>NZ_CP166810.1:0-120000 GCF_059716165.1 Pseudomonas sp. LBUM1646
GTGTCAGTGGAACTTTGGCAGCAGTGCGTGGAGCTTTTGCGCGATGAGCTGCCTGCCCAACAATTCAACACTTGGATCCGTCCACTACAGGTCGAAGCCGAAGGCGACGAGTTGCGTGTTTACGCACCGAATCGTTTTGTTCTCGACTGGGTCAACGAAAAGTACCTGGGCCGCGTCCTCGAACTGCTCGATGAGCATGGCAATGGCATGGCGCCGGCGCTTTCCTTATTAATAGGCAGCAAACGCAGTTCGGCGCCGCGTGCGGCACCCAATGCCCCGCTGGCCGCTGCGGCTTCCCAGGCCCAGGCTGCTCAAGCGCCAGTCAGCGCGCAAGCACCTGCCCCGGTCGCCACACAGACCAAACGTGCAACCCAAAAGATTGCCGACGTCAGTGAGGAGCCGTCCCGCGACAGCTTCGACCCGATGGCCGGCGCCAGCTCGCAACAGGCCCCGGTCCGTGCCGAACAGCGCACGGTCCAGGTTGAAGGCGCGCTCAAGCACACCAGCTACCTGAACCGCACGTTCACTTTCGAGAATTTCGTCGAAGGTAAGTCCAACCAACTGGCCCGGGCCGCGGCCTGGCAAGTGGCGGACAACCCCAAGCACGGTTACAACCCGCTCTTCCTTTATGGTGGTGTTGGCTTGGGTAAAACCCACTTGATGCACGCTGTGGGTAACCACCTATTAAAGAAGAACCCGAATGCCAAGGTCGTGTACTTGCATTCCGAGCGTTTCGTGGCCGACATGGTCAAAGCGCTGCAACTGAACGCCATCAACGAATTCAAGCGCTTCTACCGTTCGGTGGACGCCCTGCTGATCGATGACATTCAGTTCTTCGCCCGCAAGGAACGTTCCCAGGAAGAGTTCTTCCACACCTTCAACGCCCTGCTTGAAGGTGGCCAGCAGGTCATTCTCACGAGTGACCGCTATCCGAAAGAAATCGAAGGCCTCGAAGAGCGCCTCAAGTCCCGCTTCGGCTGGGGCCTGACGGTTGCCGTCGAACCGCCGGAGCTGGAAACCCGCGTGGCGATCCTGATGAAAAAGGCCGACCAGGCCAAAGTCGATCTGCCACACGATGCGGCGTTCTTTATTGCCCAGCGTATTCGCTCCAACGTCCGGGAGCTGGAAGGCGCGCTTAAACGCGTGATTGCCCACTCGCACTTCATGGGCCGCGATATCACCATCGAGCTGATTCGCGAATCCCTGAAGGACTTGTTGGCGCTGCAAGACAAACTGGTCTCTGTGGATAACATTCAGCGCACTGTCGCCGAGTACTACAAGATCAAGATCTCCGACTTGCTGTCCAAGCGTCGTTCACGCTCGGTCGCACGTCCGCGTCAGGTTGCAATGGCCCTCTCCAAAGAGTTGACTAACCACAGCCTGCCGGAAATCGGCGATGTGTTTGGCGGCCGCGACCACACGACCGTTTTGCACGCCTGCCGCAAGATCAACGAACTTAAGGAATCCGACGCGGACATCCGCGAGGACTACAAGAACCTGCTGCGTACACTGACCACTTGATGAACACCAGCGCAGCTTATTAAGGCAAGGGACTAGACCATGCATTTCACCATTCAACGCGAAGCCCTGTTGAAACCCCTGCAACTGGTCGCAGGCGTTGTCGAGCGCCGACAGACCTTGCCGGTGCTCTCCAACGTGCTGCTGGTTGTCGAAGGCCAGCAACTGTCGCTGACCGGTACCGACCTGGAAGTCGAGCTGGTCGGTCGTGTGCAACTCGAAGAACCGGCTGATCCAGGTTCCATCACCGTGCCTGCGCGCAAGCTGATGGACATCTGCAAGAGCTTGCCGAACGACGCGCTGATCGACATCAAGGTCGATGAGCAGAAGCTCGTCGTGAAAGCTGGCCGTAGCCGCTTCACCCTGTCGACCCTGCCAGCCAACGACTTCCCGACGGTGGAAGAAGGCCCGGGTTCGCTGACTTGCAGCCTGGAGCAAAGCAAACTGCGTCGTTTGATCGAACGCACCAGCTTCGCCATGGCCCAGCAGGACGTGCGTTATTACCTGAACGGCATGCTGTTGGAAGTGTCCGAAGGCATCATCCGCGCCGTGGCCACCGACGGTCACCGTCTGGCCATGTGCTCGATGAAGGCAGATATCGGTCAGCCGGATCGTCACCAGGTCATCGTGCCGCGCAAGGGGATCCTTGAACTGGCGCGCCTGCTGACCGAGCCGGACGGTCTTGTCAGCATCGTCCTGGGTCAGCACCACATCCGTGCGACCACTGGTGAGTTCACCTTCACTTCGAAACTGGTCGACGGCAAATTCCCGGATTACGAGCGCGTTCTGCCCAAAGGTGGCGACAAGCTGGTACTCGGCGACCGTCAGGCCCTGCGTGAAGCCTTCAGCCGCACCGCGATTCTCTCCAACGAGAAGTACCGCGGCATTCGTCTGCAATTGGCCAATGGTCAACTGAAGATCCAGGCGAACAACCCGGAGCAGGAAGAAGCGGAAGAAGAAGTGGGCGTCGAGTACAACGGCGGCAATCTGGAAATCGGCTTCAACGTGAGCTACTTGCTCGACGTATTGGGCGTGATGACCACCGAGCAGGTTCGCCTGATCCTGTCAGACTCCAACAGCAGTGCGCTGGTGCAAGAGTCCGACAACGACGACTCGGCCTACGTTGTCATGCCGATGCGTCTGTAATCATGCTCAGCAGAAGCTAGATGTCCTTAAGTCGCGTCTCGGTCACCGCGGTGCGCAATCTGCACCCGGTGACCTTCTCCCCCTCTCCCCGAATCAACATTCTTTACGGCGCCAACGGCAGCGGCAAAACCAGTGTTCTGGAAGCCATTCATCTGCTGGGGCTTGCCCGTTCGTTTCGCAGCACCCGCCTTTTACCCGTGATTCAGTACGAGCAATTGGCGTGCACGGTGTTTGGTCAGGTGGAATTGGCCGAGGGCGGACACAGTGCGTTGGGGATATCTCGGGACCGTCAGGGCGAGTTCCAGATCCGTATCGACGGGCAGAATGCCCGCAGCGCCGCGCAACTGGCAGAGATCCTGCCGTTGCAATTGATCAACCCGGACAGCTTCCGGCTGTTGGAGGGGGCGCCGAAGATTCGGAGGCAGTTTCTCGACTGGGGTGTGTTCCACGTGGAACCGCGATTCATGTCCACTTGGCAGCGCTTGCAGAAGGCCCTGCGTCAGAGAAACTCTTGGCTGCGGCATGGTACACTTGACGCCGTTTCGCAAGCGGTTTGGGACAGGGAACTGTGCCAGGCCAGCGCAGAAATTGATGAATACCGCCGCGCTTACATCAAAGCCTTGAAACCAGTCTTTGAACAGACCTTGAGTGAGTTGGTTGAGCTCGAGGGCTTAACGCTCAGCTATTACCGAGGTTGGGACAAAGAGCGCGAGCTAAGTGCCGTGCTCGCCGGGTCTCTTCAGCGGGATCAGCAAATGGGCCATACCCAGGCCGGACCACAACGTGCTGATTTGCGTCTTCGATTGGGCGCACATAACGCCGCGGACATTTTGTCCCGGGGTCAGCAGAAGTTGGTGGTCTGTGCATTGCGGATTGCCCAAGGGCACTTGGTTAGCCAGGCCCGACGCGGCCAGTGTATTTATCTGGTGGATGACTTGCCGTCCGAACTGGACGAGCAACACCGCCGTGCGCTTTGCCGCTTGCTGGAAGACTTACGCTGCCAGGTGTTTATCACCTGTGTAGATCACGAATTATTGAGGGAAGGCTGGCAGACGGAAACGCCAGTCGCTCTGTTCCACGTGGAACAGGGCCGTATCACCCAGACCCACGACCATCGGGAGTGAAGGCATTGAGCGAAGAAAATACGAATACCTACGACTCAACGAGCATTAAAGTGCTGAAAGGCCTGGATGCCGTACGCAAACGTCCCGGTATGTACATTGGTGACACCGACGATGGTAGCGGTCTGCACCACATGGTCTTCGAGGTAGTCGACAACTCCATCGATGAAGCGCTCGCTGGCCATTGCGACGACATCAGCATCATTATCCACCCGGATGAATCCATCACCGTGCGCGACAACGGTCGTGGCATCCCGGTAGACGTGCATAAAGAAGAAGGCGTATCCGCAGCCGAGGTCATCATGACCGTGCTGCACGCCGGCGGTAAGTTCGACGACAACTCCTACAAAGTATCCGGCGGTCTGCACGGTGTAGGTGTATCGGTTGTGAACGCCCTGTCCGAAGAACTGGTCCTGACCGTTCGCCGCAGCGGAAAAATCTGGGAACAGACTTACATCCACGGTGTTCCGAAAGAGCCGATGAAAATCGTTGGCGAGAGCGAATCCACCGGTACCCAGATTCACTTCAAACCGTCCGACCTGACCTTCAAGAACATCCATTTCAGCTGGGACATCCTGGCCAAACGGATCCGTGAACTGTCCTTCCTCAACTCCGGTGTCGGCATCGTCCTCAAGGACGAGCGCAGCGGCAAGGAAGAGCTGTTCAAGTACGAAGGCGGCCTGCGTGCGTTCGTTGAATACCTGAACACCAACAAGACTCCGGTCAACCAGGTGTTCCACTTCAACATCCAGCGTGAAGACGGCATTGGCGTGGAAATCGCCCTGCAGTGGAACGACAGCTTCAACGAGAACCTGTTGTGCTTCACCAACAACATTCCACAGCGCGATGGCGGTACTCACCTGGTGGGTTTCCGTTCCGCACTGACGCGTAACCTGAACACCTACATCGAAGCGGAAGGCCTGGCGAAGAAACACAAAGTCGCCACCACCGGTGACGATGCCCGTGAAGGCCTGACCGCGATCATTTCGGTGAAAGTACCGGATCCGAAGTTCAGCTCCCAGACCAAAGACAAGCTGGTTTCTTCCGAAGTGAAGACCGCGGTCGAACAGGAAATGGGCAAGTACTTCTCCGACTTCCTGCTGGAAAACCCGAACGAAGCCAAACTGGTCGTCGGCAAGATGATCGACGCGGCGCGCGCTCGTGAAGCGGCGCGTAAAGCCCGTGAGATGACCCGTCGTAAAGGCGCGCTGGATATCGCCGGCCTGCCGGGCAAACTGGCTGACTGCCAGGAAAAAGACCCTGCCCTGTCCGAACTGTACCTCGTGGAAGGTGACTCTGCTGGCGGCTCCGCCAAGCAGGGTCGCAACCGTCGCACTCAGGCTATCCTGCCGTTGAAAGGCAAGATCCTGAACGTCGAAAAGGCGCGCTTCGACAAGATGATCTCTTCGCAAGAAGTGGGCACCTTGATCACCGCGCTGGGCTGCGGCATCGGCCGCGACGAGTACAACATCGCCAAGCTGCGCTATCACAACATCATCATCATGACCGATGCTGACGTCGACGGTTCTCACATCCGTACCCTGCTGCTGACCTTCTTCTTCCGTCAGTTGCCGGAGCTGATTGAGCGCGGTTACATCTACATCGCTCAGCCGCCGCTGTACAAGGTCAAAAAAGGCAAGCAAGAGCAATACATCAAAGACGACGACGCCATGGAAGAGTACATGACGCAGTCGGCCCTGGAAGACGCGAGCCTGCACCTGAACGAGGACGCTCCGGGTATTTCCGGACCTGCCCTTGAGCGCCTGGTGAATGACTTCCGTCTGGTAATGAAGACCCTTAAGCGTCTGTCGCGCCTGTACCCACAGGAATTGACCGAGCACTTCATCTACCTGCCTGCTGTCACCTTGGAACAACTGTCCGATCACGCAGCAATGCAGGACTGGATGGCCAAGTTTGAAGTTCGCCTGCGTACCGTCGAGAAGTCTGGCCTGGTTTACAAAGCCAGCCTGCGTGAAGACCGTGAACGTAACGTCTGGCTGCCAGAGGTCGAACTGATCTCCCACGGCCTGTCGAACTACATCACGTTTAACCGCGACTTCTTCGGCAGCAACGATTACAAGACGGTTGTCTCGTTGGGCGCGCAACTGAGCACCCTGTTGGACGACGGCGCGTACATCCAGCGCGGCGAGCGCAAGAAGCCGGTCACCGAGTTCAAGGAAGCACTTGAATGGCTGATGGCTGAAAGCACCAAGCGTCACACCATCCAGCGCTATAAAGGTCTGGGCGAGATGAACCCGGATCAGCTGTGGGAAACCACCATGGACCCAGCCCAGCGCCGGATGCTCAAAGTGACCATCGAAGACGCCATTGGCGCGGATCAGATCTTCAACACCCTGATGGGTGATGCGGTCGAACCCCGTCGTGACTTCATCGAAAGCAACGCCTTGGCGGTTTCCAACCTGGACTTCTGATCCAGCGGCAGCGCCAAAACGAAAAAGGCCAACGCACATGCGTTGGCCTTTTTTTATGGCTTCTGGAAAATCAAAAGATCGCAGCCTTCGGTAGCTCCTACGCCGACCGCATTTCCCTGTAGGAGCTGCCGAAGGCTGCGATCTTTTGATCTTATTCGCTCACCGACCCCACACTCTCCAACCGATACCCATACCCATAAATCGTCAGCAGCTGCCAGCCACGATCCGCCGTCAGCCCGAGCTTATTGCGCAGGCGATAAATGTGAGTATCCAGCGGTCTTGAAGAGACCATTTCTTCATGACTCCAAAACCGCTCATACAGGTATTCCCGAGACAGCGGTCGGCCCAGGTTGGTGAACAAGCAGTGGGCCAGTCGGTATTCTTTTTCAGTCAGGCTGATGGGGCTGCCGGCACGGGTGACGGTCAGTTCCGCGTCGTCGAAGGCCAGGTCATTGAAGGTCAGTAATTCGGTGGCGGCTGATCGCTGTAGACCGTGGCGCCGCAGCACCGCGCTGACCCGCGCCTTGAGCTCGTTTGGGCGGAACGGTTTGCTCACGTAGTCATCGGCACCGGCATTCAGCGCCTGGACGATATCACTCTCGGCGTCGCGACTGGTCAGCATGATCGCGGCAGGCGGAGCGGCCATGTGTTCGCGGGTCCAGCGTAACAATGACAAGCCACTGAGATCGGGCAGATGCCAGTCGAGGATCAGCAGGTCGAAGGTTTCCCGCCGAAGTTGTCGCAGCAAGTCCTCCCCTCGTTCGAAGCTGTGCAACGTCCACGCTTGCTCTCCCGTGGCCGGGATCTGTCGCAGTGTCTGTTCCACCCGTCGTAGCTCGGCGGGTTCGTCATCCAGTATTGCGACACGCATGCGCAGTGATTCCCTATCTCGTCAGTGCAAAGTTGAAGAAAAGTCCTACAGGAGCAAGTTTAGGCTGATTGCCTGATTCTGAACAATTGTGGCAAATCGCTCCGGATTCCCCGAGGGTGGCTACGCTAGTAGCACTTCGCCGTCAGGCGAGAAGCCATTGGCAGAATACTCAATAGGGACTGTGGGAAAGATGCAGCGCAAGGTTCTGGAAAAGATTGCCTGTCACGGTTTTACAAGATGGGCTGCATTGGTGTTTGTAGGCAGCCTTGGGCTGGGATGCACCTCGGTTCCATCGACTCCGGGCATCTATCGAGAGGTCACTGCGCACTATTTCAGTCCTGGAGGAATCAGCCCATTTATGGGGGATTCCCAGGGTTTCGCACCTGTGCATTCGCCGCCGGTGGAAGTGGCTCAACCCGCCAGTCAGGCGCAGCAACAACAACGCTGGGTGTTTTAGAACCCAGGGCAATTCTGAACAAATATTGAGAATCGCCTCACAGTGGGTGCATGCCGGTAAATTCGTTCTCGCTGAGCGGCACATAGGCATTGGGATGTGCCGACGCAGGGAGCGTCAACGCCAACCTGGCGGGACCGCCGATCGCCGGTTTGCGGGCGGTCTGCAGTTCAGGGGGAAATCAAGGAGTGCCTGCTCAGCAATCAAATTGGCCCGATGATCGAGCCGATTCCGACACAGGGAAGTGTCATCCCCGAGGCCTTTGGCTATCTGCCAGAGCGTCCGGTCAGGTATGGTGCTTCCAGCGGATCGAAGCCTTCGCGGCGTGATTACCACAAGAGCATAAAAAGCCAATCCATGAATTCCAAGACTCTACTGCACCTGCGCCGTTGTGGCGTTTGCCTGTTTTTGGTGACCGGCCTGATGGGGATGATCGCCCAAGGCGCATCCGCCGCTTCAGCCTCCGTAAAACGTCTCCCGTATATCGACGACAACCAGCAATGCCGTGGCCAGCCGCTGCCCGCGACGGTTGAGCACTTGACCGGCGAAGCCTGGAAGCTCGACATCGAAGGCAAACAAGTACCGCTGCAAGAAGGCATGAAGGTGGGTGAACGAGAAGGTGTCATGACTTCCCCGTCGGCATTCGTCAGCCTTTCCATGGGTGATGGTTCTCGTATTGTCTTGCCTTCAAGCTCCCGGATTACCCTGCGTTTGAATGAAGAACATTCGATCCCCCAAGTCATTCTTGAGCAGGGCCAAGTCGAGTCGTATGTGATCAAGCGCGCCAGCGACTATGATCGTTTCCAGATTGTCACGCCGGTTGGTGTATTGGGCGTGCGCGGGACACATTTTCGGGTTCGTAACGATGATGGTGGCCAGGCGATGCTGGAAGTGCTGAACGGGCAAGTGGCGGTCAAGCGTGAGGACGAGCCGCAGTCCCCCACTGCAAAACGTTCTGATGATCCAGACAATGATGAAGTCCAGGTCATGGCTCGCCAGGGGCTGCGTATACAGAAACAGGGCAAGTTGACCCCGGTCGAATTGCTACCGGCCCCGCGACTGCTCGGGCAGGCAGGTCAGACTGGACCGGTACCCACTTGGCAGCTGATCATGAAGCCCATTGAGGGGGCCACGCGTTATCGAGCGCAAGTCGCCACCGATCCGGCGTTTCTGAACATCAAACAAGAGCAGTATTCCAGCACGCCCCAGGTCAATTTCCACGACCTGAAAGCGTTCTTCTATCATGTGCGGCTCTCGGCGTATGACGCGCAGGGACTAGAGGGAGAAACCGGGGTATATGATATTTTCTATTACCCCAGGACCACACGTGTCCGATAGCACCCCGGCCAACTGCCGATGAAGGGCCGGCCAAGGAAGGAAGCGCGCGAGCCGACCCAGGCTCAACGATTGTTTCGGCGGATGGTCCGCGAATGGCTGTGGGTCAGTCTGATCCTGCTGCCACTCACTGCGATCCTGTCCCTGAGTCATGGCCTGACCTTGAGTAATCTGCTGTACGACAGCCTGCGCCGACTCAGCCCGCTGCCGGTCGATCCCCGAATCCTTATTGTGACCATCGACGACTACAGCCTGCAGCAGCTTGGGCAATGGCCGTGGTCGCGAGCGCTACACGCCGATTTGCTTGATCGACTGAGCGCTGCAAACGCCAAAGGCATTCTGTTCGATGTGATCTTCAGCGAACCCGACACCCATCCCGACAACGATCAGCGCCTGGCCCAGGCAGCCTGTCGGGCGGGCAATGTGTTTGTGCCGCTGCTGCGTGAAGGTGTGGCGCGTTACGGGCAGCCGCTGGGGGAAATCGAACCGGTGGCGCCGCTGAGCCATTGCGCCAAAGGTATCGGGCACATCAATGCCGAAGCGGACGTCGATGGCATCGTGCGCAGCGTGTACCTGAGCGAAGGATCGGCGCAACAGCCTCGGGCTCAGCTTGCGTGGCTGTTGTATGAACGGAGCCTGTCCGGCGATCACCTTCCAGCAATGCCCGGCAGCCCTGCCCCGCTGTCGGTGCAAGGTTGGCAACGCGCCCACGAAATACGTATTCCTTTCATCCGGTCCGATGCCGGTTTTCCCAGCGTGCCCTACGTCAGCGTGTTGCGTGGCGAGGTCGCGCCGCAGTTGCTGCGTGATCGGTTGATTCTGATTGGCTCGACCGCGCCGGGTCTGGGTGACCGCTACGTCACGCCGCAATCGGCCAGTATTGGCACGACGCCGGGCATCGAGATTCAGGCGAACATTCTCAACGGGTTGCTGCAGCAGCGAAGCATTGTGGTCCTCGATGAGCGATGGGCAGTGTTGCTCTCGGTGATGAGCGTAGGGTTGCTGCTGGGCCTGTTGTTGCTGCGCCCTCGCCTGGCCCTGTGGATAACGGTTGGTGGCATCGCGGTTGTCTTGCTCGGGTCTTGCCTGCTGTTGCGGCTGGGCTGGTGGTGGTCTCCGGCGGCAAGTCTGCTGGGCATGTTACTGGGTTACCTGATCTGGAGCTGGCGGCGGCTGAGCGCGGTACTCGCTTACTTCGGCTGGGAACTGGCGCGACTGGACAGCGAGCCGAAAGTCTTCCCCGAGCGCCGACGTACCCAGGCCCCGGCCGGAGATTTCCTGCAAGGGCAAATTGTTGCACTGGAACAGGCCATGAGCCGGACACGGGACACCCGGCGCTTCATCGCCGATGGCCTGGAGTACCTGCCGGTCGCGACCCTGATCAGCGATCCAAACGGCCGCATTCTGTTGGCCAATCGCAAAGCTCGCGATGTGTTTGCCAGCGAGCTGGTGGGTCAAGACTTGCTCAATCAATTGACTGCACTGGGTTATCCGGTAGCTCCAAATGACACGCCTGCAGCGTTATCGAGCCTGGAGCCGATGGAATTTCGTGACACCCAGTCACGCAGTCTGCGAGTCGATCTCGCCCCGTTGCTGCCCGCCGAAGGGGATACGCCGATTGGCTGGCTACTGAGCCTGACCGACTTGAGCGTTGAACGCGATGCCGAAGAGCAACGGGCGGTGTTGCTGCGGTTTCTGTCCCATGACCTGCGGGCGCCGCACTCGGCGATCCTTGCGTTGCTTGATGTGCAGCGGCATCCGCTGAGCGGCGACGCTCAATTGTTCGCCCAGATCGAGTTGCAAGTGCGCAAGGCGCTGAGCCTGACCGAGGCGTTTGTGCAGTTGGCGAAAGCCGAGTCGGAGGCCTATCAGTTCCAGCCGAGCATGTTCGCGATGCTGCTGCTCGATACTTTCGACCAAGCCCTGAGCATCGCGCAGCTAAAGAACATCCAACTGCTGCATGACCTGGATGAAGACGCTGAAGCCTTGGTCATGGCCGATCAATCGTTGCTGACCCGCGCGCTGTTCAACCTGCTGGAGAATGCGATCAAGTACAGCCCGGCCGGTTCGCGGATCACCGTGGGGGTAAGTTGTGCCGATGACTGGCTGACGTGTGAGATCACTGATCAGGGCAAAGGCATCGCCGCCGAAGAATTGCCTGAGTTGTTCAGCCAGTATCGGCGTTTTGCTTCGGCCCATGGCAACGACGGTTTGGGTCTGGGTCTGTCGATGGTGAAGGCGGTGGTGGATCGTCACGGTGGGCGGATCGAGTGCCAAAGCGAGGTCGGACATGGCACTACGTTCAGGCTTTTTTTACCGGTTTTTATCGATTAAAGGCAGAAGATCGCAGCCTGCGGTAGCTCCTACACAAGCTCGTTGTTTGAGTCATAAAAAAACCGGCTATATCAGCCGGTTTTTTTACGTCTTAAAAAAACTTATGCACCTTTTTCGGCGTTTTATGAGCTTAAGAAATATGTATATAAATCAGCAGCCTACAAACTAAATTCGCTGTTTTTCAACAAAACGGTACACAGGTTATCCACAGAATCTCAGACAGCCACTTGATCTGTAGCGGCCGGGGCTTGAGGAGCCGGAGGCAGCGAACCCATGTCGCGCTGCATCTGCTCGTTCCAGGCCTGGACGCGATCATTCAGTGCAGCAACGGCTCGCGGCCCCGTGCCCTCGGCGTACATCGGTTCGCCAATGATCACGGTGATCACTCCCTGCTTCTTTGCCCAACCGGTTTTCGGCCAAAACTTGCCGGCATTGTGTGCAATCGGCAGTACTGGAAGTTCAGCGTTGACGGCCAAAGCGCTACCACCGCGCGAGAACTTTCCGACGGTGCCGTAGGGAACGCGAGTGCCCTCAGGGAAGATCAGCACCCAGACGCCATCCTTCAGTAACTCATCGCCTTTCTTCGCCACATGCTTGAGCGCGGCTTTCGGGTTATCGCGGTCGATGGCGATCGGGCGCAGCATGGCCATCGCCCAGCCGAAGAACGGTACGAAGAGCAGAGAACGTTTGAGAACCTGGCTCAGCGGCTCGAAGTACGCCGAGAGAAAGAACGTCTCCCAAGTGCTCTGGTGGTTCGACTGAATCACGCAGGGCCGCTCAGGCACGTTCTCGGCGCCTTTGATTTCGTAGGTGATGCCCAGAAACACTTTGCTCAGCCACAACGCGCAGCGGCACCAGTACACGTTGATAAAGCGATAACGCGCCTTGAATGGCAGAAACGGCGCGATAAAAAAGCTCAGGCTGCACCAGAGCAAAGAGCTGGTGCCCAGCAGCAGGTAAAAGAGGAAGGTTCTGATGGCCTGCAGTATCGACATGGTGACGTTTACCGTGCGGGCTCTGCCCGTCTATATAAAGCGCACTCCCGATCAATCCTTGGTCAGGAACAATCGAAGCACTCTAATTGTGGATAAGTTCTGCGGCAATCGCCGCCAGATCGTCAAAAATCAAGGTGCCTACCGGTAGGGTCTTGCCCAAAGTCTTTTCGCCTTTCCCGGTCTTTACTAAAACTGGCTGAGAATCGACGGCTTTTGCGGCTTCCAGGTCACCAAGGGTATCGCCGACGAACCAAAGATTAGTCAGCGACACGTTGTAATGTGCGGCGATGGTTTTCAACATCCCGGGTTTTGGCTTGCGGCAATCGCAGCCATCGTCCGGCCCGTGAGGGCAATAGACGATCAGCCCGACTTCACCGCCCTGCTCCGCCACTAACGAACGCAAGCGCTCGTGCATGGCTTCAAGGGTGGCGATGTCGTAATAGCCGCGAGCGATGCCCGACTGGTTGGTAGCGACTGCCACCGTCCAGCCGGCCTTGCTCAACTGCGCGATGGCTTCGATCGAACCGGGGAGCGGAATCCACTCCTCCACCGACTTGATGTAAGCGTCGGAGTCGTAATTGATCACCCCGTCCCGATCGAGAATCAGCAGTTTCAAACAGTCTTACCCCAGCAGCGAAATGTCGGCAACGCCGAGGAACAGCCCACGCAGACGCGACAGCAGTGCATAACGGTTGGCGCGCACGTTGGCGTCATCCGCGTTGACCATCACCGCTTCGAAGAACGCATCCACCGGCTCGCGCAAGGCAGCCAGACGCGCCAGCGATTCGCTGTACTGACGAGCAGCGGCCATTGGCTGGACAGCCTGGTCAGCCTGCTGGATTGCCGAGTACAGGGAGAACTCGTTGGCGTTGTCGAAGTACTTGGCTTCCACCACCGATGGAATCGAGCCTTCGGCCTTGCTCAGCAAGTTCGAAACACGCTTGTTCACCGCGGCCAGGGCTGCGGCTTCCGGCAATTTGCGGAACGCTTGAACCGCTTGCACACGCTGATCGAAGTCCAGCGCCGAACCCGGCTTCAGGGCACGTACCGACAGGTAAGTCGCGACGTCCACGCCTTCGTCTTCGTAGCGGGCCCGCAGACGGTCGAAGACGAACTCCAGCACCGACTCGTTCAGGCCGGCAGCCTTGATCTTGGCGCCGAACGCGTTCACGGCGAAAGCCACGGCGTCGTTCAGGTCGAGGTCGAGCTTCTTGTCGATCAGAATGCGCAACACACCGAGTGCAGCACGGCGCAGGGCATACGGGTCTTTGCTGCCGGTGGGCAGCATGCCGATGCCGAAGATACCGACCAACGTGTCGAGCTTGTCGGCGATGGCCACGGCCGCACCGGTCAGGGTGGTCGGCAGTTCAGCACCGGCACCGCGCGGCATGTACTGCTCGTTCAGCGCCAAGGCGACTTCTTCCGGCTCGCCGTCATTGAGGGCGTAGTAGTAACCGGCGACACCTTGCATCTCCGGGAACTCACCGACCATCTCGGTCGCCAGGTCGCACTTGGACAGCAGGCCGGCACGGGAAGCCCAGGCTGCGTTGCCGCCAATGCGCTGCGCGATGTACGCCGCGAGTTTGGAAACGCGTTCGGCCTTGTCGTAGACGCTGCCGAGTTTTTCCTGGAACACCACGTTTTGCAGGCGCAGGTTGAAGTCTTCGAGTTTCTGCTTCTTGTCTTGCTTGAAGAAGAACTCTGCGTCGGTCAGGCGTGGGCGAACCACTTTCTCGTTACCGGCGATGATCTGCTGCGGGTCTTTGCTTTCGATGTTGGCCACGGTAATAAAACGTGGCAGCAACTTGCCGTCGGCATCCAGCAGGCAGAAGTACTTCTGGTTGTCCTGCATGGTGGTGATCAGGGCTTCTTGCGGCACGTCGAGGAAACGTTCCTCGAATGAGCACACCAGCGGCACCGGCCATTCAACCAGCGCAGTCACTTCGTCGAGCAATGCCGGAGGAACGATGGCCGTGCCTTCCTGCAGGGTCGCGAGTTCTTCGGTGCGCTTGCTGATGATTGCGCGACGCTCGTTGGCATCGGCCAATACGTAGGCGCCACGCAGGTCGGCCAGGTAGTTGGCTGGCGCGGTGATGCGTACGCTTTGCGGGTGATGGAAGCGGTGGCCACGGGAGTCACGGCCAGCCTTTTGGGCGAGGATCGTGCAATCGATGACTTGGTCACCGAGCAACATCACCAGCCACTGGGTCGGACGAACGAATTCTTCCTTGCGAGCACCCCAGCGCATGCGCTTCGGGATCGGCAGGTCGTTCAGGGAATCTTCGACGATGGTCGGCAGCAGGCTCGCGGTCGGTTTACCGGCGATGCTCTGGCTGTAACGCAGTTTCGGACCGCTCTGATCGATTTCGCTCAGGTCGACGCCGCACTTCTTGGCGAAGCCCAGGGCGGCTTGAGTCGGGTTGCCGTCGGCATCGAACGCAGCCTGACGTGGCGGGCCGTCGAGGTTGATGCTGCGATCCGGTTGCTGGGTATCCAGCGCGGTGATCAGCACAGCCAGGCGACGTGGCGCGGCGTAGACGGTTTTGGCTTCGTAGCTCAGGCCAGCAGCTTGCAGGCCCTTGTCGATACCGGCCAGGAACGCGTCGGCCAGGGTGTTCAGGGCTTTGGGTGGCAGTTCTTCGGTGCCCAATTCAACCAGGAAATCCAGAGCACTCATTGTGCAGCCTCCAGCTTAGCCAACACTTCATCACGCAGGTCCGGGGTCGCCATCGGGAAGCCCAGCTTGGCGCGAGCCAGCAGGTAGGCTTGCGCAACGGAACGCGCCAGGGTGCGTACACGCAGAATGTATTGCTGACGCGCAGTCACCGAGATCGCCCGGCGCGCATCCAGCAGGTTGAAGGTATGGGAGGCCTTCAACACCATTTCGTAGCTCGGCAATGGCAGCGGCTGGTCGAGTTCGATCAGGCGCTTGGCTTCGCTTTCATAGAAATCGAACAGTTCGAACAGCTTCTCGACGTTGGCGTGTTCGAAGTTGTAGGTCGACTGCTCGACTTCGTTTTGGTGGAACACGTCGCCGTAGGTCACTTTGCCCATAGGACCGTCAGCCCAGACCAGGTCGTAGACCGAGTCCACGCCTTGCAGGTACATGGCCAGACGCTCAAGACCGTAGGTGATCTCGCCGGTCACCGGGTAGCACTCGATGCCGCCCGCTTGCTGGAAGTACGTGAACTGCGTCACTTCCATGCCGTTGAGCCAGACTTCCCAGCCCAGACCCCAGGCGCCCAGGGTTGGCGACTCCCAGTTGTCTTCGACGAAGCGGATGTCGTGGACCAGCGGGTCCAGGCCAACGTGCTTGAGGGAGCCCAGGTACAGTTCCTGGAAGTTGTCCGGGTTCGGCTTCAGGACTACCTGGAACTGGTAGTAGTGCTGCAGACGGTTCGGGTTTTCGCCGTAGCGGCCGTCAGTCGGGCGACGACTGGGCTGCACATAAGCGGCGTTCCAGGTTTCCGGGCCGATGGCGCGCAGAAACGTGGCTGTGTGGAAAGTGCCGGCGCCTACTTCCATATCGTAGGGCTGAAGTACCACGCAACCTTGCTCGGCCCAGTATTGCTGGAGGGCGAGGATCAAGTCTTGGAAGGTACGCACGGCTGGCGTAGGCTGGCTCACGAAATTCACCTGTTTCTTGGGCTGCGATTTAAAGAGCGGGAGTATACCCGATTCGTTGCTGCGCACGCCCCCTGGAGCCTTATGCCACGCTGCTTTTGGTGTTCCGAAGATCCGCTGTACATGGCTTATCACGATCAGGAGTGGGGCACGCCGCTACGCGATGCGCAGGGTTTGTTCGAGTTGCTTTTGCTCGAAGGGTTCCAGGCCGGCCTTTCATGGATCACCGTGTTGCGAAAACGTGAGCGATATCGCGAGGTGTTGTTCGGCTTCGACGTCCAGCGCGTGGCGCAGATGAGTGACGCGGAAATCGATGAATTGATGCTCGATCCCGGCATCATCCGCAACCGCCTCAAACTCAACGCCGCCCGACGCAATGCTCAGGCCTGGCTGGCGCTGGAAGACCCGGTGGGGTTTCTCTGGTCGTTCGTTGGCGGCAACCCCGTGATCAATCATTTCAAGGATCGCAGCCAGGTTCCGGCTATAACGCCGGTCGCCGTGGAGATGAGCAAAGGCCTGAAAAAGGCCGGATTCACGTTCGTCGGCCCGACCATCTGTTACGCGCTGATGCAGGCTTCGGGCATGGTCATGGACCACACCCAGGATTGCGATCGCTACGCGACGCTGGCGAACGGCGGTTAGAATGGCCGCCTCGCACACAGCACAAGATCAGGAGTGACCTGTGGATAAGTTTAAAGGCGCCTTGCTGGTAGGCGCTCTGCGGCTGTTTGCCTTGCTTCCGTGGCGGGCAGTGCAGGCGGTGGGCTCGGCCATTGGCTGGATGATGTGGAAAACCCCCAACCGTTCCCGCGACGTGGTGCGTATCAACCTGGCCAAGTGCTTCCCGGACATGGACCCAGCCGAGCGCGAGCGCCTGGTGGGCCAGAGCCTGAAAGATATCGGCAAGTCCCTGACCGAAAGCGCCTGCGCCTGGATCTGGCCGGCCCAGCGTTCCATTGATCTGGTGCGCGAAGTCGAAGGCCTCGACGTATTGAAGGACGCCCTCGCTTCCGGCAAAGGCGTGGTTGGCATCACCAGCCACCTGGGCAACTGGGAAGTGCTGAACCACTTCTATTGCAACCAGTGCAAACCGATCATTTTCTATCGCCCACCGAAATTGAAGGCAGTGGACGATTTGCTGCGCAAGCAGCGGGTGCAATTGGGCAACCGCGTGGCGGCTTCTACTAAGGAAGGCATCCTCAGCGTCATCAAGGAAGTGCGCAAAGGTGGTGCAGTGGGCATCCCCGCGGACCCGGAACCGGCCGAATCCGCCGGGATCTTCGTACCGTTTTTCGCCACCCAGGCGCTGACCAGTAAATTCGTACCGAATATGCTCGCCGGCGGCAAAGCGGTCGGCGTGTTCCTGCATGCCCTGCGCCTGCCGGACGGTTCGGGGTACAAAGTGATCCTCGAAGCTGCGCCAGAAGCCATGTACAGCACCGATACCGAGACTTCCTGCGCAGCGATGAGCCAAGTGGTCGAGCGTTACGTGCGGGCGTATCCGAGCCAGTACATGTGGAGCATGAAGCGCTTCAAGAAGCGTCCGCCGGGCGAAGAGCGTTGGTACTGATTCAATTGGCATGATCTGTGGATAACCTTGGGCTCAAGGTTATCCACAACCGTTCATTCAAGGGCGCAGAAGATGTCCGAACACCGCAAATCGTTTCGCATCAAGATCAGCCACGAAAGCTTCGGCGAATGCCTGGGGCAGACCCGCAATCTTTCGACGACGGGCGTCTACGTCAAACATCCAGGCCTGTCGGCGTTGCCCAAGGGCGCGGTGGTCTACGGTCAGGTGCAGGACTTACCCACAGGCGCGCCGCGAGTGCGCATGGAAGTGGTGCTAGTGGATGCCGAAGGGATCGGCCTGCGCTATCTCTGATCAGTGGGCCTGACGATCAAGCTTCTTCAGGAACACCGTCATTTCCTTCTCAGCCTGCTTGTCACCATGGGCGCGAGCGGCTTCCAACCCTTGCTCCCATGCCTGACGCGCGGCCCCATGGTCTGCCAGCGCCAGATGGGCCTTGCCCAACAGTTTCCAGGCCGCCGAATACTTCGGATCAAACTCTACGCAGCGCTGGAAATGCTCCGCCGCTTTGGCGTTCTCCCCAAGATCCAGATAACCCTTGCCGAGACCGAAGCGCAGCAGCGAGTTATCCACACCCTTGGCGAGCATTTTTTCCAGGGATTCGATCATCAGTATTTGCCCTCAGTCAATGATCGTTCCCACGCTCCGCGTGGGAATGCCTCAACGGACGCTCCGCGTTCGGCTTTGGATAGGACGCGGAGCGTCCCGGGCTGCATTCCCACGCGGAGCGTGGGAACGATCAGTTAACGATCAGTTAGAAGAAGCTAAGCCCCACGTGGAACAGCTTCTCCACATCCCTAATATGTTTCTTATCCACAAGGAAAAGAATCACATGGTCGCCCGTTTTGATCACCGTATCGTCGTGGGCAATGATCACTTCTTCATCACGAATGATCGCGCCAATCGTGGTGCCCGGCGGCAAACCAATGTTCTCGATGGCCTTGCCAATCACTTTGCTCGACTTCGCATCGCCATGGGCAATCGCCTCGATGGCTTCCGCTGCGCCCCGGCGCAATGAGTGCACGCTGACGATATCGCCACGGCGCACGTGGGCCAGCAAAGTGCCGATGGTCGCCAGTTGCGGGCTGATGGCGATGTCGATGTCGCCGCCCTGGATCAGGTCGACGTACGCCGGGTTGTTGATGATCGTCATCACCTTCTTCGCGCCCAGGCGCTTGGCCAGCAGCGAGGACATGATGTTGGCTTCGTCATCGTTGGTCAGCGCCAGGAAGATATCGGCATCGGCGATGTTCTCTTCCAGCAGCAAGTCGCGGTCCGAAGCGCTGCCCTGCAACACCACGGTGCTGTCGAGGGTGTCCGAGAGGTAGCGGCAGCGCGCCGGGTTCATCTCGATGATCTTCACCTGATAGCGACTTTCGATGGCTTCAGCCAAGCGTTCGCCGATCTGCCCGCCTCCGGCAATAACAATGCGTTTGTAGCTCTCGTCGAGACGGCGCATTTCGCTCATAACGGCGCGAATGTTCGCTTTGGCGGCGATGAAAAACACTTCGTCGTCCGCCTCGATCACCGTATCGCCCTGAGGCAAAATCGGCCGATCACGACGAAAAATCGCCGCTACGCGGGTTTCGACATTCGGCATGTGTTCGCGCAATTGCCGCAGTTGCTGGCCCACCAACGGTCCGCCGTAATAGGCCTTCACCGCCACCAATTGCGCTTTGCCTTCGGCGAAGTCGATCACCTGCAAGGCCCCCGGATGTTCGATCAGGCGCTTGATGTAATTGGTGACCACCTGCTCCGGGCTGATCAGCACGTCCACCGGGATTGCTTCGTTGTTGAACAACCCGCCGCGCGTCAGGTACGCGGCTTCGCGAACCCGGGCGATCTTGGTCGGGGTGTGGAACAGGGTGTGGGCGACCTGGCAGGCGACCATGTTGGTTTCGTCGCTGTTGGTCACCGCGACCAGCATGTCCGCGTCATCGGCGCCGGCCTGGCGCAGCACGGTCGGAAACGACGCACGGCCCTGCACGGTGCGAATGTCCAGACGATCGCCGAGGTCGCGCAGGCGTTCGCCGTCGGTGTCGACCACGGTGATGTCATTGGCTTCGCTGGCCAAGTGTTCCGCCAGCGAACCGCCGACCTGCCCCGCGCCGAGGATGATGATCTTCATCCAGTCACTCCCTTGGAAATCCGGTTATCCGCGCGCGGCGGCAATCTTGATCAGCTTGGCGTAGTAGAACCCGTCGTGACCGCCCTGCTGGGCCAGCAATTGGCGACCATGAGGCTGCTTGATCCCGGCCGTGGTGGCGAGGTCCAGCTCACGCGCGCCCGGCGTGCGGGCGAGGAAGGCTTCGATGACTTCGGTGTTCTCGGTCGGCAATGTAGAGCAGGTGGCGTAAAGCAGAATCCCGCCGACCTCCAAAGTTATCCACATCGCATCAAGCAGTTCGCCCTGAAGCACCGCGAGCGCGGCGATGTCGTCGGGTTGGCGCGTCAACTTGATGTCCGGGTGACGACGGATCACACCGGTGGCCGAGCACGGCGCGTCCAGCAGGATGCGCTGGAACGGCTTGCCATCCCACCAGGTCGCGGTGTCGCGGCCGTCGGCGGCGATCAGTTCGGCGCTCAGGCCCAGGCGCGCGAGGTTTTCCCGCACTCGCACCAGACGCTTGGCTTCCAGGTCCACCGCCACGACGCCGGCCAGCGCGGGCTCGGCTTCAAGGATGTGGCAGGTCTTGCCGCCCGGTGCGCAGCAGGCGTCCAGCACCCGTTGGCCGGGTGCCAGGTCCAGCAAGTCAGCGGCCAGTTGCGCCGCTTCGTCCTGCACACTGATCCAGCCTTCGGCGAAACCCGGCAGGCTGCGCACATCGGCGGCGGCCTCGAGGATGATGCCATCGCGGCTGTAAACGCATGGGTTAGCGGCGATACCTGCTTCGCTCAGCAATCCGAGATAAGCGTCGCGCGTCTGATGACGGCGGTTAACCCGCAAAATCATTGGCGGATGCGCGTTGTTCGCCGCGCAGATGGCTTCCCACTGTTCAGGCCAAAAGGCTTTCAGGGATTTTTGCAGCCAGCGCGGGTGGGCGGTGCGCACCACCGGGTCGTGTTCTAGCTCAGCCAGCAGTGCTTCGCTTTCCCGTTGGGCGCGGCGCAGCACGGCGTTGAGCAAGGCTTTGGCCCAGGGTTTTTTAAGCTTTTCGGCGCAACCGACGGTTTCGCCGATGGCGGCGTGGGCCGGGACGCGGGTGTAGAGCAATTGATAGAGGCCGACCAGCAACAATGCCTCGACATCGGCGTCCGCAGCCTTGAACGGCTTCTGCAGCAACTTGGCCGCCAACGCCGACAAGCGTGGTTGCCAGCGCGCGGTGCCGAATGCCAGGTCCTGAGTGAAGCCGCGGTCGCGGTCTTCGACTTTGTCCATCTGCGTCGGCAAGGAACTGTTGAGTGAGGCTTTTCCGTTCAGGACAGCGGCGAGTGCCTTGGCGGCGGCCAGACGCGGGTTCATTGAGCGTCCGCCACTTGACCAAGCACGGTGCCGACGGCGAATTTCTCACGACGGCTGTTGAAGAAGTCGCTGAAGTTCAGCGCCTTGCCGCCGGGCAATTGCAGGCGGGTCAGGCACAGGGCCTGTTCACCGCAAGCGACGATCAAGCCGTCCTTGCTGGCGCCGAGGATTTCTCCCGGATTGCCCTGCCCCTCGGCGAGATTTGCGGCCAGCACTTTCAGCGCTTCGCCATTTAGGGTGCTGTGGGTGATCGGCCATGGGTTGAAGGCGCGGACCAGACGTTCCAGCTCAACGGCCGGACGGGTCCAGTTGATGCGCGCTTCGTCTTTGTTCAATTTGTGCGCGTAAGTGGCGAGGCTGTCGTCCTGTACTTCACCTTCAAGCGTGCTCGCGGCAAGGCCGGCAATCGCTTGAATTACGGCTGGTGGGCCCATTTCCGCCAGACGGTCGTGGAGGCTGCCGCCGGTGTCTTCGCCAGTGATCGGCGTGGTGACTTTGAGCAGCATCGGTCCGGTGTCGAGGCCCAGTTCCATGCGCATCACGGTTACGCCGCTTTCCGCATCGCCCGCTTCGACGGCGCGCTGGATCGGCGCCGCCCCACGCCAGCGTGGCAGCAAGGACGCGTGGCTGTTGATGCAACCCAGGCGCGGAATATCCAGCACCACTTGCGGCAGGATCAGGCCGTAGGCGACCACCACCAGCAAGTCCGGTTTGAGCGCAGCCATTTCAGCCTGGGCGTCTTCGTTGCGCAGAGTCGGCGGTTGCAACACCGGGATGTTGTTTTCCAGAGCCAACTGCTTGACCGGGCTCGGCATCAGTTTTTGCCCGCGACCCGCCGGACGGTCCGGTTGGGTGTAGACCGCGATGATCTCGTAAGGGCTGGCGAGCAGGGCCTTGAGGTGTTCAGCGGCGAATTCCGGGGTGCCGGCAAAGACGATGCGCAGTGGCTCAGTCATGGGAGCAATCTCTGAAAAGAAAAAGGCTTGCCGCAGCAAGCCTTTGAAAGGAGGGCATCAAGCGTTCTGGCGATGGAGCTTTTCCAGTTTCTTCTTGATTCGGTCGCGTTTGAGGTTCGACAGGTAATCGACGAACAACTTGCCGTTGAGGTGGTCGCATTCATGCTGGATGCACACGGCGAGCAGGCCTTCGGCGATCAGTTCGTAAGGCTGGCCGTCGCGGTCCAGGGCCTTGATCCTGACCTTCTGCGGGCGATCGACGTTTTCGTAGAAGCCCGGCACCGAGAGGCAGCCTTCCTGGTATTGCTCCATCTCGTCGGTCAGGGTTTCGAACTCGGGGTTGATGAACACCCGCGGATCGCTGCGGTCTTCGGAGAGGTCCATCACGACGATACGTTTGTGCACGTTGACCTGGGTCGCGGCGAGGCCGATGCCTGGCGCTTCATACATTGTTTCAAACATGTCATCGACCAACTGACGCACTTCGTCGTCCACTACGGCCACAGGTTTGGCGATAGTGCGCAGGCGCGAGTCGGGAAATTCGAGGATGTCTAAAATGGCCATAAGCTTAATTGCTGCACATGTGAGGTAAAGTCGGGTCGATGGCCTGGCGGGTCCGAAGATGCAGGCTACCGTTGTAAAACGTAGCTCCTTTCTTTGTGAAGAGCCAGGAGCGAGCCACGGGGGCTCTGGCGTTTTACGCGAACGCACATAATAAAGGGATTCACCGCATGAGGAAATCACTACTCGCCTTGCTCCTTCTGGCCTCGGCTGGTTTGGCGCACGGGCAAGTGCAACTCAAGGAAGGTTTTCCGCAGCAATACACAGTGGTAAGGGGCGACACACTTTGGGACATCTCCGGGAAATTTCTGCGTGAGCCGTGGAAATGGCCCGAACTCTGGCAGGTCAACCCGCAAATCCAGAACCCCAATCTGATCTATCCGGGCGACTCGCTGACGCTGGTCTATGTCAACGGCCAGCCGCGCCTGACCCTCAATCGCGGCGAGTCCCGCGGCACCATCAAGCTCTCGCCACGGGTCCGTAGCAGCCCGGTGGCCGACGCGATCCCGAGTATTCCGCTGCAATCGATCAACAGCTTTCTATTGAGTAACCGCATCGTCGACAAGGTCGAGGACTTCGACAAGGCGCCCTACATTGTCGCCGGCGATGCCGAGCGGGTACTCAGCGGTACTGGCGACCGGATCTTCGCTCGCGGGCATTTCGATCCGAACCAGCCGGTGTACGGCATCTTCCGCCAAGGCAAGGTCTACACCGATCCGCAGAGCAAGGAGTTCCTGGGGATCAACGCCGACGACATTGGCGGCGGTGAAATTATCGCGACCGAAGGCGATGTCGCCACCCTGGCGCTGCAACGCACCACCCAGGAAGTGCGCCTCGGCGATCGCTTGTTCAGCGGCGAAGAGCGGGCGATCAATTCGACCTTCATGCCCAGCGCGCCGAAGACCGATATCAACGGCTTGATCATCGATGTGCCGCGCGGGGTCACGCAGATTGGCGCGATGGACGTGGTCACGCTGAACAAGGGGCAGCGCGATGGCCTGGCCGAAGGCAACGTATTGGTGGTGATGAAAACCGGCGAAACCGTGCGTGATCGCGTGACCGGCCAGCCGTTGAAAATTCCCGATGAGCGCGCCGGTTTGCTGATGGTTTTCCGCACCTACGACAAACTGAGTTACGGGTTGGTCCTTCACGCGTCGCGCTCGTTGGCGGTGATGGATAAGGTGCGAAATCCTTAGCCTGCTCCACAAGTTACCAACAGAGTTATCCACAGCTTATTCCCGTTTGAACGGGGCTCATAACGATCAAGGATGATCCATGTCGCTCGCAGCTTTTCCCCCGGTTTCCCCTGCGGAACTGGAAGCCCGTTTACGTCTGCACCGTTTGCCAGAACTAGGTCCAGCGCGATTTAAAAAACTGCTTGAAGCCTTCGGCTCGGCGTCCAAGGCCATCAGTGCCCCGGCCAGTGCCTGGCGTTCGTTGGGTTTGCCGCTGACCTGCGCGGAGGCCAGACGCAGCAATGAAATCCGCGACGGCGCCAGCCACGCATTGGCTTGGTTAGAGCGTCCGGGCCAGCATTTGCTGATGTGGGACCAACCCGAGTACCCGGCCTTGCTGGCGGAAATCGGCGATGCACCGCCGCTGCTATTTGTCGCCGGGGATCCCGGCATCCTGGAAAAACCGCAACTGGCGATGGTCGGCAGTCGACGTGCTTCACGGCCGGGCATGGACACGGCCGCTGCGTTTTCTCGCAGCTTGGCCGGCGCCGGATTCGTCATCACCAGCGGCCTGGCCCTGGGCATCGACGCCGCCGCGCATCAGGCGGCTTTGGACGTGGGCGGTCGAACGGTCGGGGTACTTGGCACGGGACTTGAAAAGTTTTATCCACAGCGCAACCGACGACTGGCGGACGCCATGATTGCCTCGGGCAGTGCAGTGCTTTCGGAGTTCCCGCTGGACGCCGGTCCGACCGCCAGCAACTTCCCTCGACGCAACCGGATCATCAGCGGTTTATCTCTCGGTGTGTTGGTGGTCGAGGCCAGTGTCGCCAGTGGGTCGTTGATTACCGCCAGGCTCGCGGCGGAGCAAGGTCGGGAGGTGTACGCGATTCCAGGATCGATACATCACCCCGGCGCCAAGGGCTGCCATCAGTTGATCCGCGACGGTGCGCTGTTGGTAGAAACCATCGAACATATCCTCGAAGCGCTGCGTGGCTGGCAGCAATTGCCGATATCCACCGCAGCAACGCAGGTGACTCATCCTTTGCTGATGTTGCTCCACGCGGCACCGCATACCAGTGAAGCGTTGGCAAACAGCAGTGGTTGGGCCTTGCCCAAAGTGTTGGCGGCGTTGACGGAGCTGGAAATGGATGGCCAGGCGGTGTGCGAAAGCGGGCGCTGGTTTGCGCGGGTGAGCTAGGTTTTATAAGGAAGATCGGTAAACTGCGCAGAGCCTTATTCCGGAGAGTTTATTCATGGTCAACAGTTGGCGTGTGCAGCAAGCCGCACAAGCAATTCGCGCAGGCGCGGTGATTGCCTACCCAACCGAAGCTGTCTGGGGCCTGGGCTGCGACCCATGGGACGAAGAGGCCGTGCATCGTTTGTTGATGATCAAGGGGCGGGCTATGGGTAAAGGCCTGATCCTGGTGGCCGACAACATTCGCCAATTCGACTTCCTGTTCGAAGACTTCCCGGAACTGTGGATGGACCGCATGGCCAGCACTTGGCCGGGGCCCAATACCTGGCTGGTGCCGCACCAGAATCTGTTGCCGCAATGGATTACCGGCGTGCATGAAACCGTCGCGTTGCGCGTAAGCGATCATCCGTTGGTGCGGGATTTGTGCGCAGCGGTCGGGCCGCTGGTGTCGACGTCCGCCAACCCGCAGGGCCGGCCGGCGGCGCGCACGCGGATTCGCGTTGAGCAGTATTTCCGTGGGCAGATTGATGGGGTGCTGGGCGGGAATCTGGGTGGGCGCAAGAACCCGAGTGTGATTCGGGATCTGGCGACCGGGCATGTGGTTCGCCAGGGCTAGCGCATGATCGTTCCCACGCTCTGCGTGGGAATGCCTCACCGGACGCTCCGCGTCCGCTTTTGGGACGCGGAGCGTCCCTGGCTGCATTCCCACGCAGAGCGTCACTAGTGTCCGGTAAAAACTGAAGGGGGAGCTTGCTCCCCCTTGCTGTTGGCGGACTTCAGTCATAATCGGATTTTTCAGACTCGATTTTGACTCATGTTCTCCAGCACCCGTTTAGCCCAACTGCTCAGTGCGATCCCTCGCCCGTCCTTCCAGCAATCCACCGAAAAGTACCAGGCGGATCGCTACGTCAAACGCTGCACATCCTGGCAATTGCTGGTAACACTGGTCAGCGGCCATGTAACCCAAGCCTTAAGCCTGCGGTCATTGGCGACTTTCTCCGAAACGCTGGCTGCGCATAGCTACCATCTCCAAGCCGGCCCCATTGCCCGCTCGACCCTGTCAGATGCGTTGAACAAGCGTGATTACCGGCCGTTCCAAGACCTCTGTGAGAACCTGTTGCGCGGTGTCGGCCGTCAACAGCGCAAGGAAGTCGGCGCCATGGTTAGTCTGATTGATTCCACTTCGATTACCTTGCGTGGACCTCACTTTGATGACTGGACTGCCGCAACTAAAACCCGCATCACACAAGGCCTCAAGGTACACGTAGGGTTGGATCTGGCTCAGTTGGCCCCGGTGTACGTGAACATTACCCCCGCCAACGTCAACGACATGAGCGATGCGCTGAATATGCCGATTCAGGCCGGCATGACTTATGTCTTTGACAAAGGTTACTGCGATTACAACTGGTGGTACCAGTTGCAGAGCAAAGGTGCTTATTTCGTCACTCGGTTTAAGAAAAATGCCAACTACGAGGTGCTGCACGAGCACTCAACCGTTGCCGAACAAAGCCCGGTCATGAGTGATGAGGTCGTTCAGTTCGGCAAAAAACGTCTGGGTGGCAAACGTGTGAATGACTATCGAGACGAACCAGTAAGACGTGTCGTGATTGAACGCGAAGGGCACGTGACACCGTTAATCCTGGTGACCAACGACTTTGCCAGAACAGCTGAAGAAATCGCGGGTTTGTACAAGAATCGCTGGAAGATCGAGTTGTTTTTCAAGTGGATCAAGCAACATCTGAAACTCAAGCGGTTCTATGCTTTCTCCGAAAATGCCGTTCGCCTGCAGATTTACAGTGCTTTGATCAGCTACTTGTTACTGCACCTTTTTCACCGTCGCTCAGGGTTTCCCGGCTCGTTGTTTGAGCTGACGGTGCGGATTGCACATGTCCTGCATGAACGGCCCGCTACCCAAGAATTCAAAGACCGACGAAGGCAGGAACAAGAAAAACTAAAGGCTGCCCAGGGCAACCTTCAGCTTTGAAACATGTTTACCGGACACTAGTGACGCAGAGCGTGGGAACGATCAAAATCTTACGGCAACAAAACAGTCGAGCCAGTCGTACGCCGCGCCGACAACTCGGTCTGCGCCTTCGCCGCTTCAGCCAGTGGATACTTCTGGCTGATATCCACCTTCAACTTGCCGCTGATGATCATCTCGAACAGCTCATCCGCCATAAGCTGCAGGTTCTCGGCGTTATTGGCGTAGGTCGCCAGGGTCGGCCGGGTCACGTACAGCGAACCCTTCGCCGATAGAATCCCCAGATTCACCCCATCCACCGCGCCCGACGCATTGCCGAAGCTCACCACCAGGCCCCGCGGCGAAACGCTATCCAGCGAAGTCAGCCAAGTGTCCTTGCCGACGCCGTCGTACACCACCGGGACTTTTTTCCCGTCAGTCAATTCCAGGACCCGTTGTGCGACGTTTTCGTGGCTGTAGTCGATGGTCGCCCAGGCACCGTTGGCCTTGGCCAGTGCGGCTTTCTCTGCTGAGCTGACAGTGCCGATCAGCTTTACGCCCAGCGCCTTGGCCCATTGGCAGGCCAGGGAACCGACACCACCGGCAGCGGCGTGGAACAGGATGGTTTCGCCACCCTTGAGTTCATACGTCTGACGCAACAGGTACTGCACAGTGAGGCCTTTGAGCATCACACCGGCGGCCTGTTCGAAACTGATCGCATCCGGCAGTTTCACCAGATTGGCTTCCGGCAACACGTGAACCTGGCTGTAGGCGCCCAACGGGCCGCTGCCGTAGGCCACGCGGTCGCCGACCTTGAAGCGGGTGACTTCACTGCCCACGGCGTCAACGATGCCGGCGCCTTCCGATCCCAGACCGGAGGGCAAGGCTGGCAGCGGGTAGAGGCCGCTACGGTAATAGGTGTCGATAAAGTTCAGGCCGATGGCCTTGTTGGTCACGCGCACCTGCTGCGGACCGGGCTCAGCGGGTTGGTAATCGACATACTCGAGCACTTCGGGGCCGCCATGGGCGCGGAATTGAATACGCTTTGCCATCAGAACTCTCCTTAGGTCGCATTACGAAGCTCCCTATCGGACTCCTATGCTTGATCTTCGTCAACTGCGGCAGGTGTATCTGCGATGTTATGCTACGCGCCCATTTGCGCCGGCCCCCGCTCCCATGGAGCGCCGCGTAGTTTTGCCCGATTCAAGGTGATGACATGACGACCCGCACCGAGGCCGTAAAAGCCTACCTGCTCGACCTGCAAGACCGCATCTGCGCCGCCCTGGAAACCGAGGACGGCGGCACGCGCTTTGTCGAAGACGCCTGGACCCGCCCTGCCGGTGGTGGTGGTCGTACACGAGTGATCGAAAATGGCGCGGTGATCGAAAAGGGCGGCGTCAACTTTTCCCACGTCTTTGGCAGCGGTCTCCCACCGTCCGCCAGCGCTCATCGGCCGGAACTGGCCGGGCGCGGCTTTGAAGCCTTGGGCGTGTCGTTGGTGATTCACCCGCACAACCCGCATGTGCCGACGTCCCACGCCAACGTGCGCTTTTTCATCGCGGAAAAAGAAGGCGAAGAACCGGTCTGGTGGTTCGGCGGCGGCTTCGACCTGACCCCTTACTACGGCAATGAAGAAGACTGCGTGCACTGGCACCGTATTGCCGAACAGGCCTGCGCGCCGTTCGGGGCGGACGTTTATCCGCGCTACAAGGCCTGGTGCGACACGTATTTCCACATTAAGCATCGCCACGAACCACGGGGTATCGGCGGCCTGTTTTTCGATGATTTGAACGAGTGGGACTTCGACACCAGTTTCGCGTTTATGCGCGCCATCGGCGATGCGTTCATCGATGCCTATCTGCCGATCGTGCAGCGGCGCAAGAACGATGCGTTCACTGAGAAACAGCGTGAGTTCCAGGAATTCCGCCGTGGCCGTTACGTTGAGTTCAACCTGGTTTACGACCGTGGCACGTTGTTCGGCCTGCAATCGGGCGGTCGCACCGAGTCGATCCTGATGTCCTTGCCGCCGCAAGTGCGCTGGGGCTACGACTGGAAGGCCGAGCCGGGCAGCGAAGAAGCGCGGTTGACTGAGTACTTTCTGCAAGATCGCGATTGGTTGGCCAAGGCCTGAACGAGGAATCCTGATGGACCGTTATGTCGTATTCGGTAACCCGATTGGCCACAGCAAGTCGCCGCTGATCCATCGCCTGTTTGCCGAGCAGACTGGTGAGCAATTGGGCTACAGCACCTCGCTGGCGCCGCTCGACGACTTTTCCGACTTTGCCCGGGCATTTTTCGTTGAAGGCCGTGGGGCGAATGTCACGGTGCCGTTCAAGGAAGACGCCTTTCGCCTGGCCGACAGCCTGACCGAACGCGCGCAACGGGCCGGTGCGGTGAACACTTTGAGCAAACTGGCCGACGGCACACTGTTGGGCGACAACACCGACGGCGCCGGGCTGGTGCGGGACCTGACGGTCAACGCCGGTTTTAGCCTCAAGGGCAAACGCATCCTGCTGCTCGGAGCCGGTGGCGCGGTGCGCGGTGCCCTGGAGCCGTTATTGGCGGAGCAACCGGCGTCGCTGATCATCGCCAACCGCACTGTGGAAAAAGCCGAGTTGCTGGCGCAACTGTTTGCCGACTTGGGACCGGTGTCCGCCAGTGGTTTCGACTGGTTACAGGAACCGGTGGACCTGATCATCAATGCGACGTCCGCCAGCCTGTCAGGCGATGTACCGCCGATTGCCGCAAGCTTGATCGAGCCGGGCAGGACGCTGTGCTACGACATGATGTATGGCAAGGAACCGACTTCGTTCTGCCGCTGGGCCAGTGAACACGGCGCGGTAGTTTCGATGGATGGTTTGGGAATGCTCGCCGAGCAGGCGGCGGAAGCCTTCTACCTGTGGCGCGGTGTGCGGCCGGATACGGCGCCGGTGTTGGCCGAACTTCGACGGCAGTTAGCCCTATAAGATCAAAAGATCGCAGCCTTCGGCAGCTCCTACACAGGATCGGCGTTCACCCTGTAGGCGCTGCCGAAGGCTGCGATCTTTTATGGCTTCACTCAATCTTCAAACCGGATCGGGCACTTTTCGGCCCCTTCGAGCTTCCTCAACTCCTCCACCACCGGCGGCCGCGCCCCGCGCAACGTCAGGCTGCGATCCTGTTTGAGCAACCGCCGCGCTTCCTGGTGCAGCATTTCCACACCCGAATAGTCGATGAAGTTGATGTGCTGCGCCTCAATCACCACGCGCGCCCCGCGCATCCGTTGCAAACGCACTTGCAGGTAATGGCTGGCGCCAAAAAAGATCGATCCACCGACTCGCAAAATGTCTTCATCGCCATCGCGCCAATGCTGCACTCGTGGTTGCGAGGTGCGCTTGAGGTAAAAGAACAGCGACGCCAGCACCCCGGCGTAAATGGCCGTCTGCAATTCCAGCAACAATGTGGCAACACAGGTCAGGGCCATGACCAGGAATTCGGCGCGGCTGACCCGCAGCAACGCGCGAATGCCGCGATGATCCACCAACCCCCAGGCAATCAACAGAATGCTGCCAGCCATGGCCGGGATTGGAATGTGCGCGATCAACCCGGCGCCGAAGATCGCAAACAGTGCCACCCACAACGCCGAAAACACCCCGGCCAGCGGCGAACAGGCGCCCGCTTCATAGCTCAGGCCCGAGCGGGTGAAGGAGCCGGCTGACAGCGACCCGGAAAAAAACGCACCGACGATGTTCGATAAACCCTGGGCGCGGACTTCCTGGTTGGCGTCGAGCAATTGCTGCGAACGGGCGGACAGCGAGCGGGCAATCGACAGACTCGTCACCAACCCAAGCATGCCGACCGCTACGGCACTCGGCAGCAGGCGCAGTATCAATTCCAGGTCCAGCGGTAGCGCACTGAAGGGCGGCAACCGCCCGACAAACGCACTGACCAATTTCACATGGCCAAACATCGATGGCCAAAGCCACACCAGCAAACCGCTCAAGACCAGGGCGATCAACAGCGTCGGCCAGCGTGGCAGCAGCAGTTTCAAGACAATACCAACGCCCACCGTGGCCAGGCCCAGCACCAGCGAAGGTTTATCCACAGCCCCCAGATGAGTGAGCAAGGTCATCAGGCTGTTGAGCGCCGTGGCCTGGTTGGGCAAGTCCAGGCCCAGCAGGTTGGGCATTTGCCCGATGGCAATCACCACCGCCGCACCGAGGGTGAACCCCAGCACCACCGAGTGGGAGACGAAATTCACCAGCGCGCCGAAACGCAGCATCCCCAGCAACCACTGGAAAATGCCGGCCAGGAGTGTCAGCAGCAGGATCAGCATGATGTAGTCCTGGGACGCAGGCACGGCCAGAGGACTGACGCTGGCGTACAGGACGATGGAAATGGCCGCCGTAGGACCGCAGATCAAATGCCATGACGAACCCCACAGGCAGGCGATCAGCACCGGGATGATGGCGGCGTACAAGCCGTATTCCGGTGGGAGACCGGCGATCAGTGCGTAGGCAATGGATTGCGGCAGCGCGAGAATCGCGCCGCTGAGGCCGACGATCAGGTCACGCCCGACGCTGGCGCGGGTCTGCCGCGGCAGCCAACTGAGAAAAGGGAAGAGTGAATGGCGGCTGGGGAAGGCCATGGGTCCTCTCGGGTGGGAGTTTGCGCAAAGGGTAACAGGACGAGACTGATCGTTCCCACGCTCCGCGTGAGAATGCCGCCATGGACGCTCCGCGTCCGCTTCGAGAAGTGACGCGGAGCGTCACGGGATGCATTCCCACGCGGAGCGTGGGAACGATCAGCGGTGAGAGTTAGAGTTTGGCCTTCACCGCCCCCAATGCATCCTTACCATCCACGGTTTTCACGCCCTCCAGCCATTTATCCAGCACCGCCGGGTTGGCCTTGATCCACGCTTTCACCGCTTCGGCATTGCTGACCTTCTTATTCACCACTTCAGCCATGATGCTGTTCTCCATTTCCTGGGTGAAACTCAGGTTGGTCAGCAGCTTGCCAACGTTCGGACAGGCCTGTGCATAACCTTTACGGGTCAGTGTATAAACCGCGCCGGTGTCGCCGAAGTACTTCTCGCCGCCCTTCAGGTAATGCATTTTCAGCTGCACGTTCATCGGGTGCGGGGTCCAGCCGAGGAAGGTCACGAACTTCTGTTTCTTCACTGCACGGGACACTTCGGCCAGCATCGCCTGCTCGCTGGACTCGACCAGTTTCCACTGGCCCAGCTCAAAGTCGTTCTTCTTGATGATGTCCTGCAGCGAGATGTTCGCCGGGGCGCCGGAGCCGATGCCGTAGATCTTTTTGTCGAACTTGTCGGCGTATTTGTTCAGGTCGGCAAAGTTATGCACACCCGCGTCCCAGACATAATCCGGCACGGCCAGCGTGAACTCGGTACCGTCGAGGTTCTTCGCCAATTGAGTGACATCACCCGTGGCGACGAACTTGTCATAGAAGCCTTGCTGCGCCGGCATCCAGTTACCCAAAAACACGTCAACCTGGCCATCTTTCAGCCCGCCAAAGGTAATCGGCACCGCGAGGGTGTCGACCTTGGCCTTGTAGCCCATGCCATCCAGCAGAAACCCGGTGATGGCGTTGGTCGCGGCGATGTCGCTCCAGCCAGGATCGGCCATTTTCACCGTGTCGCAGCTCTGATCGGCGTACACCGATGCACTGCCCAGAGCCAATAGCCCGACCGTCAGTACTGTGGATAACCTTTGCATGGACTTCCCCTTCACATTATTGGTTTTGGCAGGGTTGTGGATAACGTGCTTTGCGCTCCAGATCATCAAGGTCGATGTGGTTGCGCATGTACTGCTGACTGGCATCCACCAGCGGCTGGTGATCCCAGCTCTTCAGCTTGCCGATGGTCAGGGCGTCGGCGACGAAACGCCGGCGCCGTTGGCTGTCGAGCACCTGTTGGTGGATCGCCGGAATATTCCATTTGGCCCGGGCTTCGGCGAGAAAATCGTCGAACAGCTGGCGATGTTGCGGCGATTGGCTAAGTTCTTCCTGCTCACGCGGGTCGTTGTGTACGTCGAAGAGTAGACACGGGTCGTCTTCGCTGTAGATGAATTTGTAGGCGCCCCGGCGGATCATCATCAACGGGCTAATGGTGCCTTCGGCCATGTATTCGCCGAACACTTCGTCGTGACCGCCCTGCCCTTGCAGATGTGAAACCAGCGAGCGGCCGTCCAGCGGCAGATTGGCTTCCAACGTTCCGCCAGCCAGTTCGACGAAGGTTGGCAGCAGGTCCGCCGTGGAAACCGCAGCGCTGACCCGGCCTGCGTCGAATTGCCCCGGGGCACTGATCAACAGGGGCACGCGGGCGGCCATTTCAAACCAATGCATTTTGTACCAGAGGCCACGCTCGCCGAGCATGTCGCCATGGTCGCCAGAGAAGACGATGATGGTGTCATCGATCAGGCCCGTTTCTTCGAGGGTTTGCAGGAGTTTGCCGACGTTGCTGTCGATATAGCTGCATGCTCCGAAGTACGCCCGGCGTGCGTCGCGAATCTTATCCACAGGCAATGGCTTGTCCCACAGGTCGTAGACCTTGAGCAAACGCTGGGAGTGCGGGTCGAGTTCAGTCTGGGCCGGAGTCGTAGGAAGCGGGATATCAGCGTCGTCGTACATATTCCAGAAAGCCTTGGGAATGGTGTACGGGTCGTGTGGGTGAGTCATCGACACCGTCAGGCAAAACGGCTGATCGCCATCTTCGCGGATGTGATCGAACAAGTACTGCTGGGCCTTGAACACCACCTCTTCGTCGAAATCCAGCTGATTGGTGCGCACGCATGGCCCGGCTTGCAGCACCGACGACATGTTGTGATACCAGGTCGGACGCACGTCCGGCTCATCCCAGTTCACCGACCAGCCATAGTCGGCCGGGTAGATGTCGCTGGTCAGGCGTTCTTCATAGCCGTGAAGCTGGTCGGGACCACAGAAATGCATCTTGCCTGACAGCGCGGTGCGGTAACCGAGGCGACGCAGGTAGTGGGCATACGTCGGGACGTCGGCGGGGAAATCGGCCGCGTTGTCGTAGGCGCCGATCTTGCTCGGCAACTGTCCGCTGACCAGGGTAAACCGCGATGGCGCGCACAATGGGCTGTTGCAATACGCGGCGTCGAACACCACGCCTTCGGCGGCGAGGCGGCTGAGATTGGGGAGTTTGATGGGCGAAGGACCGTAGAACGGCAACATTGGCGCGGCCATCTGATCGGCCATGATGAAAAGAATATTCTTGCGCTTCATGTGATCGCGGCATTCCATAGTGAATATTTATGCGAGAGTGCTGCGATCGAGCATGTAGCCCATGCAGTTTGCGGTAAAGCCCATGCACGGCAATGACTAGGATAAGCACAGCTTATGTATGACGCCCTTGGTGATTTGTCTCTGGACCTGCTGCGCGCCTTCGAGTCGGCGGCGCGTCAACACAGTTTTACCGCCGCCGCAGTGGAGCTAGGCACTACGCAGCCAGCAATCAGTCAGCAGATCAAACGGCTGGAAGAGCAACTTGGCACCCGGCTATTCGACCGCATCTATCGGGGTATTGAACTGACCGAGACCGGAATGATCCTTTTCGAGCAGGTTCAGCTCGGTTTGCAGAATATCGACGCAGGATTGACCGCAATCAGCGCTCAGCAGTCCCATGAGGTGCTGCAAGTCGCCACCGATTTCGCCTTCGCCGCCTATTGGTTGATGCCACGTCTGCACCGCTTTCACGAAGCCAATCCGCAGGTCGATGTCAGCCTGGTTACCAGCGAACGCAATCACAATATGCTGCGCACCGATATCGATGTGGCGGTGCTGTTTGGCGACGGGCGCTTTAAACAGGGCGAGAGCCATTGGCTGTTCAGCGAAGAAGTGTTTCCGGTGTGCAGTCCGTTGTTATTGAAGGAGCGCGCCCTGCCCTTACCGGTTCAGTCGCTGCTGGATTTGCCGCTGCTGCACCTGCGCGGTGAAAACAGCAGCAACTGGTTCGACTGGAGCGGCGTTTTTCGTGAACTGGGGATAACCTCGGCACCGGCGCCGGGGCAACTGCGTTTCGACAATTACACGCTGTTGATCCAGGCGGCGATTGGCGGCCAGGGCGTGGCCATCGGTTGGCGCCACCTTGTGGATAACTTACTGGCGCAGGGGTTGTTGTGTCGGCCGATCGCCGACACGGTGATTTCCAGGTTGGGTTATTACGTGGTCTTGCCCCAGCGCAAACGCCGTGGGGTGTTGATTAAACAGTTTGTAGATTGGTTGATGGCTGAGCAGGCCAGCAGCGCGCAGTCGTTGACGGGTTTGCCGTTTCCGTCGATTGCGGTTTGAAAATCAAAAGATCGCAGCCTTCGGCAGCTCCTACAGGACCGCGCCGATCCAACGTAGGAGCTGCCGAAGGCTGCGATCTTTCACGATCCTGAAGCCGCCACAAAACTCACATGCTCGCCGACATGCAGGTTCAAACGCAGCTCATCGGCGATTCCGACGGCCACCCGATTCAACCGTTCAAGCGGCTCGGCCAGCCCCGGCTCCAGGCTGCTACTGACCTGGCTGAAATGCTCGATGGTCAGCCCGGCAACCCCGCGCGGCGCATCCACCAACGTCCAGTGCAAGCCGCTGCTTTGCAGGGCTTCGAGGATTTCTTCGGCGGCATGATGCTGTAGATCGTCCTCGACCTCCGGTTCGTCGAGTTCAACAAAATCCCCCACCACAAACAACCGGCCAATGCCGGCGGCTTGCATACCGTCGATCAACGCATCCACTGCCAACACCTGTTCCACCGGGCCGGGCACGATGGTTTTTTCCACATGCTCGCTGTTAATCGGCAGCCCTGGCGCGTCCAGCAGACAGATCACCGCCGAACACCCGGCCACGCTTTGCTTGACCCGTTCGGCATCAAACAGATCGCCGTTCTTGGTGCGCAAGCCAGGTCGTGGCGCCAGCGCCGTCAGGTCATCGAGAATCGCGATCACTTCATGCTGGCGCCGCAGCATTTCAGCCATCAGCGCACTGCCCAAGCTACTCATGGCACCATAGAGCACCACTTTCACCACCGGGGTTTCGGCATTTTTCATGGCTGGGTTCCTTGTTTTCTACCTATATGGCGTGTGACCTGTAGGAAACGGTGAGGGTTCTACCGGGTTTTTCGAGAGGTTCAGATGCAGCAGATCAGCGGCTACCACGCCCACGTCTATTTCGACGCCAGCACGATCGACCAGGCACGGTCCTTGTGTGAGCAGGCGGCGCAATTATTTCCGTTGAAAATGGGCCGCGTGCATGAACGCCCGGTCGGCCCGCACCCGGATTGGAGCTGCCAACTGGCGTTCGGGCCGGAACTCATCGGCGATGTGCTGCCTTGGCTGGCGCTCAACCGCAACGGCTTGGTGGTGTTCCTGCACCCGGACACCGGCGATGATTTGCTCGATCACACCGAGCACGCGGTGTGGATGGGCGCGATTCGGCCGTTGAACCTGTCTATTTTCTGATCAGATCTTTTCCTCGGCTTCACTGGGCAAATGCTCGTCCAGATGCAGCCAGGGCAAGCGACTATCGGTCCAGATGTGCCGATCGGCCGGGGCCAGTTCCGGGTGATCGAGGGTGGCGATGGTCAGGTCGATGCTCTCGGGGCTGAGCTGCGTCACCAGCGCAACCTGCGCCCCACAGGTCGGGCAGAAATATCGCACGCAGCTTTCGGAAGATTTGTACTGCGCCGGTTGCCCCGCCAGCCATTTAAACGTGGAGCTGGGCACAGTGATCCAGGTGGTCACGATCCCGCCGCTGACCCGCCGGCAAATCGAGCAATGGCAGTGGGCGATGTCGTGCAGCGGCCCGGTGAATTGATAGCGCAGATGTCCGCAATGGCAGCCGCCCGTATGAATCTTGCCCATGTGTTTGCCTCCTGCCCCGTGTTTCGGGACGTTGAGCCCGTCCGACGACCGGTTGCACATCCGGTCAATGCTTTCACCGGCGAAAGCTGGCTGAAAGCTTTCCCCATTAGGATCGCCCCCACTACCGGCAACAGACCGGTTGGCCACGCGTGTGTTTTATCGCTCGCACGGTCCAATTAACAACAACAATGGTGATTCTGATGTCTTCCGCTACCCGCCGCTTTGCCGCAACTCCTCCCGTACGCCTCGTGCTTCCCGTTCTGCGCTGACCCACCCGGTTCGCCCATTCCCTAGCCGCGCTACGCCTGGAGTATTCCCATGCTGACTTTCCTTGGCTTTGCCATGGTCATCACGTTCATGTTCCTGATCATGACCAAGCGCCTGTCCGCGCTGATCGCTTTGATCATTATTCCAATCATCTTCGCCTTGTTCGGTGGTTTTGCGCCGAAGATCGGCCCAATGATGCTCGAAGGCATCACCAAGCTCGCGCCGACCGGCGTGATGCTGATGTTCGCCATTCTGTATTTCGCCCTGATGATCGACTCCGGCCTGTTTGACCCGGCCGTGCGCAAGATCCTCAAACTGGTCAAGGGCGACCCGTTGAAAGTTTCGGTCGGCACCGCCGTTCTGGCGCTCGTTGTCTCCCTTGATGGTGACGGCGCGACCACTTATATGATCTGCGTGGCCGCCATGCTGCCGCTCTACAGCCGCATCGGCATGAGCCCGCGGATCATGGCCGGCCTGATCATCCTCGCCGGCGGCGTAATGAACATGACCCCGTGGGGTGGCCCGACCGCTCGTGCTGCCAGTGCGCTGCACGTCGATCCGTCGGATATCTTCGTACCGATGATTCCGGCGATGCTGGCCGGTGTGGTGGCGATCCTGGCGATTGCCTACTTCTACGGTAAACGCGAGCGTGCGCGCCTGGGTGAATTGCACCTGGCGGGCGACGAAGTGGACCACAGCGAAATCAGCGTTTCGCAGTTCCCGGACGCCCGTCGTCCGAAACTGATCTGGTTCAACGGCGCACTGACTCTGGCCCTGATGGGCACCCTGATCGCCGGCCTGTTGCCGCTGCCGGTGCTGTTCATGGTGGCCTTCAGTATCGCGATGATCGTCAACTACCCATGCCTGCAACAGCAGAAGGACCGTGTAGCGGCCCACGCCGGTAGCGTGCTGGCAGTGGTCGGTTTGATCTTCGCGGCGGGTATTTTCACCGGTATTCTGTCGGGCACGGGCATGGTCGATGCCATGTCGAAAAGTCTGTTGGCGGTTATCCCGGACTTCCTCGGCCCGTACCTGGCGGTGATTACGGCGCTGGTGAGCATGCCGTTCACCTTCTTCATGTCCAACGATGCGTTTTATTACGGTGTGTTACCGGTACTGGCCGAAGCCGCCAGCCATTACGGCATCACCGCCGTGGAAATGGCCCGTGCCTCGATTGTCGGCCAGCCCGTCCACCTGCTTAGCCCGCTGGTTCCATCGACTTATCTGTTGGTGGCCCTGGCCGGTATTGAATTCGGTGACCACCAGCGCTTCACCCTGAAATGGGCCGTGCTGGTGTGTCTCTGCATATTGGTTGCAGCGTTGCTGATGGGGATTTTTCCGGTTTTCAGCACTCTATAAACCAAAGACTCACCCCGACCGGGCCCGCGCTTCGCTGATTGAAGCCCAGGCTCTTCGGGGTTTAACACTCGCTCAAAGGAATACACATGGAATGGCTGACCAACCCTGAAATCTGGGTTGCCTTCTTCACCCTGACTGCCCTGGAGATCGTCCTGGGCATCGACAACATCATCATGATTTCGATCCTGGTCAGCCGCATGCCCAAGCACATGCAAAAGCGCACCCGGCTATTCGGCCTGGCTCTGGCCATGGTCACGCGGATCCTGTTGCTGCTGTCGATCACCTGGGTCATGCGCCTCACCGCCGACCTGTTCGAAGTGTTCGGCCAGGGCATTTCCGGGCGTGACCTGATTCTGTTCTTCGGTGGTCTGTTCCTGCTGTGGAAGAGCTCGCAAGAGATGTACCACGCGCTGGAAGGTGAAGACGAAACCAACGAGGAGCCGGGCGGCAAGGGCGGCAACTTCCTCTACACCATCATTCAGATCGCGATCATCGACATCGTGTTCTCGCTGGATTCGGTGATCACCGCTGTCGGCATGGTTTCCCACGTTCCGGTGATGGTCGCGGCGATCATCGTTGCTGTGCTGGTGATGATGTGGGCGTCCGGCACCATCAGCGAGTTCATCGACAAGCACCCGTCGCTGAAGATGCTGGCGCTGTCGTTCCTGTTGATCGTCGGTACCGTGCTGATTGCCGAATCCTTCGATGTGCACGTGCCAAAAGGCTACGTCTACTTCGCCATGGCGTTCTCGCTGGCAGTGGAAGCGATCAACATCAAGATGCGCACCGCGATGGCGAAAAAGAAGAAACAGCAAGACCCGGTGAAGCTGCGCAAGGATATTCCTGGCCAGTAATTGAGCCACGCTGGCTAACCCTTGTAGCAGCTGGCGTAGCCTGCGTTCGGCTGCGCAGCAGTCGCGAGATTGGGTCGCGCGGTGTTTCAGAAAAACCGCGCGCTCAGGTTTTACGGCTGCTGCGCAACCCAACGCAGCCTTCGGCAGCTGCTACAGTGGCCGGTATCGCAAAGGGGCCTTCGGGCCCCTTTTTCATCTCTGCATCAAGCTGTTTTTATGACAGTTTTGTTTCAATCACTTCTTTAGCTATGCGATGCTGGCGCCCAGACCGTTAGCCAACTACAGCTTAAGTACAGAACGTAGAACGTCGCGCGGCACCGTCAACTTGTCCCTTTGGGGCGCTACCACCACAGGGGGCCCAGCATGCTGACCCTGCTCAATTTGCTTTCTGCCGTGACCTTGTTGATCTGGGGCACGCACATCGTCCGAACCGGCATCCTGCGGGTCTACGGTTCCAATCTGCGCCATGTGATTGGCCAGAACATGTCCAAGCGTGGGCTGGCGTTCGTCGCCGGCATCGTCGTGACCGCCATGGTCCAGAGCAGCAACGCTACGGCCATGCTCGTCACCTCCTTCGTCGGCCAGGGCCTGATGGCGCTGACCCCGGCGCTGGCAACCATGCTCGGGGCCGACGTCGGTACGGCGTTGATGGCGCGGGTGCTGACGTTTGACCTGTCATGGCTATCGCCGCTGCTGATCTTCCTCGGGGTGATTTTCTTCCTGTCGCGCAAACAGACCCGGGTCGGACAAATGGGCCGGGTCGCCATCGGCCTGGGGCTGATCATCCTGGCGCTGCAACTGATCGTCGAAGCCGCCGCCCCCATCACCCAGGCGCAAGGGGTGAAGGTGATCTTCGCCTCCCTGACCGGCGACATCCTGCTCGATGCCCTGATCGGCGCGCTGTTCGCAATGATTTCCTACTCCAGCCTGGCGGCGGTGTTGCTGACCGCCACCCTGGCCGGTGCCGGTGTGATCAGTCTGCCGGTGGCCATCGGCCTGGTGATCGGCGCCAATATCGGCAGCGGCGTGCTGGCCTTCATGAGCACCAGCATGCAGAACGCCGCCGGCCGTCAGGTGGCGTTGGGCAGCCTGTTGTACAAACTGATCGGCCTGCTGCTGATCATCCCCGTGCTCGACCCGCTGGTGCACTGGATCGACAGCCTCGATTACAGCCCTCAGGAAATGGTCATCGGCTTCCACCTGCTCTACAACACCACGCGTTGCCTGATCCTGTTGCCCAGCGTCGGGCCGATGGCCAAGCTCTGCGTCTGGCTGTTGCCGGAGCGGCCGGAACTCAACGGCATGGCCAAGCCCCGCCACCTCGACGCCACCGCGCTGGTCACCCCAAGCCTGGCGCTGGCCAACGCTGCCCGGGAAACCCTGCGCATTGGCGACCTGATCGACAACATGCTCGAAGCCATGCTCGACGTGCTGCACGGCAAACAAACCGCTGTTACCCAAGAGATGCGCCGCCTGACCGATGATGTCGAAGCGCTCTACAGCGCGATCAAACTCTACCTGGCGCAGATGCCCCGGGAAGACCTCAGCGATCAGGACAGCCGGCGCTGGGCGGAAACCATTGAGCTGGCGATTAACCTCAAACTCGCCAGCGACCTGATCGAACGCATGCTGCGCAAGGTCCAGCAGCAAAAGACTTCGCAGCGCCGGTCCTTCTCCGAGGTCGGCCTGGAAGAGCTGGCGGGGCTGCACAGTCAGTTGATTTCCAACCTGCGCCTGGGGTTGTCGGTGTTTCTGAGCAGCGATCCGGAAAGCGCCCGCCAGTTGCTGCGTGAGAAACGTCGCTTTCGCGCACAGGAACGCCGCTTGGCCCATGCCCATGTCAGCCGTTTGCAACGTAAGATCGTGCAAAGTATCGAAACCAGTTCGTTGCACCTGGAGCTGATCGCCGACATGAAACGCTTGAATTCGCTGTTTTGCAGCAGCGCGTACGCGGTATTGGAAACGTCCGACACCGGGGCGCTGGCGGCGGACGATTTGGCTGACATCACACATTCGCCTTGAACGTCTGGCAGTGTGGTCAGTCAGTAACTGTGGTTCTGGTTCAAGATCATCGCGAGCAAGCTCGCCCCCACAGTTGATTTGAGTGACACCAAAGATCCACTGTGGGGGCGAGCTTGCTCGCGATGGCTGCCTGGAAAGCGACATGGATCTCCAATCAGCCGTATGGAAGCTCGTTATGCGTTGTCTGTTGTTCGCTTGTCTGTTGCTCGGTTCATTCCCTTCGTTCGCCCTGGACCGCTTCCAGGTCGAAGGCTATGCGCTGCCCAATGGTCTGCAATTGCTGCTCAAGCCCGGCAATGATCGTGGGCATGTGGCGATTCGCCTGGTGGTCGGCGTCGGCATCGATGACTTCAACTGCGACGACAAGGAACTGCCGCATTTGCTCGAACACTTGCTGTTCAGCGGCATCGACGCCAGTGGCGAAGGCGGTCTGGAGGAGCGCATGCAGGCCTTGGGCGGTGAATGGAACGCTTTCACCAGCAACGCCGACACCACGTTCGTCATCGAAGCCCCGGCGAAAAACCAGCGCAAGGTCCTCGACCTGTTGCTGGCGCTGCTGACCCAGACCCGATTCGACGACAACGCGATCAACGCCGCCAAGCAAGTGGTCGAGCGCGAAGACGGCGGCCATTACTCGCATCTGCAACGCTGGATGGACCGTCAGGACCTGGGCCATACCGCCAGCAATCAATTGGCCGTGGAGTTGGGCCTCAAATGCCCCGAGCGCGCCGAAGTCGATAACCTGACTCGCGAGCAGCTGGATAAGGTGCGCAAGGCCTGGTACGCGCCCAACAACATGACCCTGATCGTGGTCGGCGACCTCGATAAATTGCTGCCAGCCTATCTCGAACGGGCTTGGGGCGCGCTTGAGGCGGTAGATCCTACCGAGCATTTGCCGCTGCCGGAAATCAAGGCCAGCGCCGCCCATGAACGCAACCTGATTCACGGTTTCGTCGGCGGCGGCGCAAAGTTGCATTGGCTGGTGCCGGAGCCGGTGCTGGAAGACGTGCCCGATCAAACCTTCGACCTGCTCAAGGATTATCTGGATTGGGCGCTCTATCGCCAAATGCGCCTGGCCCACGGTTTGTCTTATGGTCCTTGGGCCGAGCGCGAGTTGTTCGGCAGTGTGGGCTTCATGAGCCTGAATGCTGATCTTGAGCGCGAAAACGTCGCCGAAGCCGAGCAAGTGCTGGAGGACATGAAGGCCGAGCTGCTCAAGAACGGCCTCGATGCCGAGACCTTTGACCGCCTCAAGCAAGCCGCCATCGCTCGCCAGTCCTGGGCCGTGCAAGGCAACAGCGCGTTGGCCGATTACTACTGGAGCGCGCTGGGAGATTATGAGGACGGACGCTTCACCAACCCGGCCAAGGAACTGCAAGGCGTGACGCTGGAAGAGGCGAACAAGGCTATGCGCGAGTTGCTGCTGCAGCCGGGGTATTTGCGGATCGAGAAGCCGTTGATCAGTGATGATCAGTTGTTGTGGGCGCTGGGGGCGGTGTTGGGGTTGCTGGTGCTTGGGGTGCTTGGTTTGCGCACTTATCGCCGAGCGCCGCGACCTAAGTAGCAGCTGCCGCGGCCTGCGTTCCGCTTGTAGCAGCTGCCGAGGCACGAGGCTGCGTTCGGCTGCGAAGCAGTCGTAAAACCTGAGCACGTGGTCTCCCTGAAACACCGCGCCGCCTGATTTCACGACTGCTTCGCAGCCGAACGCAGCCTCGTGCCTCGGCAGCTGCTACATGAGTTAGCGCAGCCTCGTGCCTCGGCAGCTGCTACACGGGTTAACGCAGCCTCGTGCCTCGGCAGCTGCTACGTGGGTTAACGCAGCCTCGTGCCTCGGCAGCTGCTACACGGGTTAGCGCAGCCTCGTGCCTCGGCAGCTGCTACACGGGTTAACGCAGCCTCGTGCCTCGGCAGCTGCTACATGAGTTAGCGCAGCCTCGTGCCTCGGCAGCTGCTACACGGGTTAACGCAGCCTCGTGCCTCGGCAGCTGCTACGTGGGTTAACGCAGCCTCGTGCCTCGGCAGCTGCTACACGGGTTAGCGCAGCCTCGTGCCTCGGCAGCTGCTACGTGGGTTAACGCAGCCTCGTGCCTCGGCAGCTGCTACACGGGTTAACGCAGCCTCGTGCCTCGGCAGCTGCTACATGGGTTAGCGCAGACTCTCGCCACACCGACTCGCCAGCGTTACCCTGTCGAGGATTTCCCTACGACTACTGTGAACCGCCGAATGCCTACCCTGACCCTGTTCGTCCAGCGCATCCTCGATTTGATGAAGCGCTATCCCGGGGTCATTGCGCTCGGTGGTTTTATCTCTGGGGTCGGCAGCTTCATGCTGGTGGATCGCCAACAGGGCCTGGCGACCTGGATCACCACCATCATGCTGATCAGCTGGATCTGGCTGATGCTCGAAAACAGCCTCACCAAGCTGTTCGCCAGAATCTTCAAACGCGAGATCCCCCAACCGCTGCTGCGTTACGCCACGCAGATGATTCACCAGGAAAGCCTGTTCTTCGTCCTGCCCTTTTTCTTCATCACCACCACCTGGAACAGCGGCCAACTGTTCTTTACCGGATTGCTGAGTATCGCGGCGCTGATTTCCATCACCGACCCGCTCTACTACAAATGGCTGGCGCCGCGGCGCTGGGCGTTCCTGGCGCTGCACACCCTGACGCTGTTCGCCGCCCTGCTCACCGCCCTGCCCGTGATCCTGCATCTGACGACGTCCCAGAGCTTCAAGTTGGCCCTGGGCATTTCCGTCGTGCTGTCATTCCCGAGCCTGGCGTCGATCTTCCCGATTCGCACCGTGCGCAACGCCCTGGCGATTCTGAGCATCACGCTCGGCATTGGCGCGCTCGGTTGGGTGCTGCGTTCGTGGGTCCCGCCGGCGACGCTGTGGATGACCGATGTGGCCATCAGCACGCAAATGCAGGACCGCACACCGGGCAAGAGTCTGGACGAGGTCAGCGCCGAACAGATCCGGGGTGACGGACTGTACGCCTACACCGCGATCAACGCCCCCCGCGGTCTGGATGAGCGGATTTATCACGTGTGGCAGTTCAACGGTAAAGAAGTCGACCGCATCCCCCTGGATATTCATGGCGGGCGCAAGGAAGGCTACCGGGCCTGGACCCACAAACAGAATTTCCCGGGCAACCCGGCAGGCAAATGGCAGGTCCGGGTGCTGACCGAAGATGGCCAGGTGATCGGCGTGCTGCGCTTCGTGATCACGGACAGCACACCGACCAAAGAAAAGTAATCCGGTTCGTGCTATTACGTAGTTCTGCGTAACAGCCGAACAAGCACGGAGCTTATGACCAGCAGCACATTGCCCGGCAGTGCCCAACTGGACACCTCCAACACCCCCGCGCAATTGCGGGTCACGGGTGACTGGACGCTCGCCCATTACGCCGATCTCAAGCGCCTGGGCGACAAGCTTCGCGGCCAATACGACGACAGCACCCACATCGACCTGAATGGCCTCGGCGCGCTCGACACCGCCGGCGCCTCGCTGCTGGTGGAGTTGCTGGGTTCCGAACGCCTGGGCCGATCGGCCGAACACCCCGAATGCACCCTCTCCAACGCCGATCGCGCGTTGCTGCAAACCGTCTACTGCTCGCTGACCGATTTCTGCGTACCGCTCAAAGAGCCGGAAACCGGCGTCGGCATTCAACTGCTGACCCGCATCGGTCGCGCCGTTGACACCGTCTGGCAAGACACTCTACAACTGCTGGGCTTCGTCGGCCTGATCCTCGAAACCATCGCCCGCGGGCTGTTCCGGCCCAAGCGCTGGCGCATCACGCCGATGGTCGCGCACATCGAACAGACCGGCCTCGACGCTGCGCCCATCGTCGCCCTGCTGACCTTTCTGGTGGGCGCGGTGGTGGCGTTTCTCGGGGCGACCGTACTGGCCAGTTTCGGCGCGAGCATTTTCACCGTGGACCTGGTGGCGTTCTCGTTCCTGCGCGAATTCGGCGTGTTGCTGACCGCGATCCTGATGGCCGGGCGCACCGCCAGTGCGTTCACCGCACAGATCGGCTCGATGAAGGCCAATGAAGAAATCGACGCGATCCGCACCCTGGGCCTCGACCCCATGGAGTTGCTCGTGGTGCCACGCGTCCTGGCGCTGCTGGTGGCGCTGCCGATGCTGACCTTTCTGGCGATGATCTCCGGGATTATTGGTGGTGGCGTGGTCTGCGCGGTGTCGCTGGGGATTTCGCCGGCGATGTTCCTGTCGCTGCTGCAAACCGACATTGGTGTTCAGCATTTTCTGGTGGGGATCGTCAAAGCGCCGATCTTCGCCTTCCTGATTGCGGCGATTGGTTGCCTTGAAGGCTTCAAGGTCAGCGGCAGTGCCGAATCCGTCGGCGCCCACACCACGTCCAGCGTGGTCCAATCGATTTTCGTGGTGATCGTGCTCGACGCCGTGGCCGCGTTGTTTTTCATGGAGATGGGCTGGTGAGTCGTCTACCCCGAGCGCCCACCGAGGCGGTGATTGAAGTCCGTGGGCTGTGCAATCGCTTCGGCAGCCAGAGCGTGCATGAGAACCTCGACCTGGATTTGTACAAGGGCGAAATCCTTGCAGTGGTCGGTGGCTCCGGCAGCGGCAAGTCGGTGTTGCTTCGCAGCATCGTTGGCTTGCGCCAGCCCAGTGAGGGTGTGGTGAAGGTCTTCGGCAAGAATCTGCCAACGCTGTCGGAGCATGAGCGTTCGATGGTCGAGCGACGCTTCGGCGTGCTGTTCCAGAAAGGCGCGCTGTTCTCTTCGCTGACCGTGACCGAGAACGTCGCCCTGCCCTTGATCGAACACGCCGGCCTCAGCCGTGCCGACGCCGAGCACTTGGCCGCAGTGAAACTGGCGCTGGCCGGGCTGCCGCTGTCGGCGGCGGACAAATACCCGGCGTCCCTGTCCGGCGGCATGATCAAACGTGCGGCGCTGGCCCGGGCCTTGGCGCTGGACCCGGACATCCTGTTTCTCGACGAACCCACCGCCGGCCTCGACCCGATTGGCGCTTCGGCTTTCGATCAGTTGATCCTGACCCTGCGCGATGCCTTGGGCCTGAGCTTTTTCCTGGTGACCCACGACCTCGACACGCTCTACACCATCACCGACCGGGTGGCGGTGCTGGCGCAGAAGAAAGTGTTGGTGGCGGATGCCATCGACAAGGTCTCGGAAACCGACGATCCGTGGATTCACGAATACTTCCATGGCCCACGTGGCCGCGCGGCGCTGACCGCCGCTCAACAGCTTAACGAGGTCTGACATGGAAACCCGAGCCCATCATGTATTGATCGGCCTGTTCACCGTGATTGTGGTGGCAGGCGCCCTGCTCTTCGGTCTCTGGCTGGCCAAGTCCAGCGTCGACACCGAGTTCAAGGACTACGAAATCGTCTTCAACGAGGCGGTCAGCGGCCTGTCCAAAGGCAGCGCCGTGCAGTACAGCGGGATCAAGGTCGGCGACGTAGTGACCCTGCGCCTGGACCCGAAGGACCCGCGCCGGGTGCTGGCGCGGATTCGTCTCGGCGGCGATACGCCGATCAAGGAAGACACCGAGGCCAAACTGGCGCTGACCGGGATCACCGGCACCTCGATCATTCAGCTCAGTGGCGGCACGCCACAAAGTCCCAAGCTCAAAGGCAAGGATGGCGAGTTGCCGACGATTGTCGCGGCACCCTCACCCATCGCCCGTCTGCTGAACGACAGCAGCGACCTGATGGCCGGGGTGAACGTCTTGATGCATAACGCCAATCAGATGTTTTCATCGGAGAACGTCGAGCGCATCAGCAAAACCCTTGAGCACCTGGAACAAACCACCGGGACCATCGCCGACCAACGCGGCGATATTCGTCAGGCGATGCAGCAACTGGCATCGGTCGGCAAACAGGCCAACACCATGATGGAACAGACGTCGCTGCTGATGCGCAACGCCAATGGCTTGCTCAACGATCAGGGCAAGCAGATGTTCGGCAGTGCCGAGCAGGCCATGAAGTCGCTGGAACAGAGCAGCGCGACCATCAACAAATTGTTGACCAACAATCAGGATTCCCTCAACAGCGGCATGCAGGGCCTCAATGGTCTGGCCCCGGCGGTGCGTGAACTGCGCGACACCCTGACGTCGCTGCGAGCCATTTCCCAGCGCCTGGAAGCCAACCCCAGCGGTTACCTGCTGGGCAGCGACAAGAACAAGGAATTCACGCCATGAAGCTGACTCACCTCGCCCTCCTCGCCGGTTTTGTGTTGGTCAGCGCTTGCTCGATCTTGCCCAAGTCCGAGCCGTCCGATGTCTATCGCTTACCTTCGGCTCAGAACGCTACATCGGCCAGCCATGGCACGCCGCAACGCTGGTCGTTGCGCCTGGCCAAGCCCCAGGCCAGCGAAGTGTTGAACAGCCCGAAAATCGCCGTGATCCCCTCGGGTGACCTGATCAGTAGCTACAAGGCTTCACGCTGGAGCGATCCGGCGCCGGTGCTGCTGCGTAACCGGTTGCTGGATGGTTTTCAGCGCGATGGTCGGGTGTCGTTGTTGAGCACCGATGACAGCAATTTCCAGGCGGATCTGGAGCTGGGCGGGAATCTGCAAGCGTTCCAGACCGAGTACCAAGGCGCGAACGCGAGCGTGGTGGTGCGGTTGGATGCGTTGTTGGTGCGCGGTTATGACCAGCGCATCCTCGCCAGCCGCCGCTTTGAAGTGCGTCAGCCGCTGAGCGACGTGAAGGTGCCGGCGGTGGTCGCCGGGTTTGGCCAAGCCAGCGATCAGTTGACGGCGCAGGTGGTGGCTTGGGCGGTGGAGCAAGGACAGAAAGTCGCGCCGGCACCCAGGAACGCCGCCGATCCCTTGTAGCAGCTGGCGCAGCCTGCGTTCGGCTGCGAAGCAGTCGTCAATTCATTGTCCCGGATCTATCAGGTGGATTGCAGTGCCTGGTTTAGCGACTGCTTCGCAGCCGAACGCAGGCTGCGCCAGCTGCTACAGGGGTCTTTATTAACCGAAGAACCAGTAGCAAACCCCGATCGCGCCGACCACCCCGGCAAATTCCGCCAGCAACGCACACCCCACCGCATGCCGCGCCCGCTGAATCCCCACCGCGCCGAAGTACACCGCCAGCACATAGAACGTGGTTTCAGTACTGCCCTGAATCGTCGCCGCCACCAGCGCCGGGAAGCTGTCGACCCCGGAGGTCTTCATGGTTTCGATCAGCATCGCCCGGGCGGCGCTGCCGGAGAATGGCTTGACCATCGCCGTCGGCAGCGCATCGACGAAGCGTGTGTCCCAACCGGCCCACTCCACCAGATGCCGAATGCCGTCCAGGCCGAAGTCCAGCGCCCCGGACGCCCGCAATACGCCTACTGCACAGAGCATCGCCACCAAGTACGGCAGCAGGTTCTTGGCGACATCGAAGCCTTCTTTGGCGCCTTCGACGAATGCTTCGTAGACCTTCACTTTGCGCAGTGCGCCAATGATCAAAAACACCATGATCAGGCCGAACAGCGTCAAGTTCCCAAGGATTGAAGACAGACCGGCCAGCGCGGTGGCTGAGAGCGTCCCCAGCAGCGCCATGAAGGCACCCAATGCCAGGGCGCCGGGAATCAGATACGCAAGCACCACGGGGTCCCACAGGCGCAGGCGTTGCATGAACGCCACCGACAGCAGGCCGACGATGGTCGAGCAGCTAGTGGCGAGCAGGATCGGCAGGAACACCAGCGTCGGGTCCGGCGCGCCTTGCTGGGCGCGGTACATGAAGATCGTCACCGGCAGCAGGGTCAGGGACGAAGCGTTGAGCACCAGGAACAGAATTTGCGCGTTGCTGGCCACCGTGGCGCTGGGGTTTAACTCTTGCAGCGCCTTCATCGCCTTGAGGCCGATCGGCGTCGCGGCGTTGTCCAGGCCCAAGCCGTTGGCGGCGAAGTTCAGGGTGATCAGGCCGATCGCCGGGTGCCCGGGCGGAACTTCCGGCATCAGGCGCAGGAACAATGGGCCGAGGGCCTTGGCCAGCCAGTCGACGATCCCGGCTTTCTCGGCAATCCGCAGAAAGCCCAGCCACAGGGTCAGGGTGCCGAACAACAGGACCATGACCTCCACCGACAACTTGGCCATGGCGAAGATGCTTTCCACCATCGCCGCGAAGATCCCGGCGTTGCCGCCGATCAGCCACTGCGCCAGAGCCGACACGGCTGCCACGATGAAGAAGCCAAGCCACAGGCCATTGAGCATCAGTTAAATCCCCCGAAGAATGCGGCGAATGATAGCGGGGTCGTCAGAAACGACAAACCCCGGATTTCTCCGGGGTTTGTTTTGGCTGTTCTTTGTAGGAGCAAAGCTTGCTCGCGATGCAGACGCCGCGGTGTTTCAGTTACACCGGGTCATCGTTCATCGCGGGCAAGCCTTGCTCCTACAGAGGGCGTGATCAGCTCTTGGAAATTTCACCTGCCGGCAGTTTTTCCTTGCTGCGCCAGTGCGGCAGGGAGTTCCAGTAGCGCTCGCCCTTGGCGTCGTCGTACATGCCTTCCCAGCGCGAGATAACCAGCACAGCCAAGGCGTTGCCGATCACGTTCAGTGCGGTGCGGGCCATGTCCATGATGCGGTCGACACCGGCGATGAATGCCAGGCCTTCCAGCGGAATACCGACGCTGCCCAAGGTGGCCAGCAGCACCACGAAGGACACGCCCGGTACACCGGCGATGCCTTTGGAGGTGACCATCAGGGTCAACACCAGCAGCAATTGCTGGCTGATCGACAGGTCGATGCCGTAGAGCTGGGCAATGAAGATCGCCGCGATGCTCTGGTACAGGGTCGAACCATCGAGGTTGAACGAGTAACCGGTCGGCACCACGAAGCTGCAAATGGCTTTCGGCGCGCCGTACGCTTCCATCTTCTCGATCACGCGCGGCAACACGGTTTCGGAACTGGCGGTGGAGTAAGCCAACACCAGCTCATCTTTGAAGATGCGCATCAGCTTGATGACCGAGAAGCCGAACAGCTTGGCGATCAGGCCCAGCACCACGAAGGCGAAGAAGGCGATGGCGAAGTAAACCAGCACCACCAGTTTGGCCAGCGGCAGCAAAGAGGCGAAACCGAAGTTGGCCACGGTCACCGCGATCAGGGCGAACACGCCGATTGGCGCGTAGTTCATGATCATGTGGGTGACTTTGAACATGCTCTCGGACACGCCCTGGAACATCTTCACCAGCGGCTCGCGCAGGTCCGATTGCAGGCTCGACAGACCGAGACCGAACAATACGGAGAAGAAGATGATCGGCAGCATCTCGCCGCGGGCCATGGCCGCGAAGATGTTCGATGGGATCAGGTTGAGGATGGTTTCGATGAACGCGTGTTCATGCTGAACCTCGGCGGCAGTCGCCTGGTACTTGGAAATATCCACAGTACCCAGGGTGCTCATGTCGATGCCGGTGCCCGGATGGACCACGTTGGCCAGCACCAGACCGACCAGGATGGCGATGGTGGTGACGACTTCGAAGTAAAGAATGGTCTTGAGGCCGATGCGCCCGAGCTTCTTCGCGTCGCCGACGCCGGCAATACCGACTACCAGCGAAGAGATCACGATCGGGATCACGATCATCTTGATCAGACGGATAAAGATATCGCCCGCAGGTTGCAGGACGTTACTGATCCACCAGGCTTTTTCGGCACTGAAATGGTTGAGCAGCGCACCGATTGCAATCCCCAATACCAGACCGATGAGGATCTGCCAGGCGAGGCTAAGCTTTGCCTTCTTCATATCATTACCCTTACTTCAGTTTGACTCGGGCAGATGCGCGAACTGGAACGCTCAGTGGCGGAAAAGTTTGTGCATCTGCCCCCGTATAAGGTGCCCCGAAGCGCGTAATTACGGCTCTTCGGCAGGCGAAAAAAGGCGCAACTATTCCGATGCAAGGAAGCGACGTCTAATGCCGTAAACGCCTACCCTATGCCGAATCGGCATGAGCTTTTTCAAATGAAACTGGCGTCCCAACCGGTTCGAATACGACATTTCGGCAGGCATAAGTGCCGTGAACCGGCCATTTCAGAGCAGGTTGGTTGATTTTTAAACAGTTGAATTCATGGCAAAACTTAGGAAAAAGCCTACGTTTAGCAGCGAAAACTCTTCGGATGAAAGTCGGAGGTTTCTCGATATACGGTCGTGAAGAAACACCGCGAAACGGTTTTGCGGGGAATATGCAGCAGAAGGGATTAAGCGAAGTGCTCTAGATCAACGTTTTGCACGTTGAAGCTCTCCGCAAGTCCGTCGAGCCACTCGGGGACGGCGAACTTGCGTAGCAGCTTTACACCTGACCCGGCCCTTGCGCAGACACTCCATGTGCCCGTAGGTCACTCCGACACTGGAACAGTCAGAGCGTCCCGACCCCTTGGTCATGCGCCTGCCTTCCTCGGGTGGCGCACTGGAAAGAAGCGATGCTGCTCCTTTCATGTTTCAAACTCAGTACCAGTTCGGATCTTTTTTCAGTTGTTCCATCAACAGGTCCTGCATGCCCTGATTCGGCTTCCCCAGGAAGCGGTAGTCGGCATGTCGCGTGGGTGACTTGTCGGCGGGCAGTCCCGCAGGCACTTCGACCAGCATCGCGTAGGCATCCTTCTTGTTGAAGCTGAATGCCACGATCAAGCGTTTGTTCAGGCACGTCTGTTGGGTTTCGCACAGGGGCCCGACCAGATACTGGTCGCCATCTTCTTGAACGGCATTCATTTGCTCTGAGTCGCCGGTCAGGTTCATCACCCATTCCGGCAGTCGCTCTTCCTTTTTGACGACTTTTGTCCAGGTTTCACGGTACTGCGGGTCGGAGTTCAGCAGCTCATTGGCCCGCGCCTGGCCGTCATTGGCCGCCATCGCCATGGCACTACCGCCCAGAAGCAGGGCGGCTGCCAGTGTCTTAAACAAAACGCTCATATTCAGCCTCGACCGCGACGGCCAAAGAAGAACGATGCAATGAACATCACCAGGAACACGACAAAGAGAATCTTGGCGATACCCGTGGCGGTGCCCGCGATACCACCGAAGCCCAGTACGGCGGCGATGATGGCAATGATCAAGAATGTAATTGCCCAGCTCAACATGGTGATTCTCCTTACGCTTCTATTTAGAGGTAGTGCAGGTGGTGCTTTTCCCGGCGCATCGGTCGCGCCAAGTTCGGTTCTTTAAAACACCCAACGTTCCTGACGGGGCATCTGGTCCACAGGCTGGGCCTGGTCGACGTCCATCATTCGCATCGAGGCGCTGTCAGCCACGTTGCTGCTGACGGCACTGAAGTGGGTCTGGGTGGCGTGTTGAATCGACAGGCGTGGCGCCTCTGGCTGCTGGTTTTGCTCCCAGCGGGCAAACTGCTGGCCGCCGATCAAAGTGATCGTAAGGGCGAGCATGGCGAACAAGCCCTGCTGGATATGCAGTGGCGAGATACGCAGTTGCGCGGCACGTTGGCGATTCATCCTGTAGCTCCTCCACCTGGGTGGTCATCTTGTTGAGAGCGTTCATTCCGTGAATGCCCTGCGTTAACAAGACTATTGCAGCCTGCATGCCAGCTTTTAGTAAGTAAAAAACACAACAAAATCAACTAGTTATGATTGTGATGAAAATCGTTCCGCACGCATCCTGCACGATGGGCCTCTGGCGGTCGTGCGTAATGCACGAAAGCTTCACAGGAACTTTCAGAATTTTTGAATTGAGAGGAGGGCGTGGATGTCAGACGTTCACGTAGGTCATCGCCGAAATGCTGGGTTTTTTATAAAAAACCAGCTAAATCAGTCTGTTGGCGAAATGGTAAGTAGATATCTACCCTGCCATCGCTGGAATGGACCAGAATCAACCATGCAACTTGCCCGATTTGTCGGGGACTAACCAAAATCATTCAGTAAGGAGCGTAGGAAAATGGAATCAGCCACTGAGCATCAAGGCCGCATTCTGCTTGTGGACGACGAGTCCGCCATCCTTCGTACCTTCCGCTATTGCCTCGAAGACGAAGGCTATACCGTCGCCACCGCCAACAGCGCCGCCCAGGCTGATGCACTGTTACAGCGTCAGGTGTTCGATCTGTGCTTCCTGGATTTGCGCCTGGGCGAGGACAACGGCCTCGATGTATTGGCACAGATGCGCATTCAGGCGCCGTGGATGCGCGTGGTGATTGTTACCGCGCATTCCGCCGTCGATACCGCGGTCGATGCGATTCAGGCGGGTGCCGCCGACTATTTGGTCAAACCCTGCAGCCCGGATCAATTGCGCCTGGCCACCGCCAAGCAACTGGAAGTGCGCCAACTCTCGGCGCGCCTGGAAGCCCTCGAAGGTGAAGTGCGCAAAACCAAGGATGGCCTGGACTCCCACAGCCCGGCGATGAAGGTTGTGCTCGAAACGGCCCGGCAAGTGGCCGGCACCGACGCCAATATCCTGATTCTCGGCGAGTCCGGGACCGGTAAAGGTGAACTGGCCCGGGCCATTCACGGCTGGAGCAAGCGCGAGAAAAAATCCTGCGTCACTATCAACTGCCCATCGCTGACCGCTGAACTGATGGAAAGCGAACTGTTCGGCCACAGCCGCGGTGCGTTTACCGGAGCCAGCGAAAGTACCTTGGGGCGTGTCAACCAGGCAGATGGCGGAACGCTGTTTCTCGACGAGATCGGCGATTTTCCCCTGACGTTGCAGCCGAAGTTACTCAGATTCATTCAAGACAAAGAATACGAGCGGGTGGGCGATCCGGTGACCCGCCGCGCCGATGTGCGGATTCTCGCCGCGACCAACCTCAACCTTGAAGACATGGTGCGCGACGGTCGTTTCCGTGAGGACTTGCTCTATCGCCTGAACGTCATCACCTTGCACCTGCCGCCGTTGCGCGAACGCAGCGAAGACATCCTGACCCTGGCCGACCGTTTTCTGGCGCGTTTCGTCAAGGAATACGGCCGTCCAGCCCGGGGCTTCAGTGATGAGGCCCGGGAGGCGCTGCTCAGCTATCGATGGCCGGGCAACATCCGTGAACTGCGAAACGTGGTGGAGCGGGCGAGCATCATCTGCCCGCAGGAGCGTGTCGAAATCAGCCACTTGGGCATGGCCGAACAACCGGCCAATAATTCACCACGGGTCGGTGCCGCGCTGAGCCTGGATGAGCTGGAAAAAGCCCACATCGGCGCCGTTCTGGCCACCGCCGGAACCCTGGACCAAGCGGCCAAAACCCTGGGCATCGATGCCTCGACCCTGTACCGCAAACGCAAGCAGTACAACCTGTGAGCGGCATCCGATGAAACTGGCGATGAAGTTGCGGACCCGGCTGTTCCTGAGTATTTCCGCACTCATCACCGTGGCGTTGCTTGGGCTATTGCTCGGGCTGGTCAGCGTCATGCAGATGGCGGGTAGCCAGGAAGCTTTAGTCCGCAACAACTTTGTCACCCTCGACTTGGGCCTCAAGCTGCGCCAAGCCCTGGGCGATCAACTGATCAGCATGCTCAGCGAGAAACCTGATCCCGCTGCATTCGAGGCCTCCCGGCAGCATTACTTTCAGTTGCTCGACGAAGGCATTGCTCATGAGCAATTGGGCGATGGCGTCCAGTACGGCTTCAACCAAGCCAAAACGGATTACCTGAGTTTTCTCCAGGCTTACGGCGAGTCCCGCGACCCGACCCACGTGTTGAGTGGCAATGAAGCGCTCACGGAAAAATTCAACACGCTGCGCAACGGCCTGATTTCCGAACACAAGCGAGCGCTGGACAACATCAACGACACCCAGCGCAAGGGCCGTGATCGGGCGCTGCTGATCGCCGGGCTGCTCGGCTTGGTAGGCCTGGCGGTACTGATCATCGGTTTCATTACGGCTCATGGGATTGCCCGACGTTTCGGTGCGCCAATCGAAGCACTGGCCAAGGCCGCGGACCACATTGGCCAAGGTAATTTCGAAGTGACCCTGCCGATTTCCTCGGCTGCGGAAATGAACCAGTTGACCAAACGCTTTGGCATCATGGCCGAGGCCCTGCGTGAGCACCAAGCGACCAATATCGACGAGTTGATGGCCGGCCAGCAGCGCTTGCAGGCGGTGCTCGACAGCATTGATGACGGTTTGCTGATGATCGACCGCGAAGGTCATCTGGAGCACCTTAACCCGGTGGCGCAACGGCAATTGGGTTGGGACAGTGATCGTCTCGGCCAGGGGTTGGGCGCCGCGCTTGAGCGTCCCGAACTGGATGCACTGCTGCAATTGGTCTTGCGGGGCGGCACGTTGGAGCGCGCGCCGGAAGACCTGAGTGTTGAAGTCGACGGCGAGTCGCGGCTGTTGACCTACAGTCTGACCCCGGTCAGCCATACCCAGGGGCATATTCTCGGCGCGGTAATGGTGCTGCATGACGTCACCGAGCAGCGGGCGTTCGAACGGGTGCGCAGTGAGTTCGTGTTGCGTGCTTCGCATGAACTGCGCACGCCGGTCACCGGGATGCACATGGCGTTCGGTCTGTTTCGCGAGCGAGCGAAATTCCCGCCGGATTCGCGCGAAGCGGACTTGCTGGACACGGTGAACGAAGAAATGCAGCGTTTGATGCAGTTGATCAACGACCTGCTGAACTTCTCGCGCTACCAGAACGGTCTACAGAAACTGACACTGGGCCCGTGCTCCATAGAGGACTTGCTGGAGCAGGCACAAGGTCGTTTTGCGGGGGCGGCGGCAGAGAGGGGGATCGAGTTGCTGGTGGAAGTGCAGGGGTCGTTGCCGCGGTTGCAGGCGGATCAGGCGCAACTGGATCGAGTACTCGACAACCTGATCGACAATGCCTTGCGGCATACCGCCGAGGATGGGCAGATCCGCTTGCAGGCCCGGCGCCATGGCGAGCGGGTGATTATCAGCGTCGAGGATAACGGCGAAGGCATTGCCTACGGCCAGCAAGGGCGGATTTTCGAGCCGTTTGTGCAGGTCGGGCGCAAAAAGGGCGGTGCCGGGCTGGGCCTGGCCTTGTGCAAGGAAATCGTGCAATTGCACGGCGGGCGGATGGGGGTTTATTCGCGGCCGGGGCAGGGCACGCAGTTCTATATGGCGCTGGCGGTCTAAGGCGCTGTTACGCTTCGTCATCCAGGCGCCGGCTCGTTAGCCGGCGACCACGGGTAATCAGTTCGATGAACTGCACCGCGCTCAACGCATGGGCGAACAGCCAGCCCTGACCGAACTTCACCCCTTCGCTGCTCAGGAACGCCGCCTGGGCTTCATGCTCGATGCCTTCGGCGATCACCTTGAGTTGCAGGGCCTGGGCCATGTGAATGATGTGCGGGGCCACGCCGCTGCTGGCGGCGTCATGGCCCAGGGCATCGATGAAAGCCTTGTCGATTTTCAGGCAATCCACCGGCAGGGTTTGCAGGTACGCCAGGCTGCAATAGCCGGTGCCAAAGTCATCGATCAGCACTTGGTGCCCTACATCGCGCAAGGCTTGCAGGTTTTCCCGAGCCACCACCACGTCGATCAAGCCGCGCTCCGTCACCTCGAAGGCAATCTGTTTGGCCGCGACCCGGTGCAAGGTCAGCAGACGCGCCATCACCTGTCCGATACGCGGCACCATCACATCGCAGGCCGCCAGATTGACCGAGATGTACAGCTGCGGATTCGCCCGTAGTAGTTGACCTAACTGTTCAAGCAAACGCTGCAAGACGAAGTCGGTCATCTGGCGAATCTGACCGGTGTTCTCCGCCATCGGGATAAATAGATCGGGACTGGTCAGCGTGCCATCCGGCCTTCGCCATCGCAGCAGGGCTTCAGCACCGACGCAGTTGCGACTGACGAGGTCGAAGATCGGTTGATACAACACTTGCAACTCGCCACGGCGTATCGCGCCTTGCAGTTCGGCGTCCAGCGACTGACGCTGGCGCACCAGCAGAAACACCAGGAAGCCGACGATAATCCCCAAGGCCAGACTCGCCGGCAGCAGCCACCACCAGACCGCCGGCACATGCATGGCGGTGCGCGGAGTGATCAGTACCAACTGATATTCCGGATTATTAGTGGGCATGCGGTAAATCAGGCGGGTTTGAGTCACTTGCAGGGAATCGAGGCTTTTCGGCGGCCAGGGCTCCGTGGGTGGCCAGGCCTGCTCGACGCCCAGCACCGGGATCGCTCGCTTCCCGTGGTCGAGCACCACCAGCAGGCTGCTGCCGGGGGAGAGGTCGACCATGTCGGTCAGATGCCCGCGAGAAGTCGCCACCCTGAAGTTGCCACGACTAAGCATCAGTGCAGCGCGGTTTTCATCGGGTTCGGTGGTGGTGTTCAGCCAGTAACTGTAGGTGGGGCCTCTGAGGTCCGCTGGTCGTATCATCGCCAGCCCTTCCTGACGAGGGCGATTGGAGCAGATTCGGTTGGTGTCCATAAAAGCGGCTTCGTAGACGAAGCGGTAGCTGAAGCTGATCTGCTGCAAAGTAGCGATCATTTCGTCGTTGCAACTTCGCAGCGGTTGGGCTTCCAGGTCATCGAGGCTTTCGCGCAGTTGCCCGAACATTTGCTCAAGACGGGCGAGGAAGCGCTCCCCTTGGGCGTTCATTTCCTGGCTTTCGTTTTGCTCGACCTGATGCATCGCGATAAACAGACTGCCGGCCATCAGCAGGGTTGCGCTCAAGGCAGCAGCCAGCATCGCCAAAAACCATGGGCGATAGAACCAACTACGCAACCTCTCTCGAGCAGCAGGCATATTGGAATATCCGAAGAATTACCAATGAGTTATAGCTGCTGATTGAGAATAAGCGCTGACCGTCGGGCGGGCGTCATTATTTTGTCTGGTTGAGCACCAGCAGCATGGCTGCGGTTTGCGCATCCGGGGTGCCGTCGAAACGGGAAGGGCGGTAATGCATTTGGAAGGCTGCCAACACATGGCGTGTTGCCACATCCAGTTCGCCGGTTTGCGGCGTTGCGTAGCCCAGGCGCGCCAGTTGTTCCTGGAACCAGCCGATGCTCGGCAGCTCTACCTCGTATTGCACTTGCCGGCGTGCGACGGCCTGCTCGTTCGGCCAGATGCCCAGGCCTTCGGCGGCCAGGCGCTTCCAGGGAAACAGCGGACCTGGATCCAGCTTGCGCAGCGGGGCGATGTCGCTATGACCGATGATGTGCCGAGGGCTGATGCCATTGCGTTGGCTGATGTCCTTGAGCAGGACAATCAAGGATTGGACCTGGGCTTCGCTGTAGGGGTACCAGTAGCGGCCGCCGGTCGGCATGTCGCGGAAGCCCGGATTAACGATTTCAATGCCGATGGAGCTTGAGTTCAGCCACGTCCGGCCTTGCCATTCGCTTTCCCCGGCGTGCCAGGCGCGCAGGTTTTCATCCACCAGTTTGTAGATGGTCGCGCCGTTATCGTCACCGATCAGGTAGTGGCTGCTGACCTCGCCATGGGTCAACAGCTGCAGCGAACGCTCCAGCGAGGCGGAGGTGTAATGCACCACCACGAACTGCACGCGGCTGTCGAAGTTGGCGGAAGGGTGGCTGGTGTCGAAGCGCGGACCGCTGGCACAACCGGCCAGCAACAGAAGCGACAGAGCGAGAGCAAGATATTTCATGGCAGAAGGCAATACACGCAGGACTGTAATGCAACAGTGTAACGTAATGCCTTGTGCCACGAAGGCGAAAGAGCCGCTTTAAACAAAATGGCACAAATAGCTATCAGCCCAGTTCCACCCGGTTGCGCCCGGCATTTTTGGCCCGATAGAGCGCCTGATCGGCTCTTTTAAGCACCAAGTCGCTATGTTCTCCGGGTTTGAACGCAGTCAGCCCCATGGAAATCGTGACGGTCACCCGTTCACCCTTGAAGTGAAAAGGGCAGGCTTCAATCGACGCGCGCAGGATTTCCAGCAATTTTGCGCCGGCTGCCGGCACCGTCGCGGGCATTAATAGCACGAACTCTTCGCCACCAAAGCGAGCAATGAAATCCGATCCGCGCAGGCGTTTGCGCAGCACGCTGGCGATGATTTTCAGCACCTTGTCGCCTGCCAGGTGGCCATAGTTATCGTTGATGCGTTTGAAATGGTCGAGGTCGAGCATAGCCAGCATCAACGTGTTGCCGTGCTGCTGCCATTCGCCGATTTCGTGTTCAAGTCGTTCGCTCCAGGCGGCGCGGTTGGGCAGGCCGGTCAGCGGGTCAATCAGGGCTTTTTGCCGTTGTTCTTCAAGGTGCTCGCGGTAGCCCAGGGCTTCTTGTTCCATGTGCGCGACCCGTTCGGCCAGGCCTTGCAAGCGGGCAGCGACTTCCTGCTCGCGTTCGTCGCGCTGCTTCTGATGCTGGTCCATGGTGCCCAGCAGGCCTTCGAGATGGTTTTCCAGTACGTGTTTGAGGTCTTCCAGGTCCGCGGCGTCCTGCACGCTGGTTTGCAAGCCGTCGACCTGTTCGCGGATCTGCGTGTCCATCTCCCGCGCGGCGGAGCGGTTATCGGCATGGCCGGCACTGGCGGCTTGCAGGTTGCTTTGGAATGACTCGAGGCGTTCATTGAGTTGCTGCAAGTACGCTTCGAATTCGTGCTGGCCGCTGTCGGTGATCGCCAGCATCAAAGTCGCCAGATCATCGAGGATCGGCAGCAATTCATACCAGTTCAAGCCATTTTGCAGGCGTTCCCGCATGGCTTCGGCCTGCGGGCGGTGGCGCTCTGGGAGCGTCAAGTCATTTAGCAGACCCAGCAGCGTTTCTTCGATATGCGATGCCACGGAGCTGTAGGACGGCTCCGGTGAATCTGGCAGCGCGTAGAGGATGTCTTGCTCGGGGTGTTCAGGATCGATTGCGGCCAGTGCCTGAGCCATCACGGCAGGTAAGGGCAGGCTGTCGAGGAATACAGGTGTTTCGGGATTGGCCGCCGGCGTCAGTTCGTCCGGATTGAAGGCTGGTTGAGCGTGGACGGCGGGCGCGATGATCGGTGGCGTTGGCTCTTGGGGCAGTTCAGGCTCTGGCTGCGGCACTGGCGCTTGGGCTCGCGTTACTTGCGGCTCGAGCACCGGTGGGACAAATGCCACGATTTCCGGCACGGGTACCGGTGTCGTCTGCGGCGCTGGCGGTTCGGGAATGACGGTGGCAATTGGCGCGACTTGCGCTGTTGGCGGCACTTGCTGCGGCACATTGGCGACTGGTGCGATTTCGGCCTTGGTCTGCGGTGCCTCGGCAAGCGGCGCAGAAACCGGTGCGGGAGATTGCTGGACCGGCGCCTGCACCGCGGGAGCAGCGACCTGTGGCACTGCTTCTTCCGTTTCCCGACTGCCAAATAGCCGCTGGAGCAAACCTGGGCGGCCAGGTTCGGCAGGGTTTTCCAGTTGGTTCAGGGCCTTGCCTTGCAAGCCGCTCAGTTCGCTGAGCAGCAGTGGAATCTCGCGGGCCTGGCCGACGCGCCCGTCCAGTTGCTTGGCGAAGGTCTTGAGTGGCCGGCTGACTTCCCGGGGTAGCGGCAACGCCTGGAGCTGCGAAACCAGCGCGTTCAGTGCCGCGCTGACCTGATCGACCCGGGTTTCGCGGCGCTGTTCGGAGTCGAGCACGGCTTTTTCCAGTCGCGGCAGCAGCGCGGCGAGACCCGCATCCATGTCGTCGGTGCGCACCACTTCGCGCATTTCCTTCATGCACAGGTCAACGGCGCGGTCGGTGCCCTCGGCCGCCAGCGTGCTGCGTACCAGCCCGCGACGCAGCAGGTCGAGCCGGGCGTCCCAGCGACGCTCGAGTTTTTCCTGTTGTTCGATGCTTTTGAGGTACTTCTCTTTCCAGCGCTGTGCTTCGTCGCTCATTCATGGGATCCGCGAGGGGCAGGACTCAACGCGGGGAATGCATCGGCCGTGAGCGAACCCGGCAAACGAATCTCTACCGCGACCGGCAGGTGATCGGAAATCGGTTGTGCCAGCACTTCGACTCTTTCCAGGGTCAGGGTCGGGCTGAGCAGAATGTGGTCCAGGCAGCGCTGCGGGCGCCAGCTGGGGAACGTCGCTTCCAGTTGCGGCGCCAGCAGGCCGAGGTCGCGCAACGGGGAGTTTTGCAGCAAGTCGCTGGCGTGGGTGTTCATGTCACCCATCAGCACCTGGTGTTTGTAGCCGCCGATCAATTCGCGGATGTAGGCCAGTTGCAGGCTGCGCACACGGGCGCCGAGCGCCAGGTGCATCATCACGACGATCAACGCCTCCGGACCTTCGCCGAAGCGCACCAGAATTGCCCCGCGGCCCTTGGGCCCCGGTAGCGGGTGATCTTCAATCGCCCATGGGCGCAGGCGGCTGAGCACGCCATTGCTGTGCTGGCCGAGGCGACCGAGATTGCGATTGAGTTGTTGATACCAGTAAGGGAAGGCCCCGAGCTGGGCCAGGTGTTCGACCTGATTGACGTAGCCTGAGCGCAGGCTGCCGCCATCGGCTTCCTGCAAGGCGACCAGATCGAAGTCGCCCAACAGGTTGCCGATCTTTTGCAGGTTGTCGGCACGCCCGGTGTGCGGCAACAGGTGTTGCCAGCCACGGGTCAGATAATGCCGATAGCGCTCGGTACTGATGCCGACCTGGATGTTGAAGCTGAGCAAACGCAAACGGCTGTCTGCGGGCAGGCCCGTCGATTCCAGGTGATGCGTGTTGACCCGCGGTTCATGCAGGCCAACGACGCGTTCAGTACCCCAGCGGCGCATGGCAGTGGCCGCGCTTAGTTGGCAGCAGCCTTGTTAGCCGCTCGCTCTTGGTCGACCAGTTTGTCGGCCAGTTTCAGGGCTTGTTCGGCACCGCCGGCAGAGCCCACGTCAAAGCGGTATTTTCCGTTGACGATCATGGTTGGAACACCGGAGATCTCATACTTCTTCGCCAGCTCTTTGGCTTTGACGATTTGGCCTTTGATGGCGAAGGAATTGAAGGTGGCCAGGAACTTGTCTTTGTCGACGCCCTGAGTGGCCAGGAATTCCGCCATGTCTGCTGGATCAGTCAGCTTCTTGTGTTCTTTCTGGATAGCTTCAAACACCGCCTTGTGCACCTTGCTCTCGACACCCATGGCCTCCAGGGTCAGGAACATTTGCCCGTGAGCATCCCAAGGGCCGCCGAACATGGCGGGGATACGGACGAAGTTGACGTCGGAAGGCAGTTTCTCAACCCAGGGATTGATCACCGGTTCAAAAGCGTAGCAGTGCGGGCAGCCATACCAGAACAGCTCCACCACTTCGATCTTGCCAGGGACAGCCACCGGAACAGCATTGGTCAATTCGACGTAAGGGGCTGCAGGTGCTTCGGCGGCCTGGGCCGCGGTCATGCCGAACAGGCTGGCAGCGACGAGTGCGGCGCTGATGATCAGATTACGCATGCTTTACTCCTGGACAAATTAGGTCGCCTCGCGCGACCTGTTTACAGACAGGTCATGGCGGGCTTGAGTTCTGTAGTGTAACGGCAGCGGCCACAAAAAAGGGCGGCCAAAGCCACCCTTTTTATGCTTGCATCGACGGATTAATCGAGCGTTAACGTTGCAGGAGATGTCCATCCTGCGTAACGCTCGATCCGCAGGCCTTAGTGCAGGCCCTGGATGTAGCTGGAGACCGCGGCGATATCTTCGTCGCTCAGCCTTTTGGCGATGGTCTGCATGGTTTTGGTGTCGCCGTCGTTGGAGCGGCCGCCTTCTTCCTTGCGGAAGTCGGTCAGTTGCTTGGCCACATATTGAGCATGTTGACCACCCAGGTGCGGGAAGCCGGCGGCGGCGTTGCCTGCGCCATTGGGCGAGTGGCAGCCGGTACAGGCTGGCAGACCCTTGGCCAGGTCGCCACCACGGAACAGTGCTTCACCGCGAGCCACGACTTTAGGGTCGGCGGCGCCAACGCTGCCTTTCTGGCTGGCGAAGTAGGCGGCGATATCGGCCAGGTCCTGATCGCTCAGGTTGGTCAGCAGGCCGGTCATTTCCAGTACCGTGCGTTTGCCGGACTTGATGTCGTGCAACTGCTTGTTCAGATAACGCTCGCCCTGACCTGCCAGTTTCGGAAAGTTAGGCGCCATGCTGTTGCCATCCGGGCCATGACAGGCGCCACATACTGCGGCTTTCGCCTGGCCAGCTGTTGCATCACCTGCAGCATGGGCAATGCCGGAGATCCCCACGGTCAACAGCAGACTCACGATCAATTTGTTCATCAGCTAATCCAACTACGGCTAAGGGTTAAAGAGTTATGGGCCGGGTTTACTCGCTCATCCAGTGGATGATGGCTTGGTAATCCTCGGCACTGCAGTCCATGCACAAACCACGCGGCGGCATCGCCTTGAAACCCTGGGTCACGTGTTGCACCAGCGTCTCCATACCTTTCGCCAACCTCGGCGTCCAGGCTTCCTGATCGCCCTTCTGAGGCGCCAAGGGTAGTTGGCCGGAATGACAGGCACCACAAACACGGTTGTACACAGCTTCCGGATCCTGTGTAGCCTGAGCGCTGTAAAGCGGCATCAAGACACCGGCAGCTAGCAGCCATTTCGTCATAAAACGACCTTTTCAGGGTAGAGAGCGTTCTGCGTTCTAGTGCGCAATCAAGGTCTATCGCTCTCGTGAACTTCATCCTACGCTGGGACAAAGCGCACACAAAATCTGCGGCATTATATACTGGCGCTACTGAAACGGAAACGACACTGCTCGCCGCGTCCATTCCCGGCGCCGCCCACATCGGAAATCCCATGCAACTCAAGAACCCTATCCTCGGCCTGTGCCAACAGTCCACCTTCATGCTCAGCGCTGCCAAAGTCGACCAATGTCCGGACGACGAAGGCTTTGAAGTAGCCTTCGCCGGGCGTTCCAACGCCGGCAAATCCAGCGCGCTGAACACCCTGACTCACGCCAGCCTGGCGCGGACCTCGAAAACGCCGGGTCGCACGCAGTTGTTGAACTTCTTCAAGCTAGACGATGATCGTCGTCTGGTCGACCTTCCGGGCTACGGTTACGCAAAAGTACCTATCCCGTTGAAGCTGCACTGGCAGCGTCACCTGGAAGCTTATCTGGGCGGTCGCGAGAGTTTGAAAGGTCTGATCCTGATGATGGACATCCGTCATCCAATGACCGACTTCGACTTGCTGATGCTCGATTGGGCGGTCGCCAGCGGCATGCCGATGCACATTTTGCTGACCAAAGCGGACAAGCTGACCTACGGCGCGGCGAAGAATGTCCTGCTCAAAGTTCAGGCAGACATTCGCAAGGGTTGGGGTGACACGATCACTATCCAGTTGTTCTCGGCGCCAAAACGCTTGGGTCTGGAAGACGCCTACACTGTATTGGCGGGCTGGATGGAATTGGCGGACAAGGGCGCCGAGATCGCCGAGTAAAACTTTCCTGCAGGCAAAAAAAACCCCGGACTTCTTATGGGGAGGGGGAAGTTCCGGGGTTCAAGTTCCGGACCGTTAGGGCGGGGTCCAGAGTATCTGCCAACACTTAACACAACATAGGAGCATCGAAGGGCTTCACCAGCCATTCAGTAACTCTGAGTGGCGGTTCACTAGATTAGTTCAGAAATTTTTCAAATGCCTTTGGAATAACCCGACGCATTTTTCGAACTAAGCGCCCTTCGACCCGAGTCTGCCGCGGCACTATGCCGCGGCAGAAAGCCCCGTTCAGACGGCTTAGTGAGCCTCGTCCCAGTTATTGCCTACGCCCACCTCGACCAGAAGCGGTACGTCCAGCTTCACTGCGTCGCTCATATGCGCACGAATTTCTTCACGCACCTGATCGACCAGGTCCTCACGCACCTCAAGCACCAATTCATCGTGCACCTGGAGGATGACTTTGGCGTCCAGGCCTGACGACGTCAGCCAGTTATCCACTGCCACCATGGCTTTCTTGATGATGTCTGCCGCGGTGCCTTGCATTGGGGCGTTGATCGCCGTGCGTTCGGCACCTTTGCGCAGGGCCGGGTTTTTCGCGTTGATGTCCGGCAGGTACAGGCGTCGACCAAAGATGGTTTCAACGAAACCCTGCTCGGCAGCCTGGGTGCGGGTGCGCTCCATATATTGGAGAACGCCGGGGTAGCGGGCGAAATAACGGTCGATGTACGCCTGGGACTGCTTGCGATCGACGCCAATCTGCTTGGCCAGGCCAAACGCGCTCATGCCATAGATCAAGCCGAAGTTGATCGCCTTGGCGCTACGGCGTTGATCGGTGGTGACCTCAGTCAGTTCAACCCCGAAGACTTCCGCCGCCGTGGCCTTGTGCACGTCCAGGTCGTTGCGGAAGGCGTGCAGCAAGCCTTCGTCCTTGGCCAGGTGGGCCATGATCCGCAGTTCGATCTGCGAGTAGTCCGCCGCCAGCAGTTTGTAGCCTGTTGGCGCGACGAACGCCTGACGAATCCGCCGACCTTCGGCGGTGCGGATCGGTATGTTTTGCAGGTTTGGATCGCTGGACGACAAACGCCCGGTCGCCGCGACGGCTTGATGATAAGAGGTGTGAATCCGACCGGTGCGCGGGTTGATTTGCTCCGGCAGGCGATCGGTGTAGGTGCTTTTCAGCTTGCTCATCGAGCGGTACTGCATCAGCACCTTGGGCAGCGGGAAATCCTGGTCGGCCAGTTCCGCCAGCACGGCTTCGGCGGTGGAAGCCTGGCCCTTGGCGGTTTTGCTGAGGATCGGCAGGCCGAGTTTGTCGTACAGGATCGCGCCCAATTGCTTTGGCGAGCCGAGGTTGAATTCTTCGCCGGCAATGGCATAAGCCTCACGCTCCAACTCGACCATTTTCGTGCCCAGTTCAACGCTCTGGATACCCAGCAGGGCGGCATCCACCAGCGCACCCTGGCGCTCGATCCGTGCCAACACGGGCACCAGCGGCATTTCGATGTCGCTCAGGACCTTGCTCAGGCTCGGAATCGCATTGAGCTTGGCCTGCAAGGTTTGGTGCAGGCGCAGGGTCACGTCGGCATCTTCGGCGGCGTAAGGCCCGGCCAGTTCCAGGGCAATCTGGTCAAACGTCAGCTGCTTGGCCCCCTTACCGGCGATATCGGTAAAACCGGTGGTGGTGTGATTCAGGTATTTGAGTGCCAGGCTGTCCATGTCGTGGCGGGTCGCGGTGGAATCCAGTACGTAGGATTCGAGCATGGTGTCGAAGGCGATGCCTTGCACGCTGATGCCGCAGCTCTGATCGCCACCGATGGCGCAGTTGGCCAGGATGTTCATGTCGAACTTGGCGTGCTGGCCGACCTTGAGCTTGTTCGGGTCTTCCAGAATCGGTTTCAGTGCGCGCAGTACGGTGTCGCGATCCAGTTGCTCCGGCACGCCCATGTAGGAGTGGGTCAACGGGATGTAGGCCGCTTCATTGGCTTGTACCGCGAACGACAAGCCTACGAGTTGCGCCCGTTGCGCATCGATGCCGGTGGTTTCGGTATCGAAGGCGATCAGTTTGGCGTCGTTCAACTTCTTCAACCAGAGATCGAAATCGGCCTGGGTGAGGATTGTCGTGTATTTGAGTTCGGCTGCTGCGACGACGGCTTCTTCAGCCACAGGCGCGACCACTTCCTGGCCGGAACGCTTGGCATCGCGCTGGTTGTCTTCAAACCAGCTCTTGAATTCCAGCAGGGTGTAGAGCTCGGCGAGTTTGTCGTGGTCCGGCTGGCCCATTTGCAGGTCGTCGAGGCCGATGTCCAGCGGCACGTCGATCTTGATGGTCGCCAGTCGATAGGAGAGGAATGCCATCTCCTTGTGCTCTTCGAGCTTGGCCGGCAGGGTCTTGGCGCCGCGAATCGGCAATGTCGGAACGATGTCGAGTTGCGCGTAAAGCTCGGTCAGGCCGCCGTTTACGCCCACCAGCAGGCCGGAAGCGGTCTTCGGACCAATGCCCGGAACGCCCGGGATGTTGTCGGACGAATCGCCCATGAGTGCCAGATAATCGATGATCTGCTCGGGAGCGACGCCGAATTTCTCCTTCACGCCCTCCACGTCCATGCTGCTACCGGTCATGGTATTGACCAAGGTAATGTGCCCGTCGACCAGTTGCGCCATGTCCTTGTCGCCGGTGGAGATCACCACCGGGCGGTCGGCCGCCGCGCTGCTACGGGCCAAAGTGCCGATCACGTCATCGGCCTCGACGCCTTCGACGCACAACAATGGGAAGCCGAGGGCGATCACGCTCTGGTGCAGCGGCTCGATCTGCACGCGCATGTCGTCGGGCATGCTCGGGCGATTGGCCTTGTACTCGGCAAACATCTCGTCGCGAAACGTCCCACCCTTGGCGTCGAACACCACGGCGAACGGGCTCTCCGGGTACTGCTTGCGCAGACTCTTGAGCATGTTCAACACACCTTTGACCGCGCCGGTCGGCAGGCCTTTGGAGGTGGTCAGCGGTGGCAGGGCGTGAAAGGCCCGGTACAGGTAAGAAGAACCGTCCACCAGGACGAGGGGGGCTTGGCTCATGAGCAGGATCAACCTTTTCGGCGGGTCCGGCGCTAGAATAGCGGGACCGTTGACGACAAAGGGACAAGGTTATCATGCGCACACTAAATCGCCTGTTGCTGGCTGGGTTGTTTGCAACCGTTCCATTGGCCGTCATGGCGGCGGATGACGCGCCGTCGGCAGAGCCGGAAGTTACTATCAGTACGCACAAGGAAGGCGACAAGGTCATTCAGGAATACAAGAAGGGTGGGTTTACTTACGCCATCAAGGTCACGCCGAGCGTTGGTAAGCCGTATTTCCTGGTGCGTGCGGACGGGACCGATGCCAATTACATCCGTTCGGACCAGCCGGATATGCTGATTCCCGCGTGGGAAATCTTTACCTGGAAGTAGTTTCTTAACTTTAATCGGCGCCGCTTTTATAGCGGCGCCCGAACTGAGCAGTTTTTAACCATGTCTGTGTTCACCCCCCTGGCTCGGCCCGAGCTGGAAACCTTTCTCGCCCCATACGGGCTCGGCCGCCTGCTCGATTTCCAGGGGATTGCCGCCGGTAGCGAAAACACCAATTTCTTTATCAGCCTGGAGCAGGGCGAATTTGTCCTGACCCTGGTTGAGCGCGGTCCGGTTCAGGAAATGCCGTTCTTCATCGAGCTGCTTGACGTGTTGCACGACGCCGACCTGCCAGTGCCCTACGCGCTGCGCACCACCGACGGCGTGGCCCTGCGCGAACTGGCCGGCAAACCGGCGCTGTTACAGCCGCGCCTGGCCGGCAAGCACATCAAGGAAGCCAACGCCCAGCATTGCGCTCAAGTGGGCGAACTGCTTGGTCACCTGCATTTGGCGACCCAGGCCAACATGATCAAACGCAAGACCGATCGTGGCCTGGACTGGATGCTGGAGGAGGGCACGCAGTTGCTCTCGCACCTGAATGCCAAGCAGAGCGATCTGCTGCAACGGGCGCTGGACGAAATCACCCAGCAGAAGACGAAAATCCTGGCGCTGCCACGAGCCAACATCCACGCCGATCTGTTCCGCGATAACGCGATGTTCGAAGGCACGCACCTGACCGGGTTGATCGACTTCTACAACGCCTGCTCCGGGCCGATGTTGTACGACGTGGCGATTGCCTTGAATGACTGGTGCTCGGACGAGCAAGGCGTGATCGACGGGCCGCGAGCCCGGGCGTTATTGGGGGCTTATGCGGGGCTGCGACCCTTTACGGCGGCTGAAGCTGAACTTTGGCCGACCATGCTGCGGGTGGCGTGCGTGCGGTTCTGGCTATCGCGGTTGATTGCCGCTGAATCGTTCGCCGGGCAGGACGTGTTGATTCATGATCCGATGGAGTTTCAGCAGCGCTTGGTGCAGCGGCAGAAAGTCAGTACACCGTTGCCTTTCGCCCTTTAAAGTCAAAAAATCGCAGCCTTCGGCAGCTCCTACACCGATCTCGGTAGGAGTTGCCGAAGGCTGCGATCTTTTTTTACGGGGTTACAACGACTCCAGACACCCTGCCAAATCATTCCCCAACTTCTCCAGCACCTGCTCATACCCTTTAGCGGTCGCCGGGGTATAGCCGCCCAACGCATCCAGTTCCGCCAGTTTCACCGGCAGGCCGGCCACCAGGGTCTCCGCCAGACGCGGGCGCAGCGGCGGTTCGCTGAACACACAGGTTTTGCCGACTTCCTGCAATCGCGTGCGCATCGCCGCGACATGCTGGGCGCCCGGCTGGACTTCGGCGGCAACGCTGAACACGCCCGTGTGCTTGAGGCCATAGGCGTCTTCGAAGTAGTCGAACGCTTCGTGGAACACGAAGTACGGCTTACCGGCAATGCCCGCCAGGCGAGCCTTCAAGCGCAGGTCCAACGCATCCAGGCGCTCATCGAATGCCTTGAGATTGCTCTGATAGCGCGCCGCGTTATCAGGATCGGCAGCACTCAGGTCGGCGGCCATTTTCGTGGCGATCACTCGAGCGTTCACCGGCGACAACCACAAATGCGCGTCGAGGGTGCCCGGACGATGATCGTGGTCATGTTCGTCGGCATCTTCGGCGTGAGAATGGCTATCTTCGGCGAAGTGACGCAGTTTCAGGTCAGGCAGGTCCTGCACGGCCACGGTCGGCAATGTGCGACCTTTCAGCACGCGGGGTAGGAAACCTTCCATGTCCGGCCCGATCCAGTACAGCAGATCCACCGACTGCACCTTCCGTACGTCGGATGGGCGCAAGGCGTAGTTATGCGGCGAGGCACCCGGCGGCAGCAACACTTCCGGAATCGCCACGCCGTCCTGTACCGCCGCAGCAATCAGCTGTAACGGCTTGATGCTGGTCAGCACTTTGACCTCGGCCTGGGCCGAACCGATCAGCAGGAAACTTGCGACAAATGCGACAAAGATAGAAAAAAGTCGGGACACGATGACCACTCGAAGAGGCGAGAACGGGTAACATAATAACGTCTCTCACAAAATGCGTCGCCGCTCATGCCTAAAACACCGATTGCCAGCCGTCCCCACGACCACTCTCATTGCGTTCATAGCGCATTGTCCGAGGCCGATACCCTGTGCGCACGTCAAGGCTTGCGCCTGACCGCCTTGCGTCGGCGGGTGCTGGAGTTGGTGTGGCAGAGCCATAAACCGCTGGGTGCCTACGACATTCTGGCGGTGCTCAGCGAGCAGGATGGCCGCCGCGCTGCGCCGCCGACCGTGTACCGGGCGCTGGATTTCCTGCTGGAAAACGGCCTCGTGCATCGCATCTCCTCGCTGAATGCCTTCGTTGGCTGCAATCACCCGGAACATGCACACCAGGGCCAGTTCCTGATTTGCCGCGAATGCCACGCTGCCATCGAGCTTGAACAAAAATCCATCAGCGACGCGATTGTCATCAGCGCCAAAGACGTTGGATTTATCGTCGAAGCCCAGACTGTTGAAGTGATCGGGCTCTGCTCGGGTTGCCAGGGGGCTTGATGAGCAACGCGTTGATCCGTCTTGAACAGGTCGCTGTCACATTTGCCGGGCAAAACGTGCTGGAAAACATCGATTTGAGCGTCGAGCCAGGGCAGATCGTGACCCTGATCGGCCCCAATGGTGCCGGCAAAACCACGCTGGTACGCGCCGTACTCGGTCTGTTGAAGCCGGACAGCGGCAGTGTCTGGCGCAAGCCGAAATTGCGCGTCGGCTACATGCCGCAAAAACTTCACGTCGATCCGACCCTGCCACTCTCAGTGCTGCGCTTCTTGCGCCTGGTGCCGGGTGTGGACCGTGCGCGCGCTTTGGCGGCACTCAAGGAAGTCGGCGCCGAACACGTGATCGACAGCCCGGTGCAAAGTGTTTCCGGTGGTGAAATGCAGCGCGTGCTGCTGGCCCGGGCGCTGTTGCGTGAGCCGGAGTTGCTGGTGCTCGACGAACCCGTGCAAGGCGTCGATGTGGCCGGCCAGGCTGAGCTATACAGCCTGATCACCCGTCTGCGCGACCGTCACGGTTGCGGCGTGTTGATGGTTTCTCACGATTTGCACCTGGTGATGAGCACCACCGACCAAGTGGTTTGCCTGAATCGCCACGTCTGCTGTTCCGGGCACCCGGAACACGTCAGCGGCGATCCAGCTTTCGTCGAGCTGTTCGGAAAGAACGCACAAAGCCTGGCGATTTATCACCACCATCACGACCACGCGCATGACTTGCATGGCTCTGTGGTCAGCGCAGCCCCGTCGGCCCAACCCCACGTTCATGGAGATAGCTGCAAGCATGGCTGATTTTCTGCTCTACGCCCTGCTTGCAGGTCTGGCCCTGGCGTTGGTCGCGGGCCCGCTAGGTTCGTTCGTGGTCTGGCGGCGCATGGCCTATTTTGGCGACACCCTGTCCCACGCGGCGCTACTGGGCGTGGCCCTGGGCTTCTTGCTGGATGTCAGCCCCACCGTTGCTGTCACCGTCGGCTGCCTGCTGTTGGCGGTGTTGCTGGTGACCCTGCAGCAACGTCAGCCGCTGGCGTCTGACACGCTGTTGGGAATTCTCGCACCGAGCACGCTCTCGTTGGGTCTGGTGGTACTAAGCTTCATGCACGAAGTGCGGATCGATCTGATGGCGTATCTGTTCGGCGACCTGCTGGCGATCAGCCCGACCGATCTGGCCTGGATCCTGGGTGGCAGTGCGGCGGTGCTGGCGTTGCTGGTGACGTTGTGGCGGCCATTGCTGGCAATCACCGTGCACGAAGAATTGGCAACGGTGGAAGGTTTGCCGGTAGCGGCGTTGCGTTTGACCCTGATGTTGCTGATCGCCGTAGTCATTGCCGTGGCGATGAAAATCGTCGGTGTATTGCTGATTACGTCGCTGTTGATCATCCCGGCGGCTGCGGCACAACGTCACGCCCGCTCGCCGGAGCAGATGGCACTGGGCGCGAGCCTGCTGGGCATGCTCGCGGTGTGTGGCGGGCTGGCGTTGTCATGGTTCAAGGACACCCCGGCGGGCCCATCGATTGTGGTGACGGCCGCCGCGCTGTTTCTGCTGAGTTTTGTCCTGCCCCGTCGAGGGGTGTAGACTTGCTCGTTTTTTGCGCAAATAGAGAGTCGCAGGAATGAAGCCGTTCGCCTCCCGTTATCTGCTCCTTGCCGCATTTTCTCTGCTGCTGGGCGCTTGCCAAAGCACGCCACCGGCGGCCCCCAAGGTCCCCGATGGACGGGCCACGGCCATCGCACAGCTGGAACAAAACCTGGCCAGCAGCGAGCTGGCCACTGCCGAGGATCAGCTGGCTACCTTGCAGGCTCAATCGCCCGACGACCCAAGCCTTGTGCAATACCAACGGCAACTGGCCGAAGCCTATCTGCAACGCAGCCAAATCGTGCTGCAAAAAGGTGACGTAAACGCTGCCGCTACCGCCCTGAGCCGTGCCCGGGCGTTGATGCCCAAGGCCCCGGCGCTGACCGGAGGGGTTAACAACGCCATCGTCAATGCGCGTAAGGCAGAGCTGGACAGGGCCGAAGCGGCGCTGATGGCAGCCGAAGCCAAGCCGAAGGCGAAAGTGATCGATCCGACGGCTGAAAGCACGACGGTTGCGTTGAATCTCTCCGATATGGGCAAACTGCGTCGTCAACTGGACGCTATCGCCGCCGATGTGGTGAATTATGAATGCGCCGTGAGCATCCAGGCACCGCGCACCCAGGATTACCCTTGGTTGGCTACGCTGCTGACCAAGCGGGTGAAGAAGCTGGATCCCGAGTTCGAATTGAAGATTGAAAAGCAGATCTTGCGCAATATTCCGGCGCAGATGGTTTTGAGTCCGAGTAAGCCCTAAAAGCATCGCGGGCAAGCCATGCTCCTACAGGTTTCGTGTCATTCAGAACACCACACGAACCCTGTAGGAGCGAGGCTTGCCCGCGAAGGCGTCCTCACTCGCAATGCATCTCTTTAGGCCGGAATCGCCTTGGCCTTAGGCTCCCGATCCCAAACCCGATGCTGTCCGATCGCCGCAAAAAACGCCTTGAACAACTTGGCATCCGCGCCAACGATCAACCCCGCATCCGCCTCCAGCTTCAACACATCCAGCAACTGCTTGGCCTCGCCATGCAACGCAATCGCCTTCAGGTGCTTGTACGCCTCCAGCAGGTAATGCAGCGCCACGCCATCGGTGCTCAACGCCTTGATCGACGCCGCGCCACCCGGCACGAACACCGCATCGAAGGCCACGGACGGCAAGCCTTCCATCGACGCGTCCACCGGCAGTGATTTGCCATCGGCGGTGGTCACAGGCGCAGATGTCGGGCCCAATAATTTCGCGTGAGCTCCCTCCGCCGCCAGCGCCTTCTTCATCGCATCAATCGCTGCACCATCGACGCCATTGGCCGCAAGAATGGCCACTTTTCGGGTTTTAATGTTCTCTGGCAGCAAATTGGCCTGGCTCAGCGCCGGGGAGTGGTCCAGAGACGTTTTTGGCACGTCAACCGTGCCGGTCTTCGGCGCGGGCAGGCCCAGGTTCTGTGCGACTCGCTTTGCCAGTTCCAGGTCGATGTTGGCGAGGATCTCATTGACCTGCCGCTCGCGAATCCACAACCGCTCAACCTTGCCGAGCTCAAAGCTGTAGGCCGAGATGATGTGTTCCTGCTCGTGCTTGCTCATGCTCTTGAAGAACAGGCGCGCCTGGGAAAAGTGGTCGCTGAACGACTCGCTGCGCTGGCGGATCTTGTTGGCATCAATGCGTTCTGGATACGTCTCGAAGCCGCCGTCCTGCGCTGACGGCGGGGTTTCCTTCGGCCAGCCGCCATCAATCGAGTTCGGCTCGTAGGAGGCGCGGCCCTTGTCGATCGTGGTGCGGTGCAACGCATCCCGCTGGCCGTTGTGAAACGGCGCTACCGGACGGTTGATCGGAATCTCGTGAAAGTTCGGCCCGCCCAGTCGGCTGATCTGCGTATCGGTGTAGGAAAACAACCGACCTTGCAGCAGCGGATCGTTGGAGAAGTCGATGCCCGGCACGATATGCCCGGGGCAGAACGCGACCTGCTCGGTTTCGGCGAAGAAGTTATCCGGGTTGCGGTTCAGCACCATTTTGCCCAGCGGCGTGATCGGGACGATTTCTTCCGGGATCAACTTGGTCGGGTCGAGAATGTCGAAGTCGAAACTGTGCTCGTTCTCTTCCTCGATGACCTGTACGCCAAGTTCCCATTCCGGGTAGTCCCCTGTCTCGATAGACTCCCAGAGATCGCGACGGTGATAGTCAGTGTCTTTACCGGCGAGCTTCTGGGCTTCATCCCACACTAGCGAGCAAGTTCCCGCGGTAGGGCGCCAGTGGAATTTGACGAAGCGCGACTTGCCCTCGGCATTGACCAGCCGGAACGTGTGCACACCGAAGCCCTGCATGCTGCGCAGGCTTTTCGGGATTGCCCGGTCGGACATGGCCCAGATGACCATGTGCGCCGACTCGGGTTGCAGGGAGACAAAGTCCCAGAACGTGTCATGGGCCGAACCGCCGGTAGGGATCTCGTTGTGCGGCTCGGGTTTTACCGCGTGGACGAAGTCGGGAAACTTGATCGCGTCCTGAATGAAGAACACCGGCATGTTGTTGCCCACAAGGTCGAAGTTGCCTTCGTCGGTGAAGAACTTCACGGCGAAACCGCGTACGTCCCGCACGGTATCGCCTGACCCGCGTGGGCCTTGTACCGTGGAAAAGCGCACGAAGACCGGGGTTTTCTGACCTGGGTCTTGTAGGAATCCGGCCTTGGTCAGTACGGAATGGTTCTCGTAGGTCTGGAAGAAGCCATGGGCACCCGTGCCACGGGCATGGACGATGCGCTCGGGGATGCGTTCATGGTCAAAATGCGTGATCTTTTCACGCATGATGAAGTCTTCCAGCAGCGACGGCCCGCGGGCGCCCACCTTCAAGGTGTTCTGGTTATCAGAGACCTTCACGCCCTGATTGGTGCGCAGGGCCTGTTCGGTGGCGTCGGAGCGAAATTTCTCCAGGCTGTCGAGCTTGGCGTTGGTGTTGCCGCGGTCCAGGGTATCGGTCCCGGCCAGTGCGCTTTTGGGGGCGGCAGGCTTTTTAGTACTCATCAGTCGTTAACTCCTCGTTGCGATTCCCGCCGTAGCCAGGACTCTTATGCATTTCCCCAGGCACGGCACCAGGGGCGTTTTCGAGTTGCCTAATTAATGACTGATGAGGTTTTTAGCCGTTCCTTTTTTCTGACCTTTGATCGCGTTATTGCCAAATGGAAGGTTGAATGCGGAATAAATGCTAATAACCTCTATACGGACAGGCTAAAATGCGCGCCCGGCTAACCGCTGATCCTTTTCCAACGCGCCCCACAAGGTTCGCTACGTGATCGAGTTTCAAAACGTCCATAAGACTTACCGCGTCGCCGGTAAGGATATTCCCGCCCTGCATCCGACCAGTCTGACGATTGAGAACGGTCAGGTCTTCGGTCTGATCGGTCATTCCGGCGCGGGAAAAAGTACTCTGCTGCGTCTGATCAATCGCCTGGAAGAGTCCAGTGGCGGCAAGATCTTCGTCGATGGCGAAGAAGTCACCGCGCTTGACGCCAACAGCCTGCGGCGTTTCCGTCAGCAGGTCGGGATGATTTTCCAGCACTTCAACCTGCTGGCATCCAAGACCGTGGCTGACAACGTTGCGTTGCCGCTGACCCTGGCGGGCGAACTGTCCCGCAGCGATATCGACCGGCGTGTGGCCGAGTTGCTCAAGCGTGTCGGCCTGTCCGACCACGCCAAGAAGTACCCGGCGCAGTTGTCCGGTGGCCAGAAGCAGCGTGTCGGCATTGCCCGCGCCCTGGCGACCAAGCCGAAAATCCTGCTGTGCGACGAAGCCACTAGCGCTCTGGACCCGCAGACCACCGCGTCGGTCCTGCAATTGCTGGCCGAAATCAACCGCGAACTGAAGCTGACCATCGTCCTGATCACCCACGAGATGGACGTGATCCGTCGGGTCTGCGACCAGGTAGCGGTGATGGACGCCGGCGTGATCGTCGAGCAAGGTTCGGTAGCCGATGTATTTCTGCATCCCAAGCACCCGACCACCAAGCGCTTCGTGCAGGAAAGCGAGCAGATCGACGAAAGCGAACAGCGCGATGACTTCGCTCACGTGCCGGGTCGTATCGTGCGTCTGACCTTCCAGGGCGAAGCGACCTACGCGCCATTGCTGGGGACTGTCGCTCGGGAAACCGGCGTGGACTACAGCATTCTGGCCGGTCGTATCGACCGCATCAAAGACGTCCCTTACGGGCAACTGACCCTGGCCGTCACCGGCGGCGACATGGAGGCGGCGTTCGCCCTCTTCACCGCAGCTGACGTCCACATGGAGGTGCTGCGCTAATGGAAGCCTTCATGAGTTTCTTCGCCAATATCGATTGGTTCGAAATCTGGTTGGCCACTGGCGACACGCTGCTGATGCTCGGCGGTTCGCTGTTGTTCACCATTTTGCTGGGCCTGCCGCTGGGGGTGTTGTTGTTCCTGTGCAGCCCGCGTCAGTTGCTGGAATCCAAAGGTATTTACGCCGTGCTGTCGCTGGTGGTGAATATCCTGCGTTCGCTGCCGTTTATCATTCTGCTGATCGTGATGATCCCGTTCACGGTGCTGATCACTGGCACTTCACTCGGCGTCGCTGGCGCGATTCCACCACTGGTCGTGGGCGCCACGCCGTTCTTCGGCCGTCTGGTGGAAACCGCCTTGCGTGAAGTCGATCGCGGCATCATCGAAGCGACCCAGGCCATGGGCGCGACGACACGCCAGATCATCACCAACGCCTTGCTGCCAGAAGCCCGCCCGGGCATCTACGCGGCGATTACGGTGACGGCGATTACACTGGTGTCCTACACGGCGATGGCCGGTGTGGTCGGTGCTGGTGGCTTGGGCGACCTGGCGATCCGTTTCGGCTACCAGCGTTTCCAGACCGATGTAATGATCGTCACCGTGGTGCTGTTGCTGGTGCTGGTGCAGATCCTGCAGATGGTGGGCGACAAACTGGTCGTACACTTTTCCAGAAAATAAATGGTTCACGTAACCAAGACATGAGCCGGCCATTCGCTGGCAGGCGCCAAACGGGCGCCTCACAAGGAGTTAGCTGAATGAAAAAACTACTCGTCGCATTGGCTGCAGTAGCAGCGTTTTCCGCCCAGGCCGATGAACTGACCGTTGCCGCCACCCCAGTCCCGCACGCGGAGATTCTGGAGTTCGTGAAACCGGCCCTGGCCAAAGAAGGCGTGGATCTGAAGATCAAGGTCTTCACCGACTACATCCAGCCGAACGTGCAGGTCGCCGAGAAGCGTCTGGACGCCAACTTCTTCCAGCACCAGCCGTACCTGGATGAGTTCAACAAGGCCAAGGGCACCAACCTGGTGGCCGTTGCCGGTGTGCACCTGGAACCGCTGGGCGCTTACTCCAGCAAGTACAAAGCACTGACCGAACTGCCCGGTGGCGCCAAGGTGGTGATCCCGAACGACGCCACCAACGGCGGCCGCGCCCTGTTGCTGCTGGCGAAGGCTGGCCTGATCAAGTTGAAGGATTCGAACAACATCCTTTCGACCATCAAGGACATCACCGAAAACTCCAAGGACTTGAAGTTCCGCGAACTGGAAGCCGCGACCATCCCGCGTGTGCTGACTCAGGTCGACCTGGCGCTGATCAACACTAACTACGCACTGGAAGCCAAGCTTGATCCATCCAAGGATGCGCTGGTGATCGAAGGTAACGACTCGCCTTACGTGAACATCCTGGTGGCCCGTCCGGACGACAAGGACAGCGAGGCGATGAAGAAGCTGGTTGCTGCGCTGCACAGCCCGGAAGTGAAAGCGTTCATTCTCGAGAAGTACAAAGGCGCGGTATTGCCGGCGTTCTGATCTGACCCGCTACACCGATCGACCGATCGTTCCCAAGCTCCGCGTGGGAATGCAGCCCGGGACGCTCTGCGTTCCCAAAGCGGACGCAGAGCGTCCGGTGAGGCATTCCCACGCAGAGCGTGGGAACGATCAAAACGAAAAAGGGGACGCCATGAGCGTCCCCTTTTTTATGCACGAAACACCGACCCTGTAGGAGCACAGCGTGCTCGCGATGGCGTCTATGTAATCGCCATCGCGGGCAAGCCATGCTCCTACAGGGGAGGTGGCGCTCAGTCGCGCTTGAGCATCACCGGCAACTGCGCCACCAACTTCGTGTTGTTCAACGGCGCGCGAATGAACCCACGCTGCGTGCCATCCGGCCCGATCACCGCGAGGTTGCCGCTGTGGTCGACGGTGTAGTTAGGTTTGCTGGTGTCCGCCGGAATAAACGGAATGCTCACCGCATTGGCCAGTTTCTGGATGTCCTCCACCGAGGAAGCGGTCAGGCCCTGGAATTGTGGATCGAAGTAGCCCAGGTATTGCTTGAGCTGCTTGGGTGTGTCGCGGTTCGGGTCGACGCTGACCAGGATGATCTGCAACTTGGCCGCTGCCTCGGGCGGCAGTTCGCTCTTGATCTGGCGCAGTTGGGCGAGGGTGGTCGGGCAGATGTCCGGGCAGAAGGTGTAGCCGAAGAACAGCAGACTCCACTTATTTTTCAGCTCGTTGACCGCCACCGGTTTGCCGTCTTGATCGGTCATCGTCACGTTCGGCAGGTTACGGCTTTGCGGCAGCAGGATGATCCCGGCGTCGATCAGTGCCGTCGGGTCGCCCTGGCCTTTGCCGGACAGCACCTTGTTGACGGTCAGGCCCAAAACCAGCGCGATCAGGGCGACGAGGATGAAGACGGTTTTCTGAGTTCGAGTCATAGGTTCAACAGTAAGTAGTGGTCTACGAGCAGGGCGATAAACAGCAGGAACAAGTACCAGATAGAGTACTTGAACGTGTTGATCGCCGCGTGCGGCCGAGTGCCACGGTACAGCACCACGGCCCATTGCAGAAACCTCGCGCCAAGGCCGAGGGCACAAATCAGGTAGAGCACGCCGCTCATGTGGATCACATAGGGCATCAGGCTGACCGCCAGCAGCGCGAAGGTATAAAGCAGGATGTGGATTTTGGTGTAGTGCTCGCCATGGGTCACCGGCAGCATCGGGATGTCGGCCTTGGCGTATTCTTCTTTGCGGTGAATGGCCAGGGCCCAGAAGTGTGGCGGGGTCCAGGCGAAGATGATCAGTACCAGCAGCAAGGGTTCGGCGCTGACATGACCGGTAGCCGCGACCCAACCGAGCAGCGGCGGGGCCGCGCCGGCCAGGCCGCCGATGACGATATTCTGCGGTGTCGCGCGCTTCAGGAAACCGGTGTAGACCACGGCGTAACCGAGCAGAGAGGCGAGGGTCAGCCATGCCGTCAGCGGGTTGGTGAAGGCCAGCAGCACGGCTTGGCCGAGCACTGCCAACACCAGAGCAAAGGTCAGCGCGGCCCTCGGCGACACTCGACCTTCAGCCAGTGGCCGCTTGTGGGTTCGGGCCATCACCGCGTCGATCCGCCGGTCCACCACATGATTGACCGCCGCCGCGCCCCCGGCACACAAAGCGATGCCCAGATTGCCGAACACCAGCACCGTCCACGGCACCCCGGCGCGAGTCGCGAGGAACATGCCCACCAAGGACGTGATGAGCATCAGCACCACCACTTTCGGTTTGGTCAGCTCCAGATAATCGCGCCAGATCGCTTGGCTGTGACGTTCGCCAATCAGAACCGCCATGGCATTTCTCCTTTTATTGTTATGGGCCCGGCTGAATGTTTACGCGGGCTGAAGCGCCAGCGCGCAGGAGCTTGTTGCTTGACCCGAACCAGACTGGTTCGCGCGTGATAATTGACCAGCACCATCGTCAGCAACAGCGCCGCACCGCCAGCGTTGTGGGCGACGGCGATTGGCAATGGCAGGTGAAACAGCACATTGCTGATGCCCAGGGTGATTTGCGCGCCGAGGGCGATCAGCACCAGACCGGCGAGGCGCGTCATACCGACCACTTTCAGTTGCCAGGCCAGGCCCAGCAGCACCAGCGTCACCAACAAGGCGCCGATCCGGTGAGTCAGGTGAATCGCGGTGCGGGCGTCACTGTCCAGTTGTCCACCGAGGTAGTTCGGGCCGATGTGTTGGGTCAGGTGAAAGCCGTTGGCGAAATCAGCCGTTGGCAGCCATTGGCCGTGGCAAGTCGGAAAGTCGATGCAGGCCACTGCCGCGTAGTTGGAACTGACCCAGCCGCCGAGGGCGATTTGTAGAATCACTAGCAGCAGCCCGGCGGTCGCCCAGTACTGCAAACGCTTTGGCACGGTCAGCGCCGGCAACACACCGGACAGTCGCAAGGTCAGCAAAAACAACAGACTCAACGTCGCAAACCCGCCGAGTAAATGCCCGGTGACCACTTGCGGCCAAAGCTTGAGCGTCACCGTCCACATGCCAAACGCAGCCTGGGCGAACACCACTGCCAGCAGAAATAGCGGCAACTTCACCGGTTGCCCCGGATGCCGCCGATGCACCCAGGCGCGACCGGCCAGCACCGAGATCAACAGCCCGAGGGTGCCGGCGAAATAGCGGTGGATCATTTCGTTCCAGCCCTTGTGGGCCACCACCGGTGTGTCAGGGAAATGCAATTCGGCATGGGCCAGTTGGGCTTCGCTTTTCGGCACGCTGATAAAGCCATAGCAACCCGGCCAGTCCGGGCAGCCGAGGCCGGCGTGGGTCAGGCGGGTGTAGGCGCCGAGCAACACCACAATCAGTGCCAGCAAGGTGGCAAACAGCGCGAGGCGAAATCCAGGTTTGGCCATGACGATGCCCTTATCCGATGTTCGACAGTTTCAGCAGGTGACGCAGGTCGTTGAGCAGGTCCTTGCCCTTGACCGTCGGGTCGTAGCGCAGCACCAGATTGCCGTGGGGGTCGATGATCCACAGCTGAGGCGCGGTCTTGTCGCCGGTGGTCTTGCTGAACGTGGTGAGGTCCATGGGGTAGCGTTGCAGTTGTGGATATTCGCGGGTCAGCTTGGCTTCGTAGTCGCTGCTCAGCGGCTGCGCGGCGGCCAATGCGTGGCTGGCGCGAGACGCATCGCGGCCCAGGCCGATCTGGATTTGCCGTGCCAGGTACACCAACTGCTGGCAATCCACCGAACAATCCTTGGGCGCGGTCACCAGCATCTGCCAGCGATCTTCCTGGGCCTGCACGCCGAGGTCGGCGCGGGTCTGGCCGTTGCCGATCAGTTCGCCGTGATAACTGCGACCGTCCGGCACCCAGAAATTCAGTTTGTACATGCCGGTGGCGAGGATCATCGGACCGATCACCCCGAGCAGGATCAGCAGCAGCTGCAAGCGGCCCTTGCGCCGACTTGCCGGCGTTTTCGCCTCAGACATGCTGGGTGGATTCATGGCCGCTCCCATGGTGTTTCTCCTTTGCGTTGTGCCAGCCGAGATAGATAAAAAGGCCGAGCAGGGCGATCGCCATGGCGAACCACTGCACGGCGTAAGCGATGTGTTTTTCCGGCCCCATGGCCACCACCGGCCAATCGGCCCGATAGGACGCCGGACCAGTTTCTTCACGTAATTCGTAGGCAAAGCCTTCGCGGTTGAGCGCGGTCCAGAGCTTGGCCGGTTCGACCGCAGTGACCAGTTGCGGCCAGGTGGTGGTGTTCGGATCGGCGTGCAATTGGAAGGTGGCGCCGGGAGACACGTAGACCCACGCATCGAGGCTCAGGGCTTCGGTGGGAGTCTTGAATTGCGGTGGGGTGCGCCGGTCCGGCCATGGCAGCCAGCCGCGATTGACCAGCAGCCAGAGCCCGGTCGCTTGATCGCGGAACGGTTGCAGCAACTCGACCCCGACCTTGCCGTCGCGCTGACGGTTATCCAGCAGAAGGCTGTGCTCGGCATCGAACTCACCGTGCAGGCGCACCCGGCGAAAGGCTGGATCTTGCGCGTTCAGCAGCTCGGAACTGGCCATCGGTTCGGCCGCCCGGCGCTCGGCGTAGCTTTGCAGCAACGCGCTTTTCTCCGCGCCCCGGCTCAGCTGCCAGAAGCCCAGTGACACCAGCAGCGGCAATAGCAACGCCACGACGAGGGTCGGCACGATGCCCGGCCGGAAGCGCGTCATGACGTCGCCAGAAAGTCGGTGATCGCGATAGCTATACTCAAATGCATCGCCTTTCCCCCGGAGCCTCACCATGCTCAAAGCAGCCATCGTCCTGATGCTGATTGCCACGGTTGTCAGCCTGTTCAGCGGCCTGTTTTTTCTGGTCAAGGACGACAGCAGCTCGAACCGCTTGGTCATTGCCCTGAGTGTCCGTGTTGCCCTGGCCGCCACCACCGTCGGCTTGATCGCCTGGGGCTTTTTCAGCGGCCAGTTGGTGTCCCACGTTCCGTGGTAGCTGCAAGTTCAAAGCTTGAAGCTCAAAGATTGCAGCTCTAAAGCACATAGACGAACACGAACAGCCCGATCCACACCACGTCCACGAAGTGCCAATACCAACTCGCCGCTTCGAACGCGAATTGGTGCTCGTTATCGAAGTGCCCGCGCAGGATCCGCATCAGCATCACAAACAGGATGATGGTGCCGATGGTCACGTGGGCGCCGTGGAAACCGGTCAGCATGAAGAACGTCGCGCCATAGATGCCCGAACCCAGGGTCAGCCCGAGTTCGCGGTAGGCGTGGATGTATTCTTCGGCTTGGAAACCGAGGAACGCGCAACCCAGCAACACGGTGATCGCCAGCCAGATTTTCAGCACGCCGCGATGGCCTTTCTTCAGCGCATGGTGGGCGATGGTCACGGTGACGCTGGAGCTGACCAGCAAAATGGTGTTGATCAGCGGCAAGCCCCAGGGGCTGATGACTTCTTTGGGTGGCGGGAACAGTTTCGGGTCCGGGGTGTGCAGCAGCGGCCAGGTGAACTGGAAGTTCGGCCAGAGCATATGAGCAATGCCTTTCGGGCCTTCACCCCCCAGCGCCGGGCCGGAGATGTGCCGCACATAAAACAGCGCACCGAAGAAGGCGATGAAGAACATCACCTCGGAGAAGATGAACCAGCTCATGCCCCAGCGGAACGAGCGGTCCATCTGTGCGCTGTACAAGCCCTGGCGGCTTTCCTTGATCACTGTGCCGAACCAGCCGAACAGCATGTACGCCACCATCAGGCCGCCGACGAAAAAGATCAGCGGGCCGTGGGATTCCGGCCGCGCTGCCTTGAGGTCGTTGAACCAGGTCGCCAGGCCGAATACGGTGACGAACATGCCGACCGTGGCGATGATTGGCCATTTGCTCTGGGCCGGTACGTAATAGTTTTCATGAGTTGCCATTTATTGTTCTCCTTATCGGGCACGCTCAACCGCCAGTGTTTACAGCTACCGGTGGATGTCGGGCGGTGATATCGAACAGCGTGTAGGACAGCGTCAGGTGCTTCACATCCTTGGGCATGTCACGGTCAACGATGAAACGTACCGGCATCTCGATCCGTTGACCGGGCTGCAGCACTTGCTGGGTAAAGCAGAAACATTCGGTCTTGTGGAAGTACGCCGCCGCCGCGCTGGGTGCGATGCTCGGCACCGCCTGGGCGCTCATCGGGCGATCAGTCGGGTTGCGGGCGATGAAAATCATCTCGTTCACCGCCCCGGGGTTAGCCGTCAGCTCATCGCTCTTGGGATAGAAATCCCAGGACATATCAGCGGCGTTGGTCGACAAAAACTGCACACGAACTTGTCGCGAGGTATCGACCGTTTGCTCGCCCTCGTACTGCCCGGCCGTCTTGCCGTTGATGCCGAACGCCTTGCACATCACGTCGTAGATCGGCACCAGGGCAAACCCGAACACAAACATCGCGACCACCACCATTAGCAGGCGGGTGACCAGTTTTTTCAACGAGATCGAATCAGCCATGATCTCTACCCTCGGCGAATAAACCTGAGAAAGCGAGCTTGCTCGCGATAGCGGTGTATCTGGCACACCGCATCGCCGTCATCGCGAGCAAGCTCGCTCCCACAAAGGTCAAGGCGTTCATTTCACTTCCGGCGGCGTAGTGAAGGTGTGATAAGGCGCCGGCGACGGTACGCTCCATTCCAGGCCTTCAGCTCCATCCCACGGTTTGGCCGGTGCAGGCGGGCCGCCACGAATGGTCTTGATCACAATGAACAGGAAGAACAGCTGCGTGGTGCCGAACATGAACGCGCCAATCGAAGACACCATGTTGAAGTCGGCAAATTGCAGGTTGTAGTCCGGAATCCGCCGAGGCATGCCCGCCAGGCCGACGAAGTGCATCGGGAAGAACGCCATGTTCATGCCGATGAACGAGAGCCAGAAGTGCAGCTTGCCGAGGGTTTCGTCGTACATGTGGCCAGTCCATTTCGGCAGCCAGTAATAGGCCGAGGCGAAGATCCCGAAGATCGCGCCTGGTACCAGTACGTAGTGGAAGTGCGCGACCACGAAGTAGGTGTCCTGGTATTGGAAGTCCGCCGGGGCAATGGCCAGCATCAGCCCGGAGAAACCGCCGATGGAGAACAGGATCACGAACGCTACCGCGAACAGCATCGGCGTCTCGAACGTCAGCGAGCCTTGCCACATGGTGCTGGCCCAGTTGAACACCTTCACGCCAGTGGGCACCGCGATCAGCAGCGTCGCGTACATGAAGAACAGCTCGCCCACCAGCGGGATGCCGACCACAAACATGTGGTGCGCCCAGACGATGAACGACAGGAACGCGATGCTCGCCGTGGCGTAGACCATCGAGGTGTAGCCGAATAAGGGTTTGCGCGAGAAGGTCGGGATGATCGAGCTGACGGCGCCGAAGGCCGGCAGGATCATGATGTATACCTCGGGGTGACCGAAGAACCAGAACACATGCTGGAATAGCACCGGGTCACCGCCACCGGCGGCACTGAAGAAGCTGGTGCCGAAGTGGATGTCCATCAGCATCATCGTCACGCACCCGGCCAGTACCGGCATCACCGCGATCAGCAGGAACGCGGTGATCAGCCAGGTCCAGACGAAGAGCGGCATTTTCATCAACGTCATGCCGGGGGCGCGCAGGTTGAGGATGGTCGCGATCACGTTGATCGCGCCCATGATCGAACTGATCCCCATCAAGTGGATGGCGAAGATAAAGAAGGTCACGCTTTCCGGGGCATAGGTCGTGGAGAGCGGGGCGTAGAAGGTCCAGCCGAAGTTCGGCCCGCCACCGGGGGTGAACAGGGTCGAGACCAGCAGGATGAACGCCGCGGGCAACAGCCAGAAGCTGAAGTTGTTCATCCGTGGCAGGGCCATGTCCGGCGCGCCGATCATCAACGGGATCATCCAGTTGGCGAGGCCGACGAACGCCGGCATCACCGCACCGAACACCATCACCAGACCGTGCATGGTGGTCATCTGGTTGAAGAACGCCGGCTCGACGATTTGCAGCCCTGGCTGGAACAGCTCGGCGCGAATCACCATCGCGAACGAGCCGCCCAACAGGAACATGGAAAACGCGAACCACAGGTACAGCGTGCCGATGTCCTTGTGGTTGGTGGTCAGCACCCAACGCATCAGGCCCTTGGCGGGACCGTGGGCGTGGTCGGTGGCATGACCATGATCATCGATGACAGCACTCATGGCCGTTCTCCTGAGAACGAATGGGCTGGGCAGGCCGGGGCGCGCTGCCCCGACCGGTTCCTGACGTGCGCGATAGACCGGATCATTTGCTTTCCGCCTGTTTCAGCTCCAGCACTTCTTTAGGAGTGACCATGTCGCCTTTGTTGTTACCCCAGGCGTTACGTTCGTAGGTCACGACCGCCGCGATATCGACTTCCGAGAGCTGCTTGCCGAACGCCGCCATGGCGGTGCCGGGTTTGCCGTGGAAGACAATGCTCAGGTGACCCTCTTTCGGTCCGGTGGCGATTTTCGAGCCCTTGAGCGCCGGGAACATCGGCGGCAGGCCCTGACCTTCGGCCTGGTGGCAGGCGACGCAGGTGGTGTGATAGATCTTGTCGCCGCGCTCTTTGAGCTCGTCGAGCGTCCATTCTTTACTGGTCAACTCTTTGAGCTGCAGGGCTTCGGCTTTGCGCTCAGCCAGCCACTTGTCGTAATCGGCTTTCTCTTTGACCTCGACCACGATCGGCATGAAACCGTGATCCTTGCCGCACAACTCGGCGCACTGGCCACGGTAGAGGCCGGGCTTATCGATGCGGGTCCAGGCTTCGTTGACGAACCCCGGAATCGCATCGCGCTTGACCGCGAAGGCCGGCACCCACCACGAGTGGATAACGTCGGCGGAGGTCACCAGAAAGCGCACCTTGGCGCCAATTGGCAGCACCAGTGGCTTGTCGACCTCAAGCAAGTAATGCTCGCCTTTGGCTTCCTTGTTGTGGATCTGGTCGGCGGGGGTGGCCAGGTTGCTGAAGAATTCGACGTCCTGGCCCAGGTATTTGTAGTGCCACTTCCACTGATAGCCGGTGATCTGGATATCGATATCCGGTTCACTGGCGTCGTACATCTTGATCAGGGTCGCGGTAGCGGGAACCGCCATGGCCACCAGGATGATGAAGGGCACGATGGTCCAGAGGATTTCGACGGTGGTGCTTTCATGAAATTTGGCGGCCACCTGCCCGGTCGAGCGGCGGTGGACCATCATCGACCAGAACATGGCGCCGAAGACGATGATGCCGATCACTACACAGATCCAGAAGATGGTCATGTGCAGGTCGAATACTGCGTGACTGATTTCAGTCGCTCCCGGCGCCATATTCACAGTCCAGGCCGCTTGTGCCTGGCTGAAAATTGACCACAACAGGAGGCCCATCCAGACGTGTGGATGTCGCATCATTGCGGGTTCCCCTTATCGTTCTTGTTATCCCGCCGGCTTTCACCTGCGGCAAGGGAGCGGCTTTTTCAGACTACGAACTTGAATCGCCGAGCCTTGCTGCATATGCAGTCGGGCGTCATCAGCTAACTCCATTCCCACCCGAGTATAGACAGCGACTGCTACCTCGCAATGTGATGGCGTAAATGATCTGAAACAGCTGGGACTTGCGTTCAAGGTCACGAATGGAGAAGGATGCAGACGAGTGGTGGCAAATCGATATAACTTTGACGTCTCAAGGATGAAATAATTATGACAAATGCGTCTTAGCCTTTTTCGTAAGCCAGCTAAGTTATGTCTTCCCTATTTCATTGCCGTTGTTTCCTGGAGTTTTCATGAACACCGCCGCATTGCGCGAGCAGATCCAAAAAGCCCAACAACACGAGGCCGAGACCGGCCTGTTAACTCGTCAACTGGAAACCCAACTGCCGCACCTGCATACCTCCATCCAATTGCCTGATGTCGATGCCAAAGGCGTGATGACCCGTTTTGTGACTGCTTATATAGAACAAGTGCCGGACCTATTGGACGCAGCCAATGATGTCGCACGGGAAGCCGGCATCGAATCGCAGATCAAACCGGTGCTGACAATCGCCGAGCAGTTCTTCCTCCAGCCGCCGGCGATCATGACCGGGCATATCGGCCTGGACAGCCTGCTGGACGAAGCCTATCTGGCGCATCGGTTGGTCGAAGAGGTCAATGACCTGTACATCAAGCATTTTGGCCAGCCACTGATCCCATTGGACATGACTGTCGCCAACCTGATTGCCCACCAATTGATCGGCGAAGAATTCGCCAACCAACTGGATGAGGCGGTGCATCACGCCGTGGACGAGATGCTTAACGAAGACAGTTTCGCGCTGGAGTCGGTGGAAGCCTACCGCGAGAAACTCAACAGCCCGGACACCGGCACCGCGTGGAAACGCTGGCCGTGCCTGTCGCGCCAGTTGGGCGTGGGCCTGGAGCTGGATCAGCCCGCAGCCTAAGCGGTACAAACCCTTGTAGGAGCGAAGCTCAAGTACGCCAAAAGCTTCGCGGGCAAGCCGGATCGCCGCCCGCTCGCTCCTACAGGTTATTTGTTACCCGGCTGAACCTACGCCGGACGTGGTGCGCAACCGCCCTTCCAATCTGCGCTTCAACCCCCGCGCTTCAATCATCAGCTTCGACCCCTTGGCCGCATTCGCCCGGCCCCACTCCTCAAGCAACTCCAGACACGAATGGTCGATGTAGCTCAGATTATTGAGCGGCACATGCACCGTCGAACCTGCTGGAATAGTACCCAGCACCTGGGTCAGCGCCGGTACCTTGAGAAAGGTTGCCGCGCCTATTAGCCGCAACTCCATTTCGCCGTCCTTGGGCAGATCGATCAGGCTGATTTTCAGTCGCGAAGCTTTCCAGGCCAGTTTGGCCAGTGTCAGGCCAAAGCCGATCAGCACACCGGTCAACAAGTCGGTGAAGATGATCGCCAGAGCGGTCGCCGCGTAGGTAAACATCGGCATCCGGCCATAACGACCCAGGCCGCGAAAGGCTTTGAGGTCCACCAGTTTGAAACCGGTGTAGACCAGCACACCCGCCAGGCTCGCCACCGGAATGCTTTGCAGCACACTGGACAGCAACAACACGAAAGCCAGCAGCCACAGACCGTGGAAGATTGCCGACAGGCGCGTGGTGGCGCCAGCCTGGACGTTGGCCGAACTGCGCACAATCACGCCGGTCATTGGCAGTGCGCCGAGCAGACCGCAGAGCATATTGCCTACACCTTGTGCCGACAACTCCCGGTCGAAGTCCGAACGCTCGCCGCTGTGCATGCGGTCCACGGCGGCGGCCGAAAGCAGGGTTTCGGCGCTGGCGATAAAGGCCACGGCAAACGCGGCGATCAGCAGGGTGGGGTCGGCCAGGTTGAGCAAGTCCGCAGGTTTGAGCCAGTCGATGGCTTCTGCCAGGTTGGCCGGGACTTCCACGCGTTTGACCTGCAAGGCAAGCATCAGGCTGGCAACCGTCGCCAGACCGACACCAAGCAAGGCACCGGGAACGAATCGCAGGGAATGGGGGCGGAATTTTTCCCACAGCCACATCACCGCAATCGTCGACAGCCCGAGCAAACCGGCCTGCCAGCCAAAGGACGGCAAGGCCTGGATCACTGCGGCCGGGAAAGCTGCCAGGTTATCCAGCCCGGACGGTTTGGGGACGGCATCGAGCATCACATGCACTTGTGACAGCACGATCAACACGCCAATCCCGGCGAGCATGCCGTAGACCACGGCCGGTGCTGTCACCCGAAACCAGCAGCCCAATTTGAAGCGCCCGGCCAGCAGTTGCAGAAAACCCGCCAGCAGCAGGATCGGCCCGAGCATGGCGATACCATGTTGGCGCACCAACTCGAACACCAGCACGGCCAATCCCGCCGCCGGGCCACTGACTTGGAGCGGTGAGCCGGCAATCCAGCCGACTACCAAGCCGCCGATGATCCCGGTGATCAGGCCTTTGGCCGGTGGCAACCCCGAGGCGATGGCGATGCCCATGCACAAGGGCAGGGCCACCAGAAACACAACCACGGACGCCAGCAGCTCCCGTGGCAGAACAGCTTTAAGTTGCGCAGCACGCATGGGGATTCTCCCGAATTTTTCTTCAGGCGTGAAAAAGCCTGGCTGCTGAATTAGCAGCCTCGGCTAAACCACACAGGGATTTAGGAGGATTTAGAAGCGCGCTTTGGGCGTCGCCACCGGAATCGGATGACTGCCATCGAGGGGCAGGAAGCAACCCTGATCCGCGTCGTAAGCTCTGATTTCGCTGGTTTCGATGCTGTAGACCCAGCCATGGATAAACAGCTGACCGTTGGCCATGCGCGAGGCCACCGATGGATGTGTGCGCAAATGCTGCAACTGGGCGATCACATTCTCTTCGGTGAGGATGTGCATGCTTTCGTTTTCATCGGTGCAATGGCAATTGTCCTGGACCATGGTTTTTGCCACTTCGGCATGCCGCAGCCAGGCTTTGACCGTGGGCATTTTTTCCAGGCTCTGCGGGTTGAGCACTGCGCGCATGGCGCCGCAATCGGAGTGCCCACAGATGATGATGTGTTGCACACCCAGGGCCAGCACCGCGTATTCAATAGCGGTGGAAACGCCGCCGTTCATTTGCCCATAAGGCGGCACAACGTTGCCGACGTTACGGGTCACGAACAGATCGCCGGGGGCGCTTTGGGTGATCAGTTCAGGAACGATGCGCGAATCGGCGCAGGCAATGAACATCGCTCTCGGACTTTGGGCCGTGGCGAGTTTTTTGAAGAGTTCTTCCTGCTGCGGGAAGACCTCGTGATGAAAATGCAAAAAGCCGTCAACGATATGCTTCAGCGCTGCATCGGCGGATTCCGCCTCGGGGAGCGCTTGCGCCGACGCAGCCAACGGCTGTTTATCCTTGTCACTCATGATTCATCCTCTTTGACGGAGTTGGGGAAATATCCCGTTTTATCCGATATGAAGCCAGTGGCTGTTTAAAAAACGTCCAGGTCGTAAATCTCGACCCGTCAGTCACTCGATGAACAAGGTAACCGTCGAAACTTAACTCAAACTGAATCAAACGCTCTAGAACGTGTGTTCCAGGTCACAAAAAACGTGACCGGCGTAATGGCGCAGTGCCTTTTACCCTACTCAACCTTAGGCCAATTGTCCTTAAATCAACGACATTTGGCGACCCGGCGGACAAAAGGCATCGCAGTCCAGATTAAACCCTTCGCGCCGATTGAGTCCCAGGCGCTTGATGGTTTTGGCAAAGCGTTGCGCCAACAGATCGGCGAACGGTCCTTCACCGCGCATCCGCGCACCAAAGCGGCTGTCATAGAGCTCGCCACCGCGACTCTGGCGGATCAGGCTCAGCACATGGGCCGCGCGCTGCGGGTAGTGGGCAGCCAGCCATTCTTCGAACAACGGTGCGACCTCCAGGGGCAGGCGCAACATCATATAGGCCGCGCTCTGGGCGCCGGCGGCATGGGCTTCGGTAAGCAGGCTTTCGAGCTCGCTGTCATTGATCATCGGAATCATCGGCGAGCACAAGACCCCCACCGGAATCCCGGCCTCGCGCATCACCCGGATGGCCCGCAGCCGAGCCTTGGGTGCCGCGGCCCGGGGTTCGAGGATGCGCTTGAGCTCATCGTCCAGCGTGGTGAGACTGATCATCACCGCCACCAGTCGCTGTTCGGCGAGCTCAACCAGCAGATCCAGATCGCGCAGGATCAGCGAGCCCTTGGTGATGATGGTCACCGGATGACGGTAACGCAGCAGCACTTCCAGGGTTTGGCGGGTGATTTTGTGTTCGCGCTCGATGGGCTGATAAGGGTCGGTGTTGGAGCCCAGGTTGATCGGTGCACATTGATATCCGCGTTTGGACAGTTGTTCCTCCAGTACGTCGGCGGCGTTGGTCTTGGCGATCAGCTTGGTTTCGAAATCCAGCCCCGGCGACATGTCCCAATAGGCGTGGCTGGGCCGCGCATAGCAATAGATGCAGCCATGCTCGCAGCCGCGATAGGGATTGATCGAACGGTCGAAGGGCAGATCCGGCGAGTTGTTGCGAGTGATGATGGTTTTCGCCGTCTCGATCCGCACCTCGGTGCCCTGGGTGATCGGCGCTTCCTGATACCAGCCGTCATCCTCGGCCACCGAGCGGTTCGGCGCGAAGCGGTTGTGCGGGTTGGTGGCGGTGCCGCGGCCGCGTGGCGGAAGAGGAGTGAACATGAAAACGCCTCGGTACTGGTTTTATATACAGTAACGAGGCGTTGCTCATCTGGCTAGTGCCGCTGGGCGATCAGTTCTTTTGGGTGACCTGGCCCAAGTCGTCGCCCGAAGTGGTTTTCATATCATCCTTGCGCAGGTCGGCCACCGTACTCGCCTTGACCGGCGAACCGTTGTTACCCCAACTGCCACGAATGAAACTGACCACGTCCGCCACTTCCTGATCCGACAAGCGCCAGGCAAAACCGGGCATGGTGAAAGTCGACGGCGCGGTGTGAGTAGCCGGCAAAGTCCCGCCCTTGAGCACAATGTGAATCAGCGATGTCGGGTCCTCCGACTGCAACACCGGGTTGCCTGCCAGCGCCGGGAACACTCGGGTATAACCATGGCCATCCGTCCGGTGACAGGCCGCGCAGTTATCGATGTACACCGAGGCGCCTGGCTTACTGTCATCACCTTTCCACAGCGCCTGGGCGACTTGCTTGTCGTACTGGTGCGGCTGGTCGTTGGGATCATTGGCCGGCAGCGACTTGAGGTAACGGGCAATCGCGGTCAGGTCGGCGTCGGTCATGTATTGCATGCTGTGGGTCACCACATCGCTCATGCCGCCGAACACTGCGCTGCGGTCGCTACGTCCGGTCTTGAGGAATTGCACCAGTTGCTCTTCGCTCCAGCTGCCGAGGCCGTCCTTGTGGTCGCCGCGCAGGCTTTTCGCGATCCAGCCTTCCAGCGGCGCACTGCCTGACAGAAACGTACCGCCTTCCCCGGCATTCAAGGATTTTTCCTGCATGGTCAGGGCCCGCGGCGTATGGCATGCGCCGCAATGTCCCAAGCCTTCCACCAGATAAGCCCCACGACTGACGACGGCATCCTCACCGGCGGTTGCTTTGTAGTCGGCTACAGCCGGGGCAAACAGCCAGCGCCAACCCATAAGCGGCCAACGCATGCTCAACGGCCAGGGAATGTCGCTGGCCTTGTTCTCCTGGGCGACCGGCGCCACGCCGTGCATGAAGTAGGCGTACAAGGCCTGCATGTCAGGTTCGTTGACGCTGGCGTAGGACGGATACGGCATCGCCGGGTACAAGGTGCTTCCATTCTTGGCAACCCCGTGGCGCACGGCTTTGTCGAAGTCTTCGAAGCTGTAGTCACCGAGACCGGTTTTGTCCGGGGTGATGTTGGTGGAGTAGATCGTCCCGATCGGCGTTTCCATCGGCAGGCCACCGGCGAACGGCTTGCCGTCCTTGGCGGTGTGACAGGCCACACAGTCGCCGGCACGGGCGAGGTATTCGCCTTGTTTGATCAGGTTTTGATCAACTTCAGCCGCGTTGATCGAGCCACTGCCGAGCAGGGCGAAGGTCGCGATAACAAGTGCTTTCATGGTTATCGCTCCTTAAGCCTGAACCAGCGGGCCGGGGTTTTTCAGGTACTGCTCGCGGATCGCCCGGGCCGACCAGTAGGTCAGAGCGGCAACAAGACCCGTAGGGTTGTAGCCCAAGCCTTGTGGGAAAGCCGACGCGCCAGGGACGAACACGTTGTGCACGTCCCAGCTCTGCAGGTAACGGTTCAGAGCGCTGGTTTTCGGGTTGGTGCCCATGATCGCGCCACCATTGAGGTGGGTGGTCTGGTAAGCCGCGGTGTTGAAGTGGTCACCGACCTGCTTGCCGATCACGGCGATGGCTTTCGGGCCCATGGCTTCGGCGATCTTGCCCATTTTCTCGACCATGAAACGGTTCATTTTGATGTCGTTTTCCTGCCAGTCGAACGTCATCCGCAGCAGCGGCAAGCCGTAGGAATCGCGGTACACCGGGTCGAGATCAAGGTAGTTGCCACGGTAGGACTGATGCGCGCCGTGGGCGTCCATCGACACCTGGTGGGTGTAGTAATCGGCGGTGGCGCGTTTCCAGGCACTGCCCCAGGCCGGCGTGCCCGGTGGGTTCGATGTGCCGGCAATCGGTCGGCTGCCAGCCTGGTTGACCCACATTGGCGAGCCGCCGACGAAGCCGTGCGGCCCGTGATCGAAGTTGTCGGCGTTGAAGTCATCGATCGCCACGCCATTGCCGCCGGCGCCGATGAAGTTGTTGGTGTGGGTGTCCTTGTCGAAGAACGCCTTGATCGTGGCCATGTTCTGGTAGGCGAAGTTCTTGCCGACCACGCCTTCACCGCTGATCGGGTCGTAAGGTTTGCCGATGCCCGAGAGCAGCATCAACCGCACGTTGTGAAACTGGAAGGCACCGAGGATCACCAGGTCGGCCGGTTGCTCGATCTCCCGGCCCTGGCCATCGATGTAGGTCACGCCAGTGGCTTTGCTCTTGGTGCTGTCGAGATTGACCCGCAGCACGTGGGAATTGGCCCGCAGCTCGAAATTCGGCAGCGGCTTGAGGGCCGGCAGAATGTTCACGTTGGGCGATGCCTTGGAGTACATGTAGCAAACGTAACCGCTGCAAAAACCGCAGAAGTTGCACGGCCCCATCTGTGCGCCGTACGGGTTGGTGTACGGGCCTGACGTATTGGCCGACGGCAGGTTGTAGGGTTTGTAACCTACAGCCGTGGCCGCTTTCTGGAACAGCTGTGCGGACACGGTGTTCTTCTGCGATTCCAACGGGAACGGGTTCGAGCGGTCCGGCGCATACGGGTTGCCGCCCTTGCCTTCACCGACCAACTGACCGTTCACTGTCCAGGCCTGACCTGAGGTGCCAAACACCTTCTCGGCATAATCGAAAAACGGCTCCAGTTCTTCATAGCTGACGCCGAAGTCCTGGATGGTCATGTCCTTGGGGATGAAACTTTTGCCGTAGCGCTCTTCGTAATGGCTGCGCATCCGCAACTCGATCGGATCAACCCGAAAGTGCACGCCGGACCAGTGCAGGCCCGCGCCGCCCACGCCATTGCCGGGCAGGAAGGCACCGAGTTGGCGGTTCGGCAGGGCGATGTCATTCACGCTATGGCGAATGGTCACGGTCTCTTTGGAGATGTCCTGGAAGAGTTTTTTCCGCACGCTGTAGGTGAGTTCGTCGATCACCTGCGGATAGTTGCCGTCAGGGTAAGTGTCCTGCATCGGTCCGCGCTCCAGCGCCAGCACATTCAGGCCGGCTTCTGTCAGCTCTTTGGCCATGATCGCGCCTGTCCAGCCAAAACCGACGATCACTGCGTCGACCTTCTTCATTACGGTTGCCATTGCTTATGCCCTCTCGCCGCGAATCGAAACTGCCGGGAAGGGGTATTGCTCGTTGCGTTCCACCCAATCCATGAAATCGGCGCGGGCGCCGGGGAAGCCGATCATGGTCCAGCCGACCATGCCTTTGTTGCCACCGTGGATCGGGTCGCAGAAGAACCCTTCCTTGGTGTTTTGCAGCAGCAGGTTGAAGAAAATCTTCGACGGAACACTAGCGAATTCGGGTTTTCCGGCTTCGAGTTGCTTGAGCAAATCGTCTCGGGTAGCGCTGTCTTGCTCGGCAAAGTTCTTCCCGTTGAACGCTTTCGACCAAGCATCCGTGGCGGCGATGCCCAGGCGATAGATCTCTTTCGGTACGAGTTTGCTCTGCCAGCCCATTTCCGCTGGGGCGTCGGCGTTGAACGGCCCTTGCATGAACCACAGGGCGCCGGCGGCGTACGGGGTATTCATTTGGCGGTCGATGTATTCCGGCACGCCGGCTTCCAGCGCGCCAGGTCCTTGGGCGTCGTTCGGGATCAGTTGAGCGACGGCGGACTTGATGAACGTCCATTCTTCGGCGGTGAAGTAGATGGGTTCATAGGCGCTGGTGCTGGCTGGCGTTTTGCCGGGACTGGCAGGTGCCGGTTCGGGTGCGGCAAGCAGGACTGAACTGCCCAGCGCGGTGCTGGCGACGGTGACCACCGGGATCAAGGTCAGGGATTTGCGCAAAAACTCACGCCGCGGGTTGTCTCGATCTTGATCAGACATGGGGTGCACCTCATCAGGCATTGACGGTTTTCAGCCGTTTCATTGAACGGCTTTTCGTTTTGGCAGCGATGCGGTCTGGGGCTATCGGTGAAAAAGCCACGCATCGGCAAACTTTGGTAACAAATGGTAGCAGGCTAAGTATCAAGATGAACCGATTCAGCCTAAATAAACCGGGCTTTTGCGACGAAAGTAGCCTGCGGGGTGATGGATTCACGATTCTTTGACAGGCGGCTCACAGCGCTTTGACCGCTCAAGGCTGAAGCTGACCGTCATCAATCCGCTTCTTCCTGCACGGTCGGCCAGCATGTCTAAAACCCGTCTTATCCCTGCGATGTGTCTATCGTTAGTTGCCATTTTCAATGTGTCACTGGCCATAGCTGACGACGCGGCACCCGCGCGGCCCGCAGAATGGGCGCAGCCGGTGGAGGCCAAATACAACCTCTACCAAATGTCCCCGACGCTCTACCGCAGCGCGTTGCCTGATAGCGGGGCGGTGCCGCTGCTGGAAAAACTCAAGGTTGGAACCGTGATCAACTTCCTGCCGGAGTCGGACTCCCGTTGGTTGTCCACGCCTGGTATCAACCTGGTCCAACTGCCTTACCGCACCAATCACGTGGATGACGTGCAGATCCTCACGGCCCTGCGCACGATCCAGACCGCCGAAGCCAAAGGTCCGGTGCTGATGCATTGCAAACACGGCTCCGACCGCACCGGTCTGATCGCAGCGATGTATCGGGTGGTGGTGCAGGGCTGGAGCAAGGAAGACGCCCTGAAGGAAATGACCGAGGGCGGGTTTGGCGACAGCACCCACTTCAAGGATGGCGTTCGCTACATGATGCAGGCAGATGTCGACAAACTGCGCACGGCGCTGGCCAATGGCGATTGCAGCACCAGCCCGTTCGCCATGTGCTCGATGAAGAACTGGTTCAAGTCGGCCAGTGTCGAAAAGTAGGAAATTTGAAAGACGCACCCTTGTGGGAGCGAGCAAGCCCGCTCCCACAGGGATGACTCAGTGTTGCTCGTCTGGCTTTTTCTTCAGTTTCGGGTTCGGGAAGAATTGCACCGCCTGAACCTTGGCGTCCGGCACCTTCAGCGCCGAAACGTTGACCCGCGTGCCCAACTCCTTAGGCACGGACAGGCCTTGTTCATTGAGCGTGTCGGAATAACCGCAGGCCACGCACTCACGGTGCGGGACCTCGTCTTCGTTCCACATCATCAATTTATCCGGCTCGCTGCACGCCGGGCAGACCGCCCCGGCGATAAAGCGTTTTTTCGTGATCACAGGCCCCTCGCTCATGCTGCCGCGTCCTCACTCAGGCCGCTGTGGCGCAAGAGTGCGTCAATCGATGGCGCACGGCCACGAAAGTCGACGAACAGCACCATCGGCTCCTGGGAGCCGCCGCGCGCCAGGATCGCTTCGCGGAAGGCGCGACCGGTCTCGGCATTGAGTACGCCGTCTTCTTCGAACTTGGAGAAGGCATCGGCCGACAGCACTTCAGCCCACTTGTAGCTGTAATAACCCGCCGCGTAACCGCCGGCGAAGATGTGCGCGAAGCTGTTCGGGAAGCGGTTGTAGGCCGGCGGACGCATGACCGACACCTCGTCGCGCACGCCTTCGAGCACTTGCAGCACGCTGCGGCCGTCGCCATGGGTGGCGTGCAGTTCGAAGTCGAACAACGAGAACTCGAGTTGGCGGACCATCATCAGGCCGGACTGGAAGTTCTTCGCCGCGAGCATTTTTCCCAGCAGGTCCTGAGGCAGCGGCTCGCCGGTTTCGTAGTGACCGGAAATCAGCGCCAGGCCTTCCGGCTCCCAGCACCAATTTTCCATGAACTGGCTTGGCAGTTCGACCGCATCCCAAGCCACGCCATTGATGCCGGACACGCCAGCATGCTCTACGCGGGTCAGCAGGTGATGCAGGCCATGACCGAATTCGTGGAATAGCGTGGTGACTTCATCGTGGGTTAGCAGCGCGGGCTTGCCGCTGTCGGCCGGGGTGAAGTTGCACACCAGATTGGCCACAGGGCTTTGCAGCATGCCTTCAGCGGTGCGACGACGGTCGCGGGCGCCGTCCATCCAGGCCCCGCCACGCTTGTTGGCGCGGGCATAAAGGTCAAAGAAGAAGCGGCCGACGTGCTGGCCGTTTTCCTTGATTTCGAAAAGGCGGACATCCGGGTGCCAAGTATCGAAGCCTTTCTGTTCGGCGATCTCGATGCCGTACAGGCGCTGAACGATAGCGAACAAGCCGCCGAGCACTTTGTCGATCGGGAAGTAGGCGCGAAGGGCTTCCTGGGCAACGCTGTAACGTTGCTCGCGGAGTTTTTCGCCGTAGAAACCGCTGTCCCAGCTTTGCAGGTCCGGGCAGCCTTGTTCGGCGGCGTAGGCCTTGAGCTGTTCCAGGTCCTGAGCGGCGAACGGTTTGCTGCGCTTGGCCAGGTCCCGTAGGAAACTGAGCACCTGGTCGCTGGATTCGGCCATTTTGGTCGCCAGACTCAGCTCCGAGAAGCTGGCGAAACCCAGCAGCTTGGCCAGTTCCTGACGCAGGTCGAGGATTTCTTCCATCACCGGGCTGTTATCGTTCTGACCGGCGTTCGGGCCTTGATCCGACGCCCGGGTGCAGTAGGCGGCGTAGACTTCTTCGCGCAGGGCACGGTCGTGGGCGTAGGTCATCACCGCGTAGTAGCTCGGGAATTCCAGGGTGATCAGGAAACCCTCCAGGCCTTTGGCCTGGGCTGCTGCGGCCAATTGCGCCTTGGCCGAATCGGTCAGGCCGGCGAGAGACCCTTCGTCGGTAACGTGTTTGGTCCAGGCCTGAGTAGCGTCGAGCAACTGGTTGGAGAAGCGACTGCCCAGTTCGGACAGCTTGCTTTGCACTTCGGCGTAACGCTTTTGTTCGGCTTCCGGAAGGTCGATACCCGACAGACGGAAGTCACGCAGGGCGTGTTCCAGGATAGTTTTCTGCGCCACGTCGAAGCCGGCGGCTTCCGGGCTGTTGGCCAGGGCTTCGAAGGCCTGGAACAGTTCGCGGTTCTGTCCCATCTCGGTGGAGTAGGCGCTCAGGGCCGGCAGGCAGGATTCGTAGGCTTCGCGCAATTCAGCGCTGTTGCACACGGCATTCAGGTGGCTGACCGGGCTCCAGGCGGCGCCCAGGCGATCATTGAGTTCGTCCATCGCCAGCACCAGGCCGGCCCAGGTCGGTTGTTTGCCCTGGGTTTTGAGGATCTCGATAATGGCGGCGCGGTTGTCAGCCAGGATCTGTTCAATGGCCGGTTGCACGTGTTCGGCACGAATCGCCGAGAACGGCGGCAGGTCGTAGGACTGCAAAAGAGGGTTGTTCACGCTCACGGTTGGCACCTTGGCTGGAAGAAACATGCGGCCATCTTAATTACAATCGACGCTCACCGCAGCTATCAGCGACAGAGAGAGAACCTATCGTGACCCTTCGCAAGTATCTGAACCACACGCCGCTGTTGGGCAAAGGCGCTTTTGTCGACGGCTCGGCGGTGGTAATCGGCGACGTCGAAATCGGCGAAGACAGCTCCGTCTGGCCGCTGACGGTGATCCGCGGCGACATGCACCGCATCCGCATCGGTGCGCGCACCAGTGTCCAGGATGGCTGCGTGCTGCACATCACCCATGCCGGGCCGTTCAATCCCGATGGCTTTCCGTGTTTGATCGGTGATGATGTGACCGTCGCTCATAAGGTCATGCTCCACGGCTGCTCGGTAGGCAATCGAGTGCTGATCGGTATGGGCAGCATTGTCATGGACGGTGCGGTGGTGGAAGACGATGTCATCATCGGCGCCGGCAGCCTGGTGCCGCCGGGCAAGCGCCTGGAAAGTGGCTTCCTGTATGTCGGCAGCCCGGTGAAACAGATCCGACCACTGACTGACAAGGAAAATGCCTTTTTCACCTACAGCGCGGCGAACTACGTGAAGCTCAAGGACCTGCATCTGGCTGAAGGCTACGACAAGCTCTAAATCTTTCCCGCGACTGCCCAGGAAATTTCATGCATTACCAAACTGTTCTGTTCGACCTCGATGGCACCCTGACCGACCCACGCGAGGGTATTACCCGTTCGATCCAGTTCGCCCTGGCCAAATTGGGCATCGATGAACCTGACCTGACCAAGCTTGAACACTTTATCGGCCCACCGCTGTTGCAGGCGTTCATGCAGTTCTATGAGTTCGACGAGCCCAAGGCGTGGGAAGCGGTGAATTTCTATCGCGAGCGTTTCAGAGTCACCGGCCTGTATGAAAACCGCGTGTTCGACGGCGTTACACCGCTGCTGGAAACCCTGAGCGGGCAAGGCCGACAGTTGTACATCGCCACCTCAAAACCCTGGGTGTTTGCCCGGGAGATCGCCCGGCACTTCGACTTCGCCAAACACTTCAAAGTGATTTACGGCAGTGAACTGGATGGCACCCGCACCAACAAAGTCGAATTGATCGCCCATTTGATCGCGGAGGAAGGCCTGGACCCGGCCAATACCCTGATGATTGGCGACCGTAAACACGATTTGATCGGCGCGCGCAGTAATGGGCTTGATGCTGCCGCAGTGGGTTACGGGTTTGGCAGCCGGGAAGAACTGAGCGCCGAAGCACCGGCGTATCACTTTGAAACGCTGGAAGAGATGCATCAGGCGTTTTTGCAGCGCTAATCAAATTGCCATCGCGAGCAAGCTTTGCTCCTAGGGATCGTGTCGAAAACCCGTAGGAGCAAGGCTTGCCCGCGATGACGTCCGCTCAGCCGCCCACGTTCTGCAGGTCCGCCAATGTCCTTAATGACGCTTTACGCTCCTGCGCCGGCAACCCACCCAGCTTCTCCACTTCGGCATAAAACCTCCCCCAGTCCCCAGCAACCTGCCTGAACATCGCCGCAAACGCCGGCACCCACTGGTCATACAGACCAAATGGCAGCAGCCTGGCGTTGTTCATCGGCGCATTGATCCACGCGTCATAACGTTTATCCCCGGCCCATCGACTGTCACGCATCGTCCGATAATCGCTACGTAACCGTTCAAACTCTGCGGCCTTGCGTTGACGCATTTGTTCGGCGGCCAAGGGTTGGGCGTACAGCCGTTCAAGGCGTGTGCGGGTGTCCAGAAGCAATTGAATGAACTGATCGCGCTGCTGCATTAACGCGCCATTGTCCGGGGCGAGCCCGCGACTGGCGCGCCATTGGCGAGTGCCTTCCTGTTCGACAAACGAGGCAAAAGATTCGTTGAACTCAGTGTCGTCCTTTACATAAAAGCGTTGATGGGCCAGCTCATGAAAGATCAGCGTGGCCAGCCGTTCGTCGCCCCAGTTCATCATCGAGCTGATGATCGGGTCGTTGAACCAGCCCAACGTCGAGTAGGCCTCGACCCCGCCAATCGACACGTCCATGCCATTCACCCGCTGCAATGCCGCTTCGCCCCGGGCTGCGCTCTGGCTGTAGTAGCCGCGATAAGCGACGCAACCGGCGATGGGGAAGCAATGGTTTTGCGGCTTAAGGGAAAATTCCGGCGTGGCGAAGACATTCCAGACGACGTACGGCCGGCCAATGTCGGCGTACAAACGGTAACTTTGGTTATCCGGCAGGTGCAGATGCTCGCTGGCGAATACCCGGGCCTTTTGCGATTGGGCCAGATGCGCGCGCAGTTTTGGATCGCGCTGGGGATCGGCAATCACCTTGGCAACCGGCTCCCGTGCCCGCAGCAATTGCAGCTGACCCCCGGCCAATTGGCCGTAGTAGCTGACGCTGGCGCAACCGTTGAGTAACAAAAACAGCACACCCGGAAACAAAACGCGCAAAACGCGATCAAGTAACCCAAGGCTTGGAAGCGGCCTGATCACAATAAAAACATCCCTGGAAAGTCTGCCCACAAGACTATCCCGCCAGACTGGAGCTCCGCTATGCGCAAGTTGATGCTGACAGGAGGCCTGCTGATGCTGGCCGGCTGTGCCGGATTCGGAATGCCCGACCCGGATCCGAACCAGGCGTGGATCGACCTGAATTCAAAGCAGGAAGACGCCGCGCTGCAAGCGCTGAAAGTCGACGACAAAGTCGCCACCGACAAACGCTTCTTCGAAGTGCAGCCCGGCAGCCATGAATTGAAGGTTCGTTATCAGTTCGCGGTGCAGCCCACCAACATTGGCACCGACGCCGAGCCGTTGTGGCGTGATTGCCAGTTGAGTGTGAAATTCAAGGATTTCAACGCCGGGGAGCGTTATCAGCTGCAAGCGGGGAATATCGGTTTCCGGCCATGGGCCAAACTCTACGACCAGCAGCGCAAAGTGATTGGGCAGGGCACACCGGCTGGCTGCCAACGCACGTGATTCGGGACATTCATCATGCGCAGGTTCTTGCTATTGCTCGGTGCAGGCGTTATTGCCGGTTGCGTGAGCCCGTTGCCCAGTGTCAATCCACAGATGGCGTGGATTGATCTCGCGACCCCGACGCCGGGCGGCAAATTACTGATGGCGGAGCGCTTGGATAATCAGCGCCTGACTGATGGGCGATTCTTCCAGGTAACTCCTGGCAGCCACGAACTGACGGTGCGTTTCGACTTTGAAACGTTCGCGGGAGGGCTGGGAATGCTGAGCGATCCGCAGGAGCGGCTGTGCTACATGACCGTGCCCTATGAGCACTTTGAAGCCGGCCAGCACTATCGCCTGGAAGGGCGCTCCCTGTCCTTTACCCCGAGCGCCCGACTGGTGAATGCCAAGGGTGAGATTGTCGCCACGGAGCGGCAGATCAACTGCGTGCCCTAGGCCAATCAACGATCGTTCTTTTGGTAGATGATGGCTTTGGTGCCGTTATCGCAGGTGCCTACGACCATGGCGGCGTCGTGCTTGTCAGCTTCCTCTTTCGTGACAATTTCCAGTGTGTAGGAGGGCACGGCGTTGGCCTGAATCTTCACTTCAATCTCATTCTTGAGTTCTTCACATGATTTCGGTGCCGCCAGGGCCGAGGTGGCCAGCGCGCAACAGATAATCGCCAAGGCAAAACGTTTCATGGTTGAAGCTCCCTTGAGGCAGCGCGCAGGTTGATGCGCTTTAGGCTGCTGTCATTTATTCGACCACATTTTTGCCTGTCGGGTTTTGTTCTGAGGCAAAAAAGATCGCAGGCTGCGCCAGTTCCTACACGAATCGAGTGATCCCGTAGAAACTGCCGAAGGCTGCGATCTTTTCGCCTCGACGCCGATTTAGCCGACGAGTGTGGCATCCAGGCTGATCTTCGCATTCAGCACCTTGGAAACCGGGCAGCCTTCTTTGGCCTTGTTGCTCAGCTCCTCAAATTGCGCCTGGGTCGCCCCGGGGATTTTCGCCTTGAGGATCAGTTTTACCGCCGTGATCGCAAAACCACCGTCCACCTGATCCAACGTGACCTCGGCATTGGTATCGATGCTGTCAGCCTTGAGGCCGGCATCGCCGAGGATCATCGAAAACGCCATGGAGAAACAACCTGCGTGGGCTGCGCCGATCAGCTCCTCCGGATTGGTACCCTTGCCGCCTTCGAAACGCGCCTTGAAGCCGTAGGGCGCTTCCCTGAGTACACCGGTTTCCGTGGAAATAGAACCGATGCCGGTTTTCAGATCACCTTCCCAATGAGCCGATGCTTTCTTCGTGATAGCCATGTCTGCCTCCTCAAGATCCGGCGCGGAATGTCGCGCCTTCGTGGTTTTAGGTTGCTAGGGTTCTGAGGATAGAAGACTTGGCAAAGTTCATCTTGTCGGATCAAACCGCTTATCGGGGAGGCAAATTCATGTCTGCTATTGAAACTCGGGTATATGCCCTCATTGCATAGGGAACGCTTTTAGACTCGGCAGGTTTTCGTTCGTGAAAAAACCTGCGCCCTATTGGAGAAGCAGGTTTATGAAACGATTGTCCGATATCAAGTACTCGACCCTCGACCTGGTGCCCGTGCGCGAGAACGGCAGCGCGGCCCAGTCGCTGCGCAATTCCCTGGACCTGGCGCAGCACGTTGAAAAACTCGGCTACAACCGTTTTTGGGTGGCCGAACACCACAACATGGACGGCATCGCCAGTTCCGCAACCTCGGTGCTGCTCGGCTATCTGGCGGGCGGCACTTCGACCATTCGTGTCGGTTCCGGTGGCGTGATGCTGCCCAACCACGCGCCATTGGTCATCGCCGAACAGTTCGGCACCCTTGAAAGCCTGTACCCCGGCCGTATCGACCTGGGCCTGGGCCGCGCGCCAGGGTCCGATCAGATGACCGCCCGCGCGCTGCGCCGTGAGCGCTCTGGCAGTGCCGATGAATTCCCGGAAGACGTGGCAGAACTGATGCGCTACCTCGGCCCACGCACGCCGGATCAGCGGATCATCGCGATGCCGGGCACGGGCACCAATGTCCCTGTCTGGCTGCTGGGTTCGAGTCTGTTCAGCGCGCAATTGGCCGGTGAGCGCGGTTTGCCCTACGCCTTCGCCTCGCATTTCGCGCCGCGCTTCATGCACGAGGCGATTCGCGTCTACCGCAATCACTTCAAGCCTTCAGCGGTTTTGGATAAACCTTACGTGATGCTCGGCGTGCCATTGGTGGCGGCTGACACCGACGAACAGGCTGATTACCTGGCGACATCGGTCTATCAGCGGATCCTTGCGCTGATGCGTGGCCAGAGCCTGGTGCAACGTCCGCCGGTGAAAACCATGGACGGCCTGTGGTTGCCCCATGAGAAAGAAGCGGTCGGCGATTTCCTTGGTCTGGCCATGGTCGGCAGCCCACAGAAAATCCGCGCCAAACTGGACGTGCTGATCGAGCAGACCCAGGCCGATGAGCTGATTTTTACCTGCGACCTGTATGAGCACGCCGATCGCGTGCATTCCTACGAATTGCTGGCGCAGGTCATGAAGGGCTGACGCGCAAACGACGGGCACAAAAAAGCCGACGCCATTGCGTCGGCTTTTTCATTTGTGCAGAAACCAGCCTACTTGGTGTAGATGATGACTTTGCTGCCCTTTTCACAAGTGCCGACGACTTTGCCGCCAGCCGCTGCGCCTTTATCCGCGATTTCCAGCGAATAACCTGCAACGCCCTTGGCATCCAGTTTCGCCGCGATTTCGGCTTTCAGCTCTTCGCACGACTTGCCGTCAGCAAACGCTGTACCCGCAAGGCTCAACAAACCTACCGCCAAAATAAACTTCTTCATCGGTCGCACTCCCTGGTCGGATCAATAGGGGCACCCAGCGATTGGCCGGGTGCACACATGTAGCGCTTTGCCATTCCCTATGGCATTCGGCCAGCGCGCAAGTTCAGAAGACTAGCTCAAACTCAGCTACTGGCAATCCTGAACCCGACTTTGAGCGTCACCTGGAAGTGGGCAGCCTTGCCATCCTTGATGTGGCCGCGGGTTTCGGTCACTTCAAACCATTCCAGATGCTTGATGCTTTTGCTGGCTTCCGCCAGCGCGTTGTTGATCGCGTCTTCGATGCTGGTAGGGGACGAGCCGACCAGCTCGACTTTCTTGTAGGTGTGATGGTCAGTCATGGCGTTCTCCTTGGGGTATGAAATACAGCCTAGCAGTGATTTTTCGTATTACTTCTGTCGGTCAATCCGACTTGGAAGTTCAGATTTACTGCACTTTCTCAAACCCCTGAAGTCCCAACCAACACACGCTACTCATCACCAATGAAGGAGAGCCACCATGGCCAACACCTCTTTACGTAAAGCCTCATTGCAAAGCATGGAAGCCGAGATCGAGAGTCTTCTCAAGTCGCTGGAAAGCCTGAAGGACGATGCCTCGGACGAGTCGCGTAAAACCCTCAAGGCCCTGAAAAGCAACGCCGAGAGCGCGCTGAAGCATTCGCGCCATCTGCTCGCCGATGCCTATGAAGAAGTGAAAGTGAAAACCCGCGAAACCGGGATCGCCACTCGGGACTACGCCCAGGAACACCCTTGGACTACAGCCGGTGTCGCCGTGGGTGCACTCGGCCTTCTCGCTGCTTACCTGTTGTGCAAACGCGGCGATTAATCCGCTTGGCGCAGCTCATGCTTGAGCCACTGCGCCAACTGCCGAGCGCGCCCGTCCGCAGCGCGCTTGGGTAGCCAAAGAGCCAGTTGCGCCGGGGTTTCGCTGAAACCCCACGGCGCGACCAGGCGTCCGGCCTTCAAGTCCTCGGCCACCAGTGGCTCAGGGGCAATCGCCACACCCAGCCCTGCCACCGCCGCTTCCAGCAAATAATATAAATGCTCGAAACCCTGACCGTACTTCAACGCCTTGGCGTCGAGGCCGCTTTGCTGTGCCCAGCTCGGCCATGCTTGTGGGCGCGAGGTGGTGTGCAGCAGCGGCTCGGTCAACAGCGCGCGTGCCGGCGCCTGTTGCAGCCTTTCGTAACCGGCGAATCGTGGGCTCATGACCGGACCGATGCGTTCGCTGGCCAGTTCGTACACCTGCATATCCGCCGGCCAGGGCGGCTCGGCAAATACCAACAAGGCATCCAGCCCCGGCCGTCGCGGATCGAGATCGCCTTCCCCGGCGGACAGGTGCAGACGCAGGTCCGGCAGGTCCGCATTCAATCGCCCAAGGCGCGGGATGAACCAGCGCGCGAGCAAACTCCCGGAGCAGCCGAGCACGAACGGTGCATCGGCGGTGCTTTGGGTCAATTCGGCACATACGGTGCGTAAGCGCTCAAACGCTTCAGCGCTGGCATCGCGTAAACGAATGCCGGCATCTGTGAGTTTAAGGCCACGCCCATCCTTGATGAACAGGCTGACGCCAAGGTGTTCTTCAAGCACTTTGAGTTGTCGGCTGACCGCACCATGGGTGACGTGCAGCTGTTCGGCAGCCTGACTGACGCTGTTCAGGCGGGCAGTGGCTTCGAAGGCCCGAAGGGCGTTCAGCGGAGGGAGGTCATGGCTCATGGGATCTGTGAGTTTTCCTGACAGGTTGTGGCGATCTTATCGGTTTTCAGGCCGGGATGTGAGGGGTAGAGTGAGCGTCATTGTCATCTCACGAATCCAACTGGAGCGACCCATGACCCAGACTAATCTGCGCAACGGCCCCGACGCCAACGGCCTGTTTGGCTCGTTCGGCGGCCGTTACGTCGCCGAAACCCTGATGCCGTTGATCCTCGACCTGGCCCGTGAATACGAACTGGCCAAGGAAGATCCTGCATTCAAAGAGGAATTGGCCTACTTCCAGCGCGACTACGTCGGTCGTCCCAGTCCTCTTTACTACGCTGAACGCCTGACAGAATTCTGCGGCGGCGCGAAGATTTACCTCAAGCGTGAAGAGCTGAACCACACCGGCGCGCACAAGATCAACAACTGCATCGGCCAGATCCTGCTGGCGCGGCGCATGGGCAAGAAACGCATCATCGCCGAGACCGGCGCCGGCATGCACGGCGTGGCGACTGCCACCGTAGCCGCACGTTTTGGCCTGGATTGCGTGATCTACATGGGCACCACTGACATCGAACGTCAGCAAGCCAACGTGTTCCGCATGAAGTTGCTGGGCGCCGAAGTGATCCCTGTGGTGGCCGGCACCGGCACCCTGAAAGACGCAATGAACGAAGCGCTGCGTGACTGGGTGACCAATGTCGACAGCACCTTCTACCTGATCGGTACCGTCGCAGGCCCACATCCATATCCGGCTATGGTTCGTGACTTCCAGTCGGTGATCGGCAAAGAAACCCGTACGCAACTGCAAGACCAGGAAGGTCGCCTGCCGGACAGCCTGGTGGCGTGCATCGGCGGTGGTTCCAACGCCATGGGCCTGTTCCACCCGTTCCTGGATGACAAGAGCGTCGAGATCATCGGCGTTGAAGCCGCCGGTTACGGTATCGAAACCGGCAAACACGCGGCCAGCCTGAACGGCGGCGTACCGGGCGTGTTGCACGGCAACCGCACCTTCCTGTTGCAGGATGACGACGGCCAGATCATCGACGCGCACTCGATCTCAGCCGGCCTCGATTATCCGGGCATCGGCCCTGAACACGCCTGGTTGCATGACATCGGCCGTGTCCAGTACACCTCGGTGACCGATGACGAAGCCCTCGACGCGTTCCACAAATGCTGCCGCCTGGAAGGGATTATTCCTGCACTGGAAAGCGCCCATGCCCTGGCCGAAGTGTTCAAACGCGCACCGAATCTGCCGAAAGATCACCTGATGGTGGTCAACCTGTCCGGCCGTGGCGACAAAGACATGCAAACCGTGATGCACCACATGGAACAATCCAAGCAGGAGAAACACTGATGAGCCGCCTGCAAACGCGTTTTGCCGAACTCAAGGAACAGAATCGCGCCGCTCTGGTGACCTTCGTCACTGCCGGCGACCCGAGCTATGACACCTCGCTGGCAATCCTCAAAGGCTTGCCAGGCGCAGGCGCCGACGTAATCGAGTTGGGCATGCCCTTCACCGACCCGATGGCTGACGGCCCGGCGATCCAGTTGGCCAACATCCGCGCCCTGGGCGCCAAGCAGAACCTGGCGAAAACCCTGCAAATGGTTCGCGAGTTCCGCGAAGGCAACACCGAGACGCCGCTGGTGCTGATGGGGTATTTCAACCCGATTCACATGTATGGCGTACCGCGTTTCATCGCGGATGCCAAAGAGGCCGGTGTTGACGGTCTGATCGTGGTCGACTTGCCGCCGGAACATAACGGCGAGCTGTGCGACCCGGCTCAGGCTGCGGGCCTGGACTTCATCCGCCTGACCACCCCAACCACGGACGACGTGCGCCTGCCGACCGTTCTGAATGGCAGCTCGGGCTTCGTCTATTACGTATCGGTTGCCGGTGTGACCGGTGCCGGTGCGGCGACGCTGGAACACGTCGAGGAAGCGGTAGCGCGTCTGCGTCGCCACACCGATCTGCCGATCAGCATCGGTTTTGGTATCCGGACACCGGAGCAAGCGGCCTCTATCGCGCGTCTGGCCGACGGGGTGGTGGTGGGTTCGGCCTTGATCGATCACATCGCCAATGCCTCGACCCCGGACCAGGCCATCGACGGCGTGCTGAGCCTGTGTGCGGCGTTGTCCGAGGGCGTGCGTAAGGCCCGGGTCAGCTGAAGGTAAAGTTCTTGATACAGAGGAATTAGCGCCTCGCGGCACACACTAATCAGCAAGACCGAGGGATTCAGAAACACGTTCTGAATCCCTTTTTGCTGTATGTGCAGTGAGGAAACCCCCGATGAAAATGCCGAAACGTCTGATTGCCAGCCTGGGCGTACTGATGCTCAGTGCGACTCCGTTGCTGCACGCCAGCGCCGACCAGCGCGACGATCACGACCACGGCGGCCCGCAGCAGGGCCAACACGATAACCACGGTGACAATCGTGGCGACGATCACCGCGGCCCGCAGGACAATCACCGCGGCGGTCCTCCGCCACGGGACTTTGGCCCGGTTCGTCAGAGCATTCGTGACAATCATGGTTATTTCGTACGCGGTGCGCCGCCGCCTCAAGGTATTCGTCTGGAACGTGGTCGGCCGTTGCCGCATGGGTATTACGGTGAGCGCCTGGATAATCGCGCGTTGTCGCATCTGCCGTATTACCAGGGCTACGAATGGCGTCGTGCCGGTGGCGACATTGTGCTGATCGCCGTGGGAACCGGGATTGTTTATGAAATTCTGGATAACGTGTTGAACTGATCGATTCCAATTCTGCAGGCTGAGCACGGCATATGTAGCAGCTGGCGAAGCCTGCGTTCGGCTGCGGAGCAGTCGCAAACCATCCATCTCGGTCTGTTTGATGTACCGCGGCGTCTGATTTTACGACTGCTTCGCAGCCGAACGCAGGCTTCGCCAGCTGCTACAAAGTCCGGTCAGGGCAACTCCAACCCGCCCGCCGCCTTATGCAACGCCCGCAAATGCTCGCCAACCTGCTTCAGGTTGGCTTCATTGGCCGCAATCTCCGCCGCACGGCTCGGCTCCAGCAACGCCCTCACTTCCTTATCCAGATCCCCGGTCAGCGATTGCAGCTGTTTCTGCCGCAGGCTGCTTTCCGCTTCCAGGCGCTCTGACTCGCTCGGTTGGGGTAAACCATAACCGCCGGAACCGAGCAATTCGGCAGGGCGACTGAGGAAGCCGCTGTTGGCGAGAATCTGCTGCAAGGTCGCGTTGGCCTTGTCCATGCCGCCGTTTTTCAGTTCGCGAGCACCCAGATAGCGTTGCTTCACTTCATCCTGGGCCAACTGCAGTTGCCGACGGAAACTGGCTTGCTCCAGCAATAGCAATGCTGCGCTGGTGCGCAAATCAGCTTGATCGATCCACTTGCTGCGTTCTTCAGCGCTCAATGACAGCCAGTCTTCGACGGTGACCTGCTTGATCGGCAAGTGTTTCTTCAGCACCTCGAACATTGCTTGATAGCGATCGCGGAAGGAGTCGAAGCGATAGCCCAGGCGCAAGGCCTCGCGCGGGTCGTCGAGTACGCTGGTGTCCGCCAGTCCGCGACCCTTGAGCACTTCCAGCAAACCATTGGGCATGATGCTGTCCAGGCCCGTCAGCTGCGCATTGTTGCTGCCGCTGCGCAGCAGTTTCAGGCTTTCCACCGCGCAGTTGTTGGACAGGAAAAAGTAGTTGCCGTCGTAGCTCCAGTGCATCTCCGCCGCGTGTTCCACCACTTCTTCGATTTCGGTGCGAGAAAGATTCAGTGGCACCGAAGCGAGGCTGCGCAGTTCGGTCTTGGTGTATTCGTCGATTACCTGGGCCAGGGGCAAGACAAACAGGCGCGACGGGTATTTGCCCACCAACCCGTCCCAACTCGATAGCTGTACGTCACCAACGAAGGCGCGGTAGGACAGCACCAGGTGCTGATCAAGATCCAGTCGGCAATCCGGCCCACGTGGTCGGCCGGGTGCACAGATCACCAGACGCAACATGCTGTGGCCCCAACGGCTGACCCAGTTCTGGTTGGCTTCGGCCAGCAGATAGTCGACGGCGTAAACCCGTTCCGGGTCGACCTGGCCCAAGGGTGTCTTGGCGAAGTCGTTGCCGGCGTTGAGGAAGGCGAAGGACTTGGCGCAGGTGTCTTTGGCGGCAGGTGCCCAGCCGAAATGCTCTTTGTAGTAGCGGTACAGCGCGGGACGACGGCAGGCATAGCTCGGGTCGAGGAGGAAATACTCCATGTTGACCGCCACAAACTCCTTGGGATTGGTCGTCTCGTAGATGTCCGGACTACGGGCGACCTGCCGGTTGTGCGCTTCGCGTTCGCCACGGCGGCCGACGTATTGCGGCCAGCCGGCCAGGTCCAGCAGGCGCGGATCATCACTGAGGGTAAAGCGTCGTGCCGTCTGGCCGCGGCATTGATCGGGAATGCCGACCAGCCCGGAACTGCTGTTGCGCTGGGCACAGCGCTGGATCAGCGTGTGCTCGGCGTCTGGCCACAGCCGCGAACGGTCATAAATGTGGGTGAGTTCGTGCAGGACAGTGGCGAGCATTTCCCGGCGCACGGTGCCGTGGGGGCGATAAGTCTTTTTGGTCGCGGCGCTGCCGTCGGTGAGGCTGGCGAGCAAATTGCGGTTCAGGTCGAGTTCGGACACCAGCGAAGCCTGTCCGTAGGCATTGCCGGGCATTTCGTCGGTCCAGCCGACATCGATGCGCCGATCCAGTTGCTCGATGAAACGCGGCGGCAACGCCTGCATGGCTTCATCGAGTAGCGCCTGGCTAGCCTGCACTTGCGCGGGGCTCAGACCGTCGGTCTTGAGGCGTAATTGCAGGCTGGCCTGGGCGGTGTTGCCAAGCAGCAACACCATCCCGGCCAGCAGCCAGGCGCTGAGCCACCTCACAGTGCGAGGATGGCTTCGGCGAGAACCTGATCACTGGCGTCACGGGCTTCCGGCACGCGGGTGCGCAAGGTATTGAGCGCCGCTTCCAGGTGCGCGCCACGAATATCGCCATCGCTGGCGATGAAACTGGCCGCATCGTCGTGGGCTTCGCGGACGATTTTCGAATCGCGAATGGAGGTGGTGGTATCGGAAGTGAAATCAAGCGTGCGCTGGGTGGCACGGATGATCATGTTACTGGTGGCAACCAGGGTGTGTGCCTGGGTCACATCGGCCAACAACAGCAGGCCAAGGGTGGCAGCAATCAGCGGGCTACGCATGGAACGACTCCGGGGGAACGATGATAACTATTGGACGAGAATTGCCTGTGCCAGTTCAAGGTCGCTGGCATGAAGTTTTGGCTGGGTCCGACGTAGGTAAACCAAGGCGGATTCCAGTTGCGCTCCTCGCAGTTGGCCGTCACTGGCGATGAAAGCCGCGGCGTCATCCTGAGCGGCGATCAGCAGTTTATGGTCGAAGGGCGCGGAGGTCACCATGCTGGTGGCATAACCACTGACTACGGTGCCTTGCGTCGACAGGTTGAAGGCGTCGAAGGCATTCGCCGAGCCCGACCAACAGCCTGCAAAAACAAGCGGAATGACCAACAGATTTGAAAGAAAACGCATGAGACTCGATAGCTGAAAACGAGTCCCAAGGCTAGCGCAATGCCCGGACTAGAGCCAGCGCCGAAACATTGGGACACGATGGGCGTGCCCCAATGTTGAGCTGACGCTTAGATCGCCAGAATGGCTTGGGCCAGCTGTGCGTCGGTCGCGTTCAGTTGAGGCGCCTGGTGGCGGATTTCGTCGAACGCGCTTTCCAGTTTCACACCACGAATGTCGCCATTGCTGGCGACAAAGCTGGCGGCATCATCACGAGCGGCGCGCACAATTTTATTGTCGCGCAGCGAAGAAGAAACATCCGAAGTTGCGTCGGAACTGGATTTGAGGGCGCCGACGACAGCATCGGTGGTCACGATAAAACTGGTGGCGTGGGCATTGGCAGCCACGGCGAGCAGGGCTGCGACGCTCAGCAGACGAAGACGGGACATGGGGTAGCTCCTTTGGATAAACCGATTGAGAGGTGGCGCAGGGTCTGATTGATCAGACGCCTGTTGTGAAGCTTTCGCCACGTTCTGGTTGGATATTAGGCTGGTGGGGATGAATTCGAATAGCCCAGATAGATGAAACGGCAGCTCCTGCGAATGTGTACCGCTAGGTATTAGAATATCCACAACTGTACTGGTGTGGATTTTTAAGGCCCTGAAACGACAAAACCCGCCGTGGTTTCCCACGACGGGTCTTGTTTGTTCAATTCGGGTGCTGGCGGTGGACCCTACAGGTCAGGGCCAGCGACGCTATCTTAGCGCCAGAACGGCTTGCTCAGCTCTTCGTAGCGTTGTGCTTCGCTAATCCCGGCATCAGCCAGCAGACGCGAATCCAGACGAGCCAATTGATGGCGGCTGGTAATGCGGCGCTGCCACAACATCAGGTTGGCGATAACGCGAAGAGGCATGGAAGCCTGGGTTTTTGCAGCAGTATCTTCGAAGAACAGTTCGGAACTGAGTGTACGTTCCATGGTTAGCATCCTTCCGCTTGTGGCGGGATTAGGTAGTGGTTTAACTGATGCCAATGATCCTCTCGTTTGGCCAGTCTCTCTAGATACAGTTCACTTGTATTGTGAGAGACCAGTTAACTGTTTATAGGCGGTGTACTGGTCGAAATTGAGGCAACTGTACCTGTTGGCACTAATACGGTGCGTTTTCGAATGAAATGCGGGAAAAGGTAGGCAAATGCCGTAGGAAAAGACCGGTACAGCAGTACAGTTTTTGACAGAAGAGGGCGTTGCAAGAACCAGCTGACGCAACTGTGTTTGCGTCAGCTGTTTTTAGAGTCAATCAGACCTTCAGCATCCGGCCGGTTTCTTCCAGGTTAATGTGCCAGCTCAGAGCATCGCGCAAGATATGCGGAGTGTGCCCACCGATCGCACAGGCAGCCGTGAAGTAGTCATTCAGGGCTTCGCGATAGTCCGGGTGCACACAGTTGTCGATGACCACCCGAGCCCGCTCCCGCGGCGCAAGGCCACGCAAATCAGCCAGACCGATCTCGGTCACCAGGATGTCGACGTCATGTTCGGTGTGGTCTACGTGGCTGACCATTGGCACCACGCTGGAAATTGCACCGCCCTTGGCAATCGACTTGGTCACAAAGATCGACAGGTGCGCGTTGCGCGCGAAGTCTCCTGAACCGCCGATGCCGTTCATCATCCGCGTACCGCAGACATGGGTGGAGTTGACGTTGCCGTACAGGTCGAATTCCAGTGCGGTGTTAATACCGATGATGCCCAGGCGCCGCACCACTTCCGGGTGGTTGGAGATTTCCTGGGGACGCAGCACCAGCTTGTCCTTGTAGTGCTCAAGGTTGCCGAACACGTCGGCATTGCGCCTGGCCGACAAAGTGATCGAACTGCCCGAAGCAAAGCTCAGTTTGCCGGCGTCGATCAGGTCGAAGGTCGAATCCTGCAACACCTCCGAATACATGGTCAGGTCTTCAAACGGCGAGTCGATCAGGCCACACATCACCGAGTTGGCGATGGTGCCGATCCCTGCCTGCAGTGGGCCGAGCTTGTTGGTCATGCGCCCGGCCGCCACTTCCTGCTTGAAGAAGTCGATCAGGTGATCGGCGATGGCCTGGGTGTCGGTGTCCGGGGGCAGCACAGTGGACGGCGAGTCGGATTGATTGGTGATCACGATCGCGACGATCTTCTCCGGCGGGATCGGGATGGCTGTGCTGCCAATGCGATCATCGACCTTCACCAGTGGAATCGGCGTGCGGGTCGGACGGTAGGTCGGGATATAGATGTCGTGCAGCCCTTCGAGATTCGGGTTATGCGCCATGTTGATCTCGACGATGACGTGCTTGGCGAAGATCGCGAAGCTGGCCGAATTGCCCACCGACGTGGTCGGCACGATATGGCCCTGCTCGGTAATCGCCACGGCTTCAATTACCGCGATGTCCGGCCGCGTGAGTTGCTGGTTGCGCAGCATCTCAACGGTTTCCGACAGATGCTGGTCGATGAACATGACTTCGCCGGCGTTAATCGCTTTGCGCAGGGTGCTGTCGACCTGGAATGGCATGCGTCGCGACAGGACGCCGGCTTCGGTCAGCTGTTTATCGAGGTCGTTGCCCAGGCTCGCGCCGGTCATCAGGGTAATTTTTAACGGAGTGATTTTGGCGCGTTCGGCCAATGCATGCGGCACAGCCTTGGCCTCACCGGCGCGGGTGAAACCGCTCATGCCGACGGTCATGCCGTCCTCAATCAGAGCGGCAGCGTCAGCGGCGCTCATCACCTTATCCAACAACGAAGGCAAGCGAATACGATCACGGTACATGGATTGTTATCTCGGGCAACGGAAGCAAGGTGTGCAGTCTAGTGACTTGAAAAAAATCCGTCCCGCTACCATGGTCGAATGCCGAGCCCTGATTTAGAGCCTTTGGTCGGGTTTCACGGGGAATAAAAAAACCCCAGCCTACTAAAGGCTGAGGTTTTGGGTATTGCGTTGTAGCAGGTTTTACTCGACGGCTTTGACCATGTCTTCAATGACCTTTTTGGCGTCGCCGAAGACCATCATGGTTTTGTCGAGGTAGAACAGTTCGTTGTCCAGACCGGCATAGCCGCTGGCCATCGAGCGCTTGTTGACGATGATGGTCTTGGCTTTGAACGCTTCCAGAATCGGCATGCCGGCAATCGGCGATTTCGGATCGTTCTTGGCTGCCGGGTTGACCACGTCGTTGGCGCCCAACACCAACACCACGTCGGCCTGACCGAACTCGGAGTTGATGTCTTCCATCTCGAACACCTGGTCGTAAGGCACTTCGGCCTCGGCCAGCAATACGTTCATGTGGCCAGGCATCCGACCCGCTACCGGGTGGATCGCGTACTTCACGGTCACGCCGCGATGGGTCAGCTTCTCGGTCAGCTCTTTGAGCGCGTGTTGCGCCCGTGCCACGGCCAGGCCGTAGCCCGGAACGATGATCACGGTGTCGGCGTTGGTCAGCAGGAAGGTCGCATCGTCAGCCGAACCGGATTTCACCGGGCGGGCTTCTTTCGAGCCAGCAGGACCGGCCGCGTCCGCCGTGTTGCCGAAACCGCCGAGCAGCACATTAAAGAAGGAGCGGTTCATCGCCTTGCACATGATGTAGGAGAGGATCGCGCCGCTTGAACCCACCAGCGAACCGGCAATGATCAGCATCGAGTTGTTCAGCGAGAAACCGATACCCGCCGCTGCCCAGCCGGAATAGCTGTTGAGCATCGACACCACCACCGGCATGTCCGCGCCGCCAATCGGGATGATGATCAGGACGCCCAGCACGAAGGCCAGGGCCAGCATCAGCGCGAAGGCATTGAGGTTGCCGGTCAGCATGAAGGTGATGCCGAGCGCCAGTGTCGCCAGGCCGAGCACCAGATTCAATTTGTGCTGGCCGCCGAACTGTACCGGTGCGCCCTGGAACAGGCGGAACTTGTACTTGCCCGAGAGCTTGCCGAACGCGATCACCGAACCGGAGAAGGTGATTGCACCGATGGCGGCGCCGAGGAACAGCTCCAGGCGGTTACCGGCAGGAATCGGGTCGCCCAGTTGCTTGACGATGCCCAGCGACTGCGGCTCAACCACCGCAGCAATGGCAATGAACACCGCGGCCATACCGATCATGCTGTGCATGAAGGCGACCAGTTCCGGCATCTTGGTCATTTCAACGCGCTTGGCCATGATCGAACCGGCGGTGCCGCCGACCAGCAGGCCGACGATGACGTAACCGATGCCGGCGGTGGCGAGTTCAGCTCCGAGCTTATAGATGAGGCCGACGGTGGTGAGGATCGCCAACGCCATGCCGAGCATGCCGTACACGTTGCCGCGCCGCGACGTGGTCGGGTGCGACAGGCCTTTAAGGGCCTGGATGAAGCAGATCGACGCGATCAAGTAGAGCGTCGTGACAAGATTCATGCTCATTACTTAGGCGCCTCTACTTTTACGACTTTCGGGGCTTTTTTCTTGAACATCTCAAGCATCCTGCGGGTAACCAGGAAGCCACCAAAGACGTTTACCGCTGCCAGAGCCACCGCCAGGGTGCCCATGGTCTTGCCCAGTGGCGTCACGGTCAACGCCGCCGCCAGCATGGCGCCGACGATCACGATCGCCGAGATTGCGTTAGTCACCGCCATCAATGGCGTGTGCAGTGCAGGTGTAACGTTCCAGACCACGTGATAACCGACATAAATCGCCAGCACGAAGATGATCAGGTTGTAGATACCGGGGGAGATAAGCTCTTCCATCGTCTGAATCCCTGCTTAGGCGTTTTTGCGGATGACTTGGCCGTCGCGGCACATCAGGCACGCGGCGACGATGTCGTCTTCTAGGTTCACTTCGAACTGGCCTTCTTTGTTGAAGACCAGCTTCAGGAAGTCCAGCAAGTTGCGGGCGTAAAGCGCCGAAGCGTCTGCTGCGACTTCACCGGCGAGGTTGGTCGGGCCGCAAATGGTCACGCCATTCTCGACGACCACTTGATCGGCCACGGTCAGCGGGCAGTTGCCGCCTTGGGCGGCGGCGAGGTCGATGACCACCGAGCCAGGCTTCATCTGCGCCACAGTTTCCGCGCTCAACAGCGTCGGCGCTTTGCGGCCCGGGATCAGTGCGGTGGTGATGACGATGTCGGCCTGCTTGGCGCGCTCATGGACGGCCAAAGCCTGACGCTGCATCCAGCTCGCAGGCATTGGTCGCGCGTAACCGCCGACACCGACGGCGCATTCGCGCTCTTCATCAGTCTCGTAAGGCACGTCGACGAACTTGGCGCCGAGGGATTCGATCTGCTCTTTTACCGCCGGACGTACGTCGGACGCTTCGATCACTGCACCCAGGCGTTTCGCCGTAGCGATCGCCTGCAAGCCCGCCACGCCAGCGCCGAGAATCAGCACGCGCGCCGCTTTCACGGTGCCCGCAGCGGTCATCAGCATCGGCATGAAGCGCGGATAGTGGTGAGCGGCGAGTAGCACGGATTTGTAACCGGCAATGTTCGCTTGCGAGGACAGCACATCCAGGCTCTGGGCGCGGGAGGTGCGCGGCGCGGCTTCCAGTGCGAACGCGGTAATACCGCACTCGGCCAGCTTGGCGATGGTTTCATTGCTGAACGGATTGAGCATGCCCACCACAACGGTACCGCTCTTGATCAGAGCCAGCTCGCTGTCGCTGGGGGCGACCACCTTGAGAATCAGCTCGGCGCCAAACGCATCGTTGGCGCTGCCAATGGTTGCGCCTGCCGCTTCATAAGCACTGTCGACGACGCTGGCTTTAACGCCGGCGCCGCTTTGAACAGTGATCTTATGACCCTGGCCGATCAGCTTTTTGATGGTTTCCGGGGTTGCAGCAACCCGTGTTTCACCCGTCTGGGTTTCGAGAGGAACACCAATGTGCACGTCAAATCTCCTGCGTGATCTTATTGAGTAAACCCAGGCACTTCGGATGGTGCGACTGGGGCGGCCGATCAGCACGATCCCGCCAAATCAGGGCGGGGCGCGGCATTTTGCAGGCGAACTTTGTACCCTTCAAGGGATTATGACGGGTGACGGAAAATTAACTACAAGTCACCCCGTGACCGAATGTCGCAGTAACTGGCTCAATCCCTTGCAGGCCGTGCCTTGTAAGGATTTTGGTAGGAATTCAAGAATTTACACATCGGTGTGGTGAATGAGCGGTCATTGCTCCGAAATAGAGGCTCAAGGCCACGTCTTCAGGCACTTGTGGGACGTTTGTACTGCTTGTCGATACAGTCTATGGATATGCGACAAATACTTATATCTGTAGTGTTCTGTTTTTACTGACTACGGGGTCAGCTAATCGCCTATAACCTTTACCCTTCTAGGCTGTAGCTGTGCGCCTGATTTACCAGCCAGTCGCGAAAAGCCTTTAAAGACGCCGATTCGACCTTCCGCTCGGGAATCATCAGGTAATAAGCCTTGATACTCGACAGTGCCTGCGGATTGGCAATCACCAGGCGCTTTTCCGCCAGCTCACGTTGAATCAGAAACGGCGGAATCAGTGCGATCCCCATGTCGTGCATGGCTGCCTGGGCGAGCATGGAGAATAGCTCGTAACGCGGGCCTGTCATGTCGCGAGGGATATTCAGGTTCTGAAAGTTGAACCACTGACGCCAGGCATAGGGGCGGGTGGTTTGTTGCAGTAGGGGTAATTCTGCGATTTCAGTGGCTATCAGATTTGTCTTATTGCCCAGTAGGGCGGGGCTGCACACCGGCATCGGGTTTTCTCCCATCAGCCTGTGGGATTCGGTACCGGACCAGTCCGCGTCGCCGAAATAGATCGCCGCATCGAATTCGGTATCGGCAAACAGAAATGGGCGAGTGCGGTTGGTGAGGTTGACTGTCACCTCGGGGTGTTTGTGCTGGAAATCCTTGAGCCGTGGCAGTAACCATTGGGTGCCGAAGGTTGGCACCACCGCCAGTTCGATGACGTTGGCACCTTGTTGGCCCATCACCGACAACGTGTCCCGTTCAACGGCATCGAGTTGCGTGGCCACCCGACGGCTGTAGGAAAGCCCCGCTTCTGTCAGCTTCACTCCTCGCCGGGAGCGTCGGAACAGTTCGACACTGAGGAACTCCTCAAGGCTGGCGATCTGTCGGCAAATTGCCCCCTGGGTGAGCGAAAGCTCCTGGGCTGCTTTGGTAAAACTCTCGTGGCGCGCTGCCGCTTCGAAGCTGATCAGGGCGGTTGTGCTGGGGATTTTCCTGCGCATGTACGTGAACCTCACTAATACATCGCATTAATGACCCTTCGCGATGCTTCGGAGTGAGAAATTAGCACAACAGTATGCGAAATCCTCGTTTGCCGTGACGCCGAACCGGGCCTAGGATCAGTCCACGTTATTTGACCCGATTCGAGAGGACACACTCATGGGCGGTAAAGCTAGCTTCAACTGGATCGATCCCCTGCTGCTGGATCAACAGCTCACCGAAGAAGAACGCATGATCCGCGACACCGCTGAGCAGTTCGCTCAGCAGAAGCTCGCGCCGCGTGTTCTGGAAGCTTTCCGCCATGAGAAGACCGACATCGCAATCTTCCGTGAGATGGGTGATGTGGGTTTGTTGGGCGCAACCATTCCTGAGGAATACGGTGGCAGCGGTCTGAACTACGTCAGCTACGGCTTGATCGCTCGCGAAGTTGAGCGTGTCGATTCTGGCTACCGTTCGATGATGAGCGTGCAGTCCTCGCTGGTCATGGTGCCGATCAATGAATTCGGCACAGAAGCGCAAAAGCAGAAATATCTGCCCAAACTCGCTTCCGGTGAGTGGATCGGTTGCTTCGGTCTGACAGAGCCGAACCACGGTTCCGACCCGGGCGCGATGATTACTCGTGCACGCAAAGTGGAAGGCGGCTACAGCCTGACCGGCAGCAAGATGTGGATCACCAACAGTCCGATCGCCGATGTGTTCGTGGTCTGGGGCAAGGACGACGCCGGAGACATCCGTGGCTTCGTGCTGGAGAAGGGCTGGAAAGGTCTGAGCGCTCCGGCGATTCACGGCAAGGTTGGCCTGCGTGCGTCGATCACTGGCGAAATCGTCATGGACAACGTGTTTGTCCCTGAAGAGAACATCTTTCCGGATGTCCGTGGCCTGAAAGGTCCGTTTACCTGCCTCAACTCCGCACGTTATGGCATCTCGTGGGGCGCGCTGGGTGCTGCCGAGTTCTGCTGGCACACCGCGCGTCAGTACACCCTGGATCGTCAGCAGTTCGGTCGCCCACTGGCTGCCACTCAGTTGATCCAGAAAAAACTGGCCGATATGCAAACGGAAATCACCCTGGCACTGCAAGGTTGCTTGCGTTTGGGGCGCATGAAGGATGAAGGCACGGCGGCGGTCGAGATCACTTCGATGATGAAGCGTAACTCCTGCGGCAAGTCCCTGGATATCGCGCGCATGGCTCGCGACATGCTGGGTGGCAA
>NZ_CP166810.1:125000-855000 GCF_059716165.1 Pseudomonas sp. LBUM1646
TAACGTCCGTCGTGAAAAGGGAAACAACCCAGACCGTCAGCTAAGGTCCCAAAGTTATGGTTAAGTGGGAAACGATGTGGGAAGGCTTAGACAGCTAGGAGGTTGGCTTAGAAGCAGCCACCCTTTAAAGAAAGCGTAATAGCTCACTAGTCGAGTCGGCCTGCGCGGAAGATGTAACGGGGCTCAAACCATACACCGAAGCTACGGGTATCACTTAGGTGATGCGGTAGAGGAGCGTTCTGTAAGCCTGTGAAGGTGAGTTGAGAAGCTTGCTGGAGGTATCAGAAGTGCGAATGCTGACATGAGTAACGACAATGGGTGTGAAAAACACCCACGCCGAAAGACCAAGGTTTCCTGCGCAACGTTAATCGACGCAGGGTTAGTCGGTCCCTAAGGCGAGGCTGAAAAGCGTAGTCGATGGAAAACAGGTTAATATTCCTGTACTTCTGGTTATTGCGATGGAGGGACGGAGAAGGCTAGGCCAGCTTGGCGTTGGTTGTCCAAGTTTAAGGTGGTAGGCTGGAATCTTAGGTAAATCCGGGATTCTAAGGCCGAGAGCTGATGACGAGTGTTCTTTTAGAACACGAAGTGGTTGATGCCATGCTTCCAAGAAAAGCTTCTAAGCTTCAGGTAACCAGGAACCGTACCCCAAACCGACACAGGTGGTTGGGTAGAGAATACCAAGGCGCTTGAGAGAACTCGGGTGAAGGAACTAGGCAAAATGGCACCGTAACTTCGGGAGAAGGTGCGCCGGTGAGGGTGAAGCATTTACTGCGTAAGCCCATGCCGGTCGAAGATACCAGGCCGCTGCGACTGTTTATTAAAAACACAGCACTCTGCAAACACGAAAGTGGACGTATAGGGTGTGACGCCTGCCCGGTGCCGGAAGGTTAATTGATGGGGTTAGCTAACGCGAAGCTCTTGATCGAAGCCCCGGTAAACGGCGGCCGTAACTATAACGGTCCTAAGGTAGCGAAATTCCTTGTCGGGTAAGTTCCGACCTGCACGAATGGCGTAACGATGGCGGCGCTGTCTCCACCCGAGACTCAGTGAAATTGAAATCGCTGTGAAGATGCAGTGTATCCGCGGCTAGACGGAAAGACCCCGTGAACCTTTACTATAGCTTTGCACTGGACTTTGAATTTGCTTGTGTAGGATAGGTGGGAGGCTTTGAAGCGTGGACGCCAGTTCGCGTGGAGCCAACCTTGAAATACCACCCTGGCAACTTTGAGGTTCTAACTCAGGTCCGTTATCCGGATCGAGGACAGTGTATGGTGGGTAGTTTGACTGGGGCGGTCTCCTCCTAAAGAGTAACGGAGGAGTACGAAGGTGCGCTCAGACCGGTCGGAAATCGGTCGTAGAGTATAAAGGCAAAAGCGCGCTTGACTGCGAGACAGACACGTCGAGCAGGTACGAAAGTAGGTCTTAGTGATCCGGTGGTTCTGTATGGAAGGGCCATCGCTCAACGGATAAAAGGTACTCCGGGGATAACAGGCTGATACCGCCCAAGAGTTCATATCGACGGCGGTGTTTGGCACCTCGATGTCGGCTCATCACATCCTGGGGCTGAAGCCGGTCCCAAGGGTATGGCTGTTCGCCATTTAAAGTGGTACGCGAGCTGGGTTTAGAACGTCGTGAGACAGTTCGGTCCCTATCTGCCGTGGACGTTTGAGATTTGAGAGGGGCTGCTCCTAGTACGAGAGGACCGGAGTGGACGAACCTCTGGTGTTCCGGTTGTCACGCCAGTGGCATTGCCGGGTAGCTATGTTCGGAATAGATAACCGCTGAAAGCATCTAAGCGGGAAACTAGCCTCAAGATGAGATCTCACTGGGACCTTGAGTCCCCTGAAGGGCCGTCGAAGACTACGACGTTGATAGGTTGGGTGTGTAAGCGCTGTGAGGCGTTGAGCTAACCAATACTAATTGCCCGTGAGGCTTGACCATATAACACCCAAGCAATTTGACTACTCGAGAGAGCATCAGATTGCGGTGTGTGAAGACGCAATGAACCGAAAGTTCGAGATACTCACAAAGCACCGAGATCTATCACATACCCATTCGCTGGAGCGTAAACCGAAAGGTGAACGACCTGGCTACCGAATTTCTTGACGACCATAGAGCATTGGAACCACCTGATCCCATCCCGAACTCAGCAGTGAAACGATGCATCGCCGATGGTAGTGTGGGGTTTCCCCATGTGAGAGTAGGTCATCGTCAAGATTAAATTCCGAAACCCCTATCTGCGTATGCAGGTAGGGGTTTTGTTTTAGTAGAAGTCACCATTTTTTGCTGGCACGTTACTGCGGTAACGGGCTGGTCACAGAATTTCTTGACGACCATAGAGCATTGGAACCACCTGATCCCATCCCGAACTCAGCAGTGAAACGATGCATCGCCGATGGTAGTGTGGGGTTTCCCCATGTGAGAGTAGGTCATCGTCAAGATTAAATTCCGAAACCCCTATCTGCGTATGCAGGTAGGGGTTTTGTTTTAGTAGAAGTCACCATTTTTTGCTGGCACGTTACTGCGGTAACGGGCTGGTCACAGAATTTCTTGACGACCATAGAGCATTGGAACCACCTGATCCCATCCCGAACTCAGCAGTGAAACGATGCATCGCCGATGGTAGTGTGGGGTTTCCCCATGTGAGAGTAGGTCATCGTCAAGATTGAATTCCGAAACCCCTGTCTGCTAACGCAGACAGGGGTTTTGTCGTTTTGGAACACCAAAAAGCTTCAGTGATAAAGCGACCCGACAACAACAGAAATCTGGTTAATCAGACGCTCTAGCACGCCGTTCGGCGGGAATCAGTCCTGAATTTCGGCCATTTCATACAAACCCCTAAGATTTCTCCTTCTCGTGCCGAAAAACTGGTGAGACATGCGTGCACCAAAGTAGAGCGGCCTCAGAAAGCCGCCTGCGCTGTTACATGGAATGTTGCAATCCGGAACGCATCCCCACTTTTTGCATAAGAAGTCCCATGAAATGAATCTCAAGTTCAGCCATAAAATCCTGCTGGCCGCTTCAGGCGTCGTGGTGCTGGCTTTCGCGTTGTTCACTTTGTACAACGACTATTTGCAGCGAAACACCATCCGGCAGAATCTCGAATCCTCCGTGCAGCAAGCGGGCGATTTGACCGCCAGCAGCGTACAAAACTGGATGAGTGGACGCGTGCTGGTGTTGGAAAACCTGGCGCAGAACGTCGCTCACCAGGGGGCGAGTGCCGATCTGCCAGGGCTGGTGGATCAACCTGCCTTCACCTCGAACTTCCAGTTCACTTACGTCGGCCAGGCCAATGGTGTGTTCACCCAGCGCCCTGACGCGAAGATGCCGGATGGTTACGATCCACGTCAGCGCCCCTGGTACAAACAAGCTGTCGCTGCCGACAAGACCATGCTGACCCCGCCTTACATGGCTGCGGTCGGTGGCCTGGTTGTCACCATCGCCATGCCGGTGAAAAAGAACGGTGAACTGCTCGGCGTTGTCGGCGGTGACCTGAGCCTGGAAACCCTGGTGAAGATCATCAACTCGGTGGACTTCGGCGGGATCGGTCACGCGTTCCTGGTCAGTGCCGACGGTCAGGTGATCGTCAGCCCGGACAAAGATCAGGTGATGAAGAATCTGAAAGATATCTACCCAAACACTGGTGTGCGCATCGAGAAGGGTAATCAGGAAGTCACCCTGAACAAGCAAGACCGCATTCTCTCGTTCACCCCGGTAAGTGGCTTGCCAAATGCCGAGTGGTACATCGGTCTGTCGATCGATAAGGACAAGGCCTACGCTCCGTTGAGCCAATTCCGTACCTCGGCACTGATTGCGATGTTTATCGCCGTGAGCGCCATTGCAGTGCTGCTGAGCCTGCTGATCAACGTGCTGATGCGCCCTCTGACCACCATGGGCCGTGCGATGAAAGACATCGCCCAGGGTGAAGGTGACTTGACCCGTCGTCTAGCCGTGGAAAGCAAAGACGAATTCGGTGAACTGGGCGGTGCTTTCAACCAGTTCGTAGAGCGGATTCACGCGTCGATTTCTGAAGTGTCCTCGGCGACCCGTCAGGTCCATGACTTGTCGCAACGGGTGATGGCATCGTCCAACGCCTCGATCATCGGTTCCGACGAGCAAAGCGCCCGCACCAACAGTGTGGCTGCCGCGATCAACGAACTCGGTGCCGCGACCCAGGAAATCGCCCGTAACGCCGCCGATGCTTCGCAGCACGCCAGCGGCGCGAGCGAGCAGGCCGACGACGGTCGTCAGGTGGTGGAGAAAACCATCCTGGCCATGACCGAGCTGTCGCAGAAAATCAGCCTGTCCTGCACCCAGATCGAAACCCTGAATGCCAGCACCGACAACATCGGGCACATTCTGGATGTGATCAAAGGCATCTCTCAGCAGACCAACCTGCTGGCCCTGAACGCGGCCATCGAAGCGGCCCGTGCCGGTGAAGCCGGTCGTGGTTTTGCGGTCGTGGCGGACGAGGTGCGTAACCTCGCCCATCGCACCCAGGAATCGGCCGAGGAGATCCACAAGATGATCACCTCGCTGCAGATCGGTTCTCGTGAAGCGGTGACCACCATGAACGCCAGCCAGGTCTCCAGTGAAGAGAGCGTTGAAGTGGCGAACCAGGCCGGTCTGCGCCTGGTCAGCGTGACCCAGCGCATCGGTGAAATCGACGGCATGAACCAATCGGTGGCCGCGGCGACCGAAGAGCAAACCGCAGTAGTGGAAACCCTCAACGTCGACGTTAACCAGATCAACTTGCTGAACCAGCAAAGCGTGGCCAACCTCAATGAAACCTTGAAGGATTGCGATGCCTTGTCGTTGCAGGCCAACCGCCTGAAGCAATTGGTCGACAGCTTCAAAATCTGATCTAACGATGTAAAAAAGCCCGCTGTGGATCACCTCCACAGCGGGCTTTTTCATGCCTTACGCAAACAACTTCAACACATTGTTCATCGCATCATCGGCAAACCCCTGCACGAAGTCCTTGAACCCCGGCAACGCCTCCGCGCCGCCCTGGGCCGGTTCCGCGATGATGGTCCAGGTCGCCCGCGACTTGCCCGCGCCCAGCGATTCCACATTCATCGCCGCCCACAGATTCGCCACGCCCAAGGTGTTGTAGATCGTCGTCCAGGTCATGCTCAGTGCCTGGTCATCCCGGGAGTTGAGTTGCTCGACCACCAGGTTGCCGTCCTTGAAGACTTTCTTGCGCAGGGACGACACGCCTTCACCGGTCATTTCGATGTGCGACAGCGCCGGAATGAAGGCGTCGAAGCCGGCAAAGTTACCGACCACCTCCCAGACTTTCAAAGCGTCCGTCGGCACATTCACCGAAGATGCTACGTGGCAACCGTGAGGGTTTTTGATCAGGGTATCGGGTTGCAGGGTTTTCATGGTCTTGCTCCAGTTGGGTGCTTCAGATGAAGTTGATTTCTTTGAGGTAGTCGCAGCCGCGACGCAGCAGCGCCGGGGATTTTTCCGGGTAGTGCGCGCCCATCTGCCGGACGCCGGCCTGAGCGTTGTCGTGGCCGATCATCGAGATATCGCCGATGTCTTCTTCAAAGCCGTTGAGGTAGAAACCCAGCACGCCGAACAGCGCGTTATCGCTGTCGACCCGGCCCAGTTGCTGCTGCCAGTCGGCGACGCTGACCATCGAGAATTCCCGGCCGGCTTCGCGAAACGAATCCACGTAAGCGTCCCAGCTCAGCGGCTCGGGGTTGTGCAGGTTGAACACCGCGTGTTCCGACTGATAACGACTGGCATGGAAGGCGATGAAACGGGCGAGGAAGTCCACCGGCATCAGGTCGAAGTTCAGCGAGAACTCCGGCACTTGGCCAAGTTGAATCGAGCCTTTGAGCATCAGCATCAAGCGATTCTTGTGCGGCTGGCAGACGCCGGTGAGGCTGTTGAAACTGATGTTGCCGGGGCGATACAGATTGACCCGCACGCCGCGCTCCCGCGCCCGTTCAAGAATCCGCTCACCGACCCACTTGGACAGGTTGTAGCCGTTCTTGATGTAGATCGGCGGCGTCTGTGCGGCAGGCAACTCCAGCACCCGACCATCGTCAGAAATCGTGCTGGACGCCGAGAGCGTGGAGACGAAGTTGAAGATCTTCTTGCTGCGCCCTTCACACAGGCGCAGGCATTCGAAAATAGGCTCGACGTTGTCTCGCGCCAGCGACTCGTAGTCGAGCACGTGATTGACGTTAGCCGCGTTGTGCACCAGTGCGCCGAACTCCCGATCCAGTCGCTCGTAGACGTCCTCCGCAAGCCCCAGCAACGGACGAGTGATGTCCGCCGCGTAGACCCGCACCCGATGTAGGTCCAGATGCTCCAGTCGGTTCTCGAGCAACGCCTGGGCGAAGCGCTCCGCCGCCGATTGCCCACCGCCATCGCGCACCAGGCAGGCGACTTCAGTGGCGCCCCAGGCCAGCAACGCCTCGACGATGTGCACGCCGACAAAGCTATTGGCGCCGGTGACGATCACCTTGTGCACATCGCCCATACGGCTGATCGGTAACGGCTGGATATCCAGCTCGCGGAAGGCATCGGCCATCGCCTGTTCGCTCAGCACTTCTTCGGTGCCCGAGCCGCGGACCAACGTCGCCAACTTGGCGATGGTCGGCAACTCGATAAAGCGGTTGATCGAAATGCTGCGACCAAATTCCTCACGCAGCCGCAGCAACATCCGCGACAGCAAGATCGAGTGGCCGCCCAGATTGAAAAAGCTTTCGTCGGTGGAAATGTCACTGGCCGGCAGCTCCAGCAACTCAGCCCAGATCTCCAGCAGCAACGCTTCATCAGCACTGGCCGGCAACCGACGAGCACTGTTCTCCAACACAGTCACCGGCAATGCCAACAGCGCCTTGCGATCAACCTTGCCGTTGCTGGCGAACGGCATGCTCGCCAGCTCGGTCCAGGCGCCGGGTTGCATATAGTCCGGCAGGAACTGCACGGCGTGGGCCTTCAGCGCTTCGCGCGCGGCACCCGGTTGGTCTTCCTGAGGTTGGGCGAGGAACGCCAGAATCCGTCGATGGCTGTCGATAACCACCGCCACCTGCCGGTACAACTGACTGTCGCGCAGGCAACGTTCGATCTCTTCCGGCTCGACCCGGAAGCCGCGAATCTTCACCTGATTGTCCCGCCGTCCGCACAGCTCGATACCGTCGCCGGTCCACTTCGCCATATCGCCGGTGCGGTAGGCGCGCAGGCTTTCACCGTTCGGCAGGCTCAGGTCCAGATAACGTTCGGCGGTCTGTTGCGCATTGTTCAGGTAACCCAGGCACACACCCGGGCCGACGATGTACAACTCACCGACGGTCTGCTCGGCGACCGGTTGAAAGTCTTCATCGAGAATCAGCACCTGGCTGTTGGCAATCGGGCCACCGAGGGTGCGGTTGTTGTCGCCGGGCCGCAGTTGTCGCGCGGTGATCAGCACCGTGGCTTCGGTCGGGCCGTAGAGGTTGTAGAGGTTGCCCTGCCGGGTCAGTTGCTCGATGACGTAGGGTTCGCAGACGTCGCCGCCAGTCATCACGTGATCCAGCACCTGCAACTGATCCAGCGGCAAAATGCTCAACAGCGCCGGCGGCAGGAAGGCATGGCTCAGTTGCTGATGACGGATCAGTTCGACCAGTTGCAACGGATCACGGCGTTGATCATCGCTGGGCACGATCAGCTCGGCGCCCTGCAGCAGCGTCGGGAAAATATCGATCAGCGATGAGTCAAAACTCAGCGACGAAAACTGCAACACCCGACTCTGCTCGGTCAACTGCACATAGTCGGCGTACCACGCGGTGAAGTGCGCGAGATTGGCCTGGCTGAGCAACACACCTTTCGGGTGCCCGGTGGTGCCCGAGGTGTAGAGCGCCATGCACGGCGCGTCGAGCACGGGGCGCTGACGCATCAACGGTTGATCGAGATCCACATCATCGATGTCGATGCGGCTGATATCCAGCCCCGGCACCTGACGCGCCAGTGGATGCGCGCCATCGTGCAGCAACAACACTGCCCCGGCGTTCTCCAGGATGTATTGCTGACGTTGCAGAGGGTGGCTTGGCTCCAGCGGCAAATACACCCCACCGCTGCCGAGAATCGCCAGAATCCCCGCATACAACGCGCTGCATTTCGGCAGGCAAATACCCACCACCAACGAGCCTTGATGCTGATCGAGCAACGGCTGCAGACGCTGCTGGATTGCACGGCTGTGGGCATGCAACTGACGATAGTTAAGCGAGGTGCCGGCGATGTTCAGCGCAGGTCGTGCGGCGCATTGGATAAAGCGCTGTTCAAGCCGCTCGATCATCGGGGTCCGACCCAGTCGCAGCAGCCCGGGATGCGCCGTGAGATTGAGCTGATGGACGAAGGCCAGACTTTCCAGAAACAGCAGATTTTCCACGCGCTCAAAATGAACAGGCGCCGTCGAATCAGCGCCTGAAAAATACTCGGCGTCTCGGGAAAAGCGGCTGACCAGCAGTGCCACGTGATCCACCAGTTCTGCCACCGCTCGCAGGCGCAACGCCTGGCCATTACCGGAAGGTTCGTCGGCAATCGGCACACGGGTGAACAGCGCCGAACCATACGTGCACAGCAGGTCCAGAGTTGGCAGGCTGGCAGCCCCGCCAACACCTAACTGCAACGTCAATCGCGGCACATCACCGAAGTCGGGAAAAACCAGGCTTGCATCGTCGATCACCAAATCGACGTTGCCCAACCCCGGCTCGCCGACCACCGTCAGGCGCACCAGTGAATGTCCATGTTGTTCGAGCTCCAGTGCCAGGTCGGTCAAGGCCTGGCTCTGCCCTGTAAGCGCAATGTCGAGACGTCTCATGATGTTCTCCTCGTTAAACCAGGTAGTCGCTCAGGGCTTGCTGAACGCACGGCGAATCGAGCAGCGAACTGCTGCGGAAAAACCGCACGATGTTGGCGACCAGCGGGTGATGGCGATTGATCGGGAAGGCCAGCCCCGAGACTTCGCTCTTGAGTGCCCGGCGCGCGGCGTCACTGATCTGCAAGGACTCGATCAGGCGAAAGTCGAAGGACTTCTGAATGTCATTGGTCAAGTAGTGGCCGATGAACACCGGCAGGATCTGCGCGATGCACTGGCGGTCGGCTTCGCTCGCGGTGTGCCAGTAGATGCGCACCAGACGCGCCCAAAAACTCGAATGACGACCCTCGTCCAGCAAGTGGTCGGCCATCAGTCCCTTGATCGACTGCTTGACCGTGTCGTCCTTGGCAAACGCAGCCACATCACCGGTCACGGTGTTCTCGGCGATGGCCACACAGATCAATTCCACGGCGCTGCGCAGGTGTTCCGGTGCCAGGGCCACGGCGGCTGGAATCGCTCGGCTCAGCTCGATTTCATCCGGCAGTTCGATGGGTGTGATGCCGGTCATCGCTACGGTCTGCTGCATGAAATCCATCGCCACCAACGCGTGGTAGTCCTCGTCCACCACCACGGTCATGGCGTCGTAGCGGCAGGCGAATGGGAAAGCCACGGCGAAGCGGTTCTTGGCGATGCTGCGAGCGGTTTTGTCGACTATCTCGGTTTCGAAAATCACCACGTCGTTGATGAACTTGTAGAGCGTCTGCACCAGGGCAAAGTCCCGTTGGTCCGGGCACTCGCGCAGGAAAGTTTCGCTCAGCACCAGGGGTTGGCGGCTCAACGGATAGATCAGCTTATCGTCGTTCTCCAGTACGCGCCGGGGCCGGGTGCGGATGGTCGCGCGGCTTTCCCAGGCGTCGGCAAAAGATTGGTAGTCAGCGGCGTTCATGCTGTCACCTGCGCAACCGGTTCGCTCATGCTCAGGCGCAAGCCATCCCACAGGGCGATGCGGCTTTCCACGGCGGCGATGGCGCTGGCGTAGACGTCTTCTTCGCGCTGCGGATCGCCATCGACCAGTCGGGCGAGCAGTCTTTCTGCGGCCGGGCCATGGTCTTCGGAGTCGACTTCGATGTGTCGCTCCAGGTAGTAACGGAAGGTCGGGGCTTGATCGAGGCCAATGCCCCAGTCGTCGAGGATTCGCTGGAACATCTGCGGGATCACGCTTTCCCGGCCATGCAGGAACACCGCAGCAACGCTATGACCCGGTGCATGCAGCGCGGTGTGCAAAGTGTTGCGCACAAACTGCGCAGCAGCGGGGTCGACGTCCACGCTTTGCAGCGCCACGTCGTAGCTCACGCCTTCTTTCTGCAACGCGACGAAGCGTTCCACCGCCGCAGTACTTGCACCGACTTCACGCATCGCATCCAGGTACAACTCGAAATGGCTGTAGTGACCACTGGCGGGACGGTCATCGGACTCTTCGCCGAGCACAATCTCGTTGATCAGCCGCGCTGCCTGCGGGTCTCGCGGCGGCAGCCAGGGCAATTGCACGCAGGTGAGTTCCTGCTGCAGGCGCTTGGTCAGCGACATGAAATCCCAGACCGCAAATACATGGGTTTCCATAAAACGCTGCAAGATCGACAGCGAATGTATTTCGCCAAAGATAGGGTGAGCGCTAAGTTCTGCTTTCTTTTGATTGAGACGGTCTTTAGTCGGTTTCATGGGCGAGCCTATAAGTGAATTGGAATACCAATGGGTGGCGCAATCAATAAGCGATAGGGGGTTAATGTTTTATGTTGGCGAGCGCAGGCCTCAATCGAATTGATATGTTTGAGTAATGAAACAGTCTTTGTAGGCCTTGTGGATCAAGGGTTGCGCCTGGATCCAATGGCGGCGGAGAAAAACTAATACATCAATAAAGTTCCCGGCAAGTTATTTTTATATTATTTGAAAGTTAAACTTTTGCAGGCGCGAAAAGTTTCAATAAAACTTTTGGTTTGAGTTTTATTTGGATGAAGTTACTCCTTCCGGCTTATATAAGTCAGAATCGAATAAGAGAGTGAATGCCTCACTCAGAGCAACTTTCAAACTGCAATCGTTGGTGTGATCTGAGGGGATGGAAGTTGGCCGGGAATACGCCGTTGACTTCCTTTCCCGTGGCAAGACTCCTTCCGTAGGTTCTTGGTGCGTTGACTGCGCCGTGGCTGCGGCGCGTCATCCGTCATTGTTGGGTTGGCAGGCCCAAGAGTGAGCGTAAATGACGGCAGCCGCTATCGTTGGTGCGTCATTCGTTGGCTGCAATTATCGGGCTGCTGGGGGACGTTGAAGGCAGGGCTCAGGACTGACAGGAACGGCATCGCCATACCGACCCGGTATGAGCGAATGGGGGATTTGTAAGAAAGTTATTCGCCGAGTAACCCAGGACGGGAATCAGCCAGACAAGGCGAGCGCAATGGCTCGCCCGTGCGTGCGGTAGCGTTCTACTTCGAGGTTTTTTTCTGGGCGGCAGGACTGTCGAGGTAGCGCGTGATGACCTCGACACCGCGGTTGAGGTGATGCTCCAGCATTTTTATCGAACGTTCGATGTCCCGCTCTTCAACGGCTCGCAGCAAGTTTCGGTGATCTTCCTGGGACAGCTTGCCCAGGCCCATCGCCTCCAGGTTGAAGCGCAGGAAGCGTTCTTCTTCGTTCAATCCGTCTTCCACCAGCCGCAATAGCCGGCGATTGGGTGCCTTGCTGTAAAGCGTCATGTGAAACTGCCGATTGAGCCGGCCGATCTCGGTGTAGTTGTGCTCGGTTTCCAATTCGTCGATATAGCGGGCAGCCAGTTCGAAATCGCCGGCTTCAAGCAAGGGAATCGAGCGGCGCAATGCTTCGGATTCCAGCAGGATCCGCAACTCATAGGTTTCTGCTGCATCGCCCTGAACCAGCGCGGCGACCACGGCACCTTTGTGGGCGACCACATTGAGCAACGCTTGCGCTTCGAGCTGGCGCAACGCTTCGCGCACCGGCATGCGGCTGACGCCGAACAGGTCAGCCAGGTCTTGCTGACGCAGGGCCGTGCCGCAAGGGATGCGCCCGTCGAGAATCGCCGAGCGCAGAGTTTCTTCGATCACCGAGCGCGCCAGATGAGCGGGGATCGGGCCGTTGACCTTGATGCTGCTAAGAGGATTGGGCTTCTGTGTCACTACTACGCACCCTGAATGACTGAAGTTGTTATTGGATCCAAATGGACACTAGTGACTGCTGTACAAGATGTCAAACCGTGTAGAGGAATGGCCCGAGATCCGGACCTCCTTTTTCATGACACCCGCCATACAAAGTTTAGCGTGCCTCGAGTGATTGCACCGTGCCATTGTCTTTTATCGGGCTAACCTTCACCATCAACCGATTCCCACCTGCCTACCCTGGATGCCCTGCATTGGCGGTACGTTTCGCAATCCCTCGGATGATGCGCTGGCTGTGCTGCGCGCTGCTGCTGGCCGGCGTCATGCTGGGCGGGTTGCATGCCGACTGGGATTTTTCCCTGATCAGCCGTCGCGCACAGACCATTTATGGGCCGCTGGGTGAGGGGCAGCAACGCATCGATGCCTGGCAGCGTTTGCTGGCCACCCAGAAACAGGTCGGCGAGATGGAAAAGCTCAACGTGGTGAACCAGTTCTTCAACAAACAGATGCGCTACGAAGAAGACATCGACCTGTGGCACGAAGTCGATTACTGGGAAACTCCGATCGAAGCCTTGTGGAAAGGTGCCGGCGATTGCGAAGACTACGCCATCGCCAAGTACTTCAGCCTGCGCCATCTCGGGGTTTCCAGTGACAAGCTGCGCATCACCTACGTCAAGGCGTTGCGCCTGAACCGGGCGCATATGGTATTGACCTACTATTCGACGCCTGAGGCCATGCCGCTGGTGCTCGACAGTTTGATCAACGAGATCAAACCGGCCAGCCAACGAACCGATTTGCTGCCGGTCTACTCTTTCAATGCCGAAGGCTTATACCTGCCCGATGCCAAGGGCAACAAAAAAGTCGGTGACACCAAGCGCCTGTCCCGTTGGCAGGATGTGTTGAAAAAAATGCAGGCCGAAGGATTCCCGGTCGAGACGACTAACTAGGAGCACGCGCTCAGATGTCTTTGTTCAAACAGCTGTTGATCGCTATCTGCCTGTTCCTTGTGGTCGCCTTCACCGGCAGCTTCATGGTCAGCCTGGAGAGCTCGCGCACGCAGTACGTCAACCAGTTGCGCTCCCACGCCCAGGACGCCGCCACGGCACTCGCATTGTCCCTGACACCGAACATCGACGACCCGGCGATGGTCGAGTTGCTGGTCAGCTCGATTTTCGACAGCGGCTACTACGCAAGCATCCGCGTGGTCGACCTCAAGACTGACCAGACCATCGTCGAGCGCAGCGGCATCCCGGCGGTGAACAACGTGCCGGACTGGTTCGTCAAAATGATCGGCCTGGAAGCGGCCGGTGGCGATGCACTGGTCAGCCGAGGTTGGGAGCAGGCTGCGCGGGTCGAGGTGGTCAGCCACCCGATGTTCGCCCTGGCCAAGCTGTGGCAGAGCGCGCTGGGTAGCCTCGGCTGGTTACTGATCTGCGGCGCAGTGAGTGCGGTGTTGGGTGCGCTGCTGTTGCGTCGGCAATTGAAGCCGCTGGACTACATGGTCAAGCAATCCCACGCCATCGCCCGCCGCGAATTCCTCAGCCTGCCGGAACTGCCGCGTACCCCGGAACTGCGCCGGGTGGTGCAGGCGATGAACCAGATGGTCGAGAAGCTCAAGGCGCTGTTCCAGGAGCAGGCCGAGCGCAGTGAAAAACTGCGGGTCGAGTCCTATCAGGACAACCTCACGGGCCTGGCCAACCGGCGCTATTTCGAAATGCAATTGAACGCCCGTGTGAGCAATCCGGAGCAGGCCAGTTCCGGTTATCTGCTGCTGTTGCGGGTCAAGGACCTGGCCGGTTTGAACCAACGGCTGGGCGGTCAGCGCACTGATGAGTTGTTGAAAGCAGTGGGTGAACAGTTGTCCCGCGAGTGCGCCAAGTACCCGGAAACCCAGAACCTCGTCACGCGGATTCGCGGCGGTGAATTCGCTGTGCTGGCGCCGGGGTTGGTACGCGAAGAAGCGCTGCAACTGGCGCAGAACCTCGACAGCGCGCTGGCCAGTTTGCACGCGACCGGCGCAACCGACGTGGCTTCGGTGGCGTCCATCGGGCTGGCGCCGTTCGTTCATGGCGACTCGCCGCAAGCGGTGCTCGGTTTGGCGGATCAGGCGTTGGCGCAAGCCGAAGGCCAGGGCGAATCGAGCTGGGCGTGCTTGGATCACAGCGCCTCGGCCAGCGTTGGCGATGATCACCATGCGTGGCACACACTGCTCGATAGGGCGTTGAATCAGCAGCGGTTCGAGCTGTATTTCCAGCCGGTGGTGGCGTCGCAAGACACCACGCTGGTGCTGCATTACAAAGTGCTGTCGCGGCTGCTCGACGATCAGGGCCAGACCATTCCCGCCGGGCGTTTTCTGCCGTGGCTGGAGCGCTTTGGCTGGACGGCGCGGCTGGACCGGCTGATGTTGGAATTGGTGCTGGGGCAGATGGCCGAGCATGACGAGTCGCTGGCGCTGAACCTGTCTTCGGCGACGCTGGCAGATCCGCAGGCGTTGAACAAAGTCTTCGAGATTTTGCGTCAGCACTCGAATCTGGGTGAGCGCCTGACCCTGGAAATCGGTGAAGAACAATTGCCCGAGCAGGCGGTGCTGGAGCAATTGACCCGGCGTCTGCGCGAGCTCGGCTTCTCCCTGAGTCTGCAGCGGTTTGGCGGGCGGTTCAGCATGATCGGCAACCTGGCGCGGCTGGGGTTGGCGTATCTGAAGATTGATGGCAGTTACATTCGGGCGATTGATCAGGAGAGTGACAAGCGTCTGTTCATCGAGGCGATTCAGCGGGCGGCGCACAGCATTGATCTGCCGTTGATTGCCGAGCGGGTCGAGACCGAAGGGGAATTGTCGGTGATTCGCGAGATGGGATTGTATGGGGTTCAGGGGCAGTTATTTGGTGAGCCCAAGCCCTGGAAGTAACTCACTGATCGTTCCTGCGCTCTGCGTGGGAATGCAGCCCGTGACGCTCTGCGTCACAACAATGCCCGGCGCAATGTCGGCGGTGGGGCTGGAACGCGGAGCGTCCCTTGAGGCATTCCCACGCAGAGCGTGGGAACGATCAAGCCTGACCGCTTAGATCAACCCTGTCTCATCATCATCGATCAAATGACTCAACCCGCCCAACGCTTCCCGGGCCTGGGTTCGGTCCATCAGCTTGGCTTGGGCGGCGGCCGGCAGGTCGGTGACGCGGATCACGCCTTTGCTGGTCAGCACCTGGATCAAGTCGTCGAGTACCCGGATCATTTCCAGGTCGCTCTGCTTGAGCTGTTTGAGGCTGGTTTCCATCACTTCGTTGGCGTACCAGGCCTGGATTTCATGGTTGTCGGCCGGCAGTGTTTCCGTGGCCTCGGCGTAGGCCGCGGCTTCCACGCGCACCAATTGGCCTTGCGCATCGCGTTGCACGTAAAACATTGAGCATCCCTCAGAAATGGACCAGCGTCATGCTGTCAGCAGCATAGCCAACTGCAGGCGAGTATGCGGTGCGGCGACGAAATCGTCACCGGTGAGATAGGCGCAAACGTAACGGCCGCCCCATAAGGGCGGCCGTTTTACGTTGGATCAGGTGTTGTTGTGGTCGACTTTGATGGTCGGATCGCTACCGGCAATCAGGTTGTGCAGGTTGGCGGTAGACCAGTTGTTGCCTTCCAGTTTGATCGTCACATCCGGCGTAGCCGCCGCAGCATCCGCCGAGTTGAACTTGCCGGCGGAGCTGACCTGCAACGACGACACGCCATCGACGGTAGTGATTTTCAAGAAGTTGTCGATGGTGCTGCCGGTTTCGCCCTGCAGCAGATCGCGCAGGTCGATACGGTCACCTTCGCTGGCCTTGAAGTCCTTGATCACGTCGCTGCCGGTGTCGCCCGCCTTCCAGACGAAGGTGTCGGCACCCGAGCCGCCAATCAGGATGTCGTTGCCCGAACCGCCGATCAGCGTGTCGTTCCCGGTGCCACCGAGCAGGATGTCATTGCCCTTGCCGCCGTCGAGCGTGTCGTTACCGCCCGAGCCGAACAGGATGTCATTGCCTGCGCCGCCCAGCAGCGTGTCGTTGCCGTCGTGGGCGCCGGACACGTCGAACGCGGTGTAGTGCTCGGTGATGAACTGATGCACGTTGCTGGTGGTGACTTTGCTGACGTCCACGCCGGTTTGCTGGGCGACGAACGCCTGCATGGCCTGGTAGCCCTCGCCGGCGATGCCGTTGAAGCTCACCAGGTCGCCGAACAGGATGTCGTTGCCGTCACCGCCATTGACCGTGTCGGAACCTGGCAGCGTCGCTTCGGTGTGACCGATGATCGAGTTGGCCAGGTCTTTCGGATCGATGTTGGTTTGTGGCGTTTTATCCGAGTCGTAAGGTCTCAGGTCGGTGAGGCTGACACCGCTGTTGAGGCCGATGGCTTCGACGTTCGACAGGTTGCCCAGCAGTGCGAAGCTGCTGCTGGCGTTGTCGACGGTGGTCTGGCTGGTGCTATTACCGCTGCCTGCCAGCGCAGACAGCTCGTAGGTGCCATCGCCCTGGGCGTGAACGGTGCCCAGGTTGCTTGAGTCCCAGCCACCCCACCAGTTGGCGGTTTTCAGCGTCGCGACGCCCGCACTGCTGATGTTCAGAATGTGCGTGCTGTCGATGGTCGTGGAGAACGAATCGCCCGGCTTGTAGTTGCTGGTTTTCACCACGTCATCGAGCTTCACGTTGCCGAACAGCGTCGGGTTGGTCTGCTCGCCGTTCTGGTAGTAGGTCGGCCGGCCGTCGGTGATGAAGTACGTCAGGTTCTTCGCCCCGGTGTTGGCCACGGCATCAGCGCTCTGGAACCAGTTGGCCGTGGTCTTGAACACGTCCTCGTAGTTGGTGCCGCCGCCGGACGACATCGAATCCAGGACTGCCTTGAGCGAAGTCAGCGCGTTCGGGTCGTTCAGGTTGACCGACACCGACTTGTTGACCTGGGTATCGAAGTCCACCAGGAAGATGTTCACGGTACCCGAGTTGCCGCCCATGCTCTGCTTGAGGGTGTTGAATACCGACGTCAGCGAGTCTTTCGCCGAGCTGATCGACGACGCGCTCATGCTGCCCGAACTGTCGACCATGAAGGCGATGTTGTAGTTGGTGCCCGGCACCACGGTCAGGCCGCCGATGTCGGCGACGATGATGTCGTTGCCGTCAGTACCGGTGACGGTGTCACTGGCTGCGGTGGCGGTGATCGCGTTGTAAGTCGCCGGGTAAACGGTGACCGGGATCTGCGCCGTGCTGATGGCCGAACCGCCCAGCGCTTCGGTGGAGGTCGAGGTCACGGTCAGGTTGAACTGGCCGTTGAAGTACGGCGGCGGGGTCACGGTGAGGGTGCCGAGGTTCCAGCCGGTGACGTTGGCTTCGCCGGAGGTCGCGGAGGCGGTGAAGGTGTGACCCGCGCCGTCGGTGAGCACCGAGCCTGCCGGAATGCCGCTGATTTTCACGTTCAGGCTTTCGGAGCCGTCAGTGTCGGTCAGGGCCGTCTTGATCGCGGACAGGTGAACGCTGGTGCCTTCGAAACCGGTATTGAGTTTGTAGCCATCGTAGTAACCCTCACCGCCCGTGCCGTGCAGGTCGGAGACGGTCACGCCGGAAGCGGCCAGATCGGCCACGCCGGTGTAGAGCGGCACGCCGGCGCTGCTCAGGTCGACGGCGGCCGCGCCATTGACCGACAGATTGACGTCATAGCTGCCCGGGCCACTCTGGTTGTGGTGGTAGATGTCCAGGGTGTAGTAGCCGCTGGTGGTCGGGGTGAACGAACCATTGAGGTTGCCGCCTGCGCCCCAGGTGGTGGCCGCGACGTTTTTACCGCCGATGGTCACCAGCAGGCTGTCATCGCCAACACCACTGAAGGTGTAAGTCTTGCCGGCTTCGAGGTAGATCAGGCCGGAGGTTTTCGAGGCGGTGCCAGCCGTGACGCTGCCGTCGGACTGCACGTTGGTCACCGTGCTGCTGGAGTTCGGCTTACCGGCGCCATCGATCACCGATTTGAGCGTGTCGCTGGCGGCGCCGTTGCCGTTGGTGCCCAGGCCCGACAGACCGGTCCAGACTTCCTTGATTAAACCGGTGGATTTGACGCTGTTGTCCGCCACGTTCAGGGACGGTGCATCGGCGACCGGGGTGATGTCGATTTTCACCGTACCGGTGTTGCCCAACAGTTGACCATCGGTTGGCTGGAACTTGATCTGCGCGTAATCCGCCTGATTGTTGCCCAGGCCGGTGCCGCCGTAGCCGTTGGTCCCGGATTCGTTGGCATCCGGGGTGAAGCGCAGCTTGCCGGCGTCGATGTCAGCCTTGGTGAAGGTCTGGTTGTTGGTGACGTCGGTCCAGGTCGAGCCGTTCAGATACTGCAACTTGCCTTCGCCCGGCAGCCCGGTGATTTTCACACCCAGGCTCGCGGCCGGGCTGTCGACATCGCTGACGCCGAAGGTCGACCAGCCGAGGATCAGCGGGGTGTCTTCGGTGCCGGTGACGTTAACCGGTGCGGCAGTTGGAGCATCGTTCACCGCTACCACGTTGACAGTGGTGGTCGCGACGTTCGAGTAATTGCCGCCATCGGTCACGGTCACGGTGATGATCCGCGGCACGGTGCTCGGGTCTTCACTGTTGTTGGTGAAGCTGATGTTCTTGATCGCCTGCATGTAGTCGGCCAGCGTCGCGTTGCCCGACAAGGTCAGGGTAACGGTGCCATTGGTGCTGTTGGCATTGATGGTGATGCCGTTGACGCTGTTACCCAGATTCAGCGCATCGCCGTCCTGACGGTTGGTCAGCACGATGGTCGCGCCGGTCAGCATAGTGCTGTCCGGGTCGGTGATTTTCAGGTCGGTGTCGCCGATCGATACACCCGGGCCTGTGGTGCCTTCGGTGAAGGTCACGTTGTAGTTGGCACCGGTGGCGCCGCTGGAATTGTTGGCGTCCAGGTCGATGACCGGCGGCGCATCGTTGTCGATGATCGAGGTGCTGACACTGCCGTTGGTGGTGCTGACCGCCAGATTCTCGAAGTTGCCGCCGGTGGCCGAGTCGATCTTGACCACGAAGTTTTCGGTGCCTTCGGTGATCTTGTCGTCAATGGTCGCGACGTTGAAGCTGGCGCTGCTGGCGCCGGCCGGGATCTTCACGGTGTACACACCGGTGAAGTCCGAACCGTCGGCGGCGGTGCCGCTGTAGACGATTTTCAGCGTCACTTCGGTTTGCGCCGGGTGCGTCAGGTTGACGGTGTAGCTGGCGGTCTGGCCTTCGGTCACCGAGGTGCTGCCGGTGATGCTGACTTGGGTGGTGTCGATGGTGTCGGTGACGTTGGTCACGGCTGGGACAGTGCTTGGCACCAGGTTTTCGAAGCTGCCACCGGTTGCAGTGGTGATCGTGGCCTGAACGGTGCCGGCGTCTTTGTAGACGTCGTCGGCTGGCGCCGGAACGGTCACGGTGCCCGTGGTTTTACCCGCTTCGATGGTAATCACCGAGCCGTTCGACAAAGTCACGGTCACCGGGGTGCCAGCGGCGTTGGTCAGGGTCGCGGTGTAGGTGATCTGGCCGCCTTCGGCAACCGAACCGGTGGCGCTCAACGACAGATTGGTGGTGTCGACGGTATCGGTGACCGTGGTCGAAACCGGGGTCTTGTCGGCTACCAGGTTTTCGTAGTTGCCGCCGCTGACGTTGGTGATCGAGTTGGTCAGCGGTGCGTGGCCGGTCAGCGCGTCGTTCGGTGCGACAGCGGTCACGGTGCCGGTGGTTTTGCCGATTTCGATGGTGATCGTCTGGCCGTTGGCCAACGACACGGTGACCGGGCTGCCAGTGACTGGCTGGCCGACAGTCGCGGTGTAGGTGACGTTGCCACCTTCAGCGGCAGTGCCGGTAGCGGTCAGTTTGACGGTCGAGGTGTCGATGGTGTCGGTGACGCTGGTCACGGCTGGGACAGTGCTTGGCACCAGGCTTTCGAAGTTGCCACCGGTCGCAGTGGTGATCGTGGCCTGAACGGTGCCGGCGTCTTTGTAGACGTCGTCGGCTGGCGCCGGAACGGTCACGGTGCCCGTGGTTTTACCGGCGTCGATGGTGATCACAGAACCGTTCGACAAGGTCACGGTCACCGGAGAACCGGCAGCGTTGGTCAAAGTCGCGGTGTAGGTGATCTGGCCGCCTTCGGCAACCGAACCGGTTGCGCTCAACGATAGGTTGGTGGTGTCGACGGTGTCGGTGACGGTGGTGCTGACCGGGGTCTTGTCGGCTACCAGGTTTTCGTAGTTGCCGCCGCTGACGTTGGTGATCGAGTTGGTCAGCGGTGCGTGGCCGGTCAGCGCGTCGTTCGGTGCGACAGCGGTCACGGTGCCGGTGGTTTTGCCGATGTCGATGGTGATCGTCTGGCCGTTGGCCAACGACACGGTGACCGGGCTGCCAGTGACTGGCTGGCCGACAGTGGCGGTGTAAGTGACGGTGCCACCTTCAGCGGCAGTGCCGGTCGCGGTCAGTTTGACGGTCGAGGTGTCGATGGTGTCGGTGACGCTGGTCACGGCTGGGACAGTGCTTGGCACCAGGCTTTCGAAGTTGCCACCGGTCGCAGTGGTGATCGTGGCCTGAACGGTGCCGGCGTCTTTGTAGACGTCGTCGGCTGGCGCCGGAACGGTCACGGTGCCCGTGGTTTTACCCGCTTCGATGGTAATCACCGAGCCGTTCGACAAAGTCACGGTCACCGGGGTGCCAGCGGCGTTGGTCAGGGTCGCGGTGTAGGTGATCTGGCCGCCTTCGGCAACCGAACCGGTGGCGCTCAACGACAGATTGGTGGTGTCGACGGTATCGGTGACCGTGGTCGAAACCGGGGTCTTGTCGGCTACCAGGTTTTCGTAGTTGCCGCCGCTGACGTTGGTGATCGAGTTGGTCAGCGGTGCGTGGCCGGTCAGCGCGTCGTTCGGTGCGACAGCGGTCACGGTGCCGGTGGTTTTGCCGATTTCGATGGTGATCGTCTGGCCGTTGGCCAACGACACGGTGACCGGGCTGCCAGTGACTGGCTGGCCGACAGTCGCGGTGTAGGTGACGTTGCCACCTTCAGCGGCAGTGCCGGTAGCAGTCAGTTTGACGGTCGAGGTGTCGATGGTGTCGGTGACGCTGGTCACCGCTGGGGCAGTGCTTGGCACCAGGCTTTCGAAGTTGCCACCGGTCGCAGTGGTGATCGTGGCCTGAACGGTGCCGGCGTCTTTGTAGACGTCGTCGGCTGGCGCCGGAACAGTCACGGTGCCCGTGGTTTTGCCCGCGTCGATGGTAATCACCGAGCCGTTGCTCAGGGTCACGGTCACTGGCGAGCCGGCGGCGTTGGTCAGGGTCGCGGTGTAGATGATCGAGCCGCCTTCCGCTACCGAACCGGTGGCGCTCAACGACAGGTTGGTGGTGTCGACGGTGTCGGTCACGGTCGTCGAAACCGGCGTCTTGTCGGCCACCAGGTTTTCGTAATTGCCGCCAGTAACGTTGGTGATCGAGTTGGTCAACGGCGCGTGGCCCGACAATGCATCGTTCGGCGCGACAGCGGTCACGGTGCCGGTGGTTTTGCCGATGTCGATGGTGATCGTCTGGCCGTTGGCCAACGACACGGTGACCGGGCTGCCAGTGACTGGTTGGCCGACAGTCGCGGTGTAGGTGACGTTGCCACCTTCAGCGGCAGTGCCGGTCGCGGTCAGTTTGACGGTCGAGGTGTCGATGGTGTCGGTGACGCTGGTCACGGCTGGGGCAGTGCTTGGCACCAGGCTTTCGAAATTGCCACCGGTTGCGGTGGTAATCGTGGCCTGAACGGTGCCGGCGTCTTTGTAGACGTCGTCGGCTGGCGCCGGAACAGTCACGGTGCCCGTGGTTTTGCCCGCGTCGATGGTAATCACCGAGCCGTTGCTCAGGGTCACGGTCACTGGCGAGCCGGCGGCGTTGGTCAGGGTCGCGGTGTAGATGATCGAGCCGCCTTCCGCTACCGAACCGGTGGCGCTCAACGACAGGTTGGTGGTGTCGACGGTGTCGGTCACGGTCGTCGAAACCGGCGTCTTGTCGGCAACCAGGTTTTCGTAATTGCCGCCAGTAACGTTGGTGATCGAGTTGGTCAACGGCGCGTGGCCCGACAATGCATCGTTCGGCGCGACAGCGGTCACGGTGCCGGTGGTTTTGCCGATGTCGATGGTGATCGTCTGGCCGTTGGCCAACGACACGGTGACCGGGCTGCCAGTGACTGGCTGGCCGACAGTCGCGGTGTAGGTGACGTTGCCACCTTCAGCGGCAGTGCCGGTCGCGGTCAGTTTGACGGTCGAGGTGTCGATGGTGTCGGTGACGCTGGTCACGGCTGGGGCAGTGCTTGGCACCAGGCTTTCGAAGTTGCCACCCGTAGCGGTGGAGATAGTCGCTTCGACTTTACCGGCGTCCTTGTAGACGTCATCGGATGGTGCCGCGACGGTCACCGTGCCAGTGGTTTTGCCAGCCTCAATGGTGATCACAGCGCCGTTCGACAAAGTCACGGTCACCGGAGTACCGGCCGCATTGGTCAGCGTCGCGGTGTAGGTGATCTGGCCACCTTCCGCCACGGTGTCGGTCGCGGTCAGCGCCAGCGTGGTGTTATCCACGGTGTCAGTGACGGTGGTCTTGGCCGGGTCGCCGTTGACGTCCAGTTTTTCGTAATTGCCGCCGGTGGCGTCCTTGATGGTGACGCTCAAGGAGCCGCCGCCCGCCAGGGCATCGTTTGGCGCGACAAAATTGACCGTTCCGCTGCTTTTGCCGATGTCGATGGTAATGGTTTGGCCATTGGACAGCGTTACGACAACCGGCGCACCGGTGACCGGCGCGCTCACGGAGGCGGTGTAGACGACATTGCCGCCTTCAGCGACGCTCGACGTGGCGGTCAGCGACACGGTGCTGGTGTCGATGGTGTCAGTGACGTTGGTCACGGCAGCCGATGGGTCTTTGACCAGGTTTTCGAAGTTACCGCCGGTGGCGTCCTTGATGGTCGCTTCGACTTTGCCGGCGTCTTTGTAGACGTCATCGGCCGGAGCGGCGACGGTCGTGGTGCCGATGGTGGCGCCAGCCGCAATGAGGATGACGGCGCCGTTGCTCAATGTCACGGTTACCGGAGTACCGGCAGCATTGGTCAGGGTGGCGGTGTAAACGATCGAACCACCTTCAGCCACGGAGCCGGTTGCACTCAGGCTGACGGTCGTGGTGTCCGGTGTGTCGGTCACGGTGGTGCTGACCGGTGTTTTGTCGGCTACGAGATTTTCGTAGTTGCCGCCGCTGACGTCAGTGATCGAGTTGGTCAGTGGCGCGTGGCCATTGAGGACGTCGTTCGGTGCGACGGCGTTGACGGTGCCGGTGGTTTTGCCGATGTCGATGGTGATGCTCTGGCCGTTGGCCAGGGTCACTACAACCGGGGCGCCAGTCACTGGCGCACCCACCGACGCGGTGTAAACCACGGTCCCGCCTTCAGCGACGCTATCGGTGGCAGTCAGGGTGACGGTCGAGGTGTCGATGGTATCGGTGACGTTGGTCACCGCTGGAACCGTGCTCGGCACCAGATTCTCGAAGTTGCCACCGGTAGCGGTGGTAATAGTCGCCTGAACAGTACCGGCGTCTTTGTACACGTCATCGGCTGGAGCTGGAACGCTTACAGTGCCGGTGGTTTTGCCGGCGTCGATGGTGATCACCGAGCCGTTGCTCAGGGTCACGGTCACTGGCGAGCCAGCGGCGTTGGTCAGTGTCGCGGTGTAGGTGATCTGGCCACCTTCGGCTACCGAACCGGTGGCACTCAGCGACAGGTTGGTGGTGTCGACAGTGTCGGTCACGGTGGTGCTGACCGGTGTTTTGTCGGCCACGAGATTTTCGTAGTTGCCGCCGCTGACGTCAGTGATCGAGTTGGTCAGTGGCGAGTGGCCATTGAGGACGTCGTTCGGTGCGACGGCGTTGACGGTGCCGGTGGTTTTGCCGATGTCGATGGTGATGCTCTGGCCGTTGGCCAGGGTCACTACAACCGGGGCGCCAGTCACTGGCGCACCCACCGACGCGGTGTAAACCACAGTCCCGCCTTCAGCGACGCTATCGGTGGCAGTCAGGGTGACGGTCGAGGTGTCGATGGTATCGGTGACGTTGGTCACCGCTGGAACCGTGCTCGGCACCAGATTCTCGAAGTTGCCACCGGTAGCGGTGGTAATAGTCGCCTGAACAGTACCGGCGTCTTTGTACACGTCATCGGCTGGAGCTGGAACGCTTACAGTGCCGGTGGTTTTGCCGGCGTCGATGGTGATCACCGAGCCGTTGCTCAGGGTCACGGTCACTGGCGAGCCAGCGGCGTTGGTCAGTGTCGCGGTGTAGGTGATCTGGCCACCTTCGGCTACCGAACCGGTGGCACTCAGCGACAGGTTGGTGGTGTCGACAGTGTCGGTCACGGTGGTGCTGACCGGTGTTTTGTCGGCCACGAGATTTTCGTAGTTGCCGCCGCTGACGTCAGTGATCGAGTTGGTCAGTGGCGAGTGGCCATTGAGGACGTCGTTCGGTGCGACGGCGTTGACGGTGCCGGTGGTTTTGCCGATGTCGATGGTGATGCTCTGGCCGTTGGCCAGGGTCACTACAACCGGGGCGCCAGTCACTGGCGCACCCACCGACGCGGTGTAAACCACAGTCCCGCCTTCAGCGACGCTGTCGGTAGCGGTCAGTTTGACGGTCGAGGTGTCGATGGTGTCAGTGACATTGGTCACTGCTGGAACCGTGCTCGGCACCAGGTTCTCGAAGTTGCCACCGGTCGCGGTGGAAATCGTCGCTTCGACTTTGCCGGCGTCCTTGTAGACGTCATCGGCCGGCGCTGGAACGCTTACAGTGCCGGTGGTTTTGCCGGCGTCGATGGTGATCACCGAGCCGTTGCTCAGGGTCACGGTCACTGGCGAGCCAGCGGCGTTGGTCAGGGTCGCGGTGTAGGTGATCTGGCCACCTTCGGCTACCGAACCGGTGGCACTCAGCGACAGGTTGGTGGTGTCGACAGTGTCGGTCACGGTGGTGCTGACCGGTGTTTTGTCGGCCACGAGATTTTCGTAGTTGCCGCCGCTCACGTCGGTGATCGAGTTGGTCAGTGGCGCGTGGCCATTGAGGACGTCGTTCGGTGCGACGGCGTTGACGGTGCCGGTGGTTTTGCCGATGTCGATGGTGATGCTCTGGCCGTTGGCCAGGGTCACTACAACCGGGGCGCCAGTCACTGGCGCACCCACCGACGCGGTGTAAACCACAGTCCCGCCTTCAGCGACGCTGTCGGTAGCGGTCAGTTTGACGGTCGAGGTGTCGATGGTGTCAGTGACATTGGTCACTGCTGGAACCGTGCTCGGCACCAGGTTCTCGAAGTTGCCACCGGTCGCGGTGGAAATCGTCGCTTCGACTTTGCCGGCGTCCTTGTAGACGTCATCGGCCGGCGCTGGAACGCTTACAGTGCCGGTGGTTTTGCCGGCGTCGATGGTGATCACCGAGCCGTTGCTCAGGGTCACGGTCACTGGCGAGCCAGCGGCGTTGGTCAGTGTCGCGGTGTAGGTGATCTGGCCACCTTCGGCTACCGAACCGGTGGCACTCAGCGACAGGTTGGTGGTGTCGACAGTGTCGGTCACGGTGGTGCTGACCGGTGTTTTGTCGGCCACGAGATTTTCGTAGTTGCCGCCGCTCACGTCGGTGATCGAGTTGGTCAGCGGTTCGTGGCCGACCAGCGCGTCGTTCGGTGCGACAGCGTTGACGGTGCCGGTGGTTTTGCCAATTTCGATGGTGATCGTCTGGCCGTTGGCCAGGGTCACAACTACTGGAGAACCGGTAACTGGCTGGCCGACTGTCGCGATGTAAACCACGGTGCCGCCTTCAGCGACGCTGTCGGTGGCCGTCAGTTTGACGGTCGAAGTGTCGATGGTGTCGGTGACGTTGGTCACCGCTGGAACCGTGCTCGGCACCAGGTTCTCGAAGTTGCCACCGGTAGCGGTGGTAATAGTCGCCTGAACAGTACCGGCGTCTTTGTACACGTCATCGGCAGGAGCTGGAACGCTTACAGTGCCGGTGGTTTTGCCCGCTTCGATGGTGATGACAGCGCCGTTCGACAAGGTCACGGTTACCGGAGTACCGGCAGCGTTAGTCAATGTCGCGGTGTAGACGATCGAGCCGCCTTCGGCCACGGAGTCTGTCGCGCTCAGGCTGAGGGTCGTGGTGTCTGGCGTATCTGTAACCGAGGTTTCAGCCGGTTTGCCATCGACGTCCAGCTTCTCGTAGTTGCCGCCCTTGGCGTCGTCGATTTTGACGCTCAGGGAACCGCCACCAGCCAAGGCGTCGTTCGGCGCAACGAAGTTCACGGAACCGCTGCTCGCGCCGACGGGGATGGTGATGGTCTGGCCATTCGACAAGGTCACAACCACTGGCGAGCCGGTCACTGGCGCGCTGACGGACGCGGTGTAAACCACGGTGCCGCCTTCGGCAACGGTCGATGTCGCGGTCAGGTTGACCGTCGAGGTGTCGATGGTGTCGGTGACGTTGGTCACGGCCGCCGTCGAATTGGTCGCCAGGTTTTCAAAGTTGCCGCCGCTGGCGTCCTTGATGGTCGCTTCAACTTTGCCAGCATCTTTGTAGACGTCATCGGCAGGCGCGGCGACGGTTACGGAACCACTGGTGGCGCCAGCGGCGATGAGAATCACTGCGCCGTTGCTCAGGGTCACGGTCACCGGAGTGCCGGCTGCGTTAGTCAGAGTGGCGGTGTAGACGATCGCGCCGCCCTCGGCCACGGTATCGGTCGCGCTCAGGCTCAGGGTGGTGGTGTCAGGTGTGTCGCTGACCGCCGTATCCGCCGGTTTGCCGTCGACTTCGAGTTTTTCGTAATTGCCGCCCGTGGCGCCGTCGATCTTCACGCTCAGGGACGTGCCGCCCGCCAGTGGGCTATTCGGCGCGACAAAATTCACGCTGCCGCTGGTTTCGCCAACCGGGATGGTGATGGTCTGGCCGTTGGACAGGGTCACCACAACCGGGGCGCCGGTTACAGGAGCCGTCACGGACGCGGTGTAGACCACGGTTTCGCCTTCGGCGACGTTCGCGGTGGCCGTCAGCGATACGGTGCTGGTGTCGATGGTGTCATTGACGGCGGTGACCGCCGGGGTGTCGCTGGTGACCAGGTTTTCGAAGTTGCCACCGGTCGCGCCTTTGATGGTCGCTTCCACGGTGCCGGCGTCCTTGTAGACGTCGTCCTTCGGCGCGTCGACGGTCACGGTGCCGGTGGTTTTACCGGCGTCGATGGTGATGACTGCGCCGTTGCTCAGGGTGACGGTCACTGGCGTGCCGGCCGCATTGGTCAGGGTCGCGGTGTAAGTGATCTGGCCACCTTCATCCACGGCGCCGGTTGCGGTCAGCGACAGGTTGGTGGTGTCGGTGGTGTCCGTGATCGAGGTGTTCGCCGGTTTGCCATCGACGTCCAGCTTCTCGTAGTTGCCACCCTTCGCGTCGTCGATTTTGACGCTCAAGGAGCCGCCGCCCGCCAACGCATCGTTCGGCGCAACGAAGTTCACGGAACCGCTGCTCGCGCCGACGGGGATGGTGATGGTCTGGCCATTGGACAGGGTGACAACCACTGGTTCGCCAGTGACCGGTGCAGAAACAGAAGCGGTGTAAACGACAGTGCCGCCTTCAGCCACGGTGCTGGTGGCGGTCAGGTTGACGGTCGAGGTGTCGATGGTGTCAGTCACGTCAGTGACCGCAGGCGTTGGACTGGTGACAAGATTTTCGAAGTTACCGCCCGCGGCATCCTTGACGGTCACTTCGACTTTACCGGCGTCTTTGTAGACGTCATCGGCAGGCGCCGCGACGGTCACAGAACCGCTGGTGGCGCCGGCGGCGATGGTTATGACGGCGCCGTTGCTCAGAGTGACGGTCACTGGCGTGCCAGCGGCGTTGGTCAAGTTGGCGGTGTAGACGATCGAACCGCCTTCAGCCACAGAGTCAGTCGCGCTCAGGCTGAGGGTTGTGGTGTCTGGCGTGTCGGTGACGGTAGTGCTGACCGGGGTCTTATCGGCAATCAGGTTTTCGTAATTGCCACCGCTCACATCGGTGATCGAGGTGGTCAACGGCGCATGGCCATTGAGGACATCGTTCGGAGCCACTGCGTTAACGGTGCCGCTGCTCGCGCCGACCGCGATAGTGATCGTCTGACCGTTGGCCAGTGTCACGATAACCGGGGCGCCAGTCACTGGAGCGCCGACCGAGGCGGTGTAAACCACGGTGCCGCCTTCAGCCACTGTACTGGTGGCGGTCAGGGTGACAGTCGAGGTGTCGATGGTGTCGGTGACGTTGGTCACGGCTGGCGCCGGGTCAGTGGCCAGGTTCTCGAAGTTGCCACCAGCGGCATCTTTAACAGTGACTTCAACCTTGCCGGCATCTTTATAGACGTCATCGGCCGGGGCAGCGACGGTCACGTTACCGCTGGTGGCACCTGCGGCGATGGTGATCACCGCGCCGTTGCTCAGGGTCACGGTGACCGGAGTGCCGGCAGCGTTAGTCAGGGTGGCGGTGTAAACGATCGAACCACCTTCAGCCACAGAGTCAGTCGCGCTCAGGCTGAGGGTTGTGGTGTCTGGCGTGTCGGTGACGGTAGTGCTGACCGGGGTCTTATCGGCAACCAGGTTTTCGTAATTGCCACCGCTCACATCGGTGATCGAGGTGGTCAACGGCGCATGGCCATTGAGGACATCGTTCGGAGCCACTGCGTTAACGGTGCCGCTGCTCGCGCCGACGGCGATGGTGATCGTCTGGCCGTTGGCCAAGGTCACGATAACCGGGGCGCCGGTCACTGGAGCACCGACCGAGGCGGTGTAAACCACGGTGCCGCCTTCAGCCACTGTGCTGGTGGCGGTCAGGGTGACAGTCGAGGTGTCGATGGTGTCGGTGACGTTGGTCACGGCTGGCGCCGGGTCAGTGGCCAGGTTCTCGAAGTTGCCGCCGGTGGCATCTTTAACAGTGACTTCAACCTTGCCGGCATCTTTATAGACGTCATCGGCCGGGGCGGCGACGGTCACGTTACCGCTGGTGGCGCCAGCGGCGATGGTGATCACGGCGCCATTGCTCAGGGTCACGGTTACCGGGGTACCGGCCGGGTTGGTCAGGGTGGCGGTGTAAACGATCGAACCACCTTCAGCCACGGAGCCAGTCGCGCTCAGGCTGAGGGTTGTGGTGTCTTTCGAGTCGGTGATGACGGTCTGCGCCGGCTCGGTGCTCGGGGTCAGTTGCTCGAAATTACCGCCGGTGGTGCTGGTGATCGTGGTGCTGACGGTGCTGCCATTGTTGTAGACGTCGTTTGGCGGCGTATCGACGGTGACGCTGCCCGTGGTTTTGCCCGCTTCGATGGTAATGACCGAGCCATTGCTCAAGGTCACGGTCATCGGCGTGCCGGCCGGGTTGGTCAGGGTCGCGGTGTAGGTGATCTGACCGCCTTCGACGACGGTGCCGGTGGCGGTGAGGCTCAGGCCGGTGTTGTCGATCGAATCGGTAATGGTCGTGACCGCTGGCGCCGGGTTCGGCACCAGGTTTTCGAAATTGCCACCGGTAGTGCCGGTAATCGTGGTGCTGACGGTGCTGCCATTGTTGTAGACGTCATTGGCTGGCGTCGGAACGTCCACGCTGCCGGTGGTCTTGCCGGCTTCAATGGTGATGGTCGAACCGTTGGACAGGGTCACGGTAACCGGCGTCTGCGCCGGGTTGGTCAGGGTCGCGGTGTAGGTGATCTGCCCGCCTTCGGTGACGGTGGAACCCGCTGTCAGCGTGACAGTGGTGGTGTCGACCGAATCGGTAATGGTCGTGACCGCAGGCGTTGGATTCGGCGTCAGGTTTTCGAAATTGCCACCGGTAGTGCCGGTAATCGTGGTGCTGACGGTGCTGCCATTGTTGTAGACGTCATTGGCTGGCGTCGGAACGTCCACGCTGCCGGTGGTCTTGCCGGCTTCAATGGTGATGGTCGAACCGTTGGACAGGGTGACGGTAACCGGCGTCTGCGCCGGATTGGTCAGGGTCGCGGTGTAGGTGATCTGACCGCCTTCGGTGACGGTGGAACCCGCTGTCAGCGTGACGGTGGTGGTGTCGATCGAATCAGTGATGGTGGTGACCGCTGGCGCCGGGTTTTGCACCAGGTTTTCGAAGTTGCCGCCGGTAGTGCCAGTAATCGTGGTGCTGACAGTGCTGCCATTGTTGTAGACGTCGTTGGCTGGCGTTGGAACGTTCACGCTGCCCGTCGTCTGGCCGGCGCCGATGGTGATGGTCGAACCGTTGGACAGGGTGACGGTAACCGGGGTTTGCGCCGGGTTGGTCAGGGTCGCGGTGTAGGTGATCTGACCGCCTTCGGTGACGGTGGAACCCGCTGTCAGCGTGACAGTGGTGGTGTCGATGGTGTCGGTGACTTGAGTCGTCGCCGGTACGGTCGGCGGAGTCACGATGATGCCGGCGCCGCCAGTGGTGCCGGTGACGGTGACGTCGATCTGGGTCGGGTCGTTATAGACGGTGTCGTTCGGCGCCAGCGGCACGTTGACGGTGCCGGTGGTCTGGCCAGCCTGAATCACGATCACCGAGCCGTTGGACAAGGTGATGGTCAGGTCGCTGGTCGGAGCCTGGGTCAGGGTCGCGGTGTAAACCAGTACACCGCCGGCTTCGGTGATGGTCGGCGTGGCGCTCAGGCTCAGGGTCGATGCCTGCACGATGTTGGCGTTGTTGGTGGTCTGGCCGCCGATGGTGTTCTGCGTGGTTGCCCCGGCAGAGCTGATGCCCGCGGTCGGGAAACCAATGGTCGGGTCTACCCGGCCAGCGGTTGCGTCCAACATCACGAAGCTATGGCCGCCACCGGCCGCGCCGCCAGTACCGGCAGCGGTCGGGCCTGCTGCGGTGGCTTCGAGATCTTTGGTCGGGTCGGCGCCGGCAGCGATGGCTTGCTGCAGTTCTTCAACCGATGGCGCGGCTTGTGCAGTGGCTTCTGCCAGGTCGGTGCTGGAATCCGGATCGGTGCCACTCCATTGAGTGTCACGGCCCAGGTCCAGGGTCCGGCCATCGGCCAGTTCGAGCGTGACAGCGCCAGCGGCGCCGGTGTCTACCTGATCGCCGACAAACAGCCGGTCGCCTTCAACGAGTACGCGGCGGACACCCTCTGGGGACACCGCGAAAACTTGACCAACAATGCTTTTGACGATGGCAACAACACTGCTCATTGAAGACTCTCCGGGTGTCACGTTCAGTTGACTTCCATGGACCTGATGGCGAATTCGCCAAAGCAGTCTGGACGTACATTTTAAAATTTAGTGCATAAGCTTGACGCTGCAATTCGTCAATAATTTGGCTATATTTTTTCGCTATTTAGTTTATGCCAAACTATTGACCTTATGGGTGCCATCCTAAACAATCGCCCCAGTAATGTCACATTGATATTTAAGCGGCGACCTGTCCTACAGCGTGTGATCCAGTTCCTGTTTTGAACTTTCCGACATACGGTCATTCCGGTTGCCATCATCCGACGCAGCGCCACTATTTGCTGTGATTCAAGACAAGAAGTTCTGGGAAATTTTCTTCATGCGTTCGTACTTGTTCAAAGCCTTACCCTTCGCCCTTGCCGCCAGTTTCGTCCAAGCTCAAAGCCTTCCAGAAGCCATGCAACAGGCGCTGGATGTCCATCCGGAAATCCAGGCTGCGGTTAATAGTCGATTGGCCGCGGATTATCAGTTAAAGGCCGCCAAAGGTGGATACCTGCCACGGGTCGATCTGCTGGGCGGTTATGGTCGCGAAGGTACGGATAACGTCACCACCCGCGCCGATACCGGCAGCAATCACTGGGAAACCCTGAACCGTAGCGAGTCGAGCCTGCGCCTGTCGCAAATGGTTTTTGACGGTTTTGCGACGTCCAGCGAAGTGGGGCGTCAACAAGCCACCGTTAATTCCCGTGCCTATTCCTTGCTGGGGACCTCGGAGCGCACTGCGCTGACCGTGGCCCAGGTTTACCTCGACGTGCTGACCCGCCGCGAATTCGTGCGCCTGGCCGAAGACAACCTGAAGAGCCACGAACGGATTTTCGACCAGATCAAGTTGCGCACCTCCCGCGGTGTCGGCAGCGGCGCCGACATGGATCAAGCCGAAGCCCGTATGGCCCAGGCCCGCAACAACCTGATCACCGAACAGACCAACCTGGCCGATGCCGAGACCAACTTCCTCAGCGCCGTCGGCCAGATGCCCGATCAGCTTGAGCGTCCTGCACCGTTCCTCGCGCTGCTGCCGGCCAACTTGAATGAAGCCCGCTCGCAGATGCTGGAAAACAGCCCGATCCTGCGTTCTGCCGAATCCGATATTTCCGCGGCGGAAAAACAGTACGAAGCCGCCAAGTCTTCGTTCTACCCGCGTTTCGATGCTGAACTGGGTCGCTCAGCGGACAACGATGTCGACGGCCAGAATGGTCACAGCAACGAATGGCAGGCCATGCTGCGCATGCGCTTCAACCTGTTTGCCGGTGGTAGCAACAAGGCTGACCTGGAATCCAAGTCCTACCTGTCCAACCAGGCGCTGGACATCCGCAACAACGCCTTGCGCGTGTTGAACGAAGAGCTGGGCCTGGCCTGGAACGCCCTGAACAATGCGAACGCCCAAGTGCCGATCGCCCAGCAGTATGTCGATCACAGCACCGCCGTGCGCACCGCGTACCAGAAGCAGTTCAGCCTCGGCCAGCGCACCTTGCTCGACTTGCTCGACAGTGAAAACGAGTTGTTCACCGCGTCCCGCCGTCTGGCGGACATTAAAAACACTCAGTTATTTACTCAGTACCGAATCAAGGCGACCATGGGCGAGTTGCTCAAGAGCCAGGGAGTGGTCGCACCGTTGGCATCCGTTGTGCAGAACGACGTGAAGCCAAAGGTCCAATTGCCCGGTATGAATTGAGCAGGACCTTCATTGTTCAATTGTTAGCCAAGAGTGCCGAGCGTGGAATCAGAAGCCAGTCGAGTTCATCTCATTCATGATCCACGCGCGCTGCACGACGATCCGTTACTGGATGGGCTGCTGGCCCTGTGCACGCTGCACCAGAAACCGGCCAGCGCGGCGATGCTCACCACCGGCCTGCCGTTGCCCAAGCAACGCCTGAGCGTCGAGTTGCTGCCCCGCGCCGCCGCTCGCGCCGGTCTGCAAGGGCGGGTGCTGCAACGCAAGCTGGAAGACATTCCGGCGATTGCGATGCCGGCGCTGTTGCTGCTCAAGGACGGTCGCAGTGCGGTGCTGCTCGGTTGGCACGGTGACGACCAGGCTCGTGTGCTGCTCAGTGAAACCGACGGTGGCGAAAGTGTCGTCAGCCGCGAATTGCTGGCCGACGACTACATCGGCAAAGTCTTCTTCGCCCAACCCCAACATAAGTTTGACGTGAACCACGGCACGCTGATCCCGCGTGCGCGTTCGTGGTTTCGCGACACCCTCAAGCGTTCGCGTTGGTTGTACGCCGACGCCATCGCCGCCAGTTTCCTGATCAACATCATTGCCATGGCCGCGCCGCTGTTCGTGATGAACGTCTACGACCGCGTGGTGCCGAACCAGGCGGAATCAACCCTGTGGGTGTTGGCGATAGGGATCACCGGTGCCTACCTGTTCGACCTGATCCTCAAAAGCCTGCGCAGTCTGTGCCTGGACCTGGCGGGCAAGAAAACCGACCTGATCATCTCGGCCACGCTGTTCGAGCGAATTGTCGGCATGTCCATGAAGTACCGCCCGGCCCGGGTCGGCAGCTTCGCCCAGAACATCCACGAGTTTCAGAGCCTGCGCGACTTCCTCGCCTCGCTGACGCTGACCAGCCTGATCGACCTGCCGTTTACGTTGCTGATCTTTATGGTCATCGCGATCCTTGGCGGGCATTTGGTGTGGATTCCGGTGCTAGCGTTCCCGATTGCCTTGCTGATCGGCTACGCGTTGCAGAAGCCGCTGGTGGCGACCATGGAACGAACCATGGCCCTCGGCGCCGAGCGGCAGTCGAGCCTGATCGAAACCCTCGCCGGCCTCGATGCGGTGAAGGTCAACAACGCCGAAAGCGAACGCCAGTACCAGTGGGAACAGACCATCGGCACCCTTAGCCGCCTCGAGCTGCGAGTGAAAATGCTCTCCGGCCTGGCGATGAACATCACCCTGCTGATCCAGCAATTGGCCGGGGTGATCATGATCGTCTTCGGCGTGTACCAGATCATCGACGGTCACCTGAGCATGGGCGGTCTGATTGCCTGCTACATGCTCAGCGGTCGCGCCCTCAGCCCGTTGGCCTCGTTGTCCGGCCTGCTGACCCGTTACCAGCAAGCGCGGGTGACCATGGTCTCGGTGGACCAGATGATGGAGCTGCCGCAAGAGCGCAACTTCGAAGAACGTCCCCTGAGCCGCAAGGTCCTGCAGGGCGCCATCGAATGCCGTCAGCTGAACTTCACCTACCCGAACCAGCAAAACGCCGCGCTGAAGAACATCAACCTGATCATCAAGCCCGGCGAGAAAATCGGCATCATCGGTCGCAGCGGCTCGGGCAAAAGCTCCCTGGCCAAGTTGCTGGTGGGCCTCTATCAGCCGGACGACGGCGCCTTGCTGGTGGACGGTGTTGATATCCGCCAGATCGATGTCAGCGAATTGCGCCACAACATCGGCTACGTGCCCCAGGACATTCAATTGCTCGCCGGTACGCTGCGCGACAATTTGGTGTCCGGTGCTCGCTATGTAGAAGACGAACTGGTGCTGCAAGCCGCCGAACTGGCCGGCGTGCACGAATTCGCCCGTCTGCACCCGCAAGGTTATGAACTGCAAGTCGGCGAGCGTGGACAGAACCTGTCCGGCGGTCAGCGCCAGAACGTGGCCCTGGCCCGTGCGTTGCTGCTCAACCCGCCGATCCTGCTGCTCGACGAACCGACCAGCGCCATGGACAACACCGGCGAAGAACGCCTCAAGCAACGCCTTGCGGCGGTGATTGAAAACAAAACCGTGGTGCTGGTGACGCACCGGGCGTCGCTGCTGTCGCTGGTGGATCGTCTGTTGGTGATCGACCGTGGACAGATTCTCGCCGATGGACCAAAAGCCGTTGTGATGGAAGCGTTGAAGAAGGGGCAGATCAGTGTTGCTTAAGTCGGGTTTCAAGGACTCTATCAGCCGCTACTTCAAAGGTTCTGCGTCGCTGCAAGGCCAGCCGTTGCCGGAAGTGAACAAGGCGCTGATCGAAGATGCGCCGCGTGTGGTACGGCTGACCATTTGGGCGATCATCGGCTTCTTCGTGTTCCTGATGCTTTGGGCCAACTTCGCGGTCATCGACGAAGTGACCAAGGGCGACGGCAAGGCGATCCCCTCGTCGAAGATCCAGAAAATTCAGAACCTTGAGGGCGGTATCGTCTCCGAACTGTTCGTCAAGGAAGGGCAGATCGTCGAGGCCGGCGCGCCGCTGATTCGCCTGGATGACACGCGGTTCGCCTCCAACGTCGGCGAAACCGAGGCGGATCGCCTGTCGATGTTGCTGCGGGTCGAGCGCTTGAGCGCCGAGGTGGACGACCGACCGCTGAACTTCCCGGCCGATGTGCTCAAAGCCGTACCCGGCCAGGCCGCCAGCGAAGAGTCGCTGTACACCAGCCGTCGTCAGCAGTTGCACGATGAAATCGGCGGCTTGCAGGAGCAGTTGATCCAGCGTCAGCAAGAACTGCGCGAGTTCTCCTCCAAGCAGTCGCAGTACCGCAATGGACTGGCGTTGCAACGCCAGGAAATCAACATGTCCGAGCCGCTGGTGGCCCAGGGCGCGGTATCGCCGGTTGAAGTGCTGCGACTCAAACGCGCCGAAGTGGAAACCCGTGGGCAACTGGACGCGACCACCCTGGCCATTCCCCGCGCCGAATCGGCGATCAAGGAAGTGCAGCGCAAGATCGACGAGACACGCGGCAAATTCCGCAGTGAAGCCCTGACCCAACTCAACGAAGCGCGCACTGACCTGAACAAGGCCCAAGCCACCGGTAAGGCGCTGGAAGATCGCGTGAGCCGCACGCTGGTGACATCGCCGGTGCGCGGGATCGTCAACAAATTGCTGGTGAACACCATTGGCGGCGTGATCCAGCCGGGCGTCGATCTGGTGGAAATCGTACCGCTGGATGACACCTTGCTGGTGGAAGCAAAGGTTCGCCCGCAAGACATCGCCTTCCTGCACCCGGGGCAAGAGGCGACGGTCAAATTCACTGCGTACGACTACACCATTTACGGTGGGCTCAAAGCCAAGCTTGAGCAGATCGGCGCCGACACCATCACCGATGAAGACAAGAAAACCACCTACTACATCATCAAGCTCCGCACCGATCGCAGCCACCTGGGGACGGATGAGAAGCCGCTTCTGATCATTCCGGGGATGGTAGCGTCGGTGGACATCATTACCGGCAAGAAGACCGTGCTCAGCTATCTGCTCAAGCCGATTATCCGGGCGCGGGCAGAGGCGTTGCACGAGCGGTAGTTCTCGGCTGCCCCAAAAACACCACAATCCCAAAGCCCCATGATCGTTCCCACGCTCTGCGTGGGAATGCCGCCATGGACGCTCCACGTCCACTGTGACGCAGAGCGTCACGGGATGTATTCCCACGCAGGAGCGTGGGAACAATCGGTGGTAAATCGTTATTCACTAACGGTGTTGATCGTTCCCACGCTCTGCGTGGGAATGCCGCCATGGACGCTCCGCGTCCACTGTGACGCAGAGCGTCACGGGATGTATTCCCACGCAGGAGCGTGGGAACAATCGGTGGTAAATCGTTATTCACTAACGGTGTTGATCGTTCCCACGCTCTGCGTGGGAATGCCGCCATGGACGCTCCGCGTCCACTGTGACGCAGAGCGTCACGGGATGTATTCCCACGCAGGAGCGTGGGAACAATCGGTGGTAAATCGTTATTCACTAACGGTGTTGATCGTTCCCACGCTCTGCGTGGGAATGCCGCCATGGACGCTCCGCGTCCACTGTGACGCAGAGCGTCACGGGATGTATTCCCACGCAGGATCGTGGGAACAATCGGTGGTAAATCGTTACTCACTAACGGTGTTGATCGTTCCCACGCTCTGCGTGGGAATGCCGCCATGGACGCTCCGCGTCCACTGTGACGCAGAGCGTCACGGGATGTATTCCCACGCAGGAGCATGGGAACAATCGGTGGTAAATCGTTATTCACTAACGGTGTTGATCGTTCCCACGCTCTGCGTGGGAATGCCGCCATGGACGCTCCACGTCCACTGTGACGCAGAGCGTCACGGGATGTATTCCCACGCAGGAGCGTGGGAACAATCGGTGGTAAATCGTTATTCACTAACGGTGTTGATCGTTCCCACGCTCTGCGTCACTAGTGTCCGGTAAACATGTTTCAAAGCTGAAGGTTGCCCTGGGCAGCCTTTAGTTTTTCTTGTTCCTGCCTTCGTCGGTCTTTGAATTCTTGGGTAGCGGGCCGTTCATGCAGGACATGTGCAATCCGCACCGTCAGCTCAAACAACGAGCCGGGAAACCCTGAGCGACGGTGAAAAAGGTGCAGTAACAAGTAGCTGATCAAAGCACTGTAAATCTGCAGGCGAACGGCATTTTCGGAGAAAGCATAGAACCGCTTGAGTTTCAGATGTTGCTTGATCCACTTGAAAAACAACTCGATCTTCCAGCGATTCTTGTACAAACCCGCGATTTCTTCAGCTGTTCTGGCAAAGTCGTTGGTCACCAGGATTAACGGTGTCACGTGCCCTTCGCGTTCAATCACGACACGTCTTACTGGTTCGTCTCGATAGTCATTCACACGTTTGCCACCCAGACGTTTTTTGCCGAACTGAACGACCTCATCACTCATGACCGGGCTTTGTTCGGCAACGGTTGAGTGCTCGTGCAGCACCTCGTAGTTGGCATTTTTCTTAAACCGAGTGACGAAATAAGCACCTTTGCTCTGCAACTGGTACCACCAGTTGTAATCGCAGTAACCTTTGTCAAAGACATAAGTCATGCCGGCCTGAATCGGCATATTCAGCGCATCGCTCATGTCGTTGACGTTGGCGGGGGTAATGTTCACGTACACCGGGGCCAACTGAGCCAGATCCAACCCTACGTGTACCTTGAGGCCTTGTGTGATGCGGGTTTTAGTTGCGGCAGTCCAGTCATCAAAGTGAGGTCCACGCAAGGTAATCGAAGTGGAATCAATCAGACTAACCATGGCGCCGACTTCCTTGCGCTGTTGACGGCCGACACCGCGCAACAGGTTCTCACAGAGGTCTTGGAACGGCCGGTAATCACGCTTGTTCAACGCATCTGACAGGGTCGAGCGGGCAATGGGGCCGGCTTGGAGATGGTAGCTATGCGCAGCCAGCGTTTCGGAGAAAGTCGCCAATGACCGCAGGCTTAAGGCTTGGGTTACATGGCCGCTGACCAGTGTTACCAGCAATTGCCAGGATGTGCAGCGTTTGACGTAGCGATCCGCCTGGTACTTTTCGGTGGATTGCTGGAAGGACGGGCGAGGGATCGCACTGAGCAGTTGGGCTAAACGGGTGCTGGAGAACATGAGTCAAAATCGAGTCTGAAAAATCCGATTATGACTGAAGTCCGCCAACAGCAAGGGGGAGCAAGCTCCCCCTTCAGTTTTTACCGGACACTAGTGACGCTCTGCGTGGGAATGCCGCCATGGACGCTCCACGTCCACTGTGACGCAGAGCGTCACGGGATGTATTCCCACGCAGGAGCGTGGGAACAATCGGTGGTAAATCGTTATTCACTAACGGTGTTGATCGTTCCCACGCTCTGCGTGGGAATGCCGCCATGGACGCTCCGCGTCCACTGTGACGCAGAGCGTCACGGGATGTATTCCCACGCAGGAGCATGGGAACAATCGGTGGTATATCGTTATTCACTAACGGTATTTAAAATTCAATTCTTATGACTATAAAGTCACTCTCCTGCGTACCTGCCGACCAATCGGCGCGCCGCACGACACGAACCAACACGGGACCTCCGTGAGTTTTCGATCGACGCGCGCGCCCTTGAGCGTGCCGTGCGTGGGAGTGATTTAAATGTCAGCCGTCTCTGCATCTCAAAGCATCGCGCCGCAAACCTTCGACATCCGCCCATTCAGCGGCGCCGTCGGTGCCGAAATCATCGGCCTGGACCTGTCCCGCCCGATCAATGATCAGGACTTCGCCCGCATTCACCGTGCGCACCTGGATCATCACGTCGTTGTATTCCGTGACCAACGTATAACCCCCGAACAGCAAATCGACTTCAGTCGCCGTTTCGGCGTGTTGCAGATCCATGTGCTCAAACAGTTCCTGTTGGCCGGGCACCCCGAAATCCTGATCGTTTCCAATATCATCGAAAACGGCGTTTCCGTCGGCCTCGGTGATGCTGGCAAGTTCTGGCACTCCGACCTTTCCTATAAAGAGCTGCCAAGCCTGGGCTCGATGCTGCACGCCCAAGAGCTGCCATCGGAGGGTGGCGACACCCTATTCGCCGATATGCACAAAGCCTGGGACGGTCTGCCCGATGCGCTGCGTAAAGCCATCGAAGGCCGATCCGCCGCGCACTCCTACACCGCGCGCTACAGCGAAACCAAATTCGAAGGCAACTGGCGCCCGACCCTGACCCCGGAGCAACTCGCCCAAGTCGCCGAAGTCGTGCACCCAATCGTCCGCACTCACCCGGAAAACGGCCGCAAAGCGTTGTTCGTCAGTGAAGGCTTCACCACGCGCATCGTCGGTTTGCCGGACGACGAGAGCAAACAGCTGCTCGACGAGCTCTACGCCCACAGCGTGTTGCCGCAAAACATCTACCGCCACCAGTGGCAGCCCCACGACCTGGTGTTCTGGGACAACCGTTCGCTGATCCACCTTGCCGCCGGCTGCCCAAGTTACCTGCGCCGCAAGCTGTTTCGCACCACCATCCAGGGCGACGCGCCTTTCTGATTTGTCGGAGAACCATCATGTCCAAACGTCTTTCATTCGCGCCGCTGGCTGCCGCCATTGGCCTGGGTTTCAGCCTGCTTGCCGGCAACCTGGTGGCGCCGACCGTGGCCCACGCCGAAGGTGAAATCCGTATCGCCGAGCAGTTCGGCATTGTTTACCTGTTGCTCAACGTGGTCCGCGATCAAAACCTGATCGAGAAGTACGGCAAGCAAGAAGGCATCGACATCAAGGTCGACTGGACCCAGCTCTCTGGCGGCGCAGCGGTCAACGATGCGTTGCTCTCCGGTTCCATCGACATTGCCGGTGCCGGCGTCGGTCCGTTGCTGACCATTTGGGACCGCACCCACGGTAAGCAAAACGTCAAAGCCGTGGCCTCGCTTGGCAACTTCCCTTACTACCTGCTGAGCAACAATCCAAACGTCAAAACCATTGCCGATTTCACCGAGAAGGACCGTATCGCGGTGCCGGCGGTCGGGGTGTCGGTGCAGTCGCGCTTCTTGCAATACGCGGCCGCCAAGCAGTGGGGAGACAAGGAATTCAATCGCCTCGACAAGTACACCATCGCCGTTCCACACCCGGACGCGACAGCTGCTTTGATTGCCGGCGGCACGGAGTTGTCCGGGCACTTTTCCAACCCGCCATTCCAGGATCAGGCGCTGGCCAATCCCAATGTCCATGTGGTGCTGAACACCTACGATCTGCTCGGCCCGAACTCGCCGACGGTGCTGTTTGCCACCGAAAAATTCCGTGACGAGAACCCGAAAACCTACAAGGCCTTCGTCGAAGCCCTGACCGAAGCGGCGCAGTTTGCCCAGAACGATAAAGGCGCAGCGGCGGACACTTACATCCGTGTGACCAAGGCGAAAATCGACCGCGCGACGCTGCTGAAAATCATCGACAACCCGCAGTTCGAATTCAGCGTTACGCCGAAAAACACCTATCCGCTGGCCGAATTCCTCTACCGCGTCGGCGCGATCAAAAACAAACCGGATTCGTGGAAGGACTACTTCTTCCAGGACGCCAAACTGCTGCAAGGGAGCTGATCAAGATGAACGCCCCCTTGCAAGGCCACACGGCCAGCAACCCGATCACGGCAGCCAAGGCGCTACTGTCGGTCGATCAAGTCAGCCTGGAATACCGCACGCCGCAGCGTGTTGTTCGGGCCACGCATCAGGTCAGCTTCGAGATCGATCCGGCGGACCGTTTCGTGCTGCTCGGCCCGTCCGGGTGCGGCAAATCGACGTTGCTCAAAGCCGTGGCCGGGTTCATCCAGCCGTGCGAGGGCGAAATTCGTCTTCAGGGGCAAACCGTCAATGCGCCGGGCCCGGACCGGATCGTGGTGTTCCAGGAATTCGATCAACTGCCGCCGTGGAAAACCGTCAAACAGAACGTGATGTTTCCGCTGCTGGCGTCGAAAACCCTCAAGCGTAAGGAAGCTGAGGAGCGGGCACTGCACTATCTGGACAAGGTCGGGTTGGCGGCGTTTGCCGATGCTTATCCGCATACCTTGTCTGGCGGCATGAAGGCGCGAGTAGCGATTGCTCGCGCGTTGGCGATGCAGCCGAAAATCCTGTTGATGGACGAACCCTTCGCCGCCCTCGACGCGCTGACCCGACGCAAGATGCAGGAGGAGTTGCTGCTGCTTTGGGAAGAGGTGCGCTTCACCCTGCTGTTCGTGACGCACTCCATCGAAGAAGCGCTGGTGGTGGGCAATCGCATCCTGCTGCTGTCGCCGCATCCGGGTCGGGTTCGGGCGGAAGTCCACAGCCACCAATACGACTTGCACAGCCTGGGTGGCGTGGCCTTCCAGGAGTCGGCGCGGAGAATTCATCGGTTGTTGTTCGATGAAGGTCAGTCCCCGGAAACCGAGCGTGAGCTGGATTTCTCCGACATTCGCATCGCTTATTGAGCCATTGAGAGGATTGCCCGATGAGCCAGTTTTCATCTGCGCGTAAAGAATTCGAAACCGTATTAGAGCCCCTGACGAGCGTACCGCTGGAGCGAGAGTTGCCCCTCGGCCAGCGTGTATGGCAACAGGGCTGGATTCGCAAAAGCCTGATCCTGATTTTGCTCGCAGTGTTGTGGGAAGTCGTCGCCCGCATTCAGAACAACGACCTGCTGCTACCGAGTTTTCTGCAAACCAGTAGCGCCCTGTATGACGGCCTGCTCAGCGGTGAATTGCTGAGCAAGGTATGGATTTCCCTGGTCGTGTTGCTCAAGGGTTACCTGATCGGCATCGTGTTGGCGTTTGCCTTGACCACCCTGGCGGTCTCGACGCAGTTCGGTCGCGACCTGCTGAGCACGCTGACGTCGATGTTCAACCCGTTGCCGGCGATTGCACTGTTACCGCTGGCGCTGCTGTGGTTTGGCCTGGGGCAGAACAGCCTGATTTTCGTGCTGGTGCATTCGGTGCTGTGGGCCTTGGCGTTGAACACGTACGCCGGGTTTCTCGGTGTCTCGGAGACCCTGCGCATGGCCGGGCGCAACTATGGCCTCAAGGGTATGCGATTCGTGCTGTTTATCCTGATCCCGGCAGCGCTGCCATCGATCCTCGCCGGGCTGAAAATCGGCTGGGCGTTTGCCTGGCGCACGTTGATCGCGGCGGAATTGGTGTTTGGCGCTACCAGTGGCAAGGGTGGGTTGGGTTGGTACATTTTCCAGAATCGTAATGAGCTGTACACCGACAAGGTGTTTGCCGGGTTGGCGGTGGTGATCTTGATTGGGTTGCTGGTGGAGAATTTGGTGTTCGACACGCTGGAGCGGGTGACGGTGAAGCGTTGGGGGATGCAGCGCTAGTCAGTTAATCCGATGTGATTCGAAAAGATCGCAGCCTTCGGCAGCTCCTACGCGCCTGTGGGCGCCGCCGAAGGCTGCGATCTTTTGATCTGCTAGCATTGCGTCTGAATCAATCCTGATCAGCCAAGAGTGCTCAGTATGCAACTCCCGGACATGAACCTGCTGGTCGCCCTCGACGCCTTGCTCGATGAAGGCAGCGTGGTGGGCGCCGCGCGGCGGATGAACCTCAGCCCGGCCGCCATGAGCCGGACCCTGACCCGAATCCGCGAAGCCATCGGCGACCCGATCCTGGTGCGCGCCGGCCGTGGCCTGGTACCGACCCCCAAGGCACTGGCGTTGCGGGAACAGGTGCGGGACGTGGTGGAGCAGGCGGCGCTGTTATTCCGCTCGGCCGATGAGGTGGAATTGGGCACCTTGCGGCGTCGATTCAGCATTCGCGCCAATGACTTTTTCGTTGGCGTTTACGGTGGCAAGCTCTTCGACACCATGGAGCGTCAGGCCCCGCATTGCGAACTGCGCTTCGTCCCGGAAGGCGATGGTGACGATGAAGCGCTGCGCGAAGGGCGGATCGACTTGAGTATCAGCAACAATCGTCCGTCGATGCCGGAAGTGAAGGTCCAAAACCTGTTCTCCACACAATTCGTCGGCCTGGCCAGGGAAGATCATCCGCTGTTCGACGAGGAAATCACCGCCGAACGCTACGCCGGGTACGCCCACATCAGCATGTCCCGGCGCGGGATTGCCCGTGGGCCGATCGATACGGCGCTCAACGCGTTGGGGCTGGAGCGACGCGTGGCGGTGATTGCGCCGAGTTTCCATGCGGCAATGTTTGCGCTGCCCGATTCCGATCTGCTACTGCCGGTGCCAAAAGAGGCGCTGCTGAGCGTGCGGCGTTTGGGCCTGAAGCTGCGCTCGTTCACCCTGCCGATTCCATTGCCGACGCTGATGCTGACCCAGGCCTGGCATCCGCGGTTCGACAAGGATTCGGCCCATCGCTGGATGCGCGAGACCCTCAAGGCGTGTTGCGATGAGACTTGGTTGGCTGCTCAACCGGTTTGAAGATTAAAAGATCGCAGCCTTCGGCAACTCCTACGCGCCTGTGGGCGCTGCCGAAGGCTGCGATCTTTTGATGTTATTGCTGCGTCTGACGCACTTATAAACTGCCAATAAGTCAATTTTCGTAACGTTCCATCCTCCCTAAAATGCCCCGGTATTCTCATCCCGGAGCTCGCAGTAATGACTTCCCTCACGGCCCCGGCGCCCCTCGCCATGGCCAGCCCCGTCGCCGCCACGCCACCGGTCTTCGGTCTGCGGATCATCATCGGTCTGGTGGGCGTGTTGCTGGCGGTGCTGGTATCTGGCTTGAACGAGATGGTGACCAAGGTTGCCCTGGCCGACATTCGCGGCGCGTTGGCCATCGGTTACGACGAAGGCACCTGGCTGGTCGCCAGTTACACCGCGACCTCGGTGGCGGCGATGGCGTTCGCGCCATGGTGCTCGGTGACGTTCTCGTTGCGCCGTTTCACCCTTTACGCCATCGGCCTTTTCACGCTGCTGGGCGTGTTGTGCCCATTTGCGCCAAATTACGAAAGCCTGCTGCTGATGCGCATCGTCCAAGGCCTGGCGGGCGGGGCGTTGCCGCCAATGCTGATGACCGTCGCCCTGCGTTTCCTGCCGGCCAACGTCAAGCTCTACGGCTTGGCCGGTTATGCCCTGACGGCGACCTTCGGACCGGGCCTCGGCACCCCGCTGGCCGGGTTGTGGACCGAGTACGTCGGTTGGCAATGGACCTTTTGGCAAATCATCGTGCCGTGCCTGATCGCCATGGCGGCAGTGGCTTACGGCTTGCCTCAGGATCCGCTGCGCCTGGAGCGCATGAAGCAGTTCAATTGGCGGGGTTTGCTGCTGGGTTTCCCGGCGATCTGCATGTTGGTGATCGGCATCTTGCAGGGCAATCGGCTGGACTGGTTCGAATCGAGCCTGATCTGCTTTTTGCTTGGCGGCGGGCTGCTGTTGTTGGTGCTGTTTCTGATCAACGAATGGTCGCAGCCGATCCCGTTCTTCAAGTTGCAGATGCTCGGTATTCGTAATCTGTCGTTCGCCTTGATGACCCTGGCCGGCGTTCTGGTGGTGCTGCTGGCGGTGGTCATCATTCCGTCCAGTTACCTGGCGCAAGTCCAGGGTTATCGGCCGATCCAGACCGCACCGATCATGCTGCTGGCGGCGCTGCCGCAGTTGATCGCGCTGCCGTTGGTGGCAGCGCTGTGCAACCTGCGCTGGGTCGATTGCCGCTGGGTGCTGGGGATTGGCCTGAGCATGCTGGCGTTGTCGTGCATCGGTGGTTCGCAGCTGACCTCGGTGTGGATTCGTGACGATTTCTACGTCCTGCAACTGCTGCAAATCTTCGGGCAACCCATGGCGGTGTTGCCGCTGCTGATGCTCGCCACCGGCAGCATCACGCCGATGGAAGGGCCATTCGCCTCGGCCTGGTTCAACACCGTCAAAGGCCTGTCGGCAGTCATCGCTACCGGCATCATCGATGCGCTGACCACCGTACGCCTGCATTTCCACTCGACCATGTTGGTGGACCGTCTCGGCAACTCGCCCCTGGTCGACAGTGACAGCGCCGGCCTTGCCCATCGGCTTCATGAGCAAGCCGTGGTGCTGACGGCATCGGATCTTTATCTGTGCATGGCGGGCGTCGCTGCGGCGCTGATCCTGCTGATTTTCTGGCTGCCGACGCGGATGTATCCACCGCGCGCGCCAACTTGAACGCTTCACTGAAGTAGAGGTTTTTTATGACGACTTATGCAAAGCAAAAAGTGGCGGTTGGCGTTGCCGCCGCGATCGCGGTCGGCGTGCTGATTTACCTGGTCGCGCCAGGACTGTTCGGCAAGCGTGCGCAACAGAGCACCAACGACGCCTTTGTCTCGGCGGACTTCACCTTGGTCGTGCCGCGGGTCGCCGGGTTTATCAAAGAGGTGTTGGTGGAGGACAACCAGCAGGTCAAGGCCGGGCAGTTGTTGGCCTTGATCGATGATCGGGACCTGCGCGCCGCTGCCCAGGCTGCCGATGCCGAAACTTTGGTGGCCAGGGCGCAACTGCAAAACGCTCGTGCGACCCTTGAGCGCCAGACCTCAGTGATCGCCCAGGCCCAGGCCACCGTGGTGTCGGCCAAGGCTGAAATGGCCTTTGCCGAACATGAATTGAATCGCTACGACCATCTCGCCGGTGTGGGTGCCGGTACCGTGCAGAACGCGCAACAGGCGCGTACGCGCATCGATCAGGCCACCGCTCGGCTGGCCAACGCCACGGCGGTGCTGGCGGCGGAACGCAAGCAAGTGGACATTCTCACCGCTCAGCGCGATGCGGCCGAAGGTGGACTGAAACGCTCGCAAGCGGCGCTGGAAATCGCCAGTTACGAGCTGTCTTACACGCGCATCGTTGCGCCGCAGGACGGCATGGTCGGTGAGCGGGCGGTGCGGGTTGGCGCTTATGTCACGCCGGGCAGCAAGATTCTGGCGGTGGTGCCGCTGGCTCAGGCTTTTGTGGTGGCCAATTTCCAGGAGACTCAACTGAGGGATGTGCAGCAGGGGCAGGACGTGCAGGTTCGCGTCGACAGCCTTGGCGGAGAAATGTTGAGCGGTCGCGTCGAAAGCATCGCACCGGCTACCGGGGTGACGTTTGCTTCGGTCAAGCCGGACAACGCTACCGGTAACTTCACCAAGGTCGTGCAGCGGATTCCGGTGAAAATCGTGCTGGATGCGGGCCAGCCGTTGGCGGAGCGGTTGCGGGTAGGGATGTCGGTGGAGGCGCGGATTGATACGGCCAGCGCAGACAAGCATGAGGTTGCGCAACGATGAAGATTTTCGTTGATCGTGCTGACGCCATCGCGAGCAAGCTCGCTCCCACAGGGGAACGCATTCCAAGGTGCTCGCAACTCACCTTCTGCGCCTTGTTTGTCATGAGCCTTTCAGCCTGCACCGTAGGCCCGGACTTCCTCAAACCTGAGCCACAGCAAGTCACCGAATGGTCAAAACCGCAAAAGGCTGCCGAAAGCCAAGCCGTCGCCCAAACCATGGACGAACGCTGGTGGGAAGTCTTCCATGACCCAAAACTCTCGGCCCTGAGCCAACGCGCGCTGACCGATAACCTCGACCTGAAACTCGCCAGCAGCCGTTTGCAGCAAAGCCGCGCCGTACGTCAGGTGATCACTGCCGACCGTTATCCCACGACCGCCGCCACCGGCAGCTACGGGCGTGAACGCAACAGCGGGGAAGGCCTGAGCGATCCTTCCGGCAAAAACGGCAGCTCGGCGTTCAACCTCTGGGACGCAGGCTTCTCCGCCTCCTGGGAACTGGATTTCTGGGGGCGCGTACGCCGCGAAACCGAAGCCGCCGACGCGACCCTCGAAGTCGCCGAAAACGACCGCCGTGGTGTGCTGCTGTCGGTATTGGCCGAAACCGCTCAGGACTACATCCAGCTGCGCGGCGTGCAGAACACCCGCGCCGTCACCGAACAGAACCTCGACGTCGCCCGGCACAGTCTGAAGCTCTCGCAATTGCGCCTGGCCGATGGCGTCGCCACTGACCTGGACGTCGCCGAAGCCGCCGCGCAAGTGGCCGCCATTGAGTCGCGCCTGCCGGCGCTGGAGCAGCGTCAGTCGCAACTGATCAACGCCCTGAGCCTGTTGATGGGCGAGCCGCCCCAAGCTTTATATGCCGAGTTATCCACAGACGCTCCAGTGCCGCAGACCCCGCGTCAGGTCGCCATCGGCCTGCCGTCGCAACTGGCCGAACGCCGCCCCGACATCCGTCAGGCCGAAGCCCGGCTGCATGCCGCGACGGCGAGCATTGGCGTGGCCAAGGGCGATTTCTATCCGCGGATCACCCTGTCGGGCAACATCGGTTCCCAGGCCATGCAACTGAGCGATTTCGGCTCCTGGGGCTCGCGCTCCTTCGGCATCGGCCCGCAATTCAGCTTGCCGCTGTTCGACGGTGGCCGCCTGCGCGGCATGCTCAACCTGCGCGAAGCCCAACAGCAGGAAGCGGCCATCGCCTATCAGCAAACCGTGCTGCGCGCCTGGCATGAAATCGACGACCAACTGACCACCTACAACGCCAGCCAACTACGCCGCGACAGCCTCGCCGAAGCCGTACGCCAAAACCAGATCGCCCTGCGCACCGCGCAACAGCAATACGTGGAAGGGGTGGTGGATTTCGTCAACGTGCTGACGGTGCAAGGGGAGTTGTTGGCGACTCAGCAACAATGGGTTGAGAGTTCGACCGGGGTGTCGCTGGCGATGGTGGGGTTGTACAAGGCGTTGGGGGGAGGGTGGGAGTCGGTTTATCCGGTGGCAAAAGTCGTTACCAATAATCCGGTTTGATGGCCGGCGCCTTATGGGTAGGGACCTTGTCTGGAAACTGGTGTGACTGGAGCTCTTCTGCGGAGATGGCTCGTCGCATCCAGTGCGAGTGTTCTTTCAAAGAGCCGGGTGGAATTCGTTTGAACCCTGTCCTGTATGGAAGAACGACGCCAACGGTAATTTGCGGAAAGTCTTCCCGGATAGCTCTCAGTGCGGGAGCCATGTCTGTGTCCCCGGATACCAGAACGAGTTGCTGGATGCTTTCAGCTGCGGTGCTCTTGGTTTGTTTGGCCGCTGTGCGGTACATGCTTATCGCGATATGGACGTCAGTTTCCTTTTCTTCGAGTTTCCAGATTGGGGTTGTGTCTTGACGCGAGGCGCCGATTTTCTTGTTGATGAAACAGGGTGCGCGCGCAGGTTCGAGTTGGTGGCGACCATAGTGAACGGCAACATTGTGAGCCTTCAGGGCACGGACGTAGGTATCTTGAGCTTCCTTGGACGCGATGCCACGAGTAGCCAGTTCTGGTTTAACCGACGAGGTGAAATAGTCGATTGAAGCCACAGAGCTTTGAGGGTTTTCAATGTGAGCGATATAAGCCAATAACTGCGGCAGGTTTAGCCATTTGTAAGGGGTGTCAGCCAGCAACCCGTAGAACACGTTGTAGCCATCAACGAAGAACGCAGTGCGCACAAATCCAATCCTCAAAAACGAAAAAACCGGCCGAAGCCGGTTTTTTCACCCCAACTGCCAGAGAACTGAATCTCTGCGTACGGGGTTGAGTAGTGCGCAGATCCTAAATTGAGTGCGTCATGCACGTCAACCATCGACTGATCAGCGCTGTAATCGGCTGGATCTATTCCAGCACCGGCAGGCCAGTTTTGGATAGTTGCCAGGCCGATAGTCAAGGCGCTAATAGCTTTATCTGTTAATGATTGTTGCGATGTAAGGGCGCTATGTCGATGGGGCTATAGAAGCGCAGAGTCTCTATCGCCGCGTTCAGTTTTGACTGAATGGGCATTCCTATTTTCATGTGAGATTTATTACCCAAACCCAATGAGCGTAAGAACAAACGAGCGCTCTGAAATTTTTGTCCTTTTTGAAACAATACATTTCTACCCAATGATGGCTCTTCGTTTGACGCAACCCCTCGCTGTCGTAGACTCCGGTCATCCGTCAGGGAGTTACGGTTATGCGGCGTTGAATTCGGTCGGGCGTTTCGAAGTGGCGCGGGCCGAGGCCGAACGCTGGACCGGCAAACCGGTACAGACCGGCGAGCGGCTGATGAAAATCGCCGACCCGAACCAGGCCGAATTGCGCATCGAACTGGCGGTCGGCGATGCGATTGCCCTAGAGCCGGGGGCAGAGGTCACCGCGCTGGACCCTGGCCGACCCGGTGCGCGGGCGCTACTTCTAGCTCGGCGCGGCGGCGATGCGCCTCTTGCGTCATTGGTCTTTGGACGATCCCGAACAAGTGTTGCGCGCCGCCAACCGCGAGCCAGGTTTACCGCTGGACGGCACCGAGCTGGAGCAACTGCTGAATTTCTTGCGCGGTCATGACCTGATCACCGCCCTCGACCCGCAACAGCGCGCCAGTTACAGCCTCAAAGCCGACGCCCAGCGCCAGACGCTGTGGCAGGTCTTGTTGCACCAATACCTGTTTTTCCGAATTCCGCTGTGGCGCCCGGATGCTTTTCTCAATCGCGCCTGGCCGTGGCTGGAGCGTTTTGGCCCACGTGCATTGCGCTACGGATTGCCGGCCACCCTGATGCTGGGCGTGCTTCTAGTGTCCCGGGGCTGGCAGCGTTTTGTCGCGACCTTTCCACATTTGTTCAGTCTCGGTGGCGCGCTGGCGTTGGGCATGGCGCTGTTCGTTGCCAAGCTCTGCCACGAGTTCGGCCACGCGTTCATGGCCAAGCGCGCTGGTTGCCGGGTGCAGAGCATGGGCGTGGCGTTCATGCCTTGGCCCTGGTGCATCGGCAGGCGCCCGCACAGGTTGGGCAGCATGAAGGTTTGCGACCCATTGCCGCCATAGGTAATTCCCAGCAAAGCGAACAACGCGTTGTACTGGCTGACTGGCAGCGTCTGCCCGTTGGCTTGCATCTAGCGGCTGGGGGCATACGAAAAGCCAAAGGGAGGAATGGTTCCGAGAAACACGTCCATAGTGATTTCATCCATGTGGTTTTTGGAGGAGACCGTACTGGCTCGACGCTACTGTCCGGGCCACTCCTCAACGTAGACGCTGATGTAAAAGTCGCTGGATTGCGTTATTGCAGAGATGGGGCAGCATCGAACGAACTCCCGGGCGTGCTCCAGGCTCCAAGAGTGATCAGCTTTTTTCGACCAGGCGGGGAAGTCATGAAGTACCGCAGGGAAACAGAAATTGCCGGCAGGCCTGACGGGCATGCCGGTCGTACGCGAGCCTCGGCGTTTTCGCCCCTGCCGCAATGGCTGGCGGATTACGGCTTCTGGTTGATTCTAGTGCTGGCCGCGATCGTGCGTTTTTACGACCTCACCGCTGCCGCTATCTGGGGCGACGAAGGCTCAAGCCTGTTGATGAGCCAGTATTCGCTGGGCGATATCTGGTTTCACGCCGCCCATGACGTGCATCCGCCGCTCTATTTCATGCTTTTGCACGGCTGGATCGAGTTATTTGGCGATGGAATTTTCTCAATCCGTAGCTTGAGCGCGTTGCCGGGTATTGCCACGGTGGCGCTCGGGATCTGGCTGGTCCGGCTGGTGGCCAATCCCCGTGCCGCGCTGCTTGCCGGTTTGTTGCTGGCGCTGCTGCCCACGGCGGTGCGCTACAGCCAGGAAGTGCGGATGTATTCGTTGCTCGGGCTGTGGTTGCTCGGCGCGACCATTGCGCTGGTGTACTGGGTCAAACAACCCCGGCATTCGCGGTATCTGGTGATTTACGCGCTACTGATGACGGCAGGGTTCTATACCCACTACTTCACGGCCCTGTGCGTGATTGTCCATTGGGCGTATCTGCTGGTCCTGCGCTTGCAGCCGGCTCATCCGATGAAGCACATCACGCGTCCGTCCTGGTGGCTGGCCAACGTTGCGATTGTGGCGCTGTTCACGCCCTGGTTGCCGGGGCTGATCGATTTGATTCAGCACCTGAATGCGCTCAAAGCCAATGGTGACGTGGGCTGGGAGCTGCCCGTAACCCTGAGTTCGCTGCCGTCGATGGTTTGGGATTACCTGATTCAGGACGATGGCGATAACTTGCCGTGGCTGATGTTCGCCGCGCTGCCGGCGCTGTTGCTGGTGGTGATTGTGTTGACGGTTGTGCGTGATCGCAGCCTCTATCGCTGGAGCGCCTTGCTGGCGATTTACACGCTGGTCCCGCTGTTGCTGGTGTTCGGCGTGTCGTTTATCTCCCCGGTGTTTATCGAACGCTACCTAACCGCGTTTGCATTGGGCTTGCCGCTGATCATGGCGCTGGCCATCGACCGGTTATGGGACGGCTTTCGCGTGTTGGCGCTGGCGTTGCTGGTGCTGTTGGTCGGTACCGAACTGGTGGGGCTGAAGACCAATGCCACGGTGGATGTGAATGATCAGCCCAGCGTGATGGTCGAGTTCGTCAATCAGCATTATGTCGACGGCGACCAGATCGTCATCAGCGACATGCTCTGGTACATGCCCTATGTCTATTACAACCGCACCGACACTTCGCCGTTGCTCTATACCCCGCCGACGGCCACTGGCACCTCAACCCGTCCAAATGCTTACGGGTTCGGCACGCTTGTCGATGACAACGCCGAAAAAATCTACCTCGATCACCTCAGTGAGCTGCCGGCAGGGACCGGGCGTGTGTGGTTGATCAGCACCGCCGACCAGCCCGATGAGTTCGCCCCGCTGCCCTCAGGCTGGCAAAAAATCAGTGAAAAAGCAGCAGGCAATAACCGGGCTCGACTGTTTCTGATGGGGACTGGCAAGCATTGAGCCGGGTCTGCGTCCCAGGACAAATGATTGCCGAAACGGGGTTATACGCTTCAGCAGGTCTGGCTCGCTTCTTTCAAAGGACGGCCGATTTTTTAGCTTCGAATTGATATCAAAACACCAGCACAGACCACGTGGTTGGAGTGATGACAAGACATCAACTGACGAACCCAATCCGCCAGCGCGACTTTCAGTCGCTTCAGCGTAATCAAATAGACACGGGCGCACTGGACCAGCAGGCGCCTCTGATTTCGATCGCCACGCTTGCTGTGCCTCCGTTTTTGGAGCAACAAAGCGCATGGCTGAACGGGTTGCAGCCTCGCAAATGGCCTCGGCATCTCCAACCTAGATCCCCTGTGGGAGCGGGCTTGCTCGCGAAAGCGGTGTGTCAGCCACCATTGATGTTGAAGCTTATGGCCCCTTCGCGGGCAAGTGCTCCTACAGGTTTGGGCGATACGCGATTGTTGCAATCGACTTAAAACCCGTAGGAGCGAGGCTTGCCCGCGAAGGCTGCGGTCAATTCACCGCAAATCTGGACGGCTAAATCTTAGCCTCTGCCATCGCCTCATGGTGATCCAGCACTCGCTCTACCAGCAGATGCACGCCATCGGTCAGTCGGCTGATCGCCAGGGCTACAGAACGGCGTGTGCCTTCCACATCGTCCGCTAGGTTGGCCGCGATGGCGCTGATGGACAGCAAGTCTTCGGAAGCATTGGCCAGCAGGGCTTCGGGGTCGTCGATATCCGGGGCGACGGCGAAGAGCTGGTATTTATGGCGCTTGGCTGGTTTTTCGTCAGCCGGGGGGAAGTAGTGAGCGAAGGCGCGGTCGGCGGCTTCTTTCATTTTTTTGGCGTCGAGTGCTTCGGGGGAATCGGTTCCAGAGTTTTCTGGTGGATTAGGCGTCGGTTTGAACATGGTCTGACCTCATTATGTAAAAAGGTGCTGACCCGGTTCGCTTGCACGCGAAGTAGGGTGGCAGCTATGTGCGGGGTGCAAGACCGAGTGAACGCCAGACCAAGAAACCTCGGCAGACCCGAAGGTCTCCCGCACACAGCCGCCATAAAGCGAATACAGCGAGCACAAAGTGCCCGACGAATGCCTACGCGAAATTGGTCAACGTTTTACCCGGACTTGCACGTCCGTGTCACCGTTTATTCAGTGACAAAGCCAGACTAGACCTGGCTCCGGACCGGAACAAGTTCACCAACGCCACTACAACTTGAAGGAAATCTCCCACGGGATTGCCGGATTTTGGTGTTTGTAGGAAAGATCAAAAGATCGCAGCCTTCGGCAGCTCCTACGGGACGTGGGTTGCCGCCGTTTCGGGTTGGAAACACCGTCTGTAGGAGCGGCCGAAGGCTGCGATCTTTTGATCTTCCTCAAGGTTTCGACGACAAATCCGCCATCCCCTTAAGCAACTCAATCGGCAACGGAAAGACAATCGTCGAACTCTTGTCCCCGGCAATCGAACTCAACGTCTGCATGTACCGCAACTGCATCGCCCCCGGCTGACGCCCCAGCATTTCCGCGGCTTGCATGAGTTTTTCCGACGCCTGCAATTCACCCTCGGCGTGAATCACCTTGGCCCGCCGTTCCCGCTCGGCTTCGGCCTGTTTGGCGATGGCGCGGATCATCGACTCGTTAAGGTCCACATGCTTGATCTCAACGTTGGCAACCTTGATGCCCCAGGCGTCGGTCTGGGCGTCGAGCACTTGCTGGATATCCACGTTCAACCGTTCCCGCTCGGCCAGTAGCTCATCGAGTTCATGTTTACCGAGCACCGCCCGCAATGTGGTCTGGGCCAATTGGCTGGTGGCCATCAGGAAATCTTCAACCTGAATGATCGCCTTCTGTGGGTCGAGCACACGGAAATACAGCACGGCGTTGACCTTCACCGAGACGTTGTCGCGGGTGATCACGTCTTGCGGCGGGACGTCGAGGACGATGGTCCGCAGGTCCACGCGAACCATTTGCTGCACCGCCGGAATCAGCAGGATCAGGCCCGGCCCCTTGACCTGCCAAAAGCGCCCGAGCTGGAACACCACCCCGCGCTCGTATTCGCGCAGGATGCGGAAGGTCGACCCCGCCAGCACGATGACCAACAGCAGTAGCGCGGCAAAACCCAGTTGCAGGCCCATGGTTATTCTCCACCCGGCGCCGCGTCAGCCGCGGCCACTTCCAGCAGTACTCCTTTGCGCGCCACCACCCGGACCCGTTGCCCGGGTTGCAGCGGCGTGGCGCTTTGTACTTGCCACTGTTCGCCTTGCAGGTGCACCCAGCCGTTATAGGCACTGCCGGCCTGCAACGTCGTCACCGGCGCCACGCTGCCCACGAGTCCGGCATCGCCACTGACGTTTTCGCGCGGTCGGGTTTTCAGGGCATGGAGCACCAGGAAAACCAGCAACAGGGCGCTGACCAATCCCAGCCCGATCATCAACGGCACCGGCACTTCGGTGTTGGTCAGAATCACCGCGCCAGCCACAAACATCACCAGGCCGCCGAGGCCGATCACGCCGTAATTGGGCAACGTGGCCTCGGCCACCAGAAACGCGATGCCAAACACGATCAGCCACAGGCCGAGGGGATCGGGAACGAACAGCACAACGGCGTCCGCCGCGAAAACCGATCCGCTCAGGGCCAACAGCAGCGCAACCGCACAACAACGAATGTTCACGTGACCCTCCGGGAGAGTCGGGGTGCTCTGTATACAGTCTAGCTGAGCCCCGAACTGTACGAATTTTGACCAGTTGTTGACGCAGCTCCGGCGGGCAGATTTTCCGCGCGATGGTGCCAGCGGGCCTAGACTTTCAGGGATGAAGTAGAGGTTTAACCATCGTCCGCGAAACGTTGTTGCGGACACCGAGGTGCATCATGCGTATGGCAAGAACGGTGCAGGACAGCCTGAACAAGGCTCACTGCGAATTCGACATCGTCACCCACCCGCACTCGGCCAGCAGCCTTGAAACGGCGCGCGTGTCGGGTATTCCTGCCGAACGGGTGGCCAAATCGGTAATCCTCGACGACCACCACGGTCATTACCTGATGGCCGTGCTACCCGCCAGCCGTCACCTGGACCTGAGCAAAGTACGCGGCAGCGGCGAATGGCAAATCACCCGGGAAAGCACCCTGGCGCACCTGTTCAACGACTGCGAACGCGGCGCGGTGCCGGCGCTGGGTGAGTCCTATGGCATAGACATGGTCATCGACCCGTTGCTGACCCGGCAGAAAGACATCTACCTGGAGGCCGGCAACCACAACAACCTGCTGCACATGAGCATGCCGGAGTTCCTGAAAATGGTGCCGCATGCGGAGGTTTGCGAGTTGAGTCATTAGGTTTACGGTGTCAGTGATACCGCCTTCGCGGGCAAGCCTCGCTCCTACAGGGGACTGCGTTCTCCTGTAGGAGCGAGGCTTGCCCGCGAACAATTTTCTAGCCACCCAGGAGCCCATCATGGAATCCCCAACCCACAGCCTGCCCTCCCTGTTCAAACAACTCGGCCTGGACAACGACCCGATCAGCATCGACCAATTCATCGCTACCCATTCACCGCTTAAACCTGAATTGCATCTGGCCGATGCGTTTTTCTGGACCGAGAGCCAGGCGGCATTTTTGCGGGATGAGATTCTGGATGACGCGGATTGGGCGGAGGTGGTGGATCAGTTGGATGTGTTGATGAGGAAGGGGCGGGGGGTGTGAAAAAACGTGTCTGACGTGGAGAAAAAGCCATCAGCGGTACTGAACGGCGCACACGGCGGGTCTGGGGGAGTGGCTCAGGACGATGTTTTCGAGTGTGAGATGGAGCGCCTCGATGATCTTGAATTGGCAAAAATCGTTCAATCACGCAGGCATGAAACACCGATCCCCATAAATCTGGATGACCTATAGGCTGGAATTCCTGCGGATATTCAGTTCGATTTCCCACTGAATGCCATGCGAAGGTTGATGGCTTCAATGGGATCGGAAGCCGGAATGGGAAAGTGCTTGTCTTCATACTTTTCTACCAGCATGGCCAATACCTCCAGCTCATCCCCTTCTGCTGAATTCGGTGCCGCTCCCCACAACTGCTCAAGGCGCAAAAGTGCATTGTTGAGATCCTCAGCGGTTTGGATGGGTTTGGTGTTCATTACACAATCTCCGTATTGATCTGATCACGTTGAGCATGCGCGATAAGGCCCCTGTCGTTGATCGCCGATCTGTTTCAAAACTTGACCATCTTTCCCCTAGGGTGGATGTGTCGTTGAGGAAGGGCTGGGGGTGTAAAAAAATCTGTGGGAAAAGTCTGAAATGTAAAAAAATCTGGTGAGCAGTAAAAAAATCTAGGCTTTAATCGCCTAAGTGAATTTTTTCTGTGGACGCTCCCCATGCCTTTTGTTGGATACGCCTACCTGCGTGACGCGCTGAGCCTTAAGGCTTTCGCACCCCAACGCGCGGCGATGATCAAGCCAGTCACTCGTATCACATTGATCGGCGACTGCTTAGCTGTTCCCCAGTCCGTGGCTCCAGCTCAAGGTTCGATGCTTGAGCATATTCTCTTTGCCCTCAAGCACGAAGGCATCAACCTTTGCATTCTTGCCCAAGCGCTTGAAGCGGTTGCTGCTGAGCAACTGCTGGATGAGTTGGCTAAATCCCCGAATGGTGTATTCATCCGCAAAGCCTGCTTTTTGTGGGAAAGCTTCACCGGTCAAAAACTTGAGTATTCGATACCGGTTCGGGGCAGCGTTGTGGCGCTATTCGACCCCAAGCGTTATGTAACTGGCCCTGCCCTGCGCAATAGCCGCTGGCGCGTCGACTTTAATGGCTTGGGCTCTCTGCGCTACTGCGCCACCGTAGAACGAACCCCCGAACTCGAAGCCCTGCTCAGTCTCGACATCCTTGGGCGAGCCAGGGCCTTCATGGCCACCTTGCCGCCCGAAATGATGGACCGCGCGATCAACTGGGCTTACCTGCACGAAACCCGCGATTCCTTCGCCATCGAGAAAGAAGAACCCAGCGAAGAAAAATCCCGGCGCTTTGTTCAACTGCTGCGCCAGGCCCACGAAGGGCGGGAGTTGAGCGAAGACTATTTGGTCGAACTGCAAAACAGCACTGTTTCCAATCCTTTCGACAAAGCCGTCCTGTTTCGCCACGAACAGAATCATCTGCATAACGGTTTGCGTGGCGCCGCTGGCGTCAGCTACGTACCGCCCGCTCCGGACTTGTGTCGTGAACTGATGGAAGAGCTGATGAGCTTCGCCAACCAGTCTTCAAGGCAAGTCGATCCGCTGGTGGCGGCCGCTGTGACTGCTTTCGGATTCGTCTTCCTTCATCCATTCATGGATGGTAACGGTCGACTTTCACGTTTCCTGATCCACCAGACGCTTTGTCATTCCGGCGCATTGGAAAACGGTTTGCTGCTGCCCGTTTCCGTGGCCATGAAACACGAAGAGGCGAACTACCTCGAAGCGCTGAAGGACTTCTCAAAACCTGCCCGTGATTTCTGGAACGTCACTTGGCTGGACGCTGACCAAATGGCCTTCGAGTTCGTTGGGCATCCTTCGATTTATCGCTTCTGGGATGCCACCCGTTGCGTTGAATTCACCTTGCAGATGGCGCGGCGAGCCCTGGAAGTCGAACTGCGTGAGGAAACCGAGTTTCTGGACCGTTACGACCGAGTGATCAAAGCGGTAAACGAGCGTTTCGATGTGCGGGGGAGTGATCTGTCGAAACTGGTAATGATGTGTCTGGACAACGACGGCAAGGTCTCGAAGCACCGACGCAAGCAGTTTCAATACAGCGTGCCGGAGGAGGTTTTTGCGTTTATTGAGGAGGAAGCCGGGAGGCTAGTGACTGAGGAATAACCGTGAGGCTCGTTTCCAGAAACGAATTTGTTTCAAAACTTGACCATCTTTCCCCTCGAATGCGATATTGATAGTTAGCAAACTAACAGTGTGTCATTCCCCGTGCCTCAGAACCTCGACGCTCTCCAGATGAACATCAGCAGTGCCATGGTGGTGGCCGCCAGGCATTGGCGGAAGATCTGCCAGACCACGCTGGTCAATTATGGAATCTCCGAAGCCTGCGCCGTCCCGTTGTTGATGATCGGACGTTTGGGGGAGGGTGTGCGGCAGGTGACGGTGGCGCAGGCGGCGGGGATGGAGAGCCCGTCCCTGGTGCGTTTGCTCGATCAACTGTGCAACTCCGGCTATGTGCGCCGGACCGAAGACGCCCATGACCGGCGCGCCAAATGCCTGAGCCTGACCGACACCGGTCGTGAGCTGGTGCAAGCGGTGGAAGTCGAGCTGGTGCGTCTGCGCAATGAAGTGCTCGAAGGCATCGATCAGAGTGATCTGGAAGCCGCATTGCGCGTGTTGCGAGCCTTTGAAGCCGCCAATCCACCGCTGGTGATCCACCCTTGAGCGGTTTCTGGACAGGCGTTCCCCCGGCGCGGGACTGGTTCTACGGTGTGCGCACCTTCGCTGCGTCGATGATCGCGTTGTACATCGCCATGCTCATGCAAATGCCGCGTCCGTATTGGGCGATGGCCACGGTGTATATCGTTTCCAGCCCGTTTGTCGGCCCGACCAGTTCCAAGGCGTTGTACCGCGCGGTTGGTACGTTCATGGGCGCAGCGGCGGCGGTGTTTTTTGTGCCGATGTTCGTGCAGAGCCCGTGGGTGCTGGTGGTGATCATCGCGTTGTGGACCGGGACGCTGTTGTTTCTGTCCCTGCACCTGCGCACCGCCAACAGCTACGCCTTGATGCTCGCCGGTTACACCTTGCCGCTGATCGCCCTGCCGGTGTTGGATAACCCGCTGGCGGTGTGGGACATCGCCGAAGCGCGCACCGAAGAAATCTTTCTCGGCATTGCCGTGGCGGCGGTGGTCGGCGCGATGTTTTGGCCTCGGCGCTTGGCGCCAGTGTTCAACGATTCGGTGAATAAATGGTTCACCGATGCCTCGACCTATAGCCTGCGCTTCCTCACTCGCGAGGTGAAGCCGGAAGAAGTCAGCACCCTGCGTTCGGCCATGGTTACGACCTTCAATAGCCTGGAATTGATGATCGGCCAGTTGCCCCACGAAGGCGCGCGGCCGCAAACGGTGCGCAATACCAAGGAACTGCGCGGGCGAATGATCCACCTGCTGCCGGTGATCGATGCCCTGGATGACGCGCTCTATGCACTTGAGCGCCGTACTCCGGAGCTTGTGGATAAGTTCGCGCCGCTGCTGACCGCGACCACCGAATGGCTCAACCACAAAGACGCCGACCTCGAACGCTGGCAAGCACTGAAAGACCAACTCGAAGCACTGCAACCGAGTGCCGAGGCGCTGGATGATCGCAAGCAGCTGCTGTTCTCCAACGCCTTGTATCGCCTCGGCGAGTGGATCGATTTGTGGCAAGACTGCCGCAGCCTGCAATACGCCATCCAGTGCGAAAGCCAGGACAGCTGGCGCGCGGTGTATCGGCATTGGCGCCTCGGTCGCCTGACGCCGTTTCTTGACCGTGGGTTGATGCTCTATTCGGCCTTGTCGACAGTCAGCGCGATCATTGTTGCTTCGGTGCTGTGGATTCTGCTCGGCTGGACCGACGGCGGCAGCGCGGTGATTCTGGCGGCGGTGGCGTGCAGCTTCTTCGCCTCGATGGACGACCCGGCGCCGCAGATTTTCCGGTTCTTTTTCTGGACGGCGATGTCGGTGTTGTTCGCCAGTCTTTATCTGTTTCTGGTCCTGCCCAACCTGCATGACTTTCCAATGCTGGTGCTGGCGTTTGCGGTGCCGTTCATCTGCATCGGCACCCTGACGGTGAAGCCGCAGTTTTACCTGGGCATGCTGCTGACGCTGGTGAACACCTCGTCCTTCATCAGCATCCAGGGTGCCTACGACGCGGACTTCCTCAGTTTTTCCAACTCCAACCTGGCCGGGCCGATTGGCTTGTTGTTCGCCTTTGTCTGGACGCTGATTGCCCGCCCATTCGGCGCGGAGCTGGCGGCCAAGCGCCTGACCCGTTTCAGTTGGCGCGACATTGTCAGCCTCACCGAACCGGCGACGTTGTCGGAACACCGCAAGTTGGGTGTGCAGATGCTTGATCGGTTGATGCAGCACTTGCCGCGCCTGGGCTTGATCGGCCAAGACACCGGCGTCGCTCTGCGCGAAGTGCGCGTCGCGCTGAACTTGCTCGATCTGCTTGCCTACACCCCGCGAGTGCTCGGCGTGCCGCAAGTGTTGCTGCATCAAGTGGTGGCGGAAGTCGGCGAGTACTTCAAGGCGTGCCTCAAGGCCGGCGAGCGTTTGCCGGCACCAAGTCCTTTGTTGATGACGCTGGACCGCACCCGTCGCGCCCTCAACAGCGAGTGCGATGACGAGGCCCGGCTACATTTGCTGCACGCCTTGAGCGGACTGCGCCTGGCGTTGTTGCCCGGGGTTGAATTCGTCGGCACAAGCGCACTCGAAGAACCGCTTCCCCATGGCATCGATGGAGCGCCTTTATGATCGGTGATCTGGATATCAGCGGGGTGTTCCTGCCCACGCTGCTGGTGCTGATGGGCATTACCTACCTGTTTTACCTGTTGGTGCACGGGGTGCTCACGCGCCTGCACTTTTACCGTCTGGTCTGGCACCGGGCATTGTTCAACGTGGCTCTCTACGCTTTGCTGCTCGGCGCCGTGGACTCACTCAGTCGATACCTGATGACATGAAAAAACCTTTTTTGACCATTGGTCGCGTGCTGCTGACCCTGCTGATCGTGAGTTTCGCCGTTGTCGTGGTCTGGCGCATGGTGATGTATTACATGTTCGCGCCCTGGACCCGTGACGGGCACATCCGTGCCGACATCGTGCAAATCGCCCCGGACGTGTCCGGTCTGATCCAGCAAGTGCAAGTGCGCGACAACCAGTTGGTGCAACGCGGCCAGGTGCTGTTCAGCATCGACCAGGACCGTTTCAAACTGGCCCTGCGCCAGGCGAAAGCCGCCGTGGCCGACCGTGAAGAAACCCTGGCCCAGGCCCAGCGCGAGGCCAAGCGTAACCGTGGCCTCGGCAACCTGGTGCCGGGCGAGCAACTGGAAGAAAGCCTGTCGAAAGTCGCCCGGGCGCAATCGGCGTTGTCCGAAGCGCTGGTGACGGTGGACAGCGCCCAGCTCAACCTCGACCGCTCGACCATCCGCAGCCCGGTGGACGGTTACATCAACGACCGTGCACCCCGCGCCCAGGAATTCGTCACCGCCGGGCGGCCAGTGTTGTCGGTGGTGGACAGCAATTCCTTCCACATTGACGGCTATTTCGAAGAAACCAAACTGGACGGCATTCACGTCGGCCAAGGCGTGGATATCCGGGTGATCGGCGACCGCGCTCGCCTGCGCGGGCATGTGGAAAGCATCGTCGCCGGCATCGAAGACCGCGACCGCAGCAGCGGCAGCAACCTGTTGCCCAACGTCAACCCGGCGTTCAGTTGGGTGCGACTGGCGCAGCGGATTCCGGTGCGGATCGCCTTCGACGACGTCCCCGCGGATTTCCGCATGATTGCCGGGCGCACCGCGACGGTGTCGATCATTGACGACAAAGACAAAACCGAGGAGCCCGCGAAATGAGCAAAGCCTCGGCTTTGGCGGTGGCCGGGTTAGGCCTGTTGCTGTCGGCGTGTCAGGTGGTCGGGCCGGATTATCACTTGCCGGACGACGCTGCCATGCACCGTGAAGACTTGCAGGGCAACCTGCTGCCGAACGACAAAGATGTGGTGTCGGCGCCAGTGCCCAGCGATTGGTGGCGCTTGTATCAGGATCCACGTCTCGACCAATTGGTGCAGCAAGCCATGGCCACCAACACCGATTTGCGTGTCGCGGCGGCGAACCTGTCCCGGGCGCGGGCGCAGGTGGATGAAGCCCAAGCGGCGGGCGGCTGGAGCGGTGGCGTGAAGATGGGCGCCCAGCGTTTGCAGGAGTCCGGCGAAGCATTCCTGCTGCCAGAAAAAGTGCCGGTGGCCAACGTTGGCGACATTGGGATTACCACGTCTTATCAATTCGACCTGTTCGGCACCTTGCAGCGCGGGATCGAAGCGGCCAAGGCCAATGCCGATGCGACCCAAGCGGCGGCGGATACGGCGCGCATCACCCTGGTGGCCGACGTGGTTCGGGCCTACACCCAAGTCTGTGCGGCCAATGAGGAGCGAGAAATCGCCCAGCATTCCCTCGACCTGCAAGCCCAGAGCACCACCCTGACCCAGCGTCTGCGTGATGCCGGGCGTGGCGATGAAACCCAGGTCACCCGTTCACAAACCCAATTCAAATCTTTGCGCGCCGACATGCCGCGTTATGAGGCGGCGCGTCAGTCCGGGTTGTTCCGTTTGTCGATGCTGCTGGCCAAACCACTGGATCAACTGCCGGCCGGCACTGACAGCTGCGCTGAACTGCCGAAGATTGCGCAATTGTTGCCGGTGGGTGACGGCGCCACGTTGCTCAAACGCCGCCCGGATGTGCGTCAGGCCGAGCGCCGTTTGGCTGCTGCGACCGCCGGCATCGGCATCGCCACCGGCGAGTTGTACCCGGACATCAGCATTGGCGCGACCGTCGGCACCGTCGGTCTGCTGGAAAACCTCGGCAAGCCGTCGGCCAATCGCTGGGGCTTCGGTCCGTTGCTGAGCTGGACCGTGCCGTCCAACGGCTCCCGCGCGCGAATCCGCGAAGCCGAAGCCTCGACCCAAGGCGCGCTGGCGCACTTCGACGGCGTAGTGCTCAACGCGATTCGTGAAACCCAGACCGGCCTGGCCCAGTACTCCGCGCTGTTGCAACGCCGCGATGCCCTGGCCGACGCCGAGCAATCGGCGCAACTGGCGGCGGACCAGACCCACCGCTTCTTCCAGGCCGGTCGCGCGTCGTTCCTGGCGGACCTGCAAGCCACCCGCACCTACACCGATGTCACGGCGCAACTGGCCTCGGCCAACACCCAGGTCGCGATGAGCCAGATCGATTTGTTCCTCGCGTTGGGCGGTGGTTGGGAAAGCGGACGAACGCAAGCGTCACAGCCCGGCAAACCCTGAGGCCGTTGCTATGCTTTGAGTTGATGAGGTCGCGTGACGAGCTCATCAATCAAGGCTCGCGTTGGTCATGGGGACTCTAATAATGAAAAACCCTTATGCTCCCGGCTTCTGGTGCGCTATAGCGGCATTGGTGTTGCTGTCGGCCACCTATTTCTACGGCATCATGCTCGCCCACCAGATCGACAAGGCGCTGGTGTTCCTCGACAGCGCGGCGGCACTGATTGCCGTGATGTCCATCGTGGTGGTGGCCTGGGCTTCGGTTCAGGGCACGCGCATCAAACGAAGACACCTCGAACAAGGCAAAACATTGGTGCTCATTTGGGACACCAAGGTCGCGCTGCGTCGGGTCGAAACCGTGTTCGATCGGTATTTCTGGGGCAGCTACTGGCAACCGGGGCGCACGTTCCAGGAAGTCATGGGCGAACTCACCGGCACGCCGCTGGAAAAAAGCCTCGAAGCCTTGAAAACCCAATGCCTGGCCCTCGACAAGCAAGTCACCGAAGAAGGCTGGCACTGGCTCAACAACGCCCGCGAACTCTCTGACGTGGCCAACGCCATGGCGCGCGAGCGCTATCAACTGGACTTCTGCGACCCGCGTGCGGAAGTGACGGGCGGGGCGGTGATCAATCGGGATTTTGAAGTGCTGGTCTATACGTGGACGGCGCGGCTCAAAAGCTTTGATCATCAGTTGGATGAGATTGAAGTTCAGTATTCCTGACCGCAAAAAGATCGCAGCCTTCGGCAGCTCCTACAGGTTTACGCGTTCCCCTGTAGGAGCTGCCGAAGGCTGCGATCTTTTCAGGCAACACATTCCTTGCATACGGGAACGATCGCCACCCTGTGTGCTCCATAGACACTCTTTCACCTTTAATCATTAAGCCCTCCCGCCCAGCAAATGCTAATCTCCATCGCACTTTTGCGCAGTCGTGACCACGACCCGTCTTGGGTTCAGGGAAGACGAGCACTTTTCAACAACGGACATTGATCGGGTAATTCATGAATAAATCAGCAGGCGTGCTTCTTGGAATTGTCGTCGCCATCGGTGCAATCAGCGCCGGCGGTGCCTGGTACACCGGCACTAAACTGGAAGGCGTGCTCAACGCCTCGGTTGTAGACGCCAACAAAGAACTGCAAACCGCGCTGGTGGGTTCCAATGGCACGGCGTCGCTGGAGCTGGTGTCCGTGGAGCGTGGTGTTTTCAGCAGCACCGCGCATTACCGCCTCAAGGGCGAAGGCGAGATGTTCGGCGGTGCGCCGGTCGAATTGCTCTTCGTCGATCGTGTCGAACACGGCCCGCTGCCATTCTCGCGTCTGGCTTCGTTGAAATGGTTGCCGGTCATGGCCACCAACCACTTCGAGCTGGAAAAGACCCCTACCACCGAGAAATGGTTCGCCGCCGCTAACGGCCAATCGCCGGTCAAAGGCGTGGTCAACATCGGTTATGACAACTCCACCAACGGCAATTTTGAATTGCTGCCGCTGGAAGTGGCGCTGGATGACAAGTCCAGCCTGAAGTTCTCTGGCTTGAACATGGACGTTGACGCCAGCGCCCAGGCCCAGAAGCTCAAGGCCAACGGCTACATGGACAGCCTGAAACTGACCACCGTGTCTGAAGATCAGGCGCCGGTGTTGGTCGAGCTGAATGGCCTGACCCTGGCCAGCAACCTGGTGAAAAGCACCTACGGCTACTACACCGGCGAAAACACCCTCGAGCTGACCAGCAGTAAAACCACTTTCGGCCCCAAGCAGTCGATCGTCGGCGTCAACAAGTTTGAAATGAAGAACCAGACCGAAGAGTCGGGCACCAGCGCTTCCGGGCGTGCCGATTACAAGGTGGGCGAAATCTCGTTCAACGGCAAAACCGTCGGTTCGGCACAGATGGCCATGAGCCTGAAAAACCTCGACATCCCTTCGACGATGTCGCTGATGCAGATTTACCAGACCAAGCTGCAACCGTACGAGAAAGCTGCCACCGAAGCCGCTGCGGCGGGTCTGCCGGCCCCCGAGTTGAACCTGACGCCGGAGGAAGAGACGCAGGTCAAGGCCGGTCTGGAAAAACTGCTGGCCGCCGGCCCGCAGTTTGCGCTGGAAAACCTGTCGTTCAACACCGCCAACGGTGAAAGCCGCGCCAACCTGGTGGTCGACCTGACCAAACCAGCTTCGATGGACGTGCCGCCGGATCAATTGATCCGTCAGATGATCGCGCTGTTGGATTTCAATCTGCAAGTGTCCAAGCCAATGCTCGTTGACCTGCTCAGCGTCCAGGCGCAAGCCGATGGCCAGACCGACGCCAAGACCATCGTCGATCAGGCAACGGCCACCAGTGACATGTTCAGCAGCATGGCCTTGGGCACGCAATTGGCCAAACTGGACGGCACCAACGTCGTCACCAAACTGCATTACGCCAACAATCAGGTGGAATTCAACGGCCAGAAAATGACCGTCGAGCAGTTCGTCGGCTTCGTGATGGGCAAACTCGGTGGCGCTGGGCAGGTCCAGTAAAACCTGAGCGGTACACCGCAACGCCCGGCCTCTGTGCAACGCAGACGCCGGGCGTTTTGCTGTCTGGCGTTTGAGCGTTGCCTGAGCGTGGCGCACTGCTGAACGTTACGAATCTGAATAAATATTGTGTTCTGAATAGCTGACCAAACTCGCGTGCAAGACTGCGCCCCGACAAGCCGGATCCCCTCGATCCGGCCTTCCATTACGAATGGGCAGGGGGGCATTGCGACCCGGCTGGCCAAGTAAGGATGCTGACAGATGCCGCGTTTTGCAGGTCCCTTTATTCATCGTGGTTTACGCCCCTTGTTCCGCATGGCGTTGTGCAGCCAGTTGCTCTGGCCGGCGCTGGCGTTTGCCGACACGCCTTACGACCAGAGGGTCCGCGATGCCCGTGCGGGCAACTACGCGCCCGCGCTGACGACACTACGCCAGGTACCGGTGAACCAGGCCACCACCGGCCAGGTCAGCGATCACTTGCAGATCGCCAGTTGGGCCGGTCTGGATGCCGAAGTGGTGCAAGTTTATGAAACCCAGGGCCGCCACCGCGTGCTACCGGTGCAGGCGTTGACTGCCACGGCGCGGGCCTATCGCAACCTCAAACGTTGGGATTCGGCGACCGAGGTCTACAACAAGGCCTTGGCACTGGAGCCACAGAACCCGGACCTGCAACTCGGACTGGCCCTGACCCAGGCCGACGCGGGTAACCCCGACGAAGCCGTAACCCGCACCAAAACCCTGGTAGCCGCCAAACCGGACGACCCTTCCCGTCGACTGGCGCTGGCCTATGCCTTGACCCGCGCGGGCAATAATTACGACGCACTGTTCGAATACGACCAGGCCTTTATCCGCGCTGGTAGCAAACCTGACGTCGCCCGCGAATACGTGTTTGCCCTGCAACGCGCGCGCCTGCCGGAACCGGCCCTGCGCCTGGCACATCAACGGCCGGGGCTGATCGATCCGGTACTGCTGCGACGTATCGAAGGTGACCTCGCCGCCGAGCGCGTGCGCCTGGCGGAACTGGCCACCCGCAGCGAAAAAGAACGCTATGTAATCGCTGATCGGGCACTGGCTGACTACGACCAACTGCTCGCCACCTGGACCCCGGACCCGACGGCCCACGACGACGTCACTCGCTGGCGCATCGACCGCATGGGCGCGCTCAAGGCCCGAGCGCGCACCGCCGACGTCATCAGCGAATACCAGAAGTTGATCAGCGAAGGGGTGAAGATTCCGACTTACGCCTTGCGCTGGGTGGCGGCGTCCTACCTGGACCAACGTCAGCCAGAAGTTGCAACCGACCTCTATCGCCAAGTACTGGTCGCGCCGGACGCCGATGTCGGCGATCGCCTCGAAGACAGCACCGCGCTCTATTACGCCCTGCTCGAAAGCGACCAGGCCGACGAAGCGCGCAAAGTCGCTGAAGACTTGGCAAAAGCCCAGAAACCACGCGTCGAACTCAAGGGTTTGCCGGTGGGCAACCCCAACGATGAATGGATGGACGCCCAGCAACTCGCTGCCCAGGCCGGGACCTACGGTGCCGATCTGCCGTCCGGCGAGCAGCGCTTGCAGACGCTGGTCGATCAGGCGCCGGGCAATATCGGCTTGCGCCTGGCCCAGACCGATCTGTACCTGGCTCGTGACTGGCCGCGCCGCGCGGAATTGCAGCTCAAGGAAACCGAGAGCATGGTCCCCCGGGACATGGGCCTCGAAGTAGCACAGGCCCATACCGCCATGGATTTGCAGGAATGGCGGCAGATGGATGCGCTGACCGACGACGTGGCCGCGCGTTTCCCGGACAACCGTCAGGTCCAGCGTTTGCTGCGCCAGCGTGAAGTGCATGACATGGCCGAGCTGCGGGTGCAGACCTACGGCGGCAAAAGTTATGGCGGTGGCAGCAGCGGTGCCGGCGCGGTGGCGGGTAGCAAGGATTTCGGGATCGAAACCGTGCTCTACAGCCCGCCCATCGACGAAGACTGGAGGGTGTTTGCCGGTGTCGGTTACGCCTCGGGTGATTTCCAGGAAGGCACCGGCCGAGATCGCACGCAACGGCTCGGGGTCGAGCGTCGCACCCGCGACATGACCCTGGAAGCAGAAGTCTCCAATCACAACTTCGGCTACGGCGACAAGCAAGGCGCGCGGCTGTCGATTGCTCGCGATATCGACGATCACTGGCAGTACGGCGCCAGCCTCGCCTATCTCTCGGCGGATACGCCGTTACGGGCGTTGAACAGCGACGTCACGGCCAACGGCGGCAGCGGTTTCATCCGCTGGCGCGCCAATGAAAGTCGCGAATGGAAACTGGCGGTCAGCCCCTCGCATTTCAGCGACGGCAACAACCGCGTCGAAGCCCTGCTCACCGGGCGCGAAGGCGTCTACACCGCGCCGAAAGTGCAAGTCGACCTCGGCCTAGAAGTCGGCACCAGCCACAACTCCGCCTCCGAGGACGTGCCGTACTTCAACCCAAAATCCGACTTCAGCGTGCTGCCGATGGTGAACGTCAACCACGTGCTGTATCGCCGCTACGAAACGGCCTGGAGCCAGCAATTCCAGGCCGGCGCGGGGACTTACAGCCAACGCGACTACGGCACCGGCGGCATTGGCCTGCTGGGCTACGGCCAGCGCTACAGCTGGAACGACGTGTTCGAGGTGGGCGGCTTGTTGACCGTGATCAACCGGCCCTACGACGGCGACCGCGAAACCGATCTGCGCCTGCTTGTCGACCTCACTTACCGCTTCTAGAAGAGTTTGAAGATGCCTTTTATCTCGCGTTTCATCCTTTTGCTGGGAGCGCTGCTGGTCAGCGCCTGCGCCCAGCAAGCCCCGGCGTTTACCCCGCCGTCCGAGCGCCCGGTGCCGGCCAACGAAAAGCCGTGGCCGAAAAACCACGTGCTGGGGATTGCCTACCACGACGTCGAAGACCGCGACCCCGATCAAGCCGTGGTGGCGGTGCGCACCGAACGCATGATCGAGCAGCTTGCCTGGTTAAGGGAGAACAACTACAAACCGGTCACCGTCGACCAGATCATCGCCGCGCGCAACGGTGGCCGTGAGCTGCCGCCCAAGGCGATTCTGCTGAGCTTCGACGATGGCTATTCGAGCTTCTACACCCGCGTCATGCCGGTGCTGCGTGCCTACAACTGGCACGCCTTGCTGGCGCCGGTCGGCGTGTGGATTGATACGCCGCTGAACCAACCGGTGGATTTCGCCGGCACACCGCGCCAGCGTTCGGACTTCCTGACCTGGGATCAGATCCGGGAAATCTCCAAATCCGGGCTGGTGGAAATCGCCGCGCACACCGATGCCAGCCACAAAGGCGTGTTGGCTAACCCGCAAGGCAACCTGCAACCGGCCGCCGCGACCCGTCGTTACGATGCGGTCGCCGGCCGCTACGAAACCGAAGCCGAGTTCCAGGCGCGTATGCGCACTGACGTCGCGACCATCACCGAGAAGATCCGCAAGGCGACCGGTTACAAACCGCGAGTCTGGGTCTGGCCCTACGGCGCGGCGGACGGCACTTCACTGCAAGTGGTCAGCGAGCAGGGCTACCAAATGGCCCTGACTTTGGACGACGGCCTCGATGCCCTCGACAACCTGATGAGCAGCCCGCGCTTCCTGGTGGCTTCGGACCCGGACGGCGAGCACTTCGCCAACAGCATCGTTTCGGTGCAAGCCGACTCGCCGATGCGCGTGGTGCATGTGGACCTGGATAACGTTTACGACCCGGACCCGGCCCAACAGGAAATCAACCTCGGCAAACTGATCCAGCGCATGGCCGACATGGGCGCCAACACCGTATTCCTGCAAGCCTTCGCCGATCCGCAAGGCGATGGCCTGGTGCACTCGCTGTACTTCCCTAACCGTCACCTGCCGGTGCGCGCCGACATCTTCGACCGCGTGGCCTGGCAGTTGCGCACCCGCGCTCACGTCAAAGTGTTTGCCTGGATGCCGGTGCTGAGTTTTGCCCTGGATGCGAAGCTGCCGCGCGTCACGCGTTGGGACCCGAAAACCGGCACCACGGCGGTGGATCCGGACCAGTACAAACGCCTGTCTCCCTTCGACCCGAACGTGCGGCGGATCATCGGTGAACTCTACGAAGACGTCGCGCGCCTGACCTCGGTGGACGGCATCCTTTATCACGACGACGCGGTGCTGTCGGACTTCGAAGACGCCAGCCCCGAAGCGCTCAAGGTGTATGCCGCCAATGGCTTGCCGGGCTCGATTGGCGCGCTGCGCGACGATCCGGTCACGCTGCAACGCTGGACGCGATTCAAGAGCCGCTACCTGATCGATTTCACCCAGGAACTCAGCGCCAAGGTCCGCGCGATTCGCGGCCCGCAGGTGCTGACCGCGCGCAATATCTTTGCCGAGCCGATGCTCAATCCCCAAAGCGAAACCTGGTTCGCCCAGAACCTCGACGACTTCCTTGGCGCCTACGACTGGACGGCGCCGATGGCCATGCCGCTGATGGAAAAACAGAGCCACGCGCAATCCGGGCCATGGCTTGAAGCGTTGGTAGCGACGGTCAAGGCACGCCCCGGTGCGCTCGATCGCACGGTGTTCGAATTGCAGGCCAAGGACTGGACCCAACAGACCGATTCCGACATCGACGGTGCGCAACTGAGCGACTGGATGGGCCGCCTCAAGCGTCAGGGCGCCACCAGTTTCGGCTACTACCCGGACAACTTCCTCGAGAACCAGCCGGACCTGAAAACCGTGCGGCCCGCGCTCTCCAACAAGTGGAATCCATAACATGCTGGACAGACTGCTGGCCCTGCTGGTTCTGGCGATCGTCCTCGGGATACCCCTCGGGCTGATCTTCCTGGTCACCGGGCAATTCCTGATGGACTTCGTGTTCTTTTATCCCCTGTTCATGTCAGGGCTGTGGATCGCTGGTGGCCTGTATTTCTGGCTGCACTGGGAGCGTCACTGGCCGTGGAAGGACGATACCTTGCCACCGGCACTGGCCGGTGAACCGCTGATTTCGATCCTGATCCCTTGCTACAACGAAGGCGACAACGCCGCCGACACGATTCATGCGGCGCTGGCCCAGCATTACCCGAACATCGAAGTGATCGCGATCAACGACGGCTCCAAGGACAACACCGCCGCCGTACTCGACGCCTTGGCAGCGCAGGATCCGCGCTTGCGAGTGCTGCACCTGGCGGAAAACCAGGGCAAAGCCGTGGCCCTGCGCATGGGCGCCATCGCGGCGCACAGCGAGTACTTGGTGTGCATTGATGGGGACGCGCTGCTGGCGCCGAACACTGCGGCCTATCTGGTGGCGCCCATGCTCGATAACGCACGCCTTGGGGCCGTGACCGGCAACCCGCGCATCCGCACCCGCTCGACGCTGGTCGGCCGGGTTCAGGTCGGTGAGTTCTCTTCGATCATTGGCTTGATCAAGCGTACACAGCGGGTGTTCGGGCGGATCTTTACCGTCTCCGGGGTGATCGTCGCGTTCCGCCGCACAGCGCTGAACCGGGTCGGCTACTGGAGCCCGGACATGATCACCGAAGACATCGACATCAGCTGGAAGCTGCAACTGGACCACTGGAGCATCTTCTACGAGCCCCGCGCGTTGTGCTGGATTCTGATGCCGGAAACCCTCGGCGGCCTGTGGAAGCAGCGTTTGCGCTGGGCCCAGGGCGGCGCCGAAGTGTTGTTCAAGAACATTCGCGGCATTTGGCAGTACCGCCATCGCTACCTGTGGCCGCTGCTGTTCGAATACTGCCTGTCCACCGGTTGGGCGTTCACGTTCCTGCTGTCGGTGATCTTCTGGGGCGTGGGCAAGTTTATCGACATGCCAGAGGCGATCGCGGTGGATCATTTGTTGCCGCCGGCCTTTACCGGATTGCTGCTGGCGATGGTCTGTCTGGTGCAGTTCGCCGTCAGCATCATGATCGACCGGCGTTATGAAAAGGGCCTGGGCAAGACCATGTTCTGGGTTGTCTGGTATCCGCTGGTGTTCTGGTTTATCAGTTTGCTCACCACCTTGGTCAGCTTTCCCAAAGTGTTGTTCGGGCAACATCAGAAACGCGCGCGTTGGGTCAGTCCGGATCGGGGCATCAAGCCGCTGGACGATGAGGAAGAGGTCATCCAATGAAAATTATCAGAACCCGGCAGCGGCCCTTTCTGGTCGTGATCGATGCCTTCTTCACGGTGCTGGCCTGGATAGGCCTGTTCTATTTGCTGGTGCGCGGGTTGTGGCCGCTGATTGATACGCACGATGGGCCGCGCATTGATGTGGCGGTGTTCGACGCCCTCGGTACGTTGCAGATTTATCTATGGGTGGCGCTGTTGAACGCGGTGATCCTGATCTCCTGGGCGCGTTACCAGCATCGCAAAAGCAGGAGCTTTGCCCAGCGCCGCTTGCCAGCGCCGGTGGTGGACGATCATGGCCTGAGCAAGAGTTTCAAGTTGACCGGCGATCGTCTGCAAAAGCTGCGCACACCAGGATCGATGACCATTCACAACAATCAGGACGGCGATGTCAGCCATGTGATCACTCACTACTTCCCGATTGATCCGGCGCTGCCATCACCGTCGCTGGCACCGCTGGAACATCCGTTGGTGATTCGATTGCCGGCTGAGGATCGCCAACTGTAGGAGCATGGCTTGCCCGCGATGGCGTCCGTAAAATCGCCATCGCGGGCAAGCCTTGCTCCTACAGATTTGGTTCAATTCAACGTCAATTCAAATCCCGAACCAATCGCCACGCCTCATCCACCGGCAGCGGCTGTTTCATCCGCTCCGCCAGCATCGCCATCGCCCGCTCTTCATCGCAGGCCACCGCCGCCACCACCACTCCATGCTTGCCGAACAACCCGATAAAGGGCGGATGGTACGGATCACCCTTGAACTCAACCTCATCCCAACTCTCGGCATGGCCCAGGTAGTCGTAGTTTTTGCCGAAGTGCCAGGTCCAGAAATACGGCACGTCGAGATAATGCTCATCGCCGCCGAGCATGTTCGCAGCAGCGATCCGCGCCTGTTGCTGCGCCAGGCGCCAATGCTCGATCCGCTGGGGCTGGCCGTTGAGCGGGAAGGTCGCGATATCGCCGACGGCCCACAACCCATCCCTCACGCGCATGCCACCGTCGACCTTCAGCGACTGATCTTTTTCCTTGGCCAGCTCGGCAAACATCGCGGTGGCCGGGCTGACGCCAATCCCGACCAACACCAGATCCGCCGCTAAACGCTGGCCATTGTCCAAAAGCACTGCTTCGACCTTGCCTGAGCCTTCGATGGACGCCGCTTCGCCCTCGGTGTGAAAAACCACGCCATGGGCGACATGCCGGGCGCGGATTGCCTTGCCGACGGTTTCGCCAAATTGCGCCGCGAAGGGCACGGCATGGCGGGCGAGCACGGTCACGTCCAAGCCATAGGTGCGCAGGGCCGACGCCGATTCCAGGGCAATGAAACTGTCACCGATGATCACGGCTTTTTGCCCGGGTTTGGCCGCGTCGAGAATCCGTTTTGCCTGATCTTTCGAGCGCAACAGGAAAACCTGCGGCAAGTCAGCGCCGGGCAACTCCAGAGGTTTGGGGACGCCGCCAGTGGCCAGCAATGCGGCGTCATAGCTCAGGGTTTGGCCATCGGCCAGTTTTAAGGTTTTGTTTGGCGCGTCGAGGCTGGCCACTTCGCCCCGGATGCGTTCGATGCGCTGTTTACTATAAAAGGCCTCGTCGCGCAGGGGCGGGACTTCTTCCGGCGGCATTTCCCCGGCGATCACGAATTTGCTCAGCACGGTGCGGTCGTAGCCGGCGTCGGCCTCTCGGTCGATCAGGTGTATCCGGCCGCCGAAGCCTTTTTCGCGCAAGGCTGCCGCTGCGGCGGTGCCCGCGGCGCCAGCACCCACGATGACAAAGGTTCGCTCATCGTCTGCAGGCGGGGTATGAGCGTCGACCATCGGCTGGTCGTCGACCCAGACTTCGTCTTCGCGCATTTCCAGCGGATAGCGCTTGAGACCATCCAATGACGGTGGCTCGCACAGCGCCCCGTCCTCGATCCGATAAGCCGCCTTGTGCCACGGACAGATCAGCCGTCCGTGACACAGCGCGCCCTCGGCCAGCGGCGCTCCGGCATGGGGGCATTCGCCCTGGAAGGCGCGCAGTTGATCACCGACCCGCAGCAAAACAATTTTGGTGTCATCGATCCGGACTTCCAGACCCCGGTTTTCCGGCACATCGGCGAAACGGGCAACACGGTGCAGTGCCATGAGCGCTCTCCAGGCAGGTGTTTCTCTATGGAGTTTGCTGCTTATCCCGAGGTTCAGCCCAATTCCCACTGCCACCGCGCGAACGGTACGGCTATAGTCTGCGAGCCGACGACGGCCTAACCCGCACAAGGTGCTCCGGTAATGACCCGATTGACCTCTCTGAACCCTTGGCTGGCGGCCGTTGCAGTCGCCCTTTGCGTGCAATTGCCCGTGCAGGCCCAGGAGCGTTTCACCCTCAACATTCCAGGTGTCACGGACGATCGACTGTTTACTTCGGCAGCCGCCAGCGATGCGCCCAATTGCGGTGGGCACAACCAGTCGCCGGCCTTGAACTGGAACGCCGGCCCGGCGGGTACCCTCAGTTACGCCATCGTCATGCACGACCCCGACGGCGCGAAAGGCCAGGGCGTCGATCACTGGGTGCATTACGGCATCAAACCGACCACCCACCAGATTGCGGCCGGTGTCGGCGCCAAATCTGCCCTTGAAGGCGTCGGCGGCATGAACGTCAAAGGCACCACGACCTATGTCGGCCCTTGCCCGCCGGTCGGCGACAGCGCGCACCACTACGTCATCCAGATTTATGCCCTGGACCTGGCCCCGGACGCTTTACCCGCCGGCCTGACCCGCGCGCAATTGCTGGAAAAAATCAAAGACCACGTACTGCGAAACAGCAGCGTGGTGCGGCGTTATCACCGCTGAAGATTTTTTCTTAGCGGTTTAACCCGAACCGGGCGGGCTGACCGTCTCAGAGGATGAATGGATCAATTTCCTCCTGAGGTCAGCCCCCATGTCCCTCCCTGTGCATTTCCTCCGACCGGCCGCCCATGGTTTCGCCATTGGGTTGCTGCTGGCCGTTGCCGGTTGCGGCGTTTCGTCCAAGCCTGATTCCGCTGTCGTTGCGCCGCCGTCACCGTTGCCGTCATCGGCTCAAGGTGAGTTGAAAGCCGAAGCGGTGGCGCCGAGTCAGACGGTTATGGCGGATGCGACGATGGCCAAGCGCAGCGTGCGTGCGGCGCCGATCGCGAGCTTTGCGCCAATGTCTGAAGCCGCTCCGCCCGGCTATCAGGATGAGCAGCGCGAGCAATATCAAGCACTGGCCGACAACCCGATCCACAGCGTCGCCGAAGCGCCGGTCTCGACCTTCAGCGCCGACGTCGATACCGGCGCCTACGCCAACGTCCGCCGTTTGCTCAATCAGGGGCGCTTGCCACCCGAAGGCGCGGTGCGGCTGGAGGAGATGGTCAATTACTTTCCCTACGATTACGCCCTGCCTACCGATGGCTCGCCGTTCGGCGTGACCACTGAACTGGCGCCGTCGCCGTGGAACCCGCATACCCGTTTGCTGCGCATCGGCATCAAGGCCTCGGACCGCGCGGTTTCGGAGTTGGCCCCGGCGAACCTGGTATTTCTGGTCGACGTGTCCGGCTCGATGGACCGCCGCGAAGGACTGCCACTGGTTAAAAGCACGTTGAAGTTATTGGTCGATCAATTGCGCGAACAGGATCGGGTGTCGCTGGTGGTCTATGCCGGCGAATCCCGCGTGGTACTGGAGCCCACTTCCGGACGAGAAAAAGCGAAGATTCGTACAGCCATCGACCAACTGACTGCGGGCGGTTCAACCGCCGGAGCGTCGGGCATCGAACTCGCCTATCAAATGGCGCAACAAGCGTTCATCCCCAAAGGCATCAACCGCATCCTGTTGGCCACCGACGGTGACTTCAACGTCGGCATCAGCGACTTCGACAGCCTCAAGCAAATGGCTGTGGATAAACGCAAGACCGGCATTTCCCTGACCACCCTGGGTTTTGGTGTGGATAACTACAATGAACACCTGATGGAACAACTGGCCGATGCCGGCGACGGTAACTACGCCTACATCGACAACCTGCGCGAGGCGCGCAAGGTCTTGGTGGATCAACTCGGCTCGACCCTCGATGTGGTGGCGAAAAACGTGAAGCTGCAGGTGGAATTTAACCCGACGCAGGTCAGTGAATATCGGTTGCTGGGGTATGAAAATCGCGCTTTGAAGCGTGAGGATTTTAGTAACGACAAGGTGGATGCCGGTGAAATTGGTGCAGGGCATACGGTGACGGCGTTGTATGAAATTGTGCCGAAGGGGGAGAAGGGGTGGCTGGAGCCGTTGCGCTATGGTGATGCTTCGTCAGTTGCTTCCGGGAAATCCGGGGAAATGGCCATGCTGCGTGTGCGATATCAACTGCCGGAGGGTGGGAATAGTCGTCTGATTGAGCGGCCGATTGCTTCGAGCTCAGCACCTGCCAGTGATGACCTGCGCTTTGCGGCGGCTGTGGCTGCGTTTTCTCAACAGCTGAAGGACGGTCGCTACACCGGTGATTTCAGCCTGAAAGACACCGAAGCCCTGGCCCGTGGCGCCCGGGGCGATGACCGCTTCGGCCTGCGTGCGGAGTTCGTGCAATTGGTCGAATTGGCGCAGAGCTTGCGCACTTCGACCGCATCGAATCAGGTGTCCAATGCCAACCGTATCGAGTGAAAGGGACCATCGTTGATATGACTGCTCCTGAAATGAGCACCGACGCCGGCAGCGACGAATCGCTGCTGGCGCGCTATCGCTCGGGCGACGGGCCGGCGTTCGAGATCTTGTACGCCCGCCATCGTCAGGGGCTTTATCGCTTCCTCCTCGGCCTCAGCGGCAAAGCCGAACTGGCCGAAGAGGTCTATCAGGACACCTGGCTGAGCCTGATCCGCAGCACCAGTCAGCCACAAGGCCGGGCGAATTTTCGTACCTGGCTGTACCAGATTGCCCGCAACCGACTGATCGACCACTGGCGCAAACATGGCATCCACAACCCCTTGCACGACAGCTACGACGAACAGGCCCACGCCGTGATCGACAACGCCGCCGACCCCGAACAACTGCTGAGCCTGAGCCGCGACACCCAGCGCCTCGAAACCGCCCTGCAAACCCTGCCCGCCGACCAGCGCGAAGTCTTCCTGCTGCGCGCCCACGGCGACCTCGACCTGCCACAAATCGCATCCCTCACCGAAACACCGCTGGAAACCGTCAAAAGCCGCTTACGCTACGCCCAGCAAAAACTGCGTCGGCTGCTGGCCGAGGAGGTACTGACATGACTGACGCCCGTAAAACGCCTGACGAACAAGTGATCGAGCATTTTCGCGAACACGGCAACGATGGTCCGCCGGCGCATCTCGACGCGTTCATTCTGGCCGCCGCCCACCGGGAAACACCTGTGCGCAAACCGAGCGTTTGGCAGCGTTGGGTTCAGGCGTGCCAGAAACCGCGTTGGCAGGTTGCGTTTGCCAGCCTCGTTGGCGTGGCGCTGATGTTGGCGTTGGTGCAGCGGACGCCTGAGCAAGAGCCGCAGTACGATTCAGCTCCAGCGCCTGAAATTTCGTCCTTTGCGGCGAAGAAAGAAGCCCCGGCACCAATTGCGCGTTCGTTGTCTGCCCCGGCCGGCGCGTTATCTGCCCCTGCACCCGCAGCGCCAATGGCTGATTACGCCGCGCCCGCCCAGAGCGAATCTCTCAGCGCGGAAATGGCTGACGAAGCCAAGGTCAGCAAGCGTGCGGCTGCTCCGGTGAAAACCCTTGATGACCAACTACGCGAGATCCTGCGCCTGCAAAACACCGGTCAAACCCAAGCCGCCGATGAGCTGTTGAAGACATTGCACAAACGCTTCCCCAACGAAAACCTCACCACTCGACTCAAGGCCCTGAAGAAAAACTGAGCCCCAGCCCCTCCACCCATTTGGCATCAACCCCCGAAAGCGCGCACTATCGGGGCATAGCCGATGCGTTGGAGGAAGCCGTGGCGAAAAAAATCGATCGCATCGCCCAAATGCTCAACTGCCCGCAGAAAGGGGAAGAGCTGAGGCGGGGAATTATTGAGAGCCGTAAGGAGTTTCTGCTGAACAAGCAGGAAGGAGACGTTCCCGAGGAAGACACCGTTGAGGATGAGGTGTTGGAGGAGGGGGACGAGGATGACGATGAATATGACGAGTTTGATTGGACGACTGAATGATAAAAAAACCGCTTAGGCGGTTTTTTTCATTCAGTGATTCGGATAAACCGAACAACTGAATCCTTCAGCATGTCGCTCGCACTGAGATTTAGAGCACCCACAAAAAAGCCCCAGTCCCTAAGGGCCTGAGGCTTTCTCGTTTCTACTATATGGTGCCCAGGCGTCGTTTGAACTGAAGGCTTTAGTGCCCTATCTACGGGGCTGCGGCGGCATTGTTTTCGTCAGGCATACACGTGGGCATACAAGCAGCGAACTGCTGTCATTACCTGTTGGCGTTCTACAAAGGTGGGTATGTGCTGAGACACGACTCATAGAGCGTTATGTTCCTGGCTGATGATTCGTAACCGTTTTAAATCGAAAATCGGAGTTCCGTATAGGAAGCTGGGCGCCGTGACATCCTTTTTACGATCGGGTCTTGAGTGTTCGTGATCGGGAAAAAAGGGGAGGTCGGGGTGATCTGGTGCGGAATCCGCTCTGTAAACAGCTACAGCGTCACCTGGTTTGAAAAGCATGTAGGCATAATCCATCAATGTTCTCAACCGCAGAATCCAATACCATCCAGTGGCAAGTTCAATTTTGAGACACCATCCGTTTTTGCGTTTTTCGGCCTCGCCGACAGTACCTCTTAGCTCGCGCGCTGCAATTTGATGAACCTCAGCGATCATTGCATCGGGAATTGACTCACTCCGAATCGATTCTGGGAGATCAAGGGAAAGCGAAAACATTTTTGATATAAAAGCCAACACACTCGGCTCCGCTTTTGCTTCCTCCAGATGATTTGCGCACAGAGGAAGCTGCACAAGGGTGGCTTCAGAGGCCGCCATACCAATTGTCGTGCTTGCATGCGCGACGGCAGGGGCGGCACACACAACGCATCCCAGCCCGCTCGAAATTATCAACGAACGTTCGACAGAAGTATTTTTGAAGCGGCCTTCAGCAAGGGCCGTCGCCTGTTGATTTCCTTGTGTAGTCCAGTGATGCCAAGCATTGAAAACGGTCCGAGCTGAGGCCGTGTCTAACTGCGAATAAAGTGCCTTTTCGGTGGCCAGTACCACCCACTTGCGCCCCCACTGTTGAGTACGCACCGGGTGATCGACATTGAGCCTATACGTTCGTATGCAACCGCAGTGTTCGGTCGCGTCATAAACGGCCACGCCCTCATTCTCGTCCTGTATCCAGTAGCGTTCGGATGCGCTATCTAACATGTGTAACCAGGTGAATGGGTTATAGGTTGATGACTCGACAATGTGGGGTAGACGTTTTGAAATGAAGTCAAAGCTTTTGTAGGCCAATGATGCGACGTACAAATCAATTGTTGGTCCGACTGGGTCTGAATCAGATAGCGCTTCGACCATGTCGTCTACGTTAAACAGGCGCCATATAGGTTTATGTTCCATTTAAACCGTCTCCTACCACCTGCATGGTGGCAATTCACTTTTTGCCTTCAGTAGGCAGAGATAAAAGCGCTAGGTTGATGAATTCAAGATTCTTGTCCAGGGTATCGAGAGCGCCTCTAACATTACTCGCCACATCGGCAGAGCCTCGTTGCTCCACCCAAACCGCGAGCTCCTCAACTGCTGCGCCTAAGGCCAGTTGATTCTGGTTCATACGGGTAAGCAGTGATGCCAGAAGTGAGATGTCTTCCATGATGGTTCTCCTCGAGGTTTACTGAATGGTAGCTTTGCAATCGTCCACGTAATGCCATCCGTCGTGTAATCGAATTAGTTTCGTTCAGTGGTTGAATTCTGGACCCTGCTGGGGACCCTGAGCATTAACCATGGATACGGGGTCGGAAACCCGCGAGATCTTGGTAGCGACAGTTTTATCAGCTTACTGAAATTTCAACGTTGAAATTGAAAGGACATTGAAGAGAAAAGGGCATCGTTACCGCAACGGTAAAGGTGGACTACCGTGTTGTTGATAGCGAACGGTTGAGCCCCGTCAACCACGTCAACCTGTCAACCAACGTAGAAAATCCAGCCGCTAACACGATTCGGCGGGTTCTTTGCTCCGTGTCATTCAGAAATGCTCAGGGTCCCCGGCGACCTTCCAATATCTTGTGCAATTGCACTGGTGAACTGTGCGTTCACCCGGTTCACCTGTTCACTAAGCTGGGCACCTGTCCGCTAACAAAGTCCGGCGGGTTTCCGACCCCGTGGTTATCCGAATTCTCCAGGGACCCCAGCAACGAGCGAACGTGCAATATGCAAGTGAAGGTAAATAGCAGATCCAACCTGATCTATTTCAGATCATTCAGCAAATGTGATGCCCGTCTTCGCGGATGGCAGCGGGGAGCTACAGCGTTAGATAAAGGGTGTAACTGGTGTTACCGGTGTGGCGAGAACGCTAATCTATTGATTTTGATAGATATTAATTGTTACACGAAGACGAAGTATGTCACGCCCAACCGCGTGTTACAGGTGTATTCGTGTAACAGCAGCCTCCAAAAATTTGTTTGAATGACTATTTTACTAATGGCATCGCCCAGCTGCACGTCTGCCTCGCATGTTTTGAAAAAACCATTTTTTCCATTTGCGACTGGTCTGCGACGAGCTTTGATGCCGTTCAGTCAAAGCGATTTATTCTTGTGTGAATAGAGACCTTTACCTAATGCCTTCACTTCGCAGATGATGGCTATCTGCCTTGTAGTGGGCTGATGGAAAATGCGACTAGGTAATAAGAGAAAATTATAGATGGTAGGGCGGCCACTTTCATGCTATGAGATCGCGAAATGTGTTTGTCGCTGAGATATTGACTAACGTTTTCTACATAGGTGTCGCTTGTAGAAAATTGAAGGACCGCCGAGTAGTGACCGTGCAAAGCACGTATATGGAACCTAATAAATGAATTCTTATATTCCAAAGGGACAGTTTACATTTTGGCTTCCTAAGGCCTTGGAAGGCCAGCAAGGTCAGGTAGATAGCGATTTTCTACATACCTTGTGGCAGCGTTACCCTAAAAGCAGCGCCAAGATTAGGACACTGATTAAGGATCTATCAGCTGTCACATTGACACCAAAAGATTCTGCAATCGATAAACTTGCTGAGCTTCTCATAGATCCCTCTTTTTTGAATCGTTGGCTTACTCAAGAAAAAAAGCCCTATCCATCATTACCTGGTTTAGTATCATCGTATTTTGGCGCTAACGAACAAAATCTTTGTTTCAATAATTTAAAGAAAATTGGGTTTTTAGTTCCGCATAAAACACTCAAGACTAGATTCCTAACTGATATTTCTAAAATACCTATTGTAGTTGGATTCATTGCCGATTCGAAACTAGATGCGCGATATGTTTCTTTGTTTATATGGAAAATGCTCACCGACTCAAAGACTGGGAGGTTAAAGTTTCCGAATGAGTCATCTATCCTAGAATTTGAGAAAGCTTTCATTTTAGCTCTTGAGGAGGAGGGATTAGACGACCTGTTGGTTGGCGCTTATGAGGCTAACTGGCAGCCTGTCGCTCGGTTGAACATTGAGCAAACAAATAATGAAGCGCTGGTTGGTAGTGAAGAACTATCTCCAACAAAATCCGATATTACTGCGCCACCGCAACGGCGCTGCATTATTGGAGAGCAGCATGTTGCAGCAGTTAAAGCGTTAGAAGCAAAAATTGAGAAGTATAGCTTGAGTTGTTATGGGCTGATTTCAAAAACGAAGCTGCTAATTAGTGAAGATGATCCCGCTTCTACCTTGAAGGCGATAAGGGAGTATTCTAGTTCCCTAGAAGAACTTTGCGCAGAAGTAAAAAGCGATTCCGTGGATCTTAATGCTAAGATGCATGATAGTTTGGAATCGGCCTTGCGGAAAGTCGGTATTGCTTTTGAGAGTAAGAACGATGCTAGAGTACCTCTCGCCTCAAGTAAACAGTGGATCGAGGATGTCCAACATAAAATCGAAGTAAACTCCGCGATATTATTGTTGCTGGATCAACTTACTGATGTTGATGCTTTGTCTCGAATCTGTGAAGAGAACCGTTCCTCAGCCGTAAGCTATAAATACGATGATTTGACAGGTGTCCTTGCGGGGATAGCCGACAGATATCAACGTATGATTACCGGCTTAGCCGCAGAGAGAGATTTTGATTTATCGATAAAGCGTAATTTGCATAATCTTGAGTGGAATGCATTTCAAGATTCAACTCTAAACTATGAGGCCTGGTGCCGACTTGCACAGTATTACATCCTTACAGGTGATATTAGTGCTCGGCTTGGTATCGCCGTGCAGAGGACATTCAGAACTACCGCGCTTAGTTTCGGTGATCTTCTCTGCTCGCAATTATCGGCATGTAACAGTTTGGCCGTTGCTGCATGTGTGCATACGTTGTCTTGGCTTACTTTAGGCCAGCAAGAACAGTTGGCTGCCACTCATCCCTCTTTGAAAACATTAGTAGCGCTTAGTCAGTTAGACGCATATTTCAAAGCGCTTAGCCATGGTATGGATTTTTATATTTATTGGAGTACAAGTCCGCTCGGTGAGATCTCTAATAATCATGTGAGCTTGGCGGTTAGAAGTTTCTTGAAGTCGATATATGACCTGGTCTCGGCGGCGGGGGCTGAGCCTCTAAGCGCGCAGTCTTTGGCACTTTGTGTTTCAAGTACGCAAATTGGCAATGCTCGCACTCAAAATGAACAAGCCTCATTAGAAGCTTTTACAGGTGAGTTGCGGGAGATACTGTCGTATAAAAAGAAAGGGGGTAGAACGACTTATGCACATATATGGCAGGCTGCCTATGATGAGGTTTTTTCTCCGTTGTTAGACATACTCAATCATCAAGGGGTGAAAGAGTTTGTTGCTGCCTATGGAAAATGGCAATCTAATTTTGATGTGGATTATAGAATAGATAATTGGAAGTCGGAAATTCCAGATCATTTAAAGAAAAATTCCGAATATGATAAATTTATTAGAAATCAATTTTATCTTAAAACCTTTGAGATTGACGGTTGGTTGAAGGTGTACGAGTCTGTAACGCAGAAGGCGCAACTGCGAAAAACAGATCCGCTCGCTGCCTTTAAATTGACTATCGATAAAATATTCAAGTCGACAGAGCAAGATTGTTCACTTGTTAGCGCATGGCTTGATTCAAAGACTATTGACCAAAAAAACAGATCAAATAATTATATTTGCCAGAACAGAAATTGGGCGGCTGACGTAAATTGTGTTGCAAGCTTTAAAGAGATGGACGCGTATCACCCAAGAGCCTTTTCAAAAATAATAGACCGGAATATAACATACGAGGATATCTATACAGATGACCTTGTTTCAAGTTTTGGATACGGCACTATAAATAATCTCGTAGAACTCTATGCTTCAAATGAGCTTTTCGAAGGTTATGCGTTGATTGCAAATGACTCTAATGAAGAGATTTCACCGGCATTAGATCGTACGGTAGAACGGCGCACTGAAGAGCTTTCAGTTGAACTTAAGCAGCGGATTTCGGCCCTCGATGGTGTACATCGGAGTGATTCGCTTACGACAGCTTTGGTTAATGCACAAGTTTACATTGATAACCAGCGGTGGCGGTTTGCAGCTAGAGAAATTTCAACCGCTGAAGCAATTGCAAACGATATCAATGAGAACTTTAAAGTCTTAGCTGAGCGTGCACGGCTACTCTCTAGGATTGAAAAGTTGGGTGGTCATCCGGCTGCCGGACCTGATGTGGAAAATTCAAAGCTCTTAATTATTGTGAACGATCTTTTGTTGCAATATAAAAGTCGGCGATTACATGTTGTTGTTTTGGAGAAGCTATTAGGCTTGAGTGCTGCTGAGTTTGATACTCAACTTATAGATTGTTTAGAGTATCTAGATCGCGTTGATCGTTATCCGACTGCTGCTGCTTCAGATTTGGTAGCGTACTATCTAGAGCAAGCAGTTGATCCAATATTCAATGAGTTGAGTAGAAGTCGAACACTCCTTGCGACTTATGCTTCCCAGTTGCGGAGACTTGGAAAACTCCTTCTGTTGAATATCCGGCATGATCAAAATCTTTTTGATGATGGATCAAATTTGATTTCAATACTTGTGGACACTGCTGAACAATGGCAACACCTGTCCTCGGAAGGGAAATCAGGTGTGGACAAGATCCTCGCAGTCTTTATGAAAAGAGGTTTTCAAGAGGCTGAAGAGTTGCTAGGCGTTGATAAAGTTGCGGACGCCGGCCCAGTTATACCGGATAAAAATCCTATACATGACGAGATTGATGCATTTGAAGAGTTAACAGCTAAAGCGAGAGAAATAGCTGCTTCGAGCGTGCTTAGGATTTCCAATACCAAAGAAGACATTGCTAAATTGATCCATCTCAAGTCTTGGCAAACAGTCGCAGATGCATCGTTGATAAAGCTAGTAGATAGCCAATTTAGTTCTTCAGAAGATTTGGCTAACTGGGCCGTTAGTACCGCCCTCGACGCTAAAATATCGCTTAATACCGCAGAGCTAGCGTCGGTGTTGCGCATGATCAATGGCAAGGCCAAGTCTTCTGTCGTCAGATATTTGCACCAGGAGAAATCAGTTAGGTCTTTGATTGGTGATTTGGTCAATCGTCTCTTTGTTATTATGTCTAGCAGCGGTGATGTGGACGATACAAAAGAAAGTGGATATCCAGCTCTTGAAGTGTTGCAAACATTACAAGTGAACATAAATCTGACCGTGATTCACCAGGAAAGCTTTAGGCGCTGTTTTGAGGTAAATGTTTTTGAAACTATTGGTCTCAAGGCATATTGGGAAAGGTTTGCTGGTGACCAGAAACAAGCAGAGGCGCGTGCAATACTAATGTATCTGGCTTGGAGGCTTCACTCTTCTCGAGCGCTTGCATACTGCCTAACAATGCCGCCGATAGACTTGGAAAGACGCAAGGCCGAAGCACTTGCTAGAGTGGCAGAGGACGCGCTTGTAAGTGGGAATAGCGACCTGCTCCAAGGTTTCTTCGATCTTAAGAAAAGCATTCAAGCCAAACCCTTTCAAATTTTCGCGGACTTGGTGCTCAGCAAATCGATATCACATGGTGAAAATGCTGCCAAATTAACGTTGCTGGGCGGACTTGAACGCCATAGCGATGGAACGTTGCGGAGCGTTCTGCGGATTGAGCCAAGGCGGGTCGATAGCCCAGATAGTATAACCCTTAAGCTTCCTAATAATTGCCCTGTTCGATTTTCCAATGATACATCTACTGAGAAATTGACTGGACCATTTTTTACCGATACGTCGTTACCGATGTCCTTCAAATTAATAGATGAGCATGCGGTTAAGTTTAGTATCGAATTGGCTTGCTCAGTAGTGTCCCTAACTGGCGAGTCATCGAGTTTCAGTCAGAGAGTCGATTTTTCAGTAATTGGCGATACGGCTTTTGAATCTCTTACAGCTGATGAGATAGATGACGCCTTTGACAATTTTCCAGACGTGCACATGCGAGGAGAAAACTACGTTCCGCGTGTTATTGACGAACAGAAAATTGAAAAAGCTCTTTTCAAAAGCAAAACGGTACGAAGTGTCTGGATTTCCAGTCCACGCAGGTCAGGCAAGACGACGATGCTCTATCGAATTTTAGATGCTTTCTCGCATAAGGTTAATCGAGATAATCTGGTGGTATATCTGACGTTGGACGAAACGTTTGCTGACAGCATGTCGTTCAATCGTTGGATTTGGAGGCGCCTGCGGACATTTTCCCCTAACCGGGAACTTCGGGATCTTTATGAAGATTTCGAAGCTATTGGCCGCGACCTACCATTTGATTCTGATACGGGCACATTCATTGGAGAGTTATCAGATAGGCTACTCAGTTTTCGGCCGGACGGTACACGAATCATATTCTTGATCGATGAGATTGATCGTTTTGCAGCTATGTATTTTGAAGGGGGAGTTAAAAAGAGCGCCGCCGTAGATATCCTTTGGCAGATTAGGCACACGGTAACTGATCGGCGTGATATCGGGATGGTATTTGCTGGATCTTCTGCGGCTAAGCAAATATTCATTACAGATGCGGAGTCCCCTTTTTATAATTGTATCGATCATTTGGAGTTAACACCTTTCTCCTGCAGAAATAAGGCGATGGAGGAGACCTCTCGGCAGATTGTAGAACCTCACAAAGTTAGATTTAAATATGAGCTGCCAAAAGACAGCCTGGAACATTTGATTTGGGTTTGTGCTGGTATTCCCTATTATATGAAGCTTGTTGCAGGAGCGACATTCGCCAGAGCGAAGCAGTCCCATATTCTCAAGTCAGATGTTAACGAAGGGCTCCGAGCTCTGCTTGGCAGAGACACAGGGATTTCGAAGTTAGACGACATGGGAGGAGACCCAGGATCCGATGACCTGAGGACTACAATCTCAATCGAAAAAAGTGATGATGCGATATTAGCCAAGGCGGTACTATACTCGTTTGCAGATCTTCACAGTCCTATAAGTGGACACAAAACATATCGCGGCAAGATTACATCAACAGAAAGTCGGCTCGTATCCCACTATAGTATATCGAAAGTGCAGATTGAAAGAGGTTTAGACATCTGTATTGGCCTAGGGCTTATTCGACTAATAGAAACTGAGTCTGTTCCGGAAATAGACTTCGTAATTCCTATTCTAGGTGAGTCCCTACGGAAATCTTCTGGCAGACTCTGGGCAAACATTGATCACGAACTGGTTGCGCTAGCTCAAGGAGGAGTATAAAAATGTTGCCGTCCGCCCAGAAAACTGTATTGGTAGAAGTGATTAAAACTTGGCTGTTGGCAAGAAGCAATTATGTGATCGTATGTCCGCCGATGAACGGCGAACGACAAGTAATAGAGTTTTTAACATCTGAGCATTCAATATATGAGGTGGTCGGAGATAGCTATCATAAACTGGCAATAGCGAGTTTAGATACCGCAGACTTTAAAACAGAATTAGTTTTTGCTAGGAGTGTAGCTCGAAAATGGGAGGTTGAGACTGATGTTGCCAATGAAAATGATCCAAGGTCCATATTGGAGTTGGCATGCGCGGCTGTAACTCATCAAAAAAGAATACCTATTTTAATCATCCACCGATTTCATGAGGCTTTGGATAAACTCGGTGAAGATATTGGCTCGGCTCTACGTGATCTGGAACATTCTCATAACTTAAAAACCGTTGTAACTATGCCGGTTTCCTTAACTGTACTGCGGGAAAGATGGGAGGCTATGGACTCAAACAAGGCTCCGTTTCTTGCATCGGATTGGGGGCAGGGACATCGAAGTAAAATTTTAAAAGGTTATAGTTCCAACGAGATTCTGGTTATAGGCAGGTCGAAAAATATAGATAGCGATAATTGCGAAGCTCTTTTCAAAGCTACAGGTGGCGTGGTTGGTGTAGTAGATCTGTTAATTGACGAAGTTGCAGGAAAAAAAGGAAGGGGGCTGACTCTTTATTTGCAGCAGCGATCTCCGGAAATTTGCAAGAGATTGCTGGATTGGCTTGATCCTATAAATACATCTAACACGTATAAAAAGTCGTTAGTAAGTTTATTAAATCCGAGCTTCTATCCTACAGCACTTGCCTTTATCATGAATCATGATTGGAAAGCTATATTGCTTAATAAGGAGGGGCTGCTAAATTTTGAAATGTTGGCATGGGCCGCAGCCTCCGTAATGTCCAAATCCACGGATGCGAGCTGGGCCACTACATTGAGGCTGTTGTACCAAGATGAAAATTTTGATGCGGCCATTGCTATGGTGGAAGTTATGTATGGTGCTGATACGGCGAACAGCAATTACTGGATAGCGTTAAGAGATCTTACTATATTCTGCAAGTCGACGAACGATGTTTTTTCTAATTCTGGTCAATGGGCGACGGCCAGAAGGAAGTTGACTAAGTTGTTGGGTGGTAGTAATTTGCCTGCTCAAGTTGTTAAGTCTTTTACTGCGCTGGAGGCTTGGAGGCCAATTACTGAATTACTGTCTAATTTCCTTTCTTGCAAAGCGGTGCATCCGGATCTACGTATCGAAAATTACATATGCATGAAGGGTGATCGAGAATACTTGCTACCCTTTCTTCAATTGCTTGCTTTAAGGCTACAAGCTGCTGAAAGTCACGATACATTCCAATCACTTCAATCGGTTATGACTGCTCCAGAAAGCTTACTGCAAATATATGCATATTTCGAACTTAATATTTGCTTTTGGAAGTTTTCGGGGTTGACTGGTGATCGGTCCGATAAGTTGGAGGAGATCGCCAGGAAACCGTACCGCATCACTAGCGAAGTGCTTGGCTATTCCGATTTGGCGCATCTAATTACTCTATATGGAGAACTCGGTGAAGTCTCTGGTTGTCTGATTTCTAATCGTGGGGAGTTAGATAATGTATTGGCCAAATATGAAGTGCGTAAAGAGAACTCTCATAGTACTGCGTTTACGGAGGCAGTTACATGTCAGCAATATCGCGCATTCTTAGAAGAATTACTTTTGCGCTATTTTAAAGTTTTATCGGCAAATCCCGCTGATACGGACTTGGCTTCTCCTCTGTCTTGTGCTTTGGAGCTGCTCACATACTCGCCTCGATCACCACTTTCTTACTAGATTCACAAAAACGGGGCTGGCTTTTCCATTTTTTGATCATATTGCATACCTCCGGCATTATATTTTCTCTGTCGAAATTTATCTTTGGTGGCCTCGAGTGAGTTTTTCTTGTTTTGTCCTCGGATGTGTAAAAAGCCGACTTGCGCCGGCTTTTTCGGGTTGGCGGTTCAGCTAGTTTCTCTACATCGTAAGCACGTCTTGAATGGTGTGTTGGCGCGCACGTTCTGAAAGCTCATGCCACTTCCAGCTGTGGAAGTTTTCCCCTTCTTCAGGAATGACAAGCTTCATGAGTCCGACCTGATCGTAGCCGAGCAAGTTGTAAGTAGCCCAAAGCCTGCCCCCCACATCAAACAACGCTTCAGCTGCTTCGTTCCACTGTTCCTCAAGAACCATGTGTGCTAGTCGGATAGCGTCCTGTTCAATTTTTTTGTGTTCCTGTTTAGCTTCAGTGATGTGTTTGTCCACAGTAACCAGCTCCTGTTCTAGCGCCGTGATGATCAGTAGTTGTCGGCGGTGATGCTCGGTTGCCGTTGCAAGGCTCTTCGCGGCCTTTTGCGCATCAGCATTGGCACTGTTTTCGCCCTCCACGTCGCCCCAGGCGACCGCCTGTGCATAGGCCGTTGCTGCCACTGTCTCGGCGTGACGCGCCGTTGCCAAGTCTTCTTGAGCCTGCTTCCGGATATGATCCAGACGAGTACTGAGACTTAGTCGCTTTTCATTGAGCTCTTGTTCGTCAGCTTTCCAGTTCGCCATTGAGTCTATGTAGCCCGCCATCAAGGTTGTCCGGTTGGTGAGGTGTTCCCGACGATGAATCTTCCGATTCATTGTGTGGATCTCCAGGTTCAGCGAGTCAAACTTCCGCTTCCGCTCGTTGTATTGATCTCGCACCTCGCGCTCCCGACCCTGTTCGATAACTTCAGGACTTTCCAGTGCCGCCTCGAGGGGACGCATTTCGGCCCTGATACTTTCCATTTCGATGGTCAGTTGTTCGCGGCGCTCTTTCAGTTTTTCGATCTCGTTCATCCGTATTGTTTCTGTGCAATTCGATTGTTTGATTGTTTCGTGGCTCTCTAGCGCCGCGTCATAGGCATGCACTCCGGCTTTGAGATCCTCCACCTCAATGGTCACAGGTTCGCGGTGGTCTTTCATTTCTTGAATATTGGTCATCTGTCTTGTCTCTGTGTATTTCGATTGTGGGGTGGTTGAGCGGCTGGCGAGGCCGGGGGTGAGCCGGCTTTACCTCAATACGTAGGGATGCCATCAGGCCGCCCGGGCCTCGCTCTCATCCGTCCCCGGAATCGTCTTTACGATGTAGCAGCGTTGCGGGCCGAGGCCGGGCAAACGGACCAAGCTCGATGCTTTGCCATCTGTACCGGGCTCCAGTACACCTCGACGTAGAAGCTCCTTGTTCACCGCATTGATGTTCATGCCTTTGAACACCTCGGAGCGCCACGCCTCCGGCAATACGTAATAGGTGTTGGTGGTGTGCAAGGCGTCACCCAGGCCGTGCTCCAGCGTTTTGCGAAAGCCCAAACGGTCAATGGTGCGTGGACCGTGCTCATCGATCTTCGCGGCCGCCGATTCCCAGCGGGTGAAGCGGCTTTCACCGAAGCGCTCGATCACCTGGCGCAACCGCGCCAAGATCGCATCTCCTTCAAGGTTCCCGGCGCCGCCGCGCTCATTCATCCAGGCACTGAGGCAGACCCGGGCGGCAGTGGTGGCGGTGCCGTCCGGCCAGCCGGTAATGCCCATCGCGGTAGCTAGCTCTCCGGCGGCAGCAGCCAGTCCAAAGCGAGCCGCGGCACGATGCGCCTGACCGCTGGCTGAGACGGGTAGCGCTTTGGCGATAAATCCCTCCAAGGTGTGGCGCAGGATCGCTGACCAACCATGCCGCTTGCCGGGCTCACAGAGGGCCGACAGGAAAGCGGTGAGCGGTGTACCGTAGTACTTGCCCACCCGTGCCTTCAGTGCATCGGAGAGGGCGGCTGCATCATCGAAGCCGTTCAGCACATCGAACATACCGAGGCCTTTACTGGCATCCGCTGGGACGGCGAGCATTCGCACCTCCATACCGGCTTTCAGCTCCTTGTTGGCTTCGGCCATGTGCTGCGCAAGCGTCTTCTCTCCAGTCGAGAGAAACAGCAAGCGCCACTCCTGTACCTGTCGACCTGCCTGTCCGCGATCATTGGCGCGAGCCTTCCCGGTACCGTTGCCGAGCATGTACACCGTTTCGCCAATGATGCGTGGATCGCACATGCCGATTTCATCCAGCACCAGGAGCCCGTCCGAGTGCGCGGCGGCGATGGATTCCAAGGCGTTATCCGTGGAGCGCCAGGAGCGCACCAGGCGCGGCCCGCCGTAGATCGAGGCGGCCACTTGCAGGTGGGTGGTCTTGCCGCCCGAGCTGTCGCCGTAAAGGTGAAATCCGCCGGACTCATGGCCGAGCATGTGCAGCAGCGGACCGGCAAACGCCACGCTGGCCACAAACGCTAAGCGGTGATTACCGATGCACAAGGCGCCGATTTGCTCTTGCCACTGCTCCAGGGTGCCGGCTTCGCTGATAGGGGGAAGCTGAGCGCCGGCCTCGTAGAAGTGCAGGTGTTCGGCGTGCGACCCGACCTGTTGTTCAGGCAGCAGGAAGGCGCTGTCGTGCCAACCCAAACGGGTGACCAGACGTGCGCGCTGGGCGCTGTCGAAACCGCCGAGATAACTCTGCAGGTCGTTGCGGGCATTGCGGCCGGAACGACTGCCAGCCAGTCGCAAGCCCATGTCCACCAGTGGGCCGAGCACGTCCTTGCCGAAGTCGCCGGTCATGGTCCGTGCCGGGATGTTCCAGCGCTTTTTCGCGCCATCCGGATCGTCAAACTCGACCAGCAAACCCCAGTTGTGACCTTGCGCATCACGAGTGCGCGCCAGGATTTCCAGTGGCGAACACACCGGTCGTGCTTCGCCATCGTCGCCGGAATAAAACACGCCTTCGGGTGTCAGGCGAAAGCCGCCGGGCAGCAGATCGTTTTTGGGTTTTGCGGTGCGCTTGGTTGTTGGCTTGGCCTTCGCTTCGGGTGGTTCGACCGGTGCTTTCTGCGATTCAACACCGAACAATTCGCCGCTGCGTTCCAGCTCGGCGACGTGTGCCGCCGTCCAGCCTTTAGCTTGGGCATCGGCCGCGTCGTCGCCGTCGTCCCATTGACCACCTTTGGCAAAGGTCAGTTGACCGCTCTTGAGCGTTGGCTTGCGTTTGAAGACATCCAGGGCGATCACACGCACTGACGCGGCGCCGATCTGTTGCAACTGTTCGGTGACGGCGTCCATACAGTTTTTTCCACTGGCGTCGTTGTCTGGCCACAACACTACGGATCGACCTTTGAGCGGTGTCAGGTCAGCCTTGTGCCAGGAGTTCGAGCCATTCGGCCAGCATGTGGCCACATAGTTGGGCAGCAGCTCCGACGCAGCGTCGGCGGCTTTTTCGCCTTCGCACAGAATGACCGGCGCTTCTGCGCGTTGCGCGAGTTCATCCAAGCGCAGCAGAGGGCGCGGCCCCGGCAGAACTTGCCAACGCCACTGCTGTGTTTGGCCGTCGGCACGCTGGCACCATGTCAACGGCGCAAATACTTTGCGTGGCTTGCCGTCCTCATCCGGACCCAAATCGAAACGGTAGAGCGCCATGACTGGCTGGCCCTGAGCGTCGCGGTAAATCCAGACTTTAGACGGTGCGCCGTGTTGCCGGTGTTTGGTCGGGCACTTGTTCATCGCCTCGGCCGGGATCGGCTGGATGGCGAGCCATTCCGGTGTTTTGTTTTTGCTAGGGCTCGGTTTCGATTGAGCCGCGCCAGCGGTAACGCGCAGCAGATCCGCCAACTTGTTGCAGGCCTCGAAGTCGGTACCGCCGTCGAGGTAGCGCACCAGATCGATCAGGTCGCCGCCTTTGTCTCCAGTGGCAAAATCCGCCCAGGTGCCTTTGCTCAAGTTGACCTTGAGGGAGCCGGCGCGCTTGTCGGTTCGGGTTGGATTGGCGGCCGTGTATTCCTTGCCGCCGTCGACGCGTTTACCGTTGGGCAGCCAATGGGAAAGTACCCGGTCGACCTCTTTCAGAGAGGCCGCTTTCACGTCGGCGAAGCTGGGGCGTTTTGCTTTATTGGTCATGGCCAGCCTCCAGTCGCAGGAGAGCGCTGGTCACATCGTCAATCACGGCCTTACCCATTTCACTGAGGTAATGAGCGGCCATCGCGCACTGTTCTGTGTTGTCGCCGTGGGTGGCCAGGAGCGTCATGCGATTCGCGCAGCTCAGCAGGTCGGAAGCATATTCAAGCGCGTCGGATACCGGGACACCGGCACTGAGTCGAAACAGCGTCTGATGGGGCTGCCCGCACTGCGCGAACGTGGTCGCGCCTGGGGTGGTGACGTTGGTCCGAGGGGTCATTGCGCACCCCCGTTTTTAGCCCGAGGTAGCGAAGTCGCATCGCCGTGCAGGGTCAGGGTTTTGATCAGGCCCAGTGTTCCGCGCACGTCCCAAATGACGGCGGCTAATACGTGATTGGCCAGACGCGGTCTGTCGCTTTCGCTTTCGAAGTGGTCCTCGAGCAGGGTCAGTACTGAATCGGCGCGATTAATGGCACACGTGATGGCGTCAATTGGAATGCCGGCTTCGACATTGTTGCTGACGTCGAGCAGGTCTTCGGGTAGGGAGCAACTCAGGGCGTTGTTCATTGGGCACCGCCTGCGGTTTCGAGCGCGCGGGCTTTGGCCATGTGAGCGTTGTAGCGGGAGAGGCGCGTAGCGAGGCTGGAGTTGGCGTGTAAAGCGGCGAGAGCCATTGCACGATGGGCCGCGGCGCGATTTTTGGACGGATCGATAGTGATCATTTGTTGTAGCTCCCGAATCAGAGGAGCCACCACAACCTGCCGCCAAGCAGGAATGGGTGGCGAATTGCGCAAGATTGGCGGACCGGTGATTCAGGAACCCGGCGCACCCGAAGGTGCTCCTGCGCAACTCGCCATAACGCATAATCGCGGGCACAAAAAAAGCGCCTGCAATTGAGTATATGGCGCTGTTGCGCCTGAAATCGTTCGACCCGCCAAGGTCGGTCACTGAATTTGCAGCGACCGCCAGAGAGTAACGTCCCGTTTTCGAAAGTGCAACCGTGCGGAAACCTTGCGCATTTTTTCGATGCGTCATAAATTGTGCGGGCATGTAGATTTACCTCAACGCCTCCGGATCGCTCCCGGGGGCGTTTCCATTTCAGGTGTGAACTTCCCAGTGCAGAGAAAGCAGGGGCAGGAAGTCACCATCAATCATTGAGCGAGCATCTTCGTAGGCTGCTACTTGCTGGCCTTCGTCGACAATTACAGCGCTGAATTTCTCGGTATGCATCGCTAGGGCGCACCAGGTTCCATCAGGCCACTTCAACACTCCCACGACGCGATTAAGGCGTTCGTTTTTGGTTCGGTAGCGCTCGAGTCGTTGCATGTACGATGCCGATAGACCGATCTCGCGAAGGACTGAAAACGGCTTCAATACCGCCCTATGAGCAATGTGCCTTCTCATGCTGCTGCCTCGTTGCGAGCGGCGATACGCGCTCGGGTCCAACTCAAAACCTCAGACAAAACCCAGGCGACTGGAGCACCACGGGCATTGCTGTCAGTGAGCTTTACGGACTGCGGGAATCCGCTTTCGGGCTGACTCATGAGTTTGTAAACGGTAGCGCGACCGATACCTGTGATGGCCATCACCAGGTGAATGCGGATGAGCGTGGCGGCGGGATCGAAGCGTCCTAACTCTGAATCGCTAACTCTCATTGGCGAGGTCGTAGGCGGCACAGATTCTCGAATCGAATCGGCATTGGTTACTGGAAGTGCAAGCGCCGTAACGGTGCATTTCTGCTTGGTTTCAACCATTACGCATGTCCTCGCGCTAAGTTGGTGGTAGCGGAGCACACACGACTTTCGAGCCAGGTGGCGACATCTTGAGGGCGGTAACGCACTCGAGATCCGGTCTTTAGGTAAGGGAGAGAGTTGGTGCGAGAACTGCGCCAAGCGGCAAGCGTTCGGCTGGACAAGCCAAGTGCAGTGGCAACTTGATCGGTGGTCAGCAGTTCAGATGTGATCGTGGTATCAGATGTAACTGAAGCGTTGAGGAGCGTCATAGCGCGTTTCCTGTAGTAGTTCTTACAGGCCCAAGCTATATAAACGCTTTTGCATTTATTGGAAGTTCGATTTTCTGGGGCTTTACCCTTCTGCTGTGCTTTTTTGGGGGGAAAGTCGTGCACGTTCGCAGCACAGTTTTGGTTTTCACTGTAGGCGTCCAACCATGTCCTACTGGTTTTTCATACAGTTTAAAAATGAAAAGTCAGAGATGACGGCTGTGTAAAAATCCGACGAACGGTAGACCCCAGGCCCCTGATCCGTAATCAGGAGCAGCGACGCGAATTCCGCCGGATTACACGTAATGGAGCAGCCTGCAAGAAGGTGAGGAGGATTTAAGGCGTTACGCCTCTTTGCCGCGTAACACCGGGTGGATGGATAGCCTGTGCAGCGTGTTGCGCGGTAATTACCCAATAAATTCAATGGGTTGGTCGTCGCTGTAACACCCGTGACACCCGTAACACCAATTTTTCATGGGTGCTGGGATTGCACAGTCATACCGCCTTGCCAAATTGACCCTGGACAATGTTGCCGTGCTCCAATTCATCAAGGTGGTCTGCATACCACTGCATCATGACTTTGCGCTGGGGCAAGTACACCGCCTTGTTGTACACACCTGCTATTCCCTCTTTTACATGAGAGAGCTGAGCCTCAATGTGGTTTTCGTCAAATCCCTGTTCATTAAGGATCGTGCTAGCAATGTGACGAAAACCATGGCCAGTTTGTCGGCCCGCATATCCCAGCCTGCGCAGCGCCATCAGAAAGACGGTATTGCTACGGGGGATGGTTCGATCTTTTCTCCCAGGGAAGAGAAGGGGGTATGCGCCTGTCAGCGTGCGCAGCTCCGTAATCGATTCAATGGCCTGGCGAGATAGAGGCACAACATGCTCGCGACGACGCTTCATTCTCTCGGCTGGAATCGTCCATAGCTTTTTGTTGAGGTCGATCTCTGACCAGCGTGCTTCTCGAATCTCACTCGGGCGTGCCGCTAATAAGGCCAGCAATCGGAGACCTAGACGGACGTCCTTCGCGTGAGGGTAAGAGTTGATGGCGCGAAGTAATGCAGGCAACTCTTCTATTGATACGTGTGCATAATTTTCAGCACTGCGCGTCTGTAGAAATTTATTGAGGCCTTCAAGGGGGTTGTGGATCGCTCGACCTGTCACGCGTGCCAAGTCATAGATCTCTTTGCAGAAGGCCCGAACTCTGCCCATTTGCTCAATGATCCCTTTCTGCTCCATGCCGCGCAGAAACTCCATCCATTCAAGGGGCAGTATTTCTGTGTAGATGCGTTTGCCGAAAACGGGGAATACGTGAAGCTCCAGTGCTCCAAGGACTCGACGGGACGTGCCGGCTTCCCAGCTTGAGCGCCTTGCCTCAAACCATTCGCGGCCTAATGCTTCAAAAGTGTTGTTGGCAGCCACCCGGTCAGCAATCTTACGAGCCTGCTTACTGACTAAAGGATTTTTACCAGTCGATGCGTCATCCCGCAGTTGCGCCGCCTTCTGCCTGGCTAGCGAACCACTGATTTCGGGGTAACCGCCTAGGCCCAACCAGGACCATTTCCCGTCTGGTTTTTTGTAGCGCAACTCCCACGACTTCTGCCCATTTGCCTTGACCCGAAAGTACAAGCCGTTGCCGTCTTGCTCCCGGTACGTCGCACTCTCCGGCTCCAGTCCTGCGAGAGTAGTGTCGGCCAGTGGGCGGCGTTTGATTTCAGTACGCTTCACTGCGTGTATGCCTCCAGTTCAATGAATCTCAAAGCATACACGTGGGCATACACGGCGTGAAGTTATAGGGGTAGACAGGGAGGGATAGCCAGAAACAAGAAAGCCCGCACAGGGCGGGCTTCTTGGGGTGTTTCGTAGACTGTCTGAGACAGGTCTAGACTGCTATATGGTGCACCAGGCGGGATTCGAACCCACGACCACTGCCTTCGGAGGGCAGTACTCTATCCAGCTGAGCTACTGGTGCAAGCGGCCGCCATGATACTCATAAGCGTTGCGGGCGTCCATGCTGCTGAATCGTCAGTGTTTTTCCAAGCTGTAACAGCCGTTTGCTACGTTGATCAGAAAAAATAGGCAAATGCGCCGTTTTCGTTCTTTTTTTCGAACGCCCTATTGTCCTTTTTCGGCATTGATCCTAGGATTCGTTCGAGATTTCAAACGCTCTTGTCTGGGTGCTGAACCGCACGAGTTTCGATCAGTGCGCTATTTATGTGCTTCAGCCCGGTGAATGATTTCCCTGACGGCAGCCTTCGAGGCGCCTTTCTACAATCATAATTCGCTCCGCGCTGGTCGCGGTGCTGTTAAGGAAAGCCGACATGCAGCTTAAAGACACCCAGTTGTTCCGCCAGCAAGCCTTTATCGATGGCGCTTGGGTCGATGCGGACAACGGTCAGACGATCAAGGTCAACAACCCGGCAACGGGCGAAATTCTGGGCACTGTGCCGAAGATGGGCGCTGCCGAAACCCGCCGTGCAATCGAAGCCGCTGACAAAGCGCTGCCGGCCTGGCGTGCACTGACCGCCAAGGACCGTGCGAACAAGCTGCGTCGCTGGTTCGAACTGATCATCGAGAACCAGGACGACTTGGCTCGCCTGATGACCCTCGAGCAAGGCAAGCCATTGGCCGAAGCCAAGGGCGAAATCGTTTACGCCGCTTCCTTTATCGAGTGGTTCGCCGAAGAAGCCAAGCGCATCTACGGTGATGTGATTCCGGGCCACCAGCCAGACAAGCGCCTGATCGTGATCAAGCAGCCTATCGGCGTGACCGCTGCAATCACCCCGTGGAACTTCCCGGCCGCGATGATCACCCGCAAGGCGGGTCCAGCACTGGCCGCCGGTTGCACCATGGTGCTCAAGCCGGCTTCGCAAACTCCGTTCTCTGCATTCGCTCTGGCTGAACTGGCCCAGCGTGCTGGCATTCCTGCTGGCGTGTTCAGTGTTGTGTCCGGCAGCGCCGGCGACATCGGCAGCGAGCTGACCAGCAACCCGATCGTGCGTAAATTGTCCTTCACTGGCTCGACCGAAATCGGTCGTCAGCTGATGGCTGAATGCGCCAAGGACATCAAGAAAGTGTCCTTGGAACTGGGCGGCAACGCGCCGTTCATCGTGTTCGACGACGCGGACCTGGATAAGGCCGTCGAAGGCGCGATCATTTCCAAGTATCGCAACAACGGCCAGACCTGCGTCTGCGCCAACCGTCTGTACATTCAGGATTCGGTCTACGACGCGTTCGCCGAGAAGCTGAAAGTGGCCGTGGCCAAACTCAAGATCGGCAACGGTCTGGAAGAAGGCACCACCACTGGCCCGCTGATCGACGAAAAAGCCGTGGCCAAGGTTCAAGAGCACATTGCTGACGCGATCAGCAAAGGCGCGACCGTTCTGGCCGGCGGCAAGGTCATGGAAGGCAACTTCTTCGAGCCAACCATTCTGGTCAACGTGCCGAAGAACGCTGCGGTGGCCAAGGAAGAAACCTTCGGCCCACTGGCGCCACTGTTCCGCTTCAAAGACGAAGCCGAAGTGATCGCGATGTCCAACGACACCGAGTTCGGTCTGGCTTCGTACTTCTATGCTCGTGATCTGGGTCGTGTGTTCCGTGTGGCTGAAGCCCTGGAATACGGCATGGTCGGCGTCAACACTGGGCTGATCTCCAACGAAGTCGCGCCGTTCGGCGGTATCAAGGCGTCGGGCCTGGGCCGTGAAGGCTCCAAGTACGGCATCGAAGATTACCTGGAAATCAAATACCTCTGCCTGGGCATCTAAGCTTGTAATAGATAAGCGCCGGCAAGGCATTGCTTCAAGCAGAAAGGGCACGAGAGCGCTGTCCCTTTCTGCGTTTCAAATGGAATTTTCTCTGTGGCCGGGAAAGCTGTGGCAGTCGATCATCGCATGCTGCCGTAGTTGCCTCCCCGCCGCATTTTCCTTGAACCACGCCGCCCGATGAGCGGTGAATGAGGACTTTATGAGCAAGACTAACGCATCCCTGATGAAACGCCGCGAAGCCGCTGTACCACGCGGTGTTGGCCAGATTCACCCGATCTTCGCTGAGTCCGCGAAGAACGCCACCGTCACCGACGTTGAAGGTCGCGAGTTCATCGACTTCGCCGGCGGTATCGCCGTGCTGAACACCGGTCACCTGCACCCGAAAATCATCGCCGCCGTGACCGCTCAGATGAACAAGCTGACTCACACTTGCTTCCAGGTACTGGCTTACGAACCGTACGTAGAACTGTGCGAAAAAATCAACGCCAAGGTGCCAGGTGATTTCGCCAAGAAAACCCTGCTGGTGACCACCGGTTCCGAAGCCGTAGAAAACGCCGTGAAAATCGCTCGTGCCGCCACTGGCCGTGCCGGCGTGATCGCATTCACTGGCGCTTACCACGGTCGCACCATGATGACCCTGGGCCTGACCGGTAAAGTCGTGCCTTACTCGGCCGGCATGGGCCTGATGCCAGGCGGCATCTTCCGCGCGCTGTACCCGAACGAACTGCACGGTGTGAGCGTCGACGACTCGATCGCCAGCATCGAGCGCATCTTCAAGAACGATGCCGAGCCGCGTGACATCGCTGCCATCATCATCGAACCAGTTCAGGGCGAAGGCGGCTTCTACGTCGCGCCTAAAGCGTTCATGAAGCGTCTGCGTGAACTGTGCGACCAGCACGGCATCCTGTTGATCGCTGACGAAGTACAAACCGGCGCTGGCCGTACCGGCACTTTCTTCGCCATGGAACAGATGGGCGTTGCTGCCGACCTGACCACTTTCGCCAAATCCATCGCTGGCGGCTTCCCGCTCGCCGGTGTGTGCGGCAAGGCCGAATACATGGACGCCATTGCTCCAGGCGGGCTGGGCGGCACCTACGCCGGTAGCCCGATCGCTTGCGCCGCGGCCCTGGCCGTGATGGAAGTGTTCGAAGAAGAACACCTGCTGGATCGCTGCAAGGCAGTCGGCGAGCGTCTGGTCACTGGCCTGAAAGCTATCCAGGCCAAATACCCGGTGATCGGCGAAGTCCGTGCCCTGGGCGCGATGATCGCGGTCGAGCTGTTCGTCGATGGCGACAGCCACAAGCCGAACGCTCCAGCAGTGGCAGCGGTTGTGGCCAAGGCGCGCGACAAGGGCCTGATCCTGCTGTCCTGCGGCACTTACGGCAACGTTCTGCGCGTCCTGGTACCGCTGACTTCGCCGGACGAGCAACTGGACAAAGGTCTGGCCATCATTGAAGAGTGCTTCTCTGAGCTCTGATCGCCAAGTGTGACCTGATCGACAAAAAAACCCGCTTCGGCGGGTTTTTTCGTGTCCGCGGAACACATCACGCTGTATCGAATGGCCAGCGTTGACTAAGGTTCATGCATTGCCGTTGGAGTGTGCGAATGACCGCTGTGGTTTTACCCGCTATACCGCGTGTGCTGATTGCCGAAGCTGACCCTTGGTCCCGCGACCTGCTCAAGCAGGTGTTATTGAATGTGCGCTGCGACGCGCGGCTGGACCTGTGTGCCGACGGCCAGCAGGCGATGGAGCTGCTGGCGAATGTTCCTTATGACTTGGTTATCGTCGACTGGGAGTTGCCGGGCATCGATGGCCTGAATGTCTTGCGCAGTGTCCGTCAGCGCAAACGCAACCCGCCGCTGCCGTTCATTCTGATGAGCAGCCGCAATGACAGCGCCAGTGTGCGCGAAGCCTTGCCCCTGGCGCCCACCGCGTACCTGACCAAACCTCTGGACATGGAAGGCCTGACCCATCGTCTGCAGAATTTACTGCTGAACGCTGGTGAAGAGGTGTCCTGCGAGGCGCCAACGCTGTCGCCGGGCATGACGTTGTCGGTGTACCTGGAGCGTCGACGTGAGTCGACAGACGGTGCGCCGCTGATGACCGACGTGCAGTTGGCAGTCAAACGCAGCCTTAATCCCAATGGTCTCGACCTGACGCTACTGGAAGGCGAGATTCGCAATGACCCGCAAATCACCGCGGTCCTGATCGCCGCCGCCAACAGTGCGGCCCAGCACCATGGCGTGGCGGTGCAAACCCTGTCCCAGGCGCTGCATCGCTTGGGCACCGCGCAAAGCATGAACCTGATTCTGGGCTTGGCGCTCAAGCGCTGCGCGCGGCTCAGTGATCCGCAATTGGCCGACTATGCGGAGCGTTATTGGGAGCTTTCCCTGCGCACCGCCGAATATGGCCGGACCCTGGCGCGCTTGCTGGACCTGGATCAGGAGCGCTGCTATTGCGCGGGGATGCTGCATCGTCTCGGCGATCTGGCGCTGTTGCGCTGTTTGCAGGAATGGAAGCAGGCCGGTGGCGAGCTGGATGAATGGGAAGAGGTCGGTGAGGCGCTGGACCAGTTCGGCGCGGGCTATGGCTCGGCGTTGCGTACGCGCTGGCGGTTGCCGTTGGAACTGCGCGAGCTGATCGCAGCGGTCTACCAGCTCGGTGGCGGGGTTTACTCCCGTGAAGCGCTGGTGATGAACATGGCCGCGCAACTGGCGCGTCTGACTGAGCATGAGGGCATTGAAGAGCTGTCCAAGAGCCGCACGGCACGCTTGCTCAAGATCGGCTTGCCGGAGTTGATGCGGCTGCGCAAAAAATAACGCCGCGAGATCGTTCCCACGCTCTGCGTGGGAATGCCGCCCGGGACGCTCGGCGTCCCTTAGCAAGTTGTGACGCAGAGCGTCACAGGATGCATTCCCACGCAGAGCGTGGGAACGATCATCGGCTCAGGCGGAGATGATGCGGTTCTTGCCCTGACGCTTGGCCTCGTACATCGCCGCATCGGCGCGGGCGAACAGGCTGTCGAGGCTGTCATCCTCGGCGGTGAGGCTGGTCAGGCCCTGGCTGACGGTGATGCCAAACGTCTGGTCGTCATGGCTGAAGCTCAGACGCTGAATCTCTCGTTGCAGACGCTCGGCCACTTGCATGGCCATGTCCGGCGCGCAGCCGGGGAACACCGCGGCGAATTCTTCGCCGCCGATTCGCCCGAACAGATCACCCCGACGTAATGCTGCGCGACCGCTCTCGGCGATGTGTTGCAGCACAATATCGCCTACCTGGTGGCCGTAGGTGTCGTTAACCTTCTTGAAGTCATCAATATCCAGCAGCAGGAAAGCCAGCGGCGCGCCCTGCAGCCGCGCCTGTTCGAACTCGCGATGGGCGCATTCGAAGAAGTGCCGGCGGTTGCTGCTTTGGGTCAGCACATCGGTGGTCGCCAAGCGTTGCAGCTCGGTTTCCATTTGCTTCTTTTCGGTAATGTCCTCGGCAATGCCGACGATGATCACCGGTTGCCCTGGCTCGGCCTGACGGTTGATAAAGCATTTGTCGCTGAGCCAGCGCAACTCACCGTCAGCCGCGATGATGCGGTATTCGCGATCTTCTACGGCACCTTTATCCAGCACATCGGCCAGACTGCGCTCGGCGTAGTCCAGATCATCGGGGTAAATACTGTCGCGCCATTGGTTGTAGTCGGCCAGTAACAGGCCGGCGGAACGGCCGAAAATCCGTTCATAGGCGGGGCTGACGTAGAGCACCTGACGGGTTTCCCAGTTGAAGGCCCACAGTACCGCGTTGACGCTCACCAGCAGCGAGCTGAAGAGTTGTTCGCGTTCGCTCAGGCGTGCGACTTCACCTTGGGCGTGCATCAGCGCCATCAGGGTTTGCGCGGCTTCTGGCCACTGCGGGAGGGATGAGTCTTGTAGGTTTTTGGTGACCATCGGCACAAATCTCAAAGGGCGTGCACCGCTCGAGGTTCGAAAGCGGCCACAACATGGGCCCTTATCGATTATTTCTTGTGCCACGACAGACGCATCACGCTCTGTGTGGGAAATAACGGACAACAGGTCCCGGCCCGCCTGGATGGCGAAGTGTCTTTGAGATAGGGGATTTGGAGCTTAGTTCCGGAGGGTGCGCCCGCGAGCGGGGCGCACCGATCAACGGCGTCAGACGGCGGCTGGGCGCAGGGAGTAGGTTTTCAGCTGGTCGGCGAAGTCGCGCAGGGATTGAATCCCGCTGGCTTCGGCTTCGTGCACCCAATCCTTGATAGCGGCAAGCATGTCGTGACCATTTGAGCTGGTCTTGACCCAGATCTGCTGCAAGGCCAGGCGTTTCTCGTAAATTACCTTCAGTGCCTGGCTGTGCTCGAGCATGTTCTGGATGCGGATATGGTGTTTGTCATCCAGCAGGCTGGTTTCCCGCGAGAGCAAACGCTTGGCGCGGTGGAACTGGTGACGGACCGAGTGATCGACCTTTTCCAGCTCTTGCTTGACCAGTGGCGCGATCACCAGCTTGCGGTACTGGGCCATGATCTGGAAGCGGTTGTTGAGGATGGCCATGGCGGTGTCCATGTCCAGGCTGCCCTTGCCTTCGACCCGGTGGGCGATCGGCGCAACACGCTGGACCTTGGCCAGACGGAAGAAACTGAAGACCTGTATCCAGGCCCAGCCGAGGTCGAATTCCCACTTCTTCACCGACAGTTTTGCCGAGTTAGGGTAGGTGTGATGGTTGTTATGCAGTTCTTCGCCACCGATCAGGATGCCCCAGGGCACCAGATTGGTCGCCGCGTCGCGGCATTCGAAGTTGCGGTAGCCGATGGCATGGCCCAGGCCATTGACCACGCCAGCAGCCCACACCGGGATCCACATCATCTGGATGGCCCAGATGGTGATACCGATGGTGCCGAACAGCAGCAGGTCGATGACGCCCATGATCGCTACGCCCAACAACGGGAAACGGCTGTAGAGGTTGCGTTCGATCCAGTCTTCGGGGCAGTTCTTGCCGTAGATGCGCAGGGTTTCCGGGTTTTCCGCTTCTTCGCGATACAACTCGGCGCCCTTGCGCAAAACGGTGGAAAGACCCTTGATGACCGGGCTGTGCGGGTCATCGACGGTTTCGCATTTGGCGTGATGCTTGCGGTGGATGGCTGTCCACTCGCGGGTGTTCTGCGCCGTGGTCAGCCACAGCCAGAAGCGGAAGAAATGTTTCAGGCCGGCATTGAGCTCCAGGGAGCGATGGGCTGAATAACGATGCAGATAGACCGTGACACCAACAATGGTCACATGGGTCATCAGCAGGGTGACTGCCACCAGTGACCAGGGCGACAAGCCGAGAAAACCTTCGTACCACATAGGCTATAGGGCCCTCGATAAATAAATAAACAGCCGTTGCATTATCACTAAGCCCACAGATAAAACCAGTCGCCCTTTCAGATAAGAGTGGCTGGATGTTTCTTTGACCTATAATTCCAACCCTTTTGTAGGGACATGGACGGCCGAATGTCAGCCACATACCGCGATGCCTTGCGTGCAGCGCTGCTTTACCTGGTGCTTTCAGTAGTCTGGCTCCAGTTCAGTGGTTATTTATTGAACAGTTTCTTCGATAGCTCCCATGAACTGTTGCGATGGCAACTGATCAACGGTTACGCCTGGGTGCTGCTCAGCGCCGGATTAATCTTCCTCGCCCGGGCCAGATTGTTCCGATGCCTGGGGATCGGCGCCAAATTGCGCGAGCGCAATGAAGACCGGGAGCGCTTGCGACAGGCCGCCGCTGTGTTCGATTGCACCCGCGAAGGGGTGTTGGTGACTGACAGCCAAGGCCTGATCGTGCATGTGAACCGGGCGTTTATGGAAATCACCGGTTATCAAAGTGAAGAAGTTCTGGGCCAGCAACCGAGTCTGTTCAAGTCCGGTCACCACCCGCCGACGTTCTATCAGGCGATGTTCGCCATGCTCGACAGCTCTGGCGAGTGGAGCGGCGAGATCTGGAACCGCCGCAAAAGCGGCGAGATCTACCCGCAATGGCAGACGATACGCATCATTCATGACGATCTGGGTCGGGTCAGTCATTACGTGGCAGTGTTTTCCGACATCAGCGCGATCAAGAACTCCGAACACGAACTGATGCACCTGGCCCACCACGACCCGCTGACCGATCTGCCCAACCGCCTGCTGTTCACTGATCGCGTCGAGCAGGCGCTGACGTCGGCGCAACTGCACAAGCGTGGCTGCGCCTTGCTGATGATCGATCTCGATCACTTCAAGATGATCAACGACAGCCTCGGGCACAACATCGGCGACCAAATGCTCAAGGCGGTGGCCGAACGTTTCAAGGGGTTGTTCACACCGGGTATCACCCTGGCGCGCCTGGGCGGCGACGAATTCGCCGTACTCGCCGAAAACTGCTCGCAACTGGTGCAGGCGGCGGCACTGGCGCAGCGGATCATCGATGGCCTCAAGGAGCCGTTCGAGATTGACGGCCATCAGTTGTTCATCAATGCCAGCATCGGCATCAGCCTGTTCCCCAGCGACGCCTTGAGCGCCGAGCAATTGCTGCGCAATGCCGACTCGGCTTTGTTCAAGGCCAAGAGCGCCGGGCGCGATGGCTACGCGCTCTACACCGAAGAACTCACCGCCCATGCCCAGCAGCGGGTCGAGATCGCCTTCGAACTGCGCCGTGCGTTGGAACTGCAGGAACTGCGGGTTTATTACCAGCCGGTCCATGACCTCAAAACCAGTCGCCTGATCGGCGTCGAGGCGCTGGTGCGCTGGGAGCACCCGCAACGCGGGCTGATTTCGCCGGCAGAATTCATTCCCGTCGCCGAACGCACCGGGTTGATTGCCGAGATCGATGCCTGGGTCATGCAGCAGGCCTGTCAGCAGATGTGCCAATGGCAGCAGGCCGGGGTGGGGTTGTCCTTTATCGCGGTGAATGTGTCTTCGCGTTTGTTCGCCCGTCGCGAGTTGTATCAGCAGGTGGCGCACGTACTGCACGAAACCGGGCTGGATCCGGCGTACCTGGAACTGGAAGTCACCGAAAGCGCGGTGATGGACGATCCGGAAGTGGCGCTGGAACAGATGCATCGTTTGCGTGAACTGGGCGTGCGGCTGGCCATCGACGATTTCGGCACCGGGTATTCGTCGCTGCTGCGGCTCAAGCGCTTGCCGGTGCAGAAACTCAAGATCGATCAGGGTTTTGTCGCCGGGTTACCGTGGGACGAGGACGATGGCGCGATCGTGCGGGTGATCATCGCGCTGGCCAAAAGCATGGGGATGCAGGTGCATGCCGAAGGGATCGAGCAAGTGGAGCAGGCGGGGTTCCTGCTCGAACACGATTGCGATCTGGGGCAGGGTTATTGGTTTGGCAGGCCGGTACCGGCCGAGCAACTGGATTGGGCGCGGGCGCCAGTGATTGGCTAACCCGATCGTTCCCACGCTCCGCGTGGGAACGCCGCCCGGAACGCTCCGCGTTCCATTCCCGGGCGTGACGCAGAGCGTCACAGGATGCATTTCCACGCAGAGCGTGGGAACGATCAAGCCTGAAATCCCCCGCAACCCCTTGTCCCATCAAATAATACTTTCTGGTTATATAAACATTCTTAAATAGTCTTTTTAAGAATATCCGCGCCTATCTACTATTGCCCTCACGCCGCAAGCAGTGCCGCCACTGCCAGGCAACCTCTCAGTCGAAGGAGCAGCACCATGAGCGCATCCCTACGTAGCGTTGACGGCCAGGACGAAGCAACCATTTTGCGTGAGATCCAGAGCGCATTGCGCGATCTGCGTTTCGGCGCAGTGGAAATCACCGTGCACAACGCCCAGGTGGTCCAGATCGAACGCAAAGAGAAATTCCGCTTGCAGAACCCGACTAACAAGCCGAGCTGAAGCGAAAGATCAAAAGATCGCAGCCTTCGGCAGCTCCTACGGGGGATTGATGTAGGAGCTGTCGAAGGCGGCGATCTTTTTTAACCGGCAACCGCGATTCCAGAAACCCATAAGAAAAGCCAACACCACCAGAATTCCAGGAGCTTTCACCATGTCGTCGATTCGTCATTTCGCTTTGGCCGCGCTGGCCAGCGCCCTTTTTGCGGGTTCCGCGGTTGCCAAGGATTACGAGCTGCTCAACGTGTCGTACGACCCGACCCGTGAGTTGTATCAGGACTACAACGCCGAATTCATCAACTTCTGGAAGAAAGACCACGCTGGCGACAACGTGAAAATCCAGCAATCCCACGGTGGCTCGGGCAAACAGGGCCGTGCGGTGATCGACGGTCTGCGCGCCGACGTGGTGACCCTGGCCCTGGCCGGTGACATCGACGAAATCGCCAAACTGGGCAAGACCCTGCCGGCCGACTGGCAGACGCGTCTGCCGGATGCGAGCACGCCTTACACCTCGACCATCGTGTTCCTGGTGCGCAAGGGCAACCCTAAAGGCATCAAGGATTGGGGCGACCTGGTGAAGAACGACGTGTCGGTCATCACCCCGAACCCGAAAACCTCCGGCGGCGCACGCTGGAACTTCCTCGCGGCCTGGGCCTATGGCCTGAAAGCCAACGGCGGTGACGAAGCCAAGGCCAAGGAATACATCCAGACCCTGTTCAAGCACGTACCTGTGCTGGACACCGGCGCTCGCGGTTCGACCATCACCTTCGTCAACAACGGTCAGGGCGACGTGTTGCTGGCTTGGGAAAACGAAGCGTTCCTGGCGCTGAAAGAAGACGGCGGCGCGGACAAGTTCGAAATCGTCGTGCCTTCGCTGTCGATCCTCGCCGAACCACCGGTGGCCGTGGTCGATAAGAACGCCGAGAAGAAGGGCAACGAGCAAATCGCCGAAGCCTACCTCAAGCACCTGTACAGCCCGGCCGGTCAGGAAATCGCTGCGAAAAACTTCTACCGTCCACGTGACAAGGACGTAGCGGCCAAATACGCCAAACAGTTCCCTAAACTGGACCTGGTGACTATCGACAAGGACTTCGGCGGCTGGAAAACTGCCCAACCGAAATTCTTCAATGACGGTGGCGTGTTCGACCAGATTTACCAGGCGCAGTAACCTGCAGCAGCCATAAAACGAGCCCCGATTTAACCGTCGGGGCTTTGCGCGTTCTCAACCAAGGACTTTTATGTCGCGTCGTATCTCCCCCGTCATACCCGGCTTCGGGCTGACGCTGGGCTACACCTTGGTGTACCTCAGCCTGATTGTGCTCATTCCACTGGCGGCCATGTTCATCCATGCCTCCCAACTCACCTGGGATCAGTTCTACGCCATCGTCACCGCGCCTCGGGTGCTGGCGGCGTTGAAGCTGAGCTTCGGCACAGCGCTGTATGCCGCGATCATCAACGGCATCATCGGCACGTTGTTGGCCTGGGTGTTGGTGCGCTACACGTTCCCGGGACGCAAGATCATCGACGCGATGATCGACCTGCCGTTCGCCCTGCCCACCGCTGTGGCCGGTATCGCGCTGACCGCGCTGTACACGCCGACCGGTCTGGTCGGGCAGTTCGCCGCGGACATGGGTTTCAAGATCGCCTATACCCCGCTCGGCATCACCCTGGCGCTGACCTTCGTCACGTTGCCGTTCGTGGTGCGCACGGTGCAGCCGGTTCTGGCCGACATCCCGCGTGAAATCGAAGAGGCCGCCGCGTGCCTCGGCGCCAAGCCGTTGCAGGTGTTCCGCTACATCTTGGTGCCCGCGCTGCTGCCAGCCTGGCTGACCGGTTTTGCCCTGGCGTTTGCCCGTGGCGTCGGCGAGTACGGTTCGGTGATTTTCATCGCCGGCAACATGCCGATGAAAACCGAAATCTTGCCGCTGCTGATCATGGTCAAGCTCGACCAATACGATTACACCGGCGCTACCTCCATCGGCGTGTTGATGCTGGTGGTTTCCTTCGTCCTGTTGCTGCTGATCAACTTGCTGCAGCGGCGCATCGAAACCCCATAAGGAGGCGCGAACCATGTCCCAATCGTCTATTGCGGCCGCCTCTTCGGCCAACGCCGCCCGCCGTGGCAGTGCTACCTCGCGGCGCATCCTGATTGGCCTGTGCTGGCTGGTCTTCACCCTGTTTTTACTGTTGCCGTTGTTTATCGTGGTGTCCCAGGGCTTGAAAAACGGCCTGGGCGCGTTCTTCACCGCGATCTTTGAACCGGATGCCTTGTCGGCGCTGAAACTCACGGTCATCGCCGTGCTGATTTCAGTGCCGCTGAACGTGGTGTTCGGTGTCAGCGCCGCGTGGTGCGTGAGCAAGTACTCGTTCCGTGGCAAGAGCATGCTGGTGACACTGATCGACTTGCCGTTCTCGGTGTCGCCGGTGATTGCCGGTCTGGTCTACGTGCTGATGTTCGGCGCCCAGGGCCTGTTCGGTCCGTGGCTGCAGGATCATGACATCCAGATCGTCTTTGCCTTGCCAGGCATCGTGCTGGCGACGATTTTCGTCACCGTGCCGTTTGTGGCTCGCGAACTGATCCCGCTGATGCAGGAACAAGGCACCCAGGAAGAAGAAGCCGCGCGCCTGCTGGGCGCCAATGGCTGGCAGATGTTCTGGCACGTCACCGTTCCCAATATCAAATGGGGCCTGATCTACGGCGTGGTGCTGTGTACTGCGCGGGCGATGGGTGAGTTCGGTGCGGTGTCGGTGGTTTCCGGGCACATTCGCGGGGTGACCAACACCTTGCCGCTGCACGTCGAGATCCTCTACAACGAATACAACCACGTGGCCGCGTTCGCTGTGGCGAGCCTGTTGCTGATCATGGCGCTCTTCATCCTGCTGCTGAAGCAGTGGAGCGAAAACCGTATTAACCGCCTGCGCGCCAGCGCCGCGGAGGAATAACTCATGTCGATCGAAGTGCGTAACGTCAGCAAGAATTTCAACGCGTTCAAGGCCCTGAACGACATCAGCCTGGACATCCACAGCGGTGAACTCGTGGCCCTGCTCGGCCCGTCGGGCTGCGGCAAGACCACGTTGCTGCGGATCATCGCCGGCCTGGAAACCCCGGACCAGGGCAACATCGTGTTCCACGGTGAAGACGTTTCCGGCCATGACGTGCGTGATCGCAACGTCGGGTTCGTGTTCCAGCACTACGCCTTGTTCCGCCACATGACGGTGTTCGACAACGTCGCGTTCGGCCTGCGCATGAAGCCGAAAAACCAGCGCCCGAGCGAAAGCCAGATCGCGGTGAAGGTCCACGAACTGCTGAACATGGTGCAACTGGATTGGTTGTCGGATCGTTACCCGGAGCAACTGTCCGGCGGTCAGCGTCAGCGGATTGCCCTGGCTCGCGCGTTGGCGGTGGAGCCGAAGGTTTTGCTGCTGGACGAACCGTTCGGTGCCCTCGATGCCAAGGTCCGTAAAGAACTGCGTCGCTGGCTGGCGCGGCTGCACGAAGACATCAACCTGACCTCCGTGTTCGTGACCCACGACCAGGAAGAGGCGATGGAAGTCGCGGATCGCATCGTGGTGATGAACAAGGGTGTGATCGAGCAGATCGGTTCACCGGGCGACGTCTACGAAAATCCGGCCAGCGATTTCGTTTATCACTTCCTCGGCGATTCGAACCGTTTGCATTTGGGTGACGACAAACACGTGCTGTTCCGCCCGCACGAAGTGTCGCTGTCGCGGCATGAGCTGGAGGACCATCACGCGGCTGAAGTGCGGGATATCCGGCCGTTGGGCGCTACCACGCGGGTGACGTTGAAGGTGGAAGGGCAGAGCGAATTGATCGAGGCGGAAGTGGTGAAGGATCACGACAGCCTGGTCGGGTTGGCCAAGGGTGAGACGTTGTTCTTCAAGCCGAAGGTCTGGCAGAAAGTCGCCAACATCTAAGATCAAAAGATCGCAGGCTTCGCCAACTCCTACAGGAATACGCATTCCCCTGTAGGAGCTGGCGCAGGCTGCGATCTTTTAAGCGGCCTAAGCCGCCGCTTTCTTTGGATTGACCCGCACCCCACCGACTCGCGCCTCGATCTGCTCCTTGAGGTCATGCCGCAACCCCAGCAAAAACGCCAATTCCGCCACCACAAACAACGGCCCGACAATCAACCCCGTCACATCATCGACAAACGCCGGTTTGCGCCCTTCGTAATGATGGCCGACAAACTGAATCGCCCAGCCAATCACAAACATCGCCACGCCGCTGCTCAACCAGAGCAGGGTGCTTTGCTGCGCGAGAATTTGCCCTGCCCAAATGCACAAGCCCAGCAACACCGTCATCAACACCCCGAGGCGCAACTCCAGGCGCAAGTAAAACCACGCCGACGCCAGCGCCAGCAGCACCGCCGGCGAAACCCAGCCACCAACCCACTGCGGCCGCGACAGCAAAACCGCCACCGCCACCACAATCAGCGGAATGCCGATAAAGTGGCTGACAATATTGCGCGGGTCACGGTGGTAGGCGGCGTATTGACTGAGATGGTCAACGAGGCTTTTCATTGTTATTCCTCCTGTAGGGTGAGGGATCATGCCCCGGGTTCAGCGTTCGCTCTGTCAGCCAGGCGACAATTTCCAGGAGTCTTCATGGACATGCAGGTTTGGCGTTCGCGCCTGATGAGCGGGCAGTGGTTCAGCCATTTACCTGTTCCTTTACAGGATAGTCTGCTGGCAGTGGCCCGGCTGCGGCGGTTGGCGCCGGGGCAACGGCTGTTCAAACGCGGTGATCCGCCGTGCGGACTGTACGCGGTGCTCGAAGGCACCGTGCGCATCGGCGCGGTGAGCGAGCAAGGCAAGGAGGCGTTGCTGAGTCTGGTCGAGCCGCCGCATTGGTTCGGCGAAATCTGCCTGTTCGATGGTCAGCCACGGACCCACGATGCCTATGGTGCGGGCCAATGCATCCTGCTGCACATCCCGCAAACGGCGTTGCTGAAGCTGCTCGATGATCACCCGCTTTACTGGCGGCAACTGGCGCTGCTGATGAGCCACAAACTGCGCCTGACCTTCATCAACCTCGAACAGCTAAGCCTGATGCCCGCCCCGGCGCGCCTGGCCCATCGTCTGCTGATGATTGCCGAAGGCTACGGCGAGATCGATCCGCCGCGCCGGGTACTGCAACTGCCTCAGGAGCAATTGGCGTCGATGCTGTCCTTGTCGCGTCAGACCACCAATCAGATGCTCAAGGAGTTGCAGGGGCAGGGGATTATCGGGTTGGGCTACGGCGAAATCGAAATCCTCGATGCCGAGCGGTTGCGGGCATTGGCCACGATCTAAAGCCCAACACAAACCCCTGTAGGAGCAGAGCTTGCTCGCGAAAGCGCTGTCCCTGCCGCAGAAGATGTGCCGGATGTACCGACGCCATCGCGAGCAAGCTCAGCTCCTACAGGGGTATATCGAAGTTAGTGATGGGCAACCGGCCCGAACACGCCTAGCCTGTACCCCTGAATAATCGAGGTGTGCCATGCGTGTCCTGTTAGTGGAAGACGAACCTGAAGTCGCCAAGGTTCTGGCCAACGGCCTGAATGAGGCGAGCTATTCAGTGGATGTGGCGCTCAACGGCATGGACGGCCGGCGCTTCATCGAGTCCGGCGAATACGACCTGATCATCCTCGACGTCATGCTCCCGGGCCTCAACGGCTGGCAGCTACAGCAACAAATCCGCAAACTCGGCGAAACCCCGGTGCTGTTCCTTACCACCAAGGACGGCATTGAAGATCGACTGCGTGGGTTGGAATTGCATGAGGACGACTACCTGCTCAAGCCGTTCGCCGTGAGTGAACTGGTGGCTCGGGTGCGCAAGTTGTTGCGGCGGGATCGGGGGCGTTGAAAGATTTGTAGTGACTGGGCAATTGCCTTCGCGAGCAAGCCCGCTCCCACATTTGATCTTCAGTGAACACAAAATTTGTGAATAACTGAGATCTCCTGTGGGAGCGGGCTTGCTCGCGAAGAGGCCAGATCAGGCAACACATTTAGCAGAATTATCAACGCAACCCATCCCGAAACTGCCCCGGTGTCATCCCGGTCCAGCGTTTGAACGCGCGGCTGAAGCTGCTGGTATCGGCGAACCCCAGCAAATAACTGATCTCACTCAACGAGCACAGCGGATCACGCAGGTGCAGCAGTGCCAGGTTTTCGCGGCTTTCGTTGAGCAGCGTGTCGAAGCGACAACCTTCATCCGCCAGGTGCCGTTGCAGGCTGCGCAAGCTCAAGTGCAGGGTCTTGGCGATGTGTTCGGCGCTCGGTTCGCCTTCGGGCAGTTGCTCTTCGATGGCGTCGCGCACCTTGCGCTCCCAGGTCAGCGGTTTGAGCTGGGCCAGGGTGCGATTGAGCACGGTTTCGTTGTGTGCGGCCAGTTCCGGGTTGGCGTCGTCCAAGTGGCTGTCGAAGTCCACCAGGGCAAATTCCAGTCGGTCCTCGTCGGCGGCAAAGTACACCGGCGAGCGGAAGACCTTGTGCCATTGGTGCGGGTCGGCCGGTTCCGGTCGGCGCAAATACACCGCCAGCGGCGCGTAGTCACGACCTAGACGATTGCGGCAGGTGCGCACGTAAATCGCCGCGAAGGCATCGATCGCTTCGAAGGCCGGGGCCATGCTGCCGGGCGGGACTTTCAGGCGAAAACGGTAACGATCCTCGGCGCGGGTCAGTTCCAGCTCCAGGGCATCGCTGACCACCTGGTGATAGCGCACGATGCGCTCGAAGACTTCCCGAAGACTGCCGCTGGCCACCAGCGCATAACCGAGTGCGTGGAACGTGGTGGGGCTGACGAAGCGCGACACCCGCAAGCCAATCGCCGGGTCGCCGCTGACCTGCACGGCGATTTCCCACAGCCGCGTGGTGCTGGACAACGGGTAACGGGCGTTCGGGTCGTCCATCAACTGCGGGTCAAGCCCCGCCTGTTGGCACAGGGCGGTGCTGTCGAGGCCCAACGCATCGAGTTGCTTGCGCAGGGCGCGGGTCCAGCTGGCGAGGGAGGTCGGTTCAGTCATGCTGATTGGCGCTTCCGGTCAACAGGTTGGCGTTCACGGCTACTACGTTGTGAGGGTTCACAAGGCAGGATGCGAACATCAATAACCAGAGGATGGAAGCATGGACGGTACTTCTGCAAGTCCCCAGCGACTGAATGCAGCCCAACGATCAGCCCATATTCGCGAAGTGGTGCTGGCCAAGGGCGTCGAACTGCGAAAACGCTACCCGATTCTCAACCATCAGGACGCCTTGGGCGCGGGCATTCTGGCCTTTGCGCTGGCCGGAATGATCGGCTCGGCAGCGCTCTACATCACTGGCCACATGGCCTGGTGGGTGTGCCTGTTGCTCAATGCGTTTTTCGCCTCGTTGACCCATGAACTGGAACACGACCTGATCCACAGCATGTACTTCCGCAAACAACGCGTGCCGCACAACCTGATGATGGGGCTGGTGTGGCTGGCGCGGCCAAGCACCATCAACCCGTGGATTCGTCGGCATCTGCACCTCAACCATCACAAGGTGTCCGGCACCGAAACCGACCTGGAAGAGCGGGCGATTACCAATGGCGAACCCTGGGGTATCGCACGGTTGCTGATGGTCGGTGACAACGTGATGTCGGCGTTCATCCGCATGCTGCGGGCCAAGACCTGGGCGCATAAATTCAGCATCATCAAACGCACCTTGAAGGTCTACGCGCCGCTGGCGCTGGTGCATTGGGGCGCGTGGTATGTGTTTCTCGGTTTCCACGGGGCCAACGGTATCGCGTACTTGATGGGGGCGCCGATTGAATGGTCGACGACCACGTTGTCGGTGATGCAAGTGATCGACATCGCGGCGGTGGTGATCATCGGGCCGAACGTGTTGCGCACTTTTTGCCTGCACTTTGTCAGTTCGAACATGCATTACTACGGTGATGTGGAATTGGGCAATGTGATCCAGCAAACCCAGGTTTTGAACCCGTGGTGGATGTGGCCGTTGCAGGCGTTCTGCTTCAACTTCGGCAGCAGTCACGGGATTCATCACTTTGTGGTGAAGGAGCCGTTCTACATCCGCCAGATGACCGTGCCGGTGGCGCATAAGGTGATGCGTGAGATGGGGGTTCGGTTTAATGATTTCGGGACGTTTGGGCGGGCGAATCGGTTTGTGCGCAAGGAAGAGGTGGTGGGGGAAGAGGTGCGTACAGCTCGGGCTTGATGAGCGTATTGATCGTTCCCACGCTCTGCGTGGGAATGCCCTACCGGACGCTCCGCGTCCGCTCTTGGGACGCGGAGCGTCCCGGGCTGCATTCCCACGCAGAGCGTGGGAACGATCAGTCCTGAGTCAATCCGGCTGAAACGGCGATTCAGTCAAAATCACCCCAGTCTCATCCACATATTTCTGCCAATGCTCGATCAGCGCAGTGAGTTTGTCCGGCTGACTTAAAGCCAAATCATGAATCTCCCCCGGATCACTCCGCAGATCATAAAGCTGCCAAGTCGCCGGCCCCACCGGCCCGGGGATATACACCGCTTTCCACTGCCCCTGCCGAATCGCCCGGCGCCCGAATAGCTCCCATCCAGTCACCGTGTGCTCGTCATGCACCTGCGCCGTTTCACCCGACAGAAACCCCAGCCACGATTTCCCCCTCAGCTCTGCCACGTCCTTGCCACGCCAACGCTTGCCCGGATGGCGCACGCCGGCCAGGTCGAGGATGGTCGGCGTGATGTCCATCACCGTGCCAAACCCATGGCTGATCTGCCCCTTGAGCGACAGCTGCGGGTAATGCACCAGCGCCGGCACGCGAATTCCGCCTTCGGTGGTGAAGGCCTTGAACAGCCGTGACGGCGCGGTCGCGACCTGGGCCCAACTCGGTCCATACCAGACGTAGGAGTTGGCGCGGCCGATGTTGTCCAGGCTGTTGTCGTAATGCTGGTTCAGATAGGTCAACAGCTCCGGGCCGAATTTAGGGAAGGCTTCCAGCAGCGCTCCTTCAGCGCCGTTATCGGACATGAACAGGATGAAGGTGTTGTCCAGTTGCCCCTGTTTGCGCAAGTAATCGACGACGCGACCGATGTTCCAGTCCATGCGCTCGACCATCGCCGCGTAAACCTCCATGGCCCGCGCGGAAACCTGCCGTTGTTCGTCGCTCAAGGCATCCCATTGGGCGTTGAGCTGGATCAGCGGATGGGGTTCGACGTCGGCATCGATCAGACCCAAAGCCTTGAGTTTTTCCAGGCGCTCCAGACGCAGCACTTCGGGGCCGGCGTCATAACGTCCCCGGTATTTTTCAACCACGTCGGCCGGCGCCTGCAACGGCCAATGCGGCGCGGAAAACGGCAGATACGCAAAGAATGGCCGGGTCTGATCCCGTTCCTTGAGGTACTGCAAAAGCTTGTCGCCGAAAGCATCAGAGGAATAAAAATCCTTCGGCAATTCATCGATGAATTGGTCGTCTTCGATGTACAGCGCCGGGGTCGATTTGAGCAGGCCAGGCGTTTGTTCATCGTAGGTCGGTTCGAAACCGTAATGGTTGGCGGCGCCCGGCAGCAACGAGAACGAACGCTCGAAACCCCGTGCATGGGGCGCCAGTTCAGCAGTCAAACCCAGATGCCATTTGCCGCTCATCAACGTCTGATAACCGGCCTCGCGCAGCAGTTCTGGCAACGCCACCACGCGGTCGTTGAGGTGACCCTCATAACCCGGTTTGCCGATCAGCTCCGGGGTCAGCGCTTCGGCCATAGTGCCGATGCCGGCGATGTGGTGGTCGGTGCCGGTGAGCAGCATCGAACGGGTCGGCGAGCAGGTTGGCGCGGTGTGGAAATCGGTCAGGCGCAGGCCGTTGTTGGCCAACGCATCGAGGTTCGGCGTGGCGATTTCACCGCCGAACGCGCCGATATCGGAAAAGCCCAGGTCATCGGCCAGGATCACCAGAAAGTTGGGACGTTGCGGCATCAAAAGTCTCCTGTTCAGCAGGCAATGAAGGACAGCGGCAGGTCGCGGATCTGCACCGGCACGGTGGGTTGGTAGTGGTCGTCGCTGGTGAGTTCGTGAAGCAGTTCTTCGCGCAATTGGTGGAAGTCGAAACTGCTGCGCTGGCGCGGGTGGGGCAGGGCGATGTCGACCACTTGCTTGATGCGTCCGGGACGCGGCTCCATCACCACCACGCGGTCGGCGAGGAAGATCGCTTCTTCGACATCGTGGGTGACCAGGATTGTGGTGATTTTCGCTCGACTGCGAATCGCCAGCAGCTCGTCCTGCATCTGCTGCCGGGTCAAGGCATCGAGGGCGCCGAAGGGTTCGTCCAGCAGCAGAATCCGCGGGCTGGCGACCAGGCCGCGAGCGATCGCCACCCGCTGCGCCATGCCGCCGGAGAGTTGGTGTGGATAGGCGCGGGTGAAGTCGCTGAGGCCGACCAGTTCGATGAAGTCGTCCACGCGTTTTTGCTTCTGTTCGGCGCTCAGCGCTTCGTTGACCAAGCCCAGGCCGATGTTGTCGGCCACCGTCAGCCACGGGAACAAACGGTGTTCCTGAAAGACAATCCCGCGCTCGCCACCGATGCCGGTAACGGCTTTGCCGTCCACGGTAATCTGTCCGCGAAACTGCGTGTCGAGGCCCACCAGCAGCCGCAGCAAAGTGGATTTTCCGCAGCCGCTGGAGCCGACAATGGCAACGAATTCACCCTCGGCGATCTCCAGGTTGAATTCACGAATCGCCTCCAGCTCGAAGCCATCGACGTCGAAGGATTTGCCCACGTGATTGAAGCTGACAATCGGTGCGTTCATGCGTGTCTCCAGCGGGTAGCGCGGATTTCCAGGCGTTGGCCAATGAGGTTGAGCAGGGCGCCGGTCAGGCCCACCAGGAGCATGCCGGCCATGATCAGGTCCATGCGCAGCAGTTGTTGCGCGCCGATCATCTGGCTGCCGATGCCACCGTTGGACGACATGAAATATTCGGCGCCGATGGTGCCGAGCCAGGCGTAGATCAGGCTGAGGCGCAGACCGGCGAAAATTCCTGGTGCGGCACCGGGCAAGACCAGACGGCGCAGGCGTTGGCCGAGATTCAGACGTAGCACTTGCGCGGCTTCATTGAGTTGCGGCGAGAGGTTGGCGACGCTGCGTTGGGTGGCGATGAACAGCGGGAAAAACGCGGCAAGGGCGACGAACACCCACTTGGCCAGTTCCCCCAGGCCGAACCACGCGGTGAGCAACGGTACCCAGGCGAAAATCGCGATCTGGCGGATGGCAGCGAGAGTCGGGCCGAGCACGCGTTCGCTGGTGCGCGACAATCCCAGCAGCAATCCCAGCGCAAATCCAAGTCCGCCACCCAGCAGCAAACCGCCGAGGGTGCGGCCCAGGCTCAGGACCATGCCGCCGCTCAAGGTGCCGTCGAGCAAACCGTGCGCGGTGGTTTCTAAAACGGCCAATGGGCTGACCAGAATATTAGCGTCGATCCACTGCTGATCCGTGGTCACTTGCCACAGCACCAGCAGCGCTAACGGCAACAACCACGGCTGCACTCGCTGCCAACCTGCATAACGCGGCCCACGACGAATCTCGGCAGTGGCCGGATGCGGCCAATGCACCAGTTTTTTATCCAGCAGACCGATGCCGCGGTCCATCGCCACGCCAATCAAGCCAATGACCACGATCACCACAAAGACGATGTCGAGCATAAACAACTGCCGCGCCCAGACCATCAGGTAACCGATGCCTTCGCTGGACGCCAATAGCTCGACCGCCAGCAACGACGTCCAACCGGCTGCCAATGCCAACCGTACGCCGGCCATGAACGCAGGGAGGGCGGCGGGCAAGATGAGGCGACGGATCAACAAGCGAGTGGGTAGGCGCAGTACGGCGGCGGCTTCGCGCAGTTTGGGTTGTGCATCGCGCACGCCAACCAGGGTGTGCAGGGTCACCGGCACCACGATGGCCTTGACCAGTACCACCAGTTTCAACACTTCTCCGATGCCGAAAAACACCATGAACAATGGAATCCAGGCCAGGGTCGGGACCTGCGCCAACCCGGCGAACGTCGGGAACACCAACCGCTCCAGACGCCGACTGAAACCCAACGCGGCGCCCAGGGCGGCACCGACGCTGATGCCGGCGAGCAAGCCCCAGAACAAGCGTTGCAGGCTGATCCACAGGTGGTTCCACAACTCGCCTTGGGACAGCTCGACCGCGCTGCTCCAGACCAGCGAGGGCGCGGGCAGGATCTGCTCGCTCATCCAGTGATTGCGGCTGGCCAGCCACCAGAGCGAGAACAGGCTGATCGGTAACAACCAGGGCAACAGTCGCTGGCTCAGGCTTGGCCAGAGGCGTCGGCCGTTGAGCGGCGGGGCGACCAGCGGCGGGCTGAGAAGGGAAACACGGGCCATGGGCGACCTCCGTTGTCGGACTTTTTCTGGGTCAAAATCAAAAGATCGCAGCCTTCGGCAGCTCCTACAGGTATCGACGTGCACCCCGTAGGAGCTGCCGAAGGCCGCGATCTTGGCGATCTAAAAATCTTAAAATGGTTATATTAAAATCAGCATCAATTCTATTGAGAGATAAGCGAGACCATTTAAGGCCTCCAGCCCACACGCATCCAATGCATTCGAAGAATATTTTCGATGCTGTTTATGCATACCCGCCCAAGAACCCCGCGCTGACTGGCATAGACCCAAAAGCTATAAAAATGTGAATTTATAGTATTTAAGCGCTGACCCCGATTAAGCCTACGTTCTGCTCCTCAACGCCGTCGCCACCAGGAGCCGTACCCATGAATCGTCCCTTCAAACGTGTCATCAGTCTGTTTGCCATACCGGCCCTGGCGGGGTTGCTGGCGTTCACCGCCCACGCCGATGAACTCAAGGAAATCAGGATCGCCGTGCCCGACCTCAGCGCCGGCACCCAACACAGTGGCGGCGGTATAGCGGATGTACTGCGCGACCAGCAGATCTACGAAAAAGCCTTCGCCGATCAGGGCATCAAGATTCAGTGGAGCTTCTTCAAGGGTGCCGGTCCGGTGATCAACGAAGCATTCGCCAATGGTCAGGTCGACCTCGCCTACCTGGGTGACCTGGCGGCAATCATCGGTAAGTCCAATGGCCTGGACACCCGCTTGCTCAGCGCCTCCGCACGTGGCGTGAAACAGTATCTAGGCGTGGTGCCCGGCTCTGGGATCAAGACGCTGCAAGATCTCAAAGGCAAACGCGTGGCGATCTTCCGTGGCACCGCCACTCAGTTGTCCTTTGATGCGGCACTGGCCAGCCAGGGTTTGAGCGAGAAGGACCTGAAAGTCATCAACCTGGATTTCAACGGTGCGGTAGCGGCGTTGGCGGCCAAGCAAATTGATGCGTCCTGGGGCAGTTCCGGGTTGACCGCGTTGCAAGCCAAGGGCCTGGCCGAGTTGCCGTTGAACACCAAGGATCTGGGTGGCGCGGGCAGTGTGCAGGCGGTGTTGGTGGGCACTGGCAAGTTTGTCGACGAGCACCCCGACGTCGTCGCGAAACTGCTGAAGGCTCAGCAGCAAGCGGTTGAGTGGCTGACCCAGGACAGCAACAAGGATGCGTATATTCAGTTGGTGTCCGGGCTGGCGAGTTATCCGCCGGTGATTCTTCAGCAGGATCTGAAGGATCAGAAATTGAGCGAAGTGTTCCCGTCGACGCTGGACCCGGTGTTCCTGGGAAAATTGCAGGATGCGGTGGATTTGGCTTCGCAGCAGAAGCTGATTCGCAAGCCGTTCAAGGTCACCGATTGGGTGGTGCCGGAGTTGGCTGCGGCGAAGCTCTGAGTCACCGATCGTTCCCACGCTCTGCGTGGGAATGCCTCAACGGACGCTCCGCGTTCGGCTGTGGATGGGACGCGGAGCGTCCCGGGCTTCATTCCCACGCGGAGCGTGGGAACGATCAAACCGCGACGCTGATCGCTTGTTTATCCACCGCCACCAATGTCTCAATCATCGCCCTTGCGGCAGGCGACAACCGAAACCCGGTGCGACTGACAATCCCGCATCGCGCATTCATGCTCTCGACGTTCTGCGGCAAATTGCGCCAGTGCAACAACACCAGCGAACCCTGGGCAATGTCTTCGACAAACGCCTCTTCCGTACCAATGCCAATCGCATTCGACTGCAGCACGATCTTCACCAGCGCCGGAAAGTGCTCGGTCTCGATGGTCGGTGAAAAATCCATCCGTCCACTGAGGTTCGCCAGCAGTTTGCGGATGCCCGGCGGAATCAACGTGGTCGCCAGCGGGTAGTCGAACATGTCGTTGGTCGACAGGCTGTCCTTGACTAACAACGGATGCCCCGGCCGGCAGAAAAACACCCCACGTTTCGGCGTCAAGGCTTGGGTCTGGAAGTTCGGGTCGGCTTCGAAATGACGGATGTCGGCGATGAAGAATTCGATCTCTTCCCGGCTCAACGCGCGGCTGAGTTTTTCCCAGTTATCCACCTGAAAACAGGTGCGCACTTTCGGGTGCGCGTTGATGAATTGCGCCACGGCATCCGGTACTAATTTGACGGCCGGCGCCGGGCCGCAACCGAAGCGTAGTTCGCCGGCATCGAGCTTGGTCATCTGCGTCACTTCGGCATTGAGCAGCGCCGCGCCTTGCACCAGGGTCAGGGCATGTTGCAGCACCACCTGGCCTTCCGGTGTCGGGCGCAAATCCTTGTTGCCACGGTCCACCAACACACAGCCGAACTCTTGCTCCAGCCCTTGAATACTGCGGCTGAACGCTGGTTGAGTGATGCCCATGGCGTCGGCCGCGCGGACAAAACTGCGGTGTTCGTTGAGGGCGATGAAGTAGCGCAACTGGCGAAGATCCATATGCTTTTGCGGCATCCTAAAAATAGCTCGAAGGCATTTGCGACGAAGGTTGCTAGAGGTTTTAAATGCAAGCTCTTATTCCGTCAACGAAGCATGTGAATATCTATTAGACCCAAACAGAATATAGATAGAGCAATGTTTAGTTGCCGTTCAACCGTCAGCAGTCCGATCGAGGGTCTACCCATGAGCAATGCCGCTTTAGCTGTAAAACCCGCTGTTCACGCGCTTGAAATCCATCCGGTGGCCGGTCGGATCGGCGCCGAGATCCGTGGCGTGCAACTCTCCGGTGAGCTGGACGCGAGCACCGTCGAAGCGATCCAGCAGGCGCTGGTCCAGTACAAAGTCGTGTTCTTCCGCGATCAGACCCAGCTCGACGATCAGAGCCAGGAAGCCTTCGCGCATTTGCTCGGCGAACCCGTGGCGCACCCGACCGTACCGGTGCGCGACGGCACCCGTTATCTGCTGGAACTGGACGGCGCTGAGGGCCAGCGCGCGAACTCCTGGCACACCGACGTGACCTTCGTCGACGCTTACCCGAAAGCGTCGATCCTGCGCTCGGTGGTGGCCCCGGCGTTCGGTGGCGACACCTTCTGGGCCAACACCGCCACGGCCTACAACGAATTGGCGCCGGAACTGCGGGAGCTGGCGGATAAACTGACGGCGGTGCACAGCAACGAATACGACTACGCTGGCGCCAAGCCTGACGTGTCGGCGGAGAAGCTGGAGCGCTACCGCAAGATATTTACTTCTACCGTTTACGAGACCGAACACCCAGTGGTTCGCGTGCACCCGATCAGCGGCGAGAAGAGCTTGCTGTTGGGACATTTCGTCAAGCGCATCAAGGGCTATTCCCAGGCGGATTCGGCGCATTTGTTTGGGCTGCTGCAAAGCCATGTCACCCGTTTGGAAAACACCGTGCGCTGGCGCTGGAAGGCCGGTGATGTGGCGATCTGGGACAACCGCTCCACCCAGCATTACGCGGTGGATGATTATGGGACTCAGGATCGAATCGTTCGCCGGGTGACGCTCAAGGGAGAAGTGCCGGTGGGCGTGGCGGGGCAGCGGAGTCAGACCATCAAAGGGATTTGAGGACCAGATCGTTCCCACGCTCCGCGTAGGAATGCATCCCGGGACGCTCCGCGTCCCATCCAGAGCCGAACGCAGAGCGTCCGTTGAGGCATTCCCACGCGGAGCGTGGGAACGATCAGAGGTGGGTTACCACACGCCGATTTGCACTAACTTCTCGGTTTCCGGCTCGCCATAACGAAACCGCTGCCCGCGCAAATCAATTTCCTGATGACTGATCGTCGTGCGCCGCTTCAGCCCGCGCACCCACTCGAACAAATACCCCGCATGCTCTTCACGAACCGCCGCAAACGCCGGATCGGCGCCCAAATCCCGTAACTCCTGCGGGTCCTCCAACAGATCAAACAGCTGCGGTCGAAAGCCGTCATACGCCAGGTATTTCCAGCGCTCGCTGCGGACCATAGTCATGCGGCAGCGGTCGATGGGTTGTTCCAAACGCTCACGGGCCGGGGCCTGGAAGGCGTAGTCGTACTCGCTGATTGCATAGCGGCGCCAGTCGGTTTTCAGACCGTGCAGCAACGGAATCAGCGAGCGTCCTTCTAGCCGGTGTTCAGCGCTTGGTAAACCCAGTGCCTCAAGAAAGGTCGGCAACGCATCAATGGTTTCCACCAGCCGATCATCCACCGATCCCCGGGTGACATCCGCTGCCACACGCGGGTCGCGAACGATCAGCGGAATCCCCACCGCCGGTTCCAGCAAAAATTCTTTTTCCCCCAGGTAATGGTCGCCGAGGAAGTCGCCGTGATCGCTGGTGAACACGATCAGCGTGTCGTCCCATCGTCCATTGCTCTGCAAAAAATCGAACAACCGCCCGAGTTGATCATCAACCTGTTTGATCAATCCCATATAGGTCGGCACCACGTTCAACCGCACCTCATCGCGGGAAAAATTCAGGCTCTCTTCATGCTGCCGAAAGGCGCCGTACACCGGATGATCGCTTTCCTCGCCCACCGCTGCGCGCACCGGTTCAATCACTTGGTCTGCGCCGTACAACGCGTGATACGGCGCCGGGGCGATGTAGGGCCAGTGCGGTTTGATGTACGACAGGTGCAGGCACCACGGCTGCTCGCCTTGCTCACCAATGAAGTCGATGGCGCGGTCGGTGGTATAGACGGTTTCCGAATGCTGCTCGGGAACCCGGGCCGGCAAATGAGCATTGCGCATTTTCCAGCCACTGAGGATTTCACCGTTATCACCCTCGGCCGCATTGGCCCAGTCGTGCCACGGGTTGCGGCCCTCGAAACCGCGCTCACGCAGGTAATGGGTGTAGGGCGCGGACTCGCGTTTGTCGTCGAACAAAGGGTCGTCCGGGAAGATGCCGTCATGGCGAAAGTACGCTTCGAATCCGACCTCGTTCAGCGCTTCGGCTTGCTCGCTGGAAGGATCGATCGCTAACCGTTGCAAGGCGTCAAGATTGGGCGTGGCGTGGGTCTTGCCCACCAACGCAGTGCGGATGCCATGCGGGCGCAAATAATCGCCGATGGTCAGCTCTTCCAGGGGCAGCGGCACTGCGTTCCACGTTACTTGATGGCTGCTGACATAACGGCCGGTGTAGGCCGACATCCGCGATGGTCCGCAGATCGTGCCTTGGGTATAGGCCCGACTAAAGCGCACGCCGGCAGCGGCCAGACGATCGATATTGGGCGTGTGCAAATGCGGGTGGCCGTAGCACGACAGGTAATCGCGGCGCAGTTGATCGCACATGATGTACAGCACGTTGCGCACGGGTTTTTGGGTGTTGGGCATGGGGTTCACCGATCAGAAGACAGGCGAGGGTTTTCGCTGCTGGGGCGGGGTTGAGGCAAGTGCATTTGGGGAATGGTTTTTATGCAGTGATTGCATCGTTGGCCGGATCAGACAGCGAGATTCTCCAGCGAACACACTTCCTCATCCCGCTGATCAATCTCCTTGATCTGCGCAATCATCGCTTCCGCCAACGGCGACAGCCGATACCCGGCGCGGCTGACAATCCCATACCGCGTGTACAGCTCCTCCAGATCATCGGCCAGCCCTTCGATCTTCAAACACACCAGTTCACCCTTGGCGAGGTGCAGCGCATCTGAATAAGCGCCGACAATCCCGATGGCATCCGATCGCATCACCACGCTCAGCAGGCTGTAGCTGTTTTCGCATTCCACATTCGGGGTGAAATCCGGGCGTCCGCTCAAGTCGACGATGACTTTGCGCAGGTTCGGCGGACGGATGCTGACGGCCATTGGAAAACTCATTAATTCCCCCGCGCTGACGCTTTCGCGCCCCGCCAGCGGATGCCCGGCACGGCAGCAAAAATGCCATTTGCGCGGGCGCAGGCGTTGGGTCAGATAGTCCGGGTTGGCTTCGAAATAACGCGTGTCAGCGACGAAGAATTCGAACTCCTCACTCAGCAGCCGCTTGCTCAGGCTCTGCCAATCGTCCACCTGAAACTGCACCCGCGCTTTCGGATAGCGGCCGATGAAACTGCCGATTGCCCGGGGGATCAATCCGGCCGCCGGTGCCGGGCCGCAACCGAAGCGCAATTCGCCGGCCTCCAGGCCATTGAACTGGCTGATCTCGTTGGCCATCTGCTGCGCGCCGCTGACCAGCCGCCGCGCATGTTCAAGCAACACCTGGCCCTGTTTGGTCGGCGCTAGGTCCTTGCGCCCGCGATCCACCAACTGACAGCCGACGCTGTGTTCCAGCGCCTGAATGCTACGGCTGAACGCTGATTGCGAGAGGTTCACCGCCAGCGCACCCGCGACGAAGCTGCGCTGGTCGGCGAGGGCGATGAAGTGTCGGAGTTGGCGCAAATCGATATGCATTTTTCACATAAAAAATATCGGGCGAATGCATTGGATATGCATCAGGTGGACTCCTTATAAAGGCAATCTCTTATGCAGTAAATCTTTGTAAAAACATAAATAAATAACTTAAAAGAATATGCATTGCTGAATGTCACTGCGTGTTTTTTGACCAGGAGCCGCCTCATGAGTCCGTTGAACCTTGCGTTACCCCTTTCGCCCCGACGGCTCAAACGCCTGCCCCTGGCCCTGTTGCTGGCGGGGAGCGCCCAGGCTTATGCGGCTGGCACCACGACGCCCGAAGCGGTCCCCGCCGGCAAGACCACGGCCGACAGTTCGCAACTGGAAACCGTCACCGTCACCACCCGCCGCCGCGAAGAAAGTTCGCAGGACGTGCCGACGCCAATGAGCGTGGTCAGCGGCCAGGCCCTGGAAACCCAGCGGGTCTATCGCATCCAGGATTTGCAGCAACTGGTGCCCAGCGTCAACGTTGCCTACATGCATGCGCGCCAGTCCAGCGTGTCGATCCGCGGCCTCGGTAACAACCCGGCCAGCGATGGCCTGGAAGGCAGCGTCGGGCTCTACATCGACAACGTCTACCTCGGGCGGCCGGGCATGGCGGTGTTCGACCTGATGGACATCGAACAACTCGAAGTCCTGCGTGGGCCGCAAGGCACGTTGTTCGGCAAGAACACCACCGCCGGGGTGATCAACATCAACACTCGTGCGCCGTCGTTTACCCCGGAACGCAGCATTGAAACTTCGGTGGGCGAGGATGGCTACTTCCAGACCAAGGGCACGATTTCCGGGCCGTTGAACGACGAGCTCGCGGGACGGTTTTCCGCGTACCGCACCCGCAGCGACGGCGACATCAAGAACGAATTCAATGGCCACGACTTAAATGGCGGCTCTCGCGATGGCTTCCGTGGGCAGTTGCTGTACAAGCCCAACGAGTCGTTCAACCTGCGCTGGATCGGCGATTACAACGAAGAGGATTCCAGCGCCGGCACCCGCGTGTTGTACAACACCGGGCCGACCATCAACGGCGTCAACCTTTACTCGGCGCGGGCCGCTGCGGCCGGCGCGACGCTGGTCAACGGCTCCCATCGCAAGGTCAACCTGGACAACGATCAACACGTCACGGTGCATCAGGGCGGCACATCGGTGGAGGCCAACTGGACCTTGCCGAGCGACTTCACCCTGACCTCGGTCAGCTCCTATCGCTGGTGGAATTTCACCCCGCGCAACGACGACGGCTTGAACGTGCCGGCGAGCTACAACGCCGGGGTCTCGGTGGAGGATAAGCAGTACTCCCAGGAGTTCCGCCTCGCATCGCCCAAGGGCGAGTTCTTCGATTACGTGCTTGGCGCCTATTACTTCGGCTCGGACCTGGACAACAAATCCTTCTCCTATTACGGCCCACAAGCCGATATCTGGAACGGCACGCCGCGAGGGGCACTGGCCAACGTCAACAGCGTCGGCAACGGTCATATCGAAACCAATAGCTTTGCGTTGTTTGCCCAGGGCACGTGGCACCTCACCCCGCGCCTGGATTTCACCGCTGGGGTGCGTGGCACTTACGAAGAGAAGAACGCCTGGGTAACTCGCGATGCCCCGGTGGGTGGCGCAGCTGTCACCGGCGCGGCGGCGACGGCACGACGCGGCCGCACTGGCGCCTACGATTCCGGCGATTTGAATCAGTACAGTTCCAGTCCTTCCGGCTTGCTGAACTTGAGCTACCGCTTCACCGATGATTTGCTTGGTTACGCGACCCTGTCCCATGGCGAGAAGTCCGGCGGTGTGAACCTGGCAGTCGGCTCCGCACCAACTGCTGGCGCCGACTCACTGCTGATTGGTACCGAGCGCGCCAACAACGCCGAACTCGGTTTCAAAAGCACCCTGTGGGACAAGCGTCTGCAACTCAACGCCAACGTCTTCTGGACCCAGGTCAACGCCTATCAGACCAACGCCTACGACGACGTCAACCGCGTTCAATACCTGACCAACGCCGGCTCCGTGCGCTCACGTGGCGTGGAAGTCGAAAGCACGATCATCCCGTTGCGCGGCCTGACCCTGAACCTCAACGGTTCCTTCAACGACGTCAGCTACCTCTCCTACAAAGATGCCCCGTGCCCGCCGGAAGTCAGCCAGGCGCCGGGTGCTCCGGCGTCGTGCGACCTCAGCGGCCATCAAGTGGTTGGCGCCTCGAAATGGATCGGCAACGCCAATGGTGAATACAAATGGAACCTGAGCAACGGCTTCGAAGAGTACGTCACCGCCAGCTACGCGTTTCGCTCCAAAGCGGTGGGCACGGTCGAGGATTCCGATTACGGGCAGATTCCGAGTTATGCGGTGGTCAACTTATCCACCGGCCTGCGCGACGACTTCAACCAAGGGCAATGGGATGTGTCGCTGTGGCTGAAAAACGCCTTCGACAAGACCTATTACACGACGCTATGGACTGGCGGTAATGGGGGGTATGAAGGTTTGCTCGGAACGCCTCGTACCTTGGGTGTGACCGGTCGCTATGACTTCTAAACCGGCTTAGTTCTTACGGAAGTAATGTTTGAATATTTTGGAATAACTTATGAAAACTTTGCATAGTGGCTATCGCATTTTCGTCGACAAATAAGTGTGTTTCGGCGTGGACAATAATCGAATGTCGAACCATGCTTTGTTTCGTGAGTTTCCAGGAGGAAACTTGCTCTCATCGGAAGACACTTATTTAACCGATAAAGGAAGTCGAACCATGTCGAGCATTAATGGTACTTACGTAAATTCCAATGCTGGCGCCAAACTGGTGATTACCGACGGTAATGATTCCAACGGCACATTCAGTGGCACGTTCAGCCAGGGCGGCGTGAACTACGATGTCAGCTACGGGCACTACCACTTCCAGAACAGCACCGGACAACCTACCACCCTCACGTTCGTCGGCCTGAATGGCAGTAGTGGTTTTCAGGCGTGGTCGTTGTTCTCACCTGATCACAACTATTCAAAAGTTCGTGCGGTAGGTTCGCGTACCAACTTTGATGGTGAAGTAGTCGGGTTGGCTGGCGAGTTCGTCAAGCAATAAATAGTTCTGTGGCAAATAACAGGCTGATGCATTGAACATGCATCAGTCTGTTTTTTTTTTGTGGGCGATATACGTGGTTGTTAGTTGTTTCTCTCGTAAATCGATGCCTTGCGCGAATACTTTCAATGCTTGAAAAGCATCGTTTTACAGGCGTTCCGCTACAAGCCTTGTACGGCGTGGCTTTGGCGGAACTGATCCTTTTTAATATTCGATTAAGATCTATTCATAACCTCAAATATTACTTTAAGAGATAAGTGTCTGGCCCAATGATTGGCCCGTCGATACGCCTCGCGGGGGATTCAAGTGCGGGTGTGTCGAGCTGTTCATGAACAGACCGTAAAAGAGACCGCAGGGAGTTAATCAATGGGCAATGTCCAGACCGCCGCCGGCGCACATGAGGTGCTCTGGCGCCAGGCGCCGAGTGGCGAGTTGGTCGACCTCGGCAGGGTGCACCGTGTGCCGTTGGGCCAGTTGCGTTTGCAGCGGGCGCCCAAGGGCATTCTGAGCCGGCGCGAAACGATCCTGCTCGGTGTGCTGGCGTTGCTGGTGCATGGCGCGGTGATCTATTGGGTCAATCAGCAACCGACCACCGTGCTGCCGATCGTGCCGCCGGAAATTCCGCCGATGACCATCGAGTTCTCGCGCCCGGCACCGCCGGTGGTCGAGCCGCCACCGCCACAACCCGTTCAACCCGTGGTCGAGCCACCGCCGCCCGTGGAAGACGAGTTGGCCGTGAAACCACCGCCACCGAAACCGATTCCTAAACCAAAGCCTGTCGCCAAACCCGTACCGAAACCGGCCCCTAAAGCCGTCGAGCAGCCTCCGGCGCCGCCTCAACCGACAGCGCCAGTCGCGGCTCCAGCGCCACCCGCACCACCGGCGCCCGCGCCAGTGACCCCGGCCTCGGCGAATGCCGCGTACCTGAAAAATCCGGCGCCGGAATACCCGTCCCTGGCCCAGCGTCGCGGTTGGGAAGGCACGGTGTTGTTGCGGGTGCATGTGTTGGCCAACGGCAAGCCAGGCGAAATCCAGATTCAGAAAAGCAGTGGTCGCGATCAGCTCGACGAGGCCGCGCTCAACGCGGTGAAGCGTTGGAGTTTCGTGCCGGCCAAGCAAGGTGATGTTGCCCAGGATGGCTGGGTCAGCGTGCCCATCGATTTCAAGATTCATTAAACCGAAACCAATTTCGCGCGAAACGTTTACACGAGGGAATACATCATGACGTTACTGGCCTCTCCACTTGAATCCATCGAAGGCGCGGTGATCTGGCTGCTGGTGGTTTTTTCCGTTGCCACCTGGGGTTTGGCGTTGCTCAAGGGCGTGCAGTTCGGTCGCCTGAAAGCCCAGGATCGCAAATTTCATAAACAGTTTTGGGCGGCGTCGAGTCTCGATTCGGCGGCCGAATTAAGCGAAACCCAACCCGGCGCGGCGGCGCGTGTGGCCCAGGCCGGTTATGCAGCAATCCAGGTGGGCGAGGCGCCGCAGGCAAATGACTTGAGCCAGGCGATCAATCATCAGGATCGTCTGGAGCGAGCGTTACGTCAGCAAATCGTCCGCGAACGTCGTTCGCTGGAAACCGGGTTGGCGGTGGTCGCGAGTATTGGCAGCACCTCGCCGTTTATTGGCTTGTTCGGCACGGTGTGGGGAATCATGGAAGCGTTGAAAGGCATCAGCGCGGCGGGCTCGGCGAGTCTGGAAACGGTCGCCGGGCCGATTGGTGCGGCACTGGTCGCCACCGGTGTGGGGATTGCCGTCGCGGTGCCGGCGGTGCTGGTTTACAACTACTTTTTGCGTCGGCTGAAACTGACGGCGGCGGACCTGGATGACTTCGCCCATGACTTCTACAGCCTGGCGCAGAAGAGTTCGTTCCGCCTGTTGGTTCACCCGACTTCGCACAAAGTCGTGGCCCAGGGCGGCGCGCAGAAAGTGAAGGAGGCGTCCTGATATGGCCTTCTCCACGCAAGACAGTGATGAGGTGTTGAGCGAAATCAACGTGACGCCGTTGGTAGACGTGATGCTGGTGCTGCTGGTGGTGTTTATCGTCACCGCGCCGCTGCTGACCAACGCGATCCCGATCAACCTGCCCAAGACCGAGGCCATGGCCCCGGTGGAACAGAAGGACCCGCTGGTGGTGAGCATTGATGGCGCCGGCAAGCTGTTTATCAACAAGGACGAAATTGAGCCGGGTTTGCTGGAGTTCAAGCTGCAAGCGGCGAAGGCCAAGGATCCGGAAGTGCGTGTGCAATTGCAGGCCGATGACGGGGTGAATTACGGCGAAGTGGCACGGGCCATGGCCTCGATTGAGCGGGCGGGGATTACCAAGTTGTCGGTGATTACCGCGCGGTAAGTTTTCTACAGTTTTCCGGGGCCGTCTCCTTGGCAGGGTGCGGCCCTTTTTTTATTCCCCGAAAGATGCCGTCAGAGATCGTTCCCACGCTCTGCGTGGGAATGCCTCAATGGACGCTCCGCGTCCGCTTCGGCAGGGACGCGGAGCGTCCCGGGCTGTATTCCCACGCGGAGCATGGGAACGATCAGTATCCGGCTTTATATTCTTTATAGGTCTTAATAAATAGCTTCTTATTCCTTAACGAATATAACTCTCGTCCCTATACTCGATCAGGAACAGACACGCAGCAGGAGAGCTCCCCCATGCGCAACGAATTAATTCGCTACCTGATTGTGCCGGGCTGGCAAGGATCGCCGGAAGATCATTGGCAAAGCCATTGGCAGAACAGTCTGCCGAACAGCGCACGGGTGGAGCAGGCCGACTGGCTGACGCCGCGCCGTGAAGACTGGGTCGCGGCGCTGGCCGAGGCGATTGCAGCCGACAGCACGCCGGTGATCCTGATCGCCCATAGCCTGGGTTGCATCACCGTTGCCCATTGGGCAGCCACCGCGCCATTGCAGTTTTTACGTCAAGTGCGCGGTGCCTTGCTGGTCGCGCCGGCAGACGTCGAGCGTCCGGCTTGCTCGCCAGCCTTGCGTAATTTCGCACCGATTCCGACCACCCTGTTGCCGTTCCCGAGCCAAGTCGTCAGCTCCGACAACGACAGTGCCGTCAGTGCGCCGCGAGCGATGGAGCTGGCCCGCAACTGGGGCGCCGAGGCGGGGATTCTGGCGGGTGCCGGGCATATCAACGTCAAGTCCGGTCATCAGCGCTGGGAGCAGGGTTTTGCCTATCTCTATCGCCTGCAAAACCGCATGGAACATCACGCCCGGCGCCGTGCCTGAGTTTTTTATTTTTTAAACGCCTCCGTCTCCCGACGGTTTTGGGCGGGAGTCTGCCATGAGTTTTGAAGCCTTCGGTCAGCCACTGCTGACCTTCCCCGACGCCGAAAAAAGCCCCCTGAGCATCCGCGCCAAAGCGCTGGTGTTCGTCGATCCGCGCTCGCGGCAGTTGCGCCAGGAATTGGAGCAATTGGCTCCACGCGCCATTTCCGTATTGATTCGCGGTGAAACCGGCAGCGGCAAGGAGTTGCTGGCGCGGCACATCCATCGTGCCAGTGATCGTGGCGGGCTATTCGTCTCGGTCAATTGCGGCGCGATCAGCCCGACCTACGCCGATGCCGAACTGTTCGGTTATGCCGCCGGCAGCTACACCGGCTCGGCCAGCAGCCGTGCGGGCTGGTTTGGTTCGGCCAATGGCGGGACGCTGTACCTGGATGAGATCGGCGACTTGCCGTTGCCGATCCAGATCAAACTGCTCGCCGCCCTGGAAAACCACGAAGTCACCCGCGTCGGCGCTCATCAGCCGAGCCCGGTGGACGTGCGCCTGGTCGCCGCCACCAGCATCGACCTGGCCCAAGCCGTGGCGGCGGGGAAATTCCACGAACGGCTGTATCACTACCTCAGCGAAGGTCAGCTCGAATTGCCGGCGTTGCGTGAGCGGGTGGGCGACATCTTGTCCCTGGCTGAATACTTTCTGGGTATCTACAGCCAGCGCCTGGACCTGCCGGTGCCGTTGATCAGCGAGGCTGCGCAGCATCTGTTGGAGGCCCATAGCTGGCCGGGCAACACCCGAGAGCTGGAGAACGTCATTCACTTTGCGCTGCTGGTCAGCACCGGTGATGAGATCTTGCCCGAGCATTTAAATCTGCCCGAGGCATCCCCTTCATTGGTGCAGATCGAGCGACAACTCAAACAGATCCTAGCCAGTGGCTCCGCCGCCGATCAAGCCGCCCTGAAACAACTCCTCAAAAACACCGCACTCCCGTAGGAGCAAAGCTTGCTCGCGAACCCAGGCGACGCGGTGTTTCAGGAAGGACGCCTTCGCGGGCAAGTCTCGCCCCTACGGGGATGTGCGGATTAGAGCGGGCGGTGGTTGTATGAACAAAATGGAATATCAAAGTGAATAAAAGATATTGTTCGGGAATAAAAAATCCCGGTATTGTCCGCTTCACGCCAGCGATAGCACTTCACTGGCACTCGTACTAATAGCCGTCGCCACGAGCGACCGTGATTCCCGATAAGGACACTGCATGAAAAAGGTTCTGTTGTTCACCGCATTGGCGGCTGCCCTGACTGCGGGCCTGGCCCAGGCTGGCGAGAAACTGGTGGTTGCGGCGACCCCGGTCCCACACGCCGAGATTCTTGAATTGATCAAGCCGACCCTCGCCAAAGAAGGTGTGGATCTGGAAATCAAAGTCTTCACCGACTACGTTCAGCCGAACGTGCAGGTCGATCAGAAGCGTCTGGACGCCAACTACTTCCAGACCCTGCCGTACCTGAAAAGCTTCAACGAAGGCAAAGGCACCAACCTTGTGACCGTGATCGGTGTGCACGTCGAACCGTTTGGCGGCTACTCGAAGAAAGTCAAAAGCCTGTCTGAGCTGAAAGACGGCGCAACCATCGCTATCCCTAACGAAGGCAGCAACAGCGGCCGTGCCCTGATCCTGTTGCAGAAGGCTGGCCTGATCGAGTTGAAAGACCCGAAAAACGCCCTGGCCACCCCGAAAGACATCGCCAAAAACCCGCACAACTTCAAGTTCAAGGAACTGGAATCGGCCATGCTGCCGCGTGTGCTGGACCAGGTCGACCTGGACATGATCAACACCAACTACGCGCTGGAAGCAGGCCTGAACCCGGCTAAAGACGCGCTGGTAATCGAAGGTGCAGATTCGCCTTACGTGAACTTCCTCGTGGCTCGTCCGGACAACAAGGACAGCGATGCCATCCAGAAACTGGCCAAAGCCTTGACCAGCCCGGAAGTGAAAGCATTCATCGCGAAGAAGTACAACGGCGCGGTACTGCCGGCGTTCTGATTCGACGCAACAACAAACCCCTTCAAGGTTTCAACGCCGACGGCTGGTATTAGCGTCGGCGTTTTTGTATGTGCATTGATCGTTCCCACGCTCTGCGTGGGAATGCAGCCCGTGACGCTCCGCGTCACTGGACGCGGAGCGTCCCTTGAGGCATTCCCAAGCGGAGCGTGGGAACGATCATCTCAGGCCACCCTGGCCTTCAACGCTCTGCGCAACGCCACCAACAACTTCACAATGTCCTGCGGATCCAGCCGCTGCGGTGCTTTTACGTCAGCCATTTTTCTCTTCCTTGTGATGGTTTGGCCGAGAGTCTGGCCAAAAGCTGTGCGTCCTTGGAGGGGCTTTTTGAAAAAAAGATCCTTCCTACAGCGAAAAGGAAAATAGCCGTCTTCCGTTGGCGCCGCAAATCCACGGGATAGTTTTTTGCGTGATATCAATATGCTTTAACGGTATTTAAATTCTTATTTTTATACCTTTAAAGTCGGTGCCTGCCGGGCGGTTATCCACCGCCCATGGACTGCACCACCGTCGCTTACCGAGCGACGTTCAGGATGTTCAATGACCTTCGATTACGCATTTATCCTCAGCACCCTGCCGGCGTTTCTCAAAGCCGTGGGCGTGACGCTGCAGGTCGGCTTCATTGCCATCGGCACCTCGCTGCTGGTGGCGCTAATCAACGCGACGATTCTGGTGTTCCGCACGCCTTACTTGCAGCGCCTGGTCGGGCTGTACGTGGAACTGGCGCGCAACACGCCTTTGTTGATTCAGCTGTTCTTCGTCTACTTCGCCCTGCCGGCGCTGGGCATCAGCGTTTCCGGTTTTACCGCGGCGATCATCACCATGACTTTCCTCGGCGGCGCCTACCTCACCGAAGTGCTGCGCGCTGGTGTGGATGCGGTGCCGCAAGCACAACTCGAATCCGGCCGCTCCATTGGCCTGTCCCACGGGCAATTGCTGCGCTATGTGATCCTGCCGCAAGCCGGGATCCTCAGCCTGCCGTCGCTGTTTGCCAATTTCATTTTCCTGCTCAAGGAAACCACCGTGGTCTCGGCGGTGGCGGTGCCAGAGATTCTCTACACCACCAAAAGCTACATCGCGCTCTACTACAAAACCTACGAAATGCTCGCCGTGCTGACGTTGATTTGCGTGCTGCTGTTCTTGCCGCTATCGCTGTTGCTCAGCCGTCTGGAAAGGAGGCTCCAGCATGGCCAGTTCGGGTCTTGAGTTGCTCTGGGTGTCGTTGCCGCAACTGGGCAAAGGCGCGGCGCAGACGTTGTCGATTTCCTTCCTGAGCATCGCCATCAGCACCGTTGGCGGCGTGCTCTACGGCGTGTTGCGCACGCTGAATTCGAAATGGCTGAACGCAATCCTGCGGGTCTACCTGGAACTGTTCCGGGCGATCCCGGTGCTGGTCTGGCTCTACCTGCTGTTTTTCGGCCTGCCGATTTTCTTCGGCGTGAGCATCCCGAGTTTCTGGTGCGCGGTGCTGGTGCTGTCGCTGTGGGGCGCCAGCGAGGTCGGCGAAGTGGTGCGTGGCGCGTTGCTGTCGTTGCCTCGCGGCCAGCGTGAGGCGGGGCTGTCGATTGGTCTGGACGGTCCGCAACTCTATGGCTACGTACTGCTGCCGCAAGCGCTGAAACGCATGACGCCGCCGACCATCAACGTCTACACGCGAATCATCAAGACCAGCTCCCTGGCGGTGCTGATCGGTGTGGTGGACGTGATCAAGGTCGGCCAGCAGATCATCGAGCGCACTTACGAGTCGGTGCTGATCTACGGCGCACTGTTCCTGTTTTTCTTTTTCATCTGCTACCCGCTCTCGGCCGCCTCGCGCGTGCTGGAGCGGCGCTGGACGCAAGCATGAGCGCATTGATCGAGTTCAAGGGTTTCAACAAGTTTTTTGGTGAGCAACAGGTGCTCAACGAGATCGACCTGCAAGTGAAACCGGGTGAAGTGATCGTCATCCTCGGCCCCAGCGGTTGCGGCAAAAGTACCTTGCTGCGCTGCCTCAACGGCCTGGAAGTCGCCCACAGCGGCAGCTTGAAATTCAATGGTCGCGAGTTGCTGGACAAGGGCACCGACTGGCGCGATGTGCGGCAGCAGATCGGCATGGTGTTCCAGAGTTATCACCTGTTCCCGCACATGAACGTGCTCGACAACTTGCTGCTCGGCCCGGTCAAAGTGCAAAAGCGTGATCGCCGCGACGCTCGCGCCCAGGCCGAAGCGTTGCTCGAACGCGTGGGCCTGCTGGACAAGCGCGACGCCTTTCCGCGCCAGCTCTCCGGTGGCCAGCAGCAACGTATCGCCATCGTTCGTTCGCTGTGCATGAACCCCAAGGTCATGTTGTTCGATGAAGTCACCGCCGCCCTCGACCCGGAAATGGTCAAGGAAGTACTGGAAGTGATTCAGGGCCTGGCCCGCGAAGGCATGACCCTGCTGATCGTCACCCACGAAATGGCCTTCGCCCGCGCGGTGGCCGACCGCATCGTGTTCATGGATGCCGGGCGCATCCTCGAACAAAACCCTCCCGAGCTTTTCTTTACGAACCCGCAAACCGCACGAGCGCAGCAGTTCCTGGAGAAATTCTCCTACGTCGAAGCCCTGCCCAAAAAGACTCAATCAAAGGAACTGGAACTGCTATGAAAACTGCCAAGTCTTCACTCTTGCTACTGCCGCTGCTCGGCCTGGCGTTGTTGGCCGGCTGCAACAAATCCGAAGAAACGCCAAAGCCAAAAGTCGCCAGCGAAAGTACCGCGCCGGCCAGCTACCTGGACAAAATCAAGGCCCGGGACAAGCTGATCGTTGGGGTCTTCACCGACAAGCCGCCGTTCGGTTTCGTCGATGAAGCAGGGCGCTACGTCGGTTTCGATACTGACATTGGCCGTCAATTCGCCAAGGATCTGCTTGGCGATGAAAACAAAGTCGAATTCGTCGCCGTGGAACCGGCCAGCCGTATTCCGTTCCTGCAAAGCGACAAGGTTGACCTGATCCTGGCCAACATGACCGTCACCCCGGAGCGCAAGGAAGCGGTGGAATTCACCAACCCGAACCTCAAGGTCGCGGTGCAGGCCCTCGTGCCGCAGGGCAGCTCGGTGAAAAACCTCGATGACCTGGCGACCCGCACCACCATCGTCACCACCGGTACTACCGCCGATATCTGGCTGACCAAGAATCATCCGGACTGGAAACTGCTGAAGTTCGAGAAAAACTCCGAGTCCCTGCAAGCCTTGGCCAATGGGCGTGGCGATGCCTATGCGCAGGACAATCTGGTGCTGTTCAGCTGGGCCAAGCAAAACCCTGGCTACCGCGTGTTGGCCCAGACCCTGGGCGCCGAAGCACCGATTGCACCAGCGGTGAAGAAGGGCAATATCGAACTGCGTGATTGGGTGAATACCGAGTTGGCGAAGCTGGGTGAAGAGAAGTATCTGCTCAAACTGTACGACCAGTACGTGCGTAAAGAACTGAGCGATGACACCCAGCCTGAGAGCGTGATTGTCGAGGGTGGGAAGTGGCAGGGGTGATTCTCTGACCTGATCGTTCCCACGCTCCGCGTGGGAATGCAGCCCGGGACGCTCCGCGTCCCATTGGAACGCAGAGCGTCCCTTGAGGCATTCCCACGCAGAGCGTGGGAACGATCGGTGCGCCTCAATCCGGCCAATTCCACGCCGGCTCATCCAGCACCCGCTGCCCGACTATCCCGGTCTGGCCCAAGGTCTTCTCCAGCACAATGCAATTGCACTCCAGGTCTTCCTGTAACGCCGAGATCAACCGTCGGGCATGGGACACCACCCACACCTGACACTGTTCGGACGCGCGGATAATCAAGCGCGCCAACGCCGGCAGCAGGTCCGGATGCAGGCTGGTTTCCGGTTCGTTCAGCACCATCAGCGTCGGCGGTCGAGGTGTCAGCAGCGCCGCGACCAATAGCAAATAACGCAGCGTGCCGTCCGACAGTTCTGCCGCCGACAACGGTCGCAATAAACCTTCCTGATAAAACTCGATGGCGAAGCGTCCACCGGGCAGCGGTTCGATGTGCAGTCTCGCGCCGGGAAAGGCGTCGCTGATCGCTGCCCGCAGTGCCTCGGGGTCACCGATTTCGATGATGGTCTGCAAGGCTGCCGCCAAGTCGCGACCGTCGTGGTGCAACACCGGCGTGCGGGTGCCGAGCTGCGGTTGGCGCACCGGGGCATCGGCATCACTGCGAAAGTGATCGTAGAAGCGCCAGCGACGGATAAACTCGCGCATCTCCAGAACCTCCGGCGAAGTGCGCAAGCTGCCGACCTGATCGAATAGGCTGTCAAAGTTCGGCGTGTGCTGGGCCAGCACGTCCCAGCTACGGTTGGCTCGGGCGCGAATCATCGGCCCATCGCGATCTATCAGCAGGCTCGCTGGACGATAGAACGGCCCGGCCCAGACGCATTCGCGCTTGATTTGCGGGTCGAGGCTGAAACGTGACGGAATGGGTGAGCTGTGCTCGGGCAGCATGAAGTGGCCGTTGGATTCGGGCAGCCCGAGGCTGATCGAGTAACCGAAGTCTTCACCGGCAAATCCCAGGCGCAAGCGCTTTGCACCGTGTCGAACAGTCGCCTCGACTGGCACTTCACCGTTACGCATACGCCGGCTGATGTTCTCCGGCCCGGCCCAGAACGTCGAATCCAGCCCGCCCTCACGGGCCAGCGCATTGACCACGCCACCCTGGGCGGTTTCCGCCAACAAACGCAGCGCACGGTAGAGGTTGGACTTGCCGCTGCCGTTGGGGCCGGTGATCAGGTTCAACCGACCCAGCGGGATCACCAATTTGTTGATCGAGCGGTAATTGGCCACCGCGAGTGTTTTGAGCATAAGAGCTTCCTGCTGCATAGGCGGCCAGTTTGCCTTATTGTCGGGAACACCGTGACCTGTAGCAGCTGGCGAAGCCTGCGTTCGGCTGCGAAGCAGTCGTCAAACCTGAGTACTCAGTCTGCCTGATACACCGCGGTGTCTGACTTCACGACTGCTTCGCAGCCGAACGCAGGCTTCGCCAGCTGCTACAAAGACAGCGGTGTGATCGCATTATTTAACGCTTCCAGTGCACCCATTGAACCCTGTTCTAAGCTCACAGTCGTATCGTCACTGGCACGTTCGTACAACGCAAAGGAGTCTGCATGGCGGGTCCCGGATTGAAAATAATGATCGGCCTGAGCCTCCTTGCGATGCTGGCTGGCTGCGGCGATAAAAAACCGGTCGAGAAAGACCTGCCGCGCGTCTTCGTGCAAGCGGTAAAGCCCGCGGATTACGCCGCTTCGGTGACCCTCACCGGCGACGTCCAGGCTCGGGTGCAGACTGAGTTGTCGTTCCGCGTCGGCGGCAAGATCATCCAGCGCATGGTCGATGTCGGTGACCGGGTTTCCGCCAAACAGGTGCTCGCCAAACTCGATCCGAAGGACCTGCAGACCAACGTCGATTCGGCCCAGGCCCAGGTCACCGCCGAACAGGCTCGGGTCAAGCAGACCGCCGCCGCGTTCGTTCGCCAGCAAAAACTCTTGCCCAAGGGCTACACCAGCCAAAGCGAATACGATGCGGCGCAGGCTGCTTTACGCAGCAGTCAAAGTGCCCTGACCGCCGCCCAGGCGCAATTGGCCAACGCCCGTGAACAACTGAGCTACACCTCGCTGATCTCTGAAGCGCCAGGGGTGATTACCGCGCGTCAGGCCGAAGTCGGCCAAGTGGTCCAGGCCACCGTGCCGATCTTCAGCCTGGCCCGGGACGGCGAACGCGACGCCGTGTTCAACGTCTACGAATCGCTGCTGTCCGAGCCGCCCTCGGACAAATCCCTGGTTGTCAGCCTGCTCGATAACCCGGCGATCAAAACCACCGGCACCGTCCGGGAAATCACCCCGGCCGTTTCGGCGCAGACCGGCACCGTACAAGTCAAAGTCACCCTTAACGGTCTGCCTGACGGCATGCAGCTTGGCTCGGTGGTCAGCGCCACGGCCAAGGCGCCGGGCAAATCCGCCGTGGAATTGCCCTGGTCAGCGCTAACGAAAAACCTCAGCGAACCCGCCGTGTGGCTGGTGGACGCGGACGGCAAAGCCCAATTGCACACCGTCACCGTCGGCCGCTACCTGACCGGCAAAGTCATCATCAGCGGCGGCCTGGACGGTGGTGAAAAAGTCATCATCGCCGGTGGCCAGTTACTGCACCCGGGAATGAAAGTGGACATCGCCGAGAACACCTACAAGGATCTGGCACCGGGAGCCGACCAATGAAGCGCCTGATGCTGCTGTCCGCCGGTTTGCTGCTGGTCGCCTGCTCGAAAAAAGAGCCACCGCCGGAGCCGGTGCGCCCGGTGCTGTCCATCGAAGTCAAAGCGTTGAATGAGGAAGACCTCGGCCGTTTCGCCGGCAGCATCCAGGCGCGCTACGAAAGCAATATCGGCTTCCGCGTGCCGGGTCGTATCGCCAGCCGTAATGTCGATGTTGGCGCCGAAGTCGAGAAGGGCGCTTTACTCGCGACCCTCGACCCCACCGATCAACAGAACCAATTGCGCGCGACCCAGGGTGATCTGGCGCGCATCCAGGCGCAATTCATCAATGCCCAGGCCAGCGCCCGTCGCCAGCAGGAGTTGTTTGATCGCGGGGTCGGTGCCCAGGCGCAACTGGACATCGCCCAGACCGACCTGAAAACCACCCAGGCGTCCCTCGATCAGGCCAAGGCCGCGGTCGATCAGGCCAAGGACCAACTCAACTACGTCCAGTTGCGCACCGATCACAAAGCCATCGTCACCGCGTGGAATGCCGAGGCCGGGCAAGTCGTCACCGCCGGCCAGCAAGTGGTGACCCTGGCGCAACCGGACATCAAGGAAGCGGTGATCGACCTGCCGGATACCCTGGTCGATCAACTGCCGACGGACGTGGTGTTCCAGGTCGCCTCGCAACTGGACCCGAGCATCACCAGCACTGCGATCATCCGCGAAATCGAACCCCAGGCCCAAAGCGCGACCCGTACCCGTCGCGCGCGCCTGACCCTGACCGACACGCCACCGGGCTTTCGCCTCGGCACGGCGATCAGCGTGACCCTCAGTTCGGCGATCAAACCGCGCATTGAATTACCCGTGACTGCGCTTCAGGAGGCGGACGGCAAAATCCGTATCTGGGTCATCGACCCGCAGACGCAAACCGTTGCTCCGCGCGACGTCAGTCTGATCAGCCGCACCGATTCAACGGTGGTGCTGGCCGACGGCGTGAAGTCCGGTGAACGGGTGGTCAGTGCCGGTGTGAACAGCCTGAAACCTGGGCAGAAAGTCAAAGTCGATGAGGGCAGCCCACAATGAAAGGGAGTTTCAACTTATCCGAATGGGCCCTCAAGCATCAGTCGTTTGTCTGGTATTTGATGTTCGTCGCGCTGCTGATGGGCGTGTTCTCGTACATGAACCTGGGTCGTGAGGAAGACCCCTCGTTCACCATCAAGACCATGGTCATCCAGACCCGCTGGCCGGGCGCGACCCAGGAAGAAACCCTCAAGCAGGTCACTGACCGCATCGAGAAAAAGCTCGAAGAGCTCGACTCCCTCGACTACGTGAAAAGCTACACCCGACCCGGTGAATCAACGGTCTTCGTCTACCTGCGTGACACCACCAGCGCCAAGGACATCCCGGAAATCTGGTATCAGGTGCGCAAGAAGATCAACGATATTCGCGGCGACTTCCCCAAAGGCCTGCAAGGGCCGGGGTTCAACGACGAGTTTGGTGACGTGTACGGCTCGGTGTACGCCTTCACCGCTGACGGCTTGTCGATGCGCCAATTGCGCGATTACGTAGAGCAGGTTCGTGCCGCGATTCGTGACGTGCCAGGGCTGGGCAAGGTCGAGATGATTGGTGAGCAGGATGAAGTCCTGTACCTGAACTTCTCCACGCGCAAACTCGCCGCGCTGGGCATTGATCAGCGCCAGGTTGTGCAGAGCCTGCAATCGCAAAACGCCGTGACCCCGGCCGGTGTGATCGAGGCAGGTCCCGAGCGGATTTCCGTGCGCACTTCCGGGCAGTTTGCTTCCGAAAAAGACCTGGCCAACGTCAACCTGCGACTCAACGATCGCTTCTATCGCCTGGCCGATATCGCCGACATCAGTCGTGGCTACGTCGATCCGGCTACCCCGGAGTTTCGCTTCAACGGGCATTCGGCCATTGGCTTGGCGATTGCCATGAAGAAGGGCGGCAACATCCAGGAGTTCGGCAAGTCCCTGCACCAACGCATGACCGACCTGACCGCCGATTTGCCGGTGGGCGTCGGTGTGCACAACGTGTCCGACCAGGCTGCCGTTGTGGAAAAAGCTGTCGGCGGTTTCACCAGTGCGTTGTTCGAAGCGGTGGTGATCGTGCTGATCGTCAGCTTCATCAGCCTCGGCGTGCGAGCAGGGCTGGTGGTGGCCTGCTCGATTCCGCTGGTGCTGGCGATGGTCTTCGTCTTCATGGAATACAGCGGCATCACCATGCAGCGGATTTCCCTCGGTGCGCTGATCATTGCCCTCGGCCTGTTGGTGGACGACGCGATGATCACGGTCGAGATGATGGTCACGCGCCTGGAAATGGGCGAAACCAAGGAGCAGGCGGCGACGTTCGCCTACACCTCGACCGCGTTTCCGATGCTCACCGGCACGCTGGTGACGGTCGCCGGTTTCGTGCCGATTGGCTTGAACGCCAGTTCCGCCGGTGAGTACACCTTCACGCTGTTTGCGGTGATTGCCGTGGCGATGCTGGTGTCGTGGATCGTCGCCGTGCTGTTTGCCCCGGTGATCGCCGTGCACATCCTCAGTACCAATGTGAAACCGCATTCCGCCGAGCCGGGTCGCATCGGCCGGGCATTCAACGGCGGCATGCTCTGGGCCATGCGCAATCGCTGGTGGGCCATCGGCATCACCATTGCGTTGTTCGTGGCGTCGGTATTTTCCATGCAGTTCGTGCAGAACCAATTTTTCCCATCCTCGGATCGGCCGGAAATCCTCGTCGACATCAACCTGCCGCAAAACGCCTCGATCGACGAGACGCGCAAGGCTGTGGACAAGCTCGAAGCGACGTTCAAGGACGACCCGGACATCGTGCGCTGGAGCACCTACATCGGCGAAGGCGCGATTCGTTTCTACCTGCCCCTCGACCAGCAATTGCAGAACCCGTACTACGCGCAACTGGTGATCGTCAGCAAAGGCCTGGAATCGCGCACCGCGCTCAGCCAGCGCTTGCGTGAGCGGCTGCGCAAAGACTTCGTCGGCATCGGCAGCTACGTGCAGGCCCTGGAAATGGGCCCGCCGGTGGGGCGTCCGATTCAGTACCGGGTCAGCGGCAAGGACATCGATCAGGTGCGCAAGCACACGATCGAACTGGCCACCGAGCTCGACAAGAACTCGCACATCGGCGAGATCATTTACGACTGGAACGAACCGGGCAAAGTCCTGCGCATCGACATCGCCCAGGACAAGGCGCGGCAACTGGGGTTGTCGTCGGAAGACGTGGCCAACCTGATGAACAGCATCGTCGTCGGCTCGCCGATCACCCAGGTGGACGATGACATCTACCTGATCAACGTCGTCGGTCGCGCCGAAGACGCCGAGCGCGGTACGCCGGAGACCTTGCAAAACCTGCAAATCGTCACGCCGGGTGGCACCTCGATCCCGCTGCTGGCCTTCGCCACGGTGCGCTATGAACTGGAGCAACCGCTGGTCTGGCGCCGGGATCGCAAACCGACCATTACCATCAAGGCAGCGGTGCGCGACGAGATCCAGCCGACGGACCTGGTGAAACAGCTGCAACCGACCATCGATAAGTTCGCTGCCGGGTTGCCGGTGGGTTACAAGGTCGCCACTGGCGGTACGGTCGAGGAAAGCGGCAAGGCACAAGGGCCGATTGCCAAGGTCGTGCCGCTGATGTTGTTCTTGATGGCGACCTTCCTGATGATCCAGCTGCACAGCGTGCAGAAGCTGTTCCTGGTGGCCAGCGTCGCACCGCTCGGCCTGATCGGCGTGGTGCTGGCGCTGATCCCGACGGGCACGCCGATGGGCTTCGTGGCGATCCTCGGGATCCTGGCGCTGATCGGCATCATCATCCGCAACTCGGTGATTCTGGTGACGCAGATCGATGCGCTGGAGAAGGAAGGCCTTGAGCCGTGGGATGCGGTGGCGAAAGCCACGGAACATCGGCGTCGGCCGATTCTGCTGACGGCGGCGGCAGCGAGTTTGGGGATGATCCCTATTGCCCGGGAAGTGTTCTGGGGGCCGATGGCCTACGCGATGATTGGCGGGATTATCATTGCGACGTTGCTGACGCTGCTGTTTTTGCCGGCGCTGTATGTGGCCTGGTACAAGATTCGCGAGCCGAAGAAAGAGGCGCGGTAAGGCACATACCCAGTGGGAGCGGGCTCGCTCCCACTGGGGGAATGCTGTCTCCTGTCGGAGCGAGGCTTGCCCGCGAAGGCGATCTACAATTTCCCAACATTTTACTGCCCGACATTTCCATTGCGGTTGATTACCCTCCCTGCTCTTGACGCAGAAGGGACACCCCCATGCCGCCTCGCCATCGCTCTCTGTTGCTGATCTGCACCTTGCTGTTCTCGCCTTGGGCCCTGGCCGATATCGTGCTGGAAAACCCGCTGTGGCGTGTCGAACTCGACCCGGCAACCTTGTCGATCCGCGCCACTCCCGCGCACAACCTGCCCGTGCAGGCGTCGGCCGGTGTGCCTGAGCACAAGGTCAGCCAGCTTGTGCAGACTCCCCAGCGCATCGATTGGCAATGGGACGACGGTGCCTGGACCCTCAGCGCCAGTCTCGACCAGCGTGATCTCTCCCTGTCCATCAGCGCGCGCGACCCCGGAGCGCTGAGCTTCCTCAAGCAACCTGGCAGTTCAATGGGCAAAGCCCTGATCTGGCCGCTGGCAGAAGGGCATTACGTGCCGGCCGGGGATCCGCTGTGGCAAGCCTTTTTGCTCGATCAGGGCGAGCTCAATACCACCCAGGACCTGAGCCTGCCGCTATGGGGCGTCGATCACGGCAGTTTCACGCTGAACTGGCTGATGACCAATCCCTACAATAATCACCTGACGTTCAGTGCCGAGGGCAAGACCCTGGCGCTGGCCGCCCGTCACCAGTTCACCGCGCTGGCACCCGGCACACCGCTGACGTTCACGTTGTCGTTGGGCGACGTCGATCCCCTGGCCGGTGCCAAGCGCTATCGACAATGGCTGATCGACAGCGGGCAATACGAACCCCTGAGCGACAAACTGCTGAAAACCCCCGAGGCCAAAAAACTGTTGGGAGCCAGTCATGTTTATCTGTGGGGCAACGACCTGCTCGGCCCCGACGATGTGCGCAGTTGGCCAGCATTGCTGAAACTGCTGCGAGGCACTGGCGCTCTGGCCAGCGAGTTGCGTGGCAGCTTTGACGCTGAAACCCGGCAGATCCTGAGCCGCGCCCAACCGCCCCTCGACCGTTACCAGCAAACCACGTTGCTGCGCAGCCTCAATGGCGCGCTCAACCAAAAGGCGCGAAGTGGTTGGCAGGCCGTCGCTGAGCCGGACATGCAAAAACTGGCTGAAGGTTATGGCCGGCTGCGCACGGAAGTGGCTAAAGCCTTTGCCGAAGCGCTGACCCCAACCCCCGAACGCTGGGGTAGCACGTTGTCGCCGAGAACGTTTGAACAGTTGCAAGCCGCCGGGTTATCGCGCTTGTGGCTGGGTCTCGGCGAGGGCTGGGAGGGCGGTCTTTGGCATCCCGAAGCAGTGCGCCAAGGCGTGGCGGCCGGGTATCTGGTGGCGCCTTACGACTCTTATGAAACGGCGTTGACCACATCTGAAAACCCGGACTGGACCACTGCGCACCTCGGCTCACGGGCCAATCTTGAGTGTGCGATTGTCTTGAACGGTGGCGCCTTCAAAAGCGGTTTCCAGCAATCCGGGCATTACACCGATCCGCGTTGTGTGCGGCCGTTGCTCGAGGCTCGCATCAAAGCCGTGCAGGCCAAGGCCGGTTTCAACAGCTGGTTTCTCGACGCCTACGCCACGGGTATGGTGTTCGACAGCTATCGCCCCGGCGCCAGCATGACCCAGGCGCAAAACGCCGAGGGCAATATCGACGCTTCGCGCTGGCTCAACGAGACGTTGCAACTGCCGGCCGGCTCCGAGGATGGCAACGCCACCACGGCCCGGGGCGTGCTGTTTGCCCACGGCATGCAGACCTCGGTGATCGGTTGGGGCGATGCGGACATGAGCAAGAACCCTAAGTCGCCCTATTACTTGGGCCGCTGGTTTCCCAACGAAAAGCCCCAGGTCTTTTTCAAAATCGTGCCGCTCAAGGAACCCTATCGCACGGTGCACTTTGCCCCGCAGACGCGGTTGCCGCTGTATCAGGCGGTGTTTCACGGCTCGGTGATCACCACTCATCATTGGCTGTTCGACAGCCTGAAACTGAGCAACGTGCGGGCCGAGAACGAACTGATGCAGCTGCTCTACAACGTGCCGCCGCTGTACCACCTGAGCGCCGATACGTTGAAGCAGCGCTTGCCGGTGATTGCACGGCAGGATGGGTTTTTCCGGCCGCTGCACGAACGTCTGGCGACTGAGGCGATGACGGATTTTCGCTGGCTGAGCAAGGATCGCCTGGTGCAGCAGACGACGTTTGCCGATGGCACGCGGTTGGTGGCGAATTTTGATGCGCGTGAGCGTGATGTTGAAGGCAAGACACTGGCTAGGCAGAGCATCACGGCGTTTGGCACGGACGGGACGGTGGTGAAATATCAGGTTTCTTTGTCGCCCTGAAGATCTTCGCGGGCAAGCCTCGTTCCTGCAGGGATGTGCGGCGCGCTGTAGGAGTAAGGCTTGCCCGCGAAAGCGTCGGACCTGACTACACAGGCTTACGCCAAACACTCGCCAACCAAGGTTGCTGTTCGCGCGGCAACCCCGCCGGCCGGTAGTAATGCTCCAACTCCACAAACCCCGCCTCGGTCAGCAATGCCTGCCACGCCTGCAAATCGTGATACGCCCCATACCGCGGCCCATTCCAGCCTTCCTGATTCTCCCCACGGGGATTGGAGCTGAACAACACCCCGCCCGGTTTCAGCGCCGCGTGCAGTTCCTGCAACACCCGAGGCAATTCCTGACGCGGGATATGAAACAGCACCGCATTGGCAAAAATCCCGTCAAAGCGTTCGGCCGGCAGATCAAGCTTCAGAAAATCCTGCTGCCAGACCTCGCAACCACTGTCCTCCCGGGCCATCTGCGCAAACTTCTCCGAACCGTCGAGGCCGACGGCGATGTGGCCCATGCGTGTGAAAGTTTGCAGGTCACGACCCGGACCGCAGCCGAAATCGAGAATGCTGAACGGCGCTTCACCCTGGATGTGCCGCAGCAACGCGTCGATGTTCTGGCTCACATCATGATCGCGCGTCCCCTCACGAAAACCCTCGGCCACCGAGTTGTAATGGCCCAGGGTGGTGGAGGTGATCTGCTGGAGGTCGTCGGGGGTCTGTTTCATGGTGGGCTGCGCAGGCAATGGGGATTTGCCGAATATACGCCATCAAACATGGGGCTGCTTCGCAGCCATCGCGAGCAGGCTCGCTCCCACAGGGGAACGCGGTCAACTGTGGGAGCGAGCTTGCTCGCGCTGGCAATATCACTGACAACCAATAACCCAAGCCAGACTCAGCGCTTGTTAAGGCCCCGAGCCAAGCGATCCCCACCGAGTTGAATAATCGCCACCAACACCACCAGTAACACAATCACCGTCAGCATGATCTGGCTATCAAAGCGCTGATACCCGTACCGATACGCAATGTCCCCCAGCCCACCGGCACCAATCGCCCCGGCCATGGCCGACGAATTGATCATCGTCACCAGCGTAATGGTGAAGCCGCCAACAATCCCCGGCAACGCCTCAGGCAGCAGTACATGCCAGACGATATGCCAGCGTCGGCATCCCATCGCTTGCGCGGCTTCGATCAAGCCGTGATCGACTTCTCGCAAACTCACTTCGGCGATGCGCGCAAAGAACGGTGTCGCGGCAATGGTCAGCGGCACCACAGCCGCCCAGACACCATAAGTGGTGCCGACGATCAGCCGCGTGAACGGAATCAACGCCACCATCAAGATCAAGAATGGAATCGAGCGAAACAGGTTCACGAACGCGCCCAATGCTCGGTTAAGCGCCGGAGCTTCGTAAATCCCGCCCTTGGAGCTGGTCACCAGGATCACCGCCAGCGGAATGCCCGCCAGCAGCGCGATGAGCGATGACACACCCACCATCAAAAACGTATCGATAAAGCCCTGCAGCAAGCGATCAAACCACATAACCCAGCACCTCCACCTGTTGCGCCCAGTTGCCGGCGCGCTGACGCAGTTCTTCAGCGCCCAGGGACGAGCCTGTCACCGCCAACAGCAGTTGCCCCAGCGCATGGCCCTGGATCCGCTCTACGCCGCCCTGAAGCAACCGTACGCGGCCACCGAGCGCCGCGAACAGCGCCGCCAGGTCCGGTTCGTCGGTCGCGCTGCCAGTGAATTGCAAACGCAGCACCACAGCGGCGTCCGAAGATTGCGGCTGTGCCTGTAAACGACTCTGCAATTCCTCCGGCAACGCGTGTTGCAGCGGTGCGAGCAAGGTCTTGCTGACTTCATGCTGCGGGTTGCCGAAGACTTCCCACACCGGCCCTTGCTCAACGACACGTCCGTGTTCAAGCACCACGACCCGGTCGCAGATATCGCGGATCACCGCCATCTCGTGGGTGATCAGCACAATGGTCAAACCCAGGCGCCGATTGATCTCGCGCAGCAGGCCGAGGATCGATTGGGTGGTCTCCGGATCCAGCGCCGAAGTCGCTTCGTCGCACAGCAAAATCTCCGGGTCATGCACCAGCGCGCGAGCGATGCCGACGCGCTGTTTCTGCCCACCGGAAAGCTGCGCCGGGTAGGCCTTGTGCTTCTCTTGCAGCCCCACCAGTTCCAGCAACTCACGGACTTTCTTTTCGCGTTTCTCCTTGGGCACGCCAGCGACTTTCAGCGGCAATTCAACGTTCTGCCAAACGGTCTTGGCTGACATCAAATTGAAGTGCTGGAAGATCATGCCGATCCGCCGCCGCAGCGCCACCAAACGGTCTTCATCGAACTCGCCGATGTCGACCTGATCAATCAGCACCCGCCCGGTGCTCGGTTGTTCCAGGCGATTAATCGTGCGAATCAGCGACGACTTGCCGGCGCCGCTACGGCCGATGATGCCGAACACTTCACCGCGCTGGATCGCCAGGTCAATGCCGTGCAACGCCGCCACCGGACCTTGCTGGCCGTTGTAGGTTTTGCCCAGGCCAATGAAGCGCACGTGAGCGCGATTGAGGTCCGGGTGCAGTTCCTTCTGTTCGGCTTTCTGAGGCTCTGGAATATCCAGTCGCCGTTGGATCGCGGCCGTCATGCTCAGCTTTCCCAACCGGCTTGATAGAGCTTGCCGTGAGCCTTATCCAGCGCTGCGCGAACGGCGGGCGAGTGCTGGTAGATGTCGACGAATTTGATCAGGCGCGGGTCGGTTTTGCTTTTTGGCTGGATCACGAACTGAATCACGTATTCCTTGTGATCGAGGCCGTCGAACAGCAGCGCCGAGCCGGCATCGAAGGTCTTCGACAGGCGAATGTAGGCCGGGTAGCCCTGGACCAGATCGGCGTCGTCATAGGCGCGCACCAATTGCACGGCTTCGACCTGGAGGATTTTGATCTTCTTCGGGTTGGCGATGATGTCTTCTTCGGTGGCCTTGTAGCCAACGCCAGGCTTGAGGGTGATCAGGCCTGCTTTAGCCAGCAGTTGCAGGCCGCGACCGCTGTTGATCGGGTCGTTGGCGATGGCGACGGTGGCGCCTTGCGGGAGCTCGTCGAAGCTTTTGTATTTCTTCGAGTAGAGGCCGACGTTGTTGATGATCCCCGGCGCGAACGGCACCAGGTCAAAACCGGCGGCAGACTTGGCGTTTTCCAGGAACGGGATGTGCTGGAAGTAGTTCACGTCGATGTCGCCAGCGGCGAGGCTGACGTTGGGGGCGATCCAGTCGCTGAACTCCACGAGCTCGACGTTCAGGCCTTGTTTGGAGGCTTCTTCAACGGCGGCTTCCAGCGGGATGGCGAAGGCGGCGGTGGTGCCGACTTTCAGCGGCGCTTCGGCGGCGAAGGTGACGGAACTGAAGAGGCCGAGGGCCAGGGCCAGTGCTTTGACTGGGTGAGAGAGGTAGTGCTTGGTCATGATGGTTATTCCAGTCAGTGCATTGAATTCGGATCGTTCCCACGCTCTGCGTGGGAATGCCTCAATGGACGCTCTGCGTCCGCTCTTGGGACGCGGAGCGTCCCGGGCTGCATTCCCACGCGGAGCGTGGGAACGATCAGGTATGGGGTTGGTATCGGTAATGGGCGCCCGTGTGTTGCTCAGGCAAATGCGCGTCACCGTGAAACAGCTTCTCGCGCAGGCTGCCGCTGTCGTAGGCGGTCTTGTACGACCCGCGACGCTGCAACTCGGGAATCACCAGATCGATGAAATCCACATAGCTTTCCGGGGTGACAATCCGCGTCAGGTTGAAGCCATCCAGCCCGGTTTCGGCGATCCACGATTCCAGCTCATCCGCCACTTGCTCAGGCGAACCCACCACGGTGATGTAGCGGCCACCGAGGGCGTGTTGTTCGAGCAATTTGCGCCGGGTCCAGTCGTTGTTTTGCAGGTTCTTGGTCGCCGACTGGATCGCGTTGCTCTTCACGTACTGGATCGGTTCGTCAATTTCGTACTGGGAAAAATCGATCGCCGTGGACGCCGAAAAGTGCGCCACGCCGGCCTCGGCACTGGCGTAGCTCAGGTACTCGGCGTGCTTGGCCCAGGCCAGTTCCTCGGTGGCGCCGACGATCACGTTCAGGCCCATGAACACCTTGATGTCCTCAGGGTTACGCCCGGCCTCGACCGCGCTGGCGCGGACCTTGTCCACCTGCACTTTGGTCGACGGTTTGTTCTGGCCGCTGATGAACACGCACTCGGCATGACGCCCGGCGAACAGCAATCCGCGATCCGAACTGCCAGCCTGGAACAGCACCGGCGTGCGCTGCGGCGACGGCTCGCAGAGGTGATAACCCTCGACCTGATAGAACTCGCCCTTGTGCTCGACCTTGTGCACTTTCTCCGGCTGGGCGTAGATCCGTTGCTTGGGATCGTTGAGCACTGCGCCGTTTTCCCAGCTGCCTTCCCAGAGTTTGTAGAGCACTTGCAAGTACTCGTCGGCCTGGTCGTAGCGGCGGTCGTGCTCGACTTGTTCGCTCAGACCCATGGCCTTGGCGGCGCTGTCGAGGTAGCCGGTGACGATGTTCCAGCCGACCCGACCGCGACTCAAATGGTCGAGCGTCGACATGCGCCGGGCAAACAGATACGGCGGTTCGTAAGTCAGGTTGGCGGTCAGGCCGAAACCGAGATTTTTCGTCACCGCAGCCATGGCCGAAACCAGCAGCAGCGGGTCGTTGACCGGCAGCTGGATCGACTCTTTCAGCGGCACGTCCACCGAGTTTTGATAGACGTCGTACACGCCAACGATGTCAGCGATGAACAAACCGTCGAACAGTCCACGCTCCAGCAACTGCGCCAGTTCAGTCCAATATTCGACGGTTTTGTATTGGGTCGAGTTGTCTCGTGGGTGCGTCCACAGGCCGTGGTTGATGTGCCCGATGCAGTTCATGTTGAACGCGTTGAGCAGGATCTTCTTCTTGGTGTCGGCCATCAGATGGTCCCCCGCAGCGGCGGGTTTTCATCGTTGAGGTAGTAATTGCCCACCGCGTGATACTTCCAGCGCACCGGGTCGTGCAAGGTATGCACGCGAGCGTTACGCCAGTGCCGATCCAGACCGTGTTCGATCAGGGTTGCCTGGCTACCGGCCAACTCGAACAGCGTGCTGCCGGCGGCGAGGGAAATTTCGGTGCTGATGGCCCGAGCCTCGGCGACGGCAATCGAGGCGGCGGCCACGGTCTCGGCATTCATGTCGGCCTGGGCCTTGTCGAGGAATTCGCCGGAGCGTTCCAGCAGTGCTTCGGTGGCGTGCAGGCGAATCGCAAGGTGGCCGAAGCTCTTGATCGTCAGCGGGTCTTCGACGGCTTTTTCATGGGTGGCGTCGATCCACGGCCGGGTTTTGGTGCGCACGAAATGCAAGGCATCTTCGTAAGCCGCGCGGGCTATGCCGGTGTCGATGGCGGCGTGAAGGATCTGCGCCAATGGGCCGACGGTGGTTGGGCGTTCGAAAGCACTTTGGAACGGGATCACATCTTCGGCGGCGACGTACACGTCTTCGAACACCACCGAACCGCTGCCGGTGGTGCGCTGGCCGAAACCGCTCCAGTCGTCGATCACGGTCAAGCCTTTACTGTCGCGAGGCACGAAGGCCAGTTGCTGCACGCCGTTTTCATCCACCACTGAAGTGGGGATGCGTTGGGCGTAGATCGCGCCCGTGGCGTAGAACTTGCGACCGTTGATGCGATAGCCGTCGCCGTCGCCGTCGCCGTCGCGGGTCAGGCTGGTGACGCGGTCGTGGGCGGTTTTGGTGCCGAGTTCGGCGAGGGCATTGCCGAAGCGCTGACCGGCCAACACTTCGGCGTAGAGACGTTTTTTCTGCGCTTCGCCGCCGTTCACGCGCAGCACTTCGAGGGCGTAAAAATGGTTCTGCGGGATTTGTCCGAGGGAGCCGTCAGCCTGGGCAATCAAGGCAATGACCTTGGCCAAGGTGACATTGGAAACCCCGGCGCCGCCGTATTCTTTTGGCACGCTGATGCCCCAGAGGCCCGAGCGGGAAAACACTTCCAGTTCCGGGTGCGGCAAACGGCGTTCGCGGTCGCGCAGGGCGCTGTCGCGTTTGAAATCTTCGGCCAGGTCACTGGCGACGATCAGGGCTAGCTCATCGCTGGTTATGACCGCGACGTGGTGAGAAAGAGTCATGTGTTTCTCCAGAGGTCTGGTCAAATCCAGGAGTGGCGAGCCGGCAGCGTGCCGTTCAAGTGGTAAGTGCCGACGGCGTGATATTTCCAGCGGACGGGGTCGTGCAAGGTGTGCACGCGGGCGTTGCGCCAGTGGCGGTCGAGGTTGAATTCGGCGAGGGTGGCGCGGCTGCCGGCCAGCTCGAAAAGCTTTTCGCTGGCCAGCAACGAGATTTCGGTGGTCAGCACTTTGGCTTCGGCCACGGCGATTGAAGCGCGGGCGGCGGACTCGGCGGTGAGTGGCGCGGCATTGACCTGATCGAGCACTTGCCCGGCCTTGCGCAACAGGGCTTCGGCGGCGTGCAGTTCGATTTTTAGTTTGCCGATGTCGGCGATCACGTAGAGGTCGTCGCTGGCGCGTTGGACCTTGGCGTCGATCCATGGCCGGGCGCGGGTTTTGACGAATTCGATGGCGTCGTCGATGGCACCACGGGCGATGCCGGCGTCGATGGCCGCTTGAATCAATTGCGACACGGCGCCCTGGATGTTCGGGCTGTCGTTGATCTTCCAGTTATCCACCACCAACTCGGCGTCGACCGGCACGTTGTTGAGCAAAATGGTGCCGCTGGCGGTGGTGCGCTGGCCGAAACCGGACCAGTCATCAACGATGCGCAGGCCCGGCGTGCCACGGCGGACGAAGGCCAGCACTTGCTTGCCGTCATCGTTCAACGCCTTGACCGCGACCCAGTGGGCGAACAGCGCGCCGGTGGAGTAGAACTTCTGGCCGCTGATGACAAAACCGTCGCCGTCAGCAGTGATCCGCGCCTTGAGTTCGAGGGTGTTTTTGGTGCCACGTTCTGGCCCGGCATTGCCGATGCGCCAGCCTTCGAGCACGCTTTTGAACAGCTGTTTTTTCTGCGATTCAGTGGCGCTGCCGAGCACCAGGTTCAGGATGCCGAACTGGTTCTGCGGGATTTGCCCGAGTGCCGGGTCCGCCGCGGAAATGATCGCGAAAACATCGGCGATGGTGACAAAGGAAACCTGCGGACCACCGTACTCGCGCGGGATGGCAATGCTGCCCAGGCCGCTACGGGTGAATTGTTCAATTTCCGACCACGGCAGCTTGCGCTGCTGGTCACGTTTGGCTGCCTGCAGGCGAGCGACTTGCGCCAGCTCATGGGCAGCCTTGATGGCTTGTGCGTCGTTGCGCAAAACCTGCGCGGGCAACAACAGGGGGGCGATATCCAGGTCACTCTGGATAGTGGCTTCTGCCAGACTGGACATCAGTGCCGCTCCTTGGCTGCACGCAATGCCCTGGCGTTCTGCACTGGGGTGATTGTGTTCCGGACCATACCTACCTCACATCTCATGAAAACGCCGCGACGGTTGCGGCGAACGAATAACAAGAAGGTCCGGTGGTCCGGTGTATATACCCTAAGCGCGTATAAATAATTAATAAACTAACTTTTAGGAATATGCATAGAAGGGCGTCTGTCCGCAGAACAACACTTGTTCATGTAGCAACAGCGGAGGCTGGGGGTTGGCTCTGTAGCTCTGTAGCTCTGTAGCTCTGTAGCAGCTGTCGAGCACCGCGAGGCAGCGTTCGGCGGCGAAGCCGTCGTCAAACTGAGAACGCGGTCTACCTGCAACACCGCGTAGTCTGATTTCACGACGGCTTCGCCGCCGAACGCTGCCTCGCGGTGCTCGACAGCTGCTACACAAGCCGAACTCAGGGCTCAGCGTTTGTGGGGTTCTGCTGCCTTGAGCGCTTCTTTGAACGGCGCTTTCAGGTAGGGATTGGCACACCCGATCTTCAGCATCCGCGGCGGCGCCCAGCGAGAATTGTTGCCCACCCGGTCGAGGATGCAGTAGGTCACTTCCAGCCTCAGGTCTTCGCCGGCTTCGAGAATGATCGCCGGCGGCACCCACACATGGATTGGCTCGCCGACATCGCCAGCCCTGAGCTTGGGCAGGTCCATGCGCACATCGCCCCAGCGCAGGGTGATTTCGTCGTCGATGGCCATGTTCAGGTAGGGCTCGATGGTCAGCGGTACGCCGCGTTTGATCTGGTTCGGATTGACCCCTTGGCGGCGAATGGTTTCGGGGAGGTTTACCGGGGCGAGACTCTGGTTTTCGTCGCCGGATGCGGCAGGTGACTGGCCGCCCGGGCAGTCAAGCTTGATCTGCACCCGCGTGGTCGGCGACAAGGCCGGGTCTTGCCCGACCTGCATGATGCGGTAGTGGACGTGTGAGGTGCCATTGATGACAAAGCTCTCGGGCACTCGCAGTTGCACTGGTTGATTGACGTCGTCGACGATCAGGGCTTTTGAAGCCACGTAGCAGTCGTCCCAGTAGAGTTCGATCAGATCGCCTTCGTCCATGCCGGGGTAGGGTGCTACCGCGATCAGCAAGTGGGCGGCCGAGGTGATGTTGATGCCACTCCTGTGGGATTGCGCCAGGGTCGGGGCCGCAAGTTCGGGTTTGTTCGAGGTGCTTATCATGGGTTTTCTCCTTGAAGCCTTGCAGCGAAGTCCGTTTCTGGAAGTTCAAGAGGCGTGAATTACCGGGCAACAAAAAGTTCGTTAGGGGTAGCTGTTATTTAACGAATGAGTTGAGGTGTTTGACGCCTGTTGGAGACTAGATAAGAGCGCGCCGGAATAGGTGTCAATAGAGTTTGTTAGTTGGGTGATGGATTCGGCGTTATTCAGAAATTTCCTACGGTGTGCAGTTAATAAGCCGCATTGCCGTGTCGACCTTTACCTGCTTTTATCCGGTATTAATGCGTCGCATACGACCACACGTTGAGTTGTGCGATCCGGGTGTATGGCTGATTTTAGGCGAGATGATTCTGTTGCAGGACATATATATGCACCGCACAGGTCGATAGGAAGTTGTATATGTTGTGTGCGAGAGGAATGAATCAAGGAACGATTATGAGGGTGTTGTTAGTGGCGGTTAAATATCACTTCCTTCCATGGAAGTTAACAAGTATCAAACGGTGTTTCAGTGGTGCGTGTTATTCAGAAACTTGCTGAGGAACTGCTTTGTCCGTTCTTCTTTAGGATTGGCAAACAGTGCCTTCGCTTCACCTTGCTCGACGATCACACCCTTGTCGAAAAACACCACGCGGTTCGCCACGTCACGGGCAAAGCCCATTTCGTGGGTGACGATGACCATGGTGCGATTCTCCTCGGCGAGGCTGCGGATGGTCGCCAGCACTTCACCGACCAGCTCTGGGTCGAGCGCTGAGGTGGGCTCATCGAACAGAATCACTTCCGGCTCCATCGCCAACGCCCGGGCAATCGCCACACGCTGTTGCTGGCCACCGGACAGGCGTCGCGGGTAAGCGTCTTCCTTACCCGCCAGGCCAACCCTGGCCAACAGCTTTTTGCCCAGGGCAACGGCTTCGGCGTGCGGGATCTTCTTCACGATGATCGGGCCTTCGATGACGTTTTCCAGAGCAGTGCGATGCGGGAACAAGTTGAAGCTCTGGAACACGAAGCCCACGTGTTGGCGCAAACGTCGCACCAGACCCTGCTGCTGGTTCAGCGGGCGGCTGCCATCGATTTCGATGTCGCCGACCTTGATCCGGCCGCTGGTGGGTTCCTCGAGGAAATTCAAGCAACGCAGGAACGTGGTCTTACCCGAACCGCTCGGCCCGATAATCGCCACGACCTCGCCTTCCTTCACTTCCAGATCGATGCCGTTGAGCACCACTTGACCCTTGAACTGCTTTGTCAGTTTTTCCACGACAATCATTGGGTCAGGACTCCTGGTCGTGCCGATTGACCCGTGCTTCCAGCTGGTTTTGCAGGTGCGACAGCACCGTGGCAAGAATCCAGTAGATCAGCGCGGCGGCCAGATACATGGTGAAGATTTCGAAGGTGCGGGCGGTGATCAATTGCGCCTGGCGGAACAGTTCCGGCACCTGGATGGTGGCGGCCAGCGCCGTGTCCTTGACCAGCGAAATGAAGCTGTTGCCCAGCGGCGGCAGAGCGGTGCGCATCGCTTGCGGAATGATGGCCCGGCGCAGGGTCTGCGCGCGGGTCATGCCGATACTCGCGGCGGCTTCCCACTGGCCACGCTCGATGGAGCTGATCGCGGCACGCAGGATTTCGCAGGCGTAGGCGGCCATGTTCAGCGAGAAGCCGATCAGCGCCGCTGGCAATGGATCAAGTTCGATGCCCAATTGCGGCAAGCCGTAATAGATCACGAACAGCTGCACCAGCAACGGCGTGCCGCGAAAGAACGACACGTAGATGCGGGCCAGCCAGCTCACCAGTTTGAAGCGCGACAGGCGCATCAACGCCAGGCCGAAGCCCATCACCAGGCCGAAAAACATCCCGCCCAGGCTCAAGATGACCGTGTAATACGCGCCCTTCAGCAGGAAGGGCGCGGAATCCAGCGCCAGTTGGAAAGCTTCTTCCATTATTGAGTGACGTCAGCGCTGAAGTATTTTTCCGAAAGCTTTTTCAGCGTACCGTCGGCACGCAGCTTGTCGATGGCCTTGTTCACCGCGGCCAACAGCTCAGGCTCGCCTTTGCGCAGGGCGACACCGGCTTCCTGGCGGGAGAACGCTTCGCCGGCGGCGGAGGTGTCCTTGGCTTTCTTGGCGTATTCCAGCGCGGCGAGGCGGTCGATCAGGATCGCGTCGATGCGACCGTTTTTCAGGTCCGCAAACTTGGTCGGATCATCGTCATAGGTGCGCACGTCAGCGCCCGGTACGTTGGCTTTGACCCACTGTTCGTAGTTGGTGCCCAGGCCCACGCCGACTTTCTTGCCAGTCAGGTCGGCCGCGGACTTGATGTTCAGCTCCGCAGCTTTCTTGGTCTGCACCAGCGCCTGAATCCCGGAAACGGTGTAAGGCTCGGAGAAGTCATACTTCTTCTTGCGCTCGTCGGAGATGGTCACTTGGTTGATCACCGCGTCCAGACGCTTGGATTCCAGTGCCGCGAGAATGCCGTCCCATTTGGTCGGTTGCAGTTTGACCTTCACGCCCAGCTCTTTGGCCAGGGCTTCGGAGAACTCGACTTCGAAGCCGGCCAGTTTGCCGTCGGCGTCGACGAAACTGAACGGTGGGTAAGTGCCTTCCAGGCCGACGTTGATCACGCCTGCGTCCTTGATTTTTTGCAGTTGCTCACCGGCAACCGCTTGCCCCAACAGGCCGGCGCTCAATGCCAGGCCCAGCGAACCTACCAGCAGGTTGCGACGTAGTGCGGAAAAATTCATGACAAGCCCCTGTATTTTCTTATGAAGACGCTTTTAGGAATGTTGGCAAAATCGGGATTTGAACGACTGCAATATCCTGCCCTAAAGCAGCTGATGCGTCTCCCGGCAAATTCGCCTGCGGCGCGACTATATGACGACACCGTTAGATAGGAAAATACTAAATATAAAGTTTGTTATTCCTTTTGTGCATATTAGCGCTCCCACGCTGATCGTTCCCACGCTCCGCGTGGGAATGCCTCAAGGGACGCTCCGCGTCCAGTGACGCGGAGCGTCACGGGCTGCATTCCCACGCGGAGCGTGGGAACGATCGGTCAAAGGAAATCTTTATAGGCAAACAACGCCGGCGCGCCACCGGTGTGCAGGAAGATGATCGGGCCGTCATCAAAACGTCCGCGCCCAATACCATCCAACAACCCGGCCATGGCCTTGCCGGTGTACACCGGATCGAGCAGTAAACCTTCCTGGCTCGCCAGCAACTTCACCGCCGACGCCGTCCCGGCATTTAGCGCTCCCACGCTGATCGTTCCCACGCTCCGCGTGGGAATGCCTCAAGGGACGCTCCGCGTCCAGTGACACGGAGCGTCACGGGCTGCATTCCCACGCAGAGCGTAGGAACGATCACTTACAGGAAATCTTTATAGGCAAACAACGCCGGCGCGCCACCGGTGTGCAGGAAGATGATCGGGCCGTCATCAAAACGTCCGCGCCCAATACCATCCAACAACCCGGCCATGGCCTTGCCGGTGTACACCGGATCGAGCAGTAAACCTTCCTGGCTCGCCAGCAGCTTCACCGCCGACAGCGTCCCGGCATTCGGCTCGCCATAACGCGGGCCGAAGTATTCATCCCACAACTCGACTTTGAAACTCGCCGGCAGGCTCACACCCAGCAACTCGGCCGTGCGCTCGGCAAGGCCCTGGACTTTCGGCCGCTGATCTTCCTCGCTGCGGGAAACCGTCACGCCAATCACTGGCAGATTCGGGAGTGCTTCGTTCAATGCCAGCGCCAGACCGCTGTGAGTCCCGGCACTGCCCGACGCCAGCACCACGGCGGCGAATGTCAGGCCGGTGTCCTTGATCTGTTCTGCCAGTTCCAGGCCGGCGCGCACGTAACCCAGGGCGCCCAAGGCGTTGGAGCCCCCAATCGGCACCACATACGGCTTCTTGCCGTTGTTGTGCAGGCGATCAGCCAAGGCTTGTAATTGATCGTCGGCGTTGTCGAGGTTTTCTACCAACTCGACTTTGGCATCAAACAGGTCGAGCAACAGCCGGTTACCGTTGCCGACATAGTTGGCGTCGTCGGTGCCCAGCGGGTTCTCCAGCAACGCCACACAACCGAGGCCAAGTTTGGCCGCGATGGCGGCGGTCTGGCGCACATGGTTGGATTGCAACGCACCCGCGGTGATCAAGGTGTCGGCGCCCTGGGCCAGCGCATCGGCGGCCAGGTATTCGAGTTTGCGCAGCTTGTTGCCGCCCATGGCCAGGGGGGTCAGGTCATCGCGCTTGACGTAGACATCGCGGCCCAGCCAGGTCGACAGGCGTTCGAGTTTTTCCAGAGCGGTAGGGTGGCCAAGCAGGTCGAGGCGGTTAAAGCGGGCAAGCGATTGTTTGATCATGGGTCCGTACTGGCGGAGGAGGATGTCAGGACTATAGGCACGGCTATTTGTACGGGCAACCGCCAATCGCTTATATCCGAATGTACTGATCACAGCACAATTGGTTCTTAATTCGGCCTCCAGCCCTTGCCGTAAAGTAATCGCCGTCAGCGCGGCCAGACAGTCCGGCCGCCCGTGTGGAGTTTTTACCGTGAGCGAGCGTTCCAGCCATTGGCAATTGCAGACCATCGTCAGCCAACTGCGCACGGCGCGTGATCAATGGCGTGCACAAAACGGCCGTGCCAGCGGCGAGCAGGGCGGTCGTGAGTTACCGTCCCGGGCGGCGATGGCGGACATTCTTGAAGCCTTGTGCGGTGCGTTGTTCCCGATGCGCCTGGGGCCGGTGGATTTGCGCGAAGAGAGTGAAGACTTCTACGTTGGCCACACCCTCGACGTCGCATTGAACGCGTTGCTGGCCCAGGCGCGGCTCGAATTGCGTTACGCCGCCCGCCACAGCGCCGAGGCCGACACCGAAGTCGAGGCCAAAACCATTTCCATCATCCAGGACTTTGCCCTCGCGTTGCCGGGGCTGCGCAGTCTGCTGGACACCGACGTGCTGGCGGCCTATCACGGCGACCCGGCGGCCCGCAGCGTCGACGAAGTGCTGCTGTGCTATCCGGGGATCCTGGCGGTGATTCACCATCGCCTGGCGCACCATTTGTACCGCGCCGGGTTGCCGCTGCTGGCGCGGATCAGCGCTGAAATCGCCCACTCGGCAACCGGCATCGACATTCATCCGGGGGCGCAGATCGGCCGCAGTTTCTTTATCGATCACGGGACGGGTGTGGTGATTGGCGAGACGGCGATCATTGGTGAGCGCGTGCGGATTTATCAGGCGGTGACGTTGGGCGCCAAGCGTTTCCCTTCGGATGAGGATGGTCAATTGCAGAAGGGCCATCCACGGCATCCGATTGTCGAGGACGATGTGGTGATCTATGCCGGTGCGACGATTCTCGGGCGGATTACCATCGGCAAGGGCTCGACCATTGGCGGTAACGTCTGGCTGACCCGCAGCGTGCCGGCGGGGTGCAACCTGACGCAGGCGAATTTGCAGCATGATGATGGGACGCAGAAGTAAGCCCCCACCCGATCATTCCCACGCTCTGCGTGGGAATGCCTCCAGGGACGCTCCGCGTTCCAGGGCTATCGCCAATGTTGTGCCTGGCACTGATGTGACGCAGAGCGTCACGGGCTGCATTCCCACGCAGAGCGTGGGAACGATCTTTTGACACTGAACGAATCCCCCAAACCCCGCGTCATACCCTTCCTTGAGCTAGCGTAGGAAAGCAACCGCCGAGCCCTGCGATTAGTCCTTAGCACGCTATTCATGTTTAACTTGAACGCTCATTCAAGTTAAACCGCCGGTTTGCTGCCCGCTCACAACAGGAGGCTTGCCCTTGCCGAGTCCGTTATTGATTGCCCTGTTTCACCCCCTTGAGGTGCGCTGTTCATGAGTGCACCGTCCACCCCTCCAAGCGGCCAGGTCCGCATGAATCCGCCCGTGTTCTACTTTGCCGCGGGTTTCATTCTGTTGTTCGGCATCGTGGTTATTGCCTTGCCTGAACAGGCCGGTGCCTGGTTGCTGGAAGCGCAAAACTGGGCGGCCAATACGGTCGGCTGGTATTACATGCTCGCGATGACCCTGTATCTGGTCTTCGTGGTGGTCACCGCCTTGTCCGGCTACGGCAAGATCAAGCTCGGTGCCGACCACGACGAGCCCGAATTCAGTTATCTATCTTGGGCGGGCATGCTGTTCGCCGCCGGGATCAGCATTACGCTGTTTTTCTTTTGCGTCTCTGAACCGCTGACGCACTTGGCGCAACCGCCCCAAGGCACTGCCGGTACGCCTGAAGCGGCGCGGCAGGCGATGCAGATTCTGTTTCTGCACTGGGGCCTGCACGGCTGGGGCGTGTTCGCCTTTGTCGGCATGGCGCTGGCCTATTTTGCGTATCGACATAACCTGCCGCTGGCTCTGCGTTCGGCGTTGTATCCGCTGATCGGCAAGCGTATCAACGGCCCGATCGGCTACGCGGTGGACGGCTTCGGCATCATCGCCACGGTGTTTGGTCTCGGTGCCGACATGGGGTTCGGCGTGTTGCACCTCAACTCGGGCCTGGACTACCTGTTCGGCATCGCTCACACCCATTGGATTCAGGTCGGCCTGATCACGCTGATGATGGGCGCGGCGATCATCGTTGCGGTGTCCGGCGTCGATAAAGGCGTACGGGTGATGTCCGACATCAACATGCTGCTGGCCTGCGCGCTACTGCTGTTTGTGTTGTTCGCTGGCCCGACTCAGCATCTGCTCAACACCTTGATCCAGAACATCGGCGACTACCTCGGCGCGTTGCCGATGAAGAGTTTCGACCTTTACGCCTACGACAAACCCAGCGACTGGCTGGGTGGTTGGACGGTGTTCTACTGGGCCTGGTGGATTGCATGGTCGCCATTCGTAGGCTTGTTCATTGCGCGGATTTCCCGTGGCCGGACCATCCGTGAATTCGTCTTCGGCGTGCTGCTGATCCCGCTCGGTTTCACCCTGGCGTGGATGTCGATCTTCGGCAACAGCGCCATCGACCAGGTGCTCAACCACGGCATGTCGGCGCTGGGCATGTCGGCCATCGATAACCCGTCGATGACCCTGTACCTGCTGCTGGAAACCTACCCGTGGAGCAAGACCGTGATCGCGGTCACGGTGTTTATCAGCTTCGTGTTCTTTGTCACGTCCGCCGACTCGGGCACCGTAGTGCTCTCGACACTGTCGGCCAAGGGCGGCAACCCGGATGAAGACGGGCCGAAATGGCTGCGGGTATTCTGGGGGGCGATGACGGCATTGGTGACCAGTGCGCTGCTGTTCTCCGGCAGTATCGACGCGCTGAAGTCAGCGGTGGTGCTGACCTCGTTGCCGTTCTCGATGATCTTGCTGCTGATGATGTGGGGGCTGCACAAGGCGTTTTACCTGGAGTCCCAGAAGCAGATCGCGCAGATGCATTCCTTGGCACCGGTCTCCGGTTCCAAGCGTGGAGGCTGGCGTCAGCGCTTGAGTCAGGCGGTGCATTTCCCGTCCCGGGATGAGGTCTATCGCTTCCTCGAAACGACAGTGCGACCGGCGATTGAAGAAGTGACGGCGGTGTTCGTCGAGAAGGGTTTGAGCGTGGTCGCTCAGCCGGACCCGGCGAATGACAGCGTCAGCCTGGAAATCGGGCATGGCGAGCAGCATCCGTTCATCTACCAGGTGCAGATGCGTGGTTACTTCACGCCGTCCTTTGCCCGTGGCGGCATGGGTTCCAAGCAGCTCAACAATCGTCGCTACTACCGCGCCGAAGTGCATTTGAGCGAGGGCAGCCAGGACTACGATCTGGTGGGTTACACCAAGGAACAGATCATCAACGACATCCTCGACCAGTACGAACGGCACATGCAGTTCCTGCACCTGGTTCGTTGATCGAGAGCCGGTGGCGCCTAGGCTTTGTTCAACACCATGAACAGAACCAGCGCCGCCACCGGCACGCTGAACACCACCGTGCCGACCACCAGTTCCGAACTCACCGGCTGGCCGGCTGTGACCACGCCCACCGCGCCGTTGATCACCGTCAAGGCCAGCCACAGGACGACGAAACTGTAGGTCAGCGTCTGGCGGCTGAAGCCGACTCGCTCGCCGATGTAGAGCATCAGCGCCAGCAGGATCAGGCCGAAGAAAATGATGATGGTGGTGTGCATGGTGTGGGCCGTCCTTCAGATGTCTGTTGCCTTGAGATCGTCTTCGAGGGCAAGTCGAATCGTCGCACCGCTCGCTCCTACAGGGTTTATGCGCACTCTGTAGGAGCGAGGCTTGCCCGCGATGGCGTCCTTACAGATTTACGCGAAGCAAATCATCAATCCCGATCCGCTTGGCAAAGTCGATCCGCACCCGCTCCGACACTTCCAACACCTCAGCCGCGCCGTCCCCGACAAAATCGATCACCGAGCGCGCCGGCCGTGAGCCTTGGGGCAACCCGACAATGCGCACAATGTCATCGGCTACGGCTTGCGGATCGGCATCCTCCGGGGTCAATGCACTCAATCGTTCGCCGACTTTATCCATCACCCCGTCATATCGAGCATAGGCGGCGTTGCGTGCGGCGTCGGCCGGTTTGCCGGCGCTTGGGAAATGATCGGTGCCGCGGGTGAACGCGCCGGGCACCACGATCGAGGTTTCGATGCCGAAGCGGGTCAGTTCGTAGGACATGCTCACCGCCAGGGAATCCATCGCCGCTTTCGCGGCGGCGTAAGGCCCCATGAACGGTGGGTAACCGCCCTTGGTCGTGGTGCTGCTGATCCACAACACCAACCCTGAGGCCTGAGCGCGCATCTGCGGCAACACCGCACGGCTGACCCGCTGGGCGCCGTAGAAGTTGGTGTCGAAGACCTTCATGATTTCTTCGGCGGTGAAGGCTTCGGTCGGGCCGATCACCAGGTGCCCGGCGTTCTGCATTACTACGTCGAGACGACCTTGCTCCTTGACGATGGTGGCTACTGCAGCGTCCGCCGAATCCTGGGACAACACGTCCAGTTCCAGCGGATGCAATTCAACGTTCTGCTCCCTGGCCCACTGGCGAAGGCCATCGGCCCGCTGGGCGTTGCGCCCGTTCACGTCTCGCATGCTGGCGTAAACGATGTGCCCGGCCCGGGCGAGGGATTCGGCGGCGAGTTTGCCGATTCCGGTGCCGGCGCCGGTGATGAGAATGACGTTTTTCATGAAGTTCTCCTTGATCGTGGATATTCAGAAAGGGCTGGCTTACACCAGGCCGCCGTTGACCCGCAGGATTTGTCCATTGACCCAAGCCGAATCCGGGCCGACCAGGAAGGACACGACGCGAGAGATGTCTTCCGGCTGAGCCAGGCGTTCCAGCGGCGCCATTTTGGCGAAGGTCTGGATTTGTTCTTCGCTCTTGCCGTGCAGGAACAGGTCGGTGGCGACCGGGCCCGGTGCCACGGCGTTGACGGTGATGTTGCGACCGCGCATTTCCTTGGCGAACACTTGGGTCAGGGATTCCACCGCCGCTTTGCTGGCGATGTACACCGCATAGCCCGGCAGGTTCAGGCCGACGGTGCTGCTGGAGAAGTTGATGATTCGCCCGCCAGCGTTCAGGCGAGTCGGGGCTTCACGCAGGGTATTGAAGGTGCCACGAGCGTGGATGTTGAAGTTCTGGTCGAACAGTTCGTCGCTGTGCTGGGCGAGTGGCAGCACCTTGAGGATGCCGGCGTTGTTGACCAGCACATCGACCTTGCCCAGTTGCGCTTCGGTTTCGTCGAACAGACGGCGAACGTCGTCGGCACTGGAAACGTCAGCCTTGATCGCTATGGCCTGGTGGCCGGCCTGGCGTAATTCGACCACCAGTTTCGAGGCTTCGGTGGCGCTGCTGGCGTAATTGATGGCGACGGCAAAACCTTCGCTGGCCAGTTGTTTGGCGATCACCGCGCCGATGCCGCGGGAGGCGCCGGTGACGATGGCTACTTTTGAATTTTGAGTGGTCATGGCGGTGCTTCCTTTGAAGTTGTTTGCTTGGGGTGAAGCCAGGTTCACATGTTTACTAAGGGTGATAAATGCACGAGAGTTGCCTTTACTGTTCAATAATCGCCAACAATCGAATGCCGGGGGCCGGACGTGGATCAAGTCAAAGCGATGAAGGTGTTCGTGCGGATCTACGAGCGCAGCAGCTTCACCCTGGCCGCCGATGACCTGAGCCTGTCACGGGCCACGCTGACCCATACGCTGAACCAGTTCGAAGCCTGGCTCGGAACGCGTCTACTGGAGCGCAGCACGCGCAAGGTGCGCCCGACGCTGGATGGCGAGGCGTATTACCTGCGTTGCGTGCAGTTGCTGGCGGAGCTCGAAGAAGCCGAATTGGCGTTTCGCGGCGTGGCACCGAAAGGGCGGTTGCGCGTGGATTTGCACGGCACCTTGGCCAAGCACTTTGTGATCCCGGCGTTGCCGCAATTCATGGCCCGTTATCCAGACATCGAACTATCAATCAGCGAGGCCGACCGTTTTGTCGACCTGATCGCTGAAGGCGTCGATTGCGTGCTGCGTGCCGGCACCCTGAGTGACTCGGCACTGATCGGCAAACGCGTGGCCAACCTGCGCCAGATCACCTGCGCCAGTCCTGTGTACTTGCGCAGTTACGGCGAACCGAAACGCCTCGAAGACCTGAAAAATCACCGCGCGGTGAACTACGTGTCGCGCACCACCGCCAAGCAGTTTCCGTTTGAATTCATGGTCGATGGCGAGCTGAAAGAGGTGACCATCGACGGCGCGCTGTCGGTGTTCGGTGCGGAAATATATGCGGCGTCGGCGATTGCCGGGCTCGGCATCATCCAGTGCCCGCACTACCGGATGGAGGCGCTGATTTCCCAAGGGCTGGTGCAGGAAATCCTGACCGATACACCGCCGCCGCCAATGCCGGTTTCAGTGCTGTATCCCCATAACCGACACATGTCGCCACGGGTTCGGGTGTTTGTGGATTGGTTGGGGGAGGTGTTTGCGGGGGCGATTTAAGCGTGGCTCAAGATCAAAAGATCGCAGCCTTCGGCAGCTCCTGCAGGTGTACGGCATTCCAATGTAGAAGCTGCCGAAGGCAGCGATCTTTTCAGGATGTGTACTGAGCACCTGCAACCACGTCCGCTCCCCTCTCCCCGCAACACTCCCAGACTCTCCTGTGCTCCCTCATTGTCTCTAGCGCGTTGATCGCTACCAAGAGATTGCGCGCTACTTTCCGCCTACAGATTCCTTTGAACAGTTGATTTTCCCAGCGGCTTTGGGCGCTGTGACAGGGCGTTCCTGGCTGAGTACCAAGGCCGAAAACCACGAAAAATCGCCGTACCATGTGGTACGAAAAATGGCTTGCCTGGAGTCTTCCATTAGACGGGCGCTCAGGGTGAATTTCGGCGAATTTTGGCTGATTTTAGCCAAGTAATTGATCCTCTACGGCGGTACGTACTGTTACCTTGAAAAAGTACACGTCCATGTGTCATTTGCGAGTGATCCGGGAAAAATTTGAAACGTTTCAGCAATTCGTCGAACACGAGGTTGGCGTGGCATTGCTTGGGCGTATGCTGGGCACTTCAATTTATCGAGGGTAGTTCAAAACCCGGCACGGGGCCGGTCCTTGGGTTGGCCGGGTCAGGCAACAGATGTGCGTAACACTATTCGCGAGCAGGCTCGGTCCCACAGGGGAATGCATTCCAGATGTGGGAGCGAGCCCGCTCGAAGAAGTCGACACCATTTCAAAACAGACAAGAGAGGATTCGATGACTTACACCGCTGCCGAAAACCGCTATGACTCTATCCCGTACCGCCGCGTAGGCCGCAGCGGGCTGGTTTTGCCGGCCCTGTCCCTGGGGTTGTGGCACAACTTCGGCGACAGCACGCCAATCGACACCCAGCGCTCGTTGCTGCGCACCGCGTTCGACCTGGGCATCAACCACTTCGACCTGGCCAACAACTACGGCCCGCCGTACGGCAGCGCCGAAATCAACTTCGGTCGTTTGCTGCGCGAAGACTTCAAGCAGTACCGCGACGAACTGATCATCTCCAGCAAGGCCGGTTGGGACATGTGGCCAGGCCCTTACGGCCAGGGCGGCGGTTCGCGCAAATACGTGCTGGCCAGCCTCGACCAGAGCCTGCAGCGCCTGGGCCTGGACTACGTGGACATCTTCTATTCCCACCGTTTCGACCCGGACACTCCGCTGGAAGAAACCGCCAGCGCCCTGGCTACCGCTGTGCAACAAGGCAAGGCGCTGTACATCGGCATCTCGTCCTACTCCGGGGTGAAAACCCGCGAAATGGCCGCGCTGTTGCAAGAGTGGAAAGTGCCGCTGCTGATTCACCAACCGGCCTACAACCTGCTCAACCGCTGGGTGGAAAAGGATCTGCTGGACGTCACCGACGAACTCGGCGCGGGCGTGATTGCCTTCACCCCGTTGGCTCAGGGCCTGCTGACCGACAAATACCTCAACGGCATTCCGAAGGACGCGCGGGTCAACCGTCCGGGCGGTGGTTCGTTGCAGTCGGCGCACCTGTCCGAAGCCAACATCGCCCACGTACGCGGGCTCAATGAGATCGCCAAGCGCCGTGGTCAGAGCCTGGCGCAACTGGCGTTGGCATGGACGCTTCGTGACCCGCGCGTAACCTCGGCACTGATCGGCGCGAGCCGGCCGGAGCAGATTATCGAGAACGTCGGGGCGTTGAAGAATTTGAGCTTTAGCGCGGAAGAGTTGGCGGAGATTGATCGGTTTGCCCAGGAGGGCGGGATCAATCTTTGGGAGAAGCCTTCGACGGCTGAGTAACGCCTACGGATCATTCCCACGCTCCGCGTGGGAATGCATCCCGTGACGCTCTGCGTCACAGTGGACGCGGAGCGTCCATGGCTGCGTTACCACGCGGAGCGTGGGAACGATCGGTTCACCGGAAGAACGGCACATCCCCCAACACCGTCGCCCGTTGCATCACCCGCCGCGCCGGGCGGTAATCATCCACCGCGTAATGTTGGGTCACGCGGTTATCCCAGAACGCCACATCGTCCTTCTGCCAACGCCACCGAATGGTAAATTCCGGCCGTATCGCATGGGCGAAGAGAAACTTCAAAATCACCTCGCTCTCGGTCTCCGACAACTCATTGATCTTCGACGTAAAGCCTTCATTGACGAATAACGACCGACGCCCGCTCACCGGATGTGTACGGATCACCGGGTGCGACAGTGGTGGGTTCTTGCGCCGTGCTTCTTCCCATTGGGCCAGCGCTTCCGGCGTGTTGCCGTAGCGTTCCAGCGGGAATGAACGGGTGAAGTCGTGAGTCGCAGTCAGCCCTTCGAGCAAGGTCTTCATCGGCGCCGACAACGCTTCGTACGCCGCAATCCCGCTCGCCCACAACGTGTCGCCACCAAACTCCGGCAACAACTTGGCGCTGAGCACCGCGCCCATCGCCGGGGTCGGGAGGAAGGTCACGTCGGTGTGCCAGATCGCGTTGTCGCGCACGTCGGTGACGGCGGTGTCAAGGATCAACACTTCAGGTTGTTCCGGCACGTTGGGGTAGATCGGGTGAATGTGCAGATCACCAAAATTCGCAGCGAAACGCGCTTGCTGCTGCGGCGTGATCGGTTGGTCGCGGAAGAACAGCACTTGATGCTTGAGCAGCGCCTGTTCGATGGCGTCGCGCTGTTCCTGGTCCAGCGGCTGGCTGATGTCGATGCCGCTTATTTGTGCGCCGAGAGCCGAGCTTAAAGGGACGATTGTCAGAATGCTCATGGTGGTTCTCTTCAATCCGGTGGTGCTGAGTTTTAGCTTTTTTGTGGGAGCGATGTTTAGTGCGCCTGGCCGTGCCACGGCACCAGTTTGCGTTGCAGCGCGCGCAGGCCCATTTCCATGGCGAAGGCGATCAGCGCGATCACCAGAATCCCCAGCACCACCACATCGGTGACCAGGAACTGCGCAGCCGACTGCACCATGAAGCCCAAACCGCTGGTGGCGGCGATCAATTCGGCGGCGACCAGCGTCGACCAACCCACGCCCAGACCAATGCGCACGCCGGTCAAAATGTCCGGCAGCGCGCTCGGCAGAATCACATGCCGAATCAACTGCGCCCGGGTCGCGCCCAGGGACTGCGCGGCGCGCAACTTGGCTGGATCGACCGTGCGTACGCCGGTCGCGGTGGCGATGGCAATCGGGGCGAAGATCGCCAGATAGATCAGCAAGACTTTCGACAGCTCACCAATGCCGCACCAGATCACGATCAGCGGCAGGTAAGCCAGCGGTGGAATCGGGCGATAGAACTCGATCAGCGGATCGAGAATCCCGCGAGCAATGCGGTTGTGGCCGATGGCAATCCCGACCGGCACGGCGGTCAGTACGGCAAAGCCGAGGCCGAGGCCAATACGGCTCAGGCTCGCGCCCAAGTGCTGCCACAAGGTCGAATCCATATAGCCTGTAGTCGCCAGCAACCAGCCTTTTTGCAGCACGGCGGACGGTGGCGGCAGGAACAGCGGTTCGATCATTCCGGTGGCGGTGACGGCCCACCAGATGAGCACCAACGCGACCAGCGTCAGCACACTGATCCAGCGTGTGCTCACACTGCGCCGTACCGGAATCACCGTCGAACCGGGCTTCACTGTGACGCCCGGAATTTCATAGCTGCTCATGCGCGCTCCTGCCGCGTGGCGGCGCTGCGTTGGGAGAACACTTTGGCGAGCACGTGTTCGCGGGTTTCGATAAAGCGCGGGTCGGATTTGATCGCCCGTGCCGACTCCCCGGCGGCGTAACGCTGGCCGAAGTCCAGGCTCAGGCGTTCGACGATTTGCCCAGGGTTGGGCGCCAGCAGAATCAGGTCGGTGGCGAGGAACACCGCTTCTTCGATGTCGTGGGTAATCAGGAACACCGGTTTGGCAGTGCGCTGCCAGACTTGCAGCAACAGCTCCTGCATCTGTTCGCGAGTGAAGGCATCGAGGGCACCAAAGGGTTCGTCCATCAGCAAGACGCGTGGGTCAGCGGCGAGGGCGCGGGCTAGGCCGACACGTTGCTTCTGGCCGCCCGAGAGCTGCCAGATACGACGGTTTTCGAAACCGGAAAGGTCGACCAGCGCGAGCATTTCCCGAGCACGGATTTCCCGTTTGTCGCGGGAAACGCCCGCCAGTTCCAGGCCGAATCCAACGTTAGCCAACACGTCCTGCCAGGGCAGCAGGGCGTCATCCTGGAACACCACGCCGCGTTCGGCGCTCGGGCCTTTGACCGGTACACCGTCGAGGGTGATGCGCCCGGCGCTGGGCTCGACGAAACCGGCAATCAGGTTCAACAGCGAAGTCTTGCCACTGCCGGACGGGCCGAGGGCCACCAGCAATTGCTGGGGCCCCAGGCTCAAGGAAATATCCGTCAGTACCGGTTCCGGACTGCCGGGGTACTGTGCGCTGATGCGCTCCAGCTGTAGCAAAGCCATCGCGGTTAACTCCGATCAGTTGGTGATGTATTTCGAGCTGACGTACGGGGCGTAGTCCGGCAGCACGGCCTCGACCTTGCCTTGTTCTTTCAGGAACGCGGCGGTGTCGGTGATGGCCTTGGTGGTCGGTGCGCCGAGGGTGATGACTTGATCAGCCGCCAGCGGGTAGACGTTGCCTTGCAGCAGCAATGGAATGTCGGTGGCTTTGGCGCCGGACAGCTTCACCAGTTTGTCGACGTTGCTTTGGTTGGCGAGCCAGGTTTTCGGGTCTTTGCGGTAATCGGCGTAGGCGTCGAGGGTCACTTTGGCGAACGCGGTGACGATTTCCGGGTGCTTCTCGGCGAAGTCTTTACGCACGATCCAGGCATCGAAAGTCGGCGCGCCGAACTTGGCAAGTTCGCCAGAGGTGATCAGCACTTTGCCGTTTTCCTTGGCCACGCCAAGCGCTGGGTCCCAGACGTAAGTGGCGTCGATATCACCGCGTTTCCACGCGGCGACGATGGCCGGTGGAGCGAGGTTGAGAATGGTGACTTTCGATGGATCGATGTTCCAGTGCTTCAACGCGGCGAGCAGGCTGTAGTGGCCGGTGGAAACAAAGGGCACGGCGATTTTTTTGCCGATCAAATCCTGTGGCGTCTTGATCCCGGAACCGTCACGGGCGACCAGCGCTTCGGCGGCGCCGATCTGGGTGGCGATGAGGAAAGTTTCAACCGGGACTTTGCGAGTGATTGCCGCCGTCAAAGGGCTGGAACCGAGGTAGCCGATCTGCACGTCGCCGGAAGCGATGGCGGCGATGATGTCGGCACCGTTGTCGAATTTGCGCCAGTCGATCTTGGCGTTGGTGGCTTTTTCGTACGCGCCGTCGGCCTGGGCGACTTTGGCCGGGTCCACGGTGGTCTGGTAGGCGACGGTCACGTCAGCCGCCTGGGCAAAGAAACTCGCCGCAGCCAAAGACGCGGCCGCCAGGAGGCGAAGAGGGAAATTCAATTTCATTGGGAAGCTCCTTGTCAGGCGACCGAGGATCGGCGTGAAAGGAGACTAAATGATATAAGAATCCGAAAATAAATAACTTTTTCGAATGAGCTTATGAGCGGAAAATTCTAAGCAGGTCACCTTGATCGTTCCCACGCAGAGCGTGGGAACGATCAACTTTTTCGAATGAGCTTATGAGCGGAAAATTATAAGCCGATTACCCGATCGTTCCCACGCTCCCGCGTGGGAATGCAGCCCGTGACGCTCCGCGTCACCTGGACGCGGAGCGTCCCTAGAGGCATTCCCACGCAGAGCGTGGGAACGATCAACTTTTTCGAATGAGCTTATGAGCGGAAAATTATAAGCCGATTACCCGATCGTTCCCACGCTCCCGCGTGGGAATGCAGCCCGTGACGCTCCGCGTCACCTGGACGCGGAGCGTCCCTAGAGGCATTCCCACGCAGAGCGTGGGAACGATCAACTTTTTCGAATGAGCTTATGAGCGGAAAATTCTAAGCAGGTCACCTTGATCGTTCCCACGCGCCCGCGTGGGAATGCAGCCCGTGACGCTCCGCGTCACTGGACGCGGAGCGTCCCTAGAGGCATTCCCACGCAGAGCGTGGGAACGATCAACTTTTTCGAATGAGCTTATGAGCGGAAAATTCTAAGCAGGTCACCTTGATCGTTCCCACGCTCCCGCGTGGGAATGCAGCCCGTGACGCTCCGCGTCACCTGGACGCGGAGCGTCCATAGAGGCATTCCCACGCAGAGCGTGGGAACGATCAACTTTTTCGAATGAGCTTATGAGCGGAAAATTCTAAGCAGGTCACCTTGATCGTTCCCACGCTCCCGCGTCGGAATGCAGCCCGTGAAGCTCCGCGTCACTGGACGCGGAGCGTCCCTAGAGGCGTTCCCACGCAGAGCGTGGGAACGATCAACTTTTTCGAATGAGCTTATGAGCGGAAAATTCTAAGCCGGTTACCTGATCGTTCCCACGCTCCCGCGTCGGAATGCAGCCCGTGAAGCTCCGCGTCACTGGACGCGGAGCGTCCCTAGAGGCATTCCCACGCAGAGCGTGGGAACGATCAGAGGGTAGGTGATTAGTTGCTAATCGCCAGAATACTCGCCTGATACGACCCGACAAACACATCGAAATCGCCAACTTCGTTCTGTTCCAGCTCCGCCTGCTGAGCCAGCGACGAACGCGCCAGCTCTTCAAACTTCGCCTGATCCTCAACGCTCAGCGGCTCGCTGCGGAAGTACTCGGCATGAGCACGGCTCTGACGCAGGGAGAACTGGGCAAAGCTTTCCTTATGCTCGGCCATCGCCGCCAGCACTTGGGCTGACGGGGTCCGGGACGGGTCCTTGATCTTCTCCAATTGCACGTCCAGCGCCTTGCTATGAGCTTCGCCGCCATGGCTTTGATCGAGCAACGCGGCGAGCGGGGCAATCTTCTCCAGCAGTTCGGTGGCCCATTCCTTCATGTCCACCGGTTGACCGTCGCGCTGCAATTGCAGGCCCGGACGACGACCTTCCTTGACCACACTGAGGAAGTTCGAGGTCGCATTGTTGCAAGTGTTGTTGGCCAGCAACGGGCTATCGTTCAGTGCGCAGTAAAGCAAGAAGGCGTCGAGGAACCGCGACTCTTGCAAGTCGATACCCATCGGCAGGAACGGGTTGATGTCCAGGCAACGCACTTCGACGTACTGAATGCCGCGGGCGACGAGCGCCTGGATCGGCCGTTCGCCAGTGTAGGTCACGCGTTTCGGGCGGATGTTGGAGTAATACTCGTTTTCGATCTGCAGGATGTTGGTGTTGAGCTGAACCCACTCACCGTCCTTGTGCGTGCCGACTTCAACGTAAGGTGCATAAGGCGTCGCAACCGCTTTGCGCAGGCTGTCGGTGTAGCTCGCCAGGTCGTTGTAGCACGGCGTCAGGCCGGCCTGGGCGTTGCTCTGGTAACCCAGGTCGCTCATGCGCAGGCTGGTGGCGTACGGCAGATACAACGTGTCCGGGTCCAGTTGTTCCAACTGGTGCGAACGACCGCGCAGGAAACCGGCGTCCAGCGCTGGCGAGGCGCCGAACAGGTACATCAGCAGCCAGCTGTAGCGACGGAAGTTGCGGATCAGCGCGATGTAGGCCGACGACTGATAGTCGCGGTCGGTGCCGACAAAACCTTCAGCCTCTTTGAGCAGCGGCCAGAGCTTTTCCGGCAGGGAAAAATTGTAGTGAATCCCGGCGATGCACTGCATGGTCTTGCCGTAACGCAGGGCCAGGCCTTTGCGGTAGACGTACTTGAGCTGACCGATATTGGACGTGCCGTAATAGGCAATCGGGATGTCTTCCTCGGCCGGCAACGGGCACGGCATCGATGGACTCCACAGGTACTCGTTGCCGAGTTTGCTGTAGGCAAAACGGTGAATGCTGTCCAGGCTCGCCAGGGTGTCTGCCGGGTCGGGCAGGGCGGGCGTGATGAATTCCAGCAGCGATTCGGAATAATCGGTGGTGATTTTTTCGTTGGTCAGCGCGGAACCCAATTCTTCCGGGTGCGGCGTTTGCGCCAGGCGACCTTCGTCGGTCACGCGCAGGCATTCACGTTCGATGCCGTGAAGGCACTGTTCGAGCAGAGAGAGGTTAGCGCGCTCGCCGAGCAGAGCCAGGCGGCGGTTGAGAAGTTCGCTCAAGTTGGATTCCTTCACGCGTCAGTCGCCCCAATATGGGGGTGGGCAAGACGGTCTACAAGGGTGAAGTTAAAACTGGCGTTTTCGCCTGGTTCTTGAGCCATAAAGGCCCGTACTGAAATGCCAACTTCACTCCCTGAATCTGGCTATCGCGCACGCGGAAAAATTCGACGCCGCAGTCGTAGCGCCGAAATTAACTCAAATCGAGGGTGGGGAGCTATAGGACAGCGAACGTGCCTTGCGCTTTTGCGACCAGTTTGTCGCCTTGCATCACGTCGGCTTCGACCACCAATGTGCGGCGGCCCGGGTGGATGACCCGCGCCGTGCACATCACTTCACCGTCAGAAACCGCGCGAATGTAGTTGATCTTGCATTCGATGGTCGCGCTCTGCTGGTCAAAGCCGTGGGTGCTGGAACAGGCCAGCCCCATGGCAATGTCCACCAGACTGAACAAGGCCCCGCCGTGCAGCTTGTTGCCACGATTGCGCAGCTCTGGCGCAAGCCCCAGGGCGACTTGCGCCACCCCGGCTTCCAGACTGTGCAAGCGACACCCCAGCAGCTTGAAAAAAGCGCTTTCGGTCAGCCCGGCAGGGATCTCCATCAGCGTTTCTTCAACTGCTTGGCGTTGGCAAACAGCGAAGCCATGGCGTTGTTGGCCGGGGCTGGCGCCGTGGTTTCCTTGCGCGGTGCAGTGTTCTGGGATGGGCGCGAAGACGAGCCGGGGCGTGCGCCACGAGCACCGTCGATTTTCTCGCCCGGGGTGTCGCTCATGCGCATCGACAAGCCAACGCGTTTACGCGGGATGTCGATTTCCATGACCTTCACTTTCACCACGTCACCGGCCTTCACCGCTTCACGCGGATCTTTGATGAACTTCTCCGAAAGCGCAGAGATGTGCACCAAACCGTCCTGATGCACGCCGATGTCGACGAACGCGCCAAAGTTGGTCACGTTGGTCACCACACCTTCGAGGATCATCCCCAGTTGCAAGTCCTTGAGGTCTTCGACGCCTTCCTGGAACTCGGCAGTCTTGAACTCGGGACGCGGGTCGCGACCCGGTTTTTCCAGTTCTTGCAGGATGTCGGTCACCGTCGGCAGACCGAAAGTTTCGTCGGTGTACTTTTTCGGATCGAGGCGCTTGAGGAAGCTCGCATCGCCGATCAACGAACGGATATCACGCTCGGTTTCAGCGGCAATGCGCTGCACCAGCGGATAGGCTTCCGGGTGAACGGCCGACGAATCCAGCGGGTTGTCACCGTTCATAACGCGTAGGAAACCGGCAGCCTGTTCGAAGGTTTTTTCGCCCAGACGCGCGACTTTCTTCAACGCCGCGCGGGTTTTGAACGCGCCGTGCTCGTCGCGGTGGCTGACGATGTTCTGCGCCAAAGTCGCGTTGAGACCAGAGATGCGGGCCAGCAGCGCCACCGAAGCAGTGTTCACGTCCACGCCCACGGCGTTTACGCAGTCCTCGACCACTGCGTCCAGGCCGCGCGCCAGTTTCAGCTGCGACACGTCGTGCTGGTACTGACCGACGCCGATGGATTTCGGATCGATCTTCACCAGTTCGGCCAATGGATCTTGCAGGCGACGAGCGATGGACACCGCGCCACGGATCGACACGTCGAGGTCCGGGAATTCCTTGGAAGCCAGTTCCGACGCCGAGTAAACCGATGCGCCAGCCTCGGAGACCATGACTTTAGTCATCTTCATCGCTGGGTATTTTTTGATCAGCTCAGCGGCCAGTTTGTCAGTCTCGCGGCTGGCGGTGCCGTTGCCGATGGCGATCAGGTCCACCGCATGCTTGGCGCACAGGGCGGCGAGCACGGCGAGGGTCTGGTCCCACTTGTTATGCGGCACGTGCGGGTAAACCGTGGCGTGATCCAGCAGTTTGCCGGTGGAATCGACTACGGCCACCTTGCAACCGGTGCGCAGGCCCGGGTCGAGGCCCAGTGTGGCGCGCGGGCCGGCCGGGGCCGACAGCAGCAAATCGTGCAGGTTGTGCGCGAACACGTTGATCGCTTCGGTTTCTGCGCCGTCGCGCAGTTCGCCCAGCAGATCGGTTTCCAGGTGAGTGTAGAGCTTGACCTTCCAGGTCCAGCGCACCACTTCGCCCAGCCATTTGTCGGCGGCGCGGTTCTGGTTCTGAATGCCGAATTGCTGGCCGATCATGCCTTCGCACGGGTGCATGGTACCCGGCAGCTCTTCGCCGACTTTCAGCGCGGAGCTGAGAATGCCTTCGTTGCGGCCACGGAAAATCGCCAGCGCACGGTGCGATGGCATGCTTTTCAGCGGTTCGTCGTGTTCGAAATAGTCGCGGAACTTGGCGCCTTCCTCTTCCTTGCCGGCGATCACGCGAGCACTGAGGATCGCTTCCTGCTTGAGGTAGCTGCGCAATTTGTCCAGCAGGCCGGCGTCTTCGGCGAAGCGCTCCATGAGGATGTATTTGGCGCCTTCGAGGGCGGCCTTCACATCGGCCACGCCTTTTTCGGCGTCGATGAAGCGCGCGGCTTCGGCGTCCGGCGTCAGGCTCGGGTCGTTGAACAGGCCGTCGGCCAAGTCTCCGAGGCCGGCTTCCAGGGCGATCTGGCCCTTGGTGCGGCGCTTCTGCTTGTACGGCAAGTACAAGTCTTCGAGGCGGGTCTTGGTGTCGGCGAGTTTGATGTCGCGTTCCAGTTGCGGGGTCAGTTTGCCTTGCTCTTCGATGCTGGCAAGGATGCTGATGCGCCGTTCGTCGAGTTCTCGCAGGTAGCGCAGACGCTCTTCCAGGTGCCGCAACTGGATGTCATCGAGGCTGCCGGTCACTTCTTTCCGGTAGCGGGCGATGAAGGGAACGGTAGAGCCTTCATCGAGTAGCGCGACGGCCGCTTCGACCTGTTGTGGGCGTACACCGAGTTCCTCGGCGATGCGGCTGTTGATGCTGTCCATAAAACCACCTGACAAATTGTGAAAGCAGGCTCGCAGGCGCAGGGATAAAGGCTCGGCGAGACTGGTTGAGCGGCCTGGCCTGCGCCGCTACCTGGGTCAACAGGCATCCCGTTGACCCGTGAAATCGAACAATTACTGCGCGGGCCATAAAAATAAAAAGCGGCCGACTACAGTAACGATCAGACGTTGCCTGACACAAAACGCCGCGCATTATAACCAGCGTTCTGTCATTCGGGGGCATTGCACCCTGTAGGCAGAAAGACTGGTTTTCTGGCGATCAAGGAAAAATCTGCTAACAATGCACACGGTGCGTATAACGGCAGCTACGCCATAATGCGCGCCGAGCTAAAAGGAGCATCTAATGAGCAGCACTGCAAACAATGCTGAAGGCGAAAAAATTCTTATTGTTGATGACGATCCAGGGCTGAGCAGCCTGCTGGAACGCTTTTTCGTCAGCAAGGGCTACCGTGCCCGCGCCGTCCCGAACACCGAACAAATGGATCGCCTGCTGGCGCGTGAAGTGTTCAACCTGGTCGTCCTCGACCTGATGCTGCCCGGTGAAGACGGTTTGACCGCCTGCCGCCGACTGCGTGGCGCGGACAATCAGATCCCGATCATCATGCTCACCGCCAAAGGTGATGAGCTGAGCCGTATCAAGGGCCTGGAACTGGGCGCCGACGATTACCTGGCCAAGCCGTTCAACCCGGACGAACTGATGGCCCGGGTCAAAGCGGTCCTGCGTCGTCAGGCAGCGCCGGTGCCGGGTGCGCCGGGCAGCGAAGATGAAAGCGTGACCTTCGGTGACTACGAACTGTCCCTGGCCACCCGTGAACTCAAGCGCGGTGACGAAGTGCACATGCTCACCACCGGTGAGTTCGCGGTACTCAAGGCCTTGGTCATGAACGCCCGTCAGCCGCTGACCCGCGACAAGCTGATGAACCTGGCCCGTGGTCGCGAATGGGATGCCCTGGAGCGTTCTATCGACGTGCAGATCTCCCGTCTGCGCCGGATGATCGAGCCCGATCCGTCCAAACCGCGCTACATCCAGACAGTCTGGGGCGTGGGCTACGTGTTTGTTCCGGACGGCGCCGCCACCAAGTGATCGGCGATTTGTAGGAGCGGGTCTTGCGGACGAGATTGTCCGCAGACTCGCGATCCGCAATATGCGAGCATCGCTCGCTCCTGCAAGTGTGTAGCGGTTATCCATGAAAACCCCCGTTTGGTTCCCCCAGAGTTTCTTCTCCCGCACCCTGTGGCTGGTGCTGATCGTCGTCCTGTTCTCCAAGGCACTGACCCTGGTTTATCTGTTGATGAACGAAGACGTGCTGGTGGACCGCCAATACAGCCACGGCGTCGCCCTGACGCTGCGCGCCTATTGGGCCGCCGATGAAGAAAACCGCACGAAAATTGCCGATGCCGCGACCCTGATCCGAGTAGTGGGCGCCGGTGTGCCGGAAGGCGAACAGCACTGGCCGTACAGCGAGATCTACCAACGGCAGATGCAGGCGGAGTTGGGTGCCGACACCGAAGTCCGGTTACGCATGCATTCCCCGCCGGCGCTGTGGGTCCGGGCGCCGAGCCTGGGCGATGGCTGGTTGAAAGTGCCGCTGTACCCCCATCCGCTGCGTGGCCAGAAAATCTGGAACGTGCTCGGCTGGTTCCTCGCCATCGGTTTACTGTCCACCGCCTCGGCGTGGATCTTCGTCAGCCAGCTCAATCAACCCTTGAAGCGTTTGGTCTATGCCGCGAGGCAACTCGGCCAGGGCCGCAGCGTGCGCCTGCCGATCAGCGACACGCCGAGTGAGATGGCCGAGGTTTACCGGGCCTTCAACCAGATGGCCGAAGACGTAGAACAGGCCGGTCGCGAGCGTGAATTGATGCTGGCTGGGGTGTCCCACGACCTGCGAACACCGCTGACCCGGTTGCGCCTGTCTCTTGAGTTGATGGGCGACCACAACGACCTGACGGACGACATGGTGCGCGACATCGAGGACATGGACGCGATTCTCGACCAGTTCCTGGCGTTCATTCGCGACGGTCGTGACGAGTCGGTGGAAGAGGTGGACCTGACGGATCTGGTGCGGGAAGTGGCAGCGCCCTACAACCAGAACGAACAGAAAGTCCAGTTGCGCCTGGAGCCGATCCAGCCGTTTCCGCTACGTCGAGTCTCGATGAAGCGCTTGCTGAACAACCTGATAGGCAATGCCTTGAACCATGCCGGCAGCGGTGTTGAAGTCGCGGCTTATGTGTCCGGCGACGTCAATGCGCCGTATGTGGTGCTGAGCGTCATGGACCGTGGGGCGGGGATTGATCCGTCGGAACTGGAGGCAATCTTCAATCCGTTTACCCGTGGTGATCGGGCTCGGGGCGGCAAGGGCACCGGGTTGGGTTTGGCGATCGTGAAGCGGATTGCTTCGATGCATGGCGGGAATGTTGAGTTGCGTAACCGGTCCGGTGGCGGGCTGGAAGCTCGGGTACGGTTGCCGCTGGGGCTTATGCTGCCGAGGGATGCGGTCTAACCCGATCGTTCCCACGCTCCGCGTGGGAATGCAGCCCGGGACGCTCCGCGTCCCATTCAAAGCCGAACGCAGAGCGTCCGTAGAGGCATTCCCACGCGGAGCGTGGGAACGATCAGTGTGTTAGCCCTTGCCTTTGGTGCGGGTCATATTCGGCCCACCATTCTTCTCAAGATGCTCAATGATGATCCCCGCCACATTCTTCCCTGTGGTGGTTTCAATCCCTTCCAGCCCCGGTGACGAGTTCACTTCCATCACCAGCGGCCCGTGATTGGAGCGCAGGATATCCACGCCCGCCACCGCCAGACCCATCACCTTCGCCGCTCGCAACGCGGTCATGCGTTCTTCCGGCGTGATCTTGATCAAACTGGCGCTGCCGCCACGATGAAGATTGGAGCGGAATTCCCCCGGCTTGGCCTGACGCTTCATCGCCGCGATCACCTTGTCGCCGACCACGAAGCAGCGAATATCCGCACCGCCGGCTTCCTTGATGTATTCCTGAACCATGATGTTCTGCTTCAGGCCCATGAACGCCTCGATCACTGACTCCGCCGCCGTCGCCGTTTCACACAGCACCACGCCGATGCCCTGGGTGCCTTCCAGCACTTTGATTACCAGCGGTGCGCCGTTGACCATGTCGATCAGGTCGGGAATGTCGTCCGGTGAGTGCGCAAACCCGGTGACCGGCAAACCGATCCCCCGGCGCGACAGCAGTTGCAACGAACGCAGTTTGTCTCGCGAACGAGCGATGGCCACCGATTCGTTGAGCGGGAACACCCCCATCATTTCAAACTGGCGCAACACCGCGCAGCCATAAAACGTCACCGACGCACCGATCCGCGGGATCACCGCATCGAAACCTTCCAGCGGCTTGCCGCGGTAATGGATCTGCGGTTTGTGGCTGGCAATGTTCATGTAGGCGCGCAAGGTGTCGATCACCACCATTTCATGGCCGCGCTCGGTGCCGGCTTCGACCAGACGACGGGTGGAATACAGACGCGGGTTCCGCGACAGCACAGCGATCTTCATGCAACACCTGTGGAAGAGGTAGATACCGGGAACACCGGCTTGTCTTGTACGTATTTGATCCCCGGATTGACCACCAACTGGCCGTCGATCAGGGCTTTGGAACCGAGTAACAGGCGATAACGCATGGACTTGCGGCAGGCGAGGGTGAACTCGACCCGCCAGACCCGATCACCGAGGGCCAGGGTGGTGCTGACCACGTAGCGCATTTGCGCGTGGCCGTTGGAGCTCTTGATGGTTTTCATCGTCACCAGCGGCGCCTCGCAGCGCCGGTGGCGCAATTGCACCACCGTGCCCAGGTGCGCCGTGAAGCGCACCCACTCTTGCCCGTCCCGTTCGAACGGCTCGATGTCGGTGGCGTGCAGGCTGGAGGTGCTGGCGCCGGTGTCGATTTTTGCCCGAAGGCCCGCGACTCCCAAATCCGGGAGCGCCACCCACTCGCGCAGACCGACAACGGTCAAATGGTCAAATGTCTTCAATAGGAAAAAACCAGCGATTAACGCGCCCAGGCCTCAGGTGATACCGGAGGCAGCGCTTTGAATGCAGGTTTGGCGAACCAGTAACCCTGCATCAGAAATATTCCACAGTCCGCCAGGAAATCCCGTTCACCGGCGCTCTCAATGCCTTCGGCAATGACTGTAACGTTCAACTCCGCACACATTGTGACAACCCCCCGAACGATAGCCTGACGAACACGGTCGCGATCGACATCGCGGATCAGCGCCATGTCGAGTTTGATCAGGTCCGGTTGGAAATCAGCCAGCAGATTGAGCCCCGAATAACCGGCACCGAAATCGTCGATGGCGGTCTTGAAGCCGAATTCGCGGTATTCACGCAGAATATTGGTCAAATGGCGATAGTTATCTACGTGCTGGCTTTCCAGGGTCTCGAAAATCAGTCGATCGATGGGGAAATTGTGTTTTTTCGCAGCCTCAAGAGTGCTGCGAATACATAGCTCTGGACGGTACACGGCGTTGGGCATGAAGTTGATCGACAAGTGTGTCTGCATATTAAGATTGGCCGCGCCTTCTATGGCGCGGGTCCGGCAGAGCTGGTCGAAGCGGTAGCGGTTTTCTTCTGTAACCTGATCCAGCACGGACAACGCGCCTTCACCCGCCAAGCCCCGGACCAAGGCTTCGTGGGCGAAAATCGACTGGTCGCGCAAGTCGACGATGGGTTGGTAGGCGAAGGCAAAATCAAAGCCCAGCGCCTCGCTTTGCTGGCAGCCCTGGCACCCGGTCTTGGGCGAGGTCAATGAAGTCGGAAATATAGTCACTCGATCACTCCATGCCGATGAGCCGGCTGAGACCAGATTCTAGCTGGCGGGCCAGGTTCTTGCGCCCGACAGAATCAGTAGTACAGTTCCGACTATTGGCAGAAAGAGGAATTCATATGGCACAAAAACAGGAAGAGGACGACAAGGTCCGTCTCGATAAATGGTTGTGGGCCGCGCGTTTCTACAAAACACGGGCTTTGGCCAAGTCGGCCATCGAGAGTGGCAAGGTGCATTGCCGGGGCGAACGCTGCAAACCGGGCAAGGAACCGCGAATTGGTGACGAGTTTCAGATTCGCATCGGGTTTGAGGAGAAGACGGTTGTGGTTCAGGCGCTGTCGATCGTGCGCCGTGGGGCGCCGGAGGCTCAAACGTTGTATGCGGAGACCGAAGCGAGCGTCGCCAAGCGTGAAGCGGCCGCGGCGATGCGCAAGGCTGGCTCGTTGGGCATGAGCACCGATGGCAAGCCGAGCAAGAAACAGCGGCGGGATTTGTTCAAGTTTCGCGGGAGCAGTAACGACGAGTGATCCAAGGATCGTTCCCACGCTCTGCGTGGGAATGCAGCCCGGGACGCTCCGCGTCCCAAAGCGGACGCGGAGCGTCCATTGAGGCATTCCCACGCAGAGCGTGGGAACGATCAGGCTTCAGCTTGCAGTTCGCACCACACTCATCCGCGAAACCACCGGCAATTTCCCCAGCAGCCCAAACACCGGCGCCGTCACTTTCAGGAAAAACTCCGAAACGTAATACGCAAACGGCGTGTAGTAACCCCAGCCCAACGCCCACACCGCCAGCAGCACGCCACCGATGTAATCGTCCTGGCCCCAATGGGCGCCCGCCACCAGTCGCGGCATCATGAACAGCAGCGCCAGTCCCCAGATCGTCAGCGTCTGCCCGTTTCCGCGGCTGAACACCGTCATGAACAGCGCCCAGATCAGCAACACCGAAGCATGGTCGCCGGGGAAGCTTTGGCTTGAGCGGTCCTTCAATTCCCACGTCTTCTCGAGTCCGGGGAAGTAATCGCTCATCTGAATGGCGCCGTTGATCATCATCGACGGACTGCTGTGCTGCCAATCCATGTGATCGGCAAGCTTCGAGAACAGCATGCGGATAAACAGCAGCAACAGCAGAATCGCCAGGAAACCGAAAAACGCCCGGCGCACATCAATGGCGTCAAACACCCAGTCACCTTTGATCAGCAGCGTCAGCAAAATCACTCCGACCACCGCGTCAAATGGCCGCAGACTTGCAATTGCCCAGATGTGGAGCCATATCGGGTTGCTGGCCAGCGGAGCATTGAGCAGGTGAAACAGCCACTCGTCGAAAATCACGCACAACATCTGACCCGTGGGCCATAACCAGAATGCCAGCAGCGCCAGAGGCACAACATTGCACAAAACCAGCCGGCGGAGGTTCCACCTTGCTTGGAACAAACCCGGATTGTTCATAAAATGCCTCCAATGGCTGAACATCGCGCACCAAAACGGTGCCGCAAAGGCGTGATTTTCACTGCTTGTAACTAAATTGTCATCACTTCAGATACCCAGACCTATGACCGATCTACCGGATTCCGACTTCACCCAACGCTTCATCTTCGATGACAGCGACACCCGCGGCGAGCTGGTGTCATTGGAACGCAGCTATGCCGAAGTGCTGGCCAAACACCCCTACCCAGAGCCAGTCGCGCAATTGCTGGGCGAACTGATGGCCGCCGCCGCGTTGCTGGTGGGCACGCTTAAGTTCGATGGACTGCTGATTCTGCAGGCTCGTTCCGATGGCCCGATTCCGCTGCTGATGATCGAGTGCTCCAGCGAGCGCGAAATCCGTGGCCTGGCTCGCTACGAAGCCGACCAGATTGCCCCTGACGCGACCCTCGCCGACCTCATGCCCAACGGCGTGTTGGCGCTGACAGTCGACCCGACCCAAGGCCAGCGTTACCAGGGCATCGTCGACCTCGACGGCGAAACCCTGTCCGAGTGCTTCACCAACTACTTCGTCATGTCCCAGCAAGTCGGCACGCGCTTCTGGCTGTACGCCGATGGCCGTCGCGCCCGTGGCCTGTTACTTCAGCAATTGCCTGCCGACCGTCTGAAAGACGAAGAAGAGCGCGCCGCCAGTTGGCAGCACATCACCGCGCTGGGCAGCACCCTGACCGCCGACGAATTGCTGAGCCTGGACAACGAAACCGTGCTCCATCGCCTCTACCACGAAGAGCAGGTTCGGCTGTTCGATGTGCAGAAACTGCGCTTCCGTTGCAGTTGCTCTCGCGAACGTTCTGCCAATGCGCTGGTCAGCTTGGGTCTGGAAGATGCCCAGTCGCTGGTGATTGAACACGGCGGCCACATCGAGATTGATTGCCAGTTTTGTAACCAGCGCTACCTGTTCGATGCCGCGGATATCACTCAATTGTTCGCTGGCGCGGGTGTCGATACGCCGTCAGATACCCGGCACTAAAACGGTTCAGCGCAGGTAAATTCACTGGTTAGCGCCGGAATAACGCCGTTACGACGGGAGGGCCCTACTATTTTTGGGCGTTTCTGGCATAATCCGGCCCACTTTTTGTCGCGGTAGTAGTGCACGACTTTCTACTACAAAACGTTTGGAGCACACTCGGCCACTGGCCGACGGGGAATCTCATGACGCAAGCCAATAACGCCGTGTACACCGATCTGAGTGTTGATGATCTGGTAAAAGAAGCCTTGAATCGCGGTGAAGGCGAGCTTGCCGATACCGGCGCGCTGGTTGTTCGCACCGGTCACCGCACCGGCCGTTCGCCAGTCGATCGGTTCATCGTAGAAGAGCCTTCCACTCAGGCAGCCATTGCCTGGGGCCCGATCAACCGCAAGTTCCCGGCCGACAAGTTCGATGCCCTGTGGGCTCGCGTCGAGGCGTTCAACAACGCGCAAGAGCATTTCGTTTCCCACGTGCATGTAGGTGCGTCTGAAGACCACTACCTGGCTGTGAAGATGACCACCCAGACTGCCTGGCAGAATCTGTTCGGTCGTTGCCTGTTCATCAACCCGGCGCAGTACAACCCGGCCGGTCGTGACGAGTGGCAAGTGCTCAACGTGGCCAACTTCGAATGCGTGCCTGAGCGTGACGGCACCAACTCCGACGGTTGCGTGATCCTCAACTTCGCACAGAAGAAAGTGCTGATCGCCGGCATGCGTTACGCCGGTGAAATGAAGAAAGCCATGTTCTCCGTGCAAAACTTCCTGCTGCCGGCCGCTGACGTGCTGCCAATGCACTGCGCCGCCAACATCGGCGAAGCAGGCGACGTGACCCTGTTCTTCGGTCTGTCCGGCACCGGTAAAACCACCTTGTCCGCCGACGAAAGCCGTTACCTGATCGGTGACGACGAACACGGCTGGGGCGAAGGCGTTGTCTTCAACATCGAAGGCGGCTGCTACGCCAAGTGCATCGACCTGTCCGAGAAGAACGAGCCGGTCATCTGGAAAGCCATCAAACACGGCGCTGTGCTGGAAAACGTCGTCATCGACGACGCCAAGCACGCTGACTACGCCGATGTCAGCCTGACCCAGAACAGCCGCGCCGCCTACCCGCTGGAACACGTTGCCAAGCGTTCCGAGCACAACCTCGGTGGCGAGCCAAACGCTGTGATCTTCCTGACCTGCGACCTGACCGGCGTCCTGCCGCCAGTGTCCATCCTCAGCGAAGAACAAGCGGCTTACCACTTCCTGTCCGGCTACACCGCACTGGTGGGCTCGACCGAAATGGGCTCCGGCAGCGGCATCAAATCCACCTTCTCCACCTGCTTCGGCGCACCGTTCTTCCCGCGTCCGGCCGGCGAATACGCAGAACTGCTGATCAAACGCATCCGCGGCTTTGGCTCCAAGGTCTACCTGGTAAACACCGGCTGGACCGGCGGCGGCTACGGCGTCGGCAAACGCTTCAACATCCCGACCACTCGTGGCGTGATTGCAGCGATCCAGAGCGGTGCTTTGATTGGTGTTGAGACTGAGCACCTGGACACCATCAACCTGGACGTGCCGTTGACTGTTCCTGGTGTTGAGACGGGCCTGTTGAACCCGCGTAACACCTGGGCTGACAAGGCTGCTTACGATGAAGCGGCTAAGGCGTTGGCCGGGTTGTTTGTTGAGAACTTCAAAAAGTTTGAAGTGAGCGATGCGATTAAGGCTGCTGGGCCTAAGTTGTAAGGTTTGGTCTGACGTAATGAAATAGCCGCCCTTAGGGGCGGCTTTTTTGTGTGCGCCCAGCATGGGCGCAATCTTGTGGGTGAAAGTCCCGCCGTAAGCTGACCACAGCGAACGAAGTGAAGCGCAACTGCATGAGGGCGACCGAGTGTGGGGAGGAAGCGTGAATCGAAGCCATGAGCCGATGGACAAGAATCGGATACAAGGCGAAGCCGATCAGGGCGAGCGGGCATAAAACCGCGAAGCTCTTGTGGTCAAGGATCAGGCTGCGTAAATCCGGCGGTTGTGTGGTGAAGGATTGCGTCCTTACCTGGGGAGATCTCGCCTTGCGCCTGAAAGGGCGACGGTGCGAATCGGAGCGAGAAGTCAGCAGAGGTCGTAGTAGTCATCTTTTTTTTGACGAAGGGCCAAACGAGAGAAAGCGTTATAGGCCATGTTGATGCGAGAAACCGGAAGTCAGATGCCTGCCAAACGCGGGGCGGATGGAGACTGCGAACGGTGAAGCCGTGAGAAGCTCCGTCAGCGACGAGGTCAATCGCCCGCAAAATGAAACCGACAACGCAGGGCAAGGGCTGCTGAAGCGGGCCTTTGCGAAAGAGAACTTGAAACGGGCGTGGAAGCGGGTCAAAGCCAACAAAGGGGCAGCAGGTATCGATGGTCTGGATATTGAACAGACCGCCGAATATTTGTTGAGCCAATGGCCGAGGATTTGTGAGCAGCTTCTTTCAGGCGCCTACCGGCCCAGCCCGGTAAAGCGCGTAGTCATTCCCAAACCTGACGGCGGTGAACGCGAGTTGGGTATCCCGACGGTTACCGATCGGCTGATTCAACAAGCGTTGCTGCAAGTCTTGCAGCCATTACTTGATCCAACTTTCAGTGAACACAGCTACGGCTTTCGTCCGGGGCGTCGTGGGCAGGACGCCGTTTTGGCGGCTCAGCGTTACGTATCCTCAGGCCGAAAAGTGGTCGTGGATGTAGACCTGGAAAAGTTCTTCGACCGGGTTGATCACGACATTTTGATTGATCGTTTACGCAAACGGATCACGGATCGGGCGGTTATCCGACTGATTCGGACTTATCTGGACGCGGGGACGCTGATCAATGGAGTGATCGAGAAAAGCCGCTGCGGGGCGCCGCAAGGCGGCCCGCTGTCGCCGTTACTGGCGAACGTGCTGCTGGATGAAGTGGATCGAGAGCTTGAGCGTCGAGGTCATTGTTTCGTGCGCTATGCCGACGATGCGAATGTGTATGTTCGTAGCCAGAAGGCCGGGCAGCGAGTGATGGCCCTGCTGAGGCGGTTGTACGAAAAGCTGCACTTGAGCGTCAACGAGAGCAAGAGTGCAGGGACGAGTGCGCTTGGTCGTAAGTTCTTGGGCTATGAGTTATGGACGGTCCGAGGCGAAGTCAGGCGCGCAGTCTCTTACAAGGCGCAAAAGCAGTTCAAGCAGCGTATCCGCTGGCTCACTCGACGATCGTGCGGTCGCAGCTTGCAACAGATCGCAGATAATCTTCGGCCCTATCTTCTGGGTTGGAAAGCTTACTTCACGTTGTCGCAAACACCTGCGGTCTGGCACAAGCTGGATGAGTGGATACGACATCGATTAAGAGCAATCCAACTCAGGCAGTGGAAACGGGGCCCTAAGATATATCGCGAGCTTCGAACGCTGGGAGCGAGTCAACAGGTGGCAGTCAGGGTGGCCAGCAACTCTCATCGCTGGTGGCGTAATAGCCGTTTTGAGTTAAACCGTGTGCTGAATATTGCATGGTTCGACAGGCTGGGATTGGTACGTCTCTCATAACCTCAATCTCTCGAACCGCCCGGTGCGGACCCGCATGCCGGGTGGTGTGGCAGGGGAGCGGCCTGAGAAGGCCGCCACCTATGCCGATGGACGCTCGTTTCAGGTTTTCAGGTGCAGAACGAATGCGCCGACCAAGACCAAAACGACGCCCAACACTTGTACCTTGGCCAATCGCTCCTTGAAAAACACATAACCCAAAATCGCCGCAATCCCGCCCGACAATGTGCTGATCACGGTCACTACCGATACGGATCCGGCCACCGCACCCCAAGCGAATGACGAAAAACCACCCAGATTCATCAGGCTCGCGCCCGTCAGCGTCATGCAGTTTTTCAGGGGCGGGATTTTCAAGCCGTCCTTGATCTTCAAAACCATGACAACCAATACGATCAACCCAACCAGATAGGCGAGCCATAACATCGTCACCGGCCCAAGGACAGGAAGGACGAAGTGGCCTTGCAACCAAAAACTGGTGCCATAGAACACGGCGGCCAACAACGCATAGGCAATCGAACTGCTGGCCTGAGTGGTGTGCGGCACTTTCGAGTCAGAATGAATGCTGGAGAGGATGACGCCGAGCACGCACAAGGCGATGCACAGCATCTGGATCAGGTTGATTTGTTCGCCTCCGGCCCAGGACAGCAACGTCGTCACCACGCCGTAGGACGTCACCAGCGGCGCAACAATAGAGGCTTTGCCAAGGGCGAACGCTTTGGACAAGGCCAGGGCGCCGGACACGGTCAGGATGGCGGCGCCGATGCCAATCAACCAGACAGTGAGTGGTGCAGCCATGGATTTGAAGATGAAGCTGGGAACGGCGATCAGCAGCAGGCTCATGATCGTGAAGCCCAGCGCCTGCCCGAAATACACGGCGCGTTTGACGCCGACGGCGCGGGCATTCAAGCCCACCAGAAAATCCGTACCGCCCCAGAGTAGGGCGGCGAGTAAACCCATCAGTACGTCCACGCTATGTCCTTATAGGTGTTCGCTGCGCACGTTTAGAAGCCTTCAAGCTCCTGAGTGTCCCAGCGTTGAGCCTTGATGGCTTGGCAAAGCATGCCGATGGTCAGCGGGACTTTATCGCCACGCCCTTTGGCTCTGCGTTTGAGGAACACATCGTAGCCTTCGGGTTGGAGGTAGCGATAGGTATCTTGTTCGATGATAAGAAGGGGCTCTCAGCTATTTTCCTGATAGCCGAAACGCTGAAGCCATGTTGTCTTGCTCCCGTTTCGACAGGCCCGCGGCACTGGCTACTTTTGGCCACTGGCTCACCACTTCTTGGAAACGCTCAATAATATCTTGCGCATCATCACGGCTAACCCGATAGATTTCGGCCACTTCGCGGGCGAGTTCGAGATCCAAGGCGTTGTCGGCATCGGTAATGTTGAGCTTCAACCCATCGGCATGAGCCACCGGGTTCATGTCATAGGCGTCAGACAAACGCCATCCACGACCAGGATCAAGAAGAAAACCATGGTTACGCAGGTGGTCGTCGGTGTTGGAAACCAGGATGTTGAACACAATCCGTGACCACAGCTCGCGCAGATCCTCGTTGGGTTCTGAGCCGTGCTCCACGAGCACTTCCGCCAATTCAAGGTAACTGGCGCCTACCGATGCGTCGTCACCGTCCACGCGGTCGGTCATGGTCATGGCTGAGGCGAAATGCAGTCGCCTTCCCGTTGCAGTGCGGTCGAAGCGTTTGACCATGAAGCAGTGATGGTCGCTCGCATAACGTTGCGCCATCCCCATGGCCACTCGCAGACCACATTGCTCCGCCAGGGCATTCACCACGAATTCCCACCCGCCGACGTCATAGTCGTCGCGAGTGCTCGGAAACTTGGCGATCCACAGATGACCGTTCTTGTCAGCAACGCTGGCCTTGGGTCTGGTGCCGCCCAGTGAGCCACCGGGTGCGATCAACATTCTCAACCACTCACGCCCATCGAGTGAGGTGTTGTCTGGATCGTTTTCCAGCGCGCGACTTGCCTGTTCCAACGCGCGTAGTTCGGTAAAGGGCGGCGCTGCCAAGTTATCTCGATCGTCCAGAAAACTGCCTTCGTCATTCAACTTGTAGCGAATAGCACCGACTCGATAGAGGTCATGAACGCCTAGCAGGTAATCGGACTCGTAGAGCTTTGTACCCTTTGGGACCAAGCCTTCGCGGATGTCTCGTTCCAATCGGCGTTTCATCAGCAATTGCCCCCAGCGATCCGGGCTTGAGTCGGCAAAAACGCCGAAGCGGGTCTGGTGCTGCCCAGGGAATTGTCGTCCTTCGAAGAGCCCGATACGGGGATCCAGCGTCGTGAAGTTCAACTCGGGATCGGCCAAAGTGGCGGGGTCGTATTCAAACTCGAACACGTTGGTGGATCGAGCCTTTCGGGCATGGAGAAACCCAAGACGCCTTGGTCCGTTCAGGGTTTCCCAATCGGCATACACCGCGATCAGTGTCATTTTTAATCCGTCTCAGGTTTGGATTTTTTCGTGGTGAACAACTTGGAAAACGAGTAGGTGTTCAATGGAAAATCAACCTCGATATCCGAATCGGAAATGGGGCTTTCCGATGCTTCCTCTGTCCTGTCGCGAATCGGTGACGACGTCTTCGTGGAGGTCATGTTGCGCACTCGTTGGCGTTTACTGGCTGCTGTGTTCACCTGTGGCGTTAAGCGCGCGTCTTGCAGTTGGCGTCCCAACTCGTCGGTCGCAGCGAGCTTGTTCAAGTCTTTCTCCAAGCCCAGAACCTGCATCACAGACATGTACGCCCCCATCGTCACGCCTGAACCGCCGGACTCCAGGGAGCGAAGCGTTGTCAGCGACATGCCTGCTCTTTCGGCGACTTGCTTTGCGGTCAGCCTGCGACGCAGTCGAGCGAGTTTCAGGCGTTCGCCAAACTCCGCGAGCAGTCTGGATGCGGAGGGCATGAGAGGCGCTGTTTTCTTAGCCATGTGCCATTATTCCTTCACTTTTTGGCTTCAACTGCCAGAATAATAGCACTTATGTTGTGATCTGCAGGGCGTTGCAAGGCTCCGTTTTCCGGTACAACGGCAATCGACGGGATCGGAATCCATTTTTTATAACTGCCATTATTCCAGCTGAATTAGCAGTAGACAGCCAGAATAATGCCACTTATCTGTTCAGCTAGAGGCTTTCCAGCGTTTGCGTATCCCACCGTTGCACCTTGACCGCTTGGTAAAGCATGCCAATGGTCAGCGGGACTTTGTCTCCGCGCCCCTTTGCCCTGCGCTTTAGATGCACATCGAACCCTTCTGGCTGGAAGTAGCGGTAGGCGTCGTAGTCGATGAAGTCGATCCCGAACTGTTCTTCCAGTGCTTCCATCAGATTCCGCGCATCGGCGCCATCGCAGCCGAGGTCAAAGTTGATCGAGGTGGTGAGGCTGATGGTTTTGCGTTCGGGCAGGCCAAGTTCTTCGTGTAATAACTGCATGAGCAGGTGCATGGCGTGGTCGTCGGGGAAGTTGGGGGCGAGTTTCATGGTGCGTCTTCCGTCAGGGGCATTTCGATGAGGTGGATTAAGCCTGATTTCGCGGCGTGTCGGATGTTGATCCGTGCTGTGAACATGGTGTTTGCGGGAAGGTTGGCGCTCGCCGCGTAGGATTCCGTTCATCTGTTGCACACTTTCCATTAGCTCATCAAAAAACATGCTCATGGTTATCCTCAGATTTTGATCGTTCCCACGCTCTGCGTGGGAATGCAGCCCGGGACGCTCTGCGTCCCTAAGAGCCGAACGCGGAGCGTCCGTGGAGGCATTCCCACGCGGAGCGTGGGAACGATCTTTGCTGGGTGTCAGGTTGGGGCTTTCCAACCCATCATGCGTTGCTGGGCGACTTTGAGCAGGTCGCAGCCGTCCTGGCTGAGCAGGTAGAGCGCGTGGGTGATGTGGGGGATGTCTTCGACGTCGCCGTGTTTGAAGCAGACGCAGTGCAGGGTTTTGAGGAGGTCGCTGGAGGCTCGGATGCGCTGGAGGGCGGCTTCGAGGATGTCCTGAGGGTCGGCCTCTGTGTCGATGATCAGGGGCGGGGAATCGGTGAGGTTGGTTTGTAGTGGGAGGTAGCGATCGTTTGTGAACGGATTCCATGAATTCATTTATGTAGTCTCAAATGTGTCATCAAATGAAGCCACCGCCATCGTGACCAAGCGATGGAGGCGGACTGTGTTCGGGTTGGTCAACCGGTGGAACCCATAAAGACCGGCACGCCTTACGGCGTCCCGAACACAGCCACCATATAGCGTGCAGACACTTGAGATGCCGGCAGCATACAACGGACGCGCTTATGGATTCCATCGGGTGACCAAGCCCGAATCGCTGACTAGTCAGCGACAGTCACGACTATAGAGATGGGCTGCGGGGCCGCGATAGAAGACAAGGAGTCTTCTCCTGTAGGAACGGGACGAAGCTTCTATAGGCTGTTCCTACCGTTTCGCCGACCTTTTAAACACGTCGCGTTTTTCTGTTATCAGACGCCTCAACGAATATGCTGATACGACCCCTTATCCATCTTCAAACTCGCCGCCAACCCCGTCGCCGGTGCATAGACCGCACCTTTCACCGCCGAAAAATTAACCCCTTTGCTCCCCAGCGAAACGTACCGCTCGCCCTTATCCAGATCCGTGAAGTACGTGTACGAGCACTTCTGCATCGCCACGTATTTCGCTTCAGCGCTGGCCATGACGCTGTGCAGGTTTTCCAGATCCGCCTGAGTCAGGTTGAGGGTTTTGTTCAGCGGTACGCCCCAGCGCTTGAGGCAGACTTCGGCGAAGTGGCGGACGATCTGGCCCGGTTCGGCCAGGACTTTCGGGCCGCTGACGCCGTCGGCGGAGGCGTTGCCGACCAGGGTGCCGTGGCGGCCGGGCATCGGGTAGATGTGGGTTTTGGTCAGGGCGGAGGTTTCCGGGACGACGCAGCAGAAGCCTTTCGAGCGTTCGTCGCGGGCGTAGAAGGCGACGTACTCTTTGACGTTCTTGTTGAGTTTGACTTTGTCATTCTGGAAGTTGGCGGTGCCCGGTACTGGATCAACGGCAAAGATATTGACCGGGATGTCTCGTAGTTGGATGTCGTCGTACAGTGCGTTGGCCAGCATGTGGCAACTAATGCCGCCACGGCTCCAGCCGACCAAGTTGATTTGAGTAGGGATAACGCCGTCCTTACGGAAGGTTTTAATAATCTGTTCCTGTAACGTTTGCTGAGTGACACTGCGATCACCGTAGTTATATTTACGCCACATCCAGGAACCTTCGACTTTCACATCATCGATGGGAATGCCGGCGGCTTTCAGACGGTTGTATTCGGCTTCAGTCAGTTTCTCTCGTTGCCAGTCACAGCGGCCGATGATGATATTGATCGCGTGCTTGACGTTCTCTTCCCAGCCCTTGCCGAACAGGGTGCCGCTGAGGCCGTAGTCCTTGGATTGGGTGAACAGTTCGTCGGCTTGCAGGTTGCTGGTGCCGGGGCCATCGACCACGATCCAGTCGGCAAATTCGCGGCCGGAATGATGAGAGGCCAGTGTCGAAACCAGTTCGCCGTTCCAGTAAGTTGCATTCTTATTGTCGAATTTAGTCGAGCCGGTACCGCAAAAGAAAATAGTTAATGTAGTCATTGTTAAACTCTAAGTTGATTGAAAGAGTCTGCAGACTAATTTTGGTTGGCTGAATAATAAAGCGCTTAGTTGTTGCTGGTTTTGTATTAGGGTTTGATTCTTGTTTTTGCAACTTCCAGAAGTTGGTGTCCGTCTTGGGTTAGTAGGTAAAGTGCATTAATGATATGTGGAATATCTTTACTGTCCGCTTCGTTGAAGTTCTGGCAATAAAGCGTCTCAAGCAAGTTGCTGGCGGCGCGGATGCGTTGGCGGGCGGCGTCGAGGATTTCGTGCGGGTCGGCTTCGGTGTCGATGACCAAAACGGGAGTGTCGCTGTAGCTGGTCTTGAGCGGGCGATAGCGGTGGGTCTGTGAATGGAGCGTGTTCATCGAGGTTTGTCCTGTGCGAAATCACGGCAGGCCGAGACACTGTTTCAGCCGCGCCGCAGACTATAAAAGGGCATTACATCGCTCGGCAATACGGCCGCGATGGACAGTATTCGTAGGGGTTTTACCCGTGTTTTAGGACCGTGCCTACGCGTTACCCGTGGTTTTTTACGGCGAAACCCTTACGAGTAAAATTTCCCACGGGTTTGTCAGGCAATGCGCGGAAAACCTCTGTATGGTGCGCGCCAGAATCTGTAGGGCGTTTCCAAACGTCTGACCAACGCTTAAAGGGAATTAGGTATGCAATGGCTACGTATGGCCTCGATTGTGTTGTTGTGGGCCGGTGTTTGTCGTGTGGCGGGCGCCACTGACGCGGGTGGTTCGATGGTACAGGCCAATATGGACCGAACCGGTTGGCCGGATGCCCTCACTACCCAGGCCGAAGTCGATACTGCGTCTCGCGCTGAAGTGCTGATGATCGGTAAGGCGCTGCTGGACAGCGAAGCGCTGGACGAACCAGGCCTGAAACAACGTCTGGGCGTGCAGGCGGTGAAGCTCAAGTCTGTACGGCAGGTGCGTGACGGGTTGTGGGATCGCTTGCTGACCACCTACCGCAATGCCAGCCAGAACTGTGACGGCGAACCGTTTTGCCCGCGTGCGCGCAGCGTTGCTGATTTGCGTCAGTTGGCGGCAGCGTTCACCGGTGAAATCAGCCCGGCTCATGCAGCATGGGCGAGCAAGAGCCGGGTATTTCAGGAGCAGATGTTGAACGAGCAACTGCGGGTGGCCGTGGCGGTGCCGTAGCCACTTACCGCGCGGTTGTCAGGACGTTCGCCAAGTCTGTTGGGCTGAACACTCCAGGGTGTCGCATGTAGCGAGCAACGGTGGCTCGTCAGGAAGGCCATTGCAGCCGCTTAGCAGCAGGGATGTCAGGAGCAGGGCGATTGCATAAAACGGTTGTTGAGGCATGGTCGTTCCTTGTTCAAATGCCGCGCTCATCAGGCGTCCTGCCATGATGTGAAGTGCGCGGACGGTGGTTGTGCGCCGAAGACCTTACCGTCCGATTGAGCAGAATCGCCAGGCACAAAGTGTTTCGTTTGTTTCAACCTGTGGCAAAGGTGCCTCGGGCGAAGGCTGTATCATCCCGTATCGTTTTGGTCCCCGACCTTTTCTCGACTCGCTGCAATCGCCGGCTAGGCTTTTGGCATCGCAGCAGTCAACGGAGTGACAGCTTATGCACAACACCCTGGAACAGGTTTTCGGTTATCCACAGTTTCGGCCCGGCCAGGAGGCGGCGGTCAGCGCGGTGTTGGCCGGGCGCTCGGCGGCGGCGATTTTCCCCACCGGTTCGGGCAAGTCCCTTTGCTATCAATTGCCGGCATTGTTGCTGCCACACCTGACGTTGGTGGTGTCGCCGCTGCTGGCGCTGATGCAGGATCAGTTGGCGTTCCTGCAACGCCACGGCATCTCGGCGGGCAGTATCGATTCGGCGCAGAGCCGTGACGACGCCAGTGACGTGATGGCCCGGGCCAAGTCGGGCGAGCTGAAGATTTTGATGATTTCCGTGGAGCGTCTGAAGAACGAGCGCTTCCGTAATTTCTTGCAGCAAGTGCCGATCTCGCTGCTGGTGGTGGACGAGGCGCACTGCATCTCGGAGTGGGGCCATAACTTCCGTCCCGATTACCTCAAGCTTCCGGACTACCAACGCCAGTTCAATATTCCCCAGGCTTTGCTGCTGACCGCCACCGCAACGCCCAAGGTGATCGCGGACATGGAGGCGAAATTCGCCATCGCCCCCGAAGACGTGGTGACCACCGGTTTCTATCGACCCAACCTGAATCTGCTGGTGGAACCGGTGCGCGGCCAGGACAAACGCCGACGCCTCGTCGAGTGGATGAGCCAGCGTCCCGGCCAGCCGAGCATCGTTTACGTCACCCTGCAAAAAACCGCCGAGCACATCGCCGAGCACCTGGGCCGCAACGGCATTCAGGCCGAGGCCTATCACGCCGGTTTGCCCCACGAACAACGGGAAGGCATTCAAAAGCGCTTTATGGGCGGCCAGTCCAATTGCATCGTCGCCACCATCGCTTTCGGCATGGGCATCGACAAGAGCGACATCCGCAACGTCGTGCATTTCGACCTGCCCAAATCCATCGAAAACTACAGCCAGGAAATCGGCCGCGCCGGGCGTGACGGACAGCCCTCCGATTGCCTGGTATTGGCCAACCGCGACAGCCTCAACGTGCTGGAAAACTTCGTCTACGGTGACACGCCGGAGCTGGACGGCATTCGCTGCGTACTCGACGAGTTACAAGCCGCCGCGCCCGAAGGGCAGTGGGAGTTTTTGCTGGGGCCGTTGGCGGATCAGAGCAACATTCGTCAGCTACCGCTCAAGACCCTGCTGGTGCAACTGGAACTGCGTGGAATCATCGCCCCGCGTTACGCCTATTACGCGGAATACCGTTTCAAATACTTGCAGGAACCGGAGGCTTTGCTCGCTCGTTTCGAGGGTGAGCGCAAGGACTTTGTCGCGGCGATTATCCAGACCTCTACGCGCGCGCGGACCTGGGCGACGGTGAATTTCGACGCGCTGTATGAACAGCATTCGGCCGAGCGTAATCGGGTGGTCAAGGCGCTGGATTACTTCCAGGAAAAGGGCTGGGTCGAGCTGGAAAGCAAGCAGATGACCGAGGTCTACAGCCTGCTGCAAACCGGTTTTGATGCTCAGGTCCTGAGCGAAGAGTTGCACGCCTATTTCACCCGCCACGAACAAACCGAGATCGCACGGATCCACGCGATGCTCGATCTGTTCGCCACCGATCACTGTCTGGGTTATCGCCTGGCCGAATACTTCGGCGACGAAAATGCGCCCCGACAGTGCGGACATTGTTCGGTGTGTCACGGTGATGTGGCGCGCCTGCCGACGCCACCCGAGTTGCCAGCGCTTGTGGATAAAAACTTTGAAGCGCTGTGTGGTGATTTTATCCACAGGCATGAGCAGTACACCGGGTATTTTCCGTCGGCGGAGCGGGTGACACGGTTTTTGTGTGGGATCAGTGTGCCGTTGTTTACCAAGCTCAAGGCGCGTTCGATTCCGGGGTCGGGTGCGCTTGAGGATTATCCTTATGCTGAAGTGCGGGAGTGGGCGCAGGCGCACCTCTGATCCTTGGGGCATATCCATCCCCTGAATGTCCCCCATCACACGAATAAATTTCAAAAACGTGCGATGGCTGACTATGGTGAAGGCTGTCTTTGGATCGCCAACAAGAGAACAACAATGAGCCAGACGCCGTTCAATATTCAGCGCGCCGCCGTGATCGGCGCGGGCACCATGGGCCGTGGCATTGTCATGTGCCTGGCCAACGCCGGGGTGCCGGTGCAATGGGTCGATAACAATCCGCAGATGCTTGAACAGGCGTTGGCTGCCGTCGTCGACACCTACGCCCACAATGTGCGACAGGGCCGAATCGATCAGGCTGAAGCCGATGCTCGCATTGCGCGAGTGACCAGCGCGGCTGATTACGCGGCGATCCGCAATGTCGATCTGGTGATTGAAGCGGTGTACGAAAACCTCGAGCTGAAGCAGAAGATCTTCCGCGAGCTCGACGGCTTGCTCAAACCCGAAGCGATTTTGGCCAGCAATACTTCGGCGCTGGATATTGACGCGATTGGCGCTGCCACTCGCCGCCCGCAACAAGTGCTGGGCCTGCACTTCTTCAGCCCGGCGCACATCATGAAATTGCTGGAAATTGTCCGTGGCGAGCAAACCGCTCCGGCGGTGCTCGATGCCGCGCTGGCTCTAGGTAAACGCATGGGTAAGGTCAGTGTGGTGTCGGGCAACTGCCACGGTTTTATCGGCAATCGCATGCTGCATACCTACGTGCTCGAGGCGCGCAAGATGCTGCTTGAAGGCGCATTCCCCTATCAGGTGGACGCGGCGCTGCAGGGCTTCGGTTTCGCCATGGGGCCGTTTCGTATGTATGACGTGGTCGGCATCGATCTGGAATGGCGTGCTCGCGAACTGGCAGGAAAGGGTCAGGATGCGCCCGAGGTTCAGGTCGATAATCGCCTGTGTGAGTTGGGACGGTTTGGCCAGAAGAGTGGCGACGGTTATTACCACTATGAACCGGGCAGTCGGCAGGCTGAACACGATGTGGAGGTCGATGCGCTGGTGCTGAAGGTCAGCGAGGGTTTGGGCTTCCAGCGGCGTGAGATCGGGCCTGAAGAGGTTCTGGAGCGCAGCTTGCTGGCGCTGGTCAACGAAGGGGCGAAGATCCTTGAAGAGGGCATTGCCGGATCGGCCCATGACATCGATCTGGTTTATCTCAACGGCTATGGCTTCCCGGCGGACAAGGGCGGGCCGATGGCCTGGGCGGATCAGCAAGGGTTAGCTGATATTCATCAGCGGTTGCTGGCGTTGGAAACCCGGCAGGGCGATCAGTGGAAGCCGGCGCGGTTGATTGGAGAGTTGGCGGCGGTGAGTAAGGGGTTTGCTGACAGGTAGACTCCACTGCGGTGATCGTTCCCACGCTCTGCGTGGGAATGCAGCCCGGGACGCTCCGCGTCCCAAAAGCGGACGCAGAGCGTCCATTGATGCATTCCCGCGCCGAGCGTGGGAACGATCCTTCAAACTGAGAGCTTTCGATGAACCAACGCACCGACTACCCGCACTTCCAGCCCATCACCACCCGCTGGCATGACAACGACGCCTACGGTCACGTCAACAATGTCACCTACTACAGTTTTTTCGACACGGCGGTGAACACCTACCTGATCGAAGTCGGCGGGCTGGATATCCATGACGGTGAAGTGGTGGGTTTTGTGGTGAGTTCGGCTTGCGATTACTTTGCGTCCATCGCGTTCCCGGATCGCATCGAGATCGGCTTGCGGGTCGGCAAGTTGGGCAACAGCTCGGTGCAATACGAGCTGGCGGTGTTCAAGCAAGGGGAAGACGAGGCCTGTGCTGCCGGGCGTTTTGTGCATGTGTTTGTAGATAGGGCGTCGAATCAGCCAGTGGCGATTCCTGCCGGGTTGCGCGGGGCGCTGGAGCGGTTGGTGGTTTGATGGGCAAAAAAAATCGCAGCCCCGGGCTGCGATTTTGGTTCTACCTGTCTGCGAAGCCGTTCAGGCCTCAGCGATGACGATTGTATTTGTGATGCTTGCGGTGGCCATAGGCATGACCACGACCCCGGTGGTCATCGCGGTAGTAGCGACGATCATCACGGCCACGATAGGAACGACGATCGTCATCCTCATCGCTCTTGTTGCCCATGTAGTTACCCATCGCGCCGCCAGCACCGCCGCCGGCTGCGGAGCCGATCAGGCTGCCGGTGCCGCCGCCCAGGCTACGACCGACCACGTTACCGCCTGCTGCGCCCAACGCACCGCCAATGGCGGCTTCGCCACGGCTGCGTTTGTCGGCGCCGACGGCACTACCACCCGCGCCGCCCAGGGCCGCGCCGATGGTGGAACCTGTATTGCCGCCTAGTGACTGACCGACGACCGAGCCCAAAACCCCGCCCAATGCGCCGCCCACACCTGCTTCGGTGGTGCCTCCGGCAGAAGCAAAGCCACTGGCCAGGCTAAGGGACAACAAGAGAATCGAGGAGAACTTCATAGAGGAACCTCAAGGGGATGACGGCGCGATCCTGAGGCTGTGTCCTGATTGTGACAATCGAAATCCGACGAGTAACACGACTTGTACACAATTCTATAAGTTGCTGTTTTTTGGGCGGAACTTAAGGGTTTTTTGCCGGTCTTTAGCTACTTCAGACAGGCCGTTTCCATGCAGAAACGGCCTTTTTTGTGGGCGATTGGAAAGTGTTCCCAGTGATCGTGATCGTTCCCACGCAGAGCGTGGGAACGATCGGACCTGCTGCCGCGTCAGGCCGACTTGGCGAAAATCAACCCCGTCTCACTCGCCATTTCCAACCGAATCGCCACAAACTTCGACGTCGGTGTATGGCTGCCATCCCCGGTGCTTTCCAGCGGCACCAGCGGATTCACTTCTGGATAGTAAGCCGCCGCCTGCCCCGCAGGAATATCAAACGCCAACAGCGTAAACCCTTTCACCCGACGCTCACGGCCATCGTCCCAGATCGACACGATGTCAGCCTTCTGCCCTGGCTTGAAGCCCAGGCGAATGATTTCCGCTTCGTTGACGAACAACACATCCCGCTGACCCTTCACCCCGCGATAACGGTCATCAAGGCCATAAATCGTGGTGTTGTACTGATCGTGGGAGCGCAGCGACTGCATGATCAGGTCCGGCAATACGCCCGTGGCGCGCGTGCGTTCGTGCACCAGGTCTTTGGGCAGGACGTTCGGACGGAAATTGGCCCGGCCCGACGGTGTGTTCCACTTGCGCGCACCGGCACTGTTGCCGAGGTAAAAACCACCCGGATTCTTCACCCGCTCGTTGAAGTCGCGAAAGCCCGGAATAGTGTCGGCGATCAGGTCGCGGATGCGGTCGTAGTCGGCCACCAGCCAGTTCCAGTCCACCGGTTTGCTGCCCAGGGTCGCGGCGGCGATGCCAGCGATGATCGCCGGCTCCGAACGCATCTGGTTCGACAGCGCCTGCAACTGACCGTTGGAGGCGTGGACCATGCTGAACGAGTCTTCCACGGTGACGGCTTGCGGGCCTTCGGTCTGGATATCGATGTCGGTCCGGCCCAGGCACGGCAGGATCAGCGCTTCTTTACCGTGGGCCAAATGGCTGCGGTTGAGCTTGGTGCTGATTTGCACGGTCAGGTCGCAATTGCTCAGGGCCTGGAAGGTGCGCGGGCTGTCCGGGGTGGCTTGGGCGAAGTTGCCGCCCAGGCCGATAAAGACTTTGGCGCGACCGTCGGCCATGGCGTGAATCGCTTCGACCACGTTGTGACCGTTTTCACGCGGCACCTTGAATTGGAAGCGGCGCTCCAGGGAATCGAGGAACGCCACCGGCGGACGCTCGTTGATGCCCATGGTCCGGTCGCCTTGCACGTTACTGTGGCCACGCACCGGGCACAAACCGGCGCCCGGCCGACCGATGTTGCCGCGCAGCAGCATCAGGTTGGCGATTTCCTGGATGGTTGCCACCGAATGGCGATGCTGGGTGATGCCCATCGCCCAGCACATGATGACGTTCTTGCCCTTGGCGTACATGCGTGCCGCTTGCTCGATTTCCATCAGGGGCAGGCCGGACTGCTCGACGATCTGCTCCCATGGCGTGTCGTCGACGATGCCCAGGTATTCCAGCACGTTGACGCTGTGTTCATTGAGGAAGTCGTGGTCGAACACCGCAGGCTCGCCGGCCTTCTGCGCATCGCGTTCCCATTGCAGCAGGAACTTGGCCATGCCGCGCATGATCGCCATGTCGCCGCCCAATGCCGGACGGAAGTACGCAGTGTTGGTCGGCTTGTCGCCGTTGGTGAGCATTTCGATCGGATGTTGCGGGTGCTGGAAGCGTTCCAGGCCACGCTCTTTGAGCGGGTTGATGCACACGACCTGCGCACCGCGTTTCACCGCTTCGCGCAGCGGTTCAAGCATCCGCGGGTGGTTGGTGCCAGGGTTCTGGCCCCAGACAAAAATCGCATCCGCATGCTCGAAGTCGTCGAAGGTCACGGTACCTTTGCCGACGCCGACACTTTGCGCCAATGCCACACCGCTGGCCTCGTGGCACATGTTCGAGCAGTCGGGGAAGTTGTTGGTGCCGAAAGAACGCACGAACAATTGATAGAGGTATGCCGCTTCGTTGCTGGCACGGCCCGAAGTGTAGAACTCGGCCTGATTCGGGCTCGACAGGCCCTGCAAATGTTTGGCGATCAAGGAGAACGCAGCTTCCCAACTGATCGGCTTGTAGCGATCGGTTTCGGCGTCATAACTGAGTGGTTCGGTCAGACGACCCTGATATTCCAGCCAATAGTCACTTTGCTCCAGCAACGAGCTAACGCTGTGCTTGGCGAAAAACGCGCCATCGACACGCCGTTTGGTCGCTTCCCAGTTCACCGCTTTGGCGCCGTTCTCGCAGAACGCCACCATGCCGGCTTCCTTGGAATCGCCCCAAGCGCAACCGGGGCAGTCGAACCCGCCGTTCTTGTTGGTTTTAAGCATCATGCGCAGGTTTTTCAGCGCGTTGTCACTGGTCAACCAGGCCCGGGCAACGCTGGCCAGCGCGCCCCAACCACCGGCCGGGCCTTTGTAGGGCTTGTAGCGCGGAACGGGTTTCTGGTCGGCTTGATTGTGTTGACTCACGCTTGATTCTCCAACGCAGGGCTGTAGACCCGCGGCGCACTTTTTTGCGGCAGGTGGATGAGATTGAGGTTGTGGCGACGGGCCCATTGCACGGCAAGGCCGGTGGGCGACGACAGGCTGACCAGGGTTTGAATCCCTGCGCGCAGCACTTTCTGGATCAATTCGAGACTGCAACGGCTGGTGACAATTGCCAGGCCGCCGGTAGTCGGGATGTTCTGGCGGATCAAGCCACCGATCAGCTTGTCGAGGGCGTTGTGGCGGCCGATGTCTTCGCGACCCATCAACAACTCGCCCTGGCCGTTCATGAACACCGCGGCATGCACAGCGCCGCAATGCTGGCCCAATGGCTGGAACGCGCCGATGTGCTGACGCAGGCCGTCGAGCCATTCGGCCGGCGGCAACGGGGCGCCGGGCAGCACTTTGAGATCGGGCAGCGCCTGTTCGACCGCTTCCACACCGCAGAGCCCGCAACCACTGGTGCCGGCCAGTTGCCGACGTTGCTGCTTGAGGTTCCAGAAGGCGCGGTTGGCGATGGTCACTTGCGCGTACTGCGCCGAACCCGAGCCGCTGAGTTGCAGATCGTAGATGTCGGTGGCGTCTTCGATGATGCCGCTGCCGAGGCTGAAACCGACGATGAAGTCTTCCAGGTCCGTCGGGGTGACCAACATCACAGCCTGGCTGATGCCGTTATAGGCGATCGCCAACGCGACTTCCTCGGCCAGCGCGGTGCTGTCCGATTCAACATAGTCGAGCGAGTTGTAGTTGTAGATCTGGCTGGCGGCGGGCGCGGGCGTTTCAAGAGCGGGCGCCGCGCAGACTGGGCGCTTGGCGTTCATAGGGCATCACCGACGGATTAGTCAGTTGTAAGACTAGGCGCGTCAACATGTCGCGTCTAATCACTACTACTGATCTACCGATAGATGACGTCGATCAAGAACCCGCCAGCGATTTCTGATAGATCGCGAAACAGGCCTCCGCCAAGGCCGAACGTGGGGCGCTGCGACGCATGATCAACCCTAGCCGGCCGAGGGTTTGCGCGTTTTCGATGGGTTGCAGGCGCAAATGGTCGGTAAGGTTTTCCAGGCCGCCGTCCAGGGGCATCACCGCGCAGCAGAACCCGCCGTGCACCGCTTGTAACAACTGGTGAACCGCATCGGTTTGCAGCAACGGCTGTGGGGTCAGGCCGCGGCTGTGGAAGTTGTGGTCGATGGACTGGCGAAAGTGCATGCCGCTGGTGAGCATGCCCAGAGGCAGTTCGATCAGCGATTCCCAGCTCAACGGTGCCTCGCCGAAGGTGTAGAAACGCTGATCGTAGAGCAGGCCCATGCGGGTTTCGCTGAAGGCCAGGGAGTCGAAGCGCTCGCCGTCGAGACGCTCCAGATAGGACACACCGAGGTCCAGGCGATTGTTGGCCAGTTGTTCGAGGATCTGCTCGGAACTCAACGCGGAGAGTTCGAAGCGCAGGTTCGGGTGCTCGGCATGCAGGCGTTGCATTAGTGGCAGCGGATCGAAACTCGACAGAGGCACCACGCCCAAGCGCAATGTACCGACCAGATTGCCGCGACACGCCGCCGCCTCGGCCTGCAAACCGTCATAAGCCGCCAACACCGTGCGCGCCCAGGCCAACACTCGCTCGCCCGGCGCGGTGAAGCCTTCGAAGCGCTGGCCGCGATTGACCAGGGGCAGTTCGAGTTCTTCTTCGAGACTGCGCAGGCGCATGGACAGGGTTGGCTGGGTGATATGACAGCGCGCGGCGGCCTGGCCGAAGTGCCGGGTTTCGTCGAGGGCGATGAGGAATTTGAGCTGCTTGATGTCCATCTTCGCTCCAGGGCGCGGTGAGGGTGGGGATTTTAGCGCTTGCGATGGATCGACGTCATTGGTCGGGTTGGAACCAGGGATTGCGGGCTTGGTCTAGTCTTTTGCGTCTGGACCCTTATCCCATGGAGAGAACACGATGAGCCTTTTCAGCTTTTTAAAAGATGCCGGTGAAAAAATCCTTGATGCGCTGACGCCAGACAAGGCCGAAGCCAACGGCGAAGCGTTGACCAAGCACGTCAAGGATGCACTGACGGGAATCGACACTTCCAAAATCCAGGTGAAAGTCGAAGGCGAGAAAATCATCGCCACCGGCGAAGCCGCCAGTCAGGAAGAGAAGGAAAAAATCCTGCTGGCCCTCGGTAACGTGGCCGGTATCAGCGGTGTGGATGATCAGATCACTGTGACCGGTCCGGTGGCCACACCGGCGAAATTCGTCACGGTGGAGAAGGGCGACACGCTCAGCGCGATTTCCAAGCGTGTTTATGGCGATGCCAACAAGTATCAGAAGATCTTTGAGGCCAACAAGCCGATGCTCAAGGATCCGAACAAGATCTATCCGGGTCAGTCGTTGCGGATTCCTGAGTAACCCCCACTCGATCATTCCCACGCTCTGCGTGGGAATGCCTCCGCGTTCGGCTCTAAAAGGGACGCGGAGCGTCCCGGGCTGCATTCCCACGCGGAGCGTGGGAACGATCAGGTGCAGGCAATTCGATCTTTCTACAACCCGGCAATCAACTCTCGATAATCCCCAGCCGCCGCAAACTCCGCCGTGTCCTTCGGCCCTTTGCGGCTGTCCGGTTCGCTCACGGCCAACAGGTGCGCCACACCAAAATTGCGCGCACTGCGCAGGATCGGCAACGTATCGTCGATAAACAGACTGCGCGCCGGATCGAAACCGATGTCCGCCTGCAAGGCATCCCAGAACTGCGGGTTTTCCTTGGCAAAACCGTAATCGTGGGAACTGATCAACCGCTCGAAATACGGCGCCAGTTCAATCCGTTCCAGCTTGAGTGACAGCGAATCGCGGTGGGCATTGGTGATCATCACCACACGCTTGCCGGCCTGTTTGATCGCCGCCAGAAAGGTGTCGGCATCCGGGCGCAGGGCGATCAAGTGCGCGGTTTCCAGTTTCAGTTCACGTACCGGGATTTTCAGCTCGGCGCTCCAGAAGTCCAGGCAGTACCACTGCAACTGGCCGGCATTGCGCTCGAACAGCGGCTGCAATTCCATTTCTGCCATGGCGCGGCTCACCCCATGCAACTCGGCATAACGCTGGGGCAGGTGTTCCATCCAGAAATGGTTGTCGTAGTGCAGGTCCAGCAGCGTGCCGTCCATGTCCAGCAGAACGGTGTCGATGTCGCGCCAGGGCAGCAGGGACATAAAAAACTTCTCCAGCGGTAAAAAAGATATCCGAGGTAAACAATCAGGATAGGCCGGGTATAGTAACCCGCTTACGCCAAGGAGCCTTTTATGCGCCAGAAACCCACCGTCCTCGCCCGCGAGATTGTCGCCACCAGCCGTTTATTCTGCGTCGAAGAGCTGAAGCTGCGCTTTTCCAATGGCGTGGAGCGCACTTACGAGCGTCTGGTCGGTAAAGGCGCCGGGTATGGCGCGGTGATGATCGTGGCGATGCTCGATGCAGACCACGCGGTGCTGGTCGAAGAATATTGCGGCGGTACCGATGAATACGAGCTGTCCCTGCCCAAAGGCTTGATCGAGCCGGGTGAAGACGTGCTGGCTGCGGCTGAGCGCGAGCTCAAGGAAGAGGCCGGGTATGGCGCGCGGCAGTTGGAGCATCTGACCGAGCTGTCGTTGTCGCCCGGTTACATGAGCCAGAAGATCCAGGTGGTCTTGGCCACCGATCTGTACGAAGAGAGACTGGAGGGCGACGAGCCCGAGCCGATGGGCGTGGACAAGGTCAACCTGCGCGAGTTGTCCGGCCTGGCCCAGAACCCTAAATTCACCGAGGGCCGTGCCTTGGCGGCGTTGTATCTGGCCCGTGATTTGCTGACCCAGCGTGGGGTGTTCCTGCCATGAATTTTCCTCATCCGTTGATGGCGCCGGTCGTTGAGTTGGCGTTGAAGGCTGGCGAAGCGATCCTGCCGTTCTGGCGCACCGGCACGGCCGTGACCGCCAAGGCTGACGATTCTCCAGTCACTGCCGCAGACCTGGCCGCCCACCATTTGATTCTGGCCGGGCTGACGGCGCTGGACCCGAGCATCCCGGTGCTGTCCGAAGAAGACGCCAACATCCCCCAGAGCGTGCGCGCCGAATGGCAGCGCTGGTGGCTGGTGGACCCGCTGGACGGGACCAAGGAATTTATTTCCGGCAGTGAAGAATTTACCGTCAACATCGCGCTGATCGAGCAGGGCCATGTGGTGTTTGGCGTGGTGTCGATGCCGACCAACGGGCGTTTCTACGTCGGTGGTGCCGGGTTGGGGGCCTGGCGGGGTGATAAAGGCGCAGCGCCGCTGCCGATTCAGGTGCGCGACGTGCCGGCGGCGGGCGAGGCGTTTACCGTGGTCGCCAGTCGTCGGCATTCCAGCCCTGAGCAAGAGCGTTTGCTGGCAGGGTTGAGTGAAAGCCTGGGTGAGTTGCAATTGGCGAATTTCGGCAGTTCGCTGAAATTTTGCATGTTGGCGGAAGGGGCGGCGGATTGTTATCCGCGCCTGGCGCCGACTTCGCAGTGGGACACGGCGGCAGCGCAAGGTGTGCTGGAAGGGGCGGGCGGTGAAGTGCTGGATTTGAGCGGTGCGCCGTTTAGTTATCCGGCGCGGGAATCGTTGTTGAATGAGTTCTTTTTGGCGTTGCCGGCGAAGGCTACGTGGCGCGAGAAGTTGTTGGAACTCGCACGCGGATAAGCTCGTTCCCACGCTCTGCGTGGGAATGCCTCTAGGGACGCTCCGCGTCCAGTGACGCGGAGCGTCACGGGCTGCATTCCGGAGCGTGGGAATGATCAGTTGTCAGCGGTGCAAAACGTACTGCCCCGTAAACGTCACCGCATTCTCTTCACTCCCCACATTCACAATCCGCGAATGCAGCGTCACCCGCGCTCTCCCATAACGCTTATACATCGCCAAAAACTTCTTCCACACCGCCGCACTCGGCGCCTGGCAAATCGCGATGGCATCGGTGGTTACCGGCAGCGGATAGTTGATCTGCCCTTCCTGAATCACGATGTGCCCGTCTTCAATCCCTTCTTCACGCAACCGCAAATGCAGCCAGCCCCAACCCGCCAACACCGCGCCGCAATACAGGCTGCCGCCGAACATGGTGCTTTTGTGATTGACGTTTGCTTCCAGCGGCAAGTGCAGGCGCAATTGCTGGTCGTGCCAGTCGAGCACTCTGAGACCCATGTCCCGCGTGAGGGGGATGTCGTGGTGCAGAATCGATTCCAGGTGACGACTGTCGCGGCTCATGCACGGGTCTCTTGTTTGAAGATGGTGATTGGACGGTAGCTCAATCGAGGTCATCGGTGTGGCTGTGGGCGCCGCCGTCGGCGAAGTTCAGCCCGTGCTTGCGCAGTTTGTCGTGCAGGGTCTTGCGCGGAATACCCAAGGCTTCGGCGAGGCTGCGCACCGAACTGTGAGAGCGCGCCAGTTCGGCGGCAATCAGGGTCTTCTCGAAGTTTTCCACCTGCTCGCTGAGCCCTCCGCTGACCACGTCGACCGTGGTGCTGACGCCACCTTCCGGTGCGCTGTTATCCAGCGCCAGCTCCAAGCCGAGGGCAAAGCGTTCGGCGGCGTTTTGCAGTTCGCGCACGTTGCCCGGCCAGGTGTGGCGCAACAGCAAAGCCCGTTGCCCCGGTTGCAGTTCGTGGGGCGGCAAACCGTGGCGGGCGCTGGCTTCGTCGGCGAAATGCTGGAACAGCATCAACGCATCTTCACCGCGTTCGCGCAGTGGCGGAATGCGCAGCGGTGCGACGTTCAGCCGGTAATACAAGTCAGCGCGGAAACGTCCCTGATCGGCGGACTGGCGCAGGTCTTCCTTAGTGGCGGCGATGACGCGGATGTCCAGCGGGATCAGCTGATTGCCGCCCAAACGCTCCACCACCCGCTCCTGCAACATGCGCAGCAATTTCACCTGCACATCCAGGCTCATGCTTTCGATTTCATCGAGAAACAGCGTGCCGCCGTTGGCGAATTCGAACTTGCCGATGCGGCGTTTTTGCGCGCCGGTAAACGCGCCGGGCTCGTGACCGAACAGCTCGCTTTCCACCACCGATTCGGCCAGCGCCCCGGCGTTGATCGCCACGAACGGACCGTTGCGGCGGCTCGACAGGTCGTGCAGCGCCCGAGCCACCACTTCTTTGCCAGCACCGGTTTCGCCGAGGATCAGCACGTCGGCCTTGGTCGCCGCCAAGGCGCCGATTTGCTCGCGCAGGCGCAGCATCGACGCCGATTGACCGACCAGTCGGGCGCTCAGTTCATTACGATCACTCAGAGCCAGACGCAGGCTGCGGTTGTCCAGCACCAACCGGCGCAAAGCCAGGGCGCGGCGCACGCTGTCGAGCAGGGCGTCGCTGGCGAAGGGCTTTTCCAGAAAGTCATAGGCCCCGGCGCGCATCGCTTGTACCGCCAACGGCACATCACCGTGGCCGGTGATCAGCAGCACCGGCAACTCCGGGTCTTGGGCGTGGAGTTCGGTCAGCAACTCGAGGCCGTCCATGCCCGGCATGCGGATGTCGCTGACCACCACGCCCGGCCAGTCGCGCTCCAGTTGCCCGGCCAAGCCCTTGGCTTCAGCCAGGGGCAGGATCTTCAGGCCGGCCAGGTCCAGAGTCTGGCTCAGGGCTTGGCGCAAGTGCGGATCATCGTCGATCAATACGACCTGGATGCGGTTATCGATGGTCATGCACTTCGGTCCTCGGACGGTTGCAGGCTCACACCCGGTGCGCCTGCGCGCAGTTTCAGGGTAATCAGGGCGCCACCTTCCTTGTGGTTGGAGAACGACAGTTCACCACCGAAGGCGCGCATCAGGGTGTCGCAGATCGCCAGTCCCAACCCAAGGCCCTGAGTCCGGGTCTTGGTGGTGTAGAAAGGCTCGCCGGCGCGACCCAGCGCTTCCAGGCAGAACCCGGGGCCGTTGTCGCGAATGTACAGGTTGACGCCGTCTGTGGTGGATTGGGCACTCAACCAGAGTTTGCGCGGCGGGCCTTTTTCGGTCAGCGCATCGAGGGCGTTGGCCAGCAGGTTGCCGAGCACCTGACGCAAACGGGTTTCCCCGGCCTCGACCCACAACGTGGCAGCCGGCAGGTCGCGGATCAACTCGACTTCCATGCTACGGCGACGCTTGGCCAGCAACGCCAGGGCATCGTCCAGCGCCGGTTGCAGGGCGACGCTTTCCGGGGCGTGGCGATCGCGGCGGGCGAAAGCACGCAGGTGCGCGATGATCGATGCCATGCGCCCAGTCAGTTCGCTGATCAGCTTGAGGTTGCCACGGGCATCGTCGGTGCGCTGATGATCGAGCAGCACTTCAGCGTTTTCCGCATAGCTGCGGATCGCCGCCAGCGGCTGGTTGAGCTCATGGCTGATGCTCGCCGACATCGTCCCCAGCGCTGACAGCTTGCCGGCTTGCACCAGATCGTCCTGGGCGCGCACCAGTTCCTGCTGGGCGTGTTCGCGCTCCAGCACTTCCTGTTTCAGGCGCCGGTTGAGGCCTTCGAGGTCGCTGGTGCGCTCGGCCACCCGGCCTTCCAGCTCGCGGCGGGCCTTGGCTTCGAAGGCGATCCGCTCCAGATAATGGCGACGGCGTTGCATCATCAGCCCGAGCAACAGCATCAACACCAGCAACGTCGCGCCACCGATGGCCACGACCGTGCGCACCGGGCGGTCGATCAGGGTGCGTGGCGCGAGGATGCTGACGTTCCAGCCGGTTTCCGCGATCGACTGGGTCTGGGTCAGCCAGGCGTTGGGGTTGAGCCTCAACGGCTTCGGATCGCGGGTCGGGTAAGGTTGAATTGCGCTGATGGCTTTGTTCTCGTCGTCACTCAAGACGCGAGTGGAGCGGAAACGCCATTCCGGCCGCGACGTCAGAATGACCACGCCGTTGTGATCGGTCAGCAGCAGTTGTTCCGGGGTTTTGCCCCAAAGGCTTTCGGTGTGATCGAGATCGACCTTGACCACCAGCACGCCGATGACTTTTTCGCCCTCACGCACGGCGGCGGCGAAGAAGTAACCGCGTTTGGCCGAGGTGGTGCCCAGGCCGAAAAAGCGTCCGAGCCGTCCGGCCATGGCTTCGCTAAAGTACGGCCGGAAGGAAAAATTACGCCCGACAAAACTGTCGTGTTTATCCCAGTTGGACGCCGCCAGGGTCTTGCCGCTGGTGTCCATCAGGTACATGACTTCGGCGCCGGTCTGGGCGCTGATATTTTTCAGCAAGCGGTTGGCATTGCCCTGGGTGACGCCATCATCAGGGGCACCCAGCACGGCGCGCAAGGCAGGCAGATCGCCAAGGATTTGCGGCAACACTTCATAGCGGTGCAGGGTGCCCAGCAGGTTGGCGACGTAGAGGTCGAGGGTCTGACGATTCTGCCCTGCCAGCTCGCTGCGGTAATACCGCTCGGCCAGATGCTGCAGCGGCCACAGCAACGGCGCCAGGCACAGTGCGAGCAGGGCCAGGCTGCGCCAACGGGGTCTGCGAGGAAGGGTCGGAGTCATGAGCATCGAGCGCCTGTGGGTACAGGCGCATTATGCCTAGGGTTGCGGGCGCAGTCTGCGTAACCGCGGCCGGCGCGCTGTTGAAGTGAAGATTCAGACAGCGTTTCAGGAAAAGACGTCAGCGTCCTTGAAGAAGGCCGCCGCCGCGTCCTTGCCCGACAGTTTTGGCTCTTCATCCAGTTGCCAGTCGATGCCCAGGTCCGGATCGTCCCAACGAATGGCGCGCTCGGCCGACGGAGTGTAGTAGTCGGTGGTTTTGTAGAGGAATTCGGCGAACTCGCTCAGCACCACAAAGCCGTGGGCGAAACCTTCCGGGACCCACAGTTGACGATGGTTCTCGGCGGACAGGCGCACCGCCACCCATTTGCCGAAGTGCGGTGAGCTGCGGCGAATGTCTACCGCGACGTCGAGCACTTCACCGGCGGTGACGCGAACCAGTTTGCCCTGGGTGTTTTCCAGTTGGTAATGCAGGCCGCGCAGCACGCCTTTTTGCGAGCGGGAATGGTTGTCCTGAACGAACTGCGTGTTCAGGCCGGTCGCGTCTTCAAAAGCCTTGGCGTTGAAGCTTTCATAAAAGAAGCCTCGCTCGTCACCAAACACCTTGGGCTCGATGATCAGGACACCGGGCAGGTCGGTGGTGACTACATTCATGGGGTTTCTCCAGCGATAGGCATTGATGGGTGACATTCTTACGCAAAGTGCTGATTGGTGCGAGTGCTGCGATGTCTTTTGACCGGTGCTGATCAGGGACGGGGGTTGCGTATCGCCCCAAGCGGTGGCGATATAAGCGCCTAATAAAATTTCAGGGGTTGTTGTATGCCGCTCGCCACGTTGATTCACCGCGCCAGTTTGCCCAGCCCGCAAGTGTCTGCGGAGCAAGCGTTAGAGCTGTTGCAGGCACATTACGGGTTGAGCGGGACCTTGCAGGCTCTGGGCAGCCAGCAGGACCTGAACTATCGCGTCGACAACGACCAAGGGCGGTTCGTCCTGAAAATCTGCCGGGGCGATTACTCGGCGCTGGAGCTGCAAGCCCAGCACGCGGGGCTCGAGCATTTGGCTGAGCACTCCAATGTGCACGTGCCGCGAGTGATTCGCGCGAAAAACGGTGCAGACCTGCTCTCCCTGGAAATCGGCGGTCAGGCGGTGCATGTGCGCCTGCTTGATTACATCGAAGGCCAATCGCTTACACACCTCGATCACTTGCCGGGTTCGGTGGTCGCCGGTTTTGGTCGGCTCTGCGGCGAAATGGATCTGGCGTTGGCGAGCTTTGACCATCCGGGGCTGGAGCGCACGCTGCAATGGGACGCCCGCCACGCCAATGCCTTGATCGCCCACCTGCTGCCAGTCATTCAGGATGGTCAGCAACGCGCATTGATCGCTGAAGTCGCCGAACAGGCTGAACGAAGCTTGCTGCCCTTAGTGGCGAAGCTTCCGGTGCAGGCCATTCACATGGACATCACCGACGACAACGTGGTGTGGCAGCGGGATTCGCAACGCCAATGGCAACTGCAGGGCGTGATCGATTTCGGCGATCTGATCCGTACCTGGCGCATCACTGATTTGTCGGTGACCTGCGCGGCATTGCTGCACCACGCCGAGGGCGATCCGTTCTATATCCTTCCGGCGGTACAGGCCTATCACACCGTCAATCCGTTGCAGCATGAAGAGCTGCAGGCGCTCTGGCCGTTGATCGTCGCCCGGGCGGCGGTGCTGGTGCTGAGCGGCGAGCAACAGGTCAGCATTGATCCGGGCAATGAGTACAGTCGCGACAACCTGACCCATGAGTGGGAAATTTTCCGCGTGGCGACGTCGGTGCCGCTGGAGCTGATGGAAGCGGCGATCCTGATCGCCGTCGGCCACACTCTGCCGAGTATAGGCAGCGAAGGTTTCGCGCCGTTGCTGCCGAGCCTGGTCGGCCGTGAATTTGCCTTGATCGATTTGGGTGTACTCAGCCCGCATTTCGAGGCCGGCAACTGGGAGCAAGAAGGCATCGATCAGCGTCTGCTGACGGAAGCCGCAGCGGCCCATGGTCTGGCGGCCAGTCGTTATGGACAATATCGGCTGTCTCGCACCCAACCGGACCGTGCAAATGAACCAGACACTTGCCCACTGCACGTCGAGTTGCGCGTGCCCCACGGCACGGCGGTTGAGTCGCCGTTTGCCGGGGTTGTTCACCAACCGGCGGTGGGCGTTTTACAACTCGACGGCCCGCAACTGAGCGTACGGCTGTGGGGCGTGACCCCGTCGCTGCACACCGGCGCGGCACTGGTTAAAGGTCAGGTGCTGGGTTCGGTCAGCGGGCCACTGATTGTGCAGTTGTGCCGAGGCGCGTCGTTTGATGCGCCATTGTTTTGCACGCCGTCCCGCGCAGCGGCCTGGCAAGCGTTGTGCCCATCCCCGGCGGTGTTGCTCGGGCTGGCGTGTGACGCTGAAGACGAACTCGATTCGCAAACGTTGCTGGCGCGTCGCGACGCCAGTTTCGCCCGTACCCAGAAGCACTATTACGTCGACCCGCCACGCATCGAACGCGGCTGGCGCAATCACCTGATCGACATGCAGGGCCGCTCCTACCTCGACATGCTCAACAACGTCGCGGTGCTCGGCCACGGTCATCCGCGCATGGCCGCGGTCGCCAGCCGTCAGTGGTCGCTGCTCAACACCAACTCGCGGTTTAACTACGCGGCGGTTGCCGAGTTTTCCGAGCGTTTGCTGAAGCTGTCGCCGGACTCCATGGACCGAGTGTTTCTGGTCAACAGTGGCAGCGAGGCCAACGACCTGGCGATTCGTCTGGCGTGGGCCTACAGCGGCGGGCGCGACATGCTCAGCGTGCTTGAGGCGTATCACGGCTGGACGGTGGGCGCGGACGCGGTGTCGACGTCGATTGCCGATAACCCCAAGGCCTTGAGCAGCCGTCCGGATTGGGTGCATCCGGTGATTGCGCCGAACACCTATCGCGGCGAATTCCGCGGCCCGGACAGCGCGCCGGATTACGTGCGCAGCGTCGAACACAACCTGGCGAAAATCGCCGAACAGAAACGGCAATTGGCCGGGTTTATCTGTGAACCGGTGTACGGCAATGCCGGCGGGATTTCATTGCCACCGAATTATTTGAAGCAGGTTTATGCGCTGGTCCGCGCGCAGGGTGGCGTGTGCATCGCCGATGAAGTGCAGGTCGGTTACGGGCGCATGGGCCACTTTTTCTGGGGTTTCGAAGAGCAGGGTGTGGTGCCGGACATCATCACCATGGCCAAGGGCATGGGCAACGGCCAGCCGTTGGGCGCGGTGATCACCCGCCGGGAAATCGCCGAAGCGTTGGAGGCCGAGGGTTACTTCTTCTCGTCGGCGGGCGGCAGTCCGGTTAGTTGCCAGATCGGCATGGCGGTGCTGGATGTGATGGAAGAAGAAAAACTCTGGGAAAACGCCCAGATCGTCGGCGGCTATTTCAAGGAGCGTCTTGAAGCGTTGATCGATATTCATCCTCTGGTGGGCGCGGTGCATGGTTCCGGTTTCTATCTGGGCGTCGAGCTGATCCGCAACCGCGACACCCTGGAACCGGCGACCGAAGAAACCACGGCGCTGTGTGACCGCTTGCGCGAACTGGGGATTTTCATGCAGCCGACGGGGGATTATCTGAACGTGCTCAAGATCAAACCACCGATGGTGACTTCGCGCCGGAGCGTGGATTTCTTTGTCGACATGCTTTCGAAGGTGTTGGACGAAGGGTTGTAGGGCTTGATATCGCTATCGCGGGCAAGGCTTGCCCGCGAAGGCGTCTTCGAAACCGATGCTAAATATCGATTGTTATCGGCTTTTTCTGGTTGTTTTTAGACGGAAGGCTCTTTGGTGACTTTTAAAGCCGATATTTATCGGCTATAAAGTCGCCATTGCCTACCTATAAAAAGACCCAGGAGATGATTCATGAGCCGTATCGTTACCGTCGCCGCTACCCAGATGGCTTGTTCCTGGGACCTTGAAGCCAACATCGAGACCGCCGAGAAGCTGGTCCGTGAGGCGGCGGCCGAAGGTGCGCAGATCATCCTGATCCAGGAATTGTTCGAGGCCCCGTACTTCTGCCAGAAGCCGAACCCGGATTACCTGCAACTGGCCACGACCGTTGAAGACAACGTCGCGATCAAGCACTTCCAGAAAGTCGCCAAGGAACTGCAAGTGGTGTTGCCGATCAGCTTTTACGAACTGGCTGGCCGCGCGCGTTTCAATAGCATTGCGATCATCGATGCCGACGGCTCCAACCTCGGGATTTATCGGAAAAGCCACATCCCGGACGGTCCTGGCTACCACGAAAAGTATTACTTCAACCCGGGCGATACCGGCTTCAAAGTCTGGAACACCCGTTACGCGAAAATCGGCGTGGGTATCTGCTGGGACCAGTGGTTCCCGGAGTGCGCCCGCAGCATGGCGTTGCTCGGCGCGGAAATCCTGTTCTACCCGACGGCCATCGGCAGCGAGCCCCACGACAAGACCATCTCGTCCCGCGACCACTGGCAGCGCGTGCAACAGGGCCATGCCGGCGCCAACCTGATGCCGCTGATCGCCAGCAACCGCATCGGCAACGAAGAGCAGGACGGCTACGACATTACCTTCTACGGCTCGTCGTTTATCGCCAACCAGTTCGGTGAGAAGGTTCAGGAACTCAACCAGACCGAAGAAGGCGTGCTGGTGCAGAGCTTCGACCTCGACGAACTGGAGCACATCCGCAGCGCGTGGGGCTCGTTCCGTGATCGTCGTCCGAACCTATACAATGCGCTCAAAACCCTCGACGGTTCCCTGGAGTCCTGAGCCTGATGACCACTTTAAACAGCACCCCGCGCGCCGACGGCTTCTACATGCCCGCCGAGTGGGCGCCACAAACCCAAACCTGGATGATCTGGCCCGAGCGCCCGGACAACTGGCGCCTGGGCGGCAAACCGGCGCAAGCCGCGCACGTCGCGGTGGCCAAAGCCATTGCCCGTTTCGAACCGGTAACCGTCGCGGTCTCCGCCGGCCAGTATGAAAACGCCCGTGCCCGTCTGGACGTGCCGAATATTCGTGTGGTCGAGATGTCCAGCGACGACGCCTGGGTTCGCGACACCGGCCCGACCTTCGTGATCAATAACAGCGGCGAAGTCCGTGGCGTGAACTGGGACTTCAACTCCTGGGGTGGTTTTGACGGCGGTCTGTACTCGCCGTGGAATCGCGACTCCCAGGTCGGCGGCAAGATCCTCGAGATCGAGCGCAGCCAACGCTACCGCACCGAGGGCTTCGTGCTCGAAGGTGGATCGATTCATGTCGATGGCGAAGGCACTCTGATCACCACCGAAGAATGCCTGCTGAACCGCAATCGCAATCCGCACCTGAACCGGGCGGACATTGAAGCGGTGCTGAGCGCGAATCTGGCTGTGGATAAAATCATCTGGCTGCCGGATGGTTTGTTCAACGACGAAACCGACGGTCATGTGGATAACTTCTGCTGCTACGTGCGTCCGGGCGAAGTATTGCTGGCCTGGACTGATGACCCGCAGGACCCGAACTACCCACGCTGTCAGGCGGCGATGAAAGTGCTGGAAAGCAGCACCGATGCTAAGGGTCGCCCATTCACGGTGCACAAGATGCCGATTCCGGGGCCGCTGTATGCCACCGAGGAAGAGTGCGCTGGTGTTGATCCGGTGGACGGCACCCAGGAGCGTAATCCTACCGTTCGCCTGGCGGGTTCCTACGTGAACTTCCTGATCGTCAACGGCGGCATCATCGCGCCGAGCTTCGATGACCCGCTGGACGGCCCGGCCAAGGAGATTCTGCAGAGCCTGTTCCCGCAGCACGAAGTGGTGATGGTGCCCGGCCGTGAACTGTTACTGGGAGGCGGCAATATCCACTGCCTTACCCAACAGCAGCCCGCGTCGCACAACGAGTGAGTGCAGTTGTAACAGCTTGAGTTGATTGCATATTCAACCGGGCAGAGATTGCCCTGTTCCGTTTAAGAGAAAGCCCGCAGCCCGTCAGGACCGCGGGCTTTTTTGTATCCACTCATCGACAGGTCGGAAACATTGGCACAGCTCTTGTATCTGTCATGGGGCAAAACAGGGAGGGGAGAACGGCGACGTTCTGTCATAAACCTTGGATAAGTTAGCCGCTCACAAACCGGGAGAGAGCGCTGAAATGAACGCCGAAGTGAACGTAGTGAGCGAGCGGACATTGCATCCCCTGGCAGTCAATAGCGAATCGCTACAGATCCTTGCGCACTGGTTGAAATCCAATGGAACGCGTCAGATCAGGGAACCTGATCCGCGCCGGATGATGATCGAGCGCTACCCCGCTGGTTTGTTCAGCGAAGCGGAGCTGGAAGCGTTGTGGGATGTGATGGAAGGATAAGAAGAACAACAACGGATTGATAAAAGCGCTGCCGGGAAGGCGGCGCTTTTTTATGGGCGATGATCGTTCCCACGCTCTGCGTGGGAATGCCTCACCGGAAGCTCTGCGTCCATCTGGGACGCAGAGCGTCCCCGGCTGCATTCCCACGCGGAGCGTGGGAACGATCACGTTAAAGCGAGAAGTTTAGAAGCTGTAGGTGCCGGTCACGACCAGGCTGCGCGGCGCACCCGGTTGAATCTGATATTGGCTGGTTGACGACGCGTAGTAGGTCTTGTCGCTGATGTTGTTCAACGCCGCGCGCAAATCCCAATCCTTCTGCCGGAACCCGGCCAGTGCATCCCAACGCCCATAACCCGGCAGAACAGTGGTGTTCAGGTTGTCGGCATAACGCTCGCCGACCAGCGTCAGGCCGGTTTCGGCGTACCAGCCCATTTCCGGCTTCCAGGTCAGGAATAGGCTGCCGTTGTGCTTGGCCACGTTATTGACGCGTTTTCCTTCAAAGCCATTGTTGTCTTTGACGACGGTAGCGTCCTGCAGGCCCACGCCACCGCGCACGTACCAGTTGCCACCAAGTTTGCCGGTGCCGGTCAACTCGATGCCACGGGAGCGTTGCTCGCCGGTGAGCAGGGTAATGGTTGGGTTGAGCGGATCGCTGGTGCGGCGGTTGTAGAGTTCCAGTTCGTAGATCGCCAGGGTGGTACTCAGGCGATCGTCGAGCCAGTCGCTCTTCACCCCGATTTCCTTTTGCTTGGTCAGTTCCGGGCTCAAGTCGTTGCTGTTGCCGGCCACGCCCGGGGTAATGCCTATCAAGCCGCCGCCAACCGGCGAGAACGTCTTGGTCCAGGAGGCGTAGAAGGAATGATTCTGCAGCGGCGTCCAGACAACGCCTACACGGGGACTGGTGCTGTGGCTGTCACGGTCTTCGGAAATATCCCGCAGCTTGTTGGTCGATTCGATGTCGAAAGTGTCGTAGCGCAAACCGGCCAGCAGTTGCCATTGATCGTTCAGGCGCAGTTGATCTTGCACGTACACCGCACGGCTTTCGACTTCGGTGTGGTTGTTGCTGGAGACCTGCATGCGACCGGTGTGACGCAAATCGCGGTTCGGGTTGTACAGGTCCAGCGCCGGCACGGCAGAGCTGCCGCGCTCGGAAGTTGCGGCGTTGTACAGCGTCGGATCACGACGCTGGCTGCCGATCTCGATGCCGGTCAGCAAGCGATGCTCGAGGCCGAAGGTGTCGAAGCCACCTTCCAGCTCCAGATTGTTGAACACGTTGCGGGTGGTCAGGTCCTGCTGCCAGTGCTGGCGCGTGACTTTTTTGGTCGCCGGTGTGTACCCCGTCAAGTAGGTGTTATCGAAATCGCTGTCGAGCTTGAACACGCCGAGGGTGTGGCGCAGCTGCCAGTTGTCGCTCAGTTCATAGCTGAGTTTCGAACGTAGGGATTGCGACTTGTCGTCGATGAAATCGTGTTCGCTGCCGTAGGTCGTATCCCGTCCTACGTCCGCCGGGCGTCCGTTTACACCGGGAATACCGCGATCCGGTGTACGGTTGTAACGGCTGTATTCGTACTGCACCAGCCAGTTCAGGTCCGGCGTCAGTTGCCAGCTCATGGACGGCGCGAACAGTTGGCGATTGCCACTCACACCGTCGCGGAAGCTGTTCTCGTCCATGTTGCCCATGTTCAGGCGCAGGCTGATGTTCTCGCTCGGATCGGTGCTCAGGTCCGCATAAAGACTGCGCAAATCATCGCTGCCGCCCTGGGCTTCGATGGTCGAGCGGCGGCCGAACTCTGGCAGCTTGCTGACCCGATTGACGATCCCGCCCTGGCTGCCACGGCCATACAGCACGGCGGCCGGCCCCTTGAGCACTTCGATGCGTTCGATGTTGTGCAAGTCGCGCACGTACTGGCTGTCGTCACGGATGCCGTCGAGGTAGAAGTCGTTACTGGCGTCGAAACCACGGATGCGCAGGCTGTCGAAGCGGGTGTCAGCGCCACTGCTGACGTTGGGAATGCCGCTTAGTGCAGTGCCCAGATCGTTAGTGCCGTAGTCCGCGACGTTGGCGGTTTTAATCGAGTCGATGGCTTGGGGCACATAGCGCACCGGCGTTGCCGTGCGGGTGGCGGTGCTGGTTTCTTTTACTCGCGGGTCATCGGCATCGGCGTCGGCGCTGATGGATGTCTCGGGCAACGTTGTAGGAGCAGCGTAGGAAAAACCAGCAGACAGCAGTGCGGAAAGGCCAAGACTGTAGGAAGTAAGACGAAAAGGGGCAGGCATTGAGGAGCGCATCCGTGGGATTTTAGGCAGTAGGGTGTAGGGGGGGGCATGAATGGTAATGCTTGCTATTTACTTCCGTTAATTATTCCTGATAGTCGCAGCGGCTTGATTGTTTCGAATTGTGTCGTGATTGCCACAGTCATTCGCCATAGGCATTCGACCGATTCTTGAAACAGACTCAACGCCATTCCAGCGTTTTTCCGAAACGGTCTGAGGACTAGGCTGCCGGCATCGATTTTTCCTACCTTTGGCCGGAGCCTTCCCATGATCCTTCACTACATTTACGACCCGTTGTGCGGCTGGTGCTACGGCGCCAAACCCCTGGTGCAAGCAGCTCAAGCTGTGCTCCCAGTGATCGCTCATGGCGGCGGCATGATGACCGGCGCCAATCGCCAGACTGTTTCGCTACAACTGCGCAACTATGTGATGCCCCACGACCGACGCATCGCCGAATTCACCGGTCAGCCGTTTGGTGAAGCGTATTTCGAAGGTTTGTTGCGCGACGAAAGCGCTGTTTTTGATTCCGCGCCGCCGATTGCCGCTGTGCTGGCCGCCGAGCAGATCGCCGGCCGCGGACTGGAATTTCTGGGGCGTTTGCAGAGCGCTCATTATCTGGAAGGGCGACGCATCGCTGACGAAGCAGTCCTGTTTGAACTTGCCAACGCCATCGGTCTGGACACTCAAGGTTTCCAGAGCGCTTTCAAACAAGCCGATACCGAGCGCCATATCAAGAAAAGCCGCGCTTTATTAGCCAACGTTGGCGGCCAAGGCTTCCCGACTTTCGCCCTGGAAAAGAAGGGACAATTCACCTTGATCGATATCGGCCCGTGGTTGGGCAAGCCGGAAGCCTTCGCGGCATGGCTGAGCCAATCGCTTCCGGCCCAAGCCTCGGCAGCCGAGTTTCAAGCCTGCGACCTCGACGGTTGCATCCACTGAATTCCCACTAAAACCTGCAACTGACACTCACAGACCAGGGTTTTCTTAGACGATTTTTGCCTATTCTCAGACGATTCATGAAATTGACACAGACTTGAGGGCGCGGATAGGATTCACGCCAACGCCTGTGGCTAACCGCCATGACTCACAAAACAATAAAAAGGCCCGCCGCGATTTTTCGTGGGCGGGCCTTTTTGTTTCGGGGTGAAAAAAGAGCGCAACAGCGCCATTTCAGCCGTTCGGCACAGCGCGTATCAACCGGTAATAAGGAAAAGAACAAAATGTTGAATAAGCGAATCAGCCTGATCGCTCTGGGGATGTTGAGCGCTACACAGGCCATGGCTAACGACCAGGCCGAATCCAAGGGATTTGTTGAAGACAGCAGCCTCAAAGTGCTGTTGCGCAACGCCTACATCAATCGTGACTACAAAGACGGCAACGCGGATAAATCCGAGTGGGGCCAAGCGGCCATCGGTACGTTCTCGTCCGGTTTCACCCAAGGCACCGTCGGTGTCGGCGTTGATGCTTTCGGTCTGTACGCACTTAACCTGGAGCGCAGCGAAGATCGCAGCGGTGCCCAGGGTATCGACTTCTTCAAGAAGGGCGACAGCGGTAACCCGGCCAACGACCTGTCCAAGGGCGGCGCGGCAGTCAAATTCCGCCTGTCCAGCACCACGCTGACCTACGGCGACCAGATGCCGGAATTGCCGGTGCTGAACTACGACAGCTCGCGCCTGCTGCCAGAAAGCTACACTGGCACCCTGATCACCTCCAAGGAGATCAAAGGCCTGGTGCTGAACGCCGGTCGCTTCACCGCCGAATCGCGCAAAAGCGCAGAAGGCCGTGACAGCGGTGGCTTGAAGTCGATCAACGTATTGGGCGGTAGCTACCAGTTCACCGAACAGTTCAAGGCAGCGGTCTACGCTTCCGACGTCGAAGACGTGCTGAAGAAGCAATACGTGAACGCCAACTACGTGTTCCCGATCGATAAGGATCAGTCCCTGGCCCTGGACTTCAACGGCTACCGCACCAAGCTGGACAATTCTTACGTCCGCGAAAACGGTATCACCGGCGACGACAACAAGATCTGGAGCCTGGCCGCGATCTTCGCCACTGGCCCGCACTCGTTCACCATCGCTCACCAGCGCAGCACCGGCGACAGCAACCTGGGCTACGCCTACGGCGGCTATCAGAAAGATCAAGGTCGTGTGGGCGATGGCGGCAACACCATCTACCTGGCCAACTCCTACTGGTCCGACTTCAACGCCGAAGACGAACGCAGCTGGCAACTGGGCTATGGCCTGGACTTCAGCGCTTTCGGCGTTCCGGGCCTGAGCTATAACTTCGCCTACGTGCGCGGCGACAACATCACCACCTCCACCAGCGAAGGCGGTACCGAGCGCGAAATCTTCAACCAGTTCAAGTACGTCGTGCAAAGCGGCCCGGCCAAAGACCTGAGCGTGAAACTGCGCAGCTCGATCCTGCGCGTGTCGCAGAAATCCAGCGAGTACAACGTCAGCGGTAATGAACTGCGTGTGTTCGTCGATTATCCGATCAACATCTTCTGATGATCGGTTGAGTTGCTAAAAACTCACTGAAAAACCCCGACTGGCTCGGGGTTTTTTTTTACTGCTTTAGGGTGAAAACGTTCTAAAAGCGCTTTTTTTGGCATAAAAAAGTCCATTCAAAAGATCTTTTTATGGCGCTTCAAGCAACGCTTGATATGCCTGAAATTCTTTCTCATGGGCCAAAAATCCTACAGATACTAGATTGAGCCGCTAAATGCAGCGGAGACTAGTAATGATCGTTTTAAACAGAGAAGTTGGCGAATCGCTAAGACGCGACAAATTTGTCAACGTCCAGGGTGGTGACTTCAATCTCTACGGTCATTTCGCCGACTTCGTCAGACTGACCAGAAGCTGGGAAAACATGGAGCCAGACAGCTACTACGGCCAGGCCGAATCCGGTATGCGTTTCCGTCGCTACAGTGACTTCGAATACAACCCGGTGACCCGCGAGTTGACGCAGCTGGAACACCGCGCCTATGTGCAATCCAAGGCCAACAACAGCTACGTCGGCGGAATGATTCGCCACTTCCAGGACTTCTCCGATGAAGTGATCAATTCGCCGGTGATGCGTAGCCTGATCGACATCGACTTTGAAGTGTACAAAAACGTGTTGCCGCCGGAGTTGCACGATGAAATCTGGCAATGCCAGATCCATCAAATCCGCATCGAGATCAAGCCGGGCAAGCAACTGGAAATCACCCCCGAAGGCATTCATTGCGACGGTTATCCGTTCAGCGGCGTGCACTTCTGGGGACGTAACAATGTAGACGGTGCCGAGAGCCGTCTGTACTCCGCCCACGAAGAGCAACTGGCGTCGACGACGTATCAGGAAATCCTCGACACCACGTTCTTCCTCGACCGTGATATGCGCCACTACGTGACCCCGGCGCGCAATACCCATTCCCACGACATGGCGTACCGGCAAATCCTGGCGATTTCCTTCTCGCGGCCCGGGACCGCTTTCGACATTGTTCGCTGAACAGCTCGACCTCATGGACAGCCCCTCGACATCAGTCATGATGTGGCGGGCCAATGCAAAGGATGCCGTGCGCCTGGAGCGCTTCTTTCGGCAGTTCGACGAAGTGTCGTTCTGCGACTGGCAGGACGCCAAATGCTTGCGCGGCGTGTTGGTGCAGAAGACCACCACCGCGTACCTGGCGCTGGATCTCAGTGGCGAAGTGGTCGGCGCAGTGCTGGGCGGTATGCTCGGTAGTCGTGGCACCATCAACCATTTGGCGGTAAGCCCGCTGTATCGCGCCCAAGGCGTGGGCCAGCGCCTGGTTGAAGCGGCTTCGGCGGATATGAAACGCGTGGGTGTGCTGCGGATGTTCCTGTTCGTCGACGATGCTAACCTTGCCGGCAAACGTTTTTGGACTGCCCAGGGTTTTTGCGAGCCGCGTGGCGAAACGACCTTTGAGAGGGACCTATGAATGAGACGTCCAGCAGCCAGCCGCTGATGGTCGAGCCGCAGCCTTCGCGCACCTTTGCAGAAGCCAGCCCGGTTGTGGCCGGTTACTTCACGGTGTCGTTCGTGTTTGGTTTGATGGCCGTCAACGCCGGGTTGCCCGTGTGGTTGCCGGTCGCGATGTGCCTGTTCGTGTACGCCGGCGCTTCTCAGTTCGCCGCGTTGGCGCTGATCTCCAGCGGCGCGTCGCTGACCACGATTATCCTCACCACGTTTTTGATCAACGCGCGGCATATGCTGATGTCGGTCTACATGGCCAAGGCATTGCGGGCGTTGGGGCTCAGTCGTTTTGAGCGTTGGTGTTATGCCGGTGGATTGACCGATGAATCGTTCGCCTTTCACAGCGTGAAACTGGGCAGCGGCGCCCCGGTCAACGTGCGTTACCTGATCGGCTTCAACCTGTTTTGCCACACCTCGTGGGTGCTCGGCGGTTTGCTCGGGGCAATCTGCGCGCAGTACGCGTCGCACTTGATCAAGTACCAACTCGACTACGCCCTGACCGCGATGATGCTCTACGTGCTGGTGTCGCTGTGTAACACCCGCAACAAGCTGATCGCCGCAGCGGCCGCGGTCGTTTGCATGGGTGCCTTGAGCCTGGTCGGCAGCTCGCCGTTCAATGTATTTATCGCCACATTCGTGGGTTGCGGGGTGGGTGTATGCCTGACCAAACGTTCCTGATCCTGGTCGTCGTGTTGATGATGGCCGTGACCTTCCTGCCACGCGCGTTGCCGCTGCAAGTGAACACCGACCACTGGCCGCCCTTCGTCGCCCGGGCGCTGGAATACCTGCCAGTGGCGATCGTCGCTGCGATCAGCCTTACGCCCTTGTTGATCAAGGACCAGCATGTGCAGCTCGATCGCCCGGAATTCTATGCAGCGATTCCGACGTTGTTATGTGCGTATTTCAGCAAAAACCTCTTTCTCAGTGTGGCGGTTGGGACGGCTGCGTACATTGCGCTCGGCTCGTTCATGTAGCCGCAGGTCGACCACATCGCTCAAGGCCTGGCCCGACAACTCAGGGTTATTGACCGCCAGCCGCACTTCGAGGAAATCCTCGAAACCGGGAAAAATGGTCAAACCGTTACGTTGTGCAGCGGCGCGGGAGACCATGCCGATCCCGTCCATTTGCGGGATCAGCGACAGGGTCAAGGTTTCACTGCAGGAATAAATCATCCGTTGGCCAGTCTCGTAATTACCGAGACCCGCGTCGAGAAAGCGCAAGAAGCTGTGGGAATACGGACAATCGTCCGCCGGACGAACCTGGAATTTGTCGCCCAGTATCACCAGCGGATCGTTCTCCTGACCGCAGTGCGCGCCGACCACCTGAACGTGTACATCCGGCAGCAAAATGCTCGGCATCCCCGGTTTTTGCGGCCCGATCAAAACGGCCAGGTCGAAATCTTCATTCTTCAGCTTGCTGAGGTTCTCCATCGACTCGGCGTAGGAGAACTCCAACTGATGGTCAGGAAACACCTCAAACAGGCGTCCGATCATTCGCCGATTGAAGTCTTCCGACAGCGTGGTATTCAACGCCACCTTCAGCGTGCGCTGGCCGGGCACTTTCAGCGCTGCAACTTTCTCTTCCATCTGCCGCGTGGCGACCAGGACCTTGTCTATATAAGGCGTGAGCTCCGTGCCCTGCGTGGTCAGGGTCAAGCCCTTGTTGGAACGTCGAAACAGGCGAAAACCAAACTGCTCTTCGACCTTGTTCAACTGCGCGGCCAACGCCTGCACTGTCAAACAGGAATGCTCCGCTGCCGCCGACAACGAGCCGGTCTGCACGATGCGCATGAGGTTGCGTAAGGTTCTGCTATCCATGGGGTAATGCCCTCTAAAGTGGGCTGGCAATTGTTGTGTACTTAGCGGCCGATCCTGCGCCTATGCCGGCTATATTCCTGCACCTGAGCATAGTTGTCGCGGGTTTAGTAGCGAATTGATTCCGCAGCCGATGGCTGGAGGCTTACACAGGATCGGGGTTTTTTGTGATGGTGGGGGTGATTGGGGTCAAATAAGGATGCCTGGACCGGGGAGGTTTGGGCATTTTTTTGGAGAGTGAGGCTTACAGCGGTGTTGGATTCTTCCTGCAATGGACTCGGACATGTCTCAGGGACGGTTGCGATCGGGCTGATGGTAGTTGTTTGCGGAAGTGGCTGTAATAGGTCGAGAACCCTCCAGTCGATAGCCAAGAGACATTTTCCATTGAGTCGGAGGTAAGGCCGCTTATCAACTTGGTATTGACCGAAAATGAGCCCCCCGATCACAATGCAGAGGTAGCGCCAATGTAGCTACAAATAAAAAATGAGGTTATTACCATGGGTGCATTGCTGAAAACCACAGACGTGCGTTGCCGCATTGATGAGGATCTGAAGATGCGTGCTACAGAAGTATTGAGCGCTTGCGGGCTGAGTATCAGTGATGCCATGCGTCTTTTTCTCCGTCAGGTCGTAGCGACTCAAGGACTCCCGTTTGAGGTTCGCGTCCCTTCTGAGAAGACTGCCCGCGCCATGATAGAAGCACGAGATATTCGCCAGCGGTTCGGCTCGATAGACGACATGCTGAGGGACGCTGATGGCGAAACCGGAAAAAAAGCAAAAAAGCGCTGAGCGGCCTAAACAGTGCGCACAAACGTCAGAATTCAAGAAGTCTTGGGAACGCTACAAACGAGCTGGGCGTCGTGACATGAATGAAGTCCGCCAGTTGATGGTCATGCTATTTCTGGGCGAGCAGTTTCCTCCCGAGTACCTCGATCATGCTTTGACTGGCGATTGGACTGAATTTCGGGAGTGTCATATTGGTGGTGATTTCTTGTTGATCTATGAGAACACGAGTTCAGATTTGATTACATTTGTGGATCTTGGAAGCCACTCTGAGCTGTTCAAATAGAGCGCGTGGGACAAAGTTGTCGCAGTTATTTTTGCTACAAAAAAGCAGCCCAATCCAATCAGGCTGCTTTTTCATAAGAGGTCTCACCCGAGCACTGATGTTCAAGTCATCAACGGGGTTCCTAACGCCGACTATCGCCACTTGAAGGCAATAAGTTTCGCGCTCTTGGGTCGTTTTTCTGCAACGAACGGTATTCGCGTCAACTTGTCAAATGGATGCTTAATACGCTTACGGATTAAATTCACATTTTTGTTCATATCTGTACTAGCCTGAACCCAAGACATTCCAAAGGAGGCCACTCGCATGCCTACCTCATCGCCAGCCCTCAGCCCACAGCAACAACTCGACTCCCCAGAAGCCGGCCGGGTCGCGCTCAAGTTCTTCTTCAACCTCATGGAACGCTGGGGCTGCAGCGCCGAGCAACAACGCACGCTACTGGGCAAAGTCGGCAACACCACGTTCTACAAGTACAAACACCTACCGCCCAACGTGCGTCTACCCCACGACACCCTGGAACGCATTTCCTACCTGATGGGCATCCACAAAGCGCTGAGCATCATCTTCAGCAACAGCCGCGAGCGCGCCTACAAATGGGTCAGCAGCCCAAACACCGCCGCGCCGTTCAATGGCCAAACGGCTTTGGACTACATGCTGGTCGGCCGCGTTGTAGACATTGCTGACGTGCGCCGTTACCTCGACGGAGTGCGCGGTTGATGGCGCCGGAACTGGCCGATCCGCAGTGGTCGCGGGCCTATCGGATTGTTAACAGTTGCTTCCCGCCGATCTCGTTGTTCGAAGATGTGCTAGATCCGGAAGACTTGCCGACCGCTTATGCGCTTGAAGCGCTGACCAATGATCGGTTGATGGAAGAGGCCGGTGTGCTTTCTCGCGTGCGCCCTGAAGACCGAATCTCCGGGCCTGGCTCTACGCCGGTCATGGCCGCGTTTACTCATATCGGCAAAACCAGCCGCTTTACCGATGGCACCTTCGGCGTCTATTACGCTGCGAGCAGCCAGGCGGCGGCTATTGCCGAGACGAGCTATCACCAGGAACGGTTTCTCGCTGCCACCAATGAGCCGGACCTTGAGTTGACCATGCGCACCTACGTCAACAAAGTCGTCAAACCGTTGCACGACATTCGTCAGAACTATCCGCACCTTCATGACCCGGACACGACTGCGTATGGTCCGTCCCAAGCCTTCGCCCGACAACTCCGGGAAACGTTGTCCTGGGGGCTGCTATACAACAGCGTTCGGTTGCCTGGGCATGAATGTGTTGCGGCGTTTCGACCGCCGGCGGTGTCGATTCCGAAGCAGGGGAAACACATTCGGTATGTTTGGAGTGCGAGTAGTGGGAGGATTTCGTTTGTTTTTGAGGTGAGTGAGGTTTGAGTGGGGAAGGCCGAAACTGTTATAGCGTGGGTGATTTGGCGGATTTCTAAACGGTTTTATGCAAAAGGTCCGTTTTATGTTTGTTTTTGAGCAAGAAAACTCATTTTTGTGCAGTTGGAGAGCTCGGTTGATAAAAATGCTGTTCCATCAGAATCGCCAGAAATGTTCGTTTTTATGCATTTGCACCTAAAAATAATCATTTTTATGCAGGACAACTCAGTTTTGAGCGTTACTCTCCATTTATAAGCATTTTTGATTGGGCTGAGCTTTCACAGGAGCGTGACCGTGAGTGAGTTCCCCGCAGACCCCGTCGGCGCCGCCTGGCTAGCGACGACATTCGCAGTCCTGCCGATGGCACGGCTGCCGGTGTTAAGTCAGATCGGTAGTCGACGGTCGACTCAGGTCGAGGATGGGATTCGTCTAGAAAGCTACACGGAAAATATGCGCCCCGATCCGGACCTCTCATCCCATCTGCAATTTCACCTGCGGCATGAAGTCCCGAACTTTGAGTTCCTGACCCGACTATTCATCAAGGTCGGCCCTGCACCCGTCCAGGATTGGTTGAACGCCGAGCCTAGTGGTCAATATGTACGCAGGGCCGCTTTCCTGTTTGAGTGGCTGACTGGCGAGCAGCTGCAAGCGCCAGAGCCCATCGGCGGTAAGTATGTAGACGCCATCAACGCCGATCTGATGGTGGCCGCTTCACCTGAAGAAGCGGTGAAAGTCCCGCGTTGGCGAGTGAACGACAACCTGCCCGGCACAAGCTACTTCTGCCCAACCATCGTCAAGACAGAGGCCGTGAAATCGGCCGCCAACCTCGATGTTCCTCAGCTCTTTGGTCAACTGACCGCAGAGTTTGGCGAAGCGCTTCTGCTCCGTGCGGCGGCGTGGATGACGCTCCGAGAAAGCAAAGCCAGCTTCGCCATTGAGGGGGAGGCGGATCGTTCGACTCGTATCCAGCGCTTCGCCGATGTCCTGGCGCGACGCACCGGTCAGGGTGAATTGCCGCTTACCGACGCCGCGCTTGCTGAGATACAAAACGAAATCCTGGGCGCCGTAACAACACTCACCCGCCTGGGGATTCGTCAGTCCCCCGTATTTGTTGGCGAGACGGTGCGCTATCAGGAAATTGTCCATTACGTCGCTCCGCCGGAGACTGACCTAGAGCGAATGCTGGAAGGCATTCGCGTCTTTCTGAATCGCACCAAGGGCCAATCCCCGGTCATGCGCAGCGCAGTAACCGCGTTCGCTTTTGTCTATATCCATCCGCTGGCTGACGGTAATGGCCGGGTACATCGCTTCCTGATCAACGATATTTTGCGTCGTGACGGCGCCATTCCAGACACGGTGATTCTTCCGGTTTCAGCCGTTATCACTGACGACTCGGCCGAGAGGCGCCTGTATGACAGCGTGCTGGGTCAGGTTTCAAAGCCGCTCATGCAGGGCATTCGTGATCAGGTAACGTTCGCCAGTACCCGCACGCAATATCCCGACGGCGTGGTCTCAAATATTGAATTCACTGGCCAGGATCAGGCCCGCCCGGTGTGGCGCTACCCGAACCTGGGGCCGCATGTGGTTTTCATGTCCAACGTCATTCGTCGCACCATCACCGAACAGATGCGTGAAGAGTCGCGGTATCTACGCAGCCACATAAAGGCCCGACAGGCGATCAAAGAGGTTGTTGAAATGCCGGACCATCAGGCTGATCGACTCTTGCGATCGATGGAGCAGAACGAAGGCAAGCTGAGCAACGTACTGGCAAAGGAAATGCCTGTGCTGACGAGGCCGGAAATTTGGTCTGCCATTACCGAAGCGGTGGCTCAGTCTGTGCGGGAGGAAGAGCCGATAGACAGTAGCGTGAGTGATCGATATCACCCTACGCAGCCAGTGGGTAGATGACAGACTGAGGTTTCACCCGCTTAGCCAACGTAAAAAGCCCCGATTGATTCGGGGCTTTTTCATGCGTGCGGCTTGGATTTACATGACTACTCTGGACGGCGATTGTTACACGGTGCATCAAGCACCTTCGCCACGTCATCAATGATTGCCTTGCTCATTTCCTGCAAATAATACGACGCCCAGGCATGCCGGTCTGTTTCGCGAACCATGGCGGCGTCAGAGGCGAGCAATTTGGCGACATGGAGCAGGTTGGAAGCGTGGGAAAGGGCTTCGATCACCGGGACACCGGAATTGATGCGGAACAGTGCTTCGTTGGAGTGGTAGGAGAACGGGGTGAGGCCGATGGTTTTCAGGTCTTGGGGGATGGTCATTGGGCACCTCCGGTTTTTGGGCGGGGGTGGAGGTGAATAGTGCAAATTTGGATTGTATTGCGGGCACGCATAATGAGAACTCCGATTGGTTCCTGCATCGAATTCGAGTTCTCAGGCCCGGTCGCTGAATTGGCAGCGACGGCTTGAAGGTAGCTTGAGGCGAGAGGATGCGCAATCGTGGCGAGGTGGTGGCGCGGGGTGAACGTCCCTGCATCGATCGCAATTATTCGATCTTACCCGTTGCGAACTCGGAAGCACGCGAATCGATCACGTCTAATCCAGCTGCAGCTTCATCCTCTTTTACGCCCGGTTTTTTGAGGCAATCGGCGAGTATTGAAAGCTCCATTTCCCCCGCGATTTTGCTAGCGACTTCCCCGTCATGCGTGACATGGAAAGGGCTGTCGAAGTACTGAATTGTCATGAGCATTTTCCGATATCTAATGATTGCGAAAAAATGGCGGTTGGCCGATTCAACATTTCTGAAGCAGACAGTTTTAGCGTGTATCGCCGCAGCAATCATTACACCAAGTAACTAATGATGTTCCCGCCCCCACCTTTATCCCCCTGACCCAACCCAATACATTTATCTCCAACGCCTCCCCATCATCCCGACGGGGCAGGTCACTGGAGATTTTCCTCATGCCTTTCGTAAGCGTTCGCATCACTCGCGATGGCGTTACCTCCGAGCAGAAAGCTCAGGTGATCGCCGAAATCACTGAAACCCTGCAGCGCGTCCTCAAAAAGGATCCGCACCTGACCCACATCGTGATCGAAGAAGTCGACACCGATAACTGGGGTTACGCCGGGATGACCACCACCCAGTACCGCAAGCAACTGGCAGAGGCGGAGGGCAAGTCATGACCGCGTCCGTCGCCATCGATTTCATCTCCGACGTGGTGTGCCCGTGGTGTGCCTTGGGCGCGACGGCGCTGGAGCAGGCGATCGCGAACGTGGCCGGTGAAGTCTCGGTCGAGTTGACCTACAAGCCTTTCGAGTTGAACCCGGACATGCCGGCAGTCGGCGAGAAAGCTGTCGAGCATTTGATGCGCAAATATGGACGGACCGCCGAAGACGTCGCCGCCGGTAAAGCGATGCAGATCGCTCGCGGCGAGGCCATCGGTTTCACGTTCGATCTGGAGAAGCGCAGCCACTTCTACAACACCTTTGATGCGCACCGGTTGCTGACGTGGGCATTGCGGGAAGGGCGGCAGGTCGCGCTGAAGAAAGCTTTGCTGCGCGCTTATTTCACCGACGGCCAGAACCCGAGTGATCGCGAGACGCTGGTTCGACTGGCGGCAGAAGTGGGGCTGGATGCGGCGGCTGCCCGCGAGGTGCTGGCTTCCGGGGCGTTCGCCACGGAAGTGCGTGATCTTGAGGAGTTTTATCGCGAGCGCGGCATTAATTCGGTCCCGGCCATGGTGCTGAACGGTCGTCAGCTGGTGTCCGGTTCGCAGTCGGTCGAGTACTACGAGCAGATGTTGCGACAAATGGCGCAGGCGCCTGTTGAAGCCTGATTCATCACTTTTTCAAACCATCATTTATTAGTTGAGGTTCGTCATGAGCAATTCGAAAAAAGTCATCGTTATTACGGGTGCTTCCCAAGGTCTTGGGGCTGGCATGGTTAAAGCGTTTCGTGATCTGGATTACAAGGTTGTTGCCACCTCGCGTTCGATCAAGCCGTCCACCGATCCGGACATCCACACCGTGGCCGGCGACATCGGCGATCCGGCAGTAGCCCAGCAAGTGATTCGTGAGGCGATTGAGCGTTTTGGTCGTGTCGACACCCTCGTCAACAACGCCGGGATCTTCGTCGCCAAGCCGTTCACCGCTTACACCCAGGAAGACTACGCGGCGGTGCTGTCGGTGAACCTGAATGGCTTCTTCTACATTACCCAGCTCGCTATTACCGAGATGGAAAAACAGGGCAGCGGTCATGTCGTCAACATCACCACCAGCCTGGTGGACCATGCGATTGACGGTGTGCCATCGGTACTGGCGTCGCTGACCAAGGGTGGTTTGAACGCGGCGACCAAGTCCCTGGCCATTGAGTACGCCAAGCGTGGGATTCGGGTGAATGCAGTTTCCCCTGGCATCATCAAGACGCCGATGCATGGCGAAGAAACCCATGCCGCGCTGGGGAACCTGCATCCGGTGGGGCGTATGGGAGAAATTGGCGATATTGCGCAGGCGGTTGTTTACCTGGATAACGCCAATTTTGTCACCGGGGAGATTCTGCACGTCGATGGTGGGCAGAGCGCGGGTCACTGAGACCTGGTTTCACTCGCCGCTTAAACGACAAAGCCCTCGCAGAAATGCGAGGGCTTTGTTGTGTTCAAGCATGCACTTCCAGAACAGTTGGCCAACGGTAAGTTTGCTCGATATAGCTTTCGCTCAGGCTGGCCTCGGTGCAATGGGACGCGATGCGCAGCGCAGAGGCAATCACTGTTCAGGCTGAGGGTTTTCCTGCAACAGCCGCTTGGGAAGGAACACAGGCGAAATATGGATGATCGACATCCGCACGACGTGGTTGAGCATCACGAACGCCGGATCAAGTTTCAGCAGCAGCGCGGCTGCGGTCATGACCTCGACCCCACCGGGAACCCAGGACATGAACAGGGCTAGGAAGGGCTTGCCGGTCAGCTTGCTGAAGGCAAAGGCGACCAACAGCGTCGTGCAGAACGTCAGGGCAGTGACCACCAGGCCTGCGCGGATGTAGCGCACGAAATCCTTGAAGGTAATGTCCTTGAGGCGAATACCGATCAGGCCGCCCAGCAGAATCAGCGCGACGATCGCGAAGGGATCGGGAACATGCAGATTGGCTTGAGGAAAGCCGACGTTGACCGCGGCGGTGCAAATCAGGCCGGTCAACATGTAAGGCGCGGGAACGTCAAAGCGCTCAAGCAGATAGCCAAGGGCGACAGCTGCGATCGCTGGAGGGATCACGCCAAGGTAGTTATCAAAGGAACCCAGGACTGGCGCCGCGCTTTCGGCATGCCCGCCGGCGATGATCGTCACGACCAGCAGCAGCGCGAGCAAACGCACAATGTGCACGAACGCAATGCGTCCGGAGGCGGGACCTTCCTCCCCGGAGACAGTCATGACAGCGGCCATCGCGCCCGGAATAGAACCCAGCAGGCTTTCGATATGGCCCCATTTCTCCATGCGCCGCAACCAGTTGTAGCCGACGAAGATCTGCGTGGTCATGCAGATGAGAAGCCCGACCAGAATGCTGAAATCGGTCAACTCACGCATCATCGAAGCGGTGACGATGGAACCGACGCTGACCCCGAGCAGAAGCTGGACGGTTGCCACGAACGGGTAGGGCATCCGCATGGGCACGCCCATTTTGCTCAGCGCTGTGACTACGCAAATTGCACCGATCAACTCACCGAGCGGAAGCCCGGTCATGTAGCCGATCCATGCCCCAAAGGCCGCCACGGGAATGGGGATAAGGCTTTCAAACAGCGTCTTCATTGAATTTCCAACTTATCTGAAGGCATGACATTTCCATCCAGCTCAGGAAGGTCAGCGCATTTATTTGGAAAGGACGCGAAGTGCCGGTCTAAGCATTTTGGGCGGGCAAAAAACGATGAGCTGCATATGGCCTTCCTGGCAATCTGGCATAGCTTGTAAAGCTCCAACAAAAAATTGATCCAAACACTCGACGTGGAAGGGCAGCGGTACTTTCTGTTATTGGCGTAGAACGTCCATCGGTTCTTGGCACAGGCTTGGTGCTTAGAACTTATCAACGTCTCCAGGGACGTCAAATCCATTCCAAGTCCGGTGCTTGAAACATCCTGATGAAAACTTTATTCACAGGCCAATACCATTTCCGTCGTGATTGATACCCAACGCTTGACCGTTTGTCAGGGCGGGCACGGGCACTGGTGTTTCAAGTCATGGATGGTTTGAGCCCCGCCGCAAACGCGCAAGCGCGCAGCCCGCTGAAACTTTCTGGCGTCAGGCGAGATTTGGAGGGTGTCGAAGTGGGGCTGTGAGCGCAGGCGAGGCTGCCGAAACATTTGAATGTGGACGTTTTGTGGACGTTTTCACGTTTTGACGTGAGGGAGTTCCGAAGCCCAGATGCAACAAAGCCCCTGCATTTCTGCAGAGGCTTTGTTTTGTATGGTGCCAGGCACCAGGAGTCGAACCCGGGACCTACTGATTACAAGGAAGCTGCTCAGAACGGTAAAATCAAGGGTTTGGGAGATTCCTTATTACGTGCGGACACGCCAAAGCCCGCGCTATTCGGAGGCTCTAGATCGCTTGTTACGTGGGGTTTACTCGGACAGTTCATTCTTGCGGCTGGTAAAGGAAATCCATGTCTTCAGCACTGAGATTCCACTTTTTCGCGATCTCGCGTACTTCACCCGCATGAAGCAGCACGTTCTTGGCTGGGGGAAACAAGCTCGCATAATGATGTGAGAAGTGCCCCATCAGCATGACGATAACCTGCAAGTGACCTGTCCCCAGCATGTACTGATCTTCTAGGGTGACCGCTTGGCCGTTCTGAATCGCACCGATGTAGTCACTGTGGACATGCCCGCTTAGGAAGTAATAGGTCGAGGTGAAATAGGTTCTGTGCAAACCAGCCTCTACTGCCAGATCGTTCCAGTTCGCGGCTACACCCCAGTTACCCTTGCACACACGTTCTTGCTGGGACTTCGTGTAGTTTTGGAAGTGCGGAGAGCTCTGGATCAAAGGCCACAAAGCGGCGGCATCGTCTTTGGCTACCTGTCGGATTTTCCGAGCATCAACCGTGGTGGCGGCTAGTTTGCTCCGCTTTTTCCACCCACAATACTCCCAAACATTATGTCGAAACTCTTGCAGCGATTCATTTCCGCCGCTCAGAAGCCACGTCATGACTAAATAGTTCTCAAGCGATGAGCGAGTCAGAGTCGCTACTGACGAGTGGTCAATAAAGCCGTGTGGTGGGATGATCCCATTTTGAAAGGGAGAAGGTTCCAGTAAAGATCGCGCGGAACACATCTGACGAAAAAGTTTCTTTGCCAGGTCATGCTGACTGAACATCCACCCAGGGGAATCGGCTGTCGGATCGTGTTGAGTTGCCTGCGCGGTGATCATGTCTGCCATGAGCGAAATCAGAAGACCGAATTCCCTCTCAAGCTCTTCCATTCGTTGATACGGCATCCGCTTACCTCCCCGCTTTCTTCATGTTCATTCAGTGTATCAGTTCGCCTGTCGCCGCTGACCAGGCGCGACCTCGTTTCCCGTTACGTGCAAACACGCAAAAGCCCTCATAGATCGAGGGCTCTAGTTCGCTTGTCACGGGGGGTCAGTCAGCAGACGGGGATACGGTAGGGATACTCAAGTCGTAAACGTCCATCATCTTAGGGTCACGATGCCCGCTGGCTTCCTGCTTGTCTGCTCGGTTACCGACCGTATCGGTAATGCCGCGTCGTTTCAGGTCATGCAGGGCAAAGCGTTCCTCTGGCGTGACGGCGCCGTCCGCTATCGCCAGTGTGATGAACCTCTGCCAGGCGGTGTCGAGGCTGGACTTGAGAAGTGGGCCGCCGTGACTGGCCACGATGATGTGCCGCCGTGCTGGTGCGATCGGGATAGCCGTCTTGCGACGTTCCCAGGTCCTTGCACGAATCGCCTTCGCAGAATCCCACACCGCACGCAGGCGTGGGGTCCAACGCACGATGTTGTCCCGGCTACCCTTGCGCCGGTTGGTCAACAGCCCCTCGTCCAGCTCGTTGGCGTCGGTTAGGGTCACGACCTCGATGCCGCGCAGCCGACAGAGATAGGCCAGCTCCATTACGCTGGCCAGGTACTCCGGGCAACCACCTGGTTCATTGCGTGCCAACCGTCCACGTGCAGTTGCTCGATCGATCAGTACGTCCATGACGTTGTGGTGTGGCAGCCGGCGCTGTTTGCGCTCAATCGGCGCCTCGATACCGAGCGCGGGATTCACTTCCAAAAATCCCCGGTTACGGCCCCACTGCAACACGCGACGCAGGTATCGCAGTGCGTGCGCAGCTTTCGACGGTGTGCCTTCATCCGCAAGTCGATCGACAATGCGTTGTACCAGGGCCGCCGTAAATTTCTTTACAGCCAGGTCGCCCAGGGGCTTGCCCAATTTCGTGGGCACGTTCAGCAACACGTCGCGGGAATAGCAGTAATCATCGTGGGTTTTTGGGCTGAGTTTTTTATAGCGGTCGCTCTCGTGGAATTGCTCACAAACATAGCGCAGGGTGCCCCGATCAATGTTGGATGCCTCCTCCATAATCCGGTGAAGTTCTGCGAGTGAGACGTCCGCCGGCGCCAAATTCTTCCGGCGCTGTTTTCCTGTCTCGTCGTAATGAAGGGTGTAGAACGACAATTCCCTGAACTGACCGGTGGCTACCACCTGCCGCGCTTTGCCCGGGTTATCGCCGTGGCCGACGCCCCGGCTGGCGCCGGGATCTGTGACGACTTCCGGCCGCGCTATGCCGTGGACATCGAAGTACTCGGCTCGGATGGTGAAGTCGACCCCCTGTTGCCGCAGCTCGCCGGCGTGCCGCTGCCACTGCCCACCGGTGGCGAAGAAATGGGCATCTATGCTTTTCCAGAGGAAGGCACCCAAGTGGTGGTGTGCTTTGCCTATGGCCTGCCGAACAAGCCCTACATTCAAACCATTCTCCCACACGGGCTGAGCATGCCCCGGGTGCCGAAAGGTGACCAGGTCTGGCAACACAGCGAGGCCGCCCAGCAGCGCGTCGATGCCGACGGCAACTGGCTGCGCCAGACCGATGGCAAGATCCAGGACAAGGCGATCGAGCGCGAAGTGCAGGCCCTGGAGAACCGCGAGCAGTTCCAGAACCACACCCAGGCGATTGATGACCATTCGACCGAGACGGTGGGTGGGGTGAAGACAATCGAGGCGCTGGGCGCGCTGAAGCTGATGTCGGGCGGCTCCGCGAGCTTGGCGGCGGTGGATGATCTGCACCAGGCGACCGGGCGGGATTTGAACTTGGTGGTGGGACAGAAGCATAACGCCACGGTGGGTGGCGATATGCAGGAGCGGATTCAGGGGCTGCGCAGAAGCGTGGCCGGCGTCAGCCAGCAGTTGCAGGCGCCGAAAAACTGGATCGGGTCCGAGGGGGTTAACCTGTTTCAGGTGGTGTGCGACATGTTGGATCTGATACAGCAGATGAACACGCAACTGGCTGCGCACACTCATGTCCCTGGACCGACGCCGAGTCTGACCGATACAGCGGCATTCACGGCGAAGGCTTCCAAATCATTGGCATTGGCATTGGCATTGGCATTGGCCTTGGCCTTGAAATTGAAACCAATCACCGGATAGCAAAAGCGCGCCAGACGGTGGGCTTTGAATGAAGCCTTATGGTTTCGCTGTATCCGTGGTGCACTGCTTCAAGCGATCCGTATCCGTGCCGCTGCCTTCGCTGCTATCGATATCGCCGTTACGGTCGAGGTGAATTTCCGTCGTTGGCCATCGCGGCGTTATGCTGACGCAATGGTTTAGCCCCTTGTCATTCCACCAATCGAACCTCATGAAAAACTTATCGTCGGGAAAGATATGTCCTACATCACCGGTTGTCTCACCCGGACGCAATTCACCTCGGACGATTGTATGTTGTGTATTCAAGACGTAGCTGATGTTCTCTGTGCCATCGTTCGAATAGAAGACGTAGACCTTCGGCGGGGCGTAATACCAGAACGCAACCGCTGCCACGAGCAGCAGGACAATCCACCGTCCAATGTGTAGCGGTTTTTTTTCACTTGCAGACATGCTTTTTAACCCCTGCTGCCCACTCGGCTATTGGCACTGCCAACACCTTGTCCATGATGATTTTCGCGGTGACACCACCAGTCGGGTACTCCTTATAGAGGTTCATCCCGAGGATGATTGAGACCCTATCGGGTACATCGTCCCATGCTCGCATCCCTTCAACGCCTTCCGTTCTACGTGGGCCTTTGAATCTCTTAGAGTCTTGTGCTTTCCGATACAGGTCTGATCCTATTTGCTCAACACCGGCACCATCCAGCAGCACACCATCTGAAAGCCCTCCGGCTATACCAATGTATCCATAATGGATGTTCGACCAAATGTCATAGTAGTAGTCATAGGCCCCTTGCTTGTGCCAAGGGTGCGCACCAAAAATCGCTAGTATTTTCGGCTTGTGGTCCCAGTCCTGACCCTGAGCCACCCGTTCCGTCCAGATAGCGAGCGCAATTGTTTGCTTCCCAAGCGCGAGGCTGTAGAAGTCTGGGCCGGCCCCCATGCGGAGATAGACGGGCACTCCCTCCTCATACTTCTTCGTTTCCGCAGCAGCGTCGTAGCTGTTCAGATCCATCATTTGCCGAACATACGAGCTATTGATATTGGTGTTCATCTCGCCCGCGATGTACTCGGCCAGCTTCTCCATCATGTCCGGATCAGTACAAACAGCAGGTGCCGCCTCTGGCTCAGTCTTCGCCTCCGACTGCTTAGTGACTGCCTTGGGATCTACCAACGCATTAGCAGCGGCCACAGGTATCGCCAACACGGGCCGAGCCCATGAAGTTGATATTTGTGTCAGCGGAGGCAGAGGCAATCGGGGTGGTTCCATGACCAGGCATTGGGCAGACGTGTTTGTCACCCAGTCGTGCAGAAGAAATCATGCTTCGTCCCTATTCCTTGCAAAAAAAGCCTCCGTCATTGGAGGCGAAAAAGCATTGTAGGCCAGAGTCCTTCGAGGTATTGATTGATAGTGAGTTCAACAGGGTTTATCAGGCGAGTTTGTCGAAATTAGGGGTGCTTTCGGTCGAAGAGGCAAGGCAGATTGTCCGCTTCCACCAGTTAGCCAACGGCGTCAGGCTTGATGTAATCCCCGGTGGTGCCCTTGCTAGGGGAACGTCTAATCCTGAGCCTTCAAGGAGGCTGCTGGTTTACTCGAAGCAGCTTTGGATATCGGTCGCGAATTGACTGCGCCAAAGCCGGAACCGTCACCGAAATGGTGGAGGTTCTGGGTCGCTAATAAATAAGTGTGGACACTTTGTGGACGTTTTCACGTTTTGACGTGAGGGAGTTCCGAAGCCCAGATGCAACAAAGCCCCTGCATTTCTGCAGAGGCTTCGTTTTGTATGGTGCCGGCACCAGGAGTCGAACCCGGGACCTACTGATTACAAGTCAGTTGCTCTACCAACTGAGCTATACCGGCGTGTTAGGGCGACGATTATAGCGATTGGGTTGGTTCTGTAAACCCCTGAATTCAGACTATTTTTACTTGGCCCTCAGGTTAGCCTCGAACCAGTGCTTTCCTGAGTTTCTGAAGGGTGCGCCAGCCCCGACTATTTTGCATCGCGCGCAGTTGCGCTTCGGCGGTTTCGGCGCGTTGCAGGGCGGTGGCGAGCTGCTTTTCAGTGTCTAGATCGGCGGCGCTGATGGGGTGGGCGAGCGCATGGCCCTGGCACAGTTGAAAGTTGTCGAGGTTGCACGGTGGGATGTCGAAGGCGGGTTTGAGGTCAAGGTGTTCGTTGGCCAGGAACCAGGTGTTGATGCCGTCGAACAGGATGGCCTGGTAGCCGGCGTCGGTGACGAGGTGTTCCCAGGTGTGGTCGCGAGCCCATGGGGTTTCGATGAGGATGATCCACGGGCGCCAAGTGGCGAAGTCCATGCCGCGCAGGACGGTCTCTTCGTGGCCTTCGACGTCGATTTTCAGGAAGTGGATGGGGCGGTTCCGGGCGTGTTGCTCGCAAATGGAGGTAAGGGTGCGGGCTTTGACGGTTTGGCGGTGGATGTCCATGCCCAGGGCCGTGCGTTCCTGGGCGGTGGCCGGGTCGACGGTGGAGAGGCCGGTGCCGGGGATGCCGTAGAAGATGAGGTCGTCGGCGCTGTCGCTGGCTACGCATTGCAGGTTGGTGTCGTGAGGGCGTTGTTGGCATAGGGCGTCGTAGAAGGTTTGCATCGGCTCGACGTTGATGCCGGTCCAGCCCCGGTCGTAAAAGGCTTTGGTCACGGAGTCGTGGATGGGGTCGTTGGCGCCGACGTCAATGTAGAAGCCGTTTTCGAACTGTTTGAGGGCGCGCCACAGGCGGATGTCTTCGAAATTCTGTGCGTATGAAATGAACGTCACTGTTGCTTCCTGTCAGTCGTTCGTGGCCGCGCTTTTGGCGCCCTTACCCTCTTGTATAGCAAGGGGGGAATGCCGAGTGCGATTTTCCGTTCATGGCGTCCGGTATTCGGCGGTTATGTCCTTTCGATTGGATGCTTATGCACAACGGGATGGCTGATCAGTGGGATCAACGGCGTTTTTGTGGACTCGTTCTCATTTGTTCGCAAAGCCCTGTTTTTAGGCTTTTTTATTTATATGTACGAAAAATGAACAGTTGTGTTTCAGGCGCGAAACAGCGCATTTATTGGATCCACGAGAATTTCATCAACAGAGTTATCCACAGGCTGCGACTGTTTAAGGACGCTCGGCCAGGAGCAGGAAATTGCGCGGTGTGAGTGGGGTTTCGCAGAAGGTGCCGAGACGAACGGTATAACCCTGTTCGCTTAGGAAAAGTGCTCGATCAAGTACCAGCCACAGTTCCAATGGGCGTCGGAAAAGGCCACGCAGCAGCTCCAGATTGCGCACTTCGGCCAGTCGCTGCCAACCGGCGGCTTCAAGGGCAGGCCAATCCTGCGGGCCGATTGTGGATAACTCCTTTAGTGCGGCCAAATGATGGCAGTAGTCGGCAAAGGATTTATCCAGCCAGGCGCTGGGCAGGGAAGGTGTGGGCAGGTATTCGTCGACGCTGCGCAACTGCCGTTGCAGCAGGTCGAAAGCCAGCCGCCGCGCCATGGAAGTGTCGCGTTGACGTCGGACTCGAGCACCCGCAGTGACGGTTTCGCTCATCGGTAGTGCGAGGTCTTCGAGGGACAGCTGTAGGTCGGATCGACTACTCGCCGAGGAAAGGGCCTCATAAGTAGAAAGACTGATCCGGTTATAGCAGCACGGCGCAATGGCCAATTGTTTACATCCGGCCGCACTGGCGAGCCGGATCAACCGCACATGCAGATCACCACAAGCGTGCAGCGCTACCGGCGTGTGCTCAGCCTTCAATAAGGAGGTAGCGCCAACCCCGAGCACATCTTGCTCAACATGCAGCGCATGCAACTGATGACGCTGGCTGAGTGTCTGGCCGCTCAACACCAAAGAAGGATCGTATTCCAGACAGGTCAGCTGCTGTCCGGTTTGCAATAGACGCCGCCCCAAGTGCCCCTTGCCCGAGCACCAATCCAGCCAATGTTTCGGCGGCGCAGCGAACGACAAGCGACTGGCAAACGCCTCAATCTGCTGCCACTTGCGCCCCGGTACATCGACGTTCAACCGATTTCCAGCCACTTCAAGCGCATGTCCCGGCAACTCAGCCACCGAACTCAGCTCAAGCGACAATGCCGCCAATGAAGCAAACGGCTCCGGCGCATCCAGCAAACAAGGTTGGTTATGACTGCTTTCCGCCTCCTCCAGCGACCGTCCACGTAACCACAAGGACAGCGATGGGTAGGACGCTTCCCAAGGAAGCTGCAGATGAGTAAACGGCCGAGGCTTCCACAACGCCTGATGCTCAATCAGAAAAGCATCCAGCGCGGTGAAGCGGGCGAGTAGGGCCTCGCCCGTCAGCACGTAGGAAGTATCAACGCCCTTGGCAGGCATCGACGCGCAGCCAGCGCTCCAGCAGCTTGAAGCCGCGAACCAGCACGTAAGCCATCAACAGATAGAACATGCCCGCGGCGAAGAAGATCTCCACCGGCAGGTAGGTCCGGGCAATGATGGTGCGGGCCATGCCGGTCAGTTCCAGCAAGGTCACGGTGCTGGCCAGGGCGCTGGCCTTGAGCATCAGGATCACTTCGTTGCTGTAGGCCGGCAGGCCGATGCGCGCGGCACGGGGCAGGATGATATAGAACAGCGCCTTGGGCTTGGACATGCCCAGCGCCCGCGCCGCTTCGATCTCGCCCGGCGGAATTGCCTGAATCGCGCCGCGCAGGATCTCGGCGATATAGGCCGCGGTGTGCAAGGTCATGGTCGCCGTGGCGCACCAGAACGGATCGCGCAGGTACGGCCACATCGAGCTGTTACGCACCGCATCGAACTGCGCCAGGCCGTAGTAGACGAGGAACAGCTGAACCAGCAACGGCGTGCCACGGAAAAAGAAGATGTACGCGTAGGGCAATGACCGCACGTACCAGAGTCGCGATGAGCGCGCGATGCCTAGCGGAATCGCCAACAGCAACCCGGCGATCACGGCGATGGCCACCAGTTCCAGGGTCAGCGTTGCGCCTTGGGCCAGTTTCGGCAGCCATTTGATGATGACTTCCCAATTCATTGGGTGCTCCTCGCGAAGCCGCGAGCGGCGCGTCGTTCCAGGAAGTACATGCCGGTCATGGCCAGAATGGTCAGGCCCAGGTACATAAATGCAGCGACCATAAAGAAGGTGAACGGCTGCTTGGACACGGTTACGCCGATTTGCGCGTGACGCATGATTTCTTCCAGGCCGATCACCGACACCAGCGCGGTGTCTTTCATCAGAATCATGAACAGGTTGCCCAGCCCCGGAAGGGCGATACGCCACATCTGCGGCATGATCAGTTTGGTGAAGATGCGAAATTTCGACATGCCCAAGGCCACGCCGGCTTCTCGGTGTCCTTTGGGGATCGCCAGAATCGCGCCACGAAACACTTCCGTGGCATAGGCGCCGAAGCACAGGCCCAGCGCAATCACGCCAGCGGCGAAAGCATTGAGTGCGAGGTCGGGGTTGCCGAAAAACTCGCCCAGGGCACGCATCAAATTGACGGTGCCGAAGTAGATCAACAGCACCCAGAGCAGTTCCGGGATGCCACGAACCAGAGTCGAGTAAGTGCCGCCCAGCCATTGCAGCGGCTTGTGCGGAGAAGTCTTGGCCAAGGCGCCGAGCAGACCGAGTACCAGCCCCAGGCACAGGGCCGAGAGTGCCAGTTTCACAGTCATCAGCGCACCAGCGGCGAGCGCCGGGCCGAATCCGTAGAGGTCGATAATCATGGATTTCTTTTCAATCGCGGCAGGCAATGCCAAAGACTGGCACCGTCAGCGAACGGCGCCAGTCAGGCAGGTCAGAATCAATAGATGCTGAACGGGAAGTACTTGTCGTTAATCTTTTTGTAAGTGCCGTCTTCGACGATTTCTTTCAGCGCAAGGTTCAGCCTGGCGCGGATTGTGTCGCCTTTACGTACAGCGATACCGATCTTGTCGCTTTCTTCTACCGGATCACCCTTGAATTCGTAAGGGCGGCCAGCGTCGCTTTTCAGCCACTCGTAGTTGACGTATTTGTCCGCGAGGATGCCGTCCAGACGACCGGAGGTCAGGTCCAGATAAGCGTTTTCCTGGGTGTCGTAGAGTTTGACTTCAACGCCTTCCATGTTGTCTTCCATCCAGGTACCGGCGAGGGTCGCACGTTGTGCGCCGATCACTTTGCCTTGCAGGGAAGCCTTGTCGGTTTTGAAGTCGACGTCTTTCTTGGCGATGAATTGCAGTTTGTTGGAGTAGTACGGGTCGGTGAAGTCCACCGCTTGCTTGCGCTCGTCGGTGATCGACATCGAGGAGATCAGGAAGTCGAACTTCTTGGCGTTCAGGGCCGGGATAATGCCGTCCCAGTCGGACGTGACCACGGTGCAATCGACTTTCATCTTGGCGCACAGGGCGTCGCCGATTTCTTTGTCGAAGCCGACGACATTGCCACTGGCATCTTTATTGTTGAACGGCGGGTAGGCCGCTTCGATGCCCATCTTCAAGGTCTCGGCGACAGCACCGGCGCTGAAGGCCAGGGTGACGGCAGCAGCCAGGAAAATTCTCTTGTAGTTCTGCATGCGGGTAGCTCCGTTAGCGGTTGCTGGACATGAATTGTTTGCAGCGCGCCGAAAGCGGGTTGTCGAACACCTGCTGTGGCGATCCTTGCTCTTCTACCAAGCCTTGGTGGAGGAACACCACTTCACTGGACACCTGACGGGCAAAGCCCATTTCGTGGGTGACGAGCAGCATGGTGCGGCCTTCTTCGGCCAATGCGCGGATGACATTAAGTACTTCCTGGACCATTTCCGGGTCAAGGGCGGAGGTGGGCTCGTCGAACAGGATCACCTTGGGCTGCATCGCCAGCGTGCGGGCAATCGCTGCCCGTTGTTGCTGGCCGCCGGACAATTGCGCCGGGTAGGCGTGGCGCTTGTCGGCGATGCCGACCTTGGCCAGCAAGGCTTCGGCGACTTCGATGGCTTCGGCTTTGCTCTGACCGAGCACCCGGCGCGGGGCTTCGATGATGTTGTCGAGCACGCTCATGTGCGGCCAGAGATTAAAGTTTTGAAACACAAAACCGATCTCGCTGCGCAGGCGATTGATCTGTTTGCCGTCGGCGGCAACCAGTTCGCCGTTCTTCGCGGCCTTGAGTTTGAGTTCTTCGCCGGCCACCAGGATCTGGCCCTGGTGCGGGTTTTCCAACAGGTTGATGCAACGCAGGAACGTGGACTTGCCGGAACCGGAGGAGCCCAGGATCGAGATCACATCGCCGTCGCGGGCGGTCAGCGAGATGCCTTTGAGCACCTCAAGCTGTCCGTAGCGTTTGTGCAAGTTGCGGATTTCAAGCGCGGGCGTGGCCTCAGCCATGTGCGTTCCTCATAGTGTTTCGCTCCTGCTGTTGGCGGCCTTCCTGGCGAGGCGGCCAAGCTAGCATAGCGTTCGAATGGCAGCCAACAGCGCTACGGGCGGTAAACGGATGGCATGTGGCAGGTTGTCGCATCGGTACAGCAGACTGTCGCGCTGCTATCAACCGAACAGCCGTTTGAACCAGCCATCCCGCGGGTGTCGCGTAAAAAAAGGCGCGATGTTGCCAGCTTTGACGGGGTGTTGGAAGCGCTAACCGGACAAACGTTCCTGATCTGCACTTTTATTGTGCATCACACATTTTTTCAGTGTGTTTCTGGTGCGCTGATTCGTTCTTCAAGTGGGTCGCTCGGTAACGCTCTGGCGAATTGCCATTAATCTCAATGACTTGCGATGACTGCCCGGTCCTGCTGTGAGTCGCAGTTCTGGGGACTTTGTAACATTTTGGCGCAATTATTGCGTGCAGAATAAGGAACGCCCCGTTGGATTCTTTTTACGAGAAAGAAATGCCAGACGCGGTGGACTGAATCGCTTTCCTTGCAAAGGTAGTTTCAATGAGCAGCACCCAAAGCTCCAATGGCCTCGAACAGGGGCTCAAACCGCGTCATGTGACCATGTTGTCGATCGCCGGGGTTATCGGCGCCGGCCTGTTTGTTGGCTCGGGCCACGCTATTGCAGCGGCCGGTCCAGCCGTACTGTTGGCCTACGCCGCCGCTGGTGCGCTGGTGGTGCTGGTGATGCGCATGCTCGGCGAAATGGCCGTGGCCTCGCCGGACACCGGCTCCTTCTCGACATACGCCGATCGCGCGATCGGTCACTGGGCCGGTTTCACCATCGGCTGGTTGTACTGGTGGTTCTGGGTGCTGGTGATTCCGCTGGAGGCCAACGCCGCCGCAACCATCCTGCATGCCTGGTTCCCGAATGTGGCGATCTGGGCCTTCACTCTAGTGATTACTTTGCTGCTGACGGTGACCAACCTGTTCAGCGTGAAGAACTACGGTGAGTTCGAATTCTGGTTCGCCCTGGTCAAGGTCATCGCGATCATCGGTTTCATCGGTCTGGGCATTCTGGCGATCTTCGGCTTCCTGCCGAACAGCCAGGTCAGCGGCGTTTCGCACCTGTTTGACACCCAAGGCTTCCTGCCAAACGGCATGGGCGCTGTACTGGGTGCGATCCTGACCACCATGTTCTCCTTCATGGGTACTGAGATCGTGACCATTGCGGCTGCGGAATCGAAGAACCCTGGCCAGCAAATCTCCAAGGCCACCAACTCGGTGATCTGGCGGATCGGCTTGTTCTACCTCGTGTCGATCTTCATCGTCGTGGCCCTGGTGCCATGGAACGATCCAGTATTGGCCGCTGTGGGTTCCTACCAGACCGTGCTTGAACGCATGGGCATCCCGAACGCCAAGCTGATCGTCGACATTGTGGTACTGGTTGCTGTGACCAGCTGCCTGAACTCGGCGCTGTACACCGCCTCGCGCATGATGTTCTCCCTGGGCAAACGCGGTGATGCACCGGCCGTTTCCCAACGCACCAACAAAAGCGGCACGCCGTACTGGGCCGTGATCCTGTCCACCGGCGCCGCATTCGTCGCGGTATTCGCCAACTACGTGGCCCCGGCCGCCGTGTTCGAATTCCTGTTGGCTACCTCCGGCGCCATCGCGCTGCTGGTGTACCTGGTGATCGCGATCTCACAACTGCGTATGCGCAAGCAGCGCATGGCACGCGGTGAAAAAATCGCCTTCAGCATGTGGCTGTTCCCAGGCCTGACCTACGCGGTGATCTTCTTCATCGTCGCGGCCCTGACCATCATGCTGTTCCAGGAAGCCCACCGCGTGGAAATCCTCGCGACCGGGTTCCTGAGCTTGCTGGTGGTGGCGGTCGGGTTGTTTGTGGCTCGCCGTCGTCGCAATGAAAAGTTGATCGCAGCAGTAGCGCGCTGAGTGTTCTGACTCAAACCAAGTGCTGTTGAAACAAAGAAACGACCGCCATCAGAAATGATCGCGGTCGTTTTTGTTTTCATTCAGGTGTGTGATCAGGTGGCTATCTGATGGACACAATGGTGGCGAGATAGTAGCCTTCGCAGCAAATGTGTATCTCGCTATTGCGAGATGCAATGGAGTTTCAGGACACGGATTGTTCGACGCCCCCAGCCTTTCTGGCTAAAGCCCCCGACCCTTTCATGCCTGCTCCCTCATCTGACGCGCGTCACAGATGCATTTGCGTGTGCCTGCCAATTAACGGCAGATCAGAATCAGAGCTGCATGGAGCTAGCCCCGCCATTCAGCCAATCCATTGGGGCATCAAGGAGATAGACATGGCGTTTACATCGGTTGTGTTCAAAAACCCTCAAACCGGTGCCACGAAAGAAGCGCCAATCGGCTTTTCGTGGACCGTGTTTTTCTTTGGCTTTTTCCCGCCATTGTTCCGTGGTGACATCAAGTGGGCCGCGATCATGTTCGTAGTGGCCTGCTTCACCTTCAGCCTGAGCAATCTGGTGTTTATGTTCATCTACAACAAGCTGTACGTGCAGGACCTGATCGGTGCTGGCTTCAAAGCTCAATCCATCGCCAAAGGTGACCTGAGCTATGCCAGCTCCAAAATCGGCATTGAAATTCCACGTCTGGAAGGTGCCGCTGCCTAAGATTTGATCTTCGGCGGGCAAACAAAACGGGCGCAATCAGCGATGATTGCGCCCGTTTTGTTTGTCCGGGATTCAGTTGATCAGACGGACTCTTCCTTTGCCTCGGCGTCGTCCAGCGTCTGGCGATAGCTGTCCAGCGCAGTGCCGAAGTCAGTGATGAACTGCGGATCGGTCAGCCAGGCCTGGGCGGTTTCGCGGTCCATGCCGTCGGCCCACATGCGGTAGTCGATCAGCATGTCGGCAGCCAGGTGGGTGGCGGCCATCGCTTCGTTGTCGGCGTTTTCCATGTCCAGCAGTTCTGGATGGTCGCTGATGATGTCGGCGAGGTTCGACAGCAGGGTCATCAGCATGTCGTTGCGGCCGATGGCTTCGGCGTCGCGCATTTTGCTGAACATCGCCAGGGTGTATTCCGGGATCGGCTCGCCGATATCGCCCAAGTCATCGTCCAGTGCGGCGGGTTTGCGGCCGTGGATGTTGATTTGCTTGGCTTTGATCTTGGCGCGTTTGGCGCGTTTCTGTTGCTTGTTCAGGGATGCCATTAATTTCAGTTCGCTTTCGGTTGTGTTTGGGCCGCGATGGCGTCAGACGCCGCCACGTAGTCAGCCTGGAAGGCTGGGGATTCGATCCACGCCAGGGCAGCCGCTTCGTCCACTTCGGCGGACCACTGGCGATACTCGATCAGTGCCGCGAGGATGAAGTCGGTCGCTGTCTCTTCGCCTTCCTGCTCCAGCACCAATGCGAGCAGCGGGTGTTCAAGAAAAGCTGCGCACATCGCTTGTTGGCTGATCTTTTGTGCGTCGATCATTTCTTTGAACAGCTCGGTCAGGTCCACCGATTCGAAGTCGATGCGATCATCGTTCGGGTCCAACTCGACCGGCGCAGCGGCGCGTTGGGTGCGGTTCTGCTTGGCCTTGGCTTTGGCGCGGGTGGCGCGTTTTTGCTGCTTGTCGGCGGAGGCCATGGGCGTCGTTCCGTATTTCGTTAAGGGGACAGGTCACTCAGCTGCGTGGCACTCGCCGCCCGGGGGTGTCGGGGGCCAGTTCGCCGTTTTGCAGCCAGGACAATGCAATGGGCCATAGTGTGGCTTGGTATGGGCTGCGAAAAAAGGCGAAATGTCCGACTTCTTCTTCGCCGATGTCTTTCGGCTCGATTCGCAGATGGGTGGTCGTGCCGCCATTGAGGTAGCCGAGCAGGCGCTCGATGGCCGGGATGGTGCCGTAAGGATCGTCGCTGATGCTGATTGCCAGGGTTTTCGCGCTGACGTTGGCGAACGGCAGCCGTCCGTGTCTTGCGTGGATCACGCGGCCGCTGGGGCGCGTCTCGTAACGTGAGGTGGGCGTGCTCCAGTCGCGCACGACGCCAGCGGGAGTGTCTTCCAGCCAGCCAAGGCGTTTGCCGGGGAAGTAGCCGCAGACCATCGTCACCAACGGCATCACCAGGTGCCACTTGCCGAACATTCGCCAGCGATAAGCGGGCGCATAGTCGCGCCAGTAAGCGAACTGCGCGCCGACGGTCACCAAGTGCCGGATCAAGTGACCAGAGGCCCCCAGGCCCGCCGCACAGCCGCCGAAGCTGTGGCCGACCACGTCGATGGGTTGGCCGGGGAATTCACGCTGAGCACGCTTGAGCATCGCCTCAAAATCCAGCGCGCCCCAGTCGGACCATGTGGCGTTGAGCCCTTTCAGCGATGCCGGCCGCGATTCGCCGATGCCGCGGTAGTCGTAGGTGATGACGTCGAAGCCGTTGGCGAACAGGTAATCGGCGAAGCGTGAGTAGTGGCGGCAACGGACCGAGGTGGCGGCGTTGATGATGACGACCGGGCGAGTGCTGTCGTGATGGGTGTGGCGCCAGGTGAAACCGCCGAGGAGGAAGCCGTCGGGAGCGGGTTCCTTGAAGAGTGCACCGACGGTACTCGTTGGCGACCTTTCGGCTTGGGGCGCTGGAGATTGCGCGGGTGGGACTTGTTGCCGCATTGGCGCTCCGTTGCTGGCCAAGCCAGTGTCTGGCGAGGAAGTTTATCTAGAGTTTGTCTAATGTTTAAGGTTAGAAGAACGCCGGATTATCCAGCGACCTTTGTGCAAACCACCTGATTTTTCAATGCTTTGGTCACGCGTCGACATAGAGTGCAGCAGATTGCGAAATTTGTTTTGCTTCTGTTTTTCGTCTAAAGCGTCAGACAGTTTGTCTAGGATCAGCGTGGCCAGCTCAAAGCGTGATGCGGATCCATATTGCGTTAAATAATCGAGAACCATGTCTTTGTAGCAGACATCATTGAATGCCCGGTTGCGAATGTAGTCACTTTGGTTGCCTGTGCTTCGCGCCACTTGGGCCGCGGCGTAATAGTTCGGTTTCCGTCCTTCAATAAGCCCTCGCTTGCGCAACAGTCCAGCGGCATCGTCTGTAATGGTCAGCTTTGCCTTGTCCAGAAACGTCGCAAGATCCCAGGTTGGAATGTCTTCAGCGAACGGCGCATTGCGATGTTTCTCCGAGAACTTTTCTCGTGCAACGCGAAGTGCTTGTTCATCCAGATCACAGAACGTTGCATTCACTACTTTTTCGGCCGACCAGTCTCGGGTATCCATTGGCTCATTCAAAATGGCCTCAAGTCGTTCCTGTCGCATCTCGACCAATGCGTCGTCGAGTCGCTGCCAAGCTTTGTCGTGTGCATATATCGGCAATCTGGGCCGATGCCTGGGGATGTGGAATATCCAGACAGTCTTTCCTGAATCGCTGGTGGTCAGGCTTTCAACGCAAAATCCTTCCGAGTCCAGATTGGTGCATCTTCCTAATAGCCTCTGGCGAATGTTTTCAGGTGTGTAGTCGTGAAACTGCTGGATCCCGACAATGTGTAACGACGTGTCTTGGACGCCAACAATCAGATGCCCACCGGCTATATTGGCGATTGCGGACAGGTAGCTTGCGATATCCGAACCTTTACGCCCGGAGACTGCATGGGCGAGGTTCTTGAATTCCTTCCATTCGCAGGCGGAGCTTTCCTTTGGAAATTTTTCGCGCAAATAGCTTTGGAGAGCCGACTCGTTCATCGTGCGTCCTGATCACGGAGCCGTACTCCAAGTGCCGAGCATTCCCGATCCAGCTCCGCCCGCAGTTCATCCTCGCTCGGCAGTACCAGTTTGTACTTGCTGGCAAACAACTGTTCATTGCCCTGTAACACCGAGTAGCGCACCACTGATTCTTTTTTTTGCGCGCACAGAATGATGCCGACGGTCGGTCCGTCTTCAGCGTTGCGCTTGAGGTCGTCATACATGCGCACATACATGTCCATTTGCCCGACATCTTGATGGGTTAGTTCCCCGCGCTTGAGATCGAAGATGACAAAGCATTTGAGCAGGTAGTTGTAGAACACCAGATCGATGTAAAAGTCTCTGCCCTCGGTGCTTATGCGTTGCTGGCGGGCGACAAAAGCGAAACCGTTGCCCAGCTCAAGCAGGAAGCCCTGAAGTTGCTCGATGAGGGCTTGTTCAAGTTCGGTTTCCAGAACGAGCCCTGCATTGGGCAGGCCGAGAAACTCCAGCATCACGGGATCCCGGATGAATTCCCGGGGGCTCTCCGTCATCGCATGGATGTTGGTCGCGGCTTCCGTCATGACGGGCGCCTTGTCCCGACTCATCAGCAGGCGCTCGTAGTAGAGGGTGTTGATCTGCCGTTCCAGGGCGCGGCTTGACCAGTTCTGGTTGGCGGCTTCGTCCATGTACCACTGGCGAGCCTTGTCACCGTCGACGCGCAGCAGTCTGCGGTAGTGGGTCCAGCTCAATTCGAGACGCAGTGCGTCTCGAATTGGAAACACCTGATAAAACAGGCGCATTTTTCGCAAGTTGGTCTCGTCAAATCCCTTTCCGAACTCTGCTGTCAGAGTCTGCGCCAGCGTCGATAGCAACTGCTTGCCATACACCGCCCTCCGGGCGCCTTCCTGCTCGAACTCAACAATATGCCGCCCAATCTGCCAGCAGGTTTGTACTTGCGCGGTATCGACCGCTCTCAACACGTTCTGCCGCGCCTGCCGGATCAACTCGCCAAGATTGCCAAGCAGTGAGGCGAGTTGTGGGTCTGTGTTGTCGGGTTTGAGGTGGCTCATGAAATCTTCCGCCGCTGGATGAACTGGCGGAAAAGGATGCCAATGACGGGCTGGTCAGCGATGCCGGGCGTTGCTGGTAAACCGGAAGGAAATGCCGGATTCGTTTTGCAGGATCAGGCCGACAAAAACCCAGGCATTTGGAATACACCCTGTAGTCCCATTCGCAGTGACTCCAAGTCCCAATCAATCTAAAACTTGAACATCCCGCCGGAAATCTAAAAGGCGTAACGAGTGGGTTCCATGGAACCCGGGAGTCGCCATCATGAGATACGTCCATTCCCTCGTATTGATATTCACCGCCCTCGGCGTGTTGATGTTTCCAACCCTGTCCTTAGCCGCCAGCCTCGACCCGGTCGACAGTTCGGGCGTGCAAGTGCAGCCGCAACTGCAAAACGGAATTAGCTACTTGTCTGGCGGTATCGGCGAGGATGAGTCAAAGGCCATCCAGCAGGCCAAGGGTTACAACCTGCACATGACTTTTTCCGTGGGTTCGCAGAATGAATACATTCCCGACGTGGATGTGGTCATTCAAAAAGCCGAGGGGCAAACCGTGCTGACGATTAATCAGGCCGGCCCTCTGGTTTATGTCCAGTTGCCCGCCGGCAAGTACACCGTGGTTGCGACGCGCAATGGCGAGGTGCGGCGTGACGTGACGGATGTCGGCGACGGCACGGCTCGCAATCTGGTTTTCCACTGGAATGGTGAGAGCTAGAGGCTGCGGATTTTGACGTGACGAGATCATTAACTTGATCGTGAGTCTGTCCGCCGTACCCGGTCGCTTGCATTGATGAGGGATTTGTCGTGGGACGTCTCGTGTGGAGGCGCGGGGCGGGTCTCGGAGATCGTTGTAAAACTCTCCGGGATATTTCGCAGCGAAGAGCAAAGCAATTCACTGGCTCGCCGAGGCGTGAAGAGGTTGGCGATTTTTTCTGCGAGGGGAGAGATACAGGTTTTGTGTTTTTTTCAGTACACCTGAAATCCCGCGATGTTCGTGCAGGTATGATCGCGTCCTTTGGCGATTGATCAGGGACGACAATGATAAAACGGCACTTATGGATGGGACCGGCGCTGGCGGCGCTATTGAGCGCAACCGGACAAGCGTGGGCGAGCGAGCCGTCCTCGGTGTACCTGCGTTGCACCATGGCCCCGGAGCAGTACGCCAAGGCAATGGCGGCTCCCCCGGGTTCGGCGCACGCGTACAGCGACTGGCAGCGGTGGTTCGACGGGGTAGACATGTCCGGCTCGGGCAAGGTCGATGCCGAGTCGCTGCGTGATTCTGGCGCGCAGAGCCTGGAGGAGTTGGTGCAATCCTGGGGTGGGCGTTCTCGATATGACCAGACCACAGGAAGTTGGCAGTTTGTCTTGCCGCAATTCACCGAAAACTACGGCGAGATGATCCAGTTGCTGGCGCCGCTGCGCAGCGTTGCGCCTTACTGCGCAGCCAACTCCGCCAGTTTCCTGTTGGTCTATTCGTATATCTGGGGTAATGGTGACAACGCCTACCTGACCCTCGACAAACAGCACAGCCAGTTTGCAGCCGCGCCGACGCCAGCCCAGCGTAAAGAGGCAGATGCGGCGCTCGAGGCGCTGATGGATTCAGGTGCGGACTAAGGCAGCCTCAGGCGCTGATTGCTCGCGGCGTGCCTATGGCGCTAAATCGCAGGCAAATAAAAACCCAAGGACATATTGTTCCTTGGGTTTTTTTCGGTATTTGGTGGCAGAGGCTTCGCAGGCGCGGGCAGCGTTTATTTCGTGAAGCGAACCTCTAGAACCTGGCCAGATTTTTCATCTATCCGGCAATTGCACCCAGCAAAATTTGCGACCCACAGTGGTTCCTCAATCGTCACGCTGGTATAGGCGTCCACGGCACCCATTCCAATATCCGGCGCTCGCCAAAGTAGATTGCCTGACCGGCCGTAGCAGAAAAGATTTTGCGCAGGAGCATTCCGCTCAAAAGCCATCCAATCAAATATCACCAGCACCCGCCCATTGATCAAAACGGCTTCAAGGGCAGGATATTGACCCTCAAACCGCACCCCGTCCCCGAAAATCCAGTTGCCGCTCACTTCAAGTTGCATGCGTGCTCTTCCTGTTCGGTGCTTTTACCCAATTGCGCCAGGTCAGCCACTCTTTACCGCTACAATCCCGCGCCTTATAAAGCGCGATATCGTCTGCCCGCTCATCACGGTGGTGTCCCTGCCGGTGGATGCCGCGCTGGACACCGTGTTGCTGCCAGTGGATTACATCAACACGTTATGACGCATCTTCAATCTGACGCGTCCTGTGGCGCGTCAGGCGGGCAGCCGGGCTAACGGCGAGTCCGTTTGCGCTTTGGCTCGTCCGGCGCCGCCAGCACGATTCTATGCAGGTTCATGAGCCAAAAGGTGACTCGGCCTTCGCGGTACGGCGGGGGGTGGGGCAGGGGAGTGCGGGTTTTCTCTGGCTCATGACGTTGGTTACCCTTTTCCGTAAGGGGAAGCAAAAGTACCGCGGATCGTAAGCAGAAAACGCACCGGATCAAATCGCGCCCATAAAAAAACCCTGAATCTTGCGATTCAGGGTTTTCGGTATTTGGTGCCCAGAGACGGAATCGAACCGCCGACACGGGGATTTTCAATCCCCTGCTCTACCGACTGAGCTATCTGGGCAACGGGGCGCATTAAACTGGTTTTTCAGGGGGTCGTCAAGAAAGTTTTCAAAAAAATTTTAATTATTACCGTCGCTTACGATCCGACCCCCGAATAATCGGGATTATTCAGCTGGCGGAACATAGCCTTCGGCCTGGGCGTATTCCTCGCCGGAAAAGAACTTGTCCATCTCGCCCTGCAGATATTTGCGATCTTCGGCGTTCATCATATTCAGGCGTTTTTCGTTGATCAGCAGGGTCTGGTGTTTCTGCCAGTCGGCCCAGGCCTTGGCGGAGACGTGGTCAAAAATGTCCTGGCCTTTTGCGCCAGGGAACGGAGCGCGCTCCAGGGCGGGCAATTCTTCTTTGTACTTGCGGCACATGATGGTGCGGGTCATGACGACTCTCCTGCGTTCAATACGGCAGCCGCGCGTTCGAGCAAGGTTTTGACCGGGGCGGCAAGGCCCAGGCGCGGCGGGGTGGCGAGGTTATACCAGAGCCAGTCGGCCTCGGCCACGTGATGGCCGGCTTCCTGGACCTGGACCAGCCAGGGTTCGATGGACAACTGAAAATGACTGAAGGTGTGCACCAGGCTCGGCAATGCCTGTTGGCTGCCCAGTTCCAGCGAGTGCTGCGTGGCCAGGTGTTGCAGGTCGTCGAGGTCGTCGAGTTCCGGCAAGCTCCACAAACCGCCCCACAGGCCCGTGGAAGGCCGGCGGTAAAGCAGAATCGCGCCTTCGCCGTTGGCGAGCATCGGCATCAGCGTGCGCTTCTGTGGCACGGCTTTGCGCGGCTTGGGGATCGGGTAGCGGGTTTCCAGGCCGAGCATGTGCGCTTCGCAGCCCTTTTCCAGCGGGCAGAGCAGGCAGCTCGGTTTGCTGCGGGTGCAGAGCGTGGCGCCCAGATCCATCATCGCCTGGGTGTAGGCGTTGACCCGATCATGGGGCGTAAAGCGCTCCGCATTCGCCCAGAGCTGCTTGGCGACCTTTGGCTCGCCCGGGTAACCCTCTTGCGCGGTAAAACGCGCCAGCACCCGTTTAACGTTGCCGTCGAGGATCGGCGCCCGCAGGCCCATGCTCAGGCTGGCGATGGCGCCGGCCGTGGACAAACCGATGCCTGGCAGTTCAACCAGTTTTTCCACGTCCCGGGGAAACTCGCCGCCGTGTTCTGCGACGACGATCTTCGCGGTCTTCTGCAGATTGCGCGCACGGGTGTAGTAACCCAGGCCCGTCCACAAGTGCAGCACTTCGTCTTCCGGCGCGGCGGCCAGGGCTTCGACCGTCGGCAGCGAGGCCATGAACCGGTCGAAGTAATTCAGCACGGTGCTGACTTGGGTCTGCTGCAGCATGATTTCCGAAACCCACACCCGATACGGGGTGATGCCCTGCTGCCAAGGTAAATCGTGGCGGCCATGGCGGTCGTACCAATCCAGCACCGCCGATGAAAACTGCTCGGCTCTCATCGCTTGAACAGCCCCTTCAGCGCGTTTTTCAGTTCGGGGCTGACTTTGTCACCGAGCTTCTCGTCGATTTTGTCGCTGAGTTTCTCGCCGGCCAGTTTGGCCGCGACCTGGCCCATGCGTTCGTTGTCCACGCGGCAGGCCTTGGCACCCAATTCCAGCGGGCCACGGCAGCGCAGCGGCCACTCGATACCGACGTATTTCTCGCCGACCTGGCAGGCCGGATCGGGCATATCGCTGGTGTCGCCTTCGACGATGATGCCAACGCGGTAGTCCATGCCCAGCACCCGCAGATCGACGTCGCCGTCACCATTGACGGTCATGCCCGGGATGCGCACTTTCAGGTCCGGATTGCTGGCCACGCCGTTGCGGAAGGTCAGGTTGCCCTTAAGCTCCTGGAACGGCGTGTCCTTGCCCCGCGGTTCGCCGCTGAGGGTCTTGCGGTTCAGGGGGGCGATGCCTTTGCACAGTTGTTGCTCAAGGTTGGCGTTGAGCAACACGCCATTGTTGATGACGAAACTGGCGTTGCCGTTGAGGCTCTCGATCAGTGCGCTCTGGCTATTGCCGCTTCCGGTCAGCGCACTGTTGAGCGTCACCAGGCCTTTGACCGGCGGGTTTTTGCCCTGGCTTTCGAGGATTTTTTCCACCGGCACCTTGGTGATGTGGGTTTGCATGCTCAGCGCCGGCACTTGCTGGCGCACGTCGAGGGTGCCCTTGGCTTCGAAGTTGCCGTTGTACAAGTCACCACGCAAATTCTCCAGGGTCAGCAGGCCGCCCTGGCCGGTGGCCTTGAGCGCAGCGTTCTGGATCGGCAGTTTGTCGAGGGTCAGTTGGCCGAAGGTCAGGTCGGCGTCCACGTCGAGTTTGGCCAAGCGCTCCACCGGCAGCAGGCGCTCGGTGCTCCAGGCGCCTTTGGTCGGTGATGGCGGCAACGGCGTGGAGCCCGCGCCCGCCATGGCATCGGCCTCGGTGCTGGCCACTTCGGCCTGACGCACTTGCGTCGCGCTGCTGGCTTCGGCGGATTTTGGCGGCAGATAGCGGTCGACATTGAAGGTGTCAGCCTTGAGGACTGCTCGCAGCGATTGCTTGGCAAAATCCTCGACGGCGATACGGCCGCTGAAGCTGCTGTCGTCGACTTTCAGGTTGATGTTGTCGAACGCCAGGCTGGTTGGCGTCCCGGAGAGGCGGCTGACCAGCTCGACTTTACTCAGGCTGCCCTCGGCCATGGCCGGGAGTTTCTGGCCGACGCTGTCGACGAATTTCGCCAGGTCAAACTGGGCAATCGACAGGCCACCGTTGATTTGCGGCGTCTTGTCGAGGTCGTTGACCTTGAGTTCGCCCAAAGCACGCAACTGGTTAGCGGAGATCTTGATCCCGGTCCATTCGGCGACGTTGGCTGCTTTATCCAGCAGCAATTGGCCTTGGGCGGCGAAGGTCATGGTCTTGCCTTGCAACGGATCGCCGGTCACTTCGCCCGACAGCTTCATGTCTTCGAACTGGTAACGCTGGAGGGCGCGGGCAATGCGTAACTCGCCGTTCAGCTCAGTACGAATCCGCAGCGCCGGTTGGTTGGAGGACAGGAATGCAGTGAGCTTGAGCGGAATATTGGTCGAGTCGTGGACCGCGCCGGTGCTCATCTGGATGCTTTCGGCGCTGTAGTTCTTGCCGGTTTTTTCATCGTTGTATTCAACCCGCGCGTTGTTCACGGTCAGGCTGTCGATGTCCAGGCGGATCGGCTGCGGCGGTTTTTCCGCGACGACCGGGGCTTCCGGTGCCGGTTCGCCAGCGGGAACGGCAGGCGGGGTCGCGCCGGTATTGGCCGGTGCCGGGATCTTGCCGATGTCTTCCCAATTGCCGTGGCCATCTTTGTCGCGGTTCAGGCGCAGGTTCAAGCCTTCGACGCGTACATCGCTCATCTGCACTTCACGGCGCAGCAGCGGCAGCACGCGGACCGACAGGCCGAGCATCTGCAAGTCTGCAAACGGTTCGGTGGGTTTGACCAGGGTCGCGACACTGGCTTCGTGCAATTCCAGGCCCAGCCACGGGAACAGGCTCCAACCGATGTCGCCATTGAGCGTCAGCTCGATGTGGGCCTTGTCGCGGGCAATCTGGCGAATCTCGTCTTTATAGTCGTTGGGATCGAAGAGGTGGGTCAGGGCAAAGCCCAGCGCCACAATGATCAGCAACAGCCCGAGAAGTACCAGACCCAGGATTTTGCCGAACGCTTTCATGGGCGAGTCCTTGTAGTTAGTCGAATTCGAAATTTAGCCGGGGAGTATAGCGCTCCGAAACTGACGACCGGTCAGTTCATATGGGCAGCACATCCAGTGGCACGTTCAGTTTGGCTGCCAGCGCCTGGGCTTCCAGATGCCCGGCAGGCGCCAGCAGGCGCAATATCGCGCCCGATTGCGACGCCATTTTCTGCGCTTCGTTCACCAGACGCTCCGCCACGCCACGGCGCCGGGTGATTTTTCGTACGCAAATTTGCGAAAGGTGCCAGACGTCCGGTTGACGTTGCAGACGCCCTGCGCCCAGCAGTCGATCGTTGAAGCGCCCGGCGATCAGCGAACCGTCGCCCAGGCAGCCTTCGATCAACTGTACATCGCCGGCAAATGGCGCAAACAGCCAGTCCGGTGCGTCGCGGTAAATTTTCTGCAGGTCTTGCTGATCCTGGTAAGTGGCTTCGGTCAGCGGCTCGACAATGATCGGCATGGCGGTTCCTGTCAGGTTGTATAGATATCGACCCATAGGCGCTGATGAAGACGGCGATCTTTTGATCTTTCTTCGGTTACAAAAAAATCAAAAGATCGCCGTCTTCGGCAGTTCCTGCGCTTGAAAGTCTGTTCTTTCAGTCATACGAGAACAGATGACACAGAAAAGGTGATGTCAGTTTGGTTTTTCTGTCACGAGCAAATGGTAACCTCTGCCGGTTCGTCCGTCCTTCTGCGACGTAACGTCGCGCCCTCATGGAGCTTCACCCAAGAAAAAGGTCATGCCTGCGTGCATATAAGGCTGAGGGTGAGGAGTGGCTGGCGAACCATACTAATAATTGGGGGATACACAATGAGCACGAGCATCACGGCGGACGGCTTCAAAGCCGACCAGCCCGCGTTCCTGTCCAAGGAGCGCATCATCGCCAAGCCCGGTTTCAACCGTTGGCTGGTCCCACCGGCCGCTCTGGCCATCCACCTTTGCATCGGCATGGCCTACGGCTTCTCGGTGTTCTGGTTACCGCTGTCCAAGGCCCTGGGTGTCACCGCTCCAGTGGCTTGCGCGCCGGACATGAGCTTCATTTCGCAAGTCTTCTCGTCTCAATGCGACTGGCCGATTTCGATGCTCGGCTGGATCTACACCCTGTTCTTCATCTTCCTTGGCTGCTCGGCAGCGATCTGGGGTGGCTGGCTGGAACACGCCGGGCCGCGCAAGGCCGGTGTTGTGTCGGCGCTGTGCTGGTGCGGTGGTCTGTTGATTTCAGCGCTGGGGATTTATACCCACCAGATCTGGCTGATGTGGATCGGCTCCGGGGTCATTGGCGGTATCGGCCTGGGCCTGGGTTATATCTCGCCAGTCTCGACCCTGATCAAGTGGTTCCCGGACAAGCGCGGCATGGCGACGGGCATGGCGATCATGGGCTTCGGTGGCGGCGCGATGGTTGGCGCTCCACTGGCTGCGGCGCTGATGAGTCACTTCGCTTCGCCAAGCGGCGTAGGCGTATGGCAGAGCTTTCTGGTGATGGCGGCGATCTACTTCGTGTTCATGATCGGCGGCGCACTGTCCTACCGCGTTCCGCCAACCGGCTGGAAGCCTGAAGGCTGGACCGCTCCAGCGAAAAAAGCGTCGAACGCGATGATCACTCACCGCCATGTTCACGTGAACGTCGCGTGGAAAACCCCGCAATTCCGTCTGGTGTGGCTGGTGCTGTGCCTGAACGTATCCGCCGGTATCGGCATCCTCGGCATGGCTTCGCCACTGTTGCAGGAAGTGTTTGGCGGCAAATTGATCGGTGTCGACCTGCCATTCGGTAAGCTGGACGCCGGGCAACTGGCCTCCATCGCAGCCATCGCAGCCGGTTTCACCGGTTTGCTGAGCCTGTTCAACATCGGCGGCCGGTTCTTCTGGGCTTCGTTCTCCGACTATCTGGGTCGTAAAAACACCTATTTCGTGTTCTTCGCCCTGGGCTTTGCCCTGTACGCACTGATCCCGAACCTCGGTCATTTGGGCAACGTGGCACTGTTCGTGGCGGCGTTCTGCATCATCCTGTCGATGTACGGCGGTGGTTTTGCGACGGTTCCGGCTTACCTGGCGGACCTGTTCGGTACGCAAATGGTCGGCGCGATCCACGGTCGTCTGCTGACGGCATGGGCCGCGGCGGGCGTGTTGGGTCCGGTGTTGGTGAACTACCTGCGTGAGTATCAGCTGAGCATCGGCGTTGAACGTGCCGCGGCTTACGACATCACCCTGTACATCCTCGCGGGCCTGCTGGTGCTGGGTTTCATCTGCAACCTGCTGGTGCGTCCGGTAGCCGACAAGTACTTCATGACCGATGCTGAACTGGCCGCCGAACAGGCGCTGGGCCACGACAAGGGTGCTGACAGCAGCACCGTGCTGGAGTGGAAAGCGGCGCCGGGCAGCAAGCCGTTGGCGATTGCTGCATGGCTGGTGGTGGGGATTCCGTTGGCGTGGGGTGTTTGGGTGACCCTGCAGAAAACCGCGGTCCTGTTCCACTAAGTACCCCGTAACTGATCGTTTCCACGCTCTGCGTGGGAATGCCTCCCGTGATGCTCTGCGTCACTTTCGAAGTGGACGCGGAGCGTCCGGGGCTGCACTCCCACGCAGAGCGTGGGAGCGATCAGTGGTCTTGGGATGCTTGTACTGACATGTACATCGCCGGCAGCGCCGAATTCACTCCGTCAGTCATATCACCTCTCGTGTTTCTGTTTCGCGCCCGCGCCCCTATAATGGCTGCCTTTTTCGCCCAATGATTTTGCGGAGCTGGTGATGGCCGAACGTAAGGCGTCTGTCGAGCGCGACACTCTGGAAACCCAGATCAAAGCCTCGATCAACCTGGATGGCACCGGAAAGGCCCGATTTGATATCGGTGTTCCTTTTCTTGAGCACATGCTGGACCAGATCGCCCGTCACGGGCTGATCGACCTGGATATTGTCAGCAAGGGCGACCTGCATATCGACGACCACCACACGGTGGAAGACGTTGGTATCACGTTGGGTCAGGCCTTTGCCAAAGCCATCGGCGACAAGAAAGGCATCCGTCGCTACGGCCACGCCTATGTGCCGCTCGATGAAGCGCTGTCGCGCGTGGTGATCGACTTCTCCGGCCGTCCTGGCCTGCAGATGCACGTTCCCTATACCCGCGCCACCGTTGGCGGCTTCGACGTTGACCTGTTCCAGGAATTCTTCCAGGGCTTCGTCAACCACGCCCTCGTCAGCCTGCACATCGACAACCTGCGTGGCACCAACACCCACCACCAGATCGAAACCGTGTTCAAGGCTTTCGGCCGCGCCCTGCGCATGGCCGTCGAGCTGGATGACCGCATGGCCGGGCAAATGCCGTCGACCAAGGGCGTTCTGTAATGCAGACGGTCGCGGTTATCGATTACGGCATGGGCAACCTGCACTCGGTGGCCAAGGCCCTCGAGCACGTCGGTGCCGGCAAGGTCTTGATCACCAGCGATGCCGCTGTGATTCGCGAAGCCGACCGGGTGGTTTTCCCCGGTGTCGGCGCGATTCGCGACTGCATGGCTGAAATCCGTCGCCTGGGCTTCGACTCGCTGGTGCGTGAAGTCAGCCAGGACCGTCCGTTCCTCGGCATCTGCGTCGGCATGCAAGCCTTGCTCGACAGCAGTGAAGAGAACGACGGCGTCGACTGCATCGGCCTGTTCCCGGGCGCGGTGAAGTTCTTCGGCAAAGACCTGCATGAAGACGGCGAACACCTGAAAGTCCCGCACATGGGCTGGAACGAAGTGAAACAGACGGTGGATCACCCGCTGTGGCACAACATTCCGGACCTGGCGCGTTTCTACTTCGTGCACAGCTACTACATCGCCGCCGGTAATCCGCGGCAAGTGGTGGGTGGCGGTCATTACGGTGTCGATTTCGCCGCAGCGCTGGCCGATGGCTCGCGTTTCGCCGTGCAGTTCCACCCGGAGAAAAGCCATACCCATGGCCTGCAACTGCTGCAGAACTTCGCCGCGTGGGATGGTCGCTGGTAAATGGCCGTCAAGAAAAAACCGCCGATCCTGACCCTCACTCCCGAACAGGAGAACGAGGCCAATCACAAGATCAAGCGGTTCATGGAAGATCGCTTCGAACTGGACCTGGGTTCGTTCGAAGCGGCTGAAATCCTTGAGCTGTTTACCCGCGAAATTGCGCCGCACTATTACAACAGGGCGATTTTCGATGTGCAGACGCACCTTAAAGAAAGGTTCGAAAGCATCGAAAGCGACCTGTGGGCGCTCGAGAAAGAATAGAAGCAGCGGCGAGCTTAAAGCTGCAAGCTGCAAGAATTAGATACGCGTGCGCGCTTGCAGCTTATGGCTTGCAGCTTGCAGCTCTTTTGACGAAGGAAAAAGCATGCTGATTATTCCCGCTATCGATCTCAAGGACGGTGCCTGTGTTCGTCTGCGCCAGGGCCGCATGGAAGATTCCACGGTGTTCTCCGATGACCCGGTGAGCATGGCTGCCAAGTGGGTGGAGGGCGGTTGCCGTCGTCTGCATCTGGTCGATTTGAACGGCGCCTTCGAAGGCCAGCCAGTCAACGGCGAAGTGGTCACCGCCATCGCCAAACGCTACCCGAACCTGCCGATCCAGATCGGCGGCGGTATCCGTTCCCTGGAAACCATCGAGCACTACGTCAAAGCCGGCGTGAGCTACGTGATCATCGGCACCAAAGCCGTGAAAGATCCGGCTTTCGTTGCTGAAGCTTGCCGCGCGTTTCCGGGCAAAGTGATCGTTGGTCTGGATGCCAAAGACGGTTTTGTTGCCACTGATGGCTGGGCCGAGATCAGCACTATTCAGGTGATCGACCTGGCCAAGCAGTTCGAAGCCGACGGCGTGTCGGCGATCGTTTATACCGACATCGCCAAAGACGGCATGATGCAGGGCTGCAACGTTCCGTTCACCGCCGCGCTGGCCGCTGCCACGCGCATCCCGGTGATCGCCTCCGGCGGTATTCACAACCTGGGTGACATCAAATCGCTGCTCGACGCCAAGGCACCGGGCATCATCGGCGCGATCACCGGCCGGGCGATCTACGAAGGCACCCTCGACGTCGCTGAAGCGCAAGCTTTCTGCGATTCGTACAAAGGCTGAGGACTGACCATGGCGCTGGCCAAACGCATCATCCCTTGCCTGGACGTGGATAACGGCCGGGTCGTCAAAGGTGTGAAGTTCGAGAACATCCGTGATGCCGGCGACCCGGTAGAAATCGCCCGTCGCTACGACGAGCAGGGTGCCGACGAGATTACCTTCCTCGACATCACCGCCAGCGTCGATGGTCGCGACACCACGCTGCATACCGTCGAGCGCATGGCCAGCCAGGTGTTCATCCCGCTGACCGTCGGCGGTGGCGTGCGCACCGTGCAGGACATTCGCAACTTGCTGAATGCCGGCGCGGACAAGGTTTCGATCAACACCGCCGCCGTGTTCAATCCGGAATTCGTCGGCGAAGCGGCGCAGCATTTTGGTTCGCAATGCATCGTCGTCGCCATCGATGCGAAGAAGGTCTCTGGCCCGGGAGAAACCCCGCGCTGGGAAATCTTCACCCACGGCGGCCGCAAGCCGACCGGTCTCGACGCCGTTGAATGGGCGAAGAAAATGGAAGGCCTGGGTGCCGGTGAAATCCTGCTGACCAGCATGGACCAGGACGGCATGAAAAACGGCTTCGACCTGGGCGTCACCCGGGCGATCAGCGATGCGCTGGGTATTCCGGTGATCGCTTCCGGCGGCGTCGGCAATCTGCAGCATCTGGCCGACGGCATTATCGAAGGCCACGCCAGCGCGGTATTGGCGGCGAGTATTTTCCACTTTGGCGAATACACCGTGCAGGAAGCCAAGGCCTACATGGCCCATCGCGGCATCGTGATGCGCTAAAACCGATACAGGCCAGTGGACAGCATGGCGGGCTCAGGGCACTCTTGGGCACGCCATGGATTCCGGTAGCCCGACATGCTTAAACGTCTTCTTCTTGTCCTCGCCAGCGCTTCTCTGTTGCTCATCAACGCAGCCCGCGCCGAAGAAAGCCCAGCCACCGACCTGGTGCTGCTGACGGAAAACTTCCCGCCCTACAACATGGCGAAGAACGGCAAAAACTTCGCTCAGGACGAGAACATCAATGGCATCGCCGTGGACATCGTCCGCGAGATGTTCAAACGAGCCAACATCACCTACAGCCTGACGCTACGTTTCCCTTGGGAGCGAATCTACAAGATCGCCCTGGAAAAACCCGGTTACGGCGTGTTTGTGATGGCGCGGCTGCCGGATCGCGAAAAGCTCTTCAAGTGGGTCGGCCCTATCGGCCCGGATGACTGGATCATGTTGGCTAAGGCTGACAGCAAAATCACCCTCGAGTCGCTCGAGCAGGCGCGCAAGTACAAGATCGGCGCCTACAAGGGTGATGCGATTGCCGAGACCCTGGCCAAGCAAGGGTTGAAGCCGATTGTGGTGCTGCGGGATCAGGACAATGCCAAGAAGCTGGTCAGTGGACAGATTGATTTGTGGGCAACCGGTGACCCGGCGGGCCGTTATTTGGCGCGCCAGGACGGTGTGACCGGACTGAAGACTGTGCTGCGGTTCAACAGCGCCGAGTTGTATCTGGCGTTGAACAAAGACGTGCCGGATGAGGTGGTGGCCAAGCTTCAGGCTGCGCTGGATCAGTTGCGCAAGGAAGGTGTGGTGGACGAGATCATGGCGAAGTATCTCTGACTATTCGCTGATCGTTCCCACGCTCCCGCGTGGTAACGCCTCCCGTGACGCTCTGCGTCACAGTGGACGCGGAGCGTCCATGGCTGCATTCCCACGCGGAGCGTGGGAACGATCTCCGGTGGTGGCCAAGCTTCAGGCTGCGCTGGATCAGTTGCGCAAGGAAGGCGTGGTGGACGAGATCATGGCGAAGTATCTCTGACTATTCGCTGATCGTTCGCACGCTCCCGCGTGGTAATGCCTCCCGTGACGCTCCGCGTCACAGTGGACGCGGAGCGTCCATGGCTGCATTCCCACGCGGAGCGTGGGAATGATCTCAACTCCTGCGCCGAACGCATGTCCCTGTAGGGGCTGCCGAAGGCTGCGATCTTTTAGCGGTACACGCCATCTTTCCCGTGGGCCGCAGTGGCGCGATTGCCGCGCACGCTGATCATTAACTTGATATCAATCCAATCAATCCCCTGACTCTTGAGCTTGGGTAACTCGCGCTCCAGCACCGCCAGTGTCTGCGGATACGGATGCCCGATCATCACCGCCGAACCCTGCTTGTGCGCCAGACTGATCGCTGTTTGTAGCTGCGTGAAAATCGCCGCTTCAGTGCGCTCGTCATCGAGAAACACATCCCGCGAGACACTCGCCAGCCCAATCTTCTGTGCTTCAGCCGCGCCAACGGTTTGCGCGCTGGTGCGGCTGTCGACGAAGAACTTGTGCCGGCGCTGCAAATCCGCCATCAGCCAGGCCATGGCCGGTTGCTGCGCGGTCATGCGGCTGCCCATGTGGTTGTTGATGCCGGCGGTGTACGGCACAGCCTTGAACGCCGCGTCGAGGCGTTTTTCCAGCTCTTCGATGGGCAAGTCGGGGTGCCAGGCGAACGGGCCGGTGGCCGGGTCCATGGGCATGTGCAGGATGACGATCTTGCCGGCGCGATGGGCTTCGCGGGCGAATTCAGCGGCGTGGGGTGTGTCGGGCATGATAGCCGTGGTCACCGGGCCGGGTAGGGCGAGCACGCGACGATCCCGGGGCAGGTTCTGCCCCAGGTCATCGATGATCAGTGTCAGGTAGGCCTTGTGTGGCGTGGTCTTGGCGGGTTCCGCGTGAGCAGCACCCGCCAGACAGCACAACAGGCCGAGGATGAACCACAGGCGCATCTCAGCGGCCGGAGGTGATGCTCAGCCCTTTGAGCAGGCTCAGGGCCTGGGCCAGTTGGTAATCGTCATCCTGCGGCATCGCCTTGGCTTTGCTGCTGGAGGTCGGCTTGTCGGCGCCGCCGTTGCCATTGCCCAGGTGACCTTGCAGATCGGCTTCCTTGAAGTACTCGCCGTCCTGCTCGTTGGTGATCTTGGCCTTGCGCACTTCGATGTCCGGGACGATGCCCTGTGCCTGGATCGAGCGACCGTTCGGCGTGTAATACAGTGCCGTGGTGATCTTCAGGGCGCGATCGTTATTCAGCGGCAGCACGGTTTGTACCGAGCCTTTGCCGAAACTCGTGGTGCCCATGACCACTGCGCGTTTCTGATCCTGCAAGGCGCCGGCGACGATTTCCGAAGCCGAGGCGCTGCCGCCGTTGATCAGTGCGACCATCGGCACGGCTTCGCTTTCATCCTTGCCGGTCGCGGAGAAGCGCAGCTCGGAGTTGGCGATGCGGCCCTTGGTGTAGACGATCAAGCCTTTGGTGATGAAGTGGTCGACCACTTCAACCGCCGCTTGCAGCACGCCGCCCGGGTTGTTACGCAGGTCGAGGATGATGCCGTTGAGCTTCTTGCCGTTGTCCTTGCGCAGCTTGGCCAAGGCCTTGGAGACCTCTTCGCCGGTCTTGACCTGGAACTGGGTGATGCGGATGTAGCCGTAGCCGGATTCCAGCAACTGCGCCTTGACGCTCTTCACCTGGATGGTGGCGCGGGTCAGCACCACGTCGAACGGTGTGCCGCCATCGCGGACCAGGGTCAGGGTGATCTTCTGGCCGATCTTGCCGCGCATCTTGTCTACGGCTTCGGTCATGCTCTGGCCGCGAGTCGGTGCGCCGTTGATCTTGACGATGAAGTCGCCGGCCTGGATGCCCGCCTTGGAGGCCGGGGTGTCATCGATTGGCGAAACCACTTTGATGAAACCGTCTTCGGCGCCGACTTCGATGCCCAGGCCGCCGAATTCGCCGCTGGTGCTTTCCTGCAGCTCAGCGAAGTCTTCCGGGCCCAGGTAGGCGGAGTGCGGGTCGAGGTTGCTGAGCATGCCCTTGATGGCATTTTCCAGCAGGGTCTTGTCATCTACCGGTTCGACATAGGCCGCCTTGATCCGGTCCATGACCTCGGCAAAGGTGCGCAACTCGTCAAGAGGCAATGGCGCCTTGGTGGTCGCAGCCGTGCCCGCAGGTGCAGGAGCTGGCGCAGCTGCCGGGGCAGGCTGAGCGGCAAACGCCAGAGGCGCGCCGATCACCAGGGCGATCGTCAGGGCCAGCGAGGTAAGGCGGGACAAATGCAGCATGTCGAACGAACTCCTAATGTAGGTGACTCAACGCCTATCCTTGCGCGCGGCACCATTGCGCCGGATCACTCGGGTGACCCTGCTGACGAATTGCGAAATACAGCGCTGGTGTGTCCTGGCCGCCACTGTTACCGACAGTGGAGATGGACTCACCGGCTTTAACCACGTCACCCGCAGACTTGAGCAGCGTCTGGTTGTGACCGTAAAGACTCAAGAAACCGTTGCCGTGGTCCAGAATCACCAGCAGCCCCGCGCCGCGCAACCAATCGGCGAACACCACGCGACCACCGTGCACGGCATGCACCTGGCTGCCGGCGGAGGCGCTGATCATCACCCCATCCCACTTGGTCCGGGCGTCGTCGCCGCGGCTTTCGCCGAAGCGCGCCAACAGTCGACCATCAACCGGCCATGGAAGTTTGCCGCGGGTTGAAGCAAATGCGCCGCCGAAGGTCTCGCCTGAACTTGAAACCAGCGCGCCGGGTGTCGATTTAGGCGGTTTGCGTGGGGCATCAGTAGTGGCATCGGCCTGTTCCTGAGCCTCACGTAAACGCTTTTTTTCGGCTTCCTGCTGGGCGATCAGCGCTTTTTGCCGCGCCTCTTCTGCCTCACGGGCCTGACGGGCCAGGGTTTCTTCAATAGTTTTAAGGACTTTAGACAGATCTGCCTGATCCTGCTCGCGGGTGGCCAGCTTCTGATCGCGAGCCTTTACGTCGTCATTGAGCTTGGCCAGGACTTTTTGGCGTTCCTGGCGGACTTTGTCGAGTTCGTCGCGCTGGCTGTCGAGGCTGCTTTTCTGGACCAGCAACTGCGCCTGTTGCATGGAAATGTCTTTTTCGACATTGGCCAGTTGGCGCAGGGTCTCGTTGAAATTCTTCAACTGCTCCAGGCGGGCCTGGCTCAGGTAGTCGTAATAGGTCAGGGTGCGGGCGAATTTTTCCGGGTTTTGCTGGTTGAGCAGCAGTTTCAGGTACTCCTGACGGCCGTTCTGATAGGCCGCGCGGGCCTGGATGGCGATCAGTCGTTGCTGTTCAATGCGCGCGCTCTGGAGTTTTTTTTTCTCACCATCGAGTCGCTGCAGCTCGGATTCGCTTTTCTTCAGCTCTTTTTGCAGAGCATCGACCTGCTTCTCAAGCTTGCCCATCTCGGTCTCGGTGCCCTTGAGGTCTTTCTGCACACCGGATTTTTCTTCCTGCAGTTTGCCCAGCAGTTTTTTCAGCTCGGCAATGTCCTGACGCGTGGCGTCCAACTGTTGTTGGGTTTGCGCGCGCTCGTCAGCGAAGGCCGGTTGGAGCAGGCAAGTCAGGGCAAGGGCTATCAGGACGCGAAGCATAGAGGCGGGCGACACCAGGGAAAGGGACGGCCTAGTATGCCCGCCAAGCGCCGCAAAAAAAACGCCTCAAAGGCAACTGCTTTGAGGCGTTCGTCATAAAAAGCCGTTTCGGGCTGTTTATGGGGGGCTTTTGCTATCAGACCAGTATCGAAGTGCCAGTCATTTCGGCTGGCTTCTCAAGGTCCATCAACATCAGCATGGTCGGCGCCACGTCCGCCAGCACGCCGCCATCGCGCACCTTGAAGTCACGCTTGCCGACATAAATGAACGGCACCGGCTCGGTGGTGTGAGCGGTATGGGCCTGGTGGGTTTCTTCGTCGGACATTTTTTCGCAGTTGCCGTGGTCGGCGGTAATCAGCGCTTCGCCGCCGACTTTATCCAGCGCGTGGACGATGCGTCCGACGCACAGGTCCAGGCATTCCACGGCTTTCACTGCGGCTTCAAGGTTGCCGCTGTGGCCGACCATGTCGCCGTTGGCGTAGTTGACCACGATCACATCAAAGCGTTGGTTGTCGATGGCATCGACGATGCGGTCGGTGACTTCCGGCGCGCTCATCTCCGGCTGCAAGTCATAGGTGGCGACTTTTGGCGAAGGGATCAGGATGCGTTCTTCGCCCGGGAACGGTTCTTCGCGACCGCCGGAGAAGAAGAAGGTCACGTGCGCATACTTTTCGGTTTCGGCGATGCGCAGCTGGGTCTTGCCGTTTTTCGCCAGGTAGTCGCCCAGCACGTTTTCCAGGCTGCCGGCGGCGAAAGCCGACGGCGCAGGAATGCTGGCGGCGTATTGGGTCAGCATGACGAAGCCGGCCAGTTTCGGCTGGCGGGCGCGTTCGAAGTCCTTGAAACCGTCTTCGACGAATACGCGGGTCAGCTCACGGGCGCGGTCGGCGCGGAAGTTCATGAACACCACGGCGTCGCCGTCTTCGACTTTCACCGGCTCACCGATGGAAGTTGCCTTGACGAATTCGTCGCTCTCGCCACGCTCGTAAGCGGCTTGCAGGCCTTCCTGGGCGGTGGCGGCGTTGAATTCGCTCGTGCCGTCGACAATCAGGTTGTAGGCCTGGGCCACGCGGTCCCAACGGTTATCGCGGTCCATGGCGAAGTAGCGGCCGACAATGCTGGCGATCCGGCCTTTGCCGAGGGCCTGGAAGGTCGCGTCGAGCAGTTCGATGGAGGACTGGGCGCTCTTCGGTGGCGTGTCGCGACCGTCGAGGAAGGCGTGCAGGTAGATTTTTTCGGCGCCGCGCTTGAAGGCCAGTTCGGCCATGGCGACCAGGTGATCCTGGTGGCTGTGAACGCCGCCATCGGACAACAAACCCATGAAATGCACGGCTTTACCGGCAGCGACGGCTTTATCCACGGCGGCGCAGATGGTCGGGTTCTCGAAGAACTCGCCGTCGCGGATCGATTTGGTTACGCGGGTGAAGTCCTGATACACCACGCGGCCGGCACCAAGGTTCATGTGGCCGACTTCGGAGTTGCCCATCTGGCCGTCGGGCAAGCCGACGTCCATGCCGCTGCCCGAGATCAGGCCGTTCGGTACGGTGGCGGTCAGACGGTCCAGAACCGGCTTCTTGGCCGAGTACACGGCGTTGGCTTCGTGGCTCTCACTGTGACCGAAGCCATCGAGAATAATCAGGACCAAAGGTTTAGGCGTGGTAGTCATGGATTCCACTCGTGGCTGAGTTAAAAAGAGGGCAATGGAAAAGGGAGTGGCAGTTTAAAGCGAAGTTCCGACCGCGTCACCGCCGGACGGGGTTTGGCCCGCCATAGGGGCTGTGTATACTGGCCCACTTTTCACGCCCTGGAACCACCTTAAATGCTTGATCACCTGATTGCATTTGCCACCACCCACTATTTGCTGGCCGGCATTTTCGTTGTTCTGCTGGCTCTGCTGATCGCCCATGAGATGAAAGGTGGCGGTCGTAGCCTGAGCACCGGTGAACTGACCGGGCTGGTCAACAAGGACGCAGGCGTGGTGATCGACATCCGTTCGGCCAAGGATTTCGCCGCCGGTCACATCGTTGGCGCGTTGAACATTCCTCACGACAAACTGACTGCTCGCGTCGGCGAACTGGAAAAGCACAAGGCCAAGACCATCATTCTGGTTGATGCCCAAGGCCAGACTGCCGGCACTCACGCTCGCGAACTCTTGAAAGCCGGCTTCACCGCCGCCAAGCTCTCCGGTGGGATTTCCAGCTGGAAGGGCGACAACCTGCCGCTGGTGAAGTGATATGAGCAACGTCGTCGTCTATTCCAGCGATTACTGCCCTTACTGCTCGCGAGCCAAGTACCTGCTCGAGAACAAAGGCGTGGCCTTCGAAGAGATCAAGGTCGATGGCAAGCCGCAGTTGCGCGCCGCGATGGCTCAGAAGGCCGGACGTACGTCAGTGCCGCAGATCTGGATCGGCGATCGCCACATCGGCGGTTGTGATGATTTGTTTGCCCTTGAGCGCGCGGGTAAGCTCGACGCCATGCTCAAGGCCTAATGCCTTCCCTACAAGACCCAAGATCAGAAAGGATCTGAGATGACTGACCAACAGAACACTGCAGCTAGCGAAGAAGAAACCGCACCGCAATTCTCCTTGCAGCGCATCTACGTACGTGACTTGTCCTTCGAAGCCCCGAAAAGCCCGGCGATCTTTCGCCAGCAGTGGGAACCGAGCGTTGGTCTGGATCTGAACACCCGTCAAAAGGCCCTGGAAGGTGACTTCCACGAAGTCGTGCTGACCTTGTCCGTTACCGTGAAAAACGGTGAAAACGGTGAAGTGGCGTTCATCGCTGAAGTGCAACAGGCCGGGATCTTCCTGATCAAGAACCTGGACGACGCTTCGATGAGCCACACCCTCGGCGCGTTCTGCCCGAACATCCTGTTCCCGTACGCTCGCGAAACCCTGGACAGCCTGGTAACCCGCGGTTCGTTCCCGGCCCTGATGCTGGCTCCAGTGAACTTCGACGCGCTGTACGCACAAGAACTGCAACGCATGCAGGCGGATGGCGAGACTCCAACCGTTCAGTAAGCGTTCGATGCAGCAACGAAAAAAGCGCCGTAACAGGCGCTTTTTTCATGGGCGGGATGAAACGGCTGCGGGCGGGCGTGATCGTTCCCACGCTCCGCGTGGGAATGCCTCTAGGGACGCTCCGCGTCCGCTTTGGGACGCAGAGCGTCCCGGGCTGCATGCCCACGCGGAGCGTGGGAACGATCAGGCGACCAGGCGCGGGGTTACTTGAAGCCGAGCTGACGCCAGCCTTCGTACACGGCGACGGCCACGGTGTTCGACAGGTTCAGGCTGCGGCAGCCTTCGCGCATCGGCAGGCGCAGGCGTTGTTCGCCGGGCAGGGCGTCGAGTACTTCTGCCGGTAGGCCACGACTTTCCGGGCCGAACAGGAAGGCGTCGCCCTCGGCGAAGCTGGCATCATGAAACGGTCGCGAGCCCTTGGTGGTAAACGCGAACAGCCGTGGATGACCGAGGCTTTCCAGGCAACTGGCGAGGTCGGCGTGGCGTTGCAGGGTGGCGTACTCGTGGTAATCGAGGCCGGCCCGGCGCAGGCGCTTGTCGTCCATCTCGAAGCCCAGCGGTTCGATCAAATGCAGGTGGCAGCCACTGTTGGCGCACAGCCTGATAACGTTGCCGGTATTCGGCGGAATTTCTGGTTGGAAAAGGATGACGTGAAACATGCACGGCTCCGAAGGTAAAGATGAGCGGCATTCTACGCCGCCCGTGGACAACCGTTCGAAACTATTCCCGCGGGTGATCGGTTCGCTGGCGATTGTCGGGATGATGGTCGGGCTGATGATCGGCCGCCTGACCACCCCCGACCCCAGCGAATTGCAGCAGGTCGAGGTCACAGCCGATGGTTTAGTGGTGTGGTTCAACAACGAGCCCAAGACCCACGGCGAGATCGTGGACGGCAGCGTCGCGTTGTTGTTCGGTGCCGAAGGCAAGGCGCAGAAAGGCCAGCTCAAGCTCAACGGCAAAGACGTGAACTGGCGCGTGCGGTTGAGTGATGGGGGATTGTTGCTGACGGTGGTGGCGGCCCGGCCGCTGCTGGGCGAGTGGGTCGGTAGCGAGGTCGATGACCGCTGGCGGCTGGAGATCCATCTCCGAGAGCAATAAAAGAGGGAATCCCCGGCCTGCCTGTACCAAGGTTCCCAAAACGGCAGGGACTTTGCGCTTTGCGGCGTCAGTCCCGGTGTAAAGAAGGAATCCCCGGCCTGCCTGTACCAAGGTTCCCAAAACGGCAGGGACTTTGCGCTTTGCGGCGTCAGTCCCGGTGTAAAGAAGGAATCCCCGGCCTGCCTGTACCAAGGTTCCCAAAACGGCAGGGACTTACGCTTTGCGGCGTCAGTCCCGGTGTAAAGAAGGAACCCCTGACCTGCCTGTATCAAGGGCCCCAAAACGGGTTGGGCTCGTCGCGTTTGCGGTGTGAGCCCGATGTAAAGAGGGGAATCCCCGGCCTGCCTGTACCAAGGTCCCCGAAACCGGGTAGTGAACTGAATCACTGAATGGACTATTGCAGGGGGCGTGCCAGGTTTTAATAAAATGAAACACAAAGTCATGTCGAAGCGCTGAAAGCCCCGTAATTCGGGGCTTTCGTGTTTTTTCGATCGGGGTTCGATTGCGAACTCGGGCGGGATTCTGGATTGGGTGCCGTGCGCGATTGCGGTTCACGGTGCATTGCGGCGGTGCACGAAGCTTTAAAAGTGCGAGCTTGCTCGCGAAAGCGGTAGAACAGTCGATATTGATCGTTCCCACGCTCTGCGTGGGAATGCAGCCCGGGACGCTCCGCGTCCCATCCAGAGCCGAACGCGGAGCGTCCGTTGAGGCATTCCCACGCGGAGCGTGGGAACGATCAGCCGTAACTAGCCCTCTTCCCCCTCATCATCATCTCCACCATCGACCTTCATCCCCAACTCCTTGATCTTGCGCGTCAGGGTATTACGCCCCCAACCCAGCAAAACCGCAGCATCGCGGCGGCGGCCGGCGGTGTGTTTGAGGGCGGTTTCGATCATGATCCGCTCGAACGCCGGCACGGCGCTGTCGAGCAGGCTCGATTGACCGCGTGCCAGAGCCTGGTCGGCCCACTGGCGCAGCGCTTGTTCCCAGTTGGTCACCGGCGCCGAATCCTGCGGCAGGTTCAGCAGTTCTGGCGGCAGGTCGCTGATGTGCACTTCGCGACCCGAAGCCATCACCGTGATCCAGCGGCAGGTGTTCTCCAACTGACGCACGTTGCCGCCCCACGGCAGGTTCTTCAGGTATTCCTCGGTCTCGCTTTTCAGCAGCTTCGGTTCCACCGCCAGTTCTTGCGCAGCGCGGCTGAGGAAGTGCTTGGCCAGGGTCGGGATGTCTTCGCGACGGTCCGACAGCCGTGGGATATGAATGCGGATCACGTTGAGACGGTGGAACAAGTCCTCGCGGAATTTCCCGGCGTGGACCAGTGTTTCCAGGTTCTGGTGAGTCGCGGCGATGATGCGCACATCGACCTTCACCGGCGTATGACCGCCGACGCGGTAGAACTCGCCGTCGGCCAACACCCGCAGCAAACGGGTCTGGGTGTCCGCCGGCATGTCGCCGATCTCATCGAGGAACAATGTGCCGCCGTCAGCCTGCTCGAAACGCCCGCGACGCAGGTTGGCCGCGCCGGTGAACGCACCTTTCTCATGGCCGAACAGTTCGGATTCCATCAGGTCTTTTGGGATCGCCGCCATGTTCAGCGCAATGAACGGCGACGCCGCCCGTGGGCTGTGACGGTGGAGGGCGTGGGCCACCAGTTCTTTACCGGTGCCGGATTCGCCGTTGATCAGCACGGTGATGTTGGAGTGGCTCAAGCGCCCGATGGCGCGAAACACTTCCTGCATCGCCGGCGCTTCACCGATGATTTCCGGGGTGCGGGTCAAAGCGACCGGGACTTCCAGGCCTTGCTGTTCCTGAGCGTGCTGGTTGGCGCGCTTGACCAGGGACACCGCTTCGTCGACATCGAATGGCTTGGGTAGGTATTCGAACGCGCCGCCCTGATAAGAGGCGACCGCGCTGTCCAGGTCGGAGTGGGCGGTCATGATGATGACCGGCAGCCGTGGGTGTTGTTCGCGAATCCGCGCCAATAGGTCCAGACCGCTGGCACCCGGCATGCGAATGTCGGAGATGATCACATCCGGCTGCTGGCGCGCCAGACGGCTCATCACGCCATCGGCGCTGTCGAAGCTTTGCGTGGTCATGCCTTCTTGTTGCAAGGCTTTTTCCAGGACCCAACGGATAGAACGGTCGTCATCGACGATCCACACGGTTTCACTACGGCTCATGTCGATGTGGCTCCTTGTTCCAGTGGCAGAAAGATCGAGAAAGTGGTGTGGCCTGGGTGGCTGTCACACTCGATCAGGCCCTGGTGCTGGCTGATGATGTTCTGGGTAATGGCCAGGCCCAGCCCGGTACCGTCCGGGCGGCCGCTGACCATGGGAAAGAAGATGGTTTCCTGCAAATCCGCAGGAATGCCCGGGCCGTTGTCGATGATCTCGATCTTGGTCACCAAGCGATGGCGCACGTGGCCGATAGTGAACTGGCGCATGGTGCGGGTGCGCAGACTGATGCGGCCCAGGCGCAGCTCGTTCTGGCTGCTGATGGCTTGCATAGCGTTGCGCACGATGTTCAGCACCGCTTGAATCATTTGTTCGCGATCGATCAATACGTCGGGGATGCTTGGGTCGTAGTCGCGCACCAACGTGATGCAGCCCTGGCTTTCGGCCTCCACCAACTGACTGACCCGCTCCAGCACTTCGTGCACGTTGCACATGGCCAGCGACGGCAATTTGTTCGAGCCGAGCATCCGGTCGACCAGGTTTCGCAGGCGGTCGGCTTCTTCGATGATGACGTTGGTGTAGTCGCGCAGGCTTTCCTCCGGCAGCTCGCGAGCGAGCAATTGCGCCGCGCCGCGAATCCCGCCCAGCGGATTCTTGATTTCGTGAGCCAGGCCACGCACCAGCATCTTGCTGGTTTCCTGCTTGGACAGTTGCGCCTCTTCCTTGGTGATCCGCAGCAAGCGGTCACGGGGATGGACTTCCAGCAGCAGCATGGTGTCGCCATTGCTCAGGATCGGCGTAACCGCGTAGTCGACGGTCAGGGTCTGGCCGGTGAGGGCGGTGAGCATCGCTTCGCGCTTGGTGAACGGGTGCGCCTGCTCGACCGCCTGGCGCAAGGAATTCAGCGCCTCGGTGGATTCGGTGAACAACTCACTGATGAACTGCCCATGGCTGCGCTGGCCGCTGATGGCCAGGAGCATCTCCGCCGCCGGGTTCATGTACTCAAGGCGCAGTTCGGCGTCGAGCAGGATGGTGGCAGTGGTCAGGTTGTCGAGTAATAGTCGATGCAGTGCGTCGCTAATGGTCATCCGGACCTCTTTTGGAGCAGGGTGCGCGCAACAAATGAGCGCTGATGCGGGGAAAATGCAAAAAACAAACCAAAGCTCCGAAAAGAAGCGTTTAAGGCCTGAAACGGGCGTTTAGCGCTCGATCGCGTGGCGTTCTGCCAGCTTTCGCGGGTACTTTCGAACCAAAATGGGTTTCGATGTGGGTACGGTGCAACCGATTGCACCAATATAGTGCGCAAACCTGAACGAGGTTAGAAGAACTTCAGGAAGGGATTTTTTTCTTCGGGAGGTTTGTCTTTGAGCGGACATTCTGGCCGTTGGCCGTAGTCGGTGAGGGTGCAGGGCTTGACCTTGCGCTTCTGCGCCAGGGAAATACGCAGCATGTGGAAGGGTTGATTGGCGGTGCGCTCGACGGTGCGACCCTGCTCATCGAGGATTTCCACGGACAGGTTATGGCTGCCACGGTCGATATTGCTCAAGGCGAACACCGGGCTGAGGCCTGGTTCTGCGGTGGGTAGGCCATCGAGTAACAAACGGTAGCGGTGACCGCGTTGCAGGCCGGGTTCGCTGGTAACGCTGACAATCACCTCGCCAGCACTGCTGCGGATCGTGGCGTCCGGTTCTGGTACCAGCACGCGCAGCATGTCGTAGTGGAATAGCGGTTTTTCTTCGGGTTTTTCCGCGGCAATCAGTGGCGCGGCGCCGGTCGGGTTTGAGGACATGCGATTGCTGGTGGCCAACGGCACACGCTTGGCGTTGCCGGGGCGCGGTTGATCGGTGAAAACCCGATTGCCCTGGGCGTCGATGTAGGTATAGACGTCGGCCATTGCCGGGAAGGCGATCAGGCAGGCGATCAGCAACCAGCCCTTCAAGGCTTGTGCACCCGTTGCACGGTGAAGGTCACGGAGGGGCTTTGCTGGACGACACTTTCCCCGTTGATCACCTGGACCGCGAGGCTGTGTTCCCCGCGATCAATGTTCACCAGTTGCAGGATCGGCACGTTGCTCGGCTGCCCGTAAGGTTGGTCATCCAGCAACAGCCTGAATAGGTGCGGGCCTTGCAGGCGCGGCTTGATCAGCACGCTGACGGTGAAGGTGCCATTGTTGGCGCGCAGGGCTTCGGTGGTGGGCAGGCCGGTTAGCTCAAGTACCTCGTAGGCGCTGCGGGCCTGTTCGCGGTGACTGGCTTCAGCGGGAGGTGTCACAGGTGCCGAGGGGGCGACACTGTTGAGCGGCGGCAACTCCACCGGCTGCGCCTTGACGCCATCGGGTGGCTGATTGCTGTAGGCGGTGTTGCCGGAGGCGTCGGTGTACTTATAGATCTGCGCTGCGGCGGGCAGCGCGATCAACAGCAACATCAGTAGAAAACCACGACCCATAAGATTGACCGCAAGCGAAGGCGTTGGGTTGCAGCATAGGCCAGGGCTGGCGATAGACCCAAGTTGTAAACATTTGGGCATGATTTACCGAGGCTTATTGGTCACCCGCCAACCAATGTGGGAGCGAGCAAGCCCGCTCCCACATTGGTTTGTCGCTGGTCGCAAAATCAGTGAATGAATTTTTGCTTGCGTCGTTCCATTTCTGGCGTCGGCGGGGCGCAGCGTTCCGGTATTTCCTTGCCTGTTTCGTCGTAGTTAACCGTGCAGCCCAGAAAGCCACGGTCGAAAAAATAGCGGCTGCTGACTACGCCGTTCGGGTGGAAACACAGCTGTTCGCCGTACAGTTCGGCACCGTCGTAGTCTTTAACCGGTTGCTGGTTGATGGTCATCAGCCTGAAGCCTTTTTTGGTCAGCGTGCACCAGCCGCCGTCAGAACCATAGCTACTAACCGTGACCTGATCGTCCGTGCCGATGATCATTTCCTGGGTTTTTCTCCCGGTTTCAACGTTGTATTCGACGTAGTTTTGTTTGTGCCCGTAGAGGTATTCGCTTTCGCTTTCCAGTTTTCCTTCCTTGAAAACACGGAACTTCCCACAGAGACCGACTTTCGGCCCGTTCTCGTCGAAGCTGCATGAGGTCGTTTCCAGCGCCACGGCGCCCTTGAGGTCACGATCGATCCAGGTGCCGACAAATTTTCCATCGACGTAGTCGCCGTTGGAGGCGACTATGCCGTCGTCGAAGTAGTCGCGATAAGGGCCGTCGAGCACGCCATCGCGCCAGGTCATCTCTCTAATGAGGCGGCTGCCGTCGGTGCTGAAATGCTGGGCCGGGCCATGCGGTTTGCCATTTTCATACTGCTCGCGGAAGGTCAGTTTGCCGTTCGCGGCATAGCCTTCCCGGGTACCTGCGAGCACGCTGGCCTTGTAATGCTCGATCAGCGTCAGCGTGCCGCTGGCGTCGGTATCCCGCAGCTCGCCCTCCTTCTTGCCTTCGACGAAGCTCACACGTTGTGTGTGTCCCTCTTTGGCCTTGAGTATCCAGGGGCCGCTTTGCAGGTCATTTTCAAAGGCGCCTTCACCGGCCTCGGTCAGCCAGGGGCCTTGGCGTTTGTCGTTCTGATAATCGCCCCGCTCGGTTACCACACCATTGCTGCGCCGTTCGCTGGGGCCTTGGAGTTGGTCGTGCAGGTAGTTGACGAAACCGTAGGACTCGGGCTCATCGTCGTCTGGCGGCGAGGTTCGCCAGCGACCTTCGCGCCAGTCATTCTCGTAGTTGCCGACCTGCAGTTCCTGGGGCGTCCAGATGCTCCATCGGCCCTGACGTTTGCCGTTTACGTAGGCGCCGTTCGAGCGATTCTCCCAGCCTTTCTGAAAGGTCCACTCACCGGTTCGCAGATTGTTTTTGTACTGGCCGATGGAGCGCAGAAGTCCGTCGTTAAAGGTCACGGCATCGCCATCACGCGTGCCGTCAAACTGCGTCGGATCGGTTTCCCAGGCGATGCTGGAAATCTGAAAGTTATACGCCGTCCGATCACTGTAAAAGCGCTCCGCTTTATCCGTGCCGCGCCAGTAAGTCACCGTCAGGAAGCGTCCGTTCTTCTTCTGAAAAGTTTTCTTGTAGGTGCTGATGTTGTCCTTGGACAGATCTTCGGGGACCGGGTTTTTCTGGTCATCGAAATAGCTGACAAGGGTGCCGGCGGTGTGATCGATTTGATCAAACTCGGTGACCCCGGTTTCTTCATAGTGGACGCGATAGTCAAACGGGCTCAGCTTCGTCAGTGCCTTGCGGACAATGAATGCGTTCAGGTTTTTCTGATCGTTGGTGATGCGGTCTAGGGCGGGTTGCAGTCGGGTGAGTCTGACGTAGATTTCCGGGCTCTCGGAGAAGCGGTAGGCGCGAATGCCGTAGCGGTTTTTCACCTTGAACAGCACCAGCATCGAGGTGTGTTCGTTGTCCAGCGGGGTATTGAACACGGCTTCGATGGAGGCGTCGCCATAGGAGTCGAGCGCTTGCGGCTGGCGATCCGGCTTCTGGCAAAGGCAGTAATAAGCGGTGACGCCTTTGCTTTCCTTGATGAAGGCCAGGGTTGCCTGGCTGTCCTGGAGGCTGTCGATGGCCGGGTGGGCCAGCGGCTTGCCCTCATAAAAAGGCGCGGCGTGAGCGGTGCTCAAGCACAGGCAGGTCAACAGGCAGAGGTAAGCCAGACACTTCATACGAATCCCTTCGTCAGGGCGCCGGGCGGGGCGCGAGAGCGGCGGATTATCCATGGATGTGTGTCCGGGGGAAACGAGCGCGCACAAAAAAGGCCTCCCGAAGGAGGCCTCTTTTTGTCACGCCGCGTGAAGCAGCGCTACCGGATCAGCAGCTGTAGTACAGCTCATATTCCAGTGGGTGTACGAAGGTGCGGACCTTGATTTCTTCTTCGCTTTTCAGAGCGATGTAAGCGTCGATGAAGTCATCGGAGAACACGCCGCCTTTGGTCAGGAACGCACGACCTTTGTCCAGCTCTTCCAGGGCTTCTTTCAGGCTGCCGCAAACTTGTGGGATCTCTTTCGCCTCTTCAGGCGGCAGGTCGTACAGGTTTTTGTCAGCAGCATCGCCAGGGTGGATCTTGTTCTGGATGCCGTCCAGGCCAGCCATTACCAGGGCCGCGAAGGCCAGGTACGGGTTGGCTGCCGGATCCGGGAAGCGAGCTTCGATACGGCGAGCGCGAGGGCTGGACACGTAAGGAATACGGATCGAAGCGGAACGGTTGCGAGCCGAGTAGGCCAGCATCACTGGAGCTTCGAAACCTGGGACCAGACGCTTGTAGGAGTTGGTCGACGGGTTGGTGAAGCCGTTCAGTGCCTTACCGTGCTTGATGATGCCGCCGATGAAGTACAGGGCGGTATCGGACAGGCCGGCATAGCCTTCGCCAGCGAAGGTGTTCTTGCCATCTTTGGCGATGGACAGGTGAACGTGCATACCCGAACCGTTATCGCCATACAGTGGCTTAGGCATGAAGGTTGCGGTGCGGCCATAAGCGACGGCTACGTTGTGCACGCAGTACTTCAGGGTCTGAACTTCGTCAGCCTTGGCGACCAGGGTGTTGAACTTCACACCGATTTCGTTCTGGCCGGCAGTTGCCACTTCGTGGTGGTGAACTTCGATGACCAGGCCCATTTCTTCCATGGCGTTGCACATGGAGGTACGGATTTCGTGGTCGTGGTCAAACGGTGGAACCGGGAAGTAACCGCCTTTGATACCTGGACGGTGGCCATGGTTGCCGCCTTCGATGTCCTGGTCGGACATCCACGAGCCTTGTTCGGAGAAGATTTTGAACATCGAGCCGGAAATGTCGGACTTGAACTTCACCTGGTCGAAGATGAAGAACTCAGGCTCCGGGCCAACGAAAACGGTATCGCCGATACCAGTCGACTTCAGGTATTCCTCGGCGCGCTTGGCGATCGCACGTGGGTCGCGATCGTAGCCTTGCATGGTCGAAGGCTCGATGACATCGCAAACGATGATCAGCGTTGGGTCTTCGGTGAACGGGTCGAGAACGGCAGTGCTGTCGTCCGGCAGCAGGATCATGTCGGAAGCTTCGATGCCTTTCCAGCCAGCAATGGAGGAACCGTCGAACATTTTGCCTTCTTCGAAGAAAGCTTCATCCAGCGCATCGCGAGCCGGCATGGTCACGTGGTGCTGAGTGCCTTTGGTGTCCGTGAAGCGCAGATCAATCCACTTGACGTCATGATCTTTGATGAGTTGAACCGACTTCGACATAGTGTCCTCCGGGTGGCTTCGGGCTTAAGTAGTGGATGCCCTTAGAATGTGGGTGATGCCGGCGCGAATACTCTGCCAAGGCAACCTGCCTCACAAGGGAGCAAATTGCATGCCAGTGCCCCACCATGGGTTTTTTGCCCCAATTTCACGCTTATAGAGGTGCAATGCACCGCAAAGCTGAAATAAGCGCCCTGTAATGTAGCGTCTATTTCTGTAAATGACCTGTTTTGGTGCGCGCGAAACCTTCTGCATATTAACTGGTTAAACCTTGAGCAATTTCCGCTATAATCCGCGCCCCCCTTTTTCGGCTGGCCCAGCGCGCGCTGTTTTCATGAAACTAATCGTAAAAGTCTTCCCCGAGATCACCATCAAGAGCCGCCCGGTACGGATGCGTTTCATCCGCCAATTGGCCAAGAACATCCGTGCCGTGCTCCGCGATCTGGACCCGGCTGTGGTGGTGAACGGTGTGTGGGACAACCTCGAGCTGGAAACCCGCGTCACTGAGCCCCGGGCCCTGAAGGAGATGACCGAGCGCCTGAGCTGCATGCCGGGCATCGCGCATTTCCTGCAGGTCGACGAATACCCGCTGGGCGACTTCGACGACATCGTTGCCAAGTGCAAGCAGCACTACGGTGATGCACTGGCCGGGAAGATCTTTTCGGTGCGTTGCAAGCGCGGCGGCCATCACACCTTCTCGTCCATGGACGTGGAGAAATACGTCGGCAGCCAGCTGCGTCGTCAGTGCGGCGCCGCCGGGATTTCCCTGAAAGAGCCGGAAATCGAAGTTCGCATCGAAATTCGCGACCAACGGTTGTATGTGATCCACAGCCAGCACAACAGCATCGGCGGTTATCCGCTGGGAGCGCTGGAACAGACGCTTGTGCTGATGTCCGGCGGCTTTGACTCGACAGTCGCCGCCTACCAGATCATGCGCCGTGGCCTGATGAGCCATTTCTGCTTCTTTAATCTGGGCGGCAGAGCCCATGAACTGGGCGTCATGGAAGTCGCGCACTTCATCTGGAAGAAGTACGGCAGCTCCCAACGCGTGTTATTTGTCAGTGTGCCGTTCGAGGAAGTACTGGGAGAAATTCTCGGGAAAGTCGATAACAGTCATATGGGCGTAGTTTTGAAGCGTATGATGTTGCGCGCTGCATCGAAGATTGCCGATCGGCTCGATATCGATGCGCTGGTCACCGGTGAGGCGATCTCCCAGGTGTCGAGCCAGACGTTGCCGAACCTGTCCTTGATCGACTGCGTGACCGAGAAGCTGGTCTTGCGCCCGCTGATCGCCAGTCACAAGCAGGACATCATCGACCTGGCCAACGAAATCGGCACTGCCGACTTCGCCAAGCACATGCCGGAATACTGCGGGGTCATCTCGGTGAACCCCAAGACCCACGCCAAGCGCAACCGCGTGGAGTACGAAGAACAACAGTTCGACATGGCAGTCCTTGAGCGTGCGCTCGAGAACGCCAAGCTGGTGCCGATCGATCGCGTGATCGACGAATTGGGCCAGGACTTGCAGATCGAAGAAGTCAGCGAAGCACTGGCGGGCCAGATCATCATCGACATCCGTCACCCGGATGCCGCTGAAGACGAGCCGCTGGAGCTGGCTGGCATTGAGGTACAGACGATGCCGTTTTATGCATTGAACGCTCGTTTCAAGGAACTGGACCCTACTCGCCAGTACCTGCTGTATTGCGACAAAGGCGTGATGAGTCGCCTGCATGCCCACCATTTGCTCAGTGAGGGGCATGCCAATGTGCGCGTTTATCGACCGAGCTAAGTGCCCGGGGCTGTTTGCCTGTGGCCTGCGTCACCGGCCCCCCGACGCCGCCGTCAAGCTGTAACGGCTTTGCCGGACTCTACTGTTAATCGCTGCCAAGACTTGTCAGCACACCGAATCCTCTGATCGAGATACACAAGTGATCGAAAATCTACGCAACATCGCCATCATTGCTCACGTTGACCATGGTAAAACCACCCTGGTAGACAAACTCTTGCGTCAATCCGGCACCCTGGAGCGCAACGAGCTCAACGACGAGCGCGTGATGGACTCCAACGACCAGGAGAAAGAGCGCGGTATTACCATTCTGGCGAAAAACACCGCCATCAACTGGAACGGCTACCACATCAACATCGTGGACACCCCGGGCCACGCCGACTTCGGCGGCGAAGTTGAACGCGTAATGTCGATGGTTGACTCCGTTCTGCTGCTGGTTGACGCTCAAGACGGCCCTATGCCGCAAACCCGTTTCGTGACCAAGAAGGCTTTCGAAGCCGGCCTGCGTCCAATCGTGGTGATCAACAAGGTTGACCGTCCAGGCGCACGTCCGGACTGGGTTCTGGACCAGATCTTCGACCTGTTCGACAACCTCGGTGCTACCGAAGAACAGCTGGACTTCAAAGTTGTGTACGCCTCGGCCCTGAACGGCATTGCCGGTCTGGAACACACCGACATGGCTGAAGACATGACCCCGCTGTACCAGTCGATCGTCGACAACGTACCAGCACCGAAAGTTGACCGTGACGGTCCGTTCCAGATGCAAATCTCGGCACTGGACTACAACAGCTTCCTGGGCATCATCGGCGTTGGCCGTATCGCTCGTGGTCGCGTCAAGCCGAACACCCAGGTTGTTGCGATCGATGCCGACGGCAAGCGCCGCAACGGCCGTATCCTGAAGCTGATGGGTCACCACGGCCTGCACCGTGTAGACGTTGAAGAAGCAGCTGCCGGCGACATCGTCTGCATCAGCGGCTTCGAGTCGCTGTTCATCTCCGACACTCTGTGTGATCCACAGAACGTTGAAGCGATGAAGCCGCTGACCGTTGACGAACCAACCGTTTCGATGACCTTCCAGGTTAACGACTCGCCGTTCTGCGGCCGTGAAGGCAAGTTCGTTACCAGCCGTAACATCAAAGAGCGTCTGGACAAAGAACTGCTCTACAACGTTGCCCTGCGCGTTGAAGAAGGCGACACCGCCGACAAGTTCAAAGTCTCCGGCCGTGGTGAGCTGCACCTCTCGGTACTGATCGAAACCATGCGTCGCGAAGGCTTCGAAATGGGTGTTGGTCGTCCGGAAGTGATCATCCGTATGGTTGACGGCGTGAAGCACGAACCGTACGAAAACGTGACCATCGACCTGCCAGAAGAATCGCAAGGTTCGATCATGGAACAGATCGGTATCCGTAAAGGCGACCTGACCAACATGGTTCCGGATGGCAAGGGCCGTGTGCGCCTTGAGTACAACATCCCGGCTCGTGGCTTGATCGGTTTCCGTAACGAGTTCCTGACCCTGACCTCCGGTGCAGGCATCCTGACCTCGATCTTCGACCGTTACGACGTAATGAAGTCCGGCGACATGTCCGGCCGTCAGAACGGCGTGCTGGTTTCGGTGGCTACCGGTAAGGCTCTGACTTACTCGCTGGAAACCCTGCAAGCTCGCGGCAAACTGTTCCTGGGTCACGGTGAAGACGTGTACGAAGGTCAAATCGTCGGCATCAACAGCCGCGACAACGACCTGGGCGTCAACCCAACCAAAGGCAAGAAGCTCGACAACATGCGTGCCTCGGGTAAAGACGAAACCATCGCTTTGGTTCCGCCTATCCGTTTCACCCTGGAACAAGCTCTGGAATTCGTTCAAGAAGACGAATTGTGCGAAGTCACTCCTAAGTCCATCCGTCTTCGTAAGAAGATCCTGGGCGAAAGCGAGCGTACCCGCGCTGCCAAGAAAAGCGGCAACTGAGTTTCGACTTAGTTAAGGCTTAAAAAAACGCCCCCGACCGCAAGGTCGGGGGCGTTTTTGTTTGTCTGGCTGTAGCAGCTGCCGAGCTTGCGAGGCTGCGTTCGGCTGCGCAGCAGTCGTAAAACCAAACGCTGCGGTGCACCATTTCAACCGTATTTACCGGACTGCGACTGCTGCGCAGCCGTACGCTGCCTCGCTGGGGCTCGACAGCTGCTACGGGATTAAGGCGTTTTTAAAACTTTTCCAGCGTGCGGCGGCTACTGCTGGTCTCACGCGCCACTTCTTTGGGCTTGTAAGCGCAATACCCCGGCCGCGGGCCGATTTTCGGGTGGTTACGGCAAGTATCCGGGCGCTTTTCATAAATAGTGCACAGACGGCTCTTACGATCCAGGTACAGGCAATCGTTGTTGCTCATGCGCTGGAGGGTGAAGATCTCGGACTTCTGGTTGTAACGCTCGACGATCCCTTCCTTCTGCAAGCGCTTGGCGATGTTCTTCGCCGGCTCGCCGCGTTCGAACTCGTCGACGATACCGATGCGGATCAGATCCTTGATCTTGACCTCGACCGGCAAGGTGCAGCAGCTCGACACGCAGGAACCGCACATCGGGGCAGAGTACTTGGCCCAGGTATCGAGGCGGTCGATCTCCGCAGCGGCGATCAGGTTGGACTTCATCATCGGTTGTTACCAGCGTGTGCATCAGGGCGCGCGATGATACCGGGACTGGTGGATTTTTGAACAACCTTTCGCCAGTTTTTTTCTGGATCACCCAATAATCACCGTTAATCCGGCACGGCCCCTGCATTGATTCAGACACACGACAATGTAATGCCGACCTATCTCGCACTATCAGGAAAAACTGCCGAACCAGAGCCCATACCGCCTGTCAGACCGTCTAGGCTCAGACAACTCAAAGCTCGCTCGAGGTCCTATCGATGACTCAAGAACCACTTGTTCGCGAAGCAGAGGTGGCCGCATTCCGCGACGCCGTCTTGACCAAACTCACCTACGCGGTGGGCAAAGACCCGGATCACGCCTTCGACCACGACTGGTTCGAAGCCATTGCCCTGGCAGCGCGCGACCACATGGTCGAACACTGGATGGACCACACCCGGCAGATCTACCGCAAAGGGCAGAAACGGGTTTACTACCTCTCCCTGGAATTTCTCATCGGCCGCTTGCTCTACGACAGCCTGAGCAACCTTGGCCTGCTGGACGTCGCCCGCGAAGCATTGACCGAACTCGGCGTCGACCTGGAACGCATCCGCCTGCTGGAGCCCGACGCGGCGCTGGGCAACGGTGGCCTCGGTCGCCTGGCGGCGTGTTTCATGGAAAGCATGTCGACCCTCGGCATCGCCGGCCACGGCTACGGCATTCGTTATGAACACGGTTTGTTCCGCCAGGCCATTGTCGATGGCTGGCAGCAGGAACAGACCGAACACTGGCTGGATTTCGGTAACCCGTGGGAGTTCGAGCGGCCAGAGGTCGTGTACCCGATCGGCTTTGGCGGCAGCGTCGAAACCGTGACCGACGAGGCCGGCAAGTCCCGGCAAGTCTGGACCCCGGTGGAAACCGTGCGGGCGATTGCTTATGACACTCCAGTGGTCGGCTGGCGTGGGGCGAGCGTCAACACCTTGCGTCTGTGGCGTGCCCGCGCCATGGAAGATTTGCACCTGGAACGCTTCAACGCCGGTGACCACTTGGGCGCCGTGGCAGAAGTCGCCCGGGCCGAAAGTATTTCCCGCGTGCTTTACCCGGCGGACAGCACCGAAGCCGGCCAGGAACTGCGCCTGCGTCAGGAGTACTTCTTCGTCGCCGCGTCCCTGCAGGATTTGCTGCGCCGCCATCGCAACATGCACACCTCGGTGCTGACCCTGGGCGACCACGCGGCGATCCAGCTCAACGACACCCACCCCTCGATTGCTGTGGCTGAGCTGATGCGTCAGTTGGTCGACGTCTACGATGTCGCGTGGGATGCCGCGTGGCAGGTCACGGTCGATACGCTGTCGTACACCAACCACACGCTGCTGCCGGAAGCACTGGAAACCTGGCCGGTCGGTTTGATGGAACGCATGCTGCCGCGGCACATGCAGATCATTTACCTGATCAACGCCCAGCACATCGACTCGCTGCGCGCCAAAGGCATCCACGACTTCGACGTGCTGCGCGCGGTGTCGCTGATCGAAGAAGACAACGGCCGCCGTGTGCGCATGGGTAACCTGGCGTTCCTCGGTTCCCACAGCGTCAACGGCGTGTCGGCGCTGCATACGCAGCTGATGCGCAAAACTGTGTTCTCCGAACTGCACAAGCTCTACCCGGAGCGGATCAACAACAAGACCAACGGCATCACCTTCCGCCGCTGGCTCTACCAGGCCAACTCCGAACTCACGTCGATGCTGGTCGATGCGCTCGGTCCGGACCTGCTGGACAACGCCGAAGAGCGTTTGCTCGACCTGGAGCCGTTCGCCGAAAAGCCGGCATTCCGCAAGGCCTTCGCCGAGCAACGGTTGCACAGCAAGAAAGCCCTGGCGTACTTGATTCACGAACGGCTGGGGATCGCGGTCAACCCGGCGGCGATGTTCGACGTGCAGGTCAAGCGGATACACGAATACAAACGCCAGTTGCTCAACCTGCTGCACACCGTCGCGCTGTATCAGGCGATTCGTGCCGAGCCGGAAATCGACTGGGTGCCGCGGGTGAAGATCTTCGCCGGCAAGGCCGCCGCCAGTTATCACCAGGCCAAGCTGATCATCAAACTGACCAACGACATCGCGCGGGTGGTGAACAACGACCCGACCGTGCGTGGTTTGCTCAAAGTAGTGTTCCTGCCCAACTACAACGTCAGCCTGGCGGAGAGCATCATTCCGGCGGCGGATTTGTCGGAGCAGATTTCCACGGCCGGCTTCGAAGCGTCGGGCACCAGCAACATGAAGTTCGGTCTCAACGGCGCGCTGACCATTGGCACGCTGGATGGCGCCAACGTCGAAATGAGCGAGCGCATTGGCGTCGAGCACATGTTCATCTTTGGCCTCAGTGCGCAGCAGGTTGAAGCGCGCAAACAGAACCATGAGTTCAACGCCGCGCCGGACATTGCCGCGTCCCATCGCCTCAATGATGTGTTGCAAGCGATTCGCGGCGGGGTGTTCTCGCCGGATGATCCGTCCCGCTACGCCGGGCTGATCGATTCGCTGATCGACTACGACCGCTTCCTGGTCTGCGCCGATTTCGACTCCTACTGGGACGCGCAGATGCGCGTCGAGGCGCACTGGCATGACTCTCAAGCCTGGTGGCGTTCGGCGGTATTGAACACCTCGCGGATGGGCTGGTTCTCTTCTGACCGGACGATTCGTGAGTACGCCACGGATATCTGGAAGGCTTTGGAGTAACTTTTAGCAATAATTGCGAGCAAGGCCCAACGTACGTTGGGCCGGATCGATATACTAAGCGCCAGTTTTGCCGGATGTTTCAGTGACCGCTGCGCGGTCAATCGCGGGCAAGCCTTGCTCCTACAGGGATCGGTGTCTTCTGTAGGAGCAAGGCTTGCCCGCGATGGCGTCAGCGCAGACGCCGCACGGCAATGGGCCGCTTAGGGATATCGACCATGCAATGGATTTTCATGCTGATTGGCTTGGTGCTGGGCTGGGTACTCGACGAGTCGCTCAGCGATGCGCTGTTGGGCGCGTTGCTCGGGTTGGGCATCGGCCAGGCCATTCGCATTGGTCGTCTGGGCTCGCAAGCGGCCGAGCAACACCGTCTGCTTGAGCAGACACAGGTGGCGCTCAATACGCTGCTGCAACGCTTGCTAGCGCTGGAGGGCGCTGGCGTCAAAGCGCCGGATGTCGCTCAGCCCGAAGGCAGTCAACCTGAAGTCAACGAATCCGTTGCCGCCCCTGAATTCATCCTCGACGACATCTCCTTCAAAGCCCCCGCCGAATCCCCGGAGATGATCTGGGATCTCCCGCCTGAACTCGAACCGATCACCGCCGCCGCCGCCGCCACCGAAACCAGCCGTCCGCTGCCCGTCGATGTCTGGACTCCGGAACCGGTCGCCCGCGAACCGCGCCAACCGGCGGTTCCACGCGAACCCAATGTCTTCGACCGCGCCATCAACGGCGCCCGCAACTGGCTGTTCGGTGGCAACACCGTGCTGCGGGTTGGCGTGGTGCTGTTGTTCCTCGGTCTGGCATTCCTGCTGCGCTACGCCACCGAAGGCATGGTGGTGCCGATCGAGATGCGTTACGCCGGCGTTGCCGCCAGCGCCCTGGGCTTGCTCGGTCTGGGCTGGTGGCTGCGCCATCGCAACACCCAATACGCGCTGATGTTGCAAGGCACCGGGATTGCCGTGTTGTACCTGACGGTGTTCGCCGCGATGCGCTTGCACCCGCTGCTCGATCCAACGGCAGCTCTCGGCCTGCTGGTGGCGGTGACAGTGTTCTCGGCGATTCTGGCGATCACCCAGGATTCCCTGGCCCTGGCCTGTGCCGCCGCGTTGGGCGGTTTCGCCGCGCCGATCCTGACTTCGACCGGCGCCGGCAATCACGTCGCGCTGTTCAGCTACTTTGCCCTGCTCAATGCCGGCATCCTCGCCATTGCCTGGTTCAAGGCCTGGCGATTGCTCAATCTGATCGGTTTCGTCGGGACTTTCGGCATCGGCTTTGCCTGGGGCTTGCGTTCCTATGCGCCGGAACTGCTGTGGAGCACCGAACCGTTTCTGATTCTGTTCTTCCTGATGTACCTGGGCATCGGCCTGCTGTTCACCCGGCGCAAGCTGTTGGAGATGACCGACGCACCGGCGGACGACAGTCGCCAGGCTTTGCTGCACTGGTCGGCGCGCAAGGGCGATTACGTCGACGGCACAATGCTGTTCGGGCCGCCGTTGGTGGGCTTCGGTTTGCAGTTCGCGCTGGTCCAGCACCTGGAGTTCGCCGCTGCGTTCAGCGCGCTGGCGCTGGGCATGCTCTACATGGGGCTGGCCCGATTGCTCATGGGCGGTCGCGCGTTGCTGCTGGCGGAAACATGCCTGGCACTGGGCGTGATCTTCACCAGCCTGGCGATTCCTTTGGGCCTTGACGCTCGCTGGACCGCTGCCGCCTGGGCCGTGGAAGGCGCGGGGATCTTCTGGCTCGGCCTGCGTCAGCAACGGCCACTGGCCCGTGCCTTCGCTTTGCTGCTGCAACTGGGTTCGGCGTTGGCATTTCTGAGTGAATTGCAGGCTGGCGCAAGCAGCCTGTTGAACGGTTCATGGCTGGGCGCGTTGATGCTCGGCGTGGCGTTGCTGTTCAGCTTCTACCAATTGCGCAAAGCCCTGCCGGAGCAGGCTTCCGAGTGGGAACGCCAATGCCTGCCAGCGTTGGCATGCCTCGGCCTGACCTTCCTGTATCTGCTGGCGCCGTTATTCTTCCTGACCCACGGCACGGCGATCAGCTGGGCGCTGGCCGGGCTGGCGACGCTGTTCGTCGGCCTGCGCCTGCAATCGCGCACGTTCCTGTTCACCGCGTTTGCCGTGCAATTGCTCGGTGGCGCGTTGTTCCTGTTGCGGTTGCAAGGGGCGAGCGGTGATTCGTCGGCGGTGTTCAGCGCTGGCTGGAGCGGCTTGCTCAGTGCCTCGCTGATTGGACTTGCATTGATCGCCGGCATGTTGCTGGCGGCCCGTGATGAGATGGTCCGCAGCGACGTGCGCTTGCTGCGTGGCTTGTCGGTGATATTGCTGGCCGGTCTGGTGCTGATCAACCTCGCCGTGCTGTTCGTACTGCCCTGGCAAACGGCGAGTGCGGTATGGGCTGCCAGCGGTTTGTTCATCATTTGGTTGAGTTTGTACCTCAAGCAGCGCGTGAGTTTTGTCTTCGGTCTGCTGTTGCAGGTGATCGGTGGTGCGGCGTTCCTGTTCGCCGGTCCGGATCTGCTGGGGCCGTTGGCCAGTGAAGGATTACGACCATTGGCCCATAGCGGTTTCTGGACGCCATTGGTGCTCGGGTTGGCCGCGCTGGTCGGGGCGTGGCGTCTGCAGCTTGGCAACCACGCTTCGGCGTTTGATGTGCTGAGCCTGAGTCGCTTGTCCGAATTGCTGCTGGTGTGGGGCGCGGGCTGGTGGGCGCTGGCGTGGTTCAGTGAAGTGCTGCGCTTTGCCCCGTTGAATCTGCAAACGACCTTGTTGCTGGCCGTCGCGGCGCTGAGTGTGGCGCTGTGGACCGTGTTGGCGCTGCGGCTTAAATGGTCGGCGCTGGGCTTGCTCTGCACCTTCCTGATGCCAGTGGCGGGGCTGGTGTTGCTTGGCGCGTGGCAGTCGCGCTATCACCCGGCGGCCAATTTCGGCTGGCTGGTGTGGGCAGCGGTGTTCGTCGTGCATTTCATCTCGTTGCGGCGTTTGGCGCCGATGCTGCCGGCACGCGCCCTCAGTACTGCCCACGTGCTCGGCTGCTGGCTGTTGATCGGTGTACTGGCCCTGGAGCTGCGTTACGGTTTGCTGTTGTTGTCCGAGCAGTACAACGCCTGGCGCTGGTTGGGTTGGGCGATTCTGCCGAGTCTGTATCTGGTGCTGGCGGCCGCACCGCGTAATTGGCCATGGCCGGTGTCGGCGTATGCGCGCGAATACCGGGTCTATGCCGCCGCGCCGTTGGCGCTGCTGATGCTTGGCTGGTTCTGGCTGGCGAATGGTGTCAGCGACGGCACCGCCGAGCCGCTGCCTTACGTACCGTTGATCAACCCGCTGGAATTGGGCCTGCTGTTTGCGCTGTTCGGCGTATACGTCTGGTCGCGCAGTGCGGTGACGCAATTTGCTTTGCCGAAGGTTTACGCCGAACACGCCACACAATTGATCGCCGGCATTTCGTTGTTCGCCTTTTTCTCCGCAGTGGTCACGCGCACGGCTCACCATTGGGGCGGCGTACCGTTCGAGCTGGACCTATTACTCCCGTCGATGCAGGTGCAGGCCGGTCTGTCGATCGTTTGGACCTTGATGGCGCTGGGCCTGATGATCGGCGGCCATCTGCGTCATCGTCGAGAAGTCTGGTTGATCGGCGCCGCACTGATTGGTGTGGTGGTGGCCAAGTTGTTCTTTGTTGAATTGAGTAACCGTGGCGGACTCGCCCGGATCGTCTCGTTTATTGGCGTTGGCGTGTTGCTGCTGGTGGTGGGCTATTTCGCCCCGTTGCCGCCCAAGCGCGCCGAAGCCGAGCCGGAGGCTGAAAAACCGGCCCCTGCAACCGAAGGAGTGTCGTCTTGAGTCAGAAGCTGAACCTGGGGTGGTTGGGCGCTGTTGCGCTGGGCGTGGCGATGTCGGCCAGCGCCCAGGAAAAACCGTCGGATTTCAGCACTCAAGTGCCGCTTTCCGTGAGCGGGGAAGGCCCGTGGTATCGCCTCGAACTGCCGCTGAGCGTGCAACTTAACGCGCGGCAGACCGATCTCAGCGACGTGCGCGTGTTCAACGCGGCCGGTGAACCTCAGGCCTACGCCTTGGCCCGGGAAACCGCGCAGTCCGCCGAGAACCGCACCACGACCGACGTGAAGTGGTTCCCGCTATATAACTCGGCAGACGCCACCGAACGTGCGCCGAGTGTGCGGGTGCAATCGAGCGCCAACGGCACGCTGGTGGAAGTGCAGCCGTCCACTCAACTGGAGGTGGGCGAAGAAGTGCTGCGTGGCTGGTTGCTCGACGCCAGCGGGATCAAGGCACCGTTGCAGCAGTTGATCCTCGACTGGACCAGCGAGCGCGACGGCTTCCAGCGTTTCAGCATCGAAGCCAGCGACGACTTGCAGCATTGGCAGTCGTGGGGCGAAGGGCAGGTGGCGCGGCTGTCGTTTGCCGACGAGCGGGTCGAGCAGCATGAAGTCGGCCTGCCGGGGCAATCGGCGCGCTATCTGCGTTTGCTGTGGAACACCCCGCAATCGGCGCCGACGCTGACTTCCGCGCAACTGGAAAGCGCCAGCACCCGCAGCCTGCCGTTGCCGTTGGTCTGGTCGCAACCCTTGGTCGGCAGCAGCGTGAAGGCCGGTGAGTACACCTGGCAATTGCCGATGGGCCTGAATGTCGAGCGCGTGCAGGTCGAGTTGAATCAGCCCAACAGCCTGGCGCCGGTGACCTTGTCCGGTCGGCGCGAGAGCAGCTTGCCGTGGCAACCACTGAGCGGCGGTTTGCTGTATCGCCTGACCCAGAACGGCCAGGACGTGGTGCAGAACGAATTGCAGCTGTCGGGGCAAACCGTACAGCAATTGAAACTGATGGTGGACGAGCGCGGTGGTGGCCTCGGCGCTGAGGCGCCGACCGTGAAATTCGCCGTACGCTCGACGCAAGTAGTGTTCCTGGCGCGCGGCGCCGGGCCGTATACGCTGGCGCTGGGCAGTGCGACGGTGAAAACGGCGAATTTGCCGTTGTCGACGTTGATCCCGGATTACAGCGCGGCGAAATTTGCCTCGCTGGGCAAGGCCGCGGTCGATGGCGGGACGCTGGTGACACAGACGCCGACGGCGGTTGCGGCGGCGACGGCTGATACCAACTGGAAGAAGTTCGGGTTGTGGGCGGTGTTGTTGCTGAGTGTGCTGTTTCTGGCGGTGATGGCGTTCAGTCTGTTGCGCAAACCCCCGGTCAAGCCTTGAAAGTGGTTGCTGCGCAGCCAATCGCAAGCAAGCTCGCTCCCACAATGGAATGCATTCCCCTGTGAGAGCGAGCTTGCTCGCGATAGCGGTTTATCGAGCGGTAAAGATCTTCGATTCGAACTACGCTCAACCCCGCACATGAACTCTATTGGGTGTATCACGTCTGATAGGAGGAAATGCGCCCCGACTCGCGTTAAACTGCGCGGGTTTTTAGCCCCCCCATTCCACCGGAGCCTTCCATGTCTCGCGTTACCCTGAGTCGCTATTTGATTGAGCAGACCCGTAGCAACAACACCCCTGCCGATCTGCGTTTCCTGATCGAAGTGGTGGCGCGCGCCTGTAAAGAAATCAGCCACGCCGTCTCCAAGGGCGCCCTGGGCGGCGTTCTGGGCAGCATGGGCACTGAAAACGTCCAAGGCGAAGTGCAGAAGAAGCTCGACGTGATCTCCAACGAGATCCTGCTTGAAGCCAACGAATGGGGCGGTCACCTGGCTGGCATGGCGTCCGAAGAAATGGACAATGCCTACCAGATCCCGGGCAAATACCCGAAAGGCGCGTACCTGCTGGTATTCGACCCACTGGACGGCTCGTCGAACATCGACATCAACGCCCCGGTCGGCACCATCTTCTCCGTACTGCGATGCCCGAACGAATACCTGACCCAGAACGAGCCTTTGAATGAAAAGGCCTTCCTGCAGCCGGGCACCCAACAAGTCGCTGCCGGTTATGCCATCTACGGCCCGCAGACCATGCTGGTGCTGACCCTGGGTGATGGCGTCAAAGGCTTTACCCTGGACCGTGAAATGGGCAGCTTCGTGCTGACCCACGAAGACATCCAGATCCCGGAGTCCACTCAGGAATTCGCAATCAACTCGTCCAACCAGCGTCACTGGGAAGCACCGGTACAACGCTACGTCGGCGAATTGCTGGCGGGCGATGAAGGCCCGCTGAAAAAGAACTACAACATGCGCTGGGTCGCGGCGATGGTTGCTGACGTGCATCGCATCCTGACCCGTGGCGGCCTGTTCATGTACCCACGCGACAGCCGCGAGCCATCGAAGCCGGGCAAACTGCGTTTGATGTACGAAGCCAACCCGATGTCGTTCCTGGTCGAACAGGCTGGCGGCGCGTCCACCGATGGTCACCAGCGCATCCTCGACATCAAGCCAGATGGCCTGCACCAGCGCGTAGCGGTGTTCCTCGGCTCGAAAGAAGAAGTCGCACGCGTCACGGCTTACCACAAGGAATAAACCCATGACCGCGCCCTGGCAGCCGTTGCTCGAATGGTGGTTTGGTAAAGCCGAATCCCCCGACGATGTAGCGGCTGACAAAGGCAAGTTATGGTTCGGCAAGCGCGACAGCCAGGACCTCGAAGCGCGCGAGCGTTTCGGGGACTGGGTCGAGCAGGCACTGGCCGGCGGATTGACTGACTGGGCGCAACGCCCGGAAGGTTGGTTGGCCTTGGTGCTGCTACTCGATCAACTCCCGCGAATGATCTTTCGCGACACTCCCAAATCCTTCTCTGGTGATCTCCGGGCCCAAGCCCTGGTGGCGCAAGGCATTGCCGCGGATTTTGATCGGCAGTTACGGCCGATTCAGCGGGTGTTCATTTACCTGGTGTTTGAGCATTGCGAGAATCTGGCGGTGCAGAACGAAGCGGTTTCGCGGTTTATCGCATTGGTTGCCGAGCAGCCAGAAGCCGATCGGGCAGTGTTTGCCGATAATCTGGATTATGCCGAGCGGCATCAGAAGGTGATTGCGCGGTTTGGACGGTTTCCCCATCGCAATGGGGTGTTGGGGCGTGAGTCTACGGCTGAGGAAGTTGAGTTTCTAAGCGGGCCAGGTTCGAGGTTCTAGTTCAAGGATTGTTTTGCAATAGCCGCTTCATCAGCAATGTCGGTAGATCTCTGCGTGTGTCGGCAATGATGTGGACGTAGACCGTTTGCTCTCGCACTTCATAAATGACGCGATTCATCCCCGAGAGGGTTTGTCGATATTGGCTGAGGTTGAGCTTCTCGATTTCATCCGGGATGGATCCTGCATAAGGCACGCTCCCCAAATGACGGATGGCCGCCTTCAGGCTGGAATAGGTGCTTTGCCAAGTCTGGGTAGAGAAGTGTTTGATGAGATAGGTACGTAGATCTTTGAGGTCTGTTTCGGCTGACTGAAGAATGACGACCTTAAAACTCATTGATGATCGATCCTGTCCAGTTCTGCAAAGACATCTTCGGCATCCCGAAATTTGCCTTCTTCAATCTCCCGATTACCCATCGCCAAGAGCTTCAACAGAGCCATGGTGTCTTCTTGTTCTTCAAAGCTTTTCACATCCATGACCACCAGCTTCGCTTCGCCATTTTGGGTGATGACCAAGGGTTCACGGCTTTCTGTGATGGTTTTGACGATTTCGGCAGTGTGACTTTTCAGATAGCTGATCGGCTTGATTTGAGATGAAAGCTTCATGATGTGGGCCTCGCCAGATTGAATAGGACCGAGTTTAGTCTTAATTCAGTCCTGCGTCAGCGTGTGCCGACCGACGTTTTTCGCGAAGTGCTTGGATCTCCATCGCTGCTGATGCCGTCTTCGCGGGCAAGCCTCGCTCCTACAGGTTGCGCGCGGTTCAAAATGCGGCGCTAATTCTGTAGGAGTGAGGCTGCCCGCGAGAACAGCTTAAATCCTGAAACTACCCACCAACTGCTTCAACCGCGCCGCTTGCTGCTCAAGATCAGAGCACGCGCGCAACGTCGCCTGCAAGTTCTCCACCCCTTCCTGATTCAGCGTGTTGATCTCGGTAATGTCGACGTTGATCGACTCCACTACGGCCGTCTGCTCTTCAGTCGCGGTCGCTACAGACTGGTTCATCCCGTCGATCTCGCCGATACGCTGAGTCACGCTGCCCAGGCGTTCGCCGGCCTGGTTGGCGATGCCAACGCTGCTTTCACTCTGGCGCTGGCTGTCGGTCATGGTGCTCACGGCTTCCCGGGCGCCGACTTGCAGCTCTTCGATCATCTTTTGCACTTGCTGCGCTGAATCCTGGGTGCGGTGGGCGAGGTTGCGCACTTCGTCGGCAACCACGGCAAAACCGCGTCCGGCTTCACCGGCACGCGCCGCTTCAATCGCCGCGTTCAAGGCCAGCAGGTTGGTCTGTTGGGAAATGCTGGTGATCACTTCCAGAATCTGGCCGATGTTCACCGTGTTGCTGTTGAGCGTTTCGATGTTGCCGCACGAATCGCTGATCTTCGCCGACAGCTGCTGCATCGCCGCGATGGTTTTATCCACAACCTGTTGACCGTCTTCGGCCAGGGCGCGGGCGTCGCTGGAGTGTTGAGAGGCGAGGGCGGCGTTCTGGGCGATTTCCTGGGCGGCGGCGCCCAGCTCGTTGATCGCCGCGGCGACGCTGCTGGTGCGCGAGGCTTGTTGGTCGGAGTTGAACATCGAAGAGTTCGACGCAGCGACCACACGCAAGGCGACCTCGTTGACCTGACCGGTGGCCGAGGCCACTTCGCGGATCGAGGTGTGAATCCGTTCCACAAAACGGTTGAACGAAGTGCCCAACGCACCGAATTCATCATGGCCGTGAATGGTCAGGCGTTTGGTCAAATCGCCTTCACCTTCGGCGATGTCATGCATCGCGCGACCCATGGTCAGCAGTGGCTGCATCAGGAAGCTGATCAGCATGCCCAGCAGCGCGATGATGATGACGACGGCGATAACCATGGCGATGATCGCCGAGGTGCGGAACTCGCTAAGCATCGAGAACGCGGTGTCTTGATCCAGCACCAGCGCCACATACCAGTCCGCCGACGGCACACCGTTGACGTGGGTGAAGGAGATGAACTGCGACTTGCCGTCGAGTTCGACTTCTTTCAGGCCCGGGCTCACCCGTGGAGCGCCGTTCGGGTAGGCCTCGGCCAAGGTCTTGAGCACCAGTTTGCTGTTCGGGTGGATCAGGATCTTGCCATCGGCGCTGACGATGAATGCGTGGCCGTGACCGCCGAAGTTCAGCGAGTTGATGATCGCGCTGACGCTGGTCAGGTCGATGTCCGCGCCGGCGACGCCGATCATCTTGTTCTCATGCTGCACCGGCGTGGCGACGGTGATCACCAGTTTGCCCGACGAAGCGGCGATGTACGGTTCGGTGACGATGGTTTGCCGCGCGCTGTCGGCGGCCTTGTACCAGCCACGGGCGCGTGGGTCGTAGTCGGCGGCGCGGTTGCCGGCCGGAATCGAGGTCATTACACCTTCGGTGCTGCCGAAGTAGCTCAACTGGAAGTTGCCGGTGTAGGCCGGCAGGTCGATGGCGCGTTTCAGGCTGGCCGGGGCGCTGCCATCCACGGCGATCTGTTGCGACAACGATTGCAGCAACTGGATGCGGCTTTCCAGCCAGGTCTGGATGTTGCTGGTGGTCAGGCTGCCGAGTTCCTGCATCGAGGATTCGGTACTGCTGCGCAGGGTCTCGCGCTGGCGGTAGTCGTTGAACAGGATAAAGCAGGCGAACGCAACGGCGACCACGAGGGCGGCTGCCAGCAGAATCTTGTGGCTGAATTTCATGTTTCTGGTCATTAGGTGTACTACCGCGGAGGGGCTGGTCAGCGAGGAGCGTCAATTTGCCACAGAGAGGGCTTTGCGCTGCTTCTATGTCGACAGGGCGACGCCAAAGATTAGGCGTTATTTTGCGAAAACCGACGAATTACCCAACAGCACGAGAAAGTCGCTGATTTATTGGTAAAAGGCAGACGAGCGGGATAACAAATAGCCGGGCGGTCGGGGAACCAGATCGGGGTTTTCTCTTCTAAGCTTCAGCTTGGCAGCCATGCCAACCCCCTTCGCCCCAGGAGCTACACCATGTCGCTGCGATCTATCGCCTTGCTCTCGTTCTGCGTGTTGTTGGTCGCGTGCAGCAAGGTCAATCAGGAGAACTACTCCAAGCTGTCGGCCGGCATGCCCAAGGCCGAGGTTGAAACCTTGCTGGGCAAACCCGCCGATTGTTCGGGCGCGCTTGGGATGTCCAGTTGCACCTGGGGCGACAAAAACAGCTTTATCAGCGTGCAGTACGCCGGTGACAAAGTGCTGATGTTTTCCGGCCAAGGCCTGAAGTAAACCGGGGCTACGCGCCCGCGGGAGAAAAACAATGAAGCGGTTATTGATAGTTCTTTTTGCCGGCCTGGTATTGGCCGGCTGCGCCTCTTCTGGCGTAGATCCGTTGGCACCTAAGACTGCCAGCAGCGTCAACCTCAAGCGCTACCAGGGCACCTGGTACGAGTTGGCCCGCCTGCCGATGTATTTCCAGCGCAACTGCGCGCAATCCGAAGCCCATTACACGCTCTTGCCTGACGGCAACGTGGCGGTGCTCAACCGCTGCCTGACGCCGGATTGGCAGTGGGAAGAAGCCAAGGGCACGGCCTGGCCACAGGTGCCGGGCAAGACCGATAAGCTATGGGTCCAGTTCGACAACTGGTTTTCGCGGCTGATTCCGGGTGTGGCGAAGGGTGAGTACTGGGTGCTGTACGTCAGCGACGACTACAAGACCGCCATTGTTGGCGACCCGAGCCGCAAGTACCTGTGGCTGCTGTCACGGACCCCGACTGTCAATGGTGTGGTGCGTGAAGAACTGCTGAGCAAGGCGCGGCAGCAGGGTTACGACACGACGCGGCTGATCTGGCGTGCGTCGGATACGAAGATGGCCAAGACGTCGAACTGATCACTCGGCTACAGATCGTTCCCACGCTCTGCGTGGGAATGCCTCTAGGGACGCTCCGCGTCCAGTGACGCGGAGCGTCACGGGCTGCATTCCCACGCAGAGCGTGGGAACGATCGGTTAGGGATTATCCGAGCAGATCGCGCAGGACTTGGGTAAACGCGCGGCTGCTTTCTTCTTCGCCGGCATGTCGCCCGTCACGCACAACCCATTGGCCGTTGACCAATACATCGCGCACCTGACGATCGCCGCCGGCAAACAACCAGCGATTCAAAATCCCGTCGCCACTGGCCGTTGCCAGGTACGGATCGTTGCCATCGAGCACCAGCCAATCCGCCCGTTTGCCCACTTCCAGCGCACCGATCGGCTGACCCAGCGCCTGAGCACCACCATCCAGCGCCGCGTCGTACAACGTGCGGCCGACCATCGGCTGGTCCGCGCCATACAACCGATTACGCCGCTGATCCCGCAGACGCTGGCCGTATTCCAGCCAACGCAATTCTTCCACCACGCTCAATGACACATGGCTGTCGGAACCGATACCCATGCGCCCGCCCTGGGCGAGGAAATCCACCGCCGGGAAAATCCCGTCGCCGAGGTTGGCTTCGGTGGTCAGGCACAGGCCGGCGATGGCGCGACTCTTGGCCATCAGCGTGACTTCTTCCGGGTTGGCGTGGGTTGCGTGGACCAGGCACCAGCGTTGGTCGACCTCGGTATTTTCGTACAGCCATTGCAGCGGACGACGACCGCTCCAGCTCAGGCAGTCATCGACTTCCTTCTGCTGTTCGGCGATGTGGATGTGTACCGGGCATTGCTTGTCGCTGGCAGCCAGCACTTCGCGGATCTGCTGCGGCGTGACCGCGCGCAACGAGTGGAAACACAGCCCCAGCGACTGCGCCGGTTGCTGCGCCAGGATCGGCTGCAAACGCGACTGAAGCGTGAGGTAGTTTTCGGTGCTGTTGATAAACCGGCGCTGGCCTTCGTTCGGGGCCTGGCCACCGAAACCGGAATGGCTGTAAAGCACCGGCAACAACGTCAGGCCGATACCGGCGGAGCTGGCGGCCTGGCTGATGCGCAGCGCCAGTTCCGCCGGGTCAGCGTAAGGCTGGCCATTGGTATCGTGGTGTACGTAATGAAATTCCGCGACCGAGGTGTAACCGGCCTTGAGCATTTCGATGTACAGCTGACGGGCGATCACACCGAGTTGCTCCGGGCTGATTTTTCCGACGAGGCGATACATCAGATCGCGCCAGGTCCAGAAACTGTCGTTCGGATTACCGGCCACTTCGGCCAATCCGGCCATGGCCCGCTGGAAAGCGTGGGAGTGCAGATTGGGCATCCCCGGCAGCAGCGGACCGCTTAGCCGTTCGGCGCCATCTGCATGGGAATCGGCCTGGATATGGGTCAAAACGCCGTCGGCGCTGACCTCAAGACGTACATTGTTGGCCCATCCACTAGGCAGCAGCGCGCGTTCGGCAAAGAAGGCGGACATGGTTCAGCACCCCATCGTGTGTTATTTGTATATACATATACAGACGTTTGCCTGCTCGGTAAACTCCGGCAAGCTAGCAACCTCTAACAGATGATCAAGGATTAACCGTGCCGACTCCGCCTGCCACATCGCCGCTGAGTGCCAATCTGGGCGACAGTCCGGCGCCCTTGTACGCCCGCGTCAAACAGATGATCACCCAGCAAATCGACAGTGGAAACTGGCCGCCGCATTACCGCGTTCCATCGGAAAGCGAGCTGGTCAACCAGTTGGGTTTCAGCCGCATGACCATCAACCGCGCCCTGCGCGAGATGACCGCCGACGGCCTGCTGGTGCGCATGCAAGGCGTCGGTACGTTCGTCGCCGAGCCGAAAAGTCAGTCCGCGCTGTTTGAAGTGCACAACATCGCCGACGAAATCGCGTCCCGTGGCCATCGCCACACCTGCAAGGTCATCACCCTCGAAGAAGAGGCCGCCGGTTCCGAGCGCGCACTGGCCCTGGACATGCGTGAAGGCCAGAAAGTCTTTCACTCGCTGATCGTGCATTTCGAAAACGATATTCCGGTGCAAATCGAAGACCGTTTCGTCAACGCACTGGTGGCGCCGGACTACCTCAAGCAGGACTTCACCCTGCAAACGCCATACGCCTATCTGAACCAGGTCGCGCCGCTGACCGAAGGCGAGCACGTGGTCGAGGCGATTCTGGCCGAGGCGTCCGAGTGCAAATTGCTACAGATTGAAAAGGGCGAGCCGTGCCTGCTGATCCGTCGCCGCACTTGGTCCGGCCGTCAGCCAGTGACCGCCGCCCGTTTGATCCACCCCGGTTCCCGTCATCGTCTGGAAGGTCGGTTCCATAAATGAAAACGAAGGTTTTACGCGCCAAAGATTACCCGCGCATGCCGTGGAAAAACGGCGGCGGCAGCACTGAAGAAATCACCCGCGATGCCGGCACCGGTCTGGATGGTTTCGGCTGGCGCCTGTCGATTGCCGACATCAGTGAGTCGGGCGGTTTCTCGACGTTCGCCGGCTATGAGCGGGTGATCACCGTGCTGCAAGGCGACGGTATGACCTTGCGCGTCGATGGCCAGGACACCCGGCCGTTGTTACCGCTGGACCCGTTTGCCTTCAGCGGTGAGAGCCAAGTCTCGTGCACCTTGCTCGGCGGGCCGATTCGCGATTTCAACCTGATTTATGCGCCGCAGCGTTACAGCGCGCGGTTGCAGTGGCTGGACGCTGAGCAGCGGTTTTTCACTTCGGCGGGGACGGTGCTGGTGTTTAGCATTGCCGAAGCGCTTGAAGTGAAGGTCGGTAACAGCGACGCGCAATTGGGTCGCCATGATTGCCTGCAACTTGATGGTAATAACGGTCTTTTGGAAATCTCCAGTAACGGCCAGTGCTGTGTGATTGAGCTGATCGCACGCTGATTCAACCCCTCCACTGATCGTTCCCACGCTCCCGCGTGGGAATGCATCCCGTGACGCTCCGCGTCACAGTCGCCAACAGCGGACGCGGAGCGTCCTTGGCGGCGTTACCACGCAGAGCGTGGGAACGATCATGCGATTCGAAAATGCGCACCACTTTGTTACCGAACGCCCCAGCGTGGCGCAAAACCACGCTCAAGTAACAGCTGGCACCCTCCCGCACAAATCCCCACGAAAAATTTCATCTCCACCAAAACCCTTTATCTACAAGCCTTCCAGCCCTCCAGAAACTTTTCTTGAATGCTCATCCAACAAGTTGGCCGCTTGATTGCATATGCTTGTATGTACAAGTAAAGACGTATGCGTATGAGTCGACCGAGACTCCTCGCAGCGTCCACTGATTCGCTTGTGGCGCAACGATGCGCACAGGCTGGCTTGCCCACCGCCAGGGTTGGTTTGAATTGATCGCTGAGGAGTCTTTTTCGTGACTGACAATAAGCCCACTAAGTACCGTGACGTAGAAATCCGTGCCGCCCGCGGCAACAAGCTGACCGCCAAGAGCTGGCTGACTGAAGCGCCGCTGCGCATGTTGATGAACAACCTCGACCCGGAAGTCGCCGAGAACCCTAAAGAACTGGTGGTTTACGGTGGTATCGGTCGTGCGGCGCGTAACTGGGAATGCTACGACAAGATCGTCGAAAGCCTGACCAACCTGAATGACGACGAGACCCTGCTGGTGCAATCCGGCAAGCCGGTCGGCGTGTTCAAGACCCACACCAATGCCCCGCGCGTACTGATCGCCAACTCCAACCTGGTGCCACACTGGGCGAGCTGGGAGCACTTCAACGAACTCGACGCCAAAGGCCTGGCCATGTACGGCCAGATGACCGCCGGCAGCTGGATCTACATCGGCAGCCAGGGCATCGTCCAGGGCACCTACGAAACCTTCGTCGAAGCCGGTCGCCAACACTACAACGATGACCTCAAAGGTCGTTGGGTCCTGACCGCCGGCCTCGGCGGCATGGGTGGCGCTCAACCTCTGGCCGCGACCCTGGCCGGCGCTTGCTCGCTGAACATCGAATGCCAGCAGGTCAGCATCGATTTCCGCCTGAACAGCCGTTATGTCGATGAGCAAGCCACCGACCTCGACGACGCACTGGCCCGTATCGCCAAATACACCAAAGAAGGCAAAGCGATCTCCATCGCCCTGCTGGGTAACGCGGCGGAAATCCTGCCGGAACTGGTCAAGCGCGGCGTGCGCCCGGACATGGTCACCGACCAGACCAGCGCCCACGACCCGCTCAACGGTTACCTGCCGGCTGGCTGGACCTGGGAAGAGTACCGCGCTCGCGCCAAGACCGAGCCGGCCGCTGTTGTGAAGGCCGCCAAGCAATCGATGGCCGTGCACGTTAAAGCGATGTTGGATTTCCAGAAAATGGGCATCCCGACCTTCGACTACGGCAACAACATCCGTCAGATGGCTCAGGAAGAAGGCGTGGAAAACGCATTCGACTTCCCAGGCTTCGTACCGGCTTACATCCGTCCGCTGTTCTGCCGCGGCATCGGTCCATTCCGTTGGGCTGCACTGTCCGGCAATGCCGAAGACATCTACAAGACCGACGCCAAAGTAAAAGAGCTGATCCCGGACGACGCCCACCTGCACAACTGGCTGGACATGGCGCGCGAGCGCATCAGCTTCCAGGGCCTGCCGGCACGTATCTGCTGGGTTGGCCTGGGCCTGCGCGCCAAGCTGGGTCTGGCGTTCAACGAAATGGTTCGCAGCGGTGAATTGTCCGCGCCAATCGTGATCGGTCGCGACCACCTGGACTCCGGTTCGGTAGCCAGCCCGAACCGCGAAACTGAATCGATGCAGGACGGTTCCGACGCTGTGTCCGACTGGCCGCTGCTCAACGCTCTGCTGAACACCGCGAGCGGCGCGACCTGGGTTTCCCTGCACCATGGCGGCGGCGTCGGCATGGGCTTCTCCCAGCACTCGGGCATGGTGATTGTCTGCGACGGTACTGATGAAGCGGCCGAGCGTATTGCTCGCGTCTTGCACAACGACCCGGCGACCGGCGTCATGCGTCACGCCGATGCGGGTTACCAGATCGCGATCGACTGCGCCAAGGAACAGGGCCTGAACTTGCCGATGATTACTGGCAAATAAACAACCCATGTAGCAGCTGCCGAAGGCTGCGTTAAGGGCCGAAGGACCTTCGTTCCACGTTGGAATGCCGGGGTCGCTTCGCAACCCAACGCAGCCTGCGGCAGCTGCTACAGGGATTGCGTAAACCTACAATAACAATCCACAGAGGTTGAACCATGGCTGTCAACGATCGTGTAAGCAGTAAACCGTTGATCGAGAAACGCTCGATCGACTACATCCCGGAAGCGGAAAGACACGGTCGTCTGTTGAGCCAGTTCACCTTGTGGATGGGTGCCAACCTGCAAATTACCGCGATTGTCACCGGGGCCCTGGCCGTGGTGCTGGGCGGTGACGTGTTCTGGTCGTTGATCGGTTTGCTGATCGGCCAATTGATCGGTGGTGGCGTGATGGCGTTGCATGCGGCGCAAGGGCCCAAGCTTGGCCTGCCGCAGATGATTTCCAGCCGGGTCCAGTTCGGCGTGTATGGCGCGGCCATCCCGATCGTGCTGGTCTGCTTGATGTACCTCGGTTTCACCGCAACCGGCACCGTGCTGTCCGGCCAGGCGCTGGGCCAGTTGTTCGGGGTCAGCGACAGCGTCGGCATTCTGCTCTTCGCCAGTGTCATCGTGCTGGCCACGGTGCTCGGTTATCGAGTGATCCACTTCATCGGCCGGGTCGCCAGCATCATTGGCGTGATTGCTTTCGTTTTTCTGTTCTGGCGCCTGATGAGCCAGACCGACGTCGGTGCACTCCTGCAAATTCGACATTTCAGCTTGAGCAGCTTCCTGCTCTCGGTGTCGCTCGCGGCGTCCTGGCAGATCGCGTTCGGCCCTTACGTGGCTGACTATTCGCGCTACCTGCCGAGCAAGACGTCCTCGGTGAAAACCTTCTTCGCTGCGGGTGCGGGTTCTGTCATTGGTGCACAAGTGGCAATGATCCTCGGCGTGTTTGCCGCCGCCTCGGCCAACGGGCAATTCGCCGGGCACGAAGTGGCGTACATCGTCGGCCTGGGCGGTACCGGTGCCACCGCTGCGCTGCTGTATTTCAGCATCGCGTTCGGCAAGGTCACCATCTCCACGCTTAACTCGTACGGCAGCTTCATGTGCATTGCGACCGTGATCAGCGGTTTCCGTGGTGAGCTGAAGGTCACGCGTTTGCAGCGTCTGGTGTTCGTGTTGGTCATCGTCGGCGCGGCGACCCTGATGGCGTTGCTCGGCCAGCACTCGTTCCTCGGTGCGTTCAAGTCCTTCATCCTGTTCCTGCTCGCATTCTTTACGCCATGGAGCGCGATCAACCTGGTGGACTACTACTGCATCACCCGCGAGCGTTATGACGTTCCGGCGCTGGCCGATCCGAACGGTCGCTACGGTCGTTGGAACATCCTCGGCATCAGCGTTTATGTCTTCGGTGTGCTGGTGCAATTGCCGTTCATCTCCACCAAGTTCTACACCGGTCCGCTGGTGGCAGCCCTGGGTGATGTGGATATTTCCTGGATCATCGGTCTGGTGATTCCCGCCGTCCTGTATTACGTGTGCGCAAAAAAATGGCACAGCGCAGTACCCGATCACCTGATTCTGCCGATCGAGCAGAACAGCGATGCAGCACCTAAAACAAGCGGGGCCGGTCGCGCTGCGGCGCAGGCCTGATTGGACGTGGACAGGGCTGGATGCCTCTTGACTGCCGTAAGCCAACTCATGATTAGGAGCGTCACTACAATGAAATCGAACAAGACCCTGCTGACCACATTGCTTTCCATGGGCCTGCTCGCCAGCGCCGGCGCCACTCAGGCTGCCGGTTGGTGCGAATCGGGCAAACCGGTGAAATTCGCCGGCCTGAACTGGGAAAGCGCCATGCTGCTGACCGACGTGCTGCAAGTCGTGTTGGAGAAAGGCTACGACTGCAAGACCGACAGCCTGCCGGGCAACTCCATCACCATGGAAAACGCCCTGAGCAGCAACGACATCCAGGTGTTTGCCGAAGAATGGGTAGGCCGCAGCGAGGTCTGGAACAAGGCCGAGAAGGCCGGCAAAGTCGTTGGTGTCGGCGCTCCGGTAGTCGGCGCAGTGGAAGGCTGGTACGTGCCGCGCTACGTGATCGAAGGCGACGCCAAGCGCAAGCTGGAACCGAAGGCGCCGGACCTGAAAAACATTGCTGATCTGGCCAAGTACTCTGCCGTGTTCAAGGATCAGGAAGAGCCATCCAAGGGCCGTTTCTACAACTGCCCGGCCGGCTGGACCTGTGAACTCGACAACAGCGAAATGCTGAAAAGCTACGGCCTGGAAAGCACCTACACCAACTTCCGCCCAGGCACCGGCCCGGCGCTGGATGCAGCGGTGTTGTCGAGCTACAAGCGTGGTGAGCCGATCTTGTTCTACTACTGGTCGCCAACCCCGCTGATGGGCCAGGTTGACCTGGTCAAACTCGAAGAGAAGCCAGGCGTCGACAAGCGCGTGACCATCAAGGTCGGCCTGTCCAAGGTGTTCCACGAGCAGGCCCCGGAACTGGTGGCTGTGCTGGAAAAGGTCAACCTGCCAATCGACCTGCTGAACCAGAACCTCGGACGCATGACCAAAGAGCGGATCGAATCGCCAAAACTGGCCAAGATCTTCTTGAAGGAACATCCTGAAGTCTGGCACGCATGGGTGAGCGACGACGCAGCCAAGAAAATCGACGCGGCCTTGTAGGTTGAGCCTCTCCGACTGCTGGCAACGGCAGTCGGACGCTTGATCGCAACCCCTTGATTGAGAGTCTCTTATGTTTCCCGAAAGCTTTACCTTTTCCATCGCCGACTGGGTCAACAGTTGGGTCGATTCGCTGGTCACCAACTACGGCGACGTGTTCCGGCACATCTCCGACACCCTGTTGTGGGCCATCGTCAATCTTGAAGGCATGCTGCGTGCGGCGCCGTGGTGGCTGATGCTGCTGATCGTGGCGGGCGTTGCCTGGCACGCGACCCGTAAGGTCGTGACCACTGCGGTGATCGTCGGTCTGCTGTTCCTGGTCGGCGCGGTCGGCCTCTGGGACAAGCTGATGCAAACCCTGGCGTTGATGATGGTCGCGACGATCATTTCGGTGCTGATCGGCATTCCGCTGGGCATTCTCTCGGCGCGCAGCAATCGCCTGCGTTCGGTGCTGATGCCGTTGCTGGACATCATGCAGACCATGCCAAGTTTCGTGTACCTGATCCCGGTGCTGATGCTGTTCGGCCTGGGCAAGGTCCCGGCGATTTTCGCCACGGTGATCTACGCCGCGCCACCGCTGATTCGCCTGACCGACCTGGGCATTCGCCAGGTGGACGGTGAAGTGATGGAAGCGATCAACGCCTTCGGCGCCAACCGTTGGCAGCAACTGTTCGGCGTGCAATTGCCGCTGGCCCTGCCGAGCATCATGGCCGGGATCAACCAGACCACCATGATGGCCCTGTCGATGGTGGTAATCGCCTCGATGATCGGTGCCCGTGGCCTGGGCGAAGACGTGTTGGTGGGGATTCAGACCCTCAACGTCGGACGTGGCCTTGAAGCCGGTCTGGCGATCGTGATTCTGGCAGTGGTGATCGACCGCATTACTCAAGCGTACGGTCGGCCACGGCATGAGGTGAGCAAATGAACGATGCAACCGTGAGCAAAATCGAAGTCAAAAACGTCTTCAAGATTTTCGGCAACCGCTCCAAGGAAGCGCTGGGCATGATTGGCCAGGGCAAGACCAAGGATCAGGTGCTGGCCGAAACTGGTTGCGTGGTCGGCGTGAACGACTTGTCCCTGAGCATCGGCACTGGCGAGATCTTCGTGATCATGGGCTTGTCGGGTTCCGGCAAATCGACCCTGGTGCGTCACTTCAATCGCCTGATCGACCCGACCAGCGGCGCGATCCTGGTGGATGGCGTGGACATCCTGCAATACGACATGGAAGCCCTGCGCCAATTCCGTCGGCACAAAATCAGCATGGTGTTCCAGAGCTTCGGCCTGCTGCCGCACAAGACCGTGGTGGACAATGTTGCCTACGGCTTGAAGGTGCGTGGTGAGAGCAAGCAAATGTGCTCCGAGCGCGCGCTGCACTGGATCAACACCGTGGGCCTCAAGGGCTACGAAAACAAATACCCGCACCAGCTCTCGGGCGGCATGCGTCAACGTGTGGGCCTGGCCCGCGCATTGGCGGCGGACACCGACATCATCCTGATGGACGAGGCGTTCAGCGCCCTCGACCCACTGATCCGCGCGGAGATGCAGGACCAGTTGCTGGAACTGCAAAAGACCCTGCACAAGACCATCGTCTTCATCACCCACGACCTCGATGAGGCGGTGCGCATTGGTAATCGCATCGCGATTCTCAAGGATGGGCGACTGATTCAGGTCGGCACGCCAAGAGAGATCCTGCACTCGCCGGCGGATGAGTATGTGGATCGGTTCGTACAGCGGCGGGCAGCGGTGGTTTAACAGTCGATCGTTCCCACGCTCTGCGTGGGAATGCATCCCGTGACGCTCCGCGTCACCCATGCGCAGGGCTTGAGCCTTGCGCTGACAACGGGACGCGGAGCGTCCCAGGCGGCATTCCCACGCAGAGCGTGGGAACGATCAAGTTCAAGAGGTTGAAGATGTCCCAGGCTGAAAAAATCGTTATCGCCGACGCCCCGTTGCGTTGGCAGGATGTGGTCGCCGTCGCCCGTCATGGCGCGCAGCTTGAGCTGTCGGCCGAGACTTGGGCACGCATCGACAATGCCCAGGCCATCGTCCAGCGCATCGTCGCCAGCGGCGAACGTGCGTATGGCGTCAACACCGGCCTCGGCGCCTTGTGCAACGTCTCGCTGAAAGACGAACAACTCAGCCAACTGTCGCGCAACACACTGCTCAGCCACGCCTGTGGCGTTGGCGCACCCTTGGCCGACGAGCAGACCCGCGCAATTATCTGCGCCGCCATTCGTAACTACAGTCACGGCAAATCCGGCATTCATCGCCGGGTCGTCGAAGGTTTGCTGGCGCTGCTCAATCGCGGCATCACCCCGCAAGTGCCGTCCCAGGGTTCGGTGGGTTACCTGACGCACATGGCCCACATCAGCATCACGCTGCTGGGTGTTGGCAATGTCAGCTATCGCGGGCAGATTGTGTCCGCGCAGCAAGCCCTGGCTGAAGAAGGCCTGGAGCCGGTTCAGCTCGGCGCCAAGGACGGTTTGTGCCTGGTCAACGGCACGCCGTGTATGACCGGTCTCAGTTGCCTGGCGCTGGCCGACGCGACGCACCTGGTGCAATGGGCCGATGTGATCGGCGCCATGAGCTTCGAAGCCCAGCGCGGCCAGATCGCGGCGTTCGATGCCGAGATCATCGCGCTCAAACCGCACCCGGGCATGCAGCAAGTCGGCGTCAATCTGCGGGCGTTGCTCGATGGCAGTGAAGTGATTGCTTCAAGCCTTGGCATTCGCACCCAGGATGCATTGAGCATCCGCTCGATCCCACAGGTTCACGGCGCCGCTCGCGATCAGCTCGAGCATGCGAAAAAACAGATCGAAACCGAACTCAACTCGGTCACCGACAACCCGATGCTGCTGGGCACGCCGGACAACTTCCGCGTAGTGTCCCAGGCCAACCCACACGGCCAATCGGTGGCGCTGGCGGCGGATTTGCTGGCGATTGCCATGGCTGAAATCGGCTCCATCGCCGAGCGTCGTCTGGATCGCTTGATCAACCCGCACGTCAGCGGTCTGCCGGCATTCCTGGTGGCCAATCCGGGGGTGAACTCCGGGATGATGATCGTCCAATACGTCGCCGCTTCGCTCTGTGCGGAAAACCGCCAGTTGGCGCAACCCGCCGTGCTCGATAACTACGTCACTTCCGGCCTGCAGGAAGACCACCTGAGCCTCGGCACCAATGCCGCGCTGAAGCTGCATCGCGCCCTGGAAAACGTCACACAGATCCTCGCCATCGAGTATTTGCTGGCGGCCCAGGCGTTTGAATTCCTCAAGGAACAACGCTTCGGCGCCGGCACCGATACCGCTTGGCGTCTGCTGCGTGAACGCGTCCCGGCCTATGACCAGGACCGTTGGTTGGCACCGGACATCGCCGCCGCTGCCAGCGTGCTGAAAGACCCGATTTTGCTGCACAAGGCTTTACCCAACCTCAACTGATTTCCATAACACCAGCGTGCCAAGGCGCGTCTCCCCAAAAGCGAGACGCGACGGACAACGGACATCTCCGGAGCGTCTGGTGAGTTAATAAGAAGCTCTCAAAAGGAGAATGATGTGACTGCGCTTAATTTGATTCCCGGCCAACTGAGCCTTGCCCAACTGCGTGATGTTTATCAGCACCCGGTGAAAATCACCCTCGATAACAGCGCCTCGGCGCAAATCGAAGCCAGCGTTGCCTGCGTGGAACAGATCCTCGCCGAAAACCGCACTGCTTACGGCATCAATACCGGTTTCGGCCTGCTGGCTTCGACCCGCATCGCCAGCGAAGACCTGGAAAACCTCCAGCGTTCTCTCGTTCTGTCCCACGCTGCCGGTGTCGGCGAGCCGATCAGCGACGCATTGGTGCGCCTGGTCATGGTGCTCAAGGTCAACAGCCTGAGCCGTGGTTTCTCCGGTATCCGCCGCGTGGTGATCGACGCGCTGATCGCCCTGATCAACGCCGAGGTTTACCCGCACATTCCATTGAAAGGTTCGGTCGGTGCATCGGGCGACCTGGCGCCGCTGGCGCACATGTCTCTCGTGCTGCTGGGCGAAGGCAAGGCTCGCTACAAAGGCGAGTGGATGGAAGCGACCGAAGCGCTGAAAGTCGCCGGTCTGACCCCGCTGACCCTGGCTGCGAAAGAAGGTTTGGCGCTGCTCAACGGCACTCAAGTGTCCACCGCTTACGCCCTGCGCGGCCTGTTCGAAGGCGAAGACCTGTTCGCCGGCGCCCTGGCCATTGGTGGTATGACCGTTGAAGCGGTGTTGGGCTCGCGCTCGCCGTTCGATGCACGTATCCATGCCGCTCGCGGCCAGAAAGGCCAGATCGACGCCGCTGCCGCTTATCGCGATCTGCTGGGCGAGCGCAGTGAAGTCTCCGACTCGCACCAGAACTGCGAAAAGGTCCAGGACCCGTACTCCCTGCGCTGCCAGCCGCAAGTCATGGGCGCCTGCCTGACCCAGTTCCGTCAGGCTGCCGAAGTGCTGGCCGTCGAAGCCAACGCCGTTTCCGACAACCCGTTGGTCTTCGCCGCTGAAGGCGACGTGATCTCCGGCGGTAACTTCCACGCTGAGCCAGTGGCCATGGCTGCTGACAACATGGCATTGGCCATCGCCGAAATCGGTTCCCTGAGCGAACGTCGCATCTCGTTGATGATGGACAAGCACATGTCGCAACTTCCGCCGTTCCTGGTGGCCAATGGCGGCGTGAACTCCGGCTTCATGATCGCCCAAGTGACGGCAGCGGCACTGGCCAGCGAGAACAAGGCATTGTCCCATCCGCATTCGGTGGACAGCCTGCCGACTTCCGCAAACCAGGAAGATCACGTGTCCATGGCCCCGGCCGCTGGCAAGCGTCTGTGGGAAATGGCCGAAAACACTCGCGGCGTTTTGGCGGTTGAGTGGCTGGCGGCGTGCCAGGGCCTGGATCTGCGTGACGGTCTGAAGACGTCGACCAAGCTGGAAAAGGCTCGCGCCATCCTGCGTGCTGAAGTGCCGTTCTATGAGAAGGACCGGTTCTTTGCGCCGGACATCAATGCTGCGAGCGAACTTCTGGCGACCCGTTGCCTGAACGAACTGGTTTCGGCGAAGTTGCTGCCTAGCCTGTAAGTCTGATGATGATCGTTCCCATGCTGATCGTTCCCACGCTCTGCGTGGGAATGCCTCTGGGGACGCTCCGCGTCCAGTGACGCAGAGCGTCACGGGCTGCATTCCCACGCTGAGCGTGGGAACGATCATCAACGATCACCTCCGCCAATAAAAATAATTAAGGACGAGCAATGCAACCGCAAGCAAAAGGATTAAAACGCGGGCTCTCTGCCCGACATATTCGCTTCATGGCGCTGGGGTCGGCTATCGGCACCGGGCTGTTCTACGGTTCTGCCTCGGCCATTCAAATGGCCGGGCCTGCGGTACTGCTCGCTTACCTGATTGGTGGCGCGGCGGTGTTCATGGTCATGCGCGCCCTCGGTGAAATGGCGGTGCACAACCCGGTGGCCGGCTCTTTCGGCCACTACGCCAGCACCTACCTGGGGCCGATGGCGGGCTTCATCCTCGGCTGGACCTACGCGTTTGAAATGGTCATCGTCGGTATGGCCGACGTCACCGCATTCGGGATCTACATGGGCTTCTGGTTTCCGGAAGTAGCCCGCTGGATCTGGGTGCTGGGCATCGTTTCGGTGGTCGGCGGCCTGAACCTGTGCAACGTCAAAGTCTTTGGCGAAATGGAGTTCTGGTTGTCGCTGCTCAAAGTCGCGGCCATCGTCGCGATGATCCTCGGTGGCTTCGGCATCATGCTGTTCGGCATCAGCACCGCGCCCGGCGCCCAGGCGACCGACATCAGCAACCTCTGGAGTCATGGCGGCTTCATGCCCAATGGCGTGGGCGGCCTGATCGCTTCGTTTGCCGTGGTGATGTTTGCGTTTGGCGGCATTGAAATCATCGGCGTCACCGCCGGCGAAGCCAAAGACCCGCAGCACGTGTTGCCCCGGGCGATCAATGCCGTACCGTTGCGAATCCTGCTGTTCTACGTGCTGACCATGTTTGTGCTGATGTCGATTTTCCCGTGGCAGCAGATTGGCAGCCAGGGCAGCCCGTTCGTGCAGATTTTCGACAACCTGGGCATCAGCTCGGCGGCAACCATCCTCAACATCGTGGTGATCTCCGCAGCGGTGTCGGCCATCAACAGTGACATCTTCGGCGCTGGCCGGATGATGTACGGTCTGGCCCAGCAAGGACACGCGCCTAAAGGCTTCGCCCGCTTGTCCGTTAATGGCGTCCCATGGATGACCGTGGTGGTGATGAGTGCCGCGCTGCTGCTGGGCGTGCTGCTGAACTACCTGATTCCGGAGAACGTGTTTCTGTTGATCGCCTCTATCGCGACCTTCGCCACGGTGTGGGTCTGGCTGATGATTCTGTTCACCCAGGTGGCGATGCGCCGTTCCATGAGCGCCGAACAGGTCGCGCAACTGAAATTCCCGGTGCCGTTCTGGCCTTATGCGCCGATGGCGGCGATTGCGTTCATGCTGTTCATTTTCGGCGTGCTCGGTTACTTCCCGGATACCCAGGCCGCGCTGATCGTTGGCGTAGTCTGGATCGTGTTGCTGGTGCTGGCCTACCTGACCTGGGTCAAACCCGCGGCAGGTAAAGCCGCATTGGTGGCGCGAGACCCTGATTTTTCTCATCGATAACCTAATGGAGGCCAGGATGAAAACGCTCTGGCAACACTGCAACGTCGCAACCATGGCGCAAGGCGTCTACTCGATCATCGAGGATGCGGCCATCGTGACGTCCGGTGCGCACATTGAGTGGATCGGCCCACGTGCTGAACTGCCGTCGGGCGAATACCCGGCGGTCAACGACTTGAAAGGGGCCTGGGTCACGCCGGGCCTGATCGACTGCCATACCCACACGGTGTTTGGCGGTAACCGCAGCGGTGAATTCGAACAACGCCTGCAAGGCGTCAGCTACTCGGAAATCGCCGCGGCCGGCGGCGGCATCGCCAGCACCGTGCGCGCCACCCGCGCGGCCAGCGAAGACGAACTGTTTGCCAGCGCCGCCAAGCGTCTGAAAAGCCTGCTGCGCGACGGCGTGACCACGGTCGAGATGAAGTCCGGCTACGGTCTGGATTTGGCCAGTGAACGCAAGATCCTGCGAGTTATCCGTCGTCTCGGTGCTGAACTGCCGGTCAGTGTGCGCAGCACCTGCCTGGCTGCCCACGCCTTACCCCCGGAGTACAAGGATCGCGCCGACGCCTACATCGATCACATCTGCGCCGAGATGCTCCCGGCACTCGCCGCCGAAGGGCTGGTGGATGCCGTGGACGCGTTCTGCGAATACCTGGCGTTTTCGCCAGCGCAGGTCGAGCGCGTGTTCATCACCGCCCAGGAACTCGGTTTGCCGGTGAAGCTGCACGCCGAGCAGTTGTCGTCCCTCCACGGTTCGAGCCTGGCCGCGCGTTACCACGCGTTGTCCGCCGATCACCTGGAATTCATGGACGAAGACGACGCCATTGCCATGGCCAAGTCCGGTACCGTCGCGGTGCTGCTGCCCGGTGCGTTCTACTTCCTGCGCGAAACCCAATTGCCGCCGATGGAAGCCCTGCGCAAGCACGGGGTGAAAATCGCTATCGCCAGCGACCTCAACCCCGGCACCTCGCCTGCGTTGTCATTGCGCTTAATGCTGAACATGGCCTGCACCTGTTTCCGCATGACCCCGGAAGAAGCCCTGGCCGGTGCAACGATTCATGCCGCCACCGCGCTGGGCATGGCCGAGACTCACGGTTCGCTGGAAGTGGGCAAGGTCGCAGACTTTGTGGCCTGGCAAATTGATCGTCCCGCTGACCTGTCTTACTGGCTGGGCGGCGACCTGGAAAAACGCGTCGTGCGTCACGGCGTCGAGACAAGCATTTAGGAGAGCAGTTGTGGATAAGGTTCTGAACTTCAAACAAGGCCGCGTGCCGCTCCTGATCAGCATGCCCCACGCCGGCCTGCGCCTGACACCGGTGGTCGAAGCCGGGTTGATCCCCGACGCGAAAAGCCTGCCGGACACCGACTGGCACATCCCGCAGCTTTACGATTTCGCCACCGAACTGGGTGCTAGCACCCTGGCCGGCGAGTACTCGCGGTTTGTCATCGACTTGAACCGACCGTCCGACGATAAACCGATGTATGTCGGCGCTACCACCGGGCTGTACCCGGCGACGCTGTTTGACGGCATTCCATTGTTCCGCGAGGGCATGGAGCCGTCGGCGGCCGAGCGCGCGACGTACCTGGAACAGATCTGGGCGCCGTATCACAGCACTTTGCAAAACGAGTTGGCGCGACTCAAAGCCGAGTTCGGTTATGCGCTGCTGTTCGATGCGCACTCGATCCGCTCGATCATCCCACACCTGTTCGACGGCAAACTGCCGGACTTCAACCTCGGCACCTTCAACGGCGCCAGTTGCGATCCACAGTTGGCCACGCAAATGGAAGCGATCTGCGCCCGGCACACCGAGTACAGCCATGTGCTGAACGGGCGCTTCAAGGGCGGCCACATCACCCGGCATTACGGTAATCCGGCCGAGAACATCCACGCGGTGCAACTGGAGCTGGGGCAGTGCACGTATATGGAAGAGTTCGAGCCATTCCGCTATCGGCCTGATCTGGCGGCACCGACGCAGGTGGTGCTCAAGGAGTTGCTGCAAGGGTTGTTGGCCTGGGGCCAAAAGCACTACGCGTGACTGATCGTTCCCACGCTCCGCGTGGGAATGCCTCAAGGGACGCTCCGCGTTCCAGCTCTCGAATGGGACGCAGAGCGTCCCGGGCTGCATTCCCACGCAGAGCGTGGGAACGATCAGCACTTCGCCATCAAGTCGCCACCGTGCAAATCTCGGTCGCCACAGGTCGCTTTTACCCTCTCGACGCTGCGTAATGTTCTGGGCACGGTGCATAAAGACACCGGCCCCCAACAATAATCTGCCGCACGAGAAAGCTTTCCATGACAAGCACCAAAGGTTTGTTCACCCGCTGTCTCTCAATCCTCTGCGGCACCGCTCTGCTGAGCACCAGCGTCCTGGCCAGTGACGATGCGTCCTGCAAGGCCGTGCGCATGGGTGTGGTCAACTGGACCGACGTGATCGCTACCAGCGGCATGGCCGATGTATTGCTCAATGGCCTCGGCTACGAAAGCAAGCAAACCAGTGCCGTGCAGCAAATCATCTTCGCCGGCATCCGCGACAAGCGCCTCGATATTTTCCTCGGTTACTGGAAACCGGCGATGGACAAAAACATCGCACCATTCGTCGCCGCCAATCAAGTGAAGGTCATGGACACGCCAAGCCTGGCCGACGCCCAAGCCACTCTCGCCGTACCGGACTACGTCGCTGCCGCAGGCCTGAAAACCTTCGCCGATATCGCCAAATTCAAAGAACAGCTCGGCGGCAAGATCTACGGCATCGAGCCAGGCAGCGGCGCCAATACCAATATCAAGACCATGATCGAGACCAACCGCTTCGGCCTGAAGGATTTCAAACTGGTCGAGTCCGGTGAGGCCGGCATGCTCGCCGCCGTGCAACGGGCGGTGAACCACAAGGAATTCGTGGTGTTCGTCGGCTGGACCCCGCACCCGATGAACATCAACATGAAAATCGCCTACCTGACCGGCAGTGAAGACGTCTACGGTCCGAACGAAGGCGCGGCAACGGTCTCCACCGTCACCGCCCCGGACTACGCCGAACGCTGCCCGAATGTGAATCGCCTGCTGCAAAACCTGACCTTCACCGCTTCCCAGGAAAGCCAGTTGATGGTGCCGATCATGGAACGCAAGACGCCGCAGGAGGTTGCCAAGGCCTGGCTGCGTGATCACCCGGAAGACCTTCAGCGCTGGCTGGCCGGGGTGAGCAGTTTTGATGGCAAGGATGGCGTGGCGACCGTACAGGCCAGCCTGAAAAACTGACTTCAAGTGAAGAACCTGTGGGAGCGAGCTTGCTCGATCCCACAGGGGGCTCCTTTTAAACTCAAAATATCCTGAACAGGCTGACACCAGGCCCATGGCTCCTTATCCCCTTTCTGCCCAGATGTCGGCCTTCGTCGAGAAAACCCTCGGCTTCAACAGCACCGACAGCAGCCTCACCGGATTGCGCCAGGCCTACAGCGAGATGTGCCGGGCGTTTACTCCGCCACGTCCTGCCGGGCTTGAGGTTACCGACTTCACTTTGTCGGGCGTCGCGGTGCGTTCCTATCGACCCGCAGTGACGCCACCGGCGAGCGGTTGGCCGTGCATTCTGTATTTGCACGGCGGTGGCTGGGTGGTGGGGGATCTGGATTCCCATGATTTCATCTGTGTCGAACTGGCGTCGGCGCTGGGGGCGATGGTGGTTGCGGTGGATTATCGGCTGGCACCCGAGCATCCGTTCCCGGCGGGGTTCGACGATTGCCTCAAGGTTTGGCAGGCCTTGCGCTCGGGGCCATTCTGGTTCGATCCGGCGCGGATGCTGGTCGCCGGCGACAGCGCCGGGGGAAACCTGGCGGCAGGTTTGTGTCTGGCCTTGCGTGATGCCGGCGAGCCGTTGCCCACCGCGCAGGTGCTGATATATCCGGGGCTGGGTGGCGATCACCGCTTACCGTCCCGCAGCGAATGCGCCGACGCACCATTGCTCAGCAGCAGCGATCTGGACTGCTATCACGCACTTTACTTGCCGGGCACCGCACAACCGAGCGCCTATGCCATGCCATTGCTCGCCGACGATTTCACCGATTTGCCCCCCGCATGGATTGCCGTGGCGCAATTCGACCCGTTGCGCGACGACGGTGTGCGCTATGCCGAGCGACTCAACGCTGCTGGCGTGAGCGCGACGCTTTACTACGGCGAAGGGCTGGTTCACGGTTGCCTGCGGGGCCGCGGGCAGGTCGCCGAGGTCGACCGACTGTATGAAACGCTGGTCGGGTTTCTGGCTGACAGGCTCTGACGCTGCAAGGGCATGCTCATTGACGTAATTCGGGTTTATGATGCCGGACGGCAGAATAATAGAAGTCCCCCCAGGGATGACCTCGACCCCTTACGGAGCGCGCAATGCAGACTTTGTTCCCGCAGATCAAACCCTACGCCCGGCACGATCTGGCCGTCGATAAAACCCACACGCTGTATGTCGACGAAAGCGGTTCACCGGAAGGTTTGCCGGTGGTGTTCATCCATGGCGGCCCCGGCGCCGGGTGTGATGCCCAAAGTCGTCGGTATTTCGATCCGAACCTGTATCGCATTGTCACCTTCGACCAGCGCGGCTGCGGTCGCTCCACGCCCCATGCCAACCTTGAAAACAACACCACTTGGGATCTGGTCGCCGACCTGGAACGGATCCGCAAGCACCTGAATATCGAAAAATGGGTACTGTTCGGCGGCTCCTGGGGTTCGACCCTGGCGCTGGCCTACGCGCAAACCCACCCGGAGCGTGTTCATGGCCTGATCCTGCGCGGGATCTTTCTCTGCCGTCCGCAGGAAATCGAGTGGTTCTATCAGGCCGGCGCCAGTCGTCTGTTTCCCGACTACTGGCAGGACTACATTGCGCCGATCCCGCTGGACGAGCGCGGCGACTTGCTGACCGCTTTCCACAAGCGTCTGACCGGCAACGATCAGATCGCCCAGATGCACGCGGCCAAAGCCTGGTCCACCTGGGAAGGCCGGACCGCGACCCTGCGGCCGAACCCGCTGGTGGTCGATCGCTTCTCCGAGCCGCAACGTGCTTTGTCGATCGCGCGTATCGAATGCCACTATTTCACCAACAATGCTTTCCTTGAGCCGAACCAACTGATCCGCGACATGGGCAAGATCGCCCATTTGCCGGGTGTAATTGTCCATGGCCGTTACGACGTGATCTGCCCGTTGGACAACGCCTGGGAATTGCATCAAGCCTGGCCGAACAGCGAGCTGCAGGTGATCCGCGATGCGGGCCACGCCGCGTCCGAACCGGGCATCACCGATGCGTTGGTGCGAGCCGCTGGTCAGATGGCCCGGCGCTTGCTTGATCTGCCGCCAGAAGAAGCATGAAGGGCCTGCTGCAACGCGTGCGTGGCGCGCGAGTCGAGGTAGCGGGGGAGGTGGTCGGCGCCGTCGACCAGGGTTTACTGGTACTGGTGGCGATTGAGCCCGAGGACACTCGGGCCAGTGCCGACAAACTTCTGCATAAGATGCTTAACTATCGTGTATTCAGTGACGCCGAGGGCAAGATGAATCTGTCCCTGGCGGACGTCGGCGGTGGGTTGCTGCTGGTCTCTCAGTTCACCCTGGCGGCCGATACCAAGAGCGGGTTGCGCCCGAGTTTTTCGACCGCGGCACCTCCGGCCCTGGGTGAAGAACTTTTCGACTATTTATTAGGCAAAGCGAAAGAGGTGCATGGCACTGTGGCATCAGGTAGATTCGGCGCGGATATGCAGGTGCACTTGGTCAATGATGGCCCGGTAACCTTCCTGTTACAGACCTGAAAGCCCCTGAAACATGTTTTTAAGGGCATTTCGACTGAAAACAGGGGGTTTTCGCGATAAATACTTTGCTACCCCTGATGCGTTGTAACGCGCCCTACTAGATAATCGCGCGCTACGGGGATCAGCGTTCGTTGGCCCATTTTGACTTAGGTAGAGACTTGCCCGGAACCTGTTGGGGAATCATTTAGCCCCACAGGAGTCGGAACAATGCTCGCCAACCTGGCATATAGATAGCTGGCCGTTGGTTTTTTGATCTGTTTTCGGCGAGGGTTGCTCGTGATTGTTAGTCCCTGTAATGCACCAAAATTGTCTGCCCAACGGTTCCGAAGCGCTCTGGTAGCGGGCTCTGCACTGCTGTGCCTGCTCAGCGCCGGCCAGCTTTGGGCATTCAACCTGGATGATGTGTCGGTCAAGGCTAAAGAGCTGGCCGGGCAGAAATACGAAGCCCCGCGCAGTAACCTGCCGAACGAATTCCGCGAGATGAAATTCGCGGACTATCAAAAAATTCGTTTCCGCACTGAAAAAGCCGAGTGGGCCGATCAGAAAACCCCGTTCAAGCTGTCGTTCTATCACCAGGGCATGCACTTCGACACCCCGGTGAAAATCAACGAAATCACGGCCAACACCGTCGAAGAGATCAAATACGACCCAAGTCGTTTCGATTTCGGCGACGTATCGTTCGATCCTAAAGCCACCGAACAACTGGGTTATGCCGGTTTCCGTGTGCTGTACCCGATCAACAAGGCCGACAAGCAAGACGAAATCATGACCATGCTCGGCGCGAGTTACTTCCGCGTTGTCGGCAAGGGTCACACCTATGGTTTGTCCGCTCGCGGCATGGCCATCGATACCGCATTGCCGTCCGGCGAAGAATTCCCGCGTTTCACCGAGTTCTGGATTCAACAGCCAAAACCGGGTGACAAACACCTGGTGATCTTCGCCCTGCTGGATTCGCCACGTGCGACCGGTGCCTATCGCCTGACCCTGCGTCCAGGCAGCGACACCGTGGTCGACGTCAAGGCCAAGATGTTCCTGCGTGACAAAGTCACCAAGCTTGGCGTTGCGCCGCTGACCAGCATGTTCCTGTTCGGCGCCAACCAGCCGTCGAAAGTGCTGAACTATCGCCGCGAACTGCATGACTCCAGCGGTCTGTCGATCCATGCCGGTAACGGCGAGTGGATCTGGCGCCCACTGAACAATCCAAAACACCTGGCGGTGAGCAACTTCGCCATCGAAAACCCGCGTGGCTTCGGCTTGCTGCAACGTGGTCGTGACTTCAGCCACTACGAAGACCTCGACGACCGCTACGACAAACGCCCAAGTGCCTGGATCGAGCCAAAAGGCGATTGGGGCAAGGGTTCTGTAGACCTGGTGGAAATTCCGACCGCCGACGAAACCAACGACAACATCGTTGCTTTCTGGAGCCCGGACAAACTGCCTGAACCAGGCCAGCCGCTCGACGTCGCCTATCGCATGCACTGGACCATCGACGAAGCCGCGATTCACGCACCGGATAGCGCCTGGGTAAAACAGACCCTGCGTTCCACGGGCGACGTTAAACAGTCCAACCTGATCCGTCAGCCGGATGGCAGCGTTGCTTATCTGGTGGACTTCGAAGGCCCGTCCCTGGCTGCATTGCCGGAAACCGCCGATGTGCGCAGCCAGGTCAGCATTGGCGACAATGCCGAACTGGTCGAAAACACCGTGCGCTACAACCCTGAAACCAAGGGCTGGCGCCTGATGCTGCGCATGAAAATCAAGGATCCGAGCAAGGCCACCGAGATGCGTGCGGCGCTGGTCGAGAAGATCCAGCCTGAGGATCTGGCCAAGTCGTTGGTACCTTCCTCCAGTTCTTCTGTTGCCAAGGCCGACAAGGTCGCCGCCAAGCAGCAAGAGAAAGTGGACAAGGAAACCAAGGACGCCAAGCAAGCAGACGCCAAGCAGGCCGATGCCAAGCCGGTTGCCGATGCCAAGAACAAGGACAACAAAGACGCCAAGCAGCCAGCGGCTGCGGACGCGGCCCCAGCCACACCGGAATCGACAGAGACTGAAGAAGTCCTGACCGAGACCTGGAGCTACCAGTTGCCTGCCGATGAGTAATTCTCAACTTAAGCCAGAGACTCTCTCCGAGTATCTGGCGCATTTACCGATGACCGACGAGCAGCGCGCGGAACTCGCGGGTTGCCAGTCCTTCAGTGAGCTGCACCAGCGTCTTTCGTCTTCGACGTTCGACGCGCCGACCGAGGCCGCTCAGGCCTCGGTCGGCAAGCGCTTGCTCCTGAACAGTGCTGAAGAGCTGGAAGAAGCGGAGATGCTGGCGGTTGACGCCAGTGGTCGTGTCGTACTCAAGGCGACTCCGCCGATCCGTCGGACCAAGGTCGTGCCGGAGCCATGGCGCACTAACATCCTGGTGCGCGGCTGGCGGCGGATGACCGGTCGCACCAATCCGCCGGCCCCGCCGAAGGATGAACGCGTGTTGCCGGCGGCTCGCTGGCGCACCGTCGGTTCGATCCGTCGCTACATTCTGCTGGTGCTGATGCTCGGCCAGACCATCGTTGCCGGCTGGTACATGAAAGGCATCATGCCGTACCAGGGTTGGTCCTTCGTCGACATGGACGAAATCATCAACCAGTCCTTGATGCAAACCGCGATGCAGGTCCTGCCTTACGCCCTGCAAACCAGCATCCTGATTCTGTTCGGGATTCTGTTCTGCTGGGTGTCGGCCGGTTTCTGGACCGCGCTGATGGGCTTCCTCGAGTTGCTCACCGGTCACGACAAGTACCGCATTTCCGGCAAAAGCGCCGGCAATGAGCCGATCGCCAAGGACGCACGCACCGCACTGGTGATGCCGATCTGCAACGAAGACGTGCCGCGGGTGTTTGCCGGTTTGCGGGCGACCTTTGAGTCGGTTGCGGCCACGGGTGACCTGGATCGTTTCGACTTCTTCGTCCTCAGCGACAGTAACGAAACCGATATCTGCGTCGCCGAGCAACAGGCCTGGCTGGACGTCTGCCGTGAAGCCAAGGGCTTCGGCAAGATCTTCTATCGCCGTCGCCGTCGCCGCGTCAAACGTAAAAGCGGCAACCTCGACGACTTCTGCCGTCGTTGGGGCGGTGACTACAAGTACATGGTCGTGCTCGACGCGGACTCCGTGATGAGCGGCGAATGCCTGACCAGTCTGGTGCGCTTGATGGAAGCCACGCCGGACGCCGGGATCATCCAGACCGCGCCGCGTGCGTCGGGCATGGACACCCTTTATGCGCGGATGCAGCAATTTGCGACCCGTGTGTACGGTCCGCTGTTCACCGCCGGTCTGCACTTCTGGCAGTTGGGCGAATCCCACTACTGGGGCCACAACGCGATCATCCGCATGAAGCCGTTTATCGAGCACTGCGCCCTCGCGCCGTTGCCGGGTAAAGGCGCGTTTGCCGGTGCGATTCTGTCCCACGACTTCGTCGAAGCTGCGCTGATGCGCCGTGCCGGTTGGGGCGTGTGGATTGCCTACGACTTGCCGGGCAGCTACGAAGAACTGCCGCCTAACCTGCTGGACGAACTCAAGCGTGACCGTCGCTGGTGCCACGGTAACCTGATGAACTTCCGCCTGTTCCTGGTCAAGGGCATGCACCCGGTTCACCGCGCGGTGTTCCTGACCGGCGTGATGTCTTACCTGTCGGCGCCGTTGTGGTTCTTCTTCCTGGTGTTGTCCACCGCGCTGTTGGCGGTGAACACCCTGATGGAACCGCAGTACTTCATGGCGCCGCGCCAGCTGTATCCGTTGTGGCCTCAATGGCACCCGGACAAGGCTGTCGCGCTGTTCTCGACCACCGTCGTGCTGTTGTTCCTGCCGAAGTTGCTGAGCATCATCCTGATCTGGGCCAAGGGCGCGAAAGAGTTCGGTGGCAAGTTCAAGGTGACCGCCTCGATGCTGCTGGAGATGTTGTTCTCCATGCTGCTGGCGCCGGTGCGGATGATTTTCCACACCCGCTTCGTACTCGCCGCGTTCCTCGGCTGGGCCGCGACCTGGAATTCGCCGCAACGTGACGACGACTCCACGCCATGGAGCGAAGCGGTCAAGCGCCACGGTCCGCAAACCTTGCTGGGCTTCTTCTGGGCCCTGCTGGTGATCTGGCTGAATCCGAGCTTTCTCTGGTGGCTGGTGCCGATCGTCGGTTCGTTGATGCTGTCGATTCCGGTGTCGGTGATCTCCAGCCGTGTCGGCCTGGGCCTCAAGTCCCGTGACGAGAGCCTGTTCCTGATCCCTGAGGAATACAATCCGCCACAGGCCTTGCTGGCGACCGACCAGTACACCCATGAAAACCGTTATCACGCGCTGAATGACGGCTTCATCCGGGCCGTGGTCGATCCACAGCAGAATGCGTTGGCGTGCGCGCTGGCGACATCCCGTCACGGTCAGGCCGAGCCGATCGAATGGTTGCGTATCGAACGGGTTCGTCATGCGTTGAAGGCCGGTCCTGCCGGGCTCACCAACCATGAGCGCCTGCAACTGCTGAGCGATCCGGTGGCATTGGGTCGCCTGCATGAGCAGGTCTGGAGCGAAGGTCACGCCGAGTGGCTGGACGCCTGGCGCAAATCGGTGAAAGCCGATCCGCATGCGCCGCTGTTGCCGCTCAAACCGTTGAGCGCACAGCCTCAGTTGGCATAACGAAAAACCCCGCGAAAGCGGGGTTTTTTGTTTGTGGTTGATCGTTCCCACGCGCCGCGTGGGAATGCAGCCCGGGACGCTCCGCGTCCCATCCAAAGCCGAACGCGGAGCGTCCGTTGAGGCATTCCCACGCAGAGCGTGGGAACGATCGGTCGAGCAACAATTCCTCTGTAAACCCTTGTGCAAACAAACAAGTGCGATAGGATCCGTCCCCGAATTGGTGTGCCCGGACAGCTTTCTGTTCGTATCTGCCGGTTTTCTAAAGAAAACCGCCGATTGCGCGCCTCACAACGCAATGGTTTTGGGGACTTGATGATGAAGAAGTATCTCTCGATGCTGCTGGTCGGCGTCACGGCATTGGTTGCAGTCAACGCGGCGCAGGCCGGTGCCATCGATGACGCGGTCAAGCGCGGCACGCTGAAAGTCGGCATGGACCCGACCTACATGCCCTTCGAAATGACCAACAAGCGCGGCGAGATCATCGGCTTCGAAGTCGACATCCTCAAAGCCATGTCCAAAGCCATGGGCGTCAAGCTGGAACTGGTTTCCACTGGTTATGACGGGATCATTCCGGCCCTGATGACCGACAAGTTCGACATGATCGGCAGCGGCATGACCTTGACCCAGGAACGTAACCTGCGCCTGAACTTCAGCGAACCGTTCATCGTGGTCGGCCAGACCTTGCTGATCCGCAAGGACCTGGAAGGCACCATCAAGTCCTATAAAGACCTGAACACCGAAAACTACCGCATCACTTCCAAGCTCGGCACCACCGGCGAGATGGTTGCCAAAAAGCTGATCTCCAAAGCCACGTACCACGGTTACGACAACGAGCAGGAAGCCGTGCTCGACGTGGTCAACGGCAAGGCCGACGCTTTTATCTACGATGCGCCCTACAACGTCGTCGCGGTGAACAAGGTCGGCGCCGGCAAACTGGTGTTCCTCGACAAGCCGTTCACCTACGAGCCGCTGGCCTTCGGCCTGAAGAAGGGCGACTACGACAGCCTCAACTTCATCAACAACTTCCTGCACCAGATCCACGAAGACGGCACCTACGATCGCATTCATGACAAGTGGTTTAAAGACACCGCTTGGCTGAAGGACATGGAGTAACCCCTTCCGCTGATCGTTCCCACGCTCTGCGTGGGAATGCCGCCCGGGACGCTCCGCGTCCCTTCGCTGACGTGACGCAGAGCGTCACAGGATGCATTCCCACGCAGAGCGTGGGAACGAGCGCTAAGAGCCCCGCAAATGAAACATAAAAAATCCCAACTGCCCTGGCACGTGTTAACCGTGCTGGTGCTGATCGGCCTGGCCGGCGCGTTGTATTACGCCACCTCGCTGATGTCCTACGAATGGCGCTGGAACCGCGTGCCCCAGTACTTCGCCTACCACGCCGAAGAGTCCCAGCGCGCCGCCGATATTTCCACGGTCAGCGAACTGGTGCGCAAGGGCGACAAGGCTGAAGTCACGCTGCGCAATGACGCAGGCACAGAGCAGCGCCTGACCGTCGACGACAACAGCCTGCAAGTCGCCCAGGGCGATGATGTGGCTGAAGGCGACGTGATCGGTGTCACCCGGCATTGGGCCGCCGGACCGTTGCTCTGGGGCCTGTGGACCACGTTGTGGCTGTCCGTGGTATCTGGCGTGCTCGGTCTGTTGATCGGCCTGGCTACCGGCCTGTGCCGCCTGTCAAACAACCCGACCCTGCGCGATCTTTCGACCATTTACGTCGAACTGGTACGCGGTACGCCGTTGCTGGTGCAGATCTTCATTTTCTACTTCTTCATCGGCACCGTGATGAACCTGTCCCGGGAATTCGCCGGGATCGCCGCGCTGTCGCTGTTCACTGGCGCCTACGTGGCCGAGATCATCCGTTCCGGTGTGCAGTCGATCGCCCGTGGCCAGAACGAAGCGGCGCGTTCGCTGGGTTTGAGTGCCGGCCAATCGATGCGTCACGTGGTGCTGCCGCAAGCGCTGAAACGCGTACTGCCACCGCTGGCCGGGCAGTTCATCAGCCTGGTGAAAGACACCTCGCTGGTGTCGGTGATTGCGATTACCGAACTGCTGAAAAGCGGTCGCGAAGTCATCACCACCTCGTTCTCGCCGTTCGAAATCCTGTTCTGCGTGGCCGGGTTGTACCTGTTGATCAACCTGCCGCTGTCGAAAATCGCCAGCCGGCTAGAGCGGAGGCTCGCGCAAAGTGATTGAAGTCCGCGATCTGGTAAAAGTCTTCGACACCCGCGGCCAAGTGGTGCGCGCGGTGGATAACGTCTCCACGAAGGTGGCCAAGGGCGAAGTGCTGGTGGTGATCGGCCCGTCCGGCTCCGGCAAATCAACCTTCTTGCGTTGCCTCAATGGCCTGGAAGAATTCGACTCGGGCTCAGTGAGCATCGACGGCCTGCAACTGGCCGACCCGAAAACCGACGTGAATGCCTACCGCCGCGAAGTCGGCATGGTGTTCCAGCATTTCAATCTGTTCCCGCACATGACCGTGCTGGAAAACCTCTGCCTGGCCCAGAAGGTCGTGCGCAAGCGTGGCAAGAAGGAGCGTGAGGCCAAGGCTCTGGCGTTGCTGGAGAAGGTTGGCATTGCGCAGAAGGCCAACGAGTTTCCCTCGCGCCTGTCCGGCGGCCAGCAACAGCGTGTGGCGATTGCCCGGGCGCTGGCGATGGAGCCGAAGGTCATGCTGTTTGATGAGCCGACCTCGGCGCTCGACCCGGAAATGGTCGGCGAAGTGCTGGACGTGATGAAAACCCTGGCCGTGGAGGGCATGACCATGGTCTGCGTCACCCACGAAATGGGCTTTGCCCGGGAAGTGGCGGATCGGGTGCTGTTCTTCGATCACGGCAAGTTGCTGGAAGACGCCTCGCCGGCGGAGTTCTTTGATGCGCCGAAGGATCCGCGAGCGCAGGCCTTCTTGCGCCAAGTCCTCTAACTGATCGTTCCCACGCTCTGCGTGGGAATGCATCCTTTTACGCTCTGCGTCACGCTTGAGAAGGGACGCTGAGCGTCCCGGGCGGCATTCCCACGCGGAGCGTGGAAACGATCAGTCCGTGTCCTTAAACCTTGAATCGCCCCACCAACATCTGCAGATGCGTGCCCAATCGCGCCAGTTCAACGCTGGACGCCGCCGTCTCTTCACTCGCCGCCGAGGTCTGCTCGGACACATCACGCACGTTTAGCACGCTACGGTTGATCTCTTCGGCCACGGCGCTCTGTTGCTCGGCGGCAGCGGCGATCTGCTGATTCATCGACTGGATCGCCGACACCGTGCGGGTAATGCTTGCCAGCGAGCCACCGGCCCGGCGGGTCAGTTCGACGCTGCTGTCGGTCAGGCTGCGGCTGTTGTCCATGATCGTTGCCACTTGTTGGGTGCCAGTTTGCAGGCCGACGATCAGCTCTTCGATTTCCTCGGTGGACTTCTGGGTGCGCTGGGCCAGGCTGCGGACTTCGTCGGCGACCACCGCAAAACCGCGCCCGGCCTCACCGGCACGGGCGGCTTCGATGGCGGCGTTGAGCGCCAGCAGGTTGGTTTGTTGCGCCACGGACTTGATCACGTCGAGCACGCTGCCGATCTTGTCGCTTTCGCGTTTCAGGTCGCTCATGGCGACCGTGGAGTTGCCCACTTCGATGGCCAGGCGCTCAATCTGCGCGATGGCTTCGCCGACCACTTTGTCACCTTCGCGGGCCTGCTGATCAGCAGCGACGGCGGCTTCGGAGGCTTCCTCGGCGTTACGCGCGACTTCCTGCACGGTGGCGGTCATTTCGTGCATGGCAGTGGCGACCTGATCGGTTTCCACCTTCTGGCTGTTAACCCCGGCGCTGGTTTGCTCGGTAACGGCGGACAGTTCTTCAGCGGCACTGGCGATCTGCGTGACGCCGTCGCTGATGCCGCCGATCAACTCGCGCAGGCCCAGGGTCATGCTCTGCATGGCGCGCTGGAGCTGGCCCAGTTCGTCCTGGCGTTCGGAGATGAGGTTGTGGGTCAGATCACCGGCAGCGACGCGCTCGGCGACTTTGAGTGTCTGGCTCAGCGGAATGACGATCTGGCGGGTGATGGCCCAGGCTGCGAGCAAGCCAAACGCCAGCGCCAGGATAGAGGCCATCAGGAGTTGGTTCTTGGCATGGGCAGCGTCGGTATCACGCACGGTGGTTTGCGAGGCGGTCAGTTTTTTGCTGACGTTGAGCAGAGTGTCGCCTTGCTCGCTCATGCGCTTAAGTGCGGCGGCACTGGCCACCTGAGAATCGCGGAACTGGCTGACGGCGGCGCGGTAGGCCTTGAGCGAATCACTGGCTTGTTGCAGGTTGGCGGCGTACTGCTCCGGCAGTTTGCCCGGCAGGGTCTCGAGGTTTTTCAGGGCGTTATCGATGGCGTCCAGCGCAGGCTGTTCGGCTTCGGTCTTGGCGCTGTAGGTGTAGCCGCGCACCTGGAAGCGCGCTTGCTGGATGAGTTTGCTCAGGTCGATCACGCTGTTGAACTGGGCGACGCTGTCGCCTTGCAGCAACGCCTTTTCGACTTCAGCGACCTTGGCCACGGCGTTGTCAGCGGTTGCACCGAGCTTGCTGCGGGCGTCTTCGCGGTTGGCGCCGGCCTGGGTCATGGCCGTGAAGGCTTGCTTGTACTGGCTGACGGCGGCCAGTTGCTGGTCGATCATCGCCACATCGGCGGGTTGCTCGATCAGCTTGCGCGCGGTTTGCAGGCCGGCATCGAGTTGGCCCACCAAGTCGTTGACCGCACCCGGGCCTTGTTCACCACGGCGCATTTCGTAGTCCTGACGGGCGAGGCGCAGGTCCTTGGTCAGCTCGTTGAGGCTGGCAATGAACCCGAGTTTGTCGCCGCGGTTCATCACACCCGTCAGGCCGGTCCAACCGGTGAAGGTGATCAACAAGGTCAGGAGCAGGACGAGACCGAAGCCGACACCCAGTTTGCGATTGACGCTTACGTTTCCCAGTTTCTCGGCTAGCCAACGGTACATGCTGCTACTCCCCTTGGAACACAATTTGGTTTTATGGGGACTGTATCGGCTGACGGGAGACATTCTGTAGAGGCTGGATACGCATTCTATGTAGCAGCTGACGAAGCCTGCGTTCGGCTGCGAAGCAGTCGCAAATTGGGCACTGCGGTTATTCAGGTTAACCGTGTAGGCCGGATTGACGACTGCTGCGCAGCCGAACGCAGGCTTCGCCAGCTGCTACAGGGTGTTTTGGGTTAGAAAAGGCGCGCCAGCAGCGCGGTGACGGCGGTTTCGACTCGCAGGATTCGGTCGCCAAGCTGCACCGGTTGCAGCCCGGACTTGCCCAGCAATTCGATTTCGTAAGGAATCCAGCCACCCTCGGGGCCGATGGCCAGGGTCACCGCTTCGTCCAGGCCGCGAGGGCAGGGCGGGTAATTGCCGGGATGGCCGACCAGGCCGAGGGTGCCTTCGGTGATGGCGGGCAGACGGTCTTCGACGAACGGCTTGAAGCGCTTCTCGATGACAATCTCCGGCAGCACGCTGTCCCGGGCCTGTTCCAGGCCGAGGATCAATTGCTCACGAATCGCCTCGGGCTCAAGGAATGGGGTTTGCCAGAAGCTCTTCTCGACGCGGTAGCTGTTCACCAGCACGATCCTTGGCACACCCATGGCCGCCACGGTCTGAAACACCCTACGGAGCATTTTCGGCCGTGGCAGGGCCAACACCAGGGTCAATGGCAGCTTGGCGGGCGGTGGCTGGTCGAGGGTGACGCGCAGTTCAGCTTCTGAAGCCTCCAGGCGCAGCACTTCGGCCGAGCCCATCAGCCCGCCGATCCGGCCGACGCGCATGCTGTCACCGACGACGCAGCGATGGACTTCCTGCATATGCGTCAACCGCCGATCACGCAGGATCACTCGGTCGGCCGCAATGAAATCGGCCTCTTCGAGGAGCAGCAGGTTCACGGCTGGGTCGCTGGCGGCTGGTCGTTATGATCGTCAGCCGGTTGGTCGTCCGGGTGCTCGCCCCGTTTGCTGACCAGGCTGCCGAACAGGATGCCGATTTCGAACAGCAACCACATCGGTACGGCCAACAACGTCTGCGAGAAAATGTCCGGCGGGGTCAGGATCATGCCGACCACGAAGCAGCCGATGACCACGTACGGACGAATCTTCTTCAGGTAAGCAACGTTGACCACGCCGATCCACACCAGCAGGACCACGGCCACCGGGATTTCGAACGCCACGCCAAAGGCGAAGAACAGGGTCATGACGAAATCGAGGTAGCTGCTGATGTCGGTCATCATTTCCACGCCGGCCGGGGTGGCAGCGGCGAAGAATTTGAAGATCAGCGGGAACACCAGGTAATAGGCGAACGCCATGCCGGTATAGAACAGCAGAATGCTGGAGACCAGCAACGGCACCGCGATGCGCTTCTCGTGCTTGTACAGGCCCGGCGCGATGAAGCCCCAGATCTGATGCAGGATCACCGGGATCGCCAGGAACAGCGACACCATCATCGTCAGCTTCAGTGGCGTCAGGAACGGCGACGACACGTCGGTGGCAATCATCGTCGCGCCCACCGGCAGGTACTGGCGCAGCGGTGTGGAGACGAAAGTGTAGATTTGCTGGGTGAACGCGAACAACCCGGCGAAGATGATGAAAATCGCCGCTACACAGCGCAGCAGGCGGGTACGCAACTCGGTGAGGTGCGAAACCAGCGGCATGTGCTGGTCGTTTTCAGGAAGATCGCTCATGGGGCTCGCGGCGGCAGTGTGGGGTCATGAGGAGCGGGAGCGATGGGCGCCGCCGCAGGAGCAACTGGTTCTACGGGTGTCGGCGCGGCGACAACAGGTGCGGGTTCGACGCCGCCCATGGAGGCGACTGGTTCCGTGCCCGGCGCATGAATCGTCTGCTCGGCCATCGGCTCAACCGGCTGCACCGGCGTGGCTTCCTGCTGGGTAGGCGTGAAAATCTTCCGCGCCTCTTGCTCCAGGGACAGAATGTGCTCGTTGTGCAGTTGCCGACGAATCTCGTCGGCACCGATTTCACGTTCAACTTCCTGTTTGATCGCGTTGAAGCTGCGCTTCAGCCGCCCGATCCACAGACCGGCGGTGCGCGCAGCACCCGGCAGACGCTCGGGGCCCAGCACCAGCAGGGCCACGAGGCCGACGAGCAGCAGTTCAGAGAAGCTGATACCAAACATTAGTCTGTGCTCACACGTCTTTGCGGATCGGCTCTTCGACTTTCTGCGCCTGCACGTCGATGGTGTGCGGCTGGTTCAGTGGCGAGGTCGTCGTTGGTTGAGCAGGTGGCACCGGTTGGGCCGGGGTCACGGTCGGATCGGCCGGTTTTTCTTCATCGTTCATGGCTTTGCGAAAGCCCTTGATCGACTCGCCGACGTCAGTGCCGAGGTTCTTCAGTTTCTTGGTGCCGAACACCAGCACCACGACAACCAGGATGACGATCCAGTGTTTCCAGTCAAAAATGCCCATGTTACTGCTCCTCTCAAATTAGTTATTCAGGCGGACGGACGCGAGGCTTTCTCGGCGTGTCCGGACAGACCGAAGCGACGGTCCAGTTCATCGAGCACAGCCTGTGGATGCTGCCCCAGTTGGGCGAGCATGACCATGCTGTGGAACCACAAATCGGCGGTCTCGTAGATCACATCGCTGCAGTCACCGCTGATGGCGGCGTCCTTGGCGGCAATGATGGTTTCGACCGACTCTTCGCCGACTTTTTCCAGAATCTTGTTCAAGCCCTTGTGGTACAGGCTGGCGACATACGAGCTGTCGGCGGCCGCGCCTTTGCGCTCTTCCAGCACTTCGGCCAGACGGGTCAGAGTGTCACTCATGGCTGTGTCCTGCGGAATAGATGGCGTGCGGGTCTTTCAGGATCGGGTCGACGGTTTTCCAGTCGCCGTTCTCGAAGACACGGTAGAAGCAGCTCTGGCGGCCGGTATGGCAAGCGATGTCGCCGATCTGCTCGACCATCAGGATGATCACGTCGGCGTCACAGTCCAGGCGCATCTCATGCAGGTTTTGCACGTGGCCCGACTCTTCACCTTTGCGCCACAACTTGCCACGGGAACGTGACCAGTAAATGGCACGGTTCTCGGCAGCACTCAGTTCCAGCGCTTCACGGTTCATCCAGGCCATCATCAGGACGCGCCCGGTCTTGTGATCCTGGGCAATCGCCGGCACCAGGCCATCGGCATCCCACTTGATCTCGTCCAGCCAGTTTTTCATCTTCGACTCCGACAGCGGGCCCGACACTTCATTAGTCGGGCAGGCGTTGAAACAGTGTGCCAGCGTGCGATGGCTCTGGCTATCGGCGAACGACCAGATACAAACCGACAATCATCATGACCCCGGCCGGCCAATGCCCCAGTTCATTCAGCGGGCCGCCCGCTGCGAGTAGCGCGCCACCGCCCAGATGCGCGCAACCGAGCAACCGCAGGAACCAGTCGTCCTTGCGCCGATGCCACGGCGGCGGCGGATCGTAGGCGTGGGGCTGGGACATGCGTTCCAGCAGGTCGCGGGCCATGTTGGCCAGGTGCGGCAGTTGCTCGAACTGGCTCTGCACGTTGCCGATCAAGGCTTTCGGGCTGACGCGCTCGCGCATCCAGCGTTCGAGGAACGGCTGGGCGGTGTTCCACAGATCCAGGTCCGGGTACAGCTGACGGCCCAGGCCTTCGATGTTCAACAGGGTTTTTTGCAACAGCACGAGTTGCGGCTGCACTTCCATATTGAAGCGCCGAGCGGTCTGGAACAGGCGCATCAGCACCTGACCGAAGGAAATATCTTTTAACGGTTTTTCGAAGATCGGTTCGCAAACGGTGCGGATCGCCGCTTCGAATTCATTGAGTTTGGTTTCCGCCGGCACCCAGCCCGAATCGATGTGCAACTGCGCCACACGCCGGTAATCACGCTTGAAGAAGGCGAACAGGTTACGCGCCAGGTAATCCTGGTCTTCCGGGGTCAGGCTGCCGACGATGCCGCAGTCGATCGCAATGTACTGCGGGCTCCACGGGGTCACGGTGCTGACGAAGATGTTGCCCGGGTGCATGTCGGCGTGGAAGAAGCTGTCACGGAACACCTGGGTGAAGAAGATCTCCACACCGCGTTCGGCGAGCATTTTCATGTCGGTGCGCTGGTCGGCCAGGGTCGCCAGGTCGGTGACCTGAATCCCGTAGATGCGCTCCATCACCAACACTTTCGGGCGGCACCAGTCCCAATAGACTTGCGGCACGTACAGCAGCTCCGAGCCTTCGAAGTTGCGCTTCAACTGGCTGGCGTTGGCCGCCTCGCGCAACAGATCGAGTTCGTCGTAGATGGTTTTTTCGTAGTCCAGGACCACGTCTACCGGGTGCAACAGGCGCGCATCGGCCGAGAGTTTTTCGGCGGCGCGGGCGAGGATGAACAGCCACGCCAGGTCCTGCTTGATGATCGGTTTCAGGCCCGGGCGGATTACTTTGACGACCACTTCTTCGCCGGTTTTCAGCTGCGCCGCATGCACTTGCGCCACCGAGGCCGAGGCCAGCGGTTCGACGTCGAAACGGCTGAAGACTTCGCTGATCTTTTTGCCGAGCTGTTCTTCGATCAACTTGACCGACACTTGCGAGTCGAACGGCGGCACCCGGTCCTGCAGCTTCATCAGCTCATCGGCGATGTCTTCCGGCAACAGGTCGCGGCGAGTGGACAGAATCTGCCCGAACTTGATGAAAATCGGCCCCAGGTCCTGCAGCGCCAGGCGCAATCGCGCGCCACGGGTCAGGTCCAGGGTCTTGCGCGGGAACCAGCGCCACGGCAAGGCGTAGCGCAGCGCCAGCAGAAACCAGGGCAGCGGCAGGGCGAACAGCAGGTCATCGAGGCGGTAGCGGATCACGACGCGCTGGATGCGCAACAAACGGCGGACGGCAAGCAGCTTCATGCGTTATCGCTTGGGTCGAGGGATCGGGAAAGGCGCTCGAAACGCGCCTCGAGACGTTCAAGATCAAGTTTGATCTGGTCCAGTTCACTGAAACGGGCTTCGGCTTCGCGCTGACCGACGAGGGTGCGCGATTCTTCGGCCAGGTATTCGCCCATGTTCTGATTCAGGCTGGCGAACCCTTGCTGGTAAAAGCGAGCGCGGCTGCGCAGGTGACCGCCGAGCAGTTGCGTGGCGACCGGGCCGAGCCAGCGAGAAAGTTCGTACTCCCAGTCCAGCTCAAGGTCTTGCAGGACGGCCGCCAGTTCCAGCAATACGCCGCTGTCACCGTCGAGTTCGACTTCATGGCCATGCAGCACCGAGGTCTTGTCCTTGCTCAGCGCCAGTTTCAACAGGCTCGAGGCCGGTGCACGCAAGGTGCAGTCGGCGCCGGTTTCCCACTGGGAGGCGAGCATCAGGCCTTCATCGCTGGGCAGGATGAACAGCTGCAGCGCCGGGCTGCGGCAATCGACGGCAATCACTCTGCCGCTCAAATGCGCCAGCCGTGGCAGCGCCGTGCTGTCGAGACGCAGCACCCGGTTCAGACCGAGCTCGACGCTGGCGAGCAGGCCGGCCAGCAACATCAGGGCTTGATGCCGCGGTGCAGGGCGACGATGCCTGCGGTCATGTTGTGATAGGTCACGCGGTCGAAACCAGCCTCGACCATCATCGACTTCAGGGTTTCCTGATTCGGGTGCATGCGGATCGATTCGGCCAGGTAGCGGTAGCTTTCCGAGTCGTTGGTGATCAGCTTGCCCATCAGCGGCATGAAGGCGAACGAGTAGGCGTCGTAGGCTTTGGACATCAGCGCGTTGGTTGGCTTGGAGAATTCCAGCACCAGCAAACGGCCGCCCGGCTTGAGTACGCGCAGCATCGAACGCAGGGCGTCTTCTTTATGCGTGACGTTGCGCAGGCCGAAAGCGATGGTCACGCAGTCGAAATGGTTGTCCGGGAACGGCAGCTTTTCCGCATCGGCCTGGACGAATTCGACGTTGCCGGCCACACCCAGATCCAGCAGGCGGTCACGACCGACCTTGAGCATGGATTCGTTGATGTCGGCCAATACCACCTGGCCGGTCGGACCGACGAGGTGCGAAAATTTCTTGGTCAGGTCGCCGGTGCCGCCGGCGATGTCCAGCACGCGGTTGCCGGTGCGAACGCCCGACAGTTCGATCGCGAAACGCTTCCACAGACGGTGCATGCCGCCCGACAGGAGGTCGTTCATCAAGTCGTACTTGGCGGCTACCGAGTGGAAAACCTCAGCGACTTTTTCCGCTTTTTGGCTTTCCGGAACGTTTTTGAAACCGAAGTGAGTGGTGGGTTCGGCATCGCTGCCTTTGCGCTGATCAGTCATATCGCTGTCACCAGAAGAGAATGCGGGACATTCTAATCCCGGTGGCCTGCTTTGTCTTGGCAAGGCTGAAGGTAAGATAGGCGACCACCGGGACGTTTTGCCGCAGCAGCGGTCAAGATGCTTCAGGAAAGTATCCATAAAGCAGGAGTCATTCGATGGCCCGAATTAGTGTTGAACGTGCCCACGGCCTGGGCAAGGAAGCAGCTCGCGAGAAGGCCGACCTGTTGGCGCAGAAACTGTCCGAGCAATATGGCCTGGAGCCGTCGTGGTCGGGCGACACCCTGAACCTCAAGCGTTCGGGGGTGAAGGGCGCGGTGCATGTAGGCGAGGATTCGATCAAGGTCGATGTCGAGCTGGGCCTGTTGATGTCGGCCATGAGCGGCACCATCAAATCGGAAATCGAAAAGGCCCTCGATAAAGCGTTGGTGTGATTCCGGAAAGATCGCAGCCTCGTTTCACTCGACAGCTCCTACAGATGCACGCCGCCGACCTCTGTAGCAGCTGTCGAGTGAAACGAGGCTGCGATCTCTTCCATCAGGCACCCTCTGTTTATGTCAGTTGTTAGGGTGCCGTTTCTAATTTTTCTCCCTACTTTGTGCCTGAGCCCGACACTTTCGCGGGCAGTTCCTCAAACCTTCTGCGCGTGAGGTGCACCATGGCCAAAGTTATTTTGAAGAAAAAAATCGACGCATCGACTAACGCTCTGCAAGACGTCAGAACGTATGCCCGCAAGATCTGGCTGGCAGGCCTGGGTGCCTACACCAAGGTTGGCCACGAGGGCAGCGAGTACTTTCAAGAGTTGATCAAGGCTGGTCAAACTGTTGAAAAGAAAGGCAAAAAAGTAGTCGAGGCGAAACTCGAAGCGGCCAATGCCGAGATCGATGAAGCCAAGAGTGAAGTGAGTACTTTCAAAGGCAAGGTCGAAGTTCAACTCGACAAAGTCGAGAAGGCTTTTGACTCGCGTGTCGCAAGTGCCTTGAATCGTATCGGCATTCCGTCTAAACATGACGTTGAGACACTCTCTGCTAAGCTCGATGAGCTGACGGCATTGCTCGAACGTGTCGCGCGTAAATCTTAAGGAGAACGGGATGGCTGGTAAAAAGAATACTGAAAAAGAAGGCAGCTCGTGGATCGGGAAAGTCGAAGACTACTCCCGCAAAATCTGGCTGGCTGGTTTAGGCGTGTATTCGAAGATCGACACTGACGGCAGCAAACTCTTCGATACATTGGTTAAAGACGGCGAGAAAGCCGAGAAGCTCACCAAAAGCGCAGTCGGCAAAAAAGTCGATGCCGCCAAGGACTCCGCTTCGTCGGCCAAGTCGCGCATCAGCGGCGTGAAAGATCGCGCACTGGGCAAGTGGGATGAGTTGGAAGGGGCTTTTGACAAGCGCCTGAACAGCGCCATTTCGCGCCTGGGTGTTCCGAGCCGCAATGAGGTGAAGGCACTGCACAGCAAGGTCGATACCCTGACCAAGCAGATCGAAAAACTCACCGGCGCCAAGGTTGCCCCTGTTGCGGCGAAAACCGCAGCGGCCAAACCTGCTGCCAAGCCACTGGTGAAGGCCGCTGCTAAAGCGGTTGCCAAGCCAGCAGCTAAAGTCGCTGCCAAAACCGCTGCCGCTAAACCGGCCGCCAAGGCAGCTACCAAAGCAGCAGCCAAACCGGTCGCCGCCGCGAAGGCAGCAGCCAAACCTGCTGCTAAACCGGCTGCCAAACCCGCAGCTGCCAAACCCGCAGCCAAGCCAGCGGCAAAACCTGCCGCAGCGAAGAAGCCAGCGGTGAAAAAACCGGCAGCGCCAAAAGCCGCCGCACCAAAACCAGCAGTGGCTGCCGCCAAACCGGCAACCTCGGCCACTTCAGCGAACTCCGCTGCAGCGCCGACCCCTGCTGTGACCCCGACTGCCGCGCCAGCTCCATCGACGCCAACCAGTCAGTCCTGATTTCAGGGCTCAAGAAAACGCCCGGCCTGCAAAGGTCGGGCGTTTTTTTATGCACGGATTAATGAACACCGTAGATCCCCTGTGGGAGCGAGCTTGCTCGCGATGAGGGCGTGTCAGTCGACATCGATGTTATCTGACACACCGCCATCGCGAGCAAGCTCGCTCCCACAGGGGGTTAGTCGTGTTCTTCGAGGTACTGCAACGCCAGTTGCTCCGTCGCGGCCTTGATCGGCGGCAGCAGGTGCGGCGCCACCAGCATCATGATCTGGTACACCACCAACCTCACTTCACCCTCGCGATCAAGAATCCGCTGATAGTCCAACGAAAACAGCAACGTCATGGTGATCTGTTCCACCAGTTGCCCCAACGCCTGGGTGTCGCTGACCAACTGCCCCTGAGCCTTCAATCGCGCCAGCAATGATGCCAATGTGCGTTTCAGGGCGTTGAGCAAATTGCGGATACCCTTGGCCAGTTTCGGCAGGCGCCCAGCCAGGTTCGACAGGTCCTGGAACAGGAACCGGTAGTGCGCCAGGCGCTCGACGATCAGGTGCAGGAACAGCCAGTAATCTTCGGGACCGAGTTCCACATCGGAAGGCGGATCAAGCAGCGGCGCCAACTCATTCTGGAAGCGTTCGAACAACCCCAGAATCAGCGGTTCCTTACCGTGGAAGTGGTAGTAGAGGTTGCCCGGGCTGATCCCCATTTCATTGGCAACTTCCATGGTGGAGACGTTCGGTTCGCCCTTGTGATTGAACAACTGCAGGGCACATTCGAGGATCCGGTCGCGGGTTTTCATCCAGTCTTCTTAATGGTCGAGTCATGCCACGGCCTGCGTCGGCCGTGGTTGTTTGCGCGTCAGCGCACGCGGACGTAAGTGCCGGGTGCGGCTTCCATCGGTGGATAGTTCTGGTTGCCGAGGGCCATATGGGTTTCTTTTTGCGCTCCGGAGCGTTCCTGAATCCAGCCCAGCCATTGCGTCCACCAACTGCCGTCGACTTGCTTGGCGTCGTAATACCAGGCCCTTGGATCACTGCTCAGTTTCGGGCTTTCGACGAAGTTGGCTTTCGGGTTGGAAGGCGGGTTGAGAATGCTCTGCACATGGCCGCTGTTGGACAGCACGAAACGTCGCTCGCCACCGAGTAGCAGGGTTGAGCGATACACCGCATCCCACGGGGTGATGTGGTCATTCATGCCGGCCACGCTGAAACTGTCGACGGTGACTTTCTGCAAATCGATCGGCGTGCCGCACACTTCCAGACCGCCCGGATGACTCAGCGGGTTGTGCTTGAAGAAGTCCAGCAGGTCGCCATGGAACGCCGCTGGCAGCCGCGTGTTGTCGTTATTCCAGTAGAGAATGTCGAACGCCGGCGGCTCCTTGCCCAACAAGTAGTTGTTGACGAAGTAGCTCCAGATCAAATCGTTGGGGCGCATCCAGGCGAACACCTTGGCCATGTCGCGACCGTCCAGCACACCCTTCTGATAGGAGCGGCGCTTGGCAGCTTCCAGGGTCTGTTCGTCGGCGAACAGGGTGGCCGGGCTGTCCATCTGGCTGTCGAGCAGGCTCACCAGATAGGTCGCGCTCGAGACTCGGCGCAGTTGCCGCTTGGCCTGAAGATGGCCTTGCAACGCGGCAATCGTCAGCCCGCCGGCGCAGGCGCCCATCAGGTTGACTTCGCGCGCGCCGGTGATCGCCCGGCAGACATTCATCGCTTCTTCTACCGCTTCAACGTAGGTCGACAGCCCCCATTCGCGATGGCGAACATCCGGGTTGCGCCAACTGATCATGAAGGTTTGCAGGCCGTTCTTCAGGGCGAACTGGACGAAGCTGTTGTGTGGGCTCAGGTCGAAAATGTAGTACTTGTTGATCTGCGGCGGCACCACCAACAGCGGCTTGGAATACTGCTTTTCGCTCATCGGCTTGTACTGGATCAGCTCCAGCAACTCGTTGCGAAACACCACGGAACCGGTGGTGGTGGCGACGGTTTTACCGACTTCGAAGGCTTGCTTGGTGACTTGTCTGGGCAAGCCATCGTTGTGCAGGAAGTCGTCGATCAGGTGCCCGACACCGCGCACCAAACTATTGCCGCCGGAGTTGAATATCTCCTTGATCGCCAGCGGATTGAGCAAGGTATTGGACGGCGCCACGGCGTCGTTGAGCAGGGCAAACGCGAAGTGGGCGCGGGCCCGATCATCGGGGCTCATGGCGCTCTCGTCGATCCAGCTTTTGACCTGTTTCTGCCAGCTCAGATACGCCTGCAAACTGCGCCGATAGAACGGGTTGAGGCTCCACGCCGGATCGGCAAAGCGACTGTCCTGCGGGTTGGTCGGATGCAGGGTTTCCCCCAGCAGCACACGACCCAACTGACCGCCGAGTTTAAGGGCGTGGCGGGCGCTGTGCACCGGGTTGCGCAAACCGTGGGCGGCAACACTGCGCAGGGTCGAAAACAGATCCCGGCCACGCAGGCCGGTAATCGCACTCTGTGCGTTGATGAACGCGGCGGGAGTGGGTAAAAATTCCCTCGCTGGTTTTTCGCGCATGAATCAACACTCCTTCGTCTTCAGGCCAAAAACAAACACACTGAACCAGAACACCATAGACGCTGTTACGGGTTGTTGCGCGGAACGGCGTCCTGCCATTCCCTTTCCGTCGGCTAAACGGCTGATTAGCCGCCAAATGGCGCCGGATGCGGATGCATCACCGCACGCTGACGTTCTTCCTCGAGGAACTTCATGATGATCGGCGCCACCGCTTCGGCCCGGGTAATCAGGAACAGATGCCCGTCGTCGATGATGTGCAACTGGGCGTTCGGAATCCGCCAGGCCAGTACGCGCATGTTGATCAGCGGGATCAGCGGATCGTCATCGCCGGCCAGCACCAGCGTCGGTTGGTGGATCTTGTGCAGCCAGTGAATGCTGGTCCAGCCGAGGCCGGCGAACAGCTGCCAGTAGTAACCGAGCTTGCCCGCCGAACGCACCTTCGCCGCATGGCTGGCAGCCAGCGTCGGATCGCGGCGGAACGAGCCGCCATAGATCATCGGCGCAATGCGGATCACGTGTGATGGTTGGATATAACGCCTTGGGCTGGCCATCATCCACAACACTTTCGGCTTGCCGGGCACCATCACCGCGCCCGCTGCCGTGGCCGCCAAGACCAGTTTCTTGCAGCGTTCGGGATAGTCATAGGCGAACTGTTGCGCCAAGGCACCGCCCCAGGACACGCCGATCACGTTGACTTGTCCGTAGTCGAGATAGTCGAGCATCCGTGCCGTGAGTTTCGCCAATCCCGGAAAACGATACGGGTGATTGGGCGTTGACGAGCCGCCGACCCCGGGAACGTCGAAGGCGATGACTTCCAGGTCCGGGTCCAGCGCCGCGACGAACGGAAACACCAGCTCCAGGTTGGCGCCGATGCCGTTGAAAATCAGCAAGGGCGTCAAGTGAGGCTTGCCGGGGCGTACCGCCGTGCGGAGGGTCTGGCCATCCAGGTCGACGGTACGAAATATGAACGGTTGCGGCATGCTTCAGGCCCTGTGGGTGAATTCATCCCCGATCCCTGTAGGAGCTGCCGCAGGTTGCGATCTTTTGATCTTGATTCTTGAAACCAGACTCAAAAGATCGCAGCCTGCGGCAGCTCCTACAGGGCGAGGTGTGTCAGTTACCGTTCATGCACGTAAGTACCCGGCGCAGCTTCGCCCGCCGTGTAGGTTTTGTTGCCCAGTGTGGTCGGGGATTTCTTCAGCTTGCCCGAGCGCTCGGCCTGCCACGCCTGCCAGTGCAACCACCAGGAATCGGTGTGCTTGGTGGAGTTCTCTTGCCAGTCCTCGGCCTTCACCGGCATGTCGATGCTGGTCATGTAGCGCGACTTCGGGTTGCCCGGCGGGTTGAGGATGCTCTGGATGTGCCCGCTGCTGGACAGGACAAATTCAACGTTGCCGCCGAACAGTTGCGCCGATTTGTAGCAGGACTTCCACGGGGTGATGTGGTCATTGGTACCGGCCAGGGAAAAGATATCGGCCGTGACTTGCTTCAAGTCGATCGGTGTACCGCACACTTCCAGAGCATTGGGGCGGATCAATGGGTTGCTTTTGAACATCTCGATCAGGTCGCCGTGGAACGCGGCCGGCAACCGTGTGGTGTCGTTGTTCCAGAACAGGATGTCGAACACCGGCGGCTCGTTGCCCAGCAGGTAGTTGTTGACCCAGTAATTCCAGATCAGGTCGTTGGGGCGCATCCAGGCAAAGACTTTCGCCATGTCGCGACCTTCCAGCACGCCGGCCTGGTAGGAATGACGCTTGGCGGCTTCGAGGGTCTGCTCGTCGACGAACAGGGCCACGTCGCTGTCCAGGGTGGTGTCCAGCACGCTCACCAGCAAGGTCAGGGCGTTGACCTTCTTCTCGCCGATCGCCGCGTAGTGGCCCAGCAGGGCGGTGCAGGTGATGCCGCCGGAGCAGGCGCCGAGCATGTTCACGTCTTTGCTGCCGGTGATTGCCATGACCACATCGACCGCTTCCTTGAGCGCTTCGATGTAGGTGGACAGGCCCCACTCGCGTTGTTCCTTGGTCGGGTTGCGCCAGCTGACAATGAACGTCTGCAGGTTATTGCGCAGGCAAAAGCGCGCCAGGCTCTTGTCCGGGCTCAGGTCGAATACGTAGAACTTGTTGATCTGCGGCGGTACCACCAGCAGTGGGCGCTCGTGCACCTGCTCGGTGATCGGCCGGTACTGGATCAACTCCAGCACGTCGTTGCGAAACACCACCGCGCCTTCGGTCACGCCCAGGCTCTTGCCAACCTCGAACGCGCCCATGTTGACCTGGCTCGGCATGCCGCCGTTGTGCACGATGTCCTTGGCCAGGTGGGAGAGGCCGTCAAGCAGGCTCTTGCCGCCAGTTTCGAAGAAGCGTTTGACCGCTGCCGGGTTGACCGCACTGTTAGTCGGGGCCATGGCTTCGGTCATGAGGTTGATCACGAAATGCCCGCGGGCGACGTCTTTTGGCGACAGGCTGCTGTCGTCGATCCAGGCATGGAGTTCCTTGCGCCACGCCAGGTAGGTTTGCAAATAGCGTTTGTAGAGCGGGTTCTGGCTCCAGGCCGGATCGGCAAAGCGACGGTCTTCGCCTGGCGGGTGCAGCTCGGATTTTCCGAACAGCACATTCTTGAGTTCGAGGCTGAAATGAGCGACATGCTTGACGCTGTGAATCGGTTGTTTGATGGCCTGCCTGAGCACCATTCGAGCAGAAGCCAGTAGATCCTTTCCACGCAGCCCAACAACAGGATTAAGCCCCAGGGTGTTTTCCGAGGCTTGATACTTCAGGTCATCGTTGTTCTTGTTACTCATCTACGACGCTCCATTGTCCTGAGACGAGTACCTGAGCCCAGCCGTGTAGTCACACAACCAATACCAGGTACTGCTGCTCGGGTGACCGTTAATTCCGCAACGCTAATGCTGCTTTCTAGTTCATAGAGCACTGCAGGGAACTTGCCAGTTCCATTGGTTACCCGAGTTTAATTTTTTTCGCAAGCGGGCCGATCCTCAGCCACACAGCGGAGCATTCAAACAGATGAAATTAGAAAATGCCCTCTAAAGAGCAAGAGGCCTGACCTAGAGCATCAGCTTGACGATGGACTGGCTCGGATCGCGGGTTTTGCCGGCGGCTTTGAGCTCGGCAAGATAATCGTTCCAGAGGTCTTCCTGGCGCACGCCCAACTGGTACAGATATTCCCAAGTGAAGAGGCCGCTGTCATGGCCGTCGTCGAAGGTCAATTTCAGTGCGTACTGACCGGCCGGTTCTACCTTGCTCAGGCCGACGGCGATCTTGCCAAATTGCAGGATAGGTTTGCCATGGCCCTGGACCTCGGCGGAGGGAGAGTGCACGCGCAGGAACTCGGCGGGCAGGTGATATTCCTCGCCGGACGCGTATTTCAGCGACAGGGTTTTCGAGGCTTTGTGCAGTTTGATGTCGGTGGGAATCATAGAAGGGGCCTTGGGCGGCAAGCTACAAGCTGCAAGCTTAACGCGATCAGCTTGACGCTTGTAACTTGCAACTTGAGGCTCTACAGAATGTAGCGGGACAGGTCTTCGTTCTGCGCCAATTCGCCGAGGTGGCTGTTGACGTACTCGGCGTCGATCAGGATCACCTTGTCATCGTGGGCGCTGGCCAGGTCACCGGCGCTGAACGACACCTCTTCCAGCAAACGCTCAAGCAGCGTGTGCAGGCGACGAGCACCGATGTTCTCGGTTTTCTCGTTGACCTGCCAGGCGATCTCGGCGATGCGCTTGATCCCGTCCGGCTGGAACTCGATGGTCAGGCCTTCGGTTTTCAGCAGCGCGCAGTATTGCTCGGTCAGCGACGCATGCGGCTCGCTGAGAATGCGCTCGAAGTCTTCCGGGGTCAGCGCCTTCAGTTCAACGCGAATCGGCAGACGACCCTGCAGCTCAGGCACCAGATCGCTCGGCTTGCTCAGGTGAAATGCACCGGAAGCGATGAACAGGATGTGGTCGGTCTTGACCATGCCCAGCTTGGTGTTGACGGTGCAGCCTTCAATCAACGGCAGCAAATCGCGCTGCACGCCTTCGCGGGACACGTCGACGCCACCGGAATTGCCGCGCTTGGCGACCTTGTCGATTTCGTCGATGAACACGATGCCGTGCTGCTCGACCGCTTCCAGGGCCTTGGCCTTCAACTCTTCGTCGTTGACCAGACGGCCGGCTTCTTCGTCACGTACCAGTTTCAGTGCGTCCTTGACCTTGAGCTTGCGGCTTTTCTTTTTGCCCTTGCCCATGTTGGCGAACAGGCTCTGCAACTGGTTGGTCATCTCTTCCATGCCCGGTGGCGCGGAGATATCGACACCCGCCACTTCGGCGACTTCGATTTCGATCTCCTTGTCATCCAGCTGACCTTCGCGCAGGCGCTTGCGGAACAGCTGACGGGTGTTGGAATCGGCGGACGTCGTCGATTCTTCATTGCTGAAACCCATGCGTGCCGGTGGCAGCAGGGCGTCGAGGATGCGATCTTCGGCGGCGTCTTCGGCGCGGTGGCGAACCTTGGTCATTTCCTGTTCGCGCAGCAGCTTGATTGCGGCGTCAGCGAGGTCACGAATGATCGATTCGACGTCGCGGCCGACATAGCCGACTTCGGTGAACTTGGTCGCTTCGACCTTGATGAACGGCGCGTTGGCCAGTTTGGCCAGGCGACGGGCGATCTCGGTTTTACCGACACCGGTCGGGCCGATCATCAGGATGTTCTTTGGCGTTACTTCAACGCGCAGCTCTTCCGGCAGCTGCATCCGGCGCCAGCGGTTACGCAGCGCGATGGCGACGGCGCGCTTGGCATCGTCCTGGCCGATGATATGGCGATTGAGTTCGTGGACGATTTCACGGGGAGTCATGGACATAGTAATTGGCGGTCCTCTGGCAAAAGCGAGCCGTGGCACTGGGCCGAAACAGGCTTACTCGGCGAGGTCCTGCTCCTCAATGGTGAAGGTGTGGTTGGTGAATACACAGATGTCGCCGGCGATGCCGAGCGCGGTTTCGACGATTTCCCGGGCTGACAAATCGGTTTTCTTCAGCAAAGCGCTGGCTGCGGCTTGAGCGTAGCCGCCGCCGGAACCCATGGCGATCAGGCCTTCTTCGGGTTCAACCACGTCACCGTTGCCGGTGATGATCAGCGATGCGTCTTTGTTGGCGACCGCGAGCATGGCTTCGAGGCGGCTGAGGGAGCGGTCGGTGCGCCATTCTTTGGCGAGTTCGACGGCGGCGCGAACCAGGTGACCCTGATGTTTTTCGAGCTGGCCTTCAAAACGCTCGAACAGGGTGAAGGCGTCGGCGGTAGCCCCGGCAAAACCGGCGATGACCTGACCGTGGTACAGGCGACGAACTTTCTTCGCGTTGCCTTTCATCACGGTATTGCCTAGCGAAACCTGGCCGTCGCCGCCCATGACGACTTTGCCGTGGCGGCGAACTGAAACGATGGTGGTCAAGGGAGAGTCTCCACGCAGCGGGGCGAAAATGCCTTATGCCAACTCATATGGGGGTGGTGGAGATTTTTTCAACTGTAGGGCGGGAGAGGGGACGAGCGGTGTGAGTGCTGATCGTTCCCACGCACCGCGTGGGAATGCAGCCCGTGACGCTCCGCGTCACTGGACGCGGAGCGTCCCTTGAGGCATTCCCACGCGGTGCGTGGGAACGATCGGAGGTGGGTCAGCGGCTTTGGCGTTGTTGTAACAACAGGTTGCTGAAACCGCTGCCGGCCAGTTGTTTCTGGGCGGTGGTCAGTTGTTCGCGATTGCTGAACGGCCCGACCAACACCCGATACCAGGTTTCATCCTTAACCATGCCGGACTCTACCACCACCGCCTGACCGAGCAAGATGATCTGCGCGCGAACCTTATCGGCATCAGCTTCTTTGCGGAACGAACCGGCCTGCAGGAAGAACTTGGTCACCGGCGCCGCTTTGGAAACCGGTGGCGGCGGTGGCGGCGTAATCCCGGCCAGCGCAGCCTGAGCCCGTGCAGTGTCGATCTTCGCCGCTTGCTCTGGCGTCACCGGGGTGGTCGGAACCGTCGGCACTTGCGGCGTCGGCAGGGTTTTCTCCGGCACCGCGTCCGGCGGCACGATCACTTCCGATTCCGGCAGCAAGGTGTAGAAGTCGTACTTCGGCTTCACCGGTTGTGTCGGGCTCGGCGGAGTCTTGTTGGCCTCGGCAATCTTGCTGGCTTTCTGTTGCTCGATCTTCTCGCGCTTGACGCTCTCGCTGCCTTTACCCGGCTCCAGTTTCATCAGGAACACGATAAACGCGCCGACCGTCAGGCCGATGGCCATCCACAGCCAACCCGGGATCGGTTGTTTTGCAGGAGCGGTGTAACGACTGGCGCCACGCTTGGGTGCAGGTTTTTTCTTGGCAGCCAACTTACATACGCTCCAGAGTTTCCAGACCCAAGAGTTCCAGGCCTTGCTTGAGTGTGCGGCCGGTCAGCGCGGCGAGGCGCAGGCGACTCTGCATTTGCGCCGGGGTGTCGGCGCTGAGGATCGGGCAGTTCTCGTAGAAGCTGGAGAACAGCCCGGCGACATCGTACAGGTAGGTGCAGAGGATGTGCGGCGTCCCTTTATCGGAAACGTTGTTCAGCACTTCACCGAACTGCGCCAGCTTGGCGGCCAGTTCATGTTCGTGTGTGGCTTCGAGGACGATTTGGCCTTCGACTTCGCTGAAGTCCTTGCCGAGCTTGCGGAACACGCCGGCGACGCGGGTGTAGGCGTACAGCAGGTACGGCGCGGTGTTGCCTTCGAAGTTCAGCATCAGGTCGAAGTTGAAGCTGTAGTCGCTGGTGCGGTGCTTGGACAAGTCGGCGTATTTCACCGCGCCGATGCCCACGACCTTGGCGATGTTGCGCAGATCGTCTTCGGCCAGCTCCGGGTTCTTCTCTTTCACCAGGGTGTAGGCGCGATCCTTGGCTTCGGTCAGCAGATCGACCAGCTTCACGGTGCCGCCATCACGGGTTTTGAACGGACGGCCATCGGCGCCGTTCATGGTGCCGAAGCCCATGTGCTCCATTTCCATCGGGTGCGTCACGAAACCGGCCAGGCGTGCGACCTGGAACACTTGCTGGAAGTGCAGGGCCTGACGCTGGTCGACGAAGTACAACACGCGATCAGCTTTCAGCTTGCCGCTGCGATAACGCACGGCCGCCAGGTCGGTGGTGGCGTAGAGGTAGCCGCCGTCAGCCTTGACGATGATCACCGGCAGCGGGTCGCCGTCGGCGTTCTTGAATTCGTCGAGGAACACGCACTGGGCGCCGTTGCTCTCGACCAGCAGGCCGGCGGCCTTGAGGTCGTTGACCACGTTGATCAGGTCGTCGTTGTAGGCACTTTCGCCCATCACGTCGGCCATGGTCAGTTTGACGTTCAGTTGTTCGTAAATTGCCTGGCAGTGCGACAGCGAGATATCGCGGAAGCGCGTCCACAGGGCCAGGCACTCGGCATCGCCGGCCTGCAACTTGACCACCAGGCCACGGGCACGATCAGCGAACTCTTCTGATTCGTCGAAGCGTTGCTTGGCGGCGCGATAGAAGTTTTCCAGGTCCGACAGCTCGTCGCTGGTGATCGGGTTTTCTTGCAGGTAGGCCATCAACATGCCGAACTGGGTGCCCCAGTCGCCGACGTGGTTCTGGCGGATCACGGTGTCGCCGAGGAACTCCAGCACTCGGGCCACGCCGTCGCCGATGATGGTCGAGCGCAAGTGGCCGACGTGCATCTCTTTGGCCAGGTTCGGCGCCGACAGGTCAACCACGGTGCGCTGCACCGGGCCGGCCTTGCGCACGCCGACGTTCTTGTCGGCCAGTGCGGCGTCCAGGCGCGAGGCCAGGGCCTCGGTGTTCTGGAAGAAGTTCAGGAAGCCCGGGCCGGCGATTTCAGTCTTGGTGACGTTTTCGTCAGCCGGCAGGGCGGCGATGATTTTTTCCGCCAAGTCGCGCGGCTTCATGCCCGCCGGTTTGGCCAGCATCATCGCGATGTTGCTGGCGAAGTCGCCGTTCTTCTTGTCACGGGAGTTTTCCACCTGGATCGCCGGCGACAGGCCTTCAGGCAACACACCTTCGTTGACGAGTTGGGTGATGGCTTGTTGGATCAGCTGGCGAATGGTGTCTTTCATGGTGTTCTCTTTCGACCGCAAGCGCGGCGGCGCCTGGATGCGCTAGTGGAAAAACTGGGCATTATCCGTGGCACGGACGTGCTTGCCAACTATAGCGGGCAGGTTATGGATATGTGGTGACAATTAGGACCTCTTCGCGGGCAAACCTCGCTCCTAATCAATACAAATCGACGGGATCAACATCCAAAGACCAACGCACCGCGCGCCCACTCGGCATTTGCTCCAACGCCAGCAACCAACTGCTCAGCAACCGATGCAACGGCGCCCGCGCCGTCGCCTGCAACAACAACTGCGCCCGATAACGCCCGGCCCGACGTTCCATCGGCGCCGGCACCGGCCCGAGCAACTCGATACCGGTCAGATTCTGCTCAGCCAGCAATCGTTCCGCCTCGCTGCACGCCTCATCGAGAAAACCTTCGGCCTGCCCCGGTTTGTGCGCTTCGGCCCGCAGCAGCGCCAAATGCGCAAATGGCGGCAGGCCGGCGGCACGACGTTCGCTCAAGGCCTGTTCGGCAAAGGCGAAGTAACCCTGTTCGGTCAGTTGCACCAGCAATGGATGGTCGGCCAGGTGCGTCTGGATGATCACTCTGCCCGGCTCTTCAGCCCGGCCAGCGCGGCCGGCGACCTGGACGATCAACTGCGCCATGCGCTCGCTGGCGCGGAAGTCACCGGAGAACAGCCCGCCGTCGGCATCCAGAATCGACACCAGCGTTACCCGTGGAAAGTGGTGCCCTTTGGCGAGCATCTGCGTGCCGACCAGGATGCACGGCTGGCCTTTCTGGATGGTGGCGAACAGCTGATTCATCGCATCCTTACGCGACGTGCTGTCGCGGTCGACCCGCAGCACCGGCACATCCGGGAACAAAATCGCCAAACGTTCCTCGGCGCGCTCGGTGCCCGCGCCGACGGGGCGCAAATCGACCTTGCCGCATTTCGGGCAGTGCCGGGGTACGCGTTCGACGTAGCCGCAATGGTGGCAGCGCAGTTCGCCGGAGCGCTGGTGCACGGTCATCCGCGCATCGCAGCGCTGACACTCGGACATCCAGCCGCAATCGTGGCAGAGCAAAGTCGGGGCAAAGCCGCGACGGTTGAGGAAGACCAGGACTTGCTGGCCGGCGGCCAGGGTCTGACCGATGGCTTGCTGCATCGGCCCGGAAATCCCGCTGTCCAGTGGACGACTTTTTACGTCCAGACGCAGGAAACGCGGCTGCTTGGCCCCGCCAGCACGCTCATTCAGGCGTAGGAGACCGTAGCGGCCGGTGTAGGCGTTATGCAGGCTTTCCAGCGAAGGTGTGGCGGAGCCGAGGACGATCGGGATGTTTTCCTGCCGGGCGCGGACCAAGGCCAGGTCGCGGGCGTGGTAGCGCAAACCTTCCTGCTGTTTATAGGAACCGTCGTGCTCTTCGTCGATGATGATCAGGCCGGGGTTTTTCATCGGCGTGAACAGTGCCGAACGGGTGCCGATAATAATGTCGGCGTCGCCGTCCCGGGCCGCGAGCCAGGCTTCCAGGCGTTCGCGATCGTTGACCGCCGAATGGATCAGCGCGATGCGCGCATTGAAACGCTGCTCGAAGCGCGCCAGGGTCTGTGGGCCGAGGTTGATCTCCGGGATCAGCACCAGCGCTTGCTTGCCGGCTTCGAGGGTTTCGCGGATCAGTTGCAAATAGACTTCGGTCTTGCCGCTGCCGGTGACGCCGGCCAGCAGGAACGCGTGATAACTGTCGAACCCGGCGCGGATTGCCTCGTAAGCGGTGCGCTGTTCCGGGTTGAGCGGCAATTCAGGCTGGGCCAGCCAGTGTTCGTGGCGGGCGCCGGGGGCATGCTTGCGGATTTCGACCTGCACCAGGTCTTTGGCCAGCAACAGGTCGAGGCTGTCCTTGCTCAGCATCAATTTGCTCAGCAACTGATGGGCGACGCCGTGGGGGTGCTGGGCCAGCGTCGCCAGGGCTTCACGCTGGCGCGGGGCGCGGGCGATGCGCGGATCATCAAGACTGGCGCCGGGAGCGACGGACCAGAAGCGTTCCTGGCGTGCTTCGGCCAGTTCGCCCTGGCGCAGCAACACCGGCAGCGCCCAACTCAAGGTGTCGCCGAGGCTGTGCTGATAATACTGGGACGTCCACAGGCACAACTTGAACAGCGCCGGTGGCAGCGGCGGCGTGGCGTCGAGCAGGGCGATGGCCGGTTTGAGCTTTTCCACCGGGACTTCGCTGGTGTCGGTGACCTCGACCAGAATGCCGATCATCTCCCTTCTGCCGAACGGAACCCGCAGGCGCATGCCCGGTTGCAACTGGGCGCGCAGGACCCCGGCCGGGGCACGGTAATCGAACAGGCGGCGCAGGGGCGAGGGCAGGGCGAGGCGCAAAATGGCGTCGGGCACGCGAAGGTTTTCTCGATGATGGGGCGGTGAAGAAGGCAGGGAGCCTAGCAGACGGTCGGTAGAAGCGACAGCTTGCGCGATTTCAAAGGTCTGGTAGAATCCGCGGCCTAATTACGTGCGGTATTCAACAATAGTGTTGAGTGGCGGCACGCTAGCCTGAGGAATACACCATGAAAGCCGATATCCATCCAGCGTACGAAACCATTGCAGTAACTTGCAGCTGCGGCAACAAGTTCGAAACTCGTTCGAACCTGTGCAAGCCACTGGGTACTGACGTATGCAACGAGTGCCACCCGTTCTACACCGGTAAGCAGAAGACTCTGGATACTGGCGGCCGTGTACAGCGCTTCGCAGACCGTTTCGGTGCTTTTGGCAAAAAGCCTGCTGCTGCAGAGTAAGGTTGAGAAGCCCTATGGGCTTTTCCTCGCTGTTGAAAAAGGCGTCCCTCGCGGGCGCCTTTTTTGTGTCTGCGATTTGGCTTTCCAGTGCCCAGGCCTTTTGCCCGACGCCGAGCGGTCTGGCGCCTGTCGTGGTGCAGCGGGTGGTGGATGGCGACACCCTGCGCCTGAGCGATGGCCGCAGTGTGCGAATGATCGGCTTGAACACCCCGGAACTGGGCCGACAAGGCCGTACCGACGAGCCGTTCGCCGTGGCCGCACGCCAGCGCCTCGAAGCGTTGGTGGCCGCCAGCAACGGTCGGGTGGGATTGCTGACCGGTAAGGAGGGCAAGGATCGCTACGGGCGCACGCTGGCTCATGTCTACGGCGCTGATGGCGCCAATCTCGAAGCGCAGATGCTCGCCGAAGGCCTCGGTTTTCAGGTGGCAGTGGCGCCGAATGTCGATTTAGTGACTTGCCAGCAAGCAGCGGAGCGCACGGCTCGACAGGCTGGCCTCGGGCTGTGGCGCCAGTCGCCTGTGCTGAAAGCGGATCAGATCCGCGCGTCCGGTTTCGCGATACTCAGTGGTCGTGTGAGCAAGGTCCAGCGCAATCGCGGTGGGGTTTGGATCGAGTTGCAGGATTCGGTTGTATTGCGCGTTGCACCCAATTTGCTGGCCCGGTTCGATGTCGCCGCGCTTGAGCGGCTGAAGGGCAAGCAGATCGAGGGGCGCGGTTGGGTGCTGGACCGCTCGCGCCGTGGCGGGCTCCATGACGGTCAGGCGCGTTGGCTGCTCCCGTTAAGTGATCCTTCGATGCTTCAAGCCCGGCAGTGATAAAAAGTTGTAGACATTTTTTGTACGGATTGTGAACAGTCAATCCCTTGTGTTCCGTGGCTCTTGGCCCAAAGTCGTAGGGCCGGGCGCTTGACAGGGGTGACCGGTCAGTCTTGTAGGGACTTTGCGACACGCGTATCCTCGGCGGTCCGTCTGTCCAACAGTAAAAAGCGGAATGCCCACATGTCTGATTTGAAAACTGCCGCTCTCGAATATCACGCCCATCCTCGTCCAGGGAAGCTGAGTGTCGAGCTCACCAAGGCCACCGCTACCGCCCGCGACCTGTCGTTGGCCTACAGCCCCGGCGTAGCCGAACCAGTACGCGAAATCGCCCGCGATCCTGAACTGGCCTACAAATACACCGGCAAGGGCAACCTGGTTGCAGTCATTTCCGATGGCACCGCGATTCTCGGCCTGGGTAACCTCGGCCCATTGGCTTCCAAGCCAGTGATGGAAGGTAAAGGCGTGTTGTTCAAGCGCTTCGCCGGCATCGACGTGTTCGACATCGAAGTCGACTCCGAAAGCCCGCAAGCCTTCATCGACACCGTCAAGCGTATCTCCATCACCTTCGGTGGCATCAACCTGGAAGACATCAAGGCGCCTGAGTGCTTTGAGATCGAACGTGCTCTGATCGAGCAGTGCGACATTCCGGTATTCCACGATGACCAGCACGGCACCGCGATCGTTACTGCGGCCGGCATGATCAACGCCCTGGAAATCGCTGGCAAAACCCTGGCTGACGCCAAAATCGTCTGCCTCGGTGCCGGTGCGGCCGCCATCTCCTGCATGAAATTGCTGGTGAGCATGGGCGCCAACATCGAAAACATCTTCATGGTTGACCGTACCGGCGTGATCCACTCCGGCCGTGACGACCTGAACCAGTACAAGGCTGTGTTCGCTCACGCGACCGAGAAGCGTACCCTCGCTGACGCCCTGACCGGTGCAGACGTGTTCGTTGGCCTGTCCGGCCCGAACCTGCTGAGCGCTGAAGGCCTGAAGTCCATGGCGGCCAACCCGATCGTGTTCGCGTGCTCCAACCCGGACCCGGAAATCGCCCCGGAACTGGCACACGCCACCCGTGACGACGTGATCATGGCTACCGGCCGTTCGGACTACCCGAACCAGGTCAACAACGTACTGGGCTTCCCGTTCATCTTCCGCGGTGCCCTGGACGTTCGCGCCAAGCGCATCAACGAAGAAATGAAAGTGGCCGCGGCCAACGCCCTGCGTGAACTGGCCAAGCTGCCGGTTCCTCAGGAAGTGTGCGACGCCTACGGCGGCATCAAGCTGGAATTCGGTCGTGAGTACATCATCCCGAAACCAATGGATGCCCGTTTGATCACCGTGATCTCCGATGCCGTGGCCAAGGCTGCCATCGAGACGGGTGTAGCGACCCTGCCGTATCCGAAGAACTACCCGCTGAAAAGCGTGGATGACGTGTTCAACGGCTAAGCCGTTGTAGCGCTTCAACCGAAAGCCCCGGCTCTATTGAGTCGGGGCTTTTTTATGTCTGCCGGATGATCATTCCCACGCTCCGCGTGGGAATGCAGGCCGGGACGCTCTGCGTCCCTTCCAGAGCCGAACGCGGAGCGTCCGTTGAGGCATTCCCACGCAGAGCGTGGGAACGATCGGTGCAAAAAAAGCCCCGCTCTTCTCTCGAAGGCGGGGCTTTTTGCTGCGTTACTCGATCAGAACAAATCGATCGGTGCCGCTTCATCCGCTGGCAGCGGGCTGCCTGGTGCAGTGCCGTTACCCAGTTCGTTCGCCGACGGTGGCGTGTCTTCGGCCTTGAACAGCTCGAAGTAGGCCCCTGGCGTGCTTGGCGTGGCCGCACGGCCGCTGAGCGGATCCACCCGCAGGCTGAGGATGCCTTCCGGTTCGGCTTGCGTATGCGGCGGCTTGCCCTTCAGCGCAGCAGCCATGTAGTTCATCCAGATCGGCAGTGCGACGGTGCCGCCGAATTCCTTGCGACCCAGGCTCTCGGGCTGATCGAAACCGGTCCAGACCGTGGTCACGTAATCGGCGTTGTAGCCGGAGAACCAGGCGTCCTTGGATTCGTTGGTGGTGCCGGTCTTGCCCGCGATGTCGGGACGGCCCAAGGCCAGCGCGCGGCGACCGGTGCCGAGTTTGATCACGTCCTCGAGCATGCTGTTGAGGATGAACGTGGTGCGGCCATCGACGATACGTTCAGCCAGCGCCGGGGTTTGCGGCACTGTGCCGGGAGCCGCCGTGGCCTCGCCCGGAGTCGGGTTGACCGTGAACGTCTGGGCTACCGGTGCGGCAATGCCACTGGTCGCCGCATCGCCCTGAGGCACGCTCGGCGGGTTGGCAACGAACAGCGTATCGCCGTTGCGGCTGTCGATTTTGTCGATGATGTACGGGGTGATCTTGTAGCCGCCGTTGGCGAAGGTGCTCCAGCCGGTGGCGATTTCCATCGGCGTGAGGGTCGCGGTACCGAGGGCCAGGGACAGGTTGCGCGGCAGGTCCTGCTTGTTGAAGCCGAACTTGCTGATGTAGTCGATGGTGCGATCAACGCCCAGCGCCTGCACCAGGCGGATCGACACCAGGTTACGCGACTTGTACAGGCCTTCGCGCAAGCGGATCGGGCCGAGGAAGGTGTTGGTGTCGTTCTTCGGACGCCAGACCTTGTCCAGGTACTCGTCGACAAACACGATCGGCGCATCATTCACCAGGGTGGCGGCGGTGTAGCCGTTATCCAGAGCGGCGCTGTAGACGAACGGTTTGAAGCTCGAACCCGGCTGACGCTTGGCCTGCATGGCGCGGTTGTAATTGCTCTGCTCGAAAGCGAAGCCGCCCACCAGCGAGCGAATGGCGCCGTTCTGCGGATCAAGGGAAACCAATGCTCCCTGGGCCTGCGGAATCTGGCTGAACTTCAGCGAATTGTCCGGCTGGCGCTGCACACGAATCAGGTCACCGACCTGAGCCACATCCGCCGGCTGCTTCGGATTGGCGCCCATGCTGTTGGTGTTCAGGAATGGTCGTGCCCACTTCATGCCGTCCCAGCCGACGTGTTCGTCGCCGGTGCGGGTCATCACTTGCAGGCCGGTCTTGTCGACCTGGGTGACGATGGCCGGCTCCAGGCTGCTGATGGTGCGCTGCTTGGTCAGTTCGGTGGCCCAGGCTTCACGGGTCTTGCCTGGCAGGCGCGATTCCGGGCCGCGATAGCCGTGACGCTGGTCGTAGGTCATCAAGCCTTCGTGGAGCGCGGTGTTGGCCATTTCCTGCAGATTGCTCGGCACAGTGGTCGTGACGCGGAAACCTTCGGTGTAAGCGTCGCTGCCATAACGGCCGACCATTTCGGCGCGGGCCATTTCAGCGATGTACGGTGCGTTAACTTCCGGGGTCGGCACGTGATAGCTGGCGTTCAGCGGTTCGTTGATCGCGGTGGTGTAGTCGGCTTCGGTGATTTTCCCGAGCTTGTACATGCGCCCCAGAATCCAGTCGCGACGCTCCTTGCTGCGGGCCGGGTTGGCCAGTGGGTTGAAGCGCGACGGAGCTTTCGGCAGGCCGGCGATCATCGCCATCTGCGCCAGGCTCACATCTCGAATCGACTTGCCGTAGTAAACCTGCGCGGCCGCCTCGATGCCGTAGGCGCGGTTACCCAGGTAGATCTTGTTGACGTACAGCTCAAGGATTTCGTCCTTGGTCAGCTGCCGTTCGATCTGCAGGGCCAGAAGGATTTCGGTGGTTTTGCGCGAGAAGCTGCGTTCGCTGGTCAGGAAGAAGTTCTTCGCGACCTGCATGGTGATGGTGCTGCCGCCGGATTGAATGTGGCCGCTTTTAACCAGTTGGGTCGCGGCGCGCATCAGGCTGCTGGGATCGACGCCATAGTGGTTGGCGAAGTTATCGTCTTCAGCACTTAGTAACGCATTGATGAAATTGGGGGGAATGTCGGCGAATCGGATCGGAGTCCGGCGCATTTCGCCAAATTCTGCGATCAACTTGTTATCGCTGCTGTATACCCGTAGAGGAATCTGCAACTGAATGCTTCTCAGCGCCTCCACGGACGGCAAACCCGGACTAAGGTAAAGATAGGCGCCACTGAGACCTAAAAGCAGTCCGCAGAAAACGGCGACGATGGACCAACCGAAAAATTTCAGCAGACGAATCAAGGCGTTTGGACATCCAGGGTAAAGAATGAATTTGGCGTCAGGGTCCCGGCTACACAGAGAGCGACCCGCGCTGGCAGTAAAAGCGGAAAAAAACGCTGGGCATTATAAGCATTTTTCCGTGGTGGGCGTCATTTGCGCTTCTGTCAAGACGCAGGGATTGAACGCAATGCACATTACAGAGTCCGTAACTCACGGATAGTCATAGGGAATTGGTAGTGCTAGGACTCTTCAATAAAAAGACCAGAACGCTTCTGGGGATCGACATCAGTTCCACGTCGGTGAAGCTTCTGGAGCTGAGCCGCCAGGGCGACCGCTATCGCGTTGAGGCCTATGCGGTCGAACCGTTACCCGCCAGCGCAGTCATCGAAAAAAACATCGCCGAGCTCGAAGGCGTGGGCCAGGCACTGTCTCGCGTGCTGCTCAAGGCCCGGACCGGCATCCGCAACGTCGCCGTCGCCGTGGCCGGTTCGGCGGTGATCACCAAGACCATCGAGATGGACGCCGGGCTGTCCGACGACGAGATGGAAAACCAGCTCAAGATCGAGGCCGATCAATACATTCCTTATCCCTTGGACGAAGTCGCCATCGACTTCGAAGTCCAGAGCGTATCGGTGCGCAACCCCGAGCGGGTCAATGTATTGCTTGCCGCCTGTCGAAAAGAAAACGTCGAGGTCCGTGAGGCTGCCCTGGCCCTGGCCGGGCTGACCGCCAAAGTGGTGGACGTCGAGGCTTACGCCCTTGAACGTTCCTTTGGTCTGCTTGCAACCCAACTCGCTTCCAACCAAGAGCGCCCGACCGTCGCCGTGGTGGACATCGGCGCGACCATGACCACCCTGAGCGTTCTGCACAACGGTCGCATCATCTATACCCGAGAACAATTGTTCGGCGGTCGCCAGCTCACCGAAGAGATCCAGCGCCGTTATGGCCTGACCATTGAGCAGGCCGGGCTGGCAAAGAAGCAGGGCGGCTTGCCGGACGACTACGTCAGCGAAGTGTTGCAACCGTTCCGCGAGGCTCTGGTGCAGCAGGTCTCTCGTTCATTGCAGTTTTTCTTTGCGTCCGGCCAGTACAACGCGGTCGACCATATTCTGCTGGCCGGCGGCACCGCCTCGGTCTCCGGTCTTGATCGGTTGATCGAGCAGCGGCTGGGCACTCCGACCCAGGTTGCCAACCCGTTCGCCGATATGTCGCTGAGCAGCAAGGTCAACGCCGGTGCTCTGGCCAGCGATGCGCCGGCCTTGATGATCGCCTGCGGTCTGGCCCTCAGGAGTTTCGACTGATGGCGCGGATCAACCTTTTACCCTGGCGTGAAGAGCTGCGCGAAGAGCGCCGAAAGCGCTTTCTGCTGACGTTGGTGGGCGTGCTGGTCGGTTCGGTGGGCCTGGTCCTGATTGCCGACCAGGTTTTCAGCAGCGCCATCAGCCAGCAAGTGGCGCGCAACGAATACCTCGGCAAACAGATTGCCGTGGTCGATGAGCGGATCAAGCAAATCAGTGACCTCAAGGCCCGCCGCCAGCAGCTAGTGGAGCGCATGCGTATCATCCAGGACCTGCAAGGCAACCGGCAGATCAGCGGGCGAATCTTCGATCAGTTGGCGCGTACCCTGCCGGACGGCGTGTATTTCACTGAAGTGAAAATGCAAGGCAAAAGCCTGGCCATCACCGGCGCAGCAGAGTCGAACAACAAGGTCTCTGAGCTGATGCGCAATCTGGATGCCTCGGACTGGTTCGATGCACCGAGTCTGACCGAGGTCAAGGCGACAACCGCCGGTCAGTTGGATCAGGCCAACGTCTTTCAGTTGACCGTCCGTCAGACACGACCCGTTGTGGTGGAGGGCGCTAAATGACTCCATCCGAATGGTTCGAAGGGCTGCGCAAGATCGACATCAACGATCTGGACACCAACAACATCGGCTCCTGGCCGCCGGCAATCAAGGTGGCGGCGGGCATCCTGCTGATGGTCCTGGTGTTGGCGCTGGGCTACAACTTCTTCATCAGCGACCAGCAAAACGAGCTCGATCTCAAGCGCACGCAAGAGTCGACGCTCAAGGAGCAATTCGCCAGCAAGGCGAGCATGGCGGCGAACCTGGAGCTCTATACCCAGCAGATGAAGGAGATGGAAAACTCCTTTGGCGTACTGTTGCGCCAACTGCCCAGCGACACTGAAGTCCCCGGGCTGCTGGAGGACATCACCCGCACCGGTCTGGGTAGCGGTCTGGAATTCGAAGAGATCAAGTTGCTGCCAGAAGTCACCCAGCAGTTCTACATCGAGTTGCCGATCCAGATCACCGTCACCGGCGCCTATCACGACCTGGCCACGTTCGTCAGTGGCGTGGCCGGGCTGCCGCGAATCGTCACCCTGCATGACTTCGACCTTGCGCCGGCCAATCCCGACGGCGGGACGAAGCTGCGCATGAGCATCCTCGCCAAGACCTACCGCTACAACGACAAAGGGCTGCAAAAATGAGCCCGTTTCGTTGTTTTTCGATGGGTGTGTTGCTGGCCGGTCTGGCCGGTTGCGGCGGCGATAATGGCTTCGGCGACCTGGACGCCTACCTGAACGAAGTACGCCTGCGTCCACCGGGCAAGATTGAACCAACGCCGACATTCCGGTCTTACCCCACATTCACTTACAGCGCGGCGAACCTGCGCAGCCCGTTTTCCCGGCAGGTCAGGGTCGATCTGGCGGGTCAGAAGCACGGTTCGCGCAACGTCAAGCCTGATCCCAATCGGGTCAAGCAGTACCTCGAAGGTTTCAACATCGAGCAGTTTGAAATGGTCGGCACGATCTCCAATGCCACCGGCTCCTTTGCGCTGCTGCGCGGGGCGGGCGGTGTGCATCGGTTGAAAGTCGGCGATTACCTGGGGCGTAACGATGGACGAATCGTCGCCATCAGCGGCTCGCAAGTCGATGTGGTCGAAATCGTTCCCGATGGCGAAGGCGCCTGGCTGGAACGGCCACGGACCATCCCTTTGAAAGAGCACTCATAGTGGAACTCGAATAATGAACAGGATTTTCTCAACCCTCGGTATTTCGCTATGGATAGCGCTGCTGTCGCCGATGGTACAAGCGGCCAACCTCAATGCGCTGGATGTCGCCGCGCTGCCGGGTGACCGCGTCGAGTTGAAGTTGACCTTCGACGGGCCGCCACCGCCGCCTCACGGCTACACCACCGAATCACCGGCGCGCATTGCGCTTGATCTGCCGGGCGTGGTCAACAAACTGGCCAGCAAAAATCGCGACCTGGGTGGCGGCAACGCCCGCAGTGCAACGGTGGTGGAGGCCAAGGACCGTACGCGACTGATCATCAACCTGACGCAACTGACGCCCTACAGCTCCAGGGTTGAAGGCAACAAACTGTTCGTGGTCGTTGGGCAAGGCGCTAAAGGCGCGGCGTCCAAACCTGTCGCCAGCACGCCCCGCACTGCTACCGCAACGCCGGCCCCGGCGAAAGCCTATGCGCCAGTGGGCAAGTCGATCCGGGGCGTGGACTTTCAGCGCGGCACCCAGGGCGAAGGCAATGTGGTGATCGACTTGTCGGATCCGTCCATTGCGCCAGACATCCAGGAACGCGACGGCAAGATCATCCTCGGCTTCGCCAGGACCCAATTACCCGAGCCATTGCGCGTGCGTCTCGACGTCAAGGATTTCGCCACCCCGGTGCAATTCGTCAATGCCAGCGCCACCGGCGACCGCGCCGTGATCAGCATCGAACCCAGCGGCGCCTTCGAATATTCGACCTACCAGACTGACAACAAGCTGACCGTCAGCATTCGTCCGGTGACCGCCGACGACTTGCAGAAGCGTAATGCCGAACGCTTTGCCTACACCGGTGAAAAACTCTCGCTGAATTTCCAGGACATCGATGTGCGCTCGGTGCTGCAGCTGATCGCCGACTTCACCAACCTCAACCTGGTGGCCAGCGATACGGTGCAGGGCGGCATTACTTTGCGACTGCAGAACGTGCCGTGGGACCAGGCGCTGGACCTGGTGCTGAAAACCAAAGGTCTGGACAAGCGCATGATCGGTAACGTCTTGCTGGTCGCGCCGGCGGATGAAATCGCCGCCCGTGAGCGTCAGGAACTGGAGTCGCAGAAACAGATCGCCGAACTGGCGCCGTTGCGTCGGGAGCTGTTGCAGGTCAACTACGCCAAAGCTGCGGACATCGCCAAGCTGTTCACTTCGGTGACCAGCGCCGAGGCGAAAGTCGACGAGCGCGGTTCGATCACCGTCGACGACCGGACCAACAACATCATCGCCTACCAGACCCAGGACCGCCTCGACGAGCTTCGGCGCATCGTCGCGCAACTGGATATCCCGGTGCGCCAGGTGATGATCGAAGCGCGAATCGTTGAAGCCAACGTCGATTACGACAAGAGTCTCGGCGTGCGCTGGGGTGGGTCGATCCAGAACAAAGGTAACTGGAACACGTCGGGTGTCAGCAACGGCACCGACGGGTCGGCCACCATTGGTACGCCTGGCGGCACGAACACCAACTCGTCGTTCGTCGATATGGGGACTGCGGCCAATACTTCGGGGCTCGGCATCGCGTTCATCACCGACAACGTGCTGCTCGATCTTGAGCTGACGGCGATGGAGAAGACCGGCAACGGCGAAATCGTCTCGCAGCCCAAGGTGGTCACGTCCGACAAGGAAACCGCAAAAATCCTCAAGGGCACCGAGATTCCCTATCAGGAAGCCAGTTCCAGTGGTGCGACTTCTGTGTCGTTCAAGGAGGCCTCGCTGTCCCTGGAAGTGACGCCGCAAATCACCCCGGACAACCGCATCATCATGGAGGTCAAGGTCACCAAGGACGAACCGGATTACCTCAACAAAGTGCAGGACGTACCGCCGATCAAGAAAAACGAGGTCAACGCCAAAGTGCTGGTCAACGACGGCGAGACCATCGTCATTGGCGGGGTTTTCTCAAATACTCAGAGCAAGGTTGTAGATAAGGTGCCATTTCTCGGCGATGTGCCGTATCTTGGCCGCCTTTTCCGGCGTGACGTGGTTTCGGAGAAAAAATCCGAGCTGCTGGTATTTCTCACTCCGCGTATCATGAACAACCAGGCGATTGCTGTGAGTCATTGATTCTGTGCGAAATTTGATTCTTGTTGGACCGATGGGGGCTGGAAAAAGCACCATCGGCCGGTTGCTGGCCAAAGAGCTGCGCCTGCCATTCAAAGATTCCGACAAGGAAATTGAATTGCGCACGGGCGCCAATATCCCGTGGATCTTCGATAAGGAAGGCGAGCCGGGCTTTCGTGATCGCGAACAATCGATGATCGAAGAGCTGTGTGCCTGCGACGGCGTAGTGCTGGCGACCGGTGGTGGTGCAGTGATGCGCGAAGCCAATCGTCGGGCCCTGCATGCCGGGGGGCGTGTGGTTTATCTGCATGCGTCCGTCGAGCAGCAAGTCGGCCGCACTTCCCGTGATCGCAATCGTCCGCTGTTGCGCACCGCCGATCCGGCCAAGACCCTTCGGGATCTGCTGGCGATCCGCGATCCGCTTTATCGGGAAATCGCCGATCTGGTGGTGGAAACCGATGAGCGGCCGCCGCGAATGGTCGTGCTCGACATCCTTGAACGCTTGCAGCAGCTTCCTCCCCGTTAAAGCGCGGCGCGAAATGCGCTATCCTCGGCGTCCTGTCATGGCCGCTCAAGGTTGTGGCGGATGGCTATCAAACGGCGTCACACCAGCAAGCGCCGCGCACATTCGTTAACTCAAGGCAGGACGCCTGATTCCATCTTCACTGTGGGGACACATGCAGACACTCAAGGTCGATCTAGGCGAGCGCAGCTACCCGATTCATATTGGCGAAGGTTTGTTGGATCAGCCCGAGTTGCTGGCCCCGCACGTTCGCGGACGGCAAGTGGCAATCATCTCCAACGAGACCGTGGCGCCGCTCTATCTCGAACGTCTGACCAAAAGCCTCGCACAATTTTCAGTTGTCTCGGTGGTGCTGCCGGACGGCGAAGCCTTCAAGACCTGGGAAACCCTGCAACTGATTTTCGACGGTCTGCTGACCGCCCGGCACGACCGCCGCACCACGGTGATCGCCCTCGGTGGCGGCGTGATCGGTGACATGGCCGGTTTTGCTGCGGCCTGCTACCAGCGCGGTGTCGATTTCATCCAGGTGCCGACCACGTTGCTGTCGCAAGTCGACTCGTCAGTGGGCGGCAAGACCGGGATCAATCATCCGCTGGGCAAGAACATGGTTGGCGCCTTCTATCAGCCCAATGTGGTGCTGATCGATACCGCGACCCTCAATACTTTGCCGGCTCGCGAGCTCTCTGCGGGCCTGGCTGAAGTCATCAAGTACGGGCTGATCTGCGACGAGCCGTTCCTCACCTGGCTCGAAGAAAACGTCGATCGCCTGCGCGCCCTGGATCAAGTGGCCCTGACTTACGCGATCGAACGCTCCTGCGCGGCCAAGGCTGCGGTGGTCGGCGCTGACGAAAAAGAAAACGGCGTTCGCGCCACGTTGAACCTGGGGCATACCTTCGGCCATGCCATCGAAACCCACATGGGCTATGGTGTGTGGCTACACGGTGAAGCGGTCGCTGCGGGCACCGTAATGGCGCTGGAAATGTCCGCGCGCCTGGGCTGGATTAGCGAGCAAGAGCGAGATCGCGGTATTCGCCTGTTCCAGCGTGCCGGCCTGCCGGTCATCCCGCCGGAAGAGATGGCCGAAGCCGATTTTCTCGAACACATGGCAATTGACAAGAAAGTGATCGACGGTCGTTTGCGCCTGGTGCTGCTGCGCCACATGGGCGAAGCGGTGGTGACCGACGATTATCCGAAAGAGGTTTTACAGGCCACGCTGGGAGCGGATTACCGCGCCCTGGCTCAGCTTAAAGGTTAATAAGATCCCGATGACTAGTTTGCATGCCGACGAGGCTTTCCTCGGCCATTTCCAGTTAAGTCATGACCCTTTCGCTCCACGGGTGCCTGGCTTCAAATTTTTCCCGGCCCAGCGCAAACCGGTGCTGGGACAACTGCATCACCTGGCGCGTTACAGCCAGTTGCTGCTGGTGGTCACCGGCCCGCAAGGCAGCGGCAAGACCCTGTTGCGCCAGGCCCTGGTGGCCAGCACCAACAAGCAATCCGTGCAAAGCGTGGTGGTTTCCGCCCGTGGTGCCGGCGATGCCGCCGGTGTGTTGCGTCAGGTCGCCCAGGCGCTGAACGTGGCCCAGGCCGAGATCGGCGCGATTCTGGCCCAAGTGGTGCAACTTGCCCTCACCGGGCAGGAAGTCTATTTGCTGGTGGATGATGCCGAGCAGCTCGACGAATCCGCGCTCGACGCCTTGATGGCCCTGGCGGCCGGTGCGCCAGAGGGTCGCCCTCATGTGTTCCTGTTCGGCGAGTCGTCGCTGATTGCGCAACTGGAGGCGCTGAGCCTCGAGGAAGAGCGCTTCCACGTCATCGAATTGCAGCCGTACACCGAAGAAGAAACCCGCGAATACCTGGATCAGCGTCTTGAAGGCGCCGGTCGGGGTATCGAACTTTTCACCGCGGATCAGATCTCTGATATTCACGAAAGCTCCGACGGTTGGCCTGGCAACATCAACCAGGTCGCCCGCGATGCGATGATCGAAGCCATGATTGCCAGCCGCACAGCGGTGAAGCGTCCAAGTATGGGGTTCAACATGCCGAAGAAACACGTATTGGCGATATCCGCCGTAGTCGTGGTCGCGGTAGCCGCCGCCTGGTTGATGCCGGGCCGCAGCAAGACACCGACCACCGGCGCACCGGCCAACGAGCAAGCCCAGTTGCCATTGGGTACGCCACAACCGAACGCCGCTGGCGGCGCTCCTTCCGTGGAGTTCGCCGGTAATACGCAACCGATGCCTTTGCCGCTGGTCGGCCAATCGCAACCGGTCATGCGCAGCCCGCTGGCCGAAGCGGCTGGTGGTATCACTGAAGGCGACGACGGCGTGCCGGTCGAAGGCTCCAGCGCTACACCGCCGACCGTTACCACCATCGCACCGCCTACCGGCATCCAGCCAGGCCCTGCGCCGACGCCTGCCGCGAAACCGGCTCCGGCACCGACCCAGGTCGCTACCGCCAAGCCAGCGCCTGCACCCGTGGCCAAACCGGCTCCAGCGCCGGCCAAGCCAGTCGTCGCCGCCAAACCTGCCGAGAAGCCGGTTACCGTGGCCAAGGCCGCCGGCGGCACCTGGTATGCCGGGCAGCCGACGAGCAATTACGTGGTGCAGATCCTCGGCACCAGCTCCGAAGCCGCTGCACAATCCTTCGTCAAGGAGCAGGGCGGCGAGTACCGTTACTTCAAGAAAGTCCTCAACGGCAAACCGCTTTACGTCATCACCTACGGCAGCTTTGCCAACCGTGATGCAGCCGTTTCCGCCATCAAGGCCTTGCCAGCGAAGGTTCAGGCTGGTAAACCTTGGCCTCGCTCTGTCGCCAGCGTCCAACAAGAACTGGCCACAGCTCGCTGAAGATTCGGCGGCCTTACCCAGGCCGCCTCTCCCGGCACCTCAAAATTTCTACAAGTGCATGCCGTCTCTACAGACCGCGTGCCTTGTGGTGTCTGCGTCATAGTGGTCTTTGAGTCGTTGCGGTCAAAATTAAAAAAGTTTTGACTAGCACAGCATATCGCTTTAAACCTTTCACAAATGCGACATAGATTTGCGACATTTCGTCGTCAAATTTGTGAGCCTAAGTGTCGGTGTGTACAATGACCTCCCTTTTGCCCCCGCAAAGCTGACGTACGTTCGGCGTGGATGGCAAGTGGTTGAATTGAAAAGAAATTTGCCTCGGAAAGAGGCAGCCTGGTGAGAAAGTGTCTATGAAAGCAGGTCTGTACCAACCAGATGAATTCAAGGATAACTGCGGTTTCGGCCTGATAGCCCATATGCAGGGCGAGCCCAGTCATACCCTTTTGCAAACGGCCATTGAGGCCCTGACCTGCATGACCCACCGTGGTGGGATCAACGCCGACGGCAAGACCGGTGACGGTTGCGGCTTGCTGATTCAAAAGCCGGATGTGTTCCTGCGAGCCATTGCCCAGGAAACCTTCGGCGTCGAGCTGCCCAAGCAATATGCGGTGGGCATGGTCTTCTTCAACCAGGACCCGGTCAAAGCCGAAGCGGCTCGCGAGAACATGAACCGCGAGATCCTCGCTGCCGGTCTGACCCTCGTCGGCTGGCGCAAGGTGCCGATCGACACCAGCGTCCTCGGCCGCCTGGCCCTTGAGCGCCTGCCGCAAATCGAACAGGTGTACATCGGCGGTGAAGGCCTGAGCGATCAGGACATGGCGATCAAGCTGTTCACCTCCCGTCGTCGCTCGTCCGTGGCCAACGCTGGCGACGCCGATCACTACATCTGCAGCTTTTCGCACAAGACCATCATTTATAAAGGCCTGATGATGCCGGCGGATCTCACCGCCTTCTATCCAGACCTCAGCGACCAGCGCCTGCAAACCTCGATTTGCGTGTTCCACCAGCGCTTCTCGACCAACACGCTGCCGAAATGGCCGTTGGCGCAGCCGTTCCGCTTCCTCGCCCACAACGGCGAGATCAACACCATCACCGGTAACCGTAACTGGGCCGTGGCCCGTCGCACCAAGTTCACCAACGATCTGATGGACCTGGAAGAACTCGGCCCATTGGTGAACCGCGTCGGTTCCGACTCCTCGAGCATGGACAACATGCTCGAGCTGATGGTCACCGGTGGCATCGACCTGTTCCGTGGCGTGCGGATGATCATTCCGCCTGCGTGGCAGAACGTCGAAACCATGGACCCGGATCTGCGGGCGTTCTATGAATACAACTCGATGCACATGGAACCGTGGGACGGCCCGGCCGGCGTGGTAATGACCGACGGTCGCTACGCCGTGTGCCTGCTCGACCGTAACGGTCTGCGTCCGGCGCGTTGGGTCACCACCAAAAACGGTTTTATCACCCTGGCCTCCGAAATCGGTGTCTGGAACTATCAGCCTGAAGACGTGATCGCCAAGGGCCGTGTTGGCCCGGGCCAGATCTTTGCCGTGGACACCGAAACCGGTCAGATCCTCGACACCGATGCCATCGACAACCGCTTGAAGTCCCGTCATCCGTACAAACAATGGCTGCGCAAGAATGCCCTGCGCATCCAGGCGACCATGGAAGACAACGACCACGGCTCGGCTTTCTACGACGTCGACCAGCTCAAGCAGTACATGAAGATGTACCAGGTCACGTTCGAAGAACGTGATCAGGTGCTGCGTCCGCTCGGCGAACAAGGCTACGAAGCCGTTGGCTCGATGGGCGACGATACGCCGATGGCCGTGCTGTCCCAGCGCGTGCGCACGCCGTACGACTATTTCCGCCAGCAGTTCGCGCAGGTCACCAACCCGCCGATCGACCCGCTGCGTGAAGCCATCGTCATGTCGCTGGAGATCTGCCTCGGTGCCGAGCGCAACATCTTCCAGGAGTCGCCGGAACACGCCTCGCGTGTGATCCTCAGCTCGCCGGTCATTTCTCCGGCCAAGTGGCGTTCGCTGATGAACCTCGATCGTCCGGGCTTCGAGCGCGCGATCATCGACCTCAACTATGACGAAAGCGTCGGCCTCGAAGCGGCGATCCGCAACGTGGCCGATCAGGCTGAAGAAGCCGTGCGTTCCGGTCGTACCCAGGTTGTGCTGAGTGACCGTCACATTGCCCCGGGCAAGTTGCCGATCCACGCTTCGCTGGCTACCGGCGCGGTGCACCACCGCTTGACCGAAAAAGGCCTGCGCTGCGACTCCAACATCCTGGTAGAAACCGCCACTGCTCGCGATCCGCATCACTTTGCGGTGTTGATCGGTTTCGGCGCCTCGGCGGTCTATCCGTTCCTGGCCTACGAAGTGCTGGGCGACCTGATCCGTACCGGTGAAGTCCTGGGCGACCTCTATGAGGTGTTCAAGAACTACCGCAAAGGCATCACCAAAGGTCTGCTGAAGATCCTGTCGAAGATGGGCATCTCCACCATTACTTCGTACCGCGGTGCGCAGTTGTTCGAAGCCATCGGCCTGTCCGAAGAAGTCTGCGAACTGAGCTTCCGTGGCGTGCCGAGCCGCATCAAGGGTGCGCGTTTCGTCGACATCGAAGCCGAGCAGAAAGCCCTGGCCGCCGAAGCCTGGAGCCCGCGCAAGCCGATCCAGCAGGGCGGTCTGCTGAAGTTCGTCCACGGTGGCGAATATCACGCCTACAACCCGGACGTGGTCAGCACCCTGCAAGCCGCTGTGCAGCAGGGCGACTACAGCAAGTTCAAGGAATACACGGCGCTGGTGGACAACCGTCCGGTGTCGATGATCCGTGACATGTTCAAGGTCAAAACCCTGGACACGCCGTTGGACATCAGCGAGATCGAACCGCTGGAGTCGGTGCTCAAGCGCTTCGACTCCGCCGGCATCTCGTTGGGCGCCTTGTCGCCAGAAGCTCACGAAGCCCTGGCCGAAGCCATGAACCGCCTCGGTGCGCGTTCCAACTCCGGCGAAGGCGGCGAAGACCCGGCGCGCTACGGCACCATCAAGAGCTCGAAAATCAAGCAAGTGGCGACGGGCCGTTTCGGTGTGACCCCGGAATACCTGGTCAACGCTGAAGTGCTGCAGATCAAAGTCGCCCAGGGCGCCAAGCCCGGCGAAGGGGGTCAACTGCCAGGGGGCAAGGTCAACGGTCTGATCGCCAAGCTGCGTTATGCGGTACCGGGCGTGACCCTGATTTCGCCGCCGCCGCACCACGACATCTACTCGATTGAAGACTTGTCGCAACTGATTTTCGACCTGAAACAAGTCAACCCGAAGGCCCTGGTCTCGGTGAAACTGGTCGCAGAAGCGGGCGTCGGCACCATCGCCGCCGGTGTGGCCAAGGCCTACGCGGACTTGATCACCATCTCCGGCTATGACGGCGGCACCGGCGCATCGCCGCTGACCTCGATCAAATACGCAGGCGCACCGTGGGAACTCGGCCTGGCCGAAACCCACCAGACCCTGCGCGGCAACGACCTGCGCGGCAAAGTCCGGGTGCAGACCGACGGCGGCCTGAAAACCGGCCTCGACGTGATCAAGGCTGCGATCCTCGGCGCTGAAAGCTTCGGCTTCGGCACCGCGCCAATGATCGCTTTGGGCTGCAAATACCTGCGCATCTGCCACCTGAACAACTGCGCCACTGGCGTCGCGACTCAGAACGAGAAGCTGCGTAAAGACCACTACATCGGCACTGTCGATATGGTGATCAACTTCTTCACCTACGTCGCTGAAGAAACCCGTGAGTGGCTGGCGAAGCTGGGCGTGCGTTCCCTCGAAGAGCTGATCGGTCGTACCGATCTGCTGGAAATCCTCGAAGGCCAGACCGCCAAGCAGCAACACCTGGACCTGACCCCGTTGCTCGGCAGCGATCACATCCCGGCAGACAAGCCGCAATTCTGTCAGGTCGACCGCAACCCGCCGTTCGACAAAGGCCTGCTGGCCGAAAAAATGGTCGACATGGCCACCTCGGCCATCAACGACATGAGCGGCGCCGAGTTCGCCCTGGATATCTGCAACTGCGACCGTTCGATCGGCGCGCGGATCTCCGGTGAAATCGCCCGTAAGCACGGCAACCAAGGCATGGCGAACGCGCCGATCACCTTCCGCTTCAAAGGGACGGCTGGTCAGAGCTTCGGTGTGTGGAACGCCGGCGGTTTGAACATGTACCTGGAAGGCGACGCCAACGACTACGTCGGCAAAGGCATGACCGGCGGCAAACTGGTCATCGTTCCGCCGAAGGGCAGCGTCTACAAGACGCAGGACAGCGCCATTATCGGCAACACCTGCCTGTACGGCGCCACGGGCGGCAAGCTGTTCGCCGCTGGCACCGCGGGCGAGCGTTTCGCCGTGCGTAACTCCGGTGCTCACACCGTGGTGGAAGGCACCGGCGATCACTGCTGCGAGTACATGACCGGTGGTTTCGTCTGCGTATTGGGCAAGACCGGTTACAACTTCGGCTCAGGCATGACCGGCGGTTTCGCCTACGTGCTCGACCAGGACAACACCTTCGTTGACCGGGTCAACCACGAACTGGTGGAAATCCAGCGGATCAGCGGCGAAGCGATGGAGTCCTATCGCAGCCACCTGCAACGCGTGCTGGACGAATACGTCGCGGAAACCGACAGCGAATGGGGTCGTAACCTCGCTGAAAACCTCGACGACTATCTGCGCCGTTTCTGGTTGGTCAAGCCTAAGGCTGCCAATCTGAAATCGTTGCTTTCCAGCACCCGTGCCAATCCGCAGTGATATGCGCCTGAAGAGTTTGATGAGGTTTTAACAATGGCTGAACGTCTGAATAACGACTTCCAGTTCATCGACGTCGGGCGCAAAGATCCGAAGAAGAAACTGTTGCGTCAACGCAAGAAAGAGTTCGTGGAAATCTACGAACCCTTCAAACCCCAGCATTCGGCCGATCAGGCCCACCGCTGCCTGGGTTGCGGTAACCCGTATTGCGAATGGAAGTGCCCGGTGCACAACTTCATTCCCAATTGGCTGAAACTGGTGGCCGAGGGCAACATCCTCCAGGCCGCCGAGCTGTCGCACCAGACCAACACCCTGCCGGAAGTCTGCGGCCGGGTGTGCCCACAGGATCGTCTGTGCGAGGGTGCCTGCACCCTTAACGACGGCTTCGGCGCGGTGACCATCGGTTCGGTCGAGAAGTACATCACCGACACCGCGTTCGCCATGGGCTGGCGCCCGGACATGTCCAAGGTCAAGCCGACCGGCAAACGTGTTGCGGTCATCGGCGCAGGCCCGGCCGGCCTGGGCTGTGCCGACGTGCTGGTACGTGGCGGCGTGACTCCGGTGGTGTTCGACAAGAACCCGGAAATCGGCGGTCTGCTGACCTTCGGCATCCCCGAGTTCAAGCTGGAAAAGACCGTGCTGAGCAATCGTCGCGAAGTCTTCACCGGCATGGGCATCGAGTTCCGCCTGAACACCGAAGTGGGCAAGGACGTGACCGTCGAGCAACTGCTCGAAGAATACGATGCCGTGTTCATGGGCATGGGCACTTACACCTACATGAAAGGTGGCTTTGCCGGTGAGGACCTGCCGGGCGTGCATGACGCTTTGGATTACCTGATCGCCAACGTCAACCGCAACCTGGGCTTTGAAAAGTCGCCGGAAGATTTCGTCGACATGAAAGGCAAGAAGGTTGTGGTGCTGGGCGGCGGCGACACGGCGATGGACTGCAACCGTACATCGATTCGCCAGGGCGCCAAGTCGGTGACCTGCGCTTATCGTCGCGACGAAGCGAACATGCCGGGCTCGCGTAAAGAGGTGAAGAACGCCAAGGAAGAAGGTGTGAAATTCCTCTACAACCGCCAGCCGATTGCGATTGTGGGTGAAGACCGCGTTGAAGGCGTGAAGGTGGTCGAGACCCGTCTCGGCGAACCGGATGCCCGTGGCCGTCGTAGCCCAGAGCCGATCCCGGGCTCCGAAGAGATCATCCCGGCTGACGCCGTGGTTATCGCATTCGGTTTCCGTCCAAGCCCGGCGTCGTGGTTCGAACAGTTCGAGATCCAGACCGACAGCCAGGGCCGCGTCGTGGCCCCGGAACAAGGCAAGTACAAGCACCAGACCAGCAACCCGAAAATCTTCGCCGGCGGCGACATGGTTCGTGGTTCTGACCTGGTGGTAACGGCGATCTTCGAAGGCCGTAATGCGGCTGAAGGGATTCTGGATTACCTGGGCGTCTAACCCCTCCACTGATTGTTCCCACGCTCTGCGTGGGAATACAGCCCGGGACGCTCCGCGTCCCAAAAGGCGTGACGCAGAGCGTCACAGGAGGCGTTACCACGCGGAGCGTGGGAACGATCTTTTAGTGCCGAAACCGCGACAAATTGACCCGATAGACAAAAGGTGCGGCGCTTGCCGTGCCTTTTGCGTCGCGCTCTGAGAAAATGCCCGCACTTTTTTTCCGGATGCCGACATGACTGCCCTGAAGAACGACCGTTTCCTTCGCGCCCTGCTCAAGCAACCTGTAGACGTCACGCCGGTATGGATGATGCGTCAGGCCGGTCGCTACCTGCCTGAATACCGCGCCAGCCGTGCCAAGGCCGGTGACTTCATGAGCCTGTGCATGAACCCGGAGTTCGCTTGCGAAGTCACGATGCAACCGCTCGACCGCTACCCGCAACTGGACGCGGCGATCCTCTTCTCCGACATCCTCACCATCCCGGACGCCATGGGCCAAGGCCTGTACTTCGAAACCGGTGAAGGTCCGCGCTTCAAAAAAGTCGTCAGCACGATGGCCGACATCGAAGCGCTGCCGATTCCGGATCCGCACAAAGACCTCGGCTACGTCATGGACGCGGTCAGCACCATCCGCCGCGAACTGAACGGCCGCGTGCCGCTGATCGGCTTCTCCGGCAGCCCATGGACCCTGGCCACCTACATGGTCGAAGGCGGCTCGTCGAAAGACTTCCGCAAGACCAAGGCCATGCTCTACGACAACCCGCAAGCCATGCACCTGCTGCTGGATAAACTCGCGCAGTCGGTCACCAGCTACCTCAACGGCCAGATCATGGCCGGCGCGCAAGCGGTGCAGATCTTCGACACCTGGGGCGGTAACCTCTCGGCGGCGGCGTACCAGGAATTCTCCCTGGCCTACATGCGCAAAATCGTCAGCGGCCTGATCCGCGAACACGAAGGCCGCAAAGTGCCGGTCATCCTGTTCACCAAAAACGGCGGCCTGTGGCTGGAAAGCATTGCTGATGCTGGCGCAGACGCATTGGGCCTGGACTGGACCTGCGACATCGGCGAAGCCCGCCAGCGCGTCGGCAACAAAGTCGCCCTGCAAGGCAACATGGACCCGACCGTGCTGTACGCCAAGCCAGAAGCCATCCGCACCGAAGTCGGCCGCATCCTCGCCAGCTACGGCAAGGGCAGCGGTCACGTGTTCAACCTCGGGCATGGCATCACGCCGGAAGTTGATCCGGAGCATGCGGGTGCGTTTATGCGCGCGGTGCATGAGTTGTCGGCTCAGTATCACGAGTGATCGTTGCCCGATAATGAAAACGCCCGGCTTATGCCGGGCGTTTTTGTTTGTGTGGGTTTTCAGTGGCCGAGAAGTTGTTCGGCGTAGCGGGCGATGATGTGGTCGAAAGGTTTTTGATCGGAGATGTCGGTTGAGCGAATCGCGGTCACGAGGCGATAGAGATCTTCATCGCTGGCGTGCGTGATGAACTCATCATCGAATAGTCGGCGGATTGTGGCCTGACGTCGATTGTTGAGGTAGGCAATGTCTAGTGCCAACACCTCAATCATTTTGGTTGCCGGCAGGTCGTCAGAGTCGGTTGGTTGGATTTTGCCTGTCCTTAAATACCGGAAGCGCAGTTCGCATTGCTCATCCATTGGAGAGATGTGCTGCGTTTCGTCAAACCAGTTTCCTTTGCGATGGCCACAGTGCAGTGGGTTGCCAGGCTTGGTTTCTCGTATACAAGAGGCATGGAGATTTTGATACTCCAGTGCCAACTCTTCATAGTCCTCTTGAGGCTTGAAATGCTCGATATGACTATTGGAAGCATCTATCTCTCTGCCGCAGTAGCAACAGAAGTGCCCTTGCTCAAGCAACAAATTGGTATGTAACTCCCGTTTTTGCGGGTTTTGCAGCGTTTGATAAGTGGGGTTCCACTCATCATTCGCCGAGTTTTTCCATTCTGTAAATGAAGCGGGTTCAGTTCCTTTGAGCACTCGTTTCATTTACCGAGGATCTCCTTTCGCCTGATCAACGCTTCGGCCCCTGCGAACTCTGGAAGGTCCGGGGCTTTTTTCTTTAGCGCCTCAAGTTGGATTTTTGCTCTTTTGAGGTCGTTGTCTTCCAGTGTAGAAAACAGCTCGGAGAGCAGTGTTTCAATCTCGGGCTCGCGTTGTGTAACGCCCATGACTTCCTCCAGCACGCTGCTGGAATCCAGGCCATAGGTAACCCGTGGGTGAGAAGCATCACCGTTGTTAAGCACGATGACTTCTTCGGGTTTCAGGCTGCCGATGATTTGAGGTGAATGGCTGGCTGCGATGAACTGGACTTTGGGGAATGCTTCCTTAAGTGCCGGCACAATAATGCGTTGCCAGGCAGGGTGAAGGTGAATGTCCAGTTCATCGATGATGACTACACCTGAAGTATTTTTCAGGACATTTTTACCCATATGCGGGTTGAGGATGCACATGCGGCGGGCGATGTCTGCGATTAGAGCCACCAATCCGCGCTGACCATCACTCAATTCGTTGAATGGTAAGTAACTATGCCCCTCCAGGTTGACGAGAAGGCTTCTGAGGGGAAGGTCGTAATAAATACCGGTTGAATTCGGTAAGGCGGATCTTAGCGCTGTGTTAATCCAGCAGAGTTCATCATCAAAGACCGACATAACATTGGAAGATCGATGTACGGACTGGAGCTGCTCCAGAGTCTTTCCAATAAGCCAGCTTTCAAAGTCTTTAATGTCAGCTGCTGCGTCATGCCAATTTTTATAACCGTCCAATCTCGATATTTTCTGAGTTGCAGAAAATTCGGCGGAAACATTCGCTGTGGTCCAGCGACGGTTGGCTTGATAGAACGCCAGTAAAGGTAGATCAATAGTTTTGCTTTCGTTCATTTCATCAATGTTTTGATGAACAGCGGCAACAAGCTCTCCGTCTGGAAAGGTGTACTCCTCAGCCCTCAGTCTTTTTCTAGACCAGGAGCGATTTCCGAATACGTAGCCGTTTGCCTCAAGAAATATAGGGTACTGGCGTTCAAAACGAATTCGGCCGTTGTAGTTATCGATGATAAAACGGGCGTCTTTCTCGTTTAGCGAGTCTTGATTAACACCAGTGGAGGCAGCGAAGTCCTCAAAACTGGCGGCCACCGCCTGCAACAACGAAGTCTTCCCACTCCCGTTAACTCCCACCACCAGATTGAAACCCGGCTGAAAGTCGAAAGTGGCATCTTCGTAGCAACGAAAATTCTGAATGTGGAGACGGTCCAGGCGCATTCTGGCTTCCCTTTACCAAGACTGACGAATGCCGTCAGTGTACCTTGGCTCGCGATTACCGCTAGGGCGCAGTTGTGGCTAAACCTGTGCGGTGCCCGGTAGCGGCGGCAACTTCGCCAGTTTCAACGCCACCAACAGCGCAATCACCAACAGCCCGCCAATAAACAACCCGATCCCGTTCCAACCGCCGAGGTGCCAGAACACCCCACCGGCCGTTCCGGCAATGCTCGACCCGGCGTAATAGCTGAACAGATACAGCGACGACGCCTGCCCCTTGGCCTTGATCGCCCGGCGTCCAATCCAGCTGCTGGCCACCGAATGCGCGCCAAAGAAGCCGAAGGTGAAAATCAGCATGCCAATGATCACCAGCGGCAGCGGCGTGAACATTGTCAGCGCAAGGCCCGCGAGCATCAGCACAATCGTCGCCCAAAGCACTTTGCGCCGGCCCAGCTTGTCAGCCAGCGAGCCAATCTTCGCCGAGCTATAAATCCCCGACAGGTACACCACCGACAGCAACCCGACGAAGGCCTGGTCCATGTTGTAGGGCGCCGCCAGCAGGCGATAGCCGATGTAGTTGAACAGCGTGACGAACGCGCCCATCAGCACAAAGGCTTCGAGGAACAACAACGGCAGGCCTGCATCGCGAAAGTGCATGGTGAAGCCGTCGATCAGGCTGCGCGGGTGCAGTGAACGGGCGCGGAAGTTGCGTGATTCGGGAAGGATCTTCCAGAACACCGTCGCCGCGATCAGCGCCAAACCGCCAATTACCAACATCGCCGTGTGCCAGCTGACAAAGTCGATCAACACGCCAGTGATCAAACGTCCGCTCATTCCGCCAATCGCGTTACCACCGATGTACAAACCCATGGCCAGGCCGATGTGCTGCGGGTGAATCTCTTCACTCAGGTAAGTCATCGCGACCGCTGCCAGGCCGCTCAGAGACAGCCCGATCAACGCGCGCATGATCAACACGCCTTCCCAGCTCGGCATCATCGCACTGGCCATCGTGCACAAGGCCGCGGCGAACAACGCGGTCACCATCACCGGCTTGCGCCCGACGCGGTCAGAAATCGGGCCAGTGATCAGCAGACCAATCGCGAGCATGCCAGTGGCCACCGACAGGATCAGGCTGCTTTGCGCCGCATTGATCGAATACTCATGGGACAGCAGAGGCATCATTGGCTGCACGCAATACAGCAGGGCAAACGTCGCAAAGCCGCCGGAGAACAGCGCCAGCACCGTGCGCATGAACATCGGCGTGCCTTTTTCGATGTAGATCTCGTTCAGCTCGGCGACGACATCGTCCAGCGCAGTAGGCGGAACTTCATGGGCGAGTGGGGCGACAGCAGTTTTCACTTCGGACCTCGGAGGGCGCAGCCGGTCAGGCAATGGAAAAAAGCATATAGCTGCCTAACGATTCAATCCAATATATTATTCGACCTGTTTAAGACGTTTTACGACCTAATGGAGTTTTCATGGAATTACGCCACCTGCGCTACTTCATCGCCGTCGCCGAAGAACTGCATTTCGGCCGCGCTGCCCAGGTGTTGGGCATCTCGCAGCCACCGTTGAGTCAGCAGATTCAAGCATTGGAGGCGGAGGTCGGTGCGCGGCTTTTCGAGCGGACCAATCGTCGGGTCGAACTCAGTGAGGCCGGTCGGTTGTTTCTGGAAGAGGCGCGGTTGGTGCTGGCTCAAGTCGATAAAGCGGCAGATGTTGCTCGTCGTGCGCAGCTTGGCGAGTTGGGGGAACTGAAGATTGGCTTCACCTCGTCGGCACCGTTCAACTCGACCATTCCCCAGGCGATTTTCTCGTTTCGTCAGCGCTTCCCCGCTGTGCACCTGAATCTGCGGGAGATGAGCAGCACCCAAGTGGCCGACGCGTTGGTGGATGAATCGATTGAAGTCGGCATCATGCGACCGCTCGGCTTGCCTGATTCCCTCAGCGTCGTGGAATTGATGCGCGAGCCACTGGTGGCCGTGCTCAGTTCCAAGCATCCGTTGGTCAACAGCAGCGAAGAAGGCCTGTTCCTGTCAGCCCTGGCCCTCGAACCTTTCGTATTTTTCCCACGCAGTTATGGCAGTGGTCTGTACGCGCAGCTACTCAGCCTGGCGCGGGATGCCGGGTTTAGCCCGCATTTCGCCCAAGAGGCGGGCGAGGCGATGACCATTATCGGGTTGGTGGCTGCTGGGTTGGGCGTTTCGGTGTTGCCGGCGTCTTATCAGCGGATGAGGATTGATGGCGTGGTGTATCGGCCGTTGCTTGATCCGGAGGCTGTGTCGGCGGTGTGGCTGGTGCAGCGCAAGGATCAGAAATCGCCGATGGCGAAGGCGTTTGTGGAGTTGTTGACGCGCAAAGTCGAGCCTCTGAAACCGTGACGACTTTGTGGGACATTTCCGAAGCTATGTTCCGGGAGCCTACAACGCCTTGCGGCGGAGCCTACGACTGCCCCAGAATCCGCCGGCTTGTGCGTCTTGGGGGCCGTCGGTAACTTGATTCGCGTCACTGCTCATCAGTGATCGGGTTTAGTAGCTCGTGGTTACACGAAGCGCATTTGCTTTCCAGACTGACAGGTGTTTTCCATACCTGTACTTGATGGTAGCTGTGCGCAGGGCGCTCTCGGGCGCGCCGGTTTCGTGTCTCCCCGGTCTACTAACCTGCGTTCAGCTGCCACCCTTTTGTTTAGTAGCGATTCGGTGACGGCTCCACTTTTTTGGAGACCGAATTATGTTCAAGGAAACACCCAACCCTCCGGATACCGATCCGGCATCACGCGACACACTCCACGACGCCGCCCCCGGCAATAAACCCCAACGCAAACCTAGCAACATTGTCCTCATCGATCCCGAAATCGACAACCGGACCTTGCTGGAATACGCCTGTGAATCGCTGGCATCGGCGAATGTCATGGCGAGTGATTTCGTGAGGTTTCTGGATGGATCGCAGTGCAACACACTGTTGGGGATTCAGCAGTCGATCATGCTGGGAGAGTTGGCGGTGAACCGTGTGCTGGACAATTACGACTCACCTTGAAAACTACAGAGATGATCGTTCCCACGCTCCCGCGTGGGAATGCCTCGATGGACGCTCTGCGTCCGCTTCGGATGGGACGCGGAGCGTCCCGGGCTGCATTCCCACGCGGAGCGTGGGAACGATCATCTGTTTGCAAAAAAAAGGGCGCCTGAAAAGGCGCCCTTTGTCGTATCTGACGTTACTGAACCTTCGCCAAATCCCCTTTCAACGCAACACCCGCCATGATTGCCCCGGCGTGGCATTCATAGTTCTTGGCGTCTTTGCGCTCGTTGCTCTTATAGAAACTCACGATGTTGGTCACGGCATTGGCGCCGGCGCTTTTGGCGGCCTGGTGCAGGCTGATGATTGCCGATTGGGCGACCCATTCGCAGGCCACGGTGTCGGACTTGTTGAAGGCGTTGGTTTTCTTGTTGGTCACGGAGCCCGCAGTGAGGACGGTGACGGTGCCGGCCGGGTTGTTGCCCGCCAGGTAGAACTTCACGCTGCCATCGATTTTGCCGGTGCGGGTGGCTTCGGCGACGGCTTTGTCGAATGGCAGGTACACCGGGGTGTCACGGGCCTGGCTGACGGCCGGGATGGCGCAGATCAGCAGGGTGGTGGCGGCAGCGAGTTTCTTGAAGTGCATGGAGGTCTCCTTGACCCTGATTATTACGGTTACGACCAGCGGCGGAAGATCAGCGAAGTGTTGACGCCGCCGAAGGCAAAGTTGTTGTTCATCACGTATTGGTTGCTCATCTGCCGGAATTCGCCGCGCAGGTAGTCGAGCTTGCCGCAGTGCGGGTCGATCTCGTCGAGGTTGAAGGTGTGCACGTACAGGTCGCGGTTAAGCATTTCGATGCTGAACCAGGACTCCAGCGCACCGCAGGCACCCAACGTGTGGCCGAGGAAACTTTTCTGTGAGCTGATCGGCATGTGTTCGCCGAACAACGCGCTGGTCGCCAGTGTTTCGGCAATGTCGCCCTGTTCTGTAGCGGTGCCGTGGCCGTTTACATAGCCAATGTCCGACGGCTGCAAACCGGCGTCTTCCAGCGCCAGTTCCATCGCCCGGCGCATGGTCGTCTGTTCTGGACGCGTAGTGTGCTGACCGTCGGCGTTGCTGCCGAAGCCGACGAGTTCGGCGTGGATGTGCGCACCTCGGGCCAATGCGTGTTCGAGTTCTTCGAGCACCAACATGCCGCCGCCTTCACCGATCACCAGGCCGTCGCGACCCTTGTCATACGGACGTGGGCTGGTTTGCGGCGCATCGTTTTTCAGGCTGGTGGCATACAGCGCGTCGAAGACCATGGCTTCGGTCGGGCACAGTTCTTCGGCGCCGCCAGCGAGCATCAGCGGCAGGCGGCCGAACTTGATCGACTCGTAGGCGTAACCGATGCCCTGGCTGCCGCTGGTGCAGGCGCTGGAGGTCGGGATCAGACGGCCAGTGAGGCCGAAGAAGATGCTGATATTCGCTGCGGTCGTGTGCGGCATCATCCGCACGTAGGAGTTGGCGTTCAGGCCCTCTGCCACCGAGTTGAGCAACATGTTGCCGAATGCCTTGATCTCGTCGGTGCTGCCGGTGGAGGAACCGCAAGCGACGCCCATGCGCCCGTCCTTGATCGATTCGTTTCCCAACAGCCCGGCGTCGGCCAACGCTTGTTCAGCAGCACCAACAGCGAGCCGCGAGACGCGACCCATGCTGCGCAATTGCTTGCGTGTCCAGTGGCTCGGGACTTTGAAGTCATCGATGGGCCCGGCCAGACGGGTGTTGAGTTCGGTAAAGCGATCCCACTCGTCCATGCGGCGGATGCCGCTGCGGTTGGCCGCGAAGTTGCCGGCGATTGTTTCCCAATCGCTGCCCAGTGAGGTGATGCCGGACATGCCGGTGACGACGACGCGCTTCATCAGCACAGGCCTCCGTTGACGGCCAGAACCTGGCGGGTGATGTACGAGGCTTCCGCCGACATCAGGAAATTCACGGCGCCGGCCACCTCTTCAGGGGTGCCCATGCGTTGTGCGGGGATCATTTTCATCAGTTCTTCTACCGGCACGTTTTCGTCGAGCATGGCAGTGTCGATCAGGCCGGGTGCGACACAGTTAACGGTGATTTTGCGCTTGCCCAGTTCGATCGCCAACGCTTTCGCCGCGCCGATCAATCCCGCCTTGGAAGCGCTGTAGTTGACCTGCCCGCGATTGCCGATCAGCCCGGAAACCGAGGTGATGCAGACAATCCGCCCAGCGGCGCGACGACGAATCATCGGCATCATCACCGGGTGCAGCACGTTGTAGAAACCGTCGAGGTTGGTGCGCATCACCACGTCCCAATCATCCTCGCTCAGCGCCGGAAAAGCACCGTCGCGGGTCAGCCCGGCGTTGAGCACCACGCCGTAATAGGCGCCGTGGGCTTCGACGTCGGCTTCGAGAGTGGCTTTGCAACTGGCGCGGTCGGAGACGTCGAATTGCAGCACGCGAGCATTGCGCCCCAAGGCTTCGATTTCGGCCTTTACCACTGTGGCTTCAGCCAGACCGCTGCGGCAATGCAGCACGATGTCATGCCCGGCCTGGGCCAGGCGCAGGGCGATGGCGCGGCCGATACCACGGCTGGAACCGGTGACCAGTACGGATTCAGTCATCACTCGACTCCTTGGGGTTCTTGAAAATAGTCAGCCGCCTGGGGCGGGCGGTACACGTTCAACCGGGCGGTGGCGTGGATGCCGGGGGCGTTGATATGGCATTCGAACACGCCCATGCCGCTGTCGTCTTCCAGCGAGCGCACGCCGTGGATGAGCAATTCGGTGCCGGCCGGGAAGTGTTCCACGTTGCATTCGAATTTACGGGTGCCGAGCAAAAAGCCCAGCTCAACCGGATTACCGCGAGCCCGGGCATGGCAACCGGCATAGGCGGCCACGCTTTGGGCCATCAACTCGATGCCGACCCAGGCCGGCAGGCTGCCGTCGGGACGGTTGAACAAGCCGCCGGGCTTGACGGTGAGACGAGTGTGAATCTGCTCGTCATCGAACGACAGGATCTGCTCGATGAGGATCATGTCGCCAGCGTGAGGCAGCAGTTCGGCGAGCGGCCAGTCAATCATGGGGCGTCTCCGATAATCAGGCTGACGTTATTGCCACCGAAGGCAAACGAATTGCTCATCAGGTAGCGAGGTGCAATGGACGCCAGGCGATCGGCCGGGGTCACCCAATTCAGTGCCGGCAGGTCCGGGTCGGGCTGGCCGTCCCAGACGTGGGGCGGCAGGGCGTGTTCGGGATTGTCGGCGCTCAGGCTCAACCAGCAGAACGCCGCTTCCAGGGCACCGGCGGCACCGAGAGTGTGGCCGGTCATCGGTTTGGTCGACGAGCAGGGCACGCCGTCCGGGAACAGCGCGGCCACGGCCAGGCTTTCCATGGCGTCGTTGTGTTGAGTCGCGGTGCCGTGCAGGTTCAGGTAACTGATTTGCGACGGTTGCAGGTGGGCACGGGCCAAGGCTTTGCACATGGCTTGCTGAGCGCCACGGCCGGTCGGTTCCGGCGCGGAAATATGGTGCGCGTCGGAGCTGGCGCCGCTGCCGAGCAGGGCAATCGATTGGCCGCCGCCCGGTTGTTTGCTCATTAAAAACAGCACCGCCGCTTCGCCGATGTTGATGCCATTGCGGTTGGCTGAAAATGGATTGCAGCGCTGTTCAGACACCGCTTCCAGGGCCGAGAAACCATTGAGGGTCAGTTTGCACAAGCTGTCGACACCGCCGCACAGCACCGCATCGCACAACCCAAGGTCGAGCAAACGCTGGGCACTCATCAAGGCGCGAGCGCTGGAAGTGCAAGCGGTGGAAATCACATAGGCCGGGCCGCTCAGTTGCAGCCAGTCGGCGAGGAAGTTCGCCGGCGCGCCGAGTTCCTGCTGCCGATAATCGTAGTCGGCGGGGAATTCATGCTCACGGATGTAATGGGCCAAGCCGCGACTGGCTTCGTCGATGCCGGAAGTGCTGGTGCCCAAAACAATCCCGATACGGTCACGGCCAAAGGTCTGGATCGCTTGGTCAATCTCTGGACGAATTTGCAGCGCCGCTTCCAGCAGCAATTGATTGTTGCGGCTGCGTTGCTCGGCCAGTTCGGGCGGAATCGGCGCCAGCTCACCGTGAACCGCCGCCACCGGCAACGAACGTTCCGCCACCCAGCCGGCCTCGCTGCGCATGCCGGAGCAATCGCCGGCAAACAGGTTGCGGGCGACTTCCTGTTTGTCGCGACCCAAGGCGCAGATCACCCCCAGAGCGTTCAACCAGACGGTCATGGGGTGTCCCCGTTCAGCGGCGTGACTTGGTATTTCGGGCCTTTGGGCAGGTTCAACTCAAAACTCATGGGGCGGGAATAGCGGACATCCCAGCGCTCAGGCAGGGTTCGTTGCGCGCCATGCTGCCAGGCGACGGGGTAGTTGCTCTGCAACTCGCCTTCAGGCGTCAACGCAAACAGCAGCGCGGCGAACAGCTCCCGGGCTTCCGGGTTCGGCGGCAGCAGACCGTCGGCCTGCCAGGCGCCGTCGATCAGCTTCTGCCGGGCCTGGGGAATGCCCAGCAAATCCATCATCGACCAACGCAGCGCCGGGCCCTCCTGCTGGATCACCAGCACCCAGTCCTGACGCTGGTCCGCCACCAAGCGCTGAATATGCAATTGCAGCGGCAGCGCCAGGCTCGGGCTGTGCTCGGGCAGCGGAGCGCGGCTGGCGCAGGCGCTCAGCAACAGGACGCAACCCAGGAGCAGAAAACGGATCATCAGACGTTACCTTCAAGCGGCTTGCGCGCCACCACATTGACCAGGGTTTCTTCCCGTTGGCCAAAGGGCTTGGGTTTGCGCAAACCAAAGCGTTCAAGCAGGCCGAAATCCTTGGCGCGGCTCCACCACAGGTACGGATAAGACACGTTCTGCGGGCCGAATTCGAAACCCTGCTGGCGAATCATTTGCAGATACCCGGCCGCGCTCTTTTGCACGTGCATCGGGTGGCGGAACAACCAGCGAATCACCCACGTATCAATGTAAGCCTCGGTGGACTCGGCGAATAGCAGATAGCCGCCGGGCTTGAGCACGCGATAGAACTCGGCCAGGGCTTGGTCCTGTTCAACCAGATGATGAAAGGTCTGGTGGCAGAACAGCAGATCGACGCTGGCGTCCGCCACGTTGAGCGTCGCGCAGTCGCTGCCGATCAATTCCACGGTCATGCCCTGGCGCGCCGCCTCTTCGCCGCTGAGTGTCAGGCTGTGCAGATCGGCATCCACACCGATCAAACGCTGGGGCGCAAAGGTTTGGCGCAGGTACTGGAACGACTTGCCCTGGCCGCAACCGGCATCCAGCAACACCGGGTTGCTCGGTGGCGACTCGCTGAACAGGCCACGCAGGTCATTGATCGCCACCCGCAGCACATGGTGCTGCCAGGTATAGCTACGCAGGAACCAGAAACCGAATCGGGTTTCCTCGACGTAGTTGTCGCTCAGGTAACTCATGTGGCATCCCTTGCACAAATTTCTGAAATCACCTTCAACCGGCGTTTCGCTTCGCTGACGAACGGGTTGCGTTCATCCCAGGCATAACCGGCGAGGATCGAGGCGATCATGCGGCGGATATCGGTGGAGCTGCCGTCATGGAAAATCACGTCCTGGAAGGTGCCGGCGTACCAGCCTTCGACGTAGCAACGGAAGGTGTCGACGCCGCGTTTCAGCGGGTCGGCAAACTCGGTTTGCCAGTCGACGCTTTCGCCCTGCAATTGTCGATGCAATACACCCGCTGCCATGCTCGCCGAGCGCATGGCGATGGTCACGCCGGAGGAGAACACCGGGTCGAGGAATTCCGCGGCGTTACCCAGCAGCGCGAAGCCTGGGCCGTGGAGGGTTTTGACGTTGGCCGAGTAGCCGCCAATGGTCCGCGCCGGGGTGTCCCACACGGCATTGTTCAGCACACCGGAGAGGCTTGGGGTTTCGGCGATAAAGCCACGCAGGCACTCGTCGAGATCATCGGTGCGGCCTTCGAAATGTTCGGCCGCCGCCACCACGCCCACCGAGCAACGGCCGTTGCTGAACGGGATGGTCCAGAACCAGATATCGCGATGGATCGGGTGGGTAGTCACAAGGATCTTGGTGCGGTCGAAATTCGGGTTGTCGATGTGGTCTTCGACGTGGGTGAACACCGCTTGGCGCACCGGGAAGTTCGATGGTGCTTCCAGGTCGAGCAAGCGCGGCAACACCCGGCCATAGCCGCTAGCATCGAGCACAAAGTCGGCTTCGACACGGTATTCGCTGCCGTCCTCGCGCAGCACATTCAGCTGCGGTTTCGCCAGGCTGAAATCGGCGCTGACGATGGCTTCGCCGTAACGCAATTCCACGCCTTGCAGCGCGGCTTGATCGGCCAACAACTTATCGAAATCGGCGCGCTGTACCTGGAACGTGGTCGGTTTGCCATTGCTGAAGGTGTCGCCGAAATCGAAGGCACTGTACTGCTCACCCCAAGCGAACGCCGCACCGGTTTTTATCTGAAAACCGGCGGCGTTCACCGCGTCCAGCATGCCGGCCTCTTCGACGAAATCCAGGCAATGGGACAACAGGCTTTCACCGATGGAAAACCTTGGGAAATGCTGGCGCTCGATCACCAATACATCGTGGCCCTTGCGCTTAAGCAGCGCGGCGGCGATGGCGCCCGAAGGACCGGCACCGATGACCACGACCTGACGATGTTCCATTTCAACGATTGGCACGAGGACTCCTTGCCGGGGCGGCGATATTCAGCGGGATTCGGTGCATGCCGGCCAGTGCCGGCAGCAGTGTTGCGATCAGGCCCATCAGCATCAGCGCAAAGTACAGCGCCGGGCTGATGAGTTGTTGTTGCAGCAGCAGGTTGAGAAAGACGATCTCGCTCAAGCCGCGAATATTCAGCAGCAGGCTTTCGCGCCAGCGGCTGGCGCCATCAACCGAGACGCCGGCCCAGCCCAGGCCCAGCCAGTTGCCCAGCAGTTTGCTGGCAATCGGTAACAGCAGCAGCGCGGCCAGTGGCAACCAGCCGAGGCTGGCCATGGCGCTGTGCACATCGATCTGCACGATGCCGAACGTAAGGATCAGTGGGATGGCGATCCAGGTCTGCAAACGGTTCATCCACAGCGCCGGCAACGGCAACACCAGCGGTACTTTGAGCGCTGCCATGCACAGCAGATAACCGATGCCGAAAATCAGCGCGTTGAGCTTGAAGTGCTCGGCCACCACCAGCAGCGCGAAGAAACAGCCACTGTGCAGCAGCGGTTGGCGCAGACCGAGCAGCCGCAATAACACCGGTAAACAGGCGCCGGCCAGTGGCAGCAACAGACTGCTCAGGTGCAGGCTGCCTTGGGCGAAGCCGAACAGCGTCCAGCACGTGAGGTCGATAAGGATCGCGGTCTGCACCAGACGCCGAGTGGCGTCGGGCGGGTAGTTGATGTGTCGCAGGTACAGGTACAACACCGGAATCGCGGTGATGGCGAATACCAGGCCGACGGCCAGCGAGCTGATCCACGCTTGTGGCGGCAACAGCCAGACCGCCGTCGCCAAGCCGCAGGCGAACGGAATACAGAAACTCGGCAGGGCGATTTTCAGGCTCTGGCGTTCCAGCCGCAGGTCGATCACGTCGCTGAGAATATGCCCCAGTAGCAAGGCGAAACTCAGGCTGTAGAGGTTTTTCAGCCACACCGGCGAAATCAGGTTCGCGCCGCTGAGTTGCCAGCCCGGCTCAATCCAGAAGTACATCAACAGCGGCAGGCCGAACGTCGCCAACAGCAATTGGCTGACAATCGGGATCAGCCCGAAATGCCGACCGACGCGGGTGGCCACGGCGAACATCCCCAGGGCCATCGCCCAAAACAGCACGATCATCATCATGCGGCTGGCTCCGCGACTGCAACGGTATGCGCCTGGCGTCCGGCCCACGGTGCGAGGATGAAGCTGAACGCCAAGCCGAGGCTCACCGACAACCCGAAGTTGCTCACCGCCGGCGTGCTGGACACCGCCAGCAAACCGAACGACAGCCAAGTGGTCAACGCCGCCAGCAAGGTGCCCAGCAAGCTCACAGCGGCGCCGCCGATCTGTTCGCGCATGAGGATCGCGTAATCGACGCTGATGGCCGTCACCAGCAGCAGGCCGAACAGGCTGAACAGGGTCAGCGGTTGACCGAGCCAACCGAGGCTGGCCAGGCTGCACAGCGCCGCCAGCAGTGGCAGCGCGACGATGCGCAGCGCGCCACTGAGGCCGAACGGCAGGATCAGCACCAGCACGATCAGCACGCAGGAGGCGAGTTTCAATTCCGCGGCGCTGATCTGGGTTTCGGCAAAAACCTTATTCAGTTCGCCGAGACGATCCACCAGTTCAACCCCCGGCAAGTCCAGGGCCTGGACCCGCAGCAGCGACGGGTTGTTCAAGCCTTGCAGGCTGACCATGGCCGCCACGCCGCCGTCATCGGTCGGCCCCAGCCACAGGGTGCGATAGGGTTCGGCCAACGGCCCGATCAGCGCGGCGTCGATGTCTTCGGTGGGCAGCGCCTGCAACTTCGTCAGCTCGGCTTGCAATGCCTCGACCGGCACTCCGACGTCGAGCAACGGTTGCCAGAATTGCGGCAGTTTATTCAGCGCGTCGCGTACCTGCTTCTGTTCAATGGGCTGGCTGACCAATTGGTTGAGCGACAGGAAACCCTGGAGTTTGTCGAGGTTGACCAGTTGTTCCAGGCGATCACCGAGCGCCGCTTGGCGTTCGAGCAGTTCTTGCTGGTTGGCGGCCCGGATCAGGAAAAACTGGCTGGTGGGTTGGTAGCCGGTGATGCGCGCGATGGCCTGCGCTTCATCGGTCAAGTGCTGCGGCATGCCGACCCATTGGCGAATATCATTCTTGGTGCTGAGTTGCAGCAAACCAGCGACGCAGAAAGCGATCAGCAGCGCCAGCAACACCGGAGTGCGGACGCGTTGCAGCAGCGCTTCACGCAGGTTAACCAGACACTCGGCCACTCGCAGTGGCCATTGCGCCGGCCGCAGGTCAGCCCCCTTGAGCAGCGCCGGCAACAGGCACACCGCCGACAGATAGGCACCGAGCAGACCGGCGGCGGAGAACACCGCGATTTGCGTCAGCGCCGGGAACGGTGTCCAGGCCAGGGCGAGGTAGCCGATGCAACTGGTGATCAGGCTCAGGGTCAGACCCGGCAGGGTCAGGCGCAAGGCCGGCCAGCTGTTCCAGGGTTTCAGGCTCCAGCTCTTGGACAGGTAGTGCAGCGGGTAATCGACGGCGACGCCGATCAGACTGGAACCGAGCACCAGTGTCATCACATGCATATGGCCGAACAGCGCCACGCAGGCGACGCCACCGAACAACATGCCCACCAGCACCGGGACGAAGGCGAGCAATACGCGCAAACGCCGGAACGCCAACAACAGCAACAACAGGATGCCCAGCGTGGCACCGCCACCGACCCAGGTCATTTCTCGGGTTGCTTGCTGCTGACCGTTGGCGGCATAGAGCAAGCCGCTGGCGGCAAGCAATTGCACGTCGCCCTGGGCGGCTTCTTCGCGACTGTGTTTTAGCAACTCGGCCACTTGCAGCGGCAGGTTCATGTCGAAAGCATTGCCGGTGGTTCTTGCTCGCAGCAGCACCCAGCTTTTACCGTCGGCATCGGCGATCAAGGCACCGCTGCCAATGTCCAGTTGCACCGCGCCGTGTTGCGGCTGGCTGTTCTGGATACGCCCGGTCAGGCCCAGCCAGTCGTCCTGGCTCGGCACCAGGCTGAACCCGGTGAAGGGGTCGAACAGTGCTTGTACCCGCTGCTGGATAAAGGCGTCGGGATGCTCGATGAGTTGTTGCCGATCCTCATCCGCGAGCATCGCCAGCCGACCTTGCAGCAGTTGCGTGCGCAGGGCTGGCAAGTCGGCTTGCAGGGTCCACTGGACCTTTTCGAACAGACCGCTGGCCTGCCACTGCTCACCGAGTTTCTGCGCCATGGCCACGGCGTGCTGGCGATCGGTGTGGCCGACCAGCACCAGCATTTCGCGGTTCAGCGGTTCTTGCATGCGTTGTTCGGCGCGCTGTTCCAGCGCGTCCGGCGCCGTGCCTGGCACCAGTTCCATCAAATTGGCCGACAGCGGAGCGCCGTCACGCCATTGCCAACCGGCGAGCGCGAGCACCGCCAGCAGCAGGATCAGGAACAGCCGTGGGAGCCTCCGTTCACTCGGCAAAGTCATGTTGCTCCGCATCGCTTAACGGTTGAGCGCTGGTGCTGTCCTGCATGCGCATGAGGGTGCTGTCGCCCTGGGTTTCCAGCAATTCGATGCTGTTCACCAGCGCGCCGCCGTCGATGTTGATCTGATTGAAAACTTGCTTGAGCAGCATCGAACGCGGGGTCAGGGTCAGCTTCCATTTTTGTGCGTCGCCACTCAGCGAAAGCTCGAAATCCCGTTGCAGGCCGCTGCTGTCACCTTGCAGCACGGCGAGGAACAAACGGTTCTGCTCGGCCCCGGCGCTCTTGCCCGGCAGCAATTGCCAGCCGTTGGCGTCACGTCGGGCGATGCCCTTGGCGTTGATGCGGTAATCCTGTTGCAGCGGGGTTTTCAGCAGCCAGAGCAAGCCGTGATTTTTCGCCAGGACAAAGGTGCCCTTGCTGGTCAGCGGCTGGGGCAGGGCGCGCAGGTGTTTTTCCTGGATGAAATTGCCGTGGATCACATCGGGCTTGGCCAGTTGATTGCTCAACTGTTGCAAATCAAACGCCTGCGCCTGCGAAGCAAAGCCCGCCATCAACAGCAACACGATCCCGTAGCAGCTGCCGAGCCCGCGAGGCTGCGTCCGGCGGCGAAGCTGCCGTAAAACCTGCGTATGCGGTGTGTCAGGCAAATCGCGGGGCGACTGCTTCGCAGCCGAACGCAGGCTTCGCCAGCTGCTACAGAAGGCGTGCGCCTGTGAAGTGACTGCGGCCATCAACAGCAACGCAATCGCGTAGCAGCTGCCGAGCCCGCGAGGCTGCGTCCGGCGGCGAAGCCGTCGTAAAGCCTGCGTATGCGGTGTGTCAGGCAAATCGCGGGGCGACTGCTTCGCAGCCGAACGCAGGCTTCGCCAGCTGCTACAGAAGGTGTGCGCCTGTGAAGTGAACGCAGCCATCAACAGCAACGCAATCGCGTAGCAGCTGCCGAGCCCGCGAAGCTGCGTCCGGCGCCGAAGCTGTCGTAAAACCTGCGTATGCGGTGTGTCAGGCAAATCGCGGGGCGACTGCTTGGCAGTCGAACGCAGGCTTCGCCAGCTGCTACAGAAGGCGTGCGCCTGCGAAGTGAACGCAGCCATCAACAGCAACGCAATCGCGTAGCAGCTGCCGAGCCCGCGAGGCTGCGTCCGGCGGCGAAGCCGTCGTAAAACCTGCGTATGCGGTGTGTCATGCAAATCGCGGGGCGACTGCTTCGCAGCCGAACGCAGGCTTCGCCAACTGCTACAGAAGGCGTGCGCCTGCGAAGTGAACGCGGCCATCAACAGCAACGCAATCGCGTAGCAGCTGCCGAGCCCGCGAGGCTGCGTCCGGCGGCGAAGCTGTCGTAAAACCTGCGTATGCGGTGTGTCAGGCAAATCGCGGGGCGACTGCTTCGCAGCCGAACGCAGGCTTCGCCAGCTGCTACAGAAGGCGTGCGCCTGTGAAGTGACCGCGGCCATCAACAGCAACGCAATCGCGTAGCAACTGCCGAGCCCGCGAGGCTGCGTCCGGCGGCGAAGCCGTCGTAAAACCTGCGTATGCGGTGTGTCATGCAAATCGCGGGGCGACTGCTTCGCAGCCGAACGCAGGCTTCGCCAGCGGCTACAGAAGGCGTGCGCCTGCGAAGTGAAACCCGCCATCAACAGCAACGCAATCGCGTAGCAGCTGCCGAGCCCGCGAGGCTGCGTCCGGCGGCGAAGCCGTCGTAAAACCTGCGTATGCGGTGTGTCAGGCAAATCGCGGGGCGACTGCTTCGCAGTCGAACGCAGGCTTCGCCAGCGGCTACAGAAGGCGTGCGCCTGCGAAGTGAAACCCGCCATCAACAGCAACGCAATCGCGTAGCAGCTGCCGAGCCCGCGAGGCTGCGTCCGGCGGCGAAGCTGTCGTAAAACCTGCGTATGCGGTATGTCAGGCAAATCGCGGGGCGACTGCTTCGCAGCCGAACGCAGGCTTCGCCAGCTGCTACAGAAGGCGTGCGCCTGTGAAGTGAACGCGGCCATCAACAGCAACGCAATCGCGTAGCAGCTGCCGAGCCCGCGAGGCTGCGTCCGGCGGCGAAGCTGTCGTAAAACCTGCGTATGCGGTGTGTCAGGCAAATCGCGGGGCGACTGCTTCGCAGCCGAACGCAGGCTTCGCCAGCTGCTACAGTGGGATTGGAGAATCATGGCAGCATCCTTTCAACAGCTTCGGTGAACACTTTCGGCGAGGCCAATTGCATCTCACGGCTGCTCATATCGACGGCGACTTGCACCGTGCTGGCGCGGGTCAGGCGTTCGCCGGTTTGCTGATCGCTGATCAGGTAGTTGATCTTCAACCGGTTCTCCCACTCCACCAGACTGGCGCGCACGTTGAGCTTCTGGCCGAACACCGCACCGCGCACGTAGCGCAGTTGCAGGTCGATCACCGGCCAGGCAAAACCCGACTCGACCATGGCGGTGTAGTTGTGGCCAAGCTTGTCCAGCAACGCACAGCGGGCGACTTCCAGGTATTTGACGTAATGGCCGTGCCACACCACGTTCATGGTGTCGACGTCAAAGAACGGCACGAGGATTTCCGTATCGGCGTGAAGCACTCCCTTGCTACGCATGCAGCCTCCAATGTTGCTCGGCGATTCGTTTCAGGCACAGGCGCAATTCGCCTTCCAGGGCGCGGTCTTCGATGACCGGCGGGAAGTCCTTGGCCAGTTCTTCGTGCATGGCGGCCAGGGACGGCGGCAGTGGTCGTGCGTCTTCGGCCTGGCCACGCAGCCAGACGCCTTGATTGGCAGCCAGCAACGTCGCGGCGGCGACCTGTTCGGTCAGCTCCAGCACGCGAACGGCATCGCGGGCAGCGATGGTGCCCATGCTCACTTTGTCCTGGTTATGGCACTCGGTGGAGCGCGAGAACACGCTGGCCGGCATCGTATTTTTCAGGGCTTCGGCGGTCCAGGCGCTGGTGCCGATCTGGACCGCCTTAAAGCCGTGGTTGAGCATGGCGCGGTCAGCGCTGGCGCCGGACAGATTGCTCGGCAAGCCGTGGTTGTAACGTTCATCCACCAGCAAGGCGAGCTGGCGGTCGAGCAAGTCGGCAACGTTGGCGACCAGGGTTTTCAGGCTGTCCATGGCGAACGCGATATGGCCGCCGTAGAAGTGCCCGCCGTGCAGCACGCGTTCGGCTTCAGCGTCGATGATCGGGTTGTCGTTGGCGCTGTTGAGCTCGATCTCGATGAACGAGCGCAGCCAGTTCAGGCTGTCGGCCAGCACGCCGAGCACATGCGGTGCGCAACGCAGGGAATAGCGGTCTTGCAGGCGATGCAGCGGCGCGGTCGGTGCGTCGATCGCCAGATCCTTGCGCAGCCACGCGGCGACTTGCATCTGCCCCGGATGCGGCTTGGCGGCGAACAGGCGTTCGTCGAAATGCTCCGGGTTGCCTTGCAGGGCGACCACGTTCATCGCGGTGATGCGCGTGGCCAGTTGCAGCAGGTAATTGGCGCGGGCGAAGGCCAGGCAAGCGATGCCAGTCATTACCGCGGTGCCATTCATCAGCGCCAGGGCTTCTTTGGGGCGCAACACCAGTGGCGTCCAACCGAGTTCGCGATGGACGTCGGCGGCTTCCCGGCGTTCGCCACGGAACATCACTTCGCGCTCGCCGGACAAGGTCGCAGCGACGTAGGACAGCGGCGTCAAATCACCACTGGCGCCGACCGAACCTTCCTCCGGGATCAGCGGCAGGATGTCGTATTCGAGGAAGGCTTGCAGGCGTTCCAGCAACTCCACGCGCACCCCGGACACACCGTGGCACAACGACTGCAAACGCGCCGCGAGTACCGCGCGGGTGGCCTGGGCGTCGAGCAGTTTGCCCAGGCCACAACCGTGAAAGGTGTACAGATGACGCGGCAGCGCTTCGACGTGATGCAGCGGCACGGCCACCACGCAGGAATCGCCGTAGCCGGTGGTCACGCCGTAGATCACGCCTTCCTTGTCCAGCAGGGAATCGAGGAATCGCGCGCCTTTGGCGATGCGCTCGCGAAATTCAGGGTCGCCCTGCAGCTGCGTCGGCGCCTGACGATTGGCCAGGGCCAGCACGTCTTCGATGCGCAAAGGGAGTTCGCCGAAGGTTACCGGCTCAAGCGTTGGCGTCGTCATCGGTCTTCCAGAAAGGGTAAAAGTTGAACCATTGTTGTGGCGCTTCAAGGCAATAGTGACCCAAGCGTTCGGCGTAGCGGGAAGCCCACTGATGAATGACCTGTTCGCGGTCGCTGCGCTTCCACACCACCGCTTCGGCGAACGGTTCGAGGGTCAGTCGGTAGGCGCCCGTCGGTTGCTTCAGGCACAGCAACAGATTGACCTTGCACTTGAGCAAGCCGGCCAGCAGCCAAGGGCCTTGGGGAAATGCCGCCGGATGACCGAGGAAGTCCACGATCACGCGGCGCCCGCCATGCAGCGGCACACGGTCGCCGGCAATCGCCAGCCACTCGCCGCGCTCCAGGCGTTCGTGCAGTTGCAGCATGATCACCGGGTCCAGCTCGCTGACCTGAATCAGGCGCAAATTGGTCGCCCCGGCCTCACCGAGCAAACGGTTGAACTGCTCGGCGTGCTTGGTGTGCACCAGCACGTTCATCGTGACTTGTTCGCCGATCTCCGCCAGTGCACGGCAGACCTCAAGATTGCCCAAGTGTGCGCCCACCAACATCTGCCCACGGGCGCCGCGCAGTTGGGTGCGCAACAGCGCCGGGTCGTCGATTTCGATCTGCTTGATGCTCAGCTTGCCGTTCCACACGTCGAGCTTGTCGAGCATGGAATCGGCGAAGGCCATGAACTGGCCGAAGACGCGCCAATGGGTCGGACGCAACTCCGGACGAGCGCTAAAGTCGGCGAGGCGTTGTTGGTATTGCCAGGCGCTTTTGCGCGCGCTGCGGCCGAACAGGAAAAAGTACAAAACGATGCCGTACAGCAAAGGGCTCAATAGCCGCCGACCGAGCACTTTGGCGCAGACGGCGGTGAATTTCATCAGCCAGAAACTGCCGCGCTCCTGGCGATCGGCCCAGTGTTTTTTATCCGCGTCAGTGCTCATGCCCGCCACCGTCGCCAGAGGATCACCGGAGCACGCAACAACATGCCGAAGAACAGCCGGGTGTGCATGCTCGAAATCAGCACGTTGTCGTGGAACAGGCGAAAGTGCGAGACGCCGTCCAACGGGTAATGAACCTTGGTTTGCAGCCACTGCATCGGCAGATTGCGCCAGGCCAGCCGCACCAGAATGTCCGAGTCGAAATCCATGCGCTTGCCGATCTTCGCCGAACTGATCAGCGCCAGGGTCGGCGGTAATGGATAGACGCGGAAGCCGCACATCGAATCGCGGATCTGCAGCGACAGGGTGTTGATCCACACCATCACGTGGGTCAGGTAGCGCGCATACAAACGACCCTTGGGCACGCTGGCGTCGTACAGCGGATAACCGCAGATCACCGCTTCGGGATGGGCGCGGGATTGTTCGATGAAGGTCGCGACATCGGTCAGGTCATGCTGGCCGTCGGCGTCCACTTGCAGCGCGTGGCTGAAACCCAGGCGCGAGGCTTCGCGCAAACCGGTCATGACTGCGCCGCCCTTGCCCTGATTGACGGTGAGGCGGATCAGAAACACGTTGTCCCGCTGCGCCAGTTGATCGAGTACTTTTGCGCAGGCCGGGGTGCTGGCGTCATCGACCAGAATGCACGGCAAATTCCGGGCGAGCAGCGCATCGACCACCGTGGTGATGGCGGTTTCGTGGTTGTAGACCGGGATGATGGCGCAGGGGTTATGCATTTGGACACCCTCCGCGCCCCTGTAGCAGCTGGCGAAGCCTGCGTCCGGCCGCGAAGCGGTCGTAAAACAGGTCACTGAGGACTTTCAGCATAACCGTGGCAGCCCGATTGCGAGCGCTTCGCACTCGGACGCAGCCTGCGGCAGCTGCTACACGGGAATTCAACTTATCCACAGGTCGCCTCCAGCACGATCCGCCCACTTGAGCAGGTGGCGGTGTCGTTGCGAAAGGTGAAATACAACTTGCTGCGCACCGGGTCGAACCTCAGGTGCAACTGGATTTCATCGCCCGGACGCACCAGTTGCTGGAATTTCAGCACTTCCATGCCGGCGAACATGGCCGGCAGGTTCATCAGCTGTTGACCCAGATTCAGCGCCCAATCCACCTGCACCACACCGGGCAATACCGGCGCCTGAGGGAAGTGCCCGCTGAAGTAGGCCAGGTCCGGTGGCACCGCCAGTTGCAGACTCCACTCGCCGTCCGTTTCGACCTGCTCCAGTACTTGCGGTGCCTTCGGGCGCGGTGCCAACAGCAGCGCTTCAACCTCGGCCTGGGGCAGTTTGCCTTGGGCGTTCAACGGCAGTTGTCGCAGCAAGCGCCAGCGCCGGGGCAAGGCGAGGGCTTCGCAATGCTGGCTGAGGTGCTGACGCAACTCCTGAGTGAGGGTTCGCCGACCCTGATTGCGCAGGGCATGCAGCCCTTTTTGGCTGAGCACCAGCACCGCGCCCAATGAGGCGCGGTTTTCCTGAACCACCCCGAGGCGCGCTTCGGCGACCCAGTCGTGGGCCATCAGCGCTTGTTCCAGCATCGGTAGCGAGATACGTTTTTCTTCCAGTTTGACAATCCGGTCCAGCCGTCCCAGCAGTTCGAAGCGGCCGTCGGCGGCGATTCGTGCGGCGTCGGCAGTGTGTTCGATGTGGTCGGCCGGCAAGTACGGCGATGCGATGAGCAGGGCACCGTCGCTGTCCTGGCTCAGGATAACGTCGGCGAACGGCCGCCAGAGGTCTTGCCCCTGACGCCAGGCAATACCGCCGGTTTCCGAGCTGCCGAGGATTTCCGTCGGCCATTGCTGCAAGCGTTCGAACAGGCTTTGTGCCGCGTCGGCGGGCAGGGCGCCGCCGGAGGAAAACACCCGACGCACCGCGCTCAGGGCCGGCCAGTCGAGGTTGTCACCCATGCGCTTGAGCAGCGCCGGGCTCGCGACCCAGGCGAACGCCGGGTGTTCGCGGCTGGCGCGCTGCAAGTCTTCCGGGAAGGCCAGTTGCTTGCGCACGAACGGCCGCCCGGCGCACAGCGGCCACAGCACCCGGAACAGCAAACCGTAAATGTGTTGAGTGCCGACACTGCCGATGATGCAGGCCTGGCCCAGATCGGCGCCCCACAGCTGTTCCAGGGCTTGGACTTCATTGGCCAGCTGGCGCAGGGTTTTGTCGATGCGCTTGGGTTCGCCACTCGAGCCGGAGGTGCACAGGCTGAGCTGGCAGCGATCCAGATCCAGCGCGACGGCGGGCATTGGCGCGTGCTGATAGTCGCTCAGATGCGCGTCGTCGGCCTGATCGGTCAGCCACAGATCGACTTCACTCGACCAGCGCTGACGCGTCTGGGCTTGCAGATCGGCGGGCAGCAAGACGCTGACCCCGGCACGCCAGGCGCCCAGCAGCGCAATCGCCAGCTCGGCGGCGTCTTCGAGGTGCACGGCAATGCGCTGCAGGCCTTGGGCTTGCAGGCCGGCGGCGAGGCTCAGGGCCTGTTCGCACAATTGCGCGTGATTCAGCGCCGGGCCGGCCGTCATGGCACGTTCCGGCTGAGCCTTGAGCAGCAGGTGCTCAAGTGTTATCCAATTCATGGGTGGCCTCGTACCCGTTGTCGTATTAGCCATTCAATGGCAAACATCAGGCCGATCAATCCATAGGAGATCAGGCCGGTGTACAACATCCACCAACTCAGCGGTGCCCAAAGGGTCAGCGCGGCGGCGCACAAACCGTTGCAGAGAAAAAACACACTCCAGGCCACCGTGACCTGGCGGGTATAAACAATCGCCTTGGCCGGCAGATGCGGTTCACGCAGGCGGGCCAGGCGTTCGGCCATCGGCGGGCCGTATTTCAGGCTCAGCCCGAACAGCGCGAGCATGAAGCCGCTGATCAATACCGGGTACCAACGCAACAGCGCCGGACTGTCAAACACGGCCAGTAGCAGGCAAAACACGATGGCGACGATGGCCATCCACAGGCTGCCTGGGCGCCGCAAGCCGGTCAGCGCACGCGCCAGCCACAGGCTGCCCAACAGCAAGCCAAACTGCCACGGGGCGAAGTGCTCCATGCCGAAATACACCGCGAAGGGGTACAGCAGGCCCGCCAGCAGCAGGCCAAGGCCGATCACTCGGCTCATGCGGCCGGTTGAACCAGACGGTAGACCGCCTCGACCACGTCGCTGACGGTACGCACCGATTTGAATTCTTCGGCGGCGATTTTCTTGCCGGTCTGACGCTTGATGTGATCGATCAGGTCGACGGCGTCGATGCTGTCGATTTCCAGGTCCTGGTACAGGTTGGATTCCAGGCTGACGCGCTCGGGGTCCAGCTCGAAGAGTTCGACCAGGGCATCGCGCAGGGTGTTGAAAATGTCGTCACGAGTTTGCATGGTCCGGTCTCAAGCTGCCTGTTTTGCAGTGACGAACGCCGCAAGGCTCGCCACGTTGGTGAAGTGATTACGGGTGTCCTTGGCGTCGGCATCGATCTTGATGCCGTACTTTTTCTGGATCGCCAGGCCGAGTTCCAGGGCGTCTACCGAGTCCAGGCCCAGGCCTTCGCCAAACAGCGTCTGGTCGTCGCCGATGTCGTCGATGCTGATGTCTTCAAGGCCCAGAGCGTCGATGATCAGGGTTTTTATTTCACGGTGCAGATCGCTCATCTTCGGCGAGCTCCTTAATAAAGTAGTGATGCAAGTAATCGTTGAGCTTGCGCGAGGCCTGCGGGGGCGGGCCCTGCGCGGCAAAGGCTTGTGGGTCTATATCGGCACCCACACGGAAACTGAAGTGCACGCGACGTTTTGGTATCCGATACCACGGCTCGGCCTTGGTCAATGTGGTCGGGCTGACCTTGATAATTACCGGGGTGAGGATTTTCGCACCACGCAGGGCAATGGCCGCGGCACCCCGATGAAAGGCCGGTGCCTGGCCGGGTTGGGTGCGGGTGCCTTCGGGGAAGATGATCAAGGTCTGGCCGCTTTTCAGTGCATCGGCAGCGGCGTCGAGCATGTCCATGCTGCCGTCGTTGCTGATGTATTCGGTGCTGCGCAGCGGACCGCGGGTGAAGGGGTTCTCCCAGAGACTCTTTTTGACCACGCAGTTGGCGTGGCGCACCAGGCCGATCAGGAACACCACGTCAATCAGTGACGGGTGGTTGGCGATGATCATCTGCCCCGGGCGACCGAGTTTTTCCGCGCCCTGAATGTCGTAGGTCAGCACGCCGGTGCGGGCCATGAAGCGGACAAAAAACCAGAAACAGCGACTGACGGTTTTGCGCGCGCGCAACCGATGGGCCTGGGCATCGCCGGGCAGGCAGCCGAGCAGCGGGAAAACCAGCAGCCGCAGGCATAGCCCGCCCAACCCGAACAGGGTGAAGCTCGCGGCGGTGGCCAGCAGGCGCCAGTAATAGGCGTCGCGGTTTTTATCGGCTACAGGTTGCGTTGCCAGGTCCATACACGATTTTTCCAGGCATGTTGGCAGGTTGACTGCTGGCCGAGCAGGGTACGCAATAGATTCAAGGCATGGGGCCAGTGAGCTTTGGACAGTGCATCCGGGTTGCTGTTCAGGGACAGCTGCCAGTCAGTGCCGGGGGTGAGCAGCAGACCGACCGCGTAAGGGAATGGCACATCGTCGATCCAGGCCGAATAGGCCTCGGGCGGTTGTTCTTCAGTGACCACCAGCAACACGGCGGGGGCACCCTCGGAAAGTAGCGCCGCCGCCTCAAGCATGCCGTGTTCAAGCCCGTCGCCAGCGGCGGCGAGGGCAGTCATCTCGCTGGTTTCGCCGCGCATGATCGACCACAGCCCAATGACCGCATTGTGCACAGAGAGGCTGAATTGGGTCGGCGACAGCGGCTGATCGGCCGCCAGGTCGCTGAGAATATCGAAGGTGCGCGGGGTTTCGCCGTGACGGGAAATAAAGACCAACGGTAGGTCCTGCCGACCACCGGCCAACGGCCAGCCGACACTGAAGGCCATCCGCGCCAGGCGACTGAGTCGCCGACGCTGCATGGCCGGCAGAAACGACACATCGGGGGCGGCATCGCTGCTTTGGAGCGCGACCGGTTGTCGGCTCCAGGCCTGCCAATCGTCCACGCTTTCGAGCCCAGGGGCCCATGCGCGCCATTGGGCGATGTTGAAGTTGATCACAAAGATTCATCCCGCCCCTGCGGGCTTTCCTTGACGCGGTGAGTCGCACAATCTGCGCCCGACCTTGCGTGGCGCTTAACGCCGAGTGGCGCGCATTATCCCGGTGCGGCGGGCGTGTAGCAAATGCTGGTTACATTTTGCGCAATCAAATGTACCGTTTGGTTCGTGAAAAAGCTGTCGTATGGCCATTATCCACACGGTGGCGAGCAAGTCTGTCGGTTCTGTCTGCGATGAATGGACGAGTTCGCGGCTTTTTCACCAAGAGATTACGCCTGACTGTGTAGTCCCTATGCCCGCGAGGTAGCTAAGCGGCGCCGTGGACTACTACACTCGGTCATTCTTTGATACACGGAGGTTTCGACATGCGGCGCGTGGTGTTCAATCAGAAAGGTGGTGTGGGTAAATCCAGCATTGCCTGCAATCTGGCAGCGGTCAGTGCCAGCGAGGGGTATCGCACCCTGTTGGTGGATCTCGATGCCCAGGCCAACTCCACTCAATACCTGACCGGCCTCACCGGCAATGACATCCCCATGGGCATCGCCGATTTCTTCAAGCAGACCTTGTCTTCCGGACCGTTCTCGAAGAAAAACCAGGTGGATATCTACGAAACCCCGTTCGATAACCTCCACGTCATCACCGCCACCGCCGAGCTGGCCGATTTGCAGCCCAAACTTGAGGCTAAACACAAGATCAACAAACTGCGCAAACTGCTCGATGAGCTGAGCGAAGACTACGACCGGATCTACCTCGATACACCGCCGGCGCTGAACTTCTATGCGGTGTCGGCGTTGATTGCCGCTGATCGGGTGCTCATTCCTTTCGACTGCGACAGCTTCTCGCGTCAGGCGCTGTATGGCTTGCTGGCGGAAATCGAAGAGTTGAAGGAAGACCACAACGAAGGGCTGGAAGTCGAAGGCATTGTGGTCAACCAGTTCCAGGCCCGCGCGAGCCTGCCTCAGCAAATCCTCGACGAACTGATCGCCGAAGGCCTGCCGGTATTGCCGGTGTACCTGGGCAGCTCGGTGCGCATGCGTGAATCGCACCAAGCCAATACGCCGCTGATCCACCTCGATCCGCGGCACAAGCTGACGCAGCAGTTTGTCGAGCTGCACAACCTGCTGGAAAACGCCTGAAGATCGAAAGATCGCAGCCTGCGGCAGCTCCTGCCGGATCGGTGAAACGCCGATACCTATGGAGCTGCCGCAGGCTGCGATCTTTTAAAGCTGTTATCAAATCCCCTGGCTACGCAACCAACTCATCAACTGCGGCAACGGAAATGCCCCGCTCTGGCGCGCCACTTCCCGGCCGTTCTTGAACAGAATCAGGCTTGGAATCGAACGAATCCCCAACTGCGCCGACAACTGCTGGTTTGCCTCGCTGTCGAGCTTCGCCAACCGACATTTGCCCGCCAACTGCCCCGCCGCCTGCTCGAACACCGGCGCAAACGACTTGCATGGCCCGCACCAGTCGGCCCAGACGTCCACCAGCAACGGCAGATCGCCCTTGATCTGACTGGCGTAATCGCCCTGGGTCAACTCGAAAGGTTTGCTCAGCAGGACTTCAGCCTTGCAACGCCCGCATTTCGGCTGGTCGTTGAGGCGCTCGGCGGGGATACGGTTGAGGCCGTTGCAGTGGGGGCAGGGAATGAGCAGTGGCTCGGACATGCGCGCAGCTCCGCAAAAATCGATAAGGAGTGCAGTAAGTGGTGGCGTGCGGGCGAAAATCAAGTTGCCGGGGACATCCGCTGCGGTGGCTGGCACGCTCTGATAGGATTGCGCGCGGCTTTTCAGGGCCGCACTGTTTACTAAAGGGAATTAACCGTCATGAGCCACACCAATGAGCCCGCTTCGGGCGCCGATGCCACGCCTTACAACGACGCGAACCTGAGTTGCGGCTACTGCAACTGCTCGCTAAAGCCTACGTATCAGCAAGCATTTGATCTGGTCGAGCAACAGCCCATCAATTGCCATCAGTGCCGTTCGGATCTGCTACTCGCGGAAGCCGACCGTCAGGTCTTGGGCAAAAAACTGCAAAGTGCCGCCCGCATGGGCAAGCTGGCGCTGCTGATTCTGGGCCCGTACTTCTTGTTCGGCCTGATCTCGGGTATCTACTTTATGTTCTTTGCCAAAGCGCCGTTTCCGGGCTTCTCCGGGGCGTTGGTGGTGGGCGGTATTGTCCTGGGATTCATCATCAAGAGCCTCGGTACGGATAACACCGAGTGCGATTTTGTGCTGTTCAAGCACGGCGAGGGGCCGGCTGCTCCGACTCAGGCGGCGTAACACGCCGGCGGTGCGGGCCCTGTGACCGTCAGTGAGGTTCGGGCGCCCGTGCGAACTCAGTGAGACTGCACAAACAGCGCGTCGGCTGGCAGCAACGAGCCCAGGGTTTGCAGGTAACTGTCCAGCAAGTGCTCCGGCAAATACGCTTCGAACCCGTCATTGCGGTCCGCCTGACAAGCGACAACCCTATGGTTCTTGCGGTCGATGAGCACGCGCTGGCAGGTGCGCCAAGGTGCCGAGATCTGCGGGTGCATGTCGAGGTCCAGCCCCAGCCAGGCGCGTGGACCTACCAGAGTCGCCGCGACGGTCGGCGCAAGCAACCAGGCCAGTGGCGGGTTGCCGTGCACCAGGACAAGGCTCAGTAGCGGGACACCGATTCGCAGCAGGCCGAGAATGCGCCCGGCATGCTCCGGGATAGCTCGATACTGGAGGCGCCAGCCATTACCCGGGTGGATGCCGAAGTAGTAGGCGGACTTGCGGCGAACCACCATGACCCACAGGTAGCTGATGATCAGCAACCAAGCCACGCCAAAGCCGCTGCTGAACAGCACCGACTTTTGTTCAGGGTAGGGGCGGCTGACGTAGTCTTCATACAGGCCGTTGGCCAGAGCAATGATTGCGAACAACACCAGCAACGCCATGGTGATATCCCATGCGCGGGTCGGTCGGGTCTGAACCTTGATCGACCAGGCCATCAGCGGCGGCTCGGTCGAGTCCGGCCCACGCTGCATTCCAAACCCGAGGGGCGGCAACCCATCACACCCGCTTTCGCGGATCACACCGATTCCTGGTCTTGCTTGGTGAGGCTAATCGTTGCCGCGGTGGACGTTTGCGTGTCTTTGGCACGCGGTCGACGTTGGCGGATCCGCCGTAGCATGTTGATGCCGTAAGCAATGCACAGCCCGCCACTGGCGTAATGCACCCAGGCCTGCGCATGACTGCGATCTGCGTCGGGATAGCACGCGTAGGCAAGCGACGCCGAGGTGGCGAGCAAGCAGAACATGATCAGGTTGCTATTGGGGTTTTCGTGGTCCTGATACCGCCAGTCGGGGTAGGCGTCCGGCAGGCCTTCAATGTGGAGTACCCATGTTTCTTTGGTTTGGACATGGGCAATAACGGTTTGCCCCTCTTCAAGGTATTGCTCGACGAGCATTTTGACGGGGGCCATTAGCACGAAGCTTCTTTCGCCAACCCTGATTTGAGAGCCCACCGGGTTGCGGCGATAGACGCCTTGTACCAAGTTCACCGTTTCTCGCGGTCGGTGTTTCTCCAGGGTCATCGGTACAAACCCGGCAATGGCAATCAAGGTGCCCAAGATGTACCAGCCCGGGTTGTTGCCCAGTAAGTCGATGGCCATTGCCCAGAACATCAGCATGGTCAACACGACGGCGGCGCTACCCAGAACGCGCCGCAGATCGGGCATGTCGGTATAGATTTCGTAGGCGGCGAGGCGACGTTCTTTTTTGCTGGTGCGCCGCTGACCGAGTATCAGCGTGGAAGGGTCGTCTATCCTCGGCCCAGGGATGCCAAAATCCCACTGGGCGCGGATCCTGGCGAACGTTTCGACGCTCTGTGCGAAGTCTTCAATGGCGTAGCCATCATTCAGCCTGATCACATACGCGCGTTTTTTTCCGCAGATGACTTCAATCTGGTTTTCGCCCTGCTCGTTCAGAAACTCTTTTGCCTCGACAGGCAGAAACACCGGAAGGTCGCCGATCAGGTCCATTCCGGTCCAGTCCGCCATGGTCCCGCCTTTTCGATACGGACCGCTGTGTTGGCGAACCTCTCGTTCGAAGGTTTCTTTGGGGTAGTAGATGGCGAGCAGTCGCTGCTCATTGATCGATGCGCAGCGCAGGGGCGCACAGCCACGAAACCATTTGAATTTGAAGCGATAGGCCCAAATGCCGCCGATAAAAATCGCCAGTAACAGCACTTGGAACAGCATGATGCCGATTGACAGCAATCCTTGCACGGGAACGTCCTTGTCGTGATTTGGTACGGTTTTTCTGGAAGCGGATCAGTCGAAACTCATGAAGCAATCGTGCTCGGCGTAATACCCGATCGCTTTCAGCAGTTCGGAGTCTGTCACTGACGGTTTGTGGTGCAGCGCACTCATCACCACATCCTCCAGTAGTTCGTCGCTGAACCAGAACTCAAGACCCTGGTGGACGACAAAGTCCGGATAAGTTTCTTCGTCGTTGTCAGTGATCTGGGGAAAGGCTTCGATCACGCAGAGGGTTTGCAAGGTGATGGTGCTGGAGTCCTGAGCGCCATAGACACAGAAATGCAGGGTTTTTTCCTGTTTTCTGAGAATCCCGATCAGTTCGCCAACGGTGAGTTGCTGTTGGTAGTGCATGAAACGTCCCTGTTCATTTAGTAAACGGTCACCTGGCGGACCTCACGACGAGCAACTGATCTCCAGATGCTTGCCCCATTCCGGTGGCCGCTCGGCGTAGCTCTCCATTCCCGCCTGTTCCACAAACGGATTACTCAGCACCGTATGCAGGCGGCGAACCTCGGCATAGTCGCCACTTTCTGCCGCATCAATGGCTTTCTGCGCCAGGTAGTTGCGCAGGATATACAGCGGATTAACCGCATGCATCCGCCCACGACGCTGCTCCTGATCAACCGCGCCTTCACGGGTAACCCGAGCGATATACAGCTCGCCCCAGGCATCAAAGCCCTTGATGTCGACGAAGTCATCACGCAAGCGAGCGACGGCCAACTCGGGTGATTCGTCGCCGAGGCGGCGGAAGAACAGCGTGTAATCAACGCCACTGTTTTGCATCAGTTGCAGCAGACGCTCCAGCAATTTCTGGTCATCGTCTTCAGCGGTGGTCAGGCCGAGGCGGCGGCGCATCAGGTCCAGGTAGTGGGCCTGGTACAGCGGCAGGTACAGGCCGAGGGTTTCGCGCAGGGCGTCGACGCTGATGAATGGCGTCAGGGCCTGGGCGAGGGCGCTGAGGTTCCACTGGCCGATCGGCACCTGGTTGCTGAAGGAGTAGCGGCCCTGATCATCGGAATGATTGCAGATGAAGTTGGCGTCGAAGTCATCGAGGAAGGCGAATGGGCCGAAGTCGAAGGTGATGCCCAGGATCGACATGTTGTCGGTGTTCATCACCCCGTGGCAGAAACCATAGGCCTGCCATTTGGCGATCAGCTCGGCGTTGCGCTCGACGATTTCGCGGAACATCGCCAAGTACGGTTCCGGCTGTTCCAGGCATTCGGGGAAGTGCATGGCGAGCACGTGCTCGCCGAGGGCTTTTTGCTGTTCGGGACGCTTGGTGTAGTAGAAATATTCGAAATGACCGAAGCGCACATGGCTCGGCGACAGCCGCAGGACCATGGCCGCGCGTTCCTGTTTCTCGCGCCATACCGGCGTGTCGGAGCCGATGACGCACAGGGCGCGGGTGGTCGGGATGTTCAGGGCGTGCAGCGCTTCGGAGGCGAGAAACTCGCGGATCGATGAACGCAGCACCGCCCGTCCATCGCCCATGCGTGAGTACGGCGTCTGACCGGCGCCCTTGAGGTGCAAGTCCCAATGCTCGCCCGCCTCGTTGTACACCTCGCCCAGCAACAAACCGCGACCGTCGCCCAGTTGCGGGTTGTAGGAACCGAATTGATGCCCGGAATAGACCATCGCCCGAGGTTCGGCTTCAGCCCAGAGCTTGTGCCCGCCAAACAGTTCGGCGAACACCGGCGTCTCGGCCACGGCCGGGTCCAGGTCCAGCAGGGCCATGGCGGCAGGGCTGGCGACCACCAGTCGCGGCGCGGCGATGGGCTCGGGCAGCACATGGGTTGAGAACGCATCGCCCAGGCGGGCAAAGCGATTGTCGAAGGTCAGTTCGTCGAGGGCTTTCAACGGCCATCTCCAGCAGAATGTCCGAGCATTCTGCTAGGGATAAGGCGGTTAGTCGAGTTTGGTCGGAGGCGGCTCTTGTTCCGGGACGTCGCGGGAGGCTTCACGGGGGACTTCGCGAGAGATGATGGTTTTGTTCTCTTCCTCGACCGGTACCAGCTTGTATTCCTGACCGTGAAGGTTCTTCAGGTAAACCTCCATCTGCCGGAACGAGATGTTGATGTGCTGCTTCTTGAACTCGCGGTTGATAAAGCGATTGACCTCATCGAGTACCGGGTTACGGTCACCGAGGTCGCGCACGTGCATGCGCAACTCGTGGTCGAGGGTGCTTTCGCCGAAGTTCAGGAAGTACACGTGGGGCTCGGGTTCCTTGAGCACCCGCGGGTTTTCCCGGGCGGCTTGCAGCAGCAGCGCCTTGACCAGGTCCAGGTCCGAGCCGTAGTCGACGCCGAGCTTGAGGGTCACCCGGGTAATGGTGTCGGTCAGGGACCAGTTGATCAGTTGCCCGGTGATGAACGTCTTGTTCGGGACAATGATGTCCTTGCGGTCGAAGTCGGTAATGGTCGTGGCGCGGATGCGGATCTTGCTCACCGTGCCGGAGAGGTTGCCGATGGTGATGGTGTCGCCGATCCGCACCGGGCGTTCGAACAGGATCATGATGCCGGAGATGAAGTTGGCGAAGATTTCCTGCATGCCGAAGCCGATACCCAGCGATAGCGCAGCCACCAGCCACTGCAATTTGTCCCAGCTGACGCCGAGTGTGGACAGGGTTGAGACGAAACCAACGCCGGCGATCACGTAGGACAGCAAGGTGGTCGTGGCGTAGGCGCTGCCCTGGGCCAGGTTCAGCTTTGACAGCACCAACACTTCCAGCAGCCCCGGCAAGTTGCGCGCGAGGGCGAAGGTGATGCCGATGATGATCAGTGCGCCGAGCAAGTCGCCGATGCTGATCGGCACCATGCTCAAGTTGGCGCCCGTGCCGCTGGTGTATTCGTAGAGGGTTACGTTGTCCAGGTACGAGAACACTGTAATCAGATCCGACCAGACCCAATACAGCGCCGCGATAAAGCCGGACAGCAGCGCCAGACGGATCAGGCGCAGCGACTGTTCGTTGACCTTTTCGATATCCAGTGTCGGCTCTTCGATCACCGCTTCGCCTTCGCCGGCCTCTTTCGCCGCCTGGCGTTTGGCCAAGGCACGCTGATAAGCCAGGCGCCGTGCTGCCACGCTGAGGCCGCGCACGAACGTGGCTTCGATCACCAGCCAGAACATCAGCAGGTACAGGGTGTTGATCAAGCGGTCGCTGAGTTTTAGCGCGGTGTAGTAGTAGCCGAAGCACACCGCCACGAACAAGGCGATCGGCAGGGCGGTGAACAGGATCCCCACCGCTTTGCGGAACAGCGACGCGCTCTCATGGGTCGGGCTGCTGATCAGCAGGCGACCGAGCAGCCAGGCCATCAAGGCGTAGCAGGTCAGCACCACCGGCATGCCGAGCACGTCGTCGGCCAGTGCCGCCGGTTGCAGTTCAGCGACCGCCACCACCGCGACCAGCGCCATGACCACCAGCCCGAGGCGACGGACCCAACCCTGGAGGAATTCGACCTGGGGTTTTTCCCAGCGGAAATGCAGTTCGGCCACGCCGCCCGGCGCGAGGATCCGGTAGGCGGTGTAGAACACCAGCCAGGCCTGGCCCATTTGCAGCAGGGCCGCACCCATATTGGCGTTCTGTCCGCGGGCGTCGATCTGCAAGGCCAGGCCGCACAACGCAAGGCCCAGCGCCACCGGCATCGCCAGCAGGATGTTGATCAGAATCGCCTGGGGCGTATGCCACTGGCTATCACGCTTGAAATGGCCGATGTCCTGGTGAACCTTGTTCAGTCGGGCATACAGGCTCTTGCGCCGCCACAGCAGGGCGCCGATCAGCAGCACCAACGGCAGGAACAACAATGGCCGCTGGACCAGGCCGTCGCTCAGTTCGCTCAGGCTCGACGTCCAGGGCAGGGTGGTGACTTGGCGTTGCAGGCGCTCCGGCACGCCGCGCATCCACTCCGGGTCCAGCGGCTTGTTGCTGGGAATCCAGAACATCTGCTCGTCGAGGGTCGCGCGCAGGCTTTGCGCGGTGCTCAGCAGTTGTTTCTGGTTGAGTTGCAGGGTGATGGATTCGTTGAGCACCGCGCTCAGTTCGCGGTTCAGGCGTTCCAGCAGGTCGGCGCGGGTGTTGGCCAACTCCAGCAGGTTCTTGCGCAATTGCGGCGTGACCTGCTCTGGCGGTTGGGTGGACAGCAGGTTGTCGACATAAGTGGCAGGGTTGCTGAGCAGTTCCCGTTGCTGGCTGACTTCGAACTGATACAGGCGAATGTCGGCAATCTGGTCCGCCAGGTCGCGGTCGAGCTTGAGGCGCGGCAGGGCCTGTTTCTGCTTATAGAGAATCTTCGACAGCAGCAGGCTGCCCTTGAGCACGTTGATCTGCTCGTCCAGGGCCGAATCGCTCTGGGTCACGCTGTCCAGTTGCTGCTTGGTTTGCAGGTTCTGCTGGGTGACCTCGTTGAGGCGGTCGGTGCTTTTGAGCAGGTAGTCCGACAGCTTCAGGTTGGCCGCGCTTTCGGTGGCCAGCAGGCTGCTGCTGCCGGACTTCTGCGCTTCGATGGACTGTTGGGTCACCGTCTCCTGGGACTGGGCCAGGCGCTTCTGGTTGATCAGGGTTTGCAGTTCCTGGATTTCCTGATCCTGGCGCGCGACTTTTTCCGAGAGCAAGTCGTGCTGGCTGTTGCCCAGATCCTGCAATTGGCTATTGCCGGCCAGTTCCTGTCGGCGCAGCGGGATCAGCGCGTTCAGCGCCGCGAGTTCGGCGTTGAGCTGGTCACGTTGCTCGATGCTCAAGGTCTTGCCGTTGTCTTTGCCGGCCTTGAGGATGTTGTTGATCTGCTGGATGCGCGTCTGGCTGCTGGCGATCTCGGCTTGGGCGCGCTCCGGGCGGGTCTGGGCGGTGATGATCAGGCTGTTGGCATCGGCCAGGGCTTTTTGCAGCTCGCCTTGCTGGGTGGAGCGGTCGGTCAGCATCTGCTCGAGTTGCTGGATTGACGAGTTGGCGTAGCGCTGCTCGATCGGCACCACTTTGGTGGCCTTGAGCCGGGCCAGTTCACGCTGGTTCTCGATGTTCTGCTTGGGCGCGGTGGCCAGTTGCTGCTTCAGATTGATCAGTTTCTGATCGGAATCGCTCTTGCTGGTGAGCTGGGTCAGCGTGCTCTGCAGGATGGTTTGCAGAGCCTTTTGATCGGCTTCCGGCAGTTTGCGCTCGGCAATCCTGTCCAGGCTACCCTGCACGGCTTCGCTGGACGGCGGTTCGGCCGCTTGCAAGGTACCGATGGAGAGACTCAAGCCCAGCAGGGCAATGGCAAACAAGGAGCGCAGGGTTGGCATAGAGACCGATCGAATCAGGTGAAAAGAATGGCAGTTTAGAGGAAGAGTCCGGGACCCGGGCGACTTCCTTCGGGGAATCTGACGCCCACTTTGCCGATCTTGTTCCCTTCCATGACCGCGACCGTCCAAATGGTGTTGTTCCACTCCACCTGGTCGCCCACGACCGGCGCACCGCCGACTTTCTGGGCAATGAAGCGGCCCAGGGACATATCCGGATCGATGCCTTCGACTTTCAACCCGTAGAGCGCAGCAACCGCGGCCAGTTGGGCGTCTCCTTCGAGGACGAAGTCGCCGAAGAAACGCAAGTCGAGGCCGCGTTGTGGTGCCTGGCTGAAGAGTTTTCCGAGGGCCGGCAGGTTGTGTTCGTGGCCGATCACGCAGAGCAAATCATCGACTTCGAGCACCGTACTACCCGACGGATGGAGCAGTTGCTGGCCACGAAACAGCGCCGCGATACGGGTGCCTTCGGGCATTTTCAGCTCGCGAAGGGGCGAGCCGATGCACCATTTCTCGGCGCCGAGGCGGTAAACGAACAGCTCCCACTCGCTGGTGACGTGGACTTCCAGGGCCGATCGGGAGATCGGTGCCGGCTCGGGTGGAACCGTCACCTTCAACAGTTTGGCGACCCACGGCAGGCTTGTGCCCTGCACCAGCAGCGACACCAGCACGATAAAGAAGGCGAGGTTGAAATACAGCTGGGCGTTCGGCAAACCGGCCATCAGCGGGAACACCGCCAGAATGATCGGCACCGCGCCGCGCAGGCCAACCCAGGAAATAAAGGCTTTTTCGCGACCGTGGAACGCTTTGAACGGCAGCAGGCCGACCATCACCGACAGCGGTCGGGCAAACAGGATCATCCACAGCGCCAAACCGAGAGCGGGCAGGGCGATTGGCAGCAGGTCATGAGGTGTCACCAGCAGCCCCAGCACCAGGAACATGCCGATCTGGGCCAGCCAGGCCATGCCGTCGAGCATGTGCAGAATGCCGTGACGGCTGCGTACCGGGCGGTTGCCGATCACCAGACCGCACAGGTACACGGCGAGGAAGCCGCTGCCGTGCAAGGCGTTGGTCAGGGCGAACACCAGCAGGCCGCCGGCAATCACCAGAATCGGATACAGGCCGTTGGCCAGGTTGATGCGGTTGACCAGTTGCAGCATGACCCAACCGCCGCCCAGGCCAATCACGCCGCCGATGCCGAATTCACGCACCAGGTGACCGAGCAGGCTCCAGTGCAGGCCGGTCTGGCCGCTGGCGAGCATGTCGATCAGGGTCACGGTGAGGAACACCGCCATCGGGTCGTTGCTGCCGGATTCGATTTCGAGGCTGGCGGTCACCCGTTCGTTCAGGCCCTTGCCGCCCAGCAGTGAGAATACGGCCGCGGCGTCGGTAGAGCCGACGATGGCACCGATCAGCAAGCCTTGAATGATGTTCAGGTTGAACAGCCACGCCGCCGCCATGCCGGTCAGCCCGGTGGTGATCAACACCCCGACCGTCGCCAGCGACAACGCCGGCCACAACGCCACGCGGAAACTGGAGACTCGGGTGCGCAAGCCACCGTCGAGCAGGATCACCGCCAACGCCAGGTTGCCGACCAGATAAGCCGTGGGGTAGTTATCGAAAATAATGCCGCCGCCGTCGACGCCAGCGGCCATGCCCACGGCCAGGATAATCACCAGAATCGGGATGCCGAGGCGGGACGAAAGGGAACTCACCAGAATGCTTGCACCTACCAGCAACGCGCCGATCAAGAACAGGCTGTTGATGGTCGTCGCATTCAAAGGCAATACTCCAGAAAGCTGAAAGGCGGGCACAAACTGACCATGCAGTCTGCGTGCCAGCGATTCTAACCTGTTGAAATGTGATGCTGTCAAAAAGGTTTTGCAGATCAAAAGATCGCAGCCTCGTTTCACTCGACAGCTCCTACAGAGGATCTGCGTAAACCTGTAGGAGCTGTCGAGTGAAACGAGGCTGCGATCTTTTTTGATCGTCCCCACGCTCTGCGTGGGAATGCCTCAACGGACGCTCCGCGTTCGGCTTTTGATGGGACGCGGAGCGTCCTGGGCTGCATTCCCACGCAGAGCGTGGGAACGATCAGGGGAAAACTTAGAGGCTAAACCGCCCAACCATGTTGTTCAGGTCCAGGGCCAATCGCGACAGCTCGTTGCTTGCCGCACTGGTCTGATTCGCCCCGGTCGCCGATTGCACCGACAGATCGCGGATGTTCACTAGGTTACGGTCTACTTCACGGGCCACTTGAGCCTGTTCCTCGGCGGCGCTGGCGATCACCAGATTGCGTTCATTGATTTCGACGATGGCGCTGTTGATCGTATCGAGCGACATCCCGGCACCACGGGCAATGTTCAGCGTCGACTCGGCGCGCTCGGTGCTGTTGCGCATCGAATCCACGGCGTGTTCGGTACCGCTCTGGATGCTGCCGATCATGCGTTCGATTTCGCTGGTCGACTGCTGAGTACGGTGAGCCAGCGCACGAACTTCATCCGCCACCACCGCAAAACCACGCCCGGCTTCACCGGCGCGTGCTGCTTCGATCGCTGCGTTCAAGGCCAGCAAGTTAGTCTGGTCAGCCAAGCCGCGAATCACGTCCAGCACCTTGCCGATGTCCCGGGATTCGTTGGCCAGGTCGCCGATCAGGGTCGCCGTGCTCTGCACGTCGGCGCTCATGCGTTCGATGGCGCTGACGGTTTCCTGCACCAGGTCACGACCGTCGCCGGCGGAAGTGGTGGCGTTTTTCGAGGCTTCGGAAGTGCTCACAGCGTTACGGGCGACTTCTTCCACGGCGCTGGTCATTTCGTTGACGGCGGTGGCGGCCTGTTCGATTTCGTTGTTCTGCTGGGTCAGGCCCCGAGCGCTTTCGTCGGTGACGCTGTTCAGCTCTTCAGCGGCGGAGGCCAGTTGCGTGGCCGAGCCGGAAATCCGTTGCAGGGTGTCGCGCAGTTTGTCCTGCATCTTCGACATCGCGGCTAGCAAGCGACCGGCTTCATCCTGGCCGTCGACGGTGATCGGGCGAGTCAGGTTGCCTTCAGCAATTTCTTCAGCGGCGCTCAGGGCATTGGCAATCGGCTTGGTGATGCTGTTAGTCAGCAACCAGGCGAACAGCAGGGTCAGGCCAGTGGCGATGACCAACAGAGTAATCACCAGGTTAAAGGACGACGAAAACTGATCGCTCGCGCCCTGGTCGGTCTCGGCAATCTGCTGAGTATTGATCTCCAGCAGTTTCGCCAGGGCGGTGTTGACCGCTTCGGAGTTGGCCAGCAGTTCGGTGTTGAGCATTTTGCGCAGGTCATCGATCTGGTTGTTACGCGACAAGCTCTTCATCCGGTCTTCGAGCTGACGGTACTGCGCCAGCAACTGCACGTACTGATCATAAGCCGCGCGTTCCTGCGGGCCGTCGATCAACGGTTCATAGACCCGCTGGGCGTCGCGGATCTGCTGGTTACGGACGTCGAACAGCTCCATGGTTTTCTGCTGCACGTCCGGTTCGCGGTTGATCAGCAAACGGTAGGACAGCACGCGCAGGCGCAGGGTCAGTTGCGTGAACTCATCCAGACTCTTGATGCTCGGCACGCTCGCGGTGGCGATGTCTTCGCCGGCCGCGCGGATCTTGCTCATCTGGTTCAGGGCGAATACACCCAGGACCAGCATCAGACTGCCAATCAGGGCAAAACCGAGGAACGCGCGCGGCGCGATATTCATATTACGAAGGGACATGGTGTTTACCGTGAAAAGCGCATCCGTGCGGGGCTGAGACTGCTGTATGAGTGACTTATCGGTTCTACGACTAAAGTCTTGAGCCCCTGCGCGTATTTGTCGCACACCGGTCCCGGCGACGAAGTGCAGGAACCAGATTCGCCAATCACAGTCTTTAAAACTCGCGAGTAAGGTTGCCCGCCAGGAAAATCAAGGCCTTGCGCCCCAATAACCCTGGCATCCGTGGTGACTTTTCTTTATCGTACGCGCCCTTTGAAAAAGCTTGGAAAATCAAAATGTTGGAAGCATCCCTGAGTCAATTGGAACAACTGGTCAGCGACCTGGTGCAACAGAACCAGAGCCTGCTCGCCACCAACCAGACCCTGAGCGCAGAACTGGCCCAGGCCAAGGATGAAAACGAGAGCCTGCAACTGAACCTGATGGAACAGGAAGAGAAACAAGGCGCCACTGCCGCCCGCATCCAGGCCTTGGTTGAGCGCGTCAGCGCCGGCCCTGTCAGCGCATGAATCAGGGCGCCGCAGGGGTAAAAGTCGTCTCGATCCTGGGGGAGGACTATTCGATCAAGGCGCCGGAAGGGGAAGAGCAAACCCTGCTGGACGCCGCATTGATGTTGAAGGCAGCCCTGGCCGACACCAAACGCAAATACCCGACGCTGATCGGTGATCGTTTGTTGGTGCTGGCGGCGATGAATCTGTGCTCCCAGCAGATCGAAATGAAAAAGCAGCACCAGCAGGATCTCGACCGTTACCAAGAGCAAGTCAGCGCCACGGTTGAAGTGATCGCCAAGACGATCAATCAGGCCTGATCGGCTTTGCGCACAACCAAAGAATAAAATTGTCGTTTGTGTTGTATACAATCGGCACGGCTGTTGCAGTGTTTCAGCCTCTTATTCTTTGGGGGTGCTCCATGCAGTTTTGGCGACGCAGTATTCAATGGCAGTTGATCCTGAGTATGGGCACCGCCCTGCTGGTCAGTATTCTGATCGTGGTCGGCGTTTATACCCTGGTGGTCAACCGCCTCGCTCAGAGTTATCTGGTCGAGCAAGCGCTGCCGTCGAGCATCGAAGCGATGCGCAACGACATCGAGCGCATCCTCGTTCAACCGCTCACCGCCGCCAAGGACATCGCCAGCAACAGCATGGTGCGCGACTGGCTGGCCGGGGGCGAGAACAGTGCCCAGACCGATGCGTTCGTGACGTATCTGGAAGGCATCCGCGCCGAACACAAAGCCTTTACCGCGCTGATCATCGGCACCGCTACCAATCACTACTTCACTGAAAAAGGCCTGGATCGGACCCTCAGCCGTTCCAACCCCAAAGACGCCTGGTTCTACTCCTTTCTCGACAGCAACCAGCCGCGCACCCTCAATATCGACAATGACACCGCGACCGGAGAATTGGCGCTGTTCATCGACCTCAAGGTCGAGCAGGCCGGTAAAGTCGTGGGCGTTGCGGGCCTTGGGCTCAGCATGAAAGAGCTGTCGGAGCTGATCCACAACTTCAACTTCGGTGAGCGCGGCAAGGTCTACCTCGTGCGTTCCGACGGTTTGATCCAGGTTCATCCCGAAGCGCAATTCAGCGGCAAACGCACGTTGGCCGAGCAAATCGGTGGTCCGGCGGCGCAAGCAGTGATGGGTCAAAAAGTTGCCACTAGCAGCGGGTTTGTCCGCGATGGCGAAGATTTTCTGGCATTGAGCCTGCCGTTGCGGGATCTCGGTTGGACGTTGGTGGCCGAAGTGCCACAGTCGCAGATCTACGCCGAGGCCCGCCGCGCCATGTGGATGAGCAGCGGCATTGGCCTGGCAGTGGCGCTGGTGTGTCTGATGTTGGTGGTGCTACTGGCCCGTGGCTTGGTTCGACCGATCCGTCAGGTAACAGCGGCGCTGGTAGCCATCGGTAGCGGTGGTGGAGATTTGACCCACCGGTTAGATTCCAGCCGCGCCGATGAACTGGGCGACCTGGCGCGGGGCTTCAATCGGTTCCTGGAAAGCCAGCGCGACATGATCGGCGAAGTGCTGACCACCAGCGAACGTTTGCGCACCGCTGTCGGCCAGGTGGCGAAAGTGGTGGATAACACGGCCGAGCGTTCCGGCCGGCAGCAGGAAATGACCGACATGGTCGCCACCGCTGTCCATGAAATGGGCCTGACCGTACAGGAAATCGCGCAGAACGCCGGCAATGCGGCGGTGGCTTCGCAAACGGCTCGCGATGAAGCGATGCAGGCGCGGGAAGTGGTCGGTGGGTCGATCCGGCATATAGAAAGCATGTCCGATGAAATCGGTGTCGCCGCCACGGCGGTGGGTGAGCTGGCCCATCAGGTCGCGTCCATCGATCAAGTGTTGGCGGTGATTCGCGGGATTTCCGAGCAGACCAATCTGTTGGCGCTGAACGCTGCGATTGAAGCGGCGCGGGCCGGTGACATGGGACGCGGGTTTGCGGTGGTCGCGGATGAAGTGCGAACCCTGGCGCGGCGCACGCAGTCGTCCACCGACGAGATTCAGCAGATGATCGGCAGTCTCAAGCAGGGCGCGGAAAATGCCGTGTCGTCCATGCATTCCGGGCAAGCGGCGACGGGGACCGGTGTCGAGTCGAGCCAGCGTACCGGGACGTCGTTGACGGCAATTACCGGGCAGATCGAACGCATTAGCGACATGAACCATCAGGTCGCGACGGCCACGGAAGAACAGTCGGCGGTGACTGAAGAGATCAACCGCAACGTGCAGGGAATTTCCGATCTTGCGCGGGCGACGGCCGGGGAAGTCAGAGCTTGCCGTGAAGACTGTCAGACGTTGCAGCGGTTGGCTGACGATTTAGCGCGGCAGATGGGTGGGTTCAAGTTGAGCTGAAGGATCGTTCCCACGCTCCGCGTGGGAATGCAGCCCGGGACGCTCTGCGTCCCTTCCAGAGCCGAACGCGGAGCTTCCGCTTAGGCATTCCCACGCGGAGCGTGGGAACGATCGGTCGATCGGTGTCAGAACCACTCATCTTGCATGGTTAAGCACACATCATCCCGCGCCTCCAGAATCGCCAGCTCATGGTGACAACCCGGCACTTCCCACGTCAGGAAATACCGCGCCGCCTGCAGCTTGCCTTTATAGAAGCTCACATCCGCCGCATTGCCCTTGGCCAACCCTTCCTCGGCACGAATCGCCTGTTCCAGCCAACGCCAGCCGATCACCGTGTGGCCGAACACTTTCAGGTACAGCGCCGAATTCGCCAGGCTGCTGTTGACCTTGCCTTGCCCCAGATCCGTCAGCAAGCCGATGGTCACCGTTTGCAGGCGCGCCACCAGTTTCTCCAGTGGCTCACGCAGAGGGGTTAGCGATTCGTACGCCTGGGCGCGCTCGGCGGTGTTGGCGATCAGCCGGATCAGTTGCTTGAGCCCGGCGCCACCGTTCTGCGCCAGTTTACGGCCGAGCAAGTCCAGCGACTGGATGCCGTGGGTGCCTTCATGGATCGGGTTCAAGCGGTTGTCGCGGTAGTACTGCTCCACCGGATATTCGCGGGTGTAACCGTGGCCGCCGAGAATCTGGATCGCCAGTTCGTTGGCCTTCAGGCAAAACTCCGACGGCCAGGATTTGACGATCGGCGTGAGCAAATCCAGCAGCTCATGAGCCTGCTTACGCTCGGCTTCTGTCTCCAGCGTTGTGGTGTCATCGAACAACCGAGCCGCGTACAGCCCGAGATCGAACGAGCCTTCGACGTAGGCCTTTTGGGTTAGCAACATACGTTTGACGTCCGCATGCTGAATGATCGCCACCGGCGCGGTGTTCGGGTCCTTGCTGTCTGGCACGCGACCCTGCGGCCGCTCGCGGGCGTACTCCAGGGAATACAGATACCCGGCGTAACCGAGCATCACCGCGCCCATGCCGACGCCGATCCGCGCCTCGTTCATCATCTGGAACATATAGCTCAAGCCATGATGCGGCTTACCCACCAGATAGCCGACACACTCGCCGTTATCGCCGAAATTCAGCGCGGTGGAAGTGGTACCACGCCAGCCCATCTTGTGGAACAACCCGGCCAGCAACACGCCGTTGCGCTGGCCGAGGCTGCCGTCATCGTTGACCAGAAACTTGGGCACGATAAACAGTGAAATGCCCTTCACCCCGGCCGGTGCGTCCGGCAACTTGGCCAGCACCATGTGCACGATGTTTTCCGACAGTGGATGGTCGCCACCGGAGATGAAGATCTTGTTGCCCTTGAGTCGATAAGTGCCGTCAGACGCCGGCTCGGCGCGGGTACGAATATCCGACAGCGACGACCCGGCGTGGGGTTCGGTCAACGCCATGGTGCCAAAGAAGCGGCCGTCGATCATCGGCTGCAGGAAGCGCTGCTTCTGTTCCTCGGTGCCGAAGCTTTCAATCAGGTTGGCCGCGCCCATGGTCAGGAACGGATAGGACGTAGACGCCGCGTTGGCCGACTGAAAGTGCGCAAAGCAAGCCTGGGACAGCAATGTAGGAAGTTGCATGCCGCCGGCGTCGAAACTTCGCGCGGCGTTGAGGAAACCGGCTTCGAGGAAGGCATCCACCGCCGGTTTCACCTCTGGAATCAGAATCGCCTGACCGTTCTCATAGCGCGGCTCGTTCTCGTCGCCCTTGCGGTTGTGCGGGGCGAAGAACTTCTCGGCGATGTTGCGGGCAGTGCCGATGGCGGCGTCAAACGTCTCGCGATTGTGCTCGGCGAACCGCTCACGCTGGGTCAGACCCTCGGCATCGAGGACTTCGTACAGCTCGAAAGCCAGATTTCGGGAACTGAGCAACGTCTCGGACATGTCGGCCTACCTTTTTTGGGGATGGACCGAGTCTAGGCGCGCTAATAAAGGCTGAACAGGATGATTGATGAGCGTGATGGAGGGGCAAAACGAGGGTAGGGCATGATCGTTCCCACGCTCCGCGTGGGAATGCAGCCCGGGACGCTCCGCGTCCCCAAACGACGTGACGCAGAGCGTCACAGGAGGCATTCCCACGCGGAGCGTGGGAACGATCAGTGGTGTGTCAGCCGATGGTCATCAAACTGGCATTACCACCCGCCGCAGCGGTGTTAACGCTCAACGCCCGCTCAATCACCAACCGCTCCAGCGCAATATTGGTCTCGCCCTGGGACAACCCATGAACCCCGACAATCGCCCCGGCACGCTTGGCCACTTGCTGACAAACCGCACGCAGCTGATCGGAATGGCCATGATGCAGAACCGCATCAAACACCGCTTCGTCCTTGCTCCAGTCGGAAACCAGCTTGATCCGCGCCTGAATGTCCTTCGGCAGGCGTGCGAACAATGCCTTGGTCAAGTCAGCTTCCGGCCATACCGCCGAACCGCCAACCGCCAATACCGCCGCCAGTTGAGTCAGCAAATCGCCTTCAACTTCCGCCAGACACAGCACGTGTTCGCGCGGCAGGATGGCGTAGCTGTTGCGCTCACCGGTCGGGCCAGCGAGGACACGGGTGATTCCGCTTTGCGATTGCGCCGCGAACTGCACACACAGGGTGCTCAGGTCGGCAAGCTTATTGCTGTCAGCCCAAGTTTGCAGGGCGGTCAGCGGCTTGCTCATGGCATCACGCAAGCGAACGTCCGGCGCAGCGATGGCATCACCGCGAGCGAACGATTGTTCGATCGCATCCGTAGGACGCGTCGACAACAGACGGTACAAGTACAGCGGACCACCCGCCTTCGGACCGGTGCCCGACAAGCCTTCACCACCGAACGGCTGCACGCCAACCACAGCGCCAACGATGTTGCGGTTCACATAGACGTTACCGGCGTTGACGTTGTCGATCACCTTGGCGATGGTTTCGTCGATGCGAGTGTGCACGCCCAGGGTCAGGCCGTAGCCGGAAGCGTTGATCTGGCCGATCAGTTGATCGATGTCTTTGCGCTTGTAGCGAACCACGTGCAGCACCGGGCCGAAGATCTCCCGTTGCAGCTCGTCGAAGCTTTCCAGTTCGATCAGGGTTGGCATCACGAAGGTGCCGCGTTTGACTTCTTCGGCGTCGGCGATAGCCACCTGATACACGTTGCGACCTTTGTCGCGCATGGCCTGGATGTGTTTCTCGATGCCGGCCTTGGCTTCGGCGTCGATCACCGGGCCGATGTCCACAGACAAGCGCTCTGGGTTGCCGAGACGGCATTCAGCCATGGCACCCTTGAGCATTTCGATGACACGGTCGGCGGAATCTTCCTGCAAGCACAACACGCGCAGGGCCGAGCAACGTTGACCGGCGCTGTCAAACGCCGAGGACACCACGTCGATCACAACCTGTTCGGTCAGCGCCGAGGAGTCGACGATCATCGCGTTCTGGCCGCCAGTTTCAGCGATCAGCGGAATCGGACGACCCTGGGCATCCAGACGACCGGCGACGTTGCGTTGCAGCAAACGAGCGACTTCGGTCGAACCGGTGAACATCACACCTTTAACCCGATCGTCACCGACCAGGCGGGCGCCAACGGTTTCGCCACGGCCCGGCAGCAGTTGCAGCACGCCTTCCGGAATCCCGGCTTCGAGCAGCAAGCGCACGGCTTGAGCGGCCACCAGTGGGGTTTGTTCCGCAGGCTTGGCCAGGACCGGGTTACCGGCGGCCAATGCAGCAGCCACCTGGCCACTGAAGATCGCCAACGGGAAGTTCCACGGGCTGATGCAGACCACCGGACCCAATGGGCGGTGGGCGTCGTTGGTGAAATCGTTGCGTGCCTGCACCGCGTAATAACGCAGGAAATCCACGGCTTCACGCACTTCGGCGATGGCGTTGGCGAAGGTCTTGCCGGCTTCACGAGCCAACAGGCCCATCAGTGGCTGGATCTCGCCTTCCATCAAATCGGCGGCACGTTCCAGGATCGCGGCACGTTCGGCGGGCGGGGTGGCCTGCCAGATCGGTGCGGCATTCAGGGCGCACTGGATCGCGTTGTCGACGTCTTCGACGGTGGCTTCCTGTACATGGCCGACCACGTCACGCAGATCGGACGGGTTCAGGACTGGCGCAGGAGTTTCAGTGCTGGAAGTGCAGCCGAGCATCGGCGCGGCTTTCCAGCTGTTATGCGCGGTGGCCAGCAGGGCGCAGGACAGCGACGCCAGACGATGTTCGTTGGCCATGTCGATGCCGCTGGAGTTGGCGCGTTCGGCACCATAAAGGTCGCGCGGCAGCGGGATGCGCGGGTGCGGCAGGCCGAAGCCACCTTCCACGGTCGCCATCTGCTCGATGCTGGCCACTGGATCGGCGACCAACGCCTGAATCGAGATCGACTGATCGGCAATCTGGTTGACGAACGAAGTGTTCGCGCCGTTTTCCAGCAGGCGACGCACCAGGTACGCCAGCAGTGTTTCGTGAGTGCCGACCGGTGCGTATACGCGGCACGGACGGTTCAACTTGCCTTCGGAAACTTTGCCTACAACCTGTTCGTACAGCGGTTCACCCATGCCGTGCAGGCACTGGAACTCGTACTGGCCGGGGTAATAGTTCTGACCGGCAATGTGGTAAATGGCCGACAGGGTGTGGGCGTTGTGCGTGGCGAATTGCGGGTAGATAACTTCCGGCACCGACAGCAGTTTGCGCGCACAAGCAATGTAGGAAACGTCGGTGTACACCTTGCGGGTGTACACCGGATAGCCTTCCAGGCCTTCGACCTGGGCGCGCTTGATTTCGCTGTCCCAGTACGCGCCTTTTACCAAACGGATCATCAGGCGATGACGGCTGCGGCGAGCCAGGTCAATCACGTAGTCGATCACGTACGGGCAGCGCTTTTGATAAGCCTGGATCACGAAACCGATGCCGTTCCAGCCAGTCAGTTGCGGCTCGAAGCACAAGCGCTCAAGCAGATCCAGCGACAGTTCGAGGCGGTCGGCTTCTTCGGCGTCGATGTTCAGGCCGATGTCGTATTGCTTGGCCAGCAGGGTCAGCGACAACAGGCGCGGGTACAACTCGTCCATCACACGTTCGTACTGCGCACGGCTGTAACGCGGGTGCAGTGCCGAGAGCTTGATGGAAATGCCCGGGCCTTCATAAATCCCACGACCGTGGGAGGCTTTGCCGATCGAGTGGATGGCTTGTTCGTACGAGGCCAGGTACTTCTGCGCATCGTGCTCGGTGAGTGCAGCTTCACCCAGCATGTCGTAGGAATAGCGGAAACCCTTGGATTCGAACTTGCTCGCATTGGCCAGGGCTTCGGCGATGGTTTCGCCGGTGACGAACTGCTCGCCCATCAGGCGCATGGCCATGTCGACGCCCTTGCGGATCATCGGCTCGCCGCTCTTGCCGATGATGCGGCTCAGGGACGAAGTCAGGCCGGTTTCGTTATGGGTGGCGACCAGTTTGCCGGTCAGCAGCAAGCCCCAAGTGGCGGCATTGACGAACAGCGACGGGCTGTTGCCCAAGTGCGGCTGCCAGTTGCCGGTGCTGATCTTGTCGCGGATCAGTGCATCACGGGTGCCCTTGTCCGGAATACGCAGCAGCGCTTCGGCCAGGCACATCAGCGCCACGCCTTCCTGGGACGACAGGGAAAATTCCTGCAACAGGCCCTGAACAATCCCTGCACGGCCACCGGCACTTTTCTGATTGCGCAGTTTGTCGGCAATCGAAGAGGCGAGCTTGTTGGTGGCTTCGGCCATCGCAGCCGGCAGACGGGCCTGTTCGATCAGCATCGGCACCACTTCGGGTTCCGGGCGACGGTAAGCGGAGGTGATCGAGGCGCGCAGGACTGATTGCGGCAGGATGCTTTCGGCGAATTCGAGGAAGCATTGGTGAGCGTGATCCAGAGGCGCATCGACGGTGTCGTCGGAATCCTTGGTCAAACCGCTCAGCTCGGTCAGGGTTGCACCACCCTCGAGTTTTTCCAGGTAATTGAAAATTGCCTGCTTGATCAGCCAGTGCGGCGTGCGATCAATCGAGGTCGCGGCAGCCTTGAGGCGTTCGCGGGTTGGGTCGTCAAGTTTGACCCCAAGGGTGGTGGTAGCCATATTTTTATCCTCATGTTTGCCACGACCGCGTGGCATCAGCTGGCGGCAAGATTAGCTGTGCGCTGGCAGAGGTGCAACCGGGTGCAACCCTTTTTTTGTCGGAATAATAAGCAGCTCGTCAGGAATTAAATTCCGGTACGAACGTACCGCTCCTGCTTGGTGCTTTTACTTCTAGCGAAAGAGCCTGACTGCCCTAAAAGGGAGCAAAAACAGCTCTTTTTCATATAAATCCGACTAGGTGCAACTTATTCTCAAGAAATGGGTTGCACCTCATTTGGATTGTTGAATAGGATTCGCGCCCAAGGTGCAACCGGCCAAAAAAAGGCAAGTGCACCGGCTGATGGCTTTCCTGGGGAAACATCAGTCATAAATGCGCGGGGCTGGAAACCGTCTGAACAAACAGTGTCGTTTGTCGGCGTTTCACACTTCGCCGCTACATAAAAACAAAGCCAGGGCAGCATTCGAATGAGCGTAAGCAATCCAACCCTGATCACGTTCGTGATCTACATCGCAGCAATGGTGCTGATCGGCTTCATGGCCTATCGCTCCACCAACAACCTTTCTGACTACATCCTCGGCGGTCGCAGCCTGGGCAGCGTCGTGACTGCGCTTTCCGCCGGCGCTTCCGACATGAGCGGCTGGTTGTTGATGGGCTTGCCCGGCGCAATCTACATGTCCGGTCTGTCCGAAAGCTGGATCGCCATTGGCCTGATCGTCGGTGCCTACCTGAACTGGCTGTTCGTTGCCGGTCGTCTGCGCGTGCAGACCGAGCACAACGGCGATGCGTTGACCCTGCCGGATTACTTCTCCAGCCGTTTCGAAGATAAAAGCGGCCTGCTGCGAATCATCTCCGCCATCGTGATCCTGGTGTTCTTCACTATCTACTGCGCCTCCGGCATCGTCGCCGGCGCCCGTCTGTTCGAAAGCACCTTCGGCATGTCGTACGAAACGGCGCTGTGGGCCGGTGCTGCCGCGACAATTGCCTACACCTTCGTAGGCGGTTTCCTGGCCGTGAGCTGGACCGATACCGTACAAGCGACCCTGATGATCTTCGCCCTGCTGCTGACGCCGATCATCGTGCTGCTGGCCACCGGTGGCGTCGACACCACGTTCCTGGCCATCGAAGCGCAAGACCCAAGCAACTTCGACATGCTGAAAAATACCACCTTCATCGGCGTTATCTCGCTGATGGGCTGGGGCCTGGGCTACTTCGGCCAGCCGCACATCCTCGCGCGTTTCATGGCGGCGGATTCGGTCAAGTCGATCGCTAAAGCACGCCGCATCTCCATGACCTGGATGATCCTGTGCCTGGGCGGCACCGTCGCTGTAGGCTTCTTCGGCATTGCCTATTTCTCGGCTCACCCTGAGCTGGCAGCGCCTGTGACCGAAAACCACGAGCGCGTGTTTATCGAGCTGGCAAAAATCCTCTTCAACCCATGGATTGCCGGTGTGTTGCTGTCGGCCATCCTGGCTGCCGTGATGAGCACCCTGAGCTGCCAATTGCTGGTGTGCTCCAGCGCGCTGACCGAAGACTTCTACAAAACCTTCCTGCGTAAAACCGCTTCTCAGCTCGAACTGGTCTGGGTCGGTCGCGCCATGGTGTTGCTGGTTGCGTTGATCGCCATCGCGTTGGCCGCCAACCCGAACAACCGCGTACTGGGTCTGGTCAGCTACGCCTGGGCCGGTTTCGGTGCTGCGTTCGGTCCTGTTGTGCTGATCTCGGTGATCTGGAAAGACATGACCCGCAACGGCGCACTGGCCGGCATCCTGGTCGGTGCAATCACCGTAATCGTCTGGAAACATTTCGAACTGCTGGGTCTGTACGAAATTATCCCGGGCTTCATCTTCGCCAGCCTGGCGATCTACATCGTCAGTAAGCTGGGCGCGCCGACCAAAGGCATGCTGATGCGCTTTGCAGCGGCCGAAGCGGATTTCCGCCTGAACAAGTGATGGGGAGGAGCTGAGGCTCTGATTCTTCGCTTACAGAAACGGCCCGTCTCCTGTTGGAGGCGGGCCGTTTTTTTGTTTGCGAGAAAGAAATCAGAGTTATTGGAGCCACCTCACTTCTTCCGAAGGGAAGTGTCTGTAGCCAAATGCACCGATTCTTGAAGGATAAATCCCTAAAAAAGTAGGGTAAATCTGATTTTCCTGCCCTCCGCTCAACACCCCGTTTCGCTCATGCAGAATCGCCCGCCTTCATTCTGCAGAGATACATCGGATGTTCGCGCCTGCCAATCAACCGCGTTTCACGTTGACCCTCGACGGCGTCCAGAATGAGCTCAAGGTCCTTGAGTTCTCGGGCAAGGAAGCCATCAGCCAACCGTTCCGTTTCGACCTGGATCTGGTCAGCGACCGGCCGGACCTCGAACTTGAAAACCTCCTGCATCGTCAGGCGTTTCTGAGTTTCGATGGGCAAGGTTCCGGTATCCACGGTCAGATTTATCGGGTCGGCCAGGGAGATTCCGGTAAACGTCTGACGCGCTATCAAGTCAGCCTGGTCCCGCGCCTGGCCTATCTCGCTCAACGCTTCAATCAGCGGATCTTCCAGCACAAAAGCGTGCCGGCGATCATCGCGCAGATCCTCAAGGACCACGGCATCCAGCGTGATGCCTTCGAATTTCAACTCGGCAGCGACTACCCCGAGCGCGAGTACTGCGTGCAATACGCGGAAAGCGATCTGGCGTTCATCCAGCGCCTGTGCGCCGAGATCGGTATTCACTTCCACTTCCAGCACAGCCCCGACGGGCATCTATTGGTGTTCGGTGACGACCAAACGGTATTCCCTCGTTTGCCCGAGCCCACGCTGTACTTGCCCGGCAGCGGCATGGCCGCGAGCGCCCCGGCGATCAAGCGTTTCAACGTGCGTTTGGAGACCCGGACTACAGCGGTCACTCGCCGGGACTACGACTTCAACAAACCACGTCTACAACTTGAGAGTCGTGTCGATAACGAACAGCGACCGGTGCTGGAGGACTACCACTTCCCCGGTCAATTCACCGACCGCGAATCCGGCAAGCAACTGACCCAACGAGCGCTGGAGCGCCATGGTGCGGATTACCGTCAGGCTGAAGGTCGCAGCGATCAATCGGTGTTGGTCAGCGGACATTTCCTGCAACTGGCCGAACATCCGCGCGACGCCTGGAATGACCTGTGGCTGATCACTGAAATCGAACACCATGGCCGACAGCCGCAGGTGCTGGAAGAGTCCGTCACCGACGACGGCGAATTCCAGGGTTACCGCAATACCTTTCTGGCGACGCCGTGGGACGTTTCGTTTCGTCCGCCACTGGGGCCGGACAAGCCGCGAATGCTCGGCTATCAACCCGCCGTGGTCACTGGACCGACCGACAGCGAAATCCATTGCGATGAATTCGGCCGGGTCAAAGTCCAGCTCGCCTGGGACCGTGACGGCCAACTCAATGAACATTCCAGTTGCTGGCTGCGGGTCGCCACCGGTTGGGCTCACGATCGTTACGGCTGCGTACTGATACCGCGAGTCGGCATGGAAGTGCTGGTGGGCTTCATCGACGCCGATGCTGATAAACCACTGGTAATGGGCTGCCTGCCGAACGCCGCGACCCCGATCCCGCTGGACCTGCCGGCCGACAAAACCCGCAGTATTTTCCGCAGCCAAAGTAGTCCCGGCGGCGGAGGCTACAACGAATTGCGCATCGAGGATCGCAAAGGCGCCGAGGAAATTTACCTGCGTGCCCAGCGAAACTGGACTCAACACGTACTGAATGATCAACAGGTGCAGGTCGATAACGCCCGCAGCATCGTCGTCACCGGCATCGCGCGCCATGAGTTGAAGGCTGACGAACAACGCATCACCCACGGCCAGCGCCAGACTGAAGTGCGACAGGACGATCATCTACTGGTGACCGGCGACCGACATATTCGGGTGAACAGCCAAGCGCTGAACGCCAGTCAGCAATTCCATGTCAGCGCCGGTCAGCAAGTGGTGATCGACGGCGGCGCCAGCGCGACCATTCAGGCCGGTGGGCAGTGGATCAACATCGGCCCGGGCGGGATTTTCAGCAGTGTGCCGATTATGGTCGGGGGGGCGCCGATGGTGGCCATGGCGGCTGTGCCGACTTCGCCGGATGCGCCATTAAAACTGGCTGCGGCCCCGGCGACATTGCTCACTGCGGCGCAGGTGTTGAGCCTGAAAAGCGATGCGCCGTTTTGTGAGGAATGTGAGCGCTGCAAGGACGGGATGTGCCCTGCGCCGAACACACTGACCGGTGCGCCAAAGGCTGCATCCGCTGCGCCTGCTTCAACGGTCGAGCCGGGTTTCCACATTGTCGAACAGGGCATGTCTCGGTCTGCGCTTGAGTCGATATTGTTTGCACAACCAGAGCCAGCGGTGCTGGAGAAATTCAGAAGCCTTAATCCACAACTCACTAACTTCGCCAAACCCGGCCAATTGATTGTCCTCAGCGATCCTCGCAATACGCAATGTACCCGGGAAGAAGCCTTGCTGATGGAAGCTGCGCAGAAAGTTGATGCAGCGCTTGAGCCTTTGAGTGATGCCGAGGCTGAGTTTATGGCGCGTCATCATGGGGAGATTGAGTCTTTTCTTTCTCAGGGGTCGACTGGGGTTGGGATTGGTGCGGCGATGTTTGGAAAACACCTGGGCAACTTGAAGGACACGCTCTTAGAGTTGGAAAACCTACACAAACGCACTTTCGACAAACACGGAAAACTCCAGGGTGCGGACTTCTTTACCGAGCGTAAGAAGCTGATGGGACGGTTGGATAACAGCCTTGGGCCATTGGTACGCAAAGGCGTGGGTATTCCGGATCATCCAAAACTTAAAAATGCGCTGGGAATCTCCAGCCGCAGTCTTGTGCATCACTGGAGTAAGGCTGGTACGGCTGGAGGAATTCCTGGGTATGCGACGCATATTGATGGGGTGAGTAAGGCTGGGAAGGTAATTAAAGTTGGTGGCTGGGTTGGCATTGCATTAGGAGCTTCTGCTTCTGGGCTAAAGGTCAAAGAAACCTGCAAAGTCGGGACGGAAGAAGCTTGCAGGAAGGTGAAGTTCACGGAAGGCGGAAAGTTCGGCGGCTCTTTGGCTGGAGGTGCATTTGGGGGCGCGGTTGGTGGTGGGGCTTGCCTAGCCATTGGCGCAACTACTGCAGGTGTTGGTGGGATTATCTGTGGCCTTGTTTTAGTTGGAGTAGGAACCTCTCTTGGTATCGCCGGAGGCGAACTTATTGGAGAGGACTTGGGAGAGATAATTTATGAGGGAATACATCCGTGAGGACCGAAGCTGAAACTACGATCTTCTTGATTGGCGGTGGAGTGTTTTTTCTATTGGGCTTTTTTATGTTGGTCGTTCAATTGTATTTGTCATATTTCAAGATGAGCGAAATATTGCACTCTTTGGCTAGGTCAAGAGCTGTCTTAAGTCGACGGTTTATTGTCGGGGGTGATCCTTTTACTAGGTTTTTCATATTGGTGTCGATTGCTCCGCTTCTGATGTTTCCACGGCGGGCCATAAAGCTTGGAGAATTAGATCAAGAAGATTACTTGGAGTTTTCTCCCCGCTTGTTACGAATCATAAAATGCTTTTATTGTCTTGCACATGTAGGTACCGCAGTTTTGATTGTGTTGTGCTACCTAAGCTTGAAGAGGATTAGATAATGAGGTTTTCGTGGTTTAAGAAAATCTCGGGAAGGAAGTCAGTTGGGTGAGGGACGAAATCGTGTGTGAGGTCACCAAATGAGAACAATACCTGAAACCGTATTTCTATGGGGTGGTCTGGTTCTGATTGCTCTTATTTTGCTGGTTTCATTGAGTGTGTTGTATTTAGCTTACTTTCGCGCAAGGGAAATATTGAAGCATTTGAGTAACTCTCCAGCTGTTATTCACAGAAAAAGCACATTGGGATGGGATCCGATTGGCCGCTTTTTATTTATTGGTTGCGTGGGCACTCTCTTTATTTTTTTTTCGCGAAAATCTTTGAAAAATGGAGAGCTCAATGCGAAAGACTACGAATGCTTTCCAGTTGGTTTGCGTCGGAAAATAAAATTCGTTAGTGGGTTGATGCTCGTGCTGAGTGCGATTTCTATAGTTGGCTTGGTTATCGGAAGACTCAATGGCTAGTGAACTTGTTGTTTGTAGGTGCTCTGCACTCGATAAGAGTTAATGGCTTTTCGAAAGTGTTATTTTTCACGTTAGAAATATTTCTATCAATTGTTGTTCTGGATAACAGCGCACTCGATCCTTTCGGGCGCTGCACGGGCGCTCGTCATGAATACAGTAACTCCCAGTTATTGGCTGCAACTTCAGCCACTCACGACTGATGAAAAACTCTTCGCAATTTTCAGCAACGCCAGCGCGGCTGAGCCATTCAAAGCCTGGCAACGCTCAATCACTGCGCAAGCACCGAGCCCGATCTGGGCTGACACCGCCTACGCCGAGTGGGAAGCGGTGATGCCTTTTGTGGGAATCGTCGACGCTGATAGTGAGTTTCTGGAGTGGGTCGCCTCCACCGAGTCCCGCGATTGGGGCTGGTTGGCGGTTTCTTCGGCCAGCCCTGAAGCGCTGGTCGAACACTTGCGCTCCCTCACGCAAGCGCTGCTGCCCAATGGTGACAGTGTGTTTTTTCGTTTCTGGGATGGGCGCTATCTGCTGCCGATTCTGCAATCCAGCGAAGTCCGCGTCGCTGAACTGATGCCAGTGATCGACCGTTGCTTGATCAATGGTCAGACGCTCGACATCGGTGGCCGCGCGCTAAAAAGCACTCAGGTTTTCCCCTGGTGGCAAGTCCCCGAAATGCTCCTGGAACAGCTCGCCGCGCAGTCCTCCACCACCCGAATCAACAACCTGCTGAAGTGGCTGAGCGAAGACCGCCCGGACCTGTTCGAAGCATTTTCCGAAAGCGTTTTACGCCGCAAGGTCGCGAGTTTTCTTGAGGCGCCGGACCTGCCCGAGGCACCGAAACAGGCCTTGGTGGATTACCTGATGGTGGAGCTGAACTGATGGATCAGATGGTGTACATCGAGCAGGAGCTCGACAGTTTCAAAGACACTTTGAGTGTGTATCGCCAACAGCTCGACCGCTTGTTCGTCCGGGCTGCGGACAAGGTCAGCCGCGCCACGGATATGCCTTCGCTGATGGGCATGGAGCGGACGATCAAACTGGGCAACACCACCACGGCGGTGAGCAGTCGCGACGACGATTTTTTCTCAAGCGTTGCCCAGTGTCCAGACAGCGGAATTCTGGAGATCGAGAGCAAGTTCGAGTCGGTTTACGACATCCCCTTGGGAAACATTCAGGTGGATGTCATCGCTACTGAGGGCGGCGAGACCACGCCCGTCACGCTTGATCAACACGGCAAGGGGCAATTCTCAGGCACGCCCGGCAAGTTCTACCGCATCCGTGTCCAGAGCGAAGTGACACCGGAGCAAGTCGACGAGCTTTTTCAATCGTACGACGGCCTCACACAAGAGCTGGAAGGCTGGCTACGCCGTGAATGGGAAGGCTTCCAGCCGCAGTGGTCGCAGTCAGTAATGGCCGCAGCGGGCAATGGCCTGCTCGCGGGAAGCTGGGCGGCGATCATCGGCGTTTGGGACAGTATCAGCCTTGTTTTTGACATCCTTAAAAACCCGGGCGATCACCTTGATCGGCTCGGCAGCGGCGCGCAGGAACTCATCGATTTAGCCAGGCAATCTCCTGCTGCGATGGAAAAAGCCATGCTGCTGGCCAGTGACGAAGCCGCGCTGTGCTTGCTGTTTCGCACGGCGAGCCTTTGGTTTTCGGCGCTACCGCCGAGCCAGATGATGGGATCATCCGCAGAGATGATCAGCAACGTCATTGTCATGTTGCTGATCGATATCCTGATTGCTTTTGCGCTGAGCCTTACAGGTGTCGGTCTGCCCGCCGCCGTGGCCTTTTTGACCTTGCGCGGGGTGAAGTACGGGAAGTGGCTGGCCGATCTCGCCATTCGTTTCGTCAAGGCGACTTTCAGCATCCTCAACCGCTTCATGACCTACGTCGACCACTACAAAAAGGTCGCGGCGCGAGGCATTGCGGCGGGTATCAAGAACGGCGCAATGCAGCTGCGTTGGGATGCCCGGCGCAATACCACTATCAAGAAAAACGAACACCACGACGACGCCCCCGACCAATCGAAAAACCCCAACGACGACGCCGCCACCTGTGCGCCTTCGACTTGCAACAATGGCTGCCCGGTATCGATGGTCACGGGCGAAGAACTGCTGACCCTCACCGACGGATCACTCGACGGCATCCTGCCGTTCGACTTCACCCGGCTCTACCGCACCAGCGCTGCCGAGATCGACAGCGGCCTCGGTTTCGGTTGGAGCCACAGCCTCGCCCATCGCCTGGAAATCGATGGCGACTACGTCATCTGGATCGACCACGAAAACCGTCACACCACGTTTCCGCTGCCGTCCACCGAACGCCCGGCGATCCACAACAGCCTGTCGCGCGCGGCGATTTATCTCGGCGAAGAACCTGAAGAACTGATCCTCGCCCAGGCCGGCGAAGAAACCCGTTTCTACCACTTTCATAATGGTTTTCTGACAGCGATCAGCGACGCGTACGACAACCGTCTGCGTGTCACCCGCGACCGCCAGGAACGCATCAAACGCCTCGACAACGGCGCCGGTCGCGCCTTGCTGTTGCGCTATGACCGCAGCCATTTGATTGCCGTCGATTACCAGCAATTCCGCCCGGCCGAGACACTCGATGATGCCTGGCACACCGAGCAGACGCTGGTCAGCTACCGCTACGACGAACGCCATCGATTGATCGCAGCGACCAACGCTGCCAGCGAAAGCGAGCGTTACGACTACGACGATCAGCACGTGATCCTCCAGCGGCAATTGGCCGGTGGGGCGAGTTTCTTTTGGGAGTGGGAAAGATCTGGCAAGGCTGCGCGATGTGTCCGGCATTGGGCGTCGTTTTCGCAGATGGACACGCGGTACGTCTGGGATGACGAGGGCAGTGTCACCGTTAAAAACATCGATGGCAGCGAAGAGGTTTACGTTCACGACGACCGGGCGCGGTTGGTGCGCAAGGTCGAATTGGACGGTGGCGAACACCTCAAGGCCTATGACGACAACGGCCGGCTAATTGCCGAACAAGACCCGCTCGGCGCCGTCACCGAATACCGCTACGACGAAGTCGGACGCCTCGTGGCGCTGATTCCACCGGAAGACGAGCCAACGGCCTACGAGTACCGCAGCGGTTTCCTGCATGCGCGCTATCGCGGCGAAGCGGTGTGGACCTATCGGCGCAATGCCCAGGGTGATGTCACCGAGGCTGTCGACCCGGATGGGCAGGTCACCCATTACCACTACGACGCTCAGGGGCGGATGCTGTCGGTCCGCTACCCGGACACCAGTCGGCATGTGTTTGTCTGGAATGGCTTGGGGCAACTGGTTGAAGATACGCTGCCGGACGGCGGCGTGCGGCGTTATTCCTACGACGTGCTGGGCCGAAGGACTACCAGTCAGGACGAACATGGCGCTGTTACCCGCTACCAGTGGGACGCCGTCGGCCGACTGATCCACACGACGCTTCCTACAGGTGCCACCCGCGCCTTCAGCTACAACGCCTACGGCCAGATCACCGCCGAACAGGACGAACTCGGCCACGTCACTCGCTACGAATACGCCGACGACCTGCACCTGGTCAGCCGCCGCATCAACCCTGACGGTACGCAGCTCAACTATCGCTACGACAACGCGCAGCTTCTGCTGACGGAAATCGAAAACGAATCCGGCGAAAAATATCAGCTGGATTACACGCCCAACGGATTGATCCGACAGGAAACCGGATTCGACGGCCAGCGCACGGCGTATGCCTACGACCTCAATGGCCAATTGCTGGAGAAAACCGAGTTTGGTGATGACGGCTCGCAGCTGATCACCGCTTACGAGCGGGATTCGGCCGGGCGGCTGTTGGTCAAAACCCTGCCCGACGGCATCAAGGTCGAATACCGCTACGACAGCCTTGGCCGCTTGGTCGGCGTCGATGACGGCAGCGACCATCCGCTGGAATTCGAATACGACAAGCACGACCGCCTCATCACTGAGCACCAGGGCTGGGGCACCTTGCGCTATGGCTATGACGCCTGCGGCCAACTCAAACGCCTGCGCCTGCCAGACAACAGCAAACTCGACTACCACCACGCCAAGGGCGGCGCCCTCAACGCCATCGACCTCAACGGCGCGCGGCTTACCACCCACCAATACCAATTCGGTCGCGAACAACAGCGTCAACAAGGGCAACTGACCAGCCACTACCACTACGACGAACAAGGCCGACTGCAAGCCCACGCTGTCCACCAACAAAACCGTCCGCAGTACCTGCGCCATTACAGCTACGCGGTTAACGGCAACCTCGCGTCCATCGCCGACAGCCGCCACGGCCAACGCAACTATTACTACGACGCCCTCAACCGCCTGACCCGCGTGCGCCACACCCGCGACGAACCGCCGGAAAGTTTTGCCCATGACCCGGCGGGGAACCTGCTGATGCAGGATCGGCCGGGTGCGGCGACCGTTAAGGGCAATCGCCTGCTGATGCAGGGGGATCGGCATTACGACTATGACGCCTTTGGCAATCTGATTCGTGAGCGTCGGGGTACTGGGCAGAAACTTGTCACCGAATACCGTTATGACTGCCAGCATCGGTTGGTTGGCGGCACGTTGCCGGATGGGAGTAGTGCGAGTTATCGCTACGACGCGTTTGGTCGCCGTATTGCCAAAACGGTCGAAGGTCGGACAACCGAGTTCTTCTGGCAGGGCGACCAAGTCGTCGCCGAAAGCAGCCGCGAACATTACCGCAGCTATATCTACGAACCCGGCACCTTCCGCCCCTTGGCCATGCTCGACGGCAAAGGCCCGCGCAAGGCTTGCCCGTTTTATTACCAACTCGACCACCTCGGCACACCGCAGGAACTGACGGATTTTGGTGGCGAGATTGTTTGGTCGGCGAAGTACAACGGCTATGGAAAGGTTGTTGGCCTGACGCATGGCGCGGGTGAACAACTTGAACAGCCGTTGCGGTTTCAGGGGCAGTATTTCGATGCTGAGAGCGGCCTGCATTACAACCGGCATCGGTACTATGATCCAGAGGTTGGGCGGTACCTGACGCCGGACCCGATCAAATTGGCGGGTGGGATCAACCAGTATCAGTACACGCCGAATCCGACGGGGTGGGTTGATCCGTTGGGGTTGGCATGTCTACCTTGTCCCGGTGATCCTGAAGGGCCATTTAGCGAAATTGTTCCCGGTGGGGGGTTGGGGGCTCATGAGGCTCGAGGTGGCCATTTGATCGAGAAGCATATAGGTCGGACGGAAGGTCAAATGAGGGCTAGGCTTAAAGCAGAACCTAAAATACCAATTGCTTCCACTTTTGCTACTAGGGTTGAAGCTGAGGCGGCTGTTTCAGGAGTCATTGCTAAGAATAAGAAAGAAATTGCTGATTTTCTAAAAGGTACGGATAAAAAACTGGTTATTAATCAATCAGTGCCAGCGCCTGCAGGTGTTGGCGTAGTTCGCAAGAGCGGAACACTCGAGCCTTTATCTATGATCAGGTTAATACTTAAACGAGATCTAGGTTCGCCAACTGGATATTTTATATTAACGGGGTTTGTAAATGGATAGTAAAAATTTCCCACGTCTATATCAGTTCTTGGGGGCTTACTTTCATGAGGATTGGATGAGTGAATTTGAGTTTGCAGATGATGTTGTTAAATCGTTTCTGTTGGACTCATCTAAGGAATCTGTTCTAAGCGTCAAGGCAGAAATAAATACGCTTATAATGCATAGGGTGAATGAGCCTGAACTGCAAGATTTTCTATTAAGCGAAATGAGCTGTTGCTATTGTTATTGGGATGATTGGTCGTCGGGGCGGGAATGGTTGGCGCATGTTCTCGGTCTGTTGGAAAAAAGTTGTGAAAATGATGTGTGAAGAAATAATTCGAGAATTTAATTCTCCTGGGGGCATATGGCGACACTGTTATTGACTTGTACGAAAGTGACGATGACGGTGATGCTGCAGTTTTCCAAAGTACAGTTATGAGTATTTTTGGTGCAAAGGGGTTATTGGAGTTAGCGACAGATCCAGCTTGTCCGAGTAGACTCTATTTTGCCGAGTTGCTTTCGAAATATTTCTTGTGGATGTTTCGGTGCAGTGTTGAATTGCCGTTTCATACTTCTCGATTTCGCGGAATTATGTCGAGAGAAGAGTATCGAAATGAAAATATGAAGCGAGATGATGAGATTTATAATCTTTGCTTGGTTTTAGACAGTATGCGAACTATTTATGATTCCGCGGTTCAGTCCCTGCATAAGCAAATCCTTGATTTTAGGAATGGTCAGGGTGAGTGCAGTTCTAAGTATTATTTTGAGTGCTGCTCCAAGTTGGATCTGAGTCTGTTTGATCGGTAAATACTTTATGGAAGAGCCGAGTCTGCCTAAAGGGTGTGTTTTACTCGCAGAATTTACAGGGAAATGAATGAGCAATTTCCCGAGTTGCATGAGTTTTTGGGAGCGTATTTCCACCAAGACTGGACGGTGGAGCATGAGACCGCTGAGCAAGTAATAGATGCTTTTCTCGCTGATTCTGACTCGGAAGATCTCACTATTGTCAGAGGAGAAATTAATGCTCTGCTTAATAAGGGGGAGGATGAGATGGAATTACGAAATTATCTTTTGAAAGAGCTGAGCTGTTACTACTGCTACTGGAATGTGTGGGAGTCCGGCGTGTCCTGGCTGCTCCATATAGCAGATAGATTAGCTAATGGAATTGCCCGTCCCTGATCACAACGGGCTGCGAAATTTCCGGACAAGGTCATCGGAAGTTTCCTTCAAGATGTAGCGGTTTCCATGAACTGGTGCGATGTGAGATCCGTGGATAGTCTTTGGCTGTCGCTGCAAATGTAGTGGCAGGGTGTAGGAACCCTTGGGTATTCACCGCGCATCTGCGCTGTCGTCTGATTGCGGCACTTTATTCGTGTCCGTAAGATCGTTCGCGGCGGTTGTGCGCGGGACACGCTTCGGCGTGGCTGAGTTTGGTGGGTACCTCAGTTTCCTACTCCCGCGCACGGCTGCCACCCAAGCCCGTAGGAAAGGCCGTTGGTAGCTCAAATGTAACCACCAAGGTCTATAAAAAATGAAAACTCTTCACCCCGACCCACCCTACGAAAAACCAGTCCCCCACCCCGACAACCGCTACATGGCGCTCACCAGCAATTGCTGTGAAATGCCCACCCTGTTCGTCGACACCCACGCCCCGCTTGATGTTTTGTATGACGCTGCCAACTATCGAATCCGCGCCGTTACCCAGGTGCTGGAGAACCTGTCCATGCGCGATTCAATCGAATGTGAGTCCTTCATCCTCAGTGACTTTGCCTTGCTCTGCGCCATTCCGTTGCGGGATGGGTGTGATGTGATGGATGTGATTGGGCGGCGGTTGCGGGCTCGGTCGCCGGAGTAGGGCTACGTGATGATCGTTCCCATGCTCCGCGTGGGAATGCAGCCCGTGACGCTCTGCGTCACCTCGGTGTAAGGACTTGGCACCGGTGGTGCGGCTGGAACGCGGAGCGTCCCTGGAGGCATTCCCACGCGGAGCATGGGAACGATCGAGGTTCGGCGTTTGATCGTTCCCACGCTCCTGCGTGGGAATGCAGCCCGTGACGCTCTGCGTCACATCGGTGTAAGGACTTGGCACCGGTGGTGCGGCTGGAACGCGGAGCGTCCCTGGAGGCATTCCCACGCGGAGCATGGGATCGATCGAGGTTCGGCGTTTGATCGTTCCCACGCTCCTGCGTGGGAATGCAGCCCGTGATGCTCTGCGTCACTTCGGTGTCAGGACTTGGCGCCGGTGGTGCGGCTGGAACGCGGAGCGTCCCTGGAGGCATTCCCACGCGGAGCGTGGGAACGATCACCGTGTGGCGTCAGGCGCGATCAAATGCCCGCTCAGCCGCGAACCCCTGACGTTAGGCTCGGTACAAGGTAAACTTCCCGGCCTTCGCAGGAGCAATCATGAATTATCGTCACGCCTTCCATGCCGGCAATCACGCCGATGTGTTCAAACACCTGACTTTGACCCGCCTCATCGCCCTGATGTCGCGCAAGGAGCAGCCGTTTGCCTATCTCGACACTCACGCCGGTATTGGTCTGTATGACCTGCAGGGTGATCAGGCGAGTCGTACCGGGGAGTACCTGGAAGGGATCGCGCGGTTGTGGGATCAGCCGGATCTGCCGGAGCTGACCGCCGATTACATGAAGGTGTTGCACGACATGAACCCGGATGGCCAGTTGCGCTATTACCCGGGGTCGCCGGAGTTGGCGCGGCGGCTGACGCGGCCGCAGGATCGGGTGATGCTCAACGAGAAGCATCCTGAAGACGGTTTGCTGCTCAAGGACAATATGGCCGGTGATCGTCGGGTGAAGGTTCATCTGGGCGAGGGCTGGCATGTGCCGCGGGCGATGTTGCCGGTGCAGGAGAAGCGCGCGGTGATGTTGATTGATCCGCCGTTCGAGCAACTTGATGAGATGCAGCGCTGTGCGGCGTCGCTGAAAGAGGCGATTGGCCGGATGCGCCAAACGGTGGCGGCGATTTGGTACCCGGTGAAGGACCAGCGCCTGCTGCGTCGTTTCTATCAGGACCTGGCCGGCTCGGGCGCGCCGAAGTTGTTGCGGGTGGAGTTGTTGGTGCATCCGCTGGATACGCCGAATAGCCTGAACGGCTCGGGGTTGGCGATTGCGAATCCGCCGTGGGGGCTGGAAGAGGAATTGCGTGAGCTGCTGCCGTGGTTGTCCAAGAAGCTTGGGCAGACCCAGGGTGGGTGGCAGATGGATTGGTTGATTGCTGAGAGTTGACCGATCGTGACTGATCGTTCCCACGCTCTGCGTGGGAATGCCTCAAGGGACGCTCCGCGTTCCAGCTCGCGAAAGGGACGCGGAGCGTCCCAGGCTGCATTCCCACGCGGAGCGTGGGAACGATCAGATCGAGGCATTCCCACGCAGCGTGGGGACGATCAGGTCAAACGATCAAATCGGGCAAGTCACGCCCGTGCCGCCAATCCCGCAATACCCTTCAGGGTTTTTGGCCAGGTACTGCTGGTGATAGGCCTCGGCGAAGTAGACCGTCGGCGCTTCGTCGATTTCGGTGGTGATGGTGCCTTTGCCAGCCTTGGTCAGTTCAGCCTGGAACACTTGTTCGCTGTGCTTGGCGGCGGCCAACTGATCCGGGTTGGTGGCGTAGATCACCGAGCGGTATTGAGTACCGATATCGTTGCCCTGGCGCATGCCCTGAGTGGGGTTGTGCAGTTCCCAGAACATCTTCAGCAGTTCGTCGTAGCTGACTTTCGCTGGTTCGTAGACCACCAGAACCACTTCGCTGTGGCCGGTCAGGCCTGAGCAGACTTCTTCATACGTCGGGTTCGGCGTAAAGCCGCCGGCGTAACCCACCACCGTACTGACCACGCCTTCGCGCTGCCAGAATTTGCGTTCCGCGCCCCAGAAGCAGCCCAGGCCGAAGATCGCGAAATCCACGTCCATCGCGAACGGGCCCAGCAACGGCGCGTCGTGGACAAAGTGTTTTTCCGGCAGGTTCATCGGGGTTTCACGGCCGGGCAGAGCTTGTTCTTTAGTCGGGAGCACGTTTTTGTTCACCAGAATTTCCGAGCGCAAGACCATCATCAGTCCCCTCAGTCAGGTTGAATGTAAATTGTCAGACACGCAGTTTGCCCGAGTGTTACGCCGCTGTCAGGCAATCGGGCCGCGCGGGTAGCGTTTGAGCTTTTCGATCAGCTCGGAACCGGGGATCGGGCGGTCGAACAGGTAGCCCTGGCCGACGTCGCAACGGTGGCGGCGCAGGAACGCCAACTGCTCGGCGGTCTCGATGCCTTCAGCCACGACCTTGAGCTTCAGGTTGTGGGCCATGGCGATCACTGCGGAGGTGATTTCCATGTCGTCCTGGTTGTCCGGGATTTCGTGGATGAAGCTGCGATCGATCTTGATGATGTCGATCGGGAATTTTTTCAAGTAGCTGAGCGATGAGTAACCGGTGCCGAAGTCGTCCATGGCCAGGGTCAGGCCCAGGCGCTTGAGCTGGTCGAGTTGCAAATGAGTGTCTTCGGTGGCCTCCAGCAGCAGGCCTTCGGTCAGTTCCAGCTCCAGCAGGTTGGCCGGCAGGGCTTCTTCCTTGAGGATGCTGGCGATGGACGCCACCAGGTCCGGGTCGGAAAACTGCTTGGGCGACAGGTTGATCGCCACTTGCAGTTTGCCCAGTCCCGCAGCGGTCAGATCCTTGCTCATGCGGCAGGCCTGACGGGCGATCCATTTGCCGATCGGAATGATCAGGCCGGTCTCTTCCGCCACGCTGATGAACTGGTCCGGGCGGATCATGCCTTTTTCCGGATGGTTCCAGCGCAGTAAGGCTTCCATCCCCAGCAAACGACCGCTGCGCAGGCACAGCTTGGGCTGGTAGAACACGTCCAGCTCATTCTGGGTCAGGGCGCGACGCAGGTTGTTTTCGACGAACAGTTTGTAGCTGGCTTCGGCATTCAGCGCTTCGGTGAACACCTGGACCTGATGCTTGCCGTTGGCCTTGGCCTTGTGCAGCGCGAGGCCGGCGTTGCGCATCAGCGTTTGCGGGTCGCGGCCATGCAGCGGCGCGCAGGCCAGGCCTACGGAGCCGGTAACGCTGATCAACTGGTTGTCGACGAACATAGGCTTGTCGAGGGTCGCCAGCAATTGGTTGGCGACTTGCTGGCCGGCCGAGAGGTCGGTGTTGTCCAGCAGCACCGCGAATTCGTTACTGGCGAAGCGCGCCAGGCTGCCGCTCGGGCTCAGGCTGTTGCGCAGGCGCCTGGCCAGGCTGATCAGCAGTTTGTCGCCGGTCTGGTGGCCGAGGCTGTCGTTGATCCGCTTGAAGTTGTCGATGTCCACCAGCAACAGGCTGATCGGGGTATCGCTGTCTCGTGCGAAGCGTTCGTCCAGGTTACGGATAAACGCCGGGCGGTTGCCGAGGTTGGTCAGGTTGTCGGTGTAGGCCAGGCGCTCGATGCGCTGCTGGGCGAGCTTGGTCTGGGTGATGTCTTCGTAGATGCCGATGTAATGCGTCAGTTCGCGGTTGTCGCCGTAAACCTTGGAGATCGACAACTGGCCCCAGTACGGTTCGAGGTTTTTGCGGCGGCTCTTGAACTCGCCCTGCCAGCTGTTGCTCTTGGCCAGCGCCGAGGGTGCATCGAACAGCAGTTCGCTGAGGTTTTCCAGCGCCGGCAGTTCCGACAGCCGCTGGCCGTGGACTTCTTCGGTGCTGTACTGGGTGATCGCGGTGAAGCTCGGGTTGACGTATTCGACCACGCCGTCGCAATTGACCAGTAAAAAGGCGTTGGCACTTTGCTCGACCGCACGCTGGAACAGGTGCAGGGCGCTGGTGGCGGTGCGGCGGTTGTGGTTGTTGATGACCTGGGCGAACTGATCCGCCAGCTCACCGGCAAAGGCGATTTCGTCGGACTGCCAGGCGCGGGTGGCACCGGTCTGCTCCAGGCACAGGACGCCGACCACCTGACCATCGACGCGGATACTGGCGTCGAGCATGGCGTTGACGTCCCGCGGGCGCAGGCTTTCGGCCATGTCCCGGGTCCGCGGATCGCGGATGGCGTTATGCGCGTCGATAGCGCGACTGGTGTGCAAGGCGTCGAGGTAGTCGGGGAAACTGCTGACGTCGATCGGCTCCGGCAGCAAGTATTCCTGAGTGGCGCGGTGATAAGCCGAGATCGGCACCAGGGTCGAGCCTTCGAGGTTCCACAGGCTGGCGCAGTCGATTTCGTAGATGTCGCAGGCGCAACGGGTGATCAGTTCGGCGGCTTCTTGCAGGGAATTGCCGGTGCTGTAGCGCTGGCGGGTCAGCAGCAGGATCAAGTCTTGCTGGGCGCGCACCCGGTCCAGGTGCTGCAGTTGTTCCTGCTGGGCGCGCTGGTTGAGTTCCAGGGCGATTTGCAGGCGCGAGTTCTGGGTTTCCAGGTCCAGGGCCGGCAGCAGCGGCTCACCGTCGAATAAGCCGTCCACCACCAGCAGGTAGCCGCGCAGCAGGTGTCGATTGTGTTGTTTGTAGGCTTCGCCGAGTTCCAGCAGGCTCAAGGTGCCAGCGGCGGTGTGCAGGGTGTAGCGGATCAGGTAATGCGGGCTTTCGGTGAGTTGCAGCTGGATCGCGTCATGCAGTTGATAGCGCGCTTCGGGCTCCATCAGGCTGGCGTAGGGCGAACCGACCAGCGCGCAGAGCTCCACCGCCGGCAGGCCGAACTGGCGTTCGCAATTGGGATCGAGAAACAACAGCGCCCAGCTCGCTTCATTCAGCCGTTCGAAACGCAGCATGCCGAGCCGCGAGGGCACAGGCAACTGCGTCACTACCTCGGCCACCATACGGCTGGCGGCATCGGGTTGGCTTTTCATGGAGGGAAACTCGCTTCGAATATGCTGATCGCGCCGGGCTCTCGCCCTCTTTACTGTTGCCTGCGGCAAGGTTGCATCATTGCGGCACCGACTGACAAGAGACATGAAGGCCAAGTGCTATAAGAATATGTCGGCAGGAGGGGGGATTTCTTCAGCGCAGGGCAGAAAGTAACGGTTTTGGCCGAAAAGATCGCAGCCTTCGGCGGCGCCCACAGGCGCAAGGAGCTGCCGAAGGCTGCGATCTTTTGCTATTAACGCAACGGAATGCCGACCGACTGCAAAAGGTTGCCATCCCGGTCGTGGTAATTGACGCGAATCTGCTGCGCCTCAACCACCACATGCGCAAAATTATCCTGGCTCACCACCTTGCTCGTCAGCTCATGCCGATAGTCGCCAGCGGCTGTTTGCACCAACGGCTGATCAAGGATGAAGGTCGATTCCTTGGCATATGGCAGCAGTTTGCTGTTGCACAGCGGCGACGAAACGATGGTGTGAATCTCGAAGTCCGGATCTTCGCTGTGGGTCAGACGACTGGTCAGGGAGCCGTGGACATCACCGGAAATGATGATGACGTTCTGGATACGGTGTGTACGAATTGTCTCCAGTAACCGCAGGCGCTGTTCGGGGAAGGCTTTCCAGGCGTCGTCGCCATGGCTTTTGCGGTCGGGGTAGAACATCACGCTGGTGACCACGAATTTGACCCGTGCCGGACTGTTGATCAGCCATTTGAGCAGCGTTTGTTCCTGTTCTGCATCAAGGATGCGTCGATCATCGGCAGATAGATTGCGTCGGGTTCGGCTGTCGGTAACAAACCATTCAATATCGCCTTCGGTAAATTGATACCAATACTGTTGCCGTTGTCGGCTTATTTGCCCGTCGGTCAGTAGTTCATGCGCCGGGCTGTGACTGGCTTGATATATCTCATAGGCGCCAATGGCATTTTTATACAAATAATCATCGTTTTTACTTTTGTTGGCGGGCCAGTTGTCTTCGATTTCATGATCGTCCAGGATCATGTAAGTCGGCGTACCAGACATTAGTCTGCTGATATTGGGCTGTGAAAAAGCCGCGCGGTATTTACGCAGTATGTCGTTGTATTCCCGGTCGGGGGCAACGAGGTTCAAGTCATCAACATAAATCTGGTCGCCGGTCATCAGTGTGGCGCTGATTGGCGGATGAGCCTGTTCCGCCAGCTTCGTGATCGAGGAAAAAATCCGGTCGCCCAGATGCGGTGTCGAGGCTATACCGGCCGTCATGCGCAGGTATCGGCAAGACCCGACGATGTAAGCCCGTGGCAACGTGGCCTTGCTGGATCGAGTGCGGAAACGATAGATCTCCCGCGGCCATTGCAGCGGCAACTCCCCCACGGTTTCTACGGTATGCACCGGGCTCATGGGGCTGAACCAACCGGCCTGATACTCGTATTCGGTATCTTCGCTCAGGGTATTTAATGCAATGACATCGGCCATGTCCTGCAAGACTGAGAGTTTTGCAAACACGCCTTTAGTCCAGCGCTCTTCGCTCAGTCGTCGATAACGGATGCCCGCAAATACCAAGGCGTCATTTTGACTGTCACCGCGCAAGAAGATACGCGCATGGTTAGTTGTGGTGTGGCCAATAATCGGGCCAACAGTTGGTTTGAACATGTTCGAGTCCGTTCGAGTTAATGCTAACTAAGCTAATTTAGGTGTCAAAGTTCATGCTGAACTTTATGAAACTAAGCCTAGTTATTGGCGTGCAAAAAATATCGAGCCGAAGTGGACTGAAGTTGTGGGCGAAGTAAGCCGCGGACGTAGGAAATAAATCAGTGCTTTCTTCAAAGCAAAAAAAAGCCCCGCCAAATTGGCGGGGTTGAGGTACGAGCGTGGCGCTCGGAAATCGTCGAACGCGACAGGCCCTCCGGTAAAGGAGGACCCGCCGGTTTGTTACAGCAGGATGGTGCGGATGTCCGCCAGCAGGCTGCTCAGACGCTGGGTGAAGCGTGCAGCAGCGGCGCCGTTGATCACACGGTGATCGTAGGACAACGACAGCGGCAGCATCAGTTTCGGCTGGAAGGCTTTGCCGTCCCAGACTGGCTGGATGGTTGCCTTGGAAACACCAAGGATCGCCACTTCCGGCGCGTTGACGATCGGCGTGAAGCCGGTGCCGCCAATGTGGCCGAGGCTGGAAATGGTGAAGCAGGCGCCTTGCATGTCGTCAGCGGTGAGCTTCTTGTCGCGGGCTTTGGCAGCCAGCACAGCCGCCTCAGCCGCAAGCTGCAGAAGGCTTTTCTGGTCGACGTTCTTGATGACCGGTACCAGCAAGCCATCCGGGGTGTCGACCGCGAAGCCGATGTTCACGTACTTCTTGCGGATGATCGCCTTGCCGCTTGGTGCCAGCGAACTGTTGAAGTCCGGCAGTTCCTTGAGCAGGTGCGCACACGACTTGAGCAGCAGCGGCAGGATGGTCAGCTTGACGCCAGCCTTCTCTGCAACGGCTTTCTGGGCGATGCGGAACGCTTCCAGGTCGGTGATATCAGCCGAATCGAACTGAGTCACGTGCGGAATGTTCAACCAGCTGCGGTGCAGGCTCGACGCGCCGATTTGCATCAGGCGAGTCATCGGCACTTCTTCGGTTTCACCGAAGCGGCTGAAGTCCACGACCGGAATCGGCGGGATGCCCGCGCCGCCGGTGGCGCCAGCCGCAGCGGCCGGTGCTTCCTTGGCCTTCTGCATCATGGCTTTGACGTAAACCTGCACGTCTTCTTTCAGCACACGACCGTGCGGACCGCTTGGGCTGACCGCGCTCAGCTCGACGCCGAATTCACGGGCCAGTTGGCGCACAGCCGGGCCGGCGTGAACCTTGGCGCCTGGCTTGGCCGGAGCCGCAGCGGGAGCAGCGGCTGCCGGAGCAGCAGGTGCCGCGGCAGATGGAGCAGGAGCAGAAGCGGTCGGTGCGGCGGTAGCGGCAGGAGCCGGTGCAGCAGCAGGTGCAGCGCCTTTGACTTTCAGCTTCAGGATCAGGTCGCCAGTACCGACTTCGTCATCCAGCTTGATGGAAACGCTTTCCACCACGCCAGCGGCAGGCGATGGAATTTCCATGCTCGCCTTGTCGGATTCCAGGGTGATCAGCGACTGGTCGGCGGTGACGGTGTCGCCAGCCTTGACCAGTACTTCGATGATCTTGGCCTTGCCCGACGAACCGATGTCCGGGACGTGAATGTCCTGAACGCTGTCGGCAACCGGTGCAGCCGGGGCCGCAGCGGCTGGCGCTGGAGCAGCGGCGGCGGCCGGAGCAGCCTGAGCTGGCGCGGCAGCAGCAGGGGCCGCAGCACCCGCCACTTCCAGGTCCAGGATCAGATCGCCGGTGCCGACTTCGTCATTGAGCTTGACGCTGATGGCCTTGACCACGCCAGCGGCAGGCGATGGGATTTCCATGCTCGCCTTGTCGGATTCCAGGGTGATCAGCGACTGATCAGCCGCGACGGTGTCGCCGACCTTGACCTGAATCTCGATGATCTGGGCCTTGCCCGACGAACCGATGTCCGGCACGTGCACTTGCTGAACCGAAGCGGCAGCAGGCGCGACAGCTGGAGCGGCGGCGGCAGGAGCAGCCGCCGGTTTCGCTTCAGCCTTGGCAGCCGGCGCAGCAGCGGCAGGCGCAGGGGCCGCAGCAGCGGCACCTTCGACTTCCAGCTCCAGCAGTTCGTCGCCTTCTTTCAGGCGGTCGCCCAGCTTCACTTTCAGGCTCTTGATGATGCCGGCTTTCGGCGCAGGCACTTCCATGCTCGCCTTGTCCGACTCAAGCGTCAGGATGCTCTGGTCGGCTTCGATACGGTCGCCGACCTTCACAAATAGTTCGATTACTTCACCTTCACCGCTGCCGATGTCAGGTACTCGAATGAGTTCGCTCACAGATTGTCTCCTCAGCAGTCCAGTGGGTTGCGTTTTTCCGGGTTGATCCCGAACTTGACGATAGCCTCAGCCACCACCTTAGGTTCGATATCACCACGGTCAGCCAAGGCTTCCAGGGCTGCCAACACCACGAAATGACGGTCGACTTCGAAGAAGTGACGCAGCTTCTTACGGCTGTCACTGCGACCGAAACCGTCGGTGCCCAGGACTTTGAATTCCTTGGACGGGACCCACTGACGAATTTGTTCAGCGAACAGCTTCATGTAGTCGGTAGAGGCGATGACCGGACCTTGACGGCCGTTCAGGCACTCTTCGACGTAGCTCAGCTTAGGCTTCTGGCCCGGGTGCAGACGGTTGCTGCGCTCCACGGCCAGGCCATCGCGACGCAATTCGTTGAAGCTGGTAACGCTCCACACGTCAGCGCCGACGTTGAACTGTTCACGCAGGATCTTCGCGGCTTCACGGACTTCACGCAGGATGGTGCCGGAGCCCATCAGTTGAACGTGATGCGCCGCTTCGCGGGTGTCTTCTTCGAGCAGGTACATGCCCTTGATGATGCCTTCCTCGACACCGGCCGGCATGGCTGGCTGCTGGTAGGACTCGTTCATCACAGTGATGTAGTAGAAAACGTCCTGCTGCTGTTCGGTCATCTTCTTCATGCCGTCCTGGATGATCACCGCCAGCTCATAGCCGTAGGTTGGATCAAAAGTGCGGCAGTTCGGGATGGTGCCGGCCAGGATGTGGCTGTGACCATCTTCGTGTTGCAGGCCTTCGCCGTTGAGCGTGGTCCGGCCGGCGGTGCCGCCGATCAGGAAGCCACGGGTACGGCTGTCGCCAGCGGCCCAGGCAAGGTCGCCGATACGCTGGAAGCCGAACATCGAGTAGAAGATGTAGAACGGCAGCATTGGCTGGTTGTGGCTGGAGTACGAAGTACCGGCAGCGATGAAGGAGCTCATGGCGCCCGCTTCGTTGATGCCTTCTTCGAGGATCTGGCCCTTCTTGTCTTCTTTGTAGAACATCACCTGGTCTTTATCGACTGGCTCGTAGAGCTGGCCGACGGACGAGTAGATGCCCAACTGACGGAACATGCCTTCCATACCGAAGGTACGGGCTTCGTCCGGGATGATCGGAACGATGCGCGAGCCGATTTCCTTGTCCTTGACCAGTTGCGCGAGGATCCGCACGAAAGCCATGGTGGTGGAAATTTCACGGTCGCCCGAGCCGTCCAGGATAGCCTTGAGGGTATCGAGTGGCGGTGTCGGGATATCGAAGCTCTTGGCGCGGCGCTGTGGCACGAAACCGCCCAGTGCAGTGCGGCGCTCGCTCAGGTAGCGGGCTTCGGCGCTGTTCGGCTCTGGCTTGAAGAACGGCAGGTTTTCCAGCTCTTCGTCCTTGACTGGGATGTCGAAACGATCGCGGAACAGCTTCAGGCTTTCAACATCAACCTTCTTGGTGTTGTGCGCGGTGTTCTTCGCTTCGCCGGCACCGGTGCCATAACCCTTGATGGTCTTGGCCAGGATGACGGTCGGTTGTTCTTTGTGGTTGACCGCTTCGTGGTACGCCGCGTAGACCTTGTACGGGTCGTGGCCGCCACGGTTGAGTTTCCAGATCTCGTCGTCGGACAGATCAGCAACCATCGCCTTGAGTTCTGGCGTGTTGAAGAAGTGTTCACGCACGAACGCGCCGTCTTTGGCTTTGTAGTTCTGGTACTCGCCGTCGATGACTTCGTCCATGCGACGTTGCAGGATACCGTCGACGTCTTTGGCCAGCAGCGGGTCCCAGAAACGGCCCCAGATGACTTTGGTCACGTTCCACTGAGCACCACGGAACACGCCTTCGAGTTCCTGGATGATCTTGCCGTTGCCGCGAACCGGGCCGTCGAGGCGCTGCAGGTTGCAGTTAATGACGAAGATCAGGTTGTCGAGCTTCTCGCGGCCAGCCAGCGAGATCGCGCCCAGGGATTCCGGCTCGTCGCACTCGCCGTCGCCCAGGAAGCACCAGACTTTTTGCTTGCCTTCAGGGATGAAGCCACGGGCTTCCAGGTACTTCATGAAGCGTGCCTGGTAGATCGCCTGGATCGGGCCCAGACCCATGGATACGGTCGGGAACTGCCAGAAGTCAGGCATCAGCCAAGGGTGCGGATAGGACGACAAGCCCTGGCCGTCGACTTCCTGGCGGAAGTTGTTCATTTGTTCTTCGGTGATGCGGCCTTCCATGAACGCGCGGGCATAAACGCCTGGCGAGGTGTGGCCCTGGAAGTAGATCAGGTCGCCGCCGTGTTCGTCGGTCGGGGCCTGGAAGAAGTAGTTGAAGCCGATGTCATACAGGGTGGCGCTGGAGGCGAAGCTGGAGATGTGACCGCCCAGGTCCGAATCTTTCAGGTTCGTACGCATCACCATGGCCATCGCGTTCCAGCGAACCAACGAGCGAATGCGGCGTTCCATGAACAGGTCGCCAGGCATGCGTGCTTCGTGGGTAACAGGAATGGTGTTGCGGTATGGCGTGGTGATGGCGTAAGGCAGTTGCGAACCGCTACGGGTCGCCAATTCGCCCATACGGGTCATCAGATAGTGAGCGCGGTCTTCGCCTTCTTTGTCGAGAACCGATTCCAGGGCGTCCAGCCATTCCTGGGTTTCGACGGGATCGAGGTCTTGCATGGCTTGCTCCAGGGCGGAAAGGCTTCCAGAATCGGTTGCCTGAGTTTGCGACTGGCCTTGTGGGCAGACGATATAAATTCTTGGATTGCCGAGAGGTTGTTCCGGCGGCGTGTAGTTTTACTACAAATCAACGGGCATTTCAGCCTTTCGAATGTATAGACGAGTAGTAAAACTACAGATGAATGGCTTGTGGCCTCCGGCTGCGTTGTGAGAATAATCGTTAAGGTTGGTCTTTTGCCAACCAGAAAAGGTGAAAGCTTGATGTTGGCTGCCAAAATAAAAGAAATTTCAGCTATTTCTAACCTTTGTTCGACAGTCGGTCACGTAGCGGGTTTTCAAGAATCACTACATGCAGCCCTTCACACGCCGATCAAGGATAGACCATGACCCTGCCTTCGCTTGCCGAACTGCCCGCCATTCTCCAGCCGTTGGTCACTCGTGCGGAGCAGTCGTTCCGTACGGCCGTCGCCTTGTTGGAAGACGACCATGGACTATCCACCTGGACGCCCGAGCGCTGGGCGCAATTCGCCCGCGTCAGCGCCGCCAGCGACTTCGTGATTGAACAGAGCGTTCGTGACCCTTTGATGTTGCTGGCGCTGGTGCAGTCCGGCGAACTGGATCGCGCCTTTGCCCCCGGCGAACTGTGCGCGCAGATTGCGGCGGCAGTGAATGCGGCTGAAAGCGAAGACGAACTCGGCCGCGACCTGCGCCGTCAGCGCACCCGCCATCAGGTGCGGATCATCTGGCGCGACCTGACGCGCCAGGCCGATCTGGTCCAGACCTGCCGCGACCTCTCGGACATGGCCGATGCCAGCATCGATCAGGCCTATCAGTGGTTGTACTCGCGGCATTGCCAGCAATTCGGCGTGCCCACCGGCCGGCGCAGCGGCGAGCCGCAGCAAATGGTCATCCTCGGCATGGGCAAGCTCGGCGCGGTGGAGCTGAACCTGTCGTCGGACATCGACCTGATCTTCGCTTACCCCGAGGGCGGCGAAACCGTCGGCGTGAAGCGCTCACTGGATAACCAGGAATTTTTCATCCGCCTCGGCCAGCGCCTGATCAAGGCCCTGGACCCGATGACCGTCGACGGTTTTGTGTTCCGCGTCGACATGCGCCTGCGGCCTTACGGTTCGGCCGGTGCGCTGGTGTTGAGCTTCAACGCGCTGGAACAGTATTACCAGGATCAGGGCCGCGACTGGGAACGCTACGCGATGATCAAGTCACGGGTGGTGGCCGGCGATCAAGTGGCCGGCGCGCAATTGCAAGAAATGCTGCGGCCGTTCGTTTACCGGCGTTATCTGGACTTCTCGGCCATCGAAGCGCTGCGCACCATGAAGCAGCTGATTCAGCAGGAAGTCCGGCGCAAAGGCATGGCCGACAACATCAAGCTCGGCTCCGGTGGCATTCGTGAAGTCGAATTCATCGCCCAGGCGTTCCAGCTGATCCACGGCGGTCGCGACCTGAGCCTGCAACAACGGCCACTATTAAAGGTGCTGAGCACGCTGGAAGGGCAGGGTTATCTGCCGGCACCGGTGATCGCCGAGCTGCGCAATGGTTATGAATTTCTGCGCTACACCGAGCACGCGATCCAGGCGATCGCCGATCGCCAGACCCAGATGCTGCCGGATGGCGCACAGGATCAGGCGCGGATTGCCTTTATGCTCGGGTTTGCCGATTGGGACGCGTTCCACGAGCGGCTGATGTATTGGCGTGGCCGGGTGGCTTGGCATTTCGCGCAGGTGATTGCCGATCCTGACGAAGAAGAAGGTGCCGAAAGCGAAGTGGTGGTGGGCGGTGAGTGGTTGCCGCTGTGGGAAGAGGCACAGGATGAAGAAGCTGCGTGCCGTCAACTGGAAGAGGGCGGTTTTGTCGATGCCAGCAAAGCGTTGAAAGCTTTGGCCGGCCTGCGCGGCAGTCCGCAATTGCGCGCCATGCAACGTCTGGGGCGCGAACGCCTCGATGCCTTTATTCCGCGGTTGCTGGCTCAGGCGGTGGAACACGCCAATCCAGACTTGGTATTGGAGCGAGTGCTGCCGCTGGTTGAAGCCGTGGCCCGCCGTTCGGCTTATTTAGTGTTGCTCACGGAAAACCCCAGTGCCTTGCGTCGCTTGTTGACCCTGTGCGCTGCGAGTCCGTGGATTGCCGAGCAGATCACGCGCTTCCCGTTGTTGCTCGATGAATTGCTCAACGAAGGCCGATTGTTCAAGCCACCACTGGCGCCGGAACTGGCCGCCGAGTTGCGCGAGCGCCTGACGCGGATTCCTGAGGACGACCTCGAACAGCAGATGGAAGCCCTGCGCCATTTCAAACTGGCGCACCGTTTGCGCGTCGCCGCATCGGAAATCTCCGGCAGCCTGCCATTGATGAAAGTCAGCGATTACCTGACCTGGCTCGCTGAAGCGATCCTTGAGCAAGTGTTGGCCCTGGCCTGGCGGCAAACCGTGGCCAAATACGGCACGCCGCTGCGTACCGATGGCACGTTGTGCGATCCCGGCTTTGTGATTGTCGGTTATGGGAAGGTCGGTGGCCTGGAGTTCGGGCATGGTTCCGACCTGGATCTGGTGTTTATCCACGACGGCGATCCGCAGGCGGAAACCGACGGGCCGAAGCCTATCGACGGTGCGCAATTCTTTACCCGGTTGGGGCAGCGGATCATTCACTTGCTCACCGCCCAGACCAACTCCGGTCAGCTGTATGAAGTGGATATGCGTCTGCGACCATCCGGCGCGTCCGGGCTGCTGGTGAGTTCCCTGGGGGCGTTTGCCCGTTATCAGGAAAACGAAGCCTGGACCTGGGAACATCAGGCGTTGGTGCGGGCGCGGGTGCTGGTGGGCAGTCAGGGAGTCGGGCAGGCGTTCGAGAAGGTACGTGCGGCGATTTTGGGCAAGGCTCGGGATTTACCGACCTTGCGCCAGGAGGTCAGCGAGATGCGCGCCAAGATGCGCGATAACCTCGGCAGCAAGAGCACCGCCGCCGGCACCGGGGCAAATGCCTTCGAGGCCACGGCGCCGTTCGATCTCAAGCAGGACGCCGGAGGTATCGTCGATATTGAATTTATGGTGCAATACGCGGCCCTGGCGTGGTCCGAACAGCACCCGTCATTGCTGCGCTGGACCGATAACATCCGCATTCTGGAAGGGCTGGAACAGGAAGGGCTGATGCCCGCCGAAGACGCCAGCCTGTTGCGCGAGGCCTATAAAGCCTACCGCTCCGCCGCCCACCGGCAGGCCTTGCAGAAGGATCCCGGAGTGATTCCGGGCGACCAGTTCGTGGACGAACGGCGGCAAGTGTTGCGGATTTGGCGTGAGCTGGGGTTAAGCTGAAACACAACGGGTTTCAAATGTGGGAGCGAGCGTGCTCCCACAGTAGATCTACAGTGTTTGGTAGATTGAAGTCGCTAAGCTACACCGCACTGGATGTGCACCAATACCCATGTGGGGGCGAGCCTGCCCGCGATAGCGGAGTGACAGTCGACAGCAATGTTGAAGGTGATGACCCATCGCAAGCAGCCCTGTTCCCACAGTGATTATCGAGGCGGGGAGGCATATGCCTCCCCGGTTCGTTTTTGGAAACCACATGAAAATTCTGATCGTTGGGCCCAGTTGGGTCGGTGACATGGTGATGGCGCAGACACTGTTTCAGTGCCTCAAGCAACGCCACCCGCAGTGCGAAATCGACGTGCTGGCCCCCGAGTGGAGCCGGCCGATCCTTGAGCGCATGCCCGAAGTGCGTCAGGCCTTGAGCTTCCCGCTCGGCCACGGTGCCCTCGAATTGGCGACCCGTCGGCGCATCGGCAAATCCCTGGCCGGCCAGTATGACCAGGCGATCCTGCTACCCAATTCCCTGAAGTCGGCGCTGGTGCCGTTCTTCGCCAGCATCCCGAAACGCACCGGCTGGCGCGGCGAGTTTCGCTACGGCCTGCTCAATGACGTACGCACGCTGGATAAAGAACGTTACCCGTTGATGATTGAGCGCTTCATGGCTCTGGCCTACGAGCGTGACGCGGATCTGCCGCAGCCGTATCCACGGCCGAGCCTGCAAATCGATCCGGTCACCCGCGAGGCAGCGCTGGCCAAGTTCGGTCTGGCCCTGGATCGTCCGGTGTTGGTCCTGTGCCCCGGCGCCGAGTTCGGCGAGTCCAAGCGCTGGCCGTCCGAGCACTACGCCAAGGTTGCCGAAACCAAGATCCGCGAAGGCTGGCAGGTCTGGCTGTTCGGTTCGAAAAACGATCACGCTGTCGGCGAAGATATCCGCGCGCGGCTGATTCCCGGTCTGCGTGAAGAGTCGGTGAACCTCAGCGGCGGTACGTCCCTGGCCGAGGCGATCGACCTGATGTCCTGCGCTGATGCGGTAGTCTCCAACGACTCCGGCCTGATGCACGTCGCCGCGGCGCTGAACCGTCCGCTGGTCGCGGTCTACGGCTCGACTTCGCCGGGTTTCACCCCGCCGCTGGCCGAGCACGTCGAGATCGTGCGCCTGGGCATCGAATGCAGTCCCTGCTTCGATCGCACCTGCCGCTTCGGCCATTACAACTGCCTGCGCCAGTTGATGCCGCAACCGGTCAACGAAGCCTTGCAGCGGTTGCAGGGCACTGTGGTCGAGGTCAATTAGTTTGCGGGTACTGCTGATCAAAACTTCATCGCTGGGCGACGTGATTCACGCGTTGCCAGCGTTGACCGACGCGGCGCGGGCAATCCCCGGCATCACATTCGACTGGGTGGTGGAAGAAGGCTTTGCCGAGATTCCGACCTGGCACCCGGCCGTGGGCAAGGTGATTCCGGTGGCGATCCGGCGCTGGCGCAAAAACATCTGGCAGACCATTAAAAGTGGCGAATGGAAGCGCTTCAAGCAAAGCGTTCGCGCCACTAAATATGATCTGGTGATCGACGCCCAAGGCCTGCTGAAAAGCGCCTGGCTGACCCGTTACGTCAAGGCCCCGGTGGCCGGGCTGGACAAGGATTCGGCCCGCGAGCCGATGGCTGCACGCTTCTATTCCCGACGTCTGGCCGTGGGCCGTGGCCAACACGCGGTCGAGCGAGTGCGCCAATTGTTCGCGCTGGCGTTGGGCTACGACTTGCCCAAGGGCTTGGGCGATTACGGCTTGAACGTCGAGCGTTTGGTGGAACTGCCGCGCAAGAATCCATACGTGCTGTTTCTCCACGGCACCACCTGGGACACCAAGCATTGGCCCGAAGCCTACTGGCGTGAACTGGCCGAGCGCGTCGGTCACCTCGGTGTCGCGGTGAAACTGCCGTGGGGCAACCCGATCGAGAAGGCCCGCGCCGAGCGCATCGCCGCCGGTTTCCGCCACGTCGAAGTACTGCCCAAATTGAACCTGGCGGGTGTCGGCAAAGTCTTGGCCGGCGCGCAAGCTTGCGTGGCCGTGGACACTGGCCTCGGTCACCTGGCTGCGGCGCTGGACGTACCGACGCTGTCGCTGTTCGGCCCGACCAACCCGGGCCTGACCGGCGCCTACGGCAAGGCGCAGATTCACATCGCCAGCGACTTCCCGTGCGCGCCGTGCCTGCAAAAGAAATGCACCTATCAACCGACGGCCGAAGACGCCCGTCAGTTCGACCTGAAACGCGAGTGGCCCCTGTGCTTCACGCGTCTGAATCCCCAGCGTGTCGCCAGCCGACTGAGCACGTTGTTACTGGCTGAGGAGCTGCGCTGATGCAATTGGCTTTTGTCCTTTATAAATACTTTCCGTTTGGCGGTTTGCAGCGCGATTTCATGCGCATCGCCCTGGAGTGTCAGCAGCGCGGGCATCAGATCCGCGTCTATACGCTGATCTGGGAAGGCGACGTGCCGCCGGGTTTCGAAGTGCTGGTGGCGCCGGTCAAGGCGTTCTTCAACCATCGGCGCAACGAAAAACTCACCGAGTGGATGGAAGCGGACCTGGCCAAGCGTCCAGTAGATCGTCTGATTGGCTTCAACAAGATGCCGGGCTTGGACGTCTACTACGCCGCCGATGGCTGCTTCGAAGACAAGGCGCAGAACTTGCGCAACTCGCTGTACCGGCGCTGGGGTCGTTACCGGCACTTCGCCGAGTACGAGCGCGCGGTGTTCGCCAAGGACGCCAAGACTGAAGTGCTGATGATTTCCGAAGTGCAGCAGCCGCTGTTCATCAAGCATTACGACACGCCGCTGGAACGCTTCCATTTGCTGCCGCCGGGCATCTCCCAGGACCGTCGCGCGCCGGCGAATGCCGCCGAGATTCGCGCTGAATTCCGCCGTGAGTTCAAGCTCCAGGACGACGATTTACTGCTGGTGCAGATCGGCTCCGGGTTCAAGACCAAAGGCGTGGATCGCAGCCTCAAGTCGCTGGCGGCGTTGCCCTCGGAACTGAAGAAACGTACCCGGCTGTTTGTAATTGGCCAGGACGACCCCAAATTATTCCAGATGCAGAGCGCCACATTGGGGCTCGGCGACAACGTGACATTCCTCAAGGGCCGCAGCGATATCCCGCGTTTCCTGTTGGGTGCGGACCTGTTGATCCACCCGGCGTACAACGAAAACACGGGCACGGTGCTGCTTGAAGCGCTGGTCGCCGGGTTGCCGGTGCTGGTGAGCGCGGTCTGTGGTTACGCCCATTACATTGCCGAGGCCGACGCCGGCCTGGTGCTGGACGAACCCTTCGATCAGGCGCAGCTCACGCAGTACCTGACCGGTATGTTGAATGACGCTAAAGCACGGGCGGCCTGGAGCCGCAACGGTCTGGCTTTCGCTGAGACGGCCGACCTCTACAGCATGCCGCAGCACGCGGCCGATGTGATTCTGGCGGAGCACGCTTAATGAAGTTGATGCTGGCTGAACCGTTCAAAAGCCTCTGGGCCGGACGCGACCCGTTCGCCGAAGTCGAGGGCTTGCAGGGCGAGGTGTACCGCGAGCTCGAAGCACGCCGGACCCTGCGCACTGAAGTGGACGGCAACGGGTTTTTCGTGAAGATCCACCGTGGCATCGGCTGGGGCGAGATCTTCAAGAACCTGCTCACCGCCAAGCTGCCGGTACTCGGCGCGGGCCAGGAGTGGAAAGCCATTCAGCGCCTGCAAGACGTCGGCGTGCCGACCATGACCGCCGTCGCGTATGGCGAGAAGGGCAGCAACCCGGCGGACCAGCACTCGTTCATCGTCACCGAAGAACTGGCACCGACCGTCAGCCTCGAAGACTTCAGCATCGATTGGGTCAAGAACCCGCCCGAGCCCAAGCTCAAACGTGCGCTGATCGCCGAAGTCGCGCGCATGACCGGCATGATGCACCGCGCTGGGGTCAACCATCGCGACTGCTACATCTGCCACTTCCTGCTGCACACCGACAAACCGGTGACCGCTGACGACTTCAAACTCTCGGTGATCGACCTGCACCGCGCCCAGACCCGCCCGGCGATTACTCAGCGCTGGCGCAACAAGGATCTGGCCGCGCTGTATTTTTCGGCCTTGGACATCGGCCTGACCCAGCGCGATAAATTGCGTTTCCTCAAAGACTACTTCCAGCAGCCTTTGCGCCAGATTCTGGCCGAGGAAGCGGCGCTGCTCGCCTGGCTCGAAGGCAAGGCCAACAAGCTTTACGACCGTAAACTGCGATACGGGGATGCGCTCTGATGCCGGGTTGGAAACTGGAATCTGCTTACAGCGATCTGGCCCAAGACTTCGGTAGCCTGGAAGCCGTGTTTGCCCTCCAGGGCGAGCGCCTGACCCGTGACCCGTTGTCCGAGGTCATCCGTGTCGAGCGCAATGGCGTCAACTATTACGTCAAGCGTTACGTCGGCGCTGGCAAAGGCCTGCGTCGCTACCTCGGCAAGCCACGGGTGAAAGCCGAATGGCAAAACCTCAAGCGCTTCGCCAAGTGGGGCATTCCGACCGCCGAAGTGGTGGCCTGGGGCCTGGAACGGCGGGGTGCGGCGTACGACCGTGGGGCAATGATCACCCGCGAACTGCCGAACACTGAAGACTTGTCAGCCCTGGCCGACCGGCATGACCCGAAACTGGCGGACCGCGCCTGGGTCGATAACATCAGTCGGCAACTGGCGGGTTACACCCGGACCATGCACGACAATCGCTTCACCCATAACGATTTGAAGTGGCGCAACCTGCTGATCGATGATGAGGCCCGGTTGTTCCTGATCGATTGCCCCAACGGCAATTTCTGGCGCGGCTTTTGGCTCAAGTACCGAATCACCAAAGACCTGGCCTGTCTCGACAAGGTGGCCAAGTATCACCTGTCGGCCACCCAGCGCCTGCGCTTCTACCTGCAATACAGTCAGCGGACCCGGCTCGATGCGGCCGACAAAAAACGGATACGGCACGTGGTGAGATTTTTCGAGGGGCGCGAATGACTGATTTTCTGGCCGCTGAAGACCGTGCGCTACTTGAGCGCCACGGCCTCGGCACCTTCGACGCCCTCTGGGCCAAGCAGCTCGACGCGGTGGATGAACCGAACACCGCGCGCGGCGGCTGGAGCAGCGTGTTTCGGCTGGACCTGGAAGGTCAGGGTTTCTACCTCAAGCGCCAGAGCAACTACCTGACGCGCACCTTGCATGCGCCGTTTGGCGAACCGAGTTTTGCCCGCGAGTTTCGCAATATCACCCGCTATCAGAAGATGGGCATCCCGGCGCTGCAAGCGGCGTTCTTTGGTGAGCGCAAGGTCGACGGCGAGGTCCGGGCGATTCTGCTGACCCGCGCCCTTGATGGCTGGGATGACCTGGATTCGCTGTTACAGCGTTGGTCGGACCTGAGCGAAGCGCAGCACTCGGCGATTCTACAGGCCTGTGGACAACTGGCGCGGCGCCTGCACGGCGTGCGTCAGGTTCACGGCTGCTTCTACCCCAAACACATTTTCCTGCGGGCCACCGGCGACGGTTATCAGGCGCAATTGATCGACCTGGAAAAGACCCGGCCCTTGCTGTTCGGCCAGCGTGACCGGATCAAGGATTTGGAACCGTTGCTGCGCCGGGCGCCGGAATGGACCGACAGCCAGCTGCGCGAGTTGTTGGCGAGCTACGTGGATCAGTCCAGTGACAGCGCGTTGGTGGACAGCTGGGTTTCGCGCCTGACCGCGCGGCGCAGTCACAAGGAGACGCGTTGATGCGTTTGTCCGACCTGAAAAACGCCGGCCGCAGCCCGAGCCTGCCATTGAACATTCCACTGGCCGATGCCGCTGGGCCTGCCGAGCTGCAACTGTTGAGTTTGTTGCGCGTGTTGCCGGGGCAGCGTTACGTCGGTGCCGGTGTCTGGCGCGGCCGGCCGGTGCTGGCCAAGTTGCTGGTGGGCAGCAAAGCAGCGCGGCATTTTCAACGTGAGCGCGATGGCGTGCGCTTGCTTGCTGACCAAGGCCTGACCACGCCGCAATTGTTGGCCGATGGCTTGAAGGATGGTGAGGGCGGCTGGTTGCTGTTTGATTTTCTCGAAGGCGCCGAAAGCCTTGGCGACACCTGGAAGCAGGTCGAGAATTTGCCGGTACTGGCCGATGGGCAAGGGGCCGTCCTGGCCGAGGCGTTGGGCGCTATTGGCCAAATGCATCGCAAGGGCTTGTGGCAGGAAGACCTGCACCTGGACAACCTTCTGCGTCAGCGTGGTCGGTTGTATCTGATCGATGGCGCCGGGATCTGTGCCGAAAACCCCGGTCAGCCGCTGTCACGCCAGAAAGTCCTGGAAAACCTCGGCGTATTTTTCGCCCAGTTGCCCAAATCGATGGAGCCGTTCATCGAAGAGTTGCTGGTGTATTACCTGTTGAGCAACGGCGAGCACGCCTTGCCGATGGAGGCCTTGCAAAAGCAAATCGACAAGGTTCGCCGCTGGCGTCTGAAGGACTTCCTGATCAAGTGCGGCCGCGAATGCACGCTGTTTAGCGTCCAGCGCGGAGCGTTCGGCTTGCGGGCGATTCGCCGCGAGGAAGAGGCAGCAATGCTGCCGGTGCTGGAACAGGCCGATGCCTTGCTCGATCAAGGGCATCTTTACAAAACCGGTGGTGCCGCTAGCGTTGGCAAGGTCGAAGTCGCCGGGCGCACGCTGGTGATCAAGCGCTACAACATCAAGGGTTTTGCCCATTGGCTCAAACGCTTCTGGCGCCCGAGCCGCGCCTGGCATTCCTGGCGCGAAGGCAATCGCCTGGCGTTCCTGGGCATCGCTACGCCGAAGCCGTTGGCGGTGTTGGAAAAGCGCTTTCTCTGGTTGCGCAGCCGGGCTTATCTGGTGACCGAGTACCTGCCAGGGCCGGACATCATCGAGCGTTTTGCACCGTATGTTGAGAGCGGCGAAGCTCCTGAAACGGAGCTGTTGGCGCTGGATCACCTGTTCGCCGAACTGATTCGCGAGCGGATCAGCCATGGCGATTTCAAGGGTCACAACCTGTTCTGGCAGCAGGATCGCTGGGCGCTGATCGATCTGGATTCAATGTGCCGGCACAGCTCCGTGGGCAGCTTCGCCCCGGCGTATGCGCGGGATCGGGCACGGTTCATGCGGAACTGGCCTGAGAGTAGCGCGCTGTATCAGGTGATCGATCAGCGTCTGCCAAAAGACATCTCCAGCGCGGCCTGAATCGGGCCTTCGGCCCTATCGCGAGCAAGCTCGCTCCCACATTTGAAATGCATTCCCCTGTGGGAGCGAGCTTGCTCGCGATGAGGCCGATAAATCCATTGCACATCTTTGGTCTGTCATTGGAGGACAAGTTCTTACGAACCGTCCTACATGATCCACAGACCCCATGAACTGTGCCCTGAATAACCCCGATGCTAGTTTGCCTGACGTTCTCGACAGGCAGATTCAGATGAAAAAAATGGCGGCTGTACTGGGTACTTGCTCATTGATCTTATCCGGCTGCGGCACCGCCGTAACCGTGCTGCAAGACGATGCCGACGCAGCCCGCGGCCTCAGGAAACAAAAGACCTACTGCCAGTCCATCCCCCGCGTCTACAGCGGCCTGGCCTATGACTTTTGCGTATTGAACGCGCCACCCGACCCCACCGGGTTTTTGGTGCCGCTGGTGTTGCTGGATTTGGGCCTATCGGGCGCTCTGGACACGGTGGTCTTGCCGTACACGATCTATCGGCAGGGAGTTGACGGCAATATCGCGATTTACTGGCGGCCAGGGCGCGGGTAACCACTAACAGGAGGCTCTGGCCGGGTCCTTCTTCAGCGGCTGATAACCGCAGGGTCATTCCCGCCATGTTTACGCTATAATCCCGCCCTTTAGCTGTCTCTCGCCCCTTGCGAGGGCACATTAATTTTTGAGGCGCTTGTCGCCTGAATGCAGACTAAAGAGGCTAGACCCCTGTGGCATTGACGATTCTTGGCCTGTCCGGCGCCCTTAGCCATGATCCTTCCGCAGCCTTGTACATCGACGGCAAGCTGGTCGCGGCGGCTGAGGAAGAGCGCTTCGTACGCGATAAACATGCAAAGAACCGCATGCCCTACGAATCGGCGAAGTTCTGCCTCGAACAGGCAGGCATCAAGCCGTCCGACGTTGACGTGGTAGCGATCCCGTTCGCCCCGATCAGCCTGTTCGGCAAGGCGCGCTGGCACTACGCCAAGCGTTACTGGTACGCCCCGGACCGCGCCCTCGACGCGATCCTGATGGGCAACCGTCGCTACAAGCGCTATCGCAACAAGATCGTGTTCTGCCTTGAGCAACTGGGTTTCGACCCGAAGAAGATCAAGATCGAACCGGTCGAGCACCACTTGGCTCACGCCTCCAGCGCTTACCATTGCTCCGGTTTCAAAGAGAAAACCGCGATCCTCGGGATCGATGGCAAGGGTGAGTACGCCACGACCTTCTTCGGCTATGGCGAAAACGGCAAGATCCATAAGATCAAGGAATTCTTCGATCCGGACTCCCTCGGCGGCCTGTACGGCGCGATCACCGAGTTCCTCGGTTTCGAGATGCTCGACGGCGAGTTCAAGGTCATGGGCATGGCGCCGTACGGCGACGCCACCAAATACGATTTCTCGCGTCTGGCCTCGTTTGAAAACGGCGAGCTGGTGATCAACACCGACTACGCCAACGTCATCGGCCTGCGTCGTTATAAAGAGAAGGGCAAAGGCTTCTACTTCTCGCCGAAGCTGATCGAGTGGCTGGGTCCGAAGCGCGAAGGCGATATCGCCGACGAGCCGTACATCCACTACGCCGCCAGCATGCAAGCGCTGTTCGAAAAGATCTCGCTGCAGATGATCGACCACTACTTGGGCGACGTGCTCAAGGAAACCGGCAAGCTGGCCTTCGCTGGTGGCTGTGCGTTGAACGTCAAGTTGAACCAGAAAATCATCGCCCGTGACGACGTCAAGGAACTGTTCGTGCAACCTGCGTCCGGCGATGCCGGTACCGCAGTGGGTGCAGCGGCCTACGTGTCCCACGCCCGTGGCGTACCGGTCGAGAAGATGGAACACGTCTACCTCGGCCCGTCCTACAGCAACGAAGACGTGATCGCCGCGTGCGCCCGTCACCCGAGCAAGCCCGCCTGGCGCAAGATCGAGAACATGCCGGAAAACATCGCCAAGATCATGGTCGACGGCAACCCGGTGGCCTGGTTCCAGGGTCGCATGGAGTTCGGTCCGCGGGCCTTGGGCGGTCGTTCGATCATCGGTTGCCCGAGTGCGACCGGCGTGGCTGACCGCATCAACCACCAGATCAAGTTCCGCGAGCGTTGGAGGCCTTTCTGCCCGTCGATGCTCGACACCGTGGCCCCGCAGATGATCAAGGTCGATCACCCGGCGCCGTTCATGACCTTCACCTTTGAAGTGGCTGAAGAGTGGAAAACCCGCGTGCCGGAAGTCGTCCACGAAGACGGCACGTCCCGGGCTCAGGTGCTCAAGCGTGAATACAACCCGCGCTACTACGACATGATGAAAGCGCTGGAAGTGCTGACCGGTAACGGCGTGTCGCTGAACACCTCGCTCAACCGTCGTGGTGAGGCGATGATCTGCTCGCCGACCGACGCCCTGAACATGTTCTTCGGCTCCGACCTGCAATACCTGATCATGGAAGACATTCTGGTGGTCAAAGAAGGCGCGGACGCTTATGACACGCTCGGCTGAGCGCCATGTGCTGCAGTTCTGCCACGGCTATGACGGGCCGTTCCTGGACTGTGCCCGGCAATACGCCAGCCTGTTCGCGGGGACTGGCTATCGAGTGACCACGGTCTTTTTGACCGGGGCCGCCGATAGCGACGTCGCCGCGGGCTGCGCTTCCGACGAAGTGCTGTTCATGGAATACAGCTCCAAGGCCATTCGTGGCCTGAAGCTGGGCGCCATCGGCGATCTGCGCAAGATCGCCGCCTCGCGCAATTTCAGCTTCTGCATCGCTCACCGTTTCAAACCGATTTACATCGCCTTGCTCGGCACGTCGTTGCCGGTGATTGGTGTGCACCACGCGTTTGACGACTACAAACGCGGCACGCGCAAACTGTTCGCGCATATTTTCCGCAAGCGCCTGAGCCTGCTCGGCGTGTCCGATGCGGTGCGTGACGACATGCGCAAATGCTTGCCGAAATGGCCGGTGGCGCGGATTCAGACGCTCTACAACCGTATCGATGTGCAGGCCTTGCAGGTTACTCAGGTATCGACTCGCGAAGCCCGGGAAACCCTCGGTCTGGCGGCGGACGCCTGGGTGGTCGGCAACGTCGGGCGGCTGCATCCGGACAAGGATCAGGCCACGCTGTTGCACGGTTTTGCTGCGGCGTTGCCGGGTTTGCCGGGCAACAGCCAACTGGTGATTCTCGGTTCCGGTCGGCTGGAGCAGAGCCTCAAGGATCTGGCCCGTGAACTCGGGATCGGCGATCGCGTGCTGTTCCTCGGCCAGGTGCCCGAGGCCCGGCGTTACTTCCGCGCTTTCGATGTATTTGCCCTGAGTTCCGATCACGAGCCGTTCGGCATGGTGCTGCTCGAAGCCATGGCCGCCGGCGTGCCGTTGCTCGCCACCGCGTGCGGTGGGGCGAAGGAAGTGGTTGAAGGCGTGGGGATTCTGTTCCCGCTGGGCGATGCCGAGCGCTTGGCGCAAGGGTTGCAACATTTGGCCGCGATGAACGAGCAGCAACGTCGCCAGTGTGCCGAGCTGATGCTCGACCGCTTGCGTGAGCGCTTCAGCGACCGCGCGGTGCGCGAGGCTTTCTGGCATTTGCCACACGTTACCGAACTGGCACAGAGGGGCTGATGCTCAACCGATTTCAAGGCTGGCGCGAACGTGGCTGGGCGTCGGTTGACGCCTCGACTTATGCCGATGTCTGGCAGCGTTTTGGCGGCAGCGTCGCGACTCATCCCATCGTCGTCGAGCGGCTGGCAGCGCTGGCGCAGATCCCGGTGCGTTACCTGGCCTGGGAACACAATGGCGAAATCAAAGCCGCGATTCCTACCTGGGGCCGCGACCTCGCATTATCCAAAGACGTGCTCAAGCGCAGCGGCAAAAAGGGCCTGTTCGATCTTGGCAATGCCGAGTTGATCCTGCCGGCCGCCGCTGATACTCAGGCACCTTTGCGTCATCGCGGACGATATTTGTCCGCGCTGAATGAAGGCCGCTTCACCGGCATCAAGTTGCAGCCCGAGCAACTGGCCATGGCCCGCACCCCCGAAGAATTGTCGAAGAAGTTTCGCTACAACCAGCGCCGCGAATTGCGTCTGCTGGAAGAGGCGGGCGGGGTGGTGCGCCCGGTCAGCGAGTTTTCCAGCAGCGAGTTGGCCGCGATTTATTGCGACCTGTTCCAGCGCCGTTGGGGCTTTCCGGCCACCGGTGCGGCGCGCATGGGCGAGGTGATCGAGTTGCTGCGTGAGCTGCTGATCGGCTCGGTGATTTTCCTCAACGATGCGCCGATTGCGATTCAACTGGTGTACCGCGTCGAAGCGCCGGAATGGATCAGTGTCGAGTACATTAATGGCGGCGTCGACCCTGAAACCCGCGAGTTCAGCCCCGGCAGCGTGCTGAGTTTTCTCAACACCCAAAGCGCCTGGGAACACGCTCGGGCCTTGGGTAAACCGTTGAGGTTTTCCTTCGGTCGGGCCGACCGTGAATACAAGGACCGCTGGTGCAATCCTGTGCCGGTCTTCACCGTATGAGCCAACCCATGAGTCGCAAACAGCAACTGCTCAAGCGTCACCGTCGCAACAAGCGCATCGGTTTGCTGATCGCGCTGGCGCTGTTGATCGTCATCGGCCTGCTGGTGGCCTGGTGGGTGCCGCTGGTGCTCGCGGTCCTGGGCTGGATCGCCCATGAGGCGTGGTTCGCCGACCATTTGTTCTACTCGCCCAAAGACGATTACCAGTACAGCTTCCCGCCCTACACCCAGCGGCCCAAGGTTCACTTGGTGGGCGAGCACCTGCGGCTGGACGAAGGCGTGATGCTGGTCGACGACGCCACGCTGGTCCTGGCGCTGCGGGTCAAAAGTACTTGGCTGGGTCGTTTTATCGACCCGGTGATCGAGTTAGCGTGCGGTAACAACCCGGACCGGCAAACCTTCGAACGCGGCGTCGATGGCCTGCGCTACTTGAACCTTACGGGTCAGTCGCACGTACTGTCCCAAGGGCAGTTGCGATTGCGCGGGCGCTTCTGTCGGTTGCTCGGCGAACCGGTGCTCTGGGCCTTTGAGCAACCGGATTACCACCGTCAGCGGGTCATGGTGATTGCGCCCCATGCCGACGACGCCGAACTGGCGGCCTACGGTTTGTACAGCCAGGCCAATGAAGCCTGGATCGTCACCTTGACCGCCGGCGAGATCGAAGCCGAACACTATCAGCAGATGGGCCTGAACAAGGTCGAGGCGGCGCGCCTCAAGGGCCGCTTGCGGGCCTGGGACAGCATCGCCGTGCCGCGCTGGGCCGGGGTGCCGGAAGCGCATTGCGTGCAGTTGGGTTATTTCTGCCTGCAACTGGCGGCCATGAAAGCGGCGCCATCGCAACCGATGGGATCGCGGGAAGCCGAGTTGGGTGACACCCGCCTGTTCCGCCAGTTGAACCCGTTTACCCTGCCGGGCGACGTTGACGGTGCGCCGACCTGGAACAACCTGCTGGCCGACCTGCGTGAAGTGCTGTTGCGAGCCCGTCCGGAGGTGATCGTGCTGCCGCACCCGACCCTCGATCCGCACCCGGATCATATCTGTGCCCAGGAAGCCGTCCTCGAAGCGCTCAGGGGCCTGGACTGGCAGCCGACCCTGCTCGGCTACGCCAACCACTTGCACGACAATGATCGCTGGCCGATGGGCAATGCGGGCCATGGCATCGCGTTGCCTCCGGCGTTCGATTCGACCGTACCGATGCAGCCCTGCTGCCTGCCGATGTCCCTGGAACAGCAGCGCGACAAGGCGATGGCGCTGGGCATGATGCATGACCTGCAACCGCCCATGCCGTTCAAGCGACGTTTGCGCCGCTGCATACAACGACTGCTGGCCGGGCGCGTTCCGCCGACTTATGGCGAGAACGAGTTCTTCCGCAAAGCCGTCAGGCGTCATGAATTGTTGTGGGTTTTGAAGCATATCGATACATCTACACAGTAAAAATGAAGCATGACGCGGTTTAGCATGGCGACAAATTAACCCACTGCAGTGAAGTTTCTGTGATGAGTCCATACCCGCGTATTCTTTTTCTGATTCCTTATTTCGGCCAATGGCCGTTCTGGATGCCGTTTTTTCTGGAGAGTTGCAGACGTAACGCCGATATCGACTGGTTGCTGTTCAGTGACTGCGGCATTCCCGAGAATCTGCCGCCCAACGTCAGCGTCGAGGCCATGACGTTCAGCGACTATTGCGCGTTGGTGTCGCGGCGCTTGAATATCGACTTTGCGCCCGATGCCGCCTATAAGCTCTGCGACATCAAACCGGCGTTGGGACATATTCATGTCGACCGCCTGCAAGGCTATGATTTCTGGGCGTTTGGCGATATTGATCTGGTGTATGGTGACCTGCGAAGTTACTTCACGCCGCAGCGGCTGGCCGGCTATGACCTGTTTTCCACCCATGAGCGGCGGGTAGCAGGGCATCTGTGCCTGATGCGCAACACCGCGCGCAAGCGTGAGTTGTTCATGCAGATCAAGGGTTGGCAAAAGCGTTTTACCGATCAGGAACATCACGCGCTGGACGAGGGGGCTTTCAGCCGTATCTTCCACTGGCGCAAGAATTTTCCCGAGCCTTTGTTCACCCTGGTGGGCAAGTTCAATCCGTGGCGTCGCCGTAGCGAATTCACCGAGGCATTCAGTACGCCGGGTGGCTGCATCAAGTGGCATGACGGCACGGACGATTTTCCGCGTCTCTGGTATTGGCGCGATGGCAGTTTGAGCAATGATCGCGATGGCGATCGCCGGTTTCCGTATTTCCACTTCGTTTGCTGGAAACGCAACGAGTGGTCACGGTTGCCCCAACCCGACCCGGCCGAGGTCAGGCGCCTCGCCGCCGAACCGGCCTGGGTCATCGATGCGACTGGTTTCCACGGGGAGAGTTATGAGTCAACGGTCAAAGGTTCTGCAACTGCAGCCTGACTACAACGTCAAAGCCCATGATTTTGCCGACCTGGCAGAGCAGATCGTCAAGGCACTGCCGAGCGATCGCTATGAGGTGACCGCCGCGTTCCTGCGCGGCAAGCCGGGGCCAGGCGAGGCGGTGAGCCGTGCCGACCGTTCGGTGTATTTCGAGTTTTCCGACAAGTCCCTCAAGGGCATGCGCCTGCGCGCGATGTGGCAGTTGTACAAGTTTTGCCGCGCGGAAAAGTTCGACGTGGTGATCTGCAACCGTTTCAAGCCTGTGAACATGATGCTGACGCTCAACCGTTGGCTGAAAGTGCCGCTGTGCATCGGCATTTCCCACGGTTTTGGCGAGTACGACCGGTTTTACCGGCGCCGCCAGACCCAGCGGCTGGTGGATCGTCACTGGCGCTTTGTCGGCGTCTCGCCAGCGGTCAAACAGTACCTGCTGGACTGCGACTGCGGCTTTACCGAGCAGAACACCTACGCGATCACCAATGCCATCGACATCGAGCAGGCCGAAGGCTTGCAGCACAGCCGCGAGCGCGCCCGTGAGATGTTGGGCGTCGATCCGTCGGTTCGGCTGATCGGCGCACTGGGCCGTCTGGTGCCAGTCAAAGGCCACACCTACCTGCTACAGGCTTTTGCCGCGCTCAAGGACAAATACCCGAACACCCAACTGGCGATCATCGGTGCCGGCCGCGAAGAAGCGAAACTGGCTGCCGAGATCGAGCGCCTGGGCCTGACCGGTCGTGCGCACCTGCTGGGGTTCAAGGAAATCGCCTTGCAGTACATTCGCGCGTTTGATGTCTGGACCATGCCGTCGCTGGCCGAAGGCCTGGGCCTGGCGCTGCTCGAAGGCATGAGCGGGCATCTGCCTGTCATCGCTTCGAACGTGCCGGCGATGCTGCCGCTGATCGAAGGTGCCGGCGGGCTGGCGATTACCCCCAAGGATGTACCGAGCCTGGTCGCCGCGCTGGATAACTACCTCGCCCTGTCGGATGAAGAACTCAAGGCCAAGGGTGAGCAGGCGTTCCGTTATCTGCAGACAGAACACGACATCGAGGTGTTCCGCCAGGAATACCTGAACCTGATCGACTCCGGCCTGGAACAGGCTCGCAAGGAACCAAAATGAACGACGCGCAACCCATCGTCACGGTCATCATCGCGTCGTACAACCATGCGCCCTACATCGAGGAAAGCATCCTCAGCGTCCTCAACCAGACCTATTCGAACATCGAATTGCTGGTGGTCGATGATGGCTCCAAGGACGACAGCGTCGAGCGCATCAAGGCGTTGCAGGCGCAGCACGGTTTCGATTTCCGGGTCCAGGAAAACCAGGGCCTGACAAATACGCTCAATGGCGCAATCGCCCGTTCCAGGGGCAGCCTGATCGTGCCGTTCGGTTCCGATGACATCATGTTGCCGGAGCGCATCGCCACGCAGGTGGCGTACATGGACGGCAAACCCGAGGTCGGCATTTGCGCCGGCAACATCGAGCTGATCGACGCCGACGGTAATCTGTACCCGGAGAAGCGCCAGCGCCGGGATGTGCCGTTCCGTCGCCTGGATTTCGATGACATGTTCCTGGAGCGCAAGCCTTATCCGCCGGCGCCGACCCTGATGATCCGTCGTGAAGCGCTGGACAAGGTGGGCGGGTTCGATCCGAACATCCGTCTGGAGGATTTGCTGATCGAACTGAAGGTGACCCATGCCGGTTATTTCATCGATGGTCTGAATGTGCTGATGGCGCGCTATCGCAAGCACGCCACCAACTCCTACAAGAACCACCGCTTCATGATCGACAACATCCTGCGGTCCTACGCGCTGTTCAGCGATCATCCGCTGTACGACGAGGTGCGCTACAAGTTCCTCAGTTCGATGTTCCTGAAAACCGCCAACCGTGACCGCAAACTGGCGCGGGAGCTGCTGGCGCAGATTCCGTTCAAGGCCTGGAACAAGAAGACCTGGCGTGGTCTGAGCCGGCTGTACTTCTCGCCGCTGGAAAAGGACTGAGTTCGTTCAGGAAGTTCGCTCGAGGTTACCGAGCGAACTTTTCCCTCAGGTTCTTCGCCATCCGGCCCTGACGGAGCCACTTCAAGACGTGCTTGCCGGCGTTGATGCCGGGCTTTTCGATGTACAGGAAGGTCGCGCTGCTGATGATGATCAGCAGGCACGCGCACAGCGCCATCATCGGCAGGAAGGTCCAGGTTTCACGCGTATCGATGGGCAGTACGTGTGGCAGGCGCTGCAACATGACCCAGAGCAGGAAACCGTGCAGTAGGTAAGTGCTGTAGCTGATTTCTCCGAGCCAGCGGATGCTGCGCGGCTTCAGCGCGCCGAATAGTGTGTGCCCCGACGCCACGATCACGAAGAACACCGACATCAACAGCAGCGGCATCAGGCTGAACGCGCGGTTGAAGGCGGTAAAGGCAATCGCCAGTGCGAGCAACGCGATAATGCCCGCCAGCCGTGTTTGGCTCCAGGCGACCAATTGCGGGCGGCGTACCCAATACGCGGCACCGATGCCACCGAGGAAGCTGGCCAGAAAGTGCTTCTTCAGCGAATGCTCCCAGCCGACCACCTGGTACAGCGCATAAATGCCGATCAGGCATAACACCACTCGCAGCCAGCTGCCTCGATAGATGAACACCATTGCGGCCAAGGGCAGCGCCAGATAGAAAAACACCTCGTAGCCCAGGGTCCAGGTGACGTTGGAAATCAGCATGCCTGTTTGGTGGTACTGGTTGACGTCCGGGCGGTCGAAGGTCAGCCAGGCCAGAATCTGCCCGACGACCTGGATGCCGGGCACCTTCAGCTCCCAGTTCTGCAGATGAAAGACCGAGACAAACACCAGCAGCATCAGTGGCAGGTACAGCGGGTAGAGGCGAAACAATCGGGAGACCGCAAAGGCCAGCCAGTCATGTTCGCGCCCCTGGGTGAGCAATCGGCTCCAGAACAGAAAACCGGTGATCATGAAAAACAGCGCAACACTGCCCTGGCCAAGCTGCGAGTAGAAGTTGCTCGGTGGAAAATCAATCACACCCGTGCGCAGAAAGATCCAGGTAATGATTGAGTGATGCACAAACACCCCAAACGCCAGATATCCGCGCAGGCCGTCGATGCTGGAATAGCGACTTTCGCCGGAGTGCTGCAGATGCCGGGCGATTTTCGGAACGGCGCGCAGCAGTAACGCGGCGGTCAGGATGGCCACCAGGTAGGCGCCCAGCGCAATGAAGGGGTTGGTTTCGGTCATCAATGAGCCTTGGCCGTGTTGCTGGCGGCCAGCACTTGCCTGTGCAGGTTGTTTACGGCGGATGTGGATGCGGTGGCAGCGTATCCCTGGAGCAGCGCCTCGAAGTGATCCTCGAACAGCCAGCGCCGATCCTCGTTGTAGCGTTGCATATGGCGCAAATTACGTTGACGCAGCGACAGACTCAATGACGACGGGTAGATGCGCATGTCGGCCAGGTCGATCAGGCCGAATTCGCCGTCGCTCAGCACCAGTACATTGCCCAGGTGCAGGGAGCGGAAGTACACGCCTTGCTCATGCAATTGCGCCATGAACTTGCCGAAACGCTCTACCAGGGCCTGACGCACCGCTGGCGCGGTGATCCCTTGTAGGACCTGACGCAGGGTGTTGCCGGGCAGCGGCGAGTAATGCACCGCACTGCTGCCGTCTTCGAGCCGATACAGACCCAAGGTCTGTGGTGTTGGAATGCCCAGAGTACGCAGTTGCTCGCTGTTAACCGCAAAGCGTTCGGAATATGGGTTGAAACTGCCCGAGGTGTACCAGCGACGACGGCGGAACAACTTGAGGAAACTGCCATCGACCAGGCGCAGCACTTTCGGCCCGAGGCCATCCTCTTCTATCACCTGGGCATTCACGGTCATTTGCTCGAACGCCGTCGGCGTCAGCGTTTTAACCGGCGTGGCCAGCAGGCGTCTGGCGCGCTGGTTAATGCTCAGTGCGGCGATCAGCGCCAGAGGAATCCACAGCAGAAACCAGTGCTCCTTGGGGCGGGAAATGATGCCGCCGCCCTCGGTCAAACCTGCACCGATGCCGAATATCAGCCAGGTCGACGCGACGATAAACATCGGCTGGACACGATTGCGCCAGCTGCTCAACAGGGCCCAGCCCTGAAAGAACAGCCAGGGCAACAAGCCTAAAATGCCGACGTAATAGAGCACGCCAAGCGCAAAACTGTGGGGTTCTTGCAGGGTGTAGCCGACGCCGGGGTCGAGTGCCAGGCTGGCGTTGTAGCCATGACCGATCCATGGGTGTTCGGCAATTCGATGCAGCACCATCTGCCAGATTTCGAGGCGAAAGGAGTCGCCTCGCTCAACGATCATCCGCGAAAACATCACGCTGACCCCTAGCCCGCTGACGATCAGGGCTGCGAGCAATACGACCGAGCGACGATTCCAGCAGATGAAACTCAGCCATAGCGCCGCCAGTGTCAGGGCCACGAGTGGGGTTCTGGAGCCCGTGGCGATGACCGCGGCGAACATGACGGCCATCGCCGGAAGGCTGAGCCAGAGCATCTGCCGACGCTTGCAGGTCATGCTCAGGCTCAACCAGTAGGCGCAGAAAAAACCGAAGATATGCGAGCTGAGCAAGGGATTGTCGAACGCGCCGCCGCCAATCAATCGCATACCCGGCTGGTAGATATGGGAAAACATGAACAGGTTGTAGACCGAAGCGATCAATCCGGCCATCGCGGCGCTGAACAGCAGCGGCTGGATGATTTCGCTGCGGTGGCGCACCAACAGGTAGGAACCCGCGAACAATAGCAGCGTATGCAGCGCTGGCTTGAACTGGGCGGGAATGCTCTCGTTATCCGGTGGTCCCCAGCTCAGGCTCAGCAGGGCCCAGGCGGCGAACAGCAATAGCGCGATGAACACCGGCTCACGCAACAACTCCTTGAGTTCCCGCGGGCGCAGGCACAGGGCAATCAGCGATGGAATGCTGAACAGGCCATAAAACAACTTGTGGTGAAGGCTGCGTCCGGGCAGAAAGAACAGCGCACACAGAAGCAAGAGATAGCCCAGTGGAAGAATCCACAGGCAAATGAAATCGAAGACTCGATTGGACGTGCTGTTGAAACCGCTGAGTTGCATGCTGAGAGATTCAATCCTGAAGTTGATCGGCCATTTCGGGATGATGGCTATTTGATGCTGAATGCAGTGCCTAACAATAACAGCCTTTATGCGTTTGCCAGAACCCTGAAGAAGCTGTGCTAAAGTCAGCGTCCTTTTTATCGACAATCGCGTGATATGACCGACTCCAGTCTCTCCGCAAGCCCATCGAGCTTGAAAATCTACTTCCGTCTGCTCGGCTATGTCCGGCCGTACATCAGTCTGTTCCTGATCAGCATTGTCGGCTTTCTGATTTTCGCCTCGACGCAGCCAATGCTCGGCTACATTCTCAAGTACTTCGTCGATGGCCTGTCCAATCCAGAGGCCGTGCTGTTTCCGACGGTGCCTTACCTGCGCGACCTGCAACTGTTGCAGGCAGTGCCGTTGCTGATCATCCTGATTGCGGCGTGGCAAGGTTTCGGCTCTTACCTGGGCAACTACTTCCTGGCCAAGGTTTCCCTCGGTCTGGTCCACGACCTGCGGGTGCAGTTGTTCAACAACCTGCTGGTCTTGCCTAACCGGTACTTCGACAAGCATAACTCGGGTCATCTGATTTCGCGTATCACCTTTAACGTGACCATGGTGACCGGGGCGGCCACGGATGCGATCAAGGTCGTAATCCGTGAAGGCATGACGGTGATCTTCCTGTTTGCCTCGCTGTTGTTCATGAACTGGAAGTTGACGCTGGTCATGGTCGCGATCCTGCCGCTGATCGCCGTCATGGTGCGTACCGCGAGCAAGAAATTCCGCAAGCAAAGCAAGAAGATCCAGGCCGCCATGGGCGACGTGACCCACGTGTCTTCGGAAACGATCCAGGGCTATCGCGTGGTCCGCAGCTTCGGCGGCGAAGTCTACGAACAGAAGCGCTTCCTGGCCGCCAGCCAGGGCAACACCGACAAGCAACTGCGCATGACCCGTACCGGCGCGATCTACACGCCGCTGCTGCAACTGGTGATCTACTCCGCCATGGCGGTGCTGATGTTCCTGGTGCTGTACCTGCGCGGCGACGCTTCAGCCGGTGACATGATTGCCTACATCACCCTGGCCGGCCTGCTGCCGAAGCCGATCCGTCAGTTGTCCGAAGTCAGCTCGACCATCCAGAAAGGCGTGGCCGGTGCCGAAAGCATTTTCGAACAACTGGACGTCGAGCCGGAAATCGATACCGGCACCATCGAGCGCGATGCGGTCAGCGGTCGCCTGGACGTACGTCACCTGAGCTTCACCTACCCGGACACCGATCGCCAGGTGCTCAACGACATCAGCTTCTCGGTCGAGCCGGGGCAAATGGTGGCGCTGGTAGGGCGTTCGGGCAGTGGCAAGTCGACCCTGGCCAACCTGATCCCGCGCTTCTATCACCACGACAAGGGCGAAATCCTGATCGACGGTGTTGAAGTCGAACAATACAAACTGCTGAACCTGCGCAAGCACATCGCCCAGGTGACCCAGCATGTGACGCTGTTCAGCGACACCGTGGCCAACAACATCGCCTATGGCGATCTGGCCGGCGCGCCCCGTGAAGACATCGAGAAGGCGGCGAAAGACGCTTACGCTATGGACTTCATCGCGCAGTTGCCTGAAGGCCTGGACACTCAGGTCGGTGAGAACGGTGTGTTGCTGTCCGGTGGTCAGCGCCAACGTCTGGCGATTGCCCGGGCACTGCTGAAAAACGCACCGCTGCTGATCCTCGATGAGGCCACCTCGGCTCTCGATACGGAATCCGAGCGGCACATTCAGGCGGCGCTGGATCAGGTCATGAAAGGCCGGACCACCCTGGTCATCGCCCACCGGTTGTCGACCATCGAGAAGGCTGACTTGATTCTGGTTATGGACCAGGGCCGGATCGTCGAGCGCGGCACGCATGCCGAGCTGCTCGCACAGAACGGTTACTACGCCCGCTTGAACGCTATGGGCCTCGATGCCCCGGCAGAAGACATCGCCTGACCTGCTGCGAGGGTGAGCCCGTCTCACCCTCGCTCATCGGACGTGCAAGGCGTCCGGTGATTTGTATCGGCTTGCTTACCCGTCTTGACCAAACCTGAATAAAACTCTGCGCCGCGCTTGTTAAGGTTCCTGAACGAACTTCTGACTTTCATCGAAGGGGCCATCCCCATCGCGCGGGTACTGTCATGTTGCAACGCTATCTGTGGAAACTGTTGCCCAAGCAGCAGCGGGCCTTCCTGCTGGGGCGCCTGTCGGTCGTTGACCGCCAGGTAGTGAACAAGTCGATGTCGGCCAATCTGCAATTCCCCAAGTCTTTCGCACAGCATGAATGCCTGTTCATTCACGTTCCAAAATGTGCCGGGAGCAGTGTGTGTGCGGCATTGTTCGATGACTGGAGCCCTGGGCACTTGCCGCTGTACTGGTACGAGCAACAGTTTCCCGAGCAGTTTGCCGCCAGTTTCAAATTCGCTTTCGTTCGCGACCCGCTGGAAAGGGCCTACTCGGCTTACGCGTTCCTGCGCGGCAATGAGCTGGGCCGGCGCGATCAAGCGGCGCAGAAACTGGTCAGTCAGTACCGCGACTTCGATGACTTCGTGGCGCGTTGGCTGCATCCGGAGACGATTGGCCGACAACTGCATTTTGCCGCGCAAACAGATTTTCTCACCGACTCCCTGGGGCATCTGGCGCTGGACTTCATTGGCTATCAGGAACATCTGGCACGGGATTTCGCGCTGGTTTGCGAGCAGTTGCAGCATCCGGTGGTGCTGCCTCATATCAACAGCTCGCAGCAGCGCCAGCCAAGGCTGGCCCGTGATTTCTGTTCGGTTCGGACCCGGCGCCTGGTGCGCCGGGTTTATCAGCGCGATTACGAGATGCTCGGCTATGAATGAGGCCCAATCGATGACAGCGCCAATGCCAGCGATTCGCCCATATGGATTGGCGCTGTCGAGCCAGGCCCGTGCCGCGCTCAAGTCGCAGCGCCCGCGCTGCCTCTGGTTGACCGGGTTATCCGGGGCGGGCAAGTCGACACTGGCCAATGCCCTGGAGCTGCAACTCAATCAACGTGGCTTTCACACCTTTATTCTCGATGGCGACAACCTGCGCGGCGGGCTGTGCAGCGACCTGGGGATGGGCGCTGATTGTCGCCGGGAAAACATTCGGCGCATGGCCGAGGTCGCGCGGCTGATGGTCGATGCCGGGCTGATTGTGATCGTGGCGGCGATCTCGCCGTTTCGCGCAGAACGCGAGACTGCACGGCAGTTGTTCGCCGAGGGTGACTTCATCGAGGTCTATGTGAGCACGTCATTCGCGGTGTGCGCACAACGCGACCCCAAAGGTTTGTATCAGGCAGCCCTGCAAGGGCGGATCAAGGACTTCACCGGTATCGACAGCCCTTATGAGGCACCGCTGACCGCAGAGTGCGAGATCGACACCCAGAATCTGGAGCTGGAAGATGCCTGCGCCCGGTTATCGACTTTTTTGCTCAATAAATGATCAAAAAACTCAGCCAATTCATCCTGTTGCAGCCGTCACGCAAGCCTTCACCAACCCTGTGTTAATATCGCGGCCCTGTTCATTTTGTATGTGGGTTGCTCCATGAAGTTGTCCATGCCGCGATTCGATCAAGCCCCTGTCTTGGTGGTCGGCGATGTCATGCTCGACCGTTACTGGCATGGTGGTACCTCACGGATTTCCCCTGAGGCGCCGGTACCGGTGGTCAAGGTCGAGCAAATCGAGGACCGCCCGGGCGGTGCCGCCAACGTTGCTCTCAACATCGCCGCCCTCGGCGCCCCGGCTTCGCTGGTCGGCGTGACCGGCGACGACGAAGCCGCCGACAGCCTGGCCAATAGCCTCAAGGGTGCTGGCGTGCGGGCGTTGTTCCAGCGCATTGCGCACCAGCCGACCATCGTCAAGCTGCGGGTCATGAGCCGTCACCAGCAATTGCTGCGTATCGACTTCGAAGAACCCTTCGCCACCGACGCCCTGGCGCTGGGCGAACAGGTCGACGAATTGCTCGAAGGCATCAAGGTGCTGGTGCTGTCCGACTACGGCAAAGGCGCGCTGAAAAATCATCAGGTGCTGATCCAGGCCGCCCGTGCCCGTGGCATTCCGGTGCTGGCTGATCCCAAGGGCAAGGATTTCTCGATCTACCGCGGTGCGAGCCTGATCACGCCGAACCTCAGCGAATTCGAAGCCATCGTCGGCGGTTGCGCCGATGAGCACGAATTGGTGAGCAAGGGCGCGACCCTGATGCACGACCTCGACCTCGGCGCCTTGCTGGTGACCCGTGGCGAGCACGGCATGACGTTGTTGCGCCCGGATCATCCGGCTCTGCACTTGCCAGCCCGCGCCCGTGAAGTGTTTGACGTGACCGGCGCCGGCGATACGGTGATTTCGACCCTGGCGGCAGCGATTGCCGCTGGCGAAGAACTGCCCCACGCCGTGGCCCTGGCCAACCTGGCGGCGGGCATCGTGGTCGGCAAGCTCGGTACGGCGTGCATCAGCGCACCGGAACTGCGTCGCGCCATCCAGCGTGAAGAAGGTTCCGAGCGCGGTGTGCTCGGTCTTGAGCAATTGCTGCTGGCGGTCGACGATGCGCGTGCGCACAACGAGCGGATTGTCTTCACCAACGGTTGCTTCGACATTCTGCATGCCGGCCACGTGACCTACCTTGAGCAGGCGCGGGCCCAGGGCGATCGTCTGATCGTCGCGGTCAACGACGATGCCTCGGTGAGCCGCTTGAAAGGGCCGGGTCGTCCGATCAACAGCGTTGACCGGCGCATGGCGGTACTGGCCGGTCTGGGCGCGGTGGATTGGGTGATCAGCTTCCCTGAAGGCACCCCGGAAAACCTGCTGCGCGAGGTCAAGCCGGACGTGTTGGTCAAGGGTGGGGATTACGGGATCGACCAGGTGGTCGGCGCAGACATCGTCACCGCATACGGCGGGACGGTGAAAGTGCTGGGGCTGGTGGAAAACAGCTCGACGACTGCAATTGTCGAGAAGATCCGTAATAACTGACCCCGGATGATCGTTCCCACGCTCTGCGTGGGAATGCCTCAATGGACGCTCTGCGTCCGCTGTGGGGACGCGGAGCGTCCCGGGCTGCATTCCCACGCGGAGCGTGGGAACGATCAAACACAGGTGTACACATAACCCTGTAGGAGCTGCCGAAGGCTGCGATCTTTTGCTTTTAAGAGCCGACTTTCTTGCGCGGCACGATCTTCTTCAACAATTGCTTGGCCTTCCCGCGCAACCGCGCCAACCCTGAATCCTTCCCCGGCGGCGTCAGCCCCTGCTGCCGCACCCAATCCTTCCAGCGAATCCGCTCATCGCGCACCAGCCAGCCTTCCTGCTGGGCAAAGCTCTCCGCCAGGTACAACCCGCGCGTACTCGCCGGGTACAGCTGATCCTTCTTCAAGGTATACAGCTCAGCCATCGGCTGGCCATCCTCCAGCGGCATCAAGTACAAGTCCGGACGCTTGCGATCCAGCCGCGCCACCAACTGATCACCTTCCAGTCGTTCGTCAACATGGAACAGGCTCAGGGACTTGGCTTCCTTGGGCGCATCCAGGCGCAGATCGTAGATCAGTTGCAAGGACGCGGTCGGCAAGTGCACATAAGCCCGGGGCCGTTCGATCAACTGCATATTGGCGCAACGCACCGGCCGCGCCGAGCCGGATAACGGTGTCAGGCGAAACGGCAGGGCTTCACGATAATGCAGTGCTGACGCGTAGGGCGCCGGGAGCCAGGTGTCATTAAAACGCCCGGTCAGCCAGCCTTCCGGGGTTTCCAGCAGGCACTCTTCGGCGATCTCCTGGATCGCCGTGTGCAGCGGCAGGTTCAGCTCATGGGCCGGCACGTAACCGGAAATCAGCTTGAGTACCACGTCGCCGCGATCCTGGCGGCGCTGACGCACCAGCACCCAGTAATCGCGATTCTGCCAATGCAGGGTCAGGCGCACCGAAACCCCGAGATTGGCCAGCTCCAGGGCAAAGCGCTCGGTGTCAGCCACGGTGACCGGGCGACGACGTTGCAGGGTTTGGGAGAAATTCAGCGGCATCCCGACGCTTTGATAACTCAAGCCTTCGGGAGTCGCTTCGACGTACAACGGCAGGGTCTTGAAGTTGCTCGGGTTCTTTCTAATGAGCGTACGCGGCATGTCGGCTCCTGCTTAAGGCCGCGTGGGCGGCATCAGTTTCTACGTAGGACCTGGGCAACGGTCGCGACGTTGTGGGCGAGGTGCAGCGGATTGATGGTCCCGACAATAGCACTGGCAACACCCGGATGTTGGAACAACAACTCGAAGCTGGCGCGCACCGGGTCCACGCCAGGGCTCAGGCAGACGTGACCACTGGCGAGGGCCTTCTTGACCAGGATCGCTTTGCCATGGGCGGCAGCATAGTCAATGACGGCTTTCTCGTTCTGTTCGTTCAGATTGTAGGTGACCATGGCGCAATCACCTTGTTCCAGAGCCTTCAAGCCGCCTTCGACGGTTTTTCCGGAAAAGCCGAAGCCGCGAATCTTGCCTTCGTTCTTGAGTTCGGCGAGGGTCGCGTAGACCTCGCAGTCGTTGAGGATCCTAAGGTCATCGCCATCAGAGTGCACCAGCACCAGGTCGATAAAATCCGTTTCCAGACGTTGCAGGCTGCGCTCCACCGAGCGCCGGGTATGGGCAGCACTGAAGTCGTGGCTCGACTGGCCGTCGACAAACTCTTCGCCGACCTTGCTGACGATCACCCAGTCCTGCCGCTGACCGCGCAGCAATGGGCCGAGGCGTTCTTCGCTGCGACCATAGGCCGGGGCGGTGTCGATCAGGTTGATGCCCATGTCGCGGGCGAGTTTGAGCAGCATGCGCGCTTCGTCATCGTCCGGAATCTGGAAGCCGTTTGGGTACTTCACCCCTTGATCGCGGCCGAGTTTCACGGTGCCCAGGCCCAGCGGTGAAACCAGCAGGCCGGTGTTGCCGAGTGGGCGATGCAGGTCATGTAAGGTCGATACGCTCATGGCAGCAGTTGCTCCCAGGCCGGGACGCCCATCGGTGGTTTTGGCAGGTCGGGCAGCGGCGCTGCCGGGCCGGGTTGGATGCCGTCGCGGGTCAGGCTGGCGATCACCCGGTCAGCGAAGTCCGGCGCGAGTGCCAGTTTGGTCGGCCAGCCAACCAGCAGCCGACCTTGTTCGGCAAGGAAGGCGTTGTCCGGACGGGTCAGGCCGGTTTGCAGCGGCTCGGCGCGGTCCACACGCAAGGTCGCCCATTGCACGGTGCTCAGGTCAATCCACGGCAGCAATTGGCCAAGTTCTTTTTGCGCCGTGGCAATTTGCTCGGCGGGTTCGCGGGCGACGCCTTCGGCTTCGGCGATGTCGCCGCCCAGGTACCAGACCCACTGGCCATCGGCGGCCGGATGGGTTGTCACCGTGATGCGCGGTTTGGTGCCGCCGCCCAGGCAGTGGGCGTACAGCGGTTTGAGGCTCGGGCCTTTGGCGATGATCATGTGCAACGGCCGGCGCTGCATGGCGGGTTGGCTCAACCCCAAAGCTTCAAGCAGCGCGGCCGTTCCGCCACCGGCACTGAGGACGATGCGCTGGGCGCGAATCTCGCGTCCGTCGACTTTCAGTCCGGCCAGGATTCCACCTTCCAGCAGCGGTTCGATCGTTTGCCCGGCGAGCAGACCATCGCCCGCCAGATCGGCCAGGCGCTGGATCAGGCTCGGTACGTCGATCACCAGTTCGGCCAGGCGATACACCTTGCCCTTGAAGCGCTTGTCTTGCAGGGCCGGCGGCAGTTGATCGCCCTTGACCTGATCGACCCGGCCGCGCACGGCTTTGCTGGCGAAGAAACTGGTGAGGTTGCCGGCAATCGTGCCGGGGGACCAGAGGTAATGGGCTTCGGACAACAGGCGAACGCCGCTCAGATCCAGCTCGCCGTCACCGGCCAGCGCTTCACGCCAGCGACGCGGCATGTCGGCGATGGCTTCCGAGGCGCCGGTCAGGGCACCGTGCAGCGCGTACTTGGCGCCGCCGTGGATGATGCCCTGGGACTTCACGCTCTGCCCGCCACCGAGGCTGGCGCTTTCCACCAGCACGGTCGAAAAACCCTGGCGGCGCAGACGCGCATTCAGCCAGAGGCCAGCGACTCCAGCGCCGACAATCAGAACGTCGGTGGAAATAACGGATGGCATGCAGCGACCTCAGTGTTCAAGACGAGGGCGCAGTATACAGATTCATGCCGGACGCAAACTTTGTAGCCGCTGCCGAAGGCTGCGTTCGAGGACGAAGTCCTCGCCTTCGATCTGTCTGAAGCATCGCGTTGTCAGGGTTTACGACTGCTTCGTAACCGGAAGCAGCCTTCGGCAGCTGCTACATAAAGCCGCGGATCAATGCCCGGCGGTTTTGGAGAAGAGCTGAATGACCGCAACACCCAACACAATCAACCCCATCCCCAACATCGCCGGCACATCCAGTTTCTGCCCATAGATAAACAGCGCCGCCACGCTGACCATCACAATCCCCATGCCGGCCCACACCGCGTACGCCACCCCCACCGGCACACTGCGCACCACCAGGGTCAGCATCCAGAAGGCGATGCCGTAGCCGACGATCACCAGGATCAGTGGCAGTGGCGTGCTGAAGCCTTTGACCGCTTTCATCGAAACAGTGGCAATCACTTCGGCGCAGATGGCGATGGCCAGGTAGTAGTAAGCGGTCATGGGTCAATCCTCGTATGAAGTGTTGCTCTCTGAGGTCGGCATTCTAGAGATTCCCCAGATGGGGTAAAGTCATTACCTATCTGCCGGGGAGATGGGTTGAGCCATGAACATGCAATGGAATCTGGAACAACTGCGGTTGTTTGTCAGCGTAGCGGAACAGCGTTCGTTTTCGGCGGTGGCCCGGGATCAGCGCAAGGCGCAGTCGGCGGTCAGTAGCTCGATTGCGTTGTTGGAGGAGGACTTGGGCGTGAGCCTGTTCGATCGCAGCAGCGGCCGCCAGCCGAAACTCACAGAAGCCGGCAGTGCCTTGTTGGAAGAGGCGCGGGAGGTGCTGCGCCAGTGCGAGCGTTTGAATGGTCGGGCGCTGGCGATGATGCGTGGCCAGGAGGCGCGCCTGCGGGTGGCGCAGGATGAGGCCATGCCTTATCAGCCGATCATCGAAAGCTTCGAAGCCCTGGCGGAAAAATTCCCCAGCCTTGAAGTGCAACTGACCAGCGCCGCCCAAGGTGATGTCGCGCGCAAACTGGTGGAACGTCGGGCGGATCTGGGGCTGCTGTTCTTCCACGATCAGATCCCCGAAGCGCTTGAGCGACGAGTGCTCGGCAGCGTCGAAATGGTCACCGTGTGCGGCAAGGGCCATCCATTGGCGGGCATGGGCGAAGTGGATTGCCAGCAACTGGCTCAGCATCGCCAGTTGCTGATGTCCACCGAGTCCAGCGTTTATCCCGGCAGTGAGCCGGCCAGCCCGCAAGTCTGGCGTGCCGACAGCTTCTATGTGATGGCCGAATGGCTGGTGCGCGGCCTCGGCTGGGCCTGGCTGCCGCGGCACGTGGTGCAGTACCCGACGTATCAGAATCAAATGGTCGAACTGGTCAGCGAATGGACCCCGCCAGCCCTGGTGGTGGAACTGGTGTGGCGGCGCGACGAGCCGCTTGGCCCGGCCGCTCGCTGGTTGGCCGAACGTTTTGCCGTGCACTTGCAGGCGATCGGCTTAAAACCCGATAAACTCCGCCGCCATGAATAGAACTCTCTACACCGCGCTGTTTTACCTGGGGCTGCCATTGGTAGCGATTCGGCTATGGTTGCGTTCGCGCAAAGCGCCGGCGTATGCCAAGCGCATTGGTGAGCGCTTCTCCTTCGGCTTGCCGGCGATGCAGCCGGGCGGCATCTGGGTGCACGCCGTGTCCGTGGGCGAAAGCATTGCGGCGGCGCCAATGATTCGCGCCTTGTTGCAGCGTTATCCAGCGTTGCCGATCACCGTGACCTGCATGACCCCGACCGGCTCGGAGCGCATCCAGGCGCTGTTCGCCAACGAGCCGCGCATTCAGCACTGCTATTTACCCTATGACTTGCCGTGTGCGGCGGCGCGGTTCCTCGATCGGGTCCAGCCGAAACTGGCAGTGATCATGGAAACCGAGCTGTGGCCCAACCACATTCACCAGTGCGCCAAGCGTGGGATTCCCGTGGCGCTGGCCAATGCGCGGCTGTCCGAACGTTCGGCCAAGGGCTATGGCCGCTTCCATAAACTGACCGGGCCGATGCTCGCCGAGATGAGCCTGTTCGCGGTGCAGACCGAGGCCGAAGCCGAGCGCTTTCGTTCATTGGGTGCGCGCCCGGAAACGGTCGAGGTGACCGGCTCGATTAAGTTCGACCTGACCATCGATCCACAACTGCTCCAGCGTGCCGCCGAGTTGCGCGGACAGTGGCAGGCGCTGGAGCGTCCGGTGTGGATCGCTGCGAGTACCCACGAAGGTGAAGACGAAGTGGTGCTGGCGGCGCATCGTCAATTGCTGGCCAGTCATCCCGATACGTTGCTGATCCTGGTGCCGCGTCATCCGGAGCGTTTCAATTCGGTGTTCGAGTTGTGCAAGCAGCAGGGAGTTGCCACGATGCGGCGTTCCACGGGCGAGCCGGTCACTGCCGATACGCAGGTGCTGCTGGGCGACACCATGGGCGAGTTGCTGTTTCTCTATGCGTTGGCCGACAGCGCGTTTGTCGGTGGCAGCCTGGTGCCGAACGGCGGGCATAACCTGCTGGAACCGGCGGCACTGGCCAAGCCTGTATTGACCGGCCCGCACCTGTTCAACTTCCTCGAAATCGCCGCACAGTTGCGCAGCGCCGGGGCATTGCAGGAAGTGGAGGATGCCGAAGGGCTGGCGCTAGCGGTGCAGCGGTTATTCGAATTGCCGCGAGATGCGCAGCGCATGGCAGAGGCGGGGTTGAAAGTGATGCGCACCAATCAGGGCGCGTTGCAGCGGTTGCTGGATGGCCTTGGACGATTGATCAACCGTTAAACCAGGGCGGCTGAAACAAAAAGATCGCAGCCTTCGGCAGCTCCTACAGGGTGTACATCCATCCCAATGTAGGCGCTGCCGAAGGCTGCGATCTTTTGCTTTTACTGACCCGGCCGAGCCTTGAGCTGCTCCGCCGCAGCCTTGGCCAGATCCGGTGGCAGGAAGTCTTTGTCCGGGTTGTAGTCAGCCTTGAGATAGCGCGACAAATCCTGCAAATCCCCCGGGTTCAACGTACCCGCCGCTTGCTTCAGGCGCAGGTTGTCGAGGATGTAGTCGTAGCGGGTGTTGTTGTAGTTGCGCACCGAGGTGTACAGCTGGCGCTGGGCATCGAGCACGTCGACGATGTTGCGCGTGCCCACCTGATAACCGATTTCGGTTGCTTCTACGGCGCTCTGGTTGGAAATGATCGACTGCTTGCGCGCCTGCACCTGTTCGACGTCGGTGTTCACCGCGCGGTGCAGGTTGCGGGTGTTTTCCACCACTTGCCGACGCAGCTGCTCGCGCTGCTGCTCGGACTGGTCAAGGCGTGCGAAGGACTCGCGCACCTGGGAGTTGATCAGGCCGCCGCTGTAGATCGGGATGTTCACTTGCAAGCCGACGGTGGTCTGCTCGACGTTGCCGCCGTAAGGCTGGCCGAAGGCGTTCGGGTTGCTGAAACCCAGCGCGTCGTTGTCACCCTTTTCGTATTTGGCCACCGCATCGAGGGTCGGCGCGTGGCCGGCCTTGCGTTGCTTGAGGGTTTCTTCGGCGGCGCTGACGGCGTAGTTGCTGGCCAGCAGATTGAGGTTCTGTTTGGCAGCGGTGTCGACCCAGGCCTTGGCGTCGTTCGGCGCCGGCGGCAGGATCGGCAAGGTATGGACGATGCCCTGGATCGAGTTGTACTGACGGTTGGTCAGGGTGATCAGGGCTTCGAATGCGTCATCCACCTGACGCTGGGCGAGGATACGGTTGGCCCGCGCGGTGTCGTAGCTGGCCTGGGATTGCAGCACGTCGGTCTTGTCCGACAGGCCGACATCGAAGCGCTCGTTGGACTGGTCGAGCTGACGCTTGAACGCTGCTTCTTCAGCCTTGGTCGAGGCCAGGTTGTCCTGGCTGCGCAGCACGTTGAAATAGCTTTCTGCCGATTGCAGGATCAGATTCTGTTCGGTGGCCGACAGTTGCAGCGAGGCTTGCTCGTTGACGTCTTTGGCCGCCTGGAACTGGAACCAGCGATCAGCGCGGAACAAAGGCTGGGACAACGTCGCCTGATAGGAATGGGCATCGCGGTTGGCGGTCGCCGACGGTTGATCGATCTGGGTGCGCACGGAGCTCAGGTTGGCCCCGCCCGAGAGGTTCGGCAGCAGGCCGGCGCGGGCCTGGGGCACGACTTCTTTCTGGGCGCCGTATTGGGCGCGGGCGGCAGCCAGGTCGGCGTTGTTATCCACGGCTTCCTGGTAGACGCTGACCAGATCGGTCTTGGTGGATAAGGGCGCTTCTGCTGCCCAGGCCATTCCATTGGAAGCACAAGACACGGCAAGGGCCAGTGAGAGTTTGCGCAGCATGCGGCCATCCCTAAAAAATTACGCTGATAATTTGAGCGCCAAAGGTACGGCGCAGCCTGCACAGCGTCAAGGCGCGGCACAGCGTAGCGAGTGTAGTTGCGCGCGCGAACCGCAACAATCCGTTAATTGCGCCATTCATCACGGTGTTTACTCCGGTGTTGGCGTTCTTTGCCAGTTGTGTCTAGACTGGCCGGGTTCTTGTCGGGGTGCCTTGCTATGAGGCTGAGATCGAATAATTTCGGATCCCGTTGAACCTGATCAGGTTAGCGCCTGCGTAGGGAACAAGATTTCTCGTCACCCGGCGAGTCCTCTTGTGCTTCGTCCGGGATGTTGTTCGACAATCGAACACCCCTCGAGCACTGAGCACAGCACCAACAGCATTGTTATTGCTATCGCTGATTGGTCGCGTCCATTCGTTACAGGTTCGCTCCGACAAAATTCCACTGCCTGGATGCTGTCTGGAGAGCCCGTGATGACGATAAAACTAAAAAATACGACGAACCTGAGTGATTCGGCCCAAGTCGATCAACAGTCGGTTCAACCGTTTACCCGCTCGCAAAAAATCTATGTCCAGGGCTCCCGCCCGGACATCCTCGTGCCGATGCGCGAAATCAGCCTCGATGTGACTCCGACCGACTTCGGCGGCGAGATCAACGCACCTGTCGTGGTCTACGACACCTCGGGCCCGTACACCGACCCCAACGTCATCATCGACGTGCGCAAAGGCCTGGGCGATATTCGCTCGCCGTGGATCGAGTCCCGTGGCGATACCGAACGCCTGCCCGGCCTGAGCTCCAACTTCGGCCAGGAACGTCTCGCCGACGCAGAGTTGACCAAGCTGCGTTTCGCCCACGTCAACAACCCGCGCCGCGCCAAGGCCGGGGCCAACGTCAGCCAGATGCACTACGCCCGCCAAGGCATCATCACCGCCGAGATGGAATACGTCGCCATCCGCGAAAACATGAAGCTCGAAGTGGCCCGCGCCGCCGGGCTGCTGGACCAGCAACATGCCGGTTACAGCTTCGGTGCCAGCGTGCCGAAAATCATCACTCCGGAATTTGTCCGTGACGAGATCGCCCGTGGCCGCGCGATCATTCCAGCCAACATCAACCACACCGAACTGGAACCGATGATCATCGGCCGTAACTTCCTGGTGAAGATCAACGGCAACATCGGCAACAGTGCTTTGGGTTCGTCCATCGAAGAAGAAGTGGCGAAACTGACCTGGGGGATTCGCTGGGGTTCGGACACGGTCATGGACCTGTCCACTGGCAAGCACATTCACGAAACCCGCGAGTGGATCATCCGTAACTCGCCGGTGCCGATCGGTACGGTTCCGATTTACCAGGCCCTGGAAAAAGTCGACGGCGCTGCCGAAGACCTGACCTGGGAGCTGTTCCGCGACACGCTGATCGAGCAGGCCGAGCAGGGCGTCGACTACTTCACCATCCACGCCGGCGTGCTGCTGCGCTACGTGCCGCTGACCGCCAAACGCGTGACCGGCATCGTTTCGCGTGGTGGTTCGATCATGGCCAAGTGGTGCCTGGCGCATCACAAAGAGAACTTCCTCTACACCCATTTCGAAGACATCTGCGAAATCATGAAGGCCTACGACGTCAGCTTCTCGCTGGGCGACGGCCTGCGTCCGGGCTCGATTGCCGACGCCAACGATGCTGCGCAATTCGGTGAGCTGGAAACCCTCGGCGAGCTGACCAAGATCGCCTGGAAGCACGACGTGCAGTGCATGATCGAAGGCCCGGGCCACGTGCCGATGCAGTTGATCAAAGAGAACATGGACAAGCAGCTCGAGTGCTGCGACGAGGCGCCGTTCTACACTCTCGGCCCGCTGACCACCGACATCGCGCCGGGCTACGACCACATCACCTCCGGCATCGGTGCGGCGATGATCGGCTGGTTCGGTTGCGCCATGCTGTGCTACGTCACGCCGAAGGAACACTTGGGCCTGCCGAACAAGGATGACGTGAAGACCGGGATCATCACCTACAAGATCGCCGCGCATGCCGCCGATCTGGCGAAAGGGCATCCGGGCGCACAGATTCGCGACAATGCCTTGAGCAAGGCGCGTTTCGAATTCCGTTGGGAAGACCAGTTCAACCTGGGCCTCGATCCGGACACCGCACGTTCGTATCACGATGAAACCCTGCCGAAGGATTCGGCCAAGGTCGCGCACTTCTGCTCCATGTGCGGGCCGAAATTCTGCTCGATGAAAATCACCCAGGAAGTCCGCGAATACGCGGCCAACCAGCGGATCGAAACGATTGATGCCGAAGTCGCCCAGGGATTGGCGGAACAGGCTGAGCGGTTCAAACAGGAAGGCAGTCAGCTGTACAAGAAGGTTTGATCCAGCACTGATCGTTCCCACGCTCCGCGTGGGAATGCAGCCCGGGACGCTTCGCGTCCCAAAGCGTGACGCAGAGCGTCACAGGAGGCATTCCCACGCGGAGCGTGGGAACGATCATCGCGGGTCAACACAACAACAAAATGTCCCTCTGAGATAACACCCTTGAGCATTCAACCCAGCACTTATTCCCCTGATATCGCGGTGCCAAAAGACAAACGTGTCTTCGGCGGACGCGATCTGTTTTCCCTGTGGTTCTCCCTCGGCATCGGCCTGATGGTCTTGCAGACCGGCGCTCTGCTCGCGCCAGGTCTGGGCTTGTCCGGCTCGTTGCTGGCGATCTTCCTCGGCACGCTGGTCGGCGTTTTGCTGCTGGCGGCAGTCGGCGTGATCGGCAGCGACACCGGCCTGTCGTCGATGGCCGCGCTCAAACTCAGCCTCGGCAAACATGGCGCGAGCCTGCCGGCGGTGCTGAACCTGCTGCAACTGATCGGTTGGGGTTCGTTCGAAATCATCGTCATGCGCGACGCTGCCAGCCTGCTCGGCGCCCGGGCGTTCAGCGAAGGCAGTTTGCTGTCGAACCCGTTGCTCTGGACCGTATTCTTCGGTGGCTTGGCGACCTTGCTCGCCGTCAGCGGCCCGCTGACCTTCGTGCGGCAGATCCTGCGCAAGTGGGGCATATGGCTGCTGCTCGCCGCGTGCATCTGGCTGACCTGGAACCTGTTCGCCAAGGCTGACCTGGCCGCGTTGTGGGCGCAGGCCGGTGATGGTTCGATGCCGTTTGCCGTGGGTTTCGACATTGCCATCGCGATGCCGCTGTCCTGGCTGCCGCTGATTGCCGACTACTCGCGTTTCGGCAAGCGTGCGAAAAACGTCTTCGGCGGCACCGCGCTGGGCTTCTTTATCGGTAACTTCTGGCTGATGAGCCTGGGCGTGGCCTACACCCTGGCGTTTGCGCCGAGCGGTGAAGTGAATGCCTTGCTGTTGGCGCTGGCCGGTGCTGGCCTGGGGATTCCGCTGCTGCTGATTCTGCTGGACGAGTCGGAAAACGCCTTTGCCGATATTCATTCGGCGGCGGTGTCGAGCGGGATTCTGTTGCGCTTGAAAGTCGAGCATTTGGCTCTGGCGATTGGTGTCATCTGCACATTGATTGCGTGCCTGGCGCCATTGGCCCAGTACCAGAACTTCCTGCTGTTGATCGGTTCGGTGTTTGCGCCGCTGTTCGGCGTGGTGCTGGTGGATCACTTCATCCTGCGCAAGCGCGGTGCTCAGGTCGCGTCAGCCGCATTGCGCTGGCCGGCGTTGCTCGCCTGGTTGGGCGGGGTGAGCACCTATCATTTGCTGGCCAATCTGTATCCGGATGTCGGCGCAACCCTGCCGTCGTTGATTCTGGCAGGGTTGCTGCAACTCGTGCTCGGTCGAGCCTTCAGTTACGGCCGGGAAACAGCTCGGGCTTGAGAATGCCATTGAGGCGCGGGTAGGGGATCTTCAGTTCGATGTGGCCCAACGCGTAAGGCGCGATGGTGCTCACTTCGTACTTGAGGATCACCCCACCGTAGGTCAGCGCCACGTTCTGGGTTTTCTGGAAATGCCAGGTTTTCAGGAAATCCGCTTCCTGATCGAGCTTGGTGCTGATCAGCCAGCTGTTGTGCGCCACTTGCGCGGCTTTCCAGAACGCTTCTTCCTGACCCGGCAGCAACATGTCCGACAAGGTCAGCACTTTATGCTGCTGGCGCGAATAGTTGATGAAGCTGCGGCCCGGGGTGCCATGGGCGCCGCCGGTGTCCAGATAGCTGGAAAACTCGACGATCACCAAGCCGTCATGCTGCTCACGTACTTTGGCTTGCAAGTAGCTGCTGGAGCGCGGCGCTGCGGTGCTCAAAAACTGATCGCGATAGGCGGCCAGGGTCGGCGCCGCCGGGGCGTCCGGGGTGCGGGCCAATTGCAGCAGGTTTTTTTCAACGATGCCGTCCAGCTGTGGCTCGGCCGGGAATCGCAGGGTATCGATGTTCACCAGCGGGCAGTCAGGCGTGGTGCAACCCGGCTTCAGTATTTCCGAAGCATCGCGGGTGGTTTCCAGCGGCGTCCGGTAGTTGGGTTGGAACAGGCTCTGGCAAGCGCCCAGTGTCAGGGCGATGGCGGCCACGGAGGCGATTTTAAAAAGCGACATGGGCGTCCTTCATAAAACAGGGAAAGGCGAAAAGTTACCGCTTCGACTGTCAACGAAGCAGTCAGTTCGCCACTAAGCTAATTAGAGTTGGTTTCGCCCTCACCGTCTATCCCGCTGACAGTAAAGGGGCTGCATCAAACATCAACCGCGCGTTAGGATGGCGCGAAGTCGAGGTTGGAACCTCGTCACGGATAAGCAGTAAACGAGGATTGCCATGACTGATTTTGCCAACGCCATTCCGACCACCGTTGAAATCGTTCGACGTGAACAGTGCTACGCGGGCTTCTACAAGCTCGATCGCCTGCATTTGCGCCATGAATTATTCGCCGGCGGCATGAGTCGCGAGATCAATCGTGAAGTATTCGTGCGTCACGATGCGGTGTGCGTGCTGCCGTACGATCCGCAGCGTGATGAAGTGGTGTTGATCGAGCAGTTTCGGGTCGGCGCCATGGGCAAGACCAGCAACCCGTGGCTGATCGAGTTGGTCGCCGGTCTGATCGATAAAGACGAAGAACCGGAAGAAGTTGCTCACCGCGAAGCGCAGGAGGAAGCTGGGCTTGTGTTCGGGGCGCTGTGGCCGATGACCCAATATTTTCCATCGCCGGGCGGCAGCAACGAATTTGTGCATCTGTACTTGGGGCGTTGCGAAACGAATGGAGTAGGCGGCCTGCATGGACTGGCAGAAGAAGCGGAAGATATCCGCGTCACGGTCTGGGCCTTTGAAGATGCCCTGCAGGCCGTACGCGACGGACGAATTGCCAACGCGGCCAGCATCATTGCTTTGCAATGGCTTGCTTTGAACCGCGCTGAAGTGAGGGGGCTATGGTCGTAAACAAGCTGCGCGATCGCTATCGGGTGGACCTCGTGGGGCTGCAAGCCTCCTGCGAGGCGAACTACGCGCGTTTGATGCGACTGCTGCCGGACATGCGCAACGAGCCCGAGGCACGGCGTATTGCCGTGACCCAGGGCGACCAGATGCTCGGCGTGCTGGCGCTGGAAGTGCTGCAAGTCAACCCGTACACCACCACCCTGCAAGTGCGCCAGGAACATAGCCTGCCGTGGCTGCCGGTGCCGCAACTGGAAGTCCAGGTCTACCACGATGCCTGCATGGCAGAAGTCGTCAGCGCCGAACATGCAAGACGCTTCCGGGGCATCTATCCTTACCCGAATGCCGCGATGCATCAGCCGGATGAAAAGGCCCAGCTCAATCTGTTCCTGGGGGAATGGCTGAGTCACTGTCTGGCGTGTGGGCACGAGTACGCAGTCGTTCGGTAGTTGTGAACTGCGTCCGGTTCACAGGTTTCCTCTTTTGGTCTTCCCCCAGCATAATTGCGGCCTCTATCCAACTCCGTGATCACGCCCTGGGAGAACGCCTTGCCGAGCGTATCCACATTGACCACCGCCGATTCGGCGTTGCTGGTGCAGCTGTCCGACAGTCACTTGTTCGCCGAGGCGGACGGCACGTTGCTGGGCATGAATACGCGCGAGAGCCTGCAAAAGGTCATCGAGCTAGTGCGCCAGCAGCAGCCGCAGATCGATCTAATCGTCGCTAGCGGCGATATTTCCCAGGACGGGACGTTGGAGTCCTACCAGCAGTTTCGCGACCTGACCCGGCAGCTCGATGCCCCTGCACGCTGGATTCCCGGCAATCACGATGAACCGCAAATCATGGCTGAAGCGGCGGTGCAGAGCGCGCTGCTGGAGCCGGTGGTGGACATCGGTAACTGGCGGGTGACGCTGCTCGATTCCGCGGTGCCGGGCTCGGTGCCGGGGTACTTGCAGGATGAACAGTTGCAGTTGCTGGCGCGCTCATTGAGCGAGGCGCCGGAGCGGCATCACCTGGTGTGCTTCCATCATCATCCGGTGTCGATTGGCTGTGCGTGGATGGAGCCGATCGGATTGCGCAACCCTGAGGGACTGTTTGCGGTGCTGGACCGGTTTCCGCAGGTGCGCGCGGTTTTGTGGGGGCATGTGCATCAAGAGATCGACCAGATGCGCGAGGGTGTGCGGCTGATTGCATCGCCGTCGACCTGCATTCAGTTCGAACCGGGCAGCGAGGATTTCAAGGTTGGGGAGCAGGCGCCGGGGTATCGGTGGTTGCGACTTATGCCAGATGGCCTGATTGAAACCGGTGTTGAGCGTGTCACGGGCTTCGACTTTACGGTTGATTACGGCTCCGACGGCTATTGATTGCCCCCGTAGGAGCTGTCGAGTGCAACGAGGCTGCGATCTTTTGACTTTGTTTTTTAAAAGCAAGATCAAAAGATCGCAGCCTTCGGCAGCTTCTACGCACCATGTTCATTTCGATGGATGCTGGTGCCCAACATTTCCCGTCTCCCTGTAAACTGCGCCTCTTTACCCGACGCCCAGGGAGTTCAAATGTCCGGTTCGATCCTTTATATCCACGGTTTCAACAGCGCGCCCGCTTCGAAAAAGGCCTGCCAGTTGATCAAAGTGATGGACCGCCTGGGCCTGAGCGACCAATTGCAGGTTCCGGCCTTGCATCACCACCCGCGCGAGGCCATCGGTCAGCTAAACCGGGCGATCGAGGAGCTTGGGCGGCCACTGCTGGTCGGCAGCTCACTCGGCGGCTACTATGCCACTCACTTGGCCGAGCACCATGGCCTCAAGGCTCTGTTGATCAACCCTGCCGTCAGTCCGCACCGGATGTTTGACGGGTATCTGGGAACGCAGAAAAACCTGTATACCGATGAAGCCTGGGAATTGACCCACGACCACGTGACGGCCCTGGCCGAGCTGGAAGTGCCGGCGCCCCGGGACCCGCAGCGCTATCAGGTGTGGTTGCAGACCGGCGATGAAACGCTGGACTATCGCCTCGCCCAGCAGTACTACCGGACGTGTGCCTTGCGCATCCAGGCCGGCGGCGACCATAGTTTCCAGGGTTTTGCCGAGCAATTGCCGGCCATGTTGAGTTTTGCCGGCATCGGCGCAGATTTGTATCAGTCGATCGATTTCACCGCTCTGTGAATCATCGCCCCTTATTTAAACGAACACTGACGACGAGACCCCATGGCCACTCCCAGCGCTAGCTCTTATAACGCAGACGCCATCGAAGTCCTCTCGGGCCTCGACCCGGTGCGCAAACGCCCCGGCATGTACACCGACACCAGTCGGCCGAACCACCTCGCCCAGGAAGTCATCGACAACAGCGTCGACGAAGCCTTGGCCGGGCATGCAACGTCGGTGCAGGTCATCCTGCACGCCGATCACTCCCTGGAAGTCAGCGATGATGGCCGTGGCATGCCGGTGGACATTCACCCGGAAGAGGGCGTTTCCGGGGTCGAGCTGATCCTCACCAAGCTTCACGCGGGTGGCAAGTTTTCCAACAAGAACTACCAGTTCTCCGGCGGTTTGCACGGGGTGGGTATTTCCGTGGTCAACGCCTTGTCGAACGAAGTCCGGGTGCGCGTCAAGCGTGACGGCAACGAATACCAGATGACCTTCGCCGACGGTTACAAGAAAACCGAGCTGGAAGTCATTGGCACCGTCGGCAAGCGCAACACCGGCACCAGTGTGTTCTTCGCGCCGGACCCGAAATACTTCGATTCACCGAAATTCTCCATCAGCCGCCTCAAGCACGTGCTCAAGGCCAAGGCCGTTCTGTGCCCGGGGTTGCTGGTCAGTTTTGAAGACAAGGCCAGCGGCGAAAAAGTCGAATGGCACTACGAAGACGGCCTGCGCTCCTACCTGGTGGACGCGGTCAACGGCTTCGAACGTCTGCCGGACGAGCCGTTCTGCGGCAGCCTGGCCGGTAATAAAGAAGCGGTGGATTGGGCGCTGCTGTGGTTGCCGGAAGGTGGCGACAGCGTGCAGGAAAGCTACGTCAACCTGATCCCGACGGCCCAGGGCGGCACCCACGTCAACGGTTTGCGTCAGGGTTTGCTCGATGCGATGCGCGAGTTCTGCGAATTCCGCAGCCTGCTGCCACGTGGCGTGAAGCTGGCGCCGGAAGACGTCTGGGAGCGTATTGCCTTCGTCCTGTCGATGAAAATGCAGGAGCCGCAATTCTCCGGCCAGACCAAGGAACGCCTGTCGTCCCGTGAAGCGGCGGCGTTTGTTTCCGGTGTGGTCAAGGACGCGTTCAGCCTGTGGCTCAACGCCCACCCGGAAACCGGCATGCTGCTGGCGGAACTGGCGATCAACAACGCCGGCCGTCGTCTCAAGGCAAGCAAGAAGGTCGAACGCAAGCGCGTCACTGCAGGTCCGGCGTTGCCGGGCAAACTCGCCGACTGCGCCGGGCAGGACCCGATGCGTTCCGAGCTGTTTCTGGTGGAAGGTGATTCCGCTGGTGGTTCGGCCAAGCAGGCGCGGGACAAAGAGTTTCAAGCGATCCTGCCGTTGCGCGGCAAGATTCTGAACACCTGGGAAGTCGATGGCAGCGAAGTGCTGGCCAGCCAGGAAGTGCACAACATTGCCGTGGCCATTGGTGTCGATCCGGGCTCCGCGGACATCGCCCAGTTGCGTTACGGCAAAATCTGCATCCTCGCCGACGCCGACTCCGACGGTCTGCACATTGCCACGCTGCTCTGTGCGTTGTTCGTCCAGCATTTCCGCCCGTTGGTGGATGCCGGTCACGTCTACGTCGCGATGCCGCCGCTGTACCGCATCGACCTGGGCAAAGAGATTTACTACGCCCTCGACGAAGCCGAGCGCGATGGCATCCTCGATCGCCTGGTGGCCGAGAAGAAGCGCGGCAAGCCACAGGTCACTCGATTCAAAGGTCTGGGCGAAATGAACCCGCCGCAACTGCGCGAAACCACCATGGACCCGAACACACGGCGCCTGGTGCAGCTGACGCTGGACGATTTCGAAGCGACCTCGGAAATGATGGACATGCTGCTGGCGAAGAAACGCGCCGGTGATCGCAAGTCGTGGCTGGAATCCAAAGGCAACCTGGCCGAGGTTCTGGGCTGATGCGGGTTGGCTGTGCCCTGGCGTGTGCGTTACTGCTGACCTCGTTTACGGTGTCCGCCGAGCCGGCGCCAGAGCTGCGCGTGGTGTCCGAACATGCCGTCGATGGCATGCGCGGCGGCAACCTGTCGGGGCTCGCCCAGTGTGGCAAGGACCTGTGGACGGTTTCCGATCGCGACGATGATCAAATCTATCGTCTCGATACAACCGCCAGCACCTGGCAAGCCGAAACGGTGCGCATTGACGTACCTCCTGTGCCGGACACCGGTTTGCCCTGGGGGTTGCGTTCGCGGACCTGGGCGGCCTCTTTCGTGCGGGGCGGAGATCTGGATTTCGAAGGCATCAGCTGCGACAGCGCCGGCAATCGTTACATTGTCAGCGAAGGCCATGCAGCCGTATTGCAAGTGCCGCCAATGGGACCCCCTTCATGGTTGAAAATCTCACCCATGATGGTTCGCGAAGCACGGGCCCGCGGCATGTTGCTGCAATTCAATGCACTCTTTGAGGGCCTGGCGATCAATCCGGCAGGCGATCAGATGTGGCTTGCCGCCGAACGTCAAAGCCGTGGCCTGCTGCTAATCAAGCGCAAACAGACAGTGTGGGATTGTGACGGTGGTTGCGTGCTGCTGAGCGAGGCGGGCATGGAAATGCAACCGCCGCAGTTTCCCAGGGCCCGAGCGGTTAACCGGGATTTTTCCGACCTGTCATTGTTCAACGGCAAGCTGTTTACCCTCGAGCGCAATGCCTATCAGATTTGTCGCCGCGACCCGCAGACGGCCAAAGTCGAGCGCTGCTGGTCGTACGCTGCCGAACTGTTGCAGAAAAACCGGCGCTATTCACAGAATTACGGGTTGGAAGAGGCGTTGGTCGTCGACGCTGACGGTGCCTGGATCGGTGTCGACAATAACTTCGGTGCCCGCGCCGATGGTGAGGTCCGCCCGATTATCTGGCGCTTTGCCGCGCCGGAAGGTGGCTGGAGCGCCAAACCATGAGTCAGCAACCGCCGGGCAAACGCGCCGGTCGGGTGTTTATGGTGCTGGCGTGGTGCGCAGCACTGTTTTTGGCTACGCGGTTTTTCGGTCAATGGGAACAGCGTCAGCAGAACCCCAATGCTGTGGTCACTTCACAGCAGGGCGAAGGATTTGTCGAAGTGAAACTGGTCGGTAACAGCCAGGGTCATTTCGTCGCCAGCGGCCAGATCAACGGCCAGCCGGTGGATTTCATGCTTGATACCGGGGCGACTGATGTGTCGATCCCGGCCAGTCTGGCCGAACGGCTGAAACTGGAGGAGGGCTTCGGGGTGACCCTGAGTACCGCCAACGGTCTGAGTCAGGGTTATCGAACCCGCATCGACCGGCTGCAACTGGGCGATATTGTGCTGCGTGATGTTCGCGCGCTGGTCGCGCCAGGGCTGGATGGCAATCAAGTGCTGCTCGGTATGAGCGCACTGAACAAACTTGAATTTACCCAGCGCGGTGGCACCATGCTGCTGCGCCAGACAACGAAATGATGAGGCCCGCATGAGCGACTCCCTTGATCTCAGCCTGGACGGTGTAGAGCGCCGGTCACTGGCTGACTTCACCGAAAATGCCTACCTCAACTACTCCATGTACGTGATCATGGACCGTGCCTTGCCGCATATCGGCGACGGCCTGAAACCGGTACAGCGGCGCATCATCTATGCGATGAGCGAGTTGGGGCTGGACGCCGATTCCAAGCACAAGAAATCGGCGCGTACCGTCGGTGACGTGCTCGGCAAGTTCCACCCGCACGGCGATTCGGCGTGCTACGAAGCCATGGTCCTGATGGCCCAGCCGTTCAGCTACCGCTACACACTGGTGGACGGCCAGGGCAACTGGGGTGCGCCGGATGATCCGAAGTCCTTCGCCGCCATGCGTTACACCGAAGCGCGGCTGTCGCGTTATTCCGAAGTGCTGCTCAGCGAGCTGGGCCAGGGCACCGCGGACTGGGGTCCTAACTTTGACGGCACCCTCGATGAGCCGCTGGTGTTGCCGGCACGTTTGCCGAACATTCTGCTCAACGGCACCACCGGCATCGCCGTGGGCATGGCCACCGACGTACCGCCGCACAACCTGCGGGAAGTCGCGACGGCGTGCGTGCGTTTGCTTGATGAGCCGAAAGCCACGGTCGAACAGCTCTGCGAGCACATTCAGGGCCCGGATTACCCGACCGAAGCGGAAATCATCACGCCTCGCGCCGACCTGCTGAAAATGTACGAAACCGGCAAGGGCTCGGTGCGCATGCGCGCCGTGTACCACATCGAAGACGGCGACATCATCGTCACCGCGCTGCCGCATCAGGTCTCCGGTGCCAAGGTACTGGAGCAGATCGCGGCGATGATGCAGGCCAAGCCGTCCAAGGCCCCGCAGATCGCTGACCTGCGCGACGAATCCGACCACGAAAACCCGTGCCGGATCGTGATCATTCCTGGCGCGCGCAAGAACTTCGACCACGACGCATTGATGCAGCACCTGTTCGCCAGCACCGAGCTGGAGTCGAGCTACCGGGTCAACATCAACATCATCGGCCTCGACGGCAAACCACAGCTGAAAAACCTGCGGGCGTTGCTGGTCGAGTGGCTGGAGTTCCGGGTGCAGACCGTGCGTCGTCGCCTGCAATTCCGCCTCGACAAGGTCGAGCGTCGCCTGCACCTGTTGGACGGTTTGTTGATCGCTTACCTCAACCTGGATGAAGTGATTCACATCATCCGCACCGAGGAGCACCCGAAAGCCGCGTTGATCGCCCGTTTTGCCTTGAGCGAAATCCAGGCCGACTACATCCTCGATACCCGTTTGCGTCAGTTGGCGCGACTGGAAGAAATGAAGCTGCGTGCCGAGCAGGACGAACTGCTCAAGGAACAAGCCAAGCTGCAAGCCCTGCTGGGCAGTGAAGCCAAGCTGAAAAAACTGGTGCGCACCGAGCTGATCAAAGACGCTGAAACCTATGGCGACGACCGCCGTTCGCCAATCGTCGAGCGCACCGAAGCCAAAGCCCTGACCGAGCACGATCTGCTGCCGAACGAGAAAGTGACGGTCGTACTGTCGGAAAAAGGCTGGATTCGTTCCGCCAAGGGCCACGAAATCGACGCCACAGGGCTTTCCTACAAGGCTGGGGACGGTTTCAAGGCCTTGGCGCCCGGACGCTCTAACCAGTTTGCAGTGTTTATCGACTCCACTGGCCGCAGCTATTCGGTGGCCGCTCACACGTTGCCATCGGCCCGTGGCCAGGGCGAACCGCTGACTGGCCGCCTGACGCCGCCGCCAGGGGCAACCTTTGAATGCGTGCTGATGCCGGAAGACGATTCGCTGTACGTGATCGCCTCCGACGCCGGTTACGGTTTCGTGGTCAAAGGGGAAGACTTCCAGGCCAAGAACAAGGCCGGTAAAGCGTTGCTGAGCTTGCCGAACAATTCGAAAGTCATTCTTCCGCGCCCAGTTGCCGATCGCGAGAACAATTGGCTGGCCTCGGTGACCACCGAAGGTCGCCTGCTGATCTTCAAAATCAGCGATCTGCCACAATTAGGTAAAGGCAAAGGCAATAAGATCATCGGTATTTCCGGTGAGCGGGTTGCCAGTCGCGAAGAATATGTCACGGACATCGCCGTTCTGCCGGAAGGCGCTACTTTAGTGCTGCAGGCCGGAAAACGTACCTTGTCACTGAAGGCGGACGACCTCGAACACTACAAAGGTGAGCGTGGGCGCCGTGGTAACAAATTGCCACGTGGCTTCCAGAGGGTAGATGCGCTGCTCGTCGAAAACCTCAATTAAGCGTCCTAGAGCGCTCGATCTACGATTTAACGCGTAGATCGACGCTTTGCCGCTGGAGTCGGAACGCATATTCACGGATGATATGGCCTTTCAAGCGCCGGCGTGGCCGAGCGTTCTTCATATTTATTGAGTATTTTCACTGTGGTTAGCCTTGTGGCCGCCACCTGGATGGGACGATGACTGCTCTGCGCCTTCCGTTAATTTTGATGCTTGCTGGCCTTCTTGGCCTGGCGGGTTGCAGCGTTCACCAACCGGTGTCGTTGTATCAGCTGGACAGCGGAAGTCCGGCTCAGCCTGCGCAAAGCGCGGGCATGGCTGTTTTGTTGGGCCCGGTCACAATTGCCGACTACCTGCAGCGTGAAACGTTGCTGCAGCGTCAGCCGGATGGCAGCCTCCAGGCTTCGTCCGATGGGCGCTGGGCTGGCAGCCTGTCTTCGGACATCGATCAGTTGCTGCTGCGTCAGGTCGCCGGTCACTTGGACAGCCAGCGCGTAGTGCTGGCACCCGCGACATTGGGCTTTACCCCGGATGTTCAGGTGCTGCTGACGATCACTCGCCTGGATTCGGGGGAGTCGCAACCGGCGATCCTGGATGCGCAATGGCGTCTGATCGACCGTCGTGGCCAGGTTCGCGACAACCGCATCATTCACCTGCAGGAACAGCATGCCGGCGGTACTGCGGCGCAGGTTCAAGCGCAAGGTGTGCTGGTGCAGCGTCTGGCCGAGCAATTGTCCGTGGCGCTGAAGCCATTGGCCAACCAGCCGCCGATTGCCGAAGCGCCGCGTAAAAAGGAGGCCAAGCCTGTGGCTCCGGCCGCCGAGCAGGACAAGCAGCCGAAGATCCCGATGGCTTCGCCGATTCGCACCGATATGGAAGTGTTCAGGTTCTAAGCCTGGATTGATCCGACACAAAGCCTGCAGAGATGCGGGCTTTGTTGTCTCTGACTGATCGTTCCCACGCTCTGCGTGGGAATGCAGCCCGTGACGCTCTGCGTCACTTCGGTGCGAGGCGCGGCCTTGGAACGCGGAGCGTCCCTGGAGGCATTCCCACGCAGAGCGTGGGAACGATCATGATAGCCCCCCCGCGAATTGGCTGATTTACGACTGCTGCGCAGCCGAACGCAGCCTCGCAGGCTCGGCAGCTGCTACATGATTCAAGTGGCAACAAAAAACCCGCAGACGATCACTCGTCTGCGGGTTTTTTAATGACAGGGCGGTTACGCCCGACGCTCATGCATCCGCGCCAGTTGCCGTTCCAGCATCGACGGATAAGGCTCCATCAACCGCTCTACACAGCAAGCGCCCTCAGGGCTGGCGATCGGCCGGATCCGTGCACGCTGGCGGATCAGGGCGTCGTCGCCGATCTTGCGCTCCACCAGCAACAGGTTGCGGCTGTGTTGCGACAAGGCCAGGGCGTCCTGGGCGGATTCGGTCAGCAACAGGTCGATCTGGCTCAAGCCGAACAGCTCGTCGCCCAACGTCAGGCCCAGTTGCAATTGCAGGGTGATGCCGCTGTCCGCGACTTCGATCTGCAACTGATGGCCCAGCGCCCGCAATAGCTCACCGCAGCAGATCGCATTGGTCAGGTAGTCGTCGCCGCTGTCTTCGGTGTGGAACAGCATCAGCGTACTGCCATCATTCAGGGTGTGCAGTTCGCTCTGATACAGCGAAGCCGCCTGGTCGAGGCAATCGCGGTAGCGTTTGAGCAGTTCCTCAAGGCGCGTGCGGGGCAGGCGACGCAGTTGATCCTGAGCGCCCAGTTGCACGGCCAGCACCGCGCTGTGCTGCGGCACGTTCGAGATCACCGGTTTGGCCAGCGTTATCGGCGCATTGTCTGCCGACTCATCGCGCAGGTCGGCAAACGCATCATCGTCTTCATCGTCTTCGACTGTGCTGACAGTGCGCTTTGGCGCAGGCTTGAGGCCAGCAACCGGCTTGGTTTCATCGAAGCTCGGATCGCGCAGATTGCGTACTTCAAAGGCCGGGTCAGCCTCCTCGTCGTAATCGGCATCGTCGAATTCAGGCTCCGGTGCGGGCTCAGGCTCGGCCGGTTCCGGGGCGAAATTGGCGTGCAGCTGACGGGCCAGGTCGCCGATCTCATCCTGACGCTCGGTGGCCGGGGTGTATTCGTCGATATTGCGCAGCCAGACCCGCAATTGCATGAGCGGTGTGGAGATGTGCCGACCGAGGCGCAGGCTCAAGGCCAGGGACAGGGCCAGCAAAATCGCACTCAAAATGCCCATGCTTTGCAGGCTGATGGTCATCGGCTGTTGGAACTGATCCATGTCCAGGCTGATGCGCAGTTGCCCGGCGGTCACGTCCTGGAAAGTGATCTTGCTCTCGTACATGCCCTCGGCTTCGCCCAAAAGGCTGTGCTTGGGGCGCTGGCCAGACTCGGCGAGGATGCGGTTATCCACGCTGTAGATGGCGGCGTGGGCCACCAGCTTGTTTTTGGTCAGGTTGTTGAGCAGCACGTTGAGGCTGAGGATGTCATTGGACACCAACAGCTCTGTCGCCGAGGTGGCGGTCTGCGTGGTCAGGCTTTCGCCCAGCGCATCGGCCTGCTCGTGCATGGCCTGCTTGAACTGCAAACCCATCACACAGGCATAGATCACCAGGGCCAGAGCGACCAGGATCACGTTATGGCTGGCAATGCGCAATGCAATCGGTACACGGCGGTGGCGCAGTGCCCGGAAGATCAGCAGGAAGAAGTTATCGGTTTTTACTGGCGTGGGCCGGTTCACTTGAGCTCGGCTCTTTTGTCCGTGAAGTTGACGCGCAGTATAGCGACAGGCCCTAGACCGGCAAAGCGCTGACGGTGCCCGATGGTCACTGAAAGTGGGTAGAATGCGGTTTTTTTCCACCTGCGGGGGTGCGCCTTGCGCGAAATCGTCCTGATAAACATCACGGGAGTCGACCGACCGGGTCTGACTGCGGCCATTACCGGCGTTCTGGCCCAGGGTGGTGTGAACATTCTCGACATTGGTCAGGCGGTGATCCACGACACCTTGTCGTTCGGCATCCTGGTTGAAATTCCTGACACCGAGCAAGGCAAGTCAGTGCTCAAGGACATCCTGTTCAAGGGGTACGAGCTCGACCAACAGGTGCGTTTCACCCCGGTGTCCGAAGAGGATTACCAGCAGTGGGTCGGCAACCAGGGCAAAAAGCGCCACATCGTGACTCTGTTGACCCGCAAGGTGACCGCCGGGCAATTGCAGGCCGTGAGTTCGATCACCGCCAAATACGGTCTGAACATCGACCATATCGATCGTCTGTCCGGGCGCATGCCGCTGGACACTCCGGCTGACAAGGGCAAGGGCTGCATCGAGTTTTCCGTACGTGGCGAAGCGGCCGATCCGCAAGCGCTGCGGGCTGAATTCCTCAACGTGGCCCAGGAACTGAACGTCGACATCGCCTTCCAGGAAGATTCACTGTTCCGGCGCAACCGTCGCCTGGCGGTGTTCGACATGGACTCGACGCTGATCGAAGCCGAAGTCATCGACGAATTGGCCAAAGCTGCGGGCGTGGGCGATCAGGTGTCTGAAATCACCGAACGAGCGATGGCCGGTGAACTGGATTTCCGCGCCAGCTTCAAGGAACGCCTGGCCTTGCTCAAAGGCCTGGACGTCAGTGTGCTGGACTCCATCGGCGCCTCGCTGCGCCTGACCGAGGGTGCCGAAACCCTGTTCGCCGAACTCAAGCGCCTGGGCTACAAGACCGCGATCCTGTCCGGTGGCTTCACCTACTTTGCCAAGCAATTGCAGGCGAAACTGGGCATCGACTACGTATTCGCCAACGAGCTGGAAGTGGTGGACGGCAAGGTCACGGGCGTGGCGGTCGAGCCGATTGTCGATGCCCAGCGCAAGGCGGATCTGCTGAAGGAGCTGGCGCACAAGGAAGGTTTGCGCCTGGAGCAGACCATCGCGGTCGGCGACGGCGCCAACGACCTGCCGATGCTGGCGATTGCCGGGCTGGGCGTGGCGTTCCGTGCCAAGCCGCTGGTCAAGCAGTCGGCGAAACAGGCGATCTCGACCCTTGGGTTGGATGGGGTGCTGTATCTGCTGGGCTTTCGGGATCGTGACGGGCAGCTCTGAGTTCTGGATTGTCTGAGCGGGCCTCTTCGCGGGCAAGCCTTGCTCCTACAGGTAGGCGGTGTTTTCGAAAACGCCCTGGACCTGTAGGCGCGAGGCTTGCCCTCGAAGGCCGCGCTGCGGTGTCACAGACTCATAACGACTTCCACAACGAATCAAAATCCTCTTCCGCCCCGACCACGCCGCTCCCCGCAGCGTTTTCGGTTTTGCTCGCTTCCAGCGAGCGATAAGCAAACTGGTTGAAACTGTTGGTACTCGACACCCGTCGATCCAGCCCGGCGCGGCGTTCCTGGCCGTTGGTGTTGATCAGCACCTTGTTGCCTTCCTGGAAGGGCAGGCGTGGGGCCAGCAATGTGGCCGGCAGGTCAATCGCGCTAATAGCCGGCAGCAACAAGCCCCGTAGGTACTGACTGTGATCGTCGCGGGTGCGCACCAGTTGCAGGCCGCAAGGCTCGGCATACGGCGCAACCTGCTCGATCCCCATTTGCGTACCGCCGCCACGCACCTGGCGAATCCAGCGCACGACAGCGATGCTCCAACCCTGACCGGCAGAATCCTCGATACCGACCATTTCACCGGCCTGAAGCTCGGCGGGCACGGTGCCGGGCCATGCCAGGCAATAACCGCCGGGGCTGTGATTGATCACCGGTAGTGCGTACGTCGGAAAATGCTGGTTGCGGTCGGCGGCCTCGTGGCTGTCGTCATTCTGTAAATGCGGGTATTCGATTTCTTCGTAAGGCAGCAGGGCGTCGCTGTTGCCACTAGGTGCGGCGTCGAAGGCGTGGCTCCAGTTGTCTTTCCCGCCATCGGCCGGGGATGTTGCCGAAAACTGCGCCAACCGACCTGCGGGGTTTTTCAGAATGTCGCTGAACGAGCGTTGCCCGCCCAAATAAAAGTGCAGCGCGCTCATGCCCACGCACAGCGTCAAGGTGCCATGGCCAACGGTGCGCTGGAAACTGCGCTCGGCAGCCTGGCCCCATGCGGCGTGCAGGTGTTGCAGCGTATCCAGGTTCAGCCCGGTCGGTATGGGCAGCCCGGACGCGTTGTCGGTCGGGTTCAGCAGACGGGCCTCGATGGCCGTCACCAGCGGCTGCGGATCGATCCCCAGCAAGCTCTCTTGCTGCTCGGCGCGGAATTTGGCGCGATAGCGTGGCCCGACGTCGAGGTCTGACGCGATAGCAAACAACTCATTGCCGGGTTTGCCGGGGTGCAGCTTGATCCATTTGCTCCAGGGTTCGAGTACCTCGGCGAGGCGCGCGATCTGGTTCTGCCGCAACTGATTGCAGCGCGAGGCGCCCAACAGCAGGGCGGCCACGTACGTTTGCTCGATGCTCAGGTCGGGCGTCTCACTGGCCAGTTCATCGCGCACACTGATGGTTTGCAGTCGATGCTCGCAGCCGATTCGATACAACTGATGCAACTCCAGCCACACCCCTTCCGGCACCGGGCAATAGAGCTGGGTGGCGCGGATTAATGGGCCGTTCAGACAATGGATCGCCCGTTGCAGCGCCTGGGTGAGCAGCGATGCGCGATCCTTGGTGAAGCGTGGTGCGACGCGCATGACGATCTGTTTGTAGCCAATCGCCAAATGGCTTTGCAGCGCCTGACAGAGGTTGGCGATCTTGCGCGAACGCTCGTCGAGGACAATCGCCTGATGCAGGAAGTGGCGCTCCAGGTGCTTGCAGACGTAATGCACCTCGGGGCGCAGCAGTTCGAGCAATTGCAGGCGATTATCGCTGGGGGTCAGCAGTTGGTTGAGTTCACTCAAGCCTTGATACAACTGGCGAGCGGTTTCGCCGATGTTGGCTTTGGGCAGGTTGGCGATCCAGCGCTTGAGGTCGCGCGGGGTGGCTTCGCAGAACGACAGGCGCAAGCCGGCGGGGATCGGTGCGCGCAGCAACAGTGGGGGGCTGGTCTCATTCATGCCGTGGAAAAACTCCGACCGGGAAATGGGCAGTGAATGACCTGACTGTAGCAGCTATGAACGCGGGAGGGGCGACGCGATGCCTGCCCTTGTAGGCGCTGCCGAAGGCTGCGATCTTTTGATTTTGATTTTTCCAGATCAAAAGATCGCAGCCTTCGGCAGCGCCTACGGGGATGGTGTGGAGCAGGATGCACCGAACCCGCTCGGGGGTCGGCTCGGGGAATCAAGCGTTCGGCAAACCCAACGCCTGGCCCATCTGCACCGGCGACAGAGCGCCCAGGCCTTCAGCCCATTTCACCTGGTCCGGCCCGAACAGCACGACAGCCGTCGAACCCAGCTTGAATCGACCCAGTTCTGCGCCTTTTTCCAGATGGATAGGCGCACGCGCAGCTTCGTCGTAACGGAAGGTTTTCAGTTCGCGTTTCGGCGGCGTGACCAGCCCGGCCCACACGGTTTCGATCGACGCCACGATCATCGCGCCCACCAGTACCACGGCCATTGGCCCGCGCTCGGTGTCGAAAATGCACGCCACGCGCTCGTTGCGGGCGAACAGTTCCGGCACGTTTTCAGCAGTGGTTTGATTGACCGAGAAGATCCGGCCCGGGATGTAGACCATTTCGCGCAGGGTACCGGCCAGCGGCATGTGCACGCGGTGGTAGTCCTTCGGCGACAGATAAATAGTGGCGAAATCACCGCCCATGAACGGCGCGGCATTCGCCGCATCGCCACCCAGCAATTCCAGCACGCTGAAACTGTGGCCCTTGGCCTGGAACACGCGGCCGTGCTCGATCGGGCCAAGTTGACTGACCGCGCCGTCGGCCGGGCTGAGGATCGCGCCCGGGGTTTCGTCCAGCGGACGCGCGCCGTCTTTCAAGGCGCGGGTGAAGAACGCGTTGAAATGCTCGTAGGCCGTCAGGTCTTCGACCAGTGCCTGGGACATGTCCACCTGATAGCGCTTGGCGAACCATGCGGTGAAGGCGTTCTTGAACCAGCGCACGCGGCATTCGGCGATGCAGCCGGCCAGTCGCGAGAGCAAGTGATGGGGCAGCAGGTATTGGCTGAGGATAAACAAACGCTTATTCATTAACTGTCCTTAAAAACCTTAAATCTCTACGGGGGTGTCGGGATGGTTGCCCCATTCGCCCCAGGAGCCGGCGTAGCCTTTGACCCGTGGATAACCGAGGGACTTGGCCACTAGATAAGTGAAGCCAGAACGGTGGTGAGTCTGGCAGTGGGTGATGATTTCTTTGTCTTTGGTGATGCCGAGTTGTTCGAGGATCTTCGGCATGTCGGTACGGATGCGCAGATGGCGCGACTGATCCATGCCGGCGGTCCATTCGAAATTGACTGCGCCCGGAATGTGTCCGGCTTTGGCCGCCAGCACTTTTTCGCCGGAGTACTCCAACGGCCCGCGGGCATCCCAGATCGCCAGGTCGGCGGCGCCGAGACGGCTTTGCAGGTATTCGCGGGTGGCGGTAGGTTCGTCGTGCAATGTCAGTGAAACCGGGCCGCCAACCGGGGCCGGGATCTGGATCGACATCGGCAAACCTTCCGCCAGCCACGCCGGCAGGCCACCGTCGACATAGTGGTACTTGCTGTGGCCGATGACATCGAGCAACCAGATGAAGCGCCCGGCCCAGCCGCCGCCTTCGTCGTCATAAACGACGTACACCGCGTCCTTGTTATGCCCCAGTTCGCCGAACAACGCTTCGAGCGCAGCCTGCGGCGGCATCAGTCCCGGCGCCGGCGCCTGACCGAGTTGCGTGCGTTTCGGATCGACAAAACGCGCGCCGGGCAGATGGCCTTCGGTATAGCGGGCGTTGCTGGTCAGGTCCACCAGAATCAGTTCGCGGGCGTCAAGACGCGGGAGCAAGTCGCTCGGCTCGATGACCAGCGGCAAGCCAGAGAAGTCAGACATGTGAGGTCTCCAGGGCACAAAGGGGAGGATTGTAGCGCAGCCTATTGGCCACGGGTGCTAAAGCTATGCAGGGCCTTTTCGATGCACTGCGCGGTTTTTCCGAAGGCTTGCACGGTAATTTCCGAGAGCGGCCCGCCGCCCTGATCGGCCACTACCACCATGATCACCCGGCCATTGTTCACCAGTGAGCGTAGCAATAGGTGTTCACCGCTGAACTGCGAACGCAGGCCGGCGGGCAGCAGAGCTGAAAACTGGGCATTGTTGGCCGGAGTAATGCGTACCTGGGCTTGCTGCGCGAGCAAACGTTGCAACACGCTGCTTTGGCTGACCGCAAAATTCATCCCGGCGGCTTCTTTTGGCAGCCCGGCCGTCTGGTGCACACGCAAATTGGTGTGGGTGCGATCGGCCATCAGGATCAACACCCGGCGCATGCCGCAGGCGACCAACGCATCCCGGGCCGAGGTGGTCAGGTGCATCGCATTGGTGAAGCGGCTCGGCTCCACCAACAGCTCGGCGCACTGTTTGCGCCAGTTTGTCAGGTCTTCGGTAGTCGGTGCCGGTGCCGGCAACAACCCGGCGTGAATACGGTTCATACCCCACGGCCACAGCAGCGAAACCGCCGGGTGCCAGAGGTCTGGCATGGCATGTTGACGGGCGCTGTTGGCGGCCTGTTGGTGCAACTGTTGTTGCACTTCATCCATCGGGATTTGCAGGTAAAGGCTGGTCAGGTACTGCCAGCGTTCACTGTGCGGGCAGTCCCAGGCCTGTTGCGCCGACAGCGCCAGGCCGTTGGCCAGCAACACGGTGTTGGCCGGCTGATTAAGCCAGCGGCGCAGGGTCGGATCATCGTCGAGGCGATTTTGCTGGCGCAGCGGGTGATCGCTGTCCCGGGCAATGCGCAGAACTTTCACTAGCTCCCGTTGTTCGTTGAGCAGCAGGCGATAACCCTGTTGCACCCAGATCGGCAGCCGCCAGGCATCCACCAGCGCCAGGCAGATGTCCAGCAGGCGCACGCCGAACAACTGCTTTTCTACTTTGCGCGCCGACTCGCCTTTATGGATGACCCGCAGTTCCCACTCTTCGAGCAAATGCGGATGAGTCAGAGCCATCGGCCACAGCGGCGAGAGAAACAGCAGGCTGCCCCAATGGATGTCCTGCCACAGCCGCGCCAGGCGATTGGCGAAAAAACCGTTGGCCTGTTGCGTCGCGTGCTGGCTGATCAGTTGCAGCTGGCGCAGTGCCTTCGGAATCTCGGACTGCGGCTCGGCCGGCAGGCGCGCGAGCAGTTCTTCGGTGCGTTTCAACCCGAGGCGATTGAGCGCCACATCGAGGTTTTCCGCAGGCTCAGTCATGCTGCCGTGGGTGTGGCGGTTGGCTTCGCGAATCACGCTCAAGGCCAGGGCCGGGCTTTCCTGCATCAATTCGGCAATGTCGCGCAGCGAGCTGCGGTTATTGCGAATGGCCGAGCAGACACGGTCGTGACTCTCCTGCGGAACCGGCAGGCGCACGCCATCGAGAAGCTTGACCCAGCCTTCGAGAGTGGTCGGTTTTGGAGGTGGAACGTTCGTTTCGTTAGCCATGGCTGGACGGGATCATCATTGGCTGTAAACACGCCCGGCGCGGGCTAAATTGGCTTTTCGCCTGAACTGGCTATAGTCTGGCGCAGTTTTGCCGATAAGTAGAAGAAGAGATTTTTTAACTTCCGAATATGACCTTGAACCCGACTCAGTAAGTGCTCTCCTACCTATGGCTAAATTAATCGGCATCATCGTCGTATTCGCGAGCGTGCTCGGCGGATACGTGCTCTCCCATGGCAAAATTGCCGCCCTGATTCAGCCTTTCGAGGTGATGATTATCGGTGGCGCGGCCCTTGGCGCATTCCTGCAGGCCAACCCCGGTTACATGACCATGCACGTGCTCAAGAAATCCTTGAGCATGTTCAGTTCGCGCTTCAATCACACCTTCTATCTTGAAGTGCTGGGCCTGATCTACGAGATCCTCAACAAGAGCCGCCGCGAAGGCATGATGGCCATCGAGGGCGACATCGAAGATGCCGCTGCGAGCCCAATCTTCGCCAAGTACCCGACAGTCTTGAAAGACGAACGCATGACCGCGTTCATCTGCGATTACCTGCGCATCATGTCCTCCGGCAACATGGCTCCCCATGAGCTGGAAGGCCTGTTCGACATGGAGCTGTATAGCCTCAAGGAAGACCTGGAGCACCCCTCCCACGCGGTGAACGGTATCGCCGACGCCATGCCGGGTTTCGGTATCGTTGCGGCGGTACTCGGTATCGTGGTGACCATGGCTTCCCTGGGTGAAGGCGACCAGAAATCCATCGGCCTGCACGTTGGTGCGGCGCTGGTAGGTACTTTCTTCGGTATTCTCGCGGCCTACGGCTTCTTCGGCCCGCTGGCGCATTCCCTGGCCCACGATGCCAAGGAAGAACTGAACGTCTACGAAGCCATCAAGGCTTCGCTGGTGGCGTCGGCTTCCGGCATGCCGCCATCGTTGGCGGTGGAGTTCGGGCGCAAGGTTCTGTACCCGGCGCACCGTCCTAGCTTCGCTGAGCTGGAACAAGCGGTTCGCGGTCGCTAAGTCATGGAAAATAATCAGCCGATTATTATCAAGCGCGTCAAGCGCATCGCCGGCGGGCATCACGGCGGGGCCTGGAAAATCGCCTTCGCTGACTTCGCGACGGCGATGATGGCGTTCTTCCTGGTGTTGTGGCTGCTGTCTACCGCCACGCCGGAACAGAAGATCGCCATCGCCGGTTACTTCAAAGACCCGGTCGGCTTCTCCGAAAGCGGCACGCCCTACATCATCGATCTGGGCGGAACACCGACCCTGGCGCCGGAAAACACCCTCAACCCCGAGGTGAAATCCCAGCCGCAGCCAGACAAGGTCACGGTCGATACCGACCAGGTCGAAGGCATGGCCGAACAGGTCGAGAAAGAACGCCTGGAACTGCTGCTGCAAGAACTGCAAAACAAGGTTGAAGAGAACCCGCAGCTGCAGAAATTCAAGGACCAGATCCTGTTCGAGATCACCCCGAACGGCTTGCGCATCCAGATCATGGACGCGGACAACCGGCCGATGTTCGACTCAGGCTCTGCACGTCTGAAACCGTACTTCGAAGACATCCTGCTGGCCATGGCCGACACCATTAAAGCGGTGCCGAACAAGATCAGCATCAGCGGCCACACTGACGCCAAGCCGTACTCGGGCACCGGTGATTTCGGTAACTGGGAATTGTCGGCCAACCGTGCCAACGCCGCTCGCCGTGCGCTGGTTGCTGGTAGTTACCCGGAATCGCAAGTGGCGCGAGTCGTCGGCTACGCCTCGTCGGCGTTGTTCGATCGGGAGAATCCGTTCAACCCGGTCAACCGCCGTATCGACATCGTTGTGCTGACCAAGAAAGCCCAACAGGCTATCGAAGGTGCACAAGGTGCCGATCCAGTGCCAACTCCGGGGCAGGGCGCTCCGGGTGAAGCACCGGGCACGCCGGTCGATCCGAATGCCTTGCCGGCGGACAAGCAACCGGTGCCGGCCCATGAGCTTCGCGAGCGGTTGAATCTGTTCGATGATGCAGCGCCGAAACCGGGTGAACCGGCCAAACCGGCTGGGCCGCCCAAGCAGTAACCCGCAAAAAAGCCACGATCATCGTGGCTTTTTTGTTTCTGGCTGCGTCACCACAGCACGTTTTTTTGGAATCAGGGAAGATCAGTGATGGAAAGACTCAAAGCCTATTTTCAGCGGCACGGCAACGCACCCTTCAAGTTCGGTGAGGGCCGGGTCAGCGGCTATATCTCGGCCACACTCGGGTTGTTGAGCCTGCTGGCAGTATTCTGCTTCCTGTTTCCCGAATGGTTGACCACCGCTGAACTGCGCAAGGTCTACGACGAGCAGTTTGCGCGCACTACGCTGCTGCTCGGGCTGGTGCTGTCGTTCAGCCTCGGCACCCTGAATATCCTGCTCAACAAGCGCAAGCGCCTGGGGATCACCGGGTTGGTGGCCTCGGGTTTGGCAGTATTCCTCGGCGGCACCAATGTGCAGATCAGCTCGATTGGGCAGACCCCTTATTCGCTAGGGCTGGACTGGTTCGTCCTGGCCCTGCTGGTGTCGGCCATCGTCTTCATCCCCCTTGAAAAACTCTATTCCAAGGACCCCGAGCAAAACATCCTGCGCCCGCACTGGCGTACCGACCTGACCTACTTTTTCGTCAGCCATATGCTGGTGCAGTTCATCCTGATCTTTATCACCGCGTCGTCGAGTTATGTGGCGGGTTGGGCCATGTCGACGGATTTGCAGGCCAGCGTGCAAAGCCTGCCGCTTGTCGTGCAGTTCTTCCTCGCCGTGCTGGTGGCCGACCTCGGTCAGTACTGGCTGCATCGCCTCTACCATGTGGTGCCGTGGCTGTGGCGTATTCACGCGGTGCATCACTCGAGCACGCACATGGACTGGCTCGCCGGTTCGCGGGTGCACTTCATCGAGATTCTGCTGACCCGCACCGGCGTGCTGGTGCCCCTGATGCTGCTGGGCTTCGCGCCCCAGGCGTTGAACGCTTATGTGATTCTGGTCGGCGTCCAGGCTGTGCTGGCCCACGCCAATGTGCGGATCAACGGCGGTTGGCTGAACTACGTGATGGTTTTGCCGCGCTATCACCATTGGCACCACGCTCGGCACAAGGATTACATCTACAAGAACTACGCGATTCACACGCCGTTGGTGGATATGTTGTTTGGCACGTTTAAGTTGCCGCCGAAAGAGTGGCCGGTGCGTTACGGGGTGTTTGGCAAGGAGTTGCCGGGTGGGATTGTGCGTCAGCATCTTTATCCGTTTCAGAAGCCTGAGCCGAAGGTCGTTGCACCGAAGCCGCCGGCTGCTGTTTCCTGAGTCAACAATCAAGCCGACAGCGATGTCGGCTTTTTTGTACGGCTTTCATTTTCAGCGGGGGACGCTGTGACTATGGGAACGAGGCTGCTCGCGAAAGTTTTGGGTCAGGCGACGTGGGTTTTGATGGCTGTGTGCATATCCGTTTCTGCGGTAACGGCCGCTTATGGTTTCGCTCTTACAGCGAGTCACTTTGGAAAAGCCCCAAAGTAACCAAAAGGCTTTTGCCCCTTTCGTTCGGTGCCTCGCTTCGGCTCGGCATGCCCTCGCTCCGGTCCTGCTCCGTGGGCCCGCCGCCATCGGCCATTCATGGCCGGGGGCGGCTAACCCGGCATCCATGCCGGGTTGCCCACTACGCAGAACCTCCACTCGGCCTCTCGAGGGGGCGTACACCGCAACAGCATCGCGAGGCGGCCTGATAGCCGACCAGATTGTCTGGCGGGGCCGGGTTTTCCTGTTGGATGCGTTTGCTGGTGAGATTGGTAGTTGTAGGAAGGGTCTGAAATTGCGTTCTGGGGTTCTCAGCGTGGGGGGCTTCTGCCTATAGTTTCGCCGTTGCTGCCAGTGTGGTGGCCGATCTTAGCCGGTCGAAATAAAGATGAAACCTTTCGACAGTCAACGGAGTTTTGACCCATGGCTAAGTACCGTCCGCTTCAAGGCAACTTCAGCGTCGACCCGACGCTGTACATCGACACCGAAGCCCGCGCTTCCGATCTTCTTGAAACCGCCGTCCACCGACTCAAAGCCGCGCGCAATCTGCTCAACAGCGTCACTTGCCTGTGCGTCAAAGACGCCGAAGGTCACGATCTGGAGCATTTCGCCAATGCTGCACATATGTTGATTCAGGATGGCTGTGACGCCTTGGATGTGTTGGGCTGGAAGTTGGAAAAAGCAGCACTCTGAAACCAAAAAAAGCCGCGAGATGATCGCGGCTTTTTCGTGTCTGCGGGAAGCGGCTTAGTAACTGGTTTCCGGCAAACTCGCAATAATCGACCGATAGCTGTTCATCCGTTGCTGCTGCACGCGCCCATCTTCCAGCGCCTTGAGCAACGCACAACCCGGCTCACGATCGTGTTTGCAGTCGCGAAAGCGGCAAGTACCGATCAAGTCGTTGAACTCGATGAAACCGGCTTCGACGTCGGCGCGGCTGACGTGGCCGAGGCCGAATTCGCGGATACCCGGGGAGTCGATCAGTTCACCGCCGCCCGGGAAGTGGAACAACCGCGCGGTCGTCGTGGTATGGGTGCCTTGGCCGGACAGTTCGGACAGCGGGCCGACGCGGGTTTCGACTTCCGGCAGCAGGCTGTTGACCAGCGACGACTTGCCGACGCCGGACTGGCCGACGAAGACGCTGATGCGGCCGTCCAGTTGCTCCTGCAATTGCTCCATGCCGTTGCCGTGGTGGGCCGACACTTCCAGCACCGGGTAACCGAGCGTGCGGTAGACCGCGAGCAAGGCATTCAGCGCCGGGGCGTTCTGTTCGTCGATCAGGTCGAATTTGTTGAGCAGCAGCAGCGGACGAATCCCGGCGTGCTCAGCGGCGACCAGATAGCGGTCGATCAGGTTGGCGTGGGGCTCGGGCAGCGGGGCGAAGACGATGACGATCATGTCGACGTTGGCCGCAACAGGCTTGAGCTGGCCACGGCTGTCCGGGCGGCAGAGTTCGGTTTTACGCGGCAGTTGCGCCACGATAACGCCGATCCCTTGGTTGCCGGCACGCCAGACCACCTGATCGCCGGTCACCAGCGCAGGCAGGTTGGCGCGCAGGTGACAACGGAACACCTGGCCGGCCAGATCGCCATCAAGCGCTTCGACTTCGACCTGCACACCGAAGTGCGCGATCACCAGGCCGGTCTGTTCCGGACCCAGGTCGCCGCCCTCAAGTGCCTCGACAGCCGAGGACTCGCGTTTGGCGGCGCGGGCAGCGCGTTCGCCCTGAATCTTTTCGATGCGCCAGTTTTGACGACGATTGAGTTGGCGTTTGGCCATGGGTGTTCCGTATCAAGAATGCAGCGATTAGGTAAAACGGCCGCGAGTTTAGCACGCCCGGCCGGTTGCCTAGGCTAAACTGCGCAGCATTGCCTAGGAGCCGACACATGCAAAACCCGCAGAATCTGATCTGGATCGACCTGGAAATGACCGGTCTGAACCCTGATACCGACGTCATCATCGAGATGGCGACCATTGTCACCGACAGTGATCTGAACACGCTGGCCGAAGGCCCGGTGATCGCCATTCATCACAGCGACGCGATTCTCGCTGGCATGGACGAGTGGAACACCCGTCAACACGGCGGTTCGGGCCTGACCCAACGGGTTCGCGACAGCCGCATCAGCATGGCCGAAGCCGAAGCCGAGACCATCGCCTTCCTGGAAAAGTGGGTGCCGAAGGGCAAATCGCCGATCTGTGGCAACAGCATCTGCCAGGACCGTCGCTTCCTTTATACGCACATGAAATCCCTGGAAAGCTACTTCCATTACCGCAACCTCGACGTGTCGACCCTCAAAGAACTGGCCGCACGCTGGGCGCCGGATGTGCGCGATAGCTTCCAGAAGGGCAGCACACACTTGGCGCTGGACGATATTCGCGAGTCGATTGCCGAGCTGCAGCACTACCGCAAGCATTTCATCAAGTTCTGATGTTATGGCGTCTGCACCGACGCCTGCGCGGGTAAGCCTCGCTTCTGCAAGGGCTACATCGTACCTGTAGGAGCGATGTAGCCCGCGAAACAGGCGACTCGGTCTTCCTGTGTGATCGCCCTCTTTTGGTGCCGCCGCGAAATGGCTAGACTGCGCGCCTTCCTGCAAGGACCGCCGCCATGTTGCTGATGCTCTACCTGATCGCCATTACTGCCGAAGCCATGACCGGTGCCCTGTCTGCCGGCCGTCGGGGCATGGACTGGTTTGGCGTGGTGCTGATCGCCTGCGTCACGGCACTGGGTGGCGGTTCGGTGCGCGACGTGCTGCTCGGCCACTACCCGCTGACTTGGGTCAAACACCCGGAGTACCTGGTCCTGACCTCGGTCGCGGCGATGTTCACGGTCTTCGCCGCCCGCTGGATGCGCCACCTGCGTTCGCTGTTCCTGGTGCTCGACGCCGTGGGCCTGGTGGCGTTCACACTGATCGGCTGCATGACCGCACTGGAAATGGGCCACGGCATGTTGGTGGCTTCGGTCAGCGGCGTGATCACCGGGGTGTTCGGCGGCATTCTGCGCGACATCTTCTGCAACGACATCCCGCTGATCTTCCGCCGCGAGCTCTACGCCAGCGTCTCGTTCGCGGCGGCGTGGTGTTACATGCTCTGCATCTACCTGGAATTACCCGGCGAGCAGGCGATCTTGATCACGTTGTTTGGTGGGTTTTTGCTGCGGTTGCTGGCGATCCGTTTTCATTGGGAAATGCCGAAGTTCGTTTATAACGACGAGGCCTGACGCTCGGCGTGTTGCTTCAACGCCCACTCCACATGCTCACGCACCAACTCCGACGGATACTCCCGCCGCGCCTTCAACGCCTCCAGCACCGGAATGCTCGATGGCGCGTTACCCAACCCGACCGCCAGATTACGCAACCACCGCTCATAACCCGCCCGACGTAATGGCGAACCTTCGGTACTGCTGAGAAATCGCTCCTCATCCCACATGAACAGCTCCGCCAGTTCCGCATTGTCCAGATTATGCCGTGGCTTGAAGTCGCTTTCCCCGGACGGGCGGGCGAAGCGGTTCCACGGGCAGACGATCTGGCAATCATCGCAGCCAAACACCCGATTGCCGATCAACGGTCGCAAGTCTTCCGGGATCGCGCTTTTCAGTTCGATGGTCAGGTAGGAAATGCAGCGCCGGGCGTCCAGCACGTAAGGGCCGACGAAGGCGTTGGTCGGGCAGATGTCCAGGCACGCGGTGCAGCGGCCGCAATGTTCGGTGCTGTGCGGTGGGTCTTCTGGCAGCGGCAGGTCTACGAAGAGTTCGCTGAGAAAGAAGTAACTGCCAGCCTTGCGATTCAAGACCAGGGTATTTTTGCCGATCCATCCAAGGCCAGCCTTCTCGGCGATGGCTTTTTCCAGCACCGGAGCGCTGTCGACAAAAGCGCGAAAACCGAAGGGTCCGATCTCGGCCTGAATTTTATCGGCCAGTTGTTGCACACGTTTACGGATCAATTTGTGGTAATCGCGGCCCAAGGCATAACGCGACACATAGGCTTTTTCCGGTTGCGCCAGTAATTGCGCCATTTGCGTGTCGCCGGGCAGGTAGTCCATGCGCAGGGAAACTACACGCAAGGTGCCGGGCACCAACTCTTCCGGGTGCGAGCGTTTGCTGCCGTGGGCGCCCATGTACTCCATTTCGCCGTGGTAGCCGGCGGCGAGCCAGCGCTCCAGGTGCTGCTCATGCTCGGCGAGGTCCAGGCCGCTGATGCCGACTTGCTGAAAGCCCAGCTCGCGGCCCCAGTCCTTGATGGATTGGGCGAGGGCGGGCAGGTCTGTAGTAATAGCGGGCATGAGACGAGAGAAACCGGAGCTGAGGTGCGTATAATTCTGCCAGACATCGGAGCCCGAAGACGCATGCTGCACACTAAAGATGATTTACCCGACGCGCTGTACAGCGCCGCGCAAGTGCGAGGGCTCGATGCGAGCCTGATCGCGGCGGGCACAAAGGGCTTCGAATTGATGCAGCGGGCGGCGCGGGCGACGTGGCGGGCGCTGGTCCGGCAGTGGCCGACGGCCAACGAAATGACGGTGCTGGCCGGTCACGGCAATAATGCTGGCGACGGTTACCTGGTGGCAGTGCTGGCCCGGCGTGCCGGGTGGCAAGTGCGGGTGCTGGCGGTCGGTGACCCTCAGCGTTTGCAGGGTGATGCGGCGTTGGCCCATGCCGAGGCCGTGTCCGAAACAGTCTCCATCGACGCCTGGACTGCAAGCACCGAATTGCGCGGCATCGTTTTGGATGCCTTGCTCGGCACCGGTCTGACGGGCGAGGTGCGCGAGCCCTACGCTAGCGCCATCGCCGCGATCAATGCCAGCGGTCTGCCCGTCGTGGCGGTGGATATCCCGTCGGGGCTGTGCGCCGATACCGGTCGTCTGCTCGGCGTAGCCGTTCGGGCTGATCTGACCGTGACGTTTATCGGTTTGAAGCTGGGGCTTTTCACGGGCGACGCGGCGGATGTGGTCGGCGAACTGGTCTTCAACGATCTGCACGCGGATCCGCAGTTGCTTGAAAACGCCGCCATCAGTGCCCGTTGCCTGACTTCCCGTAACCTGCCGCGTCTGGCGGCTCGGCCTGCAACTTCACATAAAGGCAAATTCGGCCACGTGCTGCTGATCGGCGGTGATCGCGGTTTTGGTGGCGCGATCCTGCTGAGTGCGCAAAGTGCGCTGCGCAGTGGTGCGGGGATGGTGTCGGTGGCCACGCGTAGCGAGCACGTTCCTGCCGCGTTGGCGAGAATCCCGGAAGCAATGGTCCTGGGCACTTCGTCGGCCAATCAATTGATGGGTTTGCTGGAAAAAGTATCTGTCTTGGTGGTTGGTCCTGGGCTCGGTCAGGCTGGGTGGGGGCGTAGTCTGCTGTCCGCGGCGGCCAACGCGCCTTTGCCGCAAGTCTGGGACGCCGATGCGTTGAATATGCTCGCTGAAGAGCAGGTGAAGCTGCCCGCCGATTGCATCATCACCCCGCATCCGGGCGAGGCGGCGCGTTTGCTCGGGATAAGCACCGCCGAAGTCCAAGCCGATCGTCCGGCCGCCGCTCACGCATTGAGCAAAAAATATACAGCCGTAGTGATTCTAAAAGGCGCCGGCAGCCTGATCGCCAGTCCCGACGGGCGTCTGGCGGTGTGTCATCAGGGGCATCCGGCGATGGCCACTGCCGGTCTGGGCGATGTCCTGGCCGGTCTGGTCGGCGCCTTGCTGGCCCAGGGCATGGCGGCGTTCGATGCCGCGTGCCTGGCGGTCTGGCTGCACGCCAATGCCGGCGCACAACAAGGTAAATCGGGCCGTGGGCTGGCGGCCAGTGATCTGATCCCGGCCATTCGTCAGTTGTTGGAGGAGCAAGCACCGTGTCTGAAGTAACCCTGTACCTGGCTGATGAAGAGGCGATGACCGCATTCGGTACTCGCATAGCAAAAACCACCCAAGGGCACGGTCTGATTTTTCTCGAGGGGGATCTGGGCGCGGGCAAAACCACGCTGTCCCGGGGCATCATCCGTGGGCTGGGGCATGTGGGCGCGGTAAAAAGTCCTACCTTCACTCTGGTCGAACCCTACGAGATAGGTGACATCCGCGCCTTCCATTTCGACCTGTATCGACTGGTCGATCCGGAAGAGCTGGAGTACCTCGGTATCCGCGATTACTTCGATGACGATGCCCTGTGTCTGATCGAATGGCCCCAGAAGGGTGCAGGCTTTTTGCCAAAGCCCGACCTGACCATTACCATTAGCCCGCAAGACAGCGGGCGTTCGCTGAAAATTTTATCCCAGGGCTCGCGCGGCGAGTCGTGGTGTGCCGCTTTGGCATTGGAATCCAATTAAATGATGGGGTCAGGTATGCGCTTTCGCGCGATGGTAGCTGCCGTAGGGTTGTTGTTTTTGGCGGTGACCGTCGACGCTGTGGCCGAATCGAAGGTCAACAGCGTTCGCCTGTGGCGAGCTCCGGATAACACACGACTGGTGTTCGACCTCACGGGGCCGGTACAGCACAGCGTTTTCACCCTGACTTCGCCGGATCGGCTGGTCATCGACATCAACGGCGCGACCCTCGGTGCGCCGCTCAACGTCAACACCTCCAACACGCCGATCACCGCCATGCGTTCGGCCCAGCGCACGCCGACCGACCTGCGGGTGGTCATCGACCTGAAAAAAGCCGTCACGCCGAAAAGCTTCACCCTGGCGCCGAACGCCCAGTACGGCAATCGCCTGGTGGTCGACCTGTTCGACAGCGCCGAAGCCGCCGCCCCCATTCCGCCGGCACCGACCAACGTCGCGACCGTGGCCCCGGTGCCAGTCACCCCAATCGATCCTCCGGTGAAACTGCCGCCCGCTCCGGCCGGCAAGCGCGACATCATTGTGGTGATCGATGCCGGCCACGGCGGCGAAGACCCGGGTGCCTCGGGCTCGCGCGGTCAGCATGAGAAAGACGTGGTCCTGGCCATCGCCCGTGAACTGCAGCGCCAGGTCAACGGCATGAAAGGCTTCCGCGCCGAACTGACCCGCACCGGCGACTACTTCATCCCGCTGCGTGGCCGTACCGAAATCGCCCGCAAGAAAGGCGCCGACCTGTTCGTCTCGATCCACGCCGACGCCGCGCCGTCTGCGGCCGCTTTCGGTGCGTCGGTGTTCGCTCTGTCTGATCGCGGCGCCACCTCCGAGACTGCCCGTTGGCTGGCCGACAGCGAAAACCGTTCCGACTTGATCGGCGGTGCCGGCAGCGTCAGCCTCGACGACAAGGACCGCATGCTGGCCGGCGTGTTGCTCGACCTGTCGATGACCGCTTCCCTGACTTCTAGCCTCAACGTTGGCCAAAAGGTCTTGAGCAACATCAGCCGCGTCACGCCGTTGCATAAACAGCGGGTGGAGCAGGCCGGGTTCATGGTGCTGAAATCGCCGGACATTCCATCAATTCTGGTGGAAACCGGCTTTATCTCCAACGCCAATGAAGCGAACAAGTTGTCCGGCGCGAGCCACCAGCAGGCCCTCGCGCGCTCGATCAGCGCCGGTGTTCGTCAGTTCTTCCAGCAGAATCCGCCACCGGGCACCTACATCGCCTGGCTGCGCGATTCCGGGAAGATTGTCCAGGGCCCGCGTGACCATCGCGTCAGCCCGGGCGAGACACTTGCGATGATTGCCGTGCGTTATCAGGTGTCCCCGGCGACCCTGCGCAGCGCCAACAACCTGAAAAGCGATGAGCTGAAAATCGGTCAGACCCTGACCATTCCCGGCACTGAACTGGCGGCCAAAGAATGAACCAGGTGCTGACCAATATCGCGCGCATCGAGCTGCTCAGCCCGCGACTGGCGAACCAGATTGCCGCCGGTGAGGTGGTCGAGCGCCCGGCATCGGTGATCAAGGAACTGCTGGAAAACAGCCTCGACTCCGGCGCCAAACGCATCGACGTCGACGTCGAGCAGGGCGGCGTCAAGCTGCTGCGGGTGCGTGATGACGGCAGCGGTATTTCTGCCGATGACTTGCCGCTGGCCTTGGCGCGACACGCCACCAGCAAGATTCGTAATCTTGAAGACCTCGAACAGGTCATGAGCCTCGGGTTTCGCGGCGAAGCCCTGGCGTCGATCAGTTCCGTGGCGCGTCTGACCCTGACCTCCCGCACCAAAGATGCCGACCAAGCCTGGCAGGTTGAAACCGAAGGCCGGGACATGGCGCCCCGCGTACAACCTGCCGCTCACCCGGTGGGCACTTCGGTGGAAGTGCGTGACCTGTTCTTCAACACCCCGGCCCGGCGCAAGTTTCTCAAGACCGAAAAAACCGAATTCGATCACCTGCAAGAAGTGATCAAGCGCCTGGCCTTGGCGCGTTTCGATGTGGCATTCCATTTGCGCCACAACGGCAAGACCATCCTCAGCCTGCATGAAGCCCATGACGACGCGGCCCGTGCCCGGCGTGTGGCGGCGATCTGCGGTTCGGGGTTCCTGGAACAGGCGCTGCCGATCGAAATCGAGCGCAATGGCCTGCATTTATGGGGTTGGGTCGGGTTGCCGACCTTCAACCGCAGCCAGGCCGACTTGCAATATTTCTTTGTGAATGGCCGTGCCGTGCGCGACAAACTGGTGGCCCACGCGGTGCGCCAGGCGTATCGCGACGTGCTGTTCAACGGCCGGCACCCGACGTTCGTGTTGTTTTTCGAAGTCGATCCGGCGGGCGTTGACGTCAACGTGCACCCGACCAAACACGAAGTGCGCTTCCGTGACGGGCGCATGGTTCACGATTTCCTCTACGGCACCTTGCATCGCGCCTTGGGCGATGTGCGACCGGATGATCATTTGGCGGCACCCGTAGCGACGGCCATCGTTCGACCTACCGGCATCGATGCCGGTGAGTTCGGTCCGCAGGGCGAAATGCGCCTCGCGGCCAATGCCTTGCTGGAACAGCCTCAGGGGCAGCCGACCTTTAATGCGGCGGCGGGCTCGGGCGCTGGCGCCGGTTTTCAGTATCAGTACACGCCAAAGCCTCAATCCGGCGTGCCGGTGGCGGAAGCCCAGGCTGCGTACCGCGAGTTTTTCGCGCCGTTGCCGGAAGCCAATGCCGTCGCACTACCCGCCGGGCAGGACGACATTCCGCCACTGGGTTACGCACTGGCGCAGCTCAAGGGCATTTATATCCTTTCGGAAAACGCCCAAGGCCTGGTGCTGGTGGACATGCATGCCGCCCATGAGCGGATCATGTATGAACGCCTGAAGATCGCCATGGCCAGCGAAGGCCTGAGCGGCCAGCCGCTGCTGGTGCCGGAATCCCTGGCGGTCAGCCAGCGCGAAGCCGATTGCGCCGAAGAGAACGTCGCCTGGTTTCAGCGTCTGGGCTTTGAATTGCAGCGCCTGGGCCCGGAAACCCTGGCGATCCGGCAGATCCCGGCGTTGCTCAAACAGGCGGAAGCCAATCGCTTGGTCAGTGATGTACTGGCGGATTTGATGGAATACGGCACCAGCGACCGGATCCAGGCGCACCTCAACGAATTGCTCGGCACCATGGCCTGCCACGGCGCGATCCGTGCTAATAGGCGCCTGGCGATACCAGAAATGAACGGCCTGCTGCGGGACATGGAAAACACCGAGCGCAGCGGTCAATGCAACCATGGCCGACCGACCTGGACCCAATTGGGCCTGGACGATCTGGACAAACTGTTCTTGCGCGGTCGTTGATGAGCCAGCTCCCTCCAGCGATTTTCCTGATGGGCCCGACCGCTGCGGGCAAGACCGACTTGGCCATCGAACTGACCAAAGTCCTGCCGTGCGAGCTGATCAGCGTCGATTCGGCGCTGGTCTATCGCGGCATGGACATCGGCACTGCCAAGCCTTCCAAAGAGATATTGGCTGAGTTTCCGCACCGGTTGATCGATATTCTCGACCCGGCCGAGAGCTACTCGGCCGCGGATTTCCGTCGAGATGCCCTTGAGGCGATGGCCGAGATCACTTCGCGGGGAAAAATTCCGCTGCTTGTAGGCGGCACGATGCTCTACTACAAGGCTTTGGTCGAAGGATTGGCGGAAATGCCCGCGGCGGATCCCGAGGTTCGTGCGCAAATCGAAGAAGAGGCTGAACGCCTTGGCTGGCAAGCCTTGCACGACCAATTGGCAGTGATTGATCCGGTTTCTGCGGCACGAATTCACCCGAACGATCCCCAGCGCCTCAGTCGAGCGCTGGAAGTTTATCGCGTGAGCGGTCAGAGCATGACCGAGCTGCGGCTGAGACAATCTGCGCAAAGTACTGAAGCAGCCGCTTCGGGACTGCAACAATTGCCCTATACTGTCGCGAACTTGGCCATCGCTCCGGCAAATCGCCAGGTACTGCACGAGCGTATTAAACAAAGATTCACAAATATGTTGGAACAGGGATTCATCGACGAGGTCGTAGCCCTGCGTACGAGAAGTGACCTGCATTCAGGGTTGCCGTCCATACGCGCTGTAGGGTACCGACAAGTCTGGGATTACCTGGATGGCAAGCTGACGCAAGCCGAGATGCAGGAGCGTGGAATCATAGCCACGCGCCAGTTGGCAAAGCGCCAGTTCACCTGGCTGCGCAGTTGGGCTGATTTACACTGGCTGGACAGCCTCGATTGCGACAATCTGCCGCGCGCCTTGAAATACCTCGGGACCATCTCCATATTGAGCTGAGTCCTTGCAATTGCCGTCTATCCTTGGGGGTGTGACGGCCCAAGCCATCTGTTTACCTATTTTTTATATTGAATCCTTAAAGGAGTGCGGCACATGTCAAAAGGGCATTCGCTACAAGACCCTTACTTGAATACTTTACGTAAAGAGAAAGTTGGGGTGTCCATCTACCTGGTCAACGGGATCAAACTGCAAGGCACGATCGAGTCTTTCGACCAGTTCGTTATCCTGCTGAAAAACACCGTTAGCCAGATGGTTTACAAACACGCTATCTCGACAGTAGTGCCGGTTCGTCCAATTCGTCTGCCTAGCGCAACCGAATCCGAAGCAGGTGACGCTGAGCCAGGTAACGCCTGATAGGAGTCTCCTTTGTTCTTTGAGCGCCACGGTGGTGGTGAGCGAGTGATCCTCGTTCACTTGGATGGACAGGACCCTGAGGCGCGCGAAGATCCGCAGGAGTTTCAGGAATTGGCTAATTCGGCCGGCGCCGAGACCGTTGCGTTTTTTAACGTGCCGCGTCATCGGCCAACCGCCAAATTCCTGATTGGCAGCGGCAAGGTCGAGGAGCTGCGCGACCTGGTCCATGCCGAAAAGGCAGATCTGGTCATCTTCAATCACATCCTCACGCCCAGTCAGGAACGTAACCTCGAACGTGTTTTCGAGTGTCGCGTGATCGACCGTACCGGTCTGATTCTCGATATTTTCGCCCAACGCGCCCGTACCCATGAAGGCAAGCTCCAGGTCGAACTGGCCCAGCTTGACCACATGAGCACCCGGCTGGTTCGTGGCTGGACCCACCTTGAGCGTCAGGGTGGCGGTATCGGTATGCGTGGCCCGGGTGAAACCCAGCTGGAAACCGACCGCCGTTTGCTGCGGGTTCGCCTGCGACAGATCAAGGGCCGGCTGGAAAAAGTGCGCAGTCAGCGCGAACAGTCGCGACGCGGTCGTTCGCGTGCGGATATTCCTACCGTGTCCCTGGTGGGGTATACCAACGCCGGCAAATCCACGCTGTTCAATAACGTGACGAAATCCGACGTGTACGCGGCTGACCAGTTGTTTGCCACGCTGGACCCGACCTTGCGCCGTCTGGAACTGGACGACCTGGGGCCGATCGTCCTGGCCGACACCGTGGGTTTCATCCGCCACTTGCCCCACAAACTGGTCGAGGCATTTCGGTCTACGCTCGAAGAGTCGAGCAACTCAGACCTGCTGTTGCACGTGATCGATGCGGCCGAACCGGATCGCATGTTGCAGATCGAGCAGGTGATGGTGGTGCTGGGCGAGATCGGTGCCCAGGACTTGCCGATCCTCGAGGTCTATAACAAACTCGATTTGCTTGAAGGCGTTGAGCCGCAAATCCAGCGCGACGAAAACGGCAAGCCCCAACGGGTCTGGCTGTCGGCGCGTGATGGCAGTGGTCTGGAATTGCTTGAGCAAGCCATTGCCGAGTTGCTGGGCGGTGATTTGTTTGTTGGCACCTTGCGCTTGCCGCAACGTTTTGCTCGACTGCGTGCGCAGTTTTTCGAACTCGGTGCGGTACAGAAAGAAGAACACGACGAAGAAGGCATCAGCCTGCTGGCCGTCCGCTTGCCTCGGGTCGAGTTGAATCGACTGGTGAGCCGCGAAGGCCTGCAACCGATGGACTTCATCGAGCAACACACTTTGCAATAAAAGCCTGAGAAAGCGGTTGTGCCGCGGTGACAGGCATTCTGTAGCATTGGTCGGCGCGCCGTGGGTGCGTCTTTGCTTTATCAGATGGAGAGCGCTATGGCTTGGAATGAGCCGGGTGGCAACTCGAATAATCAGGATCCTTGGGGTGGCAAGCGCCGCAATAACGGCGACCGCAAGGGGCCACCGGATCTCGACGAGGCCTTCCGAAAGCTGCAGGAAAGCCTGAACGGGTTGTTCGGTGGTGGTAAAAAACGCGGTGACGACGGCGGTGGTTCGGGCAAGAGTGGCGGCTTCGGCGGCCTGCTCGGCATCGGCCTGGTCGTGCTCGCTGCCGTGTGGCTGTACAGCGCGGTCTACGTGGTTGACGAGCAGGAGCAAGCTGTGGTGCTGCGCTTCGGCAAGTACTACGAAACTGTCGGCCCTGGCCTGAACATCTACTTCCCGCCGATCGACAAGAAGTACATGGAAAACGTGACGCGTGAGCGTTCGTACACCAAGCAGGGCCAGATGCTGACCGAAGACGAGAACATCGTCGAAGTGCCGCTGACCGTGCAGTACAAGATCAGCAACCTGCAGGATTTCGTGCTGAACGTCGATCAGCCGGAAATCAGCCTGCAGCAAGCGACCGACAGCGCCTTGCGCCATGTGGTGGGTTCCACCGCCATGGATCAGGTCCTGACCGAAGGTCGTGAGTTGATGGCCAGCGAAATCAAGGAGCGTCTGCAACGTTTCCTCGATACCTATCGCACCGGTATCACCGTCACCCAGGTCAACGTTCAGAACGCAGCCGCACCGCGTGAAGTCCAGGAAGCCTTCGATGACGTGATCCGCGCCCGTGAAGACGAGCAGCGTTCGCGCAACCAGGCTGAAACCTACGCCAACGGTGTCGTACCGGAAGCCCGTGGCCAGGCCCAGCGCATCCTTGAAGATGCCAACGGTTACCGTGACGAAACGGTATCGCGCGCCAAGGGTGAGGCGGATCGCTTCACCAAACTGGTCGCCGAGTACCGCAAGGCCCCTGAGGTTACCCGCGAGCGTCTGTACCTGGACACCATGCAGGAAGTCTTCACCAACACCAGCAAGGTGCTCGTGACCGGCAACAAGAATGGCCAGAGCAATCTGCTGTACTTGCCGCTGGACAAGATGATCGACAGTGGCCGCAGCACCAGTGCACCGGTAACGGGCGCGGCAGCCAGCAGCAATGAAGCGAATGCGCGTGCAGCCGCTGATCTGCAACAACAGCAAGCACGTACCAGGGAGAGTCGCTGATGAGCAATAAATCGCTGATCGCCCTTATTGTCTGCGTCGTCGTGGCGATCGCAGCCTGGAACTGCTTCTACATCGTAGGTCAGACCGAGCGTGCGGTAATGCTGCAATTTGGTCGTGTGGTCCAGACCGATGTCCAGCCGGGCCTGCATGTGAAAGTGCCTTACGTTAACCAGGTGCGCAAATTCGACGCACGCCTGATGACGCTGGACGCACCGACACAACGCTTCCTGACGCTGGAAAAGAAAGCCGTCATGGTCGATGCCTACGCCAAGTGGCGCGTGAAGGATGCCGAGCGCTTCTACACCGCGACATCGGGCCTCAAGCAGATTGCCGACGAGCGTCTGTCCCGTCGTCTGGAATCGGGCCTGCGTGACCAGTTCGGTAAACGTACCCTTCACGAAGTGGTTTCCGGTGAACGTGACGCGTTGATGGCGGACATCACCGCTTCGCTGAACAAGATGGCGGAAAAAGAGCTGGGCATCGAAGTGGTCGATGTTCGGGTCAAGGCCATCGACCTGCCGAAAGAAGTAAACCGCAGCGTGTTCGAACGTATGAGCACCGAGCGTGAGCGTGAAGCTCGCGAGCACCGCGCCAAGGGTAACGAGCTGGCCGAAGGCATCCGTGCCGACGCCGATCGTCAACGCCGCGTGTTGCTGGCCGAAGCCTATCGTGAATCCGAAGAGGTTCGCGGTGACGGTGACGCCCAGGCTGCTGCGATCTACTCCAAGGCTTACGGCCAGGATCAGGAGTTCTACGGTTTCTACCGTAGCCTGCGCGCCTACCGTGAAAGCTTCGCGAACAAAACCGACGTCATGGTCCTGGACCCAAGCAGCGACTTCTTCCGTTACCTGGAAAAAGCCAAGCCTTGATACAGCGTTGACCTGAATCATCCCCCGCCTGGCGGCTAAAACCTGCGGCGGGGTGATCCTTTGGGAAAACGTGTGTATGATGCGGCAGCCGGGAAATTCCCGGCTTTTTTGCGTCTGCACGTTTGATTGCGGTTTTTATGCAGGCGCCCGAGTTGAATGACTCGACAGGTTTTTCGAGGAAAGTGGTTGGCGAAGCCGATTTCAGGCTTTTCGCCGCGTTGTTCATGCGCGTTGTTTGCACATGAACCGATCATTTTCTGCTTCACTCAAGGCTCGCCCAACGGCTGGCCGCCCGGATCATAGGGGAATGGCGTAATGGCAACGGTAGACCGCTGGCTGCTGCCAGATGGCATCGAAGAAGTACTGCCACCAGAAGCGGCGCGCATTGAAGTCGCGCGTCGTCAGGTGTTGGATCTGTTCCAGAGCTGGGGTTACGAGTTTGTCGTGACTCCCCATATCGAGTACCTGGAATCCCTGCTGACCGGCGCGGGCCAGGACCTGGATCTGCGTACCTTCAAGGTCATCGACCCGCAATCGGGCCGGCAGATGGGTTTCCGTGCCGACATCACGCCGCAAGTGGCGCGCATCGATGCGCACACCCTGCGCCGCGAAGGTCCGAGCCGCCTGTGCTACGCCGGCAGCGTGCTGCATGCGCAGCCGCGGGCCTTGTCGTCGTCGCGTAGCCCGATCCAGTTGGGCGCCGAGTTGTACGGCGATGCCAGCCCGAGCAGCGACGTGGAAGTCATCAGCCTGATGCTGGCCATGCTGCAACTGGCCGATGTGCCGGACGTGCACATGGACCTCGGTCATGTCGGTATCTACCGCGGCCTGGCCCGTGCCGCCGGTTTGTCCGGTGAAACCGAGCAACAATTGTTCGACGCATTGCAACGCAAGGCCATCGACGAGGTCATTACCTTGACCGAAGGCCTGCCCGCCGATCTGTCGGGCATGCTGCGCGCGTTGGTCGACCTGTGTGGCGGACCTGAAGTGTTGAGCGCTGCCCGTGAGCGTCTGGCCAATGCGCCGGCGCCGGTATTGGCGGCGCTGGAAGACTTGCTGGCCATCGCCGATCGTCTGTCCACGCGTTTCCCGGAATTACCGCTTTACTTCGATCTGGGCGAGTTGCGCGGCTACCACTACCACACCGGTGTGGTATTCGCGGTGTTCGTACCGGGTGTTGGCCAGTCCATTGCCCAGGGCGGTCGTTACGACGACATCGGCGCCGACTTCGGTCGTGCCCGTCCGGCAACCGGCTTCTCCACCGATTTGAAAACCCTGGTGACCCTGGGGCGTGCTGAGATCGAGCTACCGTCTGGCGGTATCTGGATGCCTGACAGTACGGATGCGGCACTCTGGCAGCAGGTTTGCCAGTTGCGCAGTGAGGGTCAGCGTGTCGTTCAGGCTTTGCCTGGGCAACCATTGGCCGCCGCCCGTGAAGCGGACTGCGACCGGCAATTGATTCAGCAGAACGGGCTTTGGCAAGTATTGCCGCTGGCTTCTTGAGTTTTCCTGCCGGCGGCTGCCGGCACCAAGTTTGCGCGAATGAGGACAAGTGTTATGGGTAAGAATGTCGTAGTCCTGGGCACCCAATGGGGTGATGAGGGCAAAGGCAAGATCGTTGATCTGCTGACCGAACATGCTGCCGCCGTAGTGCGCTACCAAGGTGGCCACAACGCGGGTCACACCCTGGTGATCGACGGCGAGAAAACCGTCTTGCACCTGATCCCGTCGGGCGTGCTGCGCGAAGGCGTGCAGTGCCTGATCGGCAACGGCGTGGTGGTTGCACCGGACGCTCTGCTGCGCGAGATCATCAAGCTGGAAGAGAAAGGTGTGCCGGTGCGCGAGCGCCTGCGTATCAGCCCGTCCTGCCCGCTGATCCTGTCCTATCACGTCGCGCTGGACCAGGCGCGTGAAAAGGCCCGTGGCGAGCTGAAGATCGGTACGACCGGTCGCGGCATCGGCCCGGCTTACGAAGACAAAGTTGCCCGTCGCGGCTTGCGCATCGGTGACCTGTTCCATCGTGAGCGCTTCGCCGCCAAGCTGGGCGAGTTGCTGGATTACCACAACTTCGTCCTGGTCAATTACTACAAAGAGCCGGCCATCGACTTCCAGAAGACACTCGACGAGTGCATGGAATACGCCGAGCTGCTCAAGCCGATGATGCTCGACGTCACCGCTGAGCTGCACGAGCTGCGTCGCGCTGGCAAAGACATCATGTTCGAAGGCGCCCAAGGCTCCCTGCTGGACATCGACCACGGTACTTACCCGTACGTCACCAGCTCCAACACCACCGCGGGCGGCATCGCCACCGGTTCGGGTTTCGGTCCGATGTACCTGGATTACATCCTCGGCATCACCAAGGCCTACACCACTCGCGTCGGTTCGGGTCCATTCCCGACTGAGCTGTTCGACGACGTTGGTGCGTTCCTGGCCAAGCGTGGCCACGAGTTCGGCGCTACCACCGGCCGTGCCCGTCGTTGCGGCTGGTTCGATGCCGTCATCCTGCGTCGCGCTATCGACGTCAACAGCATTTCGGGCCTGTGCCTGACCAAGCTGGACGTGTTGGACGGCCTGGAAACCATCAACATCTGTGTTGGCTACAAGAACCAGGATGGTGCAGTGATCGACGCGCCGACTGACGCCGACAGCTACATCGGCCTGGAGCCAGTGTACGAAGAGATGCCAGGCTGGACCGAATCTACTGTCGGTGCCAAGACCCTGGAAGAGCTGCCGCAAGCCGCTCGCAACTACATCAAACGCGTTGAAGAGTTGGTCGGTGCGCCGATTGACATTATTTCGACGGGCCCGGACCGCAACGAAACCATCGTTTTGCGTCACCCGTTCGCTTAATAAGTCGTTGATGTAAAACACAAAGGCCCCTCATTTGGGGCCTTTGTCGTATCTGTCTACCGGACGGCACGACCTTTGCTGTGATGTTGATTAAAAGCATCGCTTCCAGTGCGCCATCAATTTAATGGCGCCAAGCAGAGGGATTTTAAGTGTCAGCCATTCTCTCACTGTTACAAAGCCGTCTTCTGCGGCCCGTGTTCGTTACCCTTGGTATCGCCCTTTTGGTGCAAGTGCTGGTAGCCGTCGCCCTGACCCGGAGCACGGTGACTGCACTGGAAGCTGATCTCGGCGTGCGCCTGGGCGCTGACAGTCAAAAACTCTCCGGTGAACTGGAGCAGGCGGGGCGTGAAGTCACGTCGAGCCTGGATAGCCTGTCCACCAACACCCGTCAGCGACTCACCGCCGGCCTCTCGTCACGTCTGAAAGACGAGCAGGCACAACTGCGTGGGACATTGGAAAAAGACCTGAAGGACTCCGCCAATGACATGGCGCAGCTTCTGGCCTCGGTCGCACCCCGCGCCATGTGGGACAGCGACGTTCCTACCCTGTCCGAATTCGCCCGCCGGGCCCAGCGCAATCCGAACGTCTTGTTCGTGATCTACGACGACGCCACCGGCCAACACCTGACGCGTTATCTAAACCGCGAGAACCCGATCAACAAAGCGCTGTTGGAAAAAGGCCAGGGCGAGCGCGCATTGGACAAAGTGCTGGATGCGGCGAAGAACGATCCATCGGTCTACTACCTCGAAGCCTCAATCAGCCCCAATGGTGTGGAAATCGGCAAGGTTTTGATGGGCGTCTCCACCGCTTCCGTGGAAGTCGATCTCGCTGCCCTCGACAAACGCTTCTCGGCGCTGATAGCGAGCAGTGATCAACTGGTTGGCGATAGCCTTAAAGGCGCGGCGGCGGACAGTGCAGCAGCGATGGGTGCGCGTCTGAAGTCGGCGCAGTCCACGGCTTCTGAAATGCAGGCCAACACCACCAGCACCGTGCAGGAAGCGGCGGGCACTTTGCGCTGGCGCATCGGCATGGGCCTGGCGCTGGTGGGTTTCGGCGTGTTGCTGCTGCTGGCCGTGGTACTGGGTCGTCGCGTGGTCAATCGCTTGAAGCTGCTAATTGCGGCCATGGATGATCTGGCGGCGGGCGAGGGTGATCTGACCAAGCGTGTGCAGATCAACAGCAAGGATGAAATCGGCGACATGGCTTCGGCGGTCAATCGCTTTGTGGATAAGTTGCAGCCGATCGTGCGCGAGGCGGGCGACGTGGCCCAGCGTACCGGCGTGGAAATCGGTGCTATGACCTTGCGCAATGCCGGCGCCGACGCGGCTGCGGGCATGCAACGTGATGAAGTGGCCGAGAGCCTGCGCGCGTTGTCGCAAATGGCCGATGAAGCACAGTCGGAAAGTCATGCGATGCAAGCGGCCTTGCAACAGGTTGTGGATATCCGTTCGGCCACCGATGAGAACACTCGGACCTCGGCGAAGGTCGGCAGCCTGATCGAGGCGTTGGCCGGCCAGGTCGATACCGGCGCGAAAGTTATCGAGCGCCTGGCGCAGCAAAGTGAACAGATTGAAGTGGTATTGACGGTGATTCACGGGATTGCCGAGCAAACCAACCTGCTGGCGCTGAACGCAGCCATCGAAGCGGCACGCGCTGGCGAGACTGGTCGCGGGTTTGCCGTCGTGGCGGATGAAGTGCGGGCGCTGGCGAGCAAGACGCAAAGTTCTACCGGCGATATCCAGGCGCATATCGTCGCCTTGCAGCAAGGCGCGCGTGAGGCGGTCGCGGCGATTGGTCAGGCCGGGCGTCAGGCCAGCGAAGGTTTGCTGGTATTGCGCGACAGTGCGCGGTTGCAGCAGTCGGTGCAGGCCTCGGTCGAGCAAGTGCATGCGGCGATCGGTCTGGCAACGCAGGCAGCGGCGCATCAGGCGCAAGGTGCACAAGCGGTGCGGGGGCGGGTTGAAACCATTCATGCGCAGGCTGAGAAAGCGGCTCGAGCGGTGGTGGAAACCACGGCCAGCGGCAAGGTGCTGGATGGGTTGGCGGCGCAGTTGAAGGCGAGCCTGGGGCAGTTCAGGGCTTAAGATCAAAAGATCGCAGCCTTCGGCAACTCCTACACGGGAATAAGCGTTTCCCTGTAGGCGCTGCCCAAGGCTGCGATCTTTTTGCTTTTCAGCGGCTCAAGTACATCCGCGTAGTCAGCAGATAAACCGGTAACCCCGACACTAATATCAACAACGCCGCATAAGGCGCCGCCGCCGCAAACTCCACGTTCGCGGTATGCGCCCACACCTCTGTCGCCAGTGTATTCAGCCCGGTCGGGCTCAGCAGCAGCGTCGCTGTCAGTTCCTTCATCGCATCCAGAAACACCAGCGCAAACGCCGCGCCCAATGCGGGGAAGATAATCGGTAGGGTCACCCGGCAAAACGCGCTGAACGACGACGCGCCCAGCGTGCGTGCCGCCTCTTCCAGTTGCGGTGCCGCTTTATTCAGTGCCGTGCGAATCGGTGCCTGAGCCAGCGGCAGAAACAGCAGCGCATAAGCGATCAGCAACAACGTCGAGGTCTGATACAGCATCGGCACATAGTGCAGGGCGAAATACACCAGGGTCAGCGCAATCACCAGGCCTGGGAGCGCGTGCAGCAGATACGGCAAGCGCTCGGCCCAGATTGCCAGTTGGCCTTTGTAACGCACTACCAGCAAGCCCACAGGCACCGCCAGTATCAGGCACAGCGCCGCGCCACCCAGCGATAGCGCGAGCGATGACAGCAATGCCTCGCTGATCGCCGCCACCGGGAATGCCGCTGACGAGCCCACCGCCAGCCAGTAAGCCAGCATCCCCAGCGGAATGCCGCTGCCGATGATCGCCAGCGCCAGGCAGTAAACCTGTCCGGCGGCGGCCCACGGCCCGAGACGAACTTGTTCTGCGCGCCGCGCCGCGCCTTGACCGGTGCGAACGTGTCGGCCTTTACCGCGCACTCGCAGCTCAAGCCACAGCAATACTAGACAAAGCGCCAGAAGCACTGCCGAGAGCATTGCCGCGTTGGCATTGCTGAATTCCAGTTCGAATTGCTGATAAATCGCCGTGGTGAAAGTTTGCAGGCCGATGATCGACAGCGCGCCGAACTCCACCAGCATGTGCAAGGCAATCAGCAGTGAGCCGGCCAGCAGCGACGGCCAGAGCAGTGGCAGGGTGATCCTGAAAAACACGCCCCAGCGATTCTGCCCCAGAGTGCGGGCGGACTCTTCCAGCGAGGGATCTAGATTGCGCAAGGTCGCCGCCACCGGCAGAAACACCAGCGGATACTTGGACAGGGTCATCACCAGAATCGCCCCGCCCAAACCCTCGAAGTGCGCACTGAGGGAGACCCAGGTAAAACTGCTGACGAACGCCGGCACGGCGAACGGCAAGCACAGGATCACGCCCCACAGACGCCGTCCCTTGAGATTGCTGCGCTCCAGCAGCCAGGCCAGCGACAGGCCGATCACACCGCAGGCCAGCGTCACACCGATCATCAGCGACAGGGTGTTGCGCAGCAGGCCGAACACATACGGCCGCCACAGCAAGTGCAGCGCCTCGGCCCAGCCCGCCTGCCAGGTCTTGAGTCCGACATACGCCAGCGGCAACAGGCTGAGCACCACCAGCAGCAACACCGGCAGCAGCAACCAGATTGACGGCCGCTTGCGCCGTGGCACGTAACCCCCGCGCGCGGCGGGGGCGGATAGCGATGCGCTCATCAGTTCAAGCCAACGTCACGTTCCAGGTCCAAGGCTTCTTCGGCATTGCCGAGATCGGCCGGGGTGACTTTCGGCGCTTCGAGTTCGCTGAACGGCTTGAGCCCGCGATCCGATTCCATGCCTTTGTGCAGCGGGTATTCGGCAGTGGTCTGGGTGATCACGCGCTGACCTTCTTCGCTGGCCATGTAGGCAAGGAATTGCTGGGCTTCTTTTGGATGTTTACTGGACTTCAGCACAGCTGCGCTGGACACCGTGATCAGCCCGCCGACGTCGCCGCCGGTGAAGTAATGCAGTTTCGAGTCGAGCAGGCCTTTTTCACGCTGCAGGGCGAACCAGTAGTAGTTGTTCACCAGCACAGTGGCGACTTCGCCGTTTTCCACGGCTTTTAGCGCAACCATGTTGTTGCTGTACACCTTGCCAAAGGCACGCAGGCCGGTCAGCCATTCTTCGGCAGCGTCCATGCCGTGGGTCTTGATGATCGCCACGGCCTGTTCCTGGAAGGCGCCGCTGGTCGGCACGAAACCGACCTTGCCTTGCCATTTCGGATCGGAAAATTCCATCACTGACTTGGGCAGGTCTTTTTCGTCGACCAGTTTCGGGTTGAAGGCGACCACGCGCACTCGTGCAGTGATACCGATCCAGGTGCCGTTGCCGGCGACGTAGTCTTTCGGCAGGACGGCGAGGGTGGCGGCGTCGGTCTGGGCCAGCAAGCCTTGTTCGCCGAGTTTGTTCAGCGGTGGCGATTCTTCGGTGTAGATCACGTCGGCGGGGGAGCGATCGCCTTCTTCGACGACTTGGCTGGCGAGCTGGTTGCTGCTGCCCTTGCGTACGTTGACGTGAATCCCGGTCTTGGCTTCGAAGGCTTTGGCAACAGCATCGCCGACTTCCTTGTGTTGGCCGTTATAGAGCGTCAGGGAAACCGGGTCGGCGGCTTGGGTGAGGGGGGTGGCGAGTGCCAGGCCGAGCAGGGTAAAGGTCAGGCTACGGCGCAGGGTATTTCGAAACATCATTCGCAGGGTTCCTCACTGTCGCATTGCAAAAACTTGCAACAATGATAAACGATATTGTTTCTCAAGTGCGCTTTGAGGGGTAGGAAGGGCCATGCTAGAGCGTCTGGCGCGGACACTTGTAGCCGCAGGCGAAGCCTGCGTTCGACCGCGCAGCAGTCGTAAAATCAGGCAGCGCGGTGTGTCAGGACGACCTTGCACTCAGGATTTACGACTGCTGCGCAGTCGAACGCAGGCTTCGCCAGCTGCTACAGGAGTAATGTGTTGATTTTTGAACGTCAGAAACGCAAAAACCCGCTTTCGCGGGTTTTTGTGAAATTCCAGATCGACTCTGAAATTTGAATTGGTGCCCAGAAGAAGACTCGAACTTCCACGACCTTGCGGTCACCAGCACCTGAAGCTGGCGTGTCTACCAATTTCACCATCTGGGCAGTATCAGCAACGTTGCCGCTGTTGATGTGGCGCACTATACGGAGCGCTTTTTAATCTGTAAACCCCTGATTTGGTTTTAATAAATCAGAAGCGCTGAATGCAAAAAACCCGCTTTCGCGGGTTTTTGTGCGAGCCTTGAAATTGATCTAATCTCAAGCTCGAAATTGGTGCCCAGAAGAAGACTCGAACTTCCACGACCTTGCGGTCACCAGCACCTGAAGCTGGCGTGTCTACCAATTTCACCATCTGGGCAGTATCGGCAACGCTAGTGCGTCGTCGATGGCGCGCACTATACGGAGCGTCTTTTTAACTGTAAACCCCTGTCATCAAAAAAACCTGGAATATTTCACCAGTGGCATTTAAATCAGCTTCGCGGTGTCGATAAAGGGCTTTAGATGGGCTGTCACAGCCTGAAATTTCCCGTTTCATTACGCCTATGCCAAACTAACCCGCATATAGACAAGGTGAAAACTCTCTAATGGCCGATTGGCAGTCCCTCGATCCCGAGGCCGCTCGTGAAGCGGAAAAATATGAAAACCCTATTCCTAGCCGCGAACTGATCCTTCAGCACCTTGCTGATCGAGGTTCGCCTGCTAACCGCGAGCAGCTGGTCGAGGAGTTTGGTCTGACCACAGAAGACCAGATCGAAGCCCTGCGTCGCCGCCTGCGCGCCATGGAGCGCGACGCTCAACTCATCTATACCCGTCGCGGCACCTACGCGCCTGTGGATAAGCTTGACCTGATCCTGGGCCGCATCAGCGGTCACCGTGACGGCTTCGGCTTCCTGGTTCCGGACGACGGCAGTGACGACCTGTTCATGAGCCCGGCGCAAATGCGCCTGGTGTTCGACGGCGACCGTGCGCTGGCCCGTGTTTCCGGCCTCGACCGTCGCGGTCGCCGCGAAGGCATGATCGTCGAAGTGGTATCCCGTGCTCACGAGACCATCGTCGGCCGCTACTTCGAAGAAGGCGGTATCGGTTTTGTTGTCGCGGATAACCCGAAGATCCAGCAGGAAGTGCTGGTCACTCCGGGCCGCAACGCCAACGCCCAGATCGGTCAATTCGTCGAAGTGAAGATCACTCACTGGCCGACGCCACGCTTCCAGCCGCAAGGCGACGTGGTTGAAGTCGTGGGTAACTACATGGCGCCGGGCATGGAAATCGACGTTGCCCTGCGCGCGTACGATATCCCGCACGTATGGCCTGAGGCTGTGCTCAAAGAAGCCGCCAAGCTCAAGCCGGAAGTCGAAGAGAAAGACAAAGAGAAGCGCATCGACCTGCGCCATCTGCCGTTCGTGACCATCGACGGTGAAGATGCACGCGACTTCGATGACGCGGTTTACTGCGAATCCAAGCCAGGCAAGCTGCGCCTGTTCTCCGGTGGCTGGAAGTTGTACGTGGCGATTGCCGACGTCTCCAGCTACGTGAAGATCGGTTCGGCGCTGGACAACGAATCCCAGGTTCGCGGCAACTCGGTGTACTTCCCCGAGCGCGTCGTGCCGATGCTGCCTGAGCAACTGTCCAACGGCCTGTGCTCGCTGAATCCGCACGTCGATCGTTTGGCCATGGTTTGCGAGATGACTATCTCCAAATCCGGCGAGATGACCGACTACTGCTTCTACGAAGCGGTGATCCACTCCCACGCTCGTCTGACCTACAACAAAGTCAGCGCGATGCTCGAAACGCCGAAACTCACCGAAGCACGTCAGCTTCGCGGCGAGTACACCGACGTTCTGCCACACCTCAAGCAGCTTTACGCACTGTACAAAGTGCTGCTGGGCGCTCGTCACGTGCGCGGCGCGATCGATTTCGAAACCCAGGAAACCCGGATCATCTTCGGCACTGAGCGCAAGATTGCTGAAATCCGTCCGACCGTGCGTAACGATGCGCACAAACTGATCGAGGAATGCATGCTGGCGGCCAACGTGGCCACTGCTGAATTCCTGAAGAAACACGAAATTCCTGCGCTGTATCGCGTGCACAACGGTCCGCCACCGGAGCGTCTGGAAAAACTGCGCGCCTTCCTTGGCGAGCTCGGCCTGTCCCTGCACAAAGGCAAGGACGGCCCGTCGCCGAAGGATTACCAGGCATTGCTGGCGAGCATCAAGGACCGTCCGGATTTCCATCTGATCCAGACCGTCATGCTGCGTTCGTTGAGCCAGGCGGTGTATAGCGCCGATAACCAAGGCCACTTCGGCCTGAATTACGAAGCCTATACCCACTTCACCTCGCCGATCCGCCGCTACCCGGACTTGCTCACGCACCGGGCGATCCGCAGCGTTATCCATTCCAAGCAAGACACGCCGCACGTTCGCCGTGCTGGTGCGATGACCATTCCGAAAGCGCGGATCTATCCGTACGACGAAGCGGCCCTGGAGCAACTCGGCGAGCAATGCTCGATGAGCGAGCGCCGTGCCGACGAAGCGACCCGCGACGTCGTGAACTGGCTCAAGTGCGAGTTCATGAAAGATCGCGTGGGCGAATCGTTCCCGGGTGTGATCACCGCCGTGACCGGATTCGGCCTGTTCGTCGAGCTGACCGATATCTACGTCGAAGGCCTGGTGCACGTCACCGCGCTGCCGGGCGATTACTACCACTTCGATCCTGTGCACCACCGCCTCGCCGGTGAGCGTACTGGTCGCAGCTTCCGCCTGGGCGACACCGTTGAAGTGCGCGTGATGCGCGTCGATCTCGACGAACGCAAGATCGACTTCGAGATGGCTGAAAAGACCATCAGCGCGCCGATCGGTCGCAAGAAACGCGGCACCGAAACCTCGGCGCCAGCGGCTAAAACCGCCGCTGCAGCAGAGCCGGCCCCGGCAAAAACCGGTCGTCGTCCTGCCAAGGAAAAAGCCCCCGAAGCCTATCGCCCAAGCGATGCGGCGGCGAAAAACGCCGAGCTGCGCAAAAGCCGTGAAATGAAGCAGGCGTTGCTGTCTGAAGCGAAGAGCGGCGGTAAAGCGGCGTCTGGGGGAAAGACCGGACGGTCGGCGCCTGACAAGGCTCCCGGCGGCAAGCCAGCCAGTAAACACCGTAAAGGTCCGCCAAAAGCGGGCTCGGCTCCAGCTGCCAAAAGCGGCGGGGCGCGTAAACCTAAGGCCAAGTCATGAGTCAGTTGGAAAAAATCTACGGCGTACACGCGGTAGAAGCATTGCTGCGTCACCACCCGAAACGCGTCAAGCAGATCTGGCTGGCTGAAGGTCGCAGCGAACCGCGTGTACAGGCGCTGATCGCGCTGGCGAATGAAAATCGCGTGCCCGTCGGCAACGCCGAGCGTCGTGAACTCGATGCCTGGGTTGATGGCGTGCACCAAGGCGTGGTGGCGGACGTGAGTCCGAGCCAGGTCTGGGGCGAGGCGATGCTCGACGAGTTGCTTGATCGCTCCGAAGGAGCACCGTTGCTGCTGGTGCTCGACGGCGTGACCGACCCGCACAACCTCGGCGCTTGCCTGCGTTCGGCCGATGCGGCCGGTGCGCTGGCGGTGATCGTGCCGAAGGACAAGTCAGCCACGCTGACCCCGACGGTGCGTAAAGTGGCCTGCGGCGCGGCGGAAGTGATTCCGTTGGTCGCCGTGACCAACTTGGCGCGCACCCTGGAAAAACTCAAGCAGCGCGGCTTGTGGGTCGTCGGTACGGCCGGCGAGGCTGAGCAGAGTCTGTATCAGCAAGACATGACCGGCCCGACCATCCTGATCATGGGCGCGGAAGGCAGCGGCATGCGTCGCCTGACCCGCGATCTGTGCGACTACCTGGTGCACTTGCCGATGACCGGCAGCGTTAGCAGCCTCAACGTTTCCGTGGCGACCGGCGTCTGCCTGTTCGAAGCCCAGCGCCAGCGTAGCGTCAAGGCTGCCGGAACTGGCAAAAAGTCTTAAGCCAGTTGTAATCCCTGTGGGAGCGAGCTTGCTCGCGATAGCGGAGTAACATTCAGCATCAATGTTGAATGTTATGCCCTCATCGCGAGCAAGCTCGCTCCCACAGTGGTTTGTGGTGTAGCAAAAAAGCGTGGCCGAACGAACTGTTCAAATAATCACCAATTGCCTTGCACCTCTTCTATCCCTTCTCTACAATTGCGCCCCTTGCTGTGACGGCAGGCACGCATGTGTCTATCGCAAGCAAGTCCATAAGTGTCATTCACTCCTTGTCTGACCGTTTTTGAACGGCAGGCTACAACCCGTAAGGAGCATTCATGCGTCATTACGAAATCATCTTTTTGGTCCACCCGGATCAAAGCGAGCAAGTCGGCGGCATGGTAGAGCGTTACACCAAGCTGATCGAAGAAGACGGCGGCAAAATCCACCGTCTGGAAGATTGGGGCCGTCGTCAACTGGCCTACGCAATCAACAATGTTCACAAGGCTCACTACGTGATGCTGAACGTTGAATGCACTGGCAAGGCCCTGGCCGAGCTGGAAGACAACTTCCGCTACAACGATGCAGTGATCCGTAACCTGGTCATCCGTCGCGAAGAAGCCGTTACCGGCCAATCCGAGATGCTCAAGGCTGAAGAAAACCGCAGTGAGCGCCGTGAGCGTCGCGACCGTCCTGAGCACGAAGGCGCTGAAAGCGCTGATAGTGATGACAGCGACAACAGCGATAACGCTGACGAGTAATCCACGGACCTTTTGAGGAGCCTATTACATGGCACGTTTCTTCCGTCGTCGTAAATTCTGCCGCTTCACCGCTGAAGACGTGAAAGAGATCGATTACAAAGATCTCAACACCCTGAAAGCATACGTATCCGAGACCGGCAAAATCGTTCCAAGCCGTATCACCGGTACCAAAGCTCGTTATCAGCGTCAGCTGGCCACCGCTATCAAGCGCGCCCGCTTCCTGGCCCTGCTGGCCTACACCGACAGCCACGGCCGCTGAGACCGGGCAGTCGACGTAGCAAAGGATTGAAAGCATGCGCGCCATAGCTGAGTTCATCATGCGCGGCCGTGTGCAGGCCACTCTTGTAGTGGCTGGATGCGCCACATTGCCGTTGTTGTATTGGTTGGGTGCTGCCGCAGGTTGCCTTGTGCTCCTGCGGCGCGGATTGAAGGACGCCCTGGGCGTTCTTGCTCTGGGACTGCTGCCGGCCTTGGCCTGGTGGCTTTACTCCGATGACCCTCGGGCACTTCTGGTGTTGCTGGGGTCTTGGAGCCTTGCGTTGGTTTTGCGCGCAAGCGAGTCCTGGAACCGCGTGCTGCTGGTCAGCATAGCGATGGGAGTGGTGTTTGCAGTGGTGCTGGGGACAGCTTTTGCTCCCCAAATCGAGATGCTGGCGCAGGCCTTGATAAAGGTCATGCCGTCGCTACTCGGTGATGTCTACCAGAAGTTGTCGGTAGACGAGCAAGCGCGTTTCGCGTCCCTGATTGCACCAGTCCTGACCGGCCTGATTGCGGCCTTGTTGCAAATCGTCAGTGTGCTGAGCCTGCTTGTCGGGCGCTACTGGCAGGCGTTGTTGTACAACCCGGGTGGTTTTGGTCGCGAGTTTCGCGCCATCCGATTCCCGCTGGGGCTGGCGATGTTACTGCTGGCGTTCATGCTGCTGGGGCCGAACTTCGGTTCTCAGTTAGCGATGTTGACGCCGTTGTGCAGTGTACCGCTGGTGTTCGCCGGACTGGCCCTGATTCACGGGCTGGTGGCGCAAAAGCGACTGGGCAGATTCTGGCTGGTGGGGTTGTACGTAACGCTGTTGCTGTTCATGCAACTGATCTATCCGTTGCTGGTGGTCTTGGCCATCGTCGACAGCCTGATTGATTTTCGCGGTCGTCTGGCGCCGAAAGACGCCGATAACGCGAACGGTGAAGGTTAAAAGTTAAGAGGATTTTCACATGCAACTGATCCTTCTGGAAAAAGTCACCAACCTGGGCAACCTGGGTGACAAAGTGAACGTTAAGGCTGGTTACGGTCGTAACTACCTGCTGCCTTACGGCAAAGCTACCGCTGCGACCGCTGCCAACGTGGCTGCGTTCGAAGAGCGTCGCGCTGAGCTGGAAAAAGCCGCAGCAGACCGTAAAACTTCGGCTGAAAACCGCGCCGCCCAACTGGCTGAGCTGGAAGTGACTATCACTGCCACCGCTGGTGACGAAGGCAAGCTGTTCGGTTCGATCGGTACTCACGACATCGCTGATGCACTGACCGCCTCTGGCGTTGAAGTGGCAAAAAGCGAAGTTCGTCTGCCGAACGGCACTATCCGCAACGTAGGCGAATTCGACGTAGCCGTGCACCTGCACGCCGAAGTTGAAGCCACCGTACGCGTTGTCGTGGTAGCAGCTTAAGCAGCACTTGATCGGCTGGCGGCTTGTCCGTCAGACGGTTAACATCGGGCACGATCCTGTTTACAGGTCGTGCCCTTTGTCTTTCTGCAGTTCCTGATTTTCACAACTATTCAAGTGGCCATGAACGATATCTCCGCTCCCGAGCAATATGATCTGCAAACCGCGTCCCTAAAGGTGCCGCCGCACTCCATCGAGGCCGAACAGGCTGTGCTCGGTGGTTTGATGCTGGACAACAACGCTTGGGAACGCGTGCTCGATCAAGTGTCGGATGGCGATTTCTATCGACATGACCACCGCCTGATCTTCCGTGCGATCGCCAAACTGGCGGACATGAACTCGCCAATCGACGTCGTGACCCTGGCCGAGCAATTGGACAAGGAAGGGCAAACTTCGCAAGTCGGCGGCCTCGGTTACCTCGGCGAACTGGCGAAAAACACGCCGTCCGTCGCCAACATCAAGGCCTATGCCCAGATCGTTCGTGCGCGAGCGACCTTGCGCCAACTGATCGGCATTGCCTCCGAAATTGCCGACAGCGCCTTCAACCCGGAAGGCCGCACCGCTGAAGAGATTCTCGACGAAGCCGAACGGCAGATCTTCCAGATCGCCGAGGCCCGGCCAAAAACCGGCGGCCCGGTGAGCGTGAATGACCTGCTGACCAAGGCCATCGATCGCATTGACACCCTGTTCAACACTGACAATGCCATTACCGGCCTGTCCACCGGTTACACCGACCTCGACGGGATGACCAGCGGCCTGCAGCCGTCCGACCTGATCATCGTCGCCGGCCGTCCTTCCATGGGTAAAACCACCTTTGCGATGAACCTGGTGGAAAACGCCGTGTTGCGCAGCGACAAGTGCGTTCTGGTTTACTCGCTGGAGATGCCAGGCGAATCGCTGATCATGCGTATGTTGTCGTCCCTCGGGCGGATCGACCAGACCAAGGTCCGTGCCGGTCGCCTGGATGACGACGATTGGCCGCGCCTGACCTCGGCGGTCAACTTGCTCAATGATCGCAAGCTGTTCATCGACGATACGGCCGGTATCAGCCCCTCGGAAATGCGTGCGCGGACCCGACGCCTGGTGCGCGAGCACGGCGATGTCGCCCTGATCATGATCGACTACCTGCAATTGATGCAGATTCCAGGTTCCGGCGGCGACAACCGGACCAACGAGATTTCCGAAATCTCCCGTTCCTTGAAAGCCCTGGCCAAGGAATTCAACTGCCCGGTGGTGGCGCTGTCCCAGCTCAACCGCTCCCTGGAACAACGCCCGAACAAACGCCCGATCAACTCCGACCTCCGGGAATCCGGAGCGATCGAGCAGGATGCCGACGTCATCATGTTCGTGTACCGGGATGAGGTTTATCACCCGGAAACCGAGCACAAAGGCATTGCCGAGATCATCATCGGTAAACAGCGGAACGGCCCGATCGGCACGTCGCGACTGGCGTTCATCGGTAAGTACACCCGCTTCGAGAACCTTGCGCCGGGCAGCTATAACTTCGACGACGATTAACCCTCTGGCGGCGTCGATGGATACTTGCTTCAGGGGAACAAGGCTTTGATCGCTTCCTCGGTATAGCCATAGTCCCAGCGTAGTTCGTTGTCGACGGCAATGTCGTCGATGGCAAAGAACCCATATAGCAGGTAGTTTTGCTTGCGTCCGTCCGACGTTTGAACCTCCACATCGAACGACACGGCTTCCACGTTGTAACCCGTTTTAGCCTGCCTGGCCGGTTTGCCCTGTTCATACTCGAAGACCGTGTTGATTCGAGACAGAACATTGTCGCCGGACAGGAGAACGCCATGGCGTTTGACGCTGAGGAAATGGCTTTTGGGTTCTACGTCAATGAGAAACGGGTCTTTTCTGACGGCGCCGACATAAGCCGGAATCAGCCCTCCGCCATACACGCCAAGAATCTCTCCTTTGGTCAGCGGCTTTTTGCAGGTCACCATGTCTTGCCCGATCAACGCCTTTTCTTCCGGCACCTTGCAGTCGGCGGCAGTGAACTTGCGGATCTCCAGTTTCTCTTCGTACAGGTTGGCGACGCCTTCGAAATTCTCCCATTGGATGTAAGGCTTGATGACTGCACCCTCATAGCGCCTGTCGCTGTGCCTGGATTTAGCTTGAGACTGGATTTTTTTGATGCGCAGCGGTTTCCCTTGCAGGTCCCTCAGGGGATAACGGCCGTTGTTGGCACGATCAAAACCGATCAGCCTGTTAAGGCCATGTTGGTAAGATTTGATGCCGGACATGCGATCACGCTCGACCGCAGTGAACGGCTCGGAAACGTTGTATTCCGTGGCGCTTAAATAGCTGCTGCTGGTTTCCTGCGGCACTGCAAGGTGTTTTGACGGTGTGTTACCGCCCGGTGTGCCGCCCGGCAGCCCACTGTCGGTATCGATTTCCCAGCCACCTCCGGTCTTTTGCCGCACGAAGGGTTTGTACGCGCGGTAGGGGCTGCGCGCATCGATCACTCGCCAGCCCGGCCTGGCGTTCTCGACCTGGTAGTACCGATTGTTTTCCAGAATGTAGTAGGTGAACAGGCCGCTTTTGGAGGGGCTTTGCTCATGAATTCCGTCAGGGCGCAGCGACAGGCCCTTCGGTGTTTCTGGTCGGGCGAAATTCACGTCAAGGGCAAAGCCCGGGTTCGTGGCTTCTGTTGGCGATGTCGCTGTGCCCCGGCGAATGGCCAAGGGTTGCCCAAGCAGGCGCTCAATGCCGTTGTGGATCGCGTTTTTTATGCGGACCGGCCAAGTTCCTTCATCGCTGGCCAAGGCGCGGCGTTCGGTGGCAGGCAGGGCCTTCTGGATCGAAGTATAGAGGTCGCTCCGGCCGTTTAGCAGGCTGCCCGCTGCATCGTAGGCCGTGTACTTCGTACCCGTCCGCACCAGGACGCGGCGATTGACCGCAGTGTCGCTACCGGCGCTGGCCAGCAATGTCCCGTTCAGGGTCGTGTCGTGCATTTCGATTCGCACCGAAGGTGACCAGCCCGGCAGTTGTTCAAGGCAGGCCAGGGCCAGTGGGTCGCTGCTCGGGGCGTCTACGCAATCGAGGTACAAGCCCTCGCATGTCCGGGCTACGGCTGTTTCTTCGAGATACTGGGCCGCTTCGTTGTGCATGAGTGACAACAGGCTTTTTTCGCGCAGTATCCTCGTGTGTTCCTGGGCGTCGACGCTAGTGGCTAACTGCTGCAGGTAGCTTTTCGGCAGGGAAGGAATCACTTGCTGAATGTGTTGTTGTAACGGCGTTTCCGGGCGTTCGGTGAAGGTGTATAGCTTGGAAAGCAGCTCACTTTTCCGGGCCGGGGCTTGCTCGGCAAGTCGCAGGGCCAGGCGTCTGGTATTGCTGAGCAAGGAGGGTTCGGCGTCTTTCAACAGCCCGTTGAACTCGTCAGGCGCCAACGTACTTAAAACAGTGTTCAGCAGCTCACCATTTCTGAGTCGGGTTTCGGTTATTTTGAGTTCCGGTAACGTTGCCTTCGCGAGCTCGCCATAGCTGAGGAGCGCTTTCCCTTGATCATCGACGACCTTGAGCATCCGAGTCTTTGGCCACTCGGGCAGTGTGGCGAGCAGGTGCATTTGGATGAGCGGTGAGTGCGGGGTTGGCGTCTTGCCTTCGGCGCGCTCCAGGTTGAAGTCTCTGAGTTCCTGCTCCAGGCCAAAGCGTTTGACCGTATCGATCAGAGAGGCGGGTGGCTGCTGAGCCTTCAGGTGGAGTTCGCGTAGCGCCGTTTTTCCCAACCCGCTGACCAGCAGAATCGACTCAACGGCTTCTTCACGAATGCTTGAGGCGACAGGCCCCAGTCGCTTGATCAGCTTCAGCCCATCCCAGGTTTGCGGGTCCTCGTGCATCAGGCGCCAGGCACCTGCGCCGTTGTGCTGCAAGTTTGGGGTGTGGGCCTCGGGATCCGAAGGATGTTGCAGTTGCCATGGGTCGCCGGAGGTGACGTTTTTAACCTCGTAGAAATGCTCGTCCAGTGCCAGCCAGGTTTTTTCGTTGTGCTCATATAGCCCTTGGGCGTTGGGGCGCAGGGTGGTGGGCAGGTCGGGTGCCTGACGATAAGCGCTCAGGTCGCTGTTCCATAATCGCAGACGACCATCGCGTAACTTGACGTTGACTAGCCCGGCCGTGAAACCCACGGTTTTCACCGCGCCGGCCGTGACGCCCGCCAGGATTGCGTTGTCGGCAACGTCCAGCAAATCGTTCAAGGCTTCATCACTGTCGCCGCGGCTCCAGGCGGCCAGGCCGTGATAGACCGTACCGATCAACTGGCCGGCAGTCATCACCAACAAAACCTCGCCCACCACGGGTAAAAAGGAGACAGCAAGCATTAGCAGCGTCAGCCCTGCCTCTTCGTAACGCTGGTGCCTCTTCATTCTGCTGGTGGCGTCGGCGTCCGCCGTGGAGACGACCAGGGCGCCCGCATCATTTTTGATCTTGGCGATACGTTGGTCGACGATGGCGTCGAAGACATCGCCAGCAATCCGGGCGCGAACCACCGGCTCGACGATGTAGGGCTTGCCTGGAGGGGAGGAGCCCGCCCCGTCGGCGCCTAGGGTGAACGTTTCCCCTTCGTGCCGAGAGGGCACGAAGCGTTGAAAGAATTTCAGATACGGCGGGGAAACCAGTTTCTCCGCCAGCTTCACCTTGAGGTCGTCGAATGAGGGGTATCGTTGGATAGGGCTGATCGGGTCTTCTGGAATGTAGAGCACTTGATAGCGGTCGAAACGTTTGTCGCCGATGACCAGAATGCCGGGCAACACCACCGCGTTGATTTTCAGGTGTGAGCAGCTCAAATCATCGTGCTGTCCTTTGCGAAGCAGTTCGAGCAACAGATTGTAGAGGTCTTGAGAGATCACCTTCTGCATCCGCGCCGTGTGAATGGCCACCTCAAAGGTGTTTTGTTCATGCGGCTTGAGCAGGGTTTCCGGGTGTTTTGCGGTGTCGTCCTTGGTGGCGGGTGGTTTGAGCACCTCGCTGATGTGTTGGCGATAGAGCTGGCCGATGTCCATGTCGCGACAGAGTTTGGCGAAGCGTTCCGGGCCGACGCTGCTCATGTTGCCGTTGGCGAGCCCGGACACGTAGAGTCCGGAGCCTGCTTCAAAACCATCGTCCAGGGATTCGGCTTCTTCGAAGTTCTGCAGGGCGGCTTCCAGAAGCGTATGTTCGGTGGTTTTCTGATGGGTTTTTATCAGCCCGAACAAATGGTGGTTTTTCCACTCGTGCACCAATGTAGATTTATCCGGGTCCAGCAACGCCAGATCACCTGTCAATTTTGCTTTCAGCAGGGGCCGCGCGAAGTCGAGCGGGCTTTTTAGCGCCTTGAAGAGTGCGGCGAGCTCATGCCTGGATTGATTGCTTGCCAGCAGACTGGTGCGAAAGGCACTGCGCAGCTCAGGTGAAGCCTGCTTCAACCAGAGGGGCAGTTGGTCCTTGATGAAGCGTGCGTGAGCGGGGGACGGTGTTGGTGTTGGTGTTGGTGTTGGTGTTGGTGTTGGTGTTGGTGTTGGTGTTGGTGTTGGTGTTGGTGTTGGTGTTGGTGTTGGTGTTGGTGTTGCTGTTGCTGTTGCGATGGGGGCCGGTTGAATAGGTGTCGAGTCTTTCAATGATTGCTCCGTGGCTCAATTGAGCGGGCCTGATGGTCGAAGCACCAGACTACCCACGGGATTTTTTTTCGAGGAATCACTATGTAGTGCCATGTGGTCGGCAAAAAATGCCGTGCAGGCCACTGGGTAAATCAGGTTGAAGGTAAAAGCCGACCATTGTCGTCGGAATTGGTTATTTTTTGTGCTATATTCCGCGCCCGCGAAATTCAATGAAAGCCAACGCCGGTTATCGACATGATGCAAGCAGCCAAGCCGTTATTTGACTATCCCAAGTACTGGGCCGAATGTTTCGGGCCAGCGCCATTCCTGCCCATGAGCAGGGAGGAGATGGATCAGCTCGGCTGGGATTCCTGCGACATCATCATCGTCACCGGTGATGCGTACGTTGACCATCCGTCGTTCGGCATGGCGATCATCGGCCGGCTGCTGGAGTCCCAGGGCTTCCGCGTCGGGATCATTGCCCAGCCGAACTGGCAGTCCAAAGACGACTTCATGAAGCTCGGCGAGCCGAATCTGTTCTTCGGTGTCGCGGCCGGCAACATGGACTCGATGATCAACCGCTACACCGCCGACAAGAAAATCCGTTCCGACGACGCCTACACCCCCGGTGGCTTGGCGGGCAAACGTCCGGATCGCGCGAGCCTGGTCTACAGCCAGCGCTGCAAGGAAGCCTACAAAAACGTGCCGATCGTCCTCGGTGGCATCGAAGCTTCCCTGCGCCGCATCGCCCACTACGATTACTGGCAGGACCGGGTGCGCAACTCGATCCTGATCGATGCCAGCGCCGACATCCTGCTGTACGGCAACGCCGAACGTGCGATTGTCGAAGTTGCCCAGCGTCTGTCCTACGGTCACAAGATCGAAGACATCACCGACGTGCGCGGCACCGCGTTCATCCGTCGTGATACGCCGAAAGACTGGTACGAAGTCGATTCCACGCGCATCGATCGTCCGGGTAAGGTCGACAAGATCATCAACCCGTACGTAAACACCCAGGACACCCAGGCCTGCGCCATCGAGCAGGAAAAGGGTCCGCTTGAAGATCCGGAAGAAGCCAAAGTCGTTCAGATTCTGGCCAGCCCGAAGATGACCCGCGACAAGACCGTGATTCGCCTGCCATCGGTTGAGAAAGTCCGTGGCGACGCCGTTCTTTATGCTCACGCCAACCGCGTGCTTCACCTGGAAACCAACCCGGGCAACGCCCGTGCGCTGGTGCAGAAGCACGGCGAAGTCGACGTCTGGTTCAACCCGCCGCCGATTCCGATGACCACCGAAGAAATGGACTACGTGTTCGGCATGCCTTACGCACGGATTCCGCACCCGGCATACGGCAAGGAAAAGATTCCTGCCTACGACATGATCCGCTTCTCGGTGAACATCATGCGTGGCTGCTTCGGCGGCTGCACTTTCTGCTCGATCACCGAGCACGAAGGCCGGATCATTCAGAACCGTTCCGAAGAGTCGATCATTCGCGAAATCGAAGAGATCCGCGACAAGGTCCCAGGCTTCACCGGCGTCATTTCCGACCTCGGTGGCCCGACCGCGAACATGTACCGCATCGCCTGCAAGAGCCCGGAAATCGAATCTGCGTGCCGCAAGCCATCGTGCGTGTTCCCAGGCATCTGCCCGAACCTGAACACCGACCACTCGTCGTTGATTCAGCTGTATCGCAGCGCTCGTGCCTTGCCGGGAGTGAAGAAGATCCTGATCGCTTCCGGCCTGCGCTACGACCTCGCGGTCGAGTCGCCGGAATACGTCAAAGAGCTGGTGACCCACCACGTCGGTGGTTACCTGAAGATCGCCCCGGAACACACCGAGGAAGGTCCGCTCAACCAGATGATGAAACCGGGCATCGGCAGCTATGACAAGTTCAAGCGCATGTTCGAGAAGTACTCCAAGGAAGCCGGGAAAGAGCAGTACCTGATTCCGTACTTCATTGCCGCTCACCCGGGCACCACCGACGAAGACATGATGAACCTGGCCCTGTGGCTCAAGGGCAACGGCTTCAGGGCCGACCAGGTGCAGGCGTTCTACCCGTCGCCGATGGCCACCGCCACCGCGATGTACCACTCGGGCAAGAACCCGCTGCGTAAGGTCACTTACAAGAGCGACGCGGTCACCATCGTCAAGAGCGAAGAGCAGCGTCGTCTGCACAAAGCGTTCTTGCGTTATCACGACCCGAAAGGCTGGCCGATGCTGCGTGAAGCGCTGACCCGCATGGGCCGTGCCGACCTGATCGGGCCGGGCAAAACCCAGTTGATCCCGTTGCATCAGCCGGCCACCGACAGCTACCAGAGCGCCCGTCGCAAGAACTCGACGCCGGCTGGCAGCCATAAAGTGGCGGGGGAGAAGACCACCAAGATCCTGACCCAGCACACCGGCCTGCCGCCGCGTGCCAGCGATGGTGGCAACCCGTGGGACAAGCGTGAACAGGCCAAGGCTGCGGCGTTCGCCCGCAACCAGCAGGCTGCGAAGGATCGCAAGGACGCGGCCAAAGGCAAGGGGCCAAAGCCTGCGCGTAAGCCGGTTGTACCGCGCTAAGCGCTGACCGCTGATAACAAAACGCCAACCTTCGGGTTGGCGTTTTGCTGATTGTTGCTGATCTACTGATCGTTCCCACGCTCTGCGTGGGAACGCCTCTAGGGACGCTCCGCGTCCAGTGACGCGGAGCGTCACGGGCTGCATTCCCACGCAGAGCGTGGGAACGATCAGACGCAGGAGCGTGGGAACGATCAGGTTGCAGCTTTTCAACTTCAAGGAAGAACACCGTGTCCCGCCGCAAGAAATCCCCCGCGCCACACACCGCCGCCGACAAACTCATGCAACTGAAGTTCGCCCACTGGCTGGCCTGGCAACCGTATGTGCGGCGCTACGGATGGATTCATGTGGCGGTCATGATGATGACGATTTTTGCCATGTCATTGACCGGCTCGGTGTTCGGAACGGCATTTTTTCCACATGACTACCCGATGATGGAGTACGTCCTCTTCGCCATGTTCGGCGGGTGTCTGGTGATGTGCCTGTGTTTCATCGCGCTGATTCGCGGTTACCCCAAGGCGGTCTGGGGGTTGTTCACGATGCTGGTGTGCTGTCTGTCGATCACGTTGCTGGTGATGGTCGAGGCGAATCATATGGGGTTTGTCTGGATAGCGGCTGTGCCGTCGCTGATCGGTCTGTACTTGATGAGCACGCGTCGTTACCAGCGTGGGATCAAGGTGCTGCAGGTGGGCGCTCGCATCCGTCAGCGGATCAAGCGGCTGGAAGCGAGCCTGAAGCACACCCTTTGAGGCTCACGCGGTAGCGGCTTGCTACATTTGCGTGCACCTGGCCCAAACCAAATTCCCGCATCGCCCGATTTTGGTGCTGTACTGCCCTTAGCAAATCTGTGAAAGCGCCAGCGCTGCTGGGTGGCATAAGTCTTGCGCGCTTTCAAATACGCTTAAGGCTCGCAGGAGGCACGCCGTGTCGATTCATGTCGCATTGCATCACGTCACGCATTACCGCTACGACCGCGCTGTCGAGCTCGGTCCGCAGATCGTTCGCCTGCGCCCGGCAGCCCACAGTCGCACGCGGATTTTGTCCTATGCGCTGAAAGTCTCGCCCGAGCAGCACTTCATCAACTGGCAACAGGACCCTCAGGGCAATTACCTGGCGCGGTTGGTGTTCCCGGAAAAAACCGATGAGCTGCGGATCGAAGTCGACCTGCTGGCAGAAATGGCGGTGTTCAATCCCTTCGATTTCTTCCTTGAGCCCTACGCGGAAAAGATCCCGTTCACCTATGCCGCCGACGAGCGCAAGGAGCTGGCGCCGTACCTGGAAACCTTGCCCCTGACGCCAAAGTTCAAGGCCTATCTGGACGGCATCGACCGCACGCCGCTGCCCAGCGTGGATTTCCTCGTCGCCCTCAACCAGCGCCTGAGTGAAGACATCGGCTACCTGATCCGCATGGAGCCCGGCGTCCAGACCCCCGAACACACCCTGGAACACGCCTCCGGTTCCTGCCGCGACTCGGCGTGGCTGCTGGTGCAATTGCTGCGCAACCTCGGGCTGGCGGCGCGTTTCGTCTCCGGTTACCTGATCCAGCTGACCGCCGACGTCAAAAGCCTCGATGGCCCTTCGGGCACAGAGGTGGACTTCACCGATTTGCACGCCTGGTGCGAGGTCTACTTGCCCGGTGCCGGCTGGATCGGCCTGGACGCGACCTCAGGGCTGTTTGCCGGTGAAGGACACATTCCGTTGGCGTGCAGTCCCGATCCGGGCTCTGCGGCACCGATCAGTGGCTTGGTAGAGCCGTGCGAGTGCGAATTCACCCACGAAATGTCCGTGGAGCGGATTTGGGAAGCACCACGGGTCACAAAGCCCTACACCGAAGACCAGTGGCTGGCGATCCAGGCGCTGGGCCGGCAAATCGATGCCGACCTGCTGGAAGGCGACGTACGCCTGACCATGGGCGGCGAGCCGACCTTCGTTTCCATCGATGACCCCGACGGCGCCGAGTGGAACACCGCGGCCCTCGGCCCGGACAAGCGTCGCCTGTCCGCCGAACTGTTCCAGCGCATGCGTAAGCATTACGCGCCCAAAGGCCTGGTGCATTTCGGCCAGGGCAAGTGGTATCCGGGCGAGCAATTGCCGCGTTGGTCGCTGAATTGCTATTGGCGTCGTGACGGCGTGCCGATCTGGCACAACAGCGCGCTGATCGCCGACGAGCAGGAAGACTACGGCGCCGATGGCGAACTGGCCGGGCGTTTTCTGGCGAGTGTTGCCGAGCGCTTGAAAATTCCGACACGCTTTGTGTTCCCGGCCTACGAAGATAATTTCTATTACCTCTGGCGCGAAGGCGCTTTGCCGCAGAACGTCAGCGCCGAAGACTCACGCCTGGAAGAACCGTTAGAGCGGGCGCGACTGCGCAAAGTCTTCAGCCAAGGGCTGGACAAGGTCATTGGCCAGGTCCTGCCGCTGGCGCGCACCGCCAAGGGTGATCAATGGCAGAGCGGTCGCTGGTACCTGCGCGATGAACACTGCCGGTTGGTGCCGGGGGATTCGCCGCTGGGTTATCGTTTGCCGCTGGGGTCGCAGCCTTGGGTGAAGGCGGCGGAGTATCCATTCATCTACCCTAACGATCCGAACCAGGAATTCCCGGCGCTTCCAGATACTCAGCAGTTGAACAGTCCAGGCACGCCGGCTGAAGCGGTTGAACGGGAAATTGAGGTCGACGAATCCGCCGACTGGCTGACCCGCACCGCATTCTGCGCCGAAGCGCGGGACGGCCGGTTGTACCTGTTCATGCCGCCGCTGGAGCGGGTCGAGGATTACCTGGAACTGGTCACTGCCATCGAGGCCACCGCTGAGGAATTGCATTGCCCGGTGTTGCTGGAAGGCTATGAACCGCCGAGCGATCCGCGCCTGAGTAACTTCCGCATCACCCCGGATCCGGGCGTGATCGAGGTTAACGTGCAGCCATCCGCCACTTGGGATGAGCTGGTTGAACGCACCGAATTTCTTTACGAAGAAGCGCGCCAGACTCGGCTGACCACCGAGAAATTCATGATTGACGGCCGCCACACTGGCACCGGTGGCGGCAACCATTTCGTACTGGGTGGCGCGACACCGGCTGACTCACCGTTCCTGCGCCGTCCGGACTTGCTGCGCAGCCTGATCAGTTACTGGCATAACCACCCGTCCTTGTCCTACCTGTTTTCCGGACTGTTCATCGGCCCGACGTCCCAGGCACCACGGGTGGACGAGGCGCGTAATGACTCGTTGTATGAGCTGGAAATCGCCTTCGCCCAGATGCCGAAACCGGGGGAGGAGTGCGCGCCGTGGCTGGTGGATCGACTGCTGCGCAACCTGCTGATCGACGTGACGGGCAACACCCACCGCGCCGAGTTTTGCATCGACAAACTCTATTCGCCGGATGGCGCCACCGGGCGACTCGGCTTGCTGGAGTTGCGAGCATTTGAAATGCCGCCCCATGCGCGCATGAGCCTGGCCCAGCAGTTGTTGCTGCGGGCGCTGGTGGCGCGGTTCTGGCGTGAACCTTATGCGCCGCCGAAACTGGCGCGCTGGGGTACCGAGTTGCACGATCGTTTCCTGTTACCGCACTTTATCGAGCAGGATTTCGCCGACGTCATCGTCGATCTGAATGCTGCCGGTTATCCGGTGCGGGCGGAGTGGTTTGCCGCGCATCTGGAGTTTCGTTTCCCCAAGGTCGGCGACTACGCTGTCAGTGGTATCGAGCTGGAAGTGCGTCAGGCCCTGGAGCCTTGGCATGTGCTGGGCGAGGAGGGCGCGGTCGGCGGCACGGTGCGTTATGTGGATTCGTCCCTGGAGCGTTTGCAGGTCAAAGTCACGGGACTGGCGCCGCAACGCTATCTGCTGACCTGCAACGGCATCCCGGTGCCGTTGCAACCGACCGGCCGGGTTGGCGAATTTGTCGCGGGCGTGCGGTTCCGCGCCTGGCAACCGTCCAACTGCCTGCAACCGACCATCCCGGTCCACGCGCCGCTGGTGTTCGACTTGCTCGACACCTGGATGGAACGCTCTCTGGGTGGCTGTCAGTACCATGTCGCCCATCCGGGTGGGCGCAACTATGACAGCTTGCCGGTGAACGCCAATGAAGCAGAGAGCCGGCGCATGGCGCGATTCTTCCGAATCGGACACACCCCTGGGAAACTTCCTATACCGAACGTGACGATTAACGACGAACTGCCGATGACACTCGATTTGCGACGTTTCTAAGCCCTACGCGACGCTCGGATTTTTCGTATATCCGAGCGTCATGAGCCTGCGTTAGTCTGACCGTTCTTTGCTGTCTGCCGAGCTTTCCATGCCTGACCTGCTTGACCGCTACCCGCTGACGGCGGGCACTTACCATGAACTGCTCGATGACAGCGGCGCGGTGCGCCCGCACTGGCGTCGGCTGTTCGACCAATTGCAACGCAGCACCCCGGCGCAACTGGTGCAGCGCCAGGCTTTGCTGACTCGGCAGATCCAGGAAAACGGCGTGACTTACAACGTCTATGCCGATCCCAAGGGTGCCGATCGTCCGTGGGAACTGGACCTGTTGCCCCATGTGATTGCTGCCGATGAGTGGCAGCAATTGTCCGCCGGGATTGCCCAGCGGGCGCGCTTGCTCAACGCGGTGCTGGCGGATCTTTATGGTCCGCAGCGTTTGATCGCTGAAGGCCTGCTGCCGGCCGAGCTGGTGTTCGGGCACAACAACTTCCTCTGGCCTTGCCAGGGGATAGCTCCGCCTGACGGGGCTTTTCTGCATCTATACGCCGTGGATCTGGCACGCACCCCTGACGGTCGTTGGTGGGTCACCGCTGACCGGACCCAGGCGCCGTCCGGTGCCGGCTATGCGTTGGAAAACCGTACCATCGTGTCCCGGGCCTTCCCCGAGTTGTACCGGGATTTGAAGGTGCAGCACCTGGCCGGGTTTTTCCGCACCTTGCAGGAAACGTTGGCCCGCCAGGCACCGTGTGACGATGAAGCGCCGCTGGTGGTGCTGTTGACGCCGGGACGATTCAACGAAAGCTATTTCGAACATTTGTACCTGGCGCGCCAGCTCGGTTATCCACTGGTGGAGGGCGGCGACCTGACGGTTCGCGACGCCACCGTCTACCTGAAAACCCTGAGCGGTCTGCGCCGGGTCCACGCGATCATGCGTCGGCTCGACGATGATTTCTGCGATCCGCTGGAGCTGCGTACCGACTCGGCCCTCGGTGTGCCTGGGTTGCTGGAAGCCGTGCGCCAAGGTCGGGTGCTGGTGGCGAATGCCTTGGGCAGCGGCGTACTGGAGTCGCCGGGCCTGCTGGGCTTCCTGCCAAGGATCAATCAATTCCTGTTTGGTGAAGAACTGATCCTGCCGTCCATCGCCACCTGGTGGTGCGGTGAAGCGCCGGTGCTCGCGCAAGCCCTGGAAAAATTGCCTGAATTGCTGATCAAACCAGCATTTCCGTCCCAGAGCTTTGCACCGGTGTTTGGCCGGGATTTGAGTGAAAAACAGCGTAAAGCGCTGGCGGAACGCATGCAGGCGCGTCCTTATGCTTATGTCGCGCAAGAACTGGCGCAACTGTCCCAGGCACCAATCTGGCAAGCCGAAGATGGCCATCTGCAACCTCGGGCCATCGGCATGCGTGTATATGCGGTGGCGAGTCGCGATGGCTATCGGGTGTTGCCCGGCGGCTTGACCCGGGTGGCGGCCGAGGCCGACGCCGAAGTGGTGTCGATGCAGCGCGGTGGCGCGAGCAAGGACACGTGGGTACTCGGCGAGCGAGCCCCCAGCGGTGAACAATGGAAAACCCAGCGCGCCATCGGCGTCCACGATCTGGTGCGGCGCGATCCGTATCTGCCGTCGCGGGTGGTCGAGAACCTTTTCTGGTTCGGGCGTTACTGTGAACGCTGCGATGACAGCGCGCGGCTGCTGCGGATCATGCTGGCGCGCTATGTCGATGGCGACGACCCGCAAGCGCTGGAAGCGGCGGTCGATCTCGGTGAGCGGCTGAACCTGTTGCCCGACGAAGGCGAGTTGCCGGAACGCTTGCTGGCGGCGTTGCTCGGTGATGACTGGCCGTTCAGCCTGCGTTCCAACCTGCAACGTTTGCAGTGGGCGGCCTCGCAAGTGCGCGGCAAGCTCTCGCGGGAAAACTGGCAGGCGCTGGTGGAGTTGCAGCGCGAAGCCATCGAGCTTGAGACCGAAGAACCGGATTTCGGCGAGTTGCTGGATTTCCTCAACCGCTTGGTGATGTCGTTGGCGGCGCTGTCCGGTTTTGCCCTGGACGACATGACCCGGGACGAAGGCTGGCGCTTCCTGATGATCGGCCGGCGGATCGAGCGACTGCAGTTTCTCAGCGGCAGCCTCGCGGCGTTTCTGCGTGGTGCTGGCGCCTTCGATCAAGCCGGGCTGGAATGGTTGCTGGAATTGGGCAACAGCAGCATCACCTACCGCTCGCGCTACCTGGCGGTTGCGCAGTTAATACCGGTGCTCGACCTGTTGCTCCTGGATGAACAGAACCCGCATGCGGTGCTGTTCCAGTTGAAACTGGTCACCCGGACCTTGAAGCGCTTGAACGACGATTTCGGTGCTCCGCGAGAGGCTGGGCTGCCGCAACTGGTGGAGCGTTTGATGCATTTCGATTTGGGTTGTCTGGAGAACTCGTTGTTTGGTGAGGCCAGCGTCCATGCGGCTATCGAGGGCTTGGCCGATCTGCTGCAAGAGATCGCCGATGCCAGTGGCCAGGTCTCGGATCGTTTGGCCTTGCGTCATTTCGCCCATGTCGATGATGTCAGCCAGCGCACGGTGTCCGTCTGATGAATGCCCGTTACCAGATTTTCCACGACACCCATTATCACTACGACAGCCCGGTGTCCCTGGCTCAGCAACTGGCGCACCTGTGGCCGCGCGCCTGTACCTGGCAGCGCTGCACCGCGCAGGCGTTGTTGATCAGCCCGGACCCGACGACCCGTCGGGACGAACTGGACGTATTCGGTAATCCGCTGACCCGCTTGGCGTTCGAGCGGCCTCACGATGAATTGCTGGTGAATGCCGAACTTACTGTCGAAGTACTGGCCCGGCCAATTCTGGATTTCACTCAATCGCCGGCCTGGGAAGAAACTCGCAATGCGTTGACCTACAGCAGCCAGCCGCTTTCACCGGAGCTGCTGGAAGCCTGTCGTTATCGTTTCGAATCGCCGTACGTGCATTTGAAGCGCAACTTTGTCGAGTTCTCGGAAAGCTGCTTTCCACCGGGCCGGCCGTTGTTACTGGGTGTCCAGGCGTTGATGGAGAAGATTTTCAGCGAGTTCACCTTCGACGCCGAGGCGACCCAGGTGGCTACGCCCTTGGTGGAAGTGCTGGAGCGTCGGCGCGGGGTCTGTCAGGACTTTGCGCACTTGATGCTCGCGTGTGTGCGCTCGCGCGGTTTGGCGGCGCGGTATATCAGCGGTTACCTGCTGACTCAGCCTCCACCGGGGCAACCACGGATGATCGGCGCCGATGCGTCCCATGCCTGGGTCTCGGTGTTTTGCCCGGTGCTGGGCTGGGTGGATTTTGACCCGACCAACAATGTGCAACCGGCGCTGGAACACATCACGCTGGCATGGGGCCGGGATTTTTCCGATGTGTCGCCGCTGCGTGGGGTGATTCTTGGCGGTGGCAACCATGACCCGGAGGTTCGGGTGACGGTGATGCCGCTGGACTAGGTAGATCGTTCCCACGCTCTGCGTGGGAATGCCTCACTGGACGCTCTGCGTCCGCTTTGGGACGCGGAGCGTCCCGGGCTGCATTCCCACGCAGAGCGTGGGAACGATCATATTGAAGGAGAATTCCGATGTTCCCGGTTTCAATCAAAGGCGTCCTGCAATCCCCCGAAGGCCTGGTCGTGCTGATGCTTAACGAGCGCGACGAATGGGAATTGCCCGGCGGGCGGATTGAACTCGGCGAGACAGCGCCAGACTGCCTGGCACGAGAAATTGCCGAGGAACTGGACGTTGCAGTGGAGGTGGGAGTACCGCTGGATTCGTATCTGTTCGAGGTGATCCCCGGCAAACACGTGTTCATCTCAACTTACCGCTGCCAGTTGCTGGGCGGTTTTGTGCCGAAAGTAAGTCATGAACACAAGGAGATCGGGCTGTTTGATCCGGCGCATTTGCCGGCCAACTTGCCCAAGGGCTATCGCGAATCGATTAACAAAGCGTTGGGCCTGTGAGGGTCAGCAGCAAGGCTGCTGACCCTGGACACAGATCCGGTGAGCCTGATCAGATCATCGGGCCCTGAGGGTCTCAGGCGTCGGGCGCCTGATCTTTCGGTGCTTCAATAGCATCTTCTGCCGCCACTTCACCTTCTGCATCCGGGTTCAGTGCTGCTGCTTCTTCTTCAGCTGTAGCTTTCTTGCGCTGAAGCTTTTCCTCTTTCTTCTGCTCCTTGGCCAAGTCTCTCTGACGTTTGGCGAAGGAATAATTAGGTTTAGCCATGGGCGATCCTCTGGGGTCGAAGGTGAGGTTGAGCGGCGCATATTCTGCCTTGTATCGGTGCCTAGCCGTTAGCTGGGTTTTTGCTCGGCCCATTTTGGCAGGATCGAGGGTTGCCAGGCGTCCAGAGCATCGATCAGGGTTTGCGGCGATTCGCTCACTTGCAGCATGTCACGGTGTGGTTCGCGAACGAAGCCTTCGCCGACGATATGATCAAGAAAAGCGGTCAATTGGCCATAGAAACCGTTTACTTCGAGCAAACCGAGCGGTTTGCCGTGGTAGCCGAGCTGGCCCCAGGTCCAGACTTCGAACAGTTCTTCCAGTGTGCCGAGGCCGCCGGGCAACGCGATAAACGCATCGCTGAGTTCAGCCATCCGCGCCTTGCGCGCATGCATGCCGTCGACCACTTCCAGACGCGTCAGGCCGCTGTGGCCGATTTCCTTATCTTTGAGGCTTTGCGGGATGATCCCGATCACTTCACCGCCCGCGGCCAGTGCGGCATCGGCGACGATTCCCATCAGCCCGACGGCGCCGCCGCCATAGACCAGGGTCAGCTTGCGCTCGGCCAGTGCTCGCCCCAAGGCGACAGCCGCTTCACGATAAGCCGGGTTGGTGCCAGTACTGGCACCGCAAAATACACAAACGGACGCGATAGACATGCCTTACTCCAGGGTCAGGATGGCCACAGAGTAAAGGCAGGCAAGCGTCGCTCCAAGGATTAAACCTCGCGTTTGGGTGTCTCGTAGGTACCGCTGGCGCCACAGGCATAGGCGGCGAGCAAACTGCACAAAAAGCTGTTGATGGACATGACAGGCGCTCCAGATAAGGGATGACGACCTGAGGATAGGGCCGGACCAGACGCCTGGCTGTTAGATTGTTTCGATGAGTGTCATAGCCCGAAAGTTGTATACAATTTTTGATTCAGGTCATAGGAACTTGCGAAGTTTTCAGGCAGTCTTCTGTCCATTCGCGTTTTCGTTAACCCTGCCTTGGAGATTCACCATGTTTGCCAAACTTGTTGCGGTATCCCTGCTGACGCTGGCCAGCAGCCAATTGATGGCTGCCGAGTGCAAGACCACCATCGACTCCACAGACCAAATGTCCTTCAACAGCAAGGCCATTGAAATCGACAAGAGCTGCAAAACCTTCACCGTCGAGCTGACCCACTCCGGCAGCCTGCCGAAAAACGTCATGGGCCATAACTGGGTGCTGAGCAAAGAGGCTGACATGCAGCCAATCGCCACCGCTGGCCTGGCCGCGGGCATCGACAAGAACTACCTGCCGGAAGGCGACGCACGCATCATCGCCCACACCAAAATCATTGGTGCCAAGGAGACCGACTCGGTGACTTTCGATGTGTCGAAACTCGACGCTGCCGAGAAGTACGGCTTCTTCTGCTCGTTCCCGGGCCACATCTCGATGATGAAAGGCACGGTTACCCTGAAGTAATCGAATTGCACGCATAAAAAAAGCGTCCACTTGGGACGCTTTTTTTGGCTGATTCATGAGTCAACGCAAATCCCTGTAGGAGCTGTCGAGTGAAACGAGGCTGCGATCTTTTGATTCTGTTTTTAAAAAGCAAGATCAAAAGATCGCAGCCTCGTTTCACTCGACAGCTCCTACAGTCCTACAAGCTCCTCCGGGAAGGACTCAAGGCGCAAACGGCATCATCCGCTTGTGATGTGTCTTCTTGTACGTATCACAAATGATCTTGAACGCTTCCTCCCGCACCGGCTCGCCGTGCAGGAACGCATCAATCTCGGTATACGTCACGCCATGAGACGCTTCGTCCGGTTTACCCGGCGACAGGTCTTCGAGATCGGCAGTCGGGATTTTCTCCACCAGCGATTCCGGCGCACCGAAGCTACGAGCAATCGCCCGGACCTGATTTTTCACCAGACCGCTCAACGGTGCCAGGTCGCAGGCGCCATCACCGAACTTGGTGAAGAAACCCATCACCGCTTCCGCTGCGTGGTCAGTACCGATCACCAGGCCATGGGCCGCGCCGGCGATGGTGTACTGGGCGACCATGCGCATCCGCGCCTTGGTGTTGCCCAACACGAAATCCACCGAAACGGCGTGCTTGCCTTCGAAGGCCGCGACTTCACTGGCCAGGGATTTGACCGCGGGGCCGATGTTTACGGTGTGGCGCTCGTCCGGGGCGATGAAGTCCACCGAGGCCTGGGCGTCGTGTTCATCGAACTGCGTTTCGTACGGCAGGCGCACGGCGATGAACTTGTAGGCGGCCTCGCCGGTACGCTCGCGTAATTCGCGCATGGCGCGCTGGGCCAGCAGGCCGGCCGTCAGGGAATCGACGCCGCCACTGATGCCCAGCACCAGGGTCTTGAGCCCGGAATTGAGCAGGCAATCCTGGATAAAGGTAATCCGCCGGGCGACTTCAGCCTCGAGGGCGGCCTGGTCGGCGAACGGCGGCTGGACCTTGAGCTGTTCAGCAATCTCACGCTGTTCGGCTTGCATGAATTCACTCCTTGCTGGAAATGCTGGATAGGGCAGGGACTTTGAAAACGTGTCGCAAATAGGCGACGAAATTCGGGTCTTTGCAGTGAGTCTTGCCAGGCTCGTCGGAGATCTTCGCCACCGGTTGGCCGTTGCAGGCGGTCATTTTAAGCACGATGCTCATCGGTTCAACACCCGGAATGTCACAGGTCAGGTTGGTGCCGATGCCGAAACTGACATTGATCCGACCGCGCAACGCACGGAATATTTCCAGGGACTTGGGCAGCGTCAGGCTGTCGGAGAACACCAGTGTCTTGCTCATCGGGTCGATGCCGAGCTTGTGGTAGTGGGCGATGGATTTTTCCGCCCAGAGCACCGGATCCCCGGAGTCGTGGCGCAAGCCGTCGAAGAGCTTGGCGAAATACAGGTCGAAATCACCGAGGAAGGCATCGGTGGTGATGCAGTCGGTCAGGGCGATCCCCAACAAACCGCGATATTCGCGGACCCAGCAATCGAGGGCGGCAATCTGGCTGTCGATCAACCGTGGGCCGAGTTGCTGATGGGCCATGATCCACTCATGGGCCATGGTGCCCAGGGGCTTCATATCCAGTTCGCGGGACAGGTGCACGTTGCTGGTGCCGACGAAACGTCCGGGGAAATCGTGCTTGAGCACGTTCACCACTTCTTCCTGCACCCGGTAGGAAAAACGCCGGCGTGTGCCGAAATCAGCGACCTGCAACTCCGACAATTCGTCGCTGCTGGCGTTGGCGGTCAGCCAGTCGAACTTGCGATAGAGCTGCTCACGTGCCTGCTCCAGCACGACCTCGCGGTAGCGATAGCGGTTACGCACTTCGCTGACAATCGCCAGCATCGGCACTTCGAACAGAATCACATGCAGCCACGGCCCGCGCAGACGGATGAACAGTTCACCGTTTTCGATGCCGGTATGGACATAACGCAGATTGAAGCGGAACAACCCGAGAAAGCGCAGGAAGTCCGGCTTCATGAAGCTAATGCGCTCCAGGAAACTCAACTGATCGGCACTCAGGCTCAACTCGGCCAGGCGCTCGATCTGGTAACGGATCTCCGCCAGGTACGGGCGCAAATCCTCACTGTTACGGCAACGAAACTCCCATTCGACTTCGACGTTAGGGTAGTTGTGCAGCACCGCCTGCATCATCGTCAGTTTGTAGAAGTCGGTGTCGAGCAGGTTCTGCACGATGCGATCGCCGAATACGCTCTCGCTCATAAGGGAATCTCCAGGCTGGCCGCGGCCCGTGGTCGCGACGTTTCAGCTGTTTCAATGAATGGGGGTAGTGGCGCATATCCGTGGCCGTGATTGCCAGCGATTTTTACTTTAGAGCGAATTGCTTTTGTAGGAGCTGTCGAGTGAAACGAGGCTGCGATCTTTTGATTTTGCTTTTTTAAAGGTCAAAGATCGCAGCCTCGTTTCACTCGACAGCTCCTACCAGCTCCTACAGGGGCGGCTATTCGATCAGCGTGGGATTGTCGATCTGCTCCAACATCCACTTCACAAAATCCCGCACCTTAGGCACTTCCGCCGAATGCTCCGGATACGCCAGGTAATACGCGTCGCTGCTGGGCATCGCATGTTTCCACGGAATAACCAGTTTTCCGTCGGCCAACTCCTCTTCCACCAGAAACCGCGGCAGCAAGGCCACGCCGCAGCCAACTTGTGCTGCGCGGATGCACATATAAAAGGTTTCGAAGCGCGGGCCGTGATAGCTGTGTTCGGTGTGGTAGCCCTGGCTGTCGAACCAGTCGTGCCAGGCTTGGGGCCGGGAGGCGTTTTGCAGCAGGACCAGGTCGGCGAGTTGCGTCGGGTCGGTGAATGGCGTGTCCGGCAGGCTGCCCGGTGCGCAGACCGGCACGAGTTCTTCGCCAAACAGCTTCAGGCTTTCGGTGCCGGGCCGCGAGCCTTGGCCGAAGTAGAACGCCAGGTCGCTGCGGCCCTGCAGCAGGTCGTCGGCTTCTTGTTCACTGCACAGATCGAGGTGAATCGACGGATGGCGCAGGCGCCAGCCTTTCAGGCGTGGCACCAGCCAGCGTGCGCCGAAGGTGGGCGGCGTGGAGACGCGCAAGACTTCGGTGTCACCGCCGTAGGAACGCAGGTAATGGGTCGACATCTCCACCTGGGTGAGGATTTTTCGCACTTCCACCAAGTACAAATCGCCAGCCGGGGTCATTTGCAGGCGTCGGCGCACCCGCCGGAACAGCAGGTGCTGCAGCAATTCTTCGAGTTGCGCGACCTGTTTGCTGACGGCGCTCTGGGTCAGGTTCAGCTCTTCGGCGGCCCGGGTGAAACTCAAATGCCGGGTCACGGCCTCGAAACACTGCAGGGCGGTGATCGACGGCAAGTAGCGTTTATTCAGCATGGGTGGTCCTTTTTCTTGTTGCTCTATGCTTTTCTTTTACCGGCTGATGCGAAGCATGAATAAACGGAATGATATCTCGCTTAATGGTCGTTTGTTGGCTCGTCTCAGTGGCGCTACAACTACAGGCCTGATCAGCCGTGATTTTCCGGCTGCACGATTTCTGTTTTCTGCTTGAGGAGTGACCCATGGTTGCCGCATTGCTTGATCGTCTTGGTGTGAACCCGGCCCTGTACCAGAACGGCAAAGTGCCGGTGCATTCGCCGATCGATGGCAGCCAGATTGCTGCCGTGAACTGGGAAGGCGCTGCCGAAGTCGAGCAACACATCAGTCGCGCAGATCATGCGTTCGAGTTGTGGCGCAAGGTCCCGGCACCGCGCCGTGGCGAACTGGTGCGCCAACTGGGCGACATCCTGCGTGAATATAAAGCTGATCTTGGTGAGCTGGTTTCCTGGGAAGCCGGCAAGATCACCCAGGAAGGCCTGGGCGAAGTTCAGGAAATGATCGACATCTGCGACTTCGCCGTCGGTCTGTCCCGCCAACTGTACGGTTTGACCATCGCTTCCGAGCGTCCTGGCCACCATATGCGCGAAACCTGGCACCCGCTGGGCGTTGTCGGCGTGATCAGCGCGTTCAACTTCCCGGTCGCCGTTTGGGCCTGGAACACCGCGCTGGCGCTGGTCTGCGGCAACCCGGTGATCTGGAAACCGTCGGAAAAAACCCCGCTGACCGCGCTGGCCTGCCAGGCGCTGTTCGACCGCGTCCTGAAGAACTTCAGCGACGCACCTCCGCACCTGAGCCAAGTGATCATCGGCGGCCGCGATGCCGGCGAAGCGCTGGTCGATGACCCGCGTGTTGCGCTGATCAGCGCTACCGGCAGCACCCGCATGGGCCGCGAAGTGGCGCCGAAAATCGCCGCACGCTTCGCCCGCAGCATTCTGGAACTGGGCGGCAACAACGCGATGATCCTCGGCCCAAGTGCCGACCTGGACATGGCCGTTCGCGCGATCCTGTTCAGCGCCGTCGGCACTGCCGGTCAGCGTTGTACCACTCTGCGTCGCTTGATTGCCCACGAATCGGTGAAAGAAGAAATCGTCACCCGCCTGAAGGCGGCGTACGCCAAGGTCCGTATCGGCAACCCGCTGGAAGGCAACCTGATCGGCCCGCTGATCGACAAAAACAGCTTCGAAAACATGCAGGAAGCGCTGGAACAAGCCTTGAGCGAAGGCGGCCGGGTGTTTGGCGGCAAGCGTCAGCTGGAAGATAAATTCCCCAATGCCTACTACGTTTCGCCGGCCATCGTTGAGATGCCGGAGCAAAGCGACGTGGTGTGCAGCGAAACCTTCGCGCCGATCCTCTACGTGGTCGGTTACACCGATTTCAACGAAGCGATGCGCCTGAACAACGCCGTGCCACAAGGCCTGTCTTCGTGCATCTTCACCACCGACGTGCGTGAAGCCGAGCAGTTTATGTCGGACGTGGGCAGCGACTGCGGCATCGCCAACGTCAACATCGGCCCGAGCGGCGCGGAAATCGGCGGGGCGTTTGGTGGCGAAAAGGAAACCGGCGGTGGTCGTGAGTCGGGCTCCGATGCATGGCGCGCCTACATGCGTCGCCAGACCAACACCGTGAACTATTCGCTGGAGTTGCCGTTGGCTCAGGGTATTACGTTCGACTGATGGGCTACGGAGCTTTTTGTTGATCGTTCCCACGCGCAGCAAAGGAATGCCTCAATGGACGCTCCGCGTCCGCTTTTGGGACGCAGAGCGTCCCGGGCTGCATTCCCACGCAGAGCGTGGGAACGATCAGGTGTGTGGTTAGGTTTCTGATTGGAGTCTGGCAATGCCGTTACGCGAAGAGTGTCTGTGGGAAAAACTGACGCCGCAACGACCTGATAACGCGGCGCTCAAGGGCGAAGTAACGGTCGATGTCTGTGTCATCGGCGCCGGTTTTACCGGGCTGTCGGCGGCGGTGCATTTGTTGGAAGCAGGTAAAAGCGTCTGCGTGCTGGAAGCGCATCGTGCCGGTCACGGCGGGTCCGGGCGCAACGTCGGGCTGGTCAACGCCGGGATGTGGATTCCGCCGGACGAGATCGAAGCCGGGTTTGGCGAAGCGGTGGGCAGTCAGCTCAATCGCATGCTTGGCGCGGCACCGTCCCTGGTGTTCAGCCTTGTGGATAAGTACAGCATCGATTGCCAGTTGCGCCGCGAAGGCACGTTGCACATGGCGCACAACGCCCGTGGCGAAGCCGATTTGCGCAGTCGTGAAGAACAATGGAAGCGCCGCGGGGCGCCGGTCGAGCTGTTGACCGGCCAGGCCTGCGAACAAGCGACCGGCACCAAAAAAATCGCCGCCGCGCTGCTTGATCGACGTGCAGGCACGATCAACCCGATGGCTTATACCACCGGGCTGGCCAAAGCGGCCATCAACCTCGGCGGTCAGCTGTTCGATCATTCGCCTGTTACTCGACTCGAACGTCAAGGCCAGCGCTGGTCGGTACAAACCGCCCAAGGTTCGGTACTTGCCGATCAGGTAGTGATCGCCTCCAACGCCTACACCGAAGGCGACTGGACAGAACTGCGGCGTAATTTCTTCCCCGGCTATTACTATCAAGTGGCTTCCGTGCCGCTGACCGAAGACGCTGCGCAACAGATTCTGCCCGGCGGCCAGGGTTCCTGGGATACCCGGCAAGTATTGAGCAGCATCCGTCGCGACAAGGACGGGCGCTTGTTGCTCGGCAGCCTCGGCAACGGCAATCAAAAACCGACCTGGTTCTTGAAAGCCTGGGCCGATCGCGTTCAGCAGCATTACTTTCCGTACCTCAAACCGGTTGAATGGGAATGCACCTGGACCGGTTGCATCGCCTTTACCCCTGATCACCTGATGCGCCTGTTCGAACCGGCGCCCGGAATAGTGGCAGTCACTGGTTACAACGGCCGGGGCGTCACCACTGGCACAGTCGTCGGCAAAGCCTTTGCCGACTATTTGTGTAACGGAAATCCTCAAGCGCTACCGATTCCGTTCGCACCGATGCAGCCCTTGGCGGGTGTCGGCTTGCGCAGCTGCCTATATGAGGCTGGTTTTTCGCTGTATCACGCAGGCCAGTGCTTGCGGATCGTCATTTGATTGTTGAATTTTGTTGCTGGAAGCGGCGCTTTTTCGCGCAGCGACTAGCCTGTAGTGGTGCGGGTTGTAGCAGTTGCGCACCACGAGTGTGCACTTCGGTGACGCAGGCTGTTACAGGCTGGTTGCACGTCGTTTGGCGCCGCGGTTGCAATGATGGCGCGTGCGGGTTGCGCCTTTTAAAATAAATGGTTTCACCTCCCGCGGTTTAGACGGTTGCACGCCCAATGAAAATGGGATCGAAACAGTCGAAATAACAATAAAGCAGCGACTTTTTTCAGAATAAAAAACCGATGGCACGGCCCTTGCTCTGAGCAATCAGAGAAGTCGCAGTGCCAACTAAAAAAAACCTTGGAGCACCACCTCATGTCCCAGACGTTTTACAAGAAAGGCTTTCTGGCCCTCGCAGTGGCAACTGCGTTGGGTGTTTCTGCGTTTGCACAGGCTGATGTGAAAATCGGTGTGGCAGGTCCAATGACTGGCGCCAACGCGGCATTTGGCGAGCAGTACATGAAGGGTGCACAGGCAGCAGCCGATGCCATCAACGCATCGGGCGGCGTCAACGGGGAAAAAATCGTACTGGTCAAGGGCGATGACGCCTGCGAACCGAAGCAGGCTGTGACGGTCGCCAAGGACCTGACCAACCAGAAAGTCGCTGGCGTCGTCGGCCACTTCTGCTCCTCGTCGACCATCCCGGCCTCCGAGATCTACGACGAAGCGGGCATCATCGCGATCACTCCAGGTTCCACCAACCCACAAGTCACCGAACGCGGCCTGAGCGCCATGTTCCGTATGTGCGGGCGTGACGACCAGCAAGGCATCGTGGCCGGCGACTACATCGTCGACGTGCTCAAAGGCAAAAAAGTTGCCGTGCTGCACGACAAAGACACCTACGGCCAAGGCCTGGCAGATGCCACCAAGGCTCAGTTGGTCAAGCGCGGCGTAACGCCAGTGCTGTACGAAGGCCTGACCCGCGGCGAGAAAGACTTCAGCGCCGTGGTCACCAAGATCCGCGCGGCCGGTGCCGACGTGGTCTACTTCGGTGGCCTGCACCCGGAAGCCGGTCCACTGGTTAAACAACTGCGTACCGAAGGCCTGAAAGACGTGAAATTCATGTCCGATGACGGCATCGTGACCGACGAACTGGTGACCACCGCTGGTGGCCCGCAATACGTCGACGGCGTGCTGATGACCTTCGGCGCCGACCCGCGCCTGCTGCCAGACAGTAAGACTGTGGTAGACGCTTTCCGCAAAGCCGGCACCGAGCCTGAAGGCTACACCCTGTACGCCTACGCTTCGGTCCAGACCCTGGCTGCTGCCTTCAACGGCTCCAAGTCCAACAGTGGCGAAAAAGCTGCCGAGTGGCTGAAGAAAAACACGGTCAAGACCGTTATGGGCGAGAAGACCTGGGACGCCAAGGGCGACCTGAAAGTCTCCGACTACGTGGTTTACCAGTGGGACAAGGACGGCAAATACCACCAGCTGGAAAAACAGAAGTGATATGAACGACTGATTGCCCGGCGCCTTGTGCGCCGGGCAATCTTAGAACATGTCCGTGCAGTACCTGTCTTTTCTCGTAGAGCTGCACACAACCGTGTTGCACTGGCGGCTGAACCCCGGTCCGTTGCAACCCGCTTCTGTGCAGTCTCTCAAGTGCGTGAGATTGCGTTATGGATGGTATTTTCCTGCAGCAACTGGTCAACGGCCTGACCCTCGGGTCGGTCTATGGCCTGATCGCCATCGGCTACACAATGGTCTATGGCATCATCGGCATGATCAACTTCGCCCACGGCGAGGTTTACATGATTTCCGCTTACCTCGCGGCAATCAGTCTGGCTCTGCTGGCTTACTTCGGTATTGAATCCTTCCCGCTGCTGATGCTCGGCACACTGGTCTTCACCATCATCGTCACGGCGGTGTATGGCTGGGTCATCGAGCGTGTCGCCTACAAACCGCTGCGTAACTCCACACGACTGGCACCGCTGATCAGCGCCATCGGTATTTCCCTGATCCTGCAAAACTATGCACAGATCGCCCAAGGTGCTCGGCAACAGGGTGTGCCAACACTCTTGACCGGTGCATGGCGCGTGGATGTCGGCACTGGCTTCGTCCAGCTGACCTACACCAAAATCTTCATTCTGGTCGCAGCGTTCGCCGGGATGGCCCTGCTGACCTATGTCATCAAGTACACCAAGCTCGGCCGCATGTGCCGCGCCACCCAGCAAGACCGCAAGATGGCCTCGATCCTGGGGATCAACACCGACCGCGTGATCTCCTACGTGTTCATCATCGGTGCAGCGATGGCGGCCCTCGCCGGCGTGCTGATCACCATGAACTACGGCACGTTCGACTTCTACGCAGGCTTCGTCATCGGCATCAAGGCGTTCACCGCCGCGGTACTCGGCGGGATCGGCTCGCTGCCTGGCGCGATGCTCGGCGGGATCATCCTCGGGATCTCCGAGTCGCTGTTCTCGGGTCTGGTGAATTCGGACTACAAAGACGTATTCAGCTTCTCGCTGCTCGTTCTCGTTCTGGTCTTTCGGCCCCAAGGCCTGCTCGGCCGTCCTCTTGTGTCGAAGGTGTAAGCGATGTCTTCAACCACTAAAAAAACCATTGATCTCAAAAGAAGCCTGGTTGACGCGATTCTTGCCGGCCTCGTTGCCCTGATTGTGTTCGGCCCGATTGTCGGCGTGGTCCTCGACGGCTACGGCTTCAACCTGCAACCGACCCGTGTGGCGTGGATTGTCGCCATCGTCATGGCTGGCCGCTTTGCCCTGAGCCTGTTCCTGCAAACCCCCAAGGGCCTGAAAATCCTCGAAGGTTTTGAAAGCACCGGTTCCGGGGTTCATGTACTGCCGCCCGATTACAAAACCCGTTTGCGCTGGATCGTCCCGCTGGTGATTGTTATCGCCGTGGTGTTTCCGTTCTTCTCCAACTCCTACCTGCTGGGCGTGGTCATCCTTGGGTTGATCTACGTGTTGCTGGGTCTGGGCTTGAACATCGTGGTCGGCCTGGCTGGCCTGCTCGACTTGGGTTACGTGGCGTTCTACGCCATCGGTGCCTACGGTTTGGCACTCGGTTATCAATACCTGGGGCTGGGTTTCTGGACGGTGCTGCCGCTGGCGGCGATCACGGCTGGCCTGGCCGGGTGCATCCTCGGTTTCCCGGTATTGCGTTTGCACGGTGACTACCTGGCGATCGTGACCCTGGGCTTCGGTGAAATCATCCGTTTGATCCTCAACAACTGGCTGTCCCTGACCGGTGGCCCGAATGGCATGGCGGCACCGCTGCCAACCTTCTTTGGCCTGGAGTTCGGCAAACGAGCGAAGGACGGCGGGGTGCCGTTCCATGAGTTCTTCGGCATCGCCTACAACCCGGACGTGAAGTATTACTTCATCTATGCGGTGTTGTTCCTGGTGGTACTGGCCGTGCTGTACATCAAGCACCGTCTGGTCAAAATGCCGGTCGGCCGCGCCTGGGAAGCCTTGCGTGAAGACGAAATCGCCTGCCGCTCGATGGGCCTGAACCACGTACTGGTCAAGCTCTCGGCGTTCACCATCGGTGCATCGACCGCCGGTTTGGCCGGGGTGTTCTTTGCTACCTATCAAGGCTTCGTCAACCCGACCTCGTTTACCTTCTTTGAATCGGCATTGATCCTCGCCATCGTCGTGCTCGGCGGCATGGGCTCGACCATCGGCGTGGTCATCGCAGCCTTCGTGCTGACCGTCGCCCCGGAACTGCTGCGTGGCTTCGCGGAATACCGCGTGCTGCTGTTCGGCATCCTGATGGTGTTGATGATGATCTGGCGACCGCGCGGCCTGATTCGGATCAGCCGTACCGGTGTGACCCCTCGTAAAGGAGTAGCGCCATGAGCGAAGTCGTACTCTCGGTCGAGAAGCTGATGATGCACTTCGGCGGCATCAAGGCGTTGAGCGATGTCAGCCTCAAGGTGCACCGCAACTCGATCTTCGCCCTGATCGGCCCCAACGGTGCCGGCAAGACCACCGTGTTCAACTGCCTGACCGGGTTCTACAAGGCCTCCGGCGGCAAGATCGAACTCAGTGTGCGGGGCGAGCAGACCAACGTTATCCAGTTGTTGGGCGAGTCCTTCAAACCGGTGGATTTCGTTTCGCCGAAATCCTTCCTCAGTCGGCTGTACTACAAGATGTTTGGCGGCACCCACTTGGTGAACCGTGCCGGTCTGGCGCGGACCTTCCAGAACATTCGCTTGTTCAAGGAAATGTCGGTGCTGGAAAACCTGCTGGTGGCCCAGCACATGTGGGTCAACCGCAACATGCTGGCCGGCATCCTCAACACCAAGGGTTACCGCAAGGCTGAGAGCGATGCGCTGGACCATGCGTTCTACTGGCTGGAAGTGGTGGACTTGGTGGACTGCGCCAACCGTCTGGCCGGCGAGCTGTCCTACGGGCAGCAACGCCGTCTGGAAATCGCCCGGGCCATGTGTACGCGGCCGCAGATCATCTGCCTCGACGAACCAGCCGCCGGCCTCAACCCTCAGGAAACCGAAGCGCTGAGCGCAATGATCCGGCTGCTGCGTGACGAGCACGATCTGACCGTGGTGCTGATCGAACACGACATGGGCATGGTCATGAGCATTTCCGACCACATTGTGGTGCTGGACCACGGCATCGTCATCGCCGAGGGCGGACCGGATGCCATTCGCAACGACCCGAAAGTGATTGCGGCCTACCTGGGCGCTGATGAAGAGGAAGTGGTGCTATGAGCCAACCCATCCTCGAATTGAAGGATCTGGATGTGTTCTACGGGCCGATTCAGGCCCTTAAGAAAGTCTCGCTGCACATCAATGAAGGTGAAACCGTCAGCCTGATCGGCTCCAACGGCGCCGGCAAGTCGACCCTGCTGATGTCGATCTTCGGCCAGCCACGGGCCGCTGACGGGCAGATCATCTATCAGGGTGTGGACATCACCCACAAATCGTCGCACTACATCGCGTCCCACGGCATCGCGCAATCGCCGGAAGGGCGGCGGGTGTTCCCTGACATGACAGTCGAGGAAAACCTGCTGATGGGCACCATCCCGATTGGCGACAAGTACGCCAAGGAAGACATGCAGCGCATGTTCGAGCTGTTTCCGCGGCTTGAAGAGCGGCGGACCCAGCGGGCCATGACCATGTCCGGCGGCGAGCAGCAGATGCTCGCTATCGCTCGCGCGCTGATGAGCCGGCCGAAACTGCTGCTGCTCGATGAGCCAAGCCTGGGGCTGGCGCCGATCGTGGTGAAACAGATCTTCGCGACCCTGCGAGAACTGGCGAAAACCGGTATGACGATCTTCCTGGTCGAGCAGAACGCCAACCACGCGCTCAAACTGTCGGACCGGGCGTATGTGATGGTCAACGGCGAGATTCGCATCACAGGCACCGGCAAGGAGCTGCTGGTGAACGAGGAGGTGCGTAACGCTTATCTCGGTGGGCACTAAGCCTACGAGCCCATAAAAAACGCCCTGACGAACTCCACGTCAGGGCGTTTTTTTATGCCTGCAAAAAATCCCGTAGAAGCTGCGTAGGAGCTGTCGAGTGAAACGAGGCTGCGATCTTTTGATCTTGCTTTTAAAACGCAAAATCAAAAGATCGCAGCCTTCGGCAGCTCCTACACAGGGCCAGTTCATGAGGCAAATGGAAATTGTGGAAAACAATATTCACAAGCTCTCAAACCGCGACATAAAGCCGCTGCAAATAGTTGTTTTGTCACGGTTTTGACTTGTCCCCGTTTACTGTGGAGCTGGCTGTGAATAACGTGGGAGTAGCTGGCTGAGAACCTTTAAAACCGTGGCTTGCAGGCTTGTGGTTGTTTTTTGATCAGACGTTTTTTCCGAACCATGAGCCGTCGTTGTCAACCTTTTTGTTGTGGGTCAAAAGCGCCGAATTCAAGGTGCGCCTGCCTGTGGATAAGTCTGTGGTTAAACTCTGGAAAGACTCGGCTGAGGGCCGTAGTTACTGGCTTGGCGCCATCGCCGTCTTGCACGGTCAATCGTGCAAAATGCCATGGGCTACACGGCGAGCCCCCAAGGGTCAAGCAAAAAACTTTCTGTTCTGCTCGCAAAGCCATATACACAGCGGCTTCCAGCTTTTGCACTTGCCCCCAAAGACTGTGGACCGGCCTGTGGATAACGTGCGTGCACATGGCTGCAAGCCACGGCGGACAAGGCGTCGCATCGGTTGATCATTTTTCATCCACATGCACGGTCTTTGTAGCAGCTGGCGAAGCCTGCGTTCGGCTGCGCAGCAGTCGTAATCCATACGACGCCACTTTCACTGTTTGCCCCCCGATGGGCGACTGCTGCGCAGCCGAACGCAGGCTTCGCCAGCTGCTACAAGGATCGGTTGTGTTCGGTTGGGGAGTGCTAGTTGCCGGTAAGCGCCGGGGCGGGCATGCTGGCTGCTGATTTTCTATTCCCATGGCTGTCGTTCAGCCGAAGCAAGGAGAACACGATGTCCAACACCCTGTTTATCACCGGCGCGACTTCCGGTTTTGGCGAAGCCTGTGCCCGTCGTTTTGCCGAGGCTGGCTGGAAACTGGTGCTGACGGGCCGTCGTGAAGAGCGCCTCAACGCCCTGTGCACCGAGTTGTCGAAGCAGACTGAGGTCCATGGCCTGGTGCTCGACGTGCGGGATCGCAAGGCCATGGAGGAGGCGATTGCCAACCTGCCGCCATCCTTCGCCAAGCTGCGCGGGCTGATCAACAACGCTGGCCTGGCCCTGGGCGTGGACCCGGCGCCCAAGTGTGACCTGGACGACTGGGACACCATGGTCGATACCAACATCAAAGGCCTGATGTACAGCACTCGCCTGTTGCTGCCGCGCCTGATCGCCCACGGCCGTGGCGCCGGTATCGTCAACCTCGGCTCCATCGCCGGCAACTACCCGTACCCGGGCAGCCACGTGTATGGCGCGAGCAAGGCGTTCGTCAAACAGTTCTCCCTGAACCTGCGCTGCGACCTGCAAGGCACTGGCGTGCGTGTCAGCAACATCGAGCCAGGCCTGTGCGAAAGCGAGTTTTCCCTGGTGCGATTTGCTGGGGATCAGGAGCGCTACAACGCCACCTACGCCGGTGCCGAGCCGATTCAGCCGCAGGACATCGCCGACACCATTTTCTGGGTGCTGAATGCGCCTGCGCACATCAACATCAATAGTCTGGAATTGATGCCGGTGAGCCAGACTTGGGCTGGATTTTCCATTGAACGCAATGGTGGCAAGGCGTAAGACCGGGCGAACGGCTGTTCGCGGGCAAGCCTCGCTCCTTCAAGTCATGCGTCGTTAGAAACGCGACCTGAATCCTGTAGGAGCGAGGCTTGCCCGCGAAGAGGCCAGAACAGCCAAAACAACGCATAAGGTAGACTCCTCCCCCAACAACCCCACCGCACCCCGCGGTTTCCAGGGTTTTCAGAGGAGGCTACGTGAGTAACCGAGGTGAGCAGTCGCTGCTCAAACAATCGACCATCCTGATGTTCGCCGTGGCGATCGCCGGGATCGTTACCGGTTTTGTTTCTGGTGCCCAATCCATCCTGTTCGATGGTTTTTTCTCGTTGATCGCGACCTTCATCAAGGTCCTGATGCTGATCACCGCCAAGTTGATCGCCAAAGAAAGCAATCACCGCTTCCAGTTCGGCTTCTGGCACCTGGAACCCATGGTATTGCTGATCGAAGGCAGCTTCCTGTTCCTGATCGCGATCTACGCCTTTCTCAACGGCGTGTTCGGCATCATCAATGGTGGCCGCGAGATCGAGCTGGGGCTGGTGATCATCTACGCGGCGGTGTTTACCGTCGTCGAGTTCGCCTATTTCTTCTACGTTCGCCATCGCAATCGAAAGCTCAAATCCACGTTGATCCAGTTCGACAACATCAGTTGGCTGGTGGACGCGATGCTCTCGGTGGGCCTGTTGGTGAGTTTTCTCACTGCGCTGTTGCTCAAGTCCCAGGGTTACGGCGAGTGGGCGGTGTATGTCGACCCGCTGATCCTGATTCTGCTGGCCCTGAGCATGCTGCCGCCGGCCTTTAAAATCCTGCGTCCGGCCCTGCGCGATGTATTGGGAATTGCACCCGATCAACTGGACGACAAAGTGCGTCAGGTGATGGACGCGGCCAAGGTCGAGCATGGTTTCGACGACTACATTTCCTACGTGCAGAAGCACGGGCGGGCGCGGTTTATCGAGATTCATGTGGTGTTGCCGGCGGATTATCCGCTGCAAGGCGTAGGGCAGCTGGATGTGTTGCGCGAGGAGATTTCCGCGAAGTTGGGTCAGGCGGATGCGGCGCGATGGTTGACCATCAGTTTTACCGGGGATCGGAAATGGATTGCGTAAATCTGTGATTTTATCTGTGGATGATTAATCGCCAAGATCGCAGCCTTCGGCAACTCCTACGCCGAGCGCATTCCCCTGTAGGAGCTGCCGCAGGCTGCGATCTTTTAAGGCGTCAACCGAGATATTCAACCAACCCACGATAACAAGTCGCCAAGTGATAAGGCGTAGTCGAAGGCATGTCCTTGCGACTGACTTCTCCCTCCTCATCACGACACTCATACCAACCCCCCACATGCAGAAACCGCTGCCGCAACGCCTGCAATTGGCGCAGCACCGCCGTCTCACTGTCCGGTCGCAAAGTCAGTGCCCGCAGGTATTCAGCCTGGGCCCAGATGCGTTGGGTCGAATCCTTGGAACGTCCCTCTGGTTCCAGATCAAGCATCGCCTTTACGGCGCCGGTCTGCTGATCAACGCCCAATTGCTCGGTGAAGGCAAAGGCGCGATCCAGCGAGGCATGCAGCTTCGATCCGCGCAGCAACGGCGAGGATTCGAGCAGGAAATACCATTCGAATTGATGCCCAGGCTCGAACCAGTTATCCACAGCCCCCAGCGGTTTTTCCATCAACACACCGGTCTGTGGGTCGATGAACTGCTTGTGCATGGCTGTGCATAACTTGAGTAGCGCGGCTTGGGCGCCAGCGTCTTCGTGCACGGACAAGGTAGCGAGGAAAGCTTCGGCCAGGTGCATCAGCGGGTTTTGCAGTGGCCCGGTGTCGAGCGATGACCAGTCGCGGTCCAGGCAAGCTTCGTACAGACCGTCGTCCGTGGCGAAGCGCTGGGCCACGACTTCCAGCGCGGCGTTGAGCACCGACTCCACCAGCGGCTCGCGAACCTTGTCCCAGTAATGGGCGCAGGCGAACAGGATGAAGGCATGGGTGTAGAGGTCTTTGCGTTGATCCAGCAGCGCACCTTGCGGGTCGATGCTGTAGAACCAGCCGCCGTGCTCGGCATCGTGGAAATGCTGCTGCAAGGAACGGAACAACGCCGCCGCGCGCTCTTCGGCAGCCGACACCTGGCCGATCAGGCTCGAAAACAGGTACAGCTGACGGGCGCAGGCCATGGCTCGATAGCGTTGCGCGGGCAGCGGTTGATGCTCGGCGTCCAGCGCTTCATACGGCAGCGCCATGTCGGCATTCCAGCCGGGGCCTTGCCAGAGCGGCACGATCACATCCAGAAAGTGCTGTTGCACCGAGGTGAACAGGGCGGTCAATTCAGGCTGGGAGGCAGAGCGGGAAACATGCGGCATTGGCTGGCGTCGTCACGGCAGGGGCGATTGCGCGACATGGTAGCAGAGTGAGCGGGTTGATCGTTCCCATGCTCCGCGTGGGAATGCCTCGACGGACGCTCCGCGTTCGGCTTTGGAGGGGACGCGGAGCGTCCCGGGCTGCATTCCCACGCAGAGCGTGGGAACGATCTCTGGGGGCTTAGCCCGCCAACAACCAGACTCCAGTCGCTGCGGAAGCTGCACCCGCGACGCGAATCAACGGCGCAGCCGCTTGAGGCAGCACTCGCACCACCGCATAACCCACCGCATGCAACGCCGCCGTCGCCGCGACAAAACCTGCGGCATAGGCCCAAGGACTCGACATGTCCGGCAATTCCAGCCCATGCGCCACGCCATGGAACAGCGCAAACAACGCCGTCGCACCGACGGCCACGGCCAACGGCGGACGCACCGCCAGTGCCACGGCCAGGCCCAGCGCCAGAACGGAAGCGGCAATCCCGCTTTCCAGTGCCGGCAGGTTCAGCCCTTCAAAACCCAACAAGCCGCCGATCAGCAGGGTGCCGACAAAGGCGCAGGGCAGCGCCCAGCGCGCCGCGCCTTTTTGCTGCGCGGCCCACAGTCCCACCGCGACCATTGCCAGCAAGTGATCGATGCCGCCAAGCGGGTGGCTGATGCCGGCGATCAAGCCGTTGTCGCCATGGCCCGGGTGGGCGAAGGCAATGGCCGGGGTCAGCAGCAGGGCGATGGCGCCGAGGATGCGTTTGAGTGTCATGGATAAGCTTCCTTGTTGATAAGTCGTGATCAGGCTGCGGTGAGCAGGCCTTGGCGTTCGATGAAAGCGATGATGGCTTCCAGGCCGAGGCCGGTCTTCTGATTGCTGAAGACGAATGGCTTGCCGTTGCGCATGCGTTTGGTGTCGCTGTCCATCAGCTCCAGCGAGGCGCCGACCAGCGGCGCGAGGTCGACCTTGTTGATCACCAGCAGATCGGATTTGCAGATCCCCGGCCCGCCCTTGCGCGGCAGCTTGTCGCCGGCCGAAACGTCGATCACATAGATGGTCAGGTCCGACAGTTCAGGGCTGAAGGTCGCCGAGAGGTTGTCGCCGCCGGACTCGACGATAATCAGGTCCAGCCCCGGAAAGCGCCGGTTCAACTGGTCCACGGCTTCGAGGTTGATCGAGGCGTCTTCGCGGATCGCCGTGTGCGGGCATCCGCCGGTTTCCACGCCGATAATGCGTTCCGGTGCCAAAGCTTCGTTTCGCACCAGAAAATCAGCATCTTCGCGGGTGTAGATGTCGTTGGTCACCACCGCCAGGTTGTAGCGATCGCGCAGGGCCAGGCACAGGGCCAGGGTCAGGGCGGTTTTACCGGAACCGACCGGGCCGCCGATGCCGACGCGCAGAGGTTGTGTGTTCATGCTGCTACTCCAAAATAACAGGCCCAAAATAACAGGCCCTAGGAACGAAACAGACGGCTGTACTGGCGCTCATGGGCCATGCACGCCAGGGACAGGCCGAAAGCGGCGCTGCCATAGTGTTCGGGGTTGATTTGGCTGGCGTTCTGCTGGGCTTCTTGCAGCAAGGGCAGCAATTGACTGGTCAGGCGCTGGGCCGCTTGCTGGCCCATGGGCAAGGTTTTCATCAACACCGCCAATTGGTTTTCCAGCCAGCTCCAGAGCCACGCGGCCAAGGCATCCTGCGGGCTGATTCCCCAAGCGCGAGCGGCCAAGGCCCAACCGAGGGCCAAGTGTGGTTCGGGACGTTGTTCGAGAAAGGCCCGGGCCGGCGCATCGAGTTCGGGCAAACCGTTGAGCAATTGCTGCAACGAATAACCCATCTGCCGGCTTTCCTGATGCAGTTCGCGGGTTTCCCGGCTGGCGCGATGCTCTTCACAGCGTTGCAGCAGCTCGGCCCAGTTTTCTTCAGCGGCGGCCACGCAATGAGCGAGCAGCAACGGCGCTTCGAAACGTGCGAGGTTCAGCAGCAATTGATCGCTGATCCAGCGTCGCGCGCTTTCGGCATCCGTCACCCGGCCGTTATCCACCGCCATTTCCAGGCCTTGGGAATAGCTGTAGCCGCCAATCGGCAATTGCGGACTGGCCAGGCGCAACAGCGCCCAGGCTGGGTTCATAGACGTACGCCGAACTGGTGCAGTTTCGGCGGATAGTTGAAATCTTCGTCGCCGTGTCGCGAGTGATGATGGCCGCCGCCATAGGCGCCGTGTTCCGGCTGGAACGGCGCTTCGATGTTGTCGACCTTGGCATCCAGCTGTTCGAGCATGGCCTTGAGCACGTAATCGTCGAGCAGGCGCAGCCAGCCGTCGCCGACTTGCAGGGCGACGTGGCGGTTGCCCAGGTGATAGGCGGCGCGAGTCAGTTCGAAGGCGTTGGCGCAGGTGACGTGCAACAGTTGTTCAGGACGGGCGCAGACGCGAACGATGCGCCCGTCTTCGGCCTGTAGGCATTCGCCGTCATACAACGGCGGCTGACCGCGCTCCAGAAATAACCCGACGTCTTCCTGTTCGGCACTGAAACAGCGCAAACGGCTTTTGCTCCGGGCTTCGAAGGTCAGGTGCAACTCGGCGGCCCAGACGGGTTGAGGGTCGATTCTGCGATGAATCACCAGCATCGGAAAGCTTCCAGCAAAGGACAATGCTCTGGTTAGAGCAAGGGGCTTGCCAATCGGGCGATACGTAGGAAAACCCCGTCGGAGAGTAGTAGTTGTTGCAGGATGTTGCAGCGTTTTGAGTCATGTTGGTGCGTGAAGGATTTTTCATGCACTGATTTGCGGCGCACAAAAAAAGATCGCAGTCTTCGGCAGCGCCTACGTTGGAATACGATCCCGTAGGAGCTGCCGAAGGCTGCGATCTTTTAAGAAGAGTCACTCGGTACTGCCGAGTCCCTGCCAATGCTTGAGGCCAATAAAGATAAAGCGCAGTTGCTGGGTAATCTTCGCCTGAGGCGTCAAATGCTCCGGCAACGCTGCAACCGGCGGATCGATGATGTCCGGCAACGTGGCGAACACACTTTTAACGATCAGATCCGCCATGACACTCAGCCCTGCAATGTCCAGGTGTTGGAGCTTCGGCATCAGGGACAAATCGGACGCCAGGTCGGAACTGATGTCTTCACGCAAACGGCCAATGGCCTGACGCACCGGCAGCGAACCACCGTACTGCTCGCGAGCCAGAAACAGGAATTGCGAGCGATTGGCGCTGACCACATCGAGAAAGATCCGCACCGAGGCATCGATGATGCCGCCCATGACGAATTCGTTGTGACGTACCAGGCGGATGGTTTCGCGGAAGGTCTGACCGACTTCGCTGACGAGCACCAGGCCCAGTTCGTCCATATCGGCAAAATGCCGGTAGAAACCGGTGGGCACGATCCCGGCGGTTTTCGCCACTTCGCGCAGGCTCAGGCTGCCGAATCCTCGGCCGCATTCCATCAAATGGCGGGCGGCGTCCATCAGGGCGTTGCGGGTCTGTTGTTTCTGTTCGGCGCGGGGCAGCATCGCAAGGGTGTTTTCTGGACAGGACAGCGGCGCACTCTAGCAAATCGGCTTTGCCGGCGTCGAACGGGGATCGGGATTCAAGCGAGGAACAAGCGTGCTGCTATAAAAGTTAAAAGCCCAATCCGGTGATTGGGCTTTTTTTCAGGGCCGCCATGGGCTTAGCTCACAGCGCTGTTGCGTTCGATAACGCGGTCACCACCACCTTCGGCAACGGCTTGACCTTGTGGGGTTCTGTCGTAGCCATCTTCAACCAAGCCTTTTTCTTCGAGGCGGTTGCGGCCGTTTTCAGCGATTTGGCCTTGTGGGGTTTTATCGTAACCGTCTTCGGCTACAGCCTGGCCTTGTGGAGTTCTGTCGTAGCCATCTTCAACCAGGCCTTTTTCTTCGAGGCGGTTGCGACCGTTCTCGGCAAGGGTCTGGCCTTGTGGCGTGCGATCCGAACCATCGGCTGCAACGGTTTGGCTGAATACCGAGTGGCTGTCTTTGACTTGTGGAGTGGCCTGATCAGCGGCTGGCAGAGCAAAAGCGGTGCTGGCTAGCATCGAGAGGGTCAGGCTAAGCAATAATTGGCGTTTCATGATGGGTTGCTCCTTGGGGGGGCGATAAAGTGGGTACGAGGGCAATGCTACTCTCGATAAGTCGATATAAAAGTTCATAAACGCAATGGTAATAATCAACAGAATTGATTGTTCTGCGCGGAGGCTCTAGATCGGGCGTTTCCGGGCGGTGGTTTTGCACCGAGGTGGGTATTTTCGACCCATTCGTGCCGCACAAAAGTGCGGGGCCGGTAACGCCAGTAGCGAGCGCACTGTGTTGTCGGCCGATTATTTGAGCGTTAAGGACACATTCAGTTAAACCTGCGAGCCGTTTTCCAGTCGTAGATTCCATGGCGGGCCGCTTCTGGCCCGCCGTTTCAAACGTGCGTCGCAGTCAGGGCGCTCAGTCGTATTCAGGAGCCCTGTGCAATGACGCGCACTTCAAAAATAATCACTTGGACCTTCGCCAGCCTGGTTGTCCTGCTGGCGGTACTGGTTCTGATCATCGTGTTCTTCGATTGGAACCGGATCAAACCACCCCTTAATGCCAAAGTCTCCGAAGAGCTGCACCGTCCGTTCGCCATTAATGGCAACCTGGCGGTGGTCTGGCAGCGCGAACCCGACGAGGGCGGCTGGCGGGCCTGGGTGCCGTGGCCGCATGTGGTGGCTGAGGACTTGAGCCTGGGCAATCCGGACTGGTCGAAGAAACCGCAGATGGTCACCCTCAAGCGCGTCGAGCTGCGGATTTCGCCGCTGGCCTTGTTGGCGCAGCGCGTGGTCATCCCGCGCATCGACCTCACCGAACCGAACGCCGACCTCCAGCGTCTGGCCGACGGTCGCGCCAACTGGACCTTCAAGTTCGACCCGAAAGACCCGAACGCCGAACCCTCGAACTGGGTGGTGGACATCGGCGCCATCGGCTTCGACAAGGGCCATGTGACCCTCGATGATCAGAGCCTGAAAACCCAGCTCGACCTGTTGATCGACCCGCTGGGCAAACCGATTCCATTCAGCGACATCGTTGGCGACAAAGCGGCGAAAACCGCGGTCGAGAAGGGCGGTGCGCCCCAGGACTATGCCTTCGCTATTAAAGTGAAAGGCCAATACCACGATCAGAAACTCGCCGGCGAAGGCAAGATCGGCGGCCTGCTGGCCTTGCAGGACGCGGCCAAGCCGTTCCCGCTGCAAGCCCAGGTCAAGATCGCCGACACCAGCGTCGAACTCGCCGGCACCCTGACAGACCCGCTGAACCTCGGTGCGTTGGACTTGCGCCTGAAACTGGCTGGTAGCAGCCTGGCCAACCTGTATCCACTGACCGGCGTCACTCTGCCGGACTCGCCGCCCTACGCCACCGACGGTCACTTGATCGCCAAGCTGCATGACGCGGCCGGTGCGCAATTCCGCTACGAAGGCTTCAACGGCAAGATCGGCGACAGTGATATTCACGGCGACCTGGCCTACGTCGCCAGTCAGCCACGGCCGAAACTCAGCGGTGCGCTGGTCTCCAATCAATTGCTGTTTGCCGACCTGGCGCCGTTGATTGGCGCCGACTCCAACGCCAAGCAAAAGGCGCGGGGCGGTGAAAGCAAGCAGCCGACGGACAAGGTGCTGCCGGTCGAGGAATTCAAGACCGAGCGCTGGCGCGATATGGACGCCGATGTCGAATTCACCGGCAAACGCATCGTCCACAGCGAGAAGTTGCCGTTCACCGACCTGTATACCCACCTGGTGCTGACTGACGGCGTGCTCAGCCTCGAACCCCTGCGTTTCGGCGTGGCCGGCGGCAAGCTCGATGCGCAGATTCGCCTCAATGGCCGCACCGAGCCGCTGGAAGGCCAGGCAAAACTCACCGCTCGCGGTTTCAAGCTCAAGCAGTTGTTCCCGACCTTTGAACCGATGAAAACCAGTTTCGGCGAGTTGAACGGCGACGCTGATATCGCCGGTCGCGGCAACTCGGTGGCCAAGCTGCTGGGCAGTGCCAACGGCAAGCTGAAAATGTTGATCAATGACGGCGCCATCAGTCGCGAGTTGATGGAGTTGGCCGGGCTTAATGTCGGCAACTATGTAGTCGGCAAGATCTTTGGCGACAAGGAAGTGAAGATCAATTGCGCGGCGGCTGACTTCGATATCAAGACTGGCCTGGCGACCACTCAGCTGTTTGTGTTCGATACCGAGAACGCGATTATCTATATCGATGGCACGGCGAACATGGCGACTGAGCAACTGGACTTGACCATCACCCCGGAATCCAAGGGCTGGCGCTTGATTTCCCTGCGTTCGCCGCTGTATGTGCAGGGCAAGTTCATCAAGCCAAGTGCGGGCGTGAAAGCGGTGCCGCTGTTGTTGCGCGGGGCGGGGATGGTGGCGCTGGGCGTGATTGCCGCGCCAGCGGCGGGGTTGCTGGCGTTGGTGGCGCCGAGTGGTGGCGAGCCGAACCAGTGTGCGCCGTTGCTTGAGCAGATGAAGGCGGGCAAGGCCCCCGTCACCGTTAAACCCACCAAGTAATGGTTGCGACTGAGATCGTTCCCACGCTCTGCGTGGGAATGCCTCAACGGACGCTCCGCGTTCAGCTCTTGATGGGACGCGGAGCGTCAAGGGCTGCATTCCCACGCAGAGCGTGGGAACGATCAGTCGGAGGAGGGGTTAGAGGTCTTTCAGAATGTCTGCCATATCATCCGCATGCTCTTCTTCCTGGGCCAGGATGTCTTCGAAGATGCGTCGGGTGGTCGGGTCTTTCTCGCCGATGTACTGAATGATCTCGCGGTAGCTGTCGATGGCGATTCGCTCGGCGACCAAGTCTTCGTAGACCATCTCCTTGAGGTCTTTACCGGCCACGTATTGAGCGTGGGAGTTTTTCGACAGCAGGTCGGGGTTGAACTCAGGCTCACCACCCAGTTGCACGATACGTTCGGCCAGGCGGTCAGCGTGTTCGGCTTCCTGGGTCGCGTGTTCAAGGAACTCGTCGGCGGCGACCTGGGCCTTGAGGCCGTTGGCCATGAAATAGTGGCGCTTGTAGCGCAACACGCAGACTAATTCAGTGGCCAGCGATTCGTTGAGCAGGCGCAGCACTACTTCCCGGTCGGCGCTGTAGCTTTCGGTCACGGCGCCGTTCTCGACATTTTTGCGGGCCCGTTCACGCAGGGTGGTTACATCAGACAAATGCATGTCGCTCATCTCGATCTCCTGGAGGCTAATCCGGTTTGCGTCACGCCTCTGGGGACGTGATCGCTACTTAAGATGTGAGTGATGAGCGATGCAGAAAGTTTTATGTAATTGAGCCAGCGGTCAGCATTTGTTGATCTGGATCACGCAAGGCATGCCCTGACAGCCGCGCCTCCTCACGCAACCATTCGAAAAACGCCCGCACCGGCGGATGCCGTTCGCGCCCCGGCACGCACAGTGCGCTGTAACCGGCGCCATCGACCTGAACCTCGCCCTTGTAAGCCACCAGCAACCCACTGGCGACGCTTTCGGACACCAGAATGTTGCTCGCCAGCACCAGCCCTTGCCCGGCAATCGCCGCTTGCAGGGCGTAATGTTCTTCGTCGTATTCACGCACCGCCGGTTTCCCGGCCAACCAGGTTTCACCCGACCGTGCGCACCAAGCCTCCCAGCCGTGGGCGTAAAGCTTCGAATTGTGCCAGCGCACGCTGATCAGCGTTGGCACTCGATTGGTCGCTAGCGCTACCTGCTCCGGCGAGCCATAAACGCCGAAGGATTCATCGAACAGGCACAGCCCATACAGGTTCGGATAGTCATCAAGGCTATAGCGCAGCACCAGATCGACGCTGGCGTCCTGATGCAAATCGATGACTTCGCAATGAGTATCGAGCCGCAGGCTGATGGTCGGATGCCGGGCATAAAAGCGTCCGAGTCGCGGCACCAGCCACAAGGCGGCGAAAGCGGCGGTGGTGGAGAGCGTCAGGCTCGCGCCGCTGCGTTGCGGGCGCAGGGTATCGACGCTTTGCGCCACTTCCAGCAAAGCGCCGTGGAGGCTTTGGAACAAACGTTCACCGCCGTCGGTGAGGCGCACCTGACGCGGCAATCGCTCGAACAGCGCAATGCCAAGCCAGCTCTCCAGCGAACGAATCTGATGGGAAATCGCCGTGGGCGTGACCGAGAGTTCTTCGGCGGCGGCCTTGAAACTCAGCAGGCGTGAGGCGGATTCGAAGGCGCGCAGGGCGGTTAGCGGCAGCGAGGCAAACATGGAAACTCCATGGATGAAATGGATTCATCCTGACTGACTTTTGCTCATTTGAGAGGAGCAGCTATGAGTCGCAAGCTACAAGCCACAAGTGGTTTGAGTGTAGTCCTTCAGGAGATTCAGATGAGCACAGTTCTTGCGATTCACGCCAGCCCCCGTGGCGAACGTTCCCACTCCCGGCGCTTGGCTGAGGTGTTTTTGTCGGCCTGGCAGGCTCGTCATCCACTGTCGCGGCTGACCCGCCGAGAAGTCGGTCGGGCATTGATTCCGCCGGTCAACGAAGCCTTTGTCGCAGCGGCGTTTTACCCCGAGCCCGATGCCCGGCCGTTGTCGATGCAGGCCGATCTGGCGTTCAGCGATGAACTGGTGGGCGAATTGCTCGGTCATGATTTGCTGGTGATTTCCACACCAATGCACAACTTCAGTGTGCCCAGTGGCCTTAAGGCCTGGATCGATCAGATTGTGCGGCTCGGATTGACCTTCAATCACACCCTGGACAATGGCCTGGCGCAGTACGAGCCGCTTGTGCGGGGCAAAAAAGCCCTGATCGTCACCAGCCGCGGCGGTTTTGGCTTCGGCCCGGGCGGTGAACTGGAAGCCATGAACCACGCCGATCCGTTGTTGCGCACTGCGTTGGGGTTTATCGGCATCACCGACATCACGGTGGTCGCCGCCGAGGGTGAAGAGTCCGCCGAGCGCACCTTCCAGATCTCCGTCGCCGAGGCCGAACAGCGTCTGTTGGCGCTGGCCAGGGAGTTCTAGATGGCCTGGGTGTTTTTACTGATCGCGGCTGGTTTCGAAGTGACCTTCGCCATGGGCATGAAGTACGCCGAAGGCTTCACCCGGCTCTGGCCGTCGCTGATTACGGTGGCGGCGGCGGTCGGCGGGATTTATTTCCTGACCCTGGCCATGCGCGAGTTGCCGGTGAGCATCGCCTACCCGATCTGGACCGCCATCGGTTCGCTGGGCACGGTGTTTCTCGGGTTCGCGTTGTTGGGCGAGAGCCTGACGGCGCTCAAACTGGTCTCGGTCGGGTTGATCGTGGCGGGGGTGGTGGGCTTGAAGTAACGCGGATGTCATAGACTGGTCATGTTCGCTGGCGATGCTTGGCTGATGTCTTGCATCCCGCCTTGCGTCACTCACCGATCACAAGGATGTCCGCCCATGTCGCAAGGTTCCGCCACGCGTTACCCGCTGGTGCTGGTCCCCGGAATGCTCGGGTTTATCCGTTTGCTGCTGTATCCGTACTGGTACGGGATCGTCTCGGTATTGCGCCGCGGTGGTGCGGTGGTGTTTGCGGTGAAGGTGTCGCCGCTTAACTCCACCGAAGTGCGCGGCGAGCAGTTGCTGGCGCGGATCGAGGAGATTCTGCGCGAAACCGGGGCCGAGAAGGTCAACCTGATCGGCCACAGCCAGGGCTCGCTGACCGCGCGTTATGCCGCCGCCAAACGCCCGGATCGGGTGGCCTCGGTCACGTCGGTGGCCGGGCCGAATCACGGTTCGGAATTGGCGGATTACCTGCACAAACACTATCCATCGGACAGCGCCAAGGGACGTCTGCTCGCCGTTTTGCTGCGCATGGTCGGCGGGTTGATGAGTCTGCTGGAGACCGGTTATCGCGGGCCGAAACTGCCGGTGGATATTCACGCCTCCCACGAATCCCTGACCACTGCAGGCGTGGCGCTGTTCAATCAGCGTTATCCGCAGGGCTTGCCTGAAACCTGGGGCGGGCACGGGCCGGAGGAGGTCAACGGCGTGCGTTATTACTCCTGGTCCGGGACCTTGCAGCCGGGCAAGACCGATCGCGGCGGCAATCTGTTCGACGGGACCAACCGTTTTTGCCGGTTATTCGCCAGCACTTTCGTGCGCGAAGCCGGGCATTGCGACGGGATGGTCGGGCGTTACAGCTCGCACCTGGGGACGGTGATCGGCGATGAATACCCGATGGACCACTTCGACATCGTCAATCAGTCGCTGGGGCTGGTGGGGAAGGGCGCGGAGCCGTTGCGGTTGTTTGTCGAGCATGCGGCGCGGTTGAAAGCGGCGGGTTTGTAAGATCAAGATCAAAAGATCGCAGCCTTCGGCAGCGCCTACATGGGGTGGCGTACACCTGTAGGCGCTGCCGAAGGCTGCGATCTTTTTCTATCAGGCGACGCGAATCTTACGGCCCAAAACGGTGGTCCAGCGCTCCGAAAGAATCACCCCACCCAAGGTCAACATCCCGCCGACCAAGTGATACATCGCCAACTGTTCGTGCAACACCACCGCTGCAATCAGCGCCGTAATCAACGGCAGCAGATTGAAAAACTGCGTGGTCCGGCTCGGCCCCAGGCGCACCACGGCTTGCATCCACGCCAAGGGCGCAATCATCGAGGCCAGCAGGCAGGCGTAGAGCACCAGCGGGATGTTCTGCAGGGTCGGGCCGATTTTCGGCGAGGCGACGAACAGCGGAAACAGCACCACCACCGCCACCAGCACCTGCAAATACAGCAACACCAGCGGCGGCAGGCGCAGCTGCCATTTTTTCAGCAGCGTGCTGTAGATCGCGTAGGCCAGGGTCGCGATCAGCATCATCGCATCGCCCAGGTTCACCCCGTGCTCCAGCAACGTGCTCAGGCTGCCGGACGACACCACCACCAAAACACCGGCAAAGGACAGCACCGCACCCGCCAGCGCACCGGCGGTCAGGCGTTGGCCGAGGCTGATAATTGCCATCGTCAGGGACATCAGCGGCATCAACGACAGGATGATGCCCATGTTGGTGGCGGTGGTCAGGCTTGCGGCGAAGTAGGCCAGGCTCTGATAAACCGCCATGCCAAGCACGCCGAGGATGAAGATCTTGCCCAGGTTCGGGCGGATCTTCGGCCAGTGGGCGATCACCGGTTTGAGCATGAACGGCGTGAACAAAATCCCGGCCAGCAGCCAGCGATAGAACCCGATCTCGGCGGGGAAGATCGCGCCGGCCGACATCTTGGTGATCACGGTATTGCCGGCCCAAATGAAAATGGCCAGCAGGGGAAACGCATATTGCATGGGAGAGAAACCAGAACATTGATGAGGGGCAATTATCCGCTTGTCTGGATGCAAGCCTATACTCCGATCCAGACAATCGGCCCTTGATGACGGACAGCATGAGCAGTAAACACATCGATCTGCTGGATTTCAGCGAACTGCCGGCCCCGGTGTACTTCCGCTACGCCGATTTCGACACCCACGAATACGCTTCGGCCCACCGCCACCCGTGGGGCACGCTGGAATATTCGGCCAATGGGGTGCTGCACATGGAAATCGGCAGCAGCCGCTTCATGTCACCGCCGCAGTACGCCGTGTGGGTGCCGCCGCAGACCGAGCACAGTTTCTACAGCAACCAGCCGATCAACTACCGCGCGGTGTGTCTGGCGCCGTCGCTGTGCCGTGATCTGCCGCAACAGGCGTGCACTTTGGCTATCAGCGACATCCTCAAGGCGATCCTCAAGGACTTTGCCACCCGCGACGTGAAGATTCCCGAGCAGGAAACCGACGTGCGCCTGGCCCAGGTTTTGGTGGATCAATTGCAACAGGCGCCCGAGCACGCCTGTTATTTGCCCTACGCCAGCAGTCCGGGGCTGCTCGGGATACTCGAAGCCTTGCAGGCTGAGCCTGGGGATAACCGGCCGTTAGCTGAATGGGCGGCGCAGATTCACGTCAGCGAACGCACCCTGGCCCGGCAGTTCGTTCGCGAATTGGGCATGAGTTTCGGCGAATGGCGCCTGCGCCTGCGGTTTTTGGCGGCAATTGAGGCGCTGGACAGTCAGCGCAGCATTCAGGACATCGCCTTCGACATGGGCTACAGCACCGGTTCGGCATTTATCGCCATGTTTCAGCGTTAGGCCGGTTGCACGCCGGAGCAATATCGTCGCAGCCATCTCGAGAGCAGGTGAAGGTGTTACAGGGTTTGTCTACACTTCAGGGCGAGGCCGCATCCATCGGTGCGGCAACAAGGAGAAAACTCCATGAAGATGTTGCGTGTCCCTTTGTTGATGATCGGTTTGCTGCTCTGCTCCCAGGGCTTCGCCGCCACGGCCCAACAGAACAAAATGACCACCTGCAATGCCGATGCTACGGCGAAAAGCCTCAAGGGCGATGAGCGCAAGACCTTCATGAGCACCTGCCTCAAAGCCGCCCCGGCCGCCAATGACGCGAAAGTGCTGACCCCGCAGCAGGAAAAAATGAAAACCTGCAACGCCACTGCTGCCACCCAGGCGCTCAAGGGCGATGCACGCAAAACCTTCATGAGCGATTGCCTGAAGAAAAAATAAGCTTTCGGACCGAGAAATGTGGGGGCTGTGATTGCCCCATCGCGAGCAAGCTCGCTCCCACATTTGTCTTGCGAACATCGATCCATTGTGGGAACGAGCTTGCTCGCGATGGGGCCCTTAAGCTCACAGAAAAAAGCCGTCAGTCCCCCGACCAAGGTCGACCTACACAATCCCTAGTGCTGACCCCGGATCGCTGGCAGACTGCCCATCCTTTTACGCCGTTCGTTTTGAGGCTGTATGCCAACGTTTTCTCAACGTCACGTCTTACTGTTCATCAGCTGGGTCATCATCTTCGGCGGGCTGCTGCTGGTGATCCCACTGCGCCTGCTGCCCAGCCTGCTGGCCGGGTTGTTGGTGTTCGAACTGGTCAACATGCTCACGCCGCAATTGCAGCGGCTGATCGAAGGTCGCCGCGCCCGCTGGCTGGCGGTCGCGTTGCTGGGCACTTTGGTCGTCAGTGTGCTGGCGTTGATCTTTGCCGGTGCGATCAGTTTTCTATTGCACGAAGCGGAAAACCCCGGGGCTTCCCTCGACAAATTCATGCACGTGGTCGATCGCGCCCGCGGGCAACTGCCGCCGTTCATCGATGTTTACCTGCCGGCCAGCGCTGCGGAATTCCGCGTGGCCATCGGCGAATGGATGAGCAAGCACCTCAGCGACTTGCAACTGGTGGGCAAGGACGCGGCACACATGTTCGTGACGCTGCTGATCGGCATGGTGCTGGGCGCGATCATCGCCTTGCAGCGTGTGCCGGACGTGACCAAACGCAAGCCTCTGGCCGCCGCGCTGTTCGATCGTTTGCACCTGCTGGTGCAGGCGTTTCGCAACATCGTGTTCGCGCAGATCAAGATTTCCCTGCTCAACACCTTCTTCACCGGGATTTTCCTGGCGGTGATCCTGCCGATGTTCGGCATCAAGCTGCCGCTGACCAAAACCCTGATCGTCCTGACCTTCCTGCTCGGCCTGCTGCCGGTGATCGGCAATCTGATGTCGAACACCCTGATCACCATCGTCGGCTTGTCGCTGTCGATCTGGGTCGCAGTGGCGGCGTTGGGTTATCTGATCTTTATCCACAAGCTCGAATACTTCCTCAACGCGCGCATCGTCGGCGGGCAGATCAGTGCCAAGTCGTGGGAGTTGCTGCTGGCAATGCTGGTGTTCGAGGCTGCGTTCGGCCTGCCGGGGGTGGTGGCGGGGCCGATTTATTACGCGTATTTGAAAAGCGAGTTGAAGCAGGTGGGGATGGTTTGATTCGCTGTTGATGCTCGTTCCCACGCTCTGCGTGGGAATGCCTCAAGGGACGGTCCGCGTTCCAGCTCTCGAATGGGACGCGGAGCGTCCCGGGCTGTATTCCCACGCGGAGCGTGGGAACGATCAGTGGGCTGTCAGTCCATCGCGCCGTAGCGCTTCATGGCTTCAATCGCCAACCCGCTGCCGATACTGCCAAAGATGTTCCCTTCTACATGCCGCGCGTTCGGCAGCATCGCCGAGACGCTGTTGCGCAGCGCCGGAATCCCGCTCGAACCACCGGTGAAAAACACCGTATCGACCTGATCAACCCGCACGTTGGCATCGTTCAACAGTTGCGTAACGCTGTTGCGCACGCGCTCCAGCAGGTTGTCGATGGCCGACTCGAACAGCGCCCGGGTCAGTTCGACGCTCAGGCCCGGTTCGATGCGGTCCAGCGGCACGTGACGGGTGTCGGCGTGGGTCAGCTGGATCTTGGTTTCTTCCACTTCCATGGCCAGCCAGTGGCCGGCGCGCTGGTCGATCAGCTTGAACAGGCGATCAATACCGCCGGTGTCTTCGATGTCGTAGCGCATGCTGCCCAGGGCCAGAGTCGACTTCTGCGAGTACACCGAGTTGATGGTGTGCCAGGTCGCCAGGTTCATGTGGTGACTGGTGGGCATGTAGGCGCCGCTCTTCATGCGGCTGCCGTAGCCGAACAGCGGCATCAGGCCTTGCAGGCTCAACTGCTTGTCGAAGTCGGTCCCGCCGATGTGCACGCCGCCGGTGGCGAGGATGTCATCGTGACGGTTGTCGTGCATGCGGCGCTCAGGCGACAGGCGCACCAGCGAGAAGTCGGACGTACCACCGCCGATGTCGACGATCAGTACCAGCTCTTCTTTTTCGATGGTCGACTCGTAGTCGAATGCCGCCGCAATCGGTTCGTACTGGAACGACACGTCCTTGAAGCCAATGGCCCGGGCCACGTCCACCAAGGTGTTTTCCGCTTCCTGGTCGGCCAGTTCATCGTCGTCGACGAAGAACACCGGACGACCCAGCACCACTTCATCAAACTCCCGACCGGCAGCCGCTTCAGCGCGTTTCTTCAACTGGCCGATGAACAAGCCGAGCAGGTCCTTGAACGGCATCGCCGTGCCCAGAACGCTGGTGTCGTGCTTGATCAGCTTGGAACCCAGCAGGCTCTTGAGCGAGCGCATCAGCCGGCCTTCGTAGCCTTCCAGGTACTCGTGCAGCGCCAGCCGGCCGTACACCGGGCGGCGTTCTTCGATGTTGAAGAAGACCACCGAGGGCAGGGTGATCTTGTCGTCCTCCAGCGCGATCAGCGTTTCCATGCCGGGGCGTAGCCAGCCGACGGTGGAGTTGGACGTGCCGAAGTCGATACCACAGGCACGGGCTGGGGATGCGTTTTTCATGTCTTTCGAGTTCCGGTTAAAAAACGGCCGCGCAGTGTATGCCAGTGCGGCGAAGATTCGAAGGCCGACTATCCGCTAAATCACCGCTAATAGCGCCTTGATAAGCTGGCCCGATGCCCCAAACTTGTCTGCATTGGCCCTGGCAGCCACAGGACGGTCGCAAGAACCGCCCGCCGCTGCCGATAAACTTCTGATGCGCTAGCCGGTCACAAACTTGAGATCGGTCAACCTGGCGGCTGTTAATACGCGCATGCTGCCGGTGACGGCGCGATTTTGATAACGGATGGTGATCCTTAGATGGACTTCAAAGACTATTACAAGATTCTCGGTGTGGAACCGACCGCGGACGATAAGACGATTAAAGCCGCCTATCGCAAGCTGGCCCGCAAATACCACCCCGACGTCAGCAAGGAAAAGGACGCCGAGGCCAAGTTCAAGGACGCTTCGGAAGCCTATGAAGCGCTGAAAAGTGCCGACAAGCGCGCCGAATACGACGACTTGCGCAAATACGGCCAGCACGGCCAGCCGTTCCAGGGCCCGCCAGGCTGGCAGGGTCGTGGTGGCGGCGGTGGTTTCGGTGGTGGTCAGGACACGGGCGATTTCTCGGACTTCTTCAGTTCGATCTTCGGCAACCGTGGCCCTGGTTTTGGTGGTGGAGAGTCGCGTCGCAGTGCCGGACGTCGAGGGCAAGACGTGGAAATGGAACTTGGGATTTTTCTGGAAGAAACCCTCTCGAACGAATCGAAGAAGGTCACCTTCCAGGTGCCGCAGTACAACGCGGCCGGCCAGCATGTCAGTAACACCCCTAAAAGCCTGAACGTGAAGATCCCGGCCGGTGTGGCCGATGGCGAGCGTATTCGCCTCAAGGGCCAGGGCGCTCCGGGCACCGGTGGCGGCGCCAATGGCGACCTGTTCCTGATCATCCGTTTTGCCCCGCACCCAAAATTCGATGTGGAAGGCGAGAACCTGATCATCACCTTGCCGCTGGCTCCGTGGGAGTTGGCGTTGGGCACTGAAGTGGCCGTGCCGACCCTGACCGGCAAGATCAACCTCAAGGTCCCGGCCGGCAGCCAGAACGGCCAGCGCATGCGCGCCAAGGGCCACGGTTTGCTGAACAAGAAGGGCGAACGCGGCTTCCTGTTCGTGCAGCTCAAGGCGGTCATGCCCAAGGTTTCGGACGATGAAACCAAGGCGTTGTGGCAGGAGCTGGCGAAGAAAGCCGCTTTCGACCCGCGGGAAAATTTTTGATCCGCTAGAACCCTGGAGCTACTGACTATGAGCAGTCCCCTGATCGTTCAACTGGACATGGCAGAATTCTGTGAGGCGACCGACCTGTCGGACGTCTACGTGATCGAAATCGTCGAACACGGCATCCTCGAACCTCAGGGCTCAGCGCCCAAGGATTGGCTTTTCAACGATTACGAATTGGCGCTGGCCAAGCGCGCCGTCAAGCTGCGGCGCGACCTGGAACTGGAATGGGAAGGTGTCGCTCTGGCGCTGGACCTGCTTGAGGAAGTGCAGCAATTGCGGGCCGAGAACCGCATGCTCAAGCAGCGACTTGGGCGGTTGGTCGTCGAATAGCACCGAAATAACGGCTGTAAACGGCCCTGTAGGAGCTGCCGCAGGCTGCGATCTTTTGATCTTGATTTCCATTGGCCCCGTAAGGCGCCAAACATCAAAGGCAGGATCAAAAGATCGCAGCCTGCGGCAGCTCCTGCAGGGATTGTTGCGACAGCTTCAAACCTTGCGCGGCAACACCACGGTAAACAACGTCCCATCCACCTCATTGGAACTGACCTCGATCGTTCCCTGATGGGCATCCACCACTTCCTTGACGATAAACAAGCCCAGGCCAAGGCTGGTCGACGGTTGCCCGAGTTGTTCGTCGGCGCTGCGTACCAGTGGGTCGAATATCGTGCTGATCGCGTCTTCCGGAATCGGCACGCCATGGTTATGCACCGTCAGGCGCACCGTGTCGGGTTCGCCGCTGAGGGTAACGGTGACATCACGTTTGTTCGAACCATGCTGCAACGCGTTACCGATCAGGTTCTGCAACAGCTGAGCGACTCGCCCGCCGTCCCAGACGCCTTGGGTGTCACCACTGACGCTAAGTGTTGGATCGCACTCGGGGTTGCCGGCACAGGCCTGGGCAATCGCCTCATGCGCCGCCTCGGCCATGTCCATTGGAACCGGTTCGATCGGCAGTCTTTTGCCCAGCCGACTGCGCACCAGTTCCAGCAGATCGCTGACCATCACCGCCATGTGCCGGGTGCCACGCTTGATGTGGTGCACACAGGTCAGGGCGTCAGCTTCGAGCGGTGCCTTTCGCAGCAACAACTCGGTGGACATGCTCACCGCCTGCAACGGCGCCCGCAGGTCATGGCCGAGGATCGCCAGAAACATGTCCCGCGAATGGTTGACCTGCTCGGCATAGGCGGCGGTGGACTCGGCCAGGGCTTCATCGATGGCTTCGTTGAAGCGGACCATGTCCTGGAAATACGCCAGGTCCGGGGTTTTCAGGCTGTTGACCCACAGGCGGATGACACAAGCACGCAAGTGCCGGAACTCGGAGGTCATCTGCACCAGATCAAACCCCACGTTGTGCCGCAGCTCGCCATGGCTGGCAGCGGCCCGATCCAGGCTGGGGGTTTTCTCCGGCCCGTTGCCCTTGGCCTTGGCGGCCTGTTCATGGGCGGTCTGGGCGGTGGCCATGTCCCGCGCGGCGGCCAGCAGAATGGCGCTGGCGTGATCGCGCAAGGTGGTGCGATCCAGGTTGTCGTCGGGCGTGATCGCACGGGCGAACTGCTCCCATTCATCGACGATACGATCAACCTCTATCACGATGAATTCGCTTAAGCGCATGGACGGTGTTCCCGAGCAGAAATGGGCGGTAATGGAGCTGCATATTAGCGCCTTCACGTCCGGGTAAACACCGCTGAATTTGAGGGGTCAAGGTGAACTGTCGAGTGGGTGGTATTTATATATATTCTTTGATTTTAATAGTTGAAGTGTTTTTGAAGTTTCAGGCGGGCTAGTCGCAGTTTTTTGAATTTTTGTTTCCGTCGGGTGTTGGCTAGTCTGATCAGTCAAAAATAATCATGGAAGATGGTGGCATGACTGATGTGCAAGAAGTTGAAGGACATGAAGCGTCATCTGTCTCCGGCATTAAAAAGTCGGGTATTCATTTTGAACGCATCAAACAGGCAATATTGAAGTCGAAAGAAATGGCTCCAGCCGCCGGGCTGCTGGCTTTTCAGGGGGCGATGGGTGCCTTTCCGGACTGGTACTTGAAGGCCCGAAAGATTGATCGCGATGAATTGAAAGATCTGTTTGGTCGGCGATGGTTGCTTCAAGGAAAATCTGACGCACTCATTAATAAACTGCAGCAGGATATTCGGCTCTTCGCCGAGCCATTGTTGTTAAACGCCTTGAAAGACCAGTTTAAAGTTGAACTCGATGTTCGTGTGGCGGAACTTCGCTTGTACGTGCCCGATCATCTTGTCTTTGGCATAAGCACCGGCGCGAATGATTTCAAACAACTGACATTGCTTGACGCCGCCCTGCATAACTTCGAGGCCCGCGAGGCCGAGGCGGGCGCGTTCAGTGAGGGGTCCGGCGTGTTTACCCGGGATGCCGAGGGCGCACCTCTGCGCCATATCCTGACCGTCGAGCAATTTGTCGCGCTGTGCCGTTCTCTGGATATCGGGGCGCAGTACCAAACTCATCTCAAGGAGATTCTGACGCCGACCCAGGCCACGGCCCGAGTTGCGCTGCAACAACACTTGGTGACCAGCGACAAGGCAGCCTTCAAACTCGCGGCGTTGGCAGCATTACTCAAGGGGGATATTACTTCGCACGGGTTCAGCAAGATGCTGGAGGTTCACGACGGTGCGCCGAACCGTGAGCTATATGGTGCGCCGATGCACTGTCATCGTTTGTCATTGATGGGTTTCAGGCTCACCGGGATCATGCTGTTCAGCGCAGTGGGCGATCCGAAGCTGCTCAAAAAGACCATTGATTCGCTGACACCGCCGCTGCTGAAGTCCTGGCTCGACTGGTCCCAGCGATTGCCATTTCTGCCTCATCAGGACTATGAGCGGTTTCAACTGCTCAAGGCGTTTTTCGCCAACGGTCCCAAAGGACTGTCTGAGGAATTGCTACGCAAGGAAGATATTTATCAACAGAGCCGCCTGAACGGAAAGCTGATCGCCTACATCCCGGACGACCCTGAGCATCCGGTCAAGGAGTACGACTCTTTCAGCGACTTCATGAAAACCCTGATCGGGCAGTTGCTCAGTCCTGACTATCAGCGATTTTTCAGCCGGTTTGTCGCACAGCGCGACAAGGGTGTGTTTTTCAGCCGGGTCAACGAGCGCCTCAAGACCTTCACCTGGAAGCAGCGTGAACCCCTGGACATGGGGCCGTGGTGGCGAGAGACCGCCGTCGAAAACCCGAATCCGGAACCGATCACCAACCTCGTTACCGGCAATCTGTGGAGTGCGCTGTTCACCGCGCGACGGGATAAAGCGCTGGCAGATGCCCGCCGCATCGCCGTACCCACCGGCGACGAAGACGCGCGGAGTCGCTGGAAGCGTCTGAGCAGTTACCTCGACATCGGTTGGAACGTGTTCAACTTCGCCGCAATGCTGGTGCCAGGCCTGGGCGAAGCGATGCTCGGGATCATGGTTGCCCAACTGCTTGAAGAGCTGGCCGAAGGCCTCGAAGACTGGAGCAAGGGCGATCGTGAAGAAGCCTCGACGCATCTCACCTCAGTGCTGATCAACGGTGCTCAACTGGCGATGATGGGCGCCGGGCATATCTTGCCGTCGGGAATGCCTGCACCGATAAAAGCTTCGCCGTTTGTCGACAAACTCAGGGCCGTCGAACTGCCTGATGGCAAGGCCAGTCTGTGGAAGCCCGATCTTTCGCCGTATGAACGCCAACTGGCATTGCCCCCGGCATCTCGCCCCGATGAGTTGGGGTTGTACCAGCACGAAGGCCAGACGGTGTTGCCGCTGGATAACAAACACTACGGATTGAAAGAAGACCCGAACACCGGACGGCACCGCATCGAACATCCGACGCGCCCCAACGCCTACCAGCCGGAACTGGCGCATAACGGCGCGGGAGCCTGGAGTACCGAGCTGGAAGATCCGCTGCAATGGGACGCCACCAACGTCTGGCAACGTCTGGGGCATTTCATGGACGCGTTACCGGCGTCCACGCAGGCGCACATTCGTACCGTCAGTGGCATCGATGACAATGTGTTGCGCAGGTTGCATGTCGAGCACGAACGTCCGCCGACCCTGCTCACCGATACGGTCAAACGCTTCAAGACTTATGCCGAGGCCGAGGACCTCGGTCGACAGATTCTGGATAACCGTGTTTCCGAGTCGCTGGAAGGTTTTTTGCCGACCTTTATGACTGAGTTACCGGGGTGGCCTGAATCCAGGGCAGTAGCGCTTTTTGATGACAAGTCTTACTCAGGCTCCTCGATTAAATACGGCAACGCCGATGCTAAGCCTGGGCAGACGATCAGGATCACCCGCACCCAACTGCGCAACGCAGAATTGGCCGGGCGAGTGCTGGACGCTCTGGATGACAGCGAGATTCTCGCCATGTTGGGCAAGCGAGTGTCCTCTGACCGGGCAGAGCGCCTGGAGACGTTACGCATTCGCCTGGCGATGCATGCCGGGCGACAGACCCGCCGGCTTTTCGACTCGCTGTCCAAGGCCGCGGACGTGACCGCCGATCCGCGGCAGTTGCTGCTTCTACGTGATTACCCGCAACTGTCGGGTAACGTCGCGCAGGACCTGCTGAAACTAGCTACGCCGGAAGACCTGCGTTTTATCGAGCAAAAAAACCGTCTGCCGCTGCGGCTCAAACAGCAGGCACGAGATGCCATGGCCCAGTTGCGTGTGGCCCGTGCCTACGAAGGCCTGTACCTGAAAGCATTGGAAAGCACCGACACCGAACGCCTGGCATTGCACAGCATTGCCGCGCTGCCAGGCTGGTCGGCTGCGCTGCGCATCGAAGTCCGCGAGTTGTCCTTCAGCGGCTCGCTGCGCGACAGCGTTGGACTGCCAGATGCGCCAAACCGCAAAGTCCTGGTGGTCAACGGGGAGGGGTTGTATGAAGCCCGGGATGCACTCGATCAACACCTGCACGGCGCTGACAATCTGTATGGCGCGGTGCTGCACGCCTTGCCGGATGCAGAGCGCGAGGCGCTGGGGTACGAGATCAACCAGGGGGCGCAGCTTAAAGCGACGGTAGTCAAGCAACCGCTGTCTCATGACAGGCTGGAATCGATCCTGGCGCCAACACCCGCTAGAAAACCGGCTTACGATCCACAGAGGATGCGCTTGAAGGGCGGGATGCAGGGTTATCCACAACGGGTGGAGAGCGCCATCAGACGCAATCGGCTCAAGGCGCGGGTGAGCAGGCTCTACCCCACGCTGATCGAATCCGGTGTCGAGCAACTGCTCGATTCCTATGTGCAGATCGGCGGTTCGGCGGAGGTCTGCTTGAGCCACCTCGAACGGGAGTTTGAGACCTTCAATGGTAATTTCCGCCGCTGGGTCGCGTCACCCACCGAACAATGGCGGTTATTGCCCGAAGGCGCGCAGGAAGTCCTTGAACGCGACCAGATCTATCAGGCCCTGAAGGAATGCTGGCAGCGCACCGGCCCCGCTCATTACGACGGTGCCGGTAATTATCTGGGGCAAAGCCTGAGCCTCAGGGGCATTTCATTGCCACGTCACCTGCGGACCATGCCGCTTCTGGAGGCCAACTTCGACCACGTGACCCAGTTGATTTTGCGTGACACGGGGCTGACCAATGCCGAGGAATTTATCCTGAAACCGTTTCGTCGGTTGCGCTTGCTGAATCTGGAAGCAAACCGCCTGACGCGCTTGCCTACAGGGATCGGAAAACTGCATCAGCTATTCGAGCTGTCCGTCACGCGCAACCAGATAGTCTTGACCGCAGACGACGTCGGCCGGCTCAGAAAACTGACCCGCCTGCAAACGTTGGGTATGGGATCGAATCCGTTGGGGCGGTTGCCCGATATCAGCCGTATGCCTTTTCTGCACACGCTGGTCCTGGCTGACACCGGTGCCACCACCTGGCCGCCGGGGCTTTTTGAGCAGCGGCGTTATCGGCATTTCTACCTGGAGTTGCACCTGAACAAGCTGACTCAGATCCCGGTGGTCGAGCCCGGTTCAGCGTCTGCCGAGTTGATCGCCCGGTCGGTGATCAGTCGTGGGCCTGACTGGATCTCGGCGGCGGATCTGGAGACGGTCAAAGGCTACATTCGCTCCATGGGCATGGACCCTGACCGTCCGTTTCCGCCTCGGGGCGTACGCGACAGCCTCGACTGGGAGCAAGGCATGACCCGTCAGGAATGGGCCAGGAAGCAGCCCACCTGGAACGCCGTCGAGGACGCGTTTCACTCACTGCGCTTTTTCGAGGAATTGAAGAAGCTGACCGGTTCGGCGGACTACACCTCCAACCTGGAATACCGCGCCAACCTGACCGCCAAGGTCTGGCGAATGCTCGACGCCATGGCCGAGAACTCGGCACTGCGCGAGCGGCTGTTTGCGATGGCGACCTTGCCGACCGCCTGTGTGGATGGTGGTACGGCGCTGTTCAACTCAATGGGCGTCGCGGTGCTGATTCACGAAGCCTACACGCTGGCCAACGACGGCTTGATCGAAGCTGAATTGGTGCAGTTGGCTCGGGGCAAGTCGCGGCTGGACGAGTTACGGGCCATTGCCAGTCATTCGATCAATGAGCGGGTGCAGGCGGGAGAGGCCTTCAGACAGGTGGGGGCTGACGGCGAAGTCACGGGTACGATTGATGAGGTCGAGGTGCATCTGGCGTACATGACCGACCTCGCCATACGTCTGGAGTTGCCCTGGCAGGCCCGCGGCATGCAGTTTCGGCGCATGGCCGGGGTGACTCGCGCGATGATCGACGACGCTTATCAGCGCATCCAGGCCTTGGAAAAAGGCGAATTGCTGGTGGACTGGATTCTTGTGCAGGACTTCTGGAAAACCTGGCTGGAGCAAGTGAACGCCGGCGCGTTCGATGGCCTCAAGCGTAAGATCGAGGCGATCACCGAGTTGTGGACGGCCCTCGATGAACGAGCACACCTAACAGACCTGACCGGTCCGCAGGCCATCAGCCTGGAGCAGCAACTCAAGGCGCTCGCCACGGAACTGGGCAAGCCCGCCGAAGACATCGCCCCTGGTCGTGTCATGAGTGAGAGCGAATACAGCGCTGACCTGGCTAACGTCGACAGTGAACAGCAAGCGCTGTTCAAGCGCCTGACTCAAGAGGCGATTGACCGGGCCAAACTGCAGCGGGTCGAGATAGCGTTTACGGTTGAACCCGCAGCCGTTCCTGATGAGCCGGACCTCAATACACGGCTTTAAACCGTCGACCCGCGGCGAGGCATTGCGCCTTGCCGCGGGTTTTGAGCATCACTTCAGAACAGGAAATACCGTTGGGCCATTGGCAGGGTTTCTGCCGGCTCGCACCACAGCAATACGCCGTCGGCCTTGACCTGGTAAGTCTGCGGGTCGACGTCAATGTTCGGCAGATAGTCGTTGTGGATCAGGTCGGTTTTCTGCACTTCACGACAGCCCTTCACCACGGCGATTTTCTTCTTCAAGCCCAAGGCTTCGGGCAACCCTGCATCCTGCGCGGCCTGGCTGATAAAGGTCAGGCTGGTGGCATGCAGCGAGCCGCCGTAACTGGCGAACATCGGGCGGTAGTGCACCGGTTGTGGTGTCGGAATCGAGGCATTGGCGTCGCCCATCAGGCTCGCCGCAATGGCGCCGCCCTTGAGGATCAGCGTCGGCTTGACCCCGAAAAACGCCGGACGCCACAGCACCAGGTCGGCCCATTTACCCACTTCGATCGAGCCCACTTCATGGCTGATGCCGTGGGTGATTGCCGGGTTGATGGTGTACTTGGCGATGTAGCGTTTGGCGCGGAAGTTGTCGTTGCCTTCCCCGTCCTGGGGCAGCGGGCCGCGCTGCTTTTTCATCTTGTCGGCGGTCTGCCAGGTGCGGGTGATGACTTCGCCGACGCGGCCCATGGCCTGACTGTCGGAGCTGATCATCGAGAATGCACCGAGGTCATGCAGGATGTCTTCGGCGGCAATCGTTTCGCGGCGGATGCGGCTTTCGGCGAAGGCCACGTCTTCGGCAATGCTCGGGTCCAGGTGATGGCAGACCATCAGCATGTCCAGGTGTTCGTCGATGGTGTTACGGGTGAACGGCCGGGTCGGGTTGGTTGAACTCGGCAGCACATTCTTGAAGCCGCAGGCCTTGATGATGTCCGGGGCATGACCGCCACCCGCGCCTTCGGTGTGGTAGGTGTGGATGGTGCGGCCCTTAAAGGCGGCGAGGGTGGTTTCAACGAAGCCGGATTCGTTAAGGGTGTCGGTGTGGATCGCCACCTGCACGTCGTACTGGTCGGCCACGCTCAGACAGTTGTCGATACTCGCCGGGGTGGTGCCCCAGTCTTCGTGCAGCTTCAGGCCGATGGCGCCGGCCTTGACCTGCTCGATCAACGGCTCCGGCAGGCTGGCGTTGCCCTTGCCGGTGAGGCCGATGTTCATCGGGAACGCATCGGCAGCCTGGAGCATGCGCGCCAGGTGCCATGGCCCGGAGGTGCAGGTCGTGGCGTTGGTGCCGGTGGCCGGGCCGGTGCCGCCGCCGATCATGGTGGTGACGCCGCTCATCAGCGCTTCTTCGATCTGCTGCGGGCAAATGAAGTGGATGTGCGTGTCGATGCCGCCGGCGGTGAGGATCATGCCTTCACCGGCGATGACTTCGGTGCTGGCGCCGATGGCGATGGTCACGTCCGGTTGCACGTCCGGGTTGCCGGCCTTGCCGATGCCGGCGATACGCCCGTCCTTGAGGCCGACGTCGGCTTTGACGATGCCCCAGTGGTCAATGATCAGGGCGTTGGTGATCACCGTGTCGACCACTTCGGCCGCCAGTAATTGGCTTTGGCCCTGGCCGTCGCGAATGACTTTGCCGCCGCCGAATTTCACTTCTTCGCCGTAGGTGGTGAAGTCTTTTTCGACTTCGATCCACAGTTCGGTGTCGGCCAGGCGCACCTTGTCACCGACGGTGGGGCCGAACATGTCGGCGTAGGCCTGTTTAGAAATTTTCATGTGCTTGCCTTGGGATTCAATTGTTTTTGAGACCGCTCGCGTAGCTCGCTATCGCAGCCTCGCTGCGCTCGACAGCTCCTACAGGCAGCGTACGACCGCGACATTTCGGGCGCCGCAGGGCGTTCACACACTTTTCCGGTTGCCCGCACCCTGTAGGAGCTGTCGAGTGAAACGAGGCTGCAATCTTTCGAAAGCACCGCAGATATCAATCGAGGTCACCCATGATCTTGCCGGCAAATCCGAACACCCGTCGATGCCCGGCCAAATCGACCAGCTCGACCTCGCGGCTCTGGCCCGGTTCGAAACGCACGGCGGTGCCGGCCGGGATGTTCAGGCGCATGCCACGGCTGGCGGCGCGGTCAAAGGTCAGGGCGTCGTTGGTTTCGAAAAAGTGGTAATGCGAGCCGACCTGGATCGGCCGGTCGCCGCTGTTGGCCACTTTCAGGCTGACGGTGCGGCGGCCAACGTTGAGTTCGATGTCGCCGGGCTGGATCTGGTATTCACCGGGAATCATCCATTCACTCCTTGCAGAATCTTGTAGTAGAGGGCGGTTGGCCGATAGTTGCCGGCCGGGTCGCAGGCGTAGTCGGGGATTTGACCGGCGCGGGTGTAGCCCAGCGCCTTGTAGAAGTCTTCGGCGGGGGAGCCGGCCTCGGTGTCGAGGTAAAGCATGCCGCGCTTGTGCTGGCGGGCGGCGAGTTCCAGGGCGCTCATCAATTGCTGTCCGAGGCCGCGACGACGGGCGTGCTCGCGCACCAGCAACTTCTGCACTTCGGCGCGGTTCAGGCCATTGGCTTTCTGGCACAGGGTCAGTTGCACGCTGGCTTGCACCTGTTCGTCCTTGACCACCACCCACAGCAGCACATTGCCCTGGTTCAGGTTGGCCTGGACATCATCGAAATAAGCCCGGGCCTGCGTTGCATCAAGGTCGGCCATGAAACCGACGCTGGCGCCATAACCCACGGCGTCCAGCAGCAAATCGATCAAACCCTGGCGATAGTGCGCAAAGCTTTCAACATTCACGCGGCGCAGTTGGGCGGCGTTCATCAGGTATCACTCCTTGTGAGCCCCGGGCGGCATGGCGCCCGGGTCGAGGGTCAGTTGCATGAAGGTCAGGTCCAGCCAGCGGCCGAACTTGGTGCCCACTTGCGGCATTTGGCCGGTGACGACAAAACCGGCGCGATCGTGCAGTCGAATCGACGCACCGTTGCCGCTTTCGATAGCGGCGACCATCACGTGTTTGTCGCGGCCCTTGGCGCGTTCGATCAGCTCGGCCATCAATTGCGGGCCGAGGCCGTTGCCGCGCTGGTCACTGCGCACGTAGACCGAGTGTTCGACGGTGTGGCGAAACCCGTCGAACGGCCGCCAGTCACCGAATGAAGCGTAGCCCAGCACGGTGTTATCACCGTCGACGATCACCAGGATCGGATAACCCTGGGATTGCCGGGCGCTGAACCAGGCCTGGCGGTTGCCCAGGTCCACGGCCTGTTCGTTCCAGATCGCGGTGGTGTTGAGCACGGCGTCGTTGTAGATGTCGCGGATCGCCGGCAGGTCGGCGTGCAGCGCATCGCGGATTTGGTAAGTCATGGCGCGGCCTCAGGCGATCGGTTGGTGGACGGTGACCAGTTTGGTGCCGTCGGGGAACGTCGCTTCGACCTGGATCTCCGGGATCATTTCCGGAATGCCTTCCATCACTTGTTCGCGGCTCAGCAGGGTGGTGCCGAAGTGCATCAGCTCAGCGACGGTGCGACCGTCACGGGCGCCTTCGAGCAGTGCTGCGGAGATGTAAGCCATGGCTTCCGGGTAATTGAGTTTCACGCCGCGAGCCAAACGCCGCTCGGCGACGAGGCCGGCGGTGAAGATCAACAGCTTGTCTTTTTCGCGTGGGGTCAGGTCCATCGTTGGAATCCATATCGGCAGATAAAAGGTCACTACAACCTGTAGGAGCGAGGCTTGCCCGCGAAGGGGACCTTGAGGCCGCCAAAAGCTTTGCGGGCAAGCCATGCTCCTACAGGGGGATTGGTGTTCAGGTGCTCCATATTCGCGGGGGGACGGCTTCGCGACCGAGCAGCGCGGGCCGCAGCAGGCGCCACAAATCGATCAGCCAACCGCGTGCCAACAACGCTTCACTGGCCAGGCATCGCGCCACCAACAACCCCGGCAACTGGGTCAAATCCCCGCGCACGTCATTGGGCAGCGAGCGACAGGTTTCCAGCAGTTCACTGTCGATCACCCCGGTCACCAGCAACGTCGCAAACACCGGCTGACCATCCAGCCCAATCGGCGAGTCGAGCAAGCCATCACCCCCGACAATGCGCTGGCGTTCGTGCCAGAGCAACTGGCCGTCGCGGCGGATATCCAGCTTTGCCTGAAAATGCCCTCGGTCAAAACGCTCGCCACTGGCCGGGCGACCCAGCGCCACCACGTCCCAGTAGAACAACCGGGCATCGCCTTCCAGGTCGATCGAGGTGCTGAGTTCAGCCTGGGCGGCGCTGAAGATGATCGTCTCCTGGGGCAGCCATTCCAGTGTCGCACCGGCCGCCACTTTCAAGTCCAGCTGCTGATAAGCGGGACCGGCGGCGCGATACCACTTGGCGGCGCCGGGGCTGGTGATCTGCGCCCAGGCATCGCTGCCGACGCTGGCCGAAATGTCCAGTCGATCACCACCCGCAATCCCACCCGGCGGGTGCACGATGATGTGCTGGCACACCTCGGGGCCTTCGGCGTACAGGTGCTTTTGCACCCGCAGCGGGCCTTTGTGTCGGCGCTGGACCGGGCGCGTGCTGTCGCCGAAACGGGCGTAGCCCAGCTCCAGCTCGGCGTGCCAGCTCGGGGTAAACAGGACAGTGGGAAGAGGTAAATTCATAGTTTTTAATTATCGTTAGGACGCTACAGACTAGATCGTAACCAATCCACGCACACCTTCGGCTTCCATATTTTCGCCGCGACCCTGTTGCACGATCTCGCCCCGGGACATCACCAGGTATTGATCGGCCAGTTCAGCGGCGAAATCGTAAAACTGCTCCACCAGCAAAATCGCCATGTCGCCCCGGGCCGCGAGCTTCTTGATCACCGCGCCGATTTCCTTGATCACCGATGGCTGGATGCCTTCGGTGGGCTCGTCGAGGATCAGCAGGCGTGGGCGGCTGGCCAATGCGCGACCGATGGCCAGTTGTTGTTGCTGACCACCGGACAAGTCACCGCCGCGACGCTGTTTCATCTGCAGCAGCACCGGGAACAGCTCGTAGATGAATGCCGGGACTTCCTTGGCCTCGCTGCCGGGGAACCGCGACAGACCCATCAGCAGGTTTTCTTCCACGGTCAGCCGGCCGAAAATTTCCCGGCCCTGGGGCACGTAGGCGATCCCGGCATGCACTCGCTGGTGCGGCTTGAACGTGGTGATTGGCTTGCCTTCCCAGTTCACCGCGCCTTCTTTGGAAGGCAACAGGCCCATCAGGCATTTGAGCAAGGTGGTTTTGCCCACGCCGTTGCGCCCGAGCAGGCACGTGACTTCGCCGACCTTCACCTCAAACGAGAGGCCGCGCAGGATGTGGCTACCGCCGTAGTACTGGTGCAGCTTGTCGACTTGCAGCATTCAAAATTCTCCCTCAGTGATCGTTCCCACGCTCTGCGTGGGAATGCATCCCGTGACGCTCCGCGTCACATAACGGCGGACGCAGAGCGTCCATGGCGGCATTCCCACGGGTCGCGTGGGGACGATCAAATCTCAGCGACCGAGGTAGACCTCGATCACTCGCTCGTTTTCCTGCACCTGCTCCAACGACCCTTCCGCCAGCACGCTGCCCTGGTGCAACACGGTGACGTGGTCGGCAATCGAGCCGACGAAGCCCATGTCGTGTTCCACCACCATCAGCGAATGCTTGCCGGCCAGGCTTTTGAACAGCTCGGCGGTGAATTCGGTTTCGGCGTCGGTCATGCCCGCTACCGGTTCATCGAGCAGCAGCAATTGCGGGTCTTGCATCAACAGCATGCCGATCTCCAGAAACTGCTTCTGCCCGTGGGACAACAAACCCGCCGGGCGATTGACCGAGGTGGTCAGGCGAATGGTTTCCAGCACTTCAGCGATGCGGTCACGCTGTTCGCCGCTTAGTCGCGCCCGCAGGCTGGCCCACACCGACTTGTCGGTTTTCTGCGCCAGTTCCAGGTTTTCGAACACGCTTAGCGCTTCAAACACCGTTGGCTTTTGAAACTTGCGGCCGATGCCGGCCTGGGCGATTTGCACTTCGCTCATCAACGTCAGGTCCATGGTTTCACCGAACCAGGCCTTGCCGTGACTCGGGCGGGTCTTGCCGGTGATCACGTCCATCAGCGTGGTCTTGCCCGCGCCGTTGGGGCCGATGATGCAGCGCAGTTCGCCGACGCCGATGTACAGGTTCAGAGTGTTCAACGCCTTGAAGCCATCGAAGCTGACGCTGATGTCTTCCAGGGTCAGAATCGTGCCGTGGCGGGTGTCCAGGCCGGGGCCGGCGCTTTGGCCGAGGCCGATGGCGTCGCGGCTGCTGCCCGCGTCCTTGTTCGGTTCCACAGGGAAAAAGGCCGGTTCGAGCATGAATTCCGCCGTCGCTGTGACTCTCATTGTTCACCTCTCTTTTTCAGCAGCCCAATCACGCCCTTAGGCAGGTAAAGGGTCACGACGATGAACAGCGCACCGAGAAAGAACAGCCAGTACTCCGGGAACGCCACGGTGAACCAGCTCTTCATCCCATTGACCACGCCAGCGCCGAGCAGCGGCCCGATCAGCGTGCCGCGACCGCCCAGCGCCACCCAAACCGCGGCTTCGATGGAGTTGGTCGGCGACATTTCACTCGGGTTGATGATCCCGACTTGCGGCACGTACAACGCACCGGCCAGACCACAGAGCACCGCGCTCAACACCCACACGAACAGCTTGAAACCACGTGGATCGTAGCCGCAGAACATCAGGCGATTTTCGGCATCGCGTAGCGCAGTCAACACCCGCCCGAACTTGCTCTGCGCCAGGCGCCAACCGATAAACAGGCTCGCCACCAGCAACACCACCGTGGCGAAAAACAACACCGCGCGCGTCCCTGGTTCAGTAATGCCAAACCCGAGAATGGTGCGGAAGTTGGTAAAGCCGTTGTTGCCGCCAAACCCGGTTTCGTTGCGGAAGAACAACAGCATCCCGGCGAAGGTCAGGGCCTGGGTCATGATCGAGAAATACACGCCCTTGATCCGTGAGCGGAAGGCGAAGAAGCCGAACACCAAGGCCAACAACCCCGGCGCCAACACCACCAGGCACATCGACCAGAGGAAGCTGCTGGTGCCGGTCCAGTACCACGGCAACTCGGTCCACGACAGGAACGTCATGAACGCCGGCAGGGCGTCACCCGAGGCCTGACGCATCAGGTACATGCCCATCGCGTAGCCGCCGAGGGCAAAGAACAGACCGTGACCGAGGGACAGTAAACCGGCGTATCCCCAGACCAGATCCAGCGCCAGAGCAACGATGGCGTAGCAAAGGATCTTGCCCACCAGCGTCAGCGTGTAGGCCGAGACGTGGAAAACGCTGACGGGCGATAACAGCGACATCAACGGCAACGCCAGCAGCAAAACAAGGATCACAGCGCCGACGGCGATGGTGACTTTCGGGCCGGCCTTTTGTGTTGCGGTAACGAGCAGGGGCTGGTTCATCAGTCGATCACCCGTCCTTTCAGTGCGAAGAGGCCTTGCGGACGTTTCTGGATAAACAGAATGATCAGCGCGAGGATCAGAATCTTGCCGAGTACGGCACCGATTTGCGGTTCGAGAATCTTGTTGGCAATACCGAGGCCGAACGCGGCGAGCACGCTACCGGCCAACTGCCCGACTCCGCCGAGCACCACCACCAGGAACGAATCGATGATGTAGCTCTGACCGAGGTCCGGGCCGACGTTGCCGATCTGGCTCAGCGCCACGCCACCGAGGCCGGCAATGCCTGAGCCGAGGCCGAAGGCGAGCATGTCCACGCGTCCGGTGGGCACGCCGCAGCAGGCGGCCATGTTGCGATTCTGAGTGACGGCGCGCACGTTCAGGCCCAGGCGCGTCTTGTTCAGCAACAGCCAGGTCAGCACCACCACAAACAGCGCGAAGGCGATGATCACGATGCGGTTGTACGGCAGCACGAGGTTGGGCAGCACTTGAATCCCGCCCGAGAGCCAGGCCGGGTTGGCCACTTCAACGTTCTGTGCGCCGAACAGCAAACGCACCAGTTGAATCAGCATCAGGCTGATGCCCCAGGTGGCGAGCAGGGTTTCCAGCGGGCGGCCATAAAGGTGACGAATCACCGTGCGCTCCAGCGCCATGCCGATGGCGGCGGTGACGAAAAACGCCACCGGCAACGCGATCAGCGGGTAGAACTCGATGGCTTGCGGGGCGAAGCGCTGGAACATCAGTTGCACCACGTAAGTCGAGTAGGCACCGAGCATCAGCATCTCGCCGTGAGCCATGTTGATCACGCCGAGCAGGCCGAAAGTAATCGCCAGACCGAGTGCCGCGAGCAGCAGAATCGATCCGAGGGACATGCCGCTGAACGCCTGACCGAGCAACTCGCCGATCAGCAGTTTGCGTTTGACTTGAGCGAGGCTGGTTTCGGCGGCGGTACGTACCCCCGCGTCGGCTTCGATGCCGGGTTCGAGCAACCCTTCGAGGCGCGTGCGGGCCAGTGGATCGCCGGTTTCACCGAGCAAGCGTACAGCGGCGAGGCGCACGGCCGGGTCGGTGTCCACCAGTTGCAGGTTGGCCAGGGCCAGGCTCAGGGCGGCGTGAACGCTTTCATCTTTTTCGCCAGCCAGTTGCTGGTCGAGGAATTTCAGCTGCGCCGGTTTGGCGCTTTTCTGCAATTGCTGCGCGGCGGCCAGACGGATTTTGGCGTCGGCGGCGAGCAATTGGTGGCTGGCCAGGGCGGTGTCGATCAGACCCCGCAGACGATTGTTCAGGCGCAGGGTTTTCGGTTGGCCATCGACGGTCAACTCGCCTTGTTGCAGGGCGTTGATCAGTTCGACACGGGCTGGATCGGGCTGCGCGGCCCAGGTTTCCAGGAGTTTTGCCTGTTGCACGGGATTGGCCGCGACGAAGTCTTCGGCGTCGCCGGCGTGGGCGGCCATCGGCAGTAGCAGCGCGAGGGCGAGGATGAAGCGGTAGAGGGCGGTGGGCATGTCATTGGCCTTGCGTATTGATCGTTCCCACGCGACCCGTGGGAATGCCTCACCGGACGCTCCGCGTCCGCTTTTGGGACGCAGAGCGTCCCTGGCTGCATTCCCACGCAGAGCGTGGGAACGATCAGGCTGTGCGGGGTGGCTTAGTTGCTCTTCACCGCATAATCCGGCTTCTTGTCGTTACCCGCGATAAACGGGCTCCACGGCTCGGCGCGGATCGGGCCTTCGGTCTGCCACACCACGTTGAACTGACCATCGGCCTGAATCTCGCCGATCATCACTGGCTTGTGCAGGTGGTGGTTGGTCTTGTCCATGGTCAGCGTGTAGCCGGACGGCGCGGCAAAGGTCTGGCCGGCCAGGGCTTCGCGGACTTTATCGACGTCGGTGGACTTGGCTTTCTCAGCCGCTTGCGCCCACATGTGGATGCCGACGTAAGTGGCTTCCATCGGGTCGTTGGTCACCGCTTTGTCAGCGCCTGGCAGGTTGTGTTTCTTGGCGTAGGCTTTCCAGTCGGCGACGAACTTCTTGTTCTGCGGGTTCTCCACCGATTCGAAGTAGTTCCACGCCGCGAGGTTGCCCACCAGCGGTTTGGTGTCGATGCCGCGCAGTTCTTCTTCGCCGACCGAGAACGCCACGACTGGTACGTCGGTGGCTTTCAGGCCCTGGTTGGCCAGCTCTTTATAGAACGGCACGTTGGAGTCGCCATTGACCGTGGAGATAACCGCGGTCTTGCCACCAGCCGAGAATTTTTTGATGTTGGCGACGATGGTCTGGTAATCGGCGTGACCGAACGGGGTGTAGACCTCTTCGATGTCCTTGTCTGCCACGCCTTTGGAGTGCAAGAACGAACGCAGGATTTTATTGGTAGTACGCGGGTAGACGTAGTCAGTGCCGAGCAAGAAGTAGCGCTTGGCGCTGCCGCCTTCTTCGCTCATCAGGTATTCCACTGCCGGAATTGCCTGCTGGTTCGGCGCCGCGCCGGTGTAGAACACGTTCGGCGACATCTCTTCGCCTTCGTATTGCACCGGGTAGAACAGCAAGCCGTTGAGCTCTTCGAACACTGGCAACACCGATTTACGCGACACCGAGGTCCAGCAACCGAACACCACCGCGACCTTGTCCTGGGTCAGCAACTGACGGCCTTTTTCGGCGAACAGCGGCCAGTTCGAGGCCGGGTCGACCACCACCGGTTCCAGCATCTTGCCGTTGACGCCGCCCTTGGCGTTGATCTCGTCGATGGTCATCAACGCCATGTCTTTGAGGGAGGTTTCGGAGATCGCCATGGTGCCGGACAACGAATGCAGGATACCGACCTTAATCGTTTCGGCGGCCTGGACCGTCCAGGTCATGCCCATCGCGGCAATGCTTGCCGTGAGTGTGAAAGCCTTGATCAAGCTGCGACGCTTCATTGTGCGATCTCCATGAACATTAGTATTTTTTTGATTGGCAGAGGCGGACTACTGAAGGCTGTTTTGCAAGGGCTGTGCCCGGTCGGCTTTTGGCAAGGAAATGTCGTGTTAGAGCGGTTGCGTGAGGATGGCGACGCACCAGGAAGGAACGCTGAGGATGCGCTGGTGCGGCGGGGCGCGCCAGATTGGGGCGCGATCGATGTGGGCGCGGTGACGATGCGATAAATATGTACCGCACGGTCTGCTCACGGATGTTGATCATGGAGGCTCTTTTTCAGGTGAGCAGCGCATGGACAGCACTTCTACCCCAACCCCTTCTTTCCCCGCCCTGGGGCCAATTTTCATCAGCGTCGACGACGCGGCGTACTGGGTTCATCGACAGATCGGCAGTCGCCGTGACCGGGCCTATGGTGGCGTCATCGTGCAGCGTGGCGATGGCAAGTTCCGGCCCACGCTGCCCGTGGCCGGGCGCATGGGCCAGTTCGATTTCGATGGGGTTCTGGTTCCCGGCACAACGCCTGAAGGCTACAGCGGCGTGGCCTATTACGTGTCCCACAGCGCGGAGCACGCCGAGGTGCAACGTTTGCATCCGGGCTGGACCGCCGAGCAGGTCAAGTTGTACCTCGGTTTCTTTTCCCGAGGGCATTTGTTGAGTCCTCTGCAGGACCCCGGTGCCTATGGCCAGCGGCATTATTTGTCCGGCCCGGACGGTTCGTTGATCAAATATGAATCCATCGAGCCGGCCGAGGAGAAGAAACTCTTCGCGCCCGGTTTCAAGCCCTTCGGCCCATTCAGTGACGTCGAGCATCTGATCCAGCAGGTGGCGAAGGTCGGCACCTTGAGTGTGTTGGTCGCCAATGCCCAATGGGGCGGTAAACGCGGCGAAGTCCCGATCAACTGGACCTTGGGCACGGCGGTCACGCTCTGGCCACTGCCAGAGGCGCAACCTTTTTTTGCACCCGTGTCTGACCAAGTAGACAGCGCCATCGCAGAGGCCGGCCAGGGGATAAATCCGCCGACCGGCAGTGTTTACCTGGGGTTTGTGTTGCGCTCCGCCGACAGCTCGGAGTGCATCGCCACCTATCCGTTCGAGTCGCGCTCGCCGGACGTTGCGCTGGTGAACACGTTCCCGATGACGGCGAATCGCAAACTCGAACCCCTGTTCGACTTCACCCTCGACGGGGTTTATTTCCTGTCTCGGCCAGACAGCGCCCGGAGCGCCCATGAGCCGTGGTTGTATGAACGTTTTTTTGCCCCGCAGGACCTGGCTGCCGGTATCCGCTTTTCGAAGCGCGACGGGCGTCGCCAGGAGTACGACGAATACCTGAAGGTGTACGCCTTGACGCAGGACGACGCGGTGTTGCAATACCAGCCTTCCATGCACATCCGCGAAGTCCCGCTGGAGGACAGTGCGGCGCTCAATGAGCAACTGAAGGCCGGTACGCTCTTGCCGGGGGATTACGTCCGGCAAGTCGCGGCTGCGGGAGTGTTGTCGGTGCTCAAGGGCAGTGCGCTGTGGGACGTCATCGGGCGCGTGGGTCCGGACTGGTTGCCCTATGCCGGATCGCGGCGGATCAGCCCGACCTTTGTCACGGCCGACGATGCGGCCCGTTACGCCCATGAGCATATCGGCAGTCAGCGTGATCAGGGCTATGTCGGCCTGATCCTGCAGGATGCCGATAAGCGTTTTGTCGCCACCCGGCCGGTTGTCTCCACAAGGCCCAGGTTCACTCTGGACCGGTTGTGCCCGCGGGAGGCCAACGGGACGCCGATCATTCTGGCCGAGGGTTACTCGCTACACGGGATGTACGCCTCGCGCTGGCGGGCAGATGCCAGAAGCGTGAACCGTACCGAGCAAAAGGAGCGGCAGATCGCGGAGCAAATGTTCACCGACGAAGACATTCGCACCGTGCTGGATGCGCGTAAGCAGGTGGCGGCGTTTTATCTGTGTGGCTCGGCGGACAGCCTGTTGGTGTATCGCCCGGATGAACGACAGTTGACGGCCATTGAACAGTTGCAGGCTCGGGTCGCGGTGCTGGCTGATGGCAACACCCTTGTCGGCCGTGAACTGGCCGCCAATACGCTGGAACCGAGCGCGCTGGTGACGGCACTGGCCGGTACCGGTGAGTTGCGTGTGGTGGTGGGTAACGACGTGTGGGGGCCGCGAGGCAGTGTTTTCGATGACAGCCCATCCATTACCGCGCCGGTGCTGGGCGCGATTTTCACGACCGTCGAACAAGCGGTGCTGGCTGCCCGCGACCACGGCCGGCTCGATTACCGCGCGGCGGCCTCGGGGCTGGGGTTTGTTCTCAAGCATAAGCAACGCGAAGATTTCGTGGCCACCGAAACCGCGTCGGCCGGGCGCCTGGATGAGCTCAACCGGGCGAGCGATTTCGGTGCCCCCGTGCTGATCGATGAGTACCGCACCCATTGTGTCTATTACGCGGCGCAGTGGATCGCCAAAGGCTTGTCGACCGCCGACGCCTGGTTTGCCCGACACTTCATGCCCCTCACCGATCTGGTGGCCGCAATCTACGATGACAAGGCGACGCAACGCCTCAGCCATCACCAGGACTTGAACCTCTACATCGCGACGCTGGACGGGGCATTGCTGCGTTATCGGTATTCGACTTCCTCCACCCGGTTCGATCAAAAAGGTGCGCAGGAACTGCTGTCGTTGCTGGCCAACGACACGCCACCGTTCGCCAGGATCATTCAACTGATTGCCGGGGCCGGGACACTGGAGGTCTTGCACGCCAGTGAGTTGTGGGACGAGCCAGGCGTTGTCGGTGCGAGCTGGAAACCGTATGCGCTGATTCAGCGTCGCACCTTGAGCCCGGCGTTCCTCTGGCAGGATGACGCCGCACGCTATGCACTGGCGCAGTTGGGCCGGCGACGGGACAGGATCTACGGTGGTCTGGTATTGCGCCGAGCCGATGGCTTGTTTGTCGCCACATTGCCGGTGGCGGTGGACGTCGAGGATTTTCCGGTCAGCTGGATTCGACTGAATGAACTGGCGGACAAAGGCTTGTTTCTGGCCGGGAGTACGGTGGTCGCCCGTTATCATTCCCGGATGGCGGTGGAGCCGATCTTCGCGCTGTCGGCTCAGGAACGCGACGTCTACCTCAACATGTTTTCCACTGATTTCCTGTCCGCGATTCTGCCAAGCCCCGGGCTGTCGCCATCACAGTCGCCCGGCAAGGAATACCTGCTGGGGCTCGACGGCAGCCTGATCAGCTATACCTTGCGGGGCAATGCCGCCGAGAAACAATTGGCCCAGGCGTTGGCATCGCCCAGCCAACTGCAGCGCCAGCAAAACCCGACCGAACTGCAGTTGCGCAGCGGCGCACTGGCCCCGAGCGAGTTCGTTAACCAAGTGGCCAGGGCGGGGCGTTTGCAAGTGGTTCAGGGCAGCCGCTTGTGGGGCGAGCCGAAACGGGTGGCCGGGTGGGTTGCCTATCCGGCGGCGATCACGACGGTGCTCCAGAGATTTGCCGTGTCCGATCCGGCGTTAAGCCCGGTTTTCACCCAGATGGACGATGCCATGCGCCATGTCCATCGAACGGCGGGCGCGCGGGATAGCCTGCGCTTCGGGTTTGTCCTCAAGTCGCTGAGCGCCGAGCGTTATGTCACCACCCTGCCTGTCGCCGGAGGGCAGGGCAGCCTCACGGTCGAGCGGGTTTTCGCCCAAGGACTGCTGCCGCTGGGCTACAGGGTTGTGGGCCTCTATCTGTGTCTGCCGACCGGTCCATGGCAACAGTCCGATGACTTGAGCCGCAGCTTTGTCTCGCCGCAGGAGCTGGCGCGCGGGCTTGATGCCGTCAGGGTGACCACGGCTAAGGGCGACACGTACCTCAAGCTTTATCTGACCTGTGCCGACGACGCCCTGTTGCGATACGAGCCGCTGAGCTCGGCTACCGAATGGGCCAGTTTTCCTGCGACGAGTGCCTATGGGGAAAAGCTGAAATCCGGTCAGGAACCGTTGCTTGAATACCTGCGCAAGGTGCTCAAGAGCGGTGAGCTGCGGGTGGTGGTGCGCAGTGCTTTCTGGTCGCCGTTCAGGGTGGACGCCAAAGGAGTGAAAACCGGTATCGGACTGGTGCGGTGGCCGCGGGATAACCGCTTTGCCCTCGGGCCGATATTCGCCCACGCCGATGATGCGGCCCGCTCGATGCAGCAACAGGTCGGAGCGTATGTGGGCCAGCAGTATCTGGGTGGTGTTCTGCACCATCAGGCCTCGGCGTCGTTTGTGCCCATCGAACCGCTGGAAGATGGTCCTGACAGTGACGCCGCCTCCCGGCTGTTTTACTCGGGGCCTGGCGGGCCGATTGCCCCGGTGTCCGGGCCGGGTTCGCAACCGTTGCCGTTGCCAGTGTTTCCTCAGGACTACAAGGTGGTGGGGGTTCATCAGTTTTATAAAGCGGTGGAAGTGATGGTGGCGGCGCCGAGCGCTTTCGATCGGCAACTGATGGACAATCTGGCGCTGGCCGACCTGAAGTTCAGCACCGAGGTCTTGCAGAGAAGCGGGGTGCCGGGCTCCAGTTGCTACCTGACCTGTCGCGGTGGCGCCTTGCTCAAGTTCACACCGAACTACACGGCGAGCGAGAAAGCGCTCCTCGATGAGGGTTTGAAGCTTGAGGCTGCCGGGTTTCTTCGCAGGCTGCTGGGCGTCAGCAAGTTGCAGGTGTTGGCGGTTGATGGGTTTTGGAAGCGTCCAGGGTTGGTGAGTGCGGGCTGGGTGCAGTCCGGGCAAGCGCCGGTGAAACCTGGTCATGATGAGCTTTGATCACTGACCTGTACGGCGCCGAGCCTCGCTCCCACAGGGGCTTAGCGGCGGCGCATCAGGCCGATGAAAAACAAGCCACCGATGGCGGCGGTGGCGACGCCGATGGGCAAGTCTTCCGGGGCGATCAAGGTTCGAGCGGCCACATCAACCCAGACCAGAAACACACTGCCGAGCAACACGCACACCGGCAGCAACCGACGATGTTCGGCACCCACCATGCGCCGGGCGATGTGCGGCACCATCAGCCCGACAAAGCCGATGGAGCCGCTGATCGACACCAGTACACCGGTCATCAGCGAGGCGATCAAAAACACCCGCAACCGCACGGTACGAGCGTTGAGCCCGAGGGTCACGGCAGTCTGCTCGCCGGCCATCAACGCGTTCAACGGTCGGGCCATCCCCAGCAGCAGAACCAACCCGAGCAACACGCTGGCAGCGGGTACCGCCAGCAATTCCCAACGTGCCAATCCGAGCCCGCCGAGCATCCAGAACATCACCGCCGAACTCGCGCGGTGATCGCCGAGAAACAGCAGCAAATTGGCAATCGCCATCATCACAAACGACACCGCCACGCCGCACAGCAGCAACCGATCGCTGTCCAGTCGACCGTTGCGGTTGGCGATCATCAGCACGATCAGCATGCTCGCCAATGCACCGATAAACGCCGCAATCGGCAGCGTCAGCAGACCGACGATTTCACCGACATGCAGCACCACAATGACCGCGCCGAGGGTGGCGCCGGAGGTCACGCCAAGCAAGTGCGGGTCCGCGAGCGGATTGCGCGTCACCGCTTGCAGCACTGCGCCGATCAACGCCAGCCCGGCACCGACCAGCGCACCGAGCAACATGCGTGGCACGCGGATCAGCCAGACGATGTGTTCCTGTCCGGCGGCCCAGTCGGGCACGCCGACACCCAACAGCTTGTGCAGCAAAATCCGCCACACCACATCCACCGGCACCCGCGCCGGGCCAACGCCCAACGACACCACGCACGACACCAGCAACAGTGCGCCGAGAGCGGTCAGCAGCAAGGCATAGCGACGATCGATCATTCGCCGTGGAAACCTTTGGCCAGGGTTTCAACCGCCAACACGTTGTCGATCCCCGGCGTGGCTTGTACGTAAGGGATGACGATAAAGCGCTGGTTCTTGATCGCGTCCACCGATTGCAGGGCTTTGTTGTTGAGCAGGAATTGCTCTTTCTGTTCGGCGGTGACTTCGCCGTAGTCGACGATCACGATGACTTGGGGATTACGCTCCACCACATTTTCCCAGTTAACCCGGGTCCAACTGGCCTCGACGTCATCGAGAATATTGCGCCCGCCGGCCGCATCGATCAGCGCTTGCGGCATGCCGAGGCGCCCGGAGGTCATGGCCCGGTCTTCGCCGCTGTCGTAGAGGAACACGCGGGGTTTGTCCGCCGGCAGATCCTTGCGCACCGCAGCGACTTGCGCCTGCATCTCGGCGATCAAGGCGTTGGCGCGATCTTGCACGTCGAAGATTTTGCCGAGATTGCGCAAGTCGTTGTAGGTGTCTTCCAGCGTGGCGGCCGGGCGCTTCATGACGAAGGCGCAGGACTCGGTCAGCTCGTAGACGTTGATGCCCAACGGTTGCAGCGTCTGCGGCGTCAGGTCACCACCGACGCGCATGCCGTAGTCCCAACCGGCGAAGAAGAAATCGACGTTGGCGTTGAGCAGCGTTTCTACTGACGGGTACTTGGCCGCCAGCTCCGGCAGGCCGTCGAGTAGCGACTGCATGTCCGGGGTGACCGATTTCCAGCCGCTGACACCGCTGTAGCCAGCCATCTGCGGTTTGAGGCCGAGGGCGAGCATCATTTGGGTCATGTTGATGTCATGACTGACTGCGTGTTTCGGAGCTTGCTTGAACGTCACTTCGCGGTTGCAGCTCTGGACGGTCAGCGGGTATTTCGTCGCCTCGGCAAAGGCGTGGGCACTGCCCAGCAACAGAGCGAGGCACAGCAGGGAACGCACAGTCATGGTTGGGTTATCCAGGTGATTCGTGGGTAGCCGTGGAGGGGGTGGTCGTCGATCAACGCTTGGACGCCGAACACGTCGTGCAGCAGCGCGGCGGTCAGGACTTCTTTTGGCGTGCCGCTGGCGACGATGCGGCCGTGGTTGATCACGTACAACCGATCGCAAAAAGCGGCAGCCAGATTGAGGTCGTGGATGCTCGCCAGTGTGCCGATGTTCAGGCGTTTGACCAGTTGCAGCAATTCGAGCTGATAGCGCGGATCGAGGTGATTGGTCGGCTCGTCGAGGATCAGCAATTGCGGTTGCTGGGCCAGGGCGCGCGCAAGGATCACCCGCTGCTTTTCACCACCGGAAAGGGTGGCGAAGGCGTGGTCTTCGAAGCCTTTCAGGCCGACGGACTCCAAGGCTTGAGTGGCGAGGTTTCGGTCTTCGAGGGTGTCGCCATCGAACAGGCCTTTGTGCGGCGTACGGCCCATGGCGACCACTTCTTCGACAGTGAGTCCGAAGGCGTCCGGGAATTCTTGCAGGACCACGGCGATGCGTTGTGCGCACCAACGTGAGGATTGCTTCCAGACGTTGTGGTGATCGAGTTTCACTTCGCCGCTGTCGGGTTTGCTGAAGCGATAGGCGCAGCGCAGCAGGCTGGTTTTGCCGCTGCCGTTGGGGCCGATCAACCCGACAAACTCACCGGCGGCCACGTGCAGCGAGGCGTCACGCAGTTGGAACTGGTGATGACAGTGGCCGTGGCCCAGGGGTGTCCAGGCGAGGTGTGTGAGGTTCAGCGAGGTCATGCAAATTCCATAAGTGATCGTTCCCACGCTCCGCGTGGGAGCGCCTCAATGGACGCTCTGCGTCCGCTTTTTTGGACGCGGAGCGTCCCGGGCTGCATTCCCACGCAGAGCGTGGGAACGATCAATCAAAAGGTGTAATCAGCGGTGACGAAGAATGACCTTGGTTCCCCAAGAATCCACTGCTGTCCCTCATTGTATTGGCTTTGCGCATACTGCCGGTCAAACAGATTATTCACCTGCAACCCCAACGTCGTATTACGCAACGCCTTCCATGACAACGTGGCATCGACCACGGTGTAGCTCGGCAGCTCATTCTGGTTGGCCATGTCCGCATAGCGCGCATCGACATACCGCACACCCGCCTCGGCCTTCAGGTCATCGTTGATCGCCTTGCTCAGCCACAGATTCGCCGTGCGCCGTGGCACGTCTACCGGGCGATTGCCGTTGCGCGACACGGGCACGCCACTGACCACTTCTTCGAAGTCATCGTATTTGGCTTTGACGATGGCGGCGTTGGCTTGCAATTGCCAGGCATGTGGCAGTTGCAGATCAAGACTGGCTTCCAGGCCGTTGGACGATTGCTGGCCGACCTGTTGCTTGAGCGTCGGGTTGCTCGGATCGTCGGTCAGCAGCTTCTTTTTGACGATGCGATAGGCCGCCAGAGTGAACTCGCCGCGCTGGTCCCAGAACATCTGCTTCATACCGATTTCGGCTTGTTTGGCGGTGGCCAAATCGTATTGCTGTTGGCTCGGGCTCAGGGAAATCAAGCCGCCGACGCCGTCAGTACTGGTGGCGTACTGGCCGTAAAAGGAAGTATCCGGGGTCAAGGAAAACACCAGACCGGCCTTCCAGTTGTTGCCGGTCAGGGTTTTGTCGCTCTGACTGTCCTTGACCAGATCGGTGCGGTCGACGTGCACGTAATCGCGGCGCGCCCCGGTCACCAGGGACCAGCGTTCACTCAGTTGCGTGCGGTTCTCGGCGAAGGCTGACATCTGCTTCGTGGTCGACTGGAACTGACTGCGGTACGGATCGGCGCTTTCAAAGCGACCCGGTTGCGGGTGATACAGATCCACCGGTTGGCCATTCGGCAGCACGTCATTGAACGGCGAATTGCTCTCGAGCTGGAAGCGGATGCGGTTGTAATCGATGCCGGTGACGGTCTGGCTGTCGAGGCCAAACAGGGTGTGTTTGAACGTGAGCGTCTGACGATCACCGACCTGTTCCTGGGTGTGGCCGATGCCGTAATAACCGCTGCGGCTGAGCTGCCGGGTGTCGTGGTCGAAGTTGTAGTTCTCGGCGTTCTGCCAGCGGCGCTGGGCCTTGAGGTAATACAGTTCGTTGCTTGAACTGACGCTGTCGGAGATCTGCCAGTCGCTGGTCAGCCGCGTCCATTGATCGTTGTAGTGCTGCTTGTCGTTGCTGACGTTGTAGTTCTTGTCCCGCAGGCTTTCTTTGAAGCGGCCATCGATCAGCGGCGTGCCGAAGTCGTTCATCGGCTGTTGATCGCCGTAGTCGTGGGCGAGGGTGAACGCCAGATCGTCGGTCGCCTGCCAACGCAGGGCGACGCTGATGAAGTCGCTGGCGGAATCGCCACGATCGACCCAGCCATTGCTGCGCAGGCGATTGAGGTTCAGGCGATAGCTCAAGGTATCGGTCAGCGAGCCGCCGCTGTCGAAGGCTTGCTGCTGACTGTCGTAGGAACCGTAGCCGACGCGCAGGTGGTTTTCGATCTCGCCCTCGAAGGGTTTTTTCGGGATCACGTTGACCACCGCACCGGTCGCGCCTTCGCCGTACAACACCGACGCCGGGCCACGCAGCACATCGACGCGTTCCACCGACCAGGTGTCCACCGGAAAAGTCCCGGTACCCATGCCGGTGTACAGGCGGTTGCCGTCATACAACTGCATCACCGAACTCTGCCCGGTAAAACCCCGCGCCGACAACGACGTGCCGCCATCCCCCGGCGTGCCGGTGCGGCTGATGCCCGTGCTGCGCGACACCGCGTCCTGCACGCTGCGATCACCGCGCGCGCGAATCTGTTCGCCCGTCAGGCTTTCGACACTGGCCGGGGTTTCCATGGCCGTGAGGTTCAGGCGCGAACCGGCGGTGGTCGGCGTGTTCAGGCTAACGGTTTCATCGTCAACCGCCGGCGCGGTGATGCTGCCGGTGGGCAATGTCAGCGCTTGCGCCTGGGCGTTGTTGTTCAGGGCGAGCAGGCAAAGGCTGGACAAGAGGTACTTGTTCATCGGGGCGGTGAATCACTTCTGCAAAGAAAACCCGCAACAATCCTGTTGCGGGCGGGGCGGCACATTCGCGTTATACAGTAACACTAAAAATGGCCGCGAGATAAGCGCGCGAAGTCTACAGATCCCTCTAACGCGCGCATCTCGGCTGATTCATGATGAAGGTGAGGCAGATTCAGTTTCACCACACTAGTGTGCTTTTAATCGCCAAATTTTATAGCGCACTGTCAATATTGACAGTAGATGTGCCTCTGTCCCGGCGATAGGTTGGGCATGAGTAACGTCTGCTAGGAGTGTCACAAATGAAAACGTCAAAAAAGTGTTTCATTGCGATTACGTTATCTTTCCTGATGTATGGCCAAGGTTGCCTGGCGGAGGATTCTGATCCGGTGCTGCGCTGCCAATCCAACTGGTTTGCAAGTTCCGCCTACAAAACGTGTCAGACCCCGGTGATGATGAATAATGGTTCAACGCTTTACGAAATCGTCAACGCCAATAGCCCTGGCTGCCTAATTAAAGTTGGATGTCTTAATCAGGCTCAACGCCAGGTCTCCACAGAATTTCAAGGTGCTCCAGATCAAGTCACCACACTCAATAACTGCAATGGGACGCTCAGACCCGGCGGCTGTTGATGCAACCTGAAAGTCGCTCGGGGCGCGGCTCAGGGGTGTTCAACTGAACCGTAGACCTGATCAAGCGGACGGTGTGGATTGTGTCGCACTAGTCCAGCGGGACAGCAACACGCGATCCAGCACCCAGACCACAATCAGCGAGGCCCCCACCAACGGAAATAGCACCGCCAGCGCGAGCATGATCGCCACCCCGGTTTTCCATTTCGGCAGGTCGTGGCGTAGCGGCGGAACACCGAACTTGCCTTGTGGGCGACGCTTCCACCAGATCACCACGCCGCTGACGGCACTGAGCAGAATCATCAGGCAGATCAGCAGCACGATGATCTGATTGAACGCACCAAACATCTTGCCTTCATGCAGCATTACGCCGATTTCCGTGGCGCGGGCGACGGCGCCGTATTGCTCGTAGCGCACGTCGGCGAGGACGTCGCCGGTGTACTGATCGACGTGCAGGGTGGCGTCGTTGCGCGGGTCGTCGGCGAACACCGCGATGGTGAACACGCCGGTCGCGGTGGTCGGCAAGGTGATGCTGTAACCCGGTTCGACCTTGCGTTGCACTGCGATGTTCTGCACGTCTTGCAAGCTGATGGTCGGTGCGGCAGGACCGGCCGGTGCGGCGCCGTGGGCCATGTGTTCGGCGTGGTCGCCGGACATCGGCATCGGCGTGTTTTCCATCGCCCAAGGCACGGTCTGGCGGGTGGCGCTGTTGAGACTGCGGGCCTCGACGTCGGACTTCGGCACGTTGTCCCACATCGCCGCCGGGAAGGTGTTCCAGACCTCGGCGTACTGCTTGCCCCAGAAACCGGTCCAGGTCATGCCGCTGAGCAGCATCACCAGCAAAAATGCCGCGCCCCAGAACCCGGTGACCGCATGCAAATCACGCCACAAAACGCGGCCGCGACTGGTCAATCTTGGCCATAGAACGCCGGCATACTGACCCCGCGGCCACCACAGGAAGACACCGGACACCACCAGCACCACGCCCCAACCAGCGGCAAGTTCCACCAGCCGATCTCCGACGGTGCCGATCATCAACTCACCATGAATCGCCCGGGCGAGGGCTTGCAGGTTCTTCTTGGCGTCTTGTTCGCCGAGGATGTCGCCGTGGTACGGGTCTATGAAGACATTCAGCTCCTGAGCGCCGTTGATGACGACAAACTGCGCGCTGCGTTCGGCGTTGACCGGTGGCAGGTATTGTTTGATCTGGCCTTGTGGATACGCCTGTTTCACCCGCTTGAGCAGGTCGTCGGCGGAGGCCGAGTGATTCCCTGCGGGGACGTTCATCAGGCTGCCGTACATCAATGGGTCGAGTTGCGGTTTGAACAGGTAAATGAGGCCGGTCAGGGCCAGCATCACCATGAACGGTGCGACGAATAACCCGGCATAGAAATGCCAACGCCAGGCCAGGTTGTAGAAGTTGGGTTTGGGCTGTTTCATCACGTGTGCTCCGCTTTGGCGATATTTGTTGTCTGTTAAAGATCGCAGCCTCGTTTCACTCGACAGCTCCTACAGGGCAGCCGAAGGCTGCGATCTTTTGACTTTTTGTTGTTAGAAACTCATATCCACCTTGGTCCAGAGCGTGCGCCCCGGTTCGTTGATGGCTTGCGGGTCATTGGCCGGATAACCAAAACCGGCATTCCCCGCCAGGTTCAAATGCTCGGCATAAGCCTTGCCGAACAGGTTGTCGACGCCCGTGCTGACCTTCCAGTTCTTGTTGATGCGATACGCGCCGTTAAGCGAGAACACGCCGAAACCCGAGCTCTTGTCGAAGTCCTTGCCGACCACGTTGCCCTTGTTCTGGTCGATGCGGTTCTGTGCCGCCACCACCCGCCACAAGGCCCCGGCGCTCCAGTTGTCTTCGCTGTAGGTCAGGCCGAAACGTGCGTCCAGCGGCGGCATTTGCGGCAGTGCCTTGCCATCGCTGCTGTTCTTGCCCCAGGCGTAGGCCAGGGTCGCGTCGGCTTTCCAGTTGCTGGTCAGCTTGTAGGCCGCACCCAATTCGCCGCCCATGATTCGTGCGTCGATGTTCTGTGCCTGTGAGGTGGTGCCCATCATGGTCGGCGTGTAGTTGAACAGGATGTAATCGCGCACCTGACCGACGTAGCCCGAGGCCCAGGCTTCGAGGTCTTCGGTCTTGTATTGCAGGCCGAAGTCGAGCTGGGTGGTTTTCTCAGGCTTGATCGAATCGAAGGCATTCACCGAACCGGCCGGACCGGATTTCGGTGAAAACAGCTCCCAGTAATCCGGGAAACGCTGGCTGTGACCGAGACCGGCGTACAGCGTGGTCGGGCTGTCCGCCAGGTCATGCTCATAGCGGACGAAGCCGCTGGGCAGGGTGTCGGCGCGGGTTTTGTCGGCGGTCGGGTTCGGCATGCTCATCATCCCGGAACCGGTGCTCTGTCGATAATCCTTGGCCGAAGCGCGGTCCACTCGCGCACCGGTAATCAGCCGATCACGGTCGGCGGCGTACCAGGTCAATTCGCTGAACACACCGTAGTTATGGAAGTCGGCGTCCTTGGTGTAGGGCAGGGCCTTGTAGGTGTCGATGCCCATGCTGCTGCGCTGGCGATGTTCGTTGGTCTGCGCGTCGAGGCCGCCGATCAGTTGCACGTCGGCCCAGAGCCAAGTGGCCTTGATCCGTGCGCCGAGGGTGCGGCGGTCGACGTTGGAGGCCATCGGCCCCGACATCATCCCGGTGCCCGACGGCGTGCGCAGGGTGTAGTTGTCCATCACATGATCGGCGTAGTTGTAGTAGACCTGCGCTTCGATCTTATCCAGCACGTCGCCGATGTTGGACTTCTCGAAACGCAGCCCAAGGCTTTCGCGTTTGAACTGCGAACCGTCCATGCCACGTCCGGCGTAACGCGCTTCGCCGTCGCCCTTGCCGGCGGTCAGCTCCAGCAGGGTGTCGGCGTCCGGGGTCCAGCCGACCGCGACATCACCGTTCCACTTGTCGTATCGCGACGCCACGGTGTCGTTATTGCCGTCCTTGTAGTCGTCGGAGTGCGCGGTGTTGCCGATCACTCGCACGTAACCCAAAGAGCCGCCCGCCGCGGCATCCACCACTTTGTCGAAGCGACCGTTGGAGCCGGCCAGCACGCTGGCGTTCACCCGGGTGCCGAGTTCGCCGAAGTGTTCTGGCTCTCGGTCGAAGAGGATGGTCCCGGCCGAAGCGCCCGGTCCCCAAAGGACGGTTTGCGGGCCCTTGATCACGGTGAGTTTGTCGTAGGTTTCCGGCGAGATATACGAGGTCGGCGCGTCCATCCGGCCGGGGCAGGCGCCGAGCATCATGCTGCCGTTGGTGAGGATGTTTAGCCGCGAACCGAACATGCCGCGTAACACCGGATCGCCGTTGGTGCCACCGTTGCGCACCAGCGCGAAGCCGGGAATGGTCTTCAGGTAATCGCCACCGTCGCTGGCCGGCACCGGTTGGCGCGGGTCCTTGGGGTTGGTGACGATGGTCAGCGGCGAACTTGGTGCGATGGCGGTGATCACCGTCGGGCTCAGTTCTTCGGTGTGGCCGGCGTGTTCATCGGCCAGCACCATCGGGGTCAGCAACACGCCGCAAAGGACTGCGGTGGCGTGCCTGAAACGAAGACGGGATTCGTTCAGGGCAAAAGATGTTTGGGTGCAGCTCAAGCGTGTGTCAGCAGAAAACCTGGACATGACAATTTCCATCGAACAGTCGTAAACGACACGGTCGGCAGCCTGCGCAATCCCTGTGGGAGCGAACCTGCTCGCGAAAGCGGCATGTCAGACGACATTAATGTTGACTGACACTCCCTCATCGCGAGCAAGCTCGCTCCCACAGGGTGCTTTGGCTGTCTTCAGACCGTGTGAGATCGGGGTAAGTGTTTACGCGACGATGGGTGGCGCGCGGGTTCGGGCGCCGGGGAAGAACGGTTGCCGGGAATGACCCCAGCGAGGGGAGGGTGTGGTGAAGGTGTTGGTGGGCGGTGTGTCGAACGCGACGAAGGACTGGCCGCCGGTGAGCGCCGGGCAGTTGAACAGCAGGCTGCAATAGCCGCATTTTTCCCAGAGTGCGTGGTGTTCGGCGGCGGGCGGGCAGTGTTCTGCGGCTTGTTCGCCGTGGTCGTCCATGCTCATGTCCATCGACATGCTCATGGACATTGAGGCGCGTTGATCCATCGGCATCGACTGAGAAATCAGTGGACCGATAAAGATCATCATCATGGCGAACAGGCTGATCCAGCTGCCGCGGGTCAGGCTTAACGACTGACGGCGGGGCTTGGATGACCTGGCGCTAAGGGCGCGCATGGCGTTTTCTGCTCAGGCGACTACTGGGTGTGGGCGTGCATCTGCATGTCTTGCGGCGGCTTCTTCTGCACCGAGACTTCGACTGTCACGTTGCCGGACTTCTCGAAGTGCATCGTCAACGGGAAACTTTTTCCATCGCTCAGCAGGCTGCGATCTTTCAGGTTCAGCAGCATCACGTGATAGGCCATCGGTGCAAACGTGACGTTGCCACCAGCAGGGATTTCGACGCTCGGCACTTGCTGCATTTTCATCAAATCGTTCTGCATGACGTGCTCATGCAACTGCGCTTCGCCAGAAATCGGCGAGTCGACGCTCAGCAGTCGGTCAGCAGTCTTGCCGTTGTTGTGAATCACGAAGTAAGCCGCCACGGTCGGTGCGTTCGGTGGCAACTCCTGCGACCACGGCTGGGCGATTTCCAGCTCGCCGGCCTTGAATTCATGGGCATTGGCAAAACAGGCAGGCAGCAGCAACGCGGCCAGAACGATAAGTTTGTTCAACATGGCAGTTCTCCAGAACGATTCAAAACGCAGGTCAATTGCGAGAACGAATCACCCCAGAGGGGAAGCGCGGGGATTGAGGCTCGGCCATTGCTGGCGCGGTGTAGGCGTGTCGAGAGCGGCGGCGGGTAGGCTTCGATTGGCCTCGATCCGCGCGAAATACAGCTGCGGCACATGCCCCGGCAACGCCACCAATGGCGCAGAACCCGAGCAGCACCAGCAATGCTGCATGTTGGAATGATCGTCGTTCTGCGGGGCTTTCTGGTCGAACGTGCCCAAGGAAATCGCCACCATCTTCGTCCCGCTGGACGTACAGAAACTGCCCCACAGCAACTGTTCGGCGGGTGATTTCGCCGACTGCGCCATCGCTCCGGTCATCGGCATGGCGAGCATATTGAACAGCACTGCAAAGCAGGCGATCCAGGCAAATGCGAGCCGTTGTCGGGACATGGGACAAATCCGGTGGGTGGGCGATCAGGCGCGGCTATTTAGCCTGATCAGGGCCGATAAGTAAAAAAGCGGCGTGCGGTGTGGTGTCGCATCAGGCTGCCTTCATAAGCTTCATGATAGTCGTCAATTTCAGTTTGCCAGTGCCATACAACTCAGGCCTCCCACTTTTTTGTAGCAGCTGGCGAAGCCTGCGTTCGGCTGCGCAGCAGTCGTCAATCCGGACACCTCGGATCATCTGAAACACCGCACTGGCTGATTTTACGACTGCTGCGCAGCCGAACGCAGGCTTCGCCAGCTGCTACAGGTGTGTGGTGGTTTCCGCTTTCAGGGCTGTCAGCACGTCCGCTACCGACCCAAACTCCCGATCAACCCCCACCAACACTGGCCGCTTCAACACCAACACTGGCACGCCACGTTCCCGCGCCACTTCCAGTTTCGGCTCGGTGGCGGTGCTGCCGCTGTTTTTGCTGATCAGCACGTCGATCTGCCGACGTTCGAACAGCTCGCGTTCATCCTCGATCACAAACGGCCCACGGGCGCCGATGACTTCGCAGCGTTCGTTGCCGGGGTAAACGTCGAGTGCGCGTAAGGTCCAGAATTGCTCCGGCGGGATTTCGTGCAGGTGTTGCAACGGCTCGCGGCCGAGAGTGAACAGTGGCCGGCGGAAGGGTTTCAGCGCTTCGATCAATTGCGCCCAGTCACTGACTTCGCGCCAATCGTCCCCAGCCTGTGGTTGCCAGGCCGGACGCCGCAGCGCCCAGCACGGGATGCCGCACAACTTAGCGGCGGTGGCGGTGTTCTGACTGATTTGCGCGGCGTAGGGGTGGGTGGCGTCCAGCAGCAGTTCAATGCCTTCATCGCGAATGAATTGCGCCAGGCCTTCGGCCCCGCCGTAACCACCGACGCGAACCTGACAGGTCAAGTCCGTTGGCACGCGACCGACCCCAGCCAGGCTATAAATGTGTTCCGGTCCCAGCTTCCTGGCGATGGCTAAGGCCTCCGTGACCCCCCCGAGCAACAACACTCGCTTCATTGAAAAGCTCCTGCATGGCCGACAATCCCGCCCTGGCGATCAATGGCAAACACCTCGACCTGAACCTGCGCCGGCACCACGCTGCGGGCAAATTCCAGCGCATGCCGACACACTTCATCACCGAGGGCGACCCCGGCAGCACTGGCCATGGCCAGCGCTTGCTGACTGGTATTCGCCTCGCGGATCGATTGCTGCAATGCCTCATCAGCACCCATCGCGGCAGCCCATTCGGCCAGTTGCGGCAGGTCGATACTCGAATGCCGACTGTGCAAATCCATATGCCCGGCCGCCAGTTTGCTGATCTTGCCGAAGCCGCCGCAAATACTGAGCTTATCCACAGGCACTTTGCGCAGATGCTTGAGTACCGCGCCGACGAAGTCGCCCATTTCGATCAGGGCGATTTCCGGCAGGTCGTAGACCCGGCGCATGGTGTCTTCGCTGGCGTTGCCGGTGCAGGCGGCGATGTGCAGGTAGCCGTTGGTTTTTGCAACGTCGATGCCCTGGTGGATCGAGGCGATGTAGGCCGCGCAGGAAAACGGCCGGACGATGCCGCTGGTGCCAAGGATCGACAACCCGCCAAGAATTCCCAGGCGCGGGTTCATGGTTTTCAGTGCCAGGGCTTCACCGCCCTCGACGTTGACCGTGATCTCGAAACCGCCGCTGTAGCCCAACTCCTCGGCCAGCAATGACAGGTGCTCGGTGATCATCTTGCGTGGCACCGGGTTGATCGCCGGCTCGCCGACGCTTAGCACCAGACCGGGCCGCGTCACGGTGCCGACGCCTTGGCCGGCAATAAAGCGAATCCCCGGCTCGGCGCCCAGGCGCACGTGGGAATAGAGCAATGCCCCATGCGTCACGTCCGGGTCATCACCGGCGTCCTTGATGGTTCCGGCTTCGGCGCCATTGTCGTTCAAGCGGCAAAATTCCAGGCGCATCCGTACCTGTTTGCCCTTGGGCAGGACGATCTCCACCGCGTCAGCAGTCGCGCCGCTGAGCAACAGCCGCGCGGCGGCGAGGCTGGTGGCCGTGGCGCAGCTGCCGGTGGTCAGGCCACTGCGCAGGGGCGCGGGTTGTTCGGCGGTTTCGTCACGCATCGAGTGGTTTCGTTACATCGAGCAGGGTGATAGGCAGTGCCTGACGCCAGGTATCGAACTCGCCCAATGGCTGGGCCTGAGCGATATGGATGCGCGTGAGTTCGCCGCCCTGTTGTTCGCGCCAGGCCATCAGGGTCATTTCGCTTTGCAGGGTCACGGCGTTGGCAATCAGTCGGCCGCCGGGCTTGAGTTGGGCCCAGCAGGTGTCGAGCACGCCGGCACGGGTCACGCCTCCGCCGATGAAAATCGCATCTGGGCGTTCGAGCCCGGCCAGTGCTTGCGGCGCGCTGCCGCGAATCAGTTGCAGGCCCGGGACGCCCAAGGCATCGCGGTTGTATTCGATCAACAGCTGCCGACCGTCATCAGCTTCGATGGCCAGCGCCCGGCAGCTCGGGTGAGCGCGCATCCATTCGATGCCGATCGAGCCGCTGCCGGCGCCGACGTCCCACAGCAATTCGCCGGGTGTCGGCGCAAGGCGGGCGAGGGTGATGGCGCGCACGTCGCGTTTGGTCAGTTGGCCGTCATGTTTGAAGGCTGAATCCGGCAGACCGGCCAGGCGTGAAAGCCGCGCGGTGCCGGGTTCGGCGATGCATTCGATGGCGATCAGATTCAGGTCGGCGATGGTGGGGTCGGTCCAGTCGCTGGCAACCCCGTCGATGCGCCGCTCGGCGTCACCGCCCAAATGTTCCAGAACGGTCACCCTACTCGGTCCGAAACCGCGCTCCCGCAGTAACGCCGCAATGGCTGCCGGGCTCTGCCCGTCATTGCTCAACACCAGCAACCGCACACCACTGAACAATTGCCCGTTGAGCGCGGCGACCGGGCGAGCCACCACCGAAAGCGTCACCACGTCCTGCAACGGCCAGCCCATACGCGCCGCTGCGAGGGAACAAGAGGACGGTGCCGGCAGGATCAGCATCTGCTCGGCGGGCACTTGCCGTGCGAGGCTGGCGCCGACGCCAAAGAACATCGGGTCGCCACTGGCCAGCACACACACCGGCTCGCCATGATGCTCAAGCACCGGAGCCAGGGAAAACGGACTCGGCCACAACTGCCGCTCGCCACGAATGCACACCGGCAGCAAATCCAGTTGGCGCTGGCCACCCATGATCCGCGAAGCACCCAGCAGAGCCCGTCGGGCGTTCTTGCCCAGGCCCTTGAAGCCGTCTTCACCGATTCCTACTACTGTCAGCCAGGGCTGCATCTGCCGTCCTCAAAAAAAGTCCTCAAACGGACTGTTCCGACGGGCAGGCTTTTCATGCCGTCGAACAAAGCAGGCATAATACCGCGCCTTCGCCCGTGAAGCGCCTATCCCACATTGCCGGTCGCCCCCTTGAACGAACGCCCGATGTCCACCGCCTTACGCCCCTCGGCCTGTCCGGGGTTGCTGCGTATCGTCCAGGCGCTGGATGGCGGTATCTGTCGGATCAAGTTGAATGGCGGTTCGATCAGTGCCGATCAGGCTGAAGCCGTCGCCAGCGCGGCCGAACGTTTCGCTGGCGGCGTGATCGAGGCGACCAATCGGGCCAACCTGCAGATCCGCGGGATTGGCAGCGAACACACGGCATTGATCGACAGCTTGCTGGCCGCCGGATTGGGCCCGCGTACGGCGGCGGGCGACGATGTGCGCAATCTGATGCTCAGCCCGAGCGCCGGGATTGATCGGCAAATGCTGCTCGATACGCGCCCGTTGGCCGAGCAGATCCTCGGCAGCCTGCAAAGTCATGAACGTTTCCATGAGTTGAGCGCCAAGTTTGCCGTGCAACTCGATGGCGGTGAAGGTCTGGCGATGCTCGAGCATCATCATGACCTGTGGTTGAGCGCCGTTGAACAGGATGGCGAGCGCTTGCTGGCGTTCGGCCTGGCCGGATGCCCGACGGAGAATCCGATCGGTGCGGTGCAGCTGGATCACGGCCACGCACTGGTGATCGCGGTGCTTGAGTTGTTCCTCGACCTGGCCCGCCCCGAGCAAACGCGCATGCGTCATCTGCTGGCCGAATACCAGGTGACCGGGTTTGTCGCGCAACTGGCCGAGCGTGTGCCGCTATTGCCCGTCACCAGCGCGCCGCGTGCTTCGACCGTTCTGCCTATCGGTGCTCATCCACAGCGTGAGCCCGAGCAAGTTTATGTGGGCGCGGTACCGCCATTGGGCCGGCTCGATCCTGCGATGCTTCGGGGCGCAGCAAAACTCGCCCGCGAATTCGGCGACGGCAGCCTGCGTTTAACCCCATGGCAAAGCCTGCTGCTGCCCAATATCCACGAAGGCGACGCCGCTGAAGTTATCCACAGCCTGGAAAACCTGGGCCTGCGCTGTTCGGCAGACGATGCCTTGGCCCATGTGATCGCTTGCACCGGTTCCGCCGGTTGCGGCAAAGGCCTGTCCGACACCAAGAACGATGCACGGCAATTGGCGGCACTGCTGCAACGTCACGGCCAAATCCTGGATGTGCACCTATCCGGCTGCCCACGTTCCTGCGCCGCCGCGCACATTGCGTCAGTCACCTTGCTGGCGGTTTCTCCCGGTCACTACGACCTCTATTTTCGCGATGCAGCACTGCCGGGTTTCGGCGCGCTGCACGCACGCAACCTTACTATTGAAGCGGTCGCGACCTTGCTCGACGCCCGCTCACGGAGCCCCCTTGATGCTTGATTACATCCGCGACGGTCAGGAGATCTATCGCAACTCCTTCGCGATCATTCGCGCCGAGGCCAACCTCTCGCGCATCCCGGCCGACCTGGAAAAACTCGCGGTGCGGGTGATCCACGCTTGCGGCATGGTCGAGGCTATCGACGGTCTGCAATTCTCCGAAGGCGCCGGCAAGGCCGGGCGCGATGCCTTGGCCGCTGGTGCGCCGATCCTGTGCGACGCGCGAATGGTCAGCGAAGGCGTGACCCGCGCACGCCTGCCCGCCAACAATCAGGTGATCTGCACCCTGCGCGACGACAGCGTGCCCGAGCTTGCCCGTGAACTGGGCAACACCCGCTCCGCCGCCGCGCTGGAACTGTGGCGTCCGTACCTGGAAGGCAGCGTCGTTGTAATCGGCAATGCGCCGACCGCGCTGTTCTACCTGCTGGAGATGATCGACGCCGGCGCCCCGAAACCGGCGCTGATCCTCGGCTTCCCGGTAGGTTTCGTCGGTGCTGCCGAATCCAAGGCGATGCTCGCGGCGGACAGTCGCGGTGTGCCGTTCGTTATCATGCGAGGCCGATTGGGCGGTAGCGCCATGGCCGCCGCTGCCGTCAATGCCCTCGCCACGGAGATCGAATGATGCAGCCACCTGGACGCTTGATCGGCCTGGGCGTCGGCCCCGGTGATCCGGAACTGATTACCGTCAAAGCCCTGCGCTTGCTGCGCGAATCGCCGGTGGTGGCGTACTTCGTCGCCAAGGGCAAGAAGGGCAACGCGTTCGGCATCATCGAAGCGCATCTACAAGAAGCGCAAAACCTGCTGCCGCTGGTGTACCCGGTGACCACTGAAGCGTTGCCGGCGCCGCTGTCCTACGAGCAAGTAATCAGCGATTTTTACGACACTGCTGCCGAGCAACTTGCGGAACACTTGGATGCAGGCCGCGATGTGGCGGTGATCTGCGAAGGCGATCCGTTCTTCTACGGTTCCTACATGTACCTGCACGATCGCCTGGCCGAGCGCTACGTCGCCGAAGTGGTGCCGGGTGTCTGCTCGATGCTTGGCGGCGCTTCGGTGCTGGGTTCGCCGCTGGTGTATCGCAATCAGAGCCTGTCGGTGTTGTCCGGCGTGTTGCCTCACGAAGAATTGAAGCGGCGCCTGGCTGATGCCGATGCAGCGGTGATCATGAAACTGGGGCGCAACTTTCCCAAGGTGCGTCAGGTGCTGGAAGAACTCGGCATGGCCGGGCGTGCGCTGTACGTCGAGCGCGCAACCATGGCCAATCAGAAAATCGTTCCGCTGGATGAAGTCGAGCCGATGTCGTCACCGTACTTCTCGTTGATCATCGTGCCCGGCGAACGGTGGCAAGGTTGATGGGCCGTCCTGCTCCGGCCATTGTCATTCTGGGCAATGGCAGCCTCGCCACGGCGCGCCGGATTCAGCAGCGCTACCCGGAAGCACTGATCCACGGCCTGGCCGAGCGGGTTGAAGGCGCCGACCGCAGGTATAACGAGTTCGGCACGACCCTGCGCGAGCTCTATCTGCAAGACACGCCAATCATCGCCCTGTGTGCGGCCGGCATTGTCATCCGCACCCTGGCGCCGTTGCTGCTGGAAAAAGGCGCCGAGCCGCCAGTGCTGGCCGTGGCCGAAGACGGCAGCGCCGTGGTGCCGTTGCTCGGCGGTCTGGGTGGCGTGAATGTGTTGGCGCGGGAGATCGCGGCAGCGCTGGATGTTGCCGCAGCTATCACCACCAGCGGTGAACTACGTTTTGGCACCTGCCTGCTCAACCCGCCCAGCGGTTATGCCCTTGGCGATCTGGAGCTGGGCAAGCGTTTCGTTTCGGATTTGCTGGCGGGCGAGTCCGTACGCATCGAAGGCCCGGCGCCGTGGCTGGCGGAAGCGCAATTGCCGGAGGATCAGCAGGCGCGATTGGCGATCCATGTCGGTCATGCCGAGCGGCAGCCGAGTGCCAATGAACTGCTGATTTATCCGCGCAACGTGGTGGTGGCGGTGACGACGGGGACGGCTGAGGCCATTCGCACGGCGTTGCATGAGGCGAATATTGCCCTGCAATCGCTGGCCTGTTTGTTGGCAGGTGAAAGCGATATGGCCAACGGCGCATTGCGCGAGGCCGCACTGGCGCTGGGCGTACCGCTGCGTTTCAGCGCTCGGTTCGGGACTGTGCTTGAGCAGGCGCGGGACGCTGTGCCGGCGCTGCTGACGTCTATCGAAATCAACGCATCGATGGCCATTGTGGTCGCCACCGAGCCCGTCGATCCGCTGCTGATTGGCCGTCCTCGCGGGCGTCTGGCGGTGATCGGCCTCGGCCCCGGCGCCGCTGAACTGATGGTGCCCGCGGTCAAGGCCGAACTGGCCCGCGCCAATGATGTACTGGGCTATGAAACTTACGTGCGCATGGCCGGCCCGTTCCGCGCCGATCAAGTGATGCACTGCACCGACAACCGTGAAGAGATGCTGCGTGCCCGCCACGCTTTCGAACTCGCGGCCCAGGGGCGTTCGGTGGTCGTGGTGTCGTCCGGTGATCCGGGCGTATTCGCCATGGCCGCTGCAGTGCTCGAAGCCCTGCACGAATCGAGTGATGCGAACTGGCACAACGTCGATCTGGAAATCCTTCCCGGCGTTTCCGCATCGTTGGCTACGGCCGCTCAGGCCGGCGCGCCGTTGGGGCATGACTTCTGCGTGATGTCGCTCTCGGACAACCTCAAACCGTGGTCGATTATCGAGAAACGTCTGGACCTGGCCTCACAAGCTGACCTGGCCCTGGCTTTCTACAACCCGATTTCCCGCGCTCGCCCGTGGCAATTGGGCCGTGCCTTGGAGATCGTTGCACAGCATCGCACCGCCGAAACACCGGTGGTGCTCGGGCGTGACATCGGTCGCCCAGGTCAGACTTTACGCGTCACCACGCTGGGGCAATTGACCCCGGATCAGGTCGACATGCGCACCATGGTGCTGATCGGCTCCTCCACCACCTGCGTATTCCCCCGCGCTGAGGGTGGCGAGTGGGTTTATACCCCGCGCTGGTATGGCGACAAACCCGCTAGTTGAATGAAACGCCTCTTCGGGGGCGTTATTCCCTTTCTATTTCGGAATATCCGGTATTGATTGTTCAATGCCGGGTTGTCTTTTGTTGCGCCTGTTTAAGTTTCAAGTTGTGTTGACATTAATTGAATATCTTTGCGGTTTGAAAAAGCGCTGGTGAATCGTTAGTTTGGGTTCGCGATAGTTCTTGTGTTCGACAGTAAGCGTCTGAATAAAAGTGTGGGCTAACCATAAATATCACTGCCTGATATTCGCGTTATAAAACGTTTATTGCCGAAATTTTTTTGCCGTGTCTTCGGCGGCCCTTGATTAATATATTTTTGTAAAAACATGGATGTTTGAATATGAGTCAGCAGGACGTTGTTAGCGATAGCGAATATGTCGGGTTCTCCGATCTTTTAAAACGTTCCGAGCTGGAGCAGGTACTGCTGCGTTATAAAGACTCTGACCAGTACGATGCCATTCTCCGGTATTACGAAGGCTGCATTGATGCGCAGGATGACCTGAGCCTGCAGTCGCCGCTGGCCTTGCTGGAAGAGGCGCTGGGTTCACTGGCCCAACCCATTCGTCGACGCCGGGACACGGAAGAACTGCCACTCCCCGGTACCGAGGCGACGGGTATGGTTGCGCTTCATGAAAAGATCAAGGACTACGGCGCCCGTGTCAGTCATGGGGCTGCATTGTTGAAAAGTGCCATACCGCAGGTACCGAAGAAACTGCATTTTGTCTGGCTGGGCGGTGGCGTCGGGGAGATCCAGCGCGATTACATCAATGTCTGGAAGCAGGTCATGACCAAGGATGGCCATAAACTGTTTATGTGGTATGACAGCGATGCCCTGTTGGCTTATGAGACGAATAGAATCATTGTCCAGGCGGCCAAGGCCGATGCCATGGCGGGCGGAGGCGCGGAACTTGCCAATCCCGTCGATCTTGGCCACGTTTACATAGAACACTTGATACCGCTGAAGGAACAACTCTATACCCATCTTCTCAGGGCTCAGGCGCGAGGTGAGAGTGCGGATGAGGCACGTATTAATCTGTTGGTTCGCGGCTATGGGCTAGACGAAACAGCGCTCAGGGCGTTACGTGAGAAACATGTTCGCAGTATGACGGCCCTGGTGAGCACCGGTTTGGTGTTATGCGATTTGCAACGGCTGGAAGCCCCACTTCGCGTGGAGGACATCTATCAGCGGGAAATAAACTTGCGAGGTAACTTTGCCGGCGCTTCCGATGTGGTACGTGCAGAAGTACTGTCTGCCGAAGGCGGTTCGTATTCGGACGTGGATAATCTTCCGCCGCTCACGGAAAAGTTGGGCAGTGTGGACATCAGTGCGTTTAGTGAAGATGCGCGGCTGGGCGTTTTGCAATTATTACTGGATCACAATCCGGAATGGATGCCGGGTCGTCAAAACGCAGCGGGTCGGTATAAAAAGTATTTCGATTCCATTCCACAAGATCAACGTGCTGCGCTGGAAGCTTTCGCCAAAAGCCGACCGGTGTTGAATGATGTGTTTCATGTCCCGGAAAAGCTTCAAGTCCGGCTGGAGGGTTTACGCGCCGTATCAGTGAGGGATACGGTCAACAATTCATTTTTGATGGCGCATTCCGGCTCGGCAATGCTCAACGCGGTTATCGATCGCTTCCTGCTCAATTACGAAGTGGTGAAAACAACGGCACGCAAGGCTGTGGAGCAAAACATCAGCCATTCCGATATGCAGGCAATGGACAAGCTTGCAATGGCAACGGTGGCTGAATACTTCGGGACGTTGAACGAACTGCCCGCGGAAGACGAGATTGCCCTTAGGTGGATGGCCAAGGGAGCTGCCGAGTACTACAACGACGGCATTTACCCCGATAGCCAACTCACCGTCCATTTGACCGGACCTGACGCGATGCTTGCAGGCATCGGCGATTATGAGAAAAGTAATCTGACGCCAAGGACGGCCGGGGAGTTGCGCCAACTCGTTGCTATCAGAGGTAACGGTACGGTCAATCGGCAAACCGAGGAGGAGCAGGACCATTCCTGGAAGGAGCAGGCTCCTTCGGAAGCCCAGTGGCTGATCGACGAGAAAAACCACTGGCGGGAGGGCCGGTTTCAAGCGCGCTACAAAGGTGACTTCACTCAACTGTTAAAACGCCAAACGATTGAGTTCGAATCAGGTTGGCCGCTGATCGAAGGTCGGCATGTGTTGTCGACCACAATCCTCCAGCGTCTGTTGGATCACCTCGGCGAGCCCTTCCTGAAGGCGATGAGTGAGGGCCGCAATGACAGCGTGACGTTCGACAAATTGTTGCCGCTCAGTTTCGACGATCGCCAGGCCATCATCGCCCAGGACCTCCGGGCGTTCGCGCCTGCCGTGGACAGTGACGCCACGACGCAAAGTCTTTCCATCATTGAAGTGCTTGCGCGCCTGGCCGCGCGTACGTTGCGAGTAGAGCAATTGAGCGCCGCCCAACGCTTGCTGCTCGGCCAATTACTGGGGCTCAAGTCGCTGGACAATCGCAGCTTCGATGCGGTGGCTGGCGAGCTCGGTAACCTGGCCACAAAGGTCAGCCATCAAGGCCTCGCGGGTCGTTATGCGCTGATAGAGGAGCAGTTGTTCAAGCACCGTGCGGCTGACTTCATCGGGGGGCTGAATAGCCCGGCCGAAGGCCCGTTGGCTCGCAACGAAACGGCGCTGGCGCTGAAAAAAACCGCCATGGAAAAAACCTTGAGCCTGCGCCAGTGGGGACAGCAGGTAGCCCGGATCCAGCATGTGGCAAAAGCCGAGTTCCGTGATCGCCTGCTTGAGCGATCCGGTGAGCTGCTGGGCAGTTTCAGCGAGGGGGCTGCCAGGTTCGTTCCACAGGACCTGTTGTTCGATGGCTTTGGCGACACCGTCGGCCGTCGGTGTTACCCCTTGGTACTGGCGATGTCCGCCGCCATTACCCAGGGCGAAGCGGCGGTCAATACGTTGCGCGAACGGTTCTATGTGAGCGTGCTTGCGCCTGAAGACAGTGACTCGCGAACCTTCGTGCATGCCATCGAAGCGCTGCACGGTGTGCAAGAGAGCGAGATCGGCGTTCCCCTTGCGCGTTCAAGCCTGCGGCAAGTGGTGGATTTGCTCGAAGCCAGGACCACCACCAGTACCCTGATGCTCAACTCCGACAACCACGCCATGCTGGTGGCCAAGACCTGGGTCGGGGAGCGCAGTACCTATCACTTCTACGATCCGAACCTGGGGATTTTCGAGTTTGAGCAGCCGGAGGGTATGCATAGCGATCTGCGCAAGTTTTTCGAGCAAAAGGGCATGGCCGATTATTACGGTGCTTTTGGCTCGGCCACTCGACCGACCTTCGATCTGGTCGAGCTGCAAGGCGGGCGTGTCGCGCAACTGGCGTTGTCCTCGGGCGTGAAAGTCGCGGATGTGCTGTTGCCTGGTGAGCTGAAAGGCGCCGGTGCTTCGGGCGGGCGACAACGCTTGGCCAGTGCTCGCGGTCATTCGCTGGTGGACAATTCGAGGTTGGGCAAAAGCCTGATGGAGCTTGACCACCATTGGTGGGCGCAGCAAATCAAAGAGGCCACCGGGGCGCTTCTGGTAAAGAACTCATTGGCCGGCGAATTTTCTCCCTTGTTTGAAACACTGGAAATCACCTCCACGGGTGATTATCAGATCAGTCTGATCAAGCCCGAGAAAGCCGGGGTAGCTGAGCAACTGATACGCGTCAGCACCCTCGATCAGCGTTTTTTACGCATCAAGGAACACCTGACCGAGCTGTTCGGTAAGTTGACCGTCCGACGGGTCAATGAACTCGAGCCATTTAGTGCTGGCGCTGTCCACACGCTTAATGCCGGTTTCGCCGTACAAGCCTTGATGAACGCCTTGCGCAGCCAGGAAGGCGACGCGAGAAACCTGTCGCTGGCGGTTCGATTGCATGCCTATGTGAATTACGCGCAGTTGCTCCATGGGATGGTGGTCGACTTCGTGGGCGTTGTGAACCTGGTGCGACAAGGCCTGGCGCAGGAGCGATTGATGGCGCAAACCAGTTCCACCGTGGCGGGCGAAGCGCTGGGGCATGTGGCCACCGAAGGCGTGGCCACCTTGCTGGGGATGGCCAACGTCGGGTTCGATATCTATCAGTTGGATAAGGCGGAGGATGATGTGCAGGTTGCCCGGTTTGGCACCCAGCTAGCTTTTGATGGGGCCAGCACCGTGCTGGGCGCCGCTGCGCTGGGCGCGGGCCTGGCCTCGGCCAGCGCGGTGGCGACGGTTCTGGGCGGTCTCTCCGTGATTGTCGGGGGGCTGGCCGTGGGTATCGCGGCACTGGCCGAGGGCTTTGCCTTGATTGCGCAAAGGGCCAAGCAGGTCGGGCTGTTCTTTGACGAGCTGGATCAGGCTTATCGGGGGGACGCCTTCAGCTGGGACGAGTACAGGAAGGAGTGGCGGCCTCATCCCAAGTTGGTGATCACCCGTCTGGATTTACGCGAAGGTTGCGTGGTGTACGACAGCCAGCGGCTATTCCCATTGCGCGATCACCTCGGAGTGCCGGATTTCGATGTGGATTACGAACGGGCGATTAACATCCGTCAGGGCCTCGGATTACCCGGTTCCTCCGGATTCCTTCCAGCAGACGCCAAGGTCATCGTACTGCCGTGCACGCCTCAAACGTTTTATGGGTACGACTATCAGTTGCTGCCATACGCTACCTGGCGTCATGACAAAGGGTTCGATATCGCCCGTCGCCTGGAGAAAAAGAACTCGAATGGTGACTGGCAATTCCTGTTTACGTTTTATTCGTTTCCTGGCGATTACGTCGTCAAATCGATCAACCCGGCCTACCGGCCAGGTACGGTAACGGTCATCCAGGTCAAACTGGATGACGCACCACGCCTGCTGGTGGTGCAGCAGTTGCCTGGCAGCTGGCACGGCAAGATTGCGTATGAGATCGAGGGGGGTGAAGCGCCTTGTACGCTGCTGCTCAACCCGGGGGTGAACCTGGAGCTCAAGGCATTGGGCATGCGAACCATGCAATGGGTATTGCTGGCAACCTGGGCGACGGAAAGTGACGTGCAGTTCGTGCGCGGCGAGGGTTTGAAAATCGGTGCGGTCAGCATCAAGTACAGCGGCACGGCGGGTGTTGACGTCATGCTGCAGCTCAATGGTAACAATCGGTATCGGGTCGACCACCACCTGCAAAAATTGATTGGCCTGGAGCAGGACGCAGTGCCAGGTCTGGACGCTCAGGCATTGCGCGGGCATTTCATGACGCTGGCCCGTGAGCACCGACTTGAGTTGCCGTACACGCCGGTTCACCAGTTCCTGATTCCGTTCGAAGCCCCGGCGCAACCTCGTCACTGCACCGCTTACTACGATTCGGCAGAAGATCGTTTCCTCTACATCCGCGATGACGATGTGATCGTGCCCGAGGATCCGCAGTTGGGCGCCGTGGTCGATGGCGCTGCGTATTTCTTTCATCCACAGAGTGCCGAGGTGTTGAAAGTCGATACGGTGACCGGCCTGATCAGCCATCGCTATCGCCTGATGCTTAAGGTCGGAGACTCCACCGTCACCCAATGCGAAGCTGTTCCCGGTGGTGGGGTCAGGGTTGTCCAGCACATCACCGAGTCCAGCCAGACCGATGTGCTGGTGTATCTGATCACTGATGAGGGTGTGTTCCTCAGCTCGCTGACACGCCAACTGGATACATCCCTTGAGCAGGTTCTGGGCGAGGGCCCGACGCTGACCGATTGGAGACAGGTCTTTGGCATTTACATCGACTGGCCGAAAGTGGTCTCGCAGGAACGATTCGAGACGTCCGTGTGGCAGTTGGCGTCGTTTGTTTCCATCCATTGGAAACCTGAAGACAACTTTAACGATATGACCTGGGTACGCAGCAGCGATCGCCTGATTATCCGGCCGATGCCAAGTCGTCACCATGCCCGGGGATGGCCGGATTCGGAAGCGGATCTGAACCAACTGAGCCTGCTTGCGCCGGGGGGCAACGAGGGGGAGCTGTTTGTCATTTACACGGGCAAAAGTGATCGTCTGTGCGTGCGCCGACGCTCACTGGTGAAAGGGCAGTTACAGCTGTCGGTCGAATGGCAGACGCTTGAGGGGCTGACGAATGTCATTGCCATGCAGGAAGGCTGTGTTGCGCTGACCAAGGATGGCCTGTTCTTTAACTTCACTGAGCAGGGTCCATTGCAACTGGGGGGGATGACGCAGATCTGGTTCAACGACCGGCCGCAATGGTGGACGCAGTTGCCTGCGCTGGTTGCCGGCGATCCTGGCGCCAGCCTGACCCTGTTGGGGCTGGATAATTTTAGCGGCGAGGCCCGTTTGTGTGCCTGGTACATCGATGGCCGCCTGCTATTGGCGGACGTGGGGCACCGTACGGAAATACGCTTGCTGGGGATCACCCCGGATAACGCAGCAGCCTGGTTGTATGACGTTTCCAGTGGGGTGGTCTATCGCCAGGTTTTTATCGATCCTGGGCGGTTGGAGGCGGCCTTTGGTTCGGGTGCTCGCTTGTTGCAGGTTGATGCACTGCCTGATCACCAGCCGCAATGGAATCCATGGTCCTTCGCCGGGATCAAGCGTGACGGCGCCGGCTTGCGCGCCACGACTGAAGACGGAATAGAGATGGCGCTGAATCATCAGGAGCCGGCATTGATTACCGGTGTTGATCGTCAATGGGTGCGTACGCATGCCGACGCGTTGAGCGATAACCTCAAGGCGTTGGTGGATAGCTACCATCACTGCGCGTCATTGCTGACCGTTGCGCAGCCTGACCGCAAGCAATGGTATGTGAGCGAGACAGGACGGTTGATCGAGACCGCGCCGGGATTAATTAACGAGCCGTTCAGCGTGCTGGGCACTCAACGACAAACCAATGTCCTGCTGCATGAAGAGACCGACGCACTGCTGCACACCTATCCACGTGCCGGCACGGCTGGGCCACTGAATTATGTGCGACGCGAAGGTGACGTACTGACAGTCGAACCCCGGGCGAACCTCGATGACCTCGAGCCGTTGCTGCCTGACGACGTGCGTACCCTGGTGTTGCGCCTCGGGCCGGGTGATGTCACCTGTCGTCTCTCGCAGGCAGCCTGGCTGAGGCTGGACTCGGTCATCGTCGACTGCCGGCCATCCTTGAGCGAGCGGCCGGTGGTTCCTGGCAAGTTGATCTGGGCGCTGGAGAAAGTGGACAAGTTGGTCGCCACCCTTGTGGATGAGCACTTGGTGATTCTCGACCCCGACACGAGCCACAGCCTGATCTTTCGTCAGGTGTTGGCAAATGATGTTGCGTTGCGCGGTGATGTGTATTTGGCGGTGGCCGGTTCGCCGTCCGTTGCGGTCTCGAAACTGGTTAGCGCCCTGGTCGCCAGACCGAGTGCCATGAACGGGGCATTACTCAACGCGTTGCTGGCAACAACCGGGCCAGCAGAAACAACACCCACTCTCGTCTGAGCCTTTCACACCTTGCTTGCACTCACCTGTATTTAACGGGTGAGTGGCTGTGGGTATTTCATATGGATATGAACGTTGAATAACGAAACATTTAAACAAAGTAATGCCTTCGCTTTATCGGTTGAACGCACTGACGTCGATTTGGCGTTGAAAGGCATTCAAGAGGCGGGGAAAACCGAGATCGCTCTGCGTTACTACGAGGGCGCCATGCAGGCATCCAGCCCGACGGAGCAGTTGACGGTGATCAGTTTGCTGAAGCAAGTCCTGGACTCCCTGCCGCCACAGCATTCGTCTGCCGCCCTACAAAAAGTTCGAGGCCAACTGGAGGATTACCACCTTCGTTTGAGCCGAACAGTCGACCTGATCAGCGCGCCAAAACCGGTTCCGAAAAAGTTGCACTTTGCCTGGGTTGGCGGCGGTATCGGCGCCATACAGGGCGACTATATGAGTGTCTGGAAACAGATGCTGGTGCCAGACGGCTACAGCATCAATCTCTGGTATGACGGTGATGCCCTGCTGGCCCACGAAACCAATCGGATTATCGTGGAAACGGCCAAGGCATCGGGCTCCATGGCGGCGCCAGGGGGCGGCAAAGATACTGCAAGTTTGCTGGGCAATCGTTACGTAGAAAGAGCCCGGGTACTGCGAGAACAGATGTTCGATCATGTCCAGGCGACCCTCAAGGTCGGCGGGAGTGCCGATCAGGCTCGCACCGACCTTTTGGTACGCGCTTATGGCCAGGATGAAAGCGTGCTCAAGGCACTCAAGACGCGCAACCTTCAATCGCTGGAGCGGTTGCAGAACCAAGGTATTCAACTCAGGGAAATACGCAGCCAGCTCGCTGATCAGCCATTGTTCGATATTTATGAACGGGAAATTTCCTTTCGGGCAAACCTGGCTGCGGCGTCCGATATCACGTGATTACAGGTTGTGAATATCGAAGCAGGGACCTACCTCGATGCCGATTTGCTGCCGTCACTGCACCCCACCTTAGGTACTGTCGACCTCACCGGTTTCCAGGCTGAACAGCGCATGGGTGTGATGCAAATCCTGCTGGATCACAACCCACAGATCCTTCCGTCCCGAGGTCGGCAGTATGCCGATTTTCGCGGCCAGGTTCCGGAGCAGCATCGCGATGCGCTGGTTGCCTTTGCTAAAACAGTGTCCTCATTGAGTGACATTTTTGCGCCGTTCGGTGACGTGAGCGTTTCGAGTGACGGCCTGCGAGTGGGGAACAAAAACAACCCTGGCTGGGGGGCGAATCGGCACGACCAGCCCTTCAACGGCCTGTCCAATGCCATGTTCAGCGCACATGCCGGCTCTTTGCAGTTGAAGGTACTGATGGAAAAGATCCGTCAGAACTATGTGTTTCTGGATCGGATAACAGCGCTGGCGCGTCAGGAAAATATCGTGTTCGAGGATCGCAAGGCGTTCCCTGATCTGATCATTCGGGAGTTGGAAACACAGTACGGTCCGATCTCCGAATGGAAAGAGAACCTGCAAAGCCTCGACAGGTTCAGCCAGGCCATCACGGACTACCATGCCGATGGCATTCGCTTCGGCGTGCAGTCTGCAATTGTCATGACGGGCCCCACCGCGGTATCGAGCGGGTTGAGCGAGTTTGTCAATGAACATGCGATTCCCCAGCTGGCTCAAATGCTCAGCGATCAGGTCAATCTGTTCGACGGCTTTAACCTCGCCACCGAAGAAGAAACCCATCACAGCTGGAAAGACAATGCCAAGACAGAGTCTGCCTGGTTCGAACTTGAAACCCAAAAGGGCCGCGACGGTGCCTACAAGGATCATTACAAAGGCAACATGAGCGAATTGCTCAAAGGCCAGACCCTGACGTTTGATAAAGGCTGGCCCGTTATCGAAGGCCGGGCGGTGTTGAGCACCGCTATTTTACAAAGCCTGGCTGACCGTTTGGGCACGCCCTTCATTCGGGCGATGAATGAGCGACTCAGTGGTGATTTGACCTTCGACAAACCCTGGGCCGTGAGCTTCGCCGAGCGTCAGCAAATCCTCGCGCAAGGCTCCAGCGATCTGCCAGCTTCCATTGGTTTTGAACCGATCGGCAACCTGAACGAGATGTTCAGCCGTATCGCCCACGGCACGCTGCCGCTCGACCAATTGAGCCCGGTGCACCGGATGTTACTGGGCGGTCTGTTCGGGGCCGAGACCCTCGATCGCGCGGGCTTCGAAGGCACCTGGCAGAAAACCCGCGATTTGGCAAAGATCACTGCCGACCGCGGACTCTCCCAGCGCTACATCGCGATCGAACAAGCCTTGCTCGGACAGAAAAACCCGCTCTTCGCCGCCGGTTTTGCCGCCGGTGAAGCGGCTTTTACGCCCTCGACGCAAAACGCCCAGGCCCTTAAGGCGCTGACGCTTAGCGAACCGCTGACGTTGCGTCAGTGGGGCGAGCAGGTTGCGCGCATCAAGTTGCAGGCCGACCACGAACTGCGCAGCAACATCTTCAACCGCAGTGCCACGGTGCTGGAACACTTCATCGCGGCGGGGGCCTCCACTGCCAAGCTCATGCCGCAAGGCTTGCTGATTCGCGGTGAAGGTGATCCGGGCAGGCACTGTTTTCCGTTGGTGCTGGCCATGGCCGCGGCTATGGATAAAGGCTCTTCAGCCGTTGATGCGCTGAGTGGCCGGCTGGCCAATGCCAACCTCGAACCGCTGGCCAGCGAAACTCACGCATTGCTGCGCACCCTGGCTGAGCTGCGCAGTGTGCCGTTGGCTGAGTCCGGCACGGTGCTGGGCGCGTCCCGCCTGGATCAGGCGCTGCGCACGCTGGAAGGCAAAACCTCCACCAGCACGTTGATGCTCAATAGCGAAAGTCATTCGATGCTCTTGGCCAAAGTGGTGAACGGCGAGTCGAGCTCGTATCGTTTCTATGACCCTAACTTCGGTGTCTTCGGGTTTGAACAGGCACAGGGGCTGCAGCGTGGTCTTGAGCAGTTCTTCAGCGACCCGCAATTGACCCGGCTCTACGACATCCCGGCATCGATTGATGCCACGTTTAATGTCATCGAACTCAATGGCCAGCGAATCGCCGACAAAGCGTTACCGTCGAAGATCAGCGTCGCCGGTTTGCTCGCTCATGAACCGGTGAGTGCTGGTGTCAAGGTGGCGGCCTGGGACCACCACGCGGCATTGCGTATCCGTTCGTTGTCAGAAAATGCACGTCTGGGACGCGGCTTGGCGGAGCTGGACGCGCGTCATTGGGCAAAACAGATCGATAGCAGCGCGGTTCGCCTGCAGACAGAAAACCAACTGGGGCGCGAGTTTGTCCCGGTGTTCGAAACCCTGCGCGAAATGGCGGGCGGCAGCGTTGAAATCAGTCTGGTCCACGCCAGGGACGCCACGCGCACGGTACGAGTGTCGAGCACCGACCGTGCCCTGTCGCGAATCAAATCGTTCCTGACAGAGACCTTCCAGACGTTATCGGTCAAGCCATCCATACCGGGTGTGGTGGATCCGACGAACTTCAGTGCGGTGCATTCCATCAATGCGGCTTACACGGTGCAAGCGTTGCTGGCGGCACTCAAAACCATTGAGCAGACCGGCGACATCAATCACGACCGGGGCCTGACCACCGCCGTGCGGATGCATGGCTATCTCGCCTATGCGCAGCTGGCACATGGGAATCTGGTGGATGTGGTGGAGCTGGTCAAACTGTTCAATGTGGCGCTCAAAGATGCGCCCCTGGTGGCCAGGACCACCTCGTCGGTGCTGGGCAATGCCCTCGGGCATATCGCCAGGGATGGCGTGGCCACTGTGTTGCAACTGGCGACGGTCGGCTTCGACATCTACCTGTTGGCCAATGCCAGGAATGATCTGCAACAGGCGCAATACGGCACGCAACTGGCGTTTGACGCAGCAGGGCTGGCGTTGTCAGTGGCCGGTATCGGCGCAGGCTTGGCCGGGGCCGGCACAGCTGCTGCGTTCCTTGGCGGCGCCGGGGTCATCCTCGGTGGCCTGGCCGTCGGTGTGGGCGCATTGGTCGAGGGTTTCAACGGCACCCTGGAACGTGGTCGGCGAATCGGGCTGTACCTGAACCGGGTTGACAGGGCTTATCGAACGGGTGGTCACTCGATCAAGGATGGGGTGTTCTTCCCGAACCCCTACGCGAGCGTCCGTGAGATCGATTTACGTAAAAAACGCCTGACATTCGATAGCCAGGAAATTCTCTCGGTGAAGCCCGATTGGCTGTCCACCCCGGAGCAAAATCCCGATCGCACAAAAGCCATCAATATTCGTCAACACCTTGGCTTGCCGGAGCACGGCACGATTGCTGACCTGTCGACCTTTCAGACCATCGTCCTGCCTTGCGTGGCCAAGACTTACTTTGGTTTCGATTACTCCGCATTGCCGTTCTCGACCACCCGATCCGAGCATTTTGAAACCGCGTTGAAGCTCGAATACGACGCCGCAGGCAAGCGCCAGTTCTGGTTCACGTTTTACTCTTTCCCCAGTGAGTTCATCCTGCACAACCTTTACCCGGTGGAGGCCGAGACGACGATCAATGTCTTGCTGGATGACGGATCGCGTTCGCTGCTGGTACCGGAACTGGGCAAAGCCCTGCACGGCAAATTAACGTACACCATCGAAGGCGAGGGTGGTCATTGCGCACTGACCCTGACGCCCGGCATCCGCGCGGTTAGCCTGTCCAACGCCAAGAAAGCCCGGCCGATGGGCTGGACGTTGCGTGCACCGTGGCTGAGTGAAGAAGCAATCGTTGTGCAGGCGGGGCGATTGATCGTCGGCGATATCGACATCGAAGTGGCGGATAGCCCTGAAGTGCTGATCCAGACTTCGGAAAAATCATTGCGGGTGGACTGGGCGAAACACCGACTGTTGTTCGAAGAGTTGGCGTGGGCGCCAGACGCTGACACTGCGACTATCCAGACGCAGGTCAGGGCCTTGGCGAGCGCCAAACGTCTGGCAAGCCCTTTGACTGCGGTGCAAAACTTCCTTGTGCCTTACGGCGATCCGCGGCAGCCACAACGTACGACCGCGTATTACGAGCAGGATCACGACCGATTCATTTACGCTCGTGACTTGCCGCCAGCGCTCGCTGCCCAAGTGCGTTTGGGGGCGGTCATTGGCCGGCAAGCCTATTTCTATGCGCCTCAGGACGCGATCATCTGGCGGGTCGACGTCGTCACGGGACAGATCAATCGCTTTTATCGTCTGATGGACCCTGTTCCCGGTTCGAGCATCGCGGTATTCCAGCACCTCGGGCAGGGGGCGATTCGTGTTGTACAGCAGGTGACTCAACGCACCGGGCGGGAAGTCGAGATGACTTATCTGCTGGGCGACAACGAGGTGTTGCTCCTGGCGATTGCCGGGCACTTCACGGATCGGCAGCAAAGCCTGATGCTCAAAGACACTTTGGGGGCCTGGTCGAACTTTTTCTGGGACTACGAGTTACTGGTCAAACGCTCGAAACTTGAGCCCCTGACCCATGTGCCGGTCGTGGATTATCAACCTGCTGCTTTTACTGCTATCACCCGTTTGACCGCAGGCAAGAAGGACCCGATCAGTACCTGGGTACGCGCCAGCGATGGCTTGCTGATTCGCCCGAACGGTTTGCCAGCCGAAGGACCTGGTGGGCCGGTGAGTCCGTTATTGCTGACACCGGCGACCAGCGCGGGTGAGTTCTTTGTGTTCTATGACAAGCCAAATCGCACCCTCTATCGGCAAAAAATCAGCTTGGGCCTCACCGGCGAGCGCGCCGGGGCCGAAACCATTGAACTGGCGAATGTGGTGGAGGTTATCGCCAGCGAGGGGCGCTACGTTGCTGTGACCCGGGACGGTCGGTATTTCGATATCAATGACCAAGGGGGCGTGCAACTGGCCGGGTTGACTCAAGACTGGCTGGAGAACGCCAGGGGACCCCTGGGCACGGGGTTTCAATTGTGGACGGAAGTCGAAGCGGTTGCGCAGGCGCATCAGGCGTCGAACTTTACGTTGCTGGGCTTGGCTACCACGGCCCAGGATCGGATGCTGTGCGCCTGGTACATCGGAGGGCGGTTGCTGTTCGCCGATATGGGGGCCGGCAAAGTTGTGCGTCTGTTGGCGCTGACGCCAGACAAACAGGGCGCGTGGTTGCTGGATGTGTCGGCTGGTCAGATCTACCGCCAGGCGTTTATTGCACCCGCCAGTCTGTCCAGTGCCTTTGGCAATGACGTGCAACTGCTTCGTCCAGATCTGTTGCCGGCGCCGCGCAAGGAATGGTCCGAGTGGTCGTTTGTTCAGGTGCGGGCCCATGAAGCTGGATTGGTCGGGCGCACGGCGCAAGGCCTGGAAATCGAAATGCTCATGGGTGAACCGGCCCGTGTCGTCGGCGTGACCGGGCAATGGCTCGAAAAACAGGGAAGTACTCACCCTTACTCCGAGCAGGCCAGGCTGGCGCTGAAGGCGTTGACCGGCAAGCATCCCCATGCGCCGTTCATCCAGGTGGGCGCTCATCGTGGATACCACTGGTATGTCAGCGATATCGATCGTGTGCTGGGTGAAACGAACACCCAATTGGAAACACGCATGCTTGGCGTGGGCAAGGCAACGTCAGCCTTACTCCATGAAATCCCCACGCGCCGGACCTACAGTACCTCCATGGATGTCTGGCTGGAAAACAGTGTGGCGCAACGTGAAGGTGAAGTATTGAGCCTGCAGTGGCAAGGCGCGCTTGATGACCTGATGCCGTTGATCCCTGACGGTGTGTCTCAGTTGATCCTGAACCCTGGATCGGGGGCAAGTCACAGTCGTGTATCGAATGCGGTCTGGCAACGTCTGGAGTGCATCGTGTTTTCGGGGAGCGATGAGACGCCGCGATCCGGCACCTTGACTCTGCAGACCGGCGCGCAGGATGACTGGCGGGTTGATCGGGTTGAGGGGCACATGCTGTTGACTGACCCTGGCAACGGCCATTGCCTGATATTGCGCGATGCTCACACCGGCGATGAGGCGGCGCGCGGCGATTTAACGCTGAACCTTCAGGTTCTTGGTGGTACTCGACGCGTGAGTCTTGATCGGTTGCGAAAGGTATTGGATTCAGCGAGCACAGGCCATCGGCTTGCAGCGCTGGTGTTGAAAATGAACGAGTTGTAAGGCAGTCGCCGATCTAGAAACAACAGGGCCGCAGGTTTTCCAATCTGCGGCCCTGTGCATTCCGGTGTCAGGGCACCAGATAGCCCTTGACCCCGGTAAAGATGATTTGCGCCGCCAGGGCACACACGAATAACCCCATCAACCGGCTGACAATCTGCAACCCTTGATCACCCAGGATCCGCTCAATGCGGTTGGACAGATAAAGCACCACACCCACCGTGAAACTGGCCAGGGCAATGCTGAGAATCGCCGTGAGCTTGTCGTCCCAATGCGGCTGGCTCACGCCCATCACCAGTAGCGCACCAATGGTGCCGGGACCGACTGTCAGGGGAATGGTCAGCGGTACGATGGTCACGTCCTGCTGCACGTTGTCGGTCTGCACCGCGGATTTGCCTTGGGCCATGCCCAGGGCCGAGATAAACAGCACGCTGCCGGCGCCGATGCGGAACGCATCCACCGTGATCCCGAACACGCTGAAAATCAACCGCCCGAACAGGTACAGCAGAACACTGGAAACCAGCGTTGCGACGGCCACTTTCCAGGCCAGGCGACGTTGTTCCTTGCGCGAGTAGCCACGGGTCAGGCTGATGAAGCAGGACAACACGAAGAATGGGCTGTAAAGCACCAGCATCTTCAGGTAAACGCTGAACAACACGTGGAGCATGGGTGCTAGCTCACTGGCGAGGGAAGTCGAGGCGGAGTCTATCAGGCGCTGCGATGCCTGTCGGCTCAGGACGTTTGCGTCGTGACCCGGTTCTGCTGATCACGCTGGGCCACCCAGTGTTCGATCAACTCACGCAACTGCGACAGCTCCACCGGTTTGGCCATGTGCCCGTCCATGCCGGCCTGCCGCGCGCGTTCTTTATGCTCGGCGAGGATATGTGCGGTCAGTGCCACCACCGGCGTGCGAATCCGCTGGTTGCCAACTTCCCACGCGCGCAATTGCTGGGTGGCGGAGAAACCGTCGAGGATCGGCATTTCGCAGTCCATCAGCACCAGGTCGTAGCGTTGGGCTTTCATCGCCTGCAAAGCCTCTTCGCCGTTACTGGCAGTGTCCGGTTGCAGGTTGAGCTTGCCCAGCATGCCACGGATGACCTTGGTCGAGATGCTGTTGTCTTCGGCCACCAGAATCCGGAAATCGCTCGGCACCTTGACCGGCAGGGTGGGGCCGGCGGGCAGGTGATGCGACACGGCGAGACCTTTGTTGCGCTGGTTCAACTCGTCCGCCAAGGTGGTCTTGAGGGTGTAGCCGGCCACCGGTTTGGCGAGGATGCGCTTGATCCCGGAGTTACGGGCGATGATCTTGCTCGGCGCATTACTGATGCCGGTGAGCATGATCAGCAGGATGTCGTGGTTCAGGCTCGGGTCTTCCTTGATCTTGGCTGCCAGTTGCATGCCGGTCATGCCGGGCATGTTCTGGTCCAGCAGGACCACGTCGAAGTAGTCGCGCAAGTGGGCTTTGGTGCGCAGCAGCGCCAGGGCCTCTTTGCCGGAGGGTACGGCGCTGACGTTCAGGCCCCAGGCGCTGCACTGCTGCACCAGCACTTTGCGGCAAGTGTCGTTGTCGTCCACCACCAGCACGCGTGCGCCTTGCAATGGGCTGTCGAGGTCGGAGGTCGGGTGTTCGAGGCGATCCGGGTCCAGCGGCAAGGTCAGCCACAAGGTGCTGCCCTGGTTGGCGCCGCTCTTGATCCCGAATTCCCCTTGCATCAGGCGAATCAGCTGACGGGCGATCACTAGCCCCAGGTTGCCGCCCAGACGGGTGGCCGAAAGGAAATGCTTGCTGTGCAGTTCGGCGTGCATCAGCGCATCGCGCTCTTCGGCTTCCATCGGTACGCCGCTGTCCTGCACGGCGATGCGCAGGCGTGGTTTAGCGCTGCGTTCGTCGAGGGCGACGACAATCAGGATCTCGCCTTCGTCGGTTTTTTTCAGGGCGTTTTCCAGCAGGCTCAGCAGGGTCTGGCGCAGACGCGTCGGGTCGCCGCTGATGACGCGTGGTACTTGCGGCTGGATAAAGCTGATCAGCTCGACATTCTGCTGTTCGGCCTTGGCGCGGAAGATACTCAGGCAATCTTCGATCAGGGCATTGAGGTCGAATTGCACGTCGTCCAGTTCGATCTGCCCAGACTCGAGTTTGGAGATGTCGAGAATCTCGTTGATCAGGGTCAGCAGTTCGTTGCCGGCGCTGTGGATGGTTTGCACGTAATCGCGTTGCTTGACCGACAACGGCGTGCCCAGCAGCAGTTCGGTCATGCCCAACACGCCATTCATCGGCGTGCGGATTTCGTGGCTGATCTTGGCCAGGAATTCAGCCTTGGCGTTGATCTCGGCGTTGCTGGCAGCCAGGTCGCGGCTGACGCTGAAGCGGTCTTCGGTGATGCTGCGCTGGCGTTCGCCCAGGGCGATGCTCATCAACAAACCGCTGATGCAGATGAACGCCAACAAGGTGATGATCAGGCCTTGCGGCGCCACCAGGGTCAACCCCAGCAGCGCGGGCAGGATAATCAGCGCGCCGATGTTGAACACCACCATGGCTGCCACGAACAGGCGGGCCGGACGATAGCCTTTTTGCCAGTGGAAGGCGCTGACGAACAACATGCTCAGGCCCGCGAGCGCGACCAGGGCATAGGTGATGATGTTCAGCGGCAGGGTGTTGACGAATAACAGCAGCAACCCGCTGACCACCGTGAACAGGATAGCCCCGAGCAGTAGCTTGTTCAGCGGGTGCGGACCCAGTGGCGCAAAAAAGCGATAGGCGAACATCAGGCCGCATGGCGCGGTCAGCAGCAAGGCGAGATAGGCGCCGGGGGTCTGGATCGCGTGCCAGTTCGGCAGCCACGGCCCGGCCAGGTTCAGCAACAGGATCAGGCTGAGCATCAGCAGGCATTCGCAGGCAGCCAGCCAGAGGCTGCTGCGCGAGCGGGTGTAGGCGTAACGAACGACGTTGTGCAGGATCAGCATGGCGATGCAGCCGAACAGCAGGCCGTAGATCAGCGTGAGGTTCTGATTGGCCGCGGTCATCACCGCCGATTGCAGGGTGATGTAGGGCCGCAGCTGGTGTTCGGAAACCAGTCGCAGGTAGACGTCGAGGGTTTTGTCGCTTTGCGGCAGCGGCAACATGAAGTCGCTGCTTGGCAATGGCCGATCGGCCTGGGGCTGTTGGGTGCCGGTGTTCAGTTGCTCGACCAGCTTGTCACCGTCCAGCACATACAGATTGAGGTGCGACAAGTCGGGTGCGAACACGCGCAGCAATTGTTCGTGCTTGCCGGGTGCCAGTCTGAAACGCAGCCATAACGCACCGTCGGGCTCGGCCGCAGTGAGGCGGTCGAGTTCGATGGGGCTGAATTGATTGGAGAAACGAGCGGAACGGATGTCGCTCAGCGCCAGGTCGCCCTGTTCGTCGAGCAATACCGACCAGCCACTGCCTTGCGCGGCCTGGGCCGGGAGCATGCAGAGCAAGGTCAACAGAGTGACGGTAAGACCTATGGCAATCCTGAGCCAGCGCACGGCGAAATCCCTTCGTAGGTTGATGCCAGAATATAACTATGCGCGGCGCTGGAATAGTCCGGCAAGGGCCTCAAGCCCTTGCCTGGCCGAATGGCTGGCCTATTCCTGATTTTCGCCACGCTCGCGGGCAATGGCGCGGTAGCCGATGTCCTTGCGATAGAAGCTGCCTTCCCAGTCGATTTTCGCCGCCAGCTTGTAAGCCTGCTGCTGGGCAGCGTCAACACTGGCGCCCATCGCCGTGGCGCACAGCACCCGACCACCGGCCGTCACTACCTGACCGTCCTTGAGCGCAGTGCCGGCATGGAAGACTTTGCCTTCCAGTGCCGCCGCTGCTTCCAGACCGTTGATCGCCACGCCTTTAGCGTAGTCGCCAGGATAGCCGCCTGCCGCCAATACAATGCCAACGCTTGGACGTGGATCCCATTGTGCTTCGACCTTGTCCAGGGCTTGCGCCAGGGCTGCTTCGACCAACAACACCAGGCTCGATTGCAAGCGCAGCATCACCGGTTGGGTCTCTGGGTCGCCGAAACGGCAGTTGAACTCGATGACTTTTGGGTTACCAGCTTTATCGATCATCAGACCGGCGTAGAGGAAACCGGTGTAGACATTGCCTTCATCGGCCATGCCGCGCACGGTTGGCCAGATCACCAGGTCCATGACGCGCTTGTGTACTTCAGCGGTCACGACCGGGGCAGGGGAGTAAGCACCCATGCCGCCGGTGTTCGGACCGGTGTCGCCGTCGCCGACGCGTTTGTGGTCCTGGCTGGTGGCCATCGGCAGCACGTTCTTGCCGTCGACCATGACGATGAAGCTGGCTTCTTCGCCGTCGAGGAACTCTTCGATCACCACGCGGGAGCCGGCGTCGCCGAAAGCGTTGCCAGCGAGCATGTCGCGCACGGCGTCTTCGGCTTCAGCCAACGTCATCGCCACGATCACGCCTTTGCCGGCGGCCAGGCCGTCGGCTTTGATCACGATCGGTGCGCCTTTCTCACGCAGATAAGCCAGGGCCGGCTCGATCTCGGTGAAGTTCTGGTAGTCGGCGGTCGGGATCTTGTGGCGAGCCAGGAAATCTTTGGTGAACGCTTTCGAACCTTCGAGCTGGGCAGCGCCTGCGGTCGGGCCGAAGCAATCCAGGCCTCGGGAGCGGAACAGATCGACAACGCCCGCGACCAGTGGCACTTCCGGGCCAACGATGGTCAGGGAAACGTTCTTTTCGGCAAAATCGGCCAGTTGCTCAAGGGCCAGCACGTCGATAGCGACGTTCTCGCACTTGGCTTCGATGGCGGTTCCGGCGTTGCCCGGGGCAACGAAAACCTTCTGCACGCGCGGATCCTGAGCCACTTTCCAGGCCAGGGCGTGTTCACGGCCACCGCTGCCAATGATCAAAACATTCATTTCAAAAACCTCGGATGACGCTAATTCTGTGGGGGCTGATCGTTCCCACGCTCTGCGTGGGAATGCCTCAATGGACGCTCTGCGTCCGCTCTTGGGACGCAGAGCGTCCCGGGCTGCATTCCCACGCAGAGCGTGGGAACGATCAATCAGTGACGGAAGTGGCGCATGCCGGTAAAAACCATGGCAATGCCAGCCTCGTCGGCCGCTGCAATCACTTCGTTATCACGCATCGAGCCGCCTGGCTGGATCACCGCAGTGATGCCGACCTTGGCTGCGTTGTCCAAGCCGTCGCGGAACGGGAAGAACGCGTCAGAGGCCATCACCGAGCCTGCTACCTGCAAACCGGCGTGTTCAGCCTTGATCGCGGCGATACGGGCGGAGTTTACGCGGCTCATCTGACCCGCGCCGACACCGATGGTCTGGCGGTTCTTGGCGTAGACGATGGCGTTGGATTTAACGTATTTGGCGACTTTCCAGGCGAAGATCAGGTCGTTGATTTCCTGTTCGGTCGGGGCACGCTTGGTCACGACTTTCAGGTCTTCGCTGCCGATCATGCCGACGTCGCGGCTCTGTACCAGCAAACCGCCGTTGACGCGCTTGTAGTCCCAGGCAGCAGCGCGGTCAGCCGACCACTCGCCGCAGGCCAGCAGGCGCACGTTGGCTTTCGCGGCCACGATGGCGCGGGCTTCTGCGCTGACGGATGGGGCAATGATCACTTCGACGAACTGACGCTCGACGATCGCCTTGGCGGTTTCAGCATCCAGCTCGCGGTTGAAGGCGATGATGCCGCCGAATGCCGACTCGGTGTCGGTGGCGTAGGCCAGTTCGTAGGCCTGGCGGATACCGCCTTCAGCGTCCGGGCTCACGGCCACGCCGCACGGGTTGGCGTGCTTGACGATCACGCAGGCTGGCTTGACGAAGCTTTTCACGCATTCCAGCGCGGCGTCGGTGTCGGCCACGTTGTTGTAAGACAGTTCTTTGCCTTGCAGTTGGGTCGCGGTGGCGATGCCGACTTCGGCAGGCTTGGCTTCCACGTAGAACGCCGCGCTCTGGTGCGGGTTCTCGCCGTAGCGCATTTCCTGAGCCTTGACGAACTGGCTGTTGAAGGTGCGCGGGAACTCGCTGCGACCTTCGGTGCTGAGAGTCTCAGCAGCCTGATTCACGGTGCCCATGTAGTTGGCGATCATGCCGTCGTAGGCAGCGGTATGTTCGAAGGCCTTGAGCATCAGGTCGAAACGCTGTGCGTAGGTCAGGCCGCCGGCCTTGAGGCCGTCCAGTACGCTGGCGTAGTCGCTGGCGTTCACCACGATGGCCACGTCTTTGTGGTTTTTGGCTGCCGAACGAACCATGGTCGGGCCGCCAATGTCGATGTTCTCGATGGCGGTCGGCAGGTCGCAGCCTGGCTTGTTGATGGTGGCTTCGAACGGGTACAGGTTGACCGCCACCAGGTCGATCGGCTTGATGCCGTGCTCGTTCATGATCGCGTCGTCGATACCGCGACGACCGAGGATCCCGCCGTGGATTTTCGGGTGCAGGGTCTTGACCCGACCGTCCATCATTTCCGCGAAACCGGTGTAGTCCGCGACTTCCACTGCGGCAACACCGTTGTCGCGCAGCAGCTTGAACGTTCCGCCGGTGGAGAGGATCTCGACGCCCAGAGCTTCAAGCTCCTTGGCGAATTCGAGGATCCCGGTCTTGTCGGAGACGCTGATCAAGGCGCGGCGGATCGGCAGGCGGGTAGTCTGGTCGGTCATTTCAATTTCCATCAAAAGCAAAGGAGTCAGCAAAAAAGGCGACCGTTTTTACGCGGGCGCCTTTCTGGTTTGATTGAATGCTTACAGCAAATCGTACTGCTTGAGTTTCTTGCGCAGCGTGCCTCGGTTCAGCCCGAGCAGCTCGCTGGCCTTGGTCTGGTTGCCCTTGACGTAGTTCATCACGCATTCGAGCAGGGGCGCCTCGACTTCGGAGAGCACCAGGTTGTACACATCCGTGACGGCAGCGCCTTCAAGGTGGGCGAAATAATTGTGCAGCGCCTTCTCGACACTCCCGCGAAGGGTCTGACCTTCTTCGCTCGGCGTATTGAGGTGCTGTTTCAAATTCACGTTGTCGCTCACGGGTGTTGTTCCACTCACTAAAGTCTCGGTCATCATCGTCATGCGGCCACCCCTTCTCCGTCCCCTGTCAGGCTCTTGTAACGCTCGGCGAAGAACTCCCGAACGTTGGCGCATTGTGTTTCCGTACCATCCAAACGATTGAAGTGGGCGCGGAACTCCCTGGCGCCCGGCAGGGTTGCGAGGTACCAGCCCACATGCTTGCGAGCAATGCGTACGCCCATCACGTCTCCGTAGAAGGCGTGCAGCGCGGCCAGATGCTCAAGCAGAATACGTTCCACCTCGATCAGCTCCGGTGCCGGCAGCTTTTCGCCGGTACGCAGAAAATGGTCGATCTCACGAAAAATCCATGGCCGCCCCTGGGCGGCCCGGCCTATCAACAGGCCATCGACTCCGGTCGCGTCGAGCACGTACCGGGCCTTCTCGGGTGAATCGATGTCGCCATTGGCAAAGACCGGAATCGACACCGCCTGCTTGATCGCGGCAATGGTGTCGTACTCGGCCTCACCGGTGTACAGGTCGGCCCGGGTGCGGCCATGGACCGCCAACGCCGTAATGCCGGCCTGCTCGGCGATCTTCGCCACGGTCAGGCCGTTCTTGTTGTCCCGGTCCCAACCCGTGCGGATCTTCAACGTGACCGGCACATCAACCGCAGCCACCACGGCCTGCAGGATCTCGGTCACCAGTGCTTCATCTTTCAACAGTGCGGAACCGGCGGCCTTGTTGCAGACCTTCTTGGCCGGACAGCCCATGTTGATATCAATAATCTGTGCGCCCAGTTCCACGTTGGCCCGGGCCGCGTCCGCCAGCATTTGCGCATCGCCACCGGCGATCTGTACCGAGCGTGGCTCGGGATCACCTTCGTGAATCATGCGCATCCGCGATTTGCGGGTGTTCCACAAGCTCATGTCGCTGGTGACCATTTCCGAGACTACAAGCCCTGCGCCCAGTCGCTTGCACAGCTGACGAAAGGGCTGGTCGGTGACCCCCGCCATCGGGGCGAGGATCAAGCCGTTGTGCAATGTATATGGACCGATGCGTACCGCCGACATAGGACTTCCCTGTTGTGGGGCCGGATCATTAGAGTTCGAAAAAGGGTTGGCATGATACCCGCTCTCGATGACTGGATAAAGGCTGAATTGAACAAAATCTGAACAGTTCTTCTGTTATCGCCAGCGGTTTGGTTCGCGGGGGCAAAGTCAGAAAACCGCCGTCAATCCCGGAACACTGAAGCGTTTCACTCGGGCGAATGGAAGCTCAGGCTGTAGTTCACCGCTTTGGGGCCTGGATCGAGGATGTCCAACGCGATGTGGATCGGCGTTTGTGGTGGCATCTCGGCCATCCCTTCGAGGTCGCCGTTGAGGTACTCGCCGGGCTTGAAGCGACGACTGGCGATCAGGTGACCGTTGAGATCGGCGAAACGCAGTTCCAGCAGCGGGAAGGGCTGGGAGAACGCCGCGCGGTTATAGATGATGGCGTCCACCACCAATGCGCCGCTGAAATCCGGGTGGCTGCGCACCACCAGGTTGCTGCTTTTGATCTTGGCGATGTCGACCTTGGACGGCACCGTGCAGCCGATTTGTGGGCACAGTTGCTGGAACCATGGACGGTATTGGTCCTGGCGGGCCATTTCGTCGAAATGGTAGGCAATGTATTGGCCGGCAAGGGCAGCGGCGGCGAGCAGGATCAATACCAGCCATAACATCCGTCGGCCCCACGGCGAACGGCGTTTCTGCCAGTCCAGTTGCAACGGGTCGTCGGTCAGGTCGTGCAAGGCTTCGTCACGCTCGGTCGCCTCGCTGCGTTCGTGTCGCTTGCGCAAGGAGGTAATCGGGGGCAGGTCGTCGTCAGTTGTATTGGTTGCCGACAGACGATCATGGCGCAGGGGCGCGTCGAGTGGATCATTCAGGCGCAGTTGCGGCACCTGGGGCTCGTCGTCCAGATCAACCGGTTCCAGCGAGAACGAAGGTTCAGTGCGCGAGTGCTTGCCCGGTTCTGTCTGCGTTTCCCGTTGGTCGGCTTCGACGGCCTGGGCGCGATCAGCCGCCGATTCGCTGTAGAGGCTGTCGGACCACGGCTCTTCGTCGGCCTCGACACTGTCCCGGCGCGCGCTCAAGGAGTCTTCGCGGTGATGGCCCAATTCCTTGGTCGGCTGGATTTCCCGCTGTTCGAGCCGGGCGAGTTCCTGGTCCAGGTCGAGGCTGTCCAGATCCATTTCGGCCGCAGACCACTGCTTTTGGCTGATGGCCCGGACCGGCGGCTCGACGATGGCCGGGGCGACCGGTTTGACGGCTTCTTTGCCGGCCCGTTGCTCAAGCAGTTGCTTGGCGGCGTTGAACACCTGCAAACATGAGCCACAGCGAACCACTCCACGGGCCACGCTCAATTGAGCATGGCTGACGCGGAAGCTGGTTTGGCAATGCGGGCACTGGGTGACGAAGCTGTCGGTCATGCGGCGATCCGGATTATGCAGGCGCTCATTCTAGCGCCGACGGCCAGTGATGCGCACCCAGCCATCGCGATTGGCGATCGGGTCCAGATCGAAGTCCTGGGCGTAGGCCTTGGCGACTTCTTCGCCTTGTTCGGCGAGGATGCCCGACAGCGCCAGGCGGCCGCCCGGCTTGACCAGGCTGGACAACTGCGGTGCCAGGGAAACCAGCGGGCCAGCGAGGATATTGGCGACCAGCACGTCGGCCTGCACCTGCGGCAGATCTTCTGGCAGGTACAGCGGGAACAGTGCTTCAGCAATGTTGTTGCGCCCGGCGTTGTCGCGGGAAGCTTCCAGGGCTTGCACGTCGATGTCGGTACCGACGGCTTGCTTGGCGCCCAGCAACAGGGCGGCGATCGCCAGAATCCCCGAGCCACAACCGAAGTCGAGGACGTTGCAGTCTTTCAGGTCCTGGCCATCGAGCCATTCCAGGCACAGCGCGGTGGTCGGGTGCGTACCGGTGCCGAATGCCAGGCCCGGATCGAGCAGCAGGTTCACGGCATCCGGCTCAGGCGCGGCGTGCCAGCTCGGGACGATCCACAGGCGCTCACCGAAACGCATCGGCTGGAAGCCATCCATCCAGCTGCGTTCCCAGTCCTGGTCCTCGATGATTTCGCTGTGATGCTCGGGCAGCGGGCCGCCGGTCAGCAACTCCATGTGGGCCAGCACGCTGGCGGCTTCGGTGCCGTCCTCGAACAGCGCCAGCAGGTGCGTGTGCGACCACAGCGGGGTGGTGTTGAGTTCCGGCTCGAAGATCGGCTGGTCTTCGGCGTCCATGAACGTCACCGACACGGCGCCTACTTCAAGGAAAGCGTCTTCGTAGGTTTCGGCTTGTTCTGGGCTGATGGCGAGACGGACTTGCAGCCAAGGCATGGCGGGCACCTTTGAAAAATATTGATTGCAGCCTAGCGGGCTGCGAGAAGCGCGCAAGTTTACGCGAGCGCGGCCCAGAAGACGACCGGATTGCTTTGATGGGGGGAGCGGTCGCGTTCTTACTTATCGACGGGGAAGGCCCCTACCGGCTTCGCGGATTCCTCTCGCAGTGCTCCCGGAATTGCCCTCTATTGGCCCGTTTTTCACTGCGGGACTATTGAGGCTCAAGGCGCCCCAATACCTGAGGGCCCCAGCAGCGGTACTTCATTTCATGGAAGAACATCTTTTTATCAGGGGCCAAGTGGTCGGCAAGGACATTGATTCGAGTCGGCTGGCGGACTTTCAGACCAAGGGGGACGCGGGGGACCGGGTGCTGATCGACACGCTGATCGACTGCCTGTCGACTGCCATCCGTCGCGACTCCATCCGCTATGAAATGCCCGATACGTTCGATCTCCCCGAGAATTGCATGCTGTGGCAATGGCTGGATGTCTACCTGAAAGCCATTCAGCATCCGGAATTCCTGGCCTGGGCCGCTCAGCGCCATCTGGATCTCGGCAGCCTGCGGGTGCAGGGCGGGACCTTGTACGTCGATGTCGTCCAGGGTGGTGTCACGACCCCAAGCGTCATGGCATTGCACGATGACTCGGGTTGGTGGGGGGTGGCTGATCCCATCAATGCCGTGGTGCAAATCATCGACCCCGCCGGCGTCGATCCCTTCGGTATCAGGGATCCGTCGACGGCCTCCAAAAATGTGTTTTCCCTGCGGGCGACCCTGGCTTTCTACGGTTATCCGCTGCCAGCCAATCGGCCTCAGGCCCACGTCTTGGTCGACGAGTTACGGCGGCTGTCCGGGTTTCCGGTCATCGATAGCAGTGGCCATATTTCCACATCGGTTTCGGTGGAACAGGCGGAACAGGCCAAAGACTGCGCGAAGCTGGCCATCGAGTTGGAAAAAGCCTTGCGGGATCAACTGGCGAGCAATGCGGATTACGATTTTGTAGAAACCTATCGAAGGCGGATCAAGCTTGATTCCGGCTCGATGCTGGCTCTAACGATGAATTCGGCGCTGCGGTTGCTGCAAGGTCTGAGCATTAAATTGAATGTGGGGAAATCGACCGCGCCGACGGGCTACTATTTTTCCAGGATCGAGCGAACCCTCATGGAGATCGACCGTTATGCGGTCCCTAAGCCAGTTGCGGCCAACAGGCTCTCTGCGCCGGAAGTGGCCGGTGATTTTCGGGAGCTTGCCGCACAGTCGCAAAAGCTCGGTTCCGACGTTCATCCTGATGGCTGTTTCAGCCTGGCCTTCGTATTGGGGGCGTATGAGCGTGAAGCGCCGACTGATGCGGACGAGGTTCGGACGCTGGTCCTGGCCCTTGGTCAGTCAACCGAGTCGTCGACACCCTATGTCCATGCGTCGGCACATTCCGCAGCGGCGCTGCTCAGGCACCGGCGTTACATCGGTTTGCTCAATAATCGCTTTTGGATGGGCTTTGAACTCGAAACCTTGAGCCGCGCCAAAGCGGACACCGCTACGATCTCCACTGCGGGTCTGAACGTTTCCATCGATCCTGATTCACCCTTGTCGGAAATCACGGCGTTTGGCAGAAAAGAGCTGTTGGCCGTCATGTCGCTTGATGAGTTTGTAAAGATCAGGACTGCCAAGGAGCTTGATCCCGCCGGTCATGTCCTGGTGACCGGCTCAGGCTATGTCGGTGCCCGTAAGCGGGACGGTACCTGGGTAGACCTGGACAGTGCAGTGAGGGCGGTCGCCACCCTTGCAGACAAGTTCAAGTCTCTCGCCTTGACTGCCAAACGCGCGGGTGAAGCCCTTCGATCCAACGGCGAGGTTACGCTGGAGCAGATGCTGAAGTTCTACAGCTTCGGGACACCCGCCACCGCCATGGAGGCCCGGAACGTGGCGCAGCGATTGCAGGCGATTCCTCTGCGTCCTCGCGCGTCCGTGGAGTACTGGAATGCGCTGGGTGGGACGTTCGCCTCCGTGTCGTCGCCATTGTTGTCTCGCCGCCTGCAGATCATTGAAGAGCCCGAGCATTACATGCCCAGGATCGGTACTTCGCTGTATTACTGGTCGGCACTGAAGAGGGCTGAGGTGACGGTTGTGCTTTCACCGTCTCAGCGCCAACAGCTACGCGAAGCGGCTGTGCAGTTTATGGTCGGGCGCGATGGCTCGTTGTTCGACTACCTTGCAGAGACGGTCGTGAAGGGGAAAACCCGAGTGAGCGTGCGAGCGGAGGCCGATCTTTTGCTCTCGCAAATGCTCGCCAGCACACGGGCGCAACACCTGGCGGGTTTGCTGGCCAGCGCGGTGACCTGGCAAGGGGGGCATGCCGCGCATGCAATGACCCGAGCCGGTCGTCATTCGCTGGTGCTGGCTGCCGCGATCCTCAGTCTCGATCCGCAAGCGGGTCAGAGCAGGAACCGGATTGCCGGGGTTGACCTGGCCGATCAGCGATTCTGGGCGGACAGCTATGGCAATCTGTTGCGCAGTGTCGAGATGCGGCTTGAGTCTCACTACAAGATGAGCGCCGATGCTGCGCCGCTGGCGACCCACCTGTTGCTCAGTGGCGTTGCTCCCGAGTTCCTGGTGCGTGACATTCCTGATGAGATGGCCTACATGACGGGCCAAGTGTGGGTGCATTTCAAGCACTGTGTCGCGTATCTGGAAGGAAAGTACCCCGGATCATCTCGTCGCCTGACGTACGAGAGCATCATGAGCGGGGACAGACTGCGGTCCATGAAACCGGAGTACTGGAACCTGAAAGAATTCGCCGGCCCAATGATCGACTGGGCGAGTGCCAATGGCCTGTTGCCGAAAAACAGGGAGGTGTTTGCCGATGCAGAATTTGCCACGGCGAAAAGGGCTTTGCTGGTGCAATATGATGCGCTTGAAACAGCCATTGCCTCATTTCATCGTGTAGCCAGCACTCGTAGAGAGCTGGCTTTGGCTGATCTTCGCCGGGTTTTCCCGGGCAATGTGGCGCTGGAGCAGAAGGTCCTGGCGCAGTTGGCGGATGATTCGCAAGGTTCGCGAGAAACAGGCTCGGAGCAGGAGCAGAGCGTCCAAAAGGCTTCGCTTGTCGATTTGCACCTGTCCGGGCAATTGGTCTCGGCTTCGAATCGCTGGTACTCCACGACCGACACCCTCAATTACCCGCTCATGGCTGAGAGTTTCCGTTTGCTGAGCGACGTTAACAAGTCGTATGGCGGCGTGTTCATCACTCGGGAGAATGAACTGTGGTCGGCCTATGAGCAGGTGCTTCAGTACAACATGTCGTTATTGACGCTGAGTCATCGCAAGCGTCTGGAATATGGGACGTTAACGCTATTCTCCGTGAGTCAGTCGGGGGCAGGCGTAGTGACGAAAGGGCGTTTCGGCATCATCGTGCTGTGCCAGCATCCAGCCTTTCCCGATTGCGCTTATGAGTTTTTCCCTGGACAACTGACGATTGTCGAGCGACCTGACTTGAATGCCCTGCGTCTGCTTGGGGATGCCGAAGCGGTGCCAGGGGGAGGGACCACGCAAAGTTCGTCGGCAATGCTTTTGCCTATCGACTGGGCGGCCTATGACAAGGGGGAGATGTCCACGCCTGGCGTGACGTCTACGGTCATCCTGGGAAAGGTGGGTCACTTTGCGTCGGCGACCGATCAGGCATCCGTGGATGCCAATGTCTTGAGCGTGCCGAAAACCATGACGTCATACAGAATCCGTAGCCTTGCCTCGGACGTTCTCAGTGACAGTCTGTTTGCGGCGAGCTTGGGGCTGCGTGCATCGGCAGGTAGCGCGATGAGTCTGGACGAGGCGATCAGTGGCCGTGATCCCTGGTCTGAATATCTCAAGAACATGGCCAGCCATGATGCCCTTCAGGTGTAACTCGCTGAAGGAAAGCTCATAAGGCAGAAACAACAAAGCCGCTCGAAAGCGGCTTTGTTGGTCTGGATCACATCTTAATGCTGGTTGGCCAGCTTGTGTTCCAGGTAGTGGATGTTGATTCCACCTTTGCAGAAGCCTTCATCGCGGACCAGATCGCGGTGCAGCGGGATGTTGGTCTTGATCCCGTCGACCACGATTTCGTCCAGCGCATTGCGCATGCGCGCCAGGGCTTCGTCACGGGTTGCGCCGTAGGTGATCAGCTTGCCGATCAACGAATCGTAGTTCGGCGGAACGGCATAGCCACTGTACAGGTGCGAATCGACGCGAACGCCGTTGCCGCCTGGAGCGTGGAAATGCTTGACCGTGCCTGGGCTTGGCATGAAGGTTCTAGGGTCTTCGGCGTTGATCCGGCATTCAAGTGCGTGACCGCGGATGACGACGTCTTCCTGGGTGTACGACAGCTTGTTGCCAGCGGCGATGCTGAGCATCTCCTTGACGATGTCGATGCCAGTGACCATTTCCGATACCGGGTGCTCAACCTGAACGCGGGTGTTCATTTCGATGAAATAGAACGCGCCGTTTTCGTACAGGAACTCGAAAGTGCCTGCGCCACGGTAGTTGATGTCGATGCACGCCTTGACGCAGCGAGCGAGGACTTCAGCACGAGCCTTCTCGTCGATGCCCGGTGCCGGCGCTTCTTCGAGAACCTTCTGGTGACGACGTTGCAGCGAGCAATCGCGATCGCCCAGATGGATGGCGTGGCCTTGACCGTCAGAAAGCACCTGGACTTCCACGTGACGTGGGTTGGTCAGGAATTTTTCCAGATAGACCATCGGGTTGCCGAACGCCGCACCTGCTTCAGTACGGGTCAGTTTTGCGAAAGAAATCAGGTCTTCTTCTTTATGCACAACGCGCATGCCGCGACCACCACCGCCGCCAGCGGCCTTGATGATCACCGGGTAGCCGACTTCACGGCCGATGCGCAGCGCAGTTTCTTCGTCTTCCGGCAGTGGGCCGTCGGAACCCGGAACGGTTGGAACACCGGCAGCGATCATGGCGTGCTTGGCCGATACCTTGTCGCCCATCAGGCGAATGGTGTCGGCTTTCGGGCCAATGAAGGCGAAGCCGGAGTTCTCGACCTGTTCGGCGAAATCGGCGTTTTCCGCGAGGAAACCGTAGCCTGGGTGAATGGCGGTAGCGCCGGTCACTTCAGCAGCGGCGATGATCGCCGGAATGTGCAGGTAAGACTTTGCAGCCGATGCCGGACCGATGCAGACGGATTCGTCCGCCAGACCCAGGTGCATCAGCTCTTTGTCAGCCGTGGAATAAACGGCGACGGTCTTGATGCCCATCTCTTTGCAGGCACGCAGGATCCGCAGGGCGATCTCACCGCGGTTGGCGATCAGAACTTTTTCCAACTTCGCAGTCATCAAAGTCTCTCCGCGGTTCAAACGATGGTGAACAGCGGTTGGTCGTACTCAACCGGCTGGCCGTCTTCGACGAGGATGGATTCGATCACACCGCTGGTTTCAGCTTCGATGTGGTTCATCATCTTCATGGCTTCAACGATGCACAGGGTGTCGCCTTTCTTCACGGTCTGGCCGACTTCAACGAAGGACGGCGAGGACGGGGAAGATTTGCGATAGAAAGTACCGACCATCGGCGAACGGGCAACGGTGCCGTTCAGCACTGGCGCGGCCGGAGCAGCAGGGGCGGCGGCAGCAACCGGAGCAGCGGCAACAGGTGCCGGTGCCGGAGCGTGCATTGGCGCAGGAGCGTAGTACTGCTGAGCCGGGGTCTTGCTGTGACGGCTGATGCGTACGGACTCTTCGCCTTCCTTGATCTCGAGCTCGTCGATGCCGGACTCTTCCAGCAATTCGATCAGTTTCTTAACTTTACGGATATCCATGAATCATCAACTCCCAAGGGTCGGTCAGGGGCGTTCAACGCTTGTTGTTCAAGCCGTTGCCTGTCTTTCAAGCTGCTCTAGTGCGGCCTCCAGGGCCAGTCGATAACCGCTGGCGCCAAGGCCGCAGATCACTCCCACCGCTACATCGGAGAAGTAAGAGTGATGGCGGAAAGGTTCGCGTTTGTGCACGTTAGACAAATGCACTTCGATGAATGGGATGCTCACCGCCAGCAGCGCGTCACGTAATGCGACACTTGTGTGTGTAAAAGCTGCTGGATTGATCAGAATGAAGTCCACACCTTCGCTGCTGGCAGCGTGGATGCGATCAATCAATTCGTACTCGGCATTACTTTGCAGGTAGAGCAAATGATGACCGGCTTCGCGAGCACGGCGTTCCAGGTCCTGGTTGATCTGCGCCAGGGTGGTCGCCCCGTAGACGCCCGGTTCGCGGGTGCCGAGCAAGTTCAGGTTGGGTCCGTGCAGAACCAATAGCGTCGCCATCTGCTGTTCCTTGTTATCTGTGTGCAATTGTCAGAACCCGGCGACTATGCCGCAAAGCCTTTGTGACTGTCCAGTTCTATGCAATAGCCAGCACGATGGCCGATGTTTGCGCAAAATATGTGACCGAGTGATTAAATCCGGTCATTTGCTTTGGCGACACGTTCGGCGAAGTCTTTTGCATTGATCTCGCCAATCACCCGCACATCGGCGCGTTCGGCGCCATCCTTGCCGAAAAACATCAACGCCGGTGGACCGAACAATTTGTAGCGGTCGAGCAGAGTGCGTTGTTCGGCATTGCTGGCGGTGATATCGAAGCGAATCAACCGATAACCCTTGAGGCGTTCGACGACTGTCGTGTCGTTGAGCACTTCGTGTTCGATAACTTTGCAACTGATGCACCAGTCGGCATACCAATCCAGCAGCAGCGGGGTGCCTGACGTCCTGGCTTCGGCGAGGACACGGTCCAGGTCGGCCGGGGTGCTGACGGTTTGCCAAGTGCTGGTGTCTTGCGCCTGTTCATTGACAATAACGGTGCGCGACTGGCCGATGGGGTTGAGCGGATCGGTCTGACCACTGAACGCGCCATACCAGCAGGACAGGGCATAAAACACCAGGAACATCCCGAGCAATTGGCCCAGGCGTTTTCGAGGGGGTTTATAGACGAACTCCAGCGCGCCCATGAACAAACCGACGCCACCGGCCAGCAAGCCGATCAAGAGCAACGTGATCTGGCCCGGCAGCACCCGACTGAGCAAGCCCACCGCCAGCCCCAGCAGCAACACGCCAATGGCGTTTTTTACATAGATCAGCCACGGTCCGCTTTTCGGCAGCCAGGCGGCGCCGCCGGTGGCCACCAGCAACAGCGGCGTGCCCATACCCAGGCCCAGCACAAACAGTTTCAACCCGCCGCCCAAGGCGTCGCCGCTGGCGCTGATGTACAGCAATGCGCCCGCCAGCGGCGCCGAGACGCAGGGCGAAACCAACAGACTGGAAACTACGCCCAGCACTGCCGCGCCCCACAACGAGCCGCCTTCGGTGCGCCCGGCGATGTGGTGCAGTCGATGACTGATGGCATCGGGTAGCTTGAGTTCGAACACGCCGAACATTGCCAGCGCAAACACTGCAAAAAACGTCGCGAACGGCACCAGTACCCAAGCCGATTGCAGGCGTGCCTGAAGATTGAGCTGCGCGCCGAACATCCCCATCAAGGCGCCGAGCAGGGCAAAGCAGACCGCCATCGACAGCACGTAGGACAGTGACAGATTGAACCCACGCAGCCCGCCAATCTGGCCGCGCAGCACCACGCCGGAGAGGATCGGCAGCATCGGTAGCACGCAGGGCGTAAACGTCAGGCCCAGGCCAGCGAGGAAGAACAGCGCCAGTTCGCGCCAGCTCCAGTTCGCCGTAGTGGTGGCGACGTTTTCGGCGACCGCCGCGCCGATGCCATCAATGCTCAACCGCTCGGTTTCGGGCGGATAGCACAAGCCTTTGTCGGCGCAGCCCTGATAGGTCACCGCCAGGGTGAACGCGCGTTGATCGGTGCGTGGCAGCTCTACATCGAGAATCCCGTGGTAAACCTCGACATCGCCGAAGTACTCATCGTGCTTCTTTTCACCGTTGGGCAGTTGCGCAGCGCCCAGGGCGACATCGGTCGGATCGGCGCGAAACTGGAAGCGGTGCCGATAGAGGTAGTAACCCTCGGTGGCGACAAAGCGCAGCTTGATCGATTGCGGCGTGCTGTCTACCAGGCTCAACTGAAAGGCTTCGCGCACTGGCAGAAAATCGGCGCTGTTGTTGATCGAGCCCAATGTCGAACTGGGCCGACTGTCCAGCAACCCGGCGGCGGAAGCCGGCAGGGCGAGCACTAAAAGCAACAGGCAGAGCAAACGGCGCATGACAATCTCGCGTATCGAACGTGGGGGCATGATAGCTGAGTGCGCGATGCCTGCATCTACACCGATCTCTGTAGGAGACGATGATCGTTCCCACGCTCCGCGCAGGAATGCAGCCCGGGACGCTCCGCGTCCCAAGAGCGGACGCAGAGCGTCCATTGAGGCATTCCCACGGGGAGCGTGGGAACGATCATGTGGGGCGGTCTATCAGACTCGGAAGGCCTGGACGGCGGTATGAAGCCGTCCGCCCAACACCAACAAATTCTCCCCCTGCTCGCGCCCCTCACCAATGCGCAGCAAGTTATCCCCACCCAATTGATGAATCCGCTCACTGTGATCGCGAATCTCACTGACCGCCCCACTTTGCTGTGCCGTGACATCGGCAATGCGCACCGCCGTGTCGGCAATGGTCTGGATCGCCCCAACAATTTTATCCAGCGCACCGTCAGCCGCCTGGGCCTGATTGGCGGTGGCTTCGGCGTGTTCGACCTGGGCGCGCATGCCTTCGACCGATTGCCGCGCCGCCGTTTGCAGGCCGGCGATCAAGGTCTGGATTTCGGCCGTGGCGCCGGCGGTGCGTTGCGCCAGGGACCGCACTTCTTCGGCGACCACCGCAAAACCGCGGCCCATTTCCCCGGCGCGAGCGGCTTCGATGGCGGCGTTCAGCGCCAGTAAATTGGTTTGGTCGGCAATCGAGCGGATCACCGTCAGCACGCCGCCGATGGTCGCCGACTCTTCAGCCAGGTGTTCGATCATCTGCGCGTTACCTTGCACTTCGCCCACCAGCGCATGCAGCCCGGTCAGGCTCAGGCCGATCACTTTCTGACCCTGCTCCACCGCCAATCCGGCATTGCGACTCGCATCAGCGGCCTGACTGGCATCGCCGGCCACTTGTTGAATGGTGGCCTCCAGTTCACCGAGGGAATCGCGGATCAACGCGGTGTCGCCGGCCTGATGCTCGGCACCGCGGTGCAGGTCGTTACTCAGTTCGGCCAAGGTGCGGCTGCTGCCGGCGACCTGTTCGGCGTTGAGGCGAATGGTCCCCACCAAGTCCACCAGATAGGCGCGCAAGCGATTGAGCGAGGCCTGTATGTCATGCAGTTCACGATTGGTCTTGCCCAATTGAATGTCCTGGCTGAAATCGCCCTCGGCCCAGGTCGAAAGGGCGGGCGCCAGGTTGGTCAGGGTGCGGGCCAAGCGGCGTTGCAAGGTGTCGATCAGCAGCGCGATCAGCAGGATCAGGCCGATCATCAGGCCTTGCATCAAGCGCACTTCCGCCTGGATCTGCCCGTGCTGGGCGCGCACCACCGGTTCCAGACCGGCGATGGCTTGTTGTACGGCGGTGATTTTCAGGTGTGTCGCGGCGCTCAGGTCGGCGCGCTTCTGGATCTGGTCGCGGGTGCGCGCCAGTTCGGCCGGGTAACGGGTGAGCAGGCTGTTCAGTTCGCGCTTGAGGCCGACGCCGGCATCTTCGGTCACGGCTTTTTCGGTGTTCTCCAGGCCCATCAGCGAGGCAAAGTCATCGGTGTTCGATTCACTGCTGCTGGTCACGCCGAGCAGCGGCAAGGTGTCCAACAACTCAGCCTGTGTGCGGATGTTGGCGACTTCGCGCTCGACATCGGCGGCCAGTTCGCTGCGACCGCTGCTGACCAGTTTGTCCCGGGCCAGGGACAGCTTGCCCAAGTGCTGGGAAGCGGCGAGCAACGGTGTCAGATAGCTTGCATTCGCGCTGGCGTATTGGCTGAGTTGATCGAGGCTGGCGCCCAATTCCCGTTCGGCCTGGAGCAGCAGCGCTTGTGGATCGCCCGCGAGTTTGCCGGCGGCCAGCAGGTCGGTCTTGCTGAATTCTTCAAGGCCCGACAGGCTTGGACGCAAGGTGTCGGCCAGCGCCGGGGGTAATTCAGTCAGCTCTTTTTGCAAACCGCTGATGGCCTGGCCGGCGCTGCTCAGCCGTAGGGCATCGCCGCTGGACAGGTAGTCTTCAACGTTACGCGCCACTTCATTTTGAAATTGCTGGGACAGGCCCAGGTAGCGTTCCATCAATAGATAGGGGCGCTCCAAGGCTTTTTGCGACCACCACAGCGTGGCGCCGAGGGCGACGCACACGGCGACGAGCAGGAGGGTATTGAGGTTGGTCAGCAGCTTCAGGCGCATAACGGATCTACCAACGGCAGAATGGTAAGCGCCTGAATTTATTGCGTTTGTGTTACAGGGTTATGACCGAGTCGGTGGATTCCGATGAAAAAGTGGCACTTTGCTTTGACGCTCGCGCGGCCTGCACGCGGTTGCGTCCGGCGTCCTTGGCGCGGTACAGCGCCTCGTCCGCCTGGCTGGCCATCATCAGGCTGTCGGAATCTTCGCGCAGCTCGACCACGCCGGCGCTGAAGGTGCACCAAAGGTCCTGGGGCTGGGCCGGGTAGTGAATTTCGGCAAAGCGCTGACGGATTTCGTCGAGCACCTTGTGGGCCGATTCGACATCGGTGTCCGGCATCACAATCGCGAACTCTTCGCCACCGTAACGGCCAATGAAGTCGGTCTTGCGCAATCGCTGCTTGAGAAACAGTGCCAGGCTCTTGATCACTCGGTCGCCCATGGGGTGGCCGTGGCTGTCGTTAACCCGTTTGAAGTGGTCGATATCGAGCATCGCAAAGCTCAGCGGCTTGCTCTCGCGACGGGCGCGGAACGAGCAGTCTTCGAGCAATTGCAGAATGTGGGTGTGGTTGTACAAACCGGTGAGGCTGTCGCGGACCATCCGTGCTTTGAGGTTGCGCGCACGGGCGGCGCGGTTGCGCACGGTGGTGATCAAGTGGCGCGGCTTGATCGGTTTGGTCAGGAAGTCATCGCCGCCTTCGCTCATGGCGTCGAGTTGCTTGTCGAGGTCGTCTTCGGCTGACAGGTAAATGATCGGCACGCTGACGTAACGGTCGTTGTGGCGAATCACTTTGGCCAATTCGGTACCGGTGCAGGCTGGCATGTACATGTCGAGGATGATCAGGTCGGGCTGGAAGTCCGCCAGCTCGGCCATGGCCTGGATCGGCTCGATCAAAGTCCGCGTGACAATCCCGGCGCTGTTGAGCAGCCGCTCGGTGTGCAAAGCCTGGGCGCGGGAGTCGTCGATGATCAGCACTTTATACGGTTCGTACTGGGCGACGCAGGTCAGGACTTCGATCTTCTCCAGCAGGCTCGAGGCTTCGAGGGTGCCGGTGAGAAATTCCTGGCCACCGGCGCGCACGGCGGCGAGGCGGGTTGGGGTGTCGGTTTCGAGCAGGCTGAAAAACAACAGCGGCAACGGTTCATCGAGACCGACCTGGGCTTCGGCCGCCAGTTTCAAACCGATGCCGGGGCCGCTGAAGTCCACATCCATGACAATCGCCGCGGGCAGTCGCTCGACCATCGAGGAGCGAAACGCCGACACGCTGTCCAGGGATTGGGCGCTGAGCCCGAAGAATTCCAGTTGTTTGGCCAGCCGTTCGGCGCGATCGTGATCCTGCAACATCACGTAGATCGGCTTGCGCAACGGCGGCAGAAAGGTTTGGTCAAGCTGATCGCCGTGACGCAGGCCGGTGCGGGACAGGCGTTGCATCAATCGGTTGAGGTCAGTGATCAGGCCGCTGCTCAAGCGTCCGCGGTTGGCGTCTACCGCTTCCAGCGACTGGCCGATGTGGCGCGCCAGTTGCGTGTGTTCCGGTTGTTCGAAGCGTTCGGCAAAGCGCAGCAAGCGCAGGTTGGCCTCGCTCAGCTCGGACAAATCGGTGGTGGACCACTCGCTGCGTTGCAGGCGCTGCCATATCTCAAGAATCTGACGTGCCTGATGAATTACCCGCTGGGCAAAGTGGTGCTTGAGGCGCTCACGGCTGGGGTCTTCTGGCTCGGTCATATCCTGACTACTAGTTAGGGTGCATGCTGAGGTCGACTGGTGGCTCTATGCTAGCACCTCTTTTCAGTCACATGAGTGTCGTACGTCAATAATCTGCAAAGCGACCTCATTCAGTTTCTGACTAATCGGTCGCGCAGGCTCTGTGCAGCAGCTGCCGAAGGCTGCGTTCGGCGGCGAAGCCGTCGTGAAATCAGGTGGCTCGGTGTTTCAGGACGACCTCGCACTCAGGTTTTACGACGGTTTCGCCGCCGAACGCAGCCTCACAGGCTCGGCAGCTGCTACAAGGCCCGTCCTTCATTTATAGTGACGCCTCGATCGCTGCGATTGTGTGGCTCGCTGTTTCCCGCTGGATTTATGCGCGGTAAAAAGAGGCACGATGGCGTAGGGTTGTGGTCGAACCGATGAACTCAAGTGATTGAAAGGATATCGCCATGCTGGACTGGAAGAACCGCGCGGGCAGCGCGCCTGAACGTGCCGCTGAACCAAAATCGGCCACCCGCAGCTACGTCAGTGGCCTGTTGTTCAGCCGGGCGCTGGCCACTCTGATTGCCATTTACCTGCTGGTCACCATTGGCCTGGGCTGGTACTGGAGTGAAGAGCCTGCACTGTTTCCGGTCCAGCAAAATGCCCAGGTCGCGGCTGAGCAACAAGGCAAGCAAATGGTCGTCGGTTACACCACGGTGGAAACCCTCAAGACCGTTGCCGGCACCTTGCTGACCAAACCGGGCGGCTACATTTCCAACGACCGCTTCCCGCCGGGTCTGTGGATGGACAACATGCCGAGCTGGGAATATGGCGTGCTGGTCCAGGTCCGCGACTTGACCCGCGCCCTGCGTAAAGACTTCGCGCGCTCGCAGTCGCAATCGGCGGAAGATTCGGATCTGGCCAAGGCCGAGCCGCGTTTCAACTTCGATAACAAGAGCTGGATCTTGCCGTCCAGTGAGTCGGAGTATCAGGAGGGCATCAATTCCCTGAGCCGCTACCAGGCGCGTCTGTCCGATCCGTCGCAGAAAAACGCTCTGTTCTATGCACGCGCTGACAACCTGAACAACTGGCTGGGCGATGTCGGGACCCGTCTGGGTTCGTTGTCACAACGCCTGTCGGCCAGTGTTGGCCGGGTCAAACTCAACACTTCGCTGAAGACCGAGGTGGTGGTGCCGGGCCAGGTACCGCAGGTTGACGAAGAAATCGTCGAGACCCCGTGGATGCAGATCGACAACGTGTTCTACGAAGCTCGCGGTCAGGCCTGGGCCTTGTCCCACCTGCTGCGTGCCATCGAAGTCGACTTCGCTGACGTATTGGCGAAGAAAAACGCCACGGTCAGCGTGCGTCAGATCATTCGTGAGCTGGAGGCTTCGCAAGAACCGGTCTGGAGCCCGATGATCCTCAATGGCAGCGGCTTCGGGGTGTTGGCCAACCACTCGTTGGTCATGGCCAACTATATTTCCCGGGCCAACGCGGCCGTGATCGATTTGCGTCAACTGCTCAATCAGGGCTGAGTCATGGTCGATAACGCCAGGGAGGCCGCCCATCGCGCGGCCTCGGATGCCGAACAGATCGCCTGGGTCGACGAGCAGGACAACCTGCTCGGCGGCCTGGTCCGCAGCGACTTGCGCGAACGCGGGCTGATCGGGCGCGGTACCTACATCATGCTGTTCAATTCGGCCGGTGAGCTTTGCGTACACCGGCGCACCCTGAGCAAAGCCATTTATCCCGGTTACTGGGACGTGGCGGCGGGGGGTATGGTGCAGGCCGACGAGAGCTACGCCGAATCGGCCGCTCGTGAGCTGGAAGAGGAATTGGGCGTGAGCGGTGTGGAACTGACCGCCCATGACCACTTTTTCTTCGAGGACACTGGTAATCGGCTGTGGTGTTCGGCATTTTCGGCGGTATGGGACGGCCCGTTGATCCTGCAGCCGGAAGAAGTGCTCGAAGCGCGCTTTATCCCGATCGATCAGGTCATGCAGGAAATCACGCAAAAGCCTTACTGCCCGGACTCTTTGGCTGCGTTGAAGCGTTATCTGCGGGCTCAGCAAACCGACGTCGCAAAAGAGCTGTAAATTGGCGCCCATTGGCTCTTAGCAAGTCGGCTTTTTGCCGTTACACTGCGCGACCTTTTCAAGCTGAACCTGCTGTGCCTGTGTAGGAGCTGCCGAAGGCTGCGATCTTTTGATCTTGATTTAACGGCAAAATCAAAAGATCGCAGCCTCGTTGCACTCGACAGCTCATACAGAGGATTTCTGGTTCAGTAGCGCTGCCCCTGCCTGAGTGGGGCTTCGCGGTCGATAGCCTTGCCTAAGTGCTGCGACCAGTCTTTGTCCTCCCAAGAGGATTGCCGGTGGCCAAAAAAGCCGCATCCTTCGCCGCCCTTGGTGGCTTGGTATTTTCCACCGACGCAGGTCGTCATTGCCCGGACTGCAGCAAACCGGTGGATGCCTGTATCTGCAAACAAACCGTGATCCCGGCCGGCGACGGCATTGCTCGCGTGCGTCGCGAAAGCAAGGGCCGTGGCGGTAAGACGGTGACCACCATCACCGGCGTGCCGTTGGCCCTTGAAGCGCTCACGACCCTGGCGACCACGCTGAAGAAGCGTTGCGGCACCGGTGGGGCGTTGAAAGACGGCATCATCGAAATCCAGGGCGATCATGTCGAGCTACTCTTGGCTGAACTGATCAAACTGGGTTTCAAGGCGAAGAAGTCCGGCGGCTAGCAGCCTCTGTGAAAACCACCCTCGGCTTGACCCGGTCCTGACAGCAGGCCTGGCGTCGCCCACATGGTTTTCACAGAGCCTGTTCTGACTGGTTTCTAAACTCACTGCGGTCAACGAGGTCTATCCCCTCGTTGACGAACCGTCATTTTCATTCTTTAGACTGCGCCGGCCTGAACCCAGGCGACGCTCTATGACTTCTTTATAGGGGACTTCAATGTCCGTAAGACGCACACGCAAAGACGATGGCAGCCAATGGACAGTTGCGGACAGCCGCAGTGTTTACGGGATTCGCCATTGGGGGGCCGGATATTTCGCGATCAATGACGCCGGTCGCGTCGAAGTTCGTCCGAACGGTCCGACCAGTTCGCCTATCGACCTGTTCGAGCAAGTCGACCAGCTGCGCAAAAGCGGTTTGTCCTTGCCATTGCTGGTGCGTTTCCCGGATATCCTGCAAGACCGCGTGCGTCAGCTGACCGGTGCCTTCGATGCCAACATCGAGCGCCTGGAATACCAGAGCAAGTACACCGCGCTGTACCCGATCAAGGTGAACCAGCAAGAAGCGGTGATCGAGAACATCATCGCCACTCAGGACGTGTCCATCGGCCTCGAAGCCGGCTCCAAGCCTGAGCTGCTGGCGGTGCTGGCACTGGCGCCGAAGGGCGGCACCATCGTCTGCAACGGTTACAAGGACCGCGAGTTCATTCGCTTGGCGCTGATGGGCCAGAAGCTTGGCCACAACGTGTTCATCGTGATCGAGAAAGAGTCCGAAGTTGAGCTGGTGATCGAAGAAGCGGCCGCATTGAAGGTCAAGCCTCAGGTCGGCCTGCGCGTGCGCCTGTCGTCCCTGGCCTCGTCCAAGTGGGCGGACACCGGCGGCGAGAAGTCCAAGTTCGGTCTGTCGGCGGCGCAACTGCTGTCCGTCGTCGAGCGCTTCCGCGCCGCTGGCCTGGATCAAGGCATTCGCCTGCTGCACTTCCACATGGGCTCGCAGATCGCCAACCTGGCGGACTACCAGCATGGTTTCAAGGAAGCGATCCGCTATTACGGCGAGCTGCGCAACCTCGGCCTGCCGGTGGACCACATCGACGTCGGCGGCGGTTTGGGCGTGGACTACGACGGTACGCACTCACGCAACGCCAGCTCGATCAACTACGACATGGACGATTACGCCGGTGTCGTGGTCGGGATGCTCAAGGAATTCTGCGACGCGCAGAACCTGCCGCACCCGAACATCTTCTCCGAGAGCGGCCGCTCCCTGACCGCCCACCACGCCATGCTGGTGGTGCAGGTGACCGACGTCGAGAAACACAACGACGACGTGCCGGTCATCGATAACAAGGAAGAACTGCCGGAAACCGTGCAGTGGCTGGTTGACCTGCTGGGCCCGACCGACATCGAGATGGTCACCGAAACCTACTGGCGCGCCACGCACTACATGAGCGACATCGCCACCCAGTACGCCGATGGCAAGCTGACCCTGGCGGAAAAAGCCTTGGCCGAGCAATGCTACTTTGCCGTTTGCCGTCGCCTGCACAACTCGTTGAAGGCGCGTCAGCGTTCCCACCGTCAGGTGCTCGACGAGCTCAATGACAAGCTTGCCGACAAGTACATCTGCAACTTCTCGGTGTTCCAGAGCCTGCCGGACACCTGGGCGATCGGCCAGGTGCTGCCGATCCTGCCGCTGCACCGTCTCGACGAAGAGCCGATGCGCCGTGCGGTGCTGCAAGACCTGACCTGCGACTCCGACGGCAAGATCAAGCAATACGTCGACGAGCAGAGCATCGAAACCAGCCTGCCTGTGCACGGTTTGAATGAAGGTGAAGACTACCTGCTGGGGATTTTCCTGGTCGGCGCTTACCAGGAAATTCTCGGCGACATGCACAACCTGTTCGGTGACACCGACTCGGTGAACATCTACCAGAACGCCGACGGCAGCGTGTACCACGCGGGTATCGAAACCCACGACACCATCGAAGACATGCTGCGCTACGTGCACTTGTCGCCGGAAGAGCTGATGACCCACTACCGCGACAAGTGCGCCAGTGCGCGCATTACCGCGGCCGAGCGGACCCAGTTCCTCGACGCGCTGCGCCTGGGCCTGACCCGTTCGTCTTACCTGTCTTCTTGAGGTAAGGCACTGCTCCCATCGGGTTGTCTGAAAATGTTCCGCACACCGCGGAAATTTCAGATGACCTGGTGCGACACTTCTCTCTTTCCACGCGAAATGACTCACATCAACGGCTTCTAAAGCGATGTGGTCTTCTTTTCGCGTAGGTCATTTCCTAAGTTGTACTTCGGCACTCTACTCGGCCATGTCTCTCAGCGAGAATCCCCGGCCGCCCCTCCTGTAGAGAATCGCCGATGTTCGATCCAGTCAACGAGCCGTCATTTCGTCTGGACGTTGCGGGCCTGCCCGACGCCTTTGAGGTCCTGGCCTTTACCGGCAGTGAAGCCATCAGCGAGCCGTTTGTGTTCGAGGTGGATCTGCTGATCGATGACCCGACACTCGACCTTGCAAGCCTGCTATATCGTGCGGCGTTCTTGCAGTTCGAAGCCTCGGGAAACGGTATCCACGGGCAATTGCATGAACTCGTCCAGCGTGAACATGGCGCCTTGTCCCGGCTCTGTCGTGTGCGCCTGGGGCCGAAACTGGCGTGCCTGGCCCAGCGTTTCAGCCAGCGCATCTTCAGCGCGCGCTCGGTGCCGCAGATTCTTGGCCAAGTGCTCAAGGAACACGGCATTGCCGGCAAGAACTGGCGTCTGGAGTTGAGCGGCGATTACGCGCCCCGGGATTTCTGCACGCAATACCGCGAATCGGATTTGCAATTTTTCCAGCGCCTGTGTGCCGAAGAACGCCTTCATTACCACTTCGAGCATTCCAGTCGCGGGCACTGTTTGATCATTGGTGACGATCAAAGGCGCTCGCACCGCGCTGAAACGCTGGTCTTTCAGGGTGAGAGCGAGCCGTGCGCAGTGTGGCGGTTTGAGGTGCAAGTCGGAGTGAAGACGGTGCCGGTCGCCGAGGGTCGTACGACTTTGACGACGTTGCGCAGCGGTCAATTGATGCCGCTGGCCGGTCATCCGGTCAACGAGTGGAATGATGTGTGGCGCTTGATTGAGGTTGAACACCAGGGCGGCCAGGAGCCGCTGTTTTCCTATGCCAACACGATTCGCGCCGTGCCATGGGAGACGCCTTGGGTGGCAACCCACGGGCCGGCGAAACCCAGGATGCTCAGCCTGCAACGGGCCTGGGTCGTCGATGTCGAAGAGGCCCAGCCCGATCCGACCCGCCCGGTGGCTGTGCAGTTCGACTGGCTCTATCAGGGCGAAGGCGCAAAACCGGACCACTGTTGGTTGCCGTTGGCTCCCGAGCTGAACAACGCAGCCTCCGCGCAATGGATGGCGGGGGCCGAGGTGGTGGTCAGCTTCATCGAGGGCGATCCGGATCAACCGTTGATCACCGGGCTGCTTCAAGGCCCGCCGTGCGTCAGCGAGCATGAAGTGCCGAGCGCGGTGCCGCCTGAATCAGCAGGCTTGCTGGCCTTGCTGCGATCGAGCGAACCCTTGCTGTTGCTATGCCTGCTGCCCGGCGGCGGCAGTTTCAGCCATTGTCGGGAGCAGGTCTGCACCTGTCGGACGGCAGCGCTGTTTGGTCAGAGCGGTGCGGCATGATTGGCGTTCAGACGCCAGACCCGACCTCGCACTGGCTGTTGCTGGATGTCCCCGGCGCTCCCGGCGCGGCGGCCATGTTGCAGCGACGATTTACCGATGTTCGCTGGTTCTGGTTGTTCGAAGACACCGAGTTGCATCCGTTGCGCGAACAAGGACCGGCGCTGGTCGAGCTGCGGGATTGCCCGGCGCTGATCGAGCTTTGCTACGGAGAACCGCACACCTGGCAAGGTTTGCTACTGGTCAGCGAAGCGTCGGCGGCCCCGTTGCTGGCGCATTTGCGGCGCATGCTCACGGTGACGCTCGGCCTGCATCACCGGGCGTTGCTGAGCTATTACAACCCGCACTGCGCCAGTTACTTCTTCGATGCCTGCGATGCCGAGGAACTGAGTCGCTGGCTTGGCCCGATCAGCCAGTTGCGCTGGTTCGGCGGGACTTGGGCCGATCGGGCGATTGGCAGTCAGGGCTGGCAGCAATTGCTCAATCCCGGGTTGGCGGTCAGCCCGCTGGCGGTCGAAGCAAACCTCAGCCCGCGCCAGCGGGAAAAACTGCAAACCTGCTTGCTGGAGCAACATACCTGGCACTGGAGTCGATCCACCGGTACCGATTACAACCGTCTGTGGGCCCATGTGCAGGAAGGCCTGGCGCTGGGCTTCAGCGAACGGCCGGTGCTGGATGGCTGGTTGTGGCTACGCTTGCAGTGTCCCGGCGTTTTACCCGCGCAACCCTTGCCGGGGCAGACCCAGCAGGAACGACTCGATTACCTGCGCCACCTGTGGCAGGGCGATCAACGCTGAACACGAGGATTTACCGATATGGCGAGCACGATCCGGCGACTGTTCAAGGTGTTGATCGGCGGGGTTTTACTGGCCGTGGTGGCTGCCTGTTCGCCGTTGAAAATGCTCAATGCCTTTACCCCTGACGGCACCTACGACAAGACCGACGGCATTGCCTATGGTGGTGATCCACGGCAAAAACTCGATGTGTATGTGCCCCGGCGTCCCGTGAAAAACGCTCCCGTGGTGGTGTTTTTTTATGGAGGCAGCTGGAACAGCGGTTCACGCAGCGATTACAGCTTTGTCGGCGAGGCGCTGGCCTCCCGAGGCATCGTCGCAGTGCTGGCGGACTATCGGTTGTATCCACAGGTGCGTTATCCGCTGTTTCTAGAGGACGGCGCCAAAGCCGTGGCCTGGACCCACGAGCACATTCGTGAGTTTTCCGGTGACCCTAAACGGTTGTTCCTGATGGGCCATAGCTCGGGGGCCTACAATGTGGCGATGTTGGCGCTGGAGCCGCAGTTGCTGGAGGCGGTCGGCATGTCGCCCCATGATCTCAGTGGCTGGATCGGCCTGGCCGGGCCGTATGATTTCCTGCCGATCGAGAATCCCGAGGTGCGTCCGGTGTTTTTCTGGCCGGATTCACCGCTGCAATCCCAGCCGATCAATCACGTCAGTCGCGGGGCGCCGCCGGCTTTGTTGATGGCGTCAAACGACGATGAGGTGGTCAACCCGATCCGCAACACCGGCGGCCTGGCGAGCAAACTGCGGGCGGACGGGGTTCCGGTTCAGGATCGATACTATTCCCGCACCGGCCACGCCACGCTGGTGGCGACCCTGTCCCGACCCCTGCGCAGCTTGGCGCCGGTGCTGGATGAGGTCACGTCTTTCGTCAAATCCACGCCGATTCAGTGAGCGCGGCCGGCAAACCAGCCATCGTTCTGGCGCAAGTACCAGGCAAATGCGCCGAGCGTCAGGCTGCGCAGCAACATGAACAGCAGGAACGTTATCCACAGCCCGTGGTTGCCAAGACCTTGCAGCGCCCAGGCGAAGGGCAGCAACAGCAGCACCGTCAACAGCATGCCGTTGCGCATTTCACGGGCGCGGGTGGCGCCGATAAACAAACCGTCCAGCAGGTAACTCCAGACCGCGATCAGCGGCAGGGCGGCCAGGTAGGGCAGGTAGACGAACGCGGTGTCGCGCACGCTTTGGATGTTGGTTTGCATCTCGATGAACAAGTGCCCGGCAAACAGAAACAGCACGGCAAAGCCCAGGCTCGCGATCAGCGACCAGCCAGCGGCCACCACCAGTGAACGGCGCAGCGCTTCGCGATCCCGAGCGCCGATGGCGTGGCCGCACAGGGCTTCCACGGCGTGGGCCAGGCCATCGAGGGCGTGGGCGGTCAGCAGCAAACCGTTGAGCAGCAGCGCATTGGCGGCGACCGTGGCGTCACCAAGCCGTGCGCCTTGCACGGTGATCAGGAAAAACACCGATTGCAGCGCCAGGCTGCGAATGAAAATGTCGCGGTTGACCGCCAGCAGCGGGCGCCAGCTCTGCCACAGGGCCAGGGCGGCCCAGGCGATGTGCCCGGGATACGCGCGCAGGGCCTTGCGGGTCATGAACAGGCCGATCACTGCGCCGGTCCACTCGGCAATCACCGACGCCCGGGCCGCGCCGACCACGCCCCAGTCCAACCCGAGGACGAACCACAGGTTCAGCGCGATGTTTACCAGGTTGGTGCCCAGAAGAATCGCCAGCGGCGCCCGGGCATTCTGGGTGCCGAGGAACCAGCCCACCAGCGCATAACTGGCCAGCGCTGCCGGAAGGCCAAATAATCGAGTGTGGAAAAAATCGCGGGTCAACTGATCCAGCTCCGCTGACGGTTGCATGAAGTGCAGCGCAACGCCGCTCAACGGAATCCCCGCCGCCCCCAACACAATCGCCAGCCCCATTGCCAACAGCAGACCCTGCAACAAAATCTGCCGCAACGCCGCGCCATCTCCACGCCCGGCAGCCTGCGCGGCAAAACCGGTGGTGCCCATGCGCAGAAAACCCATGCCCCACGCCAGGAAGGTATACAGGCTGGCCCCGACGGCGACGGCGCCCAACTGATGGGCGTGGGGCAGGTGACCGATGACGGTGCTGTCGACCAGCGCCACCAGCGGTACGGAAATGTTCGAGAGGATCATGGGCGCGGCGAGCGCCCAGACCTTGCGATGGGTCGTGCGGTCGCGCCAGTCGGCGATCAGGTTGGACATGCAGGCTCCTTGGGGAGCGGGCATTGTAGCGACAGTTTGTGATGATCGTTCCCACGCTCCGCGTGGGAATGACTCCTGTGACGCTTTGCGTCACGCCGTCAGGGACGCGGAGCGTCCCGGGCTGCATTCCCACGCAGAGCGTGGGAACGATCAGGGGTGTCAGTGGATGATCCAGCTAAGCAACCAAAGCCCCAGCAGCAGCCAGATGATCCCCATGATGATCGACGCATTCATGAACGCCCGGATCGCCGACCACAGCAGCATCAGACCGATGATCAGCGCGATGATGCTGATGATCGACGTGTCCATGCCCAGTGTCCGGGACAGCCCTTCGACAAAGTTGCTGCCCGCGTGGCTGAGAATGTTGAACAGGCCACTGAGGCCGTCGACGATAAAGCGAATGACCGAACCGAGTGCCTGGCCGAGCCATTCGAAAAAGCTTTCTACCTGCATGTGGGCGTCCTGATGAAAGTGGTGGCAAGGTTGCCGCGCCTGACTTGGGCCACGGATCGCGGTGCCGAGTTCCCTACTAGCATAGAGCGTTTGGATCGTTCCCACGCTCCCGCGTGGGAATGCCTCACCGGACGCTCTTGGGACGCGGAGCGTCCCTGGCTGCATTCCCACGCGGAGCGTGGGAACGATCATCTCTGCCACTTGCCTTCACTGCCCATCCCCCCGAAGCTATACGCCTTCAGGAGAGCCCGATGAACCTTGTTGAACTGACCGAACGCCTGCACGCCATTCGCGACCGCAATGACTGGCGGCAATTTCACAGCCCGAAAAACCTGGCCATGGCCGCGAGCGTGGAGATGTCCGAGCTGGTGGAAATCTTCCAGTGGCTGACTGAAGACCAGTCACGCCAATTGCCGGCCGATAAACTGGCCCACGCCGGACAGGAAGTCGGCGACATCGTGCTCTATCTATTATTGCTGTGCAGCGAGTTGGGGTTGGACATGAACGAAGTGGTGCGCAGCAAACTCGCAGACAGCGAACGGCGGTTCAGCTGATGAGCGACCGTCATTTCGATCAGTTGGCGACTCGTTTCGCCGAAAAAATCTACGGCGGGGCCAAAGGCGCGATCCGTCTGGCGGTGCTGCAGGCCGACCTGGCCGAAACCCTGCCGGACCGACCGCTGCGTGTCCTCGACATCGGCGCCGGCCTTGGCCACATGTCACTGTGGCTGGCCCAGCGTGGGCATGACGTGACCCTCGCCGAACCGGCCGCACCGATGCTCGAAGGCGCTCGCCAGCGTTTCGCCGACGCCGGGCAAAGCGCGACCTTCATCCAGGCACCGTGGCAGGATTTGCTCGGTCAACTTACCGAACCCTACGACCTGGTGCTGTGTCACGCGGTGCTGGAATGGCTGGCCGAACCCCATGCGATCCTGCCGGTGTTGCATCAGCTCACGACCAAGGACGGCTGGTTGTCCCTGGCGTTCTATAACCGCGACGCGCTGATCTACCGCAACCTGCTCAAAGGCCACTTCCGCAAAATGCGCAAGAACGACATGGCCGGCGAGAAGCAAAGCCTGACCCCGCAACAGCCCCTTGATCCGCGGGAACTGGCGGCGCAACTTGAAGGTATGTGGCAGGTCGAAACCCAGAGTGGGGTGCGGGTTTTTCACGATTACATGCCGGTGGAATTCCAGGCCCGCGCCGAATTGGTGGACTTGCTGGAAATGGAACTGGCCCACCGTCGTCACCCAAGCTTTGCCGGGCTTGGGCGCTACTTGCACTGGATCTGTCGGCCGATCTGATCGGAGAACAAAATGAACACGCGTTCAGGGTTACTGCTGATGTGTCTGGGGTTGGCCGCCTGCCAGGGCAGCAACCCTTACGTGGCGACGTCCAATCCCTTGCCACCGGCGCCGCCGCAAGCGGCGAACACCTTCGACCGCAGTGCCTACCCGGCGGCGCCTCGGGACTATGGGCGCTACCGCAGTTGGGCCTGGCTCAACGGGCAACTGCCGCCGGGTTCGGCCTGGGCGGATTCGGCGCAAGTGGCAGAGGCGGTCAGCGACGCCCTCGATCAGCGCGGCTTGCGCCCACTGCACGACAATCGCCCTGCCGACCTGTTTGTCCGTGCCGATCTGCATCTGGAAACCCGCTTGCGTCAGGTTCAGGACGACTATGGTTATTACGGCGGCGGTTATGGCGGCTACCGCCGTTATGGCGGTGGTTACGGCATGTACGAGACCGTGCCGGTTGTCCGTACGTATCAGGAACAAGTTGTGGTGGTGCGCGTCGATCTGTTCGATGCCGGCACCGGTCAACCGGTGTGGAGCGCCAGCGCCGAAACCGGCAATCAGGGCAACCAGAGCCAGCGCGCCGATGCGATACGGGAGGCTGTGGAAAAGGCAATGTCGGCGTATCCTCCTAGTTAGCTTCTGTAGATAAGAAGCATTCCCAGGGTTCATGTCTTCAATCGGAGAACGATCATGTTCCGCTGTCTCGCAATACTGGTCGTGGCCGGACTGCTCAGTGCCTGCGCCCACCAGGTCAATAATGACTTTGACGCCAGCCGCGACTTCGCCGCTTATCGCAGCTGGAGCTGGAAGGAACCTGCCCTGCAATACCGGCCCGATGATCCACGAATCAAAAGCGACCTGACCGAACAGCGCATTCGCCAGGCAGTGGCCGATCAGTTGGACCAACGCGGCTTGCGTCCGGCCGCCGGCGGCCAGAAGGGTGATGTAAACGTGCAGGCCTACTTGATTGTTGAAGACCGTCAGCAACAAGTGACCACCAATTACGGCGGCGGTTGGGGCGGCCCATGGAATGGCTACTGGGGCGGCCCGATGTACAACGAAACCCGCAACGTCAGCTACAAAGTGGCGACCATCCAGATCGACCTGCTCGATGCCAGGGACGGCAAACTGGTATGGCGCGGCAGTGACGAGCAAATGCTCAGCAGCACCCCCAACCCGACGGATCGCAGCAATGCCGTGCGCGAAACGGTGGGCCGGATCCTGGCTAATTACCCACCCAGATAAACACCACAACCCCTGTAGGCGCGAAGCTTGCTCGCGAAGACGGCGGCCCATCCAAAATGGATGTGCCTGACACACCGCCATCGCGAGCAAGCTTCGCTCCTACAGGTTTTGTGTGGTCAGCGCTGGCGTGTGGCCAGCAACCTCGCCAACCCTTGTCTACACTGCATTTCACCAATGGAGGCAGCACAAGGTGTGCGCCGGCGAAGGAGTGCGCGATGTCGCAGTTTCGCGGTCCGGTCCGGCAACGGGGGGCTATCGGTTTGATGGCGGCGGTGACCCTGGGCCTGGCGCTGCTGTTGATGCTGCTGGTGGTCGACACCGGCCGACTCTACATGGAGCAGCGCAAACTGCAGCGCGTGGTCGACACCGCCGCGCTGGAAGCCGTCAGTCGTGGCGGCACCTGTTTGCCGGGGCTTACCGCTGCCAGCTATGCCAATCAAAGTGCGACGCGCAACGGCTTCACCGTCGATGCCAGCAACACCCTCGTCATCACCTGCGGCACGTTGCTGACTGCGGCCACCGGGCTGCGCACCTTCACGCTGGACGCCACCCAGGCGGCGGCGATCAAAGTCGTCGCCAGCCGGACGCTCACCACCAGTTTTGCCGGTGGCGTGCAGGCGTTGGTCAGCGGCACGTCGGTCAGCCTGACCACTCAGCTCAATGCCACGGCGGTGGCCGGCAAACCACTGCCCAGCGTCGCGCAACTGAATATTCGCAGCACGCTGATCAACATCAGTACCGCCCAATCGAACATCCTCAACCCGCTGTTCGGCGGACTTCTGGGCGGTAACGTCAGTCTCACGGCGGCGGGCTGGAACGGTTTGCTGAATACCGACGTTAACCTGCTCGGCTACTTGAATCAGTTAGCGATCAACCTCAATGTCGCGGCCGGTAACTACAGCCAACTGCTCAACACTCAAACCACAGTGACCCAACTGATCCGGGCGGCAGTGCAGGTGGTTCAACTCAATGGCGGGACCGCCGATGTCATGGCCGCACTGGGTAACTTGCAGGTCGCGGCGGGGGCGAATGTCAGCCCGGTCAAGCTGGGGGATATTTTGCAACTGCAAACTGGCACTACGGCCGCCGGGCTGGATGCCAATGTGCAGTTGCTGCAACTGATTCAAGGCGTGGTCCAGTTGGCCAACAGCAAAAGTGCGGTCGCCGCGACCTTGCCGATCAGCGTCCTGGGCTTGGCCAATGTGACCGTACGGGTCAAGGTGATCGAGCCGCCGCAGTTCTCCGCCATCGGCGACCCGGCCTTGGCCAAGGCCAGCCCGTTAGGAGCCAACCGGATCTACGTGCGCACCGCTCAAGTACGCACAATGCTGTCGGTGAACCTGCCGGTGCTGTCCGGCGTGACCGGGCTGACCAACGCGGTGCTGGGGTTGGTCGGCACATTGACCCCGACCCTCAACAGCCTGCTGAGCCTCAATCTGGTGTCCACGATCAATTCCCTGACTTGCCTGCTGGGTGCTGGTTGCGATCAGCTCGATCCCGAATTGCTGCCATCCCCCGAGATCGACATCAGCCTCGATGCCGGGGGCGCCATCAGCTACGTCACCGATTACAGCTGCCCGGTCGGCACTACCGGCAGCAAAAGCCTGACCGCACACACCATCACCTCGGTGGCCGATCTCAAGGTCGGCAAGATCGACCCGACCAACGCCTTCTCATCCTCCGCCGAACCCACGGTCACACCGCTGCCGCTGATTGATATCGGCATCTGGACCTGCCACAAGATACTTGGCATCGGCACCTGCGGCCCGGCGCGAACCGCGTACGCCGGTGGCGGCATCGCGATCATGGCCCAGACCAGCGTCGCGCAGAACAGTCAGGACCTGGTGTTCTCCAGTACCACACCTTTTGCGACGCCGGCCAACCTCAAATTACCGCCGAGCGTATTGTCAGCGGCCCCCACCAACAACATCGTCGCCAGCCTGGCGAACACCCTGGCGGGTATCAATCTGATCGTCTACAAACCGGTGGCCGGTAATCCGTTGGGTGCCATCGTTGCGGGGGTTGGCGGTTTGATCAGTGGCGTCAGCAACATTCTCCAGCCGCTGATCACCAACCTGCTGAGCCCGCTACTTGATCCGTTGCTCAACAACCTGCTGAGCAGCCTGGGCATCAACCTGATGGAAGTGGACGTCGGCGCCAACATGACCTGCGGCCAGACCGGCAAGGCCTATCTGGTGCTCTAATCGTCCTGCATCACCGGCAGTTCAATGCAGAACCGAGCACCCTCAACCGAGTTCTTCACACTCAACCTCCCGCCCATGTTCTCGACGATCCCGTAACTCACCGACAGCCCCAGCCCGGTGCCGACACCCACCGGTTTGGTGGTGAAAAACGGTTCGAAAATCCGCTCCAGCAAGCGCGGATCGATACCGCCTCCGTTGTCCTCGACCCACAGCCGCACCGACTGCGCATCGCGCTCGGCGTACACGGAAATCCACGGCTTGAACTCACGGTCGCCCTCGCGCTTGCTGAGCAGCGCATCCCTTGCGTTGACCATCAAGTTGATCAGCACCTGTTCCAACTGATCAACATAACCACGCACCTGCACGGTAAAACCGGTTTCGCTGACCCGCAGCTCCACGCCTTTGCCGCGTATGCCTTCGGCCAGCAGCGCCAGCGTGCCTTCAATGGCTTCGACTGGGTTGAACGGGTGCTGCTCGATTTCTGAACGCCGGCCAAATACCCGCATGTGATCCACCACCCGCGCCGCACGTTGAACCTGGGCGTCGATGCGGTTGAGTTTGTCGGTCAGGTAATCGATTTGCACCTCGCCACTGCTCAGGCGTTTGAGCACATTGACGATGGCCATGCGCATCACGTTCAGCGGTTGGTTGATTTCATGGGCCAGCCCCGTGGCCATTTCGCCAAGCGTGGCCATTTTCGCGCTCTGGGTCAGTTGCTGCTGGGAGCGCCGGACCTCGGTGTTGTCGCGGCCCACGGCCTGGATTTCCAGCAGGCGACCCTGGTCGTCGAACACCCCGCGATCCGACCAGACCCACCAGGCATGTTCGCGCCCGGGCAGTTGCAGGCTGATTTCGGCAGTGCTCACCGGGAACTCCAGGGTCAACAGGCCCAGCCGCTGGAGAAACGCTTCACGCTGTTCGTCCGACATCCAGCTACCCAGGTTCACCCCCGGCAGTTGCTCGGGTTCAATTTCCAGATACCTCGCCAGTGGCCGGTTGCCAAAACTCAGGGTCAGGTCCGGACGGTAACGGCAGATCATCGCCGGGGAATCCTCGACCAAAATCCGATAGCGCTCTTCGCTCTGCTTGACCTGTTCGGCAGCGAGGGTCGCTTCCGTGACGTCCAGCCACAGGCCGACGGCTTCCACCGGTAAGCCAAGGTCATCGCGCAGCAGTTTGGCTTCGTCGAGCAACCAATGGTAATCGCCGCGAATGTCCCGCAGACGGTAGCGGGCGCGCACCGAGCCTTCGCGCAGCAGGTGCCGACTGCGTTCGAAGTAGCGGTCGCGGTCTTCGGGATGGACGCGCTCAATCAGCGCGGCGGCGTCACAGTTTTCGAGGCTCCAGCCCAGCAGCGGCTGCAGACTCGCGCTGAAAAACGTCGGCTGCAGCGCGCCTTCGACATAACGCTGGACGTAGATCACCGCTGGCGAACTGGCGATCAGGTTATCCAGTCGCGCATGGGCGGCGGCCGCTTGATGTTCCTGGTTCTTGATGTCGCTGATGTCGAGCATGAAACCCACCAGCCGCCGACCCTCGCCCGTGCCGATGGCCTGGCCTTGAAGCCTGTACCACAGCGGATGTTGCTCGGCATCACTGCGGTGCAGGCGCACACAAAGGGTCAGCGGCTCGTCGTGTTGGTGCAGCGCGTGCAGCCGGCTGCGCAACTCTTCGCGATCGGCGGGATGGATCTGCAACAGCCAGTTGTCGAGCGTCAGCCTGACACTGTCCAGGTGCAGGGCATCGGCCAGGGACGGCGCCAACAGGATTTCATCGCTGGCGCCAAAGGCTTCCCACCAGCCAGTGCCCAGCAAGGCTTGCAACGACTCCACCCGTTCCAGGTGCAGGTGATGATGCTGCTCACGCAAACGACTGAGCAACGGCCCGGCCAATGCACTGACCAGCAGCAACCAGTCGCGATCACCCAGGTCCGGCGCGTGCTCCTGCACCGGGTAAAAACCGCACAGCAGCCACGCGGCGACGCCATGGTCATCGCTATAGGGCACGGCAAAACCCTCGGCATTGCCAAACAAGTCGTGCACGCGCAGGTGTTCGTTGATGCCGTGACTGTTGCTCAAACGCTGAGGCGCGGAGCCGTTCAAACTGTCAAGTACCGTGCCCAGGCGTTGGTCGTTTTGCCACAGCTCTGGAGCATCATGGGCGCTGAACTGGCGATGGATTTGCCAGCCCTCTTCCTGTTCATCGAGCAACGCCAGGGCCACGCAGGGCATGTGCCAGCGCTGGGCGATGGTTTGCAACTGTTCACTGACGATCACCGGCAACCGGGCCAGGCTACAGGCGCGCAAATGCTCGCTGATCTGCCGGGCCAGCGCTTGGCATTCTTCCCGGCTGTGCGCTTGATGGCGTTCGAGCAACAGGTCGCCGATGTCCATCAACTGCAACAACCAACCGCCGGCCCACGGTTGCACCCAGCCGCGCAGGTGCAGGGTCTGGTCGGCCAGCCCGAGGAAATCCAGGTCCAGGCTTTGCCCCTGCCAATCGCCGGGCTGACCCTCGATGGTCAGGGTGCTATGGGCCAGCACGTAGCGGTGCAGCAACAAAGGTTGTTCGTGCGGTGTTTGTTGGGCCAGCGAGTGCCGTAGAGGCCCGGTCATTTGCAACACATGACCCTCGTCGTCCAGGTGCAGATGCAAGCCCAGTGGTTGCGCCAGCAGCTGCTCGGACGCCTCGACGGTGGGAAGGCTGGGACGCTTGAGCAAGCGAGCGAAGAGCTTTTCCCCGGAGGTCAAAATTGCAGACTCGAGGTGGCGCTCAGGTTCGTCGGCAAGTTGGGCACCGTGCCCAGTCCCGGCAACACCAGAAACGGTATGACCTGATTCAACTTGCTGGTGGGGTAATTCACCGTAACGGTCAGCGTACCGTTGCCGCTGTTGTAGACCGCGCTGGTGTCGACGCCGATCACCAGGTTCAGGGCGCTCGGCACCCACGACAGTTGCTGTTTCAGCGTATCGCTCGCGGTGCTTTGCACCACCGTCGCGTAACCGGGCGTATTGGGGTCGACGGCCACACTGCGGCGCACCGCTTCGGCGGTGGCCTGGTTGAACGACTGCATCAGCACGAACGGCAGGCTGTAGCTGACCAGCCCATAGAACACTGCGAAAAAGATCACGAACACCAAGGCGAATTCAATCGCCACAGCGCCTTTTTGCTTGCTGGGGAGGCCTGCTTTCATGAGTGCGTCTACCCTGACAGTCACAGCGTAATATCAGCATAGAATCATTCAGCCAAAACGGGCGGTTTTTACCGGATGCAGAGCCTTGTCTTGATTACCTGGCTGGCGCTTTGCGCGGCACAGGATGCACGCCACCGGCAGATCGCTAATGCCTTGACCCTTGGCGCCGCCGCGGCGGCGTTGGTTTATCTGCTATGGACCGGCAACACCTGGCTTGGGGCCGAGGCAGAGCAGGGTGGCTGGGCTTTTTTGCTGGCGCTGGCCTTCACCTTGCCGGGTTATGCGATGAAGCGGATGGGCGCCGGCGATGTGAAACTAATGACAGCTTTAGGCTTGGCGACCGACGGTGCACACCTTTTGGGTACGTTCATCGGCGCCGGGCTGGCGAGCGTGTTGTGGTTATTGCTTGCGCCAAAAGTCTGGCTGCATATGAATCAAGGGTTTAAGTTGAATTTTCAGTATATGAGCCCAGATTCGTCAAAAAAGCAGCCTTATGCGCCGTTCGTGCTGCTAGGCATGGTGTGTACGCTCATTTGGATCCATTAGTCGCAAGATGCCACTGGTCTTGTGTACATAGTCGGAAAGTGCGACTACTTTCAAATTAGAGTAGTTATACAACCAGCGGCTAAAAGTACAGGAATGGTCAGCTTTCGACCTGGGCATGGAGTAGCACGTGAACAAGCTTACGTCCGCAGTAAAAGTCCTTGTGGTCGATGATCAGCCGTTGATTGTCGAAGAGTTGTGTGAATTCCTCGAGAGCAGCGGTTATCGCTGTGTTCCTTGCGAGTCCAGCACCCAGGCAGTCGAACGCTTCACGCAAGATCCGGACATCGGCCTGGTACTGTGCGATTTGCACATGCCGGGCATGGACGGCATCCAGCTGGTGCAGGAACTGCAACGGCTGTGCGGTCGGCACCGGGCGTTTGAAGCGATCATGCTCACGGGGCGCGCCGACAAGCAGGATGTGATCAAGGCCTTGCGCGCCGGGATTGCCGATTACTATCAAAAGCCGATTGATCTGGATGAGTTGCTGGAAGGTTTGCAGCGTCAGGAAGTGGCGTTGCAGGAGCGGCAGAAGGATGTGCAACTGGGGCATTTGAACCGCAAGTTGCAGTACCTGTCCGAGTCGATCGATGATCTTTATCAGGATCTGGACAAAGTGCGGCGCAGTCCGCGTTCGCCAGATGCTGGTGATGTTGCTGTCAGTGAGGCGGATCGGGTGGAGGTGCCGGCGATTTTCAATCAGCTGTCGCCCCGGCAGCTGGATGTGGCGCGGTTGGTGGGCAAGGGGCAGACCAATTATCAGATTGCCTGTGAGTTGGGGATTACCGAGAACACCGTGAAGCTGTATGTGTCGCAGGTGTTGCGGTTGACTCATATGCATAACCGTACGCAACTGGCGTTGGCGTTGTCGCCGAGTAATTCTGGGATGCGGCAGCGGGTTTCGGCGCACTGATTCTCCTGGGTGTTCGCCGATTGACTGTGGGGGTTGGGTTGCCTGCGATGGCGGCCTGACAGCCGACCATGCTGTGTTGATGGTGTGCATATCCGTTTCTGCGGTAACGGCCGCTGGCGGTTTCGCTCTTACAGCGAGTCCCTTTTGGCAAACGCCCCAAAAGGAACCAAAAGGTCTCGCCCCGAGCGTCCGGCCCCTCGCTTAGGCTCGGCGTGCCTTCGTTCCGGTATTCATCTGGGGGCATCGCCTCCGGTCGGCTTCGCTTCGACCTCCTCTCGATGTGTTCGACTTCGTCGAACGGCGCTGCGCGCCTGCCCCCCAGATGAACACATCCACTCAGCCTCCCGAAGGGGCGGGTAGAGCAAGATCAAGGGCAGGCGAGCTAACGCTCGGCCTAATGAGTGGTGAAGAGCGAGGGCGGTGCATGCCGCTCTGCTTTTGCCTTTGATTTTGTAGGAGCGAGGCTTGCCCGCGAAGGCGGCCTGACAGCCGACCAATCTCTCTCGAATGTACCCGCTCAAACTGTGGGAGCGGGCTTGCTCGCGAAGGCGCCAGGGCAGCCTACTTGTTGATCTGAATCTTCCCGCCCGCATCCGGATCGTATAAGTCCGGAATCTCATACCGATATTTCTTCAGCCAGCGCTGCAACGCTTCTTCCCGTTCCACCGCGCTCGCGGTTTGCGGTGTCTTGGACGCTACTGTGTTGCGGCTTTGCAGCACCAGCCAACCTTCGGTTTCCTGTTGCTGCGCCGATGATGGGCCCGCATCGATGGCCATCGCGCTCAGGGGGAGTATCAACAGACTCAGGCAGCACACTTTCATCATGGCCAGCTCCTATTTAAGGGACGTTTATTGCGCGTCAGCCGCAGTCGCTACTTGATCACCCACCGCTGCTTTTCCCTTGGCTGGCTGCTTGAGTTTTTCCGCGCGCGCCTGGGCATCGGTGAATTGTTCGGGGGTCAAGTGTGAACGGCTGACCACTTCTGCTGCTTGCTGCCAGTTGTCCTGATACAGCAGCAAAGTCACGAGGTTCGCCGCCGCCAGGTTGTCGTGCTGCTTGAGTTCGATCGCGGTGAGGAATTCAAAACGCGCGTCTTCGAGGCGCAACTGATTGAGGTAGACCACGCCCAAATCGTTGCGGATTTTTTCGTCGGTCGGGGCCAGGCGAGCGGCGCGTTGCAGGTGAGACTGGGCCTGGCCGTAGTCCCCGCGTGCGGCGAACAACTGGCCCAGGCCTTGTTCGGCGTCGGCCGACAGGCAGGTGCCAAGCAAGCTGCGATACAACGGTTCGGCTTCGCTGCGCCCCAGCAAACGATAGACCTTGGCCTTGCGCAAGCGCACTTCGCTGAGGTTGTCGGGCAGGCTTTGCAAGTTGGCCAGGCTCGCGTGCAGCTTGCCGTCGTTGGCCAGATCGTCGGCCAGGTTCAGGGCCAGTTCCTGATCAGAACTCAGCTTGCTGCAACTGGCCGGCGACATCATTGCCGACCAGGGCGCCTGGCCGTCGGTGGCGCAACCCGCGAGCAGCAGCAGGCTCATTACAGCGATCAATGCTTTCATCTGGATCCCTCAAAAGTTGCAGCTGCTCAATTGGCAAACGCCCGGGTTATGGCGGTAAAACCGGGTCCGGCCAGGACGATCAACAAGGCTGGAAATAGAAACAGCATCATCACCACGGACATCTTCGCCGACATTTTCGAGATGTATTCTTGCAGCCGGGTCAGGCGCCGATCGTCAAGCAGTTGCTTGAGCGCCAGCAGCGATTTCATCGCGCCGCCGCCCTGGTGAATCAACTGCTGCAAGATCACGCAGGTGTCGCTGAATTCGTCTACCGCCAGCATCAATGCGGCTTTGTGCAGTTCCTGGCTGAGCTCCAGGCCGGAATCGACACGGGTCAGGATCAGGCGCAATTCGCTGGTCAGTTCCGGCAAGAGTTTCTGCCCTTCGGTGCTGAGCACCCGCAACGCTTGCTCGACCGCCATGCCCGACTCGAACAGGATGCGCAGCAGCGGGATGAAGGTGGAGATTTCCACCGCGATGGTTTTCTGCCGACGAGCAGCGGCGTAGGCCAACAGGCGTTTGGGGAGTAAATAGCCGAGGCCGGTGGCGAACAGCGGCACCAGCCAGCTGTTAGCGGCGTTGGGGAAAAACACTTCCCGCAGAAACAGACCCAGCCCCAGCATCAACAACGGCGTGCCGATCTGACACGCCGCGTACACCGCGCGTTCATTGGCCCGGCGCCAGCCCAGGCGACTGAGCAGGGTCTGGGTCTCGCTGTCGATGCTGACCGAACGCTGGCCGAACCGGGTGTTGCCGAGCAGTTGCAACCAACTGCCGAAACGGTTCTCCCGCACCAGTTGCCCCCGCAAGCGCCGGGTCACCTGACGCACCCGGCGACGCTCCTGCAGCAAGTGGCTGACCACCAGCAGCAGGGCCCCGAGAAACAGCATCAGACTGGCAAGCAGGACCATCTCAAACACTCCGCAACATGCGCCACAGCGCCAGGCAGCCAAACATCTGCAGGAACACTGCGACGATCAACATGGTTTGGCCGCCGGAGTCATGCCACATGCCGAGCATGTAGCCGGGATTGGTCAGCATGAAATAGCTCACCAGAATCATCGGCAGCGAGCCCAGTACCCAAGCGGTCATGCGCGTTTCGCCGGTCATGGCACGCAGTTGGCGAGCACCCTGATCGCGTTCGCGAATCAGTTTGATCAGGTTCTCCAACAGCTCGCTGGCGTTGCCGCCGTAGCGATGATTGACCTTCAAACCGAGGGCAAACATGCGCAGTTCGTCCTGTTCATAAAACTCGGCAAAGTCGCTCACGGCGTCCGGCAAATTAACCCCAAGCTGCACGTTGCGCTGCACTCGGCCCATGGCGTACTTCAGAGGATCGTCACTGGCCTCGATCCCGCCCATCACCGCATCGGTCAGGGTCCGCCCGGATTTGAGACTGCGCACGCTGTGATCCAGCAACTGCGGTAATTGCTCGATCATGCGTGTGAGGCGGCGGCGATACAGCCATGCGATGTACACCCGCAACAGCAGTGGCGGCGCGAGCAACAGCGTCAGCAAACCGGCCCAATCGGCGACCAGGTAACCGAGCAGCATCGCCACACCCCAGAGCGTCAGCCACAGCCCCAGGCGTTCAGTCGGACGACCCAGGCCCGCCCTTAGAAACATGCGTTCAAGACCCACCCATGTGGGTTTCTGAGTGGCCAATTGCGGCTGCCCTTGGGCCAGTCGGCTGAGCACCCGTTCATTGCCGGTCTTGCGAATGCCATGCAAAAACAGCCACACCGACAGCCCGAGCAGCACCATGCAAATCAGGCTGAGAATGATCGGTACGATCATGCCGAATACTCCATGCCGTCAGCCCAGGCTCGACTCGTGCCGCAACTTGTCACCCGCCGGATTGACCGCCTCGCGCAGGAAACCGAAACCCGTGCGCCGGTCGAGCCGGAACAGGGTGTTGGTGACGTAGACGTCCTCGCGCACACCGACCACTTCCACCACCTCGCTGACGCAACGTCGACCATCGGGCATGCGCGTCAACTGAATGATCACGTCCAGTGCCGCGCAGATCATTTGGCGCAAGGTGCGCTCCGCCACCGTGCGTCCTGTGAGGCCGACCAGGGTTTCCAGGCGCAGCAGCGCATCCTGGGCGTTGTTGGCGTGCACGGTGCTCATCGAGCCGTCGTGGCCGGTGTTCATTGCGGTGAGTACATCGAGCACTTCGACACCGCGAATCTCGCCAAGGATGATGCGGTCCGGACGCATCCGCAGGGCGTTGCGAATCAGGTCGCTGGCCTTCACTTCGCCGTGGCCCTCGGCATTCGGTGGTCGGGTTTCCAGGCGTACGACGTGGGGGTGGCCGAGCTGCAACTCGGCCACGTCTTCGATGGTGACCAGTCGTTCGTGGGGGTTGATCAACTGGCTGAGAATATTCAGCAACGTGGTTTTCCCGGTGCCGGTGCCGCCGCTGATCAGGATGTTGCAGCGCTTGCCGACGGCATTTTGTAAGAACTCGAAAATCCCCTGGTCGATGGTTTGCATCGCCATCAGGTCGCTGCTGTTGAGCATGTCCTTGCGAAATTTACGAATCGACAGGCAAGGGCCATCTAAGGCAATCGGCGGAATGATCGCATTGACCCGACTGCCATCGGGCATGCGCGCATCGACCATCGGCGAGGACTCATCGAGCCGTCGACCGAGGGGCGCAAGGATGCGCTGCATGACCCGCTCCACATGGTGCGCGTCGATAAACCGCAGGTCACTCAGGTGCAGCACGCCGTCGCGCTCGATGAACACCCGGTGCGGGCCGTTGACCAGAATTTCGGTGACCGCCGGATCGCGCAGCAGCACTTCCAACGGACCGAAACCGGTGAGTTCGTCGACGATTTCCTCGGCCAGTCGCTCCATTTCATAGCGGGAAATCGCCAGGTGCAGGCGGGCGATGTACTCGGCGACTTTGTCGGTGACGAATTGCGACAGCAGTTGCCGTGAACCTTCCAGCAGGTTTTTCCCGGACTCCTCGATGGCATCGATGATGTAGCGGTGCAGCACCAGTTTCAGGCCTTCATGGTCGGTGTTGCCGGGCGCGTTACGTTGCGGTGCGCCGAAGAGTTTTTCGGTCATTGCGTACCCCTCAAGCGGTCAAACCAGCCGGCCTTGGGTTTGGCCAGTCCTTCGGAGCGTTTGGCCAGTTGTTCGCCGAGGGTACGCAGGCCAAGGGTGAGTTTTTCCCGGGGGGCCAGTTCGAACAGGGTCACGCCCTGGTTCTTGGCGTTCAGGCGCACTTCCGGGCTGTACGCCAACACCGCGATCACTTCCAGGTTGAAGGTTTTGCCGAGGGTTTCCGCGTCCGGTGCGACGTGGCTCAAGTAGCGGTCGACCAGCAGGCGCCCGTGGTCGAGCTTCAGGCCTTTTTCTCGCCATAGGTTGAGCACCGCCAGGTTGCGGCGGCAGTCGAGGACGTTCTGGTCGCTGTACCACAGCAGTTTGTCGCAATGGCTGACAAAGGTGCGCAAGGCTTCACTGTCCGGTTGGCCGGTGAGGTTCACGACGATGTGCTGGAAGTGTTGGCGCAGGGCGCTGAGCAGCATGTACAACTCGGCGGCGCTGGTGCTTTCCAGCGGCTCATCGTTGCTGGCGTAGGCGAGGATCCGTAGGCCGGCTTCGGCACTGGTGAAGGCGCTGTCGATCAGCGTCGCGTCGAGGCGGCGCAAGTGGCGCAAGGCATCGCCGAAGTGAAACGAACTCTCTAGCCCCAGCAATGCCAGGCTGTCGCCTCGGGGCAGGCCGAGATCCAGCAGCAAGGTTTGTTGCCCGCTCTTTTGCACCACCAGCGCCAGGTGATTGGACAACAGGGCGCCGTCGGCATCGCTCTGGGTGCCGTACAGCACCGTCAGGCCGCCCAATTGTTTACTCGGCGCTACGGGCGGCAGGCGTTTGCTCAGACGGCGCACCAACCCGGCGACTTCACTGGAGCGAGAACCATAGGCGACGAAATCCCGTGCTCCGGCGCGCATGGCGTTGAGTACCAACTGGTTATCCATGCCGTCGCCGAGTGCGACGATCGCCAGCATCGGCTTGGCTTCCAGCGCCCCTTCGATCAGCGCGCTCTGGGCCACCACGTGTTCACGGTCGAGGCCGACGAACACTAGGCTGGCGAAGGTCACGTCCACCAGCGCGAGCAATTCGTCGAGACTGCCGCCGCCAGCGCTGACGACCTGGCCAAGCGGCGCGAGCGCGCCTTGCAGCCACTCAAGGTCGGTGCTGTTACGGGTGATGGCGAGAAAGGTCTGGCTCAGGTTCTGGCTCATTGCGACAGTCCGCTGCGTTTGTCGAAGTTGCCGTTTTCCAGGAAGAACATGCGATAGAAATTCGGGTCGTAGTTGCGCAGTTTTTCCCCCGGCAACGACGGCAGCTGCGCGTCGGCAGCCAGGGGTTGAACCAGGTGCGGGGTGACGATCATCAACAGCTCGCGTTCTTCACGGTTGATCTGCGAGCTGCGAAAAAACGCACCCAGAATCGGGATGTCGCCCAGCCCTGGAAACTTGTTCACCTGGGAGCTGTTGGTGGTGCTGATCAGGCCGCTGATGACGAAGCTTTCACCGTCGGCCAGGGAAATACTGGTGTCGGTGCGGCGGATGGTCAGGGCCGGTACGGTGGTGCCGGCGATGTTCACGGCGTTGCTGAAGTCCAGCTCGCTGACTTCCGGCGCGACTTTCAGGGTGATGCGGTTGCGGCTGATGATGGTCGGCGTCAGGGTCAGGCGAATGCCGAATTCCTTGTACTCGATGGACACGTTATCGCTGCCGGCACTCGGCACCGGAATCGGGATTTCGCCACCGGCGAGGAAACTTGCGCTCTGCCCGCTCAGCGCCACCAGGCTTGGTCGCGCCAGGGTGTAAGCGAAGCCGCTGCCCTCCAGCGCGTTGATGATCATCATGGTTTTGCCGCCGATCCAGGAGAAGTTGAACAGGCTGTTATCCACCGGCAGTCTGGGCGTTGGTACACCGTCGATGGCGGGCAAGGTGCCGGGGGCACCGAACAGGAAGTTGCCGCGGGTGCCGATCAATGAGGCGGTGGCTTCCTTGAGTTTGGTGCGGCTGACTTCGACGAAGCGGATATCGGTTTGCACTTGTGACAGCAGCGACGGGTCATCGGACGGCAGCAGGCTGGCGCTGGTCAGGGCCGCCGTGGCGCGCCCCTGGACAAACACCATGCTCTGGCGCGGCTCGCTGGCGCAGGCCGTCCAGATCATCAGGCTGGTGGCGCCAGGCGCCATGCCGGTCAACAGAAAGGCGCTGCTGCCATTGGGATGCACGTCGGCGATTTTCGGATCGCCAATGGCCAGGCGGGTGATCGCCACCGGCGATTGCAGGTCCTGTTGCAAGCCTTCGCCGATCTCGATCACCGGCGGCAAACGCCCCAGCGCGGCGCAATTGCCGGTCACCGCGAAAGCGCTTTCCAGGGGCAGCGCCACCAGCATCAAGGCCCAGAAAACGGGTTTGAATATCGGCATGGAACGACTCTGCATGCAGCTGCATCCTTGATCAGTCATGGGGTTTGTTGAGTCAGTTGGTTGCCGCGGATCACTTCGATTGCACGCCGTGGTGCTGCGCCACCGCTGACCGTGCCTTTGGGCGCGCCACCGAGGGCCAGTTGGGTGAACTGGAAGAGCTGGCTGTTGGCGCTGTCGAGTTTGCCCGGCGCTGCGTTTTCGCCGGCCCAGTATTTGGCCAGACGCTGCTCTTCACTGCTGCGCACCGCCAGGCGCAACGTGCCAACCTGGGTCGCCAGCATCAGCCGGCTCAAGAGTTGTTCCGGCACGGCCAGCACTACGGTGCGCGCGGCGGTGCGGCGTTGATCCTGTTTGAGTTTGTCCTCGGCGTTCAGGGCCGGTGTGGCGGGTTGGCCGTCGTTGGTCAGGCCGAACTGCTCACCCACGCCCAGCACCCGCATGGCCGGCACGACGATCTGCGCCGACTGCTGCAAATTGCTGGTGTCCTGGCGCAGAAACAGCAGCACATCGACGTAGTCGCCCGGCGTCAGTTGGCCTGCGGCACCGATCACTTCGTCCACCGCCACGGCGAGGGCGCGTTCATCGCTGCGAATCATCCGGGCCAGGGTGCCGCCGGCCTTGAAGCTGTCATCGCTGAGCCAGGTGCCGGCGCTCAGGTGCCGCCAAGGCGTGCGGCCGATGGCCTGGTCGAGGTTGCTCAGGCTGCCGGCAGGAGCACTGCGCAGTTTTTCCACGGTCAGGTCGGCGGCGGTCAGCGGGGTGAACGGCGGCACATCGTGGATGAGGACCACGACAGGTTGACGGGTCTGATCCTCGGCGGCGGCAACGGTTTTTTCCACCGTCACGGTGGCAGTTGGTGGGGCGACAGCAGAGACGACAGGAACCGGCTGGCGGCTGAGCATCAACCCCCAATAACCGACAAAAATGGCCCCGAGTAAAAGCAAGCCGGCAAGGCCCATGGTGACGCGACTGTTCATGACGGCTCTCCCTTTCCTGCTGCACCAAGTCTCGTAATAGTTAACGAGGCGTTTTCGCAATCAGGCAGCTATGAACATCCAACTATTTCGCTATTTCAACGCTAGTCGATCTAGAGCAAAACGCCATTACGGACCTGAAAATAACTGCCCCCTGTATGAGAATTGGCTGAATGATCACTGTTCTTTGATGTCGGGTATTCGACTAATACTTTGTGATTAATCCGTTCTTACAGTTGTTGGCCGCAGGTTTGTTGACAATGCTCTGATGGCACATTGAAACCCTGTCGCAGTACTGTTTCGTCGGCGCCAGAGGCGCAAAAGGAGTAGACGTATGATTCTCGAATATCTGTTGCTCAGAGCCCGGTTGTTCTTCAAAAGTACCGAAGGTGCATCGGCGATCGAGTACGCGATTGTGGTTGCCATGGTGGCAGTAGTGGTCGTGGTGTTTGTGACGCCGATCAGTACCAAAGTCCTGAACATCTTCAACCTGGTTCTGACCACGCTTGGTGGTACGGCCGTCGTCAAACCAACGCCTTGATCGAAGTCATTTCTCCATCATTCCTACCCGCGCGTTTGTCTCCAGGGTCACTGCCCTGGATGACACGCCCGGGGGTTAGCTTGTTGTTGTCTGGGTGCCTCTCGCACCAAGGAGAACTTCCATGCTCTTTGAATACCTGATGGTGCGGGTGCGTCTGTTCCTGGATAACACCGAGGCGGCTTCGGCCATCGAATACGCGATTGTTGTCGCCATGGTGGCGGTGGTCGTCGTGGTGTTCATCACGCCGGTCGGTGCCAAGGTCCTGGCGATTTTCAACAGTGTGCTGGTGGCCTTGGGCGGGACCGCGCAGACCGCGCCAGTGCAGACCCCCTGACCACTGCAAACATCGCGGTCGGCGAATGACACGCTACACTCGGTCCTACACTCCGTCTTCAGGTGCCGCCCATGAATCCTTCTTCGCCGCCACGCCAACAGCTGCTTCTGGTTGACGACGAAGAGGACGCGTTGCTGGAGCTGGCAGAGTTGCTGGAGGGCGAGGGCTTCAATTGCTTTACGGCCACCTCGGTCAAGCTGGCCCTGCATCATCTGACGCGCAACCCTGATATCGCCCTGGTGATCACTGATCTGCGCATGCCCGAGGAAAGCGGCATGTCGCTGATCAAGCGCCTGCGCGAACACACGTCGCGCCAGCACCTGCCGGTGATCGTGACGTCCGGGCATGCGGACATGGAGGATGTCAGTGACATGCTGCGTCTGCAGGTGCTCGACCTGTTTCGCAAGCCGATCTATCACGTGCGGTTGTTGGAAACGTTGAACAATCTGTTTCCGCTGCCTGCGACCAGTCTGGTTAATCCTTGATCAGTTAAATTTGACGCCATCACTTTGACATTTAAGTAGTGTCGAAATGATGGCTCGTGTACATTTGCCGCCCCCGATCAGCGCCCTGCTGAGGGGCCGGTAGGGATGCCTGATTAATTCGTCACCCTGCTGAAACTGCCATTTCAAGTTTCGGAAGGGACTCACGATTGAATACCTCTTGCCTGCGCCGCTCGTTGTTGGCGTTGTCCGTGGCGACCGCCGCGTTTCAGACCTCTGCCGTTGAAGCGGCGGACCTCAATTACGATTTGAGCAACGGCCCGTACACTGGCGTCGGGCAGACTTGGCGAGCCGCCACGTTGACCGGGAGTATCAACACCGTCCCTTCAGTGTTTGGAGTGGGTGATGCGGTGAACTTTCAGGAGTTGACCCTCCAGGAAAACCTGACCAACAAAGGCTCGATCCTCATTGATGGTCTGGCGTTCGCCCGCGGAATCTCGATCAGTAATGGCAGTGGTGCTACGGTGATTGGCGGTTCCCTGATCAATGACGGCTCAATCAAGATCAATGGTCTTGCCAATAGCGGTTCCTCGATGGGTATCGACGCCAGCGGCATAACGTTGACGAATTCGTTAGTCAATAGCGGTGAAATTGCGGTCAATGGCATGCGACCGATAGCGGTGCTGCTGTCCCACACCACACTGACGGGTATCAGCAACACCGGTTCGATCAGTGCCAATGGTGAAGGCGCGATGGCGGTGGATCTGGATCGCGCGACGCTGAGCAACTCTGTCTATAACGAGGGCAGCATCCGCGCCACCGGCCTCGACGCCGAGGCGGTGGCGTTTGAGGGCGTGGTGCTGGCGCCCACTAACCGGTATGCGGTCTGGAACCGTGGCACGATCTCTGGTGAGTCCTTCGGTATCCATGTCAGCCTGCCCGTTGCGGGCCAGGGAGCTTTCAGTTTTTATCAGGACGCCGGCCTCATCGAGGGCGGCACGGCCGCGATCCAGGTCGATGGTGGGGATAGCTATTTCTACTGGAACGGCGGCAACGTCAAAGGCGATTTGCTGGGCCTTTCCGGAGTTCTCATCGACGGCGATGCGAATTTCGATGGCTCAACTATCAGGTCGGGGTACGTCACGATCGAAAGCGGCAAACTGACGCTGATGCAGCCGCACACCACGATCATCGGCGACTTCGACATGGAAGAGTCCAATTCGGTGCTGGAGATGTACCTGGGCAACGACACCAACCCCGCGTTGCCGGTGTTGAAGGTCACAGGCGCCTCGGATATCGCGCCGGGGGGACGGCTCCAGTTGCTGGCCCGCTCCAACGACTTCCGCATCAACGCGGGCGGCACTCGCTACACCTTGATCAGTTCCGGCGCGTTGACTGGCGGTGAGAACCTGACCGTGACGTCGTCCTCTGCCTTGCTGGATGTCAAAAGCTTTGGCGTTGAAGGCAACGATATCAAGGCATTGGTGACGACCAAATCCGAGGACGTGGTTGCACAAAATATCCTCAGTGCCGGCGGTACGCGCAATGCCGTCGGGGCCGTGGGACGTTTCTCGACGTCCGTCATGCCTTTGCTCGACGAACAGGACCCGGTCTTCCAGGCTTTCGCCAATGCGGGCACTGACGCCGAGCTGGCGCAACTGTCGGAAAAACTCAGCCCGGACGTCAGCCGTGGCGTGCTTCATGCGACCACCAACAGCCAGACGCTGGTCGCCAACGCCATCAACGATCGCTCCAGCCGCGCCCGTACCCGCAACGGCTCGACGAACAAAGGCGTGTGGTTGCAAGCGCTGAGCAGCGATGCCAATCAGGACGAGCGCCATGGCGTGGCGGGTTATGAAGCCGACAGCCACGGGATTGCGGTCGGTGCTGACGGTCAGTTGAATGCCGACACCGTCGTTGGTCTGGCCTACAGCTATCTCAAGAGCGATGTGAAATCCGATCTCGGCAGCAAAACCGATGTCACCGGGCATGCGTTGACCCTGTATGGCAACTGGACCCATGACAACTGGTTTGTCGATTCGTCGTTGATGTATGGCTGGAACGATAACGAGTCCAAGCGCTACATCGCCGGTACCCGGGCCAAGGGCGATTACGACAGCGATATCTTTGGTGTCAGTGCATTGGCCGGTTACAGCTTCCGTTTGCAGCCGAACCTGGTGCTTGAGCCTCAGGTAGGCGCGCGTTACGCCAACGTCGGTATGGATGCTTACCGCGAGAAGGGCAGTTCGGCGTCGCTGAACGTCGGCAGTCAGCGCTATGAAGTGGGCGAAATGGGCGTGGGCGCACGACTGGCCGCGGCGTTCGATGTCGGCACCGGCAGCCTTGAACCTGAAGCCAAAGTCATGGCCTGGCACGACTTTATTGGCGACAAGACCGCGACCACGTCGGCCTTTGCAGTGGGCGGCGATTCGTTCACCACGCGCGGCACGACGCCGGTGCGCGACAGCTATGAAGTAGGCCTGGGCGCCAACTATGTCATGGGCGCCTGGAGTGTCGGCGGGTCATACAACTACGTGACCAGCACCGACTTCAATGCCGATTCGTTTACGGCGAAGGTGCGTTACGCGTTCTGATCTCAGACCGCGTTATCGTTCATCGCGAGCAAGCTCGCTCCCACAGGGTTCAGTGTGAGAGCGAGCTTGCTCGCGATAGCGTCCTGGCAGACAACTAATTGCCCTCGGCTGTACACCATCTGCCGACCTGCACCACACTTGAGTTTTCATGAGCGTGATTCCTTGCACCTGTTACAACATTCGCCATCTTCGATGGCTTACCGATATGTCGCCGGCAATACCTTCGTCCGTTGTGCACATCAAAAGCGCTAGGGCGCTTCCATTCTCAAGTTGGTATTAACCCGTTTATATAGGGTCGTGTGTCAGCGGGGGAAAAACTTAAGTTATATACACAATTAACCGCGGTTTTCCGGTCCCTGATCGTTCCCACGCTCTGCGTGGGAATGCCTAAACGGACGCTCTGCGTTCGGCTCTAAAGGGACGCGGAGCGTCCCGGGCCGCATTCCCGCGCAGAGCATGGGAACGATCATCAGGCTACCGGCCGCCAATGCCCCACCATATGCTCCAGCTCCCCGGCACCGACCAACTGCAAATCCCCGCTGGACGCCGCCGCACTGGCCAGCAACGTCACCTCGCTGGGCAAGCGCACCGGTTTGCGAAACTGCACCGCTATCTCAATGTTCGCCGTCGGCAGATGATCCGCCAGCGCCGCCAGTGTCCGCGCCTTGTTCCACAAGCCATGTGCGATGGCCGTAGGAAAACCAAACAGCTTGGCGCTGGCCGCACTCAGGTGAATCGGATTGTAGTCCCCGGACACTTTGGCATATTGCCGGCCAATGTCCGCCGGCGCTTTCCAGTGCGCGACCTCTGTCAGCGCCAGCGTCGTCGCCAACTCGTCCTCCACCGGCTCACCATCAAGCTTGACCCCGCGACACAACATCTGGCTTTCAGCCTCCCACAGCGTGCCCAGTTGATCGTCCAGCGTTGTCACCAGATCAAACGTCGCACCCTTGGCGTGGGGCTGCAGGTTCTGCACCTGCACGCTGACCCGCACGCGGCTCACAGCGCCCATGGGCCGCAGCACGCGAATGCGATTGCTCAGGTGAATCAGCCCCAACAGCGGAAAGGGAAACTCCTTCGCCGTGAGCAATTGCATCTGCAAGGCAAAGGCGAGGATGTGTGGATAGGTCGGTGGCAGCAGACCGTTGTCGGCAAAACCACAGACCTTGCGATAAGCCGCCAGGCGTTTCTGGTCAACATCGAGCCAACAACGCAAACCCGTATCGGGCAGGGTAGTGCCAGTGATTTTCCGCCGCGTGGCCGCCCGCAGATACAACCCGGGCAGACTCGGTTCACGGTTGAGGGTGTGCCAGTCGATGATCATCGCTACGCTCCCAAGACACTTTGCCCACACACCCGCAACGCTTGCCCGGTGAACGCGCCGGTGCCCGGCTGCGCGAGCCAGGCCACCGCTTCGGCGACGTCTTGCGGCAAGCCGCCCTGGCCCAGTGAACTCATGCGCCGCCCGGCTTCACGCAGGGCGAACGGAATGTGCGCGGTCATCTGGGTTTCGATAAACCCCGGCGCCACGGCGTTGATGCTGATGCCGCGCTCATGCAGCAGCGGCGCCCAGGCCTGGGCCAGGCCGATCAGCCCGGCCTTGCTCGCGGCGTAGTTGGTTTGCCCGCGATTGCCGGCGATGCCGCTGATCGAGGCCAGCAAAATCACCCGGCCGTTGTCGCGCAGGGTGCCGGCGTCGAGCAGGGCTTTGGTCAGCACTTGCGGCGCATTGAGGTTGACCGCCAGCACCGCGTCCCAGAATTCCGGGGTCATGTTGGCCAGGGTTTTATCGCGGGTGATGCCAGCGTTGTGGACCACGATGTCGACGCCGTCGGGCAAGTGCTCGATCAACTGCGTGGCGGCATCGTCGGCGCAAATATCCAGGGTGATGCTGCGCCCGCCGAGGCGTGCGGCAAGGGCTTCGAGATCAGCTTTGGCCGGTGGCACGTCGAGCAGGATGACTTCGGCGCCGTCCCGGGCCAGGGTTTCGGCAATGGACGCGCCGATGCCGCGAGCGGCGCCCGTGACCAACGCCTTGCGCCCGGACAGTGGCCGAGTCCAGTCTTCGACCGGCGTGTTGCAGGCGGTCAAGCGAATCACTTGTCCGGAGACAAACGCGCTTTTAGGCGAGAGGAAAAACCTTAACGGACCTTCCAATTGATCCTCGGCGCCTTCGCCGACATAGATCAGTTGCAAGGTGCCGCCGCTGCGCAGTTCTTTGGCGAGCGAACGGCTGAAGCCTTCCAGGGCCCGCTGGGCGCTGGCGGCGAAGGGGTCGCTCAAGGTTTCTGGCGCACGGCCCAGAATCACCAGGTGCGCGCTGTGATCGAGGTTTTTCATCAGTGGCTGAAAGAACTCGCGCAGCTGTTTGAGTTGATCGGTTTGCATCAGGTGACTGGCATCGAATACCACGGCTTTGAGCTTCGGACCGTGGCCGGGAATCCACGCGGTAGCCAGGGACGGCTCGGTGCCGTAGCTGTAAATCACGTCGGTCAGGCGGTTGGCGAAGGCGCTGATTTTCTCTGTCAGCGGTCCTCCACCGATCAGCAATGCGCCCTCGACCGGCCGCAGGCGTCCGGCCTGCCAGCGTTCCAGACGCACCGGCGACGGCAGGCCCAAGGCCCCGACCAGACGATGGCCGATGGACGAATTGGCGAAGTCGATATAACGGTCTGACATGGAACGCTCTCCGGCAGCTGGGGTTCAAAGTGTGGACCATGAATGGCGATCAGTCGTTCGATCGATGAGATAAGGCCTACGCTTGAACAGTGTAGGAGCAAGCTTTGCTCCTACGGGGGGCGGTTCATTTTCAGATATTTCAAAGGAGCTTTTCATGACTCAGCTGCGCCGCGTCGCGATCATTGGCGGTAACCGTATCCCTTTCGCCCGTTCCAACGGGCCGTACGCCACTGCCAGTAACCAGGCGATGCTCACCGCAGCGCTCGAAGGCCTGATCGAACGCTTCAACCTGCATGGTTTGCGCATGGGCGAAGTGGCGGCGGGGGCGGTGCTCAAACATTCCAGGGATTTCAACCTGACCCGCGAGTGCGTGCTCGGCTCGCGGCTGTCACCGACCACCCCGGCCTACGACATCCAGCAAGCGTGCGGCACCGGTCTTGAAGCGGCGCTGCTGGTGGCGAATAAAATCGCCCTCGGCCAGATTGAGTGCGGCATTGCCGGCGGTGTCGACACCACGTCCGACGCACCGATCGGTATCAACGAAGGCCTGCGCAAAATTCTCTTGCAAGCCAACCGCGCCAAGACCACCGCCGACAAACTGAAAACCTTCCTGCAACTGCGTCCAGGGCATTTGATTCCCGAGTTTCCGCGCAACGGCGAACCGCGCACCGGCCTGTCCATGGGCGAGCATTGCGAGTTGATGGCCCAGACTTGGAGCATCCCCCGCGCCGAACAGGACCAACTGGCCCTCGAAAGCCATCAGAAACTCGCTGCGTCCTACACCGAAGGCTGGCACAACGACCTGATGACGCCATTCCTCGGCCTGACCCGCGACAACAACTTGCGCCCGGACCTGACCCTGGAAAAACTCGCCTCGTTGAAACCGGCGTTCGAGAAAAGCACCAAGGGCACCATGACCGCGGGCAACTCCACGCCGCTCACTGACGGTGCGTCGCTGGTGTTGCTGGGCAGTGAAGAATGGGCCAAGGAACGTGGTTTGCCGATCCTCGCCTATTTGCGTGATGGCGAAGCGGCGGCGGTGGACTTCGTCAACGGCGCCGAAGGGCTGCTGATGGCGCCGGTCTATGCCGTGCCGCGCTTGCTGGCCCGCAATGGCCTGACCTTGCAGGACTTCGACTACTACGAAATCCATGAAGCCTTCGCCGCGCAGGTGCTCTGCACGTTGAAGGCCTGGGAAGACCCGGAGTACTGCAAAACCCGCCTCGGCCTCGACACGCCACTGGGCTCCATCGACCGCAGCCGGCTCAACGTCAAAGGCAGTTCGCTGGCGGCCGGGCACCCATTCGCCGCCACCGGCGGGCGCATCGTCGCCAATCTGGCGAAGCTGCTGGACGCGGCGGGCAAGGGCCGGGGGTTGATCTCGATCTGTGCGGCTGGCGGCCAGGGTGTCACTGCGATCATCGAACGCTAAGACCGCACGCACCCCTGTGGGAGCGAGCAAGTTCGCTCCCACAATTGCAATGTGTTTGTCAGCAAGCGAGAGTTGGCCTAACGTCGGCGTTATCTGCCGTCCTGCGACACAAGGCCCATCAATGACGTCCAACGGACAACTTTCCCTCGAGCGCTCGATTCCCGCACTGACGGCCTTACCGCGCCCATTGTTCGCCCGCGCCGAAAGCCTCAGCGCCGGCTCATGGACACCGCCCCATCGCCACGACTGGGTGCAGTTTTCCTACGCCATCAGCGGCGTTCTCGGTGTCCATACCGCCGAGGGCAGCTTCTTCGCGCCGCCGCAGTGGGGCATCTGGATTCCGGCCGATCTGGAACACCAGGTAGTGACCTCGACGCGCGCTGAAATGCGCAGCCTGTATGTGCGTCGCGAGGATTGCGAGTGGGCGGACGGCCGTTGCCGGGTGCTGGAAGTGACGCCGCTGGCCCGGGAACTGATCAAGAGTTTTTGCCTGCTGCCGGTGGAGTACCCACAAGGCGAGAGCCAGGAAGCGCGGCTAGTGAATGTGCTGCTGGATCAGTTGGCGAATCTGCCGGAGGTGGCGTTCTCGCTACCGTTGCCTCGGCATGAGCGGTTGCTGGGGTTGTGCAACGAGTTGATCGAAAACCCTGAACAGAACGTGACGTTGCAGGCGTGGGCGGGGCGGTTGGGCACATCGGAGAAAACCCTGATGCGCTTGTTTCAGCGTGAAACCGGGTTGAGCTTTCGCGGCTGGCGCCAGCGTGCGCGGCTGCTATCGTCGCTGAGTTTGCTGGAGGAGGGCGATAGCGTGACCAATGCGGCGCTGGCCTGTGGGTATGACTCGACGTCGGCGTTTATTGCGGCGTTCAAGGGGTTGTTCGGGTTTACCCCGGGAGAATTGTTTCGGCAGTGATCGTTCCCACGCTCCGCGTGGGAATGCAGCCCGGGACGCTCCGCGTCCCTTTCAAAGCCGAACGCAGAGCGTCCGTTGAGGCATTCCCACGCGGAGCGTGGGAACGATCACCTTAGGTCCTGAACCGTCGAACCAGCCCATCCAGCTCATTCGACAACCCGGCCAGGCTCTGGGAATCCAGTCGTGCCGAGTTCGCCAGTTCCGCCACCAACTGCGCATCACCATGAATCTGGCTGATGTGCCGATTGATGTCTTCCGCCACCTGATGCTGTTCCTCTGCGGCGGTCGCAATCTGCGTGTTCATATCGCGAATCACATCCACCGACTCACGAATCAACCCGAAACTGCTGCGGGCTTCACCAATGCGGGTGACCGACTGCTGCGACACTTCCAGGCTCGCATGCATCTGCTGCGTGACCTGGCTGGTGCGTTTGGCGAGGTTGCCGAGTAAACCGTCGATCTCGGCAGTCGAGTCAGCAGTACGTTTCGCCAGTGCCCGGACTTCATCGGCCACCACCGCAAAGCCACGACCCTGTTCACCGGCCCGTGCCGCTTCAATCGCCGCGTTCAGCGCCAGCAGGTTGGTCTGTTCGGCGATGGAGCGAATGGTCCCGAGAATCGACTGAATGTCATTGCTATCGCGTTCCAGTTGCTGCATCGACTGGGCCGACGATTCGATTTCCTGGCTCAAGCGATCGACGCTGGTGACCGCGGCATCGATCTGCTGTTGACCTTCGCGGGCCTGACGCTGGCCGCTGTCGGCCGATTCGGCAGCCTGGCTGCACGAGCGGGCGACTTCGTTGGCGGTGGCGACCATTTCGTGGAACGCCGTGGACACCATGTCCACCGCCTCGCGCTGACGCCCGGCGGCTTCGGCCATGTCGCTGGAAACCCGGGTCGAGCTCTGGGAGGTGGCGAGGATTTTGTTTGCGGCGCCGCCGATGCTTTGAATCAGGTTGCGAATCGCCGACAGGAACTGGTTGAACCAGTTGGCCAATTGCGCGGTTTCGTCGCTGCCACGGATTTCCAGGTTCTTCGTCAGGTCGCCTTCACCCTGGGCGATGCCTTCCAGACCACTGGCCACGCTGCGGATCGGCCGTACGATAAGGCTGGCGAAACTGGCGCCGACGATGGCAAAGAACACCGCCAGTACGGCGGCGATGATTGCGATCAGCCAGGTCAGTTGGGTGGCCGAGCTCATCACGTCGGTTTGCTTGATCAGGCCGATAAAGGTCCAGCCCAGTTGCTCCGACGGCCAAACATTGGCCATGTAGCGCTCGCCATTCAGCTCCACTTCCACCAGGCCTTTGCCGGCCTTGGCCAGTTGCGCATAGCCTTCGCCGAGGCTGCTCAGGGCCTTGAAGTTGTGCTCCGGCTGCTTCGGATCGACCAGCACGGTGCCGCTGTTTTCCAGCAGCATCAGGTAGCCGGTTTCGCCGAGCTTGATCTGTTTAACGATTTCGGTGAGCTGCTTGAGCGTCACGTCGATGCTGACCACGCCACCGTTGCTGCCCAACTTGTTATCGATGGTGCGCACGGTGCTGACGTAGGTCGCATCGTCCTGGGCCCAGTAATAGGCCTCGGTGCGAAACGGTTTGCCCGGTTTGGCCTGGGCAGCTTTGTACCAGGGACGCTGGCGCGGGTCGTAGTTGTTGAGTTTTGCGTCATCCGGCCAGGACACGTAGCCGCCGGCGGCAGTGCCGACGATGGCGTAGGCGTAGGACGGATGGGTGTTACCCAAGTCCTGGAGTAGCGCGAAGACCTTTTTGTCCGTCTCGCCCTGGGGAATGCTCTCGGCGTTGGCAGCCATGTAGGTCTTGAGGGTGTCGTCGGTGTTCTTGATCAGCGGCTGAGACGCCAGGTAATCGACGTTCTGGCTGATACCGTCGAAAAACAGCTGCATGGCATTGCTGACCTGACGGATCTCGCGGCCGCTGCCGTCGACGAAATCGTCCTTGGCGTCGCTGCGCAAGTTCAGCACGACCAGGGTGGCGACCAGGATCACGGGCAAAGAGGCGATGATTGCAAACGCCCAGGTCAACTTCTGTTTGATGTTCATCCGCGCTCCAGATTTTCTTGTTGGCCCACGCAGTGCAGATGACTCGCGGATTTATTGGCAGCCGAAAACGTTGTTGATCGACTCGGTTCCTTGAGTGCGGCATCGTCTTTTTAGTCAGGACGATTGTCGGACAAATCCTTTTCTCTCTGAGGACTTCGGCTGAAAAAAGGGGAAATTGAGGCCCTTTGAGAAAAATCTGACAAATAGGAGGAATCCAGATGTCAGCTTCTGTCGTAAATGCCCTCGCATCCCTTCGCCAACAAGTGCCGGCGGCTCGGCTATGATCTCCAGCGGTCGTTGATTGGCGCAGGATTTACCGGATAAATTCGGCACATTGTGTGCTTCTGCAATGTTCATAGGTCGGCAACCCCTCCCCGAGGCGCGAGGATTGCCGTATAACGAATGACTTTCGCGTGTTTGGTAATAAAGGACCCACAATAAAAGCTGATGAAGACTCCAAAACGCATTGAACCCCTGATCGAGGACGGTCTGGTCGACGAGGTGCTGCGCCCACTCATGAGTGGTAAAGAAGCAGCTGTTTATGTGGTGCGCTGCGGTAACGAGCTACGTTGCGCGAAGGTCTACAAGGAGGCGAACAAACGCAGTTTCCGCCAGGCGGCCGAGTATCAGGAAGGTCGCAAGGTACGCAACAGCCGACAGGCTCGGGCGATGGCCAAGGGCTCCAAGTTCGGCAAGAAAGAAACCGAGGACGCCTGGCAGAACGCCGAAGTGGCGGCCCTGTTTCGTCTGGCCGGTGCCGGGGTGCGAGTGCCCAAGCCGTACGACTTCCTTGAAGGCGTATTGCTCATGGAGCTGGTGGCCGATGAATACGGCGATGCCGCGCCGCGTCTGAACGACGTGGTGCTGGAGCCGGACCAGGCCCGTGAATACCACACGTTCCTGATCTCCCAGATCGTGCTGATGTTGTGTACCGGTCTGGTGCACGGTGACCTCTCGGAGTTCAACGTGCTGTTGACCCCGACCGGTCCGGTGATCATCGACTTGCCGCAAGCGGTCGACGCGGCGGGTAACAACCACGCGTTCACCATGCTGGAGCGGGACGTGGGCAACATGGCGTCCTACTTCGGGCGGTTTGCGCCGGAATTGAAAAAGACCAAGTACGCCAAGGAAATGTGGGCGCTCTACGAAGCTGGCACCCTGCACCCGGCGAGCATCCTGACCGGCGAGTTCGACGAACCGGAAGAGTTGGCCGATGTTGGCGGCGTCATCCGCGAAATCGAAGCGGCACGCCTGGATGAAGAGCGCAAGCAAGCGGTACGCGCGGCTGATGACGCGCCACCGGGCAAAACCGAAGAACCGCCTCCACCGTGGATGTAGTGATCGGTTAAAGAAAAACCCGGTTTAGGCCGGGTTTTTTTGCAGGACACGCAATACCGCGTAGGAGCTGCCGAAGGCGGCGATCTTTTGATCTTGTTTTTAAAGGCAGAATCAAAAGATCGCCGCCTTCGGCTGCTCCTACGGGATCTAAAACACCTCTCACACTCAAGGATTGATTGTGAACATCCATTCCACCCGCAACGCCCACCTGATCATCACCGCCCGCCTGATCTCCGACTTCGGCGCATTCCTCAACATGGTCGCCCTGGCCACTTATGTCTATGTCCTCAGCAACAGCGCCATGAGCGTGGCGATCTTCCTCGCCAGCCGCGTGGCCGGGGGGATTTTTGCCAGTCTGATCGGCACCCCGTTTTATCGTCGTGTGGCTGGACGCCTGCCGCTGATCGCCTTCGATTTATTGCGCGCGGGTGTGCTCGGTTTGCTGCTGATTCTGCCGGTGACCCAGCAAGCCTTGCTGCTGCCGGTGATTGCCTTCGGCCTGGGTTTTGGCAATTCGATGTTCGCCATCGGCCTCAACAGCCAGTTACCGAACCTGATCGACCGCGAGCACCTGCTCAAGACCAATGCCTGGATCACCTCGGCGGCGTCCATTGCGATGGTCGCCGGCAGTCTGGTGGCGGGACTGGTGGTGGCGGCATTTGGCTTTGAAGCGGTGTTCGCGCTGAACGTGGTTACTTATCTGCTGGCGGCGTTGTTGATTGTGCCGTTGCGTTTTCGCGCGGCAGCGCCGAATGCTGAATCAGCCAGCGAGCGTGGGGAATGGTCGGCGCTGCTGCAAGGTTTGCGCAGCGCTCCAGTATTGGCGGCGATGCTCGCAGTGGCCATGGCGGATACCTTGGGCAGCGCGGCGCACAACGTCGGTTTCCCGATCATCTCGCGGCTGCTGACCCCGGAATCGGCCAGCACCACGCTGGGGCTGATGCTGGCGGTCTGGGCCAGCGGCAAACTCATCGGTGCGCGGATTGCCAGTCGGCTCAAAGGCTCGGACAACATCAACCTGGAGCGGCGCTTTTTCTATGGCGTGTTGTTGATGTCCTGCGGCTTCATTCTGATGTTCCAGCAGCAGACGCTGTACGGTTTGCTGCTGTTCTCGTTGCCGGCCGGGTTAGGCGATGGGTTTTCCGAAGTCGGTTTGATGTCGCGCCTGCAACGGGAACCGGATCACCTGCGCCTGCCGATCTTCAGCTTCCTGACCCTGCTGCAAATGACCGGGTTCGGCATCGGCATGCTGATCGCCGCGCCGTTCTATGCCTGGTGGACGCCCGGCGCGGTGGTGCTGTTGTTCCACGGCATTCCCCTCACCACGTTGGCGGTTCTGAAGGGCTTATCCCTCAGGCGCGGGCAGGTTCGGCGCAGCAACCCGACGCCAGCTCCTTGAGGATCGGACAGTCCGGGCGGTGGTCGCCCTGGCAGTGCTCGACCAGATCCTGCAATGTGTCACGCAACTGGCCGAGCTCGCGGATCTTCTGGTTCAGCTCGTCGATGTGCTGACGGGCCAGGGCCTTCACATCGGCGCTGGCCCGTTGGCGGTCCTGCCAGAGGGTCAGCAACTTGCCGACCTCTTCCAGGGAAAAACCCAGATCCCGGGAGCGCTTGATGAACGCTAATGTGTGCAGGTCGTCATCGCCATAAACCCGGTAGCCACTGTCGGTGCGATGCGCGGCCTTGAGCAAGCCGATGGACTCGTAATAACGGATCATCTTCGCGCTCAGGCCGCTGTGGCGGGCCGCTTGGCCGATGTTCATCGGTTGTCCTCCAGATCCTTGGGTTTCCAGGTTTTCAACAGTAGCGCATTGCTCACCACGCTGACGCTCGAAAGCGCCATCGCCGCGCCGGCCAGCACCGGGTTGAGGAAGCCGAACGCCGCCAGCGGAATGCCGATCAGGTTATAGACGAAGGCCCAGAACAGGTTCTGGCGGATCTTCGCGTAGGTCTTGCGGCTGATCTCTAGCGCCGCCGGCACCAGCCGAGGATCGCCGCGCATCAGGGTGATCCCGGCGGCGTGCATCGCCACATCGGTGCCGCCGCCCATGGCGATGCCGATATCTGCTGCGGCCAGGGCCGGGGCATCGTTGATGCCGTCGCCGACCATCGCCACCACGCCGGTTTTCTTCAGCTCGGCGACGGTGGCGGCTTTGTCCGCCGGGAGGACTTCGGCGTGAACATCGCTGATGCCCAGCGCTTCGGCGACGACTTTGGCGCTGCCACGGTTATCGCCTGTCAGCAGGTGGCTGCTGATGTTGCGGGCGTTGAGTTGCTGCACCGCTTGCAGGGCGCCGGGTTTGAGGGTGTCGCCAAACGCGAAGAGGCCGAGGACTCGCGGTTCGGAGCTTTGCTCGATCAGCCAGGATAAGGTCCGGCCTTCGGTTTCCCAGGCTTTTGCAGAGTCGGCCAAGAAACCGGCGCTCAAGGCGCTTTCCTCTAACAGACGACGATTGCCCAGCGCCAACCGACGTCCTGCGAGGGTGCCGGCGATGCCGCGTCCGGTCAGCGATTGGCTGTCGGTGACATCGGCCACGTCCAACCCACGTTCGGCGCAGACATCCAGAACAGCCTTGGCCAACGGGTGTTCGCTGCCCCGTTGCAGCGCGCCGGCCATTTGCAGCAGCGCGGCTTCGTCACCGTCCAGTGCACTTAAATGAGCGATGCGTGGTGCGCCAGAAGTCAGGGTGCCGGTCTTGTCGAACACTACGGCACTGACTTCATGGGCGCGTTCCAGCGCTTCGGCATCCTTGATCAAAATCCCGTAGCGCGCCGCTACGCCCGTACCGGCCATGATCGCCGTCGGCGTGGCCAGGCCCAAGGCGCAAGGACAGGCAATCACCAGCACGGCGACGGCATTGATCAGCGCGGTTTCGATGGGCGCGCCGTACAGCCACCAACCGATTAACGTCGCCAAGGCGAGAACCAATACCGTCGGTACGAACACCTGGCTGACTTTATCCACCAGTTTCTGGATCGGCGCTTTCGCGGCCTGGGCGTCTTCGACCAGGCGAATGATGCGCGCCAATACAGTTTCCGCGCCAAGGGCCAAGGTGCGAACCAGCAAGCGGCCTTCGCCATTGATCGCGCCGCCGGTGACTTTGTCGCCGGGTTGTTTTGGCACCGGCAGGCTTTCGCCGCTGATCAGCGCTTCGTCGGCGTGGCTTTGGCCTTCCACCACTTCGCCGTCCACCGGGAAACGTTCGCCAGGTTTGACCATAACCAGATCATTCAGGCGCAGGGCGCTGATCGCCACATCCTGTTCGCGGCCGTCGATCACTTGAATTGCCCGTTCCGGACGCAAGGCTTCAAGCGCGCGAATGGCACTGGCGGTCTGACGTTTGGCGCGGCTTTCCAGGTATTTGCCCAGCAGCACCAGCGCGATCACTACCGCCGAGGCTTCGAAATACAGATGTGGCATGCGCCCGGCGGCGGTCGCCCATTCGTACAAACTCAAGCCATAACCGGCGCTGGTGCCTAAAGCGACGAGCAAATCCATGTTGCCGGCCCCGGCGCGCACGGCTTTCCAGGCAGCAACGTAGAAACGTGCGCCGAAGATGAATTGCACCGGTGTGGCCAGGGCAAATTGCGCCCAGGCCGGGAGCATCCAGTGCACGCCGAACGGTTGCAGCAGCATCGGCAACACCAGCGGCAAGGCCAGGGCGATGGCCGCGAGCAAGATCCAGCGCTCACGCTGCAGGCGAGTTTGTTGATTGTCGGTGGGGTGTTCGACTTCCCAGACGCTGGCGCCGTAGCCGGCCTTGGTGACGGCAGCGATTAAGGTTTGCGGATCGATCTGGCCGAGCAATTCGAGGTGGGCGCGTTCGTTGGCCAGGTTGACGCTGACGCTCTTGACTCCCGGTACCTTGGTCAACGCCCGTTCGACCCGGCCGACGCAGGACGCGCAGGTCATGCCGTCGATGCTCAATTCCAGACTTTGCTGCGGCACGCTGTAGCCGGCCTGCTGCACCGCGTCCATCAAGGCCGGCAGGCTATCGCTGGGGGCCTGGATGCGCGCCTGTTCCGTGGCGAGGTTGACGCTGACTGCCGTGGCGCCGATGACTTTGCTCAAGGCACGCTCGACACGGCCGGCGCAACTGGCGCAGGTCATGCCGGCAATCGGCAGATCGAAAGTGGTGGATTCGGACATCGGTCACGCTCCCTGTAGAAAGTGCCTACAGGATCAACCTTGCCATGCGGGCAAGGTCAAGCGCCATGTCGCAGATCAAAGGATCGCCGCATGATCGCATGATCGTTCCCACGCTCCGCGTGGGAATGCAGCCCGGGACGCTCTGCGTCCCAAAAGCCGAACGCGGAGCGTCCGTTGAGGCATTCCCACGCAGAGCGTGGGAACGATCAGGTGGGGATCAGTATTCGAGGGCAGCGGGTTTCAGGTACATCCCTTCCTGCGTCATCGCAATCCGGAACTTCAACACATCCCCGGCCTTGAGCGTGATGTTCTGCGAGCCCGGCGCCAGCATCCCTGCGTTGCAGCCCGGCGCCTGGCCCGGCAGCAGTTTCAGGCGCAGGGACACATTGCCCGGCGGCAGGTTGAACGAGGTGCTCTGTTCCTGGAACAGCCGCGCCGACAATTGATCCTGAATGTACACGCCGATCTCGCAGGAGGTCGCGACTTCCAGGCGCTCGCGGGAAATGATCAGTACGCCGTAATCTTCACCGGCGGCATTGGCCGAGGGCAGGGCGGCGAAAAGGCTGAGGAAGCCAAACAGGCTGAGAGCTGACCAGCGCATGGCTGAATCTCCTGAGGTCGGGTCATTGATGAACGCAGCTTGGCCGAGCGCGACGCCGATTGCCAGCCCGGCAGTTTGTTTCAGAACTTGACCTTGCCATGGTGGCAAGCTCGAGACTGCCCGCAGTGTTATTAAAAAGCCTCACTCAAGGAGTCATTCCATGCAAGTGTTCAATGTTGAAGGCATGTCCTGCGGTCACTGCGTCAAGGCCATTACGCAAGCCCTGCAAGCCAAGGACCCGGCGGCCAGTGTGCGGGTGGATCTGGCGGCAAAGGAAGTCGGTGTTGAAAGCGCGCTGACGGCAGAGCAAGTGATTGCCGTCATCACTGAAGAAGGCTACGACGCCAAAGTCGCCTGAAACGCTGCGCTTCTGCTTCTGTAGGAGCAAAGCTTGCTCGCGAAGAGGCCGGCACATTCAACATCAATGTCGCCTGACACGCCGCCATCGCGAGCAAGCTTTGCTCCTACAGAAGCGGATGTGCGTTTATCCATCGGTTTTTAATAGTTAGCGACCTATCGGAATGTTCAAGGCGTCCTCACGCGGCTAGACTGTCGAGCTGCCGACCCACGCCCAACTGGATGCCTGATGAACTTCCGTACCATTCTGATTCTTGGTGCCCTGACCGCTTTCGGTCCGCTGGCGATCGATTTCTACTTGCCGGCGTTCCCGTCTATCGCACAGTCGTTCGGCACCGACGAAAAACACGTGCAAATGACGCTCGCCGCGTATTTCCTCGGCTTGTCCATTGGTCAGTTGCTCTACGGTCCGGTGGCGGATCGTTTCGGGCGGCGTATTCCGTTGCTCACGGGGGTCGGCTTGTTCACCGCAGCGTCCTTGGCCTGTGCCTTTGCGCCGAACCTGGAATGGCTGATGGGCGCGCGATTCGTCCAGGCACTGGGCGGTTGCGCGGGGATGGTGATCTCCCGGGCGGTGGTCAGCGATAAATGCGATGCGGTGGGCTCGGCGAAAGTCTTTTCGCAACTGATGCTGGTGATGGGCCTGGCGCCGATCCTGGCACCGATGCTCGGCGGACTGTTAGTCAACACCACCGGCTGGCAGTCGATCTTCCTCGTGCTCACTGGGTTCAGCGCTCTGGCCGCCCTGGCCGTGGCCCTCGGGTTGCCGGAAAGCTTGCCGGACTATGTGCCGCGTCAACCGTTGAAGGGGGCATTGCGTCAGTACGGTCGATTGTTGGCCGATCCGGTCTACCTCGGCCACGCCCTGACCGGCGGTCTCGCCGTCGCTGGGATGTTTGCCTACATCTCCGGTTCGCCGTTTGTCTTCATCAAGCTTTACGGCGTGCCGGCCGAGCATTTCGGCTGGCTGTTCGGCACCAACGCGGCGGGGTTCATTCTGGTGGCGCAGGTCAACGCGCGACTGTTGGCCAAGCGTGGGCCGGCATTCCTGCTGGCGCGCACGGTCTGGATTTATCTGGGCGCAGGCCTGACGTTACTCGCCGTCAGCTCAATGCACACCGAACAGCTATGGCCGCTGCTGATTCCATTGTTTATCTGTATTGCCAGCCTCGGTTGCATCCTCCCCAACGCCTCGGCCTGCGCCATGAACGGGCAGGGCGCTCGCGCCGGCAGTGCGTCGGCGCTGCTTGGGTGCCTGCAATTCAGCATCGCCGCCGGGGCGGCATCGCTGGTGGGGTTTTTGCACGATGGCAGCGCCATGCCGATGGCCATGGTCATCAGCCTGTGCGGAATTCTGGTGGTGAGCGTGGCGATGCTCACCCGGCGTTTGCAAAATGCCCGGGCGCTGGCCCAAGCCGAGGCGTGAAGACTGACTCAGCCAGCGGCACGTTGCTGGCGGTCGGGTATTTGATGAGGGGCGTGTAGTCGCGCTTCAAGGGTGCGGGTGAAAGCGCGAGCTTCAGCTTCGCTGCGGAACGTGACGGCGTGTTGGTCGAGACGGACTAGCCACTGGGATGTTGCCACTTCTTTTATCAGGATCTTCATTGCTGACCTCCTTAAGTAAAAGATTGCGTCGCAGAGGTCTCGATTGTAGACCCGAATACGATCGCAATTGTGACAACGCTCAACTCTCTGACTGACGGTGCATAACGTCAAAAGATCGCAGCCTTCGGCACCTCCTACAGAAGCCTGCGGTCTCTTGATTTGGGTTGTCAGAACCCTTCCAGCACAATCTTGCCCTTGGACTTGCCGCTTTCCAGCAGTTCATGGGCGCGGCGCAGGTTGGCCGCGTTAATGCTGCCGTAGTGCTCGCCCACCGTGGTTTTCAAGGTTCCGGCGTCGATCAGCTCCGCGACGCGGTTGAGCAGTTTGTGTTGCTCGATCATGTCAGCTGTCTCGAACAGCGAGCGGGTGTACATGAACTCCCAGTGCAACGAAATACTCTTGCGCTTGAGCTTGGTCACGTCCAGCGCCTTCGGATCATCGATCAGCGCCAGTTTGCCCTGGGGCGCCAAGGCCTCGACCAGTTGATCCAGATGCTCATCAGTCTGGGTCAGGCTGGCGACGTGGGTCACCTGCGCAACGCCCGCACGCTTAAGTTCTTCGCTCAGCGGCTGGCTGTGATCGATCACCAGATCCGCCCCCAGTTCACGCACCCAGCTCTGGGTTTGCGGACGCGAAGCGGTGCCGATGACCTTCAGCCCGGTGAGCTGGCTGGCCAGTTGAGTCAGGATCGAACCCACACCGCCGGCCGCACCAACGATCAGCAAGCTCTGGCCTTCATCGGTTTTGCCTTCGCGCACTTGCAGGCGTTCGAACAGCAATTCCCACGCGGTGATCGCAGTCAGTGGCAATGCAGCCGCTTCGGCAAAGCCGAGGGTTTTCGGCATATGGCCGACAATCCGCTCGTCTACTACATGCAATTCGCTGTTGCCGCCGGCACGGGCGATGGAGCCGGCGTAAAACACCTTGTCGCCGGCCTTGAACAGCGTCACGTCGTTACCAACGGCCTTGACCACACCGGCCACGTCCCAGCCCAGCACTTTCGCCGCGCCGCCTTCAGGCTGGACGTTCTGCCGGACTTTGGCGTCCACCGGGTTGACCGAGATCGCTTTGACCTCTACCAGCAGGTCGCGCGGACCGGCGACCGGTTCTGGCAGTTCGATGTCTTGCAGGGATTTGGCGTCGCTGATTGGCAGGGAGGCGTAGTAGGCAATGGCTTTCATTGAGGGCTCCGAAAAAGTAATAAAGGAAGGAATCAGGCGAGGGTGCGCAGACGCTTGAGCTCGAAGTGTTCGAGAAAATCACCGGCCTTGGCGCGGAAGTTCTGGATGTGGGCGCTGGCGTCGTGGGCTTGCAGGGCCTCGTCGCTGCTCCATTGTTCGATCATGTAGAAAGCCAGTGGGTTGGCCAGGTCCTGGTGCAAATCGTATTGACCGCAACCGGCCTCGACGCGGGTCGGTTCCAGCAGCGCCCGCAGGTGTTGTTCGAGGGCGTCTTGTTGGCCGGGTTTGGCGATGAGGGTGGCAATGGCGGTAAATGGCTGGGACATGTTCGGCTCCTGAGGCTGAGTGATTTTCGATGGGGCTGATGATTGGCTATTTCCCGGCAAGATAAAACCCGCTAAAAGAGCAGTCTCTTTCAATATTTTTTTGATAATCGAGGCTGAAGATGCTGCGTTTCGATGACTTGCAGTTGTTTGTCCGGGCGGCGGACTTGGGCAGCCTGTCGGCGGCGGCACGGGTGATGGACATGTCGGCGGCGGTGGCCAGCGCGGCGCTCAAGCGCATCGAACAGCAACTCGGCGCCCGATTGCTGGCGCGCTCCACCCGCAGCCTGCGCCTGACCGCCGAAGGCGAAGGCTTTCTGGAGTACGCCCGGGCAGCCCTGAGCAATCTGGACGAGGGCCGCCGTCTGTTGGCCAGCGGTCAGGATCAGGTCAGCGGAATCTTGCAACTGTCGGCACCTTCGGATTTCGGTCGCAACCTGCTGCTGCCGTGGCTGGATGAATTCCAGCGTGAGCACCCGAAGTTGACCGTGCGTTTATTGCTGGGAGATCGCATCGCCGACCTGTTTCGCCAACCGGTGGACATCGCCCTGCGTTACGGCGAACCGGAGGATTCAAGCCTGGTAGCGCTGCCCATTGCCCCGCAGAACCGCCGTGTCCTCTGCGCATCACCTGCTTACCTGGCCCGGCACGGCGAGCCCCGCCAACTGGAGCAACTGGCGCAGCACAATTGTCTGCTGTTCATGCTCGGCAGCCGGGTTCACGACCGCTGGAGTTTCCACGATGGCAAGCGCGAAGTCGGTCTGACGGTCAGTGGCGACCGCTTCAGCGATGACGCCGATGTGGTGCGCCTGTGGGCCGTGGCGGGTGCCGGTATCGCGTACAAGTCCTGGCTCGATGTGGGCGCCGATGTGTTGGCCGGTCGCTTGAAAGTGCTGTTGCCGGAGTTGCTCTGCGAGCGCGCACCGCTGAATTTGCTGTGCGCTCATCGCGCGCAATTGAGTAAGCCGGTGAACCTTTTGCGGGAAATGCTCGCCAGCCGATGCGCACAATTGAGTAGTCAATTTCCAGCGTTATCGGGCGCTGATCATTAGTCGCAGGCAAATAGCGAAATTTCTGTCAGGAACTATCACCACCCACGCCCTCCCAAGGGCAGGAACCGGCGGTCAACCCGCTTATACTAGCGCCCGCCTCATGCCTGCACCGTCGAACCGGCCCGGACGCGTTCACCTTGCAGTCGTCCTTGCCCGGGAGTCGGCCCGGGTTGTTCGACAGAGCGCGTTGTGGGGGTGGCTTGCCTGACTCGGTTCATGGCGGTTTTCGCGTCTTGGCCGACGACACATTACTGGTCAAGATGTCTCTGAGCAGTAGACGAAATGATTCAACAGGGAGTGAATACATGGAACATGCACCTTGCATCAGCCAGATCGCCACGCTGCTGGCTGACCCCAAGCGCAGCGCAATGATGTGGGCCTTGATGGATGGCTCGGCACGGCAAACCGAAGAGCTGGCCTTGCTGGCCGGGCTGTCGCCGTCTTCGGCCAGTGCACACCTGGGGCGTTTAGCCGCCGGAGGTCTGTTGAAAGTCGAAGAGCGCGGACGAAAAAGGTTCTTCCGCCTGGCGGCGCCCGAAGTCGGCGCGGCGGTAGAGGCGCTGGCCAGTGCGACCCTGGCCAGCAAGCCGCGGGACATTCCAGAGACGATCAAACGCGGCAACCTTCTGGGCAAGCGCCCGGCAGCACCGTCGTCGCTGTTGCAGGCGCGGCTGTGCGATGACCATTTGGGTGGCACGTTGGCGGCGGACCTGTACCAGCGTTTGCTGGATGCCGGCTGGATCGAGCAGTTCGATCAGCGAGTCGTCGTCACCCATAAAGGCTCTACGCAACTGGCCAACCGAGGGGTGTTTATCCAGGCCCTGGCCCACCGCAACGGGCAAGTCGCCTGTGCCTGCCCCGACTGGAGCGAGCGCCGTCCGCACCTGGGAGGCTCATTGGGCGCGGCGTTGTTGCAGTTGTTCATGCAGTCCGGCTGGTTAACCCTGCCCAATGATTCGCGGGCCTTGCAGATCACTGCGGCCGGGCAGCGTGAAGTTCACCGCTTCGCCAGGGAGTCCGAGCTGGAAATGGCGTTGTAGACGCTTCGAGACCGACGTCTGAGGTCGCGGGCGTCGTTCAGGGTTGCGGCCAGGTCGCATCCAGCAATAACCCACAACCGCTATCGCGCACACTCGATCCGGGGACTTTCGGATGGGGGGATGCGGCATGGAAATACCAGGATTCAGCGCAGCAGAACGATTGGAGCGGCTGCCCATCAGCGGTTATCACCGCATCATTTTCATCATTATTGCCTTGGCGTTTTTCTTCGATTCCATGGACTTGGCGATGATGACTTTCCTGTTGGGGTCGATCAAGACCGAGTTCGGCCTGAGCAGCGCCCAGGCCGGGTTGCTGGCCAGTTCGAGCTTCTTCGGCATGGTGCTGGGGGCATCGCTGTCCGGGATGCTGGCCGACCGCTTTGGCCGTAAACCGGTGTTCCAGTGGAGCATCGTGTTGTGGGGGCTCGCCAGTTACCTGTGCTCCACTGCGCAGACTGTGGAAACCCTGACGTTGTTTCGCATCCTGTTGGGAATCGGCATGGGCATGGAGTTTCCCATTGCTCAGTCGATGCTCTCGGAGCTGATTCCGGCCAAGGGGCGCGGGCGCTATATCGCGTTGATGGACGGGTTCTGGCCACTCGGTTTCGTCGCGGCCGGGGTGCTGTCGTACTTCTTGCTGCCGGTGATCGGTTGGCGCGACATCTTCCTGGTGTTAGCGGTGCCGGCAGTGTTTGTCCTGGCGATTCGTTTTTTCATTCCCGAGTCACCGCGCTGGCTCGAACAGGCTGGCAAACATGAGGCGGCGGACAAGGTGTTGCTGCGCATTGAGGAGCGGGTCCGCGCGTCGCTGGGGCGTTCAGAGTTACCCGCGCCGATTCGCTTGCCGCGAGTGGCGAGTACGCCGGGTAACTTTTTTTCCGCGTTGCGGCAGATCTGGTCGCCGCTGTACCGCCAGCGCACGATGATGATCTGGAGCGTCTGGTTCTTCGCCTTGCTTGGCTTCTACGGCCTGACGTCGTGGCTCAGCGCCTTGCTGCAACAGTCGGGGTTTGCCGTGACCCAGTCGGTGTATTACACGGTGCTGATTTCCCTCGGCGGGATTCCCGGTTTCCTCATGGCCGCTTGGCTGGTGGAGCGCTGGGGACGTAAACCGGTGTGCATCGTGACGCTGCTGGGCGGCGGGGTGATGGCGTTTCTCTACGGCCAGAGTGCGGTGTTTGGCGGCAACGTCGGACTGTTGATCACCTCGGGCTTGCTGATGCAGTTCTTCCTGTTCGGCATGTGGGCGGTGCTCTATACCTACACGCCAGAGTTGTACCCGACTTCGGCGCGGGCCACGGGCTCGGGGTTTGCCTCGGCGATCGGGCGCGTCGGTTCGCTACTCGGGCCATTGGTGACCGGACTGGTGTTCCCGATTACCGGGCAGGGCGGGGTGTTTGCCTTGGGGGCGATGTGCTTTGCGATTGCCGCGGCGGTGGTGTGGTTGTTCGGGATGGAGACGCGGGGCAAGACGCTTGAAGAGTTAACCGAGCCGGTTGCGCAATGATCGTTCCCACGCTCCGCGTGGGAACGATCATTGCGGTGACCTTAAGGTTTAACCAGCCGCGCATCCAGGCTGTTCTGCGCCAAACGCTTGGCCTGATCCTGGGTCATGCCCAGATCGGTGTGCAGCGCGTGGAAGTTCTCGGTGACATAACCGCCGAAGTACGCCGGGTCATCGGAGTTCACCGTCACTTTCACGCCACGTTCAAGCATGTCTAGGATGTTGTGCTGGGACATGTGATCGAACACGCAGAGCTTGGTGTTGGACAACGGGCACACAGTCAACGGGATCTGCTCGTCGATGATCCGCTGCATCAAGCGCTCGTCTTCGATGGCGCGCACGCCATGGTCGATACGCTGGATTTTCAGCAGGTCGATGGCTTCCCAGATGTACTCCGGTGGGCCTTCTTCACCAGCGTGGGCGACGGTCAGGAAGCCTTCGTGGCGGGCACGATCAAACACGCGCTGGAACTTGCTCGGCGGGTGACCCATCTCCGAACTGTCCAGGCCAACGGCCACAAACGCATCACGGAACGGCAGCGCCTGGTCGAGGGTTTTCTGCGCTTCGTCTTCGCTCAAGTGGCGCAGGAAGCTCAGGATCAGACCGCTGGTGATGCCCAGTTGCTGCTCGCCATCCTTGAGTGCGGCAGCGATGCCGTTGAGCACCACTTCGAACGGCACGCCACGGTCGGTGTGGGTCTGCGGGTCGAAGAACGGTTCGGTGTGAATCACGTTCTGCGCCTTGCAACGCAACAGGTAGGCCCAGGTCAGGTCGTAGAAATCCTGAGAGGTGCGCAACACGTCGGCGCCCTTGTAGTACAGGTCGAGAAATTCCTGCAGGTTGTTGAAGGCGTAGGCCTTGCGCAGGGTTTCGACGTCGTCCCACGGCAGGGCGATCTTGTTGCGTTCGGCCAAGGCGAACAGCAACTCGGGCTCCAGCGAGCCTTCCAGGTGCAAGTGCAGTTCTGCCTTGGGCAGGGCGTTCAGCCAGTCGTACATGTTCGAATTCTCATCAGGTGCAATGACGGCATTCTACAGATGCTCGCTGCAACAATTGGTAAAACCTGACCAGACGGTTGATCAAACCGCTTGCGGTTCCCGGCGATAGGCGTAGGTATCGGCGAAGCGCGACAGCAGGAATTCGGCGCAGGTGGTGGCCGGATATTTCGCCGGATGCAGTTCATCCTGGCAACCGGGCAGGCATTCGATGGGCGTGTCCGGGTGCGGCTCGGCGAAAAATGGCATCGAGTAACGGTCTACGCCCAACGGGCTGATGACCCGATGCGGTGTCGACAGGTAACGGTCGTTGCTCCAGCGCGCCATCATGTCGCCGAGGTTGACCACGAAGGTACCTTCGATGGGCGGGGCGTCGATCCATTCGCCGTTTACGTTGCGCACTTGCAGGCCACCGGCGGCGTCCTGATACAACAGGGTGATGCAGCCGTAATCGGTGTGGGCGCCGGCGCCTTGTTGCTCTTCGGAACTGGCGGTGTGACGTGGCGGGTAATGAATCATCCGCAGCACGCTAACCGGCTCGTTGAAGCGTGTGTCGAAGAAGTCCCGCTCAATGCCGAGGGCCATCGTCATGGCCCGCAACAGGGTTTGGGCGAGGGCCTGCATATCGAGGTAATGCTGCTCCATCAGCGCTTCCCAACCGGGCATCGACGGATGGCGATTGGGGCCGCGCAGCGGTTTTTCTGCCAGCACTTCAGGGTGATCGGCGGGCAGGTGCAATCCCATGTCGAAAGTTTCTTTCAGATCGCTGGGTTTGCTCGGGTCCAGTTGCTCGGTGGCGATGGCGCCGTAACCGCGATGGTGTCGGGTCTGGGTGATGTCGATCTTGAGTTTTTCGGCGACTGGCAGGGCGAAGAAGCGTTGGGCGTGGTCGAGCACGGCGTCGATGCGGGCGGCGCTGATCGGGTGGCCCTTGATGTAGAAAAAGCCCCAGTCGCGGCAGGCGCGGTCGATTTGTGTGGCGACGGATTGCCAGGCCTGTGCGTCGTCGGTGTAGAGCGGGCTGATGTCGATGATCGGGAGTTGGTTCATTTTGCAGTCTCTATAACGATCGTTCCCACGCTCCGCGTGGGAATGCAGCCCGGGACGCTCTGCGTCCCAGAAAGCGGACGCGGAGCGTCCATTGAGGCATTCCCACGCAGAGCGTGGGAACGATCGGTCAGCGTAGGAACGATCAGGAAGGTGGATTACTTCGGAATCTCGGCCTTCATGCCTTCCACGTAATAATTCATCGACGCCAGTTCCGCATTGCTCGGCGTCGCCCCCGCCGGGATCTTCTCGACACCGGCCTGGTCCTTGATCGGCCCGGTAAACGGATGCAGCGTACCGCTCTTGATATCGGCAATGATCTGCTCCGCTTCTGCTTTCACCGGCGCCGGCACCAGGTCGCTGATCGGCAGTTCAACCGTGCCTTCCTTCAAACCGCCCCAGTAATCCTGGGATTTCCAGGTGTGGTCGAGCACGCTTTGGGTCGCTTGAATGTAGTGCGGGCCCCAGTCGTTGACGATGGAGGTCAGCACCGCTTTCGGCCCGAAGTGCTGCATGTCCGAAGCGTAGCCCACGGCATACACGCCGCGCCGCTCGGCAGCCTGGATCGGCGCCGGACTGTCGGTGTGCTGGAACACCACGTCCACGCCCTGGTCGATCAGCGCGTTGGCGGCATCGGCTTCCTTGCCCGGGTCGAACCACGAGTTGACCCACACCACTTTGATCTCTGTGCCGGGGTTGTACTTGTTCAGGGCCAGTTGAATGGCGTTGATGTCGCGGATCACTTCCGGGATCGGGAACGAGGCGACGTAGCCGATTTTCTTGGTCTTGGTCATCTTCGCCGCGAGGAAGCCGCCGACGTAGCGCCCTTCATACGTACGCGCCAGGTAGGTGCCAAGGTTCTTGTCCTGCTTGTAGCCGGTGGCGTGCTCGAAGGTCACTTTGGGAAATTGCTTGGCGACTTTCAGGGTCGGGTTCATGTAGCCGAAGGACGTGGTGAAGATCAGGTCGTAGTTGTCCTTGGCCATGTTACGGATCACCCGCTCGGCGTCGGCACCTTCGGCGACGTTTTCCACGTAGTTGGTGGTGATCTGCGGACCAAACTTTTCGGCCAGCGCCTTGCGTCCCTGTTCATGCTGATACGTCCAGCCGTGGTCACCGATCGGGCCGATATAGACGAAGCCGACTTTCAGCGGGTCGGCGGCACTGGCGGTCAGGCTGGCGCTCAGACCGACAGCCGCTGCAACGGCGCACAGCAGCTTCTTCAACGGACGTTTATGCATGAACTCGAACTCCATTTTGTTTTGAGGTTGGCGAGTGCAATGCAAATTGCTGACCAACAGGACAACAAAATCAAAAGATCGCAGCCTTCGGCAGCGCCTACATGAGTTCGCGTACCCCTGTAGGAGCTGCCGAAGGCTGCGATCTTTTCAATATCAGAACCAACCCAGTGCAACTGACCGGACTCACGCCATCCACTGGTGCGCTAAGGTGTAACGAAACGTTAGCGCCGCCCCGCAGTCAGTAGCTCATCACCCTGTTTACGCTCCACTGTGCAAAAGGCCCGCAATGCTCACACACCTCAAGCAAGAAAGTTTCCTGCTGCTGGCCGTTCTTGCCGCCGCCATCGTCTACCCGCTGGAGCACTGGATGCTGCACAGCGGCCAGCCCGTCGCGTTGGCCGCTGGCCTGGTGCTGATCGCCTTCATCGTCGCGGCGTCCATGCGCGTGGCCCATCACGCCGAACTGCTGGCTGAGAAAGTCGGCGACCCCTACGGCACGATGATCCTGACCCTGGCTGCGGTGCTGGTGGAAGTGGTGATCCTGGCGATCATGATGAGCAACGAAGCCTCACCCACCTTGGTGCGCGACACGATTTATTCGGCGGTGATGCTCGACATCAACGGCATCCTCGGCCTGGCCGCGTTGATGGGCGGAATCAAGCATGGCGAACAGTCCTACAACGACGATTCGGCACGCAGTTACAGCGTGATGATCCTCACCGCCATGGGCGTTTCCATGGTCGTGCCGGAGTTCATTCCCGAAGCCAACTGGAAGATTTATTCGGCGTTCACCATCGGTGCGATGGTCGTGCTCTACACCTTGTTCCTGCGCATGCAGGTCGGGCCGCACAGCTATTTCTTCAGCTACAGCTACCCGGAAAAACGCCGCAAGAAAATCCCGGAAGAAGAACCTGATCCGGTCAACGTGCCGCTCAGTATCGCGACACTGGTATTTGGCGTGGTGGTGATCGGCGCACTGGCCGAAGTGATGTCCAAGACCCTCGATCTGGGCCTGGAAGGCACAGGCGCGCCGCCCGTCATCACGGCAATCCTGGTGGCCGCGATCTCTGCAGCACCGGAGATCCTGACCGCGTTGCGCGCAGCCCTGGCCAATCGCATGCAGTCAGTGGTCAACATCGCCATGGGCGCGTCGTTGTCGACGGTCATCCTGACCGTGCCGGTGATGGAGGCGATGGCGCTCTATACGGGCCAGCCGTTTCAGATGGCGATGACGCCGGTGCAGACGGTGATGATTTTCCTGACGTTGATCGTCAGTGCGATCAACCTCAATGATGGGGAGACCAATGCCATTGAGGGCATGACGCACTTTGTGTTGTTTGCGACGTTTATCATGTTGTCGTTGTTGGGCCTTTGATCGTTCCCACGCTCTGCGTGGGAATGCAGCCCGGGACGCTCCGCGTCCCAAAGCGGACGCAGAACGTCCAATGAGGCATTCCCACGCAGAGCGTGGGAACGATCGGGCGGTGTTGTGTCAGACGCCAGCAATCAACTGCCGAGCCGCCTGGCTGTGATCAGCAATCAACCCCTTCAGATCCAACCCTTCAACCTGCCCATCAATCACCCGCCACTTGCCGCCGATCATCACCCGGTCCGCACGATCCGCGCCGCACAGCAACAACGCCGACACCGGGTCATGGCTACCGGAGAACCGCAGTTCATCCAGCTTGAACAGCGCCAGATCCGCCTGCTTGCCCACCGCCAGTTCACCGATATCGGTGCGCCCGAGCAAACTCGCCGAACCCTTGGTCGCCCAGCCCAGCACCAGTTCTGGCGTGATCTTCTCGGCGCCATAGCGCAGGCGCTGGATGTACAGCGCCTGACGGGTTTCGAGCATCATGTTCGACGCATCGTTGGACGCCGAACCGTCCACACCCAGACCGAGCAACGCGCCAGCGGCGGTCAGGTCCAGCGTCGGGCAGATGCCGGATGCCAGGCGCATGTTCGAGCTTGGGCAATGGCAGATACCGGTGCCAGCCGCGCCGAGGCGGGCGATTTCGTCCGGGTTGAAATGGATGCCGTGGGCCAGCCAGGTACGCGGGCCGAGCCAGCCGACGCTGTCCAGGTAATCGACGGTGCGTAGGCCGAAGCGTTGCAGGCAGAAATCTTCTTCGTCGAGGGTTTCGGCGAGGTGAGTGTGCAGGCGCACGTCGAGTTTATTCGCCAGTTCGGCGCTGGCTGACATGATTTCCGGGGTCACCGAGAACGGCGAGCACGGCGCCAGGGCGATCTGGATTTGCGCGCCGTCGCCACGCTCGTGGTACGCGGCGATCAAGCGCTGGCTGTCGTCGAGAATCACTTCACCTTGCTGCACGGTTTGCTGCGGCGGCAGGCCACCGTCCTTTTCGCCGAGGCTCATGGAACCGCGGGTCAGCATGGCGCGCATGCCCAGTTCGCGAACGCTTTCGACTTGCACGTCGATCGCGTTTTCCAGGCCTTCGGGAAACAGGTAATGGTGGTCGGCCGCCGTGGTGCAGCCAGAGAGCAGCAATTCAGCCAACGCGACTTTAGTGGCGAGGGCGAGTTTTTCCGGGGTCAGGCGCGCCCAGACCGGGTACAGGGTTTTCAGCCACGGGAACAACGGCTGATTGACCACCGGCGCCCAGGCGCGGGTCAGGGTTTGGTAGAAATGGTGATGGGTGTTGATCAGGCCGGGCAGGATCACATGCTCGCGGGCATCGAACACGTGTCCGCAGGGCGCGGACGGTTGCTGGCCAGCGGCAAGCAGTTCGACGATCACACCGTCTTGCACCACCAGGCCGCCACGGGCATCGAGGCCATTGGCAGTGAAGATTGCGAGGGGGTTTTTTAACCAGGTACGGGTCGCAGGCATGTTGGCCGGCTCCTCTGAAAGTGGGTTCAGGTTAGCCAGCTCAGTGATTACCCTGTCTGCTGATCCAGGGTCGTCGCGGGGGACGAGGTGCGGAGTTTCAAACAAAAGTGCGTTGTGGGCAAGCTTCGTCCGACAGGACAACACAAATCCCCTGTAGGAGCTGCCGCAGGCTGCGATCTTTTGATTTTGATCTTTTCTGGATAGCTGAAAAACAAGATCAAAAGATCGCAGCCTGCGGCAGCTCTACGGGGGAAGGCGCAGTGGTTACCAGGGAATCGTTTCACCCTTGTAGTTCACGAAGTGATGCCCGCCCTTGCCGGTGTAGGCGTTCACCTGATCCACCAAACCACGGGTGCTGGTTTCCACATCGATGTCGGCACCTTCACCGCCCATGTCAGTCTTCACCCAGCCCGGATGCAGCGACAACACGGTGAGTTTCTGCTCGCCCAGCTGCGTCACGAAGCTATTAGTCATCGAGTTCAGCGCCGCTTTACTGGCCTTGTACAACGCCAGTTCCGGCGCGTCCGGCATGGTCACGCTGCCGAGCACCGAACTCATGAATGCCAGCACGCCGCTGCCGTCGCGAATCTGCCCGACGAAACGCTGGGCCAGGTTGATTGGTGCCACAGCGTTGGTGAAAAACAGTTGCCCGACTTCGGCCAGTGTCGCGCCACCTGGCGTCTGCACGTCCGGCCCCTTGACCCCGGCATTCACGAACAGCAGGTCAAACATTTCGCCCTTGAGTTGTTGGCTCAGCGCGATGACGGCTTGCTGATCATCCATGTCGAGCTTTTCAACCCGTACCTTGCCCAGCGCTTGCAGCGCCTCGGCGTTTTGCGGGTTGCGCACGGTGGCGGTGACTTGCCAGCCGTCGGCCAGCAGGGTTTTCACCAGGCCGAGGCCCAGGCCCCGGGAGGCGCCGATGATGAGCGCGGTTTTTGCCGTGGACATGAGTGGCTTCCTTGATAAGTGAGGATCATGGATTCAAAGGACAACGCTGACCGAGCCTTTGCTGCAACTCATTGCGCAATGCGCCGAGTTCGTCCATTCGGGTTTCGATCAGTTTGAGTTTGTCTTGCAGCAATTGCGTGACGGCACTGTCCGGGTCGGGCGACTGCCACAACGCGGCGACGCTGTTGCCAATCTCGCCGAGGGTAAAGCCCAGTCGCTGAGCGGTCTTGATGTACAGCACCAGCTGCACCATGTCCGCCGGGTAGTCGCGATAACCGTTGGCGCTGCGTTGCGCCGCGATCAACCCGCGTTGCTCATAGAAGCGCAGCGTGTCGCGGCTGACGGCGCTGGCCTGGGCTAATTCACCGATGCGCATCAGGGTGTCTCGAAGGGGCTTGACCCTGGAGCATACTCCAGGCTTTAGCCTTGTTGCTCCTTGAATTTATGGAGCAACGCCAATGTGGACTTCAACGCAATATCGCCGAGTGGTAAGAGGCGGTGCCTGGTATGACTTGATCGTGACGGCGGCGTTTGTTACGCCGTGGAGTTTTGCTTTGCTCCATGGTGCGTTGTCGGGTTTGAGTCAGGCGTTGGATTTGCCGGGTGAGTTGCCGGCATTTGAGCCGATGCACATGTTGATGGCGAATTTGCTGGGGTCGATTGTTTGTGTGTGGGCGGTGTTGCGGATTCGGGATCCGCAGCAGGTATTTGGGCGGTATGACGCTGTTGGAAGATTCCTGTTTTCGGCTTGGCAGCTGTATGCCTTGGTGCATGGCGCCAGTTCGTTGTTGGCGATTTTCTTGTTCTTTGAATTGGCGTGGGGCGTGGCTCAGGTGTTGCCAGTGCGGACGCCTTCGCGGGCAAGCCTCGCTCCTACAGGTTTTGCGTCGGGTCCAAATGGGATGAACACGCAATGACCCGTAGGAGCGAGGCTTGCCCGCGAAGAGGCCGGACCTGCTAACCGCTAATGCCCACCCTGCCACGGCTGCCCCAACGACACCGGCGCATACAACCGCGTACGCACCGCATCTCGGGACAGCAGCACCAACACCAAAATAGTTGCGACATACGGCAACATCGCCAACAAACTGGAAGGAATCGCCAGCCCCAACCCCTGCGCCACCAAATGCAGGATGCTGGCGAGCCCGAACAGATAAGCCCCGAGCAGCAGCCGCCACACCCGCCAACTGGCAAACACCACCAGTGCCAAGGCAATCCAGCCGCGACCGGCGCTCATGTTTTCCGCCCACATCGGCGTATAGGCCAGGGACAAATAAGCCCCGGCCAATCCCGCCATCGCCCCGCCGAACAACACCGCCAAGGTGCGCACACCGAGCACCGGCAAGCCCATGGCACTGGCCGCGTCCGGGTTTTCCCCGACCGCTTGAATGATCAAACCGATGCGACTTTTCACAATCACCCACGCCACAAGAGCAAACAAGGCGAACGACAAGTACACCAGCAGATCCTGCGCAAACAGCATCCGCCCGATCAGCGGGATTTCACTCAAATAAGGAATCGCCACCGGTTCAAAACCCGCCAGCGGTTTACCAACCCACGCCGCGCCGACAAACGTCGACAAGCCCACGCCGAAGATCGTCAGTGCCAACCCGGTGGCTACCTGATTGGCGTTGAACACCAGCGCTACCAAGGCAAACAGCGACGACAGCAACATCCCGGCGAGCATCGCCAGCAACACGCCGAGCCACAAGTTGCCGCTGTTCAGGGCGACGATAAAACCGATCACCGCGCCAAACAGCATCATGCCTTCCTGGCCCAGATTGAGGACGCCACTCTTCTCGCAGATCAGTTCGCCCAGCGCCACCAACAGCAACGGCGTACCGCAACGGACCATGGCATAGAAAATATTGCTCAGCAGATCGATATCCATCACAGCGCTCCTGCGGTTACGGCGGTGGCGGGTGCGCGGCGGGTCCAGCGCAAGTTCAAACGCGGCCGATAGAGAATCAGCACGTCACTGGCCAGCAGGAAAAACAGCATCATCCCCTGGAACAATTGGGTGATCGCTTGCGGCAGGTTCATGCTCATCTGCGCACTCTCGCCGCCGATGTACAGCAGCGCCATCAGCAGGCTGGAAAACAGAATACCGATGGGGTTCAGCCGTCCGAGAAAGGCCACAGTGATCGCTGCATAGCCGTAGCCCGGCGAGACTTGTGGCACCAGTTGGCCGATCGGCCCGGTAACTTCACAGACCCCGGCCAGCCCAGCCAAACCGCCGCTGATCAACAGCGCCAGCCAGATCAAGCGCTTCTCGCGAAAGCCGACAAACCCTGCAGCGCGCTTGTCCAGACCGAGCACTTTGATCTGGAACCCGACAAAGCTTTTCTGCAGTAATACCCACACCGCGACTAACGCCAGCAAAGCGAAATACACCCCGGCGTGAACCCGACCGTCCTCCATCAACAACGGCAAACGGCTGGCATCACCGAACATCGCCGACTCCGGAAAGTTGAACCCGGCCGGGTCTTTCAGCGGCCCGTGAACGCAGAACAGCAGCAGGTTGAGGGCGATGTAATTGAGCATGATGCTGGTGAGGATTTCGTTGGCGTTGAAGCGCGTACGCAACCACGCGGTCAGCCCGGCCCACGCGGCGCCGGCGAGGGTGCCGGTGAGCAGGATGAACACCAGCGCCCAGCGACTTTGCATGCCGATAATGTTCACCGCCACCGCACTGCCGGCCAGGGCGCCAAGCAGTAACTGGCCTTCGGCGCCGATGTTCCAGATCCTCGCCTGATACGCCACTGCCAGGCCCAGTGCGCAGAGCAGAATCGGCAGGGCTTTGACCAATAGTTCGGAGACGCCATACAGGTCGCTGATGGGTGCGATCAGCAAGGTGTGCAACGTCAGCAATGGGTCGTGGCCCAAGGCGATAAACAGCAATGAGCCGCAGCCCAGCGTCAGCGCCGCCGCCAGCAACGGCGAGCACCACAACATCAGGCGCGATTGCTGGCCACGGGGTTCGAGAGAAAGCAGCATGTGAAACTCCGTTAAAGCGTTGCGGGTGCAGGTGAGTGCGGGGCGTCGAACTGGCCGGCCATCCAGCCGCCGACGTCGGTCAGCCGGGTATCGACGGTGGCCTTGAGCGGCGACAGTCGACCGCTGCACAAGGCGCCGAGCTGATCGCAGATCTGGAACAGTTCATCAAGGTCTTCGGAGATGACCAGGATCGCCGCGCCGGCATCGCGCAAGGCAATCAGCGCGCGATGAATGGTTGCGGCCGCGCCGACGTCGACGCCCCAGGTCGGGTGCGCGGCCACCAGCAGTTTTGGTTGCTGGAGGATTTCCCGGCCGAGGATGAATTTCTGCAAGTTGCCGCCGGACAGGCTGCGGGCCGGGGTCTGGGTATCGGGTGTCTTCACCCCGAAACGACGGATGATCTCTTCGGCCAACGCCTCGACCTTGGCGCGCTGGATCAAGCCGTTGCTCACCAGCCCTTGTTGAAACGCCGTGAGCAGTGCGTTATCTGCCAGGCTCAGCTCCGGCACCGCGCCGTGACCGAGACGTTCGGCGGGCACGAAGGCCAGGCCGAGTTTGCGCCGTGCATCCGGGCGCAAATGGGCGACTGCTTGCCCGGCGAAACTGATCGTCTTGCCGTCGTTGCGATTGAGGCTTTCTTCACCGCTGAGCAATGCCAGCAACTCATCCTGACCGTTGCCCGCGACCCCGGCGATGCCAACGATCTCGCCGCTGCGCACTTCAAGGTTGATGTCCTTCAGCGAGCAACCGAACGGGTCCGGGTTGTGCCAGGACAATCCCCTCACATTCAAAAATGCCTCACTGCCGATGACCTTCGAATAGTCAGTAATCAGCTCGGCCGCTTCACCGACCATCAACTGCGCCAGTTGTTGATCCGAGCACTCGGCTGGCACGCAATGTCCGGCCACTCGGCCGCCGCGCAATACCGTAGCGCTGTGGCACAACGCACGGACTTCACCGAGCTTGTGGCTGATAAACAAAATGCTGCAACCCTCGGCCGCGAGTCGGCGCAGGGTGACGAACAATTCGTCGGCCTCCTGCGGCGTCAGTACCGAGGTCGGCTCATCGAGAATCAGCAGCCGAATGTCCTGCATCAGGCAGCGAATGATTTCAACGCGCTGGCGTTCACCGATGGAAAGGCTGTGGACAAGTCGTTCCGGTTCCAGCGCCATGCCGTAGCGTTGGGACACCTCGCGAATTTTCGGCTCGAGTTGTTTCGGTGTGCCGGCCGCCGCGCCCATGGCCAAGGCAATGTTCTGCGCCACGCTCAGGGTTTCAAACAGCGAGAAGTGCTGGAACACCATGCCGATCCCCAAGCCTCGGGCCTGGGCCGGATTGCGCATGGCAATGCGTTGCCCTTGCCAGATGACTTCGCCTGAGTCGGCGTGGGTGACGCCGTAGATGATCTTCATCAGCGTACTCTTACCTGCGCCGTTTTCGCCGAGCAGGGCATGGATTTCACCGGGAGCGATGCTTAGGTCGATGGCATCGTTGGCCAGGCAACCGGGATAACGTTTGCTGATGTTGCGCAGTTGCAGGCGAGGGGTTTGATCGGGGATCGGCACGGGGTTGGGCATGACAGGCTCGGGTCGATTGAGGTTATGCCTGCAGATAAAGCAATTTTCTGGCCACTGAGTCAGGAATTTTCGTAAAGCCCTGCCAATCAAGGGCTTTGCGAGTGTTCGAGGAAGTGTTTCGCTGGTGAATCAGGCACCACTTGAGGGCAACGCCGTTGATCAGGCTCCTCTTTTGCTCGCGCTAATTTGATCAAAAAACGAGCATCCGGCTGCAAGCTATGCCGAATATGGGGCTGCGCCAGCCATGAACGGGTTATCCACAGGTTGCTCCACAGTATTTGTGTGCAAGCTCAACGCTCGGGCATAAGCACTGTGCGGCTATCTTCTAAAGGTGATAAACCAAGCTAACTGTTTGTTTTTTAGTGGATTTGGCATTTTTGATAGCACTTTGGACGAAAAGTGAACAAAGCCCGCAAAGCCGCATGACAGAAGGGTTACAGCGGAATGTACTCAGGTTATCCACAGCCGGGTACACAGCAGATGTGGGCAAGTGTGGAGTGCACGATAAATGGCGGACGCCCCAAAAGATCGCGCCTTATCGCTGCAACAAAATGCGCCCGCGACTCAAATCTGCCAGGTGCAATTGCAAGGTGTCGATCTGCTGCTCGCCGATAGCCAACTGCAACTCAACGCCGTTAGCGGTAAAGGATTCTTCCACCACCAAACCGCCGAGTTCCGCCACCCGCAACTTCACCAACGTCAACTCGCCGAACCCACACGCGCAACTCACCGGCACGCGGCTGATCAACTCAACCTTCGGCGCCCCTTGCAGGCACTTGTTCGCACCGCCGCCATAAGCTCGGGCAAGCCCACCGGTGCCGAGTTGAATGCCGCCATACCAACGAATCACCAGCACCGCGACCTGATCGCAATCCTGCGCTTCAATTGCCGCCAGAATCGGCCGGCCAGCGGTACCGCCAGGTTCGCCATCATCATTGCTGCGGTACTGGTCGCCGAGTTTCCAGGCCCAGCAATTGTGCGAGGCGTTCAAGTCGCTGTGTTGCTCGATGAACGCCTGTGCTTCCGCCGGGCTGCTGATCGGCCCGGCGAAGGTGATGAAGCGGCTTTTGCGAATCTCTTCGCGGTACTCGCAAAAACCGCTGAGGGTAAAAGGCATAGGGGACTTAAATAGAAGGTGTCAGGCCGCAGCCCTTGAGGATGATGCGGATCAGGTTGTCGCCGGCGTCTTCCATGTCTTGCTTGGTCAGCTTGGTGCGGCCGCTGACACGGCAGATCTGGGTGGCGAAGTCGGCGTAATGCTGAGTGCTGCCCCACAACAGGAAGATCAGGTTCACCGGGTCGACTGGGTCCATCTTGCCGGAGTCGATCCACGCCTGGAACACTGCGGCCCGACCCTGGAACCAGGCGCGATAGTCCTGGTTGAAATACTCGGTCAAACACTCGCCGCCACTGATCACTTCCATCGCGAAAATTCGTGAGGCTTGTGGCTGGCGTCGGGAGAACTCCATCTTGGCGCGGATGTAACGGGTCAGCGCTTCGGCCGGATCGTCTTCGGCCGTCAACGTGTTGAAGGTGCTGTCCCACAATTCGATGATGTTGCTCAGCACCGCCACGTACAACCCAAGCTTGTTGGTGAAGTAGTAATGCAGGTTCGCCTTGGGCAACCCGGCATTCTGGGCGATGGTGTTCATGCTGGTGCCTTTGAACCCGTGGCGGGCGAATTCATCTTCGGCGGCTTTGAGGATCGTCTCTTCGTTCTTTTGACGAATGCGGCTGGCAGGTTTGCCGCCGTGGGCGGGGACTTCAAAGGTCATAGGCACTTCCGAAATAGTCTGTGGGTGCAACCAGTGCGTTGATAGCGCACCCACAGGTTTCAGACAAGTGCTGAGGCGATAAAACCCTTATGGCTGCTCGATTGGGTCGCTTTTTAACGGGGTCTTGGCGTCAAGCATTTGGGTTTTCGATTCGGGCAACAACAGACACATCAGGATCGCAGTGATACCGCCACTGGTGATCGCCGAGTCGAACAGGTTCTGCACCAGTTTCGGCAACAGGTGCAAAAGCCCCGGTTGCGCGGCAATGCCCAGGCCGACGCCGAAGGACGTGGCGATGATCAACATGCTGCGTCGATCCAGCGGCGCCTGGGCAAGGATGCGCACGCCGGCTGCCGCGACACTGCCGAACATCACCAGAGTTGCGCCGCCGAGTACCGGTTTGGGGATCTGTTGCAACACCGCGCCAATCAGCGGAAACATGCCGAGGCAAAACAGCACGGCGCCGATGTACAGGCCGACGTAACGGCTGGCGACACCGGTCAACTGGATCACGCCGTTGTTCTGCGCAAACGTGGTGTTGGGGAATGCGCTGAAGGTCGCGGCGATCAGGCAACTGAAACCGTCGCCTAACACGCCGCCCTTGAGTCGGTTGATATAAGAAGGACCGCTGATGGGCTGACGGGCGAGCATGCAGTTGGCCGTGAGGTCACCGACGGTTTCGATGGTGCTGATCAGATAAATCAGCGCGACCGGTAGGAAAGCAGTCCAGTCGAAGCTGAAACCGAACCTGAACGGGATCGGAAGACTGACCAGAGGCAAGTCGGGCAATGGCTGCGGGATCAGTTTTCCGCTGAACCATGCTGCGAGGCTGCCAAGGACCAAGCCAATGATGATCGCCGAAAGACGAATCCACGGCGTGTTCGAGCGGTTGAGCAGGACGATCGTCAACAGCACGAACACGCCCAGCGCCAGATTCCCCGGCGCACCGAAATCCGGTGCGTTGAAACCACCGCCGAGGTCAGTGATGCCGACCTTGATCAGGCTGATGCCGATCAGCGTAATGACAATCCCGGTCACCAACGGCGTGATCACCCGACGCAACTGGCCGATAAAGCGGCTCAGGACAATCTGCACCACGGCGCCGAAAAAGCACACGCCGAAGATCATCGCCAAGATATCTTCTGGGCTGCCCCCACGCTGCTTGACCAGAAACCCCGCCGACAGCACCGCGCCCAAAAACGCAAAACTGGTGCCTTGCAGGCAGATCATGCCGGCGCCGATGCCGAATGGCCTGCGTGCCTGGATGAATGTTCCGACGCCGGAAACCATCAGCGCCATGCTGATCAAGTACGGCAGATAAGCGGTCAGCCCGAGGGCCGAGCCGATTACCAGCGGCGGGGTGATGATGCCAACGAAACTGGCGAGCACGTGTTGCAGGGCGGCGAGGATCGCGGCAAGGGGTTTGGGGCGATCGTTGAGGCCGTAGATCAGATCGCTTTGGGGTGAGGATTCTGGCTGCATGGGCGTAGGAACTCATTGCTGACGGATCAAGGTACTGATGCGTTGCAAAAAGCTGTCCAACTGCTCAGGTTATTAGCCGGATTTTACTGTGTGGGCCAGCGTGGCCGGGCTCTACCGGTTTTTCAGCGCGTCGCTGCCAGACTCTCCAGAAAGCTTTCCAGCACCAAATGCGGGCGACGGCCCTTGCGCGTGACCGATGCGAGGCTTAAGTCATAAAAACGTGCGGTGGGTTTGAGCGCGCGCAATCGGCCTTGCTGTACCCAAAGGCTGGCGTAGTGGTCCGGCAGGTAACCGATGTAGCGCCCGGTCAGAATCAGGAAGGCCATGCCTTCGCGGTCCGAGGCACTGGCGGTGCAGTTGAGCGCCTGGTAATGGGCCTGAATCTCGGCGGGCAGCCGGAAGGTCGGGGCGATAGCGTCCTGACTATTGAGGCGTTCATCGTCGAGTTGCTTGTCGTCGACATAAAACAACGGGTGGCCGACCGCGCAATACAGCAGCGAACGTTCGCTGTAGAGCGGTTGATATTCCAGCCCCGACAACGCACTGGCTTGCGGTACCACACCGACATGCAGGCGCCCGTCGAGTACCCCTTGTTCGACTTCGTTGGGCGCAATCATGCGGATCTGGATCTGCACGTCCGGCCCGCGTTCTTTCAATTGCGCCAAGGCATGGGTGATGCGCATGTGGGGCAGGGTGACCAGATTGTCGGTCAGGCCGATGGTCAGTTCACCGCGCAGGTGTTGGTGCAGGCCGTTGACCTCGGTGCGGAAACTTTCCAGCGCACTTAATAGCTGCAACGCCGATTGGTAGACCTCACGACCTTCTTCGGTCAGGGAGAAACCGGCGCGACCTCGTTGGCAGAGGCGCAGGCCGAGGCGTTGTTCCAGATCGCTCATTTGCTGGCTGATGGCTGAGCGGCCGATGCCCAGCACCGATTCTGCCGCAGAGAAGCCGCCGCACTCCACCACGCTGCGGAAGATCCGTAATAAGCGGATATCAAAGTCGCTGACTTGGGCCAGAGGATCGGGACGTCGAGTGCTCATAAGTTTAGTGCTGGCCTGACTGAACGTTAGAAGAGTTGGATTTCACCGACTTTATCCCCGTGGCAATTTAGCTGCAAGAACGCTTTTGATCTCTACGCCGCTTATTGCCCTGCGAGGTTTTAATCATGAACTTGCCCGAAAACGCCCCATCTTCCCTGGCCAGCCAGCTCAAGCTTGATGCGCACTGGATGCCCTACACCGCCAACCGCAATTTCCAGCGCGATCCGCGACTGATCGTTGCCGCCGAGGGCAGTTGGCTGACAGATGATAAGGGTCGCAAGATCTATGATTCGCTCTCGGGTCTGTGGACCTGTGGCGCCGGGCATACTCGCAAGGAAATCCAAGAAGCGGTGGCCAAGCAGTTGGGCACTCTCGACTACTCGCCAGGTTTCCAGTACGGCCATCCGTTGTCGTTTCAGTTGGCGGAAAAAATCACCGACCTGACCCCAGGTAATCTGAATCACGTGTTCTTCACCGACTCGGGTTCTGAATGCGCGGATACCGCAGTGAAAATGGTCCGCGCTTACTGGCGCCTGAAAGGCCAGGCGACCAAGACCAAAATGATCGGCCGCGCCCGTGGTTATCACGGTGTGAACATCGCCGGCACCAGCCTTGGTGGTGTGAACGGCAACCGCAAAATGTTCGGTCAGGCGATGATGGATGTCGATCATCTGCCGCACACCTTGCTGGCGAGCAATGCCTATTCCCGTGGCATGCCGAAAGAGGGTGGTATCGCACTGGCGGATGAGTTGCTCAAGCTGATCGAATTGCACGACGCCTCGAACATTGCCGCTGTGTTCGTCGAGCCAATGGCCGGTTCCGCTGGCGTACTGGTTCCGCCTGAGGGTTACCTCAAGCGTCTGCGCGACATCTGCGATCAGCACAACATCCTGCTGGTGTTCGACGAAGTGATCACCGGTTTCGGCCGTACCGGTTCGATGTTCGGCGCCGACAGCTTCGGCGTGACCCCGGACCTGATGTGCATCGCCAAGCAAGTCACCAACGGCGCGATCCCGATGGGCGCGGTGATTGCCAGCTCCGAGATCTATCACACCTTCATGAATCAGGCGACGCCTGAATACGCGGTGGAATTCCCTCACGGCTACACCTACTCGGCACACCCGGTGGCGTGCGCTGCGGGCCTGGCGGCACTCGACCTGCTGCAAAAGGAAAACCTGGTACAGAGCGTGGCCGAAGTCGCACCGCATTTTGAAAATGC
>NZ_CP166810.1:860000-4742500 GCF_059716165.1 Pseudomonas sp. LBUM1646
AGCAGTGGGAGCCCACTTTGTTGGGTGACTGCGTACCTTTTGTATAATGGGTCAGCGACTTATTTTCAGTGGCGAGCTTAACCGAATAGGGGAGGCGTAGCGAAAGCGAGTCTTAATAGGGCGTCTAGTCGCTGGGAATAGACCCGAAACCGGGCGATCTATCCATGGGCAGGTTGAAGGTTGGGTAACACTAACTGGAGGACCGAACCGACTACCGTTGAAAAGTTAGCGGATGACCTGTGGATCGGAGTGAAAGGCTAATCAAGCTCGGAGATAGCTGGTTCTCCTCGAAAGCTATTTAGGTAGCGCCTCATGTATCACTGTAGGGGGTAGAGCACTGTTTCGGCTAGGGGGTCATCCCGACTTACCAAACCGATGCAAACTCCGAATACCTACAAGTGCCGAGCATGGGAGACACACGGCGGGTGCTAACGTCCGTCGTGAAAAGGGAAACAACCCAGACCGTCAGCTAAGGTCCCAAAGTTATGGTTAAGTGGGAAACGATGTGGGAAGGCTTAGACAGCTAGGAGGTTGGCTTAGAAGCAGCCACCCTTTAAAGAAAGCGTAATAGCTCACTAGTCGAGTCGGCCTGCGCGGAAGATGTAACGGGGCTCAAACCATACACCGAAGCTACGGGTATCACTTAGGTGATGCGGTAGAGGAGCGTTCTGTAAGCCTGTGAAGGTGAGTTGAGAAGCTTGCTGGAGGTATCAGAAGTGCGAATGCTGACATGAGTAACGACAATGGGTGTGAAAAACACCCACGCCGAAAGACCAAGGTTTCCTGCGCAACGTTAATCGACGCAGGGTTAGTCGGTCCCTAAGGCGAGGCTGAAAAGCGTAGTCGATGGAAAACAGGTTAATATTCCTGTACTTCTGGTTATTGCGATGGAGGGACGGAGAAGGCTAGGCCAGCTTGGCGTTGGTTGTCCAAGTTTAAGGTGGTAGGCTGGAATCTTAGGTAAATCCGGGATTCTAAGGCCGAGAGCTGATGACGAGTGTTCTTTTAGAACACGAAGTGGTTGATGCCATGCTTCCAAGAAAAGCTTCTAAGCTTCAGGTAACCAGGAACCGTACCCCAAACCGACACAGGTGGTTGGGTAGAGAATACCAAGGCGCTTGAGAGAACTCGGGTGAAGGAACTAGGCAAAATGGCACCGTAACTTCGGGAGAAGGTGCGCCGGTGAGGGTGAAGCATTTACTGCGTAAGCCCATGCCGGTCGAAGATACCAGGCCGCTGCGACTGTTTATTAAAAACACAGCACTCTGCAAACACGAAAGTGGACGTATAGGGTGTGACGCCTGCCCGGTGCCGGAAGGTTAATTGATGGGGTTAGCTAACGCGAAGCTCTTGATCGAAGCCCCGGTAAACGGCGGCCGTAACTATAACGGTCCTAAGGTAGCGAAATTCCTTGTCGGGTAAGTTCCGACCTGCACGAATGGCGTAACGATGGCGGCGCTGTCTCCACCCGAGACTCAGTGAAATTGAAATCGCTGTGAAGATGCAGTGTATCCGCGGCTAGACGGAAAGACCCCGTGAACCTTTACTATAGCTTTGCACTGGACTTTGAATTTGCTTGTGTAGGATAGGTGGGAGGCTTTGAAGCGTGGACGCCAGTTCGCGTGGAGCCAACCTTGAAATACCACCCTGGCAACTTTGAGGTTCTAACTCAGGTCCGTTATCCGGATCGAGGACAGTGTATGGTGGGTAGTTTGACTGGGGCGGTCTCCTCCTAAAGAGTAACGGAGGAGTACGAAGGTGCGCTCAGACCGGTCGGAAATCGGTCGTAGAGTATAAAGGCAAAAGCGCGCTTGACTGCGAGACAGACACGTCGAGCAGGTACGAAAGTAGGTCTTAGTGATCCGGTGGTTCTGTATGGAAGGGCCATCGCTCAACGGATAAAAGGTACTCCGGGGATAACAGGCTGATACCGCCCAAGAGTTCATATCGACGGCGGTGTTTGGCACCTCGATGTCGGCTCATCACATCCTGGGGCTGAAGCCGGTCCCAAGGGTATGGCTGTTCGCCATTTAAAGTGGTACGCGAGCTGGGTTTAGAACGTCGTGAGACAGTTCGGTCCCTATCTGCCGTGGACGTTTGAGATTTGAGAGGGGCTGCTCCTAGTACGAGAGGACCGGAGTGGACGAACCTCTGGTGTTCCGGTTGTCACGCCAGTGGCATTGCCGGGTAGCTATGTTCGGAATAGATAACCGCTGAAAGCATCTAAGCGGGAAACTAGCCTCAAGATGAGATCTCACTGGGACCTTGAGTCCCCTGAAGGGCCGTCGAAGACTACGACGTTGATAGGTTGGGTGTGTAAGCGCTGTGAGGCGTTGAGCTAACCAATACTAATTGCCCGTGAGGCTTGACCATATAACACCCAAGCAATTTGACTACTCGAGAGAGCATCAGATTGCGGTGTGTGAAGACGCAATGAACCGAAAGTTCGCAGCAAAAAAACACACAAATCTGTCACATACCCATTCGCTGGAGCGTGAACCGAAAGGTGAACGACCTGGCTACCGAATTTCTTGACGACCATAGAGCATTGGAACCACCTGATCCCATCCCGAACTCAGCAGTGAAACGATGCATCGCCGATGGTAGTGTGGGGTTTCCCCATGTGAGAGTAGGTCATCGTCAAGATTAAATTCCGAAACCCCTATCTGCGTATGCAGGTAGGGGTTTTGTTTTGCCCGCAGGAAAGTTCGTACAGCATTCTCGGACGGCTCCCGGCTGTCACAGTCTCTCGACAGTGCTAAGGTTCGGCCCTAGCTTTTGTATTTTCCCAAGGAAGCCTTTATGCCGGACGCTGCGTCCCTCAATGCTGGTTTTATGGTGGTTCAAAGCAACAGTTTGGATGAACTGCGTAGCTTGGTGATCAGCGTAATGCGGCACTACCCATTGGCTCCCTTGGAAAATGAAATAGCCTTGGTGCAGAGCAACGGCATTGCACAATGGCTGAAGCTCGCACTGGCCGAAGACCCTGAAGACGACGATATGGGTGGTTGTGGCATCGCGGCTGCAATCGATGTTCAGCTGCCGGGTAGCTTCATGTGGCAGCTCTACCGGATGGTCCTGGGCCGTGATGAAATTCCGGTCAAATCCCTGCTCGATAAAGCACCGTTGACCTGGCGTCTGATGCGCCTGCTGCCGCAGTTAATCGACCAACCACATTTCGAACCCTTGCAACGTTTCCTTACCCACGATACCGACTTACGCAAACGCTATCAGTTGTCTGAACGTCTGGCGGATTTGTTCGACCAATACCAGGTGTACCGTGCCGACTGGCTTGAGGATTGGGCTGAAGGCCGGCACCAACTACGAAATGGTCGAGGCGAAGCCAATGCCCTGGCCCTGGCCAATTGCTGGCAGGCAGAGCTGTGGCGTGCGCTGCTACTGGATGTTGGGGAACAAGGCATGGCGCAAAGCCGCGCCGGTGTCCACCAGCGGTTTATCGAACGCATCAACAGTCTTGACGTGGCGCCTAGTGGGTTACCGTCCCGAGTGATCGTTTTCGGGATTTCTTCACTGCCTGCCCAAGCACTGGAAGCGCTCGCCGGCCTGGCTCGATTCAGCCAGGTGCTGCTTTGTGTTCACAACCCATGTCGTCACCATTGGGCAGACATCGTCGCCGATAAAGATCTTTTGCGGCATCAATACAAACGCCAGGCCCGCAAAAGCGGCATGCCGGTTGTCCTCGACCCGCAAACGCTTCACCAGCATGCACATCCCCTATTGGCCGCATGGGGCAAGCAGGGGCGGGACTACATCAGTCTGCTCGACAGCTACGACGATCCCAGCAGCTATCGCTCGGCATTTCGTGACGGTCGCATCGACCTGTTCAGCGACAGCCAGCCGCAAAATATGCTCAATCAGTTGCAGGACGACATTCTGGAGTTGCGTCCTTTAAACGAGACCCGTGAGCATTGGCCTGCCATCGACCTGCAGAGCGATAAATCGATCCGTTTTCACATTGCCCATAGCGCCCAGCGGGAAGTGGAAATCCTTCACGATCAACTGCTCGAACGCTTCAGTGCTGATCCAGACTTAAGACCCCGCGACGTGATCGTGATGGTCCCGGATATCGACAGTTACGCTCCGCATATTCGTGCGGTATTTGGCCAGCTGGAGCGCAATGACCCGCGCTTTATTCCCTTCACCCTGGCGGATCAGGGCCAGCGCGGCCGTGACCCGCTGCTGATCGCTGTCGAACACCTGCTCAAGCTGCCGGACAGTCGCTTCCCGGTCAGCGAGATCCTTGATCTGCTGGATGTACCCGCACTCCGTGCTCGGTTCGGCGTGGAAGAGCCCGACCTGCCAACCCTGCACCGCTGGATCGAAGGCGCCGGCATCCGTTGGGGAATGAATGCCGAACAACGAGCAGCCCTTGGTCTGCCGCAAGAACTGGAGCAAAACAGTTGGCGTTTCGGCCTGCGCCGGATGCTGCTCGGTTATGCGGTCGGCAGCGCCAGTGCCTGCGAAGGTATCGAGCCCTATGACGAGATCGGCGGGTTGGATGCCGCGCTCATTGGTCCTTTGGTTGCACTGTTGGACGCGCTGGAGATCGCGCACCAAGAGCTCACGCAACCGGCTCCGCCAAAACAGTGGGGAGTACGGTTGCAAGGGCTGGTCCAGCTGTTTTTCAAGGCCAGCAACGAGCACGACGACTATTTGCTGGCTCAACTCGAAGAGCTGCGCGAAACCTGGCTCGATACCTGCGAATCAGTGGGGCTGCAGGATGACTTGCCGCTGACTGTCGTGCGCGAGGCGTGGCTGGCAGGGCTTGATCAGGGCCGCCTGTCCCAGCGTTTTCTGGCCGGCGCAGTCAACTTCTGTACCTTGATGCCGATGCGAGCGATCCCGTTCAAATTGGTTTGCCTGCTGGGGATGAATGACGGGGATTATCCTCGCGCACAACCGCCACTGGACTTCGACTTGATGGGCAGTGACTACCGCCCCGGTGATCGTTCCCGGCGTGAAGATGACCGTTATCTACTGCTGGAAGCGCTCCTGTCCGCCCGCAATCAACTCTATATCAGCTGGGTTGGCCGCAGCATTCGAGATAACAGCGAACGCCCGGCTTCGGTACTGATTGGCCAGTTACGCGATCACCTCGCGAGCGGTTGGCGGCTGCATGATGACGCCGATGAGCTGCTTGAAGCGATGACCCAGGAGCACCCCCTGCAACCGTTCAGTGCCCGCTATTTCCACGAAGGCGATGCGTTGTTCAGCTACGCCAGCGAATGGCAGGTGCTTCATCAAGCTAACGAACAAACCACTGATATCGAGGTTCTCGAACCCTACATTCAGGACGAACCACTGGGTCTGGGACAATTGCAGGACTTCCTGCGAAATCCCGTACGACATTTCTTCAGTCAGCGACTCAAGGTGTTCTTTGAAGCGGCCGAGGTCCCTCTGGCCGATGAAGAACCCTTTGTCCTCGACGCGCTGCAACGTTACAGCCTCAGCGACAGTTTGCTTGAGGCGGCACTGAGTCAACTGGATCACTCCGACCAGGCGCTGGAGGCTCAGGCCATCCGCCTGCAAAATAGCGGCCTGCTGCCCATGGCCGGTTTCGGTGAATGCCTTCAACGCGAGTTGATCGAGCCGCTACCGGATCTGCTGCTACGTTATCAACAGCTCCTGGCGCTGTGGCCGACGCCCCTGACCAGTGCTTTGCCGGTGAATCTGGAGTTGCATGACTTGCGCCTCGAAGGCTGGCTCAGTGGCCTGCATCAACGCGCAGATGGAGGCATGCTGTCGGTCACGACGATTCCCAACAGCATCGGCTCGATCAGGACACGCAAGTGGCATCGCCTGACGCGACCGTGGGTCAATCACCTGGTCGCCTGCGCCAGCGGCCTGGCGATGACCACAGCGCTGGTAGCCAGTGATGACACTCTACTGCTGGAACCGCTGGAGAAGCCGGCTGCGTTGCAGATCCTCGGTAATTTGCTGTTGGCCTGGCAAACGGGCATGCGCCAACCGCTGCCGATTGCGGTGAAAACCGCCTTCGCCTGGCTTGGCCAAACTGACCCTGTCAAAGCTGAAGCCGTAGCGCGCAAAGCCTACGAAGGCGATGGCCAGACCACCGATGGCGAGCGACGCGAAAGCCCGGCACTCGCCCGGCAATTCGCCGACTACGACGACCTGATTGTCGACGAGACCTTCCCCGATTGGTGCGACGCTTTGTACAGGCCACTGCTTGAAGCCCCTTGGCGTTCACTGACCAGCGAGGGCGCGCGCTCATGACCACCAAGACGCCGTTGGCCCTGGCTTTCCCCCTGCGTGGCAGTCAGTTGATCGAAGCCAGTGCGGGGACCGGCAAGACCTTCACCATCTCTGCACTTTATTTGCGTCTGGTGCTGGGTCATGGCGGCGAGTCGACTGGTTTTGGACGCGAACTGTTGCCGCCGCAAATCCTCGTTGTAACCTTCACCGATGCCGCCACCAAAGAGCTGCGCGAACGAATTCGTACACGCCTGGCTGAAGCTGCACGGTTTTTTCGCGATGAGATCCCTGCACCCGATGGCCTGATTGCAGAGTTGCGAGACCAATTCCTTCCGCCGCAATGGTCCGGTTGCGCAAACCGCCTGGACATCGCCGCTCAATGGATGGACGAAGCGGCCGTCTCGACCATCCACAGTTGGTGTCAGCGCATGCTGCGAGAGCATGCTTTCGACAGTGGCAGTCTGTTTACCCAGACCCTGGAAACCGATCACAGCGACCTGCTGGGCGAAGTGCTGCGCGACTACTGGCGGCTGTTCTGCTACCCGATGCAAGGCGATGCGCTGAATTGGGTTCGTGGCAATTGGGGCGGTCCTGCGGCTTTGTTGCCGCGAGTGCGAGGGTTATTCGCCAGCGAGCGCGATAGTGTTGAGGGCAAAGAGCCTGCCGAGCTCATTGCCGAGTGCCTGCTCGAACGACGCACAGCATTGCTCGAACTCAAGATGCCCTGGCGCCAATGGGCAGACGAATTGCTAGCGATCTGTCACCAGGGCGTGGCGAGCAAAACCGTCGACGGGCGAAAGATGCAGGCGCGCTACTTCGAACCGTGGTTCGAGAAGATCAAGGCCTGGGCTGAAGATGAGGCCCTCGAACAACTGGACATAGGCACCGGCTTCACTCGCCTGACCCCCGATGGTATGGCTGAAGCCTGGAAGGGTGAAGCACCCCGTCATCCCGGTTTGGAGGCGATGCCTGGCCTCAAGACCCGTCTCGATGGTTTGCCGACACCTGATGCTGCCGTTCTGCAACACGCGGCTCAATGGGTCGGCGCACGGTTCGAAGAGGAAAAACGTCGCCGCGCGGAAATGGGTTTCGACGACATGTTGCTGCGCCTCGACGCAGCCTTGCAGTCCGATGGCGGCGAGCGCCTGGCGACCCTGATTCGCGAACAGTTCCCGGTGGCGTTGATCGACGAATTCCAAGACACCGACCCGGTGCAGTACCGCATCTTCGAAAGCATTTATCGCATCGAAGACAACAACCCCGAGTGCGGTCTGTTCCTGATCGGTGACCCGAAGCAGGCGATCTACGCCTTCCGCGGCGCCGATATCTACACCTACCTGCGCGCCCGTCAGGCCACTACCGGCCGCTTGCATACGCTGGGCACCAACTTCCGTTCCAGCCATGGCATGGTCAATGCGGTGAACCATGTCTTTGAGCGTGCCGAGTCTCGTGAAACCGGGCGTGGTGCATTCCTTTTTCGCGAAAAAAACGGCGATAACCCGGTACCGTTCCTACCCGTCGAATCCCAGGGGCGCAAAGAGGTCCTGAGCGTTGATGGTCAAAGTGTTCCGGCCCTGAACATCTGGCATCTGTCCGCCGATCAGCCACTGTCCGGCGTGGTGTACCGACAACAACTGGCCGCTGCCTGCGCCAGTGAAATCACCGCGTTGCTCAATGGCGGGCAACAAGGCCGGGCCGGGTTCACACAGGACGACAAGGACTTCAGAGGCCTGCTGCCAGCGGATATCGCAATTCTGGTGCGTGACGGCAAAGAGGCCCAGGCCGTGCGTGGCGAACTCTCCGCTCGCGGTGTACGCAGCGTTTATCTCTCGGACAAGGATTCGGTGTTTGCCGCCCAGGAAGCGCATGACCTGCTGACCTGGCTCAAGGCCTGCGCCGAACCGGATGTCGAGCGTCCGCTGCGTGCCGCACTGGCCTGCATCACGCTGAACCTCTCGCTGGCTGAACTCGAGCAACTGAATCAGGACGAATTGGCCTGGGAAGCTAGGGTCATGCAGTTCCGCAAGTACCGCGAGATCTGGCGCAAACACGGCGTGCTGCCGATGCTCCGGCGATTGCTGCATGACTTCCAATTGCCGCAGGCATTGATCACCCGCAGTGATGGCGAGCGTGTATTGACCAACCTGCTGCACCTGTCCGAGTTGCTGCAACAGGCGGCCGCCGAACTCGACGGCGAGCAAGCCCTGATCCGGCATTTGTCCGAGCACCTGGCATTGTCCGGGCAGGCCGGCGAAGAACAAATCCTGCGTCTGGAAAGCGACGAACAACTGGTCAAGGTCGTGACCATTCACAAGTCCAAAGGGCTTGAGTACCCGTTGGTATTTCTGCCATTCATTTGTTCGGCGAAACCGGTGGATGGCAGTCGTTTACCGCTTCATTACCACGACGCTTCGGGCAAGGCCCAAGTGACCTTGAGGCCGACGCCCGAGTTGATCGCCCAAGCCGACGATGAGCGGCTAGCCGAGGATTTGCGCTTGCTCTACGTGGCGCTGACCCGCGCGCAACATGCCTGCTGGCTCGGTGTCACGGACCTTAAACGCGGCAATAACAACAGCTCGGTGCTGCACTTGTCGGCATTGGGTTATCTGTTGGGCGGCGGTGCGATGTTGGCCGAGTCCGCCGGACTGAAACGTTGGCTTGAAGATCTGCAACAGGATTGTCCGGCGCTGAGCTACGCAGAGATGCCTGAAGCAACCACCGAGCATTACCATCCACCGCGCAACGAAGCGACCTTGCTCGCACCGTTGGTGCCCAAGCGCAAGGCCAGTGAAAACTGGTGGATTGCCTCCTACAGCGCCTTGCGCATCGGCGACAGCATGAGCGTGGGCACAGACGAGGCGCCGGAAAGCCCGCAAGCGCAAAAGCTCTTCGACGATGAACGTCTCGACCCTGAAGCACCACGGGAAGTGGTCACCGGCGGCGCGGATATCCACCGGTTTCCCCGCGGCCCGAACCCAGGCACCTTTCTCCATGGTTTGCTGGAATGGGCCGGTGACGAAGGCTTCAGCGCAACGCCGAAAGCGCTGGAAGACGCCGTCGCCCGTCGCTGCAATCGACGCGGCTGGGAAGGCTGGATTATCACGTTGAGCGACTGGCTGCAGCACCTGCTCAAATCACCGTTGCACATCGGCGGCGGTCAGCCACCGGTGGTCTTCGAGCAACTGACCCAATACCGGGTCGAAATGGAGTTCTGGTTCGCCAGCCATAAGGTCGATGTGCTCAAACTCGATGAACTGGTGCGCCAATACACCCACAACGGCGTGGCCCGAGTGGCCGCCGAACCGGTGATGCTCAATGGTATGTTCAAGGGCTTCATCGACTTGACCTTCGAGCACGACGGCCGCTATTACGTCGCTGACTACAAATCCAACTGGCTCGGGGTCGATGACTTGGCCTACACCGAGCAGGCGATGGAGCAGTCGATCCTCGATAACCGCTACGACCTGCAATACGTGTTGTATCTGTTGGCATTGCATCGCCAGCTCAAGGCGCGATTGCCTGACTACGATTACGACCGGCATGTCGGTGGCGCCCTGTACCTGTTCCTGCGCGGCACGCGAGCGGCTAGCCAAGGCGTGTACTTCGCCCGTCCGCCACGGGAGTTGATCGAGCGCCTGGATCGTCTATTCCAGGGCAAGCCGGAACCCAAGGCCGAGCCCGCCTGGGAACAGGGAGTACTGCTATGAGCCGCACCTTCGCCGATTTGCTGCCCACGCCTCTGGCGGCTGAAAGCCTGACGGACCTGGCGCCGCTGACTCGCGCTGATGATCTTTTGCTGCTGCTCACCCGTTGGGTAGAGCGTGGCTGGCTGCGTGCGCTGGACAAGGCATTCGTCGCCTTTCTTCACGAACTCGCCCCCGATGATGATCCGTTGGTGTTGCTGGCGGCGGCGTTGACCAGTCACCAGCTCGGTCACGGTCATGTGTGCCTGGATCTGTTCGAGACGCTCAAGGCACCGGACTTCGCTTTGTCACTGCCACCAGAAGGTGATGTGCAAAGTGGCGCGATGCTGCTGCCATCGCAGTTACTTGAAGCGCTGGACGGCGCTCACTGGTGCAAAGTGCTGGCCTCCAGCAGTCTGGTAGCGCTGGCGGTCGATGGTCGTGAGGCCGCGCGGCATCGGCCTCTGGTGTTGTCCGGAAAGCGCCTGTACCTGCGCCGCTATTGGGCTTACGAGCGACGCATAGATAATGCTTTGCGCCAACGCCTGTCGGAGCACGAGGTAACACCTGCTGATTTGCTCCAACGCCTGACCGGTTTGTTCGGCCCCGCCAAACCTGACGAAGTGATCGACTGGCAAAAACTTGCCTGCGCCCTGGCCACCCGCAGTGCGTTCAGCATCGTTACCGGCGGCCCGGGTACGGGCAAGACCACCACGGTAGTGCGGTTGTTGGCGCTGCTCCAGGCCCCGGCCGTGGAGGCCGGCAAACCACTGCGTATTCGCCTGGCCGCGCCCACCGGCAAGGCCGCCGCAAGGCTGACAGAGTCCATCAGCCAGCAAGTACAAACCCTGACTGTTGCCGAAGCGGTGCGGGCAAAGATTCCGTCCGACGTCACCACCGTGCACCGTCTGCTGGGCAGCCGCCCCGGCACCCGACATTTTCGCCACCACGCCGGTAACCGTTTGCCTCTGGATGTGTTGGTGGTCGACGAAGCATCGATGATCGACCTGGAAATGATGGCCAATCTGCTCGACGCGTTGCCGGCCCACGCACGTCTAGTGCTACTCGGTGACAAGGATCAGTTGGCCTCCGTGGAAGCGGGCGCCGTGCTCGGTGATCTATGCCGCGACGCCGAGGCCGGTTGGTACAGTCCGCAGACCCGTCAGTGGCTGGAGGCTGTCAGCGGTGAAAGCCTTCAGGCCAGCGGTTTGCACGAGGATACTGAGGGTACTCATCCATTGGCCCAGCAAGTGGTGATGCTGCGTCACTCACGTCGATTCGGCGAGGGCAGCGGTATTGGCCAATTGGCCCGTTGGGTTAATCAACAACACTCCGAAGAAGCTCGCGAGTTGTTGACCGAGCGTAGTTATAAAGACGTGTTTTCCCTGCCCCTCAAAGGTGAGCAGGACAAAGCGCTGGAACGTTTACTGCTCGACGGTCACAACGGCGGCCCACAAGGTTATCGGCATTATCTGAGTCTGCTGCGTAACCAGCGGCCGCCCCTCGATAGTGCCCTCGATGATCCTCGCTGGACCGAGTGGGCGCGACAGGTGCTGAATGCTTTCGACACCTTCCAGTTGTTGTGCGCCGTACGCAAAGGGCCGTGGGGCGTGGAGGGCTTGAATCAGCGAGTAACCGACGCCTTGCTCAAGGCCCGGCTGATAGACAGCGATCAGCTGTGGTACGAAGGCCGGCCGGTGTTGATGACCCGCAACGACTACGGCCTGGGTTTGATGAACGGCGACATCGGTATTGCGCTCAGGCTCCCGGAACGCGATGGCCCCGAGGCCGGCAAGCACGTGTTGCGTGTCGCCTTCCCGCGCAACGACGGTCAGGGCGGCGTGCGTTTTGTTCTGCCGAGCCGGCTCAACGATGTCGAGACGGTCTACGCGATGACCGTGCATAAATCCCAGGGCTCGGAATTTGCCCACACGGCGCTGATCCTGCCGGACGCCCTGAACCCGGTTTTAACCAAGGAATTGATCTACACCGGAATCACCCGGGCCAAGGACTGGTTCACCCTGATCGAGCCCCGTGCCGGCGTGTTCGAAGAGGCGGTGCAACGCAAAGTGAAGCGCTTGAGCGGGTTGATGCTGGAGCTGGAGGAGGGTGTTGAGTTTAGCCCTTAAAATGCCAATCGGTTGACGACGTAAATCTGTCCGAAGTGCCCTGTTCCGCGGCCTCGCTGGGGGTTCGGCGCTGTGCTATCGTTGCGGCATCATTCCGTTAAGATCGAAGAGAATCCCTGCATGAAGTTGGCTGTCCGGGCGACAGAGAGCGTTACTGGCTGCAAGCGAATATTGCTTGTCGGCCTGCTCTGTTTGCTGACCGGCATCGCGTTCGCTCAACCTGAAACCGCCGTTGGCATGGCCGATCAACGGGCCAAAGCGGTTACCCAGGTGGTGCTCGGGATCCTCAGTTATGCCCGCTGGCCAGTGGAGCCTGCGCAGTTGCGCCTGTGTGTGGTCGGACCGACTGAATACACCGACGATTTGGTCAAGGGTTCTACCCAGGCCACCGGCCGTCCTGTCACCGTACGGAGACTGCTGGCTGACAACCCGACGATTGCCGGTGAGTGCGATGCGGTCTACATCGGCAAGTTGACCGCCGATGAGCGCGGCCGCTTGTTTGCCTCGTTGATCGGCCAACCCGTATTGAGCATCAGCGAAGGCAGCGATCAGTGCACCGTTGGCAGCCTTTTCTGCCTGCGGGTCAGCGACGATCAAGTGTCGTTCGAGGTCAATCTCGACTCCGTCGCCCGCAGTGGCGTGCGCATTCACCCCAGCGTGCTGCAACTGTCGCGCCGCAAGCCGGCGGCACCATGAGTCTATTCAAATCGAGTAATCGCCCCACATTGCATTCGGTTATCGGTCGCGGTCATTTGATCGTCGCACTGGTGGGCGTGGCCATGGCCAGCGTGTCGCTGACCTTGCTCGGGGTTCTCGCGTTGCGGGTGTATGCCGACCACAACCTGCACCTGATCGCGCGCTCGATCAACTACACCGTGGAAGCCGCGGTGGTGTTCAACGACAAGGCTGCCGCCACCGAAGCGTTGGCCTTGATCGCATCCACCGAAGAAGTCGCCGATGCCCAGGTCCTCGACGAGCAGGGGGTATTGCTCGCCCGTTGGCAGCGACCGGAAACCGGGTTGTTCTCCGAGCTCGAAATGCAGATCGCCAAGGCCTTCTTGGAAAAACCCATCAGCATGCCAATTCTCCATCAGGGCCAGGAGATCGGCAGCATCCAGCTCACCGGTCATGGTGGCAGCCTGATGCGCTTCCTGCTCAGCGGTCTGATGGGGATCGTGGTGTGTGTGGCCGTCAGTGCTTGGGTCGCGCTCTATTTGGCGCGCCGGCAGCTTCGTGGAATCACCGGTCCATTGCAAAGTCTGGCGTTCGTGGCTCACGCCGCCCGCAGCGAGCGATCCTTCGACCAGCGCGTGCCACCCGCTGATATCGCCGAACTGGACAACCTGGGCAACGACTTCAATGCCTTGCTCGATGAACTCGAATCCTGGCAAACCCACCTGCAAAGCGAGAACGAAACCCTGGCCCACCAGGCGAGCCATGACAGCCTTACCGGGTTGCCGAATCGGGCGTTTTTCGAAGGTCGACTGATTCGCGCGCTGCGCAATGCCCACAAGCTCAACGAGCGAGTGGCGGTGTTGTTTCTCGACAGCGACCGGTTCAAGGAAATCAACGACAACTTCGGTCATGCCGCAGGCGATGCGGTGCTGGTGGCGGTGGCGACACGGGTTCGTGCGCAGTTGCGCGAAGAGGATCTGGTGGCGCGCCTGGGCGGCGATGAGTTTGCTGTCCTGCTGACGCCGCTGCACAAGACCGAAGACGCCGAGCGGATTGCCGACAAAATCATTGCCAGCATGGAAGTGCCGATCACATTGCCGGGCAACACGACGGTATTGACATCACTCAGTATCGGCATCGCCGTCTATCCCGATCATGGCGCCACTCCCGGCGCACTGCTCAACGCCGCCGACGCGGCGATGTACCAAGCCAAGCGCCTGTCCCGAGGCGCACAGCACACGGCCGGGTCGGAGCACCCGGTCGCCCACATTCAAACCAGGAGCTAATTTCTGTGTTCTCAATCCCCCAACGTTCCCTGCGATTTTTCACCGTTACCCTGTTCATGGCTTTATTGGCATTGACCGGGTGCCAGACCGTGCCGCAAAAAGGTCTGACCCCGGCGCAGATCACCGTGCTCAAGCAACAAGGTTTCGAGTTGACCGACGAGGGCTGGGCCTTTGGTTTGTCCGGGAAAGTGTTGTTTGGCAGCGATGTCGAAAGCCTGAATGCGCAAAGCACCGAGATCGTCCAGCGCATCGGCAAGGCCTTGACGGGTGTCGGGATCGAGCGGGTGCGAGTTGATGGTCACACCGATGGTTCGGGTAAGGAGTCCTACAACCAACAACTGTCCCTGCGTCGGGCGAAAAGCGTTGGCAAGGTACTGACCGCGGTCGGGATGAAAGAGGAAAACATAAAGCTTCAGGGCCTCGGCAGCAGCGAGCCGGTGGCTTCCAACGACACACCGGCCGGGCGCACCGAGAATCGCCGGGTGTCGATTGTGGTGATCGCCGACTAATCGGCGAACAACATCTCCCGACTTTCCCCCATCAACAGGCTCTGATTCTGCTCGGTCACTTCGCGGATGTAATCCCACAACAGGGTAATCCGCTTGAGCTTGCGCAGATCCTCCCGGCAGTACATCCAGAACTGCCGGGTGATGTTTATCTCGGCCGGCAACACAGGCAACAAACGCGGATCCTGCGCTGCCAGGAAGCACGGCAGGATCGCCAGCGACCGCCCCTGCTGCGCCGCGACGAACTGCGCGATCACGCTGGTACTGCGCAAATTGGCGCTGGCACCGGGCAATACGTTCGCCAGGTACAGCAGCTCCGAGCTGAACGCCAGGTCATCGACATAACTAATGAATGAATGTTTAGCCAAGTCTGCCGGGCGGCGGATCGGTGGGTGCTTGTCCAGATAGTCCTGGGTCGCGTACAGCTGCAGTTTGTAGTCGCAGAGTTTGCAGCAGACGTACGGCCCGTGTTCCGGGCGTTCCAGGGCGATGACGATATCCGCCTCGCGCTTGGACAGGCTGATGAAGTGCGGCAGCGGCAGGATGTCTACCGAGATTGCCGGGTAGGCATCAACGAAGTGGCTCAGCTGCGGGGTGATGAAAAAACTGCCGAAGCCTTCGGTGCAGCCCATGCGCACATGCCCGGACAGCGCCACGCCGGAGCCGGAAACCTGCTCGCAGGCCATGTGCAGCGTGCTTTCAATCGACTCCGCGTAACCGAGCAAACGCTGGCCTTCGGCGGTCAAGACGAAACCGCTGGTCCGGGATTTCTCGAACAGCAACGTGCCCAATGCCGCTTCCAGCGAACTGATGCGCCGCGACACGGTGGTGTAGTCCACCGCCAGGCGCTTGGCCGCGGTGCTGGCCTTGCGGGTGCGGGCGACTTCGAGGAAAAACTTGAGGTCGTCCCAGTTCAGCGAACCTAAAGACGTGATGTTTTTTTGCATGTTGGACCGGCTTTTATGTGCGTTCTTATTAGAAGTTTGCACATCTATACTCCAAAAACAGTCCGACAACCAATTCGCGACACACGCCTCATCTCAAGGCGACTTATCCGCCTTGGCTCCCTGCATAACAATAAGTACTGGAGACCAGCATGAACGCATCGCTCACGCCCAACGAAACCACCGTCCAGACCGTCAAGCTGTTGATCAACGGCGAGTGGGTCGAGTCCCAGACCACCGAATGGCACGACATCGTCAACCCGGCGACCCAGCAAGTGCTGGCCAAGGTTCCCTTTGCGACCGCGCAAGAAGTCGACGCCGCCATCAGTGCCGCCCATCGCGCCTTCCAGACCTGGAAGCTGACGCCGATCGGCGCGCGGATGCGCATCATGCTCAAGCTCCAGGCGCTGATTCGCGAACACTCTAAACGCATCGCCGTGGTCCTGAGCGCCGAGCAAGGCAAAACCATTGCCGACGCTGAAGGCGATATTTTCCGTGGCCTGGAAGTGGTCGAGCACGCTTGCTCCATCGGCACGCTGCAGATGGGTGAGTTCGCCGAGAACGTCGCTGGCGGTGTGGACACTTACACGCTGCGTCAGCCGATCGGTGTCTGCGCCGGCATCACCCCGTTCAACTTCCCGGCGATGATTCCGCTGTGGATGTTCCCGATGGCCATCGCCTGCGGCAACACCTTCGTGCTCAAGCCGTCCGAACAGGATCCGCTGTCGACCATGCTGCTGGTGGAACTGGCGATTGAGGCCGGCGTTCCGGCGGGCGTGCTTAACGTGGTTCACGGCGGCAAGGACGTGGTTGATGCACTGTGCACGCACAAAGACATCAAGGCAGTTTCCTTCGTCGGTTCGACCGCCGTCGGCACTCACGTCTACGACCTGGCAGGCAAACACGGCAAACGCGTCCAATCGATGATGGGCGCCAAGAACCACGCCGTGGTGCTGCCGGATGCCAATCGTGAGCAAACCCTCAACGCCTTGGTCGGCGCCGGTTTCGGTGCGGCCGGTCAGCGTTGCATGGCGACGTCGGTGGTGGTGTTGGTGGGTGCGTCCAAGCAATGGCTGCCGGACCTCAAGGCCCTGGCGCAGAAACTCAAAGTGAACGCCGGCAGCGAGGCGGGCACTGACGTTGGTCCGGTAATTTCCAAAAAGGCCAAGGCGCGGATTCTCGATCTGATCGAAAGCGGCATCAAGGAAGGCGCCAAGCTGGAACTCGATGGTCGCGAGATCAGCGTTCCGGGTTTCGAGAAGGGCAACTTTGTCGGCCCGACCCTGTTCTCCGGTGTGACCACCGAGATGCAGATCTACACCCAGGAAATCTTCGGCCCGGTGCTGGTGGTGCTGGAAGTCGACACCCTCGATCAGGCGATTGCCCTGGTCAACGCCAACCCGTTCGGCAACGGCACGGGCCTGTTCACCCAGAGCGGTGCGGCGGCGCGTAAATTCCAGAATGAAATCGATGTTGGCCAGGTCGGTATCAACATCCCGATTCCGGTGCCGGTCCCGTTCTTCAGCTTCACCGGTTCCCGTGGCTCGAAACTCGGCGACCTCGGCCCGTATGGCAAGCAAGTGGTGCAGTTCTACACTCAGACCAAGACTGTCACCAGTCGCTGGTTCGATGACGACAGCGTCAACGACGGTGTGAACACCACCATCAACTTGCGTTAAGGAGCCAGGCATGAAAATCGCTTTTATCGGTCTCGGCAACATGGGCGCGCCGATGGCGCGCAACCTGATCAAGGCTGGCCATTCGCTGAACCTGGTCGATCTGAACACAACCGTGCTGGCCGAGCTGGAGCAACTGGGCGGCAGCATTTGCGCTTCGGCTCGGGAAGCGGCGCAAGGTGCAGAGCTGGTGATCACCATGCTGCCAGCGGCGGTGCATGTGCGCAGCGTCTGGCTCGGTGAGGACGGCGTGCTCGCCGGTATCGGCAAAGGCGTGCCTGCGGTGGATTGCAGCACCATTGATCCACAGACTGCGCGTGATGTCGCTGCGGCCGCCGCCAAACAAGGCGTGGCCGTGGCTGATGCACCGGTATCCGGCGGTACAGGCGGTGCGACGGCAGGGACGTTGACCTTTATGGTCGGCGCCACGCCAGAGCTGTTTGCTACCCTGCAACCGGTGTTGGCGCAGATGGGTCGCAACATCGTGCATTGCGGCGAAGTCGGCACCGGGCAAATCGCCAAGATCTGCAACAACCTGTTGTTGGCGATTTCGATGGTTGGCGTCAGCGAAGCCATGGCGTTGGGTGATGCGTTGGGGATCGACACGGGCGTGTTGGCCGGGATCATCAACAGCTCGACCGGGCGTTGCTGGAGTTCGGAAATGTACAACCCATGGCCGGGCATCGTCGAAACGGCGCCGGCCTCGCGCGGCTATACCGGCGGTTTCGGCGCCGAGCTGATGCTCAAGGATCTTGGGCTGGCAACGGAAGCGGCTCGTCAGGCGCACCAACCGGTGGTGCTCGGCGCGGTGGCCCAGCAGTTGTATCAGGCGATGAGCCAGCGTGGGGAAGGCGGCAAGGACTTCTCGGCGATCATCAATAGCTATCGCAAACCTCAATAAGAGGTTTTTCCGGGGGCTGCGTCGGGCAGATCCCCGGTTTTTTATTTGCTGAAAAGAAAAGATCGCAGCCTTCGGCAGCTCCTACATGGGAATGTGAACACCCTGTAGGAGCTGCCGAAGGCTGCGATCTTTTGCTTTATCAGGCAAACACAAAATACTTACGCACTGTCTCCACCACTTCCCACGTGCCTTTCATCCCCGGCTCGATGACGAAGATATCCCCGGCGCGCAGGTGGATCGGCTCCTTCCCCTCAGGGGTGATGATGCAGTAGCCCTCGCGGAAATCGCAGTATTCCCACTTCACGTATTCCACATACCACTTGCCCGGCGTGCAGATCCAGGTGCCCATGATCTTGCTGCCGTCATCGCTGGTGTAGGCGTTGAGGTTGACGGTGTGCGGGTCGCCTTCGAGTTTTTCCCATTTGCAGGCGTCGAGGATTGGCAAAGGGTGGGTATCGCGAAGGACGGTGATAGGTGCAGACATGACAGCTCCAGGCGAATGGCAGGTTTGAACAACCACCCTATCGTTCGGCGGCAGCGGCCGGATGTCTGGCGTCGACATCCAGTTACCTGTTAGCGCTGGGTACATTCAATACCGCAGGAACAGCCAGTTGCACCAGTTTTGTGCATATATGACGGAGTTACTACAGCAATGCACCGTAAAAGTTCAATATTTTTTTAGACTCATACGAGATAACCAGTCGGACACCTATTGCAAAACAAAATCGTCTGTACTATAACATTCGTACTAAAGGACATTCCCCTTCAATGGAGTTACATCGCAGTCACGGACCGACTTAATTCAGCAAGCTCTCGTTAATTTCTGACTTGGCCCCTGGTACAAGCGTGGACATTTATCTGTCGTTTATGGAAAGCGATCAGTGAATGGAACAGTCAGTTAATAAAGCGGCGCAGACGCAACGTCATGCGTGCTTAGAGAAGTTTGATTAATCACTAACTAGTTAACAGTTGCGCATAGGCTGACTCCGTCAGCGGGGTTTTGTGCGCGCCGAATTTACTATGTTCCCGGCATCAATGGAATGAGGCTTTATTGTGGACGATATTAATCTGATCGAAGTTTTAACGACGATTGATTCCGCCAGCGACTTGGGTCGACATGTCTGGATTCGGGCGGCCTGCCGCCTGGAAAGTGCGGAATTGGGCGATGACATTTTTGTCGGGTTCAAGTCGGATTTGCGGCATGTCAGCATCGGCAAGTCGAGCATGCTGGCGACCGGTGTGCAGTGCCTGGGCACCTCGGAGTCCCCGGTTCTGGTCGGCGAAAATGCCTGGCTCGGCGCCAAGGTCACGGTGAGTTCCGGCGTCACCATCGGTGCCGGGGCCGTGATTGCGGCGGGTGCTCTGGTGACCTCGGATATTGCGCCGGACGCCATTGCCGTGGGCCGCCCGGCACGGGTGATCGGCTATCGCAAAGTGATCGAGGACGGCACGCCGAGCCCGGCTCATGTGCTGGCCAAAGTGCGGGATAGAGCCCGTCAGGGCTTGCCCTCGCTGATCGACAAAGCGTCGCTGTCCGTGGCCCGACTCAAGGCGTTGAATCCGGACACCATCACCTGGGACATCAGCGAAGACGCATTGATTGACGCCGAATTGCGTGGCGGTGCGTCGGTGGAAATCGCCCGCGACTGCATCCTTATCGGGCGCAGTCAACGTCAGGGCGGCATGTCCCAACAGGGCGGTATTGAGTTGGGCACCGGTGCCACGCTGGGTGAAGGCGTGGTGATCGAAGCTGCCGGTGGCGTCACGATCGGCGACTTCACCGAGGTCGGTGCCGGGGTGACGATTGTCGCTTCAACTCATGATTATTCGTTTCGTTCACTGCCTTGGGAGGAAGCTCCGGTAAGAATTGGAAGTCGTTGCATTATTGGCGAAGGTGCCATCTTGGTAGGTCCGCTGAATATTGGTGAAGGTGCGGTTATAAAGCCCTATTCAGTGGTTATAAGGGATGTATTGGAAAACACTGTGGTTCATGGCGTTGTTCAACTAATGGAGATTCAAGAATGATTTTATTTGCCCCTAATCCAACCGGTTCCGGCCATAACATGCGTGCACTGTCCATCGCTCAGGCGATAAAAAAGCAAACCCCGGACATGCCGCTGACTGTTGCGCTGGCTTCCTTGCAGCCGACGTTTACACCGTTGTTTGAAAAGGCCGGTGTCGAGGTTGTGGATATTGCCGGCCGGTTGGTCGATTACTCGAAAAAGAGCAACTTGTCGAAAGAACTGGACTGGGCCAATTACATTGGCGGTTATATCGCCAATACGTTCTTGTCCGGCGAGCGAATTCTGTCTTACCTGGCGCTGATCGCCGAGTACAAACCTTCGGTACTGGTATCGGACTACAACATGGCCGCCTGCCTGGCTGCCATTTTCAGCGGCACGCCGCTGGTGTTTGTCACCGAGCGCTATGACTTCACCCTCTGCCAACTGGAAGACCATGACCTGGCCGACGGTGGCTTCGAGGTCAATGCGCTTGAAATGGCCCGGGCTCGCACCGCACTGCACAGCCAGTTCAGCTGGATGATCAATCAAAGCCAATTGGTCTTGACCGATAAACCTTATGTGGCGGCGCTTGATCAGGGCACGCCGGTCGCCGAAGCCCTAAGCAGCGGCAAGGCTCACTTTGTCGGGCCGATGATTCGCGAGTACGTGCAAAGCGGCCTGGATGTACGCGCCGAACTGAACATCGGCGATTCGCCGTTTATCGTCGCGTCCATCAGCGGCACGACGATGTTCTCGCAAAACAAGGATGCGCTGCTCGCCGCCTACCTGGACAGTTTCAAGACCCTGCGCGAACGCAATCCCGAGCTGAAAATGGTGTTGCTGGGACGTCAGGACATCGCGGCCCAGGACAGCGTGATTTGTGTGCCGTACTACCCGGACTGGATGGGTTTGCTGCATGAGGCCAGCCTGCTGATTTCGGCGCCGGGCTGGATCACCGTGACAGAAATTGCCGCGTTAAAGATTCCGACCTTGTTTGTGTTGCCGTCCAAATCGGAATACCACGAACTCGAAGCCTTGCGTCGTCTGGAGATGCTCGGTTTTGCGACGCACCTGGGCCACGACCAGCACCGCATCGTTGAATTGGTCCAGGCCGAGCTCGATAAAGACGCCCAGGCCCTGAACTATTTCGCCCCGCATCAGCAAGTCGCCGCTCCGGATGGTGAAGGCGCCGCGCGCGCCGCCAGCCGTATTATCGAGTTGTGCCAGGGCGTCGTGATGCCGCTGACCGAAAGCCAGGCCGCTTAACCTCAAGGAAGAGGGATACACCATGTCGCTTCATCCGCAGTTCTTTTTTGATCAAGGCCTCGCCGACCTCGAGCACGGTGGTTATTTTGCAATCACCGATGCCAGTGGGCAGGTCGCCATTTCCAGTGACAAGCAGTTGCAGGATCAAGTTGAGGCGACGCTCTACCAGGCCGAGCATGGCGATGAAACGCAATTGCGCTTCGCCCACGACGGGTTGATGGGTTTGTACGATGCCCAGCACGCCGGGTTCCATGAACTGGCCGATCAGTTCTGGACGCCCCACGGCTCGGGGCGCTGCCGAACCCTGGCGCTGCAACTGGATGCGCTGAATGCCTTGATGGCCTATCAGCGCAGGGCGCCACAGAACGCGGCGAACCTGGAAATCATTACCGCGATGCTGGAAAAGATCGAAGCGCTCTACGCCCGGTCCACCGTCGCGGGCGTCTATAGCAGCGATTGGTCGACGCCACTGGAAGTGGCGACCTTCATTGAGCTGGATATCAGCGCGGCCAACCTGCTGACCCGGATCGGCAACGATCCGCTGGGTCAGGGGCTGGTCGGGCACCTGCAGGTGCATACCGAGAACCTGATCGCTCGCATCGCCGGCGGTGACAGCGAATCGTGCGTCGACGTGGACTTGAGCCGCTGCGCTGTGCGTGCCCACATCAGTCTTGCACTGGCGCGACTGGCGAGCGTTCGCGACGACAATGCGCTGTCGAATCTGGCGCGCTCGTTTTTGCTGCAAACCCTGGCGCTGTTCCGCGATCCAGCCTATGGCGGGTATTGGGACAGGGTGTGTATCAACGGCAAAGTGCGGGTCGACTGGCACACCTCATACAAAAAACACGAGTCGCCTTTCCCGATCAAAACCGCCTACGACGTCGCGTTACTGTTGCAGGCAATGCAGGCATTCCCGAACGGTTTCGAAGGGACTGATCGAACATCGGTGACAGCGGCGTTGCTGGAGTTTCATGACCGCAGCAATGGCGGGCTGTTCTTGGGCAAGGGCTACTTCTGGTCTACACCCGATGATCCGACCGTGCCGTTTATCCGGCAGTTCTGGGCGCCACCGCGTCAACCGGGGATCTTCAGCATCGGCAACCTGACCTATCTGCCGTTGCACCTGAAAAGTTTGAAAACCCAGTTGGCCGCGGCCCACGCCCTGCAGAACCTTGCGCCACCGGCCACCGTCCATCATCACGACGATGCGGCTTTGGTTGCGCAGGAACTGATCGCGATCGATGGCAGCGGCGATGTGCAAGACATCCATCCCGCGGCCGTACCCGCCATCAATGTTGATTTGAAGCGCTATCTGGCCTGGCTGTCCAAGGCCCGCGCCTCAAGCGATACGCCTTACGGGCTGACCGCCGAAACCGCGCCGCTGGGCTTTCGGGCGGACAAGACCTGGCAGGTGTTTTCCGGTTTGCACGTGATCTCGGACTTGCACGCGCTGGGCATTCAGATTGAAAACAAGGCGAGCCTGATCGCCTGCATTAAGTCTTCGCAAAACACCGACGGCGGTTTCGCCGAGCAGCCGGGGCACCTGAGCGATGTGTTCGCCAGTTACTGCGCGGTGTTGTCGTTGCGCGTGCTGGGCGCTTTGCCGAACGACATCGAAGGCTGCGTGCGTTACTTGCAAGCGTGCCAGAACCCGGACGGCGGTTTCGGCGATGTGCCGGGTTTTGCGTCCGATATCTGGCACACCAACCTGGCGGTACTGTCGCTGCATGCGCTCGGCGCCAAGGCCCCGGACGAGCAAGCGGTCCTCGCGTTCGCCTTGCGCTGCCGCACCGCCGACGGTGGTTTTGCCAACAAACCGGGCTATCCGCCGGACGCGTTTTCGGTGTACCGCGTGGTGTCGACGCTGTTCATCCTCAACAAGCGCATCGTCGACGCCGGGCAAACCGTGGCCTGGCTGCAAAAGCTGCAATTGGCCAATGGCTCGTTCCATTACCGGCCGGGCAAAGCCGTGAGCCTGGTGGGCACGTACATGGCCATTGCGGCGATGTACCTGCTCGATGCCCAACCGGTTTATCTGCAGGAAGCGAAGGACTGGGTTGCCGCCCATCAAAAACAGGACGGCGGATTCGGCCCGCTCAACTCGACGTCGGCGACCACCGATGAAAGTTTTGTCTGCATCCAGACACTGCTGATTCTGGAGCAGGGCTTGAGCCAGTACTGGGTGGCTTTGCTCAACTAAGCGAACGTTCAAGGATTTTTCAATCATCAATTGGCCAAGGGAGGCGCTGATGAAAATTTTAGTGACGGGAGGCGCGGGTTTTATTGGCTCGGCCGTCGTGCGATATCTGATCAATGAAACCGACTGTGAAGTCATCAACGTGGACAAGTTGACCTACGCCGGCAACCCGGATTCGTTGGCCGACGTCGCCGACTCACCGCGGTACTCGTTTTACCAAGTGGATATCCGCAGCAAGAACGCGCTGGACGAGATCTTTGCACGCCAGCAACCCGATGCCGTGATGCACCTGGCCGCCGAGTCCCACGTGGACCGCTCGATTGAAGGCCCGCAGGCGTTCATCGAAACCAATATCGTCGGCACCTACACCTTGCTCGAAGCGGCACGAAGCTACTGGAACCGACTTGATGCGCCGCGCCAGGCCGCGTTTCGCTTCCACCACATTTCCACCGATGAAGTGTATGGCGACCTTGAACCACAGGACCCGGCCTTCACCGAAACCACAGCTTACGCGCCGAGTTCGCCGTATTCCGCCAGCAAGGCCAGCTCCGATCACCTGGTGCGCGCCTGGCACCGCACCTTCGGTTTGCCGGTGGTGCTGAGCAATTGTTCGAACAATTACGGGCCGTTCCATTTCCCGGAAAAGCTGATTCCCCACGTCATTCTCAACGCGCTGCAAGGCCAACCGTTGCCGGTGTACGGCGATGGCGCGCAGATCCGTGATTGGCTGTTTGTCGAGGATCACGCCCGGGCCTTGTATGCCGTGGTTAGTCGCGGTGAGGTTGGACAGACCTACAACATCGGTGGCCACAACGAGAAAACCAACCTGCAAGTGGTGCATACCTTGTGCGATTTGCTGGAGGAGCGCGGCGCGGTCAAACCGGAGGGCGTCACGCACTTTCGCAACCTGATCACCTTCGTCAAGGACCGCCCCGGCCACGACAAGCGTTATGCCGTCGACGCCGGGAAAATCCATGCCCACCTGGGGTGGACGCCGCAGGAAACTTTCGAGACCGGGATGCGTAAAACCGTCGACTGGTACCTGGAAAACAGTCCTTGGTGGGCGCGGGTCCTGTCGGGCGACTACGCCCTGGAACGCATCGGCGAACACGCCACCGAATCGGTTGAAGCCTGAACATTACCCACTTCAAAAATCTCTGCTTAAAAGGAAAAAAAGCATGGCCAAGTACAAAGGAATTCTGTTGGCGGGCGGCGCCGGTTCGCGTCTTCATCCGATCACCCTGGGCGTGTCCAAACAGTCGCTGCCGGTGTATGACAAACCAATGATCTACTACCCGCTGTCAGTGTTGATGCTGGCGGAAATTCGCGAAATCCTGATCATTTCCACCCCGGAAGATTTGCCTGGTTTCCAGCGCATGCTCGGCGACGGCAGCCAGTTGGGTTTGAGCCTGAGCTACGCCGTGCAGCCAAGCCCGGATGGCCTGGCGCAGGCCTTCATCATCGGCCGTGAATTTGTCGGCGAAGACAATGTGTGCCTGGTCCTGGGCGACAACATTTTCTACGGCGCCGGCTTTGGCGAAACCCTGGTGCAAGCGGCCAGCCGCGACGAGGGCGCGACGGTGTTCGGCTATTACGTGGCCGACCCCGAGCGCTTTGGTGTGGTCGAGTTCGACGCGACCGGCAAGGCCTTGAGCATCTGTGAAAAACCGACCGATCCGAAATCCAATTTCGCCGTCACCGGTCTGTATTTCTACGATAACGAAGTGCTGCAGATCGCGGCTGATATCAAGCCGTCGCCACGGGGCGAGCTGGAGATTACCGACGTCAACAATGTCTACCTGCAACGGGGCAAATTGAATGTCTCGGTGATGGGGCGCGGCATGGCCTGGCTCGACACCGGCACCCACGATGCGTTGCTGGAAGCGGGCAATTTTGTACACGCCATCGAGAAGCGTCAGGGCTTGAAAATCGCCTGCCTGGAAGAGATTGCCTACAACAAGGGCTGGATCGACGATGCGCAGTTGCTGGTGCTGGCCGGCGCCATGAGCAAGACCGGTTACGGTCAATACCTCGCCCGGCTGATTACCGATGATGTGTTGACGGTGATGGGCGCGCATCCACCTCTGCGGGGCGCGGCCTGATCGTCGGCAATGGCCCTCGATTGATCGAGGGCCATTGCCGGGTGGGTTTATCGGCCGGTGACGGTGTCGTGGGACGTGGTTTTCAAACCGGTTCTCGGGTCAAGTTCAAGCATCTGTGTCGAATGCAAATGGGCCAGGCGATTGGCGTGGGTGGGGGCTTCGGCCGCCAGCGGCGAACGGCGTTTGCGGGTTTCTTCGCGCAGCACCGGCAGCACTTCGGCGCCGAACATGTCGAGCTGTTCCAGCACGGTTTTCAATGGAATACCGCCATGGTCGAACAGGAACAATTGGCGCTGGTAGTCGCCGAAATGCTCGCTAAAGGTCAGGGTCTTGTCGATGATTTCCTGGGGGCTGCCCACCGACAACGGGGTCATCTCCATGAACTCTTCGAGGGACGGTCCATGTCCGTAGACCGGGGCGTTGTCGAAGTAGGGACGGAACTCGCGTCGGGCATCCTGGGAGTTGCGGCGCATGAAGATATGCCCGCCCAGGCCGACGATGGCTTGCTCGCGCGTGCCATGGCCGTAAAAGGCAAAGCGTTCCCGGTAAAACTCGACGAGGGCAATGAAGTGTTCGCGGGGCCAGAGAATATGGCTGGCGAAAAAACCGTCGCCGTAATACGCCGCTTGTTCGGCGATTTCCGGGGTGCGGATCGAGCCGTGCCAGACGAAGGGCGGCAAGTCATCCAGCGGCCGGGGAATCGAGGTGAAGTTCTTCAGCGGTGTGCGAAAACGACCGCTCCAGTTAATGTCTTCTTCGCGCCACAGTTGGTGCAGCAGCCGATAGTTTTCCATCGCCAGCGGCAGGCCGTCGGCGATGTTTTTGCCGAACCAGGGGTAGACCGGCGCGGTGTTGCCGCGACCGAGCATCAGGTCCATGCGCCCGCCACAGAGGTTTTGCAGCAGCGAGTACTCTTCGGCCAGGCGCACCGGGTCGTTGGTGCTGATGAGGGTTGTGGAGGTCGAGAGGATGATGCGTTGGGTCTTCGCCGCGATGTACGCCAGCAGCGTGGTCGGGGAAGAGGTGATGAACGGCGGATTGTGGTGCTCGCCGGTCGCGAACACATCAAGACCAATGTCCTCGGCTTTTTGCGCGATTTGCAGTGTGGCCTGAATGCGCTGAGATTCGCTTGGGGTACTGGCGTTGGTCGGGTCTTGCGTGACGTCGCCAACGGTGTAGATCCCGAATTGCATAAAGCCTCCTTGCCTTGCGTATAGGTATGTTTGAAACCGGTGCTCCGAAGGTTAAATAATCGAGGCACTTGAAATGTACGCCTGTACACGTACAATCGCAATTCTGATTCGCCGTGCAACGGACATTCCGGGCACCTGACACAGACAGGAGCAAGACATGGAACTGGGTTTTATTGGTTTGGGCACGATGGGCGCACCGATGGTGCTGAACCTGCTGAAGGCCGGTCATCAGGTCCGCGTGTGGAATCGCTCGCCGGCTCCGCTGGAGGAGTTGGTCCGCGCCGGCGCTCAAGCGGTCGACAGTCCGGCACTGGCGGCGAACGCCGAGGTGTTGATCTCGATGCTCGGCGACGATACCGCCATCCGATCAGTGTTCATCGATGCCAAAGCGCTGGACGGCCTGGCGCCGGGCAGCGTCCATGTGAACATGTCCACGGTGTCTGTGGCGCTGGCTAAAGAAATGGCGGCACTGCACGCCGAGCGCGGGGTAGCTTATGTGTCGGCCCCGGTGCTGGGGCGGGTGGATGTCGCGGCGGCCGGCAATCTGAATATTCTCGTGTCCGGGCCTGCCGATGCGTTGGCACGGGTTCAGCCGTTGTTCGATGTATTGGGGCGCAAGACCTGGCCGTTCGGCGAGTGTGCAGAACTGGCGTGCGTTGCCAAGCTGTCGGCCAACCTGATGATTGCCGCGGCGATCGAGTCCACGGCCGAGGCGTCGACTCTGGCCAGCGGCTACGGCATCAGCCGCGCAGCGTTCATCGAGATGATCACCTCGACGCTGTTTGCGGTGCCGGTCTATCAGGGCTACGGAAAACTGATGGTCGACAAACAGTTCGAGCCGGCAGGGTTCAAATTGTCCCTGGGCTTGAAGGACATCCGCCTGGCGCTGGAGGCGGGTGAAGCGGCGCAGGTGCCGTTGCCGTTTGCCAGTGTGTTGAAGGACAACCTGCTGGACGGAATGGCCCACGGCCAGGGCGATCAGGATTGGGCATCGCTGTCGGAGGTGAGTGCACGACGCGCTGGCGCACGCTAATACCGTAGTGTTTAAAAGCCGTAACTTCTCTGCAAGTTCGGGTGTTTCTTTTCGCCTTTAATAAATATCAGTGCTTTCTAGAAAATATGTATTGCTCCCGATAATAACGCTTGCCAATGTACGACTGTAGACGTACATTTTTCACGGGGTTTAATAACAATAAATAGTTGTCTGTTTTTTCGTCTGCTGAATGTTAATAAATAATAGCTAGGAGCCGTTATGAAAAATCTAATGCAATGGAATAACCTTCCCACCGAATCCAATGAATGGCTTGAGAAGGTACGTGCACTGAACCCTTTGATCCTTAAACACCGGGATTACAGCGAGCAGACGAATGCGACTCACAAGGATGTGATGTCTGAGCTTTTCAAGGAAGGCTTTGCCCGGACCTCCGTGTCCAGGGCGTTTGGCGGTTCCCAGGTTGATATCCAGACCACCTCGGCCATGCTGCTGGAGTTTGCCGGGCATGACGCTTCCGTCTCCTGGCAGTTGGCTGTGCAAGTGGCGATGGGGCGCCTCTCCGACTATTTGCCGGAGCACACCTCCGAAGCCATCTACAGCACCTGCAACGGTTTTGTGATTGGTGCGATTCACTCCGGCGGCGAAGCGTTGCCCGTGGGCGACGACTACCTGTTGAGCGGCAAATGGGCCTTCGCCAGTGGCTCGGCCCACGCCGACTGGCTGGTGTGCACCGCCACCGTCAAAGGCCCGGCCGACGGCTCGGCACCTGAGGTGCGAATGTTTTTCGTCCCGGCCAGCCAGTGCAAGATCAACCACACCTGGGACACCCTGGGCATGCGCGGCACCGGCAGCAACCACTTCGAATGTTCACAGGTGCTGGTCAACAAGGCGTTCTCCCTGGACGTCGAAACACTGAAAAAATCCCCTGAAATCCGCAGCTCCCGCGCTTATGCCACGGGCTACTACGAGTTCGGCACGTTGGCGGCGATGTCCACCGTACTGGGCGTGGCCCGGGCGGCGGTCGATCACTTTCGCAATGACCGCGCGGTGAATACCGACCCGGGCCTGGAAGGGGTGATTTTCGAGAAGACCGGGCGCGCCATCTCGTCGGTGCACACCGCGCAGCTGTTGCTCGAAGACGCCATCTGCCAAGTGATCAACCGCGGTGAAACCATCGGTGAGCCGGTGGGCGCACGCGTCGGCCTGGCCGCTTCGGTCCTCACTGAAAACTCGGTGAATGCGGTCAACCAGATTTACGCACTGGCCGGTTCCAAAGCGGTTTACAAAACCAGCTTTCTGGAACGTTGCTTCCGCGATATTCATACCGGTTCAAAGCACTTCACCTTGTCGCCTTTGAACTTGCACGGTATTGGCAAACTGTACCTGGATAAAACCAACGTACTGATTGCGGCCTAATACGCTATTAAACAAGTTCGGCGGGTTATGAGTGATTGATCACAGGGATTAATAACTCGCCGGGTTTGTGTCGCATCTTTTTTCTTAATTCTTCAACTTTTGTGCTCGCAGTAAAGAGTCAAGGGAGTGCCACATGCTTGCTCGAAATATAGTTAAAACGCTGGTCTTTATTATCTTCGTTGTGATCATTTCCAGCGCGTTGGGCTGGCGTTTCTGGTCACCGGCTCCGGCGGCTGCCGATCAACGAATCCCCAGTACCCGGGTCGGTCTGGCCCAGGTCAAAAAACAACCGTACACCTACTACCTCGAAGCGATCGGCAAGCTCGAAGCGCAGCGTCAGGTATTGGTGTCGGCTGAAGTCAGCGGCAAGGTGGTTGATATCGATTTCGAGTCCGGTGATGAAGTGAAGGCCGGGCAAGTGTTGCTGACCCTTAACGATGCTCCCGAACAGGGTGAGTTGGTGCGCCTGAAGGGCGAGTTCGAATCGGCCCGGGCGCAATTCGCTCGTGTGCAGGAACTGGCCAAGACCGGTGCCGAAAGCCGCCGTGCCTTCGACAGTGCCCGCGCTCAACTGGATGCCGCCAAAGGTGATATGGAACGCATGCAGGCGCAGATTGCCCAGCGTCATATCCGTGCACCGTTCGCCGGCACCCTGGGCATTCGCCAGGCGCATCTGGGGCAATACCTTGAAGCTGGCGGCGCTGTCGCGACGCTGACTGATCCGGGTGTGCTGCGTGTCAACTTCACCCTGGCCGAGCGTGATGGTTCCCGCGTGGAACTGGGCCAGACCGTGCAGGCCAAGGTCGATGCCTGGGCCGATGTGAAGTTTCAGGGAAAGATCGTGGCGGTCGATCCGCAGATCAACCAGTCCCACACCATTAACGTCCAGGCGGTGATTACCGACACCAAAAAACTGCTGCGTCCAGGCATGTACGCCCGGGTTTCGGTGACGCTGCCGCAGACCGCGGAACTGCTCATCCCGGAAACCGCCATCACCTACAACGCCTACGGCGAAAGCGTGTTCTCGGTGTACCTCGACGAGGCCGGCGTGACCAAGGTCAAGCGTGAAAGCATCAAGGTCGGTGAGCGTCGCGATGGCTGGGCGGTCGTCAACAAAGGCTTGAACGAAGGCGTGCAAGTGGTGACCTCCGGGCAGTTGAAACTCCATGACGGCGTGGCGGTGGAAGGTGTTCCGGACACGATTGGTCTTAACCTCGCAACCGGGTCGAAATAATGAAATTTACCGACATCTTTTTACGCCGCCCCGTGCTGGCAGTGGTGGTCAGTACGCTGATCCTGCTGTTCGGTGTGCGTGCGTTGCTGAACTTGCCGATCCGCCAGTACCCGATGCTGGAGACGTCGACTATCACGGTCACCACCCAGTACCCCGGTGCCTCGTCGGAGCTGATGCAAGGCTTTGTCACCCAGCCGATCAGCCAGGCCGTGGCCTCGGTCGAGGGCATTGACTACCTGTCGTCGTCATCGACCCAGGGGCGCAGCCTGGTCACGATCCGCATGGCCCTCAACAGTGACTCCATCTCGGCGTTGACCGAGGTGATGGCCAAGGTCAACCAGATCAAGTATCGCTTGCCCAAGGATGCCTATGACCCGGTGGTGGAACGCACCTCGGGTGGCTTCACCAGCGTGGCCTACGTGGCGTTCGCCAGTTCCAACCTGACCATCCCGGAGATGTCCGATTACATCTCCCGGGTCGTCGAACCGATGTTCGCCGGTATCGAAGGTGTGGCGAAAATCAACATCATGGGCGAGCAAAAACTCTCCATGCGCCTGTGGCTCGATCCGCAACGCCTGGCCGGTTACGGCATGACCGGGCAAGACGTTTCGAAAGCCATCGAAGGCAACAACTTCCAGGCGGCACCCGGTCAGGTCAAAGGCCTGTATGTGGTCAGCAACCTGCGGGTCAACACCGACCTCAACAGCGTCGAAGATTTCCGCGACATGGTGCTGCGCAACGACAACGGTCGGATCATTCGAGTCCGCGATGTGGGCACGGTCGAGCTGAATGCGGCTGCGACCGATACCAGTGGTTCGATGAGCGATGTCCCGGCGCTGTTCCTCGGCCTCGATGCCGCACCGACCGGCAACCCGTTGGTGATCGTCAAGCGTGTGCGGGAACTGATCCCGCAGATTCAGGAAACCCTGCCACCGGGTGTGACCGTACAAATTCCGTTCGAAGTGGCGCACTTCATTCAGTCCTCGATTGACGAAGTGTCTTACACGCTGCTCGAAGCGCTGGTGATTGTGGTGCTGGTGATTTACCTGTGCCTGGGGACGTTCCGCACGGTACTGATTCCGTTGGTGACCATTCCGCTGTCGATGCTCGGCGCGGCGATGTTGATGCAAATGTTCGGCTTCAGTCTCAACCTGCTGACCTTGTTGGCGATGGTGTTGGCCATCGGATTGGTGGTGGACGATGCGATCGTGGTGGTGGAGAACGTCCACCGGCACATCGAGGAAGGCAAGACCCCGTTCGATGCGGCGTTGATCGGTGCCCGTGAAGTGGCGGGGCCGGTGGTGGCGATGACGTTTACCCTGGCGGCGGTGTACGCGCCGATCGGCTTGATGGGCGGCCTGACCGGCACGCTGTTCAAGGAATTTGCGCTGACCCTGGCCGGCGCGGTAGTGATTTCCGGCATCGTCGCGCTGACGTTGTCGCCGATCATGAGTACTCGCCTGCTGGATGCCAAAAGCAGCGAAGGCTTCATGGCCGTCAAAGCCGACCGCTTCTTCCAGTACCTGGCCCGGCGTTACGGCGCGTTGCTCGGCGGTTCGCTGGCTCGACGCTGGATCAGCCTGAGTGTGGCGCTGGTGATCTTTTTCAGCCTGCCGTTCCTGTACCGCTCGGCGCAGACCGAACTGGCACCGCTGGAAGACCAGAACATCCTGCTGACCGCCATCAAGGCGCCGCAACATGCCAACCTCAACTACCTGGAAGCCTACGCCCACAAACTCTACGAGACATTCAACGAAATCCCCGAGGGTTACAGCAACTGGGTGGCCAACGGTTCCGACGGGCTGTCCAACAGCGTCGGCGGGATCAACCTGGTGGACTGGGAAAAACGCGGGCGTGACGCCAACACCATCCAGCCCGACTTGCAGGCGAAGGTGAACCAGATCGAAGGCACCAGCATCTTTGTGTTCCAGATGCCGCCATTGCCAGGTTCCACTGGCGGGTTGCCGGTGCAAATGGTCATTCGCAGCGATCAGGAATACCTGGCGTTGTTCAACGTGATGGATCAACTCAAGCAAGCGGCCCAGGCCAGTGGCTTGTTTGCGGTGGTGGACAGCGACCTGGACTTCAACAACCCGGTGGTGGAAATCCAGATCGACCGCGCCAAGGCCAACGCTTTGGGCATTCGCATGCAGGACATCGGCGAGACCCTCAACAGCCTGATCGGCGAGAAATACGTCAACCGGTTCTCCTTTCACGGGCGTTCCTATGACGTGATTCCGCAGTCGATTTCTGCCGACCGACTGACCCCGGAAACTCTCAAGCTGTATTACGTGAAGGACCAGAAGGGCAATCCGGTGCCGCTGTCGACGCTGGCCACCCTGAGCATGAAAGTCGAGCCTAACCGCCTGACCCAGTTCAACCAGCAGAACTCCGCCACGTTCCAGGCTATTCCGGCACCGGGCGTGACCCTGGGCGATGCCGTGGGCTTCCTGCAAAAACAATCGGAAAACTTCCCGGCCGGGTTCAGTTTCGACTGGCAGTCCGACGCCCGTCAGTACGTGCAGGAAGGCAACAGCCTGGTGTTCACCTTCGGCCTGGCCCTGGTGATCATTTACCTGGTGCTAAGCGTGCAGTACGAAAGCTTCCGCGACCCGTTCATCATTCTGATCAGCGTGCCGTTGTCGATCTGCGGGGCCTTGGTGCCGCTGGCGCTGGGCATGACTTCGCTGAACATCTACACCCAGATCGGCCTGATCACCTTGATCGGATTGATCAGTAAGCACGGGATCCTGATGGTCGCGTTCGCCAATGAATTGCAGCGCAAGCAAGGCATGGACCGTGTGCAAGCGATTCAACATGCCGCGCAAGTGCGTCTGCGGCCGATTCTGATGACCACCGCTGCGATGGTGGTGGGCCTGGCGCCGCTGTTGTTCGCCAGCGGAGCGGGCGCCAACAGCCGCTTCGGCCTGGGTCTGGTGATTGTGGTGGGGATGCTGATCGGGACGCTATTCACGCTGTTCATTCTGCCGTCGGTCTACACCCTGCTGAGCTCGATCAAGCAGCCGGTGCGTGCCGCTGAAATTCACCCGGTCAGTGCGCCGCAACCCATCTGAGGAAGTTGTATGTATCGGATTACACGCTTCATGCTGGCGCCGCTGGCCGCTTCGATCCTGTTGACGGCAGGTTGTGTGAACTACGCCGGGATCGATCATCAGGGCCAGTTGCTGTCGATTGACCAGGCGTCCTCGAACAGCCTGAAAGACACGCTGCCACCCGCCAATTGGCCCCGTGCCGATTGGTGGTCGTCCCTCGGCGATCCACGCCTGGGGGCCCTGATCGAAGAGGCTTACGCGAGCAACCCGGACTTGCAGGAAGTCTCGGCGCGGGTCGCCAAGGCCAACGCTTTCCTGGACTTGCGCGATGCCGAACGCTACCCGGAAATGGACGCCTCGGCGGGTGTCACCCGTGGGCGTCTGTCGAAGTTCGAGGACTACAGTGGCGAAGGCCACAAGTACTTCACGGCCCGCAACCTGGCGGTCAATTTCAACTACACCTTTGACCTGTGGGGCGGGCAACGCGCGGCCTGGGAATCGGCGCTCAACAGCGCCATGGCGGCGGAAGTCGACCTGCAATCGTCGAAGCTGATTCTGACGGTCAACGTGGTCAAGGCCTACAACCAGTTGGCGTATGCCTGGCAGGTGTCGGAACTCAATCGCCGTGATCTGGCGCGCTTGAGCAAACTGGTGGAGTTGTCGGACTCGCGCTACAACTCGGGGCTGGACAACCTGTCGCAGTTGAAACAGGTGCAAAGCCTCAAGGCGCGTTCGGAATCGACTCTGATCGGCGCGCTGGACGATATTGAAATTGCGCGGCTGCAATTGTCCGTCCTGGTGGGCAAGGGCGTTGATCGTGCGCAGGGCATCGAGCGTCCTTCGACCCTGCAAGCCAGTGTGGTGGCGCTGCCCGCGCAACTGCCGGCGCAGTTGCTCGGGCGCCGGCCGGACATCGTCGCGGCGCGCTGGCGCGTGGAGGCCGAGAACAAGAATATCGACGCGGTCAAAACCACGTTTTATCCCAACATCAACCTGGTCGCTGCCGCGGGTACGCATGCCTTGTCCGGTGACGCGATTTTCGCCAGCGTCAGCAAGTTCTGGAACATCGCGCCGACCATATCCTTGCCGATTTTCGATGCCGGGCGCTTGCGCTCCGACCTCAAGGCCGGCAATGCCGAGCTGGATGTTTCCATTGCGCACTACAACCAGGTGCTGACGTCAGCGCTGCACGAAGTCGCGATTTCGGTGACGCAATTGCGCTCCTTCGAACAGCAGATTGTGGTGCAACAGGATGCGTGTGCGATTGCCCAGTCCTCCTATGACCTTTCGCAATCGCGCTACAAGGCCGGGGAAGATACGTTCCTCGACGCGCTAAACATCGAGCAACAATTGATTCAGGACGAGATGCGCCTGGCTTACCTCAACAGCAAGCACGTCGACAGTTCGATTTCATTGATGGCGGCGTTGGGCGGCGGCTTCCAGGAGCGCGAATCGCCCTTGGCGAAAAACACCGAACAGTAGCGTTCAACGGGCTGTAGCGCCCGGGGCGTTTATCGCGGGAAAAGGGATCTTTGTGTATAGTCTTACTGTTCTCGTATAGACGAATTCACGCAGGGCTTTTCCCGCCTATATCATCAAAGGTACCTACCTATGAACGTCCCGAATCACCCCAACCAGGACCAGATCTTGTTAGAGAATGTTCTGTCCGCGCTGGGGAGCCCGTTGCGCCTGACCGTGTTGAAGGTGTTGGCCGATGGCCAGGAACACCCCTGTGGCCGGATTCTCAAGGGCGCATCGAAGTCGACCATGACCCACCACTGGCGGGTTTTGCGCGACAGCGGTCTGATTTGGCAACGGCCGTACGGTCGGGAAAACCTCTTGTCCCTGCGCCGCGAGGACATGGACCTGCGGTTTCCCGGGCTGCTCGATTCGCTGCTCACCGCGGTCAAGTTCGATGAACAGACCGTTGATGTGATCAGCAAGCATGAAGTGACCGAAGACGCCGACGCTTGAATGAAGTTGATCCACCGCACGTGAAGGGCTGGCCCCTTCACGGCAACCAACCGATTCACGATCACCAGGGAGGTGTGTGAGCATGGGAACCAATCATTATTGGTCATCTCGACCGTTGTCGGAGTTGACCGCGCCCGAGCATCATTGGCTGTTTTTGCCCGGCGCGTTAACCCCTCGCTTGAAAGCCATGGGCGACTATTCTATTGAAGTACTCGAGCAGTCGCATACGCTGCTCAACCATGACGAAGCCGAAGCGCTTGATGTACCGCCGGCATCCACCGGCTGGGTGCGCGAAGTGGTGATGAAGATCGACGGCGAGGCTTGCGTCACGGCGCGCAGCCTGACCAGTGTGCCGGCCCTGAGCGCCGATTGGGCCGAGTTGAACGAGTACGGTGGCCGACCGCTGGCCGAGATTCTCTACCGCTCGGAACAGACCCTGCGCGAACCGTTCCAGTGTGCCTTGCTGACCCCCGGCGCCCCGTTGGCGGCGCTGTCCTATCGTTACGCGCCACACGCCAAACGGCTGCTGGCCAGACGCTCGCGCTTTACGCGCAATGGCTCGGCCTTGTTGGTCAGCGAGTGCTTTCTACCGGCGTTCTGGGCGCGGGTCTAGTTCGACATCAGGCTCGGCAATCGAGCTTGAAAAAACACCAAAACATATCCCCAAAAGATCAGTTCTTCGGCCGCTATTCATCGGGCGGCGAACCCTTGGCCGTTTGCCGGCCAAAGGGCTGTCTGCCTGAAGAGTCTTAAAGGCTGATTACCGCTTCAATCTGGCTGATGGCCGGGGTGAGGGCCAGGGCCAGCTTTTCCGCTTTCGAGGTCGGGCGCATCGTGTTGCACGAGCGCAGGAACAGCGGGTCATCAAACTTCTTGCGCAAGCGCGCCAACGAGCCACTGATTGCCGGTTGTTTGACGTGCAGGCGTTCGGCGGTGCGCGAAACACTTCGCTCGCGAAACAACACCAGGAAAATGATGATCAGGTTCAGGTCGAGATCCGCGAAGTTGTCTTCATTGAATAACATGGTTTCTTCCCTGTCATGACCCGGTTGCGGACGAGCTGCCGGTCAGCGAAAACCGGCGGCAGTCACGTAGGTCGGGGCATCGGTTACTGATCGGGGGCCAAGCGCATTTCGTCGTTGAGACGGTAGTAATTGCGATTGAAATAGACCAGGCCTTCCTTGGCTTCGCTGTGTTTGAGTTCGAGGATTTCACAGTAAAAAATGCTGTGGGTACCGACCTCGTCAATCTTGCTGACACGGCAGTCGAGGTTGACCAGCGCTTCTTCGATGGCCGGCGAGCCGGTGATCAGGGTCTGGCAGTTAACGCTGGAGAAGCGTTCCTGCATGGTCAGCTGACGGTTGGCGAAGGCGCCGGAGGTGGATTGGTGGCCCCCGGTCAGCACGTTCACACAGAGCACCCCGTTGGTTTTGAAATGCTCGTGGTTGGCCGAGGCGCGATTGACGCAAACCAGCAGCGTCGGCGGTGAATCCGTCACGCTGCACACGGCAGAAGCGGTGAAGCCGAAACGGCCCGCAGGGCCATCCGTTGTGACGATGGTGACGGCGCTGCCCAGCATCGCCATTGCGTTACGAAACTCCGATGAATCAACCATAGCGTCCCCTCATTCCTTGTAGGTTATTGGAGCTGATCCGTTCTTCCTTGACCGTTGTCACTGTGCGAAAACGGCTATCGGACAACACGTTCGCTCCGGAGCTATAGTACGTATGTAGCCGTACCTTGCAAGTTATTCCTTGTGCTTATTTTGCTTTGATTAATGCGCGGGCAGTGGCGCTCAAACTCGCTCTAAAGGGCAGTGTTTCCAGGCGTTTTGCAGGCTGTCTTCAAACTCGACCAATTGCGCGTGCCGCTGGGTCAGCATCGTGATCTGGTCGTGGACCTCGCGCTTCTTGTCAGTGATCGCCTGCTGCGCGTCGTCCCATGACAGCGGTTGGCCGGTTTGGCCGGCGAAAATCGCCTGCAACTCCTTGAGCTTGAAGCCCAGCTGTTGGGCGCACTTGATGATGCTCAGCAGATCGACGCTCTGTTGGTCATAAACCCGGTAGCTACCCTGACGCCTGGCGGGCGGCAACAGGCCGATGGCCTCGTAGTGACGGATGCTTTTGATGGTGGTTCCCGAACGCTGCGCAGCCTGGCCGATGTACATGGAAAGTCCTTTTTTACCCGTGAGTACTCGGCCCATTATCGGCAGACTTAGTGGCTGGCGATAGCCTGGGCTCGCAGCAGCCAGGCTTCGCGCTGACCGGCGCTGGAGCCCAGGATCGGGCCAAAGGTGAGCGTGCGCCGGGGTTCTATGCCACAAAACGCCAGGGTGGTTTTGCGGATCTGGTGCAGCCCCGGCATGCGATAGACCCAGCGGTAATACCAGGGCGGTGTGTCCATGGTCACCAGCAAGTGCGCGCTGCGACCGTGCAGGAGTTTGTCGGGAAACGCCTTGCCTTCGCGGTACTTGAAGGCAAACCCGGGCAGGAACACCCGGTCGAAAAAGCCCTTGAGCAACGCCGGAATCCCGCCCCACCAGATCGGATACACCAGCGTCAGGTGTTCGGCCCACAGAATGTCGGCCTGAGCCCGGCGCAGATCGGCTTCCAGCGGCTGGACCTGTTGATAGCCTTCACGCAGCACCGGGTCGAAATCCAGTTGGCCGAGAAACAACTGCCGCACCTCGTGTCCGGCGCGTAACGCCGACTGCGCATACCGCTCAGCGAGTGCGCCGCAAAAGCTATTGCTCGAAGGATGACCGAGAATCACCAGAATCTTCTTGCCCATCGTCTGCGTCCTTGAAGATCAAACCTCAAGGGTAAAGTCTGCCCCTCAGGGGAGAGTCAAGGCTTGCAGCAAGGCGTTGGCATAACCGGGCAGCGCGGTGAAATCCCGGGCGCACAGCAGCAGTTTGCGTTGGGCCCAGGGCTCGGTGAGGGCGAGGCTTTTGAACGGCTGATGCGCCGCCCCGCGTTCAACGGCGGCCAAGGGCACGATCGCCAGTCCGGCACCTCGGGCGACCATGCGCATCACGCCATCGAAGCCGTCGGCGCGGATGCGGATTTGCAGGCGTGAACCGGCATGCAACGCCTGTTCTTCCAAGTACACCGCCAACGCGCTGTTGGCACTCAGTCCTACGTAGTCGTGGCGCAAGGTGTCGCTGAAACTGACTTCGCCGACGTCGGCCAAAGGATGATCACGGGGCAGGATCAAGACCAGCGGGTCGTCGCGAAAGGGCCGGGTCTGTAGGTCGCCGGTGTCTATGGCGTCGGAAACGATGCCCAGATCCGCCGCGCCTTGGCGCAAGGCGTGGGTGATGCGCGCGCTGGGCAGTTCTTGCAGGTCGATGTCGAGATTGGGATGGTCGCGCAAGAAGTCCGCGAGCAACTCCGGCAGGTATTCGGTGATCGCCGTTGTGTTGCACAACAACCGCACCTGGCCTTTGACCCCTTTGGCGTAGTCGGCGAGGTCTTGCTGCATGCGCTCGGCCTGTTGCAGCAGTACCCTGGCGTGTTGTGCCAGTGCCTTGCCGGCGGGCGTTGGCGTGACGCCGCGGCGATTCCTTTGTAGAAACTCGATACCCAGCGAGGCTTCCATGGCGCGAATACGCGCGCTGGCGGCGGCCAGGGACAGATGCGTGCGGCCGGCGCCAGCGGTGATGTTGCCGGTGTCGAGGATGTTCAGGTAGAGGCGCAGGTCGGTCAGGTCGAAGTGCATAGGGTTTCCGCAAGATCGTTCCCACGCTCTGCGTGGGAATGCCTCACTGGACGCTCTGCGTCCGCTTTGGCAGGTGACGCGGAGCGTCACGGGCTGCATTCCCACGCAGAGCGTGGGAATGATCGAGCCTCTGTCATATCAAGAGGCACCCTCAGTATATGGCAGATTTCCAAGCCCACTGTTCAGGCGCAGGATTGCCCCATGAATACACTCGTCGCGTTCTACCAAAACCTTGGCTTGGCCTTGACTGTGTTGGTCATCGCCACCTTCCTGCTGGCCGGCATGATCAAGGGTGTGATCGGCCTCGGCCTGCCAACCATCGCCATGGGTCTGCTCGGCCTGGTTATGGCGCCGCCGCAGGCTGCTGCGCTGTTGCTCATTCCGGCGACCCTGACCAACGTCTGGCAACTGGCATTCGGTGGGCATCTGCAAGGGCTGGTCAAACGCTTATGGCCAATGCTGCTGGCGATCTTCATCGGCACCGGCGCCGGCACGTTGTGGATCGGCATGGCGGGTGGGCATTGGGTGGTGCGGGGATTGGGCGCGGCGTTGTTGATGTACGCCTTGAGCGGTCTATTTCTGCCGACCTTAAGAGTGGGCAGTTGCACCGAGCGTTGGCTCGGGCCGCTGTGCGGTCTGGTGACGGGTGTTATCACCTCGGCCACCGGCGTGTTCGTGATTCCGGCGGTTCCTTATCTGCAAGCACTGGGCTTGAACAAGGATGAATTGGTGCAGGCGTTGGGGTTGTCGTTCACCGTCTCGACCCTGGCGCTGGCCGCCGGACTGTTCTGGCGCGGCGCCTTGGGCGGTGGCGAACTAAGCGCCTCGCTGTTGGCGCTGATCCCGGCGGTGCTCGGCATGTTGCTCGGGCAATGGTTGCGTCAGCGGATCAGCGCCGTGCTGTTCAAGCGGGTGTTCTTTATCGGGCTCGGTCTACTCGGCGGCCACCTGCTGATCAGCGGCTAGCCGACGACGGGCTGAGCATGTCGATGGCACGGATGTCGAAATCGCGCTCCAGGTAGTCCATGCGCTGATCCCGGAACTGCTGCATGTGCGGCAGGTTCGAGTGCACGTCCAGGTGAGCCTGGGACTGCCAGATCTCGTAGAAGATAAACAGCGTCGGGTCCTGTTGGTCGCGCAGCATGTGGTACTCGATGCAACCGGGTTCGGCGCGGCTCGGCTCGACATAGGCGCGAAACAACGCTTCGAAGGCCTCGGCTTTTTCCGGGCGGGTCTTGGCGTGCAGGATGAAGCCTTGTACATCACTCATCGAAACCTCCTTCGAATTAAGAATCGGCGAAAGTCTATGGCAACAATCGCCTGTCGATTCGTGCGTTTTGGTCAAATGATTATTGTGAAATTCAGCGCTTATTGCGCGCGAGGCGGATCGTTACTCTGCCGCCATCGAATTCCAACCTTCTGAGACCTCTCATGAAAAAAGTCCTCTTGCTCAATGGCGGCAAAAAGTTCGCCCACTCCGACGGCCGCTACAACGCCACCCTGCACGACACCGCGCTCAGCGTGCTGGATCGCGGCGGCCTGGATGTGAAGACCACGTTCATCGACGAGGGCTACGACCTCGCTGAAGAAGTCGCCAAGTTTGTCTGGGCCGACGTGATCATTTATCAGATGCCCGGCTGGTGGATGGGCGCGCCGTGGACCGTGAAGAAGTACATCGACGAAGTCTTCACCGAAGGCCACGGCAGCCTGTACGCCAGTGATGGTCGCACCCGTTCCGATGCGTCGCAAAAGTACGGCAGCGGTGGTCTGTTGCAGGGCAAGCAATACATGTTGTCCCTGACCTGGAACGCACCGCAGCAAGCCTTCGACGACCCGACCGACTTCTTCGAAGCCAAAGGCGTGGACGCGGTGTACTTCCCGTTCCACAAGGCCAACACCTTCCTTGGCATGACCGGTTTGCCGACGTTTTTGTGCGTGGACGTGATGAAACGCCCGGACATCGAAGGTGATGTGAAGCGGTATGAGCAGCATTTGACTGAGGTGTTTGGTCTGTCTGTTTAAGTTTTCCGGCTACTATCCGTCGCAACGGCGGGAAAGATCGCAGCCTGCGGCAGCTCCTACAGGTGGTGTACACCCGGTGGTTCCTCCTTGTAGGAGCTGCCGAAGGCTGCGATCTTGGCGATTCATGCCACGCCGATTCGCAAAGAGGACCCACGTGAAAGCCAGATCCGATGAATTGCAGATTTTCGTCTGCGTGATTGAATGCGGGTCGATTTCCGCTGCGGCCGAGCAGGTCGGGCAAACGCCGTCGGCGGTCAGTCGCACGTTGTCGCGCCTGGAAGCCAAGCTCGACACCACGCTGATCAACCGCACCACCCGGCGCATGGACCTGACCGAGGAGGGCAAATATTTCTTCGAACACGCCAAGCTGATTCTCGATCAGATGGACGAGCTCGAAGAACGCCTCAACTCCCGCCAGCAAACGCCGTCCGGCCGCCTGCGCATTAATGCGGCATCACCGTTCATGCTGCACGCCATCGTGCCGTACATCGATGAGTTCCGCCGTCTCTACCCGGACATCCAGCTGGAACTCAACAGCAACGACCTGATCATTGACCTGCTGGAACAAAGCACCGACATCGCCATACGCATCGGCACGCTGGCCGACTCGACTTTGCATGCGCGCTCGTTGGGTTGCAGTCCGCTGCACATCGTCGCCAGCCCGGCGTACCTCGAGCAACGCGGCACCCCCGTTGCCGTCGCCGATCTCAACGACCACACGCTGCTCGGCTTTACCCAGAACGACGGCCTGAACCAGTGGCCGCTGCGCCATGTGCACGGTGATCGCTGGCCAATCAACGCGGCGATCAACGCCTCCAGTGGCGAGACCGTGCGCCAGCTGGCGCTGGAAGGCCAGGGCATCGCCTGCCTGTCGGATTTCATGACCTACGCGGATATCCGCGCCGGACGCCTGAAGGAAGTGCTGGCGGATTTCAACAGTGGTTACCGCCAGCCGATCAACGCCGTGTACTACCGCAACTCGCAACTGGCCCTACGCATCCAGTGCTTCCTGGACTTCATCCAGGGCAAATTGGCGGTGTACGCGAATTCCGATTTCAAAGGCTGATTCGTGACCCCTGCGCAAGAGTGAATTGGGCCAGCGGCTATGTTTCGACACGGATCGGTCGTTGATACTCGTTGCATCACTTATTAACGCAGGGAGTTTCTCCATGAACGTATTCGTTACCGGCGCTGCCGGTTTTATCGGCGGCTCCATCGCCACGGGTCTGGTCCAGGCCGGCCATAAAGTGACCGGTTTGGTGCGCAGCGCCGAACAAGCCAATGAACTGACCGCGCTGGGCATTACGCCAGTGATCGGCACCCTCGATGACAGCGCTCTGCTGGCCGCACAAGCCCGCGCCGCCGACGCCGTGATCAACGCCGCCAGCAGCGACCATCGCGCGGCGGTGGAAGCCTTGCTCGATGCGCTGCGTGGTTCCAACAAAGTGTTCCTGCACACCAGCGGTTCGAGCATCGTCGGTGATGCGTCGGGCGGTAAATCCAGCGACGTCATCTATTACGAAGACAACCTGCCAGCGCCGACCGTCGATAAAGCCGCCCGCGTGGCCATCGACAACCTGATCCTCGCCGCCGCGAAGGACGGGGTGAACTCGGCCGTCATCTGCAACACCCTGATCTACGGCAACAGCCTGGGCGTCAAGCGCGACAGCGTGCAGTTGCCGCGCCTGCTGAAACAAGCGCGCAAAAGTGGTGTGGTGCGCCACGTCGGCACCGGTCAGAACATCTGGTCCAACGTGCACATCGAAGATGTGGTGGCCCTGTACCTGCTGGCGCTGACCAAAAACGTACCGGGTACCTTCTACTTCGTTGAAAGTGGTGAATCTTCGTTCGTCGACATGACCACGGCGATGGCACAAGCGCTGAATCTGGGCGAGCCGCAAGACTGGCCGCTCAAGGATGCCGAAGCCGAGTGGGGTTATGAAATGGCCAACTATGGCCTGGGTTCGAACAGCCGGGTGCGCGGCAAACATGCCCGTGAACAACTGGGCTGGGCGCCGAAACGTACTTCGGTGACCGAGTGGATCCTGCACGAAATGGTGTGATCTAACGGCTGGCTAATACAGGGCCCGCCGACGAGCAATACGCTTGTCGGCGGGTTTTTTGTGTCTGGCGAATCCAATTATTTTTCTGCGGCTGACGTCCCCGAAAACAGGGGGCTCATGAGGGTATTTAATTTTTAGTTTATATCGCATGAGGTCATTCAGATATTTCCTACTAGGCTGTCACCCTGATAAACATAATTAAAACTCATGGCAATAAATAACCGCTGTGTCTTCTCGTAAAGGCATATCCCGAGCGAACCGTATGACTTCGCCTCTTCAGTATTTATGACGGTCGGCATTGATGCCTTAGACCCGCTAATAAGCCAAGGCTAGAGCGCTGGATTCACTGGGTTTCAGCGCCAGTCAGATCGGCCTGCTGATTGCGGCGGCTTATTGGCTCCAGGTGTTTACCGGGGTGTTGATTACTTACGTGGCCGACTGGCGCGTCGACCAACTGCGTCTCGCGGCTTTTCTCGGTTTCTCGGCGGCGTTCTGTACGCTGCTGTTTTATTTCATGCCCCCGCACTTGTGGATCTTTGTGTGCCTGAGCATGTTGTTCACCGCGCTGGCGTTTATTGCTCATCAGAGGATGCGAAGTTCAACTCATGACACAACGAACGTTTACAGCCGTCTGCTTTGATATGGATGGCGTGCTTGGCGACGGCGCAACTGGAGCGGCACAGCGATGAATGCCTGGTGTTCGAAGACTCGGTCAGCGGTGTGCAGTCGGCGATCAGCAGCGGCGCGCTGTGTGTCGGCATCGGCGATGACCCGACGTTGACCCATCATGGCGCGGCGCGAGTGTATGCGGACTTCACGGCGCTGCCGGTCTCGCTGACGGATTTTGGACCCCATGTCCTGGGGGGTGGCGGTCTATTCATCAGTGGGCGCGTTGTCCAGAGGTTCGCCCGCTCATGACGCCGACGCTGCAACACGCCACGGTCTTGTGGGACTTCCTCGGGTCAGGGCGCCAGCACCCGGCTTGCGAACTGATCGTCGTCTGCGGGTCCTATGATTTGCGGGTCTGCGATTACGCCTGCGAACTGTTGAAAAAAGGCGTCGCCCCGCATCTGCTGTTTACCGGCAATACCGGCAACTGGACGAAGCATTTGTGGGAACGCACCGAAGCCGATATTTTTGCGCAACGGGCCCTGGCGCTGGGCGTGACGGCGGATCAATTCACCCTGGAACCGCGCGCTACCAATTTTGCCGAGAACATCGCGTTTGCCAAGGCGTTGTTTCCTTACGTACGTCAAGCGACGTTCCTGACCAAGCCGAACTCGATCCGCCGTGTGGCCTTGACCTTGCCCGTGCAGTGGCCCGAACTGGAGGCTTGGGTGGATGCGCCGTCGTTCAGTTTTCCCGGTGAGATCAGCAACCTTATCGGCGTCCTGGGACTGATCGACGAAATGGTCGGGGATGTGCACCGCATCATGGTTTACCCTTCGCTGGGCTTCCAGACCGAGCAGGTGATTCCCGACGAGGTCCAGATCGCCTGGCGCTACCTGGTGGAGCAAGGGTTCGATCACCATTTGATCAAGGGCAGGAGCTGAGGCCTGGAGACTGACATGTTGTACGACACACTGATTCGCAACGCCCTGATCATCGACGGCAGCAACACGCCCGGTTATCCCGCTGATGTAGCGATTCTGAACGGCCGCATCGAGCGTATCGGCGACTTGCGCGATGCCCGCGCCAGCGAAGAAATCGACGCTGCCGGTCGGGTACTGGCGCCGGGTTTTATCGACGTGCACACCCACGACGACACGGTGGTCATCCGCCAACCGCAGATGCTGCCCAAGCTCAGCCAGGGCGTGACCACGGTGATCGTCGGCAACTGCGGAATCAGCGCCTCGCCGGTCAGTTTGCGCGGCGATCCGCCGGACCCTATGAACCTGCTCGGCACGCGCGCTGCGTTTGTTTATCCGACGTTCCGCGACTACCGCGCCGCCGTCGAAGCGGCGAACACCACGCTGAACGTGGCGGCGCTGGTCGGTCACACCGCGCTGCGCAGCAATCACCTCGATGACCTGTTTCGCACGGCCACCGCCGATGAAATCACTGCGATGCGCGAGCAATTGCGCGAAAGCCTGGCGGCGGGCGCGTTGGGGTTATCCACAGGCCTGGCGTATGCCAGTGCGTTCTCGGCGTCCACCGATGAAGTCATGCAACTGACCGAAGAGCTGACAGCCTTCGGCGCGGTCTACACCACCCATTTGCGCAGCGAATTTGAACCGGTGCTGGAGGCGATGGACGAAGCGTTCCAGATCGGCCGTCATGCGAAAGCCCCAGTGATCGTTTCCCACCTCAAGTGTGCCGGCGTCGGTAACTGGGGCCGCAGTCCGCAGCTATTAGCCTCCCTTGAGCACGCCGCGAAAACCCACCCGGTGGGCTGCGATTGTTATCCCTACGCGGCGAGTTCCTCGACCCTGGACCTCAAACAAGTCACCGATGCCCATCGCATCACCATTACCTGGTCGACGCCGCATCCAGAAGTGAGCGGCCGCGACCTGCTCGACATCGCCGCCGAGTGGGGCATGCCGTTGCTCGACGCCGCCCGCCGCCTGCAACCGGCCGGTGCGGTGTATTACGGGATGGACGAAGCGGATGTGCGGCGAATCCTTGCGCATCCGTTGTCGATGGTTGGCTCCGACGGTTTGCCGGAAGACCCGTTTCCCCATCCACGTTTGTGGGGCGCATTCCCTCGGGTACTCGGACATTTCAGTCGTGACGTCGGGCTTTTCCCGCTGCACACCGCCGTGCACAAGATGACCGGATTGTCGGCGGCGCGCTTCGGCTTGAAGGAACGTGGTGAAATTCGTGCAGGGCATTGGGCGGACCTGGTGCTGTTTGATCCGCTGACCATTCGCGACGTGGCGGACTTCCATGATCCGCAGCGGGCGGCGGAAGGGATTGATGGGGTTTGGGTCAATGGCGTGTTGAGTTACAGCGAAGGCCAGGCGAACGGCAAAAGGGAAGGACGGTTTTTGGCGCGGGAAGGGGATTTGCGCGACGGTTTCCAGTAAACATTCCGAGAGCTGCATCACAGTGATGGCACTCTGCAATTAAAGAAAGCCATCGCCAAGCCGAAGCGCTGACATCCAGCCCAACTACACTGGGTCTTTTCAACCAGGGAGCACCCCATGAGCTTCGGCAAAACCACCCCGATCCTGCGGATTTTCGACGAGCGCAAAGCCGTGGAGTTCTACGTCGATTTCCTGGGCTTCAAGATCGACTGGCAGCATCGCTTCGAAGCCAATTTCCCGTTGTACCTGCAAGTCTCCCGGGGCGAATGCGTGCTGCATCTGTCCGAACACCACGGCGATGCCACACCGGGCTCGGCACTGCGCATCGAAACCGATGAGCTGGAAGCCTTCCAGCAACAACTGAGCGACAAGGATTACACCTACGCCAAACCGCAGATCCAGGCCACGCCATGGGGCAGCCAGGACCTGACCGTGACCGACCCGTTCGGCAATCGGCTGGTGTTTACCAATGCAATTTGTGTTTGAGTTTCAGCCTTCGTCAGGCGCGCGGTGGGTCTGGCGAAACTCGCCGGGCGGCATCCCGCGCCGGCTCTTGAACGTACGGTGAAACGAGCGAGGTTCGGTGAAACCCAGGTACTGGGCGATGTCCTGAATCGGCAAGGTGCTGTTCAGCAAGTAATGCTCGGCCAGCTCCTGGCGCAGGTCATCGAGGATCTGCTGGTACGACGTGCCAGCCTGATGCAACTGGCGTTGCAGCGTGCGCACCGACACGGCGCACTGCTCGGCCACCTGTTCTTTGCGCGGCAGCCCTTCCTTGAGCAACTGGCGCAGGATGTTTTTGACCCGCTGCTCCAGCGACGCGTCCTCCAGCGTGGCCATTAATCCCAGGGCATGTTCTTCCAGGGTGCGCAGCAATTGCGGATCGGCCTGGCGCAAAGGCAACTGCAAATACGGCAACGGCACAATCAGTGCCGAATAAGGCTGGTCGAACAGCACCGGGCAGTCGAAGAACTGTTCGTACTGCGCCTGCGCCGTATCGGCCGGTCGCGCATGTTCGAGCCAGACGGCGGCCGGTGACAGTTGGGTATCGGCGATCCAGCGCGCGTATTGCAGCCAGGAACCGAGCACGTTTTCCACCAGGTGCCGGCGGATTCGCGGCCGTTGATGACGGCACGTCCAGATCAGGTGCACGTGACTGTCCTGCACCTCGGCGCGGCTGACCCCCATGTCGCCCACCAGTTTTTCGAACGGCATGATGCGACTCATGGCATCGCCCAAGGTCGCGCAGTTCATGGTGATGTAACCCAGCACGCTCCAGGAGTTGGGCAACACAAAACGCGCGGCATTGAGGCCAAACAACGGGTCCCCCGAATGCTCGCAAAAATAATCGAGCAACCGCTCATGAGCTTCGCCCGGCAATCGCAGGCTGTTGTCGCTCAATTGCTGCGCCTGCAAGCCGGCCGCCGCCAACGCCGGCTCGATGGCCATGCCCAGTTGTTCGGCATGGCGCACGTATTTAAGCAGCGGAGGGACCGAGGTGAAGCCCAGGGATTGCATGATCGTAGTCCTTTGATCAAAGCCCGCGTGCGCGGATCAATGCGCTGAAAGGTAAGTTGAAACCACAGCTAAAGTAAATGGCTGAGGTTTACGCGACGTTTGACTCAATTGGCTACTCGAACTGGCCGGATGCGACCGTGACACTTTTCGGCAGCTGACTAGTATGGGCTCCTGAAATATCACTGATCAGAACCGCAAAAGGACACACGCATGCGACGCTGGAACGGCTGGGGAGATGCAACCACGGTGGTCGAACTGCCGGCCCAGGGCGCGGGATTTCTCAATGAGCGGCTAGGTGCCGGTCGAGCGCTGCCCGATGCAACGCTCGAAACGGCATTGGCCCGCGTGCCCGTCTCGCGGTTGCCGGAACATCCCTCGTACAGCGTGACGGCGCAGGATCGTCTGCTGCATGCGCGGGGTCAGAGCCTGCCCGACTGGCTGGCGCTGCGCGAAGGGGCGCCGGGGATTTATCCCGATGCCGTGGCCTTCCCCGAGAGCGCCGAACAGATCCGCCAGCTCCTGGCGCTCGCCCAGGCGCAGGACCTGTGCCTGATTCCTTATGGCGGCGGCACTTCGGTGGCGGGGCACATCAATCCGCCGAGTTCCACGCGGCCGGTGGTGACGGTGTCCCTGGCCCGCATGAATCGCCTGACGGACCTTGACGAACAGAGTTTGCTAGCGACCTTCGGTCCCGGCGCGACAGGGCCGCAGGTGGAAAGTCAATTGCGCGCCCGTGGTTACACGTTGGGGCATTTCCCGCAGTCGTGGGAACTGTCGACCCTGGGCGGTTGGGTTGCCAGCCGCTCCAGTGGCCAGCAATCGCTGCGCTACGGGCGAATCGAGCAATTGTTCGCCGGTGGCACCCTGGAAACATTTGCCGGACCTTTGGAAATTGCCACCTTCCCGGCCTCGGCCGCCGGTCCCGATCTGCGCGAGGTGGTGCTGGGTTGTGAAGGCCGATTCGGGATCATTTCCGAGGTCAAGGTGCGGGTCAGCGCACTGCCGGCCGATGAGCGTTTCTATGGGGTTTTTCTGCCCGATTGGCCGCAAGCGCTGCAAGCCATCCGCCAGTTGGCCCAGGCCCGCGTGCCGCTGTCGATGCTGCGCTTGTCCAACGCCGTGGAAACCGAAACCCAGTTGGCGCTGGCCGGTCATCCGCAGCAAATTGCCTGGCTGGAAAAGTACCTGGCCCTGCGTGGCGCCGGTGTTGGCAAATGCCTGCTGACGTTCGGCGTGACCGGCAATCGCCGGCAAAATGCGCTGTCCCTGAGTCAGGCCCGACAGCACCTGAAGGCCTTCGGCGGTGTGTTCACCGGCACCTTGCTCGGCAAAAAGTGGGCGCAGAACCGCTTCCGTTTTCCCTACCTGCGCGAGAACCTGTGGAACGCCGGTTACGTGGTCGATACCCTGGAAACCGCCACCGACTGGAGCAACGTCGACAACCTGCTCAGCCTGGTCGAAAACAGCCTGCGCGACGCCTTGGCCGCGGAAGGCGAGCGGGTGCATGTGTTCACGCACCTGTCCCATGTCTATGGCGAAGGGTCGAGCATCTACACCACGTACGTGTTTCGCCCGGCAGCGGACTACGCCGCCACCCTGGCGCGCTGGCAGGCGCTCAAGCAGGCCGCCAGCCAGACCATCGTCGACAACCACGGCACCATCAGTCACCAGCATGGCGTGGGCAAGGATCATGCGCCGTACCTGCTGCGGGAAAAGGGCGCGCTGGCGATGGACACCTTGCAGGCGCTGAGCCGGCATTTCGATCCGGCCGGGCGCCTGAACCCCGGCACGCTGTTGCAGGAGTGACGGCCATGAGCCTCGACTGGAACGCGGCGTGGCGCCAGCTCGTGCTGCCGACACTGGCGGATGAAACCTGGGACCTGATTGTCATCGGCGGCGGCATCAGCGGCGCCGGCATCCTGCGTGAAGCGGCACGCCGTGGCTGGCGTTGCCTGCTGCTGGAGCAGCGCGATTTCGCCTGGGGCACATCCAGTCGTTCCTCGAAAATGGTCCATGGTGGCTTGCGTTACATCGCCAAGGGCCAGTGGCGCCTGACCCGCGATTCGGTCCGCGAACGCCAGCGCCTGCTCGACGAAGCGCCGGGGCTGGTGGAGCCGATGAGTTTCCTGATGCCGCATTACCGTGGCGGCTTTCCCGGCCCGCGAGTATTGGGTGGTTTGTTGAGCGTCTATGACGCACTGGCCGGGCGGCGCAGTCATCACTTTCATGACGCGCAGCAGCTGGGATATCTCGCGCCGGGAGTGAAGCAAAAAGACCTGCTGGGCGGCACCTGTTTTGTCGATGCGCTGACCGATGATGCGCGCCTGGTGATGCGGGTTTTGGGCGAGGCGCGGGCCGACGGCGCCGTGGTGCTCAACGGGATGCGCGTGCAGCAATTGCTGCGTGAAGAGGGGCGGGTGTGCGGGGTTCAGGTCGAGGACGAGGAGGGTGGTTCGTCGCTGCGGTTGCGTTGTGCGGTGTTGGCCGTGGCCACCGGCGCCTGGGCTGAACGCTTGCGGCCAACCGATGCTCCCCGCCAATTGCGCCCTTTGCGCGGCAGTCATTTGTTGCTGCCGGGCTGGCGCCTTCCCGTAGCGCAAGCCTTCACCTTCCTGCACGAGCGCGACCGTCGACCGGTGTTTGTTTTTCCTTGGGAAGGCGCCACGGTGGTCGGCACCACGGACCTCGATCATCAGGAAGATCTGGACCAGAGCGCGAGCATCAGCGCCGAGGAACTCGACTATCTGCTGGCCGCCTGCGCCCAACAGTTCCCCGATGCCTGCGTAGTTGCCGCCGATGTGTTGTCGACGTGGTCGGGCGTGCGCCCGGTGGTGGGCGGTGCGGCGGGTGAGTACCAGGGCAAACCGTCCAGTGAAACCCGCGAGCATGTGCTGTGGCTGGAACCCGGTTGCGTAACCCTGGCCGGCGGCAAACTGACCACCTTTCGCCCGCAGGCCATCGAAGTGCTCAAGGCTTGCGCGACGATGCTCGGGCGCGCCTTCAGTGATGACGGCGGCCCGGTGTTTGCCGCGGTGCCGCCGCTGGCGATTGAGGGGCTCAGTGGCAATCAATGGCGGCGCCTGGCCGGACGGCATGGCCGTGACCTGCCGAGGCTGGCGCAACTGATCGCCGAATTGGGCCATGGCAGCGTCGGCGCCACGGACACCTTGTGGGCGGAACTGGCCTTTGCCTGCGACACGGAAATGGTCCTGCACCTGGACGACCTGCTGCTGCGTCGCACCCGTCTGGGCTTGTTATTGCCAAGCGGCGGCGAGGATTACTTTGCGGCCATTCGCCGACTCTGCCAGCCACGGCTGGGTTGGGACGATGAGCGCTGGCAGCAGGAGCAGCAGCGTTACCAAGCGTTGTGGCAACGCCATCACGGATTGCCCTAATTCTCGCTTTGTAGCCGTTGTAGCAGCTGTAGCAGCTGTCGAGTGAAACGAGGCTGCGTCCGAGGACGAAGTCCTCGCAATCACGAATTCACGAATTCACGACTGCTTCGCAGTCGAACGCTGCCTCGCTCCGCTCGACAGCTGCTACAGGTTTTTAGTGTGTTTTTGAGATTGAAGATAAGCGCCGTCCCATCGAAGAGAGCTCCATGGATAACCACCCGAACAAGCGTTACCTGCTAGCGATCGACAATGGAACTCAGAGCGTGCGCGCGCTGCTCTTCGACTTGCAGGGCAATCTGCTGGGCAAAGGCAAGGTCGAGTTGCAGGCCTATTACTCGACACAACCTGGCTGGGCCGAGCAGGACCCGGACTATTACTGGGCGAAACTGGGCGAGGCCTGCCAACAGTTATGGCAGCAAACCGGCATCGACCGTGCACAGATTGCCGGCGTCTCCCTGACCACCCAGCGCGGCACCGTGATCAACGTCGATGCCCAAGGCAAGCCCCTGCGCCCGGCGATCCTGTGGCTCGATCAACGCCAGGCCGAAGTCGAAGGCCGGATCAAGGGACCGTGGGGCTGGCTGTTCAAACTGGTCGGCGCGCAAGCCACCGTGGACTATTTTCGCGCTCAGGCCGAGGCCAACTGGATCGCGCGCCATCAGCCGGAAGTGTGGGCGGCGACCGACAAGTTTTTGCTGCTCTCGGGGTTTCTGACCCATCGCCTGTGCGGGCGCTTTGTCGACTCGGTGGGTTGTTGCGTCGGCTACCTGCCGTTCGACTTCAAGCGCCTGCGCTGGGCCGCTCCCTCCGACTGGAAATGGCAGGCGTTGGCGGTGCGGCCCGAGCAATTACCCACGCTGCACAAACCCGGTGAAACCCTGGGTCACATCAGCGCCGAAGCCAGCCGCCACACTGGCATTCCCGAGGGCCTGCCCCTGATCGCCGCCGGTGCCGACAAGGCTTGTGAAGTCCTGGGCTCCGGCGTGGTCGACGCGGACACGGTGTGCCTGTCCTACGGCACCACGGCGACGATCACCAGCACCCGGTCGCGCTATCTGGAAATCGTCCCATTGATTCCGCCTTACCCGTCTGCGCTGCCGGATCAATACAACTGCGAGGTGATGATTTATCGCGGCTACTGGATGGTCAGCTGGTTCAAGAACGAGTTCGGCCTGCGGGAGATGCAGCAGGCCAAAGCGCAGGGAGTTGAACCCGAGCAATTGTTTGATGCACTGGTCAACGCCGTGCCGCCGGGCTCCATGGGCCTGATGCTGCAACCCTACTGGTCGCCTGGCATTCGCGAGCCGGGGGTGGAAGCCAAGGGCGCGATGATCGGCTTCGGCGACGTGCATACCCGCGCGCATATCTATCGGGCGATCCTCGAAGGTTTGGCGTATGCCTTGCGTCAGGGCCTGCAGAGCATCGAGAAGCGTTCGAAGGTCTCGATCAAGCGCTTGCGAGTCGCTGGCGGTGGTTCCCAGAGTGATGCGGCGATGCAGCTTACGGCGGACATTTTCGGCCTGCCGGCCGAGCGTCCGCATGTCTACGAAGCGTCCGGTCTGGGCGCGGCCATTTGCTGCGCGGTCGGGCTTGGGTTGCACGCGGATTTTCCCACGGCGATAGCGGCCATGACCCGGGTCGGCGCGGTCTTCATGCCACAGCCCGAGGCGCAGCAGGTCTACGAGCGACTGTACAAGGAGGTCTACCTGCGCATGTACCGCCAGCTCAAGCCGCTGTACCAAAGTATTCGCAAAATCACCGGCTATCCGGCCTGACGTTTGCTTCGCGTACAACGCAACCTTTTCGCATACGGCACACCCCCGTAGGAGCTGCCGAAGGCTGCGATCTTTTGATCCTGGCGGCCTCGAAGATCAAAAGCTCGCAGCCTTCGGCAGCTCTTACGGGTGTCGTGTAGACCGTGGGTGAACGTGGCGCTATCGGAGAACTTTTCTGGTGAGATTGGACAGTGTCAGCGGCGGGGTCGGTTGTTAGGCTCAACCCCCACTGCACCTCCAATAAGAACTAAAAGCAATGAAGCTGACATTCCTCCTGCTGCTGTTGTGTGGAACGGTCCCGACAGCTTGGGGCTGGTCCAACCATACGGTGGGCAGCTACCTGGCGTTGCAGGATTTGCCGATTTTGCGCGACGCCTCCCAGGTCGAAGTCGAACCGCTGGAGCAGTTTCTCGCGCAGCAATACGACGCCGTGACCGCGCTGCTGGAAGAGCAGGAACGCTTCGCCCGTCAGCACTTCGCCCAATACCCGGCGCGCCCCGACAACCTGCAACTGCCAGCCGTGCCCGGGGACAATCTGCGCCACGATTTCCTCACCGCGTTGCGCATCAATCCCCTGATTCATCTGGCCATGGTCATCCAGCCACTGCCGGGCAAGGACTTGCCTGAGCGTGAACACCTCAAGGCCGAGCAGGTGATGGTCGAACAGACCCTCTCACCGTGGAATCGCCAGCGGTTCATCCGCGTGGTCGACGGCGAAAAAGTAGCGCCCCTGGCCGTGCTCGCCAGCGCCGCCGATGAGCCCGATTACGGCCACGACATCAACCTGTTCAGCGACAACCCGGGCGAGGTCGGCGCGTTGTACGGCTTCGGTCCGCAACCGTTCGGCGATGCGCGGTTTCAGTACAGCTCCCAGGCGCCATTCCACATGGGCTTCTTCCATGAAAGCGCGGTGGTATACGCCGCCGCCGGATTTCTTCAGCGCAGTTGGCCGGACTGGCGCGCCTACCAGTACATGGGCTTGGCGCGACTGGCGTTTGCCAGTGGCCATCCCTACTGGGGCTATCGTTTTCTCGGCTGGGGCCTGCACCACATTCAGGACCTGACCCAGCCTTATCACGCCAAACCGCTGCCCGGCGTCGACCTTGCCAACCTGCTGCTGCTCGAAGGCAAGGCACTGGCCGGGTATGAGGCCGACAAGCACGCAGCCATCGAGCGGGTCGCCACCCGGCACATGGAAGTGGAGAAATATCAGGCGACCTGGCTGCGTCGTCTGCTGCGCACCGGTCAACCCCATCCGATGCTCGAGGCCTACGCCGATCTTGCACAAGACGCGAGCTATCCGCCGTACTCGGTGGACTACCTGCGCGACGTCGTAAGCGCCGAGTCCGCCGACGCATCCGCAGCGTTCGATGAAGCGATCGGGCAGTGGCTGGAGACGGCGCCGATCACCAGCGATTTCAGCACCGGCAACCAGGTGCAGCGTGAACATTACGACCCTCCGGCCTTGAACCAACAGCTGTTCAAGCTGCTGGGGCATTTCGGCGCGCACAGCCGGATTTATGTTAGTGCGGGCCTGGCGCCCTAGCCACCGCGACAACGTTGTCCGGACACAAAAACAAGAAAAATAGGGAAGGAGAAACAGACCATGAGGATTCGATTGCGCCTGTCTGGCGCGGCGCTACCCGGAGTCGGCCTGGTCGGGCTGCTGCAACTGTGTGCGGTCGACGGGGTGCAGGCGGTGGAGTTCAGCGTGCTGGACAAACAGGTGACCGGCTCGTTCGACAGCACCTTGTCCTATGGCCGCTTGTGGCGGGTTCAGGGCCGGGACAAGAGCAACGATGACGTCAACACCAACGACGGCAATCGCAACTTCGACACCGGGCTGGTTTCCGAGGTGTACAAAATCACCTCGGAGCTGGAGGCCAACTATCAGAACTACGGACTGTTCATGCGCGGCACCGCGTTCTATGACACCCAGCTGATGGACAAGCGCAACGATTACTACCGCAACAACAGCCCGTCGCAACCGAGCCAGAGTTACCCACAGGACGACCGTTTTACCGGCCAGACCCGCGACATCGCCGGCAGCCGGATCGAGATGCTCGACGCCTACGTCCATGGGAGTTGGGACGTCGCCCAGATGCCGGTCACGGCTCGTCTCGGGCGCCAGGTGTTCAACTGGGGCGAGGGGATTTTCTACCGTGGCGGGATCAACACCACCAACCCGGTGGACGCCGCCAAGTACCGATTGCCCGGGGCCGAGGTCAAGGAAGTGCTGGTGCCGGTGGAAGCGCTGAGCTTCAACGTCGGCCTGACCGATACCCTGACCATGGAAAGTTTCTACCAGATGAACTGGAAGGAAACCCGTATCGATCCGGTCGGCACGTTCTACTCGCAGACGGACCTGTTCGCCGACGGCGGCAACACCGCCTACAACGACTTCACCGGCACCGCGCTGGACACGCCGGTGCCCGGCTTCGGCAACGTGATCGATCTGTACAGTGCGCTGGGCAACAACCCGCTGCTCAAACAGGCCCTCGGCAGCACCGGCCTGTACGCTAACGGCGTGACCCCGGCCTTCGGCAACACGCTCAAGGTGGCCTCGGTCGGCAAGGATTACAACGCGCGCAACGACGGCCAGTTCGGCTTCGCCTTTCGTTACATCGCCGAAGAACTCAACAGCACTGAGTTCGGGTTGTACATGGTCAATTACCACGCCAAGGAGCCGACCGTCTCCGCTGACCTGGGGGGTTACAAGGGCATCGACATGAACGCCCTGACCAACCTGCTGACCAGTGTCGCCGGCAGTCAGGCGGGGCAACTGGCCAACGGTCTGGCGACCGCGGATGTGCTGGGCAACATTCAGGCGCATCGGCGCTACGCCGAAGACATCCGCATGTACGGTTTCAGCTTCAACACCACCCTGGGCCAGGCCTCGGTGTTCGGTGAAGTGGCCTATCGGCCGAACCTGCCCATCGGGGTCGCCGCCACCAACGATCTGATTGGCGACCTGGCCAATGGCGCTGCCGCCGCAGCGGCCGGCAAGACCATCAACATCGGTGGGCAGAGCGTCACGCTCGATAGCCAGATCAACAACGGCGAACGGGTGGAAGCGTTCAACACGTCCCTGGGCAGCATCTACAACTTTGGCCCGAGCCTGTCGTTCGACTCGATGTTCGGCGTGTTCGAACTGGCGTCCGAGCACCTGCGCGGCAGCAGCCTGCAATACACCGCGTATGACGGCAGCACCCGTTATTACGCCGGCACCGGTAACTATTCCTATGTGTCTGGCGGTGAACGGGGCGACCAGGTCGACCGCAATTCCTACAGCTACACCGCGATGTTCAATGGCACCTGGAACGATGTGTATGCCGGGGTCAACGTCTCGCCCTACGTCGTCTACAAGGATGACTTCAAGGGCAACAGCTACCAGGCGGGCAACACCATCGAGGGTCGCAAGGCCTACACCCTGGGGATCAAGGCCAACTACCAGAACAAGCTGGAGGCCGAACTGCAATACACCAATTTCTACGGCGGTGGGCAGGACAACGGTCTTCGCGATCGTGACAACGTCGGCTTCAACCTCAAGTACTTCTTGTGAGTGTCCAGACCCCACGGCCTGAGGCGCGGTTTCTATTTCGGAGAACGTCCATGTTTGACACACCTCGACTGACCAAGACCACGCTGGCGCTGGTCCTGAGCCTGGCGGCCGGCAGCGCGCTGGCCGCCATTACGCCCCAGCAAGCCCAGCAATTGAAAACCACACTGACGCCGCTGGGCGCTGAACGTGCAGGCAACGCGGCCGGTACCATTCCCGCGTGGGACGGCGGCATCACCCAGGCTCCGGCGGGCTACAAGCCAGGTCAACATCACCCGGACCCATACGCGGCGGACAAGCCGCAGTTCACCATCACCAAGGCCAACCTTGAGCAGTACAAGGCCCACCTAAGCCCGGGTCAGATTGCGCTGTTCAACAGCTACCCCGACACGTTCCAGATGCCGGTCTATCCGTCTCGCCGCTCGGGCTCGGCGCCGCAATGGCTGTATGACAACACCTTCAAAAATGCGACCTCGGCCAAGCTGCTCGACGGCGGCACCGGATTTTCCGACGCCTATGGCGGTGTGCCGTTCCCGGTGCCCAAGGATGGGATCGAGGCACTGTGGAACCACATCACCCGCTATCGCGGCACCTATGTGGTCCGTCGTGCGTCCGAAGCGCCGGTACAGCGCAATGGCAGCTTCGCGCTGGTGACCTCGCAGCAGGAAGGACTCTTCAACTATTACCGGCCGGGCGGGCAGTTTGCCGACCTGAAAAACATCCTGTTCTACTACTTGGCGTTCGTGAAAAGCCCGGCCCGGCTGGCTGGCGGTGCGGCGTTGATCCACGAGACTCTCGACCAGCTCAAGGACCCGCGTCAGGCCTGGATCTACGACGCCGGCCAACGCCGGGTGCGCCGCGCGCCGAACCTGGCGTATGACACGCCAATCGCCTCGTCCGACGGCCTGCGCACGGCGGACGATACTGACCTGTTCAACGGCTCACCGGATCGTTACGACTGGAAGCTCAAGGGCAAGCAGGAAATCTACATTCCCTACAACAGCTACAAAGTCGGCAGCCCCGACGTGAAGTATGCGCAATTACTCACACCGGGCCACCTCAACCCGCAATACACCCGTTATGAGCTGCATCGGGTCTGGGTCGTGGAGGGCACGCTCAAACCAGGCTCGCGGCATATCTATTCCAAGCGTGTGCTGTTTCTGGACGAAGACAGCTGGGGCGCCGCACTGGTCGATCAATATGACGGGCGAGGGGAGTTGTGGCGGGTGTCGATGGCCTACCTGAAAAACTTCTACGACCTGCCGACCACCTGGAGCGCGCTGGACGTCTTCCACGATTTGCAGGCGCGCCGCTACTACGTGCAGAACCTGGATAACGAAGAGCCGGCCACCGTGGACTTCACCCAGCCAGTACCGGAAGACGCGTATTTCATGCCCTCGGCATTGCGTCAGCGCGGGACGCGGTGAGTGGGGCACAATAGCCGGCGTTTTCATTGATTGCAGGAGGCATCATGGCCAGCATCACGATTCGAAACCTTGACGACCAGATTAGCGAACAACTTCGTATGGCCGCCGCCCACCATGGGCATTCGATGGAAGAGGAGGCGCGCCTGATTCTGGAAAAAGCGTTGGCAACTGTCGACCGCGCAGGAGGACTTGGAAGCCGGATTCGCGACAGATTTGGCGCAAGTGGCGGTGCTGAGCTCAATCTGCCTTCGCGAGAAGAGAAAGCAACTGCTGCGGTGGCTTAAATAGCCTTCGTGAGAAGGCTCGCACATAGGGCCGGCGTCGACTACATCGCCGTGGTTGACGCCAATCAGTGGGGGCGTTACTCCGGCATCGAACGGAGGATGTCCGCCAAATCGTCCTTGGTGATTTGATTGGCTTTTACGGCGCCAGCGACATCTTCCTTGGACAGGGGGAAGCGCTTGAACATGTCCTTCAACGTGTCGGCATCGATATTCGATAGCCAAAGCGGATCAATCAACGCGCCACCGTACTCTGGCTTCATCGGCACTTCTTCGTGGGCGATAACGCCTTTGTGATTCAAATAAACCAGATAACGATCGAATCCATCGGGGTGGCTTTTATCGTAATAGAGCGTTGTTCCGAGGGGCAGCACGTAGTCATGTTCATCGCCGTTGCGCCCTTCGATCAGAAGAGGCTCGGTGGTTTTGATCATTTGCCGGCCATAGGCGCTCGATACATTGCTCAGCACAACAGCTGCCAGCACGGCCACATTCACCAGCACCAATACGGCCAGCCCTAGAAAGATTCGCTTGTTGGTAGACAGTCTTTTTGTCATGTAGCGCCTCGGGATTTTCTTCGAGCTTAGCGGGTGCCGGGCGGAGGGAGGTAATCGTCGGGTTTGATGTTGGCCGTCAGGGCCTCTTCGCGGGCAAGCCTCGCTCCTACAGGATTCGCGTCGACCACGCTGGTCGTTCCCACGCTCCGCGTGGGAATGCAGCCCGTGACGCTCTGCGTCACATTCAAAAGCGGACGCAGAGCGTCCATTGAGGCATTCCCACGCGGGAGCGTGGGAACGATCAGACGGTGAATGTCAAACGCGGAAGTGGCTGACCATCTGCTGCAGCTGACCACCCAGGCGTGCCAGTTCAACGCTGGACGCGGCGGTTTCGTCGCTGGCGGCGGCGGTCTGTTCGGAGACGTCGCGCACGTTGATGATGCTGCGGCTGATCTCTTCGGCCACGGCGCTTTGCTGTTCGGCAGCGGCGGCGATCTGCTGGTTCATCGACTGGATGTTGGACACCGTGCGGGTGATGTTTTCCAAGGACACGCCGGCCTTGCGGGTCAGGGCGACGCTGCTGTCGGTCAGGGCGCGGCTGTTGTTCATCACCGCTGACACTTGTTGCGTGCCGTTCTGCAAGCCAGCCACCAGGCCTTCGATTTCTTCGGTGGATTTCTGCGTGCGTTGGGCCAGGCCACGGACTTCGTCGGCGACCACGGCAAAACCACGACCGGCTTCACCGGCACGGGCCGCTTCAATTGCAGCGTTGAGCGCCAGCAGATTGGTTTGTTCGGCCACGGCCTTGATCACGTCCATGACGCTGCCGATCTTGTCGCTTTCCTGTTGCAGCACGCTCATGGCTTCAGTGGAACGCGCCACTTCGGTGGCCAGGCGTTCGATCTGGGCGATGGCTTCGTTGACCACCTTGTCGCCGGCGCGGGCTTCGCTGTCAGCGGCGGCGGCTGCCTGGGAGGCTTCTTCGGCGTTGCGCGCGACTTCCTGCACCGTGGCGGTCATCTCGTGCATCGCAGTGGCCACCTGATCGGTTTCGATCTTCTGGCTGTTGACCCCGGCGCTGGTTTGTTCGGTCACGGCGGACAACTCTTCGGCGGCGCTGGCAATCTGGGTAACGCCGTCGCGGATGCCGCTGATCAAGTCCCGCAGGGTCACGCCCATGCGGCCGATGCCTTGCTGCAACACACCGAGTTCGTCACGGCGGGTGACTTTGACGTCCTGGGACAGGTCGCCGCTGGCGATACGGTCGACCACGGTCATGGTTTCGCGCAGCGGGCCGGTGATCTGACGGGTGATGACCACGGCAGCAATCACGCCTACCAGCAACGCCAGCAAGGTGCTGATCAGCTGAAAGGTGCGGGCTTGAGTGCTTTCGATGTCACGACGGTCGAGCTGGAACTGGTAGAGCTTGTCGCTCAGGTCGACGATGGCGGCGCCCTGGTCGGTCATGTCCTTGCGCACCCGCACGGCGTCGGCGGTGGCGCTTTTAAACGCCAGCAAGGCGCTGCGGTAATTGGTCAGCGCAGTGTCCAGCTGGCGCAGGGCGTCTTGCTGGGTGTCGGCGAAATGCACGTTCAGTGGCTTCAGGCTGGCGATGGCCGCGTCCAGTTGGCCGACGGCTTTTTGCTCGGTCTCGGCATTGGTGGTGGCGGTGTAGCCGCGCACTTCGTAGCGGGCCAGCATGAACGCTTCCTTGGCCGCCGTAACTGCCTGGAACTGTTCGAAACGCTGATCGCTCAGGGGCATTTCCTGAACCCGTGTGCTGATCGTATTGATCAGCGTGTTGGCGGCTTCGGCGTTTGCGCCCATGGCGTCGCGGGCGCTGTTACCGGTGCGGTAAGCGTTGCGCATTTCCTTGAGCGAGGCCTGATAAGCGGCGATGACCGCGGCCTGCTCTTTAAGCATTTTGACGTTTTCAGGGTTTTTGAAGCTGCCCATCAGTGCGGTTTGTTGCGCCGCGAAACTGTCGAGGGTGGTCTGCACATTCTGCGCGGCGGTTTCGTCGCCGTTGGTCAGCATGTATTGCAGGCGCACCACGCGCAGCTTGGTCAGGCCGGCATTGAGCTGGGTGATGTCGCTCATCCAGTTGCTGCGGTCGATCAAGCCGCCCAGGCTGGTCCAGCCGGTGAGGGCCAGGACGCAGGTCAGTGCCAGGACCAGGCCGAACCCCAGGCCCAGTTTGAGGTTTACGCTGATGTTGCCGAACCAGCTATTCATCACAATTCCTCCAGGAACGTTGTGTTTCTTTATCGTCAGTTGGCTGGAAGATTGTTGTTTTTAGGTGCCAGCAAGGTGTGTTGCAGACCTGTATCGGCCGCAATCCCGAGAGCTGAAAGGATTTTGTCGGACAGAACCTGTAACAAGGTATTGGGAGGGGTTTAAGCTTTTTTTCACATGGGTTTCACTCGTTGGGGACGCTTGTCTCTCTACCCTCGCGGCATCTAGTGACAGGTGCGACATGCCGGCGAGGCGGCTTGATGTGGAATTGAGACTGAGTCTGTTCGGGATAAAACGCTCGATTGATCTGAGCCGTTTTGCCCGTTATCGCAACGCATTGGTGGTGCTCGCCTCGGCGCTGTTGGTCATTCCGCTGACCTTCTGGCTGCTGGCGCCCACCGCCGTGCCGGACCTGGCCCATGGCAACGTGGCTGGCGCCAAGGCGTTGATGTCTGGCTGGGCCAAGGGCGACATGATCGTACTGGTGCGCCACGTCGAGCGTTGCGATCACTCCAGGGCCGCCTGCCTGAGCGGCAACGATGGCATCACCGATCGCTCCCGTGGCGTCGCGGTGGCCGTCGGTTCACACTTCGAACGCCTGGGCCTGGCCAAGGCGGATATCTACAACAGCCCGATGGTGCGTACGGCTCAGACTGCCGGCTACATGTTCAATTCGGTTGGCGCTGGTGAAGACTGGTTGATCAGTTGCAAGGGCACCATGCTGCGCGATGCTCTGGCGCACAAAGTGCCGGGCCGCAACCTGATCCTGGTGACCCACAGCGAGTGCATGACGGAACTGGAAAAAAGCATGAACGTTTCGACGGACACGCTGGGTTATGGTGCTTCTCTGTTCGTTTCCACAGAAACACCTCAAGCGCCCACCATTCTTGGCTACATTGAGGCCTCCGACTGGCACTCGGTGACGACCCGATAATTTCCCTGACTCAGGATTTACGATGCAGACAGCTTCCTCTAATCGCTTTTACTGGGTGAACTTCGGTATTCCGCTGGCCTGCGCGGCGGTGGTGTTCCTGATGTTCGACATGACCAAAATCGACATCGCCTTCAGCAATCTGCTGTTTGACCCGGTCGCCCAGATCTTCCCGCTCGACAAGGTGCACTTCTTCGAGAAACTGACCCACAAGTGGGCGCGGATCATCCCGAACTGGACAGCGGAAATAGCCCTGATCGGCGCGATGCTGTCGTTTGTCTGGCCGCTGGTCAACCCGCAGAAGCACCCGCGACTTGGCGGTTTTCTGGAGCGCAGCAAAGCCGCACCCGTGCTGCGCTTTGCCAACGATCATCGTCGCGATTTTCTGTTCGTGGTGTTCGCGTTTGCCATTTGCACCGGGGTGATCCATTTCCTCAAGGCCCACACCAGCGTCTATTGCCCGATTGAAACGACCCTCTATGGCGGAAAACTGGCCCACGTGGAGTGGTACAACAACTTCCAGCTGTTCAAGGAAGCGGGCGACGGTCGCTGCTGGCCGGGTGGGCATGCCTCGGGCGGGTTCACCATGCTCGCGCTGTACTTCGTGGCCCGACGCTACCGCTGGCGCTTCTCGAAAGCCGTGATGTGGGGTTCGTTGCTGCTCGGTTTCATCTACGGCACCGCCCGGGTCCTGCAGGGCTGGCACTACATGTCCCACACCTTCTGGGCCGGGATCTTTGTGTGGCTGGCGTGTTTGCTGACGGCGCTGGCGTTTTATGGGCGGGTGCGGCTGGAGAAGCCGGTGCTGCAAAAGCTTGAGCGAGCTGAACAGGTTGCGCAGCCGCAGGTTGCTGGTTGATTTAGAGAGCCTTGAACGACAAAACCCGCCAGCCCTGATCCAGGGTGGCGGGTTTTTTGTTGTCTGGCTTGGGAGCAGGCGGTGGCTGGGAGATTACCTTCGCGAGCAAGCTCGCTCCCACAGTGGATCTTCGGTGTTCATGCGATCAGTGTGGGGGTGAGCTTGCTCGCGATGAACGATTACGCGGTGTCACTCCCCGACGAAGTAATACGGCTGCCGCCCGACCATCATGATTTTGAGCACCTTCAGCGGCGCGGCCGGTTCGCTTTCGCCAGACATCACCGCCACGTTGGTCGGCGATGCCTTCAGAAACTCATGCAACTGCGCCTCGGTGTCCAACCCCTTGAGCACCTTCTGCGTATAGAACACGGTGGCACCGCCGACCCGTTCATTGGCCTGGAACAAGGCGACTTGCTGCCCGTTGGCCTGTAGCGTCTGAATCTGCTCGGTCAGCGGCAGGAAGGACAACGCGACGTCAGCCCGGGGCATTGCCCATTGCGCGGCTGCCAGGTAGCTGGCGATCACCACCGCGAGCAAACCCGCGGCCAAGCCTTGTCGGTGTCGGGCGATACGGCCGACCAGGGTAGAGGCACCCTCGCGGGCCTTCAGCCTTTCAAGCAGGACACGGGCATACTCCGCCGCAATCACTGCCGCCGCAGGCGTCATCGACATCAAGTACACCGTGCGCTTGCTCGACGCCAACGTCAGCATGACGAACTGCGCCAGGATCCACAGGGTGAAAAACAGCAAGTAACGATTGGCCATCAGGCTTTTGCGAAAGTGCCACAACCCCAGGTACACCAGAATGTTCCAGGGCAGGAACGCTTCCGGCAACTTGGCCAGGTAATAGTAGAACGGCTCGTAATGTCCGGCTTCGACGAACGAACCGTTGAAACGACCGACGCTGTTGGTCAGCAGTACTTCGCCTACGGCATGTGCGCCGCCGCGTTGATAGAGCACGGCGAGCCAGATCATCAGCGGGATCAGCCCCACCAGCGTCAACAGGCCGGGACGTAGCCAGTCGGTGATTTTCAGGCGTTTGTCCATCAGGCTCTCGGCCAGTAAAAACGCGAAGATCACCACGCCGGGCATTGCCAGTCCCAGCACGCCTTTGCTCAGGGTCGCAATGGCAATCCCGACAGCGAACAACAAGGCGTTGCCCACCGTGGAATGCCGCTGTCCCTGAAAAAAAGCCAGCAGTGCCATGGTCACACCGAGAGCGAGCAAGGCGTCTTCACCGACACCACGCACGTTGCTCCAGTAACTGGCCATGGTCGCCAGCAAAATCCCGGCGGTCCAGGCAATGGCCTTAGGCCGACCAAACCGGCGCAGCATGCCGTACAACACCATCACGCTGAACAGCCCGGCAAATGCCGAGGCCAACCGCACTGCCCACGGCGTGCCGCCAAAGGCACGGATCGCCCCGGCATCGAGCCACAGGCTCAGGGGCGGTTTCTCCAGGAAAGGTTCGCCGAACAGGCGTGGCGTCACCCAGTCATCATCCAGGTGCATTTCCATAGCGATCCCGGCGACCCGGGCTTCGGTGGAGCCTTGCAGTTGATGATTGCCCAGGGCGAAGAAAAACAGCAGGACGGCCAGCAGAAACAGTGAAGAGGCGGCACGCGACATAGGCTTCTGTTACCGGACAAGGAAACGGGAAGCCCGAGCATACGGGGCGAATGCTTAACAAATTGTGAACGGATACGACTATTACGTGAGCGGTCGGGACCAGCGCTGTTCCAGGGCTTCAAAGCGCTCATTGATCAACGCTGTCAGCACATGATCCTGCCAGCGCCCGGCGATACTCAGGTAGGCCTTGGCGTAGCCCTCACGTTCAAATCCCAGGCGATCGAGCAACCGCGCACTGCGTTCATTGCCCGGGATGTAATTGGCCATGATCCGGTGCAGTTGCTGCTCTTCGAACATGTAGCGGATGCCCGCTTCCAGGGCTTCCTGCATCAAGCCCCGGCCCTGATGGGATTCGTCGATGTGGTAACCGAGATAGCAGGCCTGGAACGCCCCACGGGTGATACCGCTGAAATTGCAGGCGCCGATCATCTGGCCGTTGTCCGGGTCCAGCAGCGCGAAATGTACTGCCAGGCCGGCGGCAAGAGCGCTGGCTTGCACTTCAAGACGTGGGCGGATGCGTTCAGGGCTGTGGTAATCGGCGGGGCGAATCGGGGACCAGCGGGCGAGGTGCCTTTGATTGCGCCGGTAGAAGTCGCTTTCCAGTGCCGCCTGTTCAGGGTCGAGCACCGCCAGCGTCAGGCGTTTGCAGGGCAGGGACAACAGCGGCATACAGCGCTCCGGTTCGCGGGGATCGTCGCGCAAGCATTACGTGGCCAGCGGAAAAATTCAAACCACCAGCGGCAATGTCACGATAAAGGTACTGCCCTGGCCATCGCCGTCGCTCATGCCGACGACGGTGCCGCCATGGGCTTCGACCAGCTCGCGAACCACCGTCAGACCGATGCCCAGGCCGGCGCCGTTGAAGCCGATGGCATGCACGTCTTGCACAAATGGCTCGAAGATAAACGGCAAGGCCTGGGCGGAGATGCCGATGCCGTCATCGTAAATACTCATCTCCAGCACATCGGCTGTGGCCGTGACCGACAGCGTGACATGACCCCCGGGCGGTGTGTACTTGGCCGCATTACCCAGCAGGTTGCCGAGGATCTGCGTGAGGCGCACCGGGTCGCCGTCCACCGTCAGCGCGCACGAGGGCAGCACGGCGTTGAAATGCAGCTGTCGGGTGTTCATCACCGGGCTGCACACTTCGATAGCCCCCTGGATGATCTTGACCATGTCGACGATCTGGCGGTCGAGGCGCAGTTTACCGGTGCTGGCGCGGGACACGTCGAGCAAGTCGTCCACCAGCCGCGACATGTGCTGCACCTGGCCTTCGATCAGCGCCTGCATGCGCGGCAGCTCTTCGCTGGGTACCCGCACCAGCCGGCCGGCAATCATGCTGATGGGCGTCAGCGGGTTGCGCAGCTCATGGGCCACCAGCGTGAGGATGTTGCGTTGCTGCGCCAGCGTGTGTTCGGCCGAGGCTTGCAGGTTTTGTGCGCTGAGGGCGGCGATCACCAGCTGTGAGTTGGCCTCGCGCATCTCCAGGAACAGCCGTTGCTCCTCTTTCGAACGCAGGGGTTTTTCTGCGTCCGATTGCGCCAGGAGAATCGCCAGCACCAATTGCTGATTGGCTTCAACCAGTTGTTCGATTTGCTGGGCGTCCACCAACCGATTGTTGGTGTCGCTCATTTCTTTTTGCAGCGCCGCCAGCACCGCGCGCGCTTCGACGGTTTTCTGGCCGATCAGGAACAACTCGCGAGCGGCTGTCGCCATCGCTTGTGCGTTCGTGCCAGTGGCCTCAGTCATAGTCCTTGTTTACACCTTGTCTTGGCTGGCGAGCTGCCGTGTGGGGCGGCCCCCGAGCAACCCTTCCTGATCCGGCAACATATCACCGACTTGCAGGCCTTTATCGTCGATGCTGTAAAGGCGCAGTTCATCGGAGTGAGCGCTGGCGCGCACCTTGACCACGGCCATGATGCGCAGCAAACGGCTCTCTACTTCAATATAGCGCTGAACGATGATGGCGTCGGTCAGGAACGCCGTGCCGTAAGGGCTGAAACGCAAGTCGGTATAGCGGTCTTCCAGCTCCGACGTCATCAACACGCTGACCCCGGCACTGGTCAGTGCAGTGACCATGCGCGACAGCGACTCGCGGAAGTCTTCGCGGAAGGTCGGCGCCAGTGCCAGTTCGAAGCCCGACAGCGAATCGATCACCACGCGAGTGGCTTTCAGTCGGCTGATTTCGCTGAGCAGCAACTGGACGATTTCGTCGATGGACAGGTCCGGCGCGCGGCTGTCTACCAAACTGACCTGACCACTCTGGATCAGGTTGGCCAATGTGGCGTTTTGCGAGTGGTTGGGGCGTTGTTCGAACACCGCGATCACACCGGTTTCGCCATTGCGTGCGCCTTCGGCGAGGAAGGTCGCCGCCAGAATGCTTTTGCCCGAGCCCGATGGCCCTGCGACCAGCAACGAATAACCCCGGGGCAGACCGCCGCCGAGCATTTCGTCGAGCTGCGGCACGCCCATTTTCAGGCGTTTGATCGGGAATTCCAGCGGCGCTTCAACCAGGTTGAAGGGTGCTGGCGCAAAGACCTTGATCCCCGACGTGGCGATGCGGAAGGTGTGCAGCCCCGGCAATGTCGGCTGGCCGCGCATCTTCATGATTTCCATCTTGCGCACCATCGAGTTGCGCTGGACGCTCTGGCGCAGCCAGATCAGGCCGTCGGCCACGGTGAAAATCGGGTTAGTGTCGGTTTCGGTGAAATATTCGCCAATCAGGAAGGTCGTCGCCTGCCAGGTGGTCATCAACATGCCCAGTTGCTGAACGAACTGCGGCAGGTTGTTGTTGGGGTTGTCCTGGGTCTGGCTGGCCAGCACCACGGAGCGGAACGAGTCGACAAAGACCAGTGACGGAGAGTGAGCCTCGACCTCACTGACGATGCGCCGCAGCACCTCATCCAGATCCCCGGCCAGGGTATCGTCGGCCAGGTTGACGTAGCGAATCGACTGGTTGATCGCTTCGCTGTCGAAAAAGTCGAATTGCTGCTGGTAACGCAGCATCTTCAGCGGCGGCTCGCCGAGTACGGTAAAGAACAACGCCGGGCGTTCAGGCGTTGCCAGAGCAAACATCATCTGATGCGCCAGGGTGGTTTTGCCGCAGCCTGGGGGGCCGGCAATCAGGTTGAACGAAAACTCCGGCAAACCTCCGCCCAGCACCTCGTCCAGTCCTGGCACGCCGGTAGCCAGTCGGTTGATAGTCACTTTGGTGCTCATGGCGAATTTTCCTGCGAAAGGGTGTCGCTCAAAGAAGGTTCCCACATGCCACGAAGCAAACGTGCGGTGAGCGAAGGCCCGATCAGCGTTGTCAGTAACTCGTAAAACGTGGTCAGCAGTACTTCACCGAAGAACAGTGCTTCGACTTCGCTTTGCTCGACGAGTACGGATTTGAGGGCAATCAGATCCAGCGCGGCCTGCACACTGTCATAGGTGCCGGCCAGACGCGGATGGGTGGAGACGCAGAGGTGGAGGCTGCGACGAAAGAGCGCGACAACCCCTTGCTGGCCGATGATAGGCGTGAGGGCTGTGTTCATATCCTGCAAGGTGGAAACGATCGCCTGGGCGATTCTTGCAGTGTCAGCGTTGGGACCAACACGGTGCGCCAGAGAAGCTACGATCTGGCGGCTCTCTTCGCTTAGCGTGGACATGGCTAACTGATATCTGATTGACAGGTACTGATGGTACACCCTATGGAGGGTGGGGGAGTGATTTGCATCAGTGATTGCGCAAAGGTGGGTAAATCGGGCACTTCCAGGCTGTGGATCTATAAAATCCACGGATTTACCGCACAAACCTTTGAATCTCGTCGTGGTGGGCGAGCATGGAGGCTGTTTTAAGGATGAACATGGATTTTTCGTTTGCTACAGACCAGCCCCTGATGAGTTTGAGGGCGCCGGATCCCGCGTTGTATCGACTGAAACACTCGTAGGAGCTGCCGAAGGCTGCGATCTTTTGATCTTGATCTTAAAAAAACCAGATCAAAAGATCGCAGCCTTCGGCAGCTCCCATCGGGGGGCAATCGCCAGGCAAAAAAAAGCCCGCGGGAGGGCGGGCAAACCGTAGTTTCTTGAATGAGCGAGGGCACTGTACCGGTTGGCGCGGGGCGATTGGGTGAAGAAAAATTCATCTGCTGGGGCCCATCGCAATGTTTATGGCAAATGATCCGCCGCAAAGTCCGCCTCCGAGCGCGCCTGCAAGCGCCCCTTGCGACAGGCCTTCTGAAAAAGCTCGAAGTCCTGCTCGTTCTGTCGGGTATAGCCTTTGGCGTACTTGAACAGCGCATCGGCCAGCGCATCGCTTTTGCCGATGTAACCGCTGACCTGCGCGGCGTGCCCTGACGATTTGGCGTGGGCCCGGGCCAGGGCGCGGCCACAGGTCCGTCCGTAGGCGGCGAAGGTTTCTGCGTCGAACGTCTCGATTTCCGCCGAGACTTTCATGTCCCGAAGTTGGCGCACATAAAAGTGCCGACCACTGGGCCCGGTGGTCCAGCCGAGAAACAGGTCACTGGCCGATTGCATCAACCGTTGGCCATTCACCACGCGCTGACCCTCGTGCTGCCCCCGCGACTTGGTCTTGATGTAACCGGCGAGCACTGAGCGTCGTGCTTCCTTGAATTGCAGGAACAGCGGGTTCTCCTGTTCGTCGGTCAACAGCGCCACCAGGCAACGCGTGCCGACACTGCCCACGCCCACCACTTTGAACGCCATATCGTGGGCATGAAACCGCGACAACAACTCACGCCGATCCGCTTGCAGGGTGCCTCGATAGTCGCCCATGAACGTCTCGAAAAGCGGCTTCCAGTCCGAGAGTCGCAGCCAGTCATCATCGGCATCCAGCAGCGTGGTGTTTTTATGCAGGTGGAAGATTTCCGGCAAGTCATCGCGAATCGTCAGACGGCCATTGGCGTCACGCTCGCAGATTTTTGGCAGCAACTCGGCGTGGGTGCGTCGTTCGGCTTTCTCTATGGCCCGCTCCACATGTTCCAGCGTGGCTTTGCTCGCTTGCTCCAGCAAATCGTCATAGCTGATGGACTCGTACCAGGTTTCCATGGCGCTCTGCTCAGCGCACTCGGCCATGGTCTTTTGATAGGCCGCGACCACTTGGCGGCAGACCTCTTCCTCGACCGTGTCGCCGTGCCGCAGGTCCTTCGCCGCTATCAGGAAACTCGCCACCAACCTTTTAAGATCCCACTCCCAGTGCCCAGGGTACGCTTCGTCGAAGTCATTGAGGCTGAACAGCAGATTGCGCTCCGGCGTGGCGAAACCGCCGAAGTTCATCAAGTGACTGTCACCGCAAATGGGTGATATCAGCCCCATGCTGGAGGTCCCGGCCAGGTCGTGAGCCTGGAGCAGGGCGTTGCCACGATAAAAGGTGAAAGGCGAAACCAACATACGGCCGTAGCGCAACTCGATCAGCGACTTTATACGGCCCTCGCTGGACACCTTGATCAATGGCAGCGGGTCGCGGTTGATGTTGCCGAGGGACGACTGGGTGTTGCGGGGGCAGTTTTTCCGCGCGTCCTTGCCTTGCTTGAGGCGGTCTTTGAGGGTGGTCATGGGGGGCTCATCGGTTTGCGTTTTGGGGGCGGATGCGAAGTGAGTGTAGAAGGGCTTCAGGTGTTCATCCGAAGAGATGCTGCCTGAATCCCATATTCTTGATTTGGAGCCATTCCTGATCTGAAAGACCAATGGCGTTTGCAGTGACTCAACGATAAGTTACATTAAGTGAAACCTTCTGTAGGGTCATCGGCATGCAGCCACATTCAAACTCTAGTCAGCCAATGGGGCGCCTATTCCGCAAGCTGACCCATCTGGCCAGTGATGAACGGTATTTGTTCACTCCAGATGATCTTCGGGCGTTGGTGTCGGACATTTCCGATGGTGCCTATAAAACCTTGCTGAGCCGTGCGGCCTCGGAAGGTCATCTGACGCGAATATGTCGAGGGCTCTATTTGTTCGAAGCGGCCAAGCCTTCCAGCGGTCTGGTGCTGTTTCATGCGGCGGCGAGGCTGCGTGCCATGCAGTTCAACTACATCAGCCTTGAAACAGCATTGAGTGATAGCGGCGTCATCTCACAAATCCCCATCAACTGGATCACGCTCATGTCATCCGGGCGCAGCAGCACCATTTCCTGTGGGCGATGGGGCACCATTGAATTCGTACACACCCGTCAGCAACCTCAGAATCTGGTGGGACAGGTGCACTATGACGCTCGTTGTCGATTGTGGCGGGCAACACCGCAACAAGCATTGCGAGACATGAAAGTCGCGAAACGGAATATGGATTTGATCGATTGGAGTGTTGCCAATGAGTTTGTTTGATGAACTGGTAGATGAAGCATTAAAGAACCAGCAGGTCCTGGCGCCATTGCGAGTCGTGGTGGAAAAGGAATTGCTGCATCACGACATCATGCTTGCACTGAGTGCTGCGGGAATGCTCGCCAAACTGACGTTCATCGGTGGCACCTGTTTGCGCGCCTGTTATGGCTCCAATCGTTTGAGTGGAGACCTGGATTTTACCGGCGGCGCTGATTTCAATCGCGAAAGCCTGACTGAGCTTGCCCATGTATTAGTCACCACCCTTAAAACCAAATATGGTCTTGAGGTTGAAGTGAGTGAGCCTGTTCGTGAGGAAGGTAATGTCGATACCTGGAAGCTGAAGATTCAAACCCGCCCGGGACGCAAAGACCTCCCGGCACAGCGCATCAACATCGACGTGTGTTCTATACCCAGCTATCAACCCCAGCCTATGCAGTTGCTTAACCCGTATGGAGTAGACATGGGTACGAGTGGTCTGATCTTGCAGGCAGAATCCCGAGAAGAAATTTACGCTGACAAAATCGTGGCATTTGCCCTGCGTCCTGACCGGATCAAGAACCGTGATCTCTGGGATATGGTCTGGCTGCGTCAGCAAGGCATAACACCGCATTTGGATCTGATCGCCAAAAAGCTGATCGATCATCATTGCGAGCAGGTCGAGTTCCTGGCGTTGTTCAAGGCGCGCTCAACACAGCTTGATGCTGACCCGAAAGTGGTCGTCGAGTTTCGCAAGGAGATGAGTCGGTTCCTGCCCGGCGAGTTAGTGGCGCAAACCGTGAATGAACCGACGTTCTGGACGTTCCTGGTTGGGCATATCCATGCTTTGTATGTGATCACAGAGAAAGCGCTGCGGGGCGATGAGCGTGTTCAGGGCTTTGAATTCAAGATGTGACGCGCGATGTAGAAATCAAAAATGGACGACCTCGGTGAGGTCGCCCGCTCAGTGTCAGACCGGTCTGATCCTGGATTCAGGCGTGCCGATATTTTTCAGCGCTTGATTGACCAACAACTCTGCCAAAACAGCCAGCCGCTGAATCGCCAATGCCTTGTTGCGATGTGGACCTTCGAGCTGGGCGGCCAGATCGGTGGACATGGCTTTCATTGAGGCCAGGTTTTGACTGGCGTAAGCGAGCAGGGTAGGTGCGTCGACGTCGGGGTTAACCGCGAAAATACTTCCTGTTGGAACAGATCGTTTCGGGTCGCTCAAGCGAGCGCTGACGCGGCGTTGGATTTCCTCGGACAACTGGGTCAGATCGAGAGCGTCCGATGCTGGAGGGTTCGGATTTTTAATCAAGGTCAGGCGGGGCTTTTTCATGGAAGAACTCCGGAAGGTTGGGTGTCCCTATGCTTTACGGCCTGTCAAACCGTTCGCCGGGTTGCAACACAAATGGGAGGTTATCCACTCAGACCGCTGCTCGATACTTCATGGAGTTCGACAGAACTTGAGGGAAATGTCCTAGGACGTGGTGAGTAGGCCCCATCCACAGGGGTGGAACAGCAGCCCCATGTCAGCTTGACGTTGATTGCAACTCACTCGATCTCACCGTGTGCTTGAAATGATGCTCCCAAAGCCGCACCCCCAACCCACCCGTCCGATCCAGCGACGACCCCACGGTCAAATCCGTAATCAACGTCGGCTGCAACCCCGCATCGAACAACGCAAACCCCGCTGCCAGGCAACAGGTCTCGGTCTGTAGTCCGCAGACCAATACCCGATCCACTTTCAGGCTTTTCAGATATTCGATGGTTTCCGGCGACGGCGCATAACCGTGCTTGATGAAGATGCGATCAGCCTGGATCAGGCTGTCGTCGTCCGGCGCAGGGTGCCAGCCGAGCTGCCTTTGGAACGGGGTTTTGGATTCGTCGTGGCGCTCGACGGTGGCGACGCTGGGCAAGGTGCCAACGAGTGTCTGGATGCCGTCGATGAGCCATTGGGGTGGGGCGAAGCTGGGTTGGACGTCGATGATGAGGAGGGCTTGGTACATGGCTTCTCCGAGGAGGGGGGCGGCGATGGTTTGTCATACCCCAGATGCAACAAAACCCGCACTTGGCGGGTTTTGTTTGACTTCGTATTTGGTGGAGCCGGGGGGATTTGAACCCCCGTCCGCCAGTACTCCGCTGTCGGTACTACATGCGTAGCCGTTTCTATTAAGTTAACCCTCAGCGACCCGAAGGGCAGGGTGCTTTGGGCGAGTTGTGTAAGTTTTAGCCGCTTCGTCCACAACGTACTGCACGGCGATTCTGTTCTATATGACAATCACTTTGGGTTTACAGACATCCCCTGGTGATTGCTGGACCCGAAGGTACCAGAAGCTCAGGATCTAAAGCTGCTTACGCAGCGAGAGAGAATTCCTGGCCGTAGGTTTCGTCATTGGCAACTATAAGTAGTTGCAACAGTGGATTTACGAGTTCTGTTACCAACTCGGCATGCACCTAAAGTTTCGCGACCGGCGTCGAATCCTAAACGGCCCCGTGCCTGTTGCTCGGTGAATCAAGTGAGCAACAAGCCTGCGCAGTGTACGCCAACGCAGCTCAGAAGGCCAACCCGAAGGTTGGCCTCGACTGATTATGGGTTCGGTTCGTTGGACAGTTTGTCGGCGCGCGACAGCGCCTGCGTGGCTTCGGTGACACATTTCTTATCATCGCCGGCGGCTTGCGATGCCTGAGCGCTGGCGAGCAATCTATTGAGTTCCATCTTGGTGTTTTCGGACGTTGCCGGCAGTGAAGTCACTTTGTCTTTGAGTTCTTGCACCTTGGCGGTACAGAGGTTGTTGTCCGCAGCGAATACGGGAGAGGCCAACATTGCAGCGGAAATGAACAGACCAGCGAGTGCGGTACTTTTCATGGGTATCTCCTTGAGCTGATGGTCTCGGTGCCGCCGGGCTTTCTGGCTGCTCTGCCGAGGTCTTGATTAGCCACGTTCGTTGGGGCTTAACTAAAAGACTGCGGGCATGCTCAGGAATTCGGTTTTTTTAAAAAAGGCTATGAAAAGCCACTTAATCGGAGAAAAGAGCACTAAAAAGGGGCGCATTCGCCCCTTTTCACTAGTGAAAAGGCTTCAAGTCGATTTGGCTCGGGTAACCCGATCCACCAGATAGACCAGCCCGTGGTAGTCAATTCCACCGTGTTGCGTCAGACCAATCTCACAGGTCCGGCTGGTAGAAATCCCCTCGCTGCACTGCTGCACCGCATCCTTGAGCGTGCGCAGGGAATGAGCGTTCAGCTCAGGCGTGGTGAAGCCCTTGTCACCGGCAAATCCGCAGCAATGAATGCCTTCAGGGATGACTACGTTTTTGCTGCACTTGCGCGCCAGATCGATCAACGCCTGGCTCTCGCCAAGATGCTGGGTGCTGCAAGTGACGTGCACCGCAATCGGTGCTTCCTGCGGCGTGAAGTCGAGTCGATCCATCAGGTGAGTGCGGATGAATCGGACCGGGTCGTACAGGTCCAGGCGAACATCGCCCAAATCTTGAACAAGCCGTAACGTGCACGGACTGGTGTCGCAGTAAATAGGATCGAGTCCGCCGCGACTGGCGTGCAGCAACGCGCCGATCAGTTCCTGGCGTTTGTGTTCGGCTTGCTCGGCGTAGCCCTTGGAGGCGAACGGCTGGCCGCAGCAGAGGCTGTCCTGATTGTCGGGAAAGACCACTTGGTAACCGGCCTTTTCCAGCAGCCCACGGGTTTTGTCGTACAACGACATTTGCTCTTTATCACCGGCAGCGGGGCCCATGACCCGCGAGACACACGCCGCCAGGTACACCACACGAGGGCGTTCGTCCGACACGGTCGGGCTGAAGCGAATGGCTTTTTCCGGCTGCGGCATGGCGTTGGTCCATTGCGGGACGTGACCTTTGGACAGCTTCGTCAGCGTTGCCGAAAGTTTCGCCAACCGTGGCGCCCCCAGCAGCATCCGCGCGCCATTGGCGACGTGCAGGGTGAAGCGCGCACCTTGCAGCGCCGTAGCGAAATTGCCTTCCAGCCAGTTGGCAGTTTTCGTATGAGTCGCGTTACGGCCGCGGAGCTTTTTCACTAGCTCGCCAGTGTTAATTCCTACAGGGCAACGTTGAGCACAGAGTCCGGTCGCTGCGCAGGTGTCGATGCCCTGGTATTCGTAAGCGGCTTCCAGTTCCGAGGTGTCGACGCCGGCGCGTTTCTTCGCCTGAATGTCGCGCCAGATCACGATGCGCTGGCGTGGGCTCAGGGTCAGGCCTTTCGAGGGGCAGACCGGCTCGCAAAAACCGCACTCGATGCACTTGTCCACAATCTCGTCGGCCGCCGGCAGCGGCTTCAGGTGTTTGAGGTGGATTTGCGGATCGTCGCTGAGCACCACGTCCGGGTTGAGAATGCCGTTCGGATCGAGCAGGCGTTTGAGTTGCCACATCAATTGATAGGCGTCGCTGCCCCATTCCAGTTCGACGAAGGGTGCCATGTTGCGACCGGTGCCGTGCTCAGCCTTCAGCGAGCCGCCGAACTCCACGGCGACCAGTTGCGCCACGTCGTCCATGAACGCCTGGTAGCGTGCGACTTCTTCCGGGTTGTTGAAGCCTTGGGTGAAAACGAAGTGCAGATTGCCTTCCAGCGCGTGTCCGAAAAGGATCGCCTCGTCGTAGTGATGTTTGTCGAACAACTCGATCAAGCGGTTCACGCCGATGGCCAACTGTTCCACCGGAAAGGTCACGTCCTCGATGATCACCGTGGTGCCGGTTTTGCGCACCGCGCCGACTGCGGGGAAGGTGTCCTTGCGGATCGCCCAGAGCCGGGCGTTTTCCAGTGGGTCTTCGGTGAAGTCGACTTGTTTCTCCACTGGGAACAAGGCCACGGAAGCCATGATCTGCGCCAGTTGTTCGCGCAGTAAAGTGGACGAGGCGGCGCGGGATTCGATCAGTAGGGCGCAGGCATTATTCGACAGCTGTTGTACGAAAGCCGGCATGCCGGGTTTGTCCTGTACCGAACGCAGACTACGACGGTCCAGCAGTTCCACGGCCGACACCGGTTGGCTTTTCAGCACGGTGACAGCGTTGCAGCAGGTTTCCACGTCCGGGAAGACGATCAACGCCGAGGCTTTGTTCGGGTGGTCGATCACCGTGTCGTAGGTCACCGCGCTGATAAACCCGAGGGTGCCTTCGGAGCCCACCAGCAGGTGGCTCAAGATATCCACAGGCTCGTCGAAATCCACCAGGGCGTTGAGCGACAGGCCAGTGGTATTTTTCAGTCGATATTTGTGGCGAATTTTTGCAGCCAATTCGGAATTGGCGCGGGTCTCGCGGCCCAGCGTCGTCAAACGTTCCAGCAGCTCGGAGTGGCTCTTTCGAAACGCCGCGACACTGGCGGCATCTTCGGTATCGAGGCGGCTGCCATCGGCCAGTACCAGACGGATGCCAGCCAAGGTGTGATAAGTATTTTGCGCCGTGCCGCAGCACATGCCACTGGCATTGTTGGCGACGATGCCGCCGATTTTGCAGGCGTTGATCGAAGCCGGATCCGGGCCGATCTTGCGTCCGAACGGCGCGAGCCAAGCGTTAGCCTGGGCGCCGATTACGCCGGGTTGCAGGCGGATTTGCGTGCCTTGGCCACGGATTTCGCGACCGTTCCAGTTATCCCCCAACACGATCAACACCGAATCGCTGATGGCCTGCCCGGACAGGCTGGTGCCGGCCGCACGAAAGGTCACCGGGACCTGATCCCGTTGCGCCAGTTTCAGCAGGGCGACCACTTCGTCTTCTGACTCGACACGGATCACCAGTTGCGGAGTCAGCCGATAGAAACTGGCATCGGTGCCGAAGGCCAGCGTCGATAGCGGGTCGTCGAAACGCCGGTCTTGAGGAATCAGTTGCTGCGCATCACGCAGGAAAGCCGCCGGTAACGTCATTGGTCCTCCAGGATCAATACCACCAGGTCTTTCGGGCCGTGGGCGCCGTAAGCCAGTACTTGTTCGATGTCGGCGGTTTTTGATGGGCCGGACACCAGCAAAGCGTTGGTCGGCATGCCTTGGGCCCACTCGAATTCCTGCTGCACCTGATAGAAGTTGTCGCGGATTTCACTGGCCTTGAGTAGGGCGAAATGCACCGGCGGGACCAGGCTCATCAGGCGCGGTTCTTCCCGCGTCGGCCACAGAATAAGACTACCTGTCGCGGCGATTGCGCCGAGGGTGGTGGTCAGGCTGGCCGGCGTGTCGTTAAACAACTCGGCTTTCCATTCTTCTACCGGACGGTCGTAGGCTTTAAGCGTTGGCAGACCAGGATTTTTCGACCAGTGCAGAGTGACACGTTGCCCGTGAGGTGTGGTCGGCGCGATCAACAGGCTCGGCAACTGACGATCCCTTAAAAGTTGCGCCAGTAATTCGGGCCAATCTTCGCCCTTGGTCAGATGGATTTCGGTGTGCACTGCTTCCATCAATTTGCGCAGTTGCGGGATGCGTTGTTCAGGGGCGTAGGTGTAGGGAGCGGTCACCAGTTCGACGTCAAACTCGTCAGGCACCGGTGTAGTTCCGGTAAGACTATTCCTCAATTTCGCGAGGATATTTTGCTTGGCGCTCATCAACGATCTCCCTGTTTGGCCAGATGCTCGCGAGCCATGTCATGCAGCGAGCGGGCAGCGGGTTTTGGCGCGCTGTGGTTTTGCGTCCATGGGCCGACGTTGCTCGGTGCAAGCGCGCGCAGCCGTGTGGCGAAGAAGCCGAACAGACGATACAGCGTCGGCGAGCTGTTGAGCGTGGCCCAGGCGTTCCAGATAAAGCGTTCCTTGCGCGAGTACTTGCTGCCCTGGCCGCGCATGACTTGATGCAGGCTGTCCGGGGCTTTGACGTTCTCTTCCCGTAGGCGCCGCAGCAATGCCGGGATCGGTATTTTTACCGGGCAGACTTCACCGCAAGCACCACACAGCGACGACGCACTCGGATGATCCGGGACTTTCGCCAGGCCGACCATGTGCGGCGTGATGATTTTTCCGATAGGCCCAGGGTAAACCTCCCCATAGGCGTGGCCGCCGATTCGAGTGTAGACCGGGCAATGATTCATACAGGCGCCGCAGCGGATGCAGTTCAGGGTCTGGCGCAATTCGCTGTCGGCGAAGGCCTGGCTGCGACCGTTGTCGAGCAGTACCAGGTGCACTTCTTGCGGGCCGTCGAGTTCATGCTCCTTGCGTGGGCCGGAGATCATGTTGACGTAAGTGGTGATGGGTTGGCCGAGGGCCGAGCGGGTCAGCAGCGACAACAGAGGCACTACGTCCCGCAGGTTTTCAACGACTTTTTCGATACCGGTGACGGCGATGTGTACCGGCGGCACAGTAGTCGTCATGCGCCCGTTGCCTTCGTTTTCCACCAGCAGCAAGGTACCGGTTTCGGCCACGGCGAAGTTGACGCCGGAGACGCCGATGTCCGCTTCGAAGAATTTCTGTCGCAAGACTTTGCGACCGATCTGAATGAGTTGGTCAACGTCCTTGGTGTATTCCACGCCAAGTTTGTCGTGGAACAAGGACGCGACCTGACCGGCATTCTTGTGGATCGCCGGCATAATAATGTGTGAAGGCTTCTCGTGGTCGAGCTGGACGATGTACTCGCCCATGTCCGATTCCAAGCATTCAATGCCCTGTTCAGCGAGGAAATGATTCATCTCCATCTCTTCGCTGACCATCGATTTACCCTTGATCACTTGCCGCCCCTCGTGAGCGCGGATGATCGATAAGACGATGCCATTGGCCTCGTCCACCGTTTCCGCCCAGTGCACTGTCACACCGTTGCGGGTCAGGTTCTGTTCAAGCTGCTCGAGCAGGTCGGGCAACTTGGATAACGCACGGGCGCGGACAGCATTGCCCAGCACTCGCAGATGTTCTCTTTCATGGGCATCGCTGAAAGACGCTGCCCGTTTTGTCATCAGTGAATCCATCGCGCTGCGAAAGTTGTTTCGCAGTTGCGTGTCAGCCAAAGCCTCGTGAGCCCTGCTGCGAAAATCTTCTTCTACAGCAACCGTAGGAATAATCGCGGAAGCGTTCATCGAACACCCCCGGTACGTTGCCAAAGGAAACTGGCCAAGTGTTGGCCGCGCAACGCTTCCTTCTGCTTCTCCAGCGAGCCGTTGATGTTCATCAAACAGCCGCAATCGGCACTGAGTAACTGGTGCGCGCCGGATTCCTTCAACGCACGGGTCTTGTCAGCCACCATCGCCCCGGAAATGTCTGGCATACGGACGCTGAAAGTCCCACCAAAGCCACAGCATTCACTTTCGTGGCTGTGCTCGACCCGTTCCACGTTGCCCAACTGCGCCAACAACTCGCTGCCATGCAGGTGGGTGTTCATTTCGCGGCGTGCCGAACACGAGGTGTGCAGCGCCACTTTCACCGGTTTACCGCTGTCCTTGAGCTGCACCTTGCAGACAAATAGCAGGAACTCCGCCAGCTCGTAGGTCCGGCCCGCCAGGGCCTGAACCTGTTTCAACGTGTCCGGCTCGTCCTTGAACAAGTCGGCATAGTGTTCGCGCAACATGCCTGCGCAAGAACCCGAAGGCACCACCACCGGATAATCCCCGGCAAACAGCGCCAGTTGCGAGCGCGCCACGGTCCGGGCTTGTTCGGTGTAACCGGAGGTGTAGGCCGGTTGCCCGCAGCAGCTTTGCCCTTGCGGATACTCGACACGAATGCCTTCACGTTCCAACAGATGAATCGCGTCCATCCCGGCTTCGGGGTAGAACAAATCCACCACGCAAGTCCCGAACAGATAGACCCGTGACGGTTTTTCGCTGGGGTATTGCCGAGGTTCGGGCAGTGGCGGGGCAACGCGGGTCGCGTTCGGCACAGCGTTGTAAAAAAGCTCGCTCATCAGGCGTGTCTCCGGGTGGTCCCGGTTATCCGTCCGTTGAGGCTGCTGAATATAGAGCCGGAAGCTTTCAGCAGCCTTACAGACCGGGTTGTGAATAGCTGACACCGGAGTCGTAGTCCGGCGTCGGTTTTTTCGGCGCTGCCTGTAGTCCTTAGTGCACCAGCATCCCGGTGAGCCAGTAGGCCTGGACGTAGGTGATCAGGCCCACGATCGTTGCGAAGAACAGGCTGTGCTTGAGGGTGAAGCGGAACAGATCCGATTCCTTACCCACCAGTCCGGTCGCGGCGCAGGCCACGGCGATCGATTGCGGCGAGATCATCTTGCCGGTCACGCCGCCGCTGGTGTTCGCCGCCACCAGCAAAACATCGCTGACGCCGATCTGGTGCGCGGTGGTGGCTTGCAATGAACTGAACAGCGCATTGGACGAGGTATCGGAGCCGGTCAGGAACACGCCGAGCCAGCCGAGGAACGGCGAGAAGAACGGGAATGCCGCGCCGGTCGCTGCCAGCACCAATGCCATGGTCGAGGACATGCCCGAGTAGTTGGTGACGAAGGCAAACGCTAACACCATGCCGATGGACAGAATCGGCCAACGCAGTTCGTAGAAGGTCTCTTTCAAAGTGGTAAGACCAATTTTGAAATTGATCTTCAGCACCAGCATCGAGATCAGCGCCGAGAAGAAAATCGCCGTGCCGGTCGCGGAAATCGGATCAAGTTTGAACACCGCCGGGATCGCGGTCGGAGCCGTCACGATCGGCGCGACCTTGATCACCATTTGGTCCAGGTGCGGGATGGCGAAGTTAAATACCCAGCTGTACATCGAACCGCCAGCGGCGAACATGGCCTTGAACGGTTTCAGGGTCCAGATGGTGACCAGCACGGTGAGGATCAGGAACGGCGACCAGGCCTTGAAAATCTCCAGCAGACTGTAGGGCGAAGCCACGGTGGTGCGCTTCTGGCCGAAACCACCGACGCTGGCGCTGACCACGGACGCCGAGACAGCGCCGGCGATGTGTTGGCCGGCGGCGCGTTTCGGCTGCCAGACTTTCAGGAACAGCGTCAGGGAAATCAGGCTGGCCAGCGCCGAGGTGATGTCCGGCAGTTCCGGGCCGATGAAATTCGAGGTGAAGTACTGGGTCACGGCAAAGCTCAAACCCGCCACCAGTGCGGCTGGCCAGGTTTCCCGAACGCCGCGCAGGCCGTCCATCATGAACACCAGCCAGAACGGCACGAACAGCGACAGCAGCGGCAGTTGGCGACCGGTCATGGCGCCGATCTTGAACGCGTCGATACCGGTGACTTGCCCGGCGACGAGGATCGGGATGCCCAGGGCACCGAACGCGACGGGCGCGGTGTTGGCGATCAGGCACAGGCCGGCGGCGTACAGCGGGTTGAAGCCCAGTCCTACAAGCAGCGCGGCGGTAATCGCTACCGGCGCACCGAAACCCGCGGCACCTTCCAGGAAGGCACCGAAGCAGAAGCCGATCAGCAACACTTGCAAGCGCTGGTCGTCGGTGATCGACAGCACCGAGCTGCGGATCACCTCGAACTGCCCGCTCTTGACCGTCAGTTTGTAGAGGAACACCGCCGCGACGATGATCCAGGCAATTGGCCACAAGCCGTAGGCGAAGCCATACCCGGCTGCGGCGAACGCCATATCAACCGGCATCTGGAAGGCGAAGATCGCCACAGCAATCGACAGAGCAAGCGTGATGCTGCCGGCCACATGGCCTTTGAGGCGGAACACGGCCAAAGCCAGGAAGAAAAATACGATGGGAATGACGGCCGCGAGTGCGGACACGCCGAGACTGCCGAGCGGGCTGTAGAGCTGTTGCCAGGTTTGCATATGGGGTGGCCCCTAATTGTTGTTGGTCAGGCACTGTCAGCGTTCTTGGTTAATTGGTAATACCAATTTACAATCGCTGTTGGCTAGGGTAAAAGCCTTGTATGGGGTGTGTCAATTTGCCGCCCTAAAACTTTTGTCGAATAAGCGGTGCAGAACGCATCTGATCTGTTCGATCAAATGCCGTCTGGTAGGTGCTGGCACAGCGCCGATAGGCCAGAATAGAGAGCCCGGCGAGCTGCCGGGATCGTGGAGAATTGAGTTATGGGGTTTGATCAGATACGTCAGCGCCGTTTGTCTGACGATATTGTCGAGCGGCTCGAGGGGATGATTCTCGAGGGCACGCTGAAGTCCGGCGAGCGCTTGCCGGCCGAACGCGCGTTGGCCGAGCAGTTCGGCGTATCACGCCCATCGTTGCGCGAAGCGATTCAGAAACTGGCAGCCAAGGGCTTGCTGGTCAGTCGCCAGGGTGGCGGCAATTATGTGGTGGATTCCTTGGGCTCGACGTTCAGCGATCCGCTACTGCATCTGCTGGAAAGCAACCCCGAGGCCCAGCGCGATCTGCTGGAGTTTCGCCATACCCTGGAAGCATCCTGTGCCTATTACGCGGCATTGCGTGCCACCGATGTGGATCGCGAACGGCTGACGGCGGCGTTCGAAGAATTGCAGGATTGCTACACGCGTCACGATGAAGTGGGCCGAGCGGAAGAGGGCGCGGCGGATGCGAAATTCCACCTGGCAATCGCCGAAGCCAGTCACAACGCCGTGTTGCTACACACTATTCGCGGGCTGTTCGATCTGCTCAAGCGCAACGTGGTGACCAACATTGGCGGCATGTACAAGCAACGCACCGAGACGCGTGACATGCTGATCAGTCAGCACCGTGAGTTGTACCTGGCGATTATCGAAGGTCGGGCGGAGCAGGCGCGGGAGGTCTCCAGTCGCCACATTTTGTATGTGCAGGAAGTGCTGGAAGAAGTGCGTCAGGAAGTGCAGCGCATGGCTCGGGCGGAGCGGCGCAAGGGGATGTAGTCATGATCGTTCCCACGCTCTGCGTGGGAATGCATCCCGTGACGCTCCGCGTCACATAACGGCGGACGCAGAGCGTGGGAGCGATCAGGCCGGAAGATTAATCTTCCTTGCCCTTGTTCCGCACAGCGCGCTGCAACTCGCGACCGGCGTCGCGTTCGCGCTCGGTATCACGCTTGTCGTATTCCTTCTTGCCCTTGCCCAGAGCGATCTCGCACTTGACCATGTGCTTGCTCCAGTACCAGGACAGGCATACGCAGGCGTAACCTTTTTGCTGCACGGCGGTGGCGAGCTTTTCCAGCTCGCGACGGTTGAGCAGCAATTTGCGGGTGCGGGTCGGATCAGCGATGACGTGAGTGCTGGCAGTCATCAGCGGCGTAATGTGGCTGCCGAGCAGCCAGGCTTCGCCATCCTTGAGCAGGACATAACTGTCAACCAGTTGCAGCTTGCTTGCCCGCAGACTTTTTACTTCCCAGCCGGCCAGGACCAGACCAGCCTCGAACTTATGCTCGATGAAGTAATCGTGTCGCGCCTTTTTATTTTGCGCGATGGTCCCTGTTGGGTGTTTCTTCTGTTTAGCCATAGGGGCGGCATTATAGGGAGTTGCACGCAAGTCGGCTACGGTATCGCTACGTGCTTGAGCAGGTTGATTGAATCCCGGACAATGCGGCCTCTTTTTTGAACGCTTGGGCGTGATAACGATGTCGACAGACAAGGTTTCTGTCCACGGCAGTTGGGCTAGCCGCTGGGTCTTCATACTCGCCGCGACCGGTTCGGCCGTGGGCCTGGGTAGCATCTGGAAATTCCCGTACATGGTCGGCGTCTATGGCGGCGGCGCCTTCGTGCTCATGTTTCTGGCCTGCATCGCGCTGATTGGTGTGCCGGTCATGTTGGCGGAAACCCTGATCGGCCGCCGCGCCCGTCAAAGCCCGGCCAACGCCTTGAAGGTGTTGGCGCTGGAGGCGGGGCATTCAGGGAAGTGGTCCTGGGGGGCGTTCGCCGGGATGATCACGGCGTTGCTGATCCTGTCTTTCTATAGTGTCGTCGGCGGCTGGTCGCTGGATTACATCATCGACATGGGCCGTGGCGACTTCCAGGGTGTGACAGCGGATCAGGTCGGCGCTTATTTCGGTAACGTCATCTCCGATCCATGGCGTCTGACACTTTGGCACACGATTTTCATGCTGTTGTCCGCCGTGGTGATCGCCAAGGGCGTGGTCGCCGGGCTTGAGCGCAGCCTGCGGATCATGATGCCGCTGCTGTTCGTGATGGTGATTGTGCTGCTGGGTTACAGCATGACCACCGGCCATTTCATGGAAGGCGTGCATTTCATGTTCGACTTCCACCCGGAAAAAGTCCTCGACGGCTTGCTGCCTGCCATGGGCCACGCGTTCTTCTCGCTGAGCGTTGGCGTCGGTTCGATCATGATATATGGCGCTTATATGCCGAAGAACTCGTCGATTTCCGGCACCGTGGTCGGCGTGGCGTTGCTCGATACCTTCGTTTCTCTGGTGGCCGGCCTGGCATTGTTTCCGATTGTGTTTGCGGCGGGCCTGAACCCGAGCGAAGGCCCTGGCCTGATGTTCGTCAGCCTGCCATTTGCCTTCGGTAACGTAGCGTTCGGCCAGTTGATGGGCGTAGTGTTCTTCGTGCTGGTAGCGGTTGCTGCCTGGAGTTCGGCGATTTCATTGCTCGAACCAATGGTGGCTTACCTGGTTGAGCGCACCAAAATCAGCCGCGCCTGGGTCACGTTCTGGTTGGCATTTATCTGCTGGTTCGTCGGTTTGGGCACGGTGTTTTCCTTCAATATCTGGAAGGAAGCCAAGTTTTTCGTGAACGAAGGCGGGATGTTCCATCTCTACCAATGGGGTGCGGCCGGCGGCCTGGACTTCTTTGGTGTGATCGATTTCTTCACCTCGCGGATCATGTTGCCACTCGGTGGTTTGTGTTTCGTGGTGTTTGCAGGCTGGATCATGGGGCGTGAAGCGGTGCGCGACGAATTGTCGATCCGCAGCCCGATGTTGTTCGGCCTGTCCCTGTTTCTGATGCGCTATGTGGCGCCCATCGGCATTCTTGTAGTGTTTGCCGCCCAGCTGTGGAAGTGACGCTGACATGACGACACATATTCAACGCTCGGCCCTGCTGCCGTATCCGGCGCAAGCCCTCTATGACCTGGTCAACGACGTGGCGCGTTATCCGGAATTCCTGCCGTGGTGCTCCGCGGCGGAAGTCCTGGAAAGCTCCCCTGAGCATATGCGTGCCAGTGTTGGTGTGGCCAAGGGCGGTCTGAGCCAGCATTTCGTGACGCGCAACACGCTGGTCCCCGGGCATTCGATCGAGATGAATCTCGAGGAAGGACCGTTCAACCAGTTGCATGGCGTCTGGGTGTTCAAGCCATTGGGTGAAAAGGCCTGCAAGATCAGCCTGGACCTGTCTTTCGACTACGCCGGGCCGATCGTGCGCGCGACGCTGGGGCCGCTGTTCAATCAGGCCGCCAATACGCTGGTGGACGCGTTCTGTCAGCGCGCCAAGCAGATGCATGGTTGAGTCGGTGATTGAGGTTGAGGTGGTGTATGCCGCCATTGATCGTCAGGTGCTGCTGACAGTGGCGGTGCCGGTGGGGGCGACGGTTCGGGATGCTTTGCTCAGGTCTGGAGTAGGTGACGAGTTTCCTGAGTTGGATCTGATTAGTTGCCCGGTCGGGATATTCGGCAAGGTGATTGCTGATCCGTCCATTCGTACGGTACTGGCGGGGGATCGTATCGAGATCTACCGGCCATTATTGGCCGATCCAAAAGAAGTTCGCCGCTTGCGCGCCGCCAAGGCAGCCGAGGCCAAGGCGCGAAATCAATGATTCGATAATCGCCAGACAATAAAAAACCCGGACATGCCGGGTTTTTTATTGCGTCGCAAATTATTGCGGCGTGGTGTCCAGCGGTTCCGGACTTGGGACTGGAACGGTTTCTACACCGTCTACGTCCTTCTGGATCTGGTCCAGCAACGAACCTGGTTTCACCGGTTTTTCCGGTTTTGGCTTCTCGGTGTTTTCTGCAGGAGCGGTCACGGTCGTGCCGGGTTCCTTGCCGAGAATGGCTTCGTCGCGGCTCACGCCAGGCATAAAATCGCCCGACAGGCTGGTGAGCTGGTCATTTGGGTTGAAGATAACGCTTATGCGTTCCTGTTGGCGTTCACCACCACCCGGTTGCAGGCTATACAGGTAATCCCAGCGATCGGCATGGAACGTGTCGGTCAGCAGAGGGTTGCCCATGATAAACCGTACTTGCCGACGGGTCATTCCCGGGCGTAACTGGTCTATCATGTCCTGCGTGACGACATTGCCCTGCTGGATGTCGATTTTGTAAACCCCGGGGAATGAACAACCGGCGAGTGCGAGCAGTCCCACGAAGGTGAAACTGGTTAGCAAGAGCTTGGTGTTTTGCATCGGTGGGCGACTTCCACTATCTTGGCTGGGACAACGTAAACGCCGATCATACCCGCATTAAGAGAAGCTGCGAAGCAGCATCGCGAGAAAGCTGACCATGGTTGAAAATAGCGAACTACGAAAAGCCGGCCTCAAAGTGACCCTGCCACGGGTCAAAATTCTGCAAATGCTCGATTCCGCCGAGCAACGCCACATGAGTGCCGAGGATGTCTACAAGGCGCTGATGGAGGCTGGTGAGGACGTCGGTCTGGCCACGGTTTACCGTGTACTGACTCAGTTCGAGGCAGCTGGCCTTGTGGTGCGACACAACTTCGACGGCGGTCACGCGGTCTTCGAACTGGACGACGGCAAGCATCACGACCATATGGTCAACGTCGAAACCAGTGAAGTGATCGAATTCTTCGACGAAGAAATCGAGCGTCTTCAGAAGGCGATTGTCGATAAGTACGGTTTCGAGATGGTGGATCACAATCTCGTGCTGTACGTACGCAAGAAAAAGTAAGCATGTCGCGCGAACAGGATGTTCGCGAAACGAGCGAAGGCGACCCCAGGGTCGCCTTCGTGCTTTCTGCCGCGCTTAAATTTTGGCGATGATGACCATTTTCTTCGCGTGAGCCAGGGATTCCTTCGTCAGGTCGATGCCCCCCAGCATGCGTGCGACTTCTTCTACACGATGGGTTTTGCTCAGCTTGGACACGGCTGTATGGGTGGCATCCTCGCCGCGCACCTTGTGCACGAATAGATGCTGGTGACCCTGCGCCGCCACTTGCGGCAGGTGAGTCACCGTCAATACCTGTCCGCGCTCCCCTAGTCGGCGCAGCAACTGGCCGACGATCTCGGCGGTCGGGCCGCCGATGCCCACGTCCACTTCGTCGAACACCAGGGTTGGAACCCGGGAGGTCTGCGCGGTGATGACCTGAATCGCCAGGCTGATCCGTGATAGCTCGCCGCCGGACGCCACTTTCGCAAGGGCTTTCATCGGCTGCCCCGGGTTGGCGCTGACCAGCAGTTCTACCTGTTCAAGCCCATTGGGCAGCAGTTCGTTGCTGGTATTAGGGCGCAGTTCGATGGTGAAACGGCCGCCGGGCATGCCCAGGCGCTGGATTTCCTGTTCCACGGCGCTGGCCAGGCTGCCCGAGGCTTGATGGCGCAGGTCGCTCAGGTCGCGCGCTTTCTCTTGATAATGACGGGCATAGGACGCCAGCTCATCGCTCAGGCGTTCGATGGACTCGTCGTTGGCATTCAGGGTTTCGATTTCATCCAGCAGCTTTTGCTGCATCTCGGCGACTTCGGTTGGCTGGATGCGGTGCTTGCGCGCCAGGGTGTAGATCGCATCGAGGCGTTCTTCCAGGTATTGAAGGCGTGCCGGGTCGGCGTCGAAGTTGTCGAGGAAGCGGTTCAGTTCACCGACGGCTTCTTCTACTTGAATCTGCGCGCTGGTCAGCAGACTGCTGGCTTCGCCCAGGGCACCAATCGAATTGTTCACGCTCGACAAGCGATTGAGGCTGGCGGTCAGTGCATTCAGCACATTGCCGGAATCACTTTCACTGCATTGCTCGACCACTTGTCGGCAGATACCCAGAAGGGTTTCGGCGTTGGTCAGGTTTTTGTGTTCCTGCTCCAGTTGCTCCAGCTCGTTTTCGCCAAGGCCGAGGTTTTCCAGCTCTTCAAGTTGGTAGCTCAGCAATTGATGGCGTGCGCGCTGCTCGTCGCCGGAATTGGACAGGCGTTCCAGCTCCTGGCGGGTCTGGCGCCAGCGCTGGGCGGCCAGTTGAACCTGGCGGGCAAGATCGGTGGCGCCGGCATATTCGTCGAGCAGGCGGCGGTGGGTGTCGGTCTTGAGCAGGGATTGGTGTTCGTGCTGGCTGTGGATATCGATCAGCAATTCGCCCAAAGCCTTGAGATCGCCAAGCGGGCAGGGCGTGCCGTTGATATAGCCGCGTGAGCGCCCTTCAGCGGTGATCACCCGGCGCAGGATGCACGGGCCGTCGCTTTCCAGGTCTCGTTCGGCCAGCCAGGCACTGGCTTCCGGGATGTCGATCAGGTCGAAGGTTGCCAGGATGTCGGCCTTGTCAGCGCCGGGGCGAACCACGCCGCTGTCGGCGCGATCACCCAGGGTGAGGCCCAGGGCGTCGAGCATGATCGACTTGCCGGCGCCGGTTTCCCCTGTGATCACGCTCATCCCGCGATCGAGTTCGAGATCGAGATGTTCAACGATGGCGTAGTTATGTACGGACAGGTGCACCAGCATAAAGGCCGCTCCCAGGCTTTAGGTCTGGTTATTTATACAGTGTTTTATTTGTGGCTGACAATGCCCTCCCTTAGCTCGTTTTGCTTGATCCGACGAAATCGTTAGCGCACCGGGGAATGACAATGCAGCTCTTTTTGTAGGGTTAATCACCTCAAACCCCTTGAAGCTGAATTTTGCGGCCCCATATAGCTGGGCAGAAGCGCGAGTTGAGCTCGCGGACGATATTGAAAGGAGAAATTCTATGGCTGACGAACAGACAGTGGACACGCAAAATCTCGACGCCGATCAAGCTGCCCAGGATTCGGGCGATGAGCTGGCGGCGCGTGTACAAGTGCTCGAAGAGCAATTGGCGGGTGCTCATGATCAGGCTTTGCGTGTAGCGGCTGATCTGCAGAACGTCCGCCGTCGCGCCGAGCAGGATGTCGAAAAGGCTCACAAGTTCGCATTGGAAAAATTCGCCGGCGACCTGCTGCCGATCATCGACAGCCTGGAGCGTGGCCTGGAGTTGTCCAACCCGGATGACGAAAGCATCCGCCCAATGCGTGAAGGCATCGAGCTGACCCTGAAAATGTTCCAGGACACCCTGAAGCGTTATCAGCTGGAAGCGATCGATCCGCATGGCGAACCGTTCAACGCCGTTCATCATCAGGCGATGGCCATGCAAGAAAGCGCCGATGTCGAGCCGAACAGCGTGCTCAAGGTGTTTCAGAAGGGCTACCAGCTTAACGGTCGCTTGCTGCGCCCGGCCATGGTCGTGGTCAGCAAGGCGCCTGCGCCGGTTTCGCCTTCGATTGATGAGCAGGCTTGAAATTAGCCGCAAGGCCCCCATTTAGAAGTCAAGCGTTTAAGTGCTACCGCAGTTAGCCACCACTGCTGCGGCAACCAAATCCAAAGTTTCGGGAGAGTTAACATGGGCAAAATTATCGGTATCGACCTGGGGACTACCAACTCCTGCGTCTCCGTACTTGAAAACGGCGTAGCCAAAGTTATTGAAAACGCCGAAGGCACGCGTACCACGCCGTCGATCGTGGCTTATGCCAACGATGGCGAAATCCTGGTTGGTCAGTCGGCCAAGCGTCAGGCTGTGACCAATCCGCATAACACCCTGTACGCGGTGAAGCGTCTGATCGGTCGTAAGTTCGACGAAGAAGTCGTACAGAAAGACATCAAGATGGTCCCGTACAAAATCGCCAAGGCTGACAACGGCGACGCATGGGTTGAAGTGAACGGCCAGAAAATGTCGCCGCCACAGATCTCGGCTGAAATCCTGAAGAAAATGAAGAAAACCGCCGAAGACTACCTCGGCGAGCCAGTGACCGAAGCGGTGATCACCGTTCCGGCCTATTTCAACGACAGCCAGCGTCAAGCCACCAAAGACGCCGGCCGCATCGCGGGCCTGGACGTTAAACGCATCATCAACGAACCAACCGCAGCCGCTCTGGCTTACGGTATGGACAAGGCGAAAGGCGATCACACCGTGATCGTTTACGACTTGGGCGGCGGTACTTTCGACGTTTCCGTGATCGAAATCGCTGAAGTCGATGGCGAGCACCAGTTCGAAGTGTTGGCCACCAACGGCGACACGTTCCTGGGCGGTGAAGACTTTGACATTCGTCTGATCGACTACCTCGTTGACGAATTCAAGAAAGAAAGCGGCATGAACCTTAAAGGTGACCCGCTGGCCATGCAGCGCCTGAAAGAAGCCGCTGAAAAGGCCAAGATCGAACTGTCTTCGAGCAATTCGACCGACGTGAACCTGCCGTACATCACTGCAGACGCCACCGGTCCTAAGCACTTGAACGTAAAAATCTCCCGCGCCAAGCTCGAAGCGCTGGTAGAAGACTTGGTTCAACGCACCATCGAACCTTGCCGCATCGCTCTGAAAGACTCCGGTATCGACGTTGGCGCGATCAACGACGTGATCCTGGTCGGCGGTCAGACCCGTATGCCGCTGGTTCAGAAGCTGGTGACCGAGTTCTTCGGTAAAGAAGCTCGTAAAGACGTGAACCCGGACGAAGCTGTTGCCATGGGTGCTGCTATCCAGGGCGCGGTATTGGCCGGCGACGTGAAAGACGTTCTGCTGCTGGACGTCAGCCCGCTGACCCTGGGTATCGAAACCATGGGCGGCGTGATGACTGCGCTGATCGAGAAAAACACCACGATTCCTACCAAGAAATCGCAAGTGTTCTCGACTGCCGACGACAACCAGGGCGCTGTGACCATTCACGTGCTGCAAGGTGAGCGTAAGCAAGCGGCCCAGAACAAGTCTCTGGGCAAGTTCGACCTGGCTGAGATTCCACCAGCACCACGTGGCGTGCCACAAATCGAAGTGACCTTCGACATCGACGCCAACGGCATCTTGCACGTAGGCGCCAAAGACAAGGCTACTGGCAAGACTCAGTCGATCGTGATCAAGGCCAACTCCGGTCTGTCCGAGGAAGAAATTCAGCAGATGATTCGCGATGCTGAAGCCAACGTCGACGCAGATCGCCAGTTCGAAGAACTGGCCGCTGCCCGTAACCAGGGCGATGCACTGGTTCACTCGACGCGCAAAATGATCGCTGACGCTGGCGACAAAGTGACCGCTGAAGAGAAGACTGCAATCGAAGCTGCCGTAGTTGCCTTGGAAGCCGCCGTCAAAGGCGACGACAAGGCTGCTATCGACGCCAAGGTTGAAGAGCTGTCGAAAGTCTCCGCGCCAGTGGCTCAGAAAATGTACGCCGAGCAAGCCCAGCCAGCTGAAGGCGCGGCACCGCAAGGCGAATCGGCTGAGAAGGCTGACGACGTCGTCGACGCTGAGTTCGAAGAAGTCAAAGACCACAAGTAAGTTGTTGGTCGGCCGGTTGACTGCCTTTGGGCGGTGACTGGTAGGATGTCGCCGCGCGGGAGCTTGCTCCCGCGTTGGCGTGTCTGGAGTTAGCGAATTTTTACAGCATGCGACAACGCTCGGATGTTGGTGGTATGGCCGGAGATGCTCCTGCTTTTCGAGCCGAAAGTACCGCGATGAACAAAGACCAGGATCGTTGAATTGACGTGAGTTGGGTCCGGGCCTGTATTGGGGCTCAACGAGTTTGGCGAAGCTCAGGAGGGGTTTGCCGAACGTCCTTAAGAGTGCAAAGACTTATGGCAAAGCGTGACTATTACGAAGTATTGGGTGTTGAGCGCGGCTCAAGCGAAGCGGACCTGAAAAAGGCCTACCGTCGCCTGGCGATGAAGCATCACCCGGACCGTAATCCCGATGACAAAGCGTCGGAAGACATGTTCAAAGAGGCCAACGAGGCCTACGAAGTGCTGTCCGATTCCAGCAAGCGTGCGGCGTACGACCAGTATGGTCATGCTGGTGTCGACCCGAGCATGGGTGGCGGTGGTGCAGGTTTTGGCGGCCAGAACTTCTCCGACATCTTTGGTGATGTCTTCAGTGACTTCTTTGGTGGTGGTCGCGGCGGTGCTCGTGGCGGCGCTCAGCGCGGCAGCGATCTGCGCTACACCCTGGAGCTGAACCTGGAAGAAGCGGTGCGCGGCACGACCGTGAATATCCGCGTTCCGACACTGGTCAACTGCAAGCCGTGCGACGGTTCGGGCGCCAAGAAAGGCTCCTCGCCGATCACTTGCCCAACGTGCGGCGGTATCGGTCAGGTCCGCATGCAGCAAGGCTTCTTCTCGGTGCAGCAGACCTGCCCGCGCTGCCATGGCCAAGGCAAGATCATTTCCGATCCGTGCGATTCCTGCCACGGCGAAGGCCGCGTCGAAGAGTACAAAACTCTTTCCGTCAAAGTGCCAGCCGGTGTTGATACCGGTGACCGCATTCGTCTGTCCGGCGAAGGTGAGGCGGGTGCGCAGGGTGGCCCGACCGGCGACCTGTACGTGGTGATCAACGTGCGCGAGCACGCGATCTTCCAGCGTGACGGCAAGCACCTGTTTTGTGAAGTGCCGATCAGCTTCGTCGATGCGGCATTGGGCGGCGAGCTGGAGATTCCGACCCTCGATGGTCGGGTCAAACTGAAAATCCCGGAAGGGACTCAGACCGGCAAGCAATTCCGTGTTCGTGGCAAGGGCGTTGCGCCCGTGCGTGGCGGCGGTGCTGGTGACTTGATGTGTCGCGTTGCGGTGGAAACCCCGGTCAACCTGGGTCGTCGTCAGCGCGAATTGCTCGAAGAGTTCCGCAGTTCCCTGGCGGACGACAACAGCCATTCACCGAAAACCACCGGTTGGTTCGAAGGCGTGAAGCGTTTCTTCGGCGATCTGTAAGGAGTGAACATGCGACGTATTGCGGTGATGGGCGCTGCCGGGCGCATGGGCAAAATCCTGGTTGAGGCGGTGCAGCAACGCGCGCCACTGACCGGTCTGACGGCGGCCATCGTGCGTCCCGGCAGCACGCTGATTGGCGTGGATGCCGGTGAGCTGGCTTCGCTCGGGCGGATCGGCGTGCCGCTGTCCGGTCATGTGGAAGCGGTGGCTGAAGAGTTTGATGTGTTGATCGACTTTACGCTGCCGGAAGTCATGCTGAAAAACCTGGCGTTCTGTCGCAAGGCAGGCAAGGCCATGGTGATCGGCACGACCGGACTGGACGCGGCGCAGAAGCAGTTGCTGGCCGAGGCGGGCAAGGATATTCCGATCGTGTTCGCGGCTAACTTCAGTGTGGGTGTGAACCTGTCATTGAAGCTGCTCGACATGGCGGCTCGTGTGCTGGGCGATGAGGCGGATATCGAAATCATCGAAGCGCATCATCGGCACAAGATCGATGCGCCTTCCGGCACGGCGCTGCGTATGGGTGAAGTCATCGCCAGTGCTTTGGATCGTGATCTGCAGAAGGTCGCGGTTTACGGTCGTGAAGGTCATACCGGCGCTCGCGAGCGCGAAACCATCGGTTTTGCCACTGTTCGCGGTGGTGATGTGGTCGGCGATCATACGGTGCTGTTCGCCTGCGAAGGTGAGCGTCTGGAGATCACGCACAAGGCATCAAGCCGCATGACCTTCGCCAAGGGCGCGGTGCGTGCTGCATTGTGGCTGGATGGGCGTGAGCCAGGCCTCTACGACATGCAAGACGTGCTCGACCTGCGTTAAGATGCGCCCGAAATCGGGTTCAAACTCAGTGTTTGAGCCCGGTTTTACTCCGCCAAGCGACGTCCTGTCGCATTCCCCGGCCTTTAAGGCTCATTGGCGGTAGACCAAAAAAGCCTTTTTCTGTAAGCTACAGCTTTAGTGTGTCCACTAAAAGCGCGCAGAATAATTCAGTGAAGAAGCGGGGTGACGTGTCCATACGTCACTCCGCTTTTTTACAACCTGCGATCGCCCTTTCAGGCTTTATTTACGGGAGGTCTTCTTGACTAAGCCAGCCATACTCGCCCTTGCTGATGGCAGCATTTTTCGCGGCGAAGCCATTGGAGCCGACGGTCAGACCGTTGGAGAGGTGGTGTTCAACACCGCCATGACCGGCTATCAGGAAATCCTTACCGATCCTTCCTACGCCCAACAGATCGTTACCCTGACTTACCCGCACATTGGCAACACCGGTACGACACCGGAAGATGCGGAGTCCGACCGCGTCTGGTCCGCTGGCCTGGTCATCCGTGACCTGCCACTGGTTGCGAGCAACTGGCGTAACACGATGTCTCTGTCCGACTACCTGAAAGCCAACAACGTTGTGGCTATCGCCGGTATCGACACTCGCCGCCTGACGCGCATCCTGCGTGAAAAAGGCGCGCAGAACGGCTGCATCATGGCCGGTGACAACATTTCCGAAGAAGCCGCCATCGCCGCTGCTCAGGGTTTCCCTGGCCTCAAAGGCATGGACCTGGCGAAAGTCGTCAGCACCAAAGAGAAGTACGAGTGGCGCTCGACTGTCTGGGACTTGAAAACCGACAGCCACGCGACCATCGACGCCTCCGAGCTGCCTTACCACGTGGTGGCCTACGACTACGGCGTCAAGCTGAACATCCTGCGCATGCTGGTCGAGCGCGGTTGCCGCGTGACCGTGGTGCCGGCCCAGACCCCAGCCGCTGATGTACTGGCGCTGAAGCCGGATGGCGTGTTCCTGTCCAACGGCCCGGGTGACCCGGAGCCTTGCGACTACGCAATCCAGGCGATCAAGGACGTGCTCGAAACCGAGATTCCGGTGTTCGGCATCTGCCTCGGTCACCAACTGCTGGCCCTGGCCTCCGGCGCCAAGACCCTGAAAATGGGTCATGGCCACCACGGCGCCAACCACCCGGTCCAAGACCTGGACACCGGCGTTGTGATGATCACCAGCCAGAACCACGGTTTTGCGGTAGACGAAACGACCCTGCCAGCCAACGTCCGGGCGATCCACAAATCGCTGTTCGACGGCACCCTGCAAGGGATCGAGCGTACCGACAAGAGCGCCTTCAGCTTCCAGGGTCACCCTGAAGCCAGCCCTGGCCCGAACGACGTAGCGCCTCTGTTTGATCGCTTCATCAACGAAATGGCCAAGCGACGCTGATCGCTAGCACTGATGCAGCAAAGCTTGAGGGTGGTCCCGACACCGGCGACCCCCTCAAGGCTTCACAGATTGAACAAGACGGCTTGCCGACTGACCTGCGGATTTGAGTGACAAACCCATGCCAAAACGTACAGACATAAAAAGCATCCTGATTCTCGGCGCTGGCCCGATCGTGATCGGCCAGGCCTGCGAATTCGACTACTCCGGCGCCCAGGCCTGCAAAGCCCTGCGCGAGGAGGGTTATCGCGTCATCCTGGTGAACTCCAACCCAGCGACCATCATGACCGACCCGGACATGGCCGACGCCACGTACATCGAGCCGATCAAGTGGCAGACCGTTGCCAAGATCATCGAGAAAGAGCGTCCGGACGCGCTGCTGCCGACCATGGGTGGCCAGACCGCTCTGAACTGTGCACTGGACCTGGAGCGCGAAGGCGTTCTGGAGAAGTTCGGTGTAGAGATGATCGGCGCCAACGCTGACACCATCGACAAGGCTGAAGACCGTTCGCGCTTCGACAAAGCGATGAAATCCATCGGCCTGGACTGCCCGCGTTCGGGTATCGCCCACAGCATGGAAGAAGCCAACGCAGTGCTCGAGAAGCTGGGCTTCCCGTGCATCATCCGTCCATCCTTCACCATGGGCGGCACCGGTGGTGGTATCGCTTACAACCGTGAAGAGTTCGAAGAAATCTGCGCTCGCGGTCTGGACCTGTCGCCGACCAAAGAGCTGCTGATCGACGAATCCCTGATCGGCTGGAAAGAGTACGAGATGGAGGTTGTCCGCGATAAGAAGGACAACTGCATCATCGTCTGCTCCATCGAAAACTTTGACCCGATGGGTGTGCACACCGGTGACTCGATCACTGTTGCGCCAGCACAGACGCTGACGGACAAGGAATACCAGATCATGCGTAACGCCTCGTTGGCGGTACTGCGTGAAATCGGCGTGGAAACCGGCGGCTCCAACGTCCAGTTCGGCATTTGCCCGGACACTGGTCGTATGGTTGTGATCGAGATGAACCCGCGTGTATCCCGCTCTTCGGCACTGGCGTCGAAAGCCACTGGTTTCCCGATCGCGCGTATCGCTGCCAAGCTGGCGATCGGCTACACCCTGGACGAGTTGCAGAACGAAATCACCGGCGGCGCTACTCCTGCGTCCTTTGAGCCGTCGATCGACTACGTCGTCACCAAACTGCCCCGCTTCGCCTTCGAGAAATTCCCGAAAGCCGACGCGCGCCTGACTACTCAAATGAAGTCGGTTGGTGAAGTCATGGCCATCGGCCGGACCTTCCAGGAATCCCTGCAGAAAGCCCTTCGCGGTCTGGAAGTGGGCGTTTGCGGCCTGGACGAGAAGCTCGACCTGAGCAACCCGGAAAGCATGAGCGTGCTCAAGCGCGAACTGACCGTGCCGGGCGCCGAACGTATCTGGTACGTGGCTGACGCTTTCCGCGCCGGCCTGTCGGTCGAAGATATCTTCGGCATGAACATGATCGACCCGTGGTTCCTGGTCCAGATCGAAGATCTGATCAAGGAAGAAGAGAAGGTCAAGACCCTGGGTCTGGCCAGCATCGACCGCGACATGATGTTCAAGCTCAAGCGCAAAGGCTTCTCCGACATGCGTCTGGCCAAGCTGCTGGGCGTGACCGAGAAAAACCTGCGTCGCCACCGTCACAAGCTGGAGATCTTCCCGGTCTACAAGCGCGTTGACACCTGCGCGGCCGAGTTCGCCACCGACACCGCCTACATGTACTCGACTTACGAGGAAGAGTGCGAAGCCGCCCCGTCGGGCCGCGACAAGATCATGATCCTCGGCGGCGGTCCAAACCGTATCGGCCAAGGCATCGAGTTCGACTACTGCTGCGTACACGCGGCACTGGCGCTGCGCGAAGACGGGTACGAGACCATCATGGTCAACTGCAACCCGGAAACCGTATCGACCGACTACGACACCTCCGATCGCCTGTACTTCGAACCAGTGACCCTGGAAGACGTGCTGGAAATCTGCCGCGTCGAGAAGCCGAAAGGCGTGATCGTCCAGTACGGCGGCCAAACCCCGCTGAAACTGGCGCGTGCCCTGGAAGAGGCCGGCGTCCCGATCATCGGCACCAGCCCTGACGCGATCGACCGTGCCGAAGACCGTGAGCGCTTCCAGCAAATGGTTGAGCGTCTGAACCTGCGTCAGCCGCCGAACGCCACTGTGCGCAGCGAAGACGAAGCAATTCGTGCTGCAAGCAAGATCGGTTACCCGCTGGTGGTTCGTCCGTCCTACGTACTGGGCGGCCGCGCGATGGAAATCGTTTACGAAGAAGAAGAACTCAAGCGCTACCTGCGTGATGCGGTGAAAGTGTCCAACGACAGCCCTGTGCTGCTCGACCACTTCCTTAACTGCGCCATCGAAATGGACGTGGATGCAGTTTGCGACGGCACCGACGTGGTGATCGGCGCGATCATGCAGCACATCGAGCAGGCTGGCGTTCACTCCGGTGACTCCGCGTGCTCCCTGCCGCCGTACTCGCTGCCTGGACACATCCAGGACGAGATGCGCGAACAGGTCAAGAAAATGGCCCTGGAACTGGGCGTTGTCGGCCTGATGAACGTGCAGTTGGCGCTGCAAGGCGAAGACATCTACGTCATCGAAGTCAACCCGCGCGCTTCCCGTACCGTACCGTTCGTGTCCAAGTGCATCGGGGTTTCCCTGGCCATGATCGCGGCTCGTGTGATGGCCGGTAAAACCTTGAAAGAAATTGGTTTCACCAAGGAAATCATTCCGAACTTCTACAGCGTGAAAGAGGCGGTGTTCCCATTCGCCAAATTCCCTGGTGTGGACCCGATCCTGGGCCCAGAGATGAAGTCCACCGGTGAAGTGATGGGCGTGGGCGACACCTTCGGCGAAGCCTTTGCCAAGGCCCAGATGGGCGCCAGCGAAGTGCTGCCGACCGGCGGTACTGCGTTCATCAGCGTGCGTGACGACGACAAGCCTCTGGTTGCAGGCGTTGCCCGTGATCTGATCAACTTGGGCTTCGAAGTGGTTGCCACTGCCGGTACTGCCAAGCTGATCGAAGCCGCTGGCCTGAAAGTACGCCGTGTGAACAAGGTGACCGAAGGTCGTCCGCACGTGGTCGACATGATCAAGAATGACGAAGTCACCCTGATCATCAACACCACCGAAGGTCGTCAGTCGATCGCTGATTCCTATTCCATTCGTCGTAATGCCTTGCAGCACAAAATCTACTGCACCACCACCATTGCTGCTGGCGAAGCTATCTGCGAAGCGCTGAAGTTCGGTCCCGAGAAGACCGTGCGCCGCTTGCAGGACCTACACGCAGGATTGAAGGCATGATCAAATACCCAATGACCGTCCAGGGCGCCAAAGCCCTGGAAGAAGAACACGCTCACCTGACCAAGGTCGTCCGTCCGAAGCTCAGCCAGGACATCGGCACCGCCCGCGAGTTGGGTGACCTGAAGGAAAACGCCGAATACCACGCTGCTCGCGAGCAGCAGGGCATGGTCGAGGCACGGATCCGTGACATCGAAGGCCGCATGCAGAATGCGGTGATCATCGACGTCACGACCATTCCTCACACCGGTAAAGTGATTTTCGGCACCACCGTTGAAATCGCCAACGTCGAAACCGACGAAACCGTCACTTACCACATCGTGGGTGAGGACGAGGCTGACTTCAAACTGGGCAAGATCTCGGTGGGTTCGCCTCTGGCGCGCGCCTTGATCGCCAAGGAAGAGGGTGACGTGGTTGCCGTGAAAACGCCGAGCGGCGTTATCGAGTACGAGATTGTCGAAGTCCGCCACATCTGAAAGAAGGCGCCCGCTGCGTGCGGGCGCCATGCTTTGGCAGTTGACTCAGATGTTGTGGGTCGGCGGCTTGTGGTTGTTGCACATCGGTCTGCTGCCGGTGCTGGGCAGGATTGGCCTGGCACCGCTGCTGATTGACGAAATTACAGACATGATTGATGCGCTGATGGTCGGTTTCGCCACGGCGTGTGTGATTTTTCAGGCTTTGGTGCTGGTTCAGGCCGAGGGCCTTGCCAGTCTATGGCGGGATATTCGCGGGCAACTGCTGCTGATGGCGCTGTATGCGTGTGCGATGTTCTTCATCGTGCGCTTGGGCTGGCCGGAGGCGGTGCGCTGGGAAACGTTCAGCTATCTTGTTCTGGGATTTTCCGGGCTGGTGCTGGTGTTGCAGCCGGTGCCTGGATGGAGTGGCAGGGTGCGCGAAGCACACCCTTGACCCTTGCCATCACTTGAAGCGATGGACGTTCGACAGCTGCTTGTTGACGCTGAAGTTCTTGCGGTAAATCAGTGCCATCTTGCCGATGACCTGAACCAGGTCCGCTTTGCCGACCTTGCACAGTTCTGCAATGTTCGCCAGGCGTGACTCGCGATCGAGGATGTTGAGCTTGATTTTAATCAGCTCGTGATCCGCCAACGCGCGTTCAAGTTCGGCTAACACACCTTCAGTCAAACCGTTGTCAGCCACAGTCAAAACTGGTTTCAGATGGTGGCCAATGGATTTGTACTGTTTCTTCTGCTCTTGAGTGAGCGGCATAATCTGACCCCTGCGTCTGATCTTGTAAAAAGCGGCGGCCAGTTTACCCGAGCGAGTCCGGGACCGCCCAGTTAATCACGACCCGTTTTATTTTCGAGGTGGCCCGTGGCCCGTTCCAAGACAAGCCTTAAGTGGCTGCAAAGACATGTCAATGATCCCTATGTGAAGCAGGCGCAGAAGGATGGTTACCGCTCGCGTGCGAGTTATAAGCTTCTGGAGGTCCAGGAGAAATACAAACTGATCCGTCCAGGTATGAGTGTTGTTGACCTGGGAGCGGCGCCCGGCGGCTGGTCGCAGGTCACTAGTCGGCTGATCGGTGGTCAGGGGCGTCTGATCGCCTCGGACATCCTGGAGATGGACAGCATTCCGGACGTGACTTTCATCCAGGGGGACTTCACCCGGGACGACGTGCTCGCTCAGATCCTTGAAGCCGTTGGTAATTCGCAGGTGGACCTTGTGATTTCCGATATGGCCCCCAATATGAGTGGTACGCCTGAGGTGGACATGCCGAAAGCCATGTTTCTATGTGAGCTGGCTCTTGATCTGGCGGCTCGGATACTCAAGCCGGGTGGTAATTTCGTGATCAAGGTGTTTCAGGGCGAAGGGTTTGATGCTTACGTGAAGGACGCTCGTCAGAAATTCGACAAGGTCCAGATGATCAAGCCGGACTCTTCCCGTGGCAGTTCCCGCGAGCAATACATGCTGGCTTGGGGCTACCGCGGCCGTAGTGAGTAAATCGAGGTTTTTTAGCGGGTCGATAGGATTTTCGTATTTCGCCCCGTGACCATTAGCGAATATTGTGTAGAAAGTGTTTCACAAAGGGTTACAGACGGCGCCTGCCAGAGTCGTAGGTAATGTAGTAAGTTAGGCCGGTGAATATCATGCGAAGCACGCGCCAGTAGCGGAGCTTGCTTCAGAGGGTAGTTAATTGAACGATATGGCAAAGAATCTGATCCTGTGGTTGATCATCGCGGCTGTCCTTGTGACGGTGATGAACAACTTCTCCAGCCCTAACGAGCCGCAGACCCTCAACTATTCCGACTTCATCCAGCAGGTCAAGGATGGCAAGGTCGAGCGCGTAGCCGTGGATGGCTATGTGATTACCGGCAAGCGCAACGATGGCGACAGCTTCAAGACCATTCGTCCGGCAATTCAGGACAATGGCCTGATCGGCGACCTTGTGGACAACCACGTTGTGGTCGAAGGCAAGCAGCCTGAGCAGCAAAGCATCTGGACTCAACTCCTGGTCGCAAGCTTCCCGATCCTGGTGATCATCGCCGTGTTCATGTTCTTCATGCGGCAGATGCAGGGCGGTGCCGGTGGCAAGGGCGGGCCGATGAGCTTCGGCAAGAGCAAGGCACGCCTGCTCTCCGAAGATCAGGTGAAAACCACCTTGGGTGACGTTGCCGGTTGCGACGAAGCCAAGGAAGAAGTCGGTGAGCTGGTCGAGTTTCTGCGCGATCCGGGCAAGTTCCAGCGCCTGGGTGGCCGCATTCCTCGCGGTGTATTGATGGTCGGTCCTCCGGGTACCGGTAAAACCTTGCTGGCCAAGGCGATTGCCGGCGAAGCCAAGGTGCCGTTCTTCACCATCTCCGGTTCCGATTTCGTCGAAATGTTCGTCGGTGTCGGTGCCAGCCGTGTTCGCGACATGTTCGAACAAGCCAAGAAGCACGCGCCATGCATCATCTTCATCGATGAAATCGACGCCGTTGGTCGCCATCGTGGCGCCGGCATGGGTGGCGGTCACGATGAGCGCGAGCAGACTCTCAACCAGTTGCTGGTAGAGATGGATGGCTTCGAAATGAATGACGGTATCATCGTCATTGCTGCAACCAACCGTCCGGACGTCCTCGACCCTGCATTGCTGCGTCCAGGCCGTTTCGACCGTCAGGTCGTGGTCGGTCTGCCGGACATCCGCGGTCGTGAACAGATTCTCAAGGTTCACATGCGCAAAGTGCCGATGGGTGACGACGTCGCTCCAGCCGTGATCGCTCGTGGTACCCCTGGCTTCTCCGGTGCTGATCTGGCCAACCTGGTCAACGAAGCATCGTTGTTCGCTGCCCGTACCGGCAAGCGCATCGTCGAGATGAAAGAGTTCGAACTGGCCAAAGACAAGATCATGATGGGCGCCGAGCGCAAATCGATGGTCATGTCCGAGAAAGAGAAGCAGAACACCGCTTATCACGAGGCTGGTCACGCTATCGTCGGTCGCGTCGTGCCTGAGCATGATCCGGTCTACAAGGTGTCGATCATTCCGCGTGGTCGTGCGCTGGGTGTGACCATGTTTCTGCCGGAAGAAGATCGCTACAGCCTGTCCAAGCGTGCATTGATCAGCCAGATCTGCTCGTTGTACGGCGGCCGTATTGCTGAAGAGATGACCCTGGGCTTCGACGGTGTTACCACCGGCGCATCCAACGACATCATGCGTGCCAGCCAGATTGCACGGAACATGGTGACCAAGTGGGGTCTGTCGGAAAAACTCGGTCCGTTGATGTACGCCGAAGAAGAGGGTGAAGTGTTCCTCGGTCGTGGCGGCGGCGGTCAGAGCGCAAGCTTCTCTGGTGAGACAGCCAAGCTGATCGACTCCGAAGTGCGCAGCATCATTGATCAGTGCTACGGCACAGCCAAGCAGATCCTCACGGATAACCGTGACAAGCTCGACGCCATGGCCGATGCCTTGATGAAGTACGAAACGATCGATGCCGATCAGATCGACGACATCATGGCAGGCCGTACGCCTCGCGAGCCGCGTGACTGGTCGGGTGGTGGGACCGGTACCTCCGGAACACCTCCGGTGGCGCAGGATCCGCGTCCGGAAACACCGATTGGCGGTCCGGCTGCTGACGTTTAAGGTTTGAAATGACTTCTGTTCAGTCCCTGACCCGGTTGCCTTGCGGCAACCGGGTTCTTGATTTGGCCCATACGCATGTCATGGGTATTCTCAATGTCACTCCCGATTCCTTTTCCGATGGCGGTCGATACAGCCAGCTCGATGCAGCGTTGCGTCATGCCGAGGCGATGGTGGCGGCTGGTGCGACGCTGATTGATGTCGGTGGTGAGTCGACCCGGCCTGGCGCCAGGGTGGTTTCGCCGCTTGAAGAGCTTGAGCGTGTTGCGCCGATTGTAGAGCGCATCAATCGCGAGCTGGATGTGATTATCTCTGTGGATACCTCCACGCCGGCAGTCATGCGCGAAACCGCACGACTGGGGGCGGGATTGATCAATGACGTGCGCTCATTGCGGCGTGACGGTGCGCTGGATGCGGCGGCGGCCACCGGTCTTCCGGTGTGTCTGATGCATATGCTCGGCGAGCCGGGCGACATGCAGGACAATCCGCAGTATCGGGACGTGACGAAAGAAGTTGGCGAGTTTCTCGCCGAGCGCATGGCGCAATGTGCGTCAGCGGGGATCCCGGCCGAGCGGATCATTCTGGATCCGGGTTTCGGCTTCGCGAAAACACTGCAGCACAATCTAAGCTTGTTTAAACATATGAAAGCCTTGCACGCCTTGGGGCGGCCCCTGTTGGTCGGGGTTTCGCGAAAGAGCATGATTGGGCAGGCGTTGAATCGTCCGGTTGGAGAGCGCCTTTTTGGCGGTCTGGCGCTCGCAGCGCTGGCCTCGGTCAACGGTGCGCGTATATTGCGCGTCCACGATGTGGCTGAAACAGTCGATGTGATGCGGATGATCGCCGCAGTAGAATCAGCCGAATAAGAATGATGGAGCACTTATGACTAGGAAATACTTTGGTACCGACGGCATTCGTGGTCGGGTCGGGCAATATCCGATTACTCCGGACTTCATGCTCAAGCTTGGCTGGGCGGCCGGCATGGCGTTTCGCAAGATGGGTGCCTGCAAAGTACTGGTAGGCAAGGACACGCGTATCTCCGGATACATGTTCGAATCGGCGCTGGAGGCTGGCCTCACGTCGGCAGGCGCTGACGTGATGCTGTTGGGGCCGATGCCGACGCCGGCTATTGCCTATCTGACGCGCACGTTCCATGCCGAAGCCGGCATCGTGATCAGCGCTTCGCACAATCCTCATGATGACAACGGCATCAAGTTTTTCTCCGGCAAGGGCACCAAGCTTCCGGACGAAGTTGAGCTGATGATCGAGGAATTGCTCGATACCCCGATGACTGTCGTTGAGTCGAGCAAGATCGGCAAAGTGTCGCGTATCAACGACGCCTCGGGCCGTTACATTGAATTCTGCAAAAGCAGCGTCCCGACCGGCACCAGCTTCGCGGGCCTGAAGATCGTGATCGACTGCGCCCATGGGGCGGTCTACAAAGTGGCGCCTAGCGTGTTCCGTGAGCTGGGTGCCGATGTTGTCGTGCTGTCGGCTCAGCCGAACGGGTTGAACATCAACGACAATTGCGGTTCGACCCACATGGGGCCGCTGCAAGCCGCCGTACTGGCCGAGCATGCCGATCTGGGTATTGCCTTCGACGGTGATGGCGATCGGGTCCTGATGGTCGATCACACGGGCGCTGTCGTCGATGGTGACGAGTTGCTGTTTATCATTGCTCGCGATCTGCATGAGCGTGGCAAGTTGCAGGGCGGTGTTGTCGGCACGTTGATGAGTAACCTGGGGTTGGAGTTGGCTCTGGCGGATCTGGCGATTCCTTTTGTGCGTGCCAACGTTGGCGACCGCTATGTGATCGCTGACCTGCTGGAGCGCAACTGGCTGGTCGGTGGCGAGAACTCCGGGCATATCGTCTGCTTCAACCACACCACGACCGGTGATGCGATTATCGCTGCGTTGCAGGTGTTGATGGCGCTGAAGACACGCTCCGAAGGCCTGGCTCAAGCCCGGCAGGCGCTGCGCAAGTGCCCGCAGGTGCTGATCAATGTCCGTTTCGGTGGCGGGGCTAGCCCCCTGGATCATCCGTCGGTTATGGCGGCCAGCGAGCGTGTCACCCAGGCCATGGCGGGTCGTGGGCGTGTGTTGTTGCGCAAGTCCGGTACGGAGCCGCTGGTGCGGGTCATGGTCGAAGGCGAGGACGAAACACTGGTTCGTGGTTATGCCGAAGAGCTGGCAAAACTGGTTACTGAAGTTTCTGCCTGAATTCGGCTTGCCAGCCATGATTGTGTTGGGTAACATCTGCGCCCACTTTGACCGACGAGGTACAGCATGCGTCGCCCTATGGTAGCTGGTAACTGGAAGATGCACGGTACCCGCGCCAGCGTCGCTGAGCTGATCAAGGGCTTGCGTAATCTGGCCTTGCCGAGCGGTGTTGATGTAGCGGTATTCCCGTCTTTCCTGCATGTCAATCAAGTGATTGATGGTCTGGAAGGCAGGTCGATCAAGGTCGGCGCGCAGAACGCTGCGGTGGAATCCAAACAAGGTGCATTGACCGGTGAAGTTGCACCGAGTCAGTTGGCTGAAGAGGGTTGCTCACTGGTACTCGTGGGCCACTCCGAACGTCGTCAGATCATCGGCGAGAATGATGAAACACTCATTCGCAAGTTCGCAGCAGCACAGGCATGTGGCTTGATTCCGGTGTTGTGTATAGGGGAAACCCTTGAGCAGCGCGAAGCCGGTAAAACTCTTGAGGTTGTCGGGCATCAGCTGGGCAGCGTCATCGAGAAGCTGGGTGTAGAAGTTTTTGCAAAGGCAGTAATCGCTTACGAGCCGGTCTGGGCCATTGGCACCGGGCTGACTGCTTCGCCGCAACAGGCGCAGGATGTGCATGCAGCCATTCGCGCTCAGTTGGCGGCAAAGAATTCTGAGGTCGCACAAGGTGTGCGGCTTCTATACGGCGGCAGCGTGAAGGCGGCCAATGCGGTCGAACTGTTCGGCATGCCGGATATCGATGGGGGGCTCATTGGTGGAGCTTCCCTGAATGCAGATGAGTTCGGTGCGATCTGTCGCGCCGCGGGAAACTGAAAAAATGCTGGAAACAGTCGTAGTCGTTTTTCATCTGCTGGGTGCATTGGGCGTAGTTGCTCTGGTATTGCTGCAGCAGGGTAAAGGTGCGGATGCTGGCGCGTCTTTCGGAGCAGGTGCTTCAAATACTGTGTTCGGAAGCCAAGGTTCCTCTACCTTTCTTAGTAAGTTTACTGCTATACTTGCCGCAGGTTTTTTCATAACCAGCTTAGGGTTAGGTTACTTTGCTAAAGAGAAAGCTCATCAGCTGACTCAAGTAGGTTTGCCAAATCCAGCAGTGTTGGAAGTTCCAAAGCAACAACCGGCTTCTGATGATGTACCGGTGCTTCAAGAGCAAAAGTCGGCTACTCCAGCGACTGACGTGCCTCCAGCTCAAGAGCAAAAGTAAGAAGGGTTTCAAAACGTAGTATTGCCGAGGTGGTGGAATTGGTAGACACGCAACCTTGAGGTGGTTGTGCCCATAGGGTGTAGGGGTTCGAGTCCCCTTCTCGGTACCAATTATCAGGAGAGCCCGCTGTTGCGGGCTTTCTTGTAGGTGGAAGGTTACATTGACCCTGTCAGGGATCGGTCGTATACTTCCGCCCCAGCTTTGTCGCGGGGTGGAGCAGTCTGGTAGCTCGTCGGGCTCATAACCCGAAGGTCGTCGGTTCAAATCCGGCCCCCGCAACCAGTTTAAGGAGCCCCTTTTAAGGGGCTTTTTGTTAGCTGGACACTTTCAACGCCGCTGTTCGACGGCGTTTCAAGGATGGGCGTTTCGCCCATTTTTTTATTTTGCATAGCATGCACATACATGCACGAGGGGGTTCAGGTGTCGAGCAAGCTAGAAGAGTTGCAGGCCTTGCTGGCCCCGGTGGTCGTGGCCCTAGGCTATGAATGCTGGGGTATTGAGTTTTCGGCTCAAGGTCGCCACTCAATGTTGCGCGTTTATATCGATAAAGAAGGCGGCGTGCTGGTGGACGATTGTGCCATCGTCAGCCGTCAGATCAGCGGTGTGCTGGATGTTGAAGATCCGATCACCGTTGAGTACACCCTTGAAGTTTCCTCGCCTGGCATGGAACGCCCACTGTTCACTCTTGAGCAGTTTGCAAAATTTGCCGGTGAACAAGTGAAGATCAAGCTGCGCTCGCCTTTCGAAGGCCGACGCAACTTTCAGGGCCTTCTGCGCGGTGTAGAAGAGCAGGACGTCGTGGTGCAGGTAGAAGACCATGAGTTTCTGTTGCCGATCGATATGGTCGACAAGGCCAACATTATTCCCAGTTTTGACTGAGACGCGGATCCCGCGGATCCAATGGCTTGCGAAAGGCGAGGCGTACGATGAGCAAAGAAGTACTGCTGGTTGTTGAGTCGGTATCCAATGAAAAGGGCGTACCGGCAAACGTAATTTTTGAAGCGCTGGAGCTGGCTCTGGCCACTGCTACCAAGAAACGTTTCGAGGACGAAGTCGATCTGCGTGTGGAAATCAATCGCCACACCGGTGCTTACGAGACATTCCGTCGCTGGACGGTCGTCGAAGAAGCAGACCTGGACGATCCGGCCATCGAAACCTGGCCGAGCAAGGTTGCAGAAACGCATCCGGGTGCCCAGGTTGGTGATGTAGTCGAAGAAAAGATCGAATCCATCGAGTTCGGCCGTATCGCTGCACAGACTGCCAAGCAAGTCATCGTGCAGAAAGTTCGTGAAGCCGAGCGCGCACAGGTTGTTGACGCTTATCGCGAGCACCTGGGTGAAATCATCTCCGGCACCGTGAAGAAAGTGACTCGCGACAACGTGATCGTCGACCTGGGCAACAACGCTGAAGCGTTGCTGGCTCGTGAAGACATCATCTCTCGCGAAACCTTCCGGGTTGGCGTGCGCCTGCGTGCGCTGCTCAAGGAAATCCGCACCGAGAACCGCGGCCCGCAGCTGATCCTGTCGCGTACCGCGCCGGAAATGCTGATCGAGTTGTTCCGCATCGAAGTGCCGGAGATCGCTGAAGGCCTGATCGAAGTAATGGCTGCGTCCCGTGATCCGGGTTCGCGCGCCAAGATCGCGGTCCGTTCCAAGGACAAACGCATTGATCCGCAAGGCGCTTGCATCGGTATGCGCGGTTCGCGCGTCCAGGCAGTGTCGGGCGAGTTGGGCGGCGAGCGTGTGGACATCGTCCTGTGGGACGATAACCCGGCGCAGTTCGTGATCAATGCAATGTCGCCGGCTGAAGTGGCGGCAATTATCGTTGACGAAGATGCCCATGCAATGGACATCGCCGTTGGCGCAGACAATCTGGCTCAGGCCATCGGTCGCGGTGGTCAGAACGTGCGTCTGGCTAGCCAGTTGACTGGCTGGACCCTGAACGTGATGACCGAATCGGACATCCAGGCTAAGCAGCAAGCAGAAACCGGTGACATCCTGCGCAACTTCATCGACGAGCTGGAAGTCGACGAAGACCTGGCGCAAGTGCTGGTAGATGAAGGCTTCACCAGCCTGGAAGAGATTGCCTACGTACCGTTGGAAGAAATGCTCAACATCGACGGCTTTGACGAAGAAACCGTCAACGAGCTTCGCGCTCGCGCCAAGGATCGTTTGTTGACCAAAGCCATCGCTACTGAGGAAAAGCTGGCAGACGCCCATCCGGCCGAAGACCTGCTCTCACTTGAGGGTATGGACAAGGATTTGGCGATGGAACTGGCGGTGCGCGGCGTAATTACCCGCGAAGACCTGGCCGAGCAGTCTATTGACGACCTGCTCGACATCGACGGCATTGACGATGATCGTGCCGGCAAGTTGATCATGGCCGCCCGAGCCCACTGGTTCGAGTAATTAGGCGCGGCCTGAGGAGAGAAGTGCATGACGCAAGTCACGGTGAAACAACTGGCCGATGAGGTCAAAACACCGGTAGAGCGCCTGTTGCAGCAGATGCGTGAGGCAGGTCTGCCGCACACCGCCGCCGAAGAACATGTGACTGACAGTGAGAAGCAATCTTTGCTGACTCACTTGAAAAGCAGCCACAAGGCGAAAGTGGAAGAACCACGCAAGATCACGCTGCAGCGTAAAACCACCAGCACCCTGCGTGTTGCTGGCAGCAAAAGCATCAGCGTTGAAGTCCGTAAAAAGAAAGTTTTCGTACAGCGCAGCCCGGAAGAAATCGAAGCCGAGCGCAAACGCGAACTGGAAGAACGTCGTGCAGTAGAAAATGCTGCCCGTCAGAAGGCTGAAGAAGAAGCCAAGCGTCGCGCCGAAGACGAAGCGCGCCGCCAGCCTGCTACTGCGCAAAACGCTACTAACGATGCTGTCGCAGCGCCTGCTGCGGTTGCCGAGCCAGTTCGCGAAAGCGCACCGGTTGTGGCTGCTGCACCGGCTCCTTCTGCCGACCGCAAGCCGAACGATCAGCGTCGTCCGGACAAGCCACGTGCCGACGATAACAATCGTCGCAGCGGCGGTGGCGATGGTGAGCGCAAAAACGCTCCGCATCGTGCTTCGGTCAAAGAGAAAGCGCCTGCTCCACGTGTTGCGCCACGTACTACCGACGAAGAAAGCGATGGCTTCCGTCGTGGTGGTCGCGGCAAGGCCAAGCTGAAAAAACGCAACGCCCACGGTTTCCAGAGCCCAACCGGCCCTGTCGTGCGTGATGTGCAGATCGGCGAGACCATCACTGTTGGCGATCTCGCCAATCAGATGTCGGTCAAGGCTGCTGAAATCATCAAGTTCATGTTCAAACTGGGTACTCCAGCGACCATCAACCAGGTGCTTGATCAGGAAACTGCTCAACTGGTAGCCGAAGAACTGGGCCACAAAGTGACCCTGGTCAGCGACACCGCCCTGGAAGACTCCCTGGCCGAGTCCCTGAAGTTTGAAGGTGAGACGTTCTCCCGTGCGCCAGTCGTGACCGTAATGGGCCACGTTGACCACGGTAAGACGTCGCTGCTCGACTATATCCGTCGTGCCAAGGTAGCTGCTGGCGAAGCCGGCGGTATCACCCAGCACATCGGTGCGTACCACGTTGAAACTGATCGCGGCATGGTCACTTTCCTCGATACCCCGGGTCACGCCGCGTTTACCGCAATGCGTGCCCGTGGTGCCAAGGCGACTGACATCGTGATCCTGGTCGTTGCAGCGGACGACGGCGTAATGCCGCAGACCATTGAAGCGGTCCAGCACGCCAAGGCTGCCGGTGTTCCACTGGTTGTTGCAGTGAACAAAATCGACAAGCCGGGCGCTGATCTCGATCGCATCCGTAGCGAGCTGTCGGTTCACGGCGTGACTTCGGAAGAGTGGGGCGGCGACACCCCGTTCGTATCGGTTTCGGCGAAAGTCGGTACTGGCGTGGACGAGTTGCTCGAAGCTGTTCTGCTGCAAGCTGAAGTTCTGGAACTGAAAGCGACTCCTTCGGCTCCTGGCCGTGGTGTTGTGGTTGAATCGCGTCTCGACAAAGGTCGTGGCCCGGTTGCAACCGTTCTGGTTCAAGACGGTACCCTGCGCCAAGGCGACATGGTGCTGGTCGGTTCGAACTATGGCCGTGTACGTGCCATGCTCGACGAGAACGGCAAGCCAATCAAGGAAGCCGGTCCTTCCATCCCTGTCGAGATCCTCGGCCTGGACGGTACCCCGGACGCTGGCGATGAGATGAGCGTGCTGTCGGACGAGAAGAAAGCCCGTGAAGTGGCTCTGTTCCGTCAAGGCAAGTTCCGCGAAGTCAAACTGGCTCGCGCTCACGCCGGCAAGCTGGAAAACATCTTCGAAAACATGGGTCAGGCAGAGAAGAAGACGCTTAACATCGTCCTCAAATCCGACGTCCGTGGTTCGCTGGAAGCGTTGAACGGTGCCTTGAACGGCCTGGGTAACGACGAAGTGCAAGTGCGTGTTGTGGGCGGCGGCGTCGGTGGTATCACCGAGTCCGACGCTAACCTGGCACTGGCCTCCAACGCTGTACTGTTTGGCTTCAACGTGCGTGCCGATGCTGGCGCTCGCAAGATCGTCGAGCAGGAAGGTCTGGATATGCGTTACTACAACGTGATCTACGACATCATCGAAGACGTCAAGAAAGCCCTCACCGGTATGCTGGGCAGCGATGTTCGCGAGAACATCCTGGGTACCGCTGAAGTACGTGACGTGTTCCGTTCGCCGAAGTTTGGCGCGATTGCCGGTTGCATGGTTATCGAAGGTGTTGTTCACCGTAACCGTCCAATCCGTGTACTGCGTGAAGACATCGTTATCTTCGAAGGCGAGCTGGAATCCCTGCGCCGCTTCAAGGATGACGCTTCCGAAGTACGTGCCGGCATGGAATGCGGTATTGGCGTCAAGAGCTACAACGACGTCAAAGCTGGCGACAAGATCGAAGTCTACGAGAAGGTTCAGGTTGCTCGCAGCCTCTAACTCGCGCACTTCAAGGGCCACGGCGAGCCGCCGCATGCAAGTGCGCGGCACGGCGTCAGGACTCTAAACGCAACGCCCGGTCTGGCTTTTGTCAGGCCGGGCGTTTGCCGCTTTCAGACCCCACGGGTTTCACCGTGTGGCAGTAACAGGTAACAAGACATGGCAAAAGAATACAGCCGTACCCAACGTATCGGCGATCAGATGCAGCGTGAGCTGGCACAGCTGATCCGTCGTGAAGTCAAAGACCCGCGCGTCGGCCTGGTCACCATTACCGCTGTTGAAGTCAGCCGTGATGTCGGTCACGCCAAGATCTTCATCACCGTGATGGGGCAGGACAACGCCGAAGACATCGCGCAAAGCATCAAGGTGCTCAACTCCGCCGCCGGTTTCCTGCGCATGCAGTTGGCTCGCGAAATGAAGTTGCGCAGCGTTCCGCAGTTGCACTTCCACTACGACGAAAGCGTCGTGCGTGGCGCGCACCTGTCGGCCCTGATCGAGCGTGCGGTGGCTGAAGACAATCAGCACCCGGTTGCGGCTAAAGCCGAAGACACCAAGGAGTAATCGGTGGCTCAGGTCAAACGTATCCGTCGTAACGTCAGCGGCATCATCCTGCTCGACAAGCCGCTGGGGTTCACCTCCAACGCGGCGTTGCAGAAGGTCCGCTGGTTGCTGAACGCCGAGAAAGCCGGGCACACCGGCAGTCTCGATCCGCTGGCCACCGGCGTGCTGCCGTTGTGCTTCGGTGAGGCCACCAAGTTCTCGCAATACCTGCTCGACTCCGACAAGGCTTATGAAACCCTGGCGCAACTGGGCAAGACCACCACCACGGCAGATGCCGAGGGTGAAGTTTTGCAGGAGCGCCCGGTGACCGTTGGTCGCACCGATGTCGAAGCTGTTTTACCCGGTTTTCGCGGGCAAATCAGTCAGATACCGCCGATGTACTCGGCGCTCAAGCGTGATGGCCAGCCGCTGTACAAGCTGGCCCGTGCAGGCGAAGTAGTGGAGCGCGAACCGCGTTCTGTTACTATTGCGCGCTTGGAATTGCTGGCCTTTGAGGGTGATACTGCGCGCCTTGCAGTGGATTGCAGCAAAGGCACCTATATCCGCACCCTGGTGGAGGATATCGGTGAGCAACTCGGTTGTGGCGCTTACGTTGCAGAACTGCGACGTACCCAGGCCGGGCCTTTCACGCTGGCGCAGACGGTCACGCTTGAAGAGTTGGAAGCAGTACATGCCGAAGGCGGCAACGAAGCGGTCGACCGCTTCCTGATGCCATCGGACAGCGGCTTGCTGGATTGGCCGCTGTTGCAGTTCTCGGAGCACAGCTCGTTCTACTGGCTTAACGGCCAACCGGTACGAGCCCCGGATGCACCGAAGTTCGGCATGGTACGGGTACAGGATCACAACGGTCGCTTCATCGGTATCGGTGAAGTGAGCGAAGACGGGCGCATCGCGCCGCGTCGACTGATTCGGTCAGAATGACCGGAACCAGTTTGGTGTAAAAGCGTAGCGAGCGAAGGGAAGACAAGAAAAAAACAGGCGAGGAAGCGGAGTTGACTGCTGTCAATGAGCATTCCGAGCCGGTTTTTGACGCAGGATTACCGAGCGCAGCAGCTTTTGCACAAACTGGGACGAGGGTGGCTGTTAGCAGGCATGGTCACTACTCATTTTTAGATACAGGGATTTGTCCCTGGCCTGTTGAAGCTGTTTCTCTGAAACAGTTTCCTGATAAAAGGATTGCCTCATGGCTCTCGACGTTCAAGAAAAAGCTCAAATCGTAGCTGACTACCAGCAAGCTGTTGGTGACACTGGTTCGCCAGAAGTGCAAGTTGCACTGCTGACCCACAACATCAACAAGCTGCAAGGTCACTTCAAGGCCAACGGTAAAGATCACCACTCCCGTCGTGGTCTGATCCGCATGGTAAACCAGCGCCGTAAGCTGCTGGACTACCTGAAAGGCAAGGATCTGGGCCGTTACCAGGCTCTGATCGGTCGCCTGGGTCTGCGTCGCTAATAAGCGATTGCGCTAGAGGTTGGTTGTCTGTCGTGCGTCAGTGGGTTTCCCGCTGGCGCATGGCAGGCTCCCAGCCTCAAGTTTTATCTGGAAACACGTTTTACCCTGGACAGGCGTTGGGCCGATTCCCGACATTGCCCAAGAATTTCGCAAGAAGACAAGTTCCCCAAGAGCCACAAAGAAGGTAGGACACCGTGAACCCGGTAATCAAAAAATTCCAGTTCGGTCAGTCGACCGTTACCCTCGAGACTGGCCGTATCGCCCGTCAGGCCTCCGGCGCAGTATTGGTCACCGTTGACGACGACGTCAGCGTGTTGGTGACTGTCGTTGGTGCCAAGCAAGCCGATCCAGGCAAGGGCTTCTTCCCTCTGTCCGTTCACTACCAGGAAAAGACTTACGCTGCCGGTAAGATCCCTGGCGGTTTCTTCAAGCGTGAAGGCCGTCCTTCCGAGAAAGAAACCCTGACTTCCCGACTGATCGACCGTCCGATCCGTCCGCTGTTCCCAGAAGGCTTCATGAACGAAGTGCAGGTTGTCTGCACCGTCGTTTCCACCAGCAAGAAGACCGATCCGGACATCGCTGCGATGATCGGTACCTCGGCTGCCCTGGCCATCTCCGGCATTCCTTTCGATGGCCCTATCGGCTGTGCACGCGTTGCGTTCCACGAAAGCACCGGCTACCTGCTGAACCCGACTTACGAACAGCAGAAAGCTTCGAGCCTGGACATGGTCGTTGCCGGTACGTCGGAAGCCGTGTTGATGGTTGAATCGGAAGCCAAAGAGCTGACCGAAGACCAGATGCTGGGCGCGGTACTGTTTGCTCACGACGAGTTCCAGGTTGTGATCAACGCCGTTAAAGAACTGGCTGCCGAAGCGGCCAAGCCAACCTGGGCCTGGGCTCCACAGCCAGAAGCCACCGCTCTGCTGGGCGCTATCCGTGCCGAGTTCGGCGACGCGATCTCCCAGGCTTACACCATCACCATCAAGGCCGACCGTTACGCTCGCCTGGGTGAGCTGAAGGACCAGGTTGTTGCCAAGCTGTCCGGTGAAGAAGGCCAGCCTTCTTCCAGCGAAGTTAAAGCAGCATTCGGCGAAATCGAATACCGCACCGTTCGCGAAAACATCGTAAACGGCAAGCCACGTATCGACGGCCGCGACACCAAGACCGTACGTCCTTTGAACATCGAAGTCGGTGTTCTGCCCAAGACCCACGGTTCGGCACTGTTCACCCGTGGCGAAACTCAGGCTCTGGTAGTCGCGACTCTGGGCACTGCCCGTGACGCACAACTGCTGGACACCCTGGAAGGCGAGAAAAAAGACCCGTTCATGCTGCACTACAACTTCCCTCCGTTCTCGGTAGGTGAGTGTGGTCGCATGGGTGGCGCTGGTCGTCGCGAAATCGGTCACGGCCGTCTGGCCCGTCGTTCGATTGCAGCCATGCTGCCTGCCGCCGACGTGTTCCCGTACACCATTCGTGTTGTGTCGGAAATCACCGAGTCCAACGGTTCGAGCTCCATGGCTTCGGTCTGCGGTGCTTCCCTGGCCCTGATGGATGCCGGCGTTCCGATGAAGGCACCGGTTGCCGGTATCGCCATGGGTCTGGTTAAAGAAGGCGAGAAGTTCGCCATCCTGACCGACATCCTGGGTGACGAAGACCACCTCGGCGACATGGACTTCAAAGTAGCGGGTACCGCCAAAGGTGTTACCGCGCTGCAGATGGACATCAAGATCAAAGGCATCACCGAAGAAATCATGGAAATCGCTCTGGGCCAAGCCCTGGAAGCGCGCCTGAACATCCTCGGTCAGATGAACCAGATCATTGCTCAGTCCCGCACCGAACTGTCGGAAAATGCTCCGACGATGATCGCGATGAAAATCGACACCGACAAAATCCGTGATGTTATCGGTAAAGGCGGCGCGACCATTCGTGCGATCTGTGAAGAAACCAAGGCTTCGATCGACATCGAAGACGACGGCTCGATCAAGATCTTCGGCGAGACCAAAGAAGCGGCTGAAGCTGCACGTCAGCGCGTTCTGGGCATCACCGCAGAAGCTGAAATCGGCAAGATCTACGTCGGTAAGGTTGAGCGCATCGTCGACTTCGGCGCATTCGTCAACATCCTGCCTGGCAAGGACGGTCTGGTTCACATCTCCATGTTGAGCGACGCTCGCGTTGAGAAAGTGACCGACATCCTGAAAGAAGGCCAGGAAGTGGAAGTACTGGTACTGGACGTGGACAACCGCGGCCGTATCAAGCTGTCCATCAAAGACGTAGCAGCAGCCAAGGCGTCGGGCGTTTAATCACCCCCGCTTGATTGCTTCAACGTTATAAAAAAGGCCCCGCAGTGAAAACTGCGGGGCCTTTTTTTGTCTGCCGTAAACCAAGACGGGCTTGCGGTTGCGACTCGCGAAAGCTGTGCTAGGTTTAGCTCACCGCCCGTGTAGCTCAGCCGGTAGAGCAGCGCACTCGTAACGCGAAGGTCGCAGGTTCGATTCCTGTCTCGGGCAAAAAATTACGGCTATTTCACCTTCCGGCTCAGGTCTTCGACCGTGCGCTTGAGCTGATCCAGTTGATTGTCCTGGTCACTGACTTCCCGCTTCAGGTTGGACAGGTCGCTGGAGCTTGAGCTGGAACTTGATCCGGCGCTGCGCTTGAGATCTTCCACCTGGCTGGCCAGTTTCTTCAGGTCTTTGTCCTGTTCCTCGACGGTGCGCTTGAGGTTGGATATCTCATTGCTGCTCGAGCCGGTGCTGGTGCCGGTGTTGCGTCTGAGTTCCTCGATGAGGCGCGCTTGTTCACTGACGGTTGTCTTCAGCTTGTCGATGTCAGCCGTATTGGTTTTAACGGTGCCCTGTAACTTTTCCAGTTCATTGACATCCAGATTGGTTCTGACCAGTACGGTTTTGCCATACGAATTGTGAGTGGCAGTGAGGGTATCGTTATACGAAGGGCTGTCGGAGCTAAGCTCGATAGCCTGAGCTGTACCGGCCAGTGCCAGGTTGCCGAGCAGCAGGGCGGCCATGCCGGTTGCAAACAGGGTAGACGAAAGCTTTGGGAAATTGCGCATCACCTGAGTTCCTTGTGAAGTGCCTATATGGCACATCGCTATGACTTCGGTTTTTGAAACATGTTCCTGAGAGGGCGCAAAAATGGTGTGGCCGGGGAGGGCATCCGGTTTTTTGTAGATTTGATGTAAACATTCGTATAAATCGTCAGCCAAAGGTCCTATATTCGGAGCTTGCATGAGCACCACCGAAGCTGTTTTCAGATGATCCCGAATGGTTCTGAAGGCCAGACAAACCGGGCTTTACGCGGTTTTTTGCGTCAGAGAGATCCTTGATGATCCAGATCCATCTTCCATTCCCCAGATCAGCGAGAACGACATGACCGTTAAAGAATTGACCCAAGAAGCCAGACACGAAGAAGCGCTGAAGAAGTACTTGCTGGAATCGCCCCAGCTAGCCGCAGAGATCAAGGATTTGCCCGCTGATGATCAGAAAGACCAGATCCAGTGGGCGTTCGAGGATGAAGCGGAATCCCAGGGCTTGCAGCCGTGGGAGCTGACGCTCAAGTACACCTCGACCCCGGAAGAGTTTGAGGCGGCGCGCCTGGTTCTGCACAAGGAGGCGGCCGAAGTGTTGGGCGTCGAATGGGAAGAGTACTGCGAGATGAATAATCTGGTGGTTTAAAGGCAGCTTCAAGTTTCAAGCGGCAAGCTACAAGTCAAAGCAGAATTGCTTGAAACTTGTAGCCTGCCGCTTGTAGCTGCTCAGAGGCTCAGACGCATCGACAGGTCCACTGCCTTCACATCCTTGGTCATCGCACCAATCGAAATGTAATCCACCCCGGTTTCTGCAATCGGCAGCAACGTGCTTTCGTTGATCCCGCCACTGGCCTCCAGTTTGGCCTTGCCGCCGTTCAGGCGCACCGCTTCGCGCATATCATCCAGGCTCAACTCGTCGAGCATGATGATGTCTGCACCGGCCGCCAGGGCCTCTTTGAGCTCATCCAGGCTTTCTACTTCGATTTCCACCGGCTTGCCCGGGGCAATCTTATGTGCGGCCTTGATCGCTTCAGGGATGCCGCCACAGGCCGCGATATGGTTTTCCTTGATCAGGAAGGCGTCGTACAGACCGATGCGGTGGTTGTGGCAGCCGCCGCAGGTCACGGCGTACTTTTGCGCCAGACGCAGCCCCGGCAGGGTTTTGCGGGTGTCGAGCAGCTTCACCTGAGTCTCGGCGACGAAATCCGCCAGGAACTGCGCACGAGTCGCCACGCCGGAAAGCAGTTGCAGGAAATTCAACGCACAGCGCTCACCCGTCAGCAGCGAGCGCGCCGGGCCTTCGAGGTGAAACAGCGCCTGATTGGGTTGCACCCGTTCGCCATCGCGTACTTGCCAGTGCACCGCGACCCGTGGGTCCAGTTGCCGAAAGACGGCATCGACCCAAGCGGTGCCGGCAATGACGGCCGCGTCGCGGGTGATGATGGTGGCTTTGGCCAGGCGTTCGGCCGGGATCAGCTGCGCGGTGATGTCGCCGCTGCCGATGTCTTCGAGCAACGCACGGCGCACGTTGGCTTCGATTTCGGCGGTCAAATCGGCGAGACGTAGATTCGGCATAACGGGCTCCACAAACAAAGTGGCCCGATTATAGGGCCATGGCGCGAACCAACCCAAGGCATGCCGAGTGCCCGGATCGCTCTGAAACCTGCATTTGGTCGATTCGCGTGAGCATTTAGCGCTAAGCGGGGGTCTGCCCTGTACGTCTATTTCAATGTGAGGCGCAGAGTCTGCTGGCACAAGGGGCGTGTTTTGCTGATAATCCGCCTTGCATTTGACGTCATAGCTTTGACGTTCCTTTGGGTCCCCGATTATTGAATGACAGCGGTTGGGCAGGGTTCCCCGTTGAGCGCCGGCTGTGAGGCTTGCGCAGCCGATCTTTCTTACCGAACCGAAGAATCACCGTTTCAGGAGGCTTGGATGCACAACGACGGGAATGTAGTGCCTTTGCACAAGGCGGCTACCGACCAGGCGACTCACTCGCCGCTCGCCCGCCTGCCTGTGATTCTGCTTCAGGTTCGCGACAAGGCTGCGCAACAGCTCAGGCATGGTTTGCAGGAACTGTTCGATAACGCCGACGACACCCTGTTCGAAATGGCTGACCGGGCTCGCAATGACGTCGAGCAGAACATCTTTTTCGAAGCCATGCGCGATTTGCGCCTCAAGCGTAAAAGCATTGAACGCGGGTTTCTCGAGCAATTCTTCGAGGCTTTCGCCACCCTCACTCAGTACGACAACAGCCAGTCAGCCTTGCCCCAGGCATTGGCGTTCGATACCAGCGCATTGCTTCTCAATGACGACCTGGAACGCAATGTCGCGGTGGAGGCCATGGTCAGCAAAGTGCTGAGCCGCGAGGGGTTCGCCCTCGATCAATTGACCACCCGGCTCAGCGTTCTGTTGGGCAAAGAACTGCTCGAACAGCACAACCCGATCGGCCCGGCGATGCTTTGCGGGTATTTCCTGCAGTCCGGGCGAAATCTGGGCGTGGAGATCAAGGTCAAGCTGATCATCCTCAAACTGTTCGAGCGCTACGTGCTCAGCGGCGCCGATCAGCTTTACGCCGAAGCCAACCAACTACTGATCGCCACCGGCGTGTTGCCCGAGCTCAAACCGGCCCCGGCAAGACGTGTGACTGACCGTGCGGCGGCCAGTGCCCATGCCGAACCTGCCGAAGCGGTTATCCGGTCCGGCAGTACGCAGATTGATGACAGCGTGCAGGAAGTCTTCGCCGCGTTACAGGAACTGCTGTTCCACGTGCGCGGCAGTGTCGCGCCGACGCTCGAGGCCAGTGCCCCGGCCCAGCCGATTTCCACCCGTGACTTACTGCGTCTGCTCTCGCATTTGCAGCAATACGTCCCGGCCCTGGCGGCTCAGGACGACTTCGACCTGCGCAACCAGCTCGAACAACTGCTGACCCGGGTCAGCGTCAAAAGCGGCAAGTCACGGGTGGTCGGGGTCGCTGACGAAGACGTGATCAACCTGATCGCCATGCTCTTCGAGTGCATTCTCGATGACCGCAATCTGCCGGACTCCCTCAAGGCGCTGATCGGGCGCTTACAGATCCCGATGCTGAAAGTCGCGGTGCTCGATAAGAGTTTCTTCAGCCGCAGTAGTCATCCAGCGCGGCGTCTGCTCAATGAAATCGCCGCCGCGGCCATGGGCTGGGGCGAGTGCGACGATCATGAACGCGACACGCTGTACTTGCGCATCGAGCAAGTGGTGCAACGGCTGTTGAACGACTTCGTCGATGATCCGGCGATTTTCTCTGAGTTGCTGGCGGATTTCCTGGCGTTTACCAGTGACGAGCGCCGTCGCAGCGAGCTGCTGGAGCAGCGTACGCGCGACGCCGAAGAAGGTCGGGCCAAGACCGAACTGGCGCGCCAGCGGGTCGAACAAGCGCTCAATGAGGCGCTGTTAGGCAAGCTGCTGCCGCAAGGGGTGGTGGCTTTCGTCCAGGAGGCCTGGAGCAAGGTGCTGTTGCTGACCTGCCTCAAGCACGGCGATCAGTCCGCCGAATGGCACGCCGATGTGCAAACCATGGCGCAATTGATCTGGAGCGTGCAGCGTCACGATGAAGCCGATGCGAGCCTGCGCCTGTTGTCTCTGGTTCCGGCGTTGCTCAAGTCATTGCGCGACGGCCTGAGCAGCTCGGCGTTCGATCCGTTCGCCACCAGCGAATTCTTCAGTGAACTGGAAACCTTGCACGTTCAACTGTTCGAGCGGCCGGCCCAGGAGCTGGCGCCTTCGAGCGATGCGCCGGTGATGGTCGAAGTGGTTGAGGAAATCGTTCTGCGCACAGCCGATGAAGGCCCAGTAGAAACGGCCTCGGTACGTTTGCCAGAGGACGATGTCGGCCTGCTCCAGGTCGATCAACTGCGCGTGGGTGGCTGGGTGGAGTTTCAGGAAGACGAAGAAAACACCCTGCGCTGCAAGTTGGCGGCGATCATTGAAGCCACCGGCAAGTACATTTTCGTCAACCGCACTGGCATGAAAGTGCTGGAGCGCAGCCGCACCGGGCTGGCGCTGGAGTTTCGCCGTGGTGCGGTGCGTACCCTGGACGATACGTTGCTGTTCGATCGGGCGTTGGAATCGGTGATCGGCAACCTGCGGCGGCTCAATCACGCCAAATGATCGCGCGCAGAGGGTCTATCGCGGCATACTGGGGCCAACACGGTCGTCGTTGAAGGAACCTGTATGCAGTTGGACCCCGCGAGCGGTTGGTGCCAGGGCGTAGATATCTGCCCCTCACCCAACTTCAATGCGCGCCCCTCGGATGAAATCTCCCTGCTGGTGATCCACAACATCAGTCTGCCGCCGGCGCAGTTCGCCACCGGCAAGGTGCAGGAATTTTTTCAGAATCGCCTGGATGTCACGGAGCACCCCTACTTTGAAGGGATCGCTGACCTGCGGGTGTCTGCGCATTTTCTGATCGAACGTGACGGCACTGTCACTCAGTTTGTCTCTTGTCTTGAGCGCGCCTGGCATGCCGGCGTCTCGAGTTTTGACGGGCGAGAAGTCTGCAATGATTTTTCCGTGGGCATCGAGCTCGAAGGTACGGATGATCTGCCGTTCACCGACGCGCAGTATCAGGCCTTGACGGCTCTGACCCGACAGCTGCAAAGCACTTTCACCGGCATTACCGCGCAACGCATCTGCGGGCATAGCGACATCGCGCCCGGGCGCAAGACTGATCCGGGACCGGCGTTCGACTGGGCACGCTATCGCGCCGCTTTGGCTAAAGAGGAACAACAATGAGTTTTCTGGTGTTGCTGTTGGCGGTCTGGATCGAGAAGTTCTCGGCCCTGCGCCATCGGGTTCAACGTGATGGCGGTTGGGTGCGGGAGTTGCACAAACTTGAAGCCAGCTCGCGCCTGAAGGACCGTCCGTGGCTGGTGTTGGTGCTGTTGGTGTTGTTGCCGGTGGCGCTGCTCGGTTTGTTGTTAGTGGTGCTGGAGCCCGTGGCCTATGGCTTGCTGGCGCTGCCGGTGCACCTGTTGGTGGTGATTTACAGTTTGGGCCGCGGCGATCTGCTGGGCGAGCTCGGGCCGTTTCGCGACGCCTGGCGCCGGGAAGACTTGCAAGCCGCCGCGCATGTGGCCAAGCGCGACCTCGACATCTGCGCCGACAATGGCGAGCAACTGCTGGAACGGGTTCAGGCGCATCTGCTGTGGCAGGCCTACCAGAGCTTTTTCGCGGTGATTTTTTGGTACTTCCTGCTGGGGCCGGTGGCGGCGCTGAGTTATCGCTTGCTGGCGCTGGCCGAAGAGCACGGGCAGAACCCGGCAGTGGTCGAGCGCGCCGCACAACTGCGCCACGCCTTCGATTGGGTGCCGGTACGTCTGCTGGCGGCGAGTTTTGCCTTGGTCGGCAACTTTGTCGCGGTCGGTCGCGTGATGCTGCATGAATTGCTGAACTGGAACATCACTGCCGCGCAGTTGATCGAGAAAGTCGGGCTGGTGGCTGGGGAGATTCCGGCCCCGGTGGTCGGGCCGGATGGTATCAACAGCCTGGATCGTATCTGGGAACTGCTGTTGCGGGCGGCGGTGCTCTGGTATGCCGGGTTTGCGTTGTGGACGGTCCTGCCCTGACTACGACCCTGTAGCAGCTGGCGAAGCCTGCGTTCGGCTGCGAAGCAGTCGCCAATCCAGGCACCGCGGTGTTTCAGCCCCATCGCGAACTCAGGATTTACGGCTGCTTCGCAGCCGAACGCAGGCTTCGCCAGCTGCTACAGGGACGAATGCGGAGCTACAGGGCTGTGTGTCTTGCCGTTAACCTTAAGTTACAAAACCTCCCTCCGATTTGAGCTATACAGAGATAGCGCCCAATAGTGGCTATCTGCTGTATCTGTGCGCCTGCCAATAAAAATAAGAAATCCAAGGGAGACTTCACAGTGAAGAGCTTGCTCTATCCCGCTGTCGCGCTGATGAACCGCCTGAGCTTCGGCATGAAGTTCAGCCTGATCAGCGTGCTGTTCCTGGTGCCGATGCTGGTGACCAACTTCTATCTGGTGCGCGATTCCTATCGGGAATTCCAGGGCACCCGCGTCGAGTTGCAAAGCCTCGACCTGCTGGGCAGCAGCCTGACCCTGCGCCGGGATCTGGAAACCCTGAACAACCTGGTGCAGATCAACGTCACCCTCGGTCAGTCCGGCAAGGCCGGCGACGTCGAGACGAAGATCAGCGCACTGGAGCAAAGCGTGCTGGCCCGTCTGCAAGGCTTGGCGGCAATGAGCACCGACCCGGAACAGGTCACGGTCTTCGATGGCAAGCGCGATGAAATGATCGCCGCGTTCAAGGCTCAGCAAGCGGAAAACTCCCTGCAAAGCAAAAGTGCGCTGATCGGCAAGTTGCTCGGTAGCGCGCAGATTTTCAGCCAGATCATCACCAGTCAGGCCGGCCTGAGTCGCGACAATCAGAGCGACATGCGTCAGCTCAGCGAACTGATCACCAACGTCACCCCACCGGTTACCCAGATTCTTGGCGAAGGCCGTGCCATGGGTTCGCTTTCCCTGGGGCAGGGTTTCCTCAACTCGGCCTCGAGCACCCGTTTCGATGAGTTGCTGGTGCAGATTGAAAAGATTCAGGCCGAGTACGGGCTGAAGTTGCACGACGCGTTGGGCTCAAGCCGAGCCGCCAACGAAACCCTGGCCGCCCAGGCCGAGAGCAGCAAGGCATCGCTGAAGAAGGCCAGCGAACTGTTCGAAGAACAGGTGGTGATGGTCGACACGCTCGATGCGCCGTGGCAGGCGTTTTACGATCAGGTCACCGGCCTGATGGACCAGACCTACCAGCTTAATGAAGCCACTCTGAAGTTTCTCGGCACTCAGTTGCAGCAGCGCCTGGAGCAGAACCGCACCCACATGGTCATGCAGGCCGTGGCGCTGTCGGTGGTGTTTGTGCTGATCTTTTACCTCTACGGCGGTTTCTACGCCTCGACCCGCACCACCCTCAAGCGCCTGGGCGCGATGATGGACAAAGTGGCGGCGGGCGACATGACCGTGACCTTCAGCGCCAACAGCCGCGATGAACTGGGCGAGTTGGGCGAGGTGTTCAACGGTACTGTGAAGAAAATCCACGACTTGATCGAGCGGGTCGGCCAGACCGTTGGCGAAGTCGAGCGCCAGGCCGGCCAGGTGGAAAGCGTTTCCGCCCAGAGCAATCAGGCGGTGGCCGGGCAGCGCAGTCAGATCGAACAGGTCGCCACCGCCATGAACCAGATGTCAGCCACCTCCCTGGAAGTGGCACGCAGCGCTGCGGCGGCCGTCAGCAGCGCCCACAGCGTCAATGACGAAACCCTTAACGGTCGCGGGCTGGTGGAGTCCCAGCAGGGCAGCATTGCGGCACTGGCCACTGAGATCGATCAATCGGTGCTGGTGATCAATCAACTGGCCAGCGACAGCCAGTCCATCAGCCGTGTGCTGGACGTGATCAAAAGTATTGCCGAACAGACCAACCTGTTGGCCCTCAACGCGGCCATTGAAGCGGCGCGGGCGGGCGAGCAGGGCCGTGGTTTTGCGGTGGTAGCGGACGAGGTTCGCACCTTGGCCAAGCGCACCCAGCAATCGACCGAAGAAATCGAACAGATGATCGCCAAGTTACACGGCGGTGTCGGCGCGGCAGTGAAAGCCATGGGCGTCAGCCATCAAATGGCCAATGGCACGGTGGGGCAGTCGGAAAAGGTCCAGCAAGCCCTGGAAAATATCCTCGGCGCCGTCGGCATGATCGTCGATCAGAACCAGCAGATCGCCGCCGCAGTGGAGCAGCAAACCGCCGTGGCCCACGACATTGACCAGAACATCGTCGAAATCAACCGTGCCGGCGAACGCACGGCCGAGGGCGCGCATCAAACCGAGCATGCGAGCCGGGCGCTATCGGCGCAGGTGATGGAGCTGAAACAGTTGATCAGTGCGTTCCGGGTCTGACACCGCAGATCCCAGTAGGAGCGAAGCTTGCTCTCGAAGAGGCCCTGTCATCCAACCACGGTGTTGAATGTCAGACCGCTATCGCGAGCAAGCTTTGCTCCTGCAGGATCGATGTGGTGCGCACAATCCGTAGTACTTATTCCCGTTGCCGGTACGGTGTTTCCTGATTTCCTGCGGGCTCTGGTTTTTGGTCTTCAATGAAGGAAGATCCATCTCTCTAACCTGCCCTGAGGAAGCCCGGTTATGTCTGCCACTACGCTTGGAATCCTGGGCCGCTGCGCCCATTGCCAACGCACCCTGTTGCTTGAACCCTGGCAACTCAACGCGATCGCGATAAACGAGGCGTTTACCTGTTCCAGCTGTGAGAAAACCCTGCAGCTGCGCGATCCGAAGCAGATCAAGCGCTTCAAGTCGCTCGATTCCCTGACCTGGTTGCGGGCGAGCACGCTGATCATGGTCTGCACCGCGTTGTTGGTCGCGTTGGTGATGGAGTGGGTCGGGTTGCTCAGCGTCGTGGAGCAGCTCAATTTCTCGCTGTTGGCGATTCTCGTCTACTTCGCCGTCGTCCGGTTTGCCCGGTATCGGCAACACATCACGCTGACGTTGGAGGCCGCCAAGGCCCACGTCGACTGACTACCAGTTGAACAGCTCGCAGGCATTGGCCGTGCTCACATCGGCCAATTGCTCCGGACTGATCGCCATGATTTGCGCCAGTGCCGCACAGATCGCCGGCAAGTGCGCCGGGCTGTTGCGTTGGCCGGGGAACATGGCGGGCGCCATGTCCGGTGAGTCGGTTTCCAGTACCACCGAATCCAGTGGCAGCTCGGCGAGAACGCGGTGCATACGCAGCGCCTGAGGCCAGGTCGCAGCACCGCCCAAGCCAAGTTTGAAGCCGAGTTTGATGTATTCGCGCGCTTCTTCCTTGCTGCCGGCGAAGGCGTGGATGATCCCCGCGCGTTTCAAGCGAAACCGTTTGAGCGTGGCAATCACCGCCGCATGGCTGCGGCGCACGTGGATCAGCGCCGGCAAATTGAAGTCCACCGCCAGTTGCAGCTGCGCGTCGAACAACGCCTGCTGGCGCTCGCGATCAAGCGTTTCGATGAAGTAATCCAGACCAATTTCGCCCACCGCACACAGCTGCCGATGGCCGGCCAGCCGCGTTAGCCAATCGCCAAGAGCCGTCAGGTCCTCGGGGCGATGGTCGTCCAGATACACCGGGTGTAAGCCGAACGCCGCATGCAGATCGGGATCGCTCAATACGAGATCCCAAACCCGCTGCCAATTCCCCTGATAAACCCCCAGCACCACCATCCGCCGCACCCCGAGGGCACGGCTTTCGGCCAGCAACGCCGAGCGATCGGCGTCGAAGTCCGGGAAGTCCAGATGCGTGTGGCTGTCGATCAGCTCCACGGTTCAGTCCTGCAGAATGCGCTGTTTGAAGGTCCGCGCGATGGCCTGCACGCCGGGTTGATAATCCGACTGTTCGATGGCTGCCAGGGCCAGTTCCAGGGCTTTGTCAGCGATCAACTGATGCTGCTGGGCCATGGCGTTGACCGGCAACGGCAGGAAATCCAGCAACTGCGTGTCACCGAATGTGCCGAGGCGCAGAGGACGGGTTTTCAACGGGAAGTCATGCAAAGCATCGAACACGCCTTGCAGCAGCACGTAAGACGTGGTCACCAGCGCATCCGGCAAATGACCCAGACGCTGTAGTAATTCTTCCATCAGCTGCTTGCCGCACTCGCGACTGAACGACTCGCCGTGTTCGATCAGGATTTCTCCTTTGAACCCGGCCAACGCCTCTTTGAAACCGGCGGCACGTTCCTGACTGATGCTCAGCTCAGGACGGGCGCCGATCAGGGCGATCTGCTTGGGCAACGGGTCGAGCAGGCTACGGGTCAGTTGCAGACTGGCTTCGCGGTCATCACTGATCACCGAGCAGAAATGCTCGGGTTCCATGACCCGGTCGATAGCGATGATCGGCATGCCTTTGGCCTGCAACTGGCGATAACTGTCATCATCGGTTGGCAGGCAACTGGCGACGATCAAAGCGTCGCAGCGCCGGGCCCGGAACAGTTTCAGCAGTTGCCGTTCACTGTCCGGGGCATCATCGGAGCTGGCGATCAACAATTGATAGCCGCGCGCCCGAGCGCCTTGCTCCAGGAGCTTGGCGATCCGTGCGTAACTGGGGTTTTCCAGATCCGGCAGGATGAACCCCAAAGTGCGGGTGTGCCGACTGCGCAGCCCGGCGGCCTGAGGGTTGGGTGTAAAGCCATGTTGCTCGACCACGGCACGCACACGCTCGACGGTCGCGGCGCTGATGCGTTGCTGTGCGGCTTTGCCATTAATGACATAACTGGCGGTGGTAACGGACACACCGGCCAACTGTGCGATATCACTGAGTTTCAACTCGGGATTTCCTTGTTTTTTCGAGCTTGCCCCGACATTTTCGCCAATCCTACCCGATTCGAGCAGACGACTATTGTCGCAACGCATCCGACAAGTTGGACTTCAAGGATGAGACATTATCGAGTAACGTGCCAAACATTCTAGATTAAACGTTTCAGCAAGCGTATTTTCTGCGTTATAGGTTCCTTTGGCCGGTTCTGCCGCGAAACCGCCAAAAGTCATCATCAAGGGCCTAAGCTGAATCATTCAAAACAATACCTGGCGTCCCAAGGCGCCAAAAAGGAGAAAGCATGCTCGAGCTCACCATAGAGCAGATATCCATGGGCCAGTCGGCTGTGGATAAGTCAGCCGCGTTGCAATTGCTGGCCCAGCATCTGGTCGCCGACGGATTGGTAGCAGAAGGTTATCTCGCCGGTTTGCAGGCGCGCGAAGCGCAGGGCTCGACCTTTCTCGGTCAAGGTATTGCAATCCCCCACGGTACCCCGGAAACCCGCGATCAGGTGTTTTCCACCGGCGTGCGCCTGATGCAATTCCCCGAAGGCGTGGACTGGGGCGACGGCCATATCGTCTACCTGGCGATCGGTATCGCCGCCAAATCCGATGAACACTTGCGTTTGCTGCAACTGCTGACCCGCGCCCTCGGCGAGACGGACTTGGGCCAGGCCCTGCGTCGCGCCAGTTCCGCCGAAGCGCTGCTGAAACTGCTGCAAGGCGCGCCGCAAGAATTGGCGCTGGACGCGCAAATGATCGGCCTCGGTGTGTCCGCCGATGACTTCGAAGAACTGGTCTGGCGCGGTGCGCGTCTGCTGCGCCAAGCCGATTGCGTGAGCAACGGCTTTTCCGCGGTGCTGCAACAAGTCGAAGCGCTGCCCCTGGGTGATGGCCTGTGGTGGCTGCACAGCGAGCAAACCGTGAAGCGTCCGGGGCTGGCTTTCGTCACGCCGGATAAACCGATGCGTTACCTCGGTCAGCCATTGAGCGGTCTGTTCTGCCTGGCCAGTCTCGGTGAAGCGCATCAGGCATTGCTCGAACGCCTCTGTGCCTTGCTGATCGAAGGTCGTGGCCACGAATTGGGTCGCGCCACCAGCAGCCGCAAAGTCCTCGAAGTGTTGGGCGGTGAAGTGCCCGCCGACTGGCCGAGCGCGCGTATTGCCCTGGCCAACGCCCACGGTTTGCATGCGCGCCCGGCGAAGATTCTCGCGCAATTGGCGAAAAGTTTTGAAGGCGAGATTCGCGTGCGTATCGTCGATGGCCAGGACAGCGCGGTGTCGGTGAAGAGCTTGAGCAAACTGCTGAGCCTCGGCGCCCGTCGCGGTCAGGTGTTGGAATTCATCGCCGAACCGAGCGTCGCCGCCGATGCGTTGCCGGCCTTGCTGGCGGCCATCGAAGAAGGCCTCGGTGAAGAAATCGAGCCGTTGCCGGCGGTCAGTCAGCAACGCGAAGTGTTCGCCGACGTTGCCGAGGTACTGCTCGCACCGAAGTCCGGCAGCCTGGTTCAGGCCATCGCCGCTGCCCCTGGCATCGCCATTGGCCCGGCGCATATTCAAGTGCTGCAAGCCATCGATTACCCGCTGCGCGGTGAGTCCGCCGCCATCGAGCGCGAGCGTCTCCAGCAAGCGCTGACCGATGTCCGTCGCGACATCGAGGGCTTGATCGAACGCAGCAAATCCAAGGCGATTCGCGAGATCTTCATCACGCACCAGGAAATGCTCGACGACCCGGAATTGACCGATGAAGTCGACACCCGCCTCAAGCAAGGCGAAAGCGCCGAAGCGGCGTGGATGGCCGTGATCGAAGCCGCCGCCAAACAACAGGAATCGTTGCAGGACGCCTTGCTCGCCGAGCGCGCCGCTGACTTGCGTGATATCGGTCGTCGGGTGCTCGCGCAGTTGTGTGGCGTCGAAACCCCGAGCGAACCGGAGCAACCGTACATTCTGGTGATGGACGAGGTCGGTCCGTCCGACGTGGCCCGTCTCGATCCGGCGCGTGTCGCCGGCATTCTCACCGCCCGTGGCGGCGCCACGGCCCACAGCGCCATCGTCGCCCGTGCCTTGGGCATTCCAGCCTTGGTCGGCGCTGGCGCGGCGGTGTTGCTGCTGGCGCCGGGCACGCCGTTGCTGATCGACGGTCAACGCGGTCGCCTGCATGTGGACGCCGATGCTGCAACCTTGCAGCGTGCCACCGAAGAACGCGACACCCGCGAACTACGCCTGAAAGCCGCCGCCGAGCAACGCCATCAACCGGCGCTGACCACCGACGGCCATGCGGTCGAAGTGTTCGCCAACATCGGCGAAAGCGCGGGCGTCACCAGCGCAGTGGAGCAGGGCGCTGAAGGCATTGGCCTGCTGCGCACCGAACTGATTTTCATGGCGCACTCGCAAGCGCCGGACGAAGCCACCCAGGAAATCGAATACCGTCGCGTCCTTGATGGCCTGGCCGGTCGCCCGTTGGTGGTTCGCACCCTCGATGTCGGTGGTGATAAACCGCTGCCGTATTGGCCGATCGCCAAGGAAGAAAACCCGTTCCTTGGCGTGCGCGGCATTCGCCTGACCCTGCAACGTCCGCACATCATGGAAGCGCAGTTGCGCGCGTTGCTGCGTGCCGCCGACAACCGTCCATTGCGGATCATGTTCCCGATGGTCGGCAGCGTTGATGAATGGCGCCAGGCCCGGGACATGACCGAACGCCTGCGTCTTGAAATCCCCGTGGCGGATCTGCAACTGGGGATCATGATCGAAGTGCCGTCGGCGGCCTTGTTGGCGCCAGTACTGGCCAAGGAAGTCGATTTCTTCAGCGTCGGCACCAACGACCTGACCCAATACACCCTGGCCATCGACCGTGGCCACCCGACGTTGTCGGCCCAGGCGGACGGCTTGCACCCGGCGGTGCTGCAACTGATCGACATCACCGTGCGTGCGGCCCATGCCCACGGTAAGTGGGTTGGCGTGTGCGGCGAACTGGCGGCCGATCCGCTGGCGGTGCCGGTGCTGGTCGGCCTCGGTGTGGACGAACTCAGCGTGTCGGGCCGCAGCATCGCCGAGGTCAAGGCGCGCATCCGCGAACTTAGCCTGGCCCAAACGCAAATTCTCGCCCAACAGGCCCTGGCCGTGGGCAGCGCCAATGAAGTGCGCGCATTAGTGGAGGCCCTGTAATGGCCAAGATTCTAACCCTGACCCTCAACCCGGCGTTGGACCTCACCGTCCAGTTGCCGGTGCTTGCGCCCGGTCAGGTCAACCGCAGCGACGAAATGCACACCCACGCCGCCGGAAAAGGCGTGAACGTGGCGCAGGTGCTGGCCGATCTCGGGCATCAACTGACCGTCAGCGGTTTCCTCGGCGAAGACAACCTTCAAGCCTTCGAAACCCTGTTCGCCAAGCGCGGTTTTGTCGACGCGTTCATTCGTGTGCCCGGCGAGACTCGCAGCAACATCAAACTGGCGGAAAGCAACGGGCGTATCACCGACATCAATGGTCCAGGCCCGCAGGTCGATGAAGCGGCGCAACAGGCGTTGCTGGATCGACTGGATCAGATCGCGCCGGGGCATGACGCGGTCGTGGTCGCCGGTAGTTTGCCGCGAGGCGTCAGCCCGCAGTGGTTGCAGGCCTTGATCGCTCGTCTGAAAAACCTCGGCTTGAACGTGGCGCTGGACACCAGCGGCGAAGCCTTGCGTGCAGGGCTGGCGGCCGGTCCGTGGCTGATCAAGCCCAACACCGAAGAACTCGCCGATGCCCTCGATTGCGAAGTGGTGTCGGTGACGGCCCAGGCTGAAGCGGCGAGCCGTTTGCACGCTCAAGGCATCGAGCACGTGGTGATTTCCCACGGCGCCGATGGTGTGAATTGGTTCAGCGTCGGCGCGGCGATGCATGCCACGCCGCCGCGGGTCAGCGTGGTCAGCACGGTGGGCGCCGGTGATTCGCTGCTGGCGGGAATGCTCCACGGTTTGCTCAGCGCCGACACGCCTGAACAGACCCTGCGCACCGCCACGGCAATTGCCGCGATGGCGGTCACACAAATCGGTTTCGGCATCAGCGATGTTGCGCAATTGACGCAACTCGAACAGGGCGTGCGCGTGCGCCTCCTGACAGAACAATAAGAGGGGATGTCATGAAGTTAGCCATTGTTACGGCCTGCCCGAACGGCATGGTCACCAGTGTGCTGTGCGCGCGGCTGCTCGATGCAGCGGCCCAGCGCCAGGGCTGGAGCACCAGCGTCGAAGTCAACGACGCGGCGCACCCGGAGCGTCAGTTGTCAGCGGCGACGATTGAGTCCGCCGAATGGGTGTTGCTGGTGACCAGCGCGCCTGTGGATATGTCGCGATTCGTCGGCAAACGCGTGTTCCACAGCACCCCGGCCCAGGCCCTGCAAGATGTTGAAGCGGTGCTGCGTCGCGGCGCTGAAGAGGCCGAAGTCTACGTTGCCGTCGAAGCTGTCGCCGAACCTGCCGTGGCCGCAAAAAGCGCCCCGCGTCTGGTCGCAATTACCGCCTGCCCGACCGGCGTTGCCCATACCTTCATGGCTGCCGAAGCCTTGCAACAAGCGGCCAAGCGTTTGGGCTACGACCTGCAAGTGGAAACCCAGGGCTCGGTTGGCGCGCGTAATCCCCTGAGCGCAGCGGCGATTGCCGATGCCGATGTGGTGCTGCTGGCGTGCGATATCGAAGTCGCCACCGAACGTTTCGCCGGCAAAAAGATTTACCGTTGCGGCACCGGCATCGCGCTGAAACAGGCCGAAGCCACGCTCAACAAAGCCTTGGCTGAAGGCAAGCAGGAAACCGCTTCGAGCGGCGCCAAAGGCCCAGCCAAGCAAGAGAAGACTGGCGTCTACAAACACCTGCTGACGGGTGTGTCGTTCATGCTGCCGATGGTGGTGGCGGGCGGGTTGATGATCGCCTTGTCGTTCGTGTTCGGCATCACCGCGTTCAAGGAGCCGGGCACACTCGCCGCTGCGCTGATGCAGATCGGTGGCGAGACCGCGTTCAAGTTGATGGTGCCGTTGCTGGCGGGGTACATCGCTTACTCCATCGCCGACCGTCCGGGCCTCGCGCCGGGGATGATTGGTGGTTTGCTGGCGAGTACGTTGGGCGCCGGTTTTATCGGCGGGATCCTGGCCGGGTTTATTGCGGGTTACGCGGCCAAGGCGATCAATCGTTATGCGCGGTTGCCGCAAAGTCTTGAAGCGCTGAAACCGATCCTGATCATCCCGTTGCTGGCGAGTCTGTTCACCGGTCTGGTGATGATCTATGTGGTCGGAAAACCGGTGGCCGGCATGCTCGAAGCGCTCACGCACTTCCTCGACAGCATGGGCACCACCAACGCGATTCTGCTCGGTGTGTTGCTCGGCGGCATGATGTGCGTCGACCTCGGCGGGCCGATCAACAAAGCCGCTTATGCGTTCTCCGTGGGGCTGTTGGCGTCGCAGAGTTACGCACCGATGGCCGCAACCATGGCCGCCGGTATGGTGCCGCCGATTGGCCTGGGCATCGCGACATTTATTGCTCGTCGCAAGTTTGCCCAGACCGAACGCGAGGCCGGTAAAGCGGCGCTGGTGTTGGGGCTGTGCTTTATCTCCGAAGGCGCGATTCCGTTTGCGGCGAAGGACCCGTTGCGAGTGATTCCGGCGAGCATCGCCGGTGGAGCACTGACCGGTGCGTTGTCGATGTATTTCGGCTGCAAGCTGATGGCGCCGCACGGTGGGTTGTTCGTGTTGATGATCCCGAATGCGATCAACCATGCGCTGCTTTATTTACTCGCCATCGTGGCCGGGAGTTTGCTGACGGCGGTGGCGTATGCGCTGCTCAAGCGGCCGGAAGTGGTGGAGTTGGCGCTGGAACCAGCCAAGGCCTGACCCCGCAATACCTGTAGGAGCGAGGCTTGCCCGCGATTGCGGTTTAACATTCAACAAAAATGGTGACTGTCAGGTCGCTATCGCGGGCAAGCCTTGCTCCTACAAGGATTGTGTTTTCACACGGACGTCATGCGCACGTGCTTTAGTTTCCCTTTTTCAGGGAGAACCCCATGAGCGAATTCAACCTCGGTCGCCGGCGTGTCATGCAAGCGGTCGGCGCCGGTTTGTTGCTGCCCGGTCTGGCCCCCGCAGTCATCGCCTCGGTCCAGGATCGCCCGCAACTCACCGACGGCGTGCAGTCCGGCGACTTGCTGGGCGACCGGGCGATGGTCTGGAGCCGCAGCGACCGTCCCGCACGGATGGTGGTGGAATGGGACACCCGCAGCCTGTTCACCAACCCGCGTCGTTTCGTCTCGCCCTTGGCTGATGCTCGCACCGATTTCACCGCCCGCGTCGAACTCACCGGCTTGCCCGCCGACCAGGCGATTTTCTACCGTGTGCACTTTGAAGATGCCCAGAACGGCACGAGCAGCGAACCTTGGTTCGGCCACTTGCGCAGCGTGCCGACGGCCCGTCGCGACATTCGTTTTGTCTGGAGCGGTGACACCGTCGGCCAAGGCTTTGGCATCAACCCGGACATCGGCGGCATGCGCATCTACGAAGCCATGCGTCTGCGCTTGCCGGACTTTTTTATCCACAGCGGCGACACCATCTACGCCGACGGCCCGGTGCCGGCGCAACTCACCACCGAGAGCGGCCGGGTGTGGCGCAACATCACCAGCGAAGCCAAGAGTAAAGTTGCCGAAACCCTCGACGAGTATCGCGGCAACTACCGCTACAACCTGATGGACGAAAACATCCGCCGCTTCAACGCCGAAGTGCCGCAGATCTGGCAGTGGGACGACCACGAAGTGGTGAACAACTGGTCTCCGGGCAAGCAACTCGATGAGCGCTACAAGAGCAAAGATATCCACAGCCTGGTGGGCCGCGCGCGTCAGGCCTGGCTCGAATATGCGCCGATGCGTTTGCAGAGCGCCGACAACGGCGGGCGGATTTATCGCAAGCTCAGCTATGGGCCGATGCTTGATGTGTTTGTGCTGGATATGCGCAGCTATCGCGGGGCGAATGATGACAACCTGGGCGCTGCCAAACCCTTCCTTGGCCGCGAACAACTCGACTGGCTGAAGGCTTCATTGAAAGCCTCAACTGCGCAATGGAAAGTCATCGCCGCCGACATGCCGATTGGTCTCGGTGTGCCGGACGGTGAAGTCAGTCCGGGTGTCGCTCGCTGGGAGGCGGTGGCCAATGGCGATCCGGGGCCGGCTCAGGGGCGTGAGCTGGAGATCGCCGAGTTGCTGGGCTTTTTACGCAAGCAACAGGTACGCAATTTCGTGTTCCTGACGGCGGATGTGCACTACTGCGCGGCGCATCACTATCACCCGGATCGTGCGGCATTTCAGGATTTCGAGCCGTTCTGGGAGTTTGTCGCCGGGCCGTTGAATGCCGGGAGCTTTGGCCCGAATCCGTTGGATAAAACCTTCGGGCCTGAGGTGGTGTTCGAGAAAGCACCACCTGCGCAGAACACCTCGCCGTTTGCCGGGTTTCAGTTTTTTGGCGAGGTGAATATTGAAGGGCAGACGGGGGAGATGAGTGTGGTGTTGCGGGATCTGGATGGGGTGAGTGTGTTTGAGCAGACGTTGCAGCCGGTTTGACGGGGAGATCGTTCCCACGCTCAGCGTGGGAATGCCTCAACGGACGCGCTGCGTTCGGCTCTTGATGGGACGCGGAGCGTCCCGGGCTGCATTCCCACGCGGAGCGTGGGAACGATCTGGCTTGAGGTGTCAGTAGACGTCGCGCCGGTAGCGGCCTTGTTCGATCAACCGGTCGACCTCTTCGATCCCGAGTATTTCATTGAGCGCATGGTCCACCCCCGAAGCCATGCCCTGCAAGCTGCCGCAGATATAGATCACGGCGCCATCGGCCAGCCATTTTTTCAACTCTTCTGCGGATTCACGCAGGCGATCCTGGACGTAGATTTTCTCCGCCTGATCCCGTGAAAACGCCAGGTCCAGGCGCTCCAGATCACCCTCGATCAACCATCCTTCCAGCTCATCGCGACACAGGAAGTCATGTTGGCGATTGCGCTCGCCAAACAACAACCACTGCCGTTGCTGCCCATCGGCAATCCGCGCCTTGAGCAAACTGCGCAGCCCCGCCAGACCGGTGCCGTTACCCAGCAGGATCATCGGCAGCGGTTCGGTCGGCAGGTGGAAACCGCTGTTGCGCCGCACCCGCAGGCTGATGCTGCCGCCTACCGGCGCATGTTCGGTCAGCCAGCCGGAGCCGATGCCGAGGCTGCCGTCGGGGTGCAGTTCCTGACGCACGATCAGTTCCAGTACGCCGTCGGCGGCGATCGAGGCGATGGAGTATTCGCGCATCGCCAATGGCACCAACGCCTGCACCAGCGCCTGGGCATGCAGGCCGACCAGATGTGCGCGGTTCTCGGGCAGCTGTCGACTGGCGAGGGCCTGGTCCAGCGGTTGCGAGAGGCCGTCGAGTTCAACGCTGGCCCGACCATCAATCCCCAGGCCATCGAGGAAATGCTCGATCGCCCAAGGGCAATTGCGCGGCATGACCTCCACTAGGTCACCGGCCAGCCAACTGCTGGTGGTAGGGGCCATGAGGCCGATCATGTACACCGGCGAACCGCTGCTGTCCGGGTTCATCAGCTCGCGCCGGGCCAGGGTCCAGTTGTCGTAGCTGGGCGCTTGCCAGGTGTCCACGGGCGCCTGTCCGGTCAGCAGGCCGAGTTGCTGTTGCCAGTGACGCAAGGCGTAAGGGTCGCCGCTGTCGACTTCCACCGGGGCAAACAGGGTCTTGCCGCCGTGTTCGCCGAGCCAGGTGTGCAAGCGGCGGGCGAAGCCGCAGAAGTGCTGATACTGGCGATCACCCAGGCCGAGCACCGCGTAGTTGAGGCTTTCCAGGCTCAACGCCCGGCCCAGCACTTTGCGTTCGAAACCACGGGCACTGTCCGGTGCTTCGCCGTCGCCGAACGTGCTGACCACGAACAACGCATTGCTCGAATCACGCAGATCCTGCTCGCTGACATTGGCCAACGGCTGAACCTTCACAGGCAACCCGGCGGCCTGAAGTTGCCCGGCGGTTTGCCACGCGAGTTGTTCGGCAAACCCGCTCTGACTGGCGAAACCGATCAGCCACGCCGGTGCATTGCTGCCCGGTTGCGCCAGGCCTTTACGCGCATCCTTGATCTGGCGTTTCTTGCGTCGACGGTCCAGGTACAGCAACCAGCCAGTGACAAAAAACAGCGGCATGGTCAGCGCGGTGATGGTCAGGATGATCCGCCCGACGATGCCGAAGTAGCTGCCCGTGTGCAGCGCGTAAATGCTGGTCAGCAGTTGCGCCTTGAGGCTCTTGTCGCTGTAGCGGTCGTGGCGTTTGACGATGCCGGTGGCCGGGTCGAGGCTGATCTCGTTGAGCGCACGATCATGGGGCGAGGTGTTCAGCAGGTAATAAACAGTCGCCGGTTGGCCGGCCAGCGGCGGCATACGAATGTTGTAGGCGGACAGGTTCGGGCCGGCGGCGCTGTAGATGCTGCTCCACATCGCCGCGTAATCGGCGCTCGGCGCTGGGCCGGTCGGGGCCGGACCCCGGTTGCGCACCCGCTCGTTCTGCGGCGCGTCGGAGAGCAATTGAGTCAGGCCCTTGTTGTACCACTCGTAGGACCAGGACAACCCGGTCAGCGCGGCCAGCAGGTAAAACAACATGCACCAGGTGCCCGCCACCGAGTGCAGGTCCCAATTAAAGCTGCGCCCCTTTTTCTTCCAGTCGAGGGTCAGCCAGGCGCGCCATTTATTCCACTGGCGCGGCCAGCGCAGGTAGAGGCCGGACAGGCAGAAGAACAGCAGGATCAGGGTGCAGGCGCCAGTGATCTGCCGGCCGGTATCACCCATGGCGAGGAAGCGGTGCAACTGCAACACAAAGCCAAAGAAGTCCTGGCCCGTGGCGTCGCCCAGGAACTCGGCGGTGTACGGGTCGAAGTAACGCATCTCACCGCGACGCTCGCCTGGTGGCGGGGTGAAGATCACCCGCGCGGCGTTGCCGCTGTCGGTCTCGACCCAGAGCATCGAGACTTTCTTGCCGGAGGCGGCTTCGATGTGTTCAACCAGTTCCGCCGGCGGCAGCACACCGGCGACCTGCTTTTCGACCTGCAGCACCGAAGGATTCAGCGCCCGCAGGATTTCGTCCTGAAACGATACCGTTGCCCCGGTGATGCCCATCAGGGCCAGGACCAGCCCGGCGCTGATGCCAAAGAACCAATGCAACTGGAACAGGGTTTTCTTCAACACGTCGCTCGCCTTGTTCGTTCAAAAGTAATCATCACGGCGCGCATTATGCCGTGGGTTGTCGAGAAACATTCTTTATTACGCACAAAAGCCCCGTTCAATTCAATGAACGGGGCCATAACCCGATGCCAACGTAGGAGCTGGCGAAGCCTGCGATCTTTTGATCTTTGGCGATTTCAGTGCCGCCAAAATCAAGATCAAAAGATCACAGCCTTCGGCAGCTCCTACAGGGTTTGGGTTAGAAGTGGAAATTGGCACTCAGCAGGGCAGTACGACCCGCCGCCACGTGGGCGTAATGCGTCTGGAACACCTGGTCGAAATAACGCTTGTCGGTCAGGTTCTGCACGTTGAGTTGCAGGTCGACGTTCTTGGTCAGCGCGTAGCTGGCCATGGCGTCGTAGCGCCAGTAGGACGGGATCTCTACCGAGTTTGCGACGTTACCGAACTGCGAGTCGACGAAGGTCGCGCCGCCGCCAATGGTCAACTTTTCCGGGATCAGGTCGTAGGTCGACCAGAGGGTGAAGTTGTTCCGTGGCGTGCTCGGCATGTGGTTGCCTTTGTCGGCGGCGAGGGTGGTCTTGACCACTTCGCTTTCCATGTAGGTGTAGCCGCCGAAGACTTTCCAGTTACGGGTCAGCTTGCCGGTGTAGGTCAGCTCCAGGCCGTTGACGGTTTGCTCACCGTCCAGCACTTGGGTGGTGGCGCCGTCGGGATCGTCGATCCGCGCGTTGGTTTTCTCGGTGCGGAACAGGGCGGCGGTCAGCGACAGGTCGTCACCGAAGAAGTCCCACTTGGTGCCGATCTCGTAGTTGCGGTTCTTTTCCGGGTCCAGGTCACTGTTGTTCGCCGCCAGTTCCAGGCCGCCGTTACCGCTGGTTTCGCCAGCCGGGTTGCTGGAGGTGGAGTAGGCCGCATACACGCTGCCATTAGGCAACGGGTTGTAGACCACACCGATCTGGTAGTTGACCAGGTCGCTGGTGTTCTCCCGGGAGAAACTGCCCGCTGGCGAACTACGGCCAGCGTTGGCATAGCCGCTGGATTCGGTCTGGTAGTTGTCGTAGCGCAGGCCCAGGTTCAGGGACCATTGCTCGTTGAATTTCAGGGTGTCGAACACGTAGGCCGCAGCGGTCTTGGTGTCGGTGTCGGTGAAGGCATTGCTGTCTTTGATGGAGCCCGACCAGTTATCCCCAGGCGTCGGCTTGTACAGATTGGTGCAGTCGCCGGAGTTGAACAGCGCGCGGTTGCAGGTGGTACCGCTGGCGGTCGAGGTCAGGATGTACGGGCGGTTGTGGGTGTCCTGATAGGAAAACTCCAGACCGGTGACCAGGCTGTGTTCGATAGCGCCGGTGTTGAACTTGGCGCTCAGGTCGGTCTGGTTGACCCAGCCGCTGGACGTCGAGTTACGGTTTTTCGAGCCACGGTACACGCTGCCGTTAGCCACGTTGCCCTTGCTGTCGTCCGGGTTGGTGACGATGTAGTCGAGGGTCGAGCGGGACATGCGGAAGCTGTTGGAAACGGTCAGGTCGTCATTCAGATCGTGTTCGATCTTGATCGTGCCGCTGTCGTTTTCGGTCTGGCGATAGTCGCGACCGGTGAGGCCGTAGAAGTTGTCTTTATTGACGTTGGCCGGCTTGTCGACGTGGTACTTGCTGCGATTCGGGCTCAAGGTCAACGGCACGCCGTAGTCCGGCATGTCATCGGTTTCGACGTGGTAGTAACCGACGGTCACTCGGGTGTCGGTGCCCAGGCCGAAGGAGAAGGTCGGCGCCACGCCCCAGCGGCTGACGTCCACGGCATCACGGCCGGCGACGTTGGCTTCGTGTTTCATCAGGTTCAGGCGGAAGGCCGAAGTGTCATTAATCTGCTGGTTCAGGTCGAGGGTGGTGCGCTTGGTCTGGTCCGAGCCCCAAGTGAAGCCGCCGTTGTAGAAGTTGCCCAGTTTGGCGGTCTTGCTCACCAGGTTCAGGCTGCCACCGGTGGAGCCGGCGCCGGTGAAGGCCGAGCCTGGGCCCTTGCTGATCTCGATCGATTCAACGTTGAAAATCTCGCGGCTCTGGGACGCCGGGTCGCGCATGCCGTCGACGAAGGTGTCGCTTTCGGCGTTGAAGCCACGAATGATCGGACGGTCGCCGGCCGGGTTACCGCCTTCACCGGCACCGAAGGTGATGCCCGGTGTGGTGCGCAATGCGTCGACCAGACTGGTAGCGCCGGTATCGCGGATCACCTGTTGCGGGATCACGGTGACGCTTTTTGGCGTTTCGCGCAGTGGCGCGGTGTACTTCTTGGAGGCCGACGTATCGGTCTTGTAGGAGGTGTCTTGCTGCTCGCCAACAACGCTGGTGGCGTCGAGGGAAATCGCATTGCCCGGTGCTTTTTCGTCGGTCTTTTCAGCCGCGAAAACCATGTGGCCTGCGGAGCCGGCAGTGATCGCCATACCAATGGCAGACGCGAGCAAACGTGGTGAACTGACCGGTAATTGTGGTTGTTGGCGTGACATGTGAATTCCCCTCCCCAAGGATTTGAGGCCGCGGAATATAGGGTAAATAGGTATTTGTATCAATTGCAAAACGTTACTATTCGCGAAGAATTTACATTCTTTTCAATTTAACCTTACGGTTTTTGCTGGCTCGTTCGTCTGTGAGGTTTTACACGGGCAATAAGAATCAATACCATTGGCGTCTCTTTGAAACCAGGTGTCGTCCTCATGTTGCTGCACATTCCCGGCGTGTTCGCGAAAGAAGAAGTGCAGCGCATCCGCGAAGCCCTGGAGCAGGCCGATTGGGCGGACGGCAAGATCACCGCCGGTTTCCAGTCGGCCAAGGCCAAGCACAATCTGCAACTGCCTGAAGGTCATCCGCTGGCCAAGGAAATCGGTGCGGCGATGCTTGAGCGGCTGTGGAAAAATCCGCAATTCATGTCGGCCGCGTTACCGCACAAAGTCTTCCCGCCGTTGCTGAACTGTTACACGGCGGGCGGCAGTTTCGACTTTCACATCGACAACGCCGTGCGCCAGCCCCAGGGCAGCATCGAGCGGGTACGCACCGACCTGTCGGCCACGCTATTCTTCAGCGAGCCGGACGACTACGACGGCGGCGAACTGGAAATCCAGGACACTTTCGGCACCCAACGGGTTAAGTTGCCCGCCGGCGATATGGTCCTCTACCCCGGCAGCAGCCTGCACAAGGTCAACGCCGTCACGCGCGGCACGCGTTATGCGTCGTTCTTCTGGACCCAAAGCCTGGTCCGCGAAGACAGCCAGCGCGCCTTGCTGTTCGAGATGGACGGGGCGATCCAGCAACTGACCCGCGACCTGCCCGACCACCCTTCGCTGATCCGCCTCACTGGCACCTATCACAACCTGTTGCGCCGCTGGGTCGAGGTATGAGTTATCAACTGCGCCGCGAAGAAGTGCTCGACGGTGACCGGCTCAAAGCCATGCTCGAGGAAAGTCCGGCGCGGGCAGCCCAGGCGATTCTGATCGCGGCGCGCGAAGGTGTGCTTGATGCCCAGGCGCTGCTCGGGCAGATCCTGCTGGACGGGCAGGGAATCGAACAGGATCAGTCGCTGGCTGTGCGCTGGTTCGAGATTGCGGCCAAGGTCGGGCACTTGATGGCGCGCAACATGCTCGGTCGTTGTCATGAGCATGGCTGGGGTTGTGCGGCGGATGCTTCGGTGGCGGCGGGGCATTATCGACTGGCGGCTGAACAGGGGCTGGATTGGGCGATGTACAACTACGCCAATCTGTTGGCCACCGGGCGCGGCGTGGAGCAAGACCAGGTGCAAGCATTGAGCCTCTATCGCCGTGCGGCTGAAGCGGGCCACGCGAAATCAATGAACTTACTGGGGCGGTATATGGAGGAGGGGCGCTATTGCCCGGTTGATCCTGTGACGGCTGTTGACTGGTATCGACGCTCGGCACTCGGCGGCGATTTTCGTGGGCAGTTCAGTTATGCGGCGGTGCTGGCGGACGAAGGGAACATAGACGCGGCGTTAGGTTGGCTGCACAAGGCGCGGGAGGGAGGGAATATCAACTTTCTGCAAGTCAGCAGCGAGTCATTGCTGGGCGCACGGCATCCGCAGATTCGCGCCGTGGCCCAGCTTTATCGGCAGCGACTGGCCGAGCTGGCCAGTCACCGGGTCTAAGGCCCCCGCACCGTCCCATCGCCAGACGGGCCGGTGCGTAGCAAGGGCTGACAATCAGCCGCGCGTCCAGCGACCTTGCAGGACAGTCATGTACTCGCGCAGCGCGTGGCATTGCTCGATGAGTCGATTGCCGATGTTCAGCATGTCTTCATTCCTGGATGGCATGACCGCCTTCAGGAACGCCGCCAACGAATCGACCAGTTTGCCGGCTTCACGGACATAGGCCTGTTGGTGCGGCACGACTTTCTGAGTGTCATCCAACTGTCGGGTCTTGTCGTTGACGTCTTGCAGTTGGGTTTTCAGCGAATTGACGCGCGTCTGACGCTGGTCGATCCGGGTCTGGATGATTTGGCGGGCCTTGAGCAAATCCCTGTACTTGGTCAGTTCGTTGGCTTCATCGAGGAATTTGTTCGCCACAATCAGCCCGGCCTTAATGGCGGCGGTTTCCGGCGTTTCGGGCTTGTCACCGATCAGCGCCGTGAGTTGTTCCAACAACGGCTTGAGGCGATCGATAAAGCTCAACTTTTCGAAGACCTTGATGGCTTCGTTCAAGATATCTTCATCGCCACGCAGGGTGTCCAAGGGCACTTGCTCTGCGCTCAGCTCTTTGTCCAGGCTGACCTGTTTGTCTGCCAGCTCTGCCAGCCTGAAGCGGTTGTTGCTGATGCTGATGCTCTGGACATCGAACACGCCGTTCTGCAGTTGCGTGTGCAATTTCGTAATGTGGCCGGTGCACATTTCCATCAGTTGATTGGTCGTTTTCGAATACATCTTGATGGCGTTTTTTACACCTTCATCGGCTTCACGGCCGGTCAATACCGCCAGGGCTTCCAGGTTATCTTGAAGGTCTTCGGTTTCCAACGCGGTGATGGCCGAGGTAATGGTATTGGCGAATAGTTGGTCGGTACTGCTGACGGCAGCATTAAGCCCAATCAGTTCATCGCTCAAGGCTTTGATGTACAGGTTGGCGGAGCCGACAATCGATTGGTAACGAATGGATTCACGGCTGTCCCGAATCAAGGCGAAGTCCGGGGCGACATAAGATGGAGTGGTCATGGGGAAATCCTTTTTCCTGTTTGTAGATGGGTTGTTTAGTCGAACGCGGTAATAAGAGCGTTTGCATTGTTTTGAATGCTTTTCCAGTTTTTCAAGATAACTTTAAGGCTGGAAACAAAGCTTCTGAGCGTGAGGAAGTCATTAATGCCGGCGAGCTTGTTTTTCGAGGCGTTAATGTATTCGGACGTTGAGATCCACAGGGTTTCAAGTTGCGAGGTACTGGTAATGGCGCCTTCAACGTAAGTGATCAGGCTGTCCAGTTCGCTATGAAGTTCGAGCAGTGTGCCCGAGAGAATGCTTTTCTGTTTGACTTGCTCGGTGAGTTGTTCGCGTTCCTTAATCAACGGTGATAGATGGATCTTTTGTAAGTCAGCAACAAGCTTGTAGTGAACAGAGCCCAATGGGTTGACAAACCCCATGACATGATCAAAAAACGTGGGCGAAGTTTCTCGGGTTTTTTCATCAATGCGTTTCTGGGTTTCGTCGATTTTTTGATTGATCTGGGTAATTTGACGATTGATTTCATCACTGCTGGCCAGTTTCAGTTTTGCGCCGATACCGACATGGACTTCATCGTTGAGTTCTGTCTTGAAATACTTCAAACGCGCCAGGATGTCCATGCTGCTCAGCTTCTTGTCATCGATCGAGCGGCCAATGAACTCCAGGGATTCCTTGATGGAACCGAAGCGATTCTTCTCGGCTTTGCCGATTTCCAACGGTCGCAGGCTGTTGATCTCTTCTTCGCTCATGTTTTCGATCGTGCCGAGGAAGTTTTGATAGCCCGGCATGGTAACGATGGCGTCGATAATGTCCTGGCCGAAACTTTCCAGGTCTTCGGAGAATGTCGAAAGACTGCCACCTACGCGTTTCATGGAAGACTCGATGTCCTTCCAGGCGTTAGCGTTATTGATAATCTTGTGATAGAGGCTGACAACGTCAAACGGTTCCAGACCCACAATATTGGTCTTTTTGGTTTTCAGTTGTTGTTCAACTTCTTCAAGTGTAACGGGCAGCGCTTTCGCGGTCGCAATATAATGTTTAATCTTGCGAATGTCGTCTTTTGTAATGATAGGGGTTGAGGTGTTGTAACTCATCTGCATTGTTCTAATTCCGTTTAGAGTGTGCGTTGAGTTTTTAGAGTAAATGCATTTTCCCGATTGTTGTATGTTTTCTCTGTAACCTGTTCTTTCTTTGAGTTGTTGTAAGGTTAAGAGCCTCTAGAGAAATATTAATCATAAAAAACCCGCGAATCATCGCGGGTTCTTTTGAGGCGTTTGCGCTTACACGTAAAACGACTTCAGCGGCGGGAAGCCATTGAATTCAACGGCGCTGTAACTGGTGGTGTAAGCACCGGTCGACAACCAGTACAAACGATCACCGATGGCCAGGTTCAGCGGCAAACCGTACTTGTAGTTTTCATACATGATGTCGGCACTGTCACACGTCGGGCCGGCGATGACCACTTCTTCCATCTCGCCTTTCTTCTCGGTCCAGATCGGAAACTTGATGGCTTCGTCCATGGTTTCGATCAGGCCGGAGAACTTGCCCACATCCGTGTACACCCAGCGCTCAACGGCGGTGCGGGATTTACGCGCCACCAGTACCACTTCGCTGACCAGGATGCCGGCGTTGGCGATCAACGAACGGCCCGGTTCCAGGATGATTTCCGGCAGGTCGTCACCGAAGTCTTCCTTGAGGAAGCGGATGATCTCTTCAGCGTAGGTTTCCAGGCTGTTGGTGCGGGTGATGTAGTTGGCCGGGAAGCCGCCGCCCATGTTGATCAGCTTCAGGTGAATGCCGTCTTCTTCTTTCAGGCGTTCGAAGATCACTTTGACCTTGGCGATCGCCGCATCCCAGACGCTGATGTCGCGCTGTTGCGAGCCGACGTGGAACGAGATGCCGTAAGGCACCAGGCCCAGGTCGCGGGCGAGGATCAGCAGGTCCATGGCCATGTCGGTCTGGCAGCCGAATTTGCGCGACAAAGGCCAATCGGCCGTGGTCGAGCCTTCGGTGAGGATGCGCACGTAGACTTTCGAACCCGGTGCAGCCTTGGCGATGTTGCGCAGGTCGGCTTCGGAGTCGGTGGAGAACAGACGCACGCCCTTCTCGTAGAAGTAGCGGATGTCCTTGGATTTCTTGATGGTGTTGCCGTAGCTGATACGGTCGGCGCTGACGCCGCGGTCCATCACTTTGTCCAGTTCGTAGATCGAGGCGATGTCGAAGCTCGAACCTTTTTCTTTGAGCAGGTCGATGATTTCGACGGCCGGGTTGGCCTTGACTGCGTAGTAGACCTTGGCGAATTCGAAACCGGCGCGCAGGTCGTCATAGGCCTGGCTGATCATCGCGGTGTCGATGACCACGAACGGGGTTTCTTGCGTGTCGGCGAAGGCCTTCAATCTCTGGAAGGTTTCGCGCGCGTAATAGTCTTCGACGTTGATCGACATGCTGGGATCTCCTACTGGCAAACTAGATTAATCAATGGGTGCAAATGAACGTCCTCCGTATCCCCACTTTGGTTCGCCTACTTCCCAAGGCATGTCGCCGAAAGCAAAAAGGCCACGGGAGGCGGTGCTGCCCTTGGCCTTGCTGTCTCGTCGTCAGTACTTGAGCCGGATGGATCGTTTCCAGCATGGACGTTCGGCGCGAACTTTAGGGCGTGAGGGGCTTGAGATCAACAAAAAATGTCGCGTTTTTGCACGCTTCCGTCGTGCGGTCCCGGACAGCTACTGATGTAACCGACCTGCATGACAGTGTGATGTTCCCTCAAATGCTCGTTCCCACGCTCTGCGTGGGAATGCATCCAGAGACGCTCTGCATCTCAAAGGGCGGACGCAGAGCGTCTTGGGCGGCATTCCCACGCAGAGCGTGGGAACGATCAGTAGAAAGAGATCAGGCGACGGCAGCCTCGGCTGGCGAAACAATGCTGGTCTTGCCACCACGGGACTTGCCGGAGCTCAGGTACTCGGCAATCGATTCCTGGGTCACTTCCCCGAGGAACACCCGCTCGGCGTCCATCACCGGCAGCCACGAGCGGTTGAACTCGTACATGCGCGACAGCAGGATGCGCAAATGCTCGTCGTACGCCGCCGTGGCGTTGAACTCGCGCAAATACTGAGCGCAAGTGCCGGTCTGACGGTGCAAGTCGCGACGTCGTACGTAACCGAGGGCCTTGTTCTCACCATCCGTGACCACCACATAACGACGGTCCAGTTCGTCCATCAACTCCAGGGCCTCGGCCACCGGGGTTTCCGGGCTCACCGACGGCGCGTTGTCCGCCGCGTCTTCGGCTTTCACCAGCAACAGACGCTTGAGCGTACTGTCCTGGCCGACGAAGTTGCTGACAAAGTCGTCCGCCGGGTGCGCCAGCAGCGTATCCGGGTGATCAATCTGCAGCAGCTTGCCGGCGCGGAAGATCGCAATCTTGTCGCCGAGCTTGATCGCTTCGTCGATGTCGTGGCTGACCATGATTACGGTCTTGTTCAGCGCCCGTTGCATCTCGAAGAACTCGTTCTGGATCATCTCGCGGTTGATCGGATCGACCGCGCCGAACGGTTCATCCATCAACAACAGCGGGGCATCCGCCGCCAAGGCACGAATTACGCCGATCCGCTGCTGCTGACCGCCCGACAACTCACGCGGGTAGCGAGTCAGGTACTGCTTGGGTTCGAGCTTGATCATGCTCATCAACTCGCGGGCGCGGTCGTGGCATTTCTGTTTGTCCCAGCCCAGCAGGCGCGGAACGATGGTGATGTTTTCCTCGATGGTCATGTTCGGGAACAGACCGATTTGCTGGATCACATAACCGATGTTGCGACGCAGGGTCACCGCGTCAAGGTCGGTGGTGTCTTCGCCGTTGATCAGGATCTTGCCCGAGGTCGGCTTGATCAGGCGGTTGATCATTTTCAGCGTGGTGCTTTTGCCGCAGCCCGATGGCCCGAGGAACACACAGATTTCGCCTTCATTGACGGTCAGGCTTACCGAGTCCACGGCTTTCACATCTTTGCCGTTGCTTTGGAAGGTCTTGCTGAGGTTTTGAAGTTCGATCATTTCAGGAGTCCTTTTGGAGTCAGCGTGCGTTGCAGCCATTGCAGAAGCAGGTCGGCGAAGATGGCCAGGAGACTGACCAGCACGGCGCCGACGATCAGCATCGACATGTCGCTGCGGCTGATTGAAGCGAGAATAAGTACACCGAGGCCACCGGCACCGATGGTTGCGGCGATGGTCATGACACCAATGTTCATGACCACGGCGGTGCGCACACCAGCGAGGATCACCGGCACGGCAATAGGCAGTTCGACCATGCGCAGGCGCTGGCCGAAGGTCATGCCGATGCCGCGGGCGGCTTCGCGAATGCCAGGCTCGACGCCAGTTAGCGCCAGATAGGTGTTGCGCATGATCGGCAGCAGTGAGTACAGAAACACGGCAGTGATCGCCGGCATTGGGCCCAGGCCCTGGCCGAACTTGGAGTAGAACGGCAACAGCAGGCCGAACAGGGCAATCGACGGCACCGTCAGCAGCACGGTGGCGCTGGCTTGCAGCGGGCCGGCCAGCGACGGGAAGCGCGTCATCAGGATGCCCAACGGCACGCCCACGAGGATCGCCAACGTCACCGCGATGCCGACCAGGGTGATGTGCTGCAAGGTCAGGTGCAGGACCAGCGGCCAGTCGAGATGGGAAAAGGCGTTTAGAAATTCCATGTCTTCTCCTCAGTTCAGTGGATGCTGGCGCAGGAAATCTGCGGCAACGGATGAAGGGCTTTCGTGATCGACATCGACCCGCGCATTGAGCTGGCGCATGGTGGCGTCGTCGAACAGTTCGGCCAGCGGCTTGAGTTCTTCCGCGAGTTTCGGATGGGCGTCGAGGTAAACCTGACGCACCACCGGCGCGGCGGTGTAGTCCGGGAAGTAGTGCTTGTCGTCTTCCAGCAGTTTCAGCTTGAAGGCGTTCAAACGACCGTCGGTGGTGTAGACCAGACCGGCAAACACCTGGCTATTACGCAGGGCGGTGTAGACCAGCCCAGCGTCCATCTGCCGGATGTTCTTGCGGGTCAGGTTCATGCCGTAAAGGTCGACCATGCCGTCCAGACCGTCGGAACGGTTGGCGAACTCGGTGTCCAGCGCGACCAGGTGATTGGTCTTCGCCTCCGCCTGCATCACCGTATTCAGCTCGCTGATGGTGTTGATCTGCGGGTAGGCCTGCGCGGTTTTTTCCGGCAGGGCCAGGGCGTAGGTGTTGCTGAATTTCGACGGCGTGAGCCAGACCAGGCCTTTTTTCGCGTCGACTTCTTTCACCTTGGCGTAGGACTGAGCGCTGTCGAGCTTGTCAGTAATGTGGTTGTAAGCCACCAGCGAGACGCCGGTGTATTCCCACATCAGGTCCAGTTGGCCACTTTCGTGGGCGCTGCGGGCCAGGTTACTGCCCAGACCGCCGGTCACCTGGGTGTCGTACCCCTTGGTGCGCAGGTATTGGGAAGTGATTTCCGCCAGCAGGGTTTGTTCGGTGAACACCCGGGCGCCGATGCGGATCACTGGTTTTTCAGCGGCTTGGGCAAATCCTGCGAACAGCAGAACGCAGCCCATGATTAAGGTCAGTCTTTTCATAAATATTCCTTTGCCGAGGCTTAAGACGGGCGTAGGCCGCGTTCGAGCCAGAGGCGGCTGGCGAGTGTCACCAGGCCGTCGAGCAGCAAGGCCAGCAGGGCGGTACAAGCCGCGCCGAGCAGCAGTTGCGGCTGATTGTTCAGGGCGATGCCAGGGAAAATCAGGCTGCCCAGGCTGTTGGCGCCAATCAGGAACGCCAGTGGTGCGGTGCCGACGTTGATCGCCAGGGCCACGCGCACGCCACCGATAATGATCGGCACGGCGTTCGGCAGTTCGACCCGCCACAGCACTTGAGTCGGGGTCATGCCGATGCCGACGGCCGCTTCCTTGAGCGAACCCTGGACGTTTTTCAGGCCTTCATAGGTGTTGCGCACGATCGGCAACAGCGAGGCGAGGAACAGGGCGAAGATCGCGGGGCCGCTGCCGATGCCCAGAATCCCCAGGGCGATGGCGAGTACGGCGAGAGGCGGGACAGTGTTGCCGATGTTGAAGATCTGCATGAAGCGTTCAGCGCGACCCACCATGGTCGGGCGGCTGAGGAAGATACCGGCGGGGATGCCCACAACGAGGGCGGCCAGCATGGAAACAAGGACGAGGATCAAGTGAGCTTGCAGGTAAAACAACAAATCGTCGCGGTAATGTTCGATCGTGTTGATGCCAATCCAGTGGACCAGCAGGGCCAGGAGTGCGACGACAACCGCACCTCCTATAAGCCCCTTGCCATAGCGAATAGCCACAGGCGGACTCCTTTTTTTCTTGGTCGGCGAACGCAGTCCTTTGTGGCATGCCATTGCTGGCTGCCGGGATATCGACGTTCGCGAGAAGCAGCTCTTCATGCTGGTAAAACCGCATGAGATCAAGCCATAAGCGCAGCCTCGTCAGGCTAACTTGCTGATTTTTCAGCCCCTGGTACGAGTGCAGTAACAGGGGAGTGGACGTCTGCACCTTTTAAAAGGTTCCATATTTAGCAGCAATTAGCCACCCTTGATCTCGATTACCCGACGTAGCTGCTACCGAGCCCGCGAGGCTGCGTTCGGCGACGAAGTCGTCGTAGAGTCACCCATCGCGGTGTGCCTGATGCACCGCGGCGTCTGGTTTTACGGCGGCTTCGCCGCCGGACGCAGCCTCGCGGGCTCGGCAGCTGCTACAGGCGAACGGTGGTCCGTGGCGCTCGGTTTGCGCTATACTCGCCGCCCTTTTTTGAATCACCTGCCAGGCGATTTCCCATGACCAAACAGGCCGCCGAAGTCGCGAAACGCCGCACTTTCGCCATTATTTCCCACCCCGATGCCGGTAAAACCACCATCACCGAGAAGCTCTTGCTGATGGGCAAGGCGATTGCGATTGCGGGCACGGTGAAGTCTCGTAAGTCCGACCGCCATGCCACCTCCGACTGGATGGAAATGGAAAAGCAGCGTGGTATCTCGATTACCACGTCGGTCATGCAGTTCCCGTATCGCGACCACATGATCAACCTGCTCGACACCCCGGGCCACGAAGACTTCTCCGAAGATACCTACCGCACCCTGACGGCGGTGGACTCGGCCTTGATGGTCCTCGACGGCGGTAAAGGTGTTGAGCCTCGGACCATCGCGCTGATGGACGTCTGCCGTCTGCGTGACACGCCGATTGTCAGCTTCATCAACAAACTCGACCGTGACATCCGCGACCCGATCGAACTGCTCGACGAAATCGAAGCGGTCCTGAAGATCAAGGCGGCGCCGATCACCTGGCCGATCGGTTGCTACCGCGACTTCAAGGGCGTTTATCACCTCGCCGACGACTACATCATCGTCTACACCGCCGGTCACGGCCACGAGCGCACCGATGTGAAAATCATCGAGAAGCTCGACTCCGATGAAGCCCGCTCGCACCTCGGTGACGAGTACGATCGCTTCGTCGATCAACTGGAACTGGTGCAGGGCGCCTGTCACGAATTCAATCAACAGGAATTCCTCGACGGCCAACTGACCCCGGTGTTCTTCGGGACTGCACTGGGCAACTTCGGTGTCGATCACGTGCTCGACGCCGTGGTCAACTGGGCGCCGAAACCGCTGGCCCGTGTTGCCAACGAGCGTACCGTGGAACCGGTTGAAGAGAAATTCGCCGGCTTCGTGTTCAAGATCCAGGCGAACATGGACCCGAAACACCGCGACCGTATCGCCTTCATGCGTATCTGCTCCGGCAAATACGAAAAAGGCATGAAGATGCGCCATGTGCGCACCGGCAAAGACGTGCGGATCGGCGATGCGCTGACCTTCTTCTCCTCCGAACGTGAGCAACTGGAAGAAGCCTTCGCCGGCGACATCATCGGCTTGCACAACCACGGCACCATCCAGATTGGCGACACCTTCACCGAAGGCGAAGTCCTGGGCTTCACTGGCATCCCGCACTTCGCCCCGGAACTGTTCCGTCGCGTGCGTCTGCGCGATCCGCTGAAATCCAAGCAGCTGCGCCAGGGCCTGCAGCAATTGGCCGAAGAGGGCGCGACCCAGGTGTTCTTCCCGACCCGCAGCAACGACATCATCCTCGGCGCCGTCGGTGTGCTGCAGTTCGATGTGGTCGCCAGCCGCTTGAAAGAGGAATACAAGGTCGAGTGCTCCTACGAGCCGATCACTGTCTACTCCGCACGCTGGATCGATTGCAGCGATAAGAAGAAGCTCGAAGAGTTCAGCGTCAAGGCTGTGGAAAACCTCGCCATCGACGGCGGCGGTCACCTGACCTACCTCGCTCCGACCCGGGTCAACCTGGCGTTGATGGAAGAGCGTTGGCCGGATGTGAAATTCCGCGCGACGCGTGAGCATCATTAAGCGCTGATCGGTTACACCCAAAACCCCGTTGCGAAAGCTGCGGGGTTTTTTAATGTCCCGATTTTGGACAGTTGGATCGTTCCCACGCTCTGCGTGGGAATGCAGCCCGGGACGCTCCGCGTCCCAAGAGCGGACGCAGAGCGTCTATTGAGGCATACCCACGCAGAGCGTGGGAGCAATCAGGGTGACTTTCGGCATAACCCTTATTCCAAACCAATCTGCCCATCAGCGGCAATTACCGCCGTTCGTTAGCGTCCTATCTGGAGAACCCGGCCAATCGGAACTAGATTTCATTCAGCGCCACGGCAATCGGGTCATGCGCCGCCAGGCACCCATGCTGCATCTCAGAAAGGATGGAATCGGCTATGAGCATTTTTCAACGCATTGTGTTGTTGCTGAAGGTTTTGGTGATGCTGTCCGTGGGTATGTCGGCGGCGTGGGCCGATTGCCCGGCACACGGTGAGCAGGCTTCGAGTGGGCAGGTGATGCACACGGGCATGATGATCGCCGCGTCGGAATCGGAGGGCGGTGATAAAGGGCAGGGCGGCAGCGCCGATGATGACGACTCGACCACCGAGGAGCCTGATACCGACGATGACGACGAAGGCGATAGCCAGAGCTGAGCGATAGCCTGAAAGAAGACCTCCTGCCAGATGTGCATTTGGTAACAGGTCTAAAAGTTCTAAAAGCGCCTCTTTTATGGGGCGTTTTTTAAATATTTATTTGAATGCAAGTCGGTTAGTTGCGAAGCTCATGTTGTCGGCGATTAGTCAACTGTCAGGTCTTACAGTGGACGGAATTATTTATTCATTCTAAAAACTACTCGCGCAGTTGTTTTTTTGGCATCCATTAAACGCGAGGACTTCATCATGAATCTGGAAGCGAATGATAAGTTATTGGCAAGTCAGCAGCTTTTTCTCAAAACGGATAAGGCGGGTGACTTTCATGCAAGGTTTCTGTCTTTTACAGTGAGCGAGTCAGGTTTTATCAGAATGGAAGGGCAGGGTGATGAGAACAGCACGCTTGTCTTTTTTCTGACTTCTAAGCCGGAACTCCATAAAGATCTGAAGTTGTCTTATAACGGAGTCGGCGACATTCACGGCTGGTACGTTGACCGTAACGGGCTGTTCTGGGAACCCGTCGACGGCTCAATTACTTTTGATAGTTTTAATGCGGAAGAGGGCAAGGCGATATTTTCGTTCAGGTTTACAGGGCATCCGGGAAATGAGGACCAAGAAGACTTTAAAGCGGTAGGCGGCGGTCATTTCAATGCATTGACCAAGCCCAATGTTCCGCACTCCTTTCACCATAAATAATATAAAGATGACTCTTTGTTTTTAGCGAGCATTAAAAAACCCCTTCTACCGGACTGATGCGCAATCCAGGAGAAGGGGTTTGGTTAACGGGTAAAGCTGTAATCCCTGTGGGAGCGAGCCTGCTCGCGAAAGCGGTGTGTCATTCAACATTAATGTCGACTGACACGGCCTCTTCGCGAGCAAGCCCGCTCCCACATTTTTATGCCGCGCCGTCGAGGAACTGCTCGGCGTAGTGGCAAGCCACCTGGCGACTGTCGAGCAGGCGCAGGGCCGGCTCTTCGGTGCTGCAGCGCTCGGTGGCGTACGGGCAGCGCTTGTGGAACGCGCAGCCGGACGGTGGGTTTAGCGGGTTGGGCAACTCGCCGACGATCTTGATTTTCGGCTTGTTCGGGTCCGGGTGAATGGTCGGGGTGGCCGACAGCAACGCCTGGGTGTACGGGTGCAGCGGACGCTCGTAGATGTCGTTCTTCGGGCCCATTTCCACCGGGCGGCCGAGGTACATCACCATCACGTCATCGGCCACGTGCTGGACGACTGCCAGGTTGTGGGAGATGAACACGTAGGCCGTGTTGAACTCTTGCTGCAAATCCATGAACAGGTTCAGCACCTGCGCCTGGATCGACACGTCCAGCGCCGAAGTCGGTTCATCCGCCACCAGCACTTTCGGTTGCAGCATCATCGCGCGAGCCAGGGCGATCCGCTGGCGCTGACCGCCGGAGAACATGTGCGGATAACGCTGGTAGTGCTCAGGACGCAAACCCACCTGCTTCATCATCGCCTGGACTTTTTCGCGACGTTCAGCTGCGGAAAGGTTGGTGTTGATCAGCAGCGGTTCGCCGAGCTGGTCACCGACTTTTTGCCGTGGGTTCAACGAGGCGTAGGGGCTCTGGAACACCATCTGCACGTCTTTGCGCAGTTGCTTGCGCTGAGCCTTGTCGGCGCCGGTGACTTCTTGCCCGGCGATTTTCAAGGAACCGGAGGACGGCTCTTCGATCAGCGTCAGGGCACGGGCCAGGGTGGATTTGCCGCAACCCGATTCACCGACGACCGCGAGGGTCTTGCCGGCTTCCAGTTCAAACGACACACCGTTCAGGGCGCGGACGGTCGCATGGCCCTTGAACAGGCCACGGGACACTTCGTAGTGACGGGTCAGGTCGCGGGCGGTAAGTACGACGGCCATTACGCCACCTCCTGATTCAGCGGGTAGAAGCAGCGGGCGAGGCTGTTGCTTTTCGGGTCAAGGCCAGGACGTTGCTGACGGCAGGAATCCTGCACGTACGGGCAACGCGGCGACAGCAGGCAACCCTGCGGACGGTCATAACGACCGGGGACGATGCCCGGCAGCGTGGCCAGGCGCGTGGCGCCAAGGCTGTGTTCCGGAATCGCCTTGAGCAGCGCTTCGCTGTACGGGTGCGCCGGGATGTCGAACAGTTGCGGCACCTGACCGACTTCGACCGCTTGGCCGGCGTACATCACGCACACGCGCTGGGCGGTTTCGGCCACGACCGCGAGGTCGTGAGTGATCAGCACTAGGCCCATGTTTTGCTCTTTCTGCAGAGCCAACAGCAGGTCCATGATCTGCGCTTGAATCGTTACGTCCAACGCAGTGGTCGGTTCGTCGGCGATCAGCAGTTTCGGTTCGCCGGCAATCGCCATGGCAATCGCAACACGCTGGCTCATACCACCGGACAGTTGATGCGGGTAAGCATCCATGCGGCTGGCGGCGCCCGGGATTTCTACTTTTTCCAGCAGCTCGATGGCACGCTTGCGCGCTTGCTTGCTGGACATCTTCAGGTGAAGACGCAGCACTTCTTCGATCTGGAAACCGACGGTGTAGCTCGGGTTCAGCGCGGTCATCGGATCCTGGAAGACCATGGCCAGGTCTTTGCCGACGATTTGCCGGCGCTGACGGTTGCTGAGCTTGAGCATGTTCTTGCCGTCGAAATTCAGGGCGTCGGCAGTGACGATCCCCGGATGCTCGATCAGGCCCATCAGCGCCATCATGGTCACGGATTTACCGGAGCCCGACTCGCCAACGATGGCCAGGACTTCGCCCTTGTCCACGGTAATGTCGAGCCCGTCGACCACCGGAACGGCGTTCTTGTCGCCAAAGCGAACGTTGAGATTCTTGATTTCTAACAGTGACATTTGAATCTCCTCAGGCGGCGTTCTTGAGTTTCGGGTCCAGCGCATCGCGCAGGCCGTCGCCCATCAAGTTGATTGCCAGCACGCTGAGCAAAATGGTCAAACCAGGCAGACTCACCACCCACCAGGCGCGTTCGATGTAGTCGCGAGCCGAAGCCAGCATGGTGCCCCACTCAGGGGTTGGCGGTTGAACGCCAAGGCCCAGGAAGCCCAGGGCGGCGGCATCGAGAATCGCCGAGGAGAAGCTCAAGGTCGCTTGAACGATCAGCGGCGCCATGCAGTTAGGCAGCACGGTGACGAACATCAGGCGTGGCAGGCCGGCACCGGCGAGGCGCGCGGCGGTCACGTAGTCGCGGTTCAGTTCGCCCATTACCGCGGCGCGGGTCAGACGAACATAGGACGGCAACGAAACCACGGCGATCGCAATAATGGTGTTGATCAGGCCAGGGCCGAGGATGGCGACAATCGCCACAGCCAGCAGCAGGGATGGCAGGGCCAGCATGATGTCCATCAGGCGCATGATGGTCGGGCCGAGCATTTTCGGAAAGAAACCGGCGAACAGACCCAAAAGGATGCCCGGAATCAGCGACATCACCACCGACGACAAGCCGATCAGCAGGGACAGGCGCGAACCGTTGATCAGCCGCGACAGCAGGTCGCGACCCAGTTCATCGGTGCCGAGCAGGAACTGGATTTGCCCACCTTCCAGCCAGGACGGCGGGGTCAGCAGGAAGTCACGGTATTGCTCGCTCGGGTTGTGCGGGGCGACCCACGGCGCGAAGATCGCGCAGAAAACCACCAGCAGCATGAACATCAGGCCGGCAACGGCACCTTTGTTCTTGGAAAACGCTTGCCAGAATTCTTTGTACGGAGACGGGTACAGCAGGCTTTGATCGACTGCTACCGATGGAATTGGAGTGCTCATGGTCATGATGATCTCAGCGCTGGTGACGAATGCGTGGGTTGGCAAAGCCGTAGAGGATGTCCACTACGAAGTTGACCAGAATCACCAGGCAGGCGATTAACAGGATGCCGTTTTGCACCACGGGATAATCCCGTGCGCCAATGGCTTCGATCAGCCATTTGCCGATGCCGGGCCAGGAGAAGATGGTTTCGGTCAGGACCGCACCGGCCAGCAACGTGCCGACTTGCAGGCCGACTACGGTCAGTACCGGAATCAGCGCGTTGCGCAGGCCATGGACGAATACCACGCGCGCTGGCGACAGGCCTTTGGCGCGGGCGGTACGGATGTAGTCTTCACGCAGCACTTCGAGCATCGAAGAACGGGTCATCCGCGCAATAACGGCCAGCGGGATGGTGCCGAGCACGATGGCCGGCAGGATCAAGTGGTGCAGGGCATCGAAGAAGGCGCCAACGTCATCGGCCAGCAAGGTGTCGATGAGCATGAAACCGGTGCGCGGCTCGATGTCGTAGAGCAGGTCGATTCGCCCGGACACCGGGGTCCAGCCCAGGCTCACCGAGAAGAACATGATCAGGATCAGGCCCCACCAGAAGATCGGCATCGAATATCCCGCCAGGGAGATGCCCATCACCCCATGGTCGAACAGGGATCCTCGCTTGAGTGCCGCGATCACCCCGGCCAAAAGGCCAAGGATGCCGGCGAACAACAGCGCGGCCATGGACAGTTCCAGGGTCGCAGGGAATAGAGAACTGAACTCGGTCCAGACACTTTCACGTGTACGCAGGGATTCGCCAAGGTCGCCGTGGGCCAACTTGCCGATGTAATCCAGGTATTGGGCATACAGAGGTTTGTTCAGACCTAGGCGTTCCATTGCCTGGGCGTGCATTTCGGGGTCGACCCGACGTTCGCCCATCATTACTTCCACGGGGTCGCCCGGAATCATGCGAATCAACGCGAAAGTCAGCAAGGTGATGCCGAAAAACGTGGGGATCAACAACCCCAGTCGGCGGGCAATAAAACTAAACATCTTGTGTGGTACCTCATCAGCCGGTTAGGCGTGCCTGGCGTCCCTGGGGTCAGGGACGCCGGGAGTTTTCTTATCTACTTCACCTGGGTGGTGGCGAAGTTATTAGTGGTGAGGGGGCTAATGTGGTAGCCCTCTACGTTGTTGCGCATTGCGGTGAACATACGGGTGTGGGCCATGCTGATCCACGGTTGGTCCTGGTTAAAGACCTCCTGGGCTTGCTCGTACAACTTGGCGCGTTCGGCTGGATCTACTTTAGCGCGGGCTTCATCGATCAGCGCCTGGAATTTCTCGCTGCACCAGCGCGCGTAGTTTTCGCCGTTTTTGGCCGCCTCGCAACTGAGCATAGGCGTCAGGAAGTTATCCGGGTCGCCGTTGTCGCCCGCCCATCCGGCGGAAACCATGTCGTGCTCGCCGTTTTTGGCGCGCTTGAGCATCTCGCCCCATTCCATGACGCGAATGTCGATCTTGATCCCGACCTTGGCCAGGTCAGCCTGCATCATCTGCGCGCCGAGCATCGGGTTCGGGTTGGTTGGACCGCCGCCGTTACGGGTGAACAGAGTAAACGTGGTGCCTTCCGGTACGCCGGCTTCCTTGAGCAGGGCGCGCGCCTTGTCGAGGTCACGTGGCGGGTTGGTCAGCGTGTGGTTGTAGCCCAGCAGGGTGTCCGGGTACGGGTTGACCGCCACGGTCGCATTGCCTTTGCCGAACAGCGCGTTGACGTAAGCCGCCTTGTCGAAGGCGATGTCGATGGCTTTGCGTACCCGCACGTCGCTCATGTACTTGTGGGTGGTGTTCATGGCGATGTACGAAACGGTCATCGCGTTCAGTTCATCGACTTTCAGGTTGGTGTCTTTCTTGATGCTCGGGATGTCATCCGGTTTCGGATACAGCGCGATCTGGCACTCGTTCGCCTTGAGCTTTTGCAGGCGCACGTTGTTGTCGGTGGCGATGGCCAGGATCAGCGCATCAGCCGGAGGCTTGCCACGGAAGTACTCCGGGTTGGCCTTGAAGCGGACCTGAGCGTCCTTGGCGTAACGCTGGAAGATGAACGGGCCGGTGCCGACTGGCTTGTTGTTCAGGTCGCCAGTCTTGTTGGCCTTGAGCAACTGGTCGGCGTACTCGGCGGAGTAGATCGAGGAGAAGGCCATGGCGATGTCGGCCAGGAATGGCGCTTCGCGACGGGTCAACGTGAACTTGACTGTGTTGTCGTCAACTTTCTCGACGCTTTTCAGCAGTTCCTTGAAGCCCATGCTTTCAAAGTACGGGAAGCCCACACTCGACAGTTTGTGCCACGGGTGATTCGGGTCCAGCTGACGCTGGAAGCTCCAGACCACGTCGTCGGCGTTCATGTCGCGGGTCGGCTTGAAGTAATCGGTGGTGTGGAACTTGACGCCTTTGCGCAGGTGGAACGTGTAGCTCAGACCGTCTTCGCTGATGTCCCAGGAATCGGCTAGTGCCGGAACCACTTCGGTGGTGCCGGGCTTGAAGTCCGCCAGACGATTGAAGATGGTTTCGGCCACCGCATCGGCTGTGACTGCAGTCGTGTACTGGACCATGTCGAAGCCTTCCGGACTGGCTTCGGTGCAGACCACCAGGGGTTTGGCCGAGACGCCAACAGCGACACTCAGCAACGCGGCAGCGATGGCCGCACGTAGGGGAAGCATTTTCATCAAGAACCCTCTGCAATCGGTTGAACAGGAAAAAACCAAACGGCCGACTCGTCATGAGTCGGCCGTCGGCTGGCGGTTTTACAAAATCTTGAACGGGATGGTGGTCACGAGACGGAACTCGTTGATGTTGCCGTCAGCCTGTTGATCGCTGGCGCGGTGAGTGGTGTAGGTCGCACGCACGGTGGTCGCTTTAAGCGGGCCGCTCTGCACGGCGTACGAAGAACCGATGCCGTATTCATAGTGGTTTTCGCCGTTCATGTTGCGAACGTCGTAGGCAGTGCCGGTGTAGTGCGTACCGTCGATGCCCCAGCCGCGAGCCTGGTAGATGTTGAACTTCAGGCCTGGCACGCCGTATTCGGCCATGTTCAGGCCGTAGGCGATCTGGAACGATTTCTCATTCGGGCCGTTGAAGTCGGACAGCAGGGAGTTGGCCAGGTAGATGCCGTTGGTTTCGTGCAGGTAGTCGAAGTACTCGTTACCGTTCACTTCCTGGTACGAGAAGGTCAGGCTGTGGGCCTGGTGAGTCAGACCGAGCGACAGCGAGTAGGTGTCGTTGTCGATCTCACCCATCAACTTTTTGCCTTCGTCGACGGTTTTGTAGTAGTTCAGGCCGGTGGTCAGGCTCAGGACCGAGCTGTCGCCCAATTCGTGAGTAGCGCCGAAGTAGTACTGGTTCCAGAAGTCTTCGACGTTGGTCGCGTACAGGCTGGTCTTCAGGCTTTTGAACGGCTGATAGTTCAGGCCAGCAGTGTTCACGTGGTCAGTTTCGACGCCGGTGGCGCTGTATTCACTGCGGAATTTCGACAGGCTCTGCTCGGTACGTGGCGACACGCGGTCGAAGGTGCCGAGGTCGAACGACAGGTTGTCGAACTCTTCGCTGTGAATGGCCACACCTTCAAAGCTCGAAGGCAGCGGACGGTTGCCGATGACGTCGACGATCGGGCTGCTGAAATTCATGCGGCCGGCGGTCAGGGTGGTGTTGGAGATGCGCGCCTTGACGTTGGCCAGGCCGAGTTTGCTCCACTGATCCACGGCGTCGCCGTTGGTGTGAGCCAGGGTACGGTTGGAACCGCCCTTGATGTCTTCGCGGCTGCGATCCAGCGCAATGGCGTTGTAGGCCGCCACTTCGGTGCTGAAACCCACGGTGCCTTGGGTGAAGCCCGAGGTGTAGTTCAGGATGGTGCCCTGAACCCAGTTGATGCGACGCGAGCCGTTCAGTGTTTCGCCATGGCGTTCGTAATTGAAAGTACCGCCACGTTGCTTGTCTTCGTTGGCATACCAGTTACGGGTAGAACCCGACAGGCTTTGGCCTTCGATGAAGCCTTTGGCTTCCGACTGGGAATTGGTGCTGGCCAGTTGGGTCGGAACGAAGTCCTGGCTTTGGGTTTCTGCGTAAGCCGTGGCGGTTACGCTGCTGATGGCCATAGCCAATAACGCAGTGCTGCTCAGTTTCATGGGTGAAGCTCCTTTCTTTCTTTTTTTTAATGCCGGTCTTTTTTGGTGATCCGGCTATTGGTTTAGAACTCAATCAAGGCATCGCAAACGTTTGCTGTAGGCCTGATCGGCGAATTACGGCAATACGCTTGCGTGAGGACGGAATCCGCCCTCAGCGTTTCTGGCTAATCGGTTATTTTTCTATGCTGACACCCGAGAACACGTTGCGACCAAAGGGGCTTACCTTGAACCCTTCGATTTTGGCGCTTAACGGCTGGTTGACCGTCGAGTGAGCGATAGGCGTGATCGGCACTTGCTGCTTGAGCAATTGCTGCGCCTGTTTGTAAAGCACGGTCCGCTGGTCACGGTCAGTAACGACCTTGGCCTGCTTGACCAGCTTGTCGTAAGCCGGATCACACCACATGGAGTAGTTGTTGCCGCCAATGGCGTCGCAGCTATAAAGCGTGCCGAGCCAGTTGTCCGGGTCCCCGTTGTCACCGGTCCAGCCGATCAGGCTGATGTCGTGTTCGCCATTTTTGGTGCGCTTGATGTACTCGCCCCATTCGTAGCTGACGATCTTGACCTTGAGGCCGATCTTCGCCCAGTCAGCCTGGAGCATTTCGGCCATCAACTTGGCGTTGGGGTTGTACGGGCGCTGGACCGGCATGGCCCAGAGGGTGATTTCGGTGCCTTCTTTCACGCCGGCAGCCTTGAGCAGTTCCTTGGCTTTTTCCGGGTTGTAGGCGGCGTCTTTAATGGTGTCGTCGTAGGACCACTGGGTCGGCGGCATGGCGTTGACCGCCAACTGCCCGGCGCCCTGGTACACGGCGTTGAGAATGCTTTGCTTGTTCACCGCCATGTCCAGCGCCTGACGCACTTCGAGCTGGTCGAACGGCTTGTGCCGTACGTTGTAGGCGATGTAGCCGAGGTTGAAACCAGGCTTCTCGATGAGCTTGAGTTTCGGGTCGTTCTTTAGTGCCGTCACATCGGCAGGGCGCGGGTGCAGAGTGATCTGGCACTCGTCGGCCTTGAGTTTCTGCACGCGCACCGACGCGTCGGTGTTGATGGCGAAAATCAGGTTGTCGAGCTTGACCCGGCTCGGGTCCCAGTACTGCTTGTTGCCGGTGTAGCGGATGTTGGAATCTTTCTGGTAGCTCTTGAATACGAACGGCCCGGTGCCGATCGGCTTCTGGTTGATCTCGCTCGGTTTGCCTTCGGCCAACAGTTTGTCGGCGTATTCGGCGGACAGGATGGCGGCGAAGCTCATGGCGATGTTCTGGATGAACGCGGCGTCCACGCTATTGAGCGTCATGACCACGGTCAGCGGCCCGGTCTTCTCGACCTTGGCGATGTTCTTGTTCAGGCTCATCCCGTTGAAATACGGGAACTCAGTCGGATAAGCCTTACGGAAAGGTTGCTGGGGATCGAGCATGCGATTGAACGTGAACAGCACGTCATCGGCGTTGAAATCACGGGTCGGCGTGAAGTAAGGCGTGGTGTGGAACTTCACCCCTTCGCGCAGGTGAAAGGTGTACGTAAGGCCGTCTTCGGAAATATCCCACTTAGTGGCCAGGCCTGGAACTACGTTGGTGGCGCCTTTTTCAAACTCTGCCAATCGGTTGTACAGCGGTTCGGCGACGTCGTTATCGGTCGCAGTGGTGTACTGCGCCGTATCGAAACCGGCGGGGCTGCCCTCAGAGCAGAACACCAGGCTGTTGGCGGCCTGGCTGATGGAAGTGGCGGCCAACAGGCCGGTGCCCAGCAATGCGGATAAAACCAAGGTATGGCGCATGACGCTCCCTCTTTTTAGTGTTTAACAATGAGCCACCGTCCCGTCCAGGGACGTGGGGGCTTCATTGATCTCAAACCATGTGCAGCAAACCGAGGGCCCACGCATGAACTGGTCAGAACCCGACGGTATGGGCCGTGGGTCTGGCAGTAAATGCGGAAAGGCCTGAAAAACGCGTAGGAAAAGCCGACAGGTCCCAAACCTCTGCTGTGGTACGCAGTGGATTTGGCTGTCAGTTAATTCCTACATTCCCGGCAGATAAAGCAACGGCGACGTTAAACACGTCGCCGCTGCCAAATCTCATTTGCTGACGCTGACGCCGTAGAAGGAGTTCAAGCCGAATGGGCTGATCTTGAAGTCCTGCACGGTGGTGCGCATGGGTTGATACACCGTCGAGTGTGCGATAGGTGTCATTGGAACTGCATCTTTGAGGACGTGTTGCGCCTGTTTGTACAGTTCGGTGCGCTTGCCCTGGTCGGTCGTGCGCTTGGCTTCTTTCACGAGGCCATCGAACTTCTTGTCGCACCACTTGGAGAAGTTGTTGCCGCTCAGCGAGTCGCAGCCGAACAGAACATTGAGCCAGTTGTCCGGATCACCATTGTCGCCGCTCCAGCCAATGATCATGGCCTGGTTCTCGCCGCCTTTGGAACGCTTGATGTACTCGCCCCACTCGTAGCTGGTGATCTTCACGTTCAGGCCGATTTTCTTCCAGTCGGACTGCAGCATTTCAGCCATCAGCTTCGCGTTCGGGTTGTACGGACGCTGTACCGGCATCGCCCACAGGACGATCTCGGTGCCTTCCTTGACGCCGGCTTCCTTGAGCAGCTCCTTGGCTTTCTCAGGGTCGTACTTGGCGTCCTTGATGGTGGTGTCGTAGGACCACTGGGTCGGCGGCATGGCGTTGACGGCCAGTTGGCCCGCGCCCTGGTAAACCGAATCAATGATCTGTGGCTTGTTGACAGCCATGTCCAGCGCCTGACGAACGCGCAGGTCAGCCAGCGGGTTCGCTTCGTTGCTGCCCTTGACCTTGTCCATCACGTTGTAGGCGATGTAGCCCAGGTTGAAACCGGCCTGGTCAGGCATCTTCAGGGTTTTGTCTTCTTTCAGCGCTTTCAGGTCGGCTGGACGAGGGAACAGGGTGATCTGGCACTCGTTCTTCTTCAGCTTCTGGATGCGCACCGACGGGTCGGTGGTGATGGCGAAGATCAGGTTGTCGATCTTGACGTCGTCAGGCTTCCAGTAGTCCTTGTTCCCGGTGTAGCGGATGTTGGAGTCTTTCTGGTAGCTCTTGAACACGAACGGGCCGGTGCCAATCGGCTTCTGGTTGATGTCGGCAGCCTTGCCTTCCTTGAGCAGCTGGGCAGCGTACTCGGCGGATTGCAGGGAGGCGAAACTCATGGCCATGTTCTGGATGAACGCGGCATCAACTTCTTTGAGGGTGAACTTGACGGTGTGGTCGTCGACTTTATCGATCTTGGTGATGTTGGTGTCCATCCCCATGTCGGTGAAGTACGGGAATTCGGTCGGGTACGCTTTGCGGAACGGATCATCCTTGTTAATCATGCGATTAAAGGTGAACAGTACGTCGTCAGCGTTGAACTCACGAGTTGGCTTGAAGTACGGCGTGGTGTGGAACTTGACGCCTTCACGCAGGTGGAAGGTGTACGTCAGGCCGTCCTGGGCGATATCCCAGCTGGTCGCCAGACCAGGAATGACAGCGGTGCCGCCCCGTTCGAACTGGGTCAAACGGTTGAACATGGTTTCTGCAGAGGCGTCGAAGTCGGTTCCGGTGGTGTACTGACCAGGATCAAAACCGGCCGGGCTCCCTTCGGAGCAAAACACCAGGTTAGTCGCCGCTTGGGCGAAAGGTGCGGCAGCTAACAAGCTGGCGCCGACTAAAAACGGAATGACCGCGTGTTTAAGCATGGTGGCCTCATGATTTGTTGTCATTTTTGGAATTAGAGGACGACCTCGTGAGTCGTGCCTGCGGATACTTATGCAGGGGCCATACCCATTGCAAGATCCAGAACGGCCACAAGTCTTAAACAGTGGCACGAACGTACCTTAATGTCGCATATGTATAAATATTGACGCATTTGACCGTTTGCGCGCGTTTTTTACGGTGCAAACGGCGCCCCATGAGGGGGCAGCGGGCGCGTATGGCGCACCCGCTTGGAGCGCGGTGTTACTTATTTATACCCACGCCATAGAAGGGCGTGAGGCCAAATGGGCTGATCTTGAAGTCGGTGACTTCCTTGCGCAAAGGCTGGAACACCGTCGAGTTGGCGATCGGTGTGATAGGCACTTGTTGCTTCAGGATTTTTTGCGCCTGTTGGTAGAGTTTGACCCGTTCGTCACGGTCGGTTGAAACCTTGGCCTGCTGGACCAGTTTGTCGTACGCCGGGTCGCACCACTTGGCGTAGTTGCTACCTTTCACCGCAGCGCAGCTATACAGCACGCCGAGCCAGTTATCCGGGTCGCCGTTGTCGCCAGTCCAACCATAGATCATCGCGTCGTGTTCGCCATTCTTGGCGCGCTTGATGTACTCGCCCCACTCATAGCTGACGATGTTGGCCTTGATCCCGACCTTTTCCCAATCCTGCTGGATCATCTGCGCCGACATCCGCGCATTCGGGTTGGAGGCACGCTGCACGGTCATGGCCCACAAATTAATGGTCGTACCGGGTGCAACCCCTGCTTCTTTCAGTAGCGCCTTGGCCTTGGTCGGATCGTGGGGCGCATCCTTGATATTCGGATCAAAGGACCATTGCGCCGGTGGCAGGGCGTTTTGCGCGAGCTGGCCGGCGCTCTGGTAGACAGCTTTGATGATCGCGGGCTTGTCGATGGCCATGTCCAACGCCTGGCGAACCTTGAGCTGGTCCAGCGGCGGATGGGTCACGTTGTAGGCGAGGAAGCCGAGGTTGAAACCGGCCTGCTTGAGCACCGTCAGGTTCGGGTCCTTTTCCATGACTTCGATGTCGGCCGGGCGCGGGTAGCCGCTGACCTGGCATTCACCGGTCTTGAGCTTCTGCAAGCGCACGGCAGCGTCCGGAGTGATCGAGAACACCAGGTTGTCGATTTTCACATCCTCGGGTTTCCAGTACGCCTTGTTACCGGCGAAGCGGATCTGCGAGTCCTTCTGATAGCGCTTGAACACGAACGGCCCGGTACCGACCGGCTTCTGGTTGATATCAGCCGCTTTGCCTTCCTTTAATAGCTGCGCGCCGTACTCGGCGGACTGCACCGAGGCGAAACTCATGGCCAGGTTCTGGATGAACGCGGCGTCGATGTTGTTCAGGCTGAAACGCACAGTGTGCTCGTCGATCTTGTCGACGCTCTTGATCGTCTTGTTCAGGTCCATGTCGGTGAAGTACGGCGACTCGGCGGGGTAGGCCTTGCGGAACGCATTCTCCGGGTCGAGCAGGCGCTGGAAGGTGAACAGCACGTCGTCGGCGTTGAAATCCCGGGTCGGAGTGAAGTAGTCGGTGGTGTGGAATTTCACGCCGTCGCGCAGGTGGAAGGTGTAGGCGAGGCCGTCCTTGCTCACATCCCAGCTCGTCGCCAGTCCCGGTTCGACTTCCGTGCCGCCGCGCTTGAACTGAGTGAGACGGTTGAAGACGGTTTCGGCCGAAGCGTCGAAGTCTGTGCCGCTGGTGTATTGGCTCGGGTCGAAACCGGCAGGGCTGGCTTCGGAGCAGTAGACCAATGTTGTGGCGGCTTGGGCGAATGGCGCGGTGGTCGCCAGGGCGATAGCGAGCAGGAGAGGTTTGACGGTGGTTCTTTCCATGGAGTCCCCGGGGGATTTGGGTAGCGGTATCTCCTGAGAGTAGCGTTGTTGACGGGTTGCGCGGAAATATCGTTTTTTGAGGGCTACCCCTCTATATGGGCATAGTTGGTTGTTTTCCTTCCGATGTACTTGGTTAAAACTGTGGGAGCTGGATTGTCTGCGAAGGCGGCCTGGCAGCCGACCTGTTTCTTGTTGACCGAGTACATATCCATTCCTGCGGTAACGGCGGCTTAGGGTTTCGCCCTTACGGCGAGGCACTTTTTTCAAACGCCAAAAAAGTACCCAAAAAGGCTCGCCCCGGCGTCCGGCCCCTCGCCTAGGCTCGGCGTGCCTTCGTTCCGGTATTCATCTGGGGGCATCGCCTCCGGTCGGCTTCGCTTCGACCTCCTCTCGATGTGTGCGGCTTCGCCGCACGGCGCTGCGCGCCTGCCCCCCAGATGAACACCTCCACTCAGCCTCCCGAAGGGGCGGGTAGAGCAAGATCAAGAGCTGCAGGCGAGCTAACGCTCGGCCTGTTGAGTGGTGAGGAGCAGGGCGGTGTAGGCCGCTTTGCTTTCTTTTGATTTTGATTTTGTAGGAGCAAGGCTTGCCCGCGAAGGCGTCCTGACAGACGACCTGCTTCTTCCGGCTGTACTCGGTCAAACTGTAGAAGCGAGGCTTGCCCGCGAAAGCGGCCTGACAGCCGACCGATTTCTCACTGAGGCACTCGGTCCAACTGTGGGGCGAGCCTGCTCGCGAAGGCAACGGATCAATCTTTGCAAAACCCGACTGGCTCACCTCGGGCAATAAAAAACGGCGATCACTCCAAGTGATCGCCGTTTCTATTTACGGGACTATCGAATCAAGGCGTCATCAGCACTTCAATCGACCCATCCGCCGTCATGCTGACCTGGCTGGTGCCGGCCTCGACTTCAGGCGTCACCGGCGCCGAGTCCATGCCCGCCGCTTTCATCATCATTGGTGCGCGCATGTACGGTTGTGGATAGCCGTTGCTGTTCAGGTTCAGGTTAACGATTTTGTAACCCTTGCCACCCAACGCATCGGTAGCCAGTTGGGCACGAGCCTTGAACGCGGTGACGGCTTCTTTGAGCAGCGCGTCTTCGCTGGCCTTGCGGGTTGGCGTGGCGATGGCGAAGTCCATGCCGCCCATTTTCAGGTCGGTGAGCAATTCGCCGGTCAGTTTCGACAGGGCGGCAAAATCCGAGCTTTCCAGGCGCAGTTCGGCGCGTTCACGCCAGCCGGTGATTTTCTGGCCCTTGGTGTCGTAGATCGGGTAGCTGTTGCGGCTGCCCTGGCGCAGGGTGATGTCTTTGACTTGCTTGGCCTGGCCCAGCGCCTTGTTCATGGTGGTGCTGACGTCGGCGGCGAGTTTGGCCGGGTCGGCGTTTTGTTCTTCGGTATAGAGGGTCACGATCATCAGGTCGCGGGCCACTTCCTGGCTGACTTCGGCGCGCAGGGAAATCTGGTTGTAATGCAGTTCGTCGGCGGCCAGGGCCGGGAGGCTGGCGACGGTGCCCACGCTGAGGGCGAGGAGGGCGGCGCTGCGGCGCATTGTGTGCATGAAAAGCTCCTTGGAAGGGGCGCAGGGGTTAAGGTCCGAGCCTGCGTGAAACTATCAGACTCTAGCTTTTATGATCCGGTTCGCCCAGTTACAACTTCTATACAGATGAACAGCAGGTGGCTGTGTAGCAGCTGCCGAGGTACGAGGCTGCGTTCGCTTGTAGCAGCTGGCGAAGCCTGCGTTCGGCTGCGAAGCAGTCGTGTAATCAGGCGGCGCGGTGTTTCAGGAAGACGGCGTGCTCAGGTTTTACGACTGCTTCGCAGCCGAACGCAGCCTCGTACCTCGGCAGCTGCTACAAGTGGACGCAGGCTCGTACCTCGGCAGCTGCTACAAGTGGACGCAGGCTCGTACCTCGGCAGCTGCTACAAGTGTTTTGTTGGGCGTTGACATGTGGCCGTTTGCCGCACTTTTGCCTGCCAGCCCCCGTGCTTGGTTATACTCCCGGCGATCCGCCTGGAGCGCTCATCAGGAGAGCTCATGCTCGCCCCCGTTCAAATCACTTCCGCGACTCGCCAGAATCTCTGGCGGCTGACGTTCATCCGCACTTTGGTGCTCGCCGCCCAGGCCGGTTCAGTCGGGCTGGCTTACTGGTTCGATTTGCTGCCATTGCCCTGGTTTCAACTGGCGATGACCCTCGGCTGTTCGATGCTGCTGTGCGCCTTCACCGCCATTCGCCTGCGCACTTCGTGGCCGGTCACCGAACTCGAATACGCCGTGCAACTGGCCTGCGACCTGTTTATCCACAGTGCCTTGCTGTATTTCTCCGGTGGCTCGACCAACCCGTTCGTCTCTTATTACCTGGTGCCGTTGACCATCGCCGCCGTGACCTTGCCGTGGCGCTTTTCGCTGATTTTGTCCGGCATCGCCCTGGCCATGTACACCTTGCTGCTGGCGCGGTTCTACCCGCTGCAAACCTTCCCGATTGCTCGGGAAAACCTGCAGGTCTACGGGATGTGGCTGAGCTTCGCGCTCGCCGCGGCAGTCATCACGTTTTTCGCTGCACGCATGGCCGAAGAGTTGCGGCGTCAGGATGAACTGCGCGCCATCCGCCGCGAAGAGGGCCTGCGCGATCAGCAGTTGTTGGCCGTTGCGACGCAAGCCGCCGGTGCTGCTCATGAGCTGGGCACGCCCCTGGCGACCATGAGCGTGCTGCTCAAAGAGATGCAGCAGGATCATCCAGACCCGATGTTGCAGGATGATCTGAAAGTGCTGCAGGATCAGGTCAAACTCTGCAAGGAAACCTTGCAACAACTGGTGCGCGCTGCCGAGGCTAATCGCCGCTTGGCCGTGGAGATGCAGGACGTCACCGACTGGCTCGACGAAGCCCTGAACCGCTGGCACCTGATGCGCCCGGAAGCCAGTTACCGCTTCCAGCGCCTCGGCCAAGGCACGGTGCCACGCATGGCGCCGCCGCCGGACCTGACCCAGGCGCTGCTGAATTTGCTCAACAACGCCGCCGATGCCTGCCCCGAAGGGCTGCAAGTGACGCTCGATTGGAATGCCGAGGATTTGACCATCAGCATTCGCGACCACGGCGCCGGTGTGCCGCTGGCCATCGCCGAACAGATCGGCAAACCGTTTTTTACCACCAAGGGCAAAGGTTTCGGCCTGGGCCTGTTTTTGAGCAAGGCCAGCGTGACACGCGCCGGCGGCTCAGTGAAACTCTACAGTCATGAGGAAGGTGGCACGCTTACCGAGCTGCGCCTGCCCCGTGTCGCCCGAGGAGACGAACATGAGTGACGAGATCCAAGTAGAAGGCGAAGAACTGCCGCATTTGTTGTTGGTAGACGATGACGCCACCTTCACCCGCGTAATGGCCCGTGCCATGGCTCGCCGGGGTTTTCGCGTCAGCACCGCCGGCTCTGCCGAAGAAGGCCTGACCATCGCCCAGGCCGACCTGCCGGATTACGCCGCGCTCGACCTGAAAATGGACGGCGATTCCGGCCTGGTATTGCTGCCGAAACTGCTCGAACTCGACCCGGAAATGCGCGTGGTGATCCTCACCGGTTACTCGAGCATCGCCACCGCCGTCGAGGCGATCAAGCGCGGCGCCTGCAATTACCTGTGCAAACCGGCCGACGCCGATGACGTGCTGGCCGCGCTGCTGTCCGAGCACGCTGACCTCGACACCTTGGTGCCGGAAAACCCGATGTCCGTGGACCGCTTGCAGTGGGAGCATATCCAGCGAGTGTTGACCGAGCACGAAGGCAACATCTCCGCCACGGCCCGCGCCCTGGGCATGCACCGCCGCACGCTGCAGCGCAAACTGCAGAAGCGCCCCGTTCGTCGCTGAACCTGCGCTGAATGAATGCAGGCCGCTCCTCGCGGGGAACCGAACCGATCATCTATGATCGGTTCGTGTGTGTTCATTTCTCTATCGAGCCTTATCCATGAATCAGAACGCTGAATATTCCGCGGTCAATGATGCTGTGCGCGGGCAGTTTTTTCGCAAAGTCTGGGCGATGACCACGCCCTACTGGCGCAGCGAAGAGAAGGTCAAGGCATGGACGCTGCTGATCGCCGTGATTGCGCTGTCGCTGATCAGCGTCGGGATCTCGGTGTGGTTCAACACCTGGTACAAGGACTTCTACAACGCCCTGCAAAAGAAAGACGAGGCGGCGTTCTGGACGTTGATTCTGTATTTCTGCGCGATTGCCGCAGTGGCGATTGTCGGCGCGGTGTACCGGCTCTATCTGACCCAGATGCTGACCATCCGCTGGCGGGCCTGGCTTACCGAAAAGCACTTCGCCCGTTGGCTCGGCAACAAGAATTACTACCAGCTGGAACAGGGCGGTTACACGGATAACCCGGACCAGCGGATTTCCGAAGACCTGAACAACTTCACCTCGAACACGCTGGAACTGGGCATTGGTTTGCTGCGCAATGTCGTCAGTCTGGTGTCGTTTTCGATCATTCTGTGGGGCGTGTCGGGCAGTATTGAAGTGCTTGGTTTCACCATTCCCGGCTATATGTTCTGGTGTGTGCTGGTCTATGCGGTGATCGGTAGCTGGCTGACCCATTTGATCGGTCGTCGCCTGATCGGCCTCAACAACCAACAACAACGTTTCGAGGCCGACCTGCGTTTCTCCATGGTCCGGGTTCGTGAAAACGCCGAAAGTATTGCGTTGTACAACGGCGAGCCGAATGAAAATCGGCGCTTGAGCAGCCGTTTCGGCCTGGTCTGGCACAATTTCTGGGACATCATGAAAGTGTCCAAGCGCCTGACTTTCTTTACCGCCGGTTACAGCCAGGCCGCCATCATCTTTCCGTTCATGGTCGCCGCGCCACGTTATTTCGCGGGCAAGATCGAGCTCGGAGAGCTGATGCAAATCAGTTCGGCGTTCGGCAACGTGCAGGAGAGTTTCAGCTGGTTTATCAGTGCGTACCAGAACCTTGCCGCGTGGCGCGCCACCTGTGATCGTCTGCTGAGTTTCCATCAGGCCATGCGCGATAACGAAGAGCGTGCGCCGGCCATCGACGTGCAAAACCAGGGCTCGGACTTGAAGATCCACAACCTGGGCCTCGACCTGGCGGACGGTCGTCACTTGCTGACCAACGCCGACATGACTGTGGAGGAGGGCGAGCGCGTCATGCTCAGCGGGCGTTCCGGCAGCGGCAAATCCACTTTGCTAAGGGCAATGGGGCATTTGTGGCCCGCGGGTCACGGCAACATCCGCCTGCCGGCGGCGCGTTATCTGTTCTTGCCGCAGAAGCCGTACCTGCCGATTGGCACGTTGCGTGAGGCGTTGAGTTATCCACAGCCCGGCGACACCTATGCGCCTGAGCGTTATGTAGAAGTGTTGGAAACCTGCCGCTTGCCGCACCTGGTGGCGCGACTGGATGAAGCCAATCACTGGCAGCGCATGTTGTCGCCGGGTGAGCAGCAACGATTGGCCTTCGCCCGGGCGCTGCTTTACGCACCGCAATGGCTGTACATGGACGAAGCCACGTCGGCGATGGATGAAGAGGACGAAGCGTCGCTGTATCAGGCGTTGATCGATGAAATACCGGGGCTGAGTATTGTCAGCGTCGGCCATCGCAGCAGCCTGAAACGTTTCCACCCACGACACATCCGCATCGACAATGGCCATCTGGTGGATCAAGCCGTGACCGCCTAAACACCATAGTCCCCCGTAGGAGCTGCCGAAGGCTGCGATCTTTTGATCTTGAAAATCAAAGTCAAAAGATCGCAGCCTTCGACAGCTCCTACAGGGGGGGAACGTGATCCACAGCTCAACGGTGATCGTACAACCCGCTTGCGCTATGATGCGCTTTCAGCCGAATTCTTCGAGACAGACGTTCACCATGGAAAACCCGATCGACGCACCTCGCCTCCCTCGCAAGCGCCGCAGCCTCGCTCAGGAACTGGTGACGGTGCTGTCCGAGCAGATCCGCGACGGTCAGCTCAAGCGTGGCGACAAGTTGCCCACCGAGTCGGCGATCATGGACGCCCATGGCGTCAGCCGCACCGTGGTGCGTGAAGCGATTTCCCGTTTGCAGGCCGCCGGGCAGGTGGAAACCCGTCACGGTATCGGCACCTTCGTGCTGGATACGCCGAGCCCGAGCGGTTTCCGCATCGACCCGGCCACCGTCGTCACCCTGCGTGACGTGCTGGCGATCCTGGAACTGCGCATCAGCCTCGAAGTGGAATCCGCCGGCCTCGCCGCGCAACGCCGCAGTGCCGAGCAGCTTGGTCTGATGCGGGCGGCACTGGATGCGCTGAACGAAAGCGCTTCCCACGCCAGCGATGCCGTGGCCTCGGACTTCCAGTTCCACCTGCAAATCGCCCTGGCCACCGGTAACCGCTACTTCACCGACATCATGACCCACCTGGGCACCAGCATCATTCCGCGCACACGGCTGAACTCCGCGCGCCTGGCCCATGATGACCAGCAGCACTACATGAACCGTTTGAGTCGTGAGCACGAAGAGATTTACGACGCGATTGCCCGCCAGGATTCCGATGCGGCGCGGGCGGCGATGCGGTTGCATTTGACCAACAGTCGCGAGCGGCTGCGCCATGCCCATGAAGAGGCAGAGGCGCAACGCGGGTAAGTACTGAGATCGTTTTTTAGATCGTTCCCACGCTCTGCGTGGGAATGCAGCCCGGGACGCTCCGCGTCCCAAGAGCGGACGCAGAGCGTCCATTGAGGCATTCCCACGCAGAGCGTGGGAACGATCGAGCGATCGGGTCAGGCCTTCAATATCGACCGATCGACCCGCACCGCCAACTCGGCCGTCCCAGGCTTTGCATCAAAAACCACCAGCCCCTGAGCATCTATCACCGCCCGCGCAATCGGCTGCCCCTTGGACAACAATTCCAACGGCGCACCCTTGAGCGACTGGCCCGAAGCCAATTCCAGTTTCACTTTAATCGTCATCTTTAGATCTCCTTATCAGGCAACATTGCCGGTTGGGTGGTAGTCCTTGAGCAGCAAATACGTGCTCCAGCCCCACCAGTCATCCACGGTGGCGGTGTCATTCAAGTTGTTCACATCCTTGCGCCGCAGCACCTTGCCGCCCTCGACCCGGAACAGCGGCGAAAAATTGCTCGCCAGGTTCAGCACCGCTTGCAGGTCCGGCAACTGTTTCAACGCGGCGAAGTTGTTGAATGCCGGAACCGTTCCGCTGAGGTAAGCCGCGAACACTTCATCCGCCGACGTCTGAACCGCTTGGTTGACGTGCAGCCGATTGGCGCTGTCGATGGCGTCGAAATAGCGTTTGTCGCCATAGGCGCGCCATTGCTCACCGTTGGCATTGCGCACATTGAGGCCGAACTTGCTGTCTTCGTCGTGCATGAAGCGGGTGATCAGCGAGCCCAGGTCACTCGGCGTCACGGCTGCCGCCATGGCTTTACGCGGCACTCGCAAGTGGCCGGCGGAAAACAGGTCGGTGAGATAGTGATCGGCAAAGGCGTTCATCGCGTAGGCGACTTCCAGCTGTTTTTCATCACGGCTGGTGTGAGCCGCCGCTGCGTGCTGAAGCGCGGCGGTGTGACCGGCGATGTAAGCCTGCTGCGCCCATTCGCCAAAGTGGTCGGCGTTGTTCGCCGCCAGTTTCAGATAACGGCCCAACGGGAACAGCGCCGAGACGAAACTGCCGCCGCCGGTGATCTTGTTCCACTCTTCCGACAACGTATCACCCAGGGCGTCATAGGCTTCGTGGGGTTGTTTGCCGTCCTTGATCGCCTGTTTAACGGCATCGATTTCTTTCTGCATGACGGCGAGGATTTTCTCGGCCTCGACTTTTGAAGCGGACAACACCGCCAAGGTGTCAAACGCAGCGATAAAACGGTTCAGGCGATCCACCGGAGTGGCGCCGTCGCTCACTGGCTGATCCGGGATGCCGTAGAAATCACCGCCCAATGCCAGCACCTGGCCGTAGGTTGGTGCCAGCCCGTTGGTCAGGTGCAATTGCACGTTCTGGGCGAGGACTGGCTCGGCGTTTTCGACGAAGCGCAGCAGGGTGTTGTCGCCAATGGCGGTGTGTTCGCCGCCCTCGAACTTCAGCACCGGCTTGCCTTTCACGGCTTTTGCGGGGGCAGGAGTCGGCTGATGGCTGTGATGCTCGGCGATGTGGAGCACCAGGTGATCGTTGTCCCCGGCAACGGCGATGCCGTGCTCGGTAAAAAGATCATCGAAACGCGCAATGACCTGCTTCGGTTGTTCCTTCGGTTGCATGTGTAGACCTGACATTTCTAGCTCCTTGATATGTCGTAGGTAGGTTCTGATTTAGCTGTATGTATATACAGTTAAATCGAGCTTAGTCGAGAATCTTCCTACGTCAAGAAATCTGCTCGTCTGACTCGAATTTTGCGGCCGGCGATGAAATGCAGTTGACGGTTGTATTTTAAGTTGTACGATGACTTACAACTTCGGCCAAGGCTGAACGGTTTTCTCACACACAAGCGTTGCTACCCAGGGTGTTCGAATAATGAATCCACAAGAACTGAAGTCCATCCTCTCTTCCGGTCTGCTGTCCTTCCCGGTCACCGACTTCAATGCCCAGGGCGATTTCCATCGCGCGGGCTACATCAAACGTCTCGAATGGCTGGCCCCATACGGCGCCTCGGCACTGTTCGCCGCGGGTGGTACCGGTGAGTTCTTCTCTCTGGCGGCCAGCGAATATTCGGAAATCATCAAGACCGCTGTCGACACCTGCGAAACCAGCGTGCCGATTCTGGCCGGCGTGGGCGGTTCGACCCGTCAAGCCATCGAATACGCACAGGAAGCCGAGCGTCTGGGCGCCAAAGGCCTGTTGCTGCTGCCGCACTACCTGACCGAAGCCAGCCAGGACGGTGTTGCCGCCCACGTTGAAGCCGTGTGCAAATCGGTGAAAATCGGCGTGGTGGTCTACAACCGCAACGTGTGCCGCCTGACCGCGCCATTGCTGGAACGCCTGGCCGAGCGCTGCCCGAACCTGATCGGCTACAAGGATGGCCTGGGCGATATCGAATTGATGGTGTCGATCCGTCGTCGTCTCGGCGATCGCTTCAGCTACCTGGGTGGCTTGCCGACCGCCGAAGTTTACGCCGCGGCTTATAAGGCGCTGGGCGTACCGGTCTACTCCTCGGCGGTGTTCAACTTCATCCCGAAAACCGCGATGGATTTCTACCACGCCATCGCTCGCGAAGATCACGCCACCGTTGGCAAGATCATCGACGACTTCTTCCTGCCGTACCTGGACATCCGTAACCGCAAGGCCGGTTACGCGGTGAGCATCGTCAAGGCCGGGGCAAAAATTGCCGGTTATGACGCAGGTCCTGTGCGTGCACCGCTGACCGATCTGACGGCCGAAGAGTACGAAATGCTCGCCGCGCTGATCGACAAGCAAGGTGCTCAGTAACACACCTGATTAACCAAGGCCGCTGAGTGATCAGCGGCTTTTTGTGTGAGGACTTCTTTTTAAGGGGAAAGCCTGTGGCTGATTCAAAGCGTTTTGATAACTACATCAATGGTGAGTGGGTTGCGGGCAGTGAATACTGCGCCAACATCAACCCGTCCGAACTGACCGATACCATCGGCAACTATGCCAAAGCCGATCTGGCCCAGGTACACGCCGCTATCGACGCCGCGCGCGCCGCGTTCCCGGCCTGGTCGACCTCGGGCATTCAGGCTCGCCACGATTCGCTGGATAAAGTCGGCACTGAAATCCTCGCCCGTCGCGAAGAACTCCGCACTCTGCTGGCCCGGGAAGAGGGCAAGACCCTGCCTGAAGCCATCGGCGAAGTGACCCGCGCCGGTAACATCTTCAAATTCTTCGCCGGTGAAACCCTGCGCCTGTCCGGCGACTACCTGCCGTCGGTGCGTCCGGGCGTCAACGTCGAAGTCACCCGCGAAGCGCTGGGCGTGGTCGGTCTGATCACGCCGTGGAACTTCCCGATCGCCATCCCCGCGTGGAAAATCGCCCCGGCCCTGGCCTACGGCAACTGCGTGGTGCTGAAACCGGCGGACCTGGTGCCGGGTTGCGCCTGGGCCCTGGCTGAAATCATCTCCCGCGCAGGCTTCCCGGCCGGCGTGTTCAACCTGGTGATGGGCAGCGGCCGCGTGGTTGGCGATGCACTGGTGCAGAGCCCGAAAGTCGATGGCATCAGCTTCACCGGTTCTGTCGGTGTCGGTCGTCAGATCGCCGTAAGCTGCGTGTCGCGTCAAGCGAAAGTCCAGCTGGAAATGGGCGGTAAGAACCCGCAAATCATTCTGGATGACGCTGACCTCAAGCAAGCAGTCGAGCTGTCGGTACAGAGCGCGTTCTACTCCACCGGCCAGCGTTGCACCGCCTCGAGTCGCTTCATAGTCACCGCCGGGATTCACGACAAGTTCGTTGAAGCCGTGGCCGAGCGCATGAAGTCGATCAAGGTCGGCCACGCGCTGAAAACCGGCACCGACATCGGTCCCGTGGTTTCCCAGGCGCAGCTTGAGCAGGACTTGAAGTACATCGACATCGGCCAGTCCGAAGGTGCACGTCTGGTCAGCGGCGGCGGTTTGGTGACCTGCGACACCGAAGGCTACTACCTCGCGCCAACCCTGTTTGCCGACAGCGAAGCCGCGATGCGCATCAGCCGCGAAGAGATCTTCGGCCCGGTGGCTAACGTGGTTCGCGTGGCGGATTACGAGGCGGCACTGGCCATGGCCAACGACACCGAATTCGGTCTGTCGGCGGGCATCGCCACCACCTCGCTGAAGTACGCCAACCACTTCAAACGCCATTCCCAGGCCGGGATGGTGATGGTCAACCTGCCGACCGCCGGCGTGGATTACCACGTTCCGTTCGGTGGGCGTAAAGGTTCATCCTATGGTTCCCGCGAGCAAGGTCGCTACGCGCAAGAGTTCTACACCGTGGTGAAGACTTCTTATATCGGTTCGTAACTCGCAACACCGCGGTGTCCGGTTTTACCGGCCACCGCAAACCCCTGTAGGAGCTGTCGAGTGAAACGAGGCTGCGATCTTTTGATCTTTGGCGCCTTTGAATACGCCGAAAATCAAGATTAAAAGATCGCCGCCTCGTTTCTCTCGACAGCTCCTACAGGGAATACACGGAATACCAAGATTCACCCGCGCATAAAAATAATCAGTGGGAGTACATCTACATGCAAGCGACCAAGCCGACCCACGTCCGCTATTTGATTTTGCTCATGCTTTTTCTGGTGACCACGATCAACTACGCCGACCGGGCTACTATCGCCATCGCCGGCTCCAGCCTGCAAAAAGACCTCGGCATCGACGCGGTCACCCTCGGCTACATCTTCTCTGCATTCGGTTGGGCCTACGTGGCCGGGCAAATTCCCGGTGGCTGGTTGCTCGACCGTTTCGGCTCGAAAAAAATCTACGCGCTCAGCATTTTCACCTGGTCGCTGTTCACCGTGCTGCAGGGTTATGTCGGTGAGTTCGGCATATCCACGGCCATCGTTGCGCTGTTCATGCTGCGCTTCCTGGTGGGCCTGGCCGAAGCGCCATCCTTCCCCGGCAACGCGCGCATTGTGGCGGCCTGGTTCCCGACCGCTGAACGCGGCACGGCTTCGGCGATCTTCAACTCGGCGCAATACTTCGCCACGGTGTTGTTTGCACCGCTGATGGGCTGGATCGTCTACACCTTCGGCTGGCAGCACGTGTTTGTGGTCATGGGCGGCATCGGCATCGTGTTCTCGCTGATCTGGCTGAAAGTTATCCACAGCCCGCGCCAGCACCCGATGATCAACGAGGCCGAGTTCAAGCACATCGCCGACAACGGCGGCATGGTCGACATGGACCAGGACAAAGGCAAAGGTAAAAAGGTTGATGGTCCGAAGTGGGACTACATCCGCCAGTTGCTGACCAACCGCATGATGCTCGGCGTGTACCTTGGCCAATACTGCATCAACGGCATCACCTATTTCTTCCTGACCTGGTTCCCGGTGTACCTGGTGCAGGAACGCGGGATGACCATTCTCAAGGCCGGTTTCATTGCCTCGTTGCCGGCAATCTGCGGCTTTATCGGTGGCGTGCTCGGCGGGGTGATTTCCGATTACCTGCTGCGCAAGGGCCATTCCCTGACCTTCGCGCGCAAGGCGCCGATCATTGCCGGTTTGCTGGTATCCAGCAGCATCGTCGCCTGTAACTACGTGGACATCGAATGGATGGTCGTCGGCTTCATGGCCCTGGCGTTCTTCGGTAAAGGCGTAGGTGCGCTCGGCTGGGCCGTGGTGTCTGACACCTCGCCGAAACAGATCGCCGGTTTGAGTGGCGGCCTGTTCAACATGTTCGGCAACATCGCGTCGATCACCACCCCGATTGTCATCGGCTACATCATCAGCGCCACCGGTTCGTTCAAATGGGCGCTGGTGTTTGTGGGTTGCAACGCGTTGGTCGCGGTGTTCAGTTACCTGGTGATCGTTGGCCCGATCAAACGCGTGGTGCTCAAAGAGCCGCCAAGCACCGGTCCTGAACTGACCAAATTATCTGAAGCGCATTCCTGAGGAGCGGCGTCATGCAGTTGATTGAACATTCCGACTCGCCGCGCTACATCCGTCTGCACGAGCGGGACAATGTGGTGATCGTGGTCAATGACCAGGGGGTGCCGGCCGGCACCGAGTTTCCCGATGGCCTGGTGACGGTGGATTTCGTGCCGCAGAGCCATAAGGTCACCCTCGAGGACATTCCCGAGGGCGGCCAGGTGATTCGCTACGGCCAGACCATCGGCTACGCGTTGCAGCCGATTCCGCGCGGTAGTTGGGTCAGGGAAGATCAACTGCGCATGCCCACCGCGCCACCGCTGGACAGCCTGCCGCTGTCCACTGATGTGCCGGCGACCCAGGCACCGCTGGAAGGCTTCACGTTCGAGGGTTATCGCAACGCCGACGGCACTGTCGGCACGCGCAATATTCTTGGTATCACCACCACCGTGCAATGCGTCACCGGCGTGCTCGACCATGCGGTCAAGCGCATCAAGGACGAGTTGCTGCCGCTGTATCCGCACGTCGATGACGTGGTGGCGCTGACCCACAGTTACGGTTGCGGCGTGGCGATTACGGCCACCGACGCGTACATCCCGATCCGCACGGTACGCAATCTGGCGCGCAATCCGAACCTGGGTGGTGAAGCATTGGTCATCAGTCTTGGCTGCGAGAAATTGCAGGCCGGGCAGGTGATGCACGATAACGACAGTTCGGTGGATTTGAGCGAACCGTGGCTGTATCGCTTGCAGGATTCGAGTCACGGTTTCACCGAGATGATCGAGCAGATCATGGCGCTGGCCGAAACCCGCTTGAAGAAGCTCGACCAACGTCGCCGCGAAACCGTGCCGGCGTCCGAGCTGATCCTCGGCATGCAGTGCGGCGGCAGCGATGCGTTCTCCGGCATCACCGCCAACCCGGCGCTCGGCTATGCCTCGGACTTGTTGCTGCGGGCCGGTGCGACGGTGATGTTTTCCGAAGTCACCGAAGTGCGCGATGCGATTTACCTGCTGACCTCCCGCGCCGAAACCAAGGAAGTCGCCGAGGAACTGGTGCGGGAAATGGACTGGTACGACCGTTACCTGGCCAAGGGCGAAGCGGATCGCAGCGCCAACACTACGCCGGGGAACAAGAAGGGCGGGTTGTCGAACATTGTCGAGAAGTCGTTGGGCTCGATCGTCAAATCCGGCAGCAGCGCGATCAATGGCGTGCTCGGCCCTGGCGAGCGCTTCAAGCGCAAAGGGCTGATCTTCTGCGCGACCCCGGCCAGTGATTTTGTCTGCGGGACGTTGCAACTGGCGGCGGGGATGAACTTGCACGTGTTCACCACCGGGCGTGGCACGCCATATGGTTTGGCGATGGCGCCGGTGGTGAAGGTGTCGACGCGGACCGAGTTGGCGCAGCGTTGGCCGGATTTGATTGATATCGATGCCGGGCGAATTGCCACCGGGCGCGCTTCGATTGAAGACCTCGGCTGGGAGTTGTTTCACTACTACCTGGACGTGGCCAGCGGCAAGAAGCAGACGTGGGCCGAGCAGCACAAGCTGCATAACGACATCACCTTGTTCAACCCGGCGCCGATCACCTAACGATCATTCCCACGCTCTGCGTGGGAATGCAGCCCGGGACGCTGCGCGTCCCACAGCGTGACGCGGAGCGTCACAAGAGGCGTTCCCACGCAGAGCGTGGGAACGATTCGGGTGAAAGTGGCTTATCATCAGCGCCTTAATGACGCCCACCCAAGGTCCCCTCCGGCATGCTGGCAATCTTCCTCGAAACCCTGAACATCACCGCGCCGGTGTTTGCCATGCTGTTTCTGGGTGTGCTGCTCAAGCGCATCGACTGGATCAACGACAACTTTATCCACACCGCCTCGGCCCTGGTGTTTAACGTCACCATGCCGGCGTTGCTGTTTCTAGGCATCCTGCATGCCGACCTGCACGCCGCGCTGCAACCGGCGCTGCTGATCTACTTCTCGGTGGCAACCCTGGCGAGTTTCGCCATCGCCTGGGGTTGGGCGATCTGGAAGTGTCCGCGGGAAGATCGGGGCATCTACACCCAAGGCGCGTTTCGCGGCAACAACGGGGTGATTGGCCTGGCGCTGGCGGCGAGCATGTACGGCGACTATGGGATTTCCCTCGGGGCGATTCTCGCGGCACTCGTCATCCTGTTCTACAACACCCTCTCGACCATCGTGCTGGCGGTGTACAGCCCGGTGATCAAATCCGATCCGTGGAGCATCTGCAAAAGCGTGTTCAGTAACCCGCTGATCATCAGCGTGTTTGCGGCGGCGCCGTTCGCCTATTTCAAGCTCAGTTTGCCGGGGTGGCTGGAGACGTCCGGTCAGTACCTGGCACAAACCACTTTACCGTTGGCGTTGATCTGCATCGGCGGCACCTTGTCGCTCGCAGCGTTGCGCAAAAGCGGCAACATGGCGCTGAGTTCAAGCCTGGTGAAGATGATCGGCCTGCCGGTGCTGGCGACCGTTGGCGCGTGGATGTGGGGCTTTCGTGGGGCAGAGTTGGGGATTCTGTTCCTGTACTTCGGCAGCCCGACGGCGGCGGCGAGTTTTGTCATGGCGCGACAGGCCAATGGCAACCATGAATTGGCGGCAGCGATTATTGTGATTACGACGTTGATGGCGGCGGTGACCACCAATATCGGGATCTTTGCATTGCAGTGGGGTGGCTGGATTTAAGGGCAAAGGTCAAAAGATCGCAGCCTTCGGCAGCTCCTACAGAGGAATGCGTTCGGCGTAGGAGCTTCCGAAGGCTGCGAACTTTTCGAGGCGCTGAAATCACTCTGGCTTCTGGTAACTGTCGATCACTTCCTGCGCCGCGCGAAACGCATCAATCGCCGCCGGCACACCCGCATACACCGCGCAATGCAGCAGTGCTTCACGAATCTCTTCCACCGTGCAGCCATTATTCAGTGCACCACGCACATGACCTTTCAACTCTTGCGGGCACTTCAACGCAGTCAGCGCGGCGAGGGTGATCAGACTGCGGGTTTTCAGCGGCAGGCCTTCACGGTTCCAGACGCTGCCCCAGGCGTGTTCATTGACGAAATCCTGCAGCGGCTGGCTGAACTCGGTGGCATTGCCCAGCGCCCGGTCGACGAAAACATCGCCCATCACTTGGCGGCGCACTTCAACGCCGGGCTTTTTATTGTCGGTCATGGCACATCCCTCTTATGGTGTTGGCGGCGCCAGGCGCGCAGCGACGTGAACAGCAAGAACGCCACCAGCGCCGGCAGGACGAAAATCAGCATCAGGTGTTCCAGCTTGCCGGCCAGGGGCATGCCGGTGGTGAACGACACCACGTGCAGCCCGTACGCCAGGTACAAGCCAAGAAACAGCAGCCCCTCGGCCCGAGTCACCCGATAACCGGAATAGAACACCGGCAGGCATAGAACGGCGACGCCGAGCATCACTGGCAAGTCGAAATCCAGGGCGTTGGGCGACACCGACAGCGGCGACGGCGCCACCAACGCGGTAAAGCCAAGTACCCCCAAAAGGTTGAACAGGTTGCTGCCAATCACGTTGCCCACGGCGATCTCCCGCTGACCGCGCAATGCGGCGATCAGCGAGGTGGCCAGTTCCGGCAGCGAGGTGCTGATAGCTACGATGGTCAGGCCGATGACGCGTTCCGACAAGCCCAGGTCGGTGGCGACCGACACGGCGGCACCCAGCAGCAAGTGGCCGGCATACACCAGCATCGCCAGCCCGGCGACGATCATCAGCAGGCTGGTGATCCACGGGGCTTGTGACTTGGCGTCATGGCTCGATGGCGGCCGGGCCGAGTGCCGCGACTGGCGCAGCAGCAAGCCCAGGTACACCACCAGCGCGGCCAGCAGGATCACGCCGTCAGTGCGGGTCAGTTCTTCATTCCAGGCCAATACACAGACCAGCAGGCTGGCGCCGATCATCAGTGGAATGTCCAGGCGTACGAGCTGGCGCGATACCCGTAACGGAATGATCAACGCGGACAGGCCGAGGGTGACGAGGATGTTGAAAATGCTGCTGCCGATCACACTGCCGACAGCGATGTCAGGGTTTTGCGCCAGCATGGCTTGCAGGCTCACGGCCATTTGCGGGGCGCTGCTGCCGAGGGCGACGATGGTCAGGCCGATGATCAACGGCCGCACATGCAGGCGCGCGGCCAGGCGCACGGCGGCGCGCACCATCAGCTCGGCGCCGGCGATCAATAGAAACAGGCCGCTGAGCAGTTCGATCACGCTCAGCAGGGGGATGTCTTCTAATCCGTAAATGGTCGGGGCTCCGTCAGTCGTCGAGGGCTTGCACGCGAACCCGTCCGGTGCCGCTGCGCAGCATGCCCAAGCGTTCGGCCGCCTCGCGAGACAGATCGATCAGGCGGCCTCGGGTATGCGGCCCGCGATCGTTGATGCGGACCACGCAGGACTTGTCGTTATTCAGATTGGTGACCTTCACCCGCGTGCCAAACGGCAACTGTCGATGGGCGGCGGTCATGGAATTCATGTTGAAACGTTCACCGCTGGCGGTGCGTTTACCTTGGTGTTTGGCGCCGTAATAGGACGCGGTGCCGGTCTTGTCGTAACCGTGTGGGTCGATGATGTCATTGCTGGCGCAACCGGCCAGCAGGGAGAGCAGGGCGCAGGCGCCCAGTAGACGCTTCATTCAAAAGCTCCCAAGTGATCGTTCCCACGCTCCCGCGTGGGAACGCATCCCGTGACGCTCTGCGTCACATTGCGATGGACGCGGAGCGTCCGGGGCGGCATTCCCACGCAGAGCGTGGGAACGATCCTCGGGCGCAAGACCACGGTTTAGCCTTCGAGCTTGCTTTTCAGCAATTCGTTGACCTGTTGCGGGTTGGCCTTGCCTTTGGAGGCTTTCATGGCCTGGCCGACGAAGAAGCCGAACATCTTGCCGCGTTTGGCTTCGTCTGCCGCGCGGTATTGTTCAACCTGTTCGGCGTTGGCCGCGAGCATCTCGTCCAGCACCGCAGAAATCGCGCCGCTGTCGGTCACTTGCTTCAAGCCGCGCTTGTCGATGATCTCGTCCGCGCTGCCTTCGCCGTTGGCCATCGCTTCAAACACCACCTTGGCGATTTTGCCGGAGATGGTGTTGTCGGTGATGCGCAGCAGCATGCCGCCCAGTTGCTCGGCCGAAACTGGCGACTGGTCGATGTCCAGGCCCTGCTTGTTCAACAGGCTGCCCAGTTCAACCATCACCCAGTTGGCCGCCAGTTTGGCGTCGCCGCCGATGCTAGCGACTTTCTCGAAGTAATCGGCTTGCTCGCGGCTGGTGGCCAGGACGCTGGCGTCGTAGACCGACAGGCCGAACTGTGCCTGGAAGCGCTCGCGTTTCTGGGGTGGCAGTTCCGGCAAAGTGGCGCGCACGTCGTCGAGGAACGAGTCCTCGATGACCACCGGCAACAGGTCCGGGTCGGGGAAGTAACGGTAGTCGTTGGCTTCCTCTTTGCTGCGCATCGGACGGGTTTCGTCCTTGTTCGGATCGTACAGGCGCGTCTGCTGGATCACCTTGCCGCCGTCTTCGATCAGCTCGATCTGACGACGCACTTCAGTGTTGATCGCCTTCTCGATAAAGCGGAACGAGTTGACGTTCTTGATCTCGCAGCGAGTGCCGAATTCAACCTGGCCCTTCGGACGGATCGACACGTTGCAGTCGCAACGCAGCGAACCTTCGGCCATGTTGCCGTCGCAGATGCCCAGGTAACGCACCAGCGCGTGGACGGTCTTGACGTAGGCCACGGCTTCCTTGGCGCTGCGCATGTCCGGCTCGGAAACGATTTCCAGCAGCGGCGTGCCGGCACGGTTCAGGTCGATGCCGGTGGCACCGTTGAACTCTTCGTGCAGGCTTTTACCGGCGTCTTCTTCCAGGTGCGCACGGGTCACGCCGACACGTTTGATCGTGCCGTCTTCCATGGCGATGTCCAGGTGGCCCTTGCCGACGATCGGCAATTCCATCTGGCTGATCTGGTAGCCCTTGGGCAGGTCCGGGTAGAAATAGTTTTTGCGGGCGAACACGTTGTGCTGGCCGATCTCGGCATCGATTGCCAAGCCGAACATCACCGCCATGCGCACCGCTTCCTGGTTCAGCACCGGCAGTACGCCGGGCATGCCCAGGTCGACCAGGCTGGCCTGGGTGTTCGGCTCGGAGCCGAACGTGGTGGAACTACCGGAAAAGATTTTCGACCGGGTGGTGAGCTGGGTATGAATCTCCAGCCCGATCACGACTTCCCATTGCATGTGTTTCTCCTCAGAAGCCGGTTGGGGTGCGGGTGTGCCAGTCAGTGTTCAACTGATACTGATGGGCCACGTTCAACAGGCGACCTTCCTGGAAATACGGGGCGAGCAATTGCACGCCGACCGGCAGACCGTCGACAAAACCGGCCGGCATCGACAAGCCCGGCAGGCCGGCGAGGTTGGCGGTGATGGTGTAGATGTCTTCCAGGTATTCGGCGATCGGATCATTTTTGTTGGCGCCGATCTTCCAGGCCGGGTTCGGCGTGGTTGGGCCGAGGATGACGTCGACCTCGGTAAAGGCAGCCATGAAGTCGTTCTTCACCAGGCGACGAATCTTCTGTGCCTTCAGGTAGTAGGCGTCGTAGTAACCGGCCGACAGCGCGTAGGCACCGACCATGATCCGGCGCTGCACTTCCGGGCCGAAACCTTCGCCACGGGAGCGCTTGTACAGGTCTTCCAGGTTTTTCGGGTCTTCGCAGCGATAGCCGAAACGCACGCCGTCGAAACGCGAGAGGTTGGAGGACGCTTCTGCCGGCGCGATCACGTAGTACGCAGGAATCGCGTATTGCATGTTCGGCAGGCTGATTTCCTTGACCACGGCACCGAGCTTTTCCAGCTCTTTGACGCTGTTGTGGATCAGCTCGGCGATGCGCGGGTCGAGACCGGCGCTGAAGTATTCCTTCGGCACGCCAATGCGCAGGCCTTGCAGCGAGGTGTTGAGGCTGGCGCTGTAATCCGGCACGGGTTCGTCGATGCTGGTGGAATCATTGGCATCGAAGCCGGCCATGCCTTGCAGCAGGATCGCGCAGTCTTCGGCAGTACGCGCCAGAGGGCCGCCCTGATCGAGACTCGAGGCGTAAGCGATCATGCCCCAGCGCGAAACACGACCGTACGTCGGTTTCAGGCCGGTGAGGTTGGTGAACGCCGCCGGTTGGCGAATCGAGCCGCCGGTGTCGGTGGCGGTCGCGGCTGGCAACAGACGAGCGGCAACGGCCGCTGCCGAACCACCGGACGAACCGCCGGGCACGTGTTCCAGGTTCCACGGGTTTTTCACCGCGCCGTAGTAGCTCGACTCGTTGGCCGAACCCATGGCGAATTCGTCCATGTTGGTCTTGCCCAGCGTCACGGCGCCGGCAGCGGCCAGTTTGGCGACCACGGTGGCATCGTACGGTGCTTTAAAGTTGTCGAGCATCTTCGAGCCGCAGCTGGTGCGGATGCCTTGGGTGCAGAACAGGTCTTTGTGGGCGATCGGCGCGCCGAGCAGGGCGCCGCTCTCACCATTGGCACGGCGTGCGTCAGCGGCTTTCGCCTGCTGGAGCGCCAGGTCTTCGGTGAGGCTGATGAAACTGTTGAGCTGTGGATCGAGCTGGGCGATGCGCGCCAGCAGGACTTTGGTCAGCTCTTCGGAAGAAAACTTTTTATCGGCGAGTCCGCGGGCGATCTCGGCCAGAGTCATTTGATGCATTGCAGGCTCTTTCCCTTTAGTCGATGACTTTCGGAACCAGGTACAGGCCGTTTTCGACCGCTGGTGCGATGGACTGATAGGCCTCGCGATGATTGGTCTCGGTCACAACGTCTGCACGCAGGCGCTGGCTGGCTTCCAGTGGGTGGGCCAGCGGCTCGATACCGTCGGTATTGACCGCCTGCATTTCGTCGACCAGCCCAAGAATGCTGTTCAGGGCCGAAGTGATGTGTGGAAGATCGGCATCATTCAGGCCAAGGCAGGCCAGATGAGCGATTTTTTCCACGTCGGAGCGTTCAAGCGCCATTGCGATTCTCCAGTGGAAAACAGAACGGACGGCGTCCGTGTGTTAGATTGTCGGAACACTACCGCATTTCTACGGTCATAAGGCCGCGATTGTGGGGGTTGGTGCACAGAAAAGCGGCCAATTTAACATATTGGCGCCTTGCCCAAAATCCCTGTCGTTGTTAGAGTTTGCCGCACTTTTTTACCCACGCGTTGCCTAGGGTCCCTTTCCCATGTTCAAGAAACTGCGTGGCATGTTTTCCAGCGATCTTTCCATTGACCTGGGCACTGCCAACACCCTTATTTACGTGCGCGAGCGCGGTATCGTCCTGAATGAGCCCTCCGTTGTGGCTATTCGGACACACGGTAACCAGAAAAGTGTCGTTGCTGTCGGCACCGAGGCCAAGCGCATGCTCGGCCGTACGCCGGGCAACATTGCTGCCATTCGTCCGATGAAAGACGGCGTCATTGCCGACTTCAGCGTGTGCGAAAAGATGCTGCAGTACTTTATCAACAAGGTTCACGAAAACAGCTTCCTGCAGCCTAGCCCTCGTGTGCTGATCTGCGTTCCATGCAAATCCACCCAGGTGGAGCGTCGTGCTATCCGTGAATCGGCCCTTGGTGCTGGTGCGCGTGAAGTGTTCCTGATCGAAGAGCCAATGGCTGCTGCGATCGGTGCCGGCCTGCCGGTTGAAGAAGCACGCGGTTCGATGGTTGTCGATATTGGTGGTGGTACCACTGAAATCGCATTGATCTCCCTGAACGGTGTGGTTTACGCCGAATCCGTACGGGTTGGCGGCGACCGCTTCGACGAAGCGATCATCACCTACGTGCGTCGCAACTACGGCAGCCTGATCGGCGAATCCACCGCCGAGCGCATCAAGCAGGAAATCGGTACTGCCTACCCGGGCGGCGAAGTTCGCGAAGTCGACGTTCGTGGCCGTAACCTGGCTGAAGGCGTTCCACGCGCATTCACCCTGAACTCCAATGAAGTGCTGGAAGCTCTGCAAGAGTCCCTGGCCACCATCGTTCAGGCTGTGAAAAGTGCCCTGGAGCAATCGCCGCCGGAACTGGCTTCCGATATCGCCGAACGTGGCCTGGTGCTGACTGGTGGTGGCGCCTTGCTGCGCGACCTCGACAAGTTGCTGGCCCAGGAAACCGGTCTGCCGGTGATCGTTGCCGAAGACCCGCTGACCTGCGTTGCTCGCGGCGGTGGCCGTGCCCTGGAAATGATGGATAAACACACCATGGACCTGCTGTCGAGCGAGTGATCTCGCCCGATGCATCTATGCTGTGAGCGCGCAGGCAGCACTTTGCAGTGCTGCCTGTTGCGTTTATCTTCTGTCAGTCTGCATCCAGGCCGGTTTGATGCCGTATGAGTAAAGAGAACATTTGCCTGGGAGGAGCGGCTTATTAAACCGCTTTTCTCTAAAGGTCCCTCACTGGGCGTGCGCTTGTTGGTGCTGGTCGTGCTTTCGATCGCGCTGATGGTGGTCGATGCCCGCTTCACACTGCTCAAGCCAGTGCGTAGCCAGATGTCGCTGGTGCTGATGCAGTCTTACTGGATCACCGACCTGCCGCAGCGGCTATGGCAAGGTGTGGCCAGCCAGTTTGGCAGCCGTACCGAGCTCGTCGCCGAAAACGAAAAACTCAAGACCGAAAACCTGCTGTTGCAGGGCCGCATGCAAAAGCTTGCAGCCCTCACCGAGCAGAACGTTCGGCTGCGCGAGTTGCTCAATTCCTCCGCGCTGGTCAACGAGAAGGTCGAAGTGGCCGAGTTGATCGGCATGGACCCCAACCCCTTCACCCATCGCATCATCATCAATAAAGGTGAGCGCGACGGTGTGATCCTCGGCCAACCGGTGCTCGATGCCCGTGGCTTGATGGGCCAAGTGGTGGAGTTGATGCCGTACACCTCCCGTGTGCTGTTGCTGACGGATACGACCCATAGCATTCCTGTGCAAGTGAACCGCAACGGTCTGCGGGCGATTGCCAGCGGTACCGGTAACCCGGAGCGCCTGGAACTGCGTCATGTCGCCGACACCGCCGATATTAAAGAAGGTGATTTGCTGGTCAGTTCCGGCCTCGGTCAGCGGTTCCCGGCGGGTTACCCGGTGGCGACGGTCAAGGAAGTGATCCACGATTCCGGTCAGCCGTTTGCCATCGTCCGCGCCGTGCCGACCGCCGCTCTTAACCGCAGCCGTTACCTGTTGCTGGTGTTCAGCGATGGCCGCACCGCAGAAGAGCGCGCCAATGAAGCCGCCCAGGCCCAGGAAGCTCTGGACCAGCACGGCGGCGGGCCGATCATTCCGGCCACCGTGCCGAAACCGATTCCTGCGGTCGTGCCGGCTCCGGCCGTCGCCGCGCCGGCCACAACGCCAGCGGCCGCAACGCCCACTGCAACGACTCCGACCAAGCCTGCGGCAACCACCCATCCGGCCAAGCCTGTCGCCACGCCGCCGGCCGTGAAGCCCGCTGTCAAACCGCCTGTCTCTGCACCGGCCACCACTGGGGGAAGAGAATAATGGCGGGTGCTACTTCATCGCGAAACGGCTGGATTGTCTGGCTGACCTTTGCCATCGGCCTGCTACTCAGCGTTTCGCCGTTACCGCAATTCATGGAAATCCTGCGTCCCCTGTGGCTGGCATTGCTGCTGGCGTTCTGGGCACTGGCCTTGCCACAAACAGTCGGCATGGTCACCGCGTTTTGCCTGGGGCTGGCTGAAGACGTGCTCTATGGCACCTTGCTTGGCCAGAACGCGTTGATCCTGACGCTCATCACCTTTCTGGTGCTGTCGCTGCAACAACGTCTGCGAATGTTCCCGATGTGGCAGCAGTGCCTGGTGATCCTGGTGATCTTCGGCCTCGCCCAACTGGTCCAGCTGTGGCTCAGCGCCCTGACCGGCAACCGCCAGCCAACGTTGGCGCTGGTGCTGCCGGCCTTGGTAAGCGCGTTGCTCTGGCCGTGGATCAGCTTCGGTTTGCGTGGCTTGCGTCGGCGCTACAAGATCAATTAATTCGGTCAGGCATTTGCCCGCACCGGTGCCCTGTCTCGCAAATACGTTCCTTTTTTGGCGAGTGGCTGTTGTTGCCAGACAAGGCGCCGCGACGAGTCATAGCTGGCTATGGCGAGGAGCGGCAACGCAGTATGGCAACAACAGACGCCGCCAAAAAGGAACAGTATTTGTGAGGCAGGGCACTGAACAGGGAGATGTCTTGATGAAAACGTTGTACCTCGCCTCAGGCTCGCCACGTCGACGTGAACTGCTTACGCAGATCGGCGTGCCGTTCTCCGCCATCAGTGCGGACATCGATGAAACCCCTTTGCACAACGAAACCCCAACGGCCTATGTCGAGCGCCTGGCGCGCAGCAAGGCTGAGGCCGGGCGCCGCGCTGTCGTATCCGATGTCCCGTTCTGCGTATTGGGCGCCGACACCGCCGTGGTGCTGGACGGGAAAATTCTCGGCAAGCCAGTGGACGAAGCCGACGCTTGCGCCATGCTAATGATGTTGTCGGGGCATGAACACGAAGTCCTGACGGCGATTGCCGTGCTCGAGGGTGAGCGTTGCGAGTCTTTGGTGGTGCGCAGTCGGGTGCGTTTTCGCCAGATCAGTCGCGATGAAGCGGCCGCCTACTGGGCCAGCGGTGAGCCCCGGGACAAGGCCGGCGGCTATGGCATTCAAGGCCTGGGCGCGGTGTTTGTCGCCGGCCTCGATGGCAGCTATTCGGCGGTGGTCGGATTGCCGCTGTGCGAAAGCGCAGAACTGCTGGGCCATTTCGGCATACCCTGTTGGCAAACCCTTAACGCGCGCTAAGCGTCGTACTGACTAGATGCGGCCATTTTCGTGAACATGCCTGAACGAGACCCTGCCATGAGTGAAGAGATCCTGATCAACATCACGCCGATGGAATCGCGCGTGGCGGTGGTTGAAAACGGTGTCCTGCAAGAAGTTCACGTTGAGCGCACACAAAAGCGCGGCATCGTCGGCAATATTTATAAAGGCAAAGTCGTGCGGGTATTGCCGGGCATGCAGGCGGCTTTCGTCGACATCGGCCTGGACCGTGCGGCATTCATTCATGCCTCGGAAATCTCCCTGCGTGAAGGCCCTGCGGTAGAGAGCATCAGCAGCCTGGTGCACGAAGGCCAGAGCCTGGTAGTGCAAGTCACCAAGGACCCGATCGGCTCCAAGGGCGCACGCCTGACCACGCAACTGTCGATCCCTTCGCGCTATCTGGTGTACATGCCGCGCACAGCCCACGTCGGCATTTCCCTGAAAATCGAAGACGAAGCCGAGCGCGAACGACTCAAGCAAGTGGTCACCGACTGCGTGGCTAAAGAAGGCATCAAGGAAGCCGGCGGCTTCATTCTGCGCACTGCCGCCGAAGGGGCGGGGGCCGATGAGATTCTCATGGACATCCGCTACCTGCGCCGTCTGTGGGACCAGATCAACGCCCAGATCAAAACCATCGGCGCGCCGAGCGTGATCTACGAAGACCTCGGCCTGGCCCTGCGCACCTTGCGTGACCTGGTAAGCCCGAAGATCGAGAAGATCCGCATCGACTCTCGGGAAACCTTCCAGAAAACCACACAGTTCGTTGCTGAATTGATGCCGGAAATTGCTGATCGCCTTGAGCATTACCCCGGCGAACGGCCGATTTTCGATCTGTACGGCGTCGAAGACGAAATCCAGAAAGCCCTGGAACGCAAGGTGCCGCTCAAGTCCGGCGGCTATCTGGTGGTGGACCCGGCAGAAGCCATGAGCACCATCGACGTCAACACCGGTGCGTTCGTCGGCCATCGCAATCTCGAAGAAACCATCTTCAAGACCAACCTCGAAGCGGCCACCGCCATCGCCCGGCAGCTGCGCCTGCGCAACCTCGGCGGGATCATCATCATCGACTTCATCGACATGGAAGATGAAGAGCACCAGCGCCAAGTGCTGCGCACACTTGAGAAGCAACTGGAACGCGATCACGCCAAGACCAACATCATCGGCATCACCGAGTTGGGCCTGGTGCAGATGACCCGCAAGCGCACCCGCGAAAGTCTTGAGCAGGTGTTGTGCGAGCCGTGCAGTAGCTGCCAGGGGCGCGGCAAATTGAAGACGCCGGAAACGGTCTGCTACGAAATTTTCCGCGAAATCCTCCGCGAAGCCCGCGCCTATCAGGCGGAAGGCTATCGTGTATTGGCGAATCAGAAAGTGGTGGATCGCTTGCTCGATGAAGAATCGGGCAATGTCGCCGAGCTGGAAGGGTTTATCGGTCGCACCATTCGCTTCCAGGTCGAAACCATGTATTCCCAGGAACAATACGACGTGGTGCTGCTCTGAATCTCCAGGTTTCACCGCGACTAGAACGGCTGGCCTCAGCTTTTTGCAGTATTTTTGCCATGGGAGCCAACTGACATGGATCGTCTGACACGCATTTTGGCCGCACTGACCCGTTGGGGGCTGGGCCTGTGTGCGTTGGTTCTGGTGCTGATGGCGTTGTACGTCAGTCTCGGCCGAGAGCTGGCGCCGCTGGTGGCCGAATATCGTGCCGACATCGAGAGCAAAGCCACTGAAGCGCTGGGCATGCCCTTGCAAATCGGCAAGCTTGAAGGCAGCTGGAGCGGTTTTGCCCCCATCCTGCTGGCGCACGACGTGACGGTCGGTGCGGGCACCAATGCCCTGCGCCTGGATAACGTGCGTGCCGTGCCGGACCTTTGGGCCAGCCTGTTGGCCCGGGAAGTGCGCATTGCTCACCTGGAACTCAATGGTCTGCAGATAAGCCTCAAGGAAGGCGAGGACGGCCATTGGGCGTTGGAAGGTTTGCCGGTGCAGCAAGACCAGCCCATGGACCCGGAGCAACTGCTCAATCGCATGCAGATGGTCGAACAGCTGTCAGTACTCGACAGCCAGATCACCTTGCAGCCGCTGGACCATGCGCCGCTGACCTTGACTTACGTCGGCCTGAATCTGCAAACCGGGGCTTCCCGTCAGCGACTCGACGCGCGCCTGACCCTGCCCGATGGTCAGCCAGTCGCCATGAGTCTGCGCACCCGCGTGCGTGCCAGTGCGTGGAAGGATGGTGAGGCGCAGGCTTACCTGAGCCTGCCGCAAAGCGATTGGTCGAAATGGTTGCCCGCGCGCCTGACCCGGCAGTGGAATTTCTCCGAGATCAAGGCTGGCGGCGAGCTGTGGCTGAGCTGGGGGGAAGGCACTGTGCAAAGCGCAGCGATTCGCCTCAATGCCCCGCAACTCAAGGGGGCCTACGCCGAGCGTAAGCCGATCCAGATCAACAATCTGGCGCTCAACGGCTACTTCCAGCGCAGCGACGAAGGCGCCCTGATAACGCTCGACTCCTTGTCCATGAACTTTGGCGACACGCGCTGGGAAACCCATCTGCAAGTTCGACAAAGCGTGGCCACCGACAAAGCCGAAGAACTCTGGCACTTGCAAGCCGACCGCCTGGATCTGACCCCGCTCACGCCGCTGCTTAATGCGCTAGGGCCGCTGCCTGAGGGCATAGCCACCGCCGTCGACAAACTCAAGGTCACTGGTGCGTTGCGCAACGTGCTGCTCGACATGCGCCCCAACGCCACCGACGACAGCAAATTCAGTTTCGCGGCGAATCTGGAGCGGGTTGGCTTCGACGCCTATCACGGCGCACCGGCGGCGCGAAATGTCAGCGGCAGCATCAGCGGCGACCTCGGTCACGGCGAGCTGCGCATGGACAGCAAGGATTTTTCCCTGCACCTGGACCCGATTTTCGCCAAGCCATGGCAATACATCCAGGCCAATGCCCGGCTGACCTGGAAGCTCGATAAAGACGGCTTCACGCTGATCGCTCCGTACCTGAAGGTGCTGGGCGAAGAGGGCAAGATTGCCGGCGATTTCCTGATCCGTCTGCATTTCGATCACACCCAGGAAGACTACATGGACCTGCGGGTCGGCCTGGTGGACGGCGACGGCAAATACACCGCCAAGTACCTGCCAACGGTACTCAGTCCGGCGCTGGACGAATGGCTGCGCACGGCGATTCTCAAGGGCGCGGTGGACGAAGGTTTCTTCCAGTACCAGGGCTCGCTGAACCACGGCGCTGCCGACACCGCCCGCAGCATCAGCCTGTTTTTCAAGGTTCATGATGCCGAACTGGCCTTCCAGCCGGGTTGGCCACATGTCAGCAAGGTCAGTGGCGACGTATTCATCGAAGACAGAGGCGTGCGGATTCTGGCCAGCAAAGGCCAGTTGCTCGACACCCAGGTCAGCGACATCTACGTCAACATCCCGCATGTGCCGGCCGGGCAAAACGTCCACCTGTTCCTCGACGGTGGGTTTGCCGGCGGATTGGGCGATGGCCTGAAGATCCTCCAGCAAGCACCGATCGGCACTGCCGACACCTTCGCCGGCTGGGAAGGTGAGGGCGACCTGCAGGGCAAACTCAAACTGGATATCCCGTTGGCCAAAGGTGAGCTGCCGAAAATCCTGGTCGACTTCAAGACCGCCAAGGCGCGGCTGAAACTGGCCGAACCAACGTTGGAGCTGACGCAGCTCAAGGGCGATTTCCGTTTCGACAGTACCAAGGGCTTGAGCGGGCAGAACATCACCGCACGGGCTTTCGACAAACCGGTGAGTGCGCAGATTTTTGCCGATGGCAGCCCGGGCAAGCTCAATACCCGGGTCGCTGCGTCCGGGCAGGTCGAGGTGAAAAAGCTCACCGACTGGCTGAACGTGACCCAGCCGTTGCCGGTGTCCGGTGTCGTTCCTTATCAGTTGCAACTGAACCTCAATGGCGCCGACAGCCAGTTGGTCGTCAGCTCTAATCTCAAAGGCGTCGCCATCGATCTGCCGGCGCCGTTCGGCATGGCCGCCGATATGGGGCGCGACACGGTGTTCCGCATGTCCCTGCAAGGGCCGGAGCGGCGTTACGGCGTCACTTATGGCGACCTGGCGAATTTCACTTTCGCGGCACCGCCCGGTAATTTTGCCGACGGTCGCGGAGAATTGTTCCTCGGCAACGGCAACGCCGTATTGCCGAATACTAAGGGTCTGCGCATCAGCGGCGTGCTGTCCGAGCTGGATGTCGGCCCATGGAAGGATCTGGCGGACAAGTACGCTGGTCAGGACCCAGGCGGCAGCGCCAAGCAGTTGCTCAGCGGTGCGGACTTCAAGGTCGGCAAGCTCAGTGGTATAGGCCCGACCCTCGATCAGGTGTCGGTGCAGTTGAACCGCAAACCGTCGGCCTGGGCCTTGCAGCTCGACAGTCAGCAAGCCAAGGGCAGCGCCACGATCCCCGACGCGAAAGCCGCGCCGATTGCGATCAATCTGCAATACGTGCGTTTGCCGGCGCCTGATCCGACCGTGCTGGCCGACGAAAACTCGCCGGACCCGCTGGTTTCGGTGGACCCGACCAAGATCCCGGCGCTGGATATCACCATCAATCAGCTGTTTCAGGGCAATGACCTGGTAGGCGCCTGGTCGCTGAAAGTCCGACCGACCGCCAAGGGCATCGCCCTCAATACGCTGGACATGGGCCTCAAGGGCATCCTGTTGCAAGGCAGCGGTGGTTGGGAAGGCGCGCCGGGCGCGACCAACAGTTGGTACAAGGGCCGGATCAGCGGCAAGAACCTGGCCGATGTGCTCAAGGGCTGGGGCTTTGCGCCGAGCGTGACCAGCGAAGAATTTCATATGGATGTCGACGGTCGCTGGCCCGGCTCGCCGGCGTGGCTGGCCACCAAGCGTTTCTCCGGCAGCCTCGATGCTTCGCTGAATAAAGGTCAGTTTGTCGAAGTCGAAGGTAGCGCCCAGGCGTTGCGGGTATTCGGCCTGCTCAACTTCAACTCCATTGGCCGCCGTCTGCGCCTGGACTTCTCCGACCTGTTCGGCAAAGGCCTGAGTTACGACCGGGTCAAAGGCCTGCTGGTGGCGAGCAACGGCGTTTACGTAACCCGTGAGCCGATCCTGTTGACCGGTCCGTCGAGCAACCTTGAACTCAATGGCACCCTGGACCTGGTCGGCGATCAAGTCGATGCCAAGTTGCTGGTGACCTTGCCACTGACGAACAACCTGCCAATTGCCGCACTGATTGTCGGCGCGCCCGCCATTGGTGGTGCGCTGTTCCTGATCGACAAACTGATTGGCGACCGTGTAGCGCGTTTTGCCAGCGTCAAATACACCGTCAAAGGCCCATGGAAAGAGCCGAAGATCACCCTCGACAAGCCTTTTTGAGTTCTTTTTTGAAAAAGCACACACCAGGGCTATGGAGTAGCATGGTCCGTCTGCCCTTGTAAAAAGCGAAGAAGGAGCGCGGCATGTCTGTTGCGGTGATTCAAATGGTCAGCCAGAGCGATGTGCTGGCCAATCTGGCCCAGGCCCGGCGCTTGCTTGAGCAAGCGGCGAACGCCGGCGCACGGCTGGCGGTGCTGCCGGAAAACTTCGCCGCCATGGGCCGTCGCGACATCGCCGACATCGGCCGCGCCGAAGCCTTGGGCGAAGGTCCAATCCTGCCGTGGTTGAAACAGACCGCCCGCGCCCTCAAGTTATGGATAGTCGCCGGCACTTTGCCGTTGCCGCCGGTGGATCAGCCGACGGCGAAAGTGCATGCCTGCTCGCTGCTGGTGGATGACCAGGGCGAAACCGTTGCACGGTATGACAAGTTGCACCTGTTCGACGTCGATGTGGCGGACAATCGCGGGCGTTACCGTGAATCCGATGACTATGCTTATGGCGGTGGGGTTGTGGTGGCAGACACGCCCGTTGGTCGGGTCGGCCTGACGGTGTGTTACGACCTGCGTTTCCCGGAGCTGTACAGCGAATTGCGCGCTGCCGGTGCGGAGCTGATCACTGCGCCGTCGGCCTTTACCGCCGTGACCGGCGCGGCCCATTGGGATGTGCTGATCCGCGCACGGGCCATCGAGACCCAATGTTATGTGCTCGCGGCCGCCCAGGGTGGCACCCATCCGGGGCCGCGAGAGACTTATGGACATGCCGCCATCGTCGACCCTTGGGGTCGCGTGCTGGCGCAACAGGATCAAGGCGAGGCCGTGTTGCTGGCCGAACGCGATAGCAGCGAACAGGCGTCCATCAGGGCGCGGATGCCGGTGTCCAGTCACCGGCGCTTTTTCTCGCAGGGCGCCCAGCGACCTGCCTCAGAACGTGAATTTAAGGCGTAAAGCATATGAGCGAGTTGTTGTCCTCAGTCAGTGAACACCTCCTGGCGCCCGGCGGCGTAACGATCGAGAGCCTGCAAAGTGTGCTCGGCGATCTGGCCGGCCCGGGCATCGATGCTGCCGATCTGTATTTCCAGGGCCAGATTTCCGAGTCCTGGGCGCTGGAAGACGGGATCGTCAAGGAAGGCAGCTTCAACCTCGACCAGGGCGTCGGCGTGCGGGCGCAATCGGGTGAAAAAACCGGTTTTGCCTACAGCAATGCCATCACCCTCGAAGCGCTGGGCGCGGCGGCCCGTGCGGCCCGTTCGATCTCCCGCGCCGGGCAGAACGGCACGGTGCAAGCGTTCACCACTCAGGATGTCGCCCAGTTGTACGGCCCGGACAACCCATTGGAAGTGATGACCCGCGCCGAAAAAGTCGACCTGCTCAAGCGCATCGACGTCGCGACTCGCGCCCTCGACCCGCGTATCCAGCAAGTCACGGTGAGCATGGCCGGGGTGTGGGAACGCATTCTCGTGGCGTCTACCGACGGCAGCCTGGCGGCGGATGTGCGGCCATTGGTGCGTTTTAACGTCAGTGTGATCGTCGAGCAGAACGGGCGCCGTGAGCGCGGTGGTCATGGCGGTGGCGGGCGTACCGATTACCGTTATTTCCTCGGCGAAGACCGCGCCATGGGCTATGCCCGAGAAGCGTTGCGTCAGGCGCTGGTGAACCTGGAAGCCATCCCGGCGCCGGCCGGTACGTTGCCGGTGGTGTTGGGTTCGGGCTGGTCCGGTGTGCTGTTGCACGAAGCGGTCGGTCATGGTCTGGAAGGCGACTTCAACCGCAAGGGCAGTTCGGCCTACAGCGGGCGCATGGGCGAGATGGTCGCGTCCAAGCTCTGCACCATCGTTGATGACGGCACCTTGGCCGGGCGTCGTGGCTCGCTGAGCGTCGATGACGAAGGCACCCCGACCGAGTGCACCACGCTGATCGAAAACGGCGTACTCAAAGGCTACATGCAGGACAAGCTCAACGCCCGCCTGATGGGCGTGGCCCGCACCGGTAACGGTCGTCGCGAATCTTATGCGCACCTGCCGATGCCGCGCATGACCAACACCTACATGCTGGCCGGCGAAAGCGACCCGGCAGAAATTATCGCTTCGGTGAAGCGTGGCATCTACTGCGCCAACCTCGGCGGCGGTCAGGTGGACATCACCAGCGGCAAATTCGTGTTCTCCACCAGCGAGGCGTATCTGATCGAGGACGGCAAAATCACCGCCCCGGTCAAAGGCGCGACGTTGATCGGCAACGGGCCGGAAGCCATGAGCAAGGTGTCGATGGTCGGTAACGATCTGGCGCTGGACAGCGGCGTGGGGACGTGTGGCAAGGATGGGCAGTCGGTGCCGGTGGGTGTCGGCCAGCCAACGCTGAAAATCGATGCGATCACTGTGGGTGGCACAGGATCGTAAGGGATGGAGCTTCGGGTGAACCGCTTGGCGGCTCACCCGATTCGGGACTTAACGCAGACCGCGTTGAGTCTCGTCCAGCTCACGGATGTACTTGAACATTTTACGGCTCGATGCCGGTGGCTTGTTGGTCGCCAGTTCGTGCTGGGCCTGACGGATCAGGGAGCGCAACTGTTGACGATCAGCCTCCGGGTAATCGATGACGAATTTCTCCAGGACCGCGTCATCGCCCGCAATCAAGCGATCGCGCCAGCGTTCCAGGCCATGGAAACGTTCGTTGTATTGCCGGGTGGAGGCATCGAGTTGATCGAGCAACATGAGAATGGCGTCAGTGTCCTGATCGCGCATCAGTTTGCCGATGAACATAAGGTGCCGTTTACGCGCGATATTCGCGGTGTGCTTGGGCGCATCGGCCAGTGCCCGGCGCATAGCGTCGGTCAACGGCAGTTTTGCCAGCAAGTCAGGCTTGAGCGTTGTAAGGCGTTCGCCGAGGTCAACCAGAGCATGTAGCTCGCGTTTAACCTGGGATTTGCTTTTTTCTCCCGTATCGAGGGAGTCGTCGTAAGAATCAACCATGGTGGCCGTCCGCAAAGAAACGCCGCCATGATAACCAGTCGGGGGCCGCTTGTCCGGCCCGGTCGCTCGAAGGCCCCAGCCGAAAGCAGAATTTGAGTGGAGAACAGCATGAGTGCAGTTGAAAGCGTCGGCCCACAAGCGTTGCCGGCACTGCAAGAGCAAGTCGAGCAGATCATCGCTGAAGCCAAGCGCCAGGGTGCCAGTGCCTGTGAAGTCGCGGTGTCGCTGGAGCAGGGCCTGTCCACTTCGGTGCGTCAGCGGGAAGTCGAAACCGTCGAATTCAATCGTGATCAAGGCTTTGGCATCACCTTGTACGTCGGCCAGCGCAAAGGCTCGGCCAGCACCTCGGCCAGCGGTCCTGATGCGATTCGCGAAACCGTCGCCGCCGCGCTGGCCATTGCCAAGCACACCTCGGAAGACGAAGCCTCAGGCTTGGCTGATGCCGCACTGATGGCCAAGGATCTGAAGGATTTCGACCTGTTCCACCAATGGGACATCACCCCTGAGCAGGCCATCGAGATGGCCCTGACTTGTGAAGCGGCGGCGTTTGCCACCGACAGCCGGATCAAGAACGCCGACGGCACGACCCTCAGCACCCACCAGGGCTGCCGCGTGTATGGCAACAGCCACGGGTTTATCGGCGGCTACGCGTCGACCCGACACAGCTTGAGTTGCGTGATGATCGCCGAGGCCGAAGGCCAGATGCAGCGCGACTACTGGTACGACGTGAGTCGTCAGGGCAACTTGCTGGCCGACCCAGTGAGCATTGGCCAGCGTGCTGCGCAAAGGGCGGCGAGCCGTCTGGGCGCGCGTCCGGTGCCGACTTGCGAAGTGCCGGTGCTGTTTTCGGCGGAACTGGCCGGTGGTTTGTTCGGCAGCTTCCTGTCGGCGGTGTCCGGCGGCAGCTTGTATCGCAAGTCGTCGTTCCTCGAAGGCACCCTGGGGCAGAAGCTGTTCCCGGAATGGCTGACCCTCGATGAGCGTCCGCATTTGATGCAGGCGATGGGCAGTTCGGCGTTTGATGGCGATGGTTTGGCGACTTATGCCAAACCGTTCGTCGAGAATGGCGTGCTGGTGTCGTACATCCTCGGCACGTATTCCGGTCGCAAACTGGGCATGCCGAGCACCGCGAACGCGGGCGGCGTGCACAACCTGTTCGTCACCCATGGTGATGAAGATCAGGCCGCGCTGTTGCGTCGCATGGGCCGTGGTTTGCTGGTTACCGAATTGATGGGCCAGGGCCTGAACATGGTCACCGGTGATTATTCCCGCGGTGCGGCGGGTTTCTGGGTTGAGAACGGTGAAATCCAGTTTGCAGTCCAGGAAGTCACCATCGCCGGCAACATGCGCGACATGTTCAAGCAGATTGTGGCGGTGGGGAATGACTTGGAACTGCGCAGCAACATTCGCACCGGTTCGGTGTTGATCGAGCGGATGACGGTGGCGGGTAGCTAACCCCGACCGTTACACAAAAGGCGCGTCACCCATTGGGTGGCGCGCCTTTTTTGTGTTTGTTGTAGAAGCAAAGCTTGCTCGCGATGGCGTCCCCAAAATTGTCATCGCGAGCAAGCTTTGATCCTACCGTTCGGCGGTGCATGTCAGCGGGGTTGTTTTGGTTCTCATTATCATCTAATAATAAATCTCATTACCGAATGAGCCCGGATTATGAGTTCTGCCTTGCACGAGCAGCCTTACCTCGAAAGCTGGCGCTGGATGAGCCGCCAGATTCGTTGCGCGATGGACCCCGATGAGCCGCGCCTGATCGAACATTACCTGGCCGAAGGCCGGTATTTGGCCTGTTGCACGGCCACCTCGCCCTGGACCATCGCCGAAACCTCCTTCCGTTTGTTGCTCGACACCGCCGCCGATGTCGCGCTGCCGTGGCACTGGCGAACGTTCTGCCTTGACCAGGCCTGGCGGCCATTGCGCGAACTGGAACGTCTCTCCCTGTGTAAATGCCGCCTCAAGCGCTGGCAGAGCTACACCTGGCAACTGGCGACCTGCGAGTTGCAGCCTTCGATTCCTCTCATAGAACTGGTGCAAGGATTTAGTGATGACCAAGACACGTATTGAGCGCGACAGCATGGGTGAGCTTCAAGTCCCGGAAGCCGCCCTCTACGGCGCACAAACCCAACGTGCGGTGGATAACTTCCCAATCAGTGGCCAACCGATGCCGGTGCAGTTCATTCGCGCGTTGATCCTGGCCAAGGCCGCCGCCGCCCGGGCCAACGTCGAGCTCAAGCAGATCAGCGAATCCCAGGGCAAAGCTATTGTCGATGCGGCTCAAGGGTTGCTCGAAGGCGATTTCATGCAGCACTTCCCGGTGGATATCTTCCAGACCGGCTCCGGCACCAGTTCCAACATGAACGCCAACGAAGTGATCGCCACCCTGGCCAGCCGATTGCTCGGCGAGCCGGTGAACCCCAACGACCACGTCAACTGCGGCCAGAGCAGCAACGACATCATCCCGACCACCATCCACGTCAGCGCCGCATTGGCGTTGCACGAGCAATTGCTGCCGGCGCTGCTGCATCTGGTGCAAGTGATCGAGCACAAGGCCGAGCAGGTTCATCACCACGTCAAAACCGGGCGCACGCACCTGATGGATGCGATGCCGGTGCGCATGAGCCAGGTACTGAACGGTTGGGCGCAACAGCTCAAGGCCAACATCGGCCACCTGCAAGACTTGCTGCCGAGCCTGCAATCCCTGGCGCAGGGCGGCACGGCGGTGGGCACCGGGATCAATGCGCATCCGGAGTTCGCGGCGCGTTTCAGTCAGCAACTGAGCAAGTTGACCCAGGTGCAATTCCAGCCGGGCAAGGATCTTTTTGCACTGATCGGCTCCCAGGACACCGCGGTCGCGGTCTCCGGCCAGCTCAAGGCCACCGCCGTGTCGCTGATGAAAATTGCCAACGACCTGCGCTGGATGAACTCCGGCCCGCTGGCCGGTCTCGGCGAAATCGAACTCGAAGCCTTGCAGCCGGGCTCGTCGATCATGCCGGGCAAGGTCAACCCGGTGATCCCGGAAGCCACAGCGATGGTCGCCGCCCAGGTGATCGGCAACGACACGGTGATCACCATCGCCGGCCAGTCGGGCAATTTCGAACTGAACGTGATGCTGCCGATCATCGCCCAGAACCTGCTGAGCAGCATCGAATTGCTGGCTAACTCCAGTCGTCTGCTGGGTGACAAAGCCATCGCTAGCTTCAAGGTCAACGAGGCCCGGCTCAAGGAAGCGCTGTCGCGCAACCCGATTCTGGTCACTGCACTCAACCCGATAATCGGTTACCAAAAAGCCGCGGAGATCGCCAAGAAGGCGTATCAGCAGGGCCGTCCGGTGATTGATGTCGCCCTGGAACACACGGATCTGTCGCGCAGCCAACTGGAAGAGTTACTCAATCCAGAAAAGCTCACCGCAGGCGGCGTGTAATCACTGCTACCGCTTTGGAGGCTCACCATGGAGCACTGGAAACGCACGATCGAAAGGGCTAATCGCCATTTCATGCTGGGCGAGTTCGTCGATGCCCGCGAGGCTTACTTGCAGGCGCTGGCGCTGGCCCAGGTGTTGTTCGAGCGCTGGGCGGATGCCGACGAAGCGGTGGCCGCTTGCGTGATTTCCCACCACAACCTCGCAGACCTGCATTTACGCCTGAACCAGCCGGAGGAGAGCGCCGAGTACCTGTGCGCCATCCATCAACGTTTGTTACAGACCATGCAGGACCCGCGACTGGCTCCGGCCTTGCGCGAAGCCGCGTTGCGCCAAAGCAGTAAAACCTACGTCGAGCTGCTGAATTTCATCAGTGAGCACGGCGAATACCCGCGCACCCATCGTTTGCTGCACATGGATGCGGCATCGCCCCGACACCAGTCTGCCCCTCTTCAACATGGAGTCCATTGAAATGGCTTTTACCCTGCCTGCCTTGCCGTACGCCTACGACGCCCTGGAACCGCATATCGATGCGCAGACCATGGAAATCCACTACACCAAGCACCACCAGACCTACATCAACAACCTCAACGCAGCCGTTGAAGGCACCGAGTTTGCCGAATGGTCGGTGGAAAAACTGGTGGCCAGCGTTCAGCAACTGCCAGAAAAACTGCGCGCCGCGGTGATCAATCAGGGCGGCGGCCACGCCAACCATTCGCTGTTCTGGGAGGTCATGGCGCCCAATGCGGGTGGCAAGCCCGGCGGTGCGCTGGCCAAGGCCATCGATGAACAGCTGGGCGGTCTCGACAGTTTCAAGGACGCCTTCACCAAAGCCGCGCTGACCCGTTTCGGCAGTGGCTGGGCGTGGTTGAGCGTCACGCCGCAAAAGACCCTGATCGTGGAAAGCAGTGGCAACCAGGACAGCCCGCTGATGAACGGCCATACGCCGATCCTCGGCCTGGACGTCTGGGAGCACGCTTATTACCTGCGCTATCAGAATCGTCGTCCGGAATACATCAACGCGTTCTACAACGTGATCAATTGGCCCGAAGTCGCGGCGCGCTATCAGGCTGCGCTGGTTTAAGTCCTCTGTAAAAATAATCCAAGGCTGACTATGGGTACTGAAACACTGGCGATCGGCAGCGGACGAATGTTTCGTTACGCATTGGGATCGCTGTTACTGCTGGCGGGTATGACGTTGTTGGTCGCTCAGGGATTGGCGTGGCTGGACCTGGAGCCAAAGTTGCTGCGCGCCCTGCAAGGCGGGGCGATCTGCGCTTTGGGCACCGCGCTGGGCGCGGTGCCGGTCCTGGTGATTCGGCGCATGCCCCAGGCGCTCAGTGACACCTTGCTCGGTTTTGGAGCCGGAGTGATGCTTGCGGCGACGGCGTTTTCGCTGATCGTCCCGGGCATTGCCGCGGCCGAAACCCTGGGCCTGACGCCTTGGGCGGCCAGTGGCCTGATCAGCTTCGGCATCATGCTCGGTGCATTCGGGCTGTTTCTGGTGGATCGCAAGGTCTCTGCAGCCCGCCCGGAAATGCTCGTCGGCACCTTGGAACGACCGGTCATTCCACCGCGGATCTGGCTGTTCGTGTTCGCCATCATTGCCCACAACATTCCCGAAGGCATGGCAGTCGGGGTTTCGGCCGGTGGCGGCATGCCCGATGCCGACAGCCTGGCCATGGGCATCGCCTTGCAGGATGTGCCGGAAGGACTGGTGATTGCGTTGGTATTGGCCGGCGCGGGGATGTCGCGGGTCAAGGCCTTCCTGATCGGTGCTGCATCAGGGTTGGTGGAGCCGGTCTTCGCGCTGTTGTGTGCGTGGCTGGTAAGCCTGGCGGAATTGCTATTGCCGTTAGGGCTGGCGCTGGCGGCCGGGGCGATGCTGCTGGTGGTGACCCATGAAGTCATCCCCGAGTCGCGGCGTAATGGTCACGACAAGCTGGCCAGCCTGGGATTGTTGATGGGGTTTTGTTTGATGATGGTGATGGATACGGCGCTGGCCTAGCAGGGGAATGCGCTTTTGTAGCAGCTGGCGAAGCCTGCGTTCGGCTGCGCAGCAGTCGTAAATCCGGTATACGCGGCTTGCCTGAAGGACCGCAGTGTCTGATTTTACGACTGCTTCGCAGCCGAACGCAGGCTTCGCCAGCTGCTACACAAGGCTGCGGTGTTACTCGCCTTCGCCGAAGTAGTCGTTGATCAACGCTACCAATGCCTGGAGCGCCTCTTCAGCCTGTTCGCCTTCGGTGCTCAGGTGGATCCTGGTGCCCTTGCCAGCCGCCAACATCATCATGGCCATGATGCTTTTCCCGTCGACCGTGGATTCCGGCGTGCGTCCTACTCTGATCATGCAGTCCTTGAACTCACCGGCAACACCGACGAATTTCGCAGAAGCACGGGCATGCAGGCCCAGTTTGTTGATGATTTCAATTTCCAGAGCAGGCATCGCGTTGTGAATCCTTTAGCTGAGGTCGCGGTGGCGAACCTGGACGTTCTTCAGGGATTGTTGCAGGGCCTGGCCCAGACGTTCGGTCAGGTAGACGGAGCGGTGATGACCGCCGGTACAGCCGATAGCAATGGTGACGTAGGCGCGGTTGCTGGCGGCAAAGCGCGGTAGCCACTTGAACAGGTAATTGTAAATGTCCTGGAACATCTCTTCGACATCCGGCTGTGCCGCCAGATAATCGGCTACTGGTTGATCGAGCCCGGACTGTGCTCGCAGCTCCGGTTTCCAGTAAGGATTGGGCAGGCAGCGCACGTCGAACACCACATCGGCATCCACTGGCATGCCACGCTTGAACCCGAAAGACTCCACCAGGAACGCAGTGCCGGGCTCCGGCTGGTTCAACAGGCGCAGCTTGAGGGTGTCACGCAGCTGGTACAGGTTCAGGTTGGTGGTGTTGATTTTGAGGTCGGCCAGGTCCGCAATCGGCCCCAGCAGTTGGGTCTCGTCGTCGATCGCCTCGGCCAGTGAACGGTTGGCGTTGCTCAGCGGGTGGCGGCGACGGGTTTCCGAGAAACGCTTGAGCAGGGTTTCCTCATCGGCATCCAGATACAGCACATCGCACTGGATATGCCGACTGCGGACTTCTTCAAGCAATTCGGGAAAGCGCGACAAGTGGCTGGGCAGGTTGCGGGCGTCGATAGACACCGCGACCAGTGGCTGTGCCAGCTCGGTATGGATCAGGGCGCGTTCGGCCAGTTCCGGCAGCAAGCCGGCGGGCAGGTTGTCGATGCAGTAGTAGCCGTTGTCCTCAAGGACATTGAGCGCCGTACTTTTACCTGAGCCGGAGCGGCCACTGACGATGATCAAGCGCATGATTACTGACCGTTTTGCTCGCTCAGGACAACCTGATACAAGGCTTCGTTGCTCGGGGCACTACGCAGTTTCTCGCGTACTTCCTTGCGATCAAGCATGCTGGCGATCTGGCGCAGCAACTCCAGGTGCGCATCGGTGGCAGCTTCCGGGACCAGCAAGACGAACAGCAGGTCAACCGGGGCGCCGTCGATGGCGTCAAAATCGATCGGTGCATCAAGGTGCATCAGGGCGCTGATGGGCGAGTTGCAGCCCTTGAGGCGACAATGAGGGATAGCGATGCCGTTGCCAAAACCGGTGGAACCGAGTTTTTCACGGGCAATCAGAGCCTCGAAGACATCTTGCATCTCCAGATCCGGCACTTCCCGGGCGATCAGGTTGGCAATTTGCTCGAGGGCTTTCTTTTTACTGCCGCCCGGCACGTTCACGAGGGAACGGCCGGGGGTCAGGATGTTTTCAAGTCGGATCATGGGTTGGGAGTGTTAACGACCGGTCGCGCCCTGGAGGAGGCTCTGGGTCTTTTCCTTATGCTTTTTGAGTTGTTTATCCAGCTTGTCGGTCAATGCGTCGATCGCCGCGTACATATCGGTGTGCTCCGCGTTGGCGACCACTTCATTGCCGGGAATATGCAGGGTGGCTTCGATTTTCTGCTTCAGCTTTTCGACCGTCATCGTGACCTGCACGTTAGTGATCTTGTCGAAATGCCGCTCTAATCGTTCGAGTTTTTCGCCGATGTAGGCGCGCAGGGGTTCGGTCACTTCCAGTTGGTGTCCACTGATGTTGACTTGCATACAGCTTCTCCTTCGTTGCCAGTGCATAAAGCGGCAGGTAAAGGTACCTGCCACTGGAACGCTGTGCTGTGGCTTACATCAACCGCTTGCGTTCGCTCGAAGGCGCGATCCCCAGGGACTCGCGGTACTTGGCGACGGTGCGGCGAGCCACCTGAATGCCTTGTGCCTCCAGTAAACCAGCGATCTTGCTGTCACTCAACGGCTTTTTCTGATTTTCCGCGGCAACCAGTTTTTTGATGATCGCGCGGATCGCCGTGGACGAGCATTCGCCGCCTTCAGAGGTGCTGACGTGGCTGGAGAAAAAGTATTTCAGCTCATAAATGCCCCGTGGGGTATGCATGAACTTTTGGGTGGTTACCCGTGAAATCGTCGATTCGTGCATGCCAACCGCTTCGGCGATGTCATGCAGGACCAGCGGTTTCATGGCTTCGTCGCCATATTCCAGGAAGCCGCGCTGGTGCTCGACGATCTGGGTGGCCACTTTCATCAGGGTTTCGTTGCGGCTCTGCAGGCTCTTGATGAACCAGCGGGCTTCCTGCAACTGATTGCGCATGAAGGTGTTGTCGGCGCTGGTGTCGGCGCGGCGCACGAAACCGGCGTACTGGGCGTTGACCCGCAGGCGTGGCACCGACTCCTGGTTCAACTCCACCAGCCAGCGCTCGTTGTCCTTGCGCACGATCACATCGGGAACGACGTACTCGGCTTCGCTGGACTCGATCTGCGAACCTGGACGAGGGTTCAGGCTCTGGACCAGCTCGATCACCTGGCGCAGTTCATCTTCCTTGAGCTTCATGCGGCGCATCAGCTGGCTGTAGTCGCGGCTGCCGAGCAGGTCGATGTAATCGGTGACCAGGCGCTTGGCCTCGGCCAGCCAAGGGGTTTTGGCGGACAGTTGGCGCAATTGCAGCAACAGGCATTCGCCCAGGTTTCGAGCGCCGATGCCGGCCGGTTCGAATTGCTGGATGCGGTGCAGGACGGCTTCGATTTCGTCCAGTTCGATGTCCAGTTCCGGATCGAAGGCTTCGAGGATTTCCTCGAGGGTTTCGTCCAGGTAGCCCTGATTGTTGATGCAATCGATCAGGGTCACGGCGATCAGGCGATCGGTGTCGGACATCGGCGCCAGGTTCAGTTGCCAGAGCAGGTGGCTTTGCAGGCTTTCGCCGACCGATGTGCGAGTGGTGAAATCCCATTCGTCGTCATCGTTGCTTGGCAGGCTGCTGGCGCTGGTCTGGTAGACGTCTTCCCAGGCGGTGTCGACGGGCAGCTCGTTGGGAATGCGCTCGTTCCAGTCACCTTCCTCGAGGTTGTCCACCGTCGGGGCGGTTTCCTGGTAGGAGGGTTCTGAAACGTCGGCGTTGGGTTGCTGTTCGGCTTTGTCGGCCAAGGGGTCGGCATTATCGAAGTCGTCGCCTTCTTCCTGGCGTTCGAGCATCGGATTGGACTCCAGGGCCTCCTGGATTTCCTGTTGCAGGTCCAGGGTCGACAATTGGAGCAGGCGGATGGCCTGTTGCAGCTGAGGTGTCATCGTCAGCTGCTGGCCCATTCTCAAGACTAGCGATGGTTTCATGGCAGGGGCTTAACACCTTATTCGCCGGCGCGCATGCGCCATCCACTACAGGGCGCCGGAGCGCCAAACTTAAGCAAATTATATGCCCGAAACCGCAGCGTTTGCCTAGAGCGCTGTAACAATAAAAAAGTATTGATTTTTTATCGATTCGAGCGCTCGGACAACCAGCCAGACACCTTGATGCTTAAAGGCGGAACTCATGGCCCAGATACACTTCCTTGACCAGTTCGTTGGCCAGGATGGTGGCGGAGTCGCCTTCGGCGATCAGCTGGCCATCGTTGACGATGTAGGCGGTTTCGCAGATATCCAGGGTTTCACGGACGTTGTGGTCAGTGATCAGCACGCCAATGCCCTTGGCCTTGAGGTGATGGATGATCTGTTTGATATCGCCTACCGAAATCGGGTCTACACCGGCGAACGGTTCGTCGAGCAGGATGAATTTCGGGTTGGTGGCCAGTGCCCGGGCGATTTCCACGCGGCGGCGTTCACCACCGGACAGGCTCATGCCGAGGTTGTCACGGATGTGGCTGATGTGGAATTCCTGCAGCAGGCTTTCCAGCTCCTTGCGACGATCCGCCTTGTCGAGTTCCTTGCGGGTCTCGAGGATAGCCATGATGTTGTCGGCCACCGACAGTTTGCGGAAGATCGATGCTTCTTGCGGAAGATAGCCGATACCAGCCTTTGCACGGCCGTGCATTGGCTGGTGGCTGACATCCAGGTCGTCGATCAGGACGCGGCCCTGATCGGCCTGTACCAGGCCGACGATCATGTAGAAGCAGGTGGTCTTGCCGGCGCCGTTCGGGCCCAGCAGGCCAACAATCTGGCCGCTGTCGATCGACAGGCTGACGTCACGCACGACCTGGCGGCTCTTATAGCTCTTGGCCAGATGCTGAGCTTTCAGAGTTGCCATTACTGAGCCTTTTTCGCGTCGTTTTTCGGCTTCGGCTGGATCACCATGTCGATGCGCGGACGCGCCTCGGTGACCTTGCTGCCCGTGGCACGGCCGGCGCTCGCCAGTTTCTTGACCGTGTCGTAGACGATTTTCTCGCCCTGGGTGGTGTTGTTGTCCTTGTCGACAACCTTGGCCTTATCGATCAGCACGACGCGGTTTTGCGCGGCGTGGTACTGGATGGTCACGCCCCAGCCCTGAACAGGCTTGGTGTCGCCAGCGGTCTGCAGCTGCTCGAAGTAGGCGAGGTTGCCCACCGAGGTCACTACGTCGATGTCGCCGGTCGGGGTGCGGGTGATGGTCACGGTGTTGCCGGTGACCTTCATCGAGCCCTGAGTAATGATCACGTCACCTTTATAGGTGGCAACGCCATTCTTGTCGTCCAGTTGGGCATCGTCGGCCTGAATGCGGATAGGCTGCTCTTGATCGTTCGGCAGAGCCCAGGCGCTCACGCTTCCCAGTGCTGCGCCCAGACTGAGCAAAATAGGGAGGGTTTTAACGAGCCTCATACTGTCCTCTTACGTTCGATAGCAGGTGTATCCTGCTTTCTTTCAAATACGCTTTCATTCCGTTGCCAGTCGACACACCGCCAGCGCCGTCGATTCTAACGGGTTGATCGGTCTGCGCATATTGCTGCTGCGGGAACACTGTCATACGGGTGCTGGTAACAATCAATTCGCGGTTCTGTTCATCGGTGCGTGCGATACGTACCGAGTCGATCAGTTCTACTTGGGTGCCATCCGCATTCACTTCACCGCGCAAGCTCGTGACATGCCACGGGAACTCGGTGCCGCGGTACATGTTCAGGTCGGGGTTGGTCAGCAACGACACGTCGGTCGCCTTGAGGTGCTCGACCTTGTCGGACGTCAAATCGTACTGCAAGCCGCCGTCGGGCAGGTACTGCACGCTGTGGGCGTTGAGGGCGTAATAGTCGATCGCGCTTTCATCGACCTTGACGACTGGCTTGTCGAGGAAGCGTTCCGGGCTGATGTTCCAGTAGCCGACCGCCGCGAATATCGCAGCGATGCAACCGAACAGCAGGAATCTGCGAAACTTTTTGCTCAGAATAAACATAAATGGCTCACAAGTACGCGGCGTTGGCCGCATCTAGACGGCCCTGGGCGCGCAGGATCAGTTCGCAGAATTCGCGGGCGGCACCTTCGCCGCCACGGGCCTGGGTGACACCGTGGGCGTGTTCGCGCACGAAGCTGGCGGCATTGGCCACCGCCATGCCCAGGCCGACGCGGCGAATCACCGGCAGGTCTGGCAGGTCGTCACCGAGGTAGGCGACCTGTTCATAGCTTAGGTTGAGTTGGGCTAGAAGCTCGTCGAGCACCACCAGTTTGTCTTCGCGACCCTGATACAGGTGTGGAATGCCGAGGTTTTTCGCTCGACGTTCGACCACTGGGGTCTTGCGGCCGCTGATGATAGCGGTCTGCACGCCGGCTGCCATCAACATCTTGATGCCTTGGCCGTCGAGGGTGCTGAAAGTCTTGAATTCGCTGCCGTCTTCCAGGAAGTACAAGCGTCCGTCGGTGAGGACACCGTCGACGTCAAAGACGGCCAGTTTGATGTTCTTGCCGCGTTGCAACAGGTCGTTGCTCATCACATTACTCCTGCACGCAGCAGGTCGGACAGGTTGAAGGCGCCAACCGGGCGGTCTTCCTTGTCGACGACTACCAGTGCGTTGATTCGATGGTCTTCCATGATTTTCAGGGCCTCGGCTGCCAGCATATCGGCACGGGCGGTCTTGCCATGAATAGTCATGACCTCATCAATGGTCGTGTGGTGGATGTCGATGGTGCGGTCCAGCGTGCGGCGCAAGTCGCCGTCAGTGAAAATCCCGGCCAGTTTGCCGTCGGGCTCCACGATCGCCGTCATGCCCAGGCCCTTGCGGGTCATTTCCATCAAGGCGTCCTTGAGCAGCGTGCCGCGTTGCACCAAGGGGAGTTCTGCGCCGGCGTGCATGACGGTTTCCACTTTCAGCAGCAGACGGCGGCCAAGCGCACCGCCTGGGTGGGAAAAGGCGAAGTCTTCAGCCGTAAAGCCGCGCGCTTCCAGCAGCGCAACAGCCAGGGCGTCGCCCATGACCAATGCTGCAGTGGTGGAGGAGGTCGGCGCCAGGTTCAGCGGGCAGGCTTCATGCTCCACATGAACGTTCAGGTTGATCTCGGCCGCCTTGGCCAGCGCCGAGTCAGGGTTGCCGGTCATGCTGATCAACTGGATACCCTGACGCTTGATCAGCGGCAACAGGGTGACGATTTCATTGGTGGAGCCGGAGTTCGACAGCGCCAGGATGATGTCGTCGCGGGTGATCATGCCCATGTCGCCGTGACTGGCTTCGGCCGGGTGCACGAAGAACGCCGTGGTGCCGGTGCTGGCCAGGGTGGCGGCAATTTTGTTGCCGATGTGCCCGGATTTGCCCATGCCGAGCACGACCACGCGGCCTTTGCTGGCCAGAATCATCTCGCAAGCGCGTACGAAATCCGCGTCGATATGGGGCAGCAAGCCTTGTACGGCTTCCACTTCGAGACGGATGGTGCGTTGTGCCGATTGAATCAGGTCGCTGGATTGGCTCATGTCAGAATCGTATAGCCCGATGAAAAGGCGGCGATTATAGCGGTAATGATCGAAACCCTCACGCTAGTTCGTCGTGCTTTGTAAATAGCTGTTACCGAATCCCTCCAAATCAGTGTATTTGCCTGTCGTGTTGCTGAACATGCCCCGGCTTGGGCCTTGGGCGCTGAGCTGTTGCAGTGATATAGTTCGCCGCCAGTTCGGCCTGCCCGGGGAGGTATGTGCTTTCGACAGAAAGCCAGGCGTCCGAGTGAGAGGCTGCATCGCAAGGAGTTTAGATGAGTGCCGATAACGCCTACGCGGTCGAGCTGAAGGGACTGACCTTCAAGCGCGGTACGCGCAGCATTTTCAATAACGTCGATATCCGTATCCCACGCGGCAAGGTCACCGGCATCATGGGGCCTTCCGGGTGTGGCAAGACCACCCTGTTACGGCTGATGGGCGCACAGTTGCGACCTTCCGGCGGTGAAGTCTGGGTCAATGGTCAGAACCTGCCCACGTTATCTCGCAGCGACCTGTTCGATGCGCGCAAGCACATGGGCGTGCTGTTCCAGAGCGGTGCATTGTTTACCGATCTCGATGTATTCGAGAACGTTGCCTTTCCGCTGCGCGTTCATACCGAGCTGCCGGAAGAAATGATCCGTGACATCGTCCTGCTCAAATTGCAGGCCGTGGGCTTGCGTGGCGCCATCGAGCTGATGCCTGACGAATTGTCCGGCGGCATGAAGCGTCGCGTCGCGCTGGCGCGAGCCATCGCCCTTGATCCGCAGATCCTCATGTATGACGAGCCCTTTGTCGGGCAGGACCCGATCGCCATGGGCGTGCTGGTGCGCCTGATCCGCCTGCTCAATGATGCGCTGGGCATCACCAGCATCGTGGTTTCCCACGATCTGGCCGAGACCGCGAGCATTGCCGATTACATTTATGTAGTGGGCGAAGGGCAAGTGTTGGGGCAGGGCACGCCTGAAGAACTGATGAACTCGGAAGAACCGCGTATCCGTCAATTCATGACAGGCGAACCCGACGGTCCGGTCGCCTATCACTTTCCAGCGACGGATTACCGCGCAGATCTTCTGGGGAAGCGCTGATGCGCAAGATTTCACTAATAGAAAGAGTGCGCCGGTTCGGCCACGCGGCCATCGATGCCGTGGGGGTGTTCGGGCGGGCGGCGATTTTCCTGTTTCATGCGTTGCTGGGCCGTGGCGGTATTGGCGGCGGTTTCGGCTTGCTGATCAAACAACTGCATTCGATCGGCGTGATGTCCCTGGTGATCATCGTGGTCTCCGGGGTGTTCATCGGCATGGTATTGGCGCTGCAAGGCTTCAATATCCTGTCCAGCTACGGTTCGGAACAGGCCGTCGGGCAGATGGTTGCCCTGACGTTGCTGCGTGAGCTGGGGCCGGTGGTGACGGCATTGCTGTTCGCCGGGCGCGCCGGTTCGGCCCTGACGGCCGAAATCGGCAACATGAAGTCCACCGAGCAGTTGTCCAGTCTGGAAATGATTGGTGTCGACCCGCTCAAGTACATCGTTGCCCCGCGTCTGTGGGCCGGTTTCATTTCCCTGCCGGTGCTGGCGATGATTTTCAGCGTCGTCGGGATCTGGGGTGGTTCGTGGGTCGCAGTCGACTGGCTGGGGGTCTATGACGGCTCCTACTGGGCGAACATGCAAAACAGCGTGACGTTCAATGGCGACGTGCTCAACGGCATCATCAAAAGCATTGTTTTCGGGTTTGTCGTGACCTGGATTGCCGTATTCCAAGGCTATGACTGCGAGCCCACTTCCGAGGGGATCAGTCGTGCCACAACCAAGACCGTGGTGTATGCCTCTTTGGCAGTGCTCGGCCTGGACTTTATTCTGACCGCCTTGATGTTTGGAGATTTCTGATGCAAAACCGCACCCTGGAAATCGGTGTCGGCCTTTTCCTGCTGGCTGGCATCCTGGCTTTGCTGCTGCTTGCGTTGCGGGTCAGTGGCCTGTCCCCGAGCGCAACCACCGAGTCGTATAAACTTTATGCTTACTTCGACAATATCGCCGGTTTGACTGTCAGAGCTAAAGTGACCATGGCCGGTGTGACCATCGGCAAGGTCACAGCGATCGATCTGGACCGCGACAGTTTCACCGGTCGGGTGACCATGCAGCTGGAAAAGCGTGTAGATAATCTGCCGACTGACTCCACTGCATCTATCCTCACGGCTGGCCTGTTGGGCGAGAAATACATCGGTATCAGCGTGGGCGGGGAACAAGCCTTGCTCAAGGATGGTGGAACCATCCATGACACCCAGTCGTCGCTGGTGCTCGAGGACCTGATCGGTAAATTCCTGCTCAATACCGTTAGCAAAGACGCCAAATGAGGAGCTTTTGAATGATCTCTACCTTGCGACGTGGCCTGTTGGTATTACTCGCGGCCCTGCCGTTGATGGCTAACGCCGTGGCGGCACAGTCGGCGCACGATCTGGTTCAGGACACCACGACCCGGATGCTCGCCGATCTGTCGACCAATAAAGAGAAGTACAAGACAGATCCACAAGATTTCTACACGGCGCTGAACACCATCGTCGGACCTGTGGTGGATGCCGAAGGTATTTCCAAAAGCATCATGACGGTCAAATACTCGCGCAAAGCCACGCCAGCGCAGATGCAGACCTTTCAGGAAAACTTCAAGAAAGGCCTGTTCCAGTTCTATGGCAACGCCTTGCTCGAATACAACAACCAGGGCATCACCGTTGACCCTGCCAAGGATGAGTCGGGCGACCGTACCAGCGTTGGCATGACGGTCAAGGGTACCAACGGCGCGGTTTATCCGGTGCAGTACACCCTGGAGAAGATCAACGGCGAGTGGAAACTGCGCAACGTAATCATCAACGGCATCAACATCGGCAAGCTGTTCCGCGATCAGTTCGCTGACGCGATGCAGCGCAATGGCAACAACCTGGACGCAACCATCAACAATTGGGCCGGGGAAGTCGCCAAGGCCAAGGCCTCCACCGAAGGCGCCGACAAGAAGTCTGCGCAATGAGTGAGTCGGCCGTTCGCATGGACGAAACCGGCGAGTTGCTGCTCAGTGGCGTGCTGGATTACCGCACCGGCCCTGGCTTGCGCAAGCAGGGCCAGGCGCTGATCAAGGCCAGCAAGGCGGCCGCCGTGGTGGTTGATTGCTCGGCGGTGGTGAAGTCCAGCAGTGTCGGCTTGTCGTTGTTGTTGTGTTTCATGCGCGATGCAGAGGCGGCCGGTAAGGCCGTCAGCATCCGTGCAATGCCCGAAGACATGCGCGAAATTGCTCAGGTCAGTGAATTGACCGAGCTGTTAGCGCACCCCTAACCGGCATCTATAAAGAAGCCCCCCGTCAGAGTCCTGTGAATGCGGGGTTCGCAGGCGCGGGGCTTTTTTGTATGATGTCCGACCCGCGCGCACAGGGCGCCGATTGAGGTTGAGCATGCAGGCCGTAGAAGTTAAGAGCTTTCTTGAAGGAAAGCTGCCCGGAACGCTGGTAGAAGTTGAGGGCGAAGGCTGCAACTTTCAGCTGAACGTGATTAGCGATGAACTGGCGGCGTTGAGCCCGGTGAAGCGTCAGCAGCAGATCTATGCCCATTTGAACCCATGGATCACCGATGGCAGCATCCATGCGGTCACTATGAAATTTTTCAGCAGCGCGGCCTGGGCCGAGCGCACCTGAGCCCAAGGGCGTCGAGATTCTTATGGATAAATTGATTATTACTGGTGGCGTTCGTCTTGATGGCGAAATCCGCATCTCCGGGGCAAAGAACTCTGCCCTGCCGATCCTGGCTGCCACCTTGCTGTGCGATGGCCCGGTCACCGTGGCCAACCTGCCGCACCTGCACGACATCACCACCATGATCGAGCTGTTCGGTCGCATGGGTATCGAGCCGGTCATCGACGAGAAACTCAGCGTCGAAATCGACCCGCGCACCATCAAGACCCTGATCGCGCCGTACGAACTGGTGAAAACCATGCGTGCCTCGATCCTGGTGCTCGGCCCGATGGTTGCCCGTTTCGGTGAAGCCGAAGTCGCACTGCCTGGCGGTTGCGCCATCGGTTCGCGTCCGGTTGACCTGCACATCCGTGGCCTCGAAGCCATGGGCGCAGTCATCGACGTCGAAGGCGGCTACATCAAGGCCAAGGCGCCTGAAGGTGGCCTGCGCGGTGCGCACTTCTTCTTCGACACCGTCAGCGTGACCGGTACCGAAAACATCATGATGGCCGCCGCTTTGGCCAAGGGTCGCAGCGTACTGGCTAACGCCGCACGCGAGCCCGAAGTCATCGACCTGGCGAACTTCCTGATCGCCATGGGCGCGAAGATCACCGGCGCCGGCACCGACACCATCACCATTGATGGCGTTGAGCGTCTGCACCCGGCCACCTACAAAGTGATGCCGGACCGTATCGAAACCGGTACCTACCTGGTGGCGGCGGCTGTGACCGGCGGCCGTGTGAAGGTCAAGGACACCGATCCGACCATCCTCGAAGCCGTTCTGGAAAAACTCCGTGAGTCGGGTGCTGAAATCACCTGCGGCGAAGACTGGATCGAGCTGAACATGCACGGCAAGCGGCCAAAAGCCGTCAACGTGCGGACCGCTCCGTACCCGGCGTTCCCGACCGACATGCAGGCGCAGTTCATCTCCCTCAACGCCATTGCCGAAGGCACCGGTGCCGTGATCGAGACGATCTTCGAAAACCGCTTCATGCACGTGTACGAGTTGCACCGCATGGGCGCCAAGATCCAGGTCGAAGGCAACACGGCCATCGTCACCGGCACCGAGAAGCTCAAAGGCGCGCCAGTCATGGCCACCGACCTGCGTGCTTCGGCCAGCCTGGTCATCTCGGCGCTGATCGCCGAAGGCGACACCCTGATCGATCGCATTTACCACATCGACCGTGGTTACGAGTGCATCGAAGAGAAACTGCAGATGCTCGGCGCCAAGATCCGCCGCGTACCAGGCTAGTTTCTGCTGCATGGGCGCAGGGACGCGCCCGTTGAATTCGTTTCAAGTCGAGCCGGTTTCCGGCTCGATGTGTGTCCGGCGCCGATTGCGACCGGGCATGAGTACCTTGATAAGGACTGACGTTTCCCATGTTGACCATCGCACTGTCCAAGGGCCGCATCCTTGACGACACCCTGCCGCTTCTGGCTGAAGCGGGCATCGTGCCGACCGAGAATCCGGACAAGAGCCGCAAGCTGATCATCCCCACGACCCAGCCTGATGTACGTCTGCTGATCGTGCGCGCCACCGATGTGCCGACCTACGTCGAGCATGGTGCCGCTGACCTGGGCGTCGCCGGTAAAGATGTGCTGATGGAATACGGCGGCCAGGGCCTCTACGAGCCCCTGGACCTGCGGATTGCCCTGTGCAAACTGATGACTGCCGGCAAAGTTGGCGCCATCGAGCCCAAGGGCCGTCTGCGCGTCGCCACCAAGTTCGTCAACGTTGCCAAGCGTTACTACGCCGAGCAGGGCCGTCAGGTCGACATCATCAAGCTGTACGGCTCGATGGAGCTGGCGCCGCTGATCGGTCTGGCCGACAAGATCATCGACGTGGTCGACACCGGCAATACGCTGCGGGCCAATGGTCTGGAACCACAGGATTTCATCGCTGACATCAGCTCCCGGCTGATCGTCAACAAAGCGTCGATGAAAATGCAGCACGCCCGTATCCAGGCGTTGATCGACACCCTGCGCAAGGCAGTGGAGTCTCGACACCGCGGCTGATTCACCTGCGCGACCTTGAGTCGCGCCCGTCTATCCGCCTCATAGCCAGAATCTCAGGTGCCCAAGCGGAAACGACTGCTAAGTTAGGGCGCCTGAGTTTTTGCCATTCCTATGAGGCTCTCGCTATGACCGCACCGACTGCAATTCGCCGACTCAACGCTGCTGACCCGGATTTCGCGCATCATCTGGATCATCTGCTGAGCTGGGAAAGTGTGTCTGACGACTCGGTCAATCAGCGGGTGCTGGACATCATCAAAGCCGTACGCGAGCGTGGCGATGCGGCGCTGGTGGAATTCACCCAGAAGTTCGACGGCCTGAAAGTCGCGTCCATGGCGGACCTGATCCTGCCGCGCGAGCGCCTGGAACTGGCCCTGACCCGCATCACCGCGCCGCAGCGCGAAGCCCTGGAAAAAGCCGCGACCCGAGTACGCAGCTACCACGAAAAACAGAAACAGGATTCCTGGAGCTACACCGAAGCCGATGGCACGGTGCTGGGCCAGAAGGTCACGCCGCTGGATCGCGCAGGCCTGTACGTGCCGGGCGGCAAGGCGTCGTACCCGTCGTCGGTGCTGATGAACGCGATTCCGGCCAAGGTTGCCGGCGTGACCGAAGTGGTCATGGTCGTGCCGACACCGCGCGGCGAAATCAATGAACTGGTATTGGCCGCGGCCTGCATCGCTGGCGTGGACCGTGTGTTCACCATCGGCGGCGCGCAAGCGGTAGCGGCGCTGGCTTACGGCACCGAAAGCGTGCCGAAGGTCGATAAGGTCGTCGGTCCGGGCAACATCTATGTCGCCACGGCCAAGCGGCACGTGTTTGGCCAGGTCGGCATCGACATGATCGCCGGTCCGTCCGAGATCCTCGTGGTCTGCGATGGTCAGACCGATCCGGACTGGATCGCCATGGACCTGTTCTCCCAGGCCGAGCACGACGAAGACGCCCAGGCGATTCTGGTCAGCCCGGACGCCGAGTTCCTCGACAAGGTCGCCGCCAGCATCGCCAAACTGCTGCCGACCATGGAGCGCGCCGAGATCATTGAAACCTCGATCAATGGCCGTGGTGCGCTGATCAAGGTTCGCGACATGGAACAAGCCATCGAAGTGGCCAACCGCATCGCGCCGGAGCACCTGGAGTTGTCGGTCGCCGATCCGCAAGCCTGGCTGCCTCTGATTCGCCACGCCGGTGCGATCTTCATGGGCCGCCACACCTCCGAAGCCCTGGGCGATTACTGCGCCGGGCCGAACCACGTGTTGCCGACGTCTGGCACCGCGCGGTTCTCTTCGCCGCTGGGCGTGTACGACTTCCAGAAACGCTCGTCGATCATCTTCTGCTCTGAGCAGGGTGCTTCCGAACTGGGCAAGACCGCTTCCGTGCTGGCCCGTGGCGAGTCGCTGACCGCCCACGCCCGCAGCGCTGAGTACCGCATCGTTGACGACAAGAAGGGGAACTGAAAATGAGTAAATTCTGGAGCCCGTTCGTCAAGGATCTGGTGCCTTACGTGCCGGGCGAGCAGCCGAAACTGGCAAAACTGGTGAAGCTCAACACCAACGAAAACCCCTACGGTCCGTCGCCCAAAGCCCTGGCCGCGATGCAGACCGAACTGAACGATAACCTGCGTCTGTACCCGGACCCGAACAGCGATCTGCTGAAGAACGCCGTGGCCAAGTACTACGGCGTGCAGAGCAATCAGGTGTTCCTCGGCAACGGTTCCGACGAAGTCCTGGCGCACATCTTTCACGGCTTGCTGCAACATGACAATCCGGTGCTGTTCCCGGACATCAGCTACAGCTTCTACCCGGTTTACTGCGGGTTGTACGGCATCAAGTTCGACGCGGTGCCGCTGGACGAACAGTTCCAGATCAACCCGGCGGACTACGCCAAGCCCAACGGCGGAATCATTTTCCCGAACCCGAATGCGCCGACCGGTTGCCTGCTGGCGCTGGACGCCGTGGAGCAAATTCTCAAGGCCAGCCCGGATTCGGTGGTGGTGGTCGATGAAGCGTATATCGACTTCGGCGGCGAAACCGCGATCAGCCTGGTGGACCGTTACCCGAACCTGCTGGTGACTCAGACCCTGTCCAAGTCCCGTTCCCTGGCGGGCTTGCGAGTCGGTCTGGCGGTGGGGCACCCGGACCTGATCGAGGCGCTGGAGCGGATCAAGAACAGCTTCAACTCCTACCCGCTGGATCGCCTGGCGAATGTCGGGGCAGCGGCGGCGTTTGAGGATCGCGAGTACTTCGACAAGACGTGCCGGTTGGTCATCGACAATCGCGAGAAAATCGTCGGGCAGTTGCAAGCGAAGGGCTTTGAAGTACTGCCGTCGGCAGCCAACTTCATCTTCGCTCGGCATCCGCAGCACGATGCGGCTGGTTTGGCGGCGAAGTTGCGTGAGCAGGGTGTGATCGTTCGGCACTTCAAGCAGGAACGGATTGCCCAGTTCCTGCGGATCAGCATTGGCACGCCGGAGCAGAATCAGGCGTTGATCGACGGCCTTGGCGACCTCTAATCCGCCCGCTTTCTATGATCGTTCCCACGCTCCGCGTGGGAATGCCGCCATGGACGCTCTGCGTCCGTTGTGACGCGGAGCGTCACGGGATGCATTCCCACGCGGAGCGTGGGAACGATCAGTAGGGGCTGTTTATTCCTCTTCCTTGACCGGCGCCGGTGGCGGACGCAGGCCAATTTCTGCGCTCAGCTTCAATTCCTTGCCGTTACGCATCACCTGAATCGAAACCTTGTCGGTCGGTTTGATCCGCGCGACCTGGTTCATCGAGCGGCGGCCATCGCCAGCCGGTTCGCCGTCGATGCTGAGGATCACATCACCGAGTTGCAGGCCGGCCTTCTGTGCCGGGCCGTCGCGGAAAATCCCCGCCACCACAATCCCTGGACGCCCGGACAGGCCAAACGATTCCGCCAGTTCCTGGGTCAACGGCTGCACTTCAATCCCGAGCCAGCCACGAATCACCTGGCCGTGTTCGATGATCGACTTCATCACTTCCATGGCCAGTTTGACCGGAATCGCGAAACCGATGCCTTGGGATCCACCGGATTTGGAGAAAATCGCGGTGTTGATGCCGGTCAGGTTGCCGTTGGCATCCACCAGCGCACCGCCGGAGTTGCCGGGGTTGATCGCAGCGTCGGTCTGGATGAAGTCTTCGTAGTTGTTCAGGCCCAACTGGTTGCGCCCGGTGGCGCTGATGATGCCCATGGTCACGGTCTGGCCGACGCCGAACGGGTTGCCGATGGCCAGCGCGACATCGCCGATGCGGATGTTGTCGGAACGTCCGATCGTGATCGCCGGCAGGGTTTTCAGGTCGATCTTCAATACCGCAAGGTCGGTTTCCGGATCGCTGCCAATCACCCGGGCCAATGTTTCACGACCATCCTTGAGCGCCACGACAATCTGGTCGGCACCGGTGGTCACGTGGTTATTGGTCAGGATGTAGCCTTCCGGGCTCATGATCACGCCGGAACCCAGGCTTGATTCCATGCGCTTCTGCTTGGGCGAGTTGTCGCCGAAGAAGCGGCGGAACTGCGGATCTTCGAACAGCGGATGATTGGGTTTGTTGATGACTTTGGTGGTGTACAGGTTGACCACCGCCGGCGCGGCAATGACCACGGCATCGGCATAGGAAACCGGCCCCTGTTGCACGCTGGTGGTTTGCGGGGCTTGCTGAAGATTGACGTCGAGGCTCGGAAGCCCGACCCACTGCGGGTAACGCTGGATTATCAACAGAGCGATAAGCACGCCGGCCAACAGCGGCCAGCCGGAAAAACGCAGCGCCTTAAGCATTAAGCAAATCCTGGAAAGGTTGCAGGTGGTATGAGACCGCCCATAATGTCGCGCATTATACGAGGCGAGCGCGCCTCTGAACGGGATATTTAGGAGTCTTTTATGGCCGTCGCCCTGAGCACCCTGGTCGAAGAAGCCGACCGTTACCTTAACAGTTCAAAGATCGCCGACTACTGCCCAAATGGCTTGCAGGTCGAAGGCCGTCCACAAGTGATGCGCATCGTCAGCGGCGTGACCGCCAGCCAGGCGCTGCTGGACGCTGCGGTCGAGGCCAAGGCCGATCTGGTGTTGGTGCATCACGGCTATTTCTGGAAGGGCGAGAACCCGTGTATCACCGGCATGAAGCAGCGCCGGTTGAAAACCCTGCTCAAGCACGACATCAGTCTGCTGTCGTATCACTTGCCCCTGGACCTGCATCCAGACGTCGGCAACAACGTGCAGCTTGCCCGTCAGTTGGACATCACCGTCGAAGGCCCGCTAGACCCCGACAACCTGAAAGTCGTCGGCCTGGTCGGCTCGCTGAGCGAACCGCTGAGCCCGCGCGACTTTGCCCGACGGGTGCAGGAAGTCATGGGGCGCGAGCCGTTGCTGATTGAAGGCAGCGAGATGATTCGGCGGGTCGGTTGGTGCACCGGGGGTGGTCAGGGCTATATCGATCAGGCGGTGCTGGCGGGGGTTGATCTGTACCTGAGCGGCGAAGCGTCGGAGCAGACTTTCCACAGTGCCCGGGAAAACAACATCAGCTTCATCGCCGCCGGGCATCACGCCACCGAGCGATATGGCGTTCAGGCACTAGGGGATTACCTGGCGCGACGGTTTGCCCTGGAACACATCTTCATCGATTGCCCAAACCCGATCTGAGATCGCGATCCCCCCAGGGGGCCGTAGGCCAAACGCAGGGGTATATTCATATACCCTTTCGATCTAGTTGGCGTCCTGATTAGAAGGGGGCGCTGTGCTAGGATTCCCCGCTCGAACACGGCCCGCTGGCCGTCCATAAGATCGTTTTCGTGAGTAGCCATGGTCGACAAACTGACGCATCTGAAACAGCTGGAGGCCGAAAGCATCCACATCATCCGCGAGGTCGCCGCCGAGTTCGATAACCCGGTGATGCTGTACTCCGTCGGTAAAGACTCCGCCGTGATGCTGCACCTTGCGCGCAAGGCATTCTTCCCGGGCAAGCTGCCGTTCCCGGTGATGCACGTCGACACCCGGTGGAAGTTCAAGGAAATGTACGCGTTCCGCGACCGCATGGTCGAAGAACTGGGCCTGGACCTGCTGGTCCACGTCAACCCCGATGGCGTCGCACAGGGTATCAACCCGCTGACCCACGGCAGTGCCAAGCACACCGACATCATGAAAACCGAAGGCCTGAAACAGGCCCTCGACAAGTACGGTTTCGACGCCGCTTTCGGTGGTGCCCGTCGTGACGAAGAGAAGTCCCGTGCCAAAGAGCGCGTGTATTCCTTCCGCGACACCAAGCACCGCTGGGACCCTAAAAACCAGCGTCCCGAGTTATGGAACGTCTACAACGGCAACGTCAACAAGGGCGAATCCATTCGTGTGTTCCCGTTGTCGAACTGGACCGAACTGGACATCTGGCAGTACATCTACCTCGAAGGCATCCCGATCGTGCCGCTGTATTTCGCCGCCGAGCGCGACGTTATCGAGATGAACGGCACCTGGATCATGATCGACGACGAACGCCTGCTCAATCACCTGAGCGACGAAGACAAGGCGCGCATCGTCAAGAAAAAGGTCCGTTTCCGTACGCTCGGCGACTACCCGCTGACCGGTGCGGTCGAGTCCGAGGCGACCAGCCTGACCGACATCATTCAGGAAATGCTCCTGACGCGAACTTCCGAACGCCAGGGCCGGGTCATCGATCACGATGGCGCAGGCTCGATGGAAGAAAAGAAACGTCAGGGTTATTTCTAAGGGGTTGTCATGTCGCACGTATCTGATTTGATCAGCGAGGACATCCTCGCCTACCTGGGCCAGCACGAACGCAAGGAAATGCTGCGCTTCCTGACCTGTGGCAACGTCGACGACGGCAAGAGCACCCTGATCGGGCGCCTGCTGCACGACTCCAAAATGATCTACGAAGATCACCTGGAAGCCATTACCCGCGACTCGAAAAAAGTCGGCACCACCGGCGAAGACATCGACCTGGCCTTGCTGGTCGACGGCTTGCAGGCCGAGCGCGAGCAGGGCATCACCATCGATGTCGCTTACCGCTATTTCTCTACCGCCAAGCGCAAATTCATCATCGCCGACACCCCTGGCCATGAGCAGTACACCCGCAACATGGCCACCGGTGCTTCCACCTGTGACCTGGCGATTATCCTGGTCGACGCCCGTTACGGCGTGCAGACCCAGACCCGTCGCCACAGCTTTATCGCCTCGTTGCTCGGCATCAAACACATCGTGGTCGCCATCAACAAGATGGACCTCAACGGTTTCGACGAAACTGTGTTCGAGTCGATCAAGGCCGACTACCTGAAGTTCGCTGAAGGTATCGCGTTCAAGCCGACCACCATGGCTTTCGTGCCAATGTCGGCGTTGAAAGGCGACAACGTGGTGAACAAGTCCGAGGGCTCGCCGTGGTACACCGGCCAGTCGCTGATGGAAATCCTTGAAACCGTCGAGATCGCCAACGACCGTAACTACACCGACCTGCGTTTCCCGGTGCAGTACGTCAACCGTCCGAACCTGAACTTCCGTGGTTTCGCCGGCACCCTGGCCAGCGGCATCGTGCACAAGGGCGACGAAGTCGTTGTGCTGCCGTCGGGCAAAAGCAGCCGCGTGAAATCCATCGTCACCTTCGAAGGTGAGCTGGAGCACGCAGGTCCTGGCCAAGCGGTAACGCTGACCATGGAAGACGAGATCGACATCTCCCGCGGCGACTTGCTGGTGCACGCCGACAACCTGCCGCAAGTGACTGACGCCTTCGACGCCATGCTGGTGTGGATGGCCGAAGAACCAATGCTGCCGGGCAAGAAATACGACATCAAGCGCGCCACCAGTTATGTGCCGGGTTCGATCACCAGCATCGTCAACCGCGTTGATGTGAACACCCTGGAAGAAGGTCCGGCCAGTTCGCTGAACCTGAACGAGATCGGTCGGGTCAAGGTCAGCCTCGACGCCGCCATCGCCCTCGACGGTTACGCCAGCAACCGCACCACCGGTTCGTTCATCGTCATCGATCGGTTGACTAACGGCACCGTTGCCGCCGGCATGATCATCGCCCAGCCGTTGAGCCACGGTGGCAGCACGCACCACGGCAAACTGGCGCACGTTGCGACTGAAGAACGCGCTCAACGCTTCGGCCAGCAACCGGCTACGGTGTTGTTCAGCGGCTTGTCTGGCGCGGGTAAAAGCACGTTGGCTTATGCGGTTGAACGCAAGCTGTTCGACCTGGGTCGTGCGGTGTTCGTACTCGATGGCCAGAACCTGCGTCATGACCTGAACAAAGGTCTGCCGCAGGATCGTTCCGGGCGTACCGAGAACTGGCGTCGTGCCGCGCATGTGGCGCGTCAGTTCAACGAAGCGGGTCTGCTGACTCTGGCGGCATTCGTTGCGCCAAGTGCCGAAGGTCGCGAGCAGGCCAAGGACCTGATCGGCAAGGAACGTTTGCTGACCGTTTACGTGCAGGCGTCGCCGACAGTGTGTGCCGAGCGTGATCCGCAAGGCTTGTACGCGGCAGCCGGGGACAACATCCCGGGCGATTCCTTCCCGTACGACGTGCCGCTGGACGCCGACCTGGTGGTCGACACCCAGTCGCTGTCGCTGGAAGAAAGCGTCAAGCAAGTGCTGGATCTGTTGCGTAGCCGCGGCGCGATCTAAGCGTTAGCCGTTAATAAAAAACCCGCCGATGAGTGATCATCGGCGGGTTTTTTTGTGATCGTTCCCACGCTCTGCGTGGGAATGCCGCCCGGGACGCTCCGCGTCCCTTCGCAGGCGTGACGCAGAGCGTCACAGGATGCATTCCCACGCGGAGCGTGGGAACGATCATTACTGGGTGGGATATTCGCGATGCATCTGCGTCAGCAACGCATCCTTGTCTTCCCAAAGCTGATTGATCCAGCCTTGAAACTGCAAGCGATACTCGCCGTCCTGATCGTAATTCTTGCCGATGAACTGCGGCGGAATCTTCAGTTCCTGAAAATGCACCACCACATCCTTCACGTTCCCACACAGCAGATCCCAATAACCAGGACGCCCAGCCGGGTAGTGAATGGTCACGTTAACGATGGACTCAAGCTGCTCACCCATCGCATCCAGCACAAACGCAATGCCGCCCGCCTTGGGCTTGAGCAGATAACGAAACGGTGACTTCTGCTGCGCATGCTTACCCTCGGTAAAGCGCGTGCCTTCGACGAAGTTGAAAATCCCCACCGGGTTATTGCGGAACTTGTCGCAGGTCTTGCGGGTGGTTTCCAGGTCTTTGCCTTTCTTCTCCGGGTGCTTTTCCAGGTAGGCCTTGGAGTAACGCTTCATGAACGGAAACCCCAGCGCCCACCACGCCAGGCCAATCACCGGGACCCAGATCAGCTCCTGCTTGAGAAAGAACTTCAGCGGTTGGATGCGCCGGTTGAGCACGTATTGCAGCACCATGATGTCGACCCAGCTCTGGTGGTTGCTGGTGATCAGGTACGAGTGCTGATAGTCCAGCCCTTCGAGGCCGCTGAGGTGCCAGCGGGTGCGGCAGACCAGGTTCATCCAGGCCTTGTTGTTGCTGATCCAGGCTTCGTGGGTGTGGCTCATCAGCCAACGGGTGAAGCGCTGGGCGAGGGCGAAGGGCAGCACTTTGAACAGCGCCACGATGAATAGAAACGAGCACAGCAAAATGGTGTTCAGGGCCAACAGCAGCGAGGCGATGACGCCGCGCGCGGGTGCAGGGAGGAAAGCCAGCATTTAAAGATCCATAGGTCGGTTGGCAGCTTGAATCGCGGTCAACGCGATGGTGTAAACGATGTCATCGACTTGCGCGCCGCGCGGCAGGTCGTTCACCGGCTTGCGCAGGCCTTGCAGCATCGGGCCGAGGCTGACGCAATCGGCGCTGCGCTGCACGGCTTTGTGGGTGGTGTTGCCGGTGTTCAGGTCGGGGAACACGAACACCGTGGCGCGACCGGCCACCTGACTATTCGGTGCCAGTTGCCGGGCCACGGTTTCGTTGGCGGCGGCGTCGTATTGCAACGGGCCGTCGATCAGCAGCGAGTTCTGTTGTTCGTGGGCGAGCAACGTCGCTTCGCGGACCTTCTCGACTTCTTCGCCGCTGGCGGATTCACCGCTGGAGTAACTGATCATCGCCACCCGTGGGGTGATGCCAAACGCGGCGGCCGAGTCGGCGCTTTGCAGAGCGATCTCCGCCAGTTCGCTGGCGCTCGGGTGCGGGTTCATCACGCAGTCGCCGTAGACCAGCACCTCTTCCGGGAACAGCATGAAGAACACTGACGACACCAACGTGCAGCCCGGTGCGGTCTTGATCAGTTGCAGGGCCGGGCGGATGGTGTTGGCGGTGGAGTGAATGACCCCGGAGACGAGGCCGTCGACTTCATCCAGCGCCAGCATCATGGTGCCGATCACCACGGTGTCTTCCAGTTGCTGCTCGGCCATCGGCGCGTTGAGGCTTTTGCTCTTGCGCAGGGCAACCATCGGTTCGATGTAATTGCCGCGAATCAGGTCCGGGTCGAGAATCTCCAGCCCCGGCGGTAACTCGATGCCTTGGGCGCGCGCAACCGCTTCGACGTCGGCCGGTTTGGCCAGCAACACGCAACGGGCGATGCCGCGGGCCTGGCAGATCGCGGCGGCTTGCACGGTCAGCGGTTCGCTGCCTTCGGGCAACACGATGCGCTTGTTGGCAGCCTGGGCGCGCTGGATCAGTTGATAGCGGAAGACGGCAGGCGACAGGCGCATTTCCCGCGGCGTACCGCAGCGTTGATGCAGCCACTTGGCGTCGAGGTGGCTGGCGACGAAATCAGTGATGATCTCCGCTCGCTCGCGGTCGTCAATCGGGATTTCCTTGTTCAGGCCGTTCAACAGGTTGGCGGTTTCGTAGGAACCAGTGCTCACCGACAACACCGGCAGACCAGCCTGCAAGGCGCCGCGACAGAGGTCCATGATCCGAGGGTCGGGCAGGGTGTCGCTGGTCAGCAACAGGCCGGCCAGGGGCACGCCGTTCATGGCGGCGAGGCTGACGGCGAGGATGATGTCGTCGCGATCACCGGGGGTCACCACCAGCACGCCGGGCTTGAGCAACTCCACAGTGTTGCGCATGGTGCGCGCGCAAATGATGATTTTGGTCATGCGCCGGGTTTCGTAGTCACCGGCATTGAGAATCTGCGCGCCCATCAGGTCGGCGACGTCGCGGGTGCGCGGGGCGTTCAGTTCCGGTTGGAACGGGATGCAGCCGAGCAGTCGGAAATCACCAGTACGCAGCAACGGCGAATGTTCTTTCAGGCGCGAGGCGAAGGTCTCCATGCTCTCATCGGTCTTGACCTTGTTGAGGATCACGCCGAGGACTTTCGGGTCTTTCGGCCCGCCGAACAATTGCGCCTGCAATTCCACCCGGCCGGAGAGTTCAGTCAGGGCTTCGCTTTCCGGTGCCGAGACCAGGATCACGTCGGCATCCAGGCTCTTGGCCAAGTGCAGATTGACCCGCGCGGCGTAGCTGGCGCTGCGGGTCGGGACCATGCCTTCGACCACCAGCACATCCTTGCCGACGGCTGCCTGCTGATACAGGGTGATGATTTCTTCCAGCAATTCGTCCAGCTGACCGTCACCGAGCATGCGCTCCACGTGGGCCAGGCCGAGCGGTTGCGGTGGCTTGAGGCCGTGGGTGCGCGCCACCAATTCAGTGGAACGCTCAGGGCCGGTGTCGCCTGGATGCGGTTGGGCAATCGGTTTGAAAAAGCCGACTTTCAGCCCGGCTCGCTCAAGCGTGCGCACCAGCCCGAGGCTGATGGAGGTCAGACCCACACCAAAATCGGTGGGCGCGATAAAAAAAGTTTGCATGCGGATTCTCTGGAGGTGCATGGCAATGGTGACAACCTATGACTGGTTATCTACCGAAATTCAGTCGCCAAGGTTATCGCTAACCGAGCCTTGTGCGCACCAACCGCAATCAAAGGGCAGGCCTATTTTTTCAATACGTTGCACAGGGTCCAGGACCCAGGCCCTGGATTGCCATGGCGGCTGGTGGCGCAGGTGTTGGGTGTGACCGCATGAAAGCTCGGCCACCCAATGGCCGTCCTCGTCTTGATGAAAGCCTGTGACCGTCGAGGGTTTCATCGCAATCCGTCCGTCCGGGTTGTGTTCGCTTTCGGGCGATTGCTTCGCTAAACTGGGTCTTTCTATATTCTTCTGCAAAAGGTCTCGCCCCATGCTGATCGCCGCCAATAAGGCTGTCTCCATCGACTATACCCTGACCAACGACGCTGGTGAGGTCATCGACAGCTCCGCCGGCGGCGCGCCGCTGGTTTACCTGCAAGGCGCAGGTAACATCATCCCGGGCCTGGAAAAAGCCCTGGAAGGCAAAACCGTCGGTGACGAACTGACCGTTGCCGTTGAACCCGAAGATGCCTACGGCGAATACGCTGCCGAACTGGTCAGCACCCTGAGCCGCAGCATGTTCGAAGGCGTCGACGAACTGGAAGTGGGCATGCAGTTCCACGCTTCCGCGCCGGACGGCCAGATGCAAATTGTCACCATCCGTGATCTGGACGGCGACGATGTCACCGTCGACGGCAACCACCCGTTGGCTGGTCAGCGCCTGAATTTCCAGGTCAAGATCATCGACATCCGTGACGCCAGCCAGGAAGAAATCGCTCATGGTCACGTCCATGGCGAAGGTGGCCATCACCACTGATTTCTGCGCTAAGCTCAGAGAACTGGAGAGGCGCCCGAGGGCGCCTTTTTAGTCCGCGGCTGTCCCTGGAGGCGCCGCCAAGTGGCTGTTTCGAGAAGAACACGGGAATTTGGAGTTCGTCATGAGTGCTTTCCACGACCTTAAATTGACAGCCCTGGATGGTCAGGAGCTACCTCTGGCGCCCTTCAAGGGGAACGTCGTGCTGGTGGTCAACGTTGCCTCCAAATGTGGTTTGACCCCACAGTACGCGGCGCTGGAAAACCTCTACCAGCAATACAAAGAAAAAGGCTTCAGCGTGCTGGGCTTGCCGTGCAACCAGTTCGCCGGGCAGGAACCGGGCACCGAGCAAGAGATCCAGGAATTCTGCAGCCTCAACTATGGCGTGACTTTTCCGTTGTCCAGCAAGCTGGAAGTCAACGGTCATGATCGTCATCAGCTGTACCGTTTGCTGGCGGGCGAGGGCGCGGAGTTTCCGGGTGATATCACCTGGAACTTCGAGAAATTCCTGCTGGGTAAAGACGGGCGTGTATTGGCGCGGTTCTCGCCGCGGACGGCTCCGGATGATCCGACGATTGTTCATGCGATTGAAAAAGCGCTGAGCTGATTCCGTAAAATCAAAAGCAAGATCAAAAGATCGCAGCCTTCGGCAGCTCCTACGCGCCTATGGGTGCTGCGATCTTTTCGTTTCTAATCCTTAATCACTTAAATCAATAGTGCTATTCAAGCCTTGCGACTCTCCATATTATCGCCGTCATAAAGTCATTTCCCCGTGGAGCGTCCCATGCCCGTCAAAGCCCTGTTCAAACCGTTCCACCTCGGCACTCTCGAACTGCCGACCCGCGTCGTCATGGCGCCGATGACCCGCTCCTTCTCCCCGGGCGGCGTACCCAATTCCAAAGTGATCGAGTACTACCGCCGTCGCGCGGCTGCCGGCGTAGGCTTGATCATCACCGAAGGCACCACCGTCGGCCACAAGGCCTCCAACGGCTACCCGAACGTGCCGCACTTCTACGGTGAAGCCGCGCTGGCTGGCTGGAAGAAAGTCGTCGACGCGGTGCACGCCGAAGGCGGCAAGATCGTTCCGCAACTGTGGCACGTGGGCAGCGTGCGTCGCATCGGCACCGAGCCGGACGCCAGCGTTCCGGGTTACGGCCCGTCGGAAAAACTGAAGGACGGCCAGGTCGTAGTTCACGGCATGACCCAACAGGATATCCAGGACGTGATCGCTGCTTTTGCGCAGTCTGCCAAAGACGCGCAAAGCATCGGCATGGACGGCGTGGAAATCCACGGCGCCCATGGCTATCTGGTGGACCAGTTCTTCTGGGAAGGCACCAACCAGCGTACCGACGAATACGGCGGCAGCCTGGCCAACCGTTCGCGTTTCGCCATCGAATTGATCCAGGCCGTGCGTGCGGCAGTGGGCGAAGGCTTCCCGATCATCTTCCGTTTCTCCCAGTGGAAGCAGCAGGATTACACCGCGCGCCTGGTGCAAACCCCAGAGGCCCTGGGCGAATTCCTCAAGCCGCTGTCCGACGCCGGCGTGGACATTTTCCACTGCTCGACGCGACGTTTCTGGGAGCCGGAGTTCGACGGTTCCGAACTGAACCTGGCTGGCTGGACCCGCAAGCTCACCGGCAAGCCGACCATCACTGTGGGCAGCGTGGGCCTGGATGGCGAGTTCCTGCAGTTCATGGTCAACACCGACAAGATTGCCCAACCGGCCAGCCTGGAAAAACTGCTGGAGCGTTTGAATAACGATGAGTTCGATCTGGTAGCGGTAGGGCGTGCGCTGCTGGTGGATCCGGACTGGGCGCAGAAGGTGCGTGACGGTCGGGAGGAAGACATCCTGCCGTTCAGCCGTGAGGCGTTGATGACGCTGGTTTAAGCGCTGCCAAGAAGGGCCTCTTCGCGGGCAAGCCTCGCTCCTACAAGGGAATCACCGCCCCCTGTAGGAGCGAGGCTTGCCTGCGAAGCTTTTAAGGCAACAACGCTGCATCAGCCAGGGCTTGCTCCTGTGAACAAACCCCGCGCAACTGCCCCTCAAACTGCTCGATAATCGCCGCCCAACCCTGGCGACTCGCATGCTGCCGTGCATTCAGCCGCACGCAACGCAAGGTTTCCCGTTCTTCCAGCAACCAGCGCGCCGCTTCGCAGAACGCCTCCTCATCTCCCGGCATCGCCAATACGCCGTTGTAGCCGTGGCGAATGTGCTGACCCGCTGCCGCCATATCGTAGGCCACCACGCCCAGCCCCGAGGCTAGCGCCTCAAGCACTACATTGCCGAAGGTTTCGGTCAGGCTCGGAAACAAAAACACATCTCCTGACGCATAGTGACTGGCCAGCGCTTCGCCGCGCTGTGAGCCGCAGAAAATCGCCTCGGGCAATTCCTTCTCCAGAGCCACCCGTAGTGGACCGTCGCCGACCACGATCAGCTTCATGTTTCGCTGTGGATAAGTATTTTTCAGCGCCTCGAAGCTGCGCTTGAGTAAGCCCAGGTTCTTCTCCGGGGCCAGGCGTCCGACGTGGATGACGGCAATGTCATCGTCAGCCAGGCCCCATTGCTCACGCAGCGCGTCAAGACGTTTGGCCGGGTGAAACAGTTGGCTGTCGACACCGCGGGACAACAGCGCCAGGCGTTCGAACTGCCGGCGTTCCAACTCCAGCCGCTGACTGATGCTGGGCACCAGGGTCAAGCTCGAGCGGTTGTGAAACCAGCGCAGGTAGTGGGTCAACAGGCGCGTCAGCAAGCCGAGTCCGTATTGGCTCGAGTACTGCTGGAAGTTGGTGTGAAAACCACTGACCACCGAAATCCCCAGGCGCCGCGCGGCACGCAACGCCGACAAACCCAGTGGACCTTCGGTGGCGATGTACAGCACGTCGGGGCGATGGCGTTTCCAGCGCCGCAGCAACTTGTGCATCGACGACTGACCCCACTGCAAGCCCGGATAACCCGGCAGTGGCCAACCGCGACACAGCAGCAATGCGTCGTCGCTGCCCAGTTGCCGATCACAGCCTTGACGCGGTCGAACCAGCTCGACTTGATGACCGCGCGCGCGCAAACCGTCGCACAAGCGGCCTAGGGTATGGGCTACGCCGTTGATTTCCGGAGGGAAGGTTTCGGTGATCAGGGTGATATGCAGAGCTGTCGTCATGACCTCAGTGTCGGCTGAGGCCATGTCGTCATTGTGTCGGTGCGATGATGGATTTATGACATCGAGCGCTGGGGTACCAGATTTTCCGCGCCACGCTCACGGACCCAGAACAAGGTCGCGCCCGCGACTGCGGCGGGCATCATCAGAATGTTGACCACCGGAATCAGCAGCGCCAGGTAAACGATCCCGCCAAAACTCATGCTCTGCCAGCGTTTCTGGCGCAGCCAGGCGAGCATTTCGTTCCAGCCGAGTTTGTGGTTATCCGCCGGGTAGTCAATGTACTGGATCGCCATCATCCATACGCCGAACAGCAGCCACAACGGCGCGGCGATGATGTTGACCACCGGGATGAACGAGAGAATGAACAGGCCAAGCGCCCGCGGCAGGAAGTAGCCGAGTTTGCGCATTTCCCGAGCCAGAGTGCGGGGGATCATTTCGATCAGCTCGCCCCAACTGAAGGCCGGGAAGTCGTCGGTGCCACGCACCACCACTTCGACCTTTTCCGCGAGGAAGCCGTTGAACGGTGCGGCGATGACGTTGGCGAGCATGGTGAAGGTGAAAAACACCATAAACGCCACCAGCACGACGAAAATCGGCCAGAGGATGTAACTGAGGAAACTGAGCCAGTCGGGCAGGGACGGCATCAGCGTATCGACCCACATACTGAATTGATGGCCGGCCAGGAAGATCAATCCGACGAACAGCACCAGGTTGATAGCCAGCGGCAACAAGACGAACAAACGCAGGCCCGGGCTGAGGACCAGCTTGAGGCCTTCGCGCAGGTATTGCGGGCCGGACAGAACAGGGGCGGGCATAGCGTGCTCCGAGCAAGGGTTAAACGGGCCGACCTTACCGGCTTTGCCTCACAGGCGAAAGCGCGGCAGCAGCATCGACATTCACTGTAACAAAGGCGTCTATAAAATCGCTGCTTCGGGATAGAGACCGCCTATGAGCTGGATTGTTAAACCGTATTTCCTTAATCTTCGCCCCCTCGATACGCTGCACCCATTCTTTTACAGGACTGTCGAGCTCAAGCCTTCCCCAAGTGCTTTCAACAGTCCTTTTTTATTCCCGCCGGCAAACCGGCGTTCCGCGCCAGGTTTTTCGGGCCGGTTAACAGGAGCAGGTCATGTCTGAAGTCCGTCATTCGCGAGTGATTATTCTCGGTTCCGGCCCTGCCGGTTACAGCGCCGCGGTCTATGCCGCCCGTGCCAACCTCAAGCCACTGCTGATCACTGGCATGCAGGCCGGCGGTCAGCTGACCACCACCACCGAAGTCGACAACTGGCCGGGCGACGTCCACGGCCTGACCGGCCCGGCGCTGATGGAGCGGATGAAAGAGCACGCCGAACGCTTTGAGACCGAGATCGTCTTCGATCACATCAATGCCGTGGACTTCGCTGCCAAGCCGTACACCCTGACTGGCGACAGCGCGACTTACACCTGCGACGCCCTGATCATCGCCACCGGCGCCAGCGCTCGTTACCTGGGCCTGCCATCGGAAGAAGCGTTCATGGGCAAAGGCGTTTCGGCCTGCGCGACCTGCGACGGTTTCTTCTATCGCAACAAACCAGTGGCTGTGGTCGGTGGCGGTAATACCGCTGTTGAAGAAGCGCTGTACTTGGCCAACATCGCCAGCACCGTGACCCTGATCCATCGTCGCGAAACCTTCCGCGCCGAGAAAATCCTGATCGACAAGCTGAATGCCCGGGTTGCCGAAGGCAAGATCATCCTCAAGTTGAACTCGAACCTGGACGAAGTCCTGGGCGACAACATGGGTGTCACCGGTGCTCGCCTGAAGAACAACGACGGCAGCTTCGACGAGCTGACAGTCGACGGCGTGTTCATCGCCATCGGCCATACCCCGAACACTTCGCTGTTCGAAGGCCAACTGACGTTGAAAGATGGCTACCTGGTCGTGCACGGCGGCCGTGAAGGCAACGCCACTGCGACCAACCTGGAAGGCATCTTCGCCGCCGGTGACGTGGCTGACCACGTTTACCGTCAAGCGATCACTTCGGCCGGCGCCGGCTGCATGGCAGCCCTGGACGCCGAGCGTTACCTCGACGACCTGCAGAACGCCAAGTTCTGAGAACGTTGAAATGAAAAAACCGGCTTCGGCCGGTTTTTTTGTGCCTGAGACAAATACGTTGAACCTGTAGGAGACGCCGCAGGCTGCGATTTTTTGACTTTGCTCTAAAAGGTCAAGGTCAAAAAATCGCAGCCTGCGGCAGCTCCTACAGGGACTTTATGCTCAGGTCAGTTTTGCCAGGCACGCCTCAAGGAGGTCCAGGCCTTCCTCGAGCACACTGGCCTCGGTGGTCAACGGTGCCAGCAGTCGAATGATGTTTCGAGACTTGCCGCTGGGCATCAGCAGCAAACCTGCGTCGCGGGCCAGGGCCAGCAACTGGGTCAACTGCGCAGAGGCCGGTGTGCCGTCGGCATGGGCCAACTCGATACCGCGCATCGCCCCGACGCCGGTCAGGCGCCCCAGAAACGGTGAAAGCTTGTTGGTGCGCCAAGACTCGTATCGGCTGACAATCGCTTCTTCCTGTTGCGAGCCCCAGGTGTGCAGATTCGCGTCGGTCATTTCGTCCAGCGTTGCCAATGCTGCGGCGCAGGCAATTGGATTGCCCGAATAGGTGCCGCCCAGTCCACCCTTGGGCAAGGTGTCGAGCAGCGACGTGCGCCCGACCACCGCGCCCAATGGCACACCGCCGGCGATGCTTTTAGCGAGCAGGATCAGGTCGGGTTCAATGCCCAGTCGCGAGAAGGCAAAACGCTCACCGGTGCGGCCGAAACCGGACTGGATTTCATCAGCAATCAGCAGGATGTTTTTCTCGTTACAGAAGCGCCGCAACGCTTGGGCGAATTCCACGTCCATCGCCAGGAAACCCGCTTCGCCCTGCACGGGTTCGACGATAAAACAGGCGATGTCCTCGACGTCGATTTCGACGCTGAACAGCCGATCCATCGCCTTCAACGCCTCGGCGCAGGTCACACCGTTGTCTTTGCTGGGGAAGGGCAGGTGATACACCGGCCCTGGCAGCACGCCGACTTTCTGTTTGTAGGGCGCGACTTTGCCATTGAGGTTGAGAGTCGCGAGGGTGCGGCCGTGGAAGGCGCCATCAAAGGCAATCACTGCGGTGCGGCCGGTGGCGCCACGGACGATTTTCAGGGCGTTTTCCGCCGCTTCCGCGCCGCTGTTGGTCAGCATGCCGCTGACCGGGTAGTCCACTGGGATAAACGCCGTCAGACGCTCCATCAGTTCGATGTAGGGCACATGCGGGGCGGCGTTGAATGCGTAGTGGGTCAGCCGGGTGGCCTGTTCGCGAATGGCCTCGACGATGCGCGGATGGCAATGGCCTAGGTTCAGCACGCCGATGCCACCGACGAAATCGATGTAGCGTTTGCCCTCGGTGTCCCAGACCTCGGCGTTTTTGCCGTGGCTGAGCGTGACGGGATGAACGATGTTGATCGACTTGCTGATGGTTTCGCTGCTCATGGATACCTGACTCAGAAGAAGGGATGCTTCTTTTTATCTAAGCCGTGAGCAGGCGTGCCGGGCAAACGAAATAAAGTCGCCGGGTCAATCTTAAAAGTCGGGATGTGCTGTAGAAGCGAAAAGATCGCAGCCTTCGGCAGCGCCCACAGGCGCGGAGCTGCCGAAGGCTGCGATCTTTTGATCTTGATCTTTCGTGAATCAGCGGCGGTTCAGCGGTTGCTGAACGAACTTCACGCCAGCCAGACCATGAGCCATCAACGCGCGGATATTGCCATGGTCGCTGCCCTCAGGCGTCGCCACCACCGAGCGGTAATGCTCGCCAAACGCCAGCAGCGCTTCTTCATCGCTCAGACCTTCCAGTAACGCCAGACCGAGGGTCTTGCACGAACCTTCGTTCTGCCCGGCGGCGTTTTCCACGCCTCCGTTGTTGAAGGCCTGCGGCTGGTAATCGTAACCGGCGGCAATGAACGCCAGGGTGTCAGCAAAAACGTGTTCGCCGTTCTTGAGGCTGGCGCGCAGGGTGTTCAAATCACTCATTGGGTTTTCCTTTGGCGAACGCCGCTTGTTGTTCGGCGTTGGCTTCTTGCTGGTATTGGGCTTTCCACTCGGCGTACGGCATGCCGTAAACCACTTCGCGGGCGTCGTCGAGGCTGACCTCGATCTGGCGTTCGTCGGCCGCGGCCTTGTACCACTTGGACAGGCAGTTGCGGCAGAAACCCGAGAGGTTCATCAGGTCGATGTTCTGCACGTCCTTGCGGCTGTCCAGGTGCGCGACCAGCCGGCGGAAGGCGGCGGCTTCAAGTTCCAGGCGTTGTTGATCGTTCATGGTTGTCTCTGCGAGACAGCTTTGAGCGGCAAGCTTCAAGCTGCAAGTTGGGTTGCGGTGGCCGTTAGCTTACCGCTTGAAGCTTGAAGCTTGAAGCTTAGCGGCTCGCCGCTAGCGTAATCGACACCGACTCGGCAAAACGCAGGGCGTGGGGTTTGTCGACTTCGACTTCGGCGTACAGCACCGACTCGTTGACCATGACCAGATCGAGGATTTCCTGGGTCAGGCGTTCGAGCAGGGCAAAGCGATTGCCCTCCACGTGGGCGATGATTGCCTTGGTGATGGTGCGGTAGTTCAGCGCGTGATCGATGTCGTTGTCGCGCACCGCGTCTTGCGCCGCGTACAGGATGGTCAGGTTGATCAACACATCCTGCTTGTTGAGGATTTCGTCTTCGTTGATGCCGATGAAGGTGCGCAGGCACAGGTCCTTGACCCGGATGCGCGCCATTCCTGGTTGAAGTTGTGGCATTGCTACTTGCTCCGTCCAATCAATTGCAGGAACTCCTGACGGGTGTTGCTCGACTCGCGAAAGGCGCCGAGCATCACCGAGGTGTTCATGGTCGAATTCTGTTTTTCGACGCCACGCATCATCATGCACATGTGCCTGGCCTCGATCACCACGGCGACACCGGCGGCGTCCGTCACGTGTTGCACGGCGTCGGCGATCTGCCGGGTGAGGTTTTCCTGAATTTGCAGGCGCCGGGCGAACATGTCCACCAGCCGTGCAATCTTCGACAGGCCCAGCACCTTGCCGGTCGGAATATAAGCCACATGCGCCTTGCCGATGAAGGGCAGCATGTGGTGCTCGCAGAGCGAATAGAGCTCGATGTCGGCGACGATGATCATCTCGTCGGTGTCTGACGAAAACAGCGCGCCGTTGACGATTTCCTCGACACTCTGCTCGTAGCCATGACACAGGTACTGCATGGCCTTGGCCGCGCGTACCGGGGTGTCTTGCAGACCTTCGCGGTCGGGATTTTCACCGAGGCCGATGAGGATCTCGCGATAGCTCTGGGACAGGGAGTTCTGGGGCAGGGATAACGTCATGGAACATCCTCGCGGGGCGGCTTATTTGACGTGCCGTCCGCCGTTGACGGTCAGGGTCGTGCCGGTGACATAAGGGTTGTCGAGCAGATAGCGCAGACTCTGGTAGATCACTTCGCTGCCTGGCTCGAAGCCCAGCGCGGACTTGGCCAGGGCCTTGGCGCGGTACGCCGCGTCGTCGTCGGGGTTGAACAATAGCAGGGCTGGCGCGATGCCGTTGACCTTGATCGTTGGCGCATATTTCGCGGCGAAGGACAGGGTCAGGCTGTCGAGCCCGGCTTTGCTGGCGCAGTAGCCGATATGTTGGCTGCTGCCCTTGCGGGTCACGTCGTCGCTGATGTGCACGATGTCGGCCGGGTTCGAGCGTTCGAGCAACTCGGCGCAGTGCAGGTTGATCAGGTAGGGCGCGAGCATGTGCACACTGAACATTCGGGTAAATGCCTGGGCATCGGTGTCCGGGGTTTCGGCCAGCCATTCGGACGCGTTATGCACGATCGCCCGCAGGCTGTCGGTGTGGGTCTTGAGTTCGCTGATAAACGCGAGGATGCCGGCTTCGCTGGAGAAGTCCGCGAACACCGCTGTCGCGCCGAGATCGCGCAACGTCTGCACGCCGGGGCGTTCGCTGCGATAGCTGAAAATCACGCGGTGACCGTCTTCGAGCAAACGCTGCGCACAATGCAGGCCGACTCGCTGGCCGGCACCGGTGATGAGGATTGGGGCTGCGGAAGAGGTCATGAACGGCTCGCGTCGCGGTTAGAGCAAAACTATACCAGCGACGGCAAGCGTTCACCTACGTCCTGTAGGCGTGAGGCTTGCCCGCGAATGAGGCGACTCGGTCTTTTCTGTCAGACCGCGTCATCGTTCATTGCGGGCAAGCCTCGCTCCTACAGGGATCAGCGGTTTTGGGTGGTGGGCGCGGCGGGCAATGGGCGCGCCGGGGTGCTGTGCAGCCAGTTGGCCAGCAAACGGGTCGACAGCGGAATAAAGAAATAGACCATCAGTGGCGTCAGGCACAGGGTGCTGACGAGCACTCGAGGCAACAGGCTCATTTCGCCGAGCAACGGCCCCAGGACAAAGTTGAACAGCAGGGAAACCGGGAAGAACGCCAGCCAGATCGCCACAGCCTGTTTCCAGCGCGGCGGGCGATTACCGGCAGCGCCGAACCAGCCTTCGATGCCGCTGACCCGATGTTCGGTCGGATGGGCGAACAAGTCGCTGCCGCGCGCCAGCCAGGCGGTGCGTGAGGCGGAATGCTCCCAGGCGTGCAGGGTGTGTTCGTCGGCGAAGCGGAAGATAATCTGGAATTCGTCATCATCGGGCGGCGGAGCAAGCACGCCAGAGCCGAGATAACCAGGGAAGTCGGTGGCCAGTTGTTCGCCTTCACGCAACCAGGCGATCAGGTCCTGATAACGCCCATCGGCAACGCGGCGCGCCACCATCAGCGTGACGGGTGAGGTAGACATTTTGTATCTCCATATGACAAGCGCGTCGCTCCGGGTAGGAGTTTCGCCAGACGCAGCGCCGGGGTGATGGCCTGCGACTTGGGACAAGCAAGGATTATTCCTGATTATAAAAATTACGCCAGAGACATTCGTCATCCATCAACAACTTGAATGATTGCTGGGGATAGGCGTTAAATGGGATCCAATTTTCTAATGAACGATCTCCGCCCAATGCCTGTCCTGACTGACCTTGTCCCTGCGTTGTTGCCAGCTGCTTCCCTGGAACGGGAAGAGCTTTTCCCGATTCGAGAGGTGGCACGTCTGACCGGTATCAACCCGGTCACGCTGCGGGCATGGGAACGTCGTTACGGTCTGATTCAGCCCACGCGCACCGAAAGCGGGCACCGGCTGTACTCAATGGCCGATATCGAGACAGTTCGCAGCATCCTGGGCTGGATCGACCGCGGTGTTGCTGTGAGCAAGGTCGGCAAGATCCTGGCAAAGACCGAACCGCTCAAAGCGCTCTCGCACATTATCCCCAATGAACTTGTATTGGCCGATTACGGCCAATGGCGGCAGCAGGTCCAGGCCGCTGTCAGTGCGTTTGACGACATTCAACTGGAGCGGGTCTACGGGCAGATTTTCTCCAGTTACACACTGCCCGTGGTGTTCCAGGACATTCTCATGCCGCTCTGGAAGCTACTGTTGAAGCGTCAGGAGGCATTCGGCCAGACCAGCGAATGGTTGTTCCTCGATGCTTTTCTGCGATCGCGTGTGGCGCAGCGCCTGCTGCTGATACGTGATACCTCACCGCGCCGGATCGTTGTCAGCGCACTGGCCGGTCAATGCCATGAACTCGAACTGCTCGTCGCCGCGTTGTTTTTGAGCGGGATGGATTCGGGAGTGCGTGTGCTCACGATCGGCCAGCCGTTCGATGAGTTGACCCTGGTCTGCGAAAGAATCAAACCCCTGGCGCTGGTGTTGTTTTCCAATCACGTGCCGGCCGCCGAGCTGCCACGACGCTTGAATCGCCTGGCCTTGAGCCTGGATTGCCAGTTGATGCTCGCCGGTGATGCGTCCGATCTGGCGCAGGAAAGCCTGGCCGGATCGTCGATTGGTTGTCTGGGTAACGAAGGCTTGCTGATGCGACAGCGCCTGAAGCAGTTCCTGGCGGGTAACCTGGATACTTGAGGCTTAGACGTGGAGGGCGGGATGGGTCAGGCGATGTTGCTGAAGGATGAACTGACGAAGACGTTCGGTTTCGTCCTTGTCGCTTTGGCTCAACTGATAAGCGAAGAAGCCTTGCTCGGTTTCCCGTTCGAACGTGCCGCGCAATGCGATCCGCTCATAGCCTGACGGGCTGAACCACAAGGCGAAATGCTTTGGCGGTTTGGTCTTGTTGCGAACTTCCAGCAATACCCCTTTGAACGACACTTCGTGGACCCACATCGTGCCGGGCTGACCCTTGGCATTCTCCAGCGCGACCGGCTCCTCAAGCGTCAGGCGCCATGGCCGGACCTGCGGTCCGTCTTCAAAAATGCTCGGCACGCCCAGGCGCAAATGCAGCGCGTGAAACTCGTCCTCCACCAGGTGCAGCGGGAAGGTCATTTGCTGATTTTCGAAGTTGGCCTGGATGGTGACCTGCTCATGGGCCGCGAGGCGCGTAAGCAGGTCCCGGATCTGCGATCCACCGTTGACGAGCAGGCTCGACGTTGCATCCCGCACATTGAGCTGCGGGTTGTGCTGCATGGTCTGGATAAAATCCAGCTCATCCTGGGTTAGGAGTGCGTCGCGTTGCATGGCTTGCTCGTAAATAAAAGTTACAAAGTCATCGGTGATTGTAGTTAATGACAATTAATTCGCAGTTTTGTTTTCGCCGTTCGTCGCTTTGAGCGCAGCCAACTCGGCCTGCAATTCAGCCACTTGCGCTTCCAGTTGCGCCACCCGCTGTTGTGCCTTGATCTGGACGGTCACGTCTTTTTGTACACCGACAAAATAGGTTTGTCCGTCACTTTCGTTTTTAACTGTCGAAAGGGACAGTTCGTTCCAGAACGGTGTGCCGTCCTTGCGGTAGTTGCGCAGCACTTCCCGACACGAACCGCTGTTGTCCAGTGCCTCGCGAATCAGCGGCAGTGCCTCTTGGTCCCGATCGCCTGACTGCAGGAAGCGGCAGTCCTGGTAGAGGATTTCTTCGCTGGTGTAACCGGTCAGGCGTTCGAATGCCGGGTTGACGTAAATCAGGATGTTGTCTTGCTCGCCTTCCTTTTCGGCAATCACGATGCCGTCATTGGAAGCGTTGATCACCATTTGCAGCAGTTGAGCGTTGATCATCAGAGAATCCTTTCCAAGTTGATTGAGTGCTGCATTCTAGAAGAACAAAATGAGCTGTCTACTGGCCACTAACGCTAATTGAGAGGCAATCGCAGGTTTTTCCCCGGTGCTGTTAATATCGCCCGTCTTTTACAGCTTCAGGAACAGATTGATGAAAGTCGCCATCCTTTCCGGCTCGGTGTACGGCACGGCTGAAGAAGTCGCCCGGCACGCTGCGAATATTTTGAAAGAAGCCGGTTTCGAGACCTGGCACAACCCTCGCGCCAGCCTGGCTGACGTCCAGGCGTTCGGCCCCGAAGCCTTCCTGGCCGTGACCTCGACCACCGGCATGGGCGAATTGCCGGACAACCTGCAACCGTTGTACTCGATGATTCGTGACCAGTTGCCCGCCGCCTGGCGTGGGTTGCCTGGCGCGGTGATCGGCCTGGGCGATGCGAGCTATGGCGACACCTTCTGCGGCGGCGGTGAGCAGATGCGTGAATTGTTCGGCGAGCTGGGCCTGCGCGAGGTGCTGCCAATGCTGCGCCTCGATGCCAGCGAAAGCGTGACGCCGGAAACCGATGCCGAGCCTTGGCTGGCGGAGCTGGTCAGCGCTCTGCGGGGCTGACCGGACGCTCGCGCAGCAGTGCGAGCCAGGCCTGGGCGGCTTTGGACAGGTAAGCACCCTGGCGCCAGATAAAGGCAATGTCCCAGCGCAGATAAGCCGGCGCGTTCAAGGTCAGGCGCACCACGCCTGGTCGCACCAGCCCCCGCGCCACAACGCTGGGCAACAGCACTACGCCTTGCCCGGCGGCCACCAGCGCCGCCAGAAAATCTGCCTGGCCGCTGCGACCCCCTTCCTTGGGCGTGAACCCCATTTGTTGGCAGGCTTGCAGCAAGCGGTCATTGAGCACAAAGCTGCGCTGATACAGCAGGAACGGCGTGTCAGCCAATTCCTCCAGACCAATTACGGTTTTCGCCGCCAGCGGATGTTCGGCCGGCAGGAGGGCGTCCAGCGGTTCGTCGCAGAACGGCTGAAACGCGAATTGCGGATCCTTCGTCGGCAGGCTGCCACCCAATTCCAGCTCCCCGCTCAATACCGCCTGCTCGATGTTCAGGCTGCCACCTTCGAGCAATTGAATGCTGATGTTCGGGTAGCGTCGCCGGTATTCGGCGAACAGTCCAGCAAACAACGCGTCACTGCCCAGTAGTGGTAATCCCAGACGCAACTCCCCACGGGCCAGTTGGCTCAAGTCATCCAGTTCACTGAGCAACTCATTGCGCAGGCGCAGCATGCCTTCGGCGCGTTGCAGCACGACGCTGCCGGCGGCGGTCAGGCGCAGTTGCGAGCCCAAGCGTTCCAGTAGCGGGGTGCCCAGACTTTGCTCAAGCTGCGCGACTTGCTTGCTAACGGCCGATTGGCTGATGTGCAAGGTCTTGGCCGCCTGGGTGAAACCACCCTGGTGCATCACTTCGATGAAGCTGCGTAGCTGTTTGAATTCCATGGGCTGAATTCCATTTTGGAATGGCTTTTAGTCTAACAATTCGCTTCGGGGATAGCAGCCCGCTCCGTAAAATGAGCACCTGTGAGGACCGAAACCATGAACGCATCAACCTTCAACTCTCCAACGCTGAGAAAGCTTTCCCGACTCATCGCTGAATTGGCCGTGCTGCTGGCGATCTACCTGCTCGGCTGCCAATTGGCCGCCTGGTTTTCCTGGCCGATTCCTGGAGGCGTGATTGGCATGGCGTTGCTGCTGCTGGCGTTCGCCCTTGGTTGGGTGAAACCCGCAGCATTGCAGATGGGCGCCGGGTTATTGATGGCCGAGATGCTGTTGTTCTTTATTCCTGCGTTGATGAGCCTGCTTGATTACGGCGGCCTGCTGCGCGACGACGGCTGGCGGATTTTGCTGGTGATCGGCGTCAGCACGTTGATGGTGATGTTGGTGACGGCATTTACCGTGGAGCTGGTCGTCCGTTTGAGGAGGCCCCATGAAGCTTGAGCTGATGCCGATGTTCTGGCTGGCGTTCACGCTGCTGGCTTATCTGTTCAGCCGCTGGATCTACCGGCGTACGGGGCGTTACGTGCTGTCGCCGCTGATTTTGGTCCCGGCTCTGTTGCTGGCGCTTGCGGTGCCGCTGCATACGGCTTATGCGGAATATTCGAGCAACACCCATTGGCTGATGCTGGTATTGGGCCCGGTCACTGTGGCCTTCGCGGTGCCGATCTGGCAACAGCGACAGATGCTGGTGCGGCACTGGTCGGCGTTGCTGCTCGGAATGCTGGCGGGCAGCGCGGCGTCCATCGGCAGTTCGTTCGGACTGGCCAAGGCGCTGGCGCTGGACAGTTCGGTGACGATGTCGCTGGTGCCCCGTTCGATTACCACACCCTTTGCCATGCCGCTGGCCCACGACCTCGGTGGCGTACCGGAATTGACGGCGGTGTTTGTGATGTTCACCGGGGTGTTCGGGGCAATGCTTGGCGGCATCCTGCTCAAGTGGTTGCCATTGCGCAGTGCCCTCGCGCGAGGCGCATTGTTTGGTGTGGGTGCTCACGGTGCCGGGGTCAGTCGAGCCCATGAAGTGGGCGGGGAAGAAGGTTCGGTCGCGGGGTTGGTCATGGTTCTGACGGGGTTGCTCAATCTGTTCGCGGCACCCTTGTTGGCGTCGGTGCTTTGACATGGATCCAAGGTCATGGCGTCACTGACTCGCTCGGCCATCAAGCTGGCTGCGAATGCAACTACACGAACTCCGAGGGCTGACTAGACTGCTGACACGTGAGTAAAACAATAAAAAAGCGAGGTCCTTGCCGTGAGTGTCACCCCCGTCCAATCGCCCCACAGTGTCAAAGACCAGGTCAGTGCCGCCGAGTGGCAGACCCGCGTCGATCTCGCCGCCTGTTATCGTTTGGTCGCTTTGCATGGCTGGGATGATCTGATTTTTACCCACATCTCGGCCAAGGTGCCGGGCACCGAAGATTTCCTGATCAACCCGTTCGGGCTGATGTTTCACGAGATCACCGCGTCGAGCCTGGTCAAGGTCGATCAGGCCGGCAACAAGCTGATGGACAGCCCCTACGAGATCAATCCGGCGGGCTACACCATCCACAGCGCCGTGCATGAAGTGCGTCATGACGTGGTCTGCGTGCTGCACACGCACACCGCTGCCGGTGTTGCGGTGTCGGCGCAAAAACAGGGCATTTTACCGATCAGCCAGCAGTCGTTGTTCGTGCTGTCCAGCCTGGCTTATCACGCCTACGAAGGTGTCGCGCTGAACCACGAGGAGAAGGCGCGGCTGCAAGCCGACCTCGGTGAAAACAATTTCCTGATGTTGCACAACCACGGTCTGCTGACCTGTGGCGGCACCATCGCCGACACTTTTTTGATGATGTTCACCTTCCAGCGCGCCTGCGATATTCAGGTGCTCGCACAAAACGGTGGCGCCGAGCTGATCGCCATCGAACCGCAGATTCTGGCAGGCGCCAAGGCGATGATCGCCGGCGTCACCAAAAGTGCACAAGGGATGGGCGGCGCGCTGGCCTGGCCGGCGTTGCTGCGCAAACTCGATAAACAAGACCCGGGTTATAAACTCTAATGCCTCTCGCCGAGATCCCGCTGTGTGTCTGGCGCAAACGCGGCCAGACGTTCGTATTCCGTGGCCAGGTCATCCGCTACTGGATGGCCGGGCAGGGTGAGCCGCTATTGCTTATCCACGGTTTTCCAACCGCCAGTTGGGACTGGCATTACCTCTGGCAGCCGCTCGCCCAGCGCTATCGAGTGATCGCCTGCGACATGCTCGGCTTCGGCGATTCGGCCAAACCGGTGAACCACGAATACAGCCTGCTGGAGCAAGCCGATTTGCAGCAGGCCTTGCTGGCGCATCTGAACATCGAGCAGCCGGTACACCTGTTGGCCCATGATTACGGCGACAGCGTGGCCCAGGAACTGCTGGCCCGGCATTATGAGGCGCGAATTGATATCGCCAGTTGCGTGTTCCTCAACGGCGGTCTGTTTCCCGAAACCCATCGCCCGTTGCTGGCGCAAAAACTCTTGCTCAGCCCATTGGGCTGGATGATCGGCCGCGCCTTTACCCGTGACGCGCTGGTGAAAAGTTTCCGGCAGATCTTCGGACCCCAAACCCGGCCGACCGAAAGCGAGATGGATGATTTCTGGAGCTTGATCGACAGTAATCGCGGGCCACGGATCATGCATAAACTGATCGGCTACATTCCGCAGCGGCGAGTCCAGCGCGAGCGCTGGGTCGGCGCCATGCAGCGCAATGAAGTGCCGTTGCGGGTGATCGATGGCGAGGTCGATCCGATTTCCGGCGCGCATATGGTCGAGCGTTATCGGGAACTGATCCCCAACCCCGATACGGTGCTGTTGCCGGGCATTGGTCACTACCCCCAGACCGAAGCGCCGGGGCAGGTGCTCAAACACTATCTGGAGTTTCGTGATCGGCAGGTTTCAGCACCGCTCAAGAGGGCGTGTTCCTAAAGAGATCGCAGCCTTCGGCAGCGCCCACAGGCACGTAGGAGCTGCCGAAGGCTGCGATCTTTTTTAACATTCACCTCATCATCCCCCTGCCTTATCGCACACCATTCAGCCCCCTCGTCTTGATTGTGACCCGCCGCCGCGTGCCTGACACTCGAGGTCATCGTCCCTTGGCCTGCTGGAGTCCCCCATGAATGAGTCTGTGCGCTTCGAAGATAAAGTCGTGATCATCACCGGCGCTGGCGGCGGTCTCGGCCGGGCGCATGCGCTGCTGTTCGCCAAACAGGGCGCCAAAGTGCTGGTCAACGATCTTGGCGGCACGGCTCAGGGTGAAGGTGCCAACGCCTCGGCAGCCGACCGTGTGGTCGCCGAAATCCGCGAGGCCGGCGGCACGGCCGAGGCTAATCACGACTCCGTCACCGACGGCGACAAACTCGTGCAAAACGCCCTCGACGTGTTTGGCCGTGTCGATGTCGTGGTCAACAACGCCGGCATCCTGCGGGACAAGACCTTCCACAAAATGGACGACGCTGACTGGGACCTGGTTTACCGCGTCCACGTCGAAGGCGCCTACAAAGTCACCCGTGCCGCCTGGCCCCATATGCGCGAGCAAAATTACGGTCGAGTGATCTTCACCGCCTCGACCTCCGGCATCTACGGCAATTTCGGCCAGTCCAACTACGGCATGGCCAAACTCGGCCTCTACGGCCTGACCCGCACCTTGGCCATTGAAGGCCGCAAAAACAACATCCTGGTCAACGCCATCGCCCCCACCGGCGGCACCCGCATGACCGAAGGTCTGATCCCGCCGCAAGTGTTCGAACAGCTCAAGCCAGAACTGGTCAGCCCGTTGGTGGTGTACCTGGCCAGCGAAAATTGCCAGGAAACATCAGGGCTGTTTGAGGTCGGTGGCGGCTGGATGGGCAAGGTGCGCTGGGAGCGCAGCCTCGGTGCCGGGTTTGATCCGCGGGTGGGGTTCTCGCCGGAAGACGTGGCGGCGCATTGGCAGCAGATTTGTGATTTCGAAGGGGCGGCGCATCCGAAGGACAATATTGAGGCGTTGAAGGAAATGATGGGGAATTTGCAGAAGTATTCGCTTTAAATGAAGTGGCCACCGAGCTTAGGCTTGGTGGCCGAATTACTTGTTAAGAATATCTATTTTCGGTAATAAACTGAGGGGCTTTCCAGTTCGGTCCCTTTACGGTTTTTCCATTTTCATCGCTAGCCAGTACGCCATCGCTGAAGAGCGAATTGTAAGTGTTTACCAGTTCACCATTTAAAATTATCTCTTGGCGGTGTTGCCCATACATTCTGTCGACCGCTTGGGCAGACCTGAAAAGCGCGAAATACGAAACGACATCTTCTACCGATTCGTTTTTGATGATTTGTTCGATAGGGCTCATTGTTCGAAGCTCCTCATGTCTTTTACGTACTCTCTTTGGTCTTGTGCATTCATTGCACTGATTGCTTCTTCGCTATACAAAAGTGTCAATTCGCTTCCTAGCTTGTAGTCCTCAAGAGTAGCCGTATGTGCATTGTTCCATATTTGAGACTCGTCGGAAGGAGGTGCGGTGTCGCTATAGCCGAACGCCCTGTAACGCTCTAGTTCTCGTATCTCATGAGTGTAGTAGCGCAAATCTGTGTCAGTTATTTTCCCGTGGTGGCTCAGAATTTTTTCTAGGCGTCGAACCATTATGTCGTTGGCGTCCGATTGGTCGAGACGTGCGATATGTAATTTCACCGCATCAATTCCAGCTTGAGTGATGACCGCTGTGCGCCAATCCAAATCAAGTATTGGACCTCCGGCCTGCTCTGGGTTAAACAAACGCCCGCTGTATTTGCCTTTAACATACGCCCCCGCGTAAGGACTGCTAAACACGACATAAAGCGGCGCAATCCCCGAGTCATCGGGAAACACGATGATGAACGTGTCCCAGCCCTCCACCAGGATCGGATTTAGATCCAGGCGCCCTTCAATCGGAATAATCGGGGCGCCGGAGTATGCAAGTGTTTCAGTTTGAACAATCGGTTGCTCGGTCGAACTGTTCCCCGGCGTGATGGCGGGTGTCCAGGTCAGGAAATCCGTTGGCGAATCCGGCAGCGCAGTCTCGTAAACTTCATTCAGTAAATCGTAAGCTGCATTCAGCACTTGAACGCCCGAGCGTATGTGGAAGTCGTCGGTTGTGGCGACGAACACTTCAGCGCCCAAGCCCAGTGGCCTGACGCCCAATCCAATGGGCAAATCCAATGCGCCCTGCCGATCCGCAATTTCGCGCAGTGTCTGTGCAGACGCCGACGACAATTCTGCAAGCGGAACGCTCATGGTGAAGCGCTCGCCATTGCCGAGTCGCGAAGGCGGCAGAAGGGCTGCGAAACCGACCAATACCGGGCCCAGCAGCGCTGTTCCCGCCGCTGTTACAACCAGCATTCCTGAGTGCAGCGCACTCATAATCGCGGAAGCCGTTACGGGGGGAAGTCGGAGGGTGGTCGAGGCGAGCGAGAAGGCCAGGCTAGAGCTCGCCACTGCACCTGATGCGGGATACACATGATGGACTTCTGGCGCGTGCGTGGGTCCGCCACGTTCTTGTTGTTCGGACTTCGTCTGTGCTTCCAGAAGCGCCTGTTGCTGATTGTGCGCCTGTGACTGCTTTTCCTTTCGTTGTTGTATCTTCAGTGTTGCCAGTTGAGCTTGTCGTTTAGCCACGGCAGTAGCGGTATCAATGACGTTCCAGCGAATCTCCAGACTCTGCCTTTGTTTGTGTAGTCGCTTTTGTATCTGCTCGATTCGCTGCTCCATTTCCGCTTGAAGACGAGCCTGTTCGGTTGCGAAATGCTCTGTGGCTGCTTCTGCATTGGCTTCAGCTTCGGCCAGCGCTATTTTCAATGCTGCAAGCCGAGCTTGTTCTTGTGCCCGACGTGCTGCATCAGCGATTTCTTTCAGGCGTTGCTGTTCGGCAACTACTTGCTGCGCGGCGGCTTCGGCTGCAACCCGTGCCTGTTCGGCGGCAACACGCCTTGTTTCAGCTTCTGCCGCCATACGCGCAAGTTCGGCCGCGACTCTTTGTGCCTCTTGCTGTGAAACCAGCCGGGCTTGTTCGTCAGTTTGTGCGGCGGCCAAGAAGTTCTGCACATTGACGTGCTGTTGATTCAGAAGCGCGATGGTGTCGTTCAGGTAACGTGCAGACCAAGCCGCTCGATACGAACTTTCCCACTTCTGGCTGGCTATTCCGTCCGGTGTCGTGACTCTGCCAAAGGTTTTCGACTTCCCCAGGAAATCACGGGTGCTTTTATTGATCGGGTCCGAGCCATAGAACGCATGGGCCAAGGCAACTTGAGCGTGAAGCTCAGCCGTTTTACGCAATAGCAACGTGTTACGTACCTGCAATTCCCTTTGAATAGCTGCAACAGGAGGAAGGGGATGAGTTGTCCCTGCTGCTCGCACCGCTGCCAATTCATTTTCGATGGAATGTGGAAGGTTGTTTAGTTTTACGGTGTATTCGTTTTGCAGGGCCTCGGCCGTCGTATTCAATTTTTCGACTGTCTGGTTCCAGAGATGATCGTAGATTGGTTGCATGGCGGCTGGGCCTGCCGGGGAAAAGCCTCTGCCTGAACTGTCGCTGAAGCCTCCGCCTATAGAGTCCATTCCGGGCTTGGGTTTGCCACCGACATAGGTGGCTGGAAGATTCATAAATCCGTGACGGTCATCCATGAATAACTTTCTCTGTCTTAACTCGCTTTAATAAATTTGGGGTAAACACGATTGTGAGTGGATACATTCCTCGTCAACGTCGGTTGATCTGATTGAATCCTAAGGGAGTAATAGAAGACTTGGGTCTGGGAATGTCGTAGGTGATTTCTTCGTTTGAACCAGGACGAATTACACGGGTGAGATGAGGTTTCAGGGCTTGGCAGGAAAGTTACTTTTTCGTGTGCGTAAATTCTGACTTGCAGTTGAACGCACTAAATCGCAGGCATAAAAAAGGCCGCTGCAAACGCAGCGGCCAAAGTAAGACGTTTGATCAAGGAGCAATAAATCAACGTCAGTGAACACAGGGCGATGACTCGAAAACGCTTCAACTCATCTGAAATATTGCGCGAAAGGCATGGGGTTCATGACAGGCCATCGCTTTGTGCTTCACGGCGGGTTCCCGTGAAAGCCCGGCAAGAATAAGGGTTTGAACCCAAAGGAAAAATAGCGATTCGTGACATGCACTGTTACGAGGCATGTAACAGTCCTGCTGCACCTCGCTACTGCGCCCATCCATTCCCTTGATAACCCGCCATCCAGCCCATCCATGCCTCGCGCAAAGCCCCAGCCCGTGCGGGCAGTAATCCTTTGGAGGTACAGCGCGAATACCTCCTTGGTGCGCTTATCGCTCCCGATGCGCGGCAGTAGGGTGGGGCCTTCTGTCACTCACCGGGGAAGACGCATGACAAAAACAACAATGCGCGCCATCTTCACGCCGCAGGCGCTTGCCGCTGCGGTGGCCTTGGGTTGCTGCGCCCAGGCACACGCCGTTGCATTCAATATCGGGGAAATCGAGGGGACCTTCGATTCTTCGCTGTCCGTCGGCGCGAGCTGGGGCATGCGCGATGCGGACAAGTCTTTGGTCGGCACGGTGAACGGCGGTACGGGCCAGTCTTCGACCGGTGATGACGGACGGCTGAACTTCAAGAAGGGCGAAACCTTCTCCAAGATCGTCAAGGGTATCCACGACCTTGAACTGAAATACGGCGACACCGGTGTGTTCGTGCGTGGCAAGTACTGGTACGACTTCGAACTCAAGGATGAGGACCGCGAGTTCAAGCAAATCAGCGACAGCGGTCGCAAGGAAGGCGCCAAATCCTCTGGGGCGCAGATCCTCGATGCTTTTGTCTATCACAACTATTCCATCGCTGATTTGCCGGGCACTGTGCGTGCCGGCAAGCAGGTGGTCAGTTGGGGTGAAAGTACCTTCATCGGCAACTCAATCAACAGCATCAACCCGATCGACGTTTCCGCGTTTCGTCGCCCCGGCGCCGAGATCAAGGAAGGCTTGATCCCGGTGAACATGCTGTTCGGCTCCCAAGGCCTGACCGATCAACTGACCGTTGAAGGTTTCTATCAACTGGAATGGGATCAGACGGTTCTCGACAACTGCGGCACCTACTTCGGTGTCGATGTGGCGGCGGACGGTTGCAACAACAACTACAGCGTTGGCAGTCCGGCAATTGCACCGTTGGCGCCACTGGCGGCAGCCTTTGGCCAGCCGATCCAGGTCACCCGTGAAGGTGTGATCGTGCCGCGTGGCGGCGACCGCGATGCGCGGGATTCGGGGCAGTGGGGCACGGCGTTGCGCTGGCTCGGTGACGATACCGAATACGGCCTGTATTTCATGAACTACCACAGCCGCACACCAACGGTCGGTACCGTCACTGCTGGCGCATCGACCCTGGCCAGCCTGCCGGGCATGGTCAGCGTCGCCAACCGTCTGGCTCCGGGTAGCGGTTCGGGCCTGGCGCAAAGCGTGATGCTCGGTCGCGGCCAGTACTACCTCGAATACCCGGAAGACATTCGCCTGTATGGCGCAAGTTTCTCCACCACCTTGCCCACCGGCACCGCGTGGACCGGCGAGATCAGCTACCGGCCGAATGCGCCGGTGCAGGTCAATACCAACGACCTGACCCTGGCCATGATCAACCCGATCGCTGGCGGCGCGGCCTCGCCGATTGCCTCCGGGCCTGGGTCCGACAACAAAGGTTATCGCCGCAAGGAAGTGACCCAGATCCAGAGCACCCTGACGCACTTCTTCGATCAGGTGTGGGGCGCCCAGCGCTTGACCCTGGTCGGTGAAGCGGCGGTGGTGCGGGTCGGTGGCCTGGAGTCGCGGACCAAGCTGCGCTATGGCCGTGACTCGGTCTACGGCCAGTACGGTTTCGGCGGCGACACCGACGGCTTCGTCACCTCGACCTCCTGGGGCTACCGCGCCCGGGCGATCCTCGACTACGCCAACGTGATCGGCGGGATCAACCTCAAGCCCAACCTGTCCTGGTCCCATGACGTCAGCGGGTACGGCCCCAACGGCCTGTTCAACGAAGGCGCCAAGGCGATCAGCGTCGGCGTCGATGCCGACTACCGCAACACCTATACCGCGAGCCTGAGTTACACCGACTTTTTCGGCGGGGACTACAACACCCTTGCTGACCGCGACTTCCTGGCGCTGAGCTTCGGCGTGAACTTCTGATCTGGCTGAGAAGGATGAGTTAAATGCGCAAGATGATTCTGCAATGCGGCGTCCTGGCTCTGAGCCTGTTGGCCGCCAACGTGATGGCGGCGGTATCGCCGCAAGAAGCCGAAAAGCTCGGCACCAGCCTCACGCCGCTGGGGGCGGAGAAGGCCGGCAATGCCGACGGCTCGATCCCGGCCTGGACCGGCGGCATCCCGAAAAACGCCGGGGCGGTGGACAGCAAAGGCTTCCTCGCTGACCCATTCGTCAATGAAAAACCGCTGTTCGTCATCACCCCGGCGACCGTCGACAAGTACAAGGACAAACTCTCGGAAGGCCAGGTCGCGATGTTTAAACGCTACCCGGAAACCTACAAGATCCCGGTCTACCCGACCCACCGCACTGTCGCCGTGCCGTCGGAAATCTACGAGTCGGCCAAGCGCAGCGCGTTGAACGTGACCAGCATCAACGACGGTAACGGCCTGGCCAATTTCACCGGCAATCGCTACTACGCGTTCCCGATTCCGAAGAACGGTGTGGAAGTGCTGTGGAACCACATCACCCGTTATCACGGCGGCAACCTCAAACGCATCATCACCCAGGTGACCCCACAGACCAACGGCAGCTACACGCCGATCCGCTTCGAAGAAGAGATCGCCGTGCCGCAATTGATGAAGGACCTGGACCCGGAAAAAGCCGCCAACGTCCTGACGTTCTTCAAGCAGTCGGTCACCGCCCCGGCGCGTCTGGCCGGTAACGTGTTGCTGGTGCATGAGACGCTGGATCAGGTGAAGGAGCCGCGTCTGGCCTGGATCTACAACGCTGGCCAGCGTCGGGTGCGTCGTGCGCCGCAAGTGGCGTATGACGGGCCGGGCACCGCCGCCGACGGTCTGCGCACGTCCGACAACTTCGACATGTTCTCCGGTGCGCCGGATCGCTACGACTGGAAACTGATCGGCAAGAAGGAAATGTACATCCCGTACAACAGCTACAAACTCGACTCGCCGAGCCTCAAGTACGACGACATCATCAAGGCCGGGCACATCAACCAGGACCTGACCCGCTATGAACTGCACCGGGTCTGGGAAGTGGTCGGCACAGTCAAGCCGAGCGAGCGGCACATCTACGCCAAGCGCCACATGTACATCGACGAAGACAGCTGGCAAGTGGCGCTGGTGGACCACTACGACGGTCGCGGCCAGCTATGGCGGGTGGCCGAAGGTCACGCCCAGTACTACTACGATCACCAGGCCCAGGCCTACACCCTCGAAGCGCTCTACGACATCATTGCCGGCCGATACATTGCCCTGGGGATGAAGAACGAAGAGAAGCACAGCTTTGAATTCGGCTTCGAAGCCAAAGCGGCGGACTACACGCCATCGGCGTTGCGTGCGGAGGGTGTTCGCTAACGGAGTACCACAACCCCCTGTAGGAGCGAAGCTTGCTCGCGAAGGTGGCTGTATATCCAACAATGATGTTGGCTGTCACGCCACCTTCGCGGGCAAGCTTCGCTCCTACATGACCGGTGGGTCGCACTTTTTTATGGGCACCAATCAGCGTCCTGAATACTTCTCAACAAGCGGGTTGCAGAGGGCTAGGGTTGCGGCACAACTATAAAAAGGCACGCCGCAATGACCGCCATGACCCCCTGTCTGGATCGTCCTGGATTCCTGCCCAGACTCTGCGCCCATCATCAGTCGCGCGCACGTCTGAGCCGTCCGTTATTAGAATCTTCTGCGCGGGTGCGACTGGTTTGTGCGCCCGCTGGCAGTGGCAAGACGGCGTTATTGACCGAATGCCTGTTGCAGGCCCCGGCCGATTGTGGCGTGCTCTGGTTGCCGCTGGCGGGGGTGGCGTCGAGTGTCACCGGGTTGTGCGAGCGGCTGGCGCGGGCATTGGGCCTGGCCGTTTCCGATGAGGCGTCGTTGTGCGCTGAAATGGCCCGGTGGCAGTCCCCGATATGGCTGTTTCTCGATGATTACTGCCGCTTTCCCGAGCCGGCGCTGGACGCATTACTCGACCGGTTGCTGGCCGTCAGCAGTCCGTCCATGACCTGGTGGATCGGTACTCGCCGGCGCCCGCAATGCAACTGGCCGCGATTGTTGCTGGACGACGAACTGCACGAATGTGAAGCCGCAGCATTGGCACTCACCCAAGGCGAGATCGCACAGCTATTGCATCATTTGCCACTGGCTGAAGCCGACAGCGCGGCATCCCGCCTTTTGCAGCGCAGCGGAGGCTGGTGCGCCGGAGTGCGGATAGCGCTGCTGAAACAATGCGACTGGTCACAAAAGAATCTACCGCCGCCGCCCACGGACACTCTGCTCGATTACCTGCAAAACGAACTGTTCAGCAACCTGACCCCGGAGCTGGCCGAAGCGTGGCGGGTGCTGGCTCATTTGCCGCGTTTCAACGCCGGCTTGTGTGATCACTTGTTCGGGGCCGGGGAGGGCGTGCAATACCTGCGCACGCTGCAAGCGCTCGGTTGCTTTATCGAGCCCTGGCATGGATCGTCCGAGTGGCTGCAGATCTTCCCGGCGCTGTCTCGGCTGATGCGTGATGAACCCTGGCCTGCGGGTCGCTCTTGGCATCGCCGTGCGTGCCAGTGGTTTGCCGCCGTGCAGGACTGGAAGTCGGCCTTCGAGCAGGCCCTGCTCGCTGAAGAATATGAGGTCGCGGTCAGCCTGTTGCAGCACTTCAATTTCGAGCAGCTGTTTGAGGATCAGACCGTGATGCTGTTGTTACGTCTGTACGATCAACAGGGCGAAGAGCTGTTGTTGGGCTCGCCGCAATTGGTCGGTCTGATTACTGCAGCGCTGTTGTTTGCCGGGCGGTTCGAGCAGGCCGGCCGATGCATCGGGCAGATGTCGCGATTTTTGCCGCCACCGTCGGCATTCCGACAGCGGCAGTTGGTCGCCCGTTGGCAGGCCCAGCAAGGATGGCTGTTGCATTTGCAGGGACGAATGGACGCCGCGCGCGAACATTTTCGACAAGCGCTGGACGATCTGGATGCCGACGCCTGGCCTGCGCGCCTTCTATGCCTGTCGGGGCAGACGCAGCAGGCTCTGCTGTGCGGTGAACTGGAGTTGGCTCAGGCCATCAATCGCGAAGCGTTGTGCCTGGCCCGGGCGCAGGGCTCTTTGCTGTTCGAAGGCTTGCTGGAGCTGGATCATGCGCAATTGCTGGAGCAGCGCGGTGCACCCGGGCGCGCCGAAACGCTGCTGGCCAATATTCATGAATTGCTTTGCCAGCAGGCGTATCAACCCACGCCGCTGCTGGGGCGTATCGCGCTGCGCCGAGGTCGTCTGGCATTGTGCATGGGGCATGAGGCGCGGGCAGGAGAGTTCTTTCAGCGCGGTCAGGAGCAATGTCTGCACAGCCAGGACAAGCGTGTGTTGTATGGCTATCTCGGTCTGGCGCAATTGGCGGCCAATCGGGGCGACTACGCCCAGGCCTTTGTCCGCTTGCGTGACGCCGAACGGTTGATGCAGCAGCGACAGATTCCGGACACGGTGTATCGGGGCGTGCTGTTGCAGGTCAGCAGCCATTTCTGGTTGCAACAGGGGCGCGCGGAACTGGCGTGCGAGGCGCTGAGTCGCGTGCTCAGGCACTACCGCGGGCCGCGCGCTCGCCAGGCACCACCCGCGACACTGGAGTTGATTGCGCGGATCGAGTACCTGCTGATCCTTGCCAGAGCCCGTCTGGAGCCCGGGTCGGTCGACGCAGTGGCGCAGATCGATTCATCAATGCAGCAGACCCGGTTGCGCGGGATGTGGGCGCTCGCCACCGAGTTGCAACTGGCCCTGGCCGAGGCGCTGTGGCTCGATGGACAAACCGCAAAGGCTGTCGAGGTTTTGCAGGAAGGTTCACGTAATGTCGAGCGGTATCAGGGACAGCAAGTATTGATCGAACTGCGCCAGCGTCAGCCTTCGTTGTTCGATGCTCAGAAAGTTGTTTCTTTGTCTGTTAATGAACCGTGCGCCCGTAGTGCGGAAACGGATTCATTAAGCCAACGTGAAATGCAGGTGTTGAAGTTAATTGCGCTGGGGCATTCCAATCAACAGATTGCCGATGCACTGTTCATTTCATTGCATACTGTTAAAACTCATAGCCGGCGTATACATGGGAAGTTACGGGTGGAACGCCGTACCCAAGCCGTGGCGAAAGCTAAGTTGTTGGGGTTGTGGGGGTAATTTGGGAGTTGTTCGGGTGTTGGAAGTTGTAATTTTTTAGTTAAAGAAGACGTGGGTTACATGCGGTTTAAATTGTGAATTTTTGGTATTGATTTACGTATTTGTTGTTTGTTTGTCCTGGCCTAGATTGATTTGCGCTGACATTAAGTCGGTGGGCTTTAAATTAATTAGAGGGCATCAGCATGAACGTCATGAATAAACATATTCCCGCCAACAGCGACAGTCTTCCCCAATGGTTGAAGGACGCCAGTGCTACCGACAGGCTGCATTACGGTGAACTGGAGCAGAACCTGATTGCCAGCCAGAACCATCTGGACAAACAACTGGGAAACTACGCCAGCGTCCAGGCCTACGCGCGCGATCTGGCTGCTCAAGCCCTGTTTAAAGCGTATGCGAGGCCAGTGGATCCGGACACTGTGATGACTTCCAGTCGCTACGTATTTTCTCAGGATGTTCGCACATTCAGTCAGGAGGATAAGCGTTCCTTGACGGACTTGTTGCTGCACGGTCTGCATGAAGAGGGGCGACGTCCACAAATCACTTTACAGCTTTTCGGTGCACGGACCGTCAATCCGCGTTGGCTGGAAGAGCTCATGAGTCGCGACGTGCGCGCGGCTTACGGCCAGGAGTTCAGGGATGTGTACCAGCGCCCGAACGTGCTGGCCGCCCTGAAGGACATCACCCGTGATCAACTGTTGTTCAGTGCCTTTTCGGCAAAGTTGCAGAGTCATCTCAACGATAACAATCTTCAACGGATCCGCCGTGTCGTGGCTGGCGATGCGAATCTGATCATTGCGCCAGTGCAATTACACGAAGACAGACGGCCACTGACGGGGCTGGCTGTCATCAGCAGTCGCAGCCCCAGCCAGGAAGATTGGTTGCTCTATGCCCCCAACTCCCCCGGAGGGAAAGACTGGTACGAGTTACCGTCCCTCAGGCGCGTGAGCCTTGATATCGGCAGCTGGACAGAAGCGCCTGGCGGTCGGGACTATTTGATCTGGCGCTCCCACGGACTGGATCGCGAGGTCATCGGCGGTTATCTGAAACAGGTGTCGAAACTGCCCAACCTCTGGCGGGGTGTCTCGCTCGCTCCGACCCCCTTCACTGGCGCAGAGGCGCTGACCACCCTTGTTTCCAACCATCGCAACTGGCTGGTGGCGCAAGAGGAAAGTCATACGCCCTACGGCTATCGACACGCGTCCAATCAACAGCGCCAGGTTTTCACCGGGATCAGCTGCGAACAGCGGGCTTTGAGAACCATTGAAGTGCGCCAAGGCGGTTTCATCAGTTATGACCGTTTCTGCCATCAACTCATCAAACAATGGGTCGAGGAAGTGCTTCTCGCTGGCGGTGAACGTGTTGCGATCGACCCTGATCGCATAGAAGTGCAAATCAGTGCAGAACAACGGATGACACTGACCGAACTGATTGTCCGGGAAGTTCACTTTTACGCGGTAAACCCACAACGGGACTTGTACCCGCGCTTTGTACTGAAGACTGATCATCCGCCTATCAGCAAACTGGATATTCGGCACATCGCCGCTTGGTCAAACACCCTGCGTCCGGGCGAAAAGTACATCGACATGTTGCGCTCGACCTATCTGAATCGCACGCACCCTGATGGGCGATTCAAGCGCTATCTCCACCTTGGAATCATGCAGCGGCAGATGCGGGCGGCCGTCTTTCAGGCGCTGTTCTCCGGCAGGGTCTCGAATGCGCATTTTTCAGAACTGATGAAGGTGGTCGACGGGTTTGATCTGTATCGGCCTCAACCGGAGGCTCCCCTGGGTGAGGCGCCTGGCGCGGTGCGTCACAGTGCGATGTTCCAACTGCGTCTCAAGGGCCATCTGGTCGTCGGGGCATTCGTCTTCCGGCTTCACGTTGCCGGAAAAGTCGAAGAGTACCTGTACACCCCGGATGCGCCGGACGGTTGTGAGCTGCGTCCATTCAAGGAGTTCGTGAGCGCGGTGAAAACCCGTGGTCTGGGTGACTATTTTTATGCGCGAACGCCGGCGATCTATCAGCGGTTAATTGGCACCTATCTGACGGATCTAGAACAGTTGGCGAACTTTAACGAAGCGCCGTTGCTGGAACGTAACTCGTATCACGGACTTCAACACCTGCTACGACGATGTGCTGCGCAAGGTCATGTCCGATGTCGACGAGGCTACACAGAGCCTCGAAGAGATCATCACCGGTATCGTGTTTAACACTGTCGTGACGGCAGTGAGCGTCGTCAGCGTCGTCTATCCGCCAGTCGGCATTGCATTGGGTGCAGCTTTGTTCACCAAGGAACTGGTACAAGGTGCCGAAGCCTATTCCCTGGGTGACCGGGCCGTGGCCCTGGAGCACTTCACTAATGCGCTGATCGAGTTGGGGACGCTTGGTTATGGAGGGTACAAGCTGACTCAGGCCACCAAACTGCAGAAAGACCTCATCGGACTGCTGGGGGATATGTACACCATCGATAAACTTTACGCCAAGTCCAGCGGGCAACCCCAATTGCATCAGCGGGCGAAGGAGGCGATTCAGGATATTCTTGACGACCCTGATAGCGCCAACAGCAAAACTACCTTGCTGTAACGACAGCCAATCGCCGCTGATACGCAGCCCTGCTCAGGGGGCGGCGTCGGCCTGATACCCCATCCGCCAACTCACGGCCCGGGTAGCCGCCAGCAACCGCTGCGCCGCCGGGCCGTCTTCGTCAGCGTGGAACAATGATGTAGGGCCGACGATGGTCAGCACGGCGGCCACGTTTCCGACCGCGTTGAACACGGGGGCCGACAAGGCATCCACGCCGGGCATCAACAGTCCGTGAACATGGTGCAAGCCACGTTCGCGGATCTGTTCACGCAAGGTTGCGTAGACCTGATTGTCAGCCAAGACATGCGCTTCACTGGCCTGGATTTCCAACTCGCGCAATTCTACGGTTTCCCTGTCTGGCAGAAACGCGCTGAACACCAGCCCCGTTGAAGAACTGAGCAGCGGCAACACCGACCCCAGTTGCGTCACCACCGTCACCGCGCGCACCGCCGGTTCGATATGCACCACGGTCGCACCCTGATTGCCCCACACCGCCAAAAAGCAGGTTTCGTTCAGATCGTCTCGCAACTCGGCCAGGGGCAGGGCGGCGACTTTCAGCACGTCCATACTGTTGAGTGCGGCGAGGCCCACGCGCAGGGCTTCACGGCCCAGGCCATAGTGGTTAGTGGCGGTGTTCTGCTCGGCGAAACCGCTGGCGATCAACGCCTGCAAATAGCGGTGAACCTTGCTCGCCGGCATCTGCACGTGTTCGGCCAGGCGTGACAACGAGGTCGACGGTGACAATTCGGCCAGGGCCTTGAGGATGTCAGTGCCGACCTCGGCCGAGCGGACTTTCTGTTTATCGTTGTTGCGCGGCTTTTCCATGGAGGCGGTGTGATCCCGGGACGAATGGGCGTCTTTATAGCTTGACGGTCAATACCAATCAAATTACGTTATGCGTAATTCGATTACGATAAAAATAACCCAGGCGTGCCGAGACCTCTGCAACAGAGCGACAGGCCATTGCCTACTCCCTGTTCAGGAGGCTCCATGAACCTCGATTCAACGGCGCCAGCGCTGACTTATCAGTCAGGCTTCGGCAACGAATTCAGCAGTGAAGCGTTGCCCGGCGCACTGCCCGTCGGCCAGAACTCCCCGCAAAAAGTCCCGTACGGCCTCTACACCGAGCTGTTCTCCGGCACCGCGTTCACCATGGTCCGCAGCGAAGCACGGCGCACCTGGATGTACCGCATCCAGCCGTCGGCCAACCACCCGGCATTCGTCAAACTGGAGCGGCAACTGGCCGGCGGTCCCTTGGGTGACGTGACCCCCAACCGGCTGCGCTGGAACCCGCTGGACATCCCGAGCGAGCCGACCGATTTCATCGATGGCCTGGTGAGCATGGCCGCCAACTCGGGTGCGGAAAAGCCGGCCGGGATCAGCATCTACAGCTACCGCGCCAACCGTTCCATGGAGCGCGTGTTCTTCAACGCCGACGGTGAGCTGCTGCTGGTGCCGGAGCAGGGCCGTCTGCGCATTGCCACTGAGCTTGGCGTGCTGGAACTGGAACCATTGGAAATCGCCGTGCTGCCGCGTGGCTTGAAATTCCGTGTCGAACTGCTCGACCCGCAAGCCCGGGGCTACATCGCCGAGAACCACGGTGCGCCACTGCGCCTGCCGGATCTGGGGCCGATCGGCAGCAACGGCCTGGCCAACCCGCGGGACTTCCTGACCCCGGTGGCCCGTTACGAAGACCTCAAGCAACCGACCACTTTGGTGCAGAAATTCCTCGGCCAGTTGTGGGGCTGCGAGCTCGATCACTCGCCGTTGAACGTAGTGGCCTGGCACGGCAATAACGTGCCGTACAAATATGACCTGCGCCGTTTCAACACCATCGGCACGGTGAGTTTTGATCACCCGGACCCGTCGATTTTCACCGTCCTGACCTCGCCGACCAGCGTCCACGGTTTGGCGAATCTGGACTTCGTGATCTTCCCGCCGCGCTGGATGGTGGCCGAGAAAACTTTCCGTCCACCGTGGTTCCACCGCAACCTGATGAACGAATTCATGGGCCTGATCAAAGGTGAATACGACGCCAAGGCCGAAGGTTTCGTGCCCGGCGGTGCTTCGCTGCACAGCTGCATGAGCGCCCACGGCCCCGACGGCGAAAGCTGCACCAAGGCGATCAACGCCGAGCTGGCCCCGGCGAAAATCGACAACACCATGGCCTTCATGTTCGAGACCAGCCAGGTGCTGCGCCCGAGCCAGTTCGCTCTCGATTGTCCGCAACTGCAATCCAACTACGACGCTTGCTGGGCCACGCTGCCCGTCACTTTCGACCCGACCCGGAGATAACCCATGACTCAGACTTCCACCCCTCGTAGCTGGGTTGCCTCCGCCAACGGCCACGCGGATTTCCCGCTGCAAAACCTGCCATTGGGCGTGTTCAGTGTGAACGGTTCGGCGCCACGCAGCGGCGTGGCCATCGGCGAACATATTTTCGATCTGGAAGCAGCTCTCGACGCTGGCCTGTTTGACGGCGTGGCGCGCGCGGCGGTTGAAGCGACCCGTGGCGGTCAGCTCAATGCCTTCTTCGAACTGGGTCGCGAAGCCCGCGTTGCCCTGCGCGAACGCCTGCTGGAACTGTTCGCCGAAGGCAGCACCCTGCACGGAAAGATCGAAGCCCAAGGCGCAAAACTGCTGCCACTGGCGGCGAATTGCGTGATGCACCTGCCAGCAAAAATCAACGACTACACCGACTTCTACGTCGGCATCGAGCACGCGCAAAACGTCGGCAAACTGTTCCGCCCCGACAACCCATTGCTGCCGAACTACAAGTACGTGCCAATCGGCTACCACGGCCGCGCCTCGACCATTCGCCCGTCCGGAACTGACGTGCGTCGTCCGAAGGGCCAGACCCTGCCAGCCGGTCAGACCGAGCCGACGTTTGGCCCCTGCGCGCGCCTGGATTACGAATTGGAACTGGGCATCTGGATTGGCCAGGGCAACGACATGGGCGACTCGATTGCCATCGGCGATGCGGCGGATCACATCGCCGGTTTCTGCCTGCTCAATGACTGGTCGGCGCGGGACATCCAGGCCTGGGAATACCAGCCACTGGGTCCGTTCCTGTCGAAGAGTTTTATCACCAGCATCTCGCCGTGGGTCGTCACCGCTGAAGCGCTGGAGCCGTTCCGCCGTGCGCAACCGGCACGCCCTGAAGGCGACCCGCTGCCGCTGCCATACCTCACTGACAAGCGCGATCAGGATGGCGGAGCCTTCGACATCGAACTGGAAGTGTTGCTGCTCACCGAAACCATGCGCGAGCAAAACCTGCCGGCCCATCGCCTGACCCTGAGCAACACAAAACACATGTACTGGACCGTGGCGCAAATGGTTGCGCACCACAGCGTCAACGGTTGCCAATTGCAGGCCGGTGACCTGTTCGGTTCGGGCACTTTGTCGGGGCCGGAAAGTGGTCAGTTCGGCAGCCTGCTGGAAATCACCGAGGGCGGTAAAAAGCCGATCGAACTGGCCTCTGGCGAAGTGCGTAAATTCCTTGAAGATGGCGACGAAATCATCCTGCGCGCCCGTTGCAGCCGCGACGGTTTCGCCTCCATCGGTTTCGGCGAATGCCGTGGCAAAGTTGTGCCGGCACGCTAAGAGGATCGAGTCATGGAACTCTATACCTACTACCGTTCGACCTCGTCTTATCGAGTGCGCATCGCGCTGGCGCTCAAGCGCCTTGATTATCAGGCGCTGCCGATCAACCTGATCGCGCCGACCGGTGGCGAGCACCGGCAGCCGCCGTATCTGGCGGTCAATCCACAAGGTCGGGTGCCGGCCTTGCGTACCGATGAAGGTGATCTGCTGATCCAGTCGCCGGCCATCATCGAGTACCTGGAGGAACGTTATCCACAGGTGCCGTTGCTGTCCAAAGACCTCGCCGCCCGTGCCCGCGAACGTGGTGTGGCGGCGGTCATTGGCTGCGATGTGCATCCGCTGCATAACGTCAGCGTACTCAATAAACTGCGGCAGTTGGGTCACGATGAACCGCAGGTGGTGGAGTGGATCGGTCACTGGATCAGCCATGGTTTGGCCACGGTGGAGCAGTTGATCGGTGATGCCGCTTACTGCTTCGGTGATCAGCCGGGGCTGGCGGACGTTTACCTGGTCCCGCAGCTTTACGCGGCTGAACGTTTCAACATTTCACTTGAGGCGTATCCACGGATTCGCCGGGTTGCGGCACTGGCCGCCACGCATCCGGCGTTCATCAAGGCCCACCCGGCAAACCAGCCCGACACTCCCTGAGCACTGACTGATCGTGCCTACGCTCTGCGTGGGAATGCATCCCGTGACGCTCTGCGTCACAGTGGACGCGGAGCGTCCATGGCGGCATTCCCACGCAGAGCGTGGGAACGATCTGTCTACAAAACATAAAAACAAAACAGGTACCTTGCGATGCACAACCAGATTGCCAGCTTCCGGGCGGCACTCGACGCCCGTCCTGTGTCCCGTTATCAGTGGTTGCTCCTTTTGCTTCTGGCATTGTTGCTGGTCACTGATGGCTACGATGCCCAGGTCCTGGGTTATGTCGTGCCGGCTCTGGCCCAGGATTGGGGCCTGGAAAAAGCCGCGTTTGGGCCGGTGTTCAGCGCCAACCTGCTGGGCCTGACCCTTGGCTCTCTGGCGGTGACGCCTCTGGCGGATCGCTTCGGCGTGCGAAGGATTCTGCTGTGCTGCGTGCTGATCTACGCCACCCTCACCGTGTTGATGGTGTTCGCCGATTCCCTGAATACTCTGATGGCCGCGCGATTCATTTGCGGGATCGGCATGGGCGGGGCGATGCCGAGTGCGATGGCGTTGATGTCGGAATATTCGCCGCCACGCCTGCGCACCTTGATGGTGACGTTGGCGGCTTGCGGATTTTCCTTCGGCGGTGCGGCGGGCGGGTTTGTCGCGGCGGGTTTTATCGACAGCTTCGGCTGGCAAGCGGTGTTCCTCGCTGGTGGTGTCACACCATTACTGCTGTTTCCGTTTCTGGCCTGGTTTCTTCCCGAGTCTTTGCCGCGTTTACTGCGCGACGCACCGCCCTACGCACGCTTGCGCAAAGTCACCGCGCGGATGCTGCCGGACTGGCAACCCCCCGCCGCATCGATTGCACAAAACGAGCAGGAGCAGGGCAGCAAACTGACGGTGCTGGAGTTGTTCCGCAACGGCTATGCGCGGCCGACCTTGCTGATCTGGGCGACCTTTTTCGTCAGCCTGATCCTGCTGTATTTCATGATCAGCTGGTTGCCGACGCTGTTGCTGGAAAGCGGCTTGAAACTCAATGAAGCCAACCTGGTGACCTCGATGTTCCTGTTCGCCGGCACCATTGGTGCAATCTGCATGGCCTGGTTTGCCGACCGCCTCAAAAGCAAAGTACGACTGCTGTCGGGCGTGCTGACGGCGGCGGCGCTGTGCACGATTCTGCTGGGCCTCAATCACGACAATCCGCGTTATCTGGTAGCCAGCGTGATTGCCGCCGGGTTCTGCATCATCGGCGGGCAACTGACCCTCAATGCCTTTGCCAGTAATTTCTACCCGGCCCAGGTGCGGGCCACCGGCACTGGTTGGGCGTTGGGGGTGGGACGTTTCGGTTCGATCCTCGGGCCGCTGTTTGGCAGCATGTTGCTGGCGATGCACATCCCGGTGCAGCAGATTTTCTTCTTCTGCGCGATTCCGGCGGTGATTGCGGCGTTGTTTATCATCCAGGTGCGCTCGCCGGTTGATGCAACATCGGTTGATCCGGCGGGGGTGGTGGTTAAATCCTGAAGATCAAAGGATCGCAGCCTTCGGCAGCTCCTACGTTGGGATGGCGTACACCCTGTAGGCGCTGCCGAAGGCTGCGATCTTTTGCTTTTAATGAACGACGGAATTCGGCGGCAGGTGCCCCAGTCGCTCCGTCAGGCGAATCCGCTGGATCGGGTCATCGCTGAGCAGCAGCGCATGCTCCAGGTCGAAGCGCTCGGCGTTCGGGCAATCGAGCCGTTGATAGAGGCTGGCCCGGGCCAGGTAATCGGAGGCGCTGCCGTTGCCCAGTTCCAGCACGCGCTCGGCGTCTACCAGTGCGCCGATATAGTCATCGTTGGAGAGGTGCAACTGGCGCAGGTTGCGCGACAGCCGCTGGAGCATGTGCACCGGGTCGGCCGTCAGCAGATGCTCGGCGCTGAGTTGGATGTTTGGGCCGTACTGGCGTTGCAGTAGATCGCGGCAATCATTGGGGTACAGCCGGCGCCCGCCACACGGGTCGAGCAAGTGATCGGCGCCCTGCACCCGCAGCAGGAAATGCCCGGGGAAGTTCACTCCGACCAAGGGGATTTCCAGCCTTCTGGCCAGCTCCAGCGCAATCAGCCCCAGGGCCAGCGGCTGGCCGCGACGGCGTTCCAGCACCTTGTGGACCAGCGCCACTTGCGGACGCAGCGGGGTGAAATCGTCCTGGGCAAACCCCAGGTCATTCATACGCCGCAGTAACGGCTGGGCGAGTTCGCTCACCGGCAGCATCGGCAGGCTGGAACTGACCCGCTGTTGCAGTTCCTTGAAGTCCACCAGCACCGCTTCGAGGTTCATCTCGGCATCGTGTTCGGCTGCAATCCACAGCGCCGCCTCGAACAGGGCGGGCGGTGAACGTTGCAGGCAGTCGAAGAAACGTTGGCGCGGGGTCATCTAAATCTCCATGGAATGCCTCGTTTTAGCCCCGCCACAGGCTTTCGTCCAGTACTGCACACAGGCGACTACAGGTTATGTCGCAAAGCCCTTAAAGGCGCGCTGCTTATTCCGGTGCGCTTCAGCAATTTTCGGGCGCAAGCCTATACTGGCGACTACAAGAAGTGATTCGGGAGCCCGACGATGTTCGCTCTCATGCAAAGCACTCGCCTTGAATCGCTACACCTTAGCGTAGACCCGGTCACCGGGTTGAAGGCGGTGATTGCCATTCATAACAGCCGCTTGGGGCCTGCCCTGGGCGGTTGTCGTTACCTTGCCTACCCCAGCGACGAATCGGCGGTCGAGGACGCTGTGCGCCTCGCCCAGGGTATGAGCTACAAGGCAGCCCTGGCCGGCCTGGCCCAGGGGGGCGGCGTAGCGGTGATTGTGCGCCCGGCCCACGTGGAAAACCGTGGCGCGCTGTTCGAAGCCTTCGGGCGTTGCATCAATCAACTCGACGGCCGCTACATCACCGCCATAGACAGCGGCACCTCAGTGGCGGACATGGATTGCATCGCCCAACAAACCCAACACGTCACCAGTACCACCTCGGCGGGAGACCCTGCGCCTCACGCGGCGATGGGTGTGTTCGCTGGCATTCGCAGTACCGCCATGGCGCGTTTGGGCAGCGATAACCTCGAAGGCCTGCGCGTGGCCATCCAAGGCCTTGGCAACGTCGGTTATGCCCTCGCCGAGCAGCTGCACGCGGCCGGCGCCGAATTGTTGGTCAGCGACATCGACCACGGCAAGGTGCAACTGGCCATGGAGCAACTGGGCGCCCATCCGATTGCCAACGATGCCCTGCTCAGCACCCCGTGCGACATTCTCGCGCCGTGCGGCCTGGGCGGAGTGCTCAACAGCCACAGCGTGACGCAACTGCGCTGCTCGGCGGTGGCCGGTTCGGCGAACAATCAACTGACTCACCTGGACGTTGCGGATCAGTTGGAACGGCGGGGGATTCTGTATGCGCCGGACTACGTGATCAATTCCGGTGGGCTGATCTACGTCTCGCTCAAACACCGCGGCGAAGAGCTCGCGACCATCACGGCGCATCTGTCGAAAATCAGTTCGCGGCTGACGGAGGTGTTTGCTCACGCTCAGGCAGAAAAACGTTCGCCAGCGAGAGTGGCGGACGAACTGGCAGAGAAAGTCCTGTACCGCTGATTTTGAAGATCAAGATCTTTTGATTTTTGGGCATGAAAAAGGCCCTGAGCCATTTGACTCAGGGCCTATTCAATTCGGGCATTGCTTACTTGACGGCTTTGACTGCTTTCGCTGGCTTGACCGGCTCGGCGGCTTCAGCCTCCTCAACAGGTTTTGCGATTTCAGCGACTTCAGCAGGCGCGCTCAGCAATTCGGACAGTGCATCCGGCTGACTCTTGAACGCCTTGGCGAACACATCGCGGTTCTTCGCCATGTAGATCCCGGCTTCTTCCACTTGCTGCTCGCTCAGGGACGGCACGGCTTTTTGCAACACTTCAGCCAGCAATTCGGCCAGTTCGAGCATTTTGTCATGACGGTCAGCTTCGGCTTTATCCATGAACAAGCGCTCCAGATCTCGGCTGCTGCGGTATACCACTTCGACGGCCATTCACCACCTCACATGCCTTCACATTAAGTTGTCTTTGCGACTACTGTATCTATATACAGCGAAAAGGATAAGCGAATCCCTGCGCTTTGGGTAGTGGCTTTTTAATGTAGACCGAATTCAGGGTTTGTCAGGCTGATTTGTTGCAGCGGGTGCGACCAAACGCCACGGCGCGAGTTTTAGAGCACATCGCCATCATGTTGCGGCAGCCTCTGGCCTTTTTTCTGCATGCAGAACAACCGTCACGTCCAACCCGCATCATCCGCTCGAACCGAGCTAAGGAAGAATCATCGTGAAAATCAACTGGGCCGAGAACCTGCGGCAGAACGTGCATCAACTCGCCGAGTCCCTGGGCAACCTGTTCGTCGAGACCTTCCACTACCTGGCGCTGTTCGCCATTGGTGCGGTCACCGCGTGGGCGGCGGTGATGGAATTCTTGCAGATGATCGAGGCGGGGCACATCAAGATCGATGACATCTTGTTGCTGTTCATCTACCTGGAACTGGGGGCGATGGTCGGGATTTACTTCAAGACCAACCACATGCCGGTGCGCTTCCTGATCTACGTGGCGATCACTGCGCTGACTCGGCTGCTGATCTCCAACGTCTCGCACCACAACCCGCCGGACATCGGCATCATCTACCTGTGTGGCGGGATTCTGTTGCTGGCGTTTTCGATTCTGGTGGTGCGTTACGCGTCGTCGCAATTCCCTTCGGTGAAAATCGAACACCCGCAGCGCAAGATTGGCACGGGCTCCGGTGAACATCCCGAGGTGGAGAAAGGCGAGCTTTAAAGCCCCATGGCTGGCCGAGGCTGGCCTTTGATGGCGGGCGGCGGCAGGTTGCGATTGTCGCCGTCGGTCATGGCTTCAAGGATCGCCACGGCGCTGTGGCCCTGTTCGATGGCGATGCCGAACTGAATGCTTTGCACCAGGCGCTTGAGGCGCTTGGGGTCATTGCGTTGTTCGGCGCTGATCATCCGTTTGGCGACCACGCGGCCACTGTTGGAGAGGGTCAGCATGATGCTGCCGTCCAGACCCTGAATGCTCAGGTTGATCTGATAATCCGGTGCAAAGGCATCGGTAATGAGCTGAAAAGGGTTGTCCATGATGCGTCACCGCCTGATTGAACGTGCAGTTGTTGACCGGCCATGATCAGGATTAGTTCGCAATACCAGACCATCGGCCATTCCATAGCCATATCGCCATCATCGCTTTCGTGGGGCTGCCGAAGGCTGCTCCTACATGGGGTGTAGCAAGGGACATGCCGGGAAATGTATCGAACAACAAACACGGCAAAAAAGCGGCGGGCACTGAGGCCCGCCGTCTTTTTATCTGCCCGATTCAGGGCAGGAATGAATAGATGATCGCTGACAGTGCAATCAGACCGATCAACACCACAAACACGTTCGACGCCTGTCCAGAATACTGGCGCAAGGCCGGCACGCGGCGGATGGCGTACATCGGCATCAGGAACAACAGGCACGCGATGATCGGTCCGCCGAGGGTTTCGATCATGCCAAGGATGCTCGGGTTAAAGGTCGCCACGGCCCAGCAGCTGAGGATCATGAACAGCGCAGTCACGCGGTTCAGCCAACTCGCCGACATCTCCCGGCCACGGCCGCGCAGGCTTTTCACGATCAGGCCCTGAAAGCCTTCGCTGGCGCCGATGTAATGGCCGAGGAAGGATTTGGTGATCGCCACTAGCGCAATTAACGGCGCCGCATAAGCGATGACCGGCGTCTGGAAGTGGTTGGCCAGGTACGACAGGATCGAGATGTTCTGCGCTTTGGCCGCCGCCAAATCCGCCGGGGACAGCGCCAGCACGCAGCTGAAGCAGAAGAACATCACCGTCACCACCATCATCCCGTGGGCGATGGCCAGGATGCCGCTGCTCTTGCGTTCGGCCTGCGCGCCGTAGCGTTGCTTTTGGTCGACGGCGAAGGCGGAGATGATCGGCGAATGGTTGAAGGAGAACACCATTACCGGAATCGCCAGCCACAGCGTCTTGAAGAACAATGGCAGCGGCATGCCTTCGCTGGCGGTGGCGAAGAACGCGCCGTTCCAGTTCGGGATCAGGCTCAGGCCGAGCAGCAGCAACGCCGCGACGAACGGGTAAACCAGCACGCTCATGCATTTGACGATGACGCCCTGACCGCAACGCACGATCGCCATCAAACCGAGGATCAGCACCAGCGAAAGAATCGCCCGGGGCGGCGGCGCGATGTGCAACTGGTGCTCCATGAAACTGCTCAGGGTGTTGGTCAGCGCCACGCTGTACACCAGCAGGATCGGGAAGATCGCGAAGAAATACAGCAGCGTGATCAGCTTGCCGGCACCGATGCCGAAATGTTCTTCCACCACGTCGGTGATGTCGCCCGAGCGCCCGGACAACACGAAGCGCGTCAGGCCTCGGTGGGCGAAGAAGGTCATCGGAAATGCCAGCAGCGCCAATACCAACAGCGGCCAGAAACCACCGACGCCAGCGTTGATCGGCAGGAATAACGTGCCCGCACCAATGGCCGTGCCATACAGGCCGAGCATCCAGGTGGTGTCGAATTTGCTCCAGCCCTTGGTGGCTGTCGCGGTATCGCGTTGCAGGTCTACAGCAGGATTATCGGCAGCAGGTGTACGTACATCGGTCATCGTTTTTGGCCTCGTTATTATTCTTGCTCGGGCTCACGTTTTAAAAGGTCAGGGAATGCCGGTCAGCACTCCACCCAGCTCACCGCCAGGCCGCCCCGTGAAGTCTCTTTGTATTTGTCCTGCATGTCGGCGCCGGTATCGCGCATGGTGCGGATCACCCGGTCGAGGGAAATGAAGTGTTTGCCATCGCCGCGCAGGGCCATTTGCGTGGCGTTGATCGCCTTCACTGCGGCGATGGCGTTGCGCTCGATGCACGGCACTTGCACTAGGCCGCCGACCGGGTCACAGGTCAGGCCCAGGTTATGTTCCAGACCGATTTCGGCGGCGTTTTCCAGTTGCTCCGGCGTGGCGCCAAGCACGTCCGCCAGGCCGGCGGCGGCCATGGCGCAGGCCGATCCGACTTCACCCTGGCAGCCGACTTCGGCGCCGGAGATGGAGGCGTTTTTCTTGCAGAGAATGCCAACGGCCGCCGCGCCGAGGAAGAACGCGACCACGTCGTCGTCCGACGCGTCCGGGTTGAATTTCATGTAGTAGTGCAACACCGCCGGGATGATCCCCGCCGCACCGTTGGTAGGCGCGGTGACCATCCGTCCGCCGGCGGCGTTTTCTTCGTTCACGGCGAGGGCGAACAGGTTGACCCACTCCATGGCCGACAAGGTGGAAGTGATGACATTCGGCTTGCCGATTTCCAACAGACTGCGGTGCAATTTCGCCGCGCGGCGCGGAACATTCAGACCGCCGGGCAGGATGCCTTCGTGCAGCAGGCCTTGTTCGACACACTCACGCATCACCGACCAGATGTGCAGCAATCCCTGGCGGATCTCGGCTTCACTGCGCCAGGCCAGTTCGTTGGCCATCATCAGCTCGGAAACCCGCAGGCCATGCTGGTTGCAGAGCCTGAGCAATTCGGCTGCGCTGGAGAAATCGTACGGCAGCACCACGTCACTGCTCGGCGCGATGCCGGACTCGGCTTCCGCCGCTTCGATGATGAACCCGCCGCCGACCGAGTAGTACGTTTGCTCGTACAACTCTCCGGTTTCACCGAAGGCTGTCAGGGACATGGCGTTGGGGTGGTAGGGCAGGCTCTCTTCCAGCAGCAGGAGGTCGCGGTGCCAATTGAAGGCGATGGTCGATTGGCCTGCCAGCGACAATTCGCCGGTTTCCCGCAGATGCTGAATGCGTGAATCGATAGACGTCGGATCAATGCTGTCCGGCCATTCGCCCATCAGGCCCATGACGCAGGCGCGGTCGGTGGCGTGGCCGACGCCGGTCGCCGACAGGGAGCCGTAAAGACGGATTTCTACGCGCCGTACGTCGGCCAGTAAATGCTGGTCAATCAGGGCTTGGGCAAAGGTCGCGGCGGCGCGCATCGGGCCGACGGTGTGGGAACTGGACGGACCGATGCCGACTTTGAAGAGATCGAAAACACTGATAGCCATGCTAAAGCCTATACAAGCAATGGAAGAGAAATCGCTGCCATTTTTGTAGGACAAGCGCAATGTCGGCGATACTGCCCCCCTCGGTCCTACGTGACCAACGAAACTTCCTAAGACAGCCTTTAGCAGGACTAAACGATGAGTCGTCAATTGCACGCCCAGACCTACGTCTGGTTGCACGTGTTTTCCTGTGCCGCGCGGCACTTGTCGTTCACCCGTTGCGCCGAAGAACTGCACATCACGCCAGGTGCGGTCAGTCAGCAAATCCGACAACTGGAAGAGCGACTGGGCTTTCGCCTGTTTCACCGTCGCGCTCGTGGCGTGGAATTGAGCGCCGAAGGCCAGCGACTGGCCATTACGGTCAACGAGGCTTACGGCAGCATCGACGCTGAATTGCGACGACTGGACGCCGGGATGATCAGCGGGATTTTGCGGCTGCGCTCGATTCCGTCCTTTCTCAGCAAGTGGCTGACCCCGCGCCTGCCACGTTTGCAGCAACGATTCCCGGACATTCAACTGCGTCTGGTGGCCGAGGACAGTAGCGTGCCGCTGCACGAGGGCGACTTCGACCTGGCCATCGACTTGAACGACGGCAGTTATCCCGGATTGTTATCCACCGCCTTGCTCGACGAGCAGATCTTCCCGGTCTGTGCCCCGAGCCTGTTGCGTGGCCGCCCGCCGCTGCACGGCCCGGCGGACCTGGTGCATTTTCCGTTGCTGCACGACATCACCGCCTGGCGCGGCAGTTACGAGTATGCGGAATGGGAGTTCTACCTCAATGCCATTGGCTTCGAGGGTGCCGACGTACGGCGCGGGCACACCTTCAATCGCAATCACCTGACCATCGAAGCGGCGATTGCCGGCATGGGCGTGGCAATTGCGCGGCGAACGTTGCTGAACGATGAGTTGGAGCGCGGGACGTTGATTGTGCCGTTTGGTTTGGCGGTGCCGAATCACAAACGCTACGTGCTGCTCTATGCGCCGGGGGCGCTGAGCCATCCGGGTGTGCGAGCGGTGCATGACTGGCTGGTGGAGGAGGCGGGGATTTTTCGGAGTCTGCACCCGCTGGCGGAGCAGCAGATGTGAGGAATTGTGACAAAGAAGTGAATCGACCCAACTCCCGACCTTAACAGCGCTTTTGCTCCTTGTCCGGCTTTTTTTACGTATGAAAATTTATCTTCTTTTAGGGGTTGAAATGTTCTGCGCACAGACCGATTGTGTAAGTAAGAGGCCACGGTGATGACGCCCAAGGGCAAGCCGACCGGCCTCTCGCGAGCTAGCTGAAATAAGGGATGAACTATGCAAATCCAAGTCAACAGCGACAATCATATTCAAAGCAGCATCCGACTGGAGGAGTGGGTACGTACTACCATTGAGAGCACGCTCGAACGTTACGAAGAGGACCTGACCCGCGTCGAGGTTCACCTGCGGGACGAAAACGGCGACAAGCCCGGACCGCATGACATGCGCTGCCAGCTGGAAGCGCGGCCTAAAGGCCATCAACCAATTTCTGTGACCCATAAAGCCGATACCCTTGAACAAGCGATCGACGGGGCGGCCACCAAACTGGAACATGCACTGGACCATCTGTTCGGCAAACTGCGGGGCAAACCACGTGCCGCTGTAGTCCCATTTGAACGGGGCGCACATGCTGACGTGCTGCTGGAAGAAGAGTTTCTCGAGAACGAACAGGCTGCGCAAAACGGCTGAGGCCTGATTCACTTTTTACCTTTCCACTGACAAACGGGTCTGCTTATGCAGGCCCGTTTTTGTTGATCGTTCCCACGCTCTGCGTGGGAATGCAGCCCGGGACGCTCCGCGTCCCATCCAAAGCCGAACGCGGAGCGTCCGTTGAGGCATTCCCACGCGGAGCGTGGGAACGATCAATGTCGCGTTAGAACGCCACCGACGTCTGCACATAAACCGTCCGCGGTTCCCCCACGTACTTGCCTTTGTTGTTGTCATCAAACGAGCGGGTGAAGTACTGGTGGTTGAAGATGTTCTTCACCCCCACCGCCACGTTCAGGTCTGACAACTTCGGCCCGAAGTCATACGCCGCACGGCTGCTGAACAGCATGTAGCCCGCAATCTTGCCAGTGCTGCCGTCGGCGCTTTCTTTCGAGGTGTTGGCGTTGTCGGCAAACTGGTCGCTCTGGTAGCTGCTATCCAGATTCAGCTTCCACGCGCCTTCCGTGTAGCCAACACCAATCGTGCCTTTGTGTTTCGAGGAGAACGGCACACGATTGCCCTTGTTCGGCCCGTCTTCGCGGATGGTCGCGTCAACATAGGCGTAGGTGGCGTAGACATCGAAACCTGCCAATGCCGGGTTCAGGCCATCAAGGGCATAGTTGATGCTCGACTCGATACCCTGATGGCGTGTCTCGCCGCGAGCGATCACCGAGTCGTTGGTCTGGTTACTTTCGTACTGGTTGTCGAAGTTAATCAGGAATGCCCCGATTTCTGCCCGCAGCGCGCCGTTGTCGTAACGAGTCCCCAGCTCCCAGGTACGCGCCTTCTCCGGTTTCACTTCACCGCTGCTCACCCGGTTAGGCATCTGGCTGTATTGCACACTGCCGAACGAACCTTCGGTGTTGGCGTACAGGTTCCAACTGTCGGTTAGGTGATAGAGCACGTTCAGCGCCGGCAGTGCGGTGTTGTAGTCGCCCTTGTACTTCACGTTGGTTAGGTTGTTGGTCTGCTGGGATTCGATCATCTCGTAGCGGACGCCCGGCGTGAGGGTCCACTTGCCGATGTCGATCCGGTCATCGACGAAGAACGCATTGGCTTCGGTGCCGCCACGGGTGTCGCGGTCGTTACGGCTATTGGTGGTCGGGTAGGTATTGTTGGCGATCGGTTCGCGATAGCGCAGTTCGTGGCCGGCTTCGTTGATATAGCGATAGCCGATGCCGACTTCATGGCTGGTCGGGCCGATATCAAAGCCTTGGGCAAAGCGGGTTTCCAGGCCGCGCACCCAGTATTCGCGAGGCGACAGCGACAGGAAGGTGCCCTGGTCCAGGTAGCCGCTGCGCAGGGTTTTGGTGAAGAAGGTGTTGGCGGTGAACTCGCGGCGATCTTCCTGATAGCGATAGCCGAAATTGAACATCGTGCGGCGGCCCCAGAACTGGTCTTTCGGGCGCGTGGACTGATACGGGTCGGCATCGTAATCGGCGACGTTCAGGCCGCCGGGCATGTCGGCCTTGCCTTCGTAATACTGGGCCATGGCGTTAAAGCTGTTGGCCTCGTCGAGCTGGTACTTGCCCTTGAGGATCAGGTCGTCGATTTGCGTGTCGCTGTGTTCACGCCAGTCGCCACCACGCGTGCCGGAATACAGCAGCGCGCCACCCAAGCCGTTATCAGCGGTGCCGCCGGCCAGCAGGTTGCCGCTGGTCTTGAAGCCGTCATGGCTGGACGACGGACTGGTTTCGGTCTGGAAGCCACCCTTGACCGTTGGCTCATCGGGAATGGCGCGGGTCACGAAGTTGACCACGCCGCCAACGTTTTGCGGCCCGTAACGCACGGCGCCGCCGCCGCGCACCACGTCCACCGCGTCCATGTTGCCCATGCTGATCGGCGCGAACGACAACTGCGGCTGGCCGTAAGGTGCGAAGGGCACCGGGATGCCGTCCATCAGCACGGTGGAGCGCGAGGCCAGGCGCGGGTTGAGGCCGCGAATGCCGAAGTTCAGCGCCATGTCGTGGCTGCCGGTGCCGTTGTTGTCCGGGGCGTTGACGCCGGGGATGCGGTTGAGCACGTCCTTGGCCTGGGTCGCGCCCTGGCGTTCGAACTCCTCGCGGCGGATCACGTCTCGGGCGCCGGGGTGTTCGAACACGTTGATCTGCGCTGCATCACCCAGCCAGTCGCCGACCACCGTCGAGGTGCCCAGCTCCAGCGCGGCATCGCCCACCGGTTGCAGGCTGAAAGCGTTATTGCCCTCGGCCCGGGCTTGCAGGCCGGTGCCTTCGAGCAAGGCGTTCAAGCCTTGTTCGGGGGTGAAGTTGCCTTCCAGGCCACGGCTTTTTACGCCGCTGGTCACTTGCGAGCCAAAGGAAATCAGCACCCCGGCTTCACGGCCAAACTGGTTGAGGGCGTTTTCCAGCGAGGACGGGGCGATGTGGTACGGCTTGGCGTCGGCGGCCTGGGTCAGCGCGACGGCGCCGAAGCTCAGGCTGGCGCCCAGCAGGAGTTGGCGCAAGGTGCGGGCCAGCGGGGTGAGGCGGGTGGGTTGCATGGAGGACGATCCTGAGAAGGTGGAATCAAGGGGCTTTCCTTCTCTGTCACGCCAGATCTGAAAAACGGCTCACGTGGTACGAAAGATCGTTCCCACGCTCTGCGTGGGAATGCATCCCGGGACGCTCCGCGTCCCATCCAAAGCCGAACGCGGAGCGTCCGTTGAGGCATTCCCACGCGGAGCGTGGGAACGATCGTTAAACGATCGCTAAGCGCGGGCCTCCACGGTCACCCAATACCGGGTAAACCGCTTCACTTTCACCGGCAAACTGATTTCCAGCATCTGCAAAATCCGCTCGCTGTCATCCAGCGGGTACGTCCCGGAGATCAACAAATCAGCCACCTTCGCATCGCAATTAAGTTGCCCGCGACGATAACGGCCCAGTTCATCAAGGAAATCCCCAAGGCGCATATGCGCCGCCACCAGCATGCCATCGGCCCAGGCGCCGCTGTTGGCGTCCAGAGGCAGTGGATTGCTGATGCCCCGAGAGCCGAAGCTCAACTGCCGGGCGCTTTGCAGCAGCAGTGGCGCGCCGCCATCGGGCGTCAATTCGACGCGCCCCTCAAACACGGCGACTTGGGTCCGATCTGCGAATTGCCGCACGTTCAGCCGCGCGCCTTGGGTTTTCAACAGGCCCTGAGCCGTTCGCACCTCAAAGGCCTGGGCGGCGGTCAGCAATATCTCGCCTTCGAGCAAACGAATCAGTCCGTCAGCCCGCACATCTACCGACGTCGCGGTATTGAGCTGCATCTGACTGCCATTGCCCAACGCTACCTTGCGCCGTTGACCTGTCGGGCTTCGGTAGTCGGCCAGCAACGGCGTCAGCGGATTGTGCTCGCGCATCCCCCAAGTCACCGCAGAACCGGCACCCAGAATCAGCAGCAGCTTCAATGCCTGACGACGGCTGCCGGATTTCGGCGCATTCAGCGCCGCATGCGCCAGAGGCGAAGACAAACCGCGCAGGCGCTGATTGACCCGCTGAATATGCTCCCACGCCCGCTGGTGCTCACTGTGCGCATCGTGCCATTGCTGCCAGGCGTGTTGCTGGCGCGGGTTCAACGGCCCTTGCTGCATTTCCAGCAGCCAGTGCACCGCCTGCTCGGCGACACGGGAGGAAAAGTCCGGCGGTGCGTTCATAGGGCGAAATAGCAGCGCATCGCCGCTTTATTCAGGTGCCGTTTGACCGTGGCGATGGAAATCCCCAACTCGGCGGCGATCTGTGGATAAGTCAGGCCATCGACCTGCGCCAGCAAAAAGGCGCGTTTGACCAACCGTGGCAAGCCGTCGAGCAACTGGTCCAGTTCCATCAGGGTTTGCAGGATGATCGCCCGTTCTTCCTCTGATGGCGCAACGCATTCCGGGATTTGCGCCAGGGCGTCTAGGTAGGCGCGCTCCAGGTCCTGGCGGCGGTAATGATTGAACAACACGCGTTTGGCGATGGTGGTGAGGAATGCGCGCGGCTCGATGATCTGCGGCGTTTCCCGGGCCGTCAGCACTCGGATGAAGGTGTCTTGAGCCAGGTCCGCCGCGCTGTCCGGGCAGCCGAGCTTGCGCCGCAACCAACCGGTGAGCCAGTTGTGATGGTCGTGATAAAGGACTTCGACGGTATTGGCTGGCTGCACGGAACCACTCCGACACATACGGATACGTTAGAGAACAAGAATTGTTCGCATTGTAGGTGCGCAAACCCGCATCCGGCAATCGGATCTCTTTTGCGTATGAGAATATTTATCATTAATATTGCGCGCTTGTTGGTTCCGTGACGCTCACTGGACTTCACCCGGTTTCAAGGTCGAAACATGAAAGGCAAAAACAGCACGCTCCCCGTTTCCTACAGACTGGCGGTCACTTCCCGGGTATTGGCTGCCGTGCTGGGTGGTTATGTCGTCGCCGCGCTGGCCAGTGTCTCCCTGAGCCTGGTGCTGCCGATGGCCCGCGCCGAGGCGGTGATCACCGGGATGATGACCTCGTTTCTCGCCTATCTGGTGGCGGTGCTCTGGTGTTTCGCCTGCCGCAGTGCCTGGCAGGCGTGGTTTGGAATGATTGTGCCGAGCCTGATGCTGGGCGCCATTTCGGGGCTGGCGTACTGGGCGGGCCAGCCATGAAAGAGGGCTTCCGTCAGGCCATGGCCTGGCTGCACACCTGGGTCGGTTTGATCTTCGGTTGGTTGCTGTTCGCGATTTTCCTGACCGGCACCCTCGCGTATTTCAAGGCCGAGACCAGTCACTGGATGCAGCCGGAAGTTCCCGCGCGTTCGGTGTCCTCCGAAGCCAGCCTGACCCTGGCGCAAAACTATCTTCAGCAGCAAGCGCCCGGCGCGTCGCGCTGGCTCATCGACCTGCCGACGGCTCGCGAGCCCGGCCTGACGGTACGCTGGCAGCAAGCCCCGGCCGAACCTGGCAAGCGTGGTCAATTCAGCAAAAAGACCCTCGACCCGCAAACCAGTGCCCAAGTGCAGGGCCGGGCCACCCTGGGCGGTGAGTTCTTTTACCGTTTTCACTTCCAGCTGCAAATGCCCTATCCGTGGGGTCGCTGGTTGTCGACCGCCGCCGCCATGCTGATGTTCATCGCGCTGATCACCGGGATCATCACCCACAAGAAAATCTTCAAGGACTTCTTCACCTTCCGCCCGCGCAAAGGCCAGCGTTCCTGGCTCGACGGTCACAACGCGGTCGGCGTGCTGGTGTTGCCGTTTCACCTGATGATCACCTACAGCAGCCTGGTGATTTTCATGTCGATGGTGATGCCGGCGGGCATCCTTGCTTCGTATAAAGGTGACACCGGGGCGTTTTTCGAGGAAGTGTTCCCGGCGTCCAATACGCCACCGGCCGCGGGCAAGCCCGGCCAGTTGCTGCCGTTGGCATCGCTGCTGGAACGGGCCAGCGAGCAGTGGTCAGGCGGGAACGCTGCAAGCCTGGCGGTGAGTAATCCTGGCGATGCAAATGCCTCGGTCATCCTGGAACGCGATGGCGCCGAGGGTGTGGTTTACGATTTTGGCCGCGCGCTGACCTTCAACGGTGTCACTGGCGAGCTACTTGGCACGCCACCGGAGCAACCCATCCCGATGGCAATTGCCGGCAGTTTCTATGGCTTGCACATCGGTCATTTCGCCGGCCCGGTGTTGCGTTGGCTGTATTTCATTTGCGGGTTGGCCGGTACGGCGATGATCGGCACCGGGCTAGTGATCTGGCTCGGCAAGCGTCAGCTCAAACATGCGAAAAGCGGCGTGATGCCGTTTGAATTGAGGCTGGTGGAAGTGCTGAACATCGCCAGCATGTCGGGACTGGTGATCGCCGTGGCGGCGTTCTTCTGGGCCAACCGGTTGTTGCCGGTGGGGCTGGCGCAACGGGCGGATTGGGAAGTAAACAGCTTCTTTATCGCCTGGGGCCTGAGCGTGCTGCATGCGATGGTTCGTCGTGGCCGCGCGGCTTGGGTCGAGCAGTTGGCGCTGGCGGCATTGCTGTTCTGCGTGGTGCCGTTGCTCAACGCACTGACCACGCCGTATCACTTGGGCATGTCGCTGAGGCAAGGGGATTGGGCCATGGCTGGTTTCGATCTGACGTGCCTGGGCAGCGGGCTGTTCCTGGCGTGGGCCGCGTGGAAAATGCAGCGTTCGGGACGCACTCAAACCGTCACCCGCCAGCGTGTCCGCCACGTCACCCTTGAGCGCGAGGCGACCTGAATGCTGCTGGCCCTGTTGCTCTGCTATGGCGGTTTCACCGCTTTGTGTCTATCGATGGATCGGCATCACGCTGACCTGCTGGGGCGCAAGCCCTCGGCCCGGCGCCGACGCAATCTGAAACTCGGCGGCTGGTTGCTGCTGGCCTTGTCGTTGTGGGCGGCGGTGTCCGCGACCGGTTGGGGTTTGGGATTGGTCGAGTGGTTTGCGGTGTTGATGTTCAGCGCATTGCTGCTGGTCTTGCTGCTGCCGTATCGACCGCGTCTGGCCTTGTCGTTGGCGGCAATGGGTCTGCTCGCCAGTCCCGTTTGCGCAGTGCTGACCTGATGATCATCAGCCCTCCGGAATCCCACGATGACGAACATCGTGGCGCCCGCGCGCATTTTCTCCAGGTGTTCCTGTCCCAGCGTTCGCAGATGGAAGCGCTGGTGAATCGTCGCGTAGGCTGTCGGGCGACGGCGGCGGATCTGGTACAGGACTTGTTCCTGCGCTTCTGGCGCCGGCCGCTGGTGCAAGTCGAAGAACTCAGCACCTATCTGTTGCGCTGCGCCGGCAACATTGCCATCGACCATTTGCGCAGCGAAGGCACGCGGGTGCGGGTCAACGAAGGCTGGATGCCGGACGCGCCGGACAGCCAGGGCAGTGAGCCGCAAGCCGCGCTGGAAGCCGGCAACGATTTACGCCACGTCGAAGCCGCATTGCGTGCCTTGCCTGAGCGTACGCGGCAGATTTTCCTGCTCAACCGCATTCACGGCCGCAAGTACGCCGAGATCGCCAAGGCCATGGGTTTGTCCCAAAGCGCCGTGGAAAAACATATGATGCGCGCCCTCGACGCCTGCAAGGCCAGCCTGAGGGAACCCGAACCGCGCACGCCAAGGAAAGCCCCGTGAACCATGCCGAACGCGTCACCCCGACGCCCGCCCAGGAACAGGCCGCTTTCGCCTGGCTGAGCCTGCTGCACGATCAGCCGAGCAGCGGCGATCAGCTCACTTTCAGCCACTGGCTGCAGGCTGACCCTGCGCATGCCGAGGCTTACTCCCAGGCGCAAGTGGTGTGGGAATTGAGCGAAGTGCCCGCGCGGACCCTGGCCGATGAAGAAGCGTTTGCCTTGCAAGGTTATCTCAACGCCATGGACCGTTCGCGAAGCTCCAGCGTGCGGCGGTGGTCCGGTGCGTTGGCGATGGCCGCGTGTTTGTTGCTGATGGTCGGCCTCGGCGCGGGGTGGCAGCCGTTGCGTTGGGCGGACGACTTGGGCGCGGACTATGTCTCGGCGCCGGGAGAAATTCGCACGATCACGTTGGCCGATCAAACCCAGGTCACCCTTGATGCCGACAGCGCGATTGCCGTGGATTTCAGTCGTGGCGAGCGGCATGTGGAACTGCGTCGCGGCGCCGGTTTTTTCAGCGTGACCCATACCGGCGAGCCGTTTGTGGTCGACGCCGAAAAGGGCCAGGCGCGGGTGCTGGGCACGCAATTCGAAGTACGCCTGCAACCCGATGGTGCGCAGGTGACGGTGTTGTCCGGGCGGGTCGGCGTCACGGCGGACCGCAACGCCGAGCAGCAAATCCTCACCGCTGGCCAGCAAGTCGCTTATGGCGAAGGCTCGGCGGAAAAACTGCATGCCGTGGACAGTGAAGCGCAACTGGCGTGGCGCCAGGGCTGGCTCAATTACTACAAGGCGAGCCTGGCGGAAGTGGTGCAGGACCTGCGGCGCTATTACCCGGGGCGGATTTTGCTGCTTAACGATGAACTGGCGGCGCGGCGGGTCAGCGGGAGTTTTCCGAGCAAGGACCCGCAGGCGGTGTTGAGTTCGTTGCAGGGGGTGATGGGGTTTGAGCAGCATCACGTTTTGGGGCAGTTGATTATTTTGCGCTGAGGCTTACCCGCGAAGGCGTCAGCTCAAACACCACATCACTCCAATAAAAATATTTTCAAAATAATGATGAGGTAAACCCCGACGCCATCCGTGTAGTGACTGAAACTGCGAGTCATTCGCATCCAGCTGCGGTTCTACACAGGTCATGAGCAATGAAGTCCAGGGCAAAATCGGGTTCGGTCAAACAATGGTTCGGCGTTCAAGCGCTGAGTTTTTCGGCTTTGGCATTGCTGCCGCTGAGCGTGGCCTTGGCCGCTGAAACCGCCAGCACGCAACAACGCACGCAATTCAGTTTCGCCATGGCCGCCAAACCGCTGCCCCAAGCCCTGAGCGACTTCAGCCGCATCACTGGCACCAGCGTGGTCTACACCGACGAAGCGCCCTACGGCCTCAACGCCCCGGCCGTCAGCGGGCAGATGAGCGCCGAGCAGGCGATGCAGCGTTTGCTCAGCGGTTCAGGATTCACCTTCCGCCGCACCGATGCGCACACCCTGGCGCTGGAACCCGTTCCCACCGAAGGTACCCTGAACCTGGGCGCGACCACCATCACCTCGGTGCTGGACGAAACCCAGAGCTACCAGCCACCGCCTACCAGCAATGTGATGCGCAGTTCGGCCTTGCTCCAGGAAACCCCGCAGACCATCAACGTGATCCCGGCCCAGGTCATTCGCGACCAGGCGCCGCGCAATCTCGATGACGCACTGGCCAACGTCAGCGGCATCACCCAAGGCAACACCCTGGCCAGCACCCAGGATTCGGTGATGACCCGCGGTTTCGGCGACAACCGCAACGGCTCGATCATGCGCGACGGCATGCCGATCGTGCAGGGTCGCGGCATGAACGCTACCGTCGACCGCGTTGAAGTGCTCAAAGGCCCAGCCTCGTTGCTCTACGGCATCCAGGACCCGGGCGGCGTGGTCAACATGGTCAGCAAGAAACCCGAGTTGACCCAATACAACGCCCTGACCCTGCGCGGCTCGACCTACGGTGACGGCAAGAACGGCAGCGGCGGCGGCCTCGACAGCACCGGTGCGCTGGGCGATTCCGGGCTGGCTTATCGCATGGTCCTGGACCACGAAGATGAAGACTACTGGCGCAATTTTGGCACCCATCGCGAAACCCTGGTGGCGCCTTCCCTGGCCTGGTTCGGCGAAAGCACCAAGCTGCTGTTTTCCTACGAGCACCGGGAATTCCTCACGCCGTTCGACCGTGGCACCGTCATCGATCCGCGCACCAACCACCCGCTGGACATCTCGCGCAATGAACGCCTCGACGAGCCGTTCAACAACATGGAAGGGCGTTCGGACCTGTATCACTTTGAGGCCGATCACGAGCTCAACGACAACTGGAAAGCTCACTTCGGCTACAGCTGGAACCGCGAAACCTACGACGCCAGCCAGGTACGTGTCACCGCGATCAACACCAAGACAGGCACGCTGACCCGGAGCATGGACGGCACGCAGAATGCGATCAGCACCGACCGTTTCACCACCGCCAGCCTCGAAGGCAAAGTGAATGTGCTGGGCATGCAACACGACCTGGTGTTCGGCGTCGACGACGAATACCGCAAGATCTACCGCGAAGACCTGATCCGCCAGAAAAGCCTGAGCACCTTCAGCTACGTCAACCCGGTCTACGGCCGTGAAGTCGCCGGCACCACCGTCAGCGCACCCGACAGCGCCCAGACCGATCAGTTGCGCAGCGATTCGATCTTCGCTCAGGACTCGATTCACCTCACCGACCAGTGGATTCTGGTAGCCGGCGGGCGTTTTCAGGAATACGACCAGTACGCCGGTAAAGGTGTGCCGTTCAAGGCCAACACCGACAACAACGGCCAGAAATTCGTGCCGCGCGCCGGCCTGGTGTACCGCTACACCGACGAACTGTCGTTCTACGGCAGCTACACCGAATCATTCAAACCGAACTCGACCATCGCGCCATTGAGCGGTAGCACCGTTGTGCTCGACGGCAGCATCGCGCCGGAAGAAGCCAAGTCCTGGGAAATTGGCGCCAGGCTCGACATGCCGGGGCGCATCACCGGTGACATCGCGCTGTTCGATATCAAGAAACGCAACGTGCTGATCGCCAACGCCGAAGGCCCGACCACGATCTACAGCGCCGCCGGCGAAGTGCGTTCCCGAGGCCTGGAAATCGACCTGACCGGCCAACTCAGCGACCGCTGGAGCATGATCGGCAGCTACGCCTACACCGATGCCGAAGTCACCGAAGACCCGGACTACAAAGGCAAAAAACTACAAAACGTTGCCAAGAATACGGGCTCGCTGTCAGCGGTCTACGACTTCGGCACCATTGTTGGTGGGGATCAGTTGCGGGTCGGCGCCGGTGCGCGCTATGTCGGCGAGCGGGCGGGGGACGCCCCGAACGATTTCGACCTGCCGGGCTACACCGTGGCCGATGCCTTCGCTACTTACGACACCAAAGTCGAAGGGCAGAAGGTCAAGTTCCAGCTCAACGTGAAGAACCTGTTTGACCGCACTTACTACACCTCGGCGGCGAGCCGGTTCTTTGTGTCGATGGGGGATTCGCGGCAGGTGTCGCTCTCCAGTACCCTGGAGTTCTGAGTCGACAGCAAAAGATCGCAGCCTCCGGCAGCTCCTACATGGGAATGCGATCCCCCTGTAGGAGCCTGCGATCTTTTTACCGCAAAAACGCCTGCCGATATTCCCCAGGCGTCCCGCCCAGCACTTGGCGAAACCGATTGGTGAAATGACTCGCACTGGCAAACCCGCAGGCCAAGGCAATCTCCCCCAACGGCTGCGAAGTCGAACGCAACAACTCCCGCGCCCGACTCATGCGCCGCGCCAACACATACTGATGTGGCGGCAAGCCGAAACTCTCGCGGAACATCCGCGCGAAGTGATATTCCGACAGCGCGCACAACCCCGCCAATTGCCCCAGGCTGATGGCTTCGGCCAACTGAGTGTCGATGAACTCCACCAACTGCCGCCGCTGATGCGCGGCCAATCCGCCCTTGAGTCGCAAGCCCTGGCGCATGCCAACTTGATTGAGCAACGCATGGCTGAGCATTTCGTGAGCCAGGCTGCTGGTCAGCACGCGTTCACCGGGCTCCTCCCAATTGAGTGTCAGCATCTGCCGAAAGCGTCGGGCTTGTTGCGGGTCGTCGAGGAAGGTGCCTTCGCGCAACTGCAGCTCGCGCGGTTCGCGGTCCAGCAGCGTGACGCAGCCGAGGGCGAATTGTTCGGGGCTGAAATACAGATGGGCCAGGCGAATGTCGCCGTTGATCACCCAGCCGGATTGATGCTCGGCGGGCAGGATGCACAGCTTGTCCGGGCCACCCTTGGTGCCGGGCTGGTCGCGGCGAAAGGTCCCGGTGCCGCCGGCGATGTAGCAGGATAAGGTGTGATGGCTCGGCGCTTCGTAATCCTGGGCGTCGTGATGGTTGCTCCACAAAGCTGCAGCGATGCCGTCACCGAGCTCGGCGCTGTGCTCCAGACGAGCATTGGGCGAGCGGTTGAGGGCTTGAAAGACTTGCAGCGTTTCCAGTGCGGGCATGATCGTTTTCTCTCCAACGCTTCGCATCCTACTCCGTAGACCTTGGCCTGCCAGCCCGTCGGCCGACAAAAGCGCAAGTTTATGCAAGTGCGCCTATCACTGGCGCAGGACACTGGGCACCAATTGAGGAGCCTTTGCCATGAACCTGTCTTTGTACCTGTTGACCGTGCTGATCTGGGGCACCACCTGGATTGCCTTGAAATGGCAATTGGGCGTGGTGGCCATTCCGGTGTCGATCGTCTATCGCTTTGGCCTCGCCGCGCTGGTGCTGTTCGTGTTGCTGCTGCTCAGCCGACGCCTGCAAGTGATGAACCGTCGCGGGCATTTGATCTGCCTGGCCCAAGGGCTGTGCCTGTTCTGCGTCAACTTCATGTGCTTCCTGACCGCCAGCCAATGGATCCCCAGCGGTCTGGTCGCCGTAGTGTTTTCCACCGCCACGCTGTGGAACGCCCTCAATGCTCGGGTGTTCTTTGGTCAAAAAATTGCCCGCAACGTGTTGATGGGCGGCGCGCTGGGCTTGTTCGGGCTTGGCCTGTTGTTCTGGCCGGAACTGGCCGGTCACACTGCCAGCCCTGAAACCTTGCTGGGTTTGGGCCTGGCCCTGCTCGGAACGCTGTGCTTCTCGGCCGGCAACATGTTGTCGAGCCTGCAACAGAAGGCCGGGCTCAAACCCCTGACCACCAACGCCTGGGGCATGGCGTACGGCGCGGCGATGCTGACGGTGTGGTGCCTGGTCAAAGGCATCCCGTTCGACATCGAATGGAACGCCCGCTACCTCGGCTCGCTGCTGTACCTGGTCATCCCCGGCTCGGTGATCGGTTTCACCGCTTACCTGACGCTGGTCGGGCGCATGGGCCCGGAGCGCGCGGCGTACTGCACGGTGTTGTTCCCGGTGGTCGCGTTGAACGTCTCGGCATTTGCCGAAGGCTACCAATGGACCGCGCCAGCGTTGATGGGGCTAGTGCTGGTGATGCTGGGCAACGTGCTGGTGTTTCGCAAGCCCAAGGCACCGTTGGTTCAGGGCAACGGCAAACTGGCTTGAGACAACCTGAAGATCGGGCGCAGAAACCGCTAGCGCTCGATCTTCAGCGCCAGGAAAACCAATAACGGCAGAATGAAGTCAACAATATGCCGAGCCCAGTCCTTGGCATTCCAGGTTTGTGATTCGTCCATGTCGAACCATTCGACACCGACCACTTGCAGGCAGACGTAATAAATAAAGATGGCAATCAACAAACCCATGATCGAGAGTTTTTTGGACTCGTGAAAATCCTCGGCGGATGCGTTGATGTGTTTGAACAGCTGATAAGTGCCCATCAGGCAATAAACGGTATAGATCACTTCCAGGGTAATAATGATCCAGTAAATACGGTGATGAAGCATCGGTGATGTAATTGCACGGTAACTTATGTTGGTGTTTTCTCGGGTGGTGTCCATGCTCAGAATATGGCCGACATATTCATAGTTGGAAGGGTAGTCGGTGAAGTTGCTGAACATCACCAACAGCCCGAAGAAACTGAAGGATGCCATGAGCAATGCTTTGCTGTATCTGATGAGTTGGTCAGTGGTCAGGTGGTTCAATGTTTGTGCTCTCCATAGCCAGAACTCGCGATAGTCGAGTGAATGGCGGGGAGTCTATAGTGCGTATTAAGTTTTTGGTTGAGGACTGAATTTCAAGGTGTGTACCTAATATAAGGTACACATCACAAGTATTAATGGTTAATAAAAAACGGGCAGGTGTTTTATACACGTGCCCGTTTTGTTTTAGCCTTTCCAGACCTGCGGGTTGACCAGATCTTGCGGTCGCTCGCCCAGCAAGGCGCTGCGTAAGTTAGCCAGGGCGCGGTTGGCCATGGCTTCACGGGTTTCATGGGTGGCGGAACCGATGTGCGGCAGGGTGACGGCGTTTTTCAGGTGAAACAGTGGCGACTCGGCCAACGGTTCTTTCTCGTAGACATCGAGGCCGGCGCCGCGGATCTGGTTATTTTGCAGCGCCTCGATCAGCGCCGGTTCATCCACCACCGGGCCGCGAGCGATGTTCACCAAAATTGCACTCGGCTTCATCAAGGCTAATTCGCGATGGCTGATCAGGTGTTTGGTTTTCTCGCTGAGCGGCACCACCAGGCAGACGAAATCCGCTTCGGCCAGCAACTGGTCGAGGCTGCGGAACTGGGCGCCGAGTTCCTGTTCCAGTTCGGTCTTGCGGCTGTTGCCGCTGTAAAGGATCGGCATGTTGAAACCCAACCGGCCACGACGGGCGATGGCCGCGCCAATATTGCCCATGCCGACGATGCCCAGGGTTTTACCGTGCACATCGCAGCCAAACAGCGGTGCGCCGACGGTCGCTTGCCATTGGCCAGCCTTGGTCCAGGCGTCGAGCTCGGCGACGCGACGGGCGCTGCTCATCAACAGGGCGAAGGCCAGGTCGGCGGTACTTTCGGTGAGCACGTCGGGGGTGTTGGTGAGCATGATCCCGCGTTCGTTGAAGTAGGCGACATCGTAGTTGTCGTAGCCCACCGAGACGCTGGAGACCACTTCCAGTTTGGCCGCGTTCTCCAGTTGCGCGCGGCCGAGTTTGCGACCGACACCAATCAAGCCATGGGCGTGGGGCAGGGCCTCATTGAATTGGGCGTTGATGTCGCCGTTTTTCGGGTTGGGCACGATCACGTCGAAATCCTGTTTCAAGCGCTCGATCATTTCGGGGGTGACGCGGCTGAAGGCGAGGACGGTTTTTTTCATGGGAAGCGGCTCGGCGGGCGATGGTGAATGCCAAGCACGCTAACATTCTTTCCGGGCATTGCGCGAGGTCTCGCATGATCGTTCCCATGCTCTGCGCGGGAATGCAGCCCGGGACGCTCCGCGTCCCTTGCCAAGCCGAACGCGGAGCGTCCGTTGAGGCATTCCCACGCAGAGCGTGTGAACGATCAGTGCGATCAGTTCAGGTCAGTCCTGCGGATCGAGGTTGTCCAGCGCTCGGTTCACCGACAGTTCGGCCAGCATGATGACTTGCTGGATGCCGAGCATGGTGTTGCGGTGGGTGCCTTCGAGGAATCCGGCAAAGTCACTGGTCATGACGCTGGCCGAGGCGAGGGATTCGCTGGCGTAGACCATCAGGGTTTCGGTGGTGGCGTTGGGGGCGACCTGGAACAGGTGGCTGGGGGTGTGAGGGGGATTCGGTGTTGGCTTGAACATAAGGGCGTTACTCCATGCAGAGGCTTAATGGAGCTGCCACTTACGTTTTCCAGACGAAGGGTGGCAGCCGTGCGCGGACTGGAAAAACCGGTAACGCCCAACAAAACCCGGCAGACCCGAAGGTCTCCCGCGCACAGCTGCCATAACATTGCGCGCAGAAAAACGCGCCGCAGTATGCCATGTGCAGAGGTCAAACGTTGATTAGGGTTTTCCAGACCCGGTCACTGATGCGTCAGCGACCCCCAAAGGCTATCCATTTCCCTTCCCACACAACAACCGTCAAAACGCGTCGGAAACATCCTCAAATATTCGAAATTTGTAAGACTGTCTGTAGGAGGCGCCGAACCTTTGGCAGCTCCTACGAGGGGATCAGGCATTGACGATCGTTCCCACGCTCTGCGTGGGCATGCAGCCCGGGACGCTCCGCGTCCCTTCGGGAGCCGAACACGGAGCGTCCGTTGAGGCATTCCTTTGCTGCGCGTGGGAACGATCAGATCGGGCGTTGGCTAAATGGCGATCAGTTCGCCAACCGCGCCCCGCCCAGACTCCCACTCAATTCATACGCCGCCAATTCCGCCTGATGCGCCGCCAATATCTCCGGCAACGACCCGCGCAAGTACTCGACCCAGGTCTTGATCTTCGCATCGAGGTACTGCCGCGACGGGTAGATCGCGTACAGGTTCAACTCCTGCGAGCGGTAGTTCGGCATCACCCGCACCAACGTGCCGTTGCGCAAGCCTTCAATCGCCGCATACACCGGCAACACGCCCACGCCCATGCCGCTGGTGATTGCGGTTTTCATCGCATCGGCGGAATTCACCAAGAACGGTGAGCTGTTAATGGTGACCATTTCCTGGCCTTCGGGGCCGTCGAAGGTCCATTTCTCCAGGGGGATTACCGGGCTGACGAGGCGCAGGCAGGCGTGGTTCAGCAGGTCGCTGGGTTTGTGTGCGCAGCCGTTGGCTTTCACGTACGCCGGGGAGGCGCAGACGATGCTGTAGGTGATGCCCAAACGCTGGGAGACGAAGCCCGAGTCCGGCAGTTCGCTGGCGAGCACGATGGACACGTCATAGCCCTCGTCGAGCAAGTCCGGCACGCGGTTGGCCATGGTCAGGTCGAAGGTGACGTCAGGGTGAGTCTTGCGATAACGGGCGATGGCGTCGATCACGAAATGCTGGCCGATGCCGGTCATGGTGTGCACTTTCAACTGCCCGGCCGGGCGTGCGTGCGCGTCGCTGGCCTCGGCTTCGGCTTCTTCGACATAGGCCAGGATCTGCTCGCAACGCAGCAAGTAGCGCTTGCCGGCCTCGGTCAGGGCGATACGGCGTGTCGTTCGGTTGAGCAGACGGGTTTGCAGGTGGGCTTCCAGGTTGGAGACCGCGCGCGAGACGTTGGCTGTCGTGGTGTCCAGTTGCACGGCGGCGGCGGTAAAGCTGCCGGCTTCGGCCACGTAACTGAAGGCGCGCATGTTTTGCAAAGTGTCCATGGGGTGCTCTCGGGTTCGATGGCAAATTGTGACACAAGGTTTCAAGGTCGGAGACCCCGACCAAGGGATTATCGCAGTAACGGTAACAAAGATTCACAGGAATCCCGGCTTATCGCCGTTCAGGCGTGCCCATAGAATTGCGCCCACCTCCGTAGGCGCTGCCGCAGGCTGCGATCTTTTGATCTTGCTTTTAGAAACAAAGATCAAAAGATCGCAGCCTGTGGCAGCTCCTACAGGGACCGTATTTCAAGCGTATTGAAAGGCGGTCCATGCATGAAACATCCCCCACCTCAGGAATTTGCAGCAGTGCCGCGTCGCATTAACAGAGCGCTCAAGACGCTCAGTGTTTTGGCTTTAACCCTGGCAATCAGCGGCTGCATCGGTACCGGAGGCATTGCCCCACAGGGCAAGGCGCTGGAGGCTGATTCACTGGCCACCGACGAAGCCATCCAGAACGCTGCACAGGACGCTCACTGGCCCACCGCGCAATGGTGGCAGGCCTATGGCGATCCGCAACTGAACCGCTGGATTGACCTCGCCGTACAAGGCAGCCCGACCATGGCCATGGCCACCGCGCGGGTGCGTCAGGCCAAGTCCATGGCCGGTATCGCCGAGGCTGCCGAGTCGTTGCAGATCAATGGCGAATCGACCCTCAAGCGCCACAACTGGCCCACCGATCAGTTCTACGGCCCTGGCGAACTCTCCAATACCACGACTTGGGATAACAACGCCGCGCTCGGCTTCAGCTACGCCCTCGATCTCTGGGGCCGTGAAAGCAACGCCACCGAGCGCGCCGTGGACATGGCACACATGAGCGCCGCCGAAGCGCGGTTGGCCCAGCTCGAATTGCAGAACAACATCGTGCGCGCCTACATCGAACTCTCGCTGCATTACGCGCAACGGGACATCGTTGCCGCGACGTTGCAGCAGCAACAGCAAATCCTCGACTTGGCGCAAAAGCGTTTGAACGGCGGCATCGGCACCCATTTCGAAGTCAGCCAGGCCGAAACGCCGCTGCCGGAAACCCATCGGCAGATCGATGCCCTGGACGAAGAAATCGCCCTGAGCCGCAATCAACTTGCCGCACTCGCCGGTAAAGGTCCGGGGGAGGGCGCGCAGTTGCAACGACCGATTCTGTCGCTGGGCGCGGCACTGAAACTGCCATCGTCGCTGCCCGCGCAATTGCTCGGCCAGCGCCCGGACGTGGTCGCCAGCCGCTGGCAAGTCGCGGCCCAGGCCCGAGGCATTGATGTGGCGCACGCCGGTTTCTACCCCAACGTCGACCTGGTCGGCAGCCTCGGCTACATGGCCACGGGCGGCGGGGCGCTGGAGTTTTTGACCGGCAAGAAGCTCAACTACAGCGTCGGCCCGGCGATCTCGCTGCCGATTTTCGATGGCGGCCGATTGCGTTCGGAACTGGGCGAAGCCTCGGCCGGGTATGACATCGCCGTGGCGAAGTACAACCAGACGTTGGTCAATGCGTTGAAAAGTATCTCTGACCAGTTGATCCGCCGTGAGTCCATGGACAAGCAACAGGTGTTCGCTGCCGAGTCGGTGGCTGCGGCGCAGAAGACTTACGACATCGCAATGATCGCCTATCAGCGCGGGCTCACCGACTACCTCAACGTGCTCAACGCCCAGACGTTGTTGTTCAAGCAGCAGCAGGTGCAGCAGCAGGTCCAAGCGGCGCGCTTAAGTGCTCATGCTGAACTGGTGACTGCACTTGGCGGCGGACTCGGTGCCGGCAGCGATGTGCCGAAAGACAGTCAGACCGCCGTGCCGAAAACCCCGGCCCTTCTCCAAGCACTCGACCACTGAGCAGGATTTGATGACTCCCTTGCCCGCACCTCTGCGCTGGCTTTACTCCCTCGAATGGCGTCGGGGTTTCTACGACTGGGCACGCAGCGATGGCGTGACCTGGGTCTACATTTTCAAGGTACTGCTCGCCGCGTTCCTGACCCTATGGCTGGCCATGCGCCTGGAGCTGCCACAACCGCGCACGGCGATGATCACTGTGTTCATTGTCATGCAACCGCAAAGCGGCCATGTGCTGGCCAAGAGTTTCTATCGCTTCCTCGGCACGCTTGCCGGGTCGGCGGTGATGGTCGCGCTGATCGCTTTGTTCGCGCAGAACACCGAACTGTTCCTCGGCTCATTGGCGATCTGGGTCGGCCTCTGCACCGCTGGCGCCGCCCGTTATCGCAACTTCCGCGCCTACGGCTTTGTGCTCGCCGGGTACACCGCGGCGATGGTCGGTTTGCCGGCATTGGCGCACCCGGACGGCGCGTTCATGGCGGCGGTCTGGCGGGTGCTGGAGATCTCGCTGGGGATTATCTGTTCGACCGTAATCAGCGCCGCGATCCTGCCGCAAACCGCCAGCGCCGCGATGCGCAACGCCTTGTACCAGCGCTTCGGCGTGTTCGCTTTGTTTGTCACCGACGGCTTGCGCGGTCGCAGCAAACGCGAGGCGTTCGAAGCCAGCAACGTGCGCTTCATCGCCGAAGCCGTGGGCCTGGAAGGCTTGCGCAGCGTCACGGTATTCGAAGACCCGCACATGCGTCGGCGCAACGGTCGGCTCAGCCGCTTGAACAGCGAATTCATGAGCATCACCACCCGCTTCAACGCCTTGCATCAACTGCTCGAACGCTTGCGCAGCAGCGAGGCGGACCACGTGGTGGTGGCGATCAAACCCGGTTTGCAGGACCTCGCTGAATTGCTCGACGGCTTCAGCGGCCGGGCGTTGACCAATGCCGATGCGGCACGCCTGGTCACGGCGTTGACGGCTTATAAGGAAGGCTTGCCAGCGCGGGTTCGCAGCTTGCGAGCGATCTTCCAGGAGAGCGACCCGAGCGACGCCGAGCAACTGGATTTCCACACCGCGTATGAGTTGCTCTATCGCTTCGTCGACGACCTGCACAGTTATGCACAGACCCACGCGTCCCTGGCCGATCACACTCATGCCCGCGAGCAATGGGATGAACCTTTCACCCCGCAAACCAACTGGCTGGCATCGGCCGCCTCGGGGATTCGCGCGGCGTTTATTCTCGTGGTGCTTGGCAGTTACTGGGTTGCTACTGCATGGCCGAGCGGGGCGACGATGACGTTGATTGCGGCTGCCACCGTGGGCCTGTCTGCGGCGACGCCGAACCCGAAACGCATGGCGTTCCAGATGGCTTGCGGGACGTTGCTCGGCGCGTTGATTGGCTTCGTCGAGATGTTTTTCATCTTCCCCTGGATCGATGGTTTTCCGTTGCTGTGCGTGATGCTCGCGCCGGTGATCGTGCTCGGTTCATTCCTCACTTCACGTCCGCAATACGCCGGGGTCGGCCTCGGGTTGCTGATCTTCTTCAGTACCGGTTCGGTGCCGGACAACCTCACGGTCTACAACCCCTACACCTTTATCAACGACTACATCGCCATGGTCCTCGGCATGCTGGTGTGCGCCGCTGCCGGGGCGATCATCCTGCCGCCGAACAGTCGCTGGTTGTGGCGTCGGCTGGAGCAGGACCTGCGCGAGCAAGTGGTGTACGCGATCAGCGGCAAGCTCAAGGGCTTGGGTTCGAGTTTTGAAAGCCGCACCCGGGATCTGCTGCATCAGGCTTACGGCTTGGCGGTAGGTTCGCCGCAAGTGCAACGGGACTTGCTGCGCTGGATGTTCGTGGTGCTCGAAGTCGGTCACGCGATCATCGAGTTGCGTAAGGAACAGGCGATTCTGCCGGTGCACCCGGCCTATGCCGAATCCCAACCGTGGCGCCAGGCGATCCGCGTGATGGGGCGTTCGCTGGTGCGGCTGTTTCTGCAACCGAGCCAGAGCAATCTGGAGCGCGGCTTGATCGCAGTCGATCATGCGATCAGCCGTGTGCAAGCGACCGACGAACCCTTTGCCCCGCACTTCGACACCTCCGCGTTGCGCCGGGTGAAGAGCTATCTGCACTTCATCCGCACCTCGCTATTGGACCCGCAATCGCCGCTCGCCGCGTATGCAATCACCAAGCCTCAAGGAGTTGAACATGCCGCGTGAAATCGCCTTCCACGGCGTGTACATGCCGACCATGACGCTGATGTTTTTCATCGCTGCGGCACTGGCCTGGGCGCTGGATCGGTTCCTGTCCGGGTTCGACCTGTACCGCTTCTTCTGGCACCCGGCGCTGCTGCGCCTGAGCCTGTTTACCTGTCTGTTCGGCGCCCTGGCGCTGACTGTCTACCGTTGACTCTCTATCACTGAAGAAGGCCCCGATGAAAAAGCTGTTCAGCCTGCTCGCCACCCTGCTGGTGCTGGCCCTCGCGATATGGATCGGCCGGACCCTGTGGGTGCATTACATGGACACCCCGTGGACCCGCGACGGCCGGGTGCGCGCCGACATCATCAACGTCGCTGCCGACGTTACCGGCGAAGTGGTGGACGTGCCGGTACGTGACAACCAACTGGTGAAGAAGGGCGACCTGCTGATGCAGATTGACCCCGAGCACTACCGCATCGCAGTCAAACAGGCGCAATCAATGGTGGCTTCGCGCAAGGCCACGTGGGAGATGCGCAAGGTCAACGCCCACCGCCGCGCCGACATGGACGCGTTGGTGATCTCCAAGGAAAACCGCGACGACGCCAGCAACATCGCCGACTCGGCCCTGGCCGATTACCAGCACGCCCAGGCGCAACTGGAAGCCGCCGAGCTGAACCTGAAACGCACCGAAGTGCGCGCGGCGGTGGACGGCTACGTCACCAACCTCAACGTCCATCGCGGCGACTATGCGCGTATCGGCGAAGCGAAAATGGCCGTGGTCGATATGAACTCGTTCTGGGTCTACGGCTTCTTCGAAGAAACCAAATTGCCCCACGTGCGGGTGGGCGATAAGGCCGACATGCAACTGATGAGCGGCGAAGTGCTCAAGGGGCATGTGGAGAGTATTTCGCGCGGGATTTATGACCGGGATAACCCGGAGAGTCGCGAGCTGATTGCCGATGTGAACCCGACGTTCAATTGGGTACGGCTGGCGCAGCGGGTGCCGGTGCGGATTCATATTGATGAAGTGCCGGACGGGGTGCTGTTGGCGGCCGGCATTACCTGCACGGTAGTAGTGAAACAATGAAGATCGTTCCCACGCTCTGCGTGGGAATGCATCCAGTGACGCTCCGCGTTACAGATTGGGACGCAGAGCGTCCCGGGCATCGCGCTACCACGCGGAGCGTGGGAGCGATCGGGGCTCACTCGCTACAAAACGTCTCGTGCAAATGCCGCCAAATCACCTTCCCGGACGCCTGTTTTTCAAACACCACCGTCGACCTCCGATCCGAGTGCAACCCCGTCGCATCGGTCTGCTGCTCGCGATAACTCACCGTCGCGCCGCGCTCATGCAAAGCAATCCCGCGTAGCTCGCTAAGCTCAATCCTGAACCCGCTCTTCTTCCCGCCCGCCATTCGAAGCAACGCGCTCAGCGCCTCCAGGTCCAGCACCCGGCCCAGCGGCGAGACCATGGAAAACTGCGGCGAGAAACGGGTCAGCAACCGATCCAGCGCGGCGTCGTCTGCTTCCACGGCAAACCACTGTTCAATGGCCACATGGGCCTGGATTACTTCGTCAAAATAGTCGGTGTAGTCAGTCATGCGGATTTTTCCTGAAGGGGAGGAGAGGTTAGCAGGGCCAGCACGTTCGTCGAGTCGAAGCGCAGGACGGCGGCCATTGGAACCAGGGTCAGCAGTGCGGCGGCGAGGAAGCAATAGTTGAAACCTTGAATACCCAGCGCCCCGAGCAATGAACTCAACAGCGCCGCGCCCAGGCAGAAACCGAGCTGGCGGTTGATGTTCCACAATGCACTGGAATGGCCCATTTTTTCCGGCGTTATGCCGACAAAGGCCAAGGTCTGCGCAGTGACGCTGCACAGGCTGCCGCCCAGGCCCATCACGGCGTAGGCAACGATCAGCAGCGCACCGGCGGGCTGTTCGATGCGCATCAGCAGCACGATGCCAAGGCATTGCAACAGCATTCCGGTGATCAGCAACGGCTTGGGGCCGATGCGATTGAAACTGCGTTTGCCCAGCATGATCGCCACCCCCGAGCCTGCCGCCCACGGCAACATCAGCGCACCGATTTGCGCGGCGCCGAAACCGAGCTCGTGCAGGTACAACACGGCAATCAGGTGGGTGCCGGTGAAGATGCCGGGTACGCAGAGGTAGATCAGCATCGCCAGGCGCAGTGATGGATTTTTGATCAGTTGCAGGTCGAGGATTGCACCGGGTTTACGCCAGCCGTCGCGCAGGTACAACGCCGCAATAGCGGCGCTGAGGATCAGCCCGAGCAGGCCGAAAATGCGCGTGTCGGGTTCGCTCAACAGGCTCACGGCGATCAACAACAGACTCAGGGCCGCGACGGCGAGCAGCAGGCCACGGGCGTCCAGTGTCGGGCGTTCGGTCGAGGCTTTTTCGGGTTTCAACCAGAGCATGCCGAGCCCGAAGGCAAGCAACGCCACTGGCAAATTCAGGTAGAAAATCCAGCGCCAGGACAACACCTGAACAATCAACCCGCCGGCCGCTGGCGACAGTGCCGGCACCATCAGCGCCACCAGCAACACCACGCCGGTGAAATGCGCACGCTGCGCCGGTGGAAATTGTCGATAGGCCAAGGCCTGACCGACCGGAAGTAACAACCCGCCACCGAGCCCTTGCAGCAGCCGCCAGCCGATCAGGCTTTCAATCGAGCCGGCCTGAGCTACCAGCGCCGAGGCAATCCCGAACAGCAGCAGCGAAGCAAGGATCAGTCGCCGCTCGCCCACCCGCGCCGCCAGCCACACGCTCATCGGAATGATCAGCGTCAGCCCGAGCATGTAGGCGTTGCCGATCCACGCCAGTTCTGTCACCGAGGCATGCAATTGCCGGGCGATGTCGGGGTAGGCGATGGTGGCGACAAACATGTTCAGCAGGTCGAGGGCGAACCCCAGCAAATACACCAGCGCGACTTTCGAGCGATAGGCCATGGCAGCTTCCCTGTAATGAGACGTGCAGGGTAGGGCGCTGACGGGGTTAGGAAAACGCTGGTTTGGCTGCTAGTTTGTCAAAATTATTTTGACAAAGGAGTGGAGCGAACATGGTCAGCCTGGACCGATTCGACACCTTCAAAGCCGTGGTCGAGGCCGGGTCGCTGACCGCTGCGGCTGATCTGTTGGGGCAGACCCGCGCGGTGGTGAGCTTCAATCTGAAGCGGCTGGAGGAGGAATTGGGCGTTACCTTACTGACCCGCAGCACCCGAAAATTAGCCATGACCGACGCTGGCGAGCGGTTTTATCGGCGCTGTTTGCGAACCCTGGACGAAGCTCGGCTGGCGATCGAGGAAGCCCGTTCGGAACATTCGCAGCTCAAGGGCACGTTGCGGATCACCACCACGGTGGAGTTTGCCTTGGCTCAGGTGGTGCCCGCGCTGGAAGTGTTTCGTGAACAGCAACCGCAACTGAATATTCACTTATCCACATCCTCTACTCACGCTGACCTCATCTCCGAACGCTTTGACGTGGCGATTCGGTTGGGACGGATGCTCGACTCCAATCTGCGGGCAGTACAGTTGTCGACGTTTGAGATTTTTGCGGTGGCGGCACCCGGGTTGGTCAAGCGTTTTGAGACTGTCACCTCACTGACGGCGCTGGAGTCGTTGCCGACGTTGGGGCACGGGCGAGTGCCGGAATTGACGGTGACCGACTCGACCGGGACTGAGCATCTGTACCAACCCAAACCGGGAAGAACCGCGATTGTCGCCGACAACTCGGCGACCCTGCGCGCCTTTGCGCTGACCGGGCAAGGGGTGGCGATCCTGCCGCAATGGCTGATTCAGGAGGATCTGGAGGCGGGGCGGTTACAGCGCTTGTTGGCGGATCACCGGTTTGCCCAGCAAGGCGTGTATGCGTTGTACCCGGACACCCGGCATCTTCCGCTGAAGGTGCGGGCATTTATTGATTTCATGAAGGGGTGGTGTTGAGGTTTTTGTGGTGAATGTTCGGGCCTCATCGCAAGCCCGCTCCCACAGGGTTTGGGTTTGCTGAGAAGAGGCCTGGGCTGGCCCCTGGCCTCTTCGTTGGCAAGGCGTCTTACAGTTGCGCCTGGCTGAGGATGACTTCGGCCTTCTTCACTGCATCAGCCACGTCCAGTTCTTTGTCACTGAGCAGCGCCATGACCTGCGGATTCTGCAGGACGTCCGCATTGGCGCTGTGCAACTGAGCCTGTCGTGAAATGATCACATATGCGTAAAGCTGATCACGGGTGCTGAACTCGGGACGAGCAATCACCGTGGCCAGTGCGTTCTCCATAAAGGCATGGCGATCTGTCGGCGACAATCCCTTGAAGGTGTCGGGGAACTGCAGATGGATGTTCGCCGAGTACGCCACGATGTTTTCCTCCCGCGCTTGCTTGCTCACCTCGTCCTTGCTGGTCACGTTCTTGCTCAGTTGCTCGTAACCTTTTTCGCCTTCGATGAGTTGCTGCGGGTTCATTTGTTGTTTCAGCGAGTCGACCTGTGCCGTGTCGTCGAGAACTCTGGCCCAACTGTAAGCCACGGGCAGATTGCCTTTGTGGGTATGCATGCGAATCAGGTTTTGCTGGGAGTCCGGATCGCCATGGCGTGCCGAGCGTTCCAGCCAACGTATACCGAGGTCGAGGTCCGGCGTCTGTCCGTACATGCCATAGGCAAAGCTCTGGAACATGCCGAACTCGGCGCACGAGTCATTTCTGACTGCGGAATACGCCATATAGCCGAAGGCTTCCCGGTCGCGCTGGGGGCTGTCCTTGCTCGTGTCCTGTTCCGCGATGCTGGCCAGATAACACAAGGCTCGCTCGTGGGTGGGCGCGGCCATGATCAGGCAACTGCGAGCTTGCTCGGGCTTTTTGTCGTTGTACAACTGGTAGCCGATGCCGTAGAGCAGATCGCTATCCATGTCGAGGTTGCAATACTCGTTGGCGACGGCTTGCGGCAACAGCTCCTTGAGGCTGAGATTGGGCAGGGTGGCGTTCAGCGTCTCATCCGGTGAAGCACCGCAGCCGACCAACAGGCTGGTCATGATCCATGGCAGTACGTTTAGCAATTTCAATGAAAGTTCCCTGATCGCAATGAGGTAACAGCGAGCATGAAGCGAGAGAGCAAGCTCCCTCGCCACCGCTGTGTCGGTTTACCTGTAGAACTTGTTGACCACCAGCAGGCCATGCTCGATGGTTTCAGCGACCGACAACTCGTCATCTTCCATGAGGGCGACGATCCTCTGGTCATTCGCGATATCCGTGTCAGGTTTTTTCAACTGAGCGGCTCGATTGATCACGATATAGCTCAGCACGTGACCACGGCTCTTGGTGAACGGCAGGTCAATGGCTTTGTACATCGACTGCTTCACGTAGTCGTAGCGCTCGGCAGACGACAGGCCTTTGAAGGTGTCCGGATAGTCTTGATAGATTTCGGCGGAGTAACGGCCGACGTCTTCTTCCCGCGCTTCGGCGAACATGGCTTTTTTGCTGGTGACCTGGCCAGCGAGCTCGGTATAACGCTTTTCACCGTCGGCGATTTGCGCGGCGGTCATCTTCGCTTTCAGGGCATCGGCAGCAGTCGAGTCATCGGCCTTGGCCATGATCTTCGTCCAGGCGTAGGCGGCGACCAGGTCGCCTTGCTCTTCGTACTGCTCGATCAGTTCCTTCTGAGCCTCGGGGTAACCATGCACCGAAGAACGCTCAAGCCAACGGCTGGCCAGCGCAGGATCTTGCTTGGCTCCGCTGCTGCCGTATTGGTAGGCCTGATACAGACCGTATTCTGCGCACCAGTCATTCTGCGTCGCCGAATAGGCCATGTAATTGAAGGCGTCGCTGTTGCGTTGATCCGGGGTTTTGCTTTCGTCCTGGCCGGCGATCATCGACAGATAGCAGAAGGCGCGAGGGTGTTTCGGCGCGGCCAGTTCCAGGCAGCTTTTGGCGGTGTCCCATTCCTGATCGCCGTACAGTTGAAAACCGAGACCGAACAGAATGTCGCTGTCCATTTGCGCATTGCACTGTTTATTGCTGGACGGTGACGGCAGCACACTTTGCAAGGTCAGCTTGGGCAGCGTGTCGTTGAGGGATGACGCTTTGCTGGTGGTGTGTTCGGAGCTGGCGCTGCAGCCGGCCAACAAGGCAACAAAGGCCAGTGGCAGCACGTTGAAAACGTTCAATGGATATTCCCTGATCTGCGATTGAATAAAGGTCGCATGGAACGGGCAGGGGAAGAGCGGGAAGGCAAAGCAATCCGTGCTTCAGTTTTAATGCCAGCGATTCCATGCTGTTTGAGTCGGCGTAAATGCGTCGAATGTCTCAAGTGCGCGCATTCTACTGAAAGCACCCGGGCATACAAACCTGTATCGAGGCAGCACCGGCGGTGTGATCGAGTTGTTGTTGCGCCATGGGCACCATGGCGCTGCTCAGTCTGATGATGATCGTGACGGTCTGGCGCGATTAGACCGGTTTGCCACGCTCAGAGTTGGCGATTCAAACCGAAGCGCTTCATCAGGGTCGACTCCAGCAAGCCCTGGGGCAGCAACGTTGCCAACAACGGCAACGCCCGGCTGCCATTGCCGATGCGGATCAACCGTGGCGGTTTGCTTTGTTGCACTGCTTTGAGCAGCTCAGCGGCAAACTCACGGGTTGGCGTGGGTTTGTCCTGCGACGCCTTGGCCCGTGCACGAATGCCTTCGCGCAGCGGCCACCAGGGCGATTGTTCGGTGATCAGTTGTTCGGCTTCTTGGCCGGCATTCTTGGCGAAGCTGGAGGCGATGGCGCCGGGCTGGACTTCCATCACGCGGATGCCGAACGGCGCCAGTTCCATGCGCAGCGCATCGCTCAGGGCATGCACCGCGGCTTTCGAGGCGCAGTAGGCGCCGGCGAACGGCGTGACCAGAACACCGGACACACTGCCGATATTCACCACCAACCCCTTGGCCCGGCGCAGTACCGGGAATAGCGCGCGGGTCACGCCAACCACCGCAAACACATTGGTTTCGAACTGGCGCTGCATCGCCGGCACGCCACCGTCGAGCAACGGACCCATGGCGCCATAACCGGCGTTGTTGATCAGCACATCGAGGCCGCCATGTTGTTGGTTGATTCGTTCGCTCAATTGTTCAAGCGCCGCGCCATCGTTGACGTCCAGTTGCACCGCCGTGAAACCGGCCGCCGCCAGAACGGCGACGTCTTCAGCCTTGCGGGCACTGGCCCAGACCTTGTATCCGGCGGTTTTGAACGCATCAGCCAGGGCGCGGCCAATGCCGCTGGAACAACCGGTAATCAACGCAACGGGCATGGCGCGGTCCTTGTGCAATAAGAAGTGGGGGGATCAGTCGGAGAAACTACCCTGCAATCGCTCGGCGCGAAACTCCAGGGTTTGCGGGCGGTAACCGGGGCGCAGCGGTGGCAATGGCAAACAATCTTCCCAATTGGCGCCGGCCTGCAATTCGCCGGGGCCGCGATAGCGCGGGGTGGCGTATTGATTGTCGGCCAGGTTCACCGTGTCACCCGGTGCGTAGGCGGCGATACGCCAGCGCAATTCGGTCAGCGGCACGTCGTTGCCGTTGTTCATGGTCAGCTGCAACGGGCGATCCGCAGGACAGTGTTCGGGGGCGTAGGTGATGCGCAACTCAAGGCGTGCCAGTTGCTTGACCTCGCGGTTGTCCATCCAGATGACCCAGGTGGCGACCAGACCCAGGCCAATGGCTGCGGCGATGGACACAGGCAAGGCTTTGGCGGGGTAGCGCAGCAACAGGATCAGCCAAGTAAGGACCAGCAGGACGCCGATGAACATGTTTGAACGCTCCGTGAACTCATGAGCACCATCCTACCGAAGGGCTTCGGGAATGGACATTCCAGATCAACGTCCACTGCCATTGGTCGGAACTGTAATTTATGACAGTAGCCATGACAGCCCTTTTTTCCTTAGATGGCAGCGGTAACCAGGGATGAAGGTCTGACCATGCACACTCCGGCGATCCACAACAGAACCCCTGACCTGCAGGCTATCGATCCGCGCGGATTGGTCGTGCGCAGGGTTGGCTATTGCCGCAAGACCGAGGGCGCAACCGCACAGGCCCATATCAACCGCACTTGTCACAACGCAGCGGGGCGAGCTGTTCAACAATGGGATCCGCGGCTGTGGTCGCAGGGTCACGACGACTCGGTCACTACGGCCAATGTCACCACCGTGTATTCGCTGTCGGGCCTGGTGCTGAACGAGGTCGGTGTGGATTCCGGGTTGCAGATCCATTTGTTCGGTGTAGCCGATCAAGCCGTATCGCGCTGGGACGGACGGGGTACCCGGCAGCGGGCCGAGTACGATCAGTTGATTCGCCCCCAGGTATTTTTTGAGCAACCGAAAGGCCTGCCGCAGGTGTGTGCCGAACGCTTTGAATATGGCACCGGGATGCCGGAATGGGCGCAAAGCAACCAGTGTGGAAAATTGGTTCGTCATGACGACCCGGCGGGCACATTGCACTTCAACGCGTTCAGCCTTCAGGGTGATTGTCTGGAACAACGCCGTTTATTCGAAGGCGCTGACGATGCGTGCACCACCCGCTGGCGTTTCAGTCCGCTCGGCGAGGTGCTGGAACAAATCGATGCCAGGGATAACCTTCAGGTCTTCGGTTTTACCGTGGACGGCAGGTTGCAAAACAGTCAACTGCAGTTGAAAGGCCAGAGTCGCTGGATGACCCTGGTGGGGGATATCCGTTATAGCGCCGAGGGGCAAATCGAGTGCGAAACCGCCGGGAACGGGGTCCGGACGACGCTGCTTTATCGCCCGCAAGACGGGCGTCTGGTGGAGCGACGAGCGTGCAGCCATGACGCCCGCCTTTTACAGCACTTGATTTACAACTATGACCCGCAGGGGAATGTTTTGGCGATCGAGGACAAGGCGTTGCCGGTTCGTTACTTTGCCAACCAGCGTATCGATCCCGTCAGTTGCTTTTCCTATGACAGCCTCTATCGATTGATTATGGCCACTGGCTGGGAGGCCGGGGGACTCAATCAGGGGCCGCAGTCCGGCACCGGTTTTGATCCGGGAGCCCTCAGCAATTACCGCCAGACCTACGACTATGACGAAAGCGGTAACTTGCTGAAGTTGACCCACGTCGGTGCGCAAAGCCCTGGGCATGAATTCAAGGTTGCCGACTACAGCAATCGTGGTTTGCCGTACCGCAACGGCAGGCCACCGACCGAAGACGAAATCGCCGCGGCGTTTGACGACAACGGCAATGTACTTGAACTGGGGCCGGGGCGCGCCGTGGTCTGGAATCCGCGTAACCAATTGCAGTCCGTCAGCCCGGTGCAGCGAGAGGAGGGCGACGACGATTGCGAGTGGTACACCTACGACGGTCAGGGGCAACGGGCGCTGAAGGTGCGGTCGCTGCAAACCCGTACCCGGACAGTCATCACCCGTGTGTGTTATTTGCCGGGGCTGGAGCTGCGCACAGACAGTGGCACCGGGCAGCGATGGCAAGTCATCAACGCCCGGGCGGGGCTCAATACCGTGCAGGTCTTGCACTGGGAAGTTGAGCCGCCGGCCGGCGTCAGCAACGATCAGTACCGGTGCAGCCTGGTCGATCAGTTGAACTCCTGCACCGTGGAGCTGACGGATGACGCCCGGATCATCAGTCATGAAACCTATTATCCGTTTGGCGAAACCGCCTGGTCATGCGCAGATGACAAGATTGAAGCCGACTATAAAACCATTCGTTATTCAGGCAAGGAGCGGGATGCGACAGGGCTTTACTACTATGGCCTGCGTTATTACATGCCGTGGTTGCAGCGCTGGCTCAATCCAGATCCCAAGGGCCAGATCGATGGATTGAATCTCTATCAAATGGTCGGTAACTCACCGTTGACCCATGTCGACCTGGAGGGTGACAAGAAAACCAAGGCCGAGCTCTTGCAAGTCAGTGTGGACAAGCAGGCAACGCTACTGGATGTGATTGGAGACCGAGCGTTCGATCTCAAGCATTCATTACTCAACACCGCTTATCTCAGCCATCGGTTGAAGGCGACAGCCAGACGGATGGGGGCTGCAGCGGGGCCGCAGCTTTTGAAGGGGGCGCTTGAAACAGGGGGTGCTGCCTTGGGAGCGACGGTGGCCGGACCTTTGGGAGCCAAGGGCGGAGAAATGGCAGGCGGGAAAATCGCCGACGCCGTTTCGGGGAATATCGTTACGAAATACCGAATGGACCGGCCGATCCGATTCACTGGGCACGAAATGAATCCGAAAGCGATTATCGAAGCAGTTGAGCCCTCAAAACCGATCAGCCTGGCGACGATAAAATTGAGCCTGGCGGCCATGGATCCGCGGGAAAAAGAAGGACGGATGCAATTGGGGAAAAACCTCGCCGAGGTCGTCCTTGATAAGGCGGTCAATAAAGTGGGTGGAAAACTGGGGGTGCTAGGCCCTGAGACCCTCAAGATAGGTTTTGAAGCCGCCAAGGCGTCGATGGGACTCAAGGCCGAGGCCCTGAGTGAGGTTTATGACGACACGTCGACGGACATTGATCTGCTGGCGTTTCGCATGGACGCAATAAGAACCGAGTTTGCAGCAGCAGGCAGTACAGACGAAGGACTCTTTACTCAGGTGGCAGATTTGTCACAACAGACACAGGATCGGGTCGAGATGCTGCAGGGGATCAAGACGACGATCGAGCTTCTGGCACCCAACCCTTATGCCGGGCGACGGCATTCTTTGAAGGGCCAGCGCGGGGGTCAACTTCTGACTCGCCAGGCATCAATCTGAAACCTTCAGGCGGGACGTAAAAAGCCCCCGACCAACCCACTGCGGATAGGGAACGCAGCGGGCTGGACGGGGGCTTCTGGTGTTACCGGTCAATCACTGCGCGATGGTTTTCACCGACACGCCGCGTTCGATCGGGGTGGAGCGACCGTAGATATCTTCAAACCGCTCGATATCGTCTTCGCCCAGGTAGCTGCCCGATTGCACTTCGATGATCTCAAGTGGAATCTTGCCCGGGTTGCGCAGACGGTGAACCGATGCGATTGGGATGTAGGTCGATTGGTTCTCGCAGAGCAGGAACACGTTCTCGTCGCAGGTCACTTCAGCGGTGCCGCTGACCACGATCCAGTGTTCGGCGCGGTGGTGGTGCATTTGCAGCGACAGGCACGCGCCCGGCTTGACCGAGATGTGCTTGACCTGGAAACGCCCGCCCATGTCCACCGAGTCGTAGGAACCCCACGGACGATAGACTTCGCAATGGTTCTGGGTTTCGCTGCGACCCTGTTCGTTGAGGGTGTTGACCATCTGTTTCACGCCTTGGACCGAGTCCTTGTGGGCGATCATCATGGCGTCCTTGGTTTCGACGACTACGATGTTTTCCAGGCCGATCACCGACACCAGTTTGCCGTTGCCGTGGATCATGCAGTTCTTGCTGTCCTGAATGACCACGTCGCCTTTGGACACGTTGCCGTTGGCGTCTTTTTCATTTACTTCCCACAGCGACGCCCAGCAACCGACATCGCTCCAGCCGGCGGTCAGCGGCACAACGCAGGCGCGCTGGGTTTTTTCCATCACCGCGTAGTCGATGGAATTGTCCGGGCAGCAGGCGAAGGTGGCTTCGTCGAAGGTAATGGTGTCGGCATCTTGCTCGCTGCGCTCGAGAGTCAGCATGCAGGTGTCGTAGATGTCCGGGTCATGCTTTTTCAGCTCTTCGAGGAAGCGGCTGGCGCGGAACAGGAACATGCCGCTGTTCCAGAAATAACCGCCGGACTCAACGTACTCGGTGGCGCGCTTGACGTCGGGTTTCTCGACAAAATGCGAGACGCGGCTGACGCCTTCGGGCAGCAACGAATCATTGGTCGACTTGATGTAGCCATAACCGGTTTCCGGTTTGGTGGCCGGTACGCCGAACAGCACCATTTCGCCGTTTTCCGCAGCGACGGTAGCCAGGGCCAACGCACGTTGCAGGGCTTTCTGGTCTTCCAGCACGTGGTCGGCCGGCAGCACCAGCATCAACTCATCGCGACCTTCATTAACCAGCATCATCGCGGTCAGGGCCACCGCCGGTGCAGTGTTGCGACCGAACGGTTCCATCAGGATGCGCTGCACTTCCAGTTTGCGAGTGCTCAGCTGCTCGTTGACGATGAAGCGGTGGTCTTTGTTGCAGACCACGATCGGGGTGTCCATGCCTTCGAACACCAGGCGTTCCAGGGTTTGCTGGAACAGGGTGTGCTCGCCGGTCAAGGCCAGGAACTGTTTAGGGAACTGTTTACGCGAAAGCGGCCAAAGACGTGAGCCGCTACCACCTGACAAGATTACCGGAATCATGTTGTTACTCCTTAAAATCGATTGGTTAGAGCTACTGCGTTCTGTCGTTTCACTCTTGTTCTTATTCCGTAGCCAGACCGGTTCATGTAGCAGCTGCCGAGCCTGCGAGGCTGCGTTCGGCGGCGGAGCCGTCGTCAATCCAGGCAACGCGATCTCTCTGAAAGACCGCATTGACCGGTTTTACGACGGCTTCGCCGTCGGACGCAGGCTTCGCCAGCTGCTACAAAGGGATCACCGTTCTGACGAATGTGTTAGCGCGTCGAAACCGGGCGTTTTACCCAGACTGGCGACAGGCTGCTGCCTTTGCCGGTGACGTACAGCACGGCCGCTTCACCGCGTTCCAGGGCAACCGGTTTCACTTCGCCGACTTTGGTGGCGCCGTCGTACAGGGCCAGGCTGACTTTCACCGGGTTGATTTCACGCTCGCCACGGCCTTTGGCCGCGACCGACGGAATCACTTCGGTCTTGCCGTCAGCGGTTTTCAGGGTCAGGGCCTTGTCGCTGAGGTTCTGCACGCGGACCAGGGATTTCTGCTTGTTCTTGAACGGCGGCTCTTCGATCAGTTGCGGCGCGCCGCTGGCGTTGTTGACCAGGGTGTAATAGTGGTCACCGGCGAGTTTGACCGGCAGGGTCTGGCTGCCGACCTTGGCGCTGTAGTCGCCGCCCGGCATGAAGCTGAAGTCGCTGCTGCCCAGTGGCGCAACATCGCTCAGGTTGGTGGTGCCGACGGTGGCGCTGACTTCAGCATTACCGGCGTTGTAGACCCGTACGAAGGACGAGCCTTTTGGTGCGGTCGGGCCGTAGAGTGCGGCGTCGCCAGCGAAGGCGGACATCGACAGAACGCTCATGCCTGCAACGAGTGCGAAGGTCTTGGCGAGACGGCGAGGAGTAGTAGTGAAAGTCATGGTAGTACCTCTCTCTTTCAGTTTTGCGCCCGGTCGGGCGTCTCGGATTTAGTGTTTGCGGCTACGTTTTGTTGGCGCACGCCAGCTTCTTTGAGCTCTGCGACCCACTGCGGGTCGGCGTCACCGATTTCGTTGTTCACAGGCAGATAACGTTCAGGAAACTCCCAGATCAGCACCTGTGGCGGGCTGTTCTTGAAAGCATCACTTTTCAGGTAGCTGAGCATCGGCAGAATCGGGCCATGGCCGTCTTCGGCGTAATTGACCACGTCGCTCTTCAGCGCTTGCTTCAGCGCACCGACGAAGTTCCAGTTCGGGTTGGCGCTGTAGCTGGTGCCAATCAGGGCCACCGGCACTTCGTTGTTGGCGAACAGGGCATCGTCAGCGGCGGGCTGGTCGTCAGCCGCCACGGTGTTGCGCTTCTGCAACGGCTCGGTGGCCGGCATCAGGTTTTCGAACAGCGGATCCAGCGGCAGGAACAGTCGCAGGTCGCCTTTGTGGGTGACTTTTTCCGCCGGTGTCGTGACGAACTTTTGCGGTTCGCCGCTGAGCGGGGTTTTCGCGGCAATGGTCTTGGCCAGGGTTTCGGCGGCGATTTGCGCGCCTTCCGGGGTCCAGTGAGTGTCGGTGCGCAGGAACACTTGTTCACCCGCGAGCTTGGCCTGATTGAACGGGCCGAGCAGGTCGGGAGCGAGGATCTTGTCGGCCGCTACACGAGCGTGGAAGTCCTGGTAGAGATTGGCGTGGATGCTCGCCGGTTTCACTTCACCCAGGTGTTCCGGGTACAGGCGAACCTTGGCCGGCACAATCGCCATCACCAGCTTCACGCCTTTGGCTTTCAACTGTTGGCGCACGCCTTCGACCAGCGCGTAGTTGCCTTGCAGGTTCAGCTCTTCGTTGACGATCGGGTTGAACTCTTCATCGCTGTACAACCATTGATCGCGACCGAGCACGACGCCCGGACGACCTTCGTTGAACAGTTTGAAATCCAGCGCGGCCCAGAGGTTGGTGCCCAGGCGCTTGATCGGGAACTCAGCGTCGTAGTGCGTCTCCACAGCTTTGGTCCAGCGGCCATTGAGCACCGTGGTTTCGGCACTGGTGCTGAAACCGAAGAAGCTGCGCGTGGACCACAGGCCCAGGACCAACAGGGTCACCAGGAACAGGGCGATGTAGAGAATGCGTAATGAGCGGGTCATGGTCAGATCCCTCAGAACTGGAAGTAAAGGAACGGCGAGAAGCTTTGCGCCGAGAGTTTGAAAATCGAGGCGATGAACAACACCAGCACCAGCGTGCGCATCACGTAACGCGACCAGTCAGCGGTCCAGTAGGCCGGTTGCACGGTGGCTTCAACGCCAACGGTGTAGCCCGGTTCGTGGATGCTGCCCGGGTTGTCGCCCGGTACGGCTTTGATCATTCCAGGCGTTGCGGTCGCCGGGCCATCGGCCTCGACATTCACCACAGGCTTGGTCTTTTCTGGCGGCAAGTTGGTGTAGAAATCACGGATGCCGAAGAACGCCAGGGTCATGTAAGCCACCACCAGGGTCGCGACTTGCAGGCCGGTGAGGCTGGCCTGGTTGAGTTCCGACAGCGACCATTCGCCGAAGCTGAACATCGCGCCGTACATGCGACCGGCAACGTGCAGGTTTTCCGAGCGGAAGATCACCCAGCCCATCACCACCAGCAGGAAGGTCAGTGCCCAGCGGATCGGGTTGATGCTGCGTGGCGAAGTGTTCAGGCCCAGGGCCTTTTCAATCGCCAGCCACATGCCGTGCCACGCACCCCAAACGATGTAAGTGATGTTCGCGCCGTGCCACAGACCACCGAGCAGCATGGTCAGGAACAGGTTGCGATAGGTCATCAGCGTGCCTTTACGGTTGCCGCCCAGCGTGATGTACAGATAGTCACGCAGCCAGGTGGACAGGCTGATGTGCCAGCGACGCCAGAACTCGGTGATCGACTGGCTGATGTACGGCTGCTTGAAGTTTTCCATGAAGCGGAAACCCATCATCAAGCCCAGGCCGATGGCCATGTCGCTGTAGCCGGAGAAGTCGAAATACAGTTGCGCGGTGTAGGCCAGGGCGCCGAGCCAGGCGTCACCCGTGGTTGGGGCTTGCAAGGCAAAGCAATGGTCAGCCACCACCGCGAGGGTGTCGGCAATGAAGACCTTCTTGATGAAGCCCTGCATGAACCGCGTGGCACCTTCGGAGAACTTGTCGAGGGTGTGGGTGCGGTTGTTGAACTGGTCGGCGAGGTCGCGGAAGCGCAACACGGGACCGGCAATCAAGTGCGGGAAGATCGCGACGAATGCGGCGAAGTCGATCAGGTTGCGGGTCGCCGGGGTGTCACCACGGTAGACGTCGATGATGTAGCTGATGGACTCGAAAATGTAGAACGAGATCCCGATCGGCAACAGCACGTGGGTCAGGATGAACGGCGACAGACCGACCGAGGTCATCATCGTATTGATACTGTCGACGCCGAAGTTGGCGTACTTGAAGTAGCCGAGAATGCACAGGTCGACAGCCACGCCCAGGAGCAACCAGCGCTGGGCCGGTTTGGTCCTGACGCCTGCGGCACCGACTTTGAGGCCGATCCAGTAGTTCCACAGCGTGACGGCCGCGAACAGCGCAAGGAAGTCCACGCGCCACCAGGCATAGAACACATAGCTGGCGAGCAGCAGCAGCAGGTTGCGATAGCGAATCCCGCTCAAGTAATACATGCCGAGAAAGATCGGCAAGAACAAAAACAGGAACACATTGGACGAAAATACCATCCCGATCTCTCCATGTTTAACCAACAGACAAGGGCCAACGGCCCCCCCAAACCCCCCACCGAAAACCGGAGAGCTACGATCGTTCCCACGCTCAGCGTGGGAATGCCTCAATGGACGCTCTGCGTCCGCTTCGGCATGTGACGCTGAGCGTCACGGGATGCATTCCCACGCAGAGCGTGGGAACGATCAAACCTAGGAGCCTTTGTTGCCTTTTTCATTGGCCGGGTCGTAGACCTTGGTCAAGTCACCACCGAGGCGGAAGGTCTTGAACGGCTGCATCTCGTGTTTTTTCTCAAGCACATCCGGCGTGCAGGTGTAGAGCGAGCAGAACGGTTCGAGCCAGGCGAATTTCGAATCGACCTTGAGGTCTTTCATGTCCTGTTCCTTGCCGTTCTTTTTCTCGAACTCTTCCGGATCTTTCACCCCGGAAAGCACTCGATCACCCAGGCGTTTCAGCGCGCCGTTGTTTTCCTGACGCAAATCCACACCGTTGACCAATGCGAAACTGGCGATCATCGACAGTGGCGGCAGGGCGTAGTTGTGATAGGAGAGGGCGCGTTGCTGGCGCTTCAGTTCGTTCGGCAGGAAGCCTTCGGCATCAATCTGATTGGCGCCGACTTTGTATTCCTTCACCGACCAGTCGAACAGGTCGCGACGGTTGGTGGCGATGGACGTTGCCATCACCGACCAGGCGGACCAGTACGAGTGGTTGTTGGTTTTGTCGAGCGGCAGGTTGTCCCAATCGCTGACCACCTGGTCCGCCATTTTGCTGAACCAGGCTTCGATCAACTGCGACTCTTGCTGGTGGTTGGCCAACGGATGCGAGTCGGAGAACTTCAGGCGAATGTACGACGACGCCATGCTGCCCAATGCCCATTTGCGCATCGACTTGCCGGTGTGGTTGAAGTCCTTGGACATCAACGCATCGGCCTTGGCCCACGCGGTCAGCCAGTTGAGCGTGCATTCGAGTTGTTCCGGGCGACCGTCACGCATGTACTGCATCACGCGCTTGCTGGTGCCGCGTTCCAGTTTGGTGATGTCGGCGGTGGTGTCGCGGAAGGCTTTTTCCGACTGCACGTTCAGGGTCGAACGGGCCTTGTCGGAACCTTCGTATTTGCTGCGAAATTGCAGGGCGCCGGTGTAGGGCGTCGGCATCGCGTCACAGCCTTCGCTCTTGTCGCCGGTTTTGACTTTTTCAATCGGCGCGAAGTAGCCCTGGGGCGGACGCAATGGCGCGGCGGCCTGGGTGGCGCCGGCGAACATCGCCAGCGTCAGCAGGGAAGGAGCGAGTAAATTCTTCAAAGTTCGGGTTTGCATGCATGTCATAAGAGGTGGCCTCATTGTCCGGCTTGAGCGGTGCGCTGCTCATTGCCAGGGAACACGTTGCGTTTGCAGATTTTCGCTTCGACTTTTTGTGGCGCGGCGCCTGCTTCAGGGCCCTGGACTTCGACGGCCAGCAGATTTTGCGAGGCCCAGTCTTCGTCCGTGCGCAACTCAAAGGCGAAACGCCCGTCGGTGTCGGAGGTTTCCGGTTTTTCGATCTTGATGTCCTCGTGGCGACCGTTCATGTACCAGAGGGTGGCTTGCAGGACTTTCACCGACGCATCGGCGAACTGGATGTCGACCTGGTGACTGCTGTTTTGCAGGTTCAGGTTCTTGCTGTTGACCATTAATTCGTTTTTGCCCGGCTTCAATGTGGCGCTACCGGTCATTTGTGTTTCCTTGCCTTCGCAACCGTTGTCCAACAGCGCCATCATCTGGCGGTAGATGGTTTCCTGGTCGAGGCGATAGAGCGGCGAGAATTCCCAGATGAGGATTTTCGGTGGCTTCTTCTGGAACTCGTCGCTGCCCAGGTACTGCAGCATCGAACCTTCCAGACCACCGCCGGGGAATGCCACGTTGAGGATGTCGGCGCCGATAGCCTCTTCGAGGAAACCGGCGAAGTTGTAGTTCTTGCCACTGTGGCTGGTGCCGACCAGGGTGATCTCCGGATTGCCGGAATCACTGAACAGATCGCCATCGGCCGCTTCGCCTTTTGGCTCCGTGGTGAACTGATCCATGTACTGGATCGCGTAGCTCGTGCCACAGAGTTGACCGGCCATGTTGTGTAATGTTCCGGTCTTGCCCATGCGGCCCGACTTATGGCTCTCGAATTCGCGTTTCGGCACGTCGGCGAAGGCCGGCATTTGCTTGATTTGCTCACCGACGATTTTCGCCGTGCGCTGGGCGCCATACGGCGTCCAGTGTTGGTCGCCGCGGAAGTAGAAATCGTGGGCCGGCAGGGTATCGGGCAGCGACTCGTTGGTCAGCGGCGACAGGTCCGGCACGGTGTAGCCCATGGCGGCGAAACGCCCGAGCATGGTTTTGTAGTTGCGCAGGGCCTTGTCGAAATCGTACTTGGCCTTGTCTTCCGGGTTGAGCTTGTTGCGGTTCACCAGGCCACGGGTCGGCTGGTAGACGACGACCAGTTCCACGCCTTTGCTCTTGAACGCATCGTGCAGTTCTTTCATGCGTTTGTAGCCGGCCGGGGAGGTGTCGAACTCGGTGCGCAAGTCTTCTTGCGTACGGAACAACCAGTCGCCCTGGGCCTGTACCAGCGTGGTGAAGTTCTGCTGATAACGGGTGGTGTAATTCTTCGCGTCGTGAGCTTCCGGGCACAGGTTGCAGCACGGGTCGGCGCTGAAGCTCGGTGCTTTGACGGCATCGGCATCGTCGGCACGGGCCCCGGCGCTGGCCGCGAGAATCCCGGCGGTCAGGGCCGACAGGCTGAGTAATTTGATCAAGTGTGGGTGCATAAAATTATCCTCAGTCCTGCATTTCGGTCTGGCGTTCGACAGGGTCGATCAGCACGGCTTTCTGCTGGCGCACCAGCAGGTCGAGAATTTCATCCTGGCGCTCGCCAAGAATCCCGTTGAAGCTGATGCCACTGGATTTGGTCGGCGCGAGCATGGACACGCGGTACAACTCGACGCTCAGCGGCGAGTCGATGGCCAGCGGTCCGCTGCCATTGCCGGCCAGTTCGCCGCCGACCACGATCAGCGACACCTGGGCGTCGAACGGGTCGAGCTTGATGTCCCGGTCGGTGTCGCTCAGGTCCTTGATGTGGCCGAAGACACCGGTCAGGCCGTTGGCCATGGCGAGGTTTTCGTACAGGCGAATGTTCACGCTGTTCCGAATCCGGATGCCGTGGCGTTTGTTGCCCATCACCTTGTTGCCCCACAGCAGGTTGTCGCCACTCTCGTAGAGGGTGATGCCGTCGGTGTGGTTCTTGTAGATCTCGTTGTAGGCGATCAGGTTGTTGACGCTGTTACGGTCGATCACCAGGCCCGACAACTTGTTGTCGTAGCTGCGGTTGTTGAAGATGAAGCTGTCGTTGACCTCACGGGAAATGATGATTCCGTGCTTCTTCTTGGTCCCGTGTACGGTGTTGTCCGCGATGATCAGACCGTGGGAACGGTCATGCGGGTCAATGCCGTAGACGATGTTGTCTTTGTAGGTGTTGCCCTTGACCACGAAGTCGCGGGTTTCGTAGCAGTAGAAGCCGTACCACATGTCCGAGAACTCGGAACCGACGATCCAGCCGGTCGGTTCGGAGCGCTTGAGCACCTTGGCCATGTTCGGCGTGTATTGGGAAATACTCACGCCGTAGGACTTACTGTTGGCGTAGCCGAAACTGGCGATCTTGCTGTTGGCGATGTAGGTCTCGGTGCCGCCCCAGGACAGCAGGAACGGACGGAATTCCTTCGGCGTCTTGAACAGCGCCGGGCCATTGTTCTTCTCGCTCCACCCAGTGATTTTGGTGTCACGTACAAACAACTGGCCGTCGTTGACCAGGAACGCACCGGCCTCTTGGGACAGGCGCAATTCCTGGGTCTGTTTGTCGATTTCGAGGATGCCCTTGCGACCGACCACGATCGGCAACTTCGCCAGGTACACACCCGGCGAAGGTTCGCTGATGTACTTCGGTTCTTTCTTGGCCAGGTCCTTGAGGTTCATGTAGCCGTCGTCGACGAAGATCGCCTGCGGGATGCCGTGCTGACGCACCACCCATTCGGCCATCTTGTTGTCGCCGCCGATGAAGTCCTTCAAGGCGTCTTCCTGCATCATCCGGCGCACGCTGACCTTGCCCGGTTTGGTGCGCACGACTTTCGCCGCAATGGCTTCGGCGGTGTAGCCGGAAGTGTCCGGCAGCTTGGGCTTGGCCAGTTCCAGCGGCGCGGTCGGTGCGCTGCTGACGGTGTAGGTCTTGGCTTGCTGCAGCCCCTTGGCCAGGGTACTCGGTTGGCCTTTTTGCACAGGCGCAACCGGCTCCGCACTGGCGAAGGCGACCGAGCTGGCCAGCAGCATCGCGCCGGCCAGCAAAGAGATCGAACCTCTCTTCGGATAGGTCATGTCGGGCACTCCTTTCGCGGCTCGCATCAGAAGCGCCAGATCACGTCGATGAACGCGCGGTGCATGTACGAATCGACTTCTTTGCCGTAGGCATCGCCGGGCTTGAACACACCGCCACGGAAACGCACCAGGGCCGAAGGCTCATCGATCGACTGGCTCAAAGCGGCAGGCAGCAGCCCTTGCTTGAAGTACTTGGTGACCACCAGGTCCATTTCCTGACCGAGGTCTTTGTTGCCATCTTCCAGTGGCAGGGAAGTGCTGGAGAGGATCGCGCCGGTCACATCGTCGGTGTTGTTCTCGACGGCGTTGATGCCGTTGCTGCCCACGGGCTTGTTGCCGTCCACGCGCCAGAACTTGTGGTAGATCAGGCTGGCGTCGTATTCGTCGTTGAGCATCCACGAACCGAACAGGGTCGCGGTTTGCATGTTGTTCATTTCGCCACGGAAGGCCTCGCCGAAACGGTGAACCCGCGAGCGAGTACCGGTGTAGTTCGAGCGGTTGCTTTCCAGGCCGTTCTGTTCGTAATCGGCGCTGGCACGGGCATACGCTGCACCGACTTGCCATTGCGGATCGAGGCGCAGACGCACGCCGACATCAGTGGCCCAGCCGTTGAGGTCTTCACCGGTCTTGGCTTCGGTCGGGCGGGTGCCATCGGCATTCAGCGCGTTGACCGTGTCGGTGTCGCCGCTCATACCGGTGATGCTGCCCCAGTAGTTGACGGTGTTGGTGTTGCGCCAGTTGTAGGCGTCGCTGTCGGCGGTGAGGCCGAGCCAGGTGAGGTCGCCGTTCTGTTTCTTGTCCAGCGAGTCGCTGGCCACGCCCGGTTCCGGGTAGTCGAGCTTGCCGTCATCGTGGGTGTGATGACCGCGAATGCCGACCCAGTTGCCCGGGGTCCACTGATACGCCGCATCGGCGTAAGCGTGCAGGCGATCCTTGTCTTTGGGCGCCAGCTCTTTCAAGTCGGTGCGGTATTCGCTGAAGCGTTCGGCAACACCGGCGTTGGCGCGCAACAGGGTGGTGTCGAAGGTCCAGTTCAGGGCTTCGATGTTGGTGTCGCGCCATTGCCCGTCGTCATTGCGCAGGCGTTGGCGACCGAGCTTGAGCATCTCGCCGGGGTAAGGCGTGAGGCCGCTGTAGCCGACCCAGAACTCGCGCATGGCCAGGTAGTTTTTCTTCGACTTGCGATCACCGTTGTCGGTGGCCTGGGTGGTGTCATCGGCCTGTTGCAAGGTGTCGGTTTCGATGATGTCGGTGGACGTTACCGCCTGACCCATCGCGTAGGCGCTCCACGCGCCGCTTTCACCGTAGACCCATGGACGCAGGTCGAGGCCCAGGCCATTGACGTCGCCGCCCTTGGCCGTACCGAGGTCGGCGTCGTCTTCCGACTGGCCGGTGACTTTCACTTCAAGACCGTAGTTCTTGGCTTCGGTCATCGCAGCCAGGGTCGGACACGACCACAGCAGCGCGAATGTCAGGCCAATACCGGCCTTAACGAATGGATTGAGCTTCATAGTGTTTCCTCGCCGTCTTCTTCTTGCAGGGCATGCAAATCCAGCTTGTTCTGGCTCGAGGAACCACGAACGGCCTGTTCTTGTTTCAACAGGCGTTGGGCCTCGGCGAGCTGGGCAGGCGGCAGTTGGGCTTCGAGTGTTGTCGCAAGCTCATTGGCTTGCGGGGTGTCCTGAGCCTTGGCCAACTGGCTGAAGACGTAAGCGTTGAGCGGGTTGGGCTTGGTGCCCTTGCCTTGGGAAAACAGCTGGGCGATGGCGAAGTCGGCGCTGTTCTGGCCGTTGCGCGCAGCGGTCAGCAGGTGATCCAGGGCTTTCTGCGAATAGACCTTGCCCAGGTAACCACGACGGTAAATCTGGCCGAGGTAGTAATCGGCGGCCACTTCACGGCCAACGGCTTTCTGGAAGTGTTCTTCGGCGACCTTGGCGTCGGCCGGCACCCATTTGCCTTCGTAGTAGAGCTTGCCCAGCAACAGTTCAGCGCGGGGTTGATCCGCGGCGCGACCGTTGTCCAGGTACTTCATCATCGTGTCGACGTCGCCCAGTTCCGGGAAGTCGTAGAGCAATTGCGCCAGGCTGACCCAGGAAGCGGGGTAGCCAGGGGCGATGCCTTCGAGCAGCGACTGCGCGGTTTTCTCGTCGGTCTTGCCCAGGGTCGCATCGCCCAGCACACGAGCCACACTGTCGACGCGTTGAGCGGAAACGGTGCCGCGAGCGTGAGCGGCTTGCATCTGCTTGATCAGCTCGGCGGTTTGTTCTGGCTTGGCTTGTTTCTGATAGACCGTGGCCAGTTCGACGTAGCAGATGTCGGTGGTGTTCAACGCGGCTTTGCAGATGGTTTCCACTTCGTCCAGGTGCTGGTCGTAAGTGCCTTGGGTGCGATACAGCAGCACTTGGGCCAGGCCTGCTTCCGGTTTGCCTTCGGCGCGCCATTGGCTGATCTGCTGCTGGGCGTTGACGTTCGGGAAACTGTGCGGGTATTGCAGGTACAGCATCGCCAGCGGGATCAGGGTGTTGCCTTCGCCATTGGCCCCGGCTTTTTTCAACAGGCCTTCGGCTTCGTGCTGTTCGGCTTCGGTGGAACCGGGCTTGGCCACCAGCAGGCGACCCAGGCGAGCCTGAGCCCGCGGCGAGACGTCGACCGCGGCGCGGTAAGTCGCCTCGGCCTGTTTCATCTGCGCCGGGTCACGGCTGTCGACCTGGATATCGGCGAGGCCAACCTGTGCTTCGCTGTAGCCCAGGTCTGCCAGTTGCTGGTAGTTCTGCTGAGCCAGCGCGGTGTCGCCGCGCTTGAGCGCTTCGTTCGCCAGGCGTTGGTCGGGCAGGCCGGCGCAACCGGCCAGGGCAATTGCCATGGCCAGAGTCAGCGGGACCGGCAGGATTCTGAGTGGGCTCGTCACAGGCATGTCCTCTGCTTAAATACCGGCGGCCATGGCTTTGTCGATCAGCCAGTTCAGGTTCGGGCCACGATTGCTGTTCACTTCCACCGGGCGACCGGCGAAGGTGGTGTCCAGCGGCTCGTCAGGCTTGATCTGTACGCGGATGTCGGAAGACAGGTCGGCACTTTTCAGGCTGGTGCTGCTGACGATCTTGCCGGTGCGGGTCTTGTCTTCGCCGGCGATTTCGAAAGTCACTGGCGCGCCTGGACGTACGTCGGCGAACTGGCGATAGGTGAAGCGCGCGTCGATGTTGGCTTCGCTGTTACGCGGCACCAGATTGAAGATCACATCGCCTTTGCTGGCGTACTGACCGTTGGCAACCAGTTGCTGGGCCACGGTGCAATCGCACGGCGAGGTCAGGGTGCCAGTCATTTGCTTGCCGAACAGTTCTTCAACCTTGGCCGGTTGCAGCTGGTCTTCGTCCAGATGGCCCTTGAGGACATCGAGCATGCTGGTGCTGAAGGTCGCCAACGGCGCGCCTTTGGCGGCAACGCCGTCGCTTTTGATCAGGCTCTGCACGGTGCCGTCGCGGGGCATGGTGATGTTCATGCCCGGTACGCTGACGATGCCGGCCTGGGCGTGGCTGACGAAGTACATGCCGTACACCGACTTGAAGATGAAACCGAAGGCGGCGAGGCCAACCAGGAAAATCGCGAAGCTGAAGGTCACTGCACGCAGACGTCCGAACGGGGTCATGCCGTGGCCGCCATCCTTGACCTTGCGCGCCTTGGTGAAGTTGTCGCGCTGCAGGGTCGCCAGCACTTCACCCATGCTGACGATGTCGCCGGCCAGGTGAGAGGTGATCAAGTGACGCAGGGTCGAGATGTCTTGCGATTCCAGGTTCTGGAACTGGCAGCCGACGCGCCCGGTCTGGCGATCGAAGGAGCGGATCTGCAACTCCACGTCCATGGCCAGGCCGAGGTTATCGATGACGAATTGCAGGCGAGCCTTGTACACCTCGCCGACTTTCAGCGGCAGCTGACCGGCGTTGAACGCCAGACCGCCAGCGGACAGGTCGATGACCCGGGCGTCTACCGGAGTCCGGTCGGGGCCGAAGAACCGCAGCTTGGCCGGGATTTTCACTCGGGCATGTTGGCGCTGGGCTTCGGATTCGTGCACTACGTTGGCGTTGACGGCGGTATTCATAGGGGCAATGTCCTGGTTAATTCAATAAGGGGGCGGTCAGACCATCATCAGCAGCACGGCGACGAAAACGCTGCCGGCGGAGAAGGTCATGGTCCGAGACGACCAGGTGTTGAACCAACGTTGAAAGCTGGCGAGATCACGGGTCAATTTGGTGTCCTGGCGAGTCCAGGATTGTTGGTCGAGGCGGAAGAACACGTAGATCTTCACCAGCGCGCCGACGATCTGGTTGTAATAGAGAATCATCGGGTAGGCCGGGCCGATCCGGTGACCGGAGCACGACAGCAGCAAGGTCAGGATCAGGCGGGTGATGCCGATCCACAGCAGGTACGCGAGGATGAACGCAGCGCCGTACTTGAAGCTGGCGATGATCGCCACCGTCAGGCCGAGCAGGGAGGTCCACATCGACACACGCTGGTCGAACAGCACCACCGAGGTGAACAGGCCAAGGCGTTTCATCCCCAGGCCCAGGGCGCGGGAGTTCTGGCGCAGGTTGTTGCCGTACCAGCGGAACATCAGTTTGCGGCTGGCTTTGATGAAGCTTTTTTCCGGCGGGTGTTCCACGGTGTGGATCGCCGCGTCCGGAACGTAGAAGGTGTCGTAGCCCAGGCGCATCAGGCTGAACCAGCTCGACTTGTCGTCACCGGTCAGGAACTTGAAGCGGCCCAGGCGCCAGTGTTGCAGCGAGTCGCTTTCCACGTCGGCGATGAAGTCCGGGTCGGTCACGACCGTGGCGCGGAACACCGACATCCGACCGGTCATGGTCAGTACGCGCTTGGACAAGGCCATCGAGCACATGTTGATGTGGCGTTGGGCGAAGCGCAGTTTGTGCCATTCGGCCATGACGTAGCCGCCGCGCACTTCGCAGAACTCGTTGGTGGTCAGGCCGCCGACATTGCCGAACAGCTGGAACCACGGCACGGTCTTGAGCACGACGCCCGGGGCGAGCACGGTGTCGCCATCGATCACTGCAACCACGGCGCGGTCGTCCGGCAAGTGGCGGGAGATGGCGCGGAAACCGTAGGCCAGGCCATCGCGCTTGCCGGTGCCGGGAATACGCACGAAGTCGAGCTTGACTCGATCCGGCGGGTTCATCCGGGACCAGAGGCTCTTGACCAGCTTCTCATCGGACATTTCCACGATGGAGCAGACCATGGTGGTCGGCAGGCCGCAGTCGATCGCTTCGCGAATCACCGAGGCGTAGACCTGGGCGGTGGTCAGGGCGTCGATGCGAAAACTGGTGACCATCAGGTACACATGGGACGGGTCTGCCGCTTTACCCAGCTTGCGCACTTTGCGCCGCAGGTGCGGGTAGACCACGTACAGGAACAGCATGCCGCGCAGAAAGTGCGTGGCACCCATCGAATAACGCCAGATCCCGATGAAACCGATCAGGAAAATAAAATCCTTCGAGTCGGAGTCGAACGTGGACGAAGGCAACGCCATGGCGATGCCCATCAATAAACTTAGGTAAAACAGCCAACCGGCGGCCTGTAGTAGGCCGTGCTTTAGCCTGTGCATAATCTGCATCCGTCTCTATCTCGGGCGAGCCTGTTGGGTGGCCCGATGGGGTTAAGGCAGGCGAAAGTCCGGCCGGAGGTTCAAATCCCCCGGCCGGAAAATTGACTTACCAGCAGATGCCTTCTGTGCGGCCGCTTACGCTGGTGGCTTTGGACATGAAGCCGACCAGGTCAACCACTTGCTTGCCGTGTGGAGCCTGTTCCGCCAGGGCGCGGAATTTCTCGTCACGGTTGCCGAGGATGATCACGTCGGAGTTGTTGATCACTTCGTCGAAGTCGGAGTTGAGCAGGGACGAAACGTGCGGGATCTTCGACTCGATGTAATCCTTGTTCGCACCGTGGACACGGGCGTACTCGACGTTGCTGTCGTAGATGCTCAGGTCGTAACCCTTGCCGATCAGCATTTCCGCCAGATCCACCAACGGACTTTCGCGCAGGTCATCGGTGCCGGCCTTGAAGCTCAGGCCCAGCAGGGCGACTTTGCGTTTGTCGTGGCTGGAGACGATGTCGAAAGCGTTCTGCACTTGCGACACGTTGCTGCGCATCAGCGAGTTGAGCAGCGGCGCATCGACGTCCAGGGAACCGGCACGGAAGGTCAGGGCGCGGACATCTTTCGGCAGGCAGGAGCCGCCGAACGCGAAGCCTGGACGCATGTAGTACTGCGACAGGTTCAGGGTTTTGTCCTGGCAGACCACTTCCATCACTTCGCGACCGTCGACGCCGACAGCCTTGGCGATGTTGCCGATCTCGTTGGCGAAGGTCACCTTGGTGGCGTGCCACACGTTGCAGGTGTACTTGATCATCTCGGCGACAGCGATGTCCTTGCGGATGATCGGTGCGTCGAGTTCTTCGTACAGGGCTTGCAGCACGTCGCCGCTGGCCTTGTCGAATTCGCCGATGACGGTCATCGGTGGCAGGTCGTAGTCGGCGATCGCAGTGCTTTCACGCAGGAACTCAGGGTTGACCGCAACGCCGAAGTCGACGCCGGCTTTCTTGCCGGAGCAGTCTTCGAGAATCGGGATGACAACGTTTGCGACCGTGCCCGGCAATACGGTGCTGCGAACCACGATGGTGTGGCGGGTGGTCTTGTCACGCAGGACAAAACCGATCTCGCGGCACACAGCTTCGATGTAGTTCAGTTCCAGGTCGCCGTTCTTCTTGCTCGGCGTACCGACGCAGATCATCGACAGGTCGGTGTCGCGAATCGCCTCGGCGAAGTTGGTCGTGCCGCGCAGTTTGCCCGTCTCGATACCCTTCTGCAGAAGCTCGCCCAGACCCGGTTCAACGATCGGCGATTTGCCGGCGTTGATCATATCGATCTTGTCTTTGGCAACATCGACGCCAATGACGTCATGGCCACGTGCAGACAGGCAACCGGCACATACTGCACCGACGTAACCCAAACCAAATATGCTGATGCGCATCGCATTTACCTCTGTAATTATCAAGCCATTAGATGGCCGGAGTTAATGGTGTTCAGCGGTCGTAGTGCACTCGCAAGTGCAGCCTTACAGGCGCCACAATGCAGCGTGCAGGCATACTAAGTTCCGAGTGACTAAATAAGTGCACTCAAGATGTGCGCAACTAGGCCTTATTATTGTGATGTGCCCTGTTATGCATCCAATCCCCTGTTCAGAGGATGTTCGTGCAAAAGTCTTGCGCGCTCAATGCCAGGTCGAAAGCCCGTAAATCAAGCGGTTGGGTGCTCAGGTGAGCACGTTTATAGGGGCGCTGCCTTGGCCGTGTAGGGGATAATAATGGTGCGTATCTCCTGTCCTATATGTGTTGCTCAAATAAGAGGCCATTAAGCGGAAGTTAGTGTGACAACTTGGCTACATGAATCTCGTCTCTGCGTAAGTTATCTCCTACACGCTCAAGGAGAATCGTTACCGGTGGTATGAGCGACGCATTTGGACATAGTTCCTGTCCGCCCATCGCGAATCCTGAAATTTCTTGAAATATTGAATAAGATGGCACTGCTTTCAAATTGATAGCACTTACGGTTTGGCCCTTTATATATAGGGTAATAATCTAATTGGATGTGTATGTGCCACTACCGATAAAAATTTTCGGTGCCACTACTGAAAAAAATGACGATTGTCGAGTGAAACTAAAGTTAGAAATTGGAGTGATGTATTTTTGGCGCCGGCTAAATGGCGAAATGGGCGGGGATTGTTAGACGATTAAGCAGTGCGCACGACCAACGGTCGTGCGCCGAATGAGTGCGTTACTCGGGAGCGTGATCGCGCAGGAAAACCAGATTGTCCGGTTTGGACTGTTCGGCGCTGTAGCGATAACCCTGGATGTCGAACTGCTTGAGGGCTGCCGGGTCGTTGATGCGCTCTTCGATGACGAAACGGCTCATCATCCCGCGGGCTTTTTTCGCGTAGAAGCTGATGATCTTGTACTGGCCGTTCTTCAGATCCTTGAAGTCGGTATTAATGATGCGCGCGTTCAAGGCGTTGCGTTTGACCGCCGAGAAGTACTCGTTGGAAGCCAGGTTCAGCAGTACGTCGTCGCCTTGATCGGCCAGCGCTTCGTTCAGCCATTCGCTGATCCGCGTGCCCCAGAAGGCGTACAGGTCTTTGCCACGGCCATTGGCCAGTTTGGTGCCCATCTCTAGTCGATAGGGCTGCATCAGGTCCAATGGGCGCAGCAGTCCATAGAGGCCGGACAGCATGCGCAAATGCTGCTGGGCGTAATCGAAGTCGGCTTCGCTGAAGGTTTGCGCGTTCAAGCCGGTATACACGTCGCCCTTGAAAGCCAGCAGCGCCTGCTTGGCGTTTTCCGGGGTGAAGGCGGGCGTCCAGCTGCCGAAACGCGCGGCGTTGAGCCCGCCGATCTTGTCGGAGACGTGCATTAACTCGCTGATCTGTGCCGGCGTAAGGTCGCGCAACTGCATGATCAGCTCCTGGGAATGGTCCAGGTATTGCGGCTGGGTAAAGCGTTGGGTCGCCGGCGGTGTTTCGTAATCGAGGGTCTTGGCGGGGGAAATCACCATCAGCATGAAGTCGTCTCCTTTAATCGTGGGGGCGATTCTAGGGGGTTGTCCGTGTTGACTCCAGCTATCACGTCCATAGGTGATCGGTGGTTTGCGCAGATGATCGTTCTCACGCTCTGCGTGGGAATGCGGCCAGTGACGCCCCGCGTCACCGCCAAAGCGGACGCGGAGCGTTCGGGGAGGCGTTACCACGCAGAGCGTGGGAACGATCATGTCGGCGGGATCAGCTATAGTGCCGCGCGGGTTTTGTTATGGAGACATCCCTTTGCGTATCGTTTTTTTATTCTCGGCCTGGCTCTTGAGCTTCGGTGCCCTGGCGGCACCCGGTGATGTGGCGACGCTGGATCGCAGCACTTGGCCGGAACAACTCACCAGCCCAACCCTGTTCGACGTCGCATCACGCGCCGAAATCCTCATGTTTGCCCGGGTGCTGCTGGCCAGCGAATCCCTGAATGAAGTGGGCCTGGCCCAACGCCTGGGCCTGCGCACCATCAATCTTGAGTCGGTCAACGCCCTGCGCGGGCGCCTGTGGCAGCGCTTGCTGACCAACTACAATTTCGCCCAGCAGAGCTGCGATCAGGATGCGTCGTTCTGTTTCCTGGTCGAAGACCTCCCGACCCTGCGCGAGCAAGCGGCCAAGTTCCAGGTCAGTGACGACAGCTTCTATACCAAGTGGTCCGAGCCGAGCCGTTTGTTTCACGCCCAGTACCTGGACGAGCAATTGCGCAAGGCCGCTCTGTTTCCGCAAACCAGCAGTGAAGTCGATCGTTTTGGCGACTACGAGCGCAATGGCGACGAGATGCATGACCGGTTGTTTTTGCTGACGTTCGACAGCGCCGCCAATGCCGTGCCAGACAACACCGCATGGGTGACCGAGTACCTGCGCAAGTCGAACATGAACGGCACGTTCTTCGTGCTCGGCAAGGACATCCAGGCGCGTCTGGCCGAACGTTCGGTGGCCGGGCTGCAAACGATGTATTCACAGCAGTGCATTGGCGTGCAGGGCTGGGAGTTCCGCTCCCACAGCCATTGGCAAGACTGGCAGGACTCGGTGCGGCGTAGCGCCGATCTGGTCAAAACCAAATTGCCGGAGAACTACGTGCCGCTGTTTCGCCCGCCCGATGGTCAGCGTCGTTCCGATGCGCAGGGCTTCTTTGAGTCCCAGGGTTTGCAGGTGGCCTTGTGGGACATCGATCCCCAGGACGGCGCCGGCAAGCTCAAGGGCCCACAAAGCGCGCAACGAGTGCTGACCCTGATGCTTTTATGGCGCCACGGTGTGATCAATTTCAATGTGAAGCAGGATGCGGTGAAAACGTCGATGCCCTGGCTGATCGCGCAAACGGCGCAAAGCGGGATCGGTTGGGAAGACTGTCAGGAGGCGTTTCGCTGAAATCGTGAAAAGCCCGCAATCATTGGGGCAGAGGGCTGGGCGGGGTGATTTTGAGAGGGATTTCGATGCAGGCGGACTTCCGACTTTAACGGCACAATGCCTGCACGCCAAGGGCTATTCGTCACTCTGAAAAATAAACTTCAAAAAAACGTCAAAGTGCTTTTTTCTGTCATGGGTTTTGGAGTATTACGAAGACAGACCGCCGAAACCTGCAACACAGGTGGCGTCTTCCAAGACCCTACTTGTTCGCAGTTCACTTGAGTCCCAACAGGTGAGTTCGGTGGCCACTTCGAGGCGCAGCACTGTCACGGTATTGCGTCGAATGGCTCCCACAAAGGTGACCGAGTATGGATGATCACGGACGTAGTTCTTCTTCCAACCAGCCAATCCTTTATGTACTCGATACCAACGTATTGATTCACGATCCAAACGCCCTGCTTAACTTCGAAGAACACCACGTTGCGATCCCGATGACCGTGCTTGAGGAGCTGGATAAGCTCAAGAGCGGGCATCACAGCGTTGCGGCCGAATGCCGTCAGGCGATCCGCCTGATCGACAAGACCCTGGGCGATGCCAGCCCCGAAGACGTCGAACTCGGTGTGCCGATCCAGCGCGGCAAGAGTGGGCCCAAGGGTTTGCTGTCAATTCTGATGAGCAAGCGCGCCGAGCCGAACATCATTCTGCCCGAGCACCTGAACGACAACATCATCATCAACCAGTTGATCGACCTGCACGCGCGCGAACCAAAGCTGCCTGTGGTGCTGGTCACCAAAGACATCAACATGCGCCTCAAGGCCCGGGCGTGCGGGATCGCGGCCGAGGACTACAGCACCGACCAACTGGTCGACGACGTATCGCTGCTGCCTAACGGCTATCACAACATGACCGGCTCCTTTTGGGACCTCGTGAGCAAGGTCGAAACCCGTCAGGATCATGGCCGGACCTGGCACCAGGTGAAGTTGATCGACAACTTGCCGGCGGTGCACATCAATGAATTCATCATCGACGAACAAGGGTTTGTCGGCTGGATCAAGGAGATCGAGGAAGACCGTCTGCTGATTCTCGACCTGCATCAGGAGCCCCTGTTGCACCAGGAAGCCTGGGGTCTGAAACCGCGTGACATCTATCAAAGCCTGGCGCTGTATGCCTTGCTTGATCCGGACATCCACCTGGTCAACCTGACCGGTGCTGCCGGTTCCGGTAAAACCATCCTGGCCTTGGCCGCAGCGATTGAGCAGACCATGGTCAGCAAACGCTATCGCCGCATTATTGCGACTCGTAGCGTGCAGGGCCTGGACCAGGAAATCGGTTTCCTGCCCGGCACTGAAGCGGAAAAAATGGAGCCTTGGCTGGGCGCCATCACCGATAACCTCGAAGCCTTGCACATGGATGACGAAAACACCCATGGCAGCGTCGACTACATCCTCAGCAAAGTGCCGTTGCAGTTCAAATCCCTCAACTACATTCGAGGCCGAAGCTTCCAGCAGAGTCTGATTTTGATCGATGAATGCCAGAACCTCACGCCGCACCAGATGAAAACCATCATCACCCGTGCCGGCGCCGGTTCCAAAGTGGTGTGCCTGGGCAACCTGGCGCAGATCGACACCCCTTACCTGTCCGCAACCAGTTCCGGGCTGACCTACCTGACCGAACGCTTCAAGGATTTCCCGAACGGTGTACACATCACCCTGCAAGGGGTGCCACGTTCGATCCTGGCCGAATACGCCGAATCGCATCTGTAACCGCTTGACCCGAACCGGGCGGCCCAACAGCCGCCCGGTTTTTTATGCCTGGCAAAATCTCCCGTGGGCGTGTCGATACGATAATCAAACGTGCGGAAAATTGACCCGCAGGTTTACAATCGACGCTCCTGATCAGGAGTAACCCTGTGCTGACTCATCTCGATTCCCAAGGTCGCGCCAACATGGTCGACGTCACCGAAAAAGCCGTGACGTTCCGTGAAGCGACCGCCCAAGCGCTGGTGCGCATGCAGCCCGAAACCCTGCAAATGATCGTCAGCGGCGGTCACCCGAAGGGTGATGTGTTCGCCGTGGCGCGCATTGCCGGCATCCAGGCGGCGAAGAAAACCAGCGATCTGATTCCCCTGTGCCATCCGCTGATGCTCACCGGCGTCAAGGTCGAACTCAGTGCCGAAGGCGACGACACCGTGCGCATTGTCGCGCGCTGCAAGTTGTCCGGGCAGACCGGCGTCGAGATGGAAGCCCTGACCGCCGCCAGCGTCGCTGCGCTGACCATCTACGACATGTGCAAGGCCGTGGACCGTGGCATGACCATCGAAAACGTGCGGCTACTGGAGAAAGTCGGTGGCAAGAGCGGTCATTTCCAGGCAGACCCGTCATGAACGTTACGGTGAAGTTTTTCGCCCGTTACCGTGAAGCGCTGGGCGTGGACTCGGTCAAGATTGAAGGCGATTTCGCCACGGTAGATGACGTGCGGGCGTTGCTGGCCTTGCGCGACGGTGCTGAGGTGTTGAGCGAGCAGAATCTGATGTGCGCCCGCAATGAAGACCTTTGCCAACTCGACGAGCCGGTGGTCGATGGCGATGAAGTGGCGTTTTTTCCGACCGTGACCGGGGGCTGATCATGGCGATTCGGGTGCAGTCCACGGCGTTCGATCCGGGCGCTGAAGTCAACGCCATGCACGCTGCCAATGTCGGCGTCGGCGCGGTGGTGAGTTTTGTCGGCTATGTGCGCGACTTCAATGACGGGCTCGATGTCGCGGGGATGTTTCTCGAGCATTATCCGGGCATGACCGAAAAAGCCCTGGGCAAGATTGCCACGGAGGCCGAACAGCGCTGGCCGCTGCTCAAGCTGGAAGTGTTGCACCGCATCGGCGCCCTGGAGCCGGGCGAGCCGATCGTCTTCGTCGGCGCGGCCAGCGCCCACCGCCAGGCCGCGTTCGATGCCTGCGCCTTTGTCATGGACTATCTGAAAACCCGCGCGCCGTTCTGGAAGAAAGAAAACACCAGTGATGGACCGCGTTGGGTGGAAGGGCGGGACAGTGATCATGCGGCGGCGGATCGCTGGAAGAAATAATTCGCCAGCCTGATCGTTCCCTCGCTCTGCGTGGGAATGCTGCCCGGGACGCTCTGCGTCCCTGCTTCTGATGTGACGCAGAGCGTCACGAGATGCATTCCCACGCAGAGCGTGGGAATGATCAACACCTCAAATCCCCCTGATTCTCCTCCTGACCAGAGGCATGGCAGATCCTTGCGCGCCCGATTGACGATTTATACATAAAAGTCCAGTATGGAATTATAAGTACAAAAAAGGTCTTCGCCCGTTTCTGCTCTTTCTTCTGTCTTGCCAAACCAACAACAACCGCGAGAAAACGAACATGAAGAAATTCCCCCTCATCACCGGTCTGGCCCTGAGCCTGTTGGCGTGCAGCACACTGTTTGCCGCCGAAAAAACCCTGCGCATTGGCATTGAAGCGGCGTATCCGCCGTTCGCGTCCAAAACCGATAAAGGTGAGATCGTCGGTTTCGACTACGACATCGGCAATGCCCTGTGCGCGCAGATGAAGGTCAAGTGCACTTGGGTCGAAGGTGAATTCGACGGTCTGATTCCTTCCCTGAAAGTGAAGAAAATCGACATGGCGCTGTCGTCCATGACCATCAATGAAGACCGCAAGAAGTCGGTGGATTTCACCCACAAGTACTACTTCACTTCATCGCGTCTGGTGATGAAGGATGGCGCGGTGGTGGATGACCAGTACGCCAGCCTCAAGGGCAAGAACGTCGGTGTGCAACGGGCGACCACCACCGACCGTTTCGCCACCGAGGTTTTCGAACCCAAGGGCATCAACGTCAAGCGTTACAGCAACAACGAAGAGATCTACATGGACCTGGCCGCTGGCCGTCTCGATGCGATTTTTGCTGACACCATCCCGCTCAATGACTTCCTGTCGATGCCGCGCGGCAAAGGCTACGCGTTTGTCGGGCCGGAGCTCAAGGACCCGAAATACGTGGGCGAGGGCGCCGGGATTGCTGTGCGCAAAGGTAATGCCGAGTTGGTCAGTGAGCTGAACACGGCCATCGATGGCATTCGCGCGAATGGCGAATATCAGAAGATTTCCGACAAGTACTTCAAGTCCGACATCTACGGCGACTGATCGAAAAAGATCGCAGGCTCCTACTTTGGAATGCATTCCCCTGTAGGAGCTGCCGAAGGCTGTGATCTTTTGATCTTAGCCCTTCAATTCCTTCAAATGCTTGTACACCGTCGCCCGCCCCATGTTCAGTACATTGGCCACATAGTTCGAAGCGCTTTTGCCCTTGAATGCGCCTTCGGCGTGCAGCGCCAGCACCAACTCGCGCTTGTGGTCACGGGTCAGCACATTCAGGCTCAACTGACGTTCCCGCAGCCACGCATGCAGGAAGGTGTTGATCCGCTCCTGCCAGTCATCGCGAAACAGTGAATCCGGTTGCGGGATCAACTTGGTCGGCGACAGGAACAGATCCAGCGCAGCCTTGGCATTTTCGAACAGCGAAATATTCAGGTTGATGCACAGCACCGCCAGTGGATGGCCGTCGCTGTCGCGCAGCACGCTGCTGAGGCTGCGAATCTTCTGGCCGTCCCAATTGAGCTTTTCGTACGGCCCGATGTTTCGTTCGCTGACATCCTCACTGAGCATGTCCTCCAGCGCCGAGTCATCGCCGATTTCCCGTTTCGACAGGTTGTTGGCGATGTAATCGACTTTTTGCGTACGCAGATCGTGCAGCACCACCTCGGCGTGAGGAAAGAACAGCGTGGCGATGGCATCGGCGATCGCCCGGAAGTTGTCCAGGGCCAGGTCTTGTTCAGGTGCATTCATACAGGGAGCTCCAGGCAACGTCAGCGCCCCATCAAGCAGGGCGCTGGAAGTTTGCCGCAATCGGGTCGGCACGTCACTCAAGTCTGTGGCTCAGCCCAGGCGTGCCGGGGAGAGCATCGCGGCGTCCAGGCCGAATCGGCGCAGCTGTTCGGGCAACGCTTCGCCGCGTACCAGCGCCGCGCTGGCCTGGCCCATGGCCGGTGAGGTCTGGATGCCGTAACCGCCTTGCGCCGCGACCCAGAACAGTCCGGGTACCCGGGTATCGAAGCCGGACAGCAAATCACCGTCGCCTACGAAACTGCGCAGGCCGGCCCACGTGCGGGTCGGGCGGCGGATGGACAGGGTGGTGGCTTCTTCTATCTGGTAGATGCCCATGGCGATGTCCAGTTCTTCGGGCTGTACGTCGTGCGGTTCTACCGGGTCGGCGTTGGCGGGCGAACCGAGGAACATGCCGGCGTCGGGCTTCATATAGAAGGATTCATCGAGCGCCACCAGCATTGGCCAATGGTGGATGTCCACGCCCTCGGGTCCGGCGAAGATAAACGCCGCACGGCGCTTCGGCTGCAGGCCTACTGACGCGGCGCCGGCCAGCTCACCGACCTTGTCGGCCCAGGCGCCAGCGGCGTTGATGATGACCGGCGCAGTGAAGGTCTGTGCGCGGGTTTGCACATGCCACTGGCCGTCGGCATCACGGGCCAGGCCCAGCACTTCGCTGTCGGTATGGACTTCACCTTTATTACGCTTGATACCCCGCAGATAACCCTGGTGCAAGGCATCGGTATCGATGTCGCTGGCGGTTGGATCGTAGATCGCACCGTGGACTTTTTCCCGACGCAGGATCGGCAGGCGCGCGCAGGCTTCTTCGGCGCTGAGCAGTTGCATCTCCGGCACGGTGGCTTTGGCGCTCAGGTATTGATTGTTCAGCTCGGCCGGGTCGCCAGTGAAATCCACGGTCATCTCGCCGCGCGGGGTCAGCAGCGGGTGATCGCAGAAGCCGCTGGGCGGGGCGTCGAAGAAGTCACGGCTGGCCTGGGTCAACGCCCGTACCTGCGGTGTGCCGTAAGCGGCGGTGTACAGCGCCGCCGAACGTCCGGTGGAGTGATAGGCCGGATGGGTTTCGCGCTCCAGCACGATGACGCGTGCGTGCTGCGACAGCCAGTAACCGGTGGAAGCGCCGGCAATCCCGCCGCCGATGATGATGAAGTCTGCCTGGCTCATGAACGTCTCCTGAAAAGGCGTAAATAATAATCCCGTGTAGGAGCAAGGCTTGCCCGCGATGGCATCACTGCGGTTTATCAGACAGACCGTGGCGTCTGCATCGCGGGCAAGCCTTGCTCCTACAGGGGCGTGGGGTTAGTGCTGGAGTTGGTAGATCGCATTGGCCAGCGCAATGTCTTCCAGGCCCAGGCCAATGGAGCGGAAGAACACATGGCGGTCGTAGCCCGGGCGCTGGACTTTTTCGCTGAGCAGATCGGGCAGGTCACCGACGATCGCGCGCTTGTCCCAGCCATGCTGTTCACCGGCAATCAGCATTTCACCGGCCGAGCCCGGGGTGGTCTGACGATAGTCGCAGAACACCTGCATGTCGTTGAGGCTCTGGGGCGGCACTTCGTGGGCGCGCGGTGCGTTGGTGCTGATCGAGGTGATAAGCGCAGGTTTGGTCAGCGTGGCCGGATCAATCACCGGACCGGCGGACGAGGTGCAGAGCATGATCACGTCGGCGTCTTGAATCGCTGCTTCGCGACTGTCGACGAGGCTCAGCCGTGGATCGAGGCTTTGCAGATGCGCCCGAGCGTCGGCATTCAGTGCGCTCAAGCCTGGCGAGTACAGGCTGATACTCTGCCAGTCCCGCAGGTCCTTGACGTAATGCAGATGCGCCAGGGCTACCTTGCCGCTGCCGATAATCGCCAGGCGCCGGGCTTGCAGCGGGGCAAGGGCATCGACGGCAACTGCCGTGGTCGCCGCAGTGCGGGCGGTGGTCAGTTCACCGGCATCGCAGAGCAGCAGCGGCTGCCCGGTCTGCATCGACATCAACAACGTCCACGCCGTGACCAGCGGACCTTGTTCGCGCACGATATAGGGCGAAGTCTTGACCCCGTAGACCCCATCTTCCGCCAACACGCCCAGGTAGTTGATGAAGTCGCCAGCGCTCTGGGGAAACTCCACCAGTTGTTGCGCCGGTTGCACGGCCTGCCCGGCAGCCAGATCACGGAACAGCTTGCGCAGGATCTTTGGCACGTCGATCTGGGTCAGCAGTTCACGAGCCTGCAGTTGGTTGATCACGTAGGGCGTACTGGACATGGCGGCTCCGGCGCTGAAAGTAAACTAATTTGTCTATTATGGACTTTTAGTTGTCTCGAGCAAGCGCCTGTTGAAAGCCAGACGAAAAAAAAGCGCAGTCCGTTACCGGCTGCGCCTCTTTCACTGCGTCCCGCGTTACGTGCGCTTGCGCTCGACCGCCCGCAATAGATGCGTCGGTGGCGTTTCACAGCTGATTTTTTTGCCCAGCAATGCTTCGATGGACGGTAGCTGGTAGGAGTCATCTTCACCGGCGAAGCTGATGGACACGCCATCGGCGCCCGCACGGCCAGTCCGACCGATGCGGTGCACGTAGTCGTCCGGGACTTCCGGCAGGGTGAAGTTGATCACATGGCTGATGCCGTCGATGTGGATACCGCGACCGGCAACATCGGTGGCCACCAGCACGCGGATCTTGCCTTCGCGGAAACCTTCCAGGGTCTTGATCCGCTTGTGCTGCGGCACATCACCCGACAGCTGCGCAGCGTTGACGCCATCGCGCACCAGGCGTTCTTCGATGCGTCGCACTTCATCCTTGCGGTTGGCGAAGACCATCACCCGCTCCCAACCGTTGTCGGTGACCAGGTTGTAGAGCAGTTTGTATTTGTCGGCACCGGCTACGGCGTAGATGTGTTGCTCGACGTTTTCGCTGGCCACGTTTTGCGCTTCGATCTCGACGATCGATGGCTCGGTGGTCCATTGCTTGGCCAGGTTCATCACGTCTTCGGTGAAGGTCGCGGAGAACAGCAGCGTCTGACGTTCGTTTTTCGGCGGGGTCTGGCGAATGATCTGACGCACTTGTGGGATGAAACCCATGTCGAGCATCCGGTCGGCTTCGTCCAGGACCATGACTTCGACCATGTCCAGGTGCACGTCGCCGCGCTGGTTGAAGTCCAGCAGACGGCCCGGGGTGGCGACGAGGATGTCGCAGTGACGGGCTTCGAGGTGCTTGAGCTGCTTGTCGAAGTCCATGCCGCCGACAAATGTCATGACGTTGAGGCCGGTGTACTTGGTCAAGTCGGCCGCGTCCTTGGCGATCTGCACCACCAGTTCGCGGGTTGGCGCGATGATCAACGCCCGCGGTTCACCCATGTAGCGTTCCTTAGGCGGCGGGGTTTCCAGCAACTGGGTGATGATCGAAATCAGAAACGCTGCGGTTTTGCCGGTGCCGGTCTGGGCGCGACCGATGGCATCTTTGCCAGCCAGGGTGAAGCCGAGGACTTGCGCCTGGATCGGCGTGCAGTACGGAAAGCCGAGGTCCTGGATGGCATGCATCAGTTCAGGGGCGAGCTTGAAATCGTGGAAACGGGTTTTGCCTTCTAGGGGCTCGACGGCGAAGTCTTCAAGTTTCCAGGGAATAACCGGCGCCTTTGGCTTCGGTTCGCGACGCGGTTTGGCAGGTTTCGGGGTTTCGGCGAGCGGTTGCTCGGCAACGATTGCCTCGACAGGTGGGGCGGCCGGTGTGGTCACGGGCTCTTGTTTCGGTGCCGCTGCGGCTGCGGTCCGGCCAGGCTGACGACCGTCGGTGCGGTGGCTGGGGGTGTGAGACGGAGCGCTGGCGACTGGCGCGAGCTGCTCAGTCTCGCTTTTACCGAACATTTTTTTGAGTGCTTTGAGCACGGTCATCTCATCAATTGGTTAAGGAATGTACGCCGGCCAGTGTAATGCAAGAAACGGGCGCGGCGTAGCGGGATGATCAAAGGAAGCTAAAGGACGTTCTGTTCATATAAAGAGTTAACCCAAGCGCTCGGCGAGCCAGGTACCAATGTCGCGAATTTCTTCGGGTAACACTTCGTGGCCCATTGGGTATTCCTGCCATGTCACGGTGACACCACGCTGCTTTAAATGCTCATAAGCGCTACGGCCCATGGCGTTTTGCACAACGTCATCGTACTGGCCGTGCAGGCATAGCACAGGAATGCGCTGCTGACTGGCGGAGAGCTCCAGTTCATCGCTGAAAGTCGGTGCATAAGTGGACAGGGCAAGTACGCCGCCCAGCGGTCCCTGCCATTTCAGGAAAGCGCTGTGCAACACCACCGCGCCACCCTGGGAAAAACCGGCGAGGAAAATCCGCGAGGCGTCTATTCCGCTGGCCTTCTGCTCTTCGATCAGATTAATGACCATTTTTGCCGACTCGTCCAGCTGCTCGCGGCTGATGGCGCGTGCCGGGTTCATGGCCAATATGTCGTACCAGCTAGGCATCTCGTAGCCACCATTAATGGTGACCGCGCGTGTTGGCGCCTGGGGCAACACGAAGCGGGTGGTCAGCAGGCTTTCCTGCAGCGCCTCGGCCACCGGGAGAAAGTCGTAGCGATCGGCGCCCAGGCCGTGCAGCCAGATAACGCAGGCGTCTACGGGCTTGCCGGGCTGAAGAATCAAGGGCTGGGTCATGTCTGCTCCAATTTTGTGCGTGCGCTCTCATTAAGTGCGAGATGTGAGTGCGCGTCTGGTTGATCAGTTAAGAAGATGTCGCAAGGCTACAAGTTTTGCTATTGACCTGTCGCTGAATCGCTTGAGCGAGCGGTGTGGTACGGGCTTTGCTATGGGGAAACCTGTGCAACCAATCTCGCGCCTGGCGGTAACACTATCAGTGTACTGCCGGAGACGGGATAGCAAAGAATCCGGTGATGGATGTTCGCCAGCGGCCGTTACGGGCTTAGCGAACGTGAAAGGGCTACAGCCCGTTCGGCCGATTGGTGAGAAGTGAGTGGTCCATGATGTGGATTTTCTCCTAATAGACTCATAGCTACGGTCCTGACGTCGGTTGACCCCAAAAAAAGCCAACACGGGTCAACAACGCCTCAAAAGGGTGCGACTGGACTGACGCTCCGACACAACAAGAGCAAAACTGGAGGTTTGAATGAAAATGTTGAAATCCACCCTGGCTATCGTGACTGCAGCCGCAGTGCTCGGTGTCAGCGGGTTCGCTCAGGCGGGTGCAACCCTGGATGCAGTGCAGAAGAAAGGTTTCATTCAGTGCGGCGTGAGTGACGGTCTGCCGGGTTTCTCGGTTCCGGACTCCACCGGCAAGATCCTCGGGATCGACGCTGACGTCTGCCGCGCTGTGGCAGCCGCCGTATTCGGCGACGCCACCAAGGTCAAGTTCAGCCAGTTGAACGCCAAGGAGCGTTTCACCGCGCTGCAGTCCGGCGAAATCGACATTCTTTCGCGTAACACCACCATGACCAGTTCCCGTGACGCGGGCATGGGCTTGAAATTCCCTGGCTTCATCACCTATTACGACGGCGTTGGCTTCCTGGCCAACAGCAAGCTGGGCGTGAAAAGTGCCAAGGAACTGGACGGTGCAACCATCTGCATTCAAGCCGGTACCACCACCGAGCTGAACGTTTCCGACTACTTCCGCGCCAACAACCTGAAATACACCCCGATCACTTTCGACACCTCCGATGAAAGCGCCAAGTCGCTGGAATCCGGTCGTTGCGACGTGCTGACCTCTGACAAGTCGCAGCTGTACGCACAGCGCAGCAAACTGGCTTCGCCAAAAGACTACGTGGTACTGCCGGAAACCATCTCCAAAGAACCACTGGGTCCAGTCGTACGTAACGGCGACGACGAGTGGCTGGCGATCGTTCGCTGGGTTGGCTACGCGCTGCTGAACACCGAAGAAGCTGGTATCTCTTCGAAAAACGTTCTGGCTGAAGCCAAGTCGACCAAGAACCCGGACGTTGCCCGTATGTTGGGTGCTGACGGCGAATACGGTAAAGACCTGAAGCTGCCGAAAGACTGGGTCGTCAAGATCGTTTCCCAAGTCGGTAACTACGGCGAAATCTTCGAGAAAAACCTCGGCAAGGGCACTCCGCTGGAAATCGACCGTGGCTTGAACGCCCTGTGGACCAACGGCGGCATTCAATACGCACCACCAGTGCGCTGATGGTTCTGTCACCCGGTGGGCCAACCACCGGGTGATGTTCTGTTCCATTATTTCCGGGGCACTTCATGCAAAAATCAATCGGCGCACCAAAGCAGAGGCTCAGCCTCAGCGATCCGAAAGTGCGTGCGTGGCTATTTCAGATCATCACGATTGTCGCGGTCGTCGCGATGGGCTGGTATCTGTTCGACAATACGCAAACCAACCTGCAACACCGGGGCATTACCTCCGGCTTCAGTTTTCTGGATCGCAGTGCCGGGTTCGGCATCGCTCAACACCTGATCGACTACACCGAATCGGACACGTATGCCCGGGTGTTTGTCATCGGTTTGCTCAACACGCTGCTGGTGACCGTCATCGGCGTCGTCCTGGCAACCCTGCTCGGTTTCATCGTCGGCGTGGCACGGCTGTCGCCGAACTGGATCATCAGCAAGCTGGCGACGGTTTACGTGGAAGTTTTCCGTAACATTCCGCCGCTGCTGCAAATCCTGTTCTGGTACTTCGCGGTGTTCCTGACCATGCCGGGCCCGCGCGCCAGCCATAACTTCAGCGACACCTTCTTCGTCAGCAGCCGTGGTCTGAACATGCCCGCCGCGCAAATGGCGGACGGGTTCTGGGCGTTCTTCGTCAGCGTCGTTATCGCCATCGTCGCCATCGTGCTGATGTGCCGCTGGGCCAACAAGCGCTTTGAAGCCACCGGCGTACCGTTTCATAAATTCTGGGTGGGACTGGCGATCATCGTGGTGATCCCGGCCCTGTGCGCGCTGATCTTCGGCGCCCCGTTGCACTGGGAACTGCCGAAGCTGCAAGGTTTCAACTTCGTCGGTGGCTGGGTATTGATCCCTGAATTGCTGGCGTTGACCCTGGCCCTGACCGTGTACACCGCGGCGTTTATCGCCGAGATCGTGCGTTCGGGCATCAAGTCGGTCAGCCACGGCCAGACCGAAGCGGCGCGTTCGCTCGGGCTGCGCAACGGTCCGACCCTGCGCAAGGTGATCATCCCGCAAGCCCTGCGCGTGATCATCCCGCCACTGACCAGCCAATACCTGAACCTGGCGAAGAACTCCTCGCTGGCGGCCGGTATCGGTTATCCGGAAATGGTGTCGTTGTTTGCCGGTACGGTGCTGAACCAGACCGGACAGGCGATCGAGGTGATTGCCATCACCATGAGCGTGTACCTGGCGATCAGTATCAGCATTTCCCTGCTGATGAACTGGTACAACAAGCGCATTGCGCTGATCGAACGGTGAGGAAACGCGCATGACATCCCATACTTTCAAACCCGACATGCCACCCCCGAGCAGCAGCATCGGTGTGGTGGCGTGGATGCGCGCCAACATGTTCTCCAGCTGGATCAACACCCTGCTGACCCTGTTCGCGTTCTACCTGATCTACCTGATCGTCCCGCCGATCCTGCACTGGGCCATCCTCGACGCCAACTGGGTCGGTACCACCCGCGCCGACTGCACCAAGGAGGGCGCCTGCTGGGTGTTCATCCAACAGCGCTTCGGCCAGTTCATGTACGGCTACTACCCGGTGGACCTGCGCTGGCGTGTAGACCTGACCGTGTGGCTGGCGGTTATCGGCGTGGCACCGTTGTTCATCTCGCGTTTTCACCGTAAAGCGGTGTACGGGCTGAGCTTCCTGGTGGCGTACCCGATCATTGCCTTCTTCCTGTTGCATGGCGGCCTCTTCGGCATGACCAACGTGGCGACCAGCCAGTGGGGCGGCCTGATGCTGACCCTGGTGATTGCTACCGTCGGTATTGCCGGTGCGTTGCCGCTGGGGATCATCCTGGCGCTGGGTCGTCGTTCGAACATGCCGGCGATTCGGGTGGTCTGCGTGACCTTCATCGAGTTCTGGCGCGGCGTGCCGTTGATCACGGTGCTGTTCATGTCCTCGGTGATGCTGCCGCTGTTCCTGCCCGAAGGCATGAACTTCGACAAACTGCTGCGGGCGCTGATCGGCGTGATCCTGTTCCAGTCGGCCTACGTGGCCGAAGTGGTGCGCGGCGGTCTGCAAGCGATCCCTAAAGGTCAGTACGAAGCGGCTGCGGCGATGGGCCTCGGTTACTGGCGCAGCATGGGCCTGGTGATTCTGCCGCAAGCCCTGAAGCTGGTAATTCCTGGCATCGTCAACACCTTCATTGCGCTGTTCAAGGACACGAGCCTGGTGATCATCATCGGCCTGTTCGACTTGCTCAACAGCGTCAAGCAAGCCGCCGCCGACCCGAAATGGTTGGGCATGGCGACTGAAGGCTACGTGTTCGCGGCCCTGGTGTTCTGGATTTTCTGTTTTGGTATGTCCCGCTACTCCATGCATTTGGAACGTAAGCTGGACACTGGCCACAAGCGTTAGGAGTTTTGTCATGAGTGAAGCGATCAAACAGCCTGTGAGCCCTGAAGGCATTATTCAGATGCAGGGCGTGAACAAGTGGTACGGCCAGTTCCACGTGTTGAAAGACATCAACCTGAACGTCAAGCAGGGCGAGCGTATCGTCCTGTGCGGCCCGTCGGGTTCCGGCAAGTCGACCACCATCCGTTGCCTTAACCGTCTGGAAGAACACCAGCAGGGCCGCATCGTGGTCGATGGTGTGGAACTGACCAACGACCTCAAGCAGATCGAAGCGATCCGCCGCGAAGTCGGCATGGTGTTCCAGCACTTCAACCTGTTCCCGCACCTGACCATCCTGCAGAACTGCACCCTGGCGCCGATGTGGGTGCGCAAGATGCCGAAACGCAAGGCCGAAGAAATCGCCATGCACTACCTGGAACGCGTACGCATTCCGGAGCAGGCGCATAAATTCCCGGGGCAACTGTCCGGCGGTCAGCAACAGCGTGTGGCGATTGCCCGTGCCCTGTGCATGAAACCGAAAATCATGCTGTTCGACGAACCGACTTCGGCGCTCGACCCCGAGATGGTGAAAGAGGTGTTGGACACCATGATCGGCCTGGCCGAAGACGGCATGACCATGCTCTGCGTGACCCACGAAATGGGCTTTGCCCGCACCGTGGCCAACCGCGTGATCTTCATGGACAAGGGCGAAATCGTTGAACAGGCTGCACCGAATGACTTCTTCGATAACCCGCAGAATGATCGGACCAAGTTGTTCTTGAGTCAGATTTTGCATTGATCGACGTCATGCAATGAAATAAACCCGGACAGTGTTCCGGGTTTGTTTTGTCTGATGTTCGGGATCAGGACGCCAGCACGGTTTCCTGTTTCGGAAAGCGTGCAGCCAGTAGCCGTTTCAAGTCAGTGCCTTCGTTCATCGCTTGTATTTCAGCCAGCAAGTGAGGATGACGATCCAGCAAGCGCATCAGCGTGAACAACGCTTGAGGCGGTTGCAGTTCGCCGCGCTCATATCGTGAAAACGCGTTGTGGCCAGCGCCGGAAAGCAGTTTCACCGCTTCCTTTTGCGTGAGGTGCAGTTTGCGGCGGATGCGTTTCATCTCGGTGCCCATGATCTGAAAGCAATCTTCGAGCAATTTGTCGCCAGCGTCAGAGTAGCGCTCGGCGCTGTCGGTATCATTGTCAAAAATGATTTCACCGCAAACCTTGCACTCCCAGCCGGCAATATCGTGCACCCATCGTGAAACGTTCTTGTAGTCGACACTGAGACTGCGACCTTCGAAATATTGCATTGAGTCTTGAGCGCCACAACTCATGCATTGCCGCGTGTTCATACGTTCTTCTCCTTGAAAGAGATCACAGGGGGCCCACCGTTGGAGCAGTAGGTCACTTTGATGTAGAGCTCCATGTCTTGAAATGTTGTGTGGTAGACGTCCTGCCAGTTTCGGTGATCGGTGTAGCACGTCATCGACTTGTAGAGCATCCGGCGCTCCAGCGAACAAATGACGGATTCCATATCTCGCAGGACCAATCCCATTCGCTTGCCGGAACTCAATGCGACGTGAGTAAACGCTTTGGCTCCTTGCCTCCGGACCTCATCCTTGATGACGGACAAGGCGTAATGGGGTGTGTTCTTTTCCATAAGAAGCCGTAAACCCTATCCCTGAAATTACCCTGAGAGGGTAATTTTGACTAATCGAAAATCCCGCTCCTTTTCTCTCCCATTGACCGTAGGCGGTTGCCGTCCTACACGGAGCTGACTAACATGTCGGAAAATTCATCCTATGATTGGATGAAAGGGCGAATCCTATGTCAGACATTTCTCCACTCGTTAAACGATCCTTGGTCGATCAGGCCCTGGAACAGTTGCGCCTGCGCATCACAAAAGGCGTCTGGACGGTCGGCCAGCGCTTGCCCACCGAACCCGAGCTGTCCGCGGAGCTGGGCATCAGCCGCAACACCGTGCGTGAAGCCATGCGCGTGTTGGCGTTTTCCGGGTTGATCGAGATCCGCCAAGGCGACGGCAGTTATCTGCGGGCCGTGATTGATCCGCTGGACACCATGAAAGCGTTGTCGCAATGCACCCACGAACAGGCCCGGGAAACCCGGCATATCCTGGAAGTCGAGGCCATTGGCCTGGCGGCATTACGTCGCACTGACGAAGACCTGGTGGCCCTGCGCGAAGCCTTGGGCGTCAGCGGCAGCCACTATCACGGCGATCTCGACAGCTACATCGCCTGCGACCTGGTGTTTCACCGCCGTCTGGTGGACGCGGCGCACAATCCGACCCTCAGCGAGTTGTATCGCTACTTTTCCAGCATTGTCGGCGCGCAACTGCGCAAGACCCTGAACATTTCCCCGCGACGCCAAGAGGTGTTCGATCTGCATGTCGAACTGCTGGAGGCCGTCGAACAACGTGACCCGGAGCGGGCCAAAGCCCTGTCGAGGCAGTTGATCAATGAACCTTGAAACCGAGAAATCCATGCCTGCCCATCACAGCAACATCCCGCAACCCAAACGCACGGCGGAGCTCGAAGAACTGTTGATCGATGCCGAGGCCGATGACGAACAGGTCCAGCAAAGTCACCCGATTCTGCGACGGCCGTGGCTCCTGTTGCTGGGGCTGATCCTGGTGGCGCTTAACTTGCGTCCGGCACTGTCGAGCATGGCGCCCATGCTCAGCGAGGTCTCGAAGACCCTCGGCTTGTCCGCGGCCCAGGCCGGTTTGCTGACCACGTTGCCGGTACTTTGCCTGGGGTTGTTCGCGCCGCTGGCGCCAATCCTGGCCCGGCGTTTCGGTGCCGAACGAGTGGTGCTGGGGATTTTGCTGGTGCTGGCGGGCGGGATCATCCTGCGCAGTTCCTTCGGTGAAGTTGGTCTGTTCGCCGGCAGTGTGTTGGCCGGGGCCAGCATCGGCGTGATTGGCGTGTTGCTGCCAGGGATCGTCAAGCGCGACTTCCCGAAACAGGCCGGCACCATGACCGGCGTCTACACCATGGCCCTGTGCCTGGGCGCGGCGATGGCGGCGGGTGCGACCGTGCCGTTGAGCGAGCATTTCGACAAGAGCTGGGCGTTGGGCCTGGGTTTCTGGGTGGTACCGGCCGTGGTTGCGGCGATTTTCTGGCTGCCGCAAGTGGGGCAGAAACACGGCTCGCATAACGTTGCCTATCGTGTTCGCGGTCTGCTTCGCGATCCATTAGCCTGGCAAGTGACGCTTTACATGGGCCTGCAATCGTCCCTGGCCTACATCGTGTTTGGCTGGTTGCCGTCGATCCTGATTGGCCGGGGGCTGACGCCAACTCAGGCCGGTCTGGTGCTGTCGGGTTCGGTGATCGTTCAGTTGGCGAGTTCCCTGTCCGCACCTTGGCTGGCCACTCGCGGCAAAGATCAGCGCTTGGCGATTGTCGTGGTCATGCTGCTGACTCTCGGTGGCTTGTTCGGTTGCCTTTATGCGCCGATCGAAGGCTTGTGGGGCTGGGCGATCCTGCTGGGCCTGGGGCAGGGTGGTACGTTCAGCCTGGCGCTGACCCTGATAGTGCTGCGCTCGCGGGACGCCCACGTGGCCGCCAATCTGTCGAGCATGGCCCAGGGCTTCGGTTACACCCTGGCGTCCATGGGGCCGTTCGCGGTCGGCATCGTGCATGACTGGACCGGTGGCTGGAACGCGCTGGGCTGGATCTTCGGCATCATCGGTCTCGGCGCGATCATCGCCGGCCTCGGTGCCGGGCGTTCGTTGTACGTGCAGGTGCAAAGCGAAAAAATCTGAATCCTCGTACTGCTGGCATTCGGCCCACGAATGCCGGTGGTCTTGCGTGCATTTGCAGACTATCGTGCAGGCAATCTTTTTGAAGCCTTTTACACCTGCACGGAGCCAGCCCATGAGCGATGCCCACAACGCCCTGATCACCCGCTTCTATGAGGCTTTCCAGCGGCTGGATGCCGAGGCCATGAGCGCCTGCTACACCGACGACGTGGTGTTCAGTGATCCGGCGTTCGGCGAGTTGCGCGGCCGTGATGCCGGCGATATGTGGCGCATGCTCACGACCCGGGCCAAAGATTTTTCCCTGACCTTCGACAACGTACGCAGCGACGAGCGCGCGGGCGGTGCCCATTGGGTGGCGACGTACCTGTTCAGCCAGACCGGCAACACCGTGGTCAACGACATCCAGGCGCGTTTCGTGTTTCGCGACGGCAAGATCTGTGAGCACCACGACAGCTTCGATCTGTGGCGCTGGTCCCGTCAGGCGCTGGGCACCAAAGGCTTGTTGTTGGGCTGGACGCCGCTGGTGCGCAACGCTGTTCGCGCCCAGGCGTTGAAGGGGCTGAAGGCATTCCAGGCCAGTCGCTGATAAGATCGCGGCTTGTTTCCTTTCAAGCCCTGATCGTCACGTGACCACCCTCAGCGAATCCTCCGTCATTGCCGTCGAACCGGTGCCTGCCAGCAAACCCTGGTTCGTCTACCTCGTTCGCGCGGCCAACGGTTCGCTGTACTGCGGGATCAGCGACGATCCGGTGCGCCGCTTCGCCAAGCACCAGAGTGGCAAGGGCGCCCGGTTTTTCCTTTCCAGCCCCGCCATGGCGCTGGTCTATACCGAAATTTGCCGCGACAAAAGCGAAGCGCTGCGTCAGGAACGGCTAATCAAGAAACTCAAGAAAAGCGCCAAGGAATGTCTGGTGCTGACTTATCAAGCAGACTGATAAGTTCCCATCAGGCAGATCTGTGGGCTGCCGCCTGATTGCACGCTAAGCTGCGAGCTCCTTATCCGAGCGGCGGAGCCGAGCATGTCAGAGCTGATTCTTCACAATTACCCGACGTCCCCATTCGCTGAAAAGGCCCGTCTGTTGCTGGGCTTCAAGGGGCTGTCGTGGCGCTCGGTGAGGATCTCGCCGGTGATGCCCAAGCCCGAGCTGACGGCGCTGACGGGCGGCTACCGCAAGACCCCGGTGTTGCAGATCGGCGCTGATATTTATTGCGACACCGCATTGATCGCCCGTCGCCTGGAACAGGAAAAAGCCCTGCCGGCGTTTTTCCCGGAAGGTCAGGAAATGATCACCGCGACCTTCGCCACCTGGGCGGACTCGGTGGTGTTCCAGCATGCGGTGAGCCTGGTGTTCCAGCCCGAATCGGTGGCGGTGCGCTTCGGCAAATTGCCGCCGGAAGCGATCAAGGCGTTCCTGGCCGACCGCGCCGGGTTGTTCAGCGGTGGCAGCGCGACGAAGTTGTCGGCCGAACAGGCGCGGCATCAATGGCCGACGATCATGGGGCGTCTCGAATTGCAGCTTCAGCGTGAACAGGGCGACTTCCTGTTCGGCGAGCCATCGCTTGCCGACTTTGCCCTGGCCCATTGCCTATGGTTTCTCAAGGCAACACCGGTGACTTCACCGTTGGTGGATGCTTATCCGGCGGTTTTGGCGTGGTTTGGTCGGGTGATGGGCTTCGGTCACGGTGCATTCAGCGAGATGACTGCTGAGGAGGCGCTGGAGGTGTCGCGCAATGCCACGCCCGCTGCGTTGCCGGATGAGCAGTTTGATGAGCCTAACGGCTTTGAGGCAGGCCAGCAGGTGGTGATCGCGGCCACCGACTATGGTGTTGACCCGGTGGCCGGTGAGTTGGTGTTTGCGGGGCGTGAGGAATTGATTTTGCGTCGTGAAGACGAGCGGGCCGGGGTGGTGCATGTGCACTTTCCGCGATTTGGATTCCGTATCGACGCTGTCTGATCTGGCGGTAAATCTTTGGTGAAAGGGACATCGCCAAGATTGCAGCCTTCGGCAGCTCCTACATGGGATGGGTGTACACCCTATAGGAGCTGCCGAAGGCTGCGATCTTTTGATCTTCAATCATTTCAGTGCAGCAAGAATCTCATCCGGGTCATACCCGCGAATCAACGTCCCGTTCACATCAATCAACGGAATCCCGCGGCCGCCCAACGCTTCATAAGCTTTGCGCGCCTCGGCATCCTTCTCGATATCGAATTCCTTGTACGGAATGCCTTTCTGGTCGAGAAAGCGCCGGGTCAGCTTGCAGTAGCCGCACCAGTCGGTGGCGTAGAGCACGACGTTAGCCTTGGCCTGCGTCTGCTCGGACACCACTTGCGCCGGGTGGATGTAGCGCTCGATCTTGCCCCAGTTCTGGTAAACCACGACCACCAACAGGATCAGCAGGAATTTCTTCAGGATGCCGTTCAGCATCAGTTGCGTCGCTTGAGCTGGTCGGTCAGTTGGGTCGGCAAGCCTTTGATGATCAGTGTGCCGGCTTCTTCGTCGTATTCGATCTTCGAGCCCAGCAGGTGCGCTTCAAAGCTGATGGACAGTCCTTCGGCGCGCCCGGTGAAGCGGCGGAACTGGTTCAGGGTGCGCTTATCCGCCGGAATCTCCGGGGACAGGCCGTAATCCTTATTGCGGATGTGATCGTAGAACGCTTTCGGGCGCTCTTCGTCGATCAGTTCCGAGAGCTCTTCCAGGCCCATCGGCTCACCGAGTTTGGCCTGGCTGCTGGCGTAATCCACCAAGGTCTTGGTCTTCTCGCGGGCGGACTCTTCCGGCAGGTCTTCGCTTTCAACGAAATCGCTGAAGGCTTTGAGCAGGGTGCGAGTTTCGCCGGGGCCGTCGACGCCTTCCTGGCAGCCGATGAAGTCGCGGAAATACTCCGAAACCTTTTTCCCGTTCTTGCCTTTGATGAACGAAATGTACTGCTTGGACTGCTTGTTGTTCTGCCACTCGGAGATGTTGATCCGCGCCGCGAGGTGTAACTGGCCCAGATCGAGGTGGCGGGACGCGGTGACATCCAGCGCTTCGGTCACGGCCACGCCTTCGCTGTGGTGCAGCAGGGCGATGGCCAGGTAATCGGTCATGCCTTGCTGGTAGTGCGCAAACAGGACGTGGCCGCCGACCGACAGGTTCGATTCTTCCATCAGCTTCTGCAGGTGTTCCACTGCCACCCGGCTGAACGCCGTGAAATCCTTGCCGCCTTCGAGGTATTCCTTCAGCCAGCCGCTGAACGGATGCGCGCCGGACTCGGCGTGGAAGAAGCCCCAGGCCTTGCCTTGTTTGGCGTTGTAGCTCTCGTTGAGGTCGGCGAGCATGTTCTCGATGGCTGTGGACTCTGCCAGTTCGGAGTCGCGAGCGTGAAGAACTGCAGGTGTGCCGTCGGGTTTTTTGTCGATCAGGTGGACGATGCAATGACGGATCGGCATGGGCTTCTCGGCTGATTGAAGAGAGGAGGGCGTGCTCCCCCAAAAAGTGCCAAGTGTACCGCAACCACTGGTTTTGGCGCGTCTCGAAGGGCAATTCGACGGTGCGCAGCGGCCCTTATGCAGTTTTTTCCCTGTTTAGAGCAATAAAGCTGACCAAATGGGTAGCAAGAGGCGGATATTTCCCCGTCTCTGTGCTAGTTTTGCCCGGTCTTACGCGAAGTCACTGCGTTAAGCGTGCATTCAGCATTTGTCAGGTCGAACCAAACCCTGATTTCGGTATCTATAACCCCGACTCGTCGTGGTTATAGCCGAGGGTGCCAGATCCAGAAGATCGGGCTCGATGGCTGACACTGCACTCTGCAATCCATATGAATTTGATAGGGAAGGAACACTACATGGCTCTTACTAAAGACCAACTGATCGCCGACATCGCTGAAGCTATCGACGCGCCAAAAACCACCGCGCGTAACGCTCTGGACCAACTGGGCCAAATCGTTGCCGATCAGCTGGAAAACGGCGGCGAAATCACTCTGCCAGGTATCGGCAAACTGAAAGTGACCGAGCGTCCTGCCCGTACTGGCCGTAACCCTTCGACTGGCGCTGCCATCGAAATCGCTGCCAAGAAAGTTATCAAGCTGGTTGTGGCCAAAGGCCTGACCGACGCTGTTAACAAGTAAGACGCAGTAAAAAAAAGCCGTGCTCCGGAGTGATCCGGGCACGGCTTTTTTGTGTCTGCGATTCAGCGATTGGCCCAAGGCCAATCGCTGTTTCAGATGTTACTTGCGGGCCCAGCGCTCGCGCCAGACTTGCTGTTCGGACTTGGTCTGGAAGGTCCAGGCGACGAAGCGGCTTTGCTTCTGGCCCTGAGACATTTCCACGACCTGGCTTTCCAGCACACCAGCCTTTTTCAGCGCGGTCTGGATCGCCGGCAGGTTCGAGGCTTTCGACACCAGGGTGCTGAACCACAGCACTTTGTGCTGGAAGCTCGCGCTCTCGGCGATCAGTTGCGTCACGAAGCGTGCTTCGCCACCTTCACACCACAGTTCGGCCGATTGACCGCCAAAGTTCAACACCGGCAGTTTGCGTTTCGGGTCGGCGCGGCCCAGGGCGCGCCATTTGCGCTCGCTGCCCTTGGTCGCTTCGTCCATCGAGGCGTGGAACGGCGGATTGCACATGGTCAGGTCAAAGCGTTCGCCAGGTTCGAGCAAGCCCAGCAGGATGTGCTTGGGATTGCTTTGCAGGCGCAGCTGGATGGCTTTGTTCAGCCCGTTGGACTGCACGATCGCTTTGGCAGCAGCCACGGCCGTCGGGTCGATTTCCGAGCCGAGGAAGTGCCAGCGGTAATCGCTGTAGCCGATCAGCGGATAAACGCAGTTGGCACCCATGCCGATATCGAGCACCTTGACCGGCGCGCCGCGAGGGATCTCGCCGTCGTTGACGCTGGCCAGCAGGTCGGCAAGGAAGTGCACATAGTCGGCGCGCCCCGGAACCGGCGGGCACAGATAATCAGCCGGGATGTCCCAGTGGGCCACGCCGTAGAACGACTTGAGCAGTGCCCGGTTGAACACCCGCACCGCGTCGGGGCTGGCGAAGTCGATGCTTTCCTTGCCGTACGGGTTGAGGATCACGAACTTCGCCAGTTCTGGCGTGCTCTTGATCAGCTCCGGGAAGTCGTAACGACCCTGATGGCGGTTGCGCGGGTGCAGGCTGGCCTTCGGACGGGGTTCCACGGCGTTGGCCGGGGTGGCGGAGTCAGGCTTCTTGCGCGCAGGGCGGGGTGTGCGGGGGGCGTTCATGGGTGTGGTCGATTCGGGTATGGCTGAAAGTGGGGGGCATTGTCCCACATTCGCTCCCTGATAACGCATATCCCCTGTAGGAGCTGTCGAGTGAAACGAGGCTGCGATCTTTTGATGTTGTTTTTTAAGAGCAAGATCAAAAGATCGCAGCCTCGTTTCACTCGACAGCTCCTACGGGGGGAGGGCGTGGCGGGCACAAAAAAGGGAAGCCGTTGCGGGCCTCCCTCTTTCATTGCGATTTACCGTTACAGGCTGGCAATCCGCGCATGCTGCTCCGCCAGCTTGCCCAAAGCCTGTTCAGCTTCAGCCAGTTTGGCGCGTTCCTTGTCGATGACTTCGGCCGGGGCCTTGTCAACGAAACCGGCGTTGGACAGCTTGCCGCCCACGCGCTGGACTTCGCCCTGCAAACGCAGGATTTCTTTGTCCAGGCGCGCCAGTTCAGCGTCCTTGTCGATCAGGCCAGCCATCGGCACCAGCACTTCCATCTCGCCAACCAGAGCGGTGGCGGACAGCGGTGCTTCTTCGCCGGCAGCCAGCACGGTGATCGATTCCAGACGCGCCAGCTTCTTCAGCAGCGCTTCGTTCTCGGTGAGACGGCGCTGATCTTCGGCACTGACGTTTTTCAGGAACAGGTTCAGCGGTTTGCCTGGACCGATGTTCATCTCGGCGCGAATGTTGCGCGTGCCGAGCATCAGTGTCTTCAGCCACTCGATGTCATCTTCGGCGCCCTGATCGATGCGTGCTTCGTTGGCCACTGGCCAAGGTTGCAGCATGATCGTCTTGCCTTCGATACCGGCCAGCGGCGCGACGCGCTGCCAGATTTCTTCGGTGATGAACGGCATGAACGGGTGCGCCAGGCGCAACGCGACTTCCAGTACCCGCACCAGGGTGCGACGGGTGCCGCGCTGGCGTTCAACCGGGGCGTTTTCGTCCCACAGCACAGGCTTGGACAGTTCCAGGTACCAGTCGCAATACTGGTTCCAGATGAACTCGTACAAGGCTTGTGCGGCCAGGTCGAAGCGGAACTGGTCGAGTTGACGGGTCACTTCGGCTTCGGTGCGTTGCAGCTGCGAGATGATCCAGCGATCCGCCAGCGACAGCTCGTAGGCTTCGCCGTTCTGGCCGCAGTCTTCGCCCTTGTCCAGAACGTAACGCGCGGCGTTCCAGATCTTGTTGCAGAAGTTGCGATAGCCTTCAACGCGGCCCATGTCGAACTTGATGTCGCGACCGGTGGACGCCAGCGAGCAGAAGGTGAAGCGCAGGGCGTCGGTGCCGTAGCTGGCGATGCCGTCGGCGAACTCGTCGCGGGTCTGCTTCTCGATCTTCTTCGCCAGTTTCGGCTGCATCAAGCCGGAGGTGCGTTTCTGCACCAGCTCTTCCAGCTCGATACCGTCGATGATGTCCAGCGGGTCCAGGACGTTGCCCTTGGACTTGGACATCTTCTGGCCCAGGCCATCGCGCACCAGGCCGTGTACGTACACGGTTTTGAACGGTACTTGCGGCGTACCGTCTTCGTTCTTCACCAAATGCATGGTGAGCATGATCATCCGGGCAACCCAGAAGAAAATGATGTCGAAGCCAGTCACCAGTACGTCGGTGGAGTGGAATTTCTTCAGGAATTCGGTTTGCTCAGGCCAACCCAGGGTGGAGAACGTCCACAGCCCCGAACTGAACCAGGTGTCGAGCACGTCGTTGTCCTGTTGCAGCGCAACATCCGGCCCGAGATTGTGCTTGGCGCGCACTTCGGCTTCGTCACGACCGACGTAGACTTTGCCCGACTCGTCGTACCAGGCCGGAATCCGGTGGCCCCACCACAGCTGACGGCTGATGCACCAATCCTGGATGTCGCGCATCCACGAGAAGTACATGTTTTCGTACTGTTTCGGCACAAACTGAATGCGGCCGTCTTCAACGGCAGCAATTGCAGGCTCGGCCAATGGTTTGGTCGACACGTACCACTGGTCGGTCAGCCACGGCTCGATGATGGTGCCGGAACGGTCGCCTTTCGGCACTTTCAGGCCGTGATCATCCACGCTGACCAGCAGACCGGCGGCGTCGAAGGCTGCAACGATTTGCTTACGTGCTTCGAAACGGTCGAGACCGGCGTATTCGGCCGGGATCTTGCCGTCGATGCTTTCGTTCAGCGTGCCGTCGAGGTTGAACACCTGGCAGGCCGGCAGTACGGCGGCGTTCTTGTCGAAGATGTTCAGCAGCGGCAGGTTGTGGCGCTTGCCGACTTCGTAGTCGTTGAAATCGTGGGCCGGGGTGATTTTCACGCAGCCGGTGCCGAATTCAGGGTCGCAGTAATCGTCGGCGATGATCGGGATGCGGCGGCCGACCAGCGGCAGCTCGACAAATTTGCCGATCAAGGCTTGGTAGCGTTCATCGTTCGGGTTAACAGCTACGGCGGCGTCGCCGAGCATGGTTTCCGGGCGAGTGGTCGCGACGATCAGGTAATCATTGCCTTCAGCGGTCTTGGCGCCGTCGGCCAGCGGGTACTTCAGGTTCCACAGGAAACCTTTCTCGTCGTGGTTTTCCACTTCGAGGTCGGAAATTGCCGTGTGCAACTTGGTGTCCCAGTTGACCAGACGCTTGCCGCGGTAGATCAGGCCGTCCTCATGCAGACGCACGAAGGCTTCTTTAACCGATTCCGACAGGCCGTCGTCCATGGTGAAGCGCTCGCGGCTCCAGTCTACGGACGAGCCGAGGCGGCGGATCTGACGGCTGATGTTGCCACCGGACTGATCCTTCCATTCCCAGATTTTCTCGAGGAATTTCTCGCGGCCCAAGTCGTGACGACTCTGGCCCTGGGCTTCGAGTTGGCGTTCCACCAGCATTTGCGTGGCGATACCGGCGTGGTCGGTACCCGGCTGCCACAGGGTGTTGCGACCCTGCATGCGACGGAAACGGATCAGGGCGTCCATGATCGCGTTGTTGAAGCCGTGACCCATGTGCAGGCTGCCGGTGACGTTCGGCGGCGGGATCATGATGGTGTAAGACTCGCCCGCGCCTTGCGGGGCGAAGTAGTTCTCGGACTCCCAGGTGTTGTACCAGGAAGTTTCAATGGCGTGCGGCTGGTAGGTCTTATCCATGCGCGGCGGGACCCTATTGGCATTTATTCAGGAAAAGCCGGCAAGTATAGCGGGGCATGGGGCCGAGGGCGAGCGGGGCCAGACCGGGCACCCATCAAATAGAGAAAGTGGACCCTGTAGGAGCTGCCGAAGGCTGCGATCTTTTGGCGTCTTCAAAAACAATGAAGATCAAGATCAAAAGATCGCAGCCTGCGGCAGCTCCTACACAGGGGTATAAGGGGTTATTCGTACTGGCTGAGAAGTCGTTCCATCCGCGCATCCAACCGACGTTTGATCTCGGTTTCAATATGCGGAGCGAAGTCGTCGATCACGTCTTGCATGATCAATTGCGCGGCGGCGCGCAGTTCGCTGTCCAGGTGCAGCAAGGCGTCGGGGCCTTTGCTCACAGCCGGTTGGGCGGCAGTCGCGGGTGCAGGCTCGACGGCGGGCGATGTGTCGCCAACGTTGTCGAACAGCATCGGAATCTGTTCCTGCTCATCGTCATTGACCGTGTCGGTCAACAAGGGTGGCTGCAGGTTGTCATCACCGAGCAGTTGGCGGATCGACTCAAGGTCATCCAGCAGGTGCGCGGACTTTTGCTGCGGTTTTGGAGTGTCCATCGGAATGCTCAGAGTCGCTGTAAACGGTGATCTTGCAGAGGATAGCCCTGTTCGCGGTAGAAACGGAAACTCTCCCGCGCAGCCGCACGAATCGTCGGATCTTCCACCACCACTTCCGCCACCCGGGCGAACTTGTTGGCGAATGCCGGGACTTTCAGATCGAGATTGACCAGCAGGTCCTGATGCGGACCGCAGTCATCGCCAAGCCCCAGGACAATCAACCCCTCGGGTTCGCTTTCGGCGGGACCGTGAGGGACGAAGCTTTCACCTTTGAACGCCCACAGGCGCGCATCGAGGTCGTCACGCTGGGCGGCATCGCTGCAATGCAGGTAGATGCGGTGGCCCATGCGCCAGGCTTTTTCGGTGAGCTTGCAGGCAAAGTCCAGCCGCGCTGACGGATCGGCGCTGGGCAGGATATAGAAGTCGACTTTGGTCATTGCGGTTCCTGAGCCAAGGGCGGCGTTGCCCGAAAGCAACACCGCCCAAGGTCATTGGTTTCAGGCTTTGGCGCGGTCCAGCAGGTATTGGGTCAGCAATGGAACCGGACGGCCAGTGGCGCCCTTGTCCTTACCGCCGCTGGTCCACGCGGTGCCTGCGATGTCCAGGTGCGCCCAGTTCAGGTTCTTGGTGAAACGCGACAGGAAGCAAGCCGCGGTGATGGTGCCGGCTTTTGGGCCACCGATGTTGGCGATGTCGGCGAAGGGGCTGTCCAGCTGCTCTTGATACTCATCGAACAGCGGCAGTTGCCAGGCGCGATCGTCAGCCGATTGGCCGGCGCTCAGCAGTTGGCCGATCAGCTCGTCGTTGTTGCCCAGCAGGCCGGAGGTGTGAGCGCCCAGTGCAACGACGCAAGCGCCGGTCAGGGTCGCGATGTCGATCACGGCTTGTGGCTTGAAGCGCTCGGAGTAGGTCAGGGCGTCGCACAGCACCAGACGGCCTTCGGCGTCGGTGTTGAGGATTTCCACGGTCTGGCCGCTCATGGTGGTGACGATGTCGCCAGGGCGCGAAGCATTGCCGCTCGGCATGTTCTCGGCGCAGGCCAGGATGCACACCAGGTTGATCGGCAGTTTCAGTTCGAGCACGGCACGCAGGGTACCGAATACGCTAGCCGCGCCGCCCATGTCGTACTTCATCTCATCCATGCCGGCGCCCGGTTTCAGGCTGATGCCGCCGGTGTCGAAGGTGATGCCCTTGCCGACCAGTGCGAACGGCTTCTCGGATTTCTTGCCGCCGTTGTATTGCATCACGATCAGGCGCGGTGGCTGGGCACTGCCCTGGCCAACGGCGTAGAACGAGCCCATGCCCAGGTCCTTGATCTTCTTCTCATCGAGGACTTCGACTTTCAGGGTCTTGAATTCCTTGCCCAGGTTCTTGGCTTGTTCGCCGAGGAACGTCGGGTGGCAGATGTTCGGCGGCAGGTTACCCAGATCACGGGTAAATGCCATGCCATTGGCAATGGCGGTGGCGTGGGCCACGGCGCGCTCGACTTCAGCCTGGGCAGCCTTGATGGTCACCAGGGTGATTTTTTTCAGAGCGCGAGGTTCGGCTTTCTGGCTCTTGAACTGGTCGAAGGTGTATTCGCCGTCCACCAGGGTTTCGGCCAGCAGGCGGGTCTTGCCGTAGCTGTCGCGGCCTTTGACGACCACTTCGTCCAGCGCCAGCACGGCATCGCTGCCGCCCAGGCCTTTAAGTGTGTTGAGGACGCCGGCAATGATTTTACGGAACGGGCGGTCGCCCAGCTCTTCGTCCTTGCCCACGCCCACCAGCAGCACGCGCTCGGCCTTGAGGTTCGGCAGGCTGTGCAGCAACAGGCTTTGGCCGACTTTGCCGGCCAGGTCGCCACGCTTCAAGACGGCGCTGATGGCGCCGCCGCTCAGTTCGTCGAGTTGTTTGGCGACGGCGCCGAGCTTGCGGCTTTCGCCGACGGCGACCACCAGAGTGGCGGTTTTCAACGTTTCTGGGCTAACGCTTTTTACAACCAGTTCCATGTCCGGGTCCCTGAATTAATGGTCAACACGCAGCGTTCGACAGTGTGTGCAAACGCCTGCTTATATAGGTAGAAAGACGCAGGTCACGGCCCGCGACAAAGGCCGCAGTTTGAACCTCGCTACCGGCGCCTGACAACCCTCGGTTGTACGATCTTCGGTGCTTTGGGCACGTGCTTGAGCATGCGCAGTGACAGGCGCACCCAATCACAGGATAATGCGCCATCTTTTTCGGCGGCTCTGCCCTGCGGGCCGTCTGATACGTTTGCTTGTTTGGCCGCCTTAGCCTGACAACCCTGGAGTGTCTGGTTTGATCGTCTTCCGTTATCTATCCCGCGAAGTCCTGTTGACCTTGAGCGCCGTCAGCGCCGTGCTGCTGGTCATCATCATGAGCGGTCGCTTCATCAAATACCTCGCGCAGGCGGCTTCGGGCCAACTGGACCCGAGTTCATTGTTCCTGATCATGGGCTTTCGCCTGCCGGGTTTCCTGCAGCTGATCCTGCCATTGGGGTTGTTCCTCGGGATTCTGTTGTCGTATGGCCGGCTGTACCTGGAAAGCGAAATGACCGTGCTGTCGGCCACCGGCATGAGCCAGCAGCGGCTGTTTCGTATCACCCTGTTTCCGGCCACCCTGGTGGCGCTGGTGGTTGCATGGCTGAGCCTGAGCCTGGCGCCGCAAGGGGCCAACCAATTCCAGTTGCTGTTAAACAAGCAGGACGCCCTGACCGAGTTCGATACGCTGGAGCCAGGTCGCTTCCAGTCCTTGCGTGACGGTACGCGAGTGACCTACACCGAAACGCTGACGGACGACCGGATCAACCTGGGCGGCGTATTCATTTCGCAAAAGAATATTTCGTCCGACCAGAAGGATCGCGGGATTTCCGTGCTGGTGGCCGAAAAGGGCCGTCAGGAAATCCGCCCTGATGGCAATCGTTACCTGATTCTCGATAACGGCTACCGCTACGACGGTAACCCGGGGCAGGCTGACTACCGGAAGATCAAGTACGACGAATACGGTGTATTGCTGCCCAAACCTGACGTCAGCGACGAAGTGACCGACCGTGACGCAATGACCACCAGCTCCTTGGTCGGCAGTGATGACATTCGCTCGCGCACCGAACTTCAATGGCGCCTGTCCCTGCCGTTGCTGGTCTTTATCGTGACCCTGATGGCGGTGCCGCTGTCGCGCGTTAACCCGCGCCAGGGCCGTTTCCTCAAGCTGCTGCCGGCGATTCTTCTTTATATGGCTTACCTGACCATCCTGATTGCCGCTCGCGGCGCCCTCGAAAAGGGCAAGATTCCGCCGGCGCTGGGCTTGTGGTGGGTGCACGGGATCTTCCTGGCCATTGGCCTGGTCTTGCTCTACTGGGAGCCGATGCGCTTGAAACTGGCGAGTCGCCGCGATGCGCTGGAGGTGGCTCGTGGTTAAGCTCGATCGCTACATTGGTAGCAGCGTTTTCGTAGCGATCCTGGCGGTGTTGGGGATCATTCTCGGTCTGGCGACACTGTTCGCCTTCATCGATGAGATGGGCGACGCCAGCGACACCTACACCTTGATGGATGTCCTGAGCTACGTGCTGCTTACCGCGCCACGACGTCTTTACGACATGTTGCCCATGGCGGCGCTGATCGGTTGCCTGATCGGCCTCGGCAGCCTGGCCAGCAACAGCGAACTGACCATCATGCGCGCCGCTGGCGTGTCGATCGGGCGGATCGTCTGGGCGGTCATGAAGCCGATGCTGGTCCTGATGGTCGTCGGGGTATTGATTGGCGAGTACGTGGCGCCCGCCACCGAAGTCACCGCCCAGGCCAACCGCTCGCTGGCCCAGGGCAGCGGCGACGCGCAAAGTGCCAAGCACGGCCTATGGCATCGCCAGGGTGACGAGTTCATTCACGTCAACTCCGTGCAGCCTAATGGCCTTTTATATGGCGTGACCCGTTATCACTTCGACAAAGAGCGCCACATGCTGTCGGCGAGCTTCGCCAAGCGTGCGGAGTTCGACAAGGATCACTGGCAACTGAGCGACGTGACGACCACGCTGTTCCATGAAAAGAATACTGAGGTGGTCAACACGCCAGTCGAGCGCTGGGAAGTTGCCCTGAGCCCACAGCTGCTGAGTACCGTAGTGATGTCGCCCGAGTCACTGTCGATCAGTGGTTTGTGGGGTTACATTCACTACCTGGCCGACCAGGGCCTGGCCAACGGTCGTTACTGGCTGGCATTTTGGGTCAAGGTGTTGCAGCCGCTGGTCACGGCCGCGCTGGTGTTGATGGCTATTTCCTTCATCTTCGGTCCGTTGCGTTCGGTGACCCTCGGTCAGCGGGTATTTACCGGTGTGCTGGTGGGCTTCACCTTCCGCATTGTCCAGGATCTGCTCGGGCCTTCGAGCCTGGTGTTCGGTTTCTCGCCGCTGTTTGCGGTGTTGGTGCCGGCCAGTGTCTGTGCCCTGGCCGGGGTCTGGTTGTTGCGTCGGGCCGGTTGATTCCGGGGTTTTCCTGACCTTGCCGTTCACTCAAAACGCCCTTGTCGCAAGACCGGGGCGTTTTTGTATTCGCCGTCTGACCTGCGAACGTGACGCTTGCGCCGTGGATCAGGTACAATTCCCGGCTATTTTTCGGCGGGCTATGCCTGCAGCCTTTTTGAGTGTTGATCCGTGAGTGATTTGAGTCATATCCGCAATTTCTCCATCATCGCCCACATTGACCATGGCAAGTCGACGCTGGCCGATCGCTTCATCCAGATGTGTGGCGGCCTTGCCGAGCGCGAAATGGAAGCCCAGGTTCTGGACTCCATGGACCTGGAACGTGAACGCGGGATCACCATCAAGGCCCACAGCGTCACCCTTTATTACACTGCCCGCGATGGCATCAAGTATCAGTTGAACTTCATTGACACCCCCGGCCACGTCGACTTCACCTATGAAGTCAGCCGATCGCTGGCGGCCTGTGAGGGTGCGTTGCTGGTGGTCGATGCCGGTCAGGGCGTTGAAGCGCAATCGGTTGCCAACTGCTACACGGCCATCGAGCAGGGCCTGGAAGTCATGCCGGTCCTGAACAAGATCGACCTGCCACAGGCCGATCCGGACCGCGTCAAAGAAGAAATCGAAAAAATCATCGGCATCGATGCTACCGATGCGGTCGAGTGCTCTGCCAAGACTGGCCTGGGCGTCGACGAGGTGCTCGAGCGCCTGGTCAAGACCATTCCTGCGCCGACCGGCAACTACGAAGATCCGCTGCAAGCGTTGATCATCGATTCCTGGTTCGACAACTACCTGGGCGTTGTTTCCCTGGTTCGCGTGCGCCACGGTCGTGTGAAGAAGGGCGACAAGATCCTGGTTAAATCCACCGGCAAGATCCACCTGGTGGACAGCGTCGGTGTCTTCAACCCGAAACACACCGCCACCGTTGACCTGAAGGCTGGCGAAGTGGGCTTCATCATCGCCGGTATCAAGGACATTCACGGTGCACCGGTCGGTGACACCCTGACCTTGAGTTCCACCCCCGACGTTGACGTGCTGCCCGGCTTCAAGCGCATTCAGCCGCAGGTTTACGCCGGCCTGTTCCCGGTCAGCTCCGACGACTTCGAAGATTTCCGTGAAGCCCTGCAAAAGCTCACGCTCAACGACTCGTCCCTGCAGTACACCCCGGAAAGCTCCGACGCCCTGGGCTTCGGCTTCCGTTGCGGGTTCCTCGGCATGCTGCACATGGAAATCATCCAGGAGCGCCTCGAGCGCGAGTACGACCTGGACCTGATCACCACGGCGCCGACGGTGATTTTCGAGCTGTTGCTGAAGACCGGTGAAACGATTTACGTCGACAACCCGTCTAAGCTTCCAGACCTGTCCTCGATCGAAGACATGCGTGAACCGATCGTGCGGGCCAATATTCTTGTGCCGCAAGAGCACCTGGGCAACGTCATTACCCTGTGTATCGAAAAGCGTGGCGTACAACACGACATGCTGTTCCTCGGTACCCAGGTGCAGGTGACCTACGATTTGCCGATGAACGAAGTGGTCCTGGACTTCTTCGATCGTCTGAAATCCACCAGTCGCGGCTACGCTTCGCTGGATTACCATTTCGATCGTTATCAATCAGCTAATCTGGTGAAACTGGATGTGCTGATCAACGGTGACAAGGTCGACGCCCTGGCGCTGATCGTGCACAAGGATAACGCGCACTACAAAGGTCGCCAGTTGACCGAGAAGATGAAAGAACTGATTCCGCGCCAGATGTTCGACGTCGCGATCCAGGCCGCCATTGGCGGGCAGATCATTGCGCGGACCTCCGTCAAGGCACTCAGAAAGAACGTATTGGCCAAATGCTACGGCGGTGACGTTAGCCGTAAGAAAAAACTGCTTGAAAAGCAAAAGGCCGGTAAGAAACGCATGAAGCAAGTCGGCAACGTGGAAATTCCACAAGAAGCCTTCCTTGCAGTGCTCAGGTTGGATAGTTAGGTCCTATGTCACTAAATTTCCCGCTGTTGCTGGTCATCGCCGTGTTCGTCTGCGGCCTGTTGGCGTTGCTCGATCTGGTTTTCCTGGCTCCGCGTCGGCGTGCCGCCATTACCTCCTATCAGGGCAGCGTCAGCCAGCCTGACGGGGTGGTGGTCGAAAAACTGAACAAAGAGCCGCTGCTGGTCGAATACGGCAAGTCGTTCTTCCCGGTGTTGTTCATCGTGCTGGTGCTGCGTTCGTTCCTGGTGGAACCGTTCCAGATTCCTTCCGGCTCGATGAAACCGACCCTGGACGTTGGCGACTTCATTCTGGTGAGCAAGTTTTCCTACGGGTTCCGTCTGCCAGTGCTCGACCAGAAAGTCATCAATGTCGGTGATCCACAGCGTGGCGATGTGATGGTGTTCCGCTATCCGAGCGATCCGAACGTCAACTACATCAAGCGTGTCGTCGGCCTGCCGGGTGACCAGATTCGTTACACCGCCGACAAACGACTGTTCGTCAACGGTGAATCGATCGCCGAGCAACTGGTCGGCTCCGAGCCGGGCACGTTGGGCAGTGCCGAGCTCTACAAGGAAAAACTCGGCGAGGCCGAGCACTTGATCCGCAAGGAAATGAGCCGCTACCGCGCAACCCCGGACCATACCTGGACCGTGCCTGCCGGGCACTACTTCATGATGGGCGACAACCGCGACAACTCCAACGACAGTCGCTACTGGGATGATCCGAACATTCCCAAGGATATGCTGGGCATGGTTCCCGACAAGAATATCGTCGGCAAGGCCTTCGCAGTCTGGATGAGCTGGCCGGAACCCAAACTCAGTCACCTGCCGAATTTCTCGCGGGTTGGCCTGATCAAGTAATCACACACGGCGCTGTTGAACACAGCGCCGAATGCATTTCTGGAGCCGACACAATCGACGCCAGAAGCATGAAGCCAACGATATTCAGGACGTTATTTTTGAACACAGCGTTAATTGTCCCAAGCCTGCGCCGCATCATGGCGATGGCGGTGGAATCCAACCACGAACTCAGCGTGGGTAAACCGTGAGCGTCTCCTTAAGCCGTCTAGAGCGTCAGCTCGGCTACACCTTCAAGGACCAGGAACTGATGGTCCTGGCCCTGACTCACCGCAGTTTTGCCGGGCGTAACAACGAACGCCTGGAATTCCTCGGTGATGCCATCCTCAACTTCGTCGCTGGCGAGGCGCTGTTCGATCGCTTCCCGCTGGCCCGCGAAGGCCAGTTGTCGCGTTTGCGCGCACGACTGGTGAAAGGTGAGACCCTGGCCGTACTGGCCCGTGGTTTCGATCTGGGCGATTACCTGCGCCTGGGCTCTGGCGAATTGAAGAGCGGCGGTTTCCGTCGCGAGTCGATTCTGGCCGATGCCCTGGAAGCGCTGATTGGTGCGATCTACCTGGACGCCGGCATGGACATGGCGCGCGAACGCGTGCTGGCCTGGCTGACCGGGGAGTTCGAGGGCCTGACCCTGGTCGACACCAACAAAGATCCGAAAACCCGCCTGCAGGAATTCCTGCAATCCCGGGGCTGTGAGCTGCCACGTTACGAAGTGGTGGATATCCAGGGTGAGCCGCATTGCCGAGTCTTCTTCGTCGAATGCGAAATCACCTTACTGAATGAAAAAAGCCGAGGTCAGGGTGTGAGTCGTCGTATTGCCGAACAGGTAGCGGCCGCCGCAGCACTGATTGCCCTGGGTGTGGAGAATGGCAATGACTGATACAACCGCAACACGCTGTGGCTATGTTGCCATCGTCGGCCGTCCCAACGTGGGCAAGTCCACGCTGCTGAACCATATTCTGGGTCAGAAGCTGGCGATCACCTCGCGCAAGCCGCAGACCACCCGTCACAACATGCTGGGCATCAAGACCGAAGGCGCCATCCAGGCCGTCTACGTCGACACCCCGGGCATGCACAAAGGTGGCGAAAAGGCTCTGAACCGCTACATGAACAAAACCGCTTCGGCTGCGTTGAAAGACGTCGACGTGGTGATCTTCGTGGTTGACCGCACCAAGTGGACCGACGAAGACCAAATGGTCCTCGAACGCGTGCAGTACGTGACCGGCCCGTTGATCGTGGCGCTGAACAAGACCGACCGCATCGAAGACAAAGCCGAGCTGATGCCGCACCTGAGCTGGTTGCAGGAACAGCTGCCGAACGCGCAGATCATGCCGATCTCGGCCCAGCACGGGCACAACCTGGAAGCGCTGGAACGCGTGATCGCGGGCTACCTGCCGGAGAACGAGCACTTCTTCCCGGAAGACCAGATCACCGACCGCAGCAGCCGCTTCCTCGCCGCTGAACTGGTGCGCGAAAAAATCATGCGCCAGATGGGCGCCGAGTTGCCGTACCAGATCACCGTCGAAATCGAAGAATTCAAGCAGCAGGGCAAAACCCTGCATATCCATGCCTTGATCCTCGTCGAACGTGATGGCCAGAAGAAGATCATCATTGGCGACAAGGGCGAGCGCATCAAACGCATCGGCACTGAGGCGCGCAAGGACATGGAGTTGCTGTTCGACTCCAAGATCATGCTCAACCTCTGGGTGAAAGTGAAAGGCGGCTGGTCCGACGACGAGCGTGCGTTGCGTTCGCTGGGTTACGGCGACCTGTAAACCGGGTCTGCGCTACACCGTAGATCCCCTGTGGGAGCGGGCTTGCTCGCGAAGACGATGTAACATTCAGCATTGATGTTGACTGTCACGCCGCATTCGCGAGCAAGCCCGCTCCCACATTGGTTTTGGGTTGTTTGTAAAACTGCGTTCCGCCATTGAGAGCTCCATGTCCCAGCCAATCGGCCAACTCGCCTACGTGCTCCACAGCCGCGCCTATCGCGAAACCAGTGCGCTCGTGGATTTCCTCACGCCGCAAGGTCGGCTACGGGCGGTGTTGCGCAGTGCGCGGGGCAAGGCCGGGACGTTGGCGCGGCCGTTTGTGCCGCTGGAAGTCGAGTTTCGTGGGCGCGGTGAACTGAAGAATGTCGGGCGCATGGAAAGTGCGGGGACTTCGACATGGCTCATTGGTGAGGCGCTGTTCAGCGGTCTCTACCTCAATGAGCTGCTGATTCGCCTATTGCCGGCTGAAGATCCGCACCCCGGTGTCTTCGATCACTACGCTGCGACGTTGCTCGCCCTGGCCGAAGGCCGCCCATTGGAACCGCTGCTGCGCTCCTTCGAATGGCGCTTGCTGGACGATCTCGGGTACGGCTTTGCGCTGAGCACCGACATCCACGGCGAGCCTGTCGCGCCGGACGGTCTCTATCGTTTGCAAGTGGATGCGGGGTTGGAGCGGGTCTACCTGCTGCAACCCGGTCTGTTCAACGGCATCGAACTGCTGGCCATGGCCGAGGCCGACTGGACCGCCCCCGGCGCACTATCGGCCGCCAAGCGTTTGATGCGTCAGGCGCTGGCCGTTCACCTGGGCGGTCGTCCCTTGGTTTCTCGCGAGTTGTTTCGAAAGCCGTAGAGTCTGTTGATGCTTGGAGGCGAGTCGCGTTGTGGGCCAACGGGTGCGAGGCAAGGCGCGGGATGCTGTTAATGGCGTTCCCTTAACAAATCCCGCAACGTAGCCTCGCGCCCGCCGGCACGCAACGCGGCCGTCACCAAGCATCAACAGACCCTATCTCCCCGTGTATGCTGTGCACCGAACTTTCCCTTCTTCAGGAGCGCTTCCGTGACCACCAGCAATCGCATTCTTCTTGGCGTGAACATCGACCACGTTGCCACCCTGCGTCAGGCCCGGGGCACTCGTTACCCGGATCCGGTCAAGGCAGCACTGGACGCGGAAGAGGCGGGCGCTGACGGCATCACCGTGCACCTGCGCGAAGACCGCCGGCACATCCAGGTGCGCGACGTGCTGCTGCTCAAGGACGTGCTGCAAACCCGCATGAACTTCGAAATGGGCGTCACTGAAGAAATGATGGTGTTCGCCGAACGCATCCGCCCGGCGCACATTTGCCTCGTCCCGGAAACCCGTCAGGAACTGACCACCGAAGGTGGCTTGGACGTCGCCGGGCAGGAAGCGCGAATCAAAGCCGCGGTGGATCGCCTGTCGAAGATCGGTTGTGAGGTGTCGTTGTTCATTGATGCTGACGAGCGTCAGATCGCGGCGTCCAAGCGCGTTGGTGCCCCCGCCATCGAGTTGCACACCGGCCGTTATGCCGATGCCGAGACGCCGACTGAAGTGGCTGAAGAACTCAAGCGTGTGGCCGATGGTGTGGCGTTTGGTTTGACCCAGGGCTTGATCGTCAATGCCGGCCACGGTTTGCATTATCACAACGTTGAATCGGTCGCGGCGATCAAGGGCATCAACGAACTGAACATCGGCCACGCGCTGGTGGCGCATGCGTTGTTTGTCGGGTTCAAGTCGGCGGTTTCGGAGATGAAGGCGCTGATTCTGGCGGCGGCCCTGAAGGGTTGAGATAGGCGGCGCTACCTTCGCGGGCAAGCCTCGCTCCTACAGGTTGATCGTTCCCACGCTCCGCGTGGGAATGCTGCCGGGGACGCTCCGCGTTCCGCTTCACCAACTGACGCAGACCGTCAGGGGATGCATTCCCACGCGGGCCGTGGGAACGATCAGCGTCAGAGCGGCGGGGTTTCCTGATTCGGCTTGGACTTGTCGATCCCCGGCACATGCAGGTTGCCCTCGGCCACCTGATCACCTTCAAGCTGTGGCTGCGTGACCCAGGTCAGGATGTCGTAGTAGCGACGGATGTTCGCCACGAAGTGCACCGGCTCGCCGCCCCGGGCGTAGCCATAGCGGGTTTTGCTGAACCACTTCTTCTCTGAAAGCCGCGGCAGGATCTTTTTCACATCCAGCCATTTGTCCGGGTTCAGCCCTTCCTTGGCCGCCAGTTTGCGCGCGTCGTCCAGGTGGCCGCTGCCGACGTTGTAGGCCGCCAGGGCAAACCAGGTGCGATCCGGTTCCTGGATCGAGTCGTCCAGTTGATCCTTCATATAGGCCAGGTACTTGGCGCCGCCCATGATGCTCTGCTTGGGGTCGAGGCGATTGGATACGCCCATGGCCTGCGCAGTGTTCTGGGTCAGCATCATCAGACCGCGCACGCCAGTCTTGGACGTGACCGCCGGTTGCCATAGCGATTCCTGATAACCCACCGCCGCCAGCAGGCGCCAGTCGACCTTCTCTTTCTTGGCGTAGTTCTTGAAGTGCTGTTCGTATTTGGGCAGGCGCTGCTGCAAGTGCTGGGCGAAGGTGGTAGCGCCCATGTAGCCGAGCACATCGACGTGGCCGTAATAGCGGTCTTTCAGGCGTTGCAGGGTGCCGTTTTTCTTCACCTTGTCGAGGTAGGTGTTGATCTCGTTGAGCAGGCTGTTGTCTTCGCCGGCGGCCACCGCCCAGCTCTGGTTGCTGGCATCGCCGAGATCGAAGGCGACCTGGATTTTGGGGAAGTAGACCTGGTTCATCGCCACTTCATTGGAATCGACCAGTGTCAGGTCGATCTGGCCCTCATCCACCATGCGCAGCAGGTCGACGACTTCAACCGCGTCGGACTCTTCGTATTCAATGCCGGGATATTTCTTTTTCAGCTCCGCCAGTTGCTCGGCGTGGGTGCTGCCTTTGAGCACCATGATCTTCTTGCCGACCAGATCGCCAGCGTCCGTCGGCCGTGACTGGCCGTTGCGGTAGATGACCTGTGGGGTGACTTCCAGGTAGGAATGGGAAAACCGCACCTGCTTCTTGCGTTGCTCGCTGCTGACCAGACCGGCAGCAGCCAGCACCGGGCCGTTAGGCTTGCCTACCTGGTTGAACAGGTCGTCGAGGTTGTCAGCGGTTTCGATTTTGAGCTCGACCCCCAGATCTTCGGCAAAGCGCTTCACCAGCTCGTATTCGAAGCCGGTCTCGCCGTTACGATCCTGGAAGTAGGTGGCGGGGCTGTTCCGGGTAATGACCCGCAGCACACCATCCTCCTTTACGCGCTCCAGCGTGTTGGGTTTATCAACACAGCCACTGAGCACCAGGAAGAGTCCGGTTGCGATCAGCCATTTGGCGTACCGCGGACGCAAAGCCGTTGGGGAAAACATCTGCGCAGTATACGCAAAGGACCACGACCGCCATATCTCGACAGCGAAGGGCTTGTCTGCTAGGCAACGCAAAACTGCCCGAAAGCCCGCAGGAATGGGCCCGAACGGCATTTTGTGACAGAAAAAATAACCCGCAGAACGCAGCTGTTCGCGGCCCGGATACCCGGCCCGACGTTCGGGTGCGGCCGCGCGTACCGTTTCGGGTGATGTCGCGGGCGGTTTAGGCTAGAATGCACGGCCTCAAAGCACACCCCTTCCCGAGGCTGTCCCGAAGATGTTGATCCTGCGCGGCGCTCCTGCCCTTTCTGCCTTTCGCCACAGCAAACTCCTTGAGCAACTGAGCCAGAAAGTTTCGGCTGTCAGCGGCTTGTATGCTGAATTCGCTCACTTCGCCGAAGTTACCGGCGTCCTGACCGGCGACGAACAGCAGGTGCTTGCGCGCCTTCTGAAGTACGGCCCAAGTGTCCCGGTGCAAGAACCGACCGGTCGTCTGTTCCTGGTGTTGCCGCGTTTTGGCACCATTTCGCCGTGGTCCAGTAAAGCCAGCGACATCGCTCGCAACTGCGGCCTGAGCAAAATCCAGCGCCTGGAGCGCGGCATCGCGTTCTACGTGGCTGGCCAGTTCAGCGACGCCGAAGCGCAGCTGATTGCTGATGTGCTGCACGACCGCATGACCCAGATCGTGTTGGGCAACCTTGAACAAGCCGCCGGCCTGTTCAGCCACGCCGAGCCTAAACCGCTGACCGCAATCGACGTGTTGGGTGGCGGCCGCGCCGCGCTGGAAAAAGCCAACACCGAGCTGGGCCTGGCCCTGGCCGAAGACGAGATCGACTACCTGGTCAACGCCTTCGTCGGCTTGAAGCGCAACCCGCATGACATCGAACTGATGATGTTCGCCCAGGCGAACTCCGAGCACTGCCGTCACAAGATCTTCAACGCCAGTTGGGACATCGACGGCCAGAGTCAGGAAAAAAGCCTGTTCGGCATGATCAAGAACACCTACGTGATGCACAGCGAAGGCGTTCTGTCGGCTTATAAGGACAACGCATCGGTGATCGTCGGCAACGTTGCCGGCCGTTTCTTCCCGGACCCTGAAACCCGCCAGTACGGCGCGGTGCAGGAACCGGTGCACATCCTGATGAAAGTCGAGACGCACAACCACCCGACTGCGATTGCCCCGTTCCCGGGTGCAGCCACCGGCAGTGGCGGCGAGATTCGCGACGAAGGCGCTACCGGTCGCGGCGCCAAGCCCAAGGCTGGCCTGACCGGTTTCACCGTATCCAACCTGCAAATCCCGGGTTTCGAACAGCCGTGGGAAGTGCCGTACGGCAAGCCTGAGCGCATCGTTACCGCGCTGGACATCATGATCGAAGGCCCACTCGGTGGCGCCGCGTTCAACAACGAATTCGGTCGTCCGGCCCTGACCGGCTACTTCCGTACCTTCGAGCAGTCGATCACCACCCCCCGTGGCAACGAAGTTCGCGGTTACCACAAGCCGATCATGCTGGCCGGCGGCATGGGTAACATCCGTGCCGAACACGTACAGAAAGCCGAGATCACCGTTGGCTCCAAGCTGATCGTCCTCGGCGGCCCGGCGATGCTGATCGGCCTGGGCGGCGGCGCCGCTTCCTCCATGGCCACCGGCACCAGCTCGGCTGACCTGGACTTCGCATCCGTACAGCGCGAAAACCCTGAAATGGAACGTCGCTGCCAGGAAGTCATCGACCGCTGCTGGCAGTTGGGCGACAAAAACCCGATCAGCTTCATCCACGACGTGGGTGCGGGCGGTCTGTCCAACGCCTTCCCGGAACTGGTCAACGACGGCGACCGTGGTGGCCGCTTCGAACTGCGCAACATTCCAAACGACGAGCCGGGCATGGCCCCGCACGAAATCTGGAGCAACGAATCCCAGGAACGCTACGTTCTGGCAGTCGGCCCGGCGGACTTCGAACGCTTCCAGGCAATCTGCGAGCGTGAGCGTTGCCCGTTTGCCGTGGTCGGCGAAGCCACTGCCGAGCCGCAACTGACGGTCACCGACAGCCACTTCGGCAACGATCCGGTCGACATGCCGCTTGAAGTGCTGCTGGGCAAAGCCCCGCGCATGCACCGTTCGGCCGTTCGTGAAAACGAATTGGGCGACGACTTCGATCCAAGCACCCTGGAAATTGCCGACTGCGTTGAACGCGTTCTGCATCACCCGGCTGTGGCGAGCAAAAGCTTCCTGATCACCATCGGCGACCGCACCATCACCGGCCTCGTGGCCCGTGACCAAATGGTTGGCCCGTGGCAGGTTCCGGTGGCCGACGTTGCCGTCACCGCCACCAGCTTCGACGTCTACACCGGTGAAGCCATGGCCATGGGCGAGCGCACTCCGCTGGCCTTGCTGGACGCTCCGGCGTCGGGCCGCATGGCCATCGGCGAAACCCTGACCAACATCGCCGCTTCGCGCATCAACAAGATTTCCGACATCAAGTTGTCGGCGAACTGGATGTCCGCTGCCGGTCACCCCGGTGAAGACGCGCGCCTGTACGACACCGTGAAAGCGGTCGGCATGGAACTGTGCCCGGACCTGGGTATCACCATTCCGGTGGGCAAGGACTCCATGTCCATGGCCACCCGCTGGACCGACGAAGGCGTCGACAAGACCGTCACCTCGCCGATGTCGCTGATCGTGACCGGTTTCGCGCCTGTGGCTGACATCCGTCAGACCCTGACGCCTGAACTGCGCATGAACAAGGGCACCACCGACCTGATCCTGATCGACCTGGGCCGTGGCCAGAACCGCATGGGCGCCTCGATCCTGGCCCAGGTTCACGGCAAGCTCGGCTCACAAGCGCCGGACGTCGATGATGCCGAAGACCTCAAAGCCTTCTTCGCCGTGATCCAGGGCCTCAACGCCGACGGTCACCTGCTGGCTTACCACGACCGTTCCGACGGTGGTCTGCTGACCAGCGTTGTCGAGATGGCCTTCGCCGGTCACTGCGGCCTGAGCCTGAACCTCGACGGTCTGGCAGAAACGTCCGCCGACATCGCTGCGATCCTGTTCAACGAAGAGCTGGGTGCTGTGATCCAGGTTCGTCAGGACGCTACTCCAGACATCCTCGCGCAATTCAGCGCGGCCGGTCTGGGTGATTGCGTGTCGGTGATCGGTCAGCCGATGAACAACGGCCAGATCAACATCACCTTCAACGGCGAAACCGTGTTCGAAGGCCAGCGTCGTCTGCTGCAGCGTACATGGGCTGAAACCAGCTACCAAATCCAGCGTCTGCGTGACAACGTCGACTGCGCCGAACAAGAGTTCGACGTGCTGCTGGAAGAAGACAACCCGGGCCTGAGCGTCAAGCTGAGCTACGACGTCAACCAGGACGTCGCCGCGCCTTACATCAAGAAAAACATCCGCCCACAGGTTGCCGTACTGCGTGAGCAGGGCGTCAACGGCCAGGTGGAAATGGCAGCAGCGTTCGACCGCGCCGGTTTCAACGCGATCGACGTGCACATGAGCGACATTCTGGCCGGTCGTGTCGACCTGAATGAGTTCAAAGGTCTGGTCGCTTGCGGCGGTTTCTCCTACGGCGACGTACTGGGTGCCGGCGAAGGCTGGGCCAAGTCCGCGCTGTTCAACAGCCGCGCTCGCGATGCGTTCCAGGGCTTCTTCGAACGTAACGACAGCTTCACCCTCGGCGTGTGCAACGGTTGCCAGATGATGTCCAACCTGCACGAGCTGATCCCGGGCAGCGAGTTCTGGCCGCACTTCGTGCGCAACCGTTCCGAGCAGTTCGAAGCCCGCGTGGCGATGGTTCAGGTCCAGGAGTCGAACTCGATCTTCCTGCAAGGCATGGCCGGTTCGCGCATGCCAATCGCCATCGCTCACGGTGAAGGTCATGCCGAGTTCTCAAGCGAAGAAGCGTTGCTGGAAGCCGATCTGTCCGGTTGCGTGGCGATGCGTTTCGTCGACAACCACGGCAAAGTCACCGAAAACTACCCGGCCAACCCGAACGGCTCGCCGCGCGGGATCACCGGGCTGACCAGCCGCGACGGTCGCGTAACGATCATGATGCCGCACCCGGAACGCGTGTTCCGCGCCGTGCAGAACTCGTGGCGTTCGGAAGACTGGAACGAAGACGCACCTTGGATGCGTATGTTCCGTAATGCTCGCGTCTGGGTTAACTGATAGCTGTGTATAAGCTCAGTTTTTTTGTTCCGGCCAGTCATGTGGAACAGATCAAAAGCGCCGTATTCGCCGCCGGTGGCGGGCGGATCGGTGCTTATGATCACTGCGCATGGCAAGTGTTGGGCCTGGGCCAGTTTCGACCTTTGGACGGCAGTCAGCCGTTTATTGGCGAAGCGGGGCAGGTCGAGCAGGTTGAGGAATGGAAGGTTGAGCTGGTGGTGGCGGATGAGTTGATCGTGGCTACGGTGGCCGCGTTGAAACTCAGCCATCCCTATGAGACGCCGGCTTATGAAGTGTGGCGGTTGGAGGATTTCTGATCTTTCTGGCTGCTGAAATGAGAAACCCGCTGATGCAGATCAGCGGGTTTTTTGTTGCCCAGGGTTTTCAATGATCGTTCCCACGCTCTGCGTCACTAGTGTCCGGTAAACATGTTTCAAAGCTGAAGGTTGCCCTGGGCAGCCTTTAGTTTTTCTTGTTCCTGCCTTCGTCGGTCTTTGAATTCTTGGGTAGCGGGCCGTTCATGCAGGACATGTGCAATCCGCACCGTCAGCTCAAACAACGAGCCGGGAAACCCTGAGCGACGGTGAAAAAGGTGCAGTAACAAGTAGCTGATCAAAGCACTGTAAATCTGCAGGCGAACGGCATTTTCGGAGAAGGCATAGAACCGCTTGAGTTTCAGATGTTGCTTGATCCACTTGAAAAACAACTCGATCTTCCAGCGATTCTTGTACAAACCCGCGATTTCTTCAGCTGTTCTGGCAAAGTCGTTGGTCACCAGGATTAACGGTGTCACGTGCCCTTCGCGTTCAATCACGACACGTCTTACTGGTTCGTCTCGATAGTCATTCACACGTTTGCCACCCAGACGTTTTTTGCCGAACTGAACGACCTCATCACTCATGACCGGGCTTTGTTCGGCAACGGTTGAGTGCTCGTGCAGCACCTCGTAGTTGGCATTTTTCTTAAACCGAGTGACGAAATAAGCACCTTTGCTCTGCAACTGGTACCACCAGTTGTAATCGCAGTAACCTTTGTCAAAGACATAAGTCATGCCGGCCTGAATCGGCATATTCAGCGCATCGCTCATGTCGTTGACGTTGGCGGGGGTAATGTTCACGTACACCGGGGCCAACTGAGCCAGATCCAACCCTACGTGTACCTTGAGGCCTTGTGTGATGCGGGTTTTAGTTGCGGCAGTCCAGTCATCAAAGTGAGGTCCACGCAAGGTAATCGAAGTGGAATCAATCAGACTAACCATGGCGCCGACTTCCTTGCGCTGTTGACGGCCGACACCGCGCAACAGGTTCTCACAGAGGTCTTGGAACGGCCGGTAATCACGTTTGTTCAACGCATCTGACAGGGTCGAGCGGGCAATGGGGCCGGCTTGGAGATGGTAGCTATGCGCAGCCAGCGTTTCGGAGAAAGTCGCCAATGACCGCAGGCTTAAGGCTTGGGTTACATGGCCGCTGACCAGTGTTACCAGCAATTGCCAGGATGTGCAGCGTTTGACGTAGCGATCCGCCTGGTACTTTTCGGTGGATTGCTGGAAGGACGGGCGAGGGATCGCACTGAGCAGTTGGGCTAAACGGGTGCTGGAGAACATGAGTCAAAATCGAGTCTGAAAAATCCGATTATGACTGAAGTCCGCCAACAGCAAGGGGGAGCAAGCTCCCCCTTCAGTTTTTACCGGACACTAGTGACGCTCTGCGTGGGAATGCATCCCGTGACGCTCTGCGTCACATTCTGAAGCGGAACGCAGAGCGTCCCTGGCTGCATTCCCACGCAGAGCGTGGGAACGATCGGTGTAAGGATGATGAGAGCGTGCTTACCCGCGAAGGCTGACTAAACATCACCGCAGGGCTCACGTTTAAAAGCGCTCAAAGTTACTTCCTGAGACCTACAAAATCTTGCGCCGTTGCCTACGGCTCCGCCAGAATCCGCCGGCTTGTGCGCCTTTGGGCTGCTCGGTAACTTGATTCCTGTCACTGCCCATCAATGACCGGGTTTAGCAGCCCAGGACAATTAACAAGTTGCACAAGCTCCGTCAGTCAGGCATTTCCGTGCCTGCACTCGATGGTGGCTGTGCGCAGGGCGCCTTCGGGCGCGCCGGCTTTGTTAGTTTCCCCGGTCTGCTAACCTGCGCACAGCTGCCTCCCTCTCGTTTAGCAGCAGGAGGGTTGGCACTCAATCAGAGAAATTGACTATGTCTAAGGTTACGCCCGACCCGCCAGAAACCGATCCAACAGCCCCGCAACAACCCGAATCAAAACCACGCGACATCCCTTCGTTCGCCGACATCAAAGCCACACCGCGTACACCCAGCACCCTGTTCTCCGTAGACCCACAGGCCACCAGCGAAACCCTCATGGTTTACCTGGTCGAGACCCTGGCCTCGGTCGACGTGATGGTCCATCAACTGGTGGACCTTCTGGACGGCGGTTCGCGCAATGCCCTGCTGGGCATTTCAAACAGCGTGATGCTGGCGGAAATCACCGCGAACCGCGTACTGGATCAGATAGATCCACACGAATAGACCCGGCCTCATCGCGAGCAAGCTCCCACATTGGATCGTCGTACATCGAACCATTGTGGGAGCGAGCTTGCTCGCGATGGCGAACTGTCAGGCGCCGAAGATCTAAACCTTGGCACTCACCTCACTACGATTAACCAACGCCTCCAACGCCCCACTCAAACTCGGCGCCTTGTCGCCAATCAACAGATGCCAAACCCCTCCCTCAAGTTGACTGACGCCCTGACACCCCAATTCCTTCAACTGACACTCCGACAACGCCTTGCCATCCGCCAGTTGCAGGCGAATCCGGGTCATGGCGATGCAGTCCATTTGCAACACATTGTCGCCACCGCCCAAGGCATTCAACCATTGCTGCGCTTCCGGTAGAGCAACAGGTTTCGCCACTTCGACAACAGCTAGGGGCTCAGTAATAACCGCGCGACCCAACGCCGGCATCGCCAGGCGAATCTCATCGGCAATGCTGTCCGCCATCGGCCCCACCACAACCTGCAAGCTCCCACCCTTGCCCGGACGCACCACGGCCATCGCGCCCAGCGCTTTCAACTCGGCATCGTTGGCCTTGTTGCGATCCACCATGTCCAACCGCAGTCGCGTGGTGCAGGCGCCCACAGTGATCAAGTTGTCCGCGCCGCCCAGGGCCTTGATATAGGCCCCGGCGCGTTCATTTTCGGCGAACACAACCTTCTCGGCTGAAGCCACATCTTCACGCCCCGGCGTCTTGAGGTTGAAGCGGCGAATACAGAAATCAAACACCACGTAGTAGATCACTGCATACGCCAGCCCAACCGGGATCACCAGCCAGCCGTTGGTGGATTTACCCCAGCCGAGGACCATGTCGATGAAACCGCCGGAGAAGGTAAACCCGAGGTGAATGTTCAGCATATTGGTGACGGCCATCGACAGGCCGGTCAGCACGGCGTGCACCAGATACAGCATCGGTGCGAGGAACATGAACGCAAACTCGATCGGCTCAGTCACACCGGTCAAAAACGAGGTCAGCGCCATCGACAGGAAAATCCCGCCCATGACCTTGCGGCGTTCCGGCAATGCATTGCGGTACATCGCCAGGCACGCGGCGGGCAGGCCGAAGATCATCATCGGGAACATGCCAGTCATGAACTGGCCACCTTTCGGGTCGCCAGCGAAGTAGCGCGACAGGTCGCCGGTGACCATGGCGCCGGTAGTCGGGTCGGTGAAGTTGCCGAACACAAACCACGCCATGTTGTTGAGGATGTGGTGCAGGCCGGTGACGATCAGCAGGCGGTTGAACACGCCGAAGACGAAGGCGCCGAAGCTGCCGCTCTCCATCATCAACGCGCCGAAGCTGTTGATGCCTTGCTGGATCGGCGGCCAGATCAGACCGAACACCAGGCCGAGGCCGACGGCGGCAAAACCGGTGACGATAGGCACGAAGCGCCGGCCACCGAAGAACGCCAGGTACTCCGGCAGCTTGATGTCCTTGAAGCGGTTGTACAGCGCGCCGGCCATCAAGCCGCTGACGATCCCGGCCAGCATGCCCATGTTGATGCTGGCATCCAGCACCTTTAGGGTCGAGACCATCACTAGGTAGCCAATGACCCCGGCCAGCCCTGCTGTGCCGTTGTTGTCTTTGGCGAACCCGACCGCGATGCCGATGGCGAAGATCATCGCCAGGTTGGCGAAGATCACCTGACCGGCGTCGTGGATGATCGCGATGTTCAGCAGGTCGGTGTCGCCCAGACGCAGCAACAGGCCGGCGATGGGCAGGATCGCGATCGGCAGCATCAGCGCGCGACCGAGGCGCTGCAAGCCTTCGATAAAGTATTGGTACATGGCGGTTCTCCCTGTGTTCTTTTTGTTTTAGAGCTGTTGTTGTTCAGCTCAGAGGCCAATGTTGGTGACAGGCATGACGCACCGCGCTGGCGCTGCTCAACTTGAGCAAGTCCTGGCTGATGCGTCGGCATTCGCTCGCATCCAGATGGCGGACGCGGTCTTTGATTTCACCGATCTGCACCGGGCTCACCGACAACTCGCGAACCCCCAGGCCAATCAGTACCGGTGTGGCCAACGGGTCGGAGGCCAGTGCACCGCACACCCCAACCCAACGGTTATGCACCGCAGCACCGGCGCAGGTCTGCGCGATCAATCGCAGCAGCGCCGGGTGCAGCGCATCGACCCGCGAGGCCAGGCCCGCGTGGTCGCGGTCCATGGCCAGGGTGTACTGGGACAAATCGTTGGTGCCGATGGACAGAAAGTCCGCGTGTTCGGCCAGTTGCTCGGCCAGCAGTGCGGCGGCCGGGACTTCAATCATCACGCCCAGCTCCGGGCGCTGCGCCAGCTCAAGCTCGGTGCACAAGGCATCGAGGCGTTGGCGGATGTGCAGCAATTCATCGACTTCGGTGACCATCGGCAACAGGATCCGGCAGCGCGACAACGGGCTGACGTGCAACAGCGCGCGCAGTTGCTGGTCGAGCAATTCCGGGCGCACCTGAGCGAGGCGAATGCCGCGCAGGCCGAGTACAGGGTTGGCTTCGGCGGGCAGTGGCAGATAGTCGAGCTGCTTATCGCCACCGACATCGATGGTGCGAATGATCACCGACTTGTCGCCCATGGCGTCGAGCACGGCTTGGTAGGCGAGGCGTTGTTCCTGCTCGTCCGGCGCCGTGTTGCGGTCCACAAACAGAAATTCGGTACGCAGCAGGCCGACACCATCGGCGCCATTGGCCAGCGCATCCGCCGCTTCGGCGCTGGACGCGACGTTGGCTGCGACTTCAACGTGCAAGCCATCGAGAGTCAGCGCCGGAGTGTGCGCCTGCGCCTGTTGTTGGGCGCGACGTTGTTGGTGATCGAGTTGTGCCTGCCGCACCTCGGCCAGGCGTTCGGTGGATGGCGTCAATTCGAGGCGACCGCCGTCGGCATCCAGCACCACCGATTGGCCTTGCGCCTGATCCAGCAGCGCCGAGCTCAGTGCCACCAGGCATGGCAGGCCTTTGCCGCGAGCGAGAATCGCCACATGGGACGTCGCGCCGCCCGCTGCCATGCACAACCCGGCGACACCGTGCTGACTGAGTTGCAGCAAGTCGGACGGGGTCAGTTCATGGGCGGCGACGATGGCGCCTGCCGGAATATCGTAGTGCCAGGTTTCCCCGAGCAGGGCGCGCAGCACCCGTTGCTTGAGGTCACGCAAATCGTTGGCGCGCTCGGCCAGCAATGCACTGCCGAGTTGCTGGAGGACGTCGCACTGCACATCGATGGATTCACTCCAGGCGTGAGTCGCGGCGCTGCCTTTATCAATGGATTGCGCTGCGGCGTCCAGCAATGCCGGGTCTTCGAGCAGCGCAAGGTGCGCCGCGAAGATCGCTTCTTCGTCGGTGTTCTTGTGCTTTCTGGCTTGGGTCAGTGTGTGATCGATTTCGCTGCGCACGACGGCCAGTGCGGCATCGAGGGCTTGCAGTTGTTGCTCGGGATCGTGGTTGCCGGCGTCCACCGGCAGGCTGATCGCGTTCAAACGAAACAGTGGCCCGGCGACCAGGCCGGGTGCAGCACAAACGCCGTGCAACACGCCCACTTCGGCAGGGCGATTGCGCTGGGCAATCGGCGTCGGCGCGATGGTGTGATTGTCTTCGGCCAATGCTGTGGATAACGCAATCAGCAACGCTTGCAACGCCGCCTCAGCATCCGGGCCCTGACTGCTGACCTGAACTTCTTCCTGCTCGCCAACGGCCAGGCTCATGAGCCCGATCAAGCTATCGCACGACGCCGACTTACCGGCGAAATGCAGCTGCGATTTGCTCTTGAAACCTTGCGCCGTCTGCCGAATCAGCGCCGCTGGCCGAGCGTGCAAACCGCCGCGATGCGCGATGCGGATATGCCCGTGGACTTCGATGCCTGAAAGGTCGACTTCGGCCTGCACGCCATTGGCCAGTCGCCGGACGATATGCAGCAGCGGATCGCCGACCTTCACCGATTTCAAGGTGATCGGCCGCGCCTGAAAGTCCTGGCTGTTGGTCAGGATCATCAGGCTGACCAGGCTTTTGCACTGTTGCGCGACCTTGTCCAGGTCATAGCGCAACAGCGGTTGGCCGTTCGCAACCCGCGCACCTTCCTTGACCAGCATCGAAAAGCCTTCGCCCTGCAACTCGACCGTATCGAGGCCCAGGTGCAGCAGCAATTCGGCACCGTTGTCGGCGCGCAAGGTCACGGCGTGGCCGGTACGGGCGACATGCACCACCACGCCGGCGCAAGGCGCGTAAAGGGTGTCATTCAATGGATCGATTGCAATCCCGTCACCCATCGCGCCACTGGCGAACACCGGGTCCGGGACTCTGGCGAGCGTGAGCACCGGGCCGCTGAGCGGGGCGCTGAGGGTCAGCTCTTTATTATTGTTGTGCATGGCTCGGTACTCATCAGTAAACAATTCGGTTCGGATCACTTGTCACCCTGTAGGAGCTGTCGAGTGAAACGAGGCTGCGATCTTTTGATTTTGCTTTTGAAAATCAAAGTCAAAAGATCGCAGCCTCGTTTCACTCGACAGCTACTGCAGGGCTGTGCACGCCATTCGACTTAGTGCGTGCGCGTCACTTTGCTCAAATGCCGCGGCTGGTCCGGGTCCATGCCTCGGGCGACGGCCAAACCAGCGGCCATCACGTAGAAACTCTGGATCGCCAGAATCGGATCGAGGGCCGGGTGCTCGGCGCGGGTCAGGGTCAGGTCGCGTTCACTGACGTCATCCGGCGCCGCCAGCAATACACGGGCGCCGCGCTGGCGCATGTCGGCAGCCAGGCTCAGCAAACCGGCCTGCTCGGCACCGCGCGGGGCGAACACCAGCAACGGGTATTGATCGCCGATCAACGCCATCGGGCCGTGACGGACTTCGGCACTGCTGAAGGCTTCGGCCTGGATCGCCGAGGTTTCCTTGAATTTCAGCGCGGCTTCCTGAGCGATGGCAAAACCGGCGCCACGGCCAATCACCATCAGCCGTTCGCAATCGCGCAGGGTGTCGATGGCCAGGCTCCAGTCCTGTTTCGCTGCATCGCGCAGACCTTCTGGTAGCGCGTTACCGGCCTCGAGCAATTCCACGTCTTCTTTCCAGTGAGCGATCAACCGGGCGCTGGCGCTGAGGGTGGCGATAAAACTCTTGGTCGCGGCGACGCTGCTTTCGATGCCGGCCAACAGCGGCAGGCTGAATTCACACGCCGCTTCCAGCGGCGAACCCTCGGCGTTGACCATCGAAATGCTCAAGGCGCCACGTTTGCGCAGCAGACGCAGGCTGTTTACCAGGTCCGGACTTTGCCCCGATTGCGAAAAGGCGAACGCCACCTGACCGCTGACCTTCAACGGCGCTTGCTGCATGGTCACCACCGACATCGGCAACGACGCGACCGGAATGCCCAGTTGCTGCATGGTCAGGTAGGCGAAGTAGCTGGCGGCGTGGTCGGAGCTGCCACGGGCGACGGTCATCGCCACTTGCGGCGGCTGACGGCGCAGGCGCCCGGCGATCTCGATCATCTGCGGGTCGAGTTGCTGCAATTGGGCTTGCACGGCCTCGAACGAGGACAGCGCCTCTTCAAGCATTTTTGAAGTCAATGTCTTCTCCTTCGACCATGACGGCGGTCAGTGTGAGTGAGCGATCCAGCCGCACGCAGTCGGCCCAGGCGCCGGGTTGCAGGCGCCCGCGTTCGGTGATGCCGAGGTAGTCGGCGGGGAATTGCGAAAGGCGTTGCGAGGCTTCGGCAATCGGCAAACCGATCTTCACCAGGTTGCGCAACGCCTGATCCATGGTCAGGGTGCTGCCCGCCAGCGTGCCGTCGGCCAGGCGCACACCGCCCAGGCATTTGGTCACGGTGTGGCTGCCGAGCTTGTATTCACCGTCCGGCATGCCAGCGGCAGCGGTCGAATCGGTGACGCAATACAGGCACGGGATCGAACGCAGGGCCACGCGCATGGCGCCGGGGTGCACGTGCAGTAAGTCCGGAATCAGCTCGGCGTATTTGGCGTGGGCCAGGGCCGCGCCGACGATGCCGGGCTCGCGGTGATGCAGCGGGCTCATGGCGTTATAGAGGTGGGTGAAACTGCTGGCGCCGGCGTCCAGCGCGGCCACGCCTTCCTCATAACTGCCGAGGGTGTGGCCGATCTGCATGCGCACGCCGCGAGCGCTGAGGGCGCGGATCAAACCATCGTGGCCAGCGATTTCCGGGGCAATGGTGATCACGCGGATAGGCGCCAGGGCCAGGTATTCCTCGACTTCGGCCATCAACGCGGTGTGGGCGAAATTTGGTTGGGCACCGAGTTTGCCGGGGTTGATGTACGGACCTTCGAGGTGCACGCCGAGCACCCGGGCGCTGCCTGTCGGACGTTGCTCGCAGTACTCGCCGACGGCTTTGAGCACGCTGGAAATTTCTTCCGATGGCGCGGTCATGGTGGTCGCCAGCAGCGACGTGGTGCCGAAACGCACGTGGGTTTTGGTGATGGTTTCGAAGGCTGTCGCGCCTTCCATGATGTCTTTGCCGCCGCCGCCGTGAACGTGCAGGTCGATGAAACCCGGCAGCAGGTAAGGCAGGTCATTGTCCGCCGGATCGCAAGGCACGCCTTCGATGGACACGACTTTGCCGTGTTGGTGAATCAGCCGGCCGCGAACCCAGCCGTGGGCGGTGAGGATGTTGTCTTCGGACATGATCGGTTCTCGGTAGCTTGGTTAGCGGCGAAGCTCTGCGACAAAGTCGTAGTAGTCATTGCGGCAATAGGTGTCGGTGACTTCGATCGGCGTGTTGTCTTCCAGGTAGCCGACCCGGGTCATCAGCAGCATGGCGGTGCCGGGGGCGATGCCGACCAGCGCGGCGAATTCGTCCGAGGCGTTGATCGCCTGGATGTGTTGCAAGGCGCGGACGATCGGTTTGCCGATGCCGTCGAGGTATTCGTAGAGGGAATCGCCCACCGCTTGCGGCTTGGGAATGATCGAGGCGGGCAGGGTGCTCATCTCGATCGCCATCACCGTGTCATCGGCTTTGCGCAGGCGTTTGAGCCGCGCAACCTTGTCGTTGGGCGAGAGGCCGAGGCGGATCAGCTCTTCGTGGGTCGGCGGGGTGATTTCCCGTTCCAGCCATTGCGAACCGGGGACGAAGCCTTTCAGACGAAGCATTTCGCTGAAACCCGAGAGGCGCGACAGCGGTTGTTCCAGGCGTGGGGTGATGAAGGTGCCGGAACCTTGATTGCGACGGATCAAACCTTGTTCGAACAGCACTTCCAGCGCTTTGCGAGCGGTCACGCGGGAGATGCCCAGCGACTCGCAGAGGCTGCGCTCCGACGGCATGGCCTGCTCGGCTTTCCATTGGCCGGCGTGGATCGCCGCTTCCAGGTTACGCGCCAGTTGCAGGTACAGGGGCGTCGGCTGGGTGTCGTCAGGACGTAGGGCCTGGATGTCATTCATGTAGGTTTTGTCCGAGGCGGATATTGGATTGTTGTCGCCTGCTTGTAGGACGAAACCTAATACCACTTAAATACCATGTCAATGAGACCACTTTGCTCGAAGCGCGGGAAAACCGGGCCTATTAGGCGTGTTTAGAGGGGGTTGGCTTTAAGTGGTATTAGCGGTGGGAGTTTTGGAAGCAAAGATCGCAGCTTTCGGCAGCTCCTACGGGTGGGAGTGGTATCAACCCTGTAGGCGCTGCCGAAGGCTGCGTTTTTTTGATTTATTTTTTCGAAGGGCGACCGAAGGTAGGCGTTACGGCGGGGATTGATCGTTCCCATGCTCCGCGTGGGAATGCCTCAAGGGACGCTCTGCGTTCCAGCTTTGGAGGGGACGCGGAGCGTCCCGGGCTGCATTCCCACGCGGAGCGTGGGAACGATCAATTACGGCCGAATCTCGATCATCGTGCCATCCGGCACCAAGCCCCAGACCTCGCGCATGTCCATGTTGCGCATGGCGATGCAGCCGTCGGTCCAGTCCAGGGTGTGGAACAGGTTTTCCGGGTAGTCGTAGGTGTCGGGGGTGCCGTGGATCATGATCATGCCGCCGGGGGCGACGCCTTCGCGCCGGGAGCGGGCGGAATCGGCGATGTTCGGATAAGAGATGTGCATGGCGAGATTGAAGCGGTCACTGACCTTGCGCCAGTCCACCCAGTAAAAACCCTCTGGCGTGCGCTTGTCGCCTTCCATCAGCTTCGTGCCCCGGGGGTTTTTGCCCAGGGAAATGCGGTAGGTTCGCAGCGGCTTGCCGTCGGCAATCAATTGCAGTTGATGGGCCGATTTGAGCACCAGTACTTTTTCGATGGGTTTGCCGTCCAGGGTGACCACGGTGGAGGCCTGGGAAACCACAACGAACGATAGGCAAAACAGGGCAAGCAACCAGCGCATTGAAACGATATCCCTAGAGGTGTCGCGACTATTTTAGTTATAGATGTTTTTTAACGGATGGCGGGCTGAGCAAGCGGCGGAATCGACTCGGATCGCACCGGATAGGTCTCGGTCCGCCGGTCAGCGAAGAAGCATTCTAAGGTACGGCCCACTGTGCGGAAAGCCAGCTCGGACCAAGGGATCTCGGCTTCTTCGAAAAGCTGTACTTCGAGGCTCTCGGGGCCGGCTGCAAAGTCCAGGTCCACCAGTTCGGCGCGGAAGAATACGTGCACCTGGCTGATGTGCGGCACGTCGATCAGCGTGTAGATGCTCAAGTTACGTACCCGGGCGCAGGCTTCTTCGGCGGTCTCGCGGACGGCGGCCTGTTCGATGGTCTCGCCGTTTTCCATGAAACCGGCGGGCAGGGTCCAGTAACCGAGCCGTGGCTCGATGGCGCGACGGCACAGCAACACCTTCGAGCCCCAGGTCGCGACACAACCGGCGACGATATTGGGGTTCTGGTAATGAATGGTCTGACAGCTGTCACAGACAAAACGCAGGCGCGAATCGCCTTCGGGAATGCGCTGGGTGACCGGGTTACCGCACTGACTGCAAAATTTCATGCTTGGGTTCCTGGAGGCTGCGCCTATCTTGGCGTGCGGCGGTGTCAGTCGGCAAGTTGTCGTTTCGCGACATGGGGCAGTTCGGGGGTTGGGCGGTCGGTTCTATTGGTGCATGATGCGAGGTAGCCAACAGATCGAGAAGACTCATGCTGGACGAGCTACTTCACCGAGTAAGCAACCACACGCCACGCACCCTTGAAACCGACAAGCGTTTCCCCGAGGCTGCCGTATTAGTGCCGATCACCCGCAGCGACGAACCGGAACTGGTTCTGACCCTGCGCGCCAGCGGGCTCTCGACCCATGGCGGCGAAGTCGCCTTCCCCGGTGGACGACGCGACCCTGAAGACCCTGACCTGATCTTCACGGCCTTGCGCGAAGCTCAAGAAGAAATCGGCCTGCCGCCGGGGCTGGTGGAAGTGATCGGTCCGCTCAGTCCGCTGATCTCTCTGCACGGGATCAAGGTCACGCCTTATGTTGGCGTTGTTCCCGATTTCGTTGAATACCTGGCCAATGATGCCGAGATCGCAGCGGTGTTCAGCGTGCCGCTGGAGTTCTTTCGCAAGGACCCGCGGGAACACACCCACCGCATCGATTACCAGGGCCGCAGTTGGTATGTGCCGAGCTATCGCTATGGCGAATACAAGATCTGGGGTTTGACGGCGATTATGATCGTCGAATTGATCAACCTGCTTTATGACGCTGACATCAGCCTGCACCATCCCCCGAAAAGCTTTATCAATAATTAAATGTGAACCCGCGGCTGCCTGAGCCTTGAGGACAACAAGATGAAATACCGCCTGGGCGACGCCCGCGTCGAAACCCATCCACAGAGCTGGGTTGCGCCCAATGCCGTGCTGGTGGGCAAGGTCAAACTGGAAGAGGGCGCCAACGTCTGGTTCAACGCTGTGTTGCGCGGCGATAACGAACTGATCCTGATCGGCAAGAACAGCAACGTCCAGGACGGCACCGTGATGCACACCGACATGGGCTACCCGCTGACCATCGGCACCGGCGTGACCATCGGCCACAACGCCATGCTCCACGGCTGCACTGTCGGCGACTACAGCCTGATCGGCATCAACGCGGTGATCCTCAATGGCGCGAAAATCGGTAAGAACTGCATCATTGGCGCCAATTCGCTGATCGGTGAAAACAAAGAGATTCCCGATGGTTCGCTGGTCATGGGCTCGCCGGGCAAAGTCGTGCGCGAACTCACCGAGCCGCAGAAGAAAATGCTCGAAGCCAGCGCCGCCCACTATGTGCATAACTCACAGCGCTATGCCCGCGATCTGGTCGAGCAGGAAGAATGAACACCACCGAACGACCGGTGCGATCGCCCTGTGTGAACATCTGCGCACTGGATGACGACGATATTTGCACCGGGTGCCAGCGCACGGTGGAGGAGATCACCCGTTGGAGCCGGATGGATAACGAGGAGCGGCGCAGGGTGCTGGGGTTGTGTCATGAGCGTGCCAAATCCAGTGGGTTGATCTGGATGCTCAACAAAACGCCGGACCTGTAGGCGCTGACGAGTGCAACGAGGCTGCGATCTTTTGATCTTGTTCTTGAAAAACAACACCAAAAGATCGCAGCCTCGTTGCACTCGTCAGCTCCTACGGTACTCTGTGCACCAAACTGACAGGTATCTTCGCGCCCCATGTTCTTCCTGATCACCTACATCAGCAGCGTCGTGCTGATCAACTTCGCCTTTTCCACCGCCCCGCACCTGGACATCATCTGGTCAGCCTGGGGCGGTCTGGTATTCGTGCTGCGCGACATGGTGCAAACCCGTTTCGGCCACGGCGCCATCGCGGCGATGCTGGCGGCGCTGGTGTTGTCCTACGTCACGTCCGATCCATCCATCGCCCTGGCCAGCGCCACGGCGTTCGCGGTGTCCGAGTGCATCGACTGGCTGGTATTCAGCATCACCAAGCGCCCGTTGCACGATCGCCTGTGGATAAGTTCGGCCCTGAGCATTCCCCTCGATACCTTCATCTTCTTCGGGATGATCGATGCGTTCACCCCGGCCGTGATCCTGACCGCCATGGGTTCGAAATTCGCCGGTGTGACGGTCGTGTGGCTGATCATGGCCTGGCGCCTGCGCAAACAGGCCGTCGCCAGCTGAAGCCAAACCCTGCGGTTCATGTAAAATGCCGCGCTTTCTCCCCATGGGAAGTGCGCCTTTGGCCGCATCCCTCGATGATCCGCTTCTTTGAGGACCTGAGATGACCCGTATCGGAACTCCATTGTCGCCAACCGCGACCCGCGTATTGCTGTGTGGCTGTGGCGAGTTGGGCAAGGAAGTGGTGATCGAACTGCAACGCCTGGGTGTTGAAGTGATTGCCGTGGATCGCTACGCCAACGCGCCGGCCATGCAAGTCGCCCATCGCAGCCATGTGATCAACATGCTCGACGGCGCCGCCCTGCGTGCCGTGATCGAAGCCGAGAAGCCGCACTTCATCGTGCCGGAAATCGAAGCCATCGCCACCGCGACCCTGGTTGAACTGGAAGCCGAAGGCTTCACCGTGATCCCGACTGCCCGTGCCGCGCAGCTGACCATGAACCGCGAAGGCATCCGTCGCTTGGCCGCCGAAGAGTTGGATCTGCCGACCTCGCCATACCACTTCGCTGACACGTTCGAGGATTACAGCAAAGCCGTTGAAGACCTGGGCTTCCCATGCGTGGTCAAACCGGTGATGAGTTCTTCGGGCAAAGGCCAGAGCCTGCTGCGCAGCGTCGATGACGTGAAAACCGCGTGGGATTACGCGCAAGAAGGCGGCCGTGCCGGTAAAGGTCGGGTGATCGTTGAGGGCTTTATCGATTTCGATTATGAAATCACCCTGCTGACCGTGCGCCACGTCGGTGGCACCACGTTCTGCGCGCCGGTCGGTCACCGTCAGGAGAAGGGCGACTACCAGGAATCCTGGCAGCCACAAGCCATGAGCCCGATTGCCCTGGCCGAATCCGAGCGCGTCGCCAAAGCCGTGACTGAAGCCCTGGGTGGCCGTGGTCTGTTTGGCGTTGAGTTGTTTATCAAAGGTGATCAGGTGTGGTTCAGCGAAGTCTCGCCGCGTCCGCATGACACTGGCCTGGTAACGCTGATTTCCCAAGACTTGTCGCAGTTCGCACTGCACGCCCGGGCGATTCTGGGCCTGCCGATTCCATTGATTCGTCAGTTCGGCCCATCGGCGTCGGCGGTGATTCTGGTGGAAGGGCAGTCGACCCAGACCGCTTTCGCCAATTTGGGCGCTGCGCTGAGTGAGCCGGATACGGCGTTGCGTTTGTTCGGCAAGCCTGAAGTGAACGGTCAGCGCCGGATGGGTGTGGCGTTGGCGCGGGATGAGTCGATTGAAGCGGCTCGGGCTAAGGCGACCCGTGCTGCTCAGGCTGTAAAAGTAGAACTGTAAGACTACTCAGATCGTTCCCACGCTCTGCGTGGGAATGCCTCAACGGACGCTCCGCGTCTGCTTTGGGACGCGGAGCGTCCCGGGCTGCATTCCCACGCCGAGCGTGGGAACGATCCTTGTCAGGCCACCCGATTCAAATCGTTGTTACGCGTCTCCTTCAGGCACAGCACCGCGATCAAACTCAGCACCGCCGCCCCCGACACATACCCGCCGACGTAGCTCAAACCACCCATCGCCACCAGTTTCTGCGCAAAGAACGGCGCCGCCGAGGCCCCGACAATGCCGCCCAGGTTGTAGGCTGCCGACGCCCCGGTATAACGCACGTGGGTCGGAAACAGCTCTGGCAACAATGCCCCCATCGGCGCAAATGTCACGCCCATCAGAAACAGCTCAATGCACAGGAACAGCGCCACGCCCCAGGTCGTGCCGTGGGTCAGCAACGGTTCCATCAGGAAACCGGACAAAATCGCCAGCACGCCACCGATGATCAGCACCGGTTTGCGCCCGTAACGGTCACTGGCCCAGGCCGACAATGGCGTGGCGGCGGCCATGAACAACACTGCGAAGCACAGCAGCGCGAGGAAGGTTTCGCGGGTATAGCCGAGGGTCGAAACCCCGTAGCTCAGGGAAAATACGGTCGAGATGTAGAACAGCGCATAGCAGACCACCATCGACCCGGCACCCAGCAACATCGGCGCCCAGTACTGGCTGAACAGCTCGACCAGCGGGATCTTCACCCGCTCCTGGCGTGCCATGGCGTTAGCGAATACCGGGGTTTCATGGAGTTTGAGGCGTACGTACAGGCCAACCATCACCAGCACGGCGCTCAGCAGGAACGGAATCCGCCAGCCCCACGAGCGGAACTGCTCGTCATCCAGGGTCATGGCCAGGGTCAGGAACAACCCGTTGGCCGCCAGGAAACCAATCGAAGGACCCAGCTGCGGAAACATGCCGAACCAGGCGCGTTTGCCCTTGGGCGCATTCTCTGTCGCCAGCAGCGCCGCGCCGCCCCATTCACCACCCAATCCAAGGCCCTGGCCGAAGCGCAGCACGCAAAGCAGGATCGGCGCCCAGGCCCCGATGCTGTCGTAACCCGGCAGTACGCCGATCAGGGTGGTACAGACGCCCATCAGCAGCAGAGACGCGACCAAGGTCGATTTGCGCCCGATACGGTCACCAAAGTGGCCGAACAGCGCCGAACCCAGCGGCCGCGCCAGGAACGCGATGCCAAAGGTGAGAAACGCCGAGAGCATCTGCGCGGTGCCGGAGGTCTGCGGAAAGAATACCGGCCCGATCACCAGCGCGGCGGCGGTGGCGTAGACGTAGAAGTCGTAGAACTCGATGGCGGTGCCGATGAAGCTCGCGGTGGCCACGCGGGTGGCGGAGTTCGTCGGTTGGGCAGGCGTGGTTTCGCTGTAAGCGGTGCTGGTCGTCATGCGGTGATCCCTGACAGTCATGCTCCAGTGGAGCGAATTATTATGGTCGAACACCCAGGGATGTGGGTTTAACGCAGCGTGCGGGTAGCACGGGGGTAGGGCGGCGCTTGGGTAAGCGACTCGATTATAGGAAGGCGGCTAACGATCGAACAAGAGGCAAAAAGATCGCCGCCTTCGGCAGCTCCTACAGGGGAATGCATTCCAAATGTAGGCGCTGACGAAGGCTGCGATCTTTTAACAATTCAGCGGACGGGCACAACCGCTGGAACCGAACTGGTATGCCAGACCAACACCCGCGTCACCCGGTTGTCTTCAGTCTCGAGAATCTCCAACCGATAACGTCCGATCTTCAGGCACACCGAGCTCTCCGGAATCGTCTCCAGCGCCTCGGTCACCAAGCCGTTAAGGGTTTTCGGCCCATCGCTGGGCAGGTGCCAGCCCAGGCTCTTGTTCAGTTCGCGAATCGACGCCGCACCCTCAATCACCAGTCGGCCATCGGCCTGTGGGTGAATGTGCGGGTTGTCCAGGCTGTGCTCGCTTTCGAATTCGCCGACGATTTCTTCGAGGATGTCTTCCAGGGTCACGATACCGAGCACTTCGCCGTACTCGTCCACCACCATGCCCAAGCGCCGCTGCTGTTTGTGAAAGTTCAGCAACTGCAGCTGCAACGGGGTGCTTTCCGGCACGAAGTACGGTTCGTGGCAGGCTGTCAGCAACGCTTCCAGGGTCAGGGTGGCATCCGGCAGCAGATGGCGGATCTGCCGGGTGTTGAGCACCGCTTCGACCTGGTTGATGTCGCTGTGGAACACCGGTAGCCGTGTGCGTCGGTTGTTGCGCAACTGTTCGATGATCTCTTCGAGGGAATCGTCGAGGTTGATCCCGTCGACGTCACTGCGCGGCACCAGGATGTCGTTGACCGTGATGTTGTCCAGCGCATGGATACCCGACAGTGCGTGGGGGCGGCAGGGCGCATGCTCGTTATCTTCGTGCCGATCCGCCGGCGCCTCGTCTTCGCTCTGTTGCACCACTTTGACTTGGCGGGCGAACGGTCGCATCAGCAACTGGCTGATGCCACTGAGCAGCCAGGCGGCGGGGTAGATGATTTTCAGCGGCGCGCCGAGCAAGGTGTTGCCCAGGCTCAGGATCGCATCCGGATAGCGCACGGCGAGGGTGCGCGGCAGGTAGTCGGCGAACACCAGCAGAATCACACCGGCGCCGATGCCAGCGACCCAGGGACCGTTCTCTGCCCAAGTGAAAATCGCCAGCAAGGTGCTGATGACCATCGCCAGCGCACGGCACAGGGTGTTGCAAAGGATCAGGCTGTTGAGCGGGAAGCTCAGCTTCGCCACCGGCTTGTCGCTCGAGCGCGAGGCGGTGCGTTGGGCCAGCAAGTGTTGTTGCGCGACTTCGATGGCGGTAAACAACCCGGACCACAAAATCAGCAGGGCGATCACTGCGAGCATCGGCCCTATGGGCAAGTCATCCATTATTGCCGCCCGTCAGATGTGCAGAATGTATTCACGGACCAACTTACTGCCGAAATAGGCCAGCATCAGCAGGCAGAAACCGGCGAGGGTCCAGCGAATGGCCTTGTGTCCGCGCCAGCCGAGGCGATTACGGCCCCACAGCAACACGCTAAACACGATCCAGGCCAGACAGGCCAGCAAAGTCTTGTGTACCAGATGCTGGGCAAACAGGTTCTCGACGAACAGCCAACCGGAAATCAGCGACAGCGACAGCAGGGTCCAGCCGGCCCAGAGGAAACCGAACAGCAGGCTTTCCATGGTTTGCAGCGGCGGAAAGTTCTTGATCAGCCCGGACGGGTGCTTGTGCTTGAGCTGGTGATCTTGCACCAGCAGCAGCAAGGCCTGGAACACCGCGATGGTGAACATGCCGTAGGCCAGGATCGACAGAAGAATGTGGGCGAGGATGCCCGGCTCTTCGTCGATGATCTGCACCGTGCCGGCGGGGGCGAACTGTGCCAGCAGGACGGTTGCGAGCCCCAGCGGGAACAACAAGACCAGCAGGTTCTCAACCGGAATCCGAGAGCAGGCAATAAGGGTCAGGGCGATGACTGCCGCGGCAATCAGGCTGGCGGCGCTGAAGAAGTCCAGGCCCAGGCCGATTGGCGTCAGCAAGTGGGTAAACAGACTGGCGCTGTGAGCCAGCACGGCCAGTATGCCGAGCGTGACCAGCAGGCGTTTGTTCGCCTTGGCGCCGGAGGCCAGGCGAGTGCCCTGATAGAGAGTCGCAGCGGCATATAAGCAGGCGGCGGCGAGGGTGGTAAGCAAGCTGGGTGACAAGGGGAGCATAAATCCTGTTAGGCAAGCCCGAAAGGCGCTGAGTTTGGCATAGAACCCACATCGCACGAAAGACCATAGAACCTGACAGCGAGGTGTCCGCCAGCCGCAGTCTTCGCTATAATCCGCGACCTGCCCACGCCGCAGGCTCGCCGAGCACATGTTTATTCCGGTCTGGGCCGCCATTATCCCGGTCTACACAGGGCCTGAAAGGATCGCGCAATGTTTGAAAACTTAACCGACCGTCTCTCGCAGACGCTGCGCCATGTCACCGGCAAGGCCAAGCTGACCGAGGACAACATCAAAGACACCCTGCGCGAAGTGCGCATGGCGTTGCTCGAAGCCGACGTCGCCCTGCCGGTGGTCAAGGACTTCGTCAATTCGGTCAAGGAACGCGCCGTTGGCACCGAGGTGTCGCGCAGCCTGACGCCGGGCCAGGCCTTCGTGAAGATCGTCCAGGCCGAACTCGAAAGCCTGATGGGCGCGGCTAACGAAGACTTGAACCTGAGCGCCGTTCCACCTGCCGTCGTGCTGATGGCCGGTCTGCAGGGCGCGGGTAAAACCACCACCGCCGGTAAACTTGCGCGCTTCCTTAAAGAACGCAAGAAGAAGACGGTCATGGTCGTGTCTGCGGACGTTTACCGTCCGGCGGCGATCAAGCAGCTGGAAATGTTGGCCGCTGAAGTCGGTGTTACCTTCTTCCCGTCCGACCTGAGCCAGAAGCCGGTCGATATCGCGCAAGCGGCTATTAAAGAAGCAAAACTGAAATTCATCGACGTAGTTATCGTCGATACCGCCGGTCGTCTGCACATCGACGAAGAGATGATGGGCGAGATCAAGGCGCTGCACGCCGCGATCAACCCGGTCGAAACCCTGTTCGTGGTCGACGCCATGACCGGCCAGGACGCCGCCAACACGGCCAAGGCCTTCGGTGATGCACTGCCGCTGACCGGTGTGATCCTGACCAAGGTTGACGGCGACGCCCGTGGCGGTGCCGCTCTGTCGGTTCGCGCCATCACCGGCAAGCCGATCAAGTTCATCGGTATGGGCGAGAAGAGCGAAGCGCTCGAACCGTTCCACCCTGAGCGTATTGCTTCGCGCATCCTCGGCATGGGCGACGTGCTCAGCCTGATCGAACAGGCCGAGCAGACCCTCGACAAGGACAAGGCCGACAAACTGGCCAAGAAGCTGAAGAAGGGCAAGGGCTTCGACCTCGAAGACTTCCGCGATCAGCTGCAACAGATGAAGAACATGGGCGGCCTCGGCGGCCTCATGGACAAACTGCCGAATATCGGCGGTGTGAACCTGGCGCAAATGGGCAATGCCCAGGGCGCGGCAGAGAAACAGTTCAAGCAGATGGAAGCCATCATCAATTCCATGACCCCGGCCGAGCGCCGCGACCCTGACCTGATCAGCGGTTCGCGCAAACGTCGGATTTCGTTGGGTTCCGGCACCCAGGTGCAGGACATCGGTCGCTTGATCAAGCAACACAAGCAGATGCAGAAGATGATGAAGAAATTCTCCGCGAAAGGCGGAATGGCCAAAATGATGCGCGGCATGGGCGGAATGTTGCCCGGCGGCGGCATGCCGAAAATGTAAAGAATCTGCGCAAGGGCTTGCTCTTGCGCTGCCCACAGCAATGTGGGAACTCCAGCAAACCCGCACTTGGCGGGAGCTGACTGGCCGTTTTCAACGACGGCTCTATAGCAAATCTTGATGGCGACCGGAAGGCCGCCGGAAAAAGTCATTTGCAAAAGTCCGGATATTCCTTAGAATATGCGGCCTTTCGGGCACCTATGCCCGCTGTGCCTTTAGATTTGCAGCACCGACTACAGGAACGATGTTCACATGCTAACAATCCGTCTTGCCCTTGGCGGCTCCAAAAAGCGCCCGTTTTACCACTTGACCGTAACCGACAGCCGCAACCCGCGCGACGGTTCGCACAAGGAACAGGTTGGTTTCTTCAACCCTGTTGCTCGTGGTCAAGAAGTCCGTCTGTCCGTGAACCAAGAGCGCGTAGCCTACTGGCTGAGCGTTGGTGCACAACCTTCTGAGCGTGTTGCTCAGTTGTTGAAGGATGCATCTAAGGCTGCGGCCTGAGCAATATGAACGCGACGCCTGCCATTGCTGATGATTTGATCGTTATCGGCAAGATTTATTCTGTTCATGGCGTTCGCGGCGAAGTGAAGGTTTATTCCTTTACTGATCCGACTGAAAACCTGTTGCAGTACAAAACCTGGACGCTCAAGCGCGAAGGCAATGTGAAACAGGTCGAGCTGGTCAGTGGACGTGGGAACGACAAGTTCCTGGTCGCAAAGCTCAAGGGTCTTGATGATCGTGAAGAAGCTCGTCTTCTGGCCGGTTATGAGATCTGCGTGCCGCGCAACCTGTTCCCTGAATTGACCGACGGCGAGTACTACTGGTACCAGCTGGAAGGTCTGAAGGTTATTGACCAACTCGGGCAATTGCTCGGGAAGATCGATCATCTTCTGGAAACCGGCGCCAATGATGTAATGGTGGTCAAGCCTTGCGCTGGCAGCCTGGACGATCGCGAACGCCTGTTGCCCTATACGGAGCAATGCGTGTTGGTAGTCGACCTTGCCGCAGGCGAGATGAAGGTGGAATGGGATGCGGACTTCTAAGCGTGGCTAACTTGCGCGTAGAAGTGATCAGTTTGTTTCCCGAGATGTTCTCCGCCATCAGCGAGTACGGCATCACCAGTCGTGCGGTGAAACAGGGGCTATTGCAGCTCACCTGTTGGAATCCGCGAGACTACACGACGGATCGACATCACACTGTGGACGATCGCCCATTTGGCGGTGGCCCGGGCATGGTGATGAAGATCAAGCCCCTGGAAGATGCTCTGGTTCAGGCCAAGGCAGCAGCCGGGGAGGCGGCGAAGGTAATTTACCTGTCCCCCCAAGGCCGTCAACTGACTCAGTCGGCGGTACGCGAGTTGGCGAATTCGGATGCATTGATCCTGATTGCCGGCCGCTATGAAGGCATTGACGAGCGTTTTATAGAGGCTCACGTCGATGAAGAGTGGTCGATTGGCGACTATGTACTGTCTGGCGGCGAGCTGCCGGCGATGGTCCTGATCGATGCGGTTACACGGCTGCTGCCTGGAGCTTTAGGGCATGCGGACTCCGCTGAGGAAGATTCCTTTACGGATGGTCTGCTGGATTGCCCGCACTACACCCGACCGGAGGTGTATGCGGATCAGCGTGTTCCCGACGTGTTGCTAAGTGGCAATCACGCGCATATCCGGCGTTGGCGTTTACAGCAGTCCCTTGGTAGGACCTTTGAACGACGCGCCGATCTTCTGGAAAGCCGCTCGCTTTCTGGAGAAGAGAAGAAGCTGCTCGAGGAATACATCCGCGAGCGGGACGATAGTTAACAACGTATCGATGGTAAATCCGACGATTTACCTTAGGAGCACAGCATGACTAACAAAATCATTCTTGCACTCGAAGCAGAGCAGATGACCAAAGAGATCCCTACCTTTGCCCCGGGCGACACTGTTGTCGTTCAGGTGAAAGTGAAGGAAGGCGACCGTTCGCGTCTGCAGGCGTTCGAAGGTGTTGTTATCGCCAAGCGTAACCGCGGCGTAAACAGTGCATTCACCGTTCGCAAAATCTCCAACGGTGTTGGCGTAGAGCGTACTTTCCAGACCTACAGCCCGCAAATCGACAGCATGGCCGTTAAACGTCGCGGTGACGTACGTAAAGCCAAGCTGTACTACCTGCGTGACCTGTCCGGTAAAGCAGCTCGCATCAAGGAAAAACTGGGTTAATTCCAGCTTCCGATGCAGAAAAAAGCAGCCTGCGGGCTGCTTTTTTGTTGCCTGCAATTTATCGGTGCCGCTGGGGTATGCGTGCCTGGTCCGGGACCGAGTTGCGGCGTTCGCGCGGCAAGCCTCGCCCGCGAACCGATCTACCAGTCGCCGCAATTGCATCAGGCTCTATAAAGCCACCGCAGGCTATGAAAGACTTGCCGTCAGTTTTCCAGTGACCTGAGCCTTTATGCCCGCGATCGACCACCCCCTGATAGACCAGTTTCTCGATGCCCTGTGGCTGGAAAAAGGCCTCTCCGATAACACCCGCGATGCCTACCGCAGCGACCTCGCCCTGTTCAACGGCTGGCTGCAGGAAAAGAACCTGGAGCTGATCAATGCCGGGCGCGAGTTGATCCTCGACCACCTGGCCTGGCGACTCGAGCAAAACTACAAACCCCGTTCCACCGCCAGATTTCTCTCCGGCGTGCGTGGCTTTTATCGCTATCTGTTGCGGGAAAAGCTGATCGCTGTCGATCCGACTTTGCGCGTCGATATGCCCCAGCTCGGTAGGCCGTTGCCCAAATCCCTGTCGGAAGCCGACGTCGAGGCCTTGCTAAAAGCGCCGGACTTGAGCGAAGCCATCGGCCAGCGCGACCGCGCCATGCTGGAAGTGCTCTACGCCTGCGGCTTGCGGGTAACTGAGCTGATCAGCCTGACCCTGGAGCAGGTCAACCTGCGTCAGGGCGTGCTGCGAGTGATGGGCAAGGGCAGCAAGGAGCGGCTGGTGCCGATGGGCGAGGAGGCGATTGTCTGGGTCGAGCGCTACCTGCGTGACGGCCGTGGTGAACTGCTCGGCGGACGGCCCAGCGATGTGATGTTCCCGAGCCAGCGCGGCGAGCAGATGACCCGCCAGACCTTCTGGCACCGTATCAAGCACCAGGCCAAGGTCGCCGGCATCGGCAAGTCACTGTCGCCGCACACCCTGCGCCACGCCTTCGCCACACACCTGCTCAACCACGGCGCCGACCTGCGGGTGGTGCAAATGCTGCTCGGCCACAGCGACCTGTCGACCACCCAGATCTACACCCACGTCGCCCGCGCGCGCTTGCAGGATCTGCACGCCAAACACCATCCGCGCGGCTGACATAACTCCCGTTCTCTGGAGACTGGCTCGGGACTTTGTAGCAGCTGGCGAAGGCTGCGTCCGGCTGCGAAGCAGTCGTAAACCCTGAGCCCTCGTTTCTACTGAAACACCGCAGTGTCTGATTTCACGACTGCTGCGCAGCCGGACGCAGACTTCGCCAACTGCTACATAACGCGTATGCGCCCAAGCGAGATGTCTTACGACAGCCGCATTCGGCCCCACCAGCCTTATGTGGTAGGCTTTGCCGGTTTGCACGATGGGCGATTATGACCCGGTGTTTCGGCACGGGCGTTCTGATCGTCCCATTTGTCCGCCTTCAGGAGTTCTCATGCGTCTGACCCCTATTTTCGCCGCCGCAGCCATTGCGTTGGTCAGCACCTTTGCCGTCGCCGATGACGCGGCCGACAAAGCCATTCGTAAAAGCCTGGAAAGCCTCCAGCTTGAAACCCCGATCGATAGCATCAGCGCCAGCCCGCTGGCCGGCCTGTACGAAGTCAAGCTCAAGGGCAGCCGCGTGCTCTATGCCAGTGCCGACGGCCAGTACGTGATGCAGGGCTATATGTTCCAGCTCAAGGACGGCAAGCCGGTCAACCTGACCGAGAAGACCGAGCGCCTGGGCGTTTCCAAACTGATCAATGACATCCCGGTCGCAGAAACCGTGGTCTACCCGGCGATCGGCGAAACCAAGTCGCACATCACCGTGTTCACCGACACCACCTGCCCGTACTGCCACAAGCTGCACGCCGAAGTGCCTGAGCTGAACAAGCGCGGCATCGAAGTGCGTTATGTCGCGTTCCCGCGCCAGGGCCTGGGCTCGCCGGGTGACGAACAGCTGCAAGCAGTCTGGTGCTCCAAGGACAAGAAAGCCGCGATGGACAAGATGGTCGATGGCAAGGAAATCAAGGCCGCCAAGTGCGATAACCCGGTTTCCAAGCAGTTCGCCCTCGGTCAGTCGATTGGCGTGAACGGCACGCCGGCCATCGTTTTGGCCGACGGTCAGGTCATTCCGGGCTACCAGCCTGCGCCACAAGTCGCCAAACTGGCGCTGGGCGCGAAATAATTCGCATCGTCACGGTCAGCCTTTGACGATCATGGTCTGGCGGCAACTCGCCTGACCATTAATAGAGAACCGCGAGCATGCGGTTGTTTTCACGGCCGGCCTTGCGTCGGCCGTTTTATGGGGAGTTCACAGTGAAACCGGTCAAAGTAGGCATCTGTGGGTTAGGGACCGTCGGTGGCGGTACCTTCAACGTACTTCAGCGCAACGCCGAGGAAATTGCTCGTCGTGCCGGGCGTGGAATCGAAGTGGCACAAATTGCCACGCGCACGCCAAAGCCTCAGTTCCAGACGACCGGTATTGCGATTACCAACGATGTGTTCGAAGTGGCCACGAACCCAGAGATCGACATCGTTATAGAGCTGGTAGGCGGCTACACCGTTGCCCGCGAGCTGGTACTCAAGGCCATCGAGAATGGCAAGCATGTGGTCACCGCGAACAAGGCACTGATCGCCGTTCACGGTAATGAAATTTTCGCCAAGGCTCGCGAAAAGGGCGTGATCGTTGCGTTCGAAGCGGCTGTGGCCGGTGGCATTCCAGTGATCAAGGCGATCCGTGAAGGCCTGTCCGCCAACCGTATCAACTGGGTCGCCGGGATCATCAACGGCACCGGTAACTTCATCCTCACCGAAATGCGTGAGAAGGGCCGCACCTTCGAAGACGTCCTCGCCGAGGCGCAAGCCCTGGGTTACGCCGAAGCCGATCCGACCTTCGACGTTGAAGGCATCGACGCCGCTCACAAGCTGACGATCCTGGCGTCCATCGCGTTCGGTATTCCGCTGCAATTCGACAAGGCCTACACCGAAGGCATCACCAAGCTGACAACGGCTGACGTGAACTACGCCGAAGCGCTGGGCTACCGCATCAAACACCTGGGCGTAGCGCGTAGCACTGCGGCCGGTATTGAGTTGCGCGTACATCCGACGCTGATCCCGGCTGATCGCCTGATCGCCAACGTCAATGGCGTGATGAACGCAGTGATGGTCAACGGTGATGCTGCCGGTTCGACCCTGTTCTACGGCGCCGGCGCCGGCATGGAGCCGACCGCTTCGTCGGTGATCGCCGACCTGGTGGACGTGGTTCGCGCCATGACTTCCGACCCGGAAAACCGCGTTCCGCACCTGGCCTTCCAGCCGGACTCGCTGTCGGCCCACCCGATCCTGCCGATCGAAGCCTGCGAAAGTGCCTACTACCTGCGGATCCAGGCCAAGGACCATCCAGGCGTGCTGGCCCAAGTGGCGAGCATCCTGTCGGAGCGCGGCATCAACATCGAATCGATCATGCAGAAGGAAGTCGAAGAACACGACGGCCTGGTGCCGATGATCCTGCTGACCCACCGTGTGCTGGAGCAGCACATGAACGACGCGATCAAAGCCCTGGAAGCCTTGGCGGGTGTGGTCGGTCCGGTCGTGCGGATCCGTGTCGAACACCTGAATTGAATTGAAGCAGCGGCAAGTGGCAAGCTTCAAGCGGCAAGTTCAAAGGCAGTTTGGCTTTGACTTGTAGCTTGAAGCTTAAAGCTTGAAGCCCAAACCGAAGGTTTGCCCCTATGCGTTATATCAGTACCCGCGGCCAGGCACCGGCCCTGAATTTCGAAGACGTTCTGCTGGCCGGTCTGGCCACGGATGGCGGCCTGTATGTGCCGGAATGCCTGCCACGTTTCACCCAGGAAGAAATTGCCTCCTGGGCCGGCCTGCCATATCACGAGTTGGCCTTCCGGGTGATGCGCCCGTTCGTGGCCGGCAGCATCCCTGATGCCGATTTCAAAAAGATTCTTGAAGAGACTTACGGCGTGTTTGCCCACAGCGCCGTTGCACCGTTGCGTCAACTGAACGGCAACGAATGGGTCTTGGAGCTGTTCCACGGCCCGACCCTGGCGTTCAAGGACTTTGCCCTGCAATTGCTCGGTCGTCTCCTCGACTACACGCTGGAAAAACGCGGCGAGCGCGTGGTGATCGTTGGTGCGACCTCCGGTGATACCGGTTCGGCTGCCATCGAAGGCTGCAAGCATTGCGAAAACGTCGACATCTTCATCCTGCACCCGCACAACCGCGTGTCCGAAGTGCAGCGTCGCCAGATGACCACCATCTTCGGCGAGAACATCCACAACATCGCCATCGAAGGCAACTTCGATGACTGCCAGGAAATGGTCAAGAACAGCTTCGCCGACCAGAGCTTCCTCAAAGGCACGCGTCTGGTGGCGGTGAACTCGATCAACTGGGCGCGGATCATGGCCCAGATCGTTTACTACTTCCACGCAGCCCTGCAACTGGGTGGCCCGGCGCGTTCGGTGTCGTTCTCGGTGCCGACCGGCAACTTCGGCGACATCTTCGCCGGTTACCTGGCGCGCAACATGGGCCTGCCGATCAACCAGTTGATCGTCGCCACCAACCGTAACGACATCCTGCACCGCTTCATGAGCGGCAATCAGTACGTCAAGGAAACCCTGCACGCCACGCTGTCGCCGTCGATGGACATCATGGTCTCGTCGAACTTCGAACGCCTGCTGTTCGACCTGCACGGTCGCAATGGCGCGGCAATTGCCGGCCTGATGGACAACTTCAAGCAGGGCGGCGGTTTCAGCGTCGAGCAGGAGCGTTGGACCGAAGCCCGCAAACTGTTCGATTCCCTGGCCGTGGATGATGCACAAACCTGCGAAACCATTGCCGAGGTGTTCGAGCAGACCGGCGAGGTGCTGGACCCGCACACGGCCATCGGCGTCAAGGCTGCACGGGAATGCCGTCGTAGTCTGGATATCCCGATGGTGATCCTGGGCACGGCTCATCCGGTCAAATTCCCGGACGCGGTGGAAAAAGCCGGTGTAGGAAAAGCTCTCGAACTGCCTGCACATCTTTCTGATTTGTTTGAGAGAGAAGAGCGCTGCACGGTGTTGCCGAACGACCTGAAAGCCGTGCAGGCCTTTGTCAGTCAGCATGGCAACCGCGGCAAGCCGCTTTAAGCCCGCAATACTGTCACATTTTGAAGCCCGTCTCCTGACGGGCTTTTTTGTTTCTGCGTGCACACTTGTCGTGTTTTCGCCCCTGAAGGACGGGCGAGGTGATCACGAAGGAAGTGGCAATGTTGTTTATAAGAGGGTTGAAACCAGCCGTGTGCTGGATTTTTTTGCTCGGTGCAATGGGCCTTGGACAATGCGCGCGGGCGGCACAATTGATGGCTTATGAAGCGACCGTCAGCTCTATTGAACTGAACGCCGAAGAGCGGCGATGGATACGCGCGCAGCCGCAAGTCATCGTTGCTTCGAAGCAATATCCGCTGTACCAGTTCAAGGACAAGCACGGTCAATGGAGCGGTTTGAACATCGATGTGCTCAACCGTATCAGTGCGATGACGGGGTTGAATTTCGTCCATGAAGAGTCATTTTCCACCGAACATTTGCTCGGGCGCCTGGAAAGCGGCGCAGCGGACATGACCACGACGCTGGCGATTAATGACGAGCGCAAGCAGTTCCTGGATTTCAGCCATGCCTTCGGCGGTTCTGCCTGGGTTTTGGTCGGGCGGGCGGGAGCCCCGTCGTTGCAGTCCCTGGAACAGCTGTCGAAGAGGGTCCTGGTGTTACCGGCCAGGCATGCCATGGAAGAAACCATTCGCCGTGACTATCCGGCCATCGAGCTGCGCTCGGTCAAGACCTACGCCGAGGCTCGGGCGTTGGTTGAAAGTGGTGAGGCCTACGCCACCATCGAGAATGAAACCGGGGCGCAGCTCTATCCGATCGGGCAGTTGAAGGTAGGACATACCGTGGAGGGGTCGTGGGAGGCTGACCACTTGGCTGTGCGCAAAGGGCAGCAGCAGTTGCTGAGTATCCTCAACAAGGCACTTGAAGCTTTTCCCCCGGCCGAGTTGCGGGCCATTCGCCTGAAGTGGCTCGAAGGTATTGCCCCCAAACCGGCGCTGACCTTCTGGCAGCGCGTTACTGAATGGGGCTGCTGGGGCATGTTTTTCGTCAGCCTGTTCGGCCTGCTTTCCTTGTTCTGGAATCGGCGGCTGGCCGCGCTGGTCAAGCAACGCCTGGACGCCGAGAAAGACCTCAGTGATCAACTCGCCTTTCAGCATGCGTTGATCGACGCGATGCCCGACCCGGTGTTCGTTCGTGATCTGAAGGGGCGGCTGATCATGTGCAACAAAAGTTATGAGGAAGGATTATCGACCCGCTTCGACCAGGTTCAGGGGCGACAGCTGATCGAAGTCGACATCTTGCCCAGGGAGACTGCGCAGATGTTGCATGCCGAGTTCATGGCTCAGTTGAGTACTCGTAAAACCCGATTCAGTCAGCGTCAGTTGCGGTTCAACAACGGCGTGAGGGACATCTACCAGTGGACGGTCCCGTTTTACAGTGCCGACGGGCAATTGCGGGGGCTGCTTGGAGGGTGGACCGATATGGATCAGCGCAGAGGTTCGTGTAACTGCCAGGGTTCTTCAAGAGTTTAGGAATTGTCCTATCGGACACGGCTCCTTTTCCGATGGGACGCTGAAGGATGCTCGCCTAGAGTGTTCGACAACTGCGGTGAGAGTCCGCGAGTGTCGTTCCAGAGGTCGCCCATGCGCACGCTCAAAATCCTGATTCTTGAACACAATCCTTTCCAGATGATGGCGTTGCACCAAATGCTCAACGCCATCGGTGTCTATGACGTGCTTACGGCGCCGTCGATGTCGGCGGCGCTGCGTTCCCTGGGGCGCAGGGGCACGGTCGACATCGCTTTCTGCGATCCGCAACTCAAGGGCGGCGACGGGCTGGCACTGGTGCGGCATCTGGCGGAACACCGCGAGGCGCGTGCGCTGATCCTGCTCGGCAATGTGGTATCGAGCGTCATGCCGGACGTGACGGCCATGCTGGCGGACAGCGACGTCAAACTCCTGGGGCATCTGCACACACCTGTGTCCGCGGTGTTGATGCGCAGGCTGCTGGATGTCTATCTGCTGGAATCGATGCTTCACGTCAGGGCCTGAAACCGACTGTTTTTTCCCTGTCATCTTTGCGGTGCATGCTCAATTTCCCGCAGAGGCAGGTACCGCTAGCGTTCGGTATCCAGAACTTTCTTCTCGGGCCAAGGGTCATTAACTGTAGACACGCCCTCCCAGGCACTTTGTTTTCGGACTATTGAGTGGTGATTGCGAGATGGAAAGTATCAGTCTATTGCTCGGTGAGGCTCTGAGCCCGTATCAAGTATCGTTGACCCCGTCGGGTGCCCATGGCGAATGCCTGGTGACCTTGAAGAATTTGGCCGGCGCCATTGTGGTGGAACGTGCGTTCAACCAGGCGCAGTTACGCGACAAGTGGCAGCTGACGGATGTCGTCGACGGATTGCACCGTGATGTGCTGATCGCTGAAGGACGCCTGGAGCCCTGTGTGATCGCGGCGTTGCGCAATGCGGCACAGGACAAGATCCTGGCCAATCGAAATTGAATTGCCTTTTCGTGGGAACCTTCCTGCGCCAAGGTCGTCAGACCATGTAACAGCAGGATCAAGCATTGTGCTCCGGTGCTTGTAGCTTGCTGCCACTGGTCTTTATGTAGGCCACGTTTAACCCCGAGTCGTCTCCCCACTTCTCGGGGTTTCTTTTTGCCCGGAATTTGTCATAGCCCGTCCTGCTGTTCGAAAAACACCTTGGCTGCTTCCAGGTAATCGCTGCGCCGTTCCGGATCAAGCCAGTTGGCATAGGCCTGGGCCAGGCGCTCATGGGGCAGGGTGCGCAATAGCTGATTGATCTCGCTGATGGCTTGCTGGCCCAGGGGGGTATTCGAGCAGCCAATGTATGTAGAAATGTATTTGCCCGTGCCCTTGACCGGATAAAACAACAACTCGTTGTCGGCAATCCGTTCCTGTTGGGCCAGGTAGCGAATCTCTGGCCAGTAACCCAATACCCCGAGCAAACGCCCCAGACGCTGCATCTGCAACAGGCTTCCGAGTGCGTCGTTGCCATAATGGAGCGTCAGCGTATTGGCTGGCGCCTGCTTCAACTCGGCATCGACGAACTGACCGTAGCTGCGCTCGGCCACGGCACCGACTTTCTTGTTGCCATTGGCGAGCAGTGCCGCCAGATCGACTTCACCGTCTACGAGAAAAGGTTCCAGCTGCGGCCGGTCTTCCTGCCTGACAACAATGCCATTGCTGACGGCCCGGAACACCGGAATCGAAAATACGACCCACTGCGCCCGCTCTTTGCTCCAGACCAGTGAAGGATCACAGGTGAAGGATTCTTCGCGAAGCATCTGCATGCCACGGGCACGATTGACCCGCATTAACGCGTGGTTGTATTGCGGCATACCGGCGATGAGCTGTGGCATCAGTTGATCAATGACACCCTGGCTTTTTTCCGGGCCCTCGAAAATTGTCAGGGGCGGTAAATCGCGCAACAGCCAGATCAGCGTCTCTTTCGGTTGTGCCCAGGCGGGTGACGTCAGCCCGAGCAACAACCCGAAAAGCGCCAGCGCATACCCATCGCTGAAGCGTTTTATGAAGACCCAAAGCAGGCGCTTCAGCTTAGATAGCCCCGTTTTCACGCAGTTGTGCGATCTGTTCCGCGTCATAGCCAAGATCGTGGAGTACCTGCGCATTGTGTTCACCCAACTGCGGTCCGACCCATTCGGACGTGCCGGGTGTCTCAGAGAGTTTCGGCACGATCCCTGGCATCTTGAAGTCCTTGCCGTCCGGGAGCTTGGCGTGCAGGAACATTTCCCGGGCCAGGTACTGTGGATCGCTGAACATGTCTTCGGCACTGAAGATGCGGCTGGCCGGGACGTCGGCCTGGTTCAACAGCTCGATGACGCGATCGAGTGGCAGCGAGTTGACCCAGCGATCGATCACTCCGTAAATCTCGTCGCGACGGCTGTCGCGGCCATCATTGCTGGCCAGCACCGGGTCGTTGGCCAGGTCTTCGCGACCGATGATCAGCATGAAGCGTTTGAAGATCGCATCGCCATTGGCGCCGATCTGCACGTGCTTGCCGTCAGCACTGGTGTGAATGGAGGAGGGCGTGATGCCGGGCATGATGTTGCCGGTGCGTTCGCGGATAAAACCGAACACATCGAACTCCGGGACCATGCTTTCCATCATGGCGAAAATCGCCTCATACAACGCCACGTCCACCACTTGGCCCAGACCGCCGTTCACTTCACGGTGACGCAGGGCCATCAGCGCGCCAATCACGCCCCACAACGCGGCAATCGAGTCGCCGATGGAAATCCCGGTGCGTACCGGCGGTCGATCCTCGAACCCGGTGATGTAACGCAGACCGCCCATGGATTCGCCGACTGCGCCAAACCCCGGCTGGTCTTTCATCGGTCCGGTCTGGCCGAAGCCTGAGAGCCGCACCATCACCAGTTTCGGATTCAGGGCGTGTAAAACTTCCCACCCCAGGCCAAGCTTTTCCAACACGCCAGGGCGAAAATTCTCGATCAGGATGTCGGCTTCGCTGAGCAGTTTTTTCAGAATAGCCAGGCCGTCGGGGTGTTTGAGGTTCAGGGTCAGGGACTTTTTGTTGCGCGCCTGGACGAACCACCACAGCGAGGTGCCTTCATATAACTTGCGCCATTTGCGCAACGGATCACCGCCGTCCGGGGATTCGATCTTGATCACTTCGGCGCCGAATTCACCGCAAATGCGCGAGGCAAACGGCCCGGCAATCAACGTACCCAATTCGATGACTTTCAGACCTGAGAGCGGTTTTCCGGTGAATGGCATGCGCGATCCTTGTAGGACAAAGTCTTGTGAGTAGTGCGTTTTAACATAGCCGCGTGTCAGTCGCCCAAAGTTGATGGTCGTCAATTCTCTGATTGCCTGTTGCATCGGTTAGACTTGCCGCCTTTCCTCGTATCAAGAAGCCCGTTCATGGCCCAGCCGTCCACGACCTACAAGTTTGAACTGAACCTTACCGACCTCGACCGCAGTGTGTACGAGAGCGTGAAGCAGACCATCGCCCGTCACCCTTCGGAAACCGAAGAGCGCATGACCGTGCGGCTGCTGGCCTACGCCTTCTGGTACAACGAGCAGCTGTCGTTTGGTCGCGGTCTGTCAGACGTGGATGAACCGGCCCTGTGGGAAAAAAGCCTGGATGACCGTGTTCTGCACTGGATCGAAGTCGGTCAGCCGGACGCCGATCGCCTGACCTGGTGCTCGCGCCGCACCGAGCGCACCAGTCTGCTGGCCTACGGCAGCCTGCGGGTCTGGGAAACCAAAGTGATCCCGGCGATCAAGAACCTGAAAAATGTGCACATCGCCGCCGTGCCTCAGGACGTGCTGGAAACCCTGGCCAAAGACATGCCCCGCGTTATCAAGTGGGACGTGATGATCAGCGAAGGGACGATTTTCGTCACCGACGACCGTGGTCAGCACGAAGTCCAGTTGCAATGGTTGAGCGGCGAACGCGGCTGATTTTTCGCCGCTGCTGCGTTTCAACCGGTTTTATCCTACGTATTCAAGAGAAGCACCTGTCACCCCATGCGCATCGAACCTCGCCTGTTGCCCGACACCCTGCCATTCCTCGGTGATCTGCCACCGCTGCTGACCCGTCTGTACGCGGCGCGCGGTGTGCAAACCGAGGCTGAACTGGACAAGAGCCTGGCGCGGCTGATTCCGTTCCAGCAGCTCAAGGGCATCGATGCCGCAGTCGATCTGTTGGTGGTGGCCCTCGAACAGCGTCAGCGGATTCTGATCGTCGGCGACTTTGACGCTGATGGCGCGACGGCCAGCACCGTGGGCATGCTGGGCCTGCAGCTGCTGGGCGCGGCGCACGTCGATTACCTGGTGCCGAACCGTTTCGAGTACGGCTACGGCTTGACCCCGGAAATCGTCGAAGTGGCGCTGACCCGCACCCCGCAACTGCTGATCACCGTGGACAACGGCATTTCCAGCGTCGAAGGTGTGGCTGCGGCGAAAAAGGCCGGGCTCAAGGTGCTGGTCACCGATCACCACTTGCCCGGCGATGAATTGCCGCTGGCCGATGCCATCGTCAACCCGAATCAGCCCGGTTGCGAATTCCCGAGCAAGGCGCTGGCCGGTGTCGGGGTGATTTTCTATGTACTGATGGCCCTGCGCGCGCGTTTGCGCAGCCTCGGTTGGTACGAGAGCAAACCGCAGCCGAACATCGGCGAATTGCTGGACTTGGTGGCGCTGGGAAGCGTCGCCGACGTGGTGCCGTTGGATGCGAACAACCGGATTCTGGTGCACCAAGGCCTGGAACGGATTCGCGCCGGTCGTGCTCGGCCGGGGATCAAGGCGATCCTCGAAGTGGCCAAGCGTGACCATACGCGCATCACCTCTACCGACCTCGGCTTTATTGTCGGCCCACGCCTGAATGCGGCCGGGCGTCTAGATGACATGAGCCTGGGCATCGAATGCCTGCTCACCGAAGACGCTGCGGGTGCCCGTGAAATGGCGGCCCAGCTCGACGGCATGAACCAGGACCGCAAATCCATCGAGCAGGGCATGCAGCGTGAAGCGCTGGCCCAGCTCAAGGATTTGCCGGTGGAATCGATGCCGTTTGGCCTGTGCCTGTTCGATCCCGAGTGGCACCAGGGCGTCATCGGCATCCTTGCCTCGCGGATGAAAGAGCGCTATTTCCGTCCGACCATTGCTTTTGCCGATGCGGGTGACGGCTTGCTCAAGGGCTCGGGGCGTTCGGTGCAGGGTTTTCATATTCGCGATGCTTTGAGCGTCGTGGCGGCGCAGCATCCGAACCTGATCAGCAAGTACGGTGGCCACGCAATGGCGGCCGGTTTGACCTTGCCGGAAGCGAATTTTCCGCTGTTCGCTGAAGCTTTTGACGCTGAAGTGCGTAGGCAATTGCGCGAAGAAGACCTGACCGGGCGCCTGCTGTCGGACGGCACCCTGGCGGTCGAGGAATTTCACCTGGAATTGGCCCGCGCCCTGCGCCATGCCGGTCCTTGGGGGCAGCACTTCCCGGAGCCGCTGTTTCACGGGGTGTTCCAGTTGGTCGAGCAGCGGGTGGTTGGTGAACGGCACCTTAAAGTGGTGCTGAGAAGTGAATGTGGCTCGGTGAAGCTCGATGGCATCGCTTTTGGTATCGACCGCGATATCTGGCCGAATCCAACCATTAAATGGGTGGAATTGGCCTACAAGCTCGATCTCAACGAGTTTCGCGGGAATGAAACTGTTCAACTGATGATTGCCCACATCGAACCGCGTTGAACCCTTCGCGGGCAAGCCTCGCTCCTACAGACTGCGCATAACCTGTAGGAGCAAGGCTTGCCCGCGATAGCGATTTCCCAGGCGCCAAATATCCCCGGAACCCTCCCTCATCCCCCGTTGTCGACTAGGCTCTAAGCACTGCTTGATTGGCCTTGTGACGTCTTGTCGAATTTTTTACCCGCGGGGGCGGGTGCTGCACCTTTTTCCTGTCACTCGTCGACTTTTCAAACAGAACCCTGGAGCCTGCCCACTGATTCGAGAGGTGCCCCATGAGTCTGCTGCTTGAACCCTATACCCTTCGCCAATTGACCTTGCTCAACCGCATTGCCGTATCGCCAATGTGCCAGTACTCCAGCGTCGATGGCCTGGCCAATGACTGGCACCTGGTCCACCTCGGCAGCCGCGCGGTCGGCGGGGCCGGTCTGATTTTTACCGAAGCCACGGCGGTCACTGCCGATGGACGCATCACCGCCGAGGACCTCGGCCTGTGGAGTGACGAACAGATCGAACCGCTGCAACGCATCACCCGGTTTATCGCCGCCCAAGGCGCGGTCGCCGGTATTCAACTGGCCCACGCCGGGCGCAAGGCCAGTACCCATCGGCCGTGGATCGGCAAACACGGCAGCCTCAAACCCGAAGACGGTGGCTGGACCCCGGTCGGGCCTTCGCCGATTGCTTTCGATCCGCAACACACGCCACCTAAACAACTCGATGAAGCGCAGATCGCTGAAGTCATTCAGGCCTTCGTCGATTCGGCCAAACGCGCACTGACTGCCGGTTTCAAAGTGGTCGAGATCCACGCTGCCCACGGTTATCTGTTGCACCAGTTTCTGTCGCCACTGAGCAATCAGCGGCGCGATCAATATGGCGGTTCGTTCGAAAATCGCATTCGCCTGGTGCTGCAAGTTACCGACGCGGTGCGTGCGGTGTGGCCGGAGGAGTTGCCGCTGTTTGTGCGGGTATCCGCCACCGACTGGGTGGAAGACGGCTGGAACCCGGATGAAACCGTGGAGCTTGCGCGACGCCTCAAAGACCTGGGCGTGGATTTGATCGACGTCTCGTCGGGCGGCACCGCGGCCAATGCGGAAATTCCTACAGGGCCGGGTTATCAGACCCGCTTCGCTGAGCGCGTGCGTAAGGAGTCGGGGATTGCCACTGGCACCGTGGGGATGATTACCGAGCCGGCGCAGGCTGAGCACATCCTGCGGACGTGTCAGGCCGACATTATCTTCCTGGCCAGGGAGTTGTTGCGCGATCCGTACTGGCCGCTGCATGCCGATGATGACTTGGGTGGGCGCAAAGCGGTGTGGCCGGCGCAATATCAGCGGGCGACCCATCGGGATCAGCCGATTCATGAGTCGGATTTGCGGGATTGAGTCCTCTGTAAACAAAAAGCCCCGGCCAGATTGGTCGGGGCTTTTTTACGTCAAAAGATCGCAGCCTGCGATCTTTTGCTTTTGCTACGTCAGGTGTACTTACGCTTCTCCGGCGCCGGCGGGAAGTACTGGTACAACCAGGTTTCACTCAACGTCCGGTCATTGGTGCGAATAAACAACCGCAGCTCCACCGGCGCCACGCTGTCATTGGTCGGGAACCAGTCAAACGTAATCCGATAACCCTTGATGTCATCGAGCACCAGCACGTTGAAGTCCTTCACCTCGCCATTCGAGCAAGTGACCACCGGCTCGATCCCCGCGCCTTCCGGTAAACGATCCAGACCGCCACCGGTGAAGTCCACGGCAAAGCGTCGCGCCCAGACTTCAGGGTAATGCTCACCCGGCGCCCAGCCTTCGATAAAGCCGCCCATGCCCGAACGCGTCGCGTTGACCCGCGCCAGCGGTGTGCTGACCGGCGGCAATGCGCTCCAGTACAGCTTGTAGCCGAAGTTCAGCGAGTCACCGGCCGCGACCGGCTTCTTCGGCGTCCAGAACGTGACGATGTTATCCAGCGTCTCGCCGGTTGTAGGAATTTCCAGCAAATCGATAGAGCCTTCGCCCCACTCGGTCGTAGGTTCTACCCACAGGCTTGGGCGCTTGCTGTACCAGTCGACGGTGTCTTGATAACTGGCGAACTCGTGATCGGTCTGCACCAGGCCAAAACCTTTCGGATTAGTGTCGGCGAAGGCATTGAACTGCAGGGTCGCCGGGTTGTTCAGCGGACGGCAGATCCACTCGCCGTTACCGCGCCACATAGCCAGGCGATCGGAGTCGTGGATTTGCGGGTGAATGGTGTCGCACATGCGCCGTTCGTGGGTGCCGCAGCTGAACATGCTGGTCATCGGCGAGATGCCCAGTTGCTCGATGGCGGTGCGCGCATTGATGTGTGCGTCGATGGCCATGACCACCTGGCTCGCCTGGCAATCGATGTCGAAACGGTAGGCACCGGTAGCGCTCGGCGAGTCGAGCAGGGCGTAGACCACGAAGCGGGTGCTGTCCTTGTCCGGCGTCTCGAACCAGAACTTGGTGAAATCCGGGAATTCCTCACGCTTCTTGGCATAAGTGTCGATCGCCAGGCCGCGAGCCGAGAGGCCATATTGGCCAGACGCATCGACTGCGCGGAAGTAACTCGCACCGAGGAAAGACAATATGTCGTGCTTGTCCAGCTCCGGGGCCTTGAACAACTTGAACCCGGAGAACCCCAGGTCGCCGGTGAGCTGTTTGGTGTCGACCGTGGTTTTTTCATAGTTGAACAGCGACGGACGGAAATGCACTTCCCGCGCTTGACGGGTCTTGGGATCGACGCTGTACATGCGCACGGGTTGTTTGAAGCCCATGCCGACGTGGAAAAACCGCACGTCCAACTGACCGTTCAAGTCGTTCCACAGCGAGTGCTTGCCGTCGTACTGAATCGCGTTGAATTGTTGCGGCGCCATGGTCGCCAGCGTCGGCGGCAGCACCTGCTTGGTGTCCTGATAGCGACTGGTGGCAAGCTGCTTGGCCTGGATTTTCAGCGCTTCGAAGTCGAAGGCCTGCGCGTCGCCATCAGCGGCGCCATTCCCGGCCCAGGCGCGGGCGGCCAATAGGCCAGTAGCCGACAGACCGGTGTAGGCCGCGATAGCCATGGACGCTTTGAGCAAATTCCTGCGGTGCATAAGTACAACCTGTCGTGAACAATCCCGCGCCGTTCCTGGCACTGCTGGGATCAAAAAAAGAGGTTCGGACATGCCTTCGGCCAAACGCAACGGACTCTTAACAGATGCCAAATAGCTTAAACCGTTCGGTCGTGAAGAAAAAATGATTGATAGCACAACGATGTTGCGGCAATGAAACAAGACATGTCCGGTAACGTTTCCCACAGTACTTTCTGTTTTATAAGGCATTTGTGCCTTTTTCGACTAATTACTCTAAAAACCACTTTTCAGCGCCGATTTAATTCCTATTCTATGGACATGACCGGTTTCGCGGCCCTTCAGGCCGGTGGGTTCAGCGCGCACCAAGCGACTGCTGAAAGTAGTAGGGCGATGCGGTTTTCTGAAGTTTTCTTTGACGTATTAGAAGGACATCGTCCATGTCGAAAGTACAAGGCATCACCGAACTGTTGGGAATCCTCCCGTGCCTGGCCACCGGTCGGCGCAGGCGTCGGCTCAATTCGGAGGAAATGAAACTGGTGGAGCGGTATCGGGAGTTGTCCGAGAGTGATCGGATAGCGATGCGGTATCTGGTGGATGCGATGAGGAGTGTTTCGAGGTTTTGAGGAGGGGATTTGGCCGTGACATGTGTTGCGGCCGAAACACAATCATGTAGCAGCTGGCGAAGCCTGCGTTCGGCTGCGAAGCAGTCGTAAAACCTGAACGCACGGTCTTCCTGAAGCACCGCGTCGCCTGACTTCACGACTGCTTCGCAGTCGAACGCAGGCTTCGCCAGCTGCTACAAGGAGGGTGTTTCGACTAACCAAAGGGGCGGGCCGTGAGGTCTGCCCCCTTTTCATTTGTTCACCTGATCTTCAACTGCAAGTGCCCATGATCTTGAATGGTCGCTGTACCTGCATCAGATCAGGCATATCCCGCCACTTGATCCAGGCCTGATGCTGCCAGTGCAGCAGCGGCACCGAGATGCCGGCCCACTGCAACGAACTCAGGCTCGGAATGTTATCCACAGATGTCGCGCTCGATTCACGCAGCATCGGGATGACTTCGTTGCTCAGCCATTGGCGCAGGTTTCGGTTTTCCGGGATGAAATGGTGAATCAGAAGGGCGTACATCCCGGATTCGCTGACCATCAGTGATTCGACGGTGTTACCGCTTTTCAGCAGCCGGACGTTTCGACGCTGATCGGGATCGAGTTTCAGGGTGAGGTGTTCGTCCATTGGGCGGCCCATTAGGCGACCGAGATCGTGGACGCAGAACCAGGCTTGGTTGTCTTGCATGAGGGTGTGGAGGAAGCGGTTGTGGCGGGTGAAGACGGTGGGGGTGAAATGCGGATGGATTTCAGGCTGACGTAATTTGTGATCAAACATCGTTCGACTCCAAGTTGAAATGGGAGCCGCTACTCAAAGGAGCGCGGTTGCGCCGTCTTGATTGTGTTCCGGCTTCGACACCGGGTCGCTGATTTGGCAGCGACGAGGTTAAGCCTATCGTCCAGGCGCTCGCGGCGCCAAGCCTACTCTGGCGCTGCGTGTTGTAGGAATTGGAGCTTTTTCCGGAAGGCTCGGTCTGTAGGAATTTCCTGTTTTTGCATGAGGGGCCGCGCTACGCGGTGGTCGAGTGGTATTTCTAGTTTTCGTTGCCTGTGGTCAGAGAGCGCCAAGGAATTTTCGGTGCTTAACGGACAGGCTTAAAAAATGGAGAATGCCTTGAAAGTATGCTTGAAACAGATAAGCGGCCCTTGGGACCAGGGATGGGTGCTGGACAAGCACATGATTAGTAGTACCTTTCTAGGGGATGATGAGCGAGGAAACCCACGCTTCGATAATCTCCGTACAGAGGTAGGGCAAGCGACCTACCAGCTCAAATACTCAAATATCAGAAGGATTGGAGTCAGGTGAGCCCACTTGCTCAAGCTGTAGCGACAAATGTCTTACCTAAGCTTGCTCAGGTAGGATTCGTTGTTCCTATGCCTGCCTCAAATGTACGTGCTAGACAACCAGTTACTGAGGTTGCCGTGGAGCTAGGACGAATATAGGACGACCTGTTTTCTCGGATTTACTCCGAAAGACTACTACGGGGCAATCACTTAAAGATTTGCATTCCAAGGCTGAAAAGGTTGCTGCTATAGGAACTAGCTTCAGTGTGAATGATGAAATTATCAATGCAGGCTGTTGGAATGTTTTGATCGTTGATGATTTGTTTGACAGTGGGGTATCAATGGATGCCGCCTGTGCTGTTTTACGTAAGTATCCCAAGGTCGGAAATATCTACGTCGCGGCATTAACTTGGAAGTAAGATAAATGACAACTGTATTTATTGCGGGCTCTATTAATATCAAGCACCTTGATCCGAAGGTTAAAGAGCGTATCAATAATATTGTTGATTCAGAGTTTGACGTCGTCGTTGGCGATGCAGGCGGAGCTGATACATCTATTCAAGAGTATCTGTTAAGCCTGGTTAGATCTAAAACTACTATTTATTGCAGTGGCATGGTCCCGCGAAACAATCTTGGAGAATGGCCGGCTAGGACAGTGGAAACCAAACACTCCAAAGGGTCGCGAGCATTTTTTACCGCGAAGGATGTTGTCATGGCCGAGGCCGCTGATTACGGCTTGATGATATGGGATGCAAAAAGTACGGGAACACTGAGCAACGTAATTGAACTGTTGTCTCGAAAGAAAAAGTCGCTCGTTTTTGTTAATAAAGAAAAAGCTTTTAAGGTGGTAGGGAATGTGAGCCAGCTTGAGGAGCTTCTTGCATTTATGTCGGATTACGCTAAACAAAAAGCAGATGAAAAAATTAAACTTTTCGATCGCATCTCTTTGCTGAAACACGATCAAGCAGAACTGTTGCTTTGATATTTTTCGCTTCAGTCAATAGTCTTCATTAATTCCCCTTTCTCCAAGCGTGTGAGAAAGGGGAATCAGTTTCGGCACCACTAACACTGCCGAGGCAAAAATCTTTACCGACTAACCTTCCACGCATCCCCCGCAGGCGCAGTCCCGTGGTCATACGGCTTGGCAATCCACATGTAGATCAACCCCAACCCTATAACAATGGCCGTACTCAACACCATCGCATAGTTGATATACCAAGCCGCATCCGGCGTACGCGGCCAAGCCATGTTGATAATCGCGCCGACGCCATAAACCAGCGCACCGATGTTCACCGGCAACCCCCACGCGCCGAGGGTGAATTTTCCGCTCGGTTTCCAGCCTTTCATCCGTGCGTAAAGCGCCGCCAAGACGATCATCTGGAACGCCAGATAGATCCCGATCGCCGCGAAGCTAACAATGGTCGCTACCGCATCCTGCAAGAAGAATCCAAGCACGATGATCAACGCCGGCAGGACACCGGACACAAACAGCGCCGCAACCGGCACTTGAGTCGTAGGGGAAATCTTCTTCAGCAACGTGCTGCCAATGACCATTTCGTCCCGGGCGTAGGAATACAGCAGACGACTCGCCGCCGCTTGTAGGCTGATGACGCAGGAGATGAAGGAAATCATGACCACGCCCATCACCACTTTCGAGCCGACCGGGCCGAAGGCGTTGTTGAGGATGGTGGTGACCGGGTCTTTGTCGGTGCCGTTGATCACGGCTTGCATGTCGGGCACGGCGAGGATCAGGGCCAGGCAGGCGAACATCGCCGAGATACCGCCGATGTAGATGGTCATGCGCATTGCAATGGGGATTTGTTTGCTCGGGTTCGGGGTTTCTTCGGCGACATCGCCGCAGGCTTCGAAGCCGTAGTAGAGGAACATCCCGGCCAGCGAGGCGGTGAGGAAGGCTGGCAGGTACGAGCCGTCAATGCTGATGTCGAAGGTGTTGAACAACACGCTGATGGGTTGATGGCGTTCAAACACCAGCAAATACACACCCACGACCACCGCGCCGATCAACTCACAGAGGAAGCCGAACATGGCGATCCGTGCCAGCACTTTGGTGCCGCTGAGGTTGACCAGGGTGGCGAACAGGGTCAGGCACAAGGCGATGACGATGTTGGTGTTGTTGCTCGGTTCAAAACCCATCATCGCGGCGAGGTAGGGACCGGCACCGACGGCAACGGCAGCGATGGTTACGCACAGGGCGATGGAGTAGATCCAGCCGACCATCCACGCCCAGCGCTTGCCCACCAAGCGGCGAGCCCACGGGTAGACGCCGCCGGAAATCGGAAATTGCGAGACCACTTCGCCGAAGATCAGGCACACCAGCAGTTGGCCGCAACCGACTAGCAAATAGGCCCAGAACATCGGTGGCCCGCCCGCGGCCAGGCACAGACCGAAGAGGGTATAAACCCCTACGACCGGCGAGAGGTAAGTGAAGCCCAGGGCGAAGTTTTCCCACAGGCTCATGCTGCGATTGAAGTTCGAGGTGTAGCCCAGCTTGCGCAGTTGTTCGGCATCGCTGTCGGCAACGGCGGTGGAGAGATCGGGTGATGCACTCATGGTCTGTCAGCTCCGGAAAATCGGCAGATTTCGGATGTCCGAAACCGTGGCGGGGCCTTGGCGGCGCAGCCCGGATCGGTGGTTATTGTTTTGAATTGCGGTGAGGCCTTGTGGTAAATCGCCGACAACTTCCGTGTGTCTGCTGAAAAGATCGCAGCCTGTGGCAGCGCCTACATTGGCCGTATCCGCCGCAACTATTTCGCCTTGCACAACCCCTGTAGGAGCTGCCGAAGGCTGCGATCTTTTCGCTTTTTAATGCTTGAACATCACATGCCGAACGACGGTGTAGTCCTCCAGCCCATACATGGACATGTCCTTCCCGTACCCGGACAATTTCTGACCGCCATGCGGCATTTCACTGACCAGCATGAAGTGCGTATTCACCCAGGTGCAGCCGTACTGCAAACGTGCGGCCAGGCGATGGGCGCGACCGACGTCCGAGGTCCAGACCGACGACGCCAGGCCGTAGTCCGAATCGTTGGCCCAGCCCAGCACTTGCGCTTCATCGTTGAACTTGGTCACTGACACCACTGGCCCGAACACCTCGCGACGAACGATCTCATCATCTTGCTGAGCATCGGCCAGAACAGTCGGTTCGAAGAAGAAACCATTGCCCTCCACAGCCTTGCCACCCGTGATCAAACGGATGTGCGACTGCGCCACGGCTCGCTCGACAAACCCGGCCACGCGGTCGCGATGTTGTGCGGTGATCAGCGGCCCCAGCTCAGTCGCCGGATCATCCTGCAAGCCGTACTTGATGCTGCTGACTGCCGCGCCGAGCTTCTCTACAAATTTGTCGTAGATGCCTTTTTGCGCATAGATGCGGCACGCGGCGGTGCAGTCTTGCCCGGCGTTGTAAAAGCCGAAGGTGCGGATGCCTTCCACGGCGGCGTCGATGTCGGCGTCGTCGAAGATGATCACCGGGGCCTTGCCGCCCAATTCCATGTGCATGCGTTTGACGCTATCGGCGGTGCTGGAAATGATGTTGGCACCGGTAGCGATGGAACCGGTCAGCGAGACCATGCGCACTTTCGGATGGGTAACCAGCGGACTACCGACGGTAGGACCACGACCGAACACCAGATTGAGCACGCCCGCCGGGAAGATTTCCGACGCCAGTTCCACCAGACGCAACGCGGTCAGCGGGGTTTGTTCCGACGGCTTGAGCACCACGGTATTACCGGCGGCGAGGGCCGGGGCGATTTTCCAGGCGACCATCATCAGCGGGTAGTTCCACGGTGCGATGGAGGCGATCACGCCGACTGGATCGCGGCGGATCATCGAGGTGTGGCCGGGCAGGTATTCACCGCCCGCCGAACCGCTCATGCAGCGGCTGGCGCCGGCGAAGAAACGGAACACGTCGGCAATCGCCGGGATCTCGTCGTTCAACGCGGCGCTGTAGGGTTTGCCGCAGTTGTCCGATTCCAGTTTGGCCAACTCTTCGCCATGGGCTTCGATGGCATCGGCGAGTTTGAGCAGCAGCAGCGAGCGTTCTTTGGGCGGGGTTTGCGACCAGGCTTCGAAAGCATTGTCGGCGGCGCGCACGGCGGCATCGACCTGGGCTTCGCTGGCTTCGTTGATTTCCACCAAGACGCGGCCGAGGGCCGGGTTGAACACCGGTTGGGCGGGGCCTTCGCCGTCGATCAGTTGGCCGTTGATCAAGAGTTTGGTTTGCATGGTTCTGTCCTCATCGAAACTATTATTTTTCTGCCGGAACCGTTCCCTGTAGGAGCATGGCTTGCCCGCGATGGCGTCTTTGGATACGCCAAAAGCATCGCGGGCAAGCCTTGCTCCTACAGGGGTAGTCGTTGTCAGTTACTGATCTATTTCCCGCCACTGCCCGCCACGCTTTCACCACCCCGGGTCAGGTAATAGGCGCCGAGGATCGGCAGCATGGTCACCATCATCACCAGCATCGCGACGACGTTGGTCACCGGCACGTCCCGTGGGCGGCTGAGTTGGTTGAGCAGCCACAGCGGCAGGGTGCGTTCATGGCCGGCGGTGAAGGTGGTGACGATGATCTCGTCGAATGACAGGGCAAAGGCGAGCATGCCGCCGGCCAGCAACGCCGAACCGAGACTCGGCAGGACGATATAGCGGAAGGTCTGCCAGCCGTCGGCGCCGAGGTCCATCGAGGCTTCGATCAAACTGTGCGAGGTACGGCGCAAACGGGCGATGACGTTGTTGTAGACGATCACCACACAGAAGGTCGCGTGGCCGACGATGATGGTGAACATCCCCGGCTCGATCCCCAGCGTCTTGAACGTCGCCAGCAACGCGATCCCGGTGATGATCCCCGGCAACGCAATCGGCAGGATCAGCATCAACGAGATGCCCTGCTTGCCGAAGAATTCCCGGCGGTACAACGCCGCTGAGGCGAGGGTGCCGAGGACCATGGCGATCAACGTTGCGATGGCAGCAATTTCCGCCGACAACTTGATCGCTTCCAGCACGTCGGGACGCGAGAACGCCACGCTGAACCACTTCAGGGTGAAGCCCTTGGGTGGAAAGCTGAACGCCGCTTCTTCGGTGTTGAAGGCGTACAGGAAGATGATCAGGATCGGGAAGTGCAGAAACACCAGCCCACCCCAAGCCGCTATTTTCAGCCCCAGCGATGCTTGATCGCCTTGCTTCACAGGTTTAGAGCGCATCGAAGGCCCCCAGTCGTTTGACGATGGTCAGGTAAATGGCGATCAACACAATCGGCACCAGCGTGAACGCGGCCGCCATCGGCATATTGCCGATTGCACCTTGCTGGGCGTAAACCATGCTTCCGACAAAGTAGCCCGGCGGCCCCACCAGTTGCGGCACGATGAAGTCGCCCAAGGTCAGCGAAAACGTGAAGATCGAGCCCGCCGCAATACCCGGAATCGACAGCGGCAAAATCACCTGCATAAAGGTCTGGCGCGGCTTCGCCCCAAGGTCCGCCGAGGCTTGCAGCAGCGATGGCGGCAAGCGTTCCAGCGAGGCCTGGATCGGCAGGATCATGAACGGCAGCCAGATGTAGACGAACACCATGAATCGCCCCAGATGCGAGGTCGACAGCGTGCTGCCGCCAACACCAGGAATCCCGAGCACGAATTGCAGAACCGGCTCCAACCCCAAGTGCTGAACGAACCATTGCGCGACCCCGCCCTTGGCCAGCAGTAACGTCCAGGCATACGCCTTGACGATGTAACTGGCCCACATCGGCAACATCACCGCGATGTAGAAAAACGCCTTGGTCTTGCCGGTGGTGTAACGCGCCATGTAGTAAGCAATCGGGAACGCGACGATAGCGCTGGCAATCGACACGACAATCGCCATGCTCAGCGTGCGCAGGATGATGTCGAAGTTCGACGGCTGAAACAGCGCGGCAAAGTTCGCCAGGGTCAGGTCGGGGGTGACCGCCATGGTGAAGTCATCGAAGGTGTAGAAGCCTTGCCACAACAGCACCAGCAGCGAGCCGAGGTAGATCGCGCCGAACCACAGCAGCGGCGGCACCAGCAACAGCGCCAGGTAAAAATTCGGTCGGCGATACAGCAGGTTGGAAAACCGCCGCAGCGGCGAACCACTGGTCGGGGTTTGAGAGATTGCCAAGGTGTTCATCTCACACCCCGCCAACAACATTGTCGTGCAACGGAATCATGGCTTCGCGCGCCCAACGGGCGCTGATGCGTTGCCCGGTCTGGTGCTGGGCGCTGGTGTCCAGCCACTGGACATTGGCCTGGCTGATGTTCAGGGTCTGGCCGTTTTCCAGTTTCACTTCATAGCGAGTGGCACTGCCCTGGTACTGAATGTCGTGGAGCAATCCGCTGACTTCGATCTCATGGCTGGCCAGCGGGCCTTCAGCGAAGCGCACGTGTTCCGGACGGATCGAAAACGGCTGCGGATTGCCGCTCAACTGCTTGGCCAGATCGCCGCGAATCACGTTGGAGGTGCCGACGAATTCGGCGACGAACGTGGTCGCCGGTTTCATGTAGAGGTTGCGCGGGGTGTCGACTTGTTCGATGCGACCTTTATTGAATACGGCCACGCGATCGGACATCGACAGCGCTTCAGTCTGGTCGTGGGTGACGAAGATGAAGGTGATGCCGAGCTGGCGTTGCAGCTTCTTCAACTCGCCCTGCATTTGTTCGCGCAGCTTCAAGTCGAGGGCGCCCAATGGCTCATCGAGCAACAAGACCCGTGGGCGATTGACCAAGGCGCGGGCCAGGGCCACACGCTGGCGTTGACCGCCCGAGAGTTGCACCGGTTTGCGCTCGCCGTAGCCCCCGAGGGCGACCATGTCGAGGGCTTCTTCGGCGCGTTTCAGGCGTTCGGCCTTGCCGACGCCTTTGACTTTCAAACCGTAGGCGACGTTGTCGCGAACGTTCATGTGCGGGAACAGCGCGTAATCCTGGAACACCGTGTTCACGTCACGCTGATACGGCGGCAGCCCGGCGGCTTCTTCACCGTGAATGCGGATCGAGCCTGTGCTCGGTTGTTCGAACCCGGCGATCAGGCGCAGGCACGTGGTTTTGCCCGAGCCGGAAGGGCCGAGCATGGAAAAGAACTCGCCGTCCTGGATATCGATGGAAACCCGGTCAACGGCCTTCACTTCGCCGAACTGCCGGGAAACGTTGGTGAATTGGACTGCAAGTGTCATGGTGCGGTGCTCCAAAAAGGCGAGGGCCGTCGCAGCGGCCCTGCCTGGACTTCTGAAAAATCTGAATCGAGGTGAAGAGCCGTAGCAGCTGCCGAGGTACGAGGCTGCGATGGGCTGCGCAGCGGCCCCCGAGGGCGGTCCTGCGGACACGCAACGCAGCCTCGTGCCTCGGCAGCTGCTACGAGGGGCTTAGCGACCGCCCATAATCGCGATGTAATCCTGGGTCCAGCGGCTGTACGGCACGAACTTGCCGCCTTCAGCCTGCGGGGTTTTCCAGAAGGCGATCTTCTCGAACTGGTCGAAACCGTTGGTCTTGCAGCCCTCGGCACCCAACAGTTCACTGCCGGTACACGCCGCCGGCACCGCTGGCAACGAACCGAACCACGCCGCTACGTCACCCTGGACTTTCGGTTGCAGCGACCAGTCCATCCATTTGTAGGCGCAGTTCGGATGCTTGGCCTCGGCGTGCAACATCGTGGTGTCAGCCCAACCGGTAGCGCCTTCTTTCGGAATGGTCGAGGCGATCGGTTGCTTCTCGTTGATCAGGCCGTTGACCTGATACGGCCAGGCGCTGGACGCGACCACGCCTTCGTTTTTGAAGTCACTCATCTGCACAGTCGTGTCGTGCCAGTAGCGGTGAATCAACGGCTGCTGGGCGCGCAACAGATCGAGCACGGCCTTGTACTGGGTTTCGGTCAGTTGATACGGATCTTTGATTCCCAGTTCCGGCTTGGTGCTCTTGAGGTACAGCGCCGCGTCGGCGATGTAGATCGGGCCGTCATACGCCTGCACGCGGCCCTTGTTGGCCTTGCCGTCCGGCAGGTTTTGCGCATCGAACACCACGCCCCAACTGGTCGGCGCAGTCTTGAACACGTTGGTGTTGTACATCAGCACGTTCGGGCCCCACTGATAGGGAGTGCCGTAAGTCTGCTGGTTGACCACGTACCACGGCGCATCCTTGAGGCGTGGGTCGAGGCCTTTCCAGTTCGGGATCAACGCGGTGTTGATCGGCTGCACCCGCTTGCCGCCGATCAACCGCAGCGACGCATCGCCGGACGCAGTCACCAAGTCGTAACCACCCTTGGCCATCAGGCTGACCATTTCATCGGAGGTGGCGGCGGTTTTCACATTGACCTTGCAGCCGGTTTCCTTCTCGAAACCGGTCACCCAGTCGTAGGCCTTGTCGCTCTCGCCACGTTCGATGTAGCCGGGCCAGGCCACGATATCCAGCTGACCTTCGCCGGCACCGACGGCTTTCAGCGGTTCGGCGGCCTGGATACTGGCACTGGCGAGGAGCGCAGTGGTGATTGCACTGAGCAGTGCGGTCTTGTGCACGAACATGGGGTTTCCCTCTTCTTTAATTATGGTCGGGGCAGTTGTGAACGTGGTGAAGCATGCCGTTGGCGGCTTGTTATTAGCGTAGTCAGAGATGCTGGCCGTGGCGGGCCATGATGTGCCGCACCACGCTGTAGTCCTGCAGCGAATCGCTGGATAAGTCTTTGCCGTAGCCCGAGCGTTTCAGGCCGCCGTGGGGCATTTCGCTGACCAGCATGAAGTGGCTGTTGATCCAGGTGCAGCCGTACTGCAAGCGCGCCGCCACCTGCATGGCTTTGTCGAGGTTCTGGGTCCAGACCGAAGAGGCGAGGCCGTATTCCGAATCGTTGGCCCAGTCCACCGCTTGCTCGAGTTCATCGAAACGGGTGACGGTGACCACCGGTCCGAACACTTCGCGCTGGACGATCTCATCGCTCTGTTTGCACCCTGCGAGCAAGGTCGGCTGGTAATAAAAACCGGCGCCGGAATGCACCGCCGCGCCAGTGACGCGTTCGATGTGCGGCTGGCCGAGGGCGCGCTCGACGAAACTGGCCACGCGGTCGCGCTGGCGGGTGCTGATCAGCGGGCCGATTTCATTGTCGGCGTCGCGTTTACCGGCGAAGCGCAGGCTGCTGACCGCTGCGCCCAGTTCGGCGACCAAGCGGTCGTGAATCCCGGCCTGTGCATAAATCCGGCACGCGGCGGTGCAGTCCTGACCGGCGTTGTAATAGCCGTAGGTACGCACGCCTTCGACCACCGCTTGAATGTCCGCGTCATTGCAGACGATCACCGGCGCTTTGCCGCCGAGTTCGAGGTGGGTGCGTTTCAGGGTTTTCGCCGCGGCTTGCAGGATTTTCTGCCCGGTGACGATATCGCCGGTCAGCGAGACCATGCGCACTTTCGGATGGCTGACCAAATGGCTGCCAACGCCTTCACCGCCACCGCAGATGATGTTGATCACCCCGCGCGGCAGGATTTCGGCCAGCACTGGCGCCAAAGCCAGAATCGACAGCGGCGTATGTTCGGACGGCTTGAACACCAGCGTGTTGCCGGCGGCCAGGGCCGGGGCGATTTTCCAGGCGGCCATCATGATCGGGTAGTTCCACGGCGCAATCGACGCGACGACCCCGATAGGATCGCGCCGCACCATGCTGGTGTAACCCGGCAGGTATTCGCCGCTGAGCTGGCCGGTCTGGCAACGCACGGCGCCGGCGAAGAAACGGAACACATCCACCGTGGCGCTCAAATCGTCCTGACGGGCCAGGTGCAACGGCTTGCCACAATTCAGGGATTCGAGACGGGCGAGGAGGTCGGCGTTTTTTTCGATGGCGTTGGCGATGTCCAGCAACAAGTTCGAGCGTTGCTGCGGCGTGGTCCGTGACCAACTGGCAAAGGCGCGGTGGGCGGCGAGGATCGCGGCTTCGACTTGCTCGGTGCTGGCTTCGGCGATATGCGTCAGCACTTCACCGGTGGCGGGGTTGAGGATCGGCTCGACAAAGCCCTGGCCCTGGACCAATTCGCCATCGATCAACAACGCGGTGAACAACGGGGTCTGCGCGCCAGCCATTTTTCGGGTTCTCTTTTCTTGTGTGGCCATGGTGCTCCCAGTGACTGGGGCCCGGCCGTCTTATAAATATGTAACAAGACTAGTGCGCGGGCCCGAGGTCGACAAATGCTAAATACTGAAGGTGGCGTTCGATTAAATAGATGGCTTGCGCCCGCCATGAGGCTGCTCACGGGCGACGGTCAGGAATGGATCGACCAGTGCTGGGCGCGCGGTGCCTCTGCGCCAGGCGAGGCCGACATCCAGGGTCTGGCTGAGGTCGGCAATCGGCCGGGCTTCGATGATGTCGCCTTCCAGAGACCATGGGCGGTAAGTCATGTCGGGCTGGATCGACACGCCCAAACCTGCGGCGACCAGGCTTCGCACGGCTTCCGTCGACGCGGTCCGCAGGGTGATGCGCGGTTGCAGCGAGGCCGCCGACCACATGCGCTGGGCGTTGCGGTCCATTTCATCGACGTTCAACTGAATCAGCGGCTCGCGCGTCACGTCGGCGAGGTTGATGCTGTCGTGTTCCAACAGCGGGTGCTGGGCCGGCAGCCACAAGCGGTGGGGCGAATGGGTCAGGACTTCGGTCTGTAACGCGTGGCGGTCTTCGAGGTTAGAGAGGATCAGCACACCGACATCGATTTCGCCGCTGACCAGCAAGTGCTCGATGTACGGGCGCTCGTCCTCCATCACGCGGATCTCGACGTTGGGGTAGGCGCGCTGGAATCGAGTCAGTAAATCCGCGAGGTAGTAACCGGCGACGAGGCTGGTCACACCGACGATCAACTGCCCGGCGACTTGGTCGGTACTCTGTTGCAGGCTGCGTTTGGCGTTATCCACGGTCGCCAGAATCAAGTGCGCCTGGCGCAGGAATTGATGACCCTGGTGCGTAAGCGTCATGCCCTTGGCGTGACGGTTGAACAGGCTGACGCCGATTTCCTGTTCCAGTTGCTGGATCGCCAGGGTCAGGGTGGACTGGGAAATAAACGCGGTTTGCGCGGCGGCGGAGATCGATCCGGTCTCGGCCACGGCGATGAAATGTCGGATCTGACGCAAGGTCATCATGGAAAAAGTACCCAGTGGGCGGTTTTTATAGATTTGCTCGAGTGTATATCTTTTTAATCGATGGCCCGAATTGAGCGAGTGTTGCCAAGCAACATCTCGAAGCACTCTCACAGGCAGGCGCCGGGCACTTTCGATCTAGGCTGGTGACCTTAATGATCCGGTTACCCCGAATTCGTGGAGGCAGCAAATGAACACCCGTGGATTGCTCGATCAGCTACTCAAGTCCGGTCAGGACATGTTGCAGAAGAAGTCTGGCGGTCATCAGAACAAACCTTCTGGCGGTGGCCTGGGCGGCTTGCTCGGCGGCAGCGGTGGCTCGGGCGGCCTCGGCGGCTTGCTCTCGGGGGCGGGCGGTGGTGCTTTGGCGGCTGGGGCGATGGGGCTGCTGATGGGTAACAAGAAGGTCCGCAAAGTCGGCGGTAAAGTCGCTATCTACGGCGGGCTCGCGGCGCTGGGCGTGATTGCCTACAAGGCCTACGGCAACTGGCAGGCCCAGCAGGGCACGGCGCCGAAGACTGAACCGCAAACCGTCGATCGCTTGCCGCCGGCGCAGGTTGAGTTGCACAGCCAGGCGATCCTCAAGGCATTGGTGGCAGCGGCCAAAGCCGATGGCCACGTCGATGAGCGCGAACGCGCGTTGATTGAAGGTGAATTCACCAAGCTCGATAACGATCAGGAACTGCAACACTGGCTGCACGCCGAACTCAACAAACCCCTGGACCCGACCGACGTCGCCCGCGCCGCCAGCACCCCGGAAATGGCCGCCGAGATGTACATCGCCAGTGTCATGCTGGTGGATGAGGAGAACTTCATGGAGAAGTCCTACCTCGATGAACTGGCGCGGCAGTTGAAGCTTGAGCCGGGGTTGAAGGTGGAGCTTGAGAAGCAGGTGCGGCAGGCTTCCATGTAAATTTTGAAATCCCCTTCGCGGGCAAGCCTCGCCCCTACATGATTTGAGACCCTGTAGGAGCGAGGCTTGCCCGCGAAGGCATCCTCAACCCCAACACATCTCCCAATGACCAATCCACGGCCCATTTCTGCCGATACGCCACTGGCACTCCTTCCCCGAGATAGCGGAAAGTCCCCGCTCTACACCGCTGCCTGCAACGGCACGGAAACTTGATATTGCCGACGCCAAAGCGCAGGCCTCGCAAAGGATGCAACGCATGACCTCGCAGAATCGCCTGTCGCACCTGGATGCCCTCAGAGGCATCGCTGCGATGATGGTCGTGGTGGCTCACTTCATCGAACGAACACCGCTCAAAGACACCTTCTTTTTCACCTACGTGAACCTTGGGCAAATGGGTGTCGTCATCTTTTTCCTGCTCAGCGGGATGGTCATTCCCTATAGCCTGAAAGAAGGAAAACATGCGTTAGTTGCCTTTGGCATTTCCAGATTCTTCAGGCTGTACCCGGCTTACTGGTTTTCCATAGCGCTGGCCGTGATCAGTTCGTACTGGTTTTTATCGACGCCGGTCCCGGTTAATACCGTACTGATCAACATGACGATGTTTCAGTCACTGTTGAGGGCGCCCGATTTGTTTGGTGTCTATTGGACGCTGATCATGGAGATGTTTTTTTATATGTCCTGCGCTGCGCTATTTAGCGTCGGCTTGCTGGGACGTGTCTCCGTACGATTTGGCGCGGCTGTCGGGCTGTTGGTCGTGGCGCTGGTTTTTTCAGTTGCCAGATTCTATCTGGCCAAAAAAATCCCCGTGGGATTGCCGTTATGCCTGTCGATCATGTTCTTTGGCAGTTTCTGGCGAGACGTCAGTTTGGGTTCCACCAGCAAGTTGGATCGCAAGTACGTTTATATATGGATCGCACTGTTCTTCGTTTTCCTGCCTTTCATTTGTTTTCTCGCCTATAACGCCAATTATGGGCATAACGAAAACCCCTACTCCTATTGGGTCAGCTACCTGGCAGGGATAGCGTTTGCTATCGCCATGACCCTGTTTTTGCGCCGGCCAATAAAAGGCCTGATCTATCTGGGCACCATCAGTTATTCGGTTTATCTCGTGCATCCCTTCTTTCTGGAGTGGGCGGCGTCCGCCACAAACTTGCCGGCGGCGTTCAACGTGGGTGTTTTTCTGTTGTACATCCTGGCGACGCTCGCACTCTCGAGCATCAGCTATACCTTGCTGGAAAAGCCCTGCGTCAGCCTCGGAAGATCCCTCAACAAGAGGCTACAGTCCGGCACCACACACAGTGCGCCGCCGCTGAATACACCGGCAAACGACAGCAGCGCTGGAAGGTAGTGGCGCCAGAATGAGAAGTGGCAGGTCTGCCGTCTTATAAATGAGACACCCTCAGCTATACTCCGCAGCATTTGAAAATGGCCCCGAGGACATACTGTGAAGAACTGGACGTTGCGCCAACGCATCTTGGCGAGCTTTGCGGTCATTATTGCCATCATGCTGTTGATGGTGGTCGTCTCGTATTCCCGGCTGCTGAAGATAGAAGTCAGTGAACAAAGCGTGCGTGACGACGCATTGCCCGGGGTTTATTACAGCTCGACCATTCGTGGCGCCTGGGTCGACAGTTTTCTCCAGACCCAGGAAATGCTCGGCTTGAAGGAAGGGCAGGGCATCAGTGCCGAAGACGCCGCCGACTTCAAAAGCTTCGAGGCGCGCGTAGTCGATGCGATGGACAGCTATCGCAAAACGGTCACCACGGAGGAGGACAAGGTCGAATTCGCCGCCTTCGAAACACTCCATGAGCAATACAACAAGACCCTCGCCGCGGTGCTCGATTTGCATAAGCGCAATCAGGAAGCCGAGGCCATCAAGATGTTCAACGAACAACTGACCCCGACCTGGACCGCAGGGCGCGTGAAGCTCAATGACATCCTGCGTGAAAACAAAGCCGTGGCCGACCAGGACATGGCGAACATCGATGACGCCGTGGTCACCGCGAAGATCATCATGGGCGTTTCCCTGCTGATTGCCGTGTTGGCCGCGGGCCTCTGTGGCCTGTTGCTGATGCGCGCCATCATGGCGCCGATGAATCGCATCGTGCAGATACTCGAAATCATGCGCACCGGCGACCTCAGCAGTCGTCTGAACCTGGAGCGCAAGGACGAATTCAACGCCGTGGAAACCGGCTTCAACGACATGATGACCGAGCTCACGTCGCTGGTGTCCCAGGCCCAGCGCTCTTCGGTGCAAGTCACCACCTCGGTCACCGAAATCGCCGCTACGTCCAAGCAACAACAAGCCACCGCCACCGAGACCGCCGCCACCACCACTGAAATCGGCGCGACGTCCCGGGAAATCGCCGCCACGTCCCGCGACCTGGTGCGCACCATGACCGAAGTCTCCACCGCCGCCGATCAGGCCTCGGTATTGGCCGGTTCCGGGCAGCAAGGCCTGGCGCGCATGGAAGACACCATGCACTCGGTGATGGGCGCGGCCGATCTGGTCAACGCCAAGCTGGCGATCCTCAACGAGAAGGCCGGCAACATCAACCAGGTGGTGGTGACCATCGTCAAGGTCGCCGACCAGACCAACCTGTTGTCGCTCAACGCCGCCATCGAAGCCGAGAAGGCCGGAGAGTACGGGCGCGGTTTCGCCGTGGTCGCCACTGAAGTGCGACGGCTGGCGGACCAGACCGCTGTAGCCACTTACGACATCGAGCAGATGGTCCGTGAGATTCAGTCGGCGGTATCGGCCGGGGTTATGGGCATGGACAAGTTCTCCGAAGAAGTGCGCCGCGGCATGTCCGAAGTGACGCAGGTCGGCGAGCAGTTGTCGCAGATCATCCATCAGGTCCAGGCGCTGGCGCCGCGAGTATTGATGGTCAACGAGGGCATGCAGGCCCAGGCCACTGGCGCCGAACAGATCAACCACGCGCTGGTGCAGTTGGGCGATGCCAGCAGCCAGACCGTCGAGTCCTTGCGCCAGGCCAGCTTCGCCATCGACGAACTGAGTCAGGTGGCGGTCGGGCTGCGCAGCGGCGTCTCGCGATTCAAAGTCTGATGAGCGAACTCGCGGCCAAACGCACTGCCGTGGTGTCGGCGAAGCAGGCGCTGTTCCTGGTGTTCCGCGTCGGTAACGAGCGTTACGCCCTGCAAGCCATCGAGGTGGCGGAAGTGCTGCCGCGCGTGCCATTGAAGCCGATTGCCCGGGCGCCCGATTGGGTGGCCGGGGTATTCGCCTATCGCGGCGCGGTGGTGCCAGTGATCGACCTCAGCGCGCTGACGTTCGGCCAACCGGCCCAGGCTCGCACCAGCACGCGGCTGGTGCTGGTGCACTATCGGCCGGACGAGGCCACGCCTGCGCAACTGCTCGGGCTGATCCTGGAGCAGGCCACCGATACCCTGCGCTGCAACCCGGCGGATTTTCAGCCTTATGGCTTGGACAATCGCCAGGCGCCGTACCTCGGTCCGGTGCGCAAGGACGCCCAGGGTTTGCTGCAATGGGTGCGGGTTGCCGATCTGCTGGATGAGCAGGTGCGTGCGCTACTGTTCCCATCGCCGCCCCTGGACCTGACACAGGTTGAGGAACAGCCATGAGCAGCGACCAGCGCTTTTTCGATTTTCTCAAGGACCGCATCGGCCTCGACGTCGCGTCGGTGGGCCCGGCGATCATCGAACGTGCCGTGCGTCAACGCACCACCGCCTCCCAGGCGCTGACCGCCGACGAGTATTGGCACACCTTGCAGGGTTCGCGGGATGAGCAACAGGCGCTGATCGAAGCGGTGATCGTTCCGGAAACCTGGTTTTTCCGTTACCCGGAATCCTTCGCCACGTTGGCGAAACTGGCGAGCAAACGCCTGGCCGACATCAACAACATGCGCGCCTTGCGCATCCTCAGCCTGCCGTGCTCCACCGGCGAAGAGCCGTATTCCATCGCCATGGCCTTGCTCGATGCCGGACTCAAGCCGCATCAGTTCAAGGTCGAAGGCATGGACGTCAGCCCGCTCTCGGTGGAAAAAGCCAGGCGCGCGGTGTACACCAAGAACTCCTTTCGCGGGCAGGACATCGCCTTTCGTGAGCGGCATTTCAGTGCCGAAGGGGAGGGTTTTCGACTCAGCGAGCGGGTACTGGAACAGGTGCGTTTGCAGGTCGGCAACCTGCTGGATCCGGCCCTGCTGGCCGGCGAACCGCCCTATGACTTTGTGTTCTGTCGCAACCTGCTGATCTATTTCGACCAGCCGACCCAGCAGCAAGTTTTCGAAGTGCTCAAGCGCCTGACTCACGTCGACGGTGTGCTGTTTATCGGTCCGGCCGAGGGCAGCTTGCTCGGGCGTCTGGGCATGCGTTCGATCGGCATTCCGCAGTCGTTTGCCTTTAGCCGCCAAAGCGTGCCGGAGCCAGAGCCTTTGCCGACGTTCGTTCCAACTCCGCTGCCAGTGCGTCAACCGGTGCGCAGCGTGACTCCGCCGCCGGTGCGCAGCCGCCCGTTCGCCACCGTGGTGCCGTTGCCCAATACCGTGAAAACCGCCAATCCGGACGCCGCCGCGCTGCTGGCGAACATCGCCGCCCTGGCCAACGAAGGCAAAAGTGCCGAAGCTCGTGCGGCCTGCGAAAGTTATCTGCGCAGCCACGAGCCGGTGGCTCAGGTATTTTATTGGCTGGGACTGCTCAGTGATGTGGCCGGCCGCGCACTGGAAGCCCAAGGGTTTTATCGCAAAGCGTTGTACCTCGAACCGCAGCACCCCGACGCGTTGATGCACCTGGCAGCCTTGCTGCAATCCCAGGGCGACACGGCGGGCGCCAGACGATTGCAGGACCGCGCCGCCCGCAGCGAGCGCGCCGCCGACAGTGAGCGTAAACGATGAGCATCAGCGACACTTTGAGCGTCACCCATGAAGATGCCCAGGCCATCGACGACTGCTGGAACCGTATCGGCATCCACGGTGACAAGTCCTGCCCGCTGCTGGTCGAACACATTCACTGCCGCAATTGCGCGGTGTATTCCGCCGCCGCCACCCGTTTGCTCGACCGCTATGCCTTGCAGCAGGAACATCACGAGCAAGTGGCGACGGCGGTTGAAACCGACGTCAAGACCCGCTCGCTGCTGATGTTCCGCCTCGGCGAAGAATGGCTGGGCCTGGCCACTCGCAGCTTGGTGGAAGTGGCGCCGCTGCAAACCATTCATTCCTTGCCGCACCAGCGCTCCCGGGCCTTGCTCGGCGTGGCGAATGTGCGCGGCGCCCTGGTGGCGTGCCTGTCGCTGGTGGAATTGCTCGGCCTCGACACCACCAACCCGGTGGCAAATGGCGCTCGGGTCATGCCGCGCATGCTGATCATTGCTGCCCGGGGTGGCCCGGTGGTGGTGCCGGTGGACGAGGTGGACGGAATTCACGCCATCGACGAACGCATCCTCGATGCCGCGTCCCAGTCCGGTGCCCAGACTAGTGCGAAATACACCCGTGGCGTGCTGCAATTCAAAGGTCGCAGCCTGCGTTGGCTGGATGAAGAACAGCTGTTGTCCGCCGTGACCCGGAGCCTCACATGACCCCCGAGCAAATGCGCGACGCCTCTTTGCTGGAACTGTTCAGCCTGGAAGCCGAGGCCCAGACTCAGGTGCTGAGCACTGGTCTGTTGGCCCTCGAACGCGATCCGACCCAGGCCGATCACCTGGAATCGTGCATGCGTGCGGCGCACTCGCTCAAGGGGGCGGCGCGGATTGTCGGCGTGGACGCCGGGGTCAGCGTCGCCCATGTGATGGAGGATTGCCTGGTCAGTGCTCAGGAAGGGCGGCTGTATCTGCGCCCGGAGCACATCGATGCGTTGTTGCAGGGCACCGACCTGTTGATGCGCATCGCGACGCCGACCAATGCCCCTTCGGCGATAGAAATCGATGCCTATGTGGCGCTGATGGGACGGTTGCTCGATCCGATGGCGCTGGCGCCGCCGATCAGCACGCCGATTGCGCCATTCATGGACGAACAGCAATTACAGCCCCCCGTGGTCGAAGTGCCGATTCCGGTCGTCGAATCGCCACCGATCGCCCCCGCCGAGCCGCCACGCAAGACCAAACGCACCACCGAAAACGGTGAGCGGGTGTTGCGGGTCACCGCCGAACGCCTGAACAGCCTGCTCGATCTGTCGAGCAAATCCCTGGTGGAAACCCTGCGGCTCAAACCGCACCTGGCCACCATGCAGCGTCTCAAACGCACGCAGAGCAATGGCCTGCGCGCCCTGGAAAACCTCAACGTCCATCTCAAGGATCAGAACTTGAGCCTGGAAGCCCAGGAAGCGCTGGACGATGCCCGGCGGTTATTGGCCGAATCCCAGCAATTACTGGTGGAAAAGAACGCCGAACTCGATGAATTCGCCTGGCACGCCAGTCAGCGTGCGCAGGTGTTGTACGACACCGCGCTGGCCTGTCGCATGCGGCCATTTGCCGACGTGCTGACCGGGCAGGTGCGGATGGTCCGTGATCTGGGCCGCGACCTGGGCAAGCAGGTGCGCTTGGAGATCGAAGGCGAAAAGACCCAGGTCGACCGCGACGTGCTGGAAAAACTCGAGGCGCCGCTGACCCATCTGCTGCGTAACGCCGTGGACCATGGCATTGAAACCCCGGAACAACGGCTGCTGGCCGGCAAACCACCTGAAGGCTTGATCCGTCTGCGCGCGTCGCACCAGGCCGGTCTACTGGTGCTGGAACTGAGCGATGACGGCAATGGCGTCGATCTGGAGAAGGTTCGCCGCAGCATCATTGAGCGGCAATTGTCTCCGGCGGAAACCGCTGCGCAGTTGAGCGAAGAAGAACTGCTGACGTTCCTGTTTCTGCCGGGTTTCAGCCTGCGGGACAAGGTCACTGAAGTCTCCGGGCGTGGCGTCGGACTCGATGCGGTTCAGCATATGGTCCGGCAATTGCGCGGCGCGGTGGTGCTGGAGCAGACGGTGGGCGAGGGCAGTCGTTTCCATCTGGAAGTGCCGCTGACCCTGTCGGTTGTGCGCAGCCTGGTGGTGGAAGTCGGCGACGAGGCCTATGCCTTTCCGCTGGCGCACATCGAGCGCATGTGCGACCTGGAGCCGGAAGACATCGTTCAGCTCGAAGGTCGCCAGCACTTCTGGTACGAAGGCCGGCATGTCGGCCTGGTGGCGGCCAGTCAGTTATTGCAGCGCCCGGCGAGCCAGAACAGTCCGCAAACCCTCAAGGTCGTGGTGATTCGCGAGCGCGATGCGATCTATGGCGTGGCGGTCGAGCGCTTTATTGGCGAGCGGACATTGGTCGTATTGCCGCTGGATGAGCGGCTGGGCAAGATTCAGGATATTTCCGCCGGGGCCTTGCTCGACGACGGTTCGGTGGTATTGATCGTCGACGTCGAAGACATGCTGCGTTCGGTGGACAAACTGCTCAACACCGGGCGTCTGGAGCGCATTGCCCGCCACAGTAATCAAACCCCGGAAGCGGCGCGCAAGCGGATTCTGGTGGTGGACGATTCCCTGACCGTGCGCGAGTTGCAGCGCAAGTTGCTGCTCAATCGCGGCTACGACGTGGCCGTGGCGGTGGATGGGATGGATGGTTGGAACGCCCTGCGTTCGGAGGATTTCGATTTGCTGATCACCGACATCGACATGCCGCGCATGGATGGCATCGAACTGGTGTCTTTATTGCGCCGGGACAATCGCCTGCAATCGCTGCCGGTTATGGTGGTGTCCTATAAAGATCGCGAAGAAGACCGTCGTCGTGGACTGGACGCCGGAGCCGACTATTATCTAGCCAAAGCCAGTTTTCATGACGACGCCCTGCTCGATGCAGTGGTTGAGCTCATCGGGGGAGCGCGGGCATGAAAATCGCTATCGTCAACGACATGCCCATGGCGGTAGAGGCCCTGCGCCGCGCCGTGGCATTCGAACCGGCGCATCAGGTGATCTGGGTGGCCAGCAACGGCGCCGAGGCGGTGCAACGTTGCGCCGAGTACACCCCGGACTTGATCCTGATGGACTTGATCATGCCGGTAATGGATGGCGTGGAGGCGACCCGGCGAATCATGGCCGACACCCCGTGCGCCATCGTGATTGTTACGGTGGACCGCCAACAGAACGTGCACCGGGTGTTCGAAGCCATGGGCCACGGTGCGCTGGATGTGGTCGATACGCCCGCCATCGGCGCCGGCAATGCGGCTGAGGCGGCGGCGCCGTTGCTGCGCAAGATCATGAACATCGGTTGGCTGATCGGCGACAAGGGCAACCGGGTGCGGTCGGCGCCGAGCCCGCTGCGCAGTTCGGGGTCGCGGCAAAAACTGGTGGCCATCGGTTCATCTGCGGGCGGGCCGGCGGCGCTGGAAGTCCTGCTCAAGGGCCTGCCGCGGGATTTTTCGGCCGCCATCGTGCTGGTCCAGCACGTGGACCAGGTGTTCGCCGCCGGCATGGCCGAATGGCTCAGCAGCGCCAGCGGCCTCAACGTGCGCCTGGCCCAGGAAGGCGAACCACCCCAGGCCGGCACGGTGTTGCTGGCCGGCACCAATCACCATATTCGCTTGTTGAAGAACGGGACGCTGGCCTACACCGCCGAACCGGTCAACGAGATTTACCGGCCCTCGATCGATGTGTTTTTCGAGAGCGTGGCCAGTTACTGGAACGGCGACGCCGTGGGCGTTTTGTTGACCGGCATGGGGCGCGACGGGGCGCAGGGGCTTAAACTCATGCGCCAGCAGGGCTACCTGACCATCGCTCAGGACCAGAACAGCAGTGCGGTGTACGGCATGCCGAAGGCGGCCGCAGCCATCGACGCGGCCGTGGAAATTCGCCCACTGGAAAAGATAGCGCCACGATTGCTGGAGATATTCCCCAAATGAAGACTTTTCCCAGCAATCCTGGCCCAAGTAGTACTCAGGTGACCGCACATGAATGACTTACAGCTCGACGACTTCAAGACCGACGAAAACGCCGCCATGGTGTTGTTGGTGGACGATCAGGCGATGATCGGCGAGGCGGTTCGGCGCGGTCTGGCGAATCAAGAGAACATCGACTTCCACTTTTGCGCCGACCCGCACCAGGCCATCGCCCAGGCGATTCGGATCAAGCCGACGGTGATCCTTCAAGACCTGGTCATGCCCGGTCTCGACGGTTTGACGCTGGTGCGCGAGTACCGCAACCACCCGGCGACCAAGGATATTCCGATCATCGTCCTGTCGACCAAGGAAGACCCGCTGATCAAAAGCGCGGCGTTCGCGGCTGGGGCCAACGATTATCTGGTGAAACTGCCGGACAACATCGAACTGGTGGCACGTATCCGCTATCACTCGCGCTCCTACATGACTTTGCTGCAACGGGATGCGGCTTATCGCGCATTGCGGGTCAGCCAGCAGCAGTTGCTCGACACCAACCTCGTTTTGCAGCGTTTGATGAACTCCGACGGCCTGACCGGCCTGTCGAACCGCCGCCACTTCGACGAATACCTGGAACTGGAATGGCGCCGTTCGTTGCGCGACCAGACTCAGCTGTCGCTGCTGATGATCGACGTGGACTACTTCAAGTCCTACAACGACAGCTTCGGCCACCTGGAAGGCGACGAAGCCCTGCGCAAAGTCGCCACCGCGATTCGCGACGCCAGCGCCCGGCCTTCGGACTTGCCGGCGCGTTATGGTGGCGAAGAGTTTGTGCTGGTATTGCCCAACACCTCGCCGGGCGGCGCGCGGCTGGTGGCGGAGAAGCTGCGCCAGACGGTAGCGGCGTTGAAGATTCCGCATGTGTTTCCGGTCGAAGGTTCCAGCCTGACCATCAGCATCGGCCTGTCGACGATTACCCCGCAGCCGGGCAGCGATTGCCGGCAATTGATCTCGGCGGCGGACAAGGGGCTGTATCTGGCGAAGAATAATGGGCGCAATCAGGTGGGGATTGAATAATCCACCACCATTCCTTGGTAGCAGCTGCCGAGCTCGCGAGGCTGCGTTCGGCGGCGAAGCCGTCGTAAAACCAGACGACTCGTTCTTTCAGGTATGACGCGGTGGCGAGGACTTCGTCCTCGAACGCAGCCTCGCAGGCTCGACAGCTGCTACAAACGCCATCCTCCTCGTGGTTCGGGCCAAATCATTCACCCCATCAGCATCGGCCTGTCGACGATTACCCCGCAGCCGGGCAGCGATTGCCGGCAATTGATCTCGGCGGCGGACAAGGGGCTGTATCTGGCGAAGAATAATGGGCGCAATCAGGTGGGGATTGAGTGACGGGCACCGATGTGTCTTTGACATAGATCTCTCGCCTGTCTAACACCCTGTGGTGAGGGGGCTTGCCCCCGTGGGCTGCGAAGCGGCCCACCAGCATTCCTCCTACGCTGTCGAGACCCCCAGCAGCAATTCGCCGTAGAGTTTTTCACCGCCATGATGACGAAAAGTCCGATGCTCGATGGTCGCTAGCTGCTCCTTTCGCGCCTCGATAGCCTTGTGTTTCGCCTGCTCTTCCCCGAACTTTTCCACGTTGAATGACCGGGACAGTTTTTTGCCTTCACGGGTCGTCGTTTGCGCGATCCAGTAGGTGTTCTTGCCGTTCGTCTGTCGTGAAACACCCGCCAGGCCACTGGTGTTACTGGCACGCAGCTTTTGCCGGATCGTGCGGCTCAGTGGCGGTGGGAAGCGGAGCATCTGTTTGTTGCGAAACTGCTCGGCAGCGGCACGCGCCGGACGCTCACCGCCATGGCTGATGAACGTAAATTCCTTATGAACCTTCGTGACGCCTTCCCTAAACAACGATACGCGCCAAGCCAAAGCCCCCGACTTCTTGTGGCGAACTCGGATGATTGCGTAGTCGTTGGTGTTTGCGGGTGCATCGGGGTTATCAGTGTGCAGTGGACCGTTATCGGGTGGTGGCTGATTAATCGACATACGTCACATACCTGGCCATCAGGTTCGGTCGTTGAAACGTATCGATGCTGGCGACGCGTTGATGCATCTCCCTGACCACCTGCTTGAACGTTGCTTCGTCCATGTCGATCCAGAAACGCGGGTTGCGACCGGTGCGGCGGTCGTATTCGGCTGTGGTGGGGTCGAGGTGGCGGTATTCCTCGTATTGGGGCAGGTCCGGTAAGGGGCGGCTGACGTCCATGTAGTTCTGGATGAAATCCCACAGGGCGCACGCGGGTTGCGACTCGGGGCCGGGGCAGAGTAATGCGCCGAAGTTGATCATGATGTTGCGGTAGCGATGGGCGAGGTAAAGCACATTCATCGGCATGCCCTGGCTGTCCGGGGACGTGGCGATGTAGGCGTCGAATTCGTAGAACGGCGCGGTGAGTTCACCGATGGTGCCGTTCTTTTTGTATTCACCGTTGTTTTTGTAGTCGAAGACGGTGACCAGACCGGTGCGGCGGTTGAGTTCCCAGATGGGGCCTCGGGAGGGTTTTAGCCAGAGGCTGGGGAAGTGTTTGATGACTATTGAGCCGATTGCCCAGGATAGGAGTGGTATGCCGAAAAACCAGGAGTAATACTCGAATATTGAGCGTTTTGTCAGTTTCCAGAATGGTTCTGTAGTTGCTGAAGTCATCACGAAGTGACTTGGAATGCTAAATATGAAAAATATGTAAAAAAACCATTTTCCGAAGGCTTTCATATATAGCCAGAAGTGAGAGCTCGCAGGAAGCGTCGCGTATCTGAATCGTTCATGGTCATCCCTTATGTGGAAATCAATAAGTTCTTGTGGGGTGGGAGAATAGTTGTCTGCTGCAATTTTCTCTTCACGCTCTTTTTTAATTTCTTCATGTTGACGTAGTGTTTTTGGTGAGAATTTTTCGAGATGGTTTACCGACGTTATGTCATCCGTATTGCCCCAAGGCAGTCTGGCCTTGGCAAAACGCATTATCCACGGACGTTCCGCCGAGCGTTCTTGTTGGGGGGGCTCATTCCATCCATAGGCAGTCTGGGCGTACCAAGATTGATCAGTCATTAGTTGCCATTCCGCGATTTATTTGTAAGTTCATCAGCCCAATAAAGTTCACCTTCGTTTTCGAAGTTCGGTTTTTTGTGGGACTCATCAAATGGCGTGCCGTCCTTTGGCGGTGGCGCATGAAAGTGCCAGCGTTGATTTTTTTGTTCCAGCACACACTGCGCTCTCACTTGCCATTGTTGTGCGACGCCAGAAGACCCTGTAACCAAATCGAAGGCGTAGTTCGGTGAGGTGTCGAAAAATAGTTCCAGACCTTGCGGTATAAGCCTTTGTGCTTTGGGCGAGACGAGCTGAATGTTAATCAGTTTTTTGAATGGCACGGTTTCACTTTTTAGGCGCCCACCCTTGAGTTCGAATGTATTGAGTCGGCAGTGAGCATTGATACTGAGCGTGCCCAAGTTTGAAATTAAACCTGGTAAGTTACTTTCGATGCGGATGCAAGTGTTAGACGAGATCACTTGAAACGGCGTCTTTGCGTGAATGTCATGTTTGGCGTTGGGCACGAATTCAGGGTTGGAACCCACGCTGATGCGGATGTCCGCAAACAAACTGATCAGATAATAGAAACCGCGCTGTGGATCCAGCAGGTGCGTATTGTCAGAATGAACTTGAGTGCCGAAAGGGCCATTAACCAGCCATTCTTCGATGGGCTTGTCGGTCAGCCACCAAGCGAGACCAGCGCCGATCAGGATCAATATCAGTGCCACCCAACCCGCCGGACCAAGTCCAAGAAAGGTGACGCTGCTGATAACCAGGCCACTGAGAGCGCTGGCTGCTCCACCCACAGCCATCATCAGATAGCCCCAACTGGCGTCATCGCCCCATGTCCATGCATACCAAGCGTCTGTCAGGCAAATGGCCGCAAGAACCAAACCACTGGTTATTTGCGCAACCAGACGCACGGTAAATTCCTTAACTAAATACTTGGCTAAGAGAGAATTTAAGGTTTTCACGGTTTCATCTGAAATACTGAACAGCACCTTGCGACCAGCCGCTAAAACTGATTCGGTACCGGCAAGTTTTACTGTCAGCATTTCCAAAGCGATAGCTAGATCCAACCCAGCTCCGAATGCGCCAATGTTTACACGAAATAACCCTTTTTCCCGTGCGACCTGCTTCCGACTTTCCCACTCCGTCCGAACATTCCAAACCTCCAACATCAAAACCCCCGCCGCAAACGGCAACGAGCCCAACACGCGATGCATCCGGCTATTAGCCAAATCCGCATGCTCATCCACTCCACGCTGCAACGCGCCTTTCACTGTCGCGTTATCCGTCCCCCGAGCCTCAACATCCGCTTTATGCACAGCATTAATCCGCCGATTCAGCTCACTAAGACTGTGCACCGTCGGATGATCCACCGGCATCACCAGCAGTTTGTAATTCCCTATACGCGGGGCACTTGGCGTCTCAAACACATCTGCCGCATTCCCCACTTTCAACGGCCGCCCCTGAGCATCCAGATACTCCCCCATCACCCGCCGTGGCCGCTGATCCCCCACCGGCACGTCGGACAAACCAAACAGGTGATACCGCTGCGGATCAGCATCCCGCCGATTGATGAAGTGCATTTCACCAAAGGTCTTGGGCATCAAACTGCGCAACAACCCCACGCCAAGTCCATGCAGATAGGCGCTGGTGGGGGCGTGTGCGACCTGTGCCTTCACCGCACTGCTGGCGGTTTCTAAAGCGCCAGCGAGATTTTCGTAAATGCTGACTAACGTGCTGGCCGCCGCTTTCGATTGGCCAGTCAGTGTGCTGTTCAGGCTGCCACTGGCCAGTAACCCTTCCAGTAAATGCCCGTCGAGGTGTTCGACCTGCGGGTAGTAAGGCCCCGGGTCGGTTTCGAATTCAGCGAGGTGTTGGGCTCGTAAACAACCATCGCCCTCGTTAACCGTTTTCTCGGTGGGCGGCACGTAAGGCGCAGCCAACGCGGCTTCATCAACGGCCGGCCAAAGCATCCCGTGCAGCGGGTGCGTCGGGTCGTGAGCGATGTCATTGAGCAACGTCTGGCCAACACTGGCCTGCGGGCTGTAAAGGCTCAACCCGGTCAGCGCATGGGTGACATCACCATTGCGGGCCAGCGGATCAAGTTGCGCGGGCACGGTGGCGAGGCTGGCGAAAACCTGGCTGACGGCAAACAGCGCCGCCAGGTAATCGAAGTCTTCCAGGCTCAAATGATCGGCCAACGTTTGCTGGGTGACCGGTTGTTGCAGGCACTCGGCAAGCAGAGCCTGCGCCATGTTCAGTTGTTGCCAAAGCAACGCGCGTTCAGCCGTGGCGGTGAAGCGGTTGATGTCGCGGCGGCCCGCCTCTTTCACTTTGTCGAAGCAGGCGTGCAACGGGTTTTTCTGGCCGCCGATGGTCGCCGGCACGATCAGTTGCTGAACCATGACCGCGCTGGCGTGGTGGGGGTGCAGGCTGGCGCGCTCGGCATACAGCGTCAGCAGTTGCTGTTGTTGCTGGATCTGCGACACCAGATGCCGCACACGGTGGCGTGGGTCTTCCAGCAGCACGCCGCACACACGCCGTTGCCGAGCGCCTTCCAGCACGTCAACGACCGTGGGCTGGGGCTGCCAGAGATCGGCGTCATCGGTGTTCGGTGTTTTTCCACGCAATTGATCCAGCAACGTGGCGAGGCAATCGGCCCAAGCGCTGCTTTCAAACGTTTCAGGTAACGCAGCTGTAGCACCTTGCTCCCACTGATCCAGACAGGCCTCGGCTTCGGTTTTACGCTGCGCCGCGAATTGTCCCGAGAGGTCGCACACGTAGCGCCCGGGATGCTCCAGCACATATTCGAAACCGCTTTGGCGTGCCCGTTGCGTGGCGATCAGGCTGACGGGAAAGGCTCGTGCGGCCAGGTTGTGCCACGTGATGCTGGCCTTGGTTGCGGCATCGGACGCTTGTGCATCCCATAGGTTGAAACCACTGAAGGCTTCCTGCATCGCCTGCCCATCGGGCTGCTGGTCAAAAAGCCGTTCGAACGTCTGGCTCTCGCACTGTAATGCGGGACTCTGACACCGCTGGGCGCGCAACTCTGGGTCCTCCTCCAGACGTTTCAGGCGTGCAGCGCTGAGCTGGATTTCGCTGAAACACAGTTGCACAGCTTCGGCAGGCAGATTGTTCCAGGTCGCGGGCAGCCAGATGTCGCTGAGATCGACGCCACTGGCCTGTCGGTAATCGCTGCTGAATGCCTGATTCAGGCGATAGGCCTGCAGATCGATATCGCGATAAGTCGTGAGTTCGTCGTCCTGTCGCACCTCCAGCTCCCGCCAGAGACGATCACGGTAAAACACGTAGACATAACCGCTGCGGCACAGCACCGGCGTCCCGAGGTCGTACTTGCTGCGAGTCCCGGGCAGCGCGACGAAAGGCAGCACCGGCACGATCTGATTCCACTGCGCTTCCAGTTGACGCGGTGTGACACGCACATCCTCCAGCAACGGCAGGCGAATGGGCGGGCCTTGGGCGGTGGCAATCTCCAGCCACAATTGGTGCTTGAGCGGTGCCGACCAATCCCACACAAACAGTTCGCTGTGGACGTTGGTTGAACGCTCGGTTTCGCACACGGCCTCATCGGTCAGGGCTTGGAGTGGTCCCAGGCCCGACTGATCAACGATCAGCAGTCGCTGGTTTTTCGAATGTCCCGTGCTAATGACCTGGACAATCAGCTTGTCGCGCTCGCAGCCTGGGCCTGCGGTCAACTTTCCGAGGCGCGTCATGACTGAACCTGCGTGCAGTGGGCGCTCAGGAAGGCGCTGATGTCTTCGCTGTCGTCGATGCCCTGAGTCAGGGCTTGTTCCAGCAAATAACTGGCTTGCACAAAGGAATGCTGGGGATGTTGCTGCCACCAGTGATAGAGAAATTGTTCATTGCGCTGGCGCGTCAGTGCCTCTTCCTGAGGGACGCTCAGCACCATTGCCCGGTGTGTCCATTCAATGCGCCAGTCCGCCGCGTGCGGGTTGTGCAACTGTTGCCAGCCGATTTCATCTGTCACTTGGGCGGCCCACGTCGCACCGAACCAGCGCAGACGACTGATCGGGCCGAGCCACAGGCTGAGGTCTTGCGCGGTACACGCGGAAAAAAAATAGCTGGCGACGGTCGGGTTGCTGTAGCGCAGCACGCCTTTGCGTTGCTGGTCGAAGTTGACGAACAGCATCTGGCGCAGATGCGCGAGTACCGAGGGCTTGTCACACGTGCTTTCGATCAGCAGACCGGGCCATTGCGCCGGGGTTTGCTCGATCGCCTGAGAGAGCGTTGGCTGGTTGTTCAGCCGGACCAGCAGCGGGCTGTGCTCGGCGAAACCGTCGAGTGAAGTGCCGGTGAACAGCTTCTGGGTGTCGGGATGTGCCGCCAAGCGATAGAGCGTTTCGAGTTGCGCGGCGGGGCGCTCCAGCAAAATCCATGTATTCATGAGCGATCTCCATAGCCCAGGGCTTTGCGGCATTGGCAGTCGCTCAGCGGGCAGTCCATCGGCGTACCGCCGCTGGGCATCTGGCAGAGTTCAATCAAGGCTTCGTCGCCGAGCAGTTGTTTGAGTAAGGCGGTTGAAACTGTTTCGGCGAGTGCTGGCTCGCTCGCGTCGAGCGCCACGGGGGTGGCCGCCATCGGCGGCATGGGCGAACCGCCTTGCGCAACCGGCACGCTGCTGAAAATGCCGGCCGCATTGATCGTGATCCACGCGCCACCGGCCTGGATCGTGACGCTGGCGCCACCATCGATGACGACGTGTTGGCCGGCGCTGACGTGGACCTGCTGTTGAGCGCTCAACCGGTGGTTGGTGGCGCGGATATGGCGGTCGCCATGCACCGTCAGGTGGTCGTCTTGGCGAATTTCCGTCAGCCGGTTGCCATGGGTGATGCGCTGTTCTTCGGCGCGCAGTTCATGACGGTCGTTGCCGCCGACCACAATGCTGCGCTGATTGTCGATTTGAACCCGTTCGTCGTTCAGCACGTGCTGTACGTAATCGCGCTGGGCACGGACGGAAATTTCCTCGGCCCCTTTGCGATCTTCGATACGCAGTTCGTTGAAACCGCCGCCGCCAGGGCTGCTTTGGGTTCTGAAGGTGCTGCGGGTTTTCTCGGCGGGGAGGTCGAGCGGGGGCCGATTCGCGCCATTGGCCAGGCAAGCGACGATCAACGGTTTGTCTGGGTCGCCTTGGTAAAAACCGACGATCACTTCCATGCCGACGCGGGGGATCAGCACGCTGCCATAACGGTCGTGAGCCCAGCCGCTGGCGACGCGCACCCAGCAACTGGAGTGATCGTTGTGCTCACCGTCGCGGTCCCAGGGGAACTGAACACGGACACGCCCATATTCGTCGCAGTGGATTTCTTCGCCGGGTGGGCCGCAGACCACGGCGTGTTGGTAGCCGTTGATCGTGGTTTTGGGGTGAACGAGCGCGGGCCTGAAAGGGGTGTCCCACGGTGTCGCAAGAAAGGTGTTGCGGTAGCCTTGGGAAAAATCGTCGCTCGGGGCGCTGGTGATCGACTCTTCGAGCACTTGCGGTTGTTTCGCGGTGTGGATGACTTCTGTCAGCAACCACAAGTCGTTCCATTCCTGGCGCGGGTGGTCGGTCAGGGGCAGGAAATGGCCACTGAGCAGCATCGGCTGATCGCTGCGTCCGGTGGCTTGCCGATAATCGCTGCGGTGCCGCTCAAGGGCTCGCCGGGCGCGGTGCTTGCCCTGTTCGCGGTCGGTGAAATGACCGGGGAAGCCGTAGTCTTCGAGTCGTAGCGGCGAAGGATCTTTCGCACCGCTTTCCAATTGCAGCAAAGGCTTTTCGAAGTCGTAGTCGCGGCGGGTCACGGCAGTGGCGCGAGTTTCCAGGGCGAGGGTGAAGGCGTTGATCACCGGGGCATCGGCGACCATGGCGCTGTCTTGCAGGTAGGCGGTGGGGCGGTGGAGTCTGGGAAATACCGTTTGATCATCGCCGAACACCAGCACGTGCCCCTCGCGGCTGTGCTCAAAGTGGTAATGCAGGCCTTCTTCTTCGCACAGTCGCTGCAGAAAACTCAGGCAGCTCTCGCCGTACTGGACGCAGTAATCCCGTGGGCGGTAATCGGTGCCGAGGGTGAAGCGGTAGCCATCACGGAGGATGCCGTGGCTTTCCAGGACCTGGGCGATGATCTGCGGCACGCTCAGCTTCTGGAATATTTTCTGGTTAACGCGGTGGCCCAGCCAGGCAAGGCTGGGCATCAGGCTGAGCTGGTATTGGGTCAGGCGCTTGCCCGCATCGCCCTGTCCGACGCGGTAAACCTGGCCATGAATGCCGGCGCCGTGGCGGTCGAAACTGAGAAAAGCCATTCGATGCAGAAGGCTTTCCAGGTCCAGATCGGGACGTTCGCTGACCAGTTTCAGATCAAAGCGAAAAGGTTGGCTGATGGCTTCCTTGCCGGTGAACTCAAGGACTCGCAGATCGTGGGCAAACCCCTCGATGTCCAGGAGGAAAGAGGCTTGGTTGGCAGGGCCGAACATCACACATCCCTAGTGCTGTTTTAGAAGGGCGGGACTGTGAATGAGTGAATGCGGGGTTTATGCAGGGCAAGTCTGTTTCGGGTGTAGGAATAGTCGTTTTGCTGATATGGATTTTTTCTGTGGAAGATTTCCTTCATTTGAGGCTGACAAAACGGAATTGAAGCGCATTCAGTCCGCCAGGCGGGCTGCCGTGACAGCCTGTTTACGTTATACTCGCCGGCTTTCAAAAGTTCGCCAACGAGTGCTGCCCGCCATGGAAATCAACCCGATCCTTAACAGTATCAAGGACCTGTCCGAGCGCTCCGAAACTATTCGGGGGTATCTTTGACTACGATCAAAAGCATGAGCGTCTGACTGAAGTCAATCGCGAGCTTGAAGATCCGGCTGTCTGGAACAACCCGTCGTACGCACAGGAACTGGGTCGCGAGCGCTCGCTGCTGGCTCAGATCGTCGAAACCCTCGACGAAATGCACACCGGTCTGGCCGATGCCAAAGACCTGCTGCTGATGTCCGCCGAAGAAGAAGACCAGGCTGCCGTCGATGACGTCGCTGCCGAAGTCGAACGTCTGCGCGAATCCCTGGAAAAACTCGAATTCCGTCGCATGTTCAGCGGTGAGATGGACGCCAACAACGCCTACCTGGACATCCAGGCCGGCTCTGGCGGTACCGAGGCCCAGGACTGGGCCAACATCCTGCTGCGCATGTACTTGCGCTGGGCTGACAAACGCGGTTTCGACGCGACCATCATGGAACTGTCGGCCGGTGAAGTCGCCGGTATCAAAGGCGCCACGATCCACATCAAGGGCGAATACGCCTTTGGCTGGTTGCGTACCGAAATCGGCGTGCACCGCCTGGTGCGCAAGAGCCCGTACGATTCCGGCAACCGTCGCCACACCTCGTTCTCGGCCGTGTTCGTGTCGCCGGAAATCGATGACAACATCGAAATCGACATCAACCCGTCGGACCTGCGCATCGACACCTACCGCTCCTCCGGTGCCGGTGGCCAGCACGTAAACACCACCGACTCGGCCGTACGTATCACCCACGTACCGTCCAACACCGTGGTCAGCTGCCAGAACGAACGCTCCCAGCACGCCAACAAAGACACCGCGATGAAAATGTTGCGGGCGCGCTTGTACGAGCAGGAAGTGCAAAAACGCAACGCCGCCTCCCAGGCTCTGGAAGACACCAAGTCGGACATCGGCTGGGGTCACCAGATTCGCTCTTACGTGCTCGATGCGTCGCGGATCAAGGATTTGCGCACTAACATCGAACGCAGTGACTGCGACAAGGTGCTCGACGGCGACATCGACGAATACTTGGTAGCAAGCTTGAAACAAGGGCTCTAAGGCACGCCCTACAGAATCTGCGGATACCTGTAGGAGCGAGGCTTGCCCGCGAACCCCGGCTCACAGCCGGGGGCAACGAACCTGTGATGGAATTTTTAAAGACATGAGCGACCTAGAACTCGACCCGCAAGCCCTGCAACAGGAAGAAAACTCCCTGATCGCCCTGCGCAAGGAAAAGCTGGCTGCCGAGCGCGCCAAGGGCAATGCCTTCCCGAACGACTTCCGCCGCGAAAACTACTGCGAAGAACTGCAGAAGAAATACGCGGACAAGACCAAGGAAGAGCTGGCAGAGGCTGCAATCCCGGTCAAGGTTGCCGGTCGCATCATGCTCAACCGTGGCTCGTTCATGGTGATCCAGGACATGACCGGTCGCATTCAGGTTTACGTCAACCGTAAAACCCTGTCCGAAGACACCCTGGCCTCGGTGAAAACCTGGGACATGGGCGACATCATTGCAGCCGTTGGCACCCTGGCGCGTTCCGGCAAGGGCGACCTGTACGTCGAAATGACCGAAGTGCGCCTGCTGACCAAATCGCTGCGTCCGCTGCCGGACAAGCACCATGGCCTGACCGACACCGAACAACGCTATCGCCAGCGTTACGTTGACCTGATCGTCAACGAAGAAGTGCGCAATACCTTCCGCGTGCGTTCGCAAGTGATTGCCCACACCCGTGCCTTCCTGATGCAGCGTGACTTCCTCGAAGTCGAAACGCCGATGCTGCAAACCATCCCGGGTGGCGCGGCGGCCAAGCCGTTCGAAACGCACCACAACGCGCTGGACATGGGCATGTACCTGCGCATCGCGCCGGAGCTGTATCTGAAGCGTCTGGTAGTCGGCGGTTTCGAGAAAGTGTTCGAGATCAACCGCAACTTCCGTAACGAAGGCGTCTCGACCCGTCACAACCCTGAATTCACCATGTTGGAGTTCTACCAGGCTTACGCCGACTACGAAGACAACATGGACCTGACCGAAGAACTGTTCCGCGAACTGGCGCAGCTGGTTCTGGGCAGCACTGACGTTCCTTACGGCGACAAAGTGTTCCACTTCGGCGAGCCATTCGTGCGTCTGTCGGTGTTCGACTCGATCCTCAAGTACAACCCTGAGCTGACCGCTGACGACTTGACCGACATCGACAAAGCGCGTGCCATCGCCAAGAAGGCCGGCGCCAAGGTGCAGGGCTTCGAAGGTCTGGGCAAGTTGCAGGTGATGATTTTCGAAGAGCTGGTCGAGCACAAGCTGGAACAGCCGCACTTCATTACCCAGTACCCGTTCGAAGTGTCGCCGCTGGCCCGTCGCAACGATGACAACCCGAACGTCACCGACCGTTTCGAGCTGTTCATCGGTGGCCGCGAAATCGCCAACGCCTACTCCGAGCTTAACGACGCGGAAGACCAGGCAGAGCGCTTCATGGCCCAGGTGGCCGACAAGGACGCTGGCGACGACGAAGCCATGCACTACGACGCCGACTTCGTTCGTGCGCTGGAGTACGGCATGCCGCCAACGGCGGGTGAAGGGATCGGCATCGACCGACTGGTGATGTTGCTGACCAACTCACCGTCGATCCGCGACGTGATCCTGTTCCCGCACATGCGGCCGCAAGCGTAAACGTTTCAGTTAAAAAGCCGCCTAAAACAGGCGGCTTTTTATTGCCTGTCTGGTACAAACGTATCAATTGGTTACTTTTGGCGTGAGAGAGGAAGACCTGTCGTGAATCGTGCAATGGCTCAAGAAGGTGCAGCGGGTATCGCCACTGCGGTCGCTGAAAGTGTTCAGTACCAGGGCCGCAAGGCCAGCCGACAGGGCAGCGAACAGCGTCGACAGGACATTCTCGATGCGGCCATGCGCATTGTCGTGCGCGATGGCGTACGGGCGGTGCGTCACCGCGCGGTGGCGGCCGAGGCCGGAGTGCCGTTGTCGGCCACCACTTACTACTTCAAGGATATCGATGACCTGCTCACCGATACCTTCGCCCAATACGTGGAACGCAGCGCGGCCTACATGGGCAAGCTGTGGGCCAGCAATGAAGGCTTGTTGCGCGAAATGGTGGTCAGCGGCGATGGCTCGCCGGAGTCGCGCTCACAGTTGGCGGACGATATTGCCCGGCTGATGGCGGACTATGTCCACCGCCAGTTGATCAACCGTCGCGAGCACTTGATGGCCGAGCAGGCCTTCCGCCAGGAAGCGTTGCTCAACCCGCGCCTGGCGCTGTTGGTGCGCTCCCATCAGCAGATCTTGTTGCAGGGCACCTGCCAGCTTTTCGAGGTATTGGGTTCCCGTGAGCCACAACAGGATGCCAAAGTGTTGACGGCGATTATCGGACGGATGGAATATCAGGGCCTGCTCAACGACGCCGAGCCTGCGGCCGAAGCCGAAATGCTCGGTATCCTCACGCGCTACATGCATTTGGTCTTGGCGTCGGTGTAACTCACGATCGTTCCCACGCTCCGCGTGGGAATGCCGCCCGGGACGCTCCGCGTTCCTAGCCCGGCGTGACGCAGAGCGTCACAGGATGCATTCCCACGCGGGAGCGTGGGAACGATCATCGTGCTGTATCGATAGGGAGTGTTGAATGAAAGCCTGGCGCGTCGTTGTGATCGCCTTGTCGTTCCTGCTGCTCAGTGGCTGCCTGGTGACCTTCAAGGATCCGCTGCCTTCGAGCGACCCCGCACCCAAAGGGCTGCTCGGCAAATGGACCAGCACCAACGCCTGGGGCGAGCCGATGAACCTGGAGCTGACGCGCATCGGCGACAACCGCTATCAGGCGGTCAGCTATTTCAAGGCCAAACCTCGCGAGCGCGAAGCCTATCCCTTCACGGTGTCCCGTCACGGCAGTCGCTGGTACTTGTCGGCGCCGGTGCCGGCCAGATTCGGCGGCCACTTCACAATCGCCGGGTTCGAAGTCAACGAAAAGCACGAACTGGTGGTCTACAACCTCGACCTCGAGCAGATCAACCAGGCCATGGGGCAAAAAGTCCTCAGTGGCGAAGGCTTCCAGACGGACGACGGCGATGGCGTGCTGATCAACACCGACATGAACCAAGTCTTCGCTTACCTCGACGACCCGGCCAATTCCGATGTGTTCGTCGAAGCCGTGCGCTACCAGCGCCTGGCCAAAGTCAAATAAAGCCATCACCTAACGGTTCTAGTACAGGAGTTTCGGGTGGACGATTACCAGCAGACGATACGCATTTTGTCCGATCGCATAGTGCTGGCACAGACGCCGATTCGCGTCCTCGATGCGGTCAAGTGGGACGACAACATCCGCAAGGGTTTCCTCAAGGCCAAGGGCAAGGAAATGCCGGCGGTGGACCGCGACTATTACCTGAACCGGCCGCTGGCCTTCGACTCCAGCAAAGTGAAACTGGAATTCCAGAACATCGAGCGCGACATCACCCGGCAGCTCGGCCAGTTCAACCCGGTCGGCCAGATCATGCGCCGCATGTGCAAGGAATACCGGATGGTGGTGCGCATGCTCGAAGCGCGCGGCACCGAGGATTTCGGGCTGATTTCCCAGGAGCTGTACGGCGCTGCGTCCGATGCGTTCCACGCCGGCGACCCGACCCTGGCCGACCTCGGCCTGATGATGTCCGACTACCTGAACAACATCGATGGCCGTGGCGATCTGAAGGATGAACCGAAAATCCTCACCGCCAAGGACGCCGTGCATCTATTGCAAACCCGCTTGAACAAGGTGTTTGGCGAGGCTGAGGAAACCATTCGGGTGTTCGAGTCCGACGGGATCGTCGCTGATGCGGCGGCCGGTGCCGACTACATCAAGATCCGCGCCGACGCGATGTTCAACGACCGTGACGTGCGCGCCCTGGAAGTCCATGAGGGCTTGGTGCATGTGGGCACGACCCTCAATGGTCTGAACCAGCCGATTTGCACCTTCCTGTCCAAAGGCCCGCCATCATCGACCGTGACCCAGGAAGGCCTGGCGATCCTGATGGAAATCATCACCTTCGCCTCTTACCCGAGCCGCTTGCGCAAACTGACCAACCGTACCCGCGCCATTCACATGGTGGAGGAGGGTGCGGACTTCTTGCAGGTGTTCGAGTTCTTCCGCGAGCAGGGCTTCGAAATGGGCGAAAGCTATGGCAACGCCAGTCGGGTTTTCCGTGGCTCGGTGCCCAATGGCCTGCCATTTACCAAAGACTTGTCCTACCTCAAGGGCTTTATCATGGTTTACAACTACATTCAGTTGGCCGTGCGTAAAGGCAAGCTGGAACAGATACCGCTGCTGTTTTGCGGTAAGACCACCCTGGAAGACATGCGGACCTTGCGTCAGTTGGTGGATGAAGGCCTGGTGGTAGCGCCCAAGTATTTGCCGGACCAATTCCGCGACTTGAACGCATTGTCGGCGTGGATGTGCTTCTCCAACTTCCTCAATCACTTGAGCCTGGACCGGATCGAAGCGGATTACTCGAACATTTTGTGAGCATCACACTGATCGTTCCCACGCTCTGCGTGGGAATGCATCCCGTGACGCTCCGCGTCACAGAGGGCGCGGAGCGCCCATGGCGGCATTCCCACGCGGAGCGTGGGAACGATCAATCTCACCCATCTCTGCGAGGTTTCAACGGATGAGAATCCTCGGCATCGTCTGCCTGCTCCTGACCCTCGGCGGTTGCAGCTCGCTGTTGTTCTACCCCGAGCCCGGCCAGCCGTTCACCCCGGATAAAGCCAAACTCGAATTTCGCGACATCACCCTGACCACCGCCGACGGCCTGAAGCTGCATGGTTGGTGGCTGCCGGTGGCCAAAGGCGTCGAGGTCAAAGGCACGGTGCTGCACCTGCACGGCAATGGCGGCAACCTGTCTTACCACTTGGGTGGCAGCTGGTGGTTGCCGAAAGAGGGTTACCAAGTGTTGCTGGTGGACTACCGCGGTTATGGCTTGTCCGAAGGCAAACCGAGCCTGCCGGCGATCTACCAGGACATCGACGCCGCGTTCAAATGGCTCGACCAGGCGCCCGAGGTCAAGGGTAAGCCGTTGATCGTCCTGGGCCAGAGTCTTGGCGGGTCGATGGCCGTGCATTACCTGGTCCAGCACCCGGAACGCCAGCTTCAGCTCAAGGCGTTGATCCTCGACGGCGCGCCCGCCAGCTACCGCGATGTCGGTCGATTCGCCCTGACTACCTCGTGGCTGACCTGGCCGTTCCAGGTGCCGTTGTCGTGGCTGGTGCCCGACGGCGACAGCGCGATCAACTCCATGGCGCAACTCAAAGGCGTGCCGAAACTGATCTACCACAGCATCGACGATAACCTCGTGCCCCTTTCCAACGGCATTCGTCTGTATCAAGCTGCGCCGCCACCGCGGGTGCTGCAACTGACCCGTGGCGGTCACGTGCAGACCTTCGCCGACCCGGTCTGGCGCCAGGTGATGCTGCGCTATCTCGAAGACCCACAGCATTTCAACGGTCTGCGCCGCCTGGGCGAAATCCCGAATTACCCGGTGCCCCTGAATTCAAAAGATGAACCACCAGAGAGTCCGCAATGAGTGAAGAACGTAACGCCATCCCGATGATCCTCACCGGTATCTGCACCATCCTCGGCACCGTTGGGGTGCTGTGGTACTACGGCTACCTGCACTTCGCCAAACCCGAGGATGCGTTGCTGCTCAGCGACTTCACCATGCTCAAGACCGTGCCGGGCGAAGACTACAAAGTCGCTCTGGAACCGGCGCCGCAAGTCGCCCAGTGCATCGATGGCGTGCTGGTGCTGTTCGACACCGAGCAAAAAGGCCTGACTGGTGTGTTGATCAACGGCCAGAAAAAAGCCGTGCGTTGCATGGGCCAGGAAACGCCGCAGAAGCTGGAACAGTAGAACGTCCGAAAAGATCGCAGCCTCGTTTCACTCGACAGCTCCTACACCGCTCCTACAGAGTCCGCGTGCTCCTGTAGGAGCTGTCGAGTGAAACGAGGCTGCGATCTTTTGATCCTAAAAACAAAAGCCCCGCCTGATCAGATCAGGCGGGGCTTTTGCGTTACCGCGTGACGCTTAGTTCGAGCTGACAGCCGAACGTGGCACCACTGGCTGGTTGTCGTTGGAAATGGTCACTTCCACCCGACGGTTCATCGCACGGCCCGACACGCTGCCGTTTTCAGCAACCGGGTATTCCTTGCCATAACCCTGGGCGACGATGCGTGCCGGATCAACACCCATCTTCACCAGCGCCATGCGCACGGAACCGGCGCGACGCTCGGACAGCGACTGGTTGTGGCTCGCGGTACCGGTGCTGTCGGTATAGCCTTCGACAATCGCTTTACGGTCCGGGTTTTCCTGAAGGAACTGCGCCAGTTTGTTGATATTCACCAGACCGCTGGACTTCAGATCAGCACGGTCGGTAGCGAACAGCACGTCACCGAAAGTCACCAGGGTGCCGCGATCAGTCTGCTTGGCGTTCAGGCTGTCTTGCAGTTGCTTGATCTGCTGGTCACGGGCATCCAGGCGAGCCTGGGCACGTTGCGCGGCGGCGTTCTTCAGATTGTTTTCAGCGGTGCGCAGGGCGATGGTCTGCTTGGCCACTTCCACGCGCTGATTGGTCAGGTAGGCCAGTTGATCGACCTTGGCCTGGTCTTGTTTGTCTTGATAAGCCTTGTCGGCCTTGTCCAGGTAATCACTGGCGTCTTTGGTCTCAAGGGCCGCGACTTTGCTCGCTTGCGGGTTGGCTTGCAGGCCGGAGTAGTTCACGCGGGCCTGTTCCAGGTTCGCGTTCGGCGGCGTGGAGCAAGCAGCCAGGGCAACGCTTGCGGCCAGGAGAGCGGGGATCATCAATTGTTTACGCATAATGGTTCGTCCTTTCTATCGATAAGAGCTTCAGGCATGGGGTCCGGATGCGCGCTTACTGCACAGTGCGCTGGCTTTCCTGACGCAGTTCCTGAACACCTTTCTGGGAATCCTTCACAGCCTGTTCGGCTTTCATCGCCTGGGCCTTGCGTTCGGCGACGCGAGCGTCCCACTCGGCCTGTTCGGCGAGGGTCCGGGCTTCGTCAAACTTCTTGTCGTGCATGGCGATTTCGGCCTGTTTCAGTTTGTCCTGGGCGGACTTCATTTCCACTGCGGCGAATTCAGTACCACCAGCGCTGACGGCGCTGTTCACGGCGGACTGGGTCACAGCGTATTGCTCGGTCGGCGGGTTGCCAGCGCAACCGGCGAGTACGAAGGTGCTGCCGATTGCCAGGGCAGCCAGTTTCAGACCGCGCAGGTGGGTGAACGAGGATTTGGCAGTGCTGGTCTTCATGGTCTTCAACTCCATTGGATATCTCCTGAAAAACATCTAAATCCATCCTGGTCCAAGGGGCCGTAACCGAACTTTCACAGCGATATTTGAAACGGCCGTACCAGGCGTGGTTACTGGGTACGACCCGAGGCGTTTTTCAAAAGTTCAGAGAAGATGGCCTATCGCCTAAAAAAACTTTGACCGAACGGACAAGGCTCTAGAACGGGAACTTTCGTGATGCGCAGGGGTATTCCCAGGCTTTTCAGGTCTCGGGATTACGCCATTTTTGAAGGGGAGTGCGGTTCATGTGGGAGCGAGCCTGCTCGCGAAAGCGGCGGGTCAGCCAACATGAATTTGACTGGACTGACGTCTTCGCGAGCAGGCCCGCTCCCACAGGTTTATCCCTGCGGGATCAATGTTTTGGCTTGTCGTTGCCAGCCGACAAATCATGCAAATGCCGACGAGACAACGCGAGGAATCGTGGAGTCGGACCGACGTCTTCGTACAGCGGATCGCCCTCTTCATCGGTGGCGACCACGGTCTGTCCTTTCACATACGGGAAGCTCGCTTCAAGCTCTTCCAGCGCCGCTCCGATCAATTCGCCCAGCAGCTCTTCGGGATGCCGTTTCGGGTACATCTCGGTGATCGCTGCCAGCCGGGCGGCGGCTTCCACATCCAGGTGAATCGTGTAGCCAGTGTCGGTCAGGCGACCCTTGGCGTTTTCTTCCCAATGCTGGGCCAGCTCACGGATTTTCATAATGACCTCATGGCGCTCCTGCTCATGGCAGGCGGTGTGAGTGTCCGGCGATGTCCGCCGGTAAGCCGTTGTGCGGCTTACTGTTGAGACTAGCTTTTAGCCACAAGGTTTAAAGTCCCTTTGTCGTGTTGCTTGTAAGAACCGGTCTGGAGCGGCACTCTTTAAGGTCTTAGCCGCCCGGATTTTTGCTGGAGAACTGCTGATGACCGATATTGATGCACGCTTGCGCGAGGACGTTCACCTGTTGGGTGAGCTGTTGGGCAACACCATTCGTGAACAGTACGGGGACGGTTTTCTCGACAAGATCGAGCAGATCCGTAAGGGCGCCAAAGCCGACCGTCGCGGTTCGATGGACGCCGAGCTGAGTGCCAGCCTCAACCAGTTGAGCGAAGACGAGTTGCTGCCGGTGGCGCGGGCGTTCAACCAGTTTCTCAACCTGGCCAATATCGCCGAGCAATATCAGCTGATTCACCGCCGCGAAGAGTCGCAGCCCGCGCCGTTCGAAGCCCGAGTGCTGCCGGAGCTGCTCGCTCGATTGCGCGCCGAAGGCCACAGCGCCGAATCCCTGGCCCGGCAACTCGGTCGGCTGGAGATCGAGTTGGTGTTGACCGCGCACCCGACCGAAGTCGCGCGCCGCACGCTGATCCAGAAATACGACGCCATCGCCGCGCAACTGGCGGCCCAGGACCATCGTGACCTGACCACTGCCGAGCGCGAGCAGATCCAGGCGAAATTGCAGCGCCTGATCGCCGAAGCCTGGCACACCGAAGAAATTCGCCGCACGCGCCCGACACCCGTCGACGAAGCAAAATGGGGCTTTGCGGTGATCGAACATTCGCTGTGGCAGGCGATCCCCAACTACCTGCGCAAGGCCGATCTGGCGCTGCACGCCGCCACCGGCCTGCGTTTGCCGCTGGAGGCCGCGCCAATCCGCTTCGCCTCGTGGATGGGTGGCGACCGTGATGGCAACCCGAATGTCACGGCGGCGGTCACCCGCGAAGTGCTGCTGCTGGCGCGCTGGATGGCCGCTGATTTGTACCTGCGCGATGTCGATCACCTGGCGGCCGAGTTGTCGATGCAGCAGGCCAGCGAAGCGCTGAAAGCCAAGGCCGGCGACAGCGCCGAGCCTTACCGCGCAGTGCTTAAGCAACTGCGTGAACGGCTGCGGGCGACCCGTAATTGGGCTCATGCCTCATTGACGAAGACCACGCCGGCCCCGGCCGATGTGCTGCAAAACAACCGCGACCTGCTTGACCCGCTGGAGCTGTGTTTCAACTCGCTGCACGAGTGCGGCATGGGCGTGATCGCCGACGGTCCGCTGCTCGATTGCCTGCGTCGGGCGGTGACCTTCGGCTTGTTCCTGGTGCGCCTCGACGTGCGTCAGGACTCGTCCCGACACACCGCGGCCATGACCGAAATCACCGATTACCTGGGCCTCGGTCGTTACGAAGACTGGAGCGAGGAAGAGCGCATCGCCTTCCTGATGCGCGAGCAGAATAATCGTCGGCCACTGCTGCCGGCGTACTTCAAACCGTCCGCAGACACCGCCGAAGTGTTGGCGACTTGCCGGGAAATCGCCGCCGCACCAGGTGCTTCCCTCGGCTCCTATGTGATCTCCATGGCCGGTGCCGCCTCTGACGTACTGGCCGTGCAACTGTTGCTGAAAGAGGCTGGTGTATTGCGGCCGATGCGCGTGGTGCCGCTGTTCGAGACCCTCGCCGACCTCGATAACGCCGGCCCGGTGATCGAAAAACTGTTGCTGCTGCCAGGCTATCGCGCGCGCCTGCATGGGCCGCAGGAAGTGATGATCGGCTACTCCGACTCGGCCAAGGACGCCGGCACCACGGCGGCGGCCTGGGCGCAGTATCGGGCGCAGGAGCGTTTGGTGGATATCTGCCGCGAGCAACAAGTGGAACTGCTGTTGTTCCACGGTCGCGGTGGCACCGTGGGCCGTGGCGGCGGCCCGGCGCACGCGGCGATTCTGTCGCAGCCGCCAGGGTCGGTGGCGGGGCGTTTCCGCACCACCGAGCAGGGGGAAATGATTCGTTTCAAATTCGGCCTGCCGGACATCGCCGAGCAAAACCTCAATCTGTACCTGGCCGCCGTACTCGAAGCGACCTTGCTGCCGCCACCGCCGCCGGAGCCAGCCTGGCGCCATCTGATGGACGAATTGGCGGCTGATGGTGTCAGCGCTTACCGCGCCGTGGTGCGGGAAAATCCGCAGTTCGTCGAGTACTTCCGCCAGTCGACCCCGGAACAGGAACTCGGCCGTTTGCCGTTGGGCAGCCGCCCAGCCAAGCGCCGCGCTGGCGGGATTGAAAGCCTGCGGGCGATTCCATGGATCTTCGGCTGGACCCAGACGCGCCTGATGTTACCGGCCTGGCTCGGTTGGGAAGCGGCCCTGAGCAAGGCGCTGGAACGTGGCGAAGGTGAGCTGTTGGGGCAAATGCGCGAGCAGTGGCCCTTCTTCCGTACCCGCATCGACATGCTGGAAATGGTGCTGGCCAAGGCCGACGCGGACATCGCGCAGTCCTACGACGAGCGGCTGGCCGAGCCCGATTTGCTCCCTTTGGGTGCGCATTTACGCGACCTATTGTCGCAGGCCTGCGCAGTGGTCCTTGGGCTGACTGGTCAGTCGCAGCTACTGGCACATAGCCCAGACACCCTGGAATTCATTCGCCTGCGCAACACCTACCTCGACCCGCTTCATCTATTGCAGGCCGAACTGTTGGCCCGTTCGCGGCAACAGGAAGTGGCGCAGGGTAGCCCGGTAGAACAGGCGCTGCTGGTGTCTGTGGCGGGGATTGCCGCCGGTTTGCGAAATACCGGCTAAGGTTTTCCTCTTGGGTCCGTGCACTTGGCTCGCGGGCCAGGTGCCCGTGGGCGAGGGGCCGCAAAGGTCTGGCAGGCGACAGTTAATGACGGGGTTGCGACTAGGGGCACCTCATCCAAAGGTCGCGACAGGCACGGGTTTCTCCGACTTTCGGCGGCTTGTGTGGTCAGGGCCTGCTGTGTATCTTGATCAGCCTTTGGCCGTTTGGGCGGCCACGACCCTATTTTTGAGATTGGCCCCACGAGGCGAATCTGACGTTATCTATATAAAAAATTGAGGAGCACATCGATGCGCGTCATTCTGCTGGGAGCTCCCGGGGCCGGTAAAGGTACTCAGGCTAAGTTCATCACCGAGAAATTCGGCATTCCGCAAATCTCCACTGGCGACATGCTGCGTGCAGCGGTCAAGGCCGGCACCGAGCTGGGCCTGGTCGCTAAAAGCATCATGGACAGCGGTGGTCTGGTCTCCGATGACCTGATCATCAATCTGGTCAAGGAACGCATCAGCCAGGCCGATTGCGCCAATGGTTTCCTGTTCGACGGCTTCCCGCGCACCATTCCCCAGGCTGAAGCACTGGTGAAGGCGGGCGTTGAGCTGGACCACGTGGTTGAAATCGACGTTAAAGACGAAGACATCGTCCAGCGTATCGCCGGTCGTCGTGTACACGAGGCTTCCGGCCGCGTGTACCACATCGTCTACAACCCGCCGAAAATTGCCGGTAAAGACGACATCACCGGTGAAGAGCTGGTGCAGCGCAAAGACGATACCGAAGAAACCGTGCGTCATCGCCTGTCGGTCTACCACGCTCAGACCGAGCCTCTGGTGAAGTTTTACCAAGAGCTATCCGCTGCTCAAGGCAAACCGAAGTACAGCCACATCGAAGGTGTTGGCTCGGTTGAAGCGATCACCGGCAAGGTGCTTGAAGCGCTGAACTGAAAAGTCTGAACCGCTTCATCTTCTACGGCCCGCTTGCGGGCCGTAGTTGTTTATACTGGCGCACTTTTTCTGACCTCTCTTACGGAAACATCGATGAGCACCTTGCTGGCCCTGGACACCGCGACTGAAGCTTGCTCCGTTGCCTTGCTGCATGACGGCAAAGTCACGAGCCATTACGAGGTGATCCCGCGCCTTCATGCGCAGAAACTGTTGCCGATGATCCAGCAACTGTTGGCCGATGCCGGCACCACCCTGCAAGCGGTGGACGCCATCGCATTCGGCCGTGGGCCGGGCGCGTTCACCGGTGTGCGGATCGCCATCGGCGTGGTGCAGGGGCTGGCGTTTGCGCTGGAGCGTCCAGTGTTGCCGGTGTCGAACCTGGCCGTGCTGGCCCAGCGCGCCTATCGCGAACATGGCGTCAGCCAGGTCGCGGCGGCCATCGATGCGCGGATGGATGAAGTGTATTGGGGCTGCTACCGCGAAACGGCGGGGGAGATGCGGCTGGTGGGCAATGAAGCCGTGCTGCCTCCGGAAGTGGCGGCGTTGCCGGCTGATGCCAGTGGCGAGTGGTTTGGCGCGGGCACCGGTTGGGGGTATGCCGAGCGGATCGACGTCAGCCTGACCGGGCAGGACGCAGGCATGTTGCCCCATGCTGAAGACCTGTTGACCCTGGCGCGCTTTGCCTGGGAACGCGGTGAGGCGATTGTGGCGGATGAGGCGCAGCCGGTTTATTTGCGCGATAAGGTGGCGACCCCCAAAGCGCGGTAATCCGGTCAAAAAGATCGCAGCCTTCGGCAACTCCTTGCCGAGCGCATTTCCCTGTAGGAGCTGCCGAAGGCTGCGATCTTTTCTTTTGAATCCGCCAATCGTCAGTTTCTACCCCCCGGCTTTAAACCTTTTTCCTTTTATGTGTTCTAGTTATCACTCGACAGTTTGCGAAGTGGTCCATGCGCCACTAAACTGCCATCACTGATACCGAGCATGCACTTATGCGTATAGACGGCCTTTCCTCTCAGTCCTACCCCATCAAGCGCAAGCCTCGCAAAGGCAATATCGTGCTGGATGAATCCGTCGATGACATCGACGGCGAGCTGGAATTTCCGACTGAAGAGCAACTGGCCGCCCGCGCCGCCAAAGCTTCCGCGCAACGCTTGAGCAATCTCCCCGCCCGTCAGCAAGACATGATTTATCACCGCGCCATGAGCAAAAGCGTAGCGATGGCCCTGGCCAGCTACCTGAGCACCGCCGGTTTTGTCGATTGGGATGCCGATGTGCTGGGTCTCGATCTGTACATCTGATGCTGTTGCCTTACTACCTCGGTTGCCCGTCCTGGAGTGAAAACGCCTGGCGCGACTATCTCTACCCGCAAGACGCCAAACCCGCCGAATTCCTCAATCTCTATTCCCAAGTGTTCAACGCCGTAGAAGGCAACACGACCTTCTACGCGAGCCCGGCTGCCGCCACCGTGCAGCGCTGGGCCGAAACCATGCCCGAACACTTTCGCTTCACCGCCAAGTTCCCCGGCGACATCAGCCACAGCGGCGACCTGCGCGAACAATTGACCGCCGTCGACACCTTCCTGCAATTGCTCAGCCCGCTGGGCGAGCGTGTTTCTCCGGTCTGGCTGCAATTGTCCAAAAGCTTCACCCCGCAACGACTGTCGGAACTGGCCGGTTTTATCGACGCCGTGGATCGACCATTGGCAGTCGAAGTGCGGCATGACGCGTTCTTCGCCAAAGGTGACGCTGAGCGCATGCTCAATCGCCTGCTGCTGGATCGTGGTGTCGAGCGTATCTGCCTCGATCCGCGAGCGTTGTTCAGTTGCATCTCGACTGACCCTTCGGTGCTCCATGCTCAATCGAAGAAACCCCAAGTGCCACCGCGTCCGGCGGCGTTTACGCAATTCCCGCAGGTGCGATTCATCGGCCATCCGCAGCTGGAGGCCAACGATCCGTTCCTGGTGCCGTGGGTCGAGAAGATTGCCGTGTGGATTGAAGAGGGCCGCACGCCCTATATCTTCCTGCACACCGCCGACAACCTGCTGGCCGCCAAACTGGCGCAACGTTTTCACGCAAAACTGATGCTGCGTTTGCCTGGCTTGCCGCCGCTGCCTGAGCTATACAGAGAGCCCGCCGCCGAGCAACTTGGCCTGCTCTGAGGCGGTTTCCTTCCTCTTCTCAGGAGCCTGCCAATGGATGCGCAAACCCGTCGAGCCCAGGCGTTCAAAGCACTGCATGAACGCGCGGGGGCTTTTGTCATTCCCAACCCGTGGGACGCCGGTTCGGCGAAAATGCTCGCCAGCCTTGGCTTCGAGGCACTGGCGACTACCAGCGCCGGTTATGCCTTTTCCAATGCACGCCCCGATGGCGGATTGTCGCTGGACGATACCCTGGCGAATGTTCGGGCAATTGTCGCGGCAACTGATTTACCGGTGGCGGTCGATCTGGAAAACGGTTTCGCTGATGATCCCGCCGAATGCGCCCAGAGCATTTTGCGTGCGGCAGAGGCGGGTGCGGTCGGCGGTTCGATAGAAGATGCCACCGGTAATGAAGACGCGCCGATCTACTGCTTCGAACATGCCGTGGCGCGTGTCGAAGCGGCTGTAAAAGCGGCTCGCAGCCTGCCGTTCCCTTTTATGCTAACGGCCCGCGCCGAGAATTTCTTGCACGGCAATCCTGATCTGGACGACACCATCCGCCGCTTGCAGGCGTTCGCCGAGGCGGGCGCCGACGTGTTGTATGCGCCGGGCCTGCGCAGCGCCGAAGACGTGTTGGCGGTGGTTCGCGCCGTGGCGCCGAAACCGGTCAATGTGTTGATGTCCGGCGGGCTCAAGTTGACGGTCGAGCAGTTGAGCGAGATGGGCGTCAAACGCATCAGCGTCGGTTCGGCGCTGGCCCTGGCGGCGTATGGCGAGTTCTTCCGCGCGGCTGAGGAGATCAAGACGTCGGGCACGTTCAGCTTTACATCGCGTTCAATGCCGTACGCGCAGGCCAATAAATTGTTCAAAGGCTGACGATGCGGTTTGCAAAGGGATTGCTGCTGGTGCTGTTGATGATTGGGGCGGCGGGGCTGAGCGTCTGGCGCGGTTGGATTCCCGTGCCCGCGCAGTGGAATCCCTGGGCGCCACTGGACGTGAACGCCGCGCCCAATTTTCTGACCCGCTACAAACTGATGCGCCTGCGCGATGACCCGCAGTTGTGCGATCAGGCACTGAGCAGTTCCGGCCTTCGCGTTTCGCGCCAGGCCGACAGCCCGGACGCGGCATGCCCGCTGACCAACACCCTGCGCGTCCAGGGCGGCGAGGTGGCCCTGAGCAGCAGTTTCCTCGCCAGTTGCCCGTTGGCCGTGGCGTTCGCCCTGTTCGAGCGCCACGCACTGCAGCCAGCGTCACAGGCGGTTTATGGTCAGGCCGTGACGCGGGTCGATCACCTCGGCAGTTTCGCCTGCCGCAACATGTACAACCGCGAGAACGGTGCCCGCAGCCAACACGCCAGCGCCAATGCCCTGGATATCGCCGGTTTTCGTTTGGCCGATGGCCGAACCATCAGTGTGCTCAAGGATTGGCCCAAGGATAATCGGGACGCACGTTTCCTACGGCAGGTCCGTGATGGCGCCTGCGACATGTTCAGTGTGGTGTTGAGCCCGGACTACAACGCCGCCCATCGCAATCACTTTCATCTGGATGTCGGGCCGTGGTGGGTGTGTCGCTGAAGGCTTAAGCGGCGATGCGCAGGTTTTGCAGAACGATCGGGCGCGCCCAGCCGTTATCGAAATCGAGTTGTTTCTGTTGCTCCACCAATTCGTCGGGCGAGAACGGCGGGAACGGTTTGTCCAGCAGGTGCAGTTCGAACTCGGCGATGGGCAGATGCAGCGGACGCGGTTGCGGCGCCGGGCCGGCTTCCGGGACAGGTTGGCCAGCAGTGAGCACGATCGGGCGGACCCAGCCGCTTTCAAAATTCTGCTGTTGTTGCTGGGCGACGATTTCTTCCGGTGGGAACGGCGGGAAGGGTTTGTCGGCCAAGTCCATTTCGAACTCGGCAATCGGCAGGAACAGCGGCTCTGGCGGCTTGACCTGGGTTTCTGTCACATCGCACTCACGCTGGGACACGATGTGCGCGTAGAGCTCGCTGCCGACGGTCGGTTCGACCGGGCTCTCCAGATCCACCGGTGGAAAAGTCCCGCACGCCGGCACCACATCGCTCGACTGTTCGGCCAGGGCCTGGGCAAAAAAATCTTGCCACAGGTGACTGACGCCGCTCAGTGCTTGGGAGTTTCGCAGGCCATAATCGCCATGACGCGATAGGTAGCCTACGGATGTGGTTTGAATGTCTGACATTTTTCTCGGTCGACGCTCAGCTCTGGCAAAATGCTCGATAGTTTTGTTATCGGACGTTTTTTGCCGATCATTAATTTTTTGAGCACCTTTTCCCATGATTGAACAACCCGCGGCCTGCCGCATCCATGTCGAGGCCTCGTCCCCGGCGTTTCAGCCACAGGCCGAGCAATGGGCCGAGCGCCTGGGCTTGCCCCTGCAGGTGGATGATGGCGAGTTTGCCTTGCAGGTGGGCGAACAGGGTTTGCAGCTGCAACAATTGGGGCCTGACGCACCGGGGCCGGTGCGGGTGGACTTCGTCGAGGGCGGCGCAGCCCATCGTCGGTTGTTCGGCGGCGGCACCGGGCAGATGATCGCCAAAGCTGTCGGCATCGCCCAAGGCGTGCGCCCACGGGTGCTGGACGCCACGGCGGGGCTGGGCAAGGATGCGTTCGTGTTGGCGAGCCTGGGCTGCGAGATGAGCCTGATCGAGCGTCAGCCGCTGATCGGCGCGTTGCTGGAGGATGGCCTGGCCCGTGGCGCGGAAGATTTCGACGTAGCGCCAATCGTCGCGCGGATGCGCTTGCTCAAGGGCAATTCGATTGAAGTGATGCGCAATTGGGAAGGGGAGCCGCCGCAGGTGATCTACCTCGACCCGATGTTCCCGCACCGTGAGAAAACTGCGCTGGTGAAGAAGGAAATGCGCCTGTTTCGCCCGCTGGTGGGCGATGACCCGGATGCGCCGGCACTGCTCGAAGCGGCGTTGGCCCTGGCCAGCCATCGGGTGGTGGTCAAGCGCCCGCGCAAGGCGCCGTGCATTGCGGGGCCCAAACCCAGTCATGCGCTGGATGGGAAATCCAGTCGGTATGACATTTACCCGAAGAAAGCGCTCAAGCCCTGATTCAACACTGATCGTTCCCACGCTCTGCGTGGGAATGCAGCCCGGGACGCTCCGCGTCCCTGCCGAAGCTGACGCGGAACGTCCATTGAGGCATTCCCACGCAGAGCGTGGGAACGATCATCAGGCTGTCTCAGACCTGTAAGCCCGCATAAACAACCCCACCACTTCCCGCACGTGGCTTTCCGCCGCCTCGCCAATCAACGGCTCACCGCAGCCGTACAACAACCGGAAATTCCCCGCCCCCTTGAGCAGGCAAAAGAAATGCTCGGCTGCATTGCGCGGTTTATCGATGCTCAGTGCGCCGGTCTGATCGATCCGGCTCAGCAACCGCTCCATGCCATTGAGCATGCGCTCTGGCCCGGCCTCGAAAAAAATCAGCGAGAGTTTCGGGTCCTGGCTACCCAGGCTCATCATCAAACGATGCAGATTCACCGATTCGTCGCTGTTGATCAGCTGATGAAAGCCACGGGCGATGTTCAGCAGCACGGTTTCCACCGTGATGCCATCCGGCAACTCGAAAAACAGCGGCGGCAGTTGCTCTTCGCACTTGGCCACCACGGCGGCGGAGAACAGCGTCTCCTTGTCGTTGAAATGGCTATAGACCGTCAGCTTCGACACCCCGGCCTCGGCCGCCACGGCGTCCATGCTGGTGCTCGCATAACCATTACTCAGGAACAGAATTTTCGCCGCGTCGAGGATGGCCTGGCGCTTGGCCAGATCCTTGGGACGGCCCGGGCCGTTGGATGCTGAAAGATTGTTCGACATTCTTCGCTTTAATACTGGACTGGTGAGTTTGCTATTAATAACATACCGGCAAGTATAATTATTCCAAGCACCATTAGCGAAAGGTCCTTCACCATGTTCCGCTATGCCTTGCCCCTCGCGTTGCCAGTCAGTCTGGCTTTTTTGTTGTCGGCGTGCGGTCACGACGAGGCGCCGCAAGTCAGCGTGCGACCGGCCATGGTGGTGCACCCCGAGCCTTCGGCCCAGGCGATGGAAAGCTATCCCGGTGAAGTTCGCGCCCGCTATGAGCCGGACCTGGCGTTTCGCATCGGCGGCAAAGTCAGCCGACGACTGGTCGAGGAAGGCCAGCGGGTCAAGGCCGATCAGCCTTTGGCCGAACTCGATCCCCAGGACGTGCGCCTGCAACTGGAAGCCACCCGCGCTCAAGTCACCGCCGCCGAGGCCAATCTGAACCTGGTCCGCGCCGAGCGTGATCGCTACAAGACCCTGATGGACCGTCAGATGGTGAGTAAGTCTGCGTACGACAATTCCGAAAACCTTTACCGATCCGGTGAAGCGCGCCTCAAACAAATCAAAGCCGAATTCAACGTATCGACCAATCAGGCCAGTTACGCGGTGCTGCGTGCGCCGCAGGATGGGGTGGTGGCCAAGCGTGCAGTCGAAGTTGGCCAGGTGGTCGCCGCCGGGCAAACCGTATTTACCCTCGCCACCGATGGCGAGCGCGAAGTGTTGATCAGTCTGCCGGAGCAAAGCTTCGGCCGTTTCAAGGTCGATCAGCCGGTGTCGGTAGAGCTCTGGACCCAACCTGATCAACGTTTTACCGGGCGTATCCGTGAACTGTCGCCCGCCGCCGATCCAAAATCCCGGACCTTCGCTGCGCGCATTGCCTTCACCTCCGGCAAAGTCCCGGCTGAACTCGGCCAAAGCGCCCGGGTGTTTATCCAGACCGCCGCCGTGGTGTCGCTGGCAGTGCCGCTGTCAGCCGTTACCGCAGAAAACGGTGCCACTTACGTATGGGTGGTCGGCGCCAACAATACGTTGAAGAAAGTCCCGGTTCGGGTGGGTGCCTTCGGTGAGAAAACCGTGCCGGTGCTCGAAGGGTTGAACGCCAGCGACTGGGTGGTGGCCGCCGGTGTCCATGTGCTTCACGACGGGCAGCAAGTGCGCCCGGTGGATCGCTCCAACCGCGTGGTCAATCTGGCGGACAAGGAGTAATCCCCGATGGGTTTCAATCTTTCCGAATGGGCGCTGCGCAACCGCCAGATCGTACTGTTCCTGATGCTTTTGCTGGCGATTGTCGGCGCGCTTTCCTACACCAAGCTCGGCCAAAGCGAAGACCCGCCGTTCACCTTCAAGGCCATGGTCATTCGCACCAACTGGCCGGGGGCCACGGCCCAGGAAGTCTCACGCCAGGTCACCGAGCGCATTGAAAAGAAGCTGATGGAAACCGGCGAGTACGAGCGCATCGTTTCGTTCTCTCGTCCGGGAGAATCCCAAGTGACGTTTGTCGCTCGTGACTCCATGCATTCCGCGCAGATTCCGGAGCTCTGGTATCAGGTCCGGAAAAAGATCAGCGATATCCGCCAGACCTTGCCGCCGGGCATTCAGGGCCCGTTTTTCAACGATGAGTTCGGCACTACTTTCGGCAACATCTACGCCCTGACCGGCGACGGTTTCGACTACGCGGTGCTCAAGGATTACGCCGATCGCATCCAGATTCAGCTGCAGCGGGTCAAGGATGTGGGCAAGGTCGACCTGCTCGGCTTGCAGGACGAGAAGATCTGGATCGAACTGTCCAACGTCAAACTCGCCACCCTCGGCTTGCCGCTGGCAGCCGTGCAGCAGGCGCTTGAGGAGCAGAACGCGGTGTCGACTGCCGGGTTCTTCGAAACCAGCAGCGAGCGTTTGCAGCTACGGGTTACCGGGAATTTTCAGACAGTTGATCAGATAAAAAGCTTCCCGATTAGGGTCGGTGATCGTACGTTCCGCATCGCCGATGTGGCAGACGTGCGTCGAGGTTTCAACGATCCACCGGCGCCACGCATGCGCTTCATGGCCGAAGACGCCATCGGCCTCGCCGTGGCGATGAAGGACGGCGGCGACATTCTGGTGCTGGGCAAGGCCTTGGAAGTCGAGTTCGACCGCATCCAGAAAAATCTCCCTGCCGGTATGCAACTGCGCAAAGTCTCGGACCAGCCCGCTGCGGTGAAAACCGGCGTTGGCGAATTCGTTCAGGTGCTGGTGGAGGCTCTGGCGATTGTCTTGCTGGTGAGCTTTTTCTCCCTCGGCGTGCGCACCGGCATGGTGGTGGCGCTGGCCATTCCGCTGGTGCTGGCGATGACCTTCGCCTGCATGTATTACCTCGGCATCGGTCTGCACAAGATTTCCCTCGGTGCGCTGGTGCTGGCCCTGGGGTTGCTGGTGGACGACGCGATCATCGCCGTGGAAATGATGGCGATCAAAATGGAGCAGGGCTTCGACCGGATCAAGGCCGCCAGCTATGCCTGGACCAGCACAGCGTTCCCGATGCTCACCGGTACGCTGATCACCGCTGCCGGATTCTTGCCGATCGCCACGGCGCAGTCGGGAACCGGCGAATACACCCGCTCAATCTTCCAGGTGGTGACCATCGCGCTGCTGGCGTCGTGGATTGCCGCTGTGGTGTTTGTGCCGTACCTGGGAGAAAAACTCCTGCCGGACCTGGCGAAGATTCACGCAGCCAAACACGGCACCGCTGACGGTCAGACCGACCCTTACGGCACGCCGTTCTATCAACGGGTTCGGCGCTTGGTGGAGTGGTGCGTGCGCTGGCGCAAGACCGTGATCGTGTTGACCGTGGTGTTGTTCATCGCCTCGATCGTGCTGTTCCGCTTTGTGCCGCAGCAGTTCTTCCCCGCCTCGGGTCGTCTGGAATTGATGGTCGATCTGAAACTGGCTGAAGGCGCGTCCCTGAGCAACACCACCGACGAGGTTAAACGCCTTGAAGGTCTATTGAAGGATCACGCCGGCATCGACAATTACGTGGCTTACGCCGGCACCGGTTCGCCGCGATTTTACCTACCGCTGGATCAGCAACTGCCTGCGGCGAGTTTCGCCCAGTTTGTCGTCCTGGCGAAAACCATCGAAGAGCGCGAAACCCTGCGCACCTGGCTGATCGAAACCCTTAATGAACAATTTCCGGCCTTGCGTTCGCGGGTCACGCGCCTGGAAAACGGTCCACCGGTTGGCTATCCAGTGCAGTTCCGCGTCACCGGCGAGCACATCGAAGAGGTCCGCGCTCTGGCCCGCAAAGTCGCGGCCAAGGTTCGCGAAAATCCCCACGTGGTCAACGTCCATCTGGACTGGGAAGAACCGAGCAAAGTCGTGTACCTGAACGTCGATCAGGACCGCGCCAGGGCACTCGGCGTCAGCACCGCCAACCTGTCGAAGTTTTTGCAAAGCTCCCTGACCGGCTCCAGCGTCAGCCAGTACCGCGAAGACAACGAGTTGATCGAAATCCTCCTGCGCGGCACCGTGCATGAACGCACCGAACTGTCGCTGTTACCGAGCCTGGCGGTGCCCACCGACAACGGCAAAAGCGTTGCGCTGTCGCAGATCGCGACCCTGGAATATGGCTTTGAAGAAGGCATCATCTGGCACCGCAATCGTCTGCCTAACGTGACGATTCGCGCCGACATCTACGGCAAGGAACAACCGGCGACCCTGGTGCAGCAGATCATGCCGACCCTCGACCCGGTTCGCGCCGAATTGCCGGACGGCTACTTGCTGGAAGTCGGCGGCACCGTGGAAGACTCGGCCCGCGGGCAGAACTCGGTGAAGGCCGGTGTGCCACTGTTCATCGTCGTGGTGCTGACGTTGCTGATGCTGCAACTGCGCAGTTTCTCACGCACGGTGATGGTGTTTCTGACAGCGCCATTGGGTTTGATCGGCGTGACTTTGTTCCTGATGGTGTTCCGCCAGCCATTTGGTTTCGTCGCCATGCTCGGGACCATCGCCTTGTCCGGGATGATCATGCGCAACTCGGTGATCCTGGTGGATCAGATCGAACAGGACATCGCCGCCGGGCTCAAACCGTGGCAAGCGATCATCGAAGCCACAGTGCGGCGCTTCCGGCCAATTGTGCTGACGGCACTCGCCGCGGTGCTGGCGATGATCCCGCTGTCACGCAGCGTGTTCTTCGGGCCGATGGCCGTGGCGATCATGGGCGGGTTGATCGTGGCGACGGCGTTGACGTTGCTGTTCCTGCCGGCACTGTATGCAGCGTGGTTCAGGATCAAAAAGGAATAGACCTGATCACCCCGCAGGCTGCGATCTTGATCGTTCCCACGCTCTGCGAGGGAATGCCGCCATGCACGCTCTGCGTCCGCTTCAAAAGTGATGCAGAGCGTCACGGGATGCATTCCCACGCGGAGCGTGGGAACGATCAACAGAGGGTTTACAGCGTACCGAAGACTTTCTTGGCCAAACTGGTCGCCGCAGCTGCCGGGTTCTGGCGGATGGTTTCTTCCTGCTTGCCGATCATCTCGAACAATCCGTTCAGCGCCTGCTCGGTCACGTAGCTTTCGATGTTGGCGCTCTTCGCATCCACCACGCCCAGCGTTGCGGCTTGGCCGGCGAACGAGTTGTACTGTTTGGCCAGACCGACCTGGTCAGTGGCTTGCTTGACGATCGGCAGGAACTTGGCGCGGATCTGTTCGCGGCTGGACTTGTCCAGGTACTGGGTGGCCGAGTCCTTGCCGCCGCTGAGAATGCCCTTGGCATCGGCCACGCTCATTTTCTTCACGGCATCCACCAGGATCGGCTGGGCCTGGGTCACGGCGGTTTCCGCCGCTTTGTTCATGCTGGTTTCCAGTTGATCGACCTGGGCGCCCATGCCGAAGGCTTTCATCTTGCTGGCGACCTTGCCCAGTTTGCCAGGCAGCTCAATCTTCACGTCCGGGTTGTTGCTGAAACCGCCCGGCGTACCGAGTTGTTTAACGGCCAGTTGCGCGCCTTGGGTCAGGGCGTCTTTCAGGCCGCCAGTGGCGTCTTGTTGCGACAGGTCGCTGAGGGACAGCGCGAGAGCACTGGCGGAAATCATCAAGCCTGCGCACAGGCCGGCGAAGCGAAGGGTAGGGCGGAGCATGGCGGCTTCCTTGTACGGAGAAGGGAAATTAGCGGACGGCGTCGACGCGGATTTTCAGCGGTTGCGGGTCGTTGCCATCGAGTTGCACAGCATGGTTTTCGGTGGTGATGAACATCAGCTCACCGTTCACTTCGATGCGCGCGCTGACCGAATAACGGTGGCCAGGTTTGACCTGTGCCGGGTCGTAGCTCAGATGAAACGGCAGCGGCACCTGGCCTTTGACCGGACCTTTCTGCTCGTCGAGGACCACGGCCGGTGCGTCGGCCAGGGACACGTCCTGCAGGCTGACGCTCAAGGTGGCGCTGGGCGGCAGGGCGATACGTTGCAGGTAGAACACTTCGCCATCGAGGCTGGTTTTAGCGGCGGGGTGCATGGATTGGCAAGCTCCCAGCAAAGCGGTCATGGCCAATAGAGAGAGTTTTTTCATCGGAGATCTCCGTATCGAAGGCGCCAGAAATAGCCTGGCGCCTGTAGGGGATTTAATCAGCCTGCGTCGGAGTGACGACCTGATCTGCCGCATCTTCACTGCGATGCAACGCCACCTGACGGATCGACAAGCGAATCTCCGCCGGTAATACGCGCTTCGCCGCGCCTTCCGCCAGTTCACCGAGCAACTCGTGATAGCTCAGCTTGCCGGCTTCATCGCGCTTGAGTACGTCGAGATCGAGCAGGGTCTGGATGAAGTGGCGGAACAGGCTCTTGTCGAAGAATTCCGGGGCGTTCAGGCCATGGAGGATCGACAGGCGCTGGGCCATGACCGTGCACAAGTCTTCCAGTTCTTCGGCGCTGACGCTGTTCTGGCCGCTGTTGAGCAGCAAGGACACAGTCATGTAGAAGCGTTGCAGGGTCTGGGCGATGCTTTTCGACAGCAGGGTCAGCAGCACGAAATGCCGCGAGCTTGGCGCCGGACGCAGGTACACATCGTTCTCGAAACGCAGCAGGCCTTGCTCGACAAAGGCTTCGAGCCATTGATCGACCACGGCCTCCAGTTCATCCATGGACCAGCGAATGAACAGTTCCGATTGCAGGTACGGATACAGCGCGCGGGTATAGCGCAGGATCTGTTCGCGGCTCATGCGCGAGGCGCTCTGGAAGAAACTCGCCAGCAGCGCCGGCAACGCGAAGATGTGCAAAACGTTGTTGCGGTAGTAGGTCATGAGGACGGCGTTCTGCTCGTCCAGATACAGAATCTTGCCCAGGGCATCGCTCTGCTCGGACAGCAGGTCCATGTCCTTCACATGTTCGATCAGCGCCCGACCGTCACCTTCCGGTAACGTGGTGTGCGGCGAGTACGGAACCTTGCGCAACAGCGCCAGGTACAAATCGAGTACCCGCGCCATCGCGCGATCGTCCAGAGCCAGTCGGCTGGTGGACAGCAGCGCCAAAGCCACGAGGTTCACCGGATTGATCGCGGCCGCTTCGTTCAAATGCTGCGCAACTTTCTCCCCTAGACGGTTAGTGGTTTCGTTGAGCCAGGCCGGTTTGAACTGCGGGCCGAGTTCCTGTTGGCGCCAATCCGGCTGCTCGCTGTCGAGGAATTCCGCCAGTTTGATCGGTTCGCCGAAGTTCACTGCCACTTGGCCGAAGCGCTGCTTGAGGGCGCCGATGACTTTGAAGATGTCGAAGATCGACTCTTTCTTCTTGCTCGCGCCACGCAGTTCGCCGAGGTAAGTCCGGCCTTCCAGGACACGCTCATAGCCGATGTACACCGGGATAAACACGATGGGCATGCGCGACGAACGCAGGAAGCTGCGCAGGGTGATCGCCAGCATCCCGGTTTTCGGTTGCAGCATGCGCCCGGTGCGCGAACGGCCGCCTTCGACGAAGTACTCGACCGGGAAGCCTTTGGTGAACAATGTGTGCAGGTATTCGTTGAACACCGAGGTATAGAGCGGGTTGCCCTTGAAGGTGCGGCGCATGAAAAACGCACCGCCACGGCGCAATAGGCTGCCGATCACCGGCATGTTCAGGTTGATCCCGGCGGCGATGTGCGGCGGGGTCAGGCCGTTGCGGAACAGCAGATACGAAAGCAGCAGGTAATCGATGTGGCTGCGGTGGCAGGGCACGTAGATGACTTCGTGACCCTGTGCGACGTTCTGCACGCCTTCGATGTGGTTGACCTTGATCCCGTCGTAGATCTTGTTCCAGAACCAGCTCAGCACCACTTCCAGAAAACGGATCGCGGTGTAGGTGTAGTCGGAGGCGATCTCGTTGCCGTAGCGCAGGGCCTGGGCCTTGGCTTTCTCCGGGGAGATGTTTTCGCGCTCGGCTTCATCGAGAATCGCTTGCTTGACCAACGGCTGATTGAGCAAGCCTTTGACCAGGTTGCGACGGTGGGAAATGTCCGGGCCGATGACGGCGGCTTTGAGGTTGCGGAAGTGCACCCGCAGAATCCGCTGGGCCATGCGCACGGTGCGTTCGTGGCCCTTGTTGTGCTCGATCAGTTCGCGCAGATGGATCGGCGCCGAGAACTGTACGCGGGTCTTGCGCCCCAGCACGATGATGCTCAGCAACCGGCGCAAACGCCCGGTGACCGCCCAGCTGTCGGCGAACAACAGCTTCCACGGGCTCGACTCGCTGTCCGGCGACTGGCCCCAGAACACGCTGACCGGAATGATCTGCGCATCTTCGGCGGCATTCTGGCTCAGGGCACTGACCAGTCGGGTCAGGGTCGGCGGCGCGCCGCGTTTGTCCTGGCGGCCTAGCCAATCGGGCTCGGGTGTCAGGTAAAAGAACGCGGCAGGCTCTAGCAGATTACCTACCGAAACCGGCAGCACCGGGCGTGGTAGGCCGGCCTTGGTGCACTCGGCGTCGACCACGGCCAGGTCGGTCAGTGAAGGGTTTTGCAGGACGTAGAACACCGGACGGCTGCGGTCGAGGTTGAGGGTAAAGGACGACTGGTTGATCGTCTCCGAGCGAACCCAGAGGTACAACAGTCGGCGCAGGGTGCCAAACACAAGACGACGGAACGGGGAGCGGGTCATACGGCTTCTGCGTGAGTGAATAAAACCGAGCAAATGCTCGGGCGGCCGATAGTGTGCCGGATTCATCGAAAATCGGCAAAAAAGCGCTCAAGTAATCTTGAGTTGAGAGTTTTGGTGCCTGTCATATACTCGACCGCTCAAAATAAAAAGAAGAGGGACTGATACATGGCAACGCGCGAAACCGGCAGTGTGAAGTGGTTCAACGACGCCAAGGGCTACGGCTTTATTCAGCGCGAGGACGGGGTGGACGTGTTCGTGCACTACCGCGCGATCCGTGGCGAAGGCCACCGTTCGTTGGCTGAAGGCCAGCAGGTTGAATACGCCGTGGTGACGGGGGAGAAGGGTTTGCAGGCTGAGGATGTGGTGGGGTTGTAAACCCACTCTCTAGATCGTTCCCACGCTCTGCGTGGGAATGCAGCACGGGACGCTCTGCGTCCCTTTCACAGCCGAACGCGGAGCGTCCGTTGAGGCATTCCCACGCAGAGCGTGGGAACGATCGGTGTCAGGCGGTTTTCCAGGTGATCTCTTCTTCGCCATCAACGCTGATGCGCATCCAGCGATCCGCCGACTCTTCACCTTCTTCCTCGACCCACGTACCCGGCGCGCAACGCACTTCGACGTTCAGCGCGGCAAAGGCGGCGCGGGCGCAGGCGATATCGTCTTCCCACGGGGTCTGGTCGCTGTCCAGGAACAGGCTGTTCCACTTGCCGACAGCTTTCGGCAGCCAGGTCACGGGCACGTTGCCGGCCTTGCACTTGTAAGTCTGGCCCTTCTTGACCCATTCACTGCACTGGCCCAACGCTTCGCTAAGCCAGTCGGCGACGGCTTTGTAGTCGACGTCAGCGTCTTTCAGGTAAATCTCGATATCGGGTTGGCGCATGGATGTCCTCACTGCGGTCTTGAAAAATCCATTCGCGGATTTAGCCGGCCTCAAGCTGTTGCTCAAGACCAAAAATTATTGAAGTACAAAGTAATCGTAACGCATCGACACAGTGACCTCGAACGGCTCGACCTGTTCGATGACGGCCGCGCGGCGTTCGGCACTGGCGCGCCAGCCGTGGGGGGTCATGGCCAACAGGTTGGCACGATCCTGACCACTTTCCAGTATCAGTTCGAATTCCAGGGTTTCGCTGTGCGCCAGCGCCATGCCTTCCGGCACCAGGGCCAAATGCTTGTCGTCGGTGTATTCACGAACTTCGTCATACAGCCGTTCGCGCAATTCCATCAGGTGGCCGCTGGTCGGCCCGACTTTCATCAAGCCGCCGCCAGGGCTGAGCAAGCGTTTGGCTTCTTCCCAGTCCAACGGGCTGAAGACACTGGCGAGGAACTGGCAACTGCCGGACGCCAATGGCACCCGCGCCATGCTGGCGATCAACCAGGTCAGTGCCGGATTGCGTTTGCAGGCGCGTTTGACCGCTTCCCGGGAAATGTCCAGCGCGTAGCCATCGGCATTCGGCAAGGCTTCGGCGATTTGCGCGGTGTAGTAACCCTCGCCACACCCGATGTCGAGCCAACGCTGGGGCGCGTACTGCGCCGCCAGTTCCGCCAGGCGCTTGGCCACCGGCGCGTAATGGCCGGCGTTCAAGAAGTCGCGACGGGCCTCGACCATCGCCAGGTTATCCCCAGGGTCGCGGCTATTCTTGTGCTGCACCGGCAGCAGGTTCAGGTAACCCTGGCGCGCGCGGTCGAAACGATGCCCGGCGGGGCAAGCCACGCCGTTGTCCACCGCGTTCAGCGGTTCGCTGCAGATCGGGCAGGCCAGCATCAGGCGAGCAACTTGATCAGGGTCTGGTAATAGATTTCGGTCAGCACATCGAGGTCGGCGGCCAGCACGCGCTCGTTGACCTGGTGGATCGTCGCGTTGACCGGCCCCAGTTCAACCACTTGGGTGCCCATGGTCGCGATGAAGCGCCCGTCAGAGGTGCCACCACTGGTGGAGGCCTTGGTTTCGCGACCGGTGATGTCCTTGATGCTCGACGCGACGGCATCCAGCAAAGCGCCCGGCTCGGTGAGGAACGGCAGGCCCGACAGCGCCCAATCCACGTGCCAGTCCAGGCCATGCTTGTCGAGGATATCGGCCACACGTTTCTGCAGGCCTTCGACGGTGGATTCGGTGGAGAAGCGGAAGTTGAACACCGCCACCAAGTCACCTGGAATCACATTGGTCGCGCCGGTGCCGGAGTTCACGTTGGAAATCTGGAAACTGGTCGGCGGGAAGAAGTCGTTGCCGTGGTCCCAATGCTCTGCGGCCAGTTCAGCCAGCGCCGGGGCGGCGAGGTGGATCGGGTTTTTCGCCAGGTGCGGATAGGCTACGTGACCCTGAATACCGCGTACGGTCAGCTTGGCGCCGAGGGAGCCGCGACGGCCATTCTTGACCACGTCACCGACCAGGGTGGTGCTCGACGGTTCGCCGACGATGCACCAGTCCAGACGCTCTTTACGGGCGGCGAGGCGTTCGATCACAGCCTTGGTGCCGTGGTGCGCCGGGCCTTCTTCGTCGCTGGTGATCAGGAAAGCGACTTTGCCCTTGTGATCCGGGTAGTCGGTAACGAAACGCTCGGCGGCTACGGTCATGGAGGCGAGGCTGCCTTTCATGTCCGCCGCGCCACGACCGCACAACATGCCGTGTTCGTCGATCAGCGCGTTGAACGGGTCGATCTGCCAAGCCGTGACAGGACCGGTCGGGACCACGTCGGTGTGGCCGGCGAAGCACAGCACCGGGCCGTCGTGTTTGCCGTGGGTGGCCCAGAAGTTATCCACATCTTCGATGCGCATTGGTTCAAGCATGAAACCGGCATCGCCCAGGCGCTGCATCATCTGCTTCTGGCAATCGGCGTCGACCGGCGTCACGGACGGACGGCGGATCAGGTCGATGGCGAGTTGAAGGGTCGGCGAAAGGTCGGCGTGGGCCGTCATGGAAAACTCCGGAAGCTAATTGTGTAGGAGCAAGGCTTGCCCGCGATGAACGATGATGGGGTCTTTCTGTTACACCGAGTCGCATCAATCGCGAGCAAGCTTTGCTCCTACAGGAATTGGTGCTGGGCGCGCAAAATGGCGGTTATCTTAAAGCAAAACGGCGGCCATTGGCCGCCGTTTAGTGCATCTGTACTGATTTAGACAGCCGGTGCAGGCTCAGGCTCGGCAACCGGTTTCGGCAGCGAAGACAGGAACGCCATGATCAGCGCCGCCAGGTACGGCAACGACTGTACCAGCAACATGATCACCCAGAAGCGCATGTCGTTGCTCGGCAAACCGTTCACCAGGAAGATCCCCAGCGCCGCGCCCCACAACAGCAGCATGATGAACATCTCTTCACGAGCCTCCGAAATCGCCACCCAGAAGCCGTGGTTATCGGCATTTTTCGGTGTACGGAAGAACGGAATGCTGCTGGTGAAGAAGCCGTACAGCACGGCTTTGGCGATGGTGTGCGACAACGCCAGCCCGGCCAGTGCCGCGCAGAACGCATCCTTCAGGTTGACCCCGACCGCACGGCGGTACAGGAAAATGATCTTACCCACCTTGAACACGAACAGCGCCAAAGGCGGGATCGCGAAAATCAACAGCGGTGGATCGACCCGTTGCGGCACGATGATCATCGCCGCAGACCACAACAGGGCGCCGACGGTGAAGAAAATATTCATGCCGTCCGCGACCCACGGCAACCAGCCCGCGAGGAAGTGGTAACGCTGGCCACGGGTCAGCTCGGTGTCCTTGCCGCGCAGCAAACTGGCAGTGTGACGCTTGATGATCTGAATCGCGCCATAGGCCCAGCGGAAACGCTGTTTCTTGAAGTCGATAAAGGTATCGGGCATCAGGCCTTTGCCGTAGCTGGTGTGGTAATACGCCGCCGACAAGCCTTTTTCAAACACCCGCAGACCCAACTCGGCGTCTTCACAGATGCACCAGTCGGCCCAGCCGAGTTCCTCGAGCACCGAGCGACGGGTCATGGTCATGGTGCCGTGCTGGATGATCGCGTCACGGTCGTTACGGGTGACCATGCCGATGTGGAAGAAGCCTTTGTATTCGGCATAGCAGAGCTTCTTGAAGGTGCTTTCGTTCTGGTCGCGATAATCCTGTGGCGACTGCACCACGGCGATTTTCGGGTCGGCGAAGTGCGGCACCATATGCTTGAGCCAGTTCGGGTCGACGCAGTAGTCCGAGTCGATCACCGCAATCACTTCGGCATCCTTGGCGGTGTGCGGAATCAGGTAATTCAGCGCGCCACCCTTGAAACCGGCCAACGGGGCGACGTGGAAGAACCTGAAGCGCGGGCCGAGGGTTTCACAGTAATCGCGCACCGGTTCCCAGACCGCCGGGTCCTTGGTGTTGTTGTCGATGATCAGGACTTCGAAGTCCGGATAGTCGAGGTTGGCCAGGGCGTTGAGGGTCTGTTTGACCATCTCCGGCGGCTCGTTGTAGCACGGTACGTGAATCGACACTTTCGGTCGGTAGTCCGAATCACCTTCGACCGGCAGGAATTCTCGCCGGCGCTTGTGGGTCCAGACCGCTTCGGCCAGTTCGTGGGCTTCGGTCAGCAATACGATAAACACCCCGAGCGCACCGAGGGCGAGCAAAAAGCCCACCGTCAGGCTGAACCAGGTGCTGTATTGCTGGCTGTAGTCGTAACCGATCCACACCAGAACCGAACCGCACAAGAACGCGATGAAGGTCAGGAAGGTGCGGCCACGTTGGCGCAGGGCCGAGCCGTCGATCATCAGCAAAGTCAGGGACAGCAAGGCCAGCACCGCCGAGCCGATCGCCAGCACCCGCCATTGCGGGATCGCGACCACCGGGCCTTCGAAGTTGAATTTCTGCTGGCGTGCGGCGTTGAACACGCCCCAATACGCGCCTACCGAGCCTTCGTCGCTGGCCTTCCACGGCTGGTCAAACGCTTCGATCACGAAGTAGTTGAAGCCCTGACGGTTCAGCTTGTTGACCAATGTCCGCAGGTAGATCGCCTGATCTGCCGGGCTCGCGTCGGTGCCACCACGCATGCGGCCGTTGCTCGGCCAGCCAACCTCCGAGAGCAGCAGCGGTTTTTTCGGGAACATCTTTTTCAGGTCCCGGGCACGGTCGAGGACGAACTGACCGGCCTTGTCCACCGGGATGAATTCCCAATAAGGCAGAACGTGCGCGGCGATCAGGTCGACGTGCTTGGCCAGTTCCGGGTGTTCTTCCCAGACGTGCCATTGCTCGGACGTGGTCACCGGCACTTTCACGGCGGCGCGGACCCGGTCGAGGATGACGCTCAGCTCGGCGGCGGTAATTTCCTTACGGAAGATCGCCTCGTTGCCTACAACCACCCGAACCACGCTGCGGGAAGTGTTGGCCAGTTCGATGGCGCGCAGGATCTCGCGCTCGTTGCGTTCCTGGTCCGGGCTGATCCAGATACCCAGGGTCACCCGCAGGCCGAACTCTTCCGCCAGTTTGGGGATGTCCTCCAGCGTGCCGTCGACCGAGTAGGTACGGATGTTGTCCGTCAGCTTGCTCATGATCTCCAGGTCGCGACGCATTTCATCGTCGTTCGGGAATTGGTCTTTCTGTGGGTACTGGCCTTGTTGAAACGGCGAGTAGGAAAAACCGGAGATCTGTTCAGGCCAGTTGGGGGCGGTGACCGGGCGGTTGATCAACGCCCAGAAGCCAGTAAACAAGGCAGCGATGGCGAGCACCACGACCAGGTTGAGTCCAAATTTACGCGATGACATAGCTTTTTCGGGTTCCAGAGGCTGTGGAACGAAGGAACGGTCGGCATGCTGCCAAGGGGCGCGCATCCTACACCGTGCTTTCCCTTACCGTACAGCAGGCGGGGAAAAGCCTCACATTTGGCACTCAAGTTTGTCTTAAGTTCTTACACTTGTAGCTTGAGGCTTAAAACTTGTCGCTGCGAAGCCCTATAATGCGCGCCGGTTTTTGGGGTAATGGTCATGAGTACAGAAGATCCGCGGTTTGCCGGCATCGCTCGGTTGTATGGCATCGAGGGCCTGGAGCGCTTGCGCGCGGCCCATGTGGCGATTGTCGGCGTCGGTGGCGTCGGTTCCTGGGCGGCGGAAGCGGTGGCCCGGTGTGGCGTGGGCGAGATTTCGCTGTTCGACCTGGACGACGTCTGCGTCAGTAACGCTAACCGTCAGTTGCATGCGCTGGACAGCACCGTTGGCAAACCCAAGGTCGAAGTGATGGCCGAGCGCCTGCGCGGGATCAACCCGGACTGCACGGTGCACGCGGTGGCGGATTTCGTCACCCGTGAGACCATGGCCGAGTACATCACGCCGAACATCGACTGCGTGATCGACTGCATCGACAGCGTTAACGCCAAGGCTGCGCTGATCGCCTGGTGCAAACGCCGCAAGATCCAGATCATCACCACCGGCGGTGCGGGCGGGCAGATTGACCCGACGCTGATCCAGGTTTGCGACTTGAACCGTACCTTCAACGATCCGTTGGCCTCGAAAGTGCGCTCGACATTGCGCCGCGACTACAACTTCTCCCGCACCGTGACCCGCCATTACAGCGTGCCGTGCGTATTCTCCACCGAGCAACTGCGCTACCCGAAACCGGATGGCAGCATTTGCTTGCAGAAGAGTTTTGTCGGCGATGGCGTGAAGCTCGACTGCGCCGGTGGGTTTGGTGCGGTGATGATGGTGACGGCGACGTTCGGCATGGTCGCGGCGACCAAGGCTGTGGATAAGATTGTGGCGGGTGTGCGGCGGCCGGCGGATCGTATCAAACCTGCCTGACCCCGATCATTCCCACGCTCTGCGTGGGAATGCAGCCCGGGACGCTCCGCGTCCCATCCAGAGCCGAACGCGGAGCGTCCGTTGAGGCATTCCCACGCAGAGCGTGGGAACGATCAGCCAGCCAACTCGTTCATTCGCTGTAACACGGCATTGAGACCATTACTGCGCGAAGGCGACAACTGCCGGCTCAATCCAAGCTGACTGAACCACTCTGGCAAATCCACCTGCTGCAACTCTGCGGCCGACAACCCGTTAACCCGCGCCAGCAGCAACGCCACCAGCCCCCGAATCAACCGCGCATCGCTGCCAGCGCTGAACTGCCAGTGGCCATCCTGCAGCGCGCCCACCAACCACACTTGGCTTTCACAGCCATGCACTCGGTTAGCCTCGACTTTATCCACATCGCTCAACGCCGGCAGGCGCTCGCCCCATTGCATCAAAAGGCGCGCCCGCTGTTCCCAGCTTCCGGCCTGTTGAAAGGCTTCCAGTGCCGCAACGGCATCGGCCGGCAAACTCATCGCAGCAACTCCAAAGCCTGATCCAGAGCTTCGAAAAACCGCTCCAGGTCTTCGGAATCGTTATAAAGCGCCAACGACACCCGAATCGCCCCGGCCAGTTCGAAGCTTTTGAGCAACGGCATGGCGCAGTGATGACCGGCGCGCACAGCGATCCCTTGTTCGGTCAGCAGATGCGCCAGATCCGAGTTATGCACACCCTCGACGATAAAACTGGCCAACGCCAGTTGCGGCTTGCCCAACAAACGGATGCCATTGCGCGCCTGAAGGCCTTTGAGCAGATAGTCATGCAGCGCCGCTTCGTGGGCAGACACCGCGTCCTGATCCAGACCGGCGAGGTAACCCAGGGTCGCCCCAAGGCCAATCACACTGGCAATCGGCGGTGTGCCGGCCTCGAAACCCAACGGTGCCGGGCGGAAGCGGGCGTCGTGGTAGTTGGCGTCCAACACCATTTCGCCACCGAATTGCCATGGCCGCAGCTGTTCAAGGGCCGCATTGCGCCCGAACAGCACGCCCAGGCCATCGGGGCCGTAGAGCTTGTGGCTGGAAAACACATAGAAGTCGCAACCCAGCGCCTGCACGTCATGCCGGCCGTGGACCACGCCTTGGGCGCCATCGACCACGGTCAGCGCGTTGTGCGCCTTGGCCAGCGCCAGCAATTCGGGCAACGGCTGCCAGGCGCCTAACACGTTTGACAGCTGACTGACCGCCAGCAACCGGGTGCGCGGGCCGATCAACTGCGCGGCAGTCTCGAGGTCGATCACACCGTCGGCGTCCAGCGGCAAAATCAGCAGTTTCAGATCGCGACGCAAGGCCAGTTGCTGCCAGGGCAGCAGGTTGGCGTGATGCTCCAGGGCGCTGATGACAATTTCATCGCCCGGATTGAATAAGTGTTCCAGGCCATAGGCCAGGAGGTTCAGCGCAGACGTTGCGCCGTGAGTGAAGATGATCTGCCCGCAATCGCCGGCATTGAGCCATTGCGCGACTTTGCTGCGGCTGTTCTCGAACGCCTGGGTCGCATGAGCGCCCGGCAAGTGTTGCGCCCGATGCACGTTGGCCGCGCCGTTGGCGTAGTAATGCCCCAGGGCGTCCAGCAGAGCTTGAGGTTTTTGCGTGGTGGCGGCGTTGTCCAGATAGGTCTGGTCTTGCCGTTGCAAGGCGGCGATGGCCGGAAAATCGGCGCGCCAGGGAGAGGGAATCATCATGGTGTTCGGCCCTGGTAAACATGGGCGGGGTATACGCCTGACCTTCCTGGCCTTGTAGGAGCAAAGCTTGCTCGCGAAGGGGCCCTTGAAACAGCCAAAAGCTTCGCGGGCAAGCCTTGCTCCTACAAAGTGCAGGGAATCGTTTGACGCTCTGCTTAGTTGTGAGCGTGCAGCGCTTCGTTCAGTTCGATGGCCGATTTGTGGGTTTTGCATTCCACGGCACCGGTTTCCGAATTGCGACGGAACAGCAGGTCTGGTTGACCGGCCAGTTCACGAGCCTTCACGACTTTGACCAGTTTGTTGTTCTCGTCCAGCAGCGCCACTTTGGTGCCAGCGGTCACGTACAGGCCCGATTCAACAGTGTTGCGGTCGCCCAACGGGATACCGATACCGGCGTTGGCGCCGATCAGGCAGCCTTCGCCGACCTTGATCACGATGTTGCCGCCGCCCGACAGGGTGCCCATGGTCGAACAGCCGCCGCCCAGGTCCGAACCCTTGCCGACGAAAACGCCAGCCGAAACACGACCTTCGATCATGCCCGGGCCTTCGGTACCGGCGTTGAAGTTGACGAAACCTTCGTGCATCACGGTGGTGCCTTCGCCCACGTAGGCGCCCAGGCGGATACGCGCGGCGTCAGCAATACGCACGCCGGCCGGAACCACGTAGTCGGTCATTTTCGGGAACTTGTCCACCGAGAACACTTCCAGCAGCTCGCCGCGCAGGCGCGCTTCCAGTTGATGTTCGGCCAGTTCGGCCAGATCGATCGCGCCCTGGCTGGTCCAGGCAACGTTCGGCAGCAGCGGGAACACGCCGGCCAGGTTCAGGCCGTGCGGCTTGACCAGACGATGGGACAGCAGGTGCAGCTTGAGGTAAGCCTCAGGCGTGGACGTCAGTTGCGCATCTTCAGCCAGAATGGTCGCGACCAGCGGCTTGTGGCTTTCGGCTAAGCGGGTCAGCAGCGCGGCTTGGCCTGCGTCGACACTTTTCAGCGCTTCAGCCAGTTGCGAGGCCTGGGCGGTGGTGAACGCGATGGCCTGATTGCCTTCGGTGTAGCCCAGAACCGGGGCAATGGCAGCGACCAGTTCAGCCGATGGATTGAGCAGCGGCTGTGCGTAAAACACTTCCAGCCAGGTGCCTTGACGGTTTTGAGTGCCGACACCAAAGGCCAGGCTGAACAGAGAATTGGACATGTTGATACCTCTAACAAAAAGGAACGGGCTGCCTTACTTGAGTGCGGCCGCGTAGATATCTGGCTTGAAGCCAATCAGGGTTCGGTCACCGAGATCAAGCACCGGGCGCTTGATCATCGAGGGTTGTGCGAGCATCAGTTCGATGGCTTTCGCTTGGTCGAGATCGGCTTTGCGTTCGTCGTCGAGTTTGCGAAAGGTCGTGCCTGCACGGTTCAACACCACTTGCCAGCCGTGCTCGTCGCACCATTGGGTCAGGTGTTCACGGTCGATTCCGACCGCTTTGTAATCATGAAAGTCATAGCTGACAGCGTGTTCATCGAGCCAGGTGCGCGCCTTTTTCATGGTGTCGCAGGCTTTGATGCCGAAAAGGTGCAACGTTTTACTTGAAACGGTCAAGGAATTGCCCCCTTTACAGGTGCTGGAAAAAAATGGTGACGGATTATGCCATGGCCTTCCGGTTAAAGCGCAAAACCTGTAGGAGCAAAGCTTGCTCGCGATGGCGGAGTGTCAGGCAACATTGATAGCGACTGACCCACCGCTATCGCGAGCAAGCTTTGCTCCTACAGGTTTTGCGGTGTTTGTGGGCGATGCGACATTGGTGCAACGGCCAGCCGCCAGTCTAAGCGGCTAATATGGCACTTCAATGCTGTCGATTGCCTGGGAAAACGCTTTATGCAGACCGCCTACACCGTCCTGATCCTGTTGATGCTGGTCGGCGTCTCACGTCTGATCGGACGGGTGATCCCGTTGCCATTGCCGCTGGTGCAAATCGGCGCGGGCGCGTTACTGGCCTGGCCGACGTTGGGGTTGCACGTGGCGCTGGATCCAGAGCTGTTCCTCTTTCTGTTCCTGCCGCCGCTGTTGTTTTCCGATGGCTGGCGCATGCCCAAGCGTGAACTGTGGCGGTTGCGCGGGCCGATCCTGACGTTGGCGGTCGGCCTGGTGCTGTTCACCGTGGTCGGCGCCGGGTATTTCATTCATTGGTTGATCCCGAGCATTCCGCTACCGGTGGCGTTTGCCTTGGCGGCGGTGCTGTCGCCGACCGATGCCGTGGCGGTCTCGGCGATTTCCCAGAACCGTCTGCCGACGCCGCTGATGCACATGCTGCAGGGCGAGGCCTTGATGAACGACGCCTCGGGCCTGGTGACCTTCAAGTTTGCCCTGGTTGCCGCCGTCACCGGTGTGTTCTCCCTGGCCAACGCCAGTCTGACGTTTGTGTTAGTCGCTGTTGGCGGCCTGGCGACCGGTGTGGCGTTGAGCTGGCTGGTCGGGCGCTTGCGATCGTGGATGATCGCCCGCGGCTGGGATGATCCGGCGACTCACGTGGTTTTTATGTTGCTGTTGCCGTTCGCCGCTTATGTACTGGCCGAACGTCTTGGGGCCTCGGGGATTCTGTCGGCGGTGGCGGCGGGGATGATGCAGAGCTGGCTCGACCTGTTGCCGCGCCAGACCAGCACCCGGTTGCTCAATCGCAGCGTCTGGTCGTTGTTGGAGTTCGCCTTCAACGGTTTGATCTTCCTGCTGCTGGGCTTGCAATTGCCGGACATTATCAAGGCCGTAGCCAGCCACGAAACCTCGTTGTGGCCGACGCTGCTCTATCGGTGCCTGGATGTGGTGGCGATTTTCCTGGTGTTGCTGGTGCTGCGGTTTGTCTGGGTGCAGAGCACTTGGCGGATGTCGGGCCTGCTGCGGCGCTGGCGTGGCAAGGGTGAGCTGACGCTGGTGCCCACGGCGCGTTCGTGCTGGTTGCTGACAGTTGGCGGCGTTCGCGGTGCGGTGACTCTGGCGGGCGTGCTCTCGGTGCCGTTGCTGATGGGTGCAGACGCATTTCCTGAGCGTGACCTGCTGATTTTCATCGCCGCTGGGGTGATTCTGTTGTCGCTGATTGCCGCGTGCATTGCTTTGCCGCTGTTGCTGCGAGGCATCGAGAAAAGCCCCGACGACAAGCGCCGCAATGAAGTGCGCGAGGCCTGGCGCAAAACCGCTGAAGCGGCGATTCATGCGCTGGAAATCGAAGAGGCCAAGCCTGCGGATGCGGCTGAGGCAGCGCTGGCGGCTGAACTCAAAGCGCGGATCATGTCCGAATATCGTCATCAACTGGAGGTGTTCAACGATTCCGCCGAAGCCCAGGCGCTGGCGTTCCAGATGGATCTGCTGGAACGACGTCTGCGCTTGAAGGCGTTGCGGGCGCAACGCCTGGAGTTGTACAGCTTAAGTCGTCATCACCAGATTGGTGATGACGTATTGCGTGAGGTGTTGGGGGAACTGGATTTAAGTGAGGCCAACCTGGGGCAGGTCAAATAGTGTCGGGGTAAGGGTAGGCCTCAGCCATGAACGCCTTGTCCTTCTCACTGAGCACCAGGTTGAGGTCAATCTTGAAGTCGCCGTGGGTCCATTCCTGACGGATCGCATAGTGCATGATCGACTTCGGGTCATAGGGCGAGTGTCGGACTTCGTTGCCATCGAGGCGATTGAAGTAACGTTGATTAATAACATCGCGCACGTAATCGTAGTGGTCGCCGTCTTCCTCGTAATCGTCCGCATTCCCGCCATGCGCCTCGTAGACCGCGGGCTTGTTCCAGGGAATGTTCGCCTCGGGATGCTGATGCTCATGCTGGGCGCCCAACACATGGCCAAACTCGTGCATCACATTGGCGGCGAAAAACCCCGGCATGCGCATGTCCGGCGACAGGCCCATGGTCGGGCCCTCTTCACGCAGCAACGCATCGGTGCCGACAGTCGACCAGTAAGTGCCGGGAGTACAGCTGATGCGGATGTCACCTTCTTCACCGTCAACGAAGTCGAATTTCAGGTTGATATGCGGCAGCCAGTGATTGGCGGCGGCGATGGTGGCCTCTTTGAAGGCTTGATCCCCGTCCAGAAAAGCAATGCGCAAGGTGCGGCCAGGTGCCCAGAAGTGCGTGTGCTTGATGGCGGCACGCTTACCGCGACCGGGTGCCGCCATACGCCGATTTGCAGGGTTTTCGCTGATGGCAACGTCATAAGAAACATGGATGTCTGCAGCTTCTTTAATCAAGCAAGGTGTTGCGTTATTCATGCGGTAACTTCCGTGTTAGTTGTTGGGGCATGGCGTGGCAATTATCAGGCATCGACAGCGGGTGTCGGTTTTGGATAGGCTCGGCGCATATTGCGTCGATCAAGTTTGCTGATTTGAGTGTTGTCACCTACTTCCCAGTCACCGAGGGTCAACTCATTGATTACTTTGTAATGCATGACCGAATCCCGGTCATAGGGGCCATGGAGAACTTCATCGTTGGGCAGGGTATTGAACACGTTGAAGTCAATTTGTTCTTCGGTCCATAAGTAGTGGGTCTTATAAAACTCATAGACCTTGGGTTTGTCCCACGGAATATTCGCCTTGGGGTGCTGATGTTCGTGTTCGAGGCCTAACGCATGCCCGAATTCGTGAAGTACGGTGACATCAAACTCAGGGTGTTCAGGCATCGTGCCCAGGCTCAGCGTGGGCTTGTCCTCAGCGATGAGCAATGCGTCGGTGCCGATAAAAGACTCGTTGTATTGGCCGTGGGTGGTGATGCGGATATGACCGGGTACCGTCTCGTCAAAGGTGAACGTCAGGTGAGTGGAGGGCTCCCATTGGCGGATGAGACTTTCTATCCGGCGTTTAAGGCTATCGGGTAACGCTTCCATAAATGTAATGTTTAGCACCCGGCCAACGCGCCAGAACTTGTTCCAAGTACCGACCGAACGTTTATGGCGTCCACCGGGAGCTGTCTGTTTTTCGTTGTTAGGGTTTTCTTCTACAGCGACAAAGTAAGACGCCAGCTCATTGGCGGGCTTCATTATTTTGCAAGGTGGGTTATTCATAGTTGACGTCCATGTGCTTAAAAACAACAACCGAGTCATTCGGGTGTCGAGCGAGCAATGGAAGGCTAAGCGAGATACGCCAAGTTGTTAAGTTTAAATAAGGGTGAGGCTGTTACTTGATGTTGATGCGGCCCGCACGGCATTGCACCGTGCGGGTTGTCTTGTTGTTTCTGTTTATGCCTTGCTGGCAATAAACGCGCGAATCCGCTGAGCGGCTTCTACACACTCCGCCAGTGGCGCGACCAGTGCCATGCGCACGCGACCGGCCCCTGGATTGAAGCCTTCGACTTCTCGGGACAGGTACGAGCCAGGGACCACAGTGACATGTTCTTGCACAAACAAATCACGGCAGAACGCCTCGTCATCACCTTTAACGTTCGGCCACAGGTAGAAACCGCCGTCCGGGCGCTGCACGTCCATCACCGGGCTGAGAATTTCCAGCACTGCATCGTACTTTTCGCGATACAACGCACGGTTGGCCCGGACATGCACTTCATCGTTCCACGCGGCAACGCTGGCCAGTTGCGTCTGAACCGGCATCGCGCAGCCGTGGTAGGTGCGGTACAGCAGGAAGCCCTTGAGGATATCGGCATCACCCGCCACAAACCCCGAACGCAGGCCTGGCAGGTTGGAGCGCTTGGACAGGCTGTGGAACACCACGCAGCGCTTGAAGTCCTTGCGGCCCAGTTCCACGCAGGCGCTGAGCAGGCCCGGCGGCGGGGTTTGTTCGTCGAAGTACAACTCGCTGTAGCACTCGTCGGCGGCGATCACGAAGTCGTATTCGTCGGCCAGGGCGATCAGTTTTTTCAGGGTGTCGACCGGGATCAACGCGCCGGTCGGATTGCCTGGCGAGCACAGGAACAGGATCTGGCAACGTTTCCAGATGTCTGGCGAGACGGCATCGAAATCCGGGTTGAAGCCGTTTTCGTCCAGGCACGGCAGGTAGTGCGGCTTGGCGCCCGCCAGGAACGCGGCACCTTCGTAGATCTGATAGAACGGATTCGGGCTGACCACCAGGGCGTCATCGCCACGGTTGACCACGGTTTGGGTGAAGGCAAACAGCGCTTCACGGGTGCCATTGACCGGCAGCACGTTGCGCGCCGGATCGAGCCAGCCGCTCGGGACGTTGAAACGACGTTCACACCAGGCAGCGATGGCCTCACGCAGGGCCGGAACACCGAGGGTGGTCGGGTACACGGCCATCTGATCCAGATTACTGGCCAAGGCTTCGGCGACAAAGCTTGGCGAGCGGTGCTTCGGCTCGCCAATGGACAGCGCGATAGGGCGCTTGTCCGGGTTTGGCGTGACGCTGCCAAGCAGGGCGCGGAGTTTCTCGAACGGGTAGGGCTGCAGCTGGTTCAGAGCGTTGTTCATCGGTGTGGGGTCTCGTTCAAAGCGGCTGAATCCTGGCGCGCGGCTAGATGCTGATGCGCGACAGTTTGATCTCGGGTTCGTGGCTGACGCTCAATTGTTCGACGATCGCATCCTGCAAACGGCTGCACAGCAACGGGTCGGACAACGGCTGGTTATGCGCGTCGGTGATGAAGAACACGTCTTCCACACGCTCGCCCAACGTGGCGATCTTGGCGTTTTGCAGCGACAGGTCGAATTCGAGGAAGATCGTGCCGATCCGCGCCAGCAGGCCCGGGCGGTCGGGGGCGCTGAGCTCCAGCACTGTGACCGGACGCTGGGCGTCGTTGTGGATCGTCACCTGTGGCGCAAACGCGAAGTGCTTGAGCTGGCGTGGCACCCGGCGCTGGATGATCGTCGGGTAGTCGTCCGGGTTGCGCAGGGCTTCGGTCAGGCCTTCGCGGATCTGCTTGACCCGTGTCGGGTTGTCGCCGATCGAATCGCCATCGGTATCGAGCACGATGTAGGTGTCGAGGGTGAACTGGCTGCTGGAGGTAATGACCCGGGCGTCATGAATGTTCAGGTTGAGCTGGTCCATCGCCGCCACGGTCACGGCGAAGAAGTCATGCTGGTCCGGCGCATAAATGAAGATCTGCGTGCCACCCTCGAATTCGCGCTGGGTGGTTTCCTTGATCAGCACCAGGGGCCCGCCATCGGCCGGCTGCTGCAGGATCGCGTCACTGTGCCAGGCCACGTCGCCGGCGGTGTGGCGCAGGAAATAGTCGTCACCCAATTGCGCCCACAGTTGCTCGACGTCGTCCGGATCGGTGCCACCGCGCACCAGAATGTCCAGGGCCGCGCTCTGGGTCTGGCGGATCTGTTCTTCGCGATCTACCGGGTTTTCCAGGCCACGGCGCAAGGCACGCTTGGTCTCGGTGTAGAGCTGGCGCAACAGGCTGGCGCGCCAGGAATTCCACAGCGTCGGGTTGGTGGCGTTGATGTCGGCGACGGTCAGTACATACAGGTAATCGAGATGGGTTTCATCGCCGACGATCTGCGCGAAATCGTGGATCACCTGCGGGTCGGACAAGTCTTTGCGCTGGGCAGTGGTCGACATCACCAAGTGGTTCTGCACCAGCCAGACGATCAGGCGACTGTCCCACGTCGGCAACTGATGACGCTGGCAAAAGGCTTCGGCATCCACCGCGCCGATGTCCGAATGATCGCCATGCCGGCCCTTGCCGATGTCGTGGTACAGGCCGGCCAGGTAGATCAGTTCGGGTTTGGGCAGCTTGGCCATGAGCTTGCTGGCCAGCGGGAATTTTTCCGACACCTGGGTGTACTGCAACTTACGCAGGTGCTTGATCAGGTTCAGGGTATGGGCATCGACCGTATAGATGTGGAACAGGTCGTGCTGCATCTGCCCGACGATAAAGCCGAACTCCGGCAAATAGCGCCCGAGGATGCCGTAACGGTTCATCCGCCGCAGGTTGCGGTGGATGCCGATCTTGCACTTGAACAACTCGATGAACAGGCTGGTGTTGCGAATATCGTTGCGGAAATCGTCGTCGATCAGGTGGCGGTTTTCCCGCAGCAGCCGAATGGTATCGGCGCGCACGCCTTTGATTTCCGGCTGCTGGGCCATCAGCACGAAGATTTCGAGCATGGCGAACGGCGTACGACGGAACACGTTGTCGTTGCGCGCCTCGATGTAGCCATCGTGCAGCTGGAACCGCGAGTTGATCGGCTGCGGCGGCGCTTCGTCTTCCGGCGCGAGGATGACTTCCTCGAAGTGCTGGATGATCAGGTCGCTGAGCTGGGCGATGCTCATGACCACCCGGTAATACTGCTGCATGAAGTTTTCGATGGTTTGCTTGGCGTCATCGCCCTCGAAACCCAGCAGCCCGGCGATGGAGCGCTGGTGATCGAACAGCAAGCGGTCCTCGGAACGCCCGGCGAGCATGTGCAAGGCGTAACGGACCTTCCACAGGAACTCCTGGGACGAGGCCAGCAGGGCGTTTTCGCTCTCTACCAAAAAGCCTTCGCCGGCCAGGGCCCGCAGGTTCAGGGTGCCGTATTCGCGACGGGCCACCCACAAAATCGTCTGGATATCCCGCAGGCCGCCGGGCGAGCCTTTGACGTTGGGTTCCAGGTTGTATTCGGTGTCGTTGTATTTGTGGTGTCGGGCCTTCTGCTCGGCGCGTTTGGCCAGGAAGAAGTCCTTGCTCGGCCACATGTGCGCAGTGCTGGTGACGTCCAGCATGCGCTGGCGCAGGCGCTCGGGGCCGCAGATGGTGCGGCTTTCCATCAGGTTGGTGACCACCGTCAGGTCGGCGCGGGCCTCGACGGCGCATTCGTCCACCGAGCGCACGCTCTGACCGACTTCCAGGCCGATGTCCCACAACAGCGTCAGAAAACGCTCGATGGAATCGCGGAAAACTTCGTGGTCGGCGCTGTCCAGCAGGATCAGCAAGTCGATGTCGGAATAAGGGTGCAACTCACCGCGACCGTAACCGCCAACCGCGACCAGCGCGATGTCGGCGTCTTCGCTCCAGTTGAACTGCTCCCAGGCTTTTTGCAGGATGTTATCGACGAACCAGGCGCGATCCTCGATCAGCCGGCGAATGTCGCGGCCGCTGCGAAAGCGCCCGTCGAGCACCTCGCGGGCCTGGCGAATCGCCTTCTTGAAGGCCGCGATCGGGCTGGCCTTCAGGGCCAGTTCAGCCTGGAACTGGCCACGGTCGAAGAGTTCGGGATCCACCTGCGGCATCGATTGGCTTTCCTTTCTATAAGGCTAGGGGCAGAACGCGGCTATCAGGCCGAAACGCGCGGGATGGTGTCATCGGCGCGCAGGGTGAAGATCTCGTAGCCGGTGTCGGTCACCAATAGCGTGTGTTCCCACTGGGCGGAAAGCTTGCGGTCCTTGGTGATCGCGGTCCAGCCGTCGCCCAGGACCTTGGTGTCGGCCTTGCCCTGGTTGATCATCGGCTCGATGGTGAAGGTCATGCCGGCCTTGAGTTCCATACCAGTGCCGGCGCGGCCGTAGTGCAGGATCTGCGGCTCTTCGTGGAACACCTTGCCGATGCCGTGGCCACAGAACTCGCGAACCACCGAGAAACCGTTCTTTTCAGCGTGCTTCTGGATCACTTCGCCGATGTCGCCCAGGCGGCAGCCGGGTTTGACGATTTCGATGGCCTTGTACATGCATTCCTGGGTGACCTGCGACAGGCGCTCGGCCCAGACCGGCACAGTGCCGACGTGAAACATGCGACTGGTATCGCCGTGGTAGCCGTCCTTGATCACGGTCACGTCGATGTTCACGGTGTCGCCATTCTTCAGCGGCTTCTCGTTCGGGATGCCGTGGCAGACCACGTGATTGATCGAGGTGCAGATCGACTTCGGGAAACCCTTGTAGTTGAGCGGGGCAGGGATGGCTTGCTGCTCGTTGACGATGTAGTCGTGGCAGATGCGGTCCAGCTCTTCGGTGGTGATGCCCGGTTTGACATGTTCGGCAATCATTTCCAGCACATCGGCGGCCAGTTTGCCGGCGATCCGCATTTTGGCGATGTCCTCGGGGGTTTTGAGGGTGACGGTCATACAGGCTCTCTCTGCGCACAACGGCGCTTACTAATTCGGGATGGGCATTGCGCGATCGATCTTCGCGGCCCTGAAAAACGCGATTCTAACAGACGATCAGCGCAAATCTGAGCCTCTGTGCATCGCTTCTCTCTATAGATAGGCGCATTCTTGAGCGATTCCAAGGGCGCTGATAAAGGCGCGCGCCAGGAATTGAGAATCCGGGTTCCGTTTTTTGCAGCCCTGTGATATAAAATGCGCCGCTTTCCGGGGATACCCCGAAAGGCTTAAATCCACACACGTGTCGACACGATGACCTGGGTGCCTTCAGCTGATGCTGCTGGTTGGTCATTGGGATACGTGGAGGCCAAACCCGACTTATTAAGGAACTATCATGTCCCAAGTCAACATGCGCGATATGCTGAAGGCCGGTGTGCACTTCGGTCACCAAACCCGTTACTGGAACCCGAAAATGGGTAAATACATTTTCGGCGCGCGTAACAAGATCCACATCATCAACCTTGAAAAAACCCTGCCAATGTTCAACGAAGCTCTGACTTTCGTAGAGCGCCTGGCCCAGGGCAAAAACAAGATTCTGTTCGTCGGCACCAAGCGTTCCGCTGGCAAGATCGTTGCTGAAGAAGCAGCACGTTGCGGTTCGCCGTACGTCGATCACCGCTGGTTGGGCGGCATGCTGACCAACTTCAAAACCATCCGTGCTTCCATCAAGCGTCTGCGTGACCTTGAAGTGCAAGCCGAAGACGGTACTTTCGCCAAGCTGACCAAGAAAGAAGCGCTGATGCGCACTCGCGATCTTGAGAAGCTCGATCGTTCCCTGGGTGGTATCAAGGACATGGGCGGTCTGCCAGACGCTTTGTTCGTTATCGACGTTGATCACGAGCGCATCGCGATCACCGAAGCCAACAAGCTGGGCATCCCGGTTATCGGCGTAGTCGATACCAACAGCAGCCCGGAAGGCGTTGACTACATCATCCCAGGCAACGATGACGCAATCCGCGCTATCCAGTTGTACATGGGTTCGATGGCTGACGCAGTAATCCGCGGTCGCAACCACGTTGCTGGCGGCACCGAGCAGTTCGTTGAAGAAGCTCCGGTAGCAGCAGCTGAGTAATTGACGCCTTGGCGTTGACTCAGTAAGCAAAAAGGGGGCTTGGCCCCCTTTTTGCCACCTCGGAAACCATTTGTCGGCAGCACAGCTACAGCTTCTGTAACGTGCAGCGGCTTACAAGGGTGGTTCGGGAAGAATTGAACGCCCGTTCGATCGGGTGGAATGGTTGATAACCTATCCAAGAGGATTTTTGAAATGGCAGAGATTACTGCAGCGTTGGTTAAAGAACTGCGTGAGCGTACTGGCGAAGGCATGATGGATTGCAAAAAGGCCTTGACCAAGGCCGGCGGCGACATCGAAAAAGCCATTGATGACATGCGTGCTTCCGGCGCTATCAAGGCTGCCAAGAAAGCTGGCAACGTTGCCGCTGAAGGCGCGATCTCTCTGAAAGAAGACGGCAAATCTGCCGTTCTGCTGGAAGTGAACTCGCAGACCGACTTCCTGGCTCTGCAGGACGACTTCAAGGCATTTGTTGCTGCAAGCGTTGAAAAAGCGTTCGCTGACAAGCTGACTGAAGTTGCTCCGCTGATCGCCGCTCAAGAAGCTGATCGCCTGGTACTGGTCGGCAAGGTTGGCGAAAACGTCAACATCCGTCGCCTGGCTCGCGTTGAAGGTGACGTTGTTGGTGGTTACCTGCACGGCAACAAGATCGGTGTTGTGGTTGCCCTTAAAGGCGGCAGCGTCGAGCTGGCCAAAGACATCGCCATGCACGTAGCGGCGACCAACCCTGAATTCCTGCTGCCATCGGAAGTTTCCGCTGAAGCGGTTGAGCGTGAGAAGGGCGTGTTCCTGACCCTCAACGCTGACAAGATCGCTGGCAAGCCAGAAAACATCGTTGAAAACATGGTCAAAGGCCGTATCAGCAAGTTCCTGGCCGAAGCCAGCCTGGTTGAGCAGGCGTTCGTTAAGAACCCTGAAATCAAGGTCGGCGAACTGGCCAAGAAAGCCGGTGCTGAAATCGTTTCCTTCACCTACTTCAAAGTAGGCGATGGCATCGAGAAGCCGGTCGACAACTTCGCTGAAGAAGTTGCTGCCCAGCTGGCTGCCGCCAAGCAATAAGACGGTTTTTTAACTGTCGCCCTGAAGAGGCTGCCCGCTTACGCGCGCAGCCTCTTTTCAGATGGGCCACCAATTTTTATTGGTTTCCCTTTGGAACTGGCTTACAAAGCCATGTTCCGATGGCGCTGAAGCAGCGCCAAGCTAGAGTGAACGCCAGCTGTAAACAGCTCGCAAAGAATTTTTTACAATACGCCGCAGGAGAGATTCGCAATGGCTCAGCAGGGCAGTGGTTATCAGGCTCGCTATAAACGCATTCTACTCAAGCTTAGCGGCGAGGCCCTGATGGGCTCGGAAGAGTTCGGGATCGATCCGAAAGTTCTGGATCGCATGGCGCTGGAAGTCGGCCAACTGGTCGGCATCGGTGTGCAGGTCGGTCTGGTGATCGGCGGCGGCAATCTGTTCCGTGGGGCAGCGCTGAGCGCGGCCGGCATGGATCGGGTCACCGGTGACCACATGGGCATGCTGGCCACTGTGATGAACGCCCTGGCCATGCGTGATGCGCTGGAACGTGCCAATATCTCGGCCATCGTGATGTCGGCCATTTCCATGGTTGGCGTGACCGATCACTACGATCGCCGCAAGGCCATGCGCCACCTGAACGCCAAGGAAGTGGTGATTTTTGCGGCCGGTACGGGCAATCCGTTCTTCACTACGGATTCGGCCGCTTGCCTGCGTGCAATCGAAATCGATGCCGATGTCGTGCTCAAGGCGACCAAGGTCGATGGCGTCTACACCGCTGACCCATTCAAAGACCCGCATGCCGAGAAGTTCGATCATCTGACCTACGATGAAGTGCTGGATCGCAAGCTGGGTGTGATGGATCTGACGGCTATTTGCCTGTGCCGCGACCACAAGATGCCATTGCGCGTATTTAACATGAACAAGCCCGGCGCCCTGCTGAACATCGTACATGGCGGCGCTGAAGGGACCCTGATCGAGGAAGGCCAACAATGATCAACGAAATCAAGAAAGACGCTCAAGAGCGCATGCAGAAATCTCTGGACTCTCTGAACCATGCATTTGGTCAGATTCGTACCGGCAAGGCTCACCCAAGCATTCTGGGCAGCGTGATGGTGCCGTACTACGGCGCAGACACCTCCATTACCCAGGTGGCCAACATCACGGTAAAAGACTCCCGGACCCTTCAGGTCGTGGCGTTTGAGCGCAATATGCTCGCGGCAGTCGACAAAGCGATCCAAAGTGCCGGTTTGAACCTCAACCCGACCAACCTGGGTGAGTTGCTGCTGATCTCCATGCCTGCCCTGACTGAAGAAACCCGCAAGGGCTTCACCAAGCAGGCGCGTAGCGCAGCTGAAGATGCTCGTGTTGCCGTACGCAATATTCGTCGTGATGCACTTGGCGACCTGAAGAAGCTGGTCAAGGACAAGGAAATCAGCGAAGACGAAGAGCGTCGTGCCGCTGCTGATATCCAGAAGCTGACCGACAAGGCTGAGGCCGATATCGACGCAGCGACCAAGCAAAAAGAAGCGGACCTGATGGCCGTATAAGGGTCGCGTTTTCATGGATAAGACCAAGCAGACTGCGCCGTCCGCGGTGCCGCGCCATGTCGCGATCATCATGGATGGTAACAATCGCTGGGCGAAAAAACGCTTTATGCCGGGTGTCGCCGGGCATAAAGCGGGTGTGGATGCGGTTCGTGCGGTAATCGAGGTGTGCGCCGAGGCCAAGGTCGAGGTGCTGACCCTGTTCGCCTTTTCCAGTGAAAACTGGCAGCGCCCGGCCGATGAGGTCAGTGCCTTGATGGATCTGTTCTTCAAGGCGCTGCGTCGCGAGGCCAAGCGCCTCAACGACAACAACATCAGCCTGCGCATCATTGGCGACCGTTCGCGTTTTCACCCCGAGCTTCAAGCAGCCATGCGCGAAGCCGAGGCAATTACCGCCGGTTCCAATCGTTTTATCCTGCAGATCGCCGCCAACTACGGCGGTCAGTGGGATATTGCGCAAGCTGCGCAGCGTCTGGCGCGAGAAGTTCAGGCCGGGCATCTGCGCCCGGAAGACATCACCCCGGAACTGCTGCAAACCTGTCTGGTAACCGGCGATCTGCCGCTGCCGGACCTGTGCATCCGTACCGGTGGGGAACACCGCATCAGCAATTTCCTGCTGTGGCAGCTGGCTTACACCGAGCTGTACTTCTCCGACCTGTTCTGGCCGGACTTCAAACACGAAGCCATGCGCACCGCGCTGGCCGATTTCGCTTCTCGTCAGCGCCGCTTCGGTAAAACGAGCGAGCAGATCGAGTCTGGAGCCCGGGTTTAATGCTTAAACAACGAATTATTACTGCGCTGATCCTGCTGCCGATTGCCTTGTGCGGGTTTTTCCTGCTCGAGGGCTCCGGTTTTGCGCTGTTCATCGGGCTGGTCGTGACCTTGGGTGCATGGGAGTGGGCCCGCCTGGCAGGTTTCACCGCCCAACCGATTCGCGTTGCCTATGCCGCTGTGGTCGCGCTGATGCTGTTCGTCATGTATATCCTGCCCGGGCTCGCGCCTTGGGTGTTGGGCGCCTCTGTGCTCTGGTGGGTAGTGGCGACGTATCTGGTGCTGACGTACCCGCGCTCCAGCGAACACTGGGCCAGCGCGGCCTGCAAGCTGGTGATCGGTTTGCTGATCCTGCTGCCGGCCTGGCAAGGTCTGGTCCAGATCAAGCAAGAGCCCTTGGGTAACTGGCTGATCATGGCAGTCATGGTGCTGGTCTGGGGCGCCGATATCGGTGCGTACTTTTCCGGCCGCAAATTCGGCAAGCGCAAGCTGGCACCGCAGGTCAGTCCCGGCAAAAGCTGGGAAGGCGTCTATGGCGGCCTGGCACTGAGCCTGGTGATCACGCTGGTGGTCGGTCTGGTTCGCGACTGGACGGTGGCGGAACTGCTCAAAGGTCTGGTCGGTGCCGCATTGATCGTGTTCATTTCGGTGGTGGGCGACCTCACCGAAAGCATGTTCAAGCGTCAGTCCGGGATCAAGGACAGCAGTAATCTGCTGCCAGGTCACGGCGGCGTGCTGGACCGTATCGACAGCCTGACGGCAGCGATTCCGGTCTTCGCGGTGCTGTTGTGGATGGCGGCACCGTGAGCCGTCCACAGCAGATTACCGTCCTGGGGGCGACGGGCTCGATTGGCCTGAGCACCCTGGATGTCATCGCGCGTCATCCCGAGCGTTATCAAGTGTTCGCATTGAGCGGTTTTACTCGACTGAGTGAGCTGCTGGCCCTGTGTGTACGGCATACACCGCGGTTTGCGGTCGTGCCTGAAGCGGGTGCTGCCCGTACGCTGCAGGACGACTTGCGCGCTGCCGGCCTGTCGACGCGCGTTCTGGTGGGGGAGGCGGGCCTGTGTCAGGTCGCTGCCGATCCTGAAGTCGACGCGGTCATGGCGGCCATCGTCGGTGCGGCGGGCTTGCGTCCGACCCTGGCGGCGGTCGAGGCGGGCAAGAAGATCTTGCTGGCTAACAAAGAAGCGCTGGTGATGTCCGGCGCGTTGTTCATGCAGGCCGTGCGCAAAAGCGGTTCGGTGCTGCTGCCGATCGACAGCGAGCACAACGCGATTTTCCAGTGCATGCCAAACGATTTTGCCCGTGGGCTGGGTGCGGTTGGCGTGCGTCGGATTTTACTGACAGCCTCTGGTGGACCGTTCCGACAGACGCCGATGGCCGAGCTGGCGCATGTTACTCCCGATCAGGCCTGTGCTCACCCGAACTGGTCCATGGGTCGCAAGATCTCGGTCGACTCAGCCAGCATGATGAACAAGGGGCTTGAGCTGATCGAAGCCTGCTGGCTGTTCGATGCCAAGCCCTCCCAGGTCGAAGTGGTGATTCATCCGCAGAGCGTTATCCACTCGCTGGTCGACTATATCGATGGTTCGGTATTGGCCCAGTTGGGTAACCCGGATATGCGCACACCGATTGCCAACGCCCTGGCCTGGCCAGAGCGGATCGACTCGGGTGTTGCCCCACTGGATCTGTTTGCCATTGCGCGCCTGGATTTCCAGGCGCCCGATGAAGAACGTTTCCCGTGCCTGCGCCTGGCGCGGCAAGCGGCAGAGGCGGGCAACAGCGCGCCGGCCATGCTCAATGCGGCAAATGAAGTGGCGGTCGCGGCGTTTCTCGACGGACGGGTTCGTTACCCGGAAATCGCGAGTATCATCGAGGAAGTCTTGAATCTCGAGCCTGTGGTTGCGGTGAATGATCTCGAGGCGGTGTTCACCGCAGACGCCAAGGCGCGTCTGCTGGCCGAACAGTGGTTGAGTCGTCACGGGCGATAAGTGCTGCCGTACGTTAGCCCCATGCAGCACTGGATAGGATTGCGGAGAAAGTAGATGAGCGCGCTCTATATGATTGTCGGCACCCTGGTAGCCCTGGGCGTGCTGGTCACCTTCCACGAATTCGGCCACTTCTGGGTCGCGCGTCGCTGTGGGGTCAAAGTGCTGCGTTTCTCCGTGGGCTTCGGTATGCCGTTGCTGCGCTGGCACGACAAGCAAGGCACGGAGTTCGTGCTGGCGGCCATCCCGCTGGGCGGCTACGTGAAGATGCTCGACGAGCGCGAAGGCGAAGTGCCGGTCAATCAGCTCGATCAATCCTTTAATCGCAAATCCGTGCGCCAGCGCATTGCCATCGTTGCGGCGGGTCCGATTGCCAACTTTCTGCTGGCGATGGTGTTTTTCTGGGTGTTAGCCATGCTCGGCAGCGAGCAGGTGCGCCCGGTTATCGGCGCGGTCGAGTCGGGCAGTATCGCGGCCAAGGCCGGTTTGAGCCCGAATCAGGAAATCGTTGCCATCGATGGTGAGCCGACTTCCGGATGGGCCGCCGTGAACTTGCAACTGGTCCGCCGCCTTGGCGAGAGCGGTACCTTGCAGTTGCTGGTGCGTGAACAGGGTTCTACTGCCGATTCGCCGCGAGAGCTGGCGCTGGATCATTGGCTCAAGGGCGCCGATGAGCCGGACCCGATTCGCTCGCTGGGTATTCGCCCATGGCGTCCGGCGTTGCCGCCGATCCTGGCGGAACTCGATTCGAAAGGGCCGGCGCAAGCCGCGGGCCTGAAGACCGGTGACCGGTTGTTGGCGCTTGATGGCAAGTCACTGGATGACTGGCAGCAAGTAGTCGATACCGTGCGTATGCATCCGGATACCAAAATCATGCTGCGCGTCGAGCGCGATGGTGCTCAAATCGACGTCCCTGTGACGCTGGCGGCTCGCGGCGGGAGCAAGGCACCCACAGGTTACCTGGGTGCTGGAGTGAAAGCAGTCGATTGGCCACCAGAGATGATTCGCGAGGTCAGCTACGGTCCGGTGGCGGCAATTGGGGAGGGTGCCCGACGCACCTGGACCATGAGTGTACTGACCCTCGATTCGCTCAAGAAAATGTTGTTCGGCGAGCTCTCGGTAAAAAACTTGAGTGGACCGATAACCATTGCTAAAGTGGCGGGCGCTTCTGCCCAGTCGGGTGTCGCTGATTTCCTGAATTTCCTTGCTTATCTGAGTATTAGCCTGGGAGTTCTGAATTTGTTGCCCATTCCAGTACTGGATGGGGGGCATTTGTTGTTTTATCTGATCGAGTGGGTGCGTGGTCGCCCCTTGTCAGATCGGGTGCAGGGTTGGGGGATACAGATCGGTATCAGTTTGGTGGTCGGGGTGATGTTGCTTGCTCTGGTCAATGATCTGGGTCGACTGTAACGCTTCGCTGAATTGCGAATCTGCCGCATTTTGCGGCAGTTTGTTTATTGCCAGTTGGAATAAGAAAGGACTTCATGAAACGTCTGCTGCTAACTGCGGTTCTCACCGTATTGATGATCGCCGAAGTTCACGCCGAGTCCTTCACTATCTCTGATATTCGCGTCAATGGCCTCCAGCGGGTCTCCGCGGGTAGTGTCTTTGGTGCTTTGCCGTTGAACGTCGGTGAACAGGCGGATGATCGTCGCCTGGTGGAATCCACTCGTGCGTTGTTCAAAACCGGTTTCTTTCAAGATATCCAGCTGGGTCGCGAAGGCAATGTCCTCGTTATCACGGTAGTCGAGCGGCCGTCGGTCGCCAGTATCGAGATCGAGGGTAACAAGGCCATCTCCACTGAAGACCTGATGAAGGGCCTCAAGCAATCCGGGTTGTCCGAAGGCGAGATCTTCCAGCGTGCCACCCTTGAAGGTGTGCGTAACGAACTGCAGCGCCAGTATGTCGCTCAGGGCCGTTACTCGGCGACCGTCGACACCGAAGTGGTGGCGCAGCCGCGTAACCGCGTGGCGTTGAAGGTCAACATCAACGAAGGCACCGTTGCCGCTATCCAGCACATCAACGTGGTGGGTAACACGGTCTTCGCCGATGAAGACCTGATCGACCTGTTCGAACTCAAGACCACCAACTGGCTGTCGTTCTTCAAGAACGATGACAAGTACGCTCGTGAAAAGCTCTCCGGTGACCTGGAGCGTCTGCGCTCCTACTACCTGGACCGCGGCTATATCAACATGGATATCGCTTCGACCCAGGTGTCCATCACCCCGGACAAAAAACACGTCTACATCACCGTCAACGTCAACGAAGGCGAGAAGTACACCGTTCGTGACGTGAAGCTCAGCGGTGACCTGAAAGTGCCTGAAGACCAGGTCAAGTCCCTGCTGCTGGTCCAGAAAGGCCAGGTGTTCTCGCGCAAGCTGATGACCACCACTTCCGAACTGATCACCCGTCGTCTCGGTAACGAGGGTTATACCTTCGCCAACGTTAACGGCGTGCCTCAGCCTCATGATGACGACCACACGGTAGACATCACTTTCGCTGTTGATCCGGGCAAGCGTGCCTACGTGAACCGCATCAACTTCCGTGGCAACACCAAGTCCGAAGACGAAGTGCTGCGTCGTGAAATGCGTCAGATGGAAGGCGGTTGGGCTTCGACCTATTTGATCGACCAATCCAAGACCCGTCTTGAGCGTCTGGGCTTCTTCAAGGAAGTCAACGTCGAAACCCCGGCCGTTCCGGGCGTGGACGACCAGGTTGACGTGAACTACAGCGTTGAAGAGCAGGCTTCCGGTTCGATTACCGCCAGTGTCGGTTTCGCCCAGAGTGCCGGTCTGATCCTCGGTGGCTCGATCACCCAGAACAACTTCCTGGGTACCGGTAACAAGGTCAGCATCGGTCTGACCCGAAGCGAATACCAAAGTCGCTATAACTTCGGTTATGTCGACCCGTACTGGACTGCTGACGGTGTGAGCCTGGGTTACAACGCGTTCTATCGCACCACTGACTACAAAGACCTCGACGTCGATGTAGCAAGCTATGCGGTAGACAGCCTGGGTGCTGGCGTAAGCGTCGGTTACCCGATCAGCGAAACGTCGCGCCTGACGTTCGGCCTGACTGCTCAACAGGACAAGATCAAGACCGGTCAATACACCGTCGACGAGATTTTCGACTTCGTAAACCGTGAAGGCGACAGCTACCTGAACTTCAAGGCCTCGGCCGGTTGGTCCGAGTCGACGTTGAACAAAGGCGTACTGGCGACCCGTGGCCATTCCCAGAGCCTGACTCTGGAAACCACGACCCCTGGCAGCGACCTGTCGTTCTTCAAACTTGATTACCGCGGTCAGTTGTTCCAGCCAATCACTGAGAACTACACCTTACGCCTGCATACCGAGCTCGGTTATGGCGATGGCTACGGTTCCACCGATGGCTTGCCGTTCTATGAAAACTACTATGCTGGTGGTTTCAACTCTGTTCGTGGCTTCAAGGACAGTACCCTTGGCCCGCGCAGTACGCCAAGCCGTGGCTTTGATAAGACGGGTAACGCCGGTACCCTCGCCGACCCGGACCAGGATCCGCTGCCGTTCGGTGGTAACGTCCTGATCCAGGGTGGTGTCGAAGTGCTGTTCCCGCTGCCATTCGTCAAGGATCAGCGTTCCCTGCGTACTTCGGTATTCTGGGATGTGGGTAACGTATTCGATTCCAAGTGCGACAAGACGACTAACGCCAATGTCGGTTCGACCTCTCAAACAGAGTGCAACGACATCAGCCTGAGCAACGTAGCCAGTTCCGTCGGTGTCGGCGTGACATGGGTTACCGCACTGGGTCCTCTGAGCTTCGCGTTGGCCATGCCGATCAAGAAACCGGATGACGCTGAGACTCAAGTGTTCCAATTCTCCCTCGGCCAGACGTTCTAAGCGTCTGACCCAAGATAACGACAATGGATTTTGTAGGAGTGCATCGTGCGTAAGTTGACTCAATTGGTTCTCCTGGCGACCGTACTGGTAGCAGGTCCGGCTTTTGCCGACATGAAAATCGCCGTCCTGAACTATCAGATGGCCCTGCTGGAATCCGACGCGGCCAAGAAATACGCCGTGGATGCGGAAAAGAAGTTCGGCCCGCAGCTGAGCAAACTCAAGACACTGGAAAGCAGTGCCAAGGGTATCCAGGACCGTCTGGTGGCCGGTGGCGACAAGATGCAGCAAGGCGAACGCGAACGCCTGGAGCTTGAGTTCAAGCAAAAGGCCCGTGACTTCCAGTTCCAGTCCAAGGAATTGAACGAAGCCAAAGCCGTTGCCGACCGTGAAATGCTGAAGCAGCTCAAGCCGAAACTGGACAGCGCTGTGGAAGAAGTCATCAAGAAAGGTGCTTTTGACCTGGTCTTCGAGCGTGGCGCAGTGATTGATGTCAAACCTCAGTACGACATCACTCGCCAGGTTATCGAGCGCATGAATCAGCTGAAGTAATCCATGACAGCGACTATAAAGCTCGGCCAATTGGCCGAGTTCCTCGGCGCCACCCTACGTGGCGACCCGGAGAAAGAAATTACTGGGCTAGCCACTTTGCAAGAGGCTGGCCCAGCTCAGTTGAGCTTTCTGGCAAACCCGCAATACCGTAAATACCTGCCGGACAGTAAAGCCGCAGCCCTGTTGCTGAAGGCCGCTGACGCTGAAGGATTTGCCGGTAATGCGCTGGTCGTGCCTGATCCGTACCTGGCTTACGCCCGTGTTTCCCATCTGTTCGATCCCAAGCCAAAGGCGGCTGCCGGTATTCATCCGACAGCCGTGGTAGCGGCGGATGCGGTGGTCGATCCGGCGGCAAGCATCGGGGCTTTTGCGGTGATCGAAAGCGCCGCGCATATTGCGGCGGGTGTGACCGTCGGGGCGCATTGCTTCATCGGTGCGCGCTGCGAGATTGGTGAGGGCGGCTGGCTGGCTCCGCGGGTCACGCTGTACCACGACGTGCGCATCGGCAAACGCGTAGTCATTCAGTCGGGTGCCGTACTCGGTGGCGAAGGTTTTGGTTTCGCCAACGAGAAAGGTGTCTGGCAGAAAATCGCCCAGATCGGTGGTGTGCTGGTCGGCGACGACGTGGAGATTGGCGTAAATACCGCCATCGACCGTGGTGCGCTGGCCGATACTATCCTCGGCAATGGTGTGAAGCTCGACAATCAGATTCAGATCGCCCACAACGTCCAGGTCGGTGACCACACCGCCATGGCCGCGTGCGTGGGGATCTCCGGCAGCACCAAGATCGGCAAGCACTGCATGCTCGCCGGCGGTGTAGGGCTGGTGGGGCATATCGAGATTTGCGACAACGTTTTCCTGACCGGGATGACCATGGTGACCCACTCGATTACCGAGCCGGGTTCCTATTCTTCCGGTACAGCCATGCAACCGGCTGCCGAGTGGCGCAAAAGCGCGGCACGCATCCGTCAGCTCGATGACATCGCGCGACGTCTGCGACAGCTGGAAAAGCGAGTAGGGGAAGTGACCCCTGGCGGTAATGCTTCATCAGATGGCTGATACCATTTCCATATCAAGTGTGCACAGCCGCTAGACTGCCTCCTTGATTTGCTAGAGGGGTGCGCGTCAGTCGCGCTCTCCCAATCTTTACATAGGCTTCCCCCCGAAATGATGGACATCAACGAGATTCGCGAATACCTGCCTCACCGTTACCCGTTCCTGCTGGTGGACCGGGTCGTGGAACTGGATGTGGAAGGCAAGCGCATTCGCGCCTACAAGAATGTCAGCATCAACGAACCGTTCTTCAATGGTCACTTCCCTGCGCATCCAATCATGCCGGGCGTACTGATCATCGAAGCGATGGCTCAGGCTGCCGGTATCCTTGGTTTCAAAATGCTCGACGTGAAGCCTGCTGACGGCACGCTTTACTACTTCGTCGGCTCCGACAAGCTGCGTTTTCGCCAGCCTGTCACCCCAGGCGATCAGTTGATCCTCGAAGCCCGCTTCATCAGCTGCAAGCGCCAGATCTGGAAGTTCGAATGCCAGGCTTCGGTCGATGGCAAGCCAGTCTGCTCCGCTGAAATCATCTGCGCGGAACGCAAACTATGAGTTTGATTGACCCTCGCGCAATCATCGATCCGACAGCCATCCTGGCTGACGACGTCGAGGTCGGCCCCTGGTCGATCATCGGCGCAGGTGTGGAAATCGGCGAGGGGACAGTGATCGGGCCGCATGTGATTCTCAAGGGCCCGACCCGAATCGGTAAGCACAACCGCATCTACCAGTTTTCCTCGGTAGGTGAGGACACGCCCGATCTGAAATACAAAGGCGAAGAAACCCGCCTGGTCATCGGCGACCATAACGTCATCCGCGAAGGCGTGACGATTCATCGTGGCACTGTTCAAGACCGTTCGGAAACCACCCTGGGTGATCACAACCTGATCATGGCTTATGCCCACATCGGCCACGACAGCGTTATCGGCAACCACTGCATCCTGGTCAACAACACCGCGCTGGCGGGCCATGTGCACGTTGAAGACTGGGCGATCCTGTCCGGCTTCACCCTGGTTCATCAGTATTGCCACATCGGCGCCCACAGCTTTTCCGGTATGGGCACCGCCATTGGCAAGGACGTTCCAGCGTACGTCACGGTATTCGGCAACCCCGCCGAAGCCCGCAGCATGAACTTCGAAGGCATGCGCCGTCGCGGTTTCAGCGAAGATGCGATCCATGCGCTGCGTCGTGCCTACAAGGTGGTTTACCGTCAGGGCCTGACGGTCGAACAGGCGCTCGGCGAACTGGCCGAACCCTCGGCACAGTTTCCGGAAGTCGCGGTGTTCCGTGATTCCATCCAGTCTTCGACCCGCGGCATCACTCGTTAATCATGGCTAATCTGCGTATTGCGCTGGTGGCGGGTGAGGCTTCCGGCGACATTCTGGGCGCCGGTTTGATGCGCGCGCTCAAGGTCCGGCATCCAGCGGTGGAGTTCATTGGTGTCGGTGGTCCGTTGATGCAGGCCGAAGGCCTGACTTCGTACTTCCCGATGGAGCGCCTTTCCGTGATGGGCCTGGTCGAAGTGCTGGGTCGCTTGCGTGAGCTGCTGGCTCGGCGCAAGAAGCTGATCGCGGATCTGATCGCCGAGAAACCGGACGTATTCATCGGTATCGACGCCCCGGATTTCACCCTCAATATCGAACTCAAGCTGCGTCAGGCCGGGATCAAGACCGTGCATTACGTCAGCCCGTCGGTCTGGGCCTGGCGACAGAAGCGCGTGCTGAAGATTCGCGAAGGCTGCGACCTGATGCTGACGCTGTTCCCGTTCGAAGCGAAATTCTACGAAGAGAAGGGCGTGCCGGTGCGGTTTGTCGGGCATTCCCTGGCCGATGCGATTCCGCTGGAAGCCGATCGCGCTGCGGCGCGGGCTGAGCTTGGCTTGCCAGACGGTCCGTTGGTGGCGCTGATGCCCGGCAGCCGTGGCGGCGAAGTGGGTCGTCTCGGTGCGTTGTTCCTCGATACCGCCCAGCGTCTGCGGGCCCTGCGTCCGGGCGTGCGATTCGTCATGCCTTGCGCCAACCCCGAGCGCCGTGCGCAGCTCGAAGAGCTGTTGGCCGGTCGCGATCTGCCGCTGACCTTGCTCGATGGCAAATCCCATCTGGCCCTGGCGGCCTGCGATGCGGTGTTGATCGCCTCCGGCACGGCGACACTCGAAGCGTTGTTGTACAAACGACCGATGGTGGTCGCCTATCGCCTGGCACCGCTGACGTTCTGGATTCTCAAACGCATGGTGAAAAGCCCCTACGTCTCCTTGCCGAACTTGCTGGCCCAGCGCCTGCTGGTGCCCGAGTTATTGCAGGACGATGCGACGGTCGAAGCCCTGGCCCAGACGCTGTCGCCGCTGATCGACGGTGGCGAAGAGCAGACCCGTGGCTTCGATGAAATTCACCGGACCTTGCGTCTGGATGCCTCCAACCAGGCGGCGGATGCCGTGCTGAACCTAATCGGCAAATCCCAATGAGCAAAACAAGCGTACAGATGGGCCTGGACTTCACCCTGGTCGCCGAAGTTGATGATCTGGTCGCCGGTGTCGACGAAGTCGGTCGCGGCCCGCTCTGCGGCGCCGTGGTCACGGCTGCGGTGATTCTCGACCCGAATCGGCCGATCCTCGGCCTGAACGACTCGAAGAAGCTAACCGAGGCTCGCCGCGAAAAGCTCTACGACGAAATCTGCGAGAAAGCGTTGAGTTGGTGCATCGCCCGCGCAGAAGTCGAGGAAATCGACGAGCTGAACATTCTGCATGCCACCATGCTGGCCATGCAGCGCGCCATCGAGGGCCTGCACATCCAGCCGAAACTGGCGATGATCGATGGCAACCGTTGTCCGAAACTGTCCATGCGCGCCGAAGCAGTAGTGCAGGGCGATGGCAAGGTCCCGGCCATCGCTGCCGCGTCGATTCTGGCCAAGGTCAGCCGCGATCGTGAAATGGCCGCTTTCGAATTGATTTATCCGGGTTACGGCATTGGCGGCCACAAAGGCTATCCGACGCCCGTTCATCTGGAAGCCCTGGCCCGTTTGGGGCCGACGCCGATCCACCGCCGCTCGTTCGCCCCGGTACGCCTGGCCTACGAAGCGCGGGAAAACCTGATCGAGAGTTAGTCGCAAGGCTGATGTTTTTCCCAAGGCCCGGTACAATCCGGGCCTTGTTGTTTTCATGACATAACGCAGGATCACTATGCCGGCTTCATTCGTTCACCTACGCCTGCACACTGAATATTCCCTGGTCGACGGTCTGGTGCGGATCAAACCGCTGGTCAAGACCCTGGTCGGCATGAACATGCCCGCCGTGGCGGTCACTGATCAGAACAACATGTGTTCCCTGGTCAAATTCTATAAAGCCTCGATGGGCGCAGGCATCAAGCCGATCTGCGGCGCCGACCTGTGGCTGTCGAACAAGGATCCGGATAACGCCCTGAGCCGGATCAGTCTGCTGGCGATGAACGCTGTGGGTTATCGCAACCTTACCGAACTGATCTCCCGCGGCTTCATCGACGGCCAGCGCAACGGCTCGATCATCATCGAGCGCGAATGGGTGGCCGAAGCCAGCGAAGGCTTGATCATGCTGTCGGCGGCCAAAGAGGGCGAAATCGGCCTGGCCATGCTCGGCGGCAACCCGGCGGAAGCCGAAGCCCTTGCGCGTGAATGGATGGCGGTGTTCCCGGATCGTTTCTATCTGGAAATCCAGCGCACCAGCCGCCCCAACGACGAAGAGCAACTGCACGGCGCCGTGGCCCTGGCCGAGAAGATTGGCGCGCCTTTGGTTGCGACCAACGACGTGCGCTTCATCAAGCAGGAAGACTTCGAAGCCCACGAAACCCGCGTTTGCATTGGTGAGGGCCGTGCCCTCGACGATCCGCGGCGTTCGAAGAATTATAGCGATCAGCAATACCTCAAAAGCGCTGAGGAGATGGCGGAGCTGTTCAGCGACATCCCCGAGGCGCTGGAAAACACCGTCGAGATCGCCAAGCGCTGCAACATCGAAGTGAAGCTGGGCAAGCACTTCCTGCCCAACTTCCCGATCCCTGATGGCATGACCATCGACGAGTATTTCCGCAAGGTGTCGTTCGATGGCCTGGAAGATCGCCTGAGTGTTCTGCTGCCCAAGGACACCACTGAAGACTACGAAGCCAAGCGCCAGGTTTACGTTGATCGGCTGAATTTCGAGCTGGATATCATCATCCAGATGGGTTTCCCCGGTTACTTCCTGATCGTGATGGACTTTATCCAGTGGGCCAAGAGCAATGGCGTCCCGGTAGGTCCGGGTCGGGGGTCGGGTGCCGGGTCGCTGGTGGCCTATGTGCAGAAAATCACCGACCTCGACCCGCTGGAATATGACCTGCTGTTCGAACGTTTCCTTAACCCGGAACGGGTATCGATGCCCGACTTCGACGTCGACTTCTGCATGGACGGGCGTGACCGGGTTATCGAATACGTGGCCGAGAAGTACGGCCGCAACGCGGTAAGCCAGATCATCACCTTCGGTTCCATGGCTGCTAAAGCGGTGGTCCGCGACGTGGCGCGGGTGCAGGGCAAGTCCTACGGCCTGGCGGATCGTCTGTCGAAGATGATCCCGTTCGAAGTCGGCATGACCCTGGAAAAAGCCTACGAGCAGGAAGAAATCCTGCGGGACTTTATCAAGGTCGATGAAGAAGCCGCGGAAATCTGGGAGATGGCCCGCAAGCTTGAAGGCGTTGTGCGTAACGTCGGTAAGCACGCCGGTGGTGTAGTTATCGCGCCGACCAAACTCACGGACTTCTCGCCGATCTATTGCGACGAGGCCGGTGATGGTCTGGTAACCCAGTTCGATAAAGATGACGTTGAAGCCGCCGGTCTGGTGAAGTTCGACTTCCTCGGCCTGCGGACCCTGACAGTCATCGACTGGGCGCTGAAAACCATCAACCGCGACCGTGCCAAGGTCGATGAGCCGCCGCTGGACATCGCGTTCATCCCGCTGGATGACAAGCCGACTTACCAGTTGCTGCAAAAAGCCGAAACGACTGCGGTATTCCAGCTTGAATCCCGCGGCATGAAAGAGCTGATCAAAAAGCTCAAGCCCGACTGCCTGGAAGATTTGATCGCACTGGTGGCCCTGTTCCGTCCGGGCCCGCTGCAATCGGGCATGGTGGACGACTTTATCAACCGTAAGCACGGTCGCGCCGAACTCGCGTACCCGCACTCGGACTACCAGTACGAAGGCCTCAAGCCAGTACTGGCACCGACTTACGGCATCATCCTGTATCAGGAACAGGTGATGCAGATTGCCCAGGTCATGGCCGGTTACACCCTCGGCGGTGCGGACATGCTGCGTCGAGCCATGGGTAAGAAAAAACCCGAAGAAATGGCCAAGCAGCGCGGCGGTTTCATTGAAGGCTGCACCGCTAACAACATCGACCCGGACCTGTCCGGTAACATTTTCGACCTGGTAGAGAAGTTTGCCGGTTACGGCTTCAACAAATCCCACTCCGCCGCTTACGGACTGGTGTCTTACCAAACGGCGTGGCTGAAAACGCATTACCCGGCGCCGTTCATGGCCGCGGTACTGTCGGCGGATATGCACAACACCGACAAGGTCGTGACCTTGATCGAAGAAATTCGCACCATGAAGCTGCGTCTCGACGCGCCGGATGTGAATACTTCGGAATTCAAGTTCACGGTGAACGACGAAGGCCGGATCATTTACGGCCTCGGCGCGATCAAAGGTGTGGGTGAAGGTCCGGTGGAGGCGATTACCGAAGCGCGTCAGGCTGGTCCGTTCAAGGATCTGTTCGACTTCTGCGCCCGTGTCGATCTCAAGCGCATCAATAAGCGTACCCTCGATGGTCTGATCCGCAGCGGTGCGCTGGATCGTCTCGGTCCTTACTTCCATGATGAGCAGAAAGCCTATCAGGCCAATATCGACCGCAACCGCGCGGTCTTGCTCAACGCGATGGAAGGGGCGATCAAGGCCGCCGAACAAACCGCGCGTACCAAGGACAGCGGTCACGTCGATCTGTTTGGCGGCCTGTTCGTTGAGGAAGACGCCGACGTCTACGCCAATCACCGCAAAGCCAAGGAACTGACCCTCAAGGAACGCCTGAAGGGCGAGAAAGACACCTTGGGCCTGTACCTGACCGGTCACCCGATCGACGAATACGAAGGCGAGATCCGCCGTTTCGCCCGTCAGCGCATCATTGATCTGAAACCGGCGCGGGATACGCAGACGGTCGCGGGCATGATCATCGCCTTGCGGGTCATGAAGAACAAAAAGGGCGACAAGATGGGTTTCATCACCCTCGACGACCGCTCGGGCCGGATTGAAGCGTCGCTGTTTGCCGAGGCGTTCCACTCCGCGCAGTCGCTGTTGCAGACTGACGCGATGGTGGTGGTTGAAGGAGAAGTCAGCAACGACGACTTCTCTGGTGGCTTGCGTCTGCGGGTCAAACGGGTGATGAGCATGGAAGATGCGCGCACCAACCTGGCCGAAAGTCTGCGCCTGAAGCTGCACACCAAGGATTTGAAAGGCGATCAGCTACGCTGGCTCGGTGAGCTGTTCAAGCGTCACCGCGGTGCGTGCCCGATCACCATGGAGTACACCAGTCCGGATGCGAAGGCCTTGCTGCAGTTCGGCGAGACCTGGCGGATCGACCCGGCGGATACCTTGATTCAAGCCCTGCGTGACCAGTTCGGGCGAGACAACGTCTTCCTCCAATACCGTTGACGGCCAGGCCCTATCGTTAGGGCCTGATCTCGACCTGAATTTTTAATCTCGACCTGAACGCGCCTCTCCCTTAAGGTAGGGCGCGAATAGACAACCGGCCGGCCCAAGCTCTCTTGGATGTCGACCCAAGACGGACGCCTATGAACCCGAATTTTCTAGATTTCGAACAGCCGATCGCCGACCTGCAAGCCAAGATCGAAGAGTTGCGCTTGGTCGGTAATGACAATTCGCTGAATATCGGCGATGAGATCTCCCGCCTGCAGGACAAAAGCAGCACCTTGACCGAAGACATCTTCGGCAAGCTGACCAGCTGGCAGATCGCGCGTCTGGCGCGTCACCCGAAACGTCCATACACCCTGGACTACATCGAACACATCTTCACCGAGTTCGACGAACTGCACGGCGACCGTCACTTCTCCGACGACGCTGCCATTGTCGGCGGTATTGCCCGTCTGGACGATGAGCCGGTGATGATCATCGGTCACCAGAAAGGCCGTGAAGTGCGCGAGAAGGTTCGCCGCAACTTCGGCATGCCGCGTCCGGAAGGCTACCGCAAGGCTTGCCGCCTGATGGAAATGGCCGAACGCTTCAAGATGCCGATCCTGACCTTCATCGATACCCCGGGCGCTTACCCAGGCATCGACGCCGAAGAGCGCAACCAGAGCGAAGCGATTGCCTGGAACCTGCGGGTCATGGCGCGCCTGAAGACTCCAATCATCGCCACCGTGATCGGTGAAGGTGGTTCCGGCGGTGCGTTGGCCATCGGTGTGTGCGATCAACTGAACATGCTGCAGTACTCGACCTACGCGGTGATTTCGCCGGAAGGTTGCGCTTCGATTCTGTGGAAAACCGCCGAGAAAGCCCCGGATGCCGCTGAAGCCATGGGCATCACCGCCGAGCGCCTGAAAGGCCTGGGCATCGTCGACAAAGTGATCGGCGAGCCGTTGGGCGGCGCCCACCGAAATCCGGCGGCTGCGGCGGCATCGATCCGTGCCGAGCTGAGCTCGCAACTGGCGATGCTGAAGAAGTTCGACAACGAGGCGCTGCTGGCCCGTCGCTATGAGCGTCTAATGAGCTACGGTCTCTGATCGATCGCTCCTGCATCACCCTGTAGGAGCAAGGCTTGCCCGCGATGGGGACGCTGCGGTTTAACTGACCGACCGCGTTATCGTTCATCGCGAGCAAGCTTTGCTCCTACAAGGTTTTGGTGTGCCCATGTCTCTACACGCAAAATTGCTCAAGCAACTTGCCCCCTGGCACGCTGCCACAACCTGGCGTATCGCCTTCTCCGGCGGCCTCGACTCCACCGTCCTGCTGCACCTTCTCGCACACCTCGCCAAAACCGAATCCCTGCCGGCGCTCAGCGCCATCCATGTCCATCACGGCCTTCAGGCTGCGGCTGATGCGTGGCCGGATCATTGTCAGTCGGTCTGTGATGCCTTGGGTGTGCCGCTGGAGGTTGTTCGCGTCCAGGTTCAGCCCGGCGCGAGCCTTGAGCGTGTCGCCCGGGATGCGCGTTATGGCGCCTTCACTGCGGCGACTCAAGTCAACGAAGTGCTTCTGACCGCTCAGCACCGTGACGATCAGGCCGAAACCCTGTTGTTCCGATTGTTGCGCGGGGCTGGGGTGCGGGGGTTGTCGGGGATGCCAAGTGAGCGGGCGTTGGGGCGGGGGCATTTGCTGCGGCCGCTATTGGATGCCAGTCGGGCGGAACTTGAGGCGTATGCCGCTGAACATCAATTGAGCTGGATCGAAGACCCTTCGAATGAGGATCGGCAGTTTTCGCGCAATTACCTGCGTCATCAAGTGTTCCCGGTGCTGACCGAGCGCTGGCCGCAAGCGCAGGCGACCATGGCCCGCAGCGCGGCGCATCTGCGCGAAGCCCAAGGGTTACTCGATGAATTGGCCTGGATCGATCTGCTCGAGGCGGGCAGCAGCAGTGATTTCGATTGGCTGGGATTACCGTCCCTGGAACTGGCTGCATTGGAAAAGCTGTCCGCTGCACGTCAACGTAATGCCTTGAGTTACTGGTTAAAGACGCGGTCACGCCTGCCGGACAGTGACCATTGGTCGGGTTGGCAAGATCTGCGCGATGCCACTGGCGATGCCCGTCCAGTCTGGCGGCTGGCGGACGGTGAACTGCACCGGGCGGGCGGGCGTATCTGGTGGTTGTCCGGTGCCTGGCTGCGTACGCCACCGGTGGCCGAACGCTGGGCGGACCCCACGTTGGCGCTGGCGTTGCCGGACAATGGCTTGCTTACACTGACCGGGCAAATCCCCGATGGCCCGCTGCATATCCGCTATCGTGAGGGAGGCGAGATTATGCATTTGCCGGATCGCGGTCACCGCGACCTTAAGCGTTTGCTTAACGAAAGGGCTGTCCCGGCATTCGCCCGTGGCAGATTGCCGCTGCTCTATCGCGGTGAGCAATTGCTGGCTGTGGCGGGGCTGCGGGGGTTGAATGGCAGTGCACGGGACGGCTGGAATTTGCATTGGCAGCCGCTGAGCGAAGATCAAGGTTTGAGCTGAAAGGGGCTTTCCGGTAGACTACGCTCCCTTCTTGATACAACTTCTGTGGATTCGCCTGAATTGCAGGAGTTGCCGATTACCAAGCAGTCTTTGCTGGGCGATTCCAAAAAATGTGTAGCGAGCAACGCACCGGTGTTTCATCTCCCGGTCTGTCCCAACGCGGCGGTTTTTTTGAAAGATGCACTGTGATTAATGCAGGTGATCGGGGGCTTCGGCCTTCCTTCGCTTTCCCCGGCGGCTCGGACCGCTTTAACGCAGACTTCTAGGGTTTTTCATGACGCGCTACATATTCGTCACGGGCGGTGTTGTTTCTTCATTGGGGAAAGGCATTGCCTCGGCTTCATTGGCGGCCATCCTGGAGGCGCGGGGACTTAAGGTCACCATGCTGAAGCTGGACCCGTACATCAACGTTGACCCGGGCACCATGAGCCCGTTCCAGCACGGTGAAGTGTTCGTCACCCACGACGGCGCCGAGACCGACCTGGATCTGGGCCACTACGAGCGGTTCATCCGCACGACCATGACCCAGAACAACAACTTCACCACTGGCCGTGTCTACGAACACGTCCTGCGCAAAGAGCGCCGTGGTGATTACCTGGGCGCCACCATCCAGGTGATCCCGCACATCACCGACGAAATCAAGCGCCGGATCATCAAGGGCGCCGGCGATGCCGACGTAGCGATGGTCGAGATCGGTGGCACCGTGGGTGACATCGAGTCGCAACCGTTCCTCGAAGCGATCCGCCAATTGCGTTTCGAAGTCGGCGCCAAGCGCGCGATGCTGATGCACCTGACGCTGGTGCCGTACATCGCCACTGCTGGCGAAACCAAAACCAAGCCAACCCAGCACTCGGTCAAGGAACTGCGTTCCATCGGCCTGCAGCCTGACGTGCTGGTTTGCCGCTCCGACCACCCGATCGACATCTCGTCGCGTCGCAAGATCGCCCAGTTCACCAACGTTGAAGAACGTGCGGTGATCGCCCTGGAAGACGCCGACACCATCTACAAGATCCCGGGCATCCTGCACTCCCAGGGGCTGGATGATTTTGTTGTCGAGCGTTTCGGCCTGCAATGTGGCGGCGCCGATCTGTCCGAGTGGGAAGCCGTGGTCGACGCCAAGCTCAACCCTGAGCACGAAGTCACCATCGCCATGGTCGGCAAGTACATGGAACTGCTGGATGCCTACAAGTCGCTGATCGAAGCGATGAGTCACGCCGGCATCAGCAATCGCACCAAGGTCAACCTGCGCTACATCGATTCCGAAGACATCGAAAACCAGGGCACTGCGCTGCTGGAAGGCGTCGACGCAATCCTCGTACCGGGCGGCTTCGGTCTGCGTGGCGTGGAAGGCAAGATCACTGCCGTTCAATTCGCTCGCGAAAACAAGGTTCCGTACCTGGGCATCTGCCTGGGCATGCAAGTGGCCGTGATCGAGTTCGCTCGTAACGTGCTGGGCTGGAAAGACGCCAACTCCACCGAGTTTGATCGTGCAAGCGGTCACCCGGTCGTGGGTTTGATCACCGAGTGGGAAGATGCCACCGGCGCCGTCGAAACCCGTACCGAAGCGTCCGACCTGGGCGGCACCATGCGCCTTGGGGCACAGGATTGCCTGCTGGAGCCGGGTTCGCTGGTTCACGATTGCTATGCCAAGGACGTGATCGTTGAGCGTCACCGTCATCGCTACGAAGTGAACAACAACCTGCTGCCGCAAATCATGGAAGCCGGCCTGAAAGTCTCCGGTCGTTCCGGTGATGGTGCGCTGGTTGAAGTGGTTGAAGCACCGGATCACCCATGGTTCGTTGCTTGCCAATTCCACCCTGAGTTCACCTCGACACCGCGCGACGGTCACCCGTTGTTCACCGGCTTCGTCAAAGCAGCGTTGACTCAACACCAGAAGAAGGCGTAATTCCTATGGCGCAGAAGATCATCCGTGTAGGCGATATCGAGATTGCCAACGACAAGCCAATGGTGCTTTTCGGTGGCATGAACGTGCTGGAAAGCCGCGACATGGCGATGCAGGTCTGCGAAGAGTACGTAAAGGTTACTGAGAAACTCGGTATCCCTTACGTGTTCAAGGCCAGTTTCGACAAGGCTAACCGTTCCTCCGTGACCTCTTACCGTGGTCCCGGCCTGGAAGAGGGCATGCGGATCTTCCAGGACATCAAGCAAGCCTTCGGCGTGCCGATCATCACCGACGTCCACGAGCCTGAGCAGGCCGCGGTCGTCGCTGAAGTCTGCGACATCATCCAGCTGCCGGCCTTCCTGTCGCGCCAGACCGATCTCGTGGTCGCGATGGCCAAGACCGGCGCGGTGATCAACATCAAGAAAGCCCAGTTCCTTGCACCGCACGAGATGAAACACATCCTGAGCAAGTGCGTGGAAGCGGGCAACGATCAGTTGATCCTCTGCGAACGCGGTTCGAGCTTCGGCTACAACAACCTGGTCGTCGACATGCTCGGCTTCGGCATCATGAAGCAGTTCGAATACCCGGTGTTCTTTGACGTGACCCACTCGTTGCAAATGCCCGGCGGTCGCTCCGATTCCGCTGGTGGTCGTCGCGCCCAGGTCACCGATCTGGCCAAGGCTGGCATCAGCCAGTCGCTGGCGGGTCTGTTCCTCGAAGCCCACCCGGATCCGGACAACGCCAAATGCGACGGCCCTTGCGCCTTGCGTCTGGACAAACTGGAGCCATTCCTGGCCCAGCTCAAAGCGTTGGACGAACTGGTGAAGAGTTTTCCGACGGTAGAAACCGCGTAAACCTCATTTCTCCGGTAAAGTACCGCACGATTTAATGTTCAGGCCCTCGGGCCTGAGCCTTATCGTCCGCAAGACTGCCCGCTGCACATCACTTGCCGACGGTAAAAGATTTCCTCTAGCTGCGTCGTTTTCGTCAACTTTGGAGTGTTTACAACAATGGCAAAAATCGTCGACATCAAAGGTCGTGAAGTTCTCGACTCCCGTGGCAATCCCACCGTCGAAGCGGACGTGCTTCTCGATAACGGCATCATCGGTAGCGCTTGCGCGCCGTCCGGTGCTTCCACTGGCTCGCGTGAAGCACTCGAGCTGCGTGATGGCGACAAGAGCCGTTACCTGGGCAAGGGCGTACTCAAAGCCGTAGGCAACATCAACGGTCCGATTCGCGACCTGCTGTTGGGTAAAGACCCAAGCGACCAGAAAGCCCTCGATCACGCGATGATCAAGCTCGACGGTACTGAAAACAAAGGTTCCCTGGGCGCCAACGCGATCCTCGCCGTTTCCCTGGCTGCGGCCAAGGCCGCAGCACAGGACCAGGACCTGCCGCTGTACGCTCACATTGCCAACCTGAACGGCACCCCGGGTGTTTACTCGATGCCGGTTCCGATGATGAACATCATCAACGGTGGCGAGCACGCCGATAACAACGTCGACATCCAGGAATTCATGGTTCAGCCGGTTGGCGCCAAGTCTTTCTCGGAAGGCCTGCGCATGGGCACCGAGATTTTCCATCACCTCAAAGCTGTGCTGAAGGCCCGTGGCCTGAGCACTGCCGTCGGTGACGAAGGCGGTTTCGCACCAAACCTGGCCTCCAACGAAGACGCGTTGAAAGTGATCTCCGAAGCCGTGGCCAACGCCGGTTACAAGCTGGGCACCGACGTGACCCTGGCTCTGGACTGCGCGGCCAGCGAATTCTACGAAGACGGTAAATACAACCTGTCCGGCGAAGGCCATGTATTCACCTCTGAAGGTTTTGCTGACTACCTCAAAGGCCTGACCGAGCGCTACCCGATCATCTCCATCGAAGATGGCCTGGACGAATCTGACTGGGCTGGCTGGAAAGTTCTCACCGACAAGATCGGCGAGAAAATCCAACTGGTAGGCGACGACCTGTTCGTGACCAACACCAAGATCCTGAAAGAAGGCATCGATAAAAAGATCGCCAACTCGATCCTGATCAAGTTCAACCAGATCGGCACCCTGACCGAAACCCTGGAAGCCATCCAGATGGCCAAGGCCGCTGGTTACACCGCCGTGATCTCGCACCGCTCCGGCGAAACCGAAGATTCGACCATTGCCGACCTGGCTGTGGGCACCGCGGCTGGCCAGATCAAGACCGGCTCCCTGTGCCGTTCCGATCGCGTTTCCAAGTACAACCAACTGCTGCGTATCGAAGAGCAGTTAAATGGCAAAGCCAAGTACAACGGTCGCAGCGAGTTCCGCGGCTGATCGGTACGTGGTAAAAAAAGACACCGGATTGTGTCGAAAAACCGCGACAGCGACGTTTTTGCCACTAATCTGATGCCTTAAGAGCACAAGCCTGGGTCTTCCAGGCTTCGTGCTATCAGAAGCTTCATAGTTTTGGCATGGCTGTTTTTTTTCACTGGATACCTGATATTCGATGCGCAGTCCCAATTGGTTGTTCCTCGTCTTGCTCTTGTTGCTGGCTGGCCTGCAATACCGCCTGTGGGTGGGAAATGGCAGTCTGGCGCAAGTGGCCGAGCTGACTCAGCAGATCGCGGATCAACACGCTGAGAATGAAGGCTTGCTGGAACGCAATCGGGTGATGGACGCCGAAGTCAGCGAGTTGAAAAAAGGCATGGAGACCGTTGAAGAACGGGCTCGTCATGAGTTGGGCATGGTCAAGGACGGTGAAACCCTTTACCAGTTGGCTCAATGATCCAGTCGTTACCGGCCTTCTGGGCCGTGATTCCTGCCGCGGGCGTCGGTGCCCGTATGGCCGCGGACCGTCCCAAGCAATACTTGCAACTGGGCGGGCGCACTATTCTCGAACACAGCCTCGGCTGTTTCCTTGATCATCCTGCCCTGAAAGGATTGGTGGTCAGTCTTGCTGTTGATGATCCTTATTGGCCGAACCTGGCCTGTGCTTCCGACGCTCGTATTCAGCGGGTCGAGGGTGGTGCGGAGCGTTCCGGGTCGGTGCTTAATGCGTTGCTGCACCTGCACGCGTTGGGTGCTGATGATGAGGATTGGGTGCTGGTGCACGATGCCGCGCGGCCGAACCTGGCTCGGGACGATCTCGATAAGTTGTTGAGTGAACTGGCGGACGATCCGGTCGGTGGTTTGTTGGCGGTTCCTGCGCGGGACACCCTCAAGCGCGTCGACAAGCACGGTCGCGTCGTCGAAACCGTGGATCGCAGTGTGATCTGGCAGGCTTATACGCCGCAGATGTTTCGCCTGGGGGCGTTGCATCGGGCGTTGGCGGACAGTCTGGTCGCGGATGTTGTGATTACCGATGAGGCGTCGGCGATGGAATGGTCGGGGCTGGCGCCGCGCTTGATCGAAGGGCGCTCCGACAATATCAAAGTCACACGCCCCGAAGACCTGGAATGGTTGCGCCAGCGTTGGGCTAACCGCCGCTAAAAGATCGCAGCCTTCGACGGCGCCCATAGACGCGTAGGAGCTGCCGAAGGCTGCGATCTTTTGGTCTTCAATCCCGATACTCCGGCCGCTCAGCCAACCCTTCCTTCAAATAATCCACCAACTTGCGCACCTTCGGCGACAGATGACGTTGCTGCGGATAAAGCGCCCACACCGCCGTGTTCGGCGGTTGATGCGCTTCCAGCAGCGAAATCAATGCGCCGCTATTCAAGTGCTCCAGCACGTAATAGTCCGGCAACTGACACAGCCCGACCCCTTGCAATGCCGCATCCAATACCGCTTGCCCACTGTTGCAACGCCAGTTTCCCTGTACCCGTTGGGAAAATTCCCGCCCGTTCTGTTCCAGTTGCCAGAGGTCCGAACTGCCGATGAGGCAGTTATGCCGGCTCAATTCCGACAAGCTATGTGGCCGACCGTACCGTTCCAGGTAGGACGGCGATGCGCACAGGTACATGCGTCGCGGTGCCAGGCGTGTCGCCACCAGTCGTGAGTCTTGAAGGCGGCCGAGACGGATTGCCAGGTCCAGCCCTTCATGCACCAAATCGAGTTGGCGGTTGCTCAGTTCGATGTCGATCTTCAATTGTGGGTAGAGCCCCATAAAGCGCGTCACCAGAGGCACGATGAATCGCTCGCCGTAAGCCACCGCACAGGTCATGCGCAGCATGCCTTTGGGTTCGCTGGTCAGATCGCCGACCGCGCGCAACGCTTCTTCGCGACCATCCTGCAAGCGCTGGCAATGCTGCAGGAACGTTTGCCCGGCTTCGGTCAGGGTGACCCGGCGGGTACTGCGGTAAAGCAGTCGCGTCTGAAGGCGCTCTTCCAGGCGTACGATTTGTCGACTGACATGGGAGGAAGAAACCCCAAGACGCTCCGCCGCCGCGGTGAATTGACTGCATTCGGCGACGGCGACGAACTCGTCGATTCCTTCCCAGCGGTTTTCGGACATTTAGGATTATCCCTGTACGGCAATAATATTTTGCATTTGCCCCGATTATTCATCGTACGGCGGTGTATTACACTCCTTGTCTCGTTTTTATTCACTGGAGAGTCAGCATGATCAAGTCGCGCGCCGCCGTTGCCTTCGAGGCCAAGAAACCCCTCGAGATCGTTGAAGTCGATGTCGCCATGCCGAAAGCCGGTGAAGTCCTGCTGCGCGTGGTGGCGTCCGGTGTTTGTCACACCGATGCCTACACCTTGTCCGGCGCTGACCCGGAAGGCATCTTCCCGTCGATCCTCGGCCACGAAGGCGGTGCCGTGGTTGAAGCCATCGGCGAAGGTGTGACCTCGGTCGCTGTCGGCGATCACGTGATCCCGCTTTACACCCCGGAATGCCGCCAGTGCAAATTCTGCCTGTCGGGCAAAACCAACCTCTGCCAGGCCATTCGCGCCACCCAGGGCAAAGGCCTGATGCCGGATGGCACCTCGCGCTTTTCCTACAAGGGTCAGCCGATTTTCCACTACATGGGCACCTCTACGTTCTCCGAATACACCGTGCTGCCGGAAATCTCTGTCGCCAAGATCCCTAAAGAAGCGCCACTGGAAAAAGTCTGCCTGCTGGGCTGTGGTGTCACTACCGGCATCGGCGCGGTGCTCAATACTGCCAAGGTAAAACCGGGTGACACCGTGGCCATTTTCGGCCTGGGCGGCATTGGTCTGTCGGCCGTGATCGGCGCGGTCAAAGCCAAGGCTGCACGCATCATTGCCATCGACATCAACCCGGCCAAGTTCGAGATCGCCAAGCAACTGGGTGCAACCGATTGCGTGAACCCGAAAGACTTCGACCGTCCGATCCAGGAAGTCATCGTCGACATGACCGATGGCGGCGTCGACTTTTCCTTCGAATGCATCGGCAACGTCCAATTGATGCGCGCGGCCCTTGAGTGCTGCCATAAGGGTTGGGGCGAGTCGGTGATCATCGGCGTGGCCGGTGCCGGCCAGGAAATTTCCACCCGTCCGTTCCAGTTGGTGACCGGTCGCGTCTGGCGCGGTTCGGCGTTCGGCGGCGTGCGTGGTCGCACCGAATTGCCAAGCTACGTCGAAATGGCGGAAACCGGCGAGATCCCGCTGGATACCTTCATCACCCACACCATGGGCCTGGAAGATATCAACAAGGCGTTCGACCTGATGCATGAAGGCAAGAGCATCCGTTCCGTCATCCATTTCTGAGGTCGGTCATGAGCCTGGAAAATATCTCCTGCCAGAAAAGCTTCGGCGGCTGGCACAAACGTTACCGGCACCGCTCCGACGTGCTCGGCTGCGACATGACGTTTGCCGTGTACCTGCCGCCGCAAGCGGAGCAGGGTGGCAAGTTGCCGGTGCTGTACTGGCTGTCCGGCCTGACCTGCACCGACGAGAACTTCATGCACAAGGCCGGCGCCATGCGCATGGCCGCCGAGCTTGGGCTGATCATCGTTGCGCCGGACACCAGCCCGCGTGGCGCTGATGTGCCGGGTGATCCGGATGGCGCCTGGGACTTCGGCCTCGGCGCCGGGTTCTACCTGAATGCCACGCAGGAACCGTGGTCCCGGCACTATCGGATGCATGACTATGTCGTGCAGGAGTTGCCAACATTGGTCGAGGCGCATTTCCCGGCGTCGGATAAGCGCGGCATCAGCGGTCATTCCATGGGCGGTCACGGCGCACTGGTCTGTGCGTTACGCAATCCGGGGCGTTATCAGTCGGTGTCGGCGTTTTCGCCGATCAACAATCCGATGGATTGCCCGTGGGGTCAGAAGGCGTTCTCCCGTTACTTGGGTGAAGACCGTTCTAAGTGGCGCGAATGGGATGCTTGCGTCCTGATCGCCGAGGCCGATGAGCAGTTGCCATTGCTGGTCGATCAAGGTGATCGCGACGACTTCCTCGCCACCCAACTCAAGCCTGAAGCCCTGCAACAGGCTGCCAAACTGGCCGGTCATCCGCTGACGTTGCGCTTGCAACCGGGCTACGACCACAGCTATTTCTTCATCGCCAGCTTCATAGACGATCACTTACAGCATCACGCGCGCGCCCTAGGCGTGTAATGCAGGTAGAATCACGCCCTGACAAAAATCGGGGCGTTTTTTTATGCGTATTGGCCACGGCTATGATGTGCACCGTTTCGCTGAAGGCGATTTCATTACTCTGGGCGGCGTGCGCATTGCACACGGCTTCGGGCTGCTCGCTCACTCCGACGGTGACGTCCTGCTGCACGCCTTGAGCGATGCCTTGCTCGGCGCCGCGGCGCTGGGTGATATCGGCAAGCACTTCCCGGACACCGATCCAACTTTCAAAGGCGCCGACAGCCGCGTGCTGTTGCGTCACGTCGTCGCACTGATCCACGCCAAGGGCTGGAAAGTCGGCAATGTCGATAACACCATTGTTGCCCAGGCGCCTAAAATGGCCCCGCATATCGAATCGATGCGCGCGCTGATTGCTGCGGATCTTCAAGTTGAGTTGGATCAAGTGAACGTGAAAGCTACCACCACCGAAAAGCTCGGCTTTGTCGGTCGCGAAGAAGGCATTGCCGTGCATTCCGTTGCCTTGTTGCTGCGCGCATGAACGAACTGCAACTGCTCGGCCCACGGGCCTATGGTGAAGCCCTCGGCACGGCGGTACTGAAAGCCACGGCAGAAGATTTTCAGGTCGATGAAGTGCTCAACATCCCGCTCAGCGGCGATGGCGAACACCTGTGGATCTGGGTGGAAAAACGCGGTCTGAACACCGAAGAAGCCGCACGGCGCATTGCCAAAGCGGCGGGTGTGCCGTTGCGTACCGTCAGCTATGCGGGCCTCAAGGACCGTCAGGCGCTGACCCGTCAGTGGTTCAGCGTGCAACTGCCGGGCAAGGCCGACCCTGATTTGTCGGCGGCCGAAAACGATACGCTGAAAATCCTCAAGACCGGCCGACACAAACGCAAGTTGCAACGCGGTGCCCACTCGGCCAATGGCTTCACCTTGCGCCTCACCCAGTTTGCCGGCGACAAGGCGGCGATCGAAGCACGTCTGCAACTGATCGCCCAACAAGGTATTCCCAATTATTTCGGCGCCCAGCGCTTCGGCTTTGATGGCGGCAACGTAGTCGATGCCCGCGCCTGGGCTGCGCGCAAGGCGCTGCCGGAGCAGCGCAACGTGCGTTCGCGTCTGCTTTCCACCGCCCGCAGTTTTCTGTTCAATCAGGTGCTGGCGGCGCGTGTTGCAGATGGCACCTGGCAGCGTGCCCAGGTCGGCGATCTGCTGGCCTTCACCGACAGCCGCAGCTTTTTTCCGGCAGGTGAAGCAGAGTGCAGCGATCCGCGGCTGGCGATTCTCGACCTGCATCCGACCGGTCCGCAGTGGGGCGAAGGTGACTCGCCGACCACGGGCGCTGTCCATGAACTGGAGCAGGCAATCGCCAGCCGCGAAGCAGACTTGCGCGATTGGTTGATTAACGCCGGAATGAGCCACGAACGTCGCATCCTGCGGCTGCCCATTGGTGGGTTGACGTGGCATTATCCCGAGCCTGACATTCTGCAACTGGAATTCGTCCTCCCGGCCGGATGCTTCGCCACCGTATTGGTGCGCGAACTCGTCGATCTGGTGCCGGTGGGGCAGACGGACAGCCCATGCGTATTCTGATTTCTAACGACGATGGGGTAACCGCACCCGGTCTCGCCGCGCTTTATGCTGCGCTGGCGGATTTCACCGAGTGCGTGGTTATCGCCCCGGACCAAGACAAAAGCGGCGCCAGCAGCTCGCTGACGCTCGACCGTCCGTTGCACCCGCAAACCCTGGCCAACGGCTTTATCAGTATCAATGGCACCCCCACCGATTGCGTGCACTTGGGCCTTAACGGCTTGCTGGAGCACCAGCCGGACATGGTGGTTTCCGGTATCAACCTGGGTGCCAACCTGGGGGACGACGTGCTGTATTCCGGCACCGTGGCGGCAGCCCTTGAAGGTCGCTTCCTGGAGCGCCCTTCGTTTGCCTTTTCGTTGGTCTCACGGCAAGTGGAGAACCTTCCCACAGCCGCCTACTTTGCGCGCAAACTGGTCGAAGCCCACGCTGACCTCCAGCTACCCCCGCGCACGGTACTGAACGTGAATATTCCGAACCTGCCGCTGGACCACATCCGCGGTATCCAGTTGACCCGTCTCGGGCATCGCGCCCGCGCCGCGGCACCGATGAAAGTCGTCGATCCGCGCGGCAAATCCGGTTATTGGATTGCTGCCGCAGGGGACGCCGAAGACGGCGGTCCGGGTACCGATTTCCATGCGGTGATGCAGGGCTATGTCTCAATCACTCCACTACAACTGGATCGCACCTTCAATGATGCCTTCAGAAGTCTCGATGGCTGGCTGGAGGGGCTGCACTAATGGGTCGTGAACAAGACGATATGCTGCGTCGCGGCATCGGCATGACCTCTCAGCGGACCCGCGAGCGTCTCATTCAGCGGCTATATGAAGAGGGGATTTCCAACGCCAAGGTGCTGGAAGTCATCCGCCGTACACCGCGTCACCTGTTCGTCGACGAGGCGCTGGCTCACCGCGCCTACGAAGACACGGCGCTGCCGATCGGTAATAACCAGACCATCTCCCAGCCTTATATGGTGGCGCGCATGAGCGAGCTGCTGCTGGAGGCGGGTCCTCTGGATAAGGTGATGGAGATCGGCACCGGCTCGGGTTACCAGACGGCCGTGCTTTCGCAGCTGGTGGAGCGGGTGTTTTCCGTGGAGCGCATCAAGGTGCTGCAAGACCGGGCCAAGGAACGCCTGGTCGAGTTGAACCTGCGCAACGTGGTCTTCCGCTGGGGTGATGGTTGGGAAGGTTGGCCGGCGCTGGCACCTTATAACGGCATTATCGTCACCGCCGTCGCTACCGACGTACCCCAGGCACTGCTCGATCAGTTGGCGCCGGGTGGACGCTTGGTGATTCCGGTCGGCTCCGGTGAAGTCCAGCAATTGATGCTGATCATCCGTGAAGAACAGGGCTTTTCCAGGCGCGTTCTGGGGGCGGTGCGCTTTGTGCCATTGCTCAATGGACCGCTGGCCTGAGCATTTGTTTTCGCGCGCTGAATTCTCTTCGATCGGCCGTGTCTTACAGCGGCATCGATACGTTAAACGCAGTTCATCGTCAGGCAGCAAACGTGTGCGCGAAGCCATTTTGCTTCATTAAGGGTAAAGCCTGTACGGCCCGTTATACTTGCGACATTTCGTGCCGGAACACGGCAATCCACATTTTCAGCCACCACAAAGGGAGCGGCGGGTGAGTCTCACAGTCATTGCGCAGCGTATGGGTACAACAAGCTTTCAGCGCCTGGTGACTGGCCTTGTCTTGAGCACGTTGCTGGTCGGTTGCTCCAGCACCAAGTCGAGCACAGTCGGCGTGGTGGATCGCAACAACAGCGTCGCCCAGCGTCCGGCAGTGACCACGGGTCAATATGTCGTTCGACCTAAAGACACCCTGTTCTCTATCGCCTTTCGCTACGGTTGGGACTACAAAGCCCTCGCAGCACGGAACAATATTCCTACGCCTTACACGATCCATCCGGGTCAGACGATTCGCTTCGATGGTCGTAACGGTTCAACGCCTACGGCGGTCGTCAGTTCGTCCAATTCAACGCCATCGTCGTCGCTGAAAACCACGGTAATCCGGCGCCAGCCTAATGGCGCAACGACCAGTACAGCGGTGGTTGCACCGTCCGTCGCGAGCAAGCCAGCCCTCGCACCACTGCCTCCTGCAGGTCCGGCCCCGACCGGCTGGGGGTGGCCTTCTAATGGCATATTAATTGGAAAATTCTCTTCAAACGGTAGTTTGAATAAAGGAATTGATATCGCCGGGGATTTGGGACAGCCTGTTTTAGCTGCGTCTGATGGGACGGTGGTATACGCCGGGAGTGGCTTAAGGGGCTACGGCGAATTAGTCATCATCAAACACAGCGATACCTACGTCAGTGCCTACGGACATAACCGCAGGCTGTTGGTTCGGGAGGGGCAGCAGGTCAAAGTCGGACAGACAATTGCCGAAATGGGGTCAACAGGTACAGACCGGGTGAAACTGCACTTTGAGATTCGCCGACAAGGTAAACCTGTAGATCCGCTGCAATTCCTGCCACGTCGTTGATTTGTTGTCAGCCTGTTCCGTCGCGTAGAGGGAACAGGCTCCAGCGTTGCCAAGGATAAAGGCGCCGCTTGAGCTTGAGGTCGAACTCACCAAAGGACTATAACAATGGCTCTCAGTAAAGAAGTGCCGGAGTTTGACATCGACGATGAGGTTCTCCTTATGGAGACCGGCATCGCTACGGATTCGATGTCGAATGATGAAGGGGCTGCACCGCCTTCCGTTCGTGCCAAATCCAAACACTCCGCTTCGCTAAAGCAACACAAGTACATCGACTACACTCGGGCACTCGATGCCACGCAGCTGTACCTCAACGAAATCGGCTTTTCCCCACTGCTCTCTCCGGAAGAAGAAGTTCATTTTGCGCGCTTGTCGCAAAGTGGAGATCCGGCCGGGCGCAAACGCATGATTGAAAGTAACCTTCGGCTGGTGGTGAAAATCGCCCGGCGTTACGTCAATCGTGGCTTGTCGCTGCTGGACCTGATCGAAGAGGGCAACCTCGGGCTGATCCGGGCCGTGGAAAAGTTCGACCCTGAGCGCGGCTTCCGCTTTTCGACCTACGCAACCTGGTGGATTCGTCAAACCATCGAGCGCGCGATCATGAATCAGACCCGGACCATCCGGTTGCCGATCCATGTGGTCAAAGAGCTGAACGTGTACCTGCGGGCTGCACGGGAGCTGACGCAAAAGCTCGATCACGAACCTTCACCCGAAGAAATCGCCAACCTGCTGGAAAAACCGGTAGGCGAGGTCAAGCGTATGCTCGGCCTGAACGAGCGGGTTTCTTCGGTCGACGTCTCGCTGGGTCCGGATTCGGATAAAACCCTACTGGACACCCTTACCGACGATCGTCCAACCGATCCATGCGAACTGCTGCAGGACGATGACCTGTCCCAGAGCATCGATCAGTGGCTCTCGGAGCTGACCGACAAGCAACGCGAGGTGGTCATACGCCGCTTCGGCCTGCGCGGTCACGAGAGCAGTACGCTTGAAGATGTAGGCCTGGAAATCGGTTTGACCCGGGAGCGGGTCAGGCAAATCCAGGTGGAAGGGCTCAAACGCCTTCGAGAGATTCTCGAGAAGAACGGCCTGTCGAGTGAGTCGCTGTTTCAATAAGCCTTCACTCAATGGCACCCAAAAGCCCCGACTGGTTCGGGGCTTTTTGCTGCCTGGGAGAAATATCGGGTTCGTAGACTCGCGTTGTAAGACTTTGCTTACTCTTTCGTAAGTGTTCGTTATTTTTACAGGTTGGCAGTTGTCTATTTCGACCGCAGCATCATTTTAACTGGCTGTTTTATATGGTTATTTTGTTTTGTTTCGCGCATATGACAAGCCGTTTCAGCCGTGAAGGGCGGTTGCTCATGCCGGGGAATTCTCTAGTATCTGGGTTGTGTCGACGGATCGACACGCCCTTCAAGGAAGAGGGGAAAGGACATCGCAGGACGCGGTTCATCAGGACGATGAAAAGGAATACAGGGAATAGGGAAAAAATGTGGGCGGGTCAAACCGCCCCTTTTTTTGCCTTGAAAAAAGCAAAAAGGCCCGCAAGGGGCCTTTTCGAGAACGCGGGGTAAATCAGCGTTCGAGGTCTTTCAGCTTGCTGCCTACAGATTTGTTAAGCACGCGATCAAACACTTCTGCATCAGGCATCGATTCTTTCTTCTCGGTGATGTTCGGCCAGATTTCGGCCAGATCAACGTTAAGCTGAATGAATTCCTGCATGTCTTCCGGGACTTCATCTTCGGAGAAGATGGCCACGGCCGGGCATTCTGGTTCGCACAGTGCGCAGTCGATGCACTCATCCGGGTGAATCACCAGGAAATTCGGGCCTTCGTAAAAGCAGTCCACCGGACAGACTTCTACGCAGTCGGTGTACTTGCACTTGATGCAGTTGTCGGTGACGACGAAGGTCATTTCTAATTTTCTCCTCAGGCGGCGGCAGCGGAGCCCCTTCACGTTGGGGTCGCCAGGTTCGGGAGCGATAGTCTGCTGGCCAGGCTATGAGCCAGCAGCATCCCAAACCGCGCGAGATTCTAACAGCTTGCACGCAAGTGCGTTAGATCCGTGTCTTTAGTGTATAGAGCATTTCGAGCGCGCGACGCGGACTCATATCGTCCAGATCCAGTTTGGCCAGTTCATCCAGCACCGGATGCGGCAGACTGGCGAACATGTCGCTCTGCTGCGGCGCCGCCGGTTTGCCTTTGACAGCCTTGGGCACTTCGTGGGGCAGGGCTGTGGCTTCCAGTCGACCCAAGTGCTCACGAGCACGCACGATCACTTCGCTCGGTACACCGGCCAACTGCGCGACGGCCAGGCCGTAGCTCTGGCTGGCAGGCCCCGGCAGCACATGGTGCAGGAACACGATGCGTTCGTTGTGCTCGGTCGCATTGAGGTGCACGTTGGCCACCAGCGGCTGGGCTTCCGGCAACACTGTCAATTCGAAGTAGTGAGTGGCGAACAGCGTGTAGGCGCGCAGATGCGCCAGACGCTCGGCCGCAGCCCAGGCCAGGGACAGACCATCGAAGGTGCTGGTGCCGCGTCCGACTTCGTCCATCAGCACCAGACTGCGTTCGGTGGCGTTGTGCAGGATGTTCGCGGTTTCGCTCATCTCGACCATGAAGGTCGAGCGGCCGCCCGCCAAATCATCGCTGGAACCGATCCGGGTGAAGATGCGATCCACCAGGGACAATTCACAACTGGCCGCCGGTACGAAGCTGCCGATATGTGCCAGCAACACAATCAACGCGGTCTGACGCATGTAGGTGGATTTACCGCCCATGTTCGGACCGGTGATCACCAGCATGCGCGTATTGTCGTCGAGGCTCAGGTCGTTGGCCACGAACGGCGTGCTCAGCACTTGCTCGACCACCGGGTGACGACCCTGGCTGATGCGCATGCACGGCTCGTCGACGAAGCGCGGGCAGTTCAGGTCGAGGTTCAGCGCGCGTTCGGCGAGGTTGCTCAGCACGTCCAGTTCGGCCAGTGCGGCGGCGGTGTCCTGCAACGGCGGCAGTTGCGAAATCAGATCCTCGAGCAGCGCTTCGTAAAGCATCTTCTCGCGGGCCAGGGCGCGGCTCTTGGCTGACAGCGCCTTGTCTTCGAACGCCTTCAACTCCGGCGTGATGAAACGCTCGGCGCCTTTGAGCGTCTGGCGACGGATGTAGTCTGCCGGCGCCGACTCTGCCTGCTTGCTTGGCAACTCGATGAAGTAACCATGAATGCGGTTGTAGCCGACTTTCAGGTGCGACAGACCGGTACGAGCCTTCTCGCGGGCTTCGAGGTCGATCAGGAACTGCCCGGCGTTTTCGCTGAGCGATTGCAAATCGTCCAGCTCGGCGTCGTAACCGGTTTTCAACACGCCGCCGTCACGGATGACCGCCGGCGGGTTGTCGATAATGGCTTTTTCCAGCAACGCCGCCAGTTCCGGGTAAGTGCTGGTGGTCGCGGCCAGTTGAATGATGTGCGGGGCTTCGAGTTCGGTCATCGCCACTTGCAACTCGGGCAGTGCGCCGAGGGCATCGCGCAGACGCGCCAGGTCACGAGGGCGGGCATTACGCAGGCCGATCCGCGCCAGAATCCGCTCGATGTCGCCGATTTCCTTGAGCTGTGGTTGCAGCTTTTCGAAACGGTAGCCGTCGAGCAGGCAGGTGATCGAGGTCTGACGCGCCAGCAACACGGTCAAATCCCGCAGCGGACGGTTCAGCCAGCGGGTCAGCAAACGGCTGCCCATGGCGGTCTGGCAGCGATCGACCACTGATTGGAGGGTGTTCTCGCGGCCACCGGCCAGGTTGGTGTCCAGTTCCAGGTTGCGACGACTCGCGCCGTCCAGCACCACGGTGTCGTCCAGACGTTCATGACGCAGGCTGCGCAAGTGCGGCAGGGCAGTGCGCTGGGTTTCCTTGGCATAGCTGAGCAGGCAACCGGCAGCGCCGATGGCCAGGGTCAGGTTCTCGCAGCCGAAGCCTTTAAGGTCTTGGGTGGAAAACTGCTGGCAGAGACTTTTCAGCGCAGTGTCGCGCTCAAAATCCCACGGCGCCCGACGACGAACCCCACGGCGTTTTTCCGCCGGCAGGTCCTTCGGCCAATCATCCGGGATCATCAGCTCCACCGGATTGACCCGCTCCAGTTCCGCCAACAGGTTTTCCCAGCCTTTGATCTCCAGCACGGTGAAGTTGCCGCTGGTGATGTCCAGCACCGCCAGACCGAACAGACGCTCGTCGCCCAGCACCGCCGCGATCAAGTTGTCCCGACGCTCATCCAGCAACGCTTCATCACTGACTGTACCCGGCGTGATGATCCGCACCACCTGACGATCCACCGGCCCCTTGCTGGTAGCCGGGTCGCCGACCTGCTCGCAGATCACTACCGACTCGCCGAGCTTAACCAGTTTCGCCAGGTAACCTTCGGCGGCGTGGTAAGGAATCCCACACATCGGAATCGCCTGGCCGGCCGATTGCCCACGGGCGGTCAGGGTGATGTCCAGCAACTTGGCGGCCTTCTTCGCGTCTTCATAGAAGATCTCGTAGAAGTCACCCATGCGGTAGAACATCAGCTGGTCAGGGTGCTGATTCTTCAGGCGCCAGTATTGCTGCATCATCGGCGTGTGCGAGGACAGATCGGAGATAGCTTTATTCATCGGAAATCAGGAAAACTCGTTGAAAGGTGTAGGGCAAAGGAGGGGCATCGGCCCGGCTTTTCCGCGATGGGCGCAAGGTTAACATGAGCGGTCTGCCGGACGCAGGCATCTAGGCTCTGTGGCCTATTACGACTATTTTTTGCGTTTTATGCATATCTGCATTTGTTTTCCGGAAAAAGATCAAGCACTATTCGCGTTATGCAAAAACGCAATGTTTCTTCAGTCTTAAGAGCGCTGCTCGATCAGCACGGGATCTCCCCCACGGAGCTTCACCGTCGCACCGGCGTGCCTCAATCCACACTCTCGCGCATCCTCAGCGGGAAGATCGTCGATCCTTCGGATAAGCACATCTCGAAAATCGCCGAATACTTCGCCGTGAGCACCGATCAATTGCGCGGGCGCGCGGATGTTGCGCCGGCCGCAGGTATAGGGCGCGAGCCCATACATTCCGAACTCAAGGACATAAGCTTGTGGGACGACGATACCCCTGTCGATGACGACGAGGTGTCGGTCCCCTTTCTTCGCGAGGTTGAATTGGCTGCGGGATCAGGAAGATTCGTCATCGAAGAAAGCGAGCGCTCCAGCTTGCGCTTCGGCAAGCGCAGTCTGCGTCACAACGGCGTGCAGTTCGACCAGGCCAAGTGCGTGACGGTGCGCGGCAACAGTATGTTGCCGGTGCTGCGCGATGGTGCCACGGTCGGTGTGAATGCCGGTAAATGCGGAATTGGCGACATCGTCGACGGCGACCTGTACGCGATCAACCATAACGGCCAGTTGCGGGTGAAACAGCTTTATCGCCTACCCACCGGTATTCGTTTGCGCAGCTTCAATCGCGATGAGCACCCGGACGAGGACTACACCTTCCAGGAAATCCAGGAAGAGCAGATCGTCATCCTCGGTCACGTCTTCTGGTGGGGCATGTACGCCCGCTAACCTCAACGCTGTCAGATAAAACCCGCCACCCGGCGGGTTTTTTTTCGCCTGCCGAAAGCCATCCAGCGCCTTTGCTGCCGGGGCTTTCATGCGCCTGTGCATTGACTTCGCATAAATAAATGCATTTATGCATTGACTGTATATGCATCCATGCATATTCTTTGTCTCAAGCCGCTCAACAAAGCAGCTCGAAACGAAGCTCTTTAGTTCCACCACAAAGGCAGCGATGAACCGGCCTCAACGGTTCAGAGGGTTGGCAACTGACCCGGGTGTGCAGCGTAAAGCACCAGAAGCAGTTATCCGGCGGGCAGGGACCGCGGTCGGAAAAACAATTTGAATGGACTCGTACCGCGCCAGTAGCGCCGAAAAGTCAGCTTCCTTTTTCGCACACAGGATTAAAGGGAAGGCGAAGGACCGCATTGCTGAAAAGCCCGGCGATTGCCGGGCTTTTTGGAATGCCTACCTGAAGAAACATCGTTTGAAACCAACCTGCATCACTCATCAATTACCTACGGAGGCGTGACATGACAAACGAGCAACAAGCGTTGCTGGACATGCCGATCTGGCTTGTCATCGTCCTCGCCCTGGTGGGCGGGGTGTCCGGCGAAATGTGGCGCGCCGACAAGGAAGGCGCCCGAGGCTGGGCGCTGTTGCGGCGCCTGGCGTTGCGCTCCGGGGCCTGCGTGATCTGCGGGGTCTCCGCGATCATGTTGCTGTACGCCGCCGGCGTGTCGATCTGGGCCGCATGTGCGTTTGGCTGCCTCACGGCGATGGCGGGGGCGGACGTGGCCATTGGGCTTTATGAGCGTTGGGCGGCGAAGCGGATTGGTGTCTGCGACGTCCCGCCGCGTTCGGATCAACAGTAAAAAGCTCGACCCGTGCTACCGAAACAGGAGGCCATTAATGCCCGTTGTCATCGAAAAACCTTCACAGCTTGTGTTGGCCATTACCGAGGCGTTGCGCATCGCCATTCCCGCCGTGAAGGTCGGGAGTCCTCAAGACTTTACCGACGACTCGACATGGGTGTTTATCACCATCGAGCAAGATGCGCCGGGCAGCCGCGCCAATAACGGACGCATCGCCCATGTCCTGAGCATTTCATTGCAAATCGTGTCGTCCGCGACAGGGCTATCGACCTGCGACCTGGCCAGCGACCTGAAAAACCTCATCACCGACAACAGCTGGAAACTGCCGGCCGATCAATGCGACCTGCCGCTGAGCATCAACGTCCTGCCGTCCACCTTCCTTAGCGGCACCCGGGAATACAACGCCTGGACCGTTTCATTCACCCAGACGCTGTACCTCGGGCCGCTGCTGCTGGAAGACCCGACGGGCATCCCGAAATTCGTCCGGACCTGGGAAGTCTCGAACATCGACGACCCGGATCAATACACCGCCCTCGAGGACTAGCCCATGTTTGACGCGCTGTTACGCATGCAACTGGGTCCGATCATCGAGCGCCTGGCGCAGATGGAGACCGAGCTGGAGGACCTGTATCGGCGCGCCGACAGTTTTTGTCGGATCGGCGTGTGCCAGGAAGTCGATGCCGCCAGCAACACCTGCAAGGTGCGCCACGGTGAATTGTTGACCCCGGCCATCCGTTTTTTCAACCCGAGTGCCGGGGCACAACGCGAGTCGCGGATCCCCTCCGTCGGCGAGCAATGCCTGCTGCTGAACCACGGCGGCGGTGAGGGCGGTGGCCAATCCGTCGCGCTGTTCGGCCTTAACGGCGACCAGTTCCCTCCGGCTTCGACACAGGCTTCGCTGACCCGTCGCCTCTATCAGGACGGCACGGAAAGTGGCTACGACGACGCCAGCCATGTCTTGCACTGGAACAACGGCCCGGCGGCCTTCACCGGTTCTCGCGAATCACTTGAACTGAGCATCGGCCCGGCCCGACTGGCGATGACGCCCCAGGCGATCACTTTGCAACTGGGCGCGGTCGGTTTGCTGATCGACGCTGCCGGTGTGCACCTGAGCGGTCCGGTGGTGGATCACCAGGGCCGTGTCATCAGTACCGCATAAAGAGTTTCCCATGATCGGAATCGATAGAAACACCGGAGCCACCGTCGACGACTGGCTGCAGTTTGTGCAGCGCGCCACCCGGGCCTTGACCACGCCGTTGGGCACTCGTCAGAAACGTCCTCTGTACGGAAGCACACTCCCCGAATTGCTCGGGCAGAACCTCGGCGACGACGTGCTGATCCTGGCCCAGAGTCATGCCGCACAGGCGTTCTACAGCAAACAGAACGGCATCGACGATTTTCAACCGCAGGTCATCGTGGCCAGCCGCCATGGCGCGGGGTTGTTGCTGCGCTTCGCCGGTACCTGGAAAAACCGTCAACAATCCTTCGAGGTGGTGACATGAGTATGTTGATCCCCGGCCAGAACCAGTTGGCCGAGCCAGCCATCGTCACCGTCGAAGTCTTCGAGGACTTGCTCGCCGAGTTCAAGACCTTCGTCGTTGAATACGTCGGCGCCCGCTCTCCCGAGAGCGCGGCAAAACTGCTGGTCAGCCTGGAAAACGAAAGCGAATTGCTGACCCTGGCCCTTGAGGCTTTTTGTGTGCGGCTGCAAACCCAGGAACGCAAATATAACGCCCGGATCAAGCAGATGCTGGCGTGGTGGGCTACCGGCAGCAACCTCGATGCGCGGTTGGCGGACATGGGCCTCGAGCGTCAACTGCTGGACCCGGGCGACCCGGCGGCATTCCCGCCGATCCCCCCGGTTTTCGAAAGCGACGACGATGCACGTTTGCGTTATTACCTGGCGCCCCATGCCCCGGCAGCGGGTTCGCGGATGCAGTATCGCCGGGAAGTATTCACCCTAGGCGAACGGCCGGCGGTGAAGGTCGAAACCGCCGCGGCGGGCGTGGTGACAGTCACCTACACCTTCGACCCGGACGGCTATGCCGCGCAGGTCAAGGACGGCAACGGACGCCGCACTGCGCCCGGCGAAGTGATGGTCACAGTGCTGGCCCGGGAGGGCGATGGCACGCCATCCGCCGACCTGCTCGACGGTGTTCGCCAGCATTTCGCCCGGCCGGATGTACGTCCCGAAACAGACCTGGTCACGGTGCAGGGCGCGCAAATCAAGAACTACAAAATCCGTGTGGTGGCGAAGATCAACGCCGGTCCTGATTCGGGGTTGACCAAGGTCGCCGCGCAACAGCAGTTGCAAGCCTATGCCGATACTTGTCATCGCCTGGAAGGGCGAGTCGACCCGAGCTGGATCGACTACACGCTGCACAGCGCCGGCGCGGTGCAACTGCAAATCCTGGAGCCGCTGGCGCCAATCGTGACCAGCGCATTTCAAGCCCCGTACTGCACGGGTGTCGAGGTTGAGGTGGACACGTTATGAGTGACGACTCACCTCGCCCAAGCCTGTTGCCGGCCAACAGTTCGCCGCTGGAAAGAGTGCTTGATCTTGGTTTCGGCCGATTGCTTGAGCGCATTACCCCTCCGTTTCCGCAGTTGATGAACCCCACCGAAACACCGTTGGCGTTCCTGCCGTACCTCGGCGCGGATCGCGGGGTCAGTGAATGGAGCTCTGAGGCTGGCGAGTCTGAAAAACGGTTAACGGTAGAACTCGCCTGGCCCACTGCGCGACAGGCCGGTACTCGAAAGGCCCTGGAAAACGCGGCCAAAGGTTTGCAACTGATTCCCGAGGTGCGCGCCTGGTACGAACAGTCGCCTGCGGGCCAGCCTTACAGTTTTTCCGTCAGGGCTTTTTCCGAGCAGCCCTACAGCGAAGAAATCGATGCGCGTCTTGACCGACGCCTGGCCGACGCCAAAAGCGAACGCGACACCTTGACCGTCTCCGTCGGCCTGAGCGCCTTCGGCAATCACGTCATCGCCGCCGCCACCGTGTGCGGCGAACTGACCACGGTTTATCCGATTGTCATCGAAGGGCTCGAAGCCTCGGGCCAGGTCTTCATGGCCGCCGGGTTCTACACCGTCGAAACCTCCACTATTTATCCTCAGGGGTCCTAAATGGCCGACTACTACACCCTGCTTACCAACGCGGGGATCGCCTACGAAACTGCCTGCAAAGCGGCGGGCCTGCCGATCAAGTTGTCACAGATTTCCGTCGGCGACGGCGGTGGCGCGGTTTACAACCCGGCGGCAACCGACACCGCGCTCAAGCGCGAAGTCTGGCGCGGGCCGCTCAATGCACTGTTCCAGGATGAGAAAAATCCGAGCTGGTTGCTCGCTGAAGTGACCATCCCGCCGGATGTTGGCGGCTGGTATGTGCGTGAGGCCGGGATCTGGACCGATACCGGCATTCTCTATGCCATCGTCAAATACCCGGAGTCGTTCAAACCGGTTTTGGCAACGTCGGGGTCGGGCAAAGAGTTTTACATTCGCTCGATTTTCGAGACCAGTAATGCGTCGTTAGTAACGTTGTTGATTGACGACACCGTGGTTAAAGCGACGCGTGCGTGGGTGACTTCCTATGTCGCGGACGAACTCGCCAAACTCGACAGCAAGCAATCGGTGCGTGTAGCGACTACCGCCAACATTACGCTCGCCGGGCCTCAAACAATCGATGGCGTGGCCGTAGTTGCGGGTGATCGTGTTCTGGTTAAAAACCAGACGGCCGCGAAAGATAACGGCATTTATGTGGCGGCGGTTGCTGCCTGGGTTCGAGCGAAAGACGCGGACATAAGCGCAGAGGTGACGCCGGCCTTGGCCGTCTCCGTAGAGCAGGGGGCGACGCAGGCCTACACTCGCTGGCAACTGGTCACTGACGGGGTGATTGTCCTGGGCACCACGGCGCTGACGTTCCAGAACGTGACGCAAGGTTTCGCACCGCTCAATTCGCCGGTATTGATCAGTCCCACGGCGACATTTACACCGCCTCAATTCGATAGCAGCAAGTGGCTCGCAACGACTGAGTTTGTGAAGCGTCAAGGTAAGCAGTTTTCCGTCAGTACCAGCATCAACGGTAGCGGGGCGATCCCGGCTACTTCTGTCGGTCAGTTGTTCGCGCTGTTTGGTAGTGTGGCAAGTACCATCAATCTCCCATCAGCCGTCAGTCTGCCGGTGGGGGCGACGGTAACGATCAACAGTTACAACACGGCAACGGCGGCGATAACCCGTGCTGGTACTGACGTTATCTACGGTGCCGATCCTGGGCAGTCCGTTAGCGTGCCGAGTATGTCGATGCTCTATGGCGACCTTCTTGAGTTGACGTTACTCAGCAATACTACCGGCTCGGGGGCGTGGTACGTCAGCGGCGGTAATATGGTGGTTAGCGCTGCTGTCCCGCAGTTTGATAGCAGTAATCGGACAGCATCCACGCAGTTTGTGCAGCGTGCCCAAGGGAGTTTCAGTGGACAAACGACCATCGCTGCTCTTCCTGCCTCGCTGACTCCCGCTATGGCCGGGCGCAGGATTGTCGTCACCGGGCCGGGGACGCTTACCCTGCCGCCATTGGTCGCGAGCCCTGTCGGGACCAAGTTCTACATTCTCAATATTGGAACCGGTGACATCACTGTCAATCGTCAAGGTGCCGACACGATTGTAGCGCTTGCCAAGTCGCTCACGAGCGTTACGATTCAAAGCGGCTCTAACGTCGTATTTACTTGCGGCGATCTCAACTATGTCGTTGAGGAAGGCGTTTCTTCTCTGAAGTATTCAAACGAGTTTGCTTCATCGTTAGCTACAAATGGTTATCAGAAGCTACCGGGCGGAATGATTATCCAGTGGGGCGTTAAAGCTGCGTCGGCCTCGACGGGCAACAACCCGATTGTGTTCCCCATCGCATTTCCTAACGCTGCTTTGGTCGTAACTCTTGGGTTTTGGCTGACCTCCACGGCGAACTATTACATGACAGGAATCAACTCAAAATCGACAACAGGATTCAATCTTTATAACCCGCAGGCCGCGACATTGGTGCATGACTGGATTGCCATCGGCTACTAAGGAGAAGTCTATGTTTGCTTCAAAAGAAACCCGGGGGTTCTACGACACAGCAACCCATGCCTGGATGCCGGACGACGTGGTTGAAATCTCTGAAGAGCGTCACGCTGAGCTACTGGCGGGGCAGTCGAAAGGCCTGGTGATTACCTGGGGTGATGATGGATATCCGGTATTGGTCGATTCGCCGCCGCCTTCCTTGGAAGACACCGCAGTGGTCGAGCGCGCATGGCGTGATTTGCGGCTTTCCGTCACCGACGGTGTGGTTTCCCGCCACCGCGACGAACTGGAGGAAGGCATTGCGACCACCCTCACGGCTGAGCAATACGCTGAGCTGCAAGTCTATCGCCGCTTATTGCGTGACTGGCCTCAAGGGACTGAGTTTCCCCTGGCGAATCACCGCCCGGTTGCGCCGCCCTGGTTGACTGGATCGCTTCAATAAACGCCCCGCACCGTCGGGGCGTTTTCTTATCCGCTAATCAACACCCAACAGCCCCTTCCTAAAACCAAGGGGCTTTTTCGTCTCTGGAGAAACCCAAATGGCAGAACGCCAAACCTACACCGTCCTCGTCCCGTTCCCCGTCGGGCGTGGTCACTGGTCGACCGCTGGCCAGGACCTTGACCTGCTCGACGTCGAAGCCAATGCACTGCTCAGCGCCGGTCGCCTGGAGCTGAAATCCACATCCACCCAGGCCAAAAAGGCCGCTGCCAAGAAGGCTGAATAACCATGGCTGAGGTTTTGAACTTCGAGCACAACGGCATTACCGTCAATGCCACTGAATCCCCCGAGGCCATGGGTGGCCTGGGCGATAACGTGATTGGCCTGGTCGGCACCGCGCCGAAAGCCGATCCGCTGATTCCGCGTAACTCCCCGTTCCGCATCAACAGCTTCACCACTCAAAGCCTGCTCGATCCGACCGGCGCCGAGTCGGGCACGCTGTATCACGCGGTGTACCAAATCCTCAAAGTGGTGAAGGTGCCGATCTATGTGGTGATCGTCGAAGAGGGCACCGCCCCGGCGGACACCATCAACAACGTGATCGGCGGCATCGACCCGGTGACCGGTCGCAAACTGGGCCTGGCCGCGCTGGGCGGTGTGCCGGAAGACCTGACCATCATCGGTGCTCCAGGCTTCACCGGCACCAAGGCTGTGGCCAGTGAATTCGCTTCCTTCGGCAAGCGCATCAAGGCTCGGGTAGTGCTCGACGGCAAGGACGCCGCGGTCGCTGATCAAGTGACTTACAGCCAGGAATTGGGCGGCGCCGACCTCGGTTTCGACCGTTGCCTGGTCGTGCACAACATGCCGGCCGTTTACTCCAAAGCGGCGAAGAAGAACGTGTTCCTCGCGCCTTCCAGCCTGGCGATTGCCGCACTGGCCAAGGTCAAGCAATGGGAGAGCCCGGGCAACCAGGTGACCTACGCCGAAGACGTGTCGCGGGTCGTGGAATACAACATCCTCGACACCTCCACCGAGGGCGATCTGCTCAACCGCTACGGCATCAGCTACTACGCCCGCACCATCCTCGGCGGCTTCTCGCTGCTGGGTAACCGCTCGATCACCGGCAAGTTCATCAGCTACGTCGGCCTCGAAGATGCGATCAGCCGCAAGCTGGTGAAAGCCGGGCAGAAAGCCATGGCCAAGAACCTGACCAAGTCCTTCATGGATCAGGAAGTCAAACGCATCAACGACTGGTTGCAAACCCTGGTCGCCGACGAAACCATCCCGGGCGGCAGTGTGTACCTGCACCCGGAATTGAACAGCGTCGAGAAGTACAAGAACGGCACCTGGTTCATCGTCATCGACTACGGCCGCTACGCGCCGAACGAACACATGGTTTACCAACTCAACGCCCGCGATGAAATCATCGAGCAGTTCCTGGAGGATATTCTCTAATGTTTACCAACCGCGTAAGACAGGCCATCGCGGCCACCCTGCAAGGCCTGCCGTTGTCGGCGACGGTGGAAGATTTCCTGCCACCGAAGATCGAATTCGAAATGGAAGATATGCGCGGCGGGCGCTTTATCACCGAGCAAATGGCCAAGAGCGCCAAAGCGCTCACGTGCATCCTGACCCTCCAGGGCATGGGCCCGGAAATCATGCTGGCCTTGGGTGTAAAACTGGGTGACGACATCCTGCTGAACGTCCGCGAGGCCGGTCAGGATCAGGACGGTAACACCTGGTTCACCTACCACACCGTCGGCGGCAAGCTGAAAACCCTGACCGAGACCAAGATGGAGATGAGCAAAAAGCCCACGACGGCGCTGGAGCTCTCTTGCCGCACCTACAACCGTATCGAAAACGGTATTCCGGTGATCGACATCGACGTGCGCACCCAGAAGTTCATGCTCAACGGCGTCGACATTCTGGGTGACGCCCGCCGCGCCGTATTGCTGCCGTAACCCTCGCGACACCGTCCTGTCTGGCCGCCTTCACCCGCCGATGTCCTGGTCTGCTGCGGGCGGCTTTTTTGTACCCACAAGGAATTTTCTTTCATGTCCTGGATGCCTCCTAAACATGTCCTGTTGTCGCCGATCACCGGTGACGACGAGTCGCAGATCGAGCAGATCCAACTCAAGCCGCTGTTTTACGCCGCGCAAAAAGAGGCTCTGGCCCGTGCCGGCGAGGATGAGGACGATCAGTTTTTCGAGCTGGCGAAATTGGCCACGGGCTTGTCGATCAAGGAACTGGATCAGCTTAAGCGCCCGGACTACGTGAGCATCGCGCAATACGTGCATGAGATGTCGACTCGGCCAACGTCGTATTTCCTGCAGCAGGCTGGCGAGGCTGATGAAGTATTGGACGTCGAGCTGTCTGACGATCCCGATCAGGTGCGACTGCTGCAACCGCTCAACGTGACGGGCCGTAGCATGACCTCGCTAAGCCTGGAAATGCCCGTGCTGCGCGCCACCAAAGCCATGAAGAAACTGAAGACGGCCAAGGAACGCGCCGAGTTCATTACCGCGCACTGCACCGGGCTGATGCTGCCCGATCTGGCCTCGCTGACCGTCCCCGACTGGACGCAGTTGCAGGTGCGCATCGACGATTTTTTAAACAAACCGGCGGACTTCTTTCGGAGCGCGACATCGAAGTAATCCTCGATGTGGTACCGCTCATTTACTCGGTAAGTGAGGCGGAAATTCTGGAGTGGGACGCCGGCAAGGCATTGCGCCGCTACGACATCGCGGTGACTCGCCTTGGCGTGAAACAGGAGTAGAGCGGGATGGCGGAAGATACCTATTCGCTCAAGTTCACAGCAGTCAATCAGGACGACTGGGCGTTGAGTGGCGCCGGCAAAACCGCCGATCTGATGCCACCTGATGCGTCTGCCAGGTCGCAACAGCTTGTTTCGGGTGCTGGTCAGCCAATGCCCGGTTTAAATCAGGCGTTTGCTGGGCTGAGTCTGGCGTTGGCGCAAGCCAGCCTGGAAATCAACTCATTGTCGGCGGAGCAGGCCCGGCTCAGAAACGTGCTTGAATCGATCAATACGACGATCTCGTCGCAGCGTTCGCTGTTGCAGGCGATGAATGACAAGCCTGCCGCCACGGGCAGCTCAGGCTCTGGCGCTGAACAGAAGACCAACGGATCGGGCGGTGACAATCCGCCATATGAGGGCTTGAGGCCCGCCATTAATCTGGATGCGGCCATGGCCGAGTTGGGGTTGGTGATTCGCTTTGAGGGCGATCAACGCCAGGCATTGGCAATCACCAACGAGAAAATGGCCAGTGAGCGGCTGGTGGCCCCGAGCAAGGCGACAGCCGTTGATTTGGCGCGGGTCGAATACGCCGCCGCCAAGGCCGGCGTAGGCAACGACCAGCGCGACAAACAAGGCAACGTCGATACGGTTGCGCGGCAGGCCACGATTGTCGATTTCACCCGCGATGCAGCAATCACGGCGTCGGCGTTCAAGCTGCAGGTGCAGGATGCCGCCGAGCTATTGATCGGCTGGCGCACCTCGATGAACCTCGATCGTTTGCAGACCCAGGACCTGGCGGATGCCACGAGTGTGCTCGGCAATAGTATGAGTGCTTCCGAGGCGGACATCGGCGCCATTCTCACCAATTATGGTGCCGCAGGGACCAACGCGGGGCTGGCTCCCGAGCAAGCCGCCGCGTTCTCGGCAGCCTTGCTCAATGCCGGCGTTAAACCGGCCGATGCGGGTGTCGCCTTCGAGAAAATCACCACGACGCTAGCGCGGGGCGAGGCGACGACGCCAGGTCAGCAAGCCGCCTGGGCGCAACTGGGGCTCGATCCCAAGGCGCTGGCTGGTGGGATGCAACAGGATGCACCCGCCACCATCGTCTCGGTACTCGAGGCGCTGAAGGCGCAACCCGCCGCGGAACGCGCAGGGCTGGCCACGCAGTTGTTCTCGGTCGACAGACCGATCCTGCAGATGCTGCAGAACACGAGCGAAGTCGAGCGCGCCTTTTCGTTGGTCGCCAACAAAAAACTGTATGCGACATCGGAGCTGCACGATCAGGGTGCGGCCCAGCAATCGGCGCTGAAACTCTCGGACAGTTCGCAATCGCACTGGAACGTTTTCAACGCCCAGTTGGACCGTCTCAAGACCTCAAGCGGTAATACGGTGCTGCCGGTGTTCGATGCACTGCTGGCGCCGACCGGTGCGGTCATTGATGGCCTGAGCCGTTTTGCCGAAGCATTCCCGGTCGCGACCGGTGCACTCCTGGTGGGCGCCGCGGCGTTCAAAGGGGTGAAAATCGTCGACAAGGTCAAAGACTGGTTGGGCGGGGGAGGCGGTAGCAGCGCCGGCAAAGGCACCGGCAGTGGTGCTAGCGCGGGCAGTCTCGGCGGCAGATTGATGAGCCGCGCATCGGCGCTGGGCAGTCTTGCGCTGACCCGACTACAAAACGTTCAGGCGGGAGTGATGACCCGTGCCCGGACGCTTGCCACCGCCGCCAACAGCAGGATGGCGGGCCTGATGTCCGGCTCTGGCAGGCGCTTGATCAGCCAGGGGACCAGGATCGGTCGCGTGGCGGGCCCGCTGGCCCTCCCTTTGATGTTGGTCGATGCCGGCCTTGAAGTCGCGGAAGGGATACGCAAGGACGATGCCCGAATGGTCGGCGGCGGCCTCGGCTCTGCGGCGGGTGGGCTGGCGGGTTCTTACGCCGGAGCCGCGGCTGGTGCAGCGATTGGCACGTTTATCTTTCCGGGCCCGATGACCTTGGTCGGTGGTCTGCTTGGTGGAGTGCTGGGCGGTATGGCGGGCAGTGAGGTCGGGCATCAGGCCGGTTCGTGGCTGGGCGAGAAGCTTGGCAAGCCGGTTGACCGCCTCGACCCACCGGACCAGGTGAGCAAGAACCTGGCCGGCGCCCAGGCGAATAACCGGCAGATCAACTTCGCGCCGGTCATTCACATCACTGGCCAGGATCCGACCCAGGCCAGGAAGATCGCCAACCTGGTCACCCAAACGATTCAGGCGCAATTCGTGCCCATGATGATGGGCAATCCACTCGCCGCGCGACGTAATGCGGCCCTGACTGATGGAGGTGTTTGATGCGACAGCAAATGGCCCTGGGCAGCTTCATTTTTGGCCTGTCCAGAGACTTCGCCTACAGCGGCCTGGTTCGTAAGACGGACGGCGGTTGGGTGGATCTGAACATCCTCATCAGCAAGCCTAAATCCAGTCAGGTCGGACAGGCCCTGGAGACGCTGAGCATCACGGGGAAGTCGATGTATGCGGTAGCCATGGAACGACTCGACGAGTTGCGTGCGCTGCAGGCGCTGCGCGTGCCGCTGCCATTGGTTGACGGTATCGGGCGCAACTGGGGTTTGTGGCGAATAACCAGCGTGACGGAAACCCAAAGCGAGATCATTGATGACGGGACCGCGATGTTGAATGCATGGGCTATCGAGTTGACGGAGTTCATCCATGCGTAGGGTCAGGAGTATCGCCGGCGACTCGGTCAACCTGTTGCTCTTTCGTGAGCTTGGCCGCAGTGACGACGCCGCCGAGGAAGCCCTTTGGCGACTCAATCCGACCCTGGCCGAACAAGGGGCGGTTTTGCCGGCGGGAGTTTGGGTGGTGCTGCCCGAGATGACCACGCAGACGACGGCCACGGCTCCCGTGTCGGCCTGGGATTAAGGAGGACGTATGACACTTGGATTTACGCCCGCCGTGGAAATCTACGGGGCCAATGCTGCGCTGCTCAACGAGCGGCTGGTCCAGTGGGAGTATATCGATGCTTCCGGGATCCAGTCCGACCAGATCAAGCTCCTCATCGATCTTGAAGGGCTGGAGGGCCTGCCCAGCCTGGGCGGCAGGATCGGCTTTCAGGTGGGCTACAAAGAGTCGGGCCTGGTGGACAAGGGGGTGTTTGTCATCACCCAGCGCACGCCTTTTCTGTATCCCTTGCAGCTGTCGCTGATCGCCATGTCGGCGCCTTTCAGCGAGCACGATGAGACCGAGTTCATGCAACGCCGATCCGCCAGTTACGGCCCCACGACACTCGGTGCGCTGTTTCGCGAGCTGACCATGCGGCATGGATTTTCGCCGCGTGTGGCACCGCTGCTGGAGACGCAAAAAATTGATCATATCGACCAGTGCAACGAAACGGACATGGGCTTTCTGACTCGCGTCGCCCACATCTATGGCGCAGTTACCAAACCGGTGAACGGCCTGTATGTGTTGGCTTCGGGGGGGCAGTTGACGTCCATTTCCGGCAAGCCCCTGAAGGAAGTGCTGCTCTCGGTGACAAAGGATAATCGCCCCGGTGACCAAGCATTTACCACGGCGGTTATCGATGAAACAGCCCGATCAAAATACAAGGGATGCCGTACCACCTGGTGGGACGCGGCGGCCGGCAAGGAGCGTGAGTTTCACCTGGGTATCAAGCCGTTCAAGACGTTTCCACGGCGTTGCCAGAATGAAGACCAGGCCAAGGCCGCCGCCGAGGGCGAGTTACGTCGCCTGGAGCGCGACGCTTTCAAGCTGACCATCAGTTGCCCGGGACATCCGGACCTGGCAGCGGAAGGCGTGATCCTGCTCGATGCCAGTTGGCCCCGGATCATGCAGGGTCGATGGTCGGTCACCAAACTGACGGCCAGTGGCAGCCGCAAGGAAAGCTATCGATGCATCGTTGAGGCCCATTGCCTGGATCCCCGGCAGTAACGATCGCATTCCCGGTCCGGGTCTTCATGAACAGAGCCTTTTACGGGTTTTGCAGGTGGTATCGCAAAACAGCAAAAGCCGAAGTCGAAGATTGACGCAGATTGAACTGCAACCCGGTTTCCCGAAAGTCATCGATTGGCCGACCGCGCCTGACGCCGTTGTTGTGCTCGCCCAGGTTTAATTCACAACAGTCTATGGACTTTAATCCGTGGCGCACTGTTGTTAGTGCGTCACTCCTTATGAAGTGGTGAATAGGAGGTTCTCGTGGGTTATCTGAAAAGTGCAGTAGGCTCTGGTTGGATGAATAGTCAGTCAGTAGACGATATTTCCGTGGCCGGTGCGCCTGAATCATTGATTCCGGTGCAATGGGATAATGCAGTTGTCGACGAATTGGTTAATCGCAATCAATTGGAAAACCATCGACAAGATGCGGCGCGCACATGGCGAGATGAACAAATTAATGCCAGTCAATGGCTGCTGGATCGCGATCGTGATGAAATCGCAGCGGGTATGTCGCTGACACTAACCACAGAAGATTTTTACGAGTTGATTGAGTATCGGCAGGAACTGCGGGATTGGCCTCAACGCTCCGGATTCCCCAAAAAAACCAGTAAACCATTGCCTCCGGACTGGTTGATGAAAATGCTCCAGGGAGTATAAGCAATTCCTCTTGAACAACAGCAACTGATGCAGATATTTCCCAACGCCCGCTCCCAAGCGGGCGTTTTCATTTCCGCCCTCAACACCGCCATGACCCACCGCAACATCAACACCCCCAAACGCATCGCAGCTTTCCTCGCGCAAGTCGGCCACGAATCGGGGCAGTTGCAGTACGTGCGGGAACTGGGCAATAACCAATACCTGAGCAAATACGACACCGGCACCCTGGCCTTGCGGTTGGGCAATACCCCGGAGGCTGACGGTGACGGCCAGAAGTACCGTGGTCGTGGGCTGATCCAGATCACCGGTCGCGACAACTACCGCCAATGCAGTCTTGGATTGTTCGGTGACGATCGTTTGCTGTTTTTACCCGAACTCCTGGAAAAACCGCAATGGGCCGCCGAATCCGCCGCGTGGTTCTGGGAGCTGAACGGCCTGAATGAACTGGCCGACCGCGACCAGTTCAACAGCATCACCCGGCGGATCAATGGCGGTCTGAACGGGCTCGAGGATCGCCTGCAACTCTGGGCACGGGCGAGGGCGGTGCTATGCCAGCCTTCGGTCTGATCTCCTGGCGGGTGATTGGCGTCGCCGTGTTGGTCGGGTTTTCGGCGGTGCTGGCCTGGCACGTTCAGGATTGGCGTTATGGCCGGCAACTGGCGGAACAGGCCAGGTTGCAGGCCGAGACGCTGAATCAGCTGACCCAGGCCGCCGCAACGCAACAACAGGCCGAACAAGGCAAGCGTCTGGCCTTGGAACAATGGCTGTCCGCCAGTGAACAAACCCATTATCGAGCGCTTAGCGATGCCCAACGTGATCAAGGTCGCCTGCGCGATCGTCTTGCCACTGCTGATGTGCGCCTGTCAGTCCTCCTCGATGCCAATGACGTTGCCGCAAGCTGCGCAATGCCAGCCGCCTCCAGCGCCAGCGGCGTGGATCATGGCGCCTCGCGAGCCCGACTTGACCCGGCGCATGCTCAACGAATTATCGCCATCACCGACGCCGGCGACCGCGGATTGATTGCCTTGCAGGCTTGTCAGGCCTATATCAAGGCCATCGTTCGCTAACATTTTGATCGGTTCTGTATCTTGCAAGCGCGATGTGCTCGTGTACGGTGGTTCCATTCAGCCCGATCAGGAGAGGACCGTGAAAGAAATCACCCAGCTGGCCGCTGAACTTGGCAGGCGCTTGCAGGTTCTCAATGCCCACGTCACCACCGCCGAGTCCTGCACCGGCGGCGGGATCGCCGAGGCGATCACCCGCATTCCCGGGAGTTCGGCGTGGTTCGAGGCCGGTTACGTGACGTACTCCAACCGCCAGAAAACCCAGCAACTGAATGTGCCCGAAGAGTTGTTTGCGACGGTGGGGGCGGTCAGTCGCGAGGTGGTCGAGGCCATGGTTCTTGGCGCGCAAGACAAAAGCCATGCGCGTTTTGCTGTAGCGGTCAGCGGTGTGGCGGGGCCGGACGGTGGTTCTGCGAGCAAACCGGTGGGCACAGTCTGGCTGGCCTGGGGCGTCGGGGAAGCGCTATTCAGCGAGGTCCAGCACTTCCCCGGCAACCGCGACGAGGTCCGCCGACAAACGGTTAAGGCCGCGCTAGAGGGGCTGCTGCGCCATGCCGCTGGAGAAATCTCAAATCAGGGGTAGGCGATCCTGAAACGCTGTGGAATAATACTGGCTACTTATACAGGTGTTGGCCGTCAGGCCTTATTGATTACGTGAGGACTTTAATGGACGACAACAAGAAGAAAGCCTTGGCTGCGGCCCTGGGTCAGATCGAACGTCAATTCGGCAAAGGTGCCGTAATGCGTATGGGCGATCAGGACCGTCAGGCGATCCCGGCTATTTCCACTGGCTCTCTGGGTCTGGACATCGCGCTCGGCATTGGCGGCCTGCCAAAAGGCCGTATCGTTGAAATCTACGGTCCTGAATCCTCCGGTAAAACCACGCTGACATTGTCCGTGATCGCCCAGGCTCAAAAAGCCGGCGCGACCTGCGCATTCGTCGACGCCGAACACGCCCTCGACCCTGAATATGCCGGCAAACTGGGCGTCAACGTCGACGACCTGCTGGTTTCCCAGCCGGACACCGGCGAGCAGGCCCTGGAAATCACCGACATGCTGGTGCGTTCCAACGCGGTTGACGTGATCATCGTCGACTCCGTAGCCGCTCTGGTGCCGAAGGCCGAGATCGAAGGCGAAATGGGTGACATGCACGTGGGCCTGCAAGCCCGCCTGATGTCCCAGGCGCTGCGTAAAATCACCGGCAACATCAAGAACGCCAACTGCCTGGTTATCTTCATCAACCAGATCCGTATGAAAATCGGCGTGATGTTCGGCAGCCCGGAAACCACCACCGGTGGTAACGCGCTGAAGTTCTACGCTTCGGTTCGTCTGGACATCCGTCGTACTGGCGCGGTGAAAGAAGGTGACGAGGTTGTCGGTAGCGAAACCCGCGTCAAGGTTGTGAAGAACAAGGTCGCTTCGCCGTTCCGTCAGGCCGAGTTCCAGATTCTTTACGGCAAAGGCATCTACCTCAACGGCGAGATGATCGATCTGGGTGTTCTGCACGGTTTCGTCGAGAAGTCCGGTGCCTGGTACGCCTATGAAGGCACCAAGATCGGTCAGGGCAAGGCCAACTCGGCCAAGTTCCTGGCAGACAATCCGGAAATCGCCGCGAAGCTCGAGAAGCAGCTGCGTGACAAGTTGCTGACCCCAGCGCCGGACGTCAAAGCATCGCCAGTCAAAGCGACTGCTGATGACCTGGCTGACGCGGATATCTGATTGATCCGATGACCGCCGTACTCGATACACTCGTCGCGGTGCGGCGAACCGCCATGGACCTGCTCGCGCGACGCGAGCACGGTCGAGTCGAGCTGACGCGTAAACTGCGTCAGCGCGGCGCTCTCCCTGAGATGATCGACACAGCACTTGACCGACTGACGGAAGAGGGGCTGCTGTCCGAATCCCGTTACCTCGAAAGCTTTGTGTCCTACCGTGCCCGTTCCGGTTACGGCCCTTTGCGCATTCGTGAAGAGTTGGGCCAGCGCGGCCTGCAACGTACCGACATCGAGCTCGCCTTGCGCGAGAGCGGTCTCAACTGGCAGGAACAACTGGAAGATACCTGGCGACGCAAATTTGCCGGGCATTTACCGATAGACATGCGCGAGCGTGCCAAGCAGGGGCGGTTCCTGGCTTATCGGGGGTTTTCCATGGAGATGATCAACCGATTGTTCAGCGGTCGAGGAATGGACGACTAAATAAAAACGGCCCGCTATTTCGATAGCGGGCCGTTTTTTTTTGCCTGTTGTTTACGTCACCTTGGACGGTTCCCGCGTGCGCTGTTGCGCCTGGGGTTTGGGCTGCGCCCAGTTTTCCGGCAGGTTGATGAAGTCCACCAGTTCCCGCAGACGCCCATGATCACGGGCATTGAAGGTAAAGGCCAGTCGCGCCAGATGGCTGAACTGCGGCTCATCGTGCTCCTCGCCGCTGTAGACGTGCTGATGGAAGTGATCGCTCAGGCACAGGTCGGCGAATGCCGTCTGCATGTGTTCGAGCGCTCCGTCGCTGAGCTGGTGATTCATGCGAATCACGAATTGATGCTTGAGCCAGCGGCTGGAGTGGAAGTTGCTGTAGAACTGGTTGATCTGCTCAACCGCCTCTTCGGCGCTGTAGACCAGGCTCACCAGCTTCATGTCGGTGGGCAGGATGTAACGGTTTTCCTCCAGTTGATGGTGGATGAAGTCCAGCGCTCCCTGCCAGAACGTGCCACCCGGCGTATCCAGCAACACCACCGGCACCAAGGGGCTTTTGCCGGTCTGGATCAGCGTCAGCACTTCCAGTGCTTCGTCCAGCGTACCGAAACCGCCCGGGCACAGGACCAGCGCGTCGGCTTCCTTGACGAAGAACAGCTTGCGGGTAAAGAAGAAGTGGAAGGACAGCAGGTTGGTGGTGCCCTGCACGGTAGGGTTGGCATGCTGCTCGAAGGGCAGGGTGATATTGAACCCCAGACTGTGTTCCAGGCCCGCGCCTTCGTGGGCGGCGGCCATGATGCCACCGCCGGCACCGGTGATGACCATCAGGTCCGAACGCGCCAGCGCGGCGCCGAGTTCCCGGGCCATGCCATACAGCGGATGTTCGATCGGTGTTCGGGCCGAGCCGAACACAGTGACTTTGCGCCGACCCTTGAACTGCTCCAGCACACGGAATGCGTGCTCCAGTTCGCGCAGGGCCTGCAGGGTGATCTTGGCGTTCCAGCGGTTGTGATCTTCCTGGGCCATGCGCAGCACGGTCAGGATCATGTCGCGGTAAATCGGGATGTTGGGGCTGTTGGGTGAAACCAGGTTGAGTTGCTCTTCGACCTTGCTGGTGAGGTCGTGGCCGCTTTCTTCAAAATGACGGCTGAGGAGGTCATTCGGTAGGTAAGGCATTCAACTTCTCCTTGCATGCAGGCTGTGTTTTTTCCATCGCATGAAAAAAACCTTCGCAACAACAAATGCACAACGGGCCGCTCCTTTTCGGCCTCAAAGACAATGTGAATACTCTGAATCTAGACCTTCGCGGTGATTTGCGCTGACTTGATCATTGCGCCGCAAAGTCTTTCCTGGCAACCGCTTATTGGCGATTTGCAAGGTGGTTTCACCGCTCGTCTGAACGCAAGCCCACTGGCTGTGGCTCTGATTTACTAAGTTACAGGCGTGACACGACAACTTTGCGTCAAAGGCAGTACGCCAAGTTCATGCGGTTCAGGGATTTGAGTGTGCAGGGAGGCGGGAAATCATGGCCAGATTGATTCTGGAGATCGATGCGCAACTGTATCGATTATTGAAATCGTCAGCCGAGACCAATCATTTGAGTCTTGAAGAGGAGTGCTGCCGGCGTCTGGGCGGTGGTGAGCGCCGTTCGCGTTATTTGCAGGCCTTGCTGGCAGAACTGCGCGCCGAGGATGAACAGCGGCGCGCCAATTCCCGATGATTACTTCTTCTTGGCCGGGGCCGCTTTCGGGCAATCCGATTCCTGATAGCTGGCGGAACCGACCGAGCGGTTGGTCTTCACCTCAGTGAAGTCGTAACGCATTACTGCGCCCTTGGCCATCAGCTTACGGAACGATGGGTTGTTGCAGACAGAGGCACCCAGCTGGAAATACACAGCTTTCGGATCGGCACGCATCTTGTCGGCGTGGCTGCTTTGCACGCTCAAGTGGTTGATCAACGTATTGCCTTCGGCGGTGTAGCCCTGATCAAGAATGTCCTCGTTGATCGCCCGCGGTGTGCCGACACTGCTTTGTACGGCGACGTTTCGCAGCTCTCTGTTGAGGTTCTGCTCACTCAAGGAAGCAGCCTGAGCGCTGAAGGACGACGCCAATAGAACGGCAGCGGTGGGAACGATAAGGCGCAGCATGAAACTCTCCTGGTTCAGTGACTGGTTGGTTCGACCCGTCACGTGACTGTGCGTTCAGTGGCGGCGAATTATAGGGGAGCGGGTCCGGACGGTACAGGCTTGCGCCGGCCGCTCTGATAAACTGCCGGCACTTTCTGCCTTGCCGAGTGTTTTTTGTGTCGATTTTCCTTACCTGTCGGCGTTGCCTGCGATGAACCTTGAAACCCCACGCTTCGCGGCGAACGCCGTGGCCCGCTTGCGCGATGAGCGCGAGGAGGAAGGCATCAAGCCGATCCAGGCCCGTGGCTGGCGGGCAACCCGTTGCCGCGCCTGCCGGGTGATCGAGAGCCATTGCCTGTGTGCCTGGCGCCCGCAGGTCGAGACCCGCTCCGGGGTGTGCCTGATCATGACCAACAAGGAAGTGTTCAAGCCGAGCAACACCGGTTGGCTGATTGCTGACGTCGTGCGTGACAACCATGCATTCATTTGGTCGCGCACAGAGACCGATCAAAAACTGCTGGACCTGTTGACTGACCCGCAATGGCAGCCCTACCTGGTGTTTCCGGGCGAGTACGTGGAGCCCGAGCGCGTGACCAACACCGTGGACATCGAGAGCACCAAGCGCCCGCTGTTTATCCTGCTGGATGCGACCTGGACCGAGGCCCGGAAGATTTTTCGCAAAAGCCCTTATTTTGACCGGTTGCCAATCCTCAGCCTGCTACCGGAGAAACTCTCCCGCTACCGCTTGCGCCGTTCGACCCGCAGCGAACATCTATGCACCGCCGAGGTGGCGGCGCTGTGCCTCGATCTGGCGGGTGATACCGACGCGGCCTCGGCACTGGACGCTTACTTCGATGTGTTCAGCCAGCACTACCTGGATGCCAAGCACCAATTGGATATGAACGTTGCAACGCCGGCCCACGCCGAGTTGATGCCTTTCGTGCAGAACACGGTTCCGGTCATCAGCTGATTGTCGCCCATACTGCAAAGAACTGTACCGGCCATGCACCTTGACCACCCCGACTTCGCTGGGCATGCTTGGCGCCGATTAGGGCGCGGCCAGAGTTTGAAACGCCGCTTGATCACGTGATTGGCGTTGAACGTGCCCTGTTGGTGCAGCTCCGTGGCTGTACCTTGAGTTGTTTGAAAAACAGGATCATTTGAAAAATGGCCACATACGAAATCCTGATTGCCGATGACCACCCTCTTTTTCGAAGTGCATTACACCAAGCGTTGACCCTGGGCCTGGGCCCGGATGTCCGTCTGGTAGAAGTGGCGAGCATTGCCGAACTGGAAACCCGCCTGGACGAAAAATCCGACTGGGACCTGGTGCTGCTGGACCTGAACATGCCGGGGGCCTACGGATTTTCCGGGCTGGTGCTGTTGCGCGGTCAGTACCCGCAGATTCCGGTGGTGATGGTCTCGGCCCAGGAAGAAGCCTCGATCATGGTCAAGTCCCGTGAATTCGGCGCCAGCGGTTTCATTCCCAAGTCGAGCGACCTGAGTGTCATTCAAAAAGCTGTGCGTGCGGTGCTTGATGGCGACGTCTTCTGGCCGCCCCAGGCATTCGAAGCGGTCAGCGTGTCCGCCGAAGCCAAGGCTGCCAGTGAGGGGCTTGCGAGCTTGACGCCCCAGCAGTTCCGGGTGCTGACTATGGTCTGTGAAGGGTTGCTGAACAAGCAGATTGCCTATGAGCTGAGCGTGTCCGAAGCGACAATCAAGGCGCATGTGACGGCGATTTTCCGCAAGCTCAACGTGCGGACCCGAACTCAGGCGGCGTTGCTCCTGCAACAACTTGAGTCAATTTCCAGCCATTAAAGCGTTACGTATTCACGCTTTTTTGACTTTATTTACTCTAGCTTTCCCACTCCCTTTTGGTTCAGTTGCCTACCCTATGTCACCTTTTAAAGGCCAGACCGGCCTAAAACGCATCCTCAACGCCTCCGGCTACTCGCTGGATGGCCTGCGCGCAGCCTTTACCGGTGAAGCGGCGTTTCGGCAACTGGTGTTGCTCAACGTCATCCTGATTCCGATTTCGTTCTTCCTGAACGTCAGTCGGGTCGAACAGGCGCTGCTGATCGCCGTGTGCCTGCTGGCCTTGATCGTCGAGTTGCTCAATTCGGCGGTAGAAGCGGCCATCGACCGCATTTCCCTTGAGCTGCACCCACTGTCCAAGAACGCCAAGGACATGGGCAGCGCCGCGCAGTTCGTGGCGTTGACCATGATTGCGCTGGTGTGGGCGGTGATTCTGCTTTAAGCGATGGTGGGCAGCACGATCTCGTCGCTGCGCTGCACCCCGGCGGTGAAGGCGCGGCACAGGTCGAGGAATTCGCGCATCGCCGGCGTCTGGAATTTCTGTTTGTGCCAGATGAAATAGAACTGCCGCGCCAGGTCCAGATCCGGCGTCTCCACCGCCACCAGGCTGCCGCGGCGGAACGCATCACGCAACGCCAGCCGCGAAATGCAACCGATCCCCAAGCCTGACTCGACCGCGCGTTTGATCGCTTCGGTGTGTTCCAGCTCCAGGCGAATATTCAGCGCGCTGCGATGATGACGCATGGCCTGGTCGAAGGTTAGCCGCGTGCCAGAGCCCTGTTCGCGCAGGATCCAGGCCTCGTGGCTCAGTTCTTCCATGGTCGCGATGCCGCGTTTGGCCAGCGGATGCTGGGGCGCGCAAAACACTACCAGCTCATCCTCGACCCAGCTCTGCACTTCGATGTCCGGGTGGCTGCAGTCGCCTTCGATTAGACCCAGATCAATTTCATAGTGGGCGACTTGTTGCACGATGTTGGCAGTGTTCTGTACGTGCAGCTTCACTTGGCTTTCCGGGTGGCGCTGCATGAAGCTGCCGATCAGCAACGTCGCCAGGTAATTGCCGATGGTCAGGGTCGCGCCGACCGCCAATGAGCCGAAACCAGACTTGCCGTTGAGCAGGTTTTCGATTTCCTTGGACTGGTCGAGCAGCGCCACTGCCTGGGGCAATAGCTGTTTACCGAGGGCGTTGAGGCTCAGCCGTTTGCCGGCGCGGTCGAACAGCTGACAGCTGGACTGACGCTCTAGCTCGGTGATTGAGGTGCTGGCCGCCGATTGCGAGAGGTTGAGCAGGCCCGCAGCACGGGATACGCTTTCCTGCTGAGCGACGGCGACGAAGACTTGAAGTTGACGTAGAGTAAATCGCATATCTATATAACCGATAACCCTTATCTTAATAATCCAGTTAACAGATATTGTGGCTGCCATTAGAATGCGATGCAATTGCGCGCGGCTGGTTCTCTTTCTTTAGAAGAGCAGCGCAGACCCAATCTCCAGGAGTCCCACGTACATGAGCAACATGAACCACGAGCGTGTCCTCAGTGTTCATCACTGGAACGACACTCTGTTCAGCTTCAAGTGCACCCGCGATCCGGGCCTGCGCTTCGAGAACGGTCAGTTCGTGATGATCGGCCTGCAACAGCCCAATGGCCGCCCGCTTATGCGCGCTTACTCGATTGCCAGCCCGAACTGGGAAGAACATCTCGAGTTCTTCAGCATCAAGGTGCCTGATGGTCCGCTGACTTCCCAGTTGCAGCATCTGAAGGAAGGCGACGAGATCATCATCAGCAAGAAGCCTACCGGCACGCTGGTGCTGGATGACTTGAAGCCTGGCAAACATTTGTACCTGCTCAGCACCGGCACCGGTCTGGCGCCGTTCATGAGCGTCATCCAGGACCCGGAAACCTACGAGCGTTTCGAAAAAGTGATCCTGTGCCACGGCGTGCGTTACGTCAACGAAGTCGCCTACCGCGAATTCATCACCGAGCACCTGCCGCAGAACGAGTTCTTCGGCGAGGCCCTGCGTGACAAGTTGATCTACTACCCGACCGTGACCCGCGAGCCGTTCGAGAACGAAGGCCGCCTGACCGACCTGATGCGCAGCGGCAAGCTGTTCAGCGACATCGGCCTGCCTCCGATCAACCCGCAGGACGACCGCGCCATGCTGTGCGGCAGCCCGAGCATGCTCGACGAAACCAGCGAAGTGCTGAATAGCTTCGGCCTGAAAGTTTCGCCGCGGATGCGCGAGCCGGGTGATTACCTGATCGAGCGAGCGTTCGTCGAGAAATAAGCTTTGGGTGACGCAGAGCGTCACTGGATGCATTCCCACGCAGAGCGTGGGAACGATCAGCCCCCGTTGCCTGTGCAGGCAATGGGGGCTTTTTTATGCCCGACGCAATCTCTGTTGGAAATACGTGCGTCGGGCGCCATCGCTGTAGGAGCAGCCTTCGGCAGCTCCTACGGGTTGGGAATCGGGATGACTTCGAGGACGCGGATCATTCCGACTTCGGGGTAATGCCAACGCACATCGACATCCCAGAACTGCGCGCCATATTCCCTTTCCGGTGTAGGAGTCTGGTAGGCGGGACGTGGGTCTTGTGCCAGACATTGCTCGATCAATTCCACCAGCGGCTCGTCAAGGCGCTGAGCGTGCTCGTGAGCCTGTTGCAGCGCTGAATCCGTCCACTGCACGGGAATCAGCAGCGGCGCAGCGCTGGCGATGTTGTTGGAGGCGCTGTCGATGATGTCGGCGTAAGGCACGTAGGGTTTGATGTCGAGTATCGGCGTGCCGTCCAGTAAGTCGATGCCGGAAATCCACAGTCGATTGGCTTCGACCTTGTCCAGTTTGACCACTGACTGGCCGATCCCGTTGGGCCGGTGCGTCGCGCGGGTAGCAAACACGCCCATGGATTTGTTACCGCCCAGGCGAGGCGGGCGGACTTTCAGGCGTGGCTTTTCTTCCAGGGCCTGATGAAACAGGAACAGCAACCAGACGTGGCTGACCTGCTCCAGCCCCTGCACCGCATCGCCCTGGTCGAACGGCGCCACCAATTCCAGCACACCGCGAGCGGCCGGGGCCAGTTGCGGTTGGCGCGGGATGGCGAATTTCTCCTTGAAGCAGGAGCGCACGAAGCCGATGGGGGAAACGCTGTAGGTCATGGTTTTGGGGTCGAAGCGGGATCAGGGTGGGCATGATAACCCACCCCATGATCGTTCCCACGCTCCGCGTGGGAATGCAGCCCGGGACGCTCCGCGTCCCCAAAGCGGACGCAGAGCGTAGGAACGATTATGGTGAGGCGATCAGAGGCTGAACCCACCATCCAACGGAATGATATTCCCCGTCATATACGCTCCGGCGGTACTCGCCAGGCTGATCGCCAGCGCCGCCATCTCTTCCTCCCGGCCCCAGCGCTTCATCGGAATCAGCGCCGTGTCCTCCGCCAACGCCTGTTCATCATTACCAATGTGCTGAGTCATCTTGCTCGGAAACCGCCCAGGCGCGATCACGTTGACGTTGATGTGCTGGCTCACCAGTTCCCGCGCCAGAATCCGCGACAGTTGATGTAAGGCAGCTTTACTTGGCCCATAGGCGTAAGCCTGTTCACCAAAGGAAGAAATCCCCGCCACCGAGCCGATGTTGATAATCCGCGCCGGATTGGCTTCAGAACCTGCTTTGCGCAGCAACGGCAAAAACTGCTGGATGCAGTTGAACACCGACGTCACGTTCAACTGCATGACCTTTTCCCAGCCCTTGATCGGGTAACTTTCCAGCGGCGCACCCCAGGTGGTGCCGGCATTGTTGACCAGTATGTCCAAGTGCTCGATCTGCTCACCCAAACGCGTAGCCAGTTGTAGCACACCTTCTTCGGTAGCCAGATTGGCCGATACACCATGGCAGCGACCGAAGGCACTCAGCTCCTCGGCCGTTTGCAGGCAGGCCTCGGCATCCCGGGCGCAGACATACACGGTGGCGCCGGCCTCGACATAAGCCTTGGCGATCATTTTGCCAATACCACGGGTGCCGCCGGTCACCAGAGCGGTGCGGCCTTGCAGGGAAAAGTACGGGTGCATGGCGAATCCTGAGAGCTGAGGGTCAATACACCCTAGTCGTCAGCCGCCAGAAGCGGAGCCACTATTTTTGCGAGGAATGGGGGGCCATTCGGCCCAGCTGCAAGTTTCAAGTTTCAAGCTACAAGCTACAAGCTACAAGCAGACACGATTCACTTGCAGCTTGCAGCTTGCAGCTTGCAGCTTGCAGCTGCCTTTATGCTCTCACTCGAAGAGTGAGCCCCTTGAGGAAGTTGCGCAGCAACTGGTCGCCACAGGTACGGTAGTTGGTGTGGCCAAACTTGCGGAACAGCGCGCTCAGCTCAGGCTTGGACACCGGGAACTCGGAGGCCTTGAGGATCGCGTGCATGTCGTCTTCTTTCAGCTCGAAGGCCACGCGCAGTTTCTTCAGGATGATGTTGTTGGTCACTGGGGTTTCGATCGGCTGTGGCGGACGGCTTTCGTCCTTGCCGCGCTTGAAGATCACCAGGCCATCGAGGAAGTGTGCGATGACTTCGTCCGGGCAACGAACAAAGCCTTCCTCGTCTTCTTCTTTCTTGTCGAGGTACGTCACCAGGTCTTCCATGGTCACGTCCATGCCGCCGAGCTTGATGATCTCGATGACTTTCTTGTCGCTGATGTCGAGCATGTAGCGCACGCTGCGCAGTACGTCGTTATGAATCATGGTGTGCAATCCTGATATTCAGCAGTGGGCGTCGCATAAAACAGCGACGCCGAGATGTAGGGCGGCGTGAAAGTCTTAGAACTTCTCTTTGCCGGACAGATAGCGCCATTGCCCCAACGGCACTTTGCCGATGGACACGCCGCCGATGCGAATACGGCGGATGGCGACGACCTTCAGGCCCACGGCTTGGCAGAACAGGGCGATCACGCCCGGTTGTGGGTTCTTCATCGCAAAGCGCAGACGGTTTTCGTTCTGCCAGCTGGCCTTCACCGCCGGCAGTTCCTTACCCTTGTAAGTCAGGCCATGGTTCAGGCGATTGAGGCCGTGAGCGACCATGTCGCCTTCAACCTCGACCACATACTCTTGCTCGATCTTCGCGGAGTCGGCAGTCAGCTTGCGCAGAATCTTCCAGTCCTGGGTGAACACCAGTAAACCGCTGGCGTTGGCCTGCAGGTCGGTGCTGGCGGTCAGGCGCAGGAAGTGGCCCTTGAGCGGACGTTTGCTGAAGCGGTGTTCTTCGCTCAAGGTCTCGGCGCTGATGGATGCCATGGCCGTTTCCGCGTCCATGCCGGCCGCGACGTTGAACAGAATGGTCACAGGCTCCGGCGCGGTGGCCTTGGCCTCCGGGTCGAGCGCGACGGTCTGATTGTCGACCTTGAACTGCGGCTCGTCGATGACTTCGCCGTCCACGGTGACCCAGCCGCCCTCAATGAACAGCTCAGCCTCCCGACGGGAACAGCCGACGAGTTCGATGAGGCGTTTGGAGAGACGAATCGGGTCAGTCATGACAGGGCCGTAACAAAAAGGGGGTGGGCATTGTACCTGCTGGGCGCCGGTTAATCGCGGGTCCATTTGCGCCATGTGGCTTTTAGCCGCGATGAGCGCGCAGATTCGCCTGTTTCATGCGCATATGCAGCAGCGGATAAGGCTGGCCCATGCCGTCGTGCTCGGTGCGGCCGATCACCTCGAAACCCTGCTTGAAGTAAAATCCGAGGGCTTGCGGGTTCTGTTCGTTGACATCCAGTTCATCGGCGTTCAGGTGTTCCAGGGCATAACGCAGCAGCTGCTTGCCCAGGCCCTGGCCGCGATGGGCCGGGTCGATAAAGAGCATTTCGATCTTGCCCGCCGCGACGCCGGCGAACCCGGTAATGCGCTGGCGCGAGTCTTTGGTGCAGATCAGCATCACCGCGTCGAGGTAGCGAGTCAGCACCAGGTTCTTCAGCAGATCGATATAACTGTTCGGCAGAAAATCATGGGTGGCACGTACCGAGGCCTCCCACACCTGGGTGAGTTCTTCGTAGTCGCTCTGTTTCGGTGTGTGGATGACCGAATGTTGGCGCATGCCCGCCTGCCCCTCGTTGTGTGAATGATGCGAATCCGTTCTCCACAAAACGATAGACGTAAAAAAGCCCCGCATCTCGTCAAGAGAGCGGGGCTTTTCGTATTTTTTGCGTTTAGATCTGTTCAGCCCACAGGTCGTATTCGTCGGCGTCGGTCACTTTGCACCAGACTTTGTCACCTGGCTTCAGGTTGCTGCCGTTGTCGATAAACACGTTACCGTCGATTTCCGGGGCGTCGAAGAAGCAGCGGCCGACCGCGCCTTGCTCGTCGACTTCGTCCACCAGCACTTCGATTTCACGGCCGACGCGCAGTTGCAGGCGTGCCGAGCTGATGGCCTGTTGGTGCGCCATGAAGCGGTCCCAACGGTCTTGCTTGACGTCGTCCGGCACGATGGCCGCGTCCAGCAGGTTGGCCGGTGCGCCTTCGACCGGCGAGTACTGGAAGCAGCCAACGCGATCAAGCTGCGCCTCGGTCAGCCAGTTCAGCAGGTACTGGAAGTCTTCTTCGGTTTCGCCGGGGAAGCCGACGATGAAGGTCGAGCGGATGATCAGGTCCGGGCAGATCACGCGCCAGTTCTTGATCCGCGCCAGGGTCTTGTCTTCGAAGGCCGGGCGTTTCATGGCTTTGAGGACTTTCGGGCTGGCGTGCTGGAACGGGATGTCCAGGTACGGCAGGATCTTGCCGGCGGCCATCAGCGGGATCAGCTCGTCGACGTGCGGGTACGGGTAAACGTAGTGCAAGCGAACCCAGACACCGAGGGAACTCAGGGCTTCACAGAGTTCGGTCATGCGGGTTTTCACCGGCGCGCCGTTCCAGAAACCGGTGCGGTATTTCACGTCGACGCCGTAGGCGCTGGTGTCTTGCGAGATCACCAACAGCTCTTTGACGCCGGCCTTGACCAGGCGCTGGGCTTCGTCGAGCACGTCACCGACCGGACGGCTGACCAGTTTGCCGCGCATCGACGGGATGATGCAGAAGCTGCAGCTGTGGTTGCAGCCTTCGGAAATCTTCAGGTACGCGTAGTGGCGCGGGGTCAACTTGATGCCTTGCGGCGGCACCAGGTCGATCAGCGGGTTGTGATCCTGGCGCGGTGGCACGGCGTCGTGCACGGCGTTGACCACTTGCTCGTACTGCTGCGGACCGGTCACGGCCAGCACGCTCGGGTGCACCTTGCGAATATTGCCTTCTTCGACGCCCATGCAGCCGGTCACGATGACCTTGCCGTTTTCCTTGATGGCTTCGCCGATCACTTCCAAAGATTCAGCCTTGGCCGAGTCGATGAAACCGCAGGTGTTGACCACCACGACATCGGCGTCCTCGTAAGTGGACACGACGTCATAGCCTTCCATGCGCAGCTGGGTAAGGATGCGCTCGGAGTCGACCAGTGCTTTGGGGCAACCCAGGGATACGAAGCCAACCTTTGGATTGGCCGGCGCAGGAGTGGTGGACATGTCTAACCTCGGTATTTGTGACGCCTCCAGCCGTGATCGGCAAGGCGACAAACGGGCGCTTTGTTGCGCCTCTGATCAAAAAGTGCGCAATTCTAGCGATGAGAGGCGCACTTGACCAGCTTTATGCAGGGAAATACGACGAGTGCTGCGCTATGCTTCGCGCCGTTACGCTTTACCGAATTTTTACAGTCAACGAAACGTCTGTAACCTTAAGTAAAACAGCGCATGCTGCACGGCAAAGCATAGTGCTTCTTATAAGAAGTCCGGGTCTTAGTAGTAGGAGTTTTGGATGGGGCAGGCAAGTAGTCAGGCGACGAGCGCTGAGCATTCGGCAGCAAAACCGATCGGCATGCTGGTCGCGGCGGTCGGGGTGGTTTACGGCGATATCGGCACGAGCCCGCTGTACACCCTGAAAGAAGTGTTCTCCGGTGCCTACGGCGTACCGGTCAACCATGACGGCGTGTTGGGCATCCTGGCGCTGATCTTCTGGTCGTTGATCTGGGTCGTCTCGATCAAATACATGATGTTCGTGCTTCGCGCTGACAACCAGGGCGAAGGCGGGATCATGGCCTTGACCGCACTGGCCAGGCGGGCGGCGGCGGGGCACCCGAAGTTACGTTCCCTGCTGGTGGTCTGCGGGTTGATCGGTGCGGCGCTGTTTTATGGCGACAGCATGATCACTCCGGCGATTTCTGTACTCTCGGCGATTGAAGGCCTGGGGCTGGCATTCGATGGCATCGACCATTGGGTGGTGCCGCTGTCGTTGATCGTGCTGGTGGCGCTGTTCCTGATTCAGAGTCACGGCACCGCGCGGATCGGCATTTTGTTCGGGCCGATCATGGTCACCTGGTTTGTGGTGCTCGGTGCCTTGGGCGTCTACGGCATCCTGCAGCACCCGGAAGTGTTGCACGCGATGAACCCGGTGTGGGGCGTACGTTTCTTCGTCGCCCACCCAGGCATGGGAGTGACCATTCTTGGTGCCGTGGTGCTGGCATTGACCGGTGCCGAAGCACTGTATGCGGACATGGGCCACTTCGGTCGCAAGCCGATTGCCCGTGCGTGGTTCATCCTCGTGCTGCCGGCGCTGGTGTTGAATTACTTCGGCCAGGGCGCGTTGCTGCTCGGTGATCCGGAAGCCGCCCGCAACCCGTTCTATCTGTTGGCGCCGAGCTGGGCGTTGATTCCGTTGGTCGGCTTGTCGACCATGGCGACTGTGATCGCCTCTCAAGCGGTGATCTCCGGTGCGTTCTCCCTGACCCGTCAGGCGATCCAGCTCGGTTACATTCCGCGCATGCACATCCGGCACACCTCCAGCGCTGAACAAGGCCAGATCTATATCGGCGCAGTGAACTGGGCGCTGATGGTCGGCGTGATTCTGCTGGTGCTGGGCTTCGAATCCTCCGGTGCCCTGGCCTCGGCTTACGGTGTGGCGGTGACAGGCACCATGCTGATGACCACCATTCTGGTGTCGGCGGTGATACTGCTGCTGTGGAAATGGCCGCCGATCCTCGCGGTTCCATTGTTGTTCGGATTCCTGTTGGTGGACGGTCTGTACTTCGCTGCCAACGTGCCGAAGATCATTCAGGGCGGGGCGTTCCCGGTGATCGCCGGTATCGTTCTATTCGTGCTGATGACCACATGGAAGCGAGGCAAACAACTGCTGGTCGAACGTCTCGACGAGGGCGGATTGCCGCTGCCGATCTTCATCAGCAGTATCCGCGTACAACCGCCGCACCGCGTCCAGGGCACCGCCGTGTTCCTCACCGCGCGCCCGGACGCCGTGCCCCACGCGTTGTTGCACAACCTGCTGCATAACCAGGTGTTGCATGAACAAGTGGTGCTGCTGACGGTGGTGTACGAAGACATCCCGCGGGTGCCGGCATCCCGGCGTTTCGAGGTGGATTCCTACGGCGAAGGGTTCTTCCGGGTGATCCTGCACTTCGGCTTCGTCGACGAACCAGACGTGCCGCAAGCGCTGAAACTGTGTCATCTCGACGACCTGGACTTCAGCCCGATGCGCACCACCTACTTCCTCAGCCGCGAGACGGTCATCGCCTCCAAACTCGAAGGCATGGCCCGCTGGCGTGAGGGGTTGTTCGCCTTCATGTTGCAGAATGCCAACGGTAATTTGCGCTTCTTCAATCTGCCGCTGAACCGGGTGATTGAGTTGGGGACTCAGGTGGAGATGTAAACCTCGCTAAAAAGCCCCCGTTGCCATTGAGGTAGCGGGGGCTTTTTTGTGTCTGGGCACATCACCCCAATGCAATGAAGATCCTCTGTGGGAGCGAGCTTGCTCGCGATAGCGGTGGATCAGTCGCTATCCATGTTGCCTGTGCCGACGCTATCGCGAGCAAGCTCGCTCCCACAGGGGGATTGGTGGTGTGGCTGCCAGAATGAAAAAGCCCCCGCAACCATAAGGCTGCGGGGGCTTTTTATTCGGCGGGGCTCAGATCACTCCTGCGCCGTCGCTTCTTCCTTGGCCTGGCGCTTGACGATGATGTCCACCAAGCGCTGTGCCAGCGCCGGGTAGTTCTCGTCGAAGTGGTGACCGCCAGGCAGTTTCATGGCTTCGCCCACGGCGGTCTTGTCGGTGCAGCCGCTTTCGTCGACTTCTTCTTCGCCGTAGATGCACACCACTTTCTCAGGTGGCAGCTTGGCCATTTCCGGGCCGGTGGCGGCTTCTTTGCCGGCGTTGCCGAGCCAGCCTTCGACTTCGATTTCGAAGCTGCCGGTGCGGGCGAAGGCGAGCAGGATGATGGCGTCGACCCGTTGTTGTTCCGATTCCGCGAGGCGGTTGTAGATCGCCGGCAGTACGTCGGCGCCGAACGAGTAACCGGTCAGGATGAAGCGCTTGGTGCCCCACTTCTGACGGTAGTGCTGCATTAGCTCGGCGAGGTCCAGGGCGCTTTGCTCCGGGCTCTTGTGCTGCCAGTAGTAGCGCAGGGTGTCGATGCCGACCACCGGGTAGCCGATCTTGGCCATCTCGCCCGCGACGTCGCGGTCGAGGTCGCGCCAGCCGCCGTCACCGGAGAGGAACAGGGTGACGGTGTCTTTGGCTTGCCCGGCCGGCACTTCAACCACTGGAATTTGCAGGCCGCCAGCGGCTTTATCGCCACCGACGAGGATTTTGCGCAGTTCGTTGTTCAGCACTTGCGGCAGGTTGATGTCGTAGTCGCTGATGCTGGTTTCGGCGTTGGGTTGGTCGCGCACGAAGCCCGCGCTGGCGTCGTCCGGGTTGTCGTTCCAGGCCACCAGCCAATGGCCGTGGGCGGCGCTTTTTGGCAGCAGGTGCGTGCAGCCACCCTTTTCCAGAGCCAGGTCCACCGACACGGCCTGGGCCTTGTCGTTCTTCTGCTCGGACAACCAGCGCCAGGCCAGTACGGCGCCAGGGCCGATGCCACTGACCAGGGTCGCCGGGCCTTTCAGCTCGCGCAGACCGGATTGCAGGGCACGACTTTGCAGCAGGCAGTCTTTGGGCAGGATCACTTGAACGATTTGCGCCGCAGCGCTGCGGCTCAGGGACTTCAGTTGTTGATCGCTGAGCTTCTGTTCAGCAGTGACCGCCACCAGCACCTGAGCCTTGGGCGTGGTGCCGGGAATAACCCGGGTCATGGCGGCGCCGTCGGCCGGCGTCAGCAGTTCGAGGGTCGGTTCCGGTGCCGGGCGTTTCATGTACCAGTAACCGCCACCGACAATCAGGGCCAGCACTACCAGTGTGGCCAGTACGTACCGCAAGGAGCGTTGAATCATCAGCGTTTCACCAATCCAGTCAAGCCGCCCGCAATCAGGGCAGCAGTATCGGCCAGGGCAACCAGCGGATCGAGTCCGGCGGGCACGGCCATATAACGGGGTTCCCAGTCAGGCTGGAATTTGTCTTTGAAGCGGCGCAAGCCTTGGAAGTTATAGAGCTGCTCACCACGGCGGAAAACCATCGAGCCCAGGCGCTGGGTCAGTGGCGCGCCGCGACGGGGTTGTAGACCCGACAGCGGCACCATGCCCAGACTGAAACGCGCATATCCATGATTTTTATAATGTTGAATCAGACCGACCATCATGAACTCCATGGTCAGCTTGGGGGCGTCCGGGTGCGCGCGCATCAGGTCGAGGCTGGCCAGGTCATGGCCGTAGGTCTCGAGCAGGTTGGCGAACGCCACCGGGCGCCCTTCGAAACGGATCACCGCCACGCGGAAATGCTTGAGGTAGTCATCGCTGAAGCGGCCGAGAGAGAAGCCTTTCTCGCGCACGTTCTTGCCGGTCAGCCAGGCATCGGAAATCACCTTGAGCTCATCCATCGGCGCGTGGCCAGGCTCGTGGATTTCCAGCGACAGGCCGTCACGGGTGCCGCGATTCCAGGTGTAGCGCAGGTCTTTCATCTCTTTGCCCTTGGCTTCGAGATCAAAGCGATGCAGATCGACCCGGGCTTCTTCGCCGAGCTTGATCGCGGTCAGGCCGATGTCCATGTAGTACGGCAGATTCTCGGCGCGTACTTGATAGAAAACCGGGCGGGCGTGGTGGATGTCGCAAAGGTCGCGGAACTGCCAGATCATTTCCGCCCGTTGCTGGGTCGGGCCGATCGGGTCGTACAGCGCCACCAGGCTGCGGCCACGGCGGGCATACATCAGGAACGCTTCGTCGTTAGGGTGAAACAACAACGCCTTGTCACCGGTCAGGGCGAGGCCACCGTCGGGTTGCGATGAGGCCATGAGGATCTTTACTGCGCGATCCAGTTCATCCGGCGTTGGCAGATGAATGACTGGGCGCGCGGTGCGCAGCAGCCAGGTCAAGGACACCACCACCAACAATACCGCAGCGCCCAACAACGAACGCAAGCCACGTGGCGCGTCAGCGTCGAGGGTGAACTGCCACCACAGTTGATGGCTGTAGGGAACGTCCTGATAGGCAAACAGCAGCAGCCAGATCGACGCGCCAAGTACGCACAGGCTGGCGACCAGGTACAGCGGCGAGAAGGGCAGTTCAGTCAGACGGCTGGCGCGATAGAACGAACGGCGGAACACCCCGAGCAAGCTCGCCGTCAGGGTCATCAGGCAAGCTTCTTCCCAGTCGAAACCCTTGAGCAGCGAGAGCAGGGCGCCGACCAGCAACAGAATCGTGGTCAGCATCCACGCCGCCGACAGTCGACGGCGCAGGCCCTGGGCTAGCAATAGACAGAGCACGCCGATCAGGCTGGCACCAAAGTGCGAGGCGTCAACCAGGCGATGAGGAATCAGGAAGCCGATGTGCTCCAGGCGCGTGTCGATTTCCGGGGTCGCGCCGGAGAACAGCAGCACCACGCCGGACAAGAACACCAACAGCGCCAGAATCGGTGCAGCCAAGCCAGAAGCCGCCCGCAGCGACTGACGGGACTGGAACAGGCGCTGGCCTTCGTTGATCAGCAAGAATACGCAGGCCACCAACAACGGCAACACCACATAGATCAGTCGATACAGCAGCAGGGCGGCGGCCAATGGCGCGGCACCGAGGGTGTCAGCGAATGCGGCCAGCAGAATCGCTTCGAACACTCCGACACCGCCGGGTACATGGCTGAGCACGCCAGCGGCCAGGGCCAACAGGTAGACCAGCAGGAAGGCGCCAAAGGGAGGGGCTTCCGGCAGCAACAGATAAAGCACGGTCGCGGCGGCGGCCACGTCCAGTGCGGTGATGACCAGTTGCAGGAAGGTCAGGCGCCGGCCCGGAAGGCGCAGCGTGCGGCGCCCGGCCTTGACCAGCAGGTTGTCCGGATAAGGCTGCTCCGGCAGTCGACGGCGATAGATGCCGATGGCCAGCACGGTCGTGAGCAACAGCACGGCGGCGGCAATCACGCCCAGCAATGTTTCGGAGAGGCCCAGGGCGGCGGAGGCGGCGGGCAGGTTGCTCAGGGTCGCCAGTGCTGCCAGAGGGGGCAGGGCGCAGCCGAGCGAAAGGCTGGCAAACAGCGTCATGTGGGCGACGTCGGAAGCCCCCAAACCATGACGTGCATATAAACGGTAGCGAACCGAGCCGCCCGAGAGCATCGACAGACCGATGGCATTACCGATGGCGAAAGCGGTGAAACCGCCCAGAGCGAGGGTTCGTGGCGCCAGGGTGACGCCGGCATAGCGGCTGGCGGACCATTCATAGCCGAGCAAAATGATGAAGCCGACGACGGTCGCGCCCAAAGCACCGATCAATGCCGGTTTCGGGACGTCCAGGATCGAGTCGTGAAGCGCATACAGATCGAGTTCGCTTAATAGATGGCGACAGGCAATCAGCGCGATAGCGAACAACAGCAAAGTAACCGCAAGACCTATGGGCTGACGGTATTTACTGACCCGATCAAGCAGGCGCAAACGCTCGGGCTTGATAGGTTGTGTCGCTGTGACGGTGTCTTGTGTATCAGACGAGTTGGCGCGCATCAATCACCTCTTGGATTGTGCGCGACAGGATGGAGGTATCGAGCCAAGTTACCAATCCCTGTAGAAAAAAATAATCACAAATATTAACGCTTTTCGCCGGTTCGAGGCGATGGCGCGTCATCGGTCGTAGAGGGCCTGCCTGGCACAGAGCATAGTCTGAACTCAGAGCCTTGGTGATCCCGAACGGTTCACTGCACAGTGACAGATCATTGTTGCGAAAGGACTTTTTCAACAGATACAAAAAAGGCCACTCTTTCGAGTAGCCTTTTTTGATGTTTGGTTGCGGGAGCCGGATTTGAACCGACGACCTTCGGGTTATGAGCCCGACGAGCTACCAGACTGCTCCATCCCGCGTCTGTGTGGCGGCATTCTACAGGCGAACGACGGAGTGTCAACCGTTAATCCTGAATAGGGTCAAATAAGCGTAAGTGAGCGGCGAGCGGTCGCAGGGGAGGCCTAAGTTTCGGAATAGGAACGATTTCTTGTTTCTGCGTCGTCAGCCGTTACTTGCTCGTTTCTATTCAAATTTATAAAAGAGACGCGCACAAAAAAGGCCACTCTTTCGAGTAGCCTTTTTTGATGTTTGGTTGCGGGAGCCGGATTTGAACCGACGACCTTCGGGTTATGAGCCCGACGAGCTACCAGACTGCTCCATCCCGCGTCTGTGTGGCGGCATTCTACAGGCGAATGCCTGAGTGTCCACCGTTAATCCTGAATAGGGTCAAATAAGTGTAAATGAGCGGCGAACGGTCGTGGGGGAGACTTAAGTTGCGGAATCGGAGCGATTTCTCGTTTCTGCACCGTCAGCCGTTACCCGCTCTTTCCTATCTAGTATTTACAAAAAGCGACGCGCACAAAAAAGGCCACTCTTTCGAGTAGCCTTTTTTGATGTTTGGTTGCGGGAGCCGGATTTGAACCGACGACCTTCGGGTTATGAGCCCGACGAGCTACCAGACTGCTCCATCCCGCGTCTGTGTGTCGGCATTCTACAGAGGATCGGCGATCTGTCAACCTTCAACTCAGAGAAAACCTCTTCCCGTTCAATCGCTTAGCTTGAAATTAGGGCTGGGTGATTGGCTGCAAGGTCGGTGTGGCAAGGCTTTAAGCTCTATCGGGTGAGGCTTGACGATTGAAAAAATAAATTCAACTGGCACTTTTCCTACGGGGGGAAAGAACATTCAGAGTACTGGTGCTATATACAGGTGTCAGTGAGATACTGCCGATCCGGCTCGTCATCACGTCATTTCCTTGCCATGAACACTGCCTTTATATGACTCAGCGCAAAATCATCCACGTCGATTGTGACTGCTTCTACGCTGCCATCGAGATGCGTGATGACCCGCGCCTGGCCGGTAAGCCACTGGCGGTGGGCGGGTCGGCGGACCGACGCGGGGTGATTGCCACCTGTAATTATGAGGCGCGGGCCTATGGTGTGCGCTCGGCGATGTCTTCCGGGCATGCCTTGAAGCTGTGCCCGGACCTGACCATCGTCAAGCCGCGGATGGACGCCTATAGAGAAGCGTCGAAGGAAATTCACACGATCTTCAGCGATTACACCGACCTGATCGAACCGCTTTCCCTGGATGAGGCGTACCTGGACGTGTCGGACAGCGCGCATTTTGGCGGCAGCGCCACGCGAATTGCCCAGGACATCCGCCGTCGCGTCTCCAATCAGTTGCACATCACGGTCTCGGCGGGTGTGGCGCCGAACAAGTTTCTCGCCAAGATCGCCAGTGACTGGAAGAAGCCCAACGGCTTATTCGTCATTACACCGGATCAGGTGGAAGACTTTGTCAGCGGATTGCCGGTGAGCAAGCTGCACGGCGTGGGCAAGGTCACCGCCGACAAGCTCGCCAGGCTCGGCATCATTGATTGTTCGCAGCTGCGTGAGTGGAACAAGTTGGCACTGGTGCGCGAATTCGGCAGTTTCGGTGAGCGACTCTGGAGCCTGGCCCGTGGGATCGATGAGCGACTGGTGCACAACGACAACCGTCGGCAATCCATCAGCGTCGAAAATACCTACGACGTCGATCTACCGGATCTGGTGAGTTGCCTGGACAAACTGCCTGAATTACTGGAAACCCTCGCCGGACGCATGGCGCGGGTCGACAGCAGCTACCGGCCGGGCAAGCCGTTCGTCAAAGTGAAATTCCATGACTTCACCCAGACCACGCTGGAGCAGGCCGGGGCAGGGCGGGATCTGGGGAGCTATCAGTTGTTGTTGACCCAGGCGTTCAATCGCGGCGGTAAACCGGTGCGGTTGTTGGGGGTCGGGGTGAGGCTGGAGGATTTGCGCGGTGGGTTTGAGCAGATGGAGTTGTTTGAGCGGTGAGATTCTAAAAAGCAAAAGATCGCAGCCTTCGGCAGCGCCTACAGGATGTATATCGATCCAATGTAGGCGCTGCCGAAGGCTGCGATCTTTTAAAGGCTGTTAATTCGGGTTTGGATCAGCCACCAGTCGCCCGGCATCCCTGGTCAAGGACTTGAGGAATTCGGTCTGCAGCTCAGGATCGTTGCGCGTCAGTTCGATCAGGCTCTGTTCCAGCTCACTGGCTTCTTCTTCCAGACCCAGCTCCGACAGACGTTTGACCCGGTGTACCCACTGGCTCACTTCGTCGTCTTCGAGGTCGTCGTAAATCAATCCGTGGGCTTCGAGCAGTTTGCCGCGCAAACCGCTGCTGACCGCCAGGGACGAGTCGGTGTGCACATCGTCCTGGGCATCTGCGACGGTAATCAACAGCCGGCTCAGATGGTTGATGTCATGTTCAGCGAACGGACTGTCCAACAGGTTCAGGCGCAATACGCCGTTTTTGTCGGTGCTCAGTTCGAAGGTTTCCTTGCCGGCCTTGACCTGCACCGGGCGCTCGCTCCAGGGCAGGCTCGAGTATTCCGTGCGTTTGTCGCGCTGGACTTCGTCGATGCCAGCCAGGTTTTGCTGGGCGCGACCGTGAGACTGCACGTTCATGAACGGGTTGATCCCGGCAACACCGTAGCTCAGCCAGTCCTTCGTCACGCTGTCGGGAAGATTGCCGAGGGCAAACACGTTGACCACATTCGCGCCGACGCCAGCCACTACGGCCACCATGCCCAGCGGGATCTCGTAGACCTCCCGCCAGGGTTGGTACGGCGTGTAGCGGTCGTAATGACGCGTGACTTCGAATTCGGTGACTTCGAAGGTTTTTTGCTCGTGGATTTTCACCCGACGTTGTGGCAGCTCAAGCACCTTGGGCTCACCGACATCGATCTGCAGGCTGTGATCGAGCAATTTTCGCTCGACCCGTTCCTCGTGCTCGCTGCGTTGTGACATCTGATTGGCACAACCGCTGACCAGCAGGGTGCCGCACAGGGCAGCACCACCGAGGCCTAAGGTGTTTCGCTTGAACATGACTTCTCTATCTGGTGTCAGCGGCGGATACGGGCCTGGAGGAAGGACAGCACGTCAGCGACCGGCAGGGCTTGCGCCTCGGCCTCGGTGCGGCTCTTGTATTCCAGATTGCCTTCGGCGAGGCCGCGGTCACTGACCACGATCCGGTGAGGAATGCCGATCAGCTCCATGTCCGCGAACTTGATGCCCGGGCTGGTTTTCTTGTCGCGGTCGTCCAGCAGCACTTCAAAACCGGCCGCAGTCAATTCTGCGTACAGCTTGTCGGTGGCTTCGCGAACCTGCTCGTTGTCGTAGCGCAGCGGTACCAGGGCAATCTGGAATGGTGCCAGTGTGTCGCTCCAGATAATCCCTTTGTCGTCGTTGCTCTGCTCGATGGCGGCTGCCACCACGCGGGAAACGCCGATGCCGTAGCAACCCATTTCCAGGGTGACCGGCTTGCCGTTCTCGCCCAGCACTTCGCACTTCATCGCTTTGCTGTACTTGTTGCCCAGCTGGAAGATGTGCCCGACTTCGATGCCGCGCTTGATTTCCAGGGTGCCCTTGCCATCCGGGCTTGGGTCGCCGGCCACGACGTTGCGCAGGTCGGCCACGGTCGGAACCGGCAGGTCGCGTTCCCAGTTCACGCCGAAGTAGTGCTTGTCGTCGATGTTGGCGCCAATACCGAAGTCGCTCATCAGCTCGACCGAACGGTCGATGATGATCGGTAGCGGCAGGTTCAACGGGCCGAGGGAGCCGGCACCGGCGCCAATCGCATCACGCAATTCGCTTTCCGAAGCCATCACCAGCGGGCTGGCAACGCCTGGCTGTTGGGAGGCCTTGATTTCGTTCAGCTCATGGTCGCCACGGATGATCAGGGCAATCAGCTTGCCTGCTTCTTCAGCGTGAACCACGAGGGTCTTGATGGTCTTTTCGATCGGCAGATTGAAGCCTTCGACCAGTTGCGCAATGGTCTTGGCGTTCGGGGTGTCGACCAGACGCAGCTCTTCGGCCGGAGCGGCGCGGGAGGTTTCACGCGGTACGGCCTCGGCTTTCTCGATGTTCGCGGCGTAGTCGGAGCCGTTGCTGAACACGATATCGTCTTCGCCGGACTCGGCCAGTACGTGGAACTCGTGGGAGCCGGCACCGCCGATGGAGCCGTTGTCGGCTTCAACAGGACGGAACTTCAGGCCCAGACGGGTGAACACGTTGCAGTAAGCCTGGTGCATGCGATCGTAGGTGATCTGCAGCGATGGCTGGTCTGCGTGGAAGGAGTAGGCGTCCTTCATGATGAATTCGCGACCGCGCATCAAGCCGAAGCGTGGACGGATTTCGTCACGGAATTTGGTCTGGATCTGGTACACGTTGATTGGCAGCTGTTTGTAGCTGCTTAGCTCATTGCGCATCAGGTCGGTGATCACTTCTTCGTGGGTCGGACCGGCGCAGAAGTCGCGACCGTGGCGATCCTTGAAGCGCAGCAGTTCAGGGCCGTACTCTTCCCAACGACCGGATTCCTGCCACAGCTCAGCCGGTTGAGTGCTCGGCATCAACACTTCAAGCGAGCCGGCGGCGTTCATTTCTTCACGAACGACGGCTTCGACCTTGCGCATCACTCGCAAACCCATGGGCAGCCAGGTGTACAGGCCCGAGGCGAGTTTGCGGATCATGCCGGCGCGCAGCATCAGCTGGTGGCTGATCACGACCGCGTCGGAAGGCGTTTCTTTCTGTGTGGCGAGCAAAAATTGACTGGTGCGCATGGTTGGCCGTTGTCGGTTGCTGATGACGAGAAATGACGGAGCATTGTACGGGCGAGATCTGCTGACGTACAGAAGTGCGGCCGGCGGTGTGGCTCGATGGCGGGAAACCTCCCGCCATTCGGGACATTTCCTACGACTCTTCCACGGCCGGCGTCTGCACCGGTTCAGGCGTCGGCTTCGGGCCGGCCCGGCGGCTCTCCTGGAACCAGTGCAGAGCGATCAGCAGCAATGTCGGAACACCGAGCAGGGCGGTGATCAGGAAGAAGTTGTGATAGCCGAATTTCTCCACCATGACCCCGGAGTAGCCGCCGATCAGGCGCGGCAGCAAGAGCATGATCGAGCTGAGCAGGGCGTATTGGGTGGCGGAGAACTTGAGGTTGGTCAGGCTCGACAAGTAAGCGACGAACGCCGACGTCGCCAGGCCCGAGCTGAAGTTGTCCAGGGAAATGGTCAGGATCAGCATGTTCAGGTTGGCGCCCATGTCGGCGAGCATCAGGAACAGCAAGTTGGTGCCGGCCGATGTGATACCGCCGATGAGCAGAATCGGCAGGATACCGAAGCGCACGATCAGCAGGCCGCCCATGCCGGCGCCGACCAGGGTCATGATCAGGCCGAAAATCTTGCTGACGCTGGCGATCTGATCCTTGGTGAAGCCCTGATCGATGTAGAACACGTTAGCCATCACGCCCATGACCGTATCGGACATCCGGTAGGTGGCGATCAGTCCGAGCAGCAGGAACGCTTGCCAGCGGTACCGCAGAATGAAGTCGTTGACCGGTGTCAGCACCGGCGCCAAGCCGCGGCGACCCATGGCCGACAGGCACAGGGCTGTGAGCGTGATGTAGAGGATCGCCCGCAGGAACGCGCGGTCTTCTAGCAGCAGGTCAAGCAGGCTCTCGCCCTGGAACAGCACGGCGGCGAAATCAGTGTTGTAGAGCTGGGTGAACATGGCCGGTACGGACACCAGCAGTACGATCAGGACAAACACCGAGGCCAGTTGATGCGCAAAGCTGTAGCGCCCCGCTTGCAACTGAGTGCGCAGCGGTACTGGCGGTTCGCGCATGAACAGACTGGTCAGCAGTGCAGGAATCATCAAGGCGCCGAACAGCACATAAGTGCCGGCCCATGCCGAATGTTGGTAGTTGAAGCCCGTGGAGCCGAAGCCTTCCGCGAAGAACAGGGCGCCAGCGGTGGCCAACAGTGCAGCGATGCGGTAGCCGGACATGTAGCTCGCGGCCAGCGCAGCCTGACGACTGTCTTCGGCGATTTCCAGGCGATATGCGTCCACAGCGATGTCTTGTGTCGCCGAGGCGAAGGCCACGATCACGGCGATGGCGATCAACCAGGACAAATGCTTTTGCGGGTCGCAGAAACCCATGCCGATCAGGCCGAGGATCACCAGCGACTGGGATAGCACCAGCCAGGAGCGTCGTCGACCCAGCTTGCCGAGGAATGGCAGGCGCCATTGGTCGAGCAGCGGGGACCACACCCATTTAAAGGCGTAGGCCAGGCCTATCAGGCTTGCGTAGCCAATGGTTTCGCGGGCCACACCGGCCTCGCGCAACCAGACCGACAGCGTCGAAAACACCAGCATGTAGGGCAGGCCGGCGGCGAAACCAAGCAACAACAGCACAAGTGTCGAAGGGCTGGCATAGGCGGCGAGCGCGGCGCGCCAGGTTTTACGGGGCATGGGCTGGAGTCTGCCTCAAGATTACGGAAACAAAGCGCGCACTCTAACCGCTGTGCTCTACCGGGCGCCAGCCATGACGCTGAATATCAACACGATTGTTCAGGATACTAATGCCCTCCATGCGCAAGCGTGCCCGTTGTTCATCCCCCGACGGGCTGCCCACCGGCAGGCTGATCCGACCACCGGCACCCAGCACCCGGTGCCAGGGCAACTTGGTGTCGCCGGGCAACTGGCTCAGTGTGCGTCCGACCCAGCGCGCCGCGCGGCCCAGTCCTGCCAACTCGGCCAGTTGCCCGTAACTCACGACTTTGCCCTCGGGTACTTGGGCCAGGGTCAGATAGAGCGCCGTGCGTCGGATTTGCGCCGGGTCTTCGGTTTCGGTGGTCGGGTCTGTCACGTCCGCAGTTCCTGAAGAAATTCGCTTTGCAGCCAACAGATTAAGTCCTGACGTGCCAATTGAGAAATGAACTCAATAGAAATAGTCGGGTCAGTCCTTGCTAGCGCCTTATTCCTAGGGATAATGCCGACTTTTTTCGCAAACCAGAGCCTTTGATCTGCTTATGTTGCCCAGAACCTTGCTGTGCCTCGCTGTTTTCAGTGCTTCCACGCCTTTGCTCGCCGACACCGTATGGTTGAAAAACGGTGACAAATTGAGCGGCAAGATCACCGTATTCGATGGCGGCAAGCTGCTGATCCAGACCGAATATGCCGGTGCGGTTCCGATTGACTGGAAACAGGTCAAAACCCTCGAAAGCGATCAGGAATTACTGGTCAAGCAGGATGCCTACAACGGCGAGAAAGCCAAATCATTGAAGGCTGCCGAAGATGGCAAGGTGACTCTGGCCAATGGCGAGGCGCCGAAAACCGTTGAGTTGGCGAGTATCCAACAGATCCTCAAGCCTAAACCGGTGGTCGAAGATCTGGTCTGGAAGGGCAATGTCGACATGGCCCTGGATTACCAGCGCGCCGAGAAGGACACCGACGACTACGATGTCGGCTTCAAGACCTCGGCGCGGCATGGCCGCTGGCGGCATACGGCCGAGGGCGAGTACAACCGCGAGTTCCAGGATGACGTGGTCACCACCGACAACTGGCGTGCCGAATACTCCCTTGACCGATTCCTCACCGAGCACTGGTACTGGGATGGTCGCGTGAACTACAAGCGCGACAAGGTCGAAGAGCTGTCCCGTCAGCGCGTGGTCGGTACCGGTCCGGGGTATCAGTTCTGGGATAACGAGCTTGGCGCATTCTCGCTCGGTTCGCTGCTCAACCGCACCGATTACGAATACCGCGATGGCGGCAAGGACAACTTCTATTCGGTGGCCATGAAGTGGGACTACAACCGTTACCTGATTGGCAAAAAGGTCGAGTTCTTCACCAATGGCGAATTGGGCAAGCCGCTGTCCGGCGTGGCCGATTACGCGCTCGATGCCGAATTGGGCTTGCGCTACAAAGTCACCGACTGGGCTTCGCTTAACCTCAAGGCCGAGCGCGACATCATCAGCGGCACCGATGATGCTGATTTGAGCAAGACTCGCTATACCGCAGGGTTTGGCGTGGCCTGGTAACTGTCGTATTTGCACAAAAAAAGCCCCGTCACCGTAAGGTTGCGGGGCTTTTTCTTGGGCGGGCGATTAGCTGGCTGTAGGCGCTGGTGATTCGGGTCGAGTGCATTCACCCTGACGGACCCCAGCCTCATATCGGCATTCGCCGTTCGGGCTGCCATCCTCTTTCCACATGTGCATCACACCTTGCTCGCGGCCCTCGACGTAATCGACCGACGTATTCATCTGGCCGTTTTCCCACCAAGTGATGGACGGGCCTTCAAGTTTGCCGTCCTTGTAAGTTTTTTGTTCCTTGAGCTGGCCGTTGGCGTACCACTCTTTGAAGTCGCCCTGTTCGCGGTGCTGCTCATCCCACTGCCATTGCACGGTTTGTACACCCTGGACGTTCCAGCTGGCATGACTGCGCTGGACGGAGTGCTCGTCCACAAAGACTTTCTGTTTCACCGTTGCATTCGGGTGATACTCGATTTGCCAGCCCTGCGGCGCGTTGTCGACGTAGTCCGTGCTGCTTTCCAGTGAGCCGTCCGGAAAGTAGGAAAGGTTGGGGCCGACCATTTTGCCGTTGACGTATTGAGCGCGCGATTTGATTTTGCCATCGGGGTAATAGCCGAGAATCGGGCCGTTCAGAACATCATTGTCATAGGTGAGGCGGCCGATCACTGCGCCGTCTTCGTCATATTCCAGATACTCGCCATCCACGTGCTTGCCGGCGTGCCAGTTGTAGGACTCAGCCTTTTTGCCGTTATCGTGGTAGGTGGTCTCCCAGCCTTCCAGTTTGTCATTCAAGTAATGGGCGCGCTTGGTGACAATCCCGCTTTCGGAATAGGTGATTACCTCGCCCTGGGTTTGGCCCTTGGCGTCGTTCTGATAGCTTTGTCCGAGCTTTCCATTCGAGTAGTAGGATTTTGAGGCAAGGACCGGCTTGCCTGACACATAGTCCTTGGCATCGACGTAATAGTCGCGACGCACGCTGCCTGATTCGATGTAAAAGACTTTGGCGTGCCAGGCTTTGCGCTTGCTGTCGTAGGCCATCGGCATTTTCAGGAAGAAAGACGCCTGGCCTTTGCTGGTCGGTGCATAGTCCTCGTCCAGATACAACGTTCCGTCTACCAAGGATGCTGTCAGGTCACCGCATTCTTCGGGCGTGCAGGGGCGGACCTTTTCAAAAAAAGCCCGTTTGCCGTCACATTCCGAGAGCGTGATCAGCAGCGGGGTTTCGTCGTCGATCAGTTGCTGGACTTCATTAAGCAGTCGGCCAAACGATTCGTTGGGTACGCCCACCGATTCTGGTGTGAGGTAGACCTCGTTGCTGCCGCAGGCGTGTGCCGTAGAGAGTTCCAGCAAAGCCGCCGCACGCAGTTCTGCCTGAGGGACGCCTTGAATGGCTGGGCCTTTGGCGATATAGGTGGCGTGGGTATCCATGCCGACGATGATGGTCGGATGGTCGGGGCGGGGATTGGCGTGAGTCGAGAAGGGGAGTGCGAGCGTGATCAGCGCTGCGCCCAGGGTTTTCCATTGGTTGAACGGCATCCTGCTGCTTCCATGTGATTTCCAGGTGGCGAATCATATAGAAGGACGAGAGGAGGGCGTAAGGCAAAAACAGACGCCCACAAAAAAGCCCCGCTTTTAAGGGCGGGGCTTTTTACTAAAGCAAGTACAAGTTAGATAACTTGAACTTCTTCAGCTTGCATGCCTTTCTGACCGCGGGTAGCGATGAAAGAAACCTGTTGGCCTTCTTTCAGGCTTTTGAAGCCGTCGGATTGGATAGCTTTGAAGTGAACGAACAGGTCGTCACCGGATTGTGGAGTGATGAAGCCGAAGCCTTTTTCATCGTTGAACCACTTAACGGTACCAGTTTGGCGATTAGACATGGTGTAACTCCTTGAACAAAGATAACTGCGACGCAGGAAGAACCCTGGCCGAGACTGAGTGCAAAGAGCAGGAAAAATTCTTGTAGATGGTTGGATCGAAATTCAACATATCGTGTAGAGATTCTCAGTGACACAAGCAGCACAGTGGCGCCACCTTAACCCTTTTTCCGGAACGTGCCAATGCTTCCTGCGAAGGTTTCTCTGTTTTCGTGACTGACGGTGCATCGTTTTGGCGGAAAGAGCCGGCAATCAGGGGGGATCGGCGAGAATTACGCCTCGCACTTTGAACCCGGAGCGCGCGCCTAGTAAGATGCCGGACAGAATTTTTCCACCTCGCTATTCAGGACACCCCGCCATGAGCATCAAATCGGACAAGTGGATTCGCCGCATGGCGCAAGAGCACGGCATGATCGAACCGTTCGTCGAGCGCCAGATGCGCGGCGAAGGTGCCGAGCGCCTGATTTCCTATGGTGTGTCGAGCTACGGCTACGACGTACGTTGCGCCGGTGAATTCAAGGTGTTCACCAACATCAACTCGGCCATCGTCGACCCGAAGAACTTTGACGAAAAGAGCTTCGTCGACGTAACCAGCGACGTCTGCATCATCCCGCCGAACTCGTTTGCCCTGGCGCGCACCGTGGAATTCTTCCGCATTCCGCGCAACGTACTGACCATCTGCCTGGGTAAAAGCACCTACGCCCGTTGCGGCATTATCGTCAACGTGACGCCGCTCGAACCTGAATGGGAAGGCCACGTGACCCTGGAATTCTCCAACACCACGACCTTGCCGGCGAAAATCTACGCCAATGAAGGCGTGGCACAGATGCTGTTCTTTGAATCCGACGAAGAGTGCGAAGTCTCCTATAAGGACCGTGGCGGCAAGTATCAGGGCCAGCGCGGCGTCACTTTGCCACGCACCTGATCCGTCCATCTGACAGTTGCCGGGAATTCTTCAGCAGGTAGACACTCTATTGGGTGTACTGCCCGGTTTGCGCACAGTAAACCGGGCCACTGCTCAGGAGTGCTCCATGAAGATCGATCCCCGAATAAGTGCCGAACTGGCAAGGCTTGAGCCCAATCAGATTGGCGTTATGGCCTGGTCCTTGTTGGCACATCCGCCCATCAGCATGGCTGGGGGCATTCCCGGTCAGCCTGATCCCGATACCCCCAACGAACAGCCCACCGAGCCCGGTGAGCCGACCCTGCCGGACGAGCCGCCTCCGGCGCCTGTTGCCTGACACGTGCTGTTGAAAATGAATGGCCAGTCAGCTGTAGTCCTTAAAGACTTCAGCTGACTGGCCATATTTCGTTGTCGCCAATAACAAAGATCTTACAACTGTCCTCCTGCGCGATCTGATACCCGCCGGTAAACGCGCCGAACGCGGGCAACAGGCTGATTTCCGTCCCGAGCCTGAAACACGGCAATCGCAAGCTTTGACGTCCTCTGCCATTCAACCGGTAGACCGGATGCACATGCCCCGCGAGTACATGGCGGCTCGGGTGAGGATCAGGTTCGTGCTGCAGGGCAAATGGCCCCAGTAGCAGAGGTTCTGGTACCACGCGGATGTTCAACGACAACGGTGGATCGCCAGCGCGCTTGTCATGATTACCGCGAATCAGCGTTATAGGCAGCTCGAGGTGGCGTCCTCGCCATTCTGCCAGGGCCTTCAACGTCTCCTTTGCGTGGGAGCCGGGACCATGAAGGAAGTCGCCGAGGAAAATCAGCTGACGACAGGGCAGGGCACTCAGCAACTCATCCAGCACCGCGATGTTTTGTCCGGTGGTACCCCGTGGTACGGGCTGACCGAGACTGCGATAGGCCGCGGCCTTGCCGAAATGCACATCGGCGATCAACAGCGCTTGCTGCACCGGCCAGTAGATGGCTTTCTCGGGCAGCAACCAGAGTTCTTCGCCGGCCAGACGCACTGGATAAGGCGCGCTCATCAGGCTTTCCCGGTTTCAGCGGTTTTTTCCAGATCGCCGACCATTCGCCGGATGCGATCCGCCAGTTTCTCGGAACTCATGCTCTCGCGCATCCGTTCCACCTGCAGCGGAAAGCCCAGCGGCGTAGGACGCTTGATCTGATGCAGGTCGAATCTCAAGCTATTGATGCGTTCCAAGGTCTGCTCCAGTCGTCGAATATCCAGTTCTTCTCGTAGGACTTCTTCCCCGGCTTGGGCCAGCAACAAGTTGTCGGCGTCGTATTGTTTGAACACTTCAAAGAACAAACCGCTCGATGCTTGAACCTGTCGCGTGCTTTTGGGCGCGCCGGGGTAGCCGGCGAACACCAGTCCAGCAATTCTTGCGATTTCCCGAAAACGCCGAAGCGCCAATTCACCGGCATTGAGGCTGGCGAGCACATCGGCCAGCAGATGTTCGGCGCTGAACAAATCGGGATTCAGGTGATGGGACCAGTCGATAGCGGTCGCGCTGAGCAGTTCCAGTCCATAGTCGTTGACTGCGATAGAGAATGTCACCGCTTGCCGCTGACTGACCCGCCAGGCCAGCAGGCTCGCCAGCCCCAGATGCACCTGGCGCCCGGCGAAGGGGTAGAGGAACAAGTGCCAGCCCTCGCGGGATTTCAGCGCTTCGGCCAACAGGCTGGTCTCGGTCGGCAGCCCGGACCAGCGCTGTTGCACTTCCAGCAGTGGACGCAACGCGATCATTTCAGGGCCGACAAAGTGACCCGATGCCGCCGCACTGAATCGCGCAACCACCGCTTGGGCCAACTCGCTGGACAGTGGCATACGCCCGCCATTCCAGCGCGGCACTGCGGCTTTTTTCACGTTGCTGCGCCTGACGTACGCGGTCATGTTTTCAACCCGTACCAGTTCCAGCAAACGCCCTGCGAACAGAAGGCCGTCGCCTGGTTTGAGCCTTGCGATAAAACCTTCCTCGACACTGCCCAATTGCTTGCCGCCACCACCCTTGCTCCAGAACTTCAGCGCAATGCTCGCATCGCTGACGATGGTGCCGATGCTCATGCGATGCCGGCGCGCCAGCCGCGCATCCGGCACACGCCAGACGCCCTGTTCATCCGGTTCGACCCGGCGATAATCCGGATAAGCCGTCAGGGAAAGTCCACCGTGGCGTACGAAAGCCAATGCCCAGGCCCAATCCGCCGGCGTGAGGTCCCGATAAGCCCAGGTGCCGCGCACTTCTTCGTACAGCTCATCCGGCATAAACCCACCGCCCAACGCCATGCTGACCAGATGCTGCACCAGCACATCCAGCGGCTTGTGCGGCGACTCCCGAGGTTCTATACGGCGTTGCGCCACGGCGCCTTCAGCGGCAGCCGCTTCGATCAGTTCCAGGCTGTGCGTCGGCACCAGCGTCACCCGCGAAACCCGCCCCGGCGCATGCCCGGAACGCCCTGCACGCTGCATCAGCCGCGCCACGCCTTTGGCCGAGCCGATTTGCAGCACGCGTTCCACCGGCAGGAAATCCACGCCCAAGTCGAGGCTGGAGGTGCAGACCACCGCTTTGAGCTGCCCGTCCTTGAGCGCGCGCTCGACCCAGTCTCGGGTGTCCCGGGACAGCGAACTGTGATGCAAGGCGATCAACCCGGCCCAATCCGGGCGCGCCTCCAGCAGCGCCTGATACCAGATCTCCGACTGGGCGCGGGTGTTGGTGAAAACCAGAGTGCTGGGGCTGGAGTCGAGTTCGGCGACCACCTGCGGCAACATCTTCAAGCCGATGTGCCCGGCCCAGGGAAAACGCTCGATGGCAGGCGGCAACAGCGTATCGACCCGCAGCTCCTTGCCGTTTTCGCCTTGAACGCTGATACCGCCACCTTGTGGGATTAATACCTGTTCGGCGTGGGCCTGATTTCCCAGCGTTGTGGAAACGCCCCAGACGATCAAGTCCGGATGCCATCGGCGCAAACGTGCGAGGGCCAATTGCAGTTGCACGCCACGCTTGTTGCCGAGCAACTCGTGCCATTCATCGACCACCACCATGCGCAATGTCGACAACGCGGTTTGCGCATCGGCACGGGCGAGCATCAGGGTCAGGCTTTCCGGGGTGGTGATCAGTGTGGTCGGCAGGCGCCGGCTCTGGCGGGCGCGTTCGCTGCTGCTGGTGTCGCCGGTGCGCAGGCCGACGCTCCAGGGGATTTGCAAGGCGTGTAGCGGCGCTTCCAGCGCTCGCGCAGTGTCGGCGGCCAAGGCACGCATGGGCGTTATCCACAGCATTGTCAGCGGTGGTGCCACCGGTTTGCGTTTGCGAGGCGTTTCAACAGGTGCAACAGACGAGGCGAAGCGATTGAGCGCGGCAAACCACACCGCATAGGTTTTACCGGCACCGGTACTGGCATGCAGCAACCCGGACTCGCCCCGCTTGACCGCCGCCCACACCTGTTTCTGAAAGGCGAACGGCTTCCAGCCGCGAGCGGTGAACCATTGCTTTGCGTAGTCGGGGGAGGTTCCCATGCCGGCCGTGTGCGCTCTGAAAGTCTTCTTTCAGTGACCGCGCCGCGATGCGAAAGGTTTAATGGCGGTGCGCGGTCCTGTAGGAGCAAGCCTTTGCTCCTACAGGGTCAGGACGGTGTATTACTTGAGGTTGCCGCTCAGAAACTGCTTCAACCGCTCACTCTTCGGACTGCCCAGCACATCCTCCGGCGCCCCTTCTTCCTCCACCAACCCCTGGTGCAGAAACAACACCTGGCTCGACACTTTGCGGGCAAAGCTCATCTCGTGAGTCACCATGATCATGGTCCGGCCTTCTTCGGCCAGGCCCTGGATCACGCGCAGTACTTCGCCCACCAGTTCCGGGTCGAGGGCCGAGGTCGGTTCGTCGAACAGCATCACTTCCGGCTCCATGGCCAGTGCTCGGGCGATAGCTACCCGTTGCTGTTGGCCGCCGGACAGAAATGCCGGGTACTGATCGGCTACGCGCGCCGCCAGGCCCACTTTGTCGAGATATCGCCGGGCGCGGTCTTCCGCTTCCTCTTTGCTGCACCCCAACACCCGGCGCGGCGCCATGGTGATGTTTTCCAGCACCGTCATGTGGCTCCACAGGTTGAAATGCTGGAACACCATCGCCAGGCGCGTGCGGATCCGTTGCAGTTCATCGGGATCGGCCACGTGCATGCCGTGACGATCCTTGACCATGCGGATGTCCTTGCCATCCAGGCTCATGGCGCCGTCATTCGGTTGTTCGAGGAAGTTGATGCAGCGCAGGAAGGTACTTTTCCCCGAGCCGCTGGCGCCGATCAGGCTGATGACGTCGCCGGTGTTGGCCTTGAGCGAAACACCTTTGAGCACATGATGGTCGCCATAGCTTTTATGCAGGCCGTCGATGGTCAATTTATACATGGGGCATGCATCCTCAAGGCGAAAGTAGGTAGCCGCTGCGATAGGCTTCGGTGCCCGCGACGTGGGCGATCACCATGCCGGCAGTGGCCATGCGGCGCAGCGAGCGGGCGTACATCAACCCGGCGGCGTTGCAATGGATAGGGGTGACGCGGTCAAGGATCGGGTCGATGACTTCGGCAATCAGTTGCCCAGCTTCCAGGTATTGCCCCGGCACGGCGGTGAACACCAGCAACCCGCCGACGGGCGTGGCCACGGGTTCCACACCGGCCAGCGGGGTGGCCGGGTAGGGCAGCTCGGGCAAAGGCGCAGGTGTGCCGGCAATGGCGCCGAAGTGAATCAGGTAATCGATCAGCGCCTGGCAATCGGCGCTGGCCAGCGGATGATAGACGTCGCCCTGGCCGCGCAATTCGACGGTGACCGAAAAGCTGCCCAGCGGAATATCGAAGTGCTCGCCGAAGCGCTCCTTCAACTGCCACCAGAGCAAGGTGAAGCATTCATCGAACGACTGGCCGCCGGAATCGGTGGCCAGCAAACTCGCCTCGGCGCCGATGTAACGCGCCAGTGGCTCGACCTGCGGCCAGGCCTCGGGCGTGGTGTAGAGGTGCGCGACGGCTTCGAAATCGCAATGCAGGTCCAGCACCATGTCCGCGTCGCAGGCCAGGCGTTGCAGGGTCAGGCGCTGGGATTGCAGTTGGGTGCCGGCGGTCTGGCGGGCGAGGGCGTTGCGCAGACTGGTGCGGATCAGTTCGAGGTTGTGCTGCGGATCGTCGCCAAGCTGGCCTTCGATCTCGTTACCAACCTCTTCGCTCAAATCGACGAACCAGCGGTTGAAGTTCTGCCCGCTCTCCAGTTCGTAGCGGCCCAGCGGCACGTCCATCAGCACTTGTTCGAGGCCGACCGGGTTGGCCACGGGCACCAGCACGATTTCGCTGCGCAGGCGGCCGGCGGCTTCGAGCTGCGTCAAACGCTGCTTGAGGTGCCAGGCCACCAGCATGCCGGGCATTTCATCGGCGTGAAGGGACGACTGAATGTAGATCTTGCCTTTGGCCGACGAAGGGCCGAAGTGAAAGCTGTGGATCTGTCGTGCGGTCCCCGGCAGCGGGGCCAGCAAGTCATGTTTCTGGTGGCGCATGTTGTAAGAAATCCTAGTGAGTCGGCCCGAGGAAGGCCAGCCATCGGCGTTCGGCGAGACGGAACAGGCCGACCAGCGCAAAGGTCACGGTCAGGTAGATCAGCGCGGCGATGCCGAACGACTGGAAGGTCAGGAAGGTCGCCGAGTTGGCGTCCCGCGCGACTTTCAGGATGTCCGGGATGGTCGCGGTGAACGCCACGGTGGTCGAGTGCAGCATCAGAATCACTTCGTTGCTGTAATAAGGCAACGAGCGACGCAGGGCCGACGGCATGATCACGTAGGCATAGAGCTTCCAGCCTGTCAGACCGTAGGCCTTGGCGGCTTCGACTTCACCGTGGTTCATGCTGCGGATCGCCCCGGCGAAAATCTCCGTGGTGTAGGCGCAGGTGTTCAGGGCGAAGGCGAGGATGGTGCAGTTCATCGCATCGCGGAAGAACGCGTCCAGCACCGGTTGCGCACGAATGGCCGCCAGGCTGTAAATCCCGGTGTAGCAGATCAGCAACTGGATATAGAGCGGCGTGCCGCGGAACAGGTAGGTGTAGAACTGCACCGGCAAGCGGATGTAGAAGTGCGGCGAAACCCGGGCGATGGACAGCGGGATCGACACCAGGAAACCGATGAAGATCGAAGCGCTGAGCAGCCACATGGTCATGGCCAGGCCGGTGATGTGATAGCCGTCGGTATAAAGGAAGGGTTTCCAGTATTCCTGCAAGAGTTCGATCATCGTACGGCCTCCCGGGAGCCGGCGGCGTAGCGGCGTTCAAGCCAGCGCAGGACGAAGTTGGAAGCACTGGTGATCAGCAGGTAAATCAGCGCGGCCAGGACCAGGAAGTAGAACAGTTGATAGGTGCTTTTACCGGCGTCCTGCGCGGCTTTGACCAGGTCGGCGAGGCCGATGATCGACACCAGCGCGGTGGCCTTGAGCATCACCATCCAGTTGTTACCAATGCCTGGCAGGGCGAAGCGCATCATTTGCGGGAACACCACGATCCAGAAGCGCTGGCCGCGTTTGAGGCCATAGGCAGTGGCGGCTTCGACTTGGCCACGTGGCACGGCAAGGATCGCCCCACGGAAGGTTTCAGTGAAATACGCGCCATAAATGAAGCCCAGGGTGATGACCCCGGCGCTGAACGGGTTGATCTCGATGTATTCCCATTCCATGAAATCGGTAAACGACGTCAACCAGGTTTGCAGGCTGTAGAAAATCAACAGCATCAGCACCAGGTCCGGCACGCCGCGGATCAGCGTGGTGTAGACCTGCGCGGGCACGCGCACCAGTTTGACTTTGGACAGTTTGGCACTGGCGCCCAGCAAGCCGAGTAACACGGCCACCAAGAGCGACAACACCGATAATTTGATGGTCATCCAGGTGCCTTCCAACAGCAAAGGACCGAAGCCCTTAAGGCTGAAGGCTGAGAGCCCCAGGTTTTGTAAGAGGTTTTCGAACATAAATCAGCAACCTGATCGAGTAAAAAAAGCGCCCATCGCGAGATGGGCGCCGGGCATTATTTGCCGCTGTACAGATTCAGATCGCCAAAGTGTTTCTTCTGAATGGTGGCGTAGGTGCCATCGTCGTGTAACGCTTTGATACCTTTATCCAAAAGTGCCTTCAGGTCTTTGTTACCTTTAGAGATACCGATAGCTGTTTTGGCAGGCAGCAATTCGCTGTCCACCGGCTTGCTGATTTCGTAACCAGCGCCATTGGGTGACTTCAAAAAGCCCAATTCGGCTTGCAGCATGTCCTGGATCCCGGCGTCGAGACGACCGGAAGTCAGGTCGGAATACACCTGATCCTGGTTCTGATAGGCCTGGGTTTTCACGCCAGCCTTGTCCAGAACGGCTTTGGCATAGGCTTCTTGAATGGTGCCTTGTTCGTAGCCGACGGTTTTGCCCTTGAGCGAAGCGACGTCTGCCGTTACGCCAGAACCTTTTTTGGACACGTACGCGGTCGGGCCGGAGAACAGCTCGCTGGAGAAGTCGATGACTTTTTCGCGAGCCGGGGTGACGGTCATCGAAGAGATCACACCGTCGAATTTATTGGCCTTGAGGCCCGGAATCATGCCGTCGAAATCGCTTTCGACCCATTTGCACTTGACCTTCAGCTCGGCGCAGATTGCGTTGCCCAGATCGATATCGAAGCCCACCAGGCTGCCGTCGGCCGCTTTCGACTCGAATGGTGCGTAGGAAGGGTCAACGCCAAAACGCAATTCTTTGTATTCCTTGGCCAGCGCGGAGCCGGCAGCCATGCACAACGCCAGTGCAGAAAGGGTCAGCAATGCTTTTTTCATTATTCAATCCCTAAGAACCAATATGAGCGCTTGTGGCGCAGAATTATTGTTACTGGAAAGCGTAAGACCTAATGAAAGTAGCAATTTCCGAACCAGAGTCCCGAACAAGCGTTTTAAAAGGTGAAGAAAGAAAGGGCACGGGCGGATTTGTGCACGAAAATGGGCGTCGGAAATTTCCTGCACCAACTTGGTTCGCCGGATCGTTCCCACGCTCTGCGTGGGAATGCAGCCCGGGACGCTCCGCGTCCCAAGAGCGGACGCGGAGCGTCCCTAGAGGCATTCCCACGCAGAGTGTGGGAACGATCGGGTGTCAGCTAAGCAGGTCCTGCAGTGTGGCCAGGCTATCGGCTTCTTCCACCGACTTATCCTGTCGCCACCGCAACATCCTGGGAAACCGCACCGCAATCCCGCTCTTGTGCCGCCGGGACAGGGCAATCCCTTCAAATCCCAGCTCGAACACCAGGCTCGGCTTCACGCTGCTCACCGGCCCGAACTTTTCTACTGTGGTTTTGCGCACAATGCCATCGACCTGACGCATTTCCTCATCGGTCAGCCCTGAATAAGCCTTGGCAAACGGCACCAGCGTCCGTTCGCTTGCGTCGGGCGGTCCGTCCCACACAGCGAACGTGTAATCGCTGTAGAGACTTGCCCTACGGCCGTGCCCCCGTTGGGCATAGATCAGCACCGCATCGACGCTGAACGGTTCGACTTTCCATTTCCACCACACGCCCATGTCCTTGGTCCGACCCACGCCATACAGCGCATCCCGAGCCTTGAGCATCATGCCCTCGACCCCCAATCGACGCGACGCTTGCCGTTGCCCGGCGAGGTCGAACCAGTCTTCACCGGTGAGCACCGGAGATGCCCGCAGCACCGGGCTGTTGCAACTGTCGATGACTTGCTCCAGTTGAGTGCGACGTTCTGCCTGAGTGTGGTTGCGCCAGTCTTCCCCTTGCCATTCCAGCAGGTCGTAGGCGAGTAACACCACCGGCACTTCATCGAGGATTTTCTTGCCGAGGGTTTTACGGCCGATGCGCTGTTGCAGCAGGGCGAAGGGTTGCACCGCGGGAGGATTTGGGAATTGCGGGTCGAAGGCATCCTCGGTGGTGGGTTGGGCAGATTTCCAAGCGACGATTTCTCCGTCGATCACTGTGCCGTCCGGCAAACCGTGGGTCAGCGCCTCCAGTTCGGGAAAACGCTCGCTGACCAGTTCTTCACCCCGGGACCAGATCCACAGCCGCCCCTCACGCTTGACCACTTGGGCGCGGATGCCGTCCCACTTCCATTCGACTTGCCATTGGCTGGCCGGTCCGAGAAGTGCCTCAAACTGCTCCACCGGTTGTGACAAAGCGTGGGCGAGGAAAAACGGATACGGCTGACCGCCCCGTTGGGCATGTTCGTCGGCGGATTGCGGCGCGATGAGTTTCAGGTAACTGGTGGCACTCGGACGGTTGGACAGGTCGGTGTAACCCACCAGCCGCTGCGCCACTCGTTTGCTGTCGAGCCCGGCCATGCCGGCCAGCGCCCGAGTGACCAATAGCCTGGAGACGCCGACGCGAAAACTGCCGGTGATCAGTTTGATGCACAGCATCAGGCTCGGGCGGTCCAGTTGCGCCCAGAGGGCGGGCAGTCGCCGGGCCAGGAACTCCGGGGTTTCACCGCGCAAAGGCAGCAATTTGTCTTCGATCCAGGTCGCCAGCCCATCGGTAGAACTGTGGGGCGTTTCGGGTAGCACCAGCGAGATGGTTTCCGCCAAATCACCGACGGCTTGATAGCTCTCTTCGAACAGCCACGACGAGAGCCCGGAAATCTCCACTGCCAGCTCACGCAGCGCACGCACCGGCACCAACTGCCGAGGCCGACCGCCCGAGAGAAAGTACACCGCCCACGCGGCATCTTCCGGTGCGGCTTGGGCGAAGTAAGCCTGCATCGCCGCCAGTTTGGCGTTGCTCGAAGTGGTGGCGTCGAACTCGGCGTACAACGCGGCGAAGGCTTTCATGGCAGCACCTCGGCGGTTTCCACCGCGACGGCGTGGTCTTCTTCATTGTCGCCGTACTCGGTGCTGAAACCTTGGGCATCCAGCCCTTGTTCGCGCAGATGCCGCACCAGCACGCCGATCGAGCCGTGGGTGACCATCACTCGCTCTGCCCCGGTCTGGTCGATGGCCCAGAGCAGGCCCGGCCAGTCGGCATGGTCCGAGAGGACGAAACCGCGATCCACACCGCGCCGCCGCCGAGTACCGCGTAAACGCATCCAGCCGCTGGCGAATCCATCGCTGTAATCGCCGAAGCGGCGCATCCAGCTGCTGCCAGCGGCCGAAGGTGGGGCGAGAACCAAAGCCTGGCGCATGATCGGATCGGTCTTTTTTAATTCGCCGGCGTAAATCGTTGGCGGCAGATAAATCCCTGCTTCGCGATACACCCGGTTGAGCGGTTCCACTGCGCCATGCACCAGAATGGGGCCGATGCTGGCGTCGATGCCGTGGAGAATGCGTTGCGCCTTACCGAAGGAATAGCAGAACAGCACACTGGCTTTTTCGGCCGCGATGTTCGCCCGCCACCACTGATTGATCTCGGCAAATACCTGCACCTGGGGCTGCCAGCGGTAGATAGGCAGGCCGAAGGTCGATTCGGTGATGAACGTGTGGCAACGCACCGGTTCGAACGGCGCGCAGGTGCCGTCGGGCTCGATTTTGTAATCCCCAGAGGCGACCCAGACTTCACCGCCGTATTCCAGGCGCACTTGGGCCGACCCGAGGACATGGCCGGCCGGGTGAAAACTCAAGGTGACGCCGTGGTGCAGCAGGCGTTCGCCGTAGGGCAGGGTTTGCAGGTTGATGTCCTGGCCCAGACGCGTGCGCAGAATCCCTTCGCCGGGGGCCGCTGCCAGGTAGTGTTGATTGCCGGTTCGAGCGTGATCGCCGTGGGCATGGGTGATCACCGCGCGCTCCACCGGGCGCCACGGATCGATATAGAAATCCCCGGCGGGGCAGTACAAACCTTCGGCGCGCGCGATAACAAGATCCATGTCGTTACCAAAATGGAGGGACTTGTTAGCTATGAGGTTTGCGCGAGGCTAGAAGTTCTATCGAGCTGATCGTTCCCACGCTCTGCGTGGGAATGCCTCTAGGGACGCTCCGCGTTCCAATGGGACGCGGAGCGTCCCGGGCTGCATTCCCACGCGGCGCGTGGGAACGATCAGTCAGCGGGTTATTTACCCGGTGTCAGGGTCAACCGCGTCTTGCCATACGCCTTGTCAAAGTTCTGTGGCTGCATCGGCAGGCTCATGTACTGGCCCTTGAGCCACGGATCGATGCTGTCGAGGTAGTTCGGGCTGGCCGGGTTGCCGGACTGGCCGCTGCCGTTCTGGCCCATCAACGGTTCGGCCTGGCCGAAGTCGACGATAAAGCGCATGGACGGCGCCAGCGTGGTGTTGAAGTCCTGGCCCCAGGCGAACGCGGCGGTGTTCAGCGTGGTGTGATCGCCACCGGCCGCGAGCGGACCGCGCACGGTCTGGCCACTGGCATTTTTCCACTCGTAGCGATGCAGTTTGCCCCACTGCCAGGCCTTGTGATCGCCGCCCAACTGACTGTCGCCGGCACTGATCGCCGCCGCCAGGCTGCGGGCGAGGATCGCCGGTTTGTCTTCTTTCTGCGGCGTGCGCGCGTCCTCCCAGAACGGGCTGTCTTCGCGACCCAGCAAATGATCGGCCTGGGCCGCGTAGGACAACTTGCCGTTGGCAACAAAGGCTTTCCACGCCGGGCCGCTTTCCGGGCCCAGTTCGTCGAGGAAAATCTGCTTGGCGCTTTCCTGCAAGAACAGCTCATAAATCGCCGCATCGGCAGACGTTGGACTGAGCTTGCCGTCGAACGCCATCAAGTGCGCCAGCGCCTCACGGGCCTTGCTGCGATCAGCTTCCGGCAACGCGTCGATCGCCTGTTTCAGCGGCTGGGCCATTCCCGGCGCTGTAAACATTTTTTTCAGTTTGGCGGCGAAGGTGGTGGTCTGGTCGTACTGCATGGCGATCAGGCTGCGGGTGTCGTGCTTGCCCACGCCGGCCAATTCGGCCAGACGTTCGCCACGTTCCGGGGCGGACCAGGAATTAGACAACTGCATGCCGTAACCATGGGGGATGACCCGCTGGTTGGCGGTGCCGAGCCAGCCCTGGGCCGGATCCTGGTCATACGGGTGCAGCATCGGGTCGGCGTAACCGTCCCAATCGTAGCGACCTTCCCAGCCCGGCGACGGCAGCAGGCCTTCGCCTTCGCGGCGGTTCGGGTAGCGACCGGTGACTTGCCAGCCAATGTTGCTGGCGTCGGCGAAGACCAGGTTCAGGGCGATGGCGCGGATTTCACGGCTGGCGTCCGAGGCTTTCTCGACGGTCTGCGCGCGGGACAGGTCGAAAAACGCGTCCAGGGTCTTGTCGTCGGTGAAGCTCGGGGTTTGCAGCGCCAATCCGAAACCATTGGCCATGCTCAGGCCCTGGGCGCTGTTGAGCAGCGGCCCGTGGCGGGTTTCGTACACCGCTTCGCGAATCGGCCGCTGGCCTTTGACGAAGTAGGTTTCGTTGCGCACGACCACCGGCTGCCACTTGCCGCCGACTTCGTAGGTAAGGCCATTGCCCTGGCGTTTGATTTTTTCCAGGAACAGGTCCTGGTTGTCGCCCATGACCGTGGTCATGCTCCACGCCACTTTGCCGTTGAAGCCGCCGAGCACCATCGGCAGACCGGCGATGCTGACGCCGGCCGCCTGATATTTCGGCGCGCGGATCTGCACGTAGCTGAACAACGACGGCACGCCCAGCGGCCCGTGGCTGTCGCTGGCCAGCAGGCTTTTGCCGCTGCGGCTGCGTTGCGGGCCGATGGCCCAGTTGTTCGACGACGTGGCGCCGAGCAGATTCAGATCGGAGAGTTGCCCGGTGGCCTTGGTGATTTCCACCAGGCCGGGGATCGCGCCGTTGAGCTTGATGCCCTGGAGCTTGTCGGCTTCGCCTAGCGGCAGTTTTTCGTCGGGCGCGGACGGCGTCAGCCACGGCAGCTTGTCGGTAGTGACCGTTTGCGCCAGCACCAGCGAGGAGATTTCTTCCGGCAGGTTGGCCGATTGGCTGAAATTCAACAGGCAGAAAATCAGCGCCGAGTCTTCCGGCTTCCAGTATTCAGGCTTGTAACCGCTGGCCGCGAGGTCGGCCGGCAGTTTGTCGCGGTAGCGGAACAGGTAAGCGTTGACGCCCCGGGCATAGACTTCGAAGAAGCGCTTGAGCCGCGGCGACGAGGCTTTGTACAGCTCGCCGGCGCTTTTCTTCAGGTTGATCGCGCGCATATAGCGGTCAGCGTCGAGCAGGTCCGCGCCGGACATTTCTGACAGACGGCCTTCGGCCAGCAGGCGCATGGTCACCATTTGCGTGAGGCGGTCGCTGGCGTGGACGTAGCCGAGGGCGAACAGCGCGTCGTGGAAGCTGTTGCTTTCGATCAATGGCATGCCCATGGCATTGCGTCGAACCGACACGTTCTGCGCCAGGCCCTTGAGCGGCTGCACGCCTGAGTTGGGCGGGAGGGTGTCCTGGGTGTTCCAGGTCTGACAACCGGTCAGGCTCAAAACACCGGCCACTGCTGCGGCAACGCCGAACCGGGGAAGAAAATGTGTGAGGGCTGGCGAGGCCATGGCAAAGCTCCTGCGGGGGTAGTAACGCAATAAAGGCGCTACGTTAGTGAGCAGGAGGTGGCCGCGCAAGCGGCGGCGGGGTTATTTCTTCACCGTGATCGTCGTGATCGTTCCCACGCTCTGCGTGGGAATGCAGCCCGGGACGCTCCGCGTCCCATCCAAAGCCGAACGCGGAGCGTCCGTTGAGGCATTCCCACGCGGAGCGTGGGAACGATCGGCGGACAAACGGTCAGGATTTAGGCGGGTTGACCTTCGCTGCCAGTGCATACGCCTTCACCGTCGCCGGGCGGTTCTGGATGTGGTTGAACCAGCGCAGCACGTTGGGGAAGTCTTCGAGGTTCTGGCTCTGCCACTTGTGGGACACGATCCACGGGTAGATTGCCATGTCGGCAATGCTGTATTCGTTGCCGGCGACGAATTCATTGCTCGCCAGCTGCTTGTCGAGCACGCCATAGAGGCGAGCGGTTTCGTCGATGTAGCGTTTAATCGCGTAGGGGATTTTTTCCGGTGCAAACTGGCTGAAGTGATGATTCTGCCCGGCCATCGGCCCCAGACCGCCCATCTGCCAGAACAGCCATTGCAATGCTTGCTGGCGCCCGCGCAGGTCCTTGGGCAGGAACTTGCCGGTCTTCTCGGCCAGGTACAGCAGAATCGCCCCGGACTCGAACAGCGACAAAGGCTCACCACCATCGGCCGGCTCGTGATCGACGATCGCCGGGATTTTGTTGTTTGGGGAAATCTTCAGGAATTCAGGTTTGAACTGATCGTTCTGGCTGATGTTGATCGGGTGCACGTCGTACTTGAGGCCGGCTTCTTCGAGGAATATCGAAATTTTGTGGCCGTTCGGGGTGGTCCAGTAATACAGGTCGATCATGGAGTGCTCCAGAAAATGGACGTCGTTAGGTACGGACAGCAACCGCTCGCATTAGGTCGTCCTGTTTGCACCGCAGAGCTTGCCTGTAGGAAGAGGTGATGCTGAAGTGCGTGAAATTCAATGACCCGGCATGAGAAAAGTCAGCATGGAGCTCAAGAACAACGCGGCGCTGATCATCATCGATCAACAGAAAGGCATCCTGCATCCCAGGCTGGGGCCTCGAAATAATCCTCAGGCCGAAGAGCGAATTCTCGATTTGCTGGCGCACTGGCGGCGCACCGCACGGCGGGTGATTCACGTGCAGCACCTGTCCCGTTCACCGGATTCAGTGTTTTGGCCAGAGCAATCGGGCGTGGAGTTTCAGGAACGGTTTCAGCCGTTGGCCGGTGAGCAACTGATTCAGAAACAGGTGCCGGATGCGTTTTGTGCGACGGCGCTGGAGGCGAGTTTGCGTGAGGCGGGGATTGAGCAATTGATCATCGTTGGCGTGGCGACGAACAACTCGGTGGAATCCACGGCGCGAACGGCCGGCAATCTGGGGTTTGAAGCATGGGTGGTGGAGGATGCGTGTTTTACCTTCGACAAGGCTGATTTTTTCGGCAACCCGCATTCCGCCGAGGAAGTGCATGCCATGTCGCTGGCGAATCTGCACGGCGAGTACGCCACCGTCGTCAGCACCGCAGCGATCCTGAACAACGACTGAAAACCTGTAGGAGCGAGCGGTGCGACGATTCGACTGGCCCGCGAAAAAGGCACCGCGGTCACTCAGGCAGACCTCGTCATCGTTCTTCGCGGGCAAGCTTTGCTCCTACCTGAAGCAATGCATCAACGCGTTACGCGCCGTGGCACTTCTTGAATTTCTTGCCGTTGCCGCACGGGCAAGGGTCGTTGCGGCCGACGTCTTTCAGAGCGTTGCGCACCGGTTCCTGGTGGGCGTGGCCGCAGTTCGGGCCGTGGACATGGCCGTGGTCGTGATCATGGTGGTCGTGGGCATGATCGTCGTGATCGTGGTTGCAGTCAGGGCCATGAACATGGGGTTGCTGGGTCATCGGGGTTACTCCGGAATTAAATCGGCGGGGATTATCACGCCATTACGCGCCAGGTGCACGTAGTGCGCGATGAATAAGCCGGTTTCCAGTTCACCTTCCAGACGATAGGGGATGGATTGCTTGGGGCTTTTCAGCAATTTCACCAGGTCCCGCACTTTGGGCCACAGGTTGGTGCGGATCGGCACCTTGAAATAGGCGCTGCGTTTGGGGCCAACGGTGAACCAGTGCTCGTGCTCGCCTTCGGTCAGTAGCATCTCGCCCAAATGGATGCGGTATTCCAACCCGCGCACGGTCAAGTCACTGTCGTTGGGGTTGTCGACGCGAAAGTGCAGGAGGAATTTCTGTTCCAGCAGTTTGGCCCGCACCACCTCGACCTTGACCAGGTGCACCTGGGGCTCCGGTTCATCGTCGCTGAACCAGGACGCACAGCCGCCGAGGCTCAGGATTGCGAGCAGGGTGAGCAGATGTATGAAGCGGGGCTGACGGGGCATGGTGATGTTTCTCCCTTGTGTAGCAGCTGGCGAAGCCTGCGTTCGGCTGCGAAGCAGTCGCCCTCCTGGCAACCCGATCTGACTGACACACCACTGCGCCTGATTTCACGACTGCTGCGCAGTCGAACGCAGCCTTCGGCAGCTGCTACAGGGTGACCATCATCTCAACTACCGAAATACCCCGCACAACACTTCTTGTATTTCTGCCCGCTCGCGCACGGGCAGGCGTCGTTGCGCCCGGCCTTGAGCTGCACAGTCGGGTCGATGAAGTACCAGTGGCCGGTGTTCTGCACAAACGAGGAGCGCTCGCGGTGGCTGTGTTCGCCGGCGCCATCGTGCCAGCGTGCGGTGAAGGTCACGAAGGCGTGTTCCGGTTGCCCGCCAAACACCTCGGAGCTTTCCACCTCAAGGCCCAGCCAGGTGCTTTGGGCGCTCCAGTCGCTGATGGACTGACGATCCAGGCCAGCCTGTTGGGCGGGCAGGGTGGTTGCCACCAGATAATCCACCAGCCCCAACACATAGGCGCTGTAGCGCGAACGCATCAAGGCTTCGGCGCAGGGAGCCGGGTGGCCGGCATGGTAATGACCGCAGCAGGCGTCGAGCAGGGTGCCGCTGCCGCAAGGGCAAATGGATGTACTCATTGCGTTACCACCAGTGTTTCCCGAAGTTTTCCGGATTGGCCCAGAACCGTGCGTTGAGCCAGTCGGGCACCTGTTTATAGTCAAGCAGATCATAGGTGAAGAGCGTCAGCACCTGATCGTCGCGCTGGAAACGTTCGCTGGCTTGCAGGGCCAGGGAGAAAAAGTCGGTTTCCTGCCAGCCGCTGGCCGGCAAGTCCGCCAGCACTGCGATGCGACTGGCGTTGAGATTGCGGATCCCGCCCAGCAAATTCAGGCCATCGCGCTTGGGCAAGTGCTCCAGGCAATCGACCACCAGCGCCAGGTCAAAGCGCCTTGCCGCCAGCTCCGCCGGCAATGGCCCGGGTGCGGCATGGGCGACGCAACTGTCCGGGTGTGCGAGCTTGAAAGCCTCAAGCGCCGGGAACTGGCTGGCACCAATCAGCAACAGGCGCGCGGGGGCGTAGCGGTCAAGCAAAGCGGCCAACGCCTGCTGGGGCGTGCGCGAAGAAATACCTGCAATCATCGAAGATCCTCAATCAGAGCTGCCAAGACTAGCCTGCCCCAACGTTCGGGCCTAGAGCCACTGTGCGGCAAAAGTGCCGATCTGCCGTGAATACGGGGCGAAACGGCATTGGCCTATTGCTGGCGGAGATTAAAACTCGGGTCTTTACTCCCTGAATCGGTTTTAAGCCGATCCCTCAGGAGAACACTAGATGAGCATAGTTCGGACAGCATTACCCTTGGTTCTGCTAACCAGTGTGTTGACTGGTTGCGCAGGTTTGCAGAAAACCGACTGGCCGACCTGTGCGGCAGTCGGTGGCGTCGTCGGTGCGGGGCTGGGTGCGACGGAAAGCGCCGCCTGGGCTGGCGGCGGTGCGCTGTTCGTCGGCGGCATGGCGGCGGCCTATTGCTGGGTGCACGGTGATGGCGACGAAGACGGCGATGGCGTGCCGGACAGTCGCGACAAGTGCCCGGGTACGCCTAGAGGCGTGCAGGTCGATGCTGACGGCTGCCCACCACCCGTCCCTGCACCAGTGGTCGAGGAAGTCGTCGTGGTCAAGGAAGAAACCATCGTGATCCGCGATGTGCACTTCCAGTTCGACAAAGCCACGCTCACGCCTTCCGATAAAGAGGTGCTCGATAAAGTCGCCACCCGCCTGAAACAGGAATCGTCCACCGCACGCCTGACCGTGACCGGCCACACCGACAGCGTCGGCAGCGATGCCTACAACCAGAAACTGTCGGATAAACGTGCGCATTCGGTGGTGGAGTACCTGATCCACGATGGCGTGCCACGCAGCAGCTTCGTGTCGGTAACCGGTAAAGGCGAAAGCCAGCCAGTGGCCGATAACAAAACCGCTGATGGCCGCGCGCTGAACCGTCGCACCGAAATCAAAATCGAGCGTTAAAGTCCCTTCCGCTCCGCGGCTTGTGCAGTCGCGGATGCGGGTCTTTACTCCTGTGTAACCGGTATGGGCCGGTAACACAGGAGCATTCACAAATGAGCGTTCTCACAAGGACCGTCTTGCCGGTTCTGCTGCTTGGCAGCCTGTTGACCGGTTGCGCCACTCACAGCGATGGCACTGCCCCCCTGAATCAACGTACCTGGCCGATCTGCAGCGTTATAGGCGGCCTGGTCGGCGGTGGCCTGGGCGCTATCGAAAGTGGCGGTTGGGCGGCCGGTGGTGCGGCGCTCGGTATCTTGACCGGCGGTTTGATCTGCTACGCCCAGGATGGCGACGAAGACAGCGACGGGGTCTTTGACCGCCGTGATCGTTGCCCTGATACGCCGGAAAATACCCCGGTCGATCATCGCGGTTGTCCGTTGCCGCAATACCCGGTCAGCGTGAAACCCGTCGAACCGGCACCGGTCTCCGAAGTCATCACCTTGAGCGATGCCGGCAACGTGCTGTTCGCTTTCGACAAGTCCGACCTGACACCAGCAGCACGCAGCCAACTGGATGCGCTGATGGCCAAGCTGCAAAACGCTGATGTGGTCAGCATCAAGGTAGTGGGCCATACCGACAGCACCGGTTCGGATGCCTATAACCAGGCTTTGTCGGAACGTCGCGCCAGCAGCGTGGCCGCTTATCTGTTGAGCCAGGGCCTGGCGCCTAACAAACTCACCAGTGAAGGCAAGGGCGAAAGCCAGCCAGTAGCCGATAACGAAACAGAAGAAGGGCGGGCGCAAAACCGACGTGTGGAATTGCACATCAACCGCTGACGCATGACGTAGAGCCTCGATCTAGAGCCGCCGGGCGACCAAAGTCGCGAATCCGGCGGCCGTCTGGATGAATTTTCTCTTGCCCACTGGCGTATCCCTTGCGGAAGCCGTTACTGTGCGCTCAAAGAATAATTCTCAACGGGGGAGCGTATGAAGGTGTTTTGGGGGCTGGGGAAGCTGTTGACCCTGCTGTTCTGGTTGGTGGTGCTGGTCAATCTGCTGATCCCGTTTATCAATCCGCTGCACCTGCTGGTCAACATGGCCGGGGCGCTGCTGGCGGTTATTCATTTTCTCGAAGCGCTGCTGTGTTTCCGCAGCCTCAGAGGTCGCGCCCACCCGTGGCGTGATCGGCTGAAGATTCTGTTTTTTGGCGTTTTCCACCTGCAAACCATTCCGGCCCCGGCCGTACCAGGGGCTTCCCATGCGTAAACTCTGCCTGCTCGCTGCATTCATCAGCCCACTCGCCTGTGCCCAAGTGGTGAGCGTCGAAACCAACTCGCTGATGCGCTTACCCAATACTGCGAGCACCTTGCAGCTGGAAAAACTCGACGTCGCCGACTACGGCACCTTGCTGATTCCCTCGAACGTGACTGAAGTGACGGTCGGCGAATTGCACCTGGGCCGTGACGCGCGGATCGCCATCGTGCCCGGCGAACAGGCGCTGGAACTGAAAGTCAGCCGCGCCAATTTGTCTGAAGGCAGCCTGATCACCGCGCGCGGTGCACCGGGTACTTACCTCAAGGCTGCCCGTTCCGGGCGCAACCTGAACTTGCAGATCAAAACGCTGAGCGCGCCGACATTGACGGTCGATGCGCGCGGTGGTGCGGGTGCGCCGGGTTTTGTCGGTCTGGATGGCGCCAACGGCGAAGAGCCCGGCTGCACCTGGGGCCAGGCCGGTCGTGGGTTCGACGGCACCAATGGCAGCGATGGTCAGCCAGGGGCGGCCGGTGCGCTGGTGCGCCTGGAAGTGCCGCGGGATTACCCCGCGGAACAAATCAAGGTTCAGGTTGCCGGCGGTGCCGGTGGTCTGGCCGGCCCTGGCGGTAAACCGGGGGCGGGCGGCAAGGCCAAGGGTTGCCTGGTTTACAAGGCCGATGGCGGCAAGAGCGGGCGTCCAGGCGTTGATGGTCAGCCAGGACCCGTCGGCGCGGCGGGGGCGGTGACGGTTCAGCGGTTGTAACTTCTACACGGATTGTTCCCACGCTCTGCGTGGGAATACAGCCCGTGACGCTTCGCGTCACTGGACGCGGAGCGTCCCTTGAGGCATTCCCACGCAGAGCGTGGGAACGATCACGGCCGAGCCGCCGCAATCGCCACCAGCACCAACCCAACCAGCAGATTAATGCCCACCAACTTGCGAATCTTCCCCAGCGCAGCGGCACCCGCCGGCCAATCCTGCGCGTCCACTGCCGTGCGCAACTCCGGCAGCAACAACGCCTGAATCCGGATAAACAGCGCGGTCATCACCACGTACAAGCCCATCATCACCTGTACATAGCGCGGCGCCATCTCAAACCCGGCGAACTGCAGATGAATCATGCCCACGCCGCTGATCGGCAAAAGGACCACCGCCACCCAGACCCAGCGGAAAAAACCTTGAAACACTTCTACCCACAGCTTCAACCGGCCGGGGCCTTCCAGGGCCTTCATCGCCGCCGGGCGCAGGACCATCCAGGCGAAAAACATGCCACCCACCCATACCAGGGCGGACAGGACATGCAGGGTATAAACAAGGCTAAAAGCGGTCATTGAGGTACTCCGTTCTGCGCGGGATTAATTAGCGCGGTATGATAGCCGCCGATCCGAACCACTGAAAATTTATCCAGCGTTTTTTGCGCCCGACAATCCATGATCAGCACCGAACTCAAAACCACGATCCAGGGCGCCTACACGCGTTTTCTTGAAGCCAAGAGCCTCAAGCCGCGCTACGGCCAACGCCTGATGATCGCCGAAATTGCCAAAGTCCTCGGTGACATCGACACCGACGACGAAGGCCGGCGCAGTGGCGATCCCGCGATTGTCGCGGTGGAAGCCGGCACCGGTACCGGTAAAACCGTGGCCTACAGCCTGGCGGCGATCCCGACAGCCAAGGCGGCGGGCAAACGCCTGGTGATTGCCACGGCCACTATCGCCCTGCAAGAGCAGATCGTCTTCAAGGATTTGCCCGACCTGATGCGCAACAGCGGGCTGAATTTCAGCTTCGCCCTGGCCAAGGGCCGTGGGCGCTACATGTGCCTGTCCAAGCTCGACATGTTGCTCCAGGAAGGTCACGCGCAAACCGCCACGGCGCAGTTGTTCGAAGAAGAAGGCTTCAAGATCGAGGTCGATGAGGCCAGCCAGAAGCTCTTCACCAGCATGATCGAGAAGCTGGCCGGCAATAAGTGGGACGGCGACCGCGACAGTTGGTCCACCGCTTTGGAGGACGCCGACTGGGCGCGCCTGACCACTGATCACAGCCAATGCACCAACCGTCATTGCCCGAACTTCGGCCAATGCGCCTTTTACAAGGCCCGCGAAGGCATGGGCAAGGTCGACGTGATCGTCACCAACCACGACATGGTCCTGGCCGACCTGGCCCTGGGCGGCGGCGCCGTGCTGCCGGACCCGCGCGACACCATCTACGTGTTCGACGAAGGCCACCACCTGCCGGACAAGGCGATCGGTCACTTCGCCCACTACACGCGCCTGCGTTCCACCGCCGACTGGCTGGAAACCACCGCCAAGAACCTCACCAAATTGCTCGCCCAGCATCCGCTGCCGGGCGATTTGGGCAAGTTGATCGAACAGGTGCCGGAGCTGGCGCGGGAGATCAAGACCCAGCAGCAGTTCATGTTCACCGCCTGCGAGCAGGTCGCCGATTTCAAACCCGGCGAAGACGTCGAAGGCCGTGAGCGGCCGCGTCACCGCTTCGTTGCCGGGGTCATCCCCGAGCACATGCGCGAGATGGGCATCGAGCTGAAGAAAGCCTTCGCCCGCCTGACCGATTTGTTCACCCGTCTCACCGAACTGCTCAAGGAAGGCATGGACGGCGAGGTCAACATCGGCATCGCCAGCAATCAGGCCGAAGAGTGGTATCCGCTGTTCGGCAGTCTGTTGTCGCGCTCTTCGGGCAACTGGGAGTTGTGGACCGCGTTCACCGCCGAAGACCCGGAAGACAACCCGCCGATGGCCCGTTGGCTGACCCTGGCGGAAAGCGGTTCGTTGTTCGACATCGAGGTCAACGCCAGCCCGATCCTCGCGGCGGAAATGCTTCGCCGCAACCTGTGGAACGTGGCCTATGGCGCCTTGGTGACGTCGGCAACGCTGACGGCACTTGGCACGTTCGACCGCTTCCGCATGCGCGCCGGCCTGCCGAAAAAAGCTGTCACCGCTGTGGTCCCGAGCCCGTTCCACCACGCCGATGCTGGCGTGCTGCGGGTACCGGACTTGAAAGCCGACCCGCGTGACGCGCCGGCCCATACCGCCGCAATCATTCGTGATCTGCCATCACTGGTCGAAGGTTCGCGCGGCACCCTGGTGCTGTTCTCCTCGCGCAAACAGATGCAGGACGTGTTCGACGGCCTGGACCGCGACTGGCGCAAGCAAGTGTTCATTCAAGGCAACCTGTCGAAGCAGGAAACCCTGAACAAGCACAAGGCGCGGGTCGATGGCGGCGACTCCAGCGTGCTGTTCGGTCTGGCGAGTTTTGCCGAAGGCGTCGACTTGCCCGGTGCCTACTGCGAACACGTAGTGATCGCCAAGATTCCGTTCTCGGTGCCTGACGATCCGGTGGAAGCCGCATTGGCCGAATGGATCGAAGCCCGGGGCGGCAATCCGTTCATGGAAATCTCCGTGCCGGACGCCTCGCTGAAACTGGTCCAGGCTTGCGGTCGTTTGCTGCGTACCGAAGAAGATCGCGGCACCATCACCTTGCTCGATCGGCGCCTGGTCACCCAGCGTTATGGCAAAGCGATCCTCAATGCGTTGCCACCCTTCCGACGTGAAATTTCCTGATACACGCGTGGGCAGTTTTGCCCACCGCGTTGTCTATCTCTCTGCCATCGCTTTTCCACTGGCCATCGCTGGTCGTTAGGGAGAACTTCGTTCTTATGATTCGCCGTTCGTTGCCTGCTGTATTCGCCCTGTTGTTCGCAACGCCCTTGCTCGCCGCTCCTGCCGGCCAGCAGACGCTGTTCAACTTTGTGCGCCCCGCCGACGTGGTCCAGGTGGCGACCCAGGACGCCAGCCTGCCGCAATCCAACGCCGAGCAAACGGCCGAAGGCGAAGTGCTGCGCCGGGTAACCTTCAATCCGGTAGCCCAGCCAACCTTACGCCTGACCCCGCAAACCGGCGCCTGGGACTGGTCGCAGTCGGGCGTCATGACCTTGCGGGTCCAGAGCGCCATGGACTGGGCCGTGACCCTCTACGTGAAAATCCAGAGCAACGACGGCAAGACCCTGATCAGCCGCGTCGACCTGCCGGCCGGCCCGGCGCAAACCTTGTTGGTGCCATTGGTCGCCAGTTCGCCGTTGAGCCAGGGCATGAAAGCCGGACCGCCGATGCCGATGACCGTCGACGGTCAGCGTGTGTTGCTCGCCAGCAGCAGCGGTGAGCTGGATCGCAGCCAGGTGGTGTCGGTGAGCTTGTCGATGGATCAGCCGAAAGTCGCCCAGAGCATCCTGCTGGAGCGCTTCGGCGTGCAGGACGGCGAGGACGTGAGCAAAGCCGTCTACGGCGGTCTCGTCGATGCTTACGGTCAATCGACCCGCGTCAAATGGCCGGAAAAAGTCAGCAGCGACGAGCAACTGAAATCCGCTGCCGCGAAAGAACAGCAACAACTGAAAACCTGGCTGGCCGAGCGCGAGAAGTCGTCCCTGGACAAATTCGGTGGCTGGAACAAAGGCCCGGCGTTCAAGGCCAGCGGCTTTTTCCGCACCGAGAAACGCGATGGTCGCTGGTATCTGGTGACACCCGAAGGGCATCCGTTCTATTCCCTGGGTGTGAACACTGTTGCCCCGGACGTCGATCAAACCTACATCGCCGGTCGCGAGTGGATGTTCGACAACCTGCCAAAACCCGACGAACCGCTGGCCAGTCACTATGGCGAAGGCGACAACCGTGGCGGCAACGGCGCCGACCAGGGCCGTGCCTATAACGTTGGTCGCTGGTACGACTTTTACGGCGCCAACCTGCAGCGTCTCTATGGTCAGCCGTGTGCGGTGACCAGCGACACCAAGGCCGGCGTTGCCGAAGCAGCCAAGGCTGATGCGGTGGCACAGACGGCTGAAAAAGCCGCTGAGCAACCTGTCGCGCCTTCGACGACCGAATCCGGTATCGCCGAAGCAGCCAAGACTGGTGCAGTCGACGCAACAGTCGCAAAAGTGGCCGAACCTTGCAAAGCCGTGGTGGATGAACAACGCTGGACCCGCCACACCCTGGATCGCCTGCAAGCCTGGGGCTTTAACACCGTCGGCAACTGGAGCGCCCCGGCGCTGGGTGACGCGGATCGCGTGCCATACACCTTGCCGCTGTCGATCGTCGGCGATTACGCCAGCATCAGCACTGGCACCGACTGGTGGGGCGGCATGCCCGATCCGTTCGACCCGCGTTTCGCCATGGCCACCGAACGTGCCGTGGCCATTGCCGCCCGGGATCACCGCGACGATCCGTGGCTGATCGGCTACTTCGCCGACAACGAACTGGCTTGGGCCGGGCCCGGCGACGAACCGAAGGCCCGTTACGCCCTGGCCTACGGCACCTTGAAAATGACCACCGACGTGCCGGCCAAACGCGCGTTCCTCAAGCAATTGCGCGACAAGTACCGCAACCAGGCGGGCCTGTCGAAAGCCTGGGGCATTGACCTGCCGGCGTGGGAGTTGATGGAAGATCCGGGCTTCGAAGCGCCGCTGCCAAGCGCCGATCACCCGGAAATCGAAGCCGACTTCAAATACTTCCAGAAGGTCTTCGCCGACACTTACTTCAAGACCATTTCCGATTCGCTCAAGTGGCACGCGCCGAACCAGCTGTTGCTGGGCGGCCGCTTCGCCATCAGCACCCCGGAAGCCGTCGAGTCCTGCGCGCAGTATTGCGATGTGTTGAGTTTCAACATGTACACCCTGCAACCGCAGGACGGTTACGACTTCGCCAAACTGCGCAGCCTGGATAAACCGGTGCTGATCACCGAATTCAACTTCGGCTCGGCGGATCGCGGCCCGTTCTGGGGCGGCGTGACGCAACTGGCGAAAGAAGAAGACCGTGGCCCGGCTTACGCCAACTTCCTCAAACAGGCGATGAGTGAGCCGTCGATTGTCGGGGTTCACTGGTTCCAATACCTCGATCAACCGGTGACCGGTCGCCTGCTGGATGGCGAGAACGGGCACTTCGGCCTAGTGGGTATTACCGATCTGCCGTTCCAGGGCTTTGTCGACAGCGTGCGTAAAAGCAATCTGCTGACCGTTGATCAACTGGGCAAAGAGGCCGAAAAGGCCAAGGCCGAGGCGGATAAAGCCAGCCATGCCGCCGAGGGCGGCCGTAAAGGCGACGCCGGTAAAGGCCCGGGGCAGGGCGCCGGGCATGCGGGTGGGCATTCTGGCAACGGGCATTAAAATCTGAGAAAGCCAAGATCGCAGCCTGCGGCAGCTCCTACAGTGGGATTGTGTTCACCCTGTAGGCGCTGCCGCAGGCTGCGATCTTTTGATCTTGACCGTTGGGAGGACGGGGCAACCGCCCAGCCCGCCCCTGTTCCCAAAAAGCTCTAGGGCTGGAACAATGCGGACCACTTTGTAGAGCGTTTATCCGGGGAGTTGCGTTTGCAGATTCAGGGTCATTACGAGCTTAAGTTCGAAGCAGTGCGCGAAGCCTTTGCCGCACTGTTCGACGATCCCCAGGAACGTGGCGCGGCGTTGTGCATCCAGGTCGGCGGTGAAACCGTGCTCGACCTCTGGGCCGGTACCGCCGACAAGGACGGAACCGGAGCCTGGCACAGCGACACCATCGCCAACCTGTTCTCCTGCACCAAGACCTTCACCGCCGTCACCGCGCTGCAACTGGTGGCCGAAGGCAAGCTGCAACTCGATGCCCCGGTGGCCCGCTACTGGCCCGAATTCGCCGCCGCCGGCAAAGAATCCGTGACCCTGCGCCAATTGCTCTGCCATCAGGCCGGTCTGCCGGCCCTGCGCGAGTTGCTGGCGCCCGAAGCCTTGTATGACTGGCAAACCATGGTCGACGCGCTGGCCGCCGAACAACCCTGGTGGACGCCGGGCCAGGGCCACGGTTATGCCGCAATTACTTACGGCTGGCTGGTGGGCGAGTTACTGCGCCGTGCCGACGGTCGTGGTCCGGGGGAATCCATCGTCGCGCGGGTCGCCAAGCCTTTGGGCCTGGACTTCCACGTCGGCCTGGCTGACGACGAGTTTCACCGCGTGGCGCACATCGCGCGCGGCAAGGGCAATGTCGGCGATGCCGCGGCCCAGCGCCTGTTGCAAGTGACCATGCGCGAACCAACGGCCATGACCACCCGGGCCTTCACCAACCCGCCGTCGATCATGACCAGCACCAACAAACCGGAATGGCGGCGTATGCAACAACCCGCCGCCAACGGCCACGGCAATGCCCGCAGCCTGGCCGGGTTCTACGCCGGCCTGCTGGACGGCAGCCTGCTGGAAAGCGAAATGCTCGATGAGCTGACCCGCGAACACAGCCTCGGCGAAGACAAGACTTTACTGACCCGGACCCGTTTCGGCCTGGGTTGCATGCTCGATCAACCGGATGTGCCGAATGCCACCTACGGTCTCGGTCCACGGGCGTTCGGCCACCCTGGCGCGGGCGGTTCCATCGGTTTTGCTGACCCAGAGCACGATGTGGCCTTCGGCTTTGTGACAAATACCTTGGGGCCGTATGTTTTGATGGATCCACGCGCGCAGAAGCTCGTACGTGTGCTTGCCACTTGTCTGTAAAGCTTCGTTGAAAGGTCCTGCACCGGAACCTCGTTACCTTTTTCGATTCAAAGCGTCTGTTTATGCAGTCCCGATGTGGGCTTGTGTTTATTACTTCATTTTGTGGATATCCAATGTCATCCAATAAAACTCTTGCTCTGGCACTGTGCTTCGCCGTTACCGGTTGTGCGCAAACTCCGCAAAATGACGCCGACGGCGCCAGCCACTGGTGGCAGTTCGGTTCTTCCGACAAAGTCGCCGCCAAAGCGCCGGCCCCAGCCGTCGATCCACTGAAAGCGGCGATCACCGCACCCGTGGTCAAGGCTGAAAGCAGCAGCCGTTGGTACTGGCCGTTCGGCTCCGATGAAAGCGCCGACAAACCTGCGGCCAAGGCCGACGTCAAAGCTGAAGCCAAACCGGCAGCCGTCGCCAAGGCTGACGCCGACGCGGGTGACAAGTGGTGGTGGCCGTTCGGTGGCAAAGATCAGAGCACCGCCAAAGCCGTGCCGATGCCCGATCCGAAAGTCACCCAGGCCTGGCTCGACGATTACGAACCGCGCCTGCGTGAAGCGATCAAGGACAGCAACCTGCAACTCGAACGCCGAGACAACGTGCTGGTGGTAACGGCGCCGGTGGACGGCTCGTTCAACCCGGATCGCCCGGCCATGCTGCTGCCGGTCACCCTGGGCCCGTTTAGCCGCGTTGCGAAAATCCTTGAAGTCGATCCGAAGACCGCTGTATTGGTCCTCGGTCACAGCGACACATCCGGCGCGGCTCCGGCCAACGTCAAATTGAGCCAGGAACGCGCCCAGGCTGTGGCGGCGATCTTCCGTCTCAGCGGTTTGCAGCGCGATCGCCTGATGCTGCGCGGCATGGGCGGTGAAGCACCGCGTGCGGCCAACGACAGCAATGAAGGCCGTGCCTTGAACCGTCGCGTGGAACTGCTGGTGACCCCGCAGAACACCATGGTGGCGTTGCTGAGCAAATACAACATGCCAGCGCCGGCACCGGTCAGAATGGTGGCCGTCCAGGACGTCAAGCCAGTGGCCAAACCGGTCACCCCGGCGCCAGCGGCCAAGAAAGCCGCTGTGCCCGCCGCGAAAAAGGCTCCAGTCAAGAAAGCCGCAGCCAAAGCTCCCGCCAAAAAAGCGCCAGCCAAAGCCGCGACCCCGGCGAAAAAGCCTGCGCCGGCCAAGGCCGCTGCTGACTCGAAGAAAGTCGTCGCCGCGGATGCTGCGAAGAACTGATCGTTAACCAGAAGGAATGTGCCATGACCCAGGCCCTGGCTGATATGCGTCGCGACTACACCCGTGACGGCCTGACCGAGGCGCAAGCCCCGGCCGAGCCGTTCGCGCTGTTCCATCAGTGGTTCGCCGACGCGGTGAAAACCGAACAGGTGCCGGTCGAGGCCAATGCAATGACCCTGGCCACCGTCGATCTGGACGGTCGGCCCCATTGCCGCATTCTGCTGCTCAAGGGCCTGGATACTCAGGGCTTTACTTTCTTCACCAACTACGACAGTGCCAAGGGCCAACATCTGGCGGTGAATCCGTTCGCGGCCATGACGTTCTTCTGGCCAACCCTGGAGCGCCAGGTGCGCATCGAGGGGCGCGTGGTCAAGGTCACGCCCGAGGAGTCCGACGCCTACTTTCAGGTGCGGCCCCTGGGCAGCCGCCTCGGTGCCTGGGCTTCGCCCCAGAGCCGGGTGATTGCCGATCGTGGTGAGCTGGAAGAATTGCTCAAAATCACCGAGCAGCGCTTCACTGATACCCAGCCGCATTGCCCGGAACACTGGGGCGGTTACCGTTTACTCCCCGAGCGCATCGAGTTCTGGCAAGGCCGTCCGAGCCGCCTGCACGATCGCCTCAACTACCGCCTGCAAGGCGCCGACTGGATTCTTGAACGTCTGGCACCCTAAGCAGTCTACCGACCGGGATAGCCTGCCGCAGCGGCCTCAAGCCACTGTGGCAGGTCCCGACGCTTGATCTTCTGCGCCTGAGCGTTCGTTAGTTGCTGGAGCATGAAGGCTTTTTTATGCTCGTCCTTCCCGGCCAGCGCTAACGCCAGATCGCGGTCCATCCAGCGTTTGATCCGTACGTACAGCCACCAGTGGAAGTACAAACCGGCCACGGTCGTGACGACAATGATGAAGTAATCCATGAAAAATCCTTGGGTCAATGGCGCAGGTTTTGGTAATTGCCGCTACTGTGGTGTGAGTTCGAGGTGTCTGTACCGGGCCTGAATGAAACCAATTTTATCCGGGCGATGCCGTGACAGGCGTCAAGCTGCGGAGTTTAATGAATACCTGTCCTTTGGAGTTTGATGCTATGCGTAAGTCTGTTCTGCTGGTTGCTTCCTTTTCCACGATGGCGATGTTGCTCACCGGCTGCCAATCCAGCCTGACCGGTGACTCCTACTCCCGTGACGAAGCGCGTCGCGTGCAGACGATTCGCATGGGTACCATCGAATCCCTGCGCCCAGTGAAAATCGAAGGCACCAAGACCCCAATCGGCGGTGTAGCCGGTGCCGTAGTGGGCGGTGTTGGCGGCAGCGCCATCGGTGGCGGTCGCGGCAGTATCGTTGCCGCGGTGATCGGTGCCGTTGCGGGTGGGCTGATTGGTTCGGCCACTGAAGAAGGCCTGACTCGCGCCCAGGGCGTAGAAATCACCGTGCGTGAAGACGACGGCAGCATGCGCGCCTATGTGCAGCAGGTTCAAGAGAATGAAGTGTTCCGTGTGGGCGAGCGGGTGCGGATTTCCACTGTTGGCGGGACGAGTCGCGTTTCGCACTAAGCGCAAGCGAGTAACAAAACAAAACCCCGATCAGGTGACTGGTCGGGGTTTTTTGTGTCTGTGGTTTCCGCTTAGGTTTTATTCAGCACCGTTAGGCGTTGGCAAAGTCCCAAGTAATAAACCAAATCGTTCCTGAAAGAACTACCAACGATTTCCATAATCGCAACAGCTTGAGTGTGGGATAACTCGTGCTCACCTTCAGGTATATCCCACAAAGTCGACCAGCCCATTGCCTTAAGCACCGCTCCTTCTAAGGCTTGCGGTACATCCTTTTCGTACTGTAGTGAATCGTCGGTATTGGGTTCAGGGAAGAATCCAGAGAGTGCGATAAAGATGTTCACCAGGCCTTCCTATACCGAAATGATATTTGGTAATCGAAGGTGGCTGGTTCAATTCTGTGAGTAAACAGGGGCTGAAGTTTCGGAATCCAGTCCGCTTTTACATCGAAACCACCATCATAAATATTGCCGTCACCCATCAAGCCCAATGCGTCAATTGTTGAGCCGTCGTCGCCTAAATCTGCGGAGTATTCTTTCCCTTCTGCTACTTCTGTTTTTTTATCGTACCAATCCAAAATGACTTTCAAGCCCATACATTCCTCACAAGTACTTTTTAATGCTTCGTTTCTTCTTGGGTGGATCTATTTGCTCGCCCGTCGTGTGATCGAATGAGCCTAGATGACTGCCATCGCTAGCGAGGTATGCCTCTAATTCACCGTGCAGGGAATCCCATTCATAAATCGTCCGTCCTTTAGCATCCATCCAGCGGGACCTGAGCCCACCGCCCCCTTGTTTGGGCGTTTTCTTTTTAACCTCCTTCAACCCTGAAAAGCCTGTGATCTCTTCTGTTTCAGGTGGTGAGTGATAGTCGTGATCAGGGTTCGGAGGTTTTCTTCCAGATACGTTAACCACAATGTAAACCGGCGATACCCCCGATCCAGCCGGAAACACAAGAATGAAATCCTTGTACTCAGGTGGATAAACCGGGTTCACGATGATGCTGTCCGCCGCTTTCGTCGGCGGGTAAACCCAGATGTGCGGCGCTTGTGGCGCGGCTTCCAAAGCAGGAATACCGAGGATGTCGGAACCGTCCACCGCCGGGGTCCAGATCAGCTCAACGCCATCCCCGAGATGGGCCACTTGCTGACTGTCGCGCAACTCGAATTTCGCGACATCCACCATTTCCCAATCACGATTCTTGCCGGTGTAGAAGGCGTAGCCCTTGAGGCTGCCATCAGCCTGTTGCTCGACCCTTAGCCGAACACGCGTGCGCGCCTGTTTCAGCGCGCGCAATTGGTCTTCGGTATAGAGCGCGCTATCGCCCAGGCTTGGCGTCCAGAACAGCGCGACCAAACCGGTCAACGCGGTTGCCCCAGCCACGCCGAGGGTTGGCAAGGCAGGAATGGCCGGGGCGCGTAAAGCGATACGTCCGATGCCAAGTGGGAGGCTATTGGCGCTGATGGTCTGCAGATTCAGCAGCCCTGCATCGTCCACCTCGCGGGCACCAAGCCAGGCGACTTCCCCGTAATCCTTGAGGCTGTCGGTGGGCACCATGCCCGACGGGTTCGAGTAATCGATGATGGCGTTAGGCAGTTTGCAGGACTTGGCAAAGATACAGCCTGCGCGAGGCATTTCATCTTTAGAGGAAGGGGGCGAAAGACTGCGTTCGAAGGCGTCTTGCCGGGCAAGCATGGCCTCGTAGGCACTTTGCCGGGCGTCCCGCTCAGCCAGTTCGGTGCTGGTCATGAAGCGGTGGGTGACGCGATGCCCGTCACCAGACGGCGGGTTTTTAACCCGGGGAATGTCCTTGTTGCCAGCCACTGATCGTCCTTTCATTCGTCCATCGGCAACCCCGCTAAAGGGGCTGCACGACGTTAACGAATGTGACTAATCGTGGCTGTAGGACGAGTCTCTGATGGTCCTAGGAGTGTTCTCCGTTACTCAGGATTGCAGAGCAGTGCGCTTGCGACTCGCCGCCGCCGTCACCGCATAACCAATCAACGCCGCCAATATCGAACCGGTCAAGATTCCCATCCGGTCCATCCCGGCGTATTCACTGGCGCCCGGCACAAACGCCAGGGAACCGACAAACAGGCTCATGGTGAAACCAATCCCGCAGAGAATCGCCACGCCCAACACCTGGCCCCAGTTGGCGCCCTGGGGCAGGGCGGCGATGCCGATTTTCACGGCCAGCCAAGTCAGCCCGAACACGCCGACGGTTTTGCCCAGCAGCAGGCCGACGGCGATGCCCATCGGTACGTGATGAGTGAAGCTTTCCACGGTCACGCCGCTCAGGGACAAGCCGGCGTTGGCGAAGGCGAACAGCGGCAGGATGCCGTAGGCCACCCACGGATGCAGCGCGTGCTCCAGGGTCATCAGCGGTGAAGGCTCGGCATTCTTGGTGCGCAATGGAATGCAGAACGCGAGGGTTACGCCGGCCAGTGTTGCGTGGACACCGCTCTTGAGCACGCACACCCAGAGGATAAGGCCGATGATCATGTACGGCCCGAGCTTGACCACGCCGAGCCGGTTCATCGCGATCAGCGCCACAATGCACGCCCCCGCTAATGCCAAGGACAGCGTCGACAGTGTGCCGGAATAGAAAACCGCGATGACGATAATGGCGCCAAGGTCATCGATGATCGCCAGGGTCATCAGGAACAGCTTCAGCGACACTGGCACGCGCTTGCCCAGCAGGGCGAGTACGCCGAGGGCGAAAGCAATGTCGGTGGCCATCGGGATCGCCCAGCCGCCCAGCGCTGCCGGGTTGTCACGGTTGAGGAACCAGTAGACCAACGCCGGCACCACCATGCCGCCAATCGCCGCCGCACCGGGCAGGACGATTTGCGACGGTTTCGACAGCTGACCGTCGAGGACTTCGCGCTTCACTTCCAGGCCAATCAGCAGGAAGAACATCGCCATCAGGCCGTCGTTGATCCACAGCAGCAAGGGCTTGGCGATTTTCAGCGCGCCGATCTGGGCCACCACGGGGGTGTCCAGCAGGCCGTTATACAGCCACGACAGCGACGAATTGTTGATGATCAGAGCCAGGGCTGCGGCGGCGATCAATAACAGACCGCTGGCAGCTTCCAACTGAAAGAAACGCGTGAACGTGCTACGCAGAGGCAAGGTCGCTCTCCATCGATGAATTCAAAAGGTGGCACACCCTAACCCGTACCGTTAGTTGTTAAAACAAAAGTTATATTCTTTTTTGTTATATGCCGTTACAACGCCAACGGCTGCAAGGCCCAACGAGGACTGAGCCTAGCAGTTGCCGGACGTATTGGACCTCAGCTGTATCTGTGCGTGATGCAGGAATTTTCCTAAGCTTGTGGGCTGAGCCTTGAAACAAGGCCGACTCTTGCCTGATTCAACGAGATCACCACCATGAGCGACAACCGACAGTGGGCCCGCGAAGCCATCCGGATCATCGAAGCCGACTTCCAGCGCAGCGCCGACACCCACCTGATTCCCTTGCCACTGCCGGGGCTGCCAGGCATCGAGTTGTACTTCAAGGATGAATCCAGTCATCCCACCGGCAGCCTGAAACATCGACTGGCCCGTTCGCTGTTCCTGTATGCGCTGTGTAACGGCTGGCTCAAGCCCGGCGCGCCGGTGATCGAGGCGTCCAGCGGTTCGACGGCGATTTCCGAAGCGTACTTCGCCCGTTTGCTCGGTTTGCCGTTTATTGCGGTGATGCCGGCGACCACTTCCAAAGAGAAGATCGCGCAGATCGCTTTCTACGGTGGCAAGAGCCATTTGGTGGACGATCCGACCCAGATCTACGCCGAATCCGAGCGCCTGGCTCGGGAAAACGATGGCCACTTTATCGACCAGTTCACTTACGCCGAACGCGCCACCGACTGGCGGGCGAACAACAACATCGCTGAGTCGATCTTCCAACAGATGCGCTTCGAGCAGCACCCGGAGCCGAGCTGGCTGATTTCCAGCCCCGGCACCGGCGGCACCACGGCGACCTTGGGCCGTTACGTGCGTTATCGCCAGCATTGCACCCGCGTGCTGTGCGCTGATGCCGAGCGTTCGGTGTTTTTCGATTACTACCAGACCGGCGATGCCAGCCTGCGTTTGGATTGCGGTTCACGGATTGAAGGGATTGGCCGGCCACGGGTGGAGGCGTCGTTTCTGCCCAAGGTGATTGATGCGATGGTCAAAGTGCCGGACGCGCTGTCACTGGCGGCCATGCATTACCTGGCGCAACGTTTGGGCCGGCGCGTGGGCGGGTCGAGCGGAACCAACCTGATCGGCGCCTTGATCGCAGCGCAGCAGATGGTAGCGGCGGGGGAGTCGGGGTCGATCGTGGCGATTCTGTGCGACGGCGGCGAACGCTACGCCACCACCTATTACGACCAGGATTGGCTCAAGGGCCAGGGGTATGAGTTGAGTGGGTTGATCGATGCCGTGGCGGCGAGTGTCGAGCGCGGTGAGCCGCTGCCGGCCACCGTACTGCGCGCCAACATTTAAAACCGTCCCTCTGATGATCGTTCCCACGCTCCGCGTGGGAATGCCTCACCGGGCGCTCTGCGTCCGCTTTTGGGACGCGGAGCGTCCCTGGCTGCATTCCCACGCGGAGCGTGGGAACGATCGCCATGCTGATATCAGGCTTCGAGGCCAAGAATGTCGCGAGCTACCGCTTCAGCAATCCGAATCCCATCGACACCCGCCGACAAAATCCCGCCCGCATAACCCGCGCCTTCACCGGCCGGGAACAAGCCTTTCACGTTCAAACTCTGCATCGATTCGTTACGGGTAATCCGCAGCGGCGACGAGGTGCGCGTCTCGATCCCGGTCAACACCGCGTCGTGCAGCGAGTAGCCACGAATCTGCTTCTCGAACGCCGGCAACGCTTCACGAATCGCTTCGATGGCAAACGCAGGCAAGGCCAAGGCCAAATCACCGAAGGAAACACCCGGCTTATAGGACGGTTCAACGCTGCCCACTTCGGTGGACGGCTTGCCTGCGATAAAGTCGCCGACCAGTTGCGCCGGCGCTTCGTAGTTGCTGCCGCCCAGAACAAAAGCGTGGGATTCCAGGCGTTCCTGCAACTCGATGCCGGCCAGCGGACCGCCCGGGTAATCGACTTCCGGGGTAATGCCGACGACGATCCCGGAGTTGGCGTTGCGCTCGTTACGCGAGTACTGGCTCATGCCGTTGGTGACCACGCGGCCCGGCTCGGACGTCGCCGCCACCACCGTGCCGCCGGGGCACATGCAGAAGCTGTAGACCGAACGGCCGTTCTTGGCGTGGTGCACCAGTTTGTAGTCGGCGGCGCCGAGTTTCGGGTGTCCGGCGTATTTGCCCAGGCGCGCGCGGTCGATCAGCGACTGCGGGTGTTCGATACGGAAACCCACCGAGAACGGCTTGGCTTCCATGAACACGCCACGGGCGTGAAGCATGCGGAAGGTGTCGCGGGCGCTGTGGCCCAGGGCCAGAATCACGTGTTTCGAATGGATCTGCTCGCCGCCATTGAGCTCGACGCCAACCAGTTGGCCGTCTTCGATCAACACGTCGGTGACCCGTTGCTGGAAGCGTACTTCGCCGCCCAACGCACGAATCTGCTCGCGCATGTTTTCCACCACGCCGGTCAGGCGGAACGTGCCGATGTGCGGTTTGCTGACGTAGAGGATTTCTTCCGGCGCGCCGGCCTTCACAAACTCATGCAGGACTTTGCGTCCGATGAACTTCGGATCCTTGATCTGGCTGTAGAGCTTGCCGTCGGAGAACGTCCCCGCGCCGCCTTCACCGAACTGCACGTTGGATTCGGGGTTGAGCACGCTTTTACGCCACAGGCCCCAGGTGTCCTTGGTGCGCTGGCGCACTTCGGTGCCGCGTTCGAGGATGATCGGCTTAAAGCCCATTTGCGCCAGCAGCAACCCGGCGAAAATCCCGCAGGGGCCGAAACCGACGACAATCGGGCGCTGCGCAAGATCAGCCGGCGCCTGGCCGACCACTTTGTAGCTGACATCCGGCGCCACGTTGACGTTACGGTCATCGGCGAACTTGTGCAGCAACGCCGCCTCATCCTTGGCGGTGAGGTCGATGGTGTAGATGAAACACAGTTCGGAGGACTTTTTGCGCGCATCGTAGCTGCGCTTGAACAAGGTGAATTCGAGCAGGTCATCACTGGCGATGCCCAGGCGCTGCACGATGGCAGGGCGCAGGTCTTCTTCGGGATGGTCGATCGGCAGCTTGAGTTCGGTGATTCGTAACATGACAGGATCCGGTTCGCGGGGCGCACAACTGCGCCAAGGCGTTTGAAGGCGGCGATTATAAGCCCCAAACGCCGGTCCCGTGAGGCAAAAACGATCAGTCGTTACGCGAGCCGCCGAAATACCCGCAGCCGCGCTGCACCTGGCCGTCGATCCGCAGTTCGGCGCTCATGTGCTGGATGCTGCCGGTGCTGCTGTCGACGCAACGATTGGGCGCGACCCACAGTTCGATGTGCTTGCCGTTGGCTTCGCTGCTGAGGTTGAAACGACCGTCGCCCAGTTGCTCTTCAACATACGGCACGGCCAACGGTGGTTCGCCAGCGCGGTCGATGGCCATGCCTTTGCCGCTGACTTTGACGTTCCACTCAGGCCCATGGCCGGCGGCCCGCAGGATCAACAGTTTGAAATTGGGATCGTCGCACGCCGTGCCCGAGCGTTCGACGCGGTACAACTGCGCAAGATCCAGGCGGCCGCCCTCGATCCGGCCACGCACGTCGGCGAACAACTTGCCCTGGTCATCGGCCAGGCTCGCGGCCTCTTGCAGGACGCTGGTGCCGCCGGTGTCGTTGACCTCCAGGCTGCGCTGTTCATTGCACGGCTGGAACATCAGCTTGCCGTCCGCCGCAGTCAATTGCCCCTGCATGCGGGTCTGGCCGACATGGGAGGCGCTCTGCCGCGGGCCATCGAACAACTGGCACGCGGCGAACAACGGAAGCAGGGCAACAAGGACGAGGGAACGGGCAACACGCATCTTTGGTTCTCCAGACAAGTGCCGCCACGTTACGCAGCCTGACCGTTCATCACAAGGGTTTAGCCCACGTGAAAGGTCTGACCTGTTTGCAGGCCTTCGACACTTTTGGCGTAGGCCAACGCCACATCCGCTGCGGGAACCGGCTTGTAGCCACGGAAGTACGGCGCGTAACTGCCCATGGCTTCCAGCAGCACAGTCGGGCTGATCGAGTTCACGCGCAGACCGCGAGGCAGTTCGATAGCAGCGGCACGGACGAAGCTGTCCAGCGCACCGTTGACCAACGCGGCCGAGGCGCCGCTGCGGATCGGATCGTGGCTGAGCACGCCGGAGGTGAAGGTGAACGAGGCACCGTCACTGGCAAATTCGCGGCCGATCAGCAGCAGATTGACCTGGCCCATCAGCTTGTCTTTGAGGCCCAGGGCAAAGCTGTCGGCGGTCATTTCGTCCAGCGGGGCGAAGGTTACGTTGCCGGCGGCGCAGACCAGCGCATCAAACTTGCCGGTTTGTTCGAACAGCTTGCGGATCGAAGCGCTGTCGCTGATATCCACGTTGAGATCGCCGCTGTTACGGCCAATGCGGATGACTTCGTGGCGCTGGGACAACTCTTTGTCGACTGCCGAACCGATGGTGCCGCCTGCGCCTATCAACAGAATTTTCATCGTGCCGTTCCTCGTATCAGTAGAAAGAGTGCCCAGTCTAGAGTGGATTTTCCTATTGATAAGCGCGCTAATAGGCAACCTTTGGTTTTCTAATGGAAACAATCCATGAGCGAAATGGATGACCTGGCAGCGTTCGCCGTGTTGATCGAAGCCGGGAGTTTTACCCTGGCAGCCCAGCAATTGGGTTGCAGCAAGGGCCAGCTCTCCAAGCGCATCAGCCTGCTGGAGACGCGGTTTTCCGTGGTCTTGTTGCAGCGCACCACTCGCCGTTTGAGTCTGACGGCAGCGGGCGCGGCGTTGTTGCCGCAAGCCCAGGCGCTTGTAGTCCAAGTGGAGAGAGCGCGTCAGGCATTGGCCCGGTTGAAGGACGACATGGCCGGGCCGGTGCGTATGACGGTGCCGGTGTCGCTGGGAGAAACCTTCTTCGATGGCTTGTTGCTGGAGTTTTCCAGTAAATACCCCGAGGTGCAGATCGAGCTGGACCTGAGCAACAGCTATCGCGATTTGTCCCGTGACGGTTTTGACCTGGCGGTTCGCTCCGAAGTCGGTAATGACGAACGTCTCGTCGCTCGGCCGCTGTTGGCCTGGCATGAAATGACCTGCGCCAGCCCGGCTTACCTTGAGCAGTACGGCGAACCGACGACGCCCCAAGCGTTGGCCGAACACCGCTGCCTGCTCAACAGTCACTACAGCGGCCGCGAAGAATGGCTTTATCACCAGCAACACGAGCTGTTGCGGGTGCGGGTGTCGGGGCCGTTCGCCAGTAACCATTACAGCCTGCTGAAAAAAGCCGCACTGGCCAGCGCCGGCATCGCGCGATTGCCGTCGTACCTGCTGCAAGCGGAATTGGCTGACGGCCGATTGCGTTGGCTCCTGCGTGATTATCAGACCCGGCGTATGCCGATGTACCTGGTGCATCCGTATCAGGGTGGGCTGCCGAAGCGCACCCAGGTGCTGGCGGATTACCTGATTGGCTGGTTCAAGCGCAGTGGTGAGGCGTTGGATCGCCTCCAACGTAGCCCATGATCGTTCCCACGCGACCCGTGGGAATGCCTCAATGGACGCTCTGCGTCCGCCGTTGGGACGCGGAGCGTCCCTGGCTGCATTCCCACGCGGAGCGTGGGAACGATCGGGTCGGGGCGTGTTGGCGAGTTGGTTATTGCGGGTCGATCTGGTCCAGCGCCTGATTCACCGCCAGTTCACCGAGCATGATGCTTTGCTGGATGCCGAGCAGCATGTGGCGGTCCGAGCCTTCGAGGAACGCGGCGAAGTTGCTGGCCATGACGCTGGCCGACGCCAGTGATTCACAGGCATGGCCCAGCAGGGACTGCACGTCTTTACCGGGCGCGACGATGAACATCGGGTTGGCGTTATGTGGAGGATTGGGAGTGTTATTGAACATAACGGGTGCTCACTAGTTGAGGCTGAAACCCTGTTCGCGATCAACTGAAGTTAGGGTGGCAGCGGTGTGCAGGTTAGTCGACCGATGAGCACAGAAACTCGGCGCGCCCGAGGGCGCCCTGCACACAGCCGCCATCAAGTGCAGGGAAGGGATGCCTGACTTTTTTGGCACTTATGCGTTTCTGTGAAAAACAACCGAGCGACTAAACCCGACCACTGATCGGCAGTGGCAGGCAAACGATAAAGACTGGCCCCCAAGCGCACAAGCCGGCGGATTCTGGCTTGGCTGTAGGCAATGACGCAAGGCGCTGTAGCTTGCAGGAAGTAACAGCTGACACTGATTAAACACTCTCTCCACCCACCACAAATCCAACCGTAGGAGCTGCCGAAGGCTGCGATCTTTTGACTTTGATCTGATCGTTCCCACGCTCCGCGTGGGAATGCCTCGATGGACGCTCTACGTCCGCTTCTGGGACGCGGAGCGTCCCGAGCTGCATTCCCACGCAGAGCGTGGGAACGATCAGTCATGAGTTCTTGTGAGGTGTGCGGCATGCATAAAAAAAACGGCCCGAAGGCCGTTTTTTTGTTCACCGCAAAACCTCAACCCCCCAGATACGCCTCGCGCACTTTCGGATCGGTCAGCAGCGCTTCACCGGTGCCTTGCATCACCACCCGGCCGTTCTCCAGAACGTACGCGCGGTCAGCGATTTTCAGCGCCTGGTTGGCGTTCTGCTCAACCAGGAACACCGTCACACCGTCCTTGCGCAGCTGTTCGATGATGTCGAAGATCTGCTGGATGATGATCGGTGCCAGACCCAGCGAAGGCTCGTCGAGCAACAGCAGCTTGGGCTTGCTCATCAGCGCGCGGCCGATGGCGAGCATTTGCTGTTCACCGCCGGACATGGTGCCGCCGCGTTGGGCAAAACGCTCTTTCAGGCGTGGGAAAAGTCCGAGGACCTTGTCCATCTGTTCCTGATAATCGCCCTTGTCAGTGAAGAAGCCGCCCATGGCGAGGTTTTCTTCCACGGTCAGACGGGCAAACACCCGACGACCTTCCGGCACCACGGCAATGCTCTTGCGCATGATCTGCGCCGAGGTTTGCCCCACGAGTTCTTCACCCATGTACTTGATGCTGCCGCTGTGGGCCTGCGGCGAACCGCAAAGCGTCATCAGCAAGGTCGATTTGCCCGCGCCGTTGGCACCGATCAGGGTGACGATTTCGCCCTGGCGGATTTCCACGTTGACGCCGTGCAGGGCCTGGATCTTGCCGTAGAAGGTGGAAACGTTTTCGAATTGCAGCATTTACGCTTCCCCCAGGTAGGCTTTGATCACTTCAGGATTGTCGCGGATCTGTTCCGGCGTGCCGTTGGCCAGGGGCGTGCCCTGGTTGATCACGACGATGTGGTCGGAAATGCTCATGACCAGTTTCATGTCGTGTTCGATCAGCAGCACGGTGACGTTGTGCTCTTCGCGGAGCATGCTGATCAGCGCCTTCAGGTCTTCGGTTTCCTTCGGGTTCAGGCCGGCGGCCGGTTCGTCGAGCATGAGGATCCGCGGACGGGTCATCATGCAGCGCGCGATTTCCAGGCGACGTTGCTGACCGTAGGCCAGGGTGCCGGCCGGACGGTTGGCGAAGGCCTTGAGGTTGACCTTGTCCAGCCAGTACTCGGCAAACTCCATGGCCTCGCGTTCGCTTTTGCGGAACGCCGGGGTCTTGAACAGACCAGCCAGGAAGTTGGTGTTCAGGTGACGGTGCTGGGCGATCAAGAGGTTCTCGACCGCGGTCATGTCCTTGAACAGCCGCACGTTCTGGAAGGTGCGCACCACGCCTTTGCGGGCGATCTCGTGGCCGGGCAGGCCCTCGATGGCCTGGCCATCGAGGATGATGCTGCCGCCGCTCGGCTTGTAGAAACCGGTCAGGCAGTTGAACACGGTGGTCTTGCCGGCGCCGTTAGGGCCGATCAGCGCCACAACCTGCTTTTCGTACACGGTCAGGGCCACGCCGTTAACCGCGAGCAAGCCGCCGAAGCGCATGCTCAGATTTTCGACTTTAAGAATCTCGCGGCTCATTTGCGCAACTCCATATGAGGGCGTTGCATCGGCAGCAGACCTTGAGGACGCCAGATCATCATCAGCACCATCAAGGCGCCGAACATCAACATGCGGTATTCACTGAACTCACGCATCATTTCCGGCAACAGGATCATCACCACGGCGGCGAGGATCACGCCCAACTGCGAGCCCATGCCACCCAACACGACGATGGCGAGAATGATCGCCGACTCGATGAAGGTGAAGGACTCCGGCGTCACCAGGCCCTGGCGGGCAGCGAAGAAACTGCCGGCGAAACCGGCGAAACTGGCGCCCAGGGTGAATGCTGAGAGCTTGATGACCGTAGGATTGAGACCCAGCGCACGGCAGGCGATTTCGTCTTCACGCAACGCTTCCCACGCACGACCGATCGGCATGCGCAGCAAACGGTTGATCACGAACAGCGCACCCAGGGCCAGCAACAGCGCAACCAGGTAGAGGAAAATCACCTTGTTGATCGAGTTGTATTCCAGTCCGAAGTACTCGTGGAACGTCTGCATGCCTTCAGCCGCTTTACGTTCGAAGGTCAGGCCGAAGAACGTTGGCTTTTCGATGTTGCTGATGCCGTTCGGGCCGCCGGTGATGTCGGTCAGGTTGCGCAGGAACAGACGAATGATTTCACCGAAGCCCAGGGTCACGATCGCCAAGTAATCACCGCGCAAGCGCAATACCGGGAAACCGAGCAGGAAGCCGAAGGTGGCGGACATCAAGCCGGCAATCGGCAGGCATATCCAGAAACTCCAGCCGAGGTAATGCGACAGCAGCGCATAGCTGTAGGCGCCGACGGCGTAGAAACCGACGTAACCCAGATCGAGCAGGCCCGCCAGACCGACCACGATGTTCAGGCCCAGGCCCAGCATCACGTAGATCAGGATCAGGGTTGCGATATCCACCGCGCCGCGAGAGCCGAAGAACGGCCACACCAGGGCGCCGATGATCAACGCAATGATGATCCAGCGCTGGGTAGTCGGCAGGGTCAGGAAGTTGCTGGCCTTGGCCGGAATCAACGGCATGGATGGCGAGGACTTCCACGCCTTGCTGATGGTGTCGTTGAACAGCACCCGCAGGAACATCAGGACCGAGCAGATCGCGATGATCGAAAGGGTCATGTTGCTGGTGCCGTGAACTTCCAGGTTGATGCCGACGATGGTCAGTTTCAGACCGAGTACCGGGTAGGCCACAGCCCAGACCAGCAGGGCGCTGAAGAGCGCCTGTTTGAGATTCCTAGTCATACTTTCTCAACCTCCGGACGGCCCAGAATGCCGGTCGGCCGGAATAACAGAACCAGAACCAACAAGCCGAATGCCACGACGTCCTTGTACTGGTCGCCGAAAATATCGGCACCAAAGGCTTCCGCCACCCCAAGCACCAGCCCGCCGAGCATGGCGCCGGGGATGCTGCCGATGCCGCCCAGTACCGCAGCGGTGAAGGCCTTGAGGCCGACGAGGAAACCGGCGTTCGGGTTGATCACGCCGTATTGCATGCTCAACAAAACAGCCGCGATGGCCGCCAGTGCCGCACCAATGACGAAGGTCAGAGCGATGATGTTGTTGGTGTTGATACCCAGCAGGTTGGCCATCTTGATGTCTTCGGCACAGGCGCGGCAGGCGCGACCCAGGCGAGAACGGGAGATGAACAGCGTCAGGCCGAGCATGGCGATCAGGGTCACCACGAACACCACGATTTGCATGTAGGAAATCAGCACTTCTTGTGCGCCACCTGGCCCGAAGGAGAGATTGCCGGGGATCAGGTTGGGGATGGATTTGTCCTTGGAGTCTTGCGCCAGCAGAACGGTGTTCTGCAGGAAAATCGACATGCCAATGGCGGAAATCAGCGGAATCAGACGGTTGCTGCCACGCAAAGGGCGATAGGCAATCCGTTCGATGCTGTAGCCGTAGGCACTACAAACGACGATGCTCGCGATAAAACCGGCGGTCATCAACAGAGGGACACTGTCGAGTCCCATCATGGCCAGGCCCGCGATGGCGATGAACGCCACGTAGGAACCGATCATGTACACCTCGCCGTGGGCGAAGTTGATCATTCCAATGATGCCGTAAACCATCGTATAGCCGATGGCGATCAGGGCATACGTGCTGCCAACGGTCAGACCGTTAACCAGCTGCTGGAAGAAGTGATAGATGTCAGGCATTACAGCGCTCCTAAAAACCTGATACGCATTTCACTGGTGGAGTCATTTTCCCGCTCGAGCCCCGTGGATCTGCATCCACTTCGAATTCGAGGTTTGCCAGCGAACCGCTGATGACGGTTTTGAGATTTTCAGGTGGGGAGACTGGCGGATCACGCCAGCGCGGCCCTATACGTTCGTAAAACAAAGCCCACGGCACGCCGTGGGCTTTATTGGCAGTCAGTCAGGCAACGCCTTACTGAGGCGAAACTTCAGTTTTAGGTTTGCCGAAGTGCCACTCGTAAACCACGAATTTGAAGTCTTTCAGGTCGCCCTTGGCGTCGAAGCTCAGGTCGCCAGTCGGGGTCTTGAAGGAACCTGCGTGGATGGCCGCGGCCACTTTGGCAGGGTCTTCGCTCTTGGCGGCAGTGATACCACCGGCGATGACTTCAACAGCCGAGTAGGCCGGGAACACGAACGGACCGCTCGGGTCTTCTTTCTTGGCTTTGAACGCGTCAGCCAGGGCGATGTTGGCCGGATCCTGATCGAAAGATTTCGGCAGGGTCACCAGCAGGCCTTCGGAAGCGTCCTTGGCGATCTGCGAAATGGAGTCGTTACCCACGCCTTCCGGGCCCATGAACTTGGCTTTCAGGCCTTTTTCCTGGGATTGACGCAGGATCAGACCCAGCTCCGGGTGGTAGCCGCCGTAGTAGACGAAGTCGACGTTGGCTTGCTTGAGCTTGGAGATCATCGAGGAGAAGTCTTTGTCGCCGGCGTTGATGCCTTCGAACACGGCAACTTTCACGCCTTTGCTTTCCAGGGTTTTCTTCACGGCGGTGGCGATGCCTTCACCGTATTGCTGTTTGTCGTGCAGCACAGCAACGATTTTCGGTTTCACGTGATCAGCGATGTAGTTACCGGCGGCAGGGCCCTGGGCGCTGTCCAGACCGATGGTACGGAAGATCATTTTGTAACCACGGGCGGTGATGTCCGGGCTGGTAGCAGCCGGGGTGATCATGATCACGCCTTCGTCTTCGTAGATGTCCGAAGCGGGTTGAGTGGAGCTGGAGCACAGGTGACCGACCACGAACTTGACGCCGTCGTTGACGACTTTGTTCGCTACAGCAACCGCTTGTTTCGGATCACAGGCATCGTCGTATTCAACGGCTTCGAGTTTCTTGCCGTCGACACCGCCCTTGGCGTTGATTTGTTCAATGGCCATTTTGGCGCCGCTGAACTGCATGTCGCCGTATTGGGCTACCGGGCCGGTCTTAGGGCCGGCGATACCGATCTTGATGGTGTCAGCTGCGAACGAATGGCTGGCAACCCCGGCCAGAACCATAGCGGCAAACAGTTTGGAAATCTGCTTAGTAGCCTTAGTCATAGTGCTCCACTCTTACTGTTGTAGTTTTTATAGTCCTGGCGCCGTAGCAGCAGAACCGGGTCAGATATCTTGGATATCCTCCGGAAAATGCCCCCGGCAACTGTACCGGTACAGTGTAGAGCGCCGATTGTTAGCCTGGGAAGGCAGCGCCGGGGGGCAAAACCTGAGGGTGTCGCTTTTTTGAAAGAAAAATACAGAATTGCGGCGGGGGTTCAGGCTGTATTCACAGCAATCCTTGGCTTTCCTGCGCTTTTCATTCGATGACTCAATTGCATCCGGGTTTTTCTGCCGGACCACCGACGTTATCATTCGCGTCGATTTCTTTTCCGGACAGGACCCATGACTCAAGAACCTAGCACCCTCTATGCCAAGCTGCTTGGTGAGACCGCATCTATTACCTGGAAGGAACTGGAACCGTTCTTTGCCAAGGGTGCCCTATTGTGGGTCGACCCAAGCCTGGATTTGATCGCCGCCGCCGAAGCCGTGGCCACGGATGAAGGCGAGAAAGTGGCTGCCTGGCTGGCCGCCGACACCCTCGCCAAGCTCTCTGAAACGCGGGCGCTGGATCTTTTCGAGCGCGATCCCGAGCTATGGGCGGTGGTGGTTTCGCCGTGGATTCTGATCCAGGAAAGGGCGACGAGCTGACGCCGAGCACCAAATCAGTGCGCGACCTGGCTGGCTAAAAGTGTGTAGGCGAGTAGCGTGATGGCATGTTGCCGTAGAGAAAGGCCACAGAAGGGTCTTGGCGAGGGTGACGTAAACGTAACGGGAACAGTTTAGTGAGCAGCCTAACGGCTGCTTAATTGTTTCTGGATGTGATCGTTCCCACGGTCTGCGATCGTTCCCACGCTCCGCGTGGGAATGCAGCCCGGGACGCTCCGCGTCCCATCAGAAGCCGAACGCGGAGCGTCCATTGAGGCATTCCCACGCAGAGCGTGGGAACGATCTAACGGGGCTGCCGAAGGCTGCGATCTTTTCGGGCATTCCCCGTTAAGCGGTTTTACCGGTGTGGTTATTCAGGGAAATAACCTTGGTCTTGCCAATCCGGTGACGATAAATCTCACGCAAGTACTTGATCGCCTTCTTCACACAATCACGGGACAAGCGTATGTCGTTGATCGACACAAACTTGTCCTTGTCGTTGATCAGCTCGCGGTACTTCTTCTCGTACATCGGTTTGATCGCGTACCAGTTGGTGTCGAGGATCTTCGCCGGGTTCTCAAACTCGTTGAGCAGGTCGTCGATCAGGTCTTCGTCGAAGTCTTCATGAATGATGAAGTCGAGGATCGAGTTGTCCAGGGTCTCGTCGAAGCGGTACGGGTTTTTCGCGAAGCAGCGTTTGATGAAAGCCACGATCAGGGTCAGGAAGTCGTCCGACAGGCACGGGCTCTTGGCGATCAACGTGGTCAGCGACAAGTTGGCCGAGGCGCCGATCACCAGCGCATAACGCTTGAGCGTGGTGTTCGGGAACAGGCTGTTGAGGTGCGTCTTCAACCGGTTCAGGTCCATGTAGGACAGCTTGTAGTCCTTGGGCAGCGACACGATCGACACCACCGACGAGCAGTTCTTGAAGAAGTGCAGGTCGTGCAACGCGGCGGCGTCATAACCGGAATTCTTGTACTGCTCCAGCGAGGCGCGATAGCGCTTGGACTCGATCGGCAACAGGCTGATGCCTTCGATGGCCTGGGTGACCTTGTTGAAGTGCGGCAGGTCGATGGAGCGGAAGAACAGGTCGTCGATGTTCAGGCGCTGCGGCTCTTTATCGAACACCTTGAACTTGTCGCTGCTCGGCGCCGGGGTTTCCGGCACCACGGACTCGGCGTAGGCAATCGCCACCGGGCCGGCCAGGCTCATGAACAGGTCGTTGGCGTCCAGGCGAATGGTTTCGCCGATGTCGATGCCGGCGCGACGGAAATAGTTCTGGTCGTAGTCAGTCGTGACCGCCTGCGCCGTCAGAATGTTGAAGATCTGCTGCGAGATGTATTGGTTGGCGTGTTTTTCCATCGCATTGACATCAATGTTCTGGATATTGCCGTCATCGCTCTCTTCTGCGTAACGCATGATGTCGTTGGAGATCAGCATCATCGCGTTCCATGGGCGGATACGGCCCATGACGCTGGCTTCGCTGCTGTCTTCATTGTCGAAGTTGTACGAGAAGTCCCATTCCTCCGACAAGTATTTGCACAGCAGGCGACCGGCGTTGATGTGCAGCGCCTCGGACATTTCGCTGCGGTGGTCGGAAATGTTCGGCAGCACGCAGATGCCGCTGGTGAAGATCGGCTCAAAGACAAAGGCGTGGCCGCTTTTGCTGTCGTGCTCGTCCATCGGCTTGGTGTCGAACGTCTTGTTCATGTACGAGTGCTGCTGGGCCAGGCCGAATTCCGAGGCCATGCCCGAACCGGTACCGCCGCCGGCGCTGAAGATCGAGAAATACAGGCGCGACTGGTTGGCCTTGATCCCGCAGCTGTCGATCAGGTACGAGTGAATCATCTTCCAGTCAGGGCTGGAGAAACGCTGGGTGTCCTTGTTCAGGATGATCTTGGCCAGGTATTGGCCGAGGATCGGCGCGTTACCGGCGCCACCGGCGTGGACTTCCGACAAGTCCATGATTTTCATTTTGCTGTAGTCGCGCAGGAAGCCGCTTTTTTCGCCCTTGCGCGAGAAACGGATGCGCCCGGCGATGTCCTTGTCCAAGTCGCCGAGCATCACCAGCGGCTCGACCAGGAACACCGGTTTGGTGGCCTTGTTCGGCCCCAGGCGCAAGTTGTTACGAATCCACTGGGCCGGGCTGTAGCCTTTTTCGGCGTAGCGTTTGTCCGGCGACAGGCGATCTTCGTTGTTGAATTCGTTGAGGTAGAACTTGCGCGCGTTGTACACCAGTTCGGCCACGTCCAGCGCGATGTTCGAACCGCAGCGGCCGAGGCCGATCAGGCACACCGACGGGAATTCCTGCTCGCTGTGCTGTTCGCTGTCGCCTTCCAGGTGCGGTGGGCGCGGGAACACCATGTCGCGCAGGCCATCGAGGTTATCGAGGATGCGGTCGGTATTGGTTTCGGTGAAGTACAGGTACTGCTGGGTCGCCAGCGGGCGCGACGGGATCAATGGCTTCGACGCTGAAGGGCTGTTGGCCGCCGGGCTCAAGGTCAGATCGGATACCGCAGTGGCCGGATTGTTTTTAGAAGTCATTGTGCGCCATGTACCTGGACTGGTTGGCTCGACGACAAGGCGTCATCGAACTTCACGGAATGGGATCTCGCGTCTTTTTGCGCGCGTATTTTGCCCAAGCGACAAGGTGTTGGCTGGTGCGTCGCTCGGGGGAGTCCTTTCCTGATTTATGATGGATCGGCCATTATTCGGCGATCTTTAATCAAAAGGAGGCAAAATGATGGCCGCTTTACCTTCCCTCGGATTCGCCGGGATCGGCTTGATGGGCTTGCCGATGTGCCGGCGTCTGTTGGCCGCGGGTTATCCGCTGACGGTGTGGAATCGCAATCCGGAAAAGTGCGCACCGTTGGTGGTAGCGGGGGCGCGGCAGGTGGCGACGCCCGCTGAACTCTGTCAGCACGCGGAGGTGGTGATGCTGTGTCTGGCGGACACGGCGGTGGTGCGTGAGGTGGTGTTTGGCCCGGCTGGTATTGCCGAGGGTGGGAAAAGTGCTCAACTGCTGGTGGATTTTTCCAGCCTGGAGCCCACCGCCACGCGGGAAATGGCGACAGCACTTGCCAGCAAAAGCAGCATGAGTTGGCTGGACGCTCCGGTGTCGGGCGGAGTGGTCGGTGCCGAGGCGGGTAGCCTGGCGATCATGGTTGGCGGTGAAGTGGCGGACCTTGAACGCGTGCGGCCGATCTTGCTGAGTCTGGGTCCACGGGTTACCCACATGGGTGCCGTCGGTGCCGGCCAGGTGACCAAGGCCTGCAATCAGATGATCGTCGCCTGCAATGCCCTGGTGATCGCCGAAGTGGTAGCACTGGCCGAACGTTCCGGCGTCGATGCCAGCCTGATCGCCGAAGCGCTGGCCGGCGGTTTCGCCGATTCAAAACCGTTGCAGATCCTCGCCCCGCAAATGGCCGAGAGCCGCTTCGAACCGGTGAAATGGCATGTGCGCACGCTGCTCAAGGATCTGGACACGGCGGTGAAATTTTCTCGCGAACAAGGCTCGGCCACGCCGATCAGCGGATTGGCCGCACAATTGATGCGCCTGCATGGGGGCCAGGGTTTTTTGGAAAAGGATCCGTCAACGTTAGTGCAGTTATACCGCGAGCCAGACTCAGTGGACTGACCGTGTGTGAGTGCTTGCGCTGGTTGATTTCGTTCAGCACCGGGCGTAATTCCTCCAGCGGTACCGGGCGGCTGAGCAGGTAGCCCTGGACGAAATCGCAGCCCAGGCGTTCGAGAAACTCGTATTGCTCGACGGTTTCGACCCCTTCGGTGACCACCTGCAGATGCAGGGTGTGCGCCATGACGATGATCGCCTGGACGATCTCCATGTCCTGAGTCGCCTTGGGGATGTCCTGAATGAATGAGCGATCAATCTTCAGCGTGTTCAACGGCAGGCGCTTGAGGTAGGCCAGGGATGAATAACCGGTGCCGAAGTCATCGATCGACAACGACACCCCGAGGGCGCGAATCTGCCGCAGCAGCACCAGGGTGTTGGCGATATTGCCCATCAGCGCGTTTTCCGTAACTTCCAGTTCCAGGCGCTGGGGTTCAACCCCGGTCACGTGCAGGGCATGTTCGATTTCGTCGGCCAACTCTTCGCGCGCCAGGTTCAGGGGCGAGCAGTTCACCGCAATCTTCAGGGATTCACAGCCGTGACGGGACAACTCGCCCAGGTCTTCACAGGCTTTGCGCAGCACCCAGTTGTCCAGTTCGGCGATCAGCCCGTTGGCTTCGGCGATGGCGATGAAACGCTCGGGGGTGAGCAAACCGTGAGTCGGGTGTTGCCAGCGAATCAACGCTTCGAGCTTGGTGACCTGGCCGGTTTTCAACTCATAGATCGGTTGGTAGTACAGCATCAGCCCCGTGTCTTCGCGCAGGGCATGGCGTAATTCTTCTTCCAGTTGCAGTTCCATCGTCGCCCGGGTCCTGAGGTTCGAGCTGAAAAAGTTCAGGCTGTTGCGACCGTTGCCCTTGGACTGGTACAGCGCCAGGTCGGCGTTTTTCAACAGTTCTTCGCAGGTCTTGCCGTCCTCGGGGAACAGGCTGATGCCGATGCTGGTGGTCATGACCATGCGCCGGCCGGACAGCTCGATGGGCTCTTTCATTTTGTGCATGATGCGCTGGGCCATGTGCCGCGCTTCTTCACGGTCGTGCAGGCCGATGAGGATGCAGAACTCGTCGCCACCGAAGCGCGCCACCACATCGTCGTGGCTGCGTACCGAACCCTTGATGTGGCCGGCTAATACCTTGAGCAATTCGTCGCCGGCGTCATGACCGAGACTGTCGTTGATGCGTTTGAAATGGTCGATGTCGAGGAACAGCACCGCCAGCATGCCGCCTTCGTTGGTCTTCTCGATCAGTTTCTCGGCAAAGATCTGATTGAAGCCGCGGCGGTTGATCAGGTTGGTCAGGGCGTCGTAATGCGCCACCTGTTGCAGCGACATGCGCGCCTGGTCCAGTTGGGTGAGCAGGGTGTTGACCCGACGCAGGTCGTGTTCCTTGATTTGCAGCTTCTTGTCGGCCAGTGCCGCGCTGATGCAACTGCCGATGATCAACAGGGTCATGACCGCCACCGTCAGCCCCAGTTGCAAATGGTTATTTTCACCGGGCAACATCGGCAGCAGGCCGATGGGCAGCACCAGCGTGAGCGCCGCCATGCCGGTGAAATGCATGCTGACGATGCCGGCCCCGAGCACCAGGCTGGCGGTGAATTTGAGCAGTTGGTGATACAAACCGGTGCCATCGCGCAGGTAACTGGAAATCAACAGTGCGGCGAGGCTGGCGCCAATCGCAATGGCGACGGAGAGGGCGAACAGGTAGGGGTTGTAATACGCCGTAGCCACCGAACGCATGGCGGCCATGCCTACATAGTGCATGGTCGCGATGCCCAGGCCGATCCAGACGGCTGCGCGCAGGTATTGCCAGAAATTCACATGAGGGTGACTGAGCGTGTGCATCGCCAGATACGAAGCTGTCAGGGCGAATATCAGCGAGAGCAGGGTGATGGGCAGTTGGTAGTGAATTTCCACCGGTGCCTGAAACGCCAGCATGCTGATGAAGTGCATGGCCCAGATGCCGCCCGCCAGACATAGGGCGCCGACCCAGCGCCAAAGCCGTTGGGACCCGGATTTTTCCACATGGCCGACCCGTTCGGTCATGTCCAGCGTGGCGAAGCCGGCTACACAGGCGACCACATACGCCAGCATCACCAGAAAAGGGTTGTGTGTGCAGTTGAGGATGACCTGCCCGCTTTCTGGCAGCTCGGTAAGGAACTGCAAACCAAGCCAATCCATAGCATGCCCCGTCTCTAAGTCATCATGGCCGGCGCCGTGGGCGCCAGCGAATGCTTTGGAGTATAGAGGTCATGTACAGAGCGCAAGACGTAGTGGCACGTTGACGCTAATGATTTTGGTATGAGCTTTATAACGATCGGCACTAAGCCTCAGGCACTCTGCTCATAAGGCATTTCGAATTCGGGTTGCAGGGCCGGGAGGCCGAACGCGGCCCGCGCCGCATCGCAATCCACGTTCGCCTCGCCGTTGGCCCAGGAGGCATCGAACTCCCGGCAGGTGCTTGAACGCTGATCGTAAATCGAGCACTGCACGGTGCTGCCCACCTCGCCCACCAGCCCGACGCAGCGGGTGGGTTTGCAGTCTGTACCGAGCATCGCCACCCGACTGGGGCTGATGGGGGCGACCAGTTCGTCGGGTACCGTCCCCCCGGCCGAGGTGCATTCACCCCAGAAAAAAGACACGCGAAAATGAGAACAGCAGGCACCGCAATTCAGACACGGACTGGCTTCGGACATGGGCGATAGTCAAAGAGGGATGGGGGCAACGGTGGGTAGATCAGGCCGCTATTCTAGGCTTCGGCCTGGACTTGGGAAGGGGGGCGCGGAGGTATATTTTTCACACAATTCGTCGGTGCCGGGCTTGAAATTTCACGCAATATGTCGGCTCGTTCACACGGAGCTTTGCTCCTATGGGGTGCTGGGTTCCATGGCCTGATATCAGGCTGGCGAATGATGACAGACAGGCCACGCGCGCCTGACTAGATTGCAGTTTCCGGGGGCAGCGACGCCTTCATAACAATAAAAGAGACGGACCCCATGCAGAACTCGACCCAAGCGGCGAATGCCTGGCGCATTCTGTTCCTGCTGTTCCTGGCCAACCTGTTCAACTTCTTCGATCGCACCATCCCCGCCATCATCATCGAGCCCATTCGCATGGAATGGCACCTCAGCGACTTTCAACTGGGAATTATCGGGACGGCCTTCACCATTGTTTATGCTATTGCCGGCCTGCCGCTGGGGCGGATGGCCGATACCGGTTCGCGCGCCAAACTGATGGGCTGGGGCCTTGCGGTGTGGAGCGGGCTGACCGCCGTCAACGGGCTGGTGGGCAGTTTCTGGAGTTTCCTGCTGGTGCGCATGGGCATCGGCATCGGTGAAGCCAGTTACGCACCCGCCGCTAATTCGCTGATCGGCGACCTGTTCCCGGCCCACCGCCGCGCGCGGGCCATGGGCATTTTCATGCTCGGGCTGCCGTTGGGCCTGCTGCTGGCATTCTTCACCATCGGCTGGATGGTCAAGGCTTTCGACAGCTGGCGTGCGCCGTTTTTCATCGCGGCGGCGCCGGGGCTTGTCCTGGCGATCTTCATGTTCTTCATCAAAGAGCCGAAACGCGGCGCTGCGGAAAGCGTGCAGGTGTCCCAAGAACGCGTGGATCGGCCGATCCGTCGGGTGCTGGCGGTGCCGACCTTCCTGTGGCTGGTGATGGCGGGGCTGTGTTTCAACTTCGCAACCTATGCCTGCAACTCCTTCCTGGTGCCGATGCTGCAGCGCTACTTCCTGATGCCCTTGCATGAGGCGGCGGTGGCAACCGGCGTTATCGTCGGTGTGACGGGGTTGTTCGGCCTGACGCTGGGCGGCTGGGTGGCGGACAAGATCCACCAACGCGTGGCCAATGGGCGACTGTTGTTTGCCGCATTCAGTTTGATCATCTCGACCGTGTGCACGGCGTGGGCGCTGCACGCCGGGCGCATCGAGATTGGCATGTTTGTCGCGGTGTTCAGCCTGGGTTGGCTGTTCGCCTACAACTTCTACACCTGCGTGTACACGGCGATCCAGGACGTGGTCGAACCGCGCCTGCGAGCCACGGCGATGGCGTTGTTCTTTGCCGGGTTGTATTTGCTCGGCGGTGGCTTGGGGCCGGTGGTGGTCGGTGGTTTGTCCGATCACTTCGCGAAGACGGCGATGCTGGCGGCGGGGGCCGGGGAGATGACCGAGGCGTTCAAGGCTGTGGGCTTGCACGACGCGATGTACCTGATCCCGGTGGCGTTGTTTTTCACCATGGTGTTTCTGTTTATGGCGTCGCGCTGTTTTGTGCGCGATGCCAAGCGGATGAAAGATGGGTTGGTGGCGGTGGTTGAGCCGCAAATTCCTGCCGTCACCGCGTAATGATCGTTCCCACGCTTGATCGTTCCCACGCTCCGCGTGGGAATGCAGCCAGGGACGCTCCGCGTCCCAAGAGCGGACGCAGAGCGTCCGGTGAGGCATTCCCACGCGGAGCGTGGGAACGATCGGCGGACAAACGATCGGCAGACAAAAAAAGGCCCGCATCTCGGCGGGCCTTTTTTTTTAGCGGTGGAGCAGGGGACTTAACCCGCCACCAACACCCGAATCGCTTCCAGTCGCAGCGCCGCCTTGTCGAGCATGGCCAAGCCTTGCTCGCGCTGGTTGCGCAGGGCGACCAGTTCGCTGTCGCGTACGGTCGGGTTGACCGCTTGCAACGCGGTCAGGCGCGCCAGTTCTTCGTCGGTGTCGGCGGCCAGGCGACGCTGCGCCTCAGCCACACGCTCGGCGTGACGCGGGGTGATTTTCTCTTCGCCGGCGTTGATCCGCGGCGTCAGCTGATCGCGCTGGGCCTGGATAAACTTATTGGCGCTGGCGCGCGGTACGCTTTCCAGTTGATCGTTCAAGGTTTCAAACGACACCCGGCCCGACAAGTCGTTGCCATTGGCATCAAGCAGGCAGCGCAGGGCGGCCGGCGGCAGGTAACGGCCCAGTTGCAGCGAGCGCGGGGCTACCACTTCGCTGACGTAAAGCAGTTCCAGCAACACGGTGCCAGGTTTGAGCGCCTTGTTCTTGATCAGCGCCACGGCGGTGTTGCCCATCGAGCCGGACAGCACCAAATCCATGCCGCCCTGCACCATCGGGTGCTCCCAGGTGATGAACTGCATGTCTTCGCGAGACAGCGCCTGGTTGCGGTCGTAGGTGATGGTCACGCCTTCGTCGTCGCCCAGCGGGAAGCTGGCGTCGAGCATTTTTTCGCTCGGTTTGAGGATCAGGGCGTTTTCCGAATGGTCTTCGCTGTCGATACCGAACGCATCGAACAAAGTTTCCATGTAGATCGGCAGGGCGAACTGATCGTCTTGCTCAAGGATGTCCTCGACCAACTGATCGCCTTCGCCCGAACCGCCGGAGTTGAGTTCCAGCAGGCGATCACGGCCGGTGTGCAGCTCAGCTTCCAGACGCTCACGCTCGCCGCGTGCCTCGTCGATCAGCGCTTGCCACTCGCCGTCATCGGCGTTTTCCAGCAGCGGCAGCAGGCGCGAGCCGAACTGATGCTGCAAGGCGTTGCCGGTCGGGCAGGTGTTGAGGAAGGCGTTCAGCGCTTCGTGGTACCACTGGAACAGCCGCTCTTGCGGGCTGGTTTCCAGGTACGGCACGTGCAGTTCAATGATGTGCTTCTGGCCGATTCGGTCGAGACGACCGATACGCTGCTCCAGCAGGTCCGGGTGGGCCGGCAGATCGAACAGCACCAGGTGGTGCGAGAATTGGAAGTTGCGACCTTCACTGCCGATTTCCGAGCAGATCAGCACTTGGGCGCCAAATTCTTCGTCGGCGAAGTAGGCGGCAGCGCGGTCACGTTCGAGGATGTTCATGCCCTCGTGGAACACCGTGGCCGGGATGCCGGAACGTACACGCAGGGCGTCTTCCAGGTCCATGGCGGTTTCGGCGTGGGCGCAGATCACCAGCACTTTGGTGCGCTTGAGCATCTTCAGCTGATCGATCAGCCATTCGACGCGCGGGTCGAATTTCCACCAGCGTTCTTCTTCGTTGGCGTCCGGCTGGGCCTGGAAGCTGACTTCCGGGTAGAGCTCTGCGTGATCGCCCAGCGGCAGTTCGAGGTACTCGTCGGGGCACGGCAGCGGGTACGGGTGCAGCTTGCGCTCCGGGAACCCTTGCACGGCGGCGCGGGTATTGCGGAACAGCACGCGGCCGGTGCCGTGGCGGTCGAGCAACTCGCGCACCAGTCGGGCGCTGGCTTCGACGTCGCCATCGTTGACGGCAGTCAGTAGGGCTTCGCCTTCATTGCCGAGGAAGCCGTGAATAGTTTTGTGCGCTTCCGGCGACAGGCGTCCTTTGTCCAGCAACTCCTGAACGGCTTCGGCTACCGGGCGATAGTTTTCGCTCTCGGCGCGGAAGGCGTGCAGGTCATGGAAACGGTTCGGGTCAAGCAGGCGCAGACGCGCGAAGTGGCTGTCCTGGCCCAGTTGTTCCGGGGTTGCGGTCAGCAGCAGCACGCCGGGAATGACTTCAGCCAGTTGCTCGACCAGCGAGTATTCCGGGCTGGCCTTTTCTTCGTGCCAGACCAAATGGTGGGCTTCGTCGACGACGAGCAAGTCCCAACCAGCGGCGAACAGCGCGTCCTGGGCTTTCTCGTCGTCCACCAGCCATTCCAGCGCAACCAGCGCAAGTTGGGTGTCTTCGAACGGGTTGGCGGCATCGCTTTCGATGAAGCGTTCTTCGTCGAACAGCGCGACCTGCAGGTTGAAGCGGCGGCGCATCTCCACCAACCACTGGTGCTGCAGGTTCTCTGGAACCAGGATCAGCACGCGGTTGGCGCGGCCCGAGAGCAGTTGGCGATGGATCACCAGGCCGGCTTCGATGGTTTTACCCAGGCCCACTTCGTCCGCCAGCAATACCCGTGGCGCGATACGGTCAGCGACTTCACGGGCGATGTGCAATTGGTGCGCGATCGGCTGCGCACGCACGCCGCCCAGGCCCCAGAGGGAGGACTGCAACTGACGGCTGGTGTGTTCCAGGGTGTGATAACGCAGGGAGAACCAGGCCAGCGGGTCGATCTGCCCGGCGAACAGGCGGTCGCTGGCCAGACGGAACTGAATGAAGTTCGACAGTTGGGTTTCCGGCAGGGTGACCGCTTCGTTCTGCGCGTTGAGGCCGTGATAGACCAGCAAGCCGTCGACATCGTCGACTTCCTGTACGGTCAGTTTCCAGCCTTCGAAGTGAGTGATCGAGTCACCCGGAGAAAACCGCACGCGAGTGAGGGGCGCATTCCGTAGCGCGTACTGACGAGTGTCGCCAGTGGCCGGATAGAGCACGGTCAACAAGCGGCCGTCCTGTGCCAGAACGGTGCCCAAACCCAGCTCGGCTTCGCTGTCACTAATCCAGCGTTGCCCCGGTTGATACTGCTGCGCCATGCTGCCTGACTCCCACCTTGAAAAAGCGGGCTATCTTAACGGAATGAGCCTTCAGGGCCAAAGGATAACTCGCGCCGACGCCGGTGATGGCCGTGATTTTTCGATCTTGGGGAACGCTTGGGTTCTGTGTTGTCGGATAAAACATCGTCGTGTGTGCGTGCGCTGGTTCACAACTTTGCGACCGATGGCTCAAGTCGCCCGCCGCGCAGCCGACAGCCTGATGACAGGAGACTAATAATTATGCTGCAACCGATGCTGCCCTTGAGTGCCGTGCCGATCACCTCACAGCAGGACCCGATCCGCCAGCGCCCGGACATTCCGCCGGTGGTGCCTGTGCAGGAAAGCTCCAGCGAAAGCACGATCGACTTGCAAAAACGCGACCCGGAAGAGGCCGCCCTGCAGCTGCGCGAGGAACAGCGCCGACGGCAGGAGCAGGACCGGCGCCGCCGTGAGGCCGATGAAGATCCTGCTGAACACCTGGCAATCCCCGGCGACGAACTCAACGCCGACAACACCGTGCCGGTCGCGCCACTGATTGAAGATGAGCCGCGCCAGGGCCTCTGGGTCGATATCCAGATCTAGTTTGCCGCCACGCCGCCTGCTGCAATTTCGAAATCCTCACAATCCCCCGCAGGAGCTGCCGAAGGCTGCGATCGTTTCAGACGCCGCTATCTTTGGCCAATTCCCGCAAACTCCCCAGCAGCACCTCAATCTCTTCTTCGGTGTTCAAATAACTTACGGCAATCCGCGCGATGCTCTCCAGCCCTCTGGCCTGCATATCCAGCGGCGTATAAGCCACGCCATTGGCGCCGATGTTGATGCCTTGCCGTGCCAGCCGCAGCTTCAATTCGACGCTGTCCCAACCCTTGAGCGTAAACGCGATCAGCCCGGATTGATGGTCTGTGGGGCCGAGATTATGCAGCGTCAGGCCAGGGATCGTTATCAAGCGTTCGCGCAAAGCCCGACTGAGCGAATCGATCCGCCGACGAATGTTTGCCGGGCCTAAGCCGTTGCATTCCTCCAGCGCATTGGCCAACCCGGCCAGCAGCGCCACGGACACTTCGCTGGTTTCAAAGCGCCGGGCATCGTCGCGCAGGGCAAAGCCTTTGCCGTCCCACGGGGCTGACAGCACATCCAGTTGAGTGGGTTTGAGCTGTTCCATAAAACTCTGCCTTATATAAAGCAGCGCCGTGCCTCGCGGGCCGCGCAGAAATTTTCGCCCAGCACCCTTGAGCACATCGCAGTTCAACGCCTGTACATCACAGGACAGTTGCCCCAGCGCCTGACCGGCGTCGATGAAATACGGGATGCGATGCTGCTGCGCCACGGCGCCAATCGCCTCGGCGGGGTTGATCAGGCCGCCGTTGGCGGGCAGCCAGGTCAGAGCGATCAGCTTCACCGTCGGGTCGATCATGTGCTGGAGGGCGCTCACGGACACTGCGCCCGTCTCGTCGCAGGGGATCACCTCCAATTGCGCGCCGGCGGCGACGGCTCGGGCGATGCAGGCCAGATTGCCGCCCCACTCGTGGCGACCGACCAAAATCCGGTCGCCGGTTTGCCATGGGCCCAACGCACTGAACGCCATGCCCCAGGCCGCCGAGCCACTGCTGGCGAAGGCAATGGCCTCGGGCACGGTGTTGAGCAGGGTGGCCGCCGCTGCTCGGGCGCGGGCCTGGACGCTTTGATCGGCAGCCTCCATCGGACCGCCGAAGGCTTCGCGTTGCAGTTGCCCAAGGATGACGTCGAGGGTGGCCTGACTGGGTAGCGAAGCGCCGGCGTGGTTGAAGTGAATCACGCTGGCGCAACCCGGTGTGGCCGCCCGCAAACGCGCCACTTCGGCGAGGTTCATGGATGCAGCTCGAAAATCGCGTCGATTTCTACCGCCACGCCGCCGGGCAGGCTGGAGACGCCGACTGCCGTGCGCACATGTTTACCCTTCTCACCGAGGGCGTTGACCAGCAGATTAGATGAGCCGTTGGCTACCGCGCCCTGGCTCTTGAAATCGCCGGCGCTGGCGATGAATACACCGAGACGGATGATGCGCACCAGTTTATTCAGGTCATCACCCAGGGCATTGCTGAGCTGGGAAAGCAGACCCAGCGCAGCCAGCTCAGCGGCGCTAACTCCTTCTTCCTCGGACATTGTTTCACCGAGTCGGCCGATGAACGCCGGTTTGCCATCGAGCAGCGGAATCTGCCCGGAAATGAACAACTGGTTTTGGCTGACTATGTGGTTGACGTAGTTGGCGATCGGCTGGCTTGGGGTTGGCAGGGCCAGGCCGAGTTGCAGGACACGTTGGGCGAGTGAGTCGGTCATGGTGAATCCTCCTGAATGAAGGGTTCAGCTTGTTGGCGTCTCGGTGGCGCGACAAACGGATAGATTTAATCCGACGTATTCAAATAACTCATGTGTCGGCGATTTCGTTCAGCCATTGGGCGAAGCATTCGGCCGCGTGGCTCGGTGGTCGATCCGGGGTGACCAGCCAATAGCCGATTTCGCTGGTGAACGGCGGCGTGTCGAAGGCGGTTACCAGCGCGCCTTCCTTGAGTCGGCGCTCAATCAGGTGTTGGCGACCCATGGCGATGCCCTGGCCGGCCACGGCGGCTTCGACGACGATGTTGTAGTCGTGGAGCATGACGCTGGGGTAGTGGCCGAGGTCGATGCCGTTGCAGGCGCTCCAATCGGTCCACTCGAACGGCTGGTGGGATTTGGCCATCAGCAGTGGGCCTTGGTCGACGCCTTGGGCCTTGAACGCCGGGCTGCACACTGGGGTGATTGTTTCCCCCATGAAGCGCCGGGCCAAGACCTTGGGCCAGCCGCCCTTGCCATAACGGATGGCCAGGTCCACTTCACCGCCGTTGACGTCGGCCAGTTGCACTGAAGGCATCAGCTCCACGTGAATGTGCGGGTAACGCGCATTGAAGCCGGCCAAGCGCGGCGCCAGCCATAAGGTGGCGAAAGAGGCGAGCAGGCCGATGCGCAGAGTAGTTTCCTGTTGTTCGTGACCGCGCAGTTCGCGGGTGACCGAGGCAATAGAGGCCAGCGCGGGTTGAATCGTAAGGTAGTAAATTTCGCCTGCCGGCGTCAGATCAATGGCCCGGGTGCGACGGATAAACAGCCGCTGGTTGAGGAACTGCTCAAGTTTCTGCACCTGATGACTGATCGCACTTTGGGTCACGGACAGCTCATCGGCAGCCTTGATAAAACTCAAGTGCCGCGCCACGGCCTCGAAGGCGCGCAGGGTCATCAAGGGTGGCAGATCCTGGTGCAATTCCACGGTTGGGTCCTTTAGGTCATCGCAACGGGCCGATTGTGCGGTGAAAAATCCGCGTGAGCACATATTTTGTTAAGGCCTTGCTCCGCGGGTGACTGGTCAGCGCGGGCGCCAGACCGCATTATTGGCGCAATTCCCACCGAACGTCCTTTCAAGCGATGCACAGAACACCATGAGCCAAGACGACAAACTGATCGACCTTAACGCCGAACGCGCCAAGCGGGTTCATGACCTTAACGACAAGCGCCTGAACGAAGTGCGCCAGGCCTTCGAGCAGGCCATGCCGTTGGGTAAAGCAAAGAAAAAGCCGAAAAACAAACCGAAAAAGCGTTGATACCCCCTGCATCGGTTGATGCAGGTCAGTTATTTTCCCTCCTTTACGCCCAGTCTCGGGCGACATTGATCCCGGTCAATTTTCTCTCCTGCCCGATTGGTTAACTTAGCCCCATCGCAACAGGGCAAGTGCAGGAGGCCAGTCATGTTTTTCGACAACGTGGTGATCGCCGGAGTGCTGACAGTCGGCCTCATGGTTCTGTTTTTTGCAGGGTTTGGATATTTCATCTGGAAGGATTCGCATAAGCGCAAACCGTAGGTCTTCCAGAGCAATGAGCACGCAAGGCATTTTGGGCAACTTCGGTTGCCCTTTTTTTCGCCTGCGATTTTCTACTGATCGTTCCCACGCCCTGCGAGGGAATGAATCCCGTGACGCTCCGCATCACAGGTGGACGCGGAGCGTCCGTGGCGGCATTCCCACGCAGAGCGTGGGAACGATCACTGTTCGGCAGGCATGAAAAAGGCGCGGCTCTTGCGAGGCGCGCCTTTTTCGTTGCAGCGATGGATCAGCTACCCAGTGCCTTCGACGCCAGCCAGAACAGGCCGGCCGACAGGGCCACGGTGGCCGGCAGGGTCAGGATCCAGGCCAGCAGGATGGTTTTGACGGTGCCGCCCTGCAGGCCGCTTTTGTTGGCGACCATGGTACCGGCCACACCCGAGGACAGAACGTGAGTGGTGGACACCGGCAGGCTGAAGATATTGGCCAGGCCGATCATGCAGGCGGTGGTGATCTGCGCCGACATGCCCTGTGCGTAGGTCATGCCTTGCTTGCCGATCTTCTCGCCGATGGTCAGCACCACGCGTTTCCAGCCAACCATGGTGCCCAGGCCGAGGGCCAGTGCAACCGCCAGAATCACCCAGAACGGCGCGTATTCAGTGGTGGTGGTCAGGTCTTTGCGCAGCTTGTCCAAGTCAGCCTTTTCACGGGCTTGCAGGCCTGGCAGCTTGGCGACCTTGCGTGCGGTGTCGTCCAGGCAGAGCAGGTAGCGCCGCACTTCGATGCGGCTTTCCGACGACAGCGAATGGTAGTCGGCTACACCCTTGAGGGTGTCGAGGAGGGCGCTGATGGTCGGTTCGGTCTGCTGCGGGTTGCAGCGGAATTTCTCCGGCAGGTCGCCTTCCACGCTTTTGCCCAGCGCCAGGAACTCACCCAGCGTGTCGGCATTGCGCTTGTAGAACTGGCTCAAGTGCAGGGTCGCATCGCGAGTACGTTCGATCTGGTAAGTGGTGCTGCTCAGGTCGAGAACGAACTGCGCCGGCACGATACCGATCAACACCAGCATGATCAGGCCGATGCCTTTCTGGCCATCGTTGGAGCCGTGCACGAAGCTCACAGCCATGGCCGAAATCACCAAGACCAGGCGGTTCCAGAACGGCGGGTGCTTCTTGTCGTCGAGCTTGCGGCGCTGGTCCGGGGTCTTGTGCATCTTCGACAGCGGGCGCCACCATTTAAGGCCGATCAACACCAGCGCAGCGACAATAAAGCCGGCCATTGGCGAGAACACCAGGGACGCGCCGATATCGATCGCCTTCTGCCAGTTCACGCCATCGGCCAACGGAATGTCGTTGATCAAGGCGTTGGCCAGGCCGACACCGAGGATCGAACCGATCAGCGTGTGGGAGCTGGAGGCGGGGATACCGAAGTACCAAGTGCCCAGGTTCCAGGTGATGGCGGCGGCAAGCAACGAGAACACCATGGCCAGTCCGTGTCCGGTGTTCACATTAATCAGCAGCTCTACCGGCAGCAGATGGACGATGGCATACGCCACGCCAACACCGCCCAGCAAAACGCCGAGAAAGTTGAACACACCGGAAAAGAACACCGCCAGATGAGGCGGCATGGCTTTGGTGTAGATAACAGTGGCCACCGCGTTTGCAGTGTCATGAAAGCCGTTGATGAACTCGAAGGCGAGGACAAAGGCCAGGGCGAGCAAGAGGCTCACAAGCACCCAAGCATCCAGTCCGCTGAATAAATCGATCATGAAGGTTTTCTGACCCGGTCGTAAGGGGGCGCGATTATGCCAGAAAAGACTGGAAATCGATGCACTAGCTGCTCATCGGTAACATTCTTCAACGAATTAGTTTGTCGCAAAGCCCTAAGCCCCAGGTTTTTACTAGGGTTTGCAACTCATTGATTTTCTTTGAAAAGCCAACGCCCGCAGGGGTTTCTCTCGAGAGCGCGAGAGGCTGAAACGCTTGTGTGAAATATCTGAGAAGAGGGTCGGACATGCGCCATTTGCCTCATCCGATGGGTGAGGTGGCCGCTGCCCGCTGGTAGCGGGCGCGAAAGGCATGGTCGATACACCGCGCTTTTAGCGGATGTAGACGCAGACCCTTGAAGGATTCAGGCCAGGGCGGTCAAGGCTCTTCGGCTTTGAGTTCCTTTTCCATCTTCTGCAGTTCCTGGGTGAATGCCTGATCCTGAACGGTGGCGCGTTTACGCCAGGGTTTGCGTTCCGGTTCGGGCTGGGCGGCGTAGGTGGTGACTTCCCCGCCGTAAACATCCTTGTAACGTTGTTCCTGGCGCTCAAGTTCCGCGCGCAGTTCGTCTTTCGTCACAGTGCTACCTGATTAAGTTGAGATGAATTCTGGTGAAACGCGCTGCTTCAAGTTTATTGACCACGCTCGTCGGAAGGACAATACCTGAAAGGCATCGGCTTCTTAACGACACAATGATCAACACTTCCATGTTGCAGGCGGCCACGGCACCAGAGAAAAACAGCTGACGTAGCTTCAGTGTCCTGTTTCAGCGAACGCGTTGGCGGTGCATATGAAATGAGCGTCAGGCGCTTGCTGCGGGCGGCGGCGATGGGACATCGCGCTCCGGGTGACAAAATCGGCAAATAAAAAACCGGTCGGCCACTGAGATGCATTATAGCGGTCGATTCGAAGAACACTATCTCTTGAACGTTAAAAGTTGTTCCTGGTGTGTGATGATTTTGTTACTCGTAACTTTTACGGGTAATTAGAGTGTCCGGGTTGCCAGTTTTCAGCGACTTGTTTCTGACGTCAACAAGGCGAACAAGTTCGGATCATAACTTTGCCCTTTTAAGTCGACGACCGCTTAAGAGTGACAATATCTAACAGCGCTGCGCGCGTCTGACCATGAAGGGCGGGCGATTGCGATTATCGGTCGATGGTTCGATAATCGCCCAATCTTGTTGCCTGCGGCTTGTGTGCAGGCCTTGAGCCGCTTGTAATAGCCATTGATCCGTGTAGGAAAAGGACCTGATATGAACGATCAAATGCGCAACTCCTTCGCTTCAGTGGCGCCGCCGATCGTCGCCTCGCCAGCCAAGCGAATCCAGGCCCTGACCGGCGACCCGGACTTCATGACGTCCCTGGCCCGTGGCCTGGCTGTAGTTCAAGCGTTCCAGGAGCGCAAGCGACACCTGACCATCGCCCAGATCAGCCACCGCACGGAAATTCCCCGCGCCGCCGTGCGACGTTGCCTGCACACCTTGATCAAACTCGGCTATGCCACCACGGACGGTCGGACCTATTCACTGCTGCCCAAAGTCCTGACCCTCGGCCATGCGTATTTATCCTCGACGCCGCTGGCGGTTTCCGCACAGCCGTACCTCGACCGCATGAGCGAGCAACTCCACGAGGCCTGCAACATGGCCACCCTGGAAGGCGATGACATTTTGTACATCGCCCGTTCGGCGACCACTCAGCGCCTGATTTCCGTGGACTTGTCGGTCGGCGGGCGTCTGCCGGCCTATTGCACGTCCATGGGGCGGATTCTGCTCGCCGCCCTGGATGACACGACGCTCGGCGAATACCTCGACCATGCGGAATTTCAAGCCAAGACCAGCCGTACGCTGCACACCCCCGAGGCGTTGCTCGAATGCCTGCAAGAGGTGCGACAGCAAGGCTGGTGCATCGTCGATCAGGAACTGGAGCAGGGCCTGCGCTCGATTGCCGTCCCGGTGTACGACGCTTCCGGCCAAGTGGTGGCGGCACTCAACGTCAGCACCCACGCCGGGCGCGTCAGCCGCAACGAGCTGGAGCAACGGTTCCTGCCGGGTTTGCTGAGTGCCAGCCGAGACCTCAGCGCGCAACTCTTTGCATAAGCAGTGTTCGCCTAAGCTGTTCGATAAACGCACAGAGTTGCGTTTATCGAATTGACGCTGTTTCCCTCGGATCATTAATGTCGCGGCAGCGTCATCCGGCGCTGTTGACCCTCGGTCAGTCGCCGGATGACGACCCCCCAATAATAATGAGAAGAGGCCACGCGTTCTTTGCGTGGAATAAAAATAATGAATCAGCCTCAGTCTGCTGTAGGAAACTGCCTCGACGTGCAGTCCTTCATCAATGCCCAACCCATCTCGCGCTACCAGTGGCGAGTGGTGATCCTGTGTTTCCTGATTGTCTTCCTCGATGGCCTCGACACCGCAGCCATGGGCTTCATCGCGCCGGCCCTGTCCCAGGACTGGGGCATCGACCGCGCCAGCCTCGGTCCGGTGATGAGTGCGGCGCTGATCGGCATGGTTTTCGGCGCATTGGGCTCCGGCCCGTTGGCTGACCGCTTTGGGCGAAAAATCGTACTGGTAGGTGCGGTATTTCTGTTCGGCATTTTTAGCCTGGCCTCGGCCTATAGCTCTAACGTCGATCAATTGCTGGTGTTGCGTTTCCTCACGGGCCTGGGCCTGGGCGCCGGCATGCCGAACGCCACCACGCTGCTGTCGGAATACACCCCGGAGCGCAAGAAATCCCTGCTGGTGACCAGCATGTTCTGCGGCTTCAACCTCGGCATGGCCGGCGGCGGGTTCATTTCGGCCAAGCTGATCCCGGCGTTCGGCTGGCACAGCCTGCTGCTGATCGGTGGGATTTTGCCGCTGATCCTTGCCGTCGTATTGCTGTTCTGGCTGCCGGAATCGGCGCGTTACCTTGTGGTCCGTAACCGCGGCACCGACAAAGTGCGCAAAACCCTGGCGCCGATCGACCCGACGGTGGTGGCCCAGGCGTCCAGCTTCAGCGTGCCGGAGCAGAAAACCGTGAAGGCGCGCAATGTGTTCGCGGTGATTTTTTCCGGCACCTACAGCACCGGCACCTTGCTGCTGTGGCTGACCTACTTCATGGGCCTGGTGATCGTTTACCTGCTGACCAGTTGGCTACCAACGCTGATGCGTGACAGCGGCGCGAGCATGGAGCAGGCGGCGTTTATCGGCGCGCTGTTCCAGTTCGGCGGAGTGCTGAGTGCTGTAGGCGTAGGCTGGGGGATGGACCGGTTCAATCCGCACAAGGTCATCGGCACTTTCTACCTGTTGGCCGGGGTGTTTGCCTACGCGGTTGGGCAGAGCCTGGGCCACATCACGGTGTTGGCGACATTGGTGCTGGTGGCCGGGATGTGTGTCAACGGCGCGCAATCGGCGATGCCATCGTTGGCGGCGCGGTTTTATCCGACCCAGGGCCGAGCGACCGGGGTGTCGTGGATGCTCGGGATTGGCCGTTTCGGCGCGATCCTCGGTGCCTGGATGGGCGCGACGTTGCTGGGGTTGGGCTGGAATTTCGAGCAGGTGCTGACGGCGTTGGTGATTCCCGCGGCACTGGCGACCACGGCGGTGGTGATCAAAGGCATGGTGAGTCATGCGGATGCGACCTGAGGGTGGGTGATCGTTCCCACGCTCCGCGTGGGAATGCAGCCCGGGACGCTCCGCGTCCCATTGGAACGCGGAGCGTCCCCTGAGGCATTCCCACGCGGAGCGTGGGAACGATCGGCGGAACGGATCGATAGCCAGACAACAATCTGTTCGATAAACGAACACTCAGTCGATTATCGGATTGTTCGGCAATTTCCAGCGGCTTAATCTTCAGTGACTTCGGCGCTGAACCTCGCGCCTTTTTCTTCCACTGTCGGTTCACAACAAAACGGGAGCCTGCCCCATGGCTGAAATCCTTTCGCTGCATGACGCGGTGAAGCAATTCGTCAACGACGGCGATACCGTCGCGCTTGAAGGCTTCACTCACCTGATTCCGACGGCGGCGGGTCATGAAATCATTCGCCAGGGCAAGAAAGATCTGACGCTGGTGCGAATGACACCTGACTTGATCTACGACCAGTTGATCGGTGCCGGTTGTGCTCGCAAGCTGATTTTTTCCTGGGGCGGCAACCCCGGCGTAGGCTCGCTGCACCGTCTGCGTGACGCCGTCGAGAAGCAGTGGCCGCATCCACTGGAAATCGAAGAACACAGCCACGCTGACTTGGCGAATGCCTACGTCGCTGGCGCTTCCGGCCTACCGTTCGCAGTGTTGCGGGCCTACGCCGGTTCCGACCTGCCAAAGGTCAATCCGCTGATCAAAACCGTCACCTGCCCGTTCACCGGCGAAGTGCTGGCCGCCGTACCGTCGGTGCGTCCGGACATCACCGTGATTCACGCGCAGAAGGCCGACCGCAAAGGCAACGTTTTGCTGTGGGGCATTCTTGGCGTGCAGAAAGAAGCGGCGCTGGCGGCCAAGCGCTGCATTGTCACCGTCGAAGAAATCGTCGATGACCTCAATGCACCGATGAACTCGTGTGTACTGCCGACCTGGGCCTTGAGCGCGGTTTGCCACGTCCCTGGCGGCGCGCATCCGTCCTACGCCCATGGTTACAACGAGCGCGATAACCGCTTCTACCAGGCCTGGGACCCGATTGCCCGGGACCGCGACACCTTCACCGCGTGGATCAACGAGTACATCCACGGCTGCGCTGACTTCAGCGAGTTCCAGGCCAAGCTGGCCGCTGCATCGGAGGCCAAGTAATGACTTACACCACCAATGAAATGATGACCGTCGCCGCCGCCCGCCGTTTGAAGAACGGTTCGGTGTGCTTCGTCGGTATCGGTTTGCCGTCGAAAGCCGCCAACCTGGCGCGGCTGACTTCCTCCCCTGACGTAGTCCTGATCTACGAATCGGGTCCGATCGGTGCCAAGCCGAGCGTACTGCCGCTGTCGATCGGCGACGGTGAGCTGGCGGAAACCGCCGACACTGTCGTGCCGACCGGTGAGATTTTTCGCTATTGGTTGCAGGGTGGGCGTATCGACGTCGGTTTTCTCGGCGCGGCGCAGGTTGACCGCTTCGGCAATATCAACACCACAGTCGTTGGCGATTATCACCAGCCGAAAGTCCGCCTGCCGGGTGCCGGTGGCGCACCGGAGATTGCCGGTTCCGCCAAGAGCGTGTTGATCATCCTTAAACAGTCGGCGCGCTCTTTTGTCGACAAACTCGACTTCATTACCTCGGTCGGCCACGGCGAGGGCGGTGATTCGCGCAAACGCCTGGGCCTGCCGGGCGCCGGGCCGGTCGGCATCATTACCGACCTGTGCATCATGGAACCGGAAGCCGACACCCATGAATTCGTGGTCACCGCGCTGCATCCCGGCGTGACCCGCGAGCAAGTGGTCGCCGCCACCGGTTGGGCGATCCGCTTCGCCGAAAATGTTGAAAACACCGCCGAGCCCACCGATGTCGAGCTGACGGCATTAAGGGATCTGGAAGCCCGCACCGCCGCTGCCCACGGCCAAGCACCCGGAGAAGCCTGATGCGTGACGTTTACATCTGCGACGCGATTCGCACCCCCATTGGCCGGTTCGGCGGTGGCTTGTCGGCAGTTCGTGCCGACGACCTGGCCGCCGTACCGATCAAGGCGCTGATGGAGCGCAACCCGTCGGTGGACTGGAGCGCGGTAGACGAGGTGTTCCTCGGTTGCGCCAACCAGGCCGGCGAAGACAACCGCAACGTGGCGCGCATGGCGCTGCTGTTGGCCGGGCTGCCGGAAAGCATTCCCGGCGTCACGCTCAACCGCCTCTGCGCTTCGGGCATGGACGCCATCGGCACGGCGTTCCGGGCGATTGCCAGCGGCGAGATGGAGCTGGCGATTGCGGGCGGCGTCGAGTCGATGTCCCGCGCACCGTTTGTGATGGGCAAGGCCGATGCGGCGTTCTCGCGCAATATGAAGCTGGAAGACACCACCATTGGCTGGCGCTTTATCAACCCGTTGATGAAAGCCCAGTACGGTGTCGATGCGATGCCGCAAACCGCCGACAACGTAGCGGACGACTACGAAGTGTCCCGCGAGGATCAGGACGCTTTCGCCCTGCGCAGCCAGCAACGGACGGCGGCCGCGCAAGCTGCAGGATTTTTCGCTGAAGAAATCGTTGAAGTGCGGATTGCCCACAAGAAAGGAGAAACAATCGTCACCCAGGACGAACATCCTCGTGCCGACACCACATTGGAAACCCTGGCCAAACTAAAACCAGTCAACGGCCCGGACAAAACCGTCACCGCTGGCAATGCCTCGGGTGTGAATGACGGGGCGGCCGCAATGATCCTGGCGTCCGCCGAAGCCGTGAAAAAACACGGTCTGACTGCCCGCGCCAAAGTGCTCGGCATGGCCAGCGCCGGGGTCGCCCCTCGCATCATGGGCATCGGCCCGGTGCCGGCGGTGCGCAAACTCACCGAGCGCCTCGGTCTGGCGGTCAGCGATTTCGACGTGATCGAACTCAACGAAGCCTTCGCCAGCCAGGGCTTGGCGGTACTGCGTGAATTGGGATTGGCGGACGACGCGGCCCAAGTCAACCCTAACGGTGGCGCCATTGCCTTGGGCCATCCGTTGGGCATGAGCGGCGCACGTCTGGTGCTGACCGCGCTGCATCAACTGGAAAAAACCGGTGGAAAGAAAGGTCTGGCGACCATGTGCGTTGGTGTCGGCCAAGGTCTGGCCCTCGCGATCGAACGCGTCTGACAGCCGCCGACTAATAAGAACAGAGGAAAAGCGAAATGACTGACAAGCCTGGTTACCGTCGCCCGCAGGAAGGCACCCAGCCGGATTACTTGCACCCGACCTATCAATCCACCAACCGTCGCGCGCCGTCCAAGCCGTTGGTGTTTTTGCCCCATTCGCTGTCGGAAATTACCGGCCCGACTATCGGCGCCGAGCGCATCAACGAGAAGGATAACGACCTGACCGCCCAGCACACGGGCGAGCCACAGGGCGAGCGCATCATCATCCACGGCCGCGTGCTCGATGAGGATGGTTTGCCGGTGCCGGGGATTCTGGTGGAGATCTGGCAGGCCAACGCCGCCGGGCGCTACAACCATGCTCGCGACCTGCACGACGCGCCGCTGGACCCGAACTTCACCGGCACCGGCCGCACCGTGACCGACGCCGATGGCTGGTATCAGTTCCAGACCATCAAGCCAGGCGCCTATCCGTGGGGCAACCATCACAACGCCTGGCGTCCGGCGCACATCCATTTCTCACTGTTTGGGCCGAGTATTCTGACGCGGCTGGTGACCCAGATGTATTTCCCGGGTGATCCGTTGCTGGCCTACGACCCGATCTACAACTGCGTGCCAGATACCCGCGCCAAAGAACGCTTGATCGCCAGTTTCGACCTGGAAAAAACCATTCCTTCCTATGCCCTCGGCTATCGCTGGGACATCGTCTTGCGCGGCCGCGAAGCCACGCCGATGGAGAAATAAGATGACGCTGAACGCGACCACGTCCCATACCGTCGGGCCGTATTACCACATCGGCCTGACCTGGCTGAACCGCGAAGACCTGACCGTCGAACAGACCCTGGGCCAGCGCGTGGCGATCACCGGGCAAGTCATCGATGGCAACGGCGATGTTGTAAACGACGCGATGCTCGAAGTCTGGCAGGCCAATGCGGCCGGCAAATACGACCACCCGGAAGACGATCAGGACAAACCCCGGGACCCGAACTTCGAAGGCTTTGGCCGGGTGCCGGTGGATGCTGAAGGGCGGTTTCGCTTTACCACGATCAAGCCGGGGACGGTGGAAGGGCTGAATGGCACGACCCAGGCGCCGCATCTGGTGGTGTTGGTGTTTGCCCGTGGGTTGGTCAAGCACTTGCTGACGCGGATTTACTTTGATGGCGAGCCGACGAATGTGGCGGATCCATTGTTGGAGTGTGTGCCGTCCGAGCGCCGTAGCACGTTGCTGGCCAAGGCCGATGCATCCGGTGTTTACCAGTGGAACGTGATTTTGCAGGGCACCGATGCGGAGACAGTGTTCTTCGATTACTGACTCTAACCTGATCGTTCCCACGCTGCGTGGGAATGCCGCCATGGACGCTCTGCGTACACTGTGACGCGGAGCGTCACGGTATGCATTCCCACGCAGAGCGTGGGAACGATCATTGTGTTGCCAATGCATCTGCGGAACGGGATTGTTGCGAAGTGTGTCTAGACTCTCACTGTCCCCATTGAGTGAAAAACAATGACAACGACTACCGCCTCTACAGAACACTACACCGGAGAAGAGCGCAGCAAGCGCATCTTCGCCATTGTCGGCGCCTCGTCCGGCAACCTGGTCGAGTGGTTCGACTTTTACGTGTATGCCTTTTGCGCCATCTATTTCGCCCCGGCGTTTTTCCCGTCCGACAACCCCACGGTGCAGTTGGTCAACACCGCCGGTGTGTTCGCCGCCGGGTTCCTGATGCGGCCCATTGGTGGCTGGATTTTTGGCCGTGTCGCGGACAAGCACGGGCGCAAGAATTCGATGATGATTTCGGTGCTGATGATGTGCTTCGGCTCGTTGCTCATCGCCTGTCTGCCGACCTACAACAGCATTGGCGTCTGGGCACCGATCATGCTGCTGTTCGCGCGTCTGCTTCAGGGCCTGTCGGTGGGTGGCGAATACGGCACCACCGCAACTTACATGAGCGAAGTTGCCCTCAAGGGCCAGCGCGGTTTTTTCGCCTCGTTCCAGTACGTGACGTTGATTGGCGGGCAACTGCTCGCGGTGTCGCTGGTGGTGATCCTGCAACAGTTCCTCACCGAAGATGACTTGCGTGCCTACGGCTGGCGGATCCCGTTCGTGGTCGGCGCGCTGGCGGCGTTGATTTCGCTGTTCCTGCGTCGTTCGCTGAAGGAAACCAGCAGCAAGGAAATGCGCGAAAACAAGGACGCCGGCAGCATCATGGCGCTGTTTCGCGACCATAAAGCTGCGTTCATCACCGTGCTCGGCTACACCGCTGGCGGTTCGCTGATTTTCTACACCTTCACCACGTACATGCAGAAGTACCTGGTGAACACCGCCGGCATGCACGCCAAGACTGCCAGTTACATCATGACCGGCGCGCTGTTCCTTTATATGTGCATGCAGCCGCTGTTCGGCATGCTCGCGGACAAGATCGGCCGCCGTAACTCGATGCTCTGGTTCGGCGCCCTCGGGACCTTGTTCACCGTGCCGATCCTGCTCAGCCTGAAAAGCGTCAGCAGTCCATTTCTGGCCTTTGTGCTGATTACCGTGGCGTTGGCGATTGTCAGTTTCTACACCTCGATCAGTGGCCTGGTAAAAGCCGAAATGTTCCCGCCCGAGGTGCGTGCCCTGGGCGTTGGCCTGGCGTATGCGGTGGCGAATGCGATCTTCGGCGGTTCGGCGGAATACGTGGCCCTGAGCCTGAAAGCCGTGGGCATGGAAAACTCCTTCTACTGGTACGTCACGGTAATGATGGCGGTGGCGTTTCTGTTCAGCCTGCGCCTGCCCAAACAAGCGAAGTATTTGCACCACGACCTTTGATCCCTATGCGTGGGCCCGTTCGGCCCACGCTTCCAAGGACTTTTTATGAACCAGCGACCGAACAATCAATTGTTCGATGCCTATTTCACTGCCCGCGATATGCGTGAGGTGTTCTGCGATCAGGGCCGGGTTCAGGCCATGCTCGATTTCGAAGCGGCGCTGGCCCGGGCCGAAGCGCGGGTCGGGTTGATTCCGCACACCGCCGTCGCGGCTATCGAAGCAGCCTGTCAGGCCGGGCATTACGATTTCGCCGCCCTCGGTGAAGCGATTGCCACGGCGGGGAACTCGGCGATTCCGTTGGTCAAGGCCTTGGGCAAACAGATCGCGGCAAGCGACGCCGAGGCTGAGCGTTATGTGCATTTGGGCGCGACCAGTCAGGACGTGATGGATTCCGGTCTGGTGCTGCAATTGCGCCGGGCATTGGAGTTGATCGAAAGCGATCTGGCGCAACTGGGGGAAACCCTGGCGACCCAGGCTCAGCGCTATGCCGCCACACCGCTGGCCGGACGCACCTGGTTGCAACACGCGACGCCGGTCACCCTCGGCATGAAAATCGCCGGTTGGCTCGGTGCGGTGACCCGCAGTCGTCAGCGGTTGCGCGAACTCAAACCGCGATTGCTGGTGCTGCAATTCGGCGGCGCCTCGGGAACCCTCGCGGCCCTCGGCGAACAAGCGATGCCCATCGCCTACGCCTTGGCTGAGGAACTGCAACTGGCGTTGCCGGAGCAACCCTGGCACACCCAGCGTGATCGCCTAGTGGAGTTCGGCGCGGTGCTCGGTCTGATCGCCGGCAGCCTCGGCAAATTCGGTCGCGACATCAGCCTGTTGATGCAGACCGAAGCCGCTGAAGTGTTCGAACCTGCGGCGCCGGGCAAGGGCGGTTCTTCGACCATGCCGCACAAGCGCAACCCGGTGGGCGCTGCAGTGTTGATCGGCGCGGCGACGCGGGTGCCGGGTTTGCTCTCGACCCTGTTCAGCGCCATGCCCCAGGAACACGAACGCAGCCTGGGCCTGTGGCATGCCGAGTGGGAAACCCTGCCGGAGATTTGCTGCCTGGTGTCCGGCAGCCTGCAGCAAGCGTTGCTGGTGGCGGATGGTCTGGAAGTAGACGCGGATCGCATGGCGCGCAATCTCGACCTGACTCAAGGTTTGGTGCTGGCAGAAGCGGTGAGCATCGTCCTCGCGCAACGGGTCGGTCGCGAGACCGCGCATTATCTGCTGGAACAGTGCTGCAAACGCGCGGTGGCCGAGCAACGGCATCTGCGCGCAGTCCTCGGCGACGAACCGCAAGTGACGGCGCAACTGTCGGACGCCGAACTGGATCAACTGCTGGACCCTGCCCACTACCTCGGCCAGGCCCAAACCTGGGTCGAGCGGGCGGTGGCTGAACATTTTGCGTTGACTGCCTGAAGGAGGCTGCCGTGGCATTCGTACAACTCGCCGAGGGCGAACTGCACTACCAAATTCAAGGGCCGCAACTCGATGGCCCGGTCGATGCGCCGGTGCTGGTGTTGTCCAACTCCTTGGGCACCGACCTGCACATGTGGGACGCACAGGTCGCGGCGTTCAGCGAGCATTTCCGGGTACTGCGTTTTGATACCCGTGGTCATGGCCAGTCGCTGGTCACACCGGGGCCGTACACCATCGAGCAACTGGGCCACGACGTTTTGGCGCTGCTGGATGCGTTGCACATCGAGCGCGCGCATTTCTGTGGCCTGTCCATGGGCGGCTTGATTGGCCAGTGGCTGGGGATCAACGCTGGCGAGCGGCTGCACAAATTGATCGTGTGCAACACCGCAGCGAAAATCGGCGATCCGTCGGTGTGGAACCCGCGAATCGAAACCGTGCTGCGGGACGGCCCGGAGGCCATGGTCGCCTTGCGTGATGCATCGATTGCACGCTGGTTTACTGCGGATTTTGCCGAAGCCAATCCGGCGGCGGCGAAGAAGATCACTGACATGCTCGCCGCCACTTCGCCTGAAGGTTACGCGGCCAATTGCGCCGCCGTGCGCGATGCCGATTTCCGTGAGCAATTGTCCTCGATCAAGGTGCCGCTGCTGGTGATCGCCGGCACCGAAGACGCGGTTACGCCGCCGTCTGGTGGGCACTTTATTCAGGCACACGTGCAGGGCGCCGAGTACGCCGAGTTCTACGCCGCGCACCTGTCCAACGTCCAGGCCGGCGACGCGTTCAGCGCGCGGGTGCTGGGGTTTTTGTCGAAGCCTTGAGGGGAATTTTGTGGACGAGAAACAACGTTATGACGAGGGCCTGGAAGTCCGTCGCGCAGTCCTTGGCGACGCCCATGTCGACCGCAGCCTGAATGCGCTGACCGAGTTCAACTCGGAGTTCCAGGAAATGATCACCCGTCACGCTTGGGGCGACATCTGGACCCGCCCGGGCCTGCCGCGCCACACCCGCAGCCTGATCACCATCGCCATGCTGATCGGCATGAACCGCAATGAAGAACTCAAGCTGCACCTGCGCGCCGCCGCCAACAACGGCGTGACCCGCGGCGAGATCAAGGAAGTGATCATGCAGAGCGCGATCTATTGCGGGATTCCGGCGGCGAATGCCACGTTCCACCTGGCGGAGTCGGTGTGGGATGAGTTGGGGGTTGAATCGCGGGAATAGAGTAACGGCCTCAAAAAAGATCGCAGCTTTCGGCAGCTCCTACAGAGGAATGTATACACCCTGTGGAGCTGCCGAAGGCTGCGATCTTTTGATTTGGCTTACAGCAAACTGATCGGATAGCTGACGATCAAGCGGTTCTCATCAAACTCGTTGTTGCTGAAGTCCCGGCGCAGGGTCGAGTTGCGCCATTTGAAGTTCAGGTCCTTGAGTGTGCCGCTTTGCACGGTGTAGCCCAGTTCCGATTCGCGGCCCCATTCCTTGCCGTTGGTGATGGTGCCGGTGTGCACGTTGTCGCCGCTGATGTAGCGGTTCATCAGGGTCAGGCCGGGGATGCCGAGGGCGACGAAGTTGTAGTCATGGCGCAATTGCCAGGAGCGTTCCTGGGCGTTGTCGTAGCTGTTGTTGTAACTGTCGTTGGCCAAAGTGCCGCCGCTGGTGCCGTTGACGCGCATCCAGGCGCTGTCGCCGGTGAGTTTTTGCAGGCCGACGTAGAAGGTGTTGCCGCCGTACTTGGCCGAGAACATGCCAGACCAGGTCTTATTGTCCAACTCGCCGGCCCGGGCACTGCCGTCATCCTTACCGTAGAAGTAACCAATGTTGGCGCCGAGGGTCCAGTCGCCGATGGGCTGGGTGTGGATCAGGTTGATGAATTGCTGGCTGTAGATGTCCTTGAGTTCGGCGTTCCACAGGCCGATCTGAGTGTGCTTGTCATTGAAGACGTACTCACCGCCCTGGAAATTGAAACGGTCGGAGGTGAACGCTGCTTTGCCGACCATCGACATGTCGCTCATGCTGCTGTCGTCCCGTGGGCTGTTGGCGCGGAACTGGCCGCCGTAGAGCGTCAGGCCGTCGATTTCCTTCGACGTGATCTGCCCGCCCCGGAAGGTTTGCGGGAGGGAACGGCCGTCATCCGAACGCAGGATCGGCAGCACCGGCATCCATTCGCCGACCTTCACTTCGGTCTGGGACAGCTTGGCCTTGAACGCCACGTTGGTGCGGCCAAAGTTATCCGCCGGGCGCCCGTCATGATCCAGCGGCAGCAACTGCGTACCGCCCGTGCCTTTACCGCCGTCGAGTTTCACCGAGTACAACCCCAGCACGTCCATGCCGAATCCGACGGTGCCTTGGGTGAAACCGGATTTAGCATCGAGGATGAAGCTTTGCGTCCATTCTTCGGCCTTGCCCTGGGCCTTGGTTGGGTTGGTGAAGTTGCGATTGATGTAGAAATTGCGCAGGTTCAGGTTGACCTTGGCACCTTCGACAAAACCCGATTCTTCGGCCACGACGGGCAGGGCGCTGCCGGCCAATGCGGCGGCGATGAGGCTGGGGAACACGTACTGCGCGGTGGAAGGCTTCATGGGCTCGGGTCTCTCTAATTGTTAGGGGTGAAACGGGGCGCTGCCGCAACCTGAGGGTGCAGACACAAGAGTTGAAATCGAGGGAACGCGGGGGGATATCAGCCGGACAGGGCAGGGCGCGGGGACATGGTGTTGGACCTGTTGTTATTGGTTTTGTGGAGCGAATGGTGCGGGGGATGGGCGGGGGGATTCAATTGGGGAAAGCGGGTTTTGGGCGATTATCGAACGACAAAGATCAGAAGATAAAAATCAAAAGTTCGCAGCCTTCGGCAGCTCCTACGCGCCTGTGGGCGTTGCCGAAGGCTGCGATCTTTTGACTTTCGCTTTTCCCAAGGCAACAAAAAGCCCACCAAAAGGTGGGCTTCTCGTATTCAAAGCGCTATCAGAACAACTTCAACTTCGGCGCTTCTTCTTTCAACGGTTCGTTTTTCGCCGTTTGTTCGTTCCAGCCACCACCCAGCGCCTTGTACAGATTGACTGCGCTGTTCAACTGCGCCAAACGGTCGGTGATCAGCGTCTGTTGGGCGCTGAAGAGCTGACGTTGGGCGTCGAGGAAGGTCAGGTTGCTGTCGACACCAATGCGGTAGCGACGCTCGGCCAGACGGTAGTAGTCCTGGTTGGCGGCGACGAAATCACGCTGGGCCTGCAACTGCTCGGTGTAGGTCTGGCGGGCGGCCAGGCCATCAGCGACTTCCTGGAAGGCCGTTTGAATGGACTTCTCGTAGTTCGCCACGCCGATGTCTTTCTGGATTTTCGAGTAATCCAGGCTGGCGCGCAGGCTGCCAGCGTTGAAGATCGGCAGGTTGATCTGCGGCGAGAACAGCCAGGTCCCCGAACCACCCTTGAACAGACCGGACAGGTCCGGGCTCAGGGTCCCGGCATTGGCGGTCAGGCTGATGCTCGGGAAGAACGCCGCTCGCGCCGCGCCGATGTTGGCGTTGGCGGCCTTCAGGTTGTATTCGGCCTGGAGGATGTCCGGACGACGTTGCAGCAAGTCCGACGGCAGGCCCGGCGGTACATCGCTCAGCAGGTCGTCAGACAATGGCTTGGCGGCTTGCAGGTTGGCCGGGACACCGGTGCCGAGCAGCAGCACCAGGCTGTTTTCATCCTGGGCGACCTGACGGGTGTACTTGGCCAGTTGTGCCCGGGCGTTTTCCACCGAGGTACGCGACTGGGCCAGGTCCAGGGCCGAGGCGACACCGACTTCGTTGCTGCGCGAGGTGAGCTTGTAGCTCTCCTCGAACGCGCCGAGGGTGTCCTGGGTCAGTTTCAGCAGTTCCTTGTCGGCCTGCCAGGTCAGGTAGGCGTTGGCCACGCTGGCCACGAGGCTGATCTGCGTGCTGCGCCGCGCTTCTTCGGTGGCGAAGTACTTCTGCAGGGCTTCTTCGCTCAGGCTGCGAACCCGACCGAACAGGTCGAGTTCATAGGCGCTGATACCGACAGTGGCCGAGTAGGAGCTGGTGATACCTGCCTCGCCGGTCTGCGAGGCTCGTGCCGGAACGCGCTGGCGGCTGCCGGTGCCATTGGCCGAGATCGCCGGGTACAGATCGGCACGCTGGATGCGGTACTGGGCCGCGAAGGCGTCGATGTTCAGGGCCGCGACACGCAGGTCACGGTTGTTTTCCAGGGCGACCTGGATCATCTGTTGCAGCGCCGGGTCATGGAAAAACTGCTTCCAGCCCTGCTCGGCGGCGGCCTGGCTAGGCGCCTGGGCCGGCGAATACGCCGGGCCCTGCGGGAATTGACCTGCCACCGGTGCTGCCGGCTGCTGATAGTCAGGAATCAGCGAGCAGCCACCGAGCACGAAGGCGGCAACAGCTAGGGAGAGTAGCGACTTGCTCATTGGCCAGCCTCTTTAGGATTTTCAATAGCGTCATCCTGATCAGCTTTTTTGCGCTGGCCGATGGACGACACGGTGACGAAGAACAGTGGGACCCAGAAGATCGCCAGGACCGTGGCGGTGATCATACCGCCAATTACCCCGGTACCGATTGCGTGCTGACTGCCCGAACCGGCGCCAGTGGAGATCGCCAGCGGAACCACACCGAGGACGAAGGCCAGCGACGTCATGATGATCGGTCGCAGACGCATGCGGCAGGCCTCGATGGCCGCTTCGCGCAGGCTGCGTCCTTGCTCGTGCAAGTCCTTGGCGAACTCGACGATCAGAATGGCGTTTTTCGATGCCAGACCGATGGTCGTCAACAGGCCCACCTGGAAGTACACGTCGTTGGACAGCCCTCGCAGGCTGGTGGCCATCAGCGCACCGATGATCCCCAGCGGTACCACGAGCATGACCGCGATCGGAATCGACCAGCTTTCATACAGGGCCGCCAGACACAGGAACACCATCAGCAGCGACAGGGCGTACAGCGCTGGCGCCTGGGAGCCGGACAAGCGTTCCTCGTACGACAGACCAGTCCAGGAAATACCGACACCCGCCGGCAGTTTCTTGGCGATGGCTTCGACTTCGGCCATGGCTTCACCGGTGGAGTAGCCCGGTGCCGGAGCCCCGAGAATCTCCATCGCTTCCACGCCGTTATAACGGGCCAGTTTCGGCGAACCGTAGACCCACTCGCCTTTGGCGAAGGCGGAGAACGGCACCATGGTGCCCGCGCTGTTGCGCACATACCATTTCTTCAAGTCTTCCGGGCTCATGCGCGAACCTGGCATGCCTTGTACGTAAACCTTCTTCACCCGACCACGGTCGATGAAGTCGTTCACATAGCTACTACCGAAGGAGATCGACAGCGTGCTGTTGATGTCGGAGAGGGTCAGGCCCAGGGCGCTGGCTTTCTCATCGTCGATTTCCAGTTGGTATTGCGGCTCATCGTTCAAGCCGTTCGGACGCACCTGGTACAGCACCTTGCTCTGTGCCGCCATGCCGAGGAACTGGTTACGCGCCGCCATCAGCTTGTCGTGACCGATACCGGCACGGTCTTGCAGGAACACGTCGAAACCGGTGGCGTTACCCAATTCCAGTACCGCCGGCGGTGCGAAGGCAAACACCATGGCATCGCGGAAGGTAAAGAAGTGCTGCTGGGCGCGGCCTGCCAGGGCAAACACGCTGTTGCTCGCGTCACGCTCGGCCCAAGGCTTGAGCATGATGAACGCCAGACCGGAACTCTGGCCACGACCGGCGAAGTTGAAGCCGTTCACGGTGAACACCGAGGCCACCGCGCCGGACTCTTTCTCCAGCAGGTAGGAACGCATCTCGTCGATCACCACTTGCGTGCGTTCGGCGCTGGAACCGGCCGGGGTTTGCACCTGGGCGAACAGTACGCCCTGGTCTTCTTCCGGCAGGAACGCGGTCGGAATGCGGGTGAACAGCCAGATCATGCCGACGATGATCAGCAGGTAAGCCAGCAGGTACGGGATCTTGTGCTTGAGCATGTTGCCGACACCGCGCTCGTAGCTTCTGAGGCCACGGTCGAAGTTGCGGTTGAACCAGCCAAAGAAGCCGCGTTTCGGTGTGCCATGCTCGCCTTTCGGAATCGCCTTGAGCATGGTGGCGCAGAGCGCCGGGGTGAAGATCAGCGCAACCATTACCGACAGGGCCATGGCCGAGACGATGGTGATCGAGAACTGTTTGTAGATCACACCGGTGGAACCGCTGAAGAACGCCATCGGCAGCAGTACCGCCGACAGCACCAGCGCGATACCGACCAGTGCGCCCTGGATCTGCCCCATGGATTTCTTGGTGGCTTCCTTGGGCGACAGGCCTTCCTCGCTCATCACCCGTTCGACGTTTTCCACCACGACGATGGCATCGTCCACCAGCAAGCCGATGGCCAACACCATACCGAACATGGTCAGGGTGTTGATGCTGAAACCGAACGCCGCGAGGATCCCGAACGTACCCAGCAATACCACCGGTACGGTCATCGTGGTGATGATGGTCGCGCGGAAGTTCTGCAAGAACAGGAACATCACCAGGAACACCAGCACGATCGCTTCGACCAGGGTTTCAACCACACCCTTGATCGATTCGGTCACCACCGGAGTGGTGTCGTACGGGAACACCACTTCCATCCCTTCCGGGAAGAATGGCTTGAGGTCATCGATGGTTTTACGCAGGGCCTTGGCTGTATCAAGGGCGTTGGCGCCGTTGGCCAGTTTCACCGCCAGACCGGAAGCCGGCTTGCCGTTGAACTGCGCCGCGATGCTGGAGTTTTCACCCCCCAGGCCGACATCGGCGACATCACCGACACGAACTTGCGAACCATCCTTGTTGACTTTCAGCAGGATCGCCTTGAACTGCTCGGCAGTTTGCAGGCGGGTCTTGCCGATGATCGTGGCGTTCAGTTGCTGGCCAGGCAGTGCCGGCAAGCCACCGAGTTGACCGGAGGAGATTTGAACGTTCTGTGCCGAGATCGCGGCACTGACATCGGCCGGGGTCAGGTTGTAGTTGTTCAACTTGGCCGGGTCGAGCCAGATCCGCATCGCGTACTGGGCACCGAAGACCTGGAAGTCACCGACACCGGCAGTCCGGGAGATCGGGTCCTGCATGTTCGACACGATGTAGTTGGACAAGTCGTCCTTGGACATGCTGCCGTCTTGCGAGACAACGCCGATCACCAGCAGGAAGTTTTTCACTGCCTTGGTCACGCGGATACCCTGTTGCTGCACTTCTTGCGGCAGCAGCGGGGTGGCCAGGTTCAGTTTGTTCTGGACCTGGACCTGCGCGGTATCGGAGTTGGTGCCTTGCTCGAAGGTGGCGGTAATGGTCATGCTGCCGTCGGAGTTACTTTCCGACGACACATAACGCAGATTATCGATACCGTTGAGCTGTTGCTCAATGACCTGCACCACGGTGTCCTGCACGGTTTGTGCAGAGGCGCCTGGGTAGGTCACGGAGATGGCAATGGCCGGCGGCGCAATACTCGGGTACTGGTTAATTGGTAACTTGAGGATCGATAGAGCCCCGACCAGCATGATCACCAGGGCAATTACCCAGGCGAAAATCGGACGGTCGATAAAAAATTTCGACATGGTTTACTCCCCTTTGCCGCTGTAAGCCTTATCAGCTGTCTGAGCGGGGGCTGGGTTCTTGCCAACGTTAGTAGCTTCCGTGGCCTTAACTTCAACGCCAGGTTTGACGTATTGCAGCCCTTCGGTGATCAGGCGGTCGCCTGCCTTGAGGCCGTCTTCGATCAGCCATTGGCTACCGACGGTACGGCTGGCCTTGAGCTGGCGCAGTTCGACCTTGTTGTCCGGGCCTACGACCAGCGCGGTCGGGGTGCCTTTGAGGTCGCGGGTCACACCTTGTTGCGGAGCAAGGATCGCCGCGCTGTTCACACCGGACTGCAACTGGGCGTGAACGAACATGCCAGGCAGCAGGGTGTGATCAGGGTTGGGGAACACGGCGCGCAAGGTGACGGAACCGGTGGTCTGGTCAACCGAGACTTCGGAGAACTCCAGTTTGCCGTCCTGCTTGTACTGGCTGCCGTCTTCCAGGGTCAGCTTGACCGCGGCCGAGTTGTCGCCGGCCTTTTGCAGGCGACCGCTTTCCAGTTCACGGCGCAGCTCAAGCAGCTCGACCGAAGACTGGGTGACGTCGACGTAGATCGGGTCCAGTTGCTGGATGACTGCCATCGCGTCGGTCTGGCCGCTGGTGACCAGCGCGCCTTCGGTCACCGAAGAGCGGCCGATACGACCAGTGATCGGTGCGTAGACCTTGGTGTAGCGCACATTGATCTGGGCCGATTGCAGGGTCGCTTCCGATTGCAAACGATTGGCCAGGGCCGTGTCGTATTCCTGGCGGCTGACCGCTTGCTCCTTGACCAGTTGCTGGTAACGATCGGAGATCGACTTGGTCTGTTGCAGGTTGGCCTGGGCGCTTTTCAGAGTGGCCTCATAGACCGACGGATCGATCTGATAGAGCTGCTGACCAGCCTTGACGTCGCCACCTTCCTTGAACAGACGCTTGAGAATGATGCCGTTGACCTGCGGGCGAACTTCGGCGATGCGGTACGCACTGGTACGGCCCGGCAGTTCGGACGTCAGGGTAAACGCTTGGGGTTGCAGGGTGACGACGCCGACCTGAGGGGCGGGAGCGGCAGGAGGTGCCTCTTCCTTTTTACATCCGCTGAGCAGCGATGCCAGGGCGACGGCAGTGACCAGGGCGGTAACAGCTGGCTTGAATTGCATGAAAATCCTCGGGTCAGGCGCGCTAAATGCGCACTAGAAAGGTGGAAGGGTAAAAAATGTGCGCTGAGTGGATAAGTAGCTTGCTAAGGAATATACTTACGTTCATGGTTGTTTGTAAATACCTTGGCTGCGTACCCACATCGTTACAAAAGCCGTTCAAAGGTTTGAATTGTAGGCCGGGGACGACGCCCAAGAGCGCTTGCCCCATTTTTGTTCAGCGGATATTCAGACATCGCTGAAGCATCCTGATTGAGGTTGTACTGCCATGGTCCGTCGTACCAAAGAGGAAGCTCAAGAAACCCGTAGCCAGATTCTCGAAGCGGCAGAGAAAGCCTTTTATGAAAGGGGCGTGGCGCGCACGACGCTGGCGGACATCGCTACCCTGGCCGGCGTGACTCGCGGGGCCATCTACTGGCATTTCAGCAACAAGGCGGATCTGGTGCAGGCCATGCTGGATACCTTGCATGAGCCGCTGGATGAAATGGCCAAGGCCAGTGAGAGCGAGCATGAACTCGATCCGTTGGGCTGCATGCGCAAGCTGCTGACTCATTTGTTTCATCAAGTTGCCCTGGACCCGAAAACCCGACGCATCAACGAGATTCTGTTTCATAAGTGTGAATTCACCGATGAAATGTGTGACCTGCGCCAGCAGCGCCGTGCGGTCAGTCTCGACTGTAACGTGCGAATTGCCCTGGCTCTGAGTAATGCGGTGAATAGGGGGCAGTTGCCCGAAGATCTCGATACGGTCCGTGCTGCGATCAGCCTGCATGCCTACATCGACGGCATCCTTTACCAGTGGTTGCTGGCGCCGGACAGTTTCGAGCTGCACACCGAAGCCGAACGCTGGGTCGATACAGGGCTGGACATGCTGCGCTTGAGCCCGAGCCTGCGCAAATGATCGGTTCGGATTGCGTCTACGCGCGAGCGAGCAAAACACGCGCCGCGCGCGTTTTTGTAATGAGTGCTTTTATATACGCACTAGTAGCAGGTTGATAGGTAGTCAGCTACGTATTTTGTAGGGAAATTGTGTCGTCAGTGTGAATAGACATAATCGGAGAATCTGCGTGGGGCCTTTGGCGCGATATCCTCAGACGACCGCGCCGAAACCATTTGACTGTGTAGGTCAATTCAAAACACTTGGACGGGCTCAGTCCAGCGTCATTTCCACTTCGAAATGCCAGGGCGCGTCAGTCTCGTGCTGCACGACTTTGGCCACGCATTGGATGGCTTCCTCCCCTTCGGAGTAAATGGACGCTGTCGGGTGCGGGGTTTCGGTTGGACCGATAATGCCAAAAGTTACTCCGATTTTTAAACCGAATTGGAAGTTAACACTGACATCTTCATCGCGAAAGATCATGAACTTATCAAAAAAAACTTTTTGGCGTTTTGCATTTAGTTTGAATTCATAAGGTATGTAAGGGATCGCGAACTTGAACGCGGTCGGCATGTTTGGGTGGATGACCGATGCCTGCTTGTACCTATCACTCAGTAAAAGGTTGGTGTGGTCGAGTTTCAGTTGGTAGTCGGTGTTGTTGATGACTTTGACAATAACGCTTGTTGCTGTTTTCCTTGTTTGTCCGCGCCACATTTTGATTTGCTCATCGACGGCAATGTTGGCGTGAGATCTGTCTAAAAGCCCGGACCAGTCTGTCTTGAGGTCGGGAAAGAGGTCATTCAGCAGCTTTCGCTGTTCTTTCGTTAGAAATGTGTAAATCAGGTTGAAGGCAGTCTTGAAGGTCTGCTCATCATAAAACGAGAACAATTCGGTTTGTTCGTTTGGGTCGTACTCTACGGTGTCAGTCATATTGATTCCGTTCAATATAATGTGGGTTAGTGTTGCGTTGTGAGCAGGGAGTGTTGGTTTAAGATGGTTTTTTTTCAACTGGATGATGTTGTCTAAATGTGAGTGGTTCGATGTCAGCGTGATGATGCTTGTTGTAATAAAAAAACCCCGACTCTTACGAGTCGGGGTTGTTTGTTTGAAGCATTATTACAGCGTTGGATAGTCGATATAACCGACCGGCCCTTTGGCATAGAACAACTCTGGACGCGCTTCATTAAGTGGCGCATCGGCCTTCAACCGCGCCGGCAAATCCGGGTTGGCAATAAACGGCACACCGAACGCGACTGCGTCAGCCTTGCCCGCGGCCAGCCAGGCATTGGCGCTGTCCTTGGTGAAGCGCTCGTTGGCGATGTAAGGGCCGCCGAAGGCTTCTTTCAATTGTGGGCCCAGGCTGTCGCCGTCTTCTTTCTCGCGGGAGCAAATGAAGGCGATGCCACGTTTGCCCAGTTCACGAGCGACGTAAGTGAAGGTCTCGGACAGGTTGTTGTCGCCCATGTCATGCAGGTCGGCACGCGGTGACAGGTGAACGCCAACGCGGCCTGCACCCCAGACTTCGATCGCGGCGTCAGTCACTTCCAGCAGCAGACGTGCACGGTTCTCCAGGGAACCGCCATAGTTGTCGGTGCGCTGGTTGGTGCTGCTTTGCAGGAACTGGTCGAGCAGGTAACCGTTGGCACCGTGGATTTCTACGCCGTCAAAACCGGCAGCCTTGGCGTTTTCGGCACCGACGCGGTAGGCATCGACGACGTCGGCGATCTCAGCGGTTTCCAGAGCACGCGGGGTTGGGTAGTCGGCCAATGGACGAACCAGGCTGACGTGGCCTTTTTGCTGGATGGCGCTCGGTGCGACCGGTGCTTCACCGTTCAGGTACAACTCGTGGGAAACCCGACCCACGTGCCACAGTTGCAGGAAGATTTTGCCGCCCGCGCCGTGGATCGCTTTGGTCACGTTGGCCCAGCCGCGTACCTGGTCGTTGGACCAGATGCCCGGGGTGTCCGGGTAGCCGACGCCCATCGGCGTGACCGAGGTGGCCTCGCTGAGGATCAGGCCGGCCGAGGCACGTTGTACGTAGTACTCGGCCATCAGCGCGTTCGGCACACGGCCTTCGTCGGCGCGGCAGCGAGTCAGTGGCGCCATGATGATGCGGTTGGCCAACTCGAGGTCGCCCAGTTTGATTGGATCAAAAATCGTCGTCATGAAATACAACCCTCGTGAGGTGTTAGTTGGTAGCAGGGGCCAGTTCGGGATTACCGCTCTGACGGAAAGTAATCAGGGTCACCAGCAGGGCGAGTACCGCCAGTGCGGCGGCCGCGAGTGGCACGCTGGTCAGGCCGAAGCCGTGGGCAATGACGCTGCCGCCGACCCAGGCACCGAGTGCGTTGCCGACGTTGAAGGCGCCGATGTTCAGGGTCGACACCAGGTTCGGTGCCGCTTTGCCGAAGGTCACCACGTTGATTTGCAGCGCAGGGACGGCGGCAAACGACGCGGCGGCCCAAAGGAACAGGGTGATTTCGGTCGGGATCAGCGCGACGCTGGTCCAGGTCAGGACGGTCGAAATCACGGCCATCGAGATGAAGACACCGATCAGCGTGGCCGCCAGGCGTTTGTCCGCCAGCTTGCCGCCGATGATGTTGCCGACGGTCAGACCGAGGCCGATCAGTAGCAGGGTCCAGGTCACGCCTTTGGGTGAGACGCCGGTGACATCGCCGAGCAGCGGGGCGACGTAGGTGAAGAGGGTGAACATCGACGCGGCAAACAACGCGGTCATGCTCAGCGACAGCCAGATCCCGGCGCCTTTGAGGGCCCGTAGTTCGGCGCGCATGTCGAGTTTCTCTTCATCGCGCTTGGCCGGCAGGAAGCGGATCAGGCCGATCAGTGCAATCACACCGATCACTGTCACTGCCCAGAAGGTCGAACGCCAGCCGGCTTCCTGACCGAGCGCAGTGCCCAACGGTACGCCGAGGACGTTGGCCAGGGTCAAACCGGTAAACATCAAAGCCACGGCCGAAGCGCGTTTATTGGCCGGCACCAGGCCGGCGGCGACCACCGAACCGATACCGAAGAACGCACCGTGGCACAGGGCGGTGACCACGCGGGCAAACATCAGCACGTTGTAGTCACTGGCCATGGCGCAGAGCAGGTTGCCGACGATAAAAATCCCCATCAACGCTACCAAAGCGGCCTTGCGCGGCAGTCGGGCGGTGGCCAGTGCCATGAACGGCGCACCGATGGCCACGCCCAGGGCGTAACCGGTCACCAGCCAGCCGGCGCCCGGGATCGATACACCGAGGTCCGCCGCCACATCGGGCAGCAAGCCCATGATGACGAACTCGGTGGTGCCGATGGCGAAGGCGCTCAGGGCCAGAATGAGTAGCGAGAGGGGCATTGATTAATTCCTTGTCGGAGCACTGAGCTCTTTGACGATGGCGTCGAGGGCCGCTTGAATCACGTCCTCGTTGCGTTTGAAGAAGTGCCATTGACCGGCTTTCTGGCTGCTGATCAGACCCGCACGTTGCAACGTTGCCAAATGCGCGGACACCGTCGACTGCGACAGGCCGCAGCGTTGATCGATCTGCCCGGCGCAAATGCCGTATTCGTGGTTGTGAATCTGTTCCGGAAACTGGACCTTGGGGTCTTTCAGCCAGGTGAGGATGTCTCGGCGTACTGGGTGTGCCAGGGCTTTTATTATTTCGTCGAGGTCAAGGGTCATGGTGTGGGCTCGTAATGAGTAAAACGCTATATCGCGATGGGGCGAACTTTAAATCGTTGAATCGCGATATACCAATATGATTTCGATCTGATGACCGTGTAAATCGGTATATCGAGTTATAACGATACGCTGGGTGTAACGATGTGAATGCGCAGTGCTAAGCTGCGCCCATGAATTATCTCGCACATCTGCACCTCGGCGGCCAGCGCCCCGGTCAATGGCTCGGCAGCCTGTATGGCGATTTCGTCAAAGGACGCCTGCAAGGGCAGTTCGACCCGGAAATCGAAGCCGCCATCCAGCTGCATCGCAGCATCGACGTGTTTACCGATCGCCATCCGTTGGTGGATGTCGCCTTGTCGCGGTTTTCCATCACCCGCCGGCGTTATGCCGGAATCGTTCTCGACGTGTTTTTCGACCATTGCCTGGCACGGGACTGGACGCTCTACTCGGATCAGCCACTGGATCGGTTCACCTCGGACGTGTACCGGGTGCTGTCCAGCGAACCGCAACTCCCGGAACGCCTGGCGCAAATCGCGCCGCACATGGTGGCCAATGACTGGTTGGGGTCTTACGAGGATTTCGAGGTGCTGGCGCAGGTACTGCGAGGGATTTCCCGACGGTTGACCAAGCCTGAGGAGCTGGCCGGGGCGATGCAGGAATTGCGGGTGTTGTATGAGCCGTTGAGTGATGACTTTCGGTTGTTCTATCCGCAACTCCAGGATTTCGCGCAGCAGCGGATGTAGCCAAAATCAAAAGATCGCAGCGTTCGGCAGCTCCTACAGGGTGTACACCATCCCAATGTAGGAGCTGCCGAAGGCTGCGATTTTTTGTTTTCAGGCGGCGATGAGTTCACCGACACGCCGCGGTTCGGCAGGTTTCGCCACTTCACCAAACAACGCCCTCTGCACCGCCTGCTGCGCCTCGAACGCCAGCGCCGCACGCTCGCGACCTTCGCAAGCAATCGGCTTGAGCACGTGAATTTCCACCTCGCCCTGATCATTGGCAAACAAGCGCATCAAGTGCGAGAGCAAATCATCATCGCCAATAAACGGCGCCAGCGAATCGATTTCCCCATCACGCAGATAACGAATCGCCACCGGCTGCATCGCGACTTCGGCATCAATCGCCGCTGACAGCAGGCGCCCGTGAAACGTGCGCAACGAACGGCCATCGGTGGTGGTGCCTTCCGGGAACATCAGCAGCGGATGCTGTTGCTCCAAATGACGGGTCATCTGCTTACGGATCAACTGGCTGTCGCCCGAGCCACGGCGGATAAACAGACTGCCAGCCTTCGCCGCCAACCAGCCGGCGACCGGCCAAGTGCGCACTTCAGCCTTGGACAGAAACGACAGCGGCGTGATCATGCCCAGCAACGGAATGTCGGTCCAGGACACGTGGTTGCTGACCCAGAGCATCGGCGTCTTCGGCAGTTCACCATGAACCGTCACGCGAAAGGGCAGGGCATTGCTCAACCGTGCCATGAAAAACCGCGACCAGCGCTGACGACGAACCATCGAATGGGCGATTCCGGCGCGTTCGAACAACCCGAACACGCTGGCCATGGTCAGCCCAAGCGCCACCACGAACAGCACTCGCGCCACTCGCGCGTACACCCGCAGGCGGCTCATCACATGGCCGCCTTGAAGTGCTTGGCGTAGCGCGGGCAGAGTTCGTCGCGCTTGAGCAGGATGAACACGTCGGCGACCTGGAAGTCTTCATCCCAGCACGGTTCGCCGCAGATCTTCGCGCCCAGGCGCATGTAAGCCTTGAGCAGCGGTGGCATTTCGGCGATCACGTTCGAAGGGATATCCAGCGTTGGCAATGGCTTTTTCGGCTCGGCCCGCAGGTGTTCGGTGCACAGGTAGCGTTCGCGCAGGCGCTGCATGATCGCGTGGGCCTGAATCCCGCCGTCCTGCATCGGAATGCTCGCGCAGCCCATCAAATAGCTGTAGCCGCCCTGGTTGAGGACTTCGGCCAGTTCCCCCCAGAGCACCGCGATAGTGCCGCCGTTGCGGTAGGCCGGGTCGACGCAGGTGCGGCCGATTTCGAGGATCGGGCCTTTGAGGTGCACCAGACCGTGCAAGCTGAATTCTTCTTCGCTGTAGAACTTGCCCAAGCTGCTGGCGGCGGTGTGGTCGAGCAAACGAGTGGTTGCCACCAAGCGGCCGGTGTTCAAGTCACGCACGCCGATGTGGGCGCAGTGAACATCATAGTCATCCATGTCCAGACCGCGTTCCGCGCCTTTCAGCTTGGCGTTGAATTCGCCGCTGAACACGTTGAAGCGCAAGGCCTGGGCTTCCTGCAAAGCCTCGCTGCCGATCAGGCGTTCGGCTTGCAGGCGGCGTTCATTGCCGGTGTCGCTGATGCGGGCGATCTGAGTCATTGCGAATCTCCGTACGGGCCGTTCACCCGTCGTGGGTTGCAGCCGATCGACTTTCTTTATGCAGCCGTGTTGTGCAAAGTCAGGCTATGTAGCCCCGGTGTCATCGCCATGAAGCTTTGGTGATGCTTATATGACAGCCCACAAGGAGCCTCTTATGCCCTGGCAAACCCTGTTGAACCGCCGCGAACGCTTGCCCGCCAACGCTGACCTAGCCGAAGGCTTTGCGACGTTGTTGCATCAGTTGGGCACCGTCACGCCGTTCGAACTGGCGGTAGCCGGCGCACGTTTGATGGCGACGCCGGGGCTGGCATTTTTAGTGGGCTATCAAGCAGCGTTGCGCGTGCTGTGGCCGAGTGCGCCGCAGAGCCTCGGCGCCTTGTGCGCGACCGAACAACGCAGCCTGCGCCCGGCCGACATGCAGACCCATCTCAAGGATTTGCGCTTGAACGGGCGCAAGGATTTTGTCACCGCCGGCGACGCCGCCGATTGGCTGCTGATCGCCGCCCGTAGCGAAGAGCCCGGCGAAAACCCGCGGCTGAGCCTGGCAGTGGTGTACCCAGGCGAGCCGGGCGTGCGCCTGGAAAAACTCCCGGCCCTCCCATTGATGCCGGACATCAGTCACAGTCGGGTGTTTCTCGACAACGCCTTTTGCGAATTGCTGGCCGGGGATGGCTGGGACGCTTACGTCAAACCGTTCCGCACCCTGGAAGACATCTATGTGCTGAGCGCCATGAGCGCCTGGTTGTACGGCGTCGGACAGGACAGCGACTGGCCGCAAACCCTGCAACTGAGGTTGCTGGCGCTATTGGCCGGGTGTGCGGAGGCCAGTCGGCAGGCACCGGGCAATCCGGCTGGGCACGTGTTGCTCGGTGGGTTGTTTGCGCAGTTTGATGGGCTCAAGGCTGAGGTGAATCAGGCCTTGGCAGAAGGGCCGCCGTTGTGGGCGGCGATGTGGCAGCGCGATCAAGCGGTGATGGAGTTGGCGTCGGGCGCGCGCGGGAAGCGGTTGGCCAAGGCATTGGCGGCGATTTGAGTGGCTGTGCGTAGGCGCTGCCGAAGGCTGCGATCTTTTGATTTTGATCTTTTCGGAATCGCTGAAAAGCAGGATCAAAAGATCGCAGCCTTCGGCAGCTCCTACTGGGGGGCGTACCGATGGATTGTCATTTATTTCCGCTAGGCTCAGCAGGTCCATCCTCCCGAGCCCTCACCATGTTCAAAGGCTTGTCCCTGTTCTTCATGCTGCTGCTCAGCCTGACGGCCCACGCCGAAAACTGGCCCGCCGAGCAATGGTCGCCAGGCCCGACCATCACCGGCCCGGCCCTTGAAGCCCTGGAAACCTACGCTTTCCCGCCCCGCGATGACACCACCCGCACCGGCATCCGCACCGACGCCTTACTGGTGATCCGCGACGGCCAACTGATCTACGAACGCTACGCCGGCCCGACTCACGCCGACACCCCGCACCTGACCTGGTCGATCAGCAAAAGCCTGATGGCCACAGTCCTCGGCGTGGCCTATGGCGAAGGCTTGTTCACGCTGCAAGACCCGGTGGTGAAGTTTTATCCGACCCTGGAAAATCACCCGGCAATCACCCTGGCCGACCTGCTGCATTGGGCCTCCGGGCTGGACTGGCAGGAAGACTACGAATACGCGCCGCTGAAATCCTCGGTAGTGGCCATGCTCTACACCCGAGGTCACGCGAACATGGCCGCGTTCACCGCCGGGCACGACGAATACGCAGCACCCGGCCAGGCATTTCGTTACTCCAGTGGTGACAGCAACCTGCTGTCGGCGGCGCTGAAAACCATCGTCGGCCCGAGCCGCTATCCAGACTATCCATGGACTGCATTGTTCGAACCCTTGGGCATTCGCCATGCCGTCTGGGAAACCGACGCCACCGGGACGTTTGTCGCGTCGTCCTATGCCTACCTCACCGCCCGGGATCTGGCTCGGGTCGGTTTGTTGATGGCACGGGACGGTCGCTGGGGCGATCGACAATTGCTGCCCAAGGACTGGGTCGCCTTCAACCGCGAACCCTTCGCCGGTTATCGCGCCCATCAGGACGAGGCCGTGCCCGGTGGCCAGTGGTGGCTCAATCGCGCGGTGGACGGCGCGGCACAACCTTGGCCCGCTGCGCCGGTCGACACCTTCGCGGCGTTGGGCCATTGGGGCCAGGCACTGTACGTGATCCCCAGCGAAAACCTGGTGATCGTCCGTTATGCCGATGATCGCGACGGGACGTATCAGCACAATGAATTGCTCAAGCTTGCGCTCAAGGCGTTTGCCGGGAAGGTGCAGCCGTGAGCCGTTTTGTTCGTCGTCGTCCGTTCGCCAGCGTTCTTCTAGTACTGCTGATTTTGCTGCTCGGCTGGATCTGGCAGGAGCGGGTGGCGTTGTGGGCGTTCCCGAACATCATCAGCGCCTACACCGCCAAGGAATATTGTTCGTGCCGGTATGTGATGAACAATGACGCCCAGTATTGCCGTGGGTATGTGAAGCAGTGGTTGCCCACGAGTGGGTTTACCGATGACACCGCGCGTAAGCGGGTGACGGTCAGCGGCCTGGGGCGCAGCAATAGCGCGCAGTGGATCGGCGAGCGCCAGGGCTGTCGCCTGAATCCCTGAACACCACAACCGATGTAGCAGCTGGCGAAGCCTGCGTTCGGCGGCGAAGCCGTCGTCAATCCTGCCACTTGGGCCTACCTGAAACACCGTGGTGTCTGATTTAACGACGGCTTCGCCGCCGAACGCAGGCTTCGCCAGCTGCTACACAGGTTTGCATCTGGCTCGCGGGCGGTTAAGGTTCGCTCAGGTTTTCTTGTCCCACGGGTTTCTATGCTCAACCGCTCCCTTTCCAAAACACTCGCCTTCCTGCTGCTGGCCGGTGCCGCGCTGTCGGCCCACGCCGATTGGTATCTCGATGGCGAGTCGTCGCGGCTGTCATTCATCAGCACCAAAAACGCCAACATCAGCGAAGTGCAGCGCTTCCTGGTGCTACACGGCAAGGTCGATCCCAAGGGTTTGGCGCAAGTGGAAGTCGAGATGGACTCGGTGAACAGCGGTATCCCGCTGCGGGACGAGCGGATGCGCAAGGACCTGTTCGAGATCCAGACCTTCCCCGACGCCGTGATCACCGCGCAAATCGATCTGCGCCCGATCAACGACCTGGCTCCCGGCGCACAGCTGGAATTGCGTTTGCCGTTGACCGTCAATCTCCACGGCAAACAACACGAATACAACACCGAACTGCTGGCGACCCGGCTCGATGATCGGCGCTTTCAAGTGGTGACTTTGGAGCCGCTGGTGATCAACGCTGAAGATTTTGACCTGGCCCCCGGGCTGGACAGTTTGCGCAAGGTCGCCGGATTGTCGGCCATCAGTCTGTCGGTGCCGGTGAGTGCGGTACTGATTTTCACGGCGCGCTGACATGGCCGGTGCCGTATTCCCGTGGCGTGAAGGCAACAGCTTTGAACTGCTGATCGACGGTCCGCAGTTCTTTCCGCGCATGTTGGTGGCGATTGCCCGCGCCGAAGAGCAGGTCGAACTGGAGCTGTATCTGGTGGAGGCGGGGGCCTGCGCGGAGGCGATGGTCCAGGCGCTGGTCCAGGCCGCCGAGCGTGGTGTGCGCGTGCGCTGCCTGTTCGATGACTATGGCAGCCTGGCGTTCACGCTGAATCTGCGCCAACGCTTGATGGCGGCAGGTGTGGAGCTGCGTTTCTACAATCGCCTGAGCTGGCGGCGCTGGGTCGGTAATTTCTATCGTGATCACCGCAAGTTGTTGTTGGTCGATCAAAGTCTGGCGGTGGTCGGCGGCACGGGCGTGACCGACGAATTCTGGACGCCGGGCGAAGACACCAGCGAATGGCACGAAGTGATGGTGGAAATCACCGGCCCGCTGGTGATCGATTGGCAGTTGCTGTTCGACCGCCAATGGATCGCCAACCGCCACCGCCGCGCCTGGAAACCCGCCTCGCACTTCGGCCTGCCGCGTTTGCCGCGAGTGCCGTCCATGGGCGAGGGCATGGGCCGGGTCGCTTATGCCGACGCCCGCCAGCACCGCGACATCCTGCAATCGTTGTTCCGCGCCTTGAACAGCGGCCACCAGCGCATCTGGCTGGCCACGCCGTACTTCCTGCCAACGTGGAAAGTCCGCCGCTCGTTGCGCAAGGCTGCTGCGCGCGGTATCGACGTGCGCCTGCTGCTGACCGGGCCGCGCACCGATCACCCGTCGGTGCGCTACGCCGGGCATCGCTACTACCCGCGACTGCTCAAGGCCGGGGTGAAAATCTTTGAATACCAGCCATGTTTCCTGCACTTGAAAATGGTGCTGGTGGACGATTGGGTGAGCATCGGTTCGTGCAACTTCGATCACTGGAATTTGCGCTTCAATCTGGAAGCCAACCTTGAAGCGCTGGACCCTGGATTGACGGCAGCGGTGGCGGCGAGTTTCGAGAAGGACTTTGCGCTTAGCCAGGAAGTCAGCCTGGAGGCATGGCAACGCCGGCCATTGTGGCGGCGGGTCAAGCAGAGGGTTTGGGGCTGGGTGGATCGGGTGGTGGTGAACCTGCTGGATCGGCGGGGGTAGTTGGTACGCAGATCGTTCCCACGCTCTGCGTGGGAATGCCTCTAGGGACGCTCCGCGTCCGTTGACGCGGAGCGTCACGGGCTGCATTCCCACGCGGAGCGTGGGAACGATCAGTCTGCGCGGGGTTAGAGCAGCTCGAAGCTCTGCTGCGTCACGTCCTGCGAATTCAGGCCAATCTGCACATTGAACTTGCCCGGTTCCGCGGCGTACTTGAGCTGGGCGTTGAAGAACTTCAGGTCCTCCTCGGTAATGGTGAAGTGCACGACTTTCTGTTCGCCGGCCTTGAGCATTACTTTCTGGAAGTTCTTCAGTTCCTTGACCGGCCGGATCATCGAGCCGGTCACGTCCTGGATGTACAACTGCACCACGGTTTCACCGTCACGCTTACCGGTGTTTTTCAGCATGACGCTGGCGTCGAGCTTGCCGGTCTTGTTCAGGGTGGTCGACGACAGCGCCATGTCGTCCACGCTGAACGTGGTGTAGCTCAAGCCGAAACCAAACGGAAACAGCGGCCCGGTGGTGTCATCGAAGTACTGCGAGGTGTAGTTACCCGGTTTGCCCGGCGTGAACGGCCGACCAATGCTCAGGTGGTTGTAGTAGGTCGGAATCTGACCCACCGAACGCGGGAAAGTGATCGGCAGTTTGCCCGACGGGTTGTAATCGCCGAACAGCACGTCAGCGATGGCGTTGCCACCTTCGGTGCCGCTGAACCAGGTTTCCAGAATCGCGTCAGCCTGGTCTTTCTCTTCGAGAATCGACAGCGGCCGGCCGTTCATCAACACGAGCACCAGCGGTTTGCCGGTGGCTTTCAACGCTTTGATCAAATCACGTTGGTTGGCCGGGATGTTCAGGTCGGTACGGCTCGACGATTCGTGGGACATGCCACGGGATTCGCCGACTGCTGCAACAATCACGTCCGCGTCCTTGGCAGCTTTCACGGCTTCATCGATCAGCACTTGGGCCGAGCGCGGATCATCCACCACTTCCGGCGCATCGAAGTTAAGGAAGTTCAGGTAATCGAGGACTTTCTTGTCGCTGGTGATGTTGGCGCCACGGGCGTAGATCAGCGTCGCTTTATCGGCCACGGCGGCGTTCATGCCGTCGAACAGGGTCACCGACTGCGCCGGCTTGCCGGCGGCGGCCCAGCTGCCCATCATGTCGATGGGCGCTTTGGCCAATGGACCGACCAGGGCGATTTTCGCGGTTTTCTTCAGGGGCAGGGTGTCGTTCTGGTTTTTCAGCAACACCAGGCTGCGACGTGCAACGTCACGGGCCTCCGGGCGGTGCATGCGGCTTTCGGCGTAGGTGTCAGCCGGGTCATCTTCAGCCTTGCCAATGCGCAGGTACGGGTCCTTGAACAGGCCCATGTCGTACTTGGCGGCCAGCACTTCACGCACCGCGTTATCAATGTCCTTCTGCTCGATTTCGCCAGCCTTCAACAACCCCGGCAGCTCTTTGCCGTAGAGGGTGTCGTTCATGCTCATGTCGATGCCGGCCTTGATCGCCAGCTTTGCCGCTTCACGACCGTCCGCCGCGACGCCGTGCTTGATCAGCTCGAAAATCGCCCCGTGGTCACTGACCGCCAGGCCCTTGAAGCCCCAGTCCTTGCGCAGCAGGTCGTTCATCAGCCAGGTGTTGGCGGTGGCCGGCACGCCGTTGATCGAGTTCAGCGCAACCATCACCCCGCCAGCACCAGCGTCAATCGCGGCGCGGTACGGCGGCAGGTAGTCCTGGTACATCTTGACCGGGCTCATGTCGACGACGTTGTAGTCGCGACCGCCCTCGACCGCGCCGTACAAGGCGAAATGCTTGACGCTGGCCATGATGCTGTCGGCGGCGTTGGCGCCCTGGCCCTGGAAGGCCTTGACCATCACACCGGCGATGCGCGACACCAGATAAGTGTCTTCACCGAAACCTTCAGAGGTGCGGCCCCAGCGCGGGTCGCGGGAGATATCGACCATCGGCGCGAAGGTGATGTCGAGGCTGTCGGCGGCGGCTTCCTTGGCGGCGATACGCCCGGAGCGGCCGATGGCGTCCATGTCCCAGCTCGACGCCAGGGCAATGGGGATCGGGAAAATGGTCCGGTGGCCGTGGATCACGTCATAGGCGAAGAACATCGGGATCTTCAACCGGCTGCGCATGGCCGCGTCCTGCATCGGACGGTTTTCCGGGCGGGTGATCGAGTTGAACGTGCCCCCGATGTTGCCGGCCGCGATTTCCTTGCGGATCAGCTCCCGAGGCATTTCCGGGCCGATGCTGATCAGGCGCAACTGGCCGATTTTTTCATCGAGGGTCATTTGCTTCATCAGGTTGCTGATGAAAGCGTCCTTGTTCTCTAGAGGTGCGGGGTTCGTGGCGGCCAATACGTTATGACTGGCCAGGCTGACGAACAGGCCCAGCAAACACAGCTTCTTCATGAATAGTTTTCTCAAAGGCCTAAACGGCAGTGAATACGCGCCGATCAGCCAAAATTTAGGGAGCGACTATTGTTGTTCAGGTAAATGCAGCACACTTCTGAAGCGTTTCTTGTACTGGGGGCATCTTTTAGCCCATTGGCACGCTGCAATCCAGTGGCGGCGGCAGATTATGCCCCAAGAGCCTGGTTCAAAGGTTACGGGCAGTTTTTCAACGGATTGTGCACGGGAGCACCACCTACATGAATGTACGACTCAACTATCGTTCGAGCCTGCAAGTCGCAGCGCTGATGCTGTTGACCACGCTGCTGGCCGGCTGTGGCATCAACAACATCCCGACCCTCGACGAACAGGCCAAGGCCGCCTGGGGCCAGGTGCAGAACCAGTATCAGCGCCGTGCCGACCTGATCCCCAACCTGGTGGAAACCGTCAAGGGCTACGCCAAGCACGAAGAAGACACCCTGACCGCGGTGATCGAAGCCCGGGCCAAGGCCACATCGATCCAGGTCGATGCCAGCACTCTCGACAACCCGGAAAAACTCAAACAGTTCCAGCAGGCCCAGGATCAATTGACCGGTGCCCTGAGCCGTTTGATGGTGGTGTCCGAGCGCTACCCGGACCTCAAGGCCAACCAGAACTTCCTGGCCCTGCAATCGCAACTTGAAGGCACCGAAAACCGCATCGCCGTGGCCCGCCGCGACTTCATCCTCGCGGTGCAGAAATACAACACCGAAATCCGCACCTTCCCGGGTCGCCTGTGGCACAGCGTGATGTACAGCGATTTGCCGATTCGCGAGACGTTCGAAGCGACCAGCCCGGACGCCGATAAAGCGCCGCAAGTTAAATTCTGATGGGCGGCGTACAGCGCGTGCTGCGAGGCACGCTGCTGTCGCTGTGGCTGGTAACCAGTTGCGCCGTGATGGCGCAACAACAGGCTCCAACACCCACGGACGGGTTAGCGTTGCGTCAATCGCAGCCCGTTTCGCAGGTCGAGCCAAAACCGGCCACCGCGACGGCAATTCCCTTGGACAGTCTGTTTCCCAAACTGACCGGACGCGTGGTCGACACAGCGCAGTTATTGACACCTTCGGCGGTGGTTTACCTTGAGCAGATGCTTAAGCAGCTGGAACAGGCCACGACCGATCAAGTGGTGGTGGTCACGGTCCCGAGCCTGGGTGGCTACAGCATCGAGGAATTCGGTGTGCAACTGGGCCGGCATTGGGGCATCGGGCAGAAGGACAAGAACAATGGCGTCCTGCTGTTGGTGGCGCGCGATGACCGTAAGGTGCGGATTGAAGTAGGGTACGGACTCGAGGCGCAGATCAATGACATGTGGGCCGGCTATATCATCAATGAATCGATCGTTCCCTATTTCAAGGATGATCTGTACTCATCAGGGATCATTGCCGGGACTACTTCGATCGTAAGAATGCTTGTGCCAACCGACGTACCGAGGGTGGTCCATCGTTCCGTGGAAAGGAGCTGGCTGGATTCGATTGACTGGAGCTGGTGGGTAAAGCTCGTGTTCTTTTTTGTTTTTCTGGGGATTCCAATCGTGGGGTTTCTCAGATCGTGGCAAGAGGAAGAATATTTCCCGTCCGAGTCTGACAAATACACGCCTGTCGATGTTGACGACAGTCCGCCACGACGGGAACCGAAGGCTGACCAGGAATCGAGTTGGAGCTGGAGCAGCAGCTCCATCGCCTCTGACGATTCCAGCAGCAGTTCGAGTTCCGATTCGGACTCGGACCGTTTCTCGGGCGGCGGTGGCAGCTTTGGCGGTGGCGGGGCTTCCGGCAGTTGGTAGTGCGCCGGGTGAACAATTAAGGAAGAGGTGCTGATGGGAATCTTCAAATCCGGCCTGGTGCTGTTGCTCTGGGTTGTTGCAGTCACGGCCCAGGCCGAGTTGAAGTTCCCGCCGCTGACCGGGCGGGTGGTGGACGATGCGCAGATGATCGAGCCGGCGGTGCGCGAGCAGTTGACCCAACAGCTCCAGGCCCATGAAACCGCCACCGGCGAGCAATTGGTGGTGGTGACGTTGCCGGATTTGCAGGGCACCGACATCGCCGACTTCGGTTATCAACTCGGGCGCGCCTGGGCCATTGGCCAGAAGGACAAGAACAACGGCGCGCTGCTGATCGTTGCTCGCGATGAGCGCAAGCTGCGGATTGAAGTCGGTTATGGCCTGGAAGATCGCCTGACTGATGCCCAGAGTTCGGTGATCATCAATCAGGTGATCACCCCGGCGTTCAAAACCGGCAACTTCAGCAAGGGCATCAGCGATGGCGTCGCGGCCATGCTGGTGGTGTTGGGCGGCAGTCCGCTGGACGAGCCCTCGACGGTGTATGACTCCGGCGGCAATGAGCAGAGCGATTTCGTCTCGCGGCACCCAGGCTTGTTCATCTTTCTGGTGATGCTGTTCATCCTGACGATTTTCATCTGCCAGATGCTCGGTATCCTGCCGGCCGGTCGCGGTGGCTCCGGTGGTTCAGGGGGCGGTTTCGGCGGTGGGGGATTTGGTGGTGGCGGCGGTGGAGGCGGTGGCTTCAGCGGCGGCGGGGGCAGTTTCGGGGGCGGCGGTTCGTCGGGCGGCTGGTGATAACAATAATGAATAGGCACTGATAACCATGGCATTACTGACTGAACACGAACAACGCAAAGTCGCCGAGGCGATTGCCCGGGTCGAGCGCGAAACCGACGCCGAACTGGTCACGGTGCTGGCGGCCCGCGCCGATGACTACGTGTACATCCCGCTGCTTTGGGCCAGTCTGCTGGCGCTGGTGGTGCCGGGTTTTGTGCATTACCTGACCGGCGCGTTGACCATGCACAGCTTGTTGCTGGCGCAGTGGGCGAGTTTTATCGTGCTGTGCCTGGTGTTCCGCATTCCGAAAGTCACCACCCACCTGATCCCGCGCCGGGTTCGTCACTGGCGCGCCTCGAACCTGGCCCGTCGGCAGTTCCTGGAGCAGAACCTGCACCACACTGTGGGCAGCACCGGGATGCTGATCTTTGTCTGCGAAGCCGAACGTTACGTGGAAATCCTGGTGGATGAAGGGATTTCCAGGCGCCTGGACAACAAGACCTGGGACACGATTGTCGCGGCGTTTACCCAACAGGTGAAGCAGGGGCAGACGTTGCAGGGGTTTGTGACGTGTATCGAGGCGTGCGGCGAGTTGCTCAAGGTGCATGTGCCGGTGACGCAGGTGAGGAATGAATTGCCAAATCGGTTGGTGGTGTTGGGTTGACAGCCGGAGTCTTGGCAGCGCCCACTCCTTGTAGCAGCTGCCGAGCCTGCGTTCGGCTTGTAGCAGCTGTCGAGCCTGCGAGACTGCATTCGGCTTGTAGCAGCTGTCGAGCCTGCGAGGCTGCGTTCGGCTTGTAGCAGCTGTCGAGCCTGCGAGGCTGCGTTCGGCTGCGCAGCAGTCGTAAAACCAGACAACGCGGTGTTTCAGACAGACCTGGATGGCAGGAATTACGACTGCTGCGCAGCCGAACGCAGCCTCGCAGGCTCGGCAGCTGCTACAGATCGCACCGTTCGGTAAATAACCGCGTGTCCCAAACCCTCATCCCCCCTAAAATACCCGCCATTCCCGATTTGCACCGCCCGAGGCCGTTTTCCCCATGTCTGCTACCGCCACTCCCGCCAGCCTCACGCCGGATCACCACACCCAGTTCATCGACCTGCTGCAAACCAGCCTCGACGACAATGCCTTCATCAAACTGGTGCTAGCCAAGTACGTCGGCAGCGAAGTGGATTTGCAGCGGCTGATCATCAAGCAGCTCACGGTCAAGGATCAACCCTGCCTGTCCTTCGTCTACCGCTACAAGACTCGCGACATCACCAAAAACTTCCCGCTGGGCGAAGGTGTGGCGACTATCGCCGCACTGCTGCCGGAGGCGTTCAAAAATGCGCATTTGCTGTCCCTGACCGACGAAGCCCAGCTCGAATACAGCAAAAAGGGCAAGAGTTCGCTGTTCAAGAGCAAACCTCAGCAATTGCGCGAAGTGCCGTCCGCCGAGCACAACCGCGAAAAAAACCGCTTCCTCGACCTGAACCGGCCGTTCTTGGCTGATCTGGGTGTGACCAACAGCAAGCACGAGCTGATCCCCGCGATGTCGCGCAAGTGGAAGCAGATCAACAAGTTCATCGAAGTCTTCAGCCATGCCCTGACCACCTCGCCGCTGGCGCTGGACAAACCGGTGCGGGTGGCGGATTTCGGTTCGGGCAAGGGTTACCTGACGTTCGCGATCCACGACTATTTGCGCAACACCTTGGACGCTGAAGGTGAAGTCACCGGCGTCGAGTTGCGCGAAGAGATGGTCAACCTGTGCAACAGCGCCGCTGCGAAGCTGGAACATCCGGGCCTGGTGTTCAAATGCGGCGACGTGCGCAGCGTGGCGCCGAGTGAGCTGGACGTGATGATCGCCCTGCATGCCTGCGACATCGCCACCGACTACGCGATCCACACCGGCATTCGTTCCGGCGCGTCGATCATCATGTGCTCGCCGTGTTGCCACAAACAGATCCGCCTGCAAATCCAGAGCCCGGCGCTGCTCAAACCGATGCTGCAATACGGTTTGCACCTGGGCCAGCAGGCGGAAATGGTCACCGACAGTCTGCGCGCGTTGTTCCTTGAGGCCTGCGGCTACGAGACCAAGGTGTTCGAGTTCATCTCACTGGACCACACCAACAAGAACAAGATGATCCTGGCGGTCAAACGCGCCGAGTCGGTGGACCCGACGCAGCTGTTGGTGAAAATTCAGGAGCTGAAGGATTTCTACCAGATCACTGAACATTGCCTGGAAACCCTGCTTCGGGCTGACGGTTATCTGAGTTAAGGCCGAAAAGATCGCAGCCGGCGGCAGCTCTTACATTTGGATGGCCTACACCCTGTAGGAGCTGCCGAAGGCTGCGATCTTTTGATTTTGCTTTTAGGCTGTAGCAACTCGTGCTGGCTTGACCGACGTCTTGCGCCCGAGCATCACCGTCACAATCACCCCAGCCGCAAACAGCCAGGTAATCGGTTCGATGTGCTCGCCAAAGAACAACGCCGAAAACGCAATCGTGAAAAAGATCTGTAACAACTGAATCTGGCTGACCCGCGCAATCCCGCCCATCGCCAACCCGGCGTACCAGGCAAAGAATCCGATGAACTGCGAAAACAGTGAGACATAGCCAAACGCCCACCAGGTCTTGGCCGAGATCTCGCCCTGATGTTGCAGCGCCAGATAAACCACCGGTCCGATCAACAACGGTGTTGACAGCACCAGCGCCCAGCAGATCACCTGCCAGCCGCCCATTTCCTTGGCCAATCGGCCGCCCTCGGCGTAACCCAAACCACCCACGGCAATTGCCCCGAGCATCAGCAAGTCACCGGCCTGAATACTGCCGGCGCCGCTGATCAGCGCATAACCGAGCACCAGCGCACTGCCCAGCGCGGCGCAGGCCCAGAAGGCTTTCGACGGGCGTTCATGGGACAGCCACGCGGCGTACAGCGCCACGCACAGCGGTTGCAGGCCATTGACCAGCGCACCGTGGGACGCCGGTAAGGTTTGCATCGCCCAAGCTGACAGCACCGGGAAACCGAGGATCACCCCTGCGATCACCAGCGTCAGGCCTTTGACCTGTTTCCAGGTCGGCCACTTCTCCCGCCGCCACAGCAACAGCATTGCCGCCGGCACCGCCGCAAACAACGCACGGCCCAGGCCGTTGAGCAGCGGATGGAGTTCCTGCACGACGATCCGCGTGAAGGGCAGGGTGAGGCTGAAGATGACGACGCCGAGCAGGCCGAGGGCCATGCCGGTGTTTTCGCGCGAGGACATGATGGGGACCAGGATTCAGGGTGATTGGACGTGGTTTCATCTAGCCACAAACCGCGTGGGCTGCGGTGTTACAGCTAGGCACAGAGTTATCCGTACAGTTGCGAGTAATGCTCGCAACGTAGGAGCTGCCGAAGGCTGCGATCTTTTGATCTTGACCTTGATCTTTTCCGGAATCGCTGAGGATCAAGATCAAAAGATCGCAGCCTTCGGCAGCTCCTACAGGTGATCGGCGTAGTAGTCGGTTATTACCTGCCCACGCAGATAAGGACTACCTTGAATACTCCTGCACGCCCACGTATTCCCAGAGGAGTCCTCCCCATGGCTGCCAAGAAAATCCTGATGCTGGTCGGCGATTACGTCGAAGACTACGAAGTGATGGTGCCGTTCCAGGCGCTGCTGATGGTCGGTCACACCGTGCACGCCGTGTGCCCGGACAAAAGCGCCGGCCAGACCGTGCGCACCGCGATCCATGACTTTGAAGGCGACCAGACCTACAGCGAAAAACCCGGACACCTGTTTGCCCTGAATTTCGACTTTGCCAAAGTGAAGGCCGCTGACTACGACGCGCTGCTGGTGCCGGGCGGTCGTGCGCCGGAGTACCTGCGCCTGAACGAAAAAGTCCTGGAACTGGTGCGAGATTTCGACAAGGCTGGCAAGCCGATCGCCGCCGTCTGTCATGGCGCGCAATTGCTCGCAGCGGCGGGGATTCTCGAAGGCCGCGAATGCAGCGCCTACCCGGCCTGTGCACCGGAAGTACGCCTGGCCGGTGGTACGTTCATCGATATCCCGGTGACGGAAGGCCACGTTCAAGGCAATCTGGCCACTGCTCCAGCCTGGCCGGCCCATCCGAGCTGGCTCGCCGGTTTCCTTGGCTTGCTGGGCACCAAAATCACGCTGTAACGAGGGACGTTTCCATGTGCGAGCTCTACGTCAAAGCCGATCCGATCCTCTACGAATCGCGCTCCCGCTCGCTGCGCATCTGCGGGGTAGTGACAACCCTGCGGCTGGAAAACCAGTTCTGGGACATCCTCAGCGAAATCGCCGAGGTCGACGGCATGACCACCAACCAGTTGATCGCCAAGCTGTATGAAGAGGTGATGGACTATCGCGGGGAAGTGGTGAATTTTGCTTCGTTCTTGCGGGTGAGTTGTATGCGGTATTTGTCGCAGCGGCGGGTGGCTGCGCCGGAGTTGTCAGTGGTGCGCACGGCGGTGAAGTAGCGCAGACCGCGCCGACTCCTTCGCGAGCAAGCCCGCTCCCACCTTGGATGCGTTCCCCCGTGGGAGCGGGCTTGCTCGCGAAGGGGCCGGCACAGGCGACAGAAACCACGGCGTGGTCTTTACTCTTTGGCGCGAACCCTCTCAATTGCCAAGGAGAACGAGCATGTCCGGATGGTACGAAGTGAGCAAAACCAGCAGCGGGCAGTTTCGGTTTGTGCTGAAAGCAGCCAATGCCGAAACCATTTTGACCAGCGAGCACTACACCAGCCGCGCCGCCGCCGACATCGGCATTACCTCGGTGCAGAAAAATAGCCCGCTGGATGAGCGCTATGAGAAAAAGACCACCAAGGATGGTCATCCGTACTTCAACCTCAAGGCGGGTAATCACGAGATTATTGGCAGCAGTGAGGCGTATTCCAGCGATGCGGCGCGGGAGAAGGGGATTGCCAGTGTGAAGGCCAATGGGCCGACCACGGTGATCAAGGACAAGACGTTGCCGGTGCTCTAAGTTCACCGCCGATCGTTCCCACGCTCCCGCGTGGGAATGCCTCCAGGGACGCTCCGCGTTCCAATGGGACGCGGAGCGTCCCGGGCTGCATTCCCACGCAGAGCGTGGGAACGATCGGCGGTCTACTCAGGATCAGCGCAAGGCTTTCAACAACCCTTGCAACTGGCTGCAACCTGCCTCGCTCAGTGGAAACACCGGCAACCGCGGATCCCCCACTTCCAACCCGGTCGCCCGCAACCCGGCCTTGATCGTCGCCGGCAAGCCACCCTTGAGAATGAAATCCAGCAACGGCAACTGGCGATAAAACAACTCACGCGCCTTGCCCAGATCGTTGGCCAGCATCGCGTCATACAAATCGAGATTGAGCTGCGGGATGAGGTTCGGCGCCGCCGTACACCAGCCTTTTGCCCCGGCCGCAAACGCTTCCAGCGCCAATGGATTGCAGCCGTTATAAAACGGCACTTGCCCTTCGCCGAGCAATTGCAGCTTGTGCATGCGCTGGATGTCACCCGTGCTTTCCTTGACCATCGTGACGTTTTCGACGGCGTTGAAAATCCGCAGGATCAGCTCCACCGACATGTCCGTCCCACTGGTGGCCGGGTTGTTGTAGAGCATGATCGGCACGCCAATGCTCTCGCCGATGGCGCGGTAGTGGGCGAGGATTTCCGCTTCGCTGAGTTTCCAGTAGGACGCTGGCAGCACCATCACCACATCGGCACCATGAGCTTCGGCGAAACGCGCGCGGCGCACTGCTTTGGCGGTGGTCAGGTCGGAGACGCTGACGACGGTCGGCACCCGTTTTGCCACATGTTTGATACTGAATTCGCTGACCTGATCCCACTCCGCATCGCTCAGGTAAGCGCCTTCGCCGGTACTGCCCAGCGGTGCGATGGCGTGGACGCCGCTGTCGATCAGCCGGTCGATGGAACGCCCGAGCGCGTCCAGATCCACGCCTTCGCCATTGGCGGTGAACGGGGTGATGGTGTAGCCGATGATGCCGTGAATGTTTGGGGTCGACATGGGGTCGCTCCTTTTGAAAATGAGGGTAGGTTCAGTTCAGGCAATCGGCGTGTTGGCGCAGGTTCTGCCGAGCGTAGTAGTTGAACGCCGCCGCGTGACGTTTCGGCTTGGAAATCCAGTCATGGGCTTCGCGGCCCAGTTCCGGCAGGATCGGTTTGATCGTCCCGGCGCTCATGGCCAGCAGCTGCAACTTCGCCGCGCGTTCGATCAATTGTGCAATCACGCAGGCTTCCTCGATGCTCGCGCCGGTGGACAATTGGCCGTGGTGGGAAAGCAGGATCGCCCGTTTATCCCCCAGCCCGGCGGAGATGATTTCCCCTTCTTCATTGCCCACCGGTACACCAGGCCAGGCTTCAAGAAACGCACAATCTTCATAGAGCGGGCACAGGTCCATGTGCGATACCTGCAACGGAACTTCGAGCATCGACAGCGCGGCCACATGAGTCGGGTGCGTGTGAATGATGCAGTTCACGTCCGGCCGGGCGCGGTACACCCAGCTGTGGAAACGGTTGGCCGGATTCGGCATGCCGTGGCCTTCAAGCACTTCCAGGTCTTCGTTGACCAGCAGCAGATTGCCGGCGGTGATTTCATCGAAACCCAGGCCCAATTGCTGAGTGTAATAAGTGCCAGGCTGCGGGCCACGGGCGGTGATTTGCCCGGCCAGGCCGGAGTCGTGGCCATTCTCGAACAGGATGCGGCAGGTCAGGGCCAGCTTTTGCCGGTCGGTCCACGTATTATCCGCCAGGGTGTTTTGCATCTGGATCAGCGCTTGCTTGACCAGTTGGTCTTTGGGTAGTGCTAAGGTCTTGGCCATATCGGTGTCCTTTGGGTTGTTCAATGGACGTCGGGTTTGCCGTTCACTCGTTACTTGCAAGGTCATGGGTGAATGCAAATGACACTAAAGAGGCTATATGACACGTTGTGTCATTGGCAAGGACAAATCGTCGATTCCTTGATGGATTAATTGCTCCACATGTCTATCCGTTTGAAATTACTCAGGAAAAAACTTGGCGTGACCCTGGAGGCCTTGGCCGAAAAGTCCGGCATGACCAAGAGTTATCTGTCGAAAGTCGAGCGCGGGCTGAACACCCCGTCGATTGCCGCTGCGCTGAAACTGGCCAAGGCGCTGAACGTGAAGGTCGAGGAATTGTTCTCCGAAGACAGCATCAGCCTCGACAGCTACAGCCTGGTGCGCAGCGACGAACGCCAGTCCCTGGCCGCCAACGACCACAGCCCCGGTTACGCGGTGCTGGCCCATCAGGTCAGTGAGCGCAGCCTGTTGCCGTTCATCATTTATCCGCCGAGCGAATTCGCTGACAAGACCTTCAAGGAACACCTGGGGGAGGAGTTTTTGTTTGTCCACGAAGGGCAAGTGGAAGTGGACTTCATGAACGAGCGGGTGCTGCTCAATCGTGGGGATGCGCTGCATTTCAATGCGCAGAAACCGCATCGGATCCGCTCAGTGGGGGAGGTTCAGGCGCAGTTGTTGGTGGTGGTGCATAGCAGCGAAGAATGACCTGACTGTTGATCGTTCCCACGCTCCGCGTGGGAATGCCTCAAGGGACGCTCCGCGACCAGTGACGCGGAGCGTCCCGGGCTGCATTCCCACGCGGAGCGTGGGAACGATCCTTAGACTTCAACTGGAACCCTAAGCTTCGTACTCCCCAAAGCATGGGTCTTGGAATCAAAAAACCTCAGCTCAACCCCCGTCCCCTCAAACACCTTCGCGTAATGCCGCTTCTGATGCTGGATAAACGCCTTGGTCCGCGGATAAATCGACACCGCCACCACCTTCGGTTTCGCTTGGCGCAGCGCATGAATGATGTGGCTGTCCTGCTCGCCCAGCGCATGCCCAAAGATGCACAACCCCTCGCCATGCCCCAGTAACTGGTCATAACAGAATGACAAATAATCCGAACTGCGAATGGTCTTGAGCTTGTCCTGCGCCGGCCCTTCATTGACGAACAACGGCACGTCATCCAGGGTCTTGATCGTGTTGTTGATGGCAAAGCTGCCCAGCAACGTACCTTCGGTCGACATCAATTTGCGCGCCGTGCCGTCCTGGTTGCGCACCAGGTGCAGGCCACCGTGCAGGTAAAGTAAACGCGGTTTGCCGGTCGCGCTGGCGCTCAAGTCGAAGCTCGGTTCGCTGCCGTGGAACAGGTCGGTGATTGCATCAGGCTGATGCTGGATCGCCCAGTTACTCAGCAGATCGTAGTTGGTGGTAAACACCGTCCGATAACGACCCAGTTCCTGGTTGATCGTCGCCAGGGTCGAAGGCACGACCAGCCGCCACGGGATATGTACCGCGTGCACGGTGTTGATCAGCGCTTCCTTGATCGCGTAGTAGCGATTGCGCGGCGCGGCGGAGCTGATGGCCAGGGCCTTGTTGACGCGGCTGGTGATTTTCAGCGCGCTGAGGACCTGCTCGAAACTGCGGGTCTGCAGCGCATCAAACACGCTCAGCTCGGATTGGCTCAGGGGTTTTTCTTCGACGGTGCGCGCATTGTCGAACAGCGAGTCGTAGCCGAAGTCGTCCCACACCGCGCGGCTGGCGCCGTTGCCCAGCAGCAGGCCGCTGAACGAAGCGCTGGTGCGCAAGGCGTTCCAGTCTTCAAGTTGGGCATCGACATCCTGGAAATCGGTCATTGCGTTGGTCGTCTCAAAAAGCAAAAAGTCTGATGGGCGGCGACTTTATCACGACCGGGGGTTGAGCCAGATCAACATGCGCCGTGACTGATCGGTCGATCCTGTGCACATCCGCTGAATCGGCGCTGTCGATTCGGCCCCGCCAGGAGATTCGCTCATGAGCAGCACGTTTTTCATCCCCGCCGTGAACATCATGGGCAACGGTTGCCTCGACGAAGCCATGGACGCCATCCGCAAGTACGGTTTTCGCAAGGCGCTGATCGTCACCGACGCCGGGCTGGCCAAGGCCGGCGTGGCGGCGATGATCGCCGAGAAGCTGGCAATGCAGGACATCGATTCGGTGATCTTCGACGGCGCCAAGCCGAACCCGAGCATCGCCAACGTCGAGCGTGGCCTGGGCCTGCTCAAGGAAAGCCGCTGTGATTTCGTGGTGTCCCTGGGCGGTGGTTCGCCCCACGACTGCGCCAAGGGCATTGCCTTGTGCGCGACCAACGGTGGGCAGATCCGCGACTACGAAGGCGTCGATCAATCCGAAAAGCCGCAACTGCCGTTGATCGCCATCAACACCACCGCCGGCACCGCCAGCGAGATGACCCGCTTTTGCATCATCACCGACGAGTCGCGCCACGTAAAAATGGCCATCGTCGACCGCAACGTCACGCCGTTGCTGTCGGTCAACGACCCGGCGCTGATGGTCGCGATGCCCAAGGGCCTGACCGCCGCCACCGGCATGGACGCGTTGACCCACGCCATCGAAGCCTATGTCTCCACCGCCGCCAATCCGATCACCGACGCCTGTGCGCTGAAGGCCATCACCCTGATCAGCAACAACCTGCGCCTGGCCGTGCGCGATGGCAGTGACATGGCTGCCCGGGAAAACATGGCCTATGCGCAGTTCCTCGCCGGCATGGCGTTCAACAATGCGTCCCTCGGTTACGTGCACGCGATGGCTCACCAGTTAGGCGGTTTCTACGACTTGCCTCACGGTGTTTGCAACGCGGTGCTGCTGCCGCATGTGCAGAGCTTCAATGCGCTGGTGTGCGCTGATCGACTGGCCGATGTGGCCCTCGCCATGGGCGCCGACATTCGCGGCTTCAGCCCGGAAGAGGGTGCGCAGGCGGCCATCGCGGCGATTCGCAGCCTGGCCAGGGACGTGGAGATCCCCGGCGGTTTGCGCGACCTTGGCGCCAAGCTCAACGACATTCCGGTCCTTGCCATCAATGCCTTGAAAGACGCCTGTGGCTTGACCAACCCGCGCGCGGCGGATCAACGGCAGATCGAGGAGATTTTCCGCAGCGCGTTCTAAGTGGTTTTGCGGCCCGGCGCGAACCTCACGCAGAGCATTGCGCCGAGGGCCAGCAAAGTACACAACAACGATAACGGCCAGGCTTGCTGACTGGCGATCAGGCTGGCGATGCCGCCGATAACAGCGGCCATCAGTTGATGAATAAAACCGCTCAACGCCATCGCATAAGCGCCGCCGACCGGTGAGCCGTCGTTGGCCAGCGACAGGCTGATCGGATAATTCAACGACTGGCCGAGTACCGCAACGCAGTAAGGTAGCCAGAAAAGCAACGCCACCGAAGTCCCCGCCACGCTCCCCAGCAACATCACCCCGCTTCCAGCCAACACCAGGCCCACACCCAGCGTCATCAGCCAATGCTGACCGGTGCGCAATACGAAGCGATTGACTCCCAGTGCTCCGAGAAAATATGCAGCGCTGATTGGCCATCCCAGCAACCCGTATTCCACGGCGGTCCAGTTGAACGGTCCTTGCAGAATCAATGGTGCCGCCGTGTTGAACGCGATGATCACCCCGTAACCGAGGCCGCCGGCGAGGGCCGGTAGCAGGAACGCTCGATGACGCAGGATGCGCCAGTAGCTCGGCCAGCTGGATGACGGGCGGTGTTCGTCAGTCAGTACCGGGAACGCGACCCGCGCCACGATCACCGCCATCAGCAGACTCACACCACCCAACAGATAAAAGATCGCCGGCCAACCCAACGCCACCTGAATGATTGACCCCAGGTACTGGCCAATCCCCAACGCCACCACAAAGGAAATCGAAATCCACGACAACGCCTTGGCCAGCAGGTCACCACGGAAACTGTCGCGGATCAGCACCCGCACCATCACCGAAATTCCGCTGGCACCAATGCCCTGAAGCAATCGAAAGAACAGGAACGACTCCAGCGTCTGGCCCAGGGGCAGGGCAAGGTTGCCCAGCCCATAAATGCCGAGCGCCGCGAGCAACACCGGTTTACGTCCGATGCGCTGGCCAAGACTGCCCCAGAACAGCATCGGCAGCGCCATGCCGATCAGGTACACCGCCAGCCCCCACGACACCTGGGCCGCATCGGCGGATAGATGTCGGGCAATCTCCGGCAAGGCAGGCAGATAAATGCTCATGCCCAATTGCGCGAGAAAAACCGTGCTGCAAGTGACGAGAAGGGTGGTGCTGCTCTTCATGGAATCTTCCCTGGGTTTCAGCTGCCGACGTCCCGGCCGTGGGTACGCAAAAGCTCGGTGGTGAGTTCACAAAAGTGGCGAATCAACCCGGGCTCCATGTCGGCCCGCAAGGTGATCCGGATGGCCGCCTGACCTTGCGCGACCACCGGAAAAAACACCGCCGAGGTGAAGAAACCGAGATTGGCCAATTCGATCGCGATGGTGTTGGCCAGCATTGCTTCATCACAGCGGATCAGTCGAATCGCCATGTTGCTGCCGTGTTGTTCGGTTCGAATCAGGCTGTCAAAGAGCTGGATATTAACCTGAAGTTTTTCCTGCAACGCGGCGAATTCCGGAGTGCGGTGCAGCTTGATCGATGCTCTGCCTGCACCAATGGCTGCGCTGTTCAGGCTTTGCGACCAGTTGCTTGGGCCGCCGTAACGCTGAATAAGCTTCTTCTGCCGTTCACTGCCGAGCATCACCAGACCACCACTGGCGCCAAACGATTTGGCCAGTGAGGCGACGATCAGACAGTCATCTTCAAGGGCGTGCAGCGTGGGGCGTACAAGGCCGGCGCCGAACGTTCCTACGGCAGAGAGTGCGTGGGAATCGTCCAGGTACAGAAACAGCCCATAGCGATCCTTCAGGTACAAAAGACTCTCCATGTCTGCCACCCCACCCATGCTGTATGCACCATCGGCGACGTACGCAACCGTAGTGTTTTGCTGACACTGCTTTTCCAGGAAATCCATGTCGTTATGGGGGCATGTCACCACCCTGGTTTCGTCCGCACACGCGGCTTTGAGGTGATTCATCGAGTAATGCGCCAACCGGTCGAACACCATCACCGGCGGGCGGTTTTCGGTGAATACGCCACTGGCCAGCAACGGCAGGATCCCGGCACTCGCCGCGCTGCAAGACAAGGTGCTGAGGCAACGGGCGCCGAACAACTCGGACAGTTCGGTTTCGTACTGATCCAGAATCGCCAGTTTGCAGCGGTTTTTTGAGTTGGCGACGCGAAGGGTGCCGGTTTCCCACAAGGTGCTCATGGCGCCTTTGAGCAGATCGGGGTGGTGATCCAGGCCCAGGTAGGACGTGGTGCAGAAGTGATGAAACGCCCGCCCATATTGGTCAACCATTCGGTTGGTGCTTCTGATGTCGACATTAAGTCCCGCGACCTTACCGGCCTCGGCGGTTTCCCAGTCGTGGTCGGCGAGGGCGATCAGTTTTCGATAGTTGGTGAAGGTGTTGGCCGTCTGGTCCATAGAGAGTGTTGCTCCTTGTGTGATGCTGCGTCCTTGTGTGTTTCCAGACTTTACGGAATGCGACGGCGGCGTTGAATCGGCCGATTCCTGCATGTTTGAGTGTTACAAGAGATTTATGTGTAGGACGGCGTCTCGTGATGCTGTGGGCCAAAACCGGGCTATCCTGCCGACTCAGCCGAACCCACGCCATCGAGCCCCCCATGCTGCAAAAAAGCCTGATCCGCCGCCTCGATCTAATCACCCTCCAACTGTTCGTCGCCGTCCACGAAGAGGGCACGCTGACCCGTGCCGCGACCCGGGAAGCGATTGCGGTGTCGGCGGCGAGCAAGCGCTTGATGGAGTTGGAGGAGGCGTTCGGCATCAGTCTGTTCGTGCGCCAGGCCAAGGGCATGACCCTGACCCCGGCCGGGGAAACCCTGTTGCACCATGCCCGGCAGATGCTGTTCAACGTCGAGAAAATGGGGTTGGAACTGGGTGAGCACAGCCACGGGATTCGCGGTTATGTGCGGATGCTGGCCAATCTGTCGGCGATCATTCAATTTCTGCCTGAGGATTTGCGCGACTTCTCCGAGCGTCATCCCCAGGTCAAGACCGACCTCGAAGAACGGCCCAGCAGCGGCGTGATCCAGGGTGTGCTCGACGGCGTGGCGGATCTTGGGATCTGCTCCAGTGACAGCGACGTCAAAGGTCTGCACAGCGTGCTGTATCGCCAGGACAAACTGGTGGTGTTGATGCCGCCGGATCATCCGTTGGCCAGCCGCGAAACCCTGGCCTTCGCCGATACCCTGGGCAGCGATTATGTCGGCCTGCATGCCGCCAGTTCGATCAACATGCGCACCCACGCCGCCGCGCGCAAGGCCGGCAAGGTGCTGCGGCTGCGGATCCATGTGCCGGGGTTCGATGCGATGTGCCGGATGGTCCAGGCCAACATGGGCATCGGCATCCTGCCGCAAAAGGCTTATGAATTGTTTGGCCGGGCGCTGGGGTTGCATGCGGTGCCATTGACGGATGACTGGTCGGATCGGGCGCTGATTCTGGTGGTTCGGGATGAAGCGGGGTTGTCGCCGGTGAGTCGGATGTTGTTTGAGCAGTTGCGCGGGCAGGGTTGAGGTTTTCGTTGGTCGTGATGGCCTCCTCGCGGGCCAGCCTCGCTCCTGCAAGGACAGCGGCAATCTCCCCGACCGTTCGCGTTTCACGAACGCTCGTTGCCAACTGAAGGTTGGATTCCCCACCCCTCGCTCCTCTAGCCTTGGCACATATTCCAAGAATAAGAGGTACCCCGCGATGACTGCCCCCCTGAGTGCAATCAAGGTGATTGAGATCGGTACGCTGATCGCCGCACCGTTTGCCGCGCGCATGCTCGCCGAGTTCGGCGCCGAGGTGATCAAGATCGAAGCCATGGGCCAGGGCGATCCCCTGCGCAAATGGCGAAAACTGCACGAGGGCACCTCGCTGTGGTGGTACCTGCAATCGCGCAACAAGAAGTCCCTGGCGCTGAATCTGAAATCCCCTGAAGGCATCGAACTGGTCAAGCAACTGGCGACCAGCGCCGACGTGCTGATCGAAAACCTGCGCCCCGGCGCCCTGGAAAAACTCGGCCTGGGCTGGGACGTGCTGCACGCCCTCAACCCCAACCTGACCCTGGTGCGGATTTCCGGCTACGGCCAGACCGGCCCGTACCGTGACCGCCCGGGTTTCGGCGCTATCGGCGAGGCCATGGGCGGGATTCGCTACACCACCGGCACCCCCGGTTCACCACCAGCCCGGGTCGGTGTCAGCCTCGGCGATTCCCTGGCGTCGTTGCACGCGGTGATCGGCGCGCTGATGTCATTGCTGCGGGTCAAGACCGGGCAGGGTGGCGGGCAAGTGGTCGATGTGTCGCTGGCCGAAAGTGTGTTCAACGTGATGGAAAGCCTGGTGCCGGAATACGACATGCAGGGCCACATTCGCGAACGCAGCGGCGGCGCGCTACCAGGCATCGCGCCGTCCAATACTTACCTGACTGCCGATGGCGCTTATGTGGTGATCGCCGGCAACAGCGACCCGATCTACAAGCGCTTGATGAACGTGATTGGTCGCAGCGATCTGGCCGAGGCGCCGGAATTCGCCCATAACGACGGCCGCGCCTTGAAAAGCAATGTGCTCGACGCGGCCATCACCCATTGGACCAGCAGCCTGCCAATCGATGACGTGCTGGCAGCGCTGGAAGCCGCCGAAGTCCCGGCCGGACGCATCTATTCCGTGGCCGATATCGTCGCCGATCCGCACTATCAGGCGCGGGACATGCTGCTCAACGCCGAACTGCCCGGCGGCGCCACGGTGAAGATGCCGGGCATCGTGCCGAAACTTTCGGAAACCCCCGGCGGCGTGAACTGGTCCGGGCCGCAACTGGGTCAGCACACCGACGGCATTCTTGCCGGGCTGGGCCTCACGGGTGCTGACATCGAACGGCTGAAAGCCGAAGGGGTGGTGCAATGATCACTGACTTTTCCCAGACGCTGATCGTTCAGGAAGTCTCGCCGCGCGACGGTTTGCAGATCGAGCCGACCTGGGTGGAAACCGCTGACAAGATTGCGCTGATCAATCAACTGTCGTTGGCCGGTTTCAGTCGCATCGAAGCGGGCTCGTTTGTCTCGCCCAAGGCCATTCCGGCGTTGCGCGATGGCGAGTTGGTGTTCGAGGGCATCACTCGGCAGCCCAGCGTGATCTACGTCGCGCTGATTCCCAACCTCAAAGGCGCGCAACGGGCATTGGCGACCAGGGCCGACGAGCTGAACCTGGTGATGTCCGCCAGCCAGACCCACAACCTGGCGAACATGCGCATGCGTTGTGAGGACTCGTTGGCGGCGTTCGGCGAGATCGTGCAATACGTCGGCGGCACACAGGTGCGACTCAACGGCAGTATCGCCACGACGTTTGGCTGCCCGTTCGAAGGCAAGATCGATGAGGATCGCGTGCTGCAAATTGTCGAGGCCTATCAGGAACTCGGGATCCAGGGCGTCACCCTGGCCGATACCACTGGCATGGCCAACCCACGGCAAGTGGATCGGTTGGTGCGACGGGTGTTGCAGCGGGTTGCGCCCGCGGACCTGACTCTGCATTTCCATAACACCCGCGGCCTCGGTTTGTGCAACGTGTTGGCCGCCTACGAGGCCGGTGCCCGACGCTTTGACGCGGCACTCGGTGGCCTCGGTGGTTGCCCGTTTGCACCGGGAGCCTCGGGCAACATCTGTACGGAAGATTTGGTCAATCTATGCGATGAAATCGGCATTTACACCGGTATCGATCTGCCGTTGCTGCTGAAACTGTCCCGAGGATTGCCGGCGCTGCTGGGCCACGAAGTGCCCGGTCAACTGGCCAAGGCCGGGCGCAATTGCGACCTGCATCCGTCCCCGTCCTGACCACCACACACCGCCTGTAGCGGCAAAGCTTGCTCGCGATGACGGCCTCCCATCCAACATCGATGCCGATTGAATGAACGCCATCGCGGGTAAGCGTTGCTCCTACAGAAAAGCGCACTAACGAATCTCAACCAGACAACAAAAACAATCGGACACCCACGGGCAGTCCGCCTGGAGAAACACCATGAGCCTCAACGTACTGGAGGCGGGCGCGAGCCCGTCCCTTAGCCACGATGTCGAAAAAGCCCTGGTCAGCAAAGTCGCCTGGCGCCTGATGCCGCTGATTATGGTCTGCTACCTGTTCGCATTTTTTGACCGCATCAACATCAGCTTCGCCAAGTTCCAGCTGCAAACCGACCTGAGCCTGAGCGACACCGCCTACGGCCTCGGCGCCGGGTTGTTCGTGGTCGGTTACGTGCTGTTCGAAGTGCCGAGCAACATGATGCTCTACAAGGTTGGCGCACGGCGCTGGATCGCCCGGATCATGATGTCCTGGGGCGTCGCCACCGCCCTCATGGTCTTCGTCAATACCGAATGGCAGTTCTACGCGCTGCGCTTTGTGATCGGTGCGATGGAGGCTGGGTTTGCGCCGGGCGTGCTGTATTACCTGACGCTGTGGTTCCCGCAGCACTATCGCGGGCGTATCACCTCGATGCTGTTTTTATCCTCGGCGTTTGCCGGTCTGGTCGGCGCGCCGTTTTCCGGTCTGGTGCTGCAACACCTCGACGGCGTTATGGACATGCGCGGCTGGCACTGGCTGTTCCTGCTGGGTGGAGTGCCCTGCATCCTTCTCGGTTTTCTGGTGTTGAAGTTGCTCAAGGACCGCATCGAAGACGCACATTGGCTGACACCGTCGGAGAAGACGTTGCTGGCCAGCCGTATCGCGCATCACGAGCCGCACAAGGGCGGTGGTTCATTGCTCGCGGCATTGCGGATTCCGGGTTTCCTGACCTTGGGGCTGATCTACTTCCTGATTCAGGTCGCGTCCTATGGCTTGAATTTCTGGGCGCCACAACTGATCCGTAGCGCAGGTACAGAAAGCCCGGTGATGATCGGACTGCTGACCGCAATCCCCTATATCTGCGGTGCAATCAGCATGGTAGTGATCGGGCGGTTGTCTGATGCGACCGGCGAACGCCGCAAGTTTGTTGCCGGTTTGGTGACGCTGGGCGCGGTAGGGTTCTTCTGCGCCGGGATCTTCGCCAACCACACGACCTTCCTGATTGTCGCGCTGGGCTTGCTCGGTGCCGGGATCATTGCCTGCATCCCGAGCTTCTGGACCCTGCCGCCGAAACTGCTGGCCGGCGCGGGTGCAGGTGCGGCGGGCGGGATCGCGGTGATCAACACCCTCGGCCAGTTCGGCGGCATTGTCAGCCCGGTGATGGTGGGGCGAATCAAGGACCTGACCGGCAGCACCACCCCGGCGCTGTATGTCATCGGCGTCGCCGCGTTGATCGCCGCTGCGTTGCTGATGTGGGGGTTACCGCAGAAGCTGCGTACGCTCGACAAGTTTTAAAAGGTCGCAGGCTGCCCCAACGCCGACAGGGACCACGCATCCCTGTAGGCGCTGGCGCAGCCTGCGATCTTTTGATCTTCAAGACGTCGCTATCAACGCTTTACCCGAGGGTCCACTGAACTGAATCAACACCACCCCCGCCACCAGCAACACTGCGCCAAACACCCGGGGCAAGGTCAACTGCCGCTCCACCAACCCGAACAACCCGAAATGGTCGAGCACCATTGACGCAATTACTTGCCCGGTCAGCGCCAGCACCACAAACCCCGACGCCCCGAGCTTTGGCAGCAACATCACCGCCAGCGCCACAAAGCACACACCGAACACGCCACCGGCCCACATCCACAGTGGCGCCTTGCTGACAAACGCGAGGGACGGCAGCGGCAAACGCAGGGCGAGGATGATCGGCAGCAACACCAGCAAACTCACCAGCAACGAGGTCAGCGTCGCCCATAACGGATGCCCGAGGCCTCGACTCAGATTGGCATTGATCGCACTCTGAAACGGCACCACCGCCCCGGCAATCACCGCCAGCAACAACAGACCGGCCCAATGCAACGTACTCATGATCAATACTCCAACAGGTTTTGCTGGACTCTAGGCTATTCGCCGCGCAAATTTAAATTCCAAATTTCTATGCAGAACATGCAGCAGATGAATGATCTTCGACGCATTGACCTCAACCTGCTGGTGATCCTCGACGCCTTGCTCAGCGAGCAACACGTGACCCGCGCCGCCGAGCGCCTGCACCTGAGCCAGCCGGCGGTCAGCCATGCCCTGGCGCGTCTGCGCGATCTGCTCGGCGACCCATTGCTGGTGCGCGCCGGCGCCACGCTCGTGCCGACCCCAAGAGCGCTGGAGTTGATCGCACCGTTGGCCGAAGCCCTGGCCCAGGTGCAATCGCTGCTGGCGCCCAACACCTTCGACCCGGCTACCGCCAAACGCAGCTTTCGCCTGGCGATGTCCGACTACGGCGCTGCCATCGTCCTGCCGGGCCTGATCCGCACCTTGCGCCGGGAAGCGCCGGGCATCGACCTGCAAATCAGCCACGCCAGCCGCGAAGGCATGCTCGATGGCGTGCTGAACGGCGACATTGATGTGGCCGCAGGTGTGTTTCCAGAATTGCCCAACGAACTGCGCAGCACGCCGCTATTCGACGAGCACTACGCCTGCCTGGTCGACCGCCACAGCCTGCCCGCCGACGGCACGCTCGACCTGCCCACCTACCTGGCCCGCCCCCACGTCCTACTGGAAATGCGCGGCAGCGGAACCCCGGAAATCGAACGGGCGCTGACAGCGCTGCGCGAACGCCGTCGGGTGGCGATCAGCCTGCCGCACTGGAGCGTGGCGCCCGAGTTCATCGCCGGCACCGATCTGATCCTGACCGTGGCCTCGCGTGGGTTGCGCGATATTGATGAGCAATCGCTGATCGTCGTCCCACCGCCGTTCCATATTCCGTCGTTCAGCTTTGTGCTGGTCTGGCATAAACGGCGGGGAGGAGATCAGGCGTTGAATTGGTTGAATGGGCGGATTGAGCAGGGAATAAAGCCATTCACTTATTAATCTCAGGCGAAACCCGCTCTTTGTAGCAGCTGGCGAAACCCACTCTTTGTAGCAGCTGGCGAAGCCTGCGTCCGGCTGCGCAGCAGTCGTAAAACCTGAGCACGCGGTCTTCCTGAAACACCGCGTCGGCTGGGTTTACGACTGCTGCGCAGCCGGACGCAGGCTTCGCCAGCTGCTACGGATCGTGTTGTGGCTTGATTGGTTGATATTGGTGCTGAAAATGGGCTGGTTGAGGAAGGGATAAAGCCATTCACTTATTAATCTCAGGCGAACCCCGCTCTTTGTAGCAACTGGCGAAACCCGCTCTTTGTAGCAGCTGGCGAAGCCTGCGTCCGGCTGCGCAGCAGTCGTAAAACCTGAGCACGCGGTCTTCCTGAAACACCGCGTCGGCTGGGTTTACGACTGCTGCGCAGCCGGACGCAGGCTTCGCCAGCTGCTACGGATCGTGTTGTGGCTTGATTGGTTGATATTGGTGCTGAAAATGGGCTGGTTGAGGAAGGGATAAAGCCAGTCATTGAATCTCAGGCGAACCCTGCTCTTTGTAGCAGCTGGCGAAGCCTGCGTCCGGCTGCGCAGCAGTCGTAAAACCTGAGCATGCGGTCTTCCTGAAACACCGCGTCGGCCGGGTTTACGACTGCTGCGCAGCCGAACGCAGGCTTCGCCAGCTGCTACGGATCGTGTTGTGGCTTGATTGGTTGATATTGGTGCTGAAAATGGGCTGGTTGAGGAAGGGATAAAGCCATTCACTTATTAATCTCAGGCGAACCCCGCTCTTTGTAGCAACTGGCGAAACCCACTCTTTGTAGCAGCTGGCGAAGCCTGCGTTCGGCTGCGCAGCAGTCGTAAAACCTGAGCATGCGGTCTTCCTGAAACACCGCGTCGCTGGGTTTACGACTGCTCCACTCTTTGTAGCAGCTGGCGAAGCCTGCGTCCGGCTGCGCAGCAGTCGTAAAACCTGAGCATGCGGTCTTCCTGAAACACCGCGTCGGCTGGGTTTACGACTGCTGCGCAGCCGGACGCAGGCTTCGCCAGCTGCTACGGATCGTGTTGTGGCTTGATTGGTTGATATTGGTGCTGAAAATGGGCTGGTTGAGGAAGGGATAAAGCCAGTCATTGAATCTCAGGCGAACCCTGCTCTTTGTAGCAGCTGGCGAAACCCACTCTTTGTAGCAACTGGCGAAACCCACTCTTTGTAGCAGCTGGCGAAGCCTGCGTCCGGCTGCGCAGCAGTCGTAAAACCTGAGCACGCGGTCTTCCTGAAACACCGCGTCGGCCGGGTTTACGACTGCTGCGCAGCCGGACGCAGGCTTCGCCAACTGCTACGGATCGTGTTGTGGCTTGATTGGTTGATATTGGTGCTGAAAATGGGCTGGTTGAGGAAGGGATAAAGCCATTCACTTATTAATCTCAGGCGAACCCCACTCTTTGTAGCAGCTGGCGAACCCTGCTCTTTGTAGCAGCTGGCGAAGCCTGCGTCCGGCTGCGCAGCCGGACGCAGGCTTCGCCAGCTGCTACGGATCGTGTTGTGGCTTAACTGATTGGCATTGGGCGTACCGGCGGCGGAGGCCAATCGACGTTGCGGTGGCAACAATTTGTTGAGCGGACGCCATGCACCGAGGATAGTGCGCGACAGAATTTAACTGGTTTACATCACACAAGGAACAGGGAATGACATTGAAGTCTGGCTGGATGGGGTTTACAGCGCTGTGCGGTTTGGTAATGACGACGCAGGCATTTGCTGCGTGTGAGAAACCACCGTTTTATGGCGATTTCGGTTACTCGGTCTGCAAGGACTGGCCGGCTTATCCGGGGCTGGCGATTACGGCGTTGTCGCAGTTCGAGTCGGGTTATTCGGCCAGCGATTCCGGTCCTGAGGGTAAATATGATCTCGACCTCGCCGTTGTCTCGGCGGGCGATTCGAAACCGCTGGCGACCTATCACAAGTCATCCGCTTTTGAGTCGGATGCCATTGCCTTCGAAGACCTGCAACTCGATACGGCGCGTTACAAACTCACACCTGACCTGCGAGCCTTCGGCGTGCGCGTCACGTTCAAAGGCTCGTCACGCGTCAATCCAATGGATGAAACGTTGCTCTCGCTCTACGTCAAAGAGGGCAACACGCTGCGTCCGGTCATGGATCGACTCATCACCTATCAGTACGCTGGTGAATGGGATGGCGATTGTGCCGGTGAGCGTAATGAAATCACCCGAACACTCGAAATCGGCAAAACCAGTTCACATGGCTACGCGGACCTGATCGTCAAAACGGTGTCCATGAGCACGGTAGGGAAGGGCGAGGGAGAGGCGTGTGAATCCAACTCCGTTACCGCCAAACCGGTGCAGACGACGCTTCGCTACGACGGTAAAAACTACGTTTTGCCAGGCGACTTCAAGAGCGTTCAATGACTGCGCATCCATCAGGGAAGAACACGATGAGCACACGCAAACTGCTGACCTCACTCACCATCCTCGGCCTTATCGCGGCGGCCAGCCAGGCGCAAGCGGGTTGCGAAGAAGCACCCTCAGGCACGCAGTCGGTCACCCTTTGCAAAGTCTGGCCGGCGTATGACGACCAGACCATTGTGGCCACGTCGACATTCAAGCCGGATTCCCCCGACGGCAACAGCGATGTCGGAAACGTCGATCTGGAGTTGGCGCTCATCCGTTCGTCCAGTGCGAAACGGCTGGCCAGCTACCGTAAAAACGACGCCTATTCTTCGGACGCCGTGGCGTATCAAGGCCTGACCATTGATACGGCACGCTACAAGTTGACGCCGGACGCTCGCGCGTTTGGCATCCGCTCACGTTTTGAAATCAGATCAAGCGTCAATTCTTACCACAAGAATGAACTGGCGTTGTACCTGCGGGAGGGCGCTACGTTGCGCCCGGTGTTGGAAGGGCTGGTGATGTCGACGGGTCGGGGCGAGTCGGATGGCAACTGCGAGGGACAGGGCGAGGGAACCCAAAGAACCGTCGATATCGGCAACACCTTTCATAACGGCTTTGCGGATCTTGTTGTCAGCTCTACCGTGACAGTGACCCAACGCTTTCTGGTGGGCGAAGAGTGCCAGGACAAGTCGAAAAAGTTGAAAACAACCCGGGTCATCCTGAACTACGACGGTAAGCAATACATCGTGCCCGAAGCGCTCAGAGGTTAATCACCCATGCTCACCGGCCTCAACCACCTGACCCTCGCCGTCACCGACCTGAACCGCAGCGTCGCGTTCTATCAAGGTCTGCTGCAACTGCGCCTCGACGCGACCTGGGACACCGGCGCCTATCTCTCGCTGCCAGGCCTGTGGTTGTGCCTTTCCGTCGATCCACTGCGCAAATCCGAACCTGCCCGCGACTACACCCACTACGCGTTCACCGTCAGTGCTGTGGATTTTCCAGTGTTCGTTGAACACCTGCGATCCGCCGGTGTGCAGGAATGGCGCGACAACCGCAGCGAAGGCGCGTCGTTTTACTTCCTTGATCCGGATGGCCACAAGCTCGAAGTCCATGTCGGGGATCTGGCCTCGCGGCTGCAAGCCTGTCGGCAAAAGCCATATGCAGGGATGAAGTTCTTCGACGATCAGTCAGTTGATCGCCAGGAGCTGAGATAGACTTGCGACCAATCGCCCCAAACAGGACTTCCCCATGACCCCATCGCTGCTAATGGCTGTTCTCGCCTCCGGTTTTATCTACGGCATCACCCCCGGTCCGGGCGTGCTGGCGGTGTTCGGAATTGGCGCGGCCCGTGGTCGACGGGCGGGGGCGGGGTTCTTGTGCGGGCATTTGCTTGGGGATGTGGTCTGGTGCAGCACGGCGCTGATCGCGATTGTCGGTGCGCGGGAAATCGGCAGCACGGCGTTTGATGTGTTGGGCGTGCTCAGCGGGCTCTATCTGTTCTGGCTTGGTCTGCGCGCTATTCGTGCTCGCCGCAGCAGCGCCGATGCGCCGCAAGGGCCGGCGCGGCAGCCGTTCTGGCACGGCATCCTGTTTGGCTTGACCAACCCGAAAGCCTACCCGGTGGCGGTGGCAACCTTCACCGCGCTGCTGTCCAGTCGCGCCGAATTGCTCCATTGGTCGATGCTGCCCTGGCTGATTGCCCTGAGCTTCGTGGGTGGATTGCTGGCGTACGCTATCCTCATTGGCATTGTTGGTGCGCGGCAGGTGCGCACCGCGTATCAACGTCATGAACTGTTGATCACGCGGTTATGCGGGGTGATGTTCATCGGTTTCGCCATCAACGCCCTGGCGCATGCGTTGCCGGGCTTGGTCACGAACAAGGCTTGAGTCTGATCGCAGGGCGCGTCAGTCGTACCCGTCAAGGATGGTTCTTTATCGCTGCATTTTCCGGAAACGCGCCCTGCACCATGCCCACCCCAAATTCCGCGCCGTTGGCGAGCTACATCGACCTGTTGCTGGACGCCGTTTGTGCGGTGGATAAACAGGGTCGCTTTGTATTTGTCAGCGCGGCCTGCGAGCGTATTTTCGGCTACACCCCGGATGAGTTGGTCGGCCAGGCGATGATCGACCTGGTGCACCCCGCCGACCGCCAGCGCACCCTCGAGGCTGCGGGGGAGATCATGGGCGGCGAGCCCAAGCTCAACTTCGAAAACCGCTACCTGCGCAAGGATGGCCGGGTGGTGCACATCCTTTGGTCGGCGCGTTGGTCGGAAGTCGATCAATTGCGCATTGCCGTGGCCCGGGACATCACCGAGCGCAAACAGGCCGAGTCACGACAAGCGGCGTTGTATGCGATCTCCGAAGCGGCCCATGCGGCGGAAGATTTGCTGGCGCTGTTCAAGCGCATCCACACGATCATCGGTGAATGGCTGCCAGCGCTGAATTTTTCCGTGGCGCTGTATGACGAACACTGCGCGCAGCTGAACTTTCCCTACCACGTCGACGACCGCGAGCATCAGCCCGAACTGCCCGGCACCGTGACTGGGCGACTGTGCGCCGAGGTCATTCGCAGCGGCCAGCCGATCCTGCTGACTCCGGAACAGGGTGAACTCCCCGAAGACTTCAAGGCGCTGGTGGCGGGGCTGGATTCACCATGCTGGCTCGGCGTACCGCTGAACTCGCAAAACGGCACCATCGGCGCACTGATCGTCAAAAGCGTGGCCGGCGGCGAGCGCTACACCGAGCAGGACAAAGAATTGCTGCAATACGTCTGCGCCCAAGTCGCGACGGCCATCGAGCGCAAGCAATTGCACGCGCGGCTGCAGCATATGGCGCAATACGATCAACTGACCCAACTGCCCAACCGCGAATTACTGCGTGATCGGCTCAAGGCCTCGCTGGCGCTGGCTCGTTCCGAGGGCGGACGAATGGCGTTGCTGTATGTCGATCTGGACCGTTTCAAACAGGTCAACGACACCCACGGGCATGCGGTCGGCGACATGCTGCTGCAAGCGGTGGCCAATCGGCTCAAGGGCTGCGTGCGGGAAAGCGACACAGTGGCGCGCATCGGCGGGGATGAGTTCGTGGTGCTGCTGCACAGCATCCATGCCGCCGAAGACGCCGACAGCGTCGCCGGAAAAATCCGTCAGGTGCTGGTGCAACCGCTGCGCCTGGATGGCCACAGCCTGAACATCGAACCGAGCATCGGTGCAGCGCTCTATCCTGAGCACGGCACGGAAGAAAAGCAGCTGTTCCGCTACGCCGACGAGGCCATGTACGCCGTTAAACGCCTTCGTCACCGGCCGCTTGAAGCCTGAGTGTTCGCTGCCGTTCGTCGCAATATCCCCAGTTTTTTCTAAACCTTTGGACGGATCGGAATTCTGATCCTATGCGGGCGTGTGCTCGCCGCGATCAACACCAAGAGGAAGAGAATCATGCCTAACTCAAGAAACTCGAACTCGGGAAACTTTGCTAACGATCGAACGAAGGCGTCTGAAGCGGGTCGCAAAGGTGGGAAAACTACCACCACGACTGTCGACAAAGACCCTGTGAAACCCGATATGGGCCGCAAAGGTGGTCAGAAATCCAAGTAGTGGATGAAGGTGGTTTTGATTGAGAGGCGGGAGCGAAAGCTCCCGTTTGAATTTTTTTTCGAGGAGGGCGCGACCATGAGCCGGATGGCCACCCGTATACGCAGTGCCAGTTTTGCCACGCTTTTGGGCCTGTTTGCCAGCAGTGCCTTTGCCGAATCGCCTGCCGATTTCATCAACGATGCGTCCGCCAAAGGCATGGCCGACATCGAAGCCAGTCGCCTGGCGCACCAGAAAAGCGAATCCAAAGAGGTCAAGGACTACACCATCGTGGTCATCAATGACCGAACGACCGCCAACCAGCATCTGGCAAAAATCGCCAAGAAGCTCGACTTGCCGGTCGCACCCCGCGAAGAAGTGGTCGACAAGGCCAACGCCCTGATCCCGGAAGTAAAGGACGACGCAACCTTCGACCAGGCCTATGTCGCCCATCAGGTCGAAGCCACCCAGGAGGCCATTGCACAGATTCAGCAGGAAGCGCAAACCACCGACGTCCCGGAAATCAAAGCGTTCGCTGAAGAAACCTTGCCAAAACTGCAAAACCATCTGCAGATGGCCAAGGCCTTGCAAGCCAGCCGCTAGCCCTTATGTCGCGCGGGTGACCGAAGTCACCCGCGAATGGCGGATCAGCATTGATCCAGATTTGACTTCGGTTTGCCGTCGGTGGCGGTCACGTCCATGGCAATCGTTTCGCCTTCACCGATCTTGCGATACTGCTTTCTCAACGCTTCCAGCTGCTTCAGATCCAGCGATTCCAGCCCCAGCATCGCGTTCTGCGCCTCTTTCGTCACCCGCAGCAGCTCATCGATCTTCAAATGCAAAATATCCGTATCGCGGTTCTGGGTGTTCTGGATCAGGAACACCATCAGGAACGTAATGATGGTGGTCGAGGTGTTGATGATCAGTTGCCAAGTATCGTTGAAGTGAAAGATCGGCCCGGTTAACCCCCACACAACAATCAGAATGATCGCGATCAAAAACGTCGTGGGACTACCGGCCCATAGCGCGAGCTTCTGCGAGATTTTTGCGAATTTCATTGCCGTATTCCTTATAGGGATGCGCCTGACATTCAGACAGCGACGGCATGTTGAAAATTCTAATTACCTATCTACAAATTCGGGGCAACGCAAACCCTGTAGCAGCTGGCGAAGCCTGCGTTCGGCTGCGAAGCAGTCGTAAATCCTGAGTGCACGGTTTTCCTGAAGCACCAGATTGTCTGATTTCACGACTGCTTCGCAGCCGAACGCAGGCTTCGCCAGCTGCTACATCATGGCCAAGTGGCTTAGGCAGAAAGCGTCACCTCAACCGCCCAACTGAAATACCCCACCGCTTCACATTGCTGGTTAACCAGCATGAAGCTCAATTCGCAGGCGGCCACACCTGTGGTCAGTTGCGAGCACTCCCAATAGTGATCATCGGCCAGGTGGCTGCCGGGTTTGGTCGGGTTGGCCGGATCGGGGGCCGGCACAGTGAGGCCGGTATGAACCAGTAGATTGGCCGGGGAGAGCACAGGGGTATCGCCCACGGACATGTCGTAGAACACCACGCTGTGCTCAGCGATCAGGCTCACGGTTCTGCCGCGAATATGAAAGGTTTTTCCGTTGTTGGCGGTTAATGTCAATTTACTGTCATTTTTGACGTTTTGTCTGATGCCATTTCCACTGACAACGAAGATGAATCCATTGCTGATCGTCGTCGGTGTTCCAGCCTCAAGACTGGGTGTCGGATACTTTGCCAGCAGCGATTCTGCATCGACGATCAGCAACACATTGTTGGCCGTCGCGACACTGGAAGAAGGTGATTTGATCGGTTCGGAAGTCATCATGGATTCCTTTCATGATGTTGGCACAACACGGGCAGCCGCTTCGGTTCATGCAAGACATCCTGTTCCTGCCGAAACGGCAATGAACGGGGTTGGCCCCTCGTCGCCAAGGGGCCAGCCTTCGTCAGTTACGGATGGTGATGAACGGATCCCACGAGCAGCAGCCGACGATTTTGCAGTCGCGATCGACGATCAGAAAATGGAAGTGATAGGTCACGCTACCGCACGACAGTGTTTCCGACGACCAGTAATGGTTATCGACTTTCTGGCAGCTTGGCACCGATGGGTTGCTGGTGTTAGGGACGGCGACGCAGGCCGTAGCCTTGCGTGGCGTAGGCGTGGAGATCAACTCGCTGCCGACGTTACCAATGAACTTGTAGAAAATGACCGCGGTCTCGAAGCTCTGCGACAGGCTGGTTTCACGCCAGCGAATCAAGTCGCCCACCTGAGCTTTCAAGTTGAGTTCGCCACCGGCCTGGCCACTCACTACGTTGTTCTGGTTGGTCACCATGTACACATGATTAACGTCGATCATCGTTGGCGAAGCAGGGTTTTTGCTGATGTTCGGGTAGTTTTTCAGAATGGTTTCGGTGTCGATAGAGACCAGCACATCCGTGACTCGAGACATAGTAAAGCTCCTTGTTCATAGTGAGTGCCTGGCAATTTTCCAGGCACGACAACGCTTGCTTGCCTTGCGGCCGTTGCTGAAACACTACGGGCGGAACCCACCATGCACGAGGCACGAGTTGGCCTTGCTCCTTGCGTGCAAATTAATAGGTCGGGTTCCTTCCGACTGGCCGCGATTAGGACTATAGATGCGAAATACAGGCTGTCAAAATTGATAGGCTGTTCGCTAGACGAACGGTCGATTTGGTTATGGTTCGCTATGATTTGGCGATAAGAAAATCCCGCTTCAGATCCACCGTGTTACATATGTCGAATAGGGCTGGTGCGTGGGTCGGGGTATCGTAGCGAACCGGTTGTGGGCCCAGGCCAGGACAACCCTTCGACAGGAGAACGCAATGAGTTGGTCCGCCAAGCAATACGTCGCTTTTGAAGATGAACGCACCCGCCCAGCCCGGGATCTGCTCGCGGCGATCCCGCCCGTGGACGCGCGCTCGGTCATCGACATCGGTTGCGGCCCCGGCAATTCAACTGAGTTGCTGGTGGAGCGCTTCGACAATGCCATGGTGCAGGGTGTGGACAGTTCGACCGACATGATTGAAGCCGCCCGCAAGCGCTTGCCGCAAGTGCAGTTCGACACCGTTGACATCGGAACCTGGAACGATAGCGGCCCGTTCGACGTTATCTTCGCCAACGCGGTGTTGCAGTGGTTGCCCGATCACGCGACGTTATTGCCCTCACTGGCCGGCAGATTGACCAAGGGTGGCAGCCTGGCGATCCAAATGCCCGATAACCTCAACGAACCGTCCCATCGGCTGATGCGCGAAGTCGCCGCCAATGGCCCGTGGGCCAGCAAGTTGGCGGACGCTGCCGGGCAGCGGACGGAAATGGCCAGCGCCAGCGCTTACTACTCGATGCTGCGGCCACACTGTAAGCGCGTCGATGTGTGGCGCACGACCTATCATCATCCGCTGGCGGGTGGGGCTTCGGGCGTGGTGGAGTGGTTCAAGGGCAGTGGCTTGCGGCCGTTTCTCGATCCGCTGGATGAGGGCGAGCGGGCGGAGTATTTGAAGCAGTATCTGGCGGCGATTGAGCAGGCTTATCCGGCGTTGGAGGATGGGACGGTGTTGTTGCCGTTTCCACGGTTGTTCATTGTCGCGACGCGGTAAAAGCGGATGTCACACTGAACTTGTGGCGAGGGAGCTTGCTCCCGCTGGACTGCGCAGCAGTCCCCTTCTTTTGGGGCCGCTTCGCAGCCCAACGGGAGCAAGCTCCTTCGCCACAGAGTCATCAGTGTTCGTTCTATTTAAGTATCAACGTCCCACCGCCACCAACATCATCATCGGCCGCTCACGCTCCTCCGCCAGAGCAGGCTGCGCTGCCACCTCGGCATCACTCGGGCCCCATTCATTGACGTGCTGAATCGTGAATCCCGCCGCTATCAAAGTATTCAGCAAAGTCCCCACCGTCCGGTGCTGTTTGATCACACCCTCAGCCAACCAATTAGTCACCCGCTCACCTTCCAGCTGATAACTGTCCAGGGGCCAACGCTTGCGACCTTCGCCATCAATCAGCCAACCGGGATTACTCGGCGCCATGAAAATCGGGTGTTCGATGGAGAACACAAAGCGTGAACCGGGTTTCAGGGCTGCGTGGATATTGGCGAACAGGCCTGGCAGATCCTTGATGTAATGCAGCGCCAAAGAGCTGTAGGCAAGGTCGAAACTGCCGGTAGGCAAGTCGAGATGTTCAAGGTCGGCGCGGGCGTATTGGATGTTGATAGCGGAAGTCGTATTGCGCGCCTGTTCCAGCATCTTTTCCGATACATCGAGACCGAGCACGCTGTGGGCACCTTGCTCACTGGCCCAACGGCTGAACCAGCCATACCCGCAGCCGAGGTCCACCACCTTCAGGCCTTTCATCGGCGGCAGCATGGATTGAAGTGCCGGCCATTCCGGCGCCGCATCCAGACCGCCGATCGAACGGCCCATCTGGCTGTAGCCCTGGAAAAATTCAGGATCGTCGTAAATGTTTTGCGTCATGTTCGCGTTGCTCTATTGAGTTCGTCACGGGCGGCACCGGTGGTGCGGCCGATTGGTTTCCCTCGAAGAGTGATGGCGCGTATTCGTCGATGGCCGCGCAGGGGGAGGGTGGTTGTAGATGAGGGAGATGCTAGCGGGTTGGGCGAAGCGGGGAAATGGGATGTGCGTTATGGATGTGTAAGCGAGGAGGAACACACTCTTTGTAGCAGCTGGCGAAGCCTGCGTTCGGCTGCGCAGCAGTCGTGAAACCTGAATTCGCGGTCTTTCTGATACACCGAATCGCCTGATTTAACGACTGCTTCGCAGCCGAACGCAGGCTTCGCCAGCTGCTACAGGCACGAAAAGGGCGCCCCAAAAGGCGCCCAATCTAACCGTCAGAACTATTCCGCATCCAAGCGTCGTGCGATCACGTCCAGCACATCGCAACCGTCGCGCAAGGGCACGCAGCACAACAATGCGAAGTCGCTGAGGACCACCGAATCAGACGTGATGTCACCTCGCATCGCGAGGTTTTCGAGGAGCTGCGTCACGGCCCGAATTCTGTAACTGGCAGTGCTGAGCAGGGAGTGCAGCGGTTGGGTGGTGTTGACGAACAGGGAAGGTAGATCGTCGGCGTTGCTGGTTAGAGCCATGTATTCGTTCATAAAAATCACCATGTAGTTGAAAGACCGCTACTACTCAAGATGTCGCCAAACAAATTGGGTGGCAGCTGTACGCGGGTTGGCGAACCGGACATGGTAAAACCGGCAGATCATAGGATCTCCCACGCACAGCTACCAAAAACAGGTAGCTAAGTGCGTCCAGAAGCGCTCCGAAATTGCCCGGAAGCTTCTGCACCATGTCGCCGAGTCGCCAAACCCGACACGCCATTTTGGCGTTGGGTGACTATAGGCTTCATGGTGAAAACGCAGCAATCCGCAAGTCTACGGACAATTCCTAGAGTAGTGTAGGACGTTGCTTTTTCGAAAAAGCGCCCCTTTGGGGTTCGAAAAAAAAAGGGCTGACTGTGCTTGGTTCGACGGGCGCTGACTGGCTGTTCACGGGATCAGCGGTCTTAAGGGGTTTGCAAGGAGCAGAATTAGCGTACGTGGCGAAGCGTGAAACAACGTAAACGTCAGAAATGAAAAAGCCCGGCGTTTGGCCGGGCTTTTTCGAAATTCAGTAACGCGATCAGGCTTGCTTGGCCTGTGCTGCCAACATGATTTCATTCTGTTTCTTGGTAGCTTCCGTCAAAACCTCACTGTATACGCGTTTCTTTTCTTCAGATTTTGCGTTACGAATGAAGTCTGCGAATGGACTCGAGGATTCTTTTGTAGATCCGAATTTCATCGTAAACATGGGTTTGCTCCGTCTGGTATCCCAAGCATGGCCATCAGTTCGTGTCTCGTGTGCTTCTCGGGTATATGGTAGTCGATCTTGTCAACGCCAGCCTTGTAGAGCCTGGCAGAGTTATCAATGTGCTTCAAAAGTAGATCGACGTGAACATCTTTACCGAACTCTAGCTTAAGCGTGTTCACTACGTCACGCGCTGCGAAATACTGTTCGACGAAATGCTCGGGTCGAATCCGTCGTCCCTCGGCTTCCTCTCGGGCCTTCACGAAGGACCATGCAAGCCTAGGGTCTTGATAGACGTAAAGAATTTGCACGAATCTCCCTTTGCCCAGGCACCGCTCGACATTACTCCTGGCAATCTCGATATTTGAAAGCGTCCCGTCCAGCAGGAAAGATTGCTTTCGATCTAATGCGAGATCAATCAGCTTTCCAACAAGAATTGATACCGCTCCTTGGAAAAGCCAGGCATTGCCACCCTGGTATCCTTCAAATTCGTTTCTGAGCTCGTCCGGATCAATTCGTAGGATGGCGGTATCGCAGAAAAAGTTCAGGAGGGCTACGGATGCTTCCGTTTTGCCCGCGCCGGGCGACCCTGCCATGAAAACCGATACAGGCTCTGTTTCGGGCGGATATCTGTCCCTATCTGTGAGTCTCTTGCCGATCGTCTTCTTGTTTGATCGGGCAAACCTAATCGCCTCATCCCATAGGCCTTGCTCTTCTGCCGTCATACCAAGCTTTTTGTCTTCTAGCACTGATAGAGAACCTTTTTCAAGTAACTGGTCGCTTACCGTTTTTGCTCCTTGTTTACCGTACCGCATGCCATACACGTGAGGCGATCTCGGATATCCGCCACTCTCCTGTGAATCTCCTCACAATTCTATCCAGCTTTACATCTCATGTAAGCGGTCAGATTGGCTAATGGAGCACGGCATGGAATCTCTCCGCAAGACTACTGGAAAATTTGTCTCAAGCGCGAAGGGCCGTGGTCAGGTAAAAGCGTACTCAGAGAAAAGATGACAGATTTGTTTCTTGCGCATCCATGTACTCGAACGTGGACTCAATTCACGTTGAAAGTCGCTGTGAGGATTGCCGCTTGGCTACTAACCGAGCTTGCGACGAAAAACTGCCCTACCATTGCGGTTTTTTTGTCCACACATTTTGTCGCACATGGCGGATGACCTGTTCGATCAGCTTCAACGAATACATGAATTTGGTGAAAGCCCTGACGCGCTCACACAACTCAAATTCAAGACATAAAAAAACCGGCCACATCGGACCGGTTTTTTTCTATCTCTAAATCCCCCGTCAAAAACCCTTCAACGTGAGACCAAAATTCGATTGGAGCGGGTGAAGGGAATCGAACCCTCGTTATCAGCTTGGGAAGCTGGAGTAATGCCATTATACGACACCCGCTCAGAGCGGCTGACTTTGTACCAGATGTGCGCGCGGATTTGAAGTTTTTCTTTATGTGCGCTGCATTTAGCACGAGGTGACACGAAGGCATGGGCCGTGTGACGGCCATTCGCGGGCAAGCCTCGCTCCTACAGGAATGCGTTTAGCTCTGTAGAGCGGGGCTTGCTCGTGATGACGTTGTTTCAGATTGCCAATGCATGTTGGTCCTGGACGTAGTGGTAACGCGGTCGGCTGGCGTATTGCGCCGGTTTCAGGAAGCCCAGCAGTGCGTTTTGGCTGTCTCGGCAGGCGGCTTTGTGTTCCATGTCGAGAAAGTGCCCGGTAGCTTGCAAGGTGCTGAAGGTGGCGTGTTGCACGTGGTTGGCGAATAGCCGGGCGCCGTCGGCGGCGGTGTATTCGTCCCATTCGCCGTTCATGAACAGCACTGGCACGTTGATTTTTTCCGAGGCTTTGAGAAAGCACTCGCGATCGCTGTGCAGCAGGTCGCTGATGTGGAAGTGCATCTGCCCGTATTCGTGCTCGGCCAGGGTGCTGACGTGGCGATAGTTGAAGCGTTTGAACAGCGATGGCAGGTGTTTGCCGATGGTGCTATTCACCAGGTTGCCGACCCGGTCGCCGTCACGGCTGCCGAGGTAGTCGACACCGCGTTCCAGATAGTCGCGCATGTGCTCGTTGATCTCTGGGGAGAACGAGCTGATCACGGCTTTTTCGATGCGCCGTGGCCGTTGGGCGAGGGCGACCAGGGTGGCGGCGCCGCCCCAGGAAAACGACAGCACGTGTTCAGCGGCGAAGTGGTCGATCAGCTCCAGCAGGATCTGGCCTTCGACTTCCTTTGTCAGCAATTTCTCGTGCAGGTTGTGGGCTTTTGACTTGCCCGCGTAGGGCTGGTCGTAGCACACCACATTGAACTGCGGATGAAGGTTTTTCACGGTCTGAGCAAACGACGCAGTCGTGGCCATCGAGCCGTTGACCAGAATAATGGTCTTCTCTGCGGCGTCTGCGCGATAGAACTCCGTGTAAACCCGATACTGACCCTGTATATCCAGCACAGCGATTTCTGGCCTCATGTCATAAGACTCCTGGGCAAGCGGGTATGCGCGCAAATGAGATTGCACGAGCTTTGTGACAGGTAGGCATTCGCCTGGAATTTGGAGCCCATGTCGATCCATTGAAGGCCGGTCGACGGGTTTTATTATTGGCGGGCAGTCTGCCGGTGGAAGACGGAACCTGAGGGTTCTCTGCCGGCAAAAAGTTTCTTAGAAGTATGTTGTGACTCGTCGGTCACAATCTGGCCGACGTCCTGATTCAAGCAGGGGCAACGGCATCGCGCAAGTGTCATTCGTAAATTGTTCGACAACTTCTGCTGAGCGGTCGCCTGCTTAGATCAATTGAATCTCTTCGGTGCGCAACGCGCGGTACTCGCCCGGTTTTAGCGCGTTATCGAGCACCAGCGGGCCCATGCTTTCGCGGTGCAGGCGCAGCACCTTGTTGTCGAAATGGCCAAACATGCGCTTCACCTGGTGATAACGACCTTCGACAATGCTCAGCCGCGCGGACTTCGCCCCGAGCAGCACCAGCTCGGCAGGTTGCGTGGTGAGATCCTCAAAGGCGAAGTACAACCCCTCGTTGAAGGTGACTGCATACTCCGGGCCGATCTCCTGTTCAGTCTCGACGTAATAGACCTTCGGCAGTTTGGTCTGCGGTTGGGTCAGGCGTCGCGACCAGCTGCCATCGTTGGTGATGATCATCAGGCCAGTGGTGTTGAAGTCCAGGCGCCCGGCGATGTGCAGGTCGTCCTTGTCGGGCTCGTGGATCAGGTCCAGAACGGTCGGGTGTTGCGGATCGCGGGTGGCGCTGACGCAGCCGGGCGGCTTGTTGAGCATGAAGTAGCGCGCAGGTTTGCCGACTTGCAGCACATCTTCATCGACTTCGACGCGGCTGAATTCCAGCACTTCGCTGTGCGGATCGCTGACGACTTTTCCGTCGATGCGCACGCGTTTTTCCACCAGCAACAGACGCACCTGCTTACGGTTGAAGCGCGGCAGGTTACTGAGGAAACGGTCTACACGCATCGGTTAAAAATCGGATGGAGAAGGGCCGCGCATCTTACGTGATCGGCCAGGCGGCTGCTTGCAACTGCGCCTCGACCTGCGCGCAGCGTGGGCACAGGCAGGAGAGGTCGCGCAGCTCGGCCGGCAGCGCTTCGAGGACCGCCGGGTCGATGCTGACGCCGTAGCACCAGCAGGCGCGGTCGGCGGTTCGTGGGTCGGCCAGGCTGCAGTCGTTGGGGGCGCCGCAGGCCGGGCAGAGGTCAGGCTTTTTCATCAAGGTTATTCATAAACGGAGTGAGGCATTTCCACGCAGGTGCGGTTGCGGCCGGCTTGTTTGGCCCGGTACATCGCATGATCGGCCCGGGACAGCAGCGTATGCAAGGTTTCATCCGCTTGCAGGGTGGTCAGGCCGATGCTTACGGTCAGCTGCAGGTCCTTGCCGTTGTAGGCATATCGCTGTTTTTCTACATGCTGGCGAATTTTCTCGGCGATTTTCTGACCGGTCTCACCGTCGGTATCCTTGAGCAGCACGATAAATTCCTCACCGCCCCAGCGGCAGACGATGTCGGAATGGCGCAGGCAGCTTTCCAGGTCCCGGGCGAAACCGATCAGCACTTGATCGCCGGCGAGGTGACCGTAGGTGTCGTTTAATACCTTGAAATGGTCCAGATCGAGCAGTAAAGCGGTGAGCGGTTTCGGTTCGCGCTGGGCTTCGTGCATCGCTTGCGCCGCCAACAGGTCGAAGCCACGGCGGTTGGGCAACTCGGTCAGGCTGTCGAGGGTGGCCTGGGCCTGGATCTTGCTCTGATAGCGTTTGATCACGCGGTTGAGCAGGGCCAGCACAATCAGCGTGACGAGCAGGCAGATCAGCAGGTTGAGGTACAGCGACTGGCGGATCTCACTGAGGGCGCCGTCTTCGCGTTTATCGACGAACAGGTACCAGTTCAGCTCCGGAATGAAGCGCACGTTGAGGAAATGTCCCTGGCCGTGGACGGAATATTCGTAGCTGCCGCTGTGGGGCTTGGGCAACTGGCTGACCAGGCCTTTCATGCTGTCGAGCTCGCCCAGGCGCTGGCCGGCCCGTGCGCCTTGTGGGCCGCCCTCGGCGCCAGTGAGCACCAAGCGGCCGAAGGTGTCGACGAAGTACACGCTGCGTTGATAGCGCTGTTGGTATTTGTCGATCAGTTTGATCACCGCATCCACCGTCAGACCGACGCCGGCCGCGCCGATGAAGCGTTTGTTGTAGTCATAGACCTTGTAGTTGATGAAGACCGTCAGGTTGTCCTTGTTGGCCAGGTCCGGGTCGACGTTGATTTCGTAGGGCTCTTTCATGTCGCGAACGCGGAAGTACCAGGCGTCCCGCGGCTCGTCGACTTTGATTTGCTTGAGCACGCCTTTGGCGTGGTAGTAGGTCAGGCTGCTGTTGGAGATGAAGAATGCGGTATAGGCGCCGTAGTGGGTCATGACCTCATTGAGGTAGCGGGTCATCTGATCGGGATCGTGCTCGCCGTTGACCACCCAGTCGCGCATGAACGTGTCGCGGGACATCATCGAGGAAATCAGGATCGGTCTGACGAGGTCTTTCTGGATTTCCGAATAGACCGTGTCGGACGTCAGGGGCAACTCGGTGTTGACGATGCTGTCGCGGATCGACGCTCGCGAGGCGTAGTAGCTGAGAAAGGAGGTGGCGAGGAAACCGGCGCCCAACAACGCGATCAGCGTGAGGACCAACGAACGTTGGGAATACAGCGGCGAGCGAAGCGGCATGGTAGTTCCGTTGGCAGTAACCCGATGGCATGCATTCTAGTGGGAGTGCGCGCAAATAACTGCCCCGAATCCCACGCTCCTGCTTGATCGTTCCCACGCTCCGCGTGGGAATGCATCCGGTGACGCTCTGCGTCACGCTTGCGAAGGAACGCGGAGCGTCCCGGGCGGCATTCCCACGCGCGCGTGGGAACGATCACTTGGCGAGGTAAGCACGCCACCCACCGAGATGGCTGATTTCCACCGCGCCCTCAAGCCCATAAGCCTCACAGATAAACCCACTCTCCCAGCGCCCATCCGCCAGTTGCACCTTGCCCAACCCCAGCGGCGCCGGAATTCCGGTCAAAAATGACCCCAGCTCACTGCTCGGCAGTTCCCAAACCTCCACCGCAATCGCCACGCCCCCGTCCTTCACTCGCACCATCCCCGGACGAAACGGCGGACCACCGGCCAACGCATACAGTTGATAGTCCGGCGAACTCAACGTTGTCTCCACCAGCCGAGCCCCACGCTGCTTCAGTTGCCAGTTCAGCGCCAGTCCATCCAGGTGCGCGCCACACACCACCAGCCGTGCGCGATCATTGCGGGCAACCGCCGCTGGTGCAGGCGACGCCAAACCTTGCAGACGCTGCAAACCATCCGCCACGCTCAACAAATACTGATCGGTAAACGCCCGGCCAAACAGCGTCACGCCCCACGGCAAACCATTGCCCATAAAACCGCTGGGCACGGCGACGGCGGCGTAGTCGAGCAGGTTCATGAAGTTGGTGTAATAGCCCAATTCGGAATTGCGCAGCACCGGTTCGGCGGCCAGTTCCGCCAACGTGACGGGGCGGCCGATGGTCGGCGTGAGCACGCAATCGAGACCGTCCAGGGATTTGTCGCACAGGGCTTTCAAAGTTTGCAGTCGATACTGCGCACGGAAGGTCTGCACGCCGGTCACAGCCGGGGCCTTGGCCAGTACTGCGCGGATCACCGGCAACACCGCTTCGGGGTTTTGCTCCATCAACTCGCCGGCCACGCTGTAGCGCTCGGCGACCCACGGTCCTTCATACAGTAACTGCGCTGCTTCGAGGAACGGTGACAGGTCCAGCTCCACCGCTTCACCGCCCATGGCCTTGAGCTGGTCGATGGCATCGCCGAACAACAACGGGCCTTCCGGGCAGCCGAAAAACTCCAGGTCCTGCGCACGAGGCACGCCGAAACGGAAGGGGCGCGGCGCACCGAATGCCGAGCCGTCATTCCACAGCGGATTGCTGCGGCTATAGGTGTCCCGTGGATCGAGATGCGCCGTCAGCGCCAGCAACTGGCTGGCCTCCCGCGCGGTGGCGGTAAAGGTGGTCACACAATCGAGCGTGCGACAGGCTGGCACCACGCCGCCCGTGGAAATCAGTCCTTTGGTGGCTTTCAACCCCACCAGATTATTCAGCGCCGCTGGCACCCGGCCGGAACCTGCCGTGTCCGTCCCAAGGGAAAAACTCGCCACACCCAACGCCACCGCCAACGAAGATCCAGCACTGGACCCGCCCGACGGATACTCCGGCAACACGCTGTTCGGGCACGCGCCATAAGGCGAGCGACTGCCATTCAATCCCGTGGCGAACTGATCGAGATTGGTCTTGCCCAGCGGAATCGCCCCCAGTGCCAGCAACTGCTCGACGATGGTCGCCGAACGCTGCGGCACATAGGCAAATGCCGGGCATGCCGCCGTGGTGGGAATGCCCGCCAGGTCAATGTTGTCCTTGATCGCGAACGGCACGCCGTACAGTGGCAGGCTGTCGAGATCGCGACCGTCGAGCGCGGCGAGGTACGGTTCCAGTTCTTCGACACTGAGCAAGTGGATGAACAGGTGATAATCCGGGTTCAGCGCCGCCGCTTTGTCCCGCAGGCCGAGCAGCAGTTGCCGAGGGGTGGTCTGGCCATCGCGATAAGCGCTGCGCAGGGCGTCGAGTTGCAGATTGAAGTTCATGATTCGATCCTTTTCAAAATGAGTTCAGTCGAGGTCCAGCACCACGACCCGCTGCCCGGCGCGCACCGCCGAACCCGGTTGCACGAGAATCTTGCGCACCACCCCGGCCATCGGCGCCAGCAGCGGGATTTCCATCTTCATCGACTCCAGAATCACCAGCACATCCCCGGCCTCAACCCGTGTGCCGATTTCAACCTGAACCTGCCAGAGGTTGCCGGCAATGTGGCTGTCGACGCTCAGTTGACCACTGGCCAGCGGTGGGTCTTCGGTCGCTTCCGGGATCAATTCCTCACTGTCGAAATGCGCCTGGCCGCTGGCGATCCAGCGCTCGCGTTCGGCGTTGAATGCGCCCTTCTGCTGATCGCGAAACGCCGCGATACTCTCGGCTTCTTTCGCCAGAAACTCTTGGTAATCCGCCAGGTTCAACTGGCTGTGCTCGATGTTCAGCTCGAAGCGCCCGAGGGGGAAATCCCGGCGAATGCGCAGCAACTCATCGGCGCTCACCGGGTAGAAGCGAATCTGATCAAAGAACCTTAGCAGCCACGGTTTGCCGTCGAACGCCGCGACTTCGCGGTAGCGATTCCACATCTGCAAAGTGCGCCCGACAAACTGATAACCGCCGGGGCCTTCCATGCCGTAGACGCACATGTAGGCGCCGCCGATGCCCACCGAGTTCTCGGCGGTCCAGGTGCGAGCCGGGTTGTACTTGGTGGTCACCAGCCGATGGCGCGGGTCGAGCGGGGTGGCGACCGGGGCGCCGAGGTAGACGTCGCCGAGGCCCATCACCAGATAGCTGGCGTCGAACACCGTGCGCTGCACTTCGTCGAGGTTCGGCAGGTCGTTGATGCGACGGATGAACTCCAGATTGCTCGGGCACCACGGCGCGTCCTTGCGCACGGTGGTCATGTATTTCTCGATCGCCAATTGGCACGCCGGGTCGTCCCAGGACAGCGGCAGATGGACGATGCGCGACGGCACTTGCAGGTCCTTGGCGGCGCACACGGCGTCCCATTCACCGGCGACGATGCCGAGCAGGTCGGCGAGGGGGAGTTGCTCGGGTTGGTAGTGCACTTGCAGGGAACGGATGCCTGGGGTCAGGTCGATGACGCCGTGCAGGTCTTTGCTTTCCAGGGCTTGCATCAAGGCGTGGGCGCGGAAGCGCAGGACGAGGTCCAGTTCCGGGGCGCCGATTTCCAGCAGAAGGTGAGTATCCCCTGACAACCTGGCAACCAACCGCGTATCACCCAGACCGATATCCAACACAACAGGCGACACTACTTCCTGTGGGAGCGAGCTTGCTCGCGATAGCGGTGTGTCAGTCACAACATTGTTGGAGGTGCCGCCGCCATCACGAGCAAGCTCGCTCCCACAGGGATTCCATTCCAAGGCGAGGCTGCGGGCGGTCTTTAGATCGATCGGGAGGAACTGCACTTTGTCCCCAGCCTTCAACTGCCCTAACTGCCAAAGGTCCGCCTCGATCACCGTTACCGGGCACACAAACCCACCCAGGCTCGGCCCGTCCGGCCCAAGAATCACCGGCATATCCCCAGTGAAATCCACCGCCCCAATCGCATACGGATTGTCATGAATATTCGACGGATGCAGCCCGGCCTCGCCGCCGTCGGCCCGCACCCATTCCGGCTTCGGCCCGATCAACCGCACGCCGGTACGGCTGGAGTTGAAATGCACTTCCCACTGCGTTGCGAAGAAGGTGCCGATGTAGTTTTCGGTGAAGTATTCCGGCGCCCCGTGAGGGCCGTAAATCACTCGAATTTTGCGCAGTTCGGGCAACTCGGCGACAGGCTCCAGGCATTGCCCGGCGCTATGGTCACTTAAAACCGGCACATGCAACACATCCCCGGCCCGCAACGCTCGGCCGCCATGCCCACCAAACTGGCCGAGGGTGAAGGTGCTTTTGCTGCCCAGATAGTCCGGCACTTGCAGCCCGCCGCGCAGGCACAAATAGCTGCGTGCGCCGGCACCGGCGATGGTGCCGAGACTCAACGTAGCCCCTGCCGGAATCAACAATACGGTGTTCATCGGCACCACTTCACCGTTCAACGTCAGCGGAATCACCGCCCCCGTAACCGCCACCACCGCGTCGCAATTGAAACGCAGCAAAGGCCCGCTCATGGTGATTTCCAGTGCCGCAAAACCCTCGTCATTCCCCAGCAATCGGTTGCCCAAGCGCAACGCCCGACTGTCCATCGGCCCCGACGGCGGCACGCCCACCGCCCAGTAGCCGAGGCGACCGGGATAGTCCTGCACGCTGGTTTGCGTCCCGGCGCTCAACACTTCAAAGGTGTTCGCCTGATACACCAGACTTTCCAGGCACCGCGTCCACGGCTGACTACTGGCGAAGGGCGCGTCGAGCAAAATCTGCCGCAAATAATCGCGATTGGTTTCCACCCCGTACAGCAGGCTGTCGCCCAAGGCCTGATGCAGATCGGCAGCGGCTTGATCACGGGTTGGCGCCCAACTGATGACCTTGGCGATCATCGGGTCGAAGTACGGCGGGATCTCGCAACCGGCCTCGACCCAGGTGTCGATGCGCAGGTGCTTGCCGTCAGCAGCGGGGAAGTTCACTGCCGTAAGCAGCCCAGGACTTGGCTGGAAATCCCGACCCGGATCTTCGGCGTACAGCCGTGCCTGAATCGCATGGCCGTGCGCTTTCAAACCTTTACTTAACTCACGAAGCGGCGGCAAATCACCCGCCGCCAGTTCCACCATCCAACGCACCAGGTCCACGCCCCACACCTGTTCGGTGACGCCGTGCTCCACCTGCAACCTGGTATTCACTTCCAGAAAATAGAAGCGCTGGTCTTCACTGTCGAAGACAAATTCCACAGTCCCGGCGCTGCGGTAGTTAACCGCTTTCGCCAGTTTGATTGCCGCCGCACACAGCTCCTCAGCCATGCCCTCGGGCAGGTTCGGTGCCGGGGTTTCTTCGAGGACTTTCTGGTTGCGTCGCTGCACCGAGCAGTCGCGCACACCGAGGGCAATCACTTCGCCGCGACCGTCGCCAAATACCTGCACTTCCAGATGCCGGGCACGCTGGATGTACTTCTCGATGAACACCCCGGCGTCGCTGAAATTGTTCTGGCCGAGGCGTTTGACCGCTTCAAAGGATTCGCTCAACTCGGCCGCGCTGCGGCACACGCGCATGCCAATGCCGCCACCGCCGGCGGTGCTTTTGAGCATCACTGGATAGCCGACCTGTTCGCCGGCAATCAACGCCGTTTCGAGGCTGTCGAGCAACTCGGTGCCGACCAGCATCGGCACGCCGTGTTGCTTGGCCAAGGCGCGGGCGGTGTGCTTGAGGCCGAACACTCGCAGCTGCTCCGGCGTCGGCCCAATAAAGGCAATGCCGACCGCTTCACAAGCTTCGGCGAACCCGGCGTTTTCCGAGAGAAAACCATAGCCGGGATGGATCGCCGTGGCGCCAGTGGATTGGGCAATGGCGAGGATTTTATCCACCGCCAGATAGGTGCCGGCGGCTGCGCCTTCACCGAGGCTGTGGGCTTCATCGGCCTGCAGAATGTGCAGGCTCGCGGCATCGGCTTCGGAGTACACGGCGACGCCTTTGACCTGCAATTCACCCAAGGTGCGCAGGATGCGGCAGGCGATGGCGCCACGGTTGGCAATCAGGACTTTTTCGAACATGGCAAAACCCCCGGAGGCGATAACGCATCAGCCTCGACCTGGGATGCGGGCCGTCCCGCAGTTTTTCGAAAGGCACCCGGGCCGTCCCGGGCTGCTGAAGTTGATGCGCATTTTTGTAGCAGCTGCCGCCAGGCTGCGTTCGGCCGCGAAGCGGTCGCCCATTCAGACAGCTCGATCGTGCTGACAGAATGAGGTACCCGGATTTGCGAGCGCTTCGCCCTCGAACGCAGGCTTCGCCAGCTGCTATAAGGGACCTCGTTGCCTGGCCAGGCACTGGCCTGAGCGGGCCTGGCACAAGGCAAACAACCATTTACGCAACCGCGTCAATTTCAGTTCCATACCAGTAACTCCGCAGGTGTCGGGTTGTACGCATTGCACGGGTTGTTCAACTGCGGGCAGTTGGAGATCAACACGATCACGTCCATCTCCGCCCGCAGATCAACGTACTTGCCCGGCGCCGAAATCCCGTCCTCAAACGTCAACCCACCGTCCGCCGTGACCGGCACATTCATGAAGAAATTGATGTTCGGTCCGATGTCGCCCTTACCGAGTCGCCCGTCGTGCACGCAGGCCCGCAGGTAGTTGTCGCGACAGCTGTGCATGTAGCGTTTCTCCAACGCATAACGCACGGTGTTGCTCTCCTGGGCGCAGGCGCCGCCGAGGGTGTCGTGACGCCCGCAGGTGTCGGCGACGATGGTCAGCATCGGTTGGCCGAGGTTGGAATAGAGCACGCTGCCGGTGCTCAAATAGACGCTGTTCTGTCGGCGCAGGGTGCGTTGCACGTCGTAGCGTTCCTTCGGATTGGCGACGCTGTAGAACAAAGTATCGACCGCTTGATTGCCTTCCAGGTCGAGGATGCGCAAGGTCTGGCCGGCCTTGACCTCCATCAGCCAGGGTTCGCCAGCGGGGATGGTGGCGCGGTAGACCGCGGTTTCTGGCTGCATTTGAGTTGTGGCAATAGCGAGTGACATGGCAGCGATCCTCAGGCGAACAAACGGTCGGTGTTGATAAAGCCGCGCTCGTTTTCCGGGCGCGAGGTGCGGCAGTGTTCGGCGACGCTGGGGTCGGCGTTCATCCAGCTCAGCTTCAAGGGTTTTGGTGCATATTCGGGCGACGGATCCATCGGATGTTGCAGCGCGGTGAGCACCACCAGCGTGTCCATCGGCGCGTACAACTCGATGTAGTCGCCGGCCTTGGAATTGCCCTCGACGAAGTGGAAGCGCCCAGCCTCATCGACGTTCACCCGGCTGAACAAATTGAGGGTCATGAGCAAATCCGACAGGCCCAACCCCCACTTGCCCAGTTCCACCAACAGGTTGTCGGTGCCGTTGCGGAAGAAGCCGTTGCGCAGTTCCTGATAGCGGCCGGCGCCGTATTTTTCTGCGACTTCTTCAGCGCAGAGCACGCCACCGAGGCTATCGCTCCAGCCGCAAGTGTCGGCGGTGATTGCCGCCAGTACTCGGCCCATGTCCGAGTACAGGCAATGGCCCGCGGTGAGCTTGGCGGTGTGTTGGCATTTGAGGCTGTCGGGCAGGTTCAGGCGTTCGGTTTTTTCGTTGGCGTTGAGCAGTGTCAGGCTGACGTTGGCGCCGCCACCCAGGTCGGTCAGGCGCAGCAATTGGCCGCGTTTCAACACGAAGGAACGATGGCCGCCGCCGGGAAGCATTTCTTCGGCGAAGGGCGGGAACAGTTGGGTCGAATCAGTCATGGGCAAAATCCTCTTAAGCGGTACGAAGCGTGCCCGCCAGATGAGCCGGCAAGGCATCGACGGCGGCGCGTGTGGCGCGGCGGTCGCTGTTCAAAGGGATGTCGTAGGTGATGCGTGCGCCATAGGCGCCGGGGGCGTGCGGGTCGACGCGGACTTTGTCGAACACCAGCAGGCGGGTGCCGAGGCTGAAACCTTCGGACAGGTCATGGGTGACCATGAACACCGTCAGTTGCGTCTCGCGCCACAGCTCCAGCAGCAAGCCGTGCATGTCTTTGCGGATACCCGGATCGAGGGCGCCGAAGGGTTCGTCGAGCAGCAATACACGTGGTTTCATGATCAGCGCCTGGGCGATGGCCAACCGTTGCTGCATGCCGCCGGAGAGTTGCGCCGGGTACTTGTCGAGCGAGTGGCCGAGGCCGACCTTATTCAGCAGCACCGAGGCTTGTTCGCGGGCGTCTTTTTTCGCGCTGCCGAACAGGCGTCCGAGTAGCGGTGAGCGGGGCAGTTCGAGGCCGAGGGCGACGTTGTCCAGCACGGTTAAATGCGGGAACACCGAGTAGCGCTGGAACACCACGCCACGGCTCGAATCCGGTTCGCCGGCCAGGGCGTGGCCATCGAGCAGGATCTCGCCGCGACTGGCTTTTTCCTGGCCCAGCAGCAGGCGCAGGAAGGTCGATTTGCCGCAACCCGAAGCGCCGACCAACGTGCAGAATTCACCTTCGTTGACGGTCAGGTTCAGCCCTTCAAGAACAACCTGATCGGCGTATTGCTGCCAGACATTTTTCACCGTGATGAAGCTCATGCGCGGGCTCCTTCATACCAAGGAAACGCACGCTGAGTCAGGCGCTTGAGACCCCAATCCATCAGCCAGGCGAGCAGGGTGATCCAGACCACGTACGGCAGGATCACGTCCATCGCCAAATAGCGGCGCACCAGGAAAATCCGGTAGCCGAGTCCATCGGTAGAAGCGATGGCTTCGGCGGCGATCAGGAACAACCACGCCGAACCGAGCATCAGCCGCAGCGAGATCAGCAGGCGTGGCAGCAATTGCGGCAGCACCACTCGCAGCATCAAGGTCCAGGTCGAAGCGCCGAGGGTCTGGGCCTTGATCAGCAACTCGACGGGAATCTCCCGGGCGCGCTGTTCCAGATCGCGGGCCAGTGCCGGGGTGATGCCGATCACGATCAGCATCACTTTCGACAACTCGCCCAGGCCGAAGACGATGAACAGAATCGGTAGGATCGCCAGCGGCGGCACCATCGACAGCACCGTCAGCAACGGCGACAGCGGCGCGCCAAACAACGGCAACGTGCCGGCCGCCATGCCCAGGCACAACCCGGCCAACGCGCTGATGCCGAGGCCGATGGCCAGGCGTCGCAGGCTGGACGCGCTGTCTTGCCAGAGCAGGTAGTCACCGGTGCGGGTGTCGGCGGTGAAGGCCAGGCGTTTTACCGCATCGGTCATTTGCACGGCGCTCGGCAGCAGCTTGTCGTTGGGATTGTCCGTCAGCCGCTCGGCCGAGCCCATGAAGTAGGCGAACAGCACCAGGGCGAACGGCAGGATCACCAACAGCAAGCGACTCGGGCGATCCGGGTGGCGATTGATCAGGCGCATGGCCAGGTCCTCCAGTCTTACAACTTGGCGTCGGCAGCCATCTGCACGTAGCTCGGGTCGAAGCGCAGCTTGAGGTTGCCTTTGTCGCCGCTGGTCACGCCATTGGCGAACGCCATGCCGACGGCGCTGGTGTCCTTGGCGCCTTCACCCAGCAAGCCGTGCTGGAACGAGAACTCGGCGACCTTGCGCATGGTTTCCGGCAATTGCTTGCTGGTGGAAAACGCCAGGGCTTCCTTGGGGGTGGCGAACAATTTGGTGGTGTCGAGTTGCGACTGGAAACCCGCCAGGTCGGTGCCCGAGGCTTTGGCCATGTGTTCGAGGGCGGCTTTGCTGGCGGCGTTTTTCGCGTTCATCAACTCGACCACTTCGAACCAGGCGCCGGTGAGGGCTTTGCCCAGGGCCGGGTTGTCTTTGAGGGTGGCGCTGTTGACGACCATCATGTCCATGATTTCGCCGGGGATCTGGCTGGAGTTGAAGACTTCGGTCACACCGGGCTTGGCCTTGATGTCCGAGAGCATCGGGTTCCAGGTGGTGACGGCGTTGACCTGATCGGTGTTGAAGGCCGCCGAGATGTCAGCGTCGGAGGTGTTGACCACTTTCAGGTCTTTCTCGGTGAGGTCCACCGAATCCAGGGCGCGGGCCAGCAGGTAGTGGGAAACCGAGAGTTCGACCAGATTGACGTCCATGCCCTTGAGGTCGGTGATTTTCTTGCCTTCGCCCTTGAGCACGACGCCGTCGTTACCGTTTGAGAAGTCGCTGACGATCAGCGCGGTGCTGTCGACGCCACCGGCTGCGGGAATGGTCAGCGCGTCCATGTTGGTCATGGTGCAGCCATCGAATTGGCCGGCGGTGTATTGATTGATCGATTCGACGTAATCGTTGAGCTGCACCACATCAATCTTGATACCGTATTTCTTCGCCCATTTGTCGACGATGCCTTGGCTGCCGGCGTATTCCCAGGGCATCCAGCCGGCGTAGATGGTCCAGCAAACGCTGAAGTGGTCTTTCTGTGCGGCTTGGGACGAAACGCTCACGAGGGCTGCAAAAGCAGCGGCGAGCAGGGCGGGTAAACGAAGTCGGGTCATGGGATGGGTCTCCAGTTGATCTAAGGGCGGACAGGAAGGCAGCGGCACCGTAAACGGTGGCTTGTCTCCCGGGCTTTTGTCCCGCCGTGTAACCTCAACTGGAGGTCGCCAACTCTCGGACCAGCCACTCGCCTAAGCGAGCCGGAACCCTAGTCAGCCATTGCAAATTGTGGTGCCGCGAACCTGTGATGACTCCTGCACGCTTTTACTAAAGCGAGAGCCGTGCCAAGTCGGCCTGGAGGCGTCTGGCGTGGGCGCTTGGGGATTTTGGTGTACAGCAGGGAAAGGGTGGACTGCCTTGAGATGGTGCGTGAACGCACCGCAATGGGCCGTATCGGCCGCTGATCCGAAGGTTCTTGCCTGTGCGCACTCGGTGCCGGTTTTACAGTCAAAGCTGGTGTGAGTCGGGCCTGTGCCGACTGCTGTCGCGGGTCTTTCAGGAGGCCGCCATGGTTTATCAAAAACTGCTTCGTCGACTACTGCTGGGCGGGGTGTTGGGTTTGGGGCTGTCCGGTTGCTATTACTACGCCGGTGCGGGCACCGCCGATATTTATGCGGCCCCGTATTACTATCCCGGTTACTACTACTCGCCCTATTACTACGGCTATTCCTACCCTCGGTATTACGGTCGCTATCGCTACTATTACTACGGCAACCACGGACCGGGTTATTACCACGGTGGCGGCCGCTACGGTCGCCATTGATCAGCACGGCGCCTCCTTTGACGGAGGCGCCGTTTTTTATGGGAAAGATGAAGAACCTTTCATCGGCGACTTGTTTCAATGTGTTTCAAATGCGCACCAGATTCCGAAATCGATGTCTGATCTTCCGACAGTCGCCAACAATTGACTGTCGCCTGCCAGCGTCGCTGGTGTGGCTACTCGCGGTCCAGGAGGCCGCCATGTATCGCCGAATTCTTCTGCTGGTCGTGTTGAGTTTTTCCCTTGGTGCATGCGTTCCCTATTCCTACGGAGATGGAGGCAGCTACTACAGTTCTGAGGTCTACTCGTCCCCCGCGCCGGCTTACTACTCGGGCGGTGGCAGCTACTACTCGGCTCCACGCTATTACCAGCCTGCACCGCGTTACTACCAGCCGGCCCCGCGTTATTACTCGGCGCCGCGTTATTACCAGGCGCAGCCGCGCTACTACCAGTCCCACAACCGTGGCTGGCAAGGACATGACCGAGGCGGTTGGGATGGCCGCAATCGGGGCAACTGGAACAATGACCGAGGTGGTCGTGGTGGTCGAGGCGACCACCGAGGCGGGCGTGGCGATCACGACGGTCGCGATGGCCGAGGCAACCACCGCTGATTTTTCACAACAGGCAGCTACAAAAAAGCGGCGCATCAAGCGCCGCTTTTTTTTGTGCGCGGATTTCAGTAATCCGACAAATCCGCCAGCGGATGCCGACCTTCCCAGACCTTATGAAAATGCGCTTCCACCACCGCATCCGGCACATTATTGATGTCCGGCCAGTGCCAGTGCGGCTTCTGGTCCTTATCAATCAATCGCGCCCGCACCCCTTCGCTGAATTCGGGATGACGGCAGCAGTTGAGGCTTAGGGTGTATTCCATCTGAAAGACTTCAGCCAACGACAGATGCCGGGACCGGACGATTTGCTCCCAGACCAGATGAGCGGTCACCGGTGAACCCTCGGACATGGTCTTCGCGGCGCGGCTGAGCTGCGGGTCAGTGGAATTGCGCAGATGGCTGATGGCTTTCCAGGCGCAGCGCACATCGCTGACATCCAGCAGTTCGTCGATCTGCTGACGGCGCGGTAGCCATTGCGCTTCGGGCATCTGCGCGACGGCTTCTTGCTGCAACGCCTTGAGCAGGCTGTTGAGCTGCATCGACGTCTGTTCCTGCCAGTTCAATTGCAGCAAGCCTTCGACCAGTTCTTCTAGCTGTTCCTCCAGCAGGAAGCGATCCGCGAGATCCAGATCGATCGCATCCCGCGCGTTCATATGCGCGCCGGTCAGGCCGAGGAACAACCCGAGCTTGCCGGGCAGGCGCGACAGGAACCAACTGGCGCCGACGTCCGGGTACAAGCCGATGCTGATTTCCGGCATCGCCAGGCGACTGCTCGGCGTGACAATCCGGATACTCGCGCCTTGCAGCAAACCCATGCCGCCGCCGAGTACGTAGCCGTGGCCCCAGCAGATCAGCGGTTTGGGGTAAGTGTGGAGCTTGAAGTCCAGACGATATTCCGCGGCGAAGAATTGCGCGGCCAGGGGCGGCACTTCGCCGGGATGGTTGCGACAGGCTTCGACCAGGCTGCGCACTTCGCCGCCGGCGCAGAAAGCCTTGGCGCCGTTGCCGCGCAACAATACGCAGACGATTTGCGGATCCTTGGCCCAGGCGTCCATTTGGTCGCGCAGGGCGTTGATCATCGGCAAGGAGAGGGCATTCAGCGACTTTTCGGCATCCAGGCTGGCGATGCCGATGCGGGCGCCGTCGGTGCCGGTGAGTTCTTCGAAGTGCAAATTCATCGTGACCTCGATCAGGAATTTGAGCGTTCAGTATGATCGCAAAGTAGGAAAGTGCCGGATCTGCGTCAGATCAATTGACAAGCATGCCCAGCTTTCCTAGGGTTCGCCCCATTGTTTTTGCCGGGTATGACCATGACTGCTGACGACCGTATCAAACTCGAACCGAGCTGGAAGGAGGCACTGCGTGCTGAGTTCGACCAGCCCTACATGGCAGAGTTGCGCGCATTCCTGCAACAGGAGCGCGCGGCGGGCAAGGAAATCTATCCGCCAGGCCCGATGATCTTCAACGCCCTCAACTCTACGCCGCTGGACAAGGTCAAAGTCGTGATCCTCGGCCAGGACCCGTATCACGGCCCCGGTCAGGCCCATGGCCTGTGCTTCTCGGTGCAACCAGGCGTGCCGGCGCCGCCGTCACTGGTGAACATCTATAAAGAGTTGAAACGCGATCTGAACATCGACATCCCGAGCCACGGCTGCCTGCAAAGCTGGGCCGACCAGGGCGTGCTGATGATCAACACCACCATGACCGTCGAGCGCGCCAACGCCAATGCGCACAAGGACAAGGGCTGGCAGTTTTTCACCGATCGGATCATTGAAGTGGTCAGTGAACAGCAACCGCATCTGGTGTTCATGCTGTGGGGCGCCCATGCCCAGAGTAAGCAGAAACTGATCGATGCCACCAAGCACCTAGTGCTGACCTCGGTGCATCCGTCGCCACTGTCCGCTTATCGCGGATTTCTCGGTTGCGGGCACTTCAGCCGGACCAACAAGTTTCTGGAACAGAATGGCGAAACGCCAATTGAGTGGCGGTTGCCGCCGGTCGCGTAACGATCGTTCCCACGCTCTGTGTTGATGATCGTTCCCACGCTCCGCGTGGGAATGCAGCCCGGGACGCTCCGCGTCCCAAAGCGGACGCGGAGCGTCCATTGAGGCATTCCCACGCAGAGCGTGGGAATGATCAGGGTAGGGGGGACTCCGGCACCCGATTCCAATATTTGAACAACGGCTCCGCCAGAAACAACACAAACAACAATCGCATCACCTGCATCGCCGTCACCAGCGGCACCGACAATTGCAGCGTCTCCGCCGTCAGGCTCATCTCCGCAATCCCGCCGGGCATCATGCCCAACGTTAGTGAACGCAAATCCAGATGGGTCAATGCACTGAGCCCCAAGGCTGCCGCCGTGGCGATCAGCATGGTCAACGCCGTGCCCATCAACGTGCGCCCCATAAAGGACGGCGCCCGCCGGAAGAATTGCCGATTGAAGTGACACCCCAAGCCGCTGCCAATCAGCCATTGGCCGATCTGGCTGCCACCGTTGGGCAAACTGATATGCAGATCCCAACCAATGCTCACCGCCGCACTCACCAGCAACGGCCCGAACAGCCACGGATTGGGTTGGCGCAAACGCTGCCAGCCCCAGGCGAGCAGGGCGCCCGCCGGAAACAAGATCGCCAGCCAACGCCAATCAACGACTGAGGCATGACCGATCGGCGTACCGTCCCCCAGCAAATACTTGAACGCCGCCGGTACACACAGCACCACCACCAGCACCCGCAAACTCTGCCCCGCCGCGACCCGGCTGAGCACCGCCCCATTACGGGCACCGAGGTTGACCATCTCGCCGGAACCGCCCGGCATGCTGGAAAAAAACGCAGTCGCACGATCCTCCCCGGTACGCCGCATCAACCAGACCCCGACCACACTGGACAGGCTGGTGACCAGCGCACCGAAAAAGATCAAACCGAAGTGGCTCAGTACCTGTTCCATCACCACCGGGGTGAAGTGCAGGCCGATGCCGATGCCGACGATCCACTGGCCGCATTTACGCCCGCCAGGGATTTCCGCCAATTGCCACGGGGTGAGGCAGCGCACCAGGATGATCGCCAGCAACGAGCCGACCATCCACGGCAGCGGCCAGCCGATCTGGCTGGCGAGGTAACCGCCCAGCAGACCGACCAGCGGTGTTCCCCACCAGGTTTTGAAGGGGCGATCAGACATCGGCAATGGCGCGCCGGGAGGCCGAACGTTTGCGCCAGATCCGGATGATTGGCATCAGCAGCATGATTGCGGTCAGCACCCAGACACCAAACGTGATCGGGCTCGACCAGAGAATCTCCAGCGCACCGTTGGAAATCGACAGCGCACGCCGCAGGTTCTGCTCCATCAAGCCGCCGAGGATGAACCCCAGCAGGACCGGCGACAACGGGAAGTCCAGCTTGCGCAGGAGGTAGCCGAAGATACCGATACCGATCATCAGGAACAGGTCGAATGTGGTGGCGTGCACCGCGTAGACGCCGATCCCGGTAATGATCGCGATCACCGGCACCAGTGCCCAGTTCGGCACGGCAAGGATACGGGTGAAGATGCGGATCATTGGGATGTTGAGGATCACCAGCATGATGTTGGCGACGAACAACGAGGCGATCAGGCCCCAGACGATGTCCGGTTGTTGCTGGAACAGCAGCGGCCCTGGGGTGATGTTGTACAGCGACAGAGCGCCGATCATCACCGCCGTGGTGCCCGACCCTGGAACGCCGAGGGTCAGCATGGGTACCAGTGCACCGCACGCTGCGCCGCCGATGGCGGTTTCCGGCGCGGCGAGACCACGCATGTCGCCCTGGCCGAAGGTGCCTTTGGCACCGGCGATGCGTTTTTCAGTCATGTAGGCCACGGCGCTGGCCAGCGTCGCGCCGGCACCCGGCAACACGCCCATGATGAAGCCCAACACGCCGCAACGAATGTTCACTACGAACACCGCCGAGGCTTCCTTGAAGTTGAACATCATGCGGCCGGTGGCTTTGACCGCTTCCTGGCCGTGGTGGGTTTTCTCCAGCAGCAGGAGGATTTCACTGATGGAGAACAGGCCCAGCACCAACACGACGAACTGGATGCCGTCCGTCAGGTGGATATTGTCCCCGGTGAAGCGGTACACGCCGCTGTTGGCGTCGATGCCGACGGTCGACAGAAACAGACCGATCAGCGCCGCAATAAACGTTTTCAGCGGACGATCACCCGCCATACCACCCAGGCAGACAATCGCAAACACCATCAGTACGAAATATTCCGCCGGGCCGAAGGCAATCGCCCATTTCGCCAGCAGCGGGGCGAACAGCACCATGCCGCAAGTAGCGATGAACGCGCCAATGAACGAACTCCACGCCGACAACGACAGTGCTACACCGGCCAGGCCTTTGCGGGCCATCGGGTAACCGTCGAGGGTGGTCATGACGGTGGAGGCTTCGCCCGGAATGTTCAGCAGGATCGAGCTGATCCGGCCGCCGTATTCGCAACCCAGGTACACCGCCGCCAGCAGAATCAGTGCTGATTCCGGTGGCAGGCCAAGAGCGAATGCGATCGGGATTAGCAGTGCGACGCCGTTGATCGGGCCCAGGCCTGGCAGCAGGCCGACCACGGTGCCGATCAGGGTGCCGCACAGTGCAGTCACCAGGTTGTACGGGGTCAGTGCGACGCCAAATCCCTGCCCCAAATAGCCAAGAGTATCCATATCAGTTCTCCAGAACGTCGAGCACGCCCAACGGCAGCGGCACGTCCATCACCTTGTCGAACAGCAAATAAAGACCGATCGCCATCAGGCTGATGATCACCACGCTGGGCAGCCAGCGGCCGCCGTACAGGCGCGCCATCGGAATCCCGATCAGGATGCTCGCGACAATAAAGCCAAGGGGTTCGAAGGTGCCCGCGAACACCAGCAACAGCACCACGCAGATGCCGATTTTGGTCAGGGTTTCGCGGTCCATCGGTGGTTCGTCAGGGTTGTGTTTGATCGGTGCGGGACGAAATACCATGTACAACAGCGCCGCGCCCATCAGGCCGAGCATCAACAGCGGAAAGGCTCGCGGTCCCACCGGTTCGTAGGAAAAAGCCGCTTGATATGGCCACGCCATCAGCGCCAGGCCAACACAGGCCAGCAACAGCACCGAAGCAAAAATGCGTTGTAAGAGCATGAGAAACTCCTGCGCCACGGCCCCGCGCAAACGAGGCCGCAGCCGCTAGACAGAGACGATCACTGGATCAGGCCGAACTCTTTGGCCAGCACTTTGTAGTCCGCGACTTGCTTCTTCACGTAGGTGTCCAGCTCCGGGCCGGTCATGGCGAACGGGAACAGTTCACGCTGATCGCGCAGCTTGGCGAAGTCTTCGGAAGCCAGCAGTTTGTCGAAAGCGTCTTTCCACCAGGCGTAGTCTTCGTCACTGACCTTCGGCCCGAGGTAGAAACCGCGAACCACCGGCCAGACGATGTCGTAGCCTTGCTCTTTGGCGGTCGGGATGTCCTTCATTTCCGGCTCGTCCAGACGCTTCTCGGAGAACACCGCCAGCAGGCGCATGTCGCCGCTCTGGATGTGTGGCATGGAGTCGGAGATGTCGGTACTGCCGACCTGGATATGGCCGCCCAGCAGGGCGGTGGCGATTTCACCGCCGCCTTCGAGGGCGACGTAACGCAAGTCACGCGGGTTGATCCCGGCGGCTTTGGCGATCAGTGCGGTTTGCATCCAGTCCTGGCTGCCGACGGTGCCGCCGGAGCCGATGACCACTTTGCTCGGATCTTTCTTCAGCGCTTGAACGAGATCGTCGAGGGTCTTGTAAGGCGAATCGCTTTTCACTGCGATGGCGCCGTAGCTGGTACCGACCGCGGCCAGCCAACGGACGTTGGTTTCATCGAAACGCCCGAACTTGCCCTGGGCCAGGTTCAGCAGCGAACCGCTGGACCATGCCACCAGCGTGCCGGCGTCGGCCGGGCGCTGGGCGACCACCGCGTTGTACGCCACCGCGCCGACACCGCCGGGCATGTAGGTCACGCGCATCGGTTTGGTCAGCAGCTTTTCGTTCACCAGCGCGCTTTGCGCCAGTTTGCAGGTCAGGTCGAAACCGCCGCCGGGGGAGGCTGGGGCGATGCACTCCGGGCGCTTGGGCTCGGCCATCAGTTGGCCGGCGAACAGCAAGGCGCTGGCGGTGAGAGCAAACTTACGCAGTGACAATTTCATTGGGTTCTCCACAGATTTATTGTTGTATGGATGTGTAGGAGCTGCCGAAGGCTGCGATCTTTTGGGCCTTCGGCATTTCAATCAATTACCAAAGTGCAACGCTATAGCTCACCAGCAGACGCACTTCATCGGCATCGCGAGCGGAGTAGTTGGAGCGGTAGGTGGCGTTACGCAGGCGTACGGCGACGTCCTTGAGCGCGCCGCTTTGTACTACATACTTGATCTCTGTATTGCGTTCCCACTCCTTGCCTTCGTCACCGTTCTTGAGCTTGATGTTGTCACCGCTCAGGTAACGGCTCATGAAACTCAGGCCGGGGATGCCGAGTTTGGCGAAGTCGTAGTCGTAGCGCGCCTGCCATGAGTGTTCTTCGGCACCGGCGAAGTCGTTGATCTGCACGAAGTTGACCAGGTACGGGTCGGCGCCATCGACATACGGGAACGCACTGTCGCCGGACATGTGCTGATAACCGGCGCTGAATTTATGCCCGCTCAAGGCATAGCTCACCAGACCGTTGAGGGATTTGTTGTCAATCTTGCCGCCACGGGCCGCGCCCTGGTCATCACTGATCGCCAGTCGCAAGTCGGTGCCGAAGGTGCCCGGGCCGAACGGCTGAGAGGCGACCACGCCGAGGAAGTGCTGGTTATAGACTTCATCGAGTTGCGCAAAGTGGTAGCTGCCGGTGATTTTGTCGGTGAACTTGTAGTCCACTCCGCCAAAGTCAAAGTGCTTGCCGGCGGCCGTGCCGGCAAAGCGGCTGTTCTTGTTGTTGAGGGCGATGTCCTCGAAATCGGTGCTGTCGCGGTCCTTGGCTTTCTCCAGTCGGCCACCGATAAAGGTCAGGTTCTTGATCTCTTTGGAGGTCAGCAAGCCGCCTTCAAAGGTCTGCGGCAGGATGCGCCCGTCGTTGGGCTTGAGGATCGGCAGTTCCGGAATCAGGCTGCCGATTTTCAGTTCGGTGGCGGAGATTTTCACTTTGCCGGTCAGGCCCAGCTTGGAGTACTCGTCAGCGGCGCGACCATCATCGTGGGTCGGCAACAGACCGGTGCCGGTGCGGTCGGGACTCGAATCGAGCTTGACCCCCAGCATACCCAGCGCATCGACACCGAACCCCACGGTGCCGTCGGTGTAACCCGATTGCAGATTGAGCATGAAGCCCTGGGCCCATTCGTCACGCTTGGATTGCTGGGCGCTGGTGCCGTCGCGAAAGTCGCGGTTGAAATACATGTTGCGGGTTTCGAGGGTTGCCGTACTGTCTTCGAAGAAGGCAGCCTGGCTCAACGGCGAAAAGCCGGCGAAGGCGGCGGCACTGGCAAGGGCGGTCTGGCTGAGGCGGGAAAAACGAACAGGCGGGCGAGCCTGAAGCTGCATGGACAGCATCGTGAAGTACTCCGTTATTGTTCTTATTGGCGAAAACGCTTCGTGGCGTTTTTCGTATTCGCTATGTGCAGTAGCGACGGCAGTTAAAACTGTCCGTGGCCGGACTCTAACCGGCCAACCTTTCGCTAACCTTTCAGCAGACTTTCACGGTTTTCGGGCTTCACAGCGGCGGATGCGGCTGTAAACTCCGCGGCAAAGAATGGCGTCGACCATCCCTGAATGAGGTAAAAAGCCATGCGTGTCCTGCTCGTCGAAGACCACCTGCAGCTCGCCGAAAGTGTCGCCCAGGCGCTCAAGAGCACGGGTCTGACCGTGGATGTATTGCACGACGGCGTGGCGGCCGACCTGGCCTTGAGCAGCGAGGAATACGCGGTGGCGATCCTCGATGTCGGCCTGCCACGGATGGATGGTTTCGAAGTGCTGGCGCGTCTGCGGGCCCGAGGCAAGAACCTGCCGGTGTTGATGTTGACTGCCCGCAGCGACGTCAAGGACCGGGTCCACGGCCTGAACCTCGGCGCCGACGATTACCTGGCCAAGCCGTTCGAGCTGACCGAACTCGAAGCCCGGGTCAAAGCCTTGCTGCGGCGCAGCGTGCTCGGCGGTGAGCGTCAGCAGCGCTGTGGCGTGCTGTCCTATGACCTCGACACCCGGCGCTTCACCCTCGGTGAGGAATTGTTGACCCTGACCTCGCGCGAGCAGGCCGTTCTAGAAGCGCTGATCGCGCGTCCCGGCCGGGTGATGAGCAAGGAGCAACTGGCTTCCCAAGTCTTCGGCCTGGACGAAGAGGCCAGCCCCGACGCCATCGAAATCTACGTCCACCGTTTGCGCAAGAAACTCGATGGCCAACCGGTGGCGATCGTGACCTTCCGCGGCCTCGGCTACTTGCTGGAAAGCCGCGATGCATAAGCCGAGCAGCCTGCGCTGGCGGTTGCTATGGAACCTCGCGTTGTTGCTGGTGGTGTTGATGTTGGCCAGTGGTTTGAGTGCTTACTGGAATGGTCGCGAAGCGGCTGACACGGCTTATGACCGGACCTTGCTGGCCTCGGCTCGGACCATTGCCGCCGGTGTTTCCCAGCGTGATGGCACGCTCAGTGCCGACGTACCTTATGTGGCGCTCGACACGTTTGCCTACGACAGCGCCGGGCGAATCTTTTATCTGGTCAACGACATCCATCAGAACCTGATCTCCGGCTACGAAAACTTGCCGCCACCGCCGCCGGGTACGCCGCGCACCGATGACTATCCGGCGCTGGCGCGTTTCTACAACGCCGTCTATCGCGGGCAGAACGTACGCGTGGTGAGTCTGCTCAAGCCGGTGAGCGAGCCGAACATGAACGGCATGGCGGAAATCCGCGTGGCAGAAACCGACGAGGCACGAGTCAGCATGGCGCGCAGTCTGGCGGCGGATACGCTGCTGCGGCTGGGGATGTTGGCGATTGGCGCGTTGTTGCTGGTCTGGTTTGCGGTCAGTGCGGCATTGCGGCCACTGGAGCGTTTGCGCACGGCGGTGGAAGAGCGCCAGTCCGACGACCTGCGTCCCTTGCCGTTGGTGGAAGTGCAACGTGAATTGTGGCCGTTGGTGCGCGCCCTCAACCACTTTACTGAGCGTCTGCGGGGGCAGTTCGAGCGTCAGGCGCAGTTCATCGCCGATGCGGCCCATGAACTACGCACACCCTTGGCGGCGCTCAAGGCGCGACTGGAACTGGGCTTGCGCGCCAGCGAACCGCAAACCTGGCGCAGCACCCTGGAAACCGCCGCCCAGGGCACGGATCGCCTGACGCACCTGGCTAACCAATTGCTATCCCTGGCGCGGGTTGAAAACGGCGCGCGGGCAATTGCCGAGGGCGGCGCGCAGTTACTGGACCTGAGCCAGTTGGCCCGGGAACTGGGCATGGCCATGGCGCCGTTGGCCCACGCACGCGGTGTGGCGCTGGCGCTGGAGGCGGACGAACCGGTATGGCTGCGCGGTGAACCGACATTGTTGAACGAATTGCTGAGCAATCTGGTGGATAACGCCCTGGCCCACACTCCGCCGGGGGGGAATGTGATCCTGCGAGTGACGGCGCCAGCGGTGCTGGAGGTTGAGGACGATGGGCCAGGGATTCCCCTTGAAGAGCGCGATCGGGTGTTCGAGCGCTTTTACCGGCGTAATCAGCAAGTCGCGGGGTCAGGGTTGGGGTTGGCGATTGTGGGGGAGATTTGTCGTGCGCATTTGGCGCAGATCAGCCTTCACGATGGAGAAAAGGCGGGGTTGAAGGTTCGGGTGAGTTTTATTGCAGGGGAGTAAGAGGCATCGGTATTGGCAGGTGATTAACCCGTAGGAACAGCCTTCGGCAGCTCCTACGGGTGAATGTATTCGCAATCAATAAAACATCGACCGCGACTCTTCCAGCTCCCGGCACATCGCCTCGTTCTCGGGGTCGATCCCCAGCTTCTTGAAGGCCGGCACACTGAACGCATCGATGCGCGCCAGCGGGTGGTCGGTGTCCTTGTGGCAATACAGGCTGGCGACTTGCACCAGATCGACATAATCGACCTTTTCGGACTCACGTTTGAAGTCCAGATACTGCCCCGGCAATTTCACCAGCATTTCCGGAAACTCCCAGACGCTGAGCAGTTTGTCGCCCAGCAGCGGATGAATGCGGTCGATCACATGGTTGAGGCTGACCGGGTCGGAGAGCAGTTCATAGTGATCTTCGGCGTAAGTCAGGATCGGCAGTACACCAATCTGATGCACCAACCCGCCCAATGCAGCCTGGTCGGGTTTGAGTTGGGTGTAGCTGCGGCAAAGCGCATAACTGACCCCGGCGATTTCCAGGCTTTTGCGCCAGACATCGCGCATTTTCTGCTCTACCACCTCGGAGCGGGCATGGAAAATCTGTTCCATCACCAGACCGATGGCCAGGTTGCTGCTGTAATTCACCCCCAGCCGGGTGATGGCGGTGTGCAGGTCGGTGACTTCCTGGGTCGCCCGCAGCAACGGGCTGTTGACCACTTTGATCAGTCGCGCCGACAACGCGGTATCGCGACCGATCACTTTACTCAGGGTGCTAACGCTGATTTCCGGATCTTCAGCAGCCTTGCGAATCTGCAGGGCCACTTCCGGTAATGTTGGCAGAACCAGGTCATCGTTATCGATGGCCTCAACCAAATCCTGTTGGACCTTATCCGCCAGCTCACTCATTTCTGTTCTCTAGGGTCTTGCAAAAAAATACTGCTGTCAGCGCTGGATTTCTTTATCGCGATCCAGCGCATAAGGCAGGTCGAGCAGGTGCAGGGCAGGGCCTTCCAGCGCCGCCAGATGAATGTCACCAGACTCTGCAGCTTCGGCTTGCAGCACAGCCAGGAGTTCAATGTTTTGTTCGCCGCGCGCGGCTATCACCACTTCGCCGATGGAGCTACCGTGGCTCGGGGCAAACAGCTGGGTGCCGGGCTCAGGCAATTCACTGGCCTCCAGTTGCAGGCGATACAAGCGACGCTTGAGTTTGCCCAGGTATTGCATCCGCGCGACGATTTCCTGGCCGGTGTAGCAGCCTTTCTTGAAACTCACGCCGCCGACGGCTTGCAGGTTGAGCATCTGCGGAATGAACAGCTCGCGAGTGCTCGGCATGACCTGGCCGATCCCTGCGCGGATCTGGCCCAGCAGCCATTGATTCAGCTCGCCTTCGGCCAGCAGGGCGGAGAGCTTGCCCTTGATGACGTCGGCTTGATCAGCGGCGACCCACAGCTCGGCACGCTCAGGCGATACACGAATGGCGATCAGACCGTCGTTGCGCACAACGCTGTCGGTGTCGGCCGGCAGCTCCAGACCCAGATTGCTCAGGGCCGCATCGCTATGATCGAGGCCAAAACGAACCCAGGCAGCGCTTTCGTCGGTCAATTTGGACTTGGAGAACACCGCGTATTTTTTCAGGTCCGCCAGTTGCGGTTCCAGCAACTCGGTGGCCATCGCCAGCAGAACGCCGTCGCCTTCCAGCAGAATGCGGAAACTCGACTGCATCCGGCCTTTCTGGGTGCAGCGGGCGCCGAGGCTGGCCTGGGTGTCGCTCAGGTAATTGAGGTTGCAGGTCAATTGGCCCTGCAGGAATTTGCCGGCATCCGCGCCGCGAACCGCGAGAACGCCTTCATGTGACAGGGTGCTGAAAAAAGCAGAATCGGCCATGGGTCATCGCAGGGTAAAGAGTCTGGGGGACATCATAAGGGGGCGCCTTCGAAATGGGTAGTTCACAAAAGCTCGAGAGGGCCGACCAAAGCCGACTGTTCGACCAGTCTTTGGGCTGTATACTTGCCGCCTATTTGAGGAGCGCTCCATGGTCGAAGATGTTGAACTGAATCGCCTCTACTGGCACAGCCGCCGCGGTATGCTTGAGCTTGACGTGTTGCTGGTGCCGTTCGTGAAAGAGGTCTATCCGCACCTCAATGATGTCGACCGCGATTGCTACCGCAAGCTGCTCGAATGCGAAGATCAGGACATGTTCGGCTGGTTCATGGAGCGCGCCGAATCGGAAGATCCGGAGCTTCAGCGCATGGTTCGCATGATCCTGGATCGTGTCCAGCCCAAGTAATGCGTTCGAATGCCGCTGGCATGCCTCACGGCAGTTGCTGGCGGCGTATCTTATGGCCCAGCTGTTCGCGCTGGGTTCGTTGTTTCTGCTTTCTATACCTGTCTGGGCGAATTTGCTCGGCATCTTGCTGTGCGTGGCCCACGGTTTTTGGGCATTACCGCGACAGATTCTCCTGACCCATCCGCTGGCATTTCGCGGCTTGCGTCGCGATGCCGATGGCTGGCAGTTGTGGAGTCCGGCGCGGGGATGGCAACCAGTGCAGCTACGGCCGGACAGCCTGGCGCTACCGTTGGTCGTGGTGCTGCGGTTTCGACTGCGGGGCGAACGGCGGGTCAGCACGATCTGCGTGCCCCGGGATGCGCAGGCGACGGATTTACACCGACGCCTGCGGGTCCGGCTGAAGTTTAGTCGGCGTAGGTGGGCGGCACCAGAATAGTGTCCAGCGCCACCGGCAGCAGGTTCGGGTAGTCGAGGGTGTAATGCAGACCGCGACTTTCCTTGCGTTCCATGGCTGACTGAATCATCAACTCGGCCACCTGGGCCAGGTTGCGCAACTCGATCAAATCCCGGCTGACTTTATAGTTGCTGTAGAACTCGTCGATTTCGTCGAGCAACAGCCGCACCCGGTGCTGGGCCCGTTGCAAGCGCTTGTTGGTGCGCACGATGCCGACGTAGTCCCACATGAACCGGCGCAGTTCGTCCCAGTTGTGCGCAATGATCACGTCTTCGTCGGAGTCGGTCACCTGGCTCGCGTCCCAGACGGGCAGGGCGATGGGAATCGAAACCTGCGGCAACTGCTCCAGAATGTCCGCCGCCGCCGAACGCGCATAGACAAAGCATTCCAGCAGCGAGTTGCTGGCCATGCGGTTGGCGCCGTGCAGGCCGGTGAAGCTGGTTTCGCCAATGGCGTACAGGCCCGGCACATCGGTGCGACCTTGCTGATCGACCATCACGCCGCCGCAGGTGTAGTGCGCCGCCGGCACCACCGGGATCGGTTGCTTGGTGATGTCGATGGAAAACTCGAGGCAGCGCTCATAAACAGTCGGGAAGTGCGTCTTGATGAACGCTTCGGGCTTGTGGCTGATGTCCAGGTAGACGCAGTCGACGCCCAGGCGCTTCATTTCGTGGTCGATGGCCCGGGCGACGATGTCCCGCGGCGCGAGTTCGGCCCGAGGGTCAAAGCGCTGCATGAAACGTTCGCCGTTCGGCAGCTTCAGGTGCGCACCTTCGCCGCGCAAGGCTTCGGTGATCAGGAAGCTCTTGGCCTGCGGGTGATACAGGCAGGTGGGGTGAAACTGGTTGAACTCCAGGTTCGCCACCCGGCAGCCCGAACGCCAGGCCATGGCAATGCCATCACCACAGGCGCCGTCGGGGTTGCTGGTGTAGAGGTAGACCTTGGCGGCGCCGCCGGACGCGAGAATCACGAAGCGGGCGCCGTAGGTGTCGACTTCGCCGCTGGCGCGATTGAGCACATAGGCGCCGAGGCAGCGGTCGCCATCCAGGCCCAGGCGCTTTTCGGTGATCAGGTCGACGGCGACCCGCTGTTCGAGCAGTTCGATGTTCGGGCGCTTTTTCGCCTGATCGAGCAAGGTTCTGAAGATCGCCGCGCCGGTGGCATCGGCGGCGTGGATGATGCGCCGATGACTGTGGCCGCCTTCGCGGGTCAGGTGAAACTCGAAACCGCCGTCTTCGGTGCCGGACTGTTCATCGCGCGTAAAGGGAACGCCTTGGTCGATCAGCCACTGGATGGCTTCTTTACTGTGCTCGACGGTAAACCGCACGGCGTCTTCATGGCACAGGCCACCGCCGGCATTGAGCGTGTCATCGACGTGGGATTCAACGGTGTCGGTGTCATCCAGGACGGCGGCGACACCGCCCTGGGCCCAGAAAGTCGAGCCATTGGCGAGGTCGCCTTTGCTCAGTACGGCGATGCGCAGGTGACCGGGCAAAGTCAGCGCAAGGCTCAAACCGGCAGCGCCGCTGCCAATGACCAGAACATCGTGTTGAAACTGTTGGCTCATTTCAGGATTCCGCTCAAAGCGACCCGGGTCGGGGTTGGCGCAAGACACCTGGATCGGCGAGTCAGGCAGCCACACAGCCCACTAGTATATAGAGGGGGGGATCGGCACAATAGCCGGGCCACCATGGCATTGTGAAACTACAGTGACGGAAAACCTGGACGCTTCGTCGGATGTTTTTTTCGCCGGTTCGGCGACAAGACGACTGTATCAACGATTTAACAGTCTTTTTCGCCCCACGGTTGCACAATGTCGGTTGCACCCGGCTATAAAAATTTGGAACTTTTGCCAAAGGCCCAAGATCAATAGCTGGTTGCCTGAATCAAGGGACAGTGTCGGCTTCAGAGCGGGACCTGCGGTTTGGTCCTCGCCGGCGAATCCGATGACAAGATTATTCGCGCAGCCGGGTCATTCCGAGCTGCGCTTTTCGTGCGTGCCAAATCAGAGCCCGCAGGAAACTTGCTTGAAGGGGGAGAACTTTTGCGAAAAGCCCGAGTCTATGTTTGCAAGTCTGGTCGTTTAGTTATGCAAGTCTCCTTCGAGCTTATCGAGGAGTGTTCATGCTAACCCAGGAAGAGGATCAGCAGCTGGTCGAGCGCGTTCAACGCGGCGACAAGCGAGCTTTCGATCTGCTAGTGCTGAAATACCAGCACAAAATTCTCGGGTTGATCGTGCGTTTCGTGCACGACACCCATGAAGCCCAGGATGTTGCACAGGAAGCCTTTATCAAGGCATACCGTGCACTTGGTAATTTCCGCGGAGACAGCGCGTTTTACACGTGGCTTTACCGCATCGCCATCAACACGGCGAAAAACTATCTGGTTTCACGCGGCCGTCGGCCGCCGGATAGTGATGTCAGTTCCGAAGACGCAGAGTTCTACGACGGCGATCATGGCCTCAAGGATCTCGAGTCGCCAGAACGCGCATTGCTGCGGGATGAGATCGAAGGCACCGTCCATCGAACCATTCAGCAACTTCCAGAAGATTTGCGTACGGCCTTAACTTTACGTGAATTCGATGGTCTGAGTTACGAGGACATTGCGGCAGTCATGCAATGCCCGGTGGGTACCGTGCGCTCCCGGATTTTCCGGGCTCGGGAAGCCATAGATAAAGCCCTGCAGCCGTTGTTGCAGGAAAACTGAGACAGCGGCGACAGCCAAGAGAGGAACGCCATGAGTCGTGAAGCCCTGCAGGAATCGCTGTCCGCAGTGATGGATAACGAAGCGGACGAGCTGGAATTGCGTCGGGTGCTTAATGCCTTTGACGATGTTGAAACCCGCGAAACCTGGGCTCGTTACCAGATCGCTCGGGCAGTCATGCATAAGGATCTGCTGCTTCCACGTCTGGATATCGCTGCGGCAGTCTCTGCTGCGCTGGAAGACGAAGCCGTCCCGGCCAAAGCATCTCGCGGTCCATGGCGCAGCCTGGGGCGTCTGGCCGTCGCTGCTTCGGTGACCGTTGCTGTGTTGGCGGGTGTTCGTCTGTATAACCAGGACGAAATTGCTGGCGTCGAACTGGCTCAGCAATCCACTCAGTCCACTCTGGCCACTCCACAGGTCAAGGGTCCGGCTGTATTGGCAGGCTATAGTGAGAGTTCGGAAGCCACTGGCCCTATGGCCAACGGCGTATTGCAAGGTCAGCCGGGCTGGCACGATCAGCGTCTGCCAAGCTACTTGCGCCAACATGCTCAACAGGCTGCACTGAAAGGAACTGAGAGCGCGCTGCCTTACGCTCGTGCAGCAAGCCTGGAAAACCGCTAAGGAGGATCATGCGCGCCATACCTCTACTTACGCTTCTGCTCGGTGGCTGGTTTGTTGTTCCAGCCCACGCCGATGAAGCCCAGGACTGGTTGACCCGTCTTGGCCAGGCCGAGCAAACGCAAAGCTTTCACGGTACTTTTGTTTACGAGCGTAACGGTAGTTTTTCTACCCATAACATCTGGCACCGCGTCCAGGATGGCAAGGTCCGCGAGCGTTTACTCCAGCTCGACGGCTCGGCACAGGAAGTCGTGCGCATTGATGGGCATACTCAATGCGTCAGCGGCACCCTGATCGCAGGGCTGGGGGACTCTCCCAACTCTGCTGCTCGTGCACTCGATCCACAAAAGCTCAAGAATTGGTACGACCTTGCCGTCATCGGCAAGTCGCGTGTGGCTGGGCGTGCGGCGGTGATTGTTTCACTGACGCCACGCGATCAGCATCGTTACGGTTTCGAGTTACACCTGGACAAGGAAACCGGCCTACCCCTCAAGTCATTGCTACTCAATGACAAAGGGCAGTTGCTGGAGCGTTTCCAGTTCACGCAACTGGATACCGCCAACGTCCCGTCGGACAGCGATTTGCAGGCAGGTTCTGATTGCAAGGCGCTTACCCTCGACACTGACAAGGCTACGGCGCTCAAAACCGCTGAGGTCTGGCATTCGGACTGGTTACCGCCGGGTTTCGAACTCAGTAGCAGCTCCTCGCGTAAAGACCCCGAAACCAAAACCCAAGTCAGCAGCCTGATGTATGACGACGGCCTGGCTCGCTTCTCGGTGTTCCTTGAGCCATTGAATGGTGCAACTGTCACCGATACCCGTACTCAGCTGGGGCCAACCGTCGCGGTTTCCCGCCGCTTGACCACTCCCCAGGGCGAGATGATGGTGACTGTGGTCGGTGAAATCCCGATCGGCACTGCCGAACGGATTGCGCTGTCCATGCGCTCCAATGCTACAACGGCCAAACAGTGAGCTGAACTGAGATGCTCATGGATCGACGATTTGATAGTGCGAGAGGTCAGCAATGCCCATCCCACCATTGAGATGTCGAAATGTTTGGTGAGCATTTCAAGTTGCAAATATCCCTGAATTTTTCTATAGGTCAGAGCCTCTCGGCTCTGGCCTTGTTTGTTGTTCCCGGAACAAAAATACCGGCGTATCGTTCCCGGTGTTCCTTGCTCCATATCGCTTAACCATGCTCGTCGTAACGGGAGCCGTATGTCGATACCACGCTTGAAGTCTTATCTTTCCATTTTTGCCACCGTGCTAGTGCTCGGTCAGGCGGTCTCTGCCCAAGCGGCCGAATTGCCTGACTTTACGCAACTGGTCGAACAAGCCTCGCCCGCGGTGGTGAACATCAGTACCACGCAAAAATTGCCGGATCGCAAAGTATCGGGCCAGATGCCGGATCTTGAAGGCTTGCCGCCAGCGCTGCGCGAGTTTTTCGAACGCGGCATGCCGCAACCGCGTTCGCCTGGTGGCAATCGTCAACGCGAAGCCCAGTCCTTGGGTTCGGGTTTTATCATCTCGCCTGATGGTTACATCCTGACCAACAACCACGTGATCGCGGACGCCGACGAAATTCTCGTCCGCCTGGCCGACCGCAGTGAGTTGAAAGCCAAGCTGATCGGCACCGACCCGCGTTCCGACGTGGCGCTGCTGAAAATCGAAGGCAAGGACCTGCCAGTGCTGAAGCTCGGCAAATCCCAGGACCTGAAGGCCGGCCAATGGGTCGTCGCCATCGGTTCGCCGTTCGGCTTTGACCACACCGTGACACAAGGCATCGTCAGTGCCATCGGTCGTAGCCTGCCGAACGAAAACTACGTGCCGTTCATCCAGACTGACGTGCCGATCAACCCGGGCAACTCCGGTGGTCCGCTGTTTAACCTGAACGGTGAGGTGGTCGGGATCAACTCGCAGATCTACACCCGCTCCGGCGGCTTCATGGGCGTGTCGTTCGCCATCCCGATCGACGTGGCCATGGACGTGTCCAATCAGCTGAAAAGTGGCGGCAAAGTCAGCCGTGGCTGGTTGGGTGTAGTGATCCAGGAAGTGAACAAGGATCTGGCCGAGTCGTTCGGCCTTGAGAAACCGGCCGGTGCGCTGGTGGCTCAGATCCAGGATGACGGTCCGGCTGCCAAGGGTGGTCTGCAAGTGGGCGACGTGATCCTGAGCATGAACGGTCAACCGATCATCATGTCCGCTGACCTGCCGCATCTGGTCGGCGCGCTCAAGGCGGGTGCCAAGGCCAATCTTGAAGTTGTCCGCGAGGGCAAGCGCAAGAACGTCGAGCTGACAGTCGGCACGATCCCGGACGAAGGCAAAGAGCTGGATGGCCAGCCGAAATCCGGTGTCGAGAGCAGCAGCAACCGCTTGGGTGTTTCTGTGACCGAGCTGACCGATGAGCAGAAGAAAACCTACGACCTCAAGGGCGGAGTGGTGATCAAGGATGTCGAGGACGGTCCGGCTTCGTTGATCGGCTTGCAGCCGGGCGATGTGATTACTCACCTGAACAACCAGGCGATCGGTTCCACCAAGGAGTTCACCGAGATCGCCAAAGCGCTGCCGAAGAACCGTTCGGTGTCGATGCGGGTTCTGCGTCAAGGTCGTGCCAGCTTCATCACCTTCAAACTGGCTGAATAAACCGGTTGTCGGCTGAATAAAAAACCGCCTCGAAAGAGGCGGTTTTTTTATGCCTGAAGCTTTTAGCCCATCATGTCCTTGATCATCCGCTCCTGCTCCATCAGCTCCCGTTGCCGGGCATCGATGCGCGAAGACAGCGGGAAGTTGCCGCCCGCCTTGCGCTTGGCGAAGTCCAGTTGCTGAATGGCCTGGCGGTAGTCGCCAACCAGCGCGAAGTATTCGGCGCGAGCCTGATGCAGCCCGATGATATTGCCTGACAGGCCGCGAGTCTCCGCCACCATGTACCAGACATCCGGATCGTCCGGGCGAGACTTGAGCAGATTTTCCAGTGATTTTTCCGCATCGACGGTACGGTTCTGTTTGAGCAACAGGTCGACTCGCACCTGATTCAGCGGGTAGTTGCCCGGGAACTGGGTGAGCAATCGGTCAACCCGCGACTGAGCGTCCGGCAGGCGATTGTTGGTGATGTCCAGATCAACCTGAGCCAGGTTGTAGATGATCTCGTTCGGCGCGGTGGCCAGCAGTTGCTTGAGATTCTCCCGGGCTTCATTCAGCTGGCCACCCTTGATCTGGGCGATGGCCAGGCCATAACGAGCAACATCGTTTTTCGGGTTTTCATCAAGTTGGGCACGGAAGCGTTTGGCGCCCAAACCGGGGGTTTCTTCATAGATCAGTTGCACTCTTGCCCGAATCAACTGATAACGCATGCTGTCTTCGATGCCGCCCGCTTTGGCCTGTTCGGCGCGGTTGCGGGTGTCGGCGATCCGCGATTCGGTCACCGGGTGAGTCAGCAGGAACTCCGGTGGCTTGGCGTCAAAGCGATACTGACGCATCAAGCGCTCGAACATGTTCGGCATCGAGCGTGGATCGTAACCGGCCTTTTCCAGGTTGAGGATGCCGATCCGGTCGGCTTCCTGCTCGTTCTGGCGCGAGAAACGGCGTTGTTCCTGAATGGCTGCCGCCTGCGTACCGGCAATGGTCGCGATCCCGGCATCACCGGCGCCGGCGGCAGCAATCACGATACCGGCCAGCAGGGCGGCCATCATCGGCACTTGCATGCGTTGCGAGGCTTCAACGCCACGGGCAAAGTGACGTTGCGACAAGTGAGCCAATTCGTGAGCCAGTACCGACGCGTATTCGCCCTCGGTCTGGGCATTGAGGAACAAACCGCCGTTGACCCCGATGATCCCGCCCGGTGCGGCAAAGGCATTGAGCTGCGGGCTGTTGATCAGGATGAACTCCAGACGCCGGTCAGTGACCTGGCTGGTCTCCACCAGCTTATAGACGCTGGATTCGACGTAATCCTTGAGCTGCGGGTCATTGAGCTGTGAGACCTGGCTGCGCAACATCGCCAGCCACGCACGGCCCAACTGGTATTCCTGTTGCGGCGAGACAATGGCAGAACTGGCATCACCGAGTGACGGCAGGTCGTCGGCGAAGCCTGGTGAGGCGAGCAGGCAAGCGAGCGTCAGCAGGGTAGGGCGCAAAAAAGTCATGCACAAAGCCTTAGTCGACAAAGACCTTACTGTAGCCGGACACCGGGCTTCGGACCAGATATTCTAGGCCGCTCAACCACCTGACCCGGAGTGATGCAATGATTGACGCGGTAGCCCATGACGTTGAACTGGACGCCAGTGGCCTGAATTGTCCGTTGCCATTGCTCAAGGCCAAGCTGGAACTCAATCGGATGGCCAGCGGCGCAGTACTCAAGGTGATCGCCACGGACGCGGGTTCTCAGCGCGACTTCCGCACCTTTGCCCGATTGGCCGGTCATACGCTGCTGCGTGAAGAAGACGAAGCGGGTATTTGCCGCTATTGGTTGAAAAAAGCCTGAAGCCGGCTGCGTTCGTTACTAAGGATTATTGATGTTCAAAGTGTTACGCGACTGGATTCAGCGCTACTTCTCCGATGAAGAAGCCGTGGTGCTGGCGGTGCTGCTGATCCTGGGCTTTACCGCCGTGCTCACGTTGGGTGGCATGCTTGCGCCGGTGCTGGCCGGGATGGTGCTGGCGTATCTGATGCAAGGGCTGGTTGTCACCCTTGAGCGTCTGCGCGTGCCCGGTGGCGCGGCGGTGGGGCTGGTTTTCGCGTTGTTTATGGGGCTGTTGTTGGTGTTCATAGTGGTCGTTGTGCCGTTGCTTTGGCATCAGCTGATCACGTTGTTCAACGAACTGCCCGGCATGCTCGCCAAGTGGCAGTCGCTGCTGTTGCTGCTGCCTGAACGCTACCCGCACCTGGTGTCCGACGAACAGGTGCTGCAGGCCATTGAAGTGGCCCGGGGCGAGATCGGCAAGTTTGGTCAGTGGGCGCTGACATTCTCGTTGTCGAGCCTGCCGCTGCTGGTCAATATCATGATCTACCTGGTGCTGGTGCCTATCCTGGTGTTCTTCTTCCTGAAGGATCGGGAAATGATCGGGCAATGGGTTCGCGGTTACCTGCCGCGTGAACGCGCCTTGATCACCCGTGTCGCCCATGAGATGAATCGGCAGATCGCCAATTACATTCGCGGCAAGGTCATCGAGATTTTCATCTGCGGTGGCGTGACCTACATCGGTTTCGTCGTTCTGGGGCTCAACTATGCGGCGCTGTTGGCGTTGCTGGTGGGCGTGTCGGTGGTGGTGCCTTACGTCGGCGCAGTAGTGGTCACCGTGCCGGTCATGCTGATCGCCTTGTTCCAATGGGGCTGGAGTGATCAGTTCATCTACCTGATGGCGGTCTACGGGATCATTCAGACCCTGGACGGCAACGTGCTGGTGCCGCTGCTGTTCTCGGAGGCGGTCAACCTGCACCCGGTGGCGATCATTTGCGCGGTGCTTTTGTTTGGCGGGCTGTGGGGCTTCTGGGGGGTGTTCTTTGCGATTCCCCTGGCGACGCTGTTCAAGGCTGTGCTGGATGCGTGGCCGCGCAAGGAGCCGGTGGTAGCGCCGTTGCTTTAGAGTGGTGGTGATGCAAAAAGATCGCAGTCTGCGGCAGCGCCTACAGGCACGGTGATTGCCGAAATTGTTGCGGATAAATATCGATCCTGTAGGAGCTGCCGAAGGCTGCGATCTTTTTCGATATCAGGCCTTGTTCAGGGCCTGAGCGGCAGCCAAAACCGCATCCACATGCCCCGGCACCTTCACACCGCGCCATTCCTGACGCAGCACACCATCCTTGTCGATCAGGAACGTGCTGCGATCAACACCCATGTATTCCTTGCCGTAGAGCTTTTTCAGCTTGATCACGTCAAACAGCTGGCAAAGCGCTTCTTCCTTGTCGCTGATCAGCTCGAAGGTAAACGCCTGCTTGGCCTTGAAGTTCTCGTGGGATTTCAGGCTGTCGCGGGACACGCCGAAGACTTCGGTGTTGGCGGCTTTAAAGGCATCCAACTGATCGCGAAAGCCCTGGCCCTGGGTCGTGCAGCCCGGGGTGCTGTCCTTCGGGTAGAAGTAGATCACCACTTGCTTGCCTTTGAGGCTGGCGAGACTGACGGTCTGCCCGCTGGTGGCGGGTGCTTCGAAGTCGGTAACCGGTTGGTCGATAGCAACGGCCATGAAAGCTTCCTTACATTGGGTTTTGTGGGCGCCACGGTTCGATCAGGGCGTCCAGGTTCAGCGCGTCGGCGAAATCCAGGAACTGATCGCGCAGCCAGCTGATTTGCACGCCGGCCGGCAGCGTCACGGTAAACGTGGCGTTAAGCATGGTGCCGCCGGTTTGCGGCGCCTGATACGTGTCGCAGGTCAGGTTTTCCAACTCGACGTTGTGGTCCATGAAGAACTGGCACAACTCGTTGATGATGTCCGAGCGGTAGGCCGAGCTGACATAGGCAACGTAAGGCAGGGCCTGTGGACGGTTCTCCAGGGCCGCGCTACGCACCACGTTGACCGTGAAGGCGTGCTTCTTGGCGAGGATCGGCAGGCTGCCTTCCAGGCGGGCCAGGGCGTCCCAGCTGCCGGAGATCTCGAGGATCAGGGCACTGCACTCGCCATGACGGGTCAGGCGAGAAGTGACCACGGCGCAGCGGTTTTCATGGCTGGCGCGGCACAGGACGTTAGTCAGCTCCATGGGGTTGGCGCCGAGGGCACTGATGACAAGGAATTGTTCGCGAACTGTGGGGGTGGACATGCAGCATTCCTAAAGCGATGAGCGGTCGATACTTCTACGGGCTTTTTTTACCGGGGGCGACCCTGCGCAGACGAATTCAGAAAACCCGAGCCGAAGGTTGCAACGTGCTCCAGAGTGGCGGGAGCGAGGGGTGGCAACGCTGGATCGGGGCTTGTGATGCCGAAAATGGAGGCTGGAACCCGGCGTACGAGCTTATCAGTACCGATCAAAGTCTGAAGGGTAGCGAAAAGCAGCGCCAAGGGGAATGGCAGCAGCGCAGTACTTCGCTTGTACAAGCATCTTGGCGCCAGTACCATTACGGCTCTCTTTTTCCGGCAGGAGCGGTTGCATGATTGCGGGCAGTATGGTGGCACTGGTCACACCCATGGATGCACAAGGTCGTCTCGACTGGGACAGCCTGAGCAAACTGGTGGACTTTCACCTGCAAAACGGCACCCACGCGATCGTGGCGGTCGGCACTACAGGTGAATCGGCCACGCTAGACGTGAACGAACACATCGAAGTGATTCGTTACGTGGTCAAGCAGGTTGCAGGGCGCATCCCGGTCATCGCCGGTACTGGTGCGAACTCGACGCGCGAAGCCATCGAGCTGACCACCAACGCCAAGAGCGCCGGCGCCGACGCCTGCCTGCTGGTTACGCCGTATTACAACAAGCCGACCCAGGAAGGCCTGTACCAGCACTTCAAGGCGATCGCCGAAGCCGTCGATATCCCGCAGATCCTTTATAACGTGCCTGGCCGCACCGCGTGCGACATGCAGGCCGAGACCGTGATCCGCCTGTCGACCGTGAAAAACATCATCGGTATCAAGGAAGCCACCGGCGACCTGGGCCGTGCCAAAGCGATCATCGACGGTGTCAGCAAAGACTTCCTGGTGATCTCCGGTGACGACGCCACGGCTGTCGAGCTGATCCTGCTGGGTGGCAAAGGCAACATCTCGGTGACCGCCAACGTCGCCCCGCGTGACATGGCCGACCTGTGCAACGCCGCGCTCAAGGGCGACGCCGTAACCGCTCGGGCCATCCACGAAAAGCTGATGCCGCTCAACAAGACCCTGTTTATCGAATCCAACCCTATCCCCGTGAAATGGGCACTGCATGAAATGGGCTTGATGCCGGACGGTATCCGTCTGCCGCTCACCTGGCTCAGCGCTGCCTGTCACGAACCGCTGCGGCAGGCCATGCGCCAGTCCGGCGTCCTGGTTTAATTGAGGAAGTACAACGCATGAAGCGAATGGCCGGACTTTCCGCACTTGCCTTGATTATCTCCAGCACCAGTGGCTGTGGATGGATCTGGGGCCCGGAAGGTTACTTCCGTGACCGTGGTAGCGATTACCTGGAAGCGCAACAGACTGCACCGATGCAACTGCCACCGGATGTCCAAACCGCCAAACGTCTGGATCCGCTGTTGCCGATCCCGCGTAACGTGGCCGATGACACTGCCAAGGGCGAATACATCGTGCCGCGTCCGCAGCCGCTGTCGGCAGTTGCTGACGCCAGCGACTACACCCTGCAAAAAAGCGGTGACTCGAGCTGGGTCATGGGCCAACACCCACCAGCCGAAGCCTGGCCTGTGGCCGTGCAATTCTTCCAGGACAACGGTTTCCGCCTGGATGAACAACGCCCGCAAACCGGCGAATTCACCACCACCTGGCAGCATTCCGACGAACTGTCCGCCGCCATGGCCAAGCGCCTGAGCGCGGCCGGCGTCAGTGCCGACAGCGAAACCCGCGTGCGGGTCCGCATTGAGCCAGGCGTGCAGCGCAACACCAGTGAAATCTACGTGGTCAGCGCCCAGCGCCCGGCCGGCAGCACCGCCGACGTCGACTTCACCAACCGTTCGGTCAACACTGGTCTGGACGCGGCACTGGTCGACGACATGCTTGCGAGCATGAGCCGCACGTCCGAGAAGGGCGGTTCGGTCTCGATGCTGGCTTCCCGTGATTTCGAGACGCCGAATCGTGTCAGCTTGAGCGAAGACGGTAGCGGCAACCCGATCCTGAACGTCGGTCCGGACCTGGATCGTGCCTGGTCGAGCGTCGGTCGTGCGCTGGAGCAAGGCGAGTGGCGCGTTGAAGACATCAACCGCAGCCTGGGCTTGTACTACATCAACCTGTCCGAAAAAGCCGAGAAGAAAGACGAGAAGCCTGGCTTCTTCAGCAGCCTGTTCGGCAGTGCGCCGACCAAGGAAGAAGTTGAAGCCCGTGCCGAGCGTTATCAGGTTCGCCTGAGCAAGGTCGGCGAGAACGTCCAAGTCACCGTCGAGAAAAACATCAACACCGTGGCGCCGGCAGAAGTGGCTCGCAAAGTGTTGAGCGTGATTCAGGACAACCTGGGCTGATCACATGCGTTTTGCCGTTCTCGGCAGCGGTAGCCAAGGGAACGGCACGCTGATAGCCAGCGCTGACACGTATGTGCTGGTGGATTGTGGTTTCTCCCTGCGGGAAACCGAAAAACGCCTGCTGCGCCTGGGTGTGAACCCGGCGCAGTTGAGCGCGATACTTGTGACCCACGAACATGCCGACCACGTGCATGGCGTGGGTTTGCTGTCTCGGCGCTACAATCTGCCTGTCTACCTCAGTCGCGGTACCCTGCGCGGGATGCGCAAACCGATCGAACCCGCGGGCTTCCTGGCCGGCGGCGAGCAATTGCAAATTGGCGCCCTGAACATCGAAGTCATTGCCGTGGCCCACGATGCGCAAGAGCCGACGCAGTACGTGTTCAATGACGGTGAGCGGCGCTTCGGCCTGTTGACCGACCTGGGTTCGTATTGCAGCAAGGTGCTGGACGGCTATCGGGACCTCGATGCGTTGATGATTGAGTCCAACCATTGCCGTGACATGCTGGCTCGCGGTCACTACCCCTACTTCCTGAAGCAGCGGGTGGGCGGTGAACTGGGACATTTGAACAACCACCAGGCGGCATTCCTGGTGTCCGAGTTGGGCTGGCAAGGCCTGCAACACCTGGTCCTGGCCCATCTGAGCAGCAAGAACAACCTGCCGCAGCTGGCCCGGCAATGTTTTGTCGACACCCTCGGGTGCGACCCGGACTGGCTGCAACTGGCCGATCAAGATTCAGGGCTCGACTGGCGACACATCGCCTAGCCCACCTACTTAGCAAGCGGAGCCCATCATGGAAAAACGTGAAGAACTCTACCGCGGCAAAGCCAAATCGGTTTTCAAGACCGACGACGCTGACCGCTTGATCCTGCTGTTTCGCAACGACACCTCGGCGTTCGACGGCAAGCGCATCGAGCAGCTCGACCGCAAAGGCATGGTGAACAACAAGTTCAACGCCTTCATCATGCAGAAACTCGAAGCGGCCGGCGTACCGACCCAATTCGACAAACTGCTGGGCGACAACGAGTGCCTGGTGAAAAAACTCGACATGATCCCGGTCGAGTGCGTCGTGCGTAACTACGCCGCCGGCAGCCTGGTCAAGCGTCTGGGCGTCGAAGAAGGCCTGAAGCTCAACCCTTACACCTTCGAACTGTTCCTGAAGGACGACGCCAAGGGCGACCCGTTCATCAACGAATCCCACGTTGTGGCTTTCGGTTGGGGCACCGCCGAGCAACTGGTTCGCATGAAAGAACTGTCGCTCAAGGTCAACGAAGTCCTGAGCAAACTGTTCGACGACGCCGGCCTGTTGCTGGTCGACTTCAAACTCGAATTCGGCGTGTTCTCGGACGGCTCCATCGTCTTGGGCGACGAATTCAGCCCGGACGGCTGCCGCCTGTGGGACAAGGCCACCGGCAAGAAAATGGACAAGGACCGCTTCCGTCAGGGCCTCGGTGACGTCATCGAAGCCTACGAAGAAGTCGCCAATCGTCTGGGTGTACCGCTTTAATCGACGCAAGCATCTGATAGCACGGAAAAATTTTGCTTAAGGGGCTTCGCTTCCTGCGAAAGTGTTGTTATGATGCGCGCCGTTGGAGAGATGCCAGAGTGGCCGAATGGGACGGATTCGAAATCCGTTGTACCTTCACCGGTACCTAGGGTTCGAATCCCTATCTCTCCGCCATTATTGAATAAGACGAAGCCCCTGAAATTGTTAAAGATTTCAGGGGCTTTTTCGTTTCTGTAGTTTTGTTTAGGGCAGTTTTAGGGCAAAAAAAGCCTCTAAAAGACCGTCACAGGCCGCTCTAGCCCAACCCATTTAACGACCGTGGCACTTCTTGAATTTTGTGCCGCGGCCGCACCAGCATGGCTCATTGCGTTCAGGTGTGTGTGATGGGTGTTTGGCGACCGTCGACGGTGAACCGGTCGGATCAATAAACCGACGACTCAACGCTGCCGCATCGGCTCTAATGGCCTCCGAAGAAATCGGTGCGCGCCGAACCCAATATGGAGTCGCATGGGTCTACTGACCCTGCTTACTCATTCCGATAACCATCATCAGTACCCGCGGGACATCGAGAGATTCTGCTACTGCTTGAGCCTTGAACTGAGCAGCTGCGATGTCAGGGGTATCGCCATTGCGATGCCGCCAAAACAGCAGTCCTACGTCGACGCGTACTGCAAAGTAGCGATGTGCATGACGGCCACGGGCGAGTTTGCGCCGTATGCCCCGGTCGCTAAAGCCGCCTGGCCCCAGCCCGGAGTTCGCGCACACGGCCAGAGGCCTTATCGGCGCAGCACACCTAAGTATCAATGCGCAGATTGTCAATTTATCGGCTAAATTTTTGAGCTAACCTGCGCGAAATCTACTGCCTGATGTCTGCGCCAAAAGGAGTAACTCTTCAATGATCACGCGCATCTTTGGCTGGATGTAGGGGGTCTTGATCCAAATAGCGTGAATAGGCATATCGTCTCCTGCTTGATCGTCGAGCACAGACACGAGCGTGCCTGATCGTAGGTGCTCTTCCACCAACCATGTAGGTACCTGGGCCAAACCGCAGCCCGCCAGAGTTGCAGCTAAAATTGCTTCGCAATCTCCTATCTCATGGCGTACGGGGATTTCATAAGCTTGCGTCACGCCTTCCCCGTTTTTGAGTAACCAGCTAGGCCGTTGGCCTAAAGGCCATCCGATGACACAGTCGTGTTGCGAAAGGTCCTTAGCTATCTGTGGCACACCGCGACGCGCGAGATAAGAGGGGGAACCGCAGATAACTCGGCGCTGCTCGCCCAATCTACGCGCGACCAAATCGACATTATTATCGAGCGGTCCCACACGCACCGCTAAGTCAATCCCGTCGCCCATTAAATCAACGGTTCGATCGCTGAAGGTTACCGCCAGCTCTAGCTGTTCGTACCGTGTCGACAGTTCTATCAGGGTGGGCAAGATATACCTGCGTCCAAATGCTGTGGGCAATTCAATGCGTACACGACCGGCAGGTAACTGCTGCTCACTGCCCAATCGGTTTTCGGCCTCATCTAGGATGGCCATGGCGCTCTGGCAGTCGGAGAGGTAGGAGTCACCATCATTGGTCAAGCTCACTCGCCTGGTGGTCCTGTGCAACAGCTTGGTTCCCAAGCGTGTCTCCAGTCGCATGATGCTTTTGCTCAAAGCCGAACCGGTCATTCCCAAAGCCTGGGCAGCCGAGGTGAAGCTGCCTGTCTGGGCCACCGTGACGAAATTCCGGATCTCAACAAATTGGTTCTTAATCATGCCAATTGATTCCGTGCAGGACCTAGATTAGTGAATTTTAGGGACTTAATCGTATCCTGTGAATAGCATAGACTGATTCAACTGTATGGAAATGTACTTTAAATATCGTTGAGTTGCTCTGAACTTTTGCATGCTTAATTATTAAAAGCTGCTAAGCGTGAGTTTGTCTTGTAAAACCCTACTGAGATTTAATAAAAATGAATATCACGAGAAATTTCCAAGGAAAAGTTGCCTTTGTACAAGGGGGTTCCCGAGGAATCGGGGCTGCCATTGTTAAACGTCTGGCACGTGAGGGCGCAGGCGTTGCATTCACTTATCGTTCCTCGCCAGACGAAGCTAAAATACTCGTAAACGAGATCACTATCGCCGGGGGCAATGTTGTTGCTATTCGTGCTGACAGTGCTGATCCTGAAGCATTGCAGAAAGCTGTACGCCAAGCAGTAGAGCATTTTGGCAGCCTGGATATCCTGATAAATAATGCAGGCGTTCTCCCATGGGGCGCACTGGAAGATCTGACATTGGCGGAAATTGACCTTGCATTGGCTGTCAACGTAAGGGGTGTGATTATTGCCAGTCAAGAAGCCGTACGTCATATGAGTTTGGGTGGCCGCATTATTAATATTGGCAGCATTAATGCTGACCGAGTTCCAGTTGCCGGCGGTGCCGTGTATGCAATGACTAAAGCGTCGCTCGTTGGTTTTACCAAAGGCTTGGCGCGAGACTTGGGGCCACGCCGCATTACTGTCAACAATGTTCAACCCGGACCGGTCGATACCGATATGAATCCAGCCGACGGTGAGACCGCTAGCCAACTGAAACAGTTAATGGCGCTAGGCCGATACGGAAAAGATGAAGAAATTGCCAGCTTCGTTGCATACCTTGCTGGGCCGGAAGCCGGATTTATTACTGGCGCTAGCCTGAGCATTGATGGTGGATTTGCAGCTTGACCGTCTAAAAGACTGAAGCCGCCAGGTTTTATATAAACAGAGACGCGGAGAGAAAAAAGTCCGTCTCTTTTGTGTTTCGTAAAAGTGGGACTTATGAATAAACTCATAAAGAATGTTGTGTTTGCAGTCTGTGGTGTGATGTGTTCTTTCTCCGTGTTGGCGACTGAGGAGTTTCCCGTCCCTGCGGGATTCGAAAGAGGCTTTGAAGAAGTCAATGGCCTGAAAATGCACTATGTTGCGGGTGGAAGCGGGCCTTTAATACTGATGGTGCATGGCTTCGGTCAGTCATGGTATGAGTGGCATCAACTCATGCCTGAATTGGCGAAAAAGCACAGAGTCATCGCCGTGGATCTTCCCGGTCTAGGGTTGTCAGAGCCGCTCAAGACCTCGTATACAGGCCAAGAGGTGTCTCCATATATATACGCTTTTGCTAAACGCTTTAGTCCAGATGCACCGTTTAATTTAGTGGCTCATGATATTGGTGTTTGGGCAACTTATCCGATGCTGGTAAAGCATCAAAAAGATATTGCCAGGGTCGCCTATCTTGAGTCGGTCATTCCGGACGAACTGATGTACACCTTTCCGGCGTTTACCCCGCAAGGTGAGTCAACAGCTTGGCACTTTAGCTTTTTTTCAGCGGATGGAGCATTGCCAGAAACTTTGATTTCGGGAAAGGAAAAGGTCTTTTTCTCTCACTTCATCAAGAAGCATGCTGAGAAGCAGGAGGTGTTTACTGAAGAGTTGATTGGACTTTACGCTAAATCGTATTCGAAGCCTCACACCCTGCACGCTGCATTCGAATACTATCGTGCGCTTCCACAATCTGTGCTGCAGAACAAAGCACTGTTGGCTCAAAGCAAACTGACTATGCCGCTACTGGCAGTAGCGGGCGACGGACGGGGCAGTCTTGGTCAGACTCAAATTGATCAGATGAATAAGTATGCCGCGAACGTACAAGGTCACGTGCTGCCTGGCTGTGGTCATTGGTTGATGGAGGAGTGCCCTACATTGGTCAAACCACTACTCGTTGATTTCTTCGACGGTAAATGATCAGGGATTTTCCTTATTGCGCGCTGAGTAAATTTATTGACTTGTCTGGAGCGCTCAAGAATTAGACTGTGTAGTCAAATCCCTACTTGTTAGTCATACCTGGCATGGATTGCATTGCTCTGCATTAATAAGGTTTTGAGTAATGCCGCAGTGTGCAGGTTACTTCCGTTTCTATTGTTAAATTTATTTTAATTAGTGTGTGCTATCTTCTCGCGGTTTTCAGCACTTAGGGCCATCTTATGCGCCGTTTTTTCACCTTGCTATTGATGTTATTTTCAGGCTTTACCTATGCGGGAGGCAGTCTATTTGATGTTAAACCTGAGTTTCTTCCCGCAGAAAATGCATTTGCGTTCAGTTCTCAGCGTCTTCCCTCTGGAGAAACACAGCTCTACTGGCAAGTCGCCGAAGGGTATTACCTGTATCAGCAACGTTTAACATTTGAGGGTTTGGCCCAAGAGCATGTTCCACCGTTTCCTGACGGTGAAGTTCACAGCGATGAGTTTTTCGGTACTCAGCAAGTCTATCGGCAGGGGCTGGAACTGAAGCTTCCAGCAGCGGCTGTCGGCAAAATCAAGGTAGGTTGGCAGGGCTGCGCCGATGCGGGTTTGTGCTATCCACCACAGTCTTTGGTCGTTGACCTGGGCGGCAACCCGTCGGTAACCAACCCTGGCGAAGCGCCTGATCAGGCGCTTGCCAGCGGCCTTCAGCAGCGATCACTTGGCTGGAGCTTGCTGATCTTCTTCGGCTTGGGCTTGTTGTTGGCGTTTGCCCCTTGTTCTCTTCCCATGTTGCCGATTCTTGCAGGGTTGGTCGTCGGCAGTGGCGCTAGCCCACGGCGCGGTTTTGCCCTGGCTGGCAGCTATGTGTTTTGCATGGCGTTGGTATACGCCGCCATGGGTGTGCTTGCTGCCATGCTGGGTGCCAATTTACAGGCATTGCTGCAGCAGCCGTGGATACTGGGAAGTTTCGCCGCGGTCTTTATTTTGCTGTCATTGCCGATGTTTGGCTTTTTCGAGTTGCAGTTGCCTGCCTTTCTGCGCGATCGCCTGGAGAATGCCAGTCGTCAGCGTAACGGTGGCAGCCTGGTCGGGGCCGGAGTCCTGGGAGCATTGTCGGGACTATTGGTAGGCCCCTGCATGACAGCCCCCCTCGCTGGTGCGTTGCTGTACATCGCGCAAAGCGGCAACGGGCTGCACGGCGGTCTTGTCCTGTTTGCCATGGGCTTGGGCATTGGTCTTCCCTTGTTGTTGCTCGTCACTGTCGGCAATCGCTTCCTGCCTAAACCAGGGACATGGATGAACTTGCTCAAAGGTGCCTTCGGTTTCCTGTTTCTGGGAACAGCAATCTACATGCTCAGACCCGTACTGGATGAGTCCGTTTGGATCGGCCTGTGGGGCGCGTTGTCGCTGATGCTGGCATATGCCGTGTGGCATCAACGCCAGCCAGCGGGCCGCACGACTCATGTATTCGGCATTGCTTCTGTGGTGTTCGGTGTCTGGGGGAGTCTGCTTGTGGTCGGCGCTGCTGGGGGCTCGGATGATCTGTGGCGACCTTTGAAAGTCTATAGTGCGTCCGCGACCAATGCGCCATCGCAGCCGTCGGGGCATGATGCGTTCTCGACCATCAAGACGCCGACGGAACTGCAAAACGCGCTGGATTCGGCGAAGGAAAGTAGTCAATGGGTGCTATTGGATTATTACGCCGATTGGTGCGTGTCCTGTCGAGTGATGGAAAAGGAAGTGTTCGGCAAGCCCCACGTCATGGACGCGTTGAAAGAAGTGCGCCTGCTGCGTCTGGACGTGACAACTGACAACGCTGATAGCCGTGAATTGTTGAGCCGCTACAAGGTCCCGGGGCCTCCGAGCTTTTTATGGATTGGGCCGGACACAGAAGAGCGTCGTAGTCAGCGTATAACCGGGCAAGTTGATGCCGAGGCGTTTCTTCGACGCTGGAACATAACCAAGGAAGGTCGTTGATGCTTACTTTCAATATTGGCAGCTTTGTCATTTCACTGAGTCATCTGCTGCTGATTGGCGCGTTAGTGGTCGCCACCGTGATTGGACGTCGTGTGGCCAAAGAGGGTAAGGGACGCCTGGACTCAGTGCTTTTCTGGCTATTGATGCTGGGGCTTTTGGTTGCGCGAGCGAGCTTCGTACTGGTTTACAGGGAACACTACGGGACTGACCTGTGGCGCATGATCGATGTGCGTGATGGCGGCTTTCTCACTTTGCCGGGCATCATTGCGGTGGTATTCGGGGCGCTAATTTTAGGCTGGAAAAGCGCCACATTGCGCCGATCACTGGCGGCGTCGGTGGTCAGTGGCATGCTCCTCTGGGGCCTTGGAACATTTTCGTTGAGCGTCTACGAGCAGGGGACGCGCCTGCCGGATATTCCTGTGCGCACGAGCACAGGAGAGACTGTGCAACTGACGCACTATCAAGGGCGTCCGCTGGTGATCAACCTGTGGGCCACCTGGTGCCCACCCTGCCGTCGTGAAATGCCCGTATTACAGAAAGCTCAGGCCGCACACCCGGGCGTGAACTTCCTCTTCGTGAACCAGGGCGAAGGATCGGATATCGTCAACAAGTTCCTTTCCAGTCAAAACCTTAGCCTGAACAACATTTTGTATGACGGCGGTGGGCGACTTGGCCAGATTGTGGGTTCGATGGCGCTGCCAACGACCCTTTTCTATAGCTCAGACGGCAGATTAATCAGTAGTCATCTAGGTGAGCTGTCAGATGCTAGTCTGGCTCGAGCGCTTGAACGATTCGAAGAGCGCTGAATTTGCTCTCCCCGCGCAAACTTCCTCTCTGTGTTGCATCGTTAATAACGCACAAAAATCTGAACAACCTTGAGGTTAAGTAATTAATTATGGAATGGATTGCGGACCCTACCGCGTGGCTTGGATTGCTGACACTGATTGTGTTGGAACTGGTCCTCGGAATAGACAATCTGGTTTTTATTGCAATTCTTGCCGACAAATTGCCACCTGAGCAACGCGACCGGGCACGCGTCATAGGGCTCTCGCTTGCACTCATCATGCGACTGGGCCTGCTCGCGGGTATTTCGTGGATGGTGACGCTGACCCAACCGCTGATCACTGTTTTTGAGCATGCATTCTCCGGCCGAGACCTGATTTTGCTGTTTGGCGGTGTGTTCCTGCTGTTCAAAGCGACGATGGAACTGCATGAGCGTCTCGAAGGGCATGTGGCACAACGCTCGGGCAACGTCAGCTACGCGCTTTTCTGGCCGATTGTTCTGCAGATTGTGGTGCTGGATGCCGTCTTCTCGCTGGATGCCGTTATCACGGCGGTAGGGATGGTTGATGAACTCTCGATCATGATGATCGCCGTTATTTTCTCTATCGGTATCATGATTGTCGCCAGCAAGCCGCTAACCCAGTTCGTCAACTCACACCCCACTGTGATCATGCTGTGTCTGGGGTTCTTGATGATGATTGGCTTCAGCCTTACGGCGGAGGGCCTTGGCTTCCACATTCCAAAGGGCTACCTCTACGCAGCCATTGGCTTCTCAATCCTCATCGAATTGTTCAACCAGATTGCCCGTGCACGGCGCAAGAAGTCCTTGCAGGGCCAGCACTCGATGCGAGTCAGAACAGCACACGCCGTTTTGCGTTTGTTGGGTGGCAAACAACTGGAACAGGACGAAGTGGGGGAGGAAATTGTTGACCTGGTCGGGAGCGATGGCCTGGGGCCTGTTTTTGATCGGCGCGAGCGCGTCATGATCAGCGGAGTCTTGAAGCTGGCAGAACGTACTATTCGCACCATCATGACGCCAAGCGATGAAATTGATCGCTTCGACTTGTGCCAGTCTCAGACGGAATTGGAGAGCGCCTTGATGAACTCTCCTCATTCCCGGCTACCGGTGATCCGCAATGGCCGGTTGAGCGAGGCGGATGGTTTCGTTCATAAAAAGGATGTGCTCAAAGCACTGTTAGCCGGACAGCCCCCGCAGTTCGAAGAGTTTATCCGCCCTGCAGTCCGGTTGGCTGGTAGCCTGACGATCCTCAATGCGCTTGAGCAGATGCGCAGGGAGTCCACGCACATTGCGTTCGTGATCAATGAGCGTGGCGGGGTTATCGGGCTATTGACCGTGACCGACATTCTCGAGTCCATCGCGGGTGATCTGCCTGATACCAGTGACCTTGAGCGCGTTTCCGTGGCGTACCAATAAAAATGCTTCTCCACTCTGATCATTGACGCCACAAAGGTCGCGCCTTAAGAGCAGTATCTGCAAGCGTTGCTAAGGGAGATTCTCGTTCGGCTCAAACGAAGAGGGGGGAAGGCTGCTCCCCTTCAGGGCAAAATCAGGGCAGATGCGGGGCCGCTATAGACCGTGAGGAAAGGGCGAAAGCACCGTATTTTCTGGCCTTAAGCGGTATGCAGGAACGCATGAAGGGGGGCGAGATCCCTATCTCTCCGCCATTATTGAACAAGACGAAGCCCCCGTAATCATCGCTGATTACGGGGGCTTTTTCGTTTTCGACGTTTTGTTCACGGCAAATTTAGCGCTTGATCAGCGAGATCTTTGTTCCTTCGATGCTGACCCCAGCCATTAACCCTTGTTGATCGAAGATGTAGTGGTCTAATGAAACCGGACACCCATTTAGGTGAGAATGCTCGCCAGATCGAGGTGTCAAATGACCAAACAACGCCGTTCCTTTTCTGCTGAATTCAAACGCGAGGCTGCCGACCTCGTGCTCAAACAAAACTACAGCTACATCGAAGCCAGCCGTTCACTCGGCGTCGGCGAGTCGGCCCTGCGCCGCTGGGTTGATCAGGTTCAGCAGGAGCGCCAAGGCGTCACTCCGCAGAGCAAAGCGCTGACCCCGGAACAGCAGAAAATCCAGGAGCTGGAAGCCCGGATCGCCCGCCTTGAACGGGAAAAATCGATATTAAAAAAGGCTACCGCGCTCTTGATGTCGGAAGATCACGAGCGTACGCGCTGATCAATCAGCTGAGCGTCCATGAGCCGATTGATTGGCTGTGCAAGGTGTTTGAAGTCACCCGTTCGTGCTACTACGCCCAGCACCTTAGGCGCCGAACGCCTGATGTCGAACGGCTTCGGTTGCGCAGCCGGGTGAGCGAGCTGTTCTCGCAAAGTCGCAGTGCTGCGGGCAGCCGCAGCATCCTGTCGCTGATGCGTGACGACGGTGAGCAGCTCGGTCGATTCAAAGTGCGCAGCCTGATGCGTGAGCTTGACCTCGTCAGTAAACAGCCCGGATCACATGCCTATAAACGAGCGACGGTTGAACGGTTGGATATCCCGAACATCTTGAATCGGGAGTTCGATGTTCCGGCACCCAACCAGGTGTGGTGCGGCGACATCACCTACATCTGGGCCCAGGGGAAATGGCATTACCTGGCTGTCGTGCTGGATCTTTGCACGCGCCGGGTGGTGGGCTGGGCGTTGTCGGAAAAGCCGGACGCCGATCTGGTTATCAAGGCGCTGGATATGGCTTACGAGCAGCGCGGAAGACCTCAGGGCCTGCTGTTTCACTCGGATCAAGGGTCGCAGTATGCGAGTCGTTTATTTCGCCAGCGGCTGTGGCGTTATCGCATGCGCCAGAGCATGAGTCGCCGGGGGAATTGCTGGGACAACGCGCCAATGGAGCGCGTGTTCCGCAGCTTGAAAACGGAATGGATACCGACCACGGGTTACCGAACGGCTCAAGAAGCCCAGCGCGATATCAGCCATTTCTTGATGCATCGGTACAACTGGGTTCGACCCCATCAATTCAATGGTGGGCTGGCGCCAGCTCGGGCCGAAGAAAAACTTAACGTCGTGTCCGGGATTAGTTGACCACTACAAGATAAACGCGTACGCGTCGTCCTTCAGCGTCGAGCTGGACAAGTTCTTCGCAACGCCTTCATCAACCACAACAACGGTTGGCCCTACACCGATTTCCCAGCCCTTGGTCTCACGGACGTAATTCACCGCTTTGTCGGTCATCAGGAAAACCGCGTAGCCGTAAGACTGGGCCCCGGCTTGCAGCCCCCATGAGCCGGTGACGGAGTTGTAATAACCCTCTACTTGCTTGCCCTTCAGTAATACGCCTTCGCCATAGCTACCGCCGAACACCAGGCCCGCCTTGATGATTTTCGGGAAGATCAGAATAGCTTTGGCATTGTGCGCGATGGTTTCGGCGAAAGGAGTGGCTTTGTAGAGTGTTTGCAGCGCTTGTCGAGAGTCGGTATTCAAATCCTCGGCAGTGGCCGCACCTGCATTGTTCAGGATGCTTGCCGATGCCAATGATGCTGTGGCGAGGACGATTGATAGGAAGAACCGCATTGACCGAGTCATATCCGTACTCCGATAAGGGAGCATTGGATGGGGGCAGCAGTCCGCGCCTGCATCGAACAGGGGCTGAGCCTACTGAGCGTTATCCGGCGCACCCTGAAATGTGTGAATCGCAAGCTTCGCTCCCGAATGAAACAGGCCCAAGGCCTTTGTTCAGTCGCGATGCCGTCACTAGTTATGACCCCTGTGTAACGGCAGGGTTCGTAGTGGAGATGTTTAGGGCTAATTCAGGTCGAAAGCACCGACTGTAATGGTCTGGAGCGCTCCTGATGGGCGCGCGAAGGAGGACGAACCCTACCTTTGCGCCAAGGCATGAAAAAGCCCCGTAGCTGAATAAGCTGCGGGGCTTTGGGTTTCTGTTGTTACGACGAATCCTCTTCCAGTTAATCCTGCACCGGCCACCCCCAATGCTCGGAATCCGGCTTCACCAGCCGCTCGAAATGCCCACCAATCCCCTCAACCAACCCTGCATCCTTGACCGGATCCAGCCCCGGATACGGCTTGCCGTTATAGCTCCCCGTATACGTCAGCATCGCCTCGACACTCCCGCTTTCGTCATAAAGCGTACGCATCAACTGGCTCTCCTGATCCTTGCTATCCGTAGAGCGCAAGGCGTAGTGCAGGGCCAGCGCGGTGCCGAACTCCAGGCCGGAGGCGTCGATGCCGTGTTTTCGGGCCAGGTCAATGCTGCGCAGGATGCGTTCGTTGCGTTGCAGTTTGCGCAGCGGGTCGCGGCCGACGCGGGCGCAGGGGTCTTTGAAGGAGGTGTTGCAGCGTTCGAGGAAAGTTTTAGCGAAGCCCGCGACGGCTTCGTACATGTGTGGGTTTTCGGCGATCAGCGCCGGGCCGACTTCTTTGCGGATCAAGCGTTCGGCCAATGCGCTGACGCGCGGGTCGCCCATGCCCTGGCCCAGCCACGAATAGCCCAACAGGCTGGCGTACCAGGCAATGATCGCGTGGGGGCCATTCCACAGGAGGTTTTTGATGACCTGGGTCTGGGTGATGTCTTCCACGGTTTTCACTTGTCGCAGCCGCTCGAGCAGGTTGCTGCCGCGCTCGACGTAGAGGGGCATGTCCGGTTCGCTGTTGAACAGGATCAAGTGCATCTGGCTGAGGGCGTTGCTCGACTGGGCGAAGGGCCGGAAGCGACCGATCAGCCGTTCGTATTCGGGCGCCTTTGCGGTCGTCGGCGCTTGGGGGGCGCTTGGTTCGTCGCTCAGGCTGTTCTGAAAGATCTTCGATTTGATTCGCAGCTGCCTGAGCAGGGCCTCGTTGGAAATCTTCGAGACAATGCGGCTGACGACCGTTTCGGCAAAGTGCGTTTTGTCCAGGATCTGCTCGCAGGTCTCAGGGGACACCAGAAGCAGCAACTGCGCTTCGACGTGGCGGCGCACGAAAGCAGCGCCACCGACCTTGTTCAGCACGATCAGGATAGTCAGCTCGCGCCGTCGGCGTTCGAAACGGCGGATCAGGCCCTTGGCAATCACATCGGCCTGTTTGCGGATGGCGGGCTCCGGCAGGCTCAGGCCGACGATTTCCGCGACGTCGTACATATCGATCACCGCTTCGGCGTCGTCCATGTCGATCATCCGCAGGTTTTCGATGGTCTGGTCGAAGGACGTGGCGCTGTAGCGCACGCTGAACCGGCCGAAGGCCTCGACCGTTTCACGAAGCATGCGCGAGCGGGTGGCGCCGATGATTTCACAGGGCCGGGTGTAGCCGTCCCAGTGGGAGAAAATCTGCGTCAGGTAGCCGCCGCCCATGGCGCCGAAGCCGTGGATGCCCACGCGAAACTGGTTGAGTGCCTGAGGAAACGTCTCGGTCAGCTCGGGTGTCCCAAGGTCGGGCATGCATTCGGTCAGGTCACCGAGAAACTCCTGCATGTTGCCGTAAGCCTTGAGCGCACCGGCCTTGACCTCGGGCGCGGGTGGCTTGATGTCCTCGATCAGGATCGGCTGCCCCTCGGCACGGATCGCCGAGAGCAGGCCATTTTCCGAATCCTCGACCATGAAGCAATGGCCCGGCTCGCAATTGAGCGCGCTGGCCGCCCGCAGGAAGATCTCTGGATGAGGCTTGCCCTGGCTGACTTCGTCGCCACACACGGTGATGTCGAAATACTTGAGCACATTGGCATTGATCAAGTATTCCTCGGCAATCGCCCGACGGCTTGAGGTCGCGACCGCCATGGTCAGGCCGTACTTGCGCAAGCGCTCCAGCACTTCCAGCAACCCCGGCTTGATCGGCACACCCTCATTGCGCACAAACGCCAGCTCAAGCTCGTCGGCGCGCTGGCGGATCTCGGCGTAAGGGAAGTCTTCACCATTGTGGGCTTTCGCCAGGGCCTCGGCCTTCTTGGCGCTCAGGCCCAGCGAGCCAATCAGGGTTTCCTCGCTCAATGGCTTGCCGAAAATCTCATTGGAGGCTTGTTTGAGGGTTTTGAAACGCAGGCGTTCGGTGTCAAACATGGTGCCATCCATGTCAAAGATGGCGCTGAATATTCTTTTTCCCTGGAAAAAAATCATTGATTGTTACTCCTTGTACCGTGGTGGGCTTGACGCAAAGCCGCCTCATGAGGGGTTCTGGGCCAATAAAAACTGGGGTCTGGAGCTGACGGGCACGGTTCGAGGCGCGAAGGCCGACCGGGCGATGTCTCGCTCAGAAAGTGATGAGTTCAGATGGAAAAGCCAGACGAGCACGAACTCCGCGAAAAAACGGGAGAGGGGTGCGCCGGTTCAGAGGCTAACGATCAGAAGCAAGCAGGCGGAGGGACGGAGCAATGGCGCCGATGGGCGCACCAGTCCGACAAACGAGGTCGCAGGTGGTTTACAGCGAGGAGTGCAAAGAGGCGAGGAACAAGCCCTGTGGCTGCTTCAGCGCAGCGTTTGACGTGAGGCCCACAGTGCGCAATCAGGGATGCGGAAAGTGGGCCGGCAAGGCGATCGATACGTGTGATTCCATGCATAAGACGGTGTTTTTTCCTGCGGTGTGGCTTAGGGTCTTTTTAGGTATACAGCATGGGAAGCGTCTAGATCAAGGCTGGGGGTGGGCGCGTTTGGCGCTGCGATGGGGCAGGGATCGTTGGAAGTCTAGCGGGTGAGCGGTGTCACGGCCGTGTGCACAAGCACATCACGCGCTCAAGAAAAAACCTCATGGCGCAATGTTGCGAGGCTTTTTTTAGGCAGGAGTTTGTGCCCGTGCTCGTTCACTAATGGACGAAGGCGCTGCATCTTTTTACTAGTAGAAATCGTAGTAGATGGCCCATGTTCCGGTGATTTTGTTTTTCCAGAACATCAGGCTTCCGCTGTCCACGACATTCAAATTGATTTTTGAGTCGGACGAAATCTGGAACACGAATTCAAAATCATCGCCGGGGTCGATGCCGGACTGACAGAACGAGGGATAGCCGCCGATTTTGTGTTCGTAGGTGTGAGTGATCAGGTCGTAATAGGATTCAATTTGTCCTGATCGCTCAAGGTTGAGTATTTCAATCTCAAGATCTCTGGGAATACCGCCACCGTCCCAGAGTGGAAAGTCCTCTTCCACCAATTCGGCCTTCAGCGCAAAGGGCTTGATGAAGGTGTTTGCTACCGGCAGTTCTTTGCGTACCAGCACATCATCAAATGTGTATTCCCGAATGAGCCAGTTGTTGCCCATTGGTTCAAAGGGTTCGGGAAACGGATCAGAGACAAAGACTGTCAGTACACGAATCCCCTTCAGGGCGAGGCTGGAAAACGGCAGGCAGGGAAGAAAGAACTGAGCATAGGGTTGCAGCTCCTCGCCCGCATCGTTTTTGGGCACCGTTTCATCCGGGCGGAAAAGGAATACTTTGCCAAGCCAGCTTTCCTCATCCTTAAGCGTAGGTCGGAACCCGCCGGCGACGAACTTGATGGCAGGTGTCGCGAGGCGCCGCCTGATTTCCTGTATCTCCATTGAAACCAAACTCCTAATCAGGGTGGTGCAGTCAATAACGTCTCGCCAGCATTGTCGAGCTCGGGATCCAGGAGCTGCCCATCAAGCATGAGCAGCCGGCTCAATCCTTTAGATTTCCTTGACCGGGGTCTCCCCCTGCACCCCCTTGATCAACTCGATCACATGCAAACAATCCGCCTTGTTCACATACGACTCCCCACTGGCAACCGTCTCATGGTTCCCCGCCCGTAACCGCCAGCGCCACTGTCCTTTACCGGTGCTCGGGGTGCCTTTTGATTGCCTGTAAATCTCAAAATACATTCAGCTCGCTCCATGCGATGGTCAATTGCGACAACCTGTGTGCCGCATGTCAGCAAGCCTAGCGGAGCTGGTTTTTTTGGCCATCGGGCATTTGTTTCCAATGATTTGAGGGCTTTTCCTACAAATGAGCGGGCTCTGAAAGAATGGCCAAAACCGCCGCAGTTACGCCCTTGCATCACCCTTCATGCTCCTGCTTAATACGACTCGGTTCATGGCGCTGGAAAACACCCCGGCGACCGAAGATTGTTGAAAAATCACTATAAAAAAGAGCAATCCCATTGACTCATCAGCACGGAACGCAACTCACCGGGCATGTGGCGCTTTCGCTCGTCATCCCGGTTTTCAATGAAGCTGCGACCATTGATTTGTTCATCGCGCGGATTACTGATGTCTTCAAGGATGAGGCGCTGGTCGGTCTGGAAATGGTGTTCGTCAATGACGGCAGCACCGACGCGACGCTGGACATTCTTCTGGAACGCCAGAAGTCTGACCCGCGTGTGCGGATCGTCGATCTGAGCCGTAATTTCGGCAAGGAGGCGGCGTTGACCGCGGGCTTGCAGACAGCCACCGGCCAGGTGGTGGTGCCGATCGATGTCGATTTGCAGGACCCGCCGGAGGTGATCCTGCAGATGATTGCCCTTTGGCGACAAGGCTATGAAGTGGTGCTGGGCCATCGTGTGAGTCGCAAGACCGATTCCTGGGCCAAGAAAACCTCAGCCAATTGGTTCTACCGCCTGCACAACAAAATCTCTGATCAGCCGTTGCCCAAGGATGTCGGCGATTTTCGGTTGATGGACCGCTGTGTGGTCGATGCCTTGCAGACCTTGCCCGAGTCCCGGCGTTTTATGAAAGGCCTGTTCGCCTGGGTCGGGTTTCGTACCACGCATGTCGATTACGAGCGCCCGGAGCGGGTGGCAGGCGAAACCAAGTTCAATGGTTGGCGCCTGTGGAATTTCGCGCTGGAAGGCATCACCAGTTTCAGTACCGACCCGCTCAAGGTCTGGACCTATCTGGGGCTGTTCGTGTCCGTGGTGTCTTTCTCATTTGCCATTTTTATCATCTTGCGCACGTTGATTTCCGGCATCGATTTGCCGGGCTACGCGTCGCTGATGGTGGCCGTAACCTTTCTCGGCGGGCTGCAACTGATCGGCATCGGGGTGCTCGGCGAGTACCTGGGCCGCACCTACATCGAATCAAAACGCCGGCCGGTTTATCTGGTGCGTCGTGTCTATAACGCCAAGGACTGAACCATGGATCTCAAGGAAACCGACATCCTCGGTTCAAGCATTGACCAGCACTGGTATTACGCGTCCAAAGCGGCGGCCACCAAGCGGCTGCTGGGCGACACTCCGATCAGAAAGATTCTCGATGTCGGCGCTGGTTCCGGTTTTTTTACCCACCACCTGCTGACCCACACTGCCGCGAACGAAGCCTGGTGCGTCGACATCAGCTACGACGCCGACTCCGACGCCAACACCGCTGGAAAACCGGTGCATTACCGTCGCGGCATCGATTCGGTGGACGCCGATCTGGTGCTGCTGATGGACGTGCTGGAGCATGTCGATGACGACGTCGGGTTGCTCAAGGCTTACGTCGATAAAGTCCCGTCCGGCAGCCGTTTTTTGATGACGGTGCCGGCGTTCCAGTTTCTCTGGAGCGGGCACGATGACTTTCTGGAACACAAGCGTCGCTACACCTTGGATCAATTTGAAACAGTTGCCAGGGATGCGGGTTTGACGGTGAAGCAGGGGGCTTATTATTTCGGTGCGGTGTTCCCGATTGCGGCGACCCTGCGGCTGTTGCCCAAAGGCACACAACCGTCGCCGCCGCGTTCGCAGCTCAAGCAGCATCACCCCGTGGTGAATTCGATTCTGAAGACGTTGTGCAGCATCGAGTTACCGTTCATGGGGGCGAATCGCCTGGCGGGTCTGACGGTGTTTGTTCTGGCGCAGAAGCCGTGACCTCAGCCGAAAAATCTGTGTTGATCAAAAGAGCGTTGAGGTTTGCCGTGACCGGGTTGTTTGTCACGGCACTTCACGCGGTCGTTGCTGTGCTGTTCATCAATTTCGTGATGCCGATGCCGCCCCTGGCCAATGGCGTGGCATTTGCCGTGGCGACGGTAGCGTCTTACTTGATCAACACGACCTGGAGCTTCTCCGCCCGACTGCATGGACGCACGCTGCTGCGTTTCATGATGGTCTCGGCGGCGGGTTTCTTGCTGGCGATGTTCGTGGCCTGGGTGGCGCAATTCGCCGGGCTCAATTATTTGCTGGGGATTGGCGCGGTGGCGTTGACCCTTCCGGCCTTCACCTTTGTATTGCATAACTTCTGGACGTATCGATGAAGGATTCAGGTAAGCGCCTGGCTGTCACGCTGTTGCCACTCTTGATTGGGGTTCTGGCTTTTTTCATCGTCATTGGGCCGCGTGCACTCAATCCACAGAATATTGCCTGGTTGGGAGTAGGCGACCCGGCGACTCATTATCTGGGATGGTTGTTCTTCAAACAGTCGCCGTGGAGCTTTCCGATAGGGCTGAACCCTGCCTATGGATTGGAATTGGGCAATGGCATCATTTTCTCTGACTCCAATCCGTTGTTCGCTTTTCTGTTCAAGCCGTTTGCTTCGCTATTACCCGAGCCTTTCCAGTATTTCGGGATCTGGTTCCTGACCTGTTTTGTCTTGCAGGCGTGGTTCGCCTGGAAACTGGTAGGGCTGATTACACCCAGTGTCGCCATGCGTGCCGCCAGTACTGTGTTGTTTGTGTTTGTGCCGCCGATGATCATGCGCATGCCGGTGCATTTGTCGCTGGGCGGGCACTTTCTGATTCTTGCCTCGTTGTACCTGAGCCTGCATCCGCAGCTGAACAGGCGATGTTTGGCCTGGGGCTCCTTGCTCGCCGCGGCGGCGTTGATCCATGCGTATTTTCTGGCGATGGTCGCGCTGATCTGGATCGCCGATCTCGTCGCCAAGTACTTCAAGCAAAAGCTGACCCTGCGTGCGGTGCTCATCGAGTTTGCGCTGCTGTTTTCGCTGGTCAGTTTCTGTTGCTGGCAAGCGGCCTATTTCACCGTCGGCGGTGACGGGGCGATTTCCGATGGCTTTGGTTTGTATCGCGCCAACCTGTTGTCGTTGATCACCCCCGTCACCTGGTCCTATCTATTGAAGGATCTTCCGGGAGCTCCAGGTGATGGCGAAGGGTACGGTTTCCTAGGGCTGGGCCTGCTGTTTCTGGCCATCTGTGCTCTGGTCGGCTGGCTGCAAGGGCAGGCCGGGTTTGGCGCTGCCTTGCGCAAACGGCCATTTCTGCTACTCGCGCTGACAGGCCTGGGGATTTTTTCGCTTTCACACCACATCGCTGTCGGATCGCTGGAATTTGCCTATCCACTGCCTTCGGCGGTCGTTTCCATTGCGAACATTTTTCGTGCTTCAGGGCGGATGTTCTGGCCGGTGTACTACGCCGTTATCCTGGCGATCATTTTCCTGGTGATCCGTGCCAATCGGCCACGAACTGCGACGTGCCTGTTAACACTGGCGCTATTGCTGCAGGTGGCGGACACCCATAGCGGCTGGTCGGTTATTCGCAAAAGGCTGATGGCGGAACCGGCCTCTGAGTGGGCAACTCCCTTTGTCGATCCGTTCTGGAAAAACGCGGCCTCCCATTACCGGAAAGTGCGCTGGATCGTGCCGCAAAACCTGTCTCCACAGTGGCTCAACGTCGCTGCTTTTGCGGGCAAATATGGCTTGCCTACCGATGCTGTCTACTTGGGACGCATGGATCTCAACCAGTGGCGGCAGGCTGACCAGAAGGCGAGCAAGGCGTTCGCTACGGGTCAATATGACGCTGACTCGTTGTACTTGCTCGATGATCGAGCGTTGCTTCAGGCTGTCGCGACCGTCAACACCCAGACCGATCTTTTCGCCAGAATCGATGGCTTTACGGTATTGGCACCTGGCTGGAAGCAGTGTACGGATTGTCCGCAAACGATCGCGCAGGTTCCGCCGGCAGATTTACTGCCTACCATCGAGCCTGGACATAAAAATTTGTTCAATGTGGGTAGCAAAGGCAAGGTGTTGCTCGCCAATGGCTGGTCCGAGTCTGAACTCTGGGGGACCTGGTCTGAAGGAGGGAGTGCCGAAATAATGTTTCGAGTCCCTACACCCGCGCATACGCTGCGAGTAGAAGCCATGGCGTTTCTGCCTCCGGGCCATGCTGGGCAGAGTGCCGTCATCAGCATTAACGGCCTGTCAGCAATGACCACCGTACTGGATAAGAGCGATGGCAATGTGATCGACGTGAACCTCACCGAGGCAATGCAACAACGCGTATCGAGCCAGGGGATGCTGCGTTTGCAGTTCCGGTTTGCTGATGCGGTCAGCCCATCAGAGTCCGGTGTCGGTCGAGACGCGCGTAAACTGGCGTTGGGCTTGAAAGCCTTGACGGTCAATTGATCGCTTGTGCACGTAGACGCACCTGCTGCGCCTTTCTACACTGCCCAGAGTCTTGGGGACCGGGGTGCAGTAGATGAATCGCAATGAACTACGCAAGGCCGACATCAACCTGATGGTGGTGTTCGAGACGTTGATGCTGGAACGCAACGTCACGCGGGTGGCGGAAAAGCTATTTCTTGGCCAGCCGACCATCAGCGCCGCGCTCAACCGCTTGCGCACGATGTTCAACGATCCACTGTTCATTCGCGTCGGCCATCGCATGGAGCCGACGGCCCGGGCCGAAGAAATCATTCAGCACCTGTCGCCGGCACTGGATTCATTGTCGGTAGCCCTGAGCCTGACCCATGATTTCGACCCGGCCAGCAGCACCATGACCTTTCGTATCGGCCTGTCGGACGATGTCGAGTTCGGCCTGTTGCCGCCGCTGCTGCGGGCCTTGCGCCAGGAAGCACCGAAGGTGGTGTTCGTGGTTCAACATGTCGATTACTGGCGCATTCCCGATCTGCTGGCGTCCGGCGATATCACCGTCGGTATCAGCCAGACCCGCGGCTTGCCGGCCAACGCCAAGCGCAAATTGCTGCGACATATCCTTCCCAGTATTTTGCGCGCCGATGCGTCCGACACGCCGCTGACCCTGGATGAATATTGCTCACGCCCGCACGTACTGGTTTCCCACACTGCCAACGTCAGTGGCTACGCTGATGAGTGGCTGGCGGAGATCGGGCGTAAGCGCCACGTCGTCCTGTCCGTGCCGCAATACAGCTCGTTGCCGGCCCTGCTGGCGGGGACGGACCTGATTGCCAGCTTGCCGGACTACACCGCCACGGCCATGGCGGCGTCCGGTCAATTGTTCCAGGAACCGTTTCCGTTCAAGACACCGACCCTGGACCTGTCCATGGTCTGGCTCAGTCATGTCGACACCGACCCGGCCGAACGCTGGTTGCGTTCGCGCCTGGAAGCGTTCATGAGTGAGCGCGGCCTCGCTGGAATACACAGCACAGGTTCACTCTGATAACGGAGCCCAATCCATGAGCCAATCCCGTTCGTTGTTGCGTGGTCGCGGTAGCCACGACAGTGGCAAGGTTGGCATGGTCGAGTTGTTTTTCGATCTGGTGTTCGTGTTCGCGGTGACCCAACTCTCCCATTCCCTGCTGGCGCACTTGTCGATCGGCGGCGCGGTGCAGGTCGCGCTGATGATGGTTGCGGTGTGGTGGGTATGGATTTTCACATCATGGATCACCAATTGGCTTGACCCGGAAAAACTGCCGATCCGCCTCGGGCTGTTCGGCCTGATGATCGCCGGTCTGCTGCTCTCGTCATCGATTCCCAAGGCTTTCACCGATCACGGGCTGATGTTTGCCGGGGCGTTCGTGTTCATGCAGGTCGGGCGCACGCTGTTTGCGATCTGGGCGGTGCGCGGCGAAGCGCTGAACATGACCCGCAACTTCCAGCGCATCCTCGCGTGGCTGGTGCTGTCCGGGGTGTTCTGGATCGCTGGCGCGTTTCTGGACGGCGATCAGCGCCTGGTCTGCTGGGCGCTGGCGCTGCTGATTGAACTGGTCTCGCCGTCCTTGTATTTCTGGGTGCCGGGCCTCGGGCGTTCGACGCTGGAGGACTGGAACGTCGAGGGCAACCACATGGCCGAGCGCTGCGGGCTGTTCGTGATCATTGCTTTGGGCGAGTCGCTGCTGGTGACGGGCGCGACTTTTGCCGAACTCGAGTTGAGCCTGCCAGGCGTGACGGCGTTTGTGGTGGCGGTGCTGGGCAGCATCGCCATGTGGTGGGTGTATTTCGACAGCGGCGCCGAGCGTGCGCACCATCGCATTGCCCATTCTGTCGACCCCGGCCGGCAAGCGCGGATTGCCTACACCTACCTGCATGTCCTGATCGTCGCCGGGGTCATCGTCAGCGCGGTGGCTGATGAATTGGTCTTGATGCACCCCGATCACGCCAGCGACGCGGGCATCCTCGCGATCATTGCCGGGCCGTGGTTGTTTCTGCTCGGCAATGCCCTGTTCAAGTGGGTCATGGCGGATCGGCTATTGCCGCCGTTGTCCCATTTGGTCGGTCTGGGGCTGTTGCTCGTGCTGCTGCCATTGGCGTTGAATCATTGGTTTTCGGCGTTGATGCTGGGAGCGTTGACCACGTTAGTGGTGATCCTGGTGGCGGCTTGGGAGACGGTGGCGTTGCGCGAATCTCTCGCCTCAACGGAACACTAAAAGTCCGCCGGAAGTAGGGCGGCTCTGTGATATATGTAGGGCCTTTCTGCCAACCCTCAGGAGCACCGTCATGCCTCACCTGCACATGGAATACACCGCCAACCTGCCCGGACTGAACGCCGATGTCGCGTTGATCCGGCTCAACAATACGTTGGTGGGTTCCGGTCAGTTTGCGGCGGAGTTCGATATCAAGAGCCGTGCCGTGAAGGTCGAGACCTTCAAGGTCGGCACCGGGTTGGGCGAGCGGGCGTTCGTGCATGTGAAGCTGGCGTTGCTCAGTGGTCGCCCGCCGCAGGTCAAGAAGCAGCTGTCCGAAAGCCTGTTGGCCGTGGTCCAGGATTTGTGTGTCTGGCCGACGGGTGTAGAAGTCCAGTTGTGTGTGGAAATCCTCGACATCGACCGCGAGTCCTACACCAAGACGGCCATCGGCCTCTGAGTGTTCAGGCGGCTTGCTGCTCCGCGCAGGCCTGGGCCACTTGCTCGCGTAGCCAGGCGTTGGCGCTGTCCTGATCGACGCTTTGGCTCCACTGCATGTCGAGGGTAAAACCCGGCAAGCCGTTAGGCGCCTCGCGATGTTTGAACACCGCCTCATTGGCCAGCAAGCGCTGGATGCGCCGGGGCAGGGTCAGGATGAAATCGGTGCCGGTAATCATCTTCAGTGCCGCGCTGTAGCTGTTGGACCGCGCCACAATCTGGCGCTTTTGCGCCTGCCGCGCCAACCAGCCGTCGACCATGTTGGTGGTGGAGGTCCAGGGTGTCGGGAACACGTGACGGCGCTCAGTGAAGGCTTGCAGGCTTAAACGCGGCTCCAGCGGCGTGGCGCGTTTGTCGAAGACACAGACCAGATCGTCTTCGAGCAGCATCCGGGATTTAAGGTCAGTGTGGCTGCAATGAAAATTCGGCCCGAAACAGATCACCAGGTCGAGGCTGCCATCGCGCAGTTCGTCGGCCGGGATATCGGTTTCAAACTTGTGCATGTTGACCAGCACCGGCAGGTCCGCGAAATCGAAACGCTTCAACAGGCGCGGCAGGATCAATTGCTCGAAGTATTCCGGTGCGCAGATGTTGAAGGTGACCGGCTGGGCGGTCGGGTCGAACACCTGGGCGCCGGCGTGACACAAGTTGATGCTTTCAAGAATCTTCAGCACGTGGGTATACATGGTGCTGGCTTTGTAGGTGGGGCGCATTCCGGTGCGGGTGTTGATGAACAACTCGTCTTCGAAACTGGTGCGCAGTTTTTTCAGGCAGTAACTCACGGTGGACTGACTGACGAAGAGGGCCTCCGACACACCGGTGACGCTGCTTTGCTCATACACGGCGACAAACACCATGAGGTCCTGCATGTCGAGCTTTCTAAGCAAGTTACTGTTCAGCATCCGTTCTGTCTCGCTGTGCTCCTTGCGCTGACGGTGCGCAAACGTGTGCGAATGATCCTAACGGAACGATGGTGCCAGGAGAATGCCTCGTAGGAAGTTTCACGGTCAGCTGTGGGACAGAAAATGTTGTGAACACGACCTATGATTTTAATCTCGGCAAACATGGCCAGAGGCCTCTAGCCTTTGCGCCATGGCCGGGCCCCCGCGTTGGCGGGTCAGTGAATATGTTTGGCATAGTGCCGTGGATCAAAGCGCAGGACCATCACTATCATCAGCGCCACGACCCCGGTCAGTGACCACCAGGCCCATTCGAAACTGCCCAACTGATCGCGAATCATCCCGGCGATCAGCGGCGAGAGGCCGGCGATCAGATAGCCGATGCCTTGGACGAAAGCGGTCAGGCCGCCGGCGCGCTGAGGGTTGTCCAGATGATCAAGCGACACGATCAGGCTCATCGGAAACAGCCCGCCGATCCCCAGGCCCAGCAGGCACGGCCACAGCAGGCTCAGGTGTTGCGGGCTGAGAATCAGGCCGCAGAAACCGGCCATGATCAGCCCCAGCAACACCACCAGCACCAGGCGCCGGTCGCGGCTGCGGTTGGCGATCGCCGGTGTCAGTAGGCCGGACAACACTTCCATGGCCGTCAGAAAACCCAGCAGCAATCCGGCGTTCTGTTCGCTCCAGCCCTTTTCCACGTAGTACGGCGCCAGCCAGGCGAGCACGCAGGTGTAGGACGCCGTGCCGAGGCCGAAGAAGAGGGCGAGTAACCAGGCGCGGGAATTGGCGAAGAACGATTCGCCGCGCGGTGCCTGCGCCGGTAGCGTCGGGATCGTTTTGCGCTGGGCGGTCCAGAACAGCAACGCCAGCAAGGCCAGTGCCGCCCAGATCGCCAGGCCTGTGCGCCAACTGCCGGTACGGGTCATCACCAGCGGCGCAAACGACGCCGCAATCGCCGCGCCGCCCATGATCGAGGTGACATAAAGCCCCATGCACACGGCGACATTGTCGCTGAAACGGGATTTGATCAGCGCCGGCATCAACGCCTGGATCAGCGCAATGCCGACGCCCGCCGCAATGGCGCTGACGATCAGTTCGGCCGCCGAATCGAGGAACAGCCGCGATGCCGTGGCCAGGCCGATAATCAGCAGCGACAGCACCACGGTGCGCTGCTCGCCCAGGCGCTGGCTGACGCCGATCCCGAAAAACATCGCGAGCCCCATGGCCATCACCGGCAGCATGGTTAGCAGCGACGCGAGGCTGAAACTCAACGGGATGTCCCCACGTATCGCCGACAACAAGGGGCCGACAGCCGCCATGGATGGACGCAGGTTCAAGGCGACCAGAATAATGCTGACCATTAACCAGAGGGCAGGGCGGGCTGTTGTGCGAACGTTTTCCATGAGCGGACCTTAAAAAACAAGGCCCCGATTAGGCGGGAGGGGCGAGGCAGCGGCAAATCAGAAAGTCGGGAGTGGTATTTAATAATTAAATACAGCGGCGCACACCTATAGGAACAAGGCTTGCCCGCGATTGCGATTTCACATTTGGCGATGGTATTAACTGACAGTACGCATCGTGGGCAAGCCTTGCTCCCACAATGTTTAGCCAACCCACAACCAAAGTTCTTCAAATCCCGATTTAACCAACCATTCACCCGTGTGACGCTGCTGCTCATCTGTTTTCTGCGGTTTTTTCTATGGACGGTTGGCCAGTCGCACTCCACCACCCGGCATCCAGCGGCGCTTGTGCGTCCAGTCGCGGTCGTCGGTTCCTGCCTGCCACCGCGCCAAACCTCTCAGCACTCCCTTCCGAACTGGCCTTCTGGGCGCTGTGGCATTGTCGTCATGCGCGCCCACCGGATTCCTATATTTCCCGTTGATTGTTCCTACAGGTCCCGCGCCAAGCGTCGGGATTAAAACGGCGGCGCCTGTGCGTTTGCCTGACGCGCAAAAACGAGAATTCCCATGAGTTGTGCCACGACCACCTTCGCCACGCAGCAAGAAGCCCTGACCTTTCTGGAACAAAACCCGGATATCGAGATGTTCGAGTTGTTCATCCTGGACAACAACGGCGTGCCGCGCGGCAAGCTGCTGCACCGCGATGAACTGTTGGCGGTGTACGAAAGCGGCCGGCCGTTGCCGAGCACCATTCTCGGCCTGACGATCAATGGCGACGACGTGGAAAACTCCGGGCTGGTGTGGGACGTCGGCGATATCGATTGCCGCGCCTATCCGATCAGCGGCAGTTTGCAACGTATGCCGTGGCGCTTGATTCCGACGGCGGCGGTGCAGGTCAGCATGCACCCCAAGGAGGGCATGCCGGCGACGATTGCCGACCCGCGACACTTGCTGGCAAAGGTCATCGAAGGCTTGCAGGCCGACGGCTATTACCCGGTGATGGCGGCGGAGTTGGAGTTCTACTTGCTGGATCAAAAGCGCGACAGCAACGGTCGGCCACAACCGGCGCGGGACGTCGATGGCGGCCGGCCACGGGCGACCCAGGTCTACGGCTTGCGAGAACTGGAGCAGATCGAACCGTTCCTCGCCGACCTCTACAGCGCCTGCAAACTCCAGGGCATCCCGGCACGCACGGCGATTTCCGAATACGCGCCGGGCCAAGTGGAAATCACCCTCGAACACCGCACCGACGCCTTGCAGGCGATGGACGAAGCGGTGCGTTACAAACGGCTGGTCAAAGGCGTGGCCCACAAGCACGGGATGGCAGCCTGCTTTATGGCCAAACCCTTCGATGACCTGGCCGGCACCGGCATGCACATGCACGTCAGCCTGGCCGACAAGGCCGGCAACAACCTGTTCGCCAGCGAAGCGCCCGACGGCACGCCGCTGCTCAAGCACGCGGTGGGTGGCATGCTTAGCACCCTGCTCGACTCGCTGCTGTTGTTCTGCCCGAACGCCAACTCCTACCGTCGCTTCCAAACCAACAGCTACGCGCCACTGGCGGCTACCTGGGGCGTGGATAACCGCACCGTAAGCCTGCGAGTCCCCGGCGGGCCGGCGTTCTCCCGACATATCGAACACCGCATCTGCGGAGCCGACGCCAACCCGTACCTGGCAGCGGCGGCGATCCTGGCCGGCATCCACCGGGGCATACGCGAACAACTCGACCCTGGCGCTCCGGTGGAAGGCAACGGTTACGCCCAGGCCACGGAACTGCTGCCCACCGACTGGCTGACCACCTTGCGCGCACTGGAAGGTTCGAGCTGGGCGCGGGAAGCGTTCGGCGGGGAGTTCCTCGGGGTGTATCTGGCGGTGAAGCGCGCCGAGTATCGGCAGTTCATGGGCGAAGTCGGCGAGCAGGACTGGCGCTGGTACCTGAACCAGACCTGACAGTTTCTCAAATACATTAAAAGTTTCACGCTACTATCGGGAGCCAACTAATCGTTGGCTTCTTTTTCACAAAAAATTGATGGTTGCCTGCTTAAAGTTTGTGCTGTCGCGGAAAATGAAATTTTCACATTTGCCGGCGGCACTTCTTTTCAGGAACAGTCGACCCGCATGTTGAAATTCAAAGCCGTGCGCCCCGAGTGGGTGACACTGATTGCCAGCGCCTTTTTATTGCTCGGCTTTAATCTGGTTCTCTGGCAGCACCTGTTCGACATCACCGCCTCGAACGCCCAGGGCATCGTCATGCGCGTGGCGTTTGGCGTCATGGTGCTCGGCGCCTTCAACATTGTCCTGACCTTGCTGGCGTTCCGGCCTGTGCTGAAGCCGCTGCTGACATTGATCTTCATGGTCAGTGCCGGCGTGGCGTATTTCATGAGCCAATATGGCGTGTTGATCGATGCCGGCATGTTTCGCAACTTTGCCGAAACCAATGTCACGGAAGTGCGCGACTTACTCTCATTAAAGTTGTTCATTTATATTGTCGTACTCGGTGTTTTGCCATCGTGGTTATTGTGGAAAACACCAGTCAGTTATCGCGCCTGGCATCGTGATCTATTAAGTAAGGTGCTGGTAAGTGTCGCGTCTATTGCGGTTATCGGCGGCGTGGCATTGATTAATTATCAGGGGCTGTCGTCGCTGTTTCGCAATCACCATGAGTTGCACCTGATGGTGGTGCCGAGCAACTACATCGGTGCGTCGGTCGGTTATCTGCGTGAGCAAGTGGTGTCCGCACAACAACCCTTCGTCAAGATCGGCGAAGACGCCCGCAAAGACCTGACCTGGCAGACCCATGGCCGCAAATCCCTGACGGTACTGGTGGTCGGCGAAAGTGCCCGGGCCGAGAACTTCGGCATCCTTGGTTATCACCGCGACACCACCCCGAAACTGAGCAAAGAAGCTGGCCTGATCGCCTTTACTGACGTGCATTCCTGCGGCACGGAAACCGCAGTGTCGGTGCCGTGCATGTTCTCCAATATGGGCCGCAAGGATTACAGCGCGAGCAAGGCGAAGAATGAAGAAGGCCTGCTGGATGTGCTCAAGCATGCCGGCCTGGACGTGATCTGGCGCGACAATCAGTCGGGCTGCAAAGGCACGTGCGATCGGGTCACTATTGATGACGTGAGCAACTTGAAGGACCCGGTGCTGTGCTCCAGCAGCGAATGTCGCGATGAAATTCTGCTGCAAGGTTTGCAGCACTTTATCGACACCCTGGACAAAGACACCGTGCTGGTCTTGCACCAGATGGGCAGCCACGGCCCGGAATACTTCAAGCGCTACCCCAAAGAGTACGAACACTTCACCCCGGTGTGTGAGAGCAATGCACTGAACAATTGCAGTCGCGACAGTATCGTCAACGGCTACGACAACACCCTGGTGTATACCGACCACGTGCTCTCGACGCTGATCGATCTGTTGCGCAGCAACCAAGACAAAGTCGATACCGCGATGCTCTACCTGTCCGATCACGGCGAATCCCTGGGCGAGTACAACCTGTTCCTCCACGGCACGCCTTACATGATGGCGCCGGAGCAACAGAAACATGTGGCCATGCTGGCGTGGTTCTCCGACAGCTATCAGCGGTCGTTTTCGGTCGATACCGATTGCCTGCAACTGAGCCGTGAAAAACCGTTGAGCCAGGACAATCTGTTCCATTCGATGATTGGTCTGCTGGAGGTCGACAGCAAGGTCTACAACCCGGACCTGGATATGTTCGCCGGCTGCCGTGCGCCAGTGACCGATGGCGTGCTGGCCAAGAAATGAGTGTTTCGACTTATTTTTCACAGGCTGGTCGCTAACCTGCGGCCGGTAGATCTTCCAACAAGAGCCCCTGTATATGTCCGCGCTGCCCCCATCCGCCATCGAGCTTGAGTTCGCCCGGCGCTACGATCAGGAACACGCCCGCGTCTGCCTGCAGCCGCAACCCCGTGGCCTGGCCGGACGCCTGGCGTTCTGGCGCGCCGAGCAATTGGTGCGCAATGCGCTCAAGGTTGCCGGCGAGCCGGGATTGCTGCTGGACGTGGCCTGTGGCGCCGGGCGTTTCTGGCCGGTGCTGGCCGAGCACGGAAACCGCGTGATCCTGGCATCCGATCCATCCCAGGACATGCTTGATCACGCCCGCACCCATCATCCGCAGCAGTTGCTCAAGCGGATCAAGACGTTTCAGAGCTCGGCGTTCACGCTCGATTTGTCGGCGAACGCAGTGGACTGCATGATTTGCATGCAACTGTTTCAACATATCGCCAGCCCCGACCACCGGTTGGCCATGCTCGGGGAGTTCCACCGCGTCAGTCGGGACACGGTGATTGTCGCGGTTCGCCTGCAAAGCCGCTTCAGGCGCAAGCCATCCGCTGGCGAGGGCTCCGCGTCCCAGCCGCTGCCGGGCAAGCTGTTGCTGGAAGCCGAGTTCAGACAAGCGGGTTTCAGCCTGCTCAGTCATCAGGACTTCTTTCCCGGTTGCGCGCGGATGCGGGTCTACGTACTGCGTAAGGCCAGTTAACTTCCCTTCGTCAGACATTTCTTGCCTTTAAGCAGGTCTTTTCGCTAAAGCTCTTGTTCAGTGGATGCGCGGAAATCGCCGGGGGCGATATATACTGCGCGCCATTCTTCAAGGGAGAGCCGTGTGGCCATCGATATTCACTGGATTCGCGACAACGATAGCCTCGGTCAGTTTTGCGCCGAGTGGCAGCACCTGCCATTCGTTGCCCTCGACACCGAATTCATGCGGGTCGACACCTTTTATCCGATTGCCGGCCTGTTGCAGATCGGCGATGGCGTACGCGCTTACCTGATTGATCCGCTGACCATCGACAACTGGCAACCCCTGGCCGCGCTGCTGGAAAACCCGGCCGTGGTCAAAGTTGTTCACGCGTGCAGCGAAGACCTCGAAGTCCTGTTGCGCCTGACCGGCAGCCTGCCAGCGCCGCTGTTTGACACCCAACTGGCCGCTGCCTACCTGAACCTCGGTTTCTCCATGGGCTACTCGCGGCTGGTACAGGAAGTGCTCGGCATCGACCTGCCCAAGGGCGAGACCCGTTCCGACTGGCTGCAACGCCCGCTGTCCGACACCCAGATCAGCTACGCCGCCGAAGATGCCCTGCACCTGGCGGAAGTGTTCGTACGTCTGCAACCGAAGTTGTCTGAAGACAAATACAGCTGGGTTTTGGAGGATGGCGCCGAACTGGTGGCCAACCTGCGCCGCGAGGTCGATCCGTACGAGGTCTACCGCGAAGCCAAACTCGCCTGGAAACTGTCCCGCGCGCAACTCGCGGTGTTGCGTGAACTCTGCGCCTGGCGTGAGCACGAGGCCCGCGCCCGTGATCTGCCGCGCAACCGCATCGTCCGTGAGCATTCCCTGTGGCCATTGGCACGGACTCAGCCGGACAACCTCGGCGCGTTGGCGAAAATCGAAGACATGCACCCGCGTACCGTGCGTCAGGACGGCGAATTCCTGCTTGATCTGATCAAGCGTTCTGCCAGTGTGTCGCCCGATCAATGGCCGCTGGCGGTGCCGGAGCCATTGCCGGTGGACGCCGCCACGCTGATCAAGCAGTTGCGCGCCATTGGCCAGGCCGAAGCCGAACGCCTGAACATCGCGCCAGAACTGATGCTGCGCAAGAAAACCCTGGAAGCGCTGCTCAAGAGCGGCTACCCCAATGGGCCTTACCAATTGCCTGATTCGCTGCGTGGCTGGCGCCGCGAATTGATGGGCCAGGCGCTGCTCGACAGCCTGGCCACCGCCGGAGAACAGCCTTGAAACGTATTTGCTCCATCTATCGAAGCCTGAAGAAAAACGAGATGTACCTTTATGTGCTCAAAAGCGATGCACTGGAGCGCGTCCCGGAATCGCTGATGGCGGCGTTCGGCAAGCCGCATCACGCCTTCGACCTGGTGCTGACCCCCGAGCGCAAACTGTCGCGCGAAGACATCACCGTGGTCCTGGAAAACCTTGAAAAGCAGGGTTACCACTTGCAAATGCCGCCGGCTGAGGACGAGTACATCGAACACTTGCCCGAAGAGTTGCTGCGCCGCAACGACCCGATGTGATCGGCAGACAGGTTCTGTTCAGAGCCTGTATGAAAGACTGGAATGATTTTGGCGATGGCCGCCGCGACAGAGTGGCGGCCGTCTGCACTGTTTTTGAAAGGTTTGAACCATGCGCGTTCTGATTGCTGAACACGACCACCCTGTGTACGCCCAACTGTTGCGCCAGGCGGCGCCTGAGCTGGAAGTGCTGACCAGCGGTGACTCCGCCGAACTGGCCCGTCAGGCGGCGGATTGCCCGATCTGGCTGGGCCAGCCGGACTTGCTGGCGAACCTGCTGCGTCAGGGCCACCAGCCACAATGGCTGCAATCGACCTGGGCCGGCATCACGCCGCTGCTGGCCGACGGCTTGCCACGCCACTATCGCCTGACCCGGGCGGTGGGGATTTTCGGCCAGGTCATGGCTGAATACGTTTTGACTTACATGCTCGGCCACGAGCGCGAAGTGCTGGCGCGGTTGGTCAGCCAGGTCGAGCGCAAGTGGGACAGTCGTCAGGGCCAGAGCCTGGCGGGGCGCAAAGTGTTGATCGTCGGCACCGGCGATATCGGCCAGACCGTGGCGCAGTTCCTCGTGCCGTTTGGCGTGGAGTTGTATGGCATCGCCAGCGAAGCCCGCGAGCAGACGCCGTTTGTTGAAGTGGGCGCGCTGGCTGACTTGCCGCGTATGGTCGGTGAAGTGGATTACGTGATCAATCTGCTGCCCAACACCCCCAATACCCACGACCTCTACGACGCGGCGCTGTTCAAGCAATTCAAGCCGACTGGCGTGTTCATCAACGTCGGGCGCGGTGTGGCGGTGGTCGATGCCGACCTGGTAGAAGCCCTGAAAGAAGGGCATCTGGCGGGCGCGGTGATTGACGTCTGCCGTCAGGAGCCCTTGCCACAACGGCATCCGTTCTGGACCGCCTGGGGCTTGTTGCTGACCGGCCACAGCTCGGCACCGACTTCGCCATCGATGATGGTGAACCTGTTTGTCGAGAACTTGCGGGCGTATGAGGCGGGTGAAGCGTTGCGCGGCGAAGTGGATTTCAATCGCGGGTATTAAACCCAACCCCATGATCGCTCCCACGCGACCCGTGGGAATGCATCCCGTGACGCTCTGCGTCACTGCCGGAAGCGGAACGCGGAGCGTCCCTGGCGGCATTCCCACGCAGAGCGTGGGAACGATCGGGTTCGGCGCTTAGAGGGTGAAGTCGCCTTCGGCAGCGAGTTCGCTCAACGGCCGACGCGGGCTCGGTTCTTCCCGCGCTTGCAGGTAATCCGCCAGCGTCGCTTTATCCCCCAGTTTGCCAACGGCCACCGCCGCGTGCAGCGCATAACCCTCGGGAATGTTCAGCTCCTTGCGGGTCAGTTCCTGGTCGAAACCGGCCATGCCGTGGGTGTGCCAGCCGCTGATGCTCGCTTGCAGCGCCAGGTGGCCCCAGGCCGAGCCGGTGTCGAAGGTGTGCCACAACGCCGGAGTTTCTTCGGTGGCGCCCGGGGCGGTGAAGGTGGTTTTCGAGATCACGATCACCAGCGCCGAGGCGTGTTGCGCCCAGCCGCGGTTGAATTCATTCAGCAGACCCAGGAAACGCTCCCAGTTCGGCGTGTCGCGACGTGCGTAGAGAAACCGCCAAGGCTGCGAGTTGTAGGCGGACGGTGCCCAGCGCGCGGCTTCGAAGAAGCTCAGCAGGGTTTCTTCCGGGATGGCTTCGCCGGTAAAGGCCCGTGGCGACCAGCGATCGGTGAACTGTGGGTGAATGGCATAATCGGCAACGCGTGGATTGGCACTCATTTAGAGGTTCCTTGCTACGTTTGGGTCAGGGAGTCGAAATAAAAACCAGCGGCCACAGTTGAGCTGAGCGATGAGGTTTTCGTGAGCCGTGGCAGTTCACCGGAATGCAACGCGGTTGCGCGTTAATGGCCTTCGGGTTTGGCTCGTTGCGACTGGCAAAGCTACTTCGTGGCGCCAAAACTGACAAGTGAAGTTCTACCGACAGTCGCCAGCGCTTGGCCCGCAAGGCCTTGGGCACTAGACTGGCGGCCTTTTCACCACCTGATGTTGATGCTTGAGCCATGGCCGCCAAAGTCGAACCGTTCTGGATACGCAAAACCCTCGATCAACTCGATCCGCAGGAATGGGAATCGCTGTGCGACGGCTGTGGCCTGTGCTGCCTGCAAAAGCTCGAAGATGAAGAAGACAACAGCGTCTACTACACGCGCATCGCCTGCAAACTGCTGGACCTGAAAACCTGCCAGTGCACGGATTACCCGAACCGTCGCGACTTCGTTCCGGACTGCATCCAGCTCACGCCGGGCAAGGCTGAAGAATTCCAATGGCTGCCACCAACCTGCGGCTATCGGCTGGTCAGCGAGGGCAAGGACCTGCCACTGTGGCATCACCTGGTGTGCGGCGATCGCGATGCGGTGCACCACGAACGTATTTCCCAGTCCGGGCGCATGCTCGCCGAAGGCAGCGTGCCGGAAGACGACTGGGAAGATCATCTGATTTTCCGGGCAGGTTAAAGGTCCACCGGGCTAACGTGTCACGAAGGAGTGTGTATGGCTGTGGGATTGCGGCTGGCGTTGGCCGTTGGGGTGTTGGCCCTGAGTTCGTCGGTGTGGGCGGCGAAGAAGGTCGATCTGGATTATCACGTGCGCCTGTTGCCGCAAAGCGATCAGGCCGAAGTGCGCCTGACCCTGGCGCAAGGCTCGGCGGTGCGCAGCCTGGACTTTGATCTGGGCGACGGCAGCCACTACAGCGATTTCAAGGCCGACGGCCAATGGCAGCTCACACCGGGCAAAGCCGCTCGTGGCGTCTGGCGCCCGGCCGCCGACAAAGCCAGCCTGACCTACCGCGTGCGCATCAGCCATGGACGCAAGAGCGGCAGCTTCGACACGCGCATGACCCCGAATTGGGCGCTGATGCGCGGCGACGACCTGGTGCCGGCAGCCAAACTCGATCAGCAGGACGGCATCGAGTTGGTGTCACGCCTCGAGTTCGAATTGCCCAACGGCTGGAAAAGCGTCGAAACCGCCTGGCCGCGCATCGGCAAGAACAAATTCCGCATCAACAACGTCTCCCGCCTGTTCGACCGGCCCACCGGCTGGATGCTCGCCGGCCACCTCGGCAGCCGCCGCACGCGGTTGGGCGAAACTGAAGTCACCGTCGCCTCGCCCCTGGGGCAGGGCATGCGCCGCATGGACGTGCTGACGCTGCTGACCTTTGTCTGGCCGCAAGCCCAAGCCGTGTTCCCCCGTCACCCAAGCAAACTGCTGATCGTCGGCGCCAACGACCCGATGTGGCGTGGCAGTCTGGCGGCGCGGGAGTCGATCTACCTCAACAGCCGTTTGCCGCTGGTCAGCGAAAGTGGCACCAGCCCGTTGGTGCGTGAATTGGCGCAAGTGTTCGGGAGAGTCAATGACAGCCAGCACAGTGACTGGATCAGCGAAGGCCTGGCCGAGTACTACGCCATCGAACTGGTGCGCCGTGCCGGTGGCATGAGTGATGAGCGCTATGAAAGTTTGCAGAAGAAATTGGCCAAGGACAGCCAGAAAGTAACGACGTTGCGTGGTTCGCAGATCAGCCCCGCGCAGATTGCCAAGGCAGTGTTGCTGCTACAGGAACTGGATCGGGAGATTCGAATCAAGACCCGCAACAAGCGGTCACTGGATGATGTGCAGCGGGGGGCGATGCATTTGGAGAGTGTTGATACCAAGGAATTCGTTCAGCTCGCTGAGAGCGTGATTGGCGAGTCGTCCAAAGTTCTCGACACCGAACTCTTGAACTGATCGTTCCCACGCTCTGCGTGGGAATGCAGCCCGGGATGCTCTGCGTCCCATTCGAGAGCTGGAACGCGGAGCGTCCCTTGAGGCATTCCCACGCGGAGCGTGGGAACGATCGGGGAACGGGATCAAACCCCGGCTTTCGGCGATTTCAACGAATCATTACCGGTCACGGTAGCGGTATTGGTCGCCGCCTCGGCGTTGGCCTTCAACTGACTCAACTCTTCCCCCGCCCGTTGAATCTTCGCCCGCACGTTATTCATGTCCTGCCGGCTTTTTTCCAGCAGGCTTTTCACCGAGCTGTGCCCGGTGATGCCGCGGGCCAGTGCCACGCCGCCGATCGCTACTTGAATCAAGCCAAACACACCGCCGCGACGCAGGCCCTTGCCGACCATCACCACGCCACCGGCCAGGGAACCGATGCGCTCCCAGCCCTCGACGTTCTGTTCGTGATGAGTCTGGAACGGGGTGGATTCGATGCGCTCTACGCGTTTGAGTTCGCTCATGATCTGTCTCCAGGCAGGGAAGGATAATTAAGCTGACTGCCGAGGCGCGCCGCTTGTTCCATCGGATGTACGGTGAATCAGCGGAATTTCGACCCTGAACGAGTATTCAGTCCCTTGGCCATGCGGTCGTACAGCACGACGTTGACGGTGGCCGCCAGGTTCATGCAACCGGTGGTCGGGATGTAGACCACGTCTTCGCACCAGTCGCGAATCTCTTTATCCAGCGAGCCGTCTTCCGGGCCGAAGATGTAGAGCGCGCGGTCCGGGTGGGTGTATTCCGGCAGCGAACGCGCGCCTTCCACCAATTCCACGGCGACCGGCACACAACCCAGCGGCAAAATCTTTTTCAGGTCGTCGATGCCGATCAGCGGGATGTCGTAGTGCACACGCTTGGTGTCGGTGACGAAATCGGCGGCGCGCTCATAGCGCTTGCCGGTGTAGAACACCGACGCCACGCCATAACAGCCAGCGGCGCGCATCACCGAACCGACGTTCTCCGGTGACTTGGGGTTATACAAACCAATGCAGCTGTACCGTTTGTCTGCCACGAGCGGGGTGCCTTCGGGAAAAAGAGGGCGATTATACGGGGATTGCCGCAGGGTGGTCAGTTTGTAGATTGATGGTGCCTGGGCGACCTACTCCTGTAGCAGCTGCCGAGCAGCGCGAGGCTGCGTTCGGCTGCGAAGCAGTCGCATACCCGGATAACGCGGTTTAACTGGAACACCGCGCCGTCTGATTTTGCGACTGCTTCGCAGCCGAACGCAGCCTCGCAGGCTCGGCAGCTGCTACAAGGAGTGTGTCGTCGTTATCCAGCCGCCACCCAACGCCACCACCAACCCGACACTCGCCTGCAACTGCCGTGTCTGCAACGTCTGCAACCGCCGTTGCGCCTGCAACGCCGAGGTCTGCGCCGTCACCACATCCAGATAATTCACCGCCCCCGCTTCATAGCTGTTCATCGCCAGCGTCTGCGTGTGCTGCGCAGCCTCGACAGCGGCCTGCTCATCCTCCGCCTCCCGTTGCAGATCGCGCAGTTGCGCCAGGTTATCTTCAACTTCGCGCACCGCCCGCAGCACCTGACTACGGTAATGCGCGACCGCTTCTTCAAATTCGGCCTTGGCCTGGCGCTCGTTGGCGTCGAGGCGACCGCCGTCAAAAATCGGCAGATTGACCAATGGCCCCAGCGCCCAATAGCGATTGCCAGCAGCCAACAGATTGCCGCTGCCCGCAGTTTGCCCGCCGAGCAGGCCGGTCAGGCTGAAGTCCGGGTACCACGCGGCGCGGGCGACGCCGATATTGGCGTTGGCGGCAAACACTCGGCGTTCGGCGGCCGAGATGTCCGGGCGGCGTTGCAGCAGGGTGCTGGGGAGTTCACTGGGGACCGAGGGCACATTCAATAGCTGATCGCTCGCACTCAACTGGAAAACACTGGCCGGCTGACCCACTAATTCACCAATGGCATGCTCAGCCAAATCCCGCTGCGCCCGCACATCGTCCAGCTGCGCCCGGGCCTCGGCCAGTTGGCTTTGCGCGCGGGTCAGGTCCAGTTCCGAAGCGATGGCGCCTTCGTAGCGGTCGCGGGTCAGTTGCAGCGCTTGGGTGTAATCATCAAGGGAACTGGCGAGGATTTTGCGCTGGGCATCGAGGCCATTGAGCTGGATGTACAGCGTGGCCAGTTGCTGTTGCAGGCTCAACCGGGCGGCGGCCAGATCGTCCGCCGAAGCCTGGGCCTGGGCGTCGCCAGCGGCCACTTGATTGCGAATCCGCCCCCACAAATCGAGGTCGAAATTCAGCGCAAACCCGGCAGTGTTGCTGTTGTACACCGACGGCTGGTTACTGCCGCGCAACGGTTTACCGTCCGACTGACGCTGGCGCAACGGCTGCGCGCTGGCAGTGATCTGCGGGAACAACCCGGCATGCAATTGGCCGGCATAAGCCTGCGCCGCATCAAAGTGCGCGAGGGCCGCCGCCAGGTCCGGGTTGGCCTTGAGCAGTTGCTGTTGCAGATCGTTCAGGCGTGGGTCCCGATAGAGCTGCCACCAGTTCGACGTCAATGGCGGGGCCTCGGCCAAGTGCCAAGGACCATCACTGGTCTGCTCGCGATATTGCGCGGGCAAGTCGATGGCCGGCACCTTGTAGGTCGGCGCCATCGAACATCCCTGCAGCAGCAACGCCATCACCAGCAGCTCAAGCCTTGGGCGCATGAACACCTCCGGCATCGGCCAGTTGCACGGCATCGCCTTCGCGTAGGGCATCCGGCGGGTTATCCACTACGCGATCCGCAGGCTTCAAACCCTGATCAATGACCAGCCGCTCACCCAGATCCAGACCGATATGAATATCACGCAAGTGCACATGATTATCCGGATCCAGCACCGCCACCTGCGTGCCCTGAGCCCGGAAGATCAACGAACTGGCAGGAATGCTCACGCCATGAGTGTCCGCCGGAATCTGCAACGTTGCCTCGGCGTAGTCGCCGGGCAACAACGCGCCGTCCGGGTTATCCGCGACAAACTGCGCAAGCAAGGTCCCGGAGCGCCGGTCAACAGCGGTGGAATCCCCGATCAACCGAGCGGTGAAATGCTCGCCGGGGTGTTCCGGCACGATCAGTTCGGCCTGCATGCCGGGGCGGATCACGCTGGCGTAGTTCTGTGGCACCGGCACGTACAGGCGCAGTTGATGGGTGTCGGCGATGTCGAACAGCTGCGGGTCGCTGTCGTTGTCGGCCTTGATCAACTGACCGATATCGGTGTTGCGCGCGGTGATGGTCCCGGCGAACGGTGCACGAATCGTCTTGTAGTCCTCCAGCGCCGACAGGCGCGCGTAATCGGCGGCGGCCGCATCGGCGTTGGCCTTGGCGGCCGCGGCGTTGGAGCGTTTTTCATCGGCCTCCTGACGCGACACCGAATGGCTCGCCAGCAGGTTTTGCCAACGGGTCGCGGTGGTCTCGGCCAGGCGCGCGCTGGCCTGTTCCTGGATCAGTCGGGCGTGGGTTTGCGCCACTTGTTGATCGAGGTCCGGGCTGTCGATCTCGGCCAGAATTTGCCCGGCCTTCACTTGTGTGCCGATGTCGGTTTTCCAGTCCTTGAGGTAGCCGCTGACCCGCGCATGGATTGGCGCTTTGCTCCACGCCTCCAGATGCGCTGGCAAGCGCAGGCTGTCGCCATGCACGTTCTGTTGCGGCTGGAACACGCTGACCAACGGCATGGCTGCAGTTTCGGTCCAGGCGGCCACGGCTTTTTCGTGGCGCGTGCGGGCGGCCAGACCGTTGGCCACCAGCAACGCGGCCAGGGTCAGGCCGCCGACCCCCACCAGCATCAGGCGTTTGCGCGACGGTTTTTGATTAGGCGACATGGGTGCTTTCTCCAACAACAGCGCGAGATGATTGACGTCCGTGGACCAGGCTGAAAACCACAGGAACGAACAGCAGAGTGGCGGTGGTGGCGAGGATCAGCCCACCGATCACAGCGCGGCCCAACGGCGCGTTCTGTTCCTCGGACAGGGCCAGCGGCAACATGCCGATGATCATCGCCAGGGCGGTCATGCACACCGGGCGAAACCGGGTGTAACCACCTTCGAGCGCCGCTTTCAGGGCATCACCGTGTTCGGCCAGGCGTTCGCGACAGAAACTCACCACCAGAATCGAGTTGGCCGTGGCCACGCCCATGCACAGAATCGCCCCGGTCAGCGCTGGCACCGACAGCGAGGTGCCACTGAGAAACAGCATCCACACAATGCCGGCAAGGGCTGCGGGCAGGGCGGTGATGATCACGAACGGATCGACCCAGGACTGGAAATTGACCACGATCAGCAGGTAGATCAGCACCACCGCACCGAGCAGGCCGAAGCTCAAACCGCTGAACGCTTCGTGCAGCGCATCGATCTGCCCGTGCAGGCTGATCACCGCGCCTTTGGGACGCATCGAAGCCGTGTCATCCAGCACTTTCTGAATGTCCGTGGCCACGCCGCCGAGGTCACGGCCTTGCACATTCGCGTACAGGTCGAGGGTCGGCATGATGTTGTAGTGGCTGACCACCGCCGGGCTCTGCACCCGGGAAATACTCGCCAGGCCACCGAGGATTTGCGATTGCCCGTCACTGCCGGTCACCGGCAAGGCTTCCAGCGACGGCAGGCTGTCGAGGCGATATTGCGGCGTAGCCGCAACCACCCCATAAGACACGCCATTGGCCGGGTTGAGCCAGAAGGTCGGCGCGGTCTGCGAGCTGCCGGCCAGGGACGCGACCATGCTGTTGGTCACGTCACGCTCGGTGATGCCCAGGCCATTGGCGCGCAGCCGATCGACGTTGACCTGCAACGACGGATAACCGGTGGACTGCTGGATGCGCAAGTCGGCTACTCCAGCCACATGTTGCAGGCGTCGTTCCAGTTCCACGGCATAGGCGCGGTTCGCCGCATCGTTAGGGCCGGAAATTTTCACGTCCAGCGGAGCGGGTGCGCCGAAGTTGAGGATCTGGCTGCTGATGTCTGCCGGGAGAAACGCAAAGTGGCTGCCGGGAAAGCTTTCCGGCAACGCTTCGCGCAGGCGTTTCACGTAATCGGCGGTGGGGCTGTGATCGGTTTTGAGGCTGACCTGAATGTCGCCGTCCTGCGGGCCGATGGTGCCGCTGTTGCTGTAGGCCATGTCGATGCCGCTCAGCGGGATGCCAATGTTGTCGACGATGGTGTCCAGTTGTTCGGCCGGAATGATCTCGCGAATCCGCGCTTCGATGCGGTCGAACGCCGCTGCGCTTTCCTCGATCCGCGTGCCCAGCGGCAAGCGCACATGCAGCGACAGCGCGCCGGCGTCGGTGGCCGGGAAGAAGTCCTCGCCCAGGCTCGGCAATAGCGCAAACGACGCCAGCACACAGGCGAGGAATCCCAGCAGGAAGCGCTTGCGGTATTCCAGCGCCAGCTCCAGCAAACCGAAATAGGTGTCCCGCAAATTGGAGAAATGCCGCTCGAAACCCTGCTGGAAATTCAGCACCCGTTGCAGCAACGGATGATGGGTTTTGCGGTGCTGTTCGCCTTCGTGATGGTTGATGAATTCATCTTCCGGGTGATGCCCAGGACCTTGTTCCGGCACATGCGGTTTGAGCAGAAACATCGCCAGGGTCGGCACCAAAGTCCGCGACAAAATGAAGGAGCTGGCCATCGCGAAGATCACCGCCAACGCCATCGGCCGGAACAGGTAACCGGCGATGCCTTGCAGCAGGAACATCGGCACAAACACGATGCAGATGCACAGCAACGACACGAAGGCCGGGCCGACGATCTGTTTCGCGCCGTCGAGGATCGCGGTCTTCACCGCTTTGCCTTGCTCCAGGTGCCAGTTGATGTTCTCGATGGTCACCGTGGCATCGTCCACCAGAATCCCCACCGCCAACGCCAGCCCGCCGAGGGTCATCACGTTGAGGGTCTGGCCGCTGGCGGCGAGCAGGGCGATGGCCGACAACACCGCCAGCGGAATCGACGCGGCGATGATCAGGGTCGAGCGCCAACTGCCGAGAAACAGCAGGATCATTGCGCTGGTCAGCAACGCCGCGATGATGCCTTCCTTGGCCACGCTGCCCACCGACTGTTTGACGAACACCGAAGCGTCGCCCAACAGCGAAGTCTTCAGCGATGGCGGCAGGGTTTCGTTGATGCGCGGCAGCATCTGGCGAATGCCGTCGATGATCGACAGCGTGGAAATATTGCCGTTCTTCAGCGCCGGCATCAGCACCGCGCGGCGCCCGTCGACCCGCACGATATTGGTCTGTGGCGGCGAGCCGTCGCGCACGTGGGCCACCTGACCGATGGTGATCAGCGCGCCGTCGACGGTCTTGATCGGCAGGTCATTGAGTTCGTCGATGGCTTTCGGGCTGTTGTTCAGCAGCACCGTGTATTCGTTGGGGCCAAGCTTGGCGGTGCCGACCGGGATGATCTGGTTCTGTGCGGCCAAGGCGTTGCCGACGTCTTGGGCCGAGAGGCCTTTGGCGGCCAGTGCCTGCGGGTCGAGGTCGAGCGTGATCTGCCGTTGTTTGCCGCCCATTGGCGTCGGAATCGCCAGGCCCGGCACCGAGGTCAGGGGCAGGCGAATGTTGTTCTGCACCAGGTCGCGAATCTTCGCTTCCGACAGCGTCGGGCTGGAGAACGCCATCTGCAAAATCGGCACGGTCGAGGCGCTGTAATTGAGGATCAGCGGCGGGGTGATGCCCGGTGGCATCTGCTTGAGCACGGTCTGTGACACCGCCGTAACCTGGGCATTGGCGGTGCGGATATCGACGCCCGGCTGGAAGAAAATCTTGACGATGCCCATGCCCGGCAGTGATTGCGACTCGATGTGTTCGATGTCGTTGACCGTGGTGCTCAGGGAGCGCTCGTAGGTGTAGATCACCCGCCCGGCCATGTCCTGCGGCGCCAGGCCGTTGTACTGCCAGACCACCGCGATCACCGGAATACCGATGTCCGGAAACACATCAGTGGGCGTTCGCAGGGCCGCCATGGGCCCGATGATGCAGATGAAAATTGCCAGCACGATAAACGTGTAGGGCTTGAGCAGTGCAGTCTTTACCAGCCCGAGCATGCCGTAAACCTCCGAGGTCTTGAAGTGCAATTGCCCGGCAGTCTTGCGTGTGCAACTTAAAGATTTGCCTTCACGGGGATGAAGAAATCTTTAAGCATTTCCTGAAAATCCTTTCATGCGTATTCATTTGTCCCGACCGCTCTAGCTCGCCACTCTGCGCCTCAAGCCGATGGCCCGCCGTCACACCTGACGGCGGTATCGGCGCTCAACTTTCGAGGTGTTTTTTAATGACGCTTAAACCCCTGTTACTGGTCCCGGGCCTGAGCCTGGTCTGTCTGTTGTCGGCGTGTGCCGGGCCGGAGCCCAAGGCTGATTCGAGCGAGGCCTGGATTGATCTGCAACAACCGGGGAACACCAATGTGCTGGCGGAAAAGCTCGATGGCCAGCGCGTTGAGGACGGACGCTATTTCGAGGTCAAGCCTGGGGTTCATCGTCTGGAAGTGACGCTGATCCGCGGCACCGATGGCAACTCGGCGGAACCCATTTGCATGGGCCGGTTGGACTACAGCCACTTCCAGGCGGGTGAGCGTTACCAGATGAATGCATCCAGCGCAGGCCTTTCGGCCAGCGCCAGCCTGGTGGATTCCCACGGCAAACAGGTGGCGCAGAGCGACAGTTTCCAGTGCTCGTAATACGGTGGGAGCGAGCTTGCTCGCACTGAGGCCATTGCATCCAACATCAATATTGACTGATCCGCCGCTATCGCGAGCAAGCTCGCTCCCACAGGGGGCGGCGGTGAAGGAAGGACATTCCAATGACATTTAAACCACTGCTGTTGATTCCGGGCCTGAGCCTGGTTTGCCTGTTGTCCGCCTGCGCCGGGCCGATGCCCAAACCCGATCCGGGCATGGCCTGGATCGGGCTGCAGGAAGAGGCGCCCAATGACATGCTGGCCGAACGGGTGGATGGCAAACGCATCGACGACGGCCGCTTCTTCGAAGTGGCCCCCGGCGCCCATGACTTGGCGGTGACGCTGTTCGAGATGCCGAGTGGCGATTCGAATCAGGAGGATTGCGAGGGCAAGGTCAGTTACCAGCAGTTCAAGGCTGGCGAACATTATCAATTGGTGGAGTCGAGCCTGGGCGAGGAGGTCAGTGCGCGGCTTGAGGACTCCCACGGTAAGCAGCTGGCGCAGACCGGCGATTTCCAGTGCATGCCCGGATAGCATTATTGGCGACGAACCCTTGTAGCAGCTGGCGAAGCCTGCGTTCGGCTGCGCAGCAGTCGTAAAACCTGAGCGCGCGGTCTTCCTGAAGAAACGCGCCGGCTGATTTCACGACTGCTTCGCAGCCGAACGCAGCCTCGTACCTCGGCAGCTGCTACACGCCGAACGCAGCCTCGTACCTCGGCAGCTGCTACACGCCGAACGCAGGCTGCTACAAGGGGGGTGTGACATGCCTAGAGCGGTTCGGCAATCACATACCCCGATCCACGCATGGTCCGAATCAACGGCGGCACACCGGGTGGGTCGATTTTCTTGCGCAGCCGGCCAATGTGCACGTCGATCAGGTTGGTACCGGGGTCGAAGTGATAACCCCAGACCTCTTCGAAAATCATCATCCGCGACAGAATCTGCCCCGGATTGCGCATCATGAATTCCAGCAGTTTGTACTCGGTGGGCAGCAGGCTCAGCGGCTGGTTGGCGCGGTTGGCCTCGTGGCTGATCAGGTCGAGTTCCAGGTCGGCGATGCGCAGGGTGGTTTCGAAGGTTTTGACCGGGCTTTTGCGCCGCAGCAGGACTTCGACCCGCGCCGCCATCTCGTCGGTGGCGAACGGCTTGGCCAGGTAATCATCACCGCCGGCACGCAGGCCGCGCACGCGTTCATCGACGTCGGAGAGGGCGCTGATCATCAGGATCGGCGTGGCCACGCCAATGGCGCGCAGCGTGGTGACAATCGCCAGGCCATCCAGCTCGGGGAGCATGCGGTCGAGGGTGATCAGGTCGTAATTGCCACTGACTGCGCTCACCAGACCTTCGCGGCCATTGCTCACCCAATCCACTTCAAAGCCGTGGCTTTGCAACTCGGTGACGATTTCCGTGGCGGTCACGGCATCGTCTTCGATGGTCAAAATGCGGGACATGTCGGTTACCTGTTGAGAGTTCCGGATGTCGCGATTTTGCCAATAAACGTTTGCCGACTTTCTGATGAAAGTTTCATGTGCGATACAAAGGAAATGCGCTAGGCCTGATGCCGTTTTATTTTGTAGGAGCAAGGCTTGCCCGCGATGGCGTACTGCAGATCGCTATCGCGGGCAAGCCTTGCTCCTACAGATGAAGTGCGGGGGTCATGACGTCTTGGGCAACATCGCTTTAAGCTTGGCCATCATGGAGGCAGGCGCATTGGTGATCTTGTTGCCCTCCGGGTTTTTACTCGCCGAGCCACTGGTGTCTACCCCCGCGAGGATTTCCGCCAGATTGTTGAAGTGCCCGTCTTTTTTCTTGCCCCCGGCGGCGGTATCGCCCTTGTCGTACTGGGTCAACGCGTCCTGCAAGGTCTGGTGCTGGGACAACCATTCGGGCTTGGTCTTTTCTTCGGGGCTCATGTTATCGAGGAAATTCAGCGCAGCCTTGGCGCGACCGATTGGGTCATTGGCGAACGGGTCTTTCCAGTTTTTCTTCTGGTCCTCGGGGCCGCTGTAGTGACCCGACGCCAAGCGCGCCTGCTGTTGCATCAGGGCCTTGGCCGCTTCCTGTTCGTCGCTGGAAAACTTGCCGCCCTCGTTGGTGGCCACGGCGTTCAGCGAACGGCGATCCAGGTCGCCCATCAATGCATTCTTGTCTTCAACGCTGCCGCTGTAAGGCTTTTCGCCGGCCTTCATCTGCGCGTACTTGTCGTCCATGCGCTTGCGCGCATCCACGGCCACGTCCGGGAAGGTCTTGTCCTTGGAGCTGGACACCGCGCCGGGTTGGGTGACGCCCAGTACCAGGGCGTCAGCGTTCATGCCCGCACGCACCGGAAAGAACGGCGTGTTGTTGCCGATCGAACCGCTGTAGTCGGTGGATTTTTTCGAGAGACTGACCGAGTCACCGGTCTTGGGATCTTTGGCTGCCTGCTCGGCGTCACGGGCAATGGCTTTCGCCTTGGCCTCGGCAGCCGCGCCGTAAGCCACCATCGCGGGGCTGTTGAAGGTTGAGGTGACGTTCATCGGCTATGCCTGCCCTGAGGGATCATCATCTTTCTCTGCCTTGAGTGTATTGATGCTGATACATGGCAAGAAGAGTGCCATTAGGGCTAGTGGCAGGAGAAGGGCAGGCTTGTATCGGTTTTGACATGTTTGTAGCGCGGCAAAGAGTGGATTGCCTTGCCGGTTGCGGCAGGCTCTCGCCGCCCTGATGAAGAGGTTTGCCGCAATGCGCAAAAAACTGGGGGAGCGAGTTTGCTCGCTCCCCCAGGGATTGGCGTCAGTCTTCTTCTTTTTTCATCAACCCGGCCAGCGCCGCAAACGGGTTGTGCGTGGCCTTGGCGACTTTCGGCGTGCTGAGGGAGCCTTCGCTGAAGTACTGCTGATCGGTGTAGCGCGAGTGTTCGTTGTCGTGGCAATACAGGCACAACAATTCCCAGTTCGAGCCGTCCTGCGGGTTGTTGTCGTGGTTGTGGTCGCGGTGGTGCACGGTCAGTTCGCTCAAGCGCTTGCCGGCGAATTCACGGGCGCAGCGGCCGCACACGTGCGGATACATCTTCAGGGCCTTGTCGCGGTAACCCATTTCCTTGTCGCGCTGGTTGTCGGCGAGGATGCGATCCAGCTTCGAGGTATTGGTCGGCGTTGACGAACTCATGGGTTCACCTTTGTAAAAGACTAATGACGGTTATGACGTGAGTTTAGCTCAGCCCTTGAGCTTCTCGGCAATCCAGATGGTGTGGCGCGTGCCTTTGTTGCCGTGGGCAAAGACCTGGACTTCTTCGGCCTTGAAACCGGCCTTCTTCAATTTGTCGGAAAACTGCTTGTCGGCGCTGGCCGACCACACAGCCAGCACGCCTTTCGGTCGCAGGGCCTTGGCGCAGGCGCTGAGACCGCCAGAGGAATAGAGCCAGCTGTTGGCGCGCTGGGTCAGGCCTTCGGGGCCGTTGTCGACGTCGAGCATGATCGCGTCGAAACCCTGCGGCTCGGCTTGCAGTACTTTGGCCACGTCTTCCATGCGGATCACGGTGCGTGGGTCGAGCAGCGGGTTGCCGGCCTTTTCGCCCAGCGGTCCTCGGTTCCACTCGACCACGCCGGGCACCAGTTCGGCGACCACCACTTCAGCGGTCTTGCCCAGATGCTTGAGCGCCGAGGCGAGGGTGAAGCCCATGCCCAGGCCACCGATCAAGACGCGGGAGTTCGGCCGGCCGGCGACTTTGCGGCAGGGGATCTCGGCCAGGGCGTCTTCGGAGCCGTGCATGCGGGTGTTCATCAATTGCCCGCCGTCGCCACCCTGGATCTTGATGACGAAATCCTCGCCGTATTCGAACAGGCACAGGGCACCGCCGTTTTCAGGGATGGGGGCGGTGTCGAGCAGAACGAAACGTTTCATGGCAGGCTCTTGGAAAAAATTGGCATAAGGCAAACGGACGCGGTTGGGAGTAGCCTGCGAACAGACAACAAGGCCAACGGAGCCATTGATGAAGCGCACCATTCTAACGGTCATTGCCTTGGCCGCGCTCTCGATAACTGCAGTGCAGGCCCAGGAGCAGCAAATCATCCCCACCAGCCCCGCGCCGATGCCCGGTTCGCCTGGCACCGCGACACCCACGCCGTACCCGCAGATCACCCCGACCAGCGTACCCCGGACCGGGCCCAGCAGTGGCGGCCCGCCACTTGTGCCAATAGAAATGCCCAGCCCGCCATCCAAGGACCAGCCGTTGCCGGGCCTTGAGCAGAACACTACGAAAATCAAGTCGCCGGGGGGTTAAACCTGCTGCGAGAGTAGTTGCCCGTCAGCCATGCGCAGGCGCTTGGATAGGGAGACGGCGAGGGCGCGGATGATTTTGGCGGCGATTTTTGGCGCGTCGTTGAGCATCTTTTCCAGCGAATCCTTGCCCAGGTTGAGTAACTGGCAATTGCTCGCGGCGACGCAACTGGCCGAACGCCGCTCGCCGTCGAGCACGGCCATCTCGCCGAACGCCCGACCGCTGCGCAGGGTGGCCATGATCACCGTTTGCCCGTCGCTGTTGGTCTTTTGCACCGACACCTGGCCGGTGTGGATGATGCACATGAAACTGCCGGCATCGCCCTCGTGGAAGATCTCTTCGCCCTGGGCGATGGTGCTGATGCTGAAGTAACCGGAAGCGGCGGCGAAGTCCGCCAGCAGCAGTTGATCGAACAGGCCGCAGTCCATCAGCCAGTCGCGAATTTCGTTGTTCAGTAAGGTCGGTTCTGACATGTCTTCACTGTCTTTTTCTTGTGGTTTGCTGCAGGTTCGGGCCTGGCTAATATTGCCGCCTATTCACGATCCCTTGTAGCAGCTGGCGAAGCCTGCGTTCGGCTGCGAAGCAGTCGCAAAACCTGAGCGCGCGGTCTTCCTGAAGAAACGCGTCGGCGTGATTTCACGACTGCTTCGCAGCCGAACGCAGCCTCGTACCTCGGCAGCTGCTACAAGTCGAACGCAGGCTTCGGCAGCTGCTACAAGCCGAACGCAGGCTTCGGCAACTGCTACAGGGGTAGCGGGAAGGCAGAGGTCGGCGTACTGGTGTTAAGACCGGGACGCCGGGCCAAGTTCCTCAGGCAATGCCCAAAACCTTGAAAACAAATGCGTATTCGAGGGCTACGTCACGTAATCCCTGATAACGCCCGCTCATCCCGCCGTGCCCGGCGCCCAGTTCGGTCTTGAGCAGCAGGGGATTGCTGTCGGTTTTGGTCGCGCGTAATTTCGCCACCCACTTGGCCGCTTCCCAGTACTGCACGCGGCTGTCGTTGTAGCCGGCGATCACCAAGGTCGCTGGATACGCCTGCGCAGTGACGTTTTCGTACGGGGCGTAGGCCTTGATCCGATCATAGACGTCCGGCTCTTCAGGATTGCCCCATTCGTCGTATTCAGTGACGGTCAGCGGCAGGTCCGGGTCGAGCATGGTGTTGAGTACGTCGACGAACGGCACTTCGGCAATTGCCGCCGCGAACAGTTCCGGCCGCTGATTGAGCACCGCGCCGATCAGCAAGCCACCGGCGCTGCCGCCGCTGATCGCCAATTGCTGCGCGGTGGTGAAACCATTGGCGATCAAATGCTCGGCGCAGGCGATGAAGTCGCTGAACGTGTTGTGCTTGTGTTCCTGCTTGCCGGCGCGGTACCAGGCTTCCCCCAGTTCACCGCCGCCGCGCACATGAGCGATGGCAAATGCGACGCCGCGATCCAGCAGGCTCAAACGGGCGTGGGAGAACCACGGGTCGAGGCTTTCACCGTAGGCGCCGTAGCCGTACAGATAAAGCGGTGTCGGCTTACCGAGCGCTTCGCGTTTGACCACCAGGCTGATCGGCACCTGCGTACCGTCCGGCGCGGTCGCCCACAGGCGCTGGCTGACGTAGGCATCGGCGTCGAACGGGCCGAGCACCGGGGTTTCTTTCAGTACTTTCTGCTCGCCCGTGGCCAGGTCCAGTTGACGAACCTGCGCCGGACGGTTCAACGCCTCATAACGCAGGCGGATTTTGTCGCTGACGAATTCCAGGCTGTTTTGCACATGCAGGCTGTAGGCCGCGTCCGGCAATTGCACGCGATAAGGCGCTAGGCCTTGTGGGCGTACCTCGATAATCGGCAAGCCACCTTCACGCAGGCTCAGGGTCACGGCTTCGACGTTCAGGCTCAGACCTTCGATCATCACTGTGTCGCTGTGGGGGATCAGGTTCTGCCAATCGGCCTCGGTCGGTGCCACGCCGGTATCAGCGGCGGTGTACAGGGCGAAGTTGATGCCGTCGCGGTTGCTGCGAATGAACCAGGTCCATTGGCCGTCGAGCGCGCCGTGGTCGACGTCGTACTCGTGGTCTTCGACCCGTGGCGCCAGGCAGGTAAACGCCTGGTGAGGCTGGAAGGCATCGAGCACCCAGACTTCGCTGGTGGTCTTGCTGCCCAGGGACAGCAACAGTTGCTGTTCGGAGCTGGAGCGGTAGCAATGCAGGAAGAATCGCCCGTCCGGCTCATGGAACACTTCTTCGGCCGCCGTGCCGTCCAGCCGATAGCGCATCAGCTTGTGCGGGCGGTGGGTGTCGTCCAGTTCGCCGAAAAACAGCGTCAGGCTGTCGTTGGCCCAGGTCATGCTGCCGTCGCAGTCCTCGAAGGCCAGTTCGCTGACACGGCCGCTGGACAATTCCTTCACGAACAGCGTGTAAATCTCATCGCCCGTGGTGTCGAGGCTGTAGGCCAGGCGCTGGTGGTCCGGGCTGATGCTGAAGGCGCCGAGGGAGAAAAAGCCGCCATTGGCCAACGCGTTCGGGTCCAGCAGCAGGTGTTCCTGACCTTCGTCGATGTGCAGACTGTCATCGGCCGGGCGCGGGCAGCGATAGTGGCGAGCGTATTCGTCACCGGCCGTGGTGCGGGTGTAATACAGATACGGTCCCCACGGCGAGGGCAGGGACAGGTCGGTTTCGAGAATCCGTCCCTTGATCTCTTCGAACAGGGTTTCGCGCAATCCGGCCTGATCGGCGGTTTGCGCCTCTTGATAATTGTTTTCAGCCTTCAGGTAGTCGAGCACCGCGTCGGTGTCGCGCTCCTGGAGCCAGGCATACGGGTCAACACCTTCGGCCTTGCGGGCAATCGGGGCGCTGGTGACGTTGGCGGATAGGGGCATGAATGGGTCTCGGACGATGACAAATGATGGCCCGGCAGACGGCGAGGCAGCCTGACGTGCGAAAAGTCGTTACTATAAGCGCCTCTTTGCCTGCCTTGCCATGGACACCATGACCGAGAACGACTATCTGATCGCTTGGGGCCTCTACGCCTTTGCCGCTTTAGGCTGCCTATTGGTGTGGATGCGCCTGACCCGCTGGATGTGGCGCTACCTGCGTGAGCCACTGCGGCTGCTCGTGGCGGTGTTGCTGTTCAGCCCGACCATCATCGACCCGGTGAAGGAAAAGGTCGCCCCGGCCATCGCCATCACCGCCCTGGACCTGGCGTTCAAGGTGGGCAACAACGCCTGGCGGGCGATTTCCGACCTGTTCATGTACGGCATGATCGCCTTTGGCCTGTACCTGATTCTGGTGTTGATCCGCTGGCCCATCGAGCGTGCCGCCAACGCCCGCAAGGAACAGGCGGCTGCCACCAAGGCTGCGATCAAGCCTGACGACTATGAAGACGATCAACCGTTCGGCGTCGCCGGCGATGATCGCTATGGCCGTCCACCGATCCCGAACAACCCCCAGCGTTCGCGTATCGAACCGCGTTTGTAACCTTGCCCCAGCGCTGAAGCGAGAGTCCGAGCATGTGTGAGTTATTGGGCATGAGCGCCAATGTCCCGACCGATATCGTGTTCAGCTTCACCGGGCTGATGCAGCGCGGCGGGCGTACCGGGCCGCACCGTGACGGTTGGGGCATCGCCTTCTATGAAGGTCGTGGCCTGCGCCTGTTCCAGGACCCGGCGGCGAGTTGCGAGTCGGAAGTGGCGAATCTGGTGCAACGCTACCCGATCAAGAGCGAAGTGGTGATCGGGCACATCCGCCAAGCCAACGTCGGCAAGGTCTGCCTGTCCAACACCCATCCGTTCGTGCGCGAGTTGTGGGGGCGCAACTGGTGTTTCGCCCACAACGGCCAGCTTGCGGACTTTGAACCGATCAAGAGTTTCTACCGCCCGGTCGGCGATACCGACAGCGAAGCGGCGTTCTGCGACTTGCTCAACCGCGTGCGTGCGGCGTTCCCGGAGCCGGTAGAGATCGAAGAACTGCTGCCAGACCTGGTGGCCGCCTGCGCCGAGTACCGCAGCAAAGGCGTGTTCAACTGCCTGCTCAGCGACGGCGATTGGTTGTTCTGCTATTGCTCGACCAAACTGGCGCAGATCACCCGCCGCGCACCGTTCGGCCCGGCACGCTTGAAGGACGTCGATGTGATCGTCGACTTCCAGGCCGAAACCACGCCCAACGACGTGGTCACAGTGATCGCCACTGAACCCTTGACTGAAAACGAAACCTGGACCCGCTACGAACCGGGCCAATGGAGCCTCTGGCGACGCGGCGAATGCGTCAGCCAGGGCAAGACCGAATAAGGATCCCCCTCATGTTGCTCAGTTATCTACGGCTGGTGTTGTTTGCGGCGGGCCTGTTGATCGGTGTCCAGGTGCCGGGGTTTATCAGCGATTACGCGAAACGGGTCGAAGCGCACCTGATTGAGGCGCAGGCCGGGTTGAGCGGTTTCCAAGGCACGGCCAATGAATTTTTCAAGGGCGACATGCAGGCGTTGGTCGCGCATTACCGCGCCAGCGAAGACCCGATCTTTCGCAGCGATGCCGACAGCCTGAGCAACCTGCTCACCCGTCAGTTGGCCCTGGATAAACAGCACCAGGCGATGCAAGGCCCGTGGTACATCCGCTTCCTGCAAGTGGCGCTGGCGGCGGATCCGGACATTCGCAAGGAAACCTGGAACGGCTACAGCTACCAGATTTTGCTGACCCCGGAAGCGATGATCTGGGGCATGAGCGGTGCGTTGCTGCTGTCGTTCGGCATTGAATGCCTGTTCCGGCTGATCGACTGGGTGGTGCTGGGCGGCAAACGCCTGCGCCAGAGCCGACCGATTGAAGACCGGGATGTGCGCGGTCTCTGATTGATCGTTCCCACGCTCTGCGTGGGAATGCCTCAACGGACGCTCTGCGTTCGGCTTTGAATGGGACGCGGAGCGTCCCGGGCTGCATTCCCACGCGGAGCGTGGGAACGATCGGGCGCAGGGGCTGCGGTGTCTCAGGCCAGAACGATGTAACCCTCACCCACCTTGCGCGCATATCCCTCAAGCACCTGCTGACTCAACGTCACAATCTCCTCGACCCATTCCACCCCGACCCGCCACGACACCACCACCTGCAAGTTCGGTGGCCGTTGATCAATGGCCAGCAAGGTCAATTCCCCCCGCGCCAGTTCCTCGGCCACCAGCACTGGCGGCAACGCGCCGATACCAAAACCATCGCGCAGCAACCGGGTAATCGCCGACACCGAGTTCACACAATTGAGCCGTGGCGTCATCACGCCATTGGCCTGCATCAGCGCCAGAATGTCCTGATGCGGATGGGAGTTTTTCGAATAGGTAATGATCCGCTCACGGGCCAGGTCGGCCACACCTGAATATTCGCGGTTATAGATGGAATTGCTGGCGACGATCCAGCCCATCGGGTGACTGGCCAGTTCCAGGCTGCGCACGCTTTCCTGGCGCAGCAGGTCGGTTTGCAGGATCAGGTCGAGAAAGCCTTTTTGCAGCTGATCGCAGAGGTTCAGCGAGGTATCGGCCACCAGCTCGATTTCTACCAACGGATAGTGATCCATCATCTGCGCCACCAACGGGCTGAGCCAGGTGTGAATCACCGTGTCCATCACGCCGATGCGCACCCGTCCGACTTTGCTCGAACGCGTCTCGATCGACTGCTTGAGCGCCTGCATGGTGTCCATCATCTGCTCGGCGTATTCGAGCACTTTCAAGCCTTCCGGCGTCAGGCTCACGCCCCGGGAATCGCGCAGGAACAGCTTCACCCCCAACTCGCTTTCGAGCACGGCGATGCGGCTGGAAATCGACGCCTGGGTGGTGAAGAGCTTGTCTGCGGTCAGGCGAAAACTCTTGAGTCGGGCGACCCAGACAAAGGTCTCGAGGAACTTCAAATTCATACGATCTGCTCGGGGATAAAGAATTCTTATGTCTAGGGCGGGTTTTTATTAGTTGGACGCCGCAGGCCCGGGCGCCCAAAAATCAGGCCATCCGGTTCCCACGATAGGCGTCGTCGGGGCTCAGAACAATACCAATAAAATATGTACGGAGACTTGCCATGAGTGCGCCCGACACCACCGCCATCCCCAAAGCCACGGCTCGCCCCGGACCTTTCGACTGGTATCGCAACATCAACAAACAGGAACGCCGCACGTTCTGGAGTTGCAAGATCGGCTATGGCCTGGACGGCATGGACACCCAGATGCTCAGCTTCGTGGTGCCGACCCTGATTGCCATGTGGGGCATTACCACCGGCGAAGCGGGACTGATCCACACCAGCACCCTGATCGCCTCGGCCATCGGTGGCTGGGTGGCGGGGATTCTTTCCGACCGCATCGGCCGCGTGCGCACCTTGCAACTGACGGTGCTGTGGTTCGCCTTCTTCACCTTCCTCTGCGGTTTCGCCCAGAACTACGAACAACTGCTGATCAGCCGCACCTTGATGGGCTTCGGTTTCGGCGGCGAATGGACGGCCGGTGCAGTGCTGATGGGCGAAGTGATTCGCGCCAAGGACCGTGGCAAAGCGGTGGGCATGGTGCAATCGGGCTGGGCGCTGGGTTGGGGGATGACGGCGATTCTGTATGCGCTGCTGTTCTCGGTGTTGCCGCCGGAAGACGCTTGGCGTGCACTGTTTATCCTTGGCATCGTTCCGGCGATTTTCGTGATCTTCGTCCGCCGCCTGGTCAAGGACCCGGAAATCTATCGCGAAGCCAAAGCCAAGCAAACCCCGGACAACCCGGCGAAGTTCTACGAGATCTTCGCTCCCGGCATCCTCTTCACTACCATTCGCGCTTCGGTGCTGACCACGGGCGCACTGGGCGGTTACTACGCGATTACGTCCTGGTTGCCGACATTTCTGAAGAACGAGCGGGGCTTGAGCGTACTCGGTACGGGCGGTTATCTGGCGATGGTGATCGTCGGTTCCTACATCGGCTATGTCATCAGCGCCTATTTGACCGACATCCTCGGTCGCAAGAAGAACTTCATTCTGTTCGCCGTAGGCTCGTTCACCATCGTGTTGCTCTACACCCAGTTACCGGTCAGTAACGGCGTGATGCTGTGGCTGGGCTTCCCGTTGGGCTTCTTTGCCTCGGGGATTTTCAGCGGCATGGGCGCATTTTTGACTGAGTTGTTCCCAACGCGGATTCGCGGTTCGGGCCAGGGTTTTTGCTACAACATCGGCCGGGCGCTGGCCGCATTGTTTCCACTGTTTATCGGTTTGCTCAGCCAGAAAGTGCCGCTGAGCGTAGGCATCGGGGCGTTTGCGGCAGTGTCCTACGGCGTGGTGATTCTGGCGGCGTTGAGCCTGCCGGAAACCCGTGGCAAACAACTTGAAGCCGAGTAACTGATAATCTGCCGGGCATGCTTTTACAAGAATGTCCCGGCAGCAAAAAAAGAATATGCCTACAGGAGTGTTCACCGTGAGCCGCCTGCTATTGAACTGCGACATCGGCGAAAGCTTCGGCAACTGGACCATGGGTCTGGACGCCGAGGTGATGCCCTTCATTGATTGCGCCAACATCGCCTGCGGCTTCCATGCCGGCGACCCGAGCATCATGCGCAAGACCGTCAGCCTGGCCCTGAGCCATGGCGTACAGATCGGCGCGCACCCGGCCTATCAGGACCTGGTCGGCTTCGGTCGGCGTTCCATGGCGTATACCGCCCAGGAACTGCAAGACATCCTGCATTACCAGATCGGCGCCCTCGACGGCATCTGCCGGGCCCAGGGCGGCAAGGTCAGCTACGTCAAACCCCACGGCGCAATGTACAACGACATGATGGCCAACCCGGCGCAATTGCGCGCGGTGATCCAGGCCGTGGCGGCCTATGACCGCACGTTACCGCTGATGCTGATGGCCACCCGCGACAACAGCGCCGCGCAGCAATTGGGCGATGAACACGGCGTGACGCTGTGGTTCGAAGCCTTCGCTGACCGTGCCTACGACAGCGCCGGCATGCTGGTCTCGCGGCAACTGCCGGGCGCGGTGCACCACGATCCGGAAAAAATCATCGAACAGGCGCTGATCATCGCCCGTGGCGACCACCTCACGGCCAATGACGGCAGCGCTTTGCACTTGCAGGCCAACACCCTGTGCGTCCACGGCGACAACGCCAGTTCGGTGGCCGCCGTGCGGCGTATCCGCGAGGCCTTGAACCAGCAGAGCGCGTCATGAAGCCACGGGTGGAAGTGGTAGCGCTGGACTGCCTGATGGTGCGTCTGTTTGAGGAGATTGCCGAAGCGAACATGCCGTGGATGCTGGCGGCCAGCGAAAGTCTGCGCGTCGCGTTCGGCGTGCATTTGATCGACCTGGTGCCGTCTTATACGACGTTGATGGTGCATTACGATCTGACCGCGCTGAGCCCGGCTCAGGCGCGGGAGTTGATCGCTGAAGCGTTGATCGATCTGTCGCCCAACGCCAGTACCGGCGGCAAATGCCATGTGTTGCCGGTCTGGTATGACTTGAGCGTCGGTCCTGAGCTGAGCCTGTTGTCGCAACGCAGTGGATTGTCGATGGACGAGGTGATCCGCCGTCATAGCGAGCGCGAGTATCAGGTGTTCGCATTGGGCTTCGCGCCGGGGTTTGCCTTCATGGGGCTGGTGGAAGAAGTCCTCGCCGCGCCGCGTCTGAACACGCCGCGCAAGAAAGTCGCGGCGGGCAGCGTCGGCATTGCCGAACGGCAAACTGCCGCCTATCCGGTGGTGTCCCCCGGCGGCTGGAACCTGATCGGCCGCACCCCGGCCAAACTGTTCGACCGCGAACGAGACGGCTACAGCCTGATGCAACCGGGCGACACGGTGCGCTTCGAATCCGTCAGCCATGCCGAGTTCATCAACCTGGGCGGTGACGACACGCCACTGGAGGCCCAGGCATGAGCCGTCTAAGAATTGAAGCGAGTACGCCGCTGTGCCTGTTGCAGGATGCGGGACGTTTCGGCGTGCGGCACTTGGGCGTAACCCAGGGCGGCGGGCTGGACTGGCGGTCGATGTCGTGGGCCAATTGGCTGCTCGGCAACGGGTTGGATGCGCCGGTGATCGAAATCACCCTCGGCGGGTTCACCGTGGTTGCCGAAGAGGATTGCGTGCTGGCGCTGACCGGGGCCGATCTGGGGGCGCAAGTGGATGGCGAGGCGTTGGCGCCGTGGCGCAGTTTCAGGCTGCATAAAGGTCAGCGATTGCAGTTCACTCAGCCGTTGCTTGGCGCTCGAGCCTATCTGGCCGCACCCGGTGGGTTTGATGCTCCGAAGGTGTTGGGCAGCAGCGCGACAGTGGTCCGCGAGGAACTCGGCGGGCTCGATGGCATGGGCCGGCCGTTGGCCAAGGATGCGCAGCTGAGCTATTCCGGCAGCGCGTTGATCCTGCTGCGGGAACTGCCCCAGGATCACATTCCGGATTTCAAAGTCGATGCACCGTTGGACCTGGTGCTCGGTGCGCAGATCGGCGAGTTCAGTGGGCAAAGCCTGTTCGATGCATTCAACAGCGCTTGGGTTTTGGACAGTAGGGCAGACCGAATGGGCATTCGCCTGCTGGGTACCGCGTTGGAATACCAGGGCAAACCAATGATTTCCGAAGGCATCCCACTGGGCGCCGTGCAGATACCGCCGGATGGGCAGCCGATTGTATTGCTCAATGATCGGCAGACCATTGGCGGTTATCCGCGATTGGGGGCGTTGACGCCGTTGGCACTGGCGCGGCTGGCGCAGTGCCTGCCGGGGGCGAAGGTGCGGTTGCGGCCGGTGGTGCAGGACGTGGCGCATCGGGAGCAGGTTGAATATTTGCGACGGTTTGCTTCACGGTGATCGTTCCCACGCTCTGCGTAGGAATGCCGCCCGGGACGCTCCGCGTCCCTGTGACGCGGAGCGTCACTTGATGCGTTCCCGCGCGGGAGCGTGGGAACGATCGGCGTTTTACTTGGACAAAAACCGCATCCCTTCCTCCAACCCCCGCAACGTCAGCGGATACATCTGGTCTTCAATCAAATCCCGCACGATGTTGGTCGATGAGGTATAGCCCCAGGTGTCTTTCGGGTACGGGTTGATCCAGATGAGCTTCTTGTATTTCTCCATGAAGCGCTGCATCCACAGGTAGCCCGGCTCTTCGTTCCAGTGCTCGACGCTGCCGCCGGCCTGGGTGATTTCGTAGGGCGCCATGGCGGCGTCGCCGATGAAGATCACTTTGTAGTCGGCGCCGTACTTGTGCAGCAAATCCTGCGTTGAAAAACGCTCGGAAGTGCGGCGCATGTTGTTCTTCCACACCGACTCATACACGAAGTTGTGGAAGTAGAAATACTCCAGGTGCTTGAACTCGGTCTTGCAGGCAGAGAACAATTCTTCGCAAATCTTCACGTGAGCGTCCATCGAGCCGCCAATGTCGAACAGCAGCAACAACTTGACGGTGTTGCGCCGCTCCGGGCGCATCTGGATGTTCAGCAACCCGGCATCGCGGGCGGTGTGGTCGATGGTGCCATCGATGTCCAGCTCTTCGGCCGCACCCTGACGGGCGAATTTACGCAGTCGGCGCAGGGCAACCTTGATGTTGCGGGTGCCCAGTTCCACTGAATCGTCGAGGTTCTTGTACTCGCGCTGATCCCAGACCTTGACCGCTTTGCCCTGACGCTTGCCGGCATCGCCAACCCGGATGCCTTCCGGGTTGAAGCCGCCGGAGCCGAACGGGCTGGTGCCGCCGGTGCCGATCCACTTGTTGCCGCCGGCATGGCGTTCTTTCTGTTCTTCGAGGCGTTTCTTGAACTCTTCGATCAGCTTGTCCAGACCACCGAGGGACTGGATCTGCGCCCGTTCTTCATCGCTCAGGGAGCGCTCGAATTCCTTGCGCAACCAGTCTTCGGGAATCAATGCCTGAAGATGATCGTCGAGTTTTTCCAGACCATTGAAATAGGCACCAAAGGCGCGGTCGAACTTGTCGAAATGCTTTTCGTCCTTCACCAGGATCGCCCGGGACAAGTAATAAAACTCGTCCATGTCGGCGAAGACCACGCGCTGTTTCAGCGCGTTGATCAGGTCCAGCAGCTCACGCACCGAGACCGGCACCTTGGCGGCGCGCATTTCATTGAACAGATTGAGCAGCATGGCGATGGCCCTTATCGAGAGCCGCGACGGCTCATGAACGCCAGGCGCTCAAGCAATTGCACGTCCTGTTCGTTCTTCACCAGCGCACCGGCCAGTGGCGGAATGGCCTTGGTCGGATCGCGTTCGCGCAGCACCGCTTCGCCGATATTGTCGGCCATCAGCAGCTTCAGCCAGTCCACCAGTTCCGAGGTCGAAGGCTTCTTCTTCAGGCCCGGCACTTTGCGCACGTCGAAGAACACGTCCAGTGCTTCACTGACCAGGTCTTTCTTGATGTTCGGGTAATGCACATCGACGATCCGCTGCATCGTGGTGCGATCCGGGAAGGCGATGTAGTGGAAGAAGCAGCGGCGCAGGAAGGCGTCCGGCAGCTCTTTCTCGTTGTTGGAGGTAATGATGATGATCGGGCGAACCTTGGCCTTGATGGTCTCGTCGATCTCGTAAACGTAGAACTCCATCTTGTCGAGTTCTTGCAGCAGGTCGTTCGGGAACTCGATGTCGGCTTTGTCGATCTCGTCGATCAGCAGAATCACCCGCTCCTCGGATTCAAAAGCTTCCCACAGCTTGCCCTTTTTCAGGTAGTTGCGAACGTCATGGACCTTTTCCGTGCCCAGTTGCGAGTCGCGCAGACGGCTGACCGCGTCGTACTCGTACAGGCCCTGATGCGCCTTGGTCGTGGACTTGATGTGCCAGGTGATCAACTTGGCGCCAAGGGACTCGGCCAATTGCTCGGCGAGCATGGTCTTGCCCGTGCCCGGCTCGCCCTTGACCAGCAGCGGACGCTCCAGGGTGATGGCGGCGTTGACCGCCAGCTTCAGGTCATCGGTGGCGACGTAGGCCTGGGTGCCTTCGAACTTCATCTGCTAATCCTCGAACGGTAACGCCGACCTGAACGGGGCAGGGCGGGACGCGATATGTATGATGCCCCGACTATAACGCGCTGCCCGGTCGACTGTGAACGCAGACGGGTTATTCAGTCTCTGAATGGGGCGTCACATCTTGACTCAGACTCGGCGCAAGGCCAGCATTCAGGTATCGCCGATTTGGCGATAGCTTTTGCGGCATGTTTGACGCTCAAGGACTGGAAACGATGTTACCCATGAAACGACCGCGCTTGACGGCGGTAAAGGCGCTGCCGGGTTACTGCTTGGCGCTGACCTTTATAGACGGGCAGCAAATGACGCTTAATTTGAGCCGCGATTTGTACGCCTACCCAGGATTACAACCGTTACTTGAGGATCACGTCTTTGAAGGTGCCGCCCTCGGCGATGATGGCTGGACGGTGGAATGGACCGAGCCGGATATTCAAATTGGCGCGGACACTTTGTATTTGGATGCGCTCTCGCAAAACGCTATGGACGAAAACACCCGCATCTTCATCAATTGGCGCGCTCGCTCCGGGTTACCCTTGAATAAGGCCGCCGAAGCGCTGGGGGTCAGTGCCCGCAGTATCAGCCGCTACAGCAGCGGACGCGAAGCGGTGCCACGGTCGTTGGCCCTGGCCTGTCTGGGCTGGGACTCTTTGCAGCAACGTTCACCATTGGCGGCGGCCGAGGAAACCGGTCGCTACACCGTCACCCGCAAACCTTAACCCTTATCCGGCTTCGGCTGTTCATACCGCGCATTGAACGCCTGGACGAAACCATTACGCAAAATCTGCAAAAACGCCTGGAACGCGCTGATATCTTGCTGGTGTACGTTGCCACTGAGTTCGACCCGGGTGGCGAACTGGTTCTTGCGCTGGTTCTTCAACACCGTTTCCGAGCCACCGACGATGGCTTCCCAGACGGAGCGCAAAATCCCTTTGTTCTTGTTCTCGACATCCTGCTGCCAATTGAACACTTCGACGTCCCGCAGCAGTGGCTTGATGTAACCCTTGAGCTGACCTTTGTTGGCTTCGGCTTCGATCACCACGTCGCCGTGGCCGGCGTTGAAGTCGAATTTTCCGTAGGCCGAAGCGAAGTCGTTCAGGCGTTTGAGTTCGATGTTCTTGGCCCGCAGGCGGAATTCGAAGTCTTCGAAATTGCTCAAGGGATCGAAGGTGGCAGTGGTTTCCAGCGGCGCGTGGCCCAACAGCAGTGCCTTGCCTTCGAAACGGGCGTCGCGCTTGCCTTCGGTGTCGACCACGTTGGTCAGGTTATAAAGGCTGGCGTTCACCTGGGTGGCGTTCATGTTCACCGGCGGGTTGGAGTTGAAGTTGCGAAAGCTGACTTTGCCGTCGTTGATCCGCACTTCGTTCAGTGTGATTGGCAGCAATTTGCTCAGTTGCGCACGCCAGTCAGTGCCGCGACCGGTCTGGGAGTTCTGCTTATTGGCGCCGCCATCGACGAAGTTCACTTCGGGGTGAATGAACTGCACCTCGGCCACCACGGCATGGTCGTACCAGAGCGAATGCCAACTGACCGAAAGGTCGATCAACGGCGCATTGACGAAGGGCACCGGGACTTTGCCATCGACCTTGACGATCTTCAGCCCGTTGATCTTGTAGGCGCCGCGCCACAGTGCCAGGTCCACATCGGTGATCTGGCCACGGTAATCGCCCATATCGGCCAGCTTGTCGTTGAGGTAATTGCGCACCAGGTAGGGCAGGGCGATGTGCAGGGCAACCAGCAGCACAACGAGGCCGGCGAGAGTCCCCAGAGGCCAACTGTATCGACGCTTCATGATGGCAATTCCTTGACGATATAAAGCCATTGACTGCTGCCGTCAGCGGACGTTCGACCTGACTGGACGACCACTGGCAACAGGCATACCTTGAACAGCTAATTCAACGCTGCATAAGGACCCAGCCATGAGCCGTATTTTCGCTGACAACGCCCATTCCATCGGTAATACGCCGCTGGTGCAGATCAATCGCATCGCGCCTCGCGGGGTGACCATCCTGGCCAAGATCGAGGGGCGCAACCCCGGTTATTCGGTCAAGTGCCGGATCGGCGCGAACATGATCTGGGACGCCGAAGGCACCGGCAAACTCAAGCCTGGCATGACCATCGTGGAGCCGACTTCGGGCAATACCGGCATCGGCCTGGCCTTTGTGGCCGCCGCCCGTGGTTACAAGCTGATGCTGACCATGCCGGCGTCCATGAGTATCGAGCGGCGCAAGGTGCTGAAGGCGCTGGGGGCCGAACTGGTGCTGACCGAGCCAGCCAAGGGCATGAAAGGCGCGATCGAAAAGGCCGCCGAAATTCTCGCCAGCGACCCGGCCAAGTACTTCATGCCGGCGCAGTTCGAAAACCCGGCCAACCCGGCCATTCACGAAAAGACCACCGGCCCGGAAATCTGGAACGACACCGACGGCGCAGTCGATGTGCTGGTGGCCGGCGTCGGAACCGGTGGAACCATTACCGGCGTTTCGCGGTATATCAAGAATACCCAGGGCAAACCGATTATCTCGGTGGCCGTGGAACCGGTGTCGTCGCCGGTGATTACCCAGAAGCTGGCTGGTGAAGAGATCAAGCCGAGCCCGCACAAGATCCAAGGCATTGGCGCCGGGTTTGTGCCGAAGAACCTCGATTTATCCATTGTCGACCGGGTCGAACTGGTGACCGACGACGAATCCAAGGCCATGGCCCTGCGCCTGATGCAGGAAGAAGGGATTTTGTGCGGGATCTCTTGCGGCGCGGCGATGGCGGTGGCGGTGCGCCTGGCCGAAACCCCGGAAATGCAGGGCAAGACCATCGTCGTGATCCTGCCGGACTCCGGCGAGCGATACCTGTCGAGCATGTTGTTCAGCGATCTGTTTACCGAGGCGGAGAACCAACAATAAAAATCAAAAGATCGGCGCCCACAGGTACATAGGAGCTGCCGAAGGCTGCGATCTGTTGATCTGGTTTTTGATCTTGCAAAAAGAAGGCTGATTCAGGTCAGCCTTCGTTCAGGAACCTTATGTTAATAAGTGCTTTGTTGCGCAATCCTTAACGCTGTTTGTTCAGATATGTGGGTTTTTCCCCGGTCCGGTAGTGGGTATCATGGCCGGCTGCCACGTCGGGTAAATGGCGCGGTGCAAAGTTGCTTATTCTCAAGGAGTCGTTGATGACCTTTTCCCTGGCCGCGAAAGCGTCGGTGTTGTTGTTATTCCTCGGCAGCACTCTCTATGTGCATTTGCGTGGCAAGGCGCGTTTGCCGGTCCTGCGGCAATTCGTCAACCATTCGGCGCTGTTCGCACCCTACAACGCCCTGATGTACCTGTTTTCCGGCGTTCCGTCCAAACCCTACCTTGATCGCAGCAAGTTCCCGGAACTGGATGTGCTGCGGGACAACTGGGAAGTCATCCGCGACGAAGCCATGCACCTGTTCGACGAGGGCTACATCCGCGCCGCCGAAAAGAACAACGACGCCGGATTCGGCTCGTTCTTCAAGAAGGGCTGGAAGCGTTTCTACCTCAAGTGGTACGACAAGCCTTTGCCATCGGCCGAAGCCCTGTGCCCGAAAACCGTAGCGCTGGTCAGCAGCATCCCGAATGTCAGAGGCGCGATGTTTGCCCTGTTGCCGGGCGGCAGCCATCTCAACCCGCACCGCGACCCGTTCGCCGGCTCCCTGCGTTATCACCTGGGGCTGTCGACGCCGAACTCCGACGATTGCCGCATCTTCGTTGACGGTCAGGTCTACGCCTGGCGCGATGGCGAAGACGTGATGTTCGACGAGACCTACGTGCATTGGGTCAAGAATGAAACCGAGAAGACTCGGGTCATCCTGTTCTGCGATATTGAACGGCCGCTGAGCAACCGCATTATGACCCGCATCAACCGCTGGGTCAGTGGCCTGCTGGGCCGCGCCACCGCACCGCAGAATCTGGACGATGAACGCGTCGGCGGGATCAACCAGGTTTACGCCTGGAGCAAGAACTCCAGTGACAAGTTCAGCGGTGTGATCAAACAGTGGAAACGCCGTCATCCCAAGGCTTACCGCGTATTACGACCGGTACTGGCGGTGGTGGTGCTGACGTTGTTGGGGTATTGGTTGTTTGGTTAAACCCGCCACTGAACAAAAAACCGCTCTGTATGAGCGGTTTTTTTATGAGAGTCAGTCAGTGCACAAAGCGCCACAGACCGACACAAGCCGTTAAACTCCCTCCCGGCGGTACGGCCCTGAACCACAGGCTTTTCCCTTGGCTGGCTCGCGCACTCCCTCAATGAAGGCGCAGCACACCTGCAGTGTGCTGCCATACACCCCATGGAATAGGCGACTCCCCTTGAATCAATCCCTCAAGCCCGGCGAAAACACCACCCTCAGCCTGCCCAAAGGGCACGTCGTGGTCACCCATGCGGCCGGTGACAATCTGGACGTTAACCTCACGGCTTTCCTGGTCACCGAAACCGGCAAAGTGACGGATGACAGCGACATGGTGTTCTTCAACGCACCGGAACACGCGTCCGGTGCCGCCATGTTCATTGCCCCGGTTACGCAAAGCGGCACCGTCAGCCACCGCATCGGTTTTGATCTGTCGCGTCTGCCGGCCAGTATCACCAAGATCGCCATCACCCTGACGCAAGATGGCAGTGCCAGTGGTTTTGCGGCGGTCAAGGACCTGCGCGCCCAAGTGATTGTCGGCGATCAGGTGCTGGAACTCGCACCTGGGGCGTTTTCCCAGGAGACCGGCATTATCGTGCTCGAGTTGTACGTTCGAAACGGCCAGATGAAGGCGCGCTCGGTATGGCAGGGGTTCGCTTCGGGCCTTTCCGGGCTCTGCGGTCTCTACGGGATTGAAGTCGACGATGCACCTGCCCCGGTAGCCGCACCGACACCCGCCGCCAAACCGGTCAATATCGTCAAGTCGGTCATCACCCTGGACAAGCCAGGCACCAGCCACAAGGTGTCCCTGGAAAAAGGCCCGACCGCACCGAAGGTCATCCGGGTCAGTGCGACCTGGGTGGATAACGGCGATGGCGAGGACAATGACGATCTCGACCTGCGGATCGGCATCCTGCGGCCGGATGGCCGGATGTCCATCATCCAGGCGCCCGACAAGAGCGGTGCCTTTGACATCGACCCTTTCGTGTTCCACACCGGCGACGTGGTCAGCGCCAGTGCGTCGGCGCCGGGCATCGAAACGGTCGAAATCAACCCGAACATCTCCCAACGCATGGGCGGCAAGGTCGCGCTGGTCTGCAGCGTCTACTCCGCAGTGGATAACGGCGCCGTTTCGGTGGCTTCGCTGAAACCGAAAATGCGCATGGAATACGGTGACCAGGTCGTCGAATGCGCCTTTGAGTTCAAGGACGGTTTTTTCAGCAGTGCGATCTACACCTACGTGATTGGCCTGATCGAGATCGATCTGGATCACATTGAACTGAGCCCGTCCGGCAAGACCTCCAAGAGCACCAGCGAAGCGACCCCCTGGCTGTCGCGCAAGGGTGACAAACTGGAGATCACCATGGATGGCCCCGCCGTGTTTAAAGGCCATCCGCCGGAAAACAGCGGCAACAAACGTTACGTCTAAGTCCCTGTGACGGGCGCGTGGCACTCGTTGAGTTGCCACGCGCCAACGTGACGCCGTGCCGGGCCTTTTCGGCAAGTCATTGCAATCTGTGTCCAGCGCTGGTTATAGTCGGCGCTCGGTGGTCTTGCGACGCACCGTTCTTCCCTTCAAAAAAGATCAGCTCATGCCTGCTTCCCTCATCAACGCGGTAGTCGATTCAGCGGTCAACGCTGACGTCGTGCCGTGCGGGATTCAGCAGCCTGCGCAGATCAGTCATTACCCCCCTCCTGTCAGTAGCACGCCGGTGTGCGCCGTCGTATCACCGCCAGGCGTTGGCATTTCGGGCTGATCAGCTGTTCCTGCTGTTTCCCGTTGCCCGTCTGAAAAAAACTACTGAACTTCAGCTTCGGCTGAGTTGGCTTTTTGCCTGATGACAGGTGGTATTCATGTTTGTCCTTTCGAAAAAAACCGCGCTCGCGGCGGCGTCCACGAGCCTGTTCGTCCTGCTGTGGAGCAGCGGGGCGATCTTCTCCAAATGGGGCCTGGCCCACGCGTCACCGTTTGCCTTTCTGTTGATTCGCTTCACCATCGCCCTGTGCGGGTTGCTGTTGTTGATGCCGCTGCTCAAGCTGAAATTGCCCAAGGGCGGCAAGCCGATGTTGTATGCGATGGCCACGGGCGTGGTGTTGCTGGGGGCTTATCAGATTTTCTATCTGCTGGCCCTGGACCTGAAGGTCACGCCCGGCGTCATGGCGACAATCATGGGCGTGCAGCCGATCCTCACCGTGGTGATCATGGAGCGTCAGCGCTCCGCCAGCCGCCTGTTTGGCCTGGCACTAGGGTTGGCCGGGTTGATCATGGTGGTTTACCAAGGCATCGGTCTGGCCGGGATGTCGCTGGCCGGGATGCTCTTTGGTCTGTTGGCGCTGGCGAGCATGACCTTTGGCTCGATCATGCAAAAACGCATCACCGACAATCCCCTCGGCACGCTGCCGGTGCAGTACTTGGCCGGGCTGTTGCTGTGCGGGATCTTCGTGCCGTTCCAGCCGTTTCATTTCGAGCACAGCACCGGGTTTATCGTGCCGGTGTTGTGGATGGGATTGGTGGTGTCGGTGCTGGCGACGTTGCTGCTGTATCGGCTGATCGCCCGGGGCAATCTGGTGAACGTCACCAGCCTGTTTTACCTGGTGCCGGCGGTGACGGCGGTGATGGATTACCTGATCTTCGGTAATCGGCTGGCGCTGTTGAGCGTGCTGGGGATGCTGCTGATTATTGTCGGGTTGGTGTTTGTGTTTCGTCAGACCCGTTAACGCAGCCTGGTGGTCCTACCGCGAACGTGTGCGCTGTCGCAGCAGCGCACAACTTTCCAAGACGTTTCCTACGACGTACCCTGTTGCCGCGTTTCGGCATCGACCTCTATAGTTTGGGCTCGCGGAAAACACCGCGACTGACCTTGGCCGGTCGGTAGGAACGCAACAGTGTCCATAACTCCCTTTCAAACGTTTATGTGTGAAAGGGAGTTTTTATGGCGGCTGTGCGTGGGACACCTTCGGGTGTACCGGTTCCTACCCGGTCGGCCAACCTGCGTACAGCTGCCACCTCTATCGTTTGGCCGCGAAGGGTGGAAGCTCCAACTAATATTTTGTAGGAACTCCACTAATGCACGACCAAATCATGCCGCGTTACCTTCCCATCGACACCTACGACGCCGACAACCCGGTGCTCTACATCAACACCCACCGAGAACTCAGCGACATCGCCGCCTGCGCGATGCACCGCTTCAGCGTGATCCGTGACCTGACCGACACCCTGACCAGCCTCAACCTCACCGGCATTTCCGATTGCGACCTGACCCGCGTCACCCGCGCGGTCCACCTGCTGGCACGCGAAGGGTGCGCCATGCTCAACGTGGTCCAGGCCCGGGCGCGGCAGCGCGAGGATGGGTACAAAGCGGCGGTGTAGCGACCCACCGCTGAACAACCCTGTAGGAGCTGCCGAAGGCTGCTCCTACAGGGGCAGGCTCTAGCGTGAAGCCACTTCCACCGGCTTCACCACCGCCGGTTTCAACACCAGCCACAACGCCGCCGCAATCAACACGCCGCCATAGATGTGCGCCATCGACAACGGCTCATCCAGCAGCAACGCGCCCCACAACACGCCGAACGGCGGGATCATGAAGGTCACGGTCATCGATTTCACCGGGCCGATCGAGCTGAGCAGGCGGAAGTAAACGATGTACGCAAACGCCGTGCAGACCAGGCCCAACCCCAGCAGCGACAACCAGACATTCCAGCCGCCCCAGCTTGCCGGTGGGTTGCTGATCACGCTGTAGCCGAACAGCGGCAACAGGAACAACGTTGCGCCGAGCATGCTGCCCAACGCCGATAAACGACTGTCGAGGCCACCGGCCTGATCCAGCCAGCGACGGGCCAGGAACCCTGCAAAACCGTAGCAAGTGGTGGCGAGCAGGCAGGCGAGGGCGCCCATCAGCAATTGCATATCGAACGCCACCGGACCGGCGCGGGTCAGCACACCGACGCCAAACAGCCCAAGGAACACCCCGCCAAGCTTGGCCGCCGTGAGTTTTTCATGGAAGAACAGACCGCCGATCAGCACACCCATCAACGGTGTGGTGGCATTGAAAATCGCCGAGTAACCGGCCGGCAGCACTTGCGCGGCCACCGAATACAGCGTCGCCGGGATCCCGGAGTTGATCACCCCGAGCAGCATCACGGTCTTGAGTTTGCCTTTGAAATCCCAGCTGATGCGCATCAGCCCGAGGATCACCAGCAAGCCGACCGCCGCAATCGACACCCGGAAAAACGCCGTGGGAATCGTGCCAATCACCGGAGCGATGATGCGCATAAACAGGAAACTCGCGCCCCAGATCGCCGCCAGCGACAGTAAACGGACAATATCGACAGGGCTCACGGTGCACTCCTTCCTTGATGGGGACGGAAGTGTTGCCGAGCGCCTGATCGATGGCAACCGAAAACCGCGCAATTAATTTCGGCTGAAAATTACGCTTCTCCTGTACCCGGTTCACTGGCTAAGCTCAGGGCTCCGAAATTCCCGCAGAGGTCTCACCATGCCGCAGCATTGGCCAGCCGCCGATATCGCCCGAAGGATCCTCGATGGCTTTGACGATTACCGCGAGCATTTCCGGCAGATCACCGACGGGGCCCGGGCGCGTTTCGAGCGGGCCCAGTGGCAGGAGACTCAATCGGCGTCGGCGGCGCGGATCAATCTGTATGAAGACAAAGTCGGCGAAACCGTCGAGCGGCTGCGCGATACCTTCGATAGCGAAACGCTGATGGACGTCAGCTGCTGGCCGCTGGTCAAAAGCGCCTACATCACCCTGATCGACCTGCGGTTCGACGATGAACTGTCCGAGACTTGGTACAACTCGATCTTCTGCGGGCTGTTCAGCCATGACCTGATCAGCGACGGCTGCATGTTCATCCACACCACCCGACCGAGCCTGCGCCGGGCCCGGGCGGCGCAAACGCGCACTTACAAGCCTCAAGGGCATTTGTCGGAAATGTTGGCGAGCATCTTTGCCGACTACCGCTTCAGCGAGGATTACGCCGACTTGGCCGGCGACTTGCGCCGCCTCGAAGCGCAATTGCGTGAAAACCTGCCGGACTGGGTCTGCAAGGACCCGGAATTGAGCGTCGAACTGTTCTCCTCGGTGCTTTACCGCAACAAAGGCGCGTACCTGGTGGGGCGCATCTACACCCAGGACGAGCAGTGGCCGCTGGTGATTCCGCTGCTGCACCGCGAAGGGCGCGGGATTCAGATCGATGCGCTGATTACCGATGAAGCCGATGTGTCGATCATCTTCTCGTTCACCCGCTCGTACTTCATGGTCGATGTGCCGGTGCCGGCGGAATTTATCGGTTTCCTCAAGCGCATCCTGCCGGGCAAGCACATTGCCGAGCTGTACACCTCGATCGGCTTCTACAAGCACGGCAAATCGGAGTTCTACCGGGCGCTGATCAACCACCTGGCCAACACCGACGACCAATTCATCATGGCCCCCGGCGTGCGCGGCATGGTGATGAGCGTGTTCACCCTGCCGGGTTTCAACACCGTATTCAAAATCATCAAGGACCGCTTCGCGCCGTCGAAAAACGTCGACCGTGCCACGGTGATCGAGAAGTATCGGCTGGTGAAAAGCGTCGATCGGGTCGGGCGCATGGCCGATACCCAGGAGTTCGCCGACTTCCGTTTCCCGCTGAGCAAGTTCGAACCGGCGTGCCTGGAAGAACTGCTCGATGTAGCGGCGTCCACGGTGTCAGTCGAAGGCGACACCGTACTGATCCGCCACTGCTGGACCGAACGACGGATGACGCCGCTCAACCTGTACCTGGAACACGCCAACGAGGCGCAGGTGCGCGAGGCGCTGGAAGATTACGGCCTGGCGATCAAGCAACTGGCGGCGGCGAACATCTTTCCCGGTGACATGTTGCTGAAGAACTTTGGCGTTACCCGGCACGGGCGCGTGGTGTTTTATGACTATGACGAAATTTGCTTCCTGACCGAGGCCAACTTCCGCCACATCCCGCAACCGCGTACGCCGGAAGATGAGATGGCGTCCGAGCCGTGGTATTCGATCGGGCCGCTGGATGTGTTTCCGGAGGAGTTTCCGCCGTTTCTGTTTGCTGATTCGGGGCAGCGCAAGTTGTTCGATGAACTGCATGGCGAGTTGTACAACGCCGATTACTGGAAAAGCCTGCAGGAGGCGATTCGGGCGGGGAAAGTGATTGATGTGTTCCCGTATCGGCGTAAAGGCCTGGATAACCAATAACCGTTCTGCACGACCCGTAGCAGCTGTCGAGCACCGCGAGGCAGCGTTCGGCTGCGAAGCAGTCGTAAACCCTGTGAATGCGGTCCACGTGTAGCGCTGAGGTGCCTGATTTCACGACTGCTTCGCAGCCGAACGCTGCCTCGCGCTGCTCGACAGCTGCTACAGGGCTGAACGCGGCGGTTACAAGGGATCTCGTTCGTCCTTTAAATCTGCGACAATCCGCACCCTGCGCCACTAGACGACTTATTGCGTACCTGATGACTGACGAATCGCCTTCCATCGACAAACTGCTGAAAAACCTCGATCACGCCATGCTCGCCGACCGCCACCGGCTGCGGCGGCAGTTGCTTGAGCTGCGCAAGAAGCCTGACGAGGCCAAGCTGGCCCAGTGGGTGACGCGCATGCAGGCGTCCTGTGATCAGGTGTTGGCGCGGCGCGCCAGCCTGCCGGTGATTCGTTACGACGACAGTTTGCCGATCGCCGCCAAGCGCGACGAAATCAAAGCCGCGCTGCTCAAGCATCAGGTGCTGATCATTGCCGGCGAAACCGGCTCGGGTAAAACCACCCAGTTGCCGAAAATCTGCCTGGAAATCGGTCGCGGCCAACATGGCCTGATCGGCCACACCCAGCCGCGCCGAATCGCTGCGCGCAGCGTTGCGAGCCGGGTCGCCGAAGAATTGGCCACGCCACTGGGCGCGCTGGTCGGCTATCAGGTGCGGTTCGAGGACCAGAGCGATTCCAACACCCTGATCAAACTGATGACCGACGGCATCCTGCTGGCGGAAACCCAGAACGACCGCTACCTCGAACGCTACGACACGATCATCGTCGACGAAGCCCACGAACGCAGCCTCAACATCGATTTCCTGCTCGGTTACCTGAAAACCCTGCTGCCGCGCCGCCCGGACCTGAAAGTCATCATCACCTCGGCGACCATCGACCTGGAGCGCTTCTCCAAGCATTTCGATGACGCACCGATTGTCGAAGTCTCGGGCCGGACCTTCCCGGTGGACACCTGGTATCGCCCGCTGACCCTGGAGCAGGACGAAGAGGGCAACCGCGTCGAGGACGACTTGACCGTGGATCAGGCGATCCTCGCCACCCTCGACGAAATCGCCGCGTTCGAACGCAGCGAGCGCAAGAGCCCCGGCGATGTGCTGGTGTTCCTGCCCGGCGAGCGCGAGATTCGCGACGCGGCGGACATGCTGCGCAAGGCCCAACTCAAGCACACAGAGATCCTGCCGCTGTACGCGCGCTTGTCGCCGGCCGAACAACAGCGGATTTTCCAGTCGCACCCAGGCCGCCGCGTGGTGCTGGCGACCAACGTCGCTGAGACTTCGCTGACGGTGCCGGGCATTCGCTACGTGATCGACAGCGGCACCGCGCGCATCAGCCGCTACAGCTACCGCGCCAAGGTCCAGCGCTTGCCCATCGAAGCGATTTCCCAGGCCAGCGCCAACCAGCGTAAAGGTCGTTGCGGGCGGGTCGAGCCGGGCATTTGTATTCGCCTCTATGGCGAAGAAGATTTCATCGGCCGGCCGGAGTTTACCGACCCGGAAATTCTGCGCACCAACCTCGCCGCCGTTATTTTGCAGATGCTGCACCTGCGCCTCGGCGAGATCACCGATTTCCCGTTTATCGAGCCGCCGGATGGCAAGGCGATCAGCGACGGTTTCAATCTGCTGCAAGAGTTGTCGGCAGTGGACCGCAACAGCCAACTGACCCCGCTCGGTCGCCAGTTGGCGCGGCTGCCGGTGGACCCGCGCATGGGTCGCATGCTGCTGGAAGCGGCGAAACTCGGCAGCTTGCAGGAAGTACTGATCGTCGCCAGCGCCATGTCGATCCAGGACCCGCGCGAACGTCCGCCGGAACGCCAACAAGCGGCGGATCAGGCCCACGCACAGTGGAAAGACGTGGATTCGGACTTCGCCGGGCTGGTCAATCTATGGCGTGGTTTTGAAGAACAGCGCCAGGCGTTGACCGCCAGTCCGCTGCGTAACTGGTGCCGCAAGAATTTCCTCAACTACTTGCGCCTGCGCGAGTGGCGCGACTCCCACCGCCAGTTGAGCCTGATTTGCCGCGACATGCAGTTGAGCCTCAATAAAGAACCGGCGGACTACCCGAAACTGCACAAAGCCGTGCTCTCGGGGCTGCTCAGCCAGATCGGTCAGAAAACCGATGAAGGCGATTACCTCGGCGCCCGTCAGCGGCGTTTCTGGATTCACCCGTCGTCGGGCCTGGGCAAGAAGCGTCCGCAATGGCTGATGGCCGCCGAGCTGGTGGAAACCACCAAGCTCTATGCGCGCATGGTGGCCAAGATTGACGCCGACTGGATCGAACCGTTGGCCGGGCACTTGATCAAGAAAAACCACTTCGAACCCCATTGGGAGAAGAAGCGCGGTCAGGTTGTGGCGTTCGAGCAGATCACTTTGTTCGGGTTGATCGTGGTCGGGCGCCGGCCGGTGCATTACGGGCCGATTGATCCGGTGGTGTCACGCGAGTTTTTCATTCGCGAAGGCCTGGTGCGTGGTGAAATTCAGTCCAAGGCCAAGTGCCTGACGGCCAATGCGCAGTTGCTGGAACAGCTCGACGAACTGGAGGCCAAGGCCCGTCGTCGCGATATTTTGGCCGATGAAGAAACCCTGTTCGCCTTCTACGACGCGCGACTGCCGGCGGAGATTCACCAGACTGCGACGTTCGACAGTTGGTACAAGGTCAACAGCCAGAAAGACCCGCAGCTGCTTATCATGCGCGAAGAAGACGTGCTGGCCCGCGAGGCCAGTGAAGTCACCGCGCTGCATTACCCGGACATCTTGCACATTGGTGATCTGGAGTTGGCGCTCAGTTATCACTTCGAACCCAATCACCCGCGTGACGGCGTGACCCTGCGCGTGCCGGCGCCGCTGTTGCCGATGCTGCCACCGGAACGCCTCGAATGGCTGGTGCCGGGCGTGATCGAGGCCAAGTGCATTGCGCTGGTCCGTAACCTGCCCAAAGCCCTGCGCAAGAACTTCGTGCCGGTGCCGGACTTTGTCAAAGCCGCGTTGCAGCGCATGACCTTTGCCGAGGGCTCGCTGCCTCAGGCACTGGGTCGCGAACTGTTGCGCATGACCGGTGCGCGGGTCAGCGATGAAGCGTGGACGGAGGCTTCGCAACAGGTCGACAGCCACCTGCGGATGAACCTGGAAATCGTCGACGGCCAGGGCAAGTTCCTTGGCGAAGGGCGTGATCTGGCGGAGTTGACCGCTCGATTTGCCGAAGCGAGCCAAGCCGCGTTGGCCGTGCCGCAAACCGCGAAAAACCAGCTACCGGTAGAACCGAAAGTCTTTGCTGCCGTGGCCGAGAAAACCCAGCAGAAGATCGCCGGGCTGTCGATGACGGTGTATCCGGCGTTGGTGGAAGAGAGCGGTACGGTCAAGGAAGGGCGTTTTTCGACCCCGGCTGAGGCCGAGTTCCAGCATCGTCGTGCCTTGCAGCGTTTGTTGATGCAGCAAATGGCCGAGCCGGCGAAATTCCTGCGCGGCAAGTTGCCGGGGCTGACCGAATTGGGCCTGATGTACCGCGAACTGGGGCGCATTGATGCCTTGGTCGAAGACATCCTGCTGGCCAGTCTCGACAGCTGCATTCTCGACGGCGAAGACCCGTTGCCCCGCGATGGCGCCGGGTTGGCCTCGCTGGCCGAGCGCAAGCGCGGCGGCTGGACCGAGCACGCCGAGCGCCTGGCGAAGCTGACGCTGGAGATTCTCAAGCTTTGGCACGGTCTGCAAAAACGCTTCAAGGGCAAGATCGACCTGGCGCAAGCCGTGGCGTTGAATGACATCAAGCAGCAGCTCAGTCATCTGGTGTATCCGGGCTTTGTCCGGGAAACCCCGATGCAGTGGCTCAAGGAGCTGCCGCGTTATCTGAAAGCGGTCGAGCAGCGTTTCGAGAAAATCGGTGCGCAAGTGCAGCGGGATCGGGTCTGGGCCGGCGAATTGTCTGGCCTGTGGACGCAATACCAGACCCGCGCCAACAAACACGCCCAGGAAGGCAAGCGCGATCCGCAGCTGGAACTGTATCGCTGGTGGCTGGAGGAATACCGGGTTTCGCTGTTCGCCCAGCAATTGGGGACCAAGGTGCCGATCTCCGATAAACGCCTGAACAAGCAATGGACCCAGGTCGAGCCATAACCTCTCGCTGATCGTTCCCATGCTCTGCGTGGGAATGCCTCTGGGGACGCTCCGCGTCCAGTAACGCAGAGCGTCACGGGCTGCATTCCCACGCAGGAGCGTGGGAACGATCATCAAAACCTTAACCTGTCGCTGATCGTTCCCATGCTCTGCGTGGGAATGCCTCTGGGGACGCTCCGCGTCCAGTGACGCAGAGCGTCACGGGCTACATTCCCACGCAGGAGCGTCACTAGTGTCCGGTAAACATGTTTCAAAGCTGAAGGTTGCCCTGGGCAGCCTTTAGTTTTTCTTGTTCCTGCCTTCGTCGGTCTTTGAATTCTTGGGTAGCGGGCCGTTCATGCAGGACATGTGCAATCCGCACCGTCAGCTCAAACAACGAGCCGGGAAACCCTGAGCGACGGTGAAAAAGGTGCAGTAACAAGTAGCTGATCAAAGCACTGTAAATCTGCAGGCGAACGGCATTTTCGGAGAAAGCATAGAACCGCTTGAGTTTCAGATGTTGCTTGATCCACTTGAAAAACAACTCGATCTTCCAGCGATTCTTGTACAAACCCGCGATTTCTTCAGCTGTTCTGGCAAAGTCGTTGGTCACCAGGATTAACGGTGTCACGTGCCCTTCGCGTTCAATCACGACACGTCTTACTGGTTCGTCTCGATAGTCATTCACACGTTTGCCACCCAGACGTTTTTTGCCGAACTGAACGACCTCATCACTCATGACCGGGCTTTGTTCGGCAACGGTTGAGTGCTCGTGCAGCACCTCGTAGTTGGCATTTTTCTTAAACCGAGTGACGAAATAAGCACCTTTGCTCTGCAACTGGTACCACCAGTTGTAATCGCAGTAACCTTTGTCAAAGACATAAGTCATGCCGGCCTGAATCGGCATATTCAGCGCATCGCTCATGTCGTTGACGTTGGCGGGGGTAATGTTCACGTACACCGGGGCCAACTGAGCCAGATCCAACCCTACGTGTACCTTGAGGCCTTGTGTGATGCGGGTTTTAGTTGCGGCAGTCCAGTCATCAAAGTGAGGTCCACGCAAGGTAATCGAAGTGGAATCAATCAGACTAACCATGGCGCCGACTTCCTTGCGCTGTTGACGGCCGACACCGCGCAACAGGTTCTCACAGAGGTCTTGGAACGGCCGGTAATCACGCTTGTTCAACGCATCTGACAGGGTCGAGCGGGCAATGGGGCCGGCTTGGAGATGGTAGCTATGCGCAGCCAGCGTTTCGGAGAAAGTCGCCAATGACCGCAGGCTTAAGGCTTGGGTTACATGGCCGCTGACCAGTGTTACCAGCAATTGCCAGGATGTGCAGCGTTTGACGTAGCGATCCGCCTGGTACTTTTCGGTGGATTGCTGGAAGGACGGGCGAGGGATCGCACTGAGCAGTTGGGCTAAACGGGTGCTGGAGAACATGAGTCAAAATCGAGTCTGAAAAATCCGATTATGACTGAAGTCCGCCAACAGCAAGGGGGAGCAAGCTCCCCCTTCAGTTTTTACCGGACACTAGTGACGCAGGAGCGTGGGAACGATCATCAAAACCTTAACCTGTCGCTGATCGTTCCCATGCTCTGCGTGGGAATGCCTCTGGGGACGCTCCGCGTCCAGTAACGCAGAGCGTCACGGGCTGCATTCCCACGCAGGAGCGTGGGAACGATCATCAAGCCCGCTCACACAGGTACGTCGTTGCTCTCGCAAAAGGGGCCAAACCCCAGCGTTTATGGCAAACTTCGCGCCTATAAACGCCGGCCCCGCGATTTTGAGCCTTCACAGGCCCGGGCGGATCGGAATAAAGCGATGCCAGGTTTGATTCCCCAGACGGGAAAAGACCCTTTGTGTGTTGGTACGTCGGTGCCAACGCTTTCTGCCTGAACAGATTAGAGAAACGACCATGCATAACGTCGTCATCAGCGGCACCGGCCTGTACACCCCGGCCAACAGCATCTCCAACGAAGAGCTGGTGCAGTCTTTCAACGCTTACGTCGCGCAATTCAACGCCGACAACGCCGACGCCATCGCGCGCGGCGAGATCGAAGCGTTGACCGAGTCCAGCGCGGCGTTTATTGAAAAAGCCTCCGGCATCAAAAGTCGCTTTGTCATGGACAAGGACGGCATCCTCGACCCGCAACGCATGGCGCCACGCCTGCCGGAGCGTTCCAACGACGAATGGTCGGTGCTGTGCCAGATGGCCATCGGCGCTGCCGAACAAGCCTTGCAGCGCGCCGGCAAGACCGCCGCAGACATCGACGGCGTGATCGTCGCTTGCTCCAACTTGCAACGCGCCTACCCGGCCATTGCCATCGAAGTCCAGGAAGCCCTGGGTATTCAAGGCTTCGGTTTCGACATGAACGTCGCCTGCTCTTCGGCGACCTTCGGTATCCAGGCCGCCACCAACAGCGTGCAACTGGGCCAGGCCCGGGCGATCCTGATGGTCAACCCGGAAGTCTGCACCGGTCACCTGAACTTCCGCGACCGCGACAGCCACTTCATCTTCGGCGATGCCGCCACTGCGGTGATCATCGAACGGGCCGACCTGGCGACTTCCCCGTACCAGTTCGACATTGTCAGCACCAAACTGCTGACCAAGTTCTCCAACAACATCCGCAACAACTTCGGCTTCCTCAACCGCGCGGCGGAAGAGGGCATTGGTGCCAAGGACAAACTGTTCGTGCAGGAAGGCCGCAAGGTGTTCCGCGACGTGTGTCCGATGGTCGCCGAGCTGATCGCCACGCACCTGGACGAAAACAAGCTCAACATCGGCGATGTGAAGCGCTTCTGGCTGCACCAGGCCAACCTCAGCATGAATCACTTGATCGTCAAGAAACTGCTGGGCCGCGAAGCTACTGAAGAAGAAGCACCGGTGATTCTTGATACCTACGCGAATACCAGCTCCGCCGGTTCGGTGATTGCGTTTCACAAAAATCAGGATGATCTGGCAAGCGGTTCGCTGGCGGTGCTCAGCTCGTTTGGCGCCGGGTATTCGATTGGTAGCGTGATTCTGCGCAAGCGCTGAGTTCGTCTTAAAAGATCGCAGCCTGCGGCAGCTCCTACGGGATCGGGTTTCAACTCAATATTGAGGTTGGACTTGATCGGCGTAGGAGCTGCTGCAGGCTGCGATCTTTTTTGCCCAAAAAAAAACTCGCGTTGGCGTATCGGACGGATGATGGGGACCGATACACCAATGCGAGTTTGTAAAAGCAGCCCGGGCTTCCTTGCCCGAGTCGTGTTGCGGTGAATCAGAACTTGGCTTCGGCATCCAGTTGCAGGGTGTTGATGTCCGAGTCGGTCTTCCTGATGCTGGCGTTGGTGTAGTCGGAGTTGGCCATGAAGTACGTCGCGCCAATGGCGAAGTTCTTGTCGATTTCATAGCTGGCTTTCAACTTGCTGCCGCGCGAACCGGTGAAGCCGTTGGCGAAGTCAGAGTCGGTGAAGGCGCCGACCACGGCGTTACGCTGCACGTCGCGGTAGTTGTAATCCACGGCGATCCCGTAGAACTTCGACTTCACACCCGCCAGCCAACCCGTGTCCTGGCCATTGCTGGCTTCGGTGTTGTTGACGTACTGGCCGTACAGCGACAGCGGTACCGGCAGGCCGCCAATATCGATCTGGCCAAAGCCTTCGTACAGTTTAAATTCTTCGTTCGCACTGTTGCCGTTGACGGCCAATGCGCATGGCGCGGTGACGGTGCCGGTGGTCGGGCAGGCGCTGTCCTTGTCGTTGTCGTAGCTGTAGATCGTGCCGCCCACGGTCATTTTCAGGTTGTCGGTGATGGCGAAACGCGCACCCAACTGGCCGGTGTACAGACGCAGGTCGTGCTTGAACTGCACGCCTTCGCCGTCGACGTTGTCCTTGAGGGTGTAATGGCCGGCGCTACCGAACAGCTCGGTGCTGCCGCTCAACGGCATTTTGTAAGTGACGGCCAGACCTTCAGGGTTAATGTCGCTATCCCAGATGATGTCGCCCATGCTCACCCATGGCTGGGCCATCTTGCCGCCGATCAGGTGCAGGTTCTTGATCGCGTCCGGGTGGTAGTCGACGTAGCCCTGGTCCAGCCAGATCTGCTTCTTGTCGAAGTAGTTGTTCAGGTCCTGGTTGGTGGAGCGCGCATCGTCGCTGCTGCCGGTGGCGATACGGATGCCGGTGTCGACTTGCGGGTTGATTTCGCTGTAGGCGCCCAAGCGGGCACGGATGCGCTGGCGATCCTGGTCTTTGCTGTTCGGCACGCCGTCGTTGTGCACGGTTTCTTCACGGAAACGCACGTCGCCCTTGAATTGAGTCTTGGCGGCCCACGCCAGTTTCTGGTCGAAGGTGCTCAGTTCATTGGTTTTCTTCGCGGTCGCGGCGATCTGCTCGTTGGTTTCTTGCTGAGCCTGTTGCGCGATTTGCTGGGTCTTCTGATCCTTCGCCAGTTCGGCCTGCAATTCGGCGTATTGCGCCTGGGAAATCGAGCCGTTTGCCTTGAGCATGTCGAGCAGTTTGGCGTCGACTGCGGCGCTGGCCGGAACGCTCATGGCCAGCATCAGGCCGCCACACAAGGCCGCCGCAGTTTTCGTGGAAGCAAGACGCATATCAATCTCCGAAGATGAAAGGGATGACTGAGCCATCCAGGACACAACCGACCGATGACGGACGGAAAACAGTGACCGGGTAGAACCCGGCGCTCTAAAAACAGGCGCCAGTATCGCGATGGTTTATGACAGTGCAGTGGCAAAGTGATGGCGTCTCGATGACGATACAAATCTTTCATGAACCTTCGTTCTAGAGCGCTGTCGCCGGATGACGGGGTGTGGAATGTGCGGCGATAAGCGATACTCGCCGGGCTGTCACGCGAAGAACTGTGAGAATGCCGATGCCGCTGCAACGTCTGGAAAGTCTGTCCGAAATCGCCCCGCAAACGTGGGACGCGCTGGTACCTGAAAATCAGCCGTTCCTGCGTCACGCCTTCCTCAGCACGTTGGAAGACAGCGGCAGCGTCGGTCCGCATTCCGGTTGGCAGCCCGAGCATTTGCTGCACATTGAAGGCGATCGTTTGATCGCGGCATTGCCCAGTTACCGCAAGTGGCATTCCTACGGCGAATACGTGTTCGATCACGCCTGGGCCGATGCTTGCGCCCGTTCTGGCATCGACTATTACCCCAAGTTGTTGACCGCTGTGCCGTTCAGCCCGGTCAGCGGGCCGCGATTGTTGGCGGTCAATGTCGAGGACGGATTTGAGCTGCTGAAAAGCCTGCCGGGTTATCTGGAGATCGAAGAACTTTCCAGCGCCCACATCAATTTTACCGACCCGTTCACCGACGCGGCGTTGGCCGAGCAACCGGGCTGGTTGCAGCGCATCGGTTGTCAATATCACTGGCAAAACCGCGATTACCGGGACTTCCAGGACTTCCTCGACGCCCTCAGTTCGCGCAAGCGCAAGCAGATGCGCAAAGAACGCGAGCAAGTGGCGGGGCAGGGCATCGAGTTCGAATGGCTTGAGGGCGCGCAACTGACCGAGGCACAGTGGGATTTCGTCTACGCGTGCTACGCCAATACCTACGCGGTACGTCGGCAAACGCCGTACCTGACGCGGGAATTCTTCAGCCTGCTGGCAGAGCGCATGCCGGAATCGATTCGCGTGGTGCTGGCCAAACAAGGCTCACGGCCGGTGGCCATGGCGTTCAGTCTGGTGGGCGGGGACAGTTTCTACGGTCGTTATTGGGGTTGCCTGGCGGAGTACGATCGCCTGCATTTCGAGACTTGCTTCTATCAAGGCATGGATTACGCGATCGCCAACGGCATCCAGCGTTTTGACGCCGGGGCACAGGGCGAGCACAAGTTGATTCGCGGGTTCGAGCCGGTGATCACCCATTCCTGGCATTACTTGCGACATCCGGGGTTGAAAGCGGCGGTTAAAGATTTTTTGCAGCAGGAGCGTGTTGGGGTGTTGGCGTATGCGGAAGAGGCGAGGACTGCATTGCCTTATCGACAGGCTTGATGATTCATTAATATTGCATTCGTTCGTTTCAGGTGCTGTTGGGGGTCAACGAAAAATATACCGGCCTCTATTGTTAGAGGCGCGGTGTTTTAGAAAATTTAATACATGCTAATGTCTTTAACTTGTTTAGGTGAGTTTGGATGTTTTATGGCTTGTGTAAAAGTTGTTTGCTGGAGGTGGTTGCGAGGTTGTTCCATCGAATGCATGTTTTTTGTACGTCACTCCAGTAGGTGCCGGGCCCACACCTCATAGCCATATGCCGAGGCATGGAGGGTTTAGCGAAGGGGCCATTATTCTCTGCTTGGGCTGCGCCCTGAAACAGCCCAATGTTCAGCAATACGCAAAGAGCCAAAATCTTTTTGATCATGAGTATGTCCTGTTATTTGTCTGAAATATTGAACCGGCGGTTCAAGGGGCGGGATATTAACAATGACTTTAAATAAGGGCTAAGAGATGTTTGCTTCTGTTTATGTGGTTTTTTTTCAAGTTGTGTTTGTTAATTGAGTATTGATGAATGAAGTAGCGCGTACTTGATAGTTCTGGTCGATTCACCTGAAACATGTCGAGAAAGCGAAGATTGCCACGGTTGGAAACATGACAATCCTCGCCCAAACCTCAGGTGCCTTCCTTACCCAACCAACGATAAGTCACGCCGCCAACCACCGCCCCCAGCAACGGCGCGACCCAGAACATCCACAACTGCGCGATGGCCCAGCCGCCGACTATCAACGCCGGGCCGGTGCTGCGCGCCGGGTTGACCGAGGTGTTGGTGACGGGAATCGAGATCAGGTGGATCAGCGTCAAGGACAGGCCGATGGCGATCGGTGCCAGCCCGGCCGGGGCGCGTTTGTCGGTAGCCCCGAGGATGATCAGCACAAACATTGCCGTCATCACCAGTTCACAGACAAAGCCTGCGGCCATCGAGTATTTGCCGGGGGAATGCTCGCCGTAGCCGTTGGAGGCCAGGCCCGCCGACAAATCGAAGCCTTCCTTGCCGCTGGCAATGTAGTAGAGCAAGGCCGCCGCGATAATCCCGCCGATCACCTGGGCGATGATGTAGGCCGGCAACTCCCTGGCAGGAAATCGACCGCCAACAAACAGCCCGACCGATACGGCGGGGTTGAGATGACATCCAGAAATATGGCCAATGGCGAACGCCATGGTCAGCACGGTAAGACCAAACGCCAGGGCCACCCCCAGCACCCCGATACCCAACGGCGAAGACGCGGCCAGCACCGCACTGCCGCACCCACCCAACACCAGCCAGAACGTACCTAACAACTCAGTGACTGAACGTTTGAACAGAGACATGAGAGCGTCCTTGATAGGCGACCTATCGAGACTGTATCGCGTGATGCTTCCTGCAGATTTACGACAGGTTCATCTCCAGAACCTTGGCTGAGTACAGCAGGGTTCTGGCGGAAATCCAGCAGCCACGAAAAAACCGCCAGAGCCCATGGTTAAAGGGCTGTGGCGGCTTATTTGTTGAATCAGTGACGTTTTTTATAGCAGCTGCCGAAGGCTGCGTTCGGCTGCGAAGCAGTCGCAAATCAGGCAGCGCAGTGTTTCAGACCGACCGATGACGACTGCTGCGCAGCCGAACGCAGGCTTCGCCAGCTGCTACAAGGGTTCCCACGGCCTAGTCGATCCCGACAAACCCACCCGTCTGGTGCGCCCACAACCGCGCATACAACCCGCCATGGGCCAGCAGTTCGGCGTGGGTACCGGTCTCGGCGATCTTGCCATTTTCCAGCACCACCAACCGGTCCATGCGGGCGATGGTCGAGAGCCGGTGGGCGATGGCGATCACGGTTTTGCCTTGCATGAGGGTTTCCAGGTTTTCCTGGATCGCCGCTTCGACTTCCGAGTCCAGCGCCGAGGTGGCCTCGTCCATGATCAGGATCGGCGCGTCCTTGAGCAGCACTCGGGCGATGGCGATCCGCTGACGCTGGCCGCCGGAGAGTTTCACCCCGCGCTCACCGACGTGCGCATCGAAACCGGTGCGACCTTCGGCGTCCGAGAGCAACGGGATGAACTCGTCGGCCCGGGCCTTGTGCACCGCTTCCCAGAGTTCGGCGTCGGTGGCGTCGGGTCTGCCATAAAGCAGGTTGTCGCGAATCGAGCGGTGCAGGAGCGAGGTGTCCTGGGTGATCATGCCAATGCGCTCGCGCAGGCTTTCCTGACCGACCTCGGCGATGTTCTGGCCGTCGATGAGGATGCGTCCGCCCTCGACGTCGTAGAGGCGCAGCAGCAGGTTGACCAGGGTCGATTTACCGGCGCCGGACGGGCCGATCAAGCCGATTTTCTCGCCGGGTTTGATGTTCAGGTTAAGGCCGCCGATGATGCCTTTCTTCTTGCCGTAGTGGAAATCCACGTGCTCGAAACGCACCTCGCCACGGGCCACGGCCAGCGGTTTGGCCTGGTCGCGGTCGGTGACGCTGACCGGTTGCGCGATGGTCCGCAAACCGTCCTGGACCATGCCGATGTTTTCGAAGATGCCGGTCACCACCCACATGATCCAGCCGGACATGTTGACGATGCGGATCACCAAACCCGTGGCCAGGGCAATCGCGCCCACCGAGATCAGCGACTGCGACCACAGCCACAGCGCCAGGCCGGTGGTGGTGACGATCAGCAAGCCGTTCATGCTGGTGATCGCCACGTCCATGCTGGTGACCACACGGCCAGCCATTTGCGCTTTCTCAGTTTGTTCCTTGATGGCTTCCTTGGCGTACTGCTGTTCGTAATTGGTGTGGGCGAACAGCTTCAACGTGGTGATGTTGGTGTAGCCATCGACGATCCGCCCCATGAGTTTGGAGCGCGCATCGGAGGACTGCACCGAGCGGTCTTTGACCCGTGGCACGAAGTAATAAAGCGCGCCGATGAAACCGGCGATCCAGGTGGTCAACGGGATCATCAGGCGCCAGTCGGCTTCGGCAAACAGCACCAGCGCGCTGATCGCGTAGATCAACACATGCCACAGCGCGTCCACGGCTTGTACGGCGGAGTCGCGCAGGGCGTTGCCGGTTTGCATGATGCGCTGGGCGATGCGCCCGGCGAAGTCGTTCTGGAAGAAATTCAGGCTCTGCTTGAGCACGTAGCGGTGGTTCTGCCACAGGATCAGGCTGGTCATGCCGGGGGTCAGGGTCTGGTGCACCAGCAGGTCATGCAGGCCGAAGAAAATCGGGCGCAGCACCAGGGTGACCACCACCATCCAGGTCAGTTCGAGGGCGTGGTCCTGGAAGAAATTCGGGTTCGGCGCGCCTTGCGCCAGGTCGATGATGCGGCTCAGGTAATTGAACAGCGCGACTTCGATCAGCGAGGCGAACAGCCCGACGACCAGCAGGGCGGCGAAACTCGGCCAGACCTGCTTCAGATAATAGGTATAGAAAGGGAGAACCCGATCCGGCGGAGCCGCCGTCGGTGCATCGCGGAAGATGTCGATCAGTTTTTCAAAACGGCGATAAAGCATTGGTTCTCCGCCCGCGCTGGGGCTCTCCTTTGAACAGTGTGAGCGGCACCGCAGGGCGGCAACCGCTCAAGACATCCTGTGAAGCTTAGTCGATGACTTTGGCCGACTTGATGAACACAGGATCGGCGGGTACGTCTTTCATGCCGCCGCGAGTAGTGGTTGGCGTGTTGACGATGATGTCCACCACGTCCATGCCTTTGACGACTTTGCCGAAGACTGCATAGCCATCGCCGCTGTCGAGGAAGTCGTTGTCTTTTACGTTGACGAAGAACTGGCTGGTGGCCGAATCCGGAGCGGATGTACGAGCCATGGACAGCGTGCCACGCACGTTATGCAGGCCACTTGTCTTGAACTCGTTCTTGATCGGCGCCTTGGTGTCTTTCTGCTGCATTTGTTGAGTAAAGCCGCCGCCCTGGACCATGAAGCCCGGGATCACGCGGTGAAAAATCGTGTTGTTGTAGAAGCCACTGTTGACGTAATCAAGGAAGTTTTTGGTACTGATCGGCGCCTTGACCGGGTCCAGTTCGATTTCGATCTGGCCATTGGTGGTGTCCAGCAGCACATGCGGCGCCTTGGCGGGCGTGGCGGCCATCAGGTTGGCGGCAAACAGTACGGAGCCGGCGACGAGGGCGATTTTTTTCAGCATGGGTCAGTGATCCTGAGTAGTGGTGTCGACTGCGGTGAGAAACTCGAGCAGGGTTTGGTTAAAGCGTTCGGGTTGATCCAGCGGGGTGGCGTGGCGCGAATCGGCGATCACCACCAGCCGCGCATCGGGCAGCAGTTTTACATAGGTTTCTTTCAGTGCGACCGGCGTGTAGTCACGGTCGGCGCTGACAATGAGGGTTGGACAGGCGACCCTGGAAAGTCGTTCCTGAACCCCCCAGCCAACGATGGCATCGAAGCTGGCGAGATAAGCATGTTTGTCGTTTTTTGCCCAGCGCTCGGTCATCTTTTGTCGCAAGTCTGCCTGCTCCGGTTTTGGGAACAGCTTGGCGCCCAGGGCCTTGCCGATGGCGCCGAGGCTGAGCGCGCGCATCAGGCTCCAGCGCTTGAACCACTGCCAGTAGTCGTCGCGGCTGCGCAACTTGACCTCGGGCGAACTGTTGACGATGCACAGGCTTTTAAGCAATTGCGGCTGGTCGGTGGCCAGTTGGAAACCGATCATGCCGCCCATGGACAGGCCCACGTAATGGGCCGGGCCGAGGTTCAGGTGTTCCATCAGCGCGATCAGGTCGGCGCTGAACCCGGCAATGCTGTAACGCTCGCGGGGCTTGTCCGAACGACCGTGGCCGCGCACGTCCGGGACGATCACCCGGTAATGGGCGGATAGCGCCGGGATCTGCATTTCCCAGTCCAGGGTGCTGGAACCCAGCCCGTGGACCAGCAGCAACGGAGCGCCGTGGCCATATTCCTCATAGTGCAGGTTGCAACCTTCATGTTCGAAATAGGCCATGCAAAAACTCCGTGTCAGGCTTGTTCAGGGGCGGCGAACGGTGCATCCAGCGGCGCGGTGTCGAAGGTGCGCAGCAGTTCGATGAGGATTTGCGTCGCCGGGCCCATGGGTTTGTCCTTGTTCGAGTACAGATAGAAACTCGGGTTACGGCTGCCACCCTGGTCCAACGGTAGCAGCTTGAGCGTACCTTCCTTCAATTCCCGTTCGATCATGTGCCGGGGCAGCCAGGCAAAACCCAGGCCGCTGCTGACAAAAGTCGCTGCAGTGGCCAGGCTGCCGACGGTCCAGCGCTGTTCGGCGCCGAGCCAGCCAACGTCCCGTGGCTGCTGGCGGCCGGAGTCGCGGATCACCACTTGCATCTGGGTTTCCAGGTCCTGGAAGTTGATTTCGCGGTTTAGGCGATGCAGCGGGTGTTCGGGGTGGGCGACGGCGACAAATTCGACGTCGCTCAATTCCGCACCCAGGTAACCGGGAATGCTCAGGCCGGTGATGGCCAGGTCGGCCACGCCTTCGAGCAGGACTTCTTCCACGCCCGACAATACTTCTTCGCGCAGCCGCACCCGGCAGCCACGGCTTTGCGGCATGAACGCGGTCAAGGCGCGTACGAGGCGGGCGCTCGGGTAAGCGGCATCGACCACCAGCCGCACTTCCGCTTCCCAGCCTTGCTCCATGTGGTGGGCCAGGTCTTCCAGTTGGCTGGCCTGTTTCACCAGTTGCCGCGAGCGGCGCAGCAACACGCCGCCGGCCTCGGTCAGCACGGCTTTGCGGCCGTCAATGCGCAGCAGTGGCACGCCGAGCTGGTCCTGCATGCGGGCCACGGTGTAGCTGACCGACGATTGCGAGCGGTGCAGCGCTTCGGCGGCCTGGGCGAAACCGCCGTGGTCGACCACGGCTTGCAACGTTCGCCATTGATCAAGGGTCACGCGGGGCGCTTTCATGATGAGCTCCTCTTGTCCTAAGCTGGCAGTCCTTATTGGAGACTGCCGAATGAAAAAATTCTGTTGTGTGGTGTTGGCGCTGATGCCGTTGACTGCGTTTGCCTATCCGATCGATGTTCAAAAACAGCTCAATGGCATGAGCATCGACTACAACGCCTACGACACGGACAACGACATCGCCTCTATCCAGGTCAACAACTACGGCAGTACGGATGCGGTGTGTAAGGTGGTGTTCAACAATGGCCCGGAAGCACCGCGCACCCGCACGATCGACGTGCCGGCCGGCAAACACAAAAATGCCACCGCCAAGTTCACCCGCACCATTATCAAGATGCGTATCAACCTGAGCTGCTCACCTAAATGAGATGAAACCCTGTAGGCGCGAGGCTTGCCCGCGAAGGCGGTGTCCCCGTCGACATCAACGTTGAATGACACGGCCCCTTCGCGAGCAAGCCCGCTTTCAAAGAGTACGCTCAGCTTATAAACGAATTTATCGATGCTTTATAGCAGTTATTTGCGCTTTTTCATCGATATAACTCTGTTTAACCTCCACTCCATCGACCTACAGCATTCTCAGATGGAGGCTACATCCCATGTCCCGCGTTCTGATCATCGAAAGCAGCGCCCGTCAGCAAGACTCGGTTTCCCGTCAGCTGACCCAGACCTTCATCAGCCAATGGAAAGCCGCGCACCCAGCGGACCAGATCACCGTCCGTGACCTGGCCGTCAACCCGGTGCCGCACCTGGACATCAACTTGCTCGGCGGCTGGATGAAACCTGCCGAACAACGCAACGACATCGAACAGGCTTCTCTCGACCGCTCCAACCAATTGACTGACGAACTGCTGGCTGCCGACGTGCTGGTCATGGCGGCGCCGATGTACAACTTCGCGATCCCGAGCACCCTTAAAGCCTGGCTCGACCATGTGCTGCGTGCTGGCGTGACTTTCAAGTACACCGACACTGGCCCACAAGGTCTGCTCAGCGGTAAACGTGCCTACGTGCTGACCGCTCGCGGCGGGATCTATGCCGGTGGCCCGGCGGATCACCAGGAACCGTACCTGCGTCAGGTCATGGCCTTCATCGGCATCCACGACGTGACCTTCATTCACGCCGAAGGCATGAACCTGGGCGGCGACTTCCAGGAGAAGGGCCTGAACCAGGCCAACGCCAAGCTTTCCCAAGTGGCTTGAGGCTTTAATCGCCAGATAATCCCTTGATGTTCAAGTGACCTGGCGCAACCCCTTCAAGGCTTTACGCGCATCGAACCTCCCTTTGCACTTGTTGCTCCTGAGTGCTGTAGCCCGATTGAACGCTTTAGCGAGATCGGGCTTTTTTTTGCCCGGGATTTGGTGAGTCGACACAAAACCACTGTGGCCTGATGATTCGCAGTGAAGAGTAAAACCCGCTATCGTCGCCGCCATTCGAAACGAGGCGAGCATGGGCTATCTACTTTTTGTCACGCTGATCCAGGCGTTTTCCTTCAGTTTGATCGGCGAGTACCTGGCCGGGCATGTCGATAGCTACTTCGCAGTGCTGGTGCGGGTGCTGCTGGCGGGGCTGGTGTTTATTCCGCTGACACGCTGGCGTTCGGTCGAGCCGGCGTTCATGCGCGGCATGTTGCTGATCGGCGCGTTGCAGTTCGGCGTGACCTATGTCTGCCTGTACCTGAGCTTTCGGGTGCTGACGGTGCCGGAAGTGTTGCTGTTCACCATCCTCACACCGCTGCACGTGACGCTGATCGAAGATGCGCTGAACCGACGCTTCAATCCCTGGGCCCTGGTCGCGGCACTGGTGGCGGTGGCAGGCGCTGCGGTGATTCGCTACGACCGGATCAACCCGGACTTTTTTATGGGTTTCCTGCTGCTGCAACTGGCCAACTTCACCTACGCCGCCGGGCAAGTGCTTTATAAACACCTGGTGGCCCGTCACCCGAGTGACCTGCCGCATTATCGGCGTTTCGGCTACTTCTACCTCGGCGCATTGGCGGTGGCGTTGCCGGCGTTCCTGCTGTTCGGCAAACAGAATTTCCTGCCCGAAGCACCGCTGCAATGGGGTGTGCTGGTATTCCTCGGCCTGGTCTCGACCGCGCTGGGGTTGTACTGGTGGAACAAGGGCGCCTGCCTGGTGAACGGCGGGACGCTGGCGGTGATGAACAACCTGCATGTGCCGGTGGGGTTGCTGATCAATCTGCTGATCTGGAACCAGCATGAGGAACTGGGGCGGTTGTTCCTTGGCGGATCGGTGATCTTGATGGCGGTATGGATCAGTCGGTTCGGCATACGTCGGGCGGCATTGGCGTCGTGATGCAAGTGCGCAAGAAGTTGCGCACTCATTTTCAAAAAACAGCTCGAAAAACCGCTGCAAGCCACGCCGTTAAAGGCTTACAGCCAAGTGCGCAAGAAGTTGCGCAGTACTGCGCAACTTCTTGCGCACTTTGACGGCTTTTCCTACGGTAAAAATCGAATAATTCCCCGCCTACGGGCTGCAAACCCTTGAAGCGTAATGGCCACATGATGGCTGGCACGACTTTTGATACCTCCTTCGCCAACTGGGCAGGCAATCACGCCGTCCGGTCCTGTCTTTTGAGCAAGGAGAGCATCCCATGGCAACACCTGCCTACATGTCCGTCACTGGCGAAAAACAAGGCCTGATCACTGCTGGCGCATTCACCGCTGACTCCGTTGGCAACACCTACCAGGAAGGTCACGAAGACCAGGTCATGGTTCAGGCGTTCAGCCACGACGTGATCATCCCGCGTGACCCGCAGTCCGGCCAACCAACCGGTCAGCGCGTTCACAAGCCAGTTGTAATCACCAAGGTCTACGACAAGGCTTCGCCACTGCTGCAAGCGGCGCTGACTTCCGGCGAGCGCATGAGCGAAATCGTTATCCAGTGGTACCGCACTTCGGCCCAAGGGACCCAAGAGCACTACTACACCACCAAACTGGAAGACGCGATCATCGTCGCCATCAACAACAAAATGCACAACTGCCAGGACCCGTCGAACTCGCACTTCACGCACCTGGAAGAAGTGCAGTTCACCTACCGCAAAATCACCTGGACCCACGAAGTCTCCGGTACTTCGGGTTCCGATGACTGGCGTCTGCCGGTCGCCTGATTCAGGTCGACTGTTGTACCGCCTCGGCCCCAGCGGCTGAGGCGGTTTGTTGTCCCTAAAGATTTTTTTGCAGTCGTCGATTGTGGACGCCTGCCGCAACATCGCATGAGGAACACGGAATGTTCGCACCGGCCAATCAGACTCACTTTGCCCTGACTATCGACGGGGCCGACAACTATTTTCAGGTGCTGTCGTTCACCGGCCGGGAAGCGCTCAACCAACCGTTCGAATTCGAACTGGAACTGGTCAGCGAAAAAGCCTCGCTGAACCTCGAAAGCCTCTTGCACAAACTGGCGTTTTTGCAGCTGACGCAAAACGGCACCGGCATTCACGGGCTGGTCTACAGCATTGCCCAGGGCGAGGCCGGCAAGCGCCTGACCCGCTACAAGATCTCGCTGCGCCCGCAGCTGGCGTACCTGGCGCATCGGGTCAATCAGCGCATCTTCCAGCAGATGACCGTGCCGCAGATCATTAGCCAGGTGCTGGAAGAGCACGGCATCCTCGCCAGCGAACACAAGTTCCAGCTCAGCGCGGTGTACCCGGAGCGGGTGTACTGCGTGCAGTACGACGAATCGGACCTGCAGTTCGTCCAGCGCCTGTGCGAGGAGGAGGGCATTCACTACCACTTCCAGCACAGCGCCAGCGGCCACTTGCTGATGTTCGGCGATGACCAAACGGTGTTCCCGAAACTCGCTCCCGTGGCCTATCAGCAAGACACCGGACTGGTCGCCGATCTACCGGTGATCAAGCGTTTCGGCCTGCGCGTGATCACCCGCACCAGCCGCACCACCCGCCGTGATTACGACTTCACCAAACCGAAAATCGAGCTGGAAAGCGCCGCCAAAAGCGCCGCCAAACCGGACCTCGAAGACTACGATTACCCCGGCCGTTTCGTGGATCGCGAACGCGGTAAACACCTGGCCAATCGCGCCCTCGAAAGACACCGCAGCGACTATCGCCTCGCCGAAGGCAGCAGCGATCAACCGCTGCTGGTGACCGGGCATTTCCTCGCCCTGACCGAGCACGCCAACCCTGCGTGGAACGACCTGTGGCTGCTCACCGAAATCTTCCACGAAGGCAAACAGCCGCAAGTGCTGGAAGAGGTGATCAGCAGCGACGTCACCGACTTGAAAGACGATTTCCACCAGGGTTATCGCAACCGTTTTTCCGCGACTCCGTGGAACGTACCGTACCGCCCGCCGTTCGATCACCCGAAACCGAAAGTCCTCGGCACCCAGAGCGCGGTGGTCACCGGCCCTGAAGGCGAAGAGATTTTCTGCGACCAGTACGGCCGGGTGAAGGTCCAGTTCTTCTGGGACCGCGAAGGCCAGCACGACGACAAAACCAGCTGCTGGATGCGCGTGGCCTCGAACTGGGCGGCGCAGACCTTTGGCTCGATCAACCTGCCACGGGTCGGCATGGAAGTCCTGATCACTTTCCTCGAAGGCGATCCTGACCAGCCGCTGATCACCGGGTGCCTGTACCACGGCGCCAACCTGCCGCCGTACAAACTGCCGGACTTCAAAACCCTGGCCACGGTCAAAAGCAAGGAATACAAGGGCAGCCGCACCAACGAACTGCGCATCGACGACACCACCAGCGAGATCAGCATCGCCCTGCGCAGCGACCATGGCGCCAGCGCGATCAACCTCGGCTACCTGACCCATCCACGACCGTCCGGCGGACAGCCGCGTGGCGAAGGCTTTGAGCTGCGCACCGACCGCCATGGCGCGGTGCGCGCGGCCGCCGGGTTGCTGATCACCACCGAACCCCGGCCCAACGAATCCAAACACCACAAGGACCTGCCGGAAACCGCCGAACGCCTGGCCACGGCCAGCGAGCAGCAAGACGGTTTTGCGATCCAGGCCAAGGAACTGCAAGCCCAGGATCCCGGCGATCAGGACGACGTGGCCAAAGCGCTGCACGCCCAGCACCAAGGCATTCTCGGTAGCGGCCCGGCGAACATGAGCGCCAACGAATTCCCCGAGTTCACTGAGCCGCATCTGGTCTTGGCGAGCCCGGCCGGCATCGCCCTAAGCACCCCGCGTTCCAGCCACATCGCCACCGGCGAACATTTGGCCCTGAGCAGCACCGGCCACACCAGCCTGTCGATCGGTAAACGCCTGCTCGCCAGTGCCAGTCAGGGCATGCGCCTGTTCGTGCAAAACCTCGGCTGGCGGCTGGTCGCGGCGTCCGGCGACATCGATGTGCGCGCCTTGAAGGACAGCATCAACCTGCTGGCCAAACTCAACATCACCGCCAACGCCGACCGCATCACCATCACTGCGAAAACCGAACTGGTGATCCAGGGCGGCGGCAGCGCGACGACCTACAACGCGGGCGGCATCACCCACGCGACCACCGGGCCATACACCGCACACGCGGCGAATTTCGCCTACACCGGGGCGAAAAGCCTGGCGGGTGTATTCCCCGAACCGCCGAAACCGGGCAAGGGCAATCTCGAGTTGTTCAACCAGTACGCCGGGTTGCAGGGGATCAAGGGCGGTGACTTTGAAGTGATCGACGCCTTGGGCAAGAGCCTCAAAGGCACGCTCGATGCCAAGGGGTTTGCCACGGTTTCCGGGGCAGCACCGGGGCCGGCGCGAGTGGTGTTTGGCAAGGACCCGGCGGACACCTGGAGCGATGGCAGCTACATCGGCAAACCGGAATGGCCGCTGCAACCGCCGAGCGCCGAGGACATTCCCGGCCCGGTGCAGTCGATGGTTGCGCAGGTCTTGCCGAGCAAGAACTGGGACGTGCTGGAGCAAGGCAAAAACCTGGCCCAGACCGGCATGAGCGCCGTGCAATCCGCCCAAGGCGCGATGCAGACCGCACAGCAAATCAAGGGTGCAGTGCAGGGCGGGGTTGCGGGTTTGCCGAAACTCGCCAGTGCCGCGATGCCAAGTGCCTCAAGCCTCCTCGGTGCCGCCCGCAAAAGCGGCAAGTTGCCGAGCCTGCCGGCCGTCACACCTCCCAAGACCTCCTTTAAAACCCCGGGCCTTCTGGCCGGTGAGATGCTGTCATGACCACTGAAATCGTAAAACGTGAACCGCAGGTTGCCATTGTTCCGCTGAGCGCTATCGACGTTCAGGACGTCGCCAGCAGCGCGGCAGTCTTCGACGCCTGGCTGCAATCCGCCAGCGGCGGCGTGGTCACCCTCGACCGGATCAAGAACGTCGCCGGGGCCTTGCCGGTGGTGGGCAACATCATGGCGCTGGTCGATGCGCTGGGTGACATCGTCACCCTGTCGAATGCACAGAAACGCGACCTGCTCGCCTGGGCCAGTCTGGGCATTAACCTGATCGGCGTACTGCCGTTACCGCCGGCCATGGCCGCTGCACGCATGACCCTGCGCCCGACCCTGTTTCTGGTGCGTCAGGAAATGAAGGCCACCACCAAAGCGCTGCTCAGTGCATCCGTGATCGAAATCCTGATCGGGCACTTGAACGCGTCCATCGTCGGCACCCTCGATGACTTCGTGGAGCAAGCTAAAGGCAAGCTGCCCGGCATCCTAGCGGACGCTGGCAAGCTTGGCGAAGATGTCATCAACGAAATCGCCAAAGGCCTCGAAAAAGTGGCCAACGGCAAGCTCGATGCCAAGGGTGATGCTCAGGCCGCCAGCCAAAAAATCAGCGCTGCGGGCGACCAACTGCTAAACGATCCCCTCGCGGCGATCGACAATATTTTCGGGGCCGCTGCCAGCGCGTATAAGGCCGCAGGCAAGGGCCTGGCCAATAGCGCGGCCGATCACCTGCTGCCCGATGACATCAAAGAACGAGTGGCCACTGAGACCAAGAAGCTGCGGGCGATGGGGCCTGAACTGCGCACCCAGTTGAGCAAGCTCGATGATGAGTCGGTGCAGAACTCCATCGGCTGGTTGCTGGTGATCCTGTCCGGCGCCGTCACCGTTTGGCGTAAGCGCAATGCTCATGGTCAGAGCGCCGGGGTCAAACCTGACAAGACCAGTCAGGCCAAGCGCACGGAGTCCGAAGGTGGTTTGGGGGCCAACAGTCATCAGGCTCCAGCAGCGAATGCCGCTAATGGTAAGAAAAACGCCACCTGTACCGGCACCTGCAACAGCATCAGTTTTGCCTTGGGTTCGGAAAGCCTCAGCCACACCGATTTCAGCCTGCCGGGGCCGTTCCCGGTCGAATGGTCACGCACCTACAATTCGCGTCTGAGCGCTTATGACCAGAGCGAACTCGGTGCACGCTGGATCACCGAGTTCACCACGCGTTTCGACTGCGTTAACGATGGCCTGAAGTTTCACGACGCTGACGGTCGCAGCCACAATTACCCGCTGCCCAAAGTCGGCCTGTTCCACTACGACGCCATCGAAAACATCACCCTGGTACGCGCCAGCGAAGACCAGCTCCTGCTGTGCCGTGGTTTCGAGCGCAAGGAAACCTACGTCCGCCATGGCCAGCGCTTTGTGCTGACCAATATTTCGCTGCGCAACGGCGCCGGGATCATGCTGCATTACGAGCATCGTCACGGCGAACTTTCGGTGCTGTCGGACCTGATCACCTACCTAGAAAACGACATCTGCAAAGTTCATCTGCACCTCGGCACGCTGATCGATGATCAAGGCCGACTGATCGGCCTCTGGCAAGTCGTTGACGGTGCTCCGCTGCGCCAACTCTGTGCTTACCAGTACGATGCGTATGGCGACCTGATTCAGGCCCAGGACGAGAACGGAGCCGCTTGGTCCTATCAGTACCAACATCACCTGATCACCCGTTACGCCGACCGCACTGGTCGCGGCATGAATCTGGAGTGGCAAGGTGTTGGCGCCGACGCCAAGGCCATCCGCGAATGGGCCGACGACGGCAGTTTCGACACCCGTCTGGAATGGGACGAAAACATCCGCCTGACCTACGTCACCGATGCCCATGGCAACGAGACCTGGCACTACTACGACATCCTTGGCTACACCTACCGTATTCGCCATCCGGATGAGCGCTCGGAATGGTTTTTCCGCGATGACGCCAAGAATGTGATTCGTCATGTCCGTACGGATGGCAGCACGGATCGCTACACCTACGACGAGCGTGGCAATCGCCTTCAACACATCCGCGCCGACCACACCGTGATGCATTACGCCTACGACGATCAGGACTTGCTGATCAAGATCAGCGATGCCGAGGGCGGCCAGTGGCAACGGGCCTACGATGATCAGGGCAACCTGGTCGAAACGGTCGATCCGCTGGGCAACAAAACCGAATACGCCTACAACAAATCCGGCCAACCCACCGCGATCAAGGACGCCAACGGCAACGAAAAAGCCCTGGCCTACAACGACGCCGGGCAGATGGTGGAATATGTCGATTGCTCGGGCAAAACCAGTGCTTGGGAATACAACGAACTCGGGCAGATGATCTGCTTCACCGCCCCGGCTGGGCAGAGTACCGAATACGAATACAAGGCTGGTCAACTGGTATTGATCAAACACCCGGACAAGACCGAAGAGCGCTTCGAGCGCGATGCCGAAGGTCGGTTGTTGGCGCATGTTGATGGTCTTGATCGCTGCACCACGTGGAGCTACAGCGCCGCCGGTTTAATTTCCGAGCGGGTCGATGCCGCCGAGCAAACCTTGCGCTACCGCTGGGACCGTCTTGGCCGGTTGCTGGCCCTGGAAAACGAAAACGAACAACGCGCGCACTTCCACTACGACCCGATCGGTCGCCTGTTGGAAGAAACCGGCTTCGACGGTCGTACCACGCGTTATCAGTACGACGCCGAGACCGGGCGCCTGGCCCACACCGTCAACGGCGAACGCGTGATCTCGGTCAACTTCGACCCCATGGGCCGTTTGACTGAACGTCGCGCCAACCTGGGTGACAAGTCGCAAAGCGAGATCTTCGCCTACGACGGCAACGGTAATCTGGTCATGGCCAGTAATGCTGATAGCCGTCTGCAATGGTTCCACGACCCGGCCGGCAACCTGCTGCGTGAACACCAGCATTACCTCGGCTTGGAACAACCCACGGTCGCGATCTGGCAGCACGAGTACGACGTGCTCAACCAGCGTGTTGCCACCGTGCGCCCGGACGGCCACCGCGTCAGCTGGCTGACCTACGGCAGCGGCCACCTGTTGGGCCTGCGTCTCGACGAACACGAACTGATCGGCTACGAACGCGACGACCTGCACCGCGAAGTCGCCCGCCATCAAGGCAATCACCTGCTGCAAACCCAAAAATGGGACCCGGCCGGCCGCTTGCAGGAACAACTGCTGGGGCGCAGCGACGACCCATCCACGCTGCTCAAGCGCGAGTACAAATACGACGCCGCCGGCCAACTGACCGACATCAACGACAGCCGCCGCGGCCCGCTCGCCTATCGCTACGACCCGGTCGGCCGCCTGCTCAGCGCTACCACCCGCCAAGGCGTGGAAACCTTCGCCTTCGACCCGGCCAGCAACCTGCTCGACGCCAAAACCGCCGAAATCCGCCGTCCACTGGACCAGACCCCGCCACGCAGCAAACTGGTCGACAACCTGCTGCGCGAATACGCCGGCACCCACTACGACTACGACGAACGCGGCAACCAGATCCAGCGCTGGCACAACGGCACCCGCAGCGACCTGCAATGGGACCTGTTCGATCGACTGGTGCGCTTCGAAGACCCACGCCTGGCCGTCGATTTCGCCTACGACGCGTTAGGACGGCGCCTGCATAAAAACTCCAGCGCCCACTACAAACAGCGCCCCGAAGCCGGCTCACAATGGAACCGCAGCGAACACGCGCGCAAACAACGGGAATACGGCTGCGGCTTCACCCTCTACGGCTGGGACGGCGACAACCTCGCGTGGGAAAGTAGTCCGGCGCAGACCGACGGCGCCCCCGGCCGCACTGTCCACTACATCTTCGAACCCGGCACCTTCGTCCCGGTCGCCCAAGCCGTGCGCCACGCACCGATCAATCTGCTCGGCCAACCGGATTACAGCGGCGAGTACAGCCTCGACGAAGATCCGCTGTGGAATCACAAGGCAACCGCCTCAGCGTTTGATGCGTTGGCGTGGTACCAGTGCGATCACTTGGGTACGCCGCAGGAATTGACTGACCCGCAGGGCAACATGGCTTGGACCGCGCAGTACAAGGCGTGGGGACAGGTCACGGAGCAGCGTTCGGAATGGGCGCGGCAGCACGGGGTGGTGAACCCGATACGGTTCCAGGGTCAGTACCACGATCATGAGACGGGCCTGCATTACAACCGGTATCGGTACTATGATCCGGGGGTTGGGCGGTTTGTTAGTCAGGACCCGATTAGTTTTGCCGGGGGGACGAATTTCTATCAATACGCGTCCAATCCTGTCATATGGATTGACCCGCTTGGGCTCGCTGCTGATGGGCAGTTAGGTACGTATGGTAGCCTCAATGGCGGTAGCAATGTCGGTGATCAGTTGGAGGTACATGAACTCGTCAGGCATGAGTCTCTCGTTCAAATGGGGTGTGCTAATAAAAGGCGCCGCAACAAGGCCAACCCATCTATTGCTATAGACCCGACAAGACATGACGCTATTCACTCGAACGAAAACGCTTTGGCGCGAACTCATCTAGGCTTGGGGGTTAATGAATTTGATTTTGACCCAGCAACGGGTAAACCGTCTAAGCGGCAAATGGACGTTTGGCAAGGGGCCATTCGTCAGTCGGGAATATCAGCTTCACAGGCCCGACGGCTTAGAAAGCGCTCGGGTCAATATGTAAATTCACTTAACTGCTGCTGCGATCAATAACTGAGTGGAGAGATGCGGATGTTTAACGAACTGATTTTTAGCCATGAACCGCCTACAATTCATGATGCCTATGCGGGCGGTGGTGTCTATCTTCCAAATCATATGGCTTGGCCTTGCTCGGCTGACGGAACCCCTCTCACACATCTAGCTTCTTTTCCTGGAAGTTGGTTTTCAGATGAGTTGATGGATAAATCGTATTGGGTTTCTGTGTTTGTACCTTACGTATCGGGTGAAGTTGGTCACTATCGAAAGCTCCGCGCAAGTAATGGAGGGTCTGAAGCGGTTGTTTTAGGATATATTCGTGCAAGTGACGAACGAAATGAAGCCTCTGATAAGATTTTAGATTGCGGAAAAATCCTGCTTTCGGAAAATTCCGACTCAGATGATGATGAGAATTTAGCGTCTAAGTTGGATGGCGTAGATGCTTGGTTGCAGGCGCCTATTTCGTCAAATATAGGGCGTAGAAGAGTCTCTATTTATGGTGGTGATCTTGATGTTGCGCTACCTCGTAACAAAGGCATACTTTCGGATGGTATGGGCTACCTTTTTTTGAGTGAGAACTTTTCAGAGAAGGCGATCGCCGAAAATGGCAGGTTCTTTCTGCAGTTAGGTTAGAGCAAGATACTTGAGCGCTCAGAGTACAAAGGGTTCAAATTCGAGTTGGGTTGAAGCTTCTAATGCACGCATGAGAGTGAGCAGCAGTTTGAAATATGCTATTCGTTTGGGCGATTGCGCTAGTACTGAAGAAATGGCCGTCGTGTGTTGAGCGTGGATGCTGTGGAACCACTTATGGAAGACAAGCAATCACCTGTACTGATTCAGGTATATATGGCTGACGACGATGGAGCTGTTCGTGAGGAGTTGCTCGCTCGTCAGATTGATCAGGACACTTACGAGTTGCTCTCCTCGCCTGGCCTGGCGCAAAATCTGGCGAGGGGGGACATTATTTCAATCAAGAATAAAAATGCACCGGCGGAGCTTTTGAAGCGGGGCGGTAATTTCTGTATTCAAATCTACGCCGATTACATTCCTCCGGAAGATATAACTGCGCTTGAAAACGACGTCATTCGTGAGTTTGATGGAACGTTAGATGGCGTATTTGAAGGCAATTTATCGCTAGCCGTCCCAGCAAAAAATGGAATGGAGAGAATCAATGAGTTTTTCTATAGGTTTCGCGAAAAAACCGGGATTCAATGGTATTACGCGAACGTCTATAAAAATCTCGATGACGACGATGATGAGACGCTTTTGTACTGGTGGTTGGACCGCTGATGACACACGTAGTGTCCAGCGGGCTACCAATCTCATGGCGATCACTTCTGATTAAGGATAAGCATAGTGAAAGACATCATTCGCTTGGGCGACTCCACCAGTCACGGAGGGGTGGTACTTGAGGCGTTCTCCCAGACCGACCTGAACGGCAAACCAATTGCCGGTGTCGGCCACAAAGTCAGTTGCCCACTGTGCAAAGGGGTTTTTCCGATTGCCGAGGGCAGCAGCACCTACACCGTCGGTGGCATTGCGGTGGCGCTGGACGGCATGAAAACCGCATGCGGTGCTGCGCTGATTGCCAGTGGTCCAAAGGGGGCTGTTCATGCAGTTCGTGGAGGAGGTTTTTCTCTTGGGGAGCGGCCAATGTGAAAAATAAAATAGATCTGTCCCCCTATATCCTCGGTTGAGAACAAGCACTATCGGTGCCTGGGACCAGACAGGTCAGACTTAGATAAACAGGAGTAGCTATGGAATATTACGTGCTTTCTCAAAAGGAAGAGTCTGGCTGTCCAGTTGGCTTCTTACGTGCGGATCTATACGATAAGTTTTATCCAAATACAAAGGGTGTTGAATTCGGCTTTTTTCCTTGGTATGCGGAGAAAATTAATTACAAGGTTCATGCCCCCTACCCAGAAGGTATGGTGCTGATATCGAAAGACAAGTTTTATGATTTCGATATTCGCAGTATTTCGCGTTTTTATATAGTCAGTGATGAGTTTTTGTCTATTTGCAAAGTTCTAGATGTTGAGGTCACTGATAATGTGTCGATTCAGGTGGTGTCGACAAATGGGGAGTGCATATCCTCCAGGCAGTATAATGCAGTTCTTTTTAAAGAGCTGGATGCTCGGTCGGATACAGACCTGGCTTCGACATTTATTGAGGAGGATGGATTGATTTTCAGATTTAAGAAGTTGATCCTGCCTGAGTCCTTTAAGTATGATCTGTTTAAGTTTAAAGGATTGATTTCTGGAAGTAATACGTTGATTTGTTCTAGCGCTTTTAAAGCGCGTGCGACAGGACTTAAAGGAGTAGAGTTTACTCCTTTGGAGAATGTGATTTGGTCGGCTGTCAAACCGATTTGAGGAGCGCGCAATATGTACAGTGGGTGCGGCAAGCTAAGAAAAACTCGAGCAGTCAGTGTCGCAGAGTTACGAAATTTAGTTTCGCTCGCAGGCGGTTTGGATTTATGAGCCATTATGTGCTTTCGCAATCGGAGGAGATCGGCTGTCCGGTAGGGATTTTGCACGCCGACCTATTTGACAAGTTTTATCCGAGCACAAAGGGTGTGGAGTTTGGCTTTTTTCCTTGGTATGCAGAACAAGGAAGGCCGGAGCCGCGCACACCATTTCCTGAAGGAATGGTTTTGATATCCAAGGATAAATTTTACGATTTCGATATTCATAGTGTCGGGCGTTTTTTCTATGTGGTCAGTGATGAGTTTCTGAAAGCCTGTCGTAGTGTCAATGTCAATATTGTGGACGGTGTAAAAATCCAAGTGCTTTCCGAGGCAGGCGAGCGAATTTCCGAAAAAAATTACAATGCTGTGTTTTTTGAAGAATTGGATATCCGGCAAAATTGCGATCCGGCATCTACATTTGTTGAAGAAAATGGCAGGCCCATTAGGTTCAAGAAATTGATTCTTTCAGATGGCTGGAAACTTGATGTGTTCAAATATAAACGGCTTATTTCCGGTAGTGACAGCCTGATCTGCTCTCAATCATTCAAGGACTTGGCGGCTAACTTCAAGGGTATTGAGTTTACGCCGTTGGAAGACGTGCTTTGGTCCGGAGTTAGACGAATCTGAGGCTACCCAGGTTTGGAAATTGATTTTCAAGGACTGATTGGATACAGGCGAAAAGTCGTTCAGGAGGTTGCCGTGAGCATAGGTGATTCGGTTTGCCCAAGTGCTATGCAGAAAATCATCGGTGAAAGGTACGGGCTACCCATGCTTGCTCCCGAGGATAAGGTTGCGCTTGCAATGACGACGCTCGGCCAATCGCCTATTTATGGCAGCAGAGTCGAGATGCCTGAGGGCGGTGACGTGAGTTGGTTTATTCATAGCGGCGAATACTCGCCCGCGGAGAGATTTTATCAGCCGATTCACGCCAACCATCTGGAGGAAGTTCTGCCGCAGGTGGTGAATTATCTGTGGCTGCCAACAGGTTCGAAATTCATCATTGATACCGAAGGCTATGAAGAAGTCTGGATGGCTGAGTAATGACAAAAGGGCGCGGCCCCTTGATTTCACAGATACCTGTTCGATTCAGTTTTGATGTTGAACCAACTGCCCAGTCAAAGGAGTGACAACATGAAAGACGCCATTCGCTTGGGCGATTCCACCACTCACGGTGGCAAAGTCCTTGAAGCATTCTCCCAGACCGATCTCAACGGCAAACCCATTGCCGGGGTGGGTCACAAAGTCAGTTGCCCACTGTGCAAAGGGATTTTTCCGATTGCCGAGGGCAGCAGCACCTACACCGTGGGCGGTATTGCGGTGGCGCTGGACGGGATGAAAACCGCGTGCGGTGCCGCGCTGATTGCCAGCGGGCCAAAGGGCGCGGTGATTAGTTGAGGATCGAACAGGGGATGCGGTGCTACATGACGTGTTTTTCCGGCTCGGGAATGTGGCTCGCGCCCAACACCGCCGGCAGTAGCCCGGATCGTAGATCCCCGCCACTCGGCTGTTGATACAGGCTCAAGCCGAACTCCGGCAGCACCGCGAGCAGATAGTCAAAAATATCCCCCTGGATCCGCTCGTAATCGGCCCACGCGGTGGTGCGGGTGAAGCAGTAGATTTCCAGCGGGATGCCTTGGGCGGTGGTCTGCATCTGGCGGACCATGCAGGTCATGTTCGGCTGGATCTCCGGGTGGCTTTTCAGGTACGCCAGCGCATAGGCGCGGAAAGTGCCGATGTTGGTCATGCGCCGGCGGTTGGCCGACATCGCCGCGACGTTGCCCTGGGCTTCGTTCCAGGCCTTGAGTTCCGCTTGTTTGCGGCCGATGTAGTCGGTCAGCAGGTGCACCTGGGACAGTTTCAATTCTTCATCATCGCGGATGAAGCGCACGCCGCTGGCATCGATGAACAGGCTGCGCTTGATCCGGCGTCCACCGGACTGTTGCATGCCGCGCCAGTTCTTGAACGACTCGGACATCAGGCGCCAGGTCGGAATCGATACGATGGTCTTGTCGAAATTCTGCACCTTGACCGTGTGCAACGTAATGTCCACCACGTCACCGTCGGCGCCGACTTGCGGCATTTCGATCCAGTCGCCAACCCGCAACATGTCATTGCTGGTCAACTGCACGCTGGCGACGAACGACAGCAGGGTGTCCTTGTAGACCAACAGAATCACCGCCGACATCGCACCCAGACCCGACAGCAGCAACAGCGGCGAACGGTCGATCAACGTGGCGACGATGATGATTGCACCGAGTACGTACAAGACCATTTTTGTCAGTTGCACGTAGCCTTTGATCGAGCGGGTGCGGGCGTGTTCGGTGCGGGCGTAGATGTCCAGCAGGGCGCTGAGCAGGGCACTTGCCGCCAGCAGCAGGAACAGGATGGTGAACGACAGCGCGACGTTGCCGAGGAAGATCCGACTGGTTTTGCTCAGTTCCGGTACCAGGTACAGACCGAACTGAATCACCAGCGACGGCGTCATTTGCGCCAGCCTATGGAAGACCTTGTTGTGCCGTAAATCGTTGACCCAATGCAGCGCTGGCTGGCGGCCGAGCATTTTGGTGGCGTGCAGAATGAGGTAGCGCGCCACTCGTCCGAGGACCAGCGCCACCACCAGTAGCAGGATCAGCGCCAGGCTGGAATGCAGGAGCGGGTGCTGGTCGAGGGCGCCCCAAAGGTCTTGGGCATTGAGCCAGAGCTGTTTGATATCCATGGGCGAAAACGATTCTTCTGTAGGTTGCGTCGGGGCGATTAGAGCATTTAAGACGCTGTGGATGACGTTTGGGGACAAATCAGGCAACAAAAAAGCTACTGTTTACTGTCGTTTGCATAAAGAAACTCGGCCTTAGCGCTCGAAACCGTTACCCTATGCAGCTGTTTTTTTGTATTTCTTCGAGGTAGCACCCGTGTTTTCCCAATTCGCCCTGCACGAACGCCTGCTCAAAGCCGTGGCCGAGCTTAAATTTGTCGAGCCAACGCCTGTGCAAGCAGCGGCTATTCCGCTGGCGCTCCAAGGGCGTGACCTGCGGGTGACAGCGCAAACCGGCAGCGGCAAAACCGCTGCTTTTGTTTTGCCGATCCTCAACCGTCTGATCGGCCCGGCGAAAGTCCGTGTCAGCATCAAGACCCTGATCCTGCTGCCGACCCGCGAGTTGGCCCAGCAGACGATCAAGGAAGTCGAGCGCTTCGCCCAATACACGTTCATCAAGTCCGGCCTGATCACCGGCGGTGAAGACTTCAAGGTCCAGGCCGCCATGCTGCGCAAGGTGCCGGACATCCTGATCGGTACGCCGGGCCGGATGATCGAGCAACTGAACGCCGGCAACCTCGACTTGAAAGAAGTTGAAGTGCTGGTGCTCGACGAAGCCGACCGCATGCTCGACATGGGCTTTGCCGAAGACGTGCAGCGTCTGGTGGCAGAGTGCACCAACCGTCAGCAAACCATGTTGTTCTCCGCCACCACCGGCGGTTCAGGTCTGCGCGACATGGTCGCCAAGGTCCTGAACAACCCTGAGCACTTGCAGCTCAACAACGTCAGCGACCTGAACGCGACCACTCGCCAGCAGATCATCACCGCTGACCACAACCAGCACAAAGAACAGATCGTGAACTGGCTGCTGGCCAACGAGACCTACCAGAAGGCCATCGTGTTCACCAACACCCGGGCCATGGCCGACCGTATCTACGGCCGCTTGGTGGCGCAGGAATACAAAGCGTTCGTGCTGCACGGTGACAAGGACCAGAAGGATCGAAAACTGGCGATCGACCGTCTGAAGCAGGGTGGCGTGAAAATCCTCGTGGCCACCGACGTTGCCGCTCGCGGCCTCGACGTGGAAGGCCTGGACCTGGTGATCAACTTCGACATGCCACGCAGCGGCGACGAATACGTTCACCGCATCGGTCGTACCGGGCGTGCCGGTAACGATGGCCTGGCCATTTCGCTGATCTGCCACGGCGACTGGAACCTGATGTCGAGCGTCGAGCGCTACCTCAAGCAGAGCTTCGAGCGCCGCACCATCAAGGAAGTCAAAGGCACCTACGGCGGACCGAAAAAGGTCAAGGCTTCGGGCAAAGCCGTTGGTGTGAAGAAGAAAAAAGTCGACGCCAAAGGCGAGAAGAAGAAAACCGGCGCCAAGGCCCCGACCAAGCGCAAGATCGCTAACCGTCCGAAGACCGACGCTCTGTCGCTGGTCAGCAAGGACGGCATGGCGCCGCTCAAGCGCCGCAAGCCGGAAGCACCAGCCGCTGAGTAAAGCGCTGGAGCGTTCCAATAAAAAACCCGGACAGTGTCCGGGTTTTTTTATGTCCAGCGTTTGTCAGCTCCCCAACAGACCACTGGTGTCCGCATCAAAGCGTTGTTTGGCCTGATCCGCCACCGGTTTGAGCAAAGCAAGCAGTGCAGCCTCGCTGTACAGCTGAGTGACCGCCAGTTCCTTGGGTGTCGGCTCAATCGGGATCAGCACGTCTTCACTGTCGGCATGCAGCCAGATCGCGACCAGGTGAATGGCCGAGACAAACAGCACCCGCAGTTCCACGGTTTTACCCTTCAGTTGCGGCGACTGTTCCGCCAATTTCAACGCGCCGACCGTGGCGGCCGCGATGGCTCCGTGGTTCAGCGAGGCGAACTCGACATGACCGCGGACATCGGCCAATTGCGCATCGGCAATCGTCACGCCATCGGAAAACACCAGGTAATGCCAATCGCCGACCTTGGCATCTTTCAGACCTTTGCCTTGGCTCAAGTCCTCCAGGCTGAGCGAGTAACCACGGTAGGCTTCACTGAGGCTGATCTTGCTGGCCGTGGCGCTGGCGAACTGCCGATTGACGCCGAAGCCTTGGGTTTGCAGCGCGGCTTGAAGTGCCGGACGCAATGTTTGCACGCCGTTGGAAGGCGCCTTTGGATAAGTCAGTTGCATGATGTCGCCCTCCTAGTTTTTCACGGTGAAGTAAGTGTTGGTCCAGTTGCCGCCGCCGTTGTACGAACCGGGGAACGAGTTCAGCGCGCGGGTCGAGTAACCGTAGATGGAATCCGCGATCAACACGTAGTTGCCGTTGGTGCCATAGATCGTCAGGAAGTGCGCACCACCGCCGTACCAGGCACAGCGCAAACCAATCGGTCGGCCCATGTTGATCTGATTCTGGATGGCCGACATCTGCAACGAGCCTTGATTCATGCCGTTGAAACTGCGGGTGATCCTCAAGGCTGAATCCAGGTAGCCATACACATTGCACGGACCCGGTTGATTACAGCAGTTACGGTCCAGCGCCGCGGTGGCCACGCCGCACTGAGTCCAGGACCCGGTGCCGTAATAGTTGCCGACCGAGGCGGAAACCGCCGCCCAGCACCAGTTAGTCTGGGTTTGTGGCTGCATCGTGAAGTTGAGGCTGGCAGCGGCCAGTGCAGTGGCTTGTGCGGCCGATTCGATCTCGACCAGGTGCGGGTTGAGCAGGTGACCGGTCAGGCACCTTGGCAATGTTTCGCCGGTGAATTGCGTTGCTTCAGTGGTTAACATTTTTCAATCCTCCATGAGTGAAAACTAGCGTCCAGCTAGTGGGGGTGTAGCGGTGTTGCTGAGCGATCGGCGTGTGCGGTTTGCCATGTTTGATGGCCGATCCGATCCGGACTCGAGGTAACCTTAGGTATGAATATGCGTTTGTGCAAATAATTAAATGCACTAATGCAAATTCCAGATCAAAAGATTGCAGCCTTCGGCGGTACCTACGGGGATCGCGTACGACCGACGTTTATCGGACGAACACAAATCCCGGAGCTGCCGAAGGCTGCGATCTTTTGATCTTGGTTTTAACCCTCGGCTTTCTTGTCCGCCGCATTCAGCTCCTTCAACCGCTGATCAATCAACTGGCACTTGTCCGGCAGATCCGCGCTAGCCGTCCCCAGATCCATCTTCTGCAACTCATCGTTGATCTCCTTGGCCTTCTTCGGATTTTGCTGGGTGAGCTTGGTCACTTCCTTGGCCAGTTGTTCGCGCTTGGCGGTGGCTTCCTCGGGTGTGCAGGCCCAAGCGGGCAGGGCGCAGGCGAGGGTGGCGGCGAGGGTTAGTTTCAGCAGGGTTTTCATTGGGCAGGCCTCAGTTCCGGTTAAGGCGGGTTACCCGGTTGAGGGTTGTTTCGTGAGAAAAGTTCAGCGCAGGTGCGAGAGCTGGGAGAGCTGGGAGAGCTGGGAGAGATTGGTGATGGGCTATTTACGGCTACCCACCACAAGGCCACTATATTGATGTCAGAATGGTCTGCCTGAGTCTGGGCAAAAACTGTTCAGGTGTTTTGTAAGGATACGTATGGAGCTGAAATTTTATTACGCTGACGTGGAGTTCACCCCGTTGCACAGCAAGCTTTTCATGCCGTAGCCGACGTTTTATATAAATATAATTAGTACTGGTGGTTTAAATGGCTAGTGATAGGTTGGATTGGGGAAGTCGTGGAAAGACCGTTGAAGGCTTAATTGAGGAGCTTAATTCATTTGAGGATAAGAGTATTAAGGTTGAGATTTCTTTTGACAGTGGAATTACAAGTGTGCCAATAAGTGTTGTGGGTAAAATAAATGGGAAGTGTTTGTTGGTTAATATTGATCCGGAAGGGTGATTTTTACATCTGTTAAAAAGAGGTGGGTTTATTTTATTTGATAAAACAAATCTGTCCAGTTCGTTGCCTTTATTTTGAATAGGAGAGAAAAGTGGGCGAATTTACTTGTTTGGAAGGGTAATAGAAATGAGTAATGAAGTTTTAACACCTGAACTCGCATATCTTTCAATGTATGAATTTCTTGTGGCGTTGTATCAGCGAACAAAGTTGGATGATTTGGGTTCACTGTTGGGCAGTATGAGTTATCTTGCAGATGGCGAGACTGCCGACCCCGCAGTTTGGAAGGATTGGATGCGCTGCGTGAGTAAAGTCTTGGCCGGGCAAGGCGATGCTCAACTGATATTGGAATGATTTGTTGTCGGGGCATTTCATAAAATAAATCCGATCCCTTTTTTACAACAGATAAAAGAATACGAAAAAATAGGTGTTAAGTTTGTAAGTAGTATTGAGCAGCTTTTTTCTTACGGCGCAAGTAAAGGAGGTTTGTAGTTATGGCAGATTCTGCAATGATTATTTCTTCAGCGCTATTGACGGCAGAAGAGTTTCAGGCGTTTATATGTAGCAGCGGAGGGTCAGTTAAATTTGGCGAATTCCCTCGAGGAACGATAAGTAAAGGCGAGTCAGATATATGGTTGGCAATGTTGCCAAAAGATGTTTATGAGAGTTTTTATGATGCTGAGGATATTCTTGAATGGGAGGGTATTTTAGGTGCAACTCCACTGACACTCATTGAAATGAGATTGGACCATACACAGAGGTCTAGATTAATGTATCTGAACGGTTTCTTGAGTTTTGGTAAGCGCTGGAATTGTATTTTGCAAGATGTCGATGATTCAATTTTGTCCTGTGGTTTGGTTTGGGATAAGTATGGAGATATATTACGTTAACCTTTGGGAGCTATGGTGCGGACTTACTTGTTTGGCCGAACAAAGAAAAGGGGACGGATTTATTTACTTGGCCATGCAGCGAAAAATAAATCCGTCCTCTTTTGGTCTTTTTGGTCGGTAAAAGATAAATAATTTTGTCTCTTTTTATTGATTTAAAAACGCGGGTTTGACAGGGCTCACCGCATCATCAACCCTCCATCCACCGCATACTGGCTGCCAGTCACATAAGCCGCATCATCTGAAAGCAGAAACAGTGCCACTGCCGCCGCTTCGCTCGCCGTTCCCATCCGCTTCAATGCCAATCGACTTACTACATCTTCTTCAAATACTCGGCGAATGGGCTCGGGCATAAAACTCCGAAATGAGCTTTCTATAGGCCCCGGCACTAACACATTGACCCTGATTCCATGCTCACCCAGCGCCGCCGCAAAACAGCGCGCCATGGATATCAATGCGCCTTTGCTGGCCGCGTAGACGCTCGCCATGGGCGCCGCTTCATAAGCAGAAGTTGATGACGTGAGGACAACCGAGGCGCCCGGTTTAAGCAGATTTGTCAGGCTGGCGATTTGCAGCATCGGCCCTCGGGCGTTGGCGTTCATCATGCGGTCGAAAAACTCGGCGCGGGTGTCCTCGATCCCTGCGACTCGCGCATAGCCGGCGTTCAGCCACAGTCCATCGAGTCCACCCAACGCTGCGACCCTGTTGACCAGCTCTTCAGCTGCCGTCGGTTGTGAAGCGTCGTTCTGGAACACCAGGGCCTCGGCAGGTAACTTCCGTCGGGCATCATCCAGATGCGCCTGGCTGAGCCCGGTCACCGCCACCGACCCACCTTCTTCTACGATACGGACAGCCCCCGCCAGCCCGATGCCGCTGGTGCCCCCGGTGATCAGAATGCGTTTTCCGGTAAACCTGCCCATCCGTCGTCTCCTTGCTGTTTTGAACACAGATCCAGTATTACGGCAGGGGATTGCTTTGATAATGCGTTAGTATCGGGACGACTTATTAAGGAACCCATACATAATGCGAGGCAGTGAATACGCCCAGCTTCGGGCCTTTGTCGCAGTGGTCGAGCACGGTAGTTTCGTGCGTGCGGCCGCTCATTTGGGAATGTCGGCGTCAGCCCTGAGCCAGACCATCCGCCAACTGGAAGAGCGTCTGGACGTGCGCCTGCTCAACCGCACCACCCGCAGTGTGTCGCCCAGCGATGCCGGGGCTCGGCTGTTGTTGCGTTTGCAACCGGCGCTCAATGAGGTGGACGCGGCTCTGGCTGGGGTCACGCAAACGCCGGGTACGCCCAGCGGCCGACTGCGCATCAATGCGCCACGGATCGCGGCCATTCATTACCTGGCGCCGCTGATTGGTCCGTTCCTCAATACGTATCCCGGCGTGAGCCTCGACATCGTTACCGACGAGCGTCTGGTGGACATGGTGGCTGGCGGTTTTGATGTGGGCATCCGGCTTGGCGAAAGCCTCGATCAGGACATGATCGCCGTTGAGCTGAGCGGGCACCTGGAAATGATGGTCGTGGCCTCACCGGCGTACATCGAGCAATTTGGCACGCCACACACGCCTCACGATTTAAGCGAGCATCAGTGCCTGTCCTATCGCTGGCCCACCGATGGCAGCCTTTATCGCTGGGAGTTCGAGCGAGCTGGCGAACGCCTCGCGATTTCGGTCAATGGTCCGCTGGTGGTCACCGAGCCGGAGATGCTCACCCGCGTGACGCTTGAAGGGGCGGGGATTGCGTACCTGTTCGAGCATCAGGTTCGCGAGCACATTACTTCTGGAAGGCTGGTTCATTTGCTGCCGGAGTGGACGCCGGCCTTTCCGGGTTTTTACCTTTACTACCCGAGCCAGCGGCAGATGGCGCCGGCGTTGCGGGCATTTCTGGATTTTGTGAAGAAGCCGTTGCGGCCGGATTCCTGATTCGATTGTGGAAGCGAGCTTGCTCGCGATGGCGGTGTATCAGTCGCCATCGATGTCTGAGGTTAGTCAGTCATCGCAAGCAAGCTCACTCCCACAGGAGGGCGCTATCCCCCATGGCAGCAGCTGGACGAAGCCTTGTCTTCGTATTTGTCGTGATGCTTCACCCATTCCATGATTTCTTCTTCATTACGGCCCTTAGGCGTCAGGTCGAGGTAGTTGTAGGCGCCGACCAGCATGTCCAGACCCCGTTCGTAGGTGGAGTAGGTGTGGAAGATGTCACCGGCTTCGTTGCGATAAAACACGCTGAGACCGGGTAGTTCTTCTTCGGTCCAGTCGGATTTTTCGTAGTTGTAGGTAGCCGTTCCAGCTGCGACGTCTTCGGCTCGGGCTGAAACGCCAAAGTCGTAGTTGAAATCGCAACCTTCCGACGACACCCAATCAAATTTCCAGCCCATGCGCCGCTTGAAAGCCTGGAACTCGGCGAGCGGTGCGTGGGAAACCGCCACCACCGCCACGTCATGGTGAGCCAGGTGCAGGTTGGCGCCGTCGATGTGGTCAGAGAGGAACGAGCAGCCGGAGCAGCCCTCGTCCCAGCCTTTGGCGAACATGAAGTGATAGACGACGAGTTGGCTGCGGCCGCCGAACAAGTCGGCCAGTTTCAATTCGCCATTCGGGCCTTGGAAGCGGTAGTCCTTGTCGATCTTCACCCAAGGCAGGGCGCGGCGCTCGACGCTGAGTTTGTCGCGTTCTTTGGTGAAGGCTTTTTCGTGGGCCAGGTGTTGCTTGCGGGCGGCGAGCCATTCTTCTCGCGATACGACGGGATGATTCTGAATGTTCATTGGGTTTTCTCCTGCAGGATGCTGGGAGTTGGCTTACACAACCTAGTCGTTCGGCCTGTGGGAATTTCGACATACCACCGGTCAGCGCCGTTCAAAACCCCGGCTGAACGGCTACCCAACCTGCCGGTCACAACCTATGAAGGCCATCACACACTCTGGCTTGGAGGTTGAACAGGATGACGACTTATAACTGGGATTTGATTGAACGCTTGCTGCACGAAGTGCAGCACGGTGAAGGCAGCTACACGCCTCGGGCCTATGCCGAGCAATACGCGGCGGAGAAAGCATCGGAAGGCGAGCAGACTGAAAACCTGGATCACCTCAAAGCGGTGGCCGGTGAGTACGAAAAACTGCTGTTGGAACGCGGCTATATCGAGCCCCGGCCGGAAGAGCAGGGTGGTAGTGGCTCGAATTACATTTTGACGCCGCGGGGCTCGAGTCTGTTGAGCTTGATCGACAGCAGCATTCCGGGGAATGACCATCCGCGGCAAGTGCTGGATGAACAGGCGGATGCGCTGGATGAAGTGACGTTTGATGAGGTGGCGTCGAAGGCGCAGATTGCCTGATTTTCTGTTAACAGCAAAAGATCGCAGCCTTTGGCAGCTCCTACAGGTGTACACAGAACTCTGTAGGAGCTGCCGAAGGCTGCGATCTTTTGATCTTGCTTTTTAACCCTGCTTCACCGCCTTCAAACATTTCAAATCACTGAAATCCTTCCTCACCCCATCAATCTTCTTCAACAACCGCTGCCGTTGAGCCGGCGTGCTCTCGGCCATCAAATCCAGCAGCAACTCCCGGGCCTGGTCCTCGGTATTGGCATAAGCCTGGCGGTAAGCCGGTGTCCATAAACTCTCGCGGTTGACCAGAAGCGTCTCGATCCGCTGTGGGAATTCTGGACTTTGGCGCTGCGCGACTGCCGCGCTGAACTGCTTCTGCCAATGCACGCGGTTAGCGATCCATTGTTGGTTTTGATCGCCCAGGGCGTTCGACCAGGCCATCACCCGTTGTTGCTGGGTGGGGCTGAGCGGGCCTAGCCAGTCATTCAGGCGTTTGTCCATGCGCGCGCCACGGTCCTTGATTTGCTGGTCGAGAGACGGCTTGAGGTAATCCTCCTGACGTTTGCGTTGGTCCTTGGCGAAGGCCTCGTTCATTTCCGCCACTTGCTGGTCATCCAACCCCTGCAACAACTCGATGGCCGACGGGGTGATTTCCCGGGCGGTCTGGGCGATGGCCTGTTTGGCTTCCTGGGTGCGGGCCTTTAGCGCATCGTCGGTGACCTGATTGGTTTCGACCATGGCTTGCAAGCGGTCCAGCCAATCCAGATAACCCGGCAGCTGCGTGGTGCAGTGCCAGCTCAGGTGTTCCTTGAGGCGCTCGTTGAACCAGCCTTTTTGCTCGCCGTTCATGTCCAGGTAGTCGCTGAGCGTCCACGGGATGATCACGTCGAGATTGCGGTAAGCCAGCCCCACGCGGCTGCACGCGCCGAGGGCCAGAGTGACGGTGATGAGGATGGCAATGCGTTTAAACCAGCGCGACATGGGCGAGTCCTTGCGAAGGCCTGGCTTCTTCAATGTGATTGTCTATGTGAACGCAAGATAAGCCCGGCAGTTCAAGCCAATCAATAGAAGGCGCGTTCGGCCTTCAGGGTGACCAGCCCGTCGCATTGGCTGTTGTGCCCGGAGTAAGCGGAGCAGTCGCTGCCGCTGAGGTTGGAGTCGCTGTAGATCAGGTCCAGGTCGACGCCCATGAACGCTCGGGACAGCTGCAGCGACCAGTCGGTAAAACTGCCGACCATGCCACCGTCAACGGAGACCGGCGAGTTGAGCTGGTGGGTGGTGTATTTCATGCTGATCCCGATCCCGAACGGCTGATTGCCGCCCAGGTCAGCGAACACGGTGCTGTTCTGTTTGTCCGGGTCGTTGCTGAAGGCGGCACCGAAACGGCTACCGAGAAAGGTCAAGCCACCGAACAGCTCCCGGCTGTCGAGGGTGTCCACTTTCGGATAGCTGTAATGGATCATGCCGACTTCGTAGCCGAGGGTACTGTCGAAAGGCTGTTTAAAGCCCATGTAGGAATCGATTTCCAGGTTACTGCCTGGGCTCAGCCCAGCGCTCGGTGACCACTGGCCAACGTAGAAGCCGCTGTCATGGCTCAAGTCGAGGCCGCCGTGGAACGAGCCGGTGCTGGCAGGCTTGACGAGCCCCTGGGCCATGCTGCGGCTGGAGGTGGTACCGAGTTTGAGGTCGAAGTCGCCCAATTCGCGCTGGAAGATTTGCGCATGGGCGATCGAGCACGACAGAAGTAGGCTGCCGAGCAACAAATAGGAGGGTTTGAGCATGCGTCACTCCATGAACAGCGAGGAGCAGGAATCGAAAACCTACTGAAACGCTTGATCTAGACGTGTGCAAGCATACCGGCGAATGCTCGGCATCGAAGTCCGTTCGTCGATTTATGAAATATTGATGGGTTTTGCGGGGTTTTGCGGGGGGGTTCCAGTCCAAGCGCTTCGAAGCTCAAAGCGCTTACGGACCAGTTAAAGCAGGGTGTTACTTCTTGCCGAGCGTGATTTGCTTCGACGGGCCGAATGTCTGGCCGCTGACGCCTTTGGCAATTTGCTGGATCTCGCCGCCGGACTTGAGGAACGCAGCAATCTGGTTGTTGATTGATTCGCTGGTTTCAACGGCTGGAGCTGGCTTTGCTTTGCTGTTGGATGCTTTTACACGCATGGCGGCCATTAACCTGTAGAAAATTAACTTGGCCAGGCATCGTACAGGAAATACTTGACAATTGCTTGGCAAATATCCCCCTGAAATAACCGAGGCCATCACTCGATTATTCCCAAGTCATTGTTTGAAATACCCGGCTAAGCTGCTGTTTTAAATAAGAAGATACGCCAGGAAAAAGCCCGTTGTGCTCGGCGGAAGCTGGCCAGGGGCTCCGGATCCGTCTGACGAGCGGCCGGGCGCCTGCTGCGAAAACCCAGGAAAATTAAGGCCTTCGAAGGATTTTCTCGCGCCACCGGGCTGGCTGGCGAACGCGGCCGGCAAAACCGGGTAGAATGCCGCCCACGCAATGAGGGTATTGGAAATGGCTTTAGTCGGGCGCTACAACAGTTTGCAAGTGGTTAAACACACTAACTTCGGTTTATATCTGGACGGTGGCGCGGACGGTGAAATCCTTCTGCCCAATCGTTATATCCCTAAAGATATTCCCAGCGAAGATGAAGATTGGCTCAACGTTTTTGTTTATCTGGACAGCGATGACAAACTCATCGCAACTACCGAAACACCGAAAGTTCAGGTCGGTGAATTCGCCAGTTTGAAAGTCGTTGAAGTCAACAGCATCGGCGTGTTCCTGGATTGGGGTCTGCCGAAGGATCTGTTGCTGCCGTACTCCGAAGAAAAACGCCAGATGACCGCCGGTGAGTATGTGGTGGTGCACGTCTACCTCGACAAGCACACCCGCCGCATAACCGCGACGGCGCGCCTGGACCGCTACCTGGACAAGACACCGGCTAACTACACACCGGGCCAGGAAGTTGACCTGCTGGTAGCGGAAGCGACCGACATGGGTTTCAAGGCGATCATCAACAACAAGCATTGGGGCTTGATCCACAAGAACGAAATCTTCAAGTTCATGCGCGCCGGTAAGGAAGAGAAGGGCTTTATCAAGGAAGTCCGCACCGACGGCAAGATCAGCCTGAGCCTGCAACCGGTCGGCGAAGAAGCCGCCACCAGCCTGAACTCGAAGATCCTTGCCAAGTTGCGCGACAACAACGGCACCCTGCCGATCAGCGACAAAAGCGATCCGACCCTGATCAGCAGCATGTTCGGCGTCAGCAAAGGCAACTTCAAGAAAGCCATCGGCGCGTTGTACAAGAACGGCCAGATCGTCATTCATGCTGATCGCATTGAACTAAGCTGACCGCTCGCCGGCCCCATGTAGATCGATTACATGGGGTTGGAGTGCGATGAAAAAGGCTTGCTTTGCTTACGTCGGCACCTTGCTGGCGTTTCTCCTGCTCGACGGCCTCTGGCTCGGCGTGCTGATGGCGCCGACCTACCGCGCGCTGCTCGGACCGCTGATGCTCGCCCAACCGCTGCTGGCCCCGGCAGCGCTGTTCTATCTCCTTTATGTCTTCGGTTGTGTGGTGTTCGTGGTGTTGCCGGCGCTGAGCTGGCAACGGGCCGCGCGCTTGGGCGCGTTGTTGGGGTTGGTGGCTTATGGGACTTACGACTTGAGCAACTGGGCGACGTTGAATGGGTGGTCGGCGCGGTTGGCGGTGATGGATATGGCGTGGGGTACTTTTGCGACGTGTGTGGCCTGCTCTGTTGGTTATTTTGTGGCGAACAGGATGGCGGGGAGCAAGCGATAATTTTCGATGTTTGGACGAATGCTTTCGCGAGCAGGCTCGCTTCCACAATAGATCTTCATTTGTCCTGAATTCCTTTTTCAACACAAATCCACTGTGGGAACGAGCCTGCTCGCGATTGACTGCGCAGCAGTCACCCATCCATGTTGTATACAGAAAATCCTGCACTGTTTGCAGGCGCGACTGCCCTGTTCATGGGCAATATCCCTTTTGGTATGACTGCATTGCTGGGCTCTGATCGGGGCTGAAAGCTGGATTTGTCACGCCTTTAAACTGCATGGCACGCATTCTGCGTAGCAACTCGTATACAAACGATGCCGGCTCCCGTACGCAGTGTGATGGGCCGGTACTGACGAGGAGCCCCGCGATGACCGAGCAATTGCCCAACGGCTACAGCCCACGCCTGTATAACCAGGACCTGGGGCCGCTGCCGCAGAAATGGAATTGGTACAACATCTTCGCCTTCTGGATGAGCGATGTGCACAGCGTCGGCGGTTATGTGTTCGCGGCCAGCCTGTTCGCCCTCGGGCTCGCTAGTTGGCAGGTGTTGATCGCGTTGCTCGGCGGGATCTGCATCGTGCAATTGATCGCTAACCTGGTCGCCAAGCCGAGCCAGCAAGCGGCGGTGCCGTACCCGGTGATCTGCCGACTCGCCTTCGGGGTGTTCGGGGCGAATATTCCTGCAGTCATTCGTGGCCTTATCGCCGTCGCCTGGTACGGGATTCAGACGTACCTGGCGTCCAGTGCCTTGATCATCGTCGTGCTTCGGTTTTTTCCTGCGATGGCGGCGTATGCCGAACCGCATTTTGCCGGTTTGTCCTACCTCGGCTGGTTCGGTTTCCTCAGCCTGTGGTTCGTTCAGGCGCTGGTATTCTGGACCGGCATGGAATCGATCCGACGCTTTATCGATTGGGCCGGCCCCGTGGTGTATTGCGTGATGTTCATGCTCGCGGGCTGGATCGTCTGGCAGGCGGGCTGGAGCAACATCAGCTTCACCCTCGCGGAAAAATCTCTGTCTGGTTGGGAAGCTTTCGGACAGGTGATCGTCGCAACGGCGTTGGTGGTGTCGTACTTTTCCGGCCCGACCCTGAACTTCGGCGATTTCAGTCGCTACTGCCGCAGCATGAAGGATGTGCGCCGTGGCAATTTCTGGGGCTTACCGGTTAATTTTCTGGCGTTCTCGATGGTGACGGTAGTGATCGTCTCCGGCACCTTGCCGGTGTTCGGGGAAATGCTCCACGACCCGATCGCCACGGTAGCGCGCATCGACAACAGCGTGGCGGTGCTGCTCGGTGCATTTGCCTTCGTGACCGCCACCATCGGTATCAACATCGTTGCCAACTTCGTGTCCCCGGCGTTCGACTTCGCCAACGTCGCCCCGAGTAAAATCAGCTGGCGTGCCGGCGGCATGATCGCTGCCGTGGCGTCGATCTTCATCACCCCGTGGAACCTGTTCAACAATCCCGACGTGATCCATTACACCCTCGACGTACTCGCGGCGTTTATCGGGCCGTTGTTCGGGATTCTGTTAGTGGATTACTACCTGATCAAAAAACAGCAGATCGATGTGGATGCGCTGTTTAATGACGGGCCGAGCGGGAGGTATTACTACAGCGGCGGGGTCAACTGGACGGCGGTCAAGGCGCTAATTCCTGCAACGTTGTTGGGCGTGGCAATTACCTTCACCCCGGTCCTGCAACCGATGGCCAACTTTGCCTGGTTTACCGGCTGCTTCCTGGGTGGCGCGATTTACTTTGTGTTGGCGTGGCGTGAACAAACCCAGCAAACAGGTGCAGTGGTCACCGCCGGATGACGCAACCGGGAATTTAAAGGTCTCTGGCAGGCGGCATTTTCTGGCCATCTGGTTAATAATCGACAGCATGATTTTTCGCCCCTGACCTTGAGTCGGGGGCTTTGTTTTTGACTGTCGAGTCACTGCCATGGATTGTGTTGTCGAGGTGTTCCGGTGAGCGTCACCCGGCGTAGCGCCGATGGGTTTGCCCTGCAAGTGATGCTCGGGCTGTGCCTGATCTGGGGCGTGCAGCAAGTGATGATCAAGTGGGCGGCGCCCGACATCGCGCCGGTCATGCAGGCCGCCGGGCGTTCGGGTATTTCTGCGTTGCTTGTAGGACTGATCATCTGCTGGAAGGGTGGTTGGGATCAGGTCAGCCACACCTGGCGCGGCGGACTACTGGCCGGTGCGCTGTTTGGCCTGGAATTCTTTTTCATTTCCGAAGGCTTGCAACTGACCACCGCGGCGCACATGTCGGTATTTCTCTACACCGCGCCAATCTTCACTGCATTGGGCGTTCATTGGCTCTTGCCCAGCGAGCGTTTAAGACCGGTGCAATGGCTGGGGATTTTCCTCGCGTTTGTCGGGATCGCCATTGCGTTTGCGGGTGGCGTTTCGTGGGACAACCTCGATCACCGCATGCTGATGGGGGATGCCTTGGGCGTACTGGCTGGCGCCTCGTGGGGGGCGACGACCGTGGTGGTGCGTGCCTCGCGTCTGTCGGAAGCTCCGGTGACCCTGACCCTGTTCTATCAACTGATCGTTGGTTTTGTCGGCCTGCTGCTGATCGCGGTCCTCAGCGGCCAGGTTACCCACGTCAGCCTGACCACCGTGGCGGTGGCCAGCGTGCTGTTCCAGGGTTTGGTGGTGTCGTTCTTCAGTTACCTGACCTGGTTCTGGCTGTTGCGCCGCTATCTGGCAGCGAACCTGGCGGTGTTCTCGTTCATGACGCCGCTGTTCGGCGTCACCTTTGGCGTGGTGCTGCTGGGTGAGGACCTGAGCCTCAACTTCGTGATCGGCGCGGTGCTGGTGCTGCTCGGCATCACCTTTGTCAGCGCTGAGCAGTGGGTGCGCCGTCGTTTGCGCAAAGCCCTCGGTCAGCAGTGAGTGGGCTCAGCAGCAAACCGCCGGCGATCAGCAAACCACTGCCGGCGACTATCAGCGCAGGTTGCAAACCACCGCTGAAATGGCTGCTTAACGCGGCCAGCAATGGTCCGGCAAGTTGACCGACCGCGAAGCAAGCGGTCAGCAGCCCGGCGTTGCGCTGGGTGGCGTGGGGCGCCAGTTCCCGGGAGCGTTGCATCACCAATTGCATGCAGGCCAGGAACGGCGTGCCACAGAGGATCACGCCCAGCGCCAGGCCCGGGCCGCTGCCCAGCAAGCAGGCGAAGACCCCGGCGGCTTGCAGCCATAGTGTCGCCATCAGCCAATGGCAGGTGGCGTTCGGGTTGTGTCGACGCAAACTCACCAATACCACGCCGATAGCAGCTGCCAGGCCGAAGCAGGGCCAAAACAAATCTGCCATCCATTGACCGTGGAACTGCGCGTTGGCCATTTGCGAAAGGAACGTGGCCGGGATGATGTAGCCCAATCCATACAAGGCGTAGATCACGCCTAAACGGCCGATGCCTTGGTTACCTGATGCACTGGCAGTCGGTGTTGTTACTGCGGCAGTCGATTGTGGCAGGAACGGCAGGATGGCCAGCAGCATCACCAGCGCGACGGCGGCATACACCAGCCACAAAGTCGCGGAAGTTTGCCCCAGCAGGTGCGAGCCCAAAGCCAGTAACCCCGTCAGAAAAATCCCCAGCCCCGGTCCGGCAAATACCAGCGCACCGAGCCGTGGACGACCCGCGGCGGCTGCCAGTGGCTGGCTCAGCGCAGTGATCATCACCAACACCCAGGCGCTGGCCACGCCGGTGCCGAAACGCAGCAGCAGATGGGACCAGAAGCCGTTGGCCCAGAACGATGCGAGGGTCAGCAGCACGCACAGCCACAATCCACCGAGTAAACGCAGGCGAACGTGGTGATGGCGGCGGGCAAACATCGCGTCCACCGCACCAACGAAGTAGCCGAGGTAGTTGGCCGCCGCAATCAGACCGGCGGCAGTCAGGTCGATCTGACCTTCGCTGAGCAGGTGCGGCAGTTGCGGCGTCAGGGCAAAACGCCCAATGCCCATGGCCATCATCAGGGCAATGAAACTGGCGGTTAGGCGAATCAGCGGGGACATGGTCTGAACTCCGACAGAGGATCAATGACCGTCAGGCTAAGACTGATTGACTTTCTTTAAAAATGAATAATAGTGAGTAACTTGTTCTGATTTGGAGAAGGTTGTGGAATTCAGCCAATTGCGGATTTTCCAGGCCGTCGCGCAGGAAGGTTCCATCACTCGCGCGGCCGAACGCCTGCACCGGGTGCCGTCGAACCTGTCGACCCGGCTTAAACAGCTGGAAGAGCAACTCGGCGTCGAACTGTTCCTGCGTGAACGTCAGCGTTTGCAGTTATCGCCTGCGGGAAAAGTCCTGCTGGACTACACCGCCAAGTTGTTTGCCCTGCATGACGAAGCCAGTGCGGCAGTGCAGGGCGGGCAACCGGCCGGGGACTTCGTGCTTGGTACCATGTACAGCACGGCGGCTATCCACCTTCCGGGCCTGTTGGCGCGCTATCACCGCACGTACCCGGCGGTGAACCTGCAAGTGCAGTCCGGTCCCAGCGGTGAATTGCTTGAAGGCCTGCTCACCGGGCGCCTCGATGCCGCGTTGGTGGACGGTCCGCTGCAACTGGCGGGGCTCGATGGCGTGCCGCTGTGCGACGAACGGTTGGTGCTGATCAGCGAGGCCGATCACCCGCCGATCCTCAGCGCGATGGATGTGCAGGGGCGCTCGGTGTTCACGTTTCGTCAGGGGTGTTCCTACCGAATGCGCCTGGAAGCCTGGTTCGCCCATTACCACGCGGCGATGGGCCGGGCGATGGAGATCGAGTCTTATCCGGGGATGCTGGCCTGCGTGATCGCCGGCTCAGGTGTGGCGCTGATGTCGGAGTCGATGCTCGCCAGCCTGCCGGGCCGCGAAAGCGTGACGGTGCACCCGTTGGCCGAGCCGTTTGCCAGCGCCACCACGTGGCTGATGTGGCGCAAAGGCATGTTCGGGGCGAATTTGAACGCGTGGTTGGAGCAGCAACAATTGGTCTATCCGACGGCGCCGAGTCAGGCCCGGGCGCTGGCTTGAACTATCGGTCAGCTATTTTGATCCATTCAGTAACAGATCATTGCGATCTTGGGCGAGCATTGCGTAGGACTTCGGACTATTATCAGTGCGAAGTGGCTACAGAATTCCGGCCACTCGGCACTACCCTGAAGGGGGCACCATGAAAGAGAAAATCCAAAACTGGCTGCACGACCTGGGTGTCGCACTCGGTTTGATCGAACCGCCTCTGCAACCTGTGCCTATTCGCACTGACGACGAACAGCGTCGACGCCAGCCGCGTCGCCGGTAACGAAGTGGCCGTAGCCGCCGCCGAGCAGTGCGTGTAGCAGCTGTCGAGCACCGCGAGGCAGCGTTCGGCTGCGAAGCAGTCGTAAACCCTGCGTGCATAATTTTCCTGACACACCGAGCCGGTTGGTTTCACGACGACTTCGTCGCCGAACGCAGCCTCGCAGGCTCGGCAGCTGCTACAAGGGCTGCGCTAATTCAATGCCGCCCAATCTTCACTAAAAACCGACTCAAGTCATTCGCCGTCCTGGCGTTCTTGAGCATCCGGTCTTCCTCCGCCGTAAACGCCGTCAACCCCAGCTCATCTTCCAGATGAAAGATCAGTTCCTCGATATCCTCTTTGTCCAATCCCAACTGCGCCAGGCTGGTGTTGTCGTCGAAGTCATCCCGTCCTTCCAGCAGGCGGCTGATAAAGCGGTGCACGGCAGCACGAACGGCGGCTCTGGTCATGGTCGTTCTTCGAGGGCGTTATTGTTGTTGTCCCAGGGCTGAGTACAGCAGGCTTCAGCCGTGGGAGCGCTGCCACTCGTCAATCATCCCGCGTAAGTGCTCCCCGGAAAAACTGCCGAAATGCCCGCCGTGCACGGTGCGGATCGGCAGCGCGCGCAAGCGTTGCAAGCTGCGGGCGTAGTCGTCGAGGTTGGAGTGGTAGGCGTCTTCGATCAGCGGCCCGTCGTAAATGATGTCGCCGCTGAAGAGGGTTTCGGTTGCCGCCTCATAAAGGCTGATACCGCCCGGCGAATGCCCCGGCGTGTGCAGCACTTGCAGGACGCGATCACCCAGATCCAGCACGTCACCTTCTTCGATCAAACCTGTGGCTGGTGCGGCTTTGACCCGGTATTCGGCGTAGCACAATGGGCAGTCGGGGTGAGCCTCGAACATGTCGTCGCCGACAAAGGCTTTGCTCAAATCGTTGTCGCCGTCCGGTGCGGCGAGGATGTCCGCCTCAGCCGGATGCACCAGCCGTTCGGGGAATTCGTGATGACCGGCGATGTGGTCGAAATGGCAATGACTGGCCACGGCTACCAGCGGCCGTTCGGTGATCCACGGCAGTTGCTCGCGCAGGCTCACCAGCCCGGAACCGCTGTCCAGCAGCAGATCCTTGTCGCGGCCCTGAATGTGCCAGAGGTTGCAGCGATAGAAGGGGCGGATGTAAGTCTCGTGAATCAGGCGAATGCCGTCACTGAGCTGTTTGACTTCAAACCACTGATCGCGAGAAACAATCTTCATCAAAGGTTTTCTCCAGACGAAAAAAAACGGGTGTGGCAACCGACGCCACACCCGTCGAAGAAAGCATCAAGTCGTTATGTTCAGCTTAGGCGGCGCTGGCCACCACTGCAGGGCGAGGGGACAGCAAGCTGACCACCACGAAACTCACCAGACCTACGCCGAGGCTGTAGTAGATCGGGGTGTTGGCATCCAGACCGTCTTTGAACATGAACAGCAACGCTGTGGCGAAGCCCATGCCCATGCTGGCGATAGCGCCGGCGGTGTTTGCGCGTTTCCAGAAAATCGCACCGATCAGCGGGATCAGCATGCCGCCCACCAGCAGGTTGTACGCCAGTGTCAGGGCGCTGATCACGTCATTCACGACCAGTGCGATGCCGAGCACCACCAGGCCGGTCAGCAGGGTGAACAGACGGTTCATGCCCAGGGTCGACTGTTTACCGCCACGCAGTTTCGGCAGCAGGTCTTCGGTCAGGGTGGTGGCAGCGGCGAGCAGGCCGGCGCTGGCAGTGGACATCATCGCAGCCAGCGCCGCCGCGATCACCAGGCCACGGATACCGTCCGGCAGGGACAGCTTAACGATAGCGGCGAAGGCGTTGTTGACGTTGTCCAGGTCCGGGATCAGCACGTGAGCGGCCATGCCGATCAGGGCGCAGGCCAGTCCATAAAGGATGCAGTAGAAGCCTGCGAATGTGCCGGCGACCTGAGCCACTTTGGCGCTCTTGACGGTGAACACCCGTTGCCAGATGTCCTGGCCAATCAGGATGCCGAAGAAGTAGATCATGAAGTAGGTGATGATCGTGTCCCAGCCGATGGTGGTGAAGCTGAAGGCGCTCGCCGGCAGTTTCAGCACCAACTGATCCCAACCGCCAACGCGGTACAGGCAGATTGGCAACAGGATGAACATCAGGCCTACGGTCTTGATCACGAACTGGACGATGTCTGTCAGGGTCAGCGACCACATGCCGCCGATGGCCGAGTAGATCACCACCACGCCACCGCCGAGCAACACCGAAATCCAGAATGGCAGCCCGAACAGCACTTGCAGCACGGTGCCAATGGCCAGGATCGAGACCACGCCGATCATCAGCGCATACGCCAGCATGATTACCGCGCTCGCGGAGCGGGCCATCGGGTTGTAGCGTTTTTCCAGCACCTGGGTAACGGTGTAGATCTTCAGTTTCAGCAGCGGTTTGGCGAGGAACAGGTTCAGCGCGACGATCCCGCAACCCAGTGCGGCGCACAGCCAGAAACCGGAGATGCCATGGACGTAGCCCAAACGCACAGTGCCGACGGTGGATGCGCCGCCCAGCACGGTGGCGGCCATGGTGCCCATGTACAGGCTCGGGCCGAGGTTGCGGCCGGCGACCAAAAAGTCTTCGTTGGTCTTGGCTTTGCGCATGCCGTAATAGCCGAGTATCAGCATCGCGGCGGCGTAGATGAGTACGACGAATAAATCCAATGCCATGATGGCGTGTCTCCGATTGTCTTTTTTATGGTGAGGCGAACATCAATTCCCTTGTGGGAGCGGGCTTGCTCGCGAGAGCGGTTTGTCAGTCACATTGATGTTGAATGTGCCGCCGTCTTCGCGAGCAAGCCCGCTCCCACAGGGGTAATGCGTTGAGTCAGGCGGCTTGGCGCATCGCCGGTTTACCGAGCGAATCCGTGCCTTTGCTACGAGCATCCTGCGGGCCAAACACTTCCCGCGGTTCCGGGAACAGGCTCAGCAACGCGAAGTACACCAGCGACGCCAGGCCCAAGGTCACAGGCAGGCTGATGTCGATGCCACCGGCCAAATTGCCCAGCACACCGACGAACTGCCCCGGCAGGTTCACAAAGCACAAACCCACCAGCGCACTCGGGATCCAGGCTCCCAGGCCACGCCAGTTCCAGCCGTGGGTGAACCAGTAGCGGCCACCTTTCTCGCCACGGGTGAACACTTGCAGGTCATCCGGGCAGTAGAAGCCGCGACGCACCACCAGGCCGATGATCATGATCACCATCCACGGGGTAGTGCAGGTGATGATCAGCACGGCGAAGGTCGACACGCTCTGTACCAGGTTCGCCGCAAAGCGCCCGATGAAGATGAAGGCAATCGACATCACACCGATCAGCAATGTTGCCTTGACCCGCGACAGCACCCGAGGGAACACGCTGGACATGTCCAGCCCGGTGCCATACAGCGACGTGGTGCCGGTGGACATGCCGCCGATCACCGCAATCAGGCACACCGGCAGGAAGAACCAGCTCGGCGAAACGGCCAGCAGACCGCCGACGTAGTTGTTGGCTGCGATATAGTCCGGTGCCTTGATCGCCACGATGGTCGCGGTGGCCAGGCCGAACAGGAACGGGATCAGCGTCGCGATTTGCGCCGCAATCACCGCGAACATGATTCGGCCCTTCGGGGTTTCACGCGGGATGTAGCGCGACCAGTCACCGAGAAACGCACCGAAGGAAATCGGATTGCTCATGGCCACCAGCGCGGCGCCGATGAAGGCGGCCCAGAAACCGGCCTGTCCCAGGGCGACGGTGCCGGCGAACTGACTGTCGAAGGTCGGGGCGAATGCAAAGATGCCGAGCAGGAACAGCAGGCTGGCGGCCCACACCGCGATGCGATTGACCCACAGCATGAAGCGGAAGCCGTAGATGCACACGGTCAGCACGAGGATCGCAAACAGACCGTAGGCCAGGCCCAGGGTCAGGTCGGTTTCCGGCAGGCCGATCAGCCGTTTGGCGCCACCGATCAGCGCATCTCCCGAACTCCATACCGAGAGCGAGAAGAAGGCGATGGCGGTCAACAGCGACAGAAACGAACCGACAATCCGTCCGTGCACGCCGAAGTGCGCACCGGAGGACACCGCGTTATTGGTGCCATTGATCGGCCCGAACAGACCCATCGGCGCAAGGATCAGCGCGCCAAGCACTACGCCCAGCACAATCGCCCACACGCCCGCCTGGAAGGAAAGGCCGAACAGCACGGGAAAACTGCCGAGCACCGCTGTGGCGAAAGTATTGGCGCCGCCGAAGATCAAGCGAAACAGGTCGCTGGGTTTGGCGTCGCGCTCATGATCCGGGATCTGTTCGACCCCGTTTGTTTCAATGCTGCTAAGGCTTTTTTCTTTGTTGTTGTTATTCATGATCAGCTCCGATCATAAAGGCGCGCTCATCGTGCGTGAGCGTCACCTGTTTGGCTAAGGGGAGGGCAGCCCTTCCGGCATTGCGGACAAATGTTCATGGCAGGCTAGCCAATGGCCTTGTTGTTCTTGGCCAGACGCTTGTTTCTTGAAAACAATCGTCTCGCGCTCCTGGCTGAAGTGTTGCTCCCCTTGCATGCGCAGCTCGGTGGCCACGTCATGGATGAAAATCGCCACGTCACCCTGCAGGCTGACGAAGGCGTTGCTCGAGGTGCACGAGAGCACTTCGAAGCCATCCTCGGTGCGCCAGCTATCCCACAACGCCTGATAGGCATCGCGCGACAGCAGAGGCTGTTCGAGGGTGTAGAACACGAAGCTGGCATCGGTGCTGAACGCACCGAAGTAGGCTTCGCGATCGTTACGGGCGAAGGCGGTCACCAGATCGGCGGCCGCTTTCAAAACCTGATCGCGTTCGTTCATGACCAATCCTCAGCGGTGGGCCACGCCAGGCAGTACGCAGAGCATTTCGTACAGCAGGTTGGCGGCCAGCAGCGAGGTGTTGCCGGTGGTGTCATAAGCCGGCGAGACTTCTACCAGATCGCAGCCGACCAGGTCGAGGCCTTGGCAGCCTCGCACGATTTCAATCGCCTGAATGGTCGTCAGACCACCGATTTCCGGGGTGCCGGTGCCAGGCGCCCAGGCCGGGTCGATGCCGTCGATGTCGAAACTCAGGTACACCGGACCGCCGCCGACTTTCTCGCGAACTTCGGCCATCAGCGGTGCCAGGGATTTGTGCCAGCACTCTTCGGCCTGAACCACACGGAAGCCTTGTTTGCGGCTCCAGTTGAAGTCTTCAGCGGTGTAGCCCTGGGCGCGCAGACCAATTTGCACCACGCGGTCCGGGTCCAGAAGACCTTCTTCAACGGCGCGACGGAAGGTGGTGCCGTGGGCGATTTTCTCGCCGAACATGTGATCGTTCACATCGGCATGGGCGTCGATGTGCACCAGGCCGACCTTGCCGTGCTTTTTATGGATGGCCCGCAGGATCGGCAGGGTGATGGTGTGGTCGCCGCCCAGGGTCAGCGGGATCACGTCGTGTTCGAGGATGCTGTGGTAGGACTCTTCGATGATCCGCACGGCGTCCAGCAGGTTGAAGGTGTTGATCGCCACGTCACCGATGTCGGCGACCGACAGCGAATCGAACGGTGCAGCACCAGTGGCCATGTTGTACGGGCGGATCATCACCGATTCAGCGCGGATTTCCCGAGGCCCGAAACGGGTACCGGGGCGCAGCGAGGTGCCGATGTCCAGCGGCACGCCAATGAAGGCAGCGTCCAGGCCGGCAGCGCTCGTCAAGTGGGGGAGTCGCATCATGGTGGCGATGCCGCCGAAGCGCGGCATTTCGTTGCCGCCCAGTGGTTGGTGAAGAATCTTGTCCACGGGTAAGGCCTCATCGTCGTTGTTTTATTTATGTCAGTGCGCCGTTCACGGGAGAGACGGGCACCGCTGTGGGCCGATCATGCGAAATGTAGTGGGCGGGAAGAATCGCTACGGGCAAATACTTAGTTCAGATTTTTCTAAACTAATGGAAAATGTGACGATAGACTCACAACGCATTATCTCGTCGTGCCCTGTAGCAGCTGTCGAGCACCGCGAGGCAGCGTTCGGCGGCGCAGCCGTCGTGAAATCAGACAACGCGGTGTTTCAGGAAAACCTCGCGTTCAGGTTTTACGACGGCTGCGCCGCCGAACGCTGCCTCGCGGTGCTCGACAGCTGCTACGGGATCGGTTTTCTGCTGGAGTACCCCATGGCCAACGCTTTACCCGACCTGAAACTGTTGCGCATCTTCGTCAGCGTGGTCCGTCATCAGGGGTTTGCCAACGCCCAGCAAGAGCTCAACCTCTCGACCTCGGCGATCAGTACCTACATGAGCCAGCTCGAAGCGGCGCTTGGCCTGGTGCTCTGCCATCGCGGTCGCGGCGGTTTCAGCCTGACCAGCAAGGGCGAGTTGTTCCACCAGGAAACCCTGCGGCTATTGGGCGAACTCGAAGGTTTCGAGCAATACGCGGCAGCGTTGAAGGGCGAACTGCGCGGCACCTTGAACCTCGGCGTCATCGATTCCACCGTCAGCGACAAGGCCTTGCCCTTCGCCGAAGCCATCGGCGCCTACAGCCAGGAACACCCGGCGGTGCATTTGCATTTGTCGGTGATGAGCCCCTACGAACTGCAACTCGGCGTGCAGGACAACCGCCTCGACCTGGCCATCGGCGCGTTTTCCACGCGCATGAGCGGGCTGGTCTATATGCCGCTGTACCGCGAGCAGCACTGGCTGTATTGCAGCAGCCGTCACCCGTTGTTCACCGAGCGGCGTATTCCCGAACAAGTCATCACCCAGCAACGCATGGTCGGCCGTGGCTATTGGAGCCAGGCGGAACTGGCGCGTCACGGCTTCAAACACAGCGCCGCCACCGTGGAAAGTATGGAAGCGCAGCTGATTCTGGTGCTGTCCGGCGCCTACATCGGCTACCTGCCGGAGCACTATGCGCAGGCCTGGGCCGACAAGGGTGATTTGCGGGTGTTGCTGCCGGCGACCTTTGGTTATCAGGCACCGTTCTCGATGATCGTACGCCGTGGCCGCAGCCGCGAACCGCTGATCCAGACCTTCCGCGATTTGCTTAAAGCACAGCTCAACCAGGCTGCTTAAAGGAAAAAGAAGCATGCCCAGAATCCAATGCCCGCGCTGCCTGCGCCCACAAACCCATTGCCTGTGCCCGCTGATCCCAAGCCTCGACAGCCGCACCCGGGTGTTGCTGTTGCAGCATCCCAGTGAAGTGAACCATGCGCTGAACACCGCGCGTCTCGCCGCATTGGGCTTGAAGAATGCCGAGCTGATCGTCGGTGAGGTGTTCGAGGATTTGCCGGCGCTGTTGAACCAGCCCGGTTATCAGGCGCGGTTGTTGTTTCCTGCTGACGAGGCGCAGCCTTTGCAGTGCTATGCGGAAAATGATCAGCCGCTGTTGCTGGTGGTCCCGGACGGCACCTGGCGCAAGGCGCGCAAGATGTTGCACCTCAATCCGTTGCTGGCGGCGTTGCCCCGCGTGACCCTGGTGGATGGCGGCGTGTCGCGGTATCGCTTGCGCAAGGCGCCGGGGCCGGGGGCGTTGTCGACGGTAGAGGCGATTGCGCAGGCGTTGCAGACGCTGGAAGCGCCGACGTCGTTCGAGCCGTTGTTGAAACCGTTCGAGGCGTTGATCGAGGGGCAGATTGCGGCGATGGGGGAGGAGACTTACCAAAAGAACCACGGCGGTTAGATGATCGTTCCCACGCTCCGCGTAGGAATGCATCCCGTGACGCTCTGCGTCACATCCGGAAAGGGACGCGGAGCGTTCCGGGCGGCGTTCCCACGCGGAGCGTGGGAACGATCTAGCGTTCGCGCATCGCTTCGGTCCGGGCCTTAAGCACTGGTTTCAGCAGATAATCCAGCACACTTTTCTCCCCGGTAATAATGTCCACCGTCGCCACCATTCCCGGAATAATCAGCAACGGTTTCACATCCCCGCCCAAGTGGTTCTTATCGGTCCTGACCTGAATCAGGTAGAAGCTGTTGCCCTTGTCATCGGTAATCGTGTCCGCGCCGATCAACTCCAGCTTCGCGCTCAACCCACCATAAATCGTGTAGTCATAGGCACTGAACTTGACCATGGCTTTCTGGCCCGGGTGCAGGAACGCCACGTCCTGCGGCCGGACCTTGGCTTCGATCAGCAGGTTGTCTTCCAGCGGCACGATTTCCACCATGTCGCTGCCCGGCTGCACCACGCCGCCGATGGTGTTGACCTTCAATACCTTGATGATCCCGTGCACCGGCGACACCACCGTGGTGCGGGTCACCCGGTCGTCGATGGCGATGCTGGAGGCGGTGATTTTCGACAGGTCGGTGCGTTTTTCATTCAGCTCCTTGGCCGCATCCGAGCGGAAGGATTGCTCCGATTCGTCGATCTTGCTTTTGATCTCGTTAATCGCCGATTCCGCCCGAGGAATCGCCAACGTGGTGGCATTCAGCGAGCCGCGAATCTCCACCGCGCTGCGTTTGAGTCGCAGGATTTCAACCGGCGACACCGCCCCGGTGCCCACCAGCGGCGCGGACATGTTCATTTCTTGTTGCAGCAACGCCAGGCTGGAACTGAATTGCCCCTGTTTCGAGCGGAACTCCGCCAGTTCCTGGGTTTTTTGCCGAAGTTGTTCGGTCAATGTGCGTTGTTCGCTGGCCAGTCGCCGTTGCCGTTGTTCGTACAGCGAGCGTTCGTCTTCGGCCACTTGCGGCGCCTTGGCGATCACTTCGGGTGAGAGCTTGAATGGCCGCCCCTCGGCCTCGGCCGACAAGCGTTCGACCTGCGCGGTCAAGGCATAGCGATCCGCCTCGCTTTCGCCCTTGTTCGACAGAAACCGCGTGTCATCCAGGCGCAGCAGGGTGTCGCCCTTGTTCACCATTTGTCCTTCGCGGACGAAGATCTCGGTGACGATGCCGCCCTCCAGGTTCTGGATCACCTGGACCTTGCTCGACGGAATCGCCTTGCCTTCGCCCATGGTGACTTCTTGCAATACCGCGAACTTGGCCCAGACCAACGCAGCGATCAGCAACCCCGCCGCCAACCACACGGTGATCCGCGACAGGCGCGGGGAATCCTGCAACGCGGCGCCGGCGGTTTCCGGCATGTATTCGCTTTCCGCACTTTTGCTGAAGCTGCCGAAGTAGCCGCGATCCTTTGAAACGTCGGACGATGAGCGAGCCATGGGCAACTCCTAGACAGCCGCAGAGCCGACACGGCCCTTGCGCAGTGCATCGATGACCGCTTCTTTCGGACCGTCGGCGACGATCCGCCCGTTGTCCAGCACCACCAGCCGATCCACCAGGCTGAGCATCGAGGTGCGGTGGGTCACCAGCAGCAGGGTTTTGCCCTGGACCCAGCTATGGAGCTTCTGCCGCAGAACGTCTTCGCTGCTGTTGTCCATGGCGCTGGTAGGTTCGTCGAGCAGCATGATCGGCGGGTCGAGCAACAATGCCCGGGCCAGCAACACCGCTTGGCGTTGACCGCCGGACAGCAGTTGTCCGCGTTCACCCACGGGGCGGTCGAAGCCTTGCGGATGCTGGCGGGCGAGTTCAGTCACACCGGTCAATTCCGCCACTTCGAGCATCCGTGAATCGCTGACGTAACGGGCGCCGAGGGTCAGGTTGTCGCGCAGGCTGCCGGCCAACAGCGGCAAGTCATGGGCGACGTAGCCGATTTGTTGGCGCAGGTCGGCGACATCGAGTTGTCGCAGATCCAGGCCATCAAGCAGCAACTGGCCTTCTTCCGGTGTGTAGAAACCCATCACCAGTCGCGCCAGGGTGCTTTTGCCCGAACCGCTGCGGCCGATGATGCCGATCCGCTCGCCGGGTTTGACGCTGAAACTGATGTTGGCCAGCGCCGGAGCGTTCTGGCCGTTGTAGTGGAAGGTCACGCCGCTGACGTCCATCGCGCCTTGCAATTGCGTGCGCTCCAGCGGACGTTGCTTGGGATCGCGTTCTTGCGGCAACGACATCAGCGCATCGGTGCTTTTCATGGTCAGCTGCGCTTGCTGGTAGCGGGTGATCAAACCGGCGATCTGCCCCAGCGGTGCGAGCACCCGGCTGCCGAGCATGTAGGTCGCCACCAGCGCGCCGACGCTGAGGTTGCCGGCGATGATGCTGTAGACCCCGGCGACGATGGTCGCCATGCCGGAAAATTGCTGGACGAACAACGTGCCGTTGGTCGCCAGAGCCGAGAGGTTGCGCGCATGGCTGTCGAGGCGGGTGAGGGCGCCGTGGGTGCTTTCCCATTTGTGCTGGCGCTCGCTTTCGGCGCTGCACGCTTTAAGGGTTTCCAGGCCACCGAGGGTTTCGATCAGCAGCGCCTGGCGTTCGGCACCGAGGCTCAAACTCTTCTGCACGGTGTCGCGCAGACGCACCTGAATGATCATCGCGAAAATGATCGTGATCGGAAACGCCAGCAAAGGAATCACCACCAGCCAGCCACCGAGCAGGCCGATCACCACCAGCATCAACACGGCGAAGGGCAGGTCGATCAGGCTGGTCAGGGTCACGGCGGTGAGAAATTCGCGCAAGCCCTGGAAGTCGTGGATGCTCTGGGCAAAACCGCCGATGGTCGCCGGTCGGGCCTTCATCGACATGCCGGTGATGCGTTCGAACAGGGTTGCGGAAAGGATCACGTCGGTTTTCTTGCCGGCGGTGTCCAGCAAGTGTGCGCGGACCACCCGCAGCACCAATTCAAACCCGGTGCCGATCAGCAGTCCGATCGCCAGCACCCACAGGGTCGAAGTGGCCTGGTTCGGCACCACCCGGTCGTAGGTTTGCATCACGAACAAGGGCACCATCAGCCCCAGCAGGTTGATCAAAAAACTGGCGAGGATCGCATCGCTGTACAGCCACTTCGACAGCTTCAGCGTGTCGCGAAACCACGCTTCGACTCGCGGTACGAGCGGCGAGCGCAGGTCTTCGAGTTCATGGCGCGGCCGGGCGAATAACGCCTGGCCACTGTAATTGGCGGTCAGCTCTTCACGGCTGACCCATTGTTCACCGCCCTCCGCTTCGCTGGGCAGAATCAACAGCTGACCATCGTCGCCAAAGCGCCGCAGCACGGCGGTACGGCCATTGTTGAGGATCAACAGGACCGGCAGATTGAGCGCGGAGATATCCGCCAGATCTCGCCTCAGCAAGCGCGCCTGCAAACTGGCCCGTGCCGCTGCGCGAGGCAGCAGATCCAGGCTCATGCGTTGCTTGTTCAGAGGCAGGCCGGCACTCAGGCTGGCGCGGCTGACTGCCGCGCCGTGGAGTTTGCAGAGGATCAACAGACCGTCCAGAAGCGGGTCATCGAAGCTCAGGCGCGGATCGACACCACTGTTGCCGGGTTCCATGCTGGTCAAATTGATCGCTCCTGTTGTTGGCACAGACCTCTACACATTGCCCCGCGTAGGCGCTGCCGCAGGCTGCGATCTTTTGACTTTGGGTTTTTCAAGATCAAAAGATCGCAGCCTTCGGCAGCGCCTACCGGGTTTACTTCAGCTCAGGCAAACGGGCTTCGTTTTTCACTTCCGAGGAGGCAATCGCATCGGCGGGCAGCACCACCCGTTGTTTGCTCAGCAACTGACCCATGTTCGCCAGCACGCGGTACATCGAGTACTCCTCGGTGTAGCGCACTTCGGTGTAGCGGCGGTTGGCGTTGTAGAGCTCGTTTTCACTGTCGAGCAAGTCGAGCAGGGTCCGCTGGCCGAGGCCGAATTGATCCTGATAGGCCGCGCGCACGCGTTTGGTGGTGTCAGCGTATTCGCGAGCAGTCGGGGTTTGCTTCTTCGCATTGACCATGGCGTTCCAGGCCAAGTGGATGTTTTCGTTGAGCTGGCGCAGGGCGTTGTTGCGGATGTCCATCGCCTGGTTGATCTGGTGCGCATCGGAGGCCAGGCGCGCCTTGTCGCTGCCGCCACGGAACAGGTTGTAGTTCATCACTACGCCGACGCGCCACTCGTTGTCGTGGCCCTCATCGCCCTGCACGTTGTTGTTGGCGCCCACCGCGGCTTCGGCGTCGAAGCGTGGGTAGAACGGCGACTTGGCGACTTCGTACTGGCTCTCGGCCGATTGCACGTCGGCCTGGGCGGATTTCAGGTACGGGTTGTTCTCGACCATGCTCTGCTGGGCTTCCGGCAGGCTGGTCGGCAATTCGCCACGGGTCGATGCCGGGGTTTCGAGCTCATCGGGGATACGCCCCACAACGCTGTAGAAGTTCGACTCGGCGTCGGCCAGATCCACTTCGGCAGTGTCCAAGTTGTTCTGCGCCAGGGCCCGGCGAGCGGTGGACTGATCGGAGTCGGCGTTGCTGCCGACACCGCGCTGGGTGCGCAGGCCGATCTGGTCGTTGACCCGCATGTGGGCTTGCAGGTTGTTGGTGGCGAGCGTCACCAGTTCACGGCGCTTGAGCACTTCGAGGTACACCTCGATGGTGCGCAGGGCCAGATCCTGGGCGGTGCCCTGGGCGTAATAGGCCCGGGAGTTGGACACGCCTTTGGTGCGCTCGACTTCGTTGGCGGTGTTGAACCCGTCGAACAACATCTGTCGCAGGCGCAATTCCGACTGGGTGTAATTGAGGATTTCGGTGTGGTGATTACCGAAGGCCCGGGTGTTGGTGTTGTCGCTGTAACCGCGCCCGTAAGCGGCGTTCAAATCTACTGATGGATAGAAGCCCCCTTTGGCGACTTTCACTTGTTCATCCGCTGACAGACGCGCGTCCACGCGCGATGCAAGTTCGGGATGCGTCGCGATGGTGCTTTGAATCGCGTCGGTCATCGACATGGCCTGAGCCTGAGAAGTGCAGGCCATGGCCAGCAAAACCGCGCTGCAGAGGGGGGTTAAAAGGCGCATGGGTACTTCTCCCTGTTTCCTGATGGTGCTTACTTGTCGTCAAATACTTGACGCTTTTTAGGCGAAACCGTTTCACTCTTGTAACAACAGAGCTAAGAACATTCTAGGGAAAACCTAAGAACTATTTCTCATAAGGGTTATGTCAAAAAAAACTTATGCGCTCTGAAAAATCCAGCACATTGTTCAATCCGAAAGCCCTTGATTTATGAGCCTTAGGGAGCTTGTGAAGGGTTTGAGGAAAGTTCAATCCACTTAGCGACATAGGGCGGAGAAGTGCTGGAGGGGAGGGAGTGGGACGGTTTTTGAGTGACAGTTTTTTGTCACTCTGATGATTCAGAACCGTTACGCATCGCTCGCAGGGAGGTTGTTCCGCAGTTGGAACCCGATGCCATTGATTGCAGAGGGTTTTATGCCGAGCCGGACAAATGGCCCGCGAGTGACACGCTTGGCGAGAACGTCGCCAGGAACGCGGTTTACTTCGGTAAACGCGTTCCGGTAGACGATCCGCCAGACAGCCCGCTGTCGCCATGAGCACGTTTTTCGCGCAACCAGATGCCGACAGCGGTTGGCAGCGCAGGAGATTTGCACATGGCTACGCTCATTGGGATCGTCAGTAAGGTTATTGGTCAGGTGTTCGCGGTTGCGGCCGACGGTACTCGACGTGCGTTGGTCGAGGGCGACCGGTTGTTCGCCGGCGATCAACTGGTCACCGGGGCCGAAGGCGCGGTGGCGGTGCATCTGCAAAATGGCCAGGAATTGACGCTTGGGCGAGGCAGCAGCCTGCAAATGACCTCCCAATTGCTCGCGCATCAAGCGCCCCATGTGGACACGCCTGAAGCGGTGACGCCGAGCGAAGCACAACTGACCGACGTACAAAAACTCCAGCAAGCCATTGCGGCCGGCGCCGACCCGACCCAAACCGGTGAAGCCACCGCGGCGGGCCCGACCTCAACAGGTACCCCTGGCGGTGTCTTGGGTGGCGGTCACAGTTTCGTGCTGCTGGAAGAAGTGGGCGGGCGGATCGATCCGAACATTGGTTTCCCTACTGCCGGTTTCGGCGGCATTCCGGAGTTTCCTGAAGAACGGCACAACGCCGATGTGCAGCAAAACGACAACACCCCGGCGCCGCCGGTCAACAACCTCGTGACCCTCGGCGGCCTCGACTCCGTGGGCGGTGAACTGACCCTCAACGAAGCCAATCTGCCCGACGGCTCGGCGAGCAATCCGGCGGCCCTGACTCAGAACGGCACGTTCACTGTGACCGCGCCTGACGGCCTGCTGAGTCTCAACATCGGCGGCATCAGCGTGATCAGCGGCGGGGCGGCTTCAGGTTTTCCGCAATCGATCACCACTCAACTCGGCAACACCCTGACCATTACCGGCTACAACCCGGCCACCGGCGTGGTGAGTTACAGCTACACCCTCAACGGCAACGAAACCCATTCGGCCGGCGATGGCGCCAACAACCTCAGCGAACAATTCACCGTGGTCGCCGGGGACACCAATGGCGATACGGCCACGGGCTCGCTGGACATCAACATCACCGATGACGTGCCCAAGGCTGTGGATGACAGCAACGGCACCGCGTCTGAAACGCTGCTGACGTTGACCGGCAACGTGCTGACCAACGATGTGCAAGGCGCGGATCGCGTGCCCACCGGGCCGGTGACTCCGGGCACTTTTACCGGGACTTACGGCACCCTCGTTTTGAATGCCAACGGCACTTACACCTACACGCTGAACACCAGCGATGCCGATTTCAAAGCGCTGCACGGTGGCGGTAACGGCACGGAAACTTTCGCCTACACCATCACTGATTCTGACGGCGACACCAGCACCGCCAACCTGGTGCTGCAGATCCACAACAACGATGACCCGGTGACGCTTGGCGGGTTGAACGCTGATGGTGGCGAGCTCACCGTTTTCGAGAAAAACCTCAGCCTCGGCAGCGCCCCCGACAGCACCCAACTGACCCAAAGCGGAACCTTCACCATCACTGCCCTCGATGGCGTGCAAACCCTCAGCGTCGGCGGCATCACTGTCGTCAGCGGCGGCGTGGCGGCTGGCTTCCCGCAATCGATTTCTACCGGGTTGGGCAACACCCTGACCATCACTGGTTTCGATGCAACTACCGGCGTGGTCAGCTACAGCTACACCTTGAACGGCAACGATGCGCATCCGACTGCGGGCGGTGCGAATAACCTGCCTGAGCAATTTGCAGTGACCGTGGTCGATGACAACGGCACCACGGCGAACGGTTCGCTGGACGTCAATGTGATCGACGACGTGCCCAAGGCTGTGGACGACAGCAATGCGAGCACGGCTTCGGAAACCTTGCTGACACTGAATGGCAATGTGCTGACCAACGATGTGCAAGGCGCGGATCGCGTGCCCACCGGGCCGGTGACTCCGGGCACTTTTACCGGGACTTACGGCACCCTCGTTTTGAATGCCAACGGCACTTACACCTACACGCTGAACACCAGCGATGCAGATTTCAAAGCCCTGCACGGTGGCGGTAACGGCACCGAAAACTTCACCTACACCCTCACCGATTCTGACGGCGACACCAGCACCGCCAACCTGGTGCTGCAAATCCACAACAACGACGACCCCGTCATCATCAATGGGCTGAACGTCGAGGGCGGCGAACTCACTGTCTACGAGAAAAACCTCAGCCTCGGCAGCGCCCCCGACAGCACCCAACTGACCCAAAGCGGCACCTTCACCATCACTGCCCTCGATGGCGTGCAAACCCTCAGCGTCGGCGGCATCACTGTCGTCAGCGGCGGCGTGGCGGCTGGCTTCCCGCAATCGATTTCTACCGGGTTGGGCAACACCCTGACCATCACTGGTTTCGATGCAACTACCGGTGTGGTCAGCTACAGCTACACCTTGAACGGCAACGATGCGCATCCGACTGCGGGCGGTGCGAATAACCTGCCTGAGCAATTTGCAGTGACCGTGGTCGATGACAACGGCACCACGGCGAACGGTTCGCTGGACGTCAATGTGATCGACGACGTGCCCAAGGCTGTGGACGACAGCAATGCAAACACCGCTTCGGAAACGCTGCTGACACTGAATGGCAACGTGCTGACCAACGACGTGCAAGGCGCGGATCGCGTGGCCACCGGGCCGGTGACTCCCGGCACTTTCGCCGGGACTTACGGCACTCTGGTGCTCAACGCCAACGGCACTTACACCTACACGCTGAACACCAGCGATGCAGATTTCAAAGCCCTGCACGGTGGCGGTAACGGCACCGAAAACTTCACCTACACCCTCACCGATTCTGACGGCGACACCAGCACCGCCAACCTGGTGCTGCAAATCCACAACAACGACGACCCCGTCATCATCAATGGGCTGAACGTCGAGGGCGGCGAACTCACTGTCTACGAGAAAAACCTCAGCCTCGGCAGCGCCCCCGACAGCACCCAACTGACCCAAAGCGGCACCTTCACCATCACTGCCCTCGATGGCGTGCAAACCCTCAGCGTCGGCGGCATCACTGTCGTCAGCGGCGGCGTGGCGGCTGGCTTCCCGCAATCGATTTCTACCGGGTTGGGCAACACCCTGACCATCACTGGTTTCGATGCAACTACCGGTGTTGTCAGCTACAGCTACACCTTGAACGGCAACGATGCGCATCCGACTGCGGGCGGTGCGAATAACCTGCCTGAGCAATTTGCAGTGACTGTGGTCGATGACAACGGCACCACGGCGAACGGTTCGCTGGACGTCAATGTGATCGACGACCTGCCAAAAGCCGTGGACGACAGCAACGCCGGCACCGCGTCCGAAACCTTGCTGACGTTGAACGGCAATGTGCTGACCAACGACGTGCAAGGCGCGGATCGCGTACCAACGGGTCCAAGCGCAGGCCCGATCACCCCCGGCACTTTCACCGGCACATACGGCACCTTGGTCCTCAATGCCAACGGCACTTACACCTACACCCTGAACACCAGCGACGCCGACTTCAAAAACCTGCACGGCAATGGCAACGGCACGGAAACGTTCACCTACACCATTACCGATGCCGACGGCGATACCAGCACCGCCAACCTGGTGCTGAACATCCATAACAACGATGACCCGGTGACCCTCAACGGCCTCGATGTCGTGGGTGGCGAACTGACGGTCTACGAGAAAAACCTCAGCGACGGCACCAGCCCCAACACGCCGGCCCTGACTCAGACCGGTTCGTTCACCGTCACCGCCCTCGACGGCTTGCAAACCCTCGACGTCGGCGGCATTCATGTGGTGGTCGGTGGCGTGGCTGCCGGTTTCCCACAATCGATCGTGACGCCGCTGGGCAGTACGCTGACCGTGACGGGGTACGACGCAACCACTGGTGTTGTCAGCTACAGCTACACCCTGGTGGACAACGAAACCCACCCGACCGCCAACGGTGCGAACAGCATCACTGAAAACTTCAACGTGGTGGCCACGGACACCGACGGCAGCACGGCAACCAATCAAATCAACGTCAATATCGTCGACGACTTGCCGACGGCCCACCCGGACAGCGCGTCGGTGGCGGAGGGCGGGACGGTTTCGGGCAACGTGCTGGATAACGATATCGGCGGTGCCGACGGCCCGGCGCTCGGAGGTGCGGTGGTGGGCGTTCGCGCCGGCGGCGATACCTCGACCTCGGCCATCGGCGGCCTGGGCTCGAACATCAACGGCACCTACGGTTACCTGACTCTGGATGCCAACGGCAATGCGGTCTATCACAGCAATCCCAACGCGGTGAACGCCCCGGGCGCCACCGATACCTTCGTCTACACCGTGCGCGATGCCGATGGCGATGAAAGCACCACCACCATCACCATCGACGTGTCGAACAGCTGCATCAAAGCGGTCAGCGATACCGACGTGACCGTCTACGAAAAGGCCCTGGACCTGACAAAAGATGGCCAGGACCTGGCGGCCGGCACCGTCGTCGGCAGCGACCCGACCAGCACCGGCGAAACCGCCAGCGGCACCCTGGTCGGCTCGGTCACCGGGGCCATCGGTGCGATCACTTACACCCTGGTCGGTAGCGCCAATGGCAACTTTGGCCAGATCCAGCTCAACCCCAACGGCACCTATACCTACACCCTGACATCGCCTGCGAGCACCACGCCGCATGCCGATGACGGCGCCAATGCGCTGACTGAAAGCTTCACCTACCAGGCCACCGATTCGCTGGGCAACAGCACCACCAGCACCATCGTCGTGCAGATCGTCGATGACGTACCAAAAGCGGTAAACGACAGCAACGTTGGCGCGGCTTCAGAGACTGCGTTGACGCTCAATGGCAACGTCCTGGCCAACGACATTCAGGGCGCGGACCTCGTTGCCACCGGGCCGAATGCCGGGCCTGTCACCCCTGGCACCTTCGCCGGGACTTACGGCACCTTGGTGCTGAATGCCAACGGCACCTACACCTACACCCTCAACACCAGTGATGCAGACTTCAAAAACCTGCACGGCGGCGGCAACGGCACGGAAACGTTCGCCTACACCATCACCGATTCGGACGGCGATACCAGCACCGCCAACCTGGTGCTGAACATCCACAACAACGACGACCCCGTCACCCTCAATGGCCTCAACGTCAATGGCGGCGAACTGACCGTCTACGAGAAAAACCTCAGCGACGGCACCAGCCCCAACACGCCAGCGCTGACCCAGAGCGGCACCTTCACCGTCACCGCGCTGGACGGCTTGCAAACCCTCGATGTCGGCGGCATTCATGTCGTTGCTGGCGGCGTGGCGGCAGGCTTCCCGCAATCGGTAACCACGGCGCTCGGCAGCACGTTCACCATCACCGGTTACAACGCGAGCACCGGCGTGGTCAGCTACAGCTACACACTGGTGGACAACGAAACCCATCCGACCGCCAACGGCGCCAACAGCATCAGCGAAAACTTCAACGTGGTAGCGACGGACGCCGATGGCAGCACCGCTTTGGGGCAGATCAACGTCAACATCGTCGATGACTTGCCAACCGCTGCACCGAACACTGGCACCGTGGCCGAAGGCGCGACCGTCAACATCAGCGTGCTCGGCAACGACGTGCTCGGTGCCGATGGCGCAGCAGCGGGCGGGGCGGTGATCGGCGTGCGCGCCGGCAGCAGCACCGCGACTTCGGCCGTGGGCGGCCTGGGCACCAACATCAACGGCACCTACGGCTACTTGACCCTGGATGCCGCAGGCAACGCCGTGTACCACAGCAACCCGAACTCGGTCGGCGTGGCGGGGGCCTCCGATACCTTCGTCTACACCGTGCGTGATTCCGACGGCGATGAAAGCACCACCACCATCACCATCAACGTCACCGACAACGCTCTCAAAGCCGTGGTCGATCAGGACGTGACAGTCTTCGAAAAAGCCCTCGACCTGAGCAAGGATGGCCTGGACCTGGCACCCGGCACGGTCACTGGCAGCGACCCGACCAGCACGGGCGAAACCGCCACGGGCACCCTGGTCGGTTCGGTCACCGGCGGCACCGGTCCGCTCACTTACAGCGTGGTCGGCAGCGCCACCGGGACCTACGGGCAGATCCTGATCAACCCGGACGGCAGCTACACCTACACCCTGACGTCGGCGCCGAAAACTTCGCCGAATGCCAACGACGGGCCGAACACCCTGAGCGAAAGCTTCACTTACAAAGCCACCGATGCGCTGGGCAACAGCACCACCAGCACCATCGTGGTCAACATCGTCGATGACGTGCCAAAAGCCGTGGCGTCGGACCGTTCGGTGACGGCGGTGGAAATCGATTCCAACCTGCTGCTGGTGATTGACGTCTCTGGCAGTATGGTCGACCCGTCCGGCGTGCCTGGCCTGTCGCGACTGGAATTGGCCAAGCAGGCGATCAGTGCCTTGCTCGACAAGTACGACGACCTCGGCGATGTGAAAGTACAGATCGTTACCTTCAGCAGTAGCGCCACCGACAAGACCTCGGTCTGGGTCGATGTGGCCACCGCCAAGTCGATCATCTCTGGCCTGACGGCAGGTGGTGGCACCAACTACGATGCCGCTGTGGCGATGATGCCAGCCGCGTTCAACACTGCCGGCAAACTGACCGGTGCACAGAACGTCGGTTACTTCTTCTCCGACGGCAAGCCGACCTCCGGCCAGGAAATCGGCACGGCGGACGAAACCGCTTTGAAGAACTTCCTCGACGCCAACGGCATCAAGAACTACGCGATTGGCCTGGGCAGCGGCGTCAGCAACGCCAACCTCAACCCGGTTGCCTATGACGGCAGCACCCACACCAACACCAACGCGGTGGTGGTGACCGACCTCAACCAACTCAACTCGGTGCTCTCGGGCACTGTGCAGGGCGCACCGGTCACCGGCACGCTGCTGGAGGGCGGCACGTTCGGCGCCGATGGCGGTTTTATCAAAACCCTCGTGGTCGATGGCACCACCTACACCTACGACCCGAAAGGCAACAGCAACCAGGGCGCGCTGACGTTCAGTGGCACTAACCACGGCACGTTCAACACGGTGAACAACACCATCAGCATCGCCACCAACAACAGCGGCACGCTGGTGGTGAACCTCGACACGGGTGAGTACACCTACACCTCGCAGAAAACCACAGCGGTGATGATCACCGAAAACATCGGCTTCACCGTCAGCGACAACGACGGCGACCTGGCCAGCTCGACGCTGACCGTCAAAGTCATTCCGAATGCGCCACCGGTGGCGGTCGATGACCACATCATCACCAACGTGCTGTCGAGCACCATCGTGGTACCGGGCGAACTGCTGCTGGCCAACGACACCGACGCCAATGGCGATCCGATGACCGCGACCCCGACCACGTTCAACACCGGTTGGGTGGCCAAGGGCGCTGACTTCACCGGCACTGGCGCCATCAGCTTTGCCGGCAACGGCAACAATGCCGCCAATCAGGCACTGGCCGATGTGCGTAATTCCTTTGCGGCGAACTCGGCAGCCATGACGGCGGTGCTGGTGATCAGCGGCTACCTGGGCGCGGTCACTACGTCCAACGCCAACGATGAAGACCTCATCACCGTCAAACTGAAACAGGGCGAAACCCTCAACCTCGACCACAACCTGGCGGGTGGTCACATCACCATGGAGTACTCGCTCAATGGCGGTGCGTTTGTGACCATCGCCGATGGCGCAACCATCACCGCGACATCCGATGGCACCTACCAGATCCACGTCACAAACATCACCAACACCAGTGGCAGTAACACCACGGGGTCCGAAAACTATCAGCTGACCATGACCGTCAACTACGCCGGGGCCCACGACCTCACCCCGGACTACCACGGCACCTACACCGCCAACGACAACCATGGCGGCAGCGACACGGCGAACGTGACCATCAGCTACCAGGACGGCCACACCCTCACCGGCACCTCGGGCGATGACGTATTGGTGGCCGGCACCGGCAACAACATCCTCAACGCCGGCGACGGCAACGACGTGCTCACCGCAGGCTCAGGCAACAACGAACTGCATGGCGGCGCCGGCAATGACTTGCTCTACAGCGGGGCAGGCAACGACCTGCTCGACGGCGGCACTGGCACTGACACCGCCAGCTACGCCCACGCCACGGCCGGCGTCACCGTCAACCTGGGCCTGCTCACCGCGCAAAACACAATTGGCGCGGGCACCGACACCCTCACGGGCATCGAGAACCTGACCGGCTCCAATTTCAACGACACCCTGACCGGAGACAACAACAGCAACGTGATCAACGGCGGCCTGGGCAACGACACGCTCAACGGCGGTGGCGGCGACGACATCCTCATCGGCGGCCTGGGCAACAACACCCTCACCGGCGGTTCGGGGGCCGACACCTTCCAGTGGCTGGCCGGCAACAGCGGCCACGACGTGGTCACCGACTTCACCCCCGGCACCGACAAACTCGACCTGTCACAACTACTGCAAGGCGAAAACGGCACCACCGCCTCGCTGGATGACTACCTGCACTTCACCGTCACCGGCAGCGGTGCAAGCCTGGTCACCAGCATCGACGTCAGCGCCATGGCCGGCGCCACACCGACCCAGACCATCGACCTGGCCGGCGTCAACCTGGCCAGCCACTACGGCGTTACGCCGGGAGCGGGTGGGGTGGTTGCTGGCGGGCATGACACGGCGACCATCATCACCGGCATGCTCAATGATCACTCGTTGAAGGTGGATACGGTTTGATGCGGTAGGGCTGAAACGACGAAACCCGCCATCCTCTTGATAGGGGTTGGCGGGTTTTTTTGTGGTCGCAGGATCGTCCCACGCTCCGCGTGGGAATGCCTCAACGGACGCTCCGCGTTCGGCTCTAGAAGGGACGCGGAGCGTCCCGGGCTGCATTCCCACGCGCGAGCGTGGGAATGATCAGTCTGCGCTAACTCTGCGGATCGAGATTATCCAGTGCCTGATTCACCGCCAATTCGCCGAGCATGATGACCTGCGCGATACCGAGCAGCGTGTGGCGGTGAGGACTTTCCAGGAAGCCAGCCAAATCGTTGGGCATGACATTGGCCGAGGCCAGTGATTCATAGGCGTGAGATGTCGGGGGAGACGAAGAAGAGTGAACGGGGTTTGCGCGGCGGATTGGGTGTGGCTTTGAACACGGCGAAGCTCCTTGATTGTGGGATCCGCCACCGTTCGCGATCAAACGAATCAAGGTGGCAGCTGTACACAGGTTGATCGACCGGAAATCAAGGGATCCGGCACACCCGAAGGTGTCCCACGCACAACCACCGCAACGCGATAGTCCAGGCAGACCACCTGAACCAGGTCTTGGACGCTGGCGTGCCCTGATTGAGTCGGACGGTTAACGCCGATCAATGACTCATCAACGACCCTGAAACGATAAAGCCCGACCCCATAGCGCACAAGCCGGCGGATTCTGGCGCTGCTGTAGGTAACGACGCAAGGATGTGGAGCCTGAGTCAGTGTCTGGAGATGTCGATTAAATATCTGTGTTTAAGGCTCGCTTATAGAGCTGACTCATGCGTCGAAAGTCTCCGACGAGCGGTAGTAAAACCTGTAATTTCTGACAGTAGCCAGCATCGCGAGCCTGGCATTAAATCGACTCATAGCAACGACGAGCAGTGTCCTTGAACGCTTACTGCTAAAGGGCTGACGCCTTGTCGTTAACCGTTCAGGAGTCTGTGCGATGTCAACGCGTGATAAGGACGTGAAATCAGCCAAGGTGCAGGAAGAGCCCGCGTTCGAGCCGGACGCACCGACGGTCCCTGCCATTCTCAAAGACGAAGACGGCAACGAAAGCACCGACGGCTTGATACCGCGCTCAGCCTTGAGCGCGGAGCTGATGTTAATTGTGCCGCCGTGGTCATTTTCCACCGCGCCTGATTTGCAAGATGCCATCACCGTGGGGTGGAGACTATTGGGAGCGCCGTTCAACGGAGTCAATACCTACACGTATGATCCGCCCATTGATCCGACGCCTAAATTCGTTTTCGTACCCATGGCCGAACTGGAGCATGGCGTGTATGACTTGTCTTACGAGTTGAACGTCGGGGGCAACAAATCGGAATCGCGGAAAAAACGCATCACCATCGACAGACTTCCGCCCAATGACAATCAAGAGCCTCATAGGCTCGTCATGCTGGGGGTCGTGGGCGACATCACTGACGACTACCTCACACAGCATGGGGAAGTGCGCTTTCGTATGACCCCCTATGCAGGCATCAAGGCCAGAGATCGCGCGATTTATTACTGGACCGACACCAATAATCCGCCCAGTGACGAGGTCGAAATCCGCGAGCAGGCGTTCAGCCAGCAGGATATTGATACCGGGCAACTGATCATCACTGTTTATGAAGCGGATATCCGTAACGGAGGGCCGGGGCCGCGCTGGATTTACTATCGCCTGCGGGACTGGGCGGGTAATCGTGGGCCGAGATCATCTCTGTTGCCGCTCTATGTCGATTTAAGTGCGGGTCCGGGTGTGCTGAAACCACCGACCGTTCCGCTTACCATTAGAGGGCTCATCGATCGTCAACATGCTCGCGAAGGGGCTGTCGATGAACGGGGGGTGACCGTTGAAATAGATCCCTACGACAACCCTGATGCGTCCCATAAGGTGCTGATTTCGTGGAATGGGGTCGAACTGGATCCTTTGGATGTCGACCCTTTGAACTTTCCGCTCCAGGGCTATGTACCTTGGGACGTGTTGCGACGGTTCCCAGGGCCGCAGGATGTAAGGGTTTCATACAAGGTGCGTCGCGGCGCTTCAGATAGCCCCCCTTCGCCGGGCATCTGGGTGCCGGTGAACCTGACCATTGCCGGGCCGGATCACCCCAATGCCCCGCAGTTGCTGAATGACGATTTGCCAAAGGTCGACGTGTATGGGGCCAGGTCAAAAATCAAGAATACTTTGGTCGCCGAAGACTTCGGTCTGTGCGCGCTGGCCGAGCTCGCGCTGTATGACGACCCCGAGGTCGATCAACTGATTGAACTGTACTGGGGCGCGATCAGTGCGCCGGTAGCGCACTACCGAGTCGAGCCAGGGGACGTCGCCGGTAAGATTGTGCCGTTCACCATCCCCTGGAGTGCAATCGATACCGATAAGGACAATCCGCAATTGCCGGTTTATTACACCACCAGTAATGGGGTTAACCAGCAGCAGGCACCGCATCAGAACATCAGTGTTTCTATCGTTATTATCGCTGACTTGAAAGAGCCCAGGTTCCCTCACGCAGATCGCAATGGCGTACTTGATTGCTGCGCCAAGCCAAGATTGTGGGACGGCGTTTGGGTGGAGATCAGGGGGGATACGGCGTTTGATGATGGCGACACTGTAGAACTGGTCTGGCAGGGGTGCAGGAATATGAACGGAACTTCATTCATCCCAGGTGTACGGGACACGTTTCCCAAAGAGTTGAATGCGCAAGAGGCTCGCGACGGTTTCCAAATACACGTTGATGACTACGAGAAGTTAATCGCGCCGATGATTGATAACGGTTCTGCACTTGTACATTACACGCTGAGGAAACTAAGCGGAGGAATAGGAACGTCTAAGTCTGAATTCGTTATTATTAACAGGACCATGCCGAGTGGTGAGGTGTGTTCGCGTGATAACGAAACGTGTCGAGAGTGATTCTTAGTAGTTTCAATTAAATGGTTCGCCTGACTTGCTCTTGCTCTTTGAAGTGAGATCGAAGCGCTGTTGGTCTGGCGATTGGTCGTTGCATCATCCTACTTATGTAAGGAACGTTAAAATGTCCAATTTTCAAAAGCTGACACCCGCGCAAAAAATACGTCGCAGTTATCAATTCATGCTTCTTAACAGCCCTAAAACCAAGGATCCGGCACCCAGGATGCATGATGACAATCCCCTATTGCCCCAAACGCCTGCTGATCAGACTAATCAACTGCCTGCTCAATATAGAGGATTGCCGCTAAAAGTGTGGCTTGATGGATTTTCCGAGTCAGGAAATTTGCCGGAAGTCGTGGCGATTCAATTGAAATGGAATGGCACTAAAGTAGGTGAACCAATTGTCACTAGTACACCAATTGATTCAGGTGATTTTCCACTTGAGTTGGTACTGCCGGGTCAATATACGGAAGTGCAAGGGCTTTACGAGCTGAAGGTTGAAGTCGATTTCGGTGGGAACCCTGAAGATACAGAATCGTTGATGATTAATATTGATTCCACCGCGCCCATTCCCAATGGGGTGGTCAGCCTTCCCCCCGATGTAGAACGCGACGGTATTACAAAGGCATACCTTGAAGCCAACGGATCTGTGCGCGTGGCTATTCCCGCCTATGCTTCAAGGATCGGTGATGTTATTGAAGTGTATTATGGTGACTCATTGCCGTCGGCGATTAGGTTTGGCACGTTTGAGCGAATTGATAACGTTACACCGATTAGTTTTGAATTGACTGCGGAAACTATCGGCTCGCTCGAAGGGAAACATACAATATTTTATTACCTGACTGACCGACCCGGTAATCGGAGCGGACATTCACCGTTCAAAGATGTAGAGGTCATCCTGACGGATCCACCACTGAACCTGTCGTCGCCAGACATCCCATTGGCCGTCGACGATATCGACCTTGCGGACGCCTACGCAGGCGTCGGCGTTGGCATTTTGGGGGAATACACCAATTATCTGCCGGGAGATCAACTGGTTGTAACGTGGGACGGTCTGTTGCAAGGACCACAGATCATTCCCGGTTTTCCTTTTTACGTCACGTTGCCGTATAGCGTTATAAAAAACGGCGATGAGGGGGACAAGACGGTGACCGTCAGTTACCAGATTCTGCGGGCGGGTAAGTATTACCCGGTACCGCCAGCACCTGCTCCCTCCAGTAACGTGAATGTTGACCTGAGAAAACCTGGTCCGGACCATCCGAATCCGGAAAATCCTGATCCCGTTAACCCTAACTTGCTCCCGGTCGTCGTTAGAGGGGGCGGGGTGAGTCCAGATGAGGACAAACTAAAACTTGATGATGCAACTTTCCCAGCAACCGCAACACGATTAATTTATGACAATTTTAAAGTAGGGGATTTCGTGCAGCTCCATTGGAAAGGCGTAGCGGTACCTGAAGATACTAGTGCGCGGGGGCAAGGAGGCCTCTGGAAAGTGGAGGCTGCCGATACGGCTGCAACCATCATGGCGTTTACTATCCCGTGGACTATTATTGAAGAGGGTGGCAACTTGGATAAGCTGCCTGTGCATTACACAGTGGGTCACGATGTTAATGAAAATATAGAAACGTCGGTTTCCAAGGAGGTCGAGGTATTTATTAGAAATGGTGTCGTTCCTCCTCCGAGGTTCTTGCATTTGCATCCGATTTTCCCTAATAGGATTGTTTGCGATTCGATACGGTACGATAGTTTATCGAATCCTGTTATTGAAGTTGCAGTAGGCGGAGGAGAGCGTCAGTTGGCAGATCAGGAGTTGACGTTTACGTATCAAGGGTATACCGAAGCTACCGGTACTGATCCAATACCAGGGAATACACAAGAGGTTAAATATAGGCCTACTGCCCAAGAGGCCGCAGCCGGTTTTATTGTAAGAATTCCTTATGAACCTTTCCGGGTGACAAAAAGTGCATGGGGAGATATTACTTACAAGGCAATCATCGATGGTTTTGAAACACCTTCGGCGCGACACCTGGTCAGGGTGCACATGTTACTGGGGAGTGGTGATACGTGTGCAATCCCGACCCCTTGATTGACTGCTGATGGCGGGAGGCAACTTGTGCCTCTCGCTTTTTAATCGGAATCTACTTTCGATTTCTTTGGTCTTGGAAGGTTTTTTCGTATGTATTTAAGGATTTATCCTACATTTTTTAGCGAGCTATGGCGGTATTGTGCGCGTTTTTATAGTTGTCTCAACTCGTTTGCTTGTGATGGGACGTGATGATGGAAATAAGAGGATAAAATCAGATGAGTGTTAATAATTCGAGTATTTACTGTTTGGCTTCGGCTGGCGTACTGAGAAAACTGGTGGTGACACCGGTTTTTTTTTTATTGAGCCCTTCGTTGCTTGCGGCAACAATTGTCGATAACGGTGCAACCCTTGATATTGATTCAACCACTGCATCTATCGACTATCTGGTCCGCAACAACAGCATTTTGAACATGGCGGGAGCCGTCACCCAGAGCGTCACGATTCAATCTGGATCGACGCTGAATATCAACCGGGCAACCATTGTTGGCAATCCGGGCGACACGGGCATCACGATCAACAACAGCCGCGCAGTGATCGACAGGGCCACTGTGAGCAGTGACACCATCGGCCTGGCCGTCAATCGACCGAACGCTGCCACCACTGGCTCAACGGTATCGGTCTCGAACAGTCAGATCAGTGGCGGGCGTATAGGGGCTCAAGTCACCGGGTTGAGCAGTCTTGAACTGGTCAACACGCAAGTGACAGCCGCGGCTGCCAATGGTATCGGTTTGAATATTCTCGGTGGCGATGTGCGTGCCAGCGCCGCTACTCAGATCCTCGGTGCTACCAACGGTGTCCGGATGGCCAATGACCCCGCCAGGGTCGGGGCCAATTCCCTGGTTCTGGACGGTTCGAGCGTGGAAGGTGTCAGCGGTTCTGCGATTCTCGTCGAGCGAGGCATCAACGCGAATATCGAAGTATTGAACAATTCGTCCCTGACGGCCGGTAACAACACCCTGCTTGATGTACGAGGGGCTTCGACTGCTGCTATGAAAGTGGCCAACAGCACCCTCGAAGGCAACGTTCAAATCGCCGGAAACAGCACCGCCAACCTCACCTTCGACCAAGGCCACATGACCGGCGACGTGCTGGTCGAAAGCGGTTCCACCGCCAACGTCACCCTGAACAACCAGTCCCAATTCACTGGCCGTCTGGACACGGTCAACGGCGTGACGATCAACAACCAATCCAACTGGACCCTGACCGGTAACGACTCGGTTGGCACCCTGGCCATGAACGGCGGCTCCGTCAGTTTTGGCGCCGCCGACGCCGCCACGTTCTATCAGTTGAATGTCGGCACCCTGGCCGGCAACGGCACCTTTGCAATGAAGGGTGACTTTGCCAGCGGTGAGCGCGATTTTCTGAACGTCACCGTTGTGGCAACAGGCGATTTTGGCCTGGCCATCCAGGCTTCCGGTCTGGACGCGGTGACGCCTCAGCAGTTGAATGTTGTACGCATCGGTGCGGGTGATGCCCATTTCTCACTGGTCGGTGGCGCGGTTGATCTGGGCGCCTGGTCCTATCAGTTGTCCAGCGCCACCGACGGTACCGCCACCGACTGGTTTCTCGACCCCACCACCAAAACCATCAGCCCCGGCGCGCAGTCGGTGCTAGCCCTGTTCAACACCGCGCCAACCGTCTGGACCAGCGAGTTGAGTTCCTTGCGCAGCCGCATGGGCGAACTGCGCTTGAACAACGGCCAGTCCGGTGGCTGGGTGCGCACCTATGGCACCAAGGTCAACGTCGCCGACGGTTCGGGCGTGGGCTATCAGCAGACGCAACAGGGGCTTTCCCTCGGCGTCGATGCGCAATTGGGCGACAGCCAATGGCTGGTGGGTGTGTTGGCGGGCTATAGCCAATCCGACCTGGACGTCAATCGTGGCACCTCCGGCACGGTGAAAAGTTACTACCTGGGGCCGTATGTCACCTGGCTCGATGCTGACACCGGTTACTACTTTGATGGCGTGCTCAAGTTCAACCGCTTTCACAACGAATCGAAAGTCAGCCTGAGTGACGGCAGCCGCGCCAAGGGCGATTACAACAATATGGGCGTGGGCGGTTCGGTGGAGTTCGGCCGGCATATCAAACTGGATGACGGTTACTTCATCGAGCCGTTCACTCAGGTGTCGGCGGTGGTCATCCAGGGCCGCCATTATGACCTGGACAACGGCATGCAAGCCGACGGCGATCGCGCACGTTCGTTGCTCGGCAAACTCGGCGCCACGGCCGGACGCAGCATCCCGCTCAATAATGGCGGCATCGTGCAGCCGTACGTGCGGGCGGCGATGGTGCATGAATTCGCCAAAAACAACGAAGTGCAGGTCAACGACAATCAGTTCAACAATGACTTGTCGGGTTCCCGTGCGGAGTTCGGAGCCGGTGCGGCGGTTTCGTTGTCCGAAACGTGGCAGGTCCATGCTGATTTCGGTTACAGCAAGGGCGAGCATTACGAGCAGCCGTGGGGGGCGAATGTTGGGGTGAGGTATTTTTGGTAGATATTATTGGACAGCCAAACCCCCGCACCTTCAGCCTGTGTGAAAACCTGGTAATCCGCTAGCCGATTAAAGAAAATGCCCGTATCGCAAGATACGGGCATTTTTTTTCGCTATATCCAAGGTGAAAACCGCTCCCAGAGCGCTCTGTTTCCACTCTCGCTGGACGAACTCATTCCCGATGAGCATCTGCTTCGGATGATCGAGGCCTATGTTTTGCTTTTGGACTTTGAGCCGTTGGGCTTCGACAAAGCCAGGCCCAAGTCCACGGAGCGCCCTTCGTACGATCCCGCCGATTTGCTCAAACTCTACTTGAACGGTTATTTCCAGCGCATCCGTTCGTCGCGGCGGCTGGAGGCTGAGTGTCAGCGCAATGTTGAAATCATGTGGCTGCTTGGCCGGTTGGCCCCTGACTTCAAAGCCATCGCTGACTTTTGTCTGATAACAGTGCTCTGAAGCAATGGATCTTTGGCAATGGCCGGTTTTTGCTGCGCCACTTGCAAGGCCCTCGCGCAGAAATGGCACTGGCGGTGCAGGCCTGCAACTTGAAAAAAGCCCTCCAGGTGCTGGGGGCACAAAAGCTGATGGCGCTAATGGGCTGAGAGGCCCTTTTATTATTCAGACTTCAGAAAAGCAAAGGCCCCGATAAGTCGGGGTATTTGCTTTTAGCCGGGGCAGATTGCGTTTTCACATAGCCTGAAATTGGCGGTTTTTTTATTCCGGGGTTACGCCGGCACTATCTCGATATCGTCAATCTCATAGTCATTACCGACGCCTGTTGTGGCAGAACTGAATACATCAAGCGTCGATCGTGTCGTGGTGCGCGTGAAGTAGCCTGACAGGGTGATGAAGTTGAACGACGTGATGTTGCTAGGGCCCGCTATGACGACGCCGTCGGCTCTGATCGATATTGTAGGGCTCGCAAATCTTCCGTCGTATCGAGCGATCTTGAGTGAGAAGCGATAGCGCTGTTGGGGACGCAAATTTGTTAGGGTTTTTTGGATGATCACGCCACTCGAAGTGTTGGTGTAGGTGTAGTTATTGAGTCGCCAGTTCCCGCTGGCATTGCGCAATGTGAGATCGCGGGTATTGGCTCCCGGGCCCGCTTGCCAGCCATTCCAGGTCTGGTTATTGAAGTCGGTAAAGTCCCTGGCCAGCGTTGCGTGTATGGTGAAACTTCGTACGGGTGAGTTCAGGCCACTGCCATTGGTACTCCGCACGGTAATGTTATGAGTACCGGTACTGAATGACCTTTGAGGCAAACTCCACGAGTTGTTTGATACGGGTACCCTCTGCAAGAAACTTTGTCCGTCATACAGGTCTACCTGAGTATTGCCGGGAGCGCTGCCTGCGATTGCCACCGAACCTTGGTAGGTGCTGCCGCCCGGGCTAACACTGCTGCCTATGGTGTCAATGACTGAGGTAATTGAAGGCTTAACGCCATTCTCCACTTTGAAGGTTCGCGGTGGTGTGGATACGGGCCCCTCGCCATACAGTGCCAGAACGGTGAGGCTGTAGGTTTTGACGGTCAGCGAACTGATCACTTTGTCCCAGTCGCCATTGGTCCTGGCCTTGGCGTCGCCCAGCGGATTGGCACCATCCCGTAGGCGGATTTCCTGATTGGGGCTGGCCTTGCCACTGACAGTGACCGTTTTGTCGAATGTGACGGAGCCCTCTGCGACGGTGCCTTTGGAGCCGGTCACGTTGGCAATGGTCGGCCGGACGGCGTCTTCCACTGTGAAGGTGCGTGGTGGTGTGGATACGGGCCCCTCGCCATACAGTGCCAGAGCGGTGAGGCTGTAGGTTTTGATGCTCAACTCAGTGATCGAGTGTCTCCATTCACCTTTTTCATCAGCGGTCGGGTCATCACCCAGTGGGGTGGATTTGTCGAATATCCGCACGTTCTGATTGGGGCTGGCAATACCCGACAAGGTCACGGCCTTGTCGAAGGTCACGCCATTGGGAGCGACCGCCCCCCAAGTGTCAGTGACGGTGCTGATCACCGGAACGAGGGCTTGTGCGATCGTAAAGTTACGAGGGGGACTCGACTCGGGTTCGCTGCCGTAAAGTCCCTTGACGACCAGGCTGAACGCTTTGACTGCCGGCGCCGTGTGAGTGTAGGTCCATTCGTTGTTGCTATCGACGGGACGATCTGCGAGAACAGTGAGGCCGTCTAGGATCCAGACCTTCTGATTCGGGCTGGCCTCGCCCTTCAGCGTAAAGGTCCTGTCGAAAGTGACGCCTTCCTGAGGGATTTCACCCCGGGAGTCGGTGAGCGAGAGGATGCTTGGCGTGATGGTCTCCACTGCTCTGAACACTCGGGGCGCGGACTCCGGTCCACTGCTGTACAGGCCTTTGGCGGTCAGGTTGTAGGGTTTTATTTGTAATTCATTCAACCAGTAATCCCAATCGCCGTCGGCACTGACATCGACCACCTCAAGCGGTTTGGCGCCGTCGAAGAGTTGAATCTTTCTACCCGGGTGAGCCTTGCCATCGATTTTTACGCGGTTGTCGAAGGTGACTCCGTTTGGCGCAATCGGGCCTTTGGAGTCTGTGACTGAAATAATCTCTGGTTCTATGGCCCGGCCAATCTGCAGTAGCAGCGTCTCGGAAAAGTAATATTGTTCAGGCTTGCCGCGTTGGATGCTGTAACGCACCGCGACGATTTCACTGATGTTCGGCGTGATGAACGTTGTATCGACTCGAAAATTAATGGGCTTGCCGACTGTGAGACTGGTGATGGGGACCGAGGCGCGGGTACTGCCGCTGGCAGTCGGGCCTTTCCAGTAATAGGTCAACTCATCTCCGATAGCGGTTGCCGGGTTTTCCACTCGCACAGTGGCGCTATGGGGGACCGCTACCGGATCGAGAAAGCCATCCGGCGCTTCCACCACCGTGGGCGCAGGGTACTCGCCAGGGATTGCTGCGATCCTCAGGTACCGGTGCTCCGACTCGTAGACGCCATACAGTTGTATATCGTCCCTGGCCACTCGGTAAACCCGGTAAAACAGGTCGAAGCTGCCGTTTTTCAGCGCCGTGATGTGTTCGTTTTCGATGTGCAAGGTAATGATTTTTACCGCTGCGTCGCCATCACTGACGGGATGTTGATATTCAAATACATAAGGCTGGCTATTGGATCGGCTACCCACCCCGATCAGATAGATAATGTCGCCATTGGCCATATCGGTGTACCCGATGTCCACGGTGCCAACGTTGGTGTCGGGGTCCAGCGTATCGCCCTGTGCTTCACGTACGGTCGGTGCCGGTAAATCCAGGAACTTACCGATGATATTGGCAAAGGTGCGTTTGGAGGACAGTGGCGGACTACCGTTTTTCTTGATCAGTGTGTAGGAAGCTTCCACTGAACCATTGGCAATCGCTCTAAACAGCGCATTGGGCGCGGGCACTTTCAGGATCATCGGCGGTGTGCTGGTGATCTGCGCCGGTACTATGTGAGTTAATGTCTGGCCCGTTGAGGTCAGCCCCACGCATTTCATCTCGATCGTGTCGTCCAGTTCAAACTCGCCGCCTTCAACGAGAATCTGCACAATGACATCGTCGTAGCCCAAAGTTTCGAGATCTATCACGCCGCCGGACGCTTGCTGGATGATCGGCGCTTCCAGCCGCCAGGCGCCAGCGTCGACGGCAACCGTCGTGGTTTGCGACCATTTTTCGGCGAAGTTCCAAAGTTCGTCTACGACGTCGTACTGCACCAGCAGGGCATCGCTGTCGCCGGCGGCCAGGATCGCCTCTTGATCGGCCTCTATGACGATGGGCATTGTCCCCGAGGCTTGCTCCTGGGTGACGAGATGTGGTGGCAGCAACACGCTACCCCATTTCACTTGTACGGTATCGCGCGGGGCGATGTTCGGGTAAACGGGGACGGTCATAGGCACGCCTCTCTCTGCCCACACGGTATCAATGCCGTTTCTGATGACATCCGCAGGCAATTGCGCGATCTTCAGCTCTGAATGGCCGGGTTTGTGCGGTTCCTTGTCATGGCCTGCGGGCCGGTCCAGTTTGACCCGCAGCCGCATTGACACCGACGGCTCGTCGGGAACGGTTTGACCGTTGCGGGTCAACAGGTAGTAACACTCTCCCCAGTCAGGAACGATGCTCGTAGTGGGCAGGTAAAAGAACAAAGGCTTGTTGACTTCTGTGGGCAGAACTTCTTTGGTGAAGATCTTTCGTTCTTCCCAGTAGATGTCATGTCGATCACCTGCCTGCATTCCGATGTAGGGATTGATGGCGCTCAACATACCGGCGGGATGGTCGGTGACAACGGCAATGTTGATTCCTCCATCGCCGTCGACGACGGGGTAAGTCATTCCGGCAATCTGCAAGGGGTGCAGTGCCAGCGGGGATATCTCGGTTTCTAAGCGCGGGAAGAGAAACAGGCTGTAAGCATTCATGCCGCTGGCTCCTTATCGATAGCGATGTATCGACGTCAAATGAAAACAGGTCGTTTCATTTGGCGACTTCTCGTCAGGCGCGACTACTGTCAGATCTGACAGTTGCGACGAATGGTTTATTCCAGTTTTTTTTATATCCCCGTCCATGACTGGCGGTTCAAGGGACACGCTTTATTGTTAAGTCATCGACCTCGTAATCATTGCCGAAACCACTCGCCTGATAGCTGTTGATCCTCAATTCGATCTGATTTGTTTGTGCCGTGAACTCTACCTGCAGTGTTTGCCATGTGGTGGTCAGCACGGTGGTCGGTGACAGTTCTCCTTGTGATGTACTTAATGAAAGCGAGGGTATCGTTCCCCCAAGCGCGCGACAGATGGCGGCGATTGAAAACCCATAGCGTTGTCCAATCTTTAGATTGGGAATGGATTTTGTTAGAACGATGCCTTGGGAACTATTGCTGAATGTATTGTTAAACAGGCGCCGATTGTTATCGGCCAGCCGGACCGACCAGTCTTGCGGGTCGGTCGCGGGCCCTCGTTCCCAGCCCCCGAATGTTCCATCTTCAAAATCCGTAATTTCTTCAACCAAGGAGCCGTCTACTCCAACCCGGAACACCAACGCTTCTGAATAACTGACCCGCGCAGGCGGCCCGACCCTGGCAATCTCATACCACGCCGTGATGCTGCCCTCCCGATTCGGTTCGATATGCTCGGCGACAAACCTTGCATTGAGTGCGAAGGGCACATCCTGGCCGGCGTTGTTTGATGTGATGTTGATACTGTCGCGGGTCCTTCCGGTCACCGACCCGACCCAGCTGAACGTCACCGTGTCTCTGGGTTGGGTGGCTTCGGTGGGTTTGGGCACGGTGAGTTGACTCACGCCATTGGGCAGGTTATCAGGCTCGAGCGCGCCATTTTCCTCACCGAGAACAATGGGTTTGACCAGTTCGAGCAAGGGTTCGCCAACGATCAACACGGCTGCCGGACGGGACCCGCGCCGGTCGATCCGGCCATCTTCGTCACTGAGCAGGTTGTAGGACAGCGCCAGCGTGCCGCCTTCGAGTATTTTGAGGTGTTTGCCGTCCACCGTGATGAACAAGTCTTTTTTGCCCACGATTTCTTCATCAGTCGGGAAGTACCAATCCAACTCAGGCTCGTAACTGCTCTGGTCGGACCGAGTGCCGCTCCATTTGAGCTCAATAGCCATGTCAAGTTTGATGGCGTCATCAAAGGGAATTCTGATGAGGACACTGCTCAGGTCCGGATCTATAGCGCCCTGCATTGCCTTTTCAGCGATGGGTGCCGCAAGGCGTCTCGGTTCGCCGACCATGTTGATGAAGCGGCCCTTGGAGCGCTGGATAATCGAGCCATTGCGTTCCAGTTCGTAGGAAAACACCGCCTGGGTTTTGGCCAGTGACCGGCCGCTGGCGTTTTCCAGGGACACGAAAACCACCGTGGGTGGCGGGCTCAGAATCTCGCGTCTGACTTTGAGATCCACGGGGTCACCCTCAAGAGGAGTACCCCGCAGGTTCATGATGATGAAGTCGTGCTGTGCGAACTCATCGACTGATTCGGCCCACACCTGCGCGACCATATCGTCTTCGCCCAGGGTGTCCAGGTCCAGGTCATTGCCGTTGGTTTTGGCAATGATCGGTGCGCGCAGCCGAGAGTTACCGGTATCGACCTCAATGCGCGTTTCCTTGCACCAGTCTTCGGACTGGTTTTTCACCAGGTCCCTGACCATGAAGGTCACGGCCAGGCCGTCAGGGCCGGTATCCTGCGCATCGAGAATGGTCTGTTCGTCCACGGTAATAACGATGGGATGGTCGACGGGGTCGTTGATCTGTTCCCGGGTGACAGGCGCCGAAAGCACATACTTGCCGCCCCAGCTCAGCGTGCAGACATCGTCCACGGCGATGTTCGGGTAAGGCTTTGGGTTGTCGCTGTCAGGGTGGGCCTGGATGGTGATTTTAACGCCGTCCCTGGCGGTGTCCTTGTCGACACCACCCATCACAATCTGCGGATCGATGTACTGGAACAACCCGGAATGTTGTCCTTCCACCGGGTCCAGGTCCTGGCCACCGGGCAGTTCGAGTTTGACGTAGAGCCTGACGGGCGGAATGAACGTCTCAGGCGTCTGAAGCGGCCGTGTCACTCGGTAGCTCAACAAATATGAACCTGTCTGCAAGCGTCCGGGGTTGACCCACAAAATCGTCGGTTCGCCCACTTCTGCGGGGTCGCCAATGGTGTGCTGGTCAACCGGAGTGTTGTTGAGTAGCAGCTCGACCTTGTCACCCAATCCCTTGGCGGACCAGACGAGAATCTGCACCTTCAACCCCTTGTCAGGGAAGTTGCCTTGGGCGGCCGCGAGGTTGATGCCCCACTCACCGGAAGGCAGCTGCGGTTCGGTGCGGCCAGGGATTTCCGGTTCGAGCAGGGTAGCGGGGGCAAATTGTTTTGGGGGTTGAACGAGCATGACCATGACTCCTGTTTAACGACCCACGCTGAACACCAGAAAATTGGAAAGACTGGTTTTATCCGTCGCTGCACGCCAGATCCGATAACGCACCGTCACTGTTTTGCCACGGTTCGCTTCGATGTGTTCAGCAACAAACGCGGCGTTGAGCGGGAAGTCCACATCCTTACCCTCAGTGAGAGCGGTGATCGTTTTAGGCTGCTCGGTCTCGCCGCTTTCTTCGCCAACCCAGGTAAAGGTCACGATGTCATTGCGTTTGGTAGGATTATCGGCCGGGTTAGGGGCGGTGAGCTTACTGATGCCGCCGACCAGGTCGCCAGGCTCCAGCACACCCTCCTCTTCACCCAGGACGATGGGTTTGACCAGTTCGTACTGGGGGGCGCCCACATTCAGTTGTTCGGCATACAGAGAACGGCGGCTGATAATCTCCTCGCCTTCTGCACGCAGATGGTTGTAGGACAGCACCAGCGTGCCGCCTTCAAGTGTCTTGAGGTGCTTGCCGTCAACGGGGATGAAGAAGCCTTTTTCGGCCTTTACTTCATCTTCATTCGGGAAGTACCAGTCCAGTTCCGGGTCGTAGGTGCTCAGGTTGGGGCGCAGGCCAAACCAGTTGACTGCGATGGCATGCTCCTCTTTGATGAGCTCGTTGAAGGGGATATTGACTTCGATACTGGGCAGATCCGGGTCAAGGGTGTCTTCTACTTTGCCCTTCGCAATCGGGGCCGCCAGCTGTTCAGTGTCACCGACGATATTGACGAAACGGGATGGGGACGTTTGGACAATGGAACCATTGCGTTCCACTGCGTAGAAACAGCTCGCTTGGGTTTTGGCCAATGCCCGGGCGGCGGCGTTGGGGAGACTGAGGGAAAACAGTTTTGGAGGGGTGTTAGTGATGGTTTTTCGAACCTGAGTGTTTTGCGGTTCACCTCCATAGGTGGTGCCCATGAGGTTCACGATAATAGTGTCGTTCTGCTTGAACTCATCGATTGATTCAGCCCAGACCATGACCTCCAGATCTTTACCATCCAACGTGTCCAAATGAAGGTCATACCCATCGGTGTTGCTGATGATGGGGGCAGGCAGCGGCGAGGTGCCGAGCTTGACCTTGATTTGCGCTGCCGTGCACCAGTCTGTGGAAACGTTACTCACCCGATCCACGACTCTGAACGTGACGGCCAGGCCTTCCGGGCCTGTGTCCTTTACTTCAAGGATGGTTGGCTTGCTGACGTGAATGACCAGAGGATTTTCGTCAGGTCTGTCGATCTGGTCCTGAGTCACCGGTTCTGAAAAAACGTACCGCCCGCCCCAACTCAAGGTGCATACGTCGCCCACGGCGATATTGGGGTAGGGGATTTTGGAGGTGGTTCCCGGCGTGGCCTTGATCGTGATGTCGATACCGTCATTGACGTTATCCTCGTTCACTCCATCACGCAGGATATCCGGATCAATTTCCATGTAGAGATTGGAATGGCTACCTTCCACCGGGTCCAGGTCCGGGCCTCCGGGCACATCAAGTTTTATGTAGAGCCGCAGCGGTGGCTCGAACGTCTCGGCCGCCTGATCGCGCCGCGTTATCCGATAGGAGAGCGTATGCGAACCTGTCTGGATAGCCTCCGGCGCTACCCATAATGTCGCGCGTTCACCCACTTCGACCGGTTCGTTGATGACGTGTTGGTCAACCATGGTGTTGTTCAGCAAAAGCTCGACCTTGTCGCGCAAGCCCTTTTGCGCCCAGACGGGAATCAAGACTTTCAGCCCTTTCTCGGGAAAGTTTTCCTTTGCCGCTGCGACACTGATGCCCCACTCGCCGGAAGGCATCTGTGGTTCGGTACGGTCGGGGATGATTGGTTCGCGTAAAGCTTGTGGTGCGAGGATTTTCTTTTGTTGGATAAGCATGTTCAGTACTCCTGTCGAAGGCGGGGACGATGGAGTGATTTGAATCTTTTGGCGCAAACGTGGGCAACTGTCAGATCTGACAGTTGCGACAAACGGTAGGGTTAAAGCGTGCGGCTAAACCTGTAGGAGTATGGCTTGCCCGCGGTGAACGATAACGCGGTCTATTGGCGAGATCACATCGGCTCCGGCGGCCCGATCAACCGCCCCATCACCCCAAAAAGTCCCAGCTCTCGAATCACCTCCAACTCTCCATGCGTCTCCACCCTCTCTGCAATCAACGGCAAATCAATGCTGTTGGTCGCCCGAAAAATCGCCTCGATGAATAGCCGCTTATCACTCTGCTCATCAATCCCCCGAATGTAACTCCCATCAATTTTCAAGTACGCCAAACCCAACTGCGTGAGGTTGCCGATCTGACTGAAGCTGCCCCCAAAGTGCTGCAATCCGATGCGGTAGCCGGTGCTGAGCAAGCTGTTGCTCAGGCGTTGCAATTCCTCTGGGGGCGGCAATTGCCGTTCATCGATTTCCAGGATCAGCAGCGGCGCGAGCTCCGGCAGGGAGTCGAGGGATTGCACGATCTGTTGCAATGATTGCGGATCGCGCAGGGTGGTGCCGGACAGGCTCAGCGCCAACGGCCAGCGATTGGCGGCAAGGTACTCTAGGGTGGCGTCGAGCATGGCCAGGTCGAAGCGGGCCGACCAGCCGAGACGTTCGATCCACGGCAGGAAGTGCCCGGCGGCAATCGCTTCGCCCTGCGGGTCGAGCAGGCGGGCGAGGACTTTGTGGTGCAGCACCTGGCTGGTGTCAGCGCATTGCACCACCGGTTGGAAGTACAACTGCAGCTTGCCGTGGGTCAGGGCGTCATCGATCCAGTTGCGCCAGTCGTGCTGGGACTGGTTCGGTGCGGTGTTGGCGTGATCGAGGTGAATCCATGGCCGCTCGGGATGTTGCTGCGCCTGGGTCAAGGCTTGATCGAGGCGCAGCAGCACGTCGCCGGCCGGTTCGCCCGGTTGGTAGGCGACGATGCCCAGGTGCGCCACCGGCATGCTGTCGCTGGCGCCGGTCAGTCGCAGGTTTTCCAGGGTGGCGCTGATCTCGGCGCACAGGCGCGCGGCGTCCTTGTCGTCCAGGCCTGGGGTCAGCAGGCTGAACTCGCCACCGCGATTGCGTGCCGCCAGCCAGGTACGCCGCTCCGAGAGCTGCGTCAGGCGTTTAAGCAATTCGCCGACGGCACCGATCAAGGCATCGGTACGCTGACCGCCCAAGCGCTGGTTGAGGCCCGCGAGGTCGTTGATCCGCAGCATCAACAAGTGACCGTCGCTGCTCTGTTCGCTGACCAGCAAGTGGTCGGCCAATTGTTCATCCAGCAAGCGTCGATTTGCCAACCCGGTGAGGCTGTCCTGATAGGAATCGGCCCGCAGTTTTTCACTGCGCGCCGCTTCTTCGGCGAACAGTGCCTTGAGCTTCTCGACCATCTGGTTCATCGCCAGCACCACCCGTTTCAGTTCAGGGGTACGCGGCAGTTTCGGCAGGCTGAGAAATTCCCGTTTGCTGATGGCCTCGGCCTGTTTGACCATTTTGTCCAGCGGCCGCAATTGCCGACGCAGCAACCAGCCGCCGAACATTGCGCTGAGCAGTCCGCACAGCAGCAACCAGACCAGGCTGCCGAGGGTGCTGTCCCAGAGTTTGGCCAAGGCGAACTGCGGATTGCTCAACACTTCGACACGCGCCACTTGCTCCCAGCCGCGCATGATCAGCGCGTCGCCCCCTTGCGCGTGCAGGTTCACCAGGCGGACGAACCAGTCGGGCACGCCCTCGATCCGCGCCGGGGCGTCACGTTCCACCAACACCTGTTCATCGGCGATGTTGACCACCCGGATGCTGCTGAAATAGCCGCTGTCGAAAATCGAGCTGACCATCAATTCGATCATCGCCGGGTCGTCGATCTGCGTCGTCAGCGACAACCCCAACGCGGTGGCGGCATCCTGGGCGTGGGAGCGCAGTTGGCCGAGCATCTGCTCGCGGGAGCTTTCCAGGCTGACAAAAAAACTGCCGCTGAACGCCACCAGCAGAAACAGGCAAATGGCGAGAAACAATTGTTTGCGCAGTGACATAAAACGCTCCTTGCTGTGGCGGCTAGCCGTCGCCTACGGCGAACCCTTCGGCCTGCATCTTTTTCAATACGTCTTGCCAGCGCGACAGCTTTTTCGAATCGCTGCTGCGCTTGCCGCCATTGGCGCCGGGCAAATACAGGCCTTCGGCGTTGAAGGCGTACACCGGCAGCAGGTCTTTGCGTTGCGAGGCGGGGCGGATCTCGCCGATCAGGTTGTCCAGCACCAGCGGATCGGCCGTGGGGCTGCTGTAGAAGGTCAGCACCATGTGCGCCTGGTTCTGGGTCAGGGCCTTGACGTAGGTGATGCGCAGTTTTTCGCTGGGAACCCCGAGCTGACGCAGGCTGAAATATTTCGCCAGGGCGTAGTCCTCGCAGTCGCCGGCGCCCTTGATCAACGATTCTTCTGGCGTGGCCCAGTAATCGATCTGCTGCCAGATGCGGCTGTCGTCCTGAAAACTCAGTTGCTGATTGAAGAAGCGATTGACCGCGTTCAATTGCTCGCGTTCTGGCTGGTTGCGTTCGCTGTGCAGCATCTGGTTCCAGACCTCGATCCGCCCCTGGGCCGGGCCGAGGGGGCCGTAGCGTTTTTCGGCGGTCTGCAGGATCAGCCCGAAATCCCAGTCGGCGCACACACGGCCCAACCCGGCGAGCAAAAAAATCGCCAGCAGAGAACCGCCGAACCGAAGTCGGAGCGTTGGCCATCCTGGACTACGCCGACTGCAAGACATATCTGGCTGCTCGGGTGCAGATGACTGGAGTTTAGGTGGTGTTTTTTGAAAGACAGGGTAGATCGTCGGGTGGATACGCGGACTGGTAGCAGCTGCCGAGCACCGCGAGGCAGCGTTCGGCGGCGAAGCCGTCGTCAAACCAGGCAACGCGGTGTGTCAGTAAAACTTCGCATGTAGGGTTTACGACGGCTTCGCCGCCGGACGCAGGCTTCGCCAGCTGCTACAGGGAGTGTGTTCAGGATTTGCGTAGGGTCTTCTGCTTGAGGATGTAGATGCTCACCAAAACAGCACTGGTCAACATAAACCCCCGCGCCCAAGGCAGCGGCACCAGATAGCAGGAGAACAGAATGCTCACCCACATCAGGCCGATGGCGTAGACCTTGCCCTTGAGCGGGATGCCGTTGCCGTCCAGGTAGTCGCGAATCCACGGCCCAAGCCGCGGATGCTCGACCAGCCACTGATAGAAACGCGGCGAACTGCGGGCGAAACAGGCGGCTGCCAGCAGCAGGAACGGCGTGGTGGGCAACACCGGCAGGAAAATCCCGATCACCCCCAACGCTACGCTCAGCCAGCCGATGGCCAGCAGCACGTAGCGCAACATCAGGGAGCGGTTGCCTATGGGGTTGTCCATAGGCAAAACCTTAGTGGTGACGTGGCTTGAGGATCGCCGGTTTTTCGTCGGGTGCCTGGCACAGCAGGTAGAGCGCGGTCAGGGCTTCCGGGATCTGCACGATCATGTCGTCCATGAGGTTGGCGTCCTTGGCGATGTCTTCGAACTCAGGCTGTTCGTCGAACAGACCGGAACCGACCATGATCGGCAGCAACATTTCGCTGACTTCGTCTTCGGCGGTTTCGAACCAGGCCGCTTCGCGCAGGAACACGCCCTCCATGAAACCGATGCACCAGCCGCGCAGGTCGGAATCGTCCGGCTCTTCGCCCAGGTCCAGGTCGCACGGCAGCTCGAATTCTTCATCGGAGGCCAATTGGCGAGCGATGTGAGCCTTGAGGGCCAGCAGGGTGGATTCGATCGCTTCACGCTCGGTGTCGTCGGCGTAATGCGGCTCTTCGGCGAAGAGGGCGTCGATCCATTCACGGTCGGGAACGCTTTCGGAACAGATCGACAGCGCAGTGAGGTAGCCGTGGGCGGCCACGTAGTCCAGCGCCTCGTCATGCAGCTCGTCGGCGTCGAGGAAGACTTGCAGGCGGGTTAGTTGCTCAGCGAAGGACATTAAAAGCTACCTTGGGGAATTAAACAGATGCGCGAATTCTAGGCCTTCTTGAGCCCTCAGGCCAGCCGCGCGGGATATTTGCCCTCGATGCGCACCACCTCTCACCTGTAGGAGCTGCCGAAGGCCGCGATCTTTTGATTTTGCTTTTTAAAGACAAGATCAAAAGATCGCGGCCTTCGGCAGCGCCTACAGGGGCTCAGAGTTTGTCCTTATGTGTCTTCTCAGCGGCACCCTTTGCCGGGGAGGGCTCGGGTATACTCGCGCGTTTTGTGATGCCCTGCTGGCGTCGCGGCTGAGATGTGAAGCGTCATGCAACGCGCACTTACGATTTGTCAGTGCAGCCTGCGTGGTTCTGAACCAGCCTTGCAGGGATGTTTCGGTGATTTTTGGAGTTTTTATGCTCGAACAGGCTCAACGCGTCCTCAAGGACATCTTCGGCTACGACAGTTTCCGTGGCCGCCAGGGTGCAATCATTGAGCGCGTGGCCAATGGCGGCGACGCCCTGGTGCTGATGCCCACCGGTGGTGGCAAGTCCTTGTGCTTCCAGGTCCCGGCGCTGCTGCGCGAAGGCCTGGCGGTGGTCGTTTCGCCGCTCATCGCGTTGATGGACGATCAGGTCGCGACCCTCGAAGAGCTGGGCGTCGCTGCCGCGGCGTTGAATTCGACCCTGAGCGCCGAGCAACAGCGCGACCTGGCTGCACGGATCAAGCGCGGCGAAGTGAAAATGCTCTACCTGGCGCCCGAGCGCCTGGTGCAGCCGCGGATGCTGGCCTTCCTGCAAAGCCTCGAAATCGCCCTGTTCGCCATCGACGAAGCGCACTGCGTGTCGCAATGGGGTCACGATTTCCGCCGCGAATACCTGCAACTGGGGCAGTTGGCGGAACTGTTTCCCAACGTCCCGCGCATCGCCCTGACCGCCACCGCCGACAAGCGCACCCGGGAAGAAATCGTCGATCGCCTGCATTTGCAGGATGCCGAGCGCTTTCTGTCGAGCTTCGACCGGCCGAATATTTTTTATCGCATCGTCCCCAAGGAGCAGCCGCGCAAGCAATTGCTGGCGTTCCTCGCCGAGCGGCGCAGTGATGCCGGCATCGTTTACTGCCTGTCGCGAAAGAAAGTCGACGAAGTGGCGGTGTTCCTCAGCGAACAAGGCTTCCCGGCGCTGCCGTACCACGCCGGCCTGCCCAACGAGACGAGATCCCATCACCAGAAGCGCTTCCTCAACGAGGAAGGCCTGATCATGGTCGCCACCGTGGCGTTCGGCATGGGCATCGACAAACCCAACGTGCGTTTTGTCGCTCACCTCGACTTGCCGAAATCCCTTGAGGCGTATTACCAGGAAACCGGTCGCGGCGGTCGTGACGGCTTGCCGGCGGACGCCTGGATGGCCTACGGCCTGCAAGACGTGGTGATGCTCAAGCAGATGCTGCAAAACTCCGAAGGCGACGAGCGCCACAAGCGTTTGGAGCAGCACAAGCTCGACGCCATGCTCTCGCTCTGCGAAGAAACCCGCTGCCGGCGCCAGACGCTGCTGGCCTACTTCGACGAAGACATGCCCGAGCCTTGCGGCCACTGCGATAACTGCGTCGACGGCGTGCAGACCTGGGACGCCACCGAGCCGGCCCGCCAGGCGCTCTCAGCGATTTATCGCACCGGCCAGCGCTATGGCGTCGGCCATCTGGTGGACGTGCTGCTGGGCAAGGACAACGAAAAAGTCCGCAGCTTCGGCCATCAGCATCTGTCGGTCTACGGTGTCGGCAAGGCGATGGGCGAAAGCGAATGGCGCTCCCTTTTCCGACAGCTTGTTGCCCGGGGTCTGGCGGACATCGACCTTGAAGGCTACGGCGGCCTGCGCCTGAGCGACACCTGCCGGCCGCTGCTCAAGGGCGAAGTGACCCTGGAACTGCGCCGCGACCTCAAGCCGCAAACCACCGCCAAAAGCAGCAAGAGCCAGGCGAGCCAACTGGTCCGTGGCGAAGAGCGCGAACAGTGGGAAGCCCTGCGTGCCCTGCGCCGCAAACTCGCCGAAGAGCATGGCGTGCCGCCTTACGTCATCTTCCCCGACTCGACTTTGCTGGAAATGCTCCGCAGCCAGCCGACCTCGCTGGCGGAAATGGCCACGGTCAGCGGCGTCGGCGCGCGCAAGCTGGAACGTTACGGAGAAGCCTTCCTCGAAGTGCTCGGCGGTCAGGTCGAGGCGCCGAAAGTCGTGGCCGACGTGCGCCACGAACTGATGACTCTGGCCCGGGCCGGCATGACGCCGCTGCAGATTGCCGGTCAGCTGCAATGCTCGGAAAAGAACGTCTACACCATGCTCGCCGAAGCGATCGGCAAGCAGCAATTGTCGCTGGAGCAGGCGCTGGACCTGCCGGAAGAGTTGATGGGCGAAATCCAGGACGCGTTCCTCGACGGCGAAGGCGAGTTGCCACCGGTAGCGGAAATCGCTGCGTTGTTCGCCGGTCGGGTGCCGGAAGGGGTTTTGTACTGTGTGCGGGCGGCGCTGCAATCCGAATTCGAGATTTAACTGACCCTGCGCATAGATGTAACGATTCAGTACAGAGCAAGCCTTGCCTATAGCCAAAGGTCATGCTTAGCTGACTAATAATTAGTTTTTCTCTATTTCAGTCTAATCATGAGTTTTTTATGCCGTTAACCGATCAACACCGTTTTGGCATGCAATTGGCCCAGATGTCTCGCGGCTGGCGTGCCGAACTGGACCGCCGTCTGGCTGGCCTGGGCTTGTCTCAGGCGCGCTGGCTGGTGCTGCTGCACCTGGCGCGTTTCGATGACGCCCCGACCCAGCGCGAATTGGCGCAAAGCGTCGGCGTTGAAGGGCCGACCCTGGCTCGGCTGCTCGACAGCCTGGAAAGCCAAGGCCTGGTGCAGCGCCAAGCGGTGCTGGAAGACCGCCGGGCGAAAAAAATCGTCCTGTGCGCCCCGGCCCGGCCGTTGATCGAACAAATCGAAACCATCGCCACGCAACTTCGCCACGAGCTGTTCGACGGCGTCGATGAGGCGGATTTGAAGGTCTGCATGCGTGTGCACGGTCACATCCTGGCCAACCTCGAAAAGTCTTGAGGTAAAACCACGCGCCGGATTTTTGAGATACCCCGTTGGGCAGACTATAAAGAACTACTAGGCAATATCGTGTTCGTACCGGATGTGCGAACGCGTACAGGTTGGTTCTGCTTAATCTAAGGGATGCTCATGCTCGAGAGTTGGCACGTGGTTTTGCGGTATTGCACCCAGCTGCTTGTGGTTGGTGGTGCGGTCACTTACTCGGCATTGGCACCGGCCCTGGGGTTGGGTGACATCACCCTGCATTCGGCGCTGAACCAGCCGTTCAGCGCCGATATCGCGCTGGTGGATGCCGGCGGTCTGGCGGAAGGCGATCTGTCGGTCAGCCTGGCCACGGCCGACGAGTTCGGCCGTGCAGGCGTCGAGCGAGTGTTCTTCCTCAATAACCTGAAATTCGCACCGATCCTGCGGGGTAACCGCACGCTGATCCGGGTGACCTCCAGCAAACCGGTCAATGAACCCTTTCTGAATTTCCTGGTGCAGCTCAATCAGCCCAACGGGCGTTTGCTGCGCGAGTACACGGTGCTGATCGATCCACCGGGTTCACCGGGGATTGTTCCCGCGACTGACGAACCGACGGCCAGAGCTCCGGCATCCGGATTCCCAAGTGTCGAACCAAGCGTCGCGCCGGCGCCAGTCCCCAAGGCCAAGCCTTCGGCGAAAGAACTGGCGCTAGCCCAGATCACAGCCCAACCGACCGCTGCGCCAGCAAACGATGCCGTAGCCGAACAATTGGCCGCCAGCGTGCTGCAAAACCAGCAACTGCAAAAAACCATTGATGAGTTGAATGCCAGGCTCAAGACCCAGGACGGGCAAATCGCGGACGAGAGAAAGCAGGTCAGTGACTTGCAGACCCGGTTGTCCGAGGTCGCGCAGACGCCTGCCGCTGCGCCAGTCGTCGTGGCGCCTGCACCTGTCGTGGTTGAAGAGCCCGAGGCAAACCACTGGCTGTTGATTGCCGGATTGCTGGCGTTGGTGCTGCTCGTGTTGCTGGGGCTGTTGGTTCGCCGCCAGCGGCAGCAGGCGTTGACCGAGCCGTTATCGATAGCGCCCGATGAGCCAGTACGTGAGGTGCTGCCACCGTCGGTCAGCCTTGTGAAAGCCCCCGTTCACCGCGAAGAAACACCCGCCGGCGACGTGCTGGAAGGCGTTGGCATCTACCTGGCTTACGGTCGGTTTTCCGAAGCGGCCGGTCTGTTGCGTGAGGTGTTGGCCAAGGAACCGCAGCGCACCGACCTGGCAGTGCAACTGTTGGAGGTGCTGGGTAAGCAGGCCGACGTGGCGGCGTATGACGCGCAGGAAAGCAGCCTGCGCGATGCCGGGTTCGACCCGCAGCAGTTGGCGGACATCCGTGCTCGCTACCCGAAACTGGCAAATGCCGCACCGGTCGTGGCCATCGCACCAATCGCGGCCATTGTGCCTATCGCAGCAGCAGAGCCCGAAGCGGCACCTCGCGATGAGTTCCAGCTGAATCTGGACGACCTGTCGATGGATTCCAATTGGGATCTGGTCAGCCCTTTCGAAGACTCACCGGCGGCTAAACCCGCGAGTCAGCCGTTGCCGGACGAACCTGCGTTCACTTCAAATCTGCACGTCATGCCTGATGTGTTCGAAATGCCCGACGAACCGACGCTGGGCGAGCCTGAGTTGGAATGGGATGCCATACCCGATTCAGAACCGCAGGACGATAGCTTCCTCGACGCGTTCAACGAGCCTGGCCTGCCGCTGGAGCTTGAACCCGTTACGGAGCCTGAGCCGGGCAGCGTCGGCAAATTGGAACAAGCCCAGACCTGCATCGACGACGGCGATCTGGACAGCGCCATCGAGCTGCTCAACGAACTGCTCAAGGAAGGCGACGAGCCCCTGAAGCAGACCGCTCGCAATCTGTTGGCCGGAATTCGTTGAAGATCAAAAGATCGCAGCCTTCGGCAGCTCCTACAGGTGTACACAAACCCCTGTAGGAGCTGCCGAAGGCTGCGATCTTTTGCTTTAGAACGTCTGCCCCAGATTCAAATAAACCGCCTGCTCATCCGCGTCATTGAGGCCATAGCTGAAGTTCAGCGGCCCCAGTGGTGTGTCGAAACCGATAAACACACTGGCGGCGTTGATGTAGCCGCTGTCGAACTCATTGTCGTTGTTCCATGCCCGACCGCGTTCCAGCGAGCCGCCGATGTACAGTGGGAAGTCCAACGGCAGGTACGAGCGCGGTGTCAGGCGTCGGTAGTAAACCCCGCGCATCAGGCTGACGTTCTGCCCGGAGATCGCGTCCTCACGAAAGCCCGACAACTGCCGCGCACCGCCGAGCAGGAAGCTTGAAGTCACCACATTGGCCTCGTCCAGGGTACGGCCATAGCGCCCGCCGAGAATGAGGGTGTCCGGGCCGCTGCTCATGGCCTTGTCCAGTTTGAATTCCCATTGCCGGTAACGTTGATCCGAGCCCAGCCCCGGTTCGAATTGCCGGAACGCGAGGCTGATGTCCTTGCCTTCGTGAGGGAAGTAGACGTTGTCGAAGGAGTCGAACGAATACTTCAGCTCATAGAAGCCCTCGTTGAAGCTTTCACTCGGCAAATCCTGATCGCCGATGCGCACGTCCGCCTTGCCCCAGGCCTCGCCGACGCCGAAGCGGATCTCGCCGCTGTTGCCGATCTGTCGGCCGACGTTCAGGCCGAAGCCATAACGTTCGACGCGGTACTGGGCGATCGGGTCGTTATCCAGGATCGACTCGACGTTCTGCGCTTCAAACGCCGCATACGGCGCGATGAAGTAGCGCGAACCGACGTCCAGTGGTTGATAGAACTCGCTGTAGAGTTCCTGTTTATCGCCCAATTGCGCCCGGGTAAGCCATTCGGCGCCGAGGCGATTGATGCCGTTGACCCGGTAACTGGCGCCGAGGTTGAAGGCGCTATCGCCACGCATGTCGTCCGACAGGTTCAAGCCGACCCGCAGGTAATCGGTACCACTGCGTTTGCCTCGGGCGCTGATCACCAGGGTGTGATCCTCGCCCTTGTGCACCACGCGGTATTGCACTTGCTCAAAGTAGTCGAGGCCGTACAGCGTGCCCATGTCGGTTTGCAGACGGCCCATGTCCAGCGGCTCGCCGACGTGTTGACGGATGTAGTAGCGGATCACGTCGTCGCCGACTTTCGAGTCGTTCTCCACTTTGATCGCGGTAATGATCGGCGTGCGCTGGCTCGGTGCCCGGGCGGCGGTCAGTTCGGCGTCCAGCGGTTGCGCCGGTTTGAGTTGGGCCAGGCGTGGTTCGAGGAGTTTGGTCGCGCGGTAACCGGCGTCGATCATGTCCTGGGCGCGGCCGAAATCAGTCACGCCGAAACTGGCGAGTGGCGGCTGGATCAGTACGTCGTTCTTGTGCAGGGCGGCCAGCTGTTCTTCGGAGTTGCGTCGGGTCATCAGGGTGATCGATTGGTTCAGCACATCGACTACGGTGGTCAGTTGTTTGCGGTTGCGCAGCGGGGTGCCGATGTCGACCACGATGGCGATGTCGACGCCCATCTCCCGCGCCACATCCAGCGGAATGTTGTCGGTCATGCCGCCGTCCACCAACAGTCGACCGCCCAGTTCGACCGGGGCGAACACCGCCGGGATCGACATGCTGGCGCGGATCACCTGGGGCAGGTGGCCTTTGCGGAACACGACTTTTTCGCCGGTGGAAATGTCGGTGGCGACCGCGCGGAACGGGATCGGCAGTTTGTCGAAATCGCGGGTGTCACTGGCGTGGGCCAGCAGGCTTTCCAGTAGCAGCGCGAGGTTCTGGCCTTGAATTACCCCCAGCGGCAGGCCGAGGCTGCCGTCATCGCGGAAACTCAGTTTCTGTTTCACCAGGAAGTCCCGGTCATCCTGCTTGCGCCGGAACGGCACGTCTTCGCGCGGCGGAGCGTCGGACAAGGCTTGTTGCCAGTCGATGTTCAGCGCCAGTTTTTCCAGCTCATCGATCTTGTAGCCCGACGCGTAGAGCCCGCCGACCACCGCGCCCATGCTGGTGCCGGCAATGGCATCGATCTTGATGCCCTGTTCTTCCAGGGCCTTGAGCACACCAATGTGCGCGAGGCCACGGGCTGCGCCGCCGGACAACACCAGGCCGATTTTCGGTCGGGGCGCCTCGGCGGCTTGGACGATCAAAGGGAAGAGGGAGAACAGCAGGCAAAAGAATAAACGGCGCATCGTGAATCTCGGGGCAAGCGACAAAGGCGGCTATTATAGCGGCGCCTCTCTAGCTCAGGAGTTTCAACGATCATGACCGTACAAAAAGCGGAAATCGTCATCACCTACTGCACGCAATGCCAGTGGCTGTTGCGCGCTGCCTGGCTGGCCCAGGAACTGCTCAGCACCTTTGGCGATGACTTGGGTAAAGTGTCCCTGGCGCCGGGCACGGGCGGGGTCTTTCATATTTTTTGCAACGACGTGCAGATCTGGGAACGTAAGGCCGACGGCGGTTTTCCCGAGGCCAAGGTGCTGAAGCAGCGGGTCCGGGATCAAATCGATCCGGACCGCGACCTCGGGCACAACGACCGCACTCAGTGAGAGGCTGCTTCAGCCGCCACGGTTTTCTTGCTGCTGCCGGATAAGCGGCTGGATACCACGATTGCGACGATGATCAACGCGCCGCCGAGCAACATGCGCAGGGTCGGATTTTCATTGAACAGCAGCCAAGCCATGGTGATGCCGTAGACCGGTTCCAAGGCAAACACCACCGCGGCAGTCCGCGCCTTGATCACCGCCAGGCTGGCGACGAACAGGCTGTGGGCGACGCCGGTGCAGAACACCCCGAGCAGGCCGATCCACAACCAGTCGAGCGCGCGCACCTCGCTCAACTGCGGTGCCGCTACGGGCAGCAGGCACAACGCGACCACCACGTTCTGGCACAGCGCAGCCTGCACCGCCGGGATACGTCCGGAACTGGCGCGGTTGGTCAGGGACAGCAGGGCGAACAGCAAGCCGGAGCCCACCGCCCACAGCAGGCCGGTGGTGGCGCCGCTGGCCAGGTCGAAATCCGGGGTGACCAACACCAGGCCGACGCTGACCAGCACCACCAGCAGGATTTCATTGACGCGGATTTTCTCACGGAAAATCAGCCCTTCGAGGATCACGGTAAATGCCGGGAAACTGGCAAAGCCCAAGGTCGCAATCGCCACCCCCGCGACTTTGACCGCGATGAAAAAACTCACCCAGTGTCCGGCCAGCAGCAAGCCGCTGAGCAGCAGCCGGCGCCAATCGACGGCTTCGAGTTTTTGCCAGCGAGTGTTGCTGGCGAATCGCGCAAAGAAGGCCAGCGCCAACACGGCGAATGCGGCACGGCCGAAAACGATGACTGCGGGGGAGGCGGCCGCGAGTTTGCCGAACACGCCGGTCAGGCCAAACATCAATGCGCCGATATGCAGGGCGCCCAGGGCGGTACGGGGAGTCATTGCAGTCCTTGTTAAACGTATTAGGGCGACGACACCGCCGTCCTGTAGCAGCTGGCGAAGCCTGCGTTCGGCTGCGAAGCAGTCGTGAATTCAGACAATGCGGTGAATCAGAAAGACCGCGCACTCAGGTTTAACGACTGCTTCGCAGCCGAACGCAGGCTTCGCCAGCTGCTACATTTAATCGCGCAATGGCCAGGTAAGTCTGTCGGCAGACTATCGTCTTTTGTCGCCAGCCTCGCGCCGCAATGTCCCCGGCGAAGCGCCAAACTCGCGCAACACCGCCGCCGCAAACGCACTCTGGGAACTGTAGCCGACGCGGCTGGCAATCTCGCCAATGGGCAATGGCGTATCCCGCAACAAACCCACCGCCATGTGCAGCCGTCGACTGCGAATGTAGTCCATCGGCGTCTGCCCGCATTCCGCCACGAATCGTGCGTGCAACCGCGCACCCGATAAACCGGCAATGCGCGCCAGATCCGCCACTTGCAGCGGATAGGCCGCGTGTTGATCGATGTGCTCATTCATCGCCGCGTACGGCAGGCGCCGCCCACCGATGACCTGCGGTTTGACACTGTTCAGGCTGGCCAGCAACAACACCGCACCTTGCTGGGCAATCAGCGGATCGCTCACCGGGCTGCCTGCCAGCCAACTGACCAATTGGCTTTGCCCGGCATCCAGCGGCAGCCGCCCGGCGTTGTCGAGCAAGCGGCGGCTGGCGTCGGCATGTTCCCCCAGCGATTGCGAAACCCACTGATCGCTGGGCACATCCAGCACCAGACAACGACTGCCATTGGCGCTGCCACAGGCGTGGTGCATGCCGGACGGGACCACCACGAAACTTTGCTGGATCACTTGACTGCCGTGCCCGCCGACCTCGAAATCCAACGCACCCGAGAGCCCGAACACCAATTGCGCGTGGTCGTGGCTATGGATGATCAGGTCTTCGGTGTACTGGCGCAGCGTGAGGATCGGTCTCATCGCAGGTCTCCTGGCAAGATGCGGCCAGTCTACACCGGCCGGGCGCTGTCACAGGATTGACTCGTCACTGTCATGGGCAATTAACCCGACCGGCGCAAGCTTGTAAAAACATCGCAGAGGGTTGCCCATGACCAGCGCCGAGCTCGCCAAACCCAGCCGTAAACAACGTGTGCGCACCCTATGGATTTCCGATGTGCATTTGGGCACACGGGATTGCCAGGCCGAGCACCTGTCGCAGTTTCTCAAGGGCTACCACGCCGACAAGATCTACCTGGTGGGCGACATCATCGACGGCTGGAAACTGCGCGGCGGCATGTATTGGCCCCAGGCCCACACCAACGTGATCCGTCGCCTGCTGACCATGAGCAAGCGTGGCACTGAGGTCATCTATGTCACCGGCAACCACGACGAATTCCTGCGTCGTTATTCGAAGCTGATCCTGGGCAATATTCAGTTAGTGGACGAAGCGGTGCACGTGACCGCCGATGGCCGTCACCTGTTGGTGATCCACGGCGACCAGTTCGACGTGATCACCCGTTATCACCGCTGGCTGGCCTTCCTCGGTGACTCGGCCTACGAATTCACCCTGACCCTAAACCGCTGGCTCAATCACTGGCGCGCGCGTTATGGCTACGGTTATTGGTCGTTGTCGGCGTACCTCAAGCATAAGGTGAAAACTGCGGTCAGCTTTATCAGCGACTTCGAAGAAGCCATCGCCCATGAATGCGTCAAACGCGAGTTGCATGGTGTGGTGTGCGGGCACATTCACCATGCCGAGATTCGCAAGGTCGGCGGGGTGGACTACCTCAACTGCGGGGACTGGGTGGAGTCGTGCACGGCGCTGATCGAGCATTGGGACGGCTCGATCGAGTTGTATCGGCTGGCGGATGCTCAGGCGCGGGAGGCGGAGTTGAAAGCGGTCAAGGTCGCCGAGCCGGCGTAAAAGCAAAATCAAAAGATCGCAGCCTTCGGCAGCTCCTACGCGTTTGTGGGCGCTGCCGAAGGCTGCGATCTTTTGATCTTAGGCCGGCGCGTATTCTTCCATCGCGGCCTTGTAGATCGAGTTCTTCGGCTGGGCAAACAACCGTTCCATCATCGGCTCGAAGAAGCTCAACGGCAGATTCTCATACCCCGGATCAAACGCCGCCGCATCGTATTTGGCACAGAACTCAATGGTCGCCTGGTACTGCGGATGCCCGCTGAATTGCTCGCGCAGGTGCCGATCCATCCCCAGGTGATGGAAGAAGTAGTAGCCCTGGAAAATCCCGTGTTTTTCCACCATCCACAAATTCTCGGCACTGACGAACGGCTTGAGGATCGCCGCCGCGATGTCCGGGTGGTTGTAGGAACCGAGGGTGTCGCCGATGTCATGGAGCAGGGCGCAGACCACGTATTCTTCGTCGCGGCCATCGCGAAAGGCGCGGGTGGCGGTTTGCAGCGAGTGGGTCAGGCGATCCACCGGAAAGCCGCCAAAGTCACCCTCGAGCAACTTCAGGTGCGCCACAATCCGTGTCGGCAATTGCCTGGCATAGGCACTGAAGTCGGCGGCGATGATCGCCCAGTCCTCTTGCGTGCCGTCCTGCATGTGGGTGAAGCGGGCATTGGCGTTCATCGGCAATCTTCTTGTTTTGGCAAAGTGATGGATTGAGTGTAGAACTTGGATCCACTGCCGCAGTGGCTGCACAGGACGCATTGTTGGCCCGCGGAGCCTAGAACGGCACGCGGCCCAGAATCATGTCGCGGTACATGACGAAATCGCCGAGCAGGCTGTAGAGCGGATGCTGGAAGGTGGCAGGACGATTCTTCTCGAAGAAGAAATGCCCGACCCAGGCGAAGCTGTAACCGGCCAGCGGCAGGGCGATCAGCAGCAGCCAGGCGCCTTTGCCGATGGTCAGCGCCAGGATGAAAATAACCAGGGAGGTGCCGATGAAGTGCAAGCGTCGGCAGGTGCTGTTGCTGTGTTCGCTGAGGTAATACGGGTAAAACTCAGCGAAGCTATTGAAGCGCTTGATGTTTTCCACGACTGCGATCTCTGTGGTTATTGTTCTGGCAACAAGTTGTTCTGCGGGTAGCTTATTTGAGTCTAGAGTGATCATTGGCATCAGCCAGTGACAATAGGCGCCACTTTAGTATCCTTCGGTAATTGGCCGTAGCATGCGGCTCATCATTTAAGTAAACGCCATGAGCGAACGAACGACTTCTGCAAGCTGGGCGATGGGGATTGTCAAAGCACTGGAAATGGACGGCCTGGATTGCCGGGTTTTGTTCAAGCAGCTGGGGCTCGACTACGCGTCGCTGGATGATCCGGATGCGCGCTTCCCGCAAGATTCCATGACGCGGCTGTGGCAGCGCGCGGTCGAGCTGTCCGGTAATCCGGCGATCGGCCTGAACATGGGCAAGGTGGTGCGACCGGCGTCCTTTCATGTCGCCGGTTACGCGTTGATGTCGAGCCAGACGTTGGCCGAAGGTTTTCAGCGGCTGGTGCGTTATCAGCGGATCATTGCCGAAAGTGCCGACCTGAGTTTCCGCTTGCTGGACGAGGGCTACGCGCTGATTCTGACGGTCCACGGCGACCACCTGCCGCCGACCCGGCAAAGTGCCGAGGCCTCACTGGCCTGCGCGCTGGCGCTGTGCGGTTGGCTGACCGGGCGCACCCTGCAACCGCGCAAGGTGTTGGTGCAGGGTGATGAACCTGCCGATCTCGCCCCCTATAAACAAGCCTTCCACGCGCCCTTGGTGTTCAACGCGCCTTACGACGCGTTGATCTTCGAGCGCGCCGACATGGAAGCGCCGCTGCCGACCGCCAACGAGGCGATGGCGCTGCTGCATGACCGGTTTGCCGGCGAGTACCTGGCGCGGTTCTCCGAAAGCCGCGTGACCCACAAGGCCCGGCAAGTGCTCTGCCGTTTACTGCCTCAGGGCGAACCGAAGCGCGATACCGTGGCGCAGACGTTGCACCTGTCACAGCGCACGTTGCAGCGACGCTTGCAGGAAGAGGGCACGAGTTTCCAGACCTTGCTTGACGACACTCGCCGCGAATTGGCCGAGCAGTACCTGGCGCAGCCAACGATGACCCTGCTGGAAATCGCCTACCTGTTGGGGTTTGCCGATCCGAGCAACTTCTTCCGCGCCTTCCGTCGCTGGTTCGACGCCACGCCCGGCGAGTACCGGGCGCGGCTATTGGATGCGCCGAAACAGGTCAGTGACGCCAGAACGCCGGAATACACAGAACGAACACCGTAATGATCTCCAGTCGGCCGAGCAGCATGCCGAACGAGAGGATCCACTTGGCGGCATCCGGCAGGGTCGCGAAGTTACCCGCCGGGCCAATGGTTTCCCCCAGCCCCGGGCCGACGCCGGACACGGTGCTGGCGGCGCCGGTCAGCGCGGTCATCCAGTCCACGCCCAGCAGCGACAGCAGCAGGGCGATCACGCAGATGGTAATGGCGAAAAAGAAGGAAAAGGTCAGGATCGAGCGCACGATCTCTTCGTCGAGACGGTGGCCGTTGTACTTTTGCTTGATCACCGCGCGGGGGTGAATTAGCTGGTTAAGGTTGGCCTTGAGCAGGATGTAGGCGACCTGGAAACGGAAAATCTTGATCCCGCCCGCCGTCGAGCCCGAGCAACCGCCGACAAAGCCCAGGTAAAAGAACAGCATCAGCGAGAAATTGCCCCACAGGCTGTAGTCCCCAAGCGCAAACCCTGTCGTCGTGACCACCGAGGTCACGTTCAGCGCCACATGCCGCAGCGCATCCAGCCAATGCAGGTTGGTGGTCCACCAGTACCAGGTGCCGAGCACCAGCCAGGTCACCAGCAACATGCCGAGCAAACCCTGCACCTGCTGATCCTTGATCAGGGCCCTGCGGTTGCCGCGCAAGGTCGCCACGTACAGGGTGAAGGGTAGGCTGCCGAGAATCATGATCACCACCGCGACCCAGTGCACCGCCGGTTGACTCCACTTGGCCAGGGACTGGTCGGAGGTAGAGAAGCCTCCGGTGGAAATCGCCGACATCGCGTGGTTGATCGCATCGAACAGGCTCATCCCGGCCCACCAGAACGCCAGGCTGCCGACAATGGTGATACCGACGTAAGCCGCCACGATCAGGCGCGCCACCATGTGCGAGCGGGGCATAACCTTTTCGGAGCGGTCCGACGACTCGGTCTGGAACAGCCGCATGCCACCGATGCGCAGCAGCGGCAGAATCGCCACCGCCATGCCGATAAAGCCGATACCGCCGAGCCAGTGCAGCAGCGAGCGCCACATCAGGATGCCGGGGGACATGCTGTCCAGGCCGCTGAGCACCGTGGAACCGGTGGCGGTAATGCCGGACATGCTTTCAAAGAACGAGTCGGTGTAGCTGATGTGCTGGGTCAGCAGGAACGGCAGTGCGGCGAAGATGCACACCACCACCCAACTGCTGACGGTCAGCAAATACATGTCTCGCGGGCGCAGGTGAATATGCTCGGGGCGGCCGGGGATGACTAGGGCCAGGCCGGCGACGAAGGTGATCATGCTGGCCCAGAGGAACGACGGCAGATCGCTGGTGCGGTCGAAAATCACCAGCGTGGCCATGGGCACGACCATGGCGATGGCCAAGGTGATCAGGAAGATGCCGATGATGAAACCAATGATCCGTAAGGTCGGCAACGCCATGAAGTCCGCTCGGGCTGAAATAGGGAAGGTCGCCATTCTACCTGTGGGGCAGGGCATGTAAACCGGCACTCCCGGAGTGGTTGCAGCTAGAATAGCCAAACATTTTTTTCAGGAGGTGGCCGATGCAGGCTCTCGACGCTTTGCTCAACCGTGTTTCCGTCCCACGACTGCTGGACCCTGCGCCGACTGCCGAGCAACGGGAAGTCCTGTTCGCCGCCGCCATGCGTGCACCGGATCACGGCCATTTGCAGCCTTGGCGCTTCCTGACCGTCGAAGGCGCGGCGCGGGAGCAAATGGGTGAGATGCTGGCCGAGGCGGCGAAGCTGCAGGACAGCGAGGTGTCCGAAGCGGGGCTGGACAAGGCGCGCAATGGTCCGCTGCGCGCACCGCTGGTGGTTGTGGTGATCGCGCGGTTGCAGGATCACGTCAAATATCCGAAGTCCGAGCAACTGCTGGCGGCGGGATGTGCGGCGCACGGGATTTTGCTCGCGGCTTATGCGCAAGGCATTGGCGCGGTGTGGCGTACGGGTGAGTTGGCGTATTCGGCACATGTGGCCAAGGGCTTGGGGCTGGCGGATGGGGAGGAGGTGATTGCCTTCCTGTACCTCGGCACCCCGCAGAAAGAGCCGCGAGTGGCGGAGAAGGTTGAGCTCGCCGAGTTCGTTAGCGCCTGGCCTGTCGCCTAACGATCGTTCCCACGCTCTGCGTGGGAATGCAGCACGGGACGCTCTGCGTCCCATTGGAACGCGGAGCGTCCCTGGAGGCATTCCCACGCGGAGCGTGGGAACGATCTCTAAGCAGGCACTCCCGGCACCAACGGCAATTCCAGGCTGGCGATAAACCCGCCTTCGGGGTGATTGGCCAGCACCAGACTGCCGCCATGACGCTCTGCGGCACGGCGTGCGATGGCCAGCCCCAGGCCATGCCCGGCGGCGGTCTGTCCCGGCGCGCGGTAGAACGGTTCGCCCAGCAGGTTCAAGTGTTCGGCCCCGACCCCCGGCCCATGGTCACGCACGCTCACCACCATCCGCTCGCCCTGGCGTGAGGCCTGCATTTCAATCGGCTGGCCCACCGGGTTAAAGCGCTGGGCATTGCGCAGCAGATTGTCCACGGCGCGCTCGATCATGGTCGGCCAGCCTTTGAGGTTCAACTGCGGCTCGGCTTCCAGGCGCACGGTCTGTTCCGGGAAGCCCAGTTGTGCATCCTTTTGCAGGGTATGAAGCAAGGCGTTGAGATCGACCTCTTCGGCGCTGGCGTTATCGGCATCGACCCGGGCCAATACCAGAATTTCGCTGATCAGCGCTTCCAGTCGGTCGCATTCACGGGTCAGGCGCGGCCAGAGTTTTTCCCGTTCTTCGGGGTTGGCCCGCTCGGCCAATGCCAGCGCAATCCGCAACCGGGCAAGGGGTGAGCGCAGTTCGTGGGACACGTCCCGCAGCAGTTGCCGCTGGCTACCGATCAGGCTTTGCAGGCGCGCACCCATGCGGTTGAAATCGTTGGCCAGCACGCCGAACTCATCGCGACGGTTGGCCAGTTTCACCAGACTGTTTTGCTGATAGGTGGTTTGCCCCAGATCATGCACCGCGCCGCGTAAACGGCTGAGTGGGCGGGTGATCGAGAGCGTTACCAGCAGACTGAACAAAGTCAGCACCACCAGTGCAATCCCCAGCGCACTCAACGGCCAGAGCAGGCTTTCGCGGTGCCACGAGTCCAGTTCCGGGTGCGGGATGCGGTAGATCAGCAGGTAGGTGTTGCCGGTTTTTTCACTGGTGTACTCGGCGGTCAGGCGCCGCCACGGCAGGCGGCGATCATCGTCATTCTGTCGCGCCTCGAAAGCCGCTGCCCGACGCGGGAAGGTGCCGCGCACCACCGGGTCGCCACTCTCGTTGAGCACCTGGACGTCGATGTGATACTGGCGTTTGCGCTGTTCGAGGATGTCCTGGGCGGCATCTTCGCCCTGGGCTTCGTAGGTTTGCGTCCACTCTTCGGCCAAGGTGTTGAGGCCCGGATGGCGGCTGAGAATCCACGCGTCCTGGTTGAGCATGTGCCCCAGCAGAATGGAAAGCCCTGCCACCAGAGCGATGGCCAGCCAGAAGCTGGCCAGAATACGCCAGAACAATGAGCGCACAGGAAATCCTCAAACAAAGAAAGCCCAACGGCGATAAACCGTTGGGCTGGATCGAAACACTAGAACATTATTGCGCTTTTTGCGGCTGTTGCGCTTTCCAGGCCTTGAACTCGGCCCACTCGGCGCGGCGCTCGGCTTGTTTCTTCTGGATCTCGTCGAATTTCTTCTGTTGATCCGGTTTCAACACGGCGCGGACATCGGCTTCGGCTTTCTGATGCTTGGCGGCCATTTCGTCTTTCATGGCTTTCTGATCGGCTGGGGAGAGCTTCTCCAGGTACTTGTCGACCAGTTGTTTGCGATCATGCATCTGCTCGCCCATGATTTTGCGGATCTGCTCACGCTGTTCGCGGCTCAGGTCCAGTTGGCTGTACGGGCCTTTACCGTGCATGCCGTGCATCTGACCGCCGTGGCGCGAACCGTCCATCGGGCCGGCACCTTCAGGCATGGCCATGGCAACGGTCGGCAGGGCGGCAGCGAACATCAGAGCGATAAGAGTCTTGCGCATGGTGAATCTCCTTGTCTCGTTCCCGGTACGTTCCGGATGAGTTCAGATTACGGAGATCAAGGTCAGCGGCGGTCAGCGGAGCGTAAAGCTTGGGTAAAGACGATTTCTCGCTGACCTGACAAAACTTACAGGCTGCTACAGAGATAGCGTCGAAATTAGAGGCTGTAGTAATAGCCGCGGCTACGCAGGGCCACGATGCGCGGGCGCCCATCGGGGTGCGGGCCGATCTTCTTGCGCAGGTTGCTGACGTGCATGTCCAGGCTGCGGTCATACAGGGTCAGCTTGCGGCCGAGGGCGATCTGCGCCAGTTCCTGTTTATCCAGCGGTTCGCCGGGTTGTTTGATCAATGCTTCAAGCAAGCGGCTTTCGGAGACGGTGAGGGTGAACTCCTGTTCATCGATGCTGACCACGCCGCGCACCGGGCTGAAACACAAGTCGCCCAGTTCGAGCTGGCTGGACACCGCGGCCGGATGACTGCGGCGCAATACCGCGCGCAACCGGGCTGTCAATTCTCGTGGGTCGCACGGCTTGGCCAGGTAATCGTCGGCGCCGAGTTCCAGGCCGAGGATGCGGTCCAGCGGCTCGCCGCGGGCCGAGAGCATCAGCACTGGCAAGTCAGGATGGTCGCTGCGCAATTGCTTGAGAAGCTCCAGGCCACTGCCGTCGGGCAGCATCACGTCCAGCACCACGGCGGCCGGGGAGGTTTCGGCCAGCGCACGGCGGGCACTCTGGCCATCGTGACAGGCACGGACCACAAAACCTTCCTGGCTCAACCAACTGCTCAGGAGCTCGCACAGCTCCTGGTCATCATCAATTAATAACAGCTCGCTCATGACTCACTCAATTTAGCCATTGCCGACGTTTTCGACTTGCTCCACTGGCAAAGATACCGCAGAGCAGGGCCAATAGCGCTACTCCGCCACCGGTGACGAACCATTGCTGCTGATCGGTCAGCAAGCGTGGCAGGGGGCTGCTAGCCAGGGCTTCCTTGAGTTGCAGCTTCAGACGCTGGTTCTCTTGGCGCAACCGGCTCAGCTGGGCGCTTTCGCGTTCGGCATCGGCACTTTGCAGTTGTTTGTTCAGTTCTTCTCGCTGCTGCTCGCTGACTTTCAAGCGTTGCTGCAACTCGGCGATCTGGCTGCCGGCGCTCAACGACAACGGCGTGGAATTGCCGCCAGCGGCTTCTTCACCGTGCACGGGAGCCACGATCGACAACGTCACCAACATCAGACACAACGGACCCTTGCGCATCACGACTCCTGATTCCAATCGAGTTATTGGGCAAGTTGTCGGCAGGCAAACGAGAATAATGAGCGATTGAGAGCGCGATGAACCGATAAGGTTCATCGCGTGAGGGGGATTTACGGCAGTACTTGCTTGAACGGTTTGACGGAAACGTTGGCGTAGACGCCTGCAGCGACAAATGGATCGGCTTCGGCCCAGGTCTGTGCGGCGGCCAAAGATTCAAATTCGGCGACGATCAGGCTGCCGGTGAAACCTGCGGCACCCGGGTCATTGCTGTCCACGGCAGGGTTCGGGCCGGCCAGCACGATGCGACCTTCGCTCTTGAGCTGTTGCAGGCGCTCAAGGTGCGCAGGCCGGTTGGCCAGGCGGGCTTCCAGGGAGTTGGCGACGTCTGTGGCAACAATGGCGTAGAGCATGTCAGTCCTCGGTTTTTGGCGTTGTAGTGTCAGCGTCATGCAGGTGGCGGGACAGGTAGATGCCCTGCGCGACCAGGAACAGCAGGGTCATGCCCAGGCTGCCGAACACCTTGAAGTCGACCCAGTAGTTCTGGAAAGTGAACGCGACGAACAGGTTGGCGGCGCCGCAGAACAGGAAAAACCCGATCCAGGCGATGTTCAGGCGAGTCCAGACTGCATCCGGCAGGGTCAGCGCGTGGCCCATGATGCGTTTGATCAGCAGTTGGTCGCCGATGAAGTGGCTGCCGATGAACGCCAGGGCGAACAGCCAGTTGACCACCGGGGCTTTCCATTTCAGGAAGGTTTCGCTGTGGAAGGCCAAGGTCAGGCTACCGAAGACCAGGCAGGCGATCAGGGTCAGCCACTGGCTCTTTTCCAGCTTGCGCTGTTTGATGAAGAGCGTGCCGTACACCACCAGGGAACTGATGATCAGCATCGCCGTGGCACTGTAAATACCGCCTACAGTAACCTCATGACCGGCAATGTCGACGACCCGTGGATCGATTTTGAAGACGATGAAAAACAGCAGAAGCGGGATGAAGTCGATGAATTGTTTCACAGTGGCAGCCAGAAGCAGGATGTGTCGGCATAATAACAAACATATTGGCGCGCGATAGCGCCAGCTGATTTGAGGTTACAAAGCCCTGTGAATGTTGATTTGCACTGCCATAGCACGGCCTCCGATGGCGCCCTGGCGCCTGCGGTACTGGTTGCGCGTGCGTTCGAGAAAGGCGTGCGAGTCCTGGCCTTGACCGATCACGACACCCTGGAAGGCCTCGACGAGGCCCGCAGCGCCGCGACGGCGTTGGGGATGCAACTGGTCAACGGCGTCGAATTGTCCTGCACCTGGGGCGGCGCGACCATTCACGTGCTGGGCTACGGCTTTGACGTGAATGCCGTACCGTTGGTCGAGGCGATTGCCAAGTTGCACGATGGCCGCTGGCTACGGTCCGAAGAAATAAGCCGCAAATTGGCGCTCAAGGGCATGCCCGGTGCGATGGAAGGTGCCCGGGCGATGCAGCAGGCGCTGGGCGACAGCGGCAACGCGCCGGCCCGCCCGCATTTTGCCGACTGGATGGTGCGCGAAGGCTACGTCAAGGATCGCGCCGAAGCGTTCCGCAAATGGCTCGGCGCCGGCAAGCTGGGGGACGTCAAGCAACACTGGCCGACTCTGGAAGACACCGTCGCAACCCTGCGCGCCGCCGGTGCCTGGGTCAGCCTGGCGCACCCGTGGCATTACGATTTCACTCGCAGCAAGCGTCGCCGGCTGATTGCCGACTATATTCAAGCAGGGGGCCACGCTATCGAAGTGGTCAACGGCCATCAGCCCGCCGAACAGGTGGGCAGCCTGGCCATTCTTGCCCGCGAGTTCGGTCTGCTGGTCAGCGCCGGCAGTGATTTTCATGGCCCTGGAGGCTGGTCGGAAATCGGTGAATACCGCCCGGTTCCGGAGGATCTGCCACCGTTATGGTGTCGATTCAAACATGACCCAATTATTGCCGCCGTCTGAACAGGTAGAGAATGTGAGTCAATTTTTCCAGATTCATCCGGAAAACCCGCAAGCGCGCCTGATCAAACAGGCTGTCGAGATCATCCGCAAAGGCGGGGTGGTGATTTATCCCACAGACTCGTCCTACGCCATTGGTTGCCAGATCGGCGACAAGAACGCTGTGGAACGTGTGCGCCGCTTGCGCCAGCTGGATGACAAGCACAACTTCGCGCTGATTTGCAGCGACCTGTCGCAATTGGGCATCTTTGCCAAGATCGACACCGGCACCTTCCGTATCCTCAAGGCCCATTTACCTGGGCCTTATACGTTTATCCTCAACGCCACCCGCGAAGTGCCGCGCCTGTTGCTACACGCCAAGAAGCGCACCATCGGTCTGCGGGTGCCGAGCCATCCGATCGCCCTGGCGTTGCTGGCCGAGTTGGGCGAGCCATTGATGAGCGTGACCCTGATCATGCCTGGCGACACTGACCCGCTGAGCGATCCCCATGAAATGCGCCAGTTGCTGGAGCACCAGGTGGACCTGATCATCGATGGCGGTTTTGGCGGGATCAAGGCGTCCACGGTGATCAACCTCGCCGACGGCGAACCCGAAGTGATCCGCGTCGGTTGCGGCGACCCTGCGCCGTTCATGGCCGAGGCGTAGATGTCTGCAGTAGAACCCGTCGACAGTCAGGCCGGAGCCCAGCAAGAGCTGCCCTTCGCCATGGTCTATGGCCAGGCGGTCATGGAAATGCCGCTGGACCTGTACATCCCGCCGGATGCCCTCGAAGTCTTTCTCGAAGCCTTCGAAGGCCCGCTCGATTTGCTGCTGTACCTGATCCGCAAACAGAACATCAACATCCTCGATATCCCGGTGGCGGAAATTACCCGGCAATACATGGGTTATGTCGAGTTGATGCAGTCGGTGCGCCTGGAACTCGCCGCCGAGTACCTGGTGATGGCGGCGATGCTGGCTGAGATCAAATCGCGGATGCTGCTGCCGCGCGCCGAATCCATCGAAGCTGAGGAAGACGATCCCCGGGCCGAGCTGATCCGCCGCTTGCAGGAATACGAGCGATTCAAGGCAGCCGCCGAAGGCATCGATGGCCTGAGCCGGGTCGGTCGCGACGTAGTGGTGCCCAAGCTCGATGCCCCGGAAGCGAGGGCGCGCAAGTTGGTGCCGGACGTGAGCCTGGAAGAGTTGCTGATGTCCATGGCCGAGGTCCTGCGCCGGGGCGACATGTTCGAAAGTCACCAGGTCAGCCGCGAGGCGTTGTCCACCCGCGAGCGGATGAGCGACGTGCTGGAACGGCTCAAGGGCGGCGGTTTCGTGCCGTTTGTCGAGCTGTTTACCGCAGAAGAAGGAAGGCTGGGGGTGGTGGTGACCTTTATGGCGATCCTCGAACTGGTCAAGGAATCCTTGGTCGAGCTGGTACAGAATGAGCCGTACGCGCCGATCCACGTGCGGGCCCGAGCCGAATAACGAGTTGAATCATGAACCTGACTGAACCCCGCGAGCTGGCGCCACTGCTTGAAGCCTTTCTGTTGGCCTCGGGAAAACCGCAATCGCTTGAACGCCTGTTCGAACTCTTCGAAGAGGGCGAGCGGCCCGAACCGCCGGTCTTCAAGAAAGCCCTGACGATTCTGGCCAAGTCTTGCGACGGCCGTGCCTTTGAATTGAAGGAAGTCGCGTCCGGTTATCGCCTGCAGATTCGCGAGAAGTTTTCGCCCTGGGTCGGCCGGTTGTGGGAAGAGCGCCCGCAGCGTTATTCCCGCGCCATGCTCGAAACCATGGCGCTGATCGCCTATCGCCAGCCGATCACCCGGGGCGAGATCGAAGATGTGCGGGGCGTTGCGGTCAACAGCCACATCGTCAAAACGTTGCTGGAGCGCGAGTGGATTCGTATCGTCGGTTACCGCGATGTGCCAGGCAAACCGGCGATGTTCGCCACCACTAAGGTGTTTCTCGATCACTTCAACCTGAAAAACCTCGACGACCTGCCACCGCTCGCTGAACTGCGCGAGATGGAGCCTGATCCGATACTCGATTTCGACGACGCACCGGTGCCAGCCGGGTTGCAGGAACTGGCGGATGCCAGTGCCGAGCCGGAAGAGCCCAAGGAAGAAACCAGTTTCCATACGCTGTTGCTGGAACTGGACACCATGGAGGAGGGGATCAAGACCGACTTTGATGACTTGTTGCGGGATGGGGCGGTGACTGAGACTGAAGAAGTGTTGGAACAGCCTGAGCCAGAGCCGGAAATTGAAGTTGAACTTCAAATCGAGCCTGAAGCCACAATCGAAGAAGAGCCGGAAGACGAACAGGAAGACGACGTGCTCGGCGTTGCCGAAGCCCGCGAAAAACTCCTGGCCGCCGTCGCCGCTCTGGAACAACACAAACCCGAACCAGAGCTGAGCGACGAAGAAGCCGAAGCCCGTGCCCTCGCCGAAGCGATCGAAGCCGAACGTCGAGAATTCGAAGACGATTAACCTTCCACTGATCGTTCCCACGCTCCGCGTGGGAATGCCGCCACGGACGCTCTGCGTCCGCTGTGACGCAAAGCTTCACGGGATGCATTCCCACGCGGAGCGTGGGAACGAGCGGAGTCAAAAAAATGAGCTCAACCAAAGACCCCTGCATCAGCGTCTGCAAATTCACTGATGACATCTGCGTGGGTTGCGGCCGCAGCAAGCGCGAAATCAAGGCCTGGAAGAAACTCGATAAGTCCGACAAGCGCACGGTGCTCGCCGAAGCGGCGCTGCGTTTGATCAAGCTAGGCGCCACCGGTCGGCGGAAAGGCAAGTAAGTCTGCATTCATCAGCTAGTCTCTGATGCGCGAACGCTTGCATGAGCGTATGATTCGCGACCCTCCGGCGATCCCTTCGTCCGAGACCCAGCTTTCAACGCTTCAGGTCCCTCACTTCAGAGCGTCCTGAACAGACCACACCGGGAGGTGCCCAGATGAGTATCAACGACCAGAAAGACGACGCCGAAATCGGCCCAGCAGGCGAAAAACTGCAGAAAGTCCTCGCCCGTATCGGCGTCGGCTCGCGCCGTGACGTAGAAGCCTGGATCAGCCACGGCCGCATCAAGGTCAACGGCAAAGACGCCACCCTTGGCCAGCGCGTCGACATGCACGACGCCATCACCATTGATGGCCGCGTGATCAAGCGCGAAGAAGCCGCCGAGTCGGTACGCCGCGTGATCATGTACAACAAGCCCGACGGTGAAATCTGCACCCGCCTTGACCCGGAAGGCCGTCCGACCGTATTCGACAAGATGCCAAAACCGAAAGAAGGTCGCTGGATCAACATCGGCCGTCTGGACATCAACACCACTGGTTTGCTGATGTTCACCACCGACGGTGAACTGGCCAACCGCCTGATGCACCCTTCCTACGAAATGGACCGTGAATACGCGGTACGTGTGCGTGGCGAAGTCGATGACGAGATGATCGAGCGCTTGAAAGCAGGTGTTGTCCTCGAAGACGGCCCGGCCAAGTTCACCGACATCAAGCAAGCCCCGGGTGGCGAAGGTTTCAACCACTGGTATCACTGCGTGGTGATGGAAGGTCGCAACCGCGAAGTCCGTCGTCTGTGGGAATCCCAGGGCCTGGTGGTCAGCCGCCTGAAGCGCGTACGTTTCGGCCCGGTGTTCCTCAACTCCGACCTGCCGATGGGTCGCTGGCGCGAAATGAGCCAGTACGAAGTCGACATTCTGAGTGCTGAAGTGGGCCTGACGCCTGTGGCCATGCCGCAGATGAACGCCAAGAGCAAAGACAAGCTCGACCGTATGCAGCGTAAATCGTCGCGTCCGATGGGCAAGACCGAGCGCGTGCGTTCGTTGCGTCCAGCCATCGGTAACCAGACCGCTGCTACACCGCGTGATACCCGCGAACCGCATATCGAAGGCGAGCGTCCAGCCCGCAAACCCGCAGCGCCACGCGCTGACGGCGAGCGCGGTCCACGTACGCCACGTCCGGCCAACGGCCGCACCGAACGCGGCGAAGGCCGTGGTGCACCAAGCGGTGGTCGTAGCGATCGCGGTGCCCCTCGTGGTGAAGCTCGTGGTGATTCGAGTCGCGGTACGCCAGTGGCAGACCGTCCGGCCGATACCAAGCGTCCGGCCAAGGCTCCGGCGAAGAAACGTCCAGGCATCGTCCTGGTCGACAAGGACACGCCATCGGGCAAACGCCGTGGCGCGCCAGCCGGTTCCGGCCAGCGTCCGGGCTTTGGTCGTCGCAAGCCGGAGTAATCGGTAAGCGCATCATAAAAAACGCCAACCTTCGGGTTGGCGTTTTTTTTTGCGTTCGGCTTTGATTGATCGTTCCCACGCTCTGCGTCACTAGTGTCCGGTAAAAACTGAAGGGGGAGCTTGCTCCCCCTTGCTGTTGGCGGACTTCAGTCATAATCGGATTTTTCAGACTCGATTTTGACTCATGTTCTCCAGCACCCGTTTAGCCCAACTGCTCAGTGCGATCCCTCGCCCGTCCTTCCAGCAATCCACCGAAAAGTACCAGGCGGATCGCTACGTCAAACGCTGCACATCCTGGCAATTGCTGGTAACACTGGTCAGCGGCCATGTAACCCAAGCCTTAAGCCTGCGGTCATTGGCGACTTTCTCCGAAACGCTGGCTGCGCATAGCTACCATCTCCAAGCCGGCCCCATTGCCCGCTCGACCCTGTCAGATGCGTTGAACAAGCGTGATTACCGGCCGTTCCAAGACCTCTGTGAGAACCTGTTGCGCGGTGTCGGCCGTCAACAGCGCAAGGAAGTCGGCGCCATGGTTAGTCTGATTGATTCCACTTCGATTACCTTGCGTGGACCTCACTTTGATGACTGGACTGCCGCAACTAAAACCCGCATCACACAAGGCCTCAAGGTACACGTAGGGTTGGATCTGGCTCAGTTGGCCCCGGTGTACGTGAACATTACCCCCGCCAACGTCAACGACATGAGCGATGCGCTGAATATGCCGATTCAGGCCGGCATGACTTATGTCTTTGACAAAGGTTACTGCGATTACAACTGGTGGTACCAGTTGCAGAGCAAAGGTGCTTATTTCGTCACTCGGTTTAAGAAAAATGCCAACTACGAGGTGCTGCACGAGCACTCAACCGTTGCCGAACAAAGCCCGGTCATGAGTGATGAGGTCGTTCAGTTCGGCAAAAAACGTCTGGGTGGCAAACGTGTGAATGACTATCGAGACGAACCAGTAAGACGTGTCGTGATTGAACGCGAAGGGCACGTGACACCGTTAATCCTGGTGACCAACGACTTTGCCAGAACAGCTGAAGAAATCGCGGGTTTGTACAAGAATCGCTGGAAGATCGAGTTGTTTTTCAAGTGGATCAAGCAACATCTGAAACTCAAGCGGTTCTATGCTTTCTCCGAAAATGCCGTTCGCCTGCAGATTTACAGTGCTTTGATCAGCTACTTGTTACTGCACCTTTTTCACCGTCGCTCAGGGTTTCCCGGCTCGTTGTTTGAGCTGACGGTGCGGATTGCACATGTCCTGCATGAACGGCCCGCTACCCAAGAATTCAAAGACCGACGAAGGCAGGAACAAGAAAAACTAAAGGCTGCCCAGGGCAACCTTCAGCTTTGAAACATGTTTACCGGACACTAGTGACGCTCTGCGTGGGAATGCATCAATGGACGCTCCGCGTCCGCCTCGGAAGGGACGCGGAGCGTTCCAGGCTGCATTCCCACGCAGAGCGTGGGAACGATCATTTAAAAGACAAACCGCCCATCAAACACCGGCTCATCATCCAGCGCCAACACGCCTCCGGAGAAGATCAGGTCCAGGTGATGACTGCCCTTGGCCCCGCCGCCCAACCCGAGGTGTAAGCCGCAATGGCGTTCCTCGAACCCGGCGTTGCGCGCATAGAGGTCCTTCACGCCTTCGTTGGTGCCAATGCCCAGTTCCTCAATCCGCCGATTCGACGGATTGGCGTCCAGGTACTTATTGAAATCATGTTCCAGCCCCGGCACGTCCGTGGCGATTTTGCTGATGGTCGAGTTCTCGATCCACAGTTCCAGCGGTGATTCCAATACTCCGTATTTGCGAGCGAACGGAATGGTGCTGAGGAACGTTCCCATGAACTTCACTCGGCCATTAATCTCTTCGCTATGAGTAGCTATCTCGCCGGGTGCCAGGTCAAAGTTGCCGACACCGTTGATGTCCGTCCACTTCTTGATACTGCTCAGCGGTGTTTCAAACCATGAGCCGTGATCATCTTTGAAACTTAAGGTGGTGGCGTGGGACATGCGCTGGATCAAGTGGCTGTTCAACCCGGCAATGCGCTGCGGAGTGACACTGAAGGTGTCGTAGAAGTAATCGCCGTAATCCTTGAATAGCAGCGACTTCTTCCAGTTTTCTGCCATCACCCCTTGCAGCGCGCGGACAAACTCCGGGCCGTCAGGACGTGGATTGGGCAGGGTGGAAGAGTCGTAGAAGAAAATGTACAGATCGCTGTCAATAATCGCCTGAGTCAGCAATTCGGTGGGTTCAAGGTCCAGGCGCATGGCGCTGAAGCTGAACCGTTGGCTGTTACCGGCCTGTTCGGCGATGGCGCCGGTCAGTGCCTCGTAATCAGCGGTGTGGCCGAGCAGGACCTTTGCCGGGTTGATGCCGACAAGGGCCGGGTGGTGTTCGAGGTAGTAAAGGAAATGCGAGATAGCCCGTTGCTTATCCATGTAGTCCTCCCTGACAAACCGAGATGTGGCAGACACGACCGGCCGGATCGTGCCTGCCGGGATGGCTTACAGAGGCCACATCGCCGTGCCGAACGGAACAACCGCGTCGGCTTGCATCATTTCAACGGCGGCTTCATGGGTCGGCGCTTCAAACCAATCGTCCAGTTGCAGTTCAGTTTCCAAGTCTTTGTCCAGTTGCATTGTGAATCTCCTAGATGACTTTGATGACTGTTGAATACGAACAGCGGGGTTGTTTTCAATCGGTGAATACAACTCCAACTTGTCGGTCGATGCAGCTCGGCAAGTCGCTGAAAACCTAGTTCACCGGTTTTTAAAATGCAAAAAAATAATTAAATAAGATTTGTTTGAACTATTTATTCCATTTTTTCAGCGCGAACTTCTTAATAAAAAACAAAAAACTAACTCGACCTTTTCCTTAGGAAGCTTCCTACCGTCAATTTGCAGTCAGCCTGCTGCTGGATCTGATTTGGCAAATTTACGTTACAGCCTGTAAAGAAATATTGACGAAATCCGCGACCAAACCCCGTCGGGGGAGTCCTTCACAGGAGCTGTAAGGAAAACCTTCCGACTCTGAGCCTATCAACGCTCTTGCAGGGCTCTGGCGCGCTTGTTTCAGCGGCGTTTGAAGGGTGAGATGCGCCCCATGCCTGCCGTGCAGGTGCATAACAAGAAGGAGGCGCAATGAACGCCGTGACTGATCTCCATTTCTCCCCGTGGGTCGATTTTTTCATCGCCCGCGCCGACGACCTGCAAAGGTCTGACTCTTTTTTTGCAGCCGCCCGAGACGCTCGGAGCGGACACAGGCAATCCCGGCAACCGACGCGCTGATCCAGCGGGTCTGGCAGCAGGGGGTTAGCGGTGTACAATGCGCCGCGTTTTAACTGTGACCTCCTGCGCATCTGCGCAAACTTCAAGGCTACCCGTCTTGTTCACTCCGCCGCGCCACAAGCGTGTCGGGTTCGATTTCGTCACAGATAAAAACAAACAGGTGACGCATGACCGTTGTAAATACGCTGAACTCCTGGTGCTTGCGCTGGGGTTTGATCGGCGCTGCTTGAAATTGAAACCGAGCAGCAACGTCTACTGAACATCATCAAACCTTGCGTGAGACCCTTTTCATGAGTGGACAAAACTCGCATTCAGGCGAGCTGAAACGCGGCCTGAAAAATCGCCACATCCAACTGATCGCCCTCGGTGGCGCGATCGGTACCGGGCTGTTCCTTGGCTCGGCCGGGGTGCTCAAATCCGCCGGCCCGTCGATGATCCTCGGCTACGCCATCTGCGGCTTCATCGCTTTCATGATCATGCGCCAGCTCGGCGAGATGATCGTCGAAGAGCCGGTGGCCGGTTCCTTCAGCCACTTTGCCCACAAATATTGGGGCGGTTTCGCCGGTTTCCTGTCGGGCTGGAACTGCTGGATTCTGTACATCCTGGTAGGCATGTCGGAGCTGACTGCGGTCGGCAAGTACATCCACTACTGGGCGCCGGACATCCCTACCTGGGTCTCGGCAGCCGGGTTCTTCGTATTGATCAACCTGATCAACCTGGCCAACGTCAAAGTGTTTGGCGAGGCCGAGTTCTGGTTTGCGATCATCAAGGTCGTGGCGATTGTCGGCATGATTGCCCTGGGCAGCTATTTGCTGGTCAGCGGCAACGGCGGTCCGCAGGCATCGGTAAGTAACCTGTGGTCCCACGGTGGTTTCTTCCCGAATGGCGTCAGCGGTCTGGTGATGGCCATGGCGATCATCATGTTCTCCTTCGGCGGCCTGGAAATGCTCGGTTTCACCGCAGCTGAAGCCGACAAACCGAAAACCGTGATCCCGAAAGCCATCAACCAGGTGATCTACCGGATCCTGATTTTCTACATCGGCGCTCTGGTCATTCTGCTGTCGCTGACGCCATGGGACAGCCTGCTGGCGACCCTCAACGCGTCTGGCGACTCCTACAGCGGCAGCCCGTTCGTGCAGGTGTTCTCGATGCTCGGCAGCAACACCGCCGCACACATTCTCAACTTCGTGGTCCTGACGGCGGCATTGTCGGTGTACAACAGCGGCACCTACTGCAACAGCCGCATGCTGCTGGGCATGGCCGAGCAGGGCGACGCACCGAAGGTACTGGCGAAAATCGACAAGCGCGGCGTGCCGGTGCGTTCGATCCTGGCGTCGGCGGCCGTGACGCTGATCGCGGTGTTGCTCAACTACCTGATCCCGCAAAACGCCCTGGAACTGTTGATGTCCCTGGTGGTGGCGACCCTGGTGATCAACTGGGCGATGATCAGCTTCTCGCACTTCAAGTTCCGCCAACACATGAACAAGACCCACCAGACGCCGCTGTTCAAGGCCCTGTGGTACCCGTACGGGAACTACATCTGTCTGGCGTTCGTGGCGTTCATCTTGTGCGTGATGCTGCTGATCCCGGGGATCCAGATCTCGGTGTATGCGATTCCGGTGTGGGTCGCGTTCATGTGGGTCTGCTACGGCATCAAGAACAAGCGCAGTGCCCAGCAGGCGCTGCATGCAGAAGGCTCAAGCGTGAAGTAGGCGCTGAGCGCAGCAACAACAAACCCGGCCATGTGCCGGGTTTGTCGTTTCTGCGTCAGGCATTATTTCTGGTCGAGAAAGCTCTGCACCGAAGCATTGAAAAACGCCGGGTCCTGGATAAAGGCGAAATGGCTGACATTGGGCAGGATCAGCAGGCCGGCACCGGGGATGGTCGAGGCCATGTATTCGGTGTGCTCGCGCTTGATGGCCTCGTCATGGTCGCCGTTGACGATCAACACCGGGCTTTTGATTTTCGCCAGGTCTTCGGTGGTCCAGTTGGGCTGGCTCGCCCACATATGGCTGATTTGCTCGACGAACGCATCGTACTCTTTGGGCGTGGGCGACAGCTTCGCGTACTCCTTGCCGGCCCGTTCGATGTAGGCGGCGAACGTCGGGTTCTTCTCGACACCTTCCTTTACCCCCGACGTCTGGGTGTTGGCGGCGAAGGCGAACACCTTGCCCACGCGCTGTGGATAGCGCATCGCCAGATCAAGCCCAAGAATCGCGCCGTCACTCCAGCCCACGAAGTCGGCGCGCTCGATCTTCAGTTTATCGAGCACTGCGATGACGTCGTCTGCCATCAGGTCATAACCAAAAGGGCGCGCATCACGGGAACTGCGGCCATGGCCACGGCTGTCGAGGGTGATGACAGTATGTTTGGCCGAGAGAGCCTTGACCTGATAGCCCCAATAATCGGAGTTGGCCAGGCCGCCGTGAAGCAACACGACGGGCGAACCGTGGCCGGTGATCGAGTAATAGAGCTTGATGCCGTTGACGTCGGCACGGCCGGTTTTGGCGCTGGTGATCGGTGTGGGGGTGGCTGGCAATGTTTCCCAGCGTTCGGCGGCGTGAGCCGCGTTGAAGGACAGCAGCAGGCAGAAAGCAGCAAGCAAGCGACGAGGCATGGGGTTCTCCGTAAAAAGGCCTGATCAGTTTGATCCGAACCCTTTAGCGTAGAACCCAGTTGTCAGGAGGTCATGTGCGGGGTTTGTTGTTTTGCCGTTTTGTTTGTGAAGGAGCCAGCCGGTCATTCGCGGTATCCTGCACGTTCTGTATACGGACGCTTTTTTCCATGCTGGTGATTTCCAACAACGTGCATCTGCCGGATGCCGAGATCGAATTGACCGCTATTCGCGCCCAGGGCGCCGGTGGGCAGAACGTCAACAAGGTCTCCAGCGCCATGCACCTGCGCTTCGACATCCCGGCCTCGTCCTTGCCCGAGTTCTACAAGGAGCGGTTGCTGGCGCTGCGCGACAGTCGTATCACCAGCGAAGGCGTGTTGATCATCAAGGCCCAGCAATACCGCACGCAGGAGGCCAATCGCGCCGATGCGCTGGAGCGGTTGGTGGAGTTGATTCTCAGCGCCACCAAAGTAGAGAAGAAGCGCCGCCCGACCAAGCCGACCCTCGGCTCGAAGAAGCGTCGGCTGGAATCGAAGACCAAGCGCGGCAGCATCAAGGCCGGGCGCGGCAAGATCGACTTCTAGCGGGTCTCTCTTTCTTCGCGATACTTTGGCGCTTGCCGGTACAGGTAAACGCTCAGTGCCAAACCGCTCAGCGCGGCGAGGGCGGCAAACAGGAAGATCGAAGCAAAACCAAACCCCGCCGCAATCGCACCGGCCAGTGGCCCGGTAATCCCCAGTGACAAATCGATGAACAACGAATAAGCGCCGACCGCTGCGCCGCGACTGGAGGCGGGCACCAGGTTGACCGCTTCTACGCCCAGCGCCGGGAATACCAGCGAGAAGCCGAAACCACTCAGCGCCGCACCGGCCAACGCCCAATTTGCATCCGGTGCCAGCCATAGCAGCAGCAACCCCAGTGTTTCCACCGACAGGCAGGCAATCGCCACGCGAAATCCGCCGAGGCGGTTGATCAGGTTGCCGAACAGCAGGCGCGCGCCAATGAAACTGGCACCGAACAGGCTCAGACAAAGCACCGCATTCGACCAATGCTGCGTGGCGTAATACAGGGTGATGAAGGTGGCAATGGTGCCGAAACCGATCGAGCCCAGCGCCAAACCACAGCCGTGCGGCAGCACCCGACCCAGCACGTGCATGAACGGCAGGCGCTCACCGACGACAATCGGCGCAGCGGTTTTCGGCCAAGCCAGCGCCAGGCCCAGCACCGCCAGCAGCACAATGCTCACGCCCATGCTCCACAAGCCCAATTTATCGACCAGCCACACACCAAACGGAGCGCCGATGGCGATGGCGCCGTAGCTGGCGATGCCGTTCCAGGAGATGACCTTGGCGGTGTTCGCCGCGCCGACCCGGCCGATGCCCCAGCCGATCGAGCCGGAGCCCACCAGGCTTTCCGCGCTGCCGAGGATCAGGCGGCCGATCAACAGGCTGATCAGGCTCAGCATCGGCAGGCTTTGGGTCCAGGCCGAAATCAGCATGAACACACCGCTCAAACCGCAACCGGCGAGGCCATACATCACCGCCAGTTTGCTGCCCTTGTTGTCGATAATGCGCCCGGCGTAAGGCCGGCTGAGCAGGGTGGCCAGGTATTGCACGCTGATCACCAGCCCGGCGATCACCGCGCCAAAGCCCAGGTCGCTGTGGACGTAGCCCGGCAATACGGCCAGGGGAATGCCGATGTTGAGGTAACCGATGAAGGTGAACAGGACGATGGAGACGACTTGCAGCGTGACCGCCAGGGGGCGCTGGTTTTCTGACATGGGTAAAAGTCCACGGGGCAGCAGGATAGATAGGCTGCTTATGATAGCGGCGCGAGGGGCGGGCGGTCGTGGAAAAGTAAAACTATTTGCCGGAAGGTTGAATCAGGATTTGGCGGGGGCGACCAGTTGCGTGGTGACCAGGGCGGCGAGGGCGTTTTCTTCGCTGCCGAAACGGGCCAGCAGGGCGGCTTGTTTTTCGGGGGAGAGGCGATTCCAGATCTCGATCATCTTCTCGGCGGTGCCGATCAGGACGCTGGCCTGGGTGTCGGTGAAGTCATCGGTCATGGGGCAGGGCTCGGGTTTCAGGCGGTGTGGAAAGCGCATGTTAGCGCTTTCCACACGGTCTGGCATTGCAGGTGGATCAGTCTTCGCTGTCAGTCTTTCGACGGTCAGTGGCTTCTTTCGGCTCAGGCTGTTGGGCACTGGCTTGTTGCGGGGTTGTCTGCTCAGTTTCGTGCAGGCTTGGGAAGGGGAGATTAGGGATCTCGTGCATGTTTCGCGCTCCTCGCAAAGTCTGTTGATAGATCTGGTAGATCCGCGCTTTTAAAAAGCTTGGGCAGGATACAGCAGGAGAAATGACAAACAGACTTTTATCTGGGATTTCTGCGACCAATGGCCGCAGGGGGAGCGAAAAGCAAAAGATCGAAGACCCTACATGATCGTTCCCACGCTCTGCGTGGGAATGCCTCACTGGACGCTCCGCGTCCGCTTCGGAAGGGACGCGGAGCGCCCCGGGCTGCATTCCCACGCGGAGCGTGGGAACGATCAGTGTCGAGGAGGGTTACTTGCAGACTTCGGCAATCGCCTCGGCCAACAGCGCCAGGCGCGTCGCATCAATCCCCGCCACGTTCGCCCGGCCGGAACTGACCATGTACACGCTGTGATGATCTCGCAGCTGTTTAACCTGCTCCGCCGTCAAGCCGGTGTAGGAGAACATCCCGCGTTGCACGCCAATGTGTGCAAAGCGTTCGCGCAAGCCATGGGGTTCCAGGGCTTCCACCAGACCGCTGCGCAGCTGGGCGATACGCAAACGCATGGCTTCCACTTCGTCGGCCCAGAGACTTTTCAGCGCCGGGTCGCCGAGGATGGTCGCCACCACAGCCGCGCCGTGATCCGGCGGTGTCGACCACAGGTTACGGGCGATATTGGCCAGTTGACTGCGAATATCCACCAGCTTGTCGGCGGTTTTCGCGCAGACAATCAGTGCACCGGTGCGATCGCGGTACAGACCGAAGTTCTTCGAGCAAGAGCTGGTGATCAGCACTTCCGGCAGTGCGTCAGCGAACAACCGGGTCGACCAGGCGTCCTGTTCCAGGCCATCGCCAAAGCCTTGATAAGCGAAGTCGATCAGGGGCAGCAGCTCACGGCGACGAACCACGTCCAGCACCCGGCGCCAATCGTCATGGGACAGGTCGAAACCGGTCGGGTTGTGGCAGCAGGCGTGCAGCAACACCACGTCGCCCTTGGGCGCTTCATTAAGCACCGCCAGCATGGCTTCGACATCGAGACGGTTGTCGCTGCCCACGTACGGGTAGTGACTGACCTTGACCCCGGCCGTGGCGAAAATCGTTTCGTGGATCGGCCAGGTTGGGTTGCTCAACCACACGCCACGGCCCGGCAGCATTTGCGCGATGAAGTCCGCGCTCAAACGCAGCGCGCCCGTGCCGCCCGGCGTCTGGGTGACACCGGCGCGTTGCTCGGCGATCAACGCCGAATCGGCGCCGAGCACCAGTTCGTTCATGACCTTGCCGAACGCCGGTTCGCCATGGCCACCGATGTAAGTCTTGGTGGTTTGACGATCCGCCAGCCGCGCTTCGGCAAGTTTCACCGCTTGAGGAATTGGCGTCAGGCCCTGGGCGTCTTTATAGACACCCACGCCCAAGTCGAATTTGCGCGGGTTGGGGTCCTGCGCATAGGCCTCCATCAGGCCGAGAATCGGGTCGCCGGGTACTCGGCCGATGGCGTCGAAATGCATTATTTGCGGCCCTCTGCATCCTTGGCCACGTCGTCAGTGCGTGCGGCCATGATGAAGTCGTTACGGTGCAGGCCCTTGATGGAGTGGCTCCACCAGGTCACGGTGACTTTGCCCCACTCGGTCAACAGACCCGGGTGGTGACCTTCGGCCTCGGAGATTTCACCGACCGCGTTGGTGAACGCCAGGGCGTGCTTGAAATTCTTGAACAGGAAAACTTTTTCCAGCTGCATCACGCTGTCGCGCACTTCAATGTTCCAGTCAGGGATCTGCTTGATCAGTACCGGCAACTCTTCGTCGCTGACCTGAGGGGCGCCGGCCTGGCAGGCTTCGCAGTGGGCTTGGTTCAAAGTGGACATAGTCTGTTTCCCGATTCGATTCTTGTTAGACGTTACTATTTTTCAGCGCTTACCGCGACTGCCGGCATGCTCAGGCGGCTTTTGGCTTTGGCGGAAATTTCGGTGCGTGCAAGCCCAGCTGCATACCTTGCTTGACCATGCCCATGATGTCTTCGTGGGCCAGGTCGAACAGGCGCTTGAGGTTGGGCAGCACAAAGTACAGCGGCTGCAGGATGTCGATGCGATACGGCGTGCGCATGCATTCCAGCGGATCGAAGGCCTGATGCTCTGGCTCGTCCGACATGCAGTAAACGGTTTCTTTAGGTGAAGACAGAATGCCGCCACCGTAGATGCGTTGGCCCTGTGGCGTATCGACCATGCCGAATTCGATGGTCATCCAGTACAGGCGCGCCAGGTACACGCGTTCTTCCTTGGAAGCCTGTAGGCCGAGTTTGCCGTAGGTGTGGGTAAATTCAGCAAACCAGGGGTTGGTCAGCAGCGGGCAGTGACCAAAGATCTCGTGGAAAATGTCCGGCTCTTGCAGGTAGTCCAGTTCTTCGCGGGTACGAATAAACGTGGCCACCGGGAACTGCTTGTTGGCGAGCAATTCGAAAAAGGTCTGGAAGGGGATCAGTGCTGGAACCCGGGCAACTTGCCAACCGGTGGTTTCACCGAGGACTTTGTTGATCTCACCGAGTTGCGGAATGCGGTCGTGGGGCAGACCGAGTTTTTCGATACCGTCCAGGTATTCCTGGCACGCACGCCCTTCAATCACTTTCAGTTGGCGAGTGATCAGCGTGTTCCACACCGCGTGTTCTTCGGCGGGGTAGTCGATAAAACCTTGCGCATCGGGCTCGCGGGCCACGTATTGCGTCTGCTTCATGCTGCTCTCCTGCTAGGGGAATTCGTTCTTGTTATGTCCAGCTATGGACCTAGAGATACCCCAAGGCGTGCGGCAATGCAGCAGGTCGTTCGGGTCGCGCATAGGAGAATTCCGTGATTTTCGTAAAGTTTTCGTTACGAATTGGCGGCTATGGCGCAGGTATTGAGTTTTCCGGGTTTGAAAAGCGCTCTACCTGTCACATAATCTTGACGACTAACTGAACGCTTTCGCAGAAATTTTCGGCGGCAAGCCTCGATCACCCCTGTTCAGGCCTTTTATATGCGTATCAAAGTCCACTGCCAAAACCGCATCGGCATCCTGCGCGACATTCTCAACCTGCTGGTGGAATACGGGATCAACGTTGCGCGTGGCGAGGTCGGCGGTGAGCATGGCAATGCGATCTACCTGCACTGCCCGAATCTGATCAACATCCAGTTCCAGGCGCTGCGTCCGAAGTTCGAGGCGATTGCCGGAGTATTCGGCGTCAAGCGTGTAGGGCTGATGCCCAGCGAGCGTCGGCACATGGAGCTGAACGCGTTGCTCGGCGCCCTGGAGTTCCCGGTGCTGTCGATCGACATGGGCGGCTCCATCGTTGCGGCCAACCGGGCGGCGGCGCAGTTGCTCGGGGTTCGGGTGGACGAGGTGCCGGGGATTCCCTTGTCCCGTTACGCCGAGGACTTCGACTTGCCGGAACTGGTGCGTGCCAACAAGTCGCGGATCAACGGGTTGCGGGTGAAGGTGAAGGGCGACGTGTTTCTCGCCGACATCGCGCCACTGCAATCGGAACACGATGACAGCGAGGCCATGGCCGGCGCGGTATTGACGTTGCATCGGGCGGACCGGGTCGGTGAGCGTATCTACAACGTGCGCAAGCAAGAGTTGCGCGGTTTCGACAGCATCTTCCAGAGTTCGAAAGTCATGGCGGCGGTGGTGCGTGAAGCCCGGCGCATGGCACCGCTGGATGCGCCGCTATTGATCGAAGGCGAAACCGGCACCGGCAAAGAACTGTTGGCGCGGGCTTGTCATCTGGCCAGCCCTCGTGGCCAGTCGCCGCTGATGGCACTCAATTGCGCCGGCCTCCCGGAATCCATGGCCGAGACCGAGTTGTTTGGCTACGGCCCCGGTGCTTTCGAAGGGGCGCGGGCGGAAGGCAAGCTCGGGCTGCTGGAGCTGACGGCCGGCGGTACGCTGTTTCTCGATGGCGTCGGGGAAATGAGCCCGCGTTTGCAGGTGAAATTGCTGCGCTTTCTGCAGGACGGTTGCTTCCGCCGTGTAGGCAGTGATGAAGAGGTCTATCTGGATGTGCGGGTGATTTGCGCCACACAAGTAGACCTCTCCGAGTTGTGCGCGCGCGGCGAGTTTCGCCAGGATTTGTATCACCGCTTGAACGTGCTGTCGTTGCACATCCCGCCGCTGCGCGAATGCCTCGACGGTTTGACGCCGCTGGTAGAGCATTTCCTCGATCAGGCCAGTCGGCAGATCGGTTGTCCGCTGCCGAAGCTGGCGCCGGCGGCCATGGAACGGCTCGGTCATTACCATTGGCCGGGCAATGTCCGGCAGTTGGAAAACGTATTGTTCCAGGCGGTTTCCCTGTGCGAGGGCGGGACGGTCAAGGTCGAGCATATTCGCCTGCCGGATTACGGCGTGCGTCAGCCGCTTGGCGATTTCTCGCTGGAGGGCGGGCTGGATGCGATTGTCGGGCGCTTTGAAAAAGCGGTGCTGGAGCGGTTGTATTCCGAGCATCCGAGCAGCCGACAATTGGGTAAGCGATTAGGGGTTTCGCACACCACGATTGCCAACAAACTGCGCGAATACGACGTAGGCAAAGAGCCAGGCGCATAGCCCCGTTGTGACTGATCGTTCCCACGCTCTGCGTGGGAATGCAGCCCGGGACGCTCCGCGTCCCAAAAGCCGACGCAGAGCGTCCATTGAGGCATTCCCACGCAGAGCGTGGGAACGATCAGTCCGAGGTTTGCCGCGAAGCGGCATAACACCGCCGGTTTTTCGACTTCGACACAATTCCCACCTCCTCTCTAAATCCCCCAAGTCCTTTGTTTGCCGGGTCCGGCGCCGTCAGAAAAAAGTTGGTCTGCAAATTGCTTAAGGCTCAGCAGTACAGCAGTGGGCGGCAAACGTCCGGCATGCAGAGGAAAGAGTGTGGACAAGTACCTTTATGTGGCAATGACCGGCGCCAGCCAGAATGCACTGGCGCAGAAGGCTCATGCGAACAACCTGGCGAACATCTCTACCAACGGTTTTCAAAAGGACCTGGAACAGGCCCGTTCGATGCCGGTGTTTGGTGACAGCTTTCCGGCGCGTGCCTTTGCCATGAGCGAACGTCCGGCCACCGACTTCTCGCCAGGTTCGATGGTGGAAACCGGTCGTGACCTCGACGTCGCCGTGACCGGCAACGGTTGGATCGCCGTGCAGAGCCCCGATGGCGGTGAAAGCTACGTGCGCACCGGCAGCCTGAACATTGACGCCCTCGGCGTGCTGCGGGCCGGCAATGGTATGCCGGTGATGGGCAATGGCGGGCCGATCGCCGTGCCGCCCGAGCAGAAAATCGAAGTGGGCGAGGATGGCACCATCAGCATTCGTTCGATGGGTGAAGGCCCGCGCGTGATGGCCGAAATCGACCGCATCAAACTGGTCAACCCTGACCTGAAGAACATGACCAAAGGCCTGGATGGTTCGATCCACACCAAGGACGGCAAGCCGGCGCAAGCCGATGCGGGCGTCAAGCTGGTGTCCGGGTTCCTTGAGTCGAGCAACGTCAATGCCGTGGAAGAAATGACCTCGGTGCTGGCTTTGTCGAAGCAGTTCGAGCTGCACATCAAGATGATGAACACCGCCAAAGACGATGACCAGGCCATGGCTCGGGTCTTGCAGATCAGCTAATTATCAGAACGTCGCGCCGTAAAACAGGCGCACGAGGAGAATCGAATGCTTCCGGCTCTATGGGTTGCCAAAACAGGTCTGTCCGCCCAGGACACTAACCTGACCACCATTTCCAACAACCTGGCGAACGTCTCGACCACGGGTTTCAAACGTGACCGCGCCGAGTTCCAGGACTTGCTGTACCAGATCAAACGCCAGCCCGGCGCCCAGTCGACTCAGGACAGCGAACTGCCGTCCGGTCTGCAATTGGGTACCGGTGTGCGCATCGTCGGCACCCAGAAAAACTTCTCCGCCGGCAGCCTGCAAACCACCGAGCAGCCGCTGGACCTGGCGGTCGACGGTCGCGGTTTTTTCCAGATCCTGCAGCCGGACGGCACCACGTCCTACACCCGTGACGGCACTTTCCACCTCGACTCCAACGGCCAGATCGTAAACGCCAGCGGTTTCGCCCTGGAACCGGCCATTGTCATTCCGAACAACGCCCAGACCTTCACGGTCGGGACTGACGGCACGGTGTCCATCACCGTTCCCGGCAACCCGGCCTCCCAAGTGATCGGCAACCTGCAAACCGCCGACTTCATCAACCCGGCCGGTCTGCAAGCAGTGGGTAACAACCTGTTCCTGGAAACCGCCGCCAGCGGTGCGCCGCAAGTCGGCACCCCGGGCCTGAACGGTTTCGGTACCACGCTGCAGAACACCCTGGAAGGGTCCAACGTCAGCACCGTTGAAGAGATGGTCAACATGATCACCACTCAGCGTGCCTACGAGATGAACTCCAAGGTGATCTCCACCGCCGACCAGATGCTCTCGTTCGTAACGCAGAATCTGTAATCAAGTCTATGGGGCGGCCATGAGGTCGCCAGCAACACCGTGAGGTAGGGTCATGAATCGCTTTGTATCTGTTCTGGCAATGAGTGGGGTGGTCGCGCTCGCGGGCTGCGTCGCGCCGACGCCCAAGCCCAATGACCCTTACTACGCCCCGGTGTTGCCGCGCACGCCGCTGCCGGCTGCCGCCAACAATGGCTCGATCTACCAGGCCGGTTTCGAGCAGAACCTGTACAGCGACCGCAAGGCGTTCCGGGTCGGTGACATTATCACCATCACCTTGAACGAGCGGACCCAGGCCAGTAAGGGTGCCAACTCGCAGATCGACAAGACCAGCAAGACCAATATTGGCCTGACGTCGTTGTTCGGTGGCGGCCTGAGTACCAGTGACCCGATCGGCAGCGGCAGCCTGAGCCTCGACGCCGGTTACAGCGGCGACCGTGCCACCAACGGCGCGAGCAAGTCTGGCCAGAGCAACAGTTTGACCGGCTCGATCACCGTGACCGTCGCCGACGTCTTGCCCAACGGCATCATCGCCGTGCGTGGCGAGAAGTGGATGACCCTGAACTCCGGTGATGAACTCGTACGGATTGCCGGTCTGGTGCGCGCCGATGACATCGCCACTGATAACACCGTGTCGTCGACTCGCGTCGCCGATGCACGCATCACCTACTCGGGCACCGGTGCGTTTGCCGATGCGAGTCAGCCAGGCTGGTTCGACCGTTTCTTCCTCAGCCCGCTGTTCCCTTTCTAGGTGGCTACGTTGAACTTCAGAAGTCTCATGGTCGCTGCCTTGTTGATGTCCGCAGCCTTCACCGCTCAAGCCGAGCGACTGAAGGACATCGCCAGCATTTCCGGCGTGCGGACCAACCAATTGATCGGTTACGGCCTGGTGGTCGGGCTTAACGGCACCGGTGACCAGACGACCCAGACCCCGTTCACCCTGCAGACCTTCAACAACATGCTCTCGCAGTTCGGCATCAAGGTACCGCCGGGCTCGGGCAACGTGCAGTTGAAGAACGTCGCGGCGGTGTCGATCAGTGCTGATCTGCCGGCGTTTGCCAAACCGGGTCAACAGGTTGACATCACGGTCGCGTCCATCGGTAACTCCAAGAGCTTGCGCGGCGGCACCTTGCTGTTGACGCCGCTCAAGGGTATCGACGGCAACGTCTACGCCATCGCCCAGGGCAACCTGGTGGTCGGCGGTTTCGATGCCGAAGGTCGCGACGGTTCGAAGATTACGGTCAACGTTCCATCGGCCGGTCGTATTCCGGGCGGTGCGTCGGTTGAGCGTTCGGTGCCGAGCGGCTTCAACCAGGGCAACAGCCTGACCCTGAACCTCAACCGTTCGGACTTCACTACCGCCAAGCGTGTGGTCGACAAGATTAACGACTTGCTCGGCCCTGGCGTGGCCCAGGCCATCGACGGCGGTTCGATCCGCGTCACGGCGCCACTGGATCCGAGCCAGCGGGTCGACTACCTGTCGATCCTCGAAAACCTTGAAGTCGATCCGGGCCAGGCGGTGGCGAAAGTCATCATCAACTCGCGGACCGGCACCATCGTGATCGGCCAGAACGTGAAAGTGTCCCCGGCCGCCGTGACCCACGGCAGCCTGACCGTGACCATCACCGAAGACCCGATCGTCAGCCAGCCTGGCCCTCTGTCCAATGGGCAGACGGCGGTCGTGCCGCGCTCGCGGGTTAACGCCCAGCAAGAAGCCAAGCCAATGTTCAAGTTCGGCCCGGGCACCACCCTCGACGAGATCGTGCGTGCGGTGAACCAGGTCGGCGCGGCGCCGGGTGACTTGATGGCCATCCTTGAAGCACTGAAGCAGGCCGGCGCGTTGCAAGCCGACCTGATCGTGATCTGAGGACGGCGACCATGGACATGCGCAAGAGCGGTACGCTCAGCACCAGCGATTCGGGTTCTTACTCGGACCTCAATCGTCTGAACCAGCTCAAGATCGGCGACAAGAACAGCGACGCGAACATGCGCAAAGTGGCGCAGGAATTCGAATCGCTGTTCCTCGGTGAAATGCTCAAGTCCATGCGCTCGGCCACCGACGAACTGGGTAAGGACAATCCGCTCAACACGCCAGCCGCCAAGCAATACCAGGAAATGTCCGACCAGCAGTTGGCTGTTTCCATGTCCCGCGAAGGCGGTGGTATTGGTCTGGCGGACGTGTTGTTGCGCCAGATGTCGAAGAATAAACCGCTGGCCCCGGGTGAGGCTGCGGCGAATTCGGCGGCCAAGCAGGAGGCGGCGAAAGCCAAGGCCGAAGCGATCACGACGCCGGTGGCTGCCGGTACGAGCGCCACGAATGGCCCTTTGTCGCGCCTCAACGGCGAGCGTCCGTTGTGGGCTTCGCGCGGGGTCAAGTCGCCGACGGCGACGGCCGCTCATAGCAATGACGTGGCGCTGCTCAACCAGCGACGCCTGGCTTTGCCGCCGAAATTGGCCGACCGCTTGCTCGCCGGCCTGGTGCCGTCGACCGCGACCAATGCCACGACCGCCGCGACAATCAACAAAACCCTGTTGCCTGAACGCGCCACCACGCCGACCGGCGCCGGCCCGCTGTACAACGGCGATTGGCTGCCCTCGGCGACGGCATCGGCGTCGAGCGGGCAGATGCAGATATACGGACGCGCCATGGCGCAGATTCCGTTGGCGCCGGCGAAGAAAGCCTTCAGTTCTGCCGACGAATTCGTCAACGCCATGCTGCCGATGGCCAAGGAGGCCGCCGACCGCATCGGTGTCGATCCGCGTTACCTGGTGGCCCAGGCCGCCCTGGAAACCGGTTGGGGCAAATCGGTCATGCGCGCCCAGGATGGCAGCAGCAGTCACAACCTGTTCGGTATCAAGACCGGCAGCAGTTGGAAGGGCGATTCGGCACGGGCAATCACTAGCGAATTCAGGGATGGCGCAATGGTCAAGGAGACGGCGGAGTTCCGTTCCTATGCCTCTTACAAGGACAGCTTCCATGACCTTGTGACTTTGCTGCAATCCAATAATCGCTATCAAGATGTGGTGAAGTCGGCCGATAACCCAGAACAGTTTGTGCGCGAGTTGCAAAAGGCCGGTTATGCAACCGACCCGAACTACGCAAGCAAGATTTCGCAGATAGCCAAGCAGATGACGAGTTACCAAAACTACGCTGCGGCGGGCGCTTCCACCACGCCTTTATAGGCACAAGGCATAAGGTCTGAACCATGAGTTTGCTCAATATCGGGATGTCGGGTCTGGCGGCGAGCCAATCCTCTTTGGCTGTGACAGGCAACAACATTGCCAACGTCGACACCGCCGGTTATTCGCGTCAGCAAACCGTGCAGGGCACCAAGGCCTCGCAGCAGTACGGGAATGTCTTCATCGGCACCGGCACGACCCTGGCGGATGTGCGCCGGGTGTACAACGCCTACCTCGATTCCCAGTTGCAGACCGCCACTTCGCTCAACAGCGAAGCCGCCTCGTTCCAGGCCCAGGCCACGCCGCTGGATGCGTCGCTGTCGGACGTCAACACCGGCCTGACCGGCGTGTTGCAGAAATTTTTCACCTCGATGCAGGGTGTATCGACCTCGGCGACCGACGATACTTCCCGCCAGTCGGTACTGACCGGCGCCCAGGCGTTGAGCAGTCGTTTCAATACCATTGCCAAGCAGTTGAACGACCAGAACACCACGATCAACGGCAGCCTGGCGGACATGGCCGCGCAGGTGAACAAGCTGGCCACCTCGATTGCCAGCCTCAACCAGAAGATCGGCGAAGTCTCCACCAGCGGCGGCCAGCCGAACGACTTGCTCGATACCCGTAACGAAGCAGTGCGCCAACTGTCCGAAATGGTCGGTGCACAAGTCGTCGAGCGCGGCACCAGCTACGACATCTACGTCGGCAGCGGCCAGCCATTGGTGATGGGCAACACCACCAATACCCTGGAAACCGCCCCGAGCAAGGACGATCCGACCCGCATGGGCCTGCAGATGAACCGCGGCTCCAGCACCATCGACATCACGTCAGTGGTCAGCGGTGGCGAAATCGGCGGCCTGCTCACCTACCGCAAGGACGTGCTCGACCCGTCGCTCAACGAATTGGGGCGTGTGGCGTTGGTGGTCGCGGACCAGATCAACAGCCAGCAAGCGCAAGGCATCGACAAGAACGGCGATTTCGGCGCGGCCATTTTCAACAACATCAACAGTGCCGCCCTGATCAGTCAGCGCAGCATTGGCAATGCGAGCAACAGTGCCGGTTCCGGTAACCTCGATGTCACCATCAAGGACACCGGCAAGCTGACCACCAGCGACTATCAGGTGACGTTCACCAGCTCCACCGCCTACAGCGTCAAGCGTTCCGATGGCACTGACATGGGAAGCTTCAGCACCACGACTACACCGCCACCGGTGATCGACGGTTTCAGCCTGTCCCTGAACGGCGGAGCCCTGAGCGCTGGCGACAGCTTCAAGGTGACCCCGACTCGCGGTGCCGCGACCAGCATCCAGACCGTACTGACCGACCCGAAAAAGATCGCGGCGGCCGCCCCGTTGACCGGCGTAACCAGCGCCAGCAACAGCGGCACCTACACCCAGCCAACGCTCAGCAGCACCCTGGACATCTACAACCCGGCGTCCCAGACGGAGTTGCAGTCCGCACTGAAAAACTCGACGCCGGTCAAAATCACGTTCGGTGCCGCGGGCGGTGCCAGCCAGACCTATACCCTGACCGACGCCCAAGGCCACTCGCTGGGCAGCGGCACTATTGTTCCGGGCCAGAGCAATACCCTGAACCTGAAAATCGGTATGGTCGACGCCAGTGGCAACGCGATCACGGACGGCGGCACCCCGCCGATCCAGAAAACCTTCACTGTGCAGACCACGGTCGGCGGCACGCCGAAGGTCAACGAAAGCTTCACGATTTCCCTGACCGGCGCGGCCTCTTCGGACAACCGCAACGCGCAATCCCTGGTGGCGCTGCAAACCAAGCAAACCGTGGACACCGGTTCGGCGAGCAAGGGCATCAGCCTGACCGACGCTTACAACAAACTGGTGACCAACGTCGGTACCCAGGCTGCCCAGGGCAAATCCGACAGCGCCGCCACCACGGCGATCCTGGCTCAGGCCAAGGGCGCCCGTGATTCGCTCTCCGGGGTCGACCTGGATGAGGAAACCGGCAACCTGGTCAAGTACCAGCAGTACTACACCGCCTCTTCGCAGATCATCAAGGCTGCGCAGGAAACCTTCAGCACGCTGATCAACAGCCTTTAAGGAGTCGTAATTCATGCGCATTTCTACCGCCCAGTATTACGAGACAACCGCTGCCAACTATCAGCGCAACTTCAACAAGGCGATCGAGACCAGCAACGAAGCCAGCAGCCTGACGCGCATCAACACCGCCGCCGATGATCCGCTCGGTGCCGGGCGTTTGCTGCAGTTAGGCCAGCAGAGCGCGATGCTGAGTCAGTACAGCAGCAATATCAGTTCCACCAAGAGCTCGCTGAGCCTGCAGGAAACCACCCTGGACTCCATTGGCACCGCCTTGACGCGCGCCAAGGAAATCGCCCTCAGTGCCAACAACGGCATCGCCACCGATGATGACCGTAAAGCCTATGCGGCGGAATTGAACGAGATCAAGCAACAAGTGCTGGGCTTGATGAACTCCAAGGACTCGGCTGGCAACTACCTGTTCGCCGGCTCGAAAACCGACACCGCGCCGTACTCGCAGAATTCCGATGGCTCCTACACCTACAACGGTGACCAGACCAGCATCAACCTGGGCATTGGCGATGGCTTGTCGGTGGCGACTAACACCACTGGCTGGGACGCGTTCCAGCAGACCGTCAACACCAGCCGCACCCAGACCACCATGACCGCACCGGCGGTGGATGATGGTCGTGTGGTCCTGTCCAATGGTCAGGTCGGCACCAGCGCAACGTACGACGCCAAGTTCGCCAGCGGCCAGCCGTACACCGTCAGCTTCCTCAGCAGCACCCAGCTGAAGATCACTGATGCGCTGGGTAACGACGTAACGACCGAGGCCAGCCAGAACGGCTTGATCAGCAACAGCAACGGCGCCAACCAAGTGGTCAGCTTCCGTGGTGTCGACCTGAACCTGAACATCAACCTCAAGACGGGCGATGTGGCAGATACGGTCATTGCCGGCCACAGCTTCCAGCTGTCGGCCAAGCCGGACACGTTCAACGCCACGCGCAGCGCCGGCAACCCGTCCACGGCGGTCATCACCGGTTCCACCGTGACAGACCCGGCGGCCTACAACAGCGCTTTCCCGGCGGGCGGGGCGATCCTCAAGTTCACCAGCGCCACTGCATTCGATCTGTACGCGGCGCCAGTGACTGCCGACAGCCGTCCCGTATCGTCGGGCGCCGTGGTAGCCGGACCTCCCGCCACGGCCACCGCCGCGGGCGTGACGTTCGCCCTGGGCGGCGGCGCACCGGCTGCCGGCGACCAGTTTGCCGTGCAGTCCAACAATCACCAGACCCAAAACGTGCTCGACACCCTGAACAATATGGTCACCGCCATGAGCGTGCCGATTGACGGAAACACGGTCGCCAAGCAGCAGTTCCAGGCAGCCATGGATTCGGGCCTCGCGAATCTGGAAAGCGCCAGCAACCAGTTGGGCACGGCCATGACTTCGATCGGTGCTCGCGGTCAGTCGCTGGACGATCAATCCATCACCAACCAGAGTCTGGACCTGGCGAACACCGCCACCCAGGGAGCGATCCGCGACTCCGACCCTGCCGAAGTCATGACGCGTCTGACCCTGCAACAGACCATGCTGCAAGCCGCGCAACTGGCATTCAGCAAGATCACTTCGCTGGGCCTGTTCAACAAGATCTGACGGTGTTCGGGCGCGCCGGCGCCCGATTGCCTTGACCCTCCAATACCTACCGTCTTTTTTCGCGGTTTCAAAGGGCTCGCTTTCCTGAGCGGGCTCGCACCGCCTGTGAGCCCGCCGTGAATTCACTTCCCCTCGTCAGCCTGGTCATTCCCGCCTTCAATCCGCGCTTTTTTGGCCGGGCGTTGCACAGTGCCGTGAGTCAGGGTTATGGCAATCTTGAAATCATTGTTTGCGACGACAGTCGCGGCAATGAGATCAAAACCCAGGTCGATCAGGTGGTGGAGCAGACGGGAGTGGCCGTGCGTTATGTGCGCAATCCCCAGACGCTCGGCATGGTGGGCAACCTGCTTGCCGGTCTTGAGCAGGCTCAGGGTGAGTTCATCAAGTTTTTGTGTGATGACGACCAGTTGTTCGCCTCCTGTGTCGAGCGCCAGGCGTACATGCTGACCGAGCGCGCCGAGGTCAATCTGGTGTTGGCCCAGCGTTTGTTCTGGGACGCCGATGATATGCAACTGCCTTCGCGGCTCGAGAACACGCCGCTATCGCCATTGTGTGGGTTGTTCAAGGGTGAAGACCTGCTGGCGATGTTCGAGAATTTTCCGGTCAACATTCTGGGCGGATTCAGCAATGCCATGTTTCGTCGGGCGGACGTACTGGAGCTGCTGCCAGCGCTGACCCAGGCGGGTCATTGTTTTGTCGCGACCCTCGATTTCGCGCTGTTTGTGTGCCTGATGCGCCGCGGTAACGTGGTCGTCTTCAACCATGTGCTGAGTGTCGAGCGGCTGTATCCGGAGCGCATGAGCGCACAGCAGCCGATGAAGGATGCGGTAGAAGCCGAGCGTGATTGGCTGTTGCAAATGCTCAAGGCCCGCAGCGGCGAATCCGCCCCCGCGCCGGGATGGGTTCGTTACCTGCCGGTGACGCGGCTCGACGAGTCGCCGCGGGTCTGGGAAGAGTTGCCGCTGAGTCGATCCCTGGGCACCAAGCAAAGCACCCAGGAATGGCACGTCGGCATTGACAGTGTCAGCTTCTCTCAGCTGTACGCGCAGTGGCTGGCCTGTCGCACGCTGACAGAGCCCCAGCGGTTGCTGTTGCCGGACACATTGGCGAGCTGGGCCTGGCAACCGAAGATCGTCACCATCATCCTCGATGAAGACGCTAGCCGCTCGGCCCTGGACTTGACGCTGGACAGCCTCGCCGGGCAACTCTATCCCCCTGAATTGACGCTGGTGTTGTCCAGCACTTGTACCGATGCCGAGCTGGACGGGCGGGTGTTCCGTTTGCCGTTGCAGGAGAACTGGCAGCAACAGATCAATGACCTGTTGCCGCAGCTGGACGGGGCTGACTGGTTCTATTTGCTGCAACCCGGTGATCGCCTGGTGGAACCGGCATTGCTGATGCTGGCGGAACGCATCGTCGTCTCGGGCCATGTGACGTGCATGTACAGCGACGAAGGCGGCTTGGCTCAGGGCGAATCGGCAGAGCCCGCGTTCAAGCCCGATTTCAACCTGGACCTGTTGCGCAGTTATCCCTATGTCGGGCGAGCGCTGGCGTTCGAGCGTGAACGTTTCCTGGCGCTGGGTGGCCTGGATCCGCTGCACGGCGAACTGGCGCCCCATGATGTGCTCTGGCGCATGGTCGAAGCAGACGGGCCGCACGTCGTCGAACATATTGACGAAATCATGCTGGAGTCGACGTTCAACCTGTCTAAGTGGCTGGCGTTGCCGCAAGTGATGGAGGGCAACGCCCTGGTCGTGGAGGCGCATTTACGGCGCATGGGAATCGCCCATGGGATTCGCAGCGGCAGTTCGCCGTTGCTTAATCGTATTGACTACCTGCACGAGCGCCGGCCGCTGGTGTCGATCATCATCGTCAGCAAGGATCAAACGATCGCCTTGCAGCGGTGTGTCGAAAGCCTGCTGGAGAAAACCGCCTACAGCGAATATGAGTTGCTGCTGGTCGACAACGCAAGCGAGAGCGCCGAGGCCCGCGCGTGGCTGGCCGGCATGGCGCAATTGGGCAGTGACCGGGTGCGAGTGCTGGAGTATGCCGCGCAAGGCAACACGGCGGCGGTGCGCAATTTTGCGGTAGGACAGGCCCGGGGCGAGTACGTGTTGCTGCTCAACCCCTACACGGTGATCACCCAGGGAGAATGGCTGCACGAACTGCTTAATCATGCTCAGCGACCTGAGGTCGGCGTGGTGGGCGCCAAGCTGTTCAACCCGGACGGTCGTGTGTTGCATGCCGGCCTTACGCTTGGCCTGCGAGGCCCCGCAGGGCCGCAGTTTTATGGTGAATCCCTGCAGTCCGCCGGCTACATGTTCCGGTTGCAGGTCGCCCAGGATTTGAGCGCGGTCGGCGCCGACTGCCTGATGGTTCGAAAGGCCGTTTTCGACAGCGTCGGCGGGCTGGATGAACAGGATCTGACTCGCACCCTCCATGAAGTCGACCTGTGCCTGAGGGTGGGGCAAAGTGGCTACCTGGTGGTCTGGACCCCTTACGCGCAACTGGCGCTCGGGGCGCAACCGGTCACCGACGAGCCAGCCGATGAGCAAGTGCTGCTGGATCAAGAACAAGAGGTGTTCTACAAGCGCTGGTTGCCGATCATTGCGCGTGACCCGGCCTACAACACCAACCTGGCGTTGAAAGGGCTCAGCGGGTCGAGTTTCAGTCTGGAGCCGGGCTTGCGTTCCGGTTGGAGTCCGTTTTCCAAACCGCTGTTACCCAAGGTTCTGGCATTGCCGGTCAATGCGTCGGCCATCGGACACTATCGGGTGACGCAGCCGCTCATCGAACTGGAAGCGGCGGGCCGGGCTCAGGGGCGTATTCACTACAACCTGCCGAGCATCATTGAGGTCGAGCGTCAGTCGCCGGACGTGATCATCTTGCAGGGGCGTTATACCGAAGGCCCGATCAACGAGATTCCAAGCCTGCAAACCTACTCCAATGCCCGGCGGATCTACGAACTGGATGACTATGTCATTCACGTTCCCCATCGCAATGCGCATATCCGCAACATGCCTGCCAAGGATGAAATGGAGCGGCTGGTCCGGCGTGCGATCGGCATGTGTGATCGGGTGGTGGTTTCCACCGAGCCGCTGGCCAATGCTCTGTCGGACATGCACCACGACATTCGTGTGGTCCCGAACATGCTGGCGAGTCACTTGTGGAGCCATCTGCACAGCCAGCGCCGGACCTCGAAAAAGCCTCGGGTCGGCTGGGGCGGCGGTACCAGCCACCATGGTGATCTGGCAGTGATTGCCGAGGTGGTCCGTGAGCTGGCCAATGAAGTCGATTGGGTGTTCTTCGGCATGTGCCCGGATGACCTGCGTCCGTACATGCATGAGTTCCACGGTGTCATCGACCTGAAAAACTACCCGGCGAAGCTGGCCAGCCTGAACCTGGACCTGGCGTTGGCACCGCTGGAGTTTCATATTTTCAACGACTGCAAGAGCAACCTGCGTCTGCTGGAGTACGGTGCTTGCGGTTACCCGGTCATTTGCACCGACACTGAGGCTTATCGCGGCTACTTGCCGTGTACCCGGGTCAAAACCAACACCACGGACGAATGGCTGCAAGCCATCCGCATGCACCTGGCCGACCCTGACGCCAGCTACCGCATGGGCGATGCGTTGCGCGAGGTCGTTCTGCGCGACTACATCTTGCGTGGCGACAACCTGCGCTACTGGGAAAACGGCTGGTTGGCGGACTGATCGTTTCGCATGCTCTCCTAAAAAACAGGCGACCTTGAGTCGCCTTTTTTTTGCGTGGGGGTTTAATCGTGTTCGAGCCTTTTTTCATTGCGCCCGTCATACAGACGGCGTCTCCCACGCGGCTCCACGCACAGTCCAATTGAAAGAGCTGGCGCGTTTCCTGCAAGTCCCCCTCCATATCGCCATAAAACGAGCACTGGCGGCGTTGCCGGCAGCACCATGCGCGGCGTTCAGCGTTTTATCCAGAAGGCCTGCAAAAGCTTGATACAGCTTGCTCGGGCCCTGTGACGAACAAGAGGGAAAGAGGATGAAGGCAGTTATTTTGGCGGGTGGCCTGGGCACGCGAATCAGCGAAGAGTCGCACCTCAAGCCCAAGCCGATGATCGAGATCGGCGGCAAGCCAATTCTCTGGCACATCATGAAGCAGTACTCCGCGCACGGAATCCACGATTTCGTGATCTGCCTTGGCTACAAGGGCTACGCGATCAAGGACTTCTTCGCCAACTATTTCCTGCACACCTCCGACGTCACCTTCGACATGCGCAACAACCGCATGGATGTTCATCAGAACTACAGCGAGCCATGGCGCGTCACGCTGATCGATACCGGTGAAGAAACCATGACCGGCGGGCGTTTGCGTCGTGCATCGCGCTACCTGGAGGATGAACAGGCGTTCTGTTTCACCTACGGCGACGGCGTCTCGGACCTGAATATCGGCGCCTTGGTGGATTTCCATCTGGCCCACGGCAAACTGGCCACCGTCACGGCGGTCCAGCCACCCGGACGCTACGGGGCCCTGGAGCGCAACGGCGACACGGTATTGGGCTTCACCGAGAAGCCTCGCGGCGACGGTGGCTGGATCAATGGCGGCTTCTTTGTGCTGTCGCCCAAGGTTTTGCCCTACATCACGGGCGATCACACCTCATGGGAAGCCGAACCGCTGACGGCGCTGGCGAGCGAAGAACAATTGCAGGCCTTCCAGCACGACGGCTTCTGGCACCCGATGGACACCCTGCGTGACAAAAATCACCTTGAGGCGTTGTGGCAGAGCGGGGAGGCCCCATGGAAGCAATGGGATTGAGCCCGGAGTTCTGGCGTGGCAAGCGGGTTCTGGTCACCGGTCACACCGGTTTCAAGGGCAGTTGGCTGACCCTGTGGCTGCAAAGCCTCGGTGCCGAGGTCAGCGGGTTTTCCCTTGATCCGTCCACCGAGCCGAGCCTGTTTGAACTGGCGCGGGTACACGAAGGCATCAACGATCAACGGGGCGACCTGCGTGACCTGGGCGCCTTGCTTGAGGTGATCGCCGACACCGAGCCAGAGATCGTCTTGCACCTGGCCGCCCAGCCATTGGTGCGCGAAGGTTATCGTGACCCGCTGGGCACGTACTCCAGCAATGTCATGGGCACCCTCAACCTGCTCGAAGCGATTCGCCAGGTCGGCAGTGTTCGTGCCTGTGTGCTGGTGACCACCGACAAGGTCTACGCCAACAAGGAATGGCTGTGGCCGTACCGCGAAGACGAAGCCCTCGGCGGTCATGATCCTTACAGCAGCAGCAAGGCCTGCTGCGAATTGCTGGCGCAGTCCTACGCCGCTTCGTTCTTTGCGGCTGATCGTTATGACGAACATGGGCTGGCCCTGGCGACCGCGCGTGCCGGCAATGTGCTGGGCGGCGGTGACTTCGCACCGGAGCGGCTGATCCCGGATGTGCTCAAGGCCTGGTCGGCAAACGAGCCCGTGACCTTGCGCTACCCGCAAGCGGTACGGCCGTGGCAGCACGCGCTGGAGCCGTTGGCCGGTTACCTGCTGCTGGCTGAGCGCTTATATAACCAGGGGCCGGTGTTCGCTGGCGCCTGGAACTTCGGTCCCGGTGAAGCCGATATGTGCACAGTCGGGGAAGTGGTCGCGCGCCTGGCCAGTCGTTGGCCACAGGCACCGGGCGTGCGCCTAGAAACCAGCGACATGCATGAGGCCGGCCTGTTGCGCCTGGACAGCAGCCGTGCGCAGCAATTGCTGGGCTGGCGCGCCAGTTGGTCACTTCGCCAGTGCCTTGAACAGACGCTGGACTGGCACCTGGCCTGGAAAAATGGCGAGGACATGCGCGCGGTCACCCTGAATCAATTGAATCTCTACAAGGATCGGTCATGAGCGAGCTCACACTCCAGGCGCTGAAGCTGGAAGGGTTGTTTCTGATCAAGCAGAAAGTGTTCTGTGATGATCGCGGCCGGTTTGCCCGTTTGTTTTGCCAGACCAGTTTGACGTCCCAGGGCCGGCCGTTCGCGATTCGCCAGATCAACCATTCGCGTACCGCCGAGCAAGGCAGCGTTCGCGGTATGCACTATCAAAAAGCCGGGTTTGCAGAGTCCAAATTGATTACCTGTGTGCGCGGCGCGGTCTGGGATGTGGTGGTTGATCTGCGTCCGCAGTCGCCTACCTATTTGCACTGGCATGCTGAAGAACTGCGCGCCGACGACGGGCGCAGCCTGTTGATCCCGGCGGGCTTCGCGCATGGTTTTCAATCCTTGACCGACGACTCGGAAGTGCTCTATCTCACGGATGCGGACTACGCACCGGCCCATGAAGCCGGCCTGTCGGTCAACGATCCCGCGCTGGCTATTCCCTGGCCGCTGCCCGTCAAGAACTTGTCGGCCAAGGATGCCAGTCATCCGCTGCTGGACGAGACGTTCCGCGGTGTCGAGCTGTGACGGCCCGCGCGATGAACGTGTTGGTCACGGGGGCCACTGGCTTCGTCGGCCGGCATCTGGTCAGCGCGTTGCTCGCCAAGGGTTTCAAGGTGCGCGCGGTTTCACGCAACCTCGAAGCCGCCCGTGTGTTGCCATGGTTTAACGATGTGGAATTCGTCGCGGCGGATATCCAGGACCCGGACCTGGATGTGGCGGCATTGGCCGAGGGGATCGACGTCATCGCCCACCTGGCCTGGACCGGCTTGCCGAACTATCAGGCGCTGTTCCATTTCGAGCGCAACTTGCCGCTGGATTACACCTTTCTCAAGCGTGTGATCGAGGCGGGCGTCAGCCAGGTGCTGGTCACCGGCACCTGCTTCGAGTACGGGCTGCAAAGTGGTCCGCTGAGTGAGGCGGTGGCCGCGCAACCCAACACCCCCTATGGCTTGGCCAAACACACCTTGCGGCTGTTTCTCGAAGCCTTGCAGCGTGAGCGTCCGTTCACCTTGCAATGGGCTCGACTGTTTTATCTGCACGGCGAGGGGCAGAACCCCAACAGTCTGTTGGCCAGCCTCGACCGGGCCATCGACGCCGGTGATCCGCAGTTCAACATGTCGGCGGGCGACCAGTTGCGTGACTACCTGGAAATCAGCCAGGCCGCCGGCTTGCTGGCGGCGCTCATCGGCCGTCGCGATGTCGCGGGCGTCATCAATTGCTGCAGCGGGCAACCGGTGTCCGTCAGGGCACTGGTTGAGCAGCATGTGCGTCAGCGTCAAGCGTCCATCGCCCTGAATCTGGGGCACTACGGTTACTCCGCCCATGAACCCATGGCGTTCTGGGGCGTGGCCCAGCGGATTTCGCAACTGGCAGGAGAAGAACATGCAGCGTGAGCTATATCGAGTGAGCGGGCTGCCGGTTTTGCAGAACCGTACGTTTGCCAGCGCCGAACAGGCCCAGGCGTCGGGCAGCGCCGATATCGTGCTGGTGCAGGACAGCCAGAGCGGGCTGATCTTCAACCAGGCGTTCGACGCCAGCAAACTCAGCTACGACGCCGACTACCAAAACGAACAGGCCCACTCGGTGCAGTTCCAGCAGCACTTGAATGATGTCGAGGCCATCCTCGCTCATCATTTCAAAGGCCAAAGCCTGATTGAAGTCGGTTGCGGCAAAGGCTATTTCCTCGAGATGTTGCGCGGGCTGGGCTATGCCATCACGGGTATTGACCCTTCCTACGAAGGTGATAACGCCGAAGTCATCAAGGCGCCTTTCACTCAAGAGTTGGGGCTGAATGCCGACGCGATTGTCTTGCGTCACGTTCTGGAACACATCAGCGACCCGGTGAGTTTCCTGGCCGACATCGCCAGTGCCAACCAGGGCGGGCAGATTTACATCGAGGTGCCGTGCTTCGACTGGATCGTCGAGCACAACGCCTGGTTCGACGTGTTCTACGAGCATGTGAACTACTTCCGTCTCGCAGACTTGCGCGGGCTGTTCGGTACGGTGCACGAGGCCGGGCACCTGTTTGGCGGTCAGTACCTGTACATCGTCGCCGACCTCTCGACCTTGCGCCGCACCCCGGTCGAGTCGCCGCGTCTGCTCACGCTCGCGGACAACTTCACCGCCAGCATCGGTCGCGCGGTGCAGATCATTCAGGCCAGCGGCAGTCAGGCCGCAGGCATCTGGGGCGCCTCGTCCAAAGGGGTGATCTATTCGCTCTTCCTGCAGCGCGCCGGTGTGACCGTCGAGCATGTGGTCGACATCAATCCCTCCAAGCAGGGGCGTTACCTGCCGCTGAGCGGGGCGCGTGTGTCCTCTCCGCAAGAGGCCCTGGACGGTCTGCCCGAGGGCGCCAACCTGTTTGTGATGAACTCCAACTACCTCGAAGAAATCAAGCGGATGACTGGTGGACGCTACGTCTATCACGCCGTCGATAGCGCTTCGTTCCTGTGACCATTGAGAATTCCAACATGACTGACAACACCATCCATAAAGCCTTCGAAGCCGAATGCCAGGCCGAAATCGCCCGTCAGGCCGATGACCAGAAAGTCACCCAATTGGCCCGCGACTTCTTCAATGAATCGGCCCGCCACAAGTACAGCTACCACTTCTCGTGGATGGGGCGTCCGATCATCCAGTTGCCGCAAGACATGATGGCGATGCAAGAAATCATCTGGCAGGTCAAGCCAGACCTGGTGATCGAGTGCGGCATCGCCCATGGCGGTTCGATCATCTACTACGCGTCCCTGCTGGAGCTGCAAGGCCACGGCGAAGTCCTGGGCATCGACCTGGACATCCGCCCGCACAACCGCGAAGCCATCGAAAGCCACCCGATGAGCAAGCGCATCAAGATGATCGAAGGCTCGAGCATCGACCCGGCGACCGCCGCTCAAGTGCGTGCGCTGGCCGAAGGCAAGAAAGTCATCCTCGTGCTGGATTCCAACCATACCCACGACCACGTCCTGGAAGAACTGCGCCTCTATGCACCGCTGGTGTCAGTCGACAGCTACTGCGTGGTGATGGACACCGTGGTTGAAGACATGCCGGCCGACTTCTTCCCGGATCGACCATGGGGCCCGGGCGACAACCCGAAGACCGCCGTGTGGAAATACCTGGAAGAAAACCAGGACTTCGAGATCGATCAGCAGATGCACAACAAACTGCTGATTACCGTGGCACCGGACGGCTACCTGCGTCGGGTTCGTTAAGTCGCAAACATCAACAACGCGTTACTTTGGCGATATGCCGGTTGTGGGGAGAGGTTATGCAAGGCGAGTACAGTTCTGAACACACGTTGCCACTCAATGAGCTGTTGACGGTGGTGCTGATTACCCACAACCGGCCGGCGTTTTTGCGCCGGGCGTTGAAGTACTACAGCACCTTGCCTTGCAAAGTCCTGGTACTGGACTCCACTGCCGAGCGGCCCGACGGCGATTTTTCCGCGGTCGATTATCATCACGTGCCACAGTTTGCCTACTGGGGCATGCAGGCCAAACTGGCCTATGGTGTCGAGTTGTTGACCACGCCATATATGGTGCTGGCGGCGGACGATGACTTCATTCTGCATGACGCGTTGTTCGACTCGGTCGGCTTCCTCGAAGCAAACCCCGATTACGGCATGTGCCACGGCTATTGCCTGATGTACCTGACCCTTGCCGATGGCGTGAGCTATTACCGTCGTGACAAAAAGGTTTGCGAAGACTATTCGTCCGAGCGGGCCCAGGACCGCGTGCTGGATTACATGAAGCAGTACCTGCCGCCGTTCTACGCCGTGACCCGCACCGACCTGATGAAAACCTGGCATTCGGCATTGCCGCCGGGCACCGGTTTCGAATGGCAGGAAATCGGCCACGTGTACTTCCTGTTGGCGAGCGCCAAGGCGCGAATCCTGCCGACGGCCTACGTGGTGCGCGAGATCAACTATGGCGTCTCCGAGCACAGTACGGAGGTGTATTACTCGCTGACCTACACCGATGCCAAATCGGTGGCCGAGCGCGAAGCGTTTGCCGAATTCCTCGCTACGTTGCCCACCGGCATCAAGGATCTCGATGCGCAGCAGGGCAAGGCGTTTGCCCTGGAAAGCTTCGAAGCCATGGTCGACAGCCTGAAAACCGGCCGGGCACTGACAGCGGAGCTGATTATTCAGTCCACCTGGAATCAGGCCATGAAGGCGCCGGTCCGCCGCTTCGGGCCGTTGCAGTACGTGGAGATGCCGTTCTACAACCAGGCGTTTTTCGACCGTCTGACCCAGTTTGAATTTCTGCTGCACGCCATGCCGGCCGGGCGCATTCAGCTCGAAGGCCTGGAAGGTGTATGGACGCGTCAGGAGCACTTGCTGCGCGCTCGCAATAACGATACCTCGGAAAGTGTGGTCGATCGTTTGTGGCAGGCCCACGACGCCAATGCCTTCAACCGTACCGTGGTCAAACGCCTGGCGGCGCAACTGGAGTTGTTGGGCGAGGACGACGATGCGCAGACGATGCGTGACTGGATCGCGCGCCTTGAAGCGGTATCGGTCGAGGACCATCACCCGACGTTCGACAAGATGACGTCCGGGCGTCTGCTCAACTGGTTGGCGCCTCGTCAGCCCGATGCACAACAGGCCGGTTCGATTGCCCAGCATCTGGCAGCCCATGATGGCGGTCCGCAGTTCGGGATCTTTTTGCTGGACCTGGACAACGACATCGACAAGTTGCAGGTCACCCTCGACAGCCTGGTCGAAGGTCACGGCAAGGCGTTCAAAATCGTCGTGCTCACCACCGGTGAACCACCGGCGGCGACGACTGCGCAAAACACGCTGCACTTCGTCCGCGTCACGCAAAGCAACTTTGTCGACAAACTCAACCAGAGCGCCCATCAATCGACCTGCGACTGGCTGTTGCTGGCCGAGGCCGGTGACGAGTTCACCGCCGGCGGTCTGTTGCGCGCCAGCCTGGAACTGATGTCGGCCACCGACATCCGCGCCGTGGCCACTGATGAAATCCAGCGCACTGCCAAAGGCGCACTGGTGGATGTGTTCCGTCCGGGCTTCAACCTTGACCTGTTGCAAAGCCTGCCAGCCTTGATGGCGCGGCACTGGCTGATCCGCCGGGAAGTACTGATCGAGGTGGGCGGCTACCAGCCAGATTTCAGCAAGGCGTTGGAGTTCGACTTGTTGCTGCGCATCATCGAGCAGGGCGGCCTGAACGGGTTGGCCCACCTCGATGAGCCGTTGCTGATTTCCCAGGCACCGGTGCTGGAAGAAAACCCCGAAGAGCGCCTGGCGTTGTCGCGCCACCTGGGAAACCGCGGCTACAAGGCCAAGATCACCTCGCCGGTGCCCGGCACCTACCAGATCGATTACCGTCACACCGAGCGTCCGCTGGTCTCGATCATCGTACCGGCCGGGGACGATGTGGCGGTGTTGCAACGCTACCTGGACAGCGTGCTACTGAAAACGCGCTACACCCGTTACGAAGTGTTGGTCGCGGCAAACCCGAACCAGTCGGCGGACATTAATGATTTCCTGGGTACGCTGCGCAATTCGAAGGTCCGTGTGTTGTGCGCCGATCAGCCGTTGAGTGAGGCGGCCTTGTACAACGCCGCCAGCCAGCAGGCGCAGGGCGAATACCTGGTACTGCTGGCGGTCGACAGTGAAGTGGTCAATCCGAACTGGATCGAGTCGCTGCTCAACCATGCCCAGCGTCCGGAAGTGGGTATCGTCGGGGCCAAACTGATCGATCGTGATGGCAAGGTCACGCAAGCCGGCCTGATTCTGGGCATGAATGGCGGAGTCGGTTCGGCCTTTGTCGGTGAAAAACAAGACGCGGCCGGCTACCTGCATCGGTTGGCGCTGGAGCAGAACTACTCGGCCGTGTCGAAGGCGTGCCTGATGGTGCGCAAAGAGCTGTTTGGCGCCTTGGGTGGCCTGGACGATGAGACCTTCGCGCAAGGTTTCAGCGATGTGGATCTATGCCTCAAGGCCGGCCAGGCGGGTTACCTCACCGTGTGGACGCCACTGGTGCAGGTCATTCACTCGGGCGTGATGCCTCAGGCACCACAGGCCCTCGAAGCACTGCGCGAAAAATGGAGCGCTGCGTTCGCCCAGGACCCGGCCTACAACGCCAACCTGGCCTTGACCGGCAAAGGTTTTACCTTGGGTGAAAGTGCCCCGATCAATTGGGCGCAGTTGCTCGCATAAACCTGGCAGACAGGTACAAGGACTCAAGGCATGTTCAACGGTAAATCGATTTTCATCTCCGGCGGCACCGGTTCGTTCGGGCGCAATTTCATCCGTCGCTTGCTGGAGCAATACCAGCCCAAGCGCGTGGTGGTGTTCTCCCGCGACGAGCTCAAGCAGTACGAGATGCAGCAGACGTTCAACGCACCGTGCATGCGCTACTTCCTCGGTGATGTGCGCGATGCCGAGCGTTTGCGCCAGGCCATGCGCGGCATCGATTACGTGGTGCATGCCGCAGCCCTGAAGCAAGTACCGGCCGCCGAGTACAACCCGACCGAATGCATTCGCACCAACGTCAACGGCGCGGAAAACATCATTGCCGCCGCCATCGACAATGGCGTGAAGCAGGTCGTTGCGCTGTCCACCGACAAGGCGGCCAGCCCGATCAACCTGTACGGCGCAACCAAGCTGCTGTCGGACAAACTGTTCGTCGCCGCCAATAACATTGCCGGCGAACAGCAGACCCGCTTTGCCGTGGTGCGCTACGGCAACGTCGCCGGTTCGCGTGGCTCGGTGGTGCCGTTCTTCAGCAAACTGATCAACGAAGGCGCGACCGAGCTGCCGATCACCGACGAGCGCATGACGCGCTTCTGGATCACCCTCGATCACGGCGTGCAGTTCGTGCTCGACAGCTTTGCCCGGATGCATGGCGGTGAAGTATTCGTGCCGAAGATTCCGTCGATTCGCATCGTCGATCTGGCGCTGGGCATGGCCGAGCACCTGCCGCACAAGCATGTAGGGATTCGTCCGGGGGAAAAACTCCATGAGCTGATGGTGCCGCTGGACGATGCGCGCATGACCCTGGAGTTCGCTGATCACTACACGATCCAGCCGTCGATCCGCTTCACCAGCGTCGACGTGGATTTTGCCGTGGACAAACTGGGCGAGCAGGGCCGACCGGTCAGTGAAGACTTCGAGTATCGTTCCGACACCAACCCGCAGTTCCTCTCGGTCGGGCAGATCGCTGACCTGCATGCGGACCTGTCGGCATGATTCCCTATGGCCGGCAGAGTCTCGACCAGGCGGACATTGACGCGGTCGTCGCCGTGTTGCAGTCCGACTGGCTGACTCAGGGGCCGACCATCGAGCGTTTCGAGCAGGCCATGGCCGAGCGTTGCCAAGCCGATTTCGCGGTGGCGGTGTGTAACGCCACGGCGGCGTTGCACATCGCTTGCCTGGCGGCGGGGCTTGGGCCGGGCGATTGGTTGTGGACCACGCCCAATACCTTTCTGGCCTCGGCCAATTGCGGTCGTTATTGCGGCGCCGAGGTGGACTTCGTCGACATCGACCCGCTGACCTGGAACCTCGATGCCTACGCGCTGAAGGCCAAGTTGGAAGCGGCTGAAGACAACGGCACGCTGCCCAAGGTGCTGGTGGCGGTGGCGTTCTCCGGGCAGAGCTGCGATATGCGCATGCTCGCCGAACTGGCCGAGCGCTATGGTTTCACGATCATTGAAGACGCCTCCCACGCGGTCGGCGCGTCCTATGCCGGGCGACCGGTGGGCTGCGGTGATTTCGCGGCGATGACGGTGTTCAGCTTCCATCCGGTGAAAATCATCACCAGCGCCGAAGGCGGCATGGTGCTGACCAATCGCCGGGACCTGGCCGAGCGCCTGCAGCGCCTGCGCAGCCACGGCATGACCCGCGACCCCGAACAAATGACCGAACCCAGTCATGGCCCTTGGTATTACCAGCAGATTGAACTGGGTTTCAACTACCGCATCACCGATCTGCAAGCGGCCCTCGGGTTGTCGCAACTCAGTAAACTGGATGACTTCATCGAACGCCGGCGTGAATTGGCGGCGCGTTATGACCGCTTGCTGGCGTACTTGCCGCTGACCTTGCCCAGCGCTCAGCCAGAAGCGGAATCGGCGTGGCATCTGTATGTGGTGCGCCTGCAGCTTGATCGCATCAACCTCAGTCATCGGCAGGTGTTCGAAGGGTTGCGCGCGGCTGGGGTCGGGGTGAATCTGCACTACATTCCGGTGCATTTGCAGCCTTACTATCGTGACCTGGGTTTCGCTGACGGTGACTTCCCGGAAGCTGAGCGTTATTACGCCGAGGCGATTAGCCTGCCGCTGTTTCCGTTGCTCAGCGACGAGCAGCAGGACTATGTGGTCGAGCAACTGCGACGGCTGACGGAATAAATACCTTGAAAGGCTGCTGGGCAGCTCCTACGGGGATAGCACTTGGCCTGAGAGATAAGCGGATGGGAACTGTGCAATGCGTGAACTGAGTGAGCAGGAAAAATTCTGGCAGGGCGACTTCGGTAACCAGTACGTTGACCGCAACGTCGGACAGCCATTGGTGGCGGCCAACCTGGCCTTGTTTGCCAAGGCATTGACCCGTGCCGGGCGAATCGAAAGCCTGGTGGAACTGGGCACCAATGCCGGCAACAATTTGCAGGCGTTGCGTCAGTTGTTGCCGCAATGTGAACTGTTCGGCGTGGAGATCAACGAAAGCGCTTGCGCTCAGGCGCAGGCACTGGGGATCGCGCAGATCTGGCACGGCTCGCTGTTCGATTTCCCCCGCGAGCGCGGCTTTGACCTGACTCTGAGCAAAGGCGTGCTGATTCATCTGGCGCCGGAGCTGTTGCCGGCGGCGTATGCGCAGCTGTATGAATTGAGTCAGCGTTATATCCTGATCGCCGAGTACTACAACCCGGCGCCGGTCGAGGTGTCCTATCGCGGTAACAGCGGCAAGTTGTTCAAACGCGATTTTGCCGGGGAAATGCTCGATCGTTACGCTGATTTGCAACTGGTGGATTACGGTTTCGGTTACCACCGCGACCCGCAATTCCCGGTGGACGACATCACCTGGTTCCTTCTGGAAAAACGCCCGTGAACAGCATCGCAATCATCCCGGCCCGCGGTGGCAGCAAACGCATACCGCGCAAGAACCTCAAGCCGTTCGACGGCGTGCCGATGATTGCCCGTTCGATTCAAACCGCTCTCGATTCGAAGCTGTTCGCCCAAGTGGTGGTCAGCACCGATGACGAAGAAATCGCCGAACTGGCCCGGGCCTGCGGTGCGCACGTACCGTTCATGCGGCCCGCGCCATTGGCGGATGATTTCACCGGCACGGCAGCGGTGATTGTCCATGCGCTGCAAGCGTTGCAGGGACAGGATTTTGATTTTGCCTGTTGCATCTACGCCACGGCACCGTTGTTGCAAATCCGGTTTCTGCAACAGGGGCTGGCGCTGCTGGAGCAGCATCCGGACAAGTCCTTCGCGTTCTCGGTGTGCGACTTCGGTTTCCCGGTGCAGCGCGCCTTGACCCTTGACGATCACGGCGCATTGACCGCGTTGTACCCGCAGTTCAGCCAGACGCGCTCGCAAGATCTGCCGCCGGCCTATCAGGATGCCGGGCAATTCTATTGGGGGCGCAGCGACGCCTGGTTGCGCGGCGAGGTGTTGTATTCGCCGCAAAGCCTGCCGGTGATTCTGCCGCGTTATCTGGTGCAAGACATCGATACACCTGAAGACTGGAAGCGCGCCGAGTACCTGTATGCCGCGTTGAAGGCCGGTGGTGAGTTGCAATGAGTGCTTTGAAATGAGGGTGCTGATCCGCGCCGACGCTTCGCCGACCATCGGCAGCGGCCACATCGCCCGCTGCCTGACCCTGGCCAGGGTGTTGCGCCAGCAGGGTGTGTACGTGGCGTTTGCCTGTCGCCAATTACCGGGCCATCGGCTCGACAGTCTCGCCGCCGAGGGTTTTGAAACCTTCGCACTGCCGGACCGGTATCTCGATGAAGACCCGCACCAGGCCATCGAATCCCTGTTGCCGTGGCAGGCGGATATTGCGGCCCTGGGCCTGGCGCTGGAAAACCATCCCGCCTTCGACTGGATCATCGTCGACCACTACGGCCTCGACCATCACTGGCAGACCGCGGCCCGTCGCTGGGCGCCACGGATCGCGGCGGTGGATGATCTGGCAACGCGCACCTACAGCGTCGATCTGCTGCTCAACCAGAATCTTTCGGGCACGCCAGCGGCTTACGCGGGCCTGATTGCTCCCGACTGCCGGACCTTGCTCGGCCCACGCTTTGCCATGCTGCGCGATGAGTTCTGCTGCCCGGCGATTGAAATCAAACCCCGGGCCAAACGCGTATTGGTGAACTTCGGCGGCTTCGATGCGGCGATGCAGACCCATCACGCAATGCTGGCGCTGGCGGACTTCGCGGCGCTGGAAGTCGACTTCGTCGCCGGTGCCGACAACCCGGCCTGGGACGCGATGCAAGTGCTGGCAGCCGATCGTGCGAACTGGCGCTTGCACAGTTTTGTCAGCGACTTTTACCGGTTGATGACCGAGGCCGACCTGTTTATCGGCGCCGGTGGCGGCACCAGTTGGGAGCGCGCCGCCATGGGGCTGCCGACAGTTTGCATTGCCGTGTCAAATAACCAGCAGGCCAACGGTGAGGTCATGGCCACTTCAGGCGCCCATGTGTTCCTCGGGGCGCGGGAGCAGGTCAGCGTTGAGCAATTGCGCCAGGCCATCGGTTTTGTCGCGGGCAATCAGGGTTTGCGCCAGAGCCTGGCCGAGCGTTCCCGGCAGTTGGTCGATGGTCGTGGTGTGCAACGAGTGGCGGCAGCGCTGCTCGGTGCGGTGTTGCCGGTGCGCGCGGCGACCGTGGACGATGCGCGATTGTTGTTCGAAGGGCGTAATGCCGAAGCTGTACGGCGTTGGTCACTGGACAGCCGCATCATCGATTGGCCGTCACACCAGGCCTGGCTGGCTGCAAGTTTGAACAACGAGCAGCGCTTGCTGCTGATCGCCGAAGCGGGCGAAGGCCCGGTCGGCGCGTTGCGTTACGACCTGCGCGGGGTCAGCGCCGAAGTCTCGATTTATCTGTTCGAAGACCGTTTCGGTCTGGGCTGGGGCAGGGCGCTGCTGGCTCGGGGCGAAGCCTTCGTGAAGGCCCATTGGCCGCAACTGCAAACCATCACCGCGCAAGTATTGCCTGCCAACCAGCCGTCGCTGAGTCTGTTTCGCGAAGCCGGTTTTACCCAGAGTGCTTGCGTGTTCACCCGCGTATTGAAGGATCACGTAAATGACTAGTTTCAAGATTGGCGACCGTTGGATCGGTGCCGATGCGCCGCCGTTCATCATTGCCGAGATGAGTGGCAACCATAACCAGTCCCTGGACGTGGCGCTGCAAATCGTCGAAGCCGCCGCCAAGGCCGGTGCCCATGCCTTGAAGCTGCAAACCTACACCGCCGAGACCATGACCCTGGACCTCGATGAAGGCGAGTTCTTCATCAAGGACCCGAATAGCCTGTGGACCGGTACGTCGTTGTACGCGTTGTACGAGAAGGCCCATACGCCATGGGAGTGGCACGCACCGATTTTCGCCCGCGCCAAGGAACTGGGCATGCTCGCCTTCTCGACGCCGTTCGACGATACAGCCGTGGACTTCCTCGAAAGCCTCGATGTACCGGCCTACAAGATCGCCAGTTTCGAGAACACCGACCTGCCGCTGATCCGTCGAGTCGCCGCCACCGGCAAGCCACTGATCATCTCCACCGGCATGGCCAGCATCGCCGAACTTGACGAAACCGTACGCGCCGCCCGCGAGGCCGGGTGCAAGGACCTGGTGTTGCTCAAGTGCACCAGCACTTACCCGGCGACACCGGCCAACAGCAATGTGCGAACCATTCCTCATCTGCGGGAATTGTTTGGTTGTGAGGTCGGGCTGTCCGATCACTCCATGGGCGTCGGCGTGTCCGTCGCCGCCGTGGCACTCGGAGCGACGGTGGTGGAAAAACACTTCACCCTTGACCGTGCAGCCGGTGGCGTGGACGCCAGTTTCTCCCTGGAACCGGCGGAACTGGCCAGCCTGGTGATCGAAACCGAGCGTGCCTGGCAGGCCATGGGGCACGTGCATTACGGCGTGACCGAGGCCGAACGCAAATCGCTGGTGTACCGGCGTTCGCTGTACGTCACCCAGGACATGGCCGCCGGAGAACCCTTCACCGCCGCCAATCTGCGGGCCATTCGCCCGGGGCTGGGGCTGGCGCCCAAACACGCTGAAACCCTGCTGGGTCGCCGCGCTCGCCAGGCGATCAAGCGCGGAACGGCGCTGGACTGGTCATTGGTCGAATAACCCTTGTCGGGTTGATTCGGCAAAATAGCGTGACCTATGAGTCATAACGCGCATCTTCACTGTATTGTATTGACCGGGGAGATGGCGCCTGGCCCTTTATCGGGTCCAGTGATAGCCCTTGACGCTTCCTGCTGTCGCCCGTTTCGGGCGGCTGAAAATCTCTGTATGTCGGCGCCCCTCGAATCCTTGCGAGCGGTGGTATTGGGCTGTTTATTATTGGGAAGCCGTAATGATTGGCATAAAAAGCATTGCGAGCTACGTTCCTGTAGCCGGCGTGGACAATTACGCACAAGGTGCAAAATTCGAGAAGGATGAAGAGTTCATCCTGGGCAAGATCGGTTCGGCCTTCCTGCCGCGCAAAGACGCTGAGCAAGAAACCTCGGACCTGTGTGTCGAAGCAGCCAACGCGCTGTTCGCCAATAACCCCGATTTGAAACGCGAAGCTATCGACGTGCTGATCGTCGTCACCCAGAACGGTGACGAAGAAGGCCTGCCGCACACCGCCGCCATCGTTCAGGACAAGCTGGGCCTGTCGACCAACGTGGCCGCGTTTGATATTTCCCTGGGCTGCTCGGGCTACGTCTACGGCATCTACGCGATCAAGGGCTTCATGGAAGCCACGGGCCTGAAAAACGGCTTGCTGGTGACTGCTGATCCGTACTCCAAGATCGTCGACCCGGAAGATCGCAACACCACCATGTTGTTTGGCGATGCCGCTACCGCAACCTGGATGGGCGAAGATGCACCCTGGCAACTGGGCAAGGCCAAGTTCGGCACCGACGGTTCCGGCGCGCCGCACTTGAAGGTCACCGATGGCGTGTTCTACATGAACGGTCGTCAGGTCTTCAACTTCGCGCTGCTCAAAGTCCCGGCGCATTTGCATGAGTTGCTGGATGAGTCAGGCCTCAAGGCTGACGATATCGACGCGTTCTGCATTCACCAGGGCAGTGCGGCGATTGTCGACGCGGTCGCCCGCCGTTTCGAAGGCGAGCCGGAGAAGTTCATCAAGGACATGGTCGAAACCGGCAACACCGTGTCGTCGAGCATTCCGTTGCTGCTGGAAAAACACGTTCTGGATTCCGACTGGAAGCGTGTTGCGCTCAGCGGTTTTGGGGTGGGGCTGTCCTGGGGGTCGGCGATCATCTACCGTCCTTGAACCAGGCTCTTGCAGGAGCTGCCGATGGCTGCTCCTGCGGGATCATTCAGTGGTCCTGAAAAATCAAACGGGCCAATACAAAAATAGCGTTCAGGGGTTAACCTTGAACGCTATTTTTTTGCCTGTAAGAACAGCGAGGCAACATGAGCGAAAGCTTTGACGACAATGCTCGGGTGATAGAGCGGCGCTGGCCGACGCTGTATGCGCGATTGATGCTGGAAGACAGTACGGCGATCCAGGCCGAGTTGTCCGAAGGGCTGGGTTCGACGCTGAGCATTGGCGGGATTCAACTCACCAGTCGCCATGATCGTGTCCGCGAAGCTCGCGTGCAGGCCGCCAGTCTGCCGATGGACAAGGCGCAATTGCATGTCTATGGCACTGGCTTGGGCGATTTGCCGACGGTCCTGCTGGAGCGTGCCGAGCTTGAGCGGCTGTACGTGCATATTCTTAACGGCGCCCTGTTCGCCTTGGTGCTGCAGCTGCTCGACCAGCGCCAATGGCTCGACGATCCGCGGGTGGAGCTGCTGTATGCCGGTGATCAAGCGGATATCTACACACCGTTTTTTGCGCTGCCCTCCGAAATGGTGCTGGCAGACGACTTCAACGCGAAGATTCGTGATCGCCTGGTCAGTGAAGTGCACCTGAGTTTCAACAACCGCGAGTTTGATCCGCAATCCCCGGTGATTCTCCAGCGCTTGCAGGACAGCCTCGAAGTGCTGCTCGCCGACGATGATGTCGCGCAGTTGTTCGGTACCTGTGCGGGCCAGGAAATCTATGTGATCGGTACCGGGCCCAGCCTGGAATCGCATTTCGAGCAATTGGCGACGATACGCCAACAGGCGCAGCGACCGCTGCTCATTTGTGTCGACACCGCTTATCGACCGTTGCGCGAGCACGGGATCAAGCCAGACCTGGTGGTGAGCATCGATCAGCGCATCAGCTTGCGGCATTTGCCCTTCGAAGACTCCGACGGCATCCCGCTGGTGTACCTGCCCATGAGCGATCCACAGGTGTTGAAAGCCTGGAAGGGCAAGCGCTATGGCGGGTATTCGGCCAGCCCGATCTACGCCACGTTGCGTCACCAGCACAGCAGGGCACAACTCTATGTGGGCGGCAGCGTGATTCATCCCGCCGTGGACCTGGCGGTGAAGATGGGCGCCGGGCGCATTACCCTGTTTGGCGCCGACTTCGCCTTCCCGATGAACAAGACTCATGCCGGCTGGGGTGATGGTGATCTGGGACCAGGGGTCAATCTGGCCCGACACTGGGTGCGCGACGGGCATGGCGAGCGGGTCAGGACGCAACTGAATTTCCGCAGCTACCTGTGTGAGCTGGAGCGCTACATCGCCGGGCACCCCGAGGTGCGCTTCTTTAACAGTAGTCGGGCGGGCGCGATGATTGCCGGCACGCAGTTCAATCAGGAGTTCGTGCAGTGAGCGCGCTTTCGCAATGCGTCAACGAATGCCGGCAATGCGCCGGGTTGTTTCGGCTGGGCCGCGATGTCGAGGCAGCGTTGAGCATGGTTGACGTGTTCGATGAGGCGCAGCGACTGTTGTCGACGGCGCCCCGGGAGGTCCAGCTGCAGTGGGCGCAGGTGCTCACCCATCTGTTGGCCTGTCAGGAGCGCCAGGATTGGCTGGGTCTGGCTGACTTCATGGAGTACGAACTGGTCGAATTGCTGGAAAACGTGCAGGTTTGAAAGCCGGGGACGGCTCTGGTTGGGATGTTTGGGGGTCGGACGGTTTTATGGCGTCATTTTTCGGGTGGTCAGGGGCTGCTAAGCCTTTGTTTTCTAGGGGGTGGCAGTGTGATGGCAATATTTTTTCAAAAAGCCCTCAAGCAACCTGCATTCCCGACGATAACTATTACGAAGGTTCTCTAGGCCATACCCGGCGGTTGCCAGGGCCGGAAGCCGCAGTACCCAACCAACGAGGATTTCGTCATGGCTTTAACAGTAAACACCAACACCACGTCGTTGAACGTTCAGAAAAACCTGAACCGCGCTTCCGACGCTCTGTCGACTTCGATGTCCCGTCTGTCCTCCGGCCTGAAAATCAACAGCGCAAAAGACGACGCTGCCGGCCTGCAGATCTCCAACCGTATGTCCAGCCAGATCCGCGGTCAGAACGTAGCGGTTAAAAACGCCAACGACGGTATCTCGATGGCTCAGACCGCTGAAGGCGCTCTGCAAGAATCGACCAACATTCTGCAACGTATGCGTGAACTGGCTGTACAAGCACGTAACGGCACCAACGGCACTGCTGACCAAACCGCAACCAACGCTGAATTCGCTCAGATGTCTGACGAATTGACCCGTATCGCGGCTTCGACCAACCTGAACGGCAAAAACCTGCTGGACGGTTCGGCTGGCACCATGACCCTGCAAGTGGGTTCCAACACTGGTACTGCCAACCACATCGACCTGGTACTGAGCAGCAAGTTTGACGCCACCAGCCTGTCGGTTGCCAGCGGCACTGTAGTTCTGACCGGTGCTACCAGCGCTACTGCGGCCACCAACATCGACAACGCGATCACTGCAATCGACGCTGCAATCGCTGCCATCGGTGCAACCCGTGCAAACCTGGGTGCTTCGCAAAACCGTCTGACCAGCACCATCTCCAACCTGCAAAACATCACTGAAAACGTTACTGCTGCACAAGGTCGCGTACAAGATACCGACTTCGCCGCAGAAACCGCTAACCTGACCAAACAGCAAACTCTGCAACAAGCTTCCACCGCTGTTCTGGCCCAGGCTAACCAGCTGCCATCCGCTGTACTGAAACTGCTTCAGTAATATCGGATTGAGTTTTGGCGGGGGAGTGCGCTTGCGTGCTCTCTCGCTTTTTCCGTTTAAGAGGTGATGGTCATGGACATGAGCGTGAAGCTGAACTTGTCTTACCCGGCCGCTAAACCGACGGTCAGCACTACCGATAAGCCGTCCGAAAAGCCTCGTGTCGAAAGCCCAGAGGCTGTCGCTGCTACGGGTAAAAGCTCGGATTCGAACAATTCGGACAACTCGGATAAGTTGAAAATGGCCGTTCAGGAGATCGAAAAGTTCGTTCAGTCGGTCAAGCGTAATCTGGAATTTTCCATCGATGAAACATCCGGCAAAGTCATCGTCAAGGTGATTGCCAGCGAGTCCGGTGAAGTCATTCGACAGATTCCGTCGGCAGAGGCGATGAAGCTTGCTGAAAGCCTGCACAACGCCAGTAACGTATTGTTCGATGCCAAAGCCTGACACTGGCATGAAACGTGTTTGTACGATCATTGTCCGCGCGTAGTGGTCAAAAGACCGGCGACACACAGATAGGGAGATGCACATGGCAAGTCCAATTTTACCGGGTTCGGGTCTAGGGTCCGGTCTCGACATCGGTGCGATCGTGACCGCGCTGGTCAACTCCGACAAATCGGCCAAGCAGACGCTGATCACCAATCAGATGTCCATCAACACGGCCAAGATTTCTGCAACCGGTGCGTTGAAATCGGCACTGGGGGCGTTCCAGACCGCCATGACCAACCTCGGCAAAAGAGACGCGCCTGCGTTTTCCGGTTTTACCGCGACGTCGAGTACGCCAGCAACGTTGACCGTTACCTCGGATAACACCGCGGTAAACGGTAGCTACAACGTTACAGTCACGAACATGGCAACCGGTTCGAAAGTGGCCAGTGCGGCGTTTGCCGGCGGTGCCAGCAGTGCCATTCCGACTGGTACGTTGAAAATCAGTCAAAATGGTATTGATTACCCGGTGACCATTGCCAGTGGCGCGACCCTGCAGACCACTCGCGACGCAATCAACACCTCTTTGCAAAGCAAAGGCATCAGCGCCAACATCGTCACCGACGCCAACGGTTCGCGATTGGTCATCGGCTCCACGGTGACTGGCGCGGGCTCTGACCTCAAGGTCAGCGGCATTGCCGGCCTGGAGATCGATGGTTCCACCAGCCTGGGGACGACCCCGGCCGCTGGCGCATCGGGCAACATCGGCGGCTTGGCCGAGGATGCAATGGTCGTCATCGATGGCCTGACTGTTACCAGTAAAAGCAACACGATCAGCGGGGCGGTTGGCGGCATCAGCATGACCCTGGTGGCGGAAAGCCCGACACCGGTCAAGGTGACTGTCGGCACCAACAGCGACGGTCTGAAGACTTCGTTGCAAACGTTCGTCGACGCTTACAACAACGTGATCAATACCCTGACCACGCTGACCAAGCCGAGCCTCGATGATGAAGGTAATCCGACCATCGGCGCAGCAATGACCGGTGACTCCCTGCCACGTAACCTGATCACTGCCGTGCGCAATGAGCTGGTGGCGCCGGGTGCGGGCGGTCAGTTGTCGGCACTGTCGCAGTTGGGCATCCAGACCGATCAGAAGACCGGCACGCTGACTATCGATGCAACCAAGTACGCCAAGGCCATGGCGACCCCAGGCATGAGCAGTTCGGTCCAGAACCTGTTCACCGGTACTGATGCAAAGAATGGCCTGCTGGCGCGCATGTCGGATGCCATCACGCCTTACTACCAGACTGGCAAGATCCTGGATCAGCGCAACAGCAACCTGACCAAGATCCAGAAGGACCTGAGCAATCAGCAGACGGCACTGGACTTGCGGGTGGCTAACCTGACGGCCTCGCTGACTGCCAAGTACAACGCGATGGACCTGTTGGTCGGCCAGATGAAGGCTACCGCCAGCAACATCACCGGCTTCTTCGCGTCGTTGAACGCTCAGCAGTCCAGCAAGTAATCATGGGCTGACGACAAAAACCCGGCTACGCTTTTCGGCGTGCGCCGGGTTTTTGTCTTCTGATCTTAAAGTTTTCAGGCTCGCAGACGATACACTGGTCATACGAGTCATTGAGTGGCAACGAGGTAGAGCATGAATCCGATGTTAGCCCTTCGGCAATATCAGAAGGTTGGGGCGCAGGCCCAGACGTCCGAAGCCAGTCCGCACCGCTTGGTGCAAATGCTGATGGAAGGCGGCCTGGATCGCATTGCCCAGGCCAAAGGCGCGATGGAGCGCAAGGACATTCCCGGCAAGGGTTCGTCGATCAGCAAGGCCATTGGAATCATCGGTGGCTTGCGCGAAGGCCTGGATCTTGAAAAAGCCGCCGATACCGTTGGTGAGCTCGACCGTCTCTACGCTTACATGATGAAGCGCCTCGCCGAGGCGAACATCAAGAGCGACCCGCGGATTCTCGATGAAGTCGCCGGTTTGCTGCGCACGGTTAAAGAAGGCTGGGATGCCATCGCCGCGCCAGGTCCGCAGTTTTAAGGAGATCACCATGAGTCTTGTATTGCAGCGAATCGAACAAACCCGCGAAGCGCTGGTCGGTGCACTGGCCGAGCGCAACTGGGAGGCGATCGGTCAATTGGACCTGGATTGCCGTTCCTGCATGGAAGATGTCTTGAGTGAAGCTTCGCTGGACGAGGTGGCGTTGCGGGACAACCTTGAGGAGTTGCTGGGGGTCTACAAGCAACTTCTTGAGGTGGCCATGGGGGAGAGGCAGGCGATAGTCGACGAGATGTCTCAGATCCACCAAGCACAGAATGCCGCAAAGGTTTACCATCTGTTTGGTTAATCCGCGGTTAATCCAAACATAGTGCGCCATAAATTTGACTGTGCACGGTTTTTTGACTTAACTAGTGGCTGTATCCAGATTTCAGGCGTCTACAGGCATAACGTGTCTGCAAGCGTCTAGCTTGCCCCCTCATTTCGGGCATTGAGTTGACTAGGGAAGTTGCTATTGCATGTGGCGTGAAACCAAAATTCTGCTGATTGATGACGATAGCGTCCGTCGCCGCGATTTGGCGGTGATTTTAAATTTTCTCGGTGAAGAAAATTTACCCTGCGGAAGCCATGACTGGCAGCAGGCGGTCGGCTCGTTGTCATCAAGTCGTGAAGTCATTTGTGTGCTGATCGGGACGGTCAATGCTCCTGGCGCGCTTTTGGGTTTGTTAAAGACACTCTCAACCTGGGATGAGTTCCTTCCGGTTTTGTTAATGGGCGATAATTCTTCCGTTGACTTGCCTGAAGACCAGCGTCGCCGAGTGCTTTCGACCCTCGAAATGCCGCCCAGCTACAGCAAATTGCTCGACTCCCTGCACCGTGCCCAGGTCTATCGCGAGATGTACGACCAGGCCCGCGAGCGCGGTCGTCACCGTGAACCCAATCTGTTCCGCAGCCTCGTCGGCACCAGCCGTGCGATTCAGCACGTGCGCCAGATGATGCAGCAAGTGGCCGACACCGATGCCAGCGTGCTGATCCTCGGTGAGTCCGGTACCGGCAAGGAAGTGGTCGCGCGCAACCTGCATTACCACTCCAAGCGCCGTGACGCGCCGTTCGTTCCGGTCAACTGCGGGGCGATCCCGGCCGAGTTGCTGGAAAGCGAACTGTTCGGTCATGAGAAGGGTGCCTTCACCGGCGCGATCACCAGCCGCGCCGGGCGTTTCGAACTGGCCAACGGCGGCACGCTGTTCCTCGACGAAATCGGCGACATGCCGTTGCCGATGCAGGTCAAGCTGCTGCGGGTCCTGCAGGAGCGCACCTTCGAGCGGGTGGGCAGTAACAAGACCCAGAGCGCCGATGTGCGCATCATCGCGGCGACCCACAAGAATCTCGAAAGCATGATCGAGATCGGCGCCTTCCGCGAAGACCTCTACTATCGCCTGAACGTGTTCCCGATCGAGATGGCGCCGCTGCGTGAGCGTGTCGAAGACATCCCGTTGCTGATGAACGAGTTGATCTCGCGCATGGAGCACGAGAAGCGTGGTTCGATCCGTTTCAATTCGGCGGCGATCATGTCCCTGTGCCGTCACGGCTGGCCGGGCAACGTCCGTGAGCTGGCCAACCTGGTGGAGCGCATGGCGATCATGCATCCATACGGAGTGATCGGCGTGGTCGAGTTGCCGAAGAAATTCCGCTACGTCGACGACGAAGACGAACAATTGGTCGACAGCCTGCGCAGCGATCTGGAAGAACGGGTGGCCATCAACGGGCATACCCCGGACTTCACCGCAAATGCGCTGCTGCCGCCCGAAGGCCTGGACCTGAAGGACTACCTCGGTGGTCTGGAGCAAGGGCTGATTCAACAGGCGCTGGATGATGCCAATGGCATCGTGGCGCGTGCCGCCGAACGTCTGCGCATTCGTCGCACCACCCTGGTGGAGAAGATGCGCAAGTACGGCATGAGTCGTCGTGACGGTGATGAACAGGCGGATGATTGACGCCTGTTTTTCAAATCCTTCATTTATAAGCGGTTTTTTTTAGGCACGGGTATTGCTACATCTCTCGCAACGTTCCGTTTCACTGACGGTCAGCCAAGCGAGAGAGCACGATGCCCCAAGCCGCCCAGATGTCTCCTGTCCCTGACGCTTCGGGGCAACCGTCGTCCGTAGAGCAGACAAGCCGGCTGGGTCTTGAGCAGGCATTTGCGCTGTTCAACCAGATGTCGAGCCAATTGACTGACTCCTACAGCATGCTCGAGGCCCGGGTCACCGAGCTCAAGGGCGAATTGGCGGTGGTCAGTGCCCAGCGCATGCAGGAACTGGCGGAAAAAGAACGCCTGGCCAACCGCCTGCAAAACCTCCTTGATCTGTTGCCCGGTGGCGTCATCGTTATCGACGCCCAGGGCATGGTGCGCGAAGCCAACCCGGCGGCTTGCGAGTTGCTCGGCCTGCCCCTCGAAGGTGAGCTGTGGCGCCAGGTCATTGCCCGTTGCTTTGCGCCCCGTGAAGACGACGGTCATGAAATCTCCCTCAAGGACGGTCGGCGCCTGTCGATTGCCACGCGTTCGCTGGATGCCGAGCCCGGTCAGTTGGTGTTGCTCAACGACCTGACCGAAACCCGCCACCTGCAAGATCAACTGGCCCGCCATGAACGCCTGTCGTCCCTGGGCCGAATGGTTGCCTCGCTCGCCCATCAGATTCGCACCCCGCTTTCCGCAGCCCTGCTGTACGCCAGTCATTTGACTGAACAAGAGTTGCCGGTCGCCACCCAACAGCGCTTCGCCGGCCGTTTGAAAGAACGTCTGCACGAACTCGAGCATCAGGTGCGCGACATGCTGGTGTTCGCTCGCGGCGAGCTGCCGCTGACCAATCGCGTCACGCCTAAAGAGCTGCTGCAATCGCTGCAAGCGGCGGCGCTGACCCATGTTCAGGACCTGCCGATCCGCTGGCAGTGCGACAGTCATGCGGGGGAGTTGCTGTGCAATCGCGACACCCTGGTCGGGGCGATTCTGAACTTGATCGAAAATGCGATCCAGGCCAGTGGCGTTGCAGTGCGCCTGAAGGTTCATCTCTATACCCGTGGCAGCAATCTGCGCCTGTGTGTCAGTGATAGCGGCAGCGGCATCGATGACACGGTACTGGCGCGCCTGGGCGAGCCATTTTTCACCACCAAGACCACCGGGACCGGGCTGGGCCTGACCGTGGTCAAGGCAGTGGCACGTGCTCATCAGGGAGAATTGCAGTTGCGCTCGCGGCTCGGTCGCGGCACCTGTGCGCTGGTGTCCCTGCCGTTGTTTACCAGCGCATCGGACGCGGAGTGAAGGGCATGGCAATCAAGGTTTTACTGGTCGAGGATGACCGCGCGCTACGGGAAGCGCTGGCGGATACGCTGTTGCTCGCGGGGCACGATTACAAGGCCGTCGGTTCGGCGGAAGAGGCGCTGGCGGTGGTCGGTGTCGAGGCGTTCAATCTGGTCGTCAGTGACGTCAACATGCCCGGCATGGATGGCCATCAACTGCTCGGATTGTTGCGGGTGCGGCAGCCGCAATTGCCGGTATTGCTGATGACGGCACACGGCGCCGTGGAGCGGGCCGTCGATGCCATGCGCCAAGGCGCGGCGGATTATCTGGTCAAGCCGTTCGAACCCAAGGCTTTGCTCGATCTGGTGGCGCGGCATGCGCTCGGCAGTCTCGGCGCCACCGACGGTGAAGGGCCCATTGCCTTCGAGCCGGCCAGTGCGCAATTGCTCGAACTGGCGGCACGGGTGGCACGCAGCGACTCGACGGTGTTGATCTCTGGCGAGTCCGGCACCGGCAAGGAAGTGCTGGCGCGCTACATTCACCAGCACTCCCATCGCGCCACTCAGCCGTTCATTGCCATCAACTGCGCGGCGATCCCCGACAACATGCTTGAGGCTACGTTGTTCGGTCATGAGAAAGGCTCGTTCACCGGCGCCATTGCGGCCCAGGCCGGCAAGTTCGAACAGGCCGATGGCGGGACCATCCTGCTCGACGAAATTTCCGAGATGCCCATGGGCTTGCAGGCCAAGTTGCTGCGGGTGTTGCAGGAGCGGGAAGTCGAACGGGTTGGCGCGCGCAAGCCGATCAGCCTGGACATCCGCGTCGTCGCTACCACTAACCGTGATTTGGCCGGTGAAGTGGCGGCGGGGCGTTTTCGTGAAGACCTTTACTATCGGCTGTCGGTTTTTCCGCTGGCTTGGCGGCCATTGCGCGAGCGCACCGCCGACATCCTGCCGCTGGCCGAGCGTCTTTTGGCCAAACACGTCAATAAAATGAAGCATGCGGCGGCCAGACTGTCGCCGGAGGCGCAGGCGTGTTTGATCGGTTATCCGTGGCCGGGCAATGTCCGTGAGCTGGATAACGCAATCCAGCGCGCGTTGATCCTGCAGCAGGGCGGTTTGATCCAGCCGCAGGATTTCTGCCTGTCGGGGCCGGTCGCTTGTGCACCATTACCCGCGTTGGCGTCGATGCGGGCCGTGGAGGTCGAAACCGAATCGGCCAGCGCCCTGGGCGACGATCTGCGCCGTCACGAGTTCCAGATGATCATCGACACCTTGCGCTCCGAGCGCGGCCGTCGCAAAGAGGCCGCCGAGCGTCTGGGCATCAGCCCGCGCACCTTGCGCTACAAACTGGCGCAAATGCGTGACGCCGGAATGGATGTGGAAGCTTATTTGTTTGCCACCTGACTCCATTTTGTGGCTGCGTCCGGCTGCGAAGCAGTCGTAAACCCTGAGCCCCGGTTTTTCTGCAGCGCCGCGTTGACTGATTTCACGGCTGCTGCGCAACCGGACGCAGGCTTCGCCAGCTGCTACGGATCGCGGTCGACGTCAATCATTGGTGTGAGTGCGCGAATGGGTTTTTGTTTAGAGCGGCCGCCGAGCTGGCACCCTTGTTGCTAACACCTCACTACCCGCCGAGTGAGTGTCAAAAAATTGCGGGTCGCCAGAGAGAGTAGAGCATGAGCCAAGGTATTGAATTTAATCGATTGATGTTGGACATGCGCTCCATGCAAATGGACGCGATGTCGGCACCGAAATCGACTGCCGCAGTTCCCGAACTGGGTGGCAGCAGCTTTGCCGACATGCTCGGTCAGGCCGTCAATAAAGTGAACGACACCCAGCAGGCGTCAAATCAGCTGTCCAGTGCCTTTGAAATTGGCAAAAGCGGCGTTGATCTGACGGATGTGATGATTTCCTCGCAGAAGGCCAGCGTGTCTTTCCAGGCGCTGACCCAAGTGCGGAACAAGCTGGTTCAGGCTTACCAAGACATCATGCAGATGCCGGTTTAAGGACGAGATTGAGTCATGGCAGAAGCAGTCGCTGATAATGTTCCGGCCAAGGCCACCCCAGTAGACGGCAAACCGCCGCTGTTCGGGTTGTCCTTCCTGGAAAACCTCTCCGAGATGACCATGTTGCGTCAGGTGGGCCTGTTGGTCGGCCTGGCTGCGAGCGTGGCGATTGGCTTTGCCGTGGTGTTGTGGTCGCAGCAGCCGGACTACCGGCCTCTGTACGGCAGTCTTGCCGGTATGGACGCCAAGCAGGTCATGGAAACCCTGGCCGCCGCTGACATCCCTTATACCGTTGAACCGAACTCCGGTGCCTTGCTGGTCAAGGCCGATGATGTATCCCGTGCGCGGCTCAAGCTCGCCGCGGCTGGTGTCACTCCCAGCGACGGCAACATCGGTTTTGAAATTCTCGACAAGGACCAGGGCCTGGGCACCAGCCAGTTCATGGAAGCGACCCGTTATCGTCGCGGCCTCGAAGGCGAACTGGCCCGCACCATCTCCAGCCTGAACAACGTCAAGGGTGCCCGCGTGCACCTGGCGATTCCGAAAAGCTCGGTGTTCGTGCGTGATGAACGCAAGCCAAGTGCTTCGATTCTGGTGGAACTGTATTCCGGCCGCTCCCTGGAGCCCGGCCAGGTACTGGCGATCATCAACCTGGTCGCCACCAGCGTTCCTGAACTGAGCAAGTCGCAGATCACCGTCGTCGACCAGAAGGGCAACCTGCTGTCCGATCAGGCGGAGAACTCCGAACTGACCATGGCCGGCAAGCAATTCGATTACAGCCGCCGCATGGAAAGCATGCTGACCCAGCGTGTGCACAACATCCTGCAACCGGTGCTGGGCAATGACCGCTATAAGGCCGAAGTCTCGGCCGACGTGGATTTCAGTGCCATCGAGTCGACCTCCGAACAGTTCAACCCGGACCAACCGGCGCTGCGCAGCGAGCAATCGACTTCTGAACAGCGCACCGCCAGCAATGGCCCGCAAGGTGTGCCGGGTGCCCTGAGCAACCAGCCGCCATCGCCGGCCTCGGCGCCGCAAACCACCGGTGGCGCTACCGCGTCGGCCGGCATGGTGCAGCCAGGTCAGCCATTGCTCGATGCCAATGGTCAGCAAATCATGGACCCGGCCACCGGTCAGCCTATGCTTGCACCGTACCCGGCGGACAAGCGTCAACAATCCACCAAGAACTTCGAGCTTGATCGCTCCATCAGCCACACCAAACAGCAACAGGGCCGTTTGAATCGCCTGTCGGTGTCGGTAGTGGTCGATGACCAGGTCAAGATCAACGCGGCCAACGGTGAAACCACCCGCGCGCCGTGGAGCGCCGACGAATTGGCGCGCTTCACTCGTCTGGTGCAGGACGCCGTCGGTTTCGACGCCAGCCGTGGCGACAGCGTCAGCGTGATCAACATGCCGTTCTCCGCCGAACGCGGTGAAGTGATTGCCGATATTCCGTTCTACTCCCAGCCTTGGTTCTGGGACATCGTCAAGCAAGTGCTGGGTGTGTTGTTCATCCTGGTGCTGGTGTTCGGTGTGCTGCGTCCGGTGCTCAACAACATCACCGGTGGCGGCAAAGGCAAACAACTGGCCGGTCTGGGCAGCGATGTAGAGTTGGGTGGCATGGGCGGCCTGGACGGCGAACTGGCCAACGACCGCGTCAGCCTCGGCGGCCCGCAAAGCATCCTGTTGCCGAGCCCGAGCGAAGGCTATGACGCACAGTTGAATGCAATCAAGAGTCTGGTGGCAGAAGATCCGGGTCGTGTGGCCCAGGTCGTGAAAGAGTGGATTAACGCAGATGAGTGATAACCGAGCCGCTGTCGCCAAACTGTCCCGGGTCGATAAAGCCGCGATTCTGCTGCTGTCCCTGGGTTCGACCGACGCCGCCCAAGTGCTGCGCCACATGGGGCCCAAAGAGGTCCAGCGTGTGGGTGTGGCCATGGCGCAAATGGGTAACGTGCACCGTGAGCAGGTCGAGCAGGTAATGAGCGAGTTCGTCGACATCGTCGGCGACCAGACCAGCCTGGGCGTCGGCTCCGACGACTACGTGCGCAAAATGCTCACTCAGGCACTGGGCGAAGACAAGGCTAACGGTCTGATCGACCGCATCCTGCTGGGTGGCAACACCAGCGGCCTCGACAGCCTGAAGTGGATGGAACCGCGCGCTGTCGCCGATGTGATCCGTTACGAGCACCCACAGATCCAGGCGATCGTCGTGGCGTACCTCGACCCGGATCAGGCCGGTGAAGTCCTCGGCAACTTCGACCACAAGGTGCGCCTGGACATCATTCTGCGAGTCTCCTCGCTGAACACTGTGCAGCCAGCGGCCCTGAAAGAACTCAACCAGATTCTCGAGAAGCAGTTCTCCGGCAACTCGAACGCCTCGCGCACCACCCTGGGTGGCATCAAGCGTGCGGCCGACATCATGAACTTCCTCGACAGCTCGATCGAAGGTCAACTGATGGATTCGATCCGCGAAGTCGACGAAGACCTGTCCGGTCAGATCGAAGACCTCATGTTCGTGTTCAACAACCTGTCCGATGTCGACGACCGCGGAATCCAGGCATTGCTGCGCGAAGTGTCCTCCGACGTGCTGGTGCTGGCCCTCAAGGGTTCGGACGAAGGCGTCAAGGAAAAGATCTTCAAGAACATGTCCAAACGAGCGGCGGAACTGTTGCGCGACGACCTCGAGGCCAAAGGCCCGGTGCGCGTCAGCGACGTGGAAACCGCGCAGAAAGAAATCCTCACCATTGCCCGCCGTATGGCCGAAGCCGGAGAAATCGTTCTCGGCGGGAAGGGCGGCGAAGAGATGATCTAAGGTCACTATGTCGTCCAAACATGATGAGTCCAACACCGACCTGATCCGTGGCAAGGAGGTCGGTGGTTTCGACGTCTGGTCGCTGCCCAGCTTCGACCCGCATGTGCCCGAGCCCGAGCCGGAACCCGAGCCCGAGCCGCCTGAAATGGAAGAAGTGCCGCTGGAAGAAGTCCAGCCACTGACTCTGGAAGAACTCGAAAGCATCCGTCAGGAGGCCTACAACGAAGGCTTCGCCACGGGTGAAAAAGAAGGGTTCCACAGCGCCACGCTCAAGGTCCGTCAGGAAGCCGAAGTGGCCCTGACCGCCAAGATTGCTGGCCTGGAGCAACTGATGGCCAACCTGTTCGAGCCCATCGCCGAGCAGGACACCCAGATCGAAAAGTCCCTGGTCGACCTCGTGCAGCACATCACCAAACAGGTGATTCAGCGGGAACTGGCCATCGACTCCACGCACATCGAAAGCGTCATGCGTGAAGCGCTCAAGCTGTTGCCGCTGGGCGTGGGCAATGTGCGGCTGTACATCAATCCCCAGGATTTCGAACAGGTCAAAGCCCTGCGCGAGCGCCATGAAGAAACCTGGCGCATCGTCGAGGATGAGGCGCTGCTGCCCGGTGGTTGTCGGGTCGAGACTGAGCACAGCCGAATCGACGCCACCGTCGAAACCCGCGTTGCCCGGGTCATGGACAAGCTGTTCGATCAGTTGCACGAACAAGCCTTGCACCCCGCGACGCCGGACATGAGCCTTGAATTGCCCGTTGAGGCCAAGCCTGCGGCCGAGCCGGAACCGGAATTACCGCCAGAGCTGGACTCCCCCGATGCGCCTTGACCGCACCAGCTTCGCCAAGCGCTTGGGCAGTTACGCCGAGGCTACGGAGTTGGAAGGCGCGCCGATCCTTGAAGGTCGCCTGCTGCGCATGGTCGGCCTGACCCTTGAAGCCGAAGGCTTGCGTGCTGCCATGGGCAGCCGCTGCATGGTCATCAACGACGACAGCTATCACCCGGTGCAGGTCGAAGCCGAAGTCATGGGCTTCTCCGGCAGCAAGGTATTTCTGATGCCGGTCGGCAGCGTCGCCGGCATTGCGCCCGGTGCGCGCGTGGTGCCGCTGGCCGATACCGGTCGTTTGCCGATGGGCATGAGCATGCTCGGTCGGGTGCTCGATGGTGCCGGACGTGCGCTGGACGGCAAGGGCGGGATGAAAGCCGAAGACTGGGTGCCGATGGACGGCCCGACGATCAACCCGCTCAAGCGCCACCCGATCAGCGAGCCGCTGGATGTCGGGATTCGCAGCATCAACGGTTTGTTGACGGTCGGTCGCGGTCAGCGGCTCGGCCTGTTCGCCGGTACCGGCGTTGGTAAGTCGGTGCTGCTGGGCATGATGACGCGCTTTACCGAGGCCGACATTATCGTGGTCGGGCTGATCGGTGAGCGGGGTCGAGAAGTTAAAGAGTTCATCGAGCACATCCTCGGTGAAGAAGGGCTCAAGCGTTCAGTCGTCGTCGCCTCGCCGGCGGACGATGCGCCGCTGATGCGTTTGCGCGCGGCGATGTATTGCACGCGGATCGCCGAATATTTCCGCGACAAGGGCAAGAATGTCCTGTTGCTGATGGATTCGCTGACCCGTTTCGCCCAGGCCCAGCGGGAAATCGCCCTGGCCATCGGCGAGCCGCCGGCAACCAAGGGTTATCCGCCGTCGGTGTTCGCCAAGTTGCCGAAACTGGTGGAGCGGGCCGGTAATGCCGAGAAGGGCGGCGGTTCGATTACTGCGTTCTACACCGTTTTGTCCGAAGGCGATGACCAGCAGGACCCGATCGCCGACGCCGCGCGAGGCGTGCTCGACGGGCACATCGTGCTGTCCCGGCGCCTGGCCGAGGAAGGTCATTACCCGGCCATCGATATCGAAGCGTCGATCAGCCGGGTCATGCCGTCGGTGGTTACGCCGGAACACATGGTGCGCGCCCAGTACTTCAAGCAGTTGTGGTCGCGTTATCAGCAGAGCCGGGACTTGATCAGCGTCGGTGCCTATGTGGCCGGCGGGGATCGCGAAACCGACCTGGCGATTTCCCTGCAACCGCAACTGGTTCGCTACTTGCGTCAGGGCCTGAACGACAAAATCGGCCTGGGTGAAAGCGAAGCCTACCTCGGCACGATCTTCGCCCCCGCGGCCGGCGGTTAACCGGTCATGGCCCAGAGTCGAGCAGGGCGTCTGGCACCCGTGGTCGAAATGGCCGAAAAGGCCGAGAAGACTGCGGTCCAGCGCTTGGGTCACTTCCAGGGCCAGGTGCGCCTGGCCGAAAGCAAACTCGCCGACCTTGAAGCCTTTCGCCTCGATTATCAGGAGCAATGGATCGTGCGCGGCAGCAGCGGCGTTTCCGGCCAGTGGTTGCTGGGTTATCAGGGCTTCCTGGCGCAATTGGGCACGGCCATCGATCAGCAACGACAAAGCCTGGTCTGGCATCAAAACAACCTGAGCAAGGCGCGGGATGCCTGGCAGCAGGCGTTTGCCCGGGTCGAAGGCTTGCGCAAACTGGTTCAGCGTTACATGGACGAAGCGCGCAAGCTCGAAGACCGGCGCGAGCAGAAATTGCTGGACGAGTTGTCCCAGCGGTTGCCGCGGCAGGATCCGTATTAGGCGATCTTTTGATTTTGCTTTTTAGACTCAATGATTTCCCGCCTTGCCCCCATCCCCGGCAGGTGCTAAACCTTGTACACGCACGTTAGCCAATGACAAGGAAGCCGTTAAATGTCAGTCGTTACAGAAGTCTCCCAAGATGGGCAAAAGCTGACGATTTCGATCAAAGGACGATTCGATTTTGCCAAGCATCAGGAATTTCGCGAGTCCTACGAAAATCTCGAACCAAAACCCGAGTCCTTCGAAGTGAACCTGAAGGACGCCACCTACCTCGACAGTTCGGCGCTGGGCATGTTGCTGCTGTTGCGTGATCACGCCGGTGGCGAGAATGCCGAGATCACGTTGACCCACGCCAACGCCGATGTGCGCAAGATTCTGGCCATTTCCAACTTCGAACAAATTTTCGACGTGGCGTAACTGCCATGCAGTCTGTGTTCGAACCACTGACGATCCTGATCGCCGAAGACAGCGCGGCCGATCGCATGCTGCTATCGAGTATCGTCCGGCGTCAGGGCCATCAGGTACTGACGGCGGCCAACGGTGCCGAGGCGGTTGAAGCGTTTCGTCAGCAGCGGCCGCAACTGGTGCTGATGGACGCCATGATGCCGGTGATGGACGGTTTCGAGGCGGCGCAGCAGATCAAGGTACTGGCCGGGGAAACCCTGGTGCCAATCATCTTCCTGACCTCGCTGACCGAGAGCGAAGCCTTGGCCCGTTGTCTGGAGGCCGGGGGCGACGACTTTCTGGCGAAGCCCTACAACCAGGTGATTCTCGGCGCCAAGATCAAGGCGATGGACCGCTTGCGGCGCTTGCAGGCCACCGTACTTCAGCAGCGTGACCAGATTGCCCGGCACCACGAGTATTTGCTCAACGAGCAGCGAGTGGCCAAGGCCGTGTTCGACAAGGTTGCCCACTCCGGCTGCCTGAACGCGCCGAATATCCGCTACCTGCAATCGCCCTATGCGCTGTTCAACGGCGACCTGCTGCTGGCCGCGTTTACCCCGGCCGGCGACATGCACGTGATGCTCGGCGATTTCACCGGCCATGGTTTGCCGGCCGCCGTCGGCGCCATGCCCCTGGCGGAAGTGTTCTACGGCATGACCGCCAAGGGCTACGGCTTGTCCGAAATGCTGCGGGAGATGAATGCCAAGCTCAAGCGCATCCTGCCGGTTGACATGTTCTGTTGCGCCACCTTGCTGTGCCTGAGCTTCCAGCGCCGTTCGGTGGAAGTCTGGAACGGCGGGATGCCGGACGGTTATCTGCACCGCACGGCCACTGGCGAGCGTACGCCTCTGACGGCGCGGCACTTGCCCCTGGGGGTGTTGAGCCCGCCAACCTTTGACGATCGCACGGAAGTGTTTCCGATGGCGGTCGGCGATCGGGTATTCGTGTTGTCCGACGGCGTGATCGATACCTGCGATGCCAGCGACCAGTTGTTTGGCGTGGAGCGCCTGGAGCGGGTGTTTGCCGACAACCGCCGGCCTGACGCGTTGTTCGAAGAAATCCAGCAGGCCCTGCGCGACTTCCGCGGTGAAGCCCGGGACGATGTGAGCATGGTCGAGGTCAGTCTGCTGGAGGCGGCACAACTGAGTCCGCCAGCGCTGGTGTATTCCGACAGCGGCCAGTCCTGCCCGCTGGACTGGTCAGTCAGTTTCGAGTTTCGCGCCGCCACCCTCAAACGCTTCAATCCGCTGCCCTATCTGCTGCAATTGTTGCTTGAGGTCCATGGCCTGCGGGCGCAAAGCGGCGCGTTGTACAGTGTGCTGGCCGAGCTGTATTCCAATGCTCTGGAGCACGGTGTGCTGGGACTGGATTCCAGCCTCAAGCGCGATGCCTCGGGTTTTGCGCGCTATTATCAGGAGCGCAACACACGCCTGGACCAATTGCAGGACGGCTACGTGCGCTTGCATCTGGCGGTAACGCCAAAGGGCGAGGGTGGTTGCCTGTCGATCCGGGTCGACGACAGTGGCAAGGGCTTCGATGTGGCTCGAGTGATGGAGCGGCCCGTGGAGGGCGTCCGTCTATCGGGGCGCGGCGTCGGTCTGATCCGCCAGTTGAGCCGCAAGGCAACCTGGTCCGACGATGGCCGTAGTGCGCACGTGGAGTTTTATTGGGAGGCTCTGGCATAATCCCGCGAATTCTTGATCAAGGAGTGAACAAGTGGCTGATACACATCTGGATCGCGACGTGCTGAGTGCGTTGCAGGAGGTCATGGAGGACGAATATCCGGCGTTGCTGGATACCTTCATCGCCGACTCCGAGGAGCGTTTGCGCGTTCTGCGCAAGGCTGAGGATGCCGCGCAGCTGATGAATGCTGCCCATAGTTTCAAAGGCAGCAGCAGCAACATGGGCGCCATTCGCCTGGCCGAGCTCTGCGATGAGCTGGAGCAGCGCGCCAAGCAAAAAAGCCTCGCCGGCATCGAAAAACTCGTTGGCGAGATTGACGGCGAATTCGCCATCGTCCGCCCTCTCTACGAAGCCGAACGTCAACGTTCTTTGGCTGAGTAGCCCGACCGTCCGGCGCATCAGGCGCCGGTTTGGCAAACCTGGCTCGACCCTTGCACTAATCTTCCTCAACTGTACCTACGATCCCAGTGCAGCGGAGACCGCGTCATGCCCGTTACCCCCAATTTGCTTCTTCAGGCCGCTGCAAAGGCCAAGCCTCAAACCACCTCCGCCAATACCCCGGTGGTGGCCGCTGAGCCTGGGGATAAGGCGTCCAACTTCGCCAACGTCTTCGCCAATCAGGCGCGGAACAAGCCTGCCGTAGTGGCTGACGCATCGGTCAAGCCGGCTCGGGACAAAACACCGGACAGCCCCGCGAAAAAGGACGTCAGCAACACTAAGCCTGCCGCCTCGGAGCCAGCCGTTGCCGATAGCGGCAAATCCTTGCCCGCCGACAAACCGGCGCCTTCCTCGACGGACGACAAGAGCGCCAGCGACAGCGATCCGGACACGACCGATACACCGGTTGCCGTCGATGCGCCGCCGGTCGACCCGACGCTGGACCCGGCCTTGATGCAAGCGGTTCAACCAGTGGTTCCCGCGCCAGCACCCGAGACGCCGCCGGTAGTTGCCACCGCACAACCGCAAGTCGAGGTGGCCGTTGCTGTCGCCGTTAACGCCGTGCCAGTGCAGGCCGCCGCGACCACTGACACCGATTTCGATCCAGAGGCCGACCCGCTCGATGCGCTGCCGGCCCTGCGCATGGCCATGGAGCAGAGCGGTCACGTGTCCGCCTCCAGCCAATCCCAGGCCAAAGCAACACCGGCCCAGGTATCCGCCGACGGCGAGCTGACCTCTGCGCAGAATTTTGCCGCCGGCATGGCGACCATGCTCGATGTACAAACCGACAAGGACAGCACCAGTCAGGGGGGCGAGAAGGCGTTCAGTGGCTTGCTCAATGAAGGGCTCAAGGACCTGACGTCCTCCAGCAGCGACACCCGTGTCGATGATTTCGCCAGTCGTCTGGCGGCGTTGACCCAGGCCGCCACGCCGAAAACCGCTAATGCGCTGCCGGTCAATCAACCGATCGCCATGCATCAGAGTGGCTGGACCGAAGAAGTGGTGAACCGGGTCATGTACCTGTCCAGCGCCAATCTCAAGGCGGCCGACATTCAGTTGCAGCCGGCCGAACTGGGGCGCCTGGATATTCGGGTGAACATGGTGCCGGACCAGCAGACCCAAGTGACCTTCATGAGCGCTCATCCGAGTGTTCGCGAAGCGCTGGACGGGCAAATGCATCGCTTGCGTGACATGTTCGCGCAGCAGGGCATGGGCCAGGTCGATGTCAATGTGTCCGACCAGTCCCGTGGCTGGCAGGGCCAGGGGCAGGATCAACAGGCTCAGCAGGGGCAGCAGGGGCAGGGCGGTCGCACCAGCGCCAGCGGTGGTCGGGTTGAAGCCATGGATGACGAGATTGTGCCAACGGTTGCCGAAGTGGCGGCCAGCACGACCAGCGTCATTGGCTCCAGCGCCGTCGACTATTACGCCTGATTTGTCCCTGATCGTTCCCACGCTCTGCGTGGGAACGCGGCCTGGGACGCTCCGCGTCCCCCCGCTGAAGCGATTGCTGCGCGTCCATTGAGGCATTCCTTTGCTGCGCGAGGGAACGATCATCTCCAATAGCTCAACGCCTTCCCCGACACTTCTGGCATAACACTTGCTCTTGCCTTGCCGTGCGACTGTGAAAACCTGAATAGTGACGGATTATTGGCATGGCGAAGAGCGAAGCAGCAGCAGCGGTAAAAGACCCTGCAACCAAAGGCAAACTCAAGCTGATCATTGTGATCGTGGTGGCGGTGCTGCTGGCCATCGGCTTGTCCGTGGGGGCCACGTGGTACTTCATGCACAGCGCCCAGAGCAAACCGGCCGCCGCGGCTGAAACGGCCCCGATCGGCAAGCAACCGGCGATCTTCGAACCGATGGCGCCGGCCTTCGTTGCCAATTACAACCAGAACGGTCGCCAGCGCTACATGCAGGTGAGTATCACCATGCTGGGCCGCAATCAGGCTGATCTGGAGGCGCTCAAAGTGCACATGCCGGTCATCCGCAACAACCTCGTCATGCTGTTCTCCGGCCAAGACTTCGCTACCCTTGCGACCCCGGTCGGCCAGGAAATGTTGCGTCAGAAGGCCACCGCCAGCGTCCAGGAAGTGGCGCAGAAAGAGCTCGGCAAAGTGGTGATCGAACAGTTGCTTTTCACTAATTTCGTACTGCAGTAGGAACACGACATGGCCGTGCAGGACCTGCTGTCCCAGGATGAGATCGATGCGCTGTTGCATGGCGTCGACGATGGTCTGGTACAGACCGATACCGCTTCCGAACCCGGCAGCGTCAAAAGTTACGACCTGACCAGCCAGGATCGGATCGTCCGCGGACGCATGCCGACCCTGGAAATGATCAACGAGCGTTTCGCCCGCTACACCCGCATCAGCATGTTCAACATGCTGCGCCGCTCGGCAGACGTCGCCGTCGGTGGCGTGCAGGTGATGAAGTTCGGCGAATACGTGCACTCGCTGTACGTGCCGACCAGCCTCAACCTGGTCAAGATCAAACCATTGCGCGGCACCGCGCTGTTCATCCTCGACGCCAAACTGGTGTTCAAGTTGGTGGACAACTTCTTCGGCGGCGATGGCCGTCACGCGAAGATCGAAGGGCGTGAATTCACCCCGACCGAGCTGCGTGTGGTGCGCATGGTGCTGGAGCAGGCCTTCATCGATTTGAAGGAAGCCTGGCAGGCGATCATGGAAGTGAACTTCGAGTACATCAACTCGGAAGTGAACCCGGCCATGGCCAACATCGTCGGCCCGAGCGAAGCGATCGTGGTGTCCACATTCCACATTGAACTCGATGGTGGTGGCGGCGACCTGCACGTGACCATGCCGTACTCGATGATCGAGCCGGTGCGCGAAATGCTCGATGCCGGCTTCCAGTCGGACCTCGATGACCAGGACGAACGCTGGGTCAACGCCCTGCGCCAGGACGTGCTGGATGTCGATGTGCCGATCGGTGCTACGGTGGCCCGTCGTCAATTGCGCCTGCGGGACATCCTGCACATGCAGCCGGGGGACATTATCCCGGTCGAAATGCCGGAAGAAATGATCATGCGCGCCAACGGCGTGCCTGCGTTCAAGGTCAAGATGGGCTCGCACAAAGGCAACCTTGCGTTGCAGGTGATTGAGCCGATCGAGCGCCGTTGACCGGCGCTCCAACCCCTATTTGCCAAATGACTGCTTCTGATTGAAGAGTTGCCCGCCGAGGACACATGATGAACGACGATATGAACGCCCAGGACGACCAGGCACTGGCTGATGAATGGGCCGCTGCCCTGGAAGAAACCGGTGATGCCGGCCAGGACGATATCGATGCGCTGCTGGCCGCCGATACCGGCAGCTCGGCGTCCAACCGTCTGCCGATGGAAGAATTCGGCAGCGTGCCGAAGAACAACGACCCGGTGACCCTGGACGGCCCGAACCTGGACGTGATTCTCGACATCCCGGTATCGATTTCCATGGAAGTCGGCAGCACCGACATCAACATCCGCAACCTGCTGCAACTCAACCAGGGCTCGGTAATCGAGCTCGATCGTCTGGCCGGCGAGCCGCTGGACGTGCTGGTCAACGGCACCCTCATTGCCCATGGCGAAGTGGTCGTGGTCAACGAGAAGTTCGGCATTCGCCTGACCGACGTGATCAGCCCAAGCGAACGCATCAAGAAGCTGCGCTAAGTGAGCAAGGTCCTGGGGTTGTTGCTGGCGCTGCCGTTCAGCGCTTTGGCTGCCGAACCGGTGGCCACGGCTGCTGTGGCCGCTGCACCGGTGGTCAACAGCGGCGTAGCCGGGCAATTGACGCAATTGGTGTTCGGCTTGCTGCTGGTGCTGGGGTTGATCTTCTTCCTCGCCTGGCTGTTGCGTCGGGTCCAGCAGGCTGGGCCGGCGGGCAAGGGACAGGTGATCGAGATTGTCGGTTCCCGCGCGCTCGGGCCGCGTGACCGCCTGATGCTGGTACAGGTCGGCAACGAACAGATTCTGCTCGGTCTCAGCCCCGGTACCATCACTGCGTTGCATGTGCTCAAGGAGCCGGTGCACCTGCCGAGCGCGACTGAAAAAACGACCCCGGAGTTTGCCCAGCGCCTGATGGAACTGTTGGGCAAGGATCAGAAGGATAAGAAGTAATGGGTGCGCTACGCATCGTCTTGACGCTGGCCCTGATGCTGGCGGCGCCGCTGGCGTTCGCCGCCGATCCGTTGTCGATCCCGGCCATCACCCTGGGCACCAATGCACAGGGTGCGCAGGAGTACTCGGTCAGCCTGCAGATTCTGCTGATCATGACTGCGCTGAGCTTTATTCCTGCGTTCGTCATGCTGATGACCAGCTTCACCCGGATCATCATCGTCTTTTCGATCCTGCGCCAGGCCCTCGGCCTGCAGCAGACACCGTCGAACCAGATCCTCACCGGCATGGCGCTGTTCCTGACCATGTTCATCATGGCGCCGGTGTTCGACCGGGTGAATAACGATGCCCTGCAACCGTACCTGGCGGAGAAACTCACCGCCCAGGATGCCGTGCTCAAGGCGCAAGTGCCGATCAAGGACTTCATGCTCGCCCAGACCCGCACCAGCGATCTGGAGCTGTTCATGCGCCTGTCCAAGCGCACGGACATCGCCACGCCGGATCAGGCGCCGTTGACTATTCTGGTGCCGGCGTTCGTCACCTCGGAGCTGAAAACCGCGTTCCAGATCGGCTTCATGATCTTCATTCCGTTCCTGATCATCGACCTCGTCGTGGCCAGCGTGCTGATGGCGATGGGGATGATGATGCTCTCGCCGCTGATCATTTCCCTGCCGTTCAAGATCATGCTGTTCGTTCTGGTGGATGGCTGGGCGTTGATCATCGGCACGTTGGCCAGCAGCTTCGGCGGTGTTTCGCCATGACCCCCGAAGTCGCCGTAGACATCTTTCGAGAAGCGCTGTGGCTGACCACCATGATGGTCGCCGTGCTGGTTATCCCGAGTCTATTGGTGGGCTTGCTGGTGGCGATGTTCCAGGCGGCGACCCAGATCAACGAACAAACCCTGAGCTTCCTGCCGCGCCTGCTGGTGATGCTGGTGACGCTGATTGTGGCCGGCCCGTGGCTGGTGCAGACCTTCATGGAATACATCCTGCAGTTGTACGGCAGTATTCCTCAGGTCATCGGCTAAACCATGTCGCTGCTGCAACTGACCGATACCCAGATCAGCACCTGGGTGGCGACGTTCATGTTGCCGCTGTTTCGCGTCGGTACGCTGCTGATGGTCATGCCAATCTTTGGTACGACTCTGGTGCCGCGACGCGTGCGGGCATATTTCGCCTTGGCGATAACGGTGGTCATCACACCGGGCCTGCCACCCATGCCACCGGTCAATCCGCTGGACCTGAGCGGGCTGTTGCTGATTGGCGAGCAGATCATCATCGGCGCGGTGCTGGGCTTCTCCTTGCAACTGTTCTTCCAGGCGTTCGTCATCGCCGGGCAGATTGTCGCGATCCAGATGGGCATGGGCTTCGCGTCCATGGTCGACCCAACCAACGGCGTGTCGGTGGCGGTGATCGGGCAGTTCTTCACCATGCTGGTGACGCTGATGTTCCTGGCGATGAACGGCCATCTGGTGGTTTTCGAAGTCCTTACGGACAGCTTCACCACGCTACCGGTCGGTAGCGGTTTTCTGGTCAATCATTTCTGGCAGTTGGCCGGCAAGCTCGGCTGGGTGCTGGGGGCGGCGTTGCTGCTGGTGCTGCCGGCGATCACCGCGTTGCTGGTGGTCAACATCGCGTTTGGCGTGATGACTCGCGCGGCGCCGCAGTTGAACATCTTCTCCATCGGCTTTCCGCTGACGTTGGTGCTCGGGATGTTCATCCTCTGGGTCAGCCTGGGGGACATTCTCAACCAGTATCAACCCATGGCCTCCGAGGCCTTGCAGTTTTTACGCGAACTGGCACAGGCGCGCTGAGTCATGGCTGAGAGCGAAAGCGGTCAAGACAAAACAGAAGACCCCACGGACAAGCGCAAGAAGGACTCCCGCGACAAAGGCGAGGTGGCGCGCTCCAAGGAACTCAACACCCTGGCGATCATGCTGGTCGGCGCCAGCGCACTGCTGATTTTCGGCGGGGCCCTGGCCCAGGACATGATGGAACTGATGCGCATCAACTTCTCGCTGCCGCGGGAAGTGATCATGGACCAGAAATCCATGACCAATTACTTGCTGCACTCGGGGCAAATCGGCTTGTGGGCGATTCAGCCGATCATGATTTCGCTAGTGCTGGCGGCGATCATCGGCCCGATTTCACTGGGTGGTTGGCTCTTTGCCTTCAATTCCCTGGCGCCCAAGTTCAGCCGGATGAACCCGCTCAGTGGCCTCAAGCGAATGTTTTCCACCAAGGCCCTGGTGGAGCTGCTCAAGGCGTTCGCCAAATTCATCATCATCCTGTTCGTGGCGCTGGCGGTGTTGTCGTCGGACATCGATGACTTGCAGCGCATCGCCCATGAACCGTTGGAACTGGCAATCATCCACAGTCTGCAAGTGGTGGGCTGGAGCACGTTGTGGATGGCTTGCGGGTTGATCATCATCGCCGCGGTCGACGTGCCGGTGCAGTTGTGGGAAAGCCACAAGAAACTGCTGATGACCAAGCAGGAAGTGCGCGACGAGCACAAGGACCAGGAAGGACGACCGGAGGTCAAGCAGCGGATTCGTCAGCTGCAACGCGAGATGTCCCAGCGCCGGATGATGGCGGCAATTCCCGATGCCGACGTGGTCATTACCAACCCGACCCACTACGCGGTGGCCCTCAAGTACGACCCGGAAAAGGGTGGGGCGCCGATGCTGATCGCCAAGGGCAGCGACTTCCTCGCCTTGAAGATCCGCGAAATCGCCGTGGCCAACGAAGTGCTGCTGCTCGAATCGCCGGCCCTGGCGCGTTCGATCTACTACTCCACCGAACTCGACCAGGAAATCCCCGGCGGCCTGTACCTGGCGGTGGCTCAGGTGTTGGCCTACGTCTACCAGATCCGCCAGCACCGTGCGGGCAAGGGCAAACGCCCGGATCCGCTCAAGGATGATTTGCCGATTCCACCGGACTTGCGCCGCGACTCTTAAAAGATCGCAGCCTCGTTTCACTCGACAGCGCCTACAGGGGGTCACATTTCATGTGGGCGCTGTGTAGGCGCTGTCGAGTGAAACGAGGCTGCGATCTTTTGACCTTCCGCTCGTCAGAAAACCTCCCGTACCTGTTAGTTCTGACAGTAGACAGCCTTTTCTCAAAGCGATGTCATGAGTCCGGGAATCTTCCCGTTGATATACGGCTCAGAGGAAATCGTTATGGAAGAGGTAGCGCGCGAATATAAAAAGCTTCAGGGAATGGAGTTAACGTTTGTTAGGGGTGTTCTGGAGGAGCGGCTCGATGAAGCGGCCGGCTATATGATCGGCTATACGGTCACCTTCAGATTGTCGCTGGACTTCACACATTTCGTGCAGAGGGCGAATGCCTATATTCCGGGCTATCTAGACTCTAGGATCAACGCCATTCGACCCGTACTGGGCGGCCTGGGCTATCACAACGGTTATAACTATTTTAACGGTCAGGCAGGCAATATCCGTAGTACAGAGGATTTGTTCCGCGTCTTTGATCATGCTAGTAACTACCTTGATGACTGGGCTGAAGGGGATTTGCGGGAGCGATATCACAAACCAAAATTCGAGCTCGTCAAGGGCCAATTTGAAGTGACAGCAGGCAAGGACTTTCAGCTACGTGAAAAACGCCAGATTGAGATAAGTGATTTGCCGATTATTCAATTCGAATGGGCGCTCGATTTGATGGTCGGGCATGATTTTCAGGCTGATTCGCAACAACCCCGTGTCTCGGAGGGGGCGAGGTCGCCCGGTTCAGTCGCGGTTCTGGGGTATGCCCAGGAGGAGTCGGTACCGGTGGAAGGTCTGCTAATGCGCCGGGGTACACAGTATATGAACGCTAAAAAACTCAGTTATGGCGCTATTTCACCCGAGCAGATTCTGACGGCGCAGTGATTGTGCTGGCCTGAACCTGTGGGAGCGGGCTTGCTCGCGATGAGGCTGTGTCAGTCAATGAAGATGTTGGCTGATGCACCGCCATCGCGAGCAAGCTCGCTTGTATGTTTAGACTTGAAGGGGTGGGCTGAAGCCCTGCCCTAACTCTGCGGGTCGAGGTTATCCAGCGCTCGATTCACCGCTAATTCCGCGAGCATGATGTTCTGGGCGATCCCCAGCACCGTGCTGCGCTGCGAGCCTTTCAGCCCTGTTGCGAAATCGTTGGCCATGACGCTGGCCGAGGCCAGCGACTCACTGGCGTGGGCGAGCAAGCTTTCGGTTTTGTTGTCCGGGGCGACCATGAACATCGTGCTGGGTTTTCGCTCGCTGGCGTTCAGGCGGGCGCTCAGGTTGATGTACTCCTCGAGGGCGCGGTCGGCGGCTTCCTGAAGTTTTTGTCGGTCGATTGAGGTGTCGTCGATATCGGGTGGGTTCGGTGTTGGTTTGAACATGGATGAAACTCCTAATCCATTAAAAAGAGCCGTCACCTTCGCTACCAGACGAAGGGTGGCGGCCACACGCAGGTTGGTAGACCGGGATTAGGAACGGTCGCCCGAAGGCGCCTGCGCATGACCACCATAAAACCGAGACGAAAAGTCTCGGCAAAGGATAGTGCTTTGCGACCTAATCCCGGGCTACCAACCCGATCGCTGTTTTTCAGCGACCCGGAAACGATAAATCCCGGCCCTCAAGCGCACAAGCCGGCGGATTCTGGCGTAGTCGTAGTCCGTGGCGCAAGAATGTGTAGGGCGAGTAAGTGTCTGGAGATTTCGCTTAAACACCGCTGTTTAAGATCGTTCCCACGCTCCGCGTGGGAATGCCTCTACGGACGCTCCGCGTTCAGCCCTGGGTGGGACGCGGAGCGTCCCGGGCTGCATTCCCACGGGTCGCGCAGAAACGATCATCCCCGCCCCGACAAAAGTTGGAAGGCTTCTTGCAGTAGCCGCTCTGCGTCTGCTTCAGGCGTCAAAAGTTTGCTTTAAAGGAACGGGGAAAACCGGTGGATCGCTCTCAGTTAATCAACAGTGCTCGCACAAACGTCGCCGACTTGAGTCGGGGCAATCTGGGTGTGCCGCTGTTGCTGCTGGTCATGCTGGCCATGATGATGTTGCCGGTGCCGCCGTTCCTGCTGGACGTGTTTTTTACGTTCAACATCGCCTTGTCCATCGTCGTGTTGCTGGTCTGCGTCTACGCCTTGCGGCCGCTGGATTTCGCGGTGTTCCCGACCATTCTGCTGGTAGCAACACTGATGCGCCTGGCGCTGAACGTGGCCTCCACGCGGGTGGTAATGCTCCACGGCCAGGAAGGGCATGCCGCCGCCGGTAAGGTGATCCAGGCCTTCGGTGAGGTGGTGATCGGCGGTAACTACGTGGTCGGTATCGTGGTCTTCGCGATTTTGATGATCATCAACTTCGTCGTGGTGACCAAGGGTGCCGGGCGGATTTCCGAGGTGAGCGCGCGCTTCACCCTCGATGCGATGCCCGGCAAACAAATGGCCATCGACGCCGATTTGAACGCCGGCCTGATCGATCAGAACCAGGCCAAATTGCGCCGCATGGAAGTCGCCCAGGAAGCCGAGTTCTACGGTTCCATGGACGGTGCCAGCAAATTCGTACGCGGTGACGCCATCGCCGGCCTGCTGATTCTGTTTATCAACCTGATCGGCGGCATGGCGGTCGGTATCTTCCAGCACGGCATGACCTTCGGTGACGCTGGCCGGGTTTACGCACTGTTGACCATTGGTGACGGTTTGGTGGCGCAATTGCCATCACTGTTGTTATCGACAGCGGCGGCGATCATGGTGACCCGTGCTTCCGGCTCGGAAGACATGGGCAAGCAGATCGGTCGCCAGATGTTCGCCTCGCCGAAAGCGTTGGCGGTGGCGGCAGGCCTGATGGCGGTCATGGGCCTGGTGCCCGGCATGCCGCATTTCTCCTTTCTCAGCATGGCGGCCCTGGCGGGTGGCGGTGCTTACCTGTTCTGGAAGAAGCAGAGCGTGGTCAAGGTTCAGGCTTTGCAAGAGGTCAAGCGTCAACAAGAGCTGCTGCCATCCCCGGCCCGCGCCCAGGAAACCAAGGAATTGGGTTGGGACGACGTGACCCCGATCGACATGATCGGCCTGGAAGTCGGCTATCGCCTGATTCCGCTGGTGGATCGCAACCAGGGTGGTCAACTGCTGGCGCGGATCAAGGGCGTGCGCAAGAAGCTGTCCCAGGATTTGGGCTTCCTGATGCCGACTGTGCACATTCGTGACAACCTCGACCTGGCGCCAAGCGCCTATCGCCTGACCCTTATGGGCGTGATCCTCGCTGAAGCCGAGATTTACCCGGATCGCGAGCTGGCGATCAACCCGGGGCAGGTCTACGGCACGCTCAACGGCATAACCGCCAAAGATCCGGCTTTTGGCCTGGAGGCGGTCTGGATCGAAATCAGCCAGCGCGCCCAGGCCCAGTCCCTTGGTTACACCGTGGTCGATGCCAGTACGGTAGTGGCAACCCACTTGAACCAGATTCTGTACAAGCACTCCAGTGAGCTGATTGGCCACGAGGAAGTGCAGCAACTCATGCAATTGCTGGCCAAAAGCTCGCCGAAACTGGCTGAAGAGCTGGTGCCGGGTGTGGTTTCGCTGTCGCAACTGCTCAAGGTGTTGCAGGCGCTGCTCGCCGAACAAGTGCCGGTTCGGGACATTCGCAGCATTGCCGAGGCTATAGCCAACAATGCCGCCAAGAGTCAAGATACTGCCGCTCTGGTGGCGGCGGTGCGGGTCGGCGTATCCCGCGCAATCGTCCAAAGCATTGTAGGGACTGAGTCGGAGCTGCCAGTTATCACCTTGGAGCCAAGGTTGGAACAGATATTGCTCAATAGTCTTCAGAAGGCAGGACAAGGCTCGGAAGAGGGCGTTCTGCTGGAGCCAAGCATGGCAGAGAAGCTGCAGCGCTCGTTGATCGAAGCGGCACAGCGTCAAGAGATGCAAGGTCAACCGGTGATTCTGCTGGTAGCCGGTCCGGTTCGCGCGATGCTTTCGCGGTTCGGCAGGCTGGCAGTCCCGGGTTTGCACGTGTTGGCGTATCAGGAAATCCCTGACAACAAGCAAGTGACCATCGTTGCGACAGTAGGGCCCAACGGCTGAGGTAGTGGTTTATGCAAGTTAAGCGTTTTTTCGCCGCCGATATGCGTCAGGCCATGAAACTGGTTCGTGATGAGCTGGGGGCTGATGCCGCCATTATTGGCAACCGCCGGATCGCCGGCGGTGTCGAGCTGACGGCTGCCCTGGATTACAAATTGTCGGCGCTGGCCCCGCGCGTTCCGAACATGGAGCTCGAGGATGAGCTGCGCAAGACCCAGTCGCGCATCGTCACTGCCCAGGCCGAACTGAGCCTGCGCGGCGAAGGCGAGACCGACGGTGACAAGACCACCAATCGGCAGTTGTTCGCCGGCCTGCCGTTGACCGCCGCCGAGCCGCTGATCGAACCGACTTACGAACAGCCACGCCGTGCTGCGCCGGCCCCTGCGCCAGCCGCCGGTGGTGTTGACCCGCGGGCTTTCGATTCGATGCGCTTCGAGCTCAACAGCCTGCGCGAACTGATGGAAGTGCAACTCGGCTCCCTGGCCTGGAATCAGCTGCAAGGCAGCCGTCCGGCCCAGGCGAACCTGTGGCGTCGCCTGCAACGCATCGGCTTGTCCGGCCCGTTGTCGCGCGATCTGCTGGCACTGATTACCGATATTGAAGAGCCTCGTCAGGCCTGGCGCATGTTGCTGGCGCACCTGGCGCGGATGATCTCCACACCGGAAGTCGAGCCACTGGAAGAGGGCGGCGTGATTGCCATGGTCGGCCCTGCCGGCATGGGCAAGACCACCACCCTGGCCAAGCTCGCGGCCCGTTACGTGCTCAAGTACGGCGCGCAAAACATCGCGCTGGTGAGCATGGACAGCTACCGCATCGGCGCCCAGGAACAACTCAAGACGTTGGGCCGCATTCTCAATGTGTCGGTGACCCACGTCGATCCGGGCCAGTCCCTGGTGCAGGCGCTGGAGCCATTGCTGCGCAAACGCGTGGTGCTGATCGATACCGCGGGCCTGCAAGCCAGCGATCCGGCCCTGCGCATGCAGCTCGAAAGCCTGGCCGGTCGCGGCATCAAATCGAAAAATTATCTGGTCCTGGCAACCACCAGCCAGAAACAGGTTCTAACCGCTGCTTATCACAGTTACAAGCGGTGTGGGCTGGCCGGCTGCATCCTGACTAAACTGGATGAAACGGCGAGTCTGGGCGAGGTGTTGAGCCTGGCCATCAGTCATGAATTGCCGGTGGCTTACCTCACCGATGGCCCGCGTATTCCAGATGATCTGCATCTGCCGCGGCGTCACCAGTTGGTCAGTCGCGCGGTCAGCGTGCAAATGCAGGAAGAACCCAGCGAAGAAGCCATGGCTGACATGTTCGCTGATATTTACCACAGCCCGACCAAGCAGGTTGGCTGAGGTACTAATGAACAGTTTTTGTACCTACATCGATGGTCTGCCATGCATTGTTCAGTTAATGAACGCGCAGCCAGTAATGTGGCCTCCGTCTATGCAAGACAAGGTAAAGAAATAACATGGGCAGCATGCATCCCGTACAGGTGATCGCGGTGACCGGCGGCAAAGGTGGCGTCGGGAAGACTAACGTGTCAGTGAACTTGTCCCTGGCTCTAGCAGAGCTTGGCCGGCGCGTCATGCTGCTGGACGCCGATCTGGGTCTGGCGAACGTCGACGTTCTGCTGGGACTGACGCCCAAACGTACCCTGGCCGACGTGATCGAAGGCCGCTGCGAGCTGCGCGACGTTCTGTTGCAGGGCCCGGGCGGTATCCGCATCGTCCCGGCCGCGTCCGGCACCCAGAGCATGGTTCATCTGAGCCCTGCCCAGCATGCCGGCCTGATCCAGGCCTTCAGCGATATCGGCGATAACCTCGACGTATTGGTGATCGACACCGCTGCGGGTATTGGTGACTCGGTAGTCAGTTTTGTCCGCGCCGCCCAGGAAGTGTTGCTGGTGGTCTGCGACGAGCCGACCTCCATCACCGACGCCTACGCCCTGATCAAACTGCTGAACCGCGATTACGGCATGAACCGCTTCCGCGTCCTGGCCAACATGGCCCAGAGCCCGCAAGAAGGTCGCAACCTGTTCGCCAAGTTGACCAAGGTCACGGACCGCTTCCTCGACGTCGCCTTACAATACGTCGGCGCCGTGCCTTACGACGAAAGTGTGCGCAAGGCCGTGCAGAAACAACGCGCCGTCTACGAAGCCTTTCCGCGCTCCAAGTGCGCCCTGGCGTTCAAGGCGATTGCACAGAAAGTCGACACGTGGCCGCTACCGGCCAACCCGCGTGGGCATCTGGAGTTTTTCGTCGAGCGCCTCGTGCAACAGACCGCAGGACCCGTCCTATGACAGCCAGTGGCTACAACCTCTACAAGAAGTCGGCACGTGATGCGCAATACGAGCTGATCGAGCGTTACGCGCCACTGGTCAAACGCATTGCTTATCACTTGCTGGCGCGTCTGCCGGCCAGTGTCCAGGTGGAAGACCTGATCCAGGCCGGGATGATTGGCCTGCTTGAAGTGTCGACCAAATACGACGCCAGCAAAGGCGCGAGTTTCGAAACGTACGCGGGCATTCGAATCCGTGGCGCGATGCTCGATGAAGTACGCAAGGGGGACTGGGCACCACGTTCGGTCCACCGCAATACCCGTATGGTTAGCGACGCAATTCGCTCGATTGAAGCTAAAACCGGCCGTGATGCTAAAGATCACGAAGTTGCGGCCGAACTCCAATTGAGTCTCGACGATTATTACGGGATTTTGAACGATACCTTGGGCAGCCGCCTGTTCAGTTTCGACGACCTGTTGCAGGACGGCGAACACGAAGGGCTGCACGAGGATGGCGCCAGTGCTCATCTGGAGCCGTCACGCGATCTGGAAGATGAACGCTTCCAGACTGCGCTGGCGGACGCGATTGCCAATTTGCCGGAGCGTGAGCGACTGGTGTTGGCGCTGTACTACGACGAAGAGCTGAACCTCAAGGAAATCGGTGAGGTCCTGGGTGTCAGCGAATCGCGTGTCAGCCAGTTACACAGCCAGTGCGCGGCCCGTTTGCGGGGGCGTTTGGGGGAGTGGCGAGCGCGCTGAAGGCAGTGTGGGGACACTGCGAACGAGGCTGGTGTGGTGTTGAACTGCAGCGGTCTCGATTTGTTGTGCTCCAGACAGTCATTTGAGTGCTTTGCCGGATTGATTGAAATGGCGCGTCCAGGTGCTGGGCGCGTTTAAGACTGCTTGGAGGTCGAATTGGACAAGAACATGAAAATCCTCATCGTTGATGACTTCTCAACGATGCGGCGGATCATTAAAAACCTGTTGCGTGACCTTGGGTTCACCAACACGGTCGAGGCTGACGATGGCACCACTGCCATTCCGGTTCTCAACAGCGGCAGCATCGACTTTCTGGTAACAGACTGGAACATGCCCGGCATGACCGGCATCGACCTGCTGCGCCACGTGCGCGCCGATGAGAAGCTCAAGAGCCTGCCCGTGCTGATGGTGACCGCGGAAGCCAAGCGCGAACAGATCATCGAAGCGGCCCAGGCCGGTGTTAACGGTTATGTGGTCAAACCCTTCACGGCCCAGGCGTTGAAAGACAAAATCGAGAAAATTTTCGAACGCATCGGTTGAGCAACTGCGCCACGGGGGAGCTATGGAGCATAACGAATCTTCACAGGGCGATTTTGAATCGACCCTGAAAAAACACGCGGTCGAACTGGTCGAAAGCCTTGAAAAAGGCAGGTTCGGCGACGCTGTGCAACTGATCCATGAGCTCAACCAGACCCGTGACCGCGGCCTGTACCAGGAAGTGGGCAAGCTCACTCGCGAACTGCATAGCGCGATCGTCAATTTCCAGATTGACCCGAACATGCCGCAAGCCGAGGAAGTCTCGCAGATCACGGATGCCACCGAGCGTCTGGGTTATGTGGTCAAGCTGACCGAGGCCGCTGCCAACCGCACCATGGACCTGGTGGAAAACGCCACGCCGCTGGTCAATGGCCTGAGCAATGAAGCCCAGGCGTTGAGCACCGACTGGGGACGGTTCATGCGTCGCGAAGTCGGGGCTGAAGAGTTCCGCGAGCTGGCGCGGCGGGTCGACGGATTTCTGACACGCAGCAGCGAAGACAATCGCACGGTGTCGAGCAACCTGAACGACATTCTGCTGGCTCAGGATTACCAGGACCTCACCGGTCAGGTGATCAAGCGCGTGACCCAATTGGTCACCGAAGTTGAAAGCAACCTGCTCAAGCTCGTGCTCATGGCCAGCCAGGTAGACCGCTTTGCGGGTATCGAGCATGACCGTGAAGCGATGCTGGCTGAAAAAGATCCGCAAAAACATCTCTCTCAGGGTGAAGGTCCGCAGATTCATGCCGATAAAAGAGAAGACGTTGTGTCCGGTCAGGACGATGTGGACGATTTGTTATCCAGCCTAGGATTTTAGAGTTTTAGCATTTTAGGTTTTTTAGGTTTTTAGACCTCAGGAGCACCCCCTTAATGAGCTTCGGCGCCGATGAAGAGATCCTTCAGGATTTCCTGGTTGAGGCCGGCGAGATTCTAGAGCAACTGTCCGAGCAGCTGGTCGAGCTGGAAAGCCGACCGGATGATGCGGACTTGCTCAATGCAATTTTTCGCGGTTTTCACACTGTAAAAGGGGGCGCCGGCTTCCTCCAGCTCAATGAGCTGGTGGAATGCTGTCACATCGCCGAGAACGTGTTCGACATCCTGCGCAAGGGTGAACGACGCGTCGACTCGGAACTGATGGACGTAGTTCTCGAAGCGCTGGATGCGGTGAACGGCATGTTCACCGAAGTCCGCGAACGCAGCCCGATTACGGCTGCCACTCCAGAATTGCTTGAGGCCTTGGCCCGTCTGGCCGAGCCGCAAACTGCCGATGCAGCTCCGGTTGCCGACGTGGTGGAAGAACCGGCCGCTGAAAGCGAGTCGGGCGACATCACCGATAATGAATTCGAACAACTGCTGGACTCGCTGAACGCCGTCAAGGCCCAGGCCGAAGCTCCCGCCGCTGCGCCAGTGCCGAGCAGCAATGCTGCGGCCAGCGACGAAATCACTGACGCCGAGTTCGAGTCGTTGCTCGATCAGTTGCACGGTAAAGGTCAGTTCGCGGTGGATGCCGTAGCAGCTCCAGCTGCGAAGGCCCCGAAAGCGGCCGGCGACAGCTCGGACATCACCGACGACGAATTCGAAGCACTGCTCGATCAACTGCACGGCAAGGGCAACTTTGCTGTCGATGCGCTGGAAACCGCGATTGCTTCGGCGCCGGTTCCGGCTGCGCCAACCGCTAAAGCGGCCGGCGGCGATCTGATCTCCGATCACGAGTTCGAATCGCTGCTCGACGAATTGCACGGTAAAGGCAAGTTCACCGAGGTTGGCACTGGCGCAGTCGTGACTGCTCCTGCTGCCAAGGCGCCCGCTGCTGCACCGAAGCCAGTCGCCAAAGCGCCTGAGCCTAAAGCCGAAGCGCCAAAACCGGCAGCGGCTCCTGCTCGCGCCGCACCGTCCGCGCCGCCACCGGAAAAACCGGCCAGCGAAGCCGAGACCACCGTGCGGGTTGATACCGCGCGTCTCGACGAAATCATGAACATGGTTGGCGAACTGGTACTGGTGCGTAACCGCTTGGTCCGTCTGGGCCTTAACAGCGGCGACGAAGCCATGTCCAAGGCTGTGTCGAACCTCGACGTGGTCACGGCTGACCTGCAAACCGCGGTCATGAAGACCCGGATGCAACCGATCAAGAAGGTCTTCGGGCGCTTCCCGCGTCTGGTTCGCGACCTGGCTCGCCAGCTCAAGAAAGAGATCAACCTGGAACTGGTCGGCGAAGAAACCGACCTCGACAAGAACCTCGTCGAGGCCCTGGCCGACCCGCTGGTCCACTTGGTGCGCAACTCGGTCGACCACGGTATCGAAGAGCCGGCCGAACGCGAAGCGATGGGCAAGCCTCGCAGCGGCAAGGTGATTCTGTCTGCCGAACAGGAAGGCGACCACATCCTGCTGTCCATCTCCGATGACGGCAAGGGCATGGACGCTGATGTTCTGCGCGGCATTGCTGTGAAGAAAGGCTTGATGGACAAGGATGCAGCGGACCGTCTCAGCGAGTCGGACTGTTTCAACCTGATCTTCGCGCCGGGTTTCTCGACCAAAACCGAGATCTCCGACGTGTCGGGTCGTGGCGTGGGCATGGACGTGGTGAAAACCAAGATCGCCCAGCTCAACGGCACCATCAATATCTACTCGACCAAGGGCAAAGGCTCGAAGATCGTCATCAAGGTGCCGTTGACCCTGGCGATCATGCCGACGCTGATGGTCATGCTCGGCAACCAGGCGTTTGCGTTCCCGCTGGTGAACGTCAACGAGATCTTCCACCTCGACCTGTCGCGCACCAACGTGGTCGACGGTCAGGAAGTGGTGATCGTACGGGACAAGGCGCTGCCCTTGTTCTACCTCAAACGCTGGCTGGTCGCCTCTGCCGCTCACGAAGAGCAGCGCGAGGGCCATGTGGTGATCCTTTCGGTGGGCACCCAGCGGATCGGCTTTGTCGTCGATCAACTGGTGGGCCAGGAAGAAGTGGTCATCAAGCCATTGGGCAAAATGCTCCAGGGAACCCCGGGCATGTCCGGCGCCACCATCACCGGTGACGGCCGCATTGCGCTGATTCTCGATGTGCCGAGCATGCTCAAGCGTTACGCCGCACGGCGTATTTGATTCTGCCGCAGCGGGGCGACAACGCCCCGCTGCGTCTAACGGAGTGTTTATGGTAGTCAAAGTCCTGGTGGTGGACGATTCGGGGTTTTTCCGCCGCCGCGTCTCGGAAATTCTTTCAGCGGATCCGAACATCCAGGTTGTCGGTACGGCGACCAACGGAAAAGAGGCGATCGATCAGGCGCTGGCCCTCAAGCCAGACGTGATCACCATGGACTACGAGATGCCGATGATGGATGGCATCACGGCGGTGCGGCACATCATGCAGCGCTGCCCGACCCCGGTCTTGATGTTCTCCTCGCTGACGCACGAAGGCGCCCGGGTCACCCTGGATGCGCTGGACGCGGGTGCGGTGGATTTCCTGCCGAAAAATTTCGAAGACATCTCCCGCAACCCGGAGAAGGTCAAGCAACTGCTGTGCGAGAAGATCCTCAGCATTTCGCGCAGTAACCGTCGCGCCAATACCTACACGGCCCCGGCTCCGGTGGCGGCACCTGCACCGACGCCTGCGCCTTCGAGCGTCAGCAGCTACGGCAGCAGCGCACCTGCGCGTCCGGCACCGGCACCTTTGCCGATCCGTGCACCAGCGTCTTCCGGCCCATCGTCGCCCGCGCCGAAACGCAAAGCCTACAAACTGGTGGCCATCGGTACGTCCACCGGTGGCCCGGTTGCGCTGCAACGGGTGTTGACCCAATTGCCGGCCAACTTCCCGGCGCCGATCGTGTTGATCCAGCATATGCCAGCAGCCTTCACCAAGGCCTTCGCCGAGCGTTTGGACAAACTGTGCCGCATCAACGTCAAGGAAGCCGAGGATGGCGACATCCTGCGTCCGGGCCTGGCGCTGCTGGCACCGGGTGGCAAGCAAATGATGATCGATGGTCGTGGCGCGGTGAAAATCCTGCCGGGCGACGAGCGTCTGAATTACAAGCCGTGCGTGGACATCACCTTCGGTTCGGCGGCCAAATCCTACGGTGACAAAGTTCTGGCGGTGGTGTTGACCGGCATGGGCGCCGACGGTCGCGAAGGCGCGCGTCTGCTCAAACAGGGTGGCAGTGCGATCTGGGCTCAGGATGAAGCCAGTTGCGTGATCTACGGCATGCCGATGGCCATCGTCAAAGCGGATCTCGCCGACGCGATTTACAGCCTGGACGACATTGGCAAGCACTTGGTTGAGGCCTGTATCTGATGGATGTACTCAGCCTTATCGGGATCATCATGGCGTTCGTCGCCATCATTGGCGGCAACTACCTTGAAGGCGGTCACCTCGGCGCTCTGGCCAACGGCCCGGCGGCGTTGATCGTGATCGGTGGGACCGTCGGTGCGGCGCTGTTGCAATCGCCGATGAGCGCGTTCAAGCGCTCCATGCAGATCCTTGCCTGGATCCTGTTTCCACCGCGTGTGGATCTGGCCGGTGGCATCGATCGCGTAGTGAACTGGAGCCTGACGGCACGCAAGGAAGGCTTGCTCGGGCTGGAAGGGGTGGCCGACGCCGAACCGGACAACTACTCGCGCAAAGGCTTGCAACTGTTGGTCGATGGCGCCGAGCCGGAAGCGATTCGCAGCATCCTGGAAGTGGATTTCTACACCCAGGAAAGCCGCGACATCGAGGCCGCCAAAGTCTTCGAAAGCATGGGCGGCTATGCGCCGACCATCGGCATCATCGGTGCGGTGATGGGCCTGATTCACGTCATGGGCAACCTCGCCGATCCGTCGCAACTGGGCAGCGGCATCGCCGTGGCGTTCGTCGCGACGATCTACGGCGTGGCCAGTGCCAACCTGGTGTTGCTGCCGGTTGCAGCCAAGCTCAAGTCCATCGCGTTGCGTCAGTCGCGTTATCGCGAAATGTTGTTGGAAGGGATTCTGTCGATCGCCGAAGGTGAAAACCCTCGCTCTATTGAGTTGAAGCTTCAGGGCTTCATGGATTGATGGGGGAAATGGACCATGGCTCGTCGCCGTCAACCTGAAGAACACGTCAATCATGAGCGTTGGCTGGTGTCCTACGCCGACTTCATCACCCTGCTGTTTGCGTTCTTCGTGGTCATGTACTCGATCTCTTCGATCAACGAAGGCAAGTACAAAGTCATCTCGGAAGCGCTGATCGGCGTGTTCACCGATTCGGACCGTGCCCTCAAGCCGATCCCGATCGGTGAAGAGCGACCGGTGACCGTGACCCCGGCCAAGCCGCTGGTCAAGGATGCCGAGCAGGTCGACGCCGGCATCTCAGGCGCCAGCGATCCGCTGAAAACCATTGCCGACGACATCAGCGCCGCGTTCGGCGATTTGATCAGCTCCAACCAGATGACCATTCGCGGCAACGAGTTGTGGGTCGAGATTGAACTCAACTCCAGCCTGTTGTTCGGCAGCGGCGACGCGATGCCCAGCGACATGGCCTTCAACATCATCGACAAGGTCGCGGCGATCCTGAAACCGTTCGACAACCCGATCCACGTCGAAGGTTTTACCGACGATCAACCGATCCGCACGGCGCAGTACCCGACCAACTGGGAACTGTCCTCGGCCCGTTCGGCGAGCATCGTGCGCATGCTGGCGATGCAGGGTGTGAACCCCGGTCGCCTGGCGTCGGTGGGCTACGGTGAATTCCAGCCCGTGGCCAACAACGCCACCGCCGAAGGCCGCGCGCGCAACCGTCGGGTAGTGCTGGTGGTTTCGCGAAATCTCGATGTACGTCGCAGCCTCACAGGCACCGGAACCGCTAATGCAAAACCGGATGCCGCATTGAAGCGTGCTGGCACACAAACTGCACCGACCCCGGTCAAGTCGCCGGGACGAGAGAGCGCCGTCAATTCTCCGTCACCCGCATTAATACGTTGAGCTATTTCTCGGTCGACCTGATCGGCCGGGAGGAACAATCCGAATGAGAGTCTGGGCAGTTGCCAATCAAAAGGGTGGTGTTGGTAAAACCACTTCCTCTATCGCTTTAGCCGGGTTGCTGGCCGAGGCGGGCAAGCGCGTGGTCATCGTCGATCTTGACCCGCACGGCTCGATGACCAGCTATTTCGGCTACGACCCCGACACTCTGGAACACAGCTGCTACGACTTGTTCCTGCACAAGGGTAGCGTGCCCCAAGGCTTGCCTGGCCAGCTGTTGATGCCCACCAGTCACGAGAATATTTCCCTGTTGCCGTCGAGCACTGCGCTGGCGACCCTTGAGCGTCAGTCGCCGGGCCAGAGTGGCTTGGGCCTGGTGATCGCCAAGAGTCTGGCGCAATTGTGGCAAGACTTCGATTACGCGGTCATCGACAGCCCGCCGTTGCTCGGTGTGTTGATGGTCAATGCCCTGGCCGCCAGTCAGCAGTTGGTGATCCCGGTGCAGACCGAACACCTGGCCGTCAAAGGCCTGGAGCGCATGGTCAACACCCTGGCGATGATCAACCGTTCTCGCAAGCAGGCACTGCCGTTCAGCATCGTCCCGACCTTGTTCGACCGCCGCACCCAGGCGTCTCTCGGGACCTTGCGCGTGTTGCGCGACAAGTACCCGGAAGAAATCTGGCAAGGCTACATCCCGGTGGACACCCGCATGCGTGATGCGAGCCGGGCCGGTGTGACGCCTTCGCAGTTCGACGGCAAGAGCCGTGGCGTTCTCGCGTACCGCGCACTGCTCAAGCACCTGCTGGCCGCACAACTCGTCCCGGCGGTGGTCTGATGAACCCAATCCCCGTAGGAGCTGCCGCAGGCTGCGATCTTTTGATCTTGCTTTGTGGCGTCTCTGAAATTGCTAAAAGATCGCAGCCTTCGGCAGCTCCTACACTGGTGCGCGCATGAACCGGCCGGTGAAGGTCACCTCGCGTCCGCAACTGGCGCTCCAGTCTTATCTGGACAGCTTGCTGATGGAGGCAACTGAAGAGTTGCCGCTGGAAGTTGAAGCAGTTTCGGAAGTCGTAGCGGTTGTCGAAGCGGTCGAGGTCGAAGCGGCACTGGACGAGTTCCAGTTGGCGGTGCTCGAAGAACAGGCTCGTGATGCGCGTCCAACGGCGGCCGTTGCTGCACCCGCGGTTGCGCCAGTCGCCGAGAAAGCACCGGTCGCCGTGATCGAAGCCCCGGCCCCGATCCTGGCGCCGGTCTCGACCATCGCACCATTGCTGCAAGCCTTGGTGCCGCCCGTCGTTGAAGTTCACTTGCCGCCGAGCAACACGCCGCCACCGGTGGAAACCGATGGTCGTCCGTCCTGGGCCGCCGAGCCGTTCGAATGCCTGTTGTTCGACGTCGCCGGGCTGACCCTGGCGGTGCCGCTGGTGTGTCTGGGTTCGATTTATTCCCTGGCCGGCCACGAGTTGACGCCGTTGTTCGGTCAGCCGGAATGGTTCCTCGGGATCCTGCCGAGCCAGGCCGGCAACCTGAAAGTCTTGGATACCGCACGCTGGGTCATGCCGGACCGTTATCGCGATGACTTCCGCCAGGGCCTGCAATACGTTATTTCGGTTCAGGGCTACGAGTGGGGGCTGGCGGTGCATCAGGTCAGCCGCTCGTTGCGCCTGGACCCGAACGAAATCAAATGGAGAAGTCATCGAGGTCAGCGGCCATGGCTCGCCGGCACGGTGATTGAGCACATGTGTGCATTGCTGGACGTTTCCGCCCTGGCCGAGTTGATCGCCAGCGGTGGAGCAAAGCACATGGGCGGCAGCAAGCCGCTACACAAATCGACATAGCAGCCGACATAACAAGTAGGCGACGGCATTGTTGAATGCCGCCACACAGAACACACACCGCCAAGCGCGGTTTTTCGAGGGGTCAGGGTATGAGTAGTCACGCGACGAATGCAAAAGGTTCTGAAGATCCGATCCTGCAATGGGTAACCTTCAAACTGGACAATGAAACCTACGGCATCAACGTGATGCGCGTTCAGGAAGTCCTGCGTTACACCGAAATCGCCCCGGTCCCGGGTGCCCCGAGCTACGTGCTGGGCATCATCAACCTGCGCGGTAACGTGGTCACCGTGATCGACACCCGTCAGCGCTTCGGCCTGATGAACGCCGAGATCAGCGACAACACCCGTATCGTCATCATCGAAGCCGACAAGCAAGTCGTCGGGATCATGGTCGACAGCGTGGCCGAAGTGGTTTACCTGCGTCAGTCGGAAATCGAGACCGCGCCAAACGTCGGCAACGAAGAATCCGCCAAGTTTATCCAGGGCGTGTGCAACAAGAACAACGAACTCCTCATCCTGGTCGAACTGGACAAGATGATGAGCGAAGAAGAATGGTCGGATCTGGAGAACATCTGATTGATTCTTGAGGTTGCAGTCATTGTCCTGTTCTTGTTTTGGGCAGGCACGCTGGCCATGTTCCTGGCGTACATCCGCGGCCAGCGACTGATCGCCGCGCAACAGGCCGAGGGCGATGCGCTGCGCGATCAGCGCATCAAGGACCTGGCCAAGCGCGTCGACAACTACCAGAGCGGCAACGTGCGCATGGGTGAAGACCTGCACGAACTGCGCGCGGTGGTCAGCCCGTTGCCGGACAAACTGGCCCAGCTGGAACAACGCGACCCGTCGAGCCTGTCGTTTGCCCAGGCGGCGCGATTGGTGGGCATGGGCGCGAGCGTCGATGAACTGACTCAGTCGTGCGGCTTGACCCAGGCTGAGGCGGAGTTGATGAGTAAGATGCACAAGAACTGAGAAAGATCAAAAGATCGCAGCCTTCGGCAGCTCCTACGGGTGTACGCAAACCCTTGTAGGAGCTGCCGAAGGCTGCGATTTTTTTTGCGTTTAAACGCTGATTTTCCGGGGCGATGAGATCGTTCCCACGCTCTGCGTGGGAATGCCTCTTGGGACGCTCCGCGTTCCGCTCTTGAACTGTGACGCGGAGCGTCACGGCTGCATTCCCACCGCAGAACATGGGAACGATCAGTAGTCGTCGCCGCGATCGGTGACGTCCTTCTCAACCATCGGCGCATTCGGATCCAGCCCCTGTGGGAACTTCCCCTTCAAATTCCACGCAAACGCAATAATCTCGGCAATCGTGCGATACAACTCCTCCGGAATACTGTCTCCCAGTTCCATCTTCGCCAGCAGCCTCACCAGCTCCGGGTTCTCGTAAATCGGCACTTCGCATTCGCGGGCAATTTTCAAAATCGCTTCGGCCAGTTCTTCGTCGCCCTTGGCGGTGAGGGTCGGGGCGTGGCTGCCGTCGTATTTAAGGGCGATGGCCTGGCGAGGAGTGTTGGGGTTTCTCATGCGGTTTCGTCGACCCAGCGTTGTTCGAGGCGGGTTTGTGCGCCTTGGGGTGGAGTGCCGAGGTGGCAATCGAGGTCGCCGACGTTGAGGCCGGACGCCAGCAAGCGTTCGCGCAGCGCGGCCAGGTTGCTTTCGATCAGGCTCGCGGTGTACGGGCGTTCGGCCCACAGCTGGCTGGACAGGCTGCCCTGAATCAACTGCGCCTGAACCTGCAACGGCCCTAGCGGCTCCATGTCGAATGCCAGCTCGACCCGCCACAGTTGTTGTTTCGGTTCCCGTTCTTCACGCCGTTCGTTTTGCGCTTCTTTTTCCGGCGCTTCTTCGCGTTGGAACTTGACCTGCAACGGCACGATGTCCTGCAGGTTGCGCATCGGGATTTCCAGCTGCCAAGTGCTCATCAGCCGCCCATCGTCAGTGACGCCGGTTTGTTCCAGGCTCGACAGTTGATGGCTTTGCAGGCGCGAAACGGCGGCGGCTGCCAGACGCAACAAATGCTCAAGATCGCCTTCGCCATCCTGGTTTTGCAATAACCGATCAGGCAGCGGGAAATGGGTTGGCAGCGGTTTGGCGCTGACCTGGCCGAGCATGCCCAGCGCACTGCGCACGAAATTTGGCATCGCCTGGGCCAGGGTATTGGCGGCAATGATCGCGGTGAGGTTGGTGTTAGGCGGGGTCAATTGCGCGATCAGCTTGAGCAGGTCGGCTTTCATGTCCGGGGCCAGCGTCGGGGTCTGGCCGGTCAGCAGCTTCGCTTCGAGGAACATACCGCTGTTGGCCAACGCCAGGGCCAGGCCTTTTGGCGTACTCAATTGCTGCACGTCCGGCAGCCCGGCGAGCAGTTTGTTCACGGCGGCTTGCAGGTCGGCGGAGGTCTCGTCGGTCTGCGGCAGGTTCTGCAAGGCACTGAGCAAACCGTCCAGCGACCCCTGGCGGCTCTGCTGGGTGGTCAGCTGCTGCGACACCGCCAACTGGTCCTGGCGATTGCTCAGCGGCAGGAATTTCAAGGTCTGTGTGTCTTGCACCAAGGCACTCAATAGCGTGCCAATGCGCAGCGGCTGAGGACTGTCGATGGTCAGGGTGCTGCCGCTCAGTGTGGTGTTGAGCAGGCTCACCATTGAACGAAAAACCGTGGGCTGGCCCGGCGTCTGCGGCAACACCTGGGAGGTCAGCACTTTGCCTTGCAGCAAGGTGCCAACCGGCAGTTGCGCGGTGTCGAGGCGGGTGAGGGCGGCAACGTTGGAGGCAATCGCCTGTTGCACCGTGATCGCCAGGTTGCTGGCCGACGGTTGGGTGATCGCGAGGTTGGTGCCGGTGGGCAGCGGTTGCGTGCTGGTGGCCTGGACCGTGGTCTGGCGGCCGCTGTCGAGGGTGACTTTGAGCAACAGTTGAAAGGTCTGATCCGCCTGCTTCAGCGACAGCACTTCAGCGTTGGCGGTCTGGCCGGCACTGATCAGGCCCTCCATCGGCGTCAGCAGCTTGAGCAAGTCGCCACTGACCACCTGCGGACGTGTGGCGGTCGGCGCAGTCTGGGGGACTGGGAGGATGTTCATTTCGCCTGTCATACGCGGTCACAACCTTCGGAAAATGCGCTCTTTAGAGTAAGGCATGGCATGTATAATGCCGCCCGTCTTTCAGGGAGCGGTGAAAACATTGCAATTGTTTTGACGCAGCTCTCTAAAACCGGCCGCCAATGCATCTATGCTGCATCTCTTTAGCGGCCGCGCCACTGCCGACTTGAACCGCCGACTTGAAACGCCGATTTGAAACGAAAAGGCCCGTGATCTCTTGAACAGTCCACTCCTGCAAACCGTCGACCTCGCCTGTGAGCGAGACCTTCGGCTGCTCTTCGAAAATCTCGAATTGAGACTGTCCAGTGGCGAAATGGTGCAGATCAGCGGCCCGAACGGCAGCGGGAAGACCAGTTTGCTGCGCCTGCTGTCCGGGTTGATGCAACCGACCGCCGGTCAGGTGCTGCTCAACGGTCAGCCGCTGAACGAGCAACGCAGCGAGTTGGCGCGCAACCTGCTGTGGATCGGCCATGCTGCCGGGATCAAGGATTTGCTGACCCCGGAAGAGAATCTGAGTTGGTTGTGCGCCCTGCACCAGCCGGCGAGCCACGAAGCGATCTGGCAAGCGCTGGCGGCTGTCGGGCTGCGAGGATTCGAGGACGTTCCGTGCCACACCTTGTCTGCCGGCCAGCAACGCCGTGTGGCCTTGGCGCGCTTGTATCTGGACAGTCCGCCGCTGTGGATCCTCGACGAACCCTTCACCGCGCTCGATAAACAGGGCGTGGCGCAACTCGAAGAACATCTGGCCGCCCACTGCGAAAGCGGTGGCATGGTGATTCTGACCACCCACCACACCCTGAGCCGCCTGCCGGCCGGCTATCGCGACATTGATCTGGGGAACTGGGCCGTATGAGTGTTTTCGGCCTGTTGGTCGCCCGTGAGGCTCGCTTGCTGTTCCGCCGTCCGGCAGAGTTGGCCAATCCGCTGGTATTCTTCGCCATCGTGGTGTCGCTGTTCCCGCTGGCGGTTGGACCCGAGTCTCAATTGTTGCAAACCTTGTCTCCGGGACTGGTCTGGGTAGCAGCCCTTTTATCGGTTTTGCTCTCGCTGGACGGGCTTTTCCGCAGTGATTTCGAAGACGGATCGCTTGAACAGTGGGTCCTTTCGCCGCACCCCCTGGCTCTTCTGGTTTTGGCCAAGGTACTGGCACACTGGGCCTTCTCTGGCCTGGCACTGGTTTTACTTGCGCCACTGCTGGCGTTGATGCTCGGTTTGCCTGCCGCCTGTCTGCCGGTGTTGCTGCTTTCTTTATTGCTGGGTACACCGGTGCTGAGCCTGCTCGGTGCGGTGGGCGCGGCGCTGACGGTCGGATTGAAGCGCGGTGGCCTGTTGCTGGCGCTGCTGATTCTGCCGCTGTACATCCCGGTGTTGATTCTTGGCAGTGGCGCCTTGCAGGCTGCACTCCAAGGCATGCCGGCGACCGGTTATCTCTTGTGGCTTGGTAGCCTGACCGCCCTGGCGATAACGCTTACACCTTTTGCAATAGCTGCTGGCCTGAAGATCAGCGTCGGCGAATAATAATGAGGTCTGGTTATTTTTTAACCGATTTTTGTTAAAAAAAGCAGACCCTTGGCTCTTCAATAGCGAAGAGCACCCGTGATGGAAACAGTAATGAACTGGACCTGGTTTCATAAGCTCGGCTCGCCCAAATGGTTTTACGGCATCAGTGGCAAACTGCTGCCGTGGCTGAGCGTCGCGGCGTTGCTGCTGATTAGCGTCGGCATCGTCTGGGGCCTGGCTTTCGCGCCGCCGGACTACCAGCAAGGCAACAGCTTTCGCATCATCTATATCCACGTTCCGGCCGCCATGTTGGCGCAGTCCTGCTACGTGATGCTGGCGGTGTGCGGTGTGGTCGGGCTGGTCTGGAAGATGAAACTGGCCGACGTCGCCCTGCAATGCGCGGCGCCGATCGGTGCCTGGATGACCGCCGTGGCGCTGGTCACCGGGGCGATCTGGGGCAAACCGACCTGGGGCTCGTGGTGGGTCTGGGATGCGCGACTTACGTCCATGCTTATCCTGCTGTTTCTGTACTTCGGTCTTATTGCGCTGGGCAACGCCATCAGCAATCGTGACAGTGCGGCCAAGGCCTGCGCGGTGTTGGCGATTGTCGGTGTGATCAATATCCCGATCATCAAGTACTCGGTGGAGTGGTGGAACACCCTGCACCAGGGCGCAACCTTCACCCTCACCGAAAAACCGGCGATGCCCGCCGAGATGTGGCTGCCGCTGCTGCTGACGGTGCTGGGTTTCTACTGTTTCTTCGGCGCGGTGCTGTTGCTGCGCATGCGTCTTGAAGTGCTCAAGCGCGAAGCCCGGGCGAGCTGGGTGAAAGCCGAAGTGCAGAACAGTCTGGAGGCTGCTCGATGAGTTTTGCTTCATTCGGCGATTTCCTCGCCATGGGCCATCATGCCCTGTATGTCTGGTCGGCCTATGGCATCTGCCTGGCGGTGCTGGTTTTTAACGTGGCGGCGCCGATCCTGGCCCGCAAGCGGTATCTGCAACAAGAGGCGCGTCGTTTGCGCCGGGAGAACGGCAAGTGAATCCGCTGCGCAAAAAGCGTCTTATCATCATTCTCGCGATCCTGGTTGGGGTCGGCGCAGCCGTCGGCCTGGCCCTGAGCGCCCTGCAGCAGAACATCAATCTGTTTTACACGCCGACCCAGATCGCCAACGGTGAAGCTCCGCAAGACACGCGCATTCGCGCGGGCGGCATGGTCGAAAAGGGCTCGCTGCAACGCTCCGGCGACTCGCTGGACGTGAAATTCATCGTCACTGACTTCAACAAATCCGTGACCATCAGCTATCGCGGCATCCTCCCGGACCTGTTCCGCGAAGGGCAGGGCATCGTCGCCCTGGGCAAGCTCAACGCCGAAGGCGTGGTGGTGGCCGATGAAGTGCTGGCCAAGCACGACGAGAAGTACATGCCGCCGGAAGTGACCAAAGCCCTGAAGGACAGCGGCATGTCGGCACCCACTCCTGCGAAAGAGGGCTAACCCATGACGTCTGGAATCTTTATCCCCGAATTGGGCCAACTGGCGATGATCCTGGCGCTGTGTTTCGCGCTGGTTCAGGCCATCGTGCCGTTGATGGGGGCCTGGCGTGGTGACCGCCTGTGGATGAGCCTGGCCCAGCCGGCCGCCTGGGGGCAGTTTGCCTTCCTGGCGTTTTCCTTCGGCTGCCTCACTTATGCGTTCATGACTGACGACTTTTCGGTGGAGTACGTCGCCAGCAACTCCAACAGCGCCTTGCCGTGGTACTACAAATTCAGCGCCGTATGGGGCGCGCACGAAGGCTCGTTGCTGTTATGGGCCTTGATCCTCGGTGGCTGGACCTTCGCCGTATCGGTGTTCTCCCGACAGTTGCCGCAAGTCATGCTCGCCCGCGTGCTGGCGGTGATGGGCATGATCAGCACCGGTTTCCTGTTGTTCCTGATCCTCACCTCCAACCCGTTCGCGCGGATCCTGCCGCAAATCCCGGCGGACGGTCGTGACCTCAATCCATTACTGCAAGACATCGGCCTGATCGTTCACCCGCCGATGCTGTACATGGGTTATGTCGGTTTCTCCGTGGCCTTCGCGTTTGCCATCGCCGCGCTGCTGGGCGGTCGTCTTGATGCGGCGTGGGCGCGCTGGTCCCGTCCGTGGACCATCGTGGCCTGGGCCTTCCTCGGTATCGGCATCACGTTGGGTTCGTGGTGGGCCTATTACGAACTCGGCTGGGGCGGCTGGTGGTTCTGGGACCCGGTGGAAAACGCCTCGTTCATGCCTTGGCTGGTCGGTACGGCGCTGATTCACTCGCTGGCGGTCACGGAAAAACGTGGCGTGTTCAAGAGCTGGACCGTGTTGCTGGCCATCGCCGCGTTCTCGTTGAGCCTGCTCGGGACCTTCCTCGTGCGTTCCGGCGTGCTGACCTCGGTGCATGCCTTTGCCTCCGACCCTGAGCGCGGTGTGTTCATCCTGATTTTCCTGCTGTTTGTGGTCGGCGGTTCCCTGACGCTGTTCGCCCTGCGCGCGCCGGTGGTCAAGAGCCATGTCGGGTTCAACCTCTGGTCCCGGGAAACCCTGCTGCTGGGTAACAACCTGGTGCTGGTGGTGGCGGCGTCGATGATCCTGCTTGGCACCTTGTACCCGTTGATCCTCGATGCGATGACCGGTGCCAAGCTGTCGGTCGGCCCGCCGTACTTCAATGCGCTGTTCATTCCGTTGATGGCGTTGCTGATGGTGGTGATGGCGGTCGGCATGCTGGTGCGCTGGAAAGACACCCCGGTCAAATGGCTGGTGGGCATGTTGACCCCGGTATTGCTCGGCAGCGCCGCGTTGGCCGTGGTGGCTGGCGTTGCTTACGGTGATTTCAACTGGGCGGTGATCGCGACCTTCATGCTCGCGGCCTGGGTGTTGCTGGCCGGTGTCCGCGACATTCTCGACAAGACTCGCCACAAAGGCCTGATCAAAGGCCTGCCGACCCTGACCCGCAGCTATTGGGGCATGCAGGTCGCTCACCTCGGCATCGCCGTGTGTGCGCTCGGTGTCGTGTTGTCGAGCCAGAACAGTGCCGAGCGCGACTTGCGCCTGGCGCCGGGCGAGTCCATGGACCTGGCCGGTTACCACTTCATCTTCGAAGGCGCCAAGCACTTCGAAGGGCCAAACTTCACCTCCGACAAGGGCACGATCCGCGTGATCCGCGATGGCAAGGAAGTCAGCGTGCTGCACCCGGAAAAACGCCTCTACACCGTGCAGAACTCGGTGATGACCGAAGCCGGGATCGACGCCGGTTTCACCCGTGACCTCTATGTCGCTCTCGGCGAACCGCTGGGCGATGGCGCCTGGGCCGTGCGTGTACACGTCAAACCGTTCGTGCGCTGGATCTGGTTCGGCGGCCTGCTCACAGGTTTAGGCGGGTTGCTGGCGGCGCTGGATCGCCGTTATCGGGTCAAGGTGAAAAGCCGCGTGCGTGAAGCGCTTGGTATGACGGGAGCCACTGCATGAGACGTTGGTTGATGCTGTTGCCCCTGGCAATTTTCCTGGTGGTGGCTGTTTTCCTGTATCGCGGTCTCTACCTGGACCCGGCCGAGTTGCCCTCGGCGATGATCAACAAGCCGTTCCCGGAGTTTTCCCTGCCAGCCGTGCAGGGCGACAAGACCCTGACCAGGGCCGATATCCTCGGTAAACCGGCGCTGGTCAACGTCTGGGGCACCTGGTGCATTTCCTGCCGGGTCGAGCATCCGGTGCTGAACAAACTGGCCGAGAAGGGCGTGGTGATCTACGGCATCAACTACAAAGACGTCAACGCCGACGCTTTGAAGTGGCTGGCGGAATTCCACAACCCCTATCAACTGGACATCCGCGATGATGAAGGCACTTTGGGCCTGAACCTCGGCGTCTACGGCGCTCCGGAAACCTTCTTCATCGACGCCAAGGGCATCATCCGCGACAAGTACGTCGGTGTGATCGACGAACAGGTCTGGCGCGAAAAACTGGCGGCCAAGTATCAGGCGCTGGTCGACGAGGCCAAGCCATGAAGCGCTGGATTGCCGCTGCAGTATTGGGCTTGAGCATGGCCGGCGTGGCGCACGCGGCCATCGACACTTACGAGTTCGCCAAAGAAGGCGACCGTGAGCGTTTTCGCGAGCTGACCAAAGAACTGCGTTGCCCCAAGTGCCAGAATCAGGACATTGCCGATTCCAACGCCCCGATTGCCGCTGACTTGCGCAAAGAGATTTTCCGCATGCTCGGCGAGGGCAAGGACAATCAGCAGATCATCGATTTCATGGTCGATCGCTACGGTGATTTCGTTCGCTACAAACCCGCTCTGAACGCCAAGACCGCTTTGCTCTGGTTCGGCCCGGCCGGCCTGTTGCTGGGCGGCTTCGTCGTCATCGCCGTGATCGTTCGCCGTCGTCGCGTGCAACGCGCTGACACCCCGGACACGCTTTCTGCCGAGGAGCGTGAGCGCCTCGATCACCTGTTGGATAAAAACCAAGAATGATTGATTTCTGGCTCGCTGCAGGTCTGCTACTTCTGGTTGCCCTGAGTTTTCTGTTGATCCCCGTTCTACGTGGCCGTCGCGCCCAGCTCGAAGAGGATCGTACCGCCCTGAACGTCGCGCTCTATCAAGAACGCCTGGCTGAGTTGCAGACTCAGCAGGAAGAGGGCGTGCTCAACGCCACGCAAATGGACACCGGCCGTGCCGAAGCGGCCCGTGAGTTGCTGGCGGACACCGAAGGTGTTGCCGCGCCACGGGTATCGCGACTGGGCAAACCGTTGCCGCTCCTAGCCGCAATATTGGTGCCGGTGTTGGGCTTGGGTCTGTACCTGCATTTCGGCGCCAGCGACAAGGTCGAACTGACCCGTGAGTTCGCCCAGGCGCCACAGTCGATGGAAGAGATGACCCGTCGTCTGGAACGCGCAGTCGCTGCTCAACCGGATTCGGCGGAAGGCTTGTACTTCCTCGGTCGCACCTACATGGCTCAAGATCGTCCCGCCGACGCGGCGAAGATTTTCGAGCGTACCGTGAACCTCGCCGGTCGCCAGCCGGAACTGCTCGGCCAATGGGCGCAGGCCCAGTACTTCGCCGACGGCAAGAAATGGTCGGACAAGATCCAGGCCCTGACTGACGAAGCGTTGAAAGCCGATCCGAAAGAAGTCACCAGCCTGGGTCTGCTCGGTATCGCCGCATTTGAAGCTGAGCGCTTTCAGGATGCCATCGACTACTGGAATCGCCTGCTCGCGCAACTGCCGCCGGACGACAACTCCCGTGGCGCACTGCAAGGCGGGATTGCCCGGGCTACCGAAAAGCTTGAAGCGAGCGGCGGCAAAGTGGCCCAGGCACCTGTCACCAAAGGCGCGTTGCTCAAGGTCCGTGTCGATCTCGCGGCTGACCTGAAAGCCAAGGTTCAACCGGGTGACAGCGTGTTCATCTTCGCCCGCGCCACCTCCGGTCCACCGGCGCCATTGGCTGCCAAACGCCTGACCGTGGCTGACTTACCGGCCACTGTCGAACTGGGTGATGCCGACGCGATGATGCCGCAGTTGAAACTGTCGAACTTCCCTGAAGTCCAACTGGTTGCGCGCATCTCCCGCGCCGGCCAACCGACTGCCGGCGAATGGATCGGTCGCAGCCAGCCCTTGGCCAGCAGCACCACCGCGCCGCAAAAACTGACCATCGACAGCCCGGATAAATAACAGGAAGCGCCCCTATGACCGCCATCGCTCGTATCACCCTGCTCAGTATGGTTTTGGGGTTAAGCGCTTGCGTGGTCCAGCCGCAGCAGCCTGACCGACTGCCACCGATCCCACCGTCGCAGCCGCGGCCGACGCCGTCCCCGACACCAACGCCGGGCAAACCGAGCATTCCGGCCAAACCGGCCAAGCCGCTGCCTCGCACCTCGGCCAGCTTCGCCCCGCCACCGGGGGGCAACAGCCACTGGGATGCGAAGATGGGCGTCTATGTACTCGACGACCAGCCCAACACCTTCTACCGCCAGCGCACCTACTACCGCTGGAACAACGGCTGGAGCCGCTCGATCAGCCCGAACGGGCCGTGGGAAGATACGGACATCCATGGCGTGCCGGGTGGGTTGGGCAGGCAGTTTGGGGAGTAAATAGAAACGGCGATCTCAGGATCGCCGTTTTTTTTGTCTGGATTTCGAAAAGATTGCAGCCTTCGGCAGCTACGGGACCGCGTACGCGCGTACTCCGCTTTTGTAGGAGCTGGCGAAGCCTGCGATCTTTTGATCTTGATTGAGCGCACTGCGTCGTCAAAGAATGGAGCGGTAATTGTTCAGCGCCTCGACTGACCGGACCAAGCCTTGGCGCGACAGAAGATTGAGATAAGTACTGACATCCATCGACGGCATTTTTAATTGTTTGCGTTGCCGTTGAGCCGTGGCCACAACGGCTGCCGGGTCCAGATCAAACAGGTTATCGACGAACTCGTCAGGATGCTGTGCCTCGATGCCAAATGGCTCCAACTCGGTACAGGGAAAGTCTTTTTGATTGAAGGTCACGATGACACTGGCGTTGCAGCGAATGGCAGCCGCCAGGACATGACGGTCATTCATGTCCGGTAGGGTCAACCCTTCAACAAGATTTTCGTAACCAGTGACACAGGCATCGGGGATTGCCAGATCCATCAGCTCGGATGTTCGATCCAGTTGCTCTGTTGTCAGGTCTGGACGGTTCTTCAGCAGATTGCGTTTCCATTCGTTGTGTATCTCCAGTGACCACCGCGCCCTAAAACGTCCTGAAAGCGCGAGCCACATCAGGAAATCTCTCAACGGGGCGGGGTACAAAACACATGCGTCATATACAGCGGTAAAAGGGGAGTGCCTCACTCGTATCCTGTCCTTAACGCTTGTGCTTGCTCGGCGAGAAGCGTCATTGCTTGCTCGCTGGCGGTGTCGCGCCGGTTTTTATAATCCATCAAATCGGCAAAGCGCACACGTCGGTGCTTGCCTGTTTTGTGGTAGGACAACTCGCCGGATTCCAGCAGTTTAATGAGGTGTGGGCGTGAGACATTGAGCAGGTCCGCGGCTTCCTGAGTCGTCAGTTCTGCGTGAACCGGGACGACTTTGACGGCATTACCCTCCGCCAATGCGGCCAGGATATCGACCAGCAACCGAAGGGCTGACGTGGGCAGTTCGACGCTATGGGCTTCATTTCGCTCGTCGAATATCTGGATGCGTTGGGTTTCGAATTGTGTCGCGAGATAGGCGGCGAGGGCGCGCTGACCTTCGATAGCGGCCTGAACTTCGCGTGCCATGGGCAGGTTTATCGGTGGATGGATGACTAAGGACATAATGATTTCCAACATTCAAAGTAGCGATGCTGGAAGGCTATTCGAATCAAACGAAAATCGCAATAAACGAAACTGAAGCTTGTTTAAGACTTTTTTGCCATCAACGCCTGAACGTAATCGGCAAACGCCCGAGCCTTGGCACTGGCCATTCTTCCCGTTGGAAACACCGCCCACAGGTCCTGATTCGGCAGTGCCCAATCGCTCATCACCTCCACCACCGCGCCACTGGCCAGCTCCGGCGCAAACATCCACTCGGACGCCATGGTCAGCCCCAGATGAGCCAGGACCGCTTCACGCAGGCCTTCGGCGGCGTTGACGCGGATTCGGCCGCTGATGATCACTGGGTGTTCTTCGCTGGTTTTTTTGAACGGCCAATTCGCACCGCCGCCCAGGCTATAAACTATGGCTTGGTGTTTAGACAGGTCGGTAGGGCAGGCAGGTTTGCCGTGCTTTTCGAAGTACTGCGGCGTGCCCAGCACCACGCGCCGGCATTCGGCGATCTTGCGGGCGGTGAGGCCGGAGTCGCTCAAGGTGCCCATGCGCAGGGCAACGTCGACGCCTTCTTCCACCAGATTGATGTTGCGGTCGTCGAGCATAAGGTCGATGTTCAGTTGCGGATTCTGATCGAGAAACGGCCCCAGGTGCGGCACGATGTGTTGCCGGCCGAAGGTCACGGCGGCGCAGATTCGCAGGTTGCCGGTCAGCCCGCTGGCGGCACCGCGGGCGGCGTTGTCGGCCTCGTTGGCTTCTTCGATGGCACGTTTGGCTCTATCGAAAAAGGCCAGGCCCGCCTCGGTCGGTGTCAGGCCACGGGTCGAGCGCAACAACAGTCGCACGTCGAGCCGGGTTTCCAGGTGCGCGATGGTTTTCGACACGGCGGGCTGGCCGATATTCAGGCGCCGGGCTGCGGCGGAAAACGAGCCGGTTTCCACCACGTAGACGAAGGTTTCCATAGCGGCCAGGCGGTCCATCGGTTTTCCTTTTTTCTGTGAATCAAATCAGCCGCGAATCGCAGCCAGCATTGCGTCAGGCTCTGGTCGCTGAGTGTAATCCGGGTTGACCTCGGCGTAACGGATCACGGGAATGTCCAGCCTTCCAATCACACTCTGTAAAACAACCGAACGTCGAGCTTTCGATTTTTGTGCTTGAGTAAAGATAACTCTAGAGTTACTTTTGTTTGGGCCGGAGCAAGGAGGCTGGTGGTGCAAAGCAGGTTATTGATCAAGGAACTGGAGGAGGCGGGCTGGACACTGGATCGGGTCACCGGCAGTCATCACATCTTCACTCACCGTTACAACCCCTACACGTTTCCCGTCCCGCACCCGAAGAAGGATTTACCGATCGGGACGGTCAAAAGCATCAGGAGGCGAGCCGGGCTGTATAGCCCGCCAGCCAGTTACGCAGGAGATCCATAATGCAATATCCTATCTGTATCGAGTGGGGCGACGAGAACACCGCCATCGGTATTCAGATCCCCGATATTCCGGGCGCAGTGACTGCCGGGGATACGTTTGAAGACGCCTATAACGCAGCAGTCGAGATTGCCCACATCATGCTGCAAGAGATTGCGGCTGACGGGGAGCCGATTCCGATGCCGACTTCAGCGGCTGCACATCGTGGCAATCCTGAGTTTGCCGATATGGGCTGGGGAATGCTGGAGTTGGACATTGCGCCTTACATGGGCAAGACCGAGAAGGTCAATGTCACGCTGCCCGGTTATGTCATCCAGCGTATTGACCGTTATGTACGCGAGCATAACGTCAAAAGCCGCTCCTCCTTTCTGGCGGATGCGGCGATGGAAAAGCTGGTTCGGCACTGAGAGGTGACGGTTACATCGCCTTCGCGGGCAGGCCCAAGGCCTGCCCGCGATTGCTTTAAAACCTCACGCCGTCGCCAGCGAACGCTTCTGCGAAACACTCAAAAACCGCAACAACGCCACCAACGGAAACGCGCTACCCACAATCACAATCCACAACCAGCCGCCATGCTCATACACCGCACTGGCCACAGACGAACCAAACGCGCCGCCGATGAAGATGCTGGTCATGTACAGCGCATTCAAACGGCTGCGGCTCTTGGCGTCGAGGGCGTACACCGCGCGTTGGCCGAGGACCATGTTCATCTGCACGCAGAAGTCGAGCACCACGCCGGTGACGGCCAGGCCGATCACGCTGTAGATCGGGTGTATGAAGGCCGGCAGGAAGCTCAGGCTGGCGAACACCAGGGCCAGCAGTGAGGCTTTGCGGGTGTGCCCGGCATCCGCCAGTCGACCAGCAATAGGTGCGGCAATGGCACCGATGGCGCCGACCAGGGCGAAGATCGCGATCTGGGTTTGGCTCAGGCCATGATTACGCGCCAGTTCCAGTGGAACGGCGGTCCAGAACAGGCTGAAGGTGGCGAACATGCAACCCTGGTAAAACGCCCGTTGGCGCAAGACCGGTTGTTGGCGCAGCAACGTCCACAGCGAACCGAGCAATTGGCCGTAAGAGGCGCTGTGATCAGGCTGACGCTTGGGGATCGTCAACGCCAGCACGATGCTGATCGCCGCCATCAACGCCGCCGCAATGATAAACATCGCGCGCCAGCCGAAGTGATCCGCCACCACGCTGGACACCGGACGCGCCAGCAGAATACCCAACAGCAACCCGCCCATGATCCCGCCGACCACCCGGCCGCGAGACTCTTCCGGCGCCAGGTGCGCGGCCAACGGAATGAGGATCTGCACCGACACCGAACTGAAACCCACCAGCAACGAAATCAGCAAAAACACATTCGGCTGATCGGTAAACGCCGCGCCCAGCAGGCTGGCAATCGCCACCAGCGTGGTGATGATCATCAGCTTGCGGTTTTCCAGCAGGTCACCCAGCGGCACCAGGAAAAACAGGCCCAGCGCATAGCCAATCTGGGTCAGCGAAACGATGAAGCTGGCCATGGTGCTGGTCAGGCCAATGTCCGGCGCAATCAGGCCTATGATCGGCTGGGCGTAGTAGATGTTGGCGACAATGGCGCCGCAGCAGAAGGCGAACAACATCACCATGCCTTTGGTCATTGTCACGGCGCTGTGGGGCGCCTGAGTCGCTGGGTTCATAACGTGTCTCGCTAAACTGGAGGAATGCGCGAAGGCTAAAGGGCTGACCAAAACGGCGGAAGAGAGGTTGGAGTGATAGTAATCATTCCTTTGCGGAATGAATGACGGACGCGTGTGCTGTCCATCGATGAACCTTGCGTCAAAACATTCAGGTCCGATGATACATTCACTTACATCTTGTTCGATAGCGTGCTTATGTTCTCTCTTCACGTTTCATAACAGGAAGGCACTTCCATGAATGCGATGTTTCGTCACCTGATTCGCGGTGCATCAGTGGTTACCTTGATCAGCTTGTTCACGGCAGCTGCCGCCCAGGCCGCTGAAGCACCGGGCATGCGCATCGGCGTACGCGGCGAGATTACCGGTGTCAGCGATGACACCTTGAAAGTCCACGCCAACAGTGGCGAAAACGTGGTGATCAACCTGACCAAGGACACCAAAGTCCGTGCCGTCACCTTGGCCAATATCGAAGACATCAAACCCGGCAGCTATATCGGCTCAGCGGCGATTCCCCAGGATGACGGGACGCTCAAAGCCCTTGAAGTCCACGTCTTCCCACCCGAATTGGCCGGCAGCGGTGACGGCCATCGGCCCTTTGACTTGGCCAAAGGCAGCAGCATGACCAATGGCAGCGTTGGCGATCTGGTGGTCAGTAATGGCCGCACGCTTACCGTCAATTACAAGGGCGGCCAGCAGAAGATTCTGGTGCCGGAGGATGTGCCGATTGTGAACCTGATGCCGGGGGATCGCAGCTTGCTCAAGGTCGGGGTGAAGATCGTGACGTTCGTAACCCAGAGTGCGGACGGGACGCTGACAGCGCAATCCATCTCGGCCGGTAAGGATGGCGTGACACCGCCGATGTAACCCCCGTAACCGATCGTTCCCACGTTCCGCGTGGGAATGCCTCAATGGACGCTCCGCGTCCGCTGTTGGGACGCGGAGCGTCCCGGGCTGCATTCCCACGCAGAGCGTGGGAACGATCAACGGCGGATCGCCGTCGTGCGGTGGGTTTGGGTGACACAGCGGCCACAAAAAAGGCGACCTCTGCAGGTCGCCTTTTTCATGACTGTTTAACTCTTACTGTGCATAAATCTGATCAAAGATCCCGCCATCATTGAAGTGGGTCTTCTGCACGGTGCGCCAGTCGCCAAAGGTCTTCTCTACAGACAAGAAATCAACCTTCGGGAAACGATCCGTGTACTTGGCCAACACCGCCGGGTCGCGCGGACGCAGGTAGTTCGCCGCCGCAATTTCCTGGCCTTCCGGCGACCACAGGTACTTCAGGTATTCCTCGGCTGCCGCGCGAGTGCCTTTCTTGTCGACGACTTTATCGACCACTGACACCGGCGGCTCAGCCTCGGCGGAAACACTCGGATAAATCACTTCAAACTGGTCGCGACCAAACTCGCGGGCAATCATTTCCGCTTCGTTTTCGAAGGTCACCAGCACGTCGCCGATCTGGTTGGTCATGAAGGTGGTAGTCGCTGCGCGGCCACCGGTATCGAGCACCGGCGCTTGTTTGAACAGTTTGCCGACGAAGGCTTTGGCCTTGTTTTCGTCGCCGCCGTTTTTCAGCACATAGCCCCAAGCCGAGAGGTAGGTGTAGCGGCCGTTGCCCGAGGTTTTCGGGTTCGGCACGATCACTTGGACGCCGTCCTTGAGCAGGTCGGGCCAGTCTTTCAGGGCTTTCGGGTTGCCTTTACGGACGATGAACACGGTGGCCGAGGTGAACGGCGCGCTGTTGTTCGGCAGGCGGGTGACCCAGTTGTCCGGAACCAGTTTGCCGTTGTCCGCCAAGGCGTTGATGTCGGTGGCCATGTTCATGGTGATGACGTCAGCCGGCAGGCCATCGATCACCGAGCGTGCCTGTTTGCTGGAGCCGCCGAAGGACATCTGCAAGGTGATGTTTTCGTTGTGCTCGGCTTGCCAGTGTTTCTGAAACGCAGTGTTGTAGTCCTTGTAGAAATCGCGCATCACGTCGTAGGAAACGTTAAGCAGGGTCGGTGCGGCCTGAGCCACGCTGGTCAGTGCCAGGCCAGCGGCCAGAAGTGAGGCGCCAAAGAGTTTTTTCACTGCGCATTCCTTGTTCTAAATAGGTGTTTTTATTAAAAGTGAGGCAATTTGCCAGCGACTATAGCCGGGCTTGCATAGGCCTTTAAAGATTAAAAAGCACTTTGCTTATTCCATTTTTTTGAACAGCTGATTGCCACATCGCGAGCAAAACGCCGCGCCATGCTCATGGCTGTTCTTCTTGCACACCGGGCAGTCGTGTTGCAGTTGTTCGCCGCGCATGGCGTTGGCCAATTCGGCAGTGAAAATCCCGGTCGGCACGGCGATGATCGAGTAACCGGTGATCATTACCAGCGACGAAATTACCTGGCCCAGCGGGGTCTTCGGCACGATGTCACCGAAGCCCACGGTGGTCAGCGTCACGATAGCCCAATAGATGCCTTTGGGAATGCTGGTGAAGCCGTGTTCCGGGCCTTCGATCACGTACATCAGCGTACCGAACACCGTGACCAGCGTGCAGACGCTGACCAGAAACACCACGATCTTTTGCTTGCTGCCGCGCAATGCCGACATCAAGTAGTTGGCTTGCTTGAGGTACGGGCTGAGCTTGAGCACACGGAAGATCCGCAGCATCCGAATGATCCGGATGATCAGCAGGTACTGTGCATCGGCGTAATACAGCGCAAGGATGCCGGGTACGATCGCCAGCAAATCCACCAACCCATAAAAGCTGAACGCATAACGCAAAGGCTTGGGTGAGCAGTACAGGCGCAGGCCGTATTCGATGGCGAAGATGATCGTGAAGCCCCACTCGATGTACGCCAGCACATCGGCGTAGTTCTGGTGGATCGCGTCGATGCTGTCGAGCATCACGATCACGATGCTGGCGAGGATGATCAACAGCAAGATGCCGTCGAAGCGCCGCCCGGCCTTGGTGTCGCTCTGGAAAACCATGACGTAAAGCTCTTCACGCCAGTTTTTGCTGATGTCCATGGATAACGCCTGAACCAATAATCAGCGAAGCCTAGGGTGATTCTCCCCGGTAGCGCAAGGCGCACTGTCTTTGGCGGCCTGGCGCAGCAGCCGAAGGCCGGCGCGAATCAGCCAACAGGCGAGGATGAACGGTGCGGTCAGCGTGGTCAGGCCCACTGCGGCGAAACCCGGTGTCAGCAGCACCGCCAGCACAATGCCCAGCAGTGGTAGCCAAGGCTGGCGACGGATCTGGCTGAAGGCGAGGGCGGCGAGCACTGGGTTGTAGCTGCTCAAACCGAGCAGAGCGCTGGAGGTTTCGTGATGCAGCAGGGCGAATCCGAGACCGGCCAGCGAACCGAGCAATGCCCAGAAAAAGGCACGGCGGTCGGCGATCAGTAAACCCACGGCAATCAGTGCGCCAGCCAATGGATGACCGAGAAACATCACCTGCCCCAACCCTTTCACTGAAGCAGCAATCACGTTAACGGTGTTCATTTCAATCAGCGGCGCAGGATGTAGTGGCGCAGCAAACGCGAGCAGCATCCAGCTCAAACCAACGAACGGCGCGGTATAGGCGGGCAGGCACTGATGATCCCGGCAACGCTTGAGCCATTGCTCGGTCAGCATCGCACTCAGGCCTGCGCAGGCGATGATCAGCGGCGGTAACAATGCGGACCAGGGGAAATACAGGCTCAGCAGCAAGCCGAGCAAGACACCGTTGTAACTGAACAGCCCGGCCTGACGATCGGCCTTGGCATAGCCGCGCCGTTGCGCGGTGAGCAACCCGGCGACACCACCCAGCAGCGCACCGCCGAGCAAGGTCGGCGCGGTAAAAAGAATCGCCAACAGGCACAGCAGACCGCACAGCGGGTGGCGCTGGAGAAAGATCTGACTGAAGCCGTTGAGCAGGGCAGTGGCCCAGTCGGGGCAGTGGGTGTTGAAGTGCTTGGCAGGCATGATAAGGGTCGTTCAGTACTGATCGTTCCCACGCTCTGCGTGGGAATGCCTCAATGGACGCTCTGCGTCTGCTCTTGGGATGCAGAGCGTCCCGGGCTGCATTCCCACGCGGAGCATGGGAACGATCATCGTGTGGGGTTAAATCAGGGTTTCGATACGCAACGAGTTGGTCGACCCCGGCTGCCCAAACGGCACACCCGCCGTGATCAACAACGTATCGCCGCGCTGCGCCATGCCTTGGGCCTGGGCAATCTCCAGCGCCGTCGAGCACACCTCATCCACCTGCCGCAGCCGATCATTGACCACGGAGTGCACGCCCCACGCCACGGTCAAGCGGCGCGCGGTTTGCAGGTTCGGCGTCAGGTTCAGGATCGGCACCGTCGGCCGCTCCCGCGCCGCACGCAAACTCGATGTGCCGGACTCGCTGTAATTCACCAGCACCGCCACCGGCAACACGTTACTGATGCGGCGAATCGCACAGCTGATCGCATCGGAAACAGTCGCCTCAGCCTTCGGTCGGCTCACGTCCAGTTGCGCCTGATAATCCGGACCGTTCTCCACCTGACGAATGATCTTGCTCATCATCTGCACAGCTTCCACCGGGTATTCGCCGGACGCGGTTTCCGCCGACAGCATCACCGCATCCGCACCTTCCGCCACGGCGTTGGCGACGTCCGTCACCTCGGCGCGGGTCGGGGCCGGGGAGAAGCGCATCGACTCGAGCATTTGCGTCGCCACCACCACCGGTTTACCGAGTTGGCGGCAAATGGTGATGATGTTTTTCTGAATCTGCGGCACGCTCTCAGCCGGCACTTCCACGCCCAGATCACCGCGAGCAACCATGATCGCGTCGCTCAATTCGGCGATTTCACGCAGTTGAGTGACCGCTGACGGCTTCTCGATCTTGGCCATCAAAAACGCCTTGTCGCCGATCAGCGCGCGGGCTTCGCGGATGTCTTCCGGGCGTTGCACAAACGACAACGCCACCCAGTCCACACCCAGCTCCAGACCGAAGCTCAAATCGCGACGATCCTTGGCCGTCAGCGGGCTCAGGTTGAGCACCGCTTGCGGCACGTTCACGCCTTTGCGATCCGACAATTCGCCGCCATTGAGCACGGAGGTATCGATCGCGTCGGCGTACTTGGTCACCACCCGCAGACGCAGCTTGCCGTCGTCCAGCAGCAGGTCCATGCCGGGCTCCAGCGCAGCGATGATTTCCGGGTGTGGCAGGTTCACCCGGCGTTGATCGCCCGGGGTTGGATCGAGGTCCAGGCGCAGGGCCTGGCCGCGATGCAATTGCACCTTGCCTTCGGCGAACTTGCCGACTCGCAGTTTCGGGCCTTGCAGGTCCATCAGAATCCCGAGCGGGTAATTCAGTTGACGCTCGACTTCGCGAATCCACTGATAGCGCTGCGCATGGTCGGCGTGATCGCCGTGGCTGAAATTCAGGCGGAAGATATTCACCCCGGCCTCGACCAGCTCACGGATGTCATCGATCCCGTCCGTGGCCGGGCCGAGGGTGGCGAGGATTTTGACCTTTTTATCAGGCGTCATTTTTTGTGCTCTCGAGAATCAGGATGGCGCGGAAGTCGTTGACGTTGGTGCGGGTCGGCTCGGTGACGATCAGGGCGTCCAGCGCCTCGAAATAGCCGTAGCCATTGTTGTTGTCCAACTCGTCGCTGGCGCTCAAACCGAGGGCGACGGCGCGGGCGTAGCTGTCCGGGGTCATGATCGCGCCGGCGTTGTCTTCGGAACCGTCGATGCCATCGGTGTCGCCGGCCAGCGCGTAGACGCCGGGCAGGCCTTTGAGGCTGTCAGTCAGGCTCAGCAGAAACTCGGCGTTGCGCCCGCCGCGACCATTACCGCGCACGGTGACCGTGGTTTCGCCGCCGGACAGAATCACGCACGGCGCTGCCAATGGCTGGCCATGCAGGACGATCTGCCGCGCGATGCCGGCGTGGACCTTCGCCACTTCCCGGGATTCGCCTTCGAGGTCACCGAGGATCAGCGGACTGAAACCGGCTTGACGGCACTTCACCGCCGCCGCTTCCAGGGATTGCTGTGGGCGGGCGATCAATTGGAAATGACTGCGGGCCAGGCTCGGATCGCCGGGTTTGACGGTTTCCGATTCCGGGATTTGCAGCCAGGTGCGCACGGACACCGGGACTTCGATGGTGTAGCGCTTGAGGATCGCCAGGGCTTCGGCCGAGGTGCTCGGGTCGGCCACGGTCGGGCCGGAAGCGATGACCGTCGCGAGGTCGCCCGGTACATCGGAAATCGCGTAGGTATAAACCGTGGCGGGCCAGCAGGCTTTACCGAGGCGGCCGCCCTTGATCGCCGAGAGGTGCTTGCGCACGCAGTTCATCTCGCCGATGGTCGCGCCGGATTTGAGCAGGGCTTTGTTGATCGATTGCTTGTCGGCGAGGGTGATGCCCGCCGCAGGCAGGGCAAGCAGTGCCGAGCCGCCGCCGGAGAGCAGGAAGATCACGCGGTCGTCTTCGCTCAGGTTGCTGACCAGTTCCAGCACCCGCTTGGCCACGGCCAATCCAGCCGCGTCTGGTACAGGGTGCGCGGCTTCGACCACTTCGATTTTTTCGCAGGGGGCGCCGTGGCCGTAGCGGGTGACGACCAGGCCCGAGACTTCACCCTGCCAGCAGCGCTCGACCACTTGGGCCATGGCGGCGGCAGCTTTGCCGGCGCCGATGACGATCACGCGACCGCTGCGATCTTTGGGCAGATAGGCTTCGAGGACTTGCTGCGGATGGGCCGCGTCGATGGCTGTGGCAAACAGTTCGCGCAGCAGGTGTTGCGGATCGACCGACATGGCGGGCTCCCAATCTTATTGTTCTTGGTATGGTGCTAATGATCGTTCCCACGCTCTGCGTGGGAATGCCTCAATGGACGCTCCGCGTCCGCTTCGGCAGGGACGCGGAGCGTCCCGGGATGCATTCCTCTGCTGCGCGTGGGAACGATCAGTCGATCAGTGTCGAGCAGGGCTTACTTCTTATCGCGAATCGAGAAATTCGCCATGTGTTCCAGGCCCTTGATCAGCGCCGAGTGATCCCAGTTGCTGCCACCGATGGCCGCGCAGGTGCTGAACACTTGCTGGGCGTTGGCGGTGTTCGGCAGGTTGATGTTCAGCTCGCGGGCGCCTTGCAGGGCCAGGTTCAGGTCCTTCTGGTGCAGGCTGATGCGGAAGCCTGGGTCGAAGGTGCCTTTGATCATGCGCTCGCCGTGCACTTCGAGGATCTTCGACGACGCGAAACCGCCCATCAGCGCTTCACGAACCTTGGCTGGATCGGCACCGTTTTTCGAAGCGAACAGCAGGGCTTCAGCCACAGCCTGGATGTTCAGCGCGACGATGATCTGGTTCGCCACTTTCGCGGTTTGACCGTCGCCATTGCCACCGACCAGGGTGATGTTCTTGCCCATGGCCTGGAACAGCGGCAGGGCGCGTTCGAAGGCGTCGGCATCGCCACCGATCATGATGCTCAGGCTCGCGGCCTTGGCGCCGACTTCACCGCCGGACACCGGCGCGTCGAGGTACTGGGCGCCTTTTTCGTTGATCTTGGCGGCGAAGGTTTTGGTCGCGGTCGGCGAGATCGAGCTCATGTCGATGACGATTTTGCCTTTGCCGACGCCGGCGGCAATGCCATCGGCGCGGAACAGCACGTCGTCGACCTGCGGGGTATCCGGGACCATGATGATGATGAATTCGGCTTCTTGCGCGACTTCTTTCGGGTTGGCCAGGGCGACGGCGCCACCGGCAACCAGATCGGCCGGAGCGGCGTCGTGGTGGGCCGACAGGAACAGGCTGTGACCGGCTTTCTGCAGGTTCAACGCCATTGGGTGGCCCATGATGCCGGTGCCGATAAATCCGATTTTAGCCATGAGAAAATCCTCTCTTGTATTTATGTGTTCCCCCGGAGGAACTGCCGAAGGCTGCGATCTTTTGATCTTGATCTTGAAAGGCAAAATCAAAAGATCGCAGCCTTCGGCAGCTCCTACAGGGATGTCATGTTCGCTTAGATCGCGTTATGGGTTTTCAGCCAGCCCAAACCCGCTTCAGTGGTGGTCAGCGGCTTGTATTCACAACCAACCCAACCCTGATAACCAATGCGGTCCAGGTGCTCGAACAGGAAGCGGTAGTTGATTTCACCGGTGCCCGGTTCGTTGCGCCCAGGGTTGTCCGCCAACTGCACATGGTTGATTTCGCCCAGGTGCGATTGCAGGGTGCGGGCCAGGTCGCCTTCCATGATTTGCATGTGGTAGATGTCGTATTGCAGGAACAGGTTGGCGCTGCCGACCTGTTCGCGAATCGACAGGGCTTGCGCCGTGTTGTTCAGGTAGAAACCCGGGATGTCGCGGGTGTTGATCGCTTCCATCACCAGTTTGATGCCCACCGCTTGCAGCTTGTCGGCGGCGTACTTGAGGTTGCTGACGAAGGTCTTTTCCACGGTGGCATCGTCGATGCCTTGTGGACGAATACCGGCCAGGCAGTTGACCTGGGTGTTGCCCAGCACTTGGGCGTAAGCGATGGCCAGATCGACCCCGGCGCGGAACTCTTCGACCCGATCCGGCAGGCACGCGATACCGCGTTCGCCCTTGGCCCAGTCACCAGCCGGCAGGTTGAACAGCACTTGGGTCAGACCGTTGGCGTCGAGCGTGGCCTTGATCTCGGCGGAGCTGAAGTCGTAAGGAAACAGGTATTCGACACCACTGAAGCCGGCCTTGGCGGCCGCTTCAAAACGGGCAAGAAAATCCTGTTCGGTGAACAGCATGGACAGGTTGGCTGCGAAACGCGGCATGGTGGTCTCCCGTATGTGTGTGAAGGCTGATCGTTCCCACGCTCTGAGTGGGAATGCCGCCCCGGACGCTCTGCGTCCAGCCGTTATGTGACGCGGAGCGTCACTGGATGCATTCCCACGCAGAGCGTGGGAACGATCATGCGATCAGCTGTTAATCGAGCAACGAAATCGCGGTTGGCGCATCGTTGCCGACCAGCGCCAGGTCTTCGAATTCGTTGACCGCGTTGATCTCGGTGCCCATGGAAATGTTGGTCACGCGCTCCAGGATAATCTCGACGATCACCGGCACCTTGAACTCTTCCATCAGTTCCTGAGCCTTGCGCAGGGCAGGCTGGATCTGACCTGGTTCGAACACTCGCAGTGCCTTGCAGCCGAGACCTTCGGCAACTGCTACGTGGTCGACACCGTAACCGTTGAGTTCCGGAGCGTTGAGGTTATCGAAGGACAGCTGCACGCAGTAGTCCATGTCGAAACCGCGCTGAGCCTGACGGATCAGCCCCAGGTACGAGTTGTTTACCACAACGTGGATGTACGGCAGTTTGAACTGCGCGCCCACCGCCAATTCTTCGATCATGAACTGGAAATCATAGTCGCCCGACAGTGCCACGACCTTGCGGCTCGGGTCGGCCTTGACCACGCCCAGCGCTGCCGGAATGGTCCAGCCCAACGGGCCGGCCTGACCGCAGTTGATCCAGTGACGCGGCTTGTAGACGTGCAGGAACTGCGCGCCGGCAATCTGCGACAGACCGATGGTACTTACATAGCAAGTGTCTTTGCCGAACACTTGGTTCATCTCTTCGTACACGCGCTGTGGCTTGACCGGCACGTTGTCGAAGTGGGTCTTGCGATGCAGGCTGGCTTTGCGTTGTTGGCAATCTTGCAGCCAGGCGCTGCGGTTTTTCAGCTTGCCGGCGGCTTGCCATTCGCGAGCGACTTCGATGAACACGGTCAGCGCGGCAGCGGCGTCGGACACGATGCCCAGATCCGGCGTAAATACACGGCCGATCTGGGTCGGTTCGATGTCAACGTGAATGAACTTGCGGCCTTCGGTGTAGACGTCGATCGAACCGGTGTGGCGGTTAGCCCAACGGTTACCGACGCCCAACACCACGTCCGACTTCAGCATCGTCGCGTTGCCGTAGCGGTGCGAGGTTTGCAGGCCAACCATGCCGACCATCAACGGGTGATCGTCCGGAATCGTGCCCCAGCCCATCAGGGTCGGGATCACCGGGATGCCGGTCAGCTCGGCGAACTCCACCAGCAACTCGCTGGCGTCGGCGTTGATGATGCCGCCACCGGCCACCAGCAATGGGCGCTCGGCCTGGTCGAGCATGGCCAGGGCCTTCTCGATTTGCACGCGGTTGGCGGTGGGCTTGGCCAGCGGCAGGGGTTCGTAGGCGTCGATGTCGAATTCGATTTCGGCCATCTGCACGTCGAACGGCAGGTCGATCAGCACTGGGCCTGGGCGGCCGGAGCGCATCTCATAAAAGGCTTTCTGGAACGCATACGGCACCTGGCCCGGTTCCATGACGGTGGTGGCCCACTTGGTCACTGGCTTGACGATGGCGGTGATGTCGACGGCCTGGAAGTCTTCTTTATGCATGCGTGCCCGCGGTGCCTGGCCGGTGATGCACAGGATCGGGATCGAGTCGGCCGAGGCGCTGTAGAGCCCGGTGACCATGTCAGTCCCGGCAGGGCCGGAAGTGCCGATGCACACGCCGATGTTGCCGGCCTTGGTGCGGGTGTAACCCTCGGCCATGTGCGAAGCGCCTTCCACGTGGCGAGCGAGGACGTGATCGATGCCACCGACCTTCTGCAAGGCGGAGTACAGCGGGTTGATCGCGGCGCCCGGGATGCCAAAAGCGGTATCAACCCCTTCGCGGCGCATCACCAGAACGGCGGCTTCGATTGCTCTCATTTTGCTCATGGTTTTGGTGCCTCTTACGTTTTGTAATTGTATACAAGTGGCTTTGCGCAGAGTGTATTCACGGCGGACGGCGCAGGTCAATCCATTTTCTCAAGCGACTGTTTCATTCGTCGGAAGCCCGTTCTGCTGTGGCTTTTCGTCGCATGTAGCGCTTTTCGAGAATTATTGTATACAAATAAATAATCTATTGTGTTCTATTTGTTGCATCGAGCTGCGGCACAAAACCGCAGCCCATCAGCTTTCCCTATAACAAAATGAGGACGGCACCATGAGCGCTTTAACCTTGAAAGACGCAGTCAACCTGACCAATCAGGCCATCGCCGCAGGGCGTGCAGTATCCGCAGCGCCACTGACCATCGCGGTATTGGATGCCGGCGGCCATCTGATCTCTTTGCAACGCGAAGACGGCGCCAGCCTTCTACGCCCGCAAATCGCCATCGGCAAAGCCTGGGGCGCGATAGCGTTGGGCAAAGGCTCGCGCCTGCTGGCGCTGGATGCCCAACAGCGCCCGGCTTTTATTGCCGCGCTCAATAGCATGGGGCAGGGCAGCGTGGTGCCGGCACCGGGTGGTGTGTTGATTCGGGATCAGGACGGCAACGTGCTGGGCGCGGTAGGCATCAGCGGCGATCTGTCGGATGTGGACGAGCAGTGTGCGATTAGCGCGATCGAGGCCCAGGGCTTGCGGGCGGATGCCGGGGTGACGGCTTGATCTGAAGTAAATCGACACCGCCGGCAGCGCGGTGGTGACGAAGCGGGGCGGGGTCGATAGACTGCCGCCCCTCTCGTTTTTGTATCAAGGAAGATCTGCGTGAAGACGCTACTTGGCATCACCCTGGCCGCAGCCATGACCCTCAACACTGCCTTTGTGCACGCCGACGAACCGCTGGATGCCGAAGACATCGCGTTCCAGGCACTCAGCCCGGTGGTCACCGCGCTGCTCAACGCCGACGACGTGGATGAGCTAATGGCCAGGGCCGAAACGCTCGAAGACACCGACACCTTGCAGGCCATCGCGGTTTATCTGGCGGCCAGCCGTGAAGATCCCAAGCAAATGCTTGCGCCCTATCAGGTGGCGGCGCTGTTTGCCCGTCGCGGCGATGACAAACTGGCGCAGCGCTTCTTGAGGGAAGCCGATGATCGCGGCATGTGGTTCGGCCCGATGTTGGCCAGCGACGAAGACTTTTCCGACCTGCGCCAGACCGCCACTTACAAAACCGTGTTGGCCAATGCCCAGCAGCGCTATCAGAAAATCGCCCCCGGCAAGGTCGGCGCGATTTCGGTGCTCAATCCTGCCGCCAGTATTCCTGTGCCCGCCGCGTGCCGGCCGGTGCTGGTCTGGTTGCATGGCTACGGGGTCAACGGTGAGGTCGATGAGCGTTATCAGTCGCTCGCCGACACCGGCGCGATCATTCTCGGCATCAACGGTACCGAGATGATCAATGCGCTAGACAGCTTCCGCTGGATCGGTCCGGGCTTTGAAGGCACCCATAAAGCGGTGCAGAACGGCCTGAAAGAACTCGAGGCGCAGCAATGCATCGATCGCAAGCATGTTTACCTGATGGGCTTCTCCCAGGGCTCGCAACATGCCGGCGCGCTGTTGGCGCAGCATCCGGATGACTACGCCGGCGCACTGCTGTTGTCGCCCGGTGGTATGCAGCCAACGCCGACCGTGAGCAAGGCGCATGGCAAACGGGTGTTCGTGATCAACGGCAAGATGGAAGGGCCGGGCAACCAGCAGATGGCCACCGATTTCCGCAAGCTGTTCAGTGACGGCAACGAGGTTAAATCCCGCACCCATGAAGAAGGGCACACCTTCCCGGATGACTGGCGTACATCATTGCCGCAGGCGTTGCGTTGGTTGATGGGCAGCGAAGCTTAAAAGCAAAAGATCGCAGGCTGCCGAAGGCTGCGATCTTTTCGTTACGACCGGATCTAACGATCCGGCTCACACCCCTTGAGCACCAGTCGAATAATCGTCTGCGCCGCCGCTTCATAATCCGCCTCATCCAGCTTCGTCTTGCCGGTGACTGCAGAAATCTGCCAGTCGAAGTCGGCGTACGTCTGGGTCGCGGCCCAGATGCTGAACATCAGGTGGTTGGGGTCGATGGGGGCGATCTGGCCACGGTCGATCCAGGTCTGGATACAGTCGATGTTGTGCTTGGCCTGGCCGTTGAGGCGTTCGACCAGATCGGCGCTCAGGTGCGGCGCGCCGTGCATGATTTCGCTGGCGAACACCTTGGAGGCGAAAGGCAGGTCGCGGGAGATGCGGATCTTGGAGCGGATGTAGCCGCTCAGCACTTCACTGGGCACGCCGTCAGCGTTGAACGGCGTCGAGGCCTGCAGGATCGGCTCGATAATGCTTTCCAAGACCTCGCGGTAGAGGTTTTCCTTGGATTTGAAATAGTAGTAGACGTTGGGCTTGGGCAGTCCCGCCTTGGCCGCGATATCACTGGTTTTGGTCGCAGCGAAGCCCTTGTCGGCAAATTCTTCACTGGCGGCACGCAGGATCAGTTCTTTGTTGCGCTCGCGGATAGTGCTCATAAACCAGGGGGTTCCTTGCCTGTTCTGGCGGTTGCGCATGGTAGCACCGGCCTCGCGCGGCGCTCAAGAATGCACCGTGCGGCGCTCGGCCGCGCTATGCTGCGCGGCATTCAATATTCAAAGGAAACCTGATTCATGGCAGGAAGCAGTTTGCTGGTGCTGATCGACGACATCGCCGCGGTACTCGACGACGTAGCGTTGATGACCAAAATGGCCGCGAAGAAGACCGCTGGCGTGCTCGGCGACGACCTGGCGCTCAACGCCCAGCAAGTCAGCGGTGTGCGCGCCGAACGGGAAATTCCGGTGGTCTGGGCCGTGGCCAAGGGCTCGTTTCGCAACAAATTGATCCTGGTGCCGTCGGCATTGGCGATCAGCGCGTTCATTCCGTGGCTGGTCACGCCGTTGTTGATGGTCGGTGGCGCTTATTTATGCTTCGAGGGCTTCGAGAAACTGGCCCATAAGTTCCTGCACAGCAAGGCTGAAGATGACGCCGAGCACGCCCAACTGGTCGAGGCTGTGGCCGATCCGGCGACCGATCTGGTGGCGTTCGAACAGGACAAGATCAAAGGCGCGATCCGCACCGACTTCATCCTCTCGGCAGAAATCATCGCCATCACCCTCGGCACCGTGGCCGACGCTCCGCTGACCCAGCAAGTGATCGTGTTGTCGGGCATCGCCATTGTCATGACCGTCGGCGTTTATGGCCTGGTAGCGGGCATTGTCAAACTCGACGACCTCGGTCTGTGGCTGACCCAGAAACCGGGGCAGATGGCCAAAAGTATCGGCGGGGCGATCCTGCGCGCGGCGCCGTACATGATGAAAAGCCTGTCGGTGATTGGTACGGCGGCGATGTTCCTGGTCGGCGGCGGGATCCTGACCCACGGCGTGCCGGTGGTGCATCACTGGATTGAAAGTGTCAGCGCGAGTGCCGGTGGTGCCGGGTTTATCGTGCCGACGTTGCTGAATGCGGTGGCGGGGATTGTGGCGGGTGCGGTGGTGTTGGCCGGTGTCATGATCGTGAGCAAGATCTGGCGCTCAGTCAAAGGCTAAACCTGTAGGAGCAAAGCTTGCTCGCGATGATCGTTCCCACGCTCCGCGTGGGAATGCAGCCCGGGACGCTCCGCGTCCCATCAGATGCCGAACGCGGAGCGTCCGTTGAGGCATTCCCACGCAGAGCATGGGAACGATCTTCAGGAAGCAGAAAGGCCATTCGACTCGCATCGAATGGCCTTTTTTGTTGCCGCCAGATTTTGTACCGCCAGAGTTACTCGGCGATCTGCAACTTACGCGACTCGGTGTACACGTAACGCACCTTTTCGTACTCGAACGGTGAGTTCAGTTGGCCGTAGCGGAAACTGGTCTGGTAGCGCTTGTCGACGCCGCGCAGGACCCAGATTTCCGGGTGGTTGGAGCTGACTTCGGAGACGTTCAGGAAGTTGATCGCCGACTCGCCGGTGTAGTCGACCACCAGCCCTGCGGTGTCGCGCAGGTTGGACGGGCCGAGGATCGGCAGGACGAAGTAGGCACCGCCCGGTACGCCGTAGAAACCCAGGGTCTGGCCGAAGTCTTCGCTCTGGCGCGGCAAGCCCATGGCGGTGGCCGGGTCCCACAGGCCGGCAACGCCGATGGTGGTGTTGAGCAGCAACCGTGCGGTGGTTTCCAGCGAGCGATGGCCCTTGAGCTGCAGCATGCTGTTCAACAGGTTCGGTACGTCACCGAGGTTATTGAAGAAGTTGCTCACACCCGTGCGCAGAAAGCTTGGGGTGACGTAGCGATAGCCGTCCACCACGGGCAGGAACACCCATTGGTCGAAACGGTAGTTGAAGTGGTAGACCCGACGGTTCCACTCTTCCAGCGGGTCGTAGACGTTCAGCGCGTTGAGCGTCGAACGTTCGAACTCGCGCTGGTCCAGTCCCGGGTTGAACTTGAGTTTGCTCAGCGGTTCCTTGAAGCCATCGTTGTCGATCACGACCGGTGCGTTGGCTTTGCTGTTGTCGGCATTGGCGACGCCTGCACAGAGTAACGCTGCGATAAGCAGGAGATATTTAGCCACGGAAGAACTCCAGCATGGCGTCGCTGTTGACGCGATAGTTAAGGTTGCCGCAATGGCCGCCCAGTGGATAAACGGTCAAACGGTCACCGAACGTCCGGCGCAGGAAGCCGAGGTCGCCGGGGCCGAGGATCACATCGTCAGCGTTGTGCATGACCGAGATTTTCGGGCTGTCGTGCAGGTAGTCCTTCAGCGCATACAAACTCACCTGGTCGATCAGTTGCAGCAGGCTGCCGCCGTCGGTGCGGGCGCGCCACATCGGGATGACTTGCTCGGTGATGTAGCAGTCGAAGTCGCACTGCAGCGCACGCTTGAGGAACGGCGTGAGGCTGGTGCCTTCGGTGATCGGGTACTTCGGCGGGGTGATCAGGCCACGACGGTTGATCAGGTCCGAGGTGAAGGCAATGTCGGCCGCCGAGAAGCGGAACGAGGTGCCGATCAGCATGGCCATCTGTTCGTTGCTCAAGTGCTGCTTGGACTGTTGGAAGTCGTAGAGCAGGGCATCGTTGAGGTCGATGTAGCCTTTTTGCTGGAAGTAGCGGGTCAGTTTGTTCAGCACCAGTTCATAGAAGGTGGTGCTGTTGTTGATGCCCTTGACCTCGGTCTGCACCAGTTTGTCGAGGTTGGTGATCGAGGTGTAGAGGTTGACCGGCGGGTTGAGCAGCAAGACTTTCTTGAAGTTGAAGCTGCGACGGGTTTCGTCCAAGTGGGCGACGAACGCGGCATCCAGCGCGCCCAGGCTGTAACCGGTCAGGTAGTACTCGGTGACCGGCGTCTTCGGGTTTTGCGCCCGCACGGCCTGCATCACCCGGTACATGTCTTCGGCGTCTTCCTTGGTGATACCGGGCGTGGCAAAGCGTGATGCGGCGCTCATGAAATCGAAGCTGGTCGGCGACGACAGCTGCACCACGTGATAACCGGCCTTGTAGTAAAGCTTCTTCAGGTATTCGTTGAGGCTGCTGTCATAGCGCGCGCCGGTGCCGGCGATCAGGAAAATCAGCGGGGCGGCGTGATCCTGGGTGGCCATGCGGTAGGTGAGTTTCTTCACTGGCCAGAAATTGTCCGGCAGGCTGAACTCACGCTCCGGGCGTAGCCTGACGCTGCGGTCCTGCTGATTGATGTCTTCGTTGGCCGGCAACTCCGGGCGCAATTCCGGTGGCGTCGTGGCTATCGTCGCCTCGAACGGGTTGGTCAAAGGGTAGCCATAGCTGGCGGCGTCGACGTCGACCGCCAGTGCGGACGCACTCAAAATAAGGCCGCCAAACAGGGCGGCGAAGCGCAAGGAACGGAGCATGACTAAATCCCTTAGAGGAAAGGTGCCGATTGAGGTTCGCAGGCTATGACCACGGGGTGTGCGCCAAAGTGCCATGGATCGGCACCAATCAGGCCTAAATTCGGAGTAATAGTAGCTGGACGATACACTTTGCAGTGATTGCCTGCCCAGTTAACTGTTGTTAACGCTTGCACAAGGCTGCCGGGCGATTAAGCTGGCCGCCGTTTTCGTTTATTGGAGTGCTTCATGTCCCGCCGTCTGCCCGTGGTTCTGCTGCTTGTTTTGCTGCCTTTATGGCTGGCCGCCAGTTATGGCGCGCGTTATGGCTTCATGGAGGATGCGCAATGGGTCGGCCTCTGCGTGGACGAGGCGAGTCGCTGGGAATGCCAGGTCCGCTCGAACCTTGGGCTGATGATTCACTTCAAGGTATTGGGCTGGGGCGCATTGGCTGCGGCGCTCATCGGTTTTGTCGTGCCGGGTCGTGCCGGGTGGTGGCTGGCGGTGTTGGCGCTGATGTTGGGGTTCCCGGCGTTGGCGTTGTACAACACGACGCTAGCGGTGTTTGCGGTGGTGATTGCGGCTTTGCGGTTGGTCAGGGCCTCTCGTAGCGCCTGATACGAAAAGATCGCAGCCTTCGTCAGCTCCTACATGGAATGCGTATCCCTGTAGGAGCTGCCGAAGGCTGCGATCTTTTGATCTTGCTTTACCGGTGTTTACCCTTTGCGAACCCGCAAACAACGCCACAACGCCGCCACCATCAACACACTGACCAGCGCCCAACCCCAGGCCTGCTGGTTCTGCAACCCTTCACGGAACAGCTGCGGCGCAATGCCGGCACCGATGATGAAGGCCAGCAGCGCAATCTCCCGACGCGGCGCACTCACCGGACGGCACAGATACACCAGCGCCGGCAGGATAAACGCGACGCTCGGGAAGCTGCGATAGCGCGGGTCGAACACCAGCTCCAGCATCATCACCGCTGCGGCAAAGCCAGCCGCTGCGACTAACCAGCCCGCCCGACGTTCCAGCACTTCGAAGGCGCGTCCACGCCAACCGCTGCGGGCACTCAAGGTCAGCGAGGCATGGGCCAGCACCAACAGATTCAACGCCGTCAGCAAGCCGACCCACAGCCATTCACTGGCAAACCGCGTGGTGACCCGCGCCAGATCGCCCCAGGCGCCGATCGAGCAGGCCGCCAGTGCCGCCAGTAGTGGCAACACCAACGCCGCGCGGGTGCTGCGAATCCGACCGCCCAGCAGCAACGTGCCGAGGAAAATCAAACCACCCACCGCCAGCCATTGCGACCAGTACGGCACGTTCGACACCGGACCGGCCAGCACGCCCTTGTCCTGGCGATCGGCATCGAACAGACCCCAGTAACCGCCGACCGCACCTTCGCTGGCGCGTTTCCACGGCTGGTCAAAGGCTTCGATCAGGTTGTAATGCCAGCCTTGCTGCTCGGCCATGGCGACAAAACCACGAATGAACTTGGCCTCGTTGACCCGGCTCGGCAGGGCGGTTTCACGCTGGCGGCCTTCGCTCGGCCAGCCGGTTTCGCCGATCAGCACGTCCTTGGGCGCGAACTTGTTGCCGAACACCTGGCGCACTTCGGCCACGTGTTGCAGGGCTGCGTCGATGTTCGACGGATCATCTTCCCAGTACGGCAGCAAATGAATGGTCAGGAAATCCACCGCCGGGGCGACTTCCGGGTGCTTGAGCCAGAACTCCCAGACATCGGCGTAGGTGACCGGCTGCTTGATCTGGCTTTTCACCTGATTAATCAGCTTCGCCAACTGCGCGCCGGTGACTTCCTTGCGCAGCAGCGCTTCGTTGCCGACGATCACTGACGTCACGACGTCCGGGTTGGCGTTGGCCGAAGCGATCAACAGATCGACTTCTTTGGCCGTGTCCACCGGGTTGCTGTTGACCCAGGCGCCGATCATCAGCTTCAACCCGTGCTTGCGCGCCAGGTCGGGCAGGGCTTCGAGCCCGGTCATGGAATAGGTGCGGATGCATTCGAAGCTTTTGGACAGCAGCGCGAGGTCGGCGTCCATGCGCTCCGGGCGCAACTTGAACGGCTGATCGAACGGCGACTGATCTTTGTCGAACGGGGTGTAGGACGCGCATTGCAACTTGTGCGTGGCGCTGGCCACGTCCGGCAGGATCACCGGTTTGCCGAGGCCGTACCAGAAACCGCCGAGGGCAAACAGCCCGAGCAGGCAGGCGAAAAGATAAGCAAAAAAAGGAAAGCGTGATGTCGCGGGCATGGTCAGGCCGTCTGGGAGCAAAGCCGCGCATGTTACCTGCATTTGCCCCGGGCTTGGTGCCCTGCATGATTTTGACATGCAAAGTTCGGGCGGATCGGGCAGGGTGGTTGCGGCGACCACGATTAATGGCGTTCTGATGTCGTTTCTCGATGCCTTGAGGTCGCTGGTAGCACAGGTCGCTGTTGTCGTGAGGTTGATTATCGGAGCGTCAGTACTCCGCTGACGTTCTAACGATTTTGCGGTGAGGCGTGATGGGGGCGCTGTGCACCATAACAATACGTTGACGCCGCTCGGCATCCGTCGGGCGCAGCACTTTCGGGGAAGTAACGATGAAGATGCGACGACTTTTAGGCGCGAGTGCCGCTCTGGTGCTTGCGATTGGCTCCACATTCGCCAATGCCGAGAGCAAAACCCTGAGCATCGGTTACGTTGACGGCTGGTCCGACAGCGTCGCGACCACTCACGTGGCCGCCGAAGTGATCAAGCAGAAACTCGGTTATGACGTGAAGCTGCAAGCCGTCGCGACCGGGATCATGTGGCAAGGCGTGGCCACCGGCAAACTCGACGCCATGCTGTCCGCCTGGCTGCCTGTGACCCACGGCGAATACTGGACCAAGAACAAGGATCAGGTCGTCGACTACGGCCCGAACTTCAAGGACGCGAAAATCGGTCTGATCGTGCCGGAGTACGTGAAAGCCAAGACCATCGACGATCTGAAAACTGATGACAGCTTCAAGGGCCGCATCGTCGGTATCGACGCCGGTTCAGGCGTGATGCTCAAGACCGACCAGGCGATCAAGGACTACGGCCTGAGCAACTACACCCTCAAAGCCAGTTCCGGCGCCGGCATGATTGCCGAGCTGACCCGTGCCGAGAAGAAAAACGAATCCATTGCTGTCACCGGTTGGGTGCCGCACTGGATGTTCGCCAAGTGGAAACTGCGCTTCCTCGACGACCCGAAAGGCGTGTACGGCGCGGCTGAAACCGTGAACAGCATCGGCAGCAAAGAACTGGCGACCAAAGCACCGGAAGTCGCCAAATTCCTGAAAAACTTCCAGTGGGCCTCGAAAGACGAAATCGGCGAAGTCATGTTGGCGATTCAGGACGGTGCCAAACCTGAAGCTGCAGCGAAGGATTGGGTGGCCAAACACCCGGAACGCGTTGCCGAATGGATCAAGTGATTTAGCACAAAGCGTCTAGTCAGTACCTTCCAGAGCCCCTTGGCATTTTTGCCAGGGGGCTTTTTCGTTTCCGTGTTTTTACAGGGTACAAAGCAAGCTAATTATTTTGTTCTGAAAATTGGCGAAACCGTCATGTCGTTCTAATACTAAGGTCGTCTGGAACCCGTCCCGCAGCCGCATAGAGTGGCTACGTTCTAACAATAATCTGTGCTGCGAGGATAAAAACAATGAACGACAGCATTTACCTCTCGATTCAAAACAGCCCGCGCTTCAAGGAGCTGGTTAGTAAGCGAGAAAAGTTCGCCTGGATTCTTTCGGCGATCATGCTTGGGCTTTACTCCGGCTTCATCCTTTTGATTGCTTACGGGCCGCATATTCTGGGGGCGAAAATCAGCCCTGAATCTTCGATTACCTGGGGGATACCGATTGGTGTCGGGCTGATTCTCTCGGCCTTTATCCTGACTGCAATCTACGTACGACGCGCCAATGGCGAATTCGACGACCTGAACAATGCGATTCTCAAGGAGGCTCAGCAATGATCCGGCGTCTAATAGCTTTATTGAGCATCGCAGCCTTCGCTCCGGGCGCCTGGGCGGCTGAAGCCCTGACCGGCGAAGTGCACAAACAACCGCTCAACGTGTCCGCGATCCTGATGTTCGTGGCGTTTGTCGGCCTAACCCTGTGCATCACCTACTGGGCCTCCAAGCGCAACAACTCGGCAGCCGACTACTATGCGGCCGGCGGCAAGATCACCGGTTTCCAGAACGGTCTGGCCATTGCCGGTGACTACATGTCAGCGGCGTCCTTCCTCGGTATTTCCGCCCTGGTGTTCACCTCCGGCTACGATGGCCTGATCTACTCGATCGGCTTCCTGGTGGGCTGGCCGATCATTCTGTTTCTGATCGCCGAGCGCCTGCGTAACCTGGGTAAGTACACCTTTGCCGACGTGGCGTCCTACCGTCTCGGGCAAACCCAGATCCGCACGCTGTCCGCTTGCGGTTCGCTGGTGGTGGTGGCGTTCTACCTGATCGCGCAAATGGTCGGTGCGGGCAAGCTGATCCAGCTGCTGTTCGGTCTCGACTACTACGTCGCAGTGATCCTGGTCGGTATCCTGATGTGCATGTACGTGCTGTTCGGCGGCATGCTGGCGACCACTTGGGTACAAATCATCAAGGCGGTGTTGCTGCTGTCCGGTGCCTCGTTCATGGCGCTGATGGTAATGAAGCACGTCAACTTCGACTTCAACATGCTGTTTTCCGAAGCGATCAAGGTTCACCCTAAAGGTGACGCGATCATGAGCCCGGGCGGGCTGGTGAAAGATCCGGTGTCGGCGTTCTCCCTGGGCTTGGCGCTGATGTTCGGTACCGCAGGCCTGCCGCATATCCTGATGCGCTTCTTCACCGTGAGTGACGCAAAAGAAGCGCGCAAGAGTGTGCTGTATGCCACTGGTTTCATCGGCTACTTCTACATCCTGACCTTCATCATCGGTTTTGGCGCGATCCTGTTGGTCAGCACCAACCCGGCCTTTAAAGATGCGGCTGGCGCGCTGTTGGGCGGCAACAACATGGCGGCGGTGCACCTGGCCAACGCGGTGGGTGGCAGTATCTTCCTGGGCTTCATCTCGGCAGTGGCGTTCGCGACCATTCTGGCGGTTGTGGCTGGTTTGACCCTGGCGGGTGCGACGGCGGTGTCTCATGACCTGTACGCCAGTGTGATCAAGAAGGGCAAGGCCAACGACAAGGACGAGATCCGCGTTTCGAAAATCACCACCGTCGCTTTGGGCGTGCTGGCGATTGGTCTGGGCATTCTGTTCGAAAGCCAGAACATCGCGTTCATGGTCGGTCTGGCGTTCTCCATCGCGGCGAGCTGTAACTTCCCGGTGCTGTTGCTTTCGATGTACTGGAAGAAGCTGACGACGCGCGGTGCGATGATCGGTGGCTGGTTGGGTCTGATCAGTGCGGTGGGCTTGATGGTGCTTGGGCCGACCATTTGGGTGCAGATTCTGCATCACGAGAAGGCGATCTTCCCGTATGAGTACCCGGCGTTGTTCTCCATGGCGATTGCGTTTATCGGGATCTGGTTCTTCTCGATCACTGATAAATCCACGGCGGCTGACAATGAACGTGCGCTGTTCTTCCCTCAGTTTGTGCGTTCGCAGACTGGGCTGGGGGCGAGTGGGGCGGTTTCGCACTAAGGCTCTTTAGGTTTCTATATATAAGTTGAGCTACACAAAATGCCCTGGTCGAGAGATTGGGGCATTTTTTATTGGGCTGTTATCGTTCTCTGTAGGAGCAAGGCTTGCCCGCGATGGCGGCCTTCGGGCCGACCATGCTTTTGTTGGTGATACGAGTACATATCCATTCCTGCGGTAACGGCGACTTAGGGTTTCGCCCTTACGGCGACTCACTTTTTTTCAAACGCCAAAAAAAGTAAGCAAAAAAGGCTCGCCCCGGCGTCCGGCCCCTCGCCTAGGCTCGGCGTTCCTTCGTTCCGGTATTCATCTGGGGGCATTGCCCTCCGGTCTGCTTCGCTACGACCTACATGCAATGTGTTCGACTACGTCGAACGGCGCTGCGCGCCAATCCCCAGATGAACACCTCCACTCAGCCTCCCGAAGGGGCGGGTAGAGCAAGATCAAAAGCAGGCGAGCTAACGCTCGGCCTAATGAGTGGTGAAGAGCGGCGCGGTGTGCGTCGTTCTGCTTTTTGATCGTTCCCACGCTCTGCGTGGGAATGCCGCCGGGGACGCTCTGCGTCCCGCTATCGACGCAGGCTTGAATTCTGCGCTGGTGACGCGGAGCGTCACAGGATGCATTCCAACGCGGAGCGTGGGAACGATCGGCGCGTCCGCCAACGCGCAGGCCGGCCGGTAGGCCGCCTCGCTTTTCGGTGTTCGCCCCATCGAGAGGCCGAGTGGAGGTTCTGCGCAGTGGGCAACCCGGCATGGATGCCGGGTTAGCCGCCCCCGGCCATGGATGGCCGATGGCGGCGGGCCCACGGAGCAGGACCGGAGCGAGGGCATGCCGAGCCTGGGCGAGGCACCGAACGAAAGGGGCAAAAGCGTTTTGGTTACTTTGGCGCTTTTCCAAAGTGACCCGCTGTAAGAGCGGAACCAATAGTCGCCGTGGCCAAATAATCGGATATGTACACAACCGGCACAAACAGAAACGGCCTCTATATAGAGGCCGTTCCCGGTACAACTTAAGACGTTATCGCAAGACAGGTCTTATTTGCGGTCTTCCAGCTTGGTGATATCACGCGACTCGTAGCCGGTGTACAGCTGGCGCGGACGGCCAATCTTGTACGGGCTGGAGAGCATTTCTTTCCAGTGGGAGATCCAGCCGACGGTCCGCGCCAAAGCGAAGATCACGGTAAACATGCTGGTTGGAATGCCGATCGCCTTGAGGATGATCCCCGAGTAGAAGTCGACGTTCGGGTACAGCGAGCGTTCGATGAAGTACGGGTCGGTCAGGGCGATCTCTTCCAGGCGCATGGCCAGTTCGAGTTGCGGATCGTTCTTGATGCCCAGTTCCTTCAGTACTTCGTCGCAGGTCTGCTTCATCACGGTGGCGCGTGGGTCACGGTTTTTGTAAACACGATGACCGAAGCCCATCAACTTGAACGGATCGTTCTTGTCTTTGGCCTTGGCGATGAACTTGTCGATGTTCGACACATCGCCGATTTCATCGAGCATGCTCAACACGGCTTCGTTCGCGCCGCCGTGGGCAGGGCCCCACAGTGCAGCAATACCGGCGGCGATACAGGCAAACGGGTTGGCACCCGAGGAACCTGCCAGACGTACGGTAGAGGTCGATGCGTTTTGCTCGTGGTCGGCATGGAGGATGAAGATCCGGTCCATGGCCTTGGCGAGTACCGGGCTGATCGGTTTGATCTCGCACGGGGTGTTGAACATCATGTGCAGGAAGTTTTCCGCGTACGTCAGGTCGTTGCGCGGGTACATCATGGGTTGACCCATGGAGTACTTGTAAACCATCGCTGCCAGGGTCGGCATCTTGGCAACCAGGCGGATCGCGGAGATTTCGCGATGCTGCGGGTTATTGATGTCGAGGGAGTCGTGGTAGAAGGCCGAGAGGGCACCGACTACACCGCACATGACGGCCATTGGGTGGGCGTCGCGACGGAAGCCGTTGAAGAAGGTCTTCAACTGCTCGTGAACCATGGTGTGGTTCTTCACGGTGCTGACGAACTGGGCCTTCTGTTCTGCGGTCGGCAGTTCGCCGTTGAGCAGCAGATAGCAGGTTTCCAGGTAGTCCGACTTTTCCGCCAGTTGTTCGATCGGGTAGCCGCGGTGTAGCAGGATGCCGTTGTCGCCGTCGATATAGGTGATCTTCGACTCGCAGGAGGCGGTCGACATGAAGCCAGGGTCAAAGGTGAAACGGCCCGTGGCCGTCAGGCCCCGAACATCAATTACATCGGGACCAACGGTGCCGGTTAAAATGGGCAGCTCGACGGGGGCTGCGCCCTCGATGATCAACTGCGCTTTTTTGTCAGCCATGTGGCCTCCTATTTATGCTTGAAATCATCAGACAGACCCCCCACGCAGGGCCCGCACCACTATAGTGAGATAAATTCGAATGTCAATTTGCCTAAAGTCTTGCTCCAGAAGGCTTTAACCGGACTTTTTCCTCGAAATTACCTGCCATTTACGCCTTTTATCCGACTTGTGCAATGCGCTATTAGGGGAAGGTGAACGCGTTGTCATTAGTAGCCTAACTGTCTATACTCGGCCACCGACCGCCAGGGGCTTTTGGGCCTGCTTTACTGGGGGTCGCATCCCTGGGTGGTGGTTACCTGACCAGTGCACTCCCCAACAACTTTGCCCTGATTGTTAGGGGCTCTTCAGTGTGAAAAAAGCCGTGAAAAGCCAACGACCTGTAAACCTAGACCTAAGGACCATCAAACTCCCCATCACCGGCGTTACGTCGTTTCTTCACCGTGTTTCCGGCATCATCCTCTTCCTGGGCATTGGCTTCATGCTGTACGCATTGAGCAAATCCTTGGGTTCCGAGGAAGGTTTTGCCGACGTGAAGGCAACCTTGACCAGTCCGCTGGCCAAGTTCGTAGCATGGGGCCTCCTGTCCGCTCTGCTGTATCACCTGGTAGCCGGTGTGCGCCACTTGATCATGGACATGGGCATCGGTGAGACGCTGGAAGGCGGCAAGCTGGGCTCGAAAATCATTATCGCCGTGTCTGCGGTGTTGATCGTTCTGGCGGGAGTTTGGATATGGTAACCAGCGTTACGAACCTGTCGCGTTCAGGCCTCTATGACTGGATGGCACAGCGCGTGTCTGCGGTTGTTCTCGCGGCTTATTTCATCTTCCTGATCGGATACCTCGCTACGCACCCTGGCATTGGCTACGCCCAATGGCATGAGCTGTTTGCAAGCAACGGAATGCGTATCTTCAGTCTGCTGGCCCTGGTGGCCCTGGGCGCACACGCCTGGGTTGGCATGTGGACCATCGCGACCGACTACCTGACGCCGATGGCGCTGGGCAAGTCCGCGACTGCAGTACGTTTCCTCTTCCAGGCAGTATGCGGCGTTGCGATGTTCGCCTACTTCGTCTGGGGTGTGCAGATTCTTTGGGGTATCTGATTCATGTCTAATACAGTTAATACGCTTTCGTTCGACGCCATCATCATTGGCGGCGGCGGTGCCGGCATGCGCGCTGCGCTGCAATTGGCACAGGGCGGTCACAAGACTGCCGTAGTCACCAAGGTTTTCCCGACTCGCTCGCACACCGTATCCGCCCAGGGTGGTATCACCTGCGCCATCGCCTCGGCAGATCCGAACGATGACTGGCGCTGGCACATGTACGATACCGTCAAGGGTTCCGACTATATCGGTGACCAGGACGCTATCGAATACATGTGTTCCGTAGGCCCGGAAGCGGTCTTCGAGCTCGAGCACATGGGCTTGCCGTTCTCCCGTACCGAACAAGGCCGCATTTACCAGCGTCCGTTCGGCGGTCAGTCGAAAGACTTCGGTAAAGGTGGCCAGGCTGCCCGTACCTGCGCCGCTGCCGACCGTACCGGTCACGCACTGCTGCACACCCTGTACCAGGCCAACCTCAAGGCTGGCACCGTATTCCTCAACGAATACTACGGCGTCGACCTGGTGAAGAACGAAGATGGTGCCTTTGTCGGCATGATCGTCATCTGCATCGAAACCGGCGAAACTTCCTACGTCCGCGCGAACGCCACCGTATTGGCGACCGGCGGTGCAGGTCGTATCTACTCGTCCACCACCAATGCCCTGATCAACACCGGTGACGGCGTAGGCATGGCTCTGCGTGCTGGCGTGCCGGTGCAAGACATTGAAATGTGGCAGTTCCACCCGACCGGCATCGCCGGCGCCGGTGTACTGGTTACAGAAGGCTGCCGCGGTGAAGGCGGTTACCTGATCAACAAGCACGGCGAACGTTTCATGGAGCGTTATGCTCCGAACGCCAAAGACCTGGCTGGTCGTGACGTGGTTGCTCGCTCGATGGTTAAAGAAATCATCGCCGGCAACGGTTGCGGCCCGGATGGCGACCACGTAATGCTGAAACTCGATCACCTCGGTGAAGAAGTTCTGCACAGCCGTCTGCCAGGCATCATGGAACTGTCCAAGACCTTCGCCCACGTCGATCCAGCCGTGTCGCCGATCCCGGTCGTTCCAACCTGCCACTATATGATGGGCGGCGTGCCGACCAACATTCATGGTCAGGCAATCACTCAAGACGCTGAAGGCGTAGACCAAATCATTCCTGGCCTGTTCGCGGTAGGCGAAGTGGCTTGCGTATCGGTTCACGGTGCCAACCGTCTGGGCGGCAACTCGCTGCTCGACCTGGTGGTATTCGGTCGTGCTGCCGGCCTGTTCCTGGAACAGACCCTGAAAGAAGGCGTCGACTACGCTCGCCCGCGCCAGTCCGACATCGACGCTGCCCTGGCACGTCTCGATGGCCTGAACTCGCGTACCGAAGGTGAAGACGTCGCCACCCTGCGTAAAGAACTGCAAAGCTGCATGCAGAACTACTTCGGTGTATTCCGTACCGGCGAATACATGCAGAAGGGTATTGCTCAGTTGGCTGATCTGCGTAGCCGTATCGCCAACGTCAAGATCAACGACAAGAGCCAGGCGTTCAACACCGCCCGTATCGAAGCGCTGGAACTGCAGAACCTGTTGGAAGTGGCCGAAGCTACCGCCATCGCCGCAGAGATCCGTAAAGAGTCCCGCGGTGCTCACGCCCGTGAAGACTTCGAAGAGCGCGATGACGTTAACTGGCTGTGTCACACCCTGTATTTCCCGGGTGAGAAGCGCGTTGCCAAGCGTGCCGTGAACTTCTCGCCAAAAACAGTCCCGACCTTTGAACCAATGATTCGGACTTATTAAGGGTGGCCGCCATGTTGAAAGTCAGTGTTTATCGCTACAACCCTGATCAGGACGCTGCGCCGTTCATGCAAGAATTCCAGGTCAATACCAACGGTAAAGACCTGATGGTGCTGGACGTGCTGGCTCTGATCAAAGAGCAGGACGAGGGTTTCTCCTATCGTCGCTCTTGCCGTGAAGGTGTTTGCGGTTCCGACGGCATGAACATCAACGGCAAAAACGGCCTGGCGTGCGTCACGCCGCTGTCCGCTGTCGTAAAAGGTAACAAGCTGATCGTTCGTCCGCTGCCAGGTTTGCCGGTTATCCGTGACCTGGTCGTCGATATGAGCATCTTCTACAAGCAATACGAGAAGGTGAAGCCATTCCTGCAGAACGACACGCCGGCTCCGGCCATCGAACGTCTGCAGACCCCGGAAGAGCGTGAAAAGCTCGACGGTCTGTACGAGTGCATCCTGTGCGCTTGCTGCTCGACCTCTTGCCCATCCTTCTGGTGGAACCCGGACAAGTTCCTGGGTCCAGCTGCTCTGCTGCAAGCGTACCGCTTCCTGGCAGACAGCCGTGACACCAAGACTGCCGAGCGTCTGTCTTCGCTGGATGACCCGTTCAGCGTATTCCGCTGCCGCGGGATCATGAACTGCGTCAACGTCTGTCCGAAAGGCCTGAACCCGACTAAGGCCATCGGTCACGTACGTAACATGCTGCTGCAAAGCGGCGTGTGATACAGGCTGTAACCGCAGGACCGCTGTACCCGTAGATGCTACGGCGCAGGCTTCAACCGGCGCCGTAGTTTTAACCTGAGCAGCAGCCCATAAAGCTGCGGCTCTTATTTTGAAGAAATGAGACAAGCAGGGGCATCCGGGCTGGTACCCGGACTATCAGCGTGATCCTAAGTGGCTTGTTTTAGTCGCTGCATTCGGACTTCTGCAAGTTTGCTCGGTGTCGACGCCGGTGGTGTTCCCCTAACCGAGGGTGACCAAGCATGCAAGAAAGCGTGATGCAGCGCATGTGGAACAGCGCCTACCTATCCGGTAGTAACGCTGCCTATGTGGAAGAGCTCTATGAGCTCTACCTGCACGACCCTAACGCTGTGCCAGAAGAGTGGCGCACCTACTTTCAGAAGTTGCCTGCTGACGGCAACACTGCCACCGATGTTTCGCACTCCACAATTCGCGATCATTTCGTCTTGCTGGCAAAGAACCAGCGCCGCGCCCAACCGGTTTCCGCCGGAAGCGTGAGCAGTGAGCACGAGAAGAAGCAAGTTGAAGTGCTGCGATTGATCCAGGCCTACCGTATGCGTGGCCACCAGGCAGCCCAGCTTGACCCGCTGGGGCTGTGGCAGCGTCCTGCACCTGCAGACCTGTCGATCAATCATTACGGCTTGACCAATGCCGATCTTGATACGACCTTCCGTGCCGGCGACCTGTTCATCGGCAAAGAGGAGGCGAGCCTACGCGAAATTCACGAAGCGTTGCAGCAGACATATTGCCGCACCATCGGCGCTGAATTCACGCACATCACCGATTCCGAGCAGCGTCACTGGTTCCAGCAGCGTCTGGAAAGCGTGCGCGGTCGTCCGACGTACTCCGCCGACATCAAGAGCCACCTGCTCGAACGCGTCACTGCCGGCGAAGGTCTGGAAAAATACCTGGGCACCAAATACCCGGGTACCAAACGTTTCGGTCTGGAAGGCGGCGAGAGCCTGATTCCGATGCTCGACGAGCTGATCCAGCGTTCCGGTTCCTACGGCACCAAGGAAATCGTGATCGGCATGGCCCACCGTGGCCGTCTGAACGTGCTGGTCAACACCTTCGGCAAGAACCCGCGCGAGCTGTTCGACGAGTTCGAAGGCAAGAAGAAGGTCGAGCTGGGTTCCGGTGACGTTAAATATCACCAGGGCTTCTCGTCCAACGTCATGACCACCGGCGGTGAAGTTCACCTGGCCATGGCCTTCAACCCGTCCCACCTGGAAATCGTTTCTCCAGTGGTCGAGGGTTCGGTTCGCGCCCGTCAGGATCGTCGTAACGACCCTACCGGCGAGAAGGTTCTGCCGATCTCCATCCACGGTGATGCTGCATTCGCAGGTCAGGGCGTGGTGATGGAAACCTTCCAGATGTCGCAGACCCGCGGTTTCAAAACCGGCGGCACCGTGCACATCGTGATCAACAACCAGGTCGGTTTCACCATCAGCAATCCGGAAGACTCGCGCTCCACCGAGTACGCGACCGACGTTGCGAAAATGATCCAGGCGCCGATCCTCCATGTAAATGGTGATGATCCGGAAGCCGTATTGTTCGTGACCCAGCTGGCCATCGACTACCGCATGCAGTTCAAGCGTGACGTGGTGATCGACCTGGTTTGCTACCGTCGTCGCGGCCACAACGAAGCTGACGAGCCTAGCGGCACCCAGCCTTTGATGTACCAGCAGATCACCAAGCAGCGCACCACCCGTGAGCTGTACGCCGAACGCCTGACCCAGGCCGGTGTGGTTGATGATGCACGCGTACAGGCCAAGATCGACGAATACCGCAACGCGCTGGACAACGGTCTGCATGTTGTGAAAAGCCTGGTCAAAGAGCCGAACAAAGAGTTGTTCGTGGACTGGCGTCCGTACCTGGGCCACGCCTGGACTGCACGTCACGACACGCGTTTCGATCTGAAAACCTTGCAGGAACTGTCCGCCAAGCTGCTGGAAATCCCGGAAGGCTTCGTGGTTCAGCGCCAGGTCTCGAAAATCTACGAAGACCGTCAGAAAATGCAAGTCGGCGGCCTGCCGATCAACTGGGGTTACGCCGAAACCATGGCGTACGCGACCCTGGCGTTCGAAGGTCACCCGATCCGCATGACTGGCCAGGACATCGGCCGCGGTACGTTCTCGCACCGTCACGCCGTATTGCACAACCAGAAAGACGCCGGCAGCTACATTCCGCTGCAGAACCTGTACAAAGGCCAGCCACGTTTCGACTTGTACGATTCGTTCCTGTCCGAAGAAGCCGTACTGGCGTTCGAATACGGTTACTCGACCACCACGCCTGAGGCGCTGGTGATCTGGGAAGCCCAGTTCGGCGATTTCGCCAACGGTGCCCAGGTGGTGATCGATCAGTTCATCACCAGTGGCGAGCACAAGTGGGGCCGTCTCTGCGGTCTGACCATGCTGCTGCCGCACGGTTATGAAGGTCAGGGTCCGGAGCACTCTTCGGCACGTCTGGAGCGTTACCTGCAACTGTGCGCTGAGCACAACATTCAGGTAGCGGTACCGACCACGCCGGCCCAGATCTACCACTTGCTGCGTCGTCAGGTGATTCGCCCGCTGCGCAAGCCATTGATCGTTCTGACTCCGAAGTCGCTGTTGCGTCACAAGCTCGCCATATCGACCCTGGAAGATCTGGCCGAAGGTTCGTTCCAGACCGTTATCCCGGAAATCGATGTTCAAGACCCGAAAAAGGTCGAGCGCATTGTTCTGTGTAGCGGCAAGGTCTACTACGACCTGCTGGAAAAACGCCGTGCCGAAGGTCGTGATGACATCGCCATCGTGCGTATCGAGCAGCTGTACCCATTCCCTGAGGACGACTTGAACGAAGTCCTGGCTCCGTACACCAACCTCAAACATATCGTTTGGTGTCAGGAAGAGCCGATGAACCAGGGTGCCTGGTACTGCAGCCAACACCACATGCGCCGCATCGTTGGCAATCACAACAAGGCGCTCGTTCTCGAGTACGCCGGCCGTGATGCTTCTGCTGCACCGGCTTGTGGTTATGCATCGATGCACGCTGAGCAGCAGGAAAAACTGCTGCAAGACGCCTTTACTGTTTAACGCCTTCGCGCACCTGAAACCGAATTTAAGGACCCACAGATAATGGCTATCGAAATCAAAGCCCCCACTTTCCCGGAATCGGTTGCCGATGGCACCGTTGCCACCTGGCACAAAAAACCAGGCGACGCCGTCAAGCGTGATGACCTGATCGTCGATATCGAAACCGACAAAGTGGTACTGGAAGTGTTGGCCACCGCCGACGGCGTGCTGGGCGCTATCGTCAAGAACGAAGGCGACACCGTTCTGTCCGACGAAGTCCTGGGCTCCATCGAAGCGGGCGGCGCTGCTGCCGCTCCAGCTGCTGCCGCTGCACCGGCCGCTGCACAAGCTGCTGCCCCGGCTGCCGAAGGCGAAGACGATCCTGTTGCTGCACCGGCTGCTCGCAAGCTGGCTGAAGAAAACGGCATCAACATCGCTTCCGTTGCCGGTACTGGCAAAGGCGGTCGTGTGACCAAGGAAGACGTAGTCGCTGCTGTTGCTGCCAAGAAAGCTGCTCCGGCCGCCGCACCTGCCAAGGCTGCTGCTCCGGCTGCCGCTGCTCCTGTGTTCGCCGCTGGCGACCGCATCGAGAAGCGCGTACCGATGACCCGCGTGCGGGCCACCGTTGCCAAGCGTCTGGTAGAAGCTCAGTCGAACATGGCAATGCTGACCACTTTCAACGAAGTCGACATGACTGAAGTCATGGCCCTGCGTTCGAAGTACAAGGACCTGTTCGAGAAGTCCCACAACGGCGTACGCCTGGGCTTCATGTCGTTCTTCGTCAAGGCTGCCACCGAAGCGCTGAAACGCTTCCCGGCTGTCAACGCGTCGATCGACGGTGCTGACATCGTTTACCACGGCTATGCCGACGTTGGTGTGGCTGTTTCCAGTGACCGCGGTCTGGTTGTACCGGTCCTGCGTAACGCCGAACTGATGAGCCTGGCTGAAATCGAAGGCGGCATCGCCGCTTTCGGCAAGAAGGCTCGCGACGGCAAGCTGTCGATGGACGAAATGACCGGTGGTACGTTCACCATCACCAACGGTGGTACCTTCGGTTCGATGATGTCGACTCCGATCGTCAACCCGCCGCAAGCGGCCATCCTGGGCATGCACAACATTCTGCAGCGTCCTATGGCGATCAACGGTCAGGTCGTTATCCGTCCGATGATGTACTTGGCTCTGTCCTACGATCACCGTCTGATCGATGGCAAAGAAGCTGTGACCTTCCTGGTTACCATCAAGAACCTGCTGGAAGACCCGGCTCGTTTGCTGCTGGATATTTGATAGAAGCAGCCGCGAGTTTCAAGCTGCAAGCTGCAAGAAACGGCAGTTTGGCTTGGAGCTTGCGGCTTCACGCTTGCCGCAAAAAAGAGGATTTTTTGAATGTCGCAGAAATTTGACGTAGTAGTGATCGGTGCGGGCCCTGGCGGCTACGTGGCTGCCATCAAAGCAGCGCAACTGGGTCTCAGCACTGCCTGCATCGAGAAATACACCGACAAGGAAGGCAAACTGGCTCTGGGCGGTACTTGTCTGAACGTCGGCTGCATTCCATCCAAGGCGCTGCTGGACAGCTCCTGGAAATACAAGGAAGCCAAAGAAGGCTTCGCGATCCACGGTATCAATCACGCTGGCGTGACCATGGACGTGGCGGCAATGGTTGGCCGTAAAGCCAACATCGTCAAAGGCCTGACCTCTGGCGTTGCCACCCTGTTCAAGGCGAACGGCGTCACTTCCCTGCAAGGCCACGGCAAATTGCTGGCCGGCAAGAAAGTCGAACTGACCAAGCCAGACGGCACCGTTGAAATCATCGAAGCCGAGAACGTGATTCTGGCTTCGGGTTCGCGTCCGATCGACATTCCACCGGCTCCGGTTGACCAGAACGTGATCGTCGATTCGACGGGTGCACTGGAATTCCCGGCCGTACCTAAGCGTCTGGGCGTGATCGGCGCTGGCGTAATCGGTCTGGAACTGGGTTCGGTCTGGTCGCGTTTGGGTTCTGAAGTCGTGGTTCTGGAAGCTCTGGAGAAGTTCCTGCCAGCAGCTGACGAAGCGGTTTCCAAAGAAGCCTACAAAACCCTGACCAAACAAGGTCTGGACATCAAGCTGGGCGCTCGCGTCACCGGTTCCAAAGTGAACGGCGACGAAGTCGTTGTGAACTACACCGACGCCAATGGCGAACAGAGCATCACCTTCGACAAGCTGATCGTTGCCGTTGGTCGCCGTCCAGTGACCACTGAGCTGCTGGCAGCTGACAGCGGTGTGAACATCGACGAACGTGGCTTCGTTTTCGTTGACGACCAGTGCGCAACCAGCGTTCCGGGCGTTTTCGCAATCGGCGACGTGGTTCGCGGCATGATGCTGGCGCACAAGGCGTCCGAAGAAGGCATCATGGTTGTAGAACGCATCAAGGGCCACAAAGCCCAGATCAACTATGACCTGATCCCGTCTGTTATTTATACTCACCCGGAAATCGCGTGGGTCGGTAAAACCGAGCAAGCCTTGAAAGCTGAAGGCGTTGAAGTTAACGTCGGCACTTTCCCGTTCGCAGCCAGTGGCCGTGCCATGGCAGCCAACGACACCGGCGGTTTCGTGAAAGTCATTGCTGATGCCAAGACTGACCGCGTACTGGGCGTCCACGTGATTGGCCCGAGCGCTGCAGAACTGGTTCAGCAGGGCGCAATCGGCATGGAATTCGGCACCAGTGCCGAAGACCTGGGCATGATGGTTTTCTCCCATCCGACCCTGTCCGAAGCCTTGCACGAAGCTGCTCTGGCAGTGAATGGCGGCGCCATTCACATCGCCAACCGCAAGAAGCGTTAAGACAAGACAATAAGAAACCACGGCGGAAGGCCCGTCGTGAGCCTTGCGTGCAAGACTCACCGCGGAATGTCCGCCGGACGCAGCCTTGCGTAGTCTCACCGGTTATCCGGAACACCTACGCAAGCAGCAGTCACAGGTGGTGCGGCACTTCAACAGTGCAGCACCGAATGCGCAGTACCTAACGAAGACGGTAATAAGCATGAATCTTCACGAGTATCAGGGTAAGCAGCTGTTCGCTGAGTACGGCCTGCCAGTATCCCAGGGTTTCGCCGTAGACACCCCGGAAGCAGCAGCAGAAGCGTGCGACAAAATTGGCGGGACCGAATGGGTTGTCAAAGCCCAGGTTCACGCAGGTGGTCGCGGTAAAGCGGGCGGCGTTAAGCTGGTTCGCAGCAGAGAAGACGCCAAAGCATTCGCTCAACAGTGGTTGGGCAAGCGTCTGGTGACTTACCAGACTGATGCCAATGGTCAGCCAGTCACCAAGATCCTGGTTGAATCGTGCACTGATATCGCTAAAGAGCTGTACCTGGGCGCTGTCGTTGACCGTTCGAGCCGTCGCATCGTGTTCATGGCTTCCACCGAAGGTGGCGTGGACATCGAGAAAATCGCTCACGACACTCCAGAAAAAATTCTGAAAGCCACGATCGATCCACTGGTTGGCGCTCAGCCATTCCAGGGTCGCGAGCTGGCATTCCAGCTGGGTCTGGAAGGCAAGCAAGTTGCTCAGTTCGCCAAGATCTTCGTAGGTCTGGCCAAGCTGTTCAAGGATCACGACCTGGCTCTGCTGGAAGTGAACCCGCTGGTGATCAAGGCTGACGGCGATCTGCATTGCCTCGACGCCAAGATCAACATCGACGCCAACGCCATGTACCGTCAGCCTAAGCTGAAGACTTTCCACGATCCGTCGCAAGACGATCCGCGCGAAGCGCACGCTGCCAAGTTCGAACTGAACTACGTAGCACTGGAAGGCAACATCGGTTGCATGGTCAACGGTGCTGGCCTGGCCATGGGTACCATGGACATCGTCAACCTGCATGGCGGCAAACCAGCCAACTTCCTCGACGTGGGCGGCGGTGCTACCAAAGAACGCGTTACCGAAGCGTTCAAGATCATCCTGTCCGACACTAACGTCGCTGCAGTATTGGTCAACATCTTCGGCGGCATCGTTCGTTGCGACATGATTGCCGAAGGCATCATCGGTGCAGTGAAAGAAGTCGGCGTGAAAATCCCGGTTGTTGTTCGCCTTGAAGGCAACAACGCTGAGCTGGGCGCTAAAGTACTGGCAGAAAGCGGTTTGAACATCATCGCTGCTACCAGCCTGACCGACGCTGCTCAACAAGTTGTCAAAGCTGCGGAGGGCAAATAATGAGCGTCCTGATCAATAAAGACACCAAAGTTATCTGCCAGGGTATTACCGGTTCGCAAGGTAGTTTCCACACCCAGCAAGCCATCGAGTACGGCACCAAGATGGTTGGCGGCGTAACGCCTGGTAAAGGCGGCACCGAGCACCTGGGTCTGCCAGTGTTCAACACCGTGAAAGAGGCTGTAGCTGCCACTGGCGCCACCGCCAGCGTGATCTACGTTCCAGCTCCTTTCTGCAAAGACTCCATCCTGGAAGCAGCGTTCGGCGGCATCAAGCTGATCGTTTGCATCACTGAAGGCATTCCTACCCTGGACATGCTGGATGCCAAGGTCAAGTGCGACGAGCTGGGCGTAGTCCTGATCGGTCCTAACTGCCCAGGCGTGATCACTCCAGGCGAATGCAAGATCGGCATCATGCCAGGTCACATTCACTTGCCAGGCAAGGTCGGTATCGTTTCCCGTTCCGGCACCCTGACCTACGAAGCTGTTAAGCAGACGACTGACGCCGGTTTCGGTCAGTCGACTTGCGTCGGCATCGGTGGTGACCCGATCCCGGGTTCGAACTTCATCGACATCCTGAAACTGTTCCAGGAAGACCCGAAGACCGAAGCGATCGTCATGATCGGTGAGATCGGCGGTTCGGCTGAAGAAGAAGCGGCTGCCTACATCAAGGCACACGTGACCAAGCCGGTTGTTTCCTACATTGCTGGTGTGACTGCCCCTGCGGGCAAGCGCATGGGCCATGCTGGCGCAATCATCTCTGGCGGCAAAGGCACTGCAGACGAGAAGTTTGCTGCCCTGGAAGACGCAGGCGTTAAAACCGTGCGTTCGCTGGCAGACATCGGCAAGGCTTTGTCCGAGCTGACTGGTTGGGCGGTCAAATAAGCCACGTGCTTAGCTGACGCTTCACCAAACAAAGGCCACCTTCGGGTGGCCTTTGTCGTTTCCGGGGTTTGTGGATCGTTCCCACGCTCTGCGTGGGAATGCCGCCAGGGACGCTCCGCGTTCCGCCTTCGAATGCGACGCAGAGCGTCGCGGGATGCATTTCCACGCAGAGCGTAGGAACGATCTGTCCTGAGGTAGGAAAATTAGATATGTAAACGCGACATCGAAATGTCGCGTATCGGATAGTTCGCCCTCTAACAGTGCGTTTGTCAGGCAAATTCGTTAGGCTAGCAGCCATTTTTGCGTCCGCCGCCCACAAGGCCGCTACGCGCTAAACGGGTCAGTCCTATACGGATCGACAGCATTTCCCTCACCCATAAGGGAAATCCCTCTCTAAATTCCGATTCAGTAGTGTGGTATTTCCTTAATGAAAGTGTTGAAAGGCCAGGACATCCTGGCACTTGGTTTTATGACGTTTGCCCTGTTCGTCGGGGCTGGCAACATCATCTTCCCGCCCATCGTCGGTTTGCAGTCCGGGCCGAATGTCTGGATGGCGGCGCTGGGCTTTCTGATCACGGCGGTCGGCCTGCCGGTGATCACCGTTGTCGCCCTGGCCAAGGTCGGCGGCGCGATGGATGCGTTGAGCAGCCCCATCGGTAAAGTCGCCGGTGGCATTCTGGCCGCCGCGTGCTACTTGGCTGTCGGCCCGTTGTTCGCCACGCCACGCACCGCCACCGTGTCCTTTGAAGTGGGCCTGGCGCCGCTGACCGGCGAGAGCCCGCTGGCGCTGTTCCTCTACAGCTCGGTGTACTTCCTGCTGGTGTTCTTCATCTCGCTGTATCCGGGCCGTCTGCTGGATACCGTAGGACGCTTCCTCGCACCGCTGAAGATTATCGCCCTGGCCGTGCTCGGCATCGCCGCATTCGCCTTGCCTGCCGGTGATATCGGTGTGGCCACGCCTGAATACGTAGCGGCACCGTTCTCCCAAGGCTTCATCAATGGTTACCTGACCATGGATACCCTGGGCGCGCTGGTGTTCGGCATCGTCATCGTCAACGCGATCCGCTCCCGTGGCGTCGAGTCGCCAGCCTTGATCACCCGTTACGCGATCATTGCCGGGATGATTGCCGGTGTGGGTCTGGCGCTGGTTTACGTCAGCTTGTTCCGACTCGGTTCGGGCAGCCATGAAGTGGCCGCCGGTGCCGCGAATGGTGCGGCGGTCCTGCATGCCTACGTGCAGCACACCTTCGGTTCGCTGGGCAGCGGTTTCCTCGCGGTGTTGATCTCGTTGGCCTGTCTGGTGACCGCGGTCGGCCTGACCTGCGCCTGCGCCGAATACTTCAGCCGGGTGCTGCCACTGTCCTACAAGACATTGGTCATTATCCTGGCCGTGTTCTCCCTGTTTGTGTCCAACCTGGGCCTGACCAAGCTGATCGCGTTCTCGATCCCGGTGCTGACCGCGATCTACCCACCGTGCATCGCCCTGGTGGCCCTGAGCTTCTGCAAAGACTTCTGGCGTGAACAGGGCCGCATCGTCGGTCCGGTGATGCTGGTGTCGTTCATCTTCGGCCTGATCGACGCGCTCAAGGGCGCGGGCCTGGCGGACTGGATGCCGACGCAGCTGTCGCACCTGCCGTTGAGCGAGCAAGGTCTGGCGTGGCTGGTGCCGTCGGTCATGACCCTCGTTGTGGCGGCGGCGTGCGACCGCATGCTCGGCAAGCGCGCCGAAGCTTTGGCTTAAACCTGATAGCCCGTCACAAGCGGGCTATGGGTTAAAACAGAAATGCCCCGTATCAATCGATACGGGGCATTTTTTATGGGCGTGAGGCAGTGTCTTTTCCCACGAACCAACGTCGAATCACTACCTTGCTCCTACAGGTTTCATCGTTGCCCATACATCACAGGGAATTGCATGTCGTTCATCCACGCCAACCTGATCCACCTTCTCGCCGCGCTCTGGTTTGTCATCTGCTGGGGCGGTTACACCCGTTATGCAACGTGGAAGGGCCGTGATACCGCGTGCCTGGCCAGCGTGTTGCACCTGTACCGCGAAGACTGGATGCGCCGCATGTTGCTGCGCGACAACCGCATCGCCGACGCCAGCGTGATCGGCAACCTGGAGCGTAACGCCTCGTTCTTCGCCTCCAGCACGCTGATTATCCTGGCGGGTATTCTCACGGTGCTCGGTGCCTCGGAAAGAGCGGTGTCGTTGCTGGCGGATATCCCGATGGTGCAGCAGGCGTCCCAGGGCATGTCGGAGATTAAGTTGCTGTGCCTGGCGCTGGTGTTTGTTTATGCGTTCTTCACCTTCAGTTGGTGCATGCGTCAGTACAACTTCGCCGCGATTCTGGTGGGCTCGGCGCCGATGATCGGCGAGCGGCATGTCTCCGAGCAGGAGCGCAAAGCCTTCGCGGCTCGCGCGGCGCGGGTGATTTCGATGGCGGCCAACCAGTTCAACTTCGGCCTGCGCTCGTACTATTTCGGCATGACCATGCTGGCGTGGTTTGTCAGCCCCTGGCTGTTCATGTTGATGAGCGCCGGCGTCGTGCTGGTGTTGTATCGCCGGGAGTTTCATTCGGACGTTCTCGACGTGATGGTCTATACCCCTACAGAGGCGCCATTGCCCGAAGCCAACAAAGAGGCCGCTTGATGAGTATTCCGTTCTGGTGTGTGTTTATCAGCGCATTGCTGATCTACGTGGCCCGCATGCCGGTGGCCAAGGCGATGAAAGAGCAGGGTGGTTACAACAATCACCTGCCGCGTCAGCAACAGGCGCAACTTACCGGTTTTGGCGCCCGCGCGTTGGCAGCACATCAAAACAGTATCGAAGCATTCATCTTGTTTGCAGTCGGCGTGCTGATGGCGCACACCACGCAGACGGCGGGCTGGCTGATTGATTCGCTGGCGATCATCTTTGTGATCGCACGCGTTATTTATTTGCTGTGCTATTGGGGCGATCTTGCGTGGCAGCGCAGCCTGGTGTGGATTGTTGGGTTGGTGTGTTCGTTATTGTTGATAATTAGTCCGACTTTTAGAACGGTATTGCTCTAACGGAAGATCTGCCGGATATGCAGATCAATGGGCGTGAGCCTGATGACGTTGTAACATCCGGCTTCGGTTTCTCATGGAAGGCAGTTCTTGAACGGATTTCAAACGTGTCAGCCACCACGCCGCCGACGCGGCTGGTGGGTATGGGCCCTGATGGCCGGCAGTGCGTTAGCGCAGGCCTCGCCATCCGCTGTGCCCGTCGAGCCCAAGCCCGAGTCCAGGCGATTCGGTGATTTCCTGGTTGTCCCGCCGACATCCTCAGAGAGGCTTGGTGGCTACGGACCGCAGTTGTCTATCAGTTTTCGTTCCCGCAAGTACAGGCCCTTCGGTTCCTGGGAAGTCGGGGGTGTGCGGCCGATCAAGGCGCTGAGCGAAGGTCAGCCCATGCTGTTGGCAGTCACCTCGGGCTATAGCGGCGTCGGTACGCTGCTCATCAGCGTACAAAATGGTGTGCCCTTGTCGCGCCTGTTAAGCCCAATCAACGATCTGAAACATCCCGACTGGGGCGTGCCGCAACCAGGGCGTGAGGAGGTTTTGCTGTTTAGGGAGTCCGGCCGTGCGCTGGATACCAACACCGGCGAAGTGCTGTGGTTTGACACCCGGTTCAAGGCCAAGGTCTACAGCCCTTGGGGCGCGCTGATGTCGGTGTCTCCGGACAATCGGCTGGCGGCGTTCCTGACATTCAAACAAATACTGGTCGGCGGGCGTGAGGACGGCCTTGACGCTGCCTATCAGTTGCCGGCCGATGCCAACGTCGGTGAACTGGCCGACATTTACGATGCCGCTTACGCCCAGGCAGTTCAGGCGCATAAGGACGGCCTGCCAAGCATAGATAACAAGCGTCTGGCCCAGGACATGACGATTGCTTGGTTCGCAACGCGCTTCCACTGGCAGGCCAAAAACGGCTCGTGGGAGTTGGTCGGTCGTGGCCTCGGCCCCGCATTACCCCTTTCCGAGCGCTAAGCCTGATGAAAAACTCACTAATGGGTCGTGGCGTCTTGCTGCTGATCGGTATCGCCGTGTCTCTGGGTGGCTGCGTCAGTCAGGGTGGCGGGCACGACAGGGAGTTCCTGTCCGAAAACCTGGACGCCGACCAGGCGTTGCTGACATTTGATGTCGCGTTCGCGTTGGAGCCGGATTACGAGCCGTCCCAGGGGCGGTTTTATGGCGATGACCGTATCACTTACAGTGGCTTCCCTCATATCGAGGTGCCTTATTTCCAGAAAGGCCTGGATGTCGATATGGGGCTGACCGGGCTGCCCTATATCCTGCCGATTCCTTATCCGGTGCCCAAGATCGAGACTGGGCGTAGCAAATACAAGGTGTTTGGCCAGCGGCTGGACGAACAGCACTATCGTTTCGTGGTGCCGAGCAAATCGATGTGGAACAGCGGCCACACCTTTGCATTGTTATTTCAGCGTCGTGAACGGCGGGACACCATCACCTTTCGCTTCGATCCGCAGACCTCCTGTGTATCGTCATTGAAGGTGATAACGCCGGACTACGGTTATCCATTGTCCGTCAGTGCCAAGTTTAAAAACGAGGTGGGCTGTTTGACCGTGTGTGATGGTCGGCCGGGCTATCCGGGCGATTGTGCCTTTCAGCCGCAGCCAACTAGCGGCGGATGAAGTTGCTGTAACAGTAAATTTCAGGCAAAAGAAAACCCGCACTTGGCGGGTTTTCTTTAATCACGCTAAAAACTGTTTTAGTTTTTAGGTGCTTCGGTAGGAGTGGCCGGAGCGGACTCCTGGGTAGCTGCTTTGTTCGATTCGGCCTGAGCTTTGGCAGCTTCGGCGTTTTCTTTCGCAGCGTCGTTCACTTTATCCTGAGCTTTGTTCATATCTTGCTGAGCTTGCTCAGCATGTTGGTTGGCATCTTGAGCTTTGTCCTCGGATTTTTTATCGCAGGCAGCGAGACCGAGGGAAGCGGTCAACATCAAGGCAATAGCTAAAGTCTTACGCATGGGGTGTTTCTCCTTATGGAAAATATCTACTGGCCTTTCGAGCACAGCCGTCAGCGATAAGTTCCTCATTTCATACAGATATATAAGTTTTAAGCGCGATGGAACTTTTACCTGATAACCAAATGCTTTGATCCGACACTAAGAAGAGTTCTTATCCAATGGCCGAAAACCCCGTTTTTGAGCGCGCGACGCGTTTTTTATCTGCACTGCGACATTGTCAGGTGCTTGGTTTAAGAGTTCACAGCGCGAGTACGGACGGACTAACGGTAGTCCTGCCCTACAGCCCGCAAATTGTCGGAAATCCGCAAACCGGGGTCATTCACGGTGGCGCTCTGACGTCGCTGATGGACACCGCTTGCGGCATGTCGACCCTATGCGTGTTGCCGGAATTCGAAGTCTGCCCGACCCTCGACTTGCGCATCGACTACATGCACGCCGCCGAACCCCATAAGGATGTTTACGGTTTCGCCCAATGCTACCGGGTGACCACCGATGTGATCTTCGCCCGGGGCTTTGCCTATCAGGACGACCCTGAGCACCCCATCGCCCATGTGGTCGGCACGTTCATGCGCATGGGCAAGGGCATCAAGGGCACCAAAGGCTTTGGTGGCTCCATCGCCGGAGGTGCGAAATGACCGACTCCTTCAAGGAACAACTTCAACAGGCCCATGAGCAAGGGGACTACGCCTCGCTGCTGCACTTGATTCCTTACGCCAAATTGATCGGCATCGAATGCTCGCGGGTCGGCGATGAGCTGCTGTTTCGTCTGCCGGCGAACAAGGACAACATTGGTAACCCTTTACTACCAGCGATTCACGGCGGTGTGATCGCCGGGTTCATGGAGCTCTCGGCAGCCTTGCATCTATTGATCTTCACCGGCACGCCCGGTGTGCCGAAGATCATCGACTTCTCCCTCGACTACCTGCGCACCGGGCAATTTCGCGATACCTGGGCGCGCTGCCAGGTGTGTCGGCAGGGACGGCGGGTGGCCAACGTGGCGGTGACAGCCTGGCAAAGCACCGAAGCCGAGCCGATTGCCACGGCCCGAGGGCATTTCAAAATCGAAGAGCCCTTGAAATCCTGAACTCAGCCCCAAACTCTGATGACAACCCGCCGTCGACCCTGAAGGTCGCGGCCACTGCCATCTGATTGGAGTTTGATGACCATGAGTGTGGAAACTCAAAAGGAAACCCTGGGCTTCCAGACCGAGGTGAAGCAACTGCTGCACCTCATGATCCATTCGCTGTATTCCAACAAGGAAATTTTCCTTCGCGAATTGATCTCGAACGCCTCTGACGCTGTCGACAAATTACGTTTCGAAGCCCTGTCCAAGCCTGAGTTGCTGGAAGGTGGCGCCGAACTGAAAATCCGTGTGAGCTTCGACAAAGACGCCAAAACCGTCACCCTCGAAGACAACGGCATTGGCATGAGCCGCGAAGACGCGATCACCCATTTGGGGACTATCGCCAAATCCGGTACTGCCGATTTCATGAAACACCTGTCCGGTGATCAGAAGAAAGATTCGCACCTGATCGGTCAATTCGGTGTGGGTTTCTACTCCGCCTTCATCGTCGCTGACAAAGTCGACGTGTTCAGCCGTCGTGCCGGTGCTGCTGCTTCCGAGGGCGTGCACTGGTCGTCCAAAGGTGAGGGTGACTTCGAAGTCGCCACCGTTGAGAAAGCCGAGCGCGGCACCCGTATCGTCCTGCACCTGAAATCCGGTGAAGACGAATTTGCTGATGGCTGGCGCCTGCGCAACGTGATCAAGAAGTACTCCGATCACATCGCTTTGCCGATCGAGTTGCCGAAAGAAGTGGCAGCCGTTGAAGGCGAAGAGGCTCCGGCTGTTGAGTGGGAAACCGTCAACCGCGCCAGTGCCCTGTGGACCCGTCCTCGCACCGAGATCAAGGACGAGGAGTACCAGGAGTTCTACAAGCACATCGCCCATGACTTCGAGAACCCGCTGAGCTGGAGCCACAACAAGGTCGAAGGCAAGCTGGAATACAGCTCGCTGCTTTATGTGCCGACCCGTGCTCCGTTCGACCTGTACCAGCGTGAAGCGCCGAAAGGCCTGAAGCTGTACGTGCAGCGCGTGTTCGTGATGGACCAGGCCGAGTCGTTCCTGCCGCTGTACCTGCGCTTCATCAAAGGCGTGGTCGATTCCAACGACCTGTCGCTGAACGTGTCGCGGGAAATCCTGCAGAAAGATCCGATCATCGACTCGATGAAGTCGGCGCTGACCAAGCGCGTTCTGGACATGCTGGAAAAACTGGCGAAGAACGAGCCTGAGCAATACAAAGGCTTCTGGAAAAACTTCGGCCAGGTCATGAAAGAAGGCCCGGCTGAAGACTTCGCCAACAAAGAGAAAATCGCTGGCCTGCTGCGTTTCGCTTCCACTCAGGGCGAAGAAGGCGAGCAAGTGGTCGGTCTGGCTGACTACCTGGCCCGTGCCAAGGAAGGTCAGGACAAGATCTACTACCTGACCGGCGAAACCTACGCCCAGGTCAAAAACAGCCCGCACCTGGAAGTCTTCCGCAAGAAAGGCATTGAAGTGCTGCTGCTGACCGACCGTATCGACGAGTGGCTGATGAGCTACCTCAGCGACTTCGACGGCAAGAGCTTTGTCGACGTGGCGCGCGGCGACCTGGACCTGGGCAACCTGGACTCGGAAGAGGACAAGAAAGCCGCGGAAGAAGTCGCCAAGTCCAAAGAAGGCCTGGTTGAGCGTCTGAAAACCGCACTGGGCGATTCCGTCGCTGAAGTGCGGGTTTCCCATCGCCTGACCGATTCCCCGGCGATCCTCGCTATCGGCGAGCAGGACCTGGGCATGCAGATGCGTCAGATCCTCGAAGCCAGCGGGCAGAAGGTTCCGGACTCGAAGCCGATCTTCGAATTCAACCCGGCTCACCCGCTGATCGAGAAACTCGACGCCGAACAGAGCGACGAGCGTTTCGGCGACCTGTCGCACATCCTGTTCGATCAGGCGGCACTGGCGGCTGGCGACAGCTTGAAAGACCCGGCCGCTTACGTGCGCCGTCTCAACAAGCTGCTGGTTGAACTGTCGGTTTAACTGCGTTGTACAAAAACCCGCTTCGGCGGGTTTTTTTATTCTTGAGTCTTAGGAGTTTGAGATGAGCCAAGTCACTGTGCGTTCCGTGGTCTATCAGCTTGATGGCCAGTCATACGAAAGCCGTCTGGCCTTCGATGCCGACCACAAAGGGCCACGCCCGGGTCTATTGATGGCGCCGAACTGGATGGGTATCAGCGCCGGTGCCGAAGAGATCGCCAAGTCAGTGGCGGCCAAGGGTTATGTGGTGCTGATTGCCGACCTGTATGGCCAGTTGGTTCGTCCGCAGAACGGCGACGAGGCGGGCGCGGCGATGATGCCGTTGAAGAATGACCGTGGTTTGTTGCGCCAGCGTATGCAGGCGGCGTTCGAGCAGTTGCAAGGGCAGGGCGAGGCGGCGGTCGATACCTCGAAACTGGCGACTTTCGGTTTCTGCTTTGGTGGTTGCTGCGCGCTGGAACTGGCCCGCAGCGGTGCGCCGGTGAAAGCGGCGGTGTCGTTCCATGGCTCGCTGGATACGCCGAACGTGAGCGATGCAAAAAACATCAAGGGCTCGGTGCTGGTACTGCACGGGGCGTCCGATCCGCTGGTGCCGAAAGAGCAATTGCCGGCGTTCGAAGACGAAATGAACGCGGCGGGCGTGGATTGGCAACTGCTGAGTTACGGCGGTGCGGTGCACTCGTTTACCGATCCGCACGCCAATGTGCCGGGCAAGATGATGTATGACGCGAAGACCGCAGGGCGGGCGTTTGTGTCGATGCATAACTTGCTGGATGAAGTGTTCAAGGGCTGATGATCGTGATGATCGTTCCCACGCTCCGCGTGGGAATGCAGCCCGGGACGCTCTGCGTCCCATTGGAACGCTCTGCGTCCCTAGAGGCATTCCCACGCGGAGCGTGGGAACGATCATGTCAGCGGGGCAGTTCGATCCGCTCACTTTCCCCCGGCACCGTCGGCCAATCCCCGGCCGCCCAGCGCCGGCGCGCGTCATCAATGGCCGCCGGATCGCTCGCCACAAAATTCCAGTTGACCCGCCGTGGCCCATCCAGCGGCGCTCCGCCGAACAACACGGCATGACAGTCGCTCTCGGCAAATAACGTCATCTCTTCCCCAACCGGCAACACCACCAACGAGTGCGGTTCTATCAACTCGCCTTCGAGTTGCACCTCGCCGTCCAGCACATACAGTGCGCGTTCTTCGTGTTCGGTGGGAATCAGCAACGTCGTCGCGGTTTGCAGGTTCAGTTCGGCATACAAGGTAGGAGAAAGCACCGGCACCGGCGATTTGAGGCAAAAGCCTGACCCGGCAATCATCCTAATCTTCACTCCGAGGTTATCGCTGACCGGCAACGTGGCTGCCGGGTGATGGCTGTAGTGCCCCGGACCCTGCTCATGCTCCTTCGGCGATGCCAGCCAGATCTGCAAGCCGTGCATCGTGAAGCCGCTGTCTTTCAGTGCCTCAGGCGTACGTTCAACGTGGGCAATGGCGCTGCCGGCAGTCATCCAGCTGACATCTCCGGTGCCAACAACCTGATCGGAGCCGAGGCTGTCCTTGTGCTGGATTTGCCCCTGAAACAAATAGGTGAGGGTCGACAGACCGATGTGCGGATGTTGTCGGATGTTCATGCCTTTACCCGCCGGATACCGGGTTTCGAGCATGTGGTCGAAAAACACGAAAGGCCCGACGCTGCGGCATTTGGCTGACGGCAACGGGCGAAGAATCGGCTGGCCTTCGACATCTTCGGCGCGGGGGCGGATCACGAGGGGCGGGTTCATACTGCATTCCAGGCTGGGCGGGTGATGCACAGAGCATAACCCGCCGCTGACATCGTGGTGATTACTGGCTGTCGAAGCCCTGTGGGGCGTGGGTTTCGATGGTGACGTCGGTGGTGGTCATCAGTTTATGAATCGGGCAACGATCAGCAACTCGTAGCAGTTCTTCGCGCTGGGCGTCGCTGAGCACGCCTTTGAGCGTGAGGGTAACGTGCAGGGCATATTTGCCTTTCTGCTCTTCGCTGTTGTCGCGTTTGACCTCGACACCTACGCCGGTCAGCGGGATGTCTTTCTTCTTGGCGTACATCTTCAGAGTCAGCGCCTTGCAGGCACCGAGCGCGGCGTCGAAATAGTCGTGAGGCTCCGGCGCCGAGCCTTCACCACCCGCGGAGACGGGGGCATCGGCAAACAGTTCGTGGTCATCGATCTGGACGCTGTGACGAAAGCCTTCACTGGAAACGGTATTAACGGTAACAGTCATGGGAAACCTCATCGGCAGTAGGAAAAGTCATTCGAGCAAAAACGGACCCTGAAGGTATAGAGCATGTGTGCTGTGCTGCGTTCCACTTTCTTGCCGGCTGAACCCTGGTTGGCGCTGTGGGGTCTATGTCGCTAATGCCCCCGGAGATTGCCCGTGCCCCAGACTCGCTTGTGCCTCGCCTGGTTGTTGATGCTTTGCAGCGCATCCGCTAACGCCCGCGAATACGCCTACAGCGATGCGCACCTGCATTACGTGGATTTCTTCCAGGAAACGGCGGGAATGCCGACCTTGCTCAAGGCGATGGCTGACAACTCCATTGATCACGTGATGATTTCCGGCATCCCGGTAGCGAAGAAATGGCATGAAGACGAACCCAAGCGCCCGCGCTACTACGCCGGTGACGACGCCGATGCCTATTGGTACAGCGCAACCGATGTGATCGTTGCTGCTGCGGTGAACAAGCTTACGCCCGAGCAACGTCAGCGTTTTCACCCGTTCCTGTCAGGCTTCAACCCCAACGATAAAAACTCCGAGGCGCACATCCAGCGCATGCTCGATCTCAATCCGGGGCTGTGGCAAGGCATCGGTGAAGTCTTTACCCGGCACGATGACCTGACGGCGCTGACCTCCGGCGATACGCCGCGCGCCAACAACGAGGCGATGACGCGGATCTATCACCTCGCCGCCGAGAACGACCTGCCGGTGATGCTGCATTCCAACATCACCTCCAAGCGTGAGAAAAATCCGTTGTACCTCGCGGAAATCGAAGAGCCGCTGCGTAATCACCCGCACACCCGGTTTATCTGGGCTCACGCCGGTACCAGCGTCGAGATCCATCGGCACCAGACGCAGCTGGATTTTCTGTTGCCGACCCTGACCCGAATGCTAGAGGCGTACCCGAACCTGTTTATCGACCTGTCGTGGAGCATGCTCACCCCGTATCTATTGGATGAGCAGGGCAAACCTCGGGAGGAATGGCTGAAACTGGTGGAGCGCTTCCCGGAGCGATTCATGCTCGGTTCGGATGTGGTGGGACGTTTCAACAAGCTCGGTCAGGAAATGCGCAGCTTTAATCCGTTTCTCGACGCCTTGCCGGAGGACGTTGCGCGAAAAGTCGCGCGGGACAATTTTCTGTTGATCCTGCCGCGCGCCGTGCGCTGAATCGTTACCGCCCGAGTATCGAAGTAGTAAGGCGTTTTGATATCACGTTTTGGTCTTACGCAAAATTTCCCGGGGCCGATACCGTCTACAGCAACCCGCTGCAGGGATATGCAGTGTTTATTGGAAGGAACCAGAGCAATGAGTATCCGAAGTCTCAATATTGCGCCGCGCGCGAGCCTGGGTTTTGGCCTGCTGGCGTTGATGGTGTTCGGTCTGGGGGCGTTCGCCTTGCAGCAAATGTCGAGCATGCGGGCTCAATCCGATCAGGTCGATAACAACTGGCTGCCCAGCGTGATGGCCGTCGGGGAAATGAGTCAGGACATGTTGCGGCTGCGCGCCTTGACCATGCGCCTGCTGATCAACCGCGATCCGCAAGCACTGGCGCAGAATGTCGGCAAGCTCAACGAACTCAAAGGTGTTCTCGGTGATGCACAACAACGCTATAACGCGTTGATCGTGCTGCCCGAGGAGCGCTCGCTGTTTGATCGCTTTAAAGCGTCCGAGCAAAAGTACCTGCAATTTCAGGGGCAGGTGATGAACCTGTCCAGCCAAGGGCGGGTTGAGGAGGCGGCGGTCATCGTCAACGGCGAAATGAGCCCATTGGCCGATGACATCGCAGTCACCCTCAAATCCCTGGTGGAATTGAACAAGCAGAATGCCAACCTGGCAACCGAAGCGGCGCGTCTGGTGTTCAGCAGTTCGCGGGTCTGGGTCGGGGTGATGGTTGGGATCGCGGCGCTGATGACCATCGGCCTGGCAGTGCTGCTGACCCGCAGCATCGTCTTGCCGTTGTCCCAATCGTTACGCGTAGCCGAAGTGGTGGCGGGCGGCGACCTGACCGGCGACATCAGCATCACCGGCAAGGACGAGCCGGCGCGGTTGCTGCACGCGCTCAAGAGCATGCAGCAGAGCCTGCGCGAGACCATTCGGCGCATCTCCGACTCATCCAGCCAATTGGCTTCGGCTTCGGAAGAACTCAGTTGCGTCACCGAAGACGCCACCCGTGGCTTGCACCAGCAGAGTCTGGAAATCGAGCAGGCTGCCACGGCGGTCAATCAGATGACGGCGGCGGTGGAGGAAGTGGCGAGTAATGCGGTGGCCACCTCCGAAGCGTCTCGTGAGTCTGACCGGATTGCCCAGCACGGCCGTGAGCAAGTGCATCAGACGGTGCTGTCCATCGAGTCCCTGGCGGACGATGTCACCGCCAATGCGACCCAGGTCGAGGACTTGGCGCAAAAGGTCTATGGCATCAGCAAGGTGCTGGATGTGATTCGCTCGATTGCCGAGCAGACCAATTTGCTGGCCCTGAACGCGGCGATCGAAGCGGCACGTGCCGGTGATGCCGGGCGTGGTTTTGCCGTAGTGGCAGATGAAGTGCGGGCGCTGGCCCATCGCACGCAGCAGTCGACCCAGGAAATCGAGCAGATGATCAGCGGCATCCAGCAAGGCACCGATTCTGCCGTCAGCTCGATGCAACAGAGCAATAGCCGGGCGCGTTCTACCCTGGAAGTGGCGAAGGCCGCAGGTATCGCGTTGGAAGAGATTGCTTCGGCGTTCACCTTGATCAACGAGCGCAACATCGTGATCGCCAGTGCCTCGGAGGAGCAGGCTGCGGTGGCGCGAGAGGTGGATCGTAACCTGATGAACATCCGTGACCTGGCGTTGCAGACCTCGGCGGGGGCGAACCAGACCAGTGCGGCGAGTCAGGAGTTGTCGCGGTTGGCGGTGGATTTGAACACGATGGTGGCGCGGTTTTCGGTCTGATTGACGATCTACAGATCAAGATCAAAAGATCGCAGCCTTCGGCAGCTCCATGGGAATACATTCCGATCGTTCCCACGCTCAGCGTGGGAACGATCAGCAAAAAAAAGCCCCGCAATCGCGGGGCTTCTCATGTCGATCCGGATCAGCTGCCTTTGACAGCCTTGCCGTTGACCGTACCGTCGAGGAGCATGATGTTGTACTCCTTGCCGTCGGTTTCAACCTGTTGCAGGCGGACCAGAAGGTAATCCCAGTCCTTGGCGAACCACATCACGGTGATGCGTTTGCTTTGTGTCGGATCGCGCACGCGCTCGACCTTGATCGCATCGATCTGGCCGGCCTTGGTGTCGACTTTTTCCGAACCCAGCACGCGGAAGTCATAGGTATCGACTTCGCCATCATCGACGACCTGGTAGCTCATGCTTTTCTTGCCAGCGGCCACGTCGTGTTGCAGGGCCAGCTGATAAGTGGATTTGTCGACCATGCCGCGGTTGAGCGGGATCTTGACCGCGTCACCGCGATCGGTGCCGGTGACCATTTTGGTGGTCCAGTCGAAGTCCAGGTCAGCCTTCTTGGCTTTGCCCAGGCCACCACGTTCGAAGTGGTAGGACTGAGGCAACAAGGTGTCCTTGTCCAGGGTCAGGGTGCTTTGTTCGGACAGGCTGGCGATCATCATCGATGCCTTGAAACTGAGTGTCCAGACACCGTTGGCGCCCTTGGTCAGGCTGCGTTCGGCGGTGCCGCTCATGGGCAGCTGTTTCCAGTCGGCGGTGTAGCTGGCGGAGAAAGGTTGAAGGTCTGCGGCCTGCGCGAAGGGCAGGGCGAGCAGAGCGCAAGCGAAGAGCAAGGCGCGACGCATAATATCTCCTAGGTTCGAATCAAGTGGCCGCTGGCCGCGAGTAACTTTTCATCCAGTAAAGCACCTTGTTCGCCGAGGGATAAACGCCCTTCGGCAAACCAGCGTACGGCCATCGGGTAGATCAGGTGTTCCTGAACGTGGACCCGCTGCGCCAGACTCTGCGGCGAATCGTGCAACTCTACCGGTATTACTGCCTGTACGACCAGAGGTCCGCCATCGAGTTCCTCGGTAACAAAGTGCACGGAGCAGCCATGCTCGGTGTCTCCGGCCTCCAAAGCGCGCTGATGAGTGTGTAACCCTTTGTATTTGGGTAGCAGCGAGGGATGGATGTTGAGCAGGCGACCCTGATAGTGGCGCACGAAACCAGCGCTGAGAATGCGCATGAAGCCGGCGAGTACCACGAGTTTAGGGTTGAAGGCGTCGATCAGTTCGATCAGCGCGGCATCGAAGGCCTCGCGGCCTTCGAAAGCCTTGTGATCCAGGGAGCGGGTATCGATACCCGCGTCCCTGGCGCGTTGCAGGCCGAAGGCATCGGCGCGGTTGGAAATCACCGCAGCGATGCGGGCCGGGCTGTCGCCGGTCCGCGTGCTGTCGATCAAGGCCTGCAAGTTACTGCCGGTGCCGGAGAGCAGCACCACGACATCACAGGTGGCGGACATTAGTGCGCCTTAAGGTTCTTCAGTTCGACCTGAGCCGCGCCTTCGGCAGCGGTGGAGATCTGACCGATCACCCATGGCTGCTCGCCGGCTTCACGCAGGACGTTCAGGGCGGTTTCAACGTGCTCTTGAGCCACGCAGATAACCATGCCGACGCCGCAGTTCAGCACGCGGTGCATTTCGTTTTCGTCGACGTTGCCTTTCTCTTGCAGCCAGTCGAACACCGCAGGGCGGGTCCAGCTCGCGACGTCAACGACGGCTTGAGCGCCTTTTGGCAGCACGCGCGGGATGTTGTCCAGCAGGCCGCCACCGGTGATGTGGGCCATGGCTTTGACGGCGCCGGTTTCCTTGATCAGCTTGAGCAGCGGCTTCACGTAGATACGGGTCGGGGCCATCAGCAGGTCGGTCAGCGGTTTGCCGTCGAGCTGGATGTTTTCGATGTCGGCACCGGACACTTCGATGATCTTGCGGATCAGCGAGTAGCCGTTGGAGTGCGGGCCGGAAGACGGCAGGGCGAGCAGGGCATCGCCGGCAGCGACTTTGGAGCCGTCGATGATTTCGGACTTTTCCACGACGCCGACGCAGAAGCCGGCCAGGTCGTAGTCTTCGCCTTCGTACATGCCAGGCATTTCAGCGGTTTCGCCGCCAACCAGGGAGCAGCCGGACAGTTCGCAACCGGCGCCGATGCCGGTCACGACCTGGGTCGCGGTTTCGACGTTGAGTTTGCCGGTAGCGTAGTAGTCGAGGAAGAACAACGGCTCGGCGCCGCACACCACCAGGTCATTGACGCACATGGCGACCAGATCGATGCCGATGCTGTCGTGCTTGTTCAGGTTCAGCGCCAGGCGCAGCTTGGTGCCCACGCCGTCAGTGCCGGAAACCAGCACTGGCTGCTTGTAGCCGGCCGGGATTTCGCAGAGGGCGCCGAAACCGCCCAGGCCGCCCATGACTTCCGGGCGCGCAGTGCGCTTGGCGACGCTCTTGATGCGTTCGACCAATGCTTCACCGGCGTCGATGTCTACACCGGCGTCCTTGTAGCTCAGGGAGGGTTGCTTGCTCATGATCCAGGCCTTTAGGGGGGATTCAGGGGTAACGACCGAGTCCAGTGGGACCGCCGAAACAAACGAAGGCGAGTGCCTGCGCGAATTCCAGGGTGCCCGGCTGTTGCCGGTCTGCGAAGGCGCGCGATTTTATCAGGCTTGAGAGGCAGCGGCCATCCTCAGGCCGACGGCAGGGGCATATCGGCTGAAAAAAACCATTATTGCTCGCGTGAGTGACGTCTCTCATAGCTGTATAAGGTATCGCCATTAACCGTCTATCGTTATGGCAGTGCGAAAAACTTATCGAGGTCGGGTGAATGTTTTGCGCGGGGTGGTGGTCACAGCCTTGCTCTATACGTTCACGCGGCCAGTTCCAGCCGCTCTTGTCGTCAGGAATCTTCCATGCGTTTTTTTTCTAAATGTCTATTTGCCGGTTGTTTGTCGCTTGTCACCCTGGCGAGTCATGCCGAACCGGTGAAAAACCTTTATCAGGTCCGTCAACCGGTCAGCGGCCAGAGCCCGGAGATCCGCGATCAGGCGACCCAGGCGGCGCTGGATACGCTGGTGTTGCGCCTGACCGGTGATCCCAAGGCTGTGCAAAACCCGGGGTTGGCGGCGATCCGCAAGGACCCGCAGCAAATCATCAGTCAGTACGGCTTTGATGCCGGGCCGCCGGAAGTGCTGAAGGTCGATTTCGACCCGGCCACCACCGATCAGGCACTGCGTCGTGCCGGGCTGTCGTTGTGGGGCGCGAATCGGCCGTCGATCCTGGGTTGGTGGTTGAATGACTCCACCGAGGGTTCGAGCCTGGTGGGTGATGGCCAGGCCAGCGCCGCGCCATTGCGGCGTGCGGCGCAACACCGGGGTTTGCCATTGCGCTTGCCGCTGGCAGATTTGAGTGAGCAACTGGTGGCCACGGCGCCAAATCTTGAAGGCGCCGATGCAGCCCCGTTGCGCGGTGCATCGGAACGCTACAACGCGGACGCCTTGCTGGCGGTGCATGCCCATGAAGAGGGCGGCCAGTGGCAGGCCAAGTGGCATTTGTGGCTGGGCGACCAGAAAGAAGCGGGCACTGTGCAGGGCGCGGACCAGGCTGGTGTGACCGATGCGGTCATGCTGGCGGTGGCGGAGCGTCTGGCGCCACGGTTTGTGGTCAAGGCTGGCGCTTCGGGCGAACAATTGCTCGAAGTGCAGGGCATGAACCTGGAACACTATGCGGCGCTGGGGCGATTGCTCGATCCTTTTGGCGCGCGCCTAGTCAGTGTCGACGGCGATCATGTTGTTTATCGGGTCAACGGCAGTGCCGAGCAGTTGCGCTCGCAGTTGTCGCTGGCGAAGTTGCAAGAGGTTCCGGCCGGTGAAGCGCCTGCGCCTGTCACGCCGGTGGCGCCTGCGGCCGACGGTTCGGCGCCCGTCGCAGCACCGACTCCGGCACCGGTGCCGCAACTGCGATTCCGTTGGTAAGGTTTTCTTTCTTTATATAGAAGCATGGGGAGTTGTACATGGCCGATACGCGGCGGTGGTTCTGGTTGGGTGGGGTGGTTCTGCTCTGCGTTTTTGTCTGGCTGTTGCATCCGATCCTGACACCATTCCTGGTGGCGCTGCTGTTGGCCTATCTGTTCGATCCCCTGGTGGATCGCCTGGAGAAGGCCGGTCTGTCACGGACCTGGGGCGTGGTGGCGGTGTTTGCGCTGTTCACCTTGATCTTCACCACGTTGCTGCTGGTGTTGGTGCCAATGCTCGCCAAGCAGTTGTTCCGTTTGTACGAACTGGCGCCGCAAATGCTCGATTGGTTGCAGCACACCGCACTGCCGTGGGCGCAATCGAAGTTTGGCCTGTCGGATAACTTCTGGAAGTTCGACAAGCTCAAGGCTGCGATCAGTGAGCACATGGGCCAGACTACTGACATTGTCGGCGTGGTACTGAGCCAGGCGACGGCTTCCGGGCTGGCGTTGATCGGCTGGCTGGCGAATCTGGTGTTGATCCCGGTGGTGAGCTTCTACCTGCTGCGCGACTGGGATCTGATGATGGCCAAGATCCGCAGCCTGTTGCCCCGTGATCGCGAAGAGCGCGTGGTGACCCTGGCCGGCGAATGCCATGAAGTGCTCGGGGCATTTGTACGCGGGCAGTTGCTGGTGATGCTGGCGCTGGGCGTGATCTATGCGGCGGGCCTGATGTTGCTCGGGCTGGAGCTGGGGCTGTTGATTGGCTTGATTGCCGGTCTGGCGGCGATTGTGCCGTACATGGGGTTTGTCATCGGGATTGGCGCGGCGCTGATTGCCGGTCTGTTCCAGTTCCATGGCGACCTGTATCCGATGCTCGGCATCGTCGCGGTGTTCATGGTCGGGCAAGCGCTGGAAGGCATGGTGCTCACGCCATTGCTGGTCGGCGACCGGATCGGCCTGCACCCGGTGGCGGTGATTTTCGCGATTCTGGCCGGTGGCGAGCTGTTCGGTTTCACCGGCGTGCTGCTGGCGCTGCCAGTGGCGGCGGTGATCATGGTGCTGGTGCGCCATGTGCATGATTTGTATAAAGATTCGGATATGTACAGCGGTGTCGACGAACCCGAGCTATAAGCTGGCCTGATCGCTCGTGGCGGGCGGCCTGGTTCCCAGCCAGGTTGGCCCGCTTCCCTCTCGCGGCTGTCACATGCGCCGCCAAAGAAACTGTCACAAAACCAGTGCATTAACGCAAACCTTTGATTTTGCTTGTGGTCTGCCGCATTGTGCGGGCTGCCTCACGGGTATAAACTTCGCAAACTTTACACAGAGGCCACTAACGGTTCCTTTGGAACTGTTCAGTCAGCATGAAACCGATTCAGCTGCCCCTAGGTGTGCGTCTGCGTGATGACGCTACCTTTATCAATTACTACCCAGGCGCCAATGCCGCTGCACTCGGCTATGTCGAGCGGCTATGCGAAGCCGACGCCGGCTGGACCGAAAGCCTGATTTACCTTTGGGGCAAGGACGGGGTAGGGCGCACGCACTTGTTGCAGGCCGCCTGCCTGCGTTTCGAGCAAATGGGCGAACCGGCGGTATACCTGCCGCTGGCCGAGTTGCTGGATCGCGGCATTGAAATTCTCGACAACCTTGAACAATACGAACTCGTCTGCCTCGATGATCTGCAAGCCGTCGCTGGCCGGGCGGATTGGGAAGAGGCGCTGTTCCATCTGTTCAATCGTCTGCGTGACAGCGGTCGGCGTTTGCTGATTGCCGCTTCGACCTCGCCGCGTGAACTGCCGGTGAAGCTGGCGGATCTCAAATCGCGCCTGACCCTGGCGTTGATCTTCCAGATGCGTCCGCTCTCCGACGAAGACAAATTGCGCGCCTTGCAACTGCGCGCATCCCGTCGCGGTTTGCACCTGACCGACGAAGTCGGGCACTTCATCCTGACTCGCGGGACCCGCAGCATGAGTGCGCTTTTCGAGTTGCTTGAGCGCCTCGATCAGGCCTCTCTTCAGGCGCAACGCAAGCTGACCATTCCCTTCCTGAAAGAAACGCTAGGCTGGTAAATCCAAGGTCTGTAGCGGGTTTTGGCAAGTTTCAGGCGCCAGAAAATTCGCTTTCCTACAGGGTTGCAGGCTGCGCAAACATTCAAAATGGACTTAAGCGCTTAGATGTAAACGAGAAACCGAGAAGTCACAAAAAGATCGATTGAATTTGCAAATGAGGTTGATAGCGGGCATAGTCTCGGCTTCTTTACAACCATCAGCCACGGTCGTGCCCATGCTAAATCGCTTTGCACCCCTCGTGCCTCTCGCACTCGTCACCCTGTTGTTCGGTTGCGCTGCTCACTCTCCAGTGTCCCAGCAAGAGCAACAACAGCAGGTTAAAAACTCAGTTACCGCCCAATCTTCCGTCCTTTATCAGGACGCTCTTTATCAGGAAGAGACGGCTACCGAAAAAGAACTGGCAAGCTTCGCCGACGGCAAGTCTTACCAGCTTCCGGTTCTGGCCGACAGCATCCTCGAACGTGGCATGTCCCTGATCGGTACCCGTTACCGTTTCGGCGGTACCTCTGAAGCCGGTTTCGACTGCAGCGGTTTCATCGGCTACCTGTTTCGTGAAGAGGCCGGTATGAACCTGCCACGCTCCACTCGCGAAATGATCAACGTGGATGCCCCGCTGGTTTCGCGCAAGAACCTGAAGCCTGGCGACTTGCTGTTCTTCGCCACCAACGGTCGTCGCGGTCGCGTCAGTCACGCCGGGATCTACCTTGGTGACGACCAGTTCATCCACTCCAGCAGCCGCAAAAGCGGTGGCGTGCGGGTCGATAACCTGGGCGACAGCTACTGGAGCAAGACCTTCATCGAAGCCAAGCGCGCACTCGCGATGGCTCCGACTGTAGTCACTGCTCGCAAGTAAGCACACTTTATGTAAGGCGAACTTAAAGTCTTACTTGAAGTTTGGCGCATAGGCGCTAGAATCCTGATCTATTATTGATGGCAAACCGCCTGCGCCCTGCGCAGGCGGTTTTCTTTTCTGTCCTTCCGGCAGAAAAAGCCGCAGCCAGATCAGGATGCTCTGCTTATGACGATGTCGGCCCGCCTCACCCTGATGTTCTTCGCAGCGCTGCTCAGCGCCTGCGCCAGCCGTACACCACCGCCGTCTTCGCCGGTGGTTCGCGCTCCGATTGTTTTCAGTACCTCTCAATCATTCTCGCCTGAAGCAGAAGATGTGTTGTTCCGCGCCCTCGGCCTGGTCGGCACGCCGTATCGCTGGGGTGGCAACACGCCGGATTCCGGGTTCGATTGCAGCGGCCTGATCGGTTACGTCTACCGTGACGTTGCCGGCATTTCCCTGCCGCGCACCACCCGCGAGATGATCAGCATGCAAGCGGCCAATGTCGGCAAGGAAGGCCTGCAAACCGGCGACCTGATTTTCTTCGCCACCAACGGCGGTTCCCAGGTCAGTCATGCCGGGATCTACGTCGGTGAAGGGCGCTTCGTCCACGCGCCGGCTACTGGCGGCACGGTGAAACTCGACAGTCTGTCCAAAGCCTACTGGCAGAAAGCCTACCTGAGCGCCAAACGTGTTTTGCAACCTGAGCACCTGGCGCGTAATCAGTAATTTTTCCGGCAGAGGTTGTCATGACCGCTCGCACGCTTAACCTCGACGATTCCCTGTATCAATACTTGCTCGACGTTTCCCTCAGGGAAACGCCGCTGCTCAAGCGTTTGCGCGATGAAACCCAGGCGCTGCCGATGGCGCGCTGGCAGGTGGCGCCGGAGCAGGGGCAGTTCCTCGCCTTGTTGGTCAAGCTCACTGGCGCCAGGCGTTTGCTGGAAGTCGGCACCTTCACCGGTTACAGCGCCTTGTGCATGGCGGCGGCGTTGCCGGATGACGGTTCGCTGATCTGTTGCGATATCCCCGGCGACTACAACGCCACCGCGCAGCGTTACTGGCAGGAGGCGGGTTTGGCCACGCGCATCGACCTGCGCCTGGCGCCGGCGCTGGACACCCTCGCGCAACTGGAGCTACCAGGGCAGTTCGATCTGGTCTTCATCGATGCCGACAAGGCCAACTACCCGAGTTATCTGGAACACGCCCTGCGTTTGCTGCGGGTAGGTGGTTTGGCGGTGTTCGATAACACCCTGTGGAGCGGGCGGGTGCTGGAGAGCAATCCCGAGAGCGCCGACACCCGGGCGATCCAGGCACTGAATCGAGCCTTAAAGGATGACGCGCGGGTGGATTTGTCGTTGTTGCCGATTGGCGATGGGTTGACGCTTTGCCGCAAAAGGTAAGTGCCTATTGAAAAGATCGCAGCCTTCGGCAGCACCTACCTACATGGAGTGATGAAGACTGCGATTTTTTTGCGTTTATTTAACCGCCGAAACCCGCCACACCTTGTTCCCCACATCATCCGCCACCAGCAAGTCTCCCTGCTGATTGATCACCACACCCACCGGCCGGCCCAAGGCGTTTTCATCCTTATCGAGGAAACCGGTCAGCACATCCACCGGTTGCCCGGTCGGCTTGCCCGCCGTGAACGGTACGAAAATCACTTTATAGCCGCTGTGCGGTTTACGGTTCCACGAGCCGTGCTGGCCGACGAATGCGCCGTTGGTGAACGGTGCCGGCAGCTTGCTGCCTTCGGCAAAGGTAAAGCCCAGCGAGGCGGTGTGCGGGCCGACGGCGTAATCCGGGGCGATGGCCTTGGCCACCATGTCCGGGTTCTGCGGCTCGACGCGCACATCGACGTGCTGCCCGTAATAGCTGAACGGCCAGCCATAGAACGCGCCGTCCTTGACCGAAGTGATGTAGTCCGGCACCAGATCGCTGCCGATCTCGTCGCGCTCGTTGACCGAAGTCCAGAGTGCGCCGCTGCTGGGTTCCCAGCCCATGCCATTGGGGTTGCGCAGGCCCGAGGCGAAGATCCGGTGGTTGCCGGTGGCGCGGTCGACTTCCCAGATCGCTGCCCGACCTTCTTCCTTGTCCAGGCCGTTTTCGCCGACGTTGCTGTTGGAGCCCACGGTCACGTAGAGCTTGCTGCCGTCCTTGCTGGCGATGACGTTCTTGGTCCAGTGGTGATTCAGCGTGCCGCCCGGCAAGTCGATGACCTTCATCGGCTCGGACTTGATCGCGGTATCGCCGGTTTCATAGTGAAAACGCAGCAATCGATCGGTGTCGGCGACGTACAGATCATTGCCGACCAGGGTCATGCCGAACGGCGAGTTGAGGTTTTCCAGGAACACCGTGCGGGTTTCGGCCACGCCATCGTGGTCCTTGTCCCGCAGCAGTGTGATGCGGTTCGGGCTCGGCACGCCGGCACCGGCGCGGCCCATGACTTTCTTCATCACCCAGCCGCGAATGCCTTTGCTGTCATCAGGCTTGGGCGGCGCGTTGGTTTCGGCCACCAGCACATCACCGTTGGGCAGCACGTAGAGCCAGCGCGGGTGATCGAGGTTTTCGGCAAATGCCGCCACCTGCGTTCCCGCCGCAGCCGTGGGTTTGGCGCCGGCCGGCCAGCCGATCGCCGGGGCGATGTTCACCGTCGGGATCAGGGTTTTGTTCGGTTCTGGCAGCTTGGGTGATGGGCCGGTGCCGTCCGTGACTTGCAGGCTGGAGGTCTCGCCGCAGGCAACAAGCCCTCCGGCGAGCGCGATGACGATAACGAGCTGGGGCTTGCGCATGCTGATCTTCCCTATGAATGCACTGATTTAATCTAGAGAAGTAAACAGCCGCGATGGTTCAACCCATCAGCCACGGGCCTCTTTGAGCAGCACGGCGATGCCGGGGTGATAGTGGCCGGCTTCGTTGCGCAACTTGCGGTAGGCGTAAGGGAAATACCAGGCGACGGCGCAGGTGTGTTCCTTTTGCAGGTCGTCGACCATGTCCTGGAGTTCTTCCGGGGTGGCGCTTTGCTGGGCCTTTTGCGGGGCGACGAACAGGCAGCCGAGTTTCAGGTCGCTGGCGAAGCTGATGCGCTTGGCGTCGCTGGTGATATCCGCCAATGCCTGTGTCAGGTTCAAGCTGTTGACCCGCGGCCAGCGTTGGCTTGTCTGCAACCAGGCACGCTCGTCGCTGGTGGCGATAAACAGATCGGCGCGCCCGTTGCGTTCGCCTTCTTCGGTCTGTTTGCGGGTCGGCGCCTGTTGCAGCGTGACCATTTCCGCCATCCAGGCCGCCGCGGAAAGCAGGCCACGGTTGGCGTTTTCGTCAAACCAGTACGGCGCATCGTTATCGCCGCGCACGGCGTTGTAACGGTCGATACAGTCAAACCAGCGTTCCAGCAGCGGGCGCAGGAATTCCAGCTTCGGATTGCTGATGATCATGCCTTGCATGTGGCTCACCCTTGTTATTGTGTTGTGAGATTGTGGCTCTTTGATATCACCGCTAAGAGTGTGGCACAACAATGGCGGCAGATAATTGATCGACGGCAGTTATTCGCCCAGCGGCGTCCCGGCTTTAATTGACGCTCCACCCCCAACCCTCTAACCTTCGCGGCTTGTTTCAGGTGCTCTGTGACCGTGGTCGACAGAGTGAAACAGGGAAGCCGGTGAGTGCGTTCATTCGACGAATGAACAACCACGATCCCGGCGCTGCCCCCGCAACGGTAAATGAGTGAAAAACTGCGCTTTGAGCCACTGTGTTGAAAAACATGGGAAGGCGCGCAGCCAGGCGCAAGCCGCTCATGAGCCCGGAGACCGGCCTGATCCATCCAGCGGCATCACGGTGGGCGATGCCAGGCTTTTTGCCGTCTATTCTTGTGCCTGCCCGCCGTTATCCAGTCTCAACGGAGAGCTCCCCCATGACTGATACCCCCGATCGTGACGAACGCCACCTGGCGCGCATGCAGCGCAAAAAAGCCGTGATTGACGAACGCATCGCTAACTCGCCGAACGAATGTGGCCTGCTGCTGGTGTTGACCGGCAACGGCAAGGGTAAAAGCAGCTCGGCCTTCGGCATGCTCGCCCGCTCCATGGGCCATGGCATGCAGTGCGGTGTGGTGCAGTTCATTAAGGGGCGCAACAGCACCGGCGAAGAGTTGTTCTTCCGCCGCTTCCCGGAGCAAGTGCGCTTTCATGTGATGGGCGAGGGCTTCACCTGGGAAACCCAGGACCGCCAGCGCGACATCGCCGCCGCCGAAGCCGCGTGGGAAGTGTCCCGCGAACTGCTGCGCGATCCGTCGATTGGTCTGGTGGTGCTGGATGAACTGAACATCGCCCTCAAGCACGGTTACCTCGACCTCGATCAAGTCCTCAGCGACTTGCAGGCCCGTCCGCCGATGCAACACGTGGTGGTCACCGGTCGCGGCGCCAAGCCGGAAATGATCGAACTGGCCGACACTGTCACCGAAATGGGCGTGATCAAGCACGCGTTCCAGGCCGGGATCAAAGCGCAAAAAGGCGTCGAACTGTGAATCAACCCCGTCATTGCCCGGCGGTACTGATCGCCGCGCCGGCCTCCGGTCAGGGCAAGACCACCGTCACCGCCGCACTAGCCCGATTGCATCGCAATCAGGGGCGCAACGTGCGCGTGTTCAAATGCGGCCCGGACTTCCTCGACCCGATGATTCTCGAGCGCGCCAGCGGTGCGCCGGTGTATCAATTGGACATGTGGATGGTCGGCGAGCAGGAAAGTCGTCGACTGTTGTGGGAAGCCGCCGGTGAAGCCGATCTGATCCTGATCGAAGGCGTCATGGGCCTGTTCGACGGCACGCCGTCCAGCGCCGATCTGGCGCGGCACTTCGGCGTGCCGGTGCTCGGCGTGATCGACGGCACCGCCATGGCCCAGACCTTTGGTGCGCTGGCGTTGGGGCTGGCGAAGTATCAGCCGGACTTGCCGTTTGCCGGTGTCCTGGCCAACCGCGTCGGCACCTTGCGTCACGCGCAATTGCTCGAAGGCAGCCTGACCGAAGGCTTGCGCTGGTACGGTGCGTTGTCCCGGGAAACCGGGATCGAATTGCCGAGTCGTCACCTCGGCCTGGTCCAGGCCAGCGAGTTGAACGACCTCGATCTGCGCCTCGATGCCGCTGCCGACGCGTTGGCCAGCAGTTGCGAGGTAGCGCTGCCACCGGCCGTCGAATTCGCCGCCCCGGATGTGCTCGAAACCGAGCCGTTGCTGGCCGGCGTGCGCATTGCTGTGGCCCGTGACGAAGCATTTGCCTTCACCTACGGCGCCAGCCTGGATCTGCTGCGAGCGATGGGCGCCGAGCTGGCGTTTTTCTCGCCGATCCGCGATAGCCAATTACCCGAAGCCGACAGCCTGTATTTACCGGGCGGTTACCCCGAGCTGCACCATGTGGCGTTGTCGCAAAACACCTCGATGCTCAACGCTATTCGCGCGCACCACGTCGCGGGTAAACCGTTGCTGGCCGAATGCGGTGGCATGCTGTATCTGCTCGATTCCTTGACCGATGTCGAAGGCACTCGCGCTGAACTGGTCGGCTTGCTGGCGGGGGATGCGGTGATGCAAAAGCGTCTGGCGGCGTTGGCGTTGCAGGCGGTCGAGTTGCCCGAAGGTTCGTTGCGCGGGCATACCTATCATCATTCTTTGACCAGTACAGAACTTGAGCCGATTGCCCGGGGCCTGAGCCCCAATGGCGGGCGCGGGGCAGAAGCGGTTTATCGTCAGGGGCGGATGACCGCGTCCTACGTGCATTTTTATTTCCCGTCCAATCCGCAAGCGGTGGCGGCGTTGTTCAAGCCATGAAGTCAGATGATCTTGCGTTCAGCGAAGCTGAGCGCGCGGCGGTCTACCGAGCTATCGGCGAACGTCGCGACATGCGTCACTTCAGCGGCGGCACCGTCGAACCGCAACTGCTGCGCCGCCTGCTCGAAGCCGCACATCAGGCGCCCAGTGTTGGCCTGATGCAACCCTGGCGCTTCATCCGCATCAGCGATAAAGCCCTGCGCGGCCAGATCCAGCAACTGGTGGAAGAAGAACGCATCCGCACCGCCGAAGCCCTCGGCGAGCGCACCGATGAATTCATGAAGCTCAAGGTCGAAGGCATCAACGACTGCGCCGAAGTGCTGGTTGCCGCGCTGATGGACGACCGCGAGCGTCACATCTTCGGTCGTCGCACCTTGCCGGAAATGGACATGGCCTCGCTGTCCTGCGCGATCCAGAACCTCTGGCTGGCGTCCCGCGCCGAAGGGCTGGGGATGGGCTGGGTGTCGCTGTTCGAGCCGCAAGCCCTGGCGGACCTGTTGGGTTTACCCGCCGGCGCCAAGCCGTTGGCTGTTCTTTGCCTGGGCCCGGTCAAGGAATTCTATCCGGCGCCGATGTTGGTACTCGAAGGCTGGGCGCAGGCGCGTCCGCTCAGTGAACTGCTGTATGAAAATTATTGGGGAGTGAGTCAATGAGTGTGGCGTTGTTGAGTGTCGCCGCGGTTGCGCTGGATGCGCTGCTGGGTGAACCCAAGCGCTGGCATCCGCTGGTGGCGTTCGGCCGTTTTGCCGATCGCATCGAGCAACGTTTCAACTCCGGTGGCCGCGGCTGGCGCAGTCATGGCGTCACCGCTTGGGTGATCTCGGTGTTGCCGCTGACCTTGTTGGCCACGGCGCTTTCATGGGCGCCCTACGTGGGTTGGCTGGTCGAGATTCTGGCGCTGTATTGCGCCCTCGGCATGCGCAGCCTCGGCGAACACGTCGAGCCAGTGGCCAAGGCCCTGCGCAGTGATGATCTGGAAGAAGCGCGCAAACGCGTGGGTTATCTGGTCAGCCGCCAGACCAGCGAACTGGATAAAACCGAAGTCGCCCGCGCCGCCACCGAGTCGGTGCTGGAAAACGGCAGCGACGCAATATTCGCCGCGCTGTTCTGGTTTGCCGTGGCTGGTGCGCCGGGCGTGGTGCTCTATAGACTGAGCAACACCCTCGACGCCATGTGGGGCTATCGCAACGAACGCTTCGAACGGTTCGGCTGGGCGGCGGCAAAAATCGACGACGTCCTCAACTACATTCCTGCACGTCTGGTGGCATTGACCTACGCACTGCTGGGCAAAACCCGACTGGCGTTGAAATGCTGGCGCACCCAAGGCCCGACCTGGGACAGCCCGAATGCCGGGCCGGTGATGGCGGCGGGTGCCGGTGCGCTGGGTGTCGAGTTGGGCGGGGCGGCAATTTATCACGGCGAACTGCATCAGCGTCCGCAACTCGGCGAAGGCCCGGCGGCGGATGCCGATTCCATTGACCGTGGCTGGCAATTGGTCCAGCGCGGCGTATGGTTATGGCTGCTGATTCTCTGCGTGGGAGCTGAATTCTATGCTTGAGCACGGTGGCCGGTTGCGCAAGGCGGCGCTTGAATACGGCATCGCCGAAGCCGATTGGCTCGACCTCTCCAGCGGCCTGGCGCCGTGGCCGTTTCCGGTCCCGGAAATTCCGCTGCGGGCGTGGGCGCGACTGCCGGAAACCGATGACGGTCTGGAGCAGGCCGCCCGTGATTACTACGGCGCCACCCAAGTGCTGCCGGTGGCCGGGTCGCAGATGGCGATCCAGTTGCTGCCGCGTTTGCGTCGGGCCGGCAAGGTCGGCGTGTTGTCGCCTTGTTATGCCGAGCACGCTGAGGCGTGGCGCCGCAATGGCTACATCGTGCGTGAAGTGCTGGAGCAGGAAGTCGACTTCTTTCTCGACAGCCTCGACGTGCTGGTGGTGGTCAACCCGAACAATCCGACGGGCCTGAGCCTCAGCCCTAGTCGTCTGCTCGACTGGCACTCGCGACTCGCCCAGCGCGGTGGCTGGCTGGTGGTGGACGAAGCGTTTATGGACAACACGCCACAACTGAGCGTCGCGCCGTTTGCCAATCAGGTCGGATTAATCGTGTTGCGCTCCTTCGGCAAGTTTTTTGGCCTGGCCGGGGTGCGTTTGGGCTTCGTGCTGGCTGAGCGAAAACTGCTCAAATTGCTCGCCGAGCAAGTTGGGCCATGGGCAGTCAGCGGACCGACCCGGGTGCTGGGTCAGGCCTGTTTGCAAGACACCGAAGGCCATGCCCGGCAACGGCTGCGCAGTGACAAAGCCAGTCAGCGCCTGGCCGCACTGCTCGAACGTTACGATCTCAAGCCCGAGGGCGGTTGCGCCTTGTTTCAATGGCTGATCACCGAACGCGCCGAAGAGTTGCATACCTTCATGGCCCGGCGCGGCATCCTGCTGCGGTTGTTCACGAATAACAGCAGCCTGCGTTTCGGTTTGCCTGCTGACGCCATCGAAGAAGCCCGCCTCGAACAAGCCCTGCAAGCTTTCGCCAAGGAACTCCAATGACTACGTTGATGGTGCAGGGCACCACGTCCGACGCCGGTAAAAGCACGCTGGTGACGGCGCTGTGTCGCTGGGTCACGCGCCATGGCGTAAGCGTTGTGCCGTTCAAGCCGCAGAACATGGCGTTGAACAGCGCCGTGACCGCCGACGGTGGCGAGATTGGCCGCGCCCAAGCGGTGCAGGCCCAGGCTGCCAATCTTGAGCCGCACACTGACATGAACCCGGTGCTGCTCAAACCCAACAGCGACACCGGCGCCCAAGTGATCATCCATGGCCGCGCCGTCACCACCATGAACGCCGTGGCCTATCACGATTACAAAGCCATCGCGATGCAAGCGGTGCTGGCCTCCCACGAACGGCTGAGCGCGGCCTATCCGGTGGTGATGGTTGAAGGCGCGGGCTCGCCGGCCGAGATCAATCTGCGCGCCGGCGACATCGCCAACATGGGGTTTGCCGAAGCGGTGGATTGCCCGGTGGTGCTGATCGCCGACATCAATCGCGGCGGGGTTTTTGCCCATCTGGTGGGTACGCTGGAGCTGCTGTCGCCGAGCGAACAGGCACGGGTCAAAGGCTTCATCATCAACCGTTTTCGCGGCGATATTGCCTTGCTGCAACCGGGCCTCGACTGGCTCGAAGAACGCACCGGCAAACCGGTGATCGGCGTGCTGCCTTATGTGATGGACTTGCACCTGGAAGCCGAGGATGGCATCGACCAGCGCCAGACCGACAAGGCTGATCAAGTGCTCAAAGTGGTGGTGCCGGTGCTGCCGCGCATTAGCAACCACACCGATTTCGATCCGTTGCGTTTGCATCCGCAAGTGGACCTGCAATTTGTCGGCCCCGGCCAGGCGATTCCGGCTGCGGACCTGATTATTCTTCCAGGCTCGAAAAGCGTACGCAGCGACCTTGCGTACCTGCGGGCCAACGGTTGGGACACGGCGATCTCCCGGCACTTGCGCTATGGCGGCAAAGTGCTGGGGATTTGCGGCGGCCTGCAAATGCTCGGCGAACACGTCCATGACCCCCTGGGCCTTGAAGGCGCGCCGGGTTCCAGCGCCGGTTTGGGTTTGCTGGCGTTCGAGACCCTGCTCGAAGAAGAGAAGCAGTTGCGCAATGTGCGGGGGCGGCTGTCGCTGGAGAATGCCGAGGTCAGCGGCTATGAAATCCATGCGGGCGTGACCACTGGGTCGGCGCTGGAACATGCCGCCGTGCAGTTGGACGATGGTCGCTGCGATGGCGCACAAAGTCTCGACGGGCAGATTTTCGGCACCTATCTGCATGGGTTGTTTGAATCACCGGCGGCGAGCAGTGCGCTGTTGCGTTGGGCCGGTTTGCAGAACGTGCAGGAGGTGGATTATCACGCCTTGCGCGAGCGCGATATCGAGCGGTTGGCGGATTTGGTGGAGACGCATTTGGATACCCAACTACTGCGAGAGCTTTGCGGATTTTGAGGGTGCCTTCGCGGGCAAGAACACCGATGATTTTAAGGAATGAACCATGCTCCAACTAATCCTCGGCGGCGCCCGCTCCGGCAAAAGCCGCCTGGCTGAAAAACTCGCCACAGACAGTCAACTCCAGGTGACCTACATCGCCACCAGCCAACCCCTGGACGGCGAGATGAACGAACGGGTCGCCCATCACCGCGCCCGTCGTCCCGCCGAATGGGCGCTGATCGAAGAACCCCTGGAACTGGCCCGCGTCCTGCGCGAAAACGCCAGCGCCGAGCGTTGCCTGCTGGTGGATTGCCTGACCCTGTGGCTGACCAATCTGCTGATGCTCGACAACCCCGAGCGCCTGTCGGCCGAGCGCGATGCCTTGCTGGACTGCCTGGCCTCATTGCCGGGTGAAATCGTTTTTGTCAGCAACGAGACCGGAATGGGTGTCGTGCCGCTGGGCGAATTGACTCGCCGCTATATCGATGAAGCCGGTTGGCTGCATCAAGCCCTGGCTGAGCGCTGTCAGCGAGTCGTCCTGACCGTCGCCGGCCTGCCCCTGACTCTGAAAGGTACTGCGTTATGACTCAATCCTGGTGGCTGAACCTGTGCAAGCCGATCGATGCGGCAGCCGTTGAACAGGCCGAGGCTCGGCAGCAGCAACTGACCAAACCGGCAGGCTCTCTCGGTCGGCTGGAATCAGTCGCCGTGCAACTGGCCGGGTTGCAGGGGCAGGTCAAGCCGAGCCTCGATCAGCTGTGGATCGCGATCTTCGCCGGTGACCATGGCGTGGTCGCAGAAGGGGTGTCGGCGTTTCCCCAGGAAGTCACCGGACAGATGTTGCACAACTTCGTCACCGGCGGCGCGGCGATCAGCGTCCTGGCGCGGCAATTGGGCGCTCAACTGGAGGTGGTGGACCTCGGCACCATCACGCCGTCGTTGAACCTGCCAGGCGTGCTGCATCTGAATGTCGGCCCGGGCACAGCCAACTTTGTGAACGGCCCGGCCATGACCGTCGCCCAAGGCGAGTTGGCGTTGCAGGCCGGGCGCGACAGCGTGCTACGCGCCAGAGCTGCGGGTGCGCAGTTGTTCATCGGCGGCGAAATGGGCATCGGCAACACCACGGCGGCCAGTGCCTTGGCCTGCGCCTTGCTCGATTGCCCGGTGGCGCATCTGACCGGGCCGGGTACTGGATTGAACGCGGCGGGTGTCAGCCATAAAGCGCAAGTCATTGAGCGTGCGCTGGCGTTGCACGGCGCTCAACGCGGCGATGCATTGCAAACCCTGTTCAACCTCGGTGGGTTTGAGATTGCGGCGTTGGTCGGTGCCTATCTGGCCTGCGCCCAAGAAGGCGTGGCGGTACTGGTGGACGGCTTTATTTGCAGCGTCGCCGCATTGGTGGCGGTGCGCTTGAATCCGCAGTGCCGCGAGTGGTTGTTGTTCGGCCATCGCGGCGCCGAGCCGGGCCATCGTCATGTGCTGGAAACCCTGAATGCAGAGCCGTTACTCGACCTCGGTTTGCGCCTGGGCGAGGGCAGTGGCGCGGCGTTGGCGGTGCCGTTGTTGCGCCTGGCCTGCGATCTTCATGGGCAGATGGCGACCTTCGCTGAAGCGGCAGTGGCGGATCGTCCGGCATGACCTTGCGCCTGGATTTGCTGCGCCATGGCGAGACTGAACTCGGCGGTGGCCTGCGTGGCAGCCTCGACGATGCACTGACCGACAAGGGCTGGGCGCAGTTACGTGCAGCGGTGATCGGGCAGGGGCCTTGGGATCGATTGATCAGCTCGCCGTTGCAGCGTTGTGCGCGTTTTGCAGAAGAGCTGGGCGGGCAACTCGGTTTGCCGGTTCAGTTGGAAAAAGACCTGCAAGAACTGCATTTCGGCGCGTGGGAAGGGCAGAGCACGGCGCTGCTGATGCAAACCAGTGCCGAGGCGTTGGGGCTGTTCTGGACCGATCCTTATTCGTTCACCCCGCCCGAGGGTGAACCGGTGGCGGACTTTTCCACGCGAGTGCTGGCGGCGGTCGAGCGGCTGCACGCGGCCTACGCGGGCGAGCGGGTGTTGCTGATCACCCATGGCGGGGTCATGAAGTTGCTGCTGGCCCGGGCCCGTGGCTTGCCTCGCGAGCAGTTGCTCAACGTTGAAGTGGTCCACGCTTCGTTGCATTCGTTGGCGGTCGGCTCCGGCCCGTTGTTAAGGGAAGCGCGCTGATCATGTTGCCGTTCTGGATCGCCCTGCAATTCTTGAGCAGCCTGCCGATTCGTCTGCCGGGGATGCCGGCGCCTCAGGAATTGGGGCGCTCGTTGCTGTTTTATCCGCTGGTCGGCTTGCTGTTTGGCGGTCTGTTGTGGGCGTTGAACGGGGTGATGTCGGGCACGCCGTTGCTGCTTCACGCCGCGCTGCTGCTGACCGTTTGGGTACTGCTCAGCGGCGCACTGCACCTGGACGGCCTGGCCGACAGCGCTGATGCGTGGCTCGGTGGTTTTGGCGATCGTGAACGCACGCTGACCATCATGAAAGACCCGCGCAGCGGGCCGATTGCGGTAGTGACGCTGGTGTTGGTGTTGTTGCTGAAATTCGCTGCGTTGCTGGCGTTGATCGAGCAGGGGAACGGCCTGGTTTTGATTGTTGTTCCCTTGATCGGGCGTGCGGCGTTGTTGGGGTTGTTCCTGACTACGCCTTATGTGCGGGCTGGCGGATTGGGGCAGGCACTGGCTGATCATTTGCCGCGCAGGACTGGTTGGCAGGTGTTGGCGGTCAGTGCTTTGGTTTGTGTCGTGATAGCAGGCTTCAAGGGCTTGGCTGCGCTCGCACTGGCGGCGGTAGTGTTTGTCTGGTTACGCCAGGTGATGATGCGGCGGTTGGGCGGAACTACTGGCGATACAGCGGGGGCGTTGCTGGAATTGCTGGAGATGGCGGTGTTAGTCGGGTTGGCACTCCTGTAGGAGCAAAGCTTGCTCGCGATGGCCGCGCCTCGGTCTTGCTGGCAGAGCGCGTTATCGTTCTTCGCGGGTAAGCCTTGCTCCTGCAGGTAATTCGGCAAAACGCGCGATCCTGTTGCAGGTTTTATGTATCAAAAATTTGCTTTCATTTAACCGCGGGTATATACACGCACCATGCTCGACTCCCAATGTTTATGTACCAACCTGCGTCGCGCTGCCCGTGGCGTCAGCAGGCATTACGACGGCGCTCTCGACGGCTTCGGGATCAACGTTGCCCAGTATTCTTTGCTGTGCAATTTGCAGCGTCTGGATCAACCGAGTATTTCCACCTTGGCCGAGGCCATGGGGCTGGATCGCAGCACCCTGGGGCGAAATCTGCGGGTGCTGGAGGGCGAAGGGCTGGTGACGCTGGTCGAGGGCGAGGACATGCGTAATCGTATCGTCACGCTCACCGAGGCCGGCGCTGAACGACTGAAAGCAGCCTTGCCGGCCTGGGAAGCGGCGCAGCAGCGGTTGATCGACCGCCTGGGTGCCGAAAAACGTGAAACCTTGCTCAAATTGCTGGACGAACTGGCTTGATGCCGGTTTGTTCGATCTTAAGCGGGTATATACCCGCTACCGGAGAATAAGAATGACCTCGATGTGGCGTACTTGCGGTTGGGTGTTAGTGGGGAGTGCGCTGATTCTCGCGTTGTCCTTGGGCGTGCGGCATGGCTTCGGGCTATTTCTGGCGCCCATGAGCGCCGAGTTTGGCTGGGGCCGTGAGACGTTCGCTTTTGCCATTGCCTTGCAAAACCTGATCTGGGGCTTGGCGCAGCCGTTCACCGGCGCATTGGCCGACCGCTTCGGTGCCGCTAAAGTCGTGTTGGTCGGTGGCGTGCTGTATGCCGCTGGCCTGGTCTGCATGGGCTTGTCCGACTCGGCGGTGACCTTGTCCCTGAGCGCCGGCCTGTTGATCGGCATCGGCCTGTCGGGCACCTCGTTCTCGGTGATCCTCGGCGTGGTCGGGCGGGCAGTACCGCCGGAGAAACGCAGCATGGGCATGGGTATCGCCAGTGCGGCGGGTTCTTTCGGCCAGTTCGCCATGTTGCCCGGCACACTGGGGTTGATCGGCTGGCTCGGCTGGTCCGCCGCGTTATTGGTGTTGGGCCTGTTGGTGGCGCTGATTGTGCCGCTGGTGAGCATGCTCAAGGACAAGCCGCTGCCGGTGCTCGGCCATGAGCAGACCTTGTCCGAAGCCTTGCGTGAAGCTTGCTCCCATTCCGGGTTCTGGCTGCTGGCGTTCGGCTTTTTTGTCTGTGGTTTTCAAGTGGTGTTCATTGGTGTGCACCTGCCGGCCTATCTGGTGGATCAACACCTGCCAGCCACGGTCGGCACCACGGTGCTGGCGTTGATCGGGCTGTTCAATATCTTCGGCACTTACACCGCAGGCTGGCTCGGCGGGCGGATGTCCAAGCCGCGTTTGCTCACTGGTCTGTATCTGTTGCGCGCGGTGGTGATCGGGCTGTTCCTCTGGGCGCCAGTCACCACGACCACGGCGTATCTGTTCGGCATGGCGATGGGCTTTCTGTGGTTGTCCACGGTGCCGTTGACCAACGGCACGGTGGCGACATTGTTCGGCGTACGAAACCTGTCCATGCTCGGTGGGATTGTTTTCCTGTTTCACCAGTTAGGCTCATTCCTCGGCGGCTGGTTGGGCGGGGTGGTGTATGACCGGACCGGGAGCTACGACTTGATCTGGCAGGTAGCGATTCTCTTGAGCTTGCTGGCTGCAGCCTTGAACTGGCCGGTGCGCGAGCGGCCGGTGGCGCGGTTGCAAACCCGGATGAGTGCGATATGAACAGTCTCTGGCCGCGGATCATAGTCGCCGGAATCGGCGCCTTGCTGCTGGCCCTGGCGTGGTGGGGCTGGCATCAGGGCGGGTTGGCGCTGATGCAGTTGGGCATGGGTGCTTGCTAGGGCGTTGCGAGGGCGAGTAACTTCGCTTACTGACGATTTTTCAAGGATGCACCGACATGCTGAAACGCTGGCTTGCAGTCCCCGCGTTACTGATGGCGTTTACCGGATTGGCCCAGGCGGCCGACTGTCCGGAGCTGTTGCAGGGCTCATTGCCCAAGTTGCGCGCCAAGGAATCCATCGATCTGTGCCAGCGCTTCGCCGGCAAGCCGCTGGTGGTGGTCAATACCGCCAGCTTCTGTGGTTTCGCCCCGCAGTTCAAAGGCCTTGAGGCGCTGTATCAGCGTTACAAGGACCAAGGGTTGGAGGTAATCGGTGTTCCGTCCAATGACTTCAAGCAGGAGTCCAAGGACGGCGCCGAGACCGCCAAGGTCTGCTACGTCAACTACGGCGTGACCTTCACCATGACCGAACCGCAGAACGTCCGCGGCGCCGATGCAACCCACCTGTTCAAGGTCCTTGCCGAGCAAAGCAGCGCGCCGAAGTGGAATTTCTACAAGTACGTGGTCGATCGCCAAGGCAAAGTGATCGCCAATTTCTCCAGCCTGACCAAACCCGATAACCCTGAATTCATCGAGGCCGTAGAGAAGGCCATCGCCTCGAAACCCTGATCGACGGCCACTAAAAAGCCCCGCCTCTGTACAAGAGAGCGGGGCTTTTTCGATTCAGGTGGCGAGCGGTTCAGCCTCGCCTTGAATCATCAGAAGCGGTAGGTCGCGCCAACACCAAAACCGTTCGCATAGTTTTGGTATTTAGCATCGTAGCTCTGGCCACGGTCGTTGCTGTTGGCGATCTTGACCGACTCTTCACGCAGGTACGAGTACGCTACGTCGATGGTCAGGTCGTCGGTCGGGCTCCAGCCGGCGCCCAGGCTGAAAATCTTGCGATCGCCAGTCGGGATGCGTGGGGAACGGTCGACGTTGTTGGTCGGTGCCTGGTCGAAGGACAGGCCGGTACGCAGTACCCATTCCTTGTTCAACTGGTAGGACGCGCCGATAGCGTGAGCCCAGGTGTCGTGCCAGTTCTGTTCTTCGGTGATGGAACCGAATTGACCGTTCAGGATGGCCGGAACACCTTTGTTTTCGACGGTGATTTCCTTCAGGCGGCTCCAGCGAGTCCAGGTGCTGCCTGCGTACAGGGTCCACTTGTCGTCGAGCTGATGAGTGACTGAGAAGTCCACCGATTCAGGGGTGGTCAGGTCCAGCGAGGCGTCGTACTTCTGGCTTGGGTTTTGACCCACGGCACCGAGGACGCCGTAGTTGACCTTGGTGTTGCCTTCGAGCTTGTACTTCACTTTCGAGTGGTAGGTCAGGCCGACACGGGTGCTGTCAGTGGCTTGAACCAGTACGCCAATGTTGTAGCCCAGTGCGGTGTCATCGCCTTTGATCTTGACCTGGCCATCCGGAGCTGCCTGGGTAATCGACAGGTTCGATTCCAGCTTGCCGTCGATACGGTTGATGGTCGGGCCGAAACCGATCGACACCTTGTCGTTGAAGGCGTAGCTCACGGTCGGTTGCAGGGTCACGACTTTCACATCGCTGGTGCTGCCGAAGTAGCGGCCGGCAAAACCGTGCTCGTAGTCGGTCACCAGGCCGAACGGTGCATACACGCCAACACCGACTGCCCATTTGTCATCGATAGGCTTGACGTAGTAGCCCATCGGCACCGCGATGAACGGGACCATGTCGCCGTCGTTGCTACCGCTGTTAGGGCTGGAGCTGGCTTTGCTGATGTTGGTGTGTGCGTCGAGCATTGCAGCACCGCCGGTGACTTGTTCGCGCTTGATGCGTGACATGCCGGCAGGGTTGCCAAAAATTGTGCTTGCGTCATCGGCAGATGAAGATCGCCCGGCAAAACCTGTACCCATCCCGCTGATACTTTGTTCGTTGATGGCGAAGCCACTTGCGAAAAGCTGGGTGGATGCCAAGGCAACGGCGAGGCTAAGGGTGGTTTTGAGCATTACTTTTTTCATTATTAGAACTCCTGGTGATCACCGGGGCGAAAATTACCAACATTTTCGTCCCAGCGCTATAGCCTGTATGTGTTGAGTTAGAGCGGTTTTGTAGGACAATCAGACCAGATTCGCGACCCGTTGCGGGATCTTCTGAAACCGGGCGGTCAGCAAGCGACCTGATTCAGCGATGAAACACAGGTTTGCCAGGCACACGTAAAGTCACGCAGGCGTCCCTGAGGCTGAAAGGTCTGGCGCCAGATTCGAGCCATGCCCAGCACATCATCGGGATCGGGGAGGGGTGTGTTTTGCTCTTCTACCAACAGCCAGGCGATGGCGGTGGCGTAACGCAGGTTGACGGTCAATTCCAGGTGCGGACTGCTTAAAAAGGCATGCTGGCTGGCCAGGCCACGAACCAGGCTTGCGCGTTCAGGGTCGAGGGCCAGGTAGTGATCCCAGAGTGCCCGGTGACGCGGCTCGGCGATTCGGTACAGGCCATGTCCACGGCGGTCATGCAGGGCGGAGCCAAGGGCTGACTGGCTGGCGGCGATGCCCAGCAGCAGGGATTCGGCAGTCGCGCTATGGCGCCCGAGGTAGATCAAGGTCGGACGGATCACATAACGGCACAGTTCGCTGGCAGCGATACCCATAAAGCCCTCGAAACATGAAATGGGCGGCGATACCTGAAGGGGGGCTTGGCAGCGGTGAATCGACTCAGGCTCGCCGAAAGCGGATTAAGCCGCTTGAGTTGAAGTGTAGTGTCATATTCGCGACGTAAAGGCCTGTTTTTAAAATATTTCCGGCCGCCAGTTATAACCGTTATATCGGTTAGTACTTAGGCGCTGGGTAGGAAAAGAGAAATATCAGGCAATAAAAAGCCCCGCTTTTTGAGCAGGGCTTTTGAGGTTTTCAGTCTTTCTGGCGTCTCAGGCAACCAGTGCCTGGCGAGTACGATCGATTACGGCCTGCAGCGGTTCAGCGCTGGAGTATTGATCGGGGTACAGGCGTTCGCTGTGACGGGCGATGCCGTGTTCGTTGACCAGAGTGAAGCTGAAGCAGCCTTTGCGAGCGGCCATGATCAGGCAGTTCATTGGTGCAAAAGCGTTGGTTAGGGTGCGAATGGCATCCTGAGTGTGGATTTGAGTAGACATTATTAGGTGTTCCTACAAGCGACACGGATAAGAGCCGTGCAAAATTAATACGTTCCAGTGACGACGACCACCATTGGTCGAACGAAGAACCCGACTGGAACAAAGCAGCCAGTTTGAAGCGCTGATAATTGGCGCGCTTGGGCTGGCAGGTAGGTACTTAGGAGGGCAGGCAACACATCAAGGGCAAAGGTTCTGGGCCCGGGGTGAAGATCCTGATCAATTTGCAGGCTGGTTCGGTCAGAGTAAGTGAGCTTCGCAACACCCTTTGCATTCATTTCAAAGGCAGTGTCGACGCAAGGTTTACCTGGAAACCATCGAGGTGGTCGATCCCGCTTTGTCGGTGGAGGCTTCTCAAGGGAAGGCTGACCGGGGGGATTTGTTCGACCAGAATTGACTTTCAGCTTGGTACTAACGCCGCGGATACTAACGGATTGAATTGGAGAAAGGAAGTGTGTTAGCCAAAAAGATTCTCGGTAGCGCCATTCAAACGCTTCGAGGGGCGTAATTATAGGCTGTAAATAAGGGCGCTTGCCCTGTAATGGCACAGGATTTTACCGTTGGTCGTCGAGCTTCAGTCGCCGTGAATCGCGGTTTTGCCCAGGCTTATCCCCAGGCTTGGCTGCAAAATGCGCCGAAAAAGCGCATCGATATAACCGCCGCGAAGGTACTTGTGCACATAAGTTGCGCAGACTGTCACGCCACTGTCACCTTGGCTTCAAACGCAGTGGGTGCCTGTAATGAAAATTTAAGTCAATGAAAAACATCGCTTTTTTTTACTGGTGAAAAAATCGTCAGTTTGACTGCGAGCCCCATTCCACAGGGCTTTGCGAGAGTTCAAGGGCGGTTGTCCACTGAGTTATCCACAGCTTCTGTGGATTGTCCCAAGCGCTTGCTCTAGGACGGGCGTGCCGGGTTTTTTTCGACTTTACCTGTAAGAAAAAAAGAGTAGAGTGGCGCGCCTTCCGATCTGCCCTACAGTGCTTTATGAAGTTTCGCTCAGTATCAACCGCTGTTACCGCAACGTCCCCGACTGTTACCCCTCCCAAGCGCTTTTCCATGCGTGTGGCCGAGTGGCTTTTGGATAGCCCGCGCCTGGGCGATAACCCCAACGTCAAACACTTCGCTGGACGTTTGCTCAAGCAACCGGCCCGTGAGGGCGTGGTGGCCGCGCAAAGCCGTCTGGGTCAGTTGATGTGCCGCGAGTGCGGCAACGCCCGGGATCGGCGCATCGGTCACGACATGCTGCGCCAGGCCGCCCGCGCCGGTGACCGCCGCGCCCAGCAGGAATTGGGGCTGACCGAAGACTGAGCTGTCCAAGACCTGACGCCTTGGTTAACCTTCAAGCTTTATCTCATCGGCAGGAGTGGCTATGGCTATCGACTTGACCAGCATATTGCTCGGTCTGGCAGGCGCGGCATTGCCATTGCTGGCACTGGCCTGGCAAATCCAGCGCCGGGCGAGCGCCGGGCAGGCCGACGTGGCGTTGCTGGAAGAACGGCTGGCCATGGCCCAATTGGCTCAGGACGGCTTGAATGCCCAACTCGATGCGTGCCGCGACGAAATCGGTGACCTGAGCCAGGCCAACTCCACCAAGCAAGCTGATCTTGCTGCGCTACGCCGTGAAGTCGAGCTGCTGCAAATCGAGCGCGACGATGCCCGCGACGCGTCCCACGCCTGGAATATCGAGCGCGCCGGCAAAGAGGCTGAGTTGCGTCGCCTGGACGCGCAAGCCGCTTCGCTCAACGCCGAGCTGCGTGAGCAACAGGAAAGCCATCAGCAACGCCTCAACGACCTTCAGGGCTCGCGCGACGAGTTGCGGGCGCAGTTCGCCGAACTGGCGGGCAAGATCTTCGACGAGCGCGAACAGCGTTTCGCCGAAACCAGTCAGCAGCGCCTCGGGCAATTGCTCGATCCGTTGAAGGAACGCATCCAGTCCTTTGAGAAGCGCGTCGAAGAAAGCTATCAGGCCGAGGCCCGTGAGCGTTTTTCCCTGGCCAAGGAGCTGGAGCGCCTGCAACAACTGAACCTGCGCCTGAGCGACGAAGCCACCAACCTGACCCGCGCCTTGAAAGGGCAGAAAACCCAGGGTAACTGGGGCGAGCTGATTCTCGAACGGGTGCTTGAGCACGCCGGCCTGGAAAAGGGCCGCGAGTACCAGACTCAGGTCACCCTTAAAGGCCCGGATGGCGAGCGTTTCCAGCCGGATGTGATCATTTACCTGCCCGGTGACAAGCAGGTGGTGGTCGACTCCAAGGTCAGCCTCACGGCGTACCAGCAATACGTCGCGGCCGAAGACGATGCCATCGGCCAGATTGCGATCAAGCAACACGTGCTGTCCCTGCGCAATCACGTCAAAGGCTTGTCCGGCAAGGATTACAAGCGACTCGATGGCTTGCACAGCCTGGATTTCGTTCTGCTCTTTGTTCCCATCGAAGCGGCGTTTTCCGCGGCATTGCAGGCCGAGCCGACGCTGTTTCAGGAGGCGTTCGACCGCAACATCGTGATCGTCAGCCCGACCACGTTGCTCGCCACGCTGCGGGTCATCGACAGCCTGTGGAAGCAGGAGCGCCAGACCCAGAACGCCCGGGAAATCGCCGAGCGGGCGGGGTGGCTGTACGACAAGTTCGTGTTGTTCATCCAGGACCTGGACGAAGTCGGCAATCGCTTGCAGCAACTGGATAAAGCCTACAGCTCTGCGCGCAACAAGCTGACGGAAGGGCGCGGCAACCTGGTCAGTCGCAGCGAGCAACTGAAGTTGCTGGGGGCGCGCGCGAGCAAGAGTTTGCCCGTTGATTTGCTCGAGCGGGCGATGACCGATGTGGACGGATTGGCCGAGTTGCCGGAGTAACCGATCGTTCCCACGCTCCGCGTGGGAATGCCGCCATGGACGCTCCGCGTCCGCTACTACAGCTGTGACGCAGAGCTTCATGGGATGCATTCCCACGCGGAGCGTGGGAATGATCTGTGTTTACCCGCTACAACGGTAAATGCCGACTCAACAACGCCCTCAACGCCGCCGGCTTAACCGGTTTGGCCAAATAATCCAGCCCCGCCGCATGCACCTGCGCCACGGTTTCCGGGCGTCCATCGGCACTGATCACCACCCCCGGCACCGGCTCGCCCAAGCGCGTGCGTAACCACGCCATCAACTCAGTCCCGGTTTCGCCGTCGTCCAGGTGGTAATCCACCAGCGCCAATTGCGGACGCATCCCGTCGCCGAGCAACGTCGCGCACTCTTCACGATTGCGCGCGGTCCAGACCTGGCAGCCCCAGCGGGTCAATAGGCTGTTCATGCCAATTAAAATGCTGTCTTCGTTATCGATACACAGCACCTGCGCGCCCGTCGGCAATTTGCCGTTCAGTTCAACCACCGTGTTCGGCACCACGATCTGCGCGCGGGCCAGCGGCACGGTGACGCTGAATACGCTGCCGTGCCCTGGCCAGGAACGCACCTGCAAAGTATGGCCGAGCACCCGGCACAAGCCGTCGGCAATCGCCAGGCCCAGGCCCAAGCCTTTTTCAGCGCGGGTCTGGTGGCTATCGAGGCGTTTGAACTCTTCGAAAATTACTTGCCGTTTATCTTCCGGAATCCCCGGCCCACGGTCCCAGACTTCCAGGCACAGTTCGCCCTTGCGCCGCCGAACTCCCAGCAGCACCGGGCCTTTGGCGTAGCGAAAAGCGTTGGTCAGGAAGTTTTGCAGGATCCGTCGCAGTAACTTGATGTCACTGTCGACCCGCAAGGTGCTGCCGCGCAGACGGAATTTCAGACCTTGTTCCCGAGCCAGTGCCTTGAACTCGGCACCGAGGATATCGAACAGCTCATTGAGCACGAACGGCTTGGGGGCGGGGTTGATCTTGCCGTTTTCCAGACGGGAAATGTCCAGCAAATCACTGATCAAGTCCTCGGCCGAGCGTAACGAACTGTCGAGGTGATGGATCAGTTTCTGCGCCTCGCCGGACAAGCCGTCGTCCTGATGGGTCAGAGCGGCGGAGAACAGTCGTGCAGCGTTCAACGGTTGCATCAAGTCATGGCTGACCGCCGCCAGAAAACGGGTTTTCGATTGGTTGGCCGACTCGGCAGTGCCCTTGGCTTCAGTCAGGGCGACGTTGAGTTGCGAGAGTTCGTGGGTCCGCGCGGTCACCCGTTGCTCCAGGCCTTCGTTGGCCTCGGTCAGCGCCTGCTCGGCCTCGCGGAACGCGGTGATGTCGGTGAAGCTCATGACGAAACCGCCACCAGGCATCGGGTTGCCGATCAGCTCGATCACACGGCCATTGGGGAAAAGTCGCTCAGAGGTGTGGGCCCGCCCCTGGCGCATCCAGTGCAGACGGCGAGCAACGTGGACTTCCGCTTCACCCGGGCCGCACAACCCGCGCTCGGCGTTGTAGCGAATGATGTCGGCAATCGGCCGACCGACGCTGATCAAGCCGTCAGGGTAGTTGAACAGCTCCAGATATCGCCGGTTCCAGGCCACCAGTTTCAGCGATTGGTCGACCACGCTGATGCCCTGGGTGATGTTCTCAATCGCGCCTTGCAGCAAGGCGCGGTTGAACTGCAACACTTCTGATGCTTCGTCGGCGATACGGACGACGTCTTCAAGCTGCATTTCCCGACCTTCGATGGCGGCTTTTACTACAGCGCGCGTCGAAGAAGCGCCAAGCACACCGGCCAGCAAGCGTTCGGTATGCGCGATCCATTCACCGTCGGCGTTCTGGTTCGGGTTGAAGCCTTTGCCCTGGCGATAGGCGAAACGGATGAAGCTTTGGCGGGCGCGTTCTTCACCGACAAAACGCGCGGCCAGTTGCAGCAAATCATCGATTTGCACCGACAGCATCGAGCGCGCGCTAGGCCGGGCACTGATTTCCTGACCAATGAAACGACCGGCCTGCCAGTGCTCTGAAACTCGCGTGCGCGACAGCACCGAGACCCAGGCAAACAACGTGAAGTTGGCCGCCAGCGACAGCACCACGCCTTGGGTCAACGGGGTGAGCGGCAGGTGCAGCGGGTTGCTGTGCAACCAGGCCAGCCCCGGAAAAGTGCTCAGGGACAGGCCGAGGCTGTGGGCGGCGATCGGCAGAATCAAGGTGTAGAACCAGAGGAATGTCCCAGCAGCGAGGCCGGCAAATACACCGCGACGGTTAGCCTGTTTCCAGTACAGCGCGCCGAGCATTGCCGGGGCTAGTTGGGTCACGGCGGCGAAGGCGATCTGGCCAATAGTCGCCAGGCTGGCGGTCGAGCCGAGCAGGCGATAACTGACGTAGGCCAGCAGCAAAATCACCACGATGCTGACTCGACGCACCGACAGCATCCATTGGCGGAACACTTCGAATGGCCGCTCGGCGTTGTTGCGTCGCAGCAACCACGGCAACAACATGTCGTTGGAGACCATGGTCGATAGCGCCACGCTGGCCACGATCACCATGCCGGTGGCCGCCGAAGCGCCGCCGATAAACGCCAGCAGCGCCAGCGCCGGATGGGCCTGGGCCAGCGGCAGACTGATGACGAAAGAATCCGGGAGTACAGAGCTCGGTAGCAACATCTGACCGGCCAGGGCGATCGGGACTACAAACAGCGCGGCCAATGCGAGGTAGGCCGGGAACACCCATTTGGCCAGGCGCAAATCCTGGGGCTCGATGTTCTCCACCACCGTGACGTGGAACTGCCGGGGCAGACAGATGATTGCCATCATCGCGACGCCGGTCTGCACCACCATCGACGGCCAGTTGATGGTTTCCTTCCAGTACTCTTCCAGGCGCGGGGCGAGCATGGCCTGGTCGAACAGGTCGTCGAAACCGTCGTACAAGCCGTAGGTCACAAACGCTCCGACCGCAAGAAACGCGAACAGCTTGACCAGCGATTCGAAGGCAATCGCCAGCACCATGCCGCGGTGGTGTTCGGTGGCGTCGAGGTTGCGGGTACCGAACACAATGGTGAACAGCGCCAGCACCAACGAGACAATCAGCGCTGTGTCCTGGGCGCGAGTGCCCATGGCATCGGCTCCGGCGCCGATCAGCAGGTTCACCCCGAGCACGATGCCCTTGAGTTGCAACGCAATGTAGGGCAATACGCCAACCAGGCAGATCAGTGCCACCACCACGGCCAGCGACTGCGACTTGCCATAGCGCGCGGCGATAAAGTCGGCGATGGAGGTGATGTTCTCCTGTTTGCTGATCATCACCATTTTTTGCAGGACCCACGGCGCGCACACCAGCAGCAGGATCGGCCCGAGGTAGATCGGCAGGAAGGACCAAAGCTGTTCGGCGGCCTGGCCCACGGCGCCAAAGAAGGTCCAACTGGTGCAATAAACGGCCAGCGACAGGCTGTACACCCACGCGCGCACTCGCGGCGGCAACGGCGTGCTGCGACGGTCGCCGTAGAAGGCGATGGCGAACATGATGGCCATATAGGCCAGGGCAACGGCGGCGATCAGCCCGCTGGACAGCGACATGGGAACTCCAGACAAAGACACCCGAGACTCCAGCCCGGTCAGACAGTCTCGCACGATGGCAGGGGTTCGTCAGTGTCGACCAAGGTCGTGGCGTGGCGGGGTGTCGCAGGGAGTTTGCGTTGGATCGTTTGTGTCTGTACCGGCCCCTTCGCGGGCAAGTCGAATCGTCGCACCGCTCGCTCCTACAGCGAAGGCGTCATCACTGACTCAACGCAATCTCGATCAACCGATGCAACTCCTCAACCTCCAGCGCCGCCGTCGAAAACAGGATGCGAAACACCGTCGGCGCCGCGATCAGGTTGATCAGCCGATCGACACTCGGCAGCGGCTGGTCTGGATAACGATCCAGAATGGTCTGCAACTGCCCGCCAATAATGGTCACGCAATAACCCGGCGTAGCGCTACATTGCACGTCGCGCAGCATATTGCGGCCGGGCTCTGAACTCATCTCATCCAGATACTGCTCGCCCCAGGCGCGCAGATCACCGCGCAGGTGGCCGGTGTTGGCCGGCTCGCTGTCGGGACGCATGTGGGCGAGGGCGACATCCGCCAGCAGCACCGCCAGATCGCCCCAACGTCGGTAGATGGTCGATGGCGTCACTCCGGCGCGTGCGGCAATTTGCGGCACGGTAACGGTCGCACGGTCCTGCTCTTCCAAGAGAGCACGGACCGCCGAATGAACCGACTCTTGTACCCGGGCACTGCGGCCACCCGGGCGTAAACCTTCTTTAATAGCCATGCGGCGGACCTTAACACAAAGAATTTGCTTTAAGCGCTAGCGAGTAGCACACTCCGCAAAAGCAAAAACTTAGCTTTTGCGGAGTGTGCTCATGTCTCGTTCAACGTCAAACCGTGTGAGCCTGTGGTTTCTGGCGATCACTTTACTCAGTTTTCTCGCCGCTTCCACGGCACCGACGCCGTTGTATCACTTGTATCAGGAGCAGTTGCAGTTCTCGGCGGCGACCCTGACCCTGATCTTCGGCGTGTACGCCCTCAGCTTGCTGGCGGCGCTGCTCACGGTGGGTTCGCTCTCGGATTTCCTCGGACGCAAGCCGGTGATCTTCACCGCCCTGTGGCTCAACATGCTGGCGATGTTGCTGTTTATCAACGCCGACAGCGTCGCCTGGTTGATCAGCGCTCGCGTGCTGCAGGGCTTTGCAACCGGGATGGCCACCGCCGTGTTGAGCGCCGCGTTGTTGGACACTGATCGCCAGCAAGGCCCGCTGGTCAACAGCGTTGCGCCGTTGCTGGGCATGGCCGTGGGCGCCATGGGTTGCGGCTTGTTGGCCGAGTTTGCGCCGCTGCCGCTGCAATTGACCTTTTGGCTGTTGCTCGCGCTGTTTGTGCTGCAAGCGCTGTACGTCTGGCGTCTGCCGGAAAGCGTCAGCCCGCAGCCAGGTGCCTGGGCCTCGCTGCGCCCGACTTTGCACGTGCCGATCCAGGCACGGCGTACGTTGTGGTCGGTGCTGCCGATCAACACGGCAGTGTGGGCGCTGGGTGGTTTCTTCGCTTCTTTGGCGCCGTCACTGGTGCGCACGGCCACGGGCTCGACCTCGAACCTGATCGGCGGCGCGACGGTCGCCGCGTTGACAGTGACCGGCGCGTTGATGATCTACACCTTGCGCAATCGGCCGGCGGACAAGGTGCTGCGCCTGGGTGCCAGTTTGCTGCCGGCCGGCATCGTGCTGATCCTGACGGCCGTCCACAGCGCCAGCCTGTCACTGTTTTTCATTGGCACCCTGGTGGCCGGTTGCGGTTTCGGTGCCGGTTTTCTCGGTGCCGTGCGCAGCCTCGTGCCGTTGGCCTTGCCCCATGAGCGGGCGGGGCTGATGTCGGCGTTTTATGTGCTGAGTTACCTGGCGTTTTGCTTGCCGTCGTTGCTGGCGGGAAGTTTGACGCGCACCTTTGGGCTGATTGCGACCACCGATGGTTATGGCACGGTGCTGATCGTGCTGGCCGTTGGTGCGTTGCTGGGGTTGATGCGTCAGCGTGCTGTGAAAGTCTGTGGCGCCGATGCAGGATGACCGTTAGCCTTTGGCCACTCATTCGACGGACCGCCCCATGAAAATCATCCGCAGCAAATCCTTCACCGCCGAACGCGCCTGGGGCGCGCTGGACATCGCCAACATGAACGGCATCACCACCCGTTTGCACTGGACGGACCAGCCCTATAAATGGCACGTCAACGACGGTCAGGAAGTGTTCGTCGTGCTCGATGGGCAAGTGCAGATGCATTACCGCGAAGACGGTGTCGAACAGCAGACCTTGCTGGACGTCGGCGATATTTTTTATGCGTCGGTGGGCACCGAGCATGTGGCGCATCCGCTGGGCGCGGCGCGGATTCTGGTGATCGAATCAGAAGGCAGTGTCTGACGTATATCTACAAAACAGATAACAGTTAGAGATATTACCCGTTATATAGATATTCGATTCGGATCTACCATGGGCTCTACCTCATCAGAGGACAGGAGTTCGCCATGATCTGCCCCAATGCTGCCAAGCCCGGTTACAAACCTTTAAGTCTTCTTCCACGACCGCTGGAAGCGATTCGCCAATTCACCCCGAACTGGTTTGCCGCGACTATGGGCACTGGTGTGCTGGCCTTGGCGCTGGCGCAATTGCCCGTTGCGATCCCCGGTATACACGCGGTAGCCGAGGGCTTGTGGCTGTTCAACATCTTTCTGTTTGTGTTGTTCACGGGGTTGTACGCCGCACGCTGGGTGCTGTTCTTCGATGAGGCACGGCGGATTTTCGGACACTCCACGGTGTCGATGTTTTTCGGCACGATTCCCATGGGGCTGGCGACCATCATTAACGGCTTCCTTGTGTTCGGTTTGCCGCGTTGGGGCGATGGGGTGATTCAGGTTGCCGAAGTGCTGTGGTGGCTGGATGTGGCGATGTCTCTGGCCTGCGGCGTGTTGATTCCGTACATGATGTTCACCCGTCAGGAACACAGCATCGACCAGATGACCGCCGTCTGGCTGTTGCCTGTGGTGGCTGCGGAAGTGGCCGCCGCCAGCGGTGGTCTGTTGGCGCCGCACTTGGCCGATGCCCATTCGCAACTGGTGGTGCTGGTGACCAGCTACGTACTGTGGGCATTTTCCCTACCGGTGGCGTTCAGCATTCTTACCATCCTGTTATTGCGCATGGCGCTGCATAAATTACCTCACGAAAACATGGCTGCTTCGAGTTGGCTGGCGCTTGGGCCGATCGGCACGGGCGCGCTGGGCATGTTGCTGTTGGGCGCCGATGCACCCGCGATCTTCGCCGCCAACGGTTTGCCGGGTATCGGTGAAATCGCCGCCGGGCTGGGGTTGGTGGCCGGGATCACCCTGTGGGGTTTCGGGCTGTGGTGGATGCTGATCGCGGTGCTGATCACCGGGCGTTACCTGCGCGCCGGTATTCCGTTCAACCTCGGCTGGTGGGGTTTTACTTTCCCGTTGGGCGTCTATTCTTTGGCCACGCTGAAATTGGCGAGCACTCTGAACCTGACGTTCTTCAGCGTCTTTGGCTGCGTGCTGGTGGCGTTGCTGGCGGTGATGTGGCTGATCGTCGGCAAGCGAACCGTGCAGGGCGCCTGGCGTGGCGAGCTGTTTGTCTCGCCGTGCATCGCAGGATTAAAGAAATAATCTGCGAAGATTAGGTAATGTGTGGCCTGGATCGGCGTTCAACATTCCAAGAACAGTCTCCACGCCACTCTCTACCCAACATCAGGGAAACACGGAAGATGAGTCACCCCTCACAGTTCACCTTACTTCGCACCCGGCGTTTCCTGCCGTTTTTCGTGACACAGTCCCTCGGGGCGTTTAACGACAACATCTTCAAGCAGTCGCTGATCCTCGCCATTCTGTACAAGTTGACCATCGACGGTGATCGCTCGATCTGGGTCAACCTGTGTGCACTGCTGTTCATCCTGCCGTTTTTCCTGTTTTCGGCGCTGGCCGGACAGTTCGGGGAAAAATTCGCCAAGGACGCGTTGATCCGTCTGATCAAGCTCGGGGAAATCGCCATCATGGCGGTAGGGGCGGTCGGTTTCCTGTTCGATCACTTGTCGCTGATGCTGGTGGCGCTGTTCGCCATGGGCACCCACTCGGCGCTGTTTGGGCCGGTGAAGTATTCGATCCTGCCCCAGGCCTTGCGCGAAGAGGAGCTGGTGGGAGGCAACGGCCTGGTGGAAATGGGCACCTTCCTGGCGATCCTCGCCGGGACCATTGGTGCCGGGATCATGATGTCGTCCGGTCACTACGCGCCCATCGTCTCTACGGCGATTGTCGGTGTCGCGGTGCTCGGTTACCTGGCCAGCCGCAGCATTCCGCGCGCGGCCGCTGCGTCGCCAGAGATGCGCCTGAACTGGAACATCTTCACCCAGTCCTGGGCCACCTTGAAGCTGGGCCTGGGCCAAACCCCGGCGGTGTCGCGTTCGATTGTCGGCAACTCGTGGTTCTGGTTTGTCGGGGCGATTTACCTGACGCAGATTCCTGCCTACGCCAAGGAATGGATGCAAGGTGACGAGACCGTGGTGACGCTGATCCTCACCGTGTTCTCGGTGGGTATCGCCCTCGGTTCGATGCTCTGCGAGAAGCTTTCCGGGCGCAAAGTCGAGATCGGTCTGGTGCCGTTCGGTTCGTTTGGTCTGACGGTGTTTGGTTTGCTGCTGTGGTGGCACTCCGGCGGAATTCCGGACAGTGAGAACGGCTATGGCTGGATCGAAGTCCTTGGCTTTGGCCACACCTGGCTGGTGCTGATCGATATCCTCGGGCTCGGCGTTTTTGGTGGTTTCTACATCGTGCCGTTGTACGCACTGATTCAGTCGCGCACCGCCGAGAACGAGCGGGCACGGGTGATTGCCGCCAACAACATTCTCAACGCCCTGTTTATGGTGGTGTCGGCGGTTGTTTCGATCGTGCTGCTGAGCGTGGTCAAGCTGTCGATCCCGCAGCTGTTCCTGGTGGTGTCGCTGCTGAACATCGGCGTCAACGCCTACATCTTCAGCATCGTTCCCGAATTCAGCATGCGTTTCATGATCTGGCTGCTCAGCCATTCCATGTACCGCGTGGAGCATCGCAACCTCGACCTGATTCCCGACGAAGGCGCAGCGTTACTGGTTTGCAACCACGTATCGTTCGTCGATGCGTTGCTGATTGGCGGCGCGGTGCGTAGGCCGATTCGCTTTGTGATGTATTACAAGATCTACAACCTGCCGGTGCTGAACTTTATCTTCCGTACGGCGGGGACAATTCCTATCGCCGGACGCCAGGAAGACATTCAGATCTACGAAAAGGCCTTCAAGCGGATTGCCCAGTATCTGAAGGACGGCGAACTGGTGTGCATCTTCCCGGAAGGCAAGTTGACCGCTGACGGTGAGATCAATGAGTTCCGGGGTGGGCTGACGCGGATTCTCGAAGAGACACCGGTACCGGTGATTCCGCTGGCGTTGCAAGGGTTGTGGGGAAGTTTCTTCAGTCGCGACCCGGCCAAGGGCGTGTTTCGCCGGTTGTGGTCGCGGGTGACGTTGGTGGCAGGGCCGGCGGTGGCGGTTGAGGTGGCTGAGCCGGCGAAGTTGCAGGTGATGGTTGGGGAGTTGCGCGGCACGGTTAGATAGTTGTCGTGATTGAGGGCCTCTTCGCGGGCAAGCCTCGCTCCTACAGGTTTTGTGGTGTGCTCTGTAGGAGCGAGGCTTGCCCGCGAAGGCGATCTAAAGGTTATGCGCTGACCTTAAGCCCAATGAGACCGGCAATAATCAACGCCACACTGGCCAACCGGAACAGCGCCATGGATTCACCAAACAGAATGATCCCGGCGATCACCGTGCCCACCGCCCCCACACCCGTCCAGATCGCATAGGCCGTGCCCAGCGGCAATTCCTTCATGGCAAGGCCAAGCAAGCCAAGGCTGATGGCCATGGCGGCGACGGTGAGTGCGGTGGGGAGCGGGCGGCTGAAGCCGTCGGTGTATTTCAGGCCAACGGCCCAGCCGACTTCGAACAGGCCGGCGAAAAACAGAATGATCCAGGACATGAGAGACCTCCATCGATTGACGGGGTCGTCCCCAGATTAATGACTCGATCGAGCCGCGAGGTCGTCCTCGCGTTGCGCCATAGAGTGCCCATCATTAATCCGAGGATCAAGTTTGCCGCTTATTCAGTCGCCTGCCGCGCCGCCGTTTCCCGATCTTCTTTCTCGCTCATGCGGCGGAAATAGGTCGAGAGCAGCGCCCCGGAAATGTTGTGCCACACACTGAACAACGCGCTCGGCACCGCCGCCAATGGCGAGAAGTGCGCACTGGCCAGCGCGGCGCCCAACCCGGAGTTCTGCATGCCGACTTCCAGTGCCAGAGACTTGCGCTGGGGTAGCGGCAGCTTGAACAGGCGCCCGGTGAAGTAACCCAGCAGGTAGCCGAAGCTGTTGTGCAGCATCACCACCGCCATGATCAGCAGGCCGGACTCGGCGATCTTCGCCTGGCTGGCCGCCACGACCGCGGCGACGATGATCACGATGCTCACCACCGACACCAGCGGCAACACTTCAACCGCGTGGCGCACCTTGTTGCCCAGCAGCCGCTGCGCCACCACGCCAAGCACGATTGGCAGCAGCACCACTTGCAGGATCGACCAGAACAACTCCATGAACGACACCGGCAACCAGGCCGAGGCCAACAGCCAGATCAGCGCCGGGGTCAGCAGCGGGGCGAGGAGGGTGGTGACGGCGGCGATGGCCACCGACAGCGCCAGATCGCCGCGAGCGAGCCAGGTCATCACATTGGACGACGTGCCGCTTGGGCAGCAGCCGACCAGGATCACGCCGACCGCGATTTCCGGTGGCAGGTGAAACACCTGGCAGAGCAACCACGCCATACCCGGCATGATCACGAAATGCGCGACGACGCCCAACGCTACGCGCCACGGATGGCGAGCGACTTCGGCGAAGTCTTCAAGTTTGAGGGTCAGGCCCATGCCGAACATCACCAACCCCAGCAGCGGCACGATGGCGCCTTTGAGGCCAATGAACCATGTCGGTTCCAGGAACGCCAAGACGGCGAAAATCAGCACCCAGTAAGCGAAGGTGTTGCCGACAAAGCGGCTTAAAGCGGCGAGGGCACGCATGGACTGTTCCTTATTGTATGAAAGCGTTAGGGAGCTAAGCATACGTGGCCTGTAAAAAGATCGCAGCCTTCGGCAGCGCCTACTTTGGAATGCGTTTCCCGTAGGCGCTGCCGAAGGCTGCGATCTTTTTTACAGGCGCCTGCCAGTCAAGGCGGGCGCCCTTCAAGGCGGTCAGATGCCCTGCGGAGTCTCTTCCCCACCCAACGCCTCAACCAGCGCCGGCAGGAAGTCGCCGAAGGTCAGCATCATCAGGGTGAAGCTGGCGTCCAGTTGGCCCAGGGCTTCGTCGCCGCCGTCCTGTTCCGCCTGATCCTGCAGCAAGTCTTCGAACTTCAGGCGCTTGACGGTCATTTTGTCGTCGAGCATGAACGACAACTTGTCCTGCCACGCCAGGGACAGCTGAGTGACCACTTTGCCGGTGCTCAGGTGCAGCTGGATTTCGTCGCTGGTCAGGTCTTGACGCTTGCAACGCACGATACCGCCGTCTTCGTGGGTGTCGCGCAGTTCGCACTCGTCCAGCACAAAGAAGTCGTCCGCAGCTTTCTGGGTCTTGACCCAGTCGGTCATGGTGGCTGTCGGGGCCATTTTTACGGTCAGCGGACGTACCGGCAGCGAGCCGATCACTTCACGCAGGGTCGACAGCAGGTCTTCGGCGCGTTTCGGGCTGGCCGAGTTGACCAGGATCAGGCCTTGTTTTGGCGCGATGGCAGCGAAAGTCGACGAGCGACGGATAAAGGCACGCGGCAGGAAGGCCAGGATGATTTCATCCTTGATCTGGTCGCGTTCCTTTTTATAGACCTTGCGCATTTGCGTGGCTTCGATCTCTTCGACCTTTTCCTTCACCGCATCACGCACGACGCTGCCCGGCAGAATGCGTTCTTCTTTACGGGCGGCGATCAGCAGGAAATCACCGCTGACGTGCGCCAGTGGAGCATCTTCGCCTTTGCCGAATGGCGCGACGAAACCGTAGGTGGTCAACTCCTGGCTTGCACATGGACGGGCCAGTTTGGTCGCCAGTGCAGTTTCCAACGCCTCGGCATCAAAAGGCAGATCTTGGGTCAGGCGATAGATAAGCAGGTTTTTGAACCACATGGGGCAAGTCTCTCCTTTATACAAAGGGGGGCATTATTCTCTTCGCGGCGCCATAGGCCAACCCTTCTCTAAGCCTTTGGAAGGCCTGAATAAATTAATTAAAAAAGTGCTTGCCAGAGGTGGGGGTGCTCCGTAGAATGCGCGCCACACCGAAGCGAAGGGTGATTAGCTCAGCTGGGAGAGCGTCTGCCTTACAAGCAGAATGTCGGCGGTTCGATCCCGTCATCACCCACCATTCGTTCTTAGTGTTACGCGCAGCGGTAGTTCAGTCGGTTAGAATACCGGCCTGTCACGCCGGGGGTCGCGGGTTCGAGTCCCGTCCGCTGCGCCATATTCGGTAACCTGGAATGCTGAACGCCAGGTCACCACGGAAAAGCCCGCTAACGCGGGTTTTTTTCTGTCTGTTGTTTCTGCGGGACGTGTGATTTCACCGGTTTTCAGATTTTTTGATAAATTTATCAATTAAATCAACACTTTACGAAAACCTGTGGCATAATGCGCCCCGTAACGAAGGTACTGGGTGATTAGCTCAGCTGGGAGAGCGTCTGCCTTACAAGCAGAATGTCGGCGGTTCGATCCCGTCATCACCCACCATTACTTTCAATGCTACGCGCAGCGGTAGTTCAGTCGGTTAGAATACCGGCCTGTCACGCCGGGGGTCGCGGGTTCGAGTCCCGTCCGCTGCGCCATATTCGGTAACCTGGAACGCTGAACGCCAGGTCACCACACAGAAAGCCCGCTTAATGCGGGCTTTTTGCTGTCCGGAATTTGGCAAGCCGTACGGTGACCTTGTAGCCGCTGGCGAAGCCTGCGTTCGGCTGAGAAGCAGTCGTAAACCTGAGTGCGAGCTCTGCCTGACACACTGCGGTGTCTGAATTCACGACTGCTGCGCAGCCGGACGCAGGCTTCGCCAGCCGCTACAAAGGTGTGCTGTCTACTGCTGCTCGGCGTTGCGGCTGTGTCGGTAATCACTCACTGCTTCGTACACCGCCTTACGTAGCCGATTAATCCCACCAATCGGCCGATGCGCCTCCAACCCAAACCACGGGTTGAACGACTGATTGTCGCATTGCAGATTCAGCGCCGGGGTGTCGAAATCCTGCGCGGGGACGTTGATCCGCGCCACGGTTACAAAAGGTGCGTCGCTTTCGCTCCACTCGATGCTGGTGTCTTCGATGGGCATGTATTTGTTCGCATCCTGGCGCTGGATCTGCAAGACGAAACACGCCGGTACCCGGTCGGTCGACAACTGTTGGTTCAGCGCATTGCGCAGGAAGTTCGGCAGGTCCTGATTTTGCTTGGGCAGGACGTAGGCCGGGCAGCTTTCCGGGTCGGGCATGACGCGGAACTTGGCATTATCTGCACCAAACTTGTAGGGCGAAACCGAGAAATAGGTAGTCCGGGTCGGACTTTCTGGCGCGGGGGAGAGTGTCGCCAAGGCGATAAACAGGTGGCGAACCTGCCAGGTGCGCGGGTCCCAGCCCGGAAAGAATGCCAACGCCGTTTTGCCGTCAGCCTGGGCCGCCACATTCTGACGGTACTCGGCGACATCGCTGACGAAGAAATTCGGATGGCTGAACATTACGAAGTCTTGTTCGTTGCGAGCCGCCTGGTCGGCCAGCAATTGTTTGCCTGGCACATCAAGCAATTTGATGGCCATGCCTCGGGCGTCGCGGATGCTGTCGAATTGCGGGTAGGCATTGCCATTGGACAGTCGCACGGCCGCTTGCCATGTTTTGCCGGGTTCGCTGAACACGCCTTGACGCAGCTCCACTGCCAGCTCCGGCAACACCTGGACCTCGGCTTTCACGCAGCCATGGGCCTTGGCGTGGGCATCGCGCAGGTAGCGGGTGCTTTCGCGATGCTGATCGACGATGCGTACGGCGGTCTGGATGATGTCCTGGGTCATCGCCGATTCACCGTCCGGGATCCGTTCCTCGGCGGAGACCGCGCCGCTGTGCTGCCAGGCAAACCACGCGGTGGCGAGTGCCCATCCGAGCAATCCGAGGGCCAGCAACCACAGCAGGGTCTTGGCGAGGAAGGCGCCGAGGCGCAGCCAGAGCGTGATCAGCATGAGTAAGTCCTTTTGATGGAGGCAGGGGTCATGGCAGTTGCGCTTCCAGCGGACCACCCAACACTTTCAGGTATTCCAGCAACGCCCAGCGTTCCTGCGGTTGCAGCAAACGGCCGATGACGCCGTTACCGCGCTCACCGGCACGGAATTCGTGACCGCTGTTGTGATTGCCGGTGATGCGGGTGTCGAACACAAAGCCGTTGCTAAAGGCTTCGGTGCGATAGCCCAGGTGCCGGGGGTCGTACTCGAAAGTGCCTTTGTAGAAGGTGGTTGCGCGTTCGTCCTGGGGCGAAAGCAACTGATAAATGCTCGGCACCGAACCGTTGTGCAGAAACGGCGCCGTCGCCCATACGCCCGCCAGCGGCCGGGCCTTGTAGGCGCGCAGTTCCTGGACACCGATTGGCAGGCCGAAACCATCCAGGTTCGGCCGCTCTGCCGGGGTGATATTGGCCTCGCGATAAGCCCGGTTCTCGACAAGCGCAGTAACGTACGCGAGCCCCTTGGCTACCGAGAGTTTGCTCAGGTCCAATGGCTCGGTCGGCTTGGGATGCAGCTGAACGTCCAATTGGCCGAGCTCCGCCGGATCCCATTGCAGCGCCGTCAGATCGAATCGATGGTCGGCGATATTGTTGGCGGCGGTGGGGTCGGTGCCGATTGCGGCGACTGGCAGCAGTTTGAGCTGTTGCACCGCTCGCCCGTTGACTGGAGTCACACGCGGTACATGGCAACTGGCGCAGTTCTCGGCAAACAGCGCGCGTCCTTGGGCGGCTAAGGGCTTGTCGACGCTGCCCAGCAGCGCTTCCGGCCAGGCGGGCGGCTTGAGCCGTTGCAGGGTTTCTTCGATCAGGTTCAGGTCGCGAACGCGAACGCTTGAGGGGTAGCGTGCATCGCCTTTGAGCGGCTGGCCGTTGGCGTCGAAGAAATTCAGCGTCGCGCCGACACCCAGTGCCTCGCCGATATTGCGCGCCATCGGTTGCTGCGCCGAGCCGTTCCACTGCACCCAATCGAAGGTCCAGATGTCCCACAGTTGCGGATAGTCCACCGGGGCGTTAGCCACGCGATAGTTATCCGGCGAAATCGCATCGCCAAAGCTGGCATTGGCGATGCGCCCGAAGGCGTCGGTGCGACCGGGGCCTTCTTCGGTTGGATAGAGCCCGCGATGGGTGTCGTTCCAGGCGACTTTCAAGAACGTATCGAGTGAGCTTTTGAAGTCTTTGCGTAGGACTTGATGCCGAGCGTCGTAGTCCGCGCCCAACACTTTGCGTGCGAAACGTTCGAATTTCCATGGGTTGTAGTAGGTCGAGGCGAGGCTGGCCACCAGCGCCTGGCCGAAACTGCCACCGCGCAGTGTCGGAACGCTGGATGGCAGCACATGCTGCGCTGAGCCGCCGTCGATCCGCACGGCCTGGCCGTTAAAGCGCAGTTCGCCGGTGTGGCAGGCGGCGCAGGTGATGTCCAGGAACTGATCCTGGCTGCCAGGGTTCTGGTGCCGAGCGAAACCCACCGGCAGGTTGCCAGGGTTGTTCGGTGTGGCTTTCTGGGCTGGATCGATCAGGAAGCCAAAGCGTGCCAGGTACTCGGGGGCGGCAAATCGCTGTTGCGAGAACGGCAACTCAAGCGCTTCGAACCACTCGTAACGCAAGCCTTTGACTTGGGTGCCCTGGGGCGTGAAATAGTAAGTCTGACGGTCGGCGGCGCTCCACTGCTCCAGGTAATGCACCTGTTGGGCAGGGGAGTAGGCCGGCAGTTTGGGGTTGGCGACGTAGTACAGAACCACGGCCAGGCCAAGCCCCAGCAATATGGCGATCAGAACCAGCAAGCGGAGTAAGAGGCGCAAGATAAACATCCTTGTCGATTTGTAGCTCTCTTATGCCTCAGCTTCTTAGGGGGCGGCAAGTGGCCATTACGCCAAGTGTTGTAGGAACCGGCATCTGCGTCCGTGGGAGCAAGATGACAGAAACTTCACCCAGCCCATTCCCGAAATGCTTTAAAAGACCTGAACTTATCAGCAGATTCCTGCTCTCATGCCGGTAGCCATTGGTCGTGGCCGCCTGATAAGCTCGCGGCTTTATTCGATTGCCCTTTAGGCGCATGAACAAGGAAATAGCATGAAACAGCATCGGTTGGCGGCGGCGGTGGCCCTGGTAAGCCTGGTACTTGCGGGTTGTGATTCGCAGACCAGCGTAGAGCTGAAAACCCCGGCGCAAAAAGCTTCCTACGGGATTGGCCTGAACATGGGCAAGAGCCTGGCTCAGGAAGGCATGGATGATCTGGATTCCAAGGCCGTAGCCCAAGGCATCGAAGATGCCGTCGGCAAGAAAGAACAGAAGCTGAAGGACGACGAACTGGTCGAGGCCTTCGCAGCACTGCAAAAGCGTGCAGAAGAACGCATGGCGAAAATGAGCGAAGAGTCGGCATCCGCCGGCAAGAAATTCCTCGAAGACAACGCCAAGAAAGCCGGTGTAGTGACCACTGCATCCGGTCTGCAATATGAAGTGGTTAAAAAAGCTGACGGTCCTCAGCCTAAGCCGACCGACGTAGTGACTGTTCACTACACCGGCAAGCTGACCAACGGCACGACCTTTGACAGTTCGGTTGATCGCGGTAGCCCGATTGATCTGCCGGTCAGCGGCGTGATTCCAGGTTGGGTCGAAGGCCTGCAACTGATGCACGTCGGCGAGAAGTACAAGCTGTACATTCCTAGCGACCTGGCTTACGGCGCGCAAAGCCCAAGCCCGGCAATCCCGGCCAACTCGGTGCTGGTATTCGACCTGGAGCTGCTGGCGATCAAAGATCCAGCAAAACAAGACGCCGCCAAGTAAGCGTCGTCTGCTGCAAAAAACAACGCCTCGCATTATGCGGGGCGTTGTTGTATCTGGGGTTTGGCCAGGTGCGAACAAAGCGAACGGATGCTGTAGGCTGGAGTCATAGCCATTGAGGACGCCCGTGCTAGCCACACCGAGGCGCCAAGTCAATGAAATCTTGGGTTTTTTTATGTGAGTAAAAAACGCCCGATCTGAGTTGAGCCCTTATAAAACGGGGCTTTCAGCCGTGAAATGCAGCTCTGTTCACAAGGTTATCCACAATTTGTGTGGATAACATTTCAGCGGGAGGAAAAGATGAAAGCACCCTGGAATTTCGCTCGCTTCCTACCACTGGCCGGGCGCCTGCTGGCTAAAGGTCGACTACCAACCCTGCTGTTCGCCGTGGCCAGCAAAGGTGCCAGCGAAGGTGGGCGCCTGGGGAAACTCAAGGATGACCTGCGTCTGCTGCAGGCCCTGTGCCTGGCCTACTGGCGTGGCGAGTACCGGGCCATCAGCCGCAAATCGATTCTGACGGTCGTGGCCGGTCTGATGTACTTCCTCAGTCCTCTCGACGCCATCCCGGATTTCATCCCCGTATTCGGCATGCTCGACGATATCGCCGTGCTGGCCTGGGTCATGAAAACCCTCGACGACGAACTCAATGCCTTCCGCGCGTGGCGCAATCGGCAGTTGCCGGAGAAGCTGGCCGTGGTCGAACGCCTGCCCGATACCCCGGAACAACTCCAGCTTCAGGGGCCGAAAGAGGACTGAGCCGAATCAGGCTCATCCATAGATTCTTGCCCCCCGCGACCTTGGCCGCTGTTAGGATTACACTTCAAGGGAAAAGTGCCGACTCGCTAAGTGTCGTTGTCCTACGGGGAAGTCATGGATATTCAGATAATCACACGCGAAGGCGAGCCCGAATATGCGGTTCTACCGTGGGCTCAGTACCAGGCTTTACTGAAAGCAGCAGGCATCGAGCAACAACCGCCAAGGGCCGCCGTAGAGCGTCAGACGGTCGTTGCAGACCAGATCCTTCCGGGTCTGGATCAACTCCGCAGTTTGCGCGAAGGGAAGGGCATCGCCATCGAGGCGCTGGCCCGCACGGTAGGCATCAGCCCGTCTTATCTGGCCTTGATCGAAAGTGGCGAGCGTCTTCCTGACGCTGCGATTCGCCGCAGCCTGGCCTGGGAATTGACGGTGCCAGGATGGAGGGATGAATCGTGAGCGTACGCATCAGTCGTCAACATTGGGACGGGTTGTTGGGTGAACTGGACCAGGCGCGCCGCCAGCGCCATCTTCTGACTTACCGAGCGCTGTTGGAGCGTTTGCAATTGCCCACCCCGGCCATGCAAACCCTGACTGCCGCCCTTGAACATCTGGCCGCACTGGACGCCAAGGCCGAGCAGCCCTTGCGCAGCTCACTGGTGATCAGCCAGGGCGCCAGCCGCCTGCCGCGTACAGGTTTCTTCGAATGCGTCGAGCGCCTGGGGCGTTTCTCCGGCCCATCAGACGGCGTCGCCGCCGCTTCGTGGCACGCCTCGGAAGTGGTGCGAGTATTCGAATACGAGTACCCCGAATCCGCGGAGGCCTGAGTGTTTTTACGACTCAAGGCGCGGGCCTCTTACTGGCTGGCCCGTAGGCTGTTTCACTGGTCGTGGTTTGTGAAACAGCCACGCGGCTGGAAATGGCTTGAGGGCCAGTTTGCGCGCATGGCTAACCTTGGTGATGTTGGTGCTCAGAGCTTCTATGGCCACATCCTGACCTTTCGTGGCGTTGGCCTTGGCGCTCGCGAGGAGGGCGTGCGATTACTGCGCCTCGCGGCTTTGGCGGGGGATGGCAAAGCCGCGTATCAGGTCGGTGTGATCAGTTTGGCGGGCACGCCGAGCAAAGCGCCGGACCCGGTGGAAGCAGCGCGGTTTTGGCGGATTGCGTTGAAGGCTGGGCATCCGTTGGCGGAGATCAAGTTGAAAGGATTACCGAGCGACAGTTCTTCGCAGTGATCCGGTGATCGTTCAACAAGCAGACGCGGCGCCTCACCATCGCCCACGAAAAATACCCGCACGCGTCTTTACGCTTGTCGCGCGCAACGACTACCCCTTATAAAAGCAACTTTTCCCTCTCGAAGTAAAAGGATACGAGCATGAGCAATGCCTGGAACGAAGGGTATTTCACCGACGAAGGCTACACCTACAGCTATAGCCGGGAAATCAATCCAGTCTTCCTGCGCTATTGCTTGTTGTTGCGCGGTTTTGCCAGTCTGGAGACAACCGACGGCTATCACTGTGAATTGGGTTTTGGCCAAGGCGTCTCGATCAATATCCATGCCGCAGCTAACCCAGGATCCTGGATAGGCACCGACTTCCATCCGGGCCAGGCCGCCCATGCCAATACGCTTGCGAGCGCTTGGAACAGCGATGCGAAGCTGTATGACGACAGCTTCGAGCAACTGCTCGCCCGTCATGATTTGCCGCAATTCGACAGCATCAGCCTGCATGGCATCTGGACCTGGGTCAGCCGCGACAACCAAAAACTGATCGTCGAATTCGCCCGTCGTCACCTCAAGCCAGGTGGTCTGCTGTACATCAGCTACAACTGCTTCCCCGGCTGGTCGCCTCAGGCGCCATTGCGTCATCTGTTCAGCCTGCACGACCGTTTTGGTACAAACCGCTCCGAACGCCCGGACCAGCGCATAGATGCCGCATTGCAATTCTCCGAAGCGCTGCTGGCGGCCAACCCCAACTACGCCAGCGCGGCACCGAACCTGAACACTAAGCTGCAGAGCATCAAAGGTCAGGATCGGCAGTACGTCGCCCATGAATACTTCAACCGCGACTGGAACTGCATGTACTTCACCGACGTGGTCGATGCCCTGGCGCCTGCCAAACTCGACTTCGCCACGACGGCCGTGCCACTGGATACGGTAGACCCGCTCAACTTGAGCGCAGAAGGCATGGACTTCCTGGAAGGCATCGATCATCCGATCGTGCGCGAACAAGCGCGGGACTACTTCGTCAATCAGAGCTTCCGCCGAGATCTGTACCTGCGAGGCGCCAACCGACTGTCCGCTTCCGAACACCGCCAAGGCATGCTCAATACACGTTTCGTCCTGCTGCAACCGGCCGAAAGCGTCTCCGACACCGTCAAAGGCCCGGCAGGAGAAGCGTCGCTGCAGGCCGAGATCTACGGCCCCGTACTCGAAGCGCTGGCGGCCAACGCCTATGTACCCAAAACGTTGCGCCAGTTGTCAGCGGCCGTGCCTTCGATGCCTTATGACGACCTGGTCCAGGCCATCACCGTATTGGTAGGGATGAGCGCAGCGGCACCGTGCCAGAGCGAAGCGGCCGAAAACCTGGTACAGGCCCGCTGCAGCACACTCAACCTGCAACTGTGCAAACGCTCGCTGCTCAGCAACAAAATTCAGGTCCTGGCCAGCCCGGTAACGGGCGGCGGCGTGCCGATCAGCCGCTTCCAGCAACTGTTTCTGATATCGATCAAACAAGGCAAAAAACACCCGGCGGAATGGGCACAACTGGCCTGGAGCATCATCAGCGAACAAGGCGAAGGCCTGCTCAAGGACGGCAAGGCGCTGACCACCGCGGAAGAAAACATTGCGGAACTGACCGAACAGGCGCACGCATTTGCCGAGGAATCGCTGGTGGTTCTGAAGGCGTTGAGCATCGTTTAACCCACAGAAATTACTGATCGTTCCCACGCTCCGCGTGGGAATGCAGCCCGTGACGCTCCGCGTCACATCAGCACTCGACTCGACACCTGCGGTGTAATTGGAGCGCAGAGCGTCCCAGGAGGCATTCCCACGCAGAGCATGGGAACGATCATCTGAAACAGATTTCAGGACAGATGGATCAATCTACTCAAGGAAGATAAAACAGTGAAAAAAGCTCTCGGCCTCCTGGTTCTAACCTGCCTCACCACCAGCGCATTCGCCAACGATAACTCCATCGGTTTCCAGTCCTCGACCCTGCCGGACCCGCAAAACGAGCGCCCGCTGGAGATGGTCGTCTGGTACCCCAGCACAACCACCGCCACACCGCAGTTGTTCGGCGACAACCCCGTGTTCATCGGCGCCCTTGCCGTGCCCAATGCACCGCCGACCACCGGCGAGCACCCATTAGTGGTGCTCTCCCACGGTTACGGCGGCAACTGGATCAACCAGACATGGCTGGCCAGCGCACTGGCCCACAAGGGCTACATCGTGGTCGCGGTCAACCACCCCGGCAGCACCAGCAAAGACCGCAGCCCCCAAGCCGCCGCACAGCTATGGCAACGACCTGCCGACTTGAGCCGAGCCATCGACGCAGTCACGGCCCGGCCAGAAAAATTTGGCGCAGTCGCCAAGCGCCAAATTGCAGCCGTGGGCCATTCACTCGGCGGCTGGACCGTCCTGGAAATCGCTGGCGCACGCTTCGACCCCGATCGCTTTGCCAAGGACTGTAGCACCCAACCGAAGTTGGCCAGTTGTAGCGTTTACCAACAGATGAACCCCGCCGGCACCCCCGCCTCGAAGGCCCAACTGGCAGGCGATTTGAGCGACAAACGCGTCAGCTCCATTGTTTCATTGGACCTGGGCCTGTCACGGGGGATGACTGATGAAAGCCTCGCGGCGCTGCCGGTGCCGACGCTGGTGATCGCAGCGGGCGTGCCGTCTGAAGAGCTTCCTGCGCAGTTGGAATCCGCCGATTTGGCCAGGCGCCTGCCTCAAGCTTCGAAGCGCTATGTCGAGATTAGCGACGCCAGCCACTTCAGCTTTATGGCGTTGTGCAAACCTGGGGCGGTGGCGATGCTTGAAGAAGAGGTGCCGGGTGACGGGATTATTTGTGGGGATGGGGAGGGTGGGAGGGCTCGTGGGGTGATTCAGCAGCAGGTTACTTCGCTGATTGACGAGTTTCTGAAGCGGTCTGAGTCATAACGTTATGGAATCCTGCCCACGCTGTGGATCAATCCAGCACGTCAGACCCAAGGCAATCTTGATAGGCGCAGCAAGTCCAGAGAAGCGCTTAAACGGAGAAGAAAAAGCGGGCTATCGCCGTTTGGATCAACTTGCAGTTGATGAATGCGATCCTGTCGAACTGAAACCTGCGCCGCTGGAGCAGTTTGTCGATGGGTTTTATTGCGATGGTTGTGAGGTGGGGTTTGTGGCAAGTGGGCTTGTGCGGGATGGCGATTGATATTCACTAAAGTCGATATCAGGTGGATAAGATCGCTATTTTTTTTCGGTGAAATGAAATGCTAACCGACCAACAGGCCCGCTTGTCTCTGAAAGATCTTATTCAGAAGTACCTAAAGGGGAGCGATCCCGATTATGAGCGGCTGATAGAGGACGTCGAGAATCCGTCGCGCCAAGTACCCATAAGGGGTGTGCTTGAGAGCATTAGAAGGTTCAACAATGTGCAGCTAACGGAATCAGAGCTGGAGCTGATTCGGGAGCTTCTTTACATGTTTGGGTAGTCGATCTGTCACGAGCGCGATTTCCAGTTCGCTTTGAATTTACCGCCGTCGACCAAAAGCGGACACAGGGCGCCATAACTTAGGCATGCATCCCATCAGTCTGAGTGGGTGGGGTCCAGACACATCTTCACGTGTGCGGTCAGTCCATTGAAATCTTCAAATGCCAGATCCCTAAACCCGGGCTCCACCCGTTCGAGGTACTGCCAGATTGGAAGGCTCGCATTCGCTGCCTGGAGCTCGATCAGGTCGGAGCGTTCGAGGCAAATCATCCAGTTCGTGCCGGGTAGGGGCTCTCTGATATGGGCAATCAGCAGCCAGCGCTCACGGCCTTCATAACTTGAAACAGCCGCCTCCAAGCGTTTCATCGTGGCCTCGTCTTCCTGCTCGAAACGAAACACCACCCACGGTAGCTTGCCAGGAACCTCCACATATTCGCGACCATTCCAGGTCTGGGCTATTCGCGAACCGTATTTCCTCCATTCGAGAGTGCCCAGATCAGCGAGGAAATTCAGCAATTTACCCTCGGGAAGTTGTATTCGTGAGGCATCGCCACTCTTCATTTTTCTGGAGTCCAATAATTGATTGCCCGGCTTTTGCACGGAGTATGAGTGAATTCAAAGGGCTGCTTTGAGTTGATATCGGCCACCGAGTGGGGAAATCAAAGCTTGGCTTCAGCGAAACCTTTCACCACCGTTGCCTTTTTATCGAGCGAATTTTCTAGGCAAGGTCTTCGGAAATTTCCTTCACGTTGTGGCGGTTCTGGTGAACGGGTGCGCGGCGAGTTAGATCGGTAGGCTTTGGTGGTCGCTGCATATTCAGCGGCAGGGTGTAGGAACCCTCAAGACTTGTAAGGTGACATTGGCGTCGATGCTTGATTGCGGCCGTTGAATTGCGTCCGTAAGATTCGTTGTGGCGGCTGTGTGCGGGCACGCTTCGGTGTGGTCGAGTTTTGCCTTAAAAGTCTCGATATTCCTACCCCGCACATAGCTGCCACCCTAACCTGTAGGAAGGTGGATGGCAGTTTTCATCACACTTTTAAGGTTTCAAAAATGACAACACTTCATCCCGATCCACCCTACGAAAAACCAATCCCTCACCCCGAAAGCCGCTTCATGGCGCTCACTAGCAATTGCGACGACATGCCGACCTTGTTCGTCGATACCCGCGCGCCGCTTGATGTTTTATACGACGCTGCCAATTACCGAATCCGCGCGGTAACTCAAGTGCTGGAGAACCTGTCCATGCGTGGGTCGATCGACTGCGAATCCTTCATTCTCAGCGACTTTGCCTTGCTGTGCGCCATTCCGTTGAGAGATGGCTGTGATGTGCTGGATGTGCTTGGCCGGCGCTTGCGGGCGATGCCGTCGGAGTAGCGTATTGATCGTTCCCACGCTCTGCGTGGGAATGCAGCCCGTGACGCTCTGCGTCACTTCGGTGTAAGGCTGGACGCCGGGGTGGGGCTGGAACGCGGAGCGTCCCTGGAGGCATTCCCACGCGGAGCGTGGGAATGATCGGGTTAGCGGTGGCCGGCGATTAGTGTTTCTTCGGCTTCGGGCACCGCGAGGCTATCAATCACATGCACGCTATACCCCGGCACGTTCTTCGCGTGATGCTTGGCCTGTGATGCCATCTCCGCCAATTGGCTGGCATCGAGTTGTCCACAGGCTTGCGGATGCAAATGCACCACGCCGATCGATAGCGACAGCAGCGGAAATTCCTGTCGTATACCTTGGCGGTTGGGCGCGATGAAGCAGCCCGCTTCCAAGTGTTCAGCGCGATAGAAGCGTCGGCACTGGCTGTGGAAATCATCCAGCAACTGGTTCAACCGTTTACGCCAGTCTTCCGGCCCGAGCACCAGCAAAAAGTCATCACCGCCGATATGCCCGACAAAGTCGCGGGATGGGTCGACGCGGTCGTTCAGACATTGCGCCAGACACAGTAGGACTTCATCCCCACGGCCGTAGCCGTAGATGTCGTTGAAGGGTTTGAAGCTGTCGATGTCCACGTAGCAGATCACCGATTCCCGCGCTTGTTGCAGCAGGCGTGTCAGGCATTGCTGGATCGGTACGTTGCCGGGCAGCAGGGTCAATGGGTTGGCGTAGCGGGCTTGCTGGATCTTGAGTTCTGTAATCAGTTTGAGTACGTCGATGACCCGGCCCAATCCGAGATAGCCGCCGTTTAGGGTGATGATGAAGTCTTCTTCGATGCGTTGCCGGGCGCGGCTGGTGATCAGGCGGCTGACTTGTTGCAGCGACTGGCTCATCTCGACGGCGAGGAAGTCGTCGTTCATCAGGCGGCTGATGGGTTTGCGGGCGAAGAGGTCGGTGGCAAAGGGCTTGAGCAGCGCGTCGGAGAGCGAATGGCGATGGACGATGCCACACGGCTGGCCTTGTTCGTCGAGCACCGCCAGTGAGTTGAGGTTGGCTTGGCGGCGGAACGCTTCCAGCACCTCGGCTGTCGGTGTTTCGCGGTCCACGGCCGGTTGGTCGTTGAGCAGGGCGCTGAGATCGCTGCTGTCGTCGCTCAGTGCCACCGCAGTGCTTTCCTGTTTGGGCATCAGCGTCCGAGCGTCCCGAGGCGGATGTTCCTGGGGGCGGCAAAGCAAATAACCCTGCACCAGATCGACACCCATTTCGGTCAATACCGCGAGCTCTTCCGGTAACTCGATGCCTTCGGCGATCACCTGCGCGCGGGAGGCCTTGGCGATTTGCAGGATCGAGCCGACGAATTCACGCTTGAGCGCGTCCTGGTGAATGCCGTCGATGAAGTGCCGATCAATCTTGACGTAGTCCGGCCGCAGCTCGGACCACAAACGCAAACTCGAATAGCCTGCGCCCAAGTCATCCAGCGCGATGGAAAATCCCATCGCCCTATAGTGATGCAAGGCGTTTTGCAGCAACTGGAAATCATCGGTCGGGGTTTGTTCGGTGAGTTCGATTACTACCTGACTCGGGGGAATACCGAAGTCCTGCAGCAGTTGCAGCGTGCGACCCGGTTGGTGCGAGGTTTCGAGAAGGGATTCCGGCGACACGTTAAGGAACAACTTGCCCGGTAGTTGCTGTTCGTTGAAACGTCGGCAGGCGCTCTGGCGGCAAGCGATTTCCAGTTCACTAAGACGCCCGGCCTGACGGGCCACGGCGAACAGGGCGATGGGGGAGTGCAGCGGACTGTTGGAGGGGCCACGGCTCAGGGCTTCGTAGCCGACAATTCGTCGTTCAGAGAGGGAGATGATTGGCTGGAACAGGCTGTGCAAACCGCTTTGAGCCAGTATTGAACTCAAGGCACTCAGCTGTTCGGTTGTGGTCATGGCGATCTCTGGCGATAAAAAAAGGACTGGGAGCAGCTAGCTCCCAGTCCTTCATTTCACGACAGAATGATGACTGTTTGATGACGCTCCGGGGAGCGTCAGCATTAAATTGCCATCATCTTAGTGCTTGGCCACCTGGTTGCTCAGTTTCAGGTAATCCAGCAGCACTCGCCCGGTTTCGCTCAAGTAGGCGTCGTCTTCCGGCTTGATCTTGTCCGGCTCGGCCGCGATTGCATCTTCGTCTTCTTTCTTCAGCTCTTTGAGCGGTTCTTCGCCCTTGGCCTTGCGACGGATGTTTTCCATGACCAGTTGCTTGGCTTCGATGTCCGCATGTTGCTTGCGACGATCGGCTTCATTGAGGCTGACGGTTTTTTCTTCCATCAGCTTCTGGGCCAGGGCCAGCTTGTCACGGATAAACACGAACTCGGCGTCTTTGGCCGAACGCACGTCATGCTCGGATTTGAGCTCGGCGATGTAAGGCTTGAACGGGTCGGTTGCCGGCTTGATCGAGGCCTTGATGGTGTCCCATGGCATGGCTTCCGGCAGTGCGCTTTCGCCGATTTCCTTGGTGTCGATGATCGACGGGAAATCCACATCCGGCAGTACGCCCTGATGCTGGGTGCTCTGCCCGGAAACCCGGTAGAACTTGGCCAGGGTCAGTTTCAGTTCGCCATGGTTCAGCGGCTGAATGGTCTGCACGGTGCCTTTGCCGAAGGTCTGGCCGCCGATGATCAAGGCGCGGTGGTAGTCCTGCATGGCGCCGGCGAAAATCTCCGAAGCCGAGGCCGACAGGCGGTTGACCAGCAACGCCATCGGGCCTTTGTAGAACGCACCTGGATTTTCATCTTCCAGCACGTCGACCCGGCCATCGGCGTTACGCACGAGTACGGTCGGCCCCTTGTCGATGAACAGACTGGTCAGCTCGGTGGCTTCCTGCAAGGAACCGCCGCCGTTGTTGCGCAGGTCGATGACCACGCCGTCGACCTTGTCTTTCTGCAACTCGGTCAGCAGCTTCTTGACGTCGCGGGTGGTGCTCTTGTAGTCCGGATCGCCAGCACGGAAGGCCTTGAAGTCGAGGTAGAAGGCCGGGATCTCGATGACGCCGAGCTTGTAGTCCTTGCCATCCTGTTTCAGGTTGAGCACCGACTTCTTCACGGCCTGATCTTCTAGCTTCACGGCTTCGCGGGTGATCGGCACGATTTTGCTGGTCTGGTCGTTCGGCGCATTGCTGGCCGGGATCACTTCCAGGCGCACCACGGTGCCTTTCGGGCCGCGGATCAGCTTGACTACTTCGTCCAGGCGCCAGCCGACCACGTCGACCATCTCTTTGTTGGCCTGGGCCACGCCGATGATCTTGTCGGCCGGAGCCACCAGTTTGGTCTTGTCAGCCGGGCCTGCCGGCACCAGGCGCACGACTTTCACCTGGTCGTTATCGCTCTGCAACACGGCGCCGATGCCCTCGAGGGACAGGCTCATGTTGATGTCGAAGTTTTCCGCGTTATCCGGCGACAGATAGTTGGTGTGCGGGTCGTAGGACATGGCGAAGGTGTTGATGTACGCCTGGAAGATGTCTTCCGGACGGGTCTGGTCCAGGCGCGCCAACTGATTCTTGTAGCGCTTGGTCAGGGTTTCCTGGATCTGCTTGGAATCCTTGCCGGAGATCTTCTGGCGCAGCACTTCGTCCTTGACGCGTTTGCGCCACAGGTCGTCCAGCTCGGCGGTGGACTTGAGCCACGGGGCATCCTTGCGATCGATCAGCAAGGTTTCCTTGGTGGTGAAGTCGATCTTGTCGACGCCCTTGTTCAGCTCCGCAAGGGCAAAGTCCAGACGCGCTTTGACGCGGTCCAGGTAGCGCTTGTAGATGGTGAACCCGGCATTCAGGTCGCCGCTTTTGAGGAAGTCGTCAAACTGGGTTTTCCACTTGTCGAATTCGGCAATGTCGCTGGCCATGAAGTAGCTGCGCGACGGGTCCAGCAGCTTGAGGTAGCTGTCATAGATGATCGCGGAGCGCGCGTCATCGAGCGGCGGCTTGCTGTAATGATGGCGCTTGAGCAGTTCGACGACGTTCAGACTGGCGATTACTTCGTCACGATCAGGCTGAAGATTGTCCCAGCTATTGGCTGCAAACGAATTGCTCGACATCGGCAACAAGCCGATACCGATAAATAGGGCTAGGGCGGTGCTGGGGAACAGTTGCTTCATGCTGATTCGACGCGGGGACAATTGATCACGCATATTAGGCCGTCTTTGAAGTCGCCGGTTCCACAAAGGGCCGGTCACATAATGCAAGAAAGCCCGGCGCTACAGCTACGGGCTCAGTCCAGACTCACTATGGAGGCACTGTGAAAGCATTGCAAGGCGTTGACGGTCAAGTGGAGTGGGTTCAAGAGCCGAGTCCTACGTGTGATGTAGGACAAGTTCGGATCCGTGTGGCGGCAGCGGGCCTCAATCGCGCCGATTTGTTACAGAAAGCCGGGCTTTATCCGCCACCTCCGGGAGCCAGTCAGGTGCTGGGTCTTGAGTGTTCGGGGGTGATCAGCGAGGTCGGTCCGGGCTCGTCCTGGCAGGTGGGTGATCGGGTCTGCGCCTTGCTGGCCGGGGGCGGGATGGCCGAAGAGGTGGTTGTCGACGGACGGCATGTGCTGCCGGTGCCTGAAGGTTTGTCGCTGGCTGAGGCCGCAGCGCTACCCGAGGTCTACGCGACTGTTTGGTTAAATTTATTTCATCTGGCCGGCCTCAAACCCGGTGAGAAAGTTCTGCTGCACGCCGGAGCAAGTGGAATCGGTTCAGCTGCCATTCAGTTGTGCAAGGCGTTTGGCAACCCGTGTTGGGTCAGCGTCGGGTCCGCCGAGCGTTTGGCGTACTGCGAAGCCTTGGGCGCCCAGGGTGGCGTGGTACGCACCGGGGATCTGGAGAGCTTGAGAGATTTGGGGCCATTTGATGTGATCCTGGATCCGGTGGGCGGCAATTACGCAGCGCTGAATCTCAAGCTGACCGCCCTCGATGGTCGTTGGGTGCTGATCGGTCTGATGGGTGGCCGTGAGGCGAAGCTGGATCTGGCGCAGGTGTTGGGCAAGCGCGTGCAACTGCTGGGTTCGACCTTGCGCAGCCGGGACGATCAGTTCAAGGCGGATCTGTTCAGTGATCTGAGCCAGCATGTATGGCCGCTGTTTGCGGAAGGGCGGTTGAAGCCACAGTTGGCCAAGGCGTTTGCGATCAAGGATGCCGAAGCGGCGTTTGCGGAGTTGGCGAGCAACAAGGTGGCGGGGAAGTTGGTGTTGGTGATTGACGAAAGCCTGACCTGAACCCGGTCACTGATCGCTGATCGTTCCCACGCTCCGCGTGGGAATGCAGCCCGGGACGCTCCGCGTCCCAAAAGCGGACGCAGAGCGTCCATTGAGGCATTCCCACGCAGAGCGTGGGAACGATCAGACAAGGACGCGGAGCGTCCCGGGCTTCAGGTGGAGGTTATTTCCAGAGGTGGATTGGCCAGCCGGCCTTTTCGGCGTGTTCGAGCAACACAGCGTCCGGGTTGACCACGTGCGGGAAGTCCACCTTCAGCAACAACGGCAAGTCATTGCGTGAGTCCGAGTAGAAACTCGCGCCTTCGAGGTTTTCCTCTTCAGCATCCAGCCATTCCAGCAACCGGGTGATCTTGCCTTCGCGGTAGGTCAGGGTGCCGACCGTGTGGCCGCTGTAAACACCATGGGCCACTTCCAGTTCGATGCCGAGAATCTCGTCGATGCCCAGGCGATCGGCAATCGGCCGGACCAGGTGCGTGCCCGACGCCGAGATCACCAGGATCCGGTCGCCGGCCTTGCGGTGGGCGGCGATGGCTTTGGTGGCATCGCTGAAGATAATCGGTTCGATGAAGTCTTCCACCCAAGGGCCGACCAGGTGATCGACCTCTTCCGGCGTGCGCCCGATCATCGGCTCGAGGCTGAAGGTCATGTAGTCCTCCATCCGCAGCTTGCCGTGGCTGTAGGCGTCCATCAGTTCGTTGTTCTGCCGCATGAACGATTCGGGATCGACCCAACCCAGCCGGCCCATCTGTTCGCTCCAGAGGGTGGCGCAGTCGCCGTGGATCAGGGTTTCGTCCAGATCAAAAATTGCCAGGGCCATCAGTTTGGTTCTCTCCGAGAACAGCTTCAAGCCATAAGCTTCAAGCTGCAAGAAGTGGATTTAGGTGGTCAGCAGTCTACAACTTGAAGCTTGTCGCTTGCAGCTTGCGGCTGCTTTCATGCTACTTCGCACAGGGCCGTCGGATCGATGGAAAGCGCCAGGCGCTGACCATCGGGATGCAGATCGGCCGCCGAGCGGTTCAGCACATCCACCACCAATTCCACGCCCCGGGCTTCGACCCGGTAGCGAATCACGTTGCCCAACAGGCTGTGGCTGCGGATCTGCGCATCGAGTTCGCCATTGAGGCTCAGCTCGATGGCTTCCGGGCGAATCGCGATGCGATGGGTGATCGGCCGTTGCAGCAGCTTCGAGGCGGCGTCGGCGTCCAGCAGGTTGTAGTTGCCGATGAAGCCGGCGGCGAACACATCCACTGGCGCCGTGTAAAGGGTCTCGGCATCCCCGCTTTGTACGATCTTTCCCTGATTCATCAGGAAAATCCGGTCAGACATGGTCAGGGCTTCTTCCTGATCGTGTGTGACGAAGATCGTGGTCAGGCCAAGTTCGCGCTGGATTGCACGGATCTGTTCGCGCAGGTGCTTGCGAATCCGCGCATCCAGGGCCGACAACGGTTCATCCAGCAACAACAAGCGTGGACGGGTGACCAGCGAGCGGGCCAGCGCGACACGCTGACATTGGCCGCCGGACAGTTGATGCGGATAGCGGGCGGCGAAGTCGTTCAGCTCCACCAGTTTCAGCACTTCGGCGACGCGCTTGTGGCTGTCGTCGGCGTTGACTTTTTGCATGCGCAAACCGAAAGCGACGTTCTGCTCCACGGTCATGTTCGGGAACAGCGCGTAGCTCTGGAACACCATGCCGATCCCGCGTTTCTGCGGGCTCAGCGGCACGATATCGACGCCATCGAGCAGGATCTTGCCGCCATCCACCGAGGTCAGCCCGGCAATGCACCGCAGCAGTGTGGACTTGCCGCAACCGGACGGGCCGAGAAGGGTGACGAACTCACCTTTCTGGATTTCGCAGTTGATGTCGCTAAACACGGTCGTGCCCGCGTAGTTTTTCTGAAGATGTTGGACGCTGACATAGCTCATTCGCTTTTGTCCTTGTTCAAGATATTGGCCGCCCAGGTCAGAACCAGCACAAAGAAGAAGTAGGAAATCACCAGCGCACTGGTGAAGTGGCCGCTGCTGTTACGCATGTTGTTGAGGTACACCTGCAGGGTTTCATAGCGGGTGCCGACGAGAATGTTGGCGAACACGAACTCACCGAACAGGAACGAGAAGGACAGCAGCAACGCCACCATCAAGCCCTTGCGCAAGTTCGGCAGCACCACCAGGAACGCCGCTTGAAAGGTGCTGGCACCGAGCAGTTGGGCGGCGTCCATCAGGTCGCGCAGGTTGATCGCTTGCAGGTTGTTGGTGATCGCCCGGTACATGAACGGCAGCGCCACGGTGAAGTAGCAACCGATCAGGATCCACGGTGTCCCCACCATGGCAAACGGCCCGGAACCATACAGCTGCAGCAGCCCCACCGACGACACTACCGGCGGCACCGCGAAGGGCAGCAGAATCAGGATGTTCATCAGCGCATCAAGTTTGGGGAAGTGGTAATGCACCACGAACAGCAGCGGCAGAATCAACACTACCGAAAGAATCAGCGCGCCGACGCAGACCAGCAATGACTGACCGAAGGCATGCAGAAAGCGCGGATCACTCCACAGCTGCACATACCATTTAAAGGTGAAGCCGCTGGGCAGGATGGTCGCTGACCAACTGCTGGCAATCGAGTAGATCAGCGTTCCGGCAAGCGGCAGCAGCAGAATGGCAAACAGCAGATACACCACGACCCGGTGGTAGACACCCACAGGCCCTAATTCAGCGCGAGACATGGTAGCTCCTCTTCAACAGCAGCTGATGCACGATGGTCACCAGGGTCATCAACGCCACCAGCACCACGGCCAAGGCACTGGCCAGGTTCGGGTCGAGGGAAATGTCGCCAGAAACCATCGCCGCGATGCGGATTGGCAGCACGTTGAAGTTGCCGGTGGTCAGGGCGTAGACCGTGGCGTAGGCGCCGAGGGCGTTGGCCAGCAGGATCACGAAGGTGCCGAGCAGCGCCGGGGTCAGCACTGGCAAACCGATGTGGCGCCAGAATTGCCAGCCACTGGCGCCGAGCAGTTCGGCGGACTCGCGCCAGTCTTCGCGTAACGCGTCGAAGGCCGGGTAGAGCAGCAGCACGCCCAGGGGAATCTGGAAGTAGGTGTAGAGAATGATCAGCCCGGTCTTCGAGTACAGGTTGAAATCCTGAATGATCCCGGCCTGCTTCAGCATGATGGTGAAGCTGCCGTTGAAGCCCAGCAGAATGATGAAGGCGAAGGCCAACGGTACGCCGGCGAAGTTGCTGGTCATGTTGGCGAACGCGTTGACGAAGTTACGCAGTTTCGAATCGACCCGGCGCAGGGAATAGGCGCCGAGTACCGCGATGATGATCCCGAACACGCTGGACCAAAAACTGATCTCAAGGCTGTACTGGATCGCCTGCAAGTAGAACTTCGAACTGAAGATTTTGGTGAAGTTTTCGATGCCCCAGCCGAATTCTTCCGATTGCAGGCTGTTGATCATCACCCAGACCAGTGGGGCGATTTCGAACACGATAAAGAACAGTGCGAAGGGCACCAGGCACAGCGCTGCCAGCCATTTGCCGCGGGTTATGGAATTCACTTGAGCAGCTCCCGGCACACAGGTTTGTCGTGGGCCACACCCAACAGTTCGCAGACGGTGCCGCAGATTTCAGTCTGTTTTGGTGCGGCACCGGCGTTGAAGCTGAAGGCGTCGCCGAGGACGAACAGCGGCACTTCGCGTTCCTCCGGCAACAGGCCGTTGTGGGAGCGGTCGTTGTTCATGCCGTGATCGGCGGTCACCAGCACCTGGTAACCGGCGTCGAGCCAGCCTTGCAGGTAATCGGCGAGGATGATGTCGGCCGAGCGGGCGCTGTTGCGGTATTGCGCGGTGTCGAGGCCGTGCTTGTGCCCGGCGTCGTCGATGTTCATCGGGTGGATCAATAAAAAGTTCGGAGCATGACGCAGGCGCAGGTTTTCCGCGTCGGCGAACAGGTGCGAATCGGGGTAGTGATCGCTCCAGTAGAAGTGAGCGTGCTGGATCGGCAGTTCCGGGTTGTCGGTGTGGCGATCCCGGGCGGCCACGAACGGCGAACGGTTGTACAGCTCGCTGACCCAGTGATAAGCCGCCGCAGCGGTGGTCAGGCCAGCGTCGCGGGCGTAGTGATAAATACTGCGCTGGTTGGACAGGCGCGAGACGTTGTTGTGAACGATGCCGCTGTCGATCGGCGTAACGCCGGTCAGGATGCATTCATACAGAGGTCGGGACAGGGCCGGCAGTTCGCACTCCAGTTTGTAGAGCGCTGCGCGTCCTGCGCCAACGTAAGCCTGCAGGTGCCCCATGGCGTGGCGTGCGACCTCGTAATTGAGGCCGTCGAGCACGACAAGGATGACGTTGTGCTTCATAGGGGCGATGACTCCGAAATCAAAACTGAACGGTGTAGGAGCTGCCGCAGGCTGCGATCTTTTGATCTTGATTTAAAAAAACAGATCAAATGATCGCAGCCTGCGGCAGCTCCTACAGATGAAGCATTACTTCATTTCTACGATGACTTCTTCGTTCCACTTCTGCGGCAGGGCCTTGGAAGTCTTCTCCCACGCATCCGCGTCCTTGATCGGGGTCACGCCTTTGTACTGCTCGTTCGGCAGCAGCTTGGCTTTGACTTCGGCGGGCAGTTGCAGATGCTCGGCGCGGATCGGACGGGCGTTGCCGCGCGCCAGGTTGATTTGGCCGGCGTCACTAAAGATGTATTCGCGGGTCAGCTTGGCGGCGTTCGGGTTCTTCGCGTATTTGTTGATGATGGTGGTGTAGCCGGAAATCACCGAGCCATCGGATGGAATCAGCACGACGTAGTCATCCGGGTTGGCCATCTTGGCTTTGTAGCTCAGGCCGTTGAAGTCCCAGACCACGCCGACTTCGATTTCGCCTTTTTCCATGGTGGCGATGGTCGGGTTGGCCATCGACAGACGACCTTGCTTGGCGATGTCGGCGAACAGCAGCAGCGCCGGTTGCAGGTTCTTCTCATCGCCACCGTTGGCCAGCGCCGCGGCCAGTACACCGTTGGCGGCTTGGGCGGCGGTGCTCACGTCACCGATGGAGACTTTATATTTGCCGTTCTTGAGGTCAGCCCATTTGGTTGGGGCTTCAGAACCGTGCAGCAGCTTCTTGTTGACGATGAACGCGATGGTGCCGGTGTAGGCCAGGGCCCAGTTACCGTCCTTGTCTTTCGCCCAGTCCGGGACTTGTGCCCAGGTGGTGGGTTTGTACGGTTGCACCACGCCTTGCTTGACCGCGATCGGGCCGAAGGCGGCACCGACGTCGCCGATGTCGGCACTGGCGTTGTCTTTTTCAGCAGCGAACTTGGCGATTTCCTGGGCCGAGCTCATGTCGGTGTCGATGTGTTTCAGGCCGTAGTTCTTGGCCAGGTCTTCCCAAGTGCCTTTCCAGTTGGCCCAGTCATCGGGCATACCGACGCTGTTGACGGCGCCTTCCGCTTTCGCAGCGGCTTCCAGAGTTTTCAAATCCGTATCAGCAGCCATGGCGGCGGTGCACATGGCAATAGTCGAGCCTAACAGTGATGCCAGGAAAAGCTGTTTCATCCGAAGCTCCTTTGGGCGTTTTCAACGCTGCGATTGCGGTTGTGTTGGTCTAGGTCAGCAATACCTGAGCCAATTTAAGGGGACTGCATGACACTTTCATGTCGCTGGTCGCCCTACAGGACTTTTATTTGCCCGGAATTGGCGGGTGCCCGGTAAGCGTAGACCATGGTTAAAGGCCCGCAGGGCAAGGGACTTGGCCGATGTATTGCAAGGTTTTCACCGTTGTTCGGGATGACCGTTGGGCAGCTGTCATCTCTCAGTCATCTGCACTGCCTAGGCTTGCAGAATGTTTAAAGGAGCCGGTTTTCGCGTGCGGTTCTGCCCCGAAACAGTGCTGGTCTAGTCCAGATAGGTAACGTTGATGCGTGATGAGGCAACAAAAGCGGTGACAGCCATTGGCCAGGTGCTGCAGGAGCAGCTCGACCACGGCCTGCTGGCGGCTGGCAGCAAGTTGCCGGCCGAGCGCAAGCTCAGTGAGTTGTTTGGTACGACGCGGATTACCGTGCGTGAGGCGTTGTTACAGTTGGAAGCGCAGGGACAGATTTATCGCGAGGAACGCCGTGGCTGGTTCGTCTCGCCGCCGCGCCTGGCCTACAACCTGATGCAGCGCAGTCACTTTCACGCGATGGTCAGTGCCCAGGGGCGGGTGCCGTCGACGGAGGTGATTTCGGCGCGTTTGCAGCCGGCATCGGCGGCGGTGTGTGCGTGGTTGCAGTTGCCAGCGTTGTCCAGCGTGATCCAGATTTGCCGTGCGCGGCGGATTGATGGGCGGCTGGTGTTGTATGTGGAGCACTACCTGAATCCGCAATATTTCCCGGGGATTCTGGAGTTTGATTTGAATCAGTCGATTACTGAGCTGTATGCACGGCACTACGATTTGCACTATGGGCGGGTGCGGTTTGAGATTGTGCCGACGTCATTGTCGGTGGATGCGGCGGCGGCGTTGCGGGTGTCGGTGGGGAGTCCTGGGTTGCGAATTGCCCGGGTTAATTATGATCAGCATGAGCGGTTGATCGATTGTGATATGGAGTTTTGGCGCCACGATGCGATTCATGTTGGGGTTGATGTGGTTTGACCTTGGCGGCCTGCGGGCCGACCAGGTTTTTTGGGGGGGGGAGTACATATCCGTTTTTGCGGTTACGGCGGCTGGCGGTTTCGCCCTTACGGCGAGTCCCTTTGGCAAACGCCCCAAAGGAACCAAAGGTCTCGCCCCGAGCGTCCGGCCCCTCGCTTAGGCTCGGCGTTCCTTCGTTCCGGTATTCATCTGGGGGCATCGCCTCCGGTCGGCTTCGCTTCGACCTCCTCTCGATGTGTTCGACTTCGTCGAACGGCGCTTCGCGCCTCCCCCCAGATGAACACCTCCTCTCAGCCTCCCGAAGGGGCGGGCAAAGCAAGATCAAGAGCAGGCGAGCTAACGCTCGGCCTAATGAGTGGTGAGGAGCGGCGTGGTGTAAGCCGCTTTGCTTCTGTTTTCTGTAGGAGCGAGGCTTGCCTGCGAAGGCGGTCTGACAGCCCGCCAGTCGCTCGCAGGCGTAGTGGTTTCTGTAGTTATCGTCTTGAGTCTTCAGCACTCAAGGTTTGGCATTGGCATAGAGATAATCAGTCGCCAACGAAGCCAGCGTCCGCACCCCAACCACCAGCGCCGACTCATCCACAAAGAACCCCGGATTATGATTCGGCGCCGCTTTGCTCATGTCCTGGTCTCGCGGTGTCACGCCGAGAAACACAAACAATCCCGGCGTTTCCTTGGCGTAGAACGAGAAATCCTCCGCGCCGCCCACCAGCGGTCCTTGCACCACGTCATCCTTCGCGGCCCAGCGCAGGGTTGGCAGCATTTTTTCGGTCAGCGCCGGGTTGTTAATCGTTGGGTCGTATTTCTCGATGATGGTGACTTCAGCTTTCGCGCCGCCACTCTCGGCGATTTTTTCGACGGTCTGGCGCACGTCGGCGTGCAGTTTCTGGCGGATGCCGTAGTCGTAGGAGCGGATGGTGCCGGTCATGTCCACGGACTCGGGGATGATGTTGTAGCGGGTGCCGCCGTTGATGGTGCCGATGCTGACCACCGACGGATAAGAGGAGATGTCGGTGCGGCGGCTGACCACGGTTTGCAGGCCGACGATGGTTTGCGCGCCGACGGTGATCGGGTCGATGCCGTCCCAGGGGCGGCCGGCGTGGGTTTGTTTGCCGAGGATTTTGATGCGCAGGTCGTCGGAGCTGGCCAGGGTCGGGCCGGGGCGGTAGGCGATCTGGCCGGCGGGGACGCCGGCCCAGACGTGCAGGCCGAAGACGGCGTCTGGTTTTGGCGATTTCATCACGCCTTCCTCGATCATCATTTTCGCACCCCAGGTGTTTTTGCCGTCGGGGATGAAGTCGCTCGGGCCTTCTTCGGCGGGCTGGAAATAGAACACCACGGTACCGGGCAAGGTGTCGCGCATGCCGGTCAGGATTTTCGCTGTACTCAGTAGGATCGCGGTGTGGGCGTCGTGGCCGCAGGCGTGCATTACGTCGACTTCTTTATCGAGGTAGGTGCCCTTGGCTTTCGAGGCGAAGGGCAAGTCCGAGACTTCCTTGACCGGCAGCGCATCCATGTCCGCGCGCAGGGCCACGGTCGGGCCGGGCAGGGCGCCTTTGAGGATGGCGACCACGCCGGTTCGGGCGACGCCGGTCTTGACCTCCAGGCCCATGGCCCGCAGTTGTTTGGCGACCAGTTCCGCGGTGCGTTTTTCGGTGTTGCCCAACTCGGGGTGAGCGTGGATGTCGCGGCGGGTTTCCAGCAGTTCGGGTTCGAGGGCTTTGGCCTGGTCGGCGATCTGGTTGCGGGTGCTGTCGATCGTGGCGGCGCCCGCATGGCCGGCGAATAGGGTGAGCAAAACGGTTTGAGCAATGCGCGTCAGTTGCATCGGGTTTCTCCATGACTATTGTTTTTATGGCTTCCCTGCCTGTGACCCAAACGATGTGCCTAAGTGCTATTCCTTCTGCGGCCCGCCGCCCGCCGTCATCACTTGCACGCTCATGCGCGGCGTCGCCAGGTCCAGCCCGGCCTCATCCAGATGTCGTTTAAGCGACAGGTTGAACGCTCGGGAAACTTCCCACTGTTTGATCGGCGCGGTCTTGAAGCGGGCGCGAAGAATCGCATTACCGGACTCGAAACTCTCGACACCCTGGATCTCCAGCGGTGACCAGATGTTGCGGCGTTGCAGTGGGTCGGTGCGCATTTTCTGGCCGACTTCGCGCATCAGTTTGATTGCTTCGTCGATGTCCATGTTGGAGGGCACCGCCACCCGGAAGATCGCGTAGCCGAATTCCCGGGAGTAGTTCTTGATGCTTTTGATTTCGCTGAACGGAATGGTGTGGACGATGCCGTCGATGTCCCGCAGGCGCACGGTGCGGATGGTCAGGCCTTCGACGGTGCCGAGGTGGCCGCCGACGTCCACGTAGTCGTCGATGGCCAGGGAGTCTTCGATGATGATGAACAGCCCGGTGATCAAGTCCGCGACCAGCGATTGCGCACCAAAACCGATGGCCAGGCCGATCACACCGGCACCGGCCAGCAGTGGCGTGACGTTCATGCCCATGTTCGCCAGCGCGACGATCAGCGCGATGATGAAAATCGCCACGAACAGCACGTTGCGGATCAGCGGCATCATCGTTTGCGCCCGGGCATTGGCCAGGCCTTTGCGCGAACGGGTGAGGGCGTGGTGCACGGCGGTGTCGCTGAGGATCCAGATCAGCCAGGCAAAAATCAGCGTGCCGGCGAGGCTGAACAACTTGACGCTGACTTCATGGCCCTCGCCTTCGGTGAAGGCAATCAGCGACATGCCCCAGACCCGCAGGCCGAGCTCGATGAACACCAGCCATACCAACAGATGGGCGAGGGTGTAGCAGAAACTTTTCAGGCGTTCGGAATACAGCGCGTGACGCTTCACCCCGCGTTGCGGTTTCAGCGAATGCCGACGGACCAGCCCGTTGATGACCATGCACAACACCAGCAGCACGGTGCAGATCAGCGACTGGCGCAACGCGGTGCTGGTGTCGCCCGCCGAGATGAAGGTGGCGAACAGCGAAATGCACACCAGCACCAACGCCGGCACGTACCAGAAGGTACCGAGAATATCGATCGTATCGCTCAAGGCCCGGCGAGTCAGGCGCCGGGACAACGGTTGGTTGCGGATCAAATGCGCGATCGGTCGGCGGAAACGCAGGATGAACAACCCAGTGGACAACGCCGCCAGCACATTGGCGACGGTGGCGGCAGTGTGGGCGAGGTGGCTGCCGAGGCTGGCCACCAGACGCGGGTCGCTCAGGGCTTCACCGAACGCGGCGAAACTGCCGATCAGCCACAGTGGCCGGAAGGCCTGATGGCGCAGGATGTACAAAGCGCGATGGCGGTGCGGCCCGTCGAGCACGGAAAAGGCAATCACGCAGATCGCCGAAAAACAGGTGCCGACCACCAGCGCGTAAGCCAGCACCATCGCCAGGCTTTTGCCCAATGACGAAGGCAGCGCGTAGGTCATATAAACGGTCATCACCAGGGCAATCAGCCACGGCCCGAGTTTGCGCAGGGCGAAGCGCAGCATGTCGAGGGCCTTGGGGTGTTGCGGCAATTCTTCGGTGAGGCCGAAGCGCATGCGCACCCGGTGGCTGACCCAAATCAGCGCGGCAGCCAGCAGGCTCCAGACCATCAGGATCATGGCGAAGGCAAAGATGATCGGCAGCCATTCGTTGGCCGGCAGCATCAGCGCGGACAGTTCATCCTTGGCCAGTTCGAATTCTTCGGACCAGCGCGTGATAGGGCTGTCAGCCCCGGTGAACTGCTTTTCGAAACTGGCCAGGGTGCCGCCGATCAGCCCGAGTACACCTTCTTCAGCGGTCGGTTGGGCTTTTTTGGTGACGTCGCGCAGCTTTTTCAGGTCCGCCAGCAATTTGGTCCGTTGCTGGTCGTTTTCCAGGGACTTGATGACTTCGTCGAGGGATTGTCCCAGGGGTTCCTGGGCTTCAGGCTGGGTTTTCGCCGAGTTGTTGAGCAGGCCCGGCAAACTGACCGCCTGGGCGGACGCCATCGGCAGCAGCATCATGAGGCCGACAAGGAGTAAACAGGGCAGGGCGAAAAGACGAGCGAACACTAGGCGGTCAACCTCGGGAAGAGCGGATCGGCCGAGTGTACGAGCCCGTCAAAATCAATGCGAGCCGGGAGCACGGAATTTATTCGTTGAGTTTGGCGAGGATCTTGTAAACCACGGTGGCGAGGATCAGCAACATACCGAGCCACATGGCGAAGACGCCGGCATTCTTGTCACGGAAATTGAAGCCGATGGCCAACATGATCATGCCGGCGAGAATGGGGATCAGCATGGCGTGGAACGAGGACATCGAGATCATGGCGACTGCCTTGTCGTAGGGGATAACTTAACTCTAGGTGGCTTTTGGGCGACCGGTGGTGAGGTGTGTAGGAGCTGCCGAAGGCTGCTCCTACAAAGGCGCGGTTATGGCAACTCGCGGCAAGCGTAGAACGCGCTCAGCACTTTGACCAGGTGAGCCAGGTCGTGGCTGCCACACAGTTCGCGGATCGAGTGCATGGCGAAGGTCGGCAGGCCGATGTCCACGGTGCGTACGCCCAGGTGGCTGGCGGTGATCGGGCCGATAGTCGAGCCACAGCCCATGTCGCTGCGTACCACAAAGCTCTGCACCGGGACTTCTTCGGCCATGCACAGATGGCGGAAAAACCCGGCGGTTTCGCTGTTGGTGGCGTAGCGCTGGTTGCTGTTGACCTTGATCACCGGGCCGGCGTTGAGTTTCGGGCCGTGGTTGGCGTCGTGCTTGTCGGCGTAGTTCGGATGCACGCCGTGGGCGTTGTCAGCCGAGACCAGCAGGGATTTCTGAATGGTGCGTACGAATTCATCACCTTCAGGCAACAGGCGACGCAGTGTCTGCTCGAGCATCGGGCCATCGGCGCCGCACGCCGAGCAGGAACCGACTTCTTCGTGATCGTTGGCCACCAGCACGCAGGTTTCGTCGGTTTCGGTGGTCAGCAACGCTTGCAGGCCGGCGTAGCACGACAGCAGGTTATCCAGGCGCGCACCGGCAATGAAGTCGCCATGCAGGCCAATGACCGCAGCGCTTTGGGTGTCGTAGAAGCTCAGCTCGTAGTCGAGCACCACGTCGGCGTTGAGGCCGTGTTCGCGGGCGAGTTGGTCGGTGAGTACAGCGCGGAAGTCCACGCGTTCGTCACCGGCAAATTGCGCGAGGATCGGCGGTAGCTCGGTTTGCGCGTTGATCGCCCAGCCCATGTTGGCTTCACGGTTGAGGTGAATGGCCAGGTTCGGGATGGTGGCGATTGGCGCCTTGAAGTCGATCAACTGGCTCTCGACCTTGCCGTCGCGGCGGAAGGTCACACGACCGGCCAGGGACAGGTCACGGTCGAACCACGGCGCCAGCAGTGCACCGCCATAGACTTCGACGCCCAACTGCCAGAAACCCTGGCGTTGCAGCTCCGGCTGCGGCTTGACCCGCAGGCACGGGCTGTCGGTGTGGGCACCAACCAGGCGGATGCCGCCGTGCAGGGGCGAATGACGGCCCATCTTGAACGCGACGATCGACGAATCGTTACGGGTGACGTAGTAACGACCGTTGGTTTCGACGGTCCACGGCTCGCGCTCGTCAAGACGCGAAAAACCTGCCGCTTCCAGACGCTGAACAAGGCTGGCAGTGGCATGAAACGGGGTAGGGGAGGCCTTGAGGAAGTCGATCAGGCCTTGGTTCAACTCTTCGCGCATAAGAAACTCCAGACAGCAATGGGCGGGAGTTTAACGTATTGGCCTGGGGCTTTGGGCATGACGTGTGTCGCCAGCGTCAGCTGGCGGCTTCGACCCGTTTTCTCAGGTACTGCATGATCACCCGTTCATCTTCGGGCTTGTCCGGTTTGGGCAGCTCCTCCGGCCAGCGACTGCGGGCGTTCAGCAGCTTTTTCTGACTGCTCTTGTCCCAGCGCAGGATCTCCCGCGAGGCACATTCCCACCATTCATGTCGGCAGGCGGTGTAGTACGGATCAACCGGCGCGGCGCTGCCATACAGCAGGTCGCGGCCGACCTTGCGCAGGGCGCCGCTCTGGTTGCGCAGCTTCCATTTGATTTTCAGCCGTTGCCAGGCCGATGGGAAGGGTTTGACCCGCGGCACGTCACGGCAAAACTCTACCAGTTCCTGGCTGAACTGTTCGCCATGCCGAGAGAAGAAATAGGCCTGCATCGCATGGAAGAAGCGTTTTTCCGCGAAGTAGTGATAGATGTACTTTTTTGCTTCGCCCACGGGCTTGCCGTGCATCGCGAACGACAACGCAATCTGCTCGATGGTGTGGATGTCGAAGCCGTCCCGGGTCCATTCGTCGATCAACTGGATGGATTCGTCGAACAGGGCGCCGTCGCGGTCGGTCACGCCGCACAGTCCGCTGTTGTACAGCTTGAATCCGTTGTCCGGGGTGATGCCGCGGGCACGCAGGCAGAGGCCGAGTTTGGTGTAGCTGTCGCGCTCGCAAACGTCCTGCCAGTTGTACTCGAAGCGGTCCATCAGGTATCGACCGGGCTGGATGTGCTGGAAGACCTGGTTCGGGTCACTGGTGAACAGCGTGTCGGTATCGACGAACAGGGTTTTTTCCGCAAGCTTCAGCCCTGCGGCAATCGCGCAGGCTTTGCGGCGGTGGTGATAGCCGTTCTTGCCTTGCCACAACGTCAGGATTTCCTGGCTCAGCAACACGGTTTCGACCGGCCAGCCAGCATAGTCCTCGGGTCGGTCCGTAAGGATTCTGATGCTGGGAATTTCACCGTTTTTGGCGTGGGACAGCGCGGTCAAAATGCTGAACTTGGCTTCGCGACGGTAAACGTCCTGGTTGCCATAGATAAGGTAAAGCAATTGGTGGCGGGTTTTCTTGACGGGTGTTGCCAGGGAATCGGTACAACGCATCCGGATGGGTATCCTTTTGTTAAAGCGGGCGACTGCTTGTCAGGCAGTGCTTAAAACGGTGCCGGACACTCGAAACGCAAGCGTTCGCCGGTTTGAGGATGTGTGAAGCTGAGCATGCTCGCGTGCAGACACAGGCGCGGCCAGGCGGCGAGGGCCTGTTCGTGGGCGTAGAGCCCGTCACCCAGCAACGGATGGCCGATGGACAACATGTGCACGCGTAACTGATGAGAGCGGCCGGTGATCGGCGTCAACTCGACACGGCACCAGTCGCCACAACGTTCCAGCACGCGCCAGAAGGTCAGGGCGTTCTTGCCGAATTCGTGGTCCACCACATGCCGTGGCTTGGTCGGCGGATCGTAGCGTAGGGGCAAGTCGATGCTGCCGCTGTCCAGTTCCGGCTGACCCCAGGCCAGGGCGGTGTAGGCCTTTTCGGTTTCGCGGTCGTGAAATTGCCGAGACAGTTCACGATGGGTGTCGGGGTCACGGGCCAGCAGGATGATGCCGGAGGTTTCCCAGTCCAGGCGATGGACGATCCGCGCTTCCGGGTAGCCGTTTTCTTGCAGGCGGGTAATCAGGCAGTCCTTGTTGTCATCGGCCCGGCCAGGGACGGAGAGCAACAGGGTCGGTTTGTTCACCACCAGAACGGCGTCGTCCTGATGGATGATGTGGATATTGGACAACGGCATTAAAACAGCCTCGTAACAAACGCCAACGGCGGCTCAGAACCCCTTATGTCCAATGCAGGCGCTGCCGAAGGCTGCGATCTTTTGATTTTGCTTTTAAAAACAAGATCAAAAGATCGCAGCCTTCGGCAGCGCCTACAAAGGCCCGAAGGGCCCTGAGCCGCCGTGGCTCCCGCTCGATCGACTAGCGATCTGGCAGGGTGATATTGAGTTCCAGAATCGAGCAGCTACCCTGGTTTTCCAGGGCGACGTGCACGTCATCGGACCCGATATTGACGTACTTGCGGATCACTTCTACCAGTTCCTTCTGCAAGGCTGGCAGGTAGTCCGGGGTACTGCGCTGGCCGCGTTCATGCGCCACGATGATCTGTAGACGCTCTTTCGCTACCGACGCGGTACTAACCTTTTTACTGGCACGAAAGAAGTCAAAAAGATTCATTATTTACCTCCAAACAGGCGCTCGAAGAAGCCTTTCTTCGTCACATCGAGGAAACGATGTTCCTTTTCTTTGCCAAGGAGGCGGTCGACCGCATCGCCGTATGCCTGACCGGCATCGCTCTGGTCGTCGAGAATCACGGGCACACCCGAGTTGGAGGCTTTCAGCACCGCCTGGGATTCCGGAATGACGCCCAGCAGGGTCACAGCCAGAATCTCTTTAACGTCTTCAACGCCGAGCATTTCGCCGTCGCTGACGCGTTGCGGGTTGTAGCGGGTCAACAGCAGGTGTTCCTTGATCGGGTCTTCACCCCGTTCGGCGCGACGCGACTTGCTGGCCAGCAGGCCCAGCATGCGGTCCGAGTCACGCACCGAGGAGACTTCCGGGTTGGTCACGATAATCGCTTCATCAGCGAAGTACATGGCGAGGTGAGCACCTTTCTCGATGCCGGCCGGGGAGTCGCAGACCACGAATTCGAAGTCTTCTTTCAACGCCATCAGGACTTTTTCCACGCCTTCGACGGTCAGCGCGTCTTTATCGCGGGTCTGACTGGCGGCCAGTACGTAGAGGTTTTCCAGGCGCTTGTCTTTGATCAGGGCTTGCTGCAGGTTGGCTTCGCCGTTGACCACGTTGACGAAGTCATACACCACGCGACGCTCGCAACCCATGATCAGGTCGAGGTTACGCAAACCGACGTCGAAGTCGACGATAACTGTTTTGTGACCGCGCAGAGCGAGGCCGGTACCGATAGCGGCGCTGGTGGTGGTCTTACCCACACCACCCTTGCCGGATGTAACCACGAGAATCTTGGCCAAGGTGTTTCACCCCTAAGGAAAAAGGACTTTTAGCCCCTGAAAAACATCTCTTGAAAAACTACTGCAGTCGGACAGCCTTGGCTGGAATCCGGTCCTGGGCGGCACTTACCTCCGGTAAACACTGCTTTTGGCCTTTTTCCTACTTCGTTTGAGCCGTTTTCGCTACGTTTTAGAGATGCTTGGAAAATGCGGCAGTATCCGTTAAAGCCGAATGATGTTCAACACGTCGCCCGACAGGCTGACTTGTACGCCCGAGCCCCACAACGGATCGCGGCGCAGATCCTCGGAAACCTTGTAATGGCCTGCGATGGAGAGCAGCTCAGCGCTCATCTGCTGGCAGAAAATCCGGGCTTTCGTGTCGCCCTTGACCCCGGCCAGCGCACGACCGCGCATCGGGCCGTATACATGGATGTTCCCATCGGCGAGAAGTTCCGCCCCCGGACTGACCGACGAAACGATGACCAAATCGCCACCTTGGGCATATATCTGTTGGCCACCACGTACTGGCGAAGTGATTACCTTCGTCGGTTTGATGGTCGGTTCCGGTGGTTTTTCCGGTTTTTTTGCAACGACGCCTTCGTTCGGGTCCAGCGGCCGCTCACGGGCGCCGGACGGTGGCAGCACCGGCAGGTCGACGGCGATGGCGGCAGCGATGTCTTCGATGCGGCTGGCACGGATCGCCAGGGTGCGCAGGCCATGGGAACGGCACACGCGCATCAGGCCAGGCAAATCGACGGCGCCTTCGCTGGCCGGGAGCTTGTCCAGGGCCAGCACCAGCGGTGCATTGCTAAAGAAATTCGGCGCCTGGGCGACCTTGGCGGCCAGTTGTCGATCGAGGTTCTCGAGGTCGTTACGGGCCAGTTCCAGCACCGTAATGGCGAGCATGCTGCCCTTCAACTGGAACACAGGATCTTGGTCTAGCGGTTCGGTTTGGCTCATGGTCGGCATACAACGGCTTGTCACTAAAAGTGCCGAGACTTATAACGAGAACGCCCGCAGGCCGCAAGCCGGGTCGAACGATGTAGAATGCGCGGCCATCGTCTTTCCGGAAGCTTTAATGGATCGCCCGCGTTTTCGTACCGCCTTTCTTTCTCCACGTTTCTGGCCCCTGTGGTGCGGGCTGGGGCTGTTGTGGCTGATTGTCCAGTTGCCGTATCCGGCGTTGCTGCGGGTCGGCCGCCTCTTGGGTGCCTTGATGTACCGGGCGGCCGGCGACCGACGGCGCATCGCCAAGCGCAATCTTGAGCTGTGTTTCCCTGAAAAGTCCGCTGCCGAGCGTAAGCGCCTGCTCAAGGAAAACTTCGCTTCCACCGGCATCGCTTTCTTCGAAATGGCCATGAGTTGGTGGTGGTCGCGCCAGCGCCTGGCCAAACTGGCCCATGTCGAAGGCCTGGAGCATCTGAAAAAAGCCCAGCGCGATGGCAAGGGAGTGATTCTGATGGCCGTGCATTTCACCACGCTGGAAATCGGCGCGGCGTTGCTCGGTCAACAGCACACCATTGATGGCATGTACCGCGAACACAAGAATCCGTTGTTTGACTACATCCAGCGTCGAGGTCGCGAGCGGCACAATCTCGATTCGCTGGCAGTGGAGCGCGACGACGTGCGCGGCATGCTCAAGCTGCTGCGGGCCGGCCGGGCAATCTGGTACGCACCGGATCAGGACTACGGTGCCAAACAAAGTATTTTTGTGCCGTTGTTCGGGATTCAGGCCGCGACCGTCACCGCCACCAGCAAATTTGCGCGGTTGGGCAAGGCGCTGGTGGTGCCGTTCACCCAGGAGAGGCTGGCGGACGGCAGTGGTTATCGACTGGTCATTCATCCGCCGCTCGAAGGCTTCCCCGGCGAGACCGAAGAAGCCGACTGCATCCGCATCAACCAATGGGTCGAAGGCGCCTTGCGCGATTGCCCTGAGCAGTACCTCTGGGCCCATCGCCGCTTCAAGAGCCGCCCGCCGGGCGAGCCGAAACTGTACGCAAAACGCGGTTGAACCACCGATCCCCTTAAGCACCATGGAGTGTTGCGATGCGCCCAGCTGAACCGGTTACAGGGTTGATTCTTTCCGGCGGCGGGGCTCGAGCGGCGTATCAGGTGGGCGTGCTGGCGGCGATTGCCGAATTGCTGCCACCGGGCGCGGACAATCCGTTCCCGGTGATCGTCGGCACTTCGGCCGGGGCGATCAACGCGGTCAGCCTCGCGAGTGGGGCGATGGACTTTCGTGGCGCCATCGAGCGCCTGACCGCCTTCTGGCAAGGTTTCCGCAGTCATCTGGTGTTGCGCAGCGACTGGCCCGGCGTGATCCATCAGGCCAGCCGCTTTGTCAGCCACAGTTTGCTCGGCATCGGCGCCCAGGTGCCGGTGGCGTTGCTCAACAGTTCGCCGTTGCGTGGCTTGCTCAACGACAAATTGCAAATGAACGGCATCGCTGAAGCCATCGAGCAAAAGCAGTTGCAAGCCGTTGCGGTCACCGCGTTCGGCTATGAATCCGGTCAGGCGGTGACCTTCTATCAGGGCGGCGGCACCATCGGCGCCTGGTTGCGCCATCGGCGGATCGGCGTGCCGACGCAATTGACCGTTGAACACTTGCTCGCCAGTTCGGCGATTCCGCTGTTGTTCGCTCCAGTGAAAATCGGCGAAGAGTTTTTCGGTGATGGCGCGGTGCGCCAGTCGGCACCGATCAGCCCGGCCCTGCACCTGGGTGCGAGCAGGGTGCTGGTGGTGGGCGTCAGCGGCAACCCGCGAGGGGTTGACCCGGAGCAGCCGCTGCAACGGGCCTACACCGGCCAGCAGCCAACCCTGGCGCAGATTGGTGGGCACATGCTCAACAGCACGTTCATTGACAGCCTGGAAAGCGATATCGAACTGTTGCAGCGTCTGAATCAGTTCAGCCACTTGATGCCCGATGGCACACCGACCCGTGCCCTGGGCGTTGCACCGGTGGAAGTGTTGGTGATTTCGCCGAGCCAGCCGATCGATGAAATTGCCGCGCGGCATCGTCAGGAATTACCGGCAGCGTTGCGCCTGTTCCTGCGCGGACCGGGTGCGACCAAGACCAGTGGGGCGGGGGTGTTGAGTTATCTGCTGTTCGAGGCGGGGTATTGCAGCGAGTTGATTGATCTGGGGCGACGGGATGCGTTGGCCAAGCGGGATGAGTTGTGTCGGTTTTTGGGGTTGGTTTAAAGCAAAAGATCGCAGCCTTCGGCAGCTCCTACAGAGACCGCATTCCAATGTAGGCGCCGCCGAAGGCTGCGATCTTTTGATCTTGATCCTGAAAAACAAAAGACCACAACCACCACCCACCCCGGATGCGCACGTAGCGGATAGCAACTGCGGTCTCTTGCCTTCAACGCATCAGAAGTGGAGCTTCACCAGGAAGCTCGTCACGTTCTGATTGGTGGTAAACGCATTGGTGTCATCAATCCCGTACTTGTCTTTCCAGTAGTCGTACTCGACACCGACATACAACTGCTTCTCACCGAAATTCAACGCCTTGCCCAGGTCGTATTTGACCTGCGGGTTGAAGTGCAGGTTGGCGTGGTATTCGCCACGGGCATTTTTGTCGTTGTCGACCACCCAGTCCATGTAGCCATCGATCAGGATGTTCGAGTCGCCAATCGGGATGGTGTAGGACCAGACCGGGGTGATCTGCCAGACGTTGTTGCCTGGACGATCGCCATCAGGATGGCGCTGGTAGAAGTTCAACTGGAAGTAGTCGAAACCGGGAATCGCCAGGTCGAAACCCGGGCCGATCAGGTAAGACTCGGAATCACCTTCGCCGAACTCATAAGTCATCGCCAGCAAGACGTCTTTGATCGGGCCGAATTCGATCTTCTGGTCCAGGACTTTGCCCAACGAAATGCGCGGCTGGAACTCACCGTAATAGGTGTTCGGGCCGTTGTTGAAGTCCTTGTCACCGTTGTAGAAGATCTTGTCGATGAACAGGAAGTTATCCCCATATTTCCAGGCATCGGCGTGCTCGAAAGTGACCGTCTGCTGAATGGCCGGGTTGACCTTAAAGTCTTTGCCATACAGGTAGGTCAGGCTGTTGTTTTGCCATTGCAGCAGGTCGCCGGCCATTGCTTGGCCCCCGGCCAGCAAGGATCCTGCGAGCATCAGGCTGGTGCACGTACGTTTCATTCGGTTGCTCCCAAAAAGTAGGTGGTTCCACGTTTTTTTTCTTAGGTCGGCGCTCTGGTGTGGCGCCTTTTCTTGCCGCTGTAAAAATTCATCCATTCGGTCAGCTTTAGTGCTGTTAGCAAGAGCTGAGCCAAGGCTTTCGAAAAGCCAAAAAACTCCCGTTCGGCTGTTCGAAAACAGTCGATTACGGGAGATTTTTGAATGCCTTGCTACCGTCCAGTGCCGGGATAAGTTGGCTTTCTGGTCAGGAATTAAATCCGGGCTTTTTTTTAGACTGGATTTGGGCGGCCGCGGAGAATACTGACTCCTTGGCCAGGTCTCAAGTGCCCCGCAACAGCGCACCGACGACAGGTTTGGGGCACGGTTGGCGACGGGTGGCCTGGCGTCGTTAAACAACAGGCTTGAGTGGGTAAAAACCATCTGGTGCTTCCTCTTGTTTTTATTGTTGAGGCGCAGGCAGTCGCTGGCTGCCACAAGGCAGCCATTTCACAGGTTTCGATCAGTGCGGGTGGGCGGCGCAGTCGTTGATGGCCGCGCGCTCTTTACCACCGAGAATGTTGAACAGCAGGTTCAAGGACAGGGCACTCAAGGTCGCCATGGCGATGCCGCTGTGGGTGATCGGGCTCATCCACAAAGGCAGGTGCGCGAAGAATTCCGGACGTACCACCGGGATCAGGCCCATACCGATGCTCACCGCTACCAGCAACTGATTACGACGATCGCCGATGTCGGCTTCTTGCAGAATCTTGATCCCGGTCGCCGCGACCATGCCGAACATCGCAATGGCTGCGCCACCGAGGACCGCCGGGGGAATCGACGCCACCAGGAACGCCGCTTTCGGCAGCAGGCTGAGCACCACCAGCAAGCCACCGGCGACGATGGTCACCGAGCGGCAACGCACGCCGGTCATCTGCACCAGGCCGATGTTCTGGGCGAACGAGGAGTGGGTGAAGGTGTTGAAGAATCCGGCAAAAAACGAAGCGCCGGCATCACAGAGCAAACCGCGACGCAGCATCCTTGGGCAGACTTCCTGGCCGGTGATCTTGCCCAGGGCGAGGAACATCCCGGTGGACTCGACGAAGATAATCACCACCACCAGACACATGGACAGGATCGGTGCGAGTTCGAATTTCGGCATGCCGAAATGTAGCGGCGTGACGATCTGCACCCACGGCGCTTGAGCCATGCCGCTGAGGTCGACCATGCCGATCACGCCGCAGAGTGCGTAGCCCAGGCACATGCCGATCAGCACGGAAATGTTGACCCAGAAACCGCGCATGAAGCGGTGGATCAACAGAATGGTCGCCAGCACCAGCGCGGCGATGGCCAGGTATATCGGGGAGCCGAATTGAGCCGCGCCAGCACCGCCGCCAGCCCAATTCACGGCGACGGGGAACAGCGACAAACCGATCGAGGTGATGACTGTGCCGGTCACCAGCGGTGGGAAGAAACGCACGACTTTGGACATGAACGGCGCAATGAGCATGCCGAAGAACCCGGCGGCGATGGTCGCGCCGAAGATCCCTTGCAAGCCGATTCCGGGCATCCCGGCCATGGCGACCATGCTGCCGACCGCGGCGAAACTGGCGCCCATCATCACCGGCATGCGAATGCCCATCGGGCCGATGCCGAGCGATTGCACGATGGTCGCGATGCCGGCCACCAGCAGGTCAGCGTTGATCAGGAAGGCGATTTCTTCACGATTCAGGCCAGCAGCCTGTCCGATGATCAGCGGGACCGCGATAGCACCGCCGTACATCAGCAGAACATGTTGCAGACCGACCAGGATCAGTTGCAAAAGGGGCAAACGCTGAATGGCGGGTGCGTCGGGGATGCGCGCTTCGGATAGCTCGGACATGCAACACCTCGGATCTTTTTTATTCTTGTGATTTTTGTATCAGGTTGACCGCGGCGCGGCCGATCGCGGGCAAGTCGGAACGCCGCCCGCTCGCTCCTACAGGTCAGCGTGGACCTTATCGGAGCGAGGCTTGCCCGCGAAGCTTTTCAACGATTAATTGGTCTGGGCTCCCTGAACAATCCAGGCACCAATCAGGTCACGTTCCTGCTGGGTCATCTGTGTGATGTTGCCCAGTGGCATGATCTGGCTGGCGACGGCTTGCGCCTGGATCCGCGGGGCCAATTGCTGGATTTGTTGCGGGGTGTCGAACATCACGCCGGCCGGGGCTGCACTGAACAGCGGGCTGGTCGGTTTGGCCGAATGGCACACGGCGCAGCGTTCCTGAATCACGCTGTGCACCTTGTCGAACGCTGGGCCCTGATTCGAAGCTTGTGCCGGTGCAGCAGCAGGCGCGGCAGGCTTGGCTTCAGCAGGTTTGGCACCACCACCGAGGGCGGTTTCCGGCAGCGGCTGGTACTCGATGGTGCCAGGGGCCTTGGCCACTTCCGGTGCGCTCGGCATTTGTGCCGGGCCAGTCACGTACGCTAGGCAAATCATGCCGACAGCCGCGACAGGCAGGGTCCAGGCAAACTTGTGGCTGTCGTGACGGGTGTTGAAGTAGTGACGCACCAACACCGCCAGCACCGCGATCCCGGCCAGGATCAGCCAGTTGTATTGGCTGCCGTAGGTGCTTGGGAAGTGGTTGCTGATCATGATGAACAGCACCGGCAAGGTGAAGTAGTTGTTGTGCCGCGAACGCAGCAAGCCTTTGGCCGGCAGTGCCGGATCGGGCGTGCGGTTCTCGGCAATCGCCGCTACCAACGCACGTTGCGCCGGCATGATGATGCGGAACACGTTGCCGACCATAATGGTGCCGATGATCGCGCCGACGTGCAGGTACGCACCACGACCGCTGAACACTTTGCTGAAGCCGTAAGCGGCCGCAATGATCAGCACAAACAGGATGCCGCCGAGCAGGGCAGGGCGTTTGCCCAGGGCGGAGTCGCAGAGGAAGGAGTAGACGAACCAGCCGACGAACAACGAGGCGATGCCCAGGGCAACCCCTTCAGGACCGCTCAGGCTGCTGCCCGGTGCCAGCAGGTACAGCGTCGGGTTGGAGTAGAACACCACGCACAGCAGCGCGACCCCCGACAGCCAGGTGAAATAGGCTTCCCATTTGAACCAATGCAGGTTGTCCGGCATGGTCGGTGGAGCCAGTTTGTATTTTTCCAGGTGATAGATACCGCCGCCGTGGATCGCCCACAGATCGCCCGCCAGACCACTTTTCGGGTTGACCCGATTGAGGTTGTTTTCCAGCCAGACGAAATAGAACGACGCACCGATCCAGGCCACGCCAGTAATCATGTGAACCCAGCGCACGCTCAGGTTCAGCCATTCCAACAGATGTGCTTCCACAGTCTTTACCTCTCGCCTGTCACTCTGTTGTCGAGTGATCAGACCTTCTCTTATTGGTGGGGGGCAAGGATCAAACGCTCATCCTCTTTGAAAAAATGCTCATCGCAGTTATTGCCTGTGCCACTGCGATCAACCACCAGGAAGTCATCCCGCTTTTCGATCGTCAGCACCGGATGGTGCCAAACGCCGCGATGGTAATTAATGCCCTGCCTGCCGTTGGTGACGAAGGCGCGGACCAAGCCTGATACAGGTTCATCGCCAAGCGGCGCGACCACGATCAGAAAGGGGTTGCCGAGCAGCGGGATGAAAGCCTGGCTGCCCAGCGGGTGACGCTCCAGCATGCTGACGGTCAGCGGCATGTCCTGCGCGTCGGCGCGGAAGATGCTGATGATCGCGTTGTCTTCTGGCGTGGCGGTTTGCACCGTCGCCAGTTTATGAAAGCGCATGGTCGAACCGTTGTTGATCATGAAGTGATCGCTGCCGTCGGTTTCGATCACGTCACCGAAAGGGGCGAAAGCTTCTTTGGTCAGCGGTTCAATCGTCAGTGTGCGCATGCTGGTCTTCTTAATCTTTTGGATTGATCGTTCCCACGCTCTGCGTGGGAACGCCTCACCGGACGCTCCGCGTCCGCTTTGTGACGCAGAGCGTCACGGGCTGCATTCCCACGCAGAGCGTGGGAACGATCATTGTGTTACTTCGCGACCTTGCCGAGAACCCGCAGGCGACTCACACCACCATCCGGGAACACGTTCAGGCGGATGTGGGTGATCGGTCCCAGCGCCTTGATCTGCTCGGCGAAGGTATGTTCGGCGTGCATTTCCAGTTTCTGCGCCGGCAGCAGTTCGCGCCAGAACAGCGATTGGGTTTCGATCTGGCTGTCGGTGCCACCCTTCACGAAAGCGCCCTGGATCGAGCAGGTATCCGGGTAGTTACCCTTGAAGTGCAGGGTGTCGACGATGACTTTCTCGACTTCGCCGGCATGACCCAGCGCAACGATTACCCAGTCATTGCCCGGGGTGCGACGACGTGCGGTTTCCCAACCGTCGCCCATGTTGATGCCACGGCCCGGGTTGAGGATGTTGCTCATGCGGCCGAAGTGTTCGTCGGAGCAGGCGAGGGCGCGGCCACCATTCAGGGCTGCTGCCAGGTCGATCTGCTCGTTGTCGCCCACAGCAGACCAGTCGCGGTGCGGCACACCGTACACACGCAGACGCGCTACGCCGCCATCCGGGTAGATGTTGAAGCGCAGGTGGCTGAAGGCCTGGTCGTTGTTGATTTCGTGGAAGTGATGGCTGTTGCCTTGCAGCTCGACGGCGGACAGCACTTCAACCCACTGGGTGTTTTCAGTCGGTTCGCCGTCTGCCAGGAAGCACGCTTCCAGGGAGGCCGATGGCGGGAAGTTGCCGGTGAAGAATGAAGTGTCGATGTCCACGCCTTTGATCGAACCCGGTACGCCCAGGCGGATCACGGCGCTGTCATAGCCTTCGAAGCGCTTGCGGCGCGATTCCCAGCCGTCCATCCACTTGCCGTTGTCATCGAACACGCCTTCTTTCCACACGGCCGGGGTCGGCTGGAACAGGCGGTTGGCATCAGCGAACCAGTCATCGGTGACCGAGATGATTTTGGTGCCCAGGCGGGCGTCGGCCAGGTTGACGAACTTCTCGAAAGGTACGGCGTAAGCTTTCATTCTTCTTGTCTGCCTTTAATAAAGTTGGCTTGGGATGCTTGCAGGGCCCTGGGCACTTTCCGCGTTTGATGGTGCTCGGGCCAAGTTCGCTAGAGAGTCAGTAATCGGAACAACGCTATCTTGTTGATCTCCGCCAGCGCGCATTTGAATTCGGTGTCTTCCGAGTTGTGAATGCGCGTTTCGAATGCCGCGAGGATCTGATGCCGGTTGCTGCCTTTTACCGCCATGATGAAGGGAAACTTGAACTTGGCTTTGTAGGCGTCGTTCAGCTCGGTGAAGCGCTGGAACTCTTCGGCCGTGCATTGGTGAATACCGGCGCCAGCCTGTTCATTGGTGCTGGCTTCGGTCAGTTCGCCCTGGACGGCAGCTTTGCCGGCCAGGTCGGGGTGAGCGTTGATCAGGGCCAGTTGATTGGCGTGATCGGCGCTCAACAGAATGTCGCTCATGCGCTGGTGCAGGGTTTCGATCTCGTCGATCGAGGCGTCCTGGCCCAGGTCGAAGGCCTTCTCGGCCACCCATGGCGAATGTTCGTAGATGTCGGCGAACGCGGCGACGAATGCATCGCGGTTCAGGGTCGACGGTTTCAGCGTTTGAAAGGTGCTCATTGGGCAGCCCCTTGGTACGGATAAGTTTCGTGCCAGTGGCGAGCGATGTCGACGCGACGGCTGAACCACACCTGTTCATGACTTTTAGCGTATGCGATAAAGCGCTTGAGCGACGCCAGACGCGCCGGACGGCCGATCAGGCGGCAGTGCAGGCCGATCGACAACATCTTCGGTGCTTCGGCGCCTTCGGCGTACAGCACGTCGAACGCGTCTTTGAGGTACTCGAAGAAATCGTCGCCCTTGTTGAAACCCTGGACCTGAGTGAAGCGCATGTCGTTGGTGTCCAGGGTGTACGGGATCACCAGGTGCGGCTTGCCGGTCGGGTTGTTCGGCTCCCAGTAGGGCAGGTCGTCGTCGTAGGTGTCGCAGTCGTAGAGGAAACCGCCTTCTTCCATCACCAGCCGACGGGTGTTCGGGCCGGTGCGGCCGGTGTACCAGCCCAATGGGCGCTCGCCGGTGAGTTCGGTGAGGATGCGGATCGCTTCGAGCATGTGCTCGCGTTCCTGGGCTTCGTCCATGTACTGGTAGTCGATCCAGCGATAGCCGTGGCTGCAAATTTCGTGGCCGGCCTCGACCATGGCGCGGATCACGTCCGGGTGACGCTGGGCGGCCATGGCCACGGCGAAGATGGTCAGCGGGATGTCGAATTCCTTGAACAGCTTCAGCACCCGCCACACACCGGCGCGGCTGCCATACTCGTAAAGGGATTCCATGCTCATGTTGCGCGCGCCTTGCAGCGGCTGCGCCGAGACCATTTCCGAGAGGAAGGCTTCGGACTCTTTGTCGCCGTGCAGAATATTGCGCTCGCCACCTTCCTCGTAATTGAGCACGAAGGACAGGGCGATGCGGGCATTGCCCGGCCAGTGTGGGTGCGGAGGGTTACTGCCGTAACCGACCAGGTCGCGTGGGTAGTCAGCGCTCACTGCAGTCTTCCTTCTTATTCGTGGCTTATACAAAGTCAGGGTTGTGTGGCGGCCCGGCGATCAGTTGACAGGCTGGCGTCACAGCGATGGGCTGATTGTATACAACTTTATATCAACTTTGTAAGCCTGAATTTTTGCATTTTTCATGAACTGTCATCTTTCGATGGTATTGCAAGAAACCTGCCTGATTGGTCAGGTAATGGATAGGAGGTCCGCTGTACGCATGGTTTGTGGTCAGATTCGCCGGGAATCCCGGAATGACGGTGGCTGCGATAAAAATGTCGTTTTTATTGTGTACAATTTTTTTGAAAAGTGTCTTAATCAGTCGCTCGCCGCAGCTTTTCGTGCTCCGAAACGGTGCGGTCTCCTTTTCAACTGACTTCGGGAGGCGCGAGGTCTGACTGCCCTAAGCAGCCAGGCGCGCAGAATCAATGGGACGTTTGACTACACACGTTTTAGACGCTGCACACGGTTGCCCGGGCAGCTCGATCAAGGTCGAGTTGTACCGCGTTGAAGGCTCGCAGCTGGAATTGGTCGCCAGCGCGATCACCAACAGCGATGGCCGTGTCGATGCACCGCTGCTGCAAGGCGATGACTACCGTTCCGGGGTCTATCAGGTTCAGTTTCATGCGGGCGATTACTATCGCGCCCGTGGCGTCCAGCTGCCGGAGCCTGCGTTCCTCGACGTAGTTGTGCTGCGCTTCGGCATCTCTGCCGAACAGGATCACTACCATGTGCCGCTGCTGATTTCGCCCTACAGCTATTCGACCTACAGAGGAAGCTAGGCTCCCCCAAGAATCTGCGCATAAAGCTTCTTTGGTCTTTTGCCCGCCCACACTGCGGGCTTTTTTTTGCCTCCAGAAAAGTCAAAAGATCGCAGCCTTCGGCGGCGCCAACAGGCGCGTAGGAGCTGCCGAAGGCTGCGATCTTTTGGTCTTGCTCTGCTTACCGGCTTAACAACGACGCCGCACCCGCACCACTGAACAACCCGGCACTGATCCGGTTAAACCAACTCTGCCCCTTGCCACTGCGCAAATACCGCGCCGCCCCATGGGCACCCAGCCCATACGCCAATTTGCACAGCAGATCCAGCACGGTCCAGGTCGCAATCATCACCAGCAACTGCGGCAGAAACGGCTGCTCGGCGCTCAAGAACTGCGGCAGGAAAGCGGCGAAGAACAGAATGTCCTTCGGATTGCTCGCGCCCAGTACAAACGCGCGCCCGAACAGGGCACGAAAACGCGGCACCGGCGCAGCCTGGGGCACTTCAGCGCCCACTGATGGCTGACGCGATTGCTGCCAGCTCTGCCACGCGAGGTAGAACAGGTACAGCGCGCCGACAATCTTCAACGCGCTGAACAGCTGTTCCGACGCCAGCAGCAGGGCGCCCAGGCCCAGCGCCGAGGCACTGAGCAGACAAATCGAGGCAATCACCCCACCGAGAAACGCCGGGTACGACCGACGCAAACCGTAGTTCAAACTGTTGCTGATCATCAGCAAAGACAATGGCCCCGGGATCAGGATCACCACCAGCGCAGCGCCGCTGAACAGCAGCCAGGTTTCCAGACTCATCACTTTCCTCCTAATGTGCAAAAGCCCCACCCGACGGGTGAGGCTGTTTGAAACGATGACCGCTTACAAGAAAATGAACTTGGCGATGAAGATCGCGCAGAGCACCCACAGACTGACGGAAATTTCCTTGTACTTACCGGTGCCGGCCTTCAGCACCACGTAAGTGATAAAGCCCAGCGCGATGCCGTCGGCGACCGAAAAGGTCAGCGGCATCATGATCGCGGTGACGATCGCCGGAATGCTGTCGGTCGCTTCATCCCATTCGATGTGCGCCATACCGCTCATCATCAGCATTGCCACGTAAATCAGCGCGCCGGCGGTTGCATAAGCCGGAATCATGCCAGCCAGCGGTGCGAAGAACATCGCGGCAATAAATAGCACACCTACGGTCACTGCGGTAAGACCAGTCCGACCACCAGCGGCGACACCCGCGGCACTTTCTACATAACTGGTGACCGGCGGAACACCGACCATCGCCCCGAATACGCTGGAGGCGCTGTCGGCTTTCATCGCGCGGGAGAGGTTTTCGATCCGACCGTCAGCGTTCACCAGGTTGGCGCGCTGAGCGACGCCCATCAGGGTGCCGGCGGTGTCGAACATGTGCACAAAGAGGAACGCCAGCACCACGCTGATCATGCTGACGTTGAACACGCCAGCAACGTTCATCGCCATCCAGGTCGGTGCCAGGCTCGGCGGGGCGGACATGATGCCTTCGTAGTGGACGAGGCCCAGGCCCCAACCGGCGGCGGTCACGGTGATGATGCTGATGAGGATCGCGCCGAAGACTTTGTGGTAGCTGAGCACGGCGATCATCAGGAAGCAGATGGCGGCCAACAGCGGGCCGGGCTCGCGCAGGGAACCGAGCTTGATCAGGGTCGCCGGGCTGTCGACAACGATACCGGCGGTTTTCAGGCCGATGATCCCCAGGAACAGCCCGACACCGGCGCCCATGGCGTAGCGCAGGCTCACGGGAATACTGTTGAGCAGCCATTCGCGAATCTTCGAAAAGGTCAGGATCATGAACAACACACCAGAAACAAACACCGCGCCGAGGGCGGTTTCCCAGTTGTAGCCCATGGTGCCGACCACGGTGTAGGTGAAGAACGCGTTCAGGCCCATGCCCGGCGCCAGGCCGACCGGCCAGTTGGCGTACAGGCCCATCAACAGGCAACCGAGCGCGGCGGCGATACAGGTGGCGACGAACGCGGCGCCGTGATCAATGCCGGCGTCAGCCATGATGTTCGGGTTGACGAAGATGATGTAAGCCATGGTGATGAAGGTTGTCAGACCGGCAATCAACTCGGTCTTCACCGTGGTGCCATGCAAGCTGAGTTTGAAGAGACGTTCCAGCCAGCCATTGCGTAATGGCGGCGAGAGGTCCAGCGACGGGGCTTCGGATTTGCGGCTTTCCACAGCGAGTACTCCTCAAGAGTTTTATTTTTATTTCCAGGGCCGGACCCATGAGGGTGGCAGCGGCCCTTTGAGGCACTTGCGAATTTGTTGACCGCTTGGTCAGGAACTCGCACGAAGTGGATTATGCTTTTGTATACAAATAAAGCAAATAATGTTTTTGGTTTTGTCGACGAAAATTTTGGCGATAGGGGTATATCGATGGGAAGGAGTACAAAGTGATCGTTCCCACGCTCTGCGTGGGAATGCCGCCATGGACGCTCCGCGTCCGCTGTGAGAAGCGACGCAGAGCGTCGCGGGATGCATTCCCACGCAGAGCGTGGGAACGAGCGGTTACTCGGTGGCTCCCTGGCTTTTCCCCAACGCCAGATTCACCGCCAACCATCCATTCACCGCTGTCTCCCCAGCTTCGGCGAACACCCGCTCCAGCAATTTCACCTGCTCACGCCGCAGCGACTGCTCAAACTTCGCGCCATCGTCAGTCAGTTCCAGCAGTCGTTTCCGCTTGTCCGTTTCTGATGCCACGCTGTTGACCAAATGCATTTCCAGCAACTGGCGCAGTGGAATGTTCAGCGCCTGCTTGCTCACGCCGAGCAACGCGAGCAATTCCTTCACGCTCAGGTTCGGGTAGCGGGCGATGAAAAATACGATGCGCTGATGCACTCGGCTCAAGCCACGACGCTCAAGCATTTCGTCGGCCTTGGCGGTGAACGCCTGGTAGCCGAAGAAAAACGCTTCCATGGCGTGCTGCTGAGTCGTGGGGTTTTTAAGGTCAAGCATATTGACGTATCCGCTCAAGCTGTCGTAATTTCGGTCAACCAGTTTGACTTATTTTCCTCAGGCTTCGCTACCGGTGACCCCATGGCTTTTTCCGAACGTGTCTCGCGCCTTAAAAGTTCTTTGATCCGAGAAATCCTCGCTGCCGCCCAGCGCCCGGAAGTGATGTCGTTCGCCGGCGGCTTGCCGGCCGAAGCCATGCTGCCGAAAGTCGAGTGGGCCGATATGCCGCTGTCCATGGGCCAATACGGCATGAGCGAAGGCGAGCCGGCGCTGCGTGAAGCCTTGGCGGCCGAAGCGCGGAAGTTGGGCGTGCCATGCGAGGCGAGCCAGGTATTGGTGGTCAGCGGTTCCCAGCAAACCCTCGATCTGGCAGCCAAGCTCTACATCGACAAAGGCACCGAAATCCTGCTGGAAGCGCCGACCTATCTGGCGGCGCTGCAGATTTTCCAGTTGTTTGGCGCCGACTGCATCACCGTGCCGCTGGAAGCCGATGGTCCCGACCTGGTGCAATTGCGCGCGCGCTTGGAAAAACACCGTCCGGCGTTTATCTACCTGATTCCGACCTTCCAGAACCCGTCGGCCGTGCGCTACAGCGAAGCCAAGCGCGATGCCGTGGCGGCGTTGCTGGATGAGTTCAGCGTCACGTTGATCGAAGATGAGCCCTACCGCGAACTGACCTTTGACGGCGCCAGTGCCACGCCGATTGTCAGTCGCTTGAAAAAGGCCAGTTGGATCTACACTGGCACCGTGTCCAAAACCTTGCTGCCGGGCCTTCGGGTCGGATATCTGATTGCCAGTCCGGACTTGTTTCCGCACTTGCTGCGGCTCAAGCAATCGGCGGACCTGCACACCAATCGGGTGGGGCAGTGGCAGGCGCTGCAATGGATCGGCACCGAGAAATTCCAGCATCATCTGAGTGAGTTGCGGGACTTCTATCGGATTCGTCGGGATGCCTTCCAATCAGCGCTGGAAACACATTTTTCCGATCTGGCGGATTGGAACGTACCGCAAGGCGGGCTGTTTTTCTGGCTGACGCTCAAGCAACCGCTGGACACCCGCACCTTGCTCCAAAGCGCGCTGGCAGCAGATGTGGCGTTTATGCCCGGGGAGCCGTTCTTCCCTGACCCGGATAACAATCCCGGTCATTTGCGGCTGAACTTCAGCCACATTGATCCGGCGCGGCTGGATGAAGGGCTCAAGCGGTTGGCGGCGGTGGTGAGGCAGGCTCAGGCGGCAAAGGCAGCCTGAAGTCATAAAAAAACCGGCTTGAGGGCCGGTTTATTTTGGTCTGGGGTTTGCGATGGCGTCCGCAAACGCACCACTGAAAAATCAGGCTGCGGCAAACCGCTTATCCAGATAATCAATAATCACCTTGGACTCATACATCCAGGTGGTCTGCCCATTCTCTTCAATCCGCAAGCACGGCACCTTGATCTTGCCACCTTGGTCCAGCAGGGCCTGGCGATCCTGTTCGTTGTTCTTCGCATCGCGTAGCGCCACCGGCACGTTCAAGCGGCGCAGGGTGCGGCGGGTTTTCACGCAGAACGGACAGGCGTGAAACTGGTACAGGGTCAGGTCCTTGGCGGCGGTGTTGACCTGCGCTTGAACCTCGGCCGGGCGCTGTTTTTTGCCCGGGCGGGTGATGAAGTCGATAAAGATGATCAGTTGGCCAAGGCCGACACGAAGCGCTTTTACGAACACGTTGAAAGCCTCACGGTGGGAATTGAGAAAGGCGCGCAGCTTACCTGATTTTTCACAGGCGAAAAAAAACCGGCGATGAATGCCGGTTTTCTTCGTACTGCGGATTACTTGATCAGGCTGAGAAACTCGCTGCGAGTCGCGGCGTTTTCCCGGAACTCACCGAGCATCACCGAAGTGATCATCGACGAATTCTGCTTCTCGACACCGCGCATCATCATGCACATGTGCTTGGCCTCGATCACCACTGCAACGCCCAGGGCGCCGGTGACTTGCTGGACCGCATCGGCGATCTGGCGGCTGAGGTTTTCCTGGATCTGCAGGCGACGGGCGTACATATCGACGATCCGCGCGACTTTCGACAGCCCCAATACCTTGCCGCTCGGGATATAGGCGACGTGGGCTTTGCCGATGAACGGCAGCAGGTGGTGTTCGCACAGCGAGTAGAGCTCGATGTCCTTGACCAGCACCATTTCGCTGTTGTCGGAGCTGAACAAGGCACCGTTGGTGACTTCTTCCAGTGTTTGTTCATAGCCGCGGCAAAGGTACTGCATGGCTTTGGCGGCACGCTTTGGCGTGTCGAGCAGGCCCTCGCGGGAGACGTCCTCGCCCAATTGGCCGAGAATCGCGGTGTAATTCTGTTCCAGTGTCACAGGGGCTGATTCCATAAGGGTTTCAGAGGGGTACTGTTTCTGTTCGTACCAATTTTGTACCAATCAGGCTCTTTTCAAGCTTCCCGAGTTCACTCCAGTCAGTGCTGGAGTTGATCCATCGGGCGTAGGTCGATAGCAGCATCTGAACGCTATGACCGAGCTGAGTGGCGATAAACGCAGGGTTCATCCCCGACATGAGGGACATGGTAGCGTATGTGTGACGGCAGTTGTATTGCCGGCGGGCGCGAATGCCCAAATCGGTCAGCGCCGCCTGGAAGTGCTTGTCGGTCACACTGGACTGTTGGATGAACTCAAAGTTCTTGGTCGGCGGGAACACGAAGGGCGACTCGCCCTGCTTGCGACGGCTCTGCGTCACGCGCTGCTGGGCCACGCGCTTGGCCTCCTCGATGGCGTGCAACGCGCGGCTATTTAGCATGACTTGCCTGCCATTGCGGGTTTTGGTGCGCTCCTCAATCTTGTAGTCCGCGACGATCCGACACACGTTGACCAGCCGCTGTTCCTTGTCCACTTCGTCCCAGCGCAACGCCGCCATCTCACTCGGACGCATACCGGTATAAAAAGCGAACTCGAAGTGCGCCGCGTAGATCCGCATCGAACGGGTCAGCGTCTTATAAAGGTGGTCGATGATCGCGTCCGCTTCCGCCACTGTGAAAGGGTCGATGGGCTTCCTGGTCTTCGTTGGCAGTTCGATGGACTCGACGGGGTTGCGATTGAGCAGACCATCTTTCACTGCTGTGCCGAACAAGGTCGTTAGCCGTTGGATGGCCGAGCGCTTCACGCCCGACGATTTCCACTCAATGTCACCGACGATCTTGCGCAGCATCACCGAGGTGATGCTGTCGATGGGAAGCAATGCCAGATAAGGCATCCAGTACAGGTTGAGGGAGGCGAGGTAGTTCTTGCGCGTGCCTGCGATCTCGCGGCTGTTTAATCACTCCTGGGCATACTCCCCGAATCGGGAAGTTGCCGAGTAAGTGGCGTAGGTGGAGTTGGGGAACAGTTCGGTATAGCGCTGATCGTCGAGTACGCCGTGCTTGATCAGTCTCGTTTCGTTAGCGCGTAGATCAGTACCTGAGCAAATACGACACCGGCAACCTGGCTGCGAATCTGGGCAACTCGCCGGAAGCGGATGGGGATGGCCAGCGCTATCGCGGTCGCGGCCTGATTCAGGTGACCGGCCGCAACAACTACCTGCGCTGCAGCCTGGCCTTGTTCGGCGATGAGCGCTTGCTGCGAACCCCTGAACTGCTCGAGCTGCCGCAATGGGCCACCGAGTCGGCTGCGTGGTTCTGGTGGGTACGCGATTTGAACGCCCTGGCGGATCGGGATGAGTTCGACGCGATCACCCGCAAGATCAACGGCGGCCTCAATGGCCTGGCGGATCGACTGGAGTTGTGGGGCCGGGCGAGGGCGGTGCTATGCGTCTCGTCGACCTGATCCCGGCACCGTATCAGTTGCTCGCCAAAGGGATGCTGCTGGCCGCGTTGGCCGGCGGATCGGCCGCGCTGGCTTGGCAAGTCCAAGACTGCCGCTACGGCCAGCAGCTGGAGCAGCAAGCCCGGCTGCAGGCGGAAGCCCTTAACCAACAGACGCTGGCGGCGGCGACCCAACAACAAACCGAGCAGGACAAACGTCTGGCCCTGGAGCAACGGCTTTCTGCCAGTGAACAAACACATTACCGAGTTCTGAGCGATGCCCAACGTGATCAAGGTCGCCTGCGCGACCGCCTTGCCACTGCTGATCTGCGCCTGTCAGTCCTACTCGACGCCACCGCTGTTGCCGGCAACGACTCAGTACCAGCCACCACCGCCATCGGCGGCGTGGTTCATGGCGCCACAAGAGCCCAACTTGACCCGGCGCATGCTCAACGAATTATCGGCATCAGCGATTCCGGCGACCAAGGACTGATCGCGCTGGCGGCCTGCCAGGTCTATGCCAAAGAAGTATCAACACCGAAGTGAAAAAGAGCGGCCGGGGTGGATGCGTCAACATCCAGCCCGACCGCCGTCCCTGCAGAATGTCCCTGCAAGTCCAGCCAAGGCTCTTACTCCGTGCACGAAGCGCGGCGAGCCTAGAACCTGTTTATCCATACAGTAAAGGTCTTGCTCTCTATGTCTACCCCCATCATCCCTTGGATGGGCGGCAAACGCCGCCTGGCCGACCGCCTCATTCCGCTCTTCCCACCACACGAATGTCACGTCGAAGTCTTTGCCGGCGGTGCCGCGCTCTACTTCATGCGACCCCAGGCCGCGCCGGTTGAAGTCCTCAACGACATCAACGGCGACCTGGTCACGCTATACCGCGTCGTACAGAATCACCTGGAAGAATTCGTGCGCCAGTTCAAATGGGCACTCAGTTCGCGCCATGTGTTCGAGTGGCAGAAGATGACCCGCCCCGAAACCCTCACCGACATCCCGCGCGCCGCCCGATTCTTCTATCTGCAGCACCATGCCTTTGCGGGCAAGGTCACCGGCCAGACCTTCGGTACCGCCACCACCGGTCCGGCCATCAACCTGTTGCGGATCGAGGAAAACCTCTCGGCCGCCTGGCAGCGCCTGTCCGGCACCTATGTCGAACACCTACCCTGGCTTGAATGCGCCGAGCGCTACGACCGCGCCCATACCTTTCACTACATGGACCCGCCTTATTGGCAGACCGCTGGTTATGGTGTGGACTTTCCATTTGAAAACTATGAGCGAATGGCCGACTTTATGCGCCGTTGCAAAGGCAAGGTGATGGTCAGCATCAATGACCACCCGGATATCCGCCGAGTGTTTGAGGGCTTCCACTTTGAGACGCTCGACATCCGCTATAGCAACACTAATCAGCGCCAAGGCAAGGCCGAGGTCAGCGGCGAGCTGGTGATTATGAACTGGGAGCCCGCGGCGCTGGGAGGGTTGTTTTAATAATGCTGGTTAACGACCTGATTTGCTTGCGATAGGTTTGGAGTGGCGCGTTGCTGGGCGCGCGAGTTAGCGATGCGAGGCCTTTTGTTCGATTCGTTATAGGCGTCGTACGATCCGGTTTCTCCATGTCTCCGGATCGGGGAGTTGTTCACTCGCCTTTGAACCCCGGTAAGCCCTGAGCGGCACGCCACTCTTTTACTGTCTGCGTCACGCCTTCAGCGGAATTATCTTCCCCTGGTTCTGGGTAAAAAATGAGGTCGGTACCATCAGGGTGACCAGCAAGTTTCCTGAATTGTGCCAGAAGCTCACCAAGTTCTTCGTCTGAGCCTCCTTTGTTGGTAGCACGTATCCTTTGAATGAACTCGATGAACTCGGCTTCCGTGTAATCAGAAATGTTTGCCATGATGCGCCTACTTCTTCCTGTGCTGATTGATATGATTCTTAGGGGTGTTTACGCGTAAGTTATCTACATCATAGACGGCACCACCATCTACGATGCGCTCAACGTGGTGGATCTCAAATACACCTCGGGTTCCTACGGCTTCTCTCTCACGAACGGCAGGGGCATTGCCTGACATCAAACGGTCTTGAGCGTCTTCATTGAATTGGCTGAAAAGCTCCGGGTCATTCTTCACTGCATTCCAAAATGCAGTTCTGAATGTTTTGAAGCTTGAAAATTGACGTCCCCGGAGTACATCCGCGATTCGTGTCGGAATGGGTGCGCCCAAACCTGTATTCGCTCCAGCGAGCCAGATGCCAGCAACATCTTCACCCAACCCCGTTACGGTCCCCGAGCTAAGTCGGGCGCTGAGCATGATGTATATCGGTTGTATGTCAGTGCTTGGAAACCAGATTATGGCGTCCTGATACTCAGGTGGATGTTCTGGATTCACCAATGCCTTGTTGGATTGTTCGGTGGGCGGGTACACCCAAACAGAAGGAAGCTGCGGCGCTCCCTCCAGAGCAGGAATACCCAGCACATCGTCAGGATTCGATGCTGGAGTCCAAGTGAGGCCAATGCCGTTGCCGATGTCCGCGACAAACTTCTCGCCGTCCTTGGCTGCCTTGATGACAGGGACGTTTTCCCACTCCTTTTTCCCGCCTGTATAGAATCCGTAAGCATTAACTGAGCCATCCGGCAAGGTCTTCACATTGATACGGACGCGCGTACGGCCCGTATCAAGTGAGGCGTATTGCTCATTTTTGTAAAAGGCGCTGTCAGGCGAGATGCTAGTGTTCGGTATCAGCAACGCAACAGTACCCATCGCAAAGCCAGAAGCAACAACGCCTGATCCTTTTAGGAGACTCAGAGATAGCGATCCACCAAGACGTCGAGCAATTGCACTGCCAGTAGCAGACCCGCCCACCAGTTGCAGTAGGGTGCCTTGGGCGGTAATGGCGGTGCCGGTGGCCAGCACTGCCCATAGTCCGTAGTCGGCCAATTTCTCAACGGGCACAAACCCGGCTGGGTTGTTGTGATTGATGACACCGTCAGGAAGGTTGCAGCTCTTGGCAAACACACAGCCCATCGTGTCTGGCTTATCTTCCGGCTCCGGTGCAAGGTCTTTGTATTCCGCCCAACGCTGGGCGTGGGTATCGACAGGCTCGCCGCCGCTATAGCTATAGCCTTTCGGCGGGTTGGGTACATAACCGCTCATGCAGCGTCCTTGTTCGTCCTTGGAGGTTCCCGGCCTGAGGCTGGGGCAGAATGACGTTAACGGGAAGCGCAAGCGCTGGCTGTAGGACAATTCCTGTTAGCTGCGCTTATTTCCCTGTTCCATGTCATTGCAGAGAGCGGATGGTGACTGAACGAGCCCCATGAAAGACAGGACACCGTTTCCCTCTTACGATAAGGGATAGGCAAACGGTTATGTTTATGACTAACAGCAACGATAAGAGTGGTGAGCTTTTGGGTCAGGAGCGGCGACGCCGCTGGAGCCCGGAGCAAAAACTGGCCATGGTTCGCGAGAGCCTTGAGCCAGGGCAAAGTGTGTCGGTCGTCGCTCGGCGCAACGGCATCAATGCCAACCAGTTATTCCTGTGGCGCAAGCTGTATCAGGACGGCAGCCTGTCGGCGGTCAGTGCTGGCGAAGCCGTGGTGCCGGCCTCCGAGCTGAGCGATGCGCTCAAGCAGATCCGTGAGCTGCAACGGATGCTGGGCAAGAAAACGATGGAAGCCGAAATCCTCAAAGAGGCCGTGGAGATCGCCCGGTCGCGAAAATGGATTGCGCACTCACCCTTGTTGCCGGGGGACGACCAGTGAAGCTGGTCAGCGAATGTCTCGGTGTGGCGCGCTCGCAATTAACGGTTCGAATCAAGCAATCGGTATCGCCCAAAGTACGGCGAAGCAGGCCTGTGAACGATGTAGAGCTGGTCGCTGAAATCCAGCAAGAGGTCAGCGAACTGCCCAGCTATGGATACCGTCGCGTCTGGGGACTGCTGCGTCGTGCACGTGAAAAGCGGTCGCTGCCCGCGATCAACGTGAAACGGGTTTACCGGGTCATGCGTGATCACAATCTGCTGCTTGAACGCCGGATCAAACAGCCCGGCGTGCCGCGTCGGCACGAAGGCCGTATTGCGGTGGAAACCAGCGATACGCGTTGGTGCTCGGACGGCTTTGAGTTCCGCTGCGAGGACGGCGCCAAACTGAGCGTAACCTTCGCCCTGGATTGCTGTGATCGCGAAGCCATCGGCTGGGTCGCCAGCCCGACCGGGTACAGCGGCGATGATATCCGCGACTTGATGCTGGAAAGCATGGAGAAGCGTTTTGGTGATCAACTGCCCGCCACCCCAGTTCAATGGCTAAGCGACAACGGCTCGGCGTACACCGCCGAACAGACACGCCTGTTTGCTCGACAGATCGGCTTGCAGCCGGTAACCACCCCGGTACGCAGCCCGCAGAGCAACGGCATGGCCGAGAGCTTCGTGAAGACGATCAAGCGAGATTACGTGGCGCACATGCCCAAGCCAGATCGAGAAACGGCGTTGCGTAACCTGGCAATTGCCTTCGAGCACTACAGCGAGCAGCATCCGCACAGCGCCTTGAACTATCGCTCACCGAGGGAGTTCAGGCGCTTGGCGGCGGCATTAATTTAACAGGGAGTTGGTGTCCGGTTTTGTAGGGGCAAGTCCAGTACCTAAGCCCCGTTTTTATTGCCCCTGACGACCTAGAAGTCACCTCATGACATGGCGGTGTAATTCTGTTCCAGGGACATGAAACTACCTGTGGGATTTTTCGCAAAGGGCAAGGGTACGGTGGCGGACACGGCGCTGCAAGCGTGGCGCGACAGCTTTACTCGTCGCGACCTTCCATCATGGTCCGTTTGAGCAGCACATAAACCGCGCCGGCGCCGCCGTGTTTCGCTTGGCATGAGGTGAAGCCGAGCACTTGGGAATGCTGGCGCAGCCAAGTGTTGACGTGGCTTTTGATCATCGGCCGCTTGCCGTCCAGGCGCACAGCCTTGCCGTGGGTGACGCGCACGCAGCGGATTTCGAATTTGGTGGCTTCGGCGAGAAAGGCCCAGAGGGTTTCCCGGGCTTTTTCCACGTTCATGCCGTGCAGGTCGAGGCTGCCTTCGAACGGGATCTGGCCAATCTTGAGTTTGCGGATCTGGCTTTCCTGAACGCCGTCGCGGGCCCACATCAGCTCGTCTTCCGGGCCGACATCGATCACGAACTGGTCGGACAGGCCGTCAACGGTGGTGGCATCGGTGCGCACGGTGGCGGCCTGGCGCAGCTTGGCGATTTGCGCGCGGTCGCTTTTGGGTTTGCCGGTTTCGGCGCGATCGTGCTTGATCGGCTTGATGCCTTGGGTCGCACTTTTGAACAGGGAAAAATCGTCGTCTTGCATGTCAGCCTCCGCGAAGGCCGCCAGTTTACCCAAGTCACGACGCTATCCATAACAATTGGGCCCGGCAAGTTGCCGAGCCCAAGAATTCAGTCGTGTTTTTTCATCAAATGCGGGGCCATGTTCAGCGCTTGCGACTGGCGCGAGCGGCGCCGGCAGCGGCGCCACAGCCACACGCCGATGTACAGCACGAACAGGCCAATGACCACGATCACCGCCGCACCGACCTTATTGGTATTCAACTCGCCCATGGCGGGCGCGTGACCGAGCAGGCTGCCAACACCGGCCAGCGTCATCAACACGCCGAGCATCGCCAGCAGGGCGGCAATCGCTGCGCCGATTCGAAAACGCCAGTTGCTTTGGCCTTTGGGCCGCAAGCGGCGTGCGTCAAAACCATCGGATAACTTCATTCCGACCTTCCTCAATGGGTATCGGCCCTTCGACCGGGAGTTGACCGGGATGTTCCTGAGGCTAGGGCAATTGCAGCAAATGAGAGGCTTTTGCGGATGAGCGGCGGCAAGAACCGCTCATCGAACGTTGATCAGATCAGATCGTGGGTCAGGGCAAGGGTGGCGAAGTTGTCCGCCATGATCGCCATCTCGGTCTGCTGAACGTGCTCGGCGCTGAGTACACCGCCCTTGTAAGGCAGGTCGCGGGTAGCACAGGCATCCTCGACCAGGGTGCAGCGAAAGCCCAGGTTCTTCGCGGCGCGCACGGTGGTGCTGACGCTGGAATGACTCATGAAACCGCAGACGATCAGGTCCAGGGAGCCGAGGTCTTGCAGGCGATCGTACAGCGTGGTGCCGTGGAACGCGCTCGGCAGCAGCTTGCCGATGATGGTTTCGTCGCTCGTTGGCTCGAGCCCCGGAATGAACTCGCCGCGCTCGCCCTGTGGATCGAACAACCCGCCGACAGTGCCGAGGTGACGCACATGCACGATCGGCCGACCGGCTGCACGGGCAGCGGCCACTATTTGCTTGATGTTCGCGACGGCGGCATCCATGCCGCTCAGGGCCAGCGGGCCGCTGAGGTATTCTTTCTGGGCATCGATGATGATGAGGGTCGCCTGGCTCAGTTTGGCCGCCGGATAACCGCGACCGCTGAGTTGAAACATCGTTTGTGGAACGGACATTCTGGGGCTCCTTGGAGTGGGGCTTTTGCGACATTGTCCTCTGGCTGAGCGGTTCTGTGAATCGCTACCATCGTAGGCACCGTCGTTGTTGGCTTGCAGCCTTGTCAAGATGCTTATTTTGTTCAATAGCCAAGCGAAAAAATGGATAAGTCCTACATCTGATCCGGTGTTTTTCCTGCGTCGTCGTGGCGCGTTTTGGCTGTTAGAATCGCCAGTCGTTTTATTTGCCAGTCGTTTTATTTGGAGCTGCCGCTGTGATCACTTCCCGACTTCGTACCCTGCGCGACCATATTCGTTGGGCCGTCAGCCGCTTCCATGGGGAGGATCTGTTTTTCGGCCATGGGACCGACAACGCCTGGGACGAAGCCCGTCAACTGGTGTTGGGTGCGCTGCACCTGCCGTGGGAAATTGCCGACAGCTATCTGGACTGCAATCTGGAAGACGATGAGCTGGTCAATCTGCAACGGTTGCTCCGGCGCCGTATCGAAGAGCGCATTCCCACCGCTTACCTGTTGGGCGAGGCGTGGTTCTGTGGCATGTCGTTTATCGTTGATGAGCGTGTGCTGATCCCGCGTTCACCGATTGGCGAGCTGATCGAAAAGCGCTTTACGCCGTGGCTGGGCACCGACCCAGCGCGGATTCTCGACCTGTGCACCGGCTCCGGCTGCATCGGTATCGCCTGTGCCTACGAGTTCCAGAATGCCGAAGTGGTGTTGGCGGACCTGTCGTTCGAAGCGCTGGAAGTGGCCAACCAGAACATCGAGCGTCATGGCGTCGATGAGCGGGTGTATACGGTTCAGGGCGACGGCTTTGATGGTTTGCCAGGGCAACGTTTCGACCTGATCGTGTCGAACCCGCCCTACGTCGATGCGGAAGATTTCGCCGACATGCCGGACGAATACCAGCACGAACCGGAACTGGGCCTGGCGTGCGGTGACGACGGCTTGAACCTGGTACGCCGGATGCTCGCCGAAGCGGCGAATCACCTGACCGAGAAGGGTTTGTTGATTGTCGAAGTGGGCAACAGCCAGGTGCACGTCGAAGCGCTGTACCCGGAAGTCGACTTCGCCTGGCTCGATTTCGAGCGCGGTGGGCATGGGGTGTTCATGTTGACCGCAGAGCAGTGCCGCGATCATCAGGCGGTGTTCGCTTCTCGCGTTTAACCCGTAAAGATCGTTCCCACGCTCTGCGTGGGAATGCCTCCACAGACGCTCCGCGTTCGGCTTGAAAAGGGGCATGGAGCGTCCCGGGCCGCATTCCCGCGCAGAGCGTGGGAACGATCAGTCGTCAACGGTGCGTCGCAATCCAGATCAACAACCCCGCCTGAAACACCGAAAACGCCACCAGGCACGTAATCGTGAAACGCAGTCCGGCGTCTTCACGCTTGTACTTGCTGACTTTCTCTTCGTGCTTCTTGAGCTTCACTTCCTGCTCGGCCAGATTCTGCTCGGCCTGCTGAAGCATTTGCGCGGCTTCGAGAATTTCCACCTGTTGCAGCTTTTCACTGTTCCAGTCGGCCAGCAAGTCGCCGACCTGGACCTCTTTGACGCTGCCCTTCAAATGCTGGGCATCGGCGTAGGCCACATCAAAACCGTGTACGCGCAAAAAGTGATCGCGGCGCAGGCGCGTGTCTTCGTTCAGCGCGTCCTTGTTGTTCAGGTCGGCACCGTCGACGGTGTAGCCGGGCCAGCGCTTTTTCGCCCAACTAATGCCTTGAGCGGCGAGGTAACGCCCGATACCGCGGTTCATCGGTTCGATCTGCAACCCGCTCTCAGGCCCGAAATGCACGCGTTGGGTCTCGTGATCGACCCACACGTCCAAGTGATTCTGCTCTTTGCGCACCCGCTGGCCCGGCAGCTTGATGGTCAGGCGCATCAGGCTGCGTTCCTTGCTGTTGCGCTCGGCATAACCAAACTCGACAAAGCGCAACGGCCGGCTCCCGGTGTTGCGGTCGGTCTTCAGCGGCGCCAGGCGGAGCATCTTGTGGTGCTCGGCGTGGACGTCCGCCCACGGCAGCTCGACCGCTGGCGGTGCGTCTTTTTCAGCGGTGGTGTCGGGTGAAATCTGGGTATCAGTCATAACGGCGAGATCCTGTCCAAGCTCTGCTTGCCGCCAGTCATAGCGCTGGCGACAAAGGCTTATCGGCCGTTTTTTTCAAGACTGGAGGGCTAGGGAGCGTTCTCAGCTAGTTTTCACGCCGCGTTGTCGCCTTAAAGCGGGCCAGGCAAGGCGCAGGCCGCGGGGAATGGTTGTTCCCTTTCCAAGGCCTGCAACGCAGCCTGGCCCGCTTTAAGGAACAACCTGAAGGGCCGGGCCTGCTGTTGTGCAGGGCTGCGTTGCTCGAAGCTTATTTGGAATGACCAAACCACGCTTCTCGCGCCTTGCCCTGCACCGCAGCAGACCCGGCGCGGCGTGAAAACTAGCTGAGAACGCCCCCTGACAGCGCTTAACTGGAGCGAAGTCCGTCAATAAAACCGAGAATTCGCGAGCCGAGTTCGGCGGCCAGGGGCAATTGCGGATCCTTATAGGAGGCCAGTTGCCGTTTCACGTCGTTGGGCACGATGCGCATCACGTGGTTCATGCCCTCGATCACCGCCAGCTCAGCGTCGGGCTTGGCAGCCTTGAGCAGCCGTGCGTCACCGACACCGACCTGGATATCGCTGGTGCCCTGGATGATCAGCGCCGGCATCTTCAACTTGGCAAACGCCGCGGCCGGGTCTTGGCGGAACAGCGAAATCAGGTATGGCTGCACACTCGGGCGGAAAATCACCTGCAACTGCGGTGGGACGTTGTCGTCGGTGTGCCCGGCCTTAAGGCTGTCGAGCAGTTCATTGCTGCGCAGCATCAGCGGGGGTGGCAGGCGATTGCTCAATTGCTGGCGTAGCACCTGATCCACCGGCCGGGCGCTGCCGGACATGGAAATCACCGCCGCCGCACCGACACTCGGCGCCGCCAGGGTGGCAATCAAGGCGCCTTCGCTGTGGCCGAGCAAAATCAGTTGGCCAAAGCGCGGATCTGCTTTCAGTTTCTGGCTCCAGGCCTCGGCGTCGGCCACGTAGGCTTCCACTGAAAGATTGCGCTCGTCCGGCGTCGCGGCAAGGCTCGCTGCCACACCGCGTTTGTCGTAGCGCACGCTGGCGATATTGTGTTTGGCCAGCACCCAGGCCAGGCGCTTGAGGCTGTCGTTGCGTCCGCCGTCAGGGTTATTTCCGTCGCGATCCGTAGGACCTGAGCCGGAAATGATCAGGACAACCGGCACCGGTGTGTCGGATTTAGGCAGCAACAATGAGCCGAAAAGCTCTCCGGTGCCGGTATCCAAAGTAATCGGTCGTTGTAGGACAGTCGCCTGAACGAAGCCGGTAAACAGGGTAAGGCTCAAGGCTAGAACTCGCAGCATCATCACGCCATCATGAACAAGATGCCGGTTGGACTCGCGGGCACCCATAAGGTTCGAGGATGAACTACTTGGGTAGCCTGCGTATACTGGCGCGCATTACGTATTCAGGTTCGATTTCACGGAGCGTCCCGCATGTCCGGCAATACCTACGGCAAGCTGTTCACTGTCACCACCGCTGGCGAAAGCCATGGTCCGGCGTTGGTCGCCATTGTCGACGGCTGCCCGCCGGGTCTGGAGATTTCCCTGGAGGATCTGCAGCGTGACCTTGACCGCCGCAAACCCGGCACCAGCCGCCACACCACCCAGCGCCAGGAAGCCGACGAAGTCGAAATCCTCAGCGGTGTGTTCGAAGGTCGCACCACCGGTTGCGCCATCGGCCTGCTGATCCGCAACACCGACCAGAAGTCCAAGGACTACTCGGCGATCAAGGATCTGTTCCGTCCGGCCCATGCCGACTACACCTACCACCACAAATACGGCGAACGCGATTACCGCGGCGGCGGTCGCAGCTCGGCGCGGGAAACCGCGATGCGCGTGGCGGCCGGGGCGATTGCGAAGAAGTATCTGGCCAGCCAGGGCATTGTCATTCGTGGCTACATGAGCCAGCTCGGCCCGATCGAAATCCCGTTCAAGACCTGGGATTCGGTAGAAGAAAATGCGTTCTTCAGCCCCGACCCGGACAAAGTGCCGGAATTGGAAGCCTATATGGACCAGTTGCGCCGCGACCAGGATTCGGTCGGCGCGAAGATCACCGTGGTTGCTGAAGGCGTGATGCCTGGCCTCGGCGAGCCGATCTTCGACCGCCTCGATGCCGAACTGGCCCACGCGCTGATGAGCATCAACGCGGTCAAGGGCGTGGAAATCGGCGCCGGTTTTGCCAGCGTTGCCCAGCGCGGCACCGAACACCGCGATGAAATGACCCCGGAAGGTTTCCTCAGCAACAACGCCGGCGGCATTCTCGGCGGGATCTCGTCGGGCCAGCCGATCGTGGCGCACCTGGCGCTGAAGCCGACATCGAGCATCACCACGCCGGGCCGGTCCATCGACATCCATGGCAACCCGGTGGACGTGGTGACCAAGGGCCGCCACGACCCGTGCGTCGGCATCCGCGCCACGCCGATTGCCGAAGCGATGATGGCCATCGTGCTGATGGATCACCTGCTGCGTCACCGTGGGCAGAACGCCGATGTCCGGGTGAGCACGCCGGTGTTGGGTCAGCTTTAATGGCTGACCTGACAGCCGCTGTGGTCTGACGACTTTGGCGGCGCTCCCGTACTGGCGGCTTTCCAGTTTCTATCTGTTCTATTTCGCCTTGCTCGGTTCGACAGCGCCATTTCTGGCGCTGTACTTCGATCACCTGGGCTTTTCCAGCGCGCGCATCGGCGAGCTGGTGGCGATCCCGATGCTGATGCGCTGCGTGGCGCCGAACATCTGGGGCTGGCTCGGCGACTACACCGGCCGGCGTCTGGCCATCGTGCGTTTTGGCGCCGTGTGCACGCTGCTGACGTTCTCGCTGATCTTCGTCAGCAAGACCTACGCCTGGCTGGCGATGGTCATGGCCCTGCACGCGTTCTTCTGGCATGCGGTACTGCCGCAGTTCGAAGTCATCACCCTGGCGCACTTGAAAGGCCAGACCTCCCGCTACAGTCAGATCCGCTTGTGGGGTTCCATCGGTTTCATCATCACCGTGGTCGCGCTTGGACGGGTGTTCGAATGGTTGAGCCTGGATGTGTACCCGGTGGCGCTGGTGCTGATCATGGCCGGGATCGTCGTCAGCAGTTTGTGGGTGCCCAACGCGCAACCGGTCCAGAGCGAGCGGGTGACGGGGGAGGGTTTCCTCAAGCAATTGCGCAGCCCCGGGGTGTTGGCGTTTTACGCTTGCGTGGCACTGATGCAGATGAGCCACGGGCCGTATTACACCTTTCTGACCCTGCACCTTGAGCGTCTCGGTTATAGCCGTGGCGTGATCGGTATGCTCTGGGCCGTGGGCGTGGTGGCTGAAGTCTTGATGTTCCTGGCCATGAGCAAAATCCTCGCGCGGTTCTCGGTGCGCCGGGTGCTGATGGCGAGTTTTCTGCTGGCGGCCCTGCGTTGGTTGCTGCTAGGTTCGTTTGCCGAATTTCTTTGGGTACTGCTGTTCGCCCAAGTGCTGCACGCGGCGACGTTCGGCAGCTTTCACGCGGCTGCCATCCAGTTCGTGCAACGTAGTTTCGGTGCCCGTCAGCAGGGCCAGGGCCAAGCGTTGTACGCGGCACTGGCCGGTACCGGCGGCGCACTCGGCGCGTTGTATTCCGGCTACAGCTGGAACGCCCTCGGCGCCACATTGACCTTTAGTATTGCCAGCCTCGCAGCCTTCGCCGCTGCCGTTATCATTGCCACACGTATGCAAGAGGACCGGCCATGAGCCTTACCCGTGAACACCTCGCCCAGGAAATCATCGACGCCGGGCGTTTTTTGTATGGTCGCGGCTGGTCGCCGGCCACCAGCAGCAACTATTCAACGCGCCTGTCGCCGACCGAAGCGCTGCTGACGGTGTCCGGCAAGCACAAAGGCCAGTTGGGCCTCGACGATGTGCTGGCCACCGACCTGTCCGGCAACAGCCTGGAACCGGGCAAAAAGCCGTCCGCCGAAACCCTGCTGCACACCCAGCTCTACAGCTGGCGCCCGGAAATCGGTGCGGTGCTGCACACCCATTCGGTGAACGCCACGGTGCTGTCGCGCCTGACGCCGGAAGATTTCATCGAATTCGAAGACTACGAACTGCAAAAAGCCTTCAGCGGCGTCTCGACCCATGAGTCGTTGGTGCGGGTGCCGATTTTCGACAACGATCAGGACATTGCGCGCCTGGCCGCCAAGGTGCAGCCTTGGCTGGACGCCCATCCCGATTGCGTTGGTTACCTGATTCGCGGCCACGGTCTCTACACCTGGGGCGCGCGCATGAGCGACGCCCTGCGGCAGATCGAGGCCTTTGAATTTTTGTTCGAGTGCGAGTTGAAGACCCGCAGCGTCATGAACCGCCAAGGCTGACTTCACCAGAAGTCGCCCATTTGCCTGATGAAGCGCCGCGCCCGACCGGTCTGAAAGAACCGGACGGCGCGGCCGAAACCGAGGAATTGCCCCATGAGCAGCCTGTCCGTTTATCACGTCTCCAGCCCTGAAATACCGAACAAGGTTCTGACCCACTTCGAAGACATCGCCTCGACCCTGGCCGAACAGGGCGTGCGATTCGACCGCTGGCAAGCCACCGCGAAAATCCAGCCCGGCGCCAGCCAGGAAGAAGTGATCGCCGCGTACCAGGAACAGATCGACAAGCTGATGACCGAACGCGGTTACGTCACCGTCGATGTGATCAGCCTCAACAGCGATCACCCGCAAAAAGCCGAACTGCGGGCCAAGTTCCTCGATGAACACCGCCATGGCGAAGACGAAGTACGATTTTTCGTCGCCGGCCGTGGGCTGTTTACCCTGCACATCGACGATTACGTCTACGCCGTGCTCTGCGAGAAAAACGACCTGATCTCGGTCCCGGCCGGTACGCCGCATTGGTTCGACATGGGCGAGCATCCGTATTTCGTCGCGATTCGCCTGTTCAACAACCCCGAAGGTTGGGTCGCGAAGTTCACCGGCGAAGACATCGCCAACCGCTTCCCGCGCCTGGAGGACTGAGTCGATGCCGATCAAAGCGATTCTCACCGACATCGAAGGCACCACCAGCGCGGTGAGTTTTGTGTTCGACGTGCTGTTTCCCTACGCGGCTAAACACTTGCCGGACTTTGTTCGCCAAAACGCTGCGCGAACGGATGTCGCCGAGCAACTGGACGCGGTGCGCCGGGACAGCAACGAACCTCAGGCCAATATCGAGCGGGTGATCGAAATCCTCCTGGGCTGGATCGCCGAAGACCGCAAGGCCACGCCGCTCAAGGCGTTGCAAGGCATGGTCTGGGAGCAGGGTTATCAGGCCGGGCAGTTGAAGGGCCACGTGTACCCGGACGCCGTTGAAGCGCTGAAGCGCTGGCATCAGGCCGGTTATCAACTGTTTGTGTATTCCTCGGGCTCGATCCAGGCGCAGAAACTGATCTTCGGCTGCTCCGAGGCAGGGGATCTGTCGCCGCTGTTCAGCGGTTACTTCGACACCACTTCGGGGCCGAAACGCGAAGCGCAGTCCTACCAACGTATCACCCAGGCGATTGGTGTGGATCCAGCGCAGATTCTGTTCCTGTCCGACATCGTCGAAGAGCTGGACGCGGCGCGCGCGGCGGGCATGGCGACTTGCGGATTGGCGCGAGAGGGTGGTGAATTGGCAGGGCACGTGACCGTTGACAGCTTTGCGCGGATCGATCCTTCCTCCGCATAACCCGCAAAACCTGTGGGGATGGTGTTACTCCAGATACAACTCAGGCCGTGAAGCGAAAGCTCCCACGGCCTGTTTGTTTAAAGCGGCGAACGATTTACACCGAATGATAAGTCGGCAAAGCAAACCGCTGCTGACTTTGCAGCATGGAGATCTGTGGCAGTTCGCTGGCCTGTTCAGCCAGGTCACGGCGAATAGCACTGATCACCCACGAAAGCTGATCGCCAGCATGCAATTGCTGGTAGGAAATCGAACGTTTAAAGACTTTGCCTTCGGTGCTGCGCAGTGTCAGCAGAATGCCGCCGTCAGGTCGTGCCTGGGTGGTCACGTCGAAGTTGGAGAACAGCGAGGTAAATTTTTCTTGGATCAGGCTCATGTCTATCAGCTCCGTTAGCACTTGATTAGCAAGCATGGAGAGGTAGTTGCAGCGATTGTGCCAGCACTGATTTTTTTTAAAATCGTTATAAATCAATAAGTTATTTATATGTCGTTTTTTTGCTTTCGTGCAATCTGCATGAATGGCCATCGTGCATCCTGCATTTTGCGTGGTCGCACGCAATTTGATGGAACCAATGGCACGGCCAGGGTTCGCGTTTTCAGAGGCATCGAAGGCGGATACAAAACATTGCAAAAACCGCGTGTACAGCTCCAGAACCGCTGACGTATTTTCGGGCTGAATCAACGCCGCCCGACAATAAGAAGATCGAACGGGAGCTACCATGAGCGACACGATCACCTGGGGCATGATGCTCCGCAAATTGCCGACCATCGCCAAAGCCATTCCCCGCGTGGTGAAGGGCATGAAGGTCGCTAACGTCAAGGACCCGACCCAACCGTGTGGCCTCGGCTGGAGCTTCGAGCAAGCGACCTTGCGCAATCCCGACGGCTTCGCCTTGCTGCAAGACGCGGTGGCGCTGACGTATACGCAGGTCAATCAGTGGGCCAACCGCATTGCTCATCACCTGATCGGCCAAGGGATTGGCAAGGGCGATGTGGTGGCGATCTTCATCGAGAACCGTCCGGAACTGCTGGTGACAATCCTGGCGGTGGCCAAGGTCGGTGCGATCAGCGCGCTACTCAATACCTCCCAGACCCGCGATACCCTGGCCCACAGCCTGAACCTGGTGGCGCCGGTGGCGATCATTGTCGGGGAAGAGCTGGCGCCGGCCTATTCGGCGGTTCGCGGGCGGGTCGACATCGCGCCGACACGCACCTGGTTCGTCGCCGACCGCGATACTTACAGTTATCCGGGCATTTTGCCCGACAGCTTCATCAACCTGATGATGGCCAGCGCTGACGCCCCTGACGGCAACCCGGCCAGCAGTCAGCAGGTGTTTTTCGACGACCCTTGCTTCTACATCTATACCTCCGGCACTACAGGGTTGCCCAAGGCTGGCGTGTTCAAGCACGGACGCTGGATGCGCAGCTCCGCCAGCTTCGGTCTGATCGCCCTGGATATGCAGCCGCAGGATGTCGTCTATTGCACCTTGCCGCTCTATCACGCCACCGGGCTTTGCGTGTGCTGGGGCTCAGCCATCAGTGGTGCCGCGGGGTTCGTCATTCGCCGCAAGTTCAGCGCGAGTCAGTTCTGGAACGATGTACGCAAGTACCGCGCGACCACCCTCGGTTATGTTGGCGAATTGTGCCGCTACCTGGTCGATCAACCTGTCAGTGCCGACGACAACCGACACGGCGTGACCAAGATGATCGGCAATGGCCTGCGCCCCGGTGCCTGGCGCGAATTCAAGACGCGATTCGGGGTGCACCACATCTGCGAGCTGTACGCGGCCAGCGACGGCAACATCGGTTTTACCAACATCCTCAACTTCGACAACACCATCGGTTTTTCCCTGATGTCCTGGGAACTGGTGGCGTACGACCACGACAGCGGCGCGCCGATTCGCAATGCCAAGGGTTTGATGAGCAAAGTAGCCAAGGGCGGGCAGGGCTTGTTGCTGGCGAAAATCGACGACAAGGCGCCGCTGGACGGCTACACCGATCCGCAGAAAACCGAGAAAGTCGTGCTCCACGATGTGTTCGCCAAGGGCGACCGTTACTTCAATACCGGCGACCTGCTGCGCAACATCGGTTTCGGTCACGCGCAGTTTGTCGATCGTCTGGGCGACACCTACCGCTGGAAGGGCGAGAACGTCTCCACTACCGAGGTCGAAAACATTCTTTTGCAGCACCCGAACATTTGCGAGGCGGTGGCGTATGGCGTGGAAATCTGCAACACCAACGGCCGAGCCGGGATGGCGGCGATTACCCCCGCCGAATCCCTGGCGACCCTGGATTTCACCGAGCTGCTGACCTTTGCGCGCCAACACATGCCGGCGTACGCGGTGCCGTTGTTCCTGCGGCTGAAGGTGAAAATGGAAACCACCGGGACCTTCAAATACCAGAAGACCCGGCTCAAGGATGAAGCCTTCGACCCGAGTAAAACCGGCGATGACCCGATCTACGCCTGGCTACCCGGCACCCAGACGTACGTGCAAGTCACTGAGCAGGTGCTGGCGGATATTCGTGGTGGCAAGTACCGCTATTGAATCTGGCTATGGCCGCTCTTGAGAAAAAAGGAGTGACAGGTGCCGGAGCGCTCGGGAAACTGTCGACTTTCCGATTGACCGAATAGAGAGTTCTCCATGTCAGACCAAAGCCGCCAGATGACGCCCGAAGAAGCCGCTGAATTTGCCGAACAGGTGTTCAACAAAGCGCGCGAGGGCGATGCGGCCATGATGGCTGCGCTGCTGACCAAAGGCCTGCCGCCGAACCTGCGTAACCACAAGGGCGACACCTTGCTGATGCTCGCCGCCTATCACGGCCACGTCGAAACCGTGAAAGTGCTGCTGGAACACAAGGCCGACCCGGAAATCCGCAACGACAACGGCCAGAGCCCGATTGCCGGCGCCGCGTTCAAGGGCGACCTGGCGGTGGTCACGGCATTGGTCGAAGGCGGCGCGCAAGTGGAAGGTTCGTCGTTCGACGGCCGCACGGCGCTGATGATGGCAGCGATGTTCAACCGCGTTGAAATCGTCGATTACCTGATCAGCAAAGGCGCCGACCCGCAAGCCAAGGACGCCAATGGCGTTTCGGCGCTGGACGCGGCGAAGACTATGGGTGCCGTTGATACCACTGCGCAATTACAGAAATTGTTGGCGTAACCCTCTAGGAGCAGGCTTGCCCGCGATGGCGATCCTCGAGATCGCCATCGTGGGCAAGCGTTGCTCCTACAGAACCATTGCGGGGCCTTTTGCGCTATCCTTCGCGCCCTAAAATTTCCCTCGCTACAGGATTCATCCCCCATGAAAACCGCACTCGTCGAACTCATCAGCAAAATCAGCTCCGGGTGCATGGGCGATGACGAAATCCTGAAGATCGCTGACGAAGCGGCCCAGGCCTACGCCGATCCCGAGGCTTTTCTGACAGCCAACCCGGACATCAACTTCGACGACACCTTCCCGATGCCATTGGGCGAATGGGTGGTGGTGGGCAGTCTGCCGGAGACCGTGCTGTTCCAGGCCGATACCTACATGGACCTGTTCGCCCAGATTGTCGCCTCGTTCGGCCCCGGCGTAGATTTCAACATCAAACCCAAGCAACTGGCCAAAACCGAAGCCCTGACCGCGCTCAACCGCATTCAGGTGCAGATGGACAGCATGAACAAGGAGAACGGCGGTTACACGCTGATGAACTTCAGCCAGTTGCTCGACGACGAACTGCAAGTGGTGCTGGTCTACGGCAACGACGTGCCGCGCGTACTCGAACTGTGCGCCCAGGTCGGTATCGCCGCCGCACCATCCCTGGAAGCGTTGAAAGTGGCCATCCACGTTTAATGCAATAAAACGGAACCCTCGCACGGGCCGACTATCCTAAGACTGCATGCCACTATCTTGGGAGCGACACCATGGGTTCCAGTTTCAACGGTCTGGTTGGCCTGATCATTCTTGCCCTGGACATCTGGGCCATCATCAACGTGCTGAAAAGCGGCGCCGAAACCGGGATGAAAATCATCTGGGTGCTGCTGATCCTGCTGCTGCCGGTACTGGGCCTGATCATCTGGGCCATCGCCGGGCCACGGGGCAATGTCCGCATCTGACAGACATGACGCCGAAACCGTCGGAGCAAAGCTTGCTCGCGAAGAACGATGACGCGGTCTAACAGGATTACCGCGTCATCGTTCTTGGCGAGCAAGCTTTGCTCCTACAGGATCGCGGCGAGTCATCACGTGACGTTCGACCTGTCATGTTCCGCAACGTAGAATGCGCGCCTTTCCCGGGCAATCGAGCCTTTCGATTGGCCATCATGGGCGGGTAACCGTCCGTTGCCGCCGCATTCATCGGAGCACTTCCCATGACCACCACCAAAACCAGCGAATACCTGGAAACCCTCTACGAAGGCTACGGCCAGCGTTTTCGCATGGAAAAACTGCTGCACGAAGTGCGCACCGAGCACCAGCACCTGGTGATCTTCGAAAACCCGCGCATGGGCCGGGTCATGGCGCTGGACGGTGTGATCCAGACCACCGAAGCCGACGAATTCATCTACCACGAAATGCTCACCCACGTGCCGATCCTCGCCCATGGCTCCGCCAAGCGCGTACTGATCATCGGCGGTGGCGACGGCGGCATGCTGCGTGAAGTGGCCAAGCACCGCAGCGTCGAGCACATCACCATGGTCGAGATCGACGGCACCGTGGTCGACATGTGCAAAGAGTTCCTGCCGAACCACTCCAAGGGTGCTTACGACGACCCACGGCTGAACCTGGTGATCGACGACGGCATGCGTTTCGTCGCCACCACCACTGAAAAATTCGACGTGATCATTTCCGACTCCACCGACCCGATCGGGCCGGGCGAAGTGCTGTTCTCGGAAAACTTCTACCAGGCGTGCCATCGCTGCCTGAACGAGGGCGGCATCCTGGTGACCCAGAACGGCACGCCGTTCATGCAGCTGGGCGAAGTGCAAACCACTGCCGGGCGCCTGCGCAGCCTGTTCCCGGATTGGCACTTCTATCAAGCGGCCGTGCCGACCTACATCGGCGGGGCGATGACCTTCGCCTGGGGCGCGACCAACACCGCCTATCGCAAGTTGTCCCGCGAAACCCTGCAACAGCGTTTCGCCGGCAGCGGCATCATCACCCGCTACTACAACCCGGAAATCCACATCGGCGCGTTCGCCATGCCGCAATACGTGCTGAACGCGATCAACAAGCCAAGCAACGACTAAAATCTGTGCGTACCCCTGTAGGAGCGAAGCTTTGCTCCTACAGGTTTATGTCGTTTTCATGCTTGCGTGCTGTAATCCGTTTGAACGATCAGTCAGGCCAAAAGTCCAGATAGTTGTAAGCCCATTTACGGGCTTTATCGAGGAGGCACTGATGCAAAAGTGGAAAATCACTTTCGTGGATGATCACGGTGAAACAGTCGATGAAGTCTTCGAGTGCGACGAGTGCCCGGATAATGAGCACGCCGCCAAACTCATCAAGGCCCGACTCCTTCCTGTTGCTGCCGAACTGGATCTGAACGATCTGGAAGGGCGAATCGCTGACGCCAGTGTCAAAAGTCTCAAGGCCCAGAACAGCATTCAAATCCTCGGCATCACTCCTGTCTGAACCTCACCTGTCCCATTCTCAACCAGGCCTTGGCAGCGGCTCCGACTTGGGGCTACTCTGCAAGCGAGATCAGCGAACGGATCGCTAAGGTCTGGTCTTGTCAGCTACATGCTTAAATCCCGGCGGCAACCTGGTTGCCGTATCGCCTTCACCATTCGGTTGCGGGCGTCGGGAGTACGGAAAGTCTATCCATAGGGTTTTAGGAGGACGTTTCATGAGCACAGCCTATCAAGAAGACATCAGCACCAGCGTACTGCGCCGTATGAAAGAAGGCGGTTTCGACTTTTCACGATTCCATCCCATCGAGTTCTACGCGATTTTCCCGGACGAGGAGCGGGCACGCAGGGCGGCAGGTCATTTCTGTGGTGAATCCTTGAATGCCCAGATCAGCGTGCGCGACGACGGCGCATGGCATCTGGAACTGAGCAAAGTGATGTATGCCACCTACGACGGCATCGGCGACTTTGAGCAGGACTTCGAGGCTGTGGTTGAGCCTCTGGGCGGCATCATCGAAGGGTGGGGCGTCAAACAGGAGGTACGAGGGCTACTCGCATAACATTATGAACAGCGACAACATTCAGCAACGGCTGACCTTCGGGTTGGCCGTTTTCGTTTGTGCGTTTAGGAAGATCAAAAGATCGCAGCCTCGTTTCACTCTGTAGCAGCTGTCGAGTGAAACGAGGCTGCGTCATGTCTGAGCTCACTTTCATTTCACTACATTTCAAAACCCAAAAAAAAGCCGCCTAAACAGGCGGCCAAAGGGAAGTTCGAGAGGTTTTGCAACGAATGCGCCGATTATCCGCACCATCCCCCGGGCAGTGAAATCAACTCTGACTATGCTGGTGATAGTCGACAACATTGCTTCGCAATGAAGCGGGGGCGATCAGGTTGGGGCGTTTGCCGCACAAGATTGGTGCGGTGCTTTTGGGGCGATTATCCAACTGATTGATATCAAAGCGTTTATGCCGATGGCACGGGCCTTGCGAAGCCTAGATGTCCGGGTGACAAGGAGTACGGCATGATCCGCACCTATTTTGATGAGATGTACGATGCCGGCGGCCAGGTCCGCCCGCATTACCGGGAGTTTGCCCGTTGGCTGGCCGAAACGCCTGACGAGCTTTTGGCACAACGGCGACGCGAGGCCGATCTGTTGTTTCATCGTGCCGGGATTACTTTCACGCTCTACGGTGATGAGCAGGGGACAGAGCGCCTGATTCCCTTCGACACCATTCCCCGCAGTATCCCCGCCAGCGAATGGCGGATCGTCGAACGTGGATGCATCCAGCGGGTCAAGGCGTTGAACATGTTCCTCGCCGACCTCTATCACGAGCAGCGCATCATCAAGGCCGGCATCATCCCGGCCGAGCAAGTGCTGGCCAACGAGCAATACCAGTTGGCGATGCAAGGGCTGGATCTGCACCGGGATATCTATTCCCACATTTCCGGCGTCGATCTGGTGCGTGATGGCGACGGCACGTACTACGTGCTCGAAGACAACCTTCGTACACCGAGCGGCGTGAGCTACATGCTCGAAGACCGCAAGATGATGATGCGTCTGTTCCCCGAGTTATTCGCGGCGCAGCGTATTGCCCCCATCGACCACTATCCGAACTTGTTGCTCGACACCCTGAAAAGCTCCAGCCCGATCGATAACCCGAGCGTGGTGGTGCTGACCCCTGGCCGTTTCAACAGCGCGTTTTTCGAGCACGCCTTTTTGGCGCGAGAGATGGGCGTTGAGTTGGTGGAAGGCGCGGACCTGTTCGTGCGTGACGACAAGGTTTTCATGCGCACCACGGACGGGCCGAAAGCCGTCGACGTGATCTACCGGCGCCTCGACGACGCGTTCCTTGATCCGCTGGCGTTCAACCCGGATTCGATGCTTGGCGTGCCGGGGCTGCTGTCGTCCTATCGCTCCGGCAACGTGGTGCTGGCGAATGCCATCGGCACGGGGGTGGCGGACGACAAGTCGGTGTATCCATTTGTCACGGACATGATCCGTTTCTATCTGGATGAAGAGCCGATCCTGAAGAACGTGCCGACGTTCCAGTGTCGCAACCCTTCTGAGCTGTCCCACGTGCTGGCCAATCTCCCCGACCTGGTGGTCAAGGAAACCCAGGGCTCCGGCGGTTACGGAATGCTGGTGGGGCCGGCGGCGACGGCGGCGGAAATCGAGTCGTTCCGCGCGCGGATCAAAGCCAAGCCCCACGCGTATATCGCGCAACCGACGTTGTCCCTGTCGACCTGTCCGACCTTTGTCGAAAACGGCATCGCGCCACGCCACATCGACCTGCGTCCGTTTGTTTTATCTGGCCGCGAAACCCGGGTTGTACCCGGCGGTTTGACCCGTGTTGCCCTGCGTGAAGGTTCCCTGGTGGTGAATTCATCCCAGGGCGGCGGAACCAAGGACACCTGGGTGGTCGAGGATTGAAGGAAGCCTGCCATGTTAAGTAGAACTGCCTCGGATTTGTATTGGATGTCGCGTTACCTGGAGCGAGCGGAAAACCTCGCGCGGATGCTCGACATCAGTTATTCGCTGTCGCTGATGCCGCAGGACGGCCGTGGTGACGGTCTGCACGAACTCGCCATGCCGCTGCTGATCACCGGCACCCTGGAAGATTACCTGGAGCGCCACGGCGAGCTGCATGCTGAACGGCTGCTGCATTTCTTCGCCCTGGACGCCGCCAACCCGGCGAGCATCTACAGCTGCCTCGGTTCGGCGCGGGCCAGTGCCCATGCGGTGCGTGGGCGAATCACCGCCGACATGTGGGAAAACATCAACGCCACCTGGCTGGAAATTCGCGGGATCGCGGAGCAGGGCTTGAGTCGCTACGGCATGAGCCGTTTTTGCGAGTGGATCAAGGAACGTTCCCACCTGTTTCGCGGCGCATCCTACGGCACGATCATGCGTAACGATGCGTTTCGCTTTATTCGTCTGGGGACGTTTATCGAACGGGCCGACAACACCTTGCGTCTGCTTGATGCCCGTTACGAAATGGCCGGCGATCAGGCCGAAGCGGTCAGTGACGGAACGGCGCACGCGTATTACCAATGGAGTGCCTTGCTGCGAGCGTTGTCGTCGTTCGAGGCCTACACCGAGATCTACCGCGATGCGCCCGGCGCCCGGCATGTCGCCGAATTGCTGCTGTTGCGCGCCGATGTGCCGCGCTCCCTGCGCGCCTGCACCGAAGAAATCGACCAGATCCTCGCGCAATTGCCGGGGGCCAACGGCCGCCCGGCACAACGTCTGGCGGCAGAAATGGACGCGCGCCTGCGCTACACCGGCATCAACGAAATTCTCGAGGAAGGCCTGCACGCCTGGCTTACCGAATTCATCCCGCTGGTGCGCCAGTTGGGCAACGCCATACACAGTTCCTACCTGGAGGCTGCATGAGACTTTCCATTAGCCACGAGACCACCTATCACTACGAAGATCAGGTGCGGGCGAGCATCCAGTACCTGCGACTGACTCCTCACGACAGCGAACGCCAGCACGTGCTCAGCTGGCAGCTCGACCTGCCGCGCCCGGTGCGCGCGCAACTCGATCCGTTCGGCAACATCCTGCACGTGCTGACCATGGACGAACCCCACGAGGCAATCATCATTGGCGCCCGTGGCCAGGTGGACATCGACGAACTGCGTGAGGCCGAGCATGAGAGCCAGTCGGCGTTGCCGTTCCTGCGTTTCACCCGGCTGACCGAGCCCGACGAAGCCTTGCGCGCGTTCGCTGAGAAGGAGTGCAAAAAACGTCGCGATCGCACGGCACTGATCGACTTGATGCAGGGCCTGAACCAGTACATGACCTACACGCCGGGCTCCACCGAAGTCGACACGACTGCGGCCAAGGCCTTCGCCGGGCGTTCCGGCGTCTGCCAGGATCACACCCACGCGTTCCTCGCTTGCGCCCGCAGCCTGGGCATTCCGGCGCGCTATGTGTCGGGGTACTTGTACAGCGAGAACAGCGAACACCTGGCCAGCCATGCCTGGGCCGAAGCCTGGCTGGATGATGCGTGGTACAGCTTTGACGTGACTAACCAGTTGGCTCGACCTGAACGCCATCTGAAACTGGCGGTGGGCCTGGATTACCTGGACGCCTGCCCGGTACGCGGGATGCGCCGGGGCGGTGGGTGCGAGCAGATGCATGCGAAGGTGTTTGTTTCGCCGACACCGGTGTTCGCGCCGGTGATTTCCGTCCAGCAACAGTAATCCTCACGCTGATCGTTCCCACGCTCCGCGTGGGAATGCAGCCCGGGACGCTCCGCGTCCCAGAAGCGGACGCAGAGCGTCCATTGAGGCATTCCCACGCAGAGCGTGGGAACGATCGGGCAACGATCGGCTTGCTGTCAGGGCTGAATCTTGCGCCCCGCCATATGCTTCAAATACCCCACCAACAAATCCAGATCTCCCGCCGGCAATACCTGCTCGGAAAACGCCGGCATCTTCGCCTGCGGCCACTGCCGCAAACTCTGTGGATCCCGAATGTAGCGCTTGAGGAAGTCCGCACCGAAGTACTCGGTGGGGTTGTACGGAATATTCAGGTCCGGCCCGAACTGCGCATCCCCCGCGCCATTAAGTCGATGGCACGCCAGGCAATTCTTTTGGAACAACGCAAACCCCAGGTTCACCGGATCGCCCGCCTTCAACGCCGGATCCGGCAGCAGGGCAGGGAAGCGCTGGGCCACTGGCGCCATGCGCTTGATGCTGGCGACTTCGAACGGCCATTGTTCGGGGCTGATATTACCGGCCTGCGGATCGGTCCAGACCAGATAAAACGGCCCGGCGCTGTGCTTGCCCTCGGACAGAGGTGGCCACGGCTTGGCCGGGTCTTCGATCGCCAGCCAGGCCTGTGCGCCTTTGGCATTGAGCAACGGTGCCGCCGCCAACTCGGCGGCGAAACCGTCCAGCGCCACGGCTTGCAGGTGGTCGTCAGGCTTGATACCCGTCAACAACGCCGCCAACGGCACCGCGCGATAGCTCATGTCCCGTTTGTAGGAAACGTCATTGCTGATGCTGATGGTCTGGACCTGAGGATGCTTGAGCAACTCCTCGGTCTGCCAGGTGCGACTGCTCGCGCCCAGCTCGAGGTTCAGCTGTGCGGCGTAAAGGGGCGTGCCGAACAGCAAGGCCCCGAACAGAATAAGTGCTTTCAAGTGATCGCCATCCCTGTCGTGGAAAGTGCCGTAAAGGTTGGCACACCCACGCTGGCCCGGGTAGCGAGCCAGTCACATTTTTATGAGGCGATAGCAAATCCTTGCGCTGTTTTTTTGCCAGCGACTAGCCGATCACCTTGGTCAGGTTCGGCAAAATCAACAACAGCGTAGTGGCGAATAGGATGAGTCCGGCTTGACGTACTTTCGAATGCTTGAACATGGCTGACCGCCTTTTTTGTTATTTCCTGATGCCTGCCTGCATATCTCCATGACGGCAAAGCGCTGCACTTCCTGTAGGACGAGTGCCTCGGCAAAACCCGACGACAACTTCGTACATGTTCACCTTAGAGCCCGCGTCACGCTTGGTTTAGATCCATTTCGTATGGTGTGAGCGTTAAAAGCGCTTAAAAAGGCATGAGGCTTATTGCCAGCTGCTTGGGCGCCCTTTGGCTAGACAGCTTCGTCACCTGAATCGGTTAATCCGATAGCTGACTACCGTCCGTCTGAGCGTGACCGTCAACGTCGGTGAGCGTTGCGGTCATTGAATCCATCGCTGCTCGGCATAAGGTATTAGTTCATTCAAGATCAAAAAATCGCAGCCTGCGGCAGCCCCTACGTTGGAAGGGTGTTCACCCTGTAGACGCTGCCGCAGGCTGCGATCTTTTGATCTTTCGTACTTAATTACCATCAAGTTCGAGGACCACATGACCGAAGCTTTGATTTTCGACGCGTTACGCACGCCCCGTGGCAAAGGCAAAGCCGATGGCGCGTTGCACAGCGTCAAACCGGTGAACCTGGTGGCCGGGTTGCTGACGGCGTTGCAGCAACGCACCTCGCTCGACACCAGCCAGGTCGATGACGTGGTGCTCGGTTGTGTCACGCCGATCGGCGATCAAGGCTCCGACATTGCCAAAACTGCGGCGCAGGTGGCCGATTGGGACGTCAGCGTGTCCGGTCTGCAGATCAATCGCTTCTGTGCCTCGGGGCTCGAAGCGGTAAACCTCGGCGCGATGAAAGTCCGTTCTGGCTTCGAAGATCTGGTGGTGGTCGGCGGTGTCGAGTCGATGTCCCGGGTGCCGATGGGCAGTGACGGTGGCGCCTGGGCGCTGGACCCGGAAACCAACTTGCACAGCCATTTCACGCCGCAAGGCGTCGGCGCCGACCTGATCGCCACCCTCGAGGGTTTTAGCCGTCAGGACGTCGATGCCTACGCGCTGCACTCCCAGCAAAAAGCCGCGCGGGCCCGGGCGGACGGTTCGTTCCACAAATCGCTGGTGCCGGTGCAGGACCAGAACGGCATCATCCTGCTCGATCACGATGAATTCATCCGCGCCGAATCGACCATGGAAGGGCTGGGCAAACTCAAACCGAGTTTCGAAATGATGGGGCAAATGGGCTTCGACGCCACGGCGCTGCGGGTCTATAGCCACGTGGAACGAATCAATCATGTGCACACGCCGGGCAACAGTTCCGGGATTGTCGACGGTGCGGCGCTGGTGCTGATCGGCTCCGAGGCCAAGGGCCGAGCGCTGGGCTTGCAGCCACGGGCGCGGATCGTCGCCACGGCGGTCACCAGCACCGACCCGACCATTATGCTCACCGGCCCGGCGCCGGCCACCCGCAAAGCCTTGTCCAAGGCTGGGCTGCGGGTCGAAGACATCGACCTGTTCGAGGTCAATGAAGCCTTCGCCTCGGTGGTGTTGAAGTTCATCAAGGACATGGCCATCGACCCGGACAAAGTCAACGTCAACGGCGGCTCGATCGCCATGGGGCACCCGCTGGGCGCCACCGGTTGCGCGATCCTCGGCACCCTGCTCGATGAACTGGAAACCCGGCGCCTGCGCTACGGCCTCGCGACCCTGTGTGTCGGCGGCGGCATGGGCATTGCCACCATCATCGAACGCCTCTGAGCCTCGACTTCAAGGAAACCTTTCATGACTGAAGCCATTCGTTACGAAAAAGGTCAGGACCAGATCGTCGTCCTGACCATCGACATGCCGGGCCAGAGCGCCAACACCATGAACGCGGTCTACCGCGAAGCCATGGCCACCTGCGTCGCCCGATTGGTTGCCGAAAAGGACAGCATCGCCGGCGTGATCATCACCTCGGCCAAGAAGACCTTCTTTGCCGGTGGCGACCTCAATGAACTGATCAAGGTCGGCAAACCCGAAGCCAAAGCCTTTTACGACATGGTACTGACGTTGAAGGGGCAGTTGCGCACCCTGGAAACCCTCGGCAAACCGGTGGTCGCCGCGATCAACGGTGCAGCGCTGGGCGGCGGTTGGGAAATCTGCCTGGCCTGCCATCACCGCGTGGCGCTGGACAACTCTTCGGTGCAACTCGGTCTGCCGGAAGTCACTCTCGGCTTGTTGCCGGGCGGTGGCGGGGTGGTGCGCATGGTGCGGATGCTGGGCCTGGAAAAAGCCCTGCCGTACTTGCTCGAAGGCAAAAAAGTCCGGCCCCAACAGGCGTTGCAGGCCGGTTTGATCGATGAACTGGCGGCGAATCCTGATGAACTGCTGGCCAAGTCGCGCGCGTGGATCATTGCCAATCCGACGGCGGTGCAGCGTTGGGATGTGAAGGGCTATCAGATCCCGGGTGGCACGCCATCGAACCCGAAAGTCGCGCAGATGCTGGCCATCGCGCCGTCGATCCTGCGCGCCAAAACCCAGGGCTGCATGCCCGCGCCGGAGAAAATCCTCTGCGCTGCAGTGGAAGGCGCCCAGGTGGATTTCGACACGGCGCACCTGATCGAAACCCGCTACTTCACTGAATTGACCACCGGCCAGGTGTCGAAGAACCTGATCGGCACGTTCTGGTTTCAGCTCAATGAAATCAATGCTGGCGGTTCGCGGCCGCAGGGTTTTGCGCCTTACGTCACTCAGCGCGTAGGTGTGCTGGGCGCGGGGATGATGGGCGCCGGGATCGCTTTCGTCAGTGCCTCGGCGGGCATCGACGTGGTGCTCAAGGACATCAATATTGCAGCGGCGGAGAAGGGCAAGGCGCATTCGGCGACGCTGCTGGACAAGAAGGTTTCTCGTGGCCAGTTGAGCATTGAGCAGCGGGATGCGGTGCTGGCGCGGATCAAAACTACGGAAAGCGATGCCGATCTGGCTGGTTGCGACCTGATCATTGAAGCGGTATTTGAAGATCGCGAACTGAAAGCCAAAGTCTCTTCGGCGGCACAGAAAGTCGTCGGTCTGGACGCGGTGATTGCCTCCAACACCTCGACCTTGCCGATCAGCGGCCTGGCCACCGCCGTGCCGGATCAAACGAAATTCATCGGTCTGCATTTCTTCAGCCCCGTGGAGAAAATGCCTCTGGTAGAAATCATCAAAGGCGCGAACACCAGCGACGAAACCCTGGCGCGCGGTTTCGATTTCGTCCTGCAAATCAAGAAAACGCCGATAGTGGTCAACGACAGTCGCGGCTTTTTCACCTCACGGGTGTTCGGCACCTTCACCAATGAAGGCATCGCCATGCTCGGCGAAGGCGTGAGCGCGCCGATGATCGAGACCGAAGCGCGCAAGGCCGGGATGCCGATCGGTCCTCTGGCCATCTCCGACGAAGTTTCCCTCAGCCTGATGAGCCATATCCGTCAGCAAACGGCCAAAGACCTGCAAGCAGAAGGGAAACCGCTGATTGAGCACCCGGCGTTCGCCGTGATTGACTTGCTGCTCAACGAATACAAGCGTCCGGGCAAGGCCGCAGGAGGCGGTTTCTACGATTACCCGGCCGCAGGGCCAAAGCATCTGTGGCCAGAGTTGAAGATCCGTTTCGAGAAAGCCGACGGGCAGATTTCGCCGAAGGACGTGCGTGATCGCCTGCTGTTCGTGCAAGCCATCGAAACTGTGCGCTGCGTTGAGGAGGGCGTGCTGACCTCGACGGCGGATGCCAACGTCGGTTCGATCTTCGGTATTGGCTTTGCGGCCTGGACCGGCGGGGCGCTGCAATTCATCAATCAATATGGCGTAAGAGACTTTGTCGCCCGCACCCAGTACCTGGCCGAGCAGTATGGCGAGCGGTTCGCGCCGCCCGCGTTGCTGTTAGAAAAAGCGGCAAAAGGGGAGACGTTCTAAGGGACCGATGACGCATTCCGGGGCTTGCCTTGCCACCGTGTTTCAAGGCAGGCTCTGGGGTGTGCATTATTCCCATCACGTGTCAGGTATTTTTTATGTCGTTACGCATCTGCATTCTGGAAACCGACATCCTGCGTCCAGAACTGGTCGATCAATATCAGGGTTACGGGCAGATGTTCCAGCGCCTGTTTTCGCAGCAACCCATCGCTGCCGAGTTCACCGTCTATAACGTGATGCAGGGCGACTACCCCAGCGATGAACTGACTTACGACGCCTACCTGGTCACCGGCAGCAAGGCCGATTCCTTCGGCACTGACCCGTGGATTGAAACCCTCAAAACCTATTTGCTGACCCGCTACGAACGCGGTGACAAACTGCTGGGCGTGTGCTTCGGTCATCAGTTGTTGGCGTTGCTGCTGGGTGGCAAGAGCGAGCGTGCGACCCAAGGCTGGGGTGTTGGCATCCACAACTACAAACTCGCCGCCAAGGCCCCGTGGATGAGCCCGGTGATGGAAGAGCTGACTTTGTTGATCAGTCACCAGGATCAAGTCACGGTGCTGCCGGAAAACGCCACCGTGATCGCGTCGAGCGATTTCTGCCCGTTCGCCGCGTACCACATCAACGATCAGGTGCTGTGCTTCCAGGGGCATCCGGAGTTCATTCACGATTACTCTCGGGCGCTGTTGGAGATTCGTCAGCAGCATCTGGGGGAGCAGATTTATACGAAAGGTGTGGCAAGCCTTGAGCATGCGCATCACGGCACTACGGTTGCGGAGTGGATGATGCGGTTTGTGGCGCACAAGCCTCAGACGATTTGAAACTAAAGGCTTCGCGGGCAAGCCTCGCTCCTGTAGGCGCCAGGCTTGCCCGCGAATTTCACTGACGCCTCGGTTTTGACTACAGCCACCCAGACTTCTTGAAACTCACCCACAAACTCACGCACCCTACGGCAATAAACCCCAACACCCCGAAATACCCGTAATGCCAGCTCAACTCCGGCATGTTCTGGAAGTTCATCCCGTAAATCCCGGCCACCGCCGTCGGGAACGCCAGAATCGCCGCCCACGCGGCAAACTTGCGCTGCACCACGCTCTGGCGTGACGCCTCCAGCAACACCCCGACCTCGATGGTCTGGCTGGCAATATCCGCCAGGGTCATCAGGTCTTCCATCTGCCGCGTCACATGAATCTGCACATCGCGGAAATACGGCCGCATGTTCTTGTCGATGAACGGGAAGCTCAGCTTCTGCAATTCTTCACCGATCTCCACCATCGGTGCCGCATACCGACGCAGGCGCAGAACGTCGCGACGCAGGCTATGAAGTTTCTGGATATCGTGCTCATTCAGCGCGCTGCACAACACATTGCGTTCCAGCTCATCGATCTCGGCATGAATCGCTTCGCCCACCGGTTGGTAGTTTTCGATCACAAAATCGAGGATGGCGTAGAGCACGAAATCTTCCCCATGCTCCAACAACAACGGGCGCGCCTCACAGCGTTGTCGGACATGGGCGTAGGACGCCGAGTGACCGTTGCGCGCGGTGATGATGTATCCCTTGCCTGCAAAAATATGAGTCTCGATGAACTCCAGTTTGCCTTCATGACGGATTGGCGAGTACGTGACGATAAATAGCGCATCGCCGAAGGTTTCCAGCTTCGGTCGACTGTGTTTTTCTAGTGCGTCCTCGATGGCCAGTTCGTGGAGGTTGAACTGGCGTTGCAGGTTGGTCAGCTCCTGGGCGTTGGGCTCTTCGAGGCCGATCCACACAAAATGGCCGGTCTTGGCGGCCCAGGCTGCGCCTTCATCGAGGGTGATATTGGTGATTTTCTTACCGGCGCTATAAACCGCAGCAGCAACAACTCTACCCATGATGGTGGTTCACTTCTTATTCAATGGCAGTGGCAGGCAGTGTGCAGCTTAGCCTTCTGCTTGTTCAGATTCAGTGAAATCTGCAGAGTTCGCCGGCAAGCGTTTCGCAGACAAAAGAAAACCCGCACAGGGCGGGTTCTGTAGCAGTTGCCGAGCTTGCGAGGCTGCTTTCGGCTGCGCAGCAGTCGTCAAACCTGAGCACAGGGTCTTCCTGAAACACCGCGCTGGCTGATTTTTTACGACTGCTTCGCAGCCGAACGCAGCCTCGCAGGCTCGGCAGCTGCTACAGGGCGCGTGCTCGCGTGATTTTATTCAGGCGGCTTGCAGTTGCCGATCCATCGAGGCGATGCACTCGCGCATCTGCTCGCGGCACTGGGCGATCAGCAGCGGCATGTCGTCCATGCTCAACCCGGCGGTAGGAATCGCCGGCAGCGAGCGAATCAGAATTTTCCCACTGCGCCAGCGGTTCAATCGCATGTGTTTGACGTAACTGCTGACACACACGGGAACGATCGGCACCCCGGCGGCAATCGCCATCTGGAATGCGCCTTTCTTGAACGGCAGCAGGTCCTCGCCGAGGTTGCGCGTGCCTTCCGGGAACACCCAGATCGAGGTGTCTTCATGCTGCAAGGTGTGGGTGGTGGTCAGCATTGACTGGCGCGCCTTGTGCGCATTACCGCGATCGATCAACACATTGCCTGCCAGCCAGAACAACTGGCCAAACAGCGGCACCCACTTCAGGCTCTTCTTGCCAATGCACACGGTGCGGCGGGGCACCACGTTGCCGAACACAAACAGATCGTAGTTGGATTGATGGTTGGCGATGATCACGCAACTGTCGGGCTTGTCCATCAACGGTCCGACGTCGGTCTTCACCCGCAGGCGCAAAATACACATCGCCGGCCAGGCATAGAGACGCGCGCATAAACGGCTGTTGTCCGGGTTGAACGGTCGGCACAGGCCCAAGATCACCCCCAGCACGCCGGCGAGAATAAAGTGCAGGCCCATCAATAACATACGAAACACAAACAGCATTTACAGGCCCCACCGGGACAAAAGGTGGCGCAGTGTACGGATGTGCACTGTTTTCGGCAATTGCCGCTATAGAGGTGGGAGATAGGCGATGTTTAAGCGCATGTTTCCGACTTGTGGGTCAGACGCGGCCTAGAGCGGTTGCAGTCTTTTCAACAGAGCACGTACGAAAAAGCCCGACACGACGCTCGGGCTTTTCGTTGAAGCTGGCGTGGGCTTAACCCAGATGTTCCTGATCCTGGATGATCGCGTTGTCCAGCGTCTCCAGCAGCGCCTTGCGCACTTTCAGCTTGGTGTTCTTGTGTGCGGTCATGTTGATCTTCTTCAACTGACGCGCCGCTGCCAGCGCTGCACCTTGCAGCTCCTCCGCCGACACCACGACATCGAGGAAACCCGCAGCAATTGCGCTCTGCGGATTAAACATCTCGCCATTGATCACCGAACGATGCAGCGCCGAGTTGCTCAGGCGATCACGGGCCAGCTCGATCCCGGCGTGATGCATGGTCATACCGATCTGCACTTCGTTCAGGCCGATGCTGAACGGGCCGTCGACACCAATGCGGTAATCCGCCGACAACAACAGGAACGCACCCTTGGCCACTGCATGCCCAGGGCACGCCACGATCACCGGAAACGGGTGCGACAACAGACGACGCGCCAGCGTAGAACCGGCCGTCACCAGCGCCACGGCTTCTTTAGGCCCGGCCGTCATCACCTTCAAGTCATAACCGCCCGACAGAATCCCCGGCGTACCGGTAATGATCACCACCGCACGATCAGTCACCGCCTGATCCAGCGCAGCGTTAAACGCAGCAATCACGTCCGGCGAAATGGCATTCACCTTGCCGTTGCTCAACGTCAGGGTCGCGATACCGTCTTCGAGGTGGTAGGAAATCAACTCACTCATGACGCTATTCCTTGTATGAAAGTTGAGGCAGACGTTACCCACCGACGCAGGCCAGGTAAAGCGCCGTGACTGACCCGCCGGTCATGCTTTCCCCGCTGTGCAAGCGTAGCCCGCCACGCCTGCCGCGCATTCCCCTCTATATAGGAGAGGGCGCGACGCCGGAGATTGGCGGGTTTGCCATGCCCCGGAACCTGCCGCAGCGCCTGAATCGCTAACCGCATGAAAATTCTGAAAAAAATATTTGCCATCGGAAAAGCTTTCGACTACATTAGCGCGCCTCGACAGACAGAACATGTTTGAAGAGATACGGTGAAGTGTCCGAGTGGCTTAAGGAGCACGCCTGGAAAGTGTGTATACAAGAAATTGTATCGAGAGTTCGAATCTCTCCTTCACCGCCAAATTCGATGTAACCAGAACCCCTGATTTCGAGAGAAGTCAGGGGTTTTGTGGTTTCTGGGGTCTGGGTTTTGGATAGGGCATTTAGAGACGCTTCTGAAACTGATGTAGGAAAAACGAAGGTGGTGTAGGAAGGGGGGCTGGAAAGACAGGTGGTCGGGGGGCTTTGATAGGTTTGGCACCTCAAATGAGCTGCCTCGGGGTGGGGCTGTTCGTTTTATGCCTTCCGGGTACAAAATGAATCAAAGGGCAGCGTATACGGCGCACCCCTCTACCCGGACCGACGGAAAGACGCACGCTATGCAGGAACTCACCATGGAACAGGCCGAGCTGGAAAAGATTCACGTGGAAATCGTCAAGTTGATGGCGGAGCAGCGCAAGCTGAATGCTGAAGCGGGAAAGATGACCCGTGAAACTTTTTGGTATCCGGTGGCTGTTGCAACTGGGTTGATTGGAGCGGTAGCGACCGTCACTGCTCTGTTGATTAAGCTTCTTTAAGCTTCCAGCCCTGTAATTAGATGAATAATGAATCTCGCATTGCGAGCGTTTAGCCAGTTGTTGGTAAACATACTCTCGCCATTGAGTGGCGTGATGGGACGCATCATCGAGTCGATTTGACCGGGCATATTCAAACTTTCGCGATATTAAAGCCTCGTTTCGAGGCGAACTCCATCTCGCCTGTTCTAGACTGCTGGCCCCATCGGACGGAATCGACTGATGGTTGTGTACCGCATCCAGTGGCGAGTAACTCGGCCAATGATCCGGTAACCTTGCCGGCGTTTGAGGCGTTGGCTGAGCATTTGTCCAAGTTGCCTTGAGTAACTATCCATGAACAAGGAAACCGCATGATCACCACCACAACCCACACCATCGAAGGCCGGCAAATCACCGCCTACCTGGACATCGTCAGCGCCGAGTCGGTGCAGGGCGTTAACGTGATCCGCGACATGTTCGCCGGGATGCGGGATTTTTTCGGTGGGCGTTCGCAGACACTGGAGCGTGCATTGAAGGAGGCGCGCATCCAGGCGACCGACGAGCTCAAGGAGCGGGCGCGGGCGTTGCAGGCGGATGCGGTGGTGGGGCTGGATTTCGAGATCAGTATGCCGGCCGGCAAGGGTGGGATGGTGGTGGTGTTTGTGACCGGGACGGCGGTCAAGTTGAGATGAGACAGCCCGTGGCGGTCAGCGCACGGGCGTCGTCAGGCTGATCAGACGGTATGCGGGGCGCGCTCGCCCTTGGTGTAGACCTGGTTGAAAAAATAGTTGCTCATGTTCATGTTTCCCGACTTTTGATAGGTAAACAACTGGCCGAGGTCGATGGTTTTTTCGAAGTTGTCCTTGTTCAGAACAAAGCCACCCGTGCCCAGGTACTCCCTGTCCTCCTTCACAAAATCGAACGAACTTTTAGCGTATTCGTTGGCGGCATCTTTCAAGGCGCCAGACTGATTCATGTAGTCGGAAAGACGGGTAAGGTCCTCGGCGCTGATCGAGCCGGAGAGGGACGTGGCCTTGAGTTGGCCTTGTGGATCGACGGTAAAACCGAAGTCTTTTTCCTCAAGTGCCGGGTCGATGTTTTTCAGATCGTCCAGAAACTGCATGTAGGTAGTCTTGAGGTTGTCATGGGCTGCCATCAGACGGTCACGGGCAGCCGGAAAGTCTTTGGTGGGCTCGGTGCGGCCGATATAGGTAATGACAGCGACCAGGGGCGTTCCTGGTTCGGTGGGCTGTGACGGCGACGGATTGCTCGGGTGATAGATGACGCCAGGCGTCAGCGGCTTGCCTTCAGGGTTTTTCATGTCGATGGCGCCGGAGTCGATCATCTCCTTTATTTTTTCGCCACCTGCTTTACCGGCCGCGATCTGCTCGGGGGTGAGCGTGATGGGCGTGGTGTTGATCAGCAACGGCATTCCCTTGATTTCCATGTTCTCTCCCTGAGTTTTTTACGTAGGAGTAAGGGCAACGGCCTGTAGGCGAAAATCTTGAGCCTGGCGGGACAGGTGGTGTGTTTTTGTTTATTGCGCGACCTGCTTTGTACGACGCCGACGTCGGCCATTCGTCGGGCACCGGGCGATCTGAATCACAAGTCCAGTAATGACCGGCTAGTCTCAAAAGCCTTGGTGGTCGATATTTTTCAGGCAAATTAGGGCTTGCCGGTATCGACCCTGTTTTGAAAGGGGCGAAGAGATGGCGGATCCGTATATCGAAGACGACGGGGCTGAGTTTCCAATCAACAATTGCGTGCAGTGTGGCCAGACGGAGTATGTGGCTGGCTTTGGCGAGGATCAGGTCAAGACTGGCAAGATCAAATCGGCGGCGCCTCGAGCAACGAGGTCGAAGTTTCTGCCCAAAGTGGCAGCGCCTTCCAGGAAGTAACCGGTAGCAAAGCAGACCCCGCCATTGAGCGGGGTTTTTCATACTTGGTGGGCAAGGTTTTGGGAAAGGCCCTACAGCTCAAATCGCGCTTTTTCTTTCACAAACTTTTCACAAGGTCTTACGTAGTCTCAACTCATCCGTTAGAAAGCAATATTCCAGCCCGTTACCCCAGCGGGCTTTTTTTTGCCCGTCATAAAACCTTTTCCATAAATACTGTCCAACCGTTGCCTATAGCGAGGTTGCGCCTGATTGTGTCTGGACTTTGCCTTCGCTAAAGCATTCAATCTCCGCCTTTTCGTTTCCCCCTATTTTTGAGGTTTTCGTCATGCGTTTAACACTGCCTGCTCTGGTTCTGGGGCTTTTGGTTGCTCAAGGTGCGATGGCTGCCGGTCAAGGTACTGCCGCGCTCGGCGGTGGTCTGGGTGGCGCGTTGGGTAATGTCGTCGGCCAGAACATGGGCGGCAGCACCGGCGCAGCGATTGGTGCTGGCGTAGCGGGCGCGGCAGGCAGTGCCATTGCCGCTCCGAAGGGTAGCCGCACCAAAGCGGCCATCGGCGGTGGCGTCGGCGCGGCAGGTGGTTCGGTCATCGGCCACAGCCTGGGTGGCAAGACCGGTGCAACCATCGGCGCCGGCCTGGGTGGCGCAGCGGGCGGCGCGGTAGGTACCAACCTGTCGAAGGGCCACAAGCGCCACTGATTCTGAGGGTCAGCAAAAGAAGCCTGGCGTAATGCCGGGCTTTTTCGCTTCGGAACGTTTTTTGCGAATCTGTCTCCAATCTCTTACAAGCTCTCGCTCGGTTAGCGGGTACTGTAGTGGCAGGTTGAGATAGTTGTGCTCCCCCAATACGGAAATTCTGAGGTTCATATCATGCGTTTGACATTGTCCACGTTGGTTTTGGGCCTTTTGGTCGCTCAAGGTGCCATGGCGGCCGGTGACGGCACCGCGGCAGTCGGCGGCGGTCTTGGCGGCGCGTTAGGTAACGTAGTCGGCCAGCAAATGGGCGGCAGCACCGGCGCAGCGATCGGCGCGGGTGTGGGCGGCGCGGCAGGCAGCGCAGTCGGCGCACGCAAGGGCAGCCGCACAGAAGCGGCGATCGGAGGTGGTGTCGGCGCGGCGGGCGGTTCGGTCGTCGGCCATAGTCTTGGCGGCTCCACCGGTTCCACCATTGGCGCAGGCCTTGGCGGCGCGGCGGGTGGCGCAGTCGGCAACAACCTGGGCAGCGACAGCGGCAGTTCCCATTCCGGTGGCGGCCATAAACACAAGAATAAACACAAGAACAAGCATCACTGATTCAGCATCGACTGACAGCAGAAACCCGGCCCGGCGCCGGGTTTTTCGTTTCTGTGGGCAGGGCTCTGGAACGTTTGGTCGCGGGACACCTCGAACTTCATACACTCCCCAAACTATGTGAGGCGCGCCATGACGCTTGAAGCCGAAGATGATGCTGACGAACTCAACGATCCTGGTAATGAAGATCCGGGTTCGTTGATGGACGATGCAACGGTGCCGCTCAACGATTCCGATGATGCGGGGGATGTGGGCAACACCGAGTATGAAGAGGTAGACTCAGACGAAGATTGACCGATCGTCCCCTGGGACGAACGCTTGCATAGCCGCTTCCTCGAATGAACAAGGGCCTGCTTTTCAGGCCCTTCGAGAGGTGCTTAATGAACGCTGATCCGAAAGTCGCTGACATTGATGAAACGCCGGAATACCCACTGCCTTCTCCTACTGATTCCCTGAGTCGTGATCAGCGTCCGCCTGATGACGAGGATGACACGGGGGTTGAGCAGGTTCCGGATAATGATGTGAAGCGCGGGGATGTTGAAGCGAGTCCTGATGATCCGGATATTGCGGGGGAGGATGGGTCGGGGGAGCCGAGTTGAGGGATATAGGGGTTGAGCCACTCGACCCCTAGCACCCCATGCTAGTGCGCTGGTTAATCGATCCACCGTTCGTACGGATTCAAATAAATCTATTCCCTTTAATCACATAAAGCCCATCGGTGCCTGGCAATATTTTTTCAATTTTTTCTATTGAAATATATTCTTCGAATTCGGCTTCTAGGATTTTTTTGTCAGTGTATTTTTTGTACTGAAGCGGTAGTTCACACGCATACATATATAGACGCCAAACATCGAAACCGTCAGTCCTTCCATTCGGGCCATAATCAAAATCTATACAGGCTTCTGGTAAATAGATAGCGCAGCCTACTCCATGTAATTCATAGGTTATGTTGTCAACGATCGTTCCGCATCGTTCTATCTTGTTAGTGCGCCATAGCCTCAAAATGCATCGAGTACCAAATTTATCCTCAAGTAATGCAGTAGCCTTATCTACTTTAGATAGAAAATCGACGATAAGCTGTTCTAAGTGGACGTTTCTGTAACTCATCTTCTCCGATGCTCCAGTCTGTCATGGCCAACGTTATTCGCAGACTCTAAAACCTCTTCGATGCTGTTGAGGGTTCCATCGTGTCCTCTGATGTCTTTCACAAGCTTTATTATCACGCTAGTCAATGTTTGTCTTGCAGCTGCGGCTCGATGATGTCCGTCAAGTATATAAAGCTTGCCATCGTGTTCGGCTACTTCAATAGGAAATCTAGCGTCAAAACCATCGTTACGCATATCTTTTGAGAAACTCTCTACTTTTTTTGTAGAACCTTTGCCTGAAATTGCATGCGTTCTATTCAGGGTCCTTGCGTCTACGCCATGAATCACATCAGGTAAATGTGGCTCCCCCTCATCAACCCCAACCTCCGCAGCCGGATCCTCCTCCCCAATCCCCGGCCGCTTACACCCATCCCCACCCGGACACTCATTCAACCCCAACGGATCAACCCACCCTGTCGGATTAACCCCATACCGATACCCGTTCAACCCCCCGGCCAATTTCACCGGATCCGGCGTCAGATACCGTCCAACATCCGGGTTGTAATACCGATGCCGGTTGTAATGCAGCCCCGTCTCCGCATCGAAGTACTGCCCCTGGAACCGCAGCGGTTGATCCAGCACTTGATGGGTATCGCGGTTCAGGCGGGTCAGGCGGCCGTAGGCGGTGTATTGCGCGGCCCAGACGATTTCGCCGCTGTAGTCGGTCAGTTCCTGAGGGGTGCCGAGGTGGTCGAGTTGGTAGTAGAACGGGCAGGCTTGGCGCGGGCCTTTGCCGTCGAGCATGGCCAATGGGCGGAAGGTGCCGGGTTCGTAAACGTAGCTGCGGTAATGCTCGTGACTGCTTTCAGCGACGATCTGGTCGCCTTGCCAGAAGAACTCGGTGGTTTTTCCATCGACGGTTTTGCTGATGCGGCGCCCGAAGGCGTCGTAGCGATAGTTCGAGCAACGTCCGTCCGGGGTCGTAACGCCAACCAGTCGGTGCTGGCAGTCATACCGATATTCGGTGACGAGTTTTTGCGCGGTGCCACGCCGTTCACGAATCAGGTTGCCGAAGGCGTCGTAGTCGTAATGCCGATCACCCTGCATCAGCAGGCGGTTTCCCAGAACCTTCGCCGCTCCCGGACGGTCCTGCATCAGCAAATTGCCTGCTGGATCGTGGGCGAAGCTTTCCGGCAGGTGGTCGCGGGAGTGGCGGACGCGAATCAGGCGGTCGAGCGGGTCGTACTGGTAGCTGCGTTGGCCGTGGCGAGTGTCGGCGATGTGGTCGAGATTGCCGTTGGTGCTGTAGGCATAATCGCGTCGGTACAGCGGTTGTCGCTGTTGGCTGACGGAGTGGGCTTTCAAGCGACCCTGCTCGTCATATTGGTAATCGCTGAGTAACAGGCCCTGTTGGCGGTGCTGTTCGCGACCGGCAGAGAACGTATGCGACGTCAGCCGCGCGCCATTCAGGTCGATGGCCGTCAGCACGCCGCCCTTGGCGTGGTGGTAATCGAGTCTGCTGCTGTCGGGCAGACGAATGTGGTTGAGTTGGCCGCAGGCGTTATAGCCGTAACGCAAGGTGCCCCAGCCCTGGTGCTCGGTGATCAGCCGGTCTTGACGGTCGTATTCGAACTCCAGCGGATGATCGTGACTGTCATCAACACTGACCAGTCGGCCGAGGCTGTCGTAGCGATACTCAACCGTCGTCCCGTCAGGCAGCGCCTTGACCAGCAACCGGCCTGTCGCATCCCTTAGATAGCCGGTGAACAACTGAGAGCCGTCGTCGCCGAACTCGGTTTTCTCCAGCAGATTTCCATTGAGGTCATAGGCGTAAGCCGTACGGCGGCCATCGAAGCCGGTTTCTTGTCGGATCAAACCGCTGGGGGTGTAGTCCAGCTGATATTTTTCGCCGGATTCGTTCTCGATTTCCGTCAGAAGCAATCGCACGTTGTCGTAGCGGTACTTCAGTTGGGTACCGTCAGGGCTGATCCGGCGGCTGACCAGATGCAGGTCGTCGGCGTATTCGTAACGGGTGATGCGGCCGAGTTCGTCCCGTTCGGCGGTGATTTTTCCGTAGGCGTTGTAGCTGAAAGCGCGGGTCGCCCCTGCGGGACGTGTCGTCTGGATCAGTCGACCGACGGCGTCCCATTGGTAGCGGGTAACGGCGTCATGTTCGTCCTGGCTGGTAATCCGCCGGCCCAGCGCATCGTAGGAAAAGTGTCGCCGACCACCCTGCGGCAACGTTTCTTCGACCAGCTGCCCCAAACCGTTCCAGACAAACACAAGCCGGCTGGTGTCCGGATAACGGATCGACAGCAGCCGACCCTGAGCATCGTAGTGATAATGGGTGACCTGCCCATCCGGATCGGTCACCTCAGTCACATCACCCTGAGCATTACGCTGATACTTCCACACCGCTTTGCCACGACACCGCGCATGCAGGAAACCATTGCGATACTCGTAGGACGTCGGCTCGCCTTCGGGTGGAATCAGCGCAACAAGGCGTCCGACCTCGTCGTAGCGATAGCGGGTAATCGCCCCCAACGGATCCTGCTCGGCAATCAACCGACCTTTATCGTCGTAAGACTTGAGGTGCTCTCCGCCGCTCGGTTCGACCCGGCGCACCAGCCTCGCCTCGTCGTCATGGGCGTAAACTTCTTCACTGCCATCGACGTTTTTAACCACAACGCCGCCCTGGTCGTCCCAGACGTAAGCGGTGTCCATCTGCGAAAAGGTCGCCCGGTGCCGGACACATCGCGCAGCCTTTCCAGACCTTTCCCACTCCCAGAAGAAACTCGCCCCGCCGGCCAGTTGCCGCTGGAGGATCACGTGCTGGTCGTCGTAGTCATACCGTTCGCTTTCGCCAGCGGCATTGGTCGCTTCGATCAGGTGATGGCGGGCGTCGTAGCGGTAGGAAACCAGCGTTTGTTCTGTACGCCAGGCGTCACTCAGCGCCGAGGCAGGGTGAAACGTCTGGTACTCGACGGCGACGAGGTGCCGGCGCTCGTAACACAACAGCAGTGAGCGCCCGGCGCCGTTGTCGAGGCGCTGGATGCGATCCTGGCGATCTCGGATGATGTGTAGCCGGTTGCCATAGGCATCACTGATCGCCGTCAGTCGCCCGTTATGAAAGTGGTAAAACCTTGGAGTCTCAGCCGCCAGTGCAACGATCAGTTCCTGCGGCTCATCTCCCCGATAAATCGCCGCTCGTGAGAGGCTGTTATGGATCGTCGGGCGCTCGACACTCGGCAGCAGAAATGTCGTACGGCGGTTTTCATGGTCGATCCAGATAACGCAATCGCCATCGATTTCCAGTCGATGGGCGAGGGAGTGACTCCAGCCCCAGCCCAGCCCGCAATCCAGTTCCACCGCACTGGTGCGATACAGCCGGGTGAAATCAAATGCCAGCAACCCGTCGAGAGAACCATCGGTCAGGGTCAGCAGTTCTTCGCCGGTGACCATCGACACCGGGCACCCGTTGGTGCAAGTCAATGGCCCGCAATCGGCGCTATCGCCGTTGGGGTTTTTCGCCTGATCCGGCGCATCGTCATGGGGTTCGTGCCGGACCATTCGGGTTTGCGCGTCGGTTTTATCGCGAGCGATAGGGGCCGGATTTTTCACCACCAGGACCGGTGACTCACCACTGCGGATCTCTAACGGCAACGTCGGCGTCGGGTTCAACGGCGCATGGCGCGCATTGACCGCCAACGGTTTGAACGCACCTGCGTGGGCGGTCAGCCTGGATTCGGTGGTCAGTTCGGCCAGGCGCAAGGTGGCGGCCGCCAGCCATTGCCGCGCCCGTGGGGATTTGATTTTGCCCAGCACTTTGGCGCTCAAACCCCGCTTTACGCCTAACGTGCCAGTCACCCGCGCCAGTAGGAAAGCGATCAGCAGGTCTGTGCGAATTTCTGCCACCACCTCGGCGACGAATTGCGGCGGCAGCATTCTCAGCCAACTGGTAAACGCAGCGAGGTGAATGAACAGCAGCGGCTCATCGCTGAGCACCAGCAAGCCATTGGCGATGGCGTCTGCGGAGGCATTGAGCAGCGCGTCCAATTCGGCCTGGCTCAGGTACTCCAACAACTTTTCACTGTTGGCTTGCAGGTCGGCGAGCAGGGCGTAGACCTGTTTCACGTCATCCCAAACGCCCTGCAGTGAATTCCCGACACCCAGCCAATTCGCCTCTTGCAGCAGGCCGTAGCGCTCAAGGAAACCGGCGCTGGCGAATTCGGTCCACATTGGCTCGAACTCATTGCTCCACTCGGCACGCAGCCAGCTTTCGAGTTCATTGATCAAGCCTTGATACGAGGCGTAGAGCACCTTGACGTGCTCGGCGGAAACATCGGGAAAGAAGGTGATGCGATAACGCTGGCCCCGCGAGCAATCGGAAACTTCGAGAATGCCGCTCGGGCCGATGGTCTCGTGAATAGGCTCGCCAAACGTCAGTTCGCCGTTGCGATCCGCGATCACCGGTTCGAGCATCACCGGCGTGTTGCCGATCGGCACGAAGCGCGCGGCCTCGAACATATGCACCAAGGTCAAAGGACCTTCGGCGGGGCACTGGGTAACGACAGCGCTGACCGGTTTGGTGGAGTTCAGCGGCGCGCTGAGTTGAACGTCGTTGCCAACCTTGAACACCTGTTCGACGTCCAGTGCCCAGCCGGTCCAGAAGTTTTCCGCCCAGCCTTCGTAGTCGTTCAGGCAGAGGCGGAACTCACCGAGCAAGCTTTCGATGTCAGGTCGCTCCGGGTTCATGGCGGCGACCACCAGCAAGCCGATGGTGTTGTTCAGGGCCAGGAGTCCATTGGGGTCGAACATTCGCAGTCACTCGCGCGCTTCAATTTGGAAGCGCCAGACTTTGCGCAGGATCAGCGAGGAAAGAAGTCAGGAAAGGAGGTGTTTGCTGTAGGGATAATCGCTAAATCATGGTTGTAGGTTTTTTCATCCACAGGGCATTGCCCGTTGCCCTATGCCAGCCGCGCTCGTTATGCTGCTGAACCCTTTAATCGATCCGAGTACTGGCCGTACCTGAGCCGCCTGGGATGTCATTAAAAACGGATCAGATGCGATGAATGCACCACTGAAAGCGCTTGGCCCGATCAAAGCCGTGATTTTCGACATGGATGGCTTGCTGCTGGACACCGAGGGCATTTACACCGAGGTCACGTCGATGATTGCCGAGCGTTATGGCCGGACCTTCGACTGGAGCGTCAAACAGAACATCATTGGCCGGGGCGCCGGTGACCTGGCGCGCTACGTAGTCGAGGCGCTGGATTTGCCGATCACCGCCGAAGAGTTCCTGGTGATCCGCGAGCCCCTGATGCGCGAGCGTTTCCCCAAGGCACTGGCGATGCCGGGCGCCGAGGAGCTGGTTCGGCACTTGAAGGCCAACAACATTCCGATTGCGGTGGGCACCAGCTCTTCCCGTCAATCGTTTGGCCAGAAAACCACGTTGCACCGCGACTGGTTTGCGCTGTTCGACTTCATTGTCACCGCCGATGACCCTGAAGTCGGTGCGGCCAAACCGGCGCCGGATATTTTCCTGACGGCCGCACGACGCCTGGGTGTCGCACCCGAGGACTGCCTGGTGTTCGAGGATTCGCCGTTTGGTGTCACGGCGGCGAAAGCGGCGGGGATGACCGCGATTGCGATCCCGGATGCGGCCATGGCCGACGAAAAATACGCACACGCCGATGGCATTCTTCGTACGTTGAAGGCGTTCACGCCGAGTGCCTGTGGCTTGCCAGCGCTTGAATGGGCCTGAAAACCAGGCATAAAAAAACGCCGGCAATGATTGCCGGCGTTTTTGTTTCAGCGATCTAGTCCATCAAGCGCCAAAACCACCGTCGATCGACAGGCTGGCACCGGTGATGTAACCCGCTTCGGGGCCGACAAGGTAGGCGACAAAACTGGCGATCTCTTCCGCTTTGCCGTAACGACCTACGGACATCATCGGGATCAGGCTATCGGCGAAGTCACCGTCGGCCGGGTTCATGTCGGTATCGACCGGGCCCGGTTGCACGTTGTTGATGGTGATGCCCCGTGGGCCGAGGTCGCGGGACAAGCCTTTGGTCAGGCCGACCAGCGCCGATTTGCTCATGGCGTACGGGCCACCGCCGGCGAAAGGCATGCGGTCGGCGTTGGTGCTGCCGATGTTGATAATGCGGCCGCCTTCGGTCATGTGTTTGGCGGCGGCCTGGGTGGCGATGAACACGCTGCGCACGTTGATGGCCAGGGTCTGGTCGAAGTCTTCGAGCTTGAAATCTTCCAGCGGTGCGACGGCCAGCACGCCGGCGTTGTTGACCAGGATGTCCAGGCGACCAAAGGCTTCGACGGTAGCAGTCACGGCGTTGCGAATGGCTTCGGCGTCGGCGCTGTCGGCTTTAATGGCGAGGGCTTTGCCGCCGTTACCGGTGATGCTGTTTTGCAATTCTTCAGCTTTGGCAGTGGAGCTGACGTAAGTGAAGGCAACCGCGGCGCCTTCAGCGGCCAGGCGCTTGACGATGGCAGCGCCGATACCGCGTGAGCCACCTTGAATCAAAGCCACTTTGCCGCTGAGGTTCTGAGTAGTCATATCGATCTCCGGAAAATTCAAGGCGGGCTGCCTTGTTGATGGAGTCGAGTATCGGCCTCGCATTACCCGCTGGGTAGACTGTAATTGTATAGTCTGTGTAAACCAGAAGTTTATAGTGACGATCATGGAAACTTTCAGCAGCATCGAATGCTTTGTGCGCAGCGCCGAAGTCGGCAGCTTCGCCGAAGCTGCGCGGCGCTTGAGCCTGACTCCGGCAGCGGTGGGCAAGAGCGTCGCCAAGCTTGAAGCCAGACTGGGTGTGCGGCTGTTTCAGCGCAGCACGCGCAGCCTGACCTTAACCGAGGCCGGCCAGTTGTTTTTGAGCGAAGTCAGCGCCAGCCTGCACACCATTCAAAACGCCGTGGCCAACCTCGCCAGTGCCGAAGGGCGCCCGGCCGGCACGCTGAAGGTCAGCATGGGCACGGTGTTCGGGCGTCTGTATGTGGTGCCGCTGCTGGGGGAGTTTTTGCGGCGCTTTCCGGCGATCAATCCGGACTGGCACTTCGATAATCGCCAGGTCGATCTGATTGCCCAGGGTTTTGATGCGGCGATTGGCGGCGGGTTCGAGTTGCCCCTGGGCGTGGTCGCTCGAAAGTTGACCCCGGCCCATCGGGTGCTTGTGGCGTCAGCCGAGTATCTGGCCGGACGCGAAGCCATTGTCGAACCTGACGATCTCAAGCAGTGCGACGGGATTCTGATTCGCTCCCCGCAAACCGGTCGCGTGCGCTCCTGGCAGTTGACCAGTCGTACTCAGCAACACAGCCCGCTGGTGCTCAAGGCACGAATGACCATGAGCGATTCGGAAGCGGCCTGCGCCAGTGCCGCCCAGGGGTTGGGCATCGCGCTGGTGAGCATGCCGTTTGCCGTGGGTTATCTGCAGGCCGGGACGTTGCAGCGGGTATTGCCGGACTGGTATGTCGATGATGGCAATATTTCGATCTATTACGCGGAACATAAACTGCTGCCCGGCAAGACTCGGGCATTTGTGGATTTCATTATTGAGCAGTTTGCGGGGCAGGGGTTGGGGGAGCGGTTTAGTGCTCTTTGAGCCAGGTTCCAAACCGAGTCGTGGCCTTCGCGGGCAAGCCTCGCTGCTACACGGGGTTGCGCGAACCCTGTAGGAGCGAGGCTTGCCCGCGAAGAACGATAACGCGGTCTACCGCCCAAACCGCCCCGGCCAACCAATAATCGTCTTCGGCCGCGGCGTCGCATACGTCCGCACCTTCGACGTCGACAACCCCAACCGCACCAACGACTCGGCAATGGTCACTGCCGCCGTCACCCCGTCCACCACCGGTACGCCGGTGCGCTGGCGAATCTGCTCATCCAGCCCGGCCATGCCGCCGCAACCCAGGCAAATCACCTCGGCCTTGTCCTCCAGCACCGCCAATTCCGCCTGGCGAACAATCGCCTCCAGCGCGCGCTGCGGATCAGACTCCAGCTCCAGAACTGCCAAGCCACTGGCTCGCACGGACGCGCAGCGGTCCCACAGCCCCGACAACTTGAGGCGATCCTCGATCAGCGGCACGGTGCGGTCCAGCGTGGTAATCACCGAGTAGGCATGACCGAGGAACATCGCCGTACTGGCGCCCGCATCGGTGATGTCCACCACCGGCACGTTGAGCAACTCCTGCAAGCCTTCGCGACCGTGTTCACCGTAACCGGCCTGGATCACCGCATCGAAGGGCTGGTCGTAGGACATGACCCGGTCCATCACCGCGATGGCCGCCAGGTAGCTCTCGAAATTTCCTTCGATGGAATCGGCGCCGAAATGCGGGGTCAGGCCGATGATTTCGGTGCCGGGCGCGGCCACGGACTGAGCCTGGCGGGCGATGGCCTGGGTGATGGATTCGGTGGTGTTGACGTTGACCACGAGAATTCGCATGTGAAGTCCTTATAGCGGGGTAGTTCGGCGGCCCGACATTGCCAGACCGCGATGGGATTAATGGCCGACGTTATCGACGGCGATGCATTCACCGCTGACATCGGCGTAATGCGGCTGCCGCTTGGCGATGATCAGATAGAGCATCCCGGCAATCCCGGCACCAATCAGCCAGGAGAACGGCGACACGAGGTGGAAACCCGGCACCAGCGCCAGGACGATGGCGATCAAGGCTGCAGGAATAAACGCCGCCACGGCTCGGAGATTGACGCCACGGCTGTAGTAATAAGCGCCGTTGGGGTCTTCGCTGTACAACTGCGGCACGTTGACCTGGCCTTTTCGTACAAGCCAGTAGTCGACCATGATCACCCCGTACAACGGGCCGAGCAGGGCGCCGAGACCGGACAGGAAATACACGATCACCAATGGGCTGTTGTAGAGGTTCCACGGCAGGATCAGCACGGCGATGGTCGCGCTGATCAGCCCGGCACGGCGGAAGGTCAGGTATTTCGGCGCCAGGTTGCTGAGCACGAAGGCCGGGGCGACGAAGTTGGCCATGATGTTCACCGCCACGGTGACGATCAGGAACGCCAGGCAACCGAGCACCAGGAAGAAGGTGTTGGGGATCGAGGCGATGATTTCGGTCGGGCTTTCGATGATCCGGCCATTGATCTGAAATTGCGCACCGCAGAGCAGGACGGTGATGCTGGCGAACACCAGAATATTCACCGGCAAGCCCCAGAAGTTTCCGACCTTGATGGTCTTGCGGCACGGCGAGGAACGGGCGAAGTCGCAGAAGTTGAGGATCAGCGTGCCGTAGATCGACAGCCACAACGCACCGCCGGCAAAGATATTGCGCCACATCTCGCCGCCAGTCAGCGGTTCACGAGTCGACCAGGCAATGGTCGCATCGGCCTGGAAGTACATCCACCCGGCGAGGGAGGCGACGGTCAGCAGAATCACCGGCCCGGCAAATGCCTCATAACGCCGGACCATTTCCATGCCATACGCCAGGATCGCCAGTTGCACGAACCAGATGGCAACGAAACATATCCAGCCCAAGGTCGACAGGCCGAGGATCGAGTTGTGGTCGTAATCGGCGAAGCCGGGATGGACCGCCGTCAGCAACACACGAAAGACCACCGAGGCCAGGTACGTCTGAATCCCGAACCAGGCGATGGCGATAACGGCGCGGATCAACGCAGGAATTTGCGCCCCGTGGATGCCGAAACTGATCCGGCTGATGACAGGAAACGGCACACCGGTCTTTTGGCCCATATAACCCGACAGGTTCATGAAGCAATACACCAACGCCGCGCCGATCCCCAGGGATAGCAGAATCTGCCAACCCCCCAGCCCCAAGGCATACAGGCCGATGGCGAACGAGTAGTTGGCGATGTTGTGAACGTCGTTAGTCCACAGGGCAAAAATGCTGTAGCGGCCCCAGCGCCGACCTTCGGCCTTGGTCGGCGCCAGGTCCTTGTTGTGCAGGCGTGGGCTGAGGACCACCGGGGCTTGATGCGTTTGATCGTGAGTATTAAAGGCTGGTGGGGAGGAGGGCAGATCCAGCGCGGTGTTGTTATTGGATAGGCTAGTACGCATTCCGGCAGGCTCCTGAGGCTTGGCATCGCGATGACTGTGCATGAGCGCAGGCTCGACAAATCTTCGTCGCGGGCAATAAGCATCATTGGTTACGGGGCATCTGCAGCCTGTACGGGATAGGGCGCTTCAGGCTTGCGGATCGAAAGTGTGTGTATGTTTTGATTTTAATTGTATACAAAACATAAGTGCACTAAAGCCAGATCTATGCCAATTCAGGATCTATGAAGTTGTTCTGTAATTTCGTTTTGTTATTTAAAGAAGATAAGTTGCTGAAATAAAGGCGATATAAATTGACCGATTGAACAGGTATTTATTTTTTGGCGGGATTTGTGAAAAACGTCGTCTGAGGAACTCAGGAATGGAGGATGTAACTTTTTGGGGCGAACAAATAAAAAGTGCACACATAAATGGCACCTATGGTGACATTCGTGTGTACACATTCATGAAGACATCCACGCACCCTGTAGGAGCAAGCATTGTTCCTACAGGGGAATTGCACGAGGCTTGGTTTATGCCTTGGATTTGCTGATGATGTTCCCCGCATGCAATCCGCATTCTTTCTGCGTCGCTTCTTCCCACCACCAACGACCTTCGCGCTCATGCTGGTTCGGCAGCACTGGGCGGGTGCACGGCTCGCAACCAATGCTGATAAAGCCGCGCTCATGCAGGCTGTTGTACGGCAGCTCCAGCATGCGGATGTAACCCCAGATCTCTTCGCTGGTCATTTGTGCCAGCGGGTTGAATTTGTACAGGGTGCGCTCGGGTGTGGAGAACGCGGTGTCGATTTCCATCACGGCGACGGCGCTGCGGGTGCCCGGGCTCTGGTCCCGACGCTGGCCGGTAGCCCAAGCGGTGACGCCGGACAGCTTGCGGCGCAACGGTTCGATCTTGCGGATGCCGCAGCATTCGCCATGGCCATCCTTGTAGAAACTGAACAGGCCTTTTTCCTTCACGAACGGTTCAAGTTTCGTGTAGTCCGGCGACACCAGTTCGATGTCGATCTTGTAGTGCTCGCGCACCTGATCGATGAAACGGTAGGTCTCGGGGTGCAAGCGGCCAGTATCGAGGCTGAACACTTTCACGTTCTTGTTCAGCTTCCAGGCCATGTCCACCAGCACCACGTCCTCGGCGCCGCTGAAAGATATCCACAGGTCATCGCCAAACTCGGCGAACGCCAGTTTCAGGATGTCTTGGGCGGATTTGTTGGCATAGGTCGTGGCGAGTTCCACGACATCGAACGATGGGCTCATCAGGGCGGCTTCCTACAGGTCGGTGGCGCTGGGCGCTCTATATGGCGTCGATGGTAACAAAATCCCACAGCCCCTGGCGCGCCCTCTGCGTTGCGCGGGCTGGCCCGAGTCGCTAGAGTTCGGCAGTCCTTTTGCTCGCTCGACTCAATAATCAATACAAATGGGAGTGTCTTGTGGAAATTGCCTGTCTGGATCTTGAAGGTGTGCTGGTCCCGGAAATCTGGATCGCCTTCGCCGAAAAAACCGGGATCGAATCCCTCCGGGCCACCACCCGGGACATTCCCGACTACGACGTGCTGATGAAGCAACGCCTGCGGATCCTCGACGAGCACGGCTTGAAGCTCTCGGACATTCAGGAAGTGATCGCCACGCTGCAACCGCTGGACGGCGCCATCGAGTTCGTCAACTGGCTGCGCGAGCGCTTCCAGGTGGTGATCCTGTCAGACACCTTTTACGAGTTTTCCCAGCCGCTGATGCGTCAACTGGGCTTCCCGACCTTGCTCTGCCATCGGCTGATTACCGACGACGCCGGGCGGGTGACCAGTTATCAGTTGCGTCAGAAGGATCCCAAGCGTCAGTCGGTATTGGCCTTCAAGAGCCTCTACTACCGGGTGATTGCGGCGGGGGATTCCTACAACGACACGACGATGCTGGGCGAGGCCGATGCCGGGATTCTGTTCCATGCGCCGGACAATGTGATCCGCGAGTTTCCGCAGTTTCCGGCGGTGCACAGCTTTGCGGAGTTGAAGCAGGAGTTTATCAAGGCTTCGAATCGCGCCCTTAGCCTGTAAACCCGGTTGCGGTCGCTGATCGTTCCCACGCTCTGCGTGGTAATGCCTCACCGGACGCTCCGCGTTTGCTTTTGGGACGCAGACCGTCCCTGGCTGCATTCCCACGCGGAGCGTGGGAATGATCATGGTGTCGGTTACAGGTTTTGCAGGGTATCGAGCAACACCTTCACTTTGGTGATCGATTCCTGATATTCGGCCTGCCACTGCGAGTCCGCGACAATCCCGCCGCCGCCCCAGCAACACACCTGCCCATCCTTGACCAGCAAACTGCGAATAGCGATGGAGCTGTCCATCTCACCGCGCACGTCCAGGTACAGCAACGATCCGCAGTACAACCCACGCCGGGTCGGCTCCAGTTCATCAATGATCTGCATCGCACGGATCTTCGGCGCGCCGGTGATCGAGCCACCGGGGAAGCTGCCCGCGATCAGGTCCAGCGCATCCTTGTCATCCGCCAGTTCACCAGTGACGCTGCTCACCAGGTGATGCACATTCGGATAGCTTTCCAGGCTGAACAACTCCGGCACCCGCACCGAACCGATGCGGCAAGTGCGCCCGAGGTCGTTGCGCAGCAGGTCGACGATCATCAGGTTTTCCGCGCGATCCTTGGGGCTCGCCAGCAGCTCGGCGGCGTTCGCCGCGTCTTCGGCGGGGCTCAGGCCGCGAGGCCGGGTGCCTTTGATCGGGCGGGTTTCCACTTGGCGTTCGCTGACTTTGACGAAGCGCTCCGGCGACAGGCTCAGCACTGCGCCGCCGTCGGGCAGGCTCTGGAACCCGGAAAACGGTGTCGGGCAGGCTTCACGCAGTGCGCAATAGGCGACCCACGGATCACCCTGGCATTGCGCGCGAAAGCGCTGGGCGAAGTTGACCTGATAGCAGTCGCCGGCCTGGATGTATTGCTGGATGCGCTCAAGGGCTTGGCGATAGTCGTCGGCGCTCAGATCGGCCTGCATCGGCGCCTTCAGCTTGAACGGCTCGACCGGGTGGGATGCAGACTGAGTAAACATGGCGATCAAACGCTGCCGCTCGCTTTCGATCAGCGTCGGGTGAAACACCAGTTGACTGGTCAGCCGTTGGTGATCGCTGATCAACGCCCAGTCATACAGGCCGAAACGCGCATCCGGCAAGTGCAAATCGTCCTGGGCCTGGCTCGGCAGATTTTCCAGATGACGGCCGAAGTCGTAGCTCAGATAACCGATCAGGCCACCGGCGAAGGGCAGCTCATCCGGGACTGACGCTTCGCCGAGCTGTGTCAGATTATCCCGAAGGCGTTGCAGGAAATCCGCTCCGCTTTCCTCCGACAGGACGGCCAATTGCTGCAGCGGCCAGGCGCTGAGCAAGTCAAAACGCCCGCGATCGGCCGTTGGTCGGCCACTATCGAGCAGCACGGCGCCGGGGGCATGACGGATCGCCGCGAAGTACTCGGCGGGGTTGGCGCGATAGGGGAGCGGGTATACGGAACAGGTCAACATGGGCGGCGCGGATCAGCCATCGAGGCGGGGTGGCGATTGTAGTCCTCCGCAGGATTTGCTCCTAGAGGGGATGTCGGGGATTGGCAGATTGGTGACCGATCGTTGCCACGCTCCTCGTGGTAGCGCCGCCACGGATGCCCCGCGTCCGCCTGTGACGCGGAGCGTCACGGGATGCGTTCCCACGCAGAGCGGGAACGATCATCAACTACCCCTCAACCGGCGGAATATGCCCAAACATCTCCTGAACAAATTCCACCCGTTCCTGCACCGTCTCGGTAATCCCGCGGGCCTTCAACTCTTCCAGCCGTGCCTCGACCGCATGGGTGCGCAACGTCAGCCCGCAATCATTGGCAATCTGGATGTTCAACCCCGGCCGGGCATTGAGCTCAAGGATCAGCGGGCCTTTCTCCTGATCGAGCACCATGTCTACGCCGATGTAACCCAACCCGCACAGTTCATAGCAACCGGCGGCGAGCTTCATGAAACCGTCCCAATAGGGCAGTTGCACGCCATCCACGGCGTTGGTGGTGTCCGGGTGTTTGGTGATGATGTTGTTCAGCCAGGTGCCGCGCAGAGTCAGGCCGGTGGCCAGGTCGACACCGACGCCGATGGCGCCCTGGTGCAAGTTGGCCTTGCCGCCCGACTGGCGAGTCGGCAAGCGCAGCATGGCCATCACCGGATAACCCATCAGCACAATGATGCGGATGTCCGGCACGCCTTCGTAACTGATGCTTTTGAAAATCTGATCGGGTGTCACTCGGTATTCGATCAGCGCCCGGTCACGGTGGCCGCCCAGGGAATACAGGCCGGTGAGGATGCTGGAGACATGGTGCTCGATTTCCTCATGGCTGATGATCTTGCCGGACACCGTGCGATAGCGGCCCTCGAAACGGTCGGCCACCACAATAATGCCGTCACCGCCCGCGCCCTGGGCCGGTTTGATCACGAAGTCGTTGCGCCCGCCGATGATCCGGTCGAGGTTGTCGATTTCTTTCTCGGTGGAAATGATCCCGTACAACTCCGGCACGTTAATGCCGGCGGCAATCGCGCGTTCCTTGGTGATGATCTTGTCATCGACAATCGGGTAGAGGCTGCGCTTGTTGTACTTGAGCACGTAGTCCGCGTTGCGCCGATTGATCCCCATGATGCCCCGGGCTTCCAGGGCCTTCCAGGTCTTCCAGAAACCGAACATTACGAATCAGCCTTGAGGAACGCTTTGAAGCGGATCAGCTCGGTCAGGCGGTAGCCGCGATAGCGACCCATGGCCAGCATGAAGCCCACCAGGATCAACAGGATCGCCGGGAAGGTGAACACGAAGTAGACCAGCTCCGGCACGCTCATGATCAGGTGCGCCAGGGACGCGGCGAACAGCGTTCCGATCGCCACTTTCATCGCATGCCCGGCACCGCGTTCTTCCCAGGTGATCGACAGCCGTTCGATGGTCATGGTCAAAATCACCATCGGGAACAGCGCCACCGACAACCCGCGCTCCAGGCCGAGTTTATGGCTGAACAGACTGATCGCCGCGATCAATACCACGACAAAAGTCAGCACCACCGACAGCCTCGGCAGCATTTGCAGTTTCAAGTGTTCAAGGTAGGAACGCAGCGACAGCCCGAGCGCCGTGATGATGGTAAACAGCACAATCCCGAAGCCCAACTGCGTCTCGCGGAAGGCCAGGGCGATCAGCACCGGGGTAAAGGTGCCGAGGGTCTGCAGGCCGATCAGGTTGCGAAGAATCAGGATCACCAGCACGCCAATCGGGATCATTACCATGATCATGAACGTCTGCTGGGTTTGCAGCGGCAGGCCGTACAGCGAGTACTCGAGGAAGTTGGCGTCGGTGTTTTCGTCGGTCAGCTTGGCCAGGCGAATGGCGTTCATTTCGCTGTTGTTCAGGCTGAAGGTCACGTTGGCTTTCTTGCCGCCATCGACGGTGATCAGGTTTTCATCGCCGGTCCACCACAGCAGGCGGTCGGTCGGCATGCCCTGTTCACCGGTTTCCGGGTTGAAGTACAGCCAATCGGTGCCATTGAAACTGCGCAACCACAGTTCAGGCATTTGCGGCTGATCGGCGACCAAACGGATGGTGTGAACCTTCTCCACCGGCACGTGGGCGATGGACAGCACCAGTTCGACGATCCGGGCTTTGTTCGAGGTCGACGGGTCACCGCCGAGCAACAGCTTCACGTTGTCATCGCTGAGATTGTTGACGCGCTTGATCGCTTCGCCGACGAAGGTTTCGACGTCGGCCGAGTGCTGGCGGATCGGTGCGAGCAAGGCTTCGGCCGCGATTTTTTCCGCGCCTTCGACGGCGATGCTGTCGCGGAAGGTCGGGCCTTTGATCTTGGACTTCTCGCCACTGTAGCGTTTGGTCAGCACCAGGCGGTAATAAAGGGTCTGGTTGCCCTTGGCCCGGCGCGCCGACCAGGTGACCTTGCGGTTGCCGTCGATCCGGTTCACGGCCACGCCGTAGTTATTGGAGATAAAGCTTTCGTTCAGGCTCACAAAGTCGCGGCTCAGGGGCGGCACGAACATCTGGATCTTGACCGGGTCCTTGGCACTGGCGACGAACTCGACCTTGGCGTCGATGTTCCACAAGTCGTCCGTGGCGTCTTCGGTGACGGGTATGCCGAGCACGAAGATCTGATAGGCCGTAACTGAAATGCCCAGCACCACCAATATGGCGATGAGGATTTTCAGATGGAGGTTAAGAGAGCGCATTGGAATTACTCTGCGGTATGAGCGTCGGTGGCGCAGGCGGGTTTGCCAGCAGCGTATTTAAGACTGGGGTCGACCAGCGCATCAAAGCGTTTGAGCGCTTCGGAGCCGATCAGGAGCGGGTATTGGAAGGCGCTGCGGTCGGTCAGGTTCACTTCGATGCTGCGCAAGGCCGTACCCATGCAGATATCCAGTTCGATCACCGGGCGGGCGGTGTACTTCTTGCCTGCTTCCGGGTCGTAGTCGCCGGCCCGGCGCTTGATCTTGCTGACTCGGGCCAGGGGGCGTTCGATCGGGTGCGAATGCGCGGCGTCGATCGCGAGATAGAAGCGCACCCAGGATTCGCCATTGCGTTTGAAACGCTTGATGTCCCGCGCACTTAAAGAAGCGGTTTTCGCCCCGGTGTCGAGTTTGGCGGCGACTTCCAGATCAATGCCGTTCAGCGAGGCGTACTCGTTGAGGCCGTACACAGTCTTTTCCCCCGCAGCAGCTACACCGGGCAGGAAAAGAAAATAAAGGAATGTGGTGAAGGGCTTGAGTCTCATAAATCCTGGGTGCGCAGCGGTCCGTACTTCGATTCAAGGCCCTGGCATCACTGCGCAAGCTCCCTCGTATGCCTATCAGCTATTTATGACAAGCCGTGCAGATGCAGATGACAAGCAAAGGCGGGCGGCATTCTAGCACGGTGGTTTTATGGCGCCACCGCTGGCAGGGGGCTATAAACAAGGGAGCTGCTTCGTTATGGTGCGGGCGGTTATTAGACGATTGTCGACAATACCTATTTATCCTTTGACTAAACGGCCTGTATTCGCTAGTTTTTGCCGCATTAGCTTTCAAGGTGTCGACAATATGCTGGATCAACTCGATCCCCCAGTGATTGCGCAGGACGACTCGGAAACACTTTCCGAGAACGTCTTCCGGCGCATCCAGGCGGCCATCGTCAAAGGCGAGATCGCTCCCGGCAGCAAAATCTCCGAGCCGGAGCTGGCCCGCACCTATGGCATCAGCCGCGGGCCGCTGCGCGAAGCGATCCATCGCCTGGAAGGTCAGCGCCTGCTGGTGCGCATACCGCACGTCGGGGCGCGGGTGGTATCGCTGAGCCATGCCGAGTTGCTGGAACTCTACGAAATCCGCGAATCCCTGGAAGGCATGGCCTGTCGCCTGGCCGCCGAGCGCATGACTCTCGAAGAAATCGACGAGCTGCGCCGGGTCCTCGAAACCCATGAGCGCGATGCGGCGTTCCAGGCCGGGGTCGGCTACTACCAGCAGGAAGGCGATTTCGACTTTCATTACCGGATCATCCAGGGCAGCGGCAACCGCACCCTGACCCAGATGCTCTGCGGCGAGCTGTATCAACTGGTGCGCATGTACCGCATCCAGTTTTCCACCACACCCAATCGCCCGCGCCAGGCCTTTGCCGAGCACCACCGGATTCTCGACGCCATCGCCGACCGTGACGGTGAACTGGCCGAGTTGTTGATGCGCCGTCACATCGGCGCCTCCAAACGCAATATCGCCCGTCACTACCAGGACGGCGCTAATAAGACAGCCACTGAACGAGGTGAGTCATGAGTTCGAACAAGAGCACTCCAGGCCAGCGTTTCCGCGATGCGGTCGCCAGCGAGCATCCGTTGCAAGTCGTTGGCGCGATCAACGCCAACCACGCGCTGCTGGCCAAGCGCGCCGGTTTCAAGGCGATCTACCTGTCGGGTGGCGGGGTGGCTGCCGGCTCCCTCGGCGTGCCTGACCTGGGCATCACCGGCCTGGACGATGTGCTGACCGACGTGCGCCGCATCACCGACGTCTGCGACCTGCCTCTGTTGGTGGACGTGGACACCGGTTTCGGTTCCTCGGCGTTCAACGTGGCGCGTACCGTCAAGTCGATGATCAAGTTCGGCGCGGCAGCGATTCACATAGAAGACCAGGTCGGCGCCAAGCGCTGCGGTCATCGCCCTAATAAAGAAATCGTGTCGCTGCAGGAAATGGTCGACCGCATCAAAGCCGCCGTCGATGCCCGCACCGATGACAGCTTCGTGATCATGGCGCGTACCGATGCGCTGGCAGTAGAAGGTTTGGAATCCGCCCTGGATCGCGCCGCCGCGTGCATCGAGGCCGGCGCCGACATGATCTTTCCGGAAGCCATCACCGAACTGGACATGTACAAGTTGTTCGCCAACCGCGTGAAAGCGCCGATCCTGGCCAACATCACCGAATTCGGCGCGACGCCGCTGTACACCACCGAGCAACTCGCCGCTGCCGACGTATCGCTGGTGCTGTACCCGCTGTCGGCGTTCCGCGCGATGAACAAGGCCGCGGAAAACGTCTACACCGCGATCCGCCGCGACGGCACGCAACAGAACGTGATCGACACCATGCAGACGCGCATGGAGCTTTACGATCGCATCGACTACCACACGTTTGAGCAGAAGCTCGATGCGCTGTTTGCCGCGAAGAAATAATGACGAAAGAACCTTTGTAGCAGCTGCCGAGCCTGCGAGGCTGCGTCCGAGGCCGAAGGACTCGCCAAACCAGGCGATTGAGTTTTTCCGGTGATGCCGCGTATGCCGGGCTTACGACGGCTGCGTCGCCGAACGCTGCCTCGCGGTGCTCGACAGCTGCTACAGAGGGCGATGTAAACCGAAAGAAATTGCAGATTCCCTAAAAATTTCAAGATTGGAGACAGCAATGGCCGAAGCAAAAGTACTCAGTGGCGCCGGGCTCCGTGGCCAGGTTGCCGGGCAAACCGCACTGTCCACCGTGGGCCAGTCGGGCGCCGGCCTGACCTATCGCGGCTACGACGTTCGCGAACTGGCGGCTGACGCGCAGTTCGAAGAAGTCGCCTACCTGCTGCTGTACGGCGAACTGCCGACCAAAACGCAACTCGCTGCTTATATAGACAAACTGAGCAAGCTGCGCGACCTGCCGCAAGCGCTGAAAGAAGTGCTGGAACGCATCCCCGCCGACGCCCACCCGATGGACGTGATGCGCACCGGTTGCTCGTTCCTGGGCAACATCGAACCAGAGAAAGACTTCAGCGCCCAACACGACATCACCGACCGCCTGTTGGCCGCGTTCCCGGCGATCATGTGCTACTGGTATCGCTTCAGCCACGACGGCAAGCGCATCAATTGCGTGAGCGACGAACAGTCGATAGGCGGCCATTTCCTGCACTTGCTGCATGACAAGAAACCGAGCGAGTTGCACGTCAAAGTGATGAACGTGTCGCTGATCCTCTACGCGGAACACGAGTTCAATGCTTCGACCTTCACCGCCCGTGTCTGTGCGTCGACCCTGTCGGACATGTATTCCTGCGTTACTGCCGCCATCGGTTCCCTGCGCGGTCCGCTGCACGGCGGCGCCAACGAAGCGGCGATGGAAATGATCGAGCGCTTTTCGTCGCCGGAAGAGGCGATCAAAGGCACCCTCGGCATGCTCGAGCGCAAGGACAAGATCATGGGCTTCGGCCACGCGATCTATAAAGACAACGATCCGCGCAACGAGGTGATCAAGGCCTGGTCGAAAAAACTCGCCGACGAAGTGGGTGACACGGTGTTGTTCCCGGTCTCCGAAGCCATCGACAAGACCATGTGGGAGCAGAAGAAACTGTTCCCGAACGCCGATTTCTACCATGCGTCGACGTACCACTTCATGGGCATTCCGACCAAATTGTTCACACCGATTTTCGTCTGCTCGCGCCTGACCGGCTGGGCCGCGCATGTGTTCGAACAACGTGCCAATAACCGCATCATCCGCCCGAGCGCCGAGTACGTCGGCGTCGAACAGCGCAAGTTCGTGCCAATCGAACAACGCTGACCGGTGGGCCTGAGGCAGCTAACTGAAAGAACCGAGCACCCCTGTAGGAGCTGCCGCAGGCCGCGATCTTTTGATCTTCGGCGATTTTTGAATCGCTAGAGAATCAAGATCAAAAGATCGCAGCCTGCGGCAGTCCCTACGCGGGATCGGAGTCACTTCAGCATCGATGCCAGGCCCCACCTTTTGCAACTACCGTGACCGAGTCCTGACCTGATGAACACAGAATTCCGCAAACCGCTGCCCGGCAGCCATCTGGATTACTTCGACGTCCGTGCGGCGGTCGAAGCCATTCAGCCTGGCGCCTACGACACTCTGCCATACACCTCCCGCGTGCTCGCGGAAAACCTGGTGCGTCGCTGCGACCCGGCCACGCTCACCGATTCCCTGAAGCAATTCATCGAACGCAAACGCGACCTCGACTTCCCGTGGTTCCCGGCGCGTGTGGTGTGCCATGACATACTCGGCCAGACCGCTTTGGTCGACCTCGCCGGCCTGCGTGACGCCATCGCCCTGCAAGGTGGTGACCCGGCGCAAGTGAACCCGGTAGTGCCGACGCAATTGATCGTCGATCACTCCCTGGCTGTCGAGCGCGGTGGCTTCGATCCGGAGGCGTTCGAGAAGAACCGCGCCATCGAAGACCGTCGCAACGAAGACCGTTTCCACTTCATCAACTGGACCAAAAAAGCCTTCAAGAACGTTGATGTAATTCCGCCGGGCAACGGGATCATGCACCAGATCAACCTGGAGAAAATGTCGCCGGTGATTCAGGTGCGCGACGGCGTGGCCTTCCCGGATACCTGCGTCGGCACCGACAGCCACACCCCGCACGTCGATGCGCTGGGCGTGATCGCCATCGGCGTCGGTGGTCTGGAAGCCGAGAGTGTGATGCTCGGCCGTGCGTCGTGGATGCGCCTGCCGGAAAGCGTCGGCGTTGAACTGACGGGCAAGCTGCAACCGGGCATCACCGCCACCGACATGGTGCTGGCGCTGACCGAGTTCCTGCGCAAACAGAAAGTCGTCGGCGCCTGGCTGGAGTTCTTCGGCGAAGGCGCCTCGGCGCTGACCCTCGGTGACCGCGCGACCATTTCCAACATGGCCCCGGAATACGGCGCCACTGCAGCGATGTTCTACATCGATCAGCAAACCATCGACTACCTGAAGCTCACCGGCCGTGAAGACGAGCAGGTGCAGTTGGTCGAGAACTACGCGAAGACCACCGGCCTCTGGGCTGACAGTTTGAAGCATGCGCAATACGAGCGCGGCTTGAGCTTCGACCTGTCCTCGGTGGTGCGCAATATGGCCGGCCCGAGCAACCCGCATGCTCGCGTCGCGACCTCGGATCTGGCCGCTCAAGGCATCTCCGGCGAGTGGACCGAAGTGCCGGGCCAGATGCCGGACGGCGCGGTGATCATCGCCGCCATCACCAGTTGCACCAACACCAGCAACCCGCGCAACGTCATCGCCGCCGGCCTGCTGGCGCGCAATGCCAACAAGCTCGGTCTGACCCGCAAGCCATGGGTCAAATCGTCCCTGGCGCCGGGTTCGAAAACCGTCGCGCTGTACCTCGACGAAGCGGGTCTGACCAGCGAACTGGAGCAACTCGGTTTTGGCATCGTTGCTTTCGCCTGCACCACCTGCAACGGGATGTCCGGCGCACTCGATCCGGTGATCCAGCAAGAGATCATCGACCGCGATTTGTATGCGACTGCCGTGCTCTCCGGCAACCGCAACTTCGACGGGCGGATTCACCCGTACGCCAAGAACGCGTTCCTCGCTTCGCCGCCGTTGGTGGTCGCTTACGCCATCGCCGGGACCATCCGTTTCGACATCGAAAAAGATGTGTTGGGCGTGGTCGATGGTAAGGAAATCCGCCTGAAAGACATCTGGCCGAGCGACGAGGAAATCGACGCCGTGGTCAAGGCTTCGGTCAAGCCGGAGCAGTTCCGTCAGGTCTACATTCCGATGTTCGCCATCCACGAAGACACCGGCCCGAAAGTCACGCCGCTGTACGATTGGCGCGAGATGAGCACCTACATCCGCCGTCCGCCGTACTGGGAAGGCGCGCTGGCCGGCGCACGTCCGCTCAAGGGCATGCGCCCGTTGGCGGTGCTGCCGGACAACATCACCACCGATCACCTGTCACCGTCGAACGCGATCATGCTCGACAGCGCGGCGGGTGAGTACCTGGCGAAAATGGGCTTGCCGGAAGAGGACTTCAACTCTTACGCGACCCACCGTGGCGACCACTTGACCGCGCAGCGCGCCACCTTCGCCAACCCGAAACTGTTCAACGAAATGGTCCAGGAAAACGGCAAGGTCAAGCAGGGTTCGCTGGCTCGCGTCGAGCCGGAAGGCCAGGTGATGCGCATGTGGGAAGCCATCGAAACCTACATGGAACGCAAGCAGCCGCTGATCATCATCGCGGGCGCCGACTACGGTCAGGGTTCGTCCCGGGACTGGGCGGCGAAGGGCGTGCGTCTGGCCGGTGTGGAAGCGATTGCCGCTGAAGGTTTCGAGCGTATTCACCGCACCAACCTGGTGGGCATGGGCGTGTTGCCGCTGGAGTTTTTGCCGGGCACCGATCGTCACACCTTGGCCATCGACGGCAGCGAAACCTACGACGTGATCGGCGACCGCACCCCGCGGGCGCAGTTGACGTTGGTGATCAATCGTCTGAATGGCGAGCGCGTTGAAGTGCCGGTGACTTGCCGACTCGACACCGCCGAAGAAGTGTCGATTTACGAGGCGGGCGGCGTGTTGCAGCGTTTCGCTCAGGACTTCCTCGAAGAATCGGCGGTCGCCGTTTAAAACACGATGGGCAGGCAGGGGATTTCAAGTCCCCTGCCTGCTTTGAAGGAGTACCAATGACTCACGCACCGCAGATCAAAATCCCCGCCACCTACATGCGCGGCGGCACCAGCAAAGGCGTGTTCTTCAGCCTGCAAGACCTGCCCGAAGCGGCACAGATTCCCGGCCCGGTTCGCGATGCGCTGTTGCTACGGGTGATCGGCAGCCCCGACCCGTACGACAAGCAAATCGACGGCATGGGCGGCGCGACCTCCAGCACCAGCAAAACCGTGATCCTGTCGAAAAGCATCAAGGCTGATCACGACGTCGATTACCTGTTCGGTCAGGTGTCTATCGACAAGCCTTTCGTCGATTGGAGCGGCAACTGCGGCAACCTGTCGGCAGCGGTCGGCTCATTTGCCATCAGCAATGGCTTGGTGGATGCCAGCCGCATCCCGCACAACGGCGTTGCCGTGGTTCGCGTGTGGCAGGCCAACATTGGCAAGACCATCATCGCCCACGTGCCGATCACCAATGGTGAAGTGCAGGAAACCGGTGGTTTCGAACTCGACGGCGTGACCTTTCCGGCCGCCGAAGTGCAAGTCGAATTCATGGACCCGGCGGCGGAAGAAGAGGGCGGCAGCGGGTCGATGTTCCCTACCGGCAACCTGGTAGATGACCTCGAAGTGCCCGGCGTCGGGACCTTCAAGGCGACCATGATCAACGCCGGTATCCCGACGATTTTCATCAACGCCGAAGACCTCGGCTACACAGGCACCGAGCTGCAAGGCGCGATCAACGGCGACCCGAAAGCCCTGGCGATGTTTGAAACCATCCGTGCCTACGGCGCGTTGCGCATGGGTTTGATCAAGGACCTGGACGAAGCGGCCAAGCGTCAGCACACGCCGAAAGTGGCGTTTGTGGCCAAGCCTGCGGACTACGTGGCGTCGAGCGGCAAGGCGATTGCGGCGGGTGATGTCGACCTGTTGGTACGTGCGTTGTCGATGGGCAAATTGCACCACGCGATGATGGGCACGGCGGCGGTGGCGATTGGTACTGCGGCAGCGATTTCCGGGACGTTGGTGAACCTGGCGGCCGGTGGTATCGAACGTAATGCCGTGCGCTTCGGGCATCCGTCCGGGACCTTGCGTGTGGGCGCCGAGGCCAGCCAAGTGAACGGCGAATGGACCGTGAACAAAGCCATCATGAGCCGCAGTGCGCGGGTGTTGATGGAAGGGTTTGTGCGCGTGCCGGGCGACTCTTTCTAACGAACACATTCCCCTGTAGGAGCTGCCGAAGGCTGCGATCTTTTGATCTTGATTCTAAAAAGCAAAATCAAAAGATCGCAGTCTTCGGCAGCTCCTACAGGGATCGCATTTCAATAATAAGAATGATTAGTCCTGAACCGAGGTCCCATTAACGAACCACTTCAAGAGTGAATCGAACATGAGCGCCAACGTCGACCTGAACAACCGCCCCGACTACGACACAGTCCTGCAGGACATTGCCGACTACGTCCTCAACTTCAAGATCGAGTCCGCTGAAGCACTCGACACCGCCCGCAACTGCCTGATGGACACTCTCGGCTGTGGCCTGCTGGCCCTGCGCTTTCCCGAATGCACCAAACACCTGGGCCCGATTGTCGAAGGCACCGTCGTGCCGTTCGGTGCCCGTGTCCCCGGTACGTCATTTCGTCTCGATCCGGTCAAGGCAGCGTGGGACATCGGCTGCATCGTGCGCTGGCTCGACTACAACGACACCTGGCTCGCCGCTGAGTGGGGCCATCCGTCCGATAACCTCGGCGGGATTCTCGCGGTGGCTGATCACCTGTCGCAAAAACGTTTGGCCAATGGCGATGCGCCGCTGACGATCCGCGCAGTGCTGGAAGCGATGATCATGGCTCACGAGATTCAGGGCGTTATCGCCTTGGAAAACTCCTTCAACCGCGTAGGACTCGATCACGTGCTGCTGGTGAAAGTTGCCTCCACGGCAGTCACCGCCAAACTCATGGGCGCCAATCGCGAACAGCTGTTGTCGGCGTTATCCCACGCGTTTGCCGACGGTCAGGCGCTGCGCACCTATCGTCATGCGCCGAACGCCGGGTCACGAAAATCCTGGGCCGCCGGCGACGCTTCCAGCCGAGGCGTGCGTCTGGCGGACATCGCCATGCGGGGCGAAATGGGCATCCCCGGCGTGTTGACCGCCAAACAGTGGGGCTTCTACGACGTACTGTTCAGCCACACCAATAACGACCTGGCGCTCAAGCCTGAAGACAAACGCGCCTTCAGCTTCTCCCGCCAGTACGGCAGCTACGTGATGGAAAACGTGCTGTTCAAGATCAGCTTTCCGGCCGAGTTCCACGCGCAGACTGCCTGTGAAGCCGCCGTCACCCTGCACCCGCAAGTCAGGAATCGCCTGCACGAAATCGACAAGATCGTCATCACCACTCATGAGTCGGCGATTCGGATCATTTCCAAAGTCGGTCCGCTGGCCAATGCCGCGGACCGCGACCACTGCATTCAGTACATGACCGCCGTGCCGCTGGCCTTCGGCAACTTGGTGGCCGAGCAGTACGAAGACGACTTCCACGTCGCGCACCCGATCATCGATGTGCTGCGCGAGAAAATGGTCATCGTTGAAGAGCCGCGCTTCACCCGCGAATACCTGGAGGCTGACAAGCGTTCCATCGCCAACGCGATCCAGGTGTTTTTCAAGGACGGTTCCAGCACCGAGAACGTGGTGGTCGAATATCCAATCGGCCATCGCCGTCGTCGCATCGATGGCATTCCGTTGTTGGAAGACAAGTTCAAGGCCAACCTGGCGACGCGTTTCACCGCTCAGCGCAGTAATGAGATCTTTGCGTTGTGCAAGGACCAAGCGAAGCTGGAAGCAACGCCGGTGAACCGGTTTGTCGACCTGTTCGTGATCTGACGCCAACCCGTGCAGGCGCTGCCGAAGGCTGCGATCTTTTGATCTTTGCCGTTAAAAGAAAAATCAAAAGATCGCAGCTTTCGGCAGCTCCTACGGGGGGATTTACTCAACCTTTTAGCCATTTTTCGACCGGCAATTTAGTAATCGAAAACCCCGCCAAAAGCACCGCCGAATACCCCATCAACTCCCGCGACAGGCTTTGCCCCTCGTACCAAGCACCAATCATCACCGCGAACACCGGAAAAATAATAAACACGAACGACAGAATGATCGGGCTCAGTCGTTTGAGCAGCATGAAATAAACGATAAACCCGCCCACCGACGCCACCAGCCCCAGGTAGAGCAGGGCGCCCCATGAGCGCGAGGTGATGTCGTCGAACACCGGCGCCTCAACGTTCAGTCCCGCCATGAACAGCATCAAACCTGCGAGGCCGATGGGCAGCGTGTTGTAGGTGATCACGCTAATCGCCGCGCCTTGTTTCTTGGTGATCACGTAACACAGCGCATGCATCACCGCCGCCGCCAGAATCGCCAGCACCCCGAAGAACTCGGCATGATCCAGGTGCAGCCCCTGGCTGCGGATAATCATAAACAGACTGCCAAACCCGATGGCGATACCAACCACCTGCGAGGGGTAGATTCGCTCCCGCAAAAACACCGCCGAAAAGATCAGGATGAACACCGGCATGCAACTGAACAGCAGCGCCGTCAGCCCCGAGGACACGTGCATCTCGCCGTAGTTGAGCAAGTAATACGGCAGGCTGAAATACGACAGCGTGACGAACACGAAAAACCAGCGACTCTGCCGTGGGAACAGCAGCGGTTCGCGACGTAGCAGGGCGAAGCTCAGAAACAGCGGAAAGGCGATCAGAAAACGCAGGCCGGCGGCGGTCAGTGGCGGCACGCTTTCGACGGCGATCTTGATCCCCAGCCACGTGGTTCCCCAGCTCAGGCACACGATCAGGAACAGCACGCTGGTGACCAGTCCGGCCAACCAGGGTTTTCGAATACTTGAAGCGGTGCTAAGGGCCATGGACATGTTCGTGCTCCTTCGTCATCGGAATTGACCTGGTGACTGAATAGGTCTATCCCTGATTGAACCTGTTTTCAGCACGCTATTCGGGATGGAAATGACTGTCAAAGTAAGTATTGCCACGGTGTCAATCCTGCGCGAGGGCCTGGCCCATGGGCGCGGCGTCAAGTACAAGCGCCTGGCCGAGGCCCTGGAAAAAAGTATCGGTGAAGGCGTGATCGAACCCGGGAGCAAACTGCCGCCCCATCGTTTGTTGGCGGACAGCCTGGGCGTGACCATTGGCACCATCAGCCGTGCGTATGGCGAACTGGAACGGGTAGGGTTGGTGGTGGCGCGTGTAGGAGATGGCACTTATGTGCGTCAGCGCGGGATGGAACGGCCGCGGGATGCTGGCTTTCGCAATGTCAGCGACGAGCCTCAGCCGTTCTTCGACATGAGTCGGAATCAGCCGATTCCGGGGCAGGAAGCTGCCTTTCTCAGTCAGGGCCTGCAGGCCTTGGCAAGTGATCCACACACTTTGCAGCTGCTCAGCGGTTATACGGCCGATTGCGGGTTGCCGCGTCACCGTGCGGCAGGCGCGGACTGGCTGCGGCATCTGGAATTCGTCCCGAATCCCGAGCAAGTCATTTGCGTCAATGGCGGCCAGCACGGCTTGCTTTGCGTGTTGATGGCGCTGCTCAAACCCGGTGACACGTTGGTGACCGAGCATTTGACCTACCCAGGGCTGATCAGCGTTGCACGCATGCTCGGGATCAAGCTGATTGGTGTCGGCATGGATGACGAAGGGTTGTTGCCCGAAGCGCTGTCGGACGTCTGCCAGCATCATCGGGTATCAGCGCTGTACTGCACGCCGACGATCCAGAATCCTACGGCGGCAGTGATGTCGGTCCCACGGCGTGAGGCGATTGCCGAGGTCTGTCGTCAGCACAACTTGCTGATCATCGAGGACGAAGCCCATGCGGTTCTGGCTCAACAACGACCCTTGCCGTTAAGCCATTTCGCGCCGGAGCGTTCGGTGCTGATCGGCAGTCTGAGCAAAGCGGTTTCGGCTGGTTTGCGGGTCGGTTATCTGCACGCACCGCTGCCGTTGATCGGGCGATTGAGTGCCGCGTTGCGCGGGACGTGCTGGATGGCCAGCCCGCTGTCGATGGAGCTGGCGACTGCGTGGATTGAAAACGGTATCGCCGAGCAATTGCTGGGGCAGCAGATTGCCGAAATCAGCCGCCGCAAGCGATTGGTCAGCGCAGTGTTAGAAGATGTCAGTTACAAGACTCATCCCAATAGCCCGCACTTCTGGATCGAAGTGCCCGAGCCGTGGCGTGCATCGCAGGTTGCAGCGGAGCTGAAGGAGAATAATTATCTGGTGGCCACTGCCGAGGCGTTTGCGGTGGGGCATGGCGCGGTGCCGCAGTTTATTCGGGCGAGTGTGTGTAATTCGGCGGGGGATGATCGGTTGTTGCTGCAAGGGTTTGATGCGTTGGCGGGGGCGTTGAGGGAGACCGTGTAATCGTTCATCGCGGGCAAGCCTTGCTCCTACAGATCAAGCCTTGCCCGTCGTCGAAAAACTACTTGAACCGTCGCTCCACCCCTTTCTCCACGAGGATCTTCGCCGAAATCTCTTCCACGGAAAAATGCGTGGAGTTGATGTGGGGAATGTTCTCGCGGCGAAACAGATTCTCTACTTCACGCACTTCGAACTCGCACTGGGCATAGCTCGAATAGCGGCTGTTGGGCTTGCGCTCGTTGCGGATCGCGGTGAGGCGGTCCGGGTCGATGGTCAGGCCGAACAGCTTGTGCTGGTGGGCGCGCAGGGCGGCCGGCAGAGTCAGGCGCTCCATGTCGTCTTCGGTCAGCGGGTAGTTGGCCGCGCGGATGCCGAATTGCATGGCCATGTACAGGCACGTCGGCGTCTTACCACAACGCGACACGCCCACTAGGATCAGGTCGGCCTTGTCGTAATAATGCGTGCGCGCACCGTCGTCGTTGTCGAGGGCGAAGTTCACCGCCTCGATCCGCTCCATGTAATTGGTGTTACTGCCGATGGAGTGGGATTTGCCGACGGTGTAGGAAGAATGCTCGGTCAGTTCCTGTTCAAGCGGCGCCAGGAAGGTCGAGAAAATGTCGATCATGAAACCATTGGACGTTGCGAGGATCTCACGAATGTCCTGATTGACGATGGTGTCGAAAATAATCGGACGAAAACCATCGTTTTCGGCGGCTTTGTTGATTTGTTGTACCATGGCCCGCGCTTTATCGACGTTGTCGATGTACGGTCGCGTGAATTTGCTGAAGGTAATGTTTTCGAACTGCGCCAACAGGCTTTGCCCGAGGGTCTCGGCGGTAATACCCGTGCCATCGGAGATGAAGAAAGCAGATCGTTTCATTTGCACCTTGGGCCTTAAGCTAGTGAAGATTTCTGGATATGATAGGCGCGATTTGCTGGCCGCCAGTGGCCCGCATTCTCACTTATTTTCCAGGTCCAGGCCATACAGTCGGCAAAGGCTCCCCCGAGCCGCCGGCTTCTGAGCTTTTCCAACACAGTTAGTGGAGAGATCACCTTGGTAGAGTACGTAGTTTCCCTCGATAAGCTCGGCGTCCATGATGTAGAGCACGTAGGGGGCAAGAACGCATCCCTGGGCGAGATGATCAGTAACCTTGCAGGTGCCGGTGTTTCGGTGCCCGGTGGCTTCGCCACGACAGCTCAGGCTTATCGTGATTTTCTGGAACTGAGCGGCCTGAACGATCAGATCCATGCCGCGCTCGACGCCCTGGACGTCGACGATGTCAACGCCCTGGCCAAGACCGGCGCCCAGATCCGCAAATGGATCATGGAAGCCGAATTTCCCGAGAAACTTAACGCCGAGATCCGCACCGCATTCGCCACGCTGTCGGCCGGCAACCCTGACATGGCCGTGGCCGTGCGCTCTTCCGCTACTGCCGAAGACCTGCCGGACGCATCCTTCGCCGGTCAGCAGGAAACCTTCCTGAACATCCGTGGTGTCGAAAACGTCATTCGCGCCGCCAAAGAGGTGTTCGCTTCCCTCTTCAACGACCGCGCCATTTCCTACCGCGTCCACCAGGGCTTCGACCACAAGCTGGTAGCCCTGTCGGCCGGTGTGCAGCGCATGGTCCGCTCCGAAACCGGCACCGCCGGCGTGATGTTCACCCTCGATACCGAATCGGGCTTCCGTGACGTGGTGTTCATCACCGGCGCCTACGGCCTGGGTGAAACCGTCGTCCAAGGCGCGGTGAACCCGGACGAATTCTACGTCCACAAACAAACCCTTGAAGCCGGTCGCCCGGCGATCCTGCGCCGCAACCTCGGCAGCAAGGCCATCAAGATGATCTACGGCGAAGTGGCCACGGCCGGCAAATCGGTCAAGACCATCGACGTGGACAAGGCCGATCGCGCACGTTTCTGCCTGACTGACGCCGAAGTCAGCGAGCTGGCCAAACAAGCGATGATCATCGAGAAGCACTACAAGTGCCCGATGGACATCGAATGGGCTAAAGACGGCGACGACGGCAAGCTCTACATCGTTCAGGCCCGTCCTGAAACCGTGAAGAGCCGCACCCAGGCCAACGTCATGGAACGTTACCTGTTGAAAGAAACCGGCACCGTGCTGGTTGAAGGGCGTGCCATCGGCCAGCGCATCGGCGCCGGCAAGGTCCGCATCATCAAGGACGTGTCCGAGATGGACAAAGTCCAGCCAGGCGACGTGCTGGTCTCCGACATGACCGACCCGGACTGGGAACCGGTCATGAAGCGCGCCAGCGCCATCGTCACCAACCGTGGCGGTCGTACCTGCCACGCGGCGATCATCGCTCGCGAACTGGGGATCCCGGCTGTAGTCGGTTGCGGTAACGCCACCCAGCTGTTGAAAGACGGCCAGGGCGTGACCGTTTCCTGCGCGGAAGGCGACACCGGTTACATCTTCGAAGGCGAACTGGGCTTCGACATCAAGAAAAACTCCGTGGACGCCATGCCTGATCTGCCGTTCAAGATCATGATGAACGTCGGCAACCCGGACCGTGCCTTCGACTTCGCGCAACTGCCGAACGCCGGTGTGGGCCTGGCCCGCCTGGAGTTCATCATCAACCGCATGATCGGTGTTCACCCGAAAGCGCTGTTGAACTATGACGGTCTGCCTCAGGACATCAAGGACAGCGTCGACAAGCGCATCGCCGGTTACGACGATCCGGTTGGCTTCTACGTCGATAAACTGGTCGAAGGCATCAGCACCCTGGCCGCAGCGTTCACCCCGAAAAAGGTCATCGTGCGTCTGTCGGACTTCAAGTCCAACGAATACGCGAACCTGATTGGCGGCAAACTCTACGAGCCGGAAGAAGAAAACCCGATGCTGGGCTTCCGTGGTGCGTCGCGTTACATCAGCGAAGCGTTCCGCGATTGCTTCGAACTTGAATGCCGTGCCCTTAAGCGCGTGCGTAACGAGATGGGCCTGACCAACGTTGAAATCATGGTGCCATTCGTCCGCACCCTGGGCGAAGCGAGTCAGGTGATCGATCTGCTGGCCGAAAATGGCCTGGCCCGCGGCGAGAACGGTCTGCGCATCATCATGATGTGCGAATTGCCGTCCAACGCGATCCTCGCTGAAGAGTTCCTCGAATTCTTCGACGGCTTCTCCATCGGCTCCAATGACCTGACCCAGCTGACCCTGGGCCTGGACCGTGACTCCGGGATCATCGCTCACTTGTTTGACGAGCGTAATCCGGCGGTCAAGAAGCTGCTGGCCAATGCCATCCAGGCCTGTAACAAGGCTGGCAAGTACATCGGTATCTGCGGTCAGGGTCCTTCGGACCACCCGGACCTGGCCAAATGGCTGATGGAACAGGGCATCGAAAGCGTTTCGCTGAACCCCGATTCCGTACTGGAAACCTGGTTCTTCCTGGCTGAAGGCCAAGCTTCGACCTGATGGTGTGTGAACGACCGCTCACTGTAGGAGCAAGGCTTGCCCGCGATGGCGTCTTCAAAATCGCCATCGCGAGCAAGCTGTGCTCCTACAGGGGGTAGCCGTTTTTTGAGATTGAAGTAGGGCGGGCTCCTCTGGATGCCGCCCTTTTTTGTGCAAGAGCATTATGCAAAGCAGCAGCAACCTATTTCCTGTCGCCCTGATCAGCGCCGAGCGGCGCGGCGATCTGAGCGAAGACGTGTATCGATTGAAACCCGGCAACAGCCCCGACGGCACCGTCGAGCTGGCGGTGACCCGCCTGGGCATGGCAGACGGCTCCGACACGCGTGGTGTTCCGGTGATTTTGCTGCACGGCAGCTTTTCCAATCGCCGGTTCTGGTTTTCCCCCAAAGGCCTGGGTTTGGGCGCCTATCTGACGCGTCTGGGATTCGATGTTTGGATCCCGGAGATGCGCGGTCACGGCCTGTCCCAACGCAACCAGGACTACCGCAAGAACCGCGTCTCGGATTACGCCCGTTACGATCTGCCGGCCATCGGTGCGTTCGTGCGCGAGCAAAGTGGCCAGGTCCCGCACTGGATTGGTCATTCCCTCGGCGGCATTACCCTGGCCGCCGCCTTGGGTGGTCAGTACATCGGCGAGCCGGTGGTGGCCTCGGCAGCGTTTTTCGGTACGCAGGTCAGCCGCACCTACTGGCCGTTGAAGATTCCGCCGGTGGAGTGGAGCGGGCGCTTTATCCTCAAGCGATTTGCCCAGCTGTCCGGTTCACGGCTCAAGCGCGGCCCGGAGGACGAGCCGATTGGCCTGGCCCTGGAAAGCATGCGCTGGTACGGCCTGTTCGGGCGCTTTGGCGATGCCGACAAGGATTGGTGGGCCGGTTTGGCCGAGGTGGAGCTGCCGGTATTGGCCGTAAGCGCGGCCGGCGATCACCAGGATCCGGCCTGGGCTTGCCGCAAGCTGTTCGATCAGCTTGGCTCCGAGCACAAGCAGTTCATCAACCTGGGGCGCGAGCAGGGGTTTGCCGACAATTTCGGCCACGTTGAAATGCTGATCAGCAAAGCTGCCCAGGCCGAAGTCTGGCCATTGGTGGCCCGCTGGCTGGCCGATCAACAAACGCCGCTGTTGGGCGAAAAGCCGGATTTGGCCGCGGCGGTCTGAGCCCAGTGCTCTAACAAGGGCATTTCGCTCTGATCGGCTTGCGGCTAAGATATGACGCATTGCGCTTTTTCGGTCACTTTGCGACATCCTCGATTGTCTTCCTCTTTACAGGAGTTTCTCGATGAACCATTACGTTACGCCTGACCTGTGCGACGCCTATCCGGAGTTGGTGCAGGTACTGGAACCGATGTTCAGCAATTTCGGCGGCCGTGATTCCTTCGGCGGCGAAATCGTGACCGTCAAGTGCTTCGAAGACAACTCGCGGGTCAAGGAGCAGGTCGAACTCAAGGGTAACGGCAAGGTGCTGGTGGTCGACGGTGGCGGTTCCCTGCGTCATGCGTTGCTGGGTGACATGCTGGCCGAGAAAGCCGCGAATAACGGTTGGGAAGGGCTGGTGATCTACGGTTGCATCCGCGACGTCGATATCATCGCGCAGACCGATCTGGGCGTGCAGGCCCTCGCTAGCCACCCGAGGAAGTCCGACCGGCGTGGGCTCGGCGACCTTAACGTTTCGGTGACGTTCGCCGGTGTGACGTTCCATCCAGGCCACTACATCTATGCGGACAACAACGGCGTGATCATCTCGCCAAGCCCGCTGAAGATGCCTGAATAAAGCGTCGATGCGAATTTTCGTGGCAAGCATGGGGTGAGGATGTTCGAGGAAGAAAACGCGCAGTGGGGGCTGGTGCATGCCCTGGTGCTGGATGGAAAAGGCGGTGCGCGTTCGATAGCCCGGACTGAACTCGACGAATTGCAGCTGCAGGCTCATGAAAGCCTGTGGCTGCATTGGGATCGCAGTCACCCGCAAACCCAGACCTGGTTGCGTAAATCCAGCGGCCTGAGTGAATTCAGCTGCGACCTGCTGCTGGAAGAAAACACCCGTCCGCGTCTTCTACAGCTTTCCGACAGCGAACTGCTGTTATTTTTACGCGGGGTCAACCTGAATCCGGGCGCCGAGCCAGAGGATATGGTCTCGGTGCGGATCTTCGCTTCGGCCCAGCGGGTGATTTCCCTGCGTTTGCGTCCGTTGCGCGCCACCGATGAGTTGCTGGTGCAGCTTGCGGAAGGCAAGGGTCCGAAAACCGCCTCCGAACTCATCCTTTATATGGCTCAGTACCTCACCAACAAGGTGCAGGATCTGGTCACTTGCCTCTCGGAAGTGGTCGATGAGGAAGAAGAAAAACTGGATGCCGACGAACGGTATGCGCCCGAGCATGGAGCCATTTTGCAGATCCGTCGCCGAGCGGCCGGGCTGAAACGATTCCTGGCCCCGCAGCGGGAAATCTTCGGGCAACTGACGCGGATAAAACTGCCCTGGTTTGTCGAAGATGACGGCGATTACTGGAACGAATTGAACAACAGCCTGACCCGCTATCTCGAGGAGCTGGAATTGACCCGGGAGCGAGTGGGGCTGGTCCTGGAGGCCGAAGACCGGCGTTTGAGCGTGCGCATGAATCGCACGATGTACCGCTTCGGGATCATCACCGGGATCTTTTTGCCGATGAGTTTTCTGACCGGTCTCTTGGGCATCAATGTCGGCGGCATTCCGTTCTCTGCCAGCCCGTATGGCTTCCTGATTGCCTGCCTGATGATGGTGTCGGTGGCGCTCGGGCAGTGGTGGTTATTCCGACGTTTGCGCTGGGTCTGACCATGAGCCATGTGACCCGAGCAAATTTGATCGCGTCTTTCACAGACATCACGAGAGGTGCGTATGCACGATCCGTTTGAACAGTCTTTGCGTGACATGCTCAAGGCATCTCCGTCCACTCGGGACGACGATGCGTGCCTTGGCCGTGTACTGAAAACCGCCAACCGCCAGGTCGGCGCTGGCGATCTGTTCAGCCTGCTGGGCCGCTGGCTGCCCGCGCTGATGATTGCCTTGAACAATGGATCGGCCCACGTCGCGCCGGTCTCCCGCCACCGTAAACCTACCGTTCGCACTGCTGATAAGGCTGATTGAATATGGAACTTGATCTCTGGACTCAGAGCCTCGTCACTGCAATGACTGCGTTGTGGACCAAGGTTGCGAATTTCATTCCGAACCTCTTCGGTGCACTGGTTGTCCTACTGCTGGGCTTTGTCGTAGCCAAGCTTCTGGACACTTTGTTGTCGAAATTGCTCGCCAAGCTGGGCCTTGATCGCCTGATGGGCGGCACCGGTTTGACCAAGTTGCTGTCCCGTGCCGGCCTTCAGGTGCCCATTTCGACCCTGATCGGCAAAATCGTTTATTGGTTTGTTTTACTCATTTTCCTGGTTTCTGCCGCAGAATCCCTTGGACTTGAGCGAGTTTCAGCTACGCTGGATATTCTTGCGCTGTATTTGCCGAAAGTATTTGGCGCCGCGCTGGTGTTGCTGGTGGGTGTGCTGCTGGCGCAATTGGCCAATGGGCTGGTGCGCGGTGCGGCAGAGGGAGTAGGGCTGGATTACGCGTCGGGCCTGGGGCGAATTGCCCAGGGCCTGGTGATTATCATCAGCCTCTCGGTTGCCATCAGCCAGTTGGAGGTCAAGACTGACCTGCTCAACCATGTGATCGTGATCGTATTGATTACCGTTGGTCTGGCTGTTGCGCTGGCCATGGGCTTGGGAAGCCGGGAAATTGCCGGTCAGATTCTTGCGGGAATCTATGTGCGTGAGTTGTATCAGGTTGGGCAACAAGTGCGTGTTGGCGAGGTCGAAGGCCAGATCGAAGAGATCGGCACGGTTAAAACCTCATTGCTGACCGATGAGGGTGAGCTAGTCTCTCTCTCCAATCGGATCCTCCTGGAGCAGCATGTGAGTAGCCGCTAACCCGGCAAACCCTGCTAATGTATGCCGCCGCAAAATGCCCTGTAAGGGCTGCGGCGGACATTGACCTGACTGTCGGCCCGACTTGTTTTGAATAAAGCTCAATCGCTCTCCACGCGCTACGACCCCCGCGAGCTCTCTGATGAGGAGTTGGTCGCGCGCTCGCATACCGAGCTGTTTCACGTAACACGCGCCTATGAAGAACTGATGCGGCGTTACCAACGAACATTATTTAACGTCTGTGCACGATATCTTGGGAACGATCGCGACGCAGACGATGTCTGTCAGGAAGTGATGTTGAAGGTGTTGTACGGCCTGAAGAACTTCGAGGGGAAATCGAAGTTCAAGACATGGCTATACAGCATCACGTACAACGAATGCATCACACAGTATCGGAAGGAACGGCGAAAGCGTCGCTTGATGGACGCTTTGAGTCTGGACCCCCTCGAGGAAGCGTCTGAAGAGAAGGCGCCGGCCCCCGAGGATAAGGGTGGACTTGATCGCTGGCTGGTGTATGTGAACCCGATCGACCGTGAAATTCTGGTGCTACGATTTGTCGCAGAGCTGGAGTTTCAGGAGATCGCAGACATCATGCACATGGGTTTGAGTGCGACAAAAATGCGTTACAAACGTGCTCTAGATAAATTGCGTGAGAAATTTGCAGGCGTTGCTGAAACTTAGTTCAGCGCAAATATCTCTTACGTGTAGGCAAGTTCTGATAGACTTGCCGCCGAGTTGTCCCCCGGTTTGCGGGACTGCTTCACAATCACCAGATGGGGATTTAACGGATGAAACTGAAAAACACCTTGGGCTTTGCCATTGGTTCTCTTATTGCCGCTACTTCGTTCGGCGCGCTGGCACAAGGCCAAGGCGCAGTTGAAATCGAAGGCTTCGCCAAGAAAGAACAATTCGACAGCGCTCGTAACTTCAAGAACAACGGCAACCTGTTCGGTGGTTCGGTTGGTTACTTCCTGACCGACGACGTTGAACTGCGTCTGGGCTACGACGAAGTGCACAACGTACGTGCAGACAACGGCCGTAACATCAAGGGCGCCAACACCGCTCTGGACGCTCTGTACCACTTCAACAACCCGGGCGACATGCTGCGTCCGTACGTTTCGGCTGGTTTCTCCGATCAAAGCATCGGTCAGAACGAGTCCGGTCGTAACCGCTCCACCTTCGCCAACGTTGGCGGCGGTGCCAAGCTGTACTTCACCGAGAACTTCTACGCCCGTGCTGGCGTTGAAGCTCAGTACAACATCGACCAGGGCGACACCGAGTGGGCTCCAAGCGTCGGTATCGGTGTGAACTTCGGTGGCGGCTCCAAGCCTGCTGCTGCTCCAGTTCCAGCACCAGCTGAAGTCTGCTCCGACAGCGACAACGATGGCGTTTGCGACAACGTTGACAAGTGCCCGGACACCCCAGCCAACGTAACTGTTGACGCTGATGGCTGCCCAGCAGTTGCTGAAGTTGTTCGTGTTGAGCTGGACGTGAAATTCGACTTCGACAAGTCGGTAGTCAAGCCTAACAGCTACGGCGACATCAAAAACCTCGCTGATTTCATGAAACAGTACCCATCCACCACCACTACTGTTGAAGGTCACACTGACTCCGTCGGTCCTGACGCTTACAACCAGAAACTGTCCGAGCGTCGTGCAAACGCCGTTAAGCAAGTTCTGACCAACCAGTACGGTGTTGAATCGACTCGCGTTCAGTCTGTTGGCTACGGCGAATCCCGCCCAGTTGCTGACAACAAAACTGAAGCTGGTCGCGCTGTAAACCGTCGCGTAGAAGCGCAGGTTGAAGCTCAAGCTAAGTAATTAGCTCGCAGCTCTGAAAAGCCCGGCTTAGGCCGGGCTTTTCTTTGTCTGCGATTTGAGTTTCAGCTTGGGTTTAGCGTCTTTTTTAAAAGATCGCAGCCTGAACCATCTCCTACAGAGCGGTACGCCGAACCCATGTAGGAGCTGCCGAAGGCTGAGATCTTTTGATCTGATCACCCGCCGCCACCGCGCCGATCACCAGAATCGCCGGGCTCTTCAGCTCGAAGCTGTGGGCATCTTCTTCCATGGCTGTCAGAACACTGCGACATTCGCGTTGATGCGGCAGTGAAGCGTTTTCGATCATCGCCACGGGCGTATCCGCCGCCATTCCCCCAGCCAGCAACTGCTCACGGATCTCACTCAGTTTCGCCACGCCCATGTAAACCACCAGCGTAGTGCCACCTTGGGCCAAGGCTTGCCAGTTCAGACTGCTGTCGTCCTGGGTGTGGGCGGTGACCAGCGTCACGCCGCGTGCCACGCCGCGCAGGGTCAAGGGGATATCGCATTGCGTCGCCCCAGCGAGTCCGGCGGTGATGCCATTGACCAGCTCGACATCGACCCCACGCTCGCGCAGCCACTGCGCTTCTTCGCCGCCGCGCCCAAAAATGCACGGATCGCCGCCCTTGAGCCGCACCACACATTTGCCGTGGCGGGCATAGCGCAGCATCAATCGATGAATAAACGCTTGAGGCGTCGAACGACAGCCGCCGCGCTTGCCGACGGGAATGATCCGCGCACCTGAGCAATGCTCCAGCACCGCTTCGTTGACCAGGTCATCGATCAGCACCACATCCGCTTCCCGCAAGGCCCGAACCGCCTTGAGGGTCAACAATTCAGGGTCGCCGGGACCTGCACCCACCAGCCAGACTTTTGCGTTCATCGTATTTTCCTCACGAGATAACAGCGACCGGTTGCGCAGTGGCGGCCAGCAGACGCTTGATTTCCGGGACGCAGGAGCCGCATTGCGTGCCACAGCCCAGTTCTTGTTTCAGGCCCTGCAAGTCCAGACCACGGCTGATGCCGGCGCAGACTGCGCTTTGGCTGACGTTTTTGCAGTTGCACAGGGTTTTATTGCCGGCGGCCGGCGCGTCGACGTTGCCCGGCGGCGCACTCAATGGCGCCAGCAGCCAGCGCCGCAGTTGTTCGTCGGCCCGACCTTCGAGCCACAGGCTTTGCAGCCAGTGCTGGGCGAGGGTTTCACCCGCCAGGCGAATCGCGGTGATCCGGCCGTTCTCGATGCGCACGCGTTTGCCAATCGAGCGCCGAGGGTCGTCGTAGGCCAATACTGGGCCGTCGTTCAGACCCAGGCATTGATCGATTTCCCGCAGCAACTGCGCGTCGGGCGGCGTGGCGCTGGCAGCACGTATCAGCAGCGCCGGGCGTTCACGGCCGGCGAGGCTGAGGCTGACGTAGGAAAACGCTTCGCAGAGTGGTCGTAGGGTCTCGAAATGCTGCTGAACATCGCCTTCGATCAAGGCGAAAAGGTGCCAGGGCAGTTGCACCGGTTCCAGGCGTACGCCGCTGTGTTTCAGTTCCGGCTGTTTCGACAACGGGTCGAACGCCGGTTGGGTGATCGCATTGACGCCACCCTTGAGAAAACGATCGCCCCAATGCATGGGCAGAAAGGCCTGCCCCGGACGCACGCTGTCATCGCTGCCGACGGCGACAATCACCGCGCCGCGACGGCTTTTCAGGCTGACCAGATCCCCCGGTTGCAGCCGATGCCGGCGCAGTTCGTCCGGGTGCAGGCTCAATACGGCTTCGCTGACATGCCCGAACAATTGCGCCGCGGTGCCGGTGCGGCTCATGCCGTGCCATTGATCGCGCAGGCGGCCGGTGATCAAGGTCAGCGGGAAACGTGCATCGCGCTGCTCTTTGGCTGCGCGGTAGGGGTCGGCGATGAACTGCGCACGACCGCTGGCGGTCGGGAAAATCCCGTCCAGGTACAACCGCGCCGTGCCTTCGCTGGCGCCGGTGGGGAAGGGCCATTGCTGCGGGCCGAGCCGGTCCAGCAGCGCGTGGCTGATGCCGGACAGGTCCAGATCCCGGTCTTGGGTCAGTTGCTTGTATTCGTCGAAAACCTCGGCCGCCGTGTCAAAGGCAAACAGGCCGGGTTGTGCAGGGCGCAGACGTTTCTCCAGGCGTTGTGCGAAGTCCACTGTAATCGCCCAATCCGACCGCGCTTCACCGGGTGCGCCAATGGCCTGGCGGACGTGGGAAATTCGCCGCTCGGAGTTGGTCACTGTGCCGTCCTTTTCACCCCAGCTTGCGGCAGGCAGCAGCAGGTCAGCGAACCTGGCGGTTTCAGTGGTACGAAAGGCTTCCTGCAAGACCACGAACGGGCAAGCCTCCAGTGCAGCGCGCACGGCGGTTTGATCCGGCAAGGATTGCGCCGGGTTGGTGCAGGCGATCCACAGCGCCTTGATCTGGCCGCTGCGCACCTGTTCGAACAGCTCGATAGCCGTGAGCCCGGTGGTTTCGGGTAATTGCTCAACTCCCCAGTAAGCCGCTACTTCGGCGCGATGTTCGGCATTGGCGGCTTCGCGATGGCCGGGCAGCAGGTTCGATAAACTGCCGGTTTCCCGCCCGCCCATGGCATTCGGCTGACCGGTCAGGGAGAAAGGTCCTGAGCCGGGACGACCAATTTGCCCGGTGGCCAAATGCAGGTTGATCAGTGCGCTGTTCTTCGCGCTACCGGCGGTGGACTGGTTCAGTCCCATGCACCACAGCGACAGAAAACTCGGTGAAGTGCCGACCCATTCGGCGCATTGCTGCAGTTGCTCGATACCAATCCCGCACAGTTGCGAAACCATTTGCGGGGTGTAATCGCGCACCAGGTTTTTCAGCTCGGCCAGGCCTTCGGTGTGAGCTTTGATGAAGTCGCGATCGATCCAGTCTTCCCACAACAGCACGTGCAAAATCCCATGGAACAAGGCGACATCGGTGCCTGGCAGAATCGCCAGGTGCAAGTCAGCCAAATCGCAGGTGTCGGTACGACGTGGGTCGATGACGATGACTTTCATCTGCGGGCGGCGGGATTTGGCCTCTTCCAGGCGTCGGAACAGGACCGGGTGGGCGTAGGCCATGTTGCTGCCGACAATCATCACACAATCACTCAATTCCAGGTCTTCGTAGCTGCATGGCGGTGCATCGGCACCCAGGCTGCGCTTGTAGCCGACCACGGCCGAAGACATGCACAACCGCGAATTGCTATCGATGTTATTGGTGCCGACCAGCGCCCGCGCCAGTTTGTTGAAGGCGTAGTAATCCTCGGTCAGCAACTGCCCGGAGATGTAGAACGCCACGCTGTCCGGGCCGTGTTCGGCGATGGTGTCGGCAAATACGTTGGCGGCGTGATCGAGGGCGGTGTCCCAATCGGTGCGGCTACGGGGCAGGCCTTTGCCCAGGCGCAGTTCCGGGTACAGCGCCCGGGCCGTCAGGTCGCCGGTCAAGTGCAGGGTCGAGCCTTTGCTGCACAACTTGCCGAAGTTGGCCGGGTGGGCCGGATCGCCGCTGACGCCAAAGATGCGCTCGCCGTCATGCTCGATCAGCACACCGCAACCGACCCCGCAGTAACAGCAGGTCGAGGCGGTGATTTGGCGCTCCATCAGCCTGCATCCCGCAGGGACAACAGCACCCGGCCGTTTTCCACCCGCGCCGGATGATGATGGGCGCAGCCAATGTCCGGCGCCTGGGCTTCGCCGGTTTGCAAGTCGATCTGCCAGTTGTGCAGCGGGCAGGCGACGCGTTTGCCGTAGATCAAACCCTGGGACAGCGGCCCGCCCTTGTGCGGGCAGCGGTCATCGAGGGCGAAAACCTCATCGTCGCTGGTACGAAAAATCGCGATGTCACCTTTCGGGCCGGCGATAATCCGCGAGCCGAGGGCATTGATCTCTTCCAGTGCGCAGATATCCAGCCAGTTCATGCCAGCACCTCCAGGTTTTTCACGGGGATGACGTCGAATTCTTTTTTCAGCAGCGGCTGTTCCAGGCGTTCTTTCCACGGATCCTGTTCGAACGACAGGGAGAATTGCAGGCGATCATTCAAGGCTTTGCGGCGCTCAGGGTCTTCCAGCACGGCTTTCTTGATGTGTTCCATGCCGACCCGTTGCAGGTAGTGCACGGTGCGTTCGAGGTAGAAGGCTTCTTCCCGATAGAGCTGTAGGAAAGCGCCGTTGTATTCGCGCACTTCTTCGGCGGTTTTCAGCTTGACGAAGAATTCGGCGACTTCGGTTTTGATCCCGCCGTTGCCGCCGATGTACATTTCCCAACCCGAGTCCACGCCGATAATTCCGACGTCCTTGATCCCCGCTTCCGAACAGTTGCGTGGGCAACCGGAGACCGCCAGTTTCACCTTGTGTGGCGACCACATGTTGAACAGGTCGTGCTCCAGTTCGATGCCCAGTTGCGTCGAATTCTGCGTGCCGAAGCGGCAGAACTCGCTGCCGACGCAGGTCTTCACGGTGCGGATGGATTTGCCATAGGCGTGGCCGGACGGCATATCCAGGTCTTTCCAGACCCCCGGCAGGTCCTGCTTCTTGATCCCCAGCAGGTCGATGCGCTGACCACCGGTAACCTTGACCATCGGCACGTTGTACTTGTCGGCGACGTCGGCAATTCGGCGCAACTCGGACGGGTTGGTCACACCGCCCCACATCCGCGGGACGACAGAGTAGGTGCCGTCTTTCTGAATGTTGGCGTGGGCGCGCTCGTTGATCAGCCGCGATTGTGGGTCGTCCTTGGCTTCCCCGGGCCAGGTGGAAATCAGGTAGTAGTTAAGCGCCGGACGGCAGGTGGCGCAGCCGTTGGGCGTGCGCCAGTTCAAGTAGCTCATGGTGGTGGCGATGGTCAGCAAGTGCTGTTCGCGGATGGCGTGGCGAATCTGCCCGTGATTGAGGTCGCTGCAGCCGCAGATGGCTTTTTCGCTTTTCGGTTTGACGTCCGCCGCGCCGCCCACGGTGTTGATCAGGATCTGTTCCACCAGTCCGGCGCAGGAGCCGCACGAGCTGGCAGCTTTGGTGTGTTTCTTCACGTCATCGACGCTGAACAACCCGTGTTCCTGAATCGCCTTGACGATGGTGCCTTTGCACACGCCGTTGCAGCCGCAGACTTCGGCGGTGTCAGCCATGCTCATGGCTTTGTCCTGGCCCTGGTGTCCTACGTCGCCGAGGGCGTTTTCGCCGAACATCAAGTGATCGCGGATCTCGCCGATGGCGTGATTCTCACGGATCTGTCGGAAATACCAACCGCCATCTGCCGTATCGCCGTACAGACAGGCGCCGACCAGCACGTCATCCTTGATCACCAGTTTTTTGTAGACCCCACCAATCGGGTCGGACAGGGTGATGGTCTCGGTACCTTCGCCGCCCATGAAATCGCCGGCGGAGAACAGGTCGATGCCGGTGACTTTCAACTTGGTCGAGGTCACCGAGCCCTTGTAGGTGGCGAAACCCAACTGCGCGAGATGATTGGCGCAAACCTTGGCCTGTTCGAACAGTGGGGCGACGAGGCCGTAGGCGATGCCACGGTGGCTGGCGCATTCACCGATCGCGTAGATGCGTGGGTCGTAGGTTTGCAGGGTGTCGTTGACCAGAATCCCGCGATTGCAGGGGATGCCGGATTTTTCCGCGAGTTCGGTGTTGGGGCGAATGCCGGCGGCCATCACCACCAGGTCGGCGGGGATGATGTCGCCGTTTTTGAACTGTACCGAGCCGACCCGGCCATTGCCGGCATCGTGCAGGGCCTGGGTCTGTTCGCAGAGGCGAAAGTGCAGGCCGCGGGCTTCGAGGGCGGTTTGCAGCAACTGGCCGCTGGTTTTGTCCAGTTGCCGTTCCATCAACCATTCACCGATATGCACCACGGTGACGTGCATGCCGCGCAGCATCAGGCCGTTGGCGGCTTCCAGGCCCAGCAGACCGCCGCCGATCACCACGGCGTGCTTGTGGGTTTTCGCAGTGTTGATCATCACTTGGGTGTCGGCGATGTCGCGGTAGCCGATCACGCCATGCAAAGTGTTGCCGGGGATCGGCAAGATGAAGGGCGTCGAGCCGGTGGCGATCAGCAGGCGATCGTACTCGGCTTCGGTGCCGTCCTCGGCGATCACCCGGCGCTTGATCCGGTCGATCTCCACCACTTTGCGGTTGAGCAGCAACTTGATGTTGTTGCTCAGGTACCAGTCCAGATCGTTGAGCACGATCTCTTCGAAGGTTTGTTCGCCGGCCAGCACCGGCGACAGCAGGATGCGGTTGTAGTTGGTATGGGGTTCAGCGCCGAAGACCGTGATGTCGTACAGCTCGTTGCTCAGCTTGAGCAGTTCTTCCAGGGTGCGAACCCCGGCCATGCCGTTGCCGATCATCACCAGTTTTAGTTTTTTCATCAGGTTCTCCGGGAGCTCAGACTCGCCTCATCAGGGCTTTCAGGTCGTGCTCGACAAATTTCGCGCAAACAAAAAAAGGCGTCCCGCTAGTTGCCTAGCGAGGACGCCTTTGTCCTGGTCCCGTTCTCTCGGGAAGCGCAGCCTTCGTCGTTGAAGGCTGGGCTTTATGTATGGTGGGAAAGGTAATGCAGTGGTTGTGCCAAGTCCGTTCAGTCCAGCATTTGCCGTGAATGAGTCGACGGCAAAGCCTCTGTGCTGAAAGTTTTCGCACCGATTCAAGGCGCGTCGCCCGAAGTTGGAGCGCCCTTGGTGTTAGCCATGGAACAGCAAAAACATCAGCACCAGATTCACCACCAGCGACACCAGCGCCAATGTGCGCCAGACCTTCAACGGCTCACGCTCCAGTAATGGGCGGGGACGCACACTTAAACTGCGCCGCTCACCCTGTTCCAGCAGCAATAACCATTCTTCCGCCGTTTCAAAACGCTGCTGCGGATCAACCGCGACCGCGCGCTCCAGGCTTAACGCCAGCCACTCCGGCAAGTCCGGTCGATAGCGACTGGCACTGACCGGCACCCCAAATCGCGGGCGTTGAAACGCCTCAATTTCGCCGTAGGGATAGTGCCCGGTCAGCAGGAAAAACAGGGTCACGCCGACCGCATACAAATCCTGTTGCGGTGTCGGCGCTTCTCCCTGAAACGCTTCCGGCGCGATGTAGCTCGGCGTGCCGGGCAGGGCGCAGGGCTGATCTTCGGACAGGCCGGGGCAATAGGCGAGGCCGAAGTCCAGCAAGCGCAACTCGCCGTCGTCCCCCAGCAGCAGGTTGTCCGGTTTGATGTCGCGATGCAGGATCTGCCGGCGATGTAGCATGCCCACCGCCCGTAGCAGGCGTTCGGCCGAATTTCGCCATTGGGGCAGCGGCAGTGGTCCGACATCGGCGTGCAGTTGCGCCAACGTAGATCCGGAATATTCCCGCATCACGTAGTACAAATGCTGACGCTGAGTGGCGGCATGGACTTCAGGAAAATGCCGCCCGGCCACCCGTTTGAGAAACCATTCTTCCGACAGCAATGCCTGCCCGGCCAGATGATCATCGTGTAAATGCCCGGGCAAGGTTTTCAGCAGCCAGGGTTGTTGTTGCCCGTCCCGCACCCGATACAGCAGCGATTGCTGGCTCTGGTTGAGGATGCCTTCGACCTGCCAGCCTTCAAAGGACTGACCCGGTTTCAGCACGGGCGGCAGCGGCCATTGCTGCAAGTGAATCAGCGCATCGCCAATGCTCGTTTCACCGAGGGCATCGACCCGCACCAGCAGAGCGCTGGCGTTGTCCTGGCTGCCGGCCAGGTGCGCGGCGTTGACTAAGGTCTGCGCGGCGTTGTCCAGATCGGGCTGATCGCGCAGGATTGCCGCAATTGCCGTGTCGCCCAGCACCGCCCAGATACCATCGCTGAGCAGCACGAAACTCTCATCGACGCGTAATTCGCCATCGAGAAAATCCAGCACCAGATGCTGATCGAGCCCGAGTGCGCGCTTGAGCACATGCTGCATGCCTTGCTGATCCCAGACGTGATCCTCGCTGACCCGCTGCAACTGATCAGCGTGCCAGCGATACACCCGGCAATCGCCGACATGAGCCAGGGTAAAACGCCTACCGCGCATGACCAAAGCACTGACAGTGGTCAGCAGCGGTTGCCCACCGCCATTGGCTTGCAACCAGCGATTCTGCGCTGACAGCAGGCGGTCGAGTGCCTGGGCGACGCCCCAGGTTTCCGGGGTGGCGTAGTAGTCCAGCGCCAGCGCCTGCAAGGTCGAACGGGCGGCGAGACCGCCGTCGGCGCACTGACTGACGCCGTCGGCGATGGCGAACAGGTAACCTTTGCTCGCCGCCAGCGCCGGGGCCGGGGTGACCAGGCGCAGGGCGTCCTGGTTCTCCGCGCGGGGGCCGATGGCGCTGGCTTCGGCGAAACTCAGTTGCAGGCTCATGAGTGCCTCAGACCCGGGCCGCCGTCACGGCTGCCGAACCCCAAGTGGTCCTCCAGCGACGTTTCACACCGTACAGACCGAACCAGGCGAGCACACCCAGGCTGGCGAACAACCACAGCGCCAGTTGATAGCTGCCGGTGCTTTGCTTGATCGCGCCCATGCCTGCCGCGAGGGCGAAGCCGCCGATGCCGCCGGCCATGCCGATCAACCCGGTCATTACGCCGATCTCCCGACGAAAACGCTGCGGCACCAGTTGGAAAACCGCCCCGTTACCCGCACCCAAACCGAGCATGGTGCAGACGAAAAGGGCCAGTGCCGCGTAGGAACTTGGCAAGTTGAAACCGACTGCGGCGATGCAGATCGCCGCCACCGTGTACATGCCCAGCAAGGTCCGAATGCCGCCAAAACGGTCCGCCAGGGCGCCGCCCAACGGACGCATCAGGCTGCCGCCGAACACGCAGGCGGCGGTGTAGTAACCGGCGGTCACCGGGCTCAGGCCATATTGGTCGTTGAAATAACCGGGCAGGGCGCTGGCCAGGCCGATGAAGCCGCCGAAGGTCACGCTGTAGAAAAACATGAACCACCAACTGTCACGGTCGCCGAGGGCCTTGAGGTAGTCGGCCATGGACTTGGCTTTCGGCCGTTCCGGGGCATTCCTGGCCAGCCAGGCGAAGACGATCAGGGTCAGGATCAGCGGGATCAGGGCGAAGCCGAACACATTGCTCCAGCCGAATGCCGCCGCTAGGACCGGGGCGATCAGCGCCGCGAGAACGGTGCCCGAGTTACCGGCGCCGGCAATGCCCATGGCCTTGCCTTGATGCTGCGGCGGATACCATTGCGATGCGAGCGGCAGGGCGACGGCGAAGGATGCGCCGGCCATGCCGAGGAACAGGCCGAGCACCAGCGCCTGTTCGTAGCTGTGGATCCCGAGTTTCCAGGCACCGAACAGTGCGCAGATCACGATCACCTGGCCAATGATCCCGGCGGTTTTCGGTGACAAGCGATCCGCCAGCAGGCCCATCACAAAGCGCAGTACAGCGCCGGCCAGAATCGGCGTGGCCACCACCATCCCGCGTTGTTGGGTGGTCAGGTGCAGGTCAGCGGCGATTTGCACCGCCAGTGGGCCGAGCAGGTACCAGACCATGAAACTCAGGTCGAAATAGAGGAAGGCCGCGAACAATGTCGGGGTATGGCCGGATTTCCAGAAGCTTGAATTCATCGCGCACCTCAGCTGTTAAGCGTCTCGAGAAGGAGTCATTAGCTTGCAGGTGGGGCGCCGCCACGGCCGCACCACCGACCCCGGTCTCTGGGGCCAAAACGAAAAAACGCCGCCACCGGATCCGCCATGGGCGAATGAGGTGAGCGACGTCTTTGTCGTAGGTGGGGCAACCGCCGTTGGTTACCTGTATCGATTACATAGCGAGATCTGTGCCAGGTTCGGCATGATCGTTCCCACGCTCTGGGTGGGAATGCCGCCATGGACGCTCCGCGTCCGCTTTGGATGCTGGGACGTGGAGCGTCCCGAGATGCATTCCCACGCGGAGCGTGGGAACGATCGGTTAACCCAACAGTTCACTCATGGCAATAATCTGCTCCGCCACCTGAATCAGCTTCTGCTGCCGGCTCATGGCCTGGCGGCGCATCAGGGTGTAGGCCTCTTCTTCATTGCAATCCTTCATCTTCATCAACAACCCTTTCGCCAGCTCGATGCGCTTGCGCTCGGCCAGTTGCTGGTCCCGTGCATGAAGTTGGGCGCGCAGGGCCTGGTCGCTTTCGAAGCGCGCCATGGCCACGTCGAGAATCGGCTGCAAGCGTTGTGCGTGAATGCCTTCGACGATGTAGGCACTGACCCCTGACTTGATCGCCTGGCGCATCACGCCGGGGTCGTGTTCGTCGGTGAACATCACGATCGGCCGGGGCTGATCACGAGTGACCAATACAACTTGCTCCATCACATCGCGGCTCGGTGACTCGGTATCGATCAGAATCACGTCCGGACGCACCGTTTCGACGCGTACGGGCAGGTCGATGGTCAAACCGGACTCGTCGATCACCTCGAACCCCGCCTCGGTCAGGGCGGCTTTCAGTCGTCCGACTTTCTTTGCCGTGTCGTTGATCAGCAGGATACGCAACATATTCGCAGGCTCCTGTCAGCGACTGGCCAGAATGGGCGAGCTGTCGCTCATGGCGTGGAGTTTGAAGCTTCGGGCATAGGCGGCCGGATCTGAACCGTCCCAGACCTTGCCGTCGATCAATTGACTGCTGCGCATGTCCTGACCCCAGGCGGCAACGCCCAGCGCCGTCGCGGCCTCACGGTACACGTCCAGTTGTTGGACTTGGCGGGCCACACCGAGGTAATCCGGGTCTTCGCGCAGCAAGCCCCAGCGGCGGAACTGGGTCATGAACCACATGCCATCGGACAGATACGGCAGATTGACCTCGCCGCCGCCATGGAAGCGCAGGGCGTGCGGGTCTTGCCAGCGATGGCCCAGGCCGTCGGCGTAATCCCCCTGCAGACGCGGTTCGATGCAGTCCAGCGGTGCATCGAGATACTCGGGCGCGCTCAGTAACTGCGCGGTACTGCGGCGATTCTCGGGGCTTTCTTCAATGAAGCGACTGGCTTCGAGAATCGCCATCACCAGCGCTCGTGCGGTGTTGGGGTATTGCTCGACAAAGGCGCGGGTGCAGCCGAGGACTTTTTCCGGGTGATCGGGCCAGATGGTCTGGGTCGTTGAAATGGTAAACCCAAGATCCTGTTTAACCGCGCTGGCGCACCATGGCTCGCCGACGCAAAAACCGTCGATACGCCCGGCTTGCAGGTGCGCGACCATTTGCGGCGGCGGCACCACCACGCTGTCGACGTCCTGCAACGGATGAATGCCCTGACTCGCCAGCCAGTAATACAGCCACATGGCGTGAGTACCGGTCGGGAAGGTCTGGGCGAAGGTCAGTTTTGGGCGAGTTTGGTGCACGTGCCGGTGCAGTGCTTCAGGACCGGTCACCCCCAGCGCCTGCAAGCCGTGGGACAGGTTGATGCTCTGGCCGTTCTGGTTCAGGCCCATGAGCACTGCCATATCCGTGGGCGCGATACCGCCGATGCCCAGGTGCACGGCGTAGATCAGGCCGTAGAGGCTGTGGGCGGCGTCGAGTTCGCCGCTGACCAGTTTGTCCCGCAGGTTGGCCCAGGACGACTGGCGCTTGAGGTTCAGGGTCAGGCCGTAAGGTTGGGCGAAGCCCTGGGTCGCGGCGACCACCACCGAGGCGCAGTCGCTCAGGGCCATGAAGCCGACATTGATTGCGGACTTTTCCGGGGCATCGCTGCCGTTGACCCAAGCGAGCGGGCCGACTGTGCTTTCATTCATTGCTAAACACCTTGCAAAAAAAAGCGTCGTCCCAGGTCCCCGCGTGAGCAGAACCGGGTGACGACGCCATTGTCCGTCGACTCATCCCGTCGTTGGCATGAGTGCTGATGCCTTTACCGGTGCAAGGCATATGCCATCGAGCGTTGATTTGCGTGTGCGCCTCGCTTGCGACCCCGATGCCCGGCTATAATCGCCGCCTCATTTCGCCGCCATTCGAGTCAAACCCGCCCATGTACACCCTGGCCCGTCAGCTGTTGTTCAAACTTTCCCCGGAAACCTCCCACGATCTGTCCCTGGACTTGATCGGCGCGGGCGGGCGTTTGGGCCTCAACGGCTTGCTGTGCAAGGCCCCGGCGAAAATGCCGGTGAAGGTCATGGGCCTGGAATTCCCGAACCCGGTGGGTCTGGCGGCCGGTCTGGACAAGAACGGCGCGGCCATCGACGGTTTTGCCCAGTTGGGTTTTGGTTTCGTCGAAATCGGCACCATTACCCCGCGTTCGCAGCCAGGCAACCCGAAACCACGGATTTTCCGCCTGCCGGAAGCCGAGGCGATCATCAACCGTATGGGTTTCAACAACCTCGGTGTCGATCACTTGCTGGCCCGGGTCGCGGCCGCCAAGTACAAGGGCGTGCTGGGCATCAACATCGGTAAAAACTTCGATACGCCGGTTGAGCGTGCAGTCGACGACTACCTGATCTGCCTGGACAAGGTCTACGCCCACGCCAGCTACGTGACGGTCAACGTCAGCTCGCCGAACACCCCGGGCCTGCGCAGCCTGCAATTCGGTGATTCGCTCAAGCAATTGCTCGCCGACCTGGCCCAGCGCCGGGCCGAACTGGCGTTGCGCCACGGCAAACATGTACCGCTGGCAATCAAGATCGCCCCGGACATGACCGATGAAGAAACCGTGCAGGTTGCACAAGCGCTGATCGACACCGGGATGGACGCGGTGATCGCCACCAACACCACGCTGAGCCGGGTCGGCGTCGAGGGTATGGAGCATGGCGACGAGGCGGGCGGTCTGTCCGGCGCGCCGGTTCGCGACAAGAGCACCAATACCGTTAAGGTGCTGGCGGCAGAGTTGGCCGGCCGTTTGCCGATCATCGCCGTAGGCGGCATCACCGAAGGCAAGCACGCAGCTGAGAAAATCGCTGCGGGTGCGAGTCTGGTGCAGTTGTATTCGGGCTTCATCTATAAAGGCCCGGCACTCATCCGTGAATCCGTCGACGCCATAGCCGCCTTGCGCTGATGTAGCAGCTGCCGAGCCCGCGAGGCTGCGTTCGGCGGCGGAGCCGTCGTGAAACCTGAAAGGATGGTGTACCTGCAAGACCGCGGTGTCTGATTCTACGACTGCTGCGCAGCCGAACGCAGCCTCGCAGGCTCGGCAGCTGCTACAAAAGGGTTGTGTTTCGGCAAAATGCAGGCATAAAAAAGGGCACCTCTAGGGTGCCCCTGGGCCGGAGCCCGCCGTCCGGATGGGACGTGCGTGGTTAATGTGTTACGTATTCAGATGATTGTGTTGCAGTGTCAGGCCCTTTGTTAGCCAACGGCGTGAAGTTCGTTGAGTCTATGGATTCCCGCAGTGCCGGTCATACCGTCCCAGTTGTCGCCGCGTCCTTCGCGCCAGCCGTTAATCCAGGCTTGGCGTACCGACGGTAGAGTAAATGGGCAAAGCTCACGGGATTTGCCACCAACGCCATATTGATATCCGCGCAAAAATGCTCTTTCCAACGGATCACGCTTAAGTCTTCTCATAGGGTGTTGCCCTCACTTGTTGACTGTATTTATCGCGTCGACCTCAATCGAGGTCTGGCAGAAATTTTCTGCCGTTGGCGGCTCGCTGCCGGCGTCGCGAGCCAAGGTGTTGACGCCGTTGCGACGTCAACCTGTGTTGAGTTCTAACCAATGCGTCACATCGAGGGAATGATCGTTTTGTCATAAGGACGTAACCAGAAAGATGCTATGGCCATAAGTAACACGATGTTTGCCCCGTGTTTATTGGTCAAACCCCGGTATGATCAGCCCCGCGCTGTATGACGGGGTTAATCCTTTAGTGAGAATGACCCACGTTTACGCTGGGGTACTATTCGACGAAGGGTCGCTTTATGACATTTTGTTGCTTCAACTTTTTTATCTGCCCTGACATCTAAGCTCTTTTAACCCGAGCAGTCAGGGTGGGACGGCACACCTTCGTGCCACGCGGGCGCTCTTTTAGAAAAGCGCCTGATTGAAAACCGGACCGGCAATGCGTTGTCGGTTCACTTAGCCAAAGGCTCTGAAATTCCAATGTCCGATCAATTCGAAATCTTCCTCACTTGCCCTAAAGGCCTTGAAGGCCTGCTCATCGAGGAAGCCGTCGGGCTTGGCCTTGAAGAAGCGCGTGAGCACACCTCGGCCGTGCGTGGCATGGCGACCATGGAAACCGCTTATCGCCTGTGCCTGTGGTCGCGTCTGGCGAACCGGGTGCTGCTGGTGCTCAAGCGGTTCCCGATGAAGGACGCCGAAGACCTGTACCACGGCGTGCTCGATATCGAGTGGCAAGACCACATGCTCAACGACGGCACCCTGGCCGTCGAGTTCAGCGGTCACGGCTCGGGCATCGACAACACCCACTTCGGCGCCTTAAAAGTTAAAGACGCCATCGTCGACAAACTGCGCACCCCGCAGGGTGACCGTCCGTCCATCGACAAGCTCAACCCGGACCTGCGCATTCACCTGCGCCTGGACCGTGGCGAAGCCATCCTCTCCCTCGACCTGTCCGGCCACAGCCTGCACCAGCGCGGTTATCGCTTGCAGCAGGGCGCGGCACCGTTGAAGGAAAACCTCGCGGCCGCGATCCTGATCCGTTCCGGCTGGCCACGCATTGCGGCCGAAGGCGGCGCGCTGGCTGACCCGATGTGCGGTGTCGGTACATTCCTGGTAGAAGCCGCCATGATCGCCGCCGATATGGCGCCGAACCTGCGTCGCGAGCAGTGGGGCTTCACCGCCTGGCTCGGCCACGTCCCGGCGCTGTGGAAAAAACTCCACGAAGAAGCCACCGAGCGTTGCGCCGCCGGCCTGGCCAAGCCACCGCTGTGGATTCGCGGCTACGAAGCTGATCCACGACTGATTCAACCGGGCCGCAACAACGTTGAGCGTGCCGGCCTGAGCGAGTGGATCAAGATCTACCAGGGCGAAGTCGGCACTTTCGAACCGCGTCCGGACCAGAACCAGAAAGGCCTGGTCATCTGCAACCCGCCGTACGGCGAGCGTCTGGGCGACGAGGCGAGCCTGCTCTACCTCTACCAGAACCTTGGCGAACGTCTGCGCCAGGCCTGCCTGAACTGGGAAGCCGCGGTGTTCACCGGCGCCCCGGACCTGGGCAAGCGCATGGGCATCCGCAGCCACAAACAGTATTCGTTCTGGAACGGCGCGTTGCCGTGCAAGCTGCTACTGATCAAGGTCACCCCGGATCAGTTCGTCACTGGCGAGCGTCGCACCCCGGAACAGCGTCAGGTCGAGCGCGAGCAGGCGGAAGTCGAAGTCGCAGACAACGACGTGGCGCCGGGCAAGTACGAGAAGTACAACAAGAACGGCAACCCGATCAAACCGGCTCCGGTCGTGATCGAGCAACCGCGCTTGAGCGAAGGCGGGCAGATGTTTGCCAACCGCCTGCAAAAGAACCTCAAGGCGTTGGGCAAGTGGGTCAAGCGTGAAGGCATCGACTGCTATCGCGTGTATGACGCCGACATGCCGGAATACTCGATGGCCATCGACCTGTACCAGGATTGGGTCCACGTCCAGGAATACGCCGCGCCGAAATCCATCGACCCGGAAAAAGCCTCGGCCCGTATGTTCGATGCCTTGGCGGCGATTCCGCAGGCCTTGAACATCGACAAGAGCCGCGTGGTGGTCAAGCGTCGCGAGCGTCAGAGCGGCACCAAGCAGTACGAACGCCAAGCGGCCCAGGGCAAGTTTGTCGAGGTCAATGAAGGCGGGGTCAAGCTGCTGGTCAACCTGACTGACTACCTCGACACCGGGCTGTTCCTCGATCACCGGCCAATGCGTATGCGCATCCAGAAAGAGGCCGCCGGCAAACGCTTCCTCAATCTGTACAGCTACACCGCGACCGCCAGTGTTCATGCAGCCAAGGGCGGCGCGCGCAGCACCACCAGCGTTGACCTGTCAAAAACCTACCTCGATTGGGCGCGTCGCAACCTGTCACTGAACGGTTTCTCCGACAAGAACCGTCTGGAGCAGGGCGACGTCATGGTCTGGCTCGATGCCTGCCGTGATGAGTTCGACCTGATCTTCATCGATCCGCCGACCTTCTCCAACTCCAAGCGTATGGAAGGGATCTTCGACGTGCAGCGTGACCAGGTGCAGTTGATCGACCTGGCCATGGCGCGCCTGGCCCCGGGCGGGGTGTTGTACTTCTCCAACAACTTCCGCAAGTTCGTGCTGGAGGAGAACCTCACCACCCGTTACGCGGTCGAGGAAATCACCGACAAGACCATCGATCCGGACTTTGCCCGCAACGGCAAGATCCATCGTGCCTGGAAAATCACGGCCCGCTGACACCTGACTGGATTGGATCCACAGAGCCTTGATTTTTAAAGGCTCTTGGGTTCTTTCAGTGCTGGTCAAATTAGTGGCTAATAGCTATAACTCAAGCACAGCCAATGGGCTTCTCCGGCACCTGGCGTTTTGAGTTGCGTTTATGTCGTTGCACGCCGTGCGCCCCAAGATCCTGGGTTTTATCAGCGAAGATGTCTCGGCCTGGCTGGTCGCGATATTGGTATTGCTCGCTGGCGGGATTCTCACGGGACTGCTGGCCTGGGCCACGTTGAACCTGTTTCACCATCAATTGCGGCAACGCTTTCAACTGCTGGCCAGTGAGCGTTACAGCCGTATCGAAGAACGTTTTGAAGATCAGGAGCAGCGCCTCGACGGCCTCCGCCGGTTCTTTGCCAATTCCGAATCGGTGTCCCGCGCCGAATTTGACGGTTACACCCAACCTTTATTGCACCGCACCCAGGCGTACTCCTTCGCGAAGCGGGTCAGCGGCGACGAACGTCCGGCGTTTGAGCAAGAGGCGCGCGCCCAGGGGGTGAGCGACTTTTCCATTCGTGAACTCAACGCCTCGGGCGAGCTGCAACTGGCGGCGGAACGCGATGAGTACGTGGTGGTGCTTTACAGTCAGACGCAAAGTCGACTCGGCTCGCCGCTGGGCTACGACTTGCTCGCCCAGCCGTTGCGGCGTGCGACGCTGGAACGGGCGGATGCGCGCGGTGGCATGGCGGTTTCGCAACCGATGCACCTGGTGAGTGTCGAACCGGCCTATGCCCGGGGTGTGCTGCTGGTGGCGCCGGTGGTTCGACGTGAAGACCTGCAAGCGCCGACGACCAAGCCGTTCGGTTACGTCATGGCGGTGATCAGCATGCGCCAGTTACTGGCCGACGGATTGCCGGAGGCCGGTCATGATTATCTGACGGTGCGCATTCTCGACCTGTCCACCAACGATCAACACGAAGTGCTGTACGAATCGGCGAAGCCTCCAGCCGTCAGTGAATTGTCCGCGAGCCGCTTGCTGCGCCTGGCCGACCACGACTATCAAGTGGACATCCAGCCCAGCGAAGCCTTTGTGCAGGCCAACCACTCTTCGGCGAGCAGCCTCGTGGTGCTCGGCAGTTTGCTTAGCCTGTTGCTCAGTGCCTTGCTCTACGTGCTGGTCAGCCAGCGCCAACGGGCGCTGAAAATGGTCGAACAGCGCACCGAGGAGCTGCGCGCTCGCGAGCAAGAATTGCGCGGCACCCACGGCCAGTTGCGCGGCGTGCTGAATGCGGCGACCCAAGTGGCGATCATTGCCACCGATTTGCGCGGGGTCATCAGCACCTTCAACGCCGGCGCCGAACAAATGCTTGGTTACACTGCTGCCGAGGTGGTGGGGCGCATGACCCTGGAAAACCTGCACTTCCCCCGGGAACTGGTGGCCCGTTCGGCGGAGTTGAGCGCGCGTTATGGCAAGTTGATCCCGACGTGCCAGGCGATGCTGGTCGAGGGCGGCGAAGAGGGGGGGCACGAAGCCCGCGAATGGACCCTGGTGCGTCAGGATGGCAGCCACTTGACGGTGAACATGCTGGCGACGCCGGTGTTGGATGAGCAAGGGCTGTGGGTCGGGCACTTGGCGATCTGCATCGACATCACCGAGCGCAAACGCGTCCACGAGGCCTTGGCGGCGCGGGATTTGTTGCTGAAGAAGCTCAGCGCCCATGTGCCCGGCGGCATCTACCAGTTCAAGATGGAATTCGACGGACGCTTCAGTGTGATTTATGCCAGCGACGGCATCCGCGAGATCTACGAGCTGGAACCGGATGTGTTGCTGCTCAACGCCGAAGCAATCTTCACCCGGATTCATCCACAGGATTCAACTCGGGTCCGCGCCTCAATCCGCGCCTCGGCCGATACCCTCAGCCCCTGGCGCGAGGAGTACCGCGTGCAACTGCCTCAGCGCGGACTGCGCTGGGTGCGTGGTGAAGCGACTCCGGAAGAACTGCCGGGTGGCGGCGTGCTGTGGCACGGCTACATCTCGGATATCTCTGATCTGAAACGCGTTGAAGAAGAGTTGCGGGCGCTGTCGGTGACCGACTCCTTGACCGGCATTAATAACCGTCGTTACTTCCAGGAGCGCCTGACCACTGAAATGGCCCGGGTCGAACGCGGCGGTGGCGAGTTGTCGGTGATCATGCTCGACATCGATCACTTCAAACGGATCAATGACCAACATGGCCACGCCGTGGGCGACCGGGTGTTGCAGGCCGTGTGCGAGCGCATTGGCCATCGCCTGCGCCGCACCGACGTGTTCTGTCGTCTGGGTGGCGAGGAGTTCATGGTGCTGTGCCCGGACATCAATGGCGAACACGCCCATGTCCTGGCCTTGCAATTGTGGCAAGCGTTACGCAGTTCACCGATCGACGGCGTCGGCACGGTGACCGCCAGTTTCGGGATTGCCAGTTGGCAGGTCGGCGAGGGTGCGGATGCGCTGTTGCTGCGGGCGGATTCGGGGGTGTATGCGGCGAAGCAGGCGGGCAGGGATCGGGTTGAGGCGCAGCACGTGTAGGAGCAAGGCGTTGATCATCGTTCCCACGCTCTGCGTGGGAACGCAGCCCGGGACGCTCCGCGTCCCAAAGCGGACGCAGAGCGTCCATTGAGGCATTCCCACGCAGAGCGTGGGAACGATCAGGTGGAGGGGGTTACAACACCGAAGCGGTGGCTGGAACCTTAGGCTGGCGATACAAATCCAGCAGCACCTGATCCAGTACCGAAGACGCGCCAAACGGCGCCTTGTCGTTGAGAATCGCGACCACGGCCCAGGTGTTGCCATTGATGTCGCGGCTAAAGCCGGAGATCGCCCGCACGGTGTTCAGGGTGCCGGTCTTGATGTGAGCTTCGCCGCGCATCGCGGTGGTCTTCAGGCGTTTGCGCATGGTGCCGTCGGTGCCGGCAATCGGCATCGAGCTGATGAACTCGGCAGCGTACGGGCTGCGCCAGGCGGCTTGCAGCATGCCGGCCATTTCACGGGCGCTCACTCGTTCGGCGCGGGACAGGCCGGAGCCGTTCTCCATCACCAGGTGCGGCGCGGTAATGCCTTTCTGGGCCAGCCACTGACGCACGACACGCTGGGCCGCCTTGGCGTCGTCGCCGTCGGCATCGTTGCGAAACTTTTGGCCCAGGCTCAGGAACAGCTGCTGGGCCATAGTGTTGTTACTGTATTTGTTGATGTCGCGAATGATTTCCGCCAGGTCCGGCGAGAACGCCCGCGCCAGCACTTTGGCATCTTTCGGTGTCGATCCCAGCACATCCTTGCCTTGGATGCTGCCGCCCAGTTCTTTCCAGATTGCCCGCACGGCGCCTGCGGTGTAGGTCGCGTGATCCAGCAGCGACAGGTAAGTCTGTGAGCTGCAGCCTTCGCCCAACTGGCCGCCAACGGTTACGGTCACGCTACCATCGGCCTGGGTCACCGGGTTGTAGCGCACGCCACCGGTGCACTGCTTGGAGTTGATCGCCTTGACCTGATTGTCGATGTTAATCGTCGCAATCGGCGGCTCAACCGACACCAGCACCTTGCCGTTGTCGTTGCGCGCCACAAAGCGCAGGGCTTTGAGGTTGACCATCAGCGAGTCGGGTTTGACCAGGAACGGTTTGTTCTCGTCATTGCCGTCGTCATTGAACTCGGGCAGTTGCGGTTGCATGAAGAAGCCACGGTCCAGCACCAGGTTGCCGGTGACCTGGATCACGCCGTTGGCCCGCAGGTCGCGCATCAGCAGCCAGAGTTTTTCCATGTTCAGCTTCGGATCACCGCCACCCTTGAGGTAGAGGTTGCCGTTAAGGATGCCGCCGCTGAGGGTGCCGTCGGTGTAGAACTCGGTTTTCCACTGGTGGTTCGGGCCGAGCATTTCCAGGGCAGCGTAAGTGGTGACCAGTTTCATGGTCGAGGCCGGATTGACCGAGACATCCGCGTTGAAAATGGTTGGGGTGCCGGGGCCGTTCAGCGGGATCATCACCAGGGACAGGGCGTTGTCCTGCAATTTGCTGGCCTTGAGGGCTTTTTCAACGTTGGGTGACAGCGCGGTATTGATCGGAGCGGCGGAAACCGGGAGGGCCAGGGGGAGAAGAAGACCGGCAAGTAGTAGTGGACGCAAAGATTTGATCATGTGAAGTAAAACCCTACGGGCGAGGGGAAAAAAGGCGAGGGCATGAAGATAAAATCCCTCAGTGGTCATGAAAGTGTCGGCATTATGCCCCAAGGTGACGCGGCTTGTGCCGTGCCCCGACCTTCTAATCCGCTATTTTTTTACCGACGGTAGGCTGGCCACTACTGCGAAACGGGCAATTGGCGCCTTAAACTGCTAAAGTGCCGCCCGTTATTACTTATGAGGATTGTTCCAATGGCGACTAACCGTTCCCAGCGTCTGCGCAAAAAACTGTGCGTCGATGAATTTCAAGAGCTGGGTTTCGAACTGAACCTGGATTTCAAAGAAGATTTGGCTGATGAAGCCATTGATGCTTTCCTCGACGCGTTCCTGAAAGAAGCTATGGAAGCCAACGGTCTGGGTTATGTTGGTGGCGACGACTTCGGTCTGGTTTGCCTGCAGAAACGTGGCTCGGTGTCCGAAGAGCAGCGTGTTGCTGTAGAAGCCTGGCTCAAAGGCCGCAGCGAACTGACCGAAGCAACCGTCAGCCCGCTGCTGGACGTCTGGTACCCGGAGAAGCCAATCAATCCGGTAGCTTGATGTCATAAAAAACGGCGACCCACGGGTCGCCGTTTTTTTATGCGTAGATTAAATGACCGCAGCCTCGTTTCACTCGACAGCTGCTACATGGATTGCATCGCCCTGTAGCAGCTGTCGAGTGAAACGAGGCTGCGTGCTTTTAGCTTTTACGCCAATTCAAAATCACCAACGTCAAAACCCCCGCCACAATCCCCCAGAACGCCGACCCGATGGAAAACAGCGTCAACCCCGACGCCGTGACCATAAAGGTAATCAGCGCTGCTTCCCGCTCCTTCACTTCGCTCATGGCGATGCTCAAGCCATTGATGATCGAACCGAACAGCGCCAGCGCCGCGATCGACAGCACCAACTCTTTAGGCAACGCGGCAAACAACGCGGCCAGCGTCGCGCCGAACACTCCGGCAATCCCGTAGAAAATCCCGCACCAGACCGCGGCGGTGTAGCGCTTGTTGCGATCTTCATGGGCGTGCGGCCCGGTGCAGATCGCCGCGCTGATCGCTGCCAGGTTGATGCCGTGGGAGCCGAACGGTGCCAGCAGCAACGAGGCGATGCCGGTAGTGGTGATCAGCGGCGAGGCCGGGACGTTGTAGCCGTCGGCGCGCAACACGGCGATGCCGGGCATGTTCTGCGAGGTCATCGCCACCACGAACAGTGGAATGCCGATGCTGATGGTCGCCGCCAGGGAGAAGTGTGGCGTGGTCCAGACCGGCGTCGCCAGTTCCAGATGAAAGCCGCTAAAATCCAAAAGCCCCATGAACCCGGACAATGCGGTGCCGACCAACAGCGCGGCGAGCACCGCGTAACGGGGCGACAGGCGTTTGATCACCAGATAAGTGAAGAACATCCCCAGCACGAGTGCCGTGCGATGCTGGGCCGCGACGAAAATCTCGCTGCCGATCTTGAACAGAATCCCCGCCAGCAATGCCGCGGCCAGCGACGCCGGAATCTTTTTCACCAGCCGTTCGAAGCTGCCGGTCAAACCACAAATCGTCACCAGCACCGCGCAGGTAATGTAGGCGCCGATGGCTTCGCCGTAAGTCACACCGCCCAGGCTGGTGATCAACAAGGCCGCGCCGGGTGTCGACCAGGCGATGGTGATCGGTGTGCGGTAACGCAAGGACAGGCCAATCGAACACACTGCCATGCCGATAGAGATCGCCCAGATCCACGAGGAAATCTGCCCGCTGGTCAGGCCCGCCGCTTGCCCGGCCTGGAACATCAGGACCAGGGAACTGGTGTAGCCGGTCATCATGGCGATGAAACCGGCAACGATGGCCGAGGGTGACGTGTCGGCCAGGGGGCGCAGTTGCGTTTGCGTGGCGTCGTTCATGACAGCGGTGTTCCTTGTTCTGGTGAAGATGTCCGCCGCAACGCTAAACCTGTAGGAGCAAGGCTTACCCGCGATGGCGTCCCTGAGATCGCTATCGCGGGCAAGCCTCGCTCCTACACAGGAATTGCGTTCGGGCAGCGGATTCCAGGTTCAAGCCTAAACTCAAATGTAACGGACCGTTGCAATACAGCCGAGGCCGCAAACAGCCATACAGTCGTGTTGCCACCATCCATTGTGTACAATCGCGGTGTTTTTTACGCGATACTTGCCAGCGACCCACTGTGCCGTATTACAGTCACGGTCTATTCGCCGCAGTTCTCCCGACTCGAGTGCCCATGAACGAACAGTTGCAGCCCCTAAAGAAACAATCGCGAGCAGGCAAAGCCGGCCGCAGCGGCACCCAGGACGATATTGTCTACGCGCATATCTTCGAGGCCATCCTCGAACAGCGCCTGGCGCCCGGCACCAAGTTGAGCGAAGAAGCGCTGGGGGAAATTTTCGGGGTCAGCCGCACCATCATTCGCCGCGCGCTGTCGCGCCTGGCCCATGAAGGCGTGGTGTTGCTGCGACCAAACCGTGGCGCGGTCGTCGCCAGCCCGAGCGTCGAAGAGGCTCGCCAGGTGTTCCTCGCCCGTCGTTTGGTCGAGCGGGCGATCACGGAACTGGCAGTGCAGCACGCCACCGCCGAGCAAATCGCCGAATTGCGGCAGATGGTCAACGACGAACGCGACAGCTTCTCCCGTGGCGATCGCGGCGCGGGCATCCGCCTGTCGGGTGAATTCCACCTGAAACTGGCCGAAGCGGCGAAGAATGCACCGCTGATCAGCTTTCAGCGCAGCCTGGTGTCCCAGACCTCGTTGATCATCGCCCAGTACGAAAGCGGCAACCGCTCGCACTGTTCTTATGATGAACACACCCAGTTGATCGATGCGATCGAAGCGCGCAACGGTGAGCTGGCGGTGGACTTGATGATGCATCACATGGATCACATCGACAGCAAACTCAACCTCGACGAAGAAAGTGCGTCGGATGATTTGCACGCGGTGTTCTCGCATTTGTTGCAGACCAAGAAGCCGGGTAGGTCTTCCGCAAAAATCTGACGGTTCGACGCTGATCGTTCCCACGCTCCGCGTGGGAATGCCTCAACGGACGCTCCGCGTTCGGCTTTGGATGGGACGCGGAGCGTCCCGGGCTGCATTCCCACGCGGAGCGTGGGAACGATCAACGATCAAAAAATCCCCCGCAACCATCGATTGCGGGGGATTTTTTTTGCCCGGGAAGCCTTAACGCTGATCAGATCGTTCCCACGCGGAGCATGGGAACGATCAGCCCGAAGAAAACCTTAGCGCTGATGCACCAATTTCCCCGCCGCATACGTCTGCAGAACAGTCCGGTCATCCCCCAACGTCATCAACACAAACAACGTCTCGGCAATGTTATTGGTCTGCTTCAAGCGATAGCTGAGCAGCGGCGTGGCGTTGTAATCCAGCACCAGGAAGTCCGCATCGGTGCCGGCATGCAAAGTACCGATCTTGTCTTCCAGCCGCAGCGCCCGCGCACCGCCGAGGGTCGCCAGGTACAGCGATTTGAATGGGCTCAACCGCGCACCTTGCAACTGCATGACCTTGTACGCTTCGTTCAACGTTTGCAGCAGCGAGAAACTGGTGCCGCCGCCAACGTCCGTACCCAAGCCGACATTCACTTTGTGCTTCTCGGCCATCGGCAAATTGAACAAACCGCTGCCGAGGAAGAAGTTCGAGGTCGGGCAGAAGGCGATCGCCGAGCCCGTCTCTGCCAGTCGTGCACATTCGTCGTCACACAGGTGCACGCCATGGGCAAATACCGAGCGCTCGCCCAGCAATTGGTAGTGATCGTAAACGTCGAGGTAGCCCTTGCGCTCCGGAAACAGCTCCTTGACCCACTCGACTTCCTTGAGGTTTTCGCTGATGTGAGTCTGCATGTACAGATCAGGATATTCGCCGAGCAACTGGCCGGCGAGGGTCAGTTGTTCCGGGGTGCTGGTCGGGGCGAAGCGCGGGGTGACCGCATAGTGCAAGCGACCCTTGCCATGCCAGCGCTCGATCAGCGCCTTGCTTTCGACATAGCTGGATTCGGCAGTATCGGTCAGGTAGTCCGGCGCGTTGCGGTCCATCATCACCTTGCCGGCGATCATCCGCAGGTCCAATTGCTCGGCCGCTTCGAAGAACGAGTTCACCGATTGCGGATGCACACTGCCGAACACCAGCGCGGTCGTGGTGCCGTTGCGCAGCAATTCCTTGATGAAAATATCCGCGACTTCATCGGCGTGGGCCTTGTCGGCGAACTGGCTTTCGCAGGGGAAGGTGTAAGTGTTGAGCCAGTCCAGCAATTGCTCACCGTAAGCGCCAACCATGCCGGTTTGCGGCAAGTGGATGTGGGTGTCGATCAGGCCCGGGGTGATCAGCGCATCCTGGTAATGGGTGATCTCGATGTCCGCCGGCAGGGCTGCCAACAATTCGGTGGCGTGACCGATGGCGCTGATCTTGCCATTTTCGACTACCAGCAAGCCGTCTTCGAAATACTCATAGGAGGCTTCGATCCCCACTTCGGCGGGGTCGGCGATGCTGTGCAGGATGGCGGCGCGGTAGGCTTTGCGAGTGAAAGGCATGTGAGTTCTCAACTAGAGGCTTGGCTGCGGCGTGAAGCGGGCAGCAGTTTGGCAATCGATGATCCGGCGCTGGCGGTCTGCTGGCCGAAATTCGCGTTATACGTGGCGATGATTTCGCCGGCGATGGAGATGGCGATTTCCACAGGCAACTTGCCTTTGACTTCGCCGATGCCCATCGGGCAGCGCATGCGTTGCAGCACGGCGCTGTCGAAACCGCGATCACGCAGGCGGTGTTCGAACTTCACCCGTTTGGTCTTCGAACCGATCAGGCCGAAGTAGGCGAAGTCGTTGCGCTTGAGGATCGCGGCGGTGAGTTCGAGGTCGAGCTGGTGATTATGCGTCATGACGATGCAGTAGCTGCCGACGGGCAGGTCGTCGATTTCATCCACCGGTTCTTCGGTGACGATTTTGCGCACGCCGTGAGGGATATGCTCCGGGAACTCCGCTTCCCGAGAATCGATCCAGCGCACCCGGCAGGGCAGGCTGGCGAGCAACGGCACCAGCGCCCGACCGACATGGCCGGCGCCGAACACGGCGATTTGCGCCTGGACCTGGCCCATCGGTTCGAACAGCAACACGGTCACGCCGCCGCAGCACTGGCCCAGACTGGCGCCGAGGCTGAAGCGTTCCAGGTGCGTGTCCTGCTTGCCGCTGGCGAGCATCTCGCGGCCGATCTGCATGGCCTTGTATTCCAGATGCCCGCCACCGATGGTGTCGAAGGTCTGGCTGGCGCTGATGACCATTTTCGAACCGGCATTACGCGGCGTCGAGCCGAGTTCTTCGATGATGGTCACCAGCACGCAGGGTTCACCCTGGGATTGCAGGTCGGCGAGGGCGTCGATCCAGTTGTACATGTTTCACCTCTCAAGATCGTTCCCACGCTCTGCGTGGGAACGCATCTCTGGACGCTCCGCGTCCGCTGTTCACAATGCGACGCAGAACGTCGCGGGCTGCATTCCCACGCAGAGCGTGGGAACAATCAAACCACCACCTCGGATTCAGCTTCCACCGCTTTAACGGCTTTCAACTGGCGCATCTGCTCACACCCCCACAACACCCGCTCCGGGGTCGCCGGCGCATCGATGTTCGGTTGATGCTTGTAGTCGCCCAGACTGGCCACGGCATCCTTGATCGCACACCACGAAGCGATGCCGAGCATGAACGGTGGCTCACCCACAGCCTTGGAATGGAACACGGTGTCTTCCGGGTTCTTGCGGTTTTCCACCAGCTTCACCCGCAGGTCCAGCGGCATGTCGGCCACGGCCGGGATCTTGTAGCTCGCCGGGCCGTTGGTCATCAGTTTGCCTTTGTTGTTCCACACCAGTTCTTCCATGGTCAGCCACCCCATGCCCTGGATGAAACCGCCCTCGACCTGGCCGATGTCGATGGCCGGGTTCAACGAGGCGCCGACGTCGTGAAGAATGTCGGTCCGCAGCATTTTGTACTCGCCGGTCAGGGTGTCGACAATCACCTCGCAGCACGCCGCGCCGAAGGCGTAGTAGTAGAACGGACGACCCCGGGCCTGACTGCGGTCGTAGAAGATTTTCGGGGTCTTGTAGAACCCGGTGCTCGACAACGAAACCTGGGCGAAATACGCCTGCTGGATCAGCGCTTCGAAGGTCAGGATATGGTCGCGAACTCGCACATGGCCGTTGTGGAATTCCACGTCTTCTTCGCTGACCTTGTAGTGCCGCGCGGCGAACTCTACCAAGCGTTTCTTGATAATTTCCGCTGCGTTTTGCGCGGCTTTGCCGTTCAGGTCAGCACCGCTGGAAGCAGCCGTCGGCGAGGTGTTCGGCACCTTGTCGGTGTTGGTCGCGGTGATCTGCACGCGGTCCATTTCCACTTGGAACACTTCAGCCACGACCTGCGCGACTTTGGTGTTCAGGCCCTGGCCCATTTCGGTGCCGCCGTGGTTCAAGTGGATGCTGCCGTCGGTGTAGACGTGGATCAGTGCGCCGGCCTGGTTGAGGAAACTGGCGGTGAAGGAAATACCGAATTTCACCGGGGTCAGCGCCAGGCCTTTTTTCAGGATCGGGCTGTTGGCGTTGTAGCGACGGATCGCTTCGCGGCGCTCGGCGTACTGGCTGCTTTCTTCCAGTTCGGCGGTCATTTCCTCGAGCATGTTGTGCTCGACGGTCTGGTAGTAATGGGTGACGTTGCGCTCGGTCTTGCCGTAGTAGTTGGCCTTGCGCACCGCCAGTGGATCGAGGGCCAGATGACGGGCGATGGCGTCCATCACTTCTTCGATAGCGACCATGCCTTGCGGGCCACCGAAACCACGGTAAGCGGTGTTCGACGCGGTGTTGGTTTTGCAGCGATGACCATTGATGGTCGCGTCGCCCAGATAGTACGAGTTGTCGGCGTGGAACATCGCACGGTCGACAATCGACGCCGACAGGTCCGGTGAGCAACCGCAGTTGCCGGCCAGTTCCAGGGCTATGCCGTGCAAGCGACCGGTGCTGTCAAAGCCGACGTCATACTCGACGTAGAACGGGTGACGCTTGCCGGTCATCAGCATGTCTTCGACCCGTGGCAGGCGCATCTTGGTCGGTTGACCGGTGAGGTGCGCGATCACCGCGCACAGGCACGCGGGGCTCGCGGCCTGGGTTTCCTTGCCGCCGAAACCACCGCCCATGCGGCGCATGTCGACGACGATTTTATTCATCGACACATCCAGCACTTCGGCAACAAGCTTCTGCACTTCGGTTGGGTTCTGGGTCGAGCAGTAGACGATCATCCCGCCATCTTCAGTCGGCATCACCGAAGAAATCTGGGTTTCGAGGTAGAAGTGTTCCTGGCCGCCGATGTGCAGCGTGCCTTGAATCCGATGTTCAGCGGTGGCCAGCGCGCCGGCCGAATCGCCGCGCTGATGGGTGTGGCTGTCGAGCACGAAGTGGCGTTTGCGCAAGGCTTCGACCACGTCCAACACCGGTTCGAGGTCTTCGTATTCGATGATCGCGGCCATCGCGGCTTTGCGCGCGGTTTCCAGATCTTTCGCCGCGACGGCGAGCACTGGCTGACCGACGAATTGCACGTCATCGATCGCCAGCAGCGGATCGCCCGGCAGCAACGGGCCGATGTCTTTCAGGCCCGGTACGTCTTCGTGGGTGATGGCGATGCGCACGCCTTCAAAGGCGTAGCAAGGCTTGGTGTCGATGCTGATGATTTTTGCGTGGGCGCGGTCCGACAGGCGTGAATAAACGTGCAGCTGATTCGGAAACTCCAGCCGGTCATCGATGTACTGCGCTTCCCCGGACACATGCTTGGCGGCGCTGTCGTGCTTGACGCTGCGGCCGACACCGGTGGTCAGGTCCTTGGCGAACAATTCAGCCAGTTCGGCTTGGGTCTTCTCTACAGCGTGATGATTAGACATAAGCGGTCACCCGAGTCTCGATGTGCGGCGTTTGCAGTTCGATGAAGTATTTGCGCAGCAGGTTTTGCGCGCTGAGTAGGCGGTATTCCTTGCTCGCGCGGAAGTCCGAGAGCGGCGTGAAATCTTCGGCCAGGGCGGCGCAGGCGCGTTCGACGGTGTCGTTGTTCCAGGTGGCGCCGAGCAATACGGCTTCGCAGCTTTTTGCACGTTTTGGTGTTGCGGCCATGCCGCCGAAAGCGACGCGGGCGTCGGCGATCACGCCGTTGTCGATGCGCAGGTTGAACGCGGCGCAGACAGCGGAAATGTCATCGTCCAGACGCTTGGAAACCTTGTAGGCGCGGAACAGTTGTTCGGCGCTGGCGCGCGGCACGATGATCTTTTCGATGAACTCGCTTTCCTGGCGCGCGGTGACCCGGTAATCGATGAAGTAATCTTCCAGCGCCAGGGTGCGGCGGGTTTCGCCTTTGCACAGGACGATCTGCGCGCCCAGGGCAATCAGCAGCGGAGGTGAGTCGCCAATCGGCGAGGCGTTGCCGATGTTGCCGCCCAGGGTCCCTTGGTTACGAATCTGCAGCGAAGCAAAGCGTTGCAGCAATTCGCCGAAGTCCGGGTATTCGGTTTTCAGTGCGTCGTAGCAATCGGAGAGGGCGGTCGCGGCGCCGATTTCCAGGCGATCATCGAAGCGTTCGATGCGCTTCATCTCGGCGACGTTACCGACGTAGATCATCACCGGCAGGGTGCGGTGGAACTGCGTGACTTCCAGCGCCAGGTCCGTACCGCCAGCCAGTAGGCGAGCCTGTGGATAAGCGTCGTAGAGGTCGGCCAGATCAGCGACGGTCAGCGGCACCAGGCAGCGTTTGTCGCCACTGTTGAGTTCGCCGATGTCGGTGGGGGCGATGGCTTTCAGGCGGGCGATGGTGTCGGCTTCGCGAGCATCGAACTGGTCCGGTTGCTTGCCGCAGCAGGACTGTTCGGCGGCTTGCAGGATCGGCCGATAGCCGGTGCAGCGGCACAAGTTGCCGGCCAGCGCTTCGTGAGCTTTATGGGAATCGGGTTCGTCGCTGTTCTTTTGCAGGGCGAACAGTGACATCACGAAGCCCGGGGTGCAGAAGCCGCATTGCGAACCGTGGCACTCGACCATGGCTTTTTGCACGCTGTGCAGTTCGCCTTGGTGCTTGAGATCTTCGACACTGATCAGTTGTTTGCCGTGCAGCGACGAAACGAACGTCAGGCACGAGTTGAGGCTGCGATAGCGAATGTGCTCGCGGCCGTCGTCTTCCGTTTGCAACTCGCCGACCACCACGGTGCATGCGCCACAGTCACCGCTGGCGCAGCCTTCTTTGGTGCCGGGTTTGCCCACATGGTCGCGCAAGTAATTGAGCACGGTCAGGTTCGGGTCCAGGGCGTGCTCGCTACGGAGTTCCTGGTTTAGTAAAAACTGGATCACGGAAGGCCTCGCAGACTCATTATTGTTGTTAACCGATTTGAACCGAATTTATCAGGTCTGACTTTTCGGTCAATGGTTTTCTGACTTAAAGGTCAGGAAATCACGTTTTGTCGATCAACAGCGCGTTCCATCAGTATTGACCCTCACGGGTTAGCCTGCTTTTTGCTTAATTCGTGCCAAAAACCGCCGGGTGGGCACTCCGCCATGACGTACCAATTGCGCTACACTGCGCCGCTTGTGCAGATCGAAGAGTTTGAAGGACAACCATGACGTTCAAGGCGCCGGACAGCCTCGCCGAGCAAATTGCTCACCACCTCGCCGAACGCATCATTCGCGGCGAAATGAAGCCGGGAGAGCGCATCCAGGAACAGAAGGTCACGCTGGCCCTCAATGTCAGCCGCGGTTCAGTCCGTGAGGCCTTGCTGATCCTCGAGCGTCGCCACCTGATCGCGATCCTGCCGCGACGGGGCGCCCATGTCACCGAACTCACCGCGCACAAGGTCCAGAGCCTGTGCACGCTGATGAGCGAGCTCTACATCTTGCTCGGCAACGCCGTGGCCACGGGCTGGCAAGTCCAGGCCGACCTCGCGCCGTTCGTGCAGATTCAGCAGCGCCTGACCGCCAGTTACGAGCGCCAGGACATCCGCACGTTCGTCGACGACAGCTTCAGCGTGATGCGCGCCGCGTACCCGTTTGCCAACAACCCGTACTTGCAGGAAACCGTCGAGAATCTGCAACCGGCCATGAGCCGCGCGTATTTCCTCGCCCTGGAACAGCGCAAGGCCGAGATGAGCGAGTTCCTGGAGTTGTTCGAGCGCTTGCTCGCGGCGGTGATCGCCCGTGACTTTCCGCAGATTCGCGAAGTGCTGACGGCGTATGCCCAGCGCAGCTGTGATCTGGTGGTTTCCGCCCTGACGGTCGCTTAAGCGTGCGGCTCAAGTGCATCAAACTGGCGGGGTTCAAATCCTTCGTCGACCCGACCACGGTGAACTTCCCCAGTAACATGGCGGCAGTGGTCGGGCCCAATGGTTGCGGCAAGTCGAACATCATCGACGCCGTGCGTTGGGTGATGGGCGAGAGCTCGGCCAAAAACTTGCGCGGCGAGTCGATGACCGACGTCATCTTCAACGGCTCCACCAGCCGAAAACCGGTGAGCCAGGCGAGCATCGAACTGGTGTTCGATAACTCCGACGGCACCCTGCTCGGCGAGTACGCGGCCTATGCGGAAATTTCCATTCGCCGCAAAGTGACCCGCGACAGCCAGACCACTTATTACCTCAACGGCACCAAATGCCGTCGCCGAGACATCACCGACATCTTCCTCGGCACCGGCCTGGGCCCGCGCAGCTACTCGATCATCGAGCAGGGGATGATCTCCAAGCTGATCGAGTCCAAGCCCGAAGACCTGCGCAACTTTATTGAAGAAGCCGCCGGCATCTCCAAGTACAAGGAGCGCCGGCGCGAAACTGAAAACCGCATTCGCCGCACCCATGAAAACCTGGCCCGCCTGTCTGACTTGCGTGAAGAGCTTGAGCGACAGCTCGAACGCTTGCACCGCCAGGCCGAGTCCGCCAGGAAGTATCAGGAATACAAAGGCGAAGAGCGTCAGCTCAAGGCGCAACTGTCGGCCCTGCGCTGGCAAGCGTTGAACGAGCAGGTCGGGCAGCGCGAAGCGATCATCGGCACCCAGGAAATCACTTTTGAAGCCTTGGTGGCTGAGCAGCGCAATGCCGATGCGGCGATCGAACGCCTGCGAGACGGTCACCACGACCTGTCCGAACGCTTCAATCTGGTGCAGGGGCGCTTCTATTCGGTGGGCGGCGACATCGCCCGGGTCGAGCAAAGCATTCAGCACGGCCAGCAGCGTTTGCGCCAGTTGCAGGATGATCTGAAAGAAGCCGAGCGCGCGCGCTTGGAAACCGAGTCGCACCTGGGCCACGACCGCACCTTGCTGCTGACCCTCGGCGAAGAGTTGGACCTGCTCACGCCTGAGCAGGAAGTCACCAGCGCCGCCGCCGAAGAAGCCGCCGCCGCGCTGGAAGAATCCGAAACCACCATGCATGGCTGGCAGGAGCAGTGGGACACCTTCAACCTCACCGCCGCCGAGCCGCGTCGTCAATCTGAAGTGCAGCAGTCGCGGATCCAGCAGCTGGAAACCAGCATGGAGCGATTGGCCGATCGGCAGAAGCGTCTGGGCGAGGAGCGCGCGTTGCTTTCGGCGGACCCGGAAGACGCGGCGATCATGGAAATCAGCGAGCAGTTGGCGGCTTCCGAGGCAACGCTTGAAGATTTGCAGGCCAGTGAAGAAGCGCAGGTCGAACGCCTGGAACAACTGCGTCAGGAATTGCAGTTGGCCCTGCAAAATCAGCAACAAGCCCAAGGCGATTTGCAGCGCCTCAACGGTCGTCTCGCGTCTTTGGAAGCCTTGCAGCAAGCCGCTCTCGATCCGGGCACCGGCACTGCCGAATGGCTACGTGAACAGAATCTGGCCGACCGTCCGCGTCTGGCCGAAGGTTTGAAAGTTGAAGCGGGTTGGGAGCTGGCGGTGGAAACCGTGCTCGGTGCCGACCTGCAAGCGGTGCTGGTGGATGACTTCGGCGATTTCGATCTGGCCGGGTTTGCCCAAGGTGATTTGCGTTTGCTCAGCCCCGCCAGTGATGGCGTGCGCGTGGCTGGCAGCTTACTCGAGAAGGTCGAGGCGCAGATCGATCTGTCGCCGTGGCTGGGGCAGGTCAAACCGGTCGATAACCTCGAACAGGCCTTGGCCTTGCGCGGTCAATTGGCGGCAGGGGAAAGCCTGATCAGCCGCGACGGTTACTGGGTCGGCCGACACTTTTTACGCGTGCGCCGGGCCAGCGAGGCGGAAAGCGGCGTGCTCGCTCGCGGCCAGGAAATCCAGAGCCTGGGCCTTGAGCGTGAAGAGCGCGAAGCCGCAGTCGAAACCCTGGAAACCCAACTGCAAAATCTCAGGGCGCAACAGCGTCAGCAGGAAAACGGTCGTGAACATTTGCGCCGTCTGCTGCAAGACGAAGCCCGTCAGCAAGGCGAATTAAAAGCGCAGTTGTCCGCCGGGAAAGCCAAGGCTGAACAACTGACCTTGCGCCGCACTCGCCTCGACGAAGAGCTCGTTGAGCTGGGCGAACAACGGGCGCTGGAACACGAAAATATCGGCGAAGCGCGCCTGCAATTGCAGGAAGCCCTCGACAGCATGGCGCTGGACACCGAGCAGCGCGAGTTGCTGCTGGCCCAGCGCGACAGTTTGCGCGAACGCCTCGATCGGGTACGCCAGGAAGCTCGTCAGCACAAGGATCACGCCCATCAACTGGCGGTGCGTCTGGGCTCGCTCAAGGCGCAGCATGATTCCACGCGTCAGGCGTTGGAACGGCTGGAGATGCAGTCCGAGCGCCTGACTGAAAAGCGCGAGCAGCTGAGTTTGAATCTGGAAGAGGGCGAGGCACCGCTGGAGGAACTGCGCCTGAAACTCGAAGAGTTGCTCGACAAGCGCATGACCGTCGACGAAGAACTCAAGACCGCGCAAATGGCCATGGAAGATGCCGACCGCGAACTGCGTGACGCCGAGAAGCGCCGCAATCAGGCCGAGCAGCAATCGCAATTGATCCGCGGCCAACTCGAACACCAGCGCATGGAATGGCAAGCCCTGACCGTGCGCCGCAAAACCCTGGAAGATCAGTTGCTGGAGGACGGCTACGACCTCCACGGCGTGATCGCGACCCTGGTGGCCGAAGCCAACGAGAAGGAGGCTGAGGAAGAGCTGGAGCGGATTGCCGCGCGCATTGCGCGTCTGGGCGCGATCAACCTGGCAGCCATCGACGAATACACGCAACAATCCGAGCGTAAACGTTATCTGGATGCGCAGAACGACGATCTGGTGGAAGCGCTGGATACGTTGGAAAACGTGATTCGCAAGATCGACAAGGAAACCCGCAACCGCTTCAAAGATACCTTTGATCAGATCAATGCCGGAATACAGGCACTTTTCCCAAAAGTTTTCGGTGGAGGGCGCGCGTATTTGGAACTGACGGGCGAAGATCTACTCGATACAGGGGTAACGATCATGGCGCAGCCGCCAGGGAAGAAGAACAGCACCATCCATTTGCTCTCCGGTGGCGAAAAAGCCCTGACCGCATTGGCCCTGGTTTTTGCGATCTTCAAGTTGAACCCGGCGCCGTTCTGCATGCTCGATGAAGTTGACGCGCCACTGGATGACGCTAACGTTGGACGCTACGCACGGCTGGTCAAAGAGATGTCGCAGACGGTGCAGTTCATCTATATCACCCACAACAAGATCGCCATGGAAATGGCCGATCAACTGATGGGGGTGACGATGCACGAGCCGGGTTGCTCACGCTTGGTGGCAGTGGATGTCGAGGAGGCGATGGCGATGGTGGATGCCTGAGTCGCTGGCTGTAGGACAGGTGTTTAAGCGCTGTAGGCTTATTTACTTGCCCTTTACTTGCTGGCCAATCGACATATTCGCTCAAGCCATTGTGACAGACGGTGTAAAGTTGCCTTTGGTCGTGCTAGTTTAATGTCAATTTTTCGTATACGTGGGCAAAACGCCTGTCAGAACATAGAGTTGGCGCCACGTTTTAAAGCGGTTTGCACGTTGTAAACCCCTTATTTTTCAGCATTTTTTATAGAGGCACGGGATTACATGGAAATCGGTCTGCGCGAGTGGCTGATCGTCATCGGCATTATTGTCATTGCCGGTATTCTTTTCGATGGCTGGCGTCGCATGCGCGGCGGCAAGGGAAAACTTAAATTCCGTCTTGACCGAAGTCTGTCCAACCTGCCGGACGAGGACACCAGCGCCGAGCTGTTGGGCCCGCCTCGGGTGCTGGATACGCATAAAGAGCCGCAACTGGACGAGCACGATCTGCCGTCGGTGAGCATGCCGGCCCGGGAACCCCGTGAGTCGGGTTCCAAGCGCGGCAAGCGTGGCCATGGCGAGCCTTCCCAGGGCGACATGAACTTGAGTCTGGACCTGGATGGTGGCCCGAGCTTCAGCAGCCGTGACGACGATTTCCCGGATGACACCAAGTCTTCGCCTTCGGTCAGCGACAAGGAACAACCGCAAGCCGAAGAAGTGCTGGTGATCAGTGTGATCTGCCGCGACGCTGCTGGCTTCAAAGGCCCGGCGCTGTTGCAGAACATTCTGGAAAGCGGTCTGCGTTTCGGCGAGATGGATATTTTCCACCGCCACGAAAGCATGGCTGGCAACGGTGAAGTGCTGTTCTCCATGGCCAATGCGGTCAAGCCGGGCATCTTTGATCTGGACGACATCGACCACTTCAGCACCCCGGCAGTGAGCTTCTTCCTCGGCCTGCCAGGCCCGCGTCATCCGAAGCAAGCCTTCGACGTGATGGTGGCCGCAGCGCGCAAACTGTCCCAGGAGCTGAATGGCGAACTGAAAGACGACCAGCGCAGCGTGCTGACTGCCCAGACCATTGAGCACTACCGTCAGCGCATCGTTGAATTCGAACGTCGCGCCCTGACCCAGAAGCGTTGATTCAAAAGGTTGCTACCGCGCGGTGCGCGGGACGATCGGCAAAATAGATTGAGCAGCCTCGGCTGCTCTTTTGCTTTATGAGAGAACACCCATGACTGCCGCCAAAACCCGCATTCTAGAGCTGCGCGCTGAGCTGGATCAGCACAACTATCGCTATCACGTGATGGACGAGCCGAGCATTCCGGACGCCGAGTACGATCGGTTGTTCCACGAGCTCAAGGCCCTCGAAGCGGCCAACCCCGAACTGATCACCAGCGACTCGCCGACCCAGCGCGTCGGCAGCGCGGCGCTGTCGGCGTTCACTCAGGTTCGCCATGAAGTGCCGATGCTCAGCCTCGGCAACGCCTTCGAAGAAACCGACATGCGCGAGTTCGATCGCCGGGTGACCGAAGGCCTGGACCTGCCGGCCGGCGACCTGTTCGGTGGCGGTGCGGCGGTGGAATACAGCTGCGAACCGAAACTCGATGGTCTGGCGGTCAGCCTGTTGTATCAGGACGGCGTGCTGGTGCGTGGTGCCACGCGCGGCGATGGCACCACTGGCGAAGACATCAGCGTCAACGTGCGCACCGTGCGCAATATTCCGCTCAAGCTGCACGGCACCGGCTGGCCGACGACCCTGGAAGTGCGCGGCGAAGTGTTCATGTCCAAGGCTGGTTTCGAACGGCTCAACGCCACGCAATTGGAAGTCGGCGGCAAGACCTTCGCCAACCCGCGTAACGCGGCGGCCGGCAGCTTGCGCCAGCTGGATTCGAAGATCACCGCCAACCGCCCGCTGGAGTTCTGCTGCTACGGCATCGGCCAGATTTCCGCCGATATTGCCGACACCCACATCGGCAATCTGAAGCAGCTTCAAGCCTGGGGCATGCCCATCAGCCATGAAATGAAACTGGCCCATGGCATCGATGAATGCCTGGATTACTACCGCGATATCGGCGAACGGCGTAACGCGCTGGGCTATGAAATCGATGGCGTGGTGTTCAAGGTCAACAGCATTGCTTCGCAGCGTGAATTGGGATTTCGTGCGCGGGAGCCGCGTTGGGCGATTGCCCACAAATTCCCGGCGATGGAAGAACTTACCGAATTGCTCGACGTGGAATTCCAGGTCGGTCGTACCGGTGCCGTGACGCCGGTGGCGCGTTTGAAACCGGTCAAGGTGGCCGGCGTCACCGTGGCCAATGCGACGTTGCACAACATGGATGAAGTCGCTCGCCTGGGCTTGATGATTGGCGACACGGTAATCATTCGCCGCGCCGGCGATGTGATTCCGCAAGTGGTGCAAGTTGTACTTGAGCGACGTCCGGAAGACGCACGGCCGGTGCAGATTCCCGAAAAGTGCCCGGTGTGCGGCTCCCATGTCGAGCGCACGCAACTGGTCAAGCGCAGCAAGGGGCGCGAGACCGTCAGCGAAGGCGCGGTGTACCGCTGCGTCGGACGCCTGGCCTGCGGTGCTCAGTTGAAGCAGGCGATCATCCACTTCGTCTCCCGTCGCGCCATGGACATTGAAGGCTTGGGTGACAAGAGCGTTGAGCAACTGGTCGACGAAGGCCTGGTCAGTTCGCCGGCCGATCTGTATGCGCTGAAGTTCGAAGACATTGTCGACCTGGAAGGCTTTGCCGAACTGTCGAGCAAGAAACTGCTCGGCGCCATCGAAGACAGCAAGCAGCCGAGCCTGGCGCGTTTCATCTACGCCCTCGGCATCCCCGATGTCGGCGAAGAGACGGCCAAGGTCTTGGCGCGCTCCCTGGGCTCGCTGGAACGGGTTCAGCAGGCGTTGCCGCAAGTGCTGACGTACTTGCCGGATGTCGGCCTGGAAGTGGCTTACGAGATTCACAGCTTCTTTGAAGATGCGCATAACCGGCAGGTGATTGCGGATTTGCTCAAGCACGGTTTGCAGATTCAGGATCAGGGTGAGTTGGGCGCCGAGTTTTCCGCGAGCACCACGCTCGGCGGGTTCCTCGACAAGCTGCACATTCCGTCGGTGGGGCCGGGCGGGGCGCAGAAGCTGGCGGACAAGTTTGGTTCGCTGGAAGGGGTGTTCGAAGCGGATTGGCTGGACATGCGTCAGGCGCTGCCGGAGAAGCAGGCGAATTCGGTTCGGGAGTTTTTCGCCGTCGAAGACAATCGCCAGATCGCTGAAGCCGCCGAGAAGCAACTGCGTGATTTCGGCATGCATTGGCAGAGCGAGAAGAAAGTCGTCGAAGGCTTGCCGCTGGCCGGGCAGACCTGGGTGCTGACCGGTTCGCTCGAATTGATGAGCCGTGATGTGGCCAAGGACAAGCTTGAAAGCCTTGGCGCCAAGGTGGCGGGCTCGGTGTCGGCCAAGACTCATTGCGTGGTCGCAGGGCCGGGAGCGGGCTCCAAATTGGCCAAGGCCAATGAGCTGGGGTTGAAGGTGCTGGATGAAGAGGCGTTTGTGGTGTTCCTGAAGGAACACGGCATCCCGGTCGAGTGATGATGATCGTTCCCACGCTCCGCGTGGTAATGCCGCCACGGACGCTCTGCGTCCGCTTCTGAATGTGACGCGGAGCGTCACGGGATGCATTCCCACGCAGAGCGTGGGAACGATCTTGAAGCTGAAATGATCTAGTCTTGGCACCCCTCAGGGAGAGTTCGCCATGTACCGTTTCTTCGAACAGCTCAGTTCCCGCATCGCCGCGCCCTTCATCGGCGAGAGCTCGCGCAATAGCAAAGTCTGGCATTGCCGCTGTGGGCAGTCGTTGTTCTTTCGCAACAGCCAGTGCCTGGCCTGCTCGGCGGCGCTGGGCTATCAGCCGGAACAGAGTCGCTTGTCGTCGCTGCAACCCGGCCCGCAAGCGGACACCTGGCTGCTCGATGCTGATCCTGAGGCGGGTGTGTTTCGCCGTTGCGCCAATCTCGATTCCCCGGCCGCCTGCAACTGGCTGCTGCCGGCCAACGACCATGATGCGTTGTGCATTGCTTGTAGCCTGAACCACACCATCCCTGATCTATCGATTCCCGAAAACCCTGAACGCTGGCGCAAGGTCGAGACGGCCAAGCGTCGATTGGTCGCGCAACTGGTCAGCCTCGGTTTGCAGGTCATCCCGAAAGCCGTGGACGAAGAAACCGGCCTGGCCTTCGATTTCATCGGCGTCGACCTCGAAGGCAAACCGCCGACCACCGGTCACGCCAATGGCCTGATCACCCTCGACATCAAGGAAGCCGATGATGCTCACCGCGAGCAGGTGCGGGTGCAGATGCACGAACCCTATCGTACGTTGCTCGGGCACTTCCGCCATGAAGTCGGGCATTACTACTGGGATCGACTGATCGCCAATAGCCAATGGCTGGAACCGTTTCGTGGGCTGTTCGGCGACGAGCGCGCCAGTTACGCCGATGCGCTTGAACGGCATTACCAGCAAGGCTCACCACTGGATTGGCAGCAGCATTACGTCAGCGCCTACGCGACGATGCATCCATGGGAGGACTGGGCTGAAACCTGGGCTCACTACCTGCACATGATGGACGCTGTAGACACCGCCCTGGGCTTCGGCATGAGTGCCCGGGAAATGGACTTCGATTACCAGCCATTCCCGCCCAGCACCCTCTACGACCCGCAGCATCCCGGCGGCGCGGCGTTCCTGTCGTTCGTCAACGCGTGGATCGAGCTGGCCGGCATGCTCAACGAGTTATCGCGAAGCATGGGGCAGCCGGATTTCTATCCATTCGTCCTGCCGCCACCGGTGATCGCCAAGCTGCACTTTATCCACCTGGTGATCCAACAGGAGGGCGGCAGGGCGGATGAGGTGTTGGCGCAATAGGCACGACGCAAGCCTGTGTAGCAGCTGGCGAAGCCTGCGTTCGGCTGCGTTCGGCTGCGAAGCAGTCGTTTATCTGGCTAGCGCGGTTTAACTGACAAACCGAGGCGTCTGAGTTTACGACTGCTGCGCAGCCGAGCGCAGGCTTCGCCAGCTGCTACGAGGCGGGTTTTCGGGGGCTGCGCATGTCCTTGACCTGATTCATATTTTTAATCTGGATCGAACGGTTGTAACTTCGTCTCAGATAGGTACAATGGCGCCGTTCGCCGTCAGGTGAACGTCGTTATGGTGACCCCATCGGTCCCCCCGCAACGATTACCCGTGAACCTGGTCAGATCCGGAAGGAAGCAGCCACAGCGGGAACATTGTGTGCCGGGGTGTGGCTGGTGGGGTTGCCTCCATAACGCCACGTCCTCAGCTTCGAGGAGGTGAGCGCGCAACGCCCTTCGATACATCTCGTTTTAAAAACCCCGATTTTTGTTTGCCTGCTGCACTGCATGCGGCGGATTTTTCGTGCCTGTTGTTTAAGGATCCTGTGCTGCCAGCGTTCCCTGGCAGCACAAAAAACCAAATCGCTTAAGACGACTTGCGGCTAAACAACTTACGTACAAAACCTGCGATCACTACCAGCCCGACGATCAGGAACTTCTTCGCGGCCAGCAGGAAGATGCCGATCTTGGCAAACAAACCGGCCTTGGCCGCCAGTCCACCACCCACCAGTGCCGCCAGACCATAAGACGCCAGTTTGTCGGTGCCGGGGCTGTAGTCGGTGTACAGGTTGCCGTCGGTGAAGTTGGTGAAGGCGATGACTTTCGGCAGTTCCTGCTTGATCATCGGCAGGTCTGCCATGGCGGCGACGGCGTTCAATTCCAGTACCCCTTTGCGGCCGAGTACCCGAATGCTGTAGTTCAGCGTGCTGTCTTCGGCATCGTCGGCTTTCAGCTCTCGGGCCCAGTACATTTTGTGGCTGGCTTCGTCGTAATGCGGTTGCTCGGCCCAGCCCAGCAAGTGCAGACCGGCATAGCCCTGCTTTTGCCGCTCCTTGTTGTCTTCCTCATCCTCCTCCTGCATTTGCTTGAGCAGGTCGGCGTAATCGATTTTGGCCGCGTCTTCGTCGGAGACGTGCCCGTCGTCCTTATAGCTGACGATCACGCCCCAGCCGCTGGCGGTCAGTGGGTTCACGGCTTTTGGGATGATCATGCCCAGGGTCTTGTGGCCGGGCGGGTTGCCCCAGCCTTCGGTCAGCAAGCGCTCGGTGTCTTTCGGGTCGAGGTAGTAAAACTCGTCATTGAGTTTCATCGTCGCAATGCCGGAGGGCAGGGTGATGGTGCCGTGCTGCTTCTTGAGGCTGGCGAGAAACTGTTCGGGTGTTTGCTCGACCTGTGCCGCTTCGACAGGTGTTGGCTGCGGAGCTGTGGTCGCTTGTGCCGGGTTATGGAGTGCGCACAGCAGCGCAGCCATCAGGAATGGGCGGAGGTGTTTCATCGTAGTCCCTTACATTTTGAATTAATTTCGCGTAAGGATATCGGATGGCCATTATTGACGCACGCTCTTCGAGACTAATTCTGGTGCCTGGATAAGCAAAAGGCAGGTGTGTCGTTTTCGACAAACCTGCCTTTTCTATTACTGGCACTAAGGCTTGGACAAGGCCTGGTCAACCGCTGCGATCAGCTTTCCCAGATCCTTCGGGGTGGCTTTGTGTATGACGCTGAACAGGTACGCCCGCTGTTCGTCTTCATCGCCTAAATCTGCGAAAAACGCTTTCAGCTTCACGCCCAGCACATCGGCAAGCAGGAACAATGCTTCCACGCTGGGGGTATAGGTGCCGGTTTCGAAGCGGCTGATGGTTTTGGGGTCAAAACCGGTTTTTTCGCCGAGTTCAGCCTGAGTAAGCCCCGCGACCTTGCGATAGCGTCGGATGGCCAGACCCAAACTTGAAATTTGCATCGCTCAATTCCCATTTAGAATCAAGAACTTAACGATAGATTTTTGCATTAGACAACTGCATGATCCATCACCTTGTCTTGCAAAATGTGATGTATTTCGTAGAATCGCCGCTCAAAGGGGACATTTGGTGACCTGCTTTCAGAAGTTGAGGCGATATGAAACAGCCGGCATTGCGTTCCAGTGCCGGGTGTGCGGAGAGGCCATGAGTGGCTCGAATGCCTTGCAATAGGTTGCCTGGATCGCTTTTTCCAACTTCGCCGAGGCCTTTGAGCCTAGTTGATCTTCGGCTGTCCCGGGGCCATCAACTGCTGTCCATGGAGTGATTACGTGTCTCTGCGCAGTCCGTCTCAAAACATCTCTTCCGGGCATTGTGCGCTGGTCGAGCGGTACCACCGCTAGCGACAGCGAGCCTGACTCATGGATGAGAAATACCGCAGGGCCGTGGATGCCGCCGCCATCTTTTCCGAAACGGACCTGAGCGGCCGGATCACTTACGTCAATGACCAGTTCTGCGCCATCTCCGGCTATAGCCGCGAGGAGCTGATCGGACAGAACCACAGTCTGCTGAATTCCGGCCTGCACTCCGCCGATTTTTTCGCCACGCTGTGGCGCACCATTGCCCTGGGCAGCGTCTGGAAGGGCGAGATCTGCAATCGGGCCAAGGATGGCAGCCTGTACTGGGTCGACAGCACCATGGTGCCGGTGCTCAATGACGCCACCGGGCGAGTCGACCGCTACCTGTCGATTCGCTTCGACATCAGTGAAAAACGCCAACTGCTGCATTCCCTGCAATGGCGGGTCGGACATGACGTGCTGACGGGCCTGCCCAATCGCGCGTTCCTCTCGGACCTGCTGGATCAGGCGCTGGAGTTCTCGCGCCAGGAAAACATCCCGCTGGCGGTGTGCATGCTCGACCTCGACGGCTTCAAGGCTGTCAATGATGGTTACGGTCACGCCAGTGGCGATCTGCTGCTGGTGGAAGTCGCCAAGCGATTGCGCGCGATTGTGCGTGGTGAAGATGTAGTGGCGCGGCTCGCCGGTGACGAGTTCGTACTGGTGCTGCGTTACGTGCGGGATCTTCCGGAATTGCGCGCGGCGCTGAATCGGGTGCTCGGGGCAATTTCGGCGCCATATTCGCTGCACGGTAAGGACATCAATGTGTTCGCCAGCATTGGCGTGACCCTGTTCCCCTACGATAACGAAGATGCCGAAACCTTGTTGCGCCACGCCGATCAGGCCATGTACGTGGCCAAGCAGCGCGGGCGCAATCGTTTTCACCTGTTCGATGTCTCTCGGGATCAGGAAGTCAAAGCCACCCATCAGACCGTCGAGCGGGTGCGTCAGGCCCTGGCCGACGGCGAGATGCGCCTGCATTTTCAGCCCAAGGTGAACATGCGTCGTGGCGAGGTCGTTGGTTTCGAGGCGCTGTTGCGCTGGGAACATCCGCAAAATGGCCTGGTGCTGCCGCGCGATTTCCTGCCGCTGGTGGAGGAGACGGACCTGATCATCGACATTGGTGAATGGGTGATGGATCAAGTCCTGACGCAATTACACCGTTGGCAGCAAGTGGGGCTGGGCTGGCCGATCAGCATTAACATTGCGGCGCGACACTTTCAGCGGGCGGATTTTGTCGAGCGGCTCCGGCAGGTGCTCGCCCGGCATGCCCAGGTCGCCCCGCAACTGCTGGACCTGGAAATCGTCGAGTCGGTGGCGGTCGAGAATATCCAGCATGTCAGCGCCTGTTTGCAGGCCTGCCAGGCCCTAGGGGTGCAGTTTTCGCTGGGGGATTTCGGCACTGGCTATTCGTCGCTGAGCTACCTCAAGCGCCTGCGCACGCAGACCATCAAGATCGATAAATCCTTTGTCCGCGATATCCTTCACGACCGTGACGACCTGGCCCTGACCACGGCGGTGATCGGCCTGGCCCGGGCGTTTGGCCGGCAGGTGATTGCCGAGGGACTGGAGAGTATCGAACATGGTCAATTGTTGCTGCAGCTCGGCTGTGAAGTGGCCCAAGGCTATTTCATTGCCCGGCCGATGCCGCCCGCCGAGGTGCCGGGCTGGGTCGCCGGATTTGTTGCGCCGGTGCAGTGGCAGACGCTGGATCAGGTTGGCTGACGTTCAAGGCGTTCCGGGCTCGTTGCCGATGTAGAGACCGATAATGTCATCGATCTCCCCGGACATTTTCATTCGCAGCAGCGTGCGCAAAATCCGCTGCACCGGCACTTTCGGATCGTTGCGCACATAGCAGCCGACATTCTGCTCCTGCAACACCGCGACCGCTTGCAGTTGCCGACCGGGCATCAGGCGTTGGTTGAACCAGTCCAGGGTCCATTGGTTGCTGACGGCGTAGCGCGAGCGTCCGGCCAGTAGTTTATCCAGCACCTGTTCCTGATTACGCGCGTCTTCGCGTTGCAACTGGCCGGAATCGAAAAACGGTTGCAGCGTCGGGTAAATGTAGCCAAGCACGGTGCCGATGGTTTCGTGCCGCAGATCGGCGGGGGCGACTGACGTGGGCGAGCCCTTGCGGCTGACCAGCAGGTCCCGTTGCAGAAACAGCGGAATGCTCCAGATGTAATCCCCGGACTGGTTCGGTAGCCATGATTGCGCGGCATAGCAGCGCACATCGACTTCGCCGTGCTCCATGGCGTTTTGCACACGAGCCCGCGGCAGCACATGAAACTCAGCCGGTACGCCGACCTGGGTCGAGAGGCTGAGCATTACGTCATAAAGGATGCCTTGGGTCGGTCGGCCCCGGTCCAGTTGCACCATCGGCATCGCCCAACTGTCGGCCATCACGTAACGCACAGGCGCGTCGGCGGCCGTGACGTTCAGGCTGATTAACAACAATGCCCCCAAGGCCAACCGCATAAACGCTCCGGTACTGATCAATCCTGAACCGACAAATAGCCCCCCAAAATGCAGCTTAGCCAGATTAGACGAGCACACCGGATGCAATTTTGGGCCTGCTCCGCTAGCATTAGCCGCTTCTGCTTCCCAGTGGCGATGGTTTTCGATGAGTTATCAGGTTCTTGCACGTAAATGGCGTCCGCGCTCGTTCCGCGAAATGGTCGGCCAGACCCATGTGCTCAAGGCTCTGATCAATGCCTTGGACAGCCAGCGGCTGCACCACGCCTACCTGTTTACCGGGACGCGCGGGGTCGGCAAGACCACCATCGCACGAATCATTGCCAAATGCCTGAACTGTGAAACAGGTATCACTTCGACGCCCTGCGGCGAGTGCTCGGTGTGCCGCGAGATCGATGAGGGGCGCTTTGTCGACCTGATCGAGATCGACGCCGCGAGCCGGACCAAGGTCGAGGACACCCGCGAGCTACTCGACAACGTGCAGTACGCCCCGAGCCGCGGGCGCTTCAAGGTCTACCTGATCGACGAAGTGCACATGCTCTCCAGCCATTCCTTCAATGCGCTGTTGAAAACCCTCGAAGAGCCGCCGCCCTACGTCAAGTTCATCCTGGCCACCACCGACCCGCAGAAACTTCCGGCAACGATTCTTTCACGGTGCCTGCAGTTCTCCCTGAAGAACATGACCCCGGAGCGGGTGGTCGAGCATTTGACCCACGTGCTGGGCGTCGAACAGGTGCCGTTCGAAGACGACGCACTGTGGCTGCTGGGCCGCGCCGCCGACGGTTCGATGCGTGACGCCATGAGCCTGACCGACCAGGCCATCGCCTTCGGTGAAGGCAAGGTCATGGCCGCCGACGTACGGGCGATGCTCGGTACGCTCGATCATGGCCAGGTGTTCGATGTCCTGCATTCGTTGATCGAAGGCGACGCCAAGGCGTTGCTCGAAGCCGTGCGTCACCTGGCCGAACAAGGCCCGGACTGGAACGGCGTGCTCTCGGAAATTCTCAACGTGCTGCACCGTGTCGCCATCGCCCAGGCCCTGCCGGAAGGCGTCGACAACGGTCACGGCGATCGTGACCGGGTGCTGGCGCTGGCCCAGGCGTTGCCGGCCGAAGACGTACAGTTTTACTACCAGATGGGCCTGATCGGCCGGCGCGACTTGCCGCTGGCGCCGGACCCGCGTGGTGGCTTCGAAATGGTCCTGCTGCGCATGCTGGCGTTCCGGCCGGCGGATACGGCGGACGCCCCGAGGCAACCGCTAAAGCCAGTGGGGATCAGCCAGGCCACAGTTGATTCCGCAAATTCAGTGGCTGCCGCGCCGAAAGTTGCGCCGGTAGTCGCTGCGGCAGTTGCCCCGGTTGTGGCCGCGCCTGTCGCGGCGGTCGTTGCACCGGTCCCGGAGCCTAAACCGGTTGCGCCAGTTATCGTGCCCGAGCCTGTGGTTGAAGCGGTTGCGGTTGAAGCTGTCGTCGACCTGCCGTGGAATGATCCGGTCGAACCCGAAGTGGTCCAGCAACCCGCCATCGAGCCGGTACTGGAAACCGCCAGCGAGCAACCCGACTTGCCGCCGATGCCGATGCCTACGCCGGACAGCGTGGTGCCGGACGCGCCGGAATGGGCCGCTGCGCCGATCCCGGAACCGTCCGTGGCCGAAGTCGATGCCGCCACCCCGGGCATCGACGATGACGAGCCGCCACTGGACGAAGATTACATCGAGCCGGACATCGACTCGGCCTACAGCTACCTCGATGAACTGGCCAGCGAACACACCGCCGAGCCGGCGCCGGAACCCGAGCCAGAGCCCGCCGCTGCACCGGCCACCGGTCTGGCGCTGCAATGGCTGGAGCTGTTCCCGAAGCTGCCGATCTCCGGCATGACCGGCAGCATCGCCGCCAACTGCACGCTGATCGCCGTCGATGGCGATAACTGGCTGTTGCACCTGGACCCGGCCCACAGCGCCCTGTTCAACGCGACCCAGCAACGACGTTTGAATGACGCGCTGAACCAGTTCCACGGGCGTACGCTGAGCCTGAGCATGGAACTGATCAAGCCCGAGCAGGAAACCCCGGCCCAGGCCGCGTCCCGCCGGCGTGTGAACCGTCAGCGCGAGGCCGAGGAATCGATCCACGGTGATCCGTTCATCCAGCAAATGATGCAGCAGTTCGGTGCGGTGATCCGTAACGATACTATTGAACCTGTCGAAGCCCTGGTCAGTCAGGGCTAATAACTGAAGGCGTTCGGCTAAAAGTTGCCGAGCGCCGTTTTTATCCAAGTACTTTGAGGTGATTACCATGATGAAAGGTGGCATGGCCGGCCTGATGAAGCAGGCGCAGCAGATGCAGGAAAAAATGGCCAAGATGCAGGAAGAACTGGCCAACGCCGAAGTCACCGGTAAGGCCGGCGGCGATATGGTCACCGTGGTGATGACCGGTCGTCACGACGTCAAGCGCGTGACCATCGACCCAAGCCTGGTAGAAGGCCTGAGCGAAGACGACAAAGAGATGCTGGAGGCCGTGTTCGCCGCCGCCGTCAACGATGCCGTGCGCAAGATCGAAGCCAACAGCCAGGACAAAATGTCCGGCGTGACCGCTGGCATGCAACTGCCACCGGGTATGAAACTGCCCTTCTGATTCGCCAACGCGCGTCGGATGAGCTACAAAAAAATGCCAGACATTGCGTCTGGCATTTTTGTTTCTGCTAGCGACTGATCGTTCCCACGCTCTGCGTGGGAATGCCTGTTGTGACGCTCCGTGTCACGCTTTGGGACGCGGAGCGCCCCGGGCTGCATTCCCACGCGGAGCGTGGGAACGATCTGCGCCCTTAAAAACAGAAACATCGAACGCCATACCGCCACAAAGGTCTGCACCCTATACCGCTGAATTCATCGATCAAAGGAGACGCTCACATGCCACAAGCATTGACCCTCAACCAACGTATCGTCCTGGTGTCCCGCCCGGTGGGCGCGCCGACCCCGGAGAATTTTCGCCTGGAGCGCGTGGCGCTGCCGGACCTGGCCGATGGTCAGGTGCTGCTCAAGACCCTTTATCTGTCGCTCGACCCCTACATGCGCGGACGCATGAGTGACGCGCCGTCCTACGCCGCGCCGGTGGAAATCGACGAAGTGATGACCGGTGGCGCGGTCAGCCGTGTCGAGCGCTCGCTCAATCCCAAGTTCCACGAAGGTGATCTGGTGGTCGGCTCTACCGGCTGGCAGAGCCACAGCATCAGCGATGGTCGCAACATCATTCCCATCCCGTCCGGGCTGCCGAGCCCGTCGATGGCCTTGGGCGTCCTGGGCATGCCGGGCATGACGGCCTATATGGGCCTGATGGACATCGGCCAGCCCAAGGCCGGCGAAACCCTGGTGGTGGCCGCTGCGTCTGGTGCCGTGGGTTCGGTGGTCGGCCAAGTGGCGAAGATCAAAGGCCTGCGAGTCGTCGGTGTAGCCGGCGGTGCGGACAAGTGCCGTTATGTGGTCGAGGAGTTGGGCTTCGACGCCTGTATCGACCACAAGAGCCCGGACTTCGCCAATGACCTGGCAATGGCGTGCCCCAAGGGCGTCGACATTTACTACGAGAACGTCGGCGGCAAGGTCTTTGAAGCGATCGTGCCGTTGCTCAATGCCAAGGCGCGGATTCCGCTCTGTGGCCTGATTGCCGGCTATAACGCCCATGAAGCGCCGAGCGGCCCGGATCGGCTGCCGCAATTGCAGCGCACCTTGCTGACCAAGCGCGTGCGGATCCAGGGCTTTATCGTGTTTGATGACTATGGTGATCGCCAACCGGAATTCGTCAGCGCCATGGCGCCGTGGGTGCGCGACGGCAAGGTCAAGTTCCGCGAGGACATCGTCGAGGGCCTGGAGCAGGCGCCCGAGGCGTTCATCGGTCTGCTGGAAGGACGCAATTTCGGCAAACTGGTGGTGCGGGTCGCCCAGGACTGAGTATTTGACGCTGGCCAGAGGCGCGGGTATAAACCGCGTCTCGTTGTTTTGTCGGACTTTTCCCCATGAGCTTCAGCCCTCTGATTCGCCAACTGATCGATGCCCTGCGAACATTGCCGGGCGTGGGTCAGAAAACCGCCCAGCGCATGGCGTTGCAACTGCTCGAGCGCGATCGCAGCGGCGGCTCGCGACTGGCGCTGGCCCTGAGCCAGGCCATGGAAGGGGTCGGTCACTGCCGCTTGTGCCGCACGCTGACCGAAGACGACCTGTGCCCGCAATGCGCCGACAACCGCCGTGACGACACCTTGCTGTGCGTGGTGGAAGGGCCGATGGATGTCTACGCCGTGGAGCAGACCGGTTTCCGCGGTCGCTACTTCGTGCTCAAGGGCCATTTGTCGCCGCTCGACGGTCTCGGACCAGAGGCCATCGGCATTCCGCAATTGCTGGCGCGGATCGAAGAGGCGGGTACCTTTGCCGAAGTCATCCTGGCCACCAACCCGACGGTGGAAGGTGAAGCCACGGCGCATTACATCGCCCAGTTGCTCAGCAACAAAGGCTTGATCGCCTCGCGCATCGCCCATGGCGTACCGTTGGGTGGCGAGCTGGAATTGGTGGATGGCGGGACGTTGGCGCATTCGTTTGCGGGGCGTAAGCCGATCGCGTTGTAAGAACTGCAAAAGATCGCAGCCTTCGGCAGCTCCTACAGGGTGTACGCCATCCCAATGTAGGAGCTGCCGAAGGCTGCGATCTTTTGATCTTGAAATCCTTGTTGAAAACCAAGCAAGCGCTCGGTTAACTTCGCTGAACCCTTCAGTGGAGCTCGCCGATGCCTGCCTTTCAGGAATACTTCGACCCCAGCCACCAATTGGTCCGCGACAGCGTCAGGCGTTTCGTCGAGCGCGAGATCCTGCCGGACATTGACCAATGGGAAGAAGCCGAAAGCTTTCCTCGGGAGTTGTACCTCAAGGCCGGGGCGGCGGGAATCCTGGGGATCGGTTATCCCGAAGCCCTGGGCGGCAGCCACGAAGGTGATCTGTTCGCCAAGGTCGCCGCCAGCGAAGAGCTGATGCGCTGCGGCTCCGGCGGATTGGTGGCGGGCCTCGGTTCGCTGGATATCGGCCTGCCGCCGATTCTCAAGTGGGCCAGGCCTGAGGTTCGTGACCGGGTGGTGCCTCAGGTGTTGTCCGGCGAGAAGATCAGCGCCCTGGCCATCACCGAACCCAGCGGCGGCTCCGATGTGGCCAACCTGCAAACCCGCGCCGTGCGTGACGGCGACTCCTACCGGGTCAGCGGCAGCAAAACTTTTATCACCAGTGGCGTGCGGGCGGATTTCTACACCGTGGCGGTGCGCACTGGCGAGCCGGGGTTCGGCGGTATCAGCCTGTTGTTGATCGAGAAGGGCACACCCGGTTTCACCGTCGGGCGGCAGTTGAAGAAAATGGGCTGGTGGGCGTCGGACACTGCCGAATTGTTCTTCGACAATTGCCAGGTGCCGGTAGGCAATCTGATCGGCGCCGAGAACATGGGCTTCGCCTGCATCATGGGCAATTTCCAGAGCGAACGCCTGGCCCTGGCGCTGATGGCCAATATGACCGCGCAGCTTGCCCTCGAAGAGAGCCTGAAATGGGCGCGGCAGCGCGAGGCCTTTGGCAAGCCGATCGGCAAGTTCCAAGTGCTCAAGCACCGCCTCGCCGAAATGGCCACGGCCCTGGAAGTGTCACGGGAATTCACCTACCGCCAGGCGGCGAAAATGGCGGCAGGGCAGAGCGTGATCAAGGAAATTTCCATGGCCAAGAATTTCGCGACCGACACGGCGGATCGCATCACCACGGATGCGGTGCAGATTCTGGGGGGTATGGGTTACATGCGTGAAAGCCTGGTGGAGCGGCTTTATCGCGACAATCGGATTCTGTCGATTGGCGGCGGGACGCGGGAAGTGATGAACGAGATCATCAGCAAGCAGATGGGGTTGTAACAGTTGATCGTTCCCACGCTCCGCGTGGGAATGCCTCAATGGACGCTCTGCGTCCGCTTTGGGACGCGGAGCGTCCCTGGCTGCATTCCCACGCGGCGTGTGGGAATGATCGAGTGGAGGCCGCTTACTGTTCGCTCAACGCAAACTGCGTCAGGCAGAACGTAGGAATCCCCATATCCTCCAGCCGCTGCGACCCGCCCAACTCCGGCAAATCAATAATCGCCGCCGCTTCATGAATCCGCGCACCCATGCGTCGAATCAGATTCGCCGCCGCAATCAACGTGCCGCCGGTCGCGATCAGGTCATCGAACATCACCACCGAATCGCCCTCGCACAGACTGTCGGCGTGTACTTCGAGGAAGGCTTCGCCGTACTCGGTCGCGTACCCCTCGGCCAGCACGTCCGCCGGCAGTTTGCCTTGCTTGCGAAACAGCACCAGCGGCTTGTTCAACTGGTAGGCCAGTACCGAGCCAATCAGGAAGCCCCGCGCATCCATCGCACCGATGTGAGTGAAATCGGCTTCAACGTAACGATGGGCGAAGCTGTCCATCACCAGGCGCAAGGCCGTGGGCGATTGAAACAACGGAGTGATGTCACGAAAGATCACGCCCGGCTTGGGGAAGTCGATCACGGGGCGGATCAGGGATTTGATGTCGAAGGAGTCGAAGACCATCGTCGAGTTGTCCTGGCAGGCTACAAACGACGCAGTATAACGGCGGCTGAACCGTTTCGCTCAGCCGCAATTGCACTAGTCAGTCGAGAGAGCCGCCGGCCAGGGCGCACAGCTGGATCGGGTCGAGAATATGGATTTCCTTGCCCTCGGCAGCGATCAGTTCGTTTTGCTGGAAGCGCGTGAACACCCGGGACACGGTTTCCACCGCCAGGCCCAGGTAGTTGCCGATTTCGTTGCGTGACATGCTCAGGCGGAACTGGTTGGCCGAGAAGCCGCGGGCGCGGAAGCGCGCGGACAGGTTGACCAAGAACGTGGCGATGCGCTCGTCGGCGGTTTTCTTCGACAGCAGCAACATCATTTGCTGATCGTCGCGAATCTCGCGACTCATCACCCGCATCAACTGACGACGCAGTTGCGGCAGTTGCACAGCCAGTTCGTCGAGGCGTTCGAAAGGGATTTCGCAGACCGATGTAGTCTCCAGCGCTTGCGCCGACACCGGGTGCTTTTCAGTGTCCATGCCCGACAGGCCGACCAGTTCGCTCGGCAAGTGGAAACCGGTGAGCTGTTCTTCGCCGCCATCGCTGAGGCTGAAGGTCTTGAGGGCGCCGGAGCGAACTGCATAAACGGAATCGAACGTGTCGCCCTGGCGGAACAGGAACTCGCCTTTTTTCAGTGGGCGACCACGTTTAACGATTTCGTCCAGCGCATCCATGTCTTCCAGATTCAGAGAAAGTGGCAAGCAGAGGGGGGCCAGGCTGCAATCCTTGCAATGGGCCTGACTATGAGCGCGCAGCTTTACTGGCTCGGACATTTCTTCAATCCTTGTGGGAAAACACACATAAGCCGTAAGGGTAACTCACGGGAGGACAATCAGGCCAGCGTATGGCGATTTTGTCGCAGGCAGGTAAAGGCCGCGGCCGGGCGGCCGATAACCTGTCAACTGATCGCCTGCAGGGAACCGCATTCATGTCCGCCATTGGCACGTTGAACCCCGGTAATAGCGGCTTACCGTCGTTGCTCGATACCTCGAAAATCCCGCCGGTCAATGAGTCGGACGTCACCTTGGCGCCCGTCGAAACCCCGACCAGCGTCGAAGGCATCAAAGTGTCGCTGTCCGGTGCAGGGATTGAGAAAGCCGCCGGGTCCAAGGGCGAAAACAGCGACATCGAAGAAAGCGGGTTGCCGGAAAACATTCAGCAGATCCTGAAAATGATTCGCAAATTGCAGCAGCAGATCGCCGAAAAAATGGCGGAAATGCAGGCGGTAATGAGAGACAAACGTCTGAGCCCGGAAGAAATGAAGGCCAAACTCGGAGCCCTGCAAGCGTTCATCAACAACCTCAACGGTGGCCTGATCACCGCCAATACCGCGCTCAGCAAAGCCATGAAGCAGGCAGGCCTGACGCCGGAGCAAATCCTTAAAGCGGCGTCGCTGGTCATGAAATCCTAAATCACCCGGGAAAAGCGCTGACGATTTTGCTGTTCCAGGTAAGCGTCGAACACCATGCACACCGAGCGCACCAGCAGTCGTCCGGCCGGCAGTACCGTGATCCGCTCGCTGTCCAGTTCGATCAAACCGTCCTTGGCCATCTCCTCCAGTTGCGGCCAGAGTTCGCTGAAGTAGCCGCGGAAATCGATATTGAAGGCTTTCTCGATTCCGGCGAATTCCAGGTTGAAACTGCAGATCAGTTGCTGAATCACTGCTCGTCGCAGGCGGTCGTCGGCGTTGCACAGCAGGCCACGGTTGGTGGCCAGTTGCGCCGAGGCCAAGGTGTTTTGGTACAGGTTCAGGTCACTGGTGTTTTGGCAGTACAGGTCGCCGATCTGACTGATGGCCGAGACCCCGAGGCCGATCAAGTCGCAATGACCGTGGGTGGTGTAGCCCTGGAAGTTGCGTTGCAGGGTTGATTCTTCCTGGGCAATCGCCAGTTCGTCATCGGGAAGGGCGAAGTGGTCCATGCCGATGTAGCGGTAGCCGGCCTTGGTCAGCTGTTCGATGGTGCCCTGCAGCATCTCGAGTTTTTGCGCCGGCGTCGGCAGTTCGTTGCTGTTGATTCGCCGCTGCGGCATAAAGCGTTCCGGCAGGTGCGCGTAGTTGAACACCGAGAGCCGGTCCGGTTGCAGGGCGATGACTTCATCGACCGTGCGGGCAAAGTTCTCGGGGGTCTGGCACGGCAGGCCGTAGATCAGATCAATGTTGATCGAGCGAAACTGCAAGGTTCGCGCAGCGTCAATCACCGCGCGGGTTTCTTCCAGGCTTTGCAGGCGATTGACCGCGCGTTGCACCGCCGGATCGAGGTCTTGCAGGCCGATGCTGACCCGGTTGAAGCCCAGCTCCCGCAGCAAGCCCATGGTCGACCAGTCGGCTTCGCGGGGATCGATCTCGATGCCGTAGTCGCCGGAATCATCGTCCAGCAAATTGAAATGCTTGCGCAACTGCGCCATCAACTGGCGCAGTTCGTCGTGGCTGAGAAAGGTCGGGGTGCCACCGCCGAAATGCAGTTGCTCGACTTTCTGTGCCGGGTCCAGGTGACAGGCGATCAGCTGGATCTCCTGCTCCAGGCGCTGCAAGTAGGGGAGTGCGCGACCGCGGTCCTTGGTGATGACCTTATTGCAGGCGCAGTAGTAGCAAATGTTCGCGCAGAACGGCACATGCACATACAACGACAGCGGGCGCAGCGCTTTGCGGCTGTCGCGCAGGGCATGGAACAGGTCGAACGTGCCGACCTGACTGTTGAATTGCACGGCGGTCGGGTATGAGGTGTAGCGCGGCCCCGACAGGTCGTAACGGCGAATCAGATCGGTGTCCCAACGAATGGCGTCGAGCATGCGGGCATTCCCCCGGATAGGCTTGCAGTGGCTGCGAGTCTATGGGGTGCGGCGTTGCGGCATCTTGATTTGCATCAACGGTGTCATTGCCAACCATCGCCCTGTAGCAGCTGCCGAGCCTGCGAGGCTGCGTTCGGCGGCGAAGCCGTCGTACACCCTGACTCCCAGATCATCCTGATACACCGCACTGCCTGATTTCACGACGGCTTCGCCGCCGAACGCAGCCTCGCAGGCTCGGCAGCTGCTACTGGGCTGCGATCTAATGCCCCATGAGCCAATGCTGATGCGGCCCTGGCAATGTCCAGATCCCGAACAGCATCACCAACAAACCGCCACTCATCCGCACACTGCGCTTGCGCAACAGCGCCGTCACGCGCTCGGCTGCCAAACCCGTGGCCAATAAAACCGGCCATGTCCCCAGCCCGAATGCCAACATCAACAACGCACTATCAAGCGCATTGCCCTGACTCGCCGCCCACAGCAAGGTGCTGTAAACCAGACCACAAGGCAGCCAGCCCCAGAGCGCCCCCAGCAGCAAGGCGCGGGGCAGGGTCGATACGGGCAGCAGTTTGTTGGCAATCGGCTGGATATGCCGCCACAGGCCACGACCGAGGCTTTCGACGCGGGTCAGGCCGCTCCACCAGCCGGCCAGGTACAGGCCCATGCTGATCAGCAGCAACCCGGCGATGATGCGCATGAACATCGCCGCCGGGCTGTTGGCCACTGCCCAGCCGGCCAAGCCAATCAGCAGGCCGGCGGTCGCGTAGCTGAGAATTCGTCCAAGGTTGTAGGCCAGCAACAAGCGGAAGCGGCGACTGCGTTGTTCCTTGGGAATCGCCAGGGTCAGCGCGCCCATCAAACCGCCGCACATGCCCAGGCAATGCCCGCCGCCGAGCAGGCCGAGGATCACTGCAGATACCAGCAGCGGCGCCAACTCAAGCATGGGGTGGCGCCTTGTCATCCGGTTTGGCCGGATGGCCGCTGGCTTCATCGACCGCCGCTTTGTGAGCCGGGTCCTGGTCGTCGAACAGAATGCTATGGGCCGGGCCATCGAGGTCGTCGTACTGACCGCTGTCCACCGCCCAGAAGAAGATGTAGACGGCGATGGCCACGATCAGCAGCGCGGCCGGGATCATCACGTAAAGAGCTGGCATGGGTAAACTCCATGCCCGCGCGGCTCAGGCCGGCAGCGGGCGGGTTTCTGGCGTGGCGCTGGCCTTGGGCGTGCTCGGCATCCGAGTCAGGCGCAGGGCATTGAGCACCACGGTCAACGAACTGATCGACATGCCGACCGCGGCCCACACCGGAGTGATCCAGCCGAGGGCGGCGAACGGCAACATGAGGCCATTGTACAGCCCGGCCCACAGCAGGTTCTCGATGATGACCCGGCGGGTGCGCCGCGCCAGGCTGAAGGCTTGCACCAGGGCGTCCAGACGATTGGACAGCAGCACCGCATCGGCGCTGGTTTTCGCCAGGTCGGTGGCCGAACCCATGGCCACGCTGATATCGGCAGCGGCCAGCACCGGCACATCGTTGACCCCGTCACCGAGCATCAACACCTTGCGCCCTTCCTTGTGCAGCTGTTGCAGCACCTGCAACTTGTCATCGGGGCGTAAGCCGCCACGGGCCTCGTCGATCCCCAGTTCGGCGGCGACGCTGGCGACCATCGGCGAACTGTCGCCGGACAGCAACAGTGTGCGCCAGCCGCGCGCCTTGCAGGCAGCGAGCAGGGCTGGCGCGTCGGCGCGCAAACGGTCGTCGAGGACAAACCATGCCAGCGGCCCGAAGCTGTCGCCAAGCAGCAGCCATTGGCCCGCTTCATTTGGCATCAGCGGCACGCTGGCGCCACTGAGTTCGCAAACAAACCCTGGTTGGCCAATACGTAAACGTTGTTCGCCGACCAATCCTTCAAGACCCAGCCCCGGCGTACTGAGGACTTCTTCAGCGGCCAATGGGGCGCGGCCAAACGCACGGGCGATCGGGTGTTCGGAGCGGTTTTCCAATGCGGCCGCGAGCCCCAGGCACTCATCGCTGCCGAGTGAGCCGAGCGGGCGAATCGAACGCAACGCCAGGCGACCTTCGGTCAGCGTGCCGGTCTTGTCGAAAATCACGGTATCGATCTGGTTCAGACCTTCCAGCACATGGCCGCGGGTCAGCAGCAAACCGAGTTTGTGCAGTGTGCCGGTGGCGGCGGTCAGCGCAGTTGGCGTGGCGAGGGACAGGGCGCATGGGCAGGTTGCCACGAGCATGGCGAGCACGATCCAGAACGCTCGCGAGGAATCCAGCTCCCACCACAGCAGACCAATGGCGGCGGCGGCAATCAACGACAACAGCAGGAACCATTGGGCGGCGCGGTCGGCGATTTCCGCCAGACGCGGCTTTTCGGCCTGGGCGCGGTCGAGCAGGCGGACGATGGCCGACAGCCGGGTGTCGTGACCCAGCGCCAGCACTTCCACAGTCAACGCGCCTTCGACGTTCAACGTGCCGGCGGTGACCGCATCGCCGAGGGTGCGCGGCTGCGGCAGGTACTCGCCGGTCAGCAGGGACTCGTCGATGCTCGACTGGCCGTCGAGGATCTTGCCGTCGGCCGGCAGGATCGCGCCAGGATGCACCAGCACCTGATCGCCGACGCGTAATTCGCTGAGCAGGATGCGTTCGCTCTGGCCATCGGCACTCAGGCGCAAACATGAGGCGGGCAATAGATTCACCAGCTGCGCGGTGGCGGCGGCGGTGCGTTCCCGGGCGCGGCGTTCCAGGTAACGCCCGGCCAGCAGGAACAGCGCGAACATCCCGACGGCATCGAAATACAGCTCGCCGACCCCGGTGATCGAGGTCCAGATCCCGGCAAGGTACGCGCTGCCGATGGCCAGCGAGACCGAAACGTCCATGGTCAGGTGCCGGGTGCGCAGGTCGCGCATCGCGCCCTTGAAGAACGGCGCGCAGCTGTAGAACACGATGGGTGTGGTCAGGAACAGCGCGACCCAGCGCAGGATGGTGTGCAGCTCCGGACTGAGGTCAATGTTGAATTCCGGCCAGGTGGCCATGGTCGCCATCATCGCTTGGAACCACAGCAATCCGGCGACGCCGAGTTGGCGCAGGGCCAGGCGGTTTTCGCTGGCCAGTTGTTCGCTGGCGCGGTCGGACTGATAGGGGTGGGCGGCGTAACCGATGTGGCGCAGTTCACTGAGCACTTGGCTCAGTGGCAGTTGCGCGTCGGCCCAGCGCACGTACAGGCGATGGTTGGACAAATTCAGCCGCGCCTCGGCCACGGCCGGCAAACCGCGCAGGTGTTTCTCGATCAGCCAGCCACAAGCGGCACAGCTGATGCCTTCCATGAGCAGCGTGGTTTCGGCGAGTTCGCCTTCGTGACGGACGAAGGGTTGCTGGACGTCGGCGCGGTCGTACAGCGCCAGTTCGTCGACCAATTGCACCGGCAAGGACTCGGGGTTGGCGGAGGCTTCGCTGCGATGCTGGTAATAACTTTCCAGCCCGCCGGCCACGATGGCTTCGGCCACAGCCTGGCAACCCGGGCAGCAGAGCTCGCGGGTTTCACCGAGGACGACGGCGGTGAAGCGGCTGCCGGCCGGGACGGGCAGGGCGCAGTGGTAGCAGGGGGTTGGGGTGGTCATGGGGTTTTCACAGGGTGTTGTCCGATGATCGTTCCCACGCTCTGCGTGGGAATGCCTCCCCGGACGCTCCGCGTCCGCTTCGGCTGGGACGCGGAGCGTCCCTGGCTGCGTTCCCACGCAGAGCGTGGGAACGATCAGGTGTGAGCTTACTTTTTCAGGTCTTCAGCACCTTGCAGCGGCTCATCGCCCAGCAGCAAGTCCTTGTCATGGCTGACTTGTTCTTCTTCGAACATGCGCCAGGTCTTGTCGTCCTGCACGCCCAGCAGTTCGACGAAGCGGCGGCCTTCGACCTGGTCGCTCATCTGGCCAATGTAGCGGCCCTGTTCGGTTTCGCTGCGGGCCAGGGTGATCTTGCGATCCTTCTCCGGCTGGGTCGGCGAGATCAGGTTCAGCTCAAGCGTCTTGGGCTGGCTGTTGCCGCTCAGGCGCAGATCGACTTCACCGGTCAGCTCATCCAGATGGACACTGGCACGCAATTGCAGAGTCTGGGCCCGCAACTCACGGTCCAGGGAGCGGTTGATGCCTTTGCCGGCCTCGTAGTAGTTGTCGTTGACCAGGTTGTCCGGGTTCTTGACCGCGATGGTCACCATGGACAGGGTCAGGGTCACCGAACAGGCGAGAATCCCGATGATGATCCACGGCCAAAGATGCTTGTACCAAGGGCTTGCGGCAGTTGCTGCGGGCATGATCACTTCTCTCAACGAATTTGTGGGCCGATGAATCGGCTCTTGGCTTCAACGTGGACGCTGTCGTCATCGGCATCCTTGAGGGTGAATTTCACCTCATTGGTGCTCGATGGCAATTGCTCCGGCGCGCTGGACAGCTCCACCGGCTGGCTGAAAATTTCCCCGGCGGCGACTTTGATCTCGCGCTTGCCTTGCAGCTTGAGGTCCGGCAGGCCGCTGGCTTCCAGCACATAGGTGTGGTCGCGCTGGTCTTTGTTCATGATCTTCAGGCTGTAGACGTTTTCGATCCGGCCTTCGGCGTTCTCGCGGTACAGCACGCGGTCCTTGCTGACGTCGAACCCCACCAGCGACCGCATGAAGAACGCGGTCGCCAGCAGACCGATCATGGTCAGCAGTACCAGTGCATAGCCGATCAGGCGCGGGCGCAGTTTATGGGTTTTCTGCCCGGACAGGTTGTGCTCGGTGGTGTAGCTGATCAGGCCGCGCGGGTAGTCCATCTTGTCCATGATGCTGTCGCAGGCATCGATGCATGCGGCACAACCGATGCACTCGATTTGCAGGCCGTCGCGGATGTCGATGCCGGTCGGGCAGACCTGCACGCACATGGTGCAGTCGATGCAATCGCCCAGGCCCTGGGCCTTGTAGTCCACGCCTTTCTTGCGCGGACCACGGGATTCGCCACGACGCGGGTCGTAGGAAACGATCAGGGTGTCCTTGTCGAACATCACGCTCTGGAAGCGCGCGTACGGGCACATGTAGATGCACACCTGCTCGCGCAACCAGCCGGCGTTGCCGTAAGTGGCGAGGGTGAAAAAGCCGACCCAAAAGTACGACCAGCCATCGGCCTCGCCGGTGAAGAAGTCGATGGTCAGCTCGCGGATGGGCGAGAAGTAGCCGACAAAGGTCATGCCGGTGACGAAGCCGATCAACAGCCACAGGCTGTGTTTGCTGAACTTGCGCAGGAATTTGTTGGCGCTCATCGGCGTCTTGTCGAGCTTGATTCGCTGGTTGCGGTCGCCTTCGGTGACCTTCTCGCACCACATGAAGATCCAGGTCCAGACGCTTTGCGGGCAGGTATAGCCGCACCAGACGCGCCCGGCATACACGGTAATGAAGAACAGGCCGAAGGCGCTGATGATCAGCAGGCCTGAGAGCAGGATGAAGTCCTGGGGCCAGAAGGTCGCGCCAAAGATGAAGAATTTACGTTCCGGCAGGTTCCACCAGACAGCCTGGTGCCCCCCCCAGTTCAGCCACACCGTGCCGAAATACAGCAGAAACAAACCGGCCCCGCCCATCATCCGCAGGTTGCGGAACAGGCCGGTGAAGGCGCGGGTGTAGATCTTTTCTCGAGAGGCGTAGAGGTCGACGCTGTTGTTCGCGTTTTTGGCAGGGGTAACGTCGTGTACCGGAATCTGATTGCTCATCATTGCATCCCACGGCAGTGGAAAAATGCCCCGATCAGTACATGCCGACCGCGGTCAAAAAGAGGTGTTGCAGTGGCGCAATGATACGCCTGTAGCTCTAGCTCAAGGGTGCGACCTTTGGTCGCGTTGGGGGAAATCAATTGATGGTGTAATGACTTGAATCAATTGACTTGTGAATTATGGACGGTTTTGCCGGTTTCGGTGATCAATCGTCTTCGTGCGGGCAGGGAGACCATCGCTACCCGTCGACGCCACTTTGAGGGCGTCATTGCGATTCAGGTTTTTTGGCTTGATATCCTGTCTGCTCACAACGATCCCCTCCTAAGACGAAAGCCAAGGCTTATTAGTTGAAGTAAGTGTGATTGAAATAATTAAACTTGAAGTCATGTTTGTGGATTTTATTTTTCTGGAATAAGTTGCCTGAGACATACAGCTACTGAACAGTTGTATGCACCTCTACTGTTAAAGGAAATGGAGTTCCATGAGTATCAAGAAAGGCACTAGGTTTTTGGCGGGTCTGTGGTTGTTATCGATGGCTTCGCTTGCGTATTCGAATGAAGGTATGCCTCGTCATATGGTCTTTGCATCTGACCCTCAATATCCCTGGACGGATAAGACTGATCGGCGTGAAGAAGAACCGGATGCGGAGTTCGAACAACGCGCGAAGTTTTTGGTAGAGAGCCAGTTTGCGAGCATCGCGGACTTCAGGAGCAAGGTGGGTGGCCAGTCGCAAGTACCACTGATGATTAATGGCGACATGACTGCGTTTGGTCATGCCTGGCAACGCTCGTATATCAATTCGACCCTGAAGAAATACTTCAAGACGGATTTCCTGTACGGGTTGGGTAATCACGATTATGCAAACAACGTCGATGATTGCTTCAGCAATAATTGTGCGGCAGGCAGTATTGTTGAATATAAAGAGCATCACGCTGATAAGGTTGACGACTTCGACGTGAAGATCTCGGGTGGGTTTCTTAATAAGTTGTATTCGGGCAGCCTGGCGTACTCAAAAAATATAGGAGAGGTTCATCTGGTACAGCTCAATAACGAACCTACTTATCAGGTAAACATTTCTCATGCCTTGAATCCGACAACGTTCAACATCACCCATGCTCTGGATTGGCTAGAGAATGATCTGAAGATCGCTCGAACTCAGGGCTACGCCATCATTATCAATATGCATAAGCCTGACGATTGGATGGGAAGCTGGGATCAGATAAAACGCTTCAGGGAAATGATCGCCAAATATGAGGTGACTGCCATATTTGCCGGTCATTTACATACCGACGGTGGCGATGTCTCTTACCTGGGCAATGTGCCGATGTTTCTCAGCGGCAGCGCTTCTCAGGAGACCTACCTGACCGCCAGTTTTTCCGAGGATCGCAAGCAGTTGCACGTCAGTCTGGTAGAGAAGAACCAATGGCAAAACCGTCAGCTAGTGGAGACGGTTCCGGTGAAATCGATTTTTGCTCGCCGCCCATAAAAAAAGGCCCCGCCGGTTAATGGCGGGGCCTTTTTTAACTTCAAGCGTTTGCCTTACTGGGCATCCGCCGCCGGAGCCTTCTCACCGTGAGACAGGCTGTAGACGTAAGCGGCCAGCAGGTGAACCTTGTCGTTGCCTTGCAGCTGTTCTTGCGCAGGCATCTGGCCCTGACGGCCGTAACGGATGGTCTGCTGCAGTTGCGCGAAGCTCGAGCCGTAGATGAACGCGGCCGGGTGCGTCAGGTTAGGCGCGCCCATGGCTGGCGTACCTTTACCTTCCGGACCGTGGCACACCGCACAGTTGGCGGCGAACAGTTTCTGCCCGGCAACCGGGTCGGATTTGGTGCCTTCCGGCATCTTGCGGCCATCGAGGTTGGTCAACACGTAGCCGGCAACGTCGGCAACGCCTTGTTCGCCGATCACTTCAGCCCACGCCGGCATGACCGCATGACGGCCACCCATGATGGTGGTCTTGATGGTTTCCGGCTCGCCGCCCCAGCGCCAGTCGGCGTCGGTCAGGTTCGGGAAGCCATAAGCGCCCTTGGCGTCGGAACCGTGGCACACCGAGCAGTTGGAGGCGAACAAGCGGCCACCCATCTTCAGGGCTTGCGGGTCCTTGGCGACTTCTTCGATCGGCATGGAAGCGAACTTGGCGAAAATCGGACCGAACCTGGCGTCCGACTTGGCCATTTCCTTTTCCCACTCGTGAACGCCGGTCCAGCCGGTCTGGCCGTTGGCAAACGCAGTCTGCTTATCGTTATCGAGGTAGTTATAGCCCGGCAGCAGGCCTTTCCAGTTACCCAGGCCTGGATACAGAACCAGGTAGCCGAGGGCGAAAATGATGGTGCCCACGAACAGCATGAACCACCATTTCGGCAGTGGGTTGTCGTACTCCTCGATCCCGTCGAAGGAGTGGCCAACAGTCTCTTCGGTGGCCTCGCTGCGCTGGCCCTTGCGGGTGGACAGCAGCAGCCAGGTCAGGGCGAAGATGGTGCCCAGACTGAGGACTGTGACGTACAGACTCCAGAACGTAGTCATTCTTTGTTACTCCTAGAAGCTTGCTCGACGTGCTTGATGGCTTCGGGATCATCCGCGAAAGGCAGCAAGGTCGCGTCTTCAAACTCCGACTTGCGCTTGGGGCTGAACACCCACAACGCCAGACCGATAAAGGCCACCATCACAACAACGGTGCCCAGGCCACGAATCATCCCGATATCCATCTAAATCACCGTTTGCTTTTGATGATGGTGCCCAGGCCTTGCAGATAGGCCACCAGCGCGTCCATTTCGGTTTTGCCCTTCACAGCATCCTTGGCACCGGCGATGTCTTCGTCGGTGTAAGGGACGCCGAGCGTGCGCAAGACTTCCATTTTCTTGGCGGTGTCTTTGCCGTCGAGCTTGTTTTCCACGAGAAACGGGTAGGCCGGCATTTTCGACTCCGGCACCACGTTGCGCGGGTTGTACAAGTGCGCACGCTGCCAGTCATCGGAGTAACGACCACCGACACGGGCCAGGTCCGGACCGGTACGCTTGGAACCCCACAGGAACGGGTGGTCCCAGACGCTTTCACCGGCGACCGAGTAGTGGCCGTAACGTTCGGTTTCAGCACGGAACGGGCGGATCATCTGCGAGTGGCAGCCGACACAACCGTTGGCGATGTAAATGTCGCGGCCTTCCAGTTCAAGGGCGGTACGAGGCTTCATGCCTTCGACCGGCTTGTTGGTGACGTCCTGGAAAAACAGCGGAACGATCTGGGTCAGGCCGCCGATGCTGACGGCGATGACCATGAAGAAGGCCAGCAGGCCAATGTTCTTCTCGACTGCTTCATGCTTCATCAGTGAGCTCCAACTACAGCAATCTGAGCAGCGGCTTCGGCTTCAGCCGGGTTCGAGGCACGTACGGTACGGAATACGTTGTAGGCCATGAACAGCATGCCGCTGGCGAAGAACGCACCGCCCAGGGCGCGAACGATGAAACCAGGGTGGCTGGCTTGCAGCGCTTCGACGAACGAGTAGGTGAGGGTGCCGTCGTCGTTGATTGCACGCCACATCAGGCCCTGGGTGATGCCGTTGACCCACATCGAAGCGATGTACAGAACGGTACCGATGGTCGCGAGCCAGAAGTGCGTGTTGATCAGGCCGATGCTGTGCATCTGCGTGCGACCGAACAGTTTCGGGATCATGTGGTAGATGGCGCCGATCGAGATCATTGCTACCCAGCCCAGCGCGCCGGCGTGTACGTGGCCGATGGTCCAGTCGGTGTAGTGCGAGAGCGAGTTGACGGTCTTGATCGCCATCATCGGGCCTTCGAACGTCGACATGCCGTAGAACGCCAGCGAGACCACGAGGAAGCGCAGGATCGGGTCGGTGCGCAGCTTATGCCAGGCGCCCGACAGGGTCATCATGCCGTTGATCATGCCGCCCCAGCTTGGCGCGAGCAGGATGATCGACATCGCCATGCCCAGGGATTGAGCCCAGTCCGGCAGTGCGGTGTAGTGCAAGTGGTGCGGACCGGCCCAGATGTACAGGGTGATCAGCGCCCAGAAGTGCACGATGGACAAGCGATAGGAGTAGATCGGACGCTCGGCCTGTTTCGGCACGAAGTAGTACATCATCCCCAGGAAGCCAGTGGTCAGGAAGAAACCTACTGCGTTGTGGCCGTACCACCACTGGATCATTGCGTCCGTCGCACCCGAGTAGGCCGAGTAGGACTTGAACAGGCTGACCGGCAGCGACATGTGGTTGACGATGTGCAGCATGGCGGTCACGACGATGAACGCGCCGTAGAACCAGTTACCCACATAGATGTGCTTGGTCTTGCGCTTGACGATGGTGCCGAAGAACACCAGGCCGTAAACGACCCAGACGACAGCCAGCAGAATAGCCAGTGGCCATTCCAGTTCGGCGTATTCCTTGGTGGTGGTGTAACCGAGCGGCAAGGTGACGATGGCGCCGATGATCACCGCTTGCCAACCCCAGAAGTGGAAGGCCGCGAGGCTGTCGGAAATCAGTCGCGTTTGGCAGGTTCGCTGCACGACGTAATAAGAAGTGGCAAACAGTGCACAACCACCGAAGGCGAAAATCACCAGGTTGGTGTGCAACGGGCGTAAGCGTCCAAAAGTCGTCCACGGCAGACCGAAGTTCAATTCCGGCCATACGAGCTGTGAGGCGATGAAGACACCAAGCCCCATGCCAAGGATCCCCCAGACCACCGTCATGATGGCGAACTGGCGGACTACCTTATAGTTATAAGCAGTCGGACTGATTGCTGTGCTCATTCTAAGGTTCCACGGTTTGGGTGTTTTATTAGGATAAAAATCGGCCGCAAGTATGTAGAAAGCAGGGGGGCATTGCAACGCACCATGACCTGGGTCAATGCTTTCAGAAGCTGATTCTGCGGCCTTTCCATGCGCCGCGTAAGGACAAAATCGGCCCCGGACAAAATGTCGCAGCAGACGAAAAAGGCGAGGGGTTCAGGTCAGTTGTAACGGGGTGTGTTGAAACACAACGAGAAGGTGACCGATGGCATTTGGCACGACAGCCGGTAACTACCAGCCTTTGCGGCCTGTCATCGAGCAGATTCGTCGAACACATCGGCTAATGTCGACCTGGAACCGGTACTTTGCCAGTCCGCATCGAGCAAGCGTAGACCCGAATTCGGGGAACCGAAAGGGAGACTAATTGAGGGTGCGACAAAAAGAAGCAGCATAGATGCAGCTGCAAGTCGCAAGCTGCAAGCTTCAAGCTAGAGCTCGTCGCCTGCAGCTTTTGCTTTTGCCTTTACTTGCCGCTTGTAGCTTGCAATTTGCCGCTCAACTGCTCTTCACCCTTCGAAAGGCTGTAGACGTATGCGGCGAGCAGTTGCACCTTGTCGTTGCCGAGCAGTTCATTCTGCGCCGGCATATGGCCCTGGCGGCCATGACGAATGGTTTGTTGCAGTTGCGCCAGGCTTGAACCGTAGATGAATCCGGCCGGGTGCGTCAGGTTCGGCGCGCCCATGGCTTCAGTGCCCTGGCCGTTTGCCCCATGACAGGCTACGCAGGTGGTGCTGAACAGTTGCTGACCCGCTTGTACATCGGCGTTGCTGTCGGCGGGCAACGGCAGGCCGGCCAGTTCGTGACGCACATACGCTGCGACATTTTTCACGCCAGCGTCACCGAGGATTTCGCCCCAGGCCGGCATCGCCGCCATCCGACCGCCCATGATCGTGGTTTTGATCATGTCGGCATCGCCACCCCAGCGCCAATTACTGTCGGCCAGGTTGGGGAAGCCAAAGGCGCCCTTGGCGTCCGAGCCGTGGCACACCGCGCAGTTGGAGGCAAACAGACGACCGCCCATTTTCAGCGCTTGCGGGTCTTTCGCCACTTCTTCCACCGGCATGGCGGCGAATTTGGCGAAGATCGGTCCGAACCTGGCGTCAGCCTTGTTCATCTCCTTTTCCCACTCGTGAACGCCGGTCCAACCGTCTTCATAGCCCGGCAGGACGCCTTTCCAGTTGCCCAGGCCCGGGTAAAGGACCAAATAACCGACGGCGAACACCAACGTGCCGGCGAACAGCATGAACCACCACTGCGGCAGCGGGTTGTCGTACTCCTCGATGCCGTCGAAGCTGTGGCCCATGGTCTGGTCGACGCTACCCTTGGTCTCGCCCTTGCGGGTGCCGATCAACAGCCAGGTCAGGCCGATCAGGCTGCCGATGGTCAGTACGCAGATCCACGTACTCCAGAAGGTGGTCATGGCCGGGTACTCCTTGTTTCAGGTTCTTGGGTGTTGGCGTTGTCGGGGAGCGGCTCGTCGGCGAACGGCAGCAAACGTGCTTCGGCGAATTCCTTGCTGCGCTTGCTGTTGAACACCCACAACGCCAGGCCGACGAAGGCCACAAACACCACGACCGTGCCCAGGCCGCGGATCATTCCACTGCTCATCACGCTGACTATTTCAAAGGGAATGGCCATGGCTCACCTCTTGCTCTTGATGGCAGTGCCGAGCACTTGCAGGTAGGCGACCAGAGCGTCCATTTCGGTCTTGCCCTTGAGCGATTCCGTGGCACCGGCGATGTCGCCGTCGGTGTACGGCACGCCGAGGGTGCGCATGGCCTTGATCTTGGTTTCGGTGTGGCTGCTGTCGAGCTGATTGGCCACCAGCCATGGGTAGCCGGGCATTTTCGATTCCGGTACCACGTTGCGCGGGTTGTACAAATGCGCGCGGTGCCAGTCTTCCGAGTAACGACCGCCAACCCGTGCCAGGTCCGGCCCGGTACGCTTGGAGCCCCACAGGAACGGGTGATCCCAGACGCTTTCGCCGGCCACCGAGTAGTGCCCGTAGCGTTCGGTTTCGGCGCGGAACGGCCGGATCATCTGCGAGTGGCAACCGACGCAGCCTTCGCGGATGTAAATGTCGCGACCTTCCAGTTGCAGCGCGGTGTAGGGCTTCATGCCTTCCACCGGTTTATTGGTCACGTCCTGGAAGAACAGCGGGACGATCTGGGTCAGACCGCCGATGCTCACGGCCAGGACCATCAGCAACAGCAGCAGGCCGACGTTTTTCTCGATTGTTTCGTGTTTCATGGCGGACTCCTCAGGCCATCTGCGCGGCAGCGGCGGCTTCGGCAGGCTGCGAGGCCCGCACGGTGCGCCAGGTGTTGTAGGCCATCAGCAACATGCCGCTGAAGAAGATCGCACCGCCTACCAACCGCACGACGAAGCCTGGGTGGCTGGCCACCAGGGTTTCGACGAAGGAGTAGGTCAGCGTGCCGTCTTCGTTGACAGCGCGCCACATGAGGCCCTGGGCGATGCCGTTGACCCACATCGAGGCGATGTAGAGCACGGTGCCGATGGTCGCGAGCCAGAAGTGCGCGTTGATCAGGCCGATGCTGTGCATCTGCGTGCGACCGAAGATTTTCGGGATCATGTGGTACAGCGCGCCGATGGAAATCATCGCCACCCAACCGAGTGCCCCGGCGTGTACGTGGCCGATGGTCCAGTCGGTGTAGTGAGAGAGGGCGTTTACAGTCTTGATCGCCATCATCGGCCCTTCGAAGGTCGACATGCCGTAGAACGCCAGCGAGACCACGAGGAAGCGCAGGATCGGGTCGCTGCGCAACTTATGCCAGGCGCCCGAGAGCGTCATCATGCCGTTGATCATCCCGCCCCAGCTCGGCGCCAGCAGGATCAGCGACATCACCATGCCCAGCGACTGTGCCCAGTCCGGCAAAGCGGTGTAGTGCAAGTGGTGCGGACCGGCCCAGATGTACAGGGTGATCAGCGCCCAGAAGTGCACGATGGACAAGCGATAGGAATACACCGGACGCTCGGCCTGTTTCGGCACGAAGTAATACATCATCCCGAGGAAGCCGGCCGTCAGGAAGAAACCCACCGCGTTGTGCCCGTACCACCACTGCACCATGGCGTCGGTTGCGCCGCCGTACAGCGAGTAGGACTTGGTCCAGCTGACCGGGATTTCCAGGTTGTTGACGATGTGCAGGATCGCCACGGTGACGATGAACGCACCGAAGAACCAGTTGCCGACGTAGATGTGCTTAGTCTTGCGCTTGGCCAGTGTGCCGAAGAACACGATGGCGTAGGCGACCCAGACGATGGTGATCAGGATGTCGATCGGCCATTCCAGCTCGGCGTATTCCTTGGAACTGGTGTAGCCCAGCGGCAGGCTGACGGCCGCCAGGACAATCACCAGTTGCCAGCCCCAGAAACAGAACTGGGCGATTCTTGGTGCAAACAGTTGGGTCTGGCAGGTGCGTTGCACCGAATAGAACGAACTGGCGAACAGGGCGCAACCGCCGAAGGCGAAGATCACCGCGTTGGTGTGCAGCGGGCGCAAACGGCCGAAGCTGGTCCACGGCAAATTGAAGTTGAGTTCGGGCCAGACCAATTGAGCCGCGAGAAAAACCCCGAGCCCCATGCCGACGATGCCCCACACCACCGTCATAATGGCGAATTGGCGGACCACCTTGTAGTTGTAGGCGGTACTGATAGAAGTGTTCATGGTTCCCCATCCACGGTTCAGCCGAAGTGAAGGCCTGTCTTTGCGAGTAAGCCGCAAGGCAATGACGCTTCCTTCGCCTGGAGTTATAGGCAGACTAAAAGCGAGGCAAGCATGGACAAAGAGCACAAGGCCAGTATTGACGGGGATCAATGGAGCCGGTGCGTGGCCGAACATGGCTGGTTGTGGGACGCCGCCTCGGGGCCGTCATCGACCACGCTGATCCTGGCTCACGGAGCCGGTGCGCCGATGGACAGCGGTTGGATGAACGACATGGCTGCGCGCGTTGCTGCATCTGGGGTCAACGTGTTGCGCTTCGAGTTTCCCTACATGGCGCAACGACGCATCGACGGCGGTAAACGCCCTCCGAATCCGGCGCCGAAACTGCTGGAATGCTGGCGTGAGGTGTATGCCGTGGTGCGACGCCATGTCACTGGGCGTTTGGCCATTGGCGGCAAGTCCATGGGCGGGCGGATGGCGAGTTTGCTGGCGGATGAATTGGGCGCGGATGTGCTGGTGTGCCTGGGGTATCCGTTTTACGCGGTAGGTAAACCGGAGAAGCCGCGGGTCGAGCATTTGGCTGGGTTGAAGACCCGGACCTTGATTGTTCAGGGTGAGCGGGATGCGTTGGGTAATCGTGAGGCGGTCGAGGGTTATACGTTGGCGCCTAGCATCGAGCTGTTCTGGCTGGTGGCGGGGGATCATGATTTGAAGCCGTTGAAGGCGTCGGGGTTTACCCATGAGCAGCATTTGGCGGCTGCGGCGGGAAAGGTTGCTGATTTCCTTCGCTAAGTGATCGTTCCCACGCTCCGCGTGGGAATGCAGCCCGGGACGCTCCGCGTCCCAACAGCGGACGCAGAGCGTCCATTGAGGCGTTCCCACGCAGAGCGTGGGAACGATCATCATTCGGGTTTTGTTTTAACCAACCACAATCAGCGGTTAAACCGCTCCACCAGCGAATACTGGGTACTGGCCGTCTTCGTCAGCTCTTCACTCAACAACGCCGAGTGTTGCGCCTGTTCCGACGTCTGGTCCGCCAGTTGCGAGATGTTGCTGATGTTGCGGCTGATCTCTTCGGCCACTGAGCTTTGCTCTTCGGTCGCGGCAGCGATCTGCGTGGTCATGTCGGTGATGTGCGCCACCGCTTCGCTGATGCCGATCAGTGCCTGGTCGGCTTCCAATACCCGCGCCACACCTTCTTCGGCCTGGCGATGCCCGGCGTCCATGGTTTGTACGGCGGTGTTGGCGGTTTGTTGCAGCTTGGCGATCAAGGCATGGATCTGCCCGGTGGACTCGCTGGTGCGTTGCGCCAGTTGACGTACTTCGTCGGCGACGACCGCAAAGCCACGACCCATTTCCCCGGCGCGAGCCGCTTCGATGGCGGCGTTCAGTGCCAGCAGGTTGGTTTGGTCGGCGATGCCTTTGATCACATCGACCACACCACCGATTTCGTCGCTGTCCTTGGCCAGTTGGGTCACGGTCAGGCCGGTTTCACCCACCACTACCGACAGGCGTTGAATGGCTTCGCGGGTTTCGCCGGCAATATCGCGGCCGCGACTGGTCAGGCGATTGGCTTCCTGAGTGGCGTCGGCGGTGCGTTGCACGTGGCTGGCGACTTCCTGGGTGGTGGCAGCCATCTGATTGACGGCGGTGGCCACTTGCTCGGTTTCGACGCGCTGACGTTCCAGGCCGTTGGAGCTGTTGTGGGCCAGGGTGTCGGACTGCTTCGCTTGTTCGGTCAGGTGCTCGGCGGTGTCCTGCAGACGGGTCAGGCAGGTTTTCAAACGCGCTTCCTGGCTGAGGATCGACATTTCGAGACGCGCCTGGGCGCCACGGCTGTCGGTGTACATCTGCGCGATCAGCGGGTCGGACGTGGTTTGCCCGGCCAGGACCAGCAGGCGCTTGAGGCCGCGCTGTTGCCAGCTCAAACCCATCAGGCCCAGCGGCACCGACAAACCGGCGGCCAAGGCAAAACCCCACTGGGAGGTGAGCGAGGCACCGATCATGAAGCTGATCTGGCTGATCAGAATGAACGGCACCCAGTCCTGCAGGACCGGCAGCCATTTGTCTGATGAAGGAATCGCCGACTTGCCCTGGTTAATACGCTGGTAGAGCGCTTCGGCTCGGCGGATCTGTTCGGCGGTGGGTTTGATCCGCACCGACTCGTAACCGACCACCTGATTGCCTTCGAAAACCGGTGTGACATAGGCGTTAACCCAGTAGTGGTCACCGGTCTTGCAGCGATTCTTGACAATGCCCATCCATGGCAAGCCTTGTTTCAAAGTACCCCACATGTGCGCGAATACCGCCGCCGGGACGTCAGGGTGACGAACCAGGTTGTGCGGCGCACGGATCAGCTCTTCACGGGAAAACCCACTGATTTCGACAAAAGCATCGTTGCAGTAAGTGATCACGCCTTTGGCGTCGGTTGTGGAAATCAACCGTTGCTGAGCCGGGAAGGTCCGTTCGCGTTGTGTAGTGGGTTGGTTGTTACGCATGGCTTTTTCAATCCGTGAGGCTTTGAGAGGTTGTCGGCGTGGTCAGGGATTTATTGAAATTAATTTTCAATAATCAGCGGCGTGTCGCAAAACGACCGTTGCGTCATCCAGCGAGCATCGGGTAGGTGAACAGGCCGAAATGCAGCAGGTTCAAGCCGAAATGGGTGGCGATGGCCGCACCCAACCCGCCAAATCGGTAGGCCAGACCATAGCCGACACCCGCCAGACCCGCCAGTAACACCCATTGCCAGCCTGCGCCCACATGCGCCAAGCCGAACAGCAGCGAAGCGAGCAGCAGCGCGAGGTTTTCGCCATAGGGCAGGTTTTTGAAACGCCGGCTCAGGCCGCCCTGGATGTAGCCGCGAAACAGCGCTTCTTCTACCAGCGTCACCAGTAGCAGATTGTTCAAGACCCAGAGCCAGGCTTGGTCCGGCCATTTCGGTGCCCAACTGATCACGCCCAGCAATAAGGCACCACCGAGGGCAAGCACGACACTCAGGGTCAAGGCGAGGGCGGTGGCGTAGATCGACAGCCGCAACGAGCGCCGGCCGACAATCCATGGGCAGACCAGCAACAACCAGAAACCAATCAGCGGTTTGTCTTGGTTCAAATACATGGAAAACGGCACGGCATCGTCGGTGAACCGCTGCGGGTCGATGCCGCGACCATTGTAGAAACCGGGCAGCCAATGCATCGCCAACGCCAAGGCCAGGACGATGAACAAACCGTGGCCGATGTACCGGCCAGCCTGGATCTTTTGCTGGCGTACGGCGAAACCGGCGAACAGCAGCAATGCGACGGAGATTGCGGCCAGCCAGCCGAGTTGGCCGTAGATCAGCGCGATGGCATAGCCGATGGAGAGGAGTGCCAGGTAGAGCCATGGCAGAGCGAGCATGAGAAGTCCTTCTTGAACAATGGTGCTTATGTAGCCGCCAGGATCGCAGCCTGCGACAGCTCCTACAGGAGAATGCATTCCAGGGTAGGAACTGCCGAAGACTGTGATCTTTTCTGGGCCGCGGCGATTATAAGGATGTAAGCCGCACAAACAAAAACACCGCCCGAAGGCGGTGTCTGTGTCAGCAGTGGTGCTTATGAGGCAATCAACTGCCGCAACACGTAATGCAAAATCCCCCCAGCCTTGAAGTACTCCACTTCATTCAACGTATCGATCCGGCACAACACCTCGACCTTCTCGCTGCTACCGTCTTCACGGGTGATGATCAGCGTCAGGTTCATGCGCGGCGTCACTTCAACGCCGGTCAGACCCAGAATATCCACGGTCTCCTTACCGGTCAGGTTCAGGCTCTTGCGGTTCTGATCCAGCTTGAACTGCAGCGGCAGCACGCCCATGCCCACCAGGTTGGAACGGTGAATCCGCTCGAAGCTTTCGGCGATGACCGCTTTTACCCCCAGTAGATTGGTGCCCTTGGCCGCCCAGTCGCGGCTCGACCCGGTGCCGTATTCTTGCCCGGCAATCACCACCAGCGGCGTGCCCGACGCTTGATAGCGCATGGCGGCGTCGTAGATTGGCAGGCGCTCGCCGGTCGGAATGTAGATCGTGTTGCCACCTTCTTCGCCGCCGAGCATTTCATTGCGGATACGAATGTTGGCGAAGGTGCCGCGCATCATCACTTCATGATTGCCGCGACGGGAGCCGTAGGAGTTGAAGTCCCGCGGTTCCACGCCTTTCTCGCGCAAGTAATGGCCGGCCGGGCTGTCGGCTTTGATATTGCCGGCGGGGGAGATGTGGTCGGTGGTCACCGAATCGCCGAGCAGCGCCAGCACGTTGGCTTTCTTCACGTCCCGGATTACCGGCGGCGGCCCGCCGATGTCATCGAAGAACGGTGGATGCTGGATGTACGTCGAATCCTCCTGCCACACATAGGTCGCCGCTTGTGGCACTTCAATCGCCTGCCACTGCTCGTCACCGGCAAACACTTCGGCGTATTCCTTGTGGAACATGGCGGTGTTGACCTGATTCACCGCGTCGGCAATCTCCTTGGTGCTCGGCCAGATGTCGCGCAGATAAACCGGGTTGCCGTTCTGGTCATTGCCCAGCGGTTCACTGCTGATGTCGATCCGCACCGTGCCGGCCAGCGCATAAGCGACGACCAAGGGAGGGGAGGCCAGCCAGTTGGTTTTCACCAGCGGATGCACCCGGCCTTCAAAGTTGCGGTTACCGGACAGCACCGAGGCCACGGCCAGATCGGCCTTTTGAATGGCTTTCTCGATCGGTTCCGGCAACGGCCCGGAGTTGCCGATGCACGTGGTGCAGCCATAACCGACCAGGGCAAAACCCAGTTCATCGAGGTATTGGGTCAGTCCGGCGGCCTTGTAGTAATCGGTCACCACTTTCGAACCCGGCGCCAGCGAACTCTTGACCCACGGTTTGCGTTTCAGGCCTTTCTCGATGGCTTTCTTCGCCACCAATCCGGCCGCCATCATCACACTCGGGTTGGAGGTGTTGGTGCAGGAGGTAATCGCGGCGATCACCACCGCACCGTTCTTCAGGCGATAGGTATGGCCTTCAGACTCGTAGTCCGCCTCGCCGATCAGGTCGGCATTACCCACCGCGACGCCACCACCGCCTTCACTTTCCAGGCGACCTTCTTCCTTGCTGGTGGGTTTGATTTGCAGGCCGAGAAAATCGCTGAAGGCCTGGGCGACATTCGGCAGCGAGACGCGATCCTGCGGGCGTTTCGGCCCGGCGAGGCTGGCTTCGACGCTGGCCATGTCCAGTTCCAGGCTGTCGGTGAAGATCGGTTCCTTGCCCGGCAGGCGCCACAGGCCCTGAGCCTTGGTGTAGGCCTCGACCAGTTTGACCACTTCGGGTGGGCGACCGGACAGGCGCAGGTAGTCCAGCGTCACGTCGTCCACCGGGAAGAACCCGCACGTCGCGCCGTATTCCGGGGCCATGTTGGCGATGGTTGCGCGGTCGGCCAGCGGCAGATCGGCGAGGCCGTCGCCGTAGAACTCGACGAACTTGCCGACTACGCCTTTCTTGCGCAGCATCTGCGTGACGGTCAGCACCAGGTCGGTGGCGGTGATGCCTTCCTTGAGCTTGCCGATGAGTTTGAAGCCGATCACTTCTGGAATCAGCATCGACACCGGTTGGCCGAGCATCGCTGCTTCCGCTTCGATCCCGCCGACGCCCCAGCCGAGCACGCCGAGGCCGTTGATCATGGTGGTGTGGGAGTCGGTGCCGACCAGCGTGTCGGGGAAGGCGTAAGTGCGGCCATCCTCATCCTTGGTCCAGACCGTGCGCCCGAGGTATTCCAGGTTCACCTGGTGACAGATCCCGGTACCCGGCGGCACCACGCTGAAGTTGTCGAAGGCACTCTGGCCCCAGCGCAGGAACGCGTAACGCTCACCGTTGCGCTGCATTTCAATGTCGACGTTCTGTTCGAAGGCGCTGGAACTGGCGAATTTGTCGACCATCACCGAGTGGTCAATCACCAGATCCACCGGGGACAGCGGATTGATCCGCTGCGGATCGCCGCCAGCCTTGGCCATGGCGGCGCGCATGGCGGCCAGGTCGACCACCGCAGGGACGCCGGTGAAGTCCTGCATTAATACCCGGGCGGGGCGGTATTGGATTTCGCGGTCGGAGCGGCGCTCCTTGAGCCACGCGGCAATCGCCCTGAGGTCGGCGCCGGTGACGGTTTTTTCATCTTCCCAGCGCAGCAGGTTTTCCAGCAGCACTTTCAACGACATCGGCAGCTTGTCGAGATCACCGAGGCTCTTGGCAGCGTCGGGCAGACTGAAATAGTGGTAAGTCTTGTCGTCGATTTGTAAGGTTTTAAGGGTTTTCAGGCTATCGAGGGACGGCATTTGAAATAACTCCTTTGGGTCCGCACGGCTACGGACTGACGGGACAAACAGAGCCTTTAACCTAGCCCTGTTTTAAGTAGCTGGCTAATTACTGGACTCTATCGACAAGTCCAAGGTTCCGAACTCGGCTATCATGCGCCGGTTTTCGTGACAGGCTTTGCTTCAACGCAAGCCTGGGCATCGCGCAGTGGTTGAATTTCTCGCCATCTGCCCAGGAGTAAGAATGAACACCCTCTTTATGCATTGCCGGCCGGGCTTCGAAGGCGAAGTCTGTTCCGAGATTTCCGAACACGCCGCACGGCTGAACGTGGCCGGTTATGCCAAGGCCAAGACCGCCAGTGCCTGCGCCGAATTCATCTGCACCGAAGAAGACGGCGCTCAGCGCCTGATGCGCGGCCAGCGTTTCGCCGATCTGATCTTCCCGCGGCAATGGGCGCGCGGGATTTTCATCGACCTGCCGGAAACCGACCGTATTAGCGTGATCCTCGCGCACATCGTCGACTTCCCGGTGTGCGGCAGCCTGTGGCTGGAAATGGTCGACACCAACGATGGCAAGGAACTGTCGAACTTCTGCAAGAAATTCGAAGGTCACCTGCGCAAGGCGCTGATGGCCGCCGGCAAACTGGTGGAAGACGCCAGCAAGCCGCGTCTGCTGCTGACCTTCAAAAGCGGTCGTGAAGTGTTTGTCGGCCTGGCCGAGTCGAACAACTCGGCAATGTGGCCGATGGGCATTCCACGCTTGAAGTTCCCGCGTGACGCGCCAAGCCGTTCGACCCTGAAGCTGGAAGAGGCCTGGCACCACTTTATCCCGCGGGATCAATGGGACGAGCGCCTGCACAGCGACATGACCGGGGTTGACCTCGGTGCCGCGCCGGGCGGCTGGACCTGGCAACTGGTCAACCGTGGCATGCTGGTGACCGCCATCGACAACGGCCCGATGGCCGAAAGCCTGATGGACACCGGCCTGGTGCAGCACTTAATGGCCGACGGTTTCACCTTCAAGCCGCGCCAGCCGGTGGACTGGATGGTCTGCGACATCGTCGAGAAACCGGCGCGCAACGCGGCAATGCTGGAAGAATGGATTGGCGAAGGGCATTGTCGCGAAGCGGTGGTCAACCTCAAGCTGCCGATGAAACAGCGTTACGCGGAAGTGAAGCGCCTGTTGGAACGCATCGCCGAGGGCTTCAAGGAACGTGGGATCAAGGTCGAGATCGGCTGCAAACAGCTGTACCACGACCGTGAAGAAGTGACCTGCCATTTGCGCCGGATTGATGTGAAGAAGACCAAGTCCCGCTGAGTTTGCACGCTGATCGTTCCCACGCTCTGCGTGGGAATGCCGCCGGGGACGCTCCGCGTTCCGCCTTTGGATGTGACGCGGAGCGCCACGGGATGCATTCCCACGCAGAGCGTGGGAACGATCAGATCAGGCGATCAGCCGTAGATGACCGAACACCCGGCAATGCGCGACAATGCCGGCCAGTTTCAGGAGTGAATCATGAGTGAAATGATTGATACGCCGGTAGACGGCACCCTCGACGCCACCGGCCTCAACTGCCCGGAGCCGGTGATGATGCTGCACCAGCACATCCGTGACCTGGCGCCCGGTGGCTTGCTGAAGGTGATCGCCACCGATCCGTCGACCCGTCGCGATATCCCCAAGTTTTGCGTGTTCCTCGACCACGAACTGGTCGCGCAGCACGAAGAGGCAGGCACCTACCTCTACTGGATCCGCAAGAAACTCGCTTAACCCGCCGACTTGCTGATGCGGATCCGCTTGCGCGCACTGCGCGCCAGGCGGATCGACAGCATCAGCGCCGCGCAACTCAAGCCCACGATCAAACCCTGCCACAGCCCGCTCGGGCCGCTTGGCGCGCCCAGCCAATCGGTCAGGCCCAGGGCGTAGCCCACCGGCAAACCAATCCCCCAGTACGCGAACAACGTCAGGATCATCGTCACACGCGTGTCCTGATAACCACGCAGTGCGCCGGCCGCGGTAACCTGGATCGCATCGGAAAACTGAAACAGCGCCGAGTACACGATCAGCATCGCCGCCACGTGAATCACCGTCGGATCAGTCGTGTAGATCGTGGCAATGTGTTCGCGCAGCAGCAACATCATGCTCGCCGACAGGCAGGCATAGGCCAGCGCGCTGCCCATGCCGACACCAGCGGCGAAGCGCGCTTCGCGGGGTTCATTGCGGCCGAGGGCTTGGCCGACGCGCACGGTGACGGCCATGCCCAGCGAATAAGGAATCATGAACACCAGGGAGCTGACGTTCAGCGCGATCTGGTGGCCGGCGACGACGGTCGCGCCCAAGCTGCCGATCAGCAGCGCAATCACCGCGAAAATGCTCGATTCGGCAAACACCGCGATGCCGATCGGCAGGCCGATGCCCAGCAGGCGTTTGATCACCGCCCATTGCGGCCAGTCGAAACGGCTGAACAGTTCGCTTTTCTTGTAGGCGGGAGCCCAGTGGGTATAGGCCACCATGCCGAGGGCCATGAACCACATGACAATCCCCGTCGCCCAGCCGCAGCCGGCACCGCCCATGGCAGGTACACCGAAGTGACCATAAATGAAGACGTAATTGAGCGGGATGTTCAGCGCCAGCGCGCACAAACCGAGGATCATCGCCGGGCGCGTGCGGCCCATGCCGTCACTGAAGCAGCGCAACACATGATAGAACGCGACCGCTGGCAAACCGGCGGCAATGCCGTGCAGGTATTGCATGCACGGGCCGATCAGTTCCGGATCGACTTTCATCAGGTGCAGGATCGGTTCGGCAGCGATGAGCATGGCGGTCGCCATCAGGCCCACCACCAGCGCCAGCCATAGTGCCTGACGCACGATCGGGCCGATTTCGCTATGAGTGCCGGCGCCGAAGCGCTGGGCGACTTTCGGTGTAGTCGCCAGCAGCGTGCCGGTCATCAACAGGAACACCGGCACCCAGATCGAGTTGCCCAGCGCTACGGCAGCAAGATCTCGCGACCCGACCCGGCCGGCCATCACCGCATCGACGAAGCCCATGGCGGTGGTCGCCAGTTGCGCGATCATGATTGGCAGCGCCAGGGCGAACAGGTTCTTCAGCTCCAGACGAATCCGGGCCGGGCGGGTGAGGGCGGTTGCAGCGGGGTGATCAGTTACGGAATTCAAGGGCGAAGCGTCCAGGGATATTTGATGCGCAAGGGCGGCGCATTCTACCCGTTGACGCAGTAGTCAGGAAAAGAGCTGTGTTGGGGATTTGTAATCCTTGTGACCCTGCATCCCCCTGTAGGAGCTGCCGAAGGCTGCGATCTTTTGATCTTGCTCTTAAAAACAAGATCAAAAGATCGCAGCCTCGTTTCACTCGACAGCTCCTACACAGCTTCTATGCAGGACGGGATCGGCGCTAGGCGTTAAAGGTCATCTACAACTACACTGCCGATCCGCCAAAGGAGCCTCGCCATGCTGATTGTTGCCGACGAAAATATCCCGCTGCTTGATGCGTTCTTCGAAGGTTTCGGCGAAATCCGCCGGGTGCCGGGGCGTTCCATTGATCGCGCCACCGTCGAACAGGCCGACGTGCTGCTGGTGCGCTCGGTGACCAACGTCAATCGCTCCTTGCTCGAAGGCAGCAACGTGAAGTTTGTCGGCACTTGCACCATCGGCACCGATCACCTGGATCTGGATTACTTTCAGCAAGCTGGCATCACCTGGTCCAGCGCACCCGGCTGTAACGCCCGGGGCGTAGTCGACTATGTGCTCGGCAGCCTGCTGACCCTGGCCGAAATCGAAGGCGCCGACCTGACTCAACGCACCTATGGCGTGGTCGGTGCCGGTGAAGTGGGCGGGCGCTTGGTCAAGGTCCTGCAAGGCCTGGGCTGGAACGTGCTGGTCTGCGATCCGCCACGGCAAGCGGCTGAAGGCGGCGATTATGTCAGCCTCGAGCAAATCATCGAACAGTGCGACGTCATCAGCCTGCACACCCCGTTGAAGAAGCACGGCGCGCAATCGACCTGGCATCTGTTCGACAAACCCCGGTTGAATCGACTCAAGCCCGGCACCTGGTTGATCAACGCCAGCCGTGGCCCGGTGGTGGATAACGCCGCCCTGCGTCAGGTGTTGTTGCAGCGAGAAGACCTGCAAGCGGTGCTGGACGTCTGGGAAGGCGAACCCGAGGTCGATGTGGCACTGGCTGACCTCTGCGTGCTGGCGACGCCGCACATCGCCGGTTACAGCCTCGACGGCAAGCAGCGCGGCACCGCGCAGATCTATCAGGCGTATTGCGACTTTCTTGGTCAGCCGGCTCAGGTCAGCCTGAGCGATTTGCTGCCAGCGCCGTGGTTGTCGCAAGTGACCCTGCACGCCGACAGCGATCCAGCCTGGGCGCTGGCGATGGTATGCCGCGGCGTGTACGACCCGCGCCGCGACGATGCAGATTTTCGCCGCAGCCTTGTAGGCAATGTGAACGAGCAGCGTGCGGCGTTTGATGCGTTGCGTAAGCACTATCCGTCGCGGCGGGAGATTGATGGGCTGCAGGTGCGGTTCGAGGGGGATTCGCCGGTGTTGCGTCAGATCGTAGCGGCGTTGGGCGCCACCTCAATTTAAGACCCTAATCCGCTACAAAAGCCTCACAAACATGCACCCACAAAAAACCCGGCCAACCTGGGCCGGGTCAAGAAGACGGTGGCTATATCACTTTTGTTCGGCAGGCTTGACCAATCGCTGTTCCAGTTCACGGCACGCGTCCTGGATCATGTCTTCAGTGATCGGTACTTCGTGCCCGTCCTTATCGATAATCGAGCAACCCAGAGACTGGTCGGGCTGTGTGCGGATCACTTGAATCTTGTCTTCGCTGCTGTTTTGCAAGGACATGGCCTGTCTCCTCATCAGGTTGTGTGCTTACTCTAGAACCGCCAGGTGACCGGGCTGTGACAACTCCCTACGGTCTCTCGAGGCCGGCAATATCAGTCCACCAGAAATACCGCGACCTTGCCACCCAGACGTTAGACCAATAGCGTCTAGGCGCTAGGCTTGGCGGACATAATTAACCTGACTCATTGTGATTTACAGAGTTCCACCCCATTGAGTGTGTAGGCGGGCCCTATCAATCGCTTGGGCTGCGAACCTGGATGAACCCGATGCTCTCTTCCCGTCACCGTCGTGCCCTGCGCCTGACCAGTCATTTTCTTGCGCCATATCGCTGGCCGGCCTTTGGCGCCTTGCTCGCGCTGATCGTCACGGCGGGCATCACCTTGTCCATGGGCCAGGGCATTCGCCTGTTGGTGGATCAGGGTTTCATGACGCAGTCGGCGCACCTGCTCAACCAGACCATTGGTTTGTTCATGTTGCTGGTGCTCGGTCTGGCTGTTGGCACTTTCGCGCGTTTTTACCTGGTGTCGTGGATCGGCGAGCGGGTCGTCGCCGATATACGTCGCCAGGTATTCAACCACCTGGTTTACCTGCATCCGGGGTTCTACGAAGACAATCGCAGCTCCGAGATCCAGTCGCGACTGACCGCCGATACCACGCTGCTGCAATCGGTGATCGGCTCGTCGTTATCGCTGTTTTTGCGCAATCTGCTGATGGTGATCGGCGGGATCGTGCTGCTGTTTATCACCAACCCCAAGCTCACCAGCATCGTGGTGATTGCCTTGCCCTTGGTGGTCGCGCCGATCCTGATCTTCGGGCGCCGGGTGCGCAGCCTGTCGCGCCTGAGCCAGGACCGGATTGCCGACATCGGCAGCTACGTCTCCGAAACTCTCGGCCAGATCAAAACCGTGCAGGCCTACAACCATCAAGTCCAGGACGAGCGACGTTTTGCCGTGACTGTGGAGGAGGCGTTCAACACCGCGCGCAAGCGTATCTTCCAGCGGGCCTGGTTGATTACGCTGGTGATCGTGCTGGTGCTGGGGGCGGTCGGGGTGATGCTGTGGGTTGGCGGCATGGACGTGATTGCCGGGCGGATTTCCGCGGGTGAACTGGCGGCGTTTGTCTTCTACAGCCTGATTGTTGGCAGCGCCTTCGGCACCTTGAGTGAAGTGATCGGCGAGTTGCAGCGAGCGGCCGGTGCGGCGGAGCGGATTGCCGAATTGCTGCGCTCGGAAAACATCATCCAGCCACCGACCACAGGGCTGGTGACCTTGCCCGAGCGGGTGAAGGGGAATCTTGAGTTGCAGGATGTGCGTTTTTCCTACCCGTCGCGTCCCGAAAGCTTTGCCGTCAATGGCTTGAATCTGACGATCAACGCAGGCGAAACCCTCGCGCTGGTCGGACCGTCCGGCGCAGGCAAATCCACGGTGTATGACTTGCTGCTGCGGTTTTACGACCCCGCCGAAGGACGCATCCTGCTTGACGGCGTGCCACTGACGCAGCTTGATCCGTTGGACTTGCGCCGCTGCTTCGCCCTGGTGTCGCAAAACCCGGCGCTGTTCTTTGGCAGCATCGAGGAGAACATCCGCTACGGCAATCCGACCGCGACCCTGGCCCAGGTCCAGGACGCGGCAAAAATCGCCTACGCCCACGACTTCATCGAACAAATGCCCAACGGCTACCAGACACACCTCGGCGACGGCGGCCTCGGTTTGTCCGGCGGCCAACGCCAACGCCTGGCCATCGCCCGGGCGCTGCTGGTGGACGCACCGATCCTGCTGCTGGACGAAGCCACCAGCGCCCTCGACGCCCAAAGCGAACACCTGATCCAGCAAGCCCTGCCCAGCCTGATGAAAAACCGCACCACCCTGGTCATCGCCCATCGCCTGGCCACGGTGAAAAACGCAGATCGGATTGCGGTCATGGATCAAGGAAAGCTGGTGGCGGTGGGGACGCACCAGGAGTTGGTGGCAAGTAATGCGTTGTATGCGCGGTTGGCGGCGTTGCAGTTTAGTGATGGTAAGACCGAGTACGACATGCACCCGTAGGAGCTCTGTAGGAGCTGTCGAGTGAAACGAGGCTGCGATCTTTTGACATTCAATGAGGGCTGTCGGGGTCCGTTTGTTCGGGCATCATGTCGCCTTGATCGAGCTGCCCGGATGAGGATATGAGTCGCTACCAACCACCGTTGACCCTGACCACGAGAATACTGGCGCTGATCGCTGAGATCAGCGAGCAGATCGGTCAGCTATCGGCTGTAGGGGATAGTCGGCAGACGCCTCAACTGCGCCGGGGTAACCGTATTCGCACGATTCAGGCTTCGTTGGCGATCGAGAACAATACCCTCAGCATTGAGCAGGTAACGGCTGTTCTGGCAGGGCAGCGAGTACTGGGTTTGCCACGGGAAATCCAGGAAGTACGCAACGCTTTTACAACCTACGAGTCCATGCCTGACTGGCAGCCGGGCAGCCGAGCTGATTTGCTCCGGGCTCATGAATTGCTTATGCACGGACTGATTGATGATTGCGGCCGGTTTCGTCAGGCGGGTGTAGGCATTTGCCGGGGCGAACAACTGGTGCATATGGCTCCGCCACCGAGTCGCGTCGGATACTTGATGGATGACTTGCTGAATTGGCTGAATGCCTCTGACTGGCATCCGTTGATCATCAGTTGCGTGTTTCATTACGAATTCGAATTCATCCATCCCTTTGCCGATGGCAATGGGCGGATGGGTCGTCTCTGGCAGGCATTGATACTCAGTCAGTGGCGTCCTGTGTTGGCTTATCTGCCGGTCGAAGCGGTGATTCGTGAGCAGCAAGATGCGTATTACGCGGCATTGTCGGCTGCTGACCAGTTGGCCGAGTCGACACCTTTTGTTGAATTCATGCTCCAGGCATTGAGTCTCGCGCTGGCGGAAGCAGCTCGGAGCGAACCGCTGACCGACCAAGTAACCGACCAAGTAGCGAAACTGCTTCTGGCGCTCCAGGCCGCTCGTTCACTCAAGGTCAATGAGTTGATGGTTGAGGTCGGTTTGGCCCATAAGGCAACCTTTCGGGCCAACTATCTCAAGCCAGCATTAGCCGCCGGTTTGATCGAAATGACTGATCCCGACTCACCTAGGAGTCCGGCTCAACGATATCGTTTGACTGAGCCCGGCAAAGCATTGGTACGGGCTGGATCGTCGTAGGAGCTATGTAGGAGCTGTGTAGGAGCTGTCGAGTGAAACGAGGCTGCGATCTTTTGATCTTGCTTTAAAAAAAATGCCCGCATCGATTGATGCGGGCATTTTTTAAGAGCAGATCAAAAGGTCGCAGCCTTCGGCAGCTCCTACGTGACCGGCGTCACCGATCACTGATCATCAAAATACCGCTCATGCCAATCCACCAGCGGTTGTGGCGAATTCAGCTTCTGGCCGTAGATCACCGAGTACGACAGCACGTTCTGCACGTACTGACGGGTTTCGTCGAACGGGATGCTTTCCACCCAGACATCGAAGCTCAGGTGATCGGCACCGCGCAGCCACTGGCGCACGCGGCCGGGGCCGGCGTTGTAGGCGGCGGAGGCGAGGACGCGGTTGCCGTTGAACTGGCTGTGGACCTGGCTCAGGTACGCGGCGCCGAGCTGGATGTTCTTGTCCGGGTCGAGCACTTGCTGCGGCGAGGCCAGGGGAATGCTGAACTTGCGCGCGGTTTCCTTGGCGGTACCGGGCATCAGTTGCATCAGGCCGCTGGCGCCGACGCCGGAACGGGCGTCGTCCATGAAGGCACTTTCCTGGCGGGTGATGGCGAACACCCAGCTCGAATGCAAGCCACGCACCTTGGCTTCGCGCACCAGGGTTTCGCGGTGGGCCATCGGGAAGCGGATGTCCAGGTCGTCCCAATACTGTGCCTGGCTGATGGTGCGGATCGCTGGGAAATACCATTTCAGGTCGTAGGCCAGTTTCGCCTGGGCGACCATCTCGTCACGGTTGAAATGACGGCTGACGTGATACCACTCGCGCCGACCGTCGACGATCTGCCCGCGGGCGTGGAATTCCAGGGCGCGACGTACGCCGGGGGTGTTGCGTACTTTGTTGATGATCGCCTGGCTGAGTACCAACGGCTTGTTGAGCAGCGAATAGGGCAGTTGCGAACGGTCGGCGGCGAGGAAGCCGTAGAAATCACGCTCGCGGGCGAGGCCTTTGTAAAGCGTCTGCGCTTCCGGGTTCTGCGGCTGCGCCAATTCCAGGCTGCGGGCCTGCCAGTAGCGCCAGCGGTTGGTGGTAGCCAGGTCCTGCGGCAGACGGCGGGTCAACTGATAGGCGTCGTCCCAGCGGGCCAGGCGCAGCAACAGGCGCAGGCGCCATTCGGACACGGTGTTGTCGCGCAGTTCCGGGTCGTACTTGGTCATCACGTCCAGTGCGCGCGGATCGAAACGTCGGGCGAGGGTCAGACCGATTTCCCGGGCAATGGCGACTTTCTCATCACGAGAGAAGTGCATGCTGTTGGCGTAACCGTCGAGCAGGTCCATGGCCTTGTCCGGGTCCTGCTTGGCCAGGCGGCGCAGGCCGAGGCTGACGATGTCGGACATCGGCTCATCGGCTGGAGCAAACCGCGACGGCTGATTGAGCAGCTCGGGTTTCTGCGCCACATCCACCAGCAAACGACCGCGCGGGGCGAGGGTGGTCAGACCGCTCACCAGGCTGTTGGCCAGCGGGTAGTTGCGCGCCTGGGCCGCCAGTTTGGTGCGTTCCCAGCGTTTCTGTTCGGTCAGTTGACCTTCGGCGGCCCAGATCCCGAACAGGCCATCACAGGCCGCGGGTTGCGATTTGCCGGTCAGCCAGAGTTTTTCAGCGTTGGCGTAACCGACAGCTTTCTGGTTATGCCCGATCTGATACTGCGCGTTCAGGCAGTCCAGTTCGGTGAAATTGAGCTTGGGGTCGTAGTACTTGACGAAGGTCGCCCAGTCGCCGCGATCGGCCAGCCAGCGCAACCAACGCAATTTCATCCAGTTGGCCTGGGGCAGGTCACCGTGTTCGGCGAGGAATTTCTCGATTTCGACGTTGCTCGCAGTTTTAAGGCGCGCGGTCAGTTCGTCGTAGGCGAGGTACGGCTCCAGCGGGTAATCGCTGAGGGCCTGGCTGTAACGGAAATAAGGCCCGGAATCGCCTTTGGCCAAGGCACGCTTGGCTTCATCGTAATACTGGCGTTGGGTAGACAGGTCTACCGCCTGGACTGATTGAGCGGCAGTGGCAGAAAGAAGCAAACACGATAAAAGACTGAAAAGGCGACTGCGCATGAGACATCCGGGCAGAAAAATCATGACAAGTGCTGACAGCATCAGCACTGAATAATCTGTAGCTTAGCCTTTTGCCAGCAACGGGCGAAAGCTTTGCCGGCCTGTCGGTGCAAGATCGCAACATTTGTTATGCAGAGTGCTACACAGTTGAAATTGCCGGCCTTCTGAAGCCTCAAGTCAGGTAGAATGCGCGCCCGGTTTTTGGAGAAGCTCATGACCCTGCTCAAATTCAGCGATGTGTCCCTTGCTTTCGGCTCTACGCCGTTGTTGGACAAGGTGTCCTGGCAGATCGCCCGTGGTGAGCGGGTGTGCATCATCGGCCGCAATGGCACTGGCAAGTCCAGCATGATGAAGCTCGTCAAGGGCGACCAGAAGCCCGATGACGGCTCCGTTTGGCGCGCACCCGGCCTCAAGATTGGCGAATTGCCGCAAGAATTGCCGGTAGCCGACGAGCGGACCGTGTTCGACGTTGTCGCTGAAGGCCTGGACGGTGTGGGCGAGCTGCTTGCGCAGTATCACCACCTGAGCCAGAACATCGTCACCGACGCTGACCTGGACAAGCTGATGCACGTCCAGCACGACCTCGAAGCCCGCGACGGCTGGCGTTTGCAGCAATTGGTAGACAGCACCTTGAGCCGTCTGCAATTGCCTGCCGACAAGACCCTCGCCGAATTGTCCGGCGGCTGGCGTCGCCGCGTCCTGCTGGCCCAGGCCCTGGTTTCCGAACCGGACCTGCTGCTGCTCGACGAACCGACCAACCACCTGGACATCGGTGCGATCGCCTGGCTTGAAGAAGCGCTGAAGGATTTCCAGGGCGCCGTGCTGTTCATCACGCACGACCGTTCTTTCCTGCAAAACCTTGCCACCCGCATCCTCGAACTGGATCGCGGCGGCCTGATCGACTGGAACGGCGACTACGCCAGTTTCCTCGTGCACAAAGAAGCCTCGCTGGCTGCTGAAGACACCGCCAACGCGCTGTTCGACAAAAAACTGGCCCAGGAAGAAGTCTGGATCCGCCAGGGCATCAAGGCGCGCCGCACCCGTAACGAAGGCCGCGTCCGTGCCCTCAAAGCCCTGCGTAATGAACGCAGCGAGCGTCGTGAGCGTACTGGCAAAGCCAACATTCAGCTGGATACCGCCGACAAGTCCGGCAAGCAGGTGATGGTCCTCGAGAACGTGAGCTTTGCTCACCCGGGCGGCCCGTTCCTGATCAAGGACTTCTCGATGGTCCTGCAGCGCGGCGACCGTATCGGTCTGCTGGGCGCCAACGGTACCGGCAAGACCACCTTGCTGAAACTGATGCTCAACGGCCTGCAGCCAACCAGCGGCACAGTGGAAGAGGGGACGCGTATCGACGTGGCCTACTTCGATCAGTTGCGCCATCAGTTGGACCTGGAAAAGACCGTGATCGACAACGTGGCCGAAGGTCGCGACTTCATCGATATCGATGGTCAGAGCCGTCACGTGTTGAGCTACCTCGGCGACTTCCTGTTCAGCCCGCAGCGTGCTCGCACGCCGGTCAAGGCGCTGTCCGGTGGTGAGCGTGCCCGTCTGTTGCTGGCCAAGCTGTTCAGCAAACCGGCAAACCTGCTGGTGCTCGACGAACCGACCAACGACCTCGACGTGGAAACACTCGAACTGCTGGAAGAGGTCTTGCTGACCTTCAACGGCACCGTGCTGATGGTCAGCCACGACCGGGCATTCCTCGACAACGTAGTGACTAGCACCCTGGTCTTCGAAGGTGAAGGCAAGGTTCGCGAATACGTTGGTGGTTACCAGGACTGGCTGCGTCAGGGCGGCTCGCCGCGCCTGTTGGGCGTGACCGAGAGCAAGTCCGGCAAGGCCGACCTGACCTCCGCTGTGGTGACGGCCGAAGCGGCGCCGGTCGCTGCGGTCGAAGCGCCAGCGGCGAAGAAGAAGCTCAGCTACAAATTGCAGCGTGAGCTGGAAATGTTGCCGGGTCAGATCGAAGCGATGGAGCAGCAGATTGCGGCGGTGGAAGCGCAGATGGCGGACGCCGGTTTCTACCTGCGTCCTGCTGCCGAGAGCGCGGCGGTGATTGCTCAGCTTGAGCAATTGCAGGCTGAACTCGAAGTGATGGTCGAGCGCTGGGCCGAGCTGGATGCCTGATTGATCCTGCTGCAATAAAAAAAGCCCGACCTCGGTTACTCGAGTGTCGGGCTTTTCGTAGGAGCTGCCGAAGGCTGCGATCTTTTGATCTTCAAGAAAGCCAAGATCAAAAGATCGCAGCCTTCGGCAGCTCCTACAGGGGCGGCGAGGTTCAGCTTTTGATCAGGCGCACCGCAAGCACATCACAAGGCGCACCGTGCAGCACGTCGTTGGCGGTGGAGCCCAGTAGCAGCGCCAGGCCATGCCGGCCATGGCTGCCGACCACGATCAGGTCGCAGGTCTGTTCCTTGGCCAGGTGGTGAATCTCCTGTCGCGGCTGACCGTAAGTCAGGTGGCTGTATTCCTTGGAGAGTTCCGGGTACTTCACAATCAGCCGGTCAAGGCGCTCCTTGGCCTGATCGAACTGTTGCTGCTGCAACTGGGACAGGTCCATCGGCACGTCGCCGCCAAAGGCCATGGCCATCGGTTCGACAATGTGCACCAGGGACAGCTTCGCACCGTTGCTCACCGACAGTTCGCGGGCGCGGTGGATAACAGGATCGCACTCTTCGGTTAGATCTACAGCGACCAGAATATGGTTGTAGGGCATGAGGTGCTCCTCCTGAGGATTGCAATATTGGTAAGTATGGCTGGTTTCAAGCGCATTGGTTCCAAAGTGACCCAAAGCGCTCATCAAGAATCGGGAGTAGAGATATGACGGTCTGGATAGTGGTGTCAATCCTGCTGGTGGTACTGAGTCCGCTGGCATGGTTGCGACCGTCCCGCCACCAGAGCGGCCGTATGGCCTTGCGCATGGAGGCGCGGCGCATCGGGTTGGCCATGCAGCTGGCGCCTCAGGAGTGGCCGCATTGGCTGAGCCAGGAGCCGCCGAGCCCATGTGCCCAGTACCATCGACCGCGTCGAGGTAATCAGCCAGCGTGCTGGAGCTATTGGCAAAAAGCGCCGGGTGTATGGGTCAATCAGTGGCAGGAGATCTGTGAGGATCGGGCGTTGCTGATTCATTTCGAAAAGTTGCCAGATAACGTCTACAAGATCGAAGCGGACAAGCAGATGATCACGCTGTACTGGGGCGAGAAGGGCGAGGCGACGGTTTTGCAGGATATCGATGCGGTGCTGAAAGCGCTGGCATGACTCAAGGAAGTTTCGCGCTGCAATGGCGCGAAACGCCTGACAGACAGGCAATAAAAAGCCCGACATCATCATCGGGCTGGAGTTGGCCAGGCAGGCCGGAAATTCTTTGTGGCGCTGATCTTACGCCGGGCATTCGCCAAAAGCGTTTAAATTTTTTCTTCAATGTCCCGCCAGCGTAGCTGCTTAAACGCAGGTTGCCGTGAATTAGGGCGACTTTTCTAACTATTGATTCTATGAATGGCCTCACATGCATCCGCGTGTTGTAAACCTTCGTGTTACGGAAATGACTGGAAAGTCGCGTTTCAACCAGCATTTTGGGCGATTGACAATTGTCGGAAATTCCGTGAAGGTGGCGTACCCAAATCAAACGGGCGTATGAATTGAGCGTTTGTATTGCAGAACGCTCCTACAGAATCCCGACTATCGCGTTGGCGGGTGTGCCGGGTGGATTGGCGTTAGCATCGACGAAAAGCGTCCTGCCGAGCCATTCGCCTGCGTCCGACGTGTACTGTTCAGCTTCCATATCGTGGAGATCAGTTGATGATTTACGAAGGTAAAGCCATCACGGTTAAGGCTCTTGAAAGTGGCATCGTCGAACTGAAGTTCGATCTCAAGGGTGAGTCCGTCAACAAGTTCAACCGTCTAACCCTGAACGAACTGCGTCAGGCCGTAGACACCATCAAGGCAGATGCTTCGATCAAGGGTGTGATCGTCAGCAGTGGCAAGGACGTGTTCATCGTCGGCGCCGACATCACCGAATTTGTCGAGAACTTCAAGCTGCCAGATGCAGAGCTTGTCGCTGGCAACCTCGAAGCCAACAAGATTTTCAGCGATTTCGAAGACCTCAACGTCCCGACTGTCGCCGCGATCAACGGTATCGCCCTGGGCGGCGGTCTGGAAATGTGCCTGGCGGCGGACTACCGCGTCATGTCCACCAAGGCCAAGATCGGTTTGCCAGAAGTCAAACTGGGCATCTACCCAGGCTTCGGCGGCACCGTGCGCTTGCCGCGCATCATCGGTGCCGACAACGCCATCGAGTGGATTGCCGCCGGCAAGGAAAACCGTCCTGAAGACGCGCTGAAAGTTGGCGCCGTCGATGCAGTGGTTGCCCCTGAGAAACTGCAGGAAGCGGCTCTGGAGCTGATCAAACGCGCCATCTCCGGCGAGTTCGACTACAAGGCCAAGCGTCAGCCGAAGCTCGAAAAGCTGAAGTTGAATGCCATTGAACAAATGATGGCTTTCGAAACCGCCAAAGGTTTCGTGGCCGGTCAGGCTGGCCCGAACTACCCGGCGCCGGTTGAAGCGATCAAGACCATCCAGAAAGCGGCGAACTTCGGTCGCGACAAGGCACTGGAAGTCGAAGCCAACGGTTTCGTCAAACTGGCCAAGACCTCTGCTGCGCAGAGCTTGATCGGTCTGTTCCTGAACGATCAGGAACTGAAGAAAAAGGCCAAGGCCTACGACGAAATCGCCAAGGACGTGAAGCAGGCCGCTGTATTGGGCGCCGGCATCATGGGTGGCGGTATCGCTTATCAGTCGGCTTCCAAAGGTACGCCGATCCTGATGAAGGACATCAACGAGCACGGCATCGAGCAAGGTCTGGCTGAAGCCGCCAAACTGCTGGTCGGCCGCGTTGATAAAGGTCGCATGACCCCGGCGAAAATGGCTGAAGTGCTCAACGGCATTCGTCCGACCCTGTCCTACGGTGATTTTGGTCACGTTGATCTGGTTGTCGAAGCCGTCGTCGAAAACCCTAAGGTCAAGCAAGCCGTACTGGCCGAAGTTGAAGACAAGGTCAAAGAGGACACCATCCTCGCGTCCAACACCTCGACCATTTCCATTACCTTGTTGGCCAAGGCCCTCAAGCGCCCGGAAAACTTCGTCGGCATGCACTTCTTCAACCCGGTGCACATGATGCCGCTGGTTGAAGTGATTCGTGGCGAGAAGTCCAGCGAGCTGGCTGTTGCCACCACCGTTGCCTATGCCAAGAAAATGGGCAAGAACCCGATCGTCGTCAACGACTGCCCGGGCTTCCTGGTCAACCGTGTCCTGTTCCCGTACTTCGGCGGTTTCGCCAAGCTGGTCAGCGCCGGTGTGGACTTCGTCCGTATCGACAAGGTCATGGAAAAATTCGGCTGGCCTATGGGCCCGGCATACCTGATGGACGTGGTCGGCATCGACACCGGTCACCACGGTCGTGACGTGATGGCTGAAGGCTTCCCGGACCGCATGAAAGACGATCGCCGTACGGCCATCGACGTGCTCTACGAAGCCAAGCGCCTGGGCCAGAAGAACGGCAAGGGTTTCTACGCTTACGAGACCGACAAGAAGGGCAAGCAGAAGAAAGTCGCCGATCCGTCGGTGCTGGAAGTGCTCAAGCCGATCGTTTATGAGCAGCGCGAAGTCACTGACGAAGACATCATCAACTGGATGATGATCCCGCTGTGTCTGGAAACCGTGCGTTGCCTGGAAGACGGCATTGTCGAAACCGCCGCCGAAGCCGACATGGGTCTGGTCTACGGTATTGGTTTCCCTCCATTCCGTGGCGGCGCGCTGCGCTACATCGATTCGCTCGGTGTTGCAGAGTTCGTTGCCCTGGCTGACCAGTACGCTGATTTGGGCGCGCTGTACCACCCGACCGCGAAGCTGCGTGAAATGGCCAAGACTGGCCAACGGTTCTTCGGTTAAGCGTCCCAACTTTTGAGCGAGAGTGAAATTTTATGAGCTTGAATCCAAGAGACGTCGTGATTGTCGACTTCGGTCGTACTCCGATGGGCCGCTCCAAGGGCGGCATGCACCGCAACACCCGCGCCGAAGACATGTCGGCGCACCTGATCAGCAAACTGCTGGAACGCAACGTCAAGGTTGACCCGAACGAAGTCGAAGACGTGATCTGGGGCTGCGTAAACCAGACCCTGGAGCAGGGCTGGAACATCGCCCGCATGGCGTCGCTGATGACTCAGATCCCACACACCGCTGCCGGCCAGACCGTCAGCCGCCTGTGTGGCTCGTCGATGAGCGCCCTGCACACCGCGGCGCAAGCGATCATGACCGGCAACGGTGACGTGTTCGTCGTTGGCGGCGTCGAGCATATGGGTCACGTGAGCATGATGCACGGTGTCGATCCGAACCCGCACATGTCCCTGTACGCGGCGAAAGCCTCGGGCATGATGGGCCTGACCGCTGAAATGCTGGGCAAAATGCACGGCATCACTCGCGAGCAACAGGACGCTTTCGGCGTGCGCTCCCACCAGCTCGCCCACAAGGCGACTCTGGAAGGCAAGTTCAAAGACGAAATAATCCCGATGCAGGGCTACGACGAGAACGGTTTCCTGAAACTGTTCGACTACGACGAAACCATTCGTCCGGAAACTACCCTGGAAAGCCTGGCGGCGTTGAAGCCAGCGTTTAACCCGAAGGGCGGCACCGTGACAGCCGGTACTTCGTCGCAGATCACCGATGGTGCTTCGTGCATGATCGTGATGTCGGCGCAGCGGGCCCAGGACCTGGGCATCCAGCCTTTGGCGGTGATTCGCTCGATGGCGGTGGCAGGTGTGGATCCGGCAATCATGGGCTATGGTCCAGTTCCGGCTACTCAGAAAGCACTGAAGCGTGCGGGCCTGGGGATCAACGATATCGACTTCTTCGAGCTCAACGAAGCTTTCGCCGCACAGGCCCTGCCAGTGCTGAAAGATTTGAAAGTGCTCGACAAGATGAACGAGAAGGTTAACCTGCACGGCGGCGCAATCGCCTTGGGTCACCCGTTCGGTTGCTCCGGTGCTCGTATCTCCGGCACTTTGCTGAACGTGATGAAGCAAAATGGCGGCACCTTCGGGGTAGCCACCATGTGCATTGGTCTCGGCCAAGGCATCTCCACCGTCTTCGAACGCGTTTAAGCGTCTCGTTGATGGAAGCCGGGGCCACGTGCCCCGGTTTTTGTTTTTCTGAATTTATTTTTGTTTTTATTTTGAAAAGATTTGAGTGAGGGCCAAACCATGCCGATACAACCTGGGCTCTACCAACATTACAAAGGTCCGCAGTACCGCGTATTCAGCATTGCGCGGCATTCCGAAACCGAAGAAGAAGTGGTCTTCTACCAAGCCCTGTATGGCGATTACGGCTTTTGGGTGCGTCCCTTGAACATGTTCCTGGAGTCGGTCGAGGTTGACGGCGAACAGGTCCCACGCTTTGCTTTGGTGCAAGCCGAACCGAGCCTTTTTTCCAAGCCATAAGCTGAGTGCGCGCTGAACCCTGCGCTTGACCTCACCTTGTAGCCACTATATATAGCGGTGCCGCGTCAGGCGCCAACCGCCTTTCACTTCTAGAATTCAGGAATTTTCTGATCCATGGGCAAATCGCTGGTCATTGTGGAATCCCCGGCTAAGGCCAAGACCATCAACAAGTATCTGGGTAACCAATACGTGGTGAAGTCGAGTATCGGCCATATCCGAGACCTGCCCACCAGCGGTTCGGCTAGCGCCAGCAAAGAGCCAGCCGCCAAGCGCGGCAAGGCCGCCGCGGGTGAAGGTCCGGTGCTCACGCCGAAAGAGAAGGCGCGCAAACAGCTCGTCTCGCGCATGGGTGTCGATCCCGATCATGGCTGGAAAGCCAAGTACGAGATCCTTCCGGGCAAAGAGAAAGTCATCGAAGAGCTGCGCCGGCTCGCCAAAGATGCTGACACCATCTATCTCGCAACCGACTTGGATCGCGAGGGGGAAGCCATTGCCTGGCACCTGCGCGAAGCCATCGGTGGTGACGACAGCCGCTACAAGCGCGTGGTGTTCAACGAAATCACCAAGAAAGCGATTCAGGAAGCTTTCTCCAAACCGGGCGAGCTGGACATCGACCGTGTCAACGCCCAGCAGGCGCGTCGTTTCCTCGACCGCGTGGTGGGTTACATGGTTTCGCCGCTGCTGTGGGCCAAGGTCGCTCGCGGCTTGTCCGCCGGTCGCGTGCAGTCAGTTGCAGTAAAACTGGTCGTTGAGCGTGAGCGTGAAATCCGCGCGTTCAATCCGGAAGAGTACTGGGAAGTCCACGCTGATCTCGGCACCGCCAAGGGCGCAACCGTGCGCTTTGACGTGGCCCGCGAGAAAGGCGAGGCCTTCAAGCCGCTCAACGAAACCCAGGCCATGGCCGCACTGGAGAAGCTAAAGTCTTCCAGCTACAGCATCGTCAAGCGTGAAGACAAACCGACCAGCAGCAAGCCGTCGGCACCGTTCATCACCTCCACCCTGCAGCAGGCCGCGAGCAACCGCCTGGGCTTTGGGGTGAAGAAAACCATGATGATGGCCCAGCGTTTGTACGAAGCGGGCTACATCACGTATATGCGTACCGACTCCACCAACCTCTCGGTTGATGCAGTGGAGATGGCGCGTACTTATATTGAAGGCGAGTTCGGCAAGAAGTACCTGCCGGAGAACCCGAACGTCTACAGCAGCAAGGAAGGCGCACAAGAGGCTCACGAAGCGATTCGTCCCTCCGACGCCAATACTGAGCCAAGCAAGCTGTCGGGCATGGAGCGTGATGCTGAGCGGCTCTACGAGCTGATCTGGCGCCAGTTCCTCGCTTGCCAGATGCTGCCTGCGCAGTACCTGTCGACCACAGTGACCGTCGGTGCCGGTGATTTCGAGCTGCGCGCCAAGGGCCGCATCCTGAAGTTCGACGGTTACACCCGCGTCATGCCGCAAATCGCCAAGCCTGGCGATGATGACGTGCTGCCGGACATGGCCCAGGGCGACGCGATGAAGCTGATCAAGCTTGATCCGACCCAGCACTTCACCAAGCCGCCGGCGCGTTACTCCGAAGCGAGCCTGGTAAAAGAAATGGAAAAACGCGGCATCGGTCGTCCTTCGACCTACGCGGCAATCATTTCGACCATCCAGGACCGCGGCTACGTGGCGCTGCACAACCGTCGTTTCTACTCGGAAAAGATGGGCGACATCGTTACCGAGCGTTTGGCCGAGAGCTTCTCCAATCTCATGGACTATGGCTTCACTGCCGGCATGGAAGAGAACCTCGATGACGTGGCCCAGGGCGAACGCGACTGGAAAAACGTGCTCGACGAGTTCTACGGTGACTTCAAGAAGAAACTCGAAGTAGCCGAAAGCGCTGAAGGCGGCATGCGCGCCAACCAGCCGGTAATGACCGATATTCCGTGCGTGGTGTGCGGTCGTCCGATGCAGATTCGTACCGCATCGACAGGCGTGTTCCTCGGCTGCTCGGGCTACAGCCTGCCGCCGAAAGAACGCTGCAAAGCCACAGTCAACCTGGTGCCGGGCGATGAAATCGCCGCTGACGACGAGGGTGAATCGGAATCCCTGGTGCTGCGCGGCAAGCATCGCTGCCCGATCTGCAGCACGGCAATGGACGCTTACCTGCTGGATGAGAAGCGCAAGCTGCACATCTGCGGTAACAACCCGGATTGCGACGGCTACGAAATCGAAGAGGGCAGCTATCGCATCAAAGGCTATGAAGGTCCGAGCCTGGAATGCGATAAGTGCGGCAGCGAGATGCAACTCAAGACCGGCCGTTTCGGCAAGTTCTTTGGGTGCACCAATGCTACGTGCAAGAACACCCGAAAACTGCTGAAAAGCGGTGATGCTGCACCGCCGAAGATGGACCCGGTGAAGATGCCTGAGCTGAAATGCGAAAAGGTCAACGACACCTACATCCTGCGCGACGGTGCATCCGGCCTGTTCCTTGCGGCGAGCCAGTTCCCGAAAAACCGCGAGACCCGTGCTCCGCTGGTGATCGAGATCGTGCCGCACAAGGATGAGATCGATCCGAAGTATCACTTCCTCTGCGAAGCGCCGAAGAAAGATCCTGACGGTCGTCCAGCTGTGATTCGCTACAGCCGCAAGACCAAGGAGCAATACGTGCAGACCGAAGTCGAAGGCAAGCCTACCGGCTGGAAAGCTTTCTACGACGGCGGCAAGTGGACGGTTGAAGACAAGCGTACCCCTGCAAAGGCTTAAAAAGTCCTTGTACTGAAAAGGCCGCATGACAATCCTCGGATTTTCATGCGGCCTTTTTGTTTTGGGCTTGCGGTCAGATCGGCTGATCCACGACACTGTCGGGTCTGTGTGACGCAATTATTTCGCTGTGGAGGCTGCCGTCATGGCCCACGAACTCTATACCCGTACCAACCAGAAGATTTATTTCGCCGGCCTGTCGCTCGAAGCACTCGCCAGGGCCGAAGAGGGGCGGGCGATGAATTCCCTGGCACTGATTCAGGCCGGGCGCGAATCGGCGCTGTTTCACCTGTACGGTGCGTTGCTGGGGCTGTGCCATGAAATCGCCGGTTTCTATCGCTTGCCGCAGGCCAATGCGCCGCGAGCAGAGATGTTGCTGACCCGCGAGGTGCTTGAAGCCATCGCCATTCCGGAAATGGCCGAGCTAGTGGAGTTGGCAGGTAATTCGGATACCTGGCTGGCCAAACTACTGGCCGCTCACGCAGCCCTGTTTCAGCCGCCACGGGTGCCGCACAAGCCAAAGGGCGACGTGACGCAGCCATTGATCATGGCGGTAAATCTGGATGAAGAGGACGCACCTCAAGAGTTGAGCCGCGAAGAGCTGGAGAGCTGGCGTCAGAACCTCAAAGGGTTGGCGATTCGCTTTCGTGAAGGGTTGAACGAGTGCTAAGGGATTGATCGATTTTGACGGATGATCTGTTGGGTTGTCCGTTCAGAGTTAAGTACTAACAGATATTTCTTCGCGATGACTTCTGGTCAAGATCCCGAGCGAAGCTTGGCCGATGCCTATATAATCCCCGCCTTTCGTGGAGAACAGACCTTTATGCCAACGTCCTTTCTAGAAATTGTCGAGTTACCAGACGGCCGAATCGAACTGCGCAGGGCTGAGGACGAGGGTTCTCTGGTTACTTTGGATTTCTCCGAGGATGCCAAAGCGTTCCTTCAAGGCAATCACGTGGAAGTCGCCAAGGCGATGTTGAGCGTCGGTGTGCAAATGGCCGGACGCCTTGTTGAAGGCGAATTCAATAAAGATGAAGAGCCGCGGATCCTGCATTGATCCCGTCCGTCGGTTTCTGCTGATTCCGCTACAGATCGGCTTCTCTATCCCTGGAGAAGCCAGGCCCTGTTCAGGGCGTGAATTGTTTGTCAGTTATCCCAGTCGAATATTCAGACTTTGAGCATCCCCGGTGCGGGCGGCGCTGATCAACTGTTGCCGTGAAGCAGCATTCAGCGGGTTGAGCCAGCTGACGACCGTGTGACTGCGGCCCAATCGCAAAGCTTCGCAGGTCAGCTGTTGAGCGCTCTGGGTGCCACGGGGCTGCAGCAGCAGGATGCGTTCACGGTTCAGGCCAGCGTCTCGCAGCCATGTCTGGGTCAGGCTGGCGGGCGGGGCGATCAGGGTCAGCCAGCGTGCATCCTGGTCCTGGCTCAATTCCCGGAGAATAGGCGCCAGAAGGTTCAGGCAGCTCCCTGCTGCACCACGCAGTGACAGCTCGCTGAAGACTTCGGGCTCGGCGCTCCAGGGCGACTCGACCACGTCTTTCAGGATCGGCGCCAGCGGTTGCGCCATGAACGCCTCGAACAACGGCAGTTGGGCTTGCTGTGGTGTATGTGGGAACTGCATAAAGCCTCCTTTAGCGGCGAATCACGCCGACACTCAAGCCTTCGATCACCAGTTCCTGATCTTTCAGGTTGACTTCAATTGGGGCGAACTCAGGGTTTTCGGCAATCAGCCAAACCTTGCTGCCATCGCGCTTGAAGCGCTTGACGGTGACTTCATCGCCGATCCGCGCCACCACGATCTGGCCATTGCGGGCTTCGCGGGTGGTGTGGACGGCCAGCAGGTCGCCGTCGAAAATGCCCACATCCTTCATGCTCATGCCATGAACCCGCAGCAAATAGTCGGCACGTGGATGGAAGAAGGTCGGGTTGATGTTGCAGGACTCTTCGATGTGTTGCTGGGCGAGGATCGGGGCACCGGCAGCCACGCGACCGATAATCGGCAGGGTGGATTCGTCGGCCTTGGCTTCGAAACCGGGAATACGGATGCCGCGGGAGGCGCCAGGCGTCATCTCGATCGCGCCCTTGCGAGCCAATGCCTTGAGATGTTCTTCCGCCGCATTGGGCGACTTGAACCCCAGTTCCTGAGCGATTTCCGCACGGGTCGGCGGGTAGCCGTTGTCATCGAGGCAACGTTTGATGAAGGCCAGAATCTCTGCTTGGCGTGGCGTCAGCTTTAGCATATTGATCGCTCTGTCTTTTTATACAGTGACTGGGATTATATACAGTGAAAGCTTCTTGGCAATGCCCCTTTTTTAGCGCGCCGCTGGACGGTCAGTCAGCGCACTGATTAACGACGCCGAGTTGTATGGTTAAATAGCTGACCGACCATTCCCAAAACGAACCGGCAGGCTTGACAATGCACAGGCTGAAACGTATGTTTCAAACAAGTGTTTGTCAGGCGGAGTAGCCATGGCCCAGTCGGAAACCGTTGAACGCATTCTCGATGCTGCCGAGCAGTTGTTCGCGGAAAAAGGTTTCGCCGAAACCTCGTTGCGTCTGATCACCAGCAAGGCCGGAGTCAATCTGGCGGCGGTGAATTATCATTTCGGCTCCAAGAAGGCGCTGATCCAGGCCGTCTTCTCGCGTTTCCTCGGGCCGTTCTGCATTAGTCTCGATAAAGAGCTGGAGCGGCGTCAGGCCAAGCCGGAAAACAAGCCAACGCTTGAAGAGCTGCTGGAAATCCTCGTCGAGCAAGCCTTGGTGGTACAGCCCCGCAGTGGTAATGATCTCTCTATCTTCATGCGTTTGCTGGGCCTGGCCTTCAGCCAGAGCCAGGGGCACTTGCGTCGATATCTGGAAGACATGTACGGCAAGGTTTTCCGTCGTTACATGATGCTGGTCAACGAAGCCGCGCCACGTATTCCGCCGATTGAACTGTTCTGGCGCGTGCATTTCATGCTCGGCGCTGCGGCGTTCAGCATGTCGGGGATCAAGGCCTTGCGTGCGATTGCCGAGACCGATTTCGGCGTCAACACTTCCATCGAGCAGGTGATGCGCCTGATGGTGCCGTTCCTCGCTGCCGGCATGCGTGCCGAAACCGGCGTCACCGACACGGCCATGGCCACCGCGCAGTTGCGTCCGCGTAGCAAGTCGGCCCCGGTTGCCGCCAAGGTTTAACCGCACACGGGTGGGCGCGGCAGCTGACATCCGCTAAGCTAGCCGCCCATGCCGACTCTCGTTCTGAACCCGCTTCCCATTGATATCGCCGACCTGCCGGGCATAGCCCAAGGCGGCGAATGCGTGCGGGCCGGGTTTATCGTTTTCAAGGAATCTCTATGACTGCTGGCCTGCAAGGCTCGTTGATGGTGGACGTCGCCGGTACCTGGCTGACGGCCGAAGATCGCCAATTGTTGCGTCAGCCCGAAGTGGGCGGCCTGATCATTTTCGCCCGCAACATCGAGCACCCGCGCCAGGTGCGCGAGCTGAGCGCCGCGATCCGCGCTACTCGTCCAGATCTGCTGCTGGCGGTGGACCAGGAGGGCGGTCGGGTTCAACGCCTGCGTCAGGGTTTCGTGCGACTGCCGGCGATGCGCGCCATCGCCGATAATCCGAATGCCGAATACCTGGCCGAACAGTGCGGCTGGATCATGGCGACCGAAGTCCTCGCCGTCGGCCTCGACCTGAGCTTCGCCCCGGTGCTGGACCTGGATTACCAGCGCAGCGCTGTGGTCGGTACCCGCTCGTTCGAAGGCGACCCCGAGCGAGCCGCCTTGCTTGCTGGTGCATTCATTCGCGGCATGAACAGCGCGGGTATGGCAGCCACCGGTAAACACTTCCCGGGTCACGGTTGGGCCGAGGCGGATTCCCACGTCGCCATTCCCAACGATGAGCGTAGCCTCGACCAGATCCGCGCCAAAGACCTGGTGCCGTTCGCCCGCCTGAGCAAGCAACTGGCCGCCGTCATGCCGGCCCACGTTATTTATCCACAGGTCGACTCCCAACCGGCCGGCTTCTCCCGGCGCTGGTTGCAGGACATCCTGCGTGGCGAGTTGCAATTCGACGGCGTGATCTTCAGTGACGACCTGTCCATGGCCGGTGCCCATGTGGTTGGCGATGCCGCCAGTCGCATCGAAGCCGCGCTGACTGCCGGTTGCGATATGGGCCTGGTGTGCAACGATCGCGCTGCTGCTGAATTGGCCCTGTCCGCCGCCCAGCGCATGAAGGTCACGCCGTCGCCGCGTATCGCGCGGATGCGCGGGCAGTCGTTCGCCGGCACCGAATACCGTCAAGACCCGCGCTGGCTCTCCGCTGTCGGCGCGCTCAAAGAAGCTCAACTGATTGAATAAGGACTTAACGTTATGACGGTTTACGCGATTATCGGTGGCACCGGCCTGACTCAACTCGAAGGCCTGAACATTCGTCAGTCACTGGCGGTGGACACGCCTTATGGCCCGCCTTCGGCAGAAATTCAGATCGGCGCGTACGGAGGCAAGGAGGTGCTGTTCCTCGCACGCCACGGCCATCCTCATCGCTTGCCGCCGCATCAAGTGAACTACCGCGCCAACCTCTGGGCGCTGAAGCAGGCCGGGGCCGAAGCGATTCTCGCGGTCAACGCCGTGGGTGGGATTCATGCCGCGATGGGCACCGGACATTTCTGCGTGCCTCATCAACTGATCGACTACACCAGCGGCCGCGAACACACCTATTTCGCCGGTGACCTGGAACAGGTCACCCACATCGATTTCAGCTATCCCTACAGCGAGCCGCTGCGTCAGCAGTTGATCGCCGCATTGGCGGCCGAAGGTGTTAGCTACAGCAGTCACGGCGTGTATGCCTGCACTCAGGGGCCACGGCTGGAAACCGTTGCGGAAATCGCCCGGCTTGAACGTGACGGCTGCGACATCGTCGGCATGACCGGCATGCCGGAAGCGGCACTGGCCCGTGAGCTGGAACTGGATTACGCCTGCCTGGCGCTGGTGGTGAACCCGGCGGCGGGCAAGTCCACGGCGGTGATTACCATGGCCGAGATCGAACAGGCATTGCATGACGGGATGGGCAAAGTGAAGTCTACGTTGGCGCGAGTGTTAAGAGGCTGAGTTGTATGTCACCCGCATTAATCCATTCAACATATTGAGTCTATGTCGACAATCATTGAGCAAGTTCAACAGCTGCCATGGGCAGATGCATTCAGTCATCGCGCTCTGGATAAGGCGCGCAGATACGCCCATGAGCATCGGGTGAAAATCCTCGAACTTGATGATGTGTTGGTTCGTGCGACCTGTGAGGGCTCCCAAGGTAACGTCTACGAACAGCGCATCGAACTGGTCGAAGATGCTAACGGTGATTTCGAGCTGGACTGCACCTGTTCATGCCCAGTAGGGGTCGATTGCAAACACTGCGCAACCGTTATCTACGAACTGCAAGGCCTTCCTGTCACGGCGACTGACAGTACTGCTCCCGTTCACTTGAACCGCGAGTTGGAACGCTGGCTCGACGGTATTCCTTCGGCGGGCAAGACGCTCGATGAGCCGGCGTTGGGGACGAGTACGCGCCTGTTTTACAAACTCAGGGCAACGTCTACTGCCGGAAAATGGACGCTGGAAATTTTCAAGGCCCGCCAGCTCAAGGGCGGCCGCTTGCAAGACATCAAGTCGGTTTACTCGTTGTCGGATACGCTGATCCGACAACCCGGTTACCTGACTGAACTGGATCTGCGGATCGCCAGATTTTTGGTCGCCGTTCACTCCCACCACGCCTATTATTCCGGTTATCCCCTGGAAGGCAGCAGCGGCGCCGAACTCATCGAAATGCTGTTGCGAACCGCGCGTCTTTTCCTTGATTTCGACCGGCCACAACCCCTGACGCCGGGAATAAGGAGAACAGGTCAGTTTTCCTGGTCCGAACAAGCCAACGGCAGTTTTCGTCCGCAATGGAGTAGTGACGACGCCCCAGTGGAAACAATCCTGGCCTTGGAGCCCTTGTACTATCTGGATCGCGAGCGGCTGCAAGTCGGACCGCTGTTCAGCGAGCTCGATGAGAAACTGGCGTGTCACTTGTCGCTGGCCCCTGATATTCCGGCGCGCCAGGCAATGCAATTCAGTCATCGGATGAGTGCCGCAACCCGAGTAGCACCGCCACCACAGGCCCTGACGGAGCGCGTAATTGAGGGCATCTTGCCCCAGGCTAACCTGGCACTCGCCAGCGGCAAGCGGTACATCCGCTGGCAGCAAGAGCCAGAGCATCGGGCTGCCTTGGTGTTTACCTACAACGGCCATCCAACGTCGGACAGGAACCCTGAGGTGTTGGTCCTTTCCGGGACCGAAACCCAGCGTATCCAGCGCAACCCCGTCGCTGAAAAAACCTTGCGCCAAGCCCTGCAAAAATACGGTTTTAAGAAGGCCACACGCAAAAGCAACCTGGATCGTCCGGGCGAAATGCTCACCCTGCCGGATGACGCGGCCTGGCTTGCCTTTGTGCAGGATGGGATCCCGGCGTTGCGGGAGAAAAACTGGCTGATCGATATCAACGATAACTTTCACTTCAACTTGCAGCCTGTAGAGCAGTGGTATGCAGAGGTCGAGGAAGAGTCGGGGCACCAGTGGTTTGATCTGCAGTTGGGGATTGTCGTCAACGGCGAGCGCCACAGCCTGCTGCCGATCTTGCTGCATTTGCTGCGCAGTCAGCCGCAACTGCTGGATCCCGCAAGCCTGGCCCAGCGCGACGATGACGAACAGCTGTTGATTGAACTTGGCGATGGGCGTTTCGGTGCCAAGCCCCGTACTAAAGTCGCGCTGCCCTATGGTCGGATCAAACCGCTGATGGCTACCCTTGGCGAGTTGTATCTGGGGGAGCATCAAGGCGAGTCATTACGTTTGAGTTTGCCGGATGCCGCGCGCTTGAGTGCGCTGGAAGCCGTGCCACTAGTGTGGCAGGGCGGTGAACGGCTGCGCAGTTTTGCAAAGCGTTTACGGGATTCAAACCATGCTCACGTCCCAGCACCCGAAGGCCTGAACGCGACGCTACGACCGTATCAGCTCGAAGGCCTGAACTGGATGCAAACCCTCCGCGAGCTGGAGGTCGGCGGTATCCTCGGCGACGACATGGGGCTGGGGAAAACCTTACAAGCCCTGGCTCATCTGCTGACGGAAAAGCAGGCCGGGCGGCTTGATCGTCCGGCACTGGCCGTGATGCCCACCAGCCTGATTCCCAACTGGCTCGACGAGTCACTGCGCTTTACCCCGCAGTTGAAAGTATTGGCACTGCATGGCGCGACGCGGCAGAAAGACTTTGCCAACCTTGCCGACTATGACTTGGTGTTGACCACCTATGCGCTGCTGCCGCGGGATCTGGAGGTGTTGAAGCCTCAGGTCTGGAGTGTGCTGATTCTCGATGAGGCGCAGAACATCAAGAACCCGGTCAGCAAAGCCGCCCAGGCAGCCCGTGACCTGCAGGCCCGTCAGCGACTGTGTCTGAGCGGAACGCCGCTGGAAAACCACCTTGGCGAATTGTGGTCCCAGTTTCACTTTTTGCTGCCCGGCTGGCTGGGCGACAGCAAAACCTTCAATCGCGACTACCGCACGCCGATCGAGAAGCACGGCAACGGTGAGCGGATGCAGCATCTGACCGCCCGTATCAAACCCTTTCTGCTGCGTCGCAAGAAAGATCAGGTCGCCACCGAATTGCCGCCGAAAACCGAAATCGTGCATTGGGTTGATCTCAGCGACGGGCAACGGGATGTGTATGAAACCGTGCGCGTGGCCATGGACAAGAAGGTTCGGGACGAAATTGTCCGCAGTGGCGTGGGTCGCAGTCAAATCATCATCCTTGATGCGTTGCTCAAGTTGCGTCAGGTCTGCTGCGATCTGCGCTTGATTAAAATGACGCTCACGGCAAAGGCCCTGCGATCAGGCAGTGGGAAGCTGGTCAGTCTGATGGAGATGCTGGAGGAGTTGCTCAGCGAAGGCCGCAAGATTTTGCTGTTTTCGCAGTTCACTTCGATGCTCGCCCTGATTGAGGAAGAGTTGCAGCAGCGTGGTGTTGGCTACTCGCTGCTAACCGGTGAAACGACGGATCGGCGCACGCCGGTGAAGGATTTCCAGAGCGGTAAAGTGCCGCTGTTTCTAATCAGTTTGAAGGCCGGTGGCACAGGTCTGAACCTGACCGCTGCAGATACGGTGATACATTTCGATCCATGGTGGAACCCGGCAGTAGAAAATCAGGCGACCGACCGCGCCTACCGGATTGGGCAAAACAAACCGGTGTTCGTCTACAAGCTGATTGCCCGGGGTACGGTGGAAGAAAAAATACAGGCGTTGCAGCAGGAGAAGGCTGTGTTGGCTGGGGCGGTGCTTGAAGGTGGGGCGATGGGTGGGTTGAAGCTTGAGCAAAGTGATATTGAGGCGTTGTTTGCACCATTGCCCGATCTCAAGTCCTGATAGAGGGGCTTTTCAGTGATGGGCCCTTCGCGGGCAAGCGCTCCTACAGGATTGATGTAAACGCTGTAGGCGCAAGGCTTGCCCGCGATGACGATTGATTAGACCGCCAATCTCAACGCTTCTCCAACTTATCCGGCAACGGCGCAAACAGCGCTTCAATATCATCATTCTGCAACTTCCAGTCCCCGGCCGAGCGGCCATCGAGTACGCCCGCCGCCAGGTCGGATTTTTCCTTTTGCAGATGCTGAATCTTCTCTTCGACCGTGCCACGGGCAATCATCTTGTAGACGAACACCGGTTTCTCCTGGCCGATGCGATAAGCCCGGTCAGTCGCCTGGTTTTCCGTCGCCGGGTTCCACCACGGGTCGTAGTGAATCACCGTGTCGGCTTCCGTCAGGTTCAAGCCCACACCACCTGCCTTCAGGCTGATCAGAAAGATCTGACGCTTGCCGCTCTGGAAGTCCTTCACCGGTGCGCGTCGATCGCGGGTTTGTCCGGTCAAGATCGCGTATTCAACGCCGCGTTTCTTCAGTTCGTCCTCGATCAGCGCCAGCATCGACGTGAACTGCGAGAACAGCAAAATCCGCCGACCTTCTTCGAATAACTCTTCCAGCATCTCCATCAAGCTGTCGAGCTTGCCGGACGTGCTGCCGCGAGTGGGCAGGACGGCATCGTTGACCAGGCGTAAATCGCAGCACACCTGCCGCAACTTGAGCAGCGCTTCCAGAATGATGATCTGACTGCGCGCCACGCCTTTACGGGTGATCTCGTCGCGGACTTTCTTGTCCATGGCCAGGCGCATGGTTTCGTACACATCGCGCTGGGCTTCGTTAAGCTCGACCCAATGGATGATCTCGGTTTTCGGCGGCAACTCCGTCGCGACCTGTTCCTTGGTCCGACGCAGCAGAAACGGTTTGATCCGACCGTTGAGGTGCTGAAGTCTGACTTCGCTGCCGCGCTTTTCAATAGGCACGCGGTAATCGCGATTGAAACTTTTGACATCGCCGAGCCAGCCCGGAAGCAGGAAGTGGAACAGCGACCACAGCTCGCCCAAGTGATTCTCCAGCGGCGTGCCACTCAGGCACAGACGCTGGCGTGCATTGAGCTCACGGGCAGCCTGGGCGGCCTTGCTGTTGGGGTTCTTGATGTACTGCGCCTCATCCAGAACCAATACGTGCAGCGGCACCGCCGCCAGGGTTTCAACGTCCTTGGGCAGCAGTGCATAGGTGGTCAGGATCAGGTCGTAATCGGTCAGGTTCTCGAAGTGTTTTTTGCGGCTGGCACCGTACAGCGCCAGCACGTTGAGCTGTGGCGTGAAGTGCGCCGCTTCGTCGAGCCAGTTGGGGATCAGGCTGGTGGGCATTACCACCATGCACGGTCGATCGAGACGCCCGGCGATTTTCTCGCTGAGAATATGCGCCAAGGTCTGTAGGGTTTTGCCCAGGCCCATGTCATCCGCGAGAATCCCGCCGACTTCCAATTGTCGCAACGACTGCATCCAGCTCAGGCCTTCGAGCTGATACGGCCGCAAAGTAGCGTTCAAGCCCTCCGGCGCCACTGTCGTGAAGTCTTTGATGTCACGCAGGCGCTGGGCAAAGGTGCGAATCTGCTCGCCGCCTTCCCACAGCAGGGGCATGCCTTCCAGCGGATTCAGCCGGATGGCGTCGGCCTTGCTCAGACGCAGTGCGGTTTCGCCGGGGCCTTGCAGGTAGAACTCGCCAAGCGTTGCCAGCACCGGTTTCAAGCGACCGAAGGGCAGGGCGACCTGCAGCGGGCCGTATTCGGAGTTCGGGCGATTGGGGATGTTCACCAGGATCAACTCGTCGTCACGACGTCGAGCCAGTCGTTCCGGGTTGAGGATTTCGGTGTGCGAGCGCATCAGGTTCAGCAGGATCGGCAGCAGGCTCAGACGTTCGCCGTTGACGATGATCCCCAGCTCCAGGTCAAACCAGTCGCGCTCAGGCGCCTGTTCGACGGTGGCATACCAGTCATCCACGGCGGTCAGGTCGAAACCGAAATCCTCATCGATCTGCAGCTCCCAGCCCTGGGCGCGCAGCTTCGGCAGTTCGTTGAGGGTGAACGTCAGCCAGGCGCTGTCGTTGACCATCTCGAACAGTTCGCCGGCACTTTCCGGCAAGGCCTTGCTTTGGCGGGTGGCGATTTTGAAGCCGAGGATTCGTAGCTGTTCCCTGTAGGCCTGTTCGACTTCCGGGTGACGTTTTATCCGTAAAGTCTGTGTTTCCTGACGAATCAGGACGTCGGCATTCTTCTGCCCGGAGACGTATTCATCCAGATAGCTGAAGGACAGCGCCGCGCGATGCTGGATGTAACGCTGCATCTTGCCGTTGCGCGGTTCGAAAGCGCTGAACTCGATGCTCGCCAGCCACAGGCGCGGCACCGGTTGTACGTTATCCACCGGAATTTGTGGCAGTGCTTTCGGGCTGCGGTTTTCCAGCACGGCCTGGAGTTTTTCCAGCAGCTCGGCGTCTTGCGCCGCGGCGGGATAGGCCAGGGTTTCCTGGACTTTGAGCAGCACCGCTGCGCAATGTTTGCAGTTGCTGTGGACCGGGCAAGAGCAGTTGGCGTCGATTAACAGCAACGTGCCTTTGGCCGACTCGCGCAGGCGAATGGTCTGACGGTAAACGTTACCGCCCGAACCTTCACAAGCCGCGATGATGGTAGCGTCGCCGGCCTCGACGATCCTGACGCGGTTCTCCAAAGCGTAGCGACGGCCACGCTCCAGGCTCTGTTCCTTGAATCGGCTGACCCAGGAAGGTGCCAGGGGTTTGCTCAGGGTCGGGGGCATGGACTTAATCAGTCCGGAATTTGTTCGGGGGCTGGCCGAGGCGCAGGAGCGGTCAGCGAAGTGATCTTGATCAACAGGCCGAGGTGGCCATTGTCGAGGAAGTTCAGCTGGCCGTTCTTGGTGTGGCTTTCCTGCTTCAGGCGTTCGCTGGCGGTGACCATGCCGTTGGCGTCGATCTGGTTGACCCAGAAGTCGGCGTCGACGTCGGTGAAACGACCCAGTTTCAGGTTCAGTGTGCCCTCGATCGGGAACTGGCCGAACTGCTCCGTACCATCGCTGATCGCGACTTTGCTTTCGGATTCACCCAGAGTCTGTTGCCAGGCCTTGTGCAATAACACCGTGTAATCGGCGCTGGCCGTGAGTTTTTCTATCTCGCCATTCAGGCTCGGCGTGCGCTGGCTGTCGGGGCTGAGGCGCTGTGCGCCGGCCGCCCAGTCTTCCGGTGCGGCACGGCTGACGATGGCCGGCACGGCGTTTTGCCGGACCAGAATCATTTCGACCTGATACAGGTCATCGGCAAACGCCGTAGGAGTGACCAGAGCAATCAACAAGGTCAGTGAGCGAAACAGGCGCATGCGGCGTCCTTCAAGCAGTTTTCGGGAGGAGGCGCTCAAACAGCGCCTCTACAGTATTAAAGCGCTCTTCCGGGCGCTCCATCGGCACCATGAATTTGAACATCGTGGCGCCTTCGAATTTGTAGCGTTTGGGTTGGCCCTGAATCAGTTTGATCAGCGTCAACGGGTCGACCGGAGTCTGCGCCGCGAACTCGATTCGACCGCCTTGCGGGCCGCCGTCGACTTTCTTGATGCCCAGTTGTTCGGCCTGCAATTTCAACAAGGTGATTCGCACCAGGTTCTTGGTCGGCTCCGGCAGCAGGCCGAAACGGTCGATCATCTCCACTTGCAGGTCTTTGAGACCTTCCTCGTCGGTCGCCGAGGCGATGCGTTTGTAGAGAATCAGGCGGGCGTGAACATCCGGCAAGTAGTCTTCGGGAATCAACGCCGGTACCCGCAAGTTGACCTCCGGACCGCCACCCAGTGGCTGGTCGAGGTTCGGTTGTTCGCCCTTGCGGATCGATTTCACCGCGCGCTCGAGCATTTCCATGTACAGCGTGAAACCCACCGCCTGAATCTGCCCGCTCTGGCCGTCGCCCAGCAGTTCGCCGGCGCCACGGATTTCCAGGTCGTTGGTGGCGAGCACGAAGCCCGCGCCGAGGTCCTGGGTGTTGGCGATCGCTTCCAGACGCTTTTCGGCGTCGCCGGTGATTTGCTGGCGCGGCGGCGTCAGCAGGTACGCGTAAGCCTGGTGGTGACTGCGACCGACCCGGCCGCGCAACTGGTGCAACTGCGCCAGGCCGAACTTGTCGGCACGCTCGATGATGATGGTGTTGGCGCTCGGCACGTCGATGCCGGTCTCGATGATGGTCGAGGCGATCAGCACGTTGAAGCGCTTGTGGTAGAAGTCGCTCATCACCTGTTCGAGATCGCGTTCGCGCATCTGCCCGTGGCCGATACCGATCCGCGCTTCCGGCACCAGTTCGGCGAGGTCGGCGGCGCATTTCTCGATGGTTTTCACATCGTTGTGCAGGTAGTAGACCTGACCGCCGCGCAGCAACTCACGCAGCAGGGCTTCCTTGATTGTGCTTTTGTTCTGCTCCATCACGAAGGTCCGCACCGAGAGGCGACGGGCCGGCGGAGTGGCGATAATCGACAGATCGCGCATACCCGACACCGCCATGTTCAACGTGCGCGGAATCGGCGTGGCGGTCAGCGTGAGGATGTCGACTTCACTGCGCAGGGCCTTGAGCTGTTCTTTCTGACGCACACCGAAACGGTGCTCTTCGTCGATGATCACCAGCCCCAGGTTTTTGATTTTTACATCGTCGGATAGCAGTTTGTGCGTGCCGATAACGATGTCGATCTTGCCTTCGGCCAAGTCAGCGATGGCAGCATTCACTTCCTTGGTCGACTTGAAGCGGCTCATCACTTCCACGCTCACCGGCCAGTCGGCGAAGCGGTCGCGGAAGCTGTTGTAGTGTTGCTGGGCGAGCAGGGTGGTCGGCACCAGGATCGCCACCTGACGACCGCCGTGCACCGCGATGAACGCGGCTCGCATCGCCACTTCGGTCTTGCCGAAACCGACGTCGCCGCACACCAGTCGATCCATCGGTTTGGGCGCGAGCATGTCGGCGCGTACTGCGTCGATGGTGGTCTGCTGGTCCGGCGTTTCTTCGAACGGGAACCCGGCGCTGAAGGTCGCGTAATCGGCTTTCGGATCGGCAAAAGCGTAGCCCTCGCGGGCGGCGCGACGGGCATAGATGTCGAGCAACTCGGCGGCCACATCGCGCACCTGTTCGGCGGCTTTGCGCTTGGCTTTCTGCCAGGTCTCGGAGCCGAGACGGTGCAGCGGGGCCAGGGCATCGTCGCTGCCGGTGTAGCGGGCGATCAGGTGCAGGTTGGCCACTGGCACGTAGAGCTTGGCGCCTTCGGCGTATTGCAGGGTCAGGAACTCGGCGGCCTGGTCGTCGATTTCCAGGGTTGCCAGGCCGAGGTAGCGGCCAACGCCGTGATCGATATGCACCACCGGCGCGCCTTCGCGCAGCTCGGTGAGGTTCTTGATCACCGCATCGTTGTTGCCGTCGGCGCGCTTTTCCCTGCGCCGACGTTGCATTACCCGCTGACCGAACAATGGGCTTTCCGCGATCAACGCCAGCGCTGGATCGTCCAGCACCAGGCCCTCATCCAGCGGCGCAATGGTGATCGCCAGGCGATCCTTGCTCGCGACAAAGTCCGGCCAGCTGTCGACGGTTTTCGGTCGCAGCTTCAGGCGTTCGAGCAATTCCAGCAGCACTTCACGACGGCCCGCGGACTCGGCGGTAAACAGCACGCGGCCTGGGAATTCGTCGAGGAAGCCTGCGAGCGCCGCCAATGGTTGAGTGGCCTTGGCTTCGATGGCCAGGTTCGGCAACGCTTGCACCGGGAAGCGTTCGCGGCCGACGCCGGTTTCCACGTCTTGTTGACTGGCAACTACGCGCGGCCAGTTTTTCAGGCGCGCGAAGCAGTCTTCCACCGGCAGGAACAGCTCGGCCGGTGGTAATAAAGGACGAGCAGGATCGACGCGGCGTTCTTCATAGCGATTGCGCACGTCGTTCCAGAAGTTCTCCGCCGCCTGTTCGATGCCCGGCAGGGAAAACACCTGGGTGTCCTGGGGCAGGTAATCGAACAGCGTCGAGGTTTCATCGAAGAACAGTGGCAGGTAGTACTCGATACCGGCCGGGGTAATCCCGCTGCTCAGATCCTGAAAGATCGGGCAGCGACGGAAGTCCACATCGAAACGCTCGCGGAAGCGCGCCTTGAAGCGGGTGACCGCGTCTTTTTGCAGCGGGAATTCTCGCGCCGGCAGCAGGCGAACGGTGTCGACCTTATCGATGGAGCGCTGGTTGTCCGGATCGAACGTACGCAGGGTCTCGATTTCGTCGTCGAACAGGTCGATCCGGAACGGCAGTTTGCTGCCCATCGGGAACAGGTCGATCAGCGAGCCGCGCACGGTGAATTCGCCGTGCTCGTACACCGTATCGACGTAGCGATAGCCACTGGCCTCAAGCCGAGTGCGCATTTGCTCGACGTCGAGTTTCTGGCCGACATCCAGCACCAGGCTACTGCCGAGCAGGAACTTGGTCGGCGCGAGGCGATGCAGGGCCGTGGTGATCGGCACCACCAGCACGCCATGGGTCAGCTCCGGCAGCCTATATAAGCTGGCAATGCGCTGGGAGATGATGTCCTGGTGCGGCGAGAACAGATCGTAGGGCAGGGTTTCCCAGTCGGGAAAATGCAGCACGGGCAAATCCGGGGCGAAGAAACTCAGCTCCTGTTCCAGTCGTTCAGCACTTTGGCTGTCGGCAGTCAGCAGCAGGGTAAAGCGCTTGGCAGCGCTGGCGGCCTCGGCGATGGCCAGGCTCAGGGCGGCACCGGGCAGGTTGCCCCAGTGCTGTTTACCTGCCGCGGCAGGGAGTAGCGGTAGACGCAGAACGGGCACGGAAGGTTGAGCTCCAAGCGTTGCGACAAAGTCGGTAATTGTAGCGGCCTCAGGTGCCGGCTGTCAGTTGCAGATATGTCTATTACGCGGGTTGGGCGAAATGTAGTGGTAAAGACAAAATCGGCCGGTTTTTTAGCGAAAAATGACGATTATGTAGTGGCAAAACGAACAGGTGTTACGGATGGTTACGGACAAGGCAGCGCTGTCCCCAAAAAATTGACGATGCTGGAGGCCCCGGTTTTATTGGGCTTCAGGGCAGCGTAAATTTTTTGAACGGAAATTTGTTACGGCTCGCACGACAAGCGCGCATTGCTACGGGAGGCACTCGGCGGCATAATGTAGCCCCTTTTTTCTGCCCCTACATAGTGGAAGGTTCCCGTGACTCAGAAGCCCGACCAGTGTCTTGGTGAATGGATCGACCGTGAAGCACTCGCAGAAGCGATGATTCCGCTTATCGGTCAGCTCTACCGCAATAACAACGTGGTGAGCTCGATCTATGGCCGCAGCCTGATCAATCGTTCAGTCATTGCGATTCTCAAAGCCCACCGCTTTGCTCGCCATCGCCAGTCCGACGACAGCGAACTGTCCGTCCACGAAACATTCCCGCTGCTCAAAGCCATGAGCGAGCTCAAGCTCGGCGCCGCTTCGGTCGACCTGGGCAAGCTGGCGGTCAAATTCAAGGCCGAAGGCAATGGCCGCACGGCCGAGCAGTTCGTCCGTGAAGAACTGGCCGATGTGGTTGGCCAGCAAAACGTTGCCGCGCGCAAAGGCACCGACGTTGTCCTGTACGGCTTCGGTCGTATCGGCCGTCTGCTGGCGCGTATCCTGATCGAGAAAACCGGTGGTGGCGACGGCCTACGTCTGCGCGCCATCGTGGTCCGCAAGGGCGCCGAGAACGATCTGGTCAAGCGTGCCAGTCTGCTGCGTCGTGACTCGGTTCATGGTCCGTTCGATGGCACCATCACTATTGACGAAGCCAACAACACCATCACCGCCAACGGCAACCTGATCCAGGTTATCTACGCGAAAAACCCGACTGAAGTGGATTACACCCAGTACGGCATCAAAGACGCGCTGCTGGTGGACAACACCGGTGTGTGGCGTGACGCCGAGGGTCTGGGTCAGCATTTGGCTTGCCCTGGTATCGACCGCGTTGTGCTGACCGCGCCTGGCAAAGGCAAGCTGAAGAACATCGTTCACGGCATCAACCACGGCGAAATCACCGCTGACGACAAGATCGTTTCCGCCGCTTCCTGCACCACCAACGCCATCGTGCCGGTGCTGAAGGCAGTCAACGACAAGTTCGGCATCATCAACGGTCACGTTGAAACGGTGCACTCGTACACCAACGACCAGAACCTGATCGACAACTTCCACAAGGGCGATCGCCGTGGCCGTAGCGCCGCGTTGAACATGGTCATCACCGAGACCGGTGCTGCCACCGCTGCTGCCAAGGCTTTGCCTGAGCTGGCCGGCAAGCTGACCGGTAACGCGATCCGCGTTCCGACGCCTAACGTGTCGATGGCCATTCTCAACCTGAACCTTGAGAAAGCCGCCACTCGTGAAGAGATGAACGATTACCTGCGTTACATGGCGTTGCACTCCGATCTGCATAAGCAAATCGACTACGTCAACTCGCAGGAAGTGGTGTCCACCGACTTCGTTGGCTCGCGCCACGCTGGCGTGGTGGACGCTGAAGCGACGATCACCCAAGACAACCGCGTTGTTCTGTACGTTTGGTACGACAACGAATTCGGTTACAGCTGCCAAGTGGTTCGCGTGATGGAAGACATGGCCGGTGTAAACCCGCCAGCATTCCCACGCTAAGCGTTAGCCTCACATGAAAACGCCCCGACTTTGGTCGGGGCGTTTTTGTTTGTGCGGTGATCGTTCCCACGCTCGGAGTGGGAATGCCTCAATGGACGCTCTGCGTCCGCTGTCCCGGGCTGCATTCCCTCGCGGAGCGTGGGAACGATCATGTCGTCTAGCGGGCGCCGCCTACTACAGCCGCTTGCGCAGTCCGCAACTCATGCTTGTTACCCCGGAACAACACCAGGGTCGCAATCAACCCCATCACCGCTGCACCACTGAGCCAGATTCCCGGCGCGGCCTTATTGTCCAGCACGTGGATCAGGTAAGTACACGCCGCCGGTGTGAAGCCGCCGAAGGTCGCGGTCGCGAGGCTGTAGGCCAGGGAGAAGCCGGTCGTACGAACTTCTACCGGCATGATCTCGGTCAGGGCCACAACCATGGCGCCGTTGTACGAGCCATACAGGAACGACAGCCACAACTCGACGATCAGCAGATGACTGAAACTCGGGTTCGCCACCAGCCACGACAGGGCAGGGTAAGCCGTCAGGATCGCCAGAATGGTCGCCGCCAACAGTAGGGGTTTACGCCCGATCTTGTCGGAAAAAGCCCCCATCACCGGCAGCCAGAAGAAGTTCGACAGGCCGATGCACACGGTGACCAGCAACGCATCCAGATCTGACAGGTGCAACTCGGCTTTGCCGAAAGTCGGGGTGTAGGCGGTGATCAGGTAGAACGACACAGTGGTCATCACCACCAGCGCCATGCCGGCGATGACGATGCCAAAGTTCTGACCGACCGAACGAATGATTTCCTGCAGGGTAGGGCGGTGTTTACGCGCCTGGAATTCAGGGGTTTCTTCCAGGGAGCGACGAATCACGAAGATCACCGGCACGATCATGCAGCCGATCAGGAATGGCACGCGCCAGCCCCAGTCACCCATTTGTTCCGGGCTGAGCCAGTGGTTCAAACCCACCCCCAGCAAACCGGCGAATACCACGGCGGCTTGTTGACTGGCGGACTGCCAGCTGACGAAGAAGCCTTTGCGGCCCGGAGTGGAAATCTCGGCCAGGTACACCGACACGCCGCCCAGTTCCACGCCCGCCGAGAAGCCTTGCAACAGACGACCGAACAACACGATCAGCGGCGCGGCCACACCCAGCGTGGCGTAACCCGGTACGCAGGCAATCAGCACCGTACCGGCGGCCATCAGGGCGAGGGTGATGATCAGCCCTTTGCGCCGGCCATGACGGTCGATGTAGGCGCCGAGGAAAATCGCCCCCAGCGGACGCATCAGGAACCCGGCGCCGAATGTTGCCAGGGACAGCATCAGGGAGGCGAAGGCGCTGTCGGCAGGGAAGAAGGTCTTGGCAATGGCTGTGGCGTAAAAGCCGTAGACCATAAAGTCGAACATCTCAAGAAAATTACCGCTGACAACGCGAAAGATCGCTTTGCCTTTGCCCGTATTCGAGGACATTTTAACGCTCTCACTTTGGCTGTCTTATTGGAAATCCTTGGTCTTGACGCTTCCATGCTGTCGGCTTAAGGCATGCAGGCACGCGCCGAACAGTTTTGTAACGATATGTGTATGAAGATAGATAGGCAACCACTAGTTAGCCTGCTGCTTAAACGTTATAGCCATTACGCGGCATGAATATAGAGGTGGAGTGAATTAGCCTCTTGGTAGGAGCGAGGCTTGCCCGCGAAGGCGATCGATCTGACACACCGCCTTCGCGCAAGCCTCGCTCCTACAGGAGGGGCATAATGGCCACCCTTGGCGTTGTGTCAGAGGGCTCAGGAGAAGTGAGAGTGTTGAGATGGAAGGGTTTTTACCTGGTGCTGAGTGTTGCCCTGTCAGGCTGCGGCAACGGTGATTCCATGGAAAGCTTCGGTGGCCCGACCATGGGCAGCACCTATTCGATCAAGTACGTACGAACCAAAGGGCTACCCGCACCGAAAGAAGTGCAGGTCGAAGTCGAAAAGATCCTCGCCGACGTCGACCGACAAATGTCCACCTATCGCAGCGACTCGGACATCGAACGCTTCAACGATCTGCCCGCCAATCGCTGTCAGACCATGCCCGCGCCGATCCTCGAATTGGTCCGTGTCGGCGAGCAACTGTCGCTGCAAAGCGAAGGCTCTTACGACCTGACCGTCGAACCACTGATGAACCTTTGGGGTTTCGGCCCACAGGCCCGCGAGGAAAAAGTCCCGAGTCCCGAAGCGCTGGCCGAAGCGATGCAGCGAGTCGGTCACACGCACCTGCGTATCGACGGCGATCAGCTGTGCAAGGACGCCGCCGTCGAGGTCGACTTCAACAGCATCGCCGCCGGCTACTCGGTCGATACCATCGCTGCAAAACTCGACAGCATGGGTATCCACAACTACCTCGCCGAAGCCACTGGTGAACTCAAGGCAGCTGGCAAAAAGCTCGATGGCTCACCGTGGAAAATTGCCCTGGAAGAGCCCCGGGATGATCAGCAAATCGCTGAACGCATCATCAATGTCGACGGCTACGGCGTGTCCACCTCTGGCGACTACCGTAATTATTTCGAGCAGGGCGGCCAGCGTTATTCCCACACCTTCGATGCCAGCACCGGTGCGCCGATTACTCACACCTTGGCGTCCGTCACGGTCATCAATCCTTCAACGCTGATGGCTGATGGACTATCGACGTTGTTGCTGATTCTCGGCCCCGCACGTGGATGGGACTACGCCGAAAAACACAACATCGGTGCATTCTTTGTGATTCGTGCCGATACAGGTTTCGTCACACGGACCAATCAGGCTTTTGAACGCCTCAGTGGCGGCAAAACCGAATGAATACGGCGATCCGAGCATTGAAGACTGGCGTTGTAGCGCCGGCAAAAGTAGCCTACGACGCGACCAAGGGTTAATGTGCGCGGCGTTGACGCTTCTATAGACTGTGTCCGGGTTCTGCACTGGCCCCAAATTGTTCCTTCACGCCGCAGATCGGCGTGATTTAGCCGCAGGTGCCGATGGCGCCGCGGCCTGTTCTGAGGAGTACGCATGGCTGTCTACAACTACGACGTGGTGGTGCTGGGTTCCGGCCCGGCAGGAGAAGGCGCGGCAATGAACGCCGCCAAAGCAGGACGCAAGGTGGCGATGGTCGACAGTCGTCGCCAGGTCGGCGGCAACTGCACCCACCTGGGCACCATCCCGTCCAAGGCATTGCGTCACTCGGTCCGGCAGATCATGCAGTTCAACACCAACCCGATGTTCCGGGCCATTGGTGAGCCGCGTTGGTTCTCGTTCCCGGACGTGCTGAAAAGCGCAGAAAAAGTCATTTCCAAACAGGTCGCTTCGCGCACTGGCTACTACGCCCGTAACCGTGTCGACGTGTTCTTTGGCACCGGCAGCTTCGCCGACGAGCAAACCATCGAAGTGGTCTGCGCCAACGGTGTGGTTGAAAAGCTTGTCGCCAAGCACATCATCATCGCCACCGGCTCGCGTCCTTATCGCCCGGCGGACATCGATTTCCATCACCCGCGTATCTACGATAGCGACACCATCCTCAGCCTCGGCCACACCCCGCGCAAACTCATCGTTTACGGCGCTGGCGTGATCGGTTGCGAGTACGCCTCGATCTTCAGTGGTCTGGGTGTGCTGGTTGAGCTGGTGGACAACCGTGGTCAGTTGCTGAGCTTCCTGGACTCGGAAATTTCCCAGGCCCTGAGCTATCACTTCAGCAACAACAACATCACCGTTCGCCACAACGAAGACTACGACCGCGTCGAAGGCGTGGACAACGGCGTGATCCTGCACCTCAAGTCCGGCAAGAAGATCAAGGCCGATGCCTTGCTCTGGTGCAACGGCCGTACCGGTAACACTGACCAGTTGGGTCTGGAAAACATCGGTGTGAAGGTCAACAGCCGTGGCCAGATCGAAGTCGACGAAGCCTACCGCACCTGCGTGCCGAACATTTACGGTGCCGGTGACGTGATCGGCTGGCCGAGCCTGGCCAGTGCCGCCCACGACCAGGGCCGTTCGGCCGCTGGCAGCATCGTGGATAACAACAGCTGGCGCTTCGTGAATGACGTGCCGACCGGCATCTACACCATTCCGGAGATCAGCTCGATCGGCAAGAACGAGCAAGAGCTGACCCAGGCCAAAGTGCCGTATGAAGTGGGCAAGGCGTTCTTCAAGAGCATGGCGCGTGCACAGATCGCCGGCGAGCCTCAGGGCATGCTGAAGATCCTGTTTCACCGCGAAACCCTGGAAGTGCTGGGCGTTCACTGCTTCGGCTATCAGGCGTCGGAGATTGTTCACATCGGCCAGGCGATCATGAGCCAGCCGGGCGAACTGAACACCCTGAAGTACTTCGTCAACACGACGTTTAACTACCCGACCATGGCCGAAGCCTATCGGGTAGCGGCGTACGATGGCCTCAACCGGCTTTTTTGAGCGGCTCCGGCCGGTGGCCTGAGCCGGCCGGGGAGACCGATTTCAGCAATTCTCGAGGGTGGCAGTGGCCAAACCGGGAAAGTCTGTAATCAGGCTGTCAACGCCGAAGTCGGCGAGTCTGCGCATTAGCGCGGGCTCGTTGACTGTCCATACCGACACATGCAACCCCTGACGCTGCGCCTTCTGCAGGCGTTCCGGCGTACACAGGGTCCAGTTCAGCGCCAGAATCTCACAGCCATAGCTTTGCGCGACTTTCAACGGGTCGAGCCAGGCGTATTCGGCGACTAATCCGCGCGACACGTCCGGCACCAGGTCCAGCGCGGCTTTTAACACTTCGCGCGAACTTGAGGTGATGGTTACCTTGTCGAGCAGGCCGTGACGCACCGCCATTTCCCGAATCGCCAGCACCGTGGTCGCGGCGCGCGTGCGTGAAGCGCTTTTGACTTCCAGTTGCCAGTGCTCGAAATCGCATTTCTCGAACAGCTCTTCCAGCGTTGGAATCGGGCACGGCTTGATCCAGCCCGGGCCGCCCTTGCGTGCGTCGTAGGTCACCAGATCCTGTGCGCTGTGCTCGACCACTTTGCCGCGGCGGTCAGTGGTGCGCTTGAGCGTCGGGTCGTGGATGACCATCAGCTCGCCGTCCATGGACAGGTGCAGGTCCAGTTCGCAGCGGCGCACGCCGTGCTTGAGACATTCCTGAAAACTGGTCAGGGTGTTTTCCGGTGCTTCGCCTTTGGCGCCGCGATGGCCGTAGATAAGGGTCACGGTTCTTCCTTAATTAAATGCCTGATTCGTTTTGTTCGCGGGCCAGGCGTCGTTCCTGGGCCTGCTTTTGCAAGATGTAGCGGGCGAGCAATTGGCGCTGGGCATCAGTCGGGTACTCGAACTCGGTGCCGACATCGTAGCCGTCGCCCTTGCGATCGCAATGGGTGACCCTGGCCCGCAGCAACAGGCCCAGCGCTTGCGGCATCAGCACCAGTTTTACCGAAAGGTGCGCGCCGACAGCAATGGGGGTCGGGTACTGAAAGTCGATGCCGCCTTCGGAAATGATCACCGGTTGCGGTTCGCCGATCTGCCCGAGCACGGTCAGGGCAACCACCTGGCTGAGCAGGTCGATGCGTTTGTTCTGGGATTTCAAGAATGCAGCAATCGCCCGGTCGCGCTCACTGATCTGGCGCAACAGGTGTTGCGATTCGAATTCGCTCAGGTGCAGTTCGCTGAGCAAGTTGAAGAGTGGGGAAGCATCCTGCAACACTTCCTGGCCTGCGGCTTCGGGAGCGGACAGGGGCCGAATTTCCAGTGCGATCGCGTCCTCGATACGGTAGTATTCGCGGCGATCTTCTTCATCTAATGTCGACATGGCGAACCCATGGTAGCGGCGGTGGTCTGAGTGTAAAGCTGGTTATCGACCCCCGCCACAAGGACGTTCCTTTTCCCTCCGAACAAGCCCCGACATGTTCAGACCTCTCTTCGTATTTATTGGCACGCGTTATACCCGTGCAAAGCGTCGCAATCATTTTGTGTCGTTCATTTCCCTGACATCGATGATCGGGCTCGCCCTCGGCGTGGTCGTGATGATCGTCGTGCTGTCGGTCATGAACGGCTTCGATCATGAGATGCGCACCCGCGTGCTGGGCATGGTGCCCCACGCGACCATCGAGTCCGGTGAACCGATCAACGACTGGCAAGGCCTGGCCACCAAGGTCAAGCAGAATCCGCAGGTGACGGCCGTTGCGCCGTTCACCCAGATGCAGGGGCTGCTGACCAACAACGGCAAGGTCTCCAAGGTGCTGCTCAATGGCATCGACCCGGCGCTGGAGCGCCAGGTCTCGATCATTGATAACTTCATGCAGCAGGGCAAGCTCGACGACCTGGCCCCCGGCAGCTTCGGCATCGTTATCGGCGACAAGGCGGCGGCCAAACTCGGCGCGGCCATCGGCGACAAGCTGACCTTCGTCGCACCGGAAGTCACCGTGACCCCGGCCGGGATGTTCCCGCGCATGAAACGCTTTACCGTGGTTGGCATCTTCCATGTCGGCGCCGGTGAGCTGGATGGCTACCTGGGCGTGACCAATCTGCAGGACCTGGCCAGGCTGCATCGCTGGAAACCGGATCAGGTCCAGGGCATCCGCCTGAAATTCGACGACCTGTTCCAGGCGCCACGCGTGGCCTGGACCCTGGCCCAACAACTCGGCGAAGACCACTACTACGCCCGTGACTGGACCCGCACCCACGGCAATCTGTATCAGGCGATCCGCATGGAAAAAGCCATGATCGGCCTGCTGTTGTTGCTGATCGTTGCCGTTGCGGCCTTCAACATCATTTCCACGCTGGTGATGGTGGTGAATGACAAGAAGGGCGATATCGCGATTCTGCGCACCCTTGGCGCCACGCCGGGGTCGATCATGGCGATCTTCATGGTCCAGGGCACGGTCATTGGTGTGGTCGGGACGCTGATCGGCGCCGTGGTCGGGATCTTCGCCGCGCTGAACGTCAGTGCCGCGATCTCGGCCCTCGAAGGCTTGATCGGGCATAAATTCCTCAACGCCGACGTGTATTTCATTGATTACCTGCCATCGCAAGTGCAGAGCCAGGACGTGTTGATGGTCTGCGCCGCCGCGTTGGTACTGAGTTTCCTCGCCACCCTGTATCCAGCCTGGCGTGCCGCGCGCACCCAGCCTGCGGAGGCGCTACGTTATGAGTGAGTCGGGCATGAGTGAAAAAGCAATCTTGAGCTGCCGCAACCTGGGCAAATCCTACGAGGAAGGCCCGGAGTCGGTAGAGGTTTTGGCCGGTCTGCAACTGGAACTGCATCCGGGTGAGCGCGTGGCGATTGTCGGCACTTCGGGTTCGGGTAAAAGTACCTTGCTCAACCTGCTGGGCGGTCTCGACACGCCAACCAAGGGCAGCGTCTGGCTCGACGGCGAGGAACTCTCGGCACTGAGCGAGAAGAATCGTGGCCTGCTGCGTAACCGTTCCCTCGGGTTCGTGTACCAGTTCCACCATTTGCTGCCGGAATTCACCGCCCTGGAAAACGTCTGCATGCCGCTGCTGATCGGCAAGACCGCGATCCCGGAAGCGCGTCAGCGTGCCACTGCGTTGTTGGAGCGGGTAGGGCTGGGGCATCGCCTGCAGCACAAGCCGTCGGAACTGTCCGGTGGCGAACGTCAGCGTGTGGCCATCGCCCGCGCCCTGGTGAACAACCCGGGGCTGGTGATGCTCGACGAGCCGACCGGCAACCTCGACTCCCACACCGCGCAAGGCATTCAGGATTTGATGCTGGAACTCAGCACCTCGATGCGCACGGCGTTCCTGGTGGTGACTCACGACATGAACCTGGCTCGCCAGATGGATCGCGTCCTGCATTTGCAGGAAGGTTGCCTGACGCCCATCTGATTGACCGAAACCCGGCGTGACTGAAAAGTCCGCCGGGTCTTTTATTTAATACGGTGCCCAGCGAATGTTCAGACCGTTATCGATCTTTATCGGCGCGCGCTATACCCGCGCGAAGCGCCGCAATCGCTTTGTTTCTTTCATCTCGATGACCTCGATGATCGGCCTCGCCCTGGGCGTGCTGGCGATGATCGTGGTGCTCTCGGTGATGAACGGCTTCCAGCGCGAAATGAGCTCGCGCATCCTCGGCATGGTGCCCCACGCGACCATCGTCGGTGTGAACCCGATCGACGATTGGCAGCCAGTGGCCGCCGCGGCGATGAAAAATCCCGAAGTGACTGCCGCCGTGCCGTTCACCGAAATGGAAGGCATGCTCTCTTATAAGGGCGCGATGCAGCCAATCCAGATCAGCGGCATCGACCCGGCGCAAGAAGGCAAGGTTTCCATCGTTGCCCAGCACATCGTCCAGGGTCGTCTTGATGCCTTGAAGCCCGGCGAGTTCGGCGTGGTGGTCGGCGAGATCACGGCGCGGCGCTTCCGCTTGAACGTCGGCGACAAACTCACCCTGATCGTGCCGGAAGTCAGCACCGCACCGGGCGGCATCACCCCGCGCATGCAGCGGCTGAACGTGGTTGGCGTGTTCAAGGTTGGCGCCGAACTTGATGGTTCGATGGCGTTGATCCACATGGCCGATGCCGCGCAGATGCAGCACTGGCAGCCGAACCAGGTGCAGAGTGTGCGTCTGGCGGTGAAGGATTTGTACGCGGCGCCCAAAGTGTCGAATGACATCGCCGCCGGACTGGGTGCTGCTTACAAGGCTGACGACTGGACCCACACCCAGGGCAGCCTGTTCAGTGCGATGAAAATGGAAAAAACCATGATCGGCCTGTTGCTGCTGATGATCGTCGCAGTGGCGGCGTTCAACATCATTGCAACCCTGATCATGGTGGTGAACGACAAGGGCGCGGACATCGCGATCCTGCGCACCATCGGCGCCACGCCACGGCAGATCATGGCGATCTTCATGGTGCAGGGCACGGTGATCGGCATTGTCGGCACCTTGATCGGCGGCGTGCTGGGGGTGATTGCGGCGTTGAACGTCAGTGAACTGGTGGGTTGGCTGGAGCGCGTCAGCGGGCAGCACATCTTCAGTTCGGATGTGTATTTCGTCAGCAACTTGCCTTCGGAATTGCAGGGCGGGGATGTGTTGTTGATCTGCTCGGCGGGGTTCATCTTGAGCTTTTTGGCGACGGTATATCCGGCATGGCGTGCGGCGAAGATCGAGCCGGCTCACGCGTTGCGGTATTCGTAAACCACCCACGATCATTCCCTCGCTCTGCGTGGGAATGCCTCAACGGATGCTCCGCGTTCGGCTTTGGATGTGACGCAGAGCGTCACGGGCTGCATTCCCACGCAGAGCGTGGGAACGATCAGATTCGGGGTAACTCGATCACAAACCGCGTCCATCCTTGACCTGATTCGCAACGAATCTGCCCACCATGGGCACGGATGATCGACTGGGTGATCGCCAAACCCAACCCCGCATGCTCACTACTCCCTTCCTGGCGCGCCGGATCTGCCCTATAGAATCGGTCGAACAAGCGCGGCAGCAACGCCTCATCAATCCCGTCTCCGCTGTTTTCAACCGTCAGGCTCAAACCTTTGGGCTGCTCGACAATCCGCACCCGAACCTGACCCTCAACCGGGGTAAACCGCAACGCATTGTCCAGCAGATTGGAAAGCGCCCGGCGCAACATGCTGCGGTCGCCCTCCATCTGCGCCGTGCCGTCACGGCTCAGCTTCACCTGCGCGTCCTCGGCCAGCGGCGCGAAGAATTCCAGCAACAGATCCACTTCCTCCGCCAATTGCAGCGGTTCACGCTTGGGCATCAGCAATCCGTGGTCGGCCTTGGCCAGGTACAACATGTCGTTGACCAGTTGCGCCATCCATTGCAGTTCTTCGAGGTTGCTGTGCAGCGCTTCGCGGTAATCCTCAATGGGGCGCGGGCGGGTGAGGGTGACTTGGGTGTGGGTCAGCAGGTTCGACAGTGGCGTGCGCAGTTCATGGGCGATGTCGGCGGAGAAGGCTGAGAGTCGTTGAAAAGAGTCGTCGAGCCGTCCGAGCATGGCGTTGAAGTTGTGGGCCATTTCCGCAAGCTCCGGCGGCATGTTCTCCTCTGGCAGCCGTGCATTGAGCGATTGCGCCGAAACCCCACTGGCCACCGCGCTCATGCGCCGCAACGGACGCAAACCGCTACGCGCCGCCCAGGCCCCGAGCAGGGCAGTGGCCAGGGCCGAGAGGCCAACCGTCAGCCAGATCAGGTGCTGCATGCGTTGCAGGAAGTGCTGGTGATGAGTGATGTCCAGCAGCAGCGTCAGTTGCGGCGAATCGGGTGTGTCGAGGAACAGCGGGGCGTTGAGCACACGATAGTCGGTGCCATCGCTGCTCAGGGTCGATAAACCCACTGTTTGCGGGAGCTCCTTGGGCAATCGAATAGAGCTGTCGTACCAGCGTTGGCCATCGCTGCCAGTAATGCGCAGTGATAAATCAGCCTGTCGGCTCAGTTCGTCTTGCAGTTTGATTTCGCTTTCACTGGATTGAATGTCGTGCAGCGCCCGACGCAAACCGATCAACTTGCCGTCCAGCAACTGCTGATCGAGCTCAATGAAGTGCGCTTCGCTGGCGCGGCTGAACAGCACCCCGGCAAACAACGACACCACCGCGGTGCAAGCTGCGAACAACAGGGCCAGGCGATTGCTCAAGGACAGTCGGCGCATCAGGTGTCGCGCTCTTCGAGGACATAACCCATACCGCGCACGGTGTGGATCAGTTTGTTGGGGAAGTCGTCGTCGATCTTCAGGCGCAGACGCCGGATTGCTACTTCGATGACATTGGTGTCACTGTCGAAATTCATGTCCCACACCTGGGAGGCGATCAGCGACTTGGGCAGGACTTCACCTTGCCGGCGCAGGAGCATTTCCAGCAGGGCGAATTCCTTGGCGGTCAGGTCGACGCGCTGACCGCTGCGTTCGACCCGGCGGCGGATCAGGTCCAGGCGCAAGTCGGCCAGTTGCAGGTTGGTTTCCTGAGGTGTGGCGCTGCCGCGACGCAGCAGGCTGCGAACCCGGGCCAGCAGTTCGGAAAACGCGAACGGCTTGACCAGATAGTCGTCGGCGCCGAGTTCCAGGCCGTGAACCCTGTCCTCCACCGCGTCTCGGGCTGTCAGAAACAATACCGGCGTATCGAGGCCGGCACCGCGCACTGCTTGCAGAATCTGCCAGCCATCGCGACCGGGCAACATCACGTCGAGGATCAACAAGGCGTAATCGCCGGTCAGCGCCAGCTGCTGGCCGGTGCTGCCGTCGGCCACCAGTTCGGTGTTGAAACCGGCCTCGGTCAGGCCTTGGCGCAGGTAGTGGCCGGTTTTGGCCTGGTCTTCGACGATCAGCAGTTTCATGGGTCACTCTGTTTAGGTGGAACGAGCGCTTTATACCGTGGGTGGCTGCGATGCAGACCAACCTGACAAAGTTGTAATCTGCCTGTCAGGTTGAGGGCAGGCGTGTCAGTTTAGAGTTTTCCACAGGCTGAACCTTATCTTGTTGGAGTACGACTATGTTTTTGCGCAATCCCCTGGTGCTGGCCGCGTGTTTGCTGGCGTTGAGTTCGCCGGTATGGGCCTCGCCTGCGCAGACCTACGATTTCGGTCAACCAGCCCCGGCGGCCAAGGCCGGCCGCAGCGTGGAAGTGGTGATGGGCGATATGTCGTTCGATCCGAAGGCGATCGATATCAAGGCCGGTGAGACGATTCGCTTTGTGCTGGTGAATAAAGGCCAGTTGCTGCACGAATTCAACCTCGGCGACGCGGCGATGCATGCCGCGCACCAGCAGGAAATGTTGAAGATGCAGCAAAGTGGGATGCTGACGCCTACAGCGATGAAAGAAATGGACCACGGCTCCATGGCCGGCATGGATCACGGCATGAAGCACGACGACCCGAATAGCGTGCTGGTGCCGTCGGGTAAAACCGCTGAGCTGACCTGGACCTTCACCAAGGCCACCAGCCTGGAGTTTGCCTGCAACATTCCGGGCCACTATCAGGCGGGCATGGTCGGCAAACTGACAGTCAGTCAGTAAGCACTCAAAGGCGGGCGCAAAGGCTGGTAGAATCCGCTGATTCTTCAGTCAGGTTTCCGCCATGCATCCCGCAGCCGAACATTCGCCGCTGGGCAAATCCAGCGAATACATCGCCACCTACACGCCGTCCTTGCTGTTCCCGATCCCGCGCACCGCGAAATGGGCGGAGCTGGGGCTGACAGCGGACACCCTGCCGTATAAAGGCGTGGACTTCTGGAACTGCTTCGAGCTGTCGTGGCTATTGCCGTCCGGCAAGCCGGTGGTGGCGATCGGTGAATTCAGCATTCCGGCGGATTCGCCGAACATCATCGAATCCAAGTCGTTCAAGCTGTACCTCAATTCCCTGAATCAGACGCCGTTTGCCGACACCGCAAGCCTCGAAGCCACGCTGGTGAAAGACCTGTCGGCCGCAGCCGGTAAACCGGTCGGCGTGCGGATTCGCAGTCTGAAGGACGTCGAGGCAGAAGGCGTTGTGGCGTTGCCGGGCGTGTGTATCGATGACCTGGACATCAGCGTCAGCAATTACGAGCATCCGCGTCCGGAACTGCTGCGTTGCGATGACTCGCGCATTGTCGAGGAGAGCGTGCATAGCCATTTGCTCAAATCCAATTGCCCAGTCACCAGCCAGCCGGACTGGGGCAGCGTGGCGGTGGAATACCGTGGCGCAGCGCTGGAGCACGCGAGTTTGCTGGAATATATCGTGAGCTTCCGTCAGCACTCGGACTTTCATGAACAGTGTGTGGAGCGGATCTTTCTCGATCTGCAGCGGTTGTTGAAACCGGAGAAATTGACGGTGTATGCGCGGTATGTGCGTCGTGGCGGGTTGGATATCAATCCGTATCGCAGTACTGAAGAAGTGCAATTGCCGAACCACCGTCTGGTCCGCCAATAAGATCAAGATCTTTTGATTTCGGTGCTAAAAAAACAAAAAGCCCTGCTATCACTAGCAGGGCTTTTTTGCTTTTGGCGGGTTCAGATCCCGATATTGCCCAGCGTTTGCACGATGTTGCGCAACGTACCGGCAATGGCGGGGTGTTCGAGTTCGAAGCGTTCGACGGCCAGGTTCACGCCGTCGGCAAGGCTGGAATCCTGGGTTTTGGTTTCGAGTTCAAGCTCAAGTTCGATCTGTTCCATCAGCGCGTGCAGATCGGCGCGCTCGGCTTCGGATAGCGGCGGATTCTGTTCCAATTGCTCGCGCAGAGTATTGAGCTGTTCTTGCAGTTCGCGGGCAGGCATGGCGTTCTTCCTTTTATCGATAGGCACTGGCATAGACCGCAGCAGCACGCCAAAGGTCTATGGCTGACCTTTAGATTAATCCACTCTCGGGCAGGCTGCATGCATTCATAGGTGTGAGGCGGCGATCAGGGCTTTTCGCCCTTGAGCCGACGCAAGCTGATGTCCGCCAGGCAGGTATCGAGCTCCCCGAGGTGATCGATCACCGAATGCACCCCCAAGCCAAACAGTTGCATGGTGGCCTTACCGCGCAGGTGTTCGCGGTCTTTCTGGCCCAATGCTTGCCATTCGCTCGGCGCCAGGCCGCACAGCGAACCGCAGGACGCCAGGCCAATGGTCCATAACCCGGCATTCAGTCCGGCCTGCAGCAATCGCGGCTCGCCGCTGACCAGCACGCAGCCGTCCAGATGCTCGACATTTAACGCCATCAAGGCTTGCCAGCAGGCGTTCGGGGCCGGCCATGGATTGATTGTTGCTGGATGTTGCGAAGGTTTGATCCACGTCGGCAGGCCCGCGGCCAGTGTGTGGCTGAGGGCAGGGGGGAGTTCGTCGAGCCAGGCGCAGGGAATCTGCTGGCGCTGCAAACTGCGCAGGCTGTCCAGAGCGCCGGGGGTGGCTTCAGCGTGTTCTGCGTTGGGCGGGCCGGGCTGGCCCGTGCGAGCACCGAAATCCACCAGGCAACCACTGAGGCCGAACAGCACGGCGGTCAGGTTTGGCGCGGCGTCGGGCAAGGCTTCGGCATGCGGCATATCAGCGTCCCTGAAATAGCGACAAGGCTATGGGAAGACGGTGACAGTTGAGTGACATTGATGTGAATCGCTCACAGTCGTTTCGCATCGTCGGCAGGCCGACTGTTAGGGTGCTGCCTAAACCTGACTTTCCGTCTTATACTAGCCGCCTTTACGCTTGGGCCGCGCGCCCGCGCCAGTACAATCCAAGGAGTTTTCTATGCGCTGGAGCAATCAACTCGCTCAGCTATGTATGTGTGCCAGCGTGTTGCTGGTTCCGTTTGTTGCTCAGGCAGCTTCGGAAGATGATCCTTGGGAAAGCGTCAACCGCCCGATTTATCAGTTCAACGATTTTGTCGATACCTATGCGCTGAAGCCTATTGCCCAAGGCTATGAGTTCGTGACGCCGCAGTTCCTGGAAGACGGCATTCACAACATGTTCCGCAACGTCGGGGATGTCACCAACCTGGCCAACAACGTCCTGCAGGCCAAGCCGGCCGCTGCGGGCGTTGACACCGCGCGCCTCATTTTCAACACCACCTTCGGTTTGCTGGGTTTCTTCGATGTCGGGACCAAAATGGGCCTGCAACGCAGCGACGAAGACTTCGGCCAGACCCTCGGCTACTGGGGCGTCGGCAGCGGTCCGTATGTGATGCTGCCGTTGCTCGGCCCAAGCACCCTGCGGGATGCGCCGTCCAAGTTCGTCGACGGCTACACCGGCCCGTACCGGTACATCAACGACGTGCCAGTACGTAACTCGATCTTCGGCCTGAACATCGTCGATACCCGCGCCAGCCTGCTGTCGGCCGAGAAGCTGATCAATGGTGACAAGTACATCTTCATCCGCAATGCGTACTTGCAAAACCGCGAATTCAAGGTCAAGGACGGTCAAGTCGAAGACGATTTCTGATTCAGCGCGGTAAAACGAAGAAGGCGGCCATTGGGCCGCCTTTTTTGGTTCTGGATCCCGTTTATTTCATCTTCAGGATTGTAAGCCCGAGTTTCTGATTATCGCCGTCCTGGGCCTTCACCCACACCACTTCAGTGTCGGCCTCCAGCCCTTTGAGGGCCGCGTGATCGGAATCGATCCGCACGCTGAGCCGGTCCCCGACCTTGAACAAACGCGGCGCCTCCACCTGCATGCCACTGCTGGAAAGGTCGATGCAGACGGCTGGCACCTCATCGCCCTCGTGAATCAGTGACACATCGGCATCGACTCGCATGCGGATGAAATCGCGCTTTTCGCTGTAGTCCCGATCGGTTTGGCTCATGGGCTTCATCCTTCCATTGGGTTACGGTTTTGCCTGTTCTTATAACTCCCGGTGATTTGACAAGTAAAGACGTCAAGCGACCATCGGCGTGAGCTTGAAACGCCCCGCGGATGGGAGTACCGTCTGCGCCTTAGAAGGGCACCTCTGGTGGACCTGTGTGTAGGGCAAACGCTCGAAAACAGTGCAGCAGAGAGGCTAGAAAGCGAATCCAGTAGTGTGAGCCGGGACAAAACCCCTGCCTGCTACGCCAACCTAATTCTGGCGCCGTTTGCCCACATGCCAAAAACCAGTGCCACGCTGCTGATAATCGATGATGACGAAGTAGTGCGCGCGAGCCTCGCCGCCTATTTGGAAGACAGTGGTTTCAGTGTCCTGCAGGCCAGCAATGGCCAGCAGGGTCTTCAGGTATTCGAGCAAGACAAGCCCGACTTGGTCATCTGCGACCTGCGCATGCCGCAGATGGGCGGACTCGAACTCATTCGCCAGGTCACCGAGCTGTCGCCGCAAACCCCGGTTATCGTGGTGTCGGGTGCCGGCGTGATGAACGATGCGGTCGAGGCCCTGCGCCTGGGCGCGGCGGACTACCTGATCAAGCCTCTCGAAGATCTGGCCGTGCTCGAGCACTCCGTGCGCCGGGCCCTGGATCGTGCGCGCCTGCTGCTGGAAAACCAGCGCTACCGCGACAAGCTCGAAAAGGCCAACCGCGAACTCGAAGCCAGCCTGAACCTGCTCCAGGAAGACCAGAACGCCGGTCGCCAGGTGCAGATGAACATGCTGCCGGTCAGCCCCTGGACCATCGACGAGTTCCAGTTTGCGCACCAGATCATCCCGTCGCTGTACCTGTCGGGTGATTTCGTCGACTACTTTCGGGTCGATGAGCGTCGGGTAGCCTTCTACCTGGCGGACGTTTCCGGGCATGGCGCCTCTTCAGCTTTCGTCACCGTGCTGCTGAAGTTCATGACCACGCGCTTGCTGTTCGAATCCAAGCGCAATGGCACGTTGCCGGAATTCAAGCCTTCAGAGGTACTTGGTCATATCAACCGAGGCCTGATCAGTTGTAAGCTGGGTAAACACGTCACAATGGTCGGTGGTGTCATCGACGAGGAGACAGGTTTGTTGACCTATAGCATCGGCGGTCATCTGCCGTTGCCTGTGTTGTACACGCCAGACAGTGTTCGTTATCTGGAAGGGCGTGGTCTGCCGGTCGGCCTCTTCAATGAAGCCACCTATGAAGACCACGTGATGGAGTTGCCACCGACGTTCAGCCTGACGCTGATGTCTGATGGCATTCTGGACCTTTTGCCAGAACCGACACTCAAAGAGAAAGAAGCGGCGTTGCCCCAACGGGTCAAGGCTGCGGGCGGCACCCTGGATGGGCTGCGGCAGGTTTTTGGATTGGCCACGCTAGGGGAGATGCCGGATGATATCGCCCTGTTGGTGTTGAGCAGGAATCTTTAATGAGTACCGGTAGAATCCAGTTCGCCGAGCAGGACGGCACCTTCGTCCTCAAGTTCGTCGGTGAAGTTCGCCTGACCCTGTGTTCGGCGTTGGATGCGACTATTGAGCGGATCTTCACGGCGTTGAACTTCAACGCAATCGTGATCGACCTGACCGAAACCCGCAGCATCGACAGCACCACGTTGGGCCTGCTGGCCAAACTGTCGATCCTGTCGCGGCAGAAGGTCGGCCTGCTGCCGACCGTCGTCACCACCCACGAAGACATCACCCGTCTGCTGCAGTCCATGGGCTTCGAGCAAGTGTTCAACATCGTTGACCGCCCGATCCCGTGCCCTGAATGCCTGACCGACCTGCCAGACCAGGATCAGTCCGAAGAAATCGTGCGGATCAAAGTGCTTGAAGCACACAAGATCCTCATGGGCCTGAACGACTCCAATCGTGAAGCGTTTCATGATCTGGTGAATGCTTTAGAGCGCCACTGATTCCAAAGACTGTGGAGCCCGGACTTGCCCGCGAAGGCGTCCGCATGACCTCCCTATCCGTCAGCGCGAAGCCAGCCCAGTCCCACTCTCAGCAAATACAAAAAAGGGCGAACCCACCTGGGTTCGCCCTTTTTGCATTGCGCTGAACTAGATCACAGCTTGGCTTGCAGCAGCGCCTCAAGCTTCTCTTGATCCCGAGCAAACTGACGAATACCTTCAGCCAGTTTCTCGGTCGCCATCGCATCTTCGTTGGACAACCAACGGAACTGCGCTTCGTTCAGGTTCAAACGCGCTTCCCCAGCATGCCCAGGCGCCAGTTTACGCTCCAGCTTGCCGTTGTCCGCCGCCAGTTTCTCCAGCAGATCCGGGCTGATGGTCAGGCGATCACAACCGGCCAACTGCTCAATCTGATTCAGGTTACGGAAGCTCGCGCCCATCACTACGGTTTTGTAGTCATTGGCCTTGTAGTAGTTGTAGATGCGCGTCACCGACTGCACGCCCGGATCATCCGCGCCGGTGTAGTCGTTGCCGTTGGCCTTCTTGTACCAGTCGTAGATGCGGCCCACGAACGGCGAAATCAGGAACACCCCGGCGTCGGCGCAAGCAGCGGCCTGTGCAAAGGAGAACAGCAGCGTCAGATTGGTCTGAATGCCTTCTTTTTCCAGAATCTCGGCAGCGCGGATGCCTTCCCAAGTGGAGGCGATCTTGATCAGCACGCGGTCACGGCCAATGCCGGCCTTGTCGTACAGTTCGATCAGACGGTGCGCGCGCTTCAATACGGCGTCAGTGTCGAACGACAGACGCGCATCCACTTCGGTGGAAATACGGCCAGGGACCACTTTCAGGATTTCTTGCCCTACCGCGACGCCAAAACGGTCGCTGGCCAGGCCCACATCGCCCTTGCAGTCGTGAACGCAGGCGTTCAGCAACTCGGCATAACCGGGAATGGCCGCCGCTTTGAGCAGCAGGGAAGGGTTGGTGGTAGCGTCCACGGGTTTAACGCGAGCGATTGCTTCGAAGTCGCCGGTGTCGGCAACAACGGTAGTGATTTGTTTGAGTTGTTCCAGCTTGGAAGTCATGGGTGTGCTCTGTCCTATGGGTCTGTTGACATTACCCGAGCGCTGACAGCCACTCAAGGGCGGGTGTGCGTATCGATGGCCCCAATGGCAACATCCTGAAAACGGGTGTTTGATTGGCGGGGCGCGGTGTCGGTAAATACGATGCCAAATCGGGGCACAGGTTCAAAGCAACTGACCGTTAACGCTCCCGTGACCGGCCCTCGCTCCTGAACGGTTGACTGGCCTGGGCACACAACGCGTCCATCCTACTGCGGATTGAGCAATGCCCTGACGGCTATTTCGGCCGGTTTCGGCTGCCCATCAGACGTCTGCAGGCCAAAATTCCTCTCCCGATCATTCCCGCCCGAATCACTGTTCTTCCATTCATAAAGGGAAGTCAGCGGGATCTTCAGTTTTTTCACATCGGCGATGAACGTGCTGACTTTGCTGGCTTGCCCGTCGACCCCGCCGTTGGTACTGAGCGACGGCGCGCCCCATTCGCTGATAACCCCCGGTAATTGGAAGTTCTGCTGAATGAATGCCTGGGCATTGCTGATCTGGGCACCGGAAAGGCCATAGGGGTGATAGGAAATCGCGCTGAGGCATTTGGGGTAGTCACTGACAATCCTGTTCAACGCCACCGTGGACGCGGAACCCGCGCTCGGCGCTTTCGCGAAGCCAAAGCCGAGCAAGGGCGTCGGTTGCGCTTTCTGCCCCAGGGAATGGCACACCGCGCTCATGAACGGCACAAAGGTCGTCTCGAATTGGCCGGTCGGCCAATACTTTTCCAGGTCCGGCTCATTCCATATTTCAATGGCTACCAGCTGTGTGCGGTAGGACTGTTCCAGAGCCAACACCGATTTGGCGAAGAGTTCTCCCGCGGCCACCAGCTCGCGGGCGTTGCCGGGCGTGTCCGTCAGCGCCTCGGTTGCGCGAACGGTCAACAGTACTGGCAATCCGGCGGACTTGGCGGCGGCGAACGCATCGCTGATCTGTTGTTGATAGGCCGAGCCATCCAGGCTGTCTGTCCATACGCCAAAACGCACGAACCCGAATCCCGCCGCTTTGATCCGCCCGGCATCGACGGAGGTGAAATTCTGGATCTTGACCTGGACACCGATGGTCTTGTTAGCGGGCAGGGCGGGGAACAGTTCGCTGGCGTGAACCTGACTGGCGCTACTGAGCATTAGCAGAGTCGAAGCGGCAAGGCGTTTGAAAGGTATCGCATTCATGTCGGGTGTCCTCACGTCGGGCTGGAAATAACATTGGCCATTAGTTTTCGATGTTATTAGTTAGATGATCAAGAGGTTGCGAAGTGCTCGAATGTTATTTTCTGTCGGGTAACGATTGTTAGAAAGTCATCGTTATTTTTGGTCCGTTTATTCTGGTTGGGTGGTTTTTAGGTGTCGTGGTACTTAATACGCTTGTATTGACAGGGCTGATCCGTTTTTGAGTACGGAATGAACCCGTGAGTTCACTCATATCCCCACTACGCATTGGTTGATTCGACATTACACGGGAAGCATTGCCTTGTTCAGAAATATCCTTGTCGTCTGCGTAGGCAATATCTGTCGAAGTCCTACAGCAGAAATGCTGCTGCGCAACGCGCTGGCGTCCTCAACCATTGCCGTGACCTCTGCGGGCCTGTCCGCCAGGGTTGGCGAGGCCATGGAGCCTGCGGCACGCCAGGTTCTGGAAGACGGCGGGCATAGTGCCGAGGCGTTTAAAGCGCGGCAAATTACCCCGGATATCGTTAATGAATCAGACCTGATTCTGGTCATGGAAAAAGAGCATTTAAAACAAGTGCTGAAGATTGCGTCGCACGCCAGGGGCAAAGTGTTTCTTCTCGGGAAGTGGCAGGGTGAGCGAGAAATACAAGACCCGTATCGTCAAGGAAAAGCAGCTTTTATTCATGCCCATGCATTGATTGAAGATGCTGTTTGCTCATGGGCGCAGCGCCTCGGGCATTGATGAATAATTTTCAGATCAGTAAATGGTAAGAACGAACTTATGCAGTTACCGTCAGTAGTTGGCACCCGGGACAACGAGCGAGATGATATTGATCTTCTCGGTATATTCGGCAGTTTAATTGATCAGAAATGGTTGATCGGCGCGCTCACCGGTGCATTTATGCTGACCGGCGTTGCCTATGCGATTTTGGCGACGCCGGTGTATCTGGCGAACGCCGTGGTACAGGTCGAACCGAAAAAGAACGACATGCTCGGTTTTTCCGATCTCAACAGCATGCTCACTGGACAATCGCCGTCGGTGACCGAGATTGGCATCATCAAGTCTCGTGCAGTGATCGGCAAAGCCGTCGATGATTTGCACCTGGATATCGACGTCACGCCCAACACCTTCCCGGTCATTGGCAGTTTTCTGGCCCGACGTTACAAGGGCGACGGTGTAGCCGCACCGCGTTTTGGCCTGAACAGCTACGCCTGGGGCGGTGAACGCCTGGAGATCGCACGGCTCAACCTGCCGGAAGAGCTGTTGGGCAAGAAACTGACGCTGGTGGCCGCCGAGGAGCATCGATTCCAGCTGTTCGATGACAACGATAACCTGCGGGTGGACGGCGTCGTCGGCGAAGCGTTTGCGCAAAACGGCGTCGAGGGCCGGATCGCCAATCTGGCGGCCAATCCCGGCACTCGTTTCGAAGTGGTGCGCAGTCCAAGAATCGTCACCATCCTGGATTATCAGGATGACCTGGATGTGTCCGAGCAAGGCAAGGAGTCGGGCATCATCCGCCTGGCCCTGGCCAGCTCTGACCACGCCCAGGCGGTGAAGATTCTTAATAAAGTCGCCACGTTATATGTGCAGCAAAACGTCGAGCGCACCTCGGCGGAAGCGGCGCAAAGCCTGGATTTCCTGCAAGCCCAGTTGCCGCAGGTCAAGAACGACCTGATCAAGGCCAGCAATGCGCTCAACGGTTATCAAACCCGTGGCAAGACCGTCAACATTTCCCTCGAAACCCAATCGGTGCTGGAACAGATTGTCGGCCTGGACACGCGCATTTCCGAGTTGAAGCTGCAACAGGCGGACCTTGATCGCAAGTTCACCAAGCAGCATCCGGTGTATCGCGCCTTGATGACGCAGATCGGCGAATTGACCCGGCAACAGAAGAGTCTGGAGAGCAAGGTTCAGGATCTGCCCGCCACGCAACAGGAGCTGCTGAACCTGACCCGCGACGTGGAAGTGGCGTCGCAGATCTACACGCAGTTGCTGAACAAATCCCAGGAACTGGACATCGTCAGGGCCGGGGCGGTGGGCAATGCGCGGCTGATCGACGCCGCGGATGTCGACAAGACCACCCCGGTCAAACCGCGCAAGGCCCTGATCGTGCTGATTGCGACTTTCCTTGGGGCGTTTGGCGGCGTCGCCCTGGTGCTGGTGCGCAAATCCCTGAGTCGAGGATTGGAGGGGCCGGAGGCCATCGAGCAACTCGGTTTGCCGGTGTATGCGTCGATTCCGTACAGCGCGCTGCAACAGGAAGAGGACAGCAAAAAACTGCGCTTGAGTGACGAGTCGCGTCGCCAGTCTTTTCTGTTGGCAATGCGTAACCCGACCGACCTGTCTATCGAGTCGATCCGTAGCTTGCGCACCTGCCTGCACTTTGCCGGCCTGGACTCGACCAACAACCGCATCATGATTTCCGGCCCGAGCCCGCAGGTTGGCAAAACCTTCGTCTCTTCCAACCTCGCGGCGGTCATGGCGCAAAGCGGGCAAAGGGTTGTGCTGATCGATGCCGACATGCGCAAAGGGCATTTGCACAAGACGCTCAACACGCCGATCACCAATGGCCTGTCGGACCTGTTGGTCAAGCGCTGCAGCCTTGAGCAGGGCCTCCATCAAACCGAGATCGATAACCTGCACTTCATCAGCCGTGGACAGGTCCCGCCCAATCCGTCCGAGCTGTTGATGCACGCGAACTTCCGTGAGCTGCTGGCACAACTCAGCGACCTGTATGACGTGGTGATCATCGATACGCCACCGCTACTGGCCGTGACCGACGCCGCGATCGTCGGGCGTGAAGCCGCGATCAGCCTGATCGTCACCCGCTTCGGGGTGAACCCCGCCAAAGAGATCGAACTGACGATCCGTCGATTTGCCCAGAACGGCATCCAGTTGAAAGGCGCTGTGTTCAATGGCGTCGAAAAGCGTGCAGCGAGCTACTACGGCAACGGTGGATACGGCAATTACAGCTACGAGTATGCGTCCGACAAAGCTTGATTCGGCGATGGTCATTACCTGCATGGAAATGGGTGAATTGTGAAAAAAATACTGCATGTGGCCGAAACGATTAAAGGCGGCGTGGCGACCGTTATCCGCACGATATCGGTTCCACCTGAGGGCGAGGTTGCGAACTATGAGCTGGTGTATTTGATCCCGCTCGATCAGAAAAAAGAGCTGGTCGGCATTGATGAGCAACAGATCAGAACCTTCGACCGGACCAAGCGCGATGTGCGCTCGCTGCTGCGCTTCGCCTGGCAACTGGCTCGGGTGATTTTCAAGGAAAAACCCGATGTGGTGCATTTGCACAGCACCTTTTCCGGGGTCATTGGCCGTTGTGTGTGCCTGCTCCTGCGACCGTGGCGTTCGCCCAGGATCATCTACTGCCCGCATGCCTTTTCGTTTCTGATGGAGAGTTCGCCGGCCAAGCAGAAAGTCTATTCGCTGATTGAGCGGCTCTTGCAGAAAGTCACGGATACGATCATTTGCGTTAGCCAGTACGAACTGGATAAAGCCGCGCGGTTTGGCATTGATCGCCGTCGTATGACGTTGATCTACAACGGTATTCCTCACAAAAATGATGAGCCGAAGACCCCTGATCAGGCGCCGATCCATCTGCTGTTTGTGGGGCGGCTCGACTATCAGAAGGGTTTCGACGTCTTGCTCAAGGCGTTTGCCGGCGTCCAACGCACTGATCTGAAGCTGACGGTGGTGGGCAGTGCGGTCAACGAGGATACCGTCGATTGCCCGGTGATGGACGCGGTCGAATACGTGCCGTGGGTGACGCCGGCTGAAGTGAATGCGCTGTATCACGCGGCGGATGCGCTGATTGTTCCAAGTCGCTGGGAAGGCTTTGCCATGGTGCCGCTGGAAGGTATGGCCATGGGGCTGCCAGTGATTGCCAGTGACTGCACGTCCTTGCCCGAGTTGGTCACCCACGGTGTGACTGGCTACGTTTTCCCTGTTGGTGATCACCAGGCATTGACCAAGTTGCTGGTGAAAATCCAGAAGCCCGCCTTGCTGGCGCTCGGCGCTCAAGGTCGCCAGAAGGTCCGCGAGCGGTTCAGTGCCACGTTGATGATCAAGCAGACCTATGACGTGTATTCCGCTCCCTCCTATTAAGTAGATATCAGCACATGAACGTAACTATTTTGCATGGCTACAGCGCCTCCAACTCCGGTGATGGCCTGCTCGTGGATCTGGCCATCGCCCTGGTGCTGCGAAACTTTGGCGCCGACACCTCGATCAACGTCGTGGCCTCGGACCCGAAATCATTCAGCTACTTGCCCTACAAGCGCTATGACGCGCCGGTCATGGCGGCCAAGGGTTTGGGGCGGGTCAAGCAAGCGCTGTTCCTTGACCAGTCCTACGCCGGCCTTGCGGACCTGTTGAAAACAACGGACTTGATCGTCGGCGTCGGCGGCGGCTACATGCGCTCCAAAAGCGCCTTTGAACACATCAAGTTGAAACTGGGGCACGCCAAGCAACTGGAAACGGCGATCCTGAGCAAAGTACCGTCGGTGTACCTGCCGCAAAGCATCGGTCCTTTCCACGGTGAGGGCAGCAAGATCGTCGAGCATTACGCCCAGGCCGACGCGGTGTTTGTCCGGGACAACAGGTCGTCGGAGATTTTCGGCACTCATGAAAATGTCTACCGCGCGCCTGACTTGGCGGTGCAGGCCTTGGCCAGCAAGATTCTCCTGCAGCCCAAGTTCACCCGTTGCGCGGCAACTCCGGCGGTGGTCTGCGTAGTGCTGCGCAAACCGCCGGCATGGAGCAAGGAAAAGAAAGCCGGTTACGTGGCCAACTTGAAACTGCTGCTACAGCGCTTGAAGAACAAGAGCAAAGTGGTCTGTGCGGTGCAAAGCGCGGTGCGCGGCAACGATGACGGCGCGTTCTATCGCGAGCTGGGTATCACCGAAGATTTGCTGCCATTGAAGGCGACCCTGGCCAAGCATCAGCCGGACCTGGTGATTTCCGTGCGCCTGCATGGCGCCATCGAATCGCTGCTGGCGGGCGTCCCGGCGTTCCATATCAGCTATGAGCGCAAGGGCTTTGGCGCCTATCAGGACATGGGCGTGGAAGACTGGGTGATCAATGGCGGGGACATCAATGTCGACACCATCATCAACACAGTTTATGCACCGAACGCCTTGTCCCGGTTTGGCCAACAGTTGACGGACACCTGCCGGGAAATCGAAGCCAAGACCCTGGTCATGGACGGGATCATCAAGGGTATCGTTCGATGATATTTCGGCTATTGCTCCGGGGCGGAGCTTTAGGCGCGAAGTTCTTGCTGGTGTTGGCCATCACCCATTACCTGGGCTATGACGCGCTGGGCTTTTACGGCGTGGTGGTGGCCGCGTCGTTGATTGCGTCGAAGTTCTACAGCGTCGGGTTCAGTTCCGAAATCAATCGGCTGATCAGCGTTGGTCGCAGTTCGCGCTGGGTTGTCGATCGGGTTTTGCTGTTGTACCTCGGGGTGGGCATCGTGCTGTCGCTGGCGACGGTCACGGTGTATTCGCTGTTTCAGGGGATCGAGGCGAGTGTCACGCTGATCGTTTGTGTGGCGCTGCTGTTGCTCACCGAACACCTGTCGTTCGAAATCAACTCCTTTGTGTTTTCCGCGCAGAAAGCCACGTGGGGCGCGCTGCTGTTCTTTATCAAAACCGGCCTTTGGGCGCTGTTGGCGTTGGGCGGGATGATGCTCGGCTGGGTGTCCGATATCGCCAGCGTGTTGTGGTTGTGGGTGGCGGCCAACGTGTTGGTGATCGTTGCCGGTTACCTGATTGTGGTGAACGTTCACCGGGGCCGGGTGACCGCTGCCCTGACCACGGCATCGGTGTGGAAAGCCGGACTGCCGTTTTACCTGGGCACGGGCCTGATTGCGTTGAGTCAGTACGCCGAGCGCTTCCTGATTATCGATCTCGAGCCCTACGCCAGCCTGGGCAAGTACGTTTACGCTTGGTCGGCGGCCAACACCTTGCAAGCGCTGTCCTACGCCGTGGTCGCAGTAGTGGGCATCCCAGTGCTCGCCAAGCGCTATCAGAACGACCAGCAGGCGCTGACCGTGCGGCAGTTGTTCCTGAACAAGTGGGTGATGCGGGCGCTGGTGCTGTCAGGCGGCGTGGCGGTGATGATTTTTCTATTCTTCAACGTCGTGCTCGACTACGTCGCAACGTCGGTGCCGCGCCCGGATAACAACATCCTCGGCGTGCTGATTTTTTCCTTCGCCCTGCGCGCCGTTGGCGACATCGTCTGGGGTGGTTTGATCGCCTCGAAAAACAGCCGGGTGTCACTTGTCAGCGCGGCCATCTGCCTGCTGGTTTCGCTGCCGGTCAGTTACCTGTTGATCAAGCACCATTCGATTTATGGTGCGGCCTGGGGGAATGTCTTTTCGATCACCGTGCAGCTTGGCGTCATCGCTTTGTTGACCCGGTTTGCCCGAGCGAAGGTGACCGCGTGAAGCTGCCTTCCATCGAGTTTCGCGGCAGACGACTCGACGCGTCGATCTCGTTCCTGATTCTGTTCAGCGGCCTGTTCCTATCGGTGGCCATGCCGCTGCTGATGCACCGCGACCCGGGCCCCGATGCCATGACGTTGTGGTCCTCCTACGCCCGCGCTGACAACTGCAATTTCTGGAATCCCTTCTCGCCAGACCGCTCTTCCTACGAATGCTCGGCGTACCTGCTGCGACCCACCGGCATCAACCTGACCAATGCCTGGGCCTACGGGATGGCGTGTAATCTGTTCCTGACGGCGGTCCCGGTGTTTATGTTCCGGCGCATGCCGCTGACGATATTTTTCACCCTGTGTTTGTGGGGCGTGGTCCGCTCGTTTTTCCTCGAAAACCTGACCAAGGAAATCATTGTCTCGGTGGCGATGATTTCGATTCTGCTGTTCTCGTTTTCCAGAAAGTATCGCGGGGGATTTTTCTGCTCGGCGGTGATTTACGGCGTGCTGATCCGGCCTTACTGGATCTTGTTTTCCCTGGCCTGGTTCGGCGTCTGTGTGATGAAGAAGTACGTGTCTAGATTGACCTTCTTCCTGATGCTGTTCCTGTTCTACCTGGCCATCGCCACGGCGATTCAACTGGTGGTCGGCTATTCGGTGTCGTCGATTCGCGCAAGCAATAATGAGCTGCGCACGGCGGGCGAGGAGGGCTCGAAGTCGCTGATCGTATCGTGGATCAGCGGCGGTGACTTCGTGTCGCAAGCACTGGACTCGATGAGCATTTTTTTCCGCCTGTCGTTCCCCGTGGAGCTGATCCTGCTCTCCGGTCTGGGCCAGATCATCTTTGTGGTGTTGATGATGATGACGTCTTTGCTGATGTTCAAAATGATCACCTCGAGCGACTACAAGGGCGTGCGCATCGACACCAAAGTCAAAGAACTGATCGCCATTCCCCTGTCTTTTCTGCTGGTGCAGGGCCTGTTCGAACCGGACTTCGGTTCCTTCGCCCGGCATTTTTCCATGGTGGTGCCGGTGCTTTTCATGGGCCTGGGTTTGCAGCTGCGCGCCAAGAAACCTGAGTTGGTTGAAACAAGAATCCTGAGCTGAGGTTTGTGTTTTATGTCGAGCAAGAAGAAGTCGCTGGAGATCGAAACCCTGCGCGGCCTGGCCTGTTTGCTACTGGTGCTTTACCACGTGATCGGACCTTTGGGCGGAGGTTTGAAAATCGACCTGGGTTCACCTTTTCGGGTAATCGCCGACTCGATGGTGTACGTGCGCATGCCGCTGTTCACCTTTATCTCGGGCTACATCTATTCCATCTACAAAATCAGGGGCAATGACTTCTCCGCCTACTTTGTCGGCAAAGTCCGGCGGCTGATCGTGCCGTTGTTTTGCGTGGGGGTGCCGTTCTCGGTACTACAGGCGATCGGGCCTGGGGTGAACAAGGACGTTGGCGTGATCGATGCGCTGTTGTCGTTCTATGTGCCGATCAACCACTTCTGGTTTTTGCAGGCAGTGTTCATCATCTTTATGTTTGTCGGCCTGCTCGAATGGCGTGGGCTGTTGCAGACAATGACACGCCAGTACCTGTTGCTGGCGTTTGCGGCGGGGGTGTTTTTGCTGCCGCCGTTTGCGGTCGATGCGTTCGGTATCAATGGTGCGGTTTATCTGCTGCCGTTTTTTGTGCTGGGGATGATTGGCCATGAAAAGGTCAGCGAGATCCGGCAAACGTTCAGGGTAATCGGGCCGTTGGTGTTCGTGGTGATCTCGCTGGTGCTGCTGTATGTGGCGACGGTGGATCGCGGGTTGATCGTTGATCGTCGGAGCCTGGTCGGTTTGCTGGTAGGTTGTGTGTCTTGCGTGGCACTGCTGTCGAGTAACCTGCAGGCGCGGTGGCTGATCTGGCTCGGTGGTTATTCCTACGCGATTTTCCTGTTTCATGTGTTGTTTGCTGCCACTTCGCGATCCGTGCTCGGGCGTCTGGGGGTTAGCGATGACAGCGTTCTGGTGCTCAGCGGCGTGACCTGTGGTTTGCTGGGGCCGGTGGTGTTGGCGAATATTTTCAGCCGGTTCAGCATCACCTCTGTGCTGTTTCTGGGGGAGCGAGCGACACGCAAAACGCCGCCAGTCGCCGTAATCCCAGTCAGCTAAGCCACAACGCGACCCGTAGCAGCTGTCGAGCAACGCGAGGCTGCGTTCGGCGGCGAAGCCGTCGCAAAACCTGAGCACGCGGTCTTCCTGAAACACCGCACGGTCTGATTTCACGACGGCTTCGCCGTCGAACGCAGCCTCGCGGTGCTCGGCAGCTGCTACAAAGAGTGGCCGGCGCTAGCTGGTAGCCGTGGCAATCCTGATGATCGTTTTGATGAAGGAAATGACGCATGTTTGCAGTTGATGAAGTGCGTCCCGCAGTGGCTTCGGTGGTCGAAGTCGGTGACGCTCGCGAACGGTTTGCGCAATGGCGCGAAGGCAAGGCGGGGAAGGTCCTGGCCATCTCGGTGATCGGTGACAGCTACAGCGCCGGCCAGGATTTTTACCTGAATAAGCTGGTTCAGCGGCTGACCCACGAGGCGGGTTTCGCCGGGCCAGGCTATGTCGGCTTCAACCACGGCGCAGCGCTCGGCGGCACCCATTACAAATACACCCGCAGCAGCGAAAAGTACTTCGGCGGTGATTGGGACGTGTCCGGTCTTGGCCAGGCCAGCCCGGACAGTCGCACTGTCACGGGTCGGCCCGGTGCTTATCTGGAGATCGATGCCAGCTCGACACCTACCGTTGACACGTCCGTTGCCCTGGCGAAATTGCTTTATCTGGGCGACGGAAAATCCAGCGAGGTGCGCTATCGCTGGACGGCATCCGACACTTGGCATTCATTGCAGATCGGTGGTTCAGGTGCCCAGGAAATCCAGTTGCCCGGCACGCCCGATACGGCCGAGTGGGCGTTCCGACTGGAGGTGGTCAAAGGCGCACCCACCCTGTTCGGCCTGTGGCTGAGCAATCATCAGGGTGGCGTCCGGGTGTCCAAGCTCGCGGCGTCCGGCGCGGCTTCTGCGGATTTTTATCACAGCGATGTCCAGTGGCAGACACAGTGGAAAGCGGTGGTGGCGAAGATTCCTGCGGACATTTACCTGATCATGCTGGGCGGCAACGACCAAGGGTTTGGCGTGAAACCCGAGAAGTATCTGGAGAACATCCAAGGCCTGGTGCGGATGGTGCGCGAGATTCACCCGGCGGCGAGCATCAACCTGATCCTGCGCCAGGACACCACACGTTCGAGTGCCTATCCGATGTCGGCTTACGCGCAGGTCCTGGAACCCTGGGCGCGCAGCGAACACCTTGGATACGCCGATATGCAGTGCGCGTTCGGCGCTGACTTCAAACGCTATGCCCTGGGCGGACCTGCCCCGATGATTGGGCCGGACAAAATTCACCCTATCCCAGGGGCGGGAGGTCGGGTGATTACGGGCTATCTTTATCGGTTGATCGTTGGTGGCCACAAGGCGGTTTCGCCACAGGACACTTGTGGTGCGGAGCGACCGAAAATCTCCGGCGAAACAGGCTCTTTGTAGCAGCTGCCGAGCAACGCGAGGCAGCGTTCGGCGGCGGAGCCGTCGTAAAACCTGAGCGCGCGGTCTTGCTGAAGCACCGCGTCAGTTGATTTCACGACGGTATCGCCGCCGAACGCTGCCTCGAGTTGCTCGGCAACTGCTACAAATCGTACTCGGTTTAGCCGATGCCTTTCTCGAAGTGCTCCAACTGACTCAACAACTCAGCCGTCTTGAGCGGCATCAGATGCGGATCACAACGGGTTTGCACGGTGATGACGATGGCCGGGTCGCTGCCGCAAATGCGCGCGCGGAATCGCCAATCGCTGAAGATCACTTTCAGTCCGTCGCGTTCATCGACATCCAGCGCCTGTTGGGCGTACAGCGATTTCAGGTGGGCGAGGAGGGCGTCGGGGTCGAGAATCGGTCGACGGATTTCCCCGGAGGAGGGGAACACGCCGATTCGCTCCACCATCAGCGTGGAGCCCAGCCAGGCTTCAACCGGGGAGGGCAACGACGGATACAGTGACGACCAGGCCATCATCCCGACGTTGCCCATCTCCCGTTCAATGTCTGCCGTGTGTTTTGCATTGTTCATAGTGGCCTGCCTGAATGAAGAGTGGACGACGGTTGAGGACCTGGTCAGAGGCCCTTGAGGTACAGGTGCTCGTAACAGAAATTGGTCGCGTCGAGATAGCCTTCGGCGCCGCCGCAATCGAAGCGCAAGCCGTCGAACTTGTAGGCCAGGACGCAGCCATTTTGCGCCTGCTTCATCAGGGCATCGGTGATCTGGATCTCCCCACCTTTGCCGGGCTGGGTATCGGCGATCAGATCAAAGATATCGGGCGTCAGGATGTAGCGGCCGATGATCGCCAGGTTAGACGGGGCGTCTTCCGGTGCAGGCTTTTCCACCATGCTGCTAACGCGGTAGACGTTGTCGGCGATCAACTCGCCAGCGATCACGCCGTACTTGTGGGTCTGGTCGCGGGGCACTTCCTGGATGGCCACGATCGAGCAGCGGTATCGCTTGTAGAGCTGGATCATTTGCGCCAGTACGCCATCACCTTTCAAATTCAGGCACAGGTCATCCGCCAGCGACACGGCGAAGGGTTCATCGCCAATCAACGGGCGACCGCTGAGAATCGCGTGGCCCAGGCCCTTCATTTCGACCTGCCGGGTGTAAGAGAAGGTGCAGTTTTCGATCAGCTCGCGGGTACCGGCGAGGAATTTCTCTTTTTCGGTGCCGCGAATCTGATGCTCCAGCTCATAACTGATGTCGAAGTGATCTTCCAGCGCGCGCTTGCCCCGCCCTGTCACGATGGCCATGTGTTGCAGGCCGGCGTCCCGCGCTTCCTCTACCGCGTACTGGATCAACGGCTTGTTGACGATCGGCAGCATTTCCTTGGGCATGGCTTTGGTGGCCGGCAAGAAGCGCGTGCCATAACCAGCGGCGGGGAACAAACATTTACGAATCATAAAAGCATCCTGGAAGTCATGGGTCACAGCGAACTGACGAGTGCAATAAACAGTGATTGTAAGTTTCTGAACTAAGCGACTACTTTAATACCTGAGATGGGTTGTTGATGGCAATTATTGTCAGGTGCATAACATGGGAATGTTATGAGTTGTCCGTCTGTTGCGCGTTAGTTATTTTTCGTCGGTATCTGTTGATAGTGGTGGGCGTTTCATAGTGCTAAATAAGTACCCGGTATGACTGTCTGGTCGAACTAAATATTGATCGGTACACGTTATTGCGCACTTTACGACCCCACTATGGACCGCTCTTATGAAGATTCTGGTAACGGGTGGCACTGGGTATATCGGTTCGCACACCACACTTTCGCTGCTTGAAGCGGGCTTTGAAGTGGTGGTGCTGGACAATCTTTGCAACAGCTCCGACGCTGCGCTGCACGCCGTGGAAGCCATCTGCGGCAAAAGTGCGCTGATGATTCACGGTGATGTGTGCGACCGGGCCTTGCTGGACCGGATTTTCCAGCAGCACGCCATTGATGCGGTCCTGCATTTCGCCGGGCTCAAGGCGGTCGGCGAAAGCGTGCGCAAGCCGCTTGAATATTACGAAGCCAACGTCGGCGGCAGCATCACGCTGTGTCAGGCAATGGCCGCCGCCGGGGTGTTTCGCCTGGTGTTCAGTTCATCGGCCACGGTGTACGGCGCGCCGGAGCAGATGCCGATCAGCGAGGATGTCCCCACGGGCAGCCCGACCAATCCCTACGGTCAATCCAAGTTAATTGTTGAAAACCTGCTGCGCGACCTGTGTTTGGCGGAGCCGCGCTGGAGCGTCGCTCTGTTGCGCTATTTCAATCCGATCGGCGCGCATCACAGCGGCCACTTGGGTGAAGACCCCAATGGCATTCCCAATAACCTGGTGCCCTACATCAGCCAAGTGGCGGTCGGCAGCCTGAAAGAGTTGTCGATCTTCGGCAACGATTACCCCACGGCGGACGGCACCGGTGTGCGTGATTACATCCATGTCGTGGATTTGGCGGACGGGCATCTGAAGGCCTTGCAGTCGATTTCCCAAACGACCGGCATCAACATCTGGAACCTGGGCACGGGTGACGGCTACAGCGTGATGCAGGTGTTGCACGCGTTTGAGCAGGCGTCGGGGCGGCCAGTGCCGTATCGGATATTGCCGCGCCGCTCGGGTGATGTTGCCGAGAGCCTGGCCGATCCGTCCAAGGCCGCCCGTGAACTGGGCTGGAAGGCCACGCGCAGTTTGCAGCAAATGATGACCGATACCTGGCGCTGGCAATCGAATCATCCGAAGGGCTACCTCGGATAAGTATTGCTGTTACGACAAACACTGTTTCTGCGGGATGTTATAAACCGACAGGAATGTTAAGTAACGTCGGGAAATTAGGCTGGAGTTACATCCGGCAAATCCGTAGATATAAGCCCTGCCGTTCGACATTTATCAGTCACGTTTGACTGTGAATGAACAACGGATCTTGTTCGCACTTTTTGCGGCTTGATCTTACCACCTCTAACTGCACGCCTTGTTTTCTAACAGGGCCGAACGTTAGAAAGGAGTTGATATGAAGAAAGTGATGGCAATTGCCCTGTTGTCGATGTTTGGCAACTGGGCGTCCGCAGCGGAAGCACCGCTGACACAGGCAACTAATGTCGCCGGTAACGTAGCCGCTTCCCAAGCGCCTGCGGCCAGTACGGCGATGGTTGCAGGTGCAGTGGCTGCCTCCAACAGTGGTGGCAACGCCAACGGCGGTACTACCGGGACCACAGGAACTACCGGTACGACCGGCACCAGTAACTGAAAAACCCTGTAGGTGTAATACAAGGTCGCCCGATGCAAGTCGGGTGACCTTGTTGGATTTGCCCTTGAATAGCGTAGTGCCATTATGAATCGTAGTTTTCCTTTTTTGATGTTGGCCAGTCTCGCTTTGCAAGGTTGTATGTTTTCCCCGGGGCAATACCTGAGCACCAGCGATATCACGCGCCAAGGGGGCAGTGAAAGCAGTCGCGTCGAGCTGATTCCGATCACGCCCAAGCTCATTGCGATGGACAGGGCGACACAGAAACGCACGGCGCTGCCGGCGGAATTGCTGGCGACCCCGGCGGAGTACCGCATCGGCAGCAACGATGTCTTGTACATCACGGTCTGGGACCACCCCGAGCTGACGGCGCCCTCCGGCGCGCAACAGCAGATTGATGCCAACGGCCGTCTGGTACGTTCCGATGGCACGCTGTACTACCCCTTTATCAAAGAAGTCCAGGCGGCTGGCAAAACCATCCAGCAACTGCGTTCGGACATCTCCGAACGACTGTCGGCCTTCATTGCGGACCCGCAAGTGGACGTCGCCGTGTTGCGCTTTGCCAGCCAAAAGGTGGTGGTGTCGGGTGCTGTATCGAAGGCCGGTGCGCAACCCATTTCCACCAACCCGCTCAACGTGGTCGAAGCCCTCGGTTCTGCCGGTATCGACCCGATCAATGCCGACTTGTCCGGCTTGCTGCTGACGCGCAACGGGCGGGTCTATCCGCTGGATCTCGACGCGCTCAATCAGCAGGATTCCGAGTTGCAGAACGTCTACCTCAAGGGTGGCGATCAGCTGTACCTGCCGTACAACGACAACAAGCGCATCTACGTCATGGGCGAAGTCAATCAGCCCCGGGCGCTGACCTTCAAGACCGGCACCATGAACCTGTCTGACGTGCTTGGCTCGGTCGGCGGCTTGAGTCAGACCACCTCCAACGGCAACGCCGTGTACGTGATTCGCGGGGTGGAAAATCTGGATGTGGAACCGGCGAAAATCTACCAGTTGAAAGCCGAGTCGCCGACCGCCATGGCGCTCGCCACGCACTTCAATGTACGACCCCAGGACATCGTCTACGTGGGCCCCGCGAACGTGACTCGCTGGAACCGCTTCATCAGCCAATTGGTGCCTTCGGCCGCCATCCTCGGTGTGGGTGCTTCCTCGGCGAAGAACCTGAGTGAAGTCAGAGACAACGGCAAATAAGGTCAGGTCTGTGAGAACGTTGAATGTTGGCGTCTGCGTGATAGCGGCCGTGTTGTTGTGTGGATGTAACCCGCTGATGACCGCTTCTTTGGGCAACTTCAAAGCCGCGGTGATTGGCCCCGATGAACTGGAGGTCACGCCCGCCCAGGTGGCCAGGGTTGAATTTTCCCAGCTCACTTTAACCACGCCTTCCGGCTCCGGGGTGTTGGCAATGGTGCGTGAGCGGGGCGACCTGCAGTTCTGGGTCGCGTCCGGCAAACAGGTGTTGCTGCTGCGCGACGGACTTGCGGTCCGCACTATTGGCCTGGGCGTCGACGGTGATCTGGACGGCACGCGGCTGGCTGCCACCTCACCCTTCAAGCAGGGCCTGCACACGCTGCCGGATGGCTACACCAGCCAGCGCTGGATCGATCTTTATCGAGGCAGCGAAACAGGCGTGACCTTGAACAGCCGCTTCTCCCGAAAATCCATGGAAACCCTCGAGATTCTCAACAAGGAATACGCCGTGCTACGTGTCGATGAGCAGATTGACGCCCCGGCCATTGGCCTGCGTGCGACCAATCGTTACTGGGTCGATCCCGTTGACGGTTTCATTGTGCAGAGCGAACAACAACTGACCACGCGCCTGCGGGTCAAGATCGTTCAATTGACCCCTGAACGCAGGTTTGCCCGTTGAAGCGGCTACAGCTTCTGTCGGCGTGCCTGCTGTTGATCACCAGCGTCAGCCAAGCGGCGGTCACTGTCACGGGCGATGTGCAAGTCCCTGGGCCGGTCGACCTGCCGCCGGGGGGACGGTTGTCGGACGTAATCAGTGTTGCCGTGCCTAACGCCGAAAGCTACTGGCTCGCCGCCGCGTTGCTGCGCCAGTCGTTGCTGGAAGAACAGGGTCGGCTCAAAACCGGGGTGCTGTTCGATTTGCAGGTGTTGCGGCGTGAAGCCTTGATCTTCGACAGGCCCGGCCGGGCAGATTTGGCAACGCGTCTGTATGAGCAAGTCAGTGCCATGCCGGTCACTGGGCGCGAGGTCACGGTTTTGGACCCGGTTGCGATTGAGGTCGGGTTCGCCCGAAACGTCCGTCTGAGCGATGGCGATCGCCTCATCTATCCATTGCGCGTTGACGAGGTTGAAGTGCTCGGCGCCGTCGCCGAACCGTGCCGCTTGCCTCATGTCGTCCAGCAGGAAGCCCGGGAATACTTGAAAGGCTGCGCAACCCTGGCCGATGCCGATGCCGATTATCTGTGGCTGATCCAGCCTAATGGCGTCACGCGGCAAGTCGGCATCGCGCCGTGGAATCGTGAGAGCGGGCAGGTCCCTGCCGCTGGCAGCAAGATCCTGGTCCCGGTGAAAAATGATGATCTTGATCCGCCTATCCCTGAACTGAATCAGCAGTTGGCCGAATTTCTTGCCACGCAATTGGCTGAGGTGGTTCATTGAATTTACGTTTTGCAGCTGTGTTGTTATTGCCCTGTGGTTTGGCTCATGCGGAGCCGCGTCTGACCCAGAATGATTTCGGGGGAGTCGGCTTGTGGCAGACGCCAACCGCGCGGATGTCCCCGGCCGGCGAGTTGAGTGTGAACGCCAACCGTACCGAACCCTATAGTCGCTACAGCGTGGCGCTACAGCCGTTCGATTGGCTGGAAGGCGCGTTTCGCTACACCGCCATCACCAACCGCCCTTACGGCCCCGAGTCGTTGAGCGGCAACCAGAGTTACAAGGATAAGGCGGTCGATCTCAAAGTCCGTTTGTGGCAAGAAACCCATTGGGCGCCCGATGTGGCGTTGGGTTTTCGAGACATCGGCGGTACCGGCCTGTTCTCCAGCGAATTCCTGGTGGCCAACAAGCGCTATAACGATTTTGATTTCAGTGCCGGCATTGCTTGGGGTTACCTGGGCAATCACGGCGACTTCGACAACCCGGCAGGCTGGCTCGACGATCGCTTCAAGACCCGGCCGGACATGGAAGGCACCGGTGACGTCAACGCCGGCGCCTACTTTCGCGGCAAGCCTTCGTTGTTCGGCGGCGTGACCTACCAGACGCCCTGGGACCGGCTCAGCCTGAAACTCGAGTACGAAGGCAACGACTATAAACACGAGCCCAAGGACAACGTGATCCAGCAGGACTCACCGATCAACCTTGGCGCCGTGTTCAAAGTGAGCGACTCGCTGGACCTCAGCGCGGCTTGGGAGCGGGGCAACACCGCGATGTTCGGCCTGACCTTTCACACCAACTTTGTCAGCCGCAAGGCCCCGGCCAAGAGCTTCGATCCGCCGGCCGAACCGTTGCCGGCCAAGGCTCCGACCGTCGCGATGGAGCAGGTCGACTGGCCGGATGTGTCCCGGCGCCTGCAACAAAATGCCGGATACAAGGTCGAGCGCATCAGCCAGCGTGGTCCCGAGCTGATCGTCTACGGCGAGCAGGGCCGCTATTTTCATTCAGCCAAAGCGGTCGGTCGGGCCAGCCGGATTCTCGACAACAGCGTCAACGCCGATATCGACTGGTTCACCGTGGTGAACAAGCGTTACGACCTGCCACTGGAAGAAACCAGCGTGCCTCGGCAAACCTTTCGCGAGGTGCTCAACAATGAGGAGCCGCTGCAAGCGTTGCACCGCACCACCGAAACCAATCCGGCGATGCCGCACAACGAGAAAACCCTCTACACCGAAGCCCGCGACCCCTTCAGCTACGGCGCCGGGCTGGGCTTCAAACAGAACGTCGGTGGCCCTGACGGCTTTTTCTATCAGTTCAGTGCCGACGCGGACGCCGAGTATCGCTTCAACCGCAACACCTGGTGGAACGGCCTGATCAGCGCCAATCTGCTGAACAACTTCGACGGCTTCAAATACGACGCACCCAGTGGTTTGCCGCGGGTTCGCACGGACTTGCGCCAGTACCTGACCACCTCCGAAGTCACCATGCCGCTGTTCCAGGTCAGCCACGCCGAGCAGTTGGACAAAGACCTGTATGGCATGGTCTACGGCGGCTATCTGGAGTCGATGTTTGCCGGTGTGGGTGGCGAGGTGTTGTTCCGCCCGCAAGGCCAGCGCTGGTCGGTCGGGGCGGATTTGAACTACGTGCGTCAGCGCGAATTCGACCAAGGCTTTGGCCTGCGGGACTACTCGGTCGTCACCGGCCATATCACCGGCTATACCGACTTGCCCTTCGACACACTGGCGGCGGTCAGCGTCGGACGCTACCTGGCCGGGGATTGGGGCACCACGATCGATCTCTCGCGGGAGTTCTCCAACGGCGTGCGGTTCGGCGCCTGGGCGACGATCACCACGGCTACCGGCCCCGAATATGGCGAAGGTAGTTTCGACAAGGGCCTGTACCTGTCCATCCCGTTTGATGAGTTGATGAGCATGTCGACCATGCGCCGCGCCAACCTCGTCTGGTCGCCGCTGACCCGAGACGGTGGCGCGCGGCTCAATCGCAGCTTCCAGTTGCACTCGATGACCGACAGCCGCGACAACGACATGTTCTACCGCAACTTCGGGAAGATCACGGAGTAAGGGGCGGCGATCTGCAGGGCTACATGTCTTGTAGATCGCGTCTTGATTTGCCGCTCGTTGAACATCCGCCAAACACCAAATCACAGCCACGAAAAAGGGGACTTTCGTCCCCTTGTGGTGCTGCTGTCACGTTATCAGTAGATGTCCTTCGAGAGCAGCGTGAAGGGCGTCTTCACCAAGATCTTCAGGTCCAGCCACAACGACCAGTTATTGATGTACTTGAGGTCGATCTCCACACGTTTCTGCATCTTGTCGATGGTGTCCGTCTCGCCACGGCAACCGTTGATTTGCGCCAGTCCGGTGATCCCCGGCTTGATTCGGTGGCGTGCCATGTAGGCCAGAATTTTCCCCGAGTAGTAGTGGTTGTGGGCGACCGCGTGAGGCCGCGGGCCGACCAGGGCCATGTGCCCTTGCAGCACGTTGAACAGTTGCGGCAGTTCATCCAGCGAGGTACGACGGATGAAGCGGCCGACGGCGGTAATGCGCGAGTCGTTGCGGCTGGCCTGCTTGACTTCGTGGTCGTCGTGGACACGCATCGAGCGGAACTTCCAGACCTGGATCACCTTGCCATTCCAGCCATGGCGGTCCTGTTTGAAGAAGATCGGGCCGGGGGAGGTGAGCTTCACCGCCAGCGCAATCACCGCCAGCACCGGGCTCAGCAGGATGATTGCCAGCAATGCCACGGCTTTTTCCACCAGACTCTTGCTCAGTGCGGCGGTGGGTTGGCTGGTCAATGGGCTTTCATTCAAATAGATCGCCGGCAGACCGTCCACGACTCGCACCGAGTGATTGAGCAGGGTCAGGCAGTTCAAGTCCGGGACCCAGACCACATCGACATTGGCACCCAGCAAATCGACATACATGGCTTCGATTTTTGCCGCTTCACTCAGGGGCAGCGTGATGTACAAGCGTCGAATGTCATGGATTCTGATCAGTTCCAGCAGATCTTCCTGCGCACCAACGATCTGTGGTGCGTCTGGTTCCAGCGCGGCAGCGACGCCGGTGCTGACCAGGCCGACCAGGGGCAGGTTTTCGACGCTGCTCAACTTCTTGGCCAGGCCCAGCGCCAGTTCGCCCGTGCCGACGATCAGCGTTCTATGCTCGCTCTTTCGTGACCGCTGATAGTACTTGGAGAACCCGTGCAAAGGCGCGTACAGCAACGCCTGCCCGAGGAAACCATAGACGGCCCAGCTGAGAATCACCTGCCGGGAAAACAGGGCATCGGCCTTGCAGACAAATGCCATGAAGGCCAGCGCAGCCATGGTCATGGACCAGCCCATGAACAGGCGTCCCAGCCCTGTCAGGTAGTTGTCTCTTTTTCGGTATACGCCACTGAACGTATAGGCCGGAACCGAGGCCAATACTGCCAATGTCGCGCATACCCGGTAATAGAACTCGACCGCGCCGGTATGCTGTTCAGCGAGTATGAACAACAATGAAACAGTAAAGCCCTGCGCCAGCGCCCATTGGCCCCAAAAGGTAAGTCCCTTGAGGCCGGTATTTCGATTGATACGAAGAGTAAGATCCATGCGATATCCCCAAAAGACGTCCATTCAGGTATCGACAGTCGAACCGTGAGTTGTTTAAGCAGGATTGTTATTGTTTTAACTAATGCCCTGGGACTAACAACGTCAATAGGTCGAGCTGTCGTCAGTCAATAGATTAAGTTATTGATGGGGGGTGCTGTCTGACGAGTTCTAACAAGGTGGCAAAGTGCCAACTTTCGAGATTGAAAGTGTGGATGTTAGAAAAGGTCGATATTGACGGAGGAGGGGATTGTGGAGAGGGTGTTTGAAGGGGGGGCAAACAAAGTGCACTTTTTATTTTTGTATTAGCACTGTCACATGTTTGTTCTAAACGGGTCAGGCGGGTTGGGCCTCTGAAACAACTTCCTGAATGAGGCAATAGCCGCGATTTCTCACCGCGCGAAATAGTCGTTCACCTTTGCTGGCGCTTTTGAACTTGTCCTGCAATCGACTCAAGCACATTTCCAGGCCACGATACTGTTCCGGTTCTCTGCCAATGCTTAGAATCAGATCATCTCGACTAACGACACGATCTTCATGATGAAGCATCTTTTTCACGAGGGCGGCTTCCAATCCAGTGAGGTTTATCTCGACGTTTTCTTTGATCAATACACTTTGATCATTGTCGAGTTGCCAAGCATCACTGTAAGGATTGCCATCCTCGTTTTTTCGGGGTATATCGCTGGATTCAGCTGGATCTGGCGTAACGCTAGTGCGCGCCCCGGATTGCGCCGCCAACCACTCCGCTTCGAGAGTGGCAAGTATCTTCTGTGTTTCATGTTCGATCGTGTGGGCGACCTGTTTCTTTGTCCCACTTGGGTAGGTGAATTCCATCAGCACGGGGGCGCAAGAGGTAACACCTTCGATAAACATTTGTGCCTGGGATGTACCAAACGAGTTGAAACGCTCGCTGGACAGTATGGTCTCGAGCTCACGCTGGGATGTTGTGCTGTGAGTCACGACGACAAAATATTTTCTGGGGAGGGTTGTACTGATTTCCACGTCTCTCTCCTAAAGTAGTCACCAATGTTCGGTTAAAAGATGATCGGCAGGGGAGTAATAGCTCCCTTGGAAGTAATCAAAGGGCAGCGTCCGGGCCAATGAATGGCTCTCGATATGCTCTACACGATCGGCAATAAAAGAAATCTTGTTGTTGTGGCTCAGTGTCACCATACGGTCATGGAGTCGATTGAAAAACTCAGGGTTGCCATTGAGTTTTAAACACTGTTCCAGGGATGAAATCGATACCTTGATGTAATTAAACAGATTCAAAGTGCTGAAGCGTGTAAGCGCTTCCCGTTGGAGAGTGTAGCCATCCAGTGCGATTTCTATACCATGATCTTTCAAACGATACATATTATAAGTAATGTTTTTTTTATATTTGGAATCCACTTCCCAGAATGGTTGCTCATTGAGTGACACGACCAGGGTGTGGCCGAGATCGCGCAAGTTGTTGCCAGACCGGATCAGCTCGTCGGCCAGCGCGACGCTGGCAAGGCCCGGTTCAGACACGCAGAGGAGCGTTCGGTTCAAATATTTTTTTGGAGTGTTCGGGCGGCGGTCTTTCAAGGAGGAGGGAGAGAGCGCCTGCACCAATGCGTCGCTGCTGCGCTCACAGGATTGGCCTGCCAGCGTCGTCTGGAACGATGCAGCGGGAGGGCTGCGATGAGCCTCTTTCGTCGTTCTTATCTCACTGGCAAACGGGCGGTCATCACGTGACAGGATCAGTTGCCGTGTCAGATAGCGATACGGGGGCTTGGCGGGCGAGATACCTCTAGTCGCAGTCATGCAATAACTCCTTTCCTTGGTTGAATCAGGCGGTCGAGATCAGACCCCTCATCAAACGATATCCATACCCACGAATGCTCTGAATGGCATTAGTGCCATACATGTCTTTGATTTTTCCGCGAAGACGACTGATTGATTTCTCCAAAGCCCTGGGGTCATAAAAATTGGCGTTCAGCCCCATGATTCTGGCGATTTCATCGTGACTTAATATGTGGTTACTGGTTTGTGCAAACGCCTCCAGAATTTTCATTTCTGCAAACGAGATGTCCAGCTTATTGCGGGTGCCCAACAGGCATATACGAGTGGAGTCCAATACCAGGTTGACTTCCCTTTGCCACTCGTCACTGCTGAAGAACTCGGACAGAAACTCAGAGCTTTCGTCGGACAGGGTATTGAGTTTGATGCAGCAGTCGGCTCCAGCAAGATAATACTTCATCTTGTTGTAAGTGCCTCGACCCGTAATGACGGCGCAGATAATTGGATTTAAGTTGATGGCGCGAAGGTTTTCCACCAGCGCCAGGCTCTCATCGAATGCATGAGGGCTGTCAATAATGATGAAGATGGCACGGTACAAATCCGGGTGTTCATTTTTCTTATGCGAATTAGTGTATGAACTAGCATCAAGCGCTATATCAGAGTGCACATGCCTTGCGACTAATGCTCTAAAGTTCTCGGCCACGCTACGGGTGCGGCCCAAGGTGAGAACCCCTGGTTCCTCATTTGTCGGGCGCTGGCTTCTAGTCGCTAATTTCCCTGTAAGCATCATGCTTTTTGACTCGAATGGGTGCTGACATCAGGATGTTAAAGCACCGGTTCTCATCTGTGACTGACAATTGGTAACATTCAAAACGGATTTCAGGCGTGGTTTCCGAGTTTTCTAACATAAACAAAAGGTTTTCGACCTTTTAGTGCTTCTCGCAGCCTGCTGAACTAATGAATTGGCGCCGTTAGATGATGGCATAATGGAATTGTGCCACTATTTTGAATCGATGGCGATGCGTTTTTGTGATCAAAAGGCCATCACGGTCTTCAGCGGTGATTCCGAGCTATTATTCCTCTAAGAGTATGAATGTGTGCGCTCCGTCACATTTTTTATTGGGCAGGAACTAGCCTCCACACGCCGAAGTTCTGCTGATTCGTTAGCCGGACGATTAATAACAAGTCTTGAGTGTGTGGTTGGATAAGACTTATTATCCGCCGGTGCCCTCCGCTAGATGATCATGATTTACCAAGCATTTTAGTAGGCGTTAAGTGTCTGTCTGACGCTTATTGTTGTTCGTTTGTTTAATGTCTAATGAGTTTAATGGGCGTTCAATAAGAATGGCCTGATGGAGGATTGATGGAGTTTTGGACCCTTGTGCAGGTATTGGTTTTAGGTGCGGTAGAGGGGCTGACTGAGTTCTTGCCTATTTCCAGCACCGGGCACCAGATTATTGTCGCTGACTTGTTGAACTTTGGTGGCGAACGCGCCATGGCGTTTAACATTATTATTCAATTGGGTGCCATTCTGGCCGTCGTCTGGGAATTCCGCCCGAAAATCTTCGAGATCATCAAAGGCCTACCGACACAACGTAACGCCCAACGTTTTACATTGAACTTGCTGATTGGTTTTCTTCCCGCTGTTGTCCTGGGTGTGTTATTCGCCGATAAAATTCATGAGTATCTGTTTAATCCGATTACCGTAGCCGTGGCGCTGGTAGTGGGCGGAATAGTCATGTTGTGGGCCGAGCGAAGGGAACATGTGGTGCATGTCGAACATGTTGACGACATGCGTTGGTCAGACGCTTTGAAAGTAGGTTTCGCACAGTGCCTGGCGATGATTCCGGGCACTTCCCGCTCAGGGTCGACCATCATCGGCGGATTGTTGTTTGGACTGTCCCGCAAGACCGCGACCGAGTACTCGTTTTTTCTGGCGATGCCAACGATGGTCGGCGCCGCCGTGTATTCCGGCTACAAGTACCGAGATCTGTTCCAGGCTGGCGACCTGCCTGTATTTGCTCTGGGTTTTGTGATCGCCTTCATCTTCGCGATGATCGCGGTGCGTGGCTTGCTCAAGTTCATCGCCAGCCACAGCTACGCGGCATTCGCCTGGTACCGGATTGCCTTCGGTTTGCTGATTTTGGCCACTTGGGTGTTCGGGTGGGTGAACTGGACGGCGGCATCAGCGGCCTGACCGTCCATAAATGAAGGAGGGGGTTTAACGCCCCTCAAGCAACTCCGCCGCCTGATCCAGCAACACCAAAGGCTCTTTAGCCTTATGAATATCCACCGACAGCAACTGTCGAAACTTGCGCGCCCCCGGAAACCCGGTACCCAACCCCAGCACATGCCGAGTGATATGGTGCATCGACCCGCCGGCATCGATGTGCGCCGCGATGTAAGGCCGCAACTGTGCCAGCGCCTCGGCCCGGGTGATTACCGGCGCCGTGCTGCCAAACAACTGCTGATCCACCTCAGCCATCACATAAGGATTGTGATACGCCTCACGACCCAGCATCACGCCATCAAACGTCTGCAAATGCTCGTGACAGGCTTCCAGCGTCTTGATCCCGCCGTTGAGAATTATCTCCAACTCCGGAAAATCCTTTTTCAACTGCGCCGCCACGTCATACCGCAGCGGCGGAATGTCCCGATTCTCCTTCGGCGACAACCCCTCCAGAATCGCAATCCGCGCATGCACCGTAAAACTCGTGCACCCCGCATCCCGAACCGTACCGACAAAATCACACAACTGCTCGTAACTGTCCCGCCCATTAATCCCGATCCGATGCTTCACCGTCACCGGAATCGACACCGCATCACGCATCGCCTTCACACAATCCGCCACTAACTGCGGATGCCCCATCAACACCGCGCCGATCATATTGTTCTGCACCCGATCACTTGGGCAGCCGACGTTGAGGTTTACCTCGTCGTAGCCGTGGTCTTGGGCCATGCGTGCGCAGGCAGCCAGGTCCAAGGGGACGCTGCCGCCGAGTTGCAGGGCTAGCGGGTGTTCGGCTTCGTTGTGACGGAGGAAACGGTCGTGGTCACCGTTCAGGAGCGCGCCGGTGGTAACCATTTCGGTGTAGAGGAGGGCGTGTTTGGAGAGTAGGCGTAGGAAAAAGCGGCAGTGCCTATCAGTCCAATCCATCATCGGCGCAACGCTGAAGCGGCGGGAGAGTGGGGCGGGTGTCGCGGTGATTGAGTGCATTTGGGGGATCTGGAAATGGGTAAGGCAGGGATGTGGGAGTTTATCAGGATTGAGTCAGCAGGGTTGAAGGGAGTCTAGGATGCAAACTACCTTCCTGTTTGGAGAGGTTAGTCGTGAGGCGCAGGTTACAGCTCTGTAATGAAATATGGGCGACCGTCCAAGGCCACCCTTTAGATCTCTTATTTTTTGCTGCACATCTCAACGTCATCCTGCGTTCTCAAATCAGTCTCGATCCCCAACCGATATTTACAGTAGTCAATAATCAACCCCCGTTGCTCATCCGTCAGCCGTTCCACCTTTCGAGTTTCGCCGTCATTAGCGTGGATGTTGTAGAACTTGATTTGCAAGGTAGGGTGTTTCTTGATGAAGAGGATGGTTTCTACGTCGGCGTCTTCAAGCGCTGTGTAGTAGCCGATGTTTAAAACACCTAACAACATCAGCAGGGCAACTACGAACAGTTTTTTCATCCTTGAATCCCAATAGGAATGGTTTTTCGGAAAGGTCTGCCTTTGATGCTATGGATCTCACCTAAAACTCATACGTGTTTCAGAATTTCCTTCCAGATGTACCCTAGCTGAATCGCAGCCAGGTAACTTTCAATTTATCGACGGCACGACGAGCCCGGCTCGCCGCCCATCCTCCAATGCTTTGTCGATTTCGCACAGCAGCGACTCATCTTCGAATCCCGCCCGATCTCAGCCACAACAGCAACTAGAGCCCCCGCACCCAGTCTTTTTCTTCACCACCTCAAGACTATCTTCGGTCACTAACCTCGCCGGATACCCGGCCTCCGTCAGCGCCAATACCAGAATATCTCCCTCAACATCCCCGCTCACCGTCACCCGCCCAGATGCCAAATCAACCGTCACTCCATCCACCCCTTCAATCGGCTGCAACGCCGTATTGACGTGTTTAACGCAGCTGCCGCAGCTCATGCCTTCGACGTGCAGTTCAGTACTGTTCATTTCGTAAACCTCTTTCAATTAGAAGAGTGGCAGTGCCTGTTGGCGCTGTGATGACTGGAGGGTTGACCTTGTCACGATGGCAAGGTCAAGTGCTTCTTCTAAACGGTCATTGGGCCATCGGCATTTTCATCATGCTCGACTGCTGATCCATCATTTGCATCATCATCCCCATCATCTTTCCCGATCCGTCCTTGTCGCCGGACATGCCTTTGGCCATCCCCATGCCTTGGCAATGGTTGTGCATCATGCCCATGCTGTCTTTCATCGCGGCCATGCCTTCCTGCATGGCGAGTCGGCGTTCGGCCGGGGTTTTGGCGGCGGCCATTTTTTCGTGGGCGGTCTGCATTTTTTGCATCTGGTCGCTCATGGCCTTGTCTGGTTTGGGCTGGATTTGGGTGGTGGCTGGTGCGGTTGGCGGTGTGTCTGGGTGATGTTCGTCGACGGCCAGGGCAATCAATGGGCTGGCGATGAGCATCGCGGCGATGAGTGAATTGAGGGACTTGTGCATGGCATTCTCCAAGGAGTCAGGGACGTGCAGGACGTGGTGAGCCGCGCTAAAGAGGCGCAGCCAAGCGTGCGGCCGGACACCCGGCACGCGGATGAGGGGTTTAATCGTTGAAACGGACGAAGCGCAGACGTGCAGGCGGCCTGGGGGCGCTGGACGGAGTAAGGCGAGGAATGCGAATGGGATTGTCGTGCGGGCGCTTAGAAACACTGCGGGAAGCAGAAGCAGGGCGGCCCAAAGGGCGTGTTTAAAGGTGGGCAGGATCGGGGCGGGACTCAACGCTGTGGCGCTGTGTTCGCAATATTGCAGGCAGCCGCTGGCGTGCTGCGCATGGCCGGTGCTGTGGCTTATTTCGTGGTCGACGTTCAGGTCATGGGGCGGCAGGCTGAGGCATCCCTGGCTCGCCGCTACCACAAAGGCCAACAGCCACAGTGCGAGCACTTGGCGTATCAGCAGCGGTAGATGGGTGCGCAAGCCTTGCATGTCGTGTACCCGGTCTGAGGGTTATCTTGAGCTTAGTCCTGCGCCACAGGCTTTCATTGATCCATATCAAGTGACGCCCCATTACGTTACTCCGCGCTCAACTCTATCTCCGGACTCAACGTCCCCAACCAAGCCACCAACCCCACAATCAACACCGCAGCCGCCAATTCCACCCCCACACTGCGGCGCAACGCATTGGCCGCGACCCTGTATTGCCCCTCCCGCAATGACCGCTCCAAAAACGGCCCGAGATGAAAGCGGTTTAGCGCAGCCAGCACCAGCATCCCGCCAAACAGCATCACTTTGATAACCAGTAAAACGCCATAGGTGCTGAGGAATACCTCATCAAGTCTCGGCCCAACAATGAACAGGTAATTCACAATCCCCGTCACCGCAACCACCACCACAATTACCGCGCCCACCGATTCAAACCGTGCGACAGCACGAGCCAGCAACCTGATGCATCCTTCGGTGTAAACCCCACCGTTTTTCGCCATCAACCCAAACGCCACCAACGCCCCAAACCAAGCCCCCGCCGCTAGCAAGTGCAGAATATCCACCGCAAAATGCCAATAACGACGACTGCCTTCATCCATCGCCCCATGACCGTTCCAGGCCAGGCTGCCCAAGGCGATAGCGCCGGCAACAGAGACGATCAACAGGCTGAGTCCCGGCGCACGTTGATTGAGCATCACCGCCAAACCACCAATTACTAACGCAACGATCCGCACGACCCAAGCCAATCCGACGTCCGTCTCAAACAGCATCATTTCAATATGCGGACGCAACTCACTAAAGTCCGACTCGCCACTCATGGCACTCGCCATCACCACCATACTGGCGACGGACAGCGACAAGCCAAGCACCGCCGCCCCCGCCAGCATCGACCGAAACGGCAACACGACGCCCGACACCCGTTCTTGTCCTTTAAGGCTATAGAGCCCAAACACGGCCACCCCAAACAGCAACATCAAATCCACATACAACCCAAACCGCAGCGCAATGCCGCCCCAGTCGCTCATCAATCACTTCACTTTGAACGTAACGTTGCCGGTGATCGGATGAGTGTCCGAAGACACCGCGCGCCATTCGACTTTGTAGCTGCCGACGGGTAACGGCGATAGCGGGGTGATGACCATGGTTTTCGGATCGCTGCCGCCGGAGACTTTCGCTTTCATGGGCATGGGGGCGTGGGCCATGCCCGGCATTTCGGTCATGACCAGTTTTGCGCCGGAAAATTGGGTCACGAGGCTTTCGGAAAAGTGCAGTTCAATGCTGCTGGGCGCTGCGCCGTCCGCGCCTTCAGTCGGGGTGGAGGAGAGCAGTTTCGGGTGTGCCTGAGCCAGTGCGCTCACGAGTAATCCGGCGGCAACAACAGTGGTTTTGAACATACGCATGCAAGGCCTCTTTACCGCTTCAAGCGGTTGGTTTTTGATTGAACAGGTTTAAAACCACAGCCGAACCCCAAGCACCAGGCGTGCTTCGCTGCGATCCTCGCCTTCATCCCTGGCGTACTCAGCCGTTTTTCCGTAAGTGCGGTTCCAGGTCACGCCGATGTAAGGCGCAAATTCCCGGCGAATTTCATAGCGCAGCCTCAGCCCTGCTTCGGTGTTCGATAGCCCGGAGCCAATCCCCCGTTGCGGGTCGTTTTTTCCGTAGACATTCACCTCGGCGGTCGGTTGCAGAATGAGGCGGTTGGTCAGCAGGATGTCGTAGTCGCCCTCCAGGCGAGCGGCGGTTTGTCCGCCTTCACCGATAAACGCCGTGGCCTCGGCTTCGAAGTTGTACAACGCCATGCCTTGCACGCCGAACGCGGCCCAGGTTTGCGGGGCGCCGGGTTTGAAGTCCTGGCGCACGCCGGTCACCACGTCCCACCAGGGGGAAATGGCGTGGCCCCATAACGCCTGGATTTCGGCGTCTTCGGTTTTGCCGTTGGTGCGTTCGCCTTCGGAGCGCAGCCATAAGCGGTCGATGTCGCCGCCGATCCAGCCGGATAAATCCCAGGCCAGCGCGCTGCCGTCATCGGCGTTTTGCCATTCGAGTTTGTCGGCGAGGAAATACGAATTCAGCGCGGTGTCATGCACGTTGTGGCCGCCGGGACTGGTGAACACGGCGGCGCGGTCGGCATCGGTCAACGCCGGGATCGGTGTGCGGCTTTCGGTCGGTGCGGCGGGCTGCATCTGCCCGTCGTCCATGCTTTGCATCTGGCCAGGGTCCATGCCCGGCATCTGGCTGTGATCCATGCCTTGCATGTCGCCGGTGGCCGCCATCGCCGAAGAAAGTGTCAGGCTCGCAGTCATGAGTGCGAACAAAATCGAAGTGAATCTGGTCATGGGTAGGCGCCTCATTCTTCCACGCGAACTTCACGGAACATGCCCATTTCCATGTGGTACAGGAGATGGCAGTGGTAGGCCCAGCGGCCGAGCGCATCGGCGGTGACCCGATAGCTGCGGCGGGAACCGGGTGGCATGTCGATCGTGTGTTTGCGCACCATGAACTGGCCGTTCTCGTCTTCGAGGTCGCTCCACATCCCGTGCAGGTGAATGGGGTGGGTCATCATCGTGTCGTTGACCAGCACGATACGGACGCGCTCGCCGTACTTGAGTCGCAGCGGTTCGGCGTCGGAGAACTTCACGCCGTTGAACGACCAGGCGAATTTCTCCATGTGCCCGGTGAGATGCAACTCGATAGTGCGGTTGGGCTCGCGGCCGTCCGGGTCTTCGAAGGTGCTGCGCAGGTCGGCGTAGGTTAAAACCCGACGGCCGTTGTTGCGCAGGCCCAGGCCTGGGTCATCGAGTTTAGGCGCGGTGGTCATGGCTTGCATGTCCACCAGCGGGTTGTCTTTTTCCGAGTCGGGATGGGACTGCATGCCAGGCATGGCCATGTTGCTGTGATCCATGCCGGCCATGCTGCCGTGGTCCATCCCGCCCATGCCCATGTCGTCCATGGTCACCAGTGGGCGAGGGTCCAGCAGTGGCACTGGCGCCGATAAACCGGTCTTCACCGCCAGCGTGCCGCGGGCATAGCCGGTGCGGTCCATCGATTGTGCAAAGAGGGTGTAGACGGCTTCGGTCGGCTCGACAATCACATCGAACGTCTCCGCCACCGCAATACGAAACTCGTCGACGCTCACCGGTTTGATGTGCAACCCATCCGCCGCGACCACGGTCATTTTCAACCCGGGAATGCGCACGTCGAAATAGCTCATGGCTGAGCCGTTGATAAAGCGCAGCCGAAGTTTCTCGCCGGGGCGGAACACGCCCGTCCAGTTCGAGTTCGGTGCCTGGCCGTTCATTAAATAGGTGTACGTGGCACCGCTGACGTCGGCCAGGTCGGTGGGATTCATCTTCATCTCGGCCCACATCTTTCGATCGGCCACCGTTGAAGCCCAGCCTTTCTCGCTGACGTCGTGGATGAAATCACCCACGGTGCGCTTGTTGTAGTTGTAGTAATCCGACTGCTTCTTGAGGGTTTTCATCAGGCCGACCGGGTTTTCGTCGGTCCAGTCGGTCAGCATCACCACGTAGTCGCGGTCGTACTGGAAGGGCTCCGGGTCCTTGGCGTCGATCACCAGTGGCCCGTAGACGCCGGACTGTTCCTGAAAACCCGAATGGCTGTGGTACCAGTAAGTGCCGTTCTGCCGGACCTTGAACTGGTAGACGTACATACCGCCCGGTTCGATGCCGTGGAAGCTCAGGCCCGGCACGCCGTCCATGTTGGCCGGCAGCAAGATGCCGTGCCAGTGAATGGAAGTGGTGTCCTTGAGTTTGTTCCTGACCCGTAGGGTGACGGTGTCGCCTTCACGCCAGCGCAGCAGCGGGCCGGGGAGGCCGCCGTTGATGGTCATGGCAGTGCGCGGGTTGCCGGTGATGTTGACCGGTGTTTCGCCGATGAACAGGTCGAAATCTGAACCCGCCAATTCGCCAGACGCGGTGACCGCCCAGGCAGGCGTGCGCCATAATCCGAGGCCGCCAAGGAGCCCGCCCGCCGCCAGTCCCTTCACGAAGGTGCGTCTTGAAGTGTTGGAATGCATGGTGTTTTTGTTCCCCGTCCTGATGCCCTCGGATCCCTCCTGGGCGGAGGGCAGAGAACCTTATGGGGAGGCTAGCGAGTGGCACCTTTCAGTAGCCTGAGGTGGAGATTACCGTTTTGTCAGTTTGCGGGCGATTTGATGGACGGTTATGGCGTCGACACATCGGCCACGGTCGCACCACCGCAATTAACAAAAGACGAAGTCTTCAACCACCGCTGATCCGGATAATAAGAAAACAACAACTGCCCATTTTTCATCGAATCAATCAACCGATGCGCGATCGCCGGCCGCACTGCCGGGCATCCGAGGCTTCGACCGATGCGGCCATTGGCCCGGGCGAGGACGGGGCTGACATACGGCGCGCCGTGAATCACGATCGCTCGTTCAAACGCGTTATCGTTAAACCCGGGCTCCAACCCTTCCATGCGCAGCGAATAGCCGTTTTGCCCGACATAACTTGCCTGGGTACGGTATAAGCCAAGGCTGGTGGCGAAGCTTTCGTTCTGGTTGGAGAAGTTGACCGCCATGTTTTCGCCGCTGTTGCGGCCATGGGCGACGAGTTCATGAAACAGCAGTTTGCGCTTCTTTAAATCGAACACCCACAAGCGCTGTTCGGTCGAAGGTAGCGAGTAATCGATGACGGCGAGTCGCTGGACCGGGGCTGCGCCGCGGGCGATGCTGCACTGGGAGGCGCGTACGGCCAGCCCGATGACTTTGGCGTTAGCGCCAGGGGCCGCTTTGGCGAGGGCGGCAGCAAGAGAATCGGCGTACGCTGCTGGTAGGGACGTTACCGTCAGCAGCAGGACCGAGCATAGAAAGCCAAAGCGGTTTAGCGCCATAGAGATGTCTCATCAAGTTATTTCGAGTTTAGCAGGGCAAACGAGAAGTGCTGAACGCACGAGATTAAGGATTATCCATGAGGCAACTATCAAGGTTATTCGTCATAAGCCGCATCTTTTTTATGGGCTTTCTGATCAGCGGCACAGCGTACGCCGAAACTTCGCCGATTGCGCCGGAAAATCCGCCGATCAGCATGATTGAAGCGATACCCGACGATAACGTCGCCCAAGTGATCCATGCGGCGCTGGAGCCGCTGATCTCGGCTTTTCCACCGCTGCAGACCCGGCCGCGCCATCAACGGATCGACGTTAACCGTGTGGTTCTGGATTTTTATACCCATCGCCAGTTTCGCGCGGCTTGGACCAACCCTGACGATGTCACGCAGTTGTTAAAAAGCCTCAATGACACGCAAATCGATGGGCTGGAACCGGCGGATTTTCGTGGTGATGATTTGGCCATGGCCCAGGCATTGATGCGGAACACCGCGCCAACGCCGGAACAGCAAGCAGCCTTTGATGTCGCGGCCACTCGCACGTACCTCACAGCTTTGCTGCAACTGCGCCGGGGCAAGGTCGATCCTGCACGGCTGGACATGCATTGGAACTTCGATATTACCGGCGCCGATCCCCGAGACGACGTGAATAACTTCTTCATCGCCCTGGACACCCATGATGTCGCCCGCGCCTTTGCGCAGGCGCCGCCGCAAGAGGCGGTGTATGGCGGTTTGCGTGAGGCGTTGGCGCAGTTGCGCATCATCCGTGATCGGGGCGGTTGGCCGAAGGTTGCCGAAGGGCAGTCACTCAAGCCGGGGATGGACGGCGCCGCAGTGGCGCAGTTGCGCGCGCGTTTGGCGGCGGGTGGTTATCTAGACTCGAAACACAGCAAAAGCAACGCATACGACGATGCGGTGATTGCCGCCGTGAAGAAGTACCAGACCGAGCAATACCTGGGCGCGGACGGCGTTGCCGGGGCGACGACCCTCGCCGCGTTGAACGTGCCGGTGCAGGCACGCATCGATCAGGTGCGGGTCAATATGGAACGCGCGCGCTGGCTGCTTTATAAACTGCAGGGCACGTTCGTCATCGTCGATATTGCCGGGTACAAGGTGGCGCTGTATCGCGATGGCCAGCCGATCTGGCGCTCCCGGGTGCAGGTCGGTAAACCGTTCCGCAGTACGCCGATCTTTCAGGCCGAGATTACTTACGTCACGTTCAACCCTACCTGGACCGTGCCGCCGACGATTTTGAAAGAAGACGTGTTGCCGAAGATCCTGAGTAACCCGAATTACCTCAGTGCCAACCGGATCCGTCCGCTGGATCGGGAAGGGAACGTGTTGGATCCGGCGACCGTCGACTGGACCAACCCGCGGGGCATCACTTTGCGCCAGGACGCGGGGCCGGAAAACTCACTGGGTCAGGTGGTCATCCGCTTCCCCAATGACTATGCGATCTACCTGCACGACACGCCGCACCGGGAGTTGTTCGCGAAGAACGTCCGCGCCACCAGTTCGGGCTGTATCCGGGTGGAGAATCCGTTGCAGTTGGTGGAGCTGCTGTTCAACGATCCGGTGCGCTGGAACAGCGCCGGGATTCAAAAGCAATTGGCCAATGGCAAGACCGAGAACATTCGCTTGCCGGTGAAAGTGCCGGTGTTGTTGGCGTATTGGACGGTGGACATGGGCAGCAATGGGCGAGTGGCGTTTAAACCGGATGTGTATGGGTACGATATTCCGGTGTTGAAAGCGTTGAATTCGCCTGCCAAGTTGCCGGCGCTGGATTTGCAAGCAGCGGTGGGGCAAGGCAGGCCATAAATCCCAGTAGATTTTTCAAGGACAACCGATGCTCATTGTCTTCAGCGGGCTCCCGGGCACCGGCAAATCAACCATCGCCAAACGCCTGGTAACCGAACTGGGCGCGCTGTATCTGCGGATCGATTCGATCGAGCAAGCGATTAGAGACGCCGACGTACTCGCGAAGGACGTTGGCCGCAGCGGCTATCTGGTTGGCAACGCGCTGGCCCTGACCAACCTCAGCATGGGAAATATTGTCGTTGTCGATTGTGTTAACCCCGTGCAGGAAAGTCGCGACGCCTGGCGTGAGACGGCCAGTCGGGCGCGATCATCGTTGATCGATATCGAAGTGACCTGCTCTGACCGGGAGGAACATCGGCGGCGGGTAGAGACGCGCCAGATCGATGTTCCTGGCCTGAAAGCGCCCGATTGGCAATCGGTGCTGGATCATGACTATGAACCGTGGGACCGCGAGCCGTTTGGTATCGACACCGCATTGATGTCCGTCGATGAGGCCGTAGCCGGGATCATTGAATCATTGAGCGATTTTCGTTAAACCCGCTCAGGCGCCATTCTTGAGCAGCCGGCTGAGCGCTTCAAGCTCACCTTTCTCCACATCGGAAACCATCACAAACCGCATGTGATTCTCTTGCCAGGACACCACGTTGAAGCCGCGAATCGACTCGGTTTTCGGCGGTTTGTCCGTCTCGTTCGTCGGCAGGATAAAGACGTTGATAATGTGTTTAGCCCGCCCATAGCTCAGCGCCGCCGCAGTCTGATGTTGCAGATAATCCAGTCGTCCACCCAACAACGGAAACCCCTGCGCCGAGTAATCGAACACCGGCGGCGAGAAGTCGAGTTTGCCGGTGAACCAGGGCTTTACGGTGTGGCGGTCGGACGAAACCACATCGTTCAAATGTTCGCCCATCAACGAACGGACATGGCTCGACACAGCCTCATCCATCAACGGCTGTTCACTGCCAGGCGCTGCCACATAAAGCACCATGGCCAAGGTCAGAGCGGCCGCTGAAAACGCAGGCGCGAACCATTTTTTCCAGCGTTCGATGACGCTGGTCCGGGCCGCAACAGGGGCAAACACGCTGGTAGTCAACGACGCCGGCGCCAGGTAATACGGCGCATGTTGCTTCACGCTGACCGTCAGTAACCGCGCTTCCTCAAGCCACCGCGCGCACTCAGCACATCCGGTCAGATGCCCGGCCATATTCGCCGTCATTACCGGATCAAGTTCCTTGTCCAGAAAACCATGAATCAGCGTCTGGCAAACCGTGCAGTCGAGTTCATTCATGATCGTGCAACTTCAATAGTTCGAGTTTGAGCATGGCACGGGCGCGGGCCAGTCTCGACATGACAGTGCCGATGGGGATGTCGGCCACCAGGGCGATGTCCTTGTAAGGCATGTCTTCGAGCTCCTTCAGAATAATTACCTCGCGAAAAATCGGCGGCAGGGCGCACAGGGCTTGCTGGATCAGCACCGCGTTTTCCGTATGGATGGCCAGCAGTTCCGGAGTTTGGCTGTGACTCAGCGCGGCGTCGTCTTCGGGAAGCTCATCGCCGATGGTGACCCAGTGCTGGCCGGCCGAAGCCTTGAGCCAGGTGTAGCTTTCGTTACGCACGATGGTCAGGAACCAGGCCTTGGGGTTGCCGTCGGCGAAACGGTGCAAAAACCTGAAAGCACGCAGGGCGCTTTCCTGCACGACGTCACGTGCGGCGCTGTCGTTGCCGGTGAGCCAGCGCGCGAGGTTGTAGGCCGCGTCCATGTGGGGCGCAAACAGCTCCTCAAATCGCTTCATAGTGGTTCCCGCACCGTCCCACCCCTATAACTCTCACGCGCCGGGTTTTATTCCCGGGAAAAAACATATTTTTCGATGTGGAATAAAGACCTGTCCTACCCGGTTGTACCTCGTGTCAGCTACATCACTGTAGTCCGCCAGCGAGGGCATACCGATGGACATTCATTCAAAATACGAACGGCGCACCGACGGCCCGCTGAACCCCGACCGCCGGACGCTGCTCAAGTGTTCCGCATGGGCCGGGGCCGGCGTGATCTGGGCTTTGAGCGGAGGCATTCCCCGGGCCTTTGCGCTGGATGAGGGCGGCAACGTTTCCGACCCCAAAGCGCTGGCTGCGAGCACGTTCCACTTTGTGCAGATCAGCGACTCACACATCGGCTTCAACAAGGAAGCCAACCCGGAACCGCTGAAGACGTTGCAGGTGGCGATCGACAAGGTCATCGCGCTGCCGAAACGGCCGTCGCTGATCCTGCACACCGGCGACATCACCCACCTGTCCAAAGCCGAGGAGTTCGACACCGCCGCACAACTGCTCAAGGGCCTGCCGTCCACGGTTCACTATGTACCGGGCGAGCACGACACCCTCGACGAGGGCGGCGGCAAACTCTACTTGGAGCGCTACGGCAAGGGCACCAAGGGCAATGGCTGGTACAGCTTCGATGATCACGGCGTGCATTTCATTGCGCTGGTGAACGTCTTCAACTTCCAGGCCGGTCGTGAAGCGAACCTCGGCGCCGATCAACTGGCCTGGCTGGCCGATGACTTGCGCGCCGTGAGCACCAGCACACCGATCGTGGTGTTTACCCATATTCCGTTGTGGACAATTTATCAGCCGTGGGGCTGGGGCACCGAGGATGGCGACCAGGCGATTGCGATGCTGCGCAAGTACGGTTCGGTGACGGTGCTGAACGGGCATATCCATCAGGTGATCCAGAAGGTCGAAGGCAACATCACCTTCCACACCGCCCGTGGTACGGCTTATCCACAACCTGCACCAGGGACGGCGCCGGCACCCGGACCGATGACGGTGGCCGCCGATCAACTGCGCAATTACCTGGGAATCACCGATGTGCGCGCGACACAGGGCGAGCATCCGCTGGCGCTGATTGATTCAACACTGGTTTAGGGGAGGGCACTCAGATGAAAACGCGACTACTACCCGTGATTTGCCTGCTACTGTCGATGCCGGTGTGGGCGCAGGAGGTGAAAATCGACATCAAGGAGTTCATGTTCGGCCCCAAGGATTTGACCGTGGCCGTGGGCACCAAAGTGACGTGGGTGAACGATGATCAGATCCCGCACACCGTGGCGGAAACCCACAAGGCGTTTCGCTCGGGCGCGCTGGATACCAATGACAGCTTTTCCTACGTGTTCAACACGCCGGGGGAGTTCGAGTATTTCTGCGCTCTGCATCCGCAGATGATCGGGAAGATTGTGGTCAGCCAGTGAAAGGCTTGGCGCTGAAGCCGGTGCGAGCGAGCAAGCCCGCTCGCACCGCGGATTTAGAGGTCCAGTCCTTCCTGCACCACTGACAACAAATTAACCTCAGTCAACGCCACTGCATCAGTCTGTTGCCCGGATTGCTCGATCGACTGCAGCCACCACTGCGTTTCGCCGTGTTCGCTGACGGTTCGCAGCAGCGGAATCTCTTTGCCTTTGAGGTGAATTTCGACCCGGCCCTCACCGTCAGCGGTGAAGCGCACGATCGGCACGAAGGTGATGTTGTGGTGGTTGCCTTCGATCAGCAATTGGTCGATGGAATAGGCGTAGGTTGCACCTTCAGGGTGGCGCTCGAAAATATGGGTCGGGTTGCGGCGGATGCTCAGGCCGGCCTCGAGCAGCGGCGCTAGCCAGGCTTCGATCTGGTGATACATTGCATAAACCTGGCCCGGCCAGGCGTCGATCGCCTGATCGGTGCCGGTGGTCGCGTCAGCGGCTTGTCGGGTTTCTCTCAGTTTTGCGGCGAGCTCGTCTGCCTTACTCATGTCGATTCCCTGTCGTGATGTAAGTGTGATCGTAACCCCTTCAAGGTAATGCACGTTTTGCCCTGCGTCATGCGATTGAAACACCGGCATGACAAAACACCCCTTGGCCGATCGTCGGCCAAGGACTACATCCATCATTCCCAAGGAGTGGGTAAATGAAAAAGCTTTACGCAGTCATCGCAATCCTGGCGATAACGTTCGGCAACATCGGCCTGAGCAGCGCTCGACAATCACACCAAGGCAAAGCCCCGGTCGAGTCGGTGGCGGGGGTATTCGATTACTACCTGCTGACGCTGTCCTGGTCACCGACGTTCTGCCTGACCCACAAAGACGACATGCAATGTTCCGGCAAAGGCTACGGCTTCGTGCTCCACGGCCTCTGGCCGCAATACGCCCAGGGCGGCTGGCCGGAGTCGTGCCCGCCGATGGTGGCGTTGTCACCCTCCGAGCAAAAGCAAGGCCTGACGTTGTTCCCGACGCCGAAGTTGCTTGAGCACGAATGGGCCAAGCACGGTACGTGCAGCGGCCTCGGCGCGACGGGTTACCTGGACGCGGCGGACAAGGCTGTGGGGGCCTTGAAGATCCCCGAGCAACTGCAACCTTTCAGCAGTACGCATTACTTCCCGGCGCAGAAAATTGCCGACCTGTTTCGCGAGAGCAATCCCGGCATCCCGGCGGACGGCATCGCAGTACTCTGCAGTGGCCCCGAGTTGTCGGAAGTGCGGGTGTGCATGGGCAAAGACCTGGAGTTTGGCGCGTGTGGGAAAGGCGTGAAGACCCAGTGTCGGGCGGGGGATATCCGGGTTCCGCCGTCGCGCTGAAATCGGTCCGTTAAAACGCAGGACCTGTGGGAGCGAGTTTGCTCGCGATGAGGCCAGACCAGTCAACATTGATGTTGGATGTAAGACCGCCATCGCGAGCAAGCTCACTCCCACAGGATTGCGGTGGTTCAATCCTTCGAAGGTCCCTGTTTTCGAACTGGGTATTGGAAGTTCTTCGCCCTATCCCGCATTCTTGCGCGCTTGTTCAATGGATTGTCAGAAAAGCCTGCAAGGAGCTTGTTCATGAGCGCAAAACCCGTCGCCCGCGTCATCCTTTTGCTCTCGGTTGTCCTCTGTTCTGCCTGTGCAAAAGATCACACCAAGCCCCCGGCAAACTTGGATTATCTATCGGTCATGCGCGAGGGGAATTTGCCTCTCTATGATATTCACTACACTTCGGATATTGATGTTTTGGATCTCTTTGGCCGAGGTGAAAAGGAGGGCGTCGCATCGGCCAATCTTCAGTGTGCGTTGGACGATGATCAGGACTTTTCCGTAGAACACGTTCAACAGCTTTCGGCGTATGGGTTGATCTATACGGATACAGACAAGCAAAAGAGTCAGGGATATCGCTATGTCACACGCACCTTTTTGAAGAAAACCTCAATTAATGGCAGTTCGAGTGACAATTTGTCTGTATCGGAACTCAATAGGATTCTTTCGAATAAACAGAGTATCCCCTGCAAGGTCGTTATGACGGCCTACGGTTACAAACCCTACTACTCAAACACAATGAACCTCCCGGTCGCCGACCTGCTTCGCGAAGTCAATAACCCCCAGGCCAACTGACCAGGCTATTTCTCCCGCACCTCCTCACTCAACGCCCCCCGCAAAAACTCCACCAACGCCCGTTGCAACCCGGTCAACGTGCCCTCGCGACTCACCAGCGCCAACTCCGACGGCGGCAACTCGGGCAAATCGGTACACACCGTGTGCTCGGGCAGCACCGCCGACGCTGGCAGCACGGAAACCCCCAAACCCGAAGCCACCGCCGCCTGAATCCCGGTCAAGCTGTGGCTGCCGAACGCCACTCGCCATGGCCGTTGGGCCACGTCGAGCAAACGGGTGGCTCGCTGGCGATAAATACAGCCTTGGGGAAACAACGCCAACGGCAAGACCCCATTGGCCGAATCCATTCCCGCACCTTTCACCCACACCAGCACTTCCGGCCAGGCCGCCCAGCACGGTCCGCTGTCCGGTTCGCGTTTGATCAGGGCGATGTCGATGTCACCGGCATCAAGCTTGTGCTTGAGGTCCAGGCTCATGCCGCTGATGGTTTCCAGTCGGGCGTGCGGTCGGGCCTGGCTGAACCCGGCGAGGAGCACGGCCATGCGCCGGGCGTCGAAGTCTTCCGGCACACCGAGGCGCAGGATCTCCAGATCGACATCGTTGGCCAGGGCCTGCACCGCCTCCGAGGACAGCGCCAGCAAGCGTCGGGCATAGCCGATCAACCGTTCACCATGTTCAGTGACCGTGACGTTTTGCCCGGTGCGGTCACGGATTAGCAGCGGATGGCCGATCAACTCTTCGAGTTTGCGCAGTTGCTGGCTGACGGTGGACTGGGTCCGGTGTACGCGTTCGGCGGCGCGGGTGAAGCTGCCTTCGTCGACCACACAGACGAAGCTCTTGAGCAATTCAAGATCGAGCATGGCGGTCTCCTTGATATTCGATTTTCAACTGAGATGGCGGTATAGATTTAATTTCACACTATCACTAAGCGCTCTTAAGCTGAAGCTCTCAACTCCGAGGATAAGCTCATGACGCTCCAGCACACCCCGCGCCCCGAATGGCTGACCTTCGATTGCTACGGCACGCTGATTCAGTGGGATGAAGGCTTGAAAGCCGTGGCCACCGAAATCTTGCAGGACAAGGGCGAGCACTCGATCGACGTCGATCGCCTGATCGCGGTGTACGACCGGCATGAACATCAACTGGAGCAGACCCCGCCGCACCGTTCGTTTCGCCAATTGAGCACCCTCGGCTTGCAACGGGCCCTGGAAGAGTTGGGGCTGGCGAGTCTGCCCGAAGACAGTCAGCGCCTGGCCGGGGCGATTCCACGGATGTCGCCGTTTCCCGAGGTGGTCGAGACCTTGGCGCGGCTCAAGGCCATGGGCTTCAAACTGTGCATCGTGTCCAACACCGATGACGACATCATCGCCGGTAACGTCGCGCAACTCGGCGGGCATATCGATCGGGTCATCACCGCGCAACAGGCCGGCGCCTACAAGCCGAATCCGCGGTTGTTTGACTACGCTCATGAACAGCTGGGCGTGCGGCGCGATCAGGTGGTGCATATTTGCGCCAGTCCGATGCTGGACCACACTGCTGCGCGGGACATGCAGTTTCGCTGCGTGTGGATCGACCGCGGCACCGGTCGGCAATTGCTGCCGGACTATCGGCCGGACGCCATCCTGAGCACCCTGGATCAGGTCGTTCCCTTGTTCACCTCCCTTGGCTGGTAACACACGGAGTCGTCGTTATGGCACACACCCTTGCAGGCAGTTCCCGTCCGGCGCGTTATGCCGATCTGAACCTGGATTCGGAGGCCGCCATCATCGCCCGCACGCAATTGGCTGCGTGCTTCCAACTGGCGGCACTGCACCGTTTGGAGGAGGGCATCTGTAACCACTTTTCGGCCATGGTGCCGGGGCGCGATGATCTGTTTTTTGTGAACCCTTACGGGTATGCGTTTGCCGAGGTCAACGCTGACAATCTGCTGGTCTGCGATTTCCACGGCAATGTCGTAGCGGGTAACGGGCAGCCGGAGGCGACCGCGTTCTACATCCATGCCCGTCTGCATAAACAGCTGCCGCGAGTGAAAGTGGCATTTCACACCCATATGCCGAACGCCACTGCGTTGTGTTTGCTGCAAGGCCCGCCGCTGCTGTGGCTGGGGCAGACGGCATTGAAGTTTTACGGTCGCACGGCGGTGGATGAGGACTACAACGGCTTGGCCCTGGATGAATCCGAAGGCGACCGGATCGCCAGTGTGATGGGCGCTGCCGATATCCTGTTTCTGAAGAACCACGGGGTGATCGTTTGTGGGCCAACCATCGCCGAGGCCTGGGACGATTTGTATTACCTGGAGCGTGCCGCCCAGGTGCAGTTGCTGGCGATGGCGACCCAGCGCGAGCTCAAGCCGGTCCCTCATGAAATTGCCCAGCGGGCGTATGAGCAGATGCGTTTGGGGGATGCCGAAAGTGCCCGGGCGCATTTGCAGAGTGCGATGCGGCGGTTGGCGGGGTGAGTTTTTGTAGTGCTGTGGGGACCTCATCGCGAGCGAGTTGGCGATGAGGTCTCCGCCATTTCAGCCTGCTTGAACCGGCAACCCCAACGCCACCAGATCCTCACGCAACTGCGCCGCATTAAAAAACTGAATCCCGTGAAGCCCCACCCGCTGCGCCCCTTCAATATTCGGCTGGTGATCATCAATGAACACCGCACGACTCATATCTACGTCATAGCGTGAGGCAAGCAACTGGAAGATTTCCGGCGATGGCTTGATCACGCCCTCGACGCCCGACACCAGAATCCCTTCGAAGCGCTGCAGGAATTCAAAGCGCTCAAGGGCAATCGGGAAAGTTTCGGCGGACCAGTTGGTCAGCGCCAGCAGGCGGATGCCGTTGGCATGCAGTTCATCAAGGATGGTTACGGTGTCTTCGATGGCACCGTCGAGCGTTTCTTCCCAGCGTTCGTGGTAGGCGCGGATCAGCGCTTCCTGGCTCGGATGTCGGGCGATGGCTTCTTCGATCGCTTCCTGCCAGGTCCGGCCCCTGTCCTGTTGTTCGTTCCAGGCGGTGTGGCAGACCTCTGCCAAGAAGGTTTCCATCGCCTCTACATCGTCACCGAACAACTTTTTGTAAAGGTTTCTGGGGTTCCAGCGGATAAGTACATTGCCGAGATCGAAAACGGCGGTATTGAAAGTGACCGGGTGGGACTGAGTACTCATGTTTTCCTCCGTGGATAGACTTTCGGGGCAAGTGCTGAAGCCTTTCATCCTAGCAGAGAGGGTTTTCTCATTGGCCCCGGACAACCCCATAGACTAAGCTCACAAAAAATAAGGACTTTGGGCCTTTGCCCACGCCGTGCCCTCCAGGAAGCACCTTTGCCTATCCCCATTCACGACTCGCATCACGCTCCCGGCGCACTGAAACGCTTGCCTCTGCTCAAGGCTTCGGCGTTTTTCATCGCGGCGGTGTGCCTGTGCCTGTGTGGTTTGCTGTATCTGCAACTGGAGCAATCGCGGCGCCACGACCTGGCACTGGCCGAGGTCGCGTCGTCGAACCTCACTCGGGCCATGGCGCAGCAGGCCGAAGATACGTTCATGAAGGCCGATCTGGTGCTGACCAGCCTGGCAGACTGGATTCAGGCGGATGGCTATGACGCCGCCCAGGTGCCGCGCCTGCAGAAAACCTTCGCCAGTCGGGTCCAGGCACTGCATCAATTGCACGGGATTTTCCTGTTCGACCAGCAGGGGCAGTGGGTTATTACCTCGTTCTCGGACCTGCCTCGGGGCTCGGGCGTGGCGGATCGCGAGTACTTCAAGTTCCACCAACAGAACGTCTCGTCCCTGGCGCACATTGGTCCGGCTATTCGCAGTCGCGAGAACGGCGAGTGGATCATTCCGGTGTCCAAGCGGGTCAATGACAAGAACGGCAATTTCCAGGGCGTGTTGCTGGCCGGCATCAAAATGGCGTACTTCGATCAGTTCTTCAAAAGCTTCAGCATCGATGATCAGGGGGCAATGTTTCTGGCGCTCACTGACGGCACGCTGTTGGCGCGGCGGCCGTTTATCGAATCCCAGATCGGCACGTCGGTGGCCCAGGGCGCGATTTTCCAGAAGCACTTGCCCAACGCCAACGCGGGCAACGCGATGATCAACTCGGTGGTCGACAACACGGTTCGCTTGTATGGCTACCGGCAGCTGGAGGCATATCCGTTGGTGGTGTCGGCCGCTTCCTCGAAAGATGCGATTCTCAAGGACTGGTACGCCACGGCGTTTCAATCCAGCGTCATTGTGGCCTTGGTGGTGCTGGGCGTGGGGCTGTTCGGCTGGGTGTTCATTCATCAGGTTCGCGATGGTGGGCGGATCGAAGCCGATCTACGTGCGGCCCAGGAAGCGCTGGAGCTGATCGCGACCCACGACAGCCTGACCGGCCTGGCCAACCGGCGCCTGTTCGAGCGGGCGTTGGACATCGAGTTCGGCCGTGGTGCCCGGCAAGCGAGCCCGCTGAGTCTGGTGATGCTCGACATCGATTTCTTCAAGCGCTACAACGACACTTACGGCCATGTGGCGGGGGATCATTGCCTGGCCGAAGTGGCGCGCGCGCTGAAAAGTTGCTGCCATCGCAAGGCCGATCTGGCAGTGCGCTATGGCGGTGAAGAGTTTGCGGCGTTATTGCCAGACACCGATATTCACGGCGCGATGGTGATTGCCGAGCAAATCCGCCGCAGCGTCATGGACAAAAACATCACCCACAGCGGCTCGCCCACCGGTTACGTGACGGTCAGCCTGGGCTGCTATTCGTTTGTGCCCACCGGACGGGACAACATGGAAGTGTTTATCCAGCGCGCCGACGCCGCTTTGTATCAAGCCAAGCACTCGGGGCGAAACCGTTCGGCGGTGCTGTCCATGGAAGGTGGTGTGGAAGCCTTGCTGCGTTCGGATCGTTGATCATCTGAACAGGCAGGCCCTGATTCCGGGCATCGAAATCAGAAGCTGCCTTTACGCGTTCAGCTGCCCGTCCCACCGCCGGCTCCGCCCGTGCCGCCACCGGCCGCACCGGTGCCACCGCCCGCGCCAGAACCACTGGTTCCGCCATTGCTGCCATTGACGCCCGAGCCTGTGCTCGATGAGCCGGAACCACTGCCATTACTGCCCGAACTGTTTGCGCCTGATGGCGCGCCGGGCGTGCTGTTGGGCGGTAGCGTCGAACCGCTGACGCCGCCGGTCTTGGTGCCAGTGGCATCAGGTGCATCGTTGGCGGCATAGCTGGCCATCGATGCGGTGCACAACAAGCCGGCCAGCAGCAGCGAGGTGATTTTTGTCGTGATCATGGTACGTCTCCTGAGTTGAGTCGTTACCTGATATTGGTCTCAGGGGCGGCGCGGTTGGTGCCGGTTGGATGACGAATGGTTGGTTTCAGATGAACGCTTCACGCAAGCGGCTGATCGCCTGGTCGACTGTCATGCCGGGTGCCGGTGGCGGATCGGGCCGTTCACAGAACTCGCGCCAGACAAACAGTGTCAGCTCGGCACCATCGGTCAGGCTTTCGGGAGTGGTGGAAGAGTAGGTTTCGAGCAGCCGATAGCGTTCATCCCGCCAGAACAGGTCTTCGACCCAGTCGTAGATTGGAATGATGTGAAAATGGATGGAGTGCCCGGGTTCATGGCCGTAACGGCCGATGTACAGGCGTTTGGGTTTGAACAGTGTTTCAACGATGCGCTGGGTTGTGGCCAGCAGCGGACCGAGTTCGGCCAGTGCGCTGTCGGGCAGTTCGTGGAGCGCGTTGACGTTGGAGCGGGCGCCAACCATCAGGTAACCCGGCAACGCCGAGTTGAGGCGATGGTTGAGCCGCCAATGTTCGGTTTCGTGAATGATGAAGGGTTGCGGGATGTTCATTCGTGCACCTCTTCAGCCCTGCATGAGTGGTTTCTGTAACAGCCGATTCTCATAGGCATTGCCGCCGAATTCGTAGTGAGTGATGCCCACTTCTTCATAGCCTTGAGCCTGGTAGAACCCCCGGGTGCGATGGTTTTCAACCCAGGCTGATAACCACAGGAAGGGCTGCCCGGCCTCCCGGGTCAGCGCTTCGGCTTGCTGGAGCAACGCTTGCCCGATCCCTTGTCGGTGCGCATGGCGTTGCACGTACAGGCGAACCAGTTCCGCTCCGGCCGATAACCCAGGCATCGGCCCCTTCGCGTGGGCGACGATCTCGGCGAAACCCAGGAGATGGCCATCGCGTTCGGCCAGCACGAATCGAGTCGCCGGATCATTCAGGCGCGTTTCGAAACGTGCAGGCGTATAGACCGTGAGGGCTTCTTGTGCGAGGTCGGCACGCATGCCGTCGGTGGCGTAGGTGTCGAGAAACACCTGAGTGGCGAGGCCGCTGATGCACAAGGCGTCGGCGGGTTGGCCGAGGCGGTAGTGAAGTGGCATGGGGACGACTTCCTTTTCGTTTGTGACGATTCAATGTGTGAACGTGGCGTCAGCGAGGCGGGTACTGCGCCAGTTTCTTTTCCAAATGCTGCCGAACCTGTGGCCACTCATCATCAATGATGCTGAACCGCACCGAGTTGCGCTTGCGCCCGTCCGGCATGATCCGTTCGTGGCGCACGATGCCTTCCTGCAGCGCGCCCAGCCTGAGGATCGCGTTGCGTGATGTCTGGTTGTTTTCGTCAGTGGTGAATTGCACCCGCACGCAATCGAGCGCTTCGAAGGCATGGCGCAGCATCAGGTATTTGGCTTCAGTGTTGACGAAAGTTTTCTGCCAGCTGGCGCTGATCCAGCTGCTGCCGATTTCCAGCTTGCGGTTGAACCGGTCGACTTTCCAGAACCGGGTCGAGCCGATGACCTTGCCCGTCTCCTTGAGCGCGATAACGAACGGCAGGACGCTACCGGCATCGCGGCCGTCGAGGGCTCTTTTCAGGTAACTGTCGACGGTGGTCGAGGAGGGCACCACCGTGACGGTCAGGTTCCACAGTTCGCCGTCTTCGGCCGCTTTCACCAGCGCATCGGCATCGGCGTATTGAAGGGGGCGCAGGATGATTCTGTTGCCTTCGAGGGGGGTGTCCATGACGTCGATATTCTCGGTAAATCAGGCCGGGCATTGGGCGCCTATTACGCCGCACATTGCTTTGCTGGCGCAACCACCAGAACCGGCTGGTGTCACAATCTGGACACCTCTTCACCAGGAGCCCTGACCGATGAAGCCTTTGCGAATCGCGACGTTCAATGTCAACGGCCTGCGGGCCCGACTGCCGAACCTGCTGGCCTGGCTGGCGCGAGAGCAGCCGGACATCGTCTGCCTGCAAGAGCTCAAGTCCCTCGACAGTGCGTTCCCGGCCGCGGAGCTTGAGGCTGTCGGCTATGGCGCGATCTGGCAGGGCCAGTCCTCGTGGAACGGCGTCGCGATCCTGGCCCGGGATGCGCAACCGCTGGAAAGTCGTCGCGGTTTGCCCGGCGACGACACCGACACCCAGAGCCGCTATCTGGAAGCGGCGGTGCACGGGGTTCTGGTGGGGTGTCTGTACCTGCCCAACGGCAACCCGCAACCGGGGCCGAAGTTCGAGTACAAACTGGCGTGGTTCGAGCGGCTGATCCACTACGCGCAAGCCCTTCAGGCCAGTGACCATCCGGTGGTGCTGGCCGGCGACTACAACGTGGTGCCCACCGACCTGGACATCTACAACCCGCGCTCCTGGCTCAAGGATGCGTTGCTGCAACCCGAGAGTCGTGAGTGTTATCAGCGACTGCTGGAGCAGGGCTGGACCGATTCCCTGCGACATCTTTACCCGGAAGATCGCCTTTACACGTTCTGGGATTATTTCCGACAGCACTGGCAGAAAAATTCCGGGTTGCGTATCGATCATCTGCTGCTGAACCCGGCGCTGAGTCCGTATCTGCAAGAGGCCGGCGTCGATGCCTGGGTGCGCAACGAGCCCCATGCCAGCGACCATGCGCCGACGTGGATTCGGCTGGGGACGCGCAAGCGGCGTTGATTCTGTGTGGGGTGGCGATTGGCTAAATCAATTGTCGGTCAAACCGGTTTATCCCTTATATATGGCGCCCATCGGCGCAGTGACCTGCGGCCCCGTGCATAAGGATTGAGCAATGAGTGAGCCTCGCCTGACGAATCTGGAACTGTATCTGCAACGCTTGGGTTTCAGCGCTCCCCCGGCTCCCACCCTGGAAACCCTGCGTCAACTTCAACTGCGCCACACCGGCACTTTCCCGTTCGAGAATCTCACGACGTTATCGGGCGAACCGGTACTCATCGACGTGCCGTCCGTGGAGGACAAAATCCTGCATCAGGGCCGCGGTGGCTACTGCTATGAACTGAACAATAGCTTCCTGGCCCTGCTTCAGGCGCTGGGTTTTGACGCTCGCGGCATCAGCGGTCGGGTGGTGATGGGCCAGCCGGAAGGCGCGTGGACGGCGCGTACCCACCGCCTGAGCCTGGTGACCCTGGACGGCGTGCGCTACATCAGCGATGTCGGTTTCGGTGGCATGGTGCCCACCGCGCCGTTGATGCTCGATACCCGCGCCGAACAGCCCACGCCTCACGAGGCTTATCGCATTGAACAGCACGAAGACGGCTACACCCTTCGCGCGAAGGTCGGCGATGAGTGGCGGGCGATGTACATCTTCGATCTGCAACGCCAGGAAGACATCGATTACGCCGTCGGCAACTGGTACGTCTCAACCTATCCGGAATCGTCGTTCGCCAAGCAATTGATGGTGGCGCGTACAGGGAAAGGGTGGCGGCGGACGTTGAACAACGGCAGTTTTGCGATCCACCGGATCGGTAGCGAGAGCGAACGGCGCCAAGTGACGGATGTCGATGAATTGCTCGGGCTGCTGGAAAGCGAATTCGGGATTCGGGTGCCGGAGAGTGCCCGCTTGAAGCAGATGCTCGAGCGTTTGATTGAGCCCAAAGAACAGGACAGGTAGAAGCCTGGCCACTCTATTGCCCATGTTCGCTTTCTGCTCTCTCGTTTTAACGAATATCACGCCGCCATTGCCCACTCTTGGCGTTAAAGCGCCTGCAAGCAAGCCCCAGGCGTGGATAGATCCATGGAATGCCATAGGGGCGAATGGTGAAATAAAACCGGTACTCGGCCAAGCCGTCGATGGTGGCGTAGAAATGTGTGTCGTCCAGCCAGGCGACCTCGTCGAGCCAGAACGAGCTGTACATTTGGCCGACTGTGCGTTCGCTCAACACCGTTTTCAGGTCTTTGCTGACCAGTACAAAACAAACGGCCTCTTCGTAGGGGCAGTCGAAGTCGGTCACCAGCAGATAGCCGGCAATCGTTTGGTATTGACGCAATAGATTGAAGCCGGAGATCGCCAACGAAGAGACACAACCATCGATGATGACAGGGGTTTTCGCCGGCCAGCTTTCATAGGGACCGTGATGCTGCACCAGGGCGAATCGCTCAATCGCTTTCATGGCTATGGCTCTGCAAGTTGTTCGACGCTTCGGCTGTGGTTCAGCCGCTCTGAAGGACGACGGCGTTGTTGTCTAAGGTCGAACACCCGGTTCCATCACCCGACGGATTTCGCTAAGCGCGTCTGCGAGCTTCTTCTCGAGGCTTTTCAGGTCGGTGGCGGTCACGCCTTTTTTGAGGTGGCCTGTCGTGGCACCGCCCTGTTGATCGGCATTCGCGACTTGCGCCTTATCGTTGAGTAACGCCTGTCGCAAGGTGTTGTTGATCACCGTCTGATAACCAAATCCCTCGTTCTCCGCAACCGAGCGAGCGGCCTCGATCACGGCGTCATCGAGCATGATGGTAATGCGGGTCTTGCCTTTGCTCGAGGCAACCGCCCCGCGCTTGGCGTTACTGAAGTCGTACTCGTCTTTCATGGTCATGCCTCCTTGTATTGGCGACGCTCGTTTTTGGTCGCAACGCGCGCCGAAATGATTCGAACGAAATTCGGATCGCGCCAGGTGTAGGCGACCACCAGTACACGACCTATGGCGTCCTGCCCCACGATAATCCAGCGCTGCTCATCGTGATCGCGGTCTTGCAGCGTCAGGGCTCGCTCGTCGTCGAACACTGGTTCGGTTTCTGCAAGGCTTATGCCTCGATGCTTGAGTTTATTGGCCGCGTTTTTCGCTTTGTCATATTGAATTTCGAATGGCTTCATTATGCATACTTTATATGTATATAAAAGAGGGCCTCCGTGCCGGCGGTCGCCATGAAGGAAAAAGATTAGCGGGAGAAGAGAGGAGGGTCGGGATGGATGTATTTCAAGGTTTTAGAGCGATTGGAGGCGTCGTACGACGGTCAGGATGAACAGATGTCCATAATCTGACCGGCCAGTTGTATACAACTCTATAGACATTTGTCCTGAGTCTTGCATACAGTGTGCGCATAACAAAAACCAGGGAACTCCCCAACCATGAAAACGCCCCATGTTTCACACCAACGGCCTGAAGATGAGAATCTCGGGATCGGCGCGAATATGGCTTACGGCCTGCAACACGTTCTGACCATGTACGGCGGCATCGTCGCGGTACCCTTGATCATCGGCCAGGCGGCCGGGCTCTCGCCGGCGGACATCGGTTTGTTGATTGCTGCTTCATTGTTTGCGGGGGGCTTGGCGACGCTGCTGCAAACCCTGGGTTTACCGTTTTTCGGCTGCCAGTTGCCCTTGGTGCAGGGCGTGTCGTTCTCCGGCGTCGCGACCATGGTGGCGATTGTCAGCAGCGGTGGGGAGGGTGGCTTTCAGTCGATCCTCGGGGCGGTGATTGCCGCGTCGCTGATCGGTTTGCTGATCACCCCGGTGTTTTCTCGAATAACCAAATTCTTCCCGCCGCTGGTCACGGGCATCGTCATCACCACCATCGGCCTGACGCTGATGCCAGTGGCCGCACGTTGGGCCATGGGCGGCAACAGCCATGCGCCGGACTTCGGCAGCATGGCCAATATTGGTCTGGCGGCGGTGACGCTGGTGTTGGTATTGCTGCTGAGCAAAATCGGTAGTGCGACCATCTCCCGTTTGTCGATCCTGCTGGCCATGGTCATCGGCACGGTAATCGCGGTATTCCTCGGCATGGCGGACTTCTCGTCCGTTACCCAAGGCCCGATGTTCGGCTTCCCGACACCGTTCCACTTCGGCATGCCGACCTTCCACTTCGCCGCGATCCTGTCGATGTGTATCGTGATCATGGTGACCCTGGTGGAAACCTCCGCCGACATCCTGGCCGTCGGCGAAATCATCGGTACCAAGGTCGACTCCAAGCGCTTGGGCAACGGCCTGCGCGCTGACATGCTGTCGAGCATGATCGCGCCGATCTTCGGCTCCTTCACTCAAAGTGCTTTCGCCCAGAACGTTGGGCTGGTGGCGGTGACCGGCATCAAGAGCCGCTTCGTGGTCGCCACCGGTGGTGTGTTCCTGGTGGTCCTTGGCTTGCTGCCATTCATGGGCCGGGTGATTGCGGCAGTACCGACCTCGGTACTGGGTGGCGCCGGCATCGTGCTGTTTGGCACCGTGGCGGCCAGCGGCATTCGTACGCTGTCCAAGGTCGACTACCGCAACAACGTCAACCTGATCATCGTCGCCACTTCCATTGGCTTCGGCATGATCCCCATCGCCGCACCGAACTTCTACGATCACTTCCCGAGCTGGTTCGCGACGATTTTCCATTCAGGCATCAGTTCGTCAGCGATTATGGCCATCGTGCTGAACCTGACCTTCAACCACTTCACCACCGGCAACTCGGATCAACAGTCGGTGTTTGCGGCCGGCACCGAGCGCGTCCTGCGCTACCAGGATCTCGCGGCGTTGCGTGAAGGCGATTACTTCAGCGAAGGCAAGCTGCATGATTGCGACGGGAAGGCGATCCCGGTGGTAGAGGCGGAGCATGGGCATGCAGAGCCGCGGGTGGTGCATTCGAAAAGTGGGGAGCATGTTTGACGTTAGCCACTTGTTAAAAGGGCTGTAGATCAATAGATCGCAGCCCTCGGTAGCTCCTACAGGTGAACGCGAATCCTGTGTAGGAGCCGCCGAAGGCTGCGATTTTTTGACTTTATGGCAGCCCACAAAAAAGCCCCTGAATCTTTCGATTCAGGGGCTTTTCGGTACTTCTGTCTGGCTCCACGACCTGGACTCGAACCAGGGACCCAGTGATTAACAGTCACTTGCTCTACCAACTGAGCTATCGCGGAATGGCGTGTATGTTACTGATTCAAAAAGAGAAGTCAAGCATCCATTGCTAACTTGACGGATTCTATGGCGCCAACGGTGTTTTAACGCTCATTGACGGTTACCAGAACCGTAGCAGAGGTCTACCATAGCTGCCCGGAAGTGGTGACACGCGCTACCGGCCATTCGCCGAAAAGGTAAGCGCCATGAATCATCCAGTACTCACATCGCAAAACAACGGGGTGTTCGCATGAGCATTGCCCAGATCAGTCTGCCCAAGGGTGTCGGTCCTCACGCTGAGAAACTGTTCGACGCCATCACTCAGGCCAGTACCGCTGACGAATTGAACCGCGCCGGTGGCAAGGCTGAAGGCTTTGTCCTTGGCCTGGAAAGCACCAAGGCAATCAAGAGCCAGGTCGCCGAATCGCTTTACGTGGCTTATGACGACGCCGCCAGTCAGCGCGCGACCGAACTGGCCTAACCGCCGAAGGTGAAGGTGCCGAGCATCAACTTGGCATACAGCGCTGTGGCGCCCAGTTGCACCAGCCACAGGGCCAGGCCGCCGAGAAACACGCCGGCAGCCACTTGCAGCACGAGGTTGTTGCCGCGTTTGGCCGGGGTGCGAGGGACGAAATGGTCCAGTTCGTCACGGTCAGCGCGTAGGTCATCGTTTTTCATGTGGGCTCTCGTCAGAAATTCGGGTGTACGCATAATCTGTAGGAGCGAGCGGTGCGGCGATCCGACTTGCCCGCGAAGCTTGTAGCGTTGTGATGTCGCCTTCGCAGGCAAGCCATGCTCCTACAGGTGCATCGTTGTGTGGAGTTTAGAGGGCGCGGACAACGCTTTGACACTTATCTGCGACAAATAAAAAACGGGAAGCCAAAAGGCTTCCCGTTTTTCGTACAGCGCGAGACTCAGATCACCTCAACGATGGCCTTGGTCACCGCATCGATGTTGCTCTGGTTCAGTGCAGCCACGCAGATACGGCCGGTGTCCAGGGCGTAGATGCCGAACTCGCTGCGCAGACGGGTCACTTGCTCAACCGTCAGGCCAGAGTAAGAGAACATGCCGCGTTGACGACCGACAAAGCTGAAGTCGCGCTGTGGCGCTTGCTTCGCCAATGCTTCAACCATCTGGATGCGCATGCCGCGAATCCGCAGGCGCATTTCGGCCAGTTCTTCTTCCCACTGGGCGCGCAGGACCGGGCTGTTCAGCACGGCGGCGACGATGCTTGCACCGTGGGTCGGCGGGTTGGAGTAGTTGGTGCGGATCACGCGTTTGACTTGCGACAGCACGCGCGCACTTTCTTCTTTCGATTCGCTGACGATCGACAGGGCACCAACGCGCTCGCCGTACAACGAGAACGACTTGGAGAACGAGCTGGAGACGAAGAAGGTCAGGCCCGACTCCGCGAACAGACGTACAGCCGCGGCGTCTTCGTCGATGCCGTCGCCAAAGCCCTGGTAAGCCATGTCGAGGAACGGTACGTGACCTTTGGCTTTCATCACTTCCAGGACGTTGTTCCAATCGGCCTGGCTCAGGTCCACGCCGGTCGGGTTGTGGCAGCAAGCGTGCAGCACAACGATCGAACCGGACGGCAGGGCGTTCAGGTCTTCCAGCAGGCCGGTGCGGTTAACATCGTGGGTCGCGGCGTCGTAGTAGCGATAGTTCTGCACCGGGAAACCGGCGGTTTCGAACAGCGCGCGATGGTTTTCCCAGCTCGGGTCGCTGATCGCCACGACGGCGTTCGGCAGCAGTTGCTTAAGGAAGTCGGCACCGATTTTCAGCGCGCCAGTACCGCCAACAGCCTGGGTCGTGAGGACGCGGCCGGAAGCGATCAGTGGCGAGTCATTGCCGAACAGCAGTTTTTGCACGGCCTGGTCGTAGGCGGCAATACCGTCGATGGGCAAGTAGCCACGGGAAGCGTGTTGAGCGACGCGAATCGTCTCGGCTTCGACAACGGCGCGCAGGAGTGGAATTCGCCCCTCCTCGTTGCAGTAAACACCGACCCCCAGGTTGACCTTGTTGGTACGGGTATCGGCGTTGAATGCTTCGTTGAGGCCCAGGATTGGATCGCGTGGTGCCATTTCGACAGCGGAGAACAGGCTCATTTTTGCGGCGGCTCTGAATGGAGTGTGGAGGGACGTGTCGCGCTCCAGCCGAATGCACTAGAGCGGTGCACAAACGGGGAGCTAGTATAGAGGCCATCAGCGATCGATGGCGACAGACGATTCGGCTTTTACCGTAAGTTTTTCCGATTATTTTTCGACCGTTAGTCGAATGGCATCGTCAAAGACTTCGAGGGATGTAGGACGTTTGCCTTGAAAGCGCAGGCAATCGGCTCCACATTGAGCACAATCTTGTTTTTTTCCTCGGGCGACGTCGGTCGTTTGCGGTCTTTCTCGTTCCTGTCCGGTTTGACCGCGCGGGGGTGAATCCAGAGGTATTTCATGTCTGAATTCCAGCTAGTCACCCGCTTCGAGCCCGCCGGCGATCAGCCGGAAGCCATCCGCCTGATGGTCGAGGGCATCGAAGCCGGGCTGGCGCACCAGACGTTGCTCGGTGTGACCGGCTCGGGCAAGACCTTCAGCATCGCCAACGTGATCGCCCAGGTGCAGCGTCCAACCCTGGTGCTGGCGCCGAACAAGACCCTGGCCGCGCAGTTGTACGGCGAGTTCAAGGCATTCTTCCCGAACAACGCCGTCGAATATTTCGTTTCCTACTACGACTACTACCAGCCCGAAGCCTACGTGCCGTCGTCGGACACCTTCATTGAGAAGGATGCCTCGATCAACGATCACATTGAGCAGATGCGACTCTCGGCGACCAAAGCGCTGCTGGAACGCAAGGACGCGATCATCGTCACCACGGTGTCGTGCATCTACGGTCTGGGCAGCCCGGAAACTTATCTGAAAATGGTCTTGCACGTGGATCGCGGCGACAAGCTTGATCAGCGCGCGTTGCTGCGTCGCCTGGCTGACCTGCAATACACCCGCAACGACATGGATTTTGCCCGGGCAACCTTCCGCGTGCGCGGTGATGTGATTGATATTCATCCGGCGGAATCCGATTTTGAAGCGATCCGCATCGAGCTGTTCGACGATGAAGTCGAGAAGATTTCCGCCTTCGATCCATTGACCGGCGAAGTCACCCGGCAGTTGCCGCGTTTTACTTTCTATCCGAAAAGCCACTACGTGACGCCACGGGAAACCCTGCTCGGCGCCATCGAAGGCATCAAGGTCGAGCTTCAGGAACGCCTGGACTACCTGCGCACCAACAATAAATTGGTGGAGGCGCAGCGCCTCGAACAACGCACCCGATTCGACCTGGAGATGATTCTCGAGCTGGGTTACTGCAACGGCATCGAAAACTACTCGCGCTACCTGTCGGGCCGCGAGTCCGGTCAGGCGCCGCCAACCTTGTTCGACTACCTGCCGGCTGACGCCTTGCTGGTGATCGACGAATCCCACGTCAGCGTGCCGCAAGTCGGCGCGATGTATAAGGGCGACCGCTCGCGTAAAGAGACACTGGTGGAATACGGCTTCCGCCTGCCGTCCGCGCTGGATAACCGGCCGATGCGTTTCGACGAATTCGAAAACATCAGCCCGCAGACGATTTTTGTCTCGGCCACGCCGGGCAACTACGAGGCGGAACACGCCGGTCGCGTGGTCGAGCAACTGGTGCGCCCGACCGGCCTGGTCGACCCGCAAATCGAAATCCGTCCGGCGCTGACTCAGGTCGACGATCTGCTCTCGGAAATCGGCAAGCGCGTGGCGCTGGAAGAGCGGGTGCTGGTCACCACGCTGACCAAGCGCATGTCCGAAGACTTGACCGACTACCTGGCCGATCACGGCGTACGCGTGCGCTATCTGCACTCGGACATCGACACCGTGGAACGGGTCGAAATTATCCGCGACTTGCGCCTCGGTACCTTCGATGTGCTGGTGGGGATCAACCTGCTGCGTGAAGGCCTGGACATGCCGGAAGTGTCGCTGGTGGCGATTCTCGATGCGGACAAGGAAGGTTTCCTGCGGTCCGAGCGCTCGCTGATCCAGACCATCGGCCGGGCGGCGCGCAACCTCAATGGCCGGGCGATTCTGTATGCCGACCGGATTACCGGCTCGATGGAGCGGGCGATTGGCGAAACCGAGCGCCGTCGTGACAAACAGATCGCGTTCAACCTGGCTAATGGCATCACGCCCAAAGGGGTGTTCAAGGACGTCGCCGACATCATGGAAGGCGCCGTCGTACCAGGCTCGCGCAGCAAGAAGCGCAAAGGCATGGCCAAGGCCGCCGAGGAAAGCGCCAAGTACGAAGCGGAATTGCGTTCGCCGGGCGAGATCGCCAAGCGCATTAAAGCTTTGGAAGAGAAAATGTACGCGTTGGCGCGTGATCTGGAGTTTGAAGCCGCGGCGCAGATGCGTGATGAGATTGGTAAGTTGCGGGATCGGTTGATCACAGTCTGAGTTCAGGATCGTTCCCACGCTCTGCGTGGGAATGCAGCCCCGGACGCTCCGCGTCCTTTGTGACGCGGAGCGTCACTGGATTCATTCCCACGCGGAGCATGGGAACGATCGGCGGGGACTAATGCGCCTCGCCAGCCTTCAACCCCGCCGGCAACGCCTTAGTCAGCAACACCGCAAGCATGCTGATCCCCAGCGCAATCCCGACAAAGTGAAACGCATCGTTATAGGCCATGATCGAAGCCTGCTGATGCACGATTTCACTCATCTTGCCTAACGCCGCCGTGTCACTGCCAAACCGGTCCGCCATCGACGCCATCCGCTCGGCCACCTGGGGATTGCTCGGCACAATCGACTCGCGCAAATAATCAAAGTAAGTCTTGGTCCGCGCATCCAGCAAGGTGGCGAGCAGGGCGATGCCAATCGCGCCGCCGAGGTTACGCAGGATATTGAACAGGCTCGACGCCGAACCCGCGTCCTGCGGCAGGATGTACGCCGTGGCGATCAGCGAGATGGTTACCATGATCAACGGCTGACCCAGCGCGCGGATGATCTGGATCTGATTGAACTGCGGCCCGGCGAAGTCAGGGTTCAAGACACCCGATGAAAAACTGGCCAAGCCAAATAGCCCGAAGCCCAGCGTGCACAGCAACTTAGGCGAGATGAACTTCATCAGCTTCGGCACCAGCGGAATCAGGAACAACTGCGGCACGCCCATCCACATGATCACTTCGCCGATCTGCAGCGCGTTGTAGTTCTGGATCTGCGCCAGGTACAGCGGCAACAGATAGATAGAGCCGTACAGCCCGACTCCCATCCCCAAGCTCGAAATACTCGACAGCCCGAAATTGCGATTGCCAAGGATGCGCAGGTTGATCAGCGGGTTGGGTTTGGAAAACTGCACGATCACAAAGGTGATCAGGCTCAACAGCGCAATGCTGCCCAGGGTTACGATCAGGTTCGACTCCAGCCAGTCCTTGCGATGGCCCTCTTCAAGAAATACCTGCAAACAGCCGAGACCGACACCGAGGGTGAGGATCCCGGTGTAGTCGGTGCTTTTGAGCAGTTCCCAATGCGCTTCTTTCTTCTCCAGGCCATACATCAGGCCGGCAATCATGATCAGGCCGGGCGGTATGTTGATGTAAAAGATGTATTCCCAGCCCCAGTTTTCGGTCAGCCAACCGCCAATGGTCGGGCCAATGGAGGGCGCGAAAGTCGCGGTCATCGCGAACATGGCCATGCCTTTGGCGCGGTGGTGTTCCGGGAGTTTGATCAGCGTCAGGGTGAACGCCAGCGGGATCAGTGCGCCGCCGGTGAACCCCTGTAAAGCGCGGAAAATGATCATGCTCTCCAGGCTCCAAGCCATCGAGCACAGCAGCGAGGCACCGAGAAAACCGAGGGACACCCACACCGCCAGGCGTCGCGCCGACAGCAGCTGCACCAGCCACGCGGTGAGCGGGATCATGATGATTTCCGCCACCAGGTACGAGGTGGAAATCCACGAGCCTTCTTCCAGGGTCGCCGACAGCGCGCCCTGAATGTCCTTGAGCGATGAGTTGGTGATCTGGATATCGAGCACCGCCATAAAGGCGCCGAGCATCACGCTCATTACCGCGATCCAGTCCCGCCGGGTCGGTTCGCCGGCCGGGCGGATCAGTTGATCACCGGCCATCGTCAGGGGCGTCTTTGATGTTCACTTTGACGGTGACCGACATGCCCGGGCGGATCTTGCCGTGTAGCGGATTGTCCGCGGCGAAGGTCAATTTGACCGGAATCCGTTGTACGACTTTGGTGAAATTGCCCGTGGCATTGTCCGGTGGCAACAGGCTGAACTGCGCCCCCGAAGCGGCGAACAGGCTGTTGACCCGCGCTTCAATTGGCGTGTCGCCGTAGGCGTCGAAGGTCAGCTCGGCTTTCTGCCCGGGCTGCATGTGGCCGATCTGGGTTTCCTTGAAGTTGGCCTGAATCCAGATGTCCTGGTCCGGGACGATCGACAGCAAATAAGCGCCGGCCTGCACGTACTGGCCGTTGCGCGCGGCGCGCTGGCCGATCAGGCCGCTGATCGGTGCGTGGATTTCGCTACGGGTCAGGTTCAGTTGCGCCTGGGCCAGATCGGTCTTGGCGTTGGCGATCATCGCATCGAGGCGTTTGATCTCGGCGCTCAGAGCGTTGACCTGCTGGCGCTGACTTTGCGCATCGGCCTGGGCCTTGGTCACTTGCGATCGTGCGATGTGGTTGTCGGCGGAGAGGGTGGTCACCCGTTCTTCCGAGACGTAACCGGGTTTGCGCAGGGTCTGGGCCCGGGATAAATCGATCTGTGAGCGGCCGAGGCTGGCCTGGCTGGAGGCCACTTGTGCATCGCTGGCGGCAATCAGGCTGGCTTGCTGGGTCAGTTTGCTCTGGGCTTGCACGCGTTCGGCTTCGCGCATGGAGAGGGCGGCGTTGGCACGGTCGACGGCGAGGTGGAAATCATCGCCCTCAAGCTTGATCAGCAGTTGACCTTTCTCGATATGCTGATTGTCCTGCACCAGGACTTCATCGATGCGCGCGCCCAATTGACTGGAGACGCGGGTGATCTCGCCCTGGACATAAGCGTTGTCGGTGCTTTCATAAAAACGTCCCTTGAAGAACCAATGGGCAAAGAAGCCCCCGGCAATCAACAGGACGATCAGCAGGAAAATGAACAGGCGACGCTTGAGTTGGGCAGGCATGGGCAGACTGTAGTCGAGAAATTGTAAGGAAAGTTATCAGCAGGCGAATCTGGCATACAGCCGATAAACGGTAAATGCCATCGGCTGATATTCAGCCATTCACCGCAGCGTACGGGCGTTGTAGGCGCAACCTTGGCTTAAATGCCCTGCTTACTGGAGCCGGGCGGCTGTCGCCTGTTACCATTCGCCCTTTGATTGATCTTCATTTCGAGACTTGCCATGACCACCGTCCGCACGCGCATCGCGCCATCGCCTACCGGGGACCCCCACGTAGGTACCGCTTACATCGCATTGTTCAACTACTGCTTTGCCAAGCAGCATGGCGGTGAGTTCATCCTGCGGATCGAAGACACCGATCAATTGCGTTCGACCCGTGAGTCCGAACAGCAGATTTTCGACGCCTTGCGCTGGTTGGGTATCGAGTGGAGCGAAGGCCCGGACGTCGGCGGCCCGCACGGTCCTTACCGTCAGAGCGAGCGCGGCGATGTTTATCAGAAGTATTGCCAGCAACTGGTGGAAATGGGCCACGCCTTCCCGTGCTTCTGCACTGCCGAAGAACTGGACCAGATGCGCGCCGAGCAAATGGCTCGCGGCGAAACCCCGCGTTATGACGGCCGTGCGCTGTTGCTGTCGGCGGAAGAAGTTGCCCGCCGCCTGGCCGCTGGCGAACCGCACGTGATCCGCATGAAAGTGCCGAGTGAAGGCGTGTGCGTGGTACCGGACATGCTGCGTGGCGATGTCGAGATCCCGTGGGATCGCATGGACATGCAAGTGCTGATGAAGACCGACGGCCTGCCGACGTACTTCCTGGCCAACGTGGTCGATGACCACTTGATGGGCATCACCCACGTGCTGCGCGGCGAGGAATGGCTGCCGTCCGCACCGAAACTGATCTTGCTGTACGAGTACTTCGGCTGGGAACAACCAGAGCTGTGCTACATGCCGCTGCTGCGTAACCCGGACAAGAGCAAGCTGTCCAAGCGCAAGAACCCGACCTCGGTGACGTTCTACGAGCGCATGGGCTTCATGCCGGAAGCAATGCTCAACTACCTGGGCCGCATGGGCTGGTCGATGCCGGACGAGCGCGAGAAGTTCTCCCTGCAGGAAATGGTCGACAATTTCGACCTGAGCCGCGTCTCCCTGGGCGGTCCGATCTTCGACGTCGAGAAACTCTCGTGGCTCAATGGCCAGTGGTTGCGTGACCTGCCGGTGCAAGAGTTCGCTTCCCGCTTGCAGACCTGGGCACTGAATCCTGAATACATGATGAAAATCGCCCCGCACGTGCAGGGCCGGGTTGAAACCTTCAGTCAGGTTGCACCGCTGGCCGGTTTCTTCTTCGCTGGTGGCGTAAACCCGGACGCCAAGCTGTTCGAATCCAAGAAACTCTCGGGCGATCAGGTTCGTCTGTTGATGCAGCTGATCCTGTGGAAGCTGGAAAGCCTGCGTCAGTGGGAGAAGGACAGCATCACTGCGACGATTCAGGCGGTGGTCGAATCCCTGGAGCTGAAACTGCGTGACGCCATGCCGCTGATGTTCGCCGCCATCACGGGGCAAGCCAGTTCGGTGTCGGTGCTCGATGCGATGGAAATCCTCGGTCCGGACCTGACGCGTTTCCGTCTGCGCCAGGCCATCGACTTGCTCGGTGGCGTGTCGAAGAAGGAAAACAAGGAGTGGGAAAAACTCCTGGCCAATATCGCCTGATCCCCCCGTCCTCTGTAGCAGCTGCCGAAGGCTGCGTCGGGCTGCGCAGCAGCCCCTTATGGCAGCGACACGATCTGTCTGAAAGGGCAGGGCGACCGAATCGCGCATGCTACGCACGCGAACGCAGCCTGCGGCAGCTGCTACAGGAACGGATATGGCCTCGGATTTAAGGGGTTTGGCGGTAAGTGATTGTTATGTCGGCAAAAAACTTTGAAATATTTTAAAAATAAGTTTGACAGCCTTCCGATGCGCCATTAAGATTCGCCCCGTCCTCAGCGATGAGGGGCTATAGCTCAGCTGGGAGAGCGCTTGCATGGCATGCAAGAGGTCGACGGTTCGATCCCGTCTAGCTCCACCAATTTACACTTCAAGGTCTGGCCACACCGGCCTTGATGCGATCAGCGCTTAGCGTTGATCAGTTGTATAGAAGGGTTTGCGTCCCCTTCGTCTAGTGGCCTAGGACACCGCCCTTTCACGGCGGTAACAGGGGTTCGAGTCCCCTAGGGGACGCCAGTTTTACAGAAGCAGTGTCGCAAGATGCTGCTCCGCCGCCAGGCGATAAATCGGGGCTATAGCTCAGCTGGGAGAGCGCCTGCATGGCATGCAGGAGGTCAACGGTTCGATCCCGTTTAGCTCCACCAATTTTACAGTTCAAGGTCTGGCCACACCGGCCTTGAATCGATCAGCGCTCAGCACTGATCAGCTGTATAGAAGGGTTTGTGTCCCCTTCGTCTAGTGGCCTAGGACACCGCCCTTTCACGGCGGTAACAGGGGTTCGAGTCCCCTAGGGGACGCCACGATTACCCGCTCTGCGGGATTTATAAGGGTCATTCAATTATTGAATGGCCCTTTTGTTTGTCTGGCGTTTGGCCATTTCTCCTTTTTCTTCAAAACTGTTCTTCAGACCAGCGGTCACAGGCATGACTTGCGCAAATTTATTATGCGAATAATATTCTAGTCGTAATATTCGGAGGCAACGATGAACGATAAAAAAGCTCAAACCCGCGAACGCATCCTCAAGGCTGCCAGTGCAGCGCTGATTCAGCGCGGCCCGGCCGAGCCGAGCGTTGGCGAAGTGATGGGCGCGGCCGGCCTGACGGTTGGCGGCTTCTACGCGCACTTCGAAAGCAAGGACGCGATGATGCTGGAAGCGTTCAAGCAACTGCTCAGTCATCGCCGTGGCTTGATCGCCGACATGGACGCCGAGTTGACCGGCGAAGAGCGTCGCGCGTTGGTTGCTGCGTTCTACCTGTCGCGCAAACACCGTGATTCCTCTGAGTCCGCGTGCCCGATTCCGGCTTCGGTCGGTGAGTTGGGACGTCTGCCGGATGAGTTTCGTGCGGCGCTGAATGAACACCTGGAAATCATGGTCGCGCAATTGGCGGCCAGCCCGGAAGACACCGACAAAGCCCTGGCCGACATGGCCTTGATGGTCGGTGGTTTGGCTCTGGCACGGGCGCTGGGGCCAGGCGAGTTGTCCGATCGATTGCTGCGCGCCGCCAAATCAGCGGTGCTATGACCTGAAGGCAAAATGGCCTGAGGAGTGGAGCGATGAGCACGTTAAAGTGGGTTCGTGGCGTTAATGGCACCTTGGGCTGGTTCGCACCGCAACTGGTTGCGAGCAAAATGCGCCTGGCATTCATGACGCCGCGCGAGTTCGCACCTCGAGACTGGGAATTGCCGCTGCTGGCGAAATCCGAGCGCATCACTTTGCGCTTCGGCCTCTCGGCCTTGCGCTGGGGGCAGGGCCCGACGGTCTTGCTGATGCACGGTTGGGAAGGCCGGCCCACCCAGTTCGCCAGCCTGATCACCGCGCTGGTGGACGCCGGTTACACCGTGGTTGCCCTGGACGGTCCGGCCCACGGTCGCTCGCCGGGTCGTGAGGCCAACGTCGTGCTGTTCGCCCGGGCCATGCTCGAAGCGGCTGCTGAATTACCGCCGCTGCAAGCCGTCATCGGTCACTCCATGGGCGGCGCCAGTGCGATGCTCGCTGTGCAATTGGGATTACGTACCGAAACCCTGGTCACGATTGGCGCTCCGGCGCGGATTCTTGGCGTGCTGCGCGGTTTCGCCCGTTATGTGCGGCTGCCACCGAAAGCCCGCTCGGCGTTCATTCGTCAGGTCGAGAAAGACGTCGGCATGCGCGCTGCCACCCTGGATGTCGCGCACTATCAACTCGATATGCCGGGGCTGATCGTCCACGCCGAAGACGATCGCTATGTATCTGCCAAGGAGTCCCAGCTGATCCACGAAGCCTGGTTCGACAGTCGCTTGCTGCGCCTGGAAGAGGGCGGCCATCACCGAGTGATGGCGGATCCTCGGGTGATTGATGGGGTGCTATCACTGCTGTCTGGCCGCAGTCTTCAAGCGCGGCAATCGGCCTGAGCATCCGTTACACTGCCCCGGTCGAATTTATCTGACCGGGAGTGGGGCATGGGCTGGGATCGGGCAACGCCATTTATCATTGATCTGGAAGTCGGCGCCGAGGACATCGACGGGCTGGGCCACGCGAACAACGCCGTGTACGTGACCTGGCTCGAACGCTGTGCCTGGCGCCACTCGCAACGGCTTGGCCTGGACCTGGTCGAGTACCGTCGGCTGGATCGGGCGATGGCCGTGGTGCGCCACGAAATCGATTACTTGGCTGCCGCCTATGAAGGCGATGAGTTGCAATTGGCGACCTGGATCGTCGATTGGGATCAGCGCCTGAAAATGACCCGCCACTTCCAGCTCAAGCGCCCCAGCGACAACACCACGTTGCTGCGCGCCCAGACCACCTTCGTCTGCATCGAGCTGTCCACCGGCAAGCCCAAGCGCATGCCGGCGGAATTCATCGAGGGCTACGGCCCGGCGTTGCAAGTCCTGACCTGACGCCAATCCCTGTTGGAGCTGCCGAAGGCTGCGATCTTTTGATCTTGACCTTCGTCGGCAAAGTCAAAAGATCGCAGCCTTCGGCAGTTCCTACAGGAGCTAAACCTGTAAACTGCCGCACGTTTTTCGTTGAGTGTGTTTTCCATGCAAATTGCTTTGGCGCCCATGGAGGGGTTGGTCGACAACATCCTGCGGGACGTGCTGACCCGCGTCGGCGGTATCGATTGGTGCGTGACCGAATTCATTCGGATCAACGATCAACTGCTCACGCCTGCCTATTACCACAAGTTCGGCCCTGAACTGCTGACCGGTGCCCGCACTGCGTCCGGCGTGCCTCTGCGCGTGCAGTTGCTCGGGTCCGATCCAGTATGCCTGGCGGAAAACGCTGCGCTGGCCTGCGAGTTGGGTTCCGAAGTCATCGACCTGAACTTCGGCTGCCCGGCCAAGACCGTCAACAAGTCCCGTGGCGGCGCGGTGTTGCTCAAAGAACCTGAACTGCTCAACCAAATCGTCGAAACCGTACGCCGCGCGGTGCCTGCGCATATTCCGGTCACCGCCAAGATGCGCCTGGGCTTCGACAGCCCGGACGGCGCGCTGGTCTGCGCCACAGCCCTGGCCGAAGGCGGCGCGGCGCACATCGTGGTGCACGCGCGGACCAAGACCGACGGCTACAAACCGCCAGCCCACTGGGAATGGATTCCACGGGTACAGGACGTGGTCAAGGTCCCGGTGTTCGCCAACGGCGACATCTGGAGCGTCGAAGATTGGCGCCGTTGCCGCGAGATCAGCGGTGTCGAAGACATCATGCTTGGTCGCGGCCTGGTGTCGCGCCCGGACCTGGCTCGGCAAATCGCCGCCGCGCGCGCTGGTGAAGAAGTGGTCGAGATGACCTGGGCCGAGCTGCTGCCGTTGATCCAGGACTTCTGGCTGCAAGCCAAGGCACAGATGACACCGCGCCAATCGCCAGGTCGCTTGAAGCAGTGGCTGGCGATGCTGACTCGCAATTATCCCGAAGCGGTCGAGCTGTTCACGGTGCTGCGACGTGAAACTGAACTGGATCAGGTTTCACGCTTACTCGGCCTGCAAGTCGCCGAAGCAGCCTGAAAAAAACGGATAACAGTCTTTTTAACGCGCAATGAAGGCCCCGACATGTCGGGGCCTTTTTGTGTCCGGGCAAAAAAACCGCCCTGCGGGCTTTGCCGCCTTGCGACGGTTTCTCTACAATTCGCGCCAGTTTTGCCGACTCCCATTCTGCCTGGTCGGCCCGGAGCTTTTTTTCATGGAAGAGATACAACAGCGTTGGCTGTGCGGTCTTTCTGCGCCAATGGTTGCCCTCAATCCTCGTGCCGAATACGACGAGCCCGCTTTCTATTCCGATCCGGAATTTATCGACCTGCAATGCAGCTGGGGCATCAATGACCGGCCGCAGTTGTTGGGCATGCTCGAAAGAATGACCGATGACGGTCACGCCACCCACCTCAAAGAGGCGTATCGCTCATGGCAACGCTGTTTGCCCGGTGAGTGGCAGGCGTTGCTCGAGACACTGGAGCCCCGTGAGCGCATCTTGCATGAGTTTGCCAGCCGCACCTTCGAGGGCTGCGGTTCAGGTGGTATCCAGGCGTGGGATTTGGGGCGCATGGGCTTTCTCTTGCGGTGTGGCGTGCGCAACGAGTGGATCGACCTTTCCGAAAGCCTCTGGCTGCATTGGCGCCTGGCCGTCAGGGCGCAATATCGCTACGGCGATTGGTTTTCCTACCTCAACGGATTTCTCACCGGTCGCGCATTCTGGGGCTGCCAGAACAGCAGCGACGAAACGCTCGCTTACGAACTGGACCGACAAGGGGAGTGTTCGAGCAGCCTGCGCATCGCTCGCGGCCTGAGCCGCAACATGCCTGCTTTCCTGGCTGGCTTGCCTTGGCACCTGGAGCTTGATCCGCCGCAACGCCCGGCGTCCTTAGGGGAGTTCGACTGGTCATGAGTTGCTGGATACGTTTGGGCATAGAGCCCACCAAAGACCAGGCACTGATTCGGGATGCCTACCGCGCGCGTCTGCCGCAGCATCATCCGGAAAGTGATCCCGAAGGCTTCCAGGCGCTGCGTGAAGCCTATGAAAGCGCCAACCGTTTCGCCCGGCAGGAAGAGGACGAAATAGACGGGGAGGAGGATGCTGGCATCCCTGAGATGCCGCAGACCATAGTGGATTTTTATGCGCTGCTCGACGATCCGACGCGACGTTTTAATCCGGTAGCCTGGCAAGCTTTTGTCAAAGCGCTGGATCAATTGCCGCTGGACGCTCTCGATGACCTTAGTTGGGGGCTGTTCCATCCATTGGCCAACGCCGGTCCACTGTCTTACCGCTGCGCGAATCTGTTGGCGCAACGGCTGGCCTGGGAACAGCAGTTGCTGGATCTAGAGTTCGACCAGGCGAAAAAAGTCGAAGCGTTCCTGCAACGCATCAAGGGCCCCGACCCGTTCGACACGACGCTGATGGGCGATTGGCCCCAGCCTGCGCAGATGGAAACCCTCTGGTATGCCCGCAGCCTCGACTACATCTTCCAACATTGTCCTCTGCATGAGTTCGAAGACTTCGCCAGCCACCACACCTGTTTGCCACTGCCGGCGGATGACGCATTCATCCAGCGTTTGCTGGTGCGGTTCACTCAGGCGGGTATCGGCGGTCCCGGTCTGCGGCAACTGTGCGCCGAACAACAGGCGCAAGCCCCCGACGATGTCGACTGGCTGTATTTACTGGCGTGCCAAAACAGCTTGCTGGGGCAGGAAGATCAGGCGTTGCCTTGCTGGATCCGGCTTTGGCAGGAGCATCGCCACCCGAAGGCCGAAAGCCGTTTGCTGGAGCTTTGCGCCAAGCGTCAGCCGGACTTTTTAGCGCTGCTGATCCAGGCATTTGACCGTCTGGAAAATTTCCGCGCCTGGTCCACTGACCTCGCCGATGTCAGCCAAACCTATGGCAGCCCTTCACAACGCCCAGAGACGTTGGTCCGCTGGCTTGGGGTCGGGCAACTCAACCTGCAAGGCTTGACGGCGGCCTTTGTCGATTGGCGGATGACCGGGGATGAACTGCCGCTGCTGGCCTTGCTGCTAGGGGAATCTACGGATTCCCGTTTGCAGCAGCTGTACCGGCATGCCTGGGCCTTGCACCGTGGCGATGTGGGGTTGTTGCAACAAATACTGGACGAACCACAGCCGGTCGATGCCCTCGAAGGCTTGGTGCTGAGTGGGTTCAAGTATCAGGCCGAGCAGCAACTCTGCTGGTTGAATCAGGCGCCCATCCCATTGGCGATGAAGGCCTTCCTCAGCAGTCGTTCGGTTCAGCCGCAACTGGCCGAGGAACTGACAAAGGACGAGCCGCACAACATTGGCCGCCTCTGGCTGCGCAGGCTGCGGCCATACGATCAGTCCGCGCTGGTGCGGATCGATCAGGCATTTGATCTGCAAGACGCGCAAGCGGACGTGGACTTGTGCGGCGTGAGCCTGCTGGTCCAGTTGGAACAGCGAGGCGTGGTGTTGCCGGCCATGGCCCAAGGCGAGGCAGCGTGGCAATGGCACGCTCAAACCATGTTCCTGCTGGCGTTGCTCGATCAGCCGGAACGTTGGCTGTCGTTGATCGATTCGCCCTGCCTGGAGCGGCTGGACGTCAACCCGGCTCATCCTCTGAGTCGGCTCCAACCGCTACTGCGGCGCTTGCTACGCGAACAAGGTAATTGCGCCGGTTTGCTGGGCTGGTTGCAAGCCACCGATCCGGTTCATGGCTTGCTCGTGCAGAAGCTGTTCAATGTGCAACAGGCCCTCGACAGCGCTGCGCTACCGGGCAATGCGCAACTCTATACCTGCATTGAAAGTGATCCTGACGCCTGCGGCGAAGATGTGTTGGGGCTGATGCTGCTCTGGGGTGTGCTGTATCACGATCCGAGTCTGAATGCCGAGCAGCACCGCGCGCTGTTGCAATCCATCGCCGCCGTCAGTTGCGAAGATGAATGGTTCGAAGCGTTCCGCAATGGCTTGATCAAAGGCGATCCGGTGTGGCCGCCCGAAAAGGTGTTGGCGGATTTCGGTGTCGAGAAACTGGTGGTTTATGAAGTCCTCGATACGCTGAAAAGCCTGGTCCGTTATGGCGCGGCCGGGGTGCCGAGGAACAAGGTGCTAAAAATCTTGCAGTACGGCAAAGATGACACTGAGAACAGCGTGGGCCTGCGTCTGGCGCTAACCGCCCTGTTGTCGTGGAACGAACGCCTGCTGCTGGCCAACAGCGACACTCGTCCCGCGCCGGCTTCTGCGTTCTGGCGTCTGGGTTCCCGGCTGGGGCGCAAGGCGTTTATCTGGCAAGTGCTGGGGTGTGTGCTGGTCACCCCGTATCTGGCGTTGATGAGCGGCTCTGCGCTTTCGGGGATTGGCGTGCTACTGCTTGGCGTCGCGTTATTGCTCAGCGCGATACTGCGTCGGCTGCATGACATGGGGCGCGGGATTCCGACGCTGCTGATTTTTGGCTGCCTGTCGCCGGTGCTGCCGTTCATGCCGTTGCTGCTGTTCGGCTTTCCCGGCGACAAACTGCCCAACCGTTACGGCGTGCCGCCGGACAGCGGCGGTGAAGACACCTTGTCCGGCGGTTTGCAGACGGCCTTGCGGCGGCTTAACGGCTAAAGGCGCAGTTCATCCAGGGCTTTGTTGAGTTGTGACCGATGGCTGGCAATCTCCACCGATTGCTGGCCACCGAGCACGGCGGTAAAGGTATCCAGCCAATCGGCAATCTGCTCGCGCTCGTCGCCCAGGCTTTGCGTCCAGGCCCGCTCCAGGCGCGCCAGCAAGGTACGGTTGGGCAAGGTGTCGCGCGGGTGGATTTTCAGGGCGCTGAGCCGTTCATGGCTGTTTTGCCGCGATTGCGGATCGAGCCCGGTGGGGCTGCGGTCGATGCTGTGGCTGTGGCGTTCGCCGCTGGCCAGCAGGGTGACGTCGACTTCGAGTAACCCGTTGATGTCGTAGCTGAAGCGCACATCCAGCGCTTGGGTCTGCTCGCTGGGTGTCAGCGCGACGTCGAAGGCATCAATGTAAATATTGTCCCGCACCCACGGCCGCTCGCCTTGGTAGACCTCAATGCGGATCAACGTTTGCTGGGGATGAGTCGTGTAAAAACGTTTCACCCTGGACGTCGGGATCACCGTATTGCGCTCGATGATCGGCGAGAAGGCGCCGCTGACGCCTTCACCGCGATTGGTCGAGATGCCCAAGGTGTAGGGGCAAACGTCCGTCAGGATCAGCTCTTCGATTGCACTGTCCCGGGCTTTGCACGCAGCCTGGGTGGCAGCGCCCAGCGCGACAATCGTGTCCGGGTCGAGGTGGCGATAGGGCAGTCGCCCGAACAGCGTCGCGACCATTTGCTGCACGGCCGGCATCCGCGTGGCGCCGCCGACCATGACCAAGCTGTCGAGGTCCCGGGGTTTGAGCCGCGCATCGCGCAGGGCTTGCTCGATGGGCGCGCGTAACCGGGCCAGCAATGGCTCCCAGATTTTCAACGCCCCGGCTTCATCCAGCGACCATTCGCGCAACGCGCCAGCACCGTTCCAACTCAGGTGCTGGGTGCCTTCACTGAGTTTGCATTTGAGTTGTTCCAGGGCATCGCCGAGGCTGGCCAGGCCTTGGCCATCGATCATTTGCGAGGTGAGTTGCCACTCTTTCAGGCAGGCCTGCAACAACGCCGCCGTGAAGTCTTCGCCACCGAGGAAGTTGTCGCCGGTGGAGGCATGTACCTCGATCAGCGGCAGGGCGTATTCCAGCACCGTGACGTCGAAGGTGCCGCCGCCCAGGTCGAAAATCAGCGTGCGTTCGAACTTCTGCTCATGCAGCCCGTACGCCATGGCGGCGGCAGTCGGTTCGTTGATCAGCCGCGACACGCTCAGACCGGCCAGTTCGGCGGCAAACAGCGTGCGCTTGCGTTGCTCGTCACTGAAATACGCCGGCACCGAAATCACCGCTTCGTGCACCGAGTGGCCGAGAAAGGCTTCGGCGTCCTGCTTGAGCGAACCGATCACCAATGCCGAGAGTTCTTCCGGGCTGAACTGCCGCCCACCCAGTTCGAACTGCTTGTCGCTGCCCATAAAACGCTTGAACGCCGCGACCGTCCGTTCCGGGTGGGTGGTCAGGCGCGCGCGGGCGGCCTTGCCCACCAGAATGCTGTCGTCTTCATCGAGGCTGACCACTGACGGGGTGAGGACATCGCCGAGGGCGTTGGGAATCAACTGTGCCCGACCGTCCTGCCAGACGGCGATCAGGCTATTGGTGGTCCCAAGGTCGATACCCAGCAAGGCCGGGCGGGGGAGGGTTGCATCCTGCATGGTTGATCTCTTTGAGGCGGCGCAAAAAACGCGACCCTACAGGCTGGGAGAAAAACTGGCAATTACCGGACCCCGTAGCAGCTGTCGAGCCCCAGCGAGGCTGCGTTCGGCGGCGAAGCCGTCGTAAACCCGGCGCACGCGGTTTGCCTGATACACCGCATCGTATGATTTCACGACGGCTTCGCCACCGAACGCAGCCTCGCTGGGGCTCGACAGCTGCTACGGGGGGATTTATTTGAGCAGTGTCTGAAACGCCTCCACCGGCAATGGCCGGCTATGCAGGTAGCCTTGATACAAATGGCAACCTAAGCCCTGCAAAAACGCCAGTTGCTCCGGCGTCTCCACCCCTTCGGCAATCACTTCCAGTTGCAGGCTGCGGGCCATGGCGACGATGGCGCGGATGATTTCCGCGTCGTTGGGGTCCGTGGTTGCGTCGCGGATGAAGGACTGGTCGATTTTCAGCGTGTCCACCGGCAGGCGCTTGAGGTAGGTCAGCGAGGAGTAGCCGGTGCCGAAGTCGTCCATGGCAAAGCTCACGCCGAGTTTTTTAAGGCGACGCATTTTGCTGATGGTGTCCTCCAGGTTCTGGATGACGATGCCTTCGGTGATTTCCAGTTTCAGCAACGACCAGGGCAGGCCGTGGCTGCTGAGGCTGCGTTCGATGCGCTCGACGAAGTCGTTCTGGCGGAATTGCCGCGGGCTGATGTTCACGCACAGGCTGAAATTGAGCGGGTCGATCAGGCCTTTGGCGATCAAGTGTTTGAAGGCAGCGCAGGCTTCGTCGAGGATCCAGGTGCCGACCTCAAGAATCAGCCCGCTGTCTTCCAGCACCTTGATGAACTCGGCGGGCGATTGCGCGCCGAGTTCCGGGTGATTCCAGCGCACCAGGGCTTCGGCACCGATGATGCGGTTGTCCTGGGCGTCCACCTGAGGCTGGTAATGCACGCTGAATTCACCCCGGGAAAGGGCCAGGCGCAGATCGGTTTCCATGCGCAACCGCTCGCTGGCGGCCTTCTGCATGGTGTTGTGGTACATCTGCGTCGTATTCCGCCCCGAATCCTTGGCCCGGTACAGGGCGATGTCCGCGCGTTTGAGCAGGTCGGTCGGGGTCGAGCCGTGATCGGGAATCAGCGCGATGCCGATGCTCGGCGTGACTTGCAGGCGCTGACCGTCGAGGAACATCGGCTCCGATAGCAATTCGCGCAAGGTATCCGCCAGGTCCCGCACCTGTTCGCTGACCTCGCTGCGCGAACCTTCCAATCCACTGAGCAGCACCACGAACTCATCACCGCCAAGCCGCGCCACGGTGTCTTCCATGCGCACGCTGGCTTCGAGCCGCGCGGTGATGATCTTTAGCACCGTGTCACCCACCGGGTGGCCGAGGGAATCGTTGATGTGCTTGAAGTGGTCGAGGTCGAGAAACATCAAGGCGCCACGCAGGTTGTGGCGTTTGAGCAGGGCGATCTGCTGGCTCAGGCGATCCATCAGCAGTGCGCGGTTGGGCAGGTTGGTCAGCGGGTCGTGGTAGGCCAGGTGACGAATCTGCGCTTCGGCGTTTTTCAGCAGGCTGACGTCCCGGGCGGTGAGCAGCAGACAGGCGGTTTCGTTGAGGGTGATCGGTTCGACCGAGACTTCGACGGTGAGCAGGTCCCCACGTTTGTTGCGCCCGAGCATCTCCTGATGGTGCACGCGGCCCTTGATCTGCAACTCGGCCAGCAGCGCCGAGCGTTGCTTCTCTTCAGCCCAGATACCGACCTGATACACGGTTTTGCCCACCACTTCATCGGCGCGATAGCCGGTCAGGCGGCAGAAGCCGTCGTTGACCTCCAGATAGCGCCCGGTGTCGCGCTCGGTGATGGTGATGGCGTCGGGGCTGGAGTGGAACGCCTTGGCGAATTTCTCTTCGCTGGCCTTGAGCGCCGCCTCCGAACGCTGTTGCTGGGTGATGTCGCGCAGGGTGGTGACGATGCAGGGCTGCTCGCCGACGCTGATCTGCCGGCTGGAAATGACGCAGGTCAGGGCTTGCCCGTCCTTGTGCTGAACGAGGATCGCGACGTTGCTCAGGCCTTGCTCGCGGATGACCTGTTCGATCCGTTGCAGGCTCTTTGCCGAAGCGTCCCACAGGCCGATTTCATCGGCGCTGCGGCCAATCACGTCGGCGGCGGTCCAGCCGAAAATCTGGGTGAAGCTGGAGTTGATCTCGATGAACTGGCCGCTTTCCTGGCGCGTGACGCAGATCGGGTCCGGGCTGACCTGGAACAGCGTGGCGAATTTCTCTTCCGAGGCCACCAGCAGTTGCTCGCGTTCGACCTGATCGGTGATGTCCAGCAGGGTGCCGGCCATGCGCAGCGGCTGGCCGTTTTCATCGCGATAGAGCCGGGCGCGGCTCTCCAGGAAGCGCGAACTGCCGTCGGACAACTGCACGCGATATGTCAGTTGGTAATTACCGGCCGGGCCTTCGCGCAGGCTGCGGTAGGCGTTGCGCATGCTGTCCCGTTCTTCACCGGGCACGCCTTCGAAAAACTCATCAAAGGCTTCGTGAAACGGCTTGGGCTCCATGCCGTGCAACTGCGCCGCCCGCGCCGAGCCGTAGAGCATGCCGCTGGGAATGTGCCAATCCCAGGTGCCGAGTTGCGCCGAATCCAGGGCCAGGTCGAGGCGTTCCTGGCTGTCCTTGAGCGCATGTTCGGCGGCTTTGCGTTCGGTGGTGTCGAGGAATGTACTCAGCAGATATGGCTGGCCTTCCAGCTCGACCTTTTGCGCGCTGAGGATGCCATCGTGGACTTGGCCATTACTGGCACGAAACTGCACTTCCATGCTGATCAATTCGCCCTTGGCTTTGGTCGCCTTGACCAGCACGGCTCGTTGTTCGGGATGCACCCACAGGCCCAGTTCCAGCGTTGTACGGCCAATCACACTTTGCACCGGCCAGCCGAACAGGCTTTCGAAATACTGGTTGGCCTCGCTGATCAGGCCGTCTTCCTGGCGGGTCAGCAGCACCATGTTCGGGCACAGGTGAAACAGCGTGGCGAAACGCTTTTCCGAGCTGCTCAGGGCTTGCTCGCGTTGGCGCTGGTGGGTGATTTCCCGGATCACGCCGATCATCCGTGGCCGACCGTGTTTGTCCGGCAGCAGGCTGCCATTGATCTCCAGCCAGTGCAGGCTGCCGTCGGGCCAGCGGATGCGGTGATGCATCGCCTGCTCCAGCGGTGCGCCGGCGATGACCTGATGAAACGCGCGAATGGTTTTCGCCCGATCTTCCGGGGGCAGCAGGTCGAGGTATTCCAGGTCTTTGGGCAGCGGTTGCCGGGGGTCGAAGCCGAACAGCGCCTGCGTACCCCGGGACCAACTGATCTGCCCGCGTTCAATGTCCCAATACCACGCCCCTAGGTGCGCGCCGTTGAGCGCGGCCAGCAACTGCGGCGCGCTTTCCCAGCTCTGCTCGGACCGCTGCGGGTCAATGGCCTGAATACGCGGCATCGGCGGAATACGGTCAACAGATTTGGGCATTGGCAGCAGGCCTTGGGCTGAATGGGGCGTTAGGCACGGGGTTTTGCAGCTCTATAGGAGTAGCACAAGTTAGCCGTGGGTCCCTGGCAGATCGATTTGTGCATCCAGCAGGGCCATAAAGGCGCGTGCCGCATTCGAAAGCGTCCTTTCCGTGTGCAGGATATAGCCTAGCTGGCGAGTGAGCTGTATGCCCGGCAAAGGTATCCGCGCCACCTGTTCATCGAGCATGGTGCGTGGCAAAACGCTCCAGGCCAGGCCGATCGAGACCATCATCTTGATCGTTTCCAGATAATTCGTGCTCATGGCGATGTTCGGCGTCAGGCCCTGGGCTTCAAACAGGCGCTGGACGATGTGGTGGGTAAACGTGTTGCCGCCGGGGAAAACCGCTGGGTGCAGGGCGATATCCGCCAGGCTGACCGGGCCGTTGCTGATCAGCGAATGCTCCGGGGCCACCACGAAATCCAGCGGGTCGTCCCACACCGGGGTGGCTTTGACCAGTGCATGAGGCTCCGGCGCCAGGGTGATGACGGCCAGTTCGGCGCGACCATGGAGGATTTCTTCGTAGGCCACTTCCGAATCGAGGAACTGAATATCCAGCGCCACTTGTGGGTAACGCCGGGTGAATTCCCTTAATAAGGGCGGCAAACGGTGCAGGCCGATGTGGTGACTGGTGGCCAGTGTCAGACGGCCGGTCACTTCGCCGGTCAGGTTGGTCAGGGCGCGGCGGGTGTCGTCCAGCACGTTGAGAATCTGATAAGCCCGCGGCAGCAGGGCGCGCCCCGCTTCGGTCAGGCCGACTTCACGGCCCAGACGATCGAACAGGCGCACCTTCAATTGCTGCTCCAGCCCGGCAATGCGCTTGCTGATGGCCGGTTGTGTCAGGTGCAGCCGTTCGCCGGCGCCGGAGAAACTACCGGTCTCGGCAATCGCGATAAAAGCGTTGAGGTTGGCCAGATCCATTGTGGTATTCCAGTTGGTTATCCAAAGCATGAAAAATATGAATTTGAGTTATTTAATGTAACCCCCTAGGATCGGCCTCACAAGCCAAGGGGTTATTGAACTGCTGCACGACCCAAGGCATAGAAAATAGAAACAAGCTGATGAGGACCGTCTGATGGCCGGCAAAACGCTTTACGACAAGCTCTGGGATTCCCATGAAGTGAAACGGCGCGACGATGGGTCGTCGCTGATCTACATCGACCGCCACATCATCCATGAAGTGACTTCGCCCCAAGCTTTCGAAGGCCTGCGCCTGGCCGGGCGCAAGCCTTGGCGCGTCGACTCGATCATCGCCACTCCGGACCACAACGTGCCGACCACCCCGGATCGCAAGGGCGGTATCGAAGCGATTACCGACCAGGTCTCGCGTTTGCAGGTTCAGACCCTCGACGACTACTGCGACGAATATGGCATCACCGAATTCAAAATGAATGACGTGCGCCAGGGCATCGTTCACGTGATCGGCCCGGAGCAGGGCGCGACCTTGCCGGGTATGACCGTGGTCTGCGGCGACTCGCACACCTCGACCCACGGCGCATTCGGCGCCTTGGCTCACGGCATCGGCACTTCCGAGGTCGAGCACGTGTTCGCCACGCAGTGCCTGGTCGCCAAGAAAATGAAAAACATGCTGGTATCCGTCGAAGGCAAATTGCCGTTCGGCGTGACTGCCAAGGACATCGTCCTCGCGGTCATCGGCAAGATTGGCACCGCCGGCGGTAACGGCCATGCCATCGAGTTCGCCGGCAGCGCGATTCGCGACTTGTCCGTTGAAGGCCGCATGACCATTTGCAACATGTCCATCGAGGCCGGCGCCCGTGTTGGCCTGGTGGCCGCCGACGAAAAAACCGTGGAATACGTCAAGGGCCGTCCATTCGCCCCGAAAGGCGCGGAATGGGACATGGCGGTCGAAGCCTGGAAAGATTTGGTCTCCGACGCCGATGCGGTGTTCGACACCGTGGTTGAGCTCGACGCCGCACAGATCAAGCCACAAGTCAGCTGGGGCACCTCGCCCGAGATGGTCTTGGCCGTTGATCAGAACGTGCCGGACCCGGCGAAGGAAATGGACCTGGTCAAACGCGGTTCCATCGAACGCGCCTTGAAGTACATGGGTTTGAGCGCCAATCAGGCGATCACCGACATTCAACTGGACCGTGTATTTATCGGTTCCTGCACCAACTCGCGGATCGAAGACCTGCGCGCCGCGGCGGTGATCGCCAAGGGCCGCAAAGTCGCTTCGACCATCAAGCAAGCCATCGTGGTGCCGGGCTCGGGCCTGGTGAAGGCGCAAGCCGAGGCTGAAGGCTTGGACAAGATTTTCCTCGAGGCCGGTTTCGAGTGGCGTGAACCGGGTTGCTCGATGTGCCTGGCGATGAACCCGGACCGTTTGGAATCGGGCGAGCATTGCGCCTCGACCTCCAACCGCAACTTCGAAGGGCGTCAGGGCGCCGGTGGCCGTACGCACCTGGTCAGCCCGGCGATGGCCGCTGCCGCTGCCGTCAACGGTCGTTTCATCGACGTTCGCGAACTGATCTGAGGAACCGCACATGAGAGCTTTTACCCAACACACCGGTTTGGTCGCGCCATTGGACCGGGCCAACGTCGACACCGACCAGATCATTCCGAAGCAGTTTCTGAAGTCGATCAAACGCACCGGTTTTGGCCCGAACCTGTTTGACGAGTGGCGCTACCTGGACGTGGGCTACGCCTACCAGGACAACTCCAAGCGTCCGCTGAACAAGGATTTCGTGCTCAACGCCGAGCGTTACCAAGGCGCCAGCGTGCTGCTGGCCCGGGAAAACTTCGGTTGCGGCTCCAGCCGCGAACACGCGCCGTGGGCGCTGGAAGAGTACGGTTTCCGCAGCATCATCGCGCCGAGCTACGCCGACATTTTCTACAACAACAGCTTCAAGAACGGCTTGCTGCCGATCATCTTGAGCGACGCTGAAGTGGATGAGTTGTTCCAGCAGGTTGAGGCCAATCCTGGCTATGAGCTGACGGTCGATCTGCAAGCCCAGACCGTGACCCGGCCAGATGGCAAGACCTATCGCTTTGAACTGGACGAGTTCCGCAAGCATTGTCTGGTTAACGGTCTGGACGATATTGGTCTGACATTGATGGACCACGAAGCGATTGCAACGTTTGAGAGCAAGCACCGGGCGAGCCAGCCGTGGTTGTTTCGCGACGTTTGATTTTGTGTAAGGCGTGATGACGCCTTCGCGGGCAAGCCTCGCTCCTACGGTTGAAATGCATTCCCCTGTAGGAGCGAGGCTTGCCCGCGAAGAGGGCCGCCCAAACACCGCAAGACTCACCCCAAAAAGGAAGTCCCCATGACCAGCACCGCCCAGCACAGCCAAGTCGTACAAAAGCAATTCGGTGAACAGGCCTCGGCCTACCTGAGCAGCGCCGTTCACGCTCAAGGCACCGAATTCGCGCTGCTACAGGCTGAACTGGCCGGGCAGGGCGAGGCCCGCGTGCTGGACCTGGGTTGCGGCGCCGGTCATGTGAGTTTTCACGTGGCGTCGCTGGTGAAGGAAGTGGTGGCCTACGACCTGTCCCAGCAAATGCTTGACGTGGTCGCTGCCGCGGCTATTGACCGTGGTTTCAGCAATGTCACCACCGTTAACGGTGCCGCCGAGCGCCTGCCATTCGCCGATGGCGAGTTCGACTTCGTGTTCAGCCGTTATTCGGCGCACCATTGGAGCGATCTTGGCCTGGCCCTGCGGGAAGTGCGCCGGGTGCTGAAACCGGGCGGGGTAGCGGCGTTTGTCGACGTGTTGTCGCCGGGCAGTCCGTTGTTCGACACGTACCTGCAAAGTGTTGAAGTGCTGCGCGACACCAGTCACGTGCGCGATTATTCCGCCGGCGAGTGGTTGCGTCAGGTCAGCGAAGCGGGACTGCATACCCGCAGCACCACGCGTCAACGGCTGCGACTGGAGTACACCTCGTGGGTCGAGCGCATGCGCACGCCAGAAGTCATGCGCGCCGCGATTCTCGAATTGCAGAAGTCGATGGGCAACGAAGTGCGCGAATATTTTGAGATTGAGGCCGATGGTTCGTTCAGTACAGATGTACTGGTGCTGATGGCCGAACGATAAGCGCGGAACGATAGAATTTTTCCGGGAGCGCCCAAGGCGCACCGACTGATGACATGAGGAAAGCATGAGCAAGCAGATTCTGATTCTCCCAGGTGACGGTATTGGCCCGGAAATCATGGCCGAAGCCGTCAAGGTTCTGGAACTGGCCAACACCAAGTACAGCCTGGGCTTCGAGCTGAGCCACGACGTGATCGGCGGCGCCGCCATCGACAAGCACGGCGTGCCCCTGGCTGACGAAACCCTGGACCGCGCACGAGCTGCTGACGCCGTACTGCTGGGCGCCGTGGGCGGGCCGAAATGGGACACCATCGAGCGTGACATCCGCCCTGAACGCGGTCTGCTGAAGATTCGTGCGCAACTGGGCCTGTTCGGCAACCTGCGCCCGGCGATCCTCTATCCGCAGCTGGCCGAGGCTTCCAGCCTCAAGCCTGAAATCGTCGCTGGCCTGGACATCCTGATCGTCCGTGAACTGACCGGCGGCATCTACTTCGGTTCGCCACGTGGCACTCGTGTTCTGGAAAACGGCGAGCGCCAGGCTTACGACACCCTGCCATACAGCGAAAGCGAAATCCGCCGCATCGCCCGTGTCGGTTTCGACATGGCCATGGTCCGCAGCAAAAAGCTGTGCTCGGTGGACAAGGCCAACGTGCTGGCGTCCAGCCAACTGTGGCGTGAAATCGTCGAGCAAGTGGCCAAGGATTACCCGGAAGTCGAACTGAGCCACATGTACGTCGACAACGCCGCCATGCAGCTGGTACGTGCACCGAAGCAGTTCGACGTGATTGTCACTGACAACCTGTTCGGCGACATCCTGTCCGACCAGGCGTCGATGCTCACCGGTTCCATCGGCATGCTGCCATCGGCATCTTTGGACACCAACAATAAAGGCATGTACGAGCCGTGCCACGGTTCGGCGCCGGACATCGCGGGCAAAGGCATTGCCAACCCGTTGGCAACGATTCTGTCGGTGTCGATGATGCTGCGTTACAGCTTCAATCTGCAGGACGCAGCCGATGCCATCGAAAAGGCCGTCAGTCTGGTATTGGACCAGGGCCTGCGCACCGGCGACATCTGGTCGAACGGTTGCACTAAAGTCGGTACGCAGGAAATGGGCGACGCAGTAGTCGCCGCGCTGCGGAATCTGTAATCTCTCGGGCCCGCTGCCACTTTCACCCATGAAAGCAGCGGCCCACTTTTTCAAGAAGGTGTAGTTGCGATGAAACGTGTAGGTCTGATCGGTTGGCGCGGTATGGTCGGTTCCGTGCTCATGCAGCGGATGCTGGAAGAGCAGGATTTCGATCTTATCGAGCCGGTGTTTTTCACCACTTCCAATGTCGGTGGCCAAGGCCCGTCCGTGGGCAAGGACATTGCTCCGCTCAAAGACGCTTACAGCATTGAAGAGCTGAAAACCCTCGACGTGATTCTGACCTGCCAGGGTGGCGACTACACCAGCGAAGTGTTCCCGAAACTGCGCGAAGCCGGCTGGCAGGGTTACTGGATCGACGCCGCCTCCAGCCTGCGCATGCAGGACGACGCAGTGATCGTACTGGACCCGGTGAACCGCAAGGTCATCGACCAGCAGCTCGATGCGGGCACCAAGAACTACATCGGCGGCAACTGCACCGTCAGCCTGATGCTGATGGGCCTGGGCGGTCTGTTCGAAGCCGGTCTGGTCGAGTGGATGAGTGCCATGACCTATCAGGCGGCCTCTGGTGCCGGCGCGCAGAACATGCGTGAACTGATCAAGCAAATGGGCGCGACCCATGCCGCTGTCGCCGATCAACTGGCGGATCCAGCCAGCGCGATCCTCGACATCGACCGGCGTGTGGCCGAAGCCATGCGCAGCGACGCGTACCCGACCGAAAACTTCGGTGTTCCGCTGGCCGGCAGCCTGATCCCGTGGATCGACAAGGAACTGCCGAACGGCCAGAGCCGCGAAGAGTGGAAGGCCCAGGCCGAGACCAACAAGATCCTTGGCCGCTTCAAGAGCCCGATCCCGGTCGATGGCATCTGCGTGCGCATCGGCGCCATGCGTTGCCACAGCCAGGCGCTGACCATCAAGCTGAACAAAGACGTGCCGATCGCCGACATCGAAGGGCTGATCAGCCAGCACAACCCTTGGGTCAAACTGGTGCCGAACAGCCGCGAAGCCAGCATTCAGGAACTGAGCCCGACGAAAGTCACCGGCACCCTGAACGTACCGGTTGGCCGTCTGCGCAAGCTGAACATGGGCACTCAGTACCTGGGCGCGTTCACTGTGGGCGACCAACTGCTGTGGGGCGCGGCCGAACCGCTGCGTCGCATGCTGCGGATCCTGCTTGAGCGTTGATCGGTTGAAGTAATGCAAGAACCCGTGCCTTGAAAGAGGTGCGGGTTTTTTTATTCCCACTGATCGCCTGCTCGTTCCCACGCTCTGCGTGGGAATGCATCCCGTGACGCTCCGCGTCACATTCAGAGGCGGAACGCGGAGCGTCCCTGGCGGCATTCCCACGCAGAGCGTGGGAACGATCAGGGGCGATCGGGGTGGCAGAAATTGCCTGCACGCCACCCACCCGGTAAAGTGCCGCTCCCCCCGTTTCGCCAGAGGTAGAACCATGAGCCAGTCCTTCGATATTGCCGTGATCGGCGCCACCGGTACTGTCGGCGAAACGCTGGTGCAGATTCTCGAAGAGCGGGATTTCCCGGTCGGCAACCTGCACCTGCTGGCCAGCAGTGAATCCGCCGGACATTCGGTGCCGTTTCGCGGCAAGAATGTGCGGGTGCGCGAAGTCGATGAGTTCGATTTCAGCAAGGTGCAGTTGGTATTTTTCGCGGCTGGCCCTGCCGTGACCCTGAGTTTCGCCTCCCGCGCCCGCGCTGCCGGTTGCTCGCTGATTGACCTGTCCGGCGCTTTGCCAGCGGATGAAGCACCGCAAGTGGTGCCAGAAGCCAACGCCCAAGTGCTGGCCGGTCTGAAAAAACCGTTCCAGGTCAGCAGCCCGAGCCCGTCGGCCACCACCTTGGCCGTGGTCCTTGCGCCGTTGCTCGAAGTCATCGACCTGCAACGCATCAACGTCACCGCCAGCCTGGCCGTCTCTGCCCAGGGCCGCGAAGCGGTCACCGAACTGGCCCGTCAAACTGCCGAGTTGCTTAACGTGCGTCCGCTGGAGCCGACGTTTTTCGATCGGCAGATGGCCTTCAACCTGTTGGCTCAGGTCGGAAAACCCGATGAGCAAGGCCATACGCTGCTGGAAAAACGCCTGGTGCGGGAGCTGCGTCAGGTCATGGCGCTGCCTTTATTAAAGATTTCCGCAACTTGCATTCAAGCCCCGGTGTTTTTTGGCGATAGCTTTAGCGTGACCTTGCAGTCATCGAGTGCTGTCGACCTGGCCAAAGTCAACGCCGCCCTGGAAGACGCGCCGGGCATCGAGCTGGTAGAAGCCGGCGATTACCCGACAGCCGTGGGTGACGCGGTAGGGCAGGATGTGGTCTACGTTGGTCGGGTTCGCAGCGGTGTCGACGACCTGTCGGAACTTAATTTGTGGCTGACGTCAGATAACGTACGCAAGGGCGCCGCGCTCAATGCTGTGCAGGTGGCTGAATTGTTGATAAAAGACCTGCTGTAAAAGATACTTGGCAACAATTTGTCGAATGATTCTAGCCGAGCGCTATGCTTGGCCGGAGTGCTTGACGGCGAGTCACCTTGTGGGACTTTCCGGGCAGCAAAGAAATGATCGCGCGCGACGACCCTTCGCCGCCGCGCGCAATGCCTTACGGCAGCGACTTTCAATACCTTCTCGCTGGCCGAGGAATGTTCAAACAAAGGATGAGGCTATGGTTCAAGTTCGCAAACTGGTGTTAGCAATAGCGGCCGCCTCGGCGCTGTCCTCCGGTATGGCGCATGCCCTCGGGCTCGGGGAACTGACCCTGAAGTCGACGCTGAACCAGCCCCTGGTGGCCGAAATCGAGCTGCTCGACGTCAAGGACCTCACCGCTGCCGAAGTGGTGCCGAGCCTGGCCTCGCCGGATGATTTCGCCAAGGCCGGTGTCGATCGCCAGGCGTTTCTCAACGACCTGACCTTCACCCCGGTGCTCAACGCCAGCGGCAAAAGCATCCTGCGCGTGACCTCCAGCAAACCGCTCTCCGAGCCGATGGTGAAATTCCTCGTTCAGGTGATGTGGCCTAACGGTCGCCTGCTGCGCGATTACAGCGTGCTGCTCGATCCGTCCAAATTCTCGCCGCAAACCGCCGATGCCGCTGCGCAACCTGCGCCGGCCCAAGCGGTCACCGCGCCAACCACCGGCGCCACCAAGCCATCGACCTACACCACCACGCCGCGCGATACCCTGTGGGAAATCGCGGCCAAGGCGCGCAATGGCGGTTCGGTGCAGCAAACCATGCTGGCTATTCAGGCGTTGAACCCGGATGCCTTTATCAACGGCAACATCAACCTGCTGAAAACCGGCCAGGTCCTGCGCATGCCGGATCAGGTGCAGACCACCAGCCTGCCGCAACCCAAGGCGATCGCTGAAGTCGCCGCGCAGAACACCGCGTGGCGTCAGGGCCGTCGTTATGTGGCCAAGCCTGGCACCGGCCAGCAGCAACTCGATGCCACCAAGCGCGGTCGCGGCGATACCGCTTCGACCCAGGCCGCGAAAGATAATCTGAGCCTGGTGTCTGGCGAACCTGGCAAGGGCCGTAAAGGTGCCGCTGGCGATGCGAAGAATCTGAGCAACAAACTGGCGGTGACCCAGGAAAGCCTCGACACGACCCGTCGTGACAACGCCGAACTGAAAAGCCGTATGACCGATCTGCAAAGTCAGCTGGACAAGCTGCAACGCCTGATCGAACTGAAAAACAATCAACTGGCCAAGCTGCAGGCTGATGGTGCTGCTCCGGCGGCACCAGCGGCGGCTACTGCTCCGGCGATCTCGGCCGAGCTGGCGCCTGTTCCGACACCGGCGGCAACCCCGACGGAAGCGGCTCCAGCCACGCCTGCACCTGTGGTGACGGCACCCGAGGCCACGCCGGCTCCGGCTGAAACGCCAGTCGAACCAGCGCCTGCGGCGTCCGACGACCAGAAGTTCAACGACCTGCTGACCAATCCGGTCCTGCTGGGTCTGGTGGGCGGCGGGGCAATCGTCCTGCTGCTGTTGCTGTTGCTGCTGGCCCGTCGCCGCAAAGCCCAGCAAGAAGCCGAAAAGCATCTGCGCATGGCGCGTGCCTTGGCTGAAGAGCAGGAGTTTTCCCCCGAGCAAGACTTGCCGGAAAGCAGCTTCGAAGGCCTTGAAGTGCCGCCGCCAGCCGTGAAACTTGCCAAGACGCCTGCTCCGGCGCCGGCACCCGCTCCGGCTCCGATCATTGAGCCAGTCGTGGTCGCCCCAGTGATTGCCGCGCCGCTGGTTTCCCCGGCCGCCGAACGCAATGACGACGTCCTGACTCACGCCCAGTCGCACATCACCGCCGGTCGTCTGAATCAGGCGGCTGCGTTGCTCGAAGACGGCATCAAGCAGGAGCCGCAACGCAGTGACCTGCGTCTGAAACTGATGGAAGTCTACGGTCAGCAAGGCGATCGTGATGCATTCGTGGCCCAGGAGCGTCAGCTGGTGGCCAATGGCGATAACTTCGCCCAGGTCGAGCAACTGAAAAGTCGTTTCCCGGCCATGGCACTCGCCGCGGCCGGTGGTATCGCTGCCGCCGCCATCGCCGCCGAACTGGACGCCCAGTACGTCAAAGACCTGCTGCTGGATGAGCCTGAAGTTCCGGCACCGGCTCCGGCCGCCGATGATCTCGACAGCGCCTTCGACTTGAGCCTGGATGATCTGGAAAACGTTTCTCCGGCGGTGGTTGCTCCGGCACCGGAACCGGAAGCCTTGGCGGAACTGGACGAATTCCCTCTGGACGACGACCTGAGCTTTGAATCGGTGCTGCAACAGCAGACCGACATCAAGGAAAACCTCGACGACCTGTCGGACTTCGATCTGGATCTGGACTTGGGTGGCGATGCTTCGCCAGCGACTCTGGCCGAAGACGACTTCCTGCTGGACCTGGATGAGGGTGTCAAGGACCTGCCTCCCGTCGAAGCGCCAGCCGTGACCGAAGCGGCGCTGGACGACCTGGAATTGCCGGCCGATTTCGACCTGTCCCTGGCTGACGAAATGGACGTCCCGGAGCCGAAGGATGCGTTTGCGGCTGAACTGGATGACGTTAACGCCGAGTTGGATCGCTTGTCCCAGAGCATGGGTGAGCCAACCTTCACCGCCGAAGATGCGGCCGCTTCCATGGCTGACGAGCCGGACTTCGATTTCCTCTCCGGCACCGACGAAGTCGCTACCAAGCTCGATCTGGCCCAGGCCTACATCGACATGGGCGACAACGACGGCGCCCGGGACATCCTCAACGAAGTAGTGACCGAGGGTGATGCAGGGCAGAAGAGCGAAGCCAAGGAAATGCTTTCGCGTCTGGCTTGATGGTCAGTAAGTTGTAAAAAAAACGGCAGCCTTTCGAGGTTGCCGTTTTTGTTGGGGAAGCAAAAAGATCGCAGCCTTCGGCAGCTCCTACAACAAATCCTCATAAAACGCCCCGAACGGTCGGGTAGGGTGGGCAATCTGGATCTCCAGAATCCACAGCCCCACATTCGGGCAGTCCTCGAAATTGCCCAAATCCCCGGCGCGATAGATCGCATGCGGGAAATCACTGACCCGATGCCCCTTGATCTCCAAATTCAACTTCCAGCCCATCGCTGTGGCCTGTTCGTCGGCGTAGCGGTACAACTCAGGGCCAGCCACCTGCCTTGTGCGCCAGTAATTGTGGACCTGATCGAACAGGGTTTTTGCCGCCACGGCGCACGCTTTCATCTGCGGGTCATCGCCGACGGTGAACGTCGCGCCCGAGTCGCCTTCATGGCGGTCCCAGACCACGCCCAGGTCAATAAAGAAAATATCGTTTTCAGCCAGCACCGGATCGCCGTCGGAGCGCTGCTTGAAGGTTTTCAGGGTGTTTTCGCCGAAACGGATTTTCGACGGGTGCCAGATGCGGTCCATGCCCTGTTCGTTCAACACTTCAAGGCTCATCGCCTGGGCTTCGGATTCCAGCATGCCGGGTTTGACGCGTCGGGCCATTTCGTCGATGGCTTCCCAGGTCTTGCGTTTGGCGTGGAGCATGCCTTCCAGGCTATACGCCAGGCCGACGGCTTCCTTGTTTAAAGTGGCGGTCATCATCAGGTCTCGGTTGTCGTGTTTTCGTTGTGTAGTTATCTATATAGCGAAGTCGATGGGCGTGATGCAATGGCACACAGCGCTGGCGTACCGGACCTGCGGCCTTATAATGCCCGCCTTTGCGTACATCAGCAGGCTGTCACCCCTTGGCAAATATAGATAATCCGGCCGCCGAAATGGCGGCTGACGGCTTTTTCCGGATCGCGTTGGGCGTTGAATACAAAGGCTCGCGTTTTCGCGGCTGGCAGCGTCAGGCCTCTGGCGTGCTGACGGTGCAGGAAACCCTCGAAAAAGCCTTGTCCAAAGTCGCCGATTCACCGGTGTCGTTGCATTGCGCCGGGCGCACCGATGCGGGCGTGCATGCCTGCGGCCAGGTGGTGCATTTCGATACCCAGGTCGAGCGTTCCCTGAAAGCCTGGGTCATGGGCGCCAATATCAATTTGCCCCACGACGTCAGCGTCAGCTGGGCCCAGGTCATGCCGCCGCACTTTCATGCGCGCTTCAAGGCCATCGCCCGGCGTTATCGCTACGTGATCTACAACGATCAGATCCGCCCGGCGCACCTGAACGAAGAAATCACCTGGAACCATCGTCCGCTGGACGTCGAGGGCATGGCCGAAGCCGCGCAGTATCTGGTCGGTATCCATGACTTCAGCGCTTTTCGTGCAGGGCAATGCCAGGCCAAGTCGCCAATCAAGGAATTGCACCACCTGCGCGTCACCCGGCACGGCAAGATGATCGTGCTGGATATTCGCGCCAGCGCCTTCCTGCACCACATGGTGCGCAACATCGCCGGGGTGCTGATGACCATCGGTGCCGGCGAGCGTCCGGTGGAGTGGATGAAGGAAGTGCTGGAGAGCCGCGTTCGGCGTTCCGGCGGGGTGACGGCGCACCCGTACGGCCTGTACCTGGTGCAGGTGGAGTACCGCGACGAGTTCCAATTGCCCGAGCGTTACATCGGGCCGCACTTCCTCACCGGTTTCACCGAACTTGACGGCTGACGCCCTCGAACGCATTTGTTACCATCCGGGACTTTCTCGGATTTGCCTTGGGGTTCTATCGACATGTCAGCCGTTCGCAGCAAGATTTGCGGGATTACCCGCATAGAAGATGCGTTGGCGGCGGTCGAGGCAGGGGCTGATGCGATCGGGTTTGTGTTTTACGCCAAAAGCCCACGGGCGGTGACGTTTGCGCAGGCGAGGGCGATCATCAAGGCCTTGCCGCCGTTCGTGACCACCGTGGGTTTGTTCGTCAATGCCAGTCGCTGCGAGTTGGGGGAGATCCTCGACGCGGTGCCGCTGGATCTGTTGCAGTTTCACGGTGATGAAACCGCAGCTGAGTGCGAAAGCTGGAATCGGCCGTACATCAAGGCCCTGCGGGTCAAGGCCGGGGATGACATCGCCGCTGCGTGCGACGCGTTTCCAAGTGCCAGCGGTATCCTGCTCGATGCGTATGTCGAAGGGGTACCGGGCGGAACTGGCGAAGCGTTCGACTGGTCATTGATACCGCATGGCTTGAGCAAGCCGATTATCCTCGCGGGCGGTTTGACTCCGGACAACGTCGCCGAGGCGATTACCCGGGTTCGGCCATATGCCGTGGACGTCAGCGGTGGGGTAGAGGCGAGCAAGGGCATCAAGGATCACGCAAAGATTCAGGCATTCATCAAAGCGGTACGTGATGTGACGGCTGGCTAACTGCCGCCGTCCACAGCTCTGTAGAAAAGAGGCTGAGGGTTTTCGGGTTGTACGCAGGTCAGTTTTTCTGACCCGGCCATCCGGCGATCATCGCCACACACATGAATTTAGCTCAAGGGCATACGCGGGGCTGCGAACCAAAGCGTTCGGGCCGCCGGTACTGGAGAAAGAAAGCATGAGCAACTGGTTAGTAGACAAACTGATCCCTTCGATCATGCGTTCCGAGGTCAAGAAGAGCTCGGTGCCTGAAGGTCTGTGGCACAAATGCCCGTCTTGCGAGGCTGTGCTGTACCGTCCGGAGCTGGAAAAGACCCTGGACGTTTGCCCCAAGTGCAACCACCACATGCGTATCGGCGCCCGCGCCCGCATCGACATTTTCCTCGACGCTGAAGGCCGTGCCGAACTGGGCGCGGACCTGGAGCCAGTTGACCGTCTGAAATTCCGCGACGGCAAGAAGTACAAGGATCGCCTGACCGCCGCGCAAAAAGCGACTGGCGAAAAAGATGCCCTGATCTCCATGAGCGGCACCCTGCTGGGCATGCCGGTGGTGGTGTCGGCCTTCGAATTCTCCTTCATGGGTGGTTCGATGGGTGCCATCGTCGGTGAGCGCTTTGTTCGCGCCGCCAACTACGCGCTGGAAAACAAATGCCCGATGATCTGCTTCGCCGCCTCCGGTGGTGCGCGGATGCAGGAAGCCCTGATTTCCCTGATGCAAATGGCCAAGACCTCCGCAGTACTGGCGCGTCTGCGTGAAGAAGGCATTCCGTTTATCTCGGTCCTGACCGATCCGGTCTACGGCGGCGTTTCCGCCAGCCTGGCGATGCTCGGCGACGTGATCGTCGGTGAGCCGAAAGCCCTGATCGGCTTCGCCGGTCCGCGCGTTATCGAGCAGACTGTGCGTGAAAAGTTGCCGGAAGGTTTCCAGCGCAGCGAGTTCCTGCTGGAACACGGCGCGATCGACATGATCATTCACCGTCAGGAGTTGCGTCCGCGCCTGGGCAACCTGCTGGCACAAATGATGGGTCTGCCGACGCCGAAATTCGTTGCCGCGCCGATCGAACCGATCGTGGTTCCGCCGGTACCTGCCAACATATGACCCAACGTACCCTTGGCGAATGGCTCGCCTACCTTGAGCAGTTGCACCCTTCGGCCATCGACATGGGCCTGGAGCGCTCGCAACAGGTAGCGTCCCGCATGGGACTGGGCAAGCCGGCGCCTCGGGTGATCACGGTCACTGGCACCAACGGCAAGGGTTCCACCTGTGCGTTCGTGGCTTCATTGCTGCGGGCTCAGGGCCTGAACGTGGGTGTCTACAATTCTCCGCACCTGCTGCGTTACAACGAGCGGGTGCAGGTCAATGGCGTCGAAGCCACTGACGCCGAGCTGTGCGAAGCGTTTGTTGCGGTCGAGGCCGGTCGTGGCGAGACGTCCCTGACCTACTTCGAAATGGGCACCCTGGCGGCGTTCTGGCTGTTTCAACAGGCCAGACTCGATGCGGTGGTGCTGGAAGTCGGCCTCGGCGGGCGTCTCGACACAGTCAACGTGGTCGATGCGGACATTGCGCTGGTCACCAGCATTGGCGTCGATCACGCCGATTACCTGGGCGATACCCGCGAATCCGTGGCCTTCGAGAAGGCCGGCATCTTCCGCCAGGGTGCGCCTGCGCTCTGCGGCGATCTGAATCCTCCCCAACCCCTGCTGGACAAGGCGCGCGAGCTGGCTTGCCCGTTTTTCCTGCGTGGGCGCGATTTCGATCTCGGCATCACTGATCAAAACTGGCAGTGGCGTGGCCTGGACGCTCAAGGGCGTGTGGTCGAGCTGCATGATCTGCCTTTGCTGGATCTGCCAATGGAAAACGCGGCGCTGGCATTGCAGGCTTACCTGCTGCTCGATTTGCCGTGGGTGGACGCACAGATTATTGAAGCGCTGAAAGCGACGCGGATCGTCGGTCGACTTGATCGTCGGCAGTTCGACTGGCAAGGCAAGCGGCTTAATTTGTTGCTGGATGTGGGGCATAACCCCCATGCGGCCGAGTATCTGGCCCGGCGCCTGGCTAGCCACCCACCGGTTGGCAAGCGTCTGGCGGTATTCGGATTGCTGGCAGACAAGGATCTGGATGGTGTTGTCGGCGAATTGAATGCTAGTGTCCAGTCATGGGCTGTCGCGCCGCTGGATTCACCGCGAGCGCGTCCGGTTGCGGATTTACACGCAGCCTTGCAGAACCTTGGCGCGTCGGTAACGTCCTATGGCAGTGTGGCGGCCGCCCTGGAAGGGCAGTGCGCACTGGCGACGAGCGACGACGAGATTCTGTTGTTTGGATCATTTTATTGTGTTGCCGAGGCCCTTGAATGGCTGGCCCGGCGCTCCACGGAGGAAGCGGCAAATGGCTTTGCTGGATAAGGCGTATAAACAGCGCATGGTCGGTGCCCTGGTATTGGTGGCGCTGGCGGTGATTTTCCTGCCGATGCTGTTTTCCCGTCAGGACGAACAGCGTCAAATCACGGTGCAGGCGCCGTCTGCGCCACAAGCCCCTTCGATGCCGCAAGTGCAGGTCGAGCCGGTGGTGGTGCCTGAACCGCAAGCCTTGCCTCAGGAACCGGTGCCGAGCGACGACGAAATCGCCGACCAGCAAGCACCGACGACATCGATTGCACCGGCTGCTCCAGTAGCTTCGGCTCCGGCTCCTGCCGCTAAACCGGTGACGCCGCCGCCTGCTCCGGTCGCCAAGCCGGCACCGGCCCAGCCGATTGCCGCCGCACCGGCAAAACCGGACACCACCCAGAGTCGCGTCGACGCCAATGGCCTGTCGGTCAGTTGGTCGGTGCAACTGGCCAGCCTGTCGAGCCGTGAAAGTGCCGAAAGCCTGCAAAAAGACCTGCGTAGTCAGGGCTACAACGCTTACATCCGCGCCTCTGACGGCAAGAATCGAGTGTTCGTCGGGCCGCTTATCGAGCGCGCCGAAGCCGACCGTCTGCGTGACTTGCTGGACCGTCAGAAGAAGCTCAAGGGCTTTGTTGTACGTTTCCAGCCTGAGCGCGGCTAACAGCAGCGCCGCAACTTACGTAGCAGCTGCCGAGCCCGCGAGGCTGCGTCCGGCTGCGAAGCAGTCGTAAACCCTGCGTCCGCAGTCTTATTGAAAGGCCGCGGCGCCTGAATTTGCGACTGCTGCGCAGCCGAACGCAGGCTTCGCCAGCTGCTACAGGGCCTGGCGCAGCTCGATAAGGGTTATCACTATCGCCCCGATTTGAAATGCACTGACAATCGCAGCTTACCGATAAGCATGGGCTCTGCTAAAATGCGCCGCCTTATCCGTCTGTAGGCTGCACTGTGCCATTTACCTGGGTTGACTGGGCGATCGTTGCAATCGTCGCCATCTCCGCATTGATCAGTCTGAGCCGCGGCTTCGTCAAAGAAGCATTATCGCTGGTGACCTGGATCATCGCAGGAGCTGTTGCCTGGATGTTCGGTGGTTCATTGTCCGAGTACCTCGCCGGATACATCGAAACGCCATCGGCTCGTGTGATCACGGGCTGCGCCATCATGTTTGTCGCCACGTTAATCGTAGGCGCAATGATCAATTATCTTATCGGCGAGTTGGTTCGCGTCACCGGGTTGTCCGGGACCGATCGATTCCTCGGCATGGCCTTCGGCGCCGCGCGTGGCGTGTTGCTGGTGGTCGTGGCGGTCGGGCTGTTGAGCCTGGGGCCGGTACAGCAGGACAGCTGGTGGAAAGAATCACAGCTCGTGCCAAAATTTTTATTGGTCGCAGATTGGTCCAAAAACCTGATTCTCGGGTGGAGCAGTCAGTGGCTTGCCAGCGGTATCAGCGTACCCGCTGATCTACCGTTCAAGGAACATCTCTTGCCGACGGCCAAAACGCCTCAGTGAGTTGTGTTCAGTTCAGATCCATTAAGTAGGGGTTGCGTCGCATGTGTGGCATCGTCGGTATCGTCGGTAAGTCGAACGTCAATCAGGCGCTGTATGACGCGCTAACCGTGCTCCAGCACCGCGGCCAGGACGCTGCCGGTATCGTGACCAGCCATGACGGCCGGTTATTCCTGCGCAAGGACAATGGCCTGGTGCGTGACGTGTTCCATCAGCGTCACATGCAGCGCCTGGTCGGTCACATGGGTATTGGCCATGTGCGTTACCCGACCGCAGGCAGCTCGACCTCGGCCGAAGCTCAACCGTTTTACGTCAACTCGCCTTACGGCATTACCTTGGCGCACAACGGTAACCTGACCAACGTTGAACAACTGGCCAAGGAGATTTACGAATCTGACTTGCGCCACGTCAACACCAACTCCGATTCGGAAGTACTGCTCAACGTGTTCGCGCACGAACTGGCCCAGCGCGGCAAGTTGCAGCCAACCGAAGAAGACGTATTTGCCGCCGTGACTGACGTGCACAACCGTTGCGTCGGTGGTTACGCGGTCGTGGCCATGGTCACCGGTTACGGCATCGTCGGTTTCCGCGATCCGCACGGCATCCGCCCGATCGTTTTCGGTCAGCGTCACACCGACGAAGGCGTCGAGTACATGATCGCCTCCGAAAGCGTGTCCCTGGACGTGCTCGGTTTCACCCTGATTCGCGACCTGGCACCGGGCGAAGCGGTCTACATCACTGAAGACGGCAAGCTGCACACTCGTCAGTGCGCGACCAACCCGTCCCTGACCCCGTGCATCTTCGAACACGTCTACCTGGCGCGTCCGGACTCGATCATCGACGGCGTGTCGGTCTACAAGGCCCGCCTGCGTATGGGTGAGAAGCTCGCCGACAAGATCCTGCGCGAGCGCCCAGAGCACGACATCGACGTGGTCATCCCGATCCCGGACACCAGCCGCACCGCGGCCCTGGAGCTGGCGAACCACTTGGGCGTCAAGTTCCGCGAAGGCTTCGTGAAGAACCGCTACATCGGCCGGACCTTCATCATGCCGGGTCAGGCCGCACGGAAAAAATCCGTACGCCAGAAGCTCAACGCCATCGAACTGGAATTCCGCGGCAAGAACGTGATGCTGGTGGACGACTCCATCGTTCGCGGTACTACGTGCAAGCAGATCATCCAGATGGCCCGTGAAGCCGGCGCGAAAAACGTCTACTTCTGCTCCGCAGCCCCGGCCGTTCGCTACCCGAACGTCTACGGCATCGACATGCCGAGCGCCCACGAGCTGATCGCCCACAACCGTTCGACCCAGGACGTGGCTGACCTGATCGGCGCCGACTGGCTGATTTATCAGGACTTGCCTGACTTGATCGAAGCGGTCGGTGGCGGCAAGATCAAGATCGAGAAGTTTGATTGCGCAGTGTTCGACGGCCAGTACGTGACCGGCGACGTCGACGAGGCTTACCTGAACAAGATCGAGCAGGCTCGTAATGATGCCTCCAAGGTCAAGACCCAGGCAGTCAGTGCGATCATTGATCTGTATAACAACTGAGTAACCACCGGCCCTGAGGGGCCGGTTTTGTATCTACTAAAAGAGCAAGGCAAGGAGTGACAGCATGAGTCAGGATTGGGATGCCGGTCGGCTGGACAGCGACCTCGATGGCGTAGCGTTCGATACCCTGGCCGTACGCGCCGGTCAGCACCGTACGCCGGAAGGCGAACACGGTGATCCGATGTTCTTCACTTCCAGCTATGTATTCCGTACCGCTGCCGATGCGGCGGCACGTTTCTCCGGTGAAGTGCCGGGCAACGTTTACTCGCGTTACACCAACCCGACCGTGCGTGCGTTCGAAGAACGTATCGCCGCGCTGGAAAGTGCGGAGCAAGCGGTGGCCACGGCGACCGGCATGGCCGCGATCATGGCGGTGGTGATGAGCCTGTGCAGTGCCGGCGACCACGTGCTGGTCTCGCGCAGCGTGTTCGGTTCGACCATCAGCCTGTTCGAAAAGTACTTCAAGCGCTTTGGCGTCGAAGTCGACTACGTGCCGCTGGCGGACCTGTCCGGCTGGGACGCAGCGATCAAGGCCAACACCAAATTGTTGTTCGTCGAATCGCCGTCCAACCCGCTGGCCGAGTTGGTGGACATCGCCGAACTGTCGAAAATCGCTCACGCCAAAGGCGCGATGCTGGTGGTCGATAACTGCTTCTGCACGCCTGCCTTGCAGCAGCCGCTGAAGCTGGGCGCGGACATCGTCGTGCACTCGGCGACCAAGTTCATCGACGGCCAGGGCCGTTGCATGGGCGGCGTGGTGGCCGGTCGTAGCGAGCAGATGAAAGAAATCGTCGGTTTCCTGCGCACCGCCGGGCCGACCCTCAGCCCGTTCAACGCCTGGATCTTCCTCAAGGGCCTCGAAACCCTGAACCTGCGGATGAAGGCGCACTGCGCCAATGCCCAGCAACTGGCCGAGTGGCTGGAGCAGCAGGACGGCATCGAGAAAGTCCATTACGCCGGCCTCAAGAGCCATCCGCAGCACGAATTGGCCCTGCGTCAGCAGAAGGGCTTCGGCGCGGTGGTGAGTTTTGAGGTCAAGGGCGGCAAAGAGGGCGCCTGGCGCTTTATCGATGCGACCCGTTTGATTTCCATCACCGCCAACCTCGGTGACACCAAGACCACCATCACCCACCCGAGCACCACTTCCCACGGCCGTCTGGCGCCGCAAGAGCGTGAAGCCGCAGGTATCCGTGACAGCCTGATCCGCATTGCGGTCGGCCTGGAAGACGTGGCCGACCTGCAAGCCGATCTGGCGCGCGGGTTGGCTGCCTTGTGATCGAATTGTCCACGCCGAGTACAGGCACCCATGGCCGCGTTGCACTGGTCACCGGTGCCGCGCGTGGTATCGGCCTCGGCATCGCTGCCTGGCTGATCAGCGAAGGCTGGCAGGTGGTGTTGACGGATCTGGATCGGGTGCGCGGTTCGAAAGTGGCGAAGGTGCTGGGCGACAACGCCTGGTTCATCGCCATGGACGTGTCGAACGAAGGTCAAGTGGCACTGGGCGTCGCCGAGGTGCTGGGGCAGTTCGGGCGCCTGGATGCGTTGGTGTGCAATGCGGCGGTCGCCGATCCGCACAACATCACCCTGGAAAGCCTCGATCTGGCCTACTGGAACCGCGTATTGGCGGTGAACCTCAGTGGGCCGATGCTGCTGGCCAAGCACTGTGCACCGTACCTGCGCGCCCACAACGGTTCGATCGTCAATCTGGCCTCGACCCGCGCCGGGCAGTCGGAACCGGACACCGAGGCTTACGCGGCGAGCAAGGGCGGTCTGTTGGCCCTGACTCACGCGTTGGCGATCAGCCTGGGGCCGGAGATCCGCGTCAATGCGGTCAGCCCGGGCTGGATTGATGCACGGGACCCGACTGCAAGGCGTGCGGAGCCACTGACCGACGCCGACCATGCCCAGCATCCGGCGGGCAGGGTAGGGACGGTCGAGGACGTAGCGGCGATGGTGGCCTGGCTGTTATCCCGCAATGCCGGTTTTGTCACGGGCCAGGAGTTCGTGGTCGATGGCGGCATGACCAAGAAGATGGTCTACGCGTAGACAGCTGCAAGTTTCAAGCTGCAAGGGGCAAGTAAGAGCGAGCCGGTGCATGGCCAGAGTTCGCAATCCTGCTTTTACTTGCCGCTTGTAGCTTGCGACTTGAAGCTGTTTTGAAAAAACTTCAATCCTGCTATTGACTTAGGTTCGCTACCTGCGTAAATTTCGCGGCCTCGGAGATGCAAACCGGGTGATTAGCTCAGCTGGGAGAGCGTCTGCCTTACAAGCAGAATGTCGGCGGTTCGATCCCGTCATCACCCACCACTTCCGAGAGTCTTGCGAAAGCAAGATGGAAGCTTTTAAAAGCCTCCACCGACGCGCAGCGGTAGTTCAGTCGGTTAGAATACCGGCCTGTCACGCCGGGGGTCGCGGGTTCGAGTCCCGTCCGCTGCGCCATATTTCCGAAGCAGGTTTTGCCTGGTTCGAGATTGAAAAGCCTCGAAGCTTTCAGTCAGACGAGTTACTTGAGCGAAAGCTCAAAGCGATACGCAGCGGTAGTTCAGTCGGTTAGAATACCGGCCTGTCACGCCGGGGGTCGCGGGTTCGAGTCCCGTCCGCTGCGCCATATCTGCTTCAAGGCCCACTGAACGCCTTGAAGCTACGAAGAAAGCCGCTGGCTGACTTCGAGTCGATAGCAAAGACCCTGGTCGAAAGACCGGGGTTTTTTGTGTCTGCGATTTGGCTTTTTTCTCCTTTCCCCTCGTCCTCAGGGATTCGCATCCGTCGACCGAGCGCGGATACGCAAAAATCTCACTCCTGTTGATAATCCCTCTCAATCACGCGCAGCCCTGATTAACCGGTGCTTGCGCGCCGAAATTCCCGTCCGACATTCATTTATTCAAGTATTTACTGGGTGCAAACCGCACAAAGCGCTTTATTTGAAGTCCCATCACTAATTAGAATGAGTCGCATTTAAAATATTTCTTCGCGCAGGGTTCCTTTAGATGAGTGATGCAGCGATGCCGACGGGGCAAACCTTCCACGACCTGTACCGCGATCACCGGGGCTGGCTGGAAAGCTGGTTGAGACGACGCATGAGCAATGGCTGTGATGCGGCGGACCTCAGTCAGGATACGTTTGTGCGTCTACTCGCCAGCTCCCAGCGCATTGCCGACCTGCAAGAACCCCGCGCCTACTTGGCGACAGTCGGCAAGCGGCTGCTGACCAACTTCTACAAGCGTCGCGGCCTGGAGCAGGCCTATCTCAATGCCTTGGCGCTGCTGCCGGAGGACTGCGTGCCGTCCCCCGAGCAGCGCTGGATCCTGCTGGAAACCCTGCAAGCTCTGGACGAATTGCTCGATGGCTTGCCGAGACCGGTGCGACGAGCGTTTCTCTGGAGCCAGCTGGAAGGCCTGGGCTACTCGGAAATCGCTGAGCGCCTGCAAGTCTCGGAGCGCACGATCAAGCGCTACATGGCCCAGGCCTACGAGCATTGCCTGCTGGTGGAACTGTGATCGGTTCGCCACCGTCGGCCGAAGCCCGCCAGGTTGTGCGGGCCGCCGCGCAGTGGTTGGCGCTTATGGAATCCGGTAGCGCTAATGAGCGGGATCGCGCCAACCTGCAGAGCTGGCGTGATAGCCATACCAGTCACGAACAGGCCTGGCAGAAAGCCCAGCTTTTGCGCCAACGCTTTGCCGACCTGCCACCGGCACTGGCGATGGCCAGTCTGGATCGGCCGCAAGCCAGTCGGCGCACTGTGCTCAAACGCGCCGTCGGTGCCGTGGCGCTGGTGCCGACCGCCTGGCTGATCAGACGGCAGCTGCCCCTGGACGTCTGGAGCGCCGACCTGCGTACCGCGACCGGGGAGGGCAAGAAAGTCCAGTTGGCCGATGGCAGCTCGTTGCAACTGAATACCGCGACTGCCGTCGATATCGACCTGAAGAACCGCCTGCTGAAACTCGTGGAAGGCGAAATTGCGCTGAACGTGCCTGGGACCTCGCCGCTGACGATCCAGACGCGCTTCGGGCAAGTGCTCGTCAGTCAGAGCGACGTGTGCGTGCGTCAGGGCCAGACGGGCTGCAAGGTGTCGGTACTTAAAGGCTCGGTGCAGTTGCAGCCTCTACGCGGGCCGGTCTTTTCCTTGCGAGGCGGCCAACAGGTCAGCCTTCAGGCGACGGGCGCCGGCAATGTGGAGCCATTCGATGTGCTCGCCCCAGGCTGGCGTGACGGTGTACTGATGGCGCAAAACCAGCCGCTGGGGAGTTTTTTGCGCGAGCTCAGCACCTATCGCCCGGGCGTGTTGCGCTGGGAACCCGAACTGGAATCCTTGCGCGTCACCGGCAGTTTCCGTCTGGAAGACACTGATCGCATCCTTGCGTTGCTAGCGGCCAGCCTGCCGCTGGAGGTGCATTCGCGTACGCGTTATTGGGTAACGCTGCTGCCGCGCAAAAATATTGTTTAAGGCGTGTCCCCTTTTTTCGCGTCGCTTGTCATTCAAGACAAGTGAAACGAAATCAGAGAGATTCTCAATGCCCGCAGTGATGCCCTGCAGTACGCGTCTGGCTCCATCCAGGCTGCGCCCGTTGTTGCACTTGAGTCTGTTGTTGAGCCTGAGTGCCTGTCCGTTGTTCATCACTGCCGGTTGGGCTGCAGACGCGGCTAAACGCAGCTATCAGGTGCCGGCCGGCAGCCTCAGTGCCGCGCTGACCCGTTTCGCCGGGTTGGCCGGGGTCAATCTGTCGGTGGACCCGGCGCTGGTCAGCGGTCGTAACAGCCCAGGGCTGTCCGGTGACTTCGCGGTCGAGGAGGGCTTTGCCCGGCTGTTGCAGGGTTCCGGTCTGCAATTGCAGCCAGTGGGCGATCAGGCCTACATCCTGACCCCGGCACCAGAAGGCGGCAGTCTGCAACTGGCGCCGACTTCGATTCTCGGTGCCACGGGCGGGTCGGACGGCGAGGTGTATGCCGGTGGCCAAGTCGCGCGCAAAGGCTCGCAAGGCATGCTCGGCTCGAAAGACTTCATGGAAACGCCGTTCAGCATGACCACCTACACCGCCGAGGCGGTGAAGAACCAGCAGGCTCGGACCTTGGGCGACCTGGTGGCCAGCGATCCTTCGGTCCGCGCCACCAACCCGGCGGGTGGGCGTTATGAACAGTTCACCATTCGCGGACTCAGCCTGTTTAACAGTGATGTTTCCTACAACGGCCTCTACGGCGTCCTGCCGACCTATACGATCGACATGGAGATGGCTGACCGCGTCGACATCATCAAAGGCCCGAGCCAACTGATTAACGGCATCTCGCCGCGAGGCAGCGTGGGTGGCGGGATCAACGTGGTACCCAAGCGCGCGACCGACAAGCCGATCACCTCGTTCACCGGTAGCTACGCCTCTAATAACCAGCTCGGCGGTGCCGTGGATATCGGCCGGCGCTTTGGTGAAGATGACAAGTTCGGTATTCGCTTCAACGGTGTGAAGCAGTCCGGCGACACCGAATGGGATCACCAGAGTGTCGACCGCGACATGGCCGTGCTGGGCCTGGACTTTCGTGGTGAACGTCTGCGTCTCTCGACGGACGTGGGGCACACCGAGCGTGATACCGACGCCCCGCAGGAGCGTGTGATCGTCGGCGCCAACGCGCAGGTTCCCCATGCCAGCGAGGTGCGCAGCAACTATGCGCAGCCCTGGAGCAAGGCGCGGACCAAGGACACCTTCGGCACGGTGAACGGCGAATTCGATGTCAGCGATTCAGTCATGCTGTACGGCGGCGTGGGTGCGCGCAAAAGTAATCATGACTTCCTCCGTCACGCCGTTTCAATCACCAATGACGCCGGCGATTTCAGCGTTCAACCCCGTGACTTCACCCGTGACGAGAATGTTCGGACGGCCAATTTTGGCGTACGCAACTGGTTTCATACCGGTTCGGTCAGCCATGAAATCAACCTGGCGGCCAGCTACTTCTATATGGACTTCGAAAATGGCGGCGCCCGTTATGCCTCCGCCCCCAGCAACCTCTACAACCCGGTAGAAACGCCGACGCCGAACAATCCCACGCGACAGGATTCGAAGGTCTATACCGAGAACCGCTCCACCGGCGTGGCGTTGTCCGACACCCTGGGCTTCTTTGATGACCGCGTGCTGCTGACCCTCGGCGCACGCTGGCAGCGCGTGAAGGTTGACGACTGGACCGATAACGTCAAAGGCGACACCGCCTACGATGATGAAAAGGTGTCGCCATCGGGCGGCATCCTGTTCAAGGCCACCGACAAGCTGTCGCTGTACGCCAACTACATGGAAGGCCTGAGCCAGGGCAAGATCGCGCCGTCGACCTCGGTCAACGAAGACGAGATCTTCCCGCCGTTCATCAGCCGTTCGGTCGAGGTCGGCGCCAAGTACGATGCGGGGCCATTCGCCGTGACCGCAGCGGTGTTCCGGATCAAGCAACCGGCCTACGAGACCAACGCCACTACGCGGGTCTTCGGCCCGAACGGCAAGCGCGAAAACACCGGCGTGGAACTCAGCATGTTCGGTGAACCGCTGGATGGTTTCCGCCTGCTCGGCGGCGTCATGTACATCGACAGCGAGTTGAAGAAGACCACCGGCGGCCTCTTCGACGGCAACCGCGCGCCGGCCACGCCGAAATACAACGTCAACCTGGGCGCCGAATATGATGTGCGCAGCGTACAGGGCCTGACCCTGACCAGCCGCGCCATCTATTCCAGCTCGCAATACCTGGACCAGTCCAACGTCAAGGAAATCGACGCCTGGACGCGTATGGACGTCGGCGCTCGCTACGCGTTCAAGGTTGACGAAAAGAACATCACCCTGCGTGGCAATATCGAGAACGTGGCGAACAAGCGCTACTGGAGTTCCGCCGGGGCTTCGGATGACAGCGAGCCTGGCTTGACGCTGTCGACCCCACGCACCTATCTCCTGTCGGCGACTGTCGACTTCTAAATCGAGGCAACCGTGCACTGCGCCACAGGGAAGGGCGCCGTCGGTTGTTTCATCCGTTTATTCCTGCAGAGGAAACATCCATGTCCATGCTGACTTGATGATCTATCGCGATACTTTTTTATAAGTTAGTGCCTGTCTCAAGGTAGTAACAAAGTTGTCAGTCTTATAACAAGAACATGGCCGAATAATGGCACTGATGAGCACTTAAACAAGTTTATATAACTTGTGATTTTGTGTGCGTGAATGGTTTTAATAACTGATTGTCGAGCTATGTAAATATTCCCAAAAAGTGCAAGCAAGCAGTTGCGTCATTTTGTAAATGGGAATAGTTTTCATATCGAAACTTATCGAGGATAAACCGATGTTGAATGATGGCGTATTGCACTCTAATCCATTGCAAAAAACCAATGCCGACTATCTGGCTCGACAAAGCAAGTTCGAATCCAATGTACGCAGTTATCCACGCAAGTTGCCACTGGCAATTGCCAAGGCCCACGGACTCTGGGTCACCGACGTCGAGGGCAATAGTTACCTTGACTGCCTCGCCGGCGCCGGCACTTTAGCTCTGGGGCACAATCACCCGGCCGTCATGGCCAGCCTCGACAGCTTCCTGGCCTCGGGCCTGCCGATGCACACGCTGGACCTGACCACCGTGGTCAAGGACGCCTTCAGCGAAACCCTGCTCAGCCTGTTGCCGAACCAGGGCCGTGATTATTGCCTGCAATTCTGCGGGCCGTCCGGGGCAGATGCCGTTGAGGCCGCGCTGAAACTGGCCAAGACCTACACCGGGCGCAACAACATCATCAGTTTCTCCGGGGCCTACCATGGCATGACCCACGGCGCCCTGGCCCTGACCGGCAATACCGCGCCGAAAAATGCCATCGCCAGCCTGATGCCCGGCGTGCAGTTCATGCCGTTCCCTCACGAATACCGCTGCCCGCTGGGCATTGGCGGCGAGGCCGGGGTCGAGGCGCTGACCCACTATTTCACCCAGTTCATTGAAGACGTCGAAAGCGGCGTGTCGTTGCCAGCGGCGGTGATCCTAGAAGCGGTGCAAGGTGAGGGCGGCGTCAACTGCGCCCCGGCAAGCTGGCTGCGGGCGATCCGCGAGGTGACGCGCAAGCACGGCATTCTGCTGATCCTCGACGAAGTGCAGACCGGTTTCGGTCGCACCGGCAAGATGTTTGCCTTTGAACACGCTGAAATCGAACCGGACCTGATCGTCATGTCCAAAGCCGTCGGTGGCGGTTTACCCATGGCGGTGTTGGGCATCCGTCGCGAATTCGACGCCTGGGAGCCTGGTAACCATGCCGGCACTTTCCGCGGCAACCAAATGGCCATGGCCGCCGGGCTCGCGACATTGCAGGTGCTGCAACAGCAAAACCTCGCCGCCCAGGCCGAGCGCCGTGGCCAGTGGCTCAAGGACCGTTTGGTCGAGTTGCAGGTGCATTATCCGGCCCTCGGCCAGGTGCGCGGTCGCGGCCTGATGCTGGGCATCGAGATCGTTGACGAACGCCAACCGGCTGATCGCCACGGGCATTTCCCGATGGACCCGGCGCTGGCCGTGGCCATTCAGCAACACTGCTTTAAACAAGGCCTGCTGCTGGAACGCGGCGGGCGCAAGGGCAATGTCATCCGCTTGTTGCCGCCATTGATTATCGACGATGAACAATGCCAGCAAGTGATCCAGCGTTTTGATAACGCCATGGCGGCTGCTTTATTGCAGCTGCGTCCGTGAATGTTTAATCGAAGAGTTTAACAATCCGCCGAGTTGCAGTTTGATGACGCTGGTGCCAATCACGTTGATCGTCGTTTGAATGTTTAAAAGGTTCAGTGAAGTGAAGTCGTTACGTGGAGTTCCGTCGGCCGTTGAAACGGTCGATCAGCAACTAATTTTTTCGCCATATAACGTGTCCAGTGGCCTCGCGGGCTACGGTGGAGCACCCATGAATCATCCAAATCGCAGTGTTTTACCGAACATGGTCAGTGAGTTGGCGACAACGTGCGCCTTGCTTAATTGTTTAATTAAAGAGTTCGCTTTGCCGGAAAACTGCCTCAGTTACAGTTGGCCGACGCAGATGCAAGGCATCGCCCCGGGCAGTTACCTCGAGGGCCTTGAATGGAAGGGCATTCCCCTGACCATCAACCTGCCCAACCAGCAGCAATTCTTTGTAATGGTGGATCGCCGTGACGGGCTCGGCAGTCATCGTTACCTGTCGGACGTCTATGCCCGGCGCGGTGAAGGCGATTGGTCGAGCCTGCGGTTTGCCGAGTTCGTCGAGCAGTTACTCGCCGCTTGCGAACACATGACCCGCGCCAGCAACGACGAGTTGCTCGATCAGGTGTTGCAGAGCCAGTTGTTGACTGCGGCCATCGTCGGCCACAACACCCCGATGGACGCGGATCCGCTCAGCGGCTACCTGGCCAGCGAGCAGGGCTTGTGGTTTGGTCATCCGAACCACCCGGCCCCCAAGGCGCGGCTGTGGCCCGCTCATCTGGCCCAGGAAACCTACGCCCCGGAATTCCAGGCACGCACGGCGATGCACTTGTTCGAGGTGCCGTTGGAAGGGTTGAACGTCGGTGCCAATGGCTTGAGCAAAGCCCAAGTGTTGGCCGGTTTTGCCGATCAGTCCCAGGCACGGCCAGGGCACGCGGTGATTTGCATGCACCCGGTGCAGGCGCAGTTGTTCATGCAGGATGGCCGGGTGCAGCGTCTGCTGAAAACCAAAGACATCGTCGATCTGGGTGCCACGGGGCTGATGGCCAATCCCACGGCCTCGATCCGCACCTGGTACATCGAAGGTCATGAGTTCTTTATCAAGGGCTCGCTGAACGTGCGCATCACCAATTGCGTCAGGAAAAACGCCTGGTACGAGTTGGAAAGCGCGCTGATGATCGACCGCATCTTCCGCAACCTGCAACTGACCCAGCCCGAGACCCTCGGCGGGTTGTCGGTGGTGGCCGAGCCGGGCCTGTTGAGCTGGGCGCCGCATACCGCCAGCGAAGCCGACAACCATTGGTTTCGCGAGCAGACCGGGGCGATTCTGCGCGAGAACTTCTGCCTCGATACCGGTACGGACTGCAGCATCATGGCCGGCACGTTGTTCGCCCGGGGCCTCCATTTGCGGCCGTTGGTGCACGAATTCCTTACCCGCTTCAACGGCAACGACATCGATGATCAACAGCTGTTGAGCTGGTTCGACGACTATCAGGCTCTGTTGCTGCGGCCAGTGCTGGCGCTGTTCTTCAATCACGGCATCGTCATGGAGCCGCATCTGCAAAACAGCGTGCTGGTGCACGACAACGGTCGTCCGCAACGCTTGCTGCTGCGGGATTTCGAAGGGGTGAAACTGACCGAGGAACTGGGTGCTTCGAAGATCGATTCCGACGTTCATCCGCGAGTGCGCGAGTCGCTTCTCTATTCCCGCCAGCAAGGCTGGAACCGCATCGTCTATTGCCTGTTCGTCAATAACTTGTCCGAAGCCGTGCTGGCGCTGAGCTGGGAGCGTCCGCACCTGGCGCCGCTGATGTGGCAACGGGTCGAGCAGCAATTGATCAGCATCCGCGCCGAATTGTGTCGCGCGGCGCCGGAGTTGGATGCGCTGATCGACGGTCAGCCGATTGCCTGCAAAACCAACCTCAAAGTGCGTTTGGCAGCCAAGGCTGATCGCCAGGCCGGCTACGTCACATTGGTGTCCCCATGGGGCAAGGAGGCCCGGCATGGATAAGCTGCCCGCCACGGTGTTGGCCGCCATCGACGAAGCCCGCACGCAGCACGAAGATCCACTGGCGCTGTTCGTCTATGACCTGGACGCGCTGAAACAGCACGTCACGCAAGTGATGGCCGCGCTGCCCAAAGGTGTGGAGCTTTACTACGCGATCAAGGCCAACAGCGAAGCGCAGATCCTCGCCACCGTCGCGCCGTTGGTGCACGGCTTCGAGATTTCCTCTGGCGGTGAGATCGATCGTCTCCAAACTTGCCCGACGCCCAAGCCGTTTATCTTCTCCGGCCCCGGCAAACTCGATTCCGATCTGCGTTCGGCTTTGCAACATCAGGTCGAAGCGATCCACATCGAGAGCCTGAATGAAATCGTCCGCCTGCAACGGCTGGCACTGGAAGCGGGACGGGTGCAGGACGTGTTGCTGCGCATCAACCCGGAACTGCCGTCGCCGCTGTCGAGCAAACTGGCAATGGCCGGCACCGCCACGCCGTTCGGGATTGACGAGTCAGAACTGGCGCAAGCGGTGAGCTGGGTCGATAACGCCAGCCATCTGCGGCTCAAGGGTTTCCATGTGCACGCGATGTCCCATCAGTCGCTGGTGGAACGCCACGAACAACTGCTCGACCTGTACCTGGAACGCTGGCCGCAATGGAAGGCGTTGTCGGCTAATCCAGCGACGATCACCCACCTCAATGTCGGCGGCGGCATTGGCGTGAATTACCTCGGCGCGGAGCAGTTCGATTGGCAGCGTTTGTGCGCGCATCTGGGGGAATCCCTGGCAGCGTGTGCCGATGCGCCGATCGTGCGGTTTGAGCCCGGTCGTTTCATCAGTGCTTATTGCGGTTACTACGCCATTGAAGTGCTGGACAGTAAAACCAGTCACGGCAAGCACTTCCTGGTCTGTCGCGGTGGCACCCATCAGTTCCGTTTGCCGGTGGCCCAAGGACACGATCACCCGGTCATTCATCTGCCTCGGCACCCCATCACATCGGGCGCAGTGGAGCAGAAGTGGACCGTAGTCGGGCAACTCTGCACGCCCAAGGATGTACTGAGTCGCGATTATCCACTGACTGGCGTTGAGGTCGGCGACATGCTGGTGCTGCCGCTCGCCGGGGCCTACGGCTACAACATCTCTCATGCCGATTTTCTCTGCCATCCGCGACCACCGCAGCTGTTTGTAGGAGGCGCATCTTGGGTTTGACGGTGGCCGCTCCGCGCTGGTTGGTGGTGGTCAATGTGCTGTTGGGCACGTTGACCGTCAGCCTCAACAACAGCTCGCTCAACCCGGCGTTGCCAGCGTTCATGACCGCCTTCGACATCGGGCCGGTGCTGGCGACGTGGATCGTCGCCGCGTTCATGGTGAGCATGGGCATGACCATGCCGCTGACCAGTTTTCTCAGCCAGCGGGTAGGGCGCAAGCGCTTGTACCTGTGGGGCGTGGCGTTGTTTGTCTGCGGCTCGCTGATGGGCGCTTTCGCCAACTCCATCGCGCTGGTGATTACCGCTCGCGTGGTGCAAGGCATTGCCAGCGGCCTGATGATTCCGTTGTCGCTGGCGATCATTTTTTCGGTGTACGCCAAAGACGAGCGCGGCCGGGTCACCGGTCTGTGGGGCGCGGCGGTGATGCTGGCGCCGGCGTTGGGGCCGTTGTGCGGCAGCCTGATGCTGGAGTGGTTCAGTTGGCGTTCGCTGTTCCTGATGAACGTGCCGATTGGCATCGTCGCGCTGATCCTTGGCGTGGCGGTGCTGCCGGCGTCTGAAGCGACCGAACGCAAACCGTTCGACCTGGCGGGTTACCTGCTGATTGCGGCGGGCATTGGCCTGTTGATGATCGCGGTCGGTCGCCTGCGCCACGCCGAAGCCCTGACCGATCCACTCAACCTCGGCATGTTGCTGACGGCCATCGTCTGTCTGGTCGCATTCGTGCGCCTGGAGCTGAACCGTACTTCGCCGCTGCTCAACCTGCGCATCTTTGCCCTGCGCGGTTATCGCCTGAGCGTGATCATCGCGGTGGTGCAGTCGGTCGGCATGTTTGAGTGCCTGGTGTTGTTGCCACTGCTGGTGCAGGTGGTGATGGGTTACAGCGCGATCTGGACCGGTCTGTCGCTGCTGTGCACGGCGGCGTTTGCCAGCCTGTTCGGCAATCTCGGCGGCCGCTGGCTGGATCGATATGGGCCACGGGGCGTGGTGTTCTGGGGACTGCTGATGACCGGTGCTGCGACGCTCGGCCTGGGCATGCTCGGCGCCGGCTCCTCCATCGCCATGGTGTTTTTCCTGATGATGGTTCGCGGCGCCGGGCTGGGTCTGTCGTACATCCCGATCACCACCGCCGGGCTCAATGCGTTGCCTGAACCGATGGTCACCCAGGGCGCGGCGATGAACAACATTTCCCGGCGCCTCGTGTCGTCACTGGCCATCGTCATCGCCTCGCTTTGGCTCGAATTTCGTCTGGGGGCGGGGGTTCATTCCGCAGGCAACTCTGAGGCAATCAGCGAAGTATTCATGGCCACCGGCATCCTCGTTTTGCTGGCGCTGCCCTGCGCCTGGCGTTTTCCCGTACACGCATCCGACGAGCCGGCCGAGGCACTGCCCTCGGCCCTCGAACACCGTTAATTCTTTAATCGATAGGTATGACAATGGCGACCTCTTCTCAGGCAACACCTCAGGCACCAGGCGTCTGGCTGGCGACCGCCGACACCCAACGCTATCAACAAGTGGAACAGCGAGTGGTCGGTCAATTGCTGCAAACCCTGCTGTATGAAAACGTTCTGCCGTACCGCCATTCACCGTTGAGTGGCAGCCAATACCGTTTTGTCGTCAGCGGCGTCGATGCGCAGCAACAGCCTGTGGAATATCACTGCACCGGTTTGCTCAGCGCCAGTTTCGAACTGATCCGCCTTGATTACTCCAGCCTTGAGCGCGTCGATGCCCAAGGCAAACACAGCCAACCGCACCTGCATCAAGCCCTGGCCGAATTGCTGAGCGATCTTCAGGACAGCCCGCACCTGCCACGCTTCACCCATGAACTGGAACAAACCCTGCTCAAGGACCTGCAATCGCGCAGCCAGGGTTATCAAGCCGCCCGACCTAGCCATCAGCTGGACGTCGATGCGCTGGAACAGCACTTCATGGACGCCCACAGCTATCACCCTTGCTACAAGTCGCGCATCGGTTTCTCGCTCAAGGACAACGCCAATTACGGACCAGAGTTCGCCACGCCAGTCGCCATCGTCTGGCTCGCCGTGGCGAAAACCTGCGGGGCGATGAACATCTCCCAGCAGCTGAACTACGACGACTTCATTCAGCAGGAATTCGGCCTCCAGCGCTGGCAGGAACTGGCGGAAAACCTCACCGATCAAGGCAAGTCGATGGGCGATTGCTGGCTGATGCCGGTGCACCCGTGGCAGTGGGAAAACGTCGTTGTTCCCGTGTTCTACCCGGAATTGGTCAGCGGTGAAATCATCCATCTGGGCACCACGGAGGATCGATATAAAGCGCAGCAGTCGATCCGCACCCTGGCCAACGTCACGGACAAACAGCGGCCTTACGTCAAGCTCGCACTGAGCATGACCAACACCTCCAGCACGCGCATTCTGGCCCGGCACACGGTGATGAACGGCCCGATCATCACCGACTGGCTGCACCAGTTGATCCGCAGCGACAGCACCGCCCGCGACCTTGGCTTTGTGATTCTCGGCGAGGTGGTCGGCGTCAGTTTTGCCTACGACCACCTGCCCGCCACGCGCATGTCCCAGGCCTACGGCACCCTGGGCACCCTGTGGCGCGAAAGCATTCATCAATACCTGGAAGCCGATGAGCAAGCGGTGCCGTTCAATGGCTTGAGCTCTGGGGACAATCGCTACGGCAGCGGTGAGCAGACGCCGTTTATCGACGCCTGGATCAAGCAATACGGCCTGCACGCCTGGACCCGCCAACTGTTGCAGGTCGCGGTGTCGCCGATCATTCACATGCTCTACGCCGAAGGCATCGGCATGGAATCCCACGGGCAAAACATCGTCCTCATCGTCAAGCAGGGCTGGCCGCAACGCATCGCCCTGAAAGACTTCCACGACGGTGTGCGCTATTCGCCGCAGCACCTCGGCCGCCCCGAATTGGCCCCGACCCTGGTACCGCTGCCTGCCAGCCACGCCAAGCTCAACCGCAACTCGTTCATCCTCACCGACGACGTGGATGCTGTGCGCGACTTCTCCTGTGATTCGTTCTTTTTCATCGCCCTGGCCGAGATGGCGATCTTCCTACATCAGCACTATCAACTGGCAGAAACCGAGTTCTGGCAGATGACCGCCGAGCTGATTACCAGCTACCAGTCTGAGCATCCGCAGCACCGCCCGCGTTATGACGCGTTTGATGTGTTCGCGCCGTTCTACGAAGTCGAAGAACTGACCAAGCGCCGCCTGCTGGGCGATGGCGAACGTCGTTTCAAATCGGTGCCGAATCCGCTGCATGCCTTCCGGCCGCAATCATGCTGAGGACCAATCTGCTCAAGCAGAAACTCAGCGCGGGCGCGCCGGCCTATGGCCTGATCAGCTCGATTCCGTCACCCGCGGCCATCGAGTTGATCGCCGAAGCCGGTTTCGATTTCGTGATCATCGACATGGAACACGTGCTGATCAATCCGCAAACCGTGGAGAACATGATCCGCACCGCCGAGAGCTATGCGCTCACGCCGCTGGTGCGAGTGGCGGACCTCAACCCGAAAACGATGCTGCGTCTGCTCGATGGCGGCGCCCAAGGCATCGTGTTGCCGATGATCGAAGGCCCCGAGCCTTTGGCCGAAAGCATCCGTGCCTGTAAATACCACCCGCTGGGCGGCCGCAGCCTGAACGCCGGGCGCCCCGGCGCGTTTGGCAAGCACAGCCTGGCGGAATACATCGGGCTGGCCAACGGGCAAATCATGATCGTGGCGATGATCGAGAGCGCCGAAGGCGTGCGACGTGCGGGGGAGATTGCTGCGGTGCCCGGCCTCGACATGATCCTCGAAGGCGCCGCCGATCTATCGCAATCGCTGGGAACGCCCTGGCAGATTGACCGGCCCGAAGTCCAGCAAGCGCTGCTCGCCAGTTGGCAGGCAGCGAGTGCGGCGGGCGTGCCGTACTGCGCGATTCCACGCCAACCGGGCGACCACGAACGCTGGTTGGGCCGGGGCGTTAAAAGTTTTGTTTTGGGTGACGAGCGTGGCATCGCTTTTCGCGCCCTCCAGGCCAAATTGGCCGCCACTTCAGCAGAAGGGAAATAATCCGATGAACTTCACCACAATGGCCGCCGACAGAGTGATGCAGGATCTGGTCGATTGTTTGCTGGCCGAACATTTTTTCGGGACTGAACCGCTGAGCCTGGTGGCGCCCGCAGCCGACCAGCCGTTTACCGGGTTGAGTGCCGAGCAGCGCATCTGGGAATGGCGCGAGTCGATCCTCGTGGCCTTGCGCCCTGGCATCACTCAGCAATGGGAAAAAGTGCCGGGCACGCCGGTATTGGGGCGCGAGAATGGTCAACTGGCTGAACTGGCCCCCGAAGCCTTCATGACCCAAGTGCTGGCGGGGATGACCGACCGCTATCAGGACAATGAAAAGGGCTTTGCGCTGTTCCTCGATGTGCTGCGCACCAGCGTGCGCCAGACCGAGTTGTCCCTGGCTCATCGGGTCGACAGCGAACGTCTGCTGGAAAAGAGCAACGGCGATTTCTTCCTGGCGATGGAGCAGTGGGCGTCGCTGCGTGATCGTCCTTACCACCCGCTGGCCAAAGCCAAGCAGGGTTTGAACGACGCGGAATATCAGCACTATCAGGCGGAATTTGCCCGGCCAGTAGCGCTGAACTGGGTCGCCATCGACCGCACGTTGCTGCAATGCGGCGACGGCGTGACCGACCTGGCGCAGCAAAGTCCCGCCGAGTATTTGTTGCCGTTCGCGTTACACGCCGGCCTGCAACACGAGATGCAGCAGCGGGGCATTTACGAAAGCCATATCGCGTTGCCGGTGCACCCGTGGCAGTTCGATCACGTGCTGCAAGCGCAACTCGGCGACGCCTTCGCCAAGGGTGACTGCCAGCGCCTGGACTTCAACGACGGTGACTTCTACGCCACCTCGTCGTTGCGCTCGATGACCCCGTGCTTCAACAGCGCCGACTACCTGAAGTTGCCAATGGCGATCTATTCCCTCGGCGCTTCGCGTTACCTGCCGGCGGTGAAAATGATCAACGGCGGTTTGAGTGAAAAGTTGCTGCGTCAGGGCTTGGAAAAAGACGAAACCCTGCAACAGAAACTGCACTTGTGCGATGAAACAAAGTGGTGGGCGTTCATGCCGCCGGACGCGACGCTGTTCGACGAAGCACCACGTCATCTGGCAGCCATGGTCCGTGGCTATCCGCCGGCGTTGCTGGAAGACCCGGACACCCGACTGGTGCCGATGGCCGCCCTCGGCACGCCGCTGCCCGGCAGCAATCAGCACTTTTTCGATGACTGGATGACCTACCGCCAACTGCCGGCCAATGCGGCCTCGGTGATGACCCTGTTCCGCGAGCTGTGCCACAGCTTCTTCGACATCAACCTGCGGATGTTCCGCATCGGCATGCTCGGGGAAATCCACGGGCAGAACGCGGTACTGGTGTGGAAGGACGGGTACGCCCAAGGCTTGCTGTTGCGCGATCACGATTCGCTGCGCATCTTCGTGCCATGGCTAGAGCGCAACGGCCTCGCCGATCCGGCGTACCGATTGAAGAAGGGCCACGCCAACACGCTGTATCACGAGCGTCCTGAAGACCTGTTGTTCTGGTTGCAGACCTTGGGTATCCAGGTCAATTTCCGCTCGATCATCGAAACGCTGGCGCTGGTTTACGCCTTGCCGGAACGCGGTTTGTGGACGGCAATGGGCGAAGTGTTGAATGAGTTGATTGACACCATCGACTTCGACACCGAAGCTCGGGCGATGATTAAACAGCAATTGTTCGAAGTACCCCACTGGCCACAGAAGCTACTGCTCACACCGATGATCGAGCGCGCGGGCGGCCCCGGCAGCATGCCGTTCGGCAAAGGCCAAGTGGTGAACCCTTTCCACCGGTTGAATAATGAAGCCTGAACCACGATGTCAGCCCTCCAGGCGCACGCTGTTGCGCCTGTCTTTGGGGGTGCTTGCACTCAGGTTTTCCATGCCTGTGTGGGCACAAACCGACGCCGCGCCGCTGCGGGTGATCACCCTGTTTCAGGGCGCCTCCGACAGCGCCGTGGCGTTGGGCGTTACGCCGTGCGGCATCGTCGACTCCTGGAGCGAAAAACCCACCTATCACTATTTGCGTTGGGCGCTGGATCAGGTGCCCCATGTCGGGCTGGAGACTCAGCCCAGCCTGGAGGACATCGCGCTGCTGAAACCGGACGTGATCATCGCCTCGCGCTTTCGCCATGAACGCATCGCCCCGTTGCTCAAGCAGATCGCCCCGGTAGTAATGCTGGATGAGGTCTTTGAGTTCAAAAAGACCTTGGCGCTGATGGGCATCGCCCTGTACCGCAAGCAGCAAGCCGATGAGTTGCTGGGCCAATGGCAACAGCGCGTGGCGCAACTGCGCCTGCAATTGCAGCAAAAGTTCGCCGGGCGCTGGCCGCCGACTGTGTCGATTCTCGATGTGCGCGAAGACCATATCCGCAGCTATTTACCGGCGAGTTTTCCAGGCTCGGTCATCAGCGAGTTGGGTTTCGACTGGAGTGAAGCCAGCCGGGCGGCGAGCGGGGTGTCGATCAAACTCACCAGCAAGGAAAGCCTGGCGGTGGTGAATGCCGATATTTTCTTCATCTTCTTGCGCGCGGAGAAAGCGGCAGTGCAGCGAAACTACGAAAGCCTGGTGCAGCATCCGCTGTGGCAGCAAATGCGCGCGCCGCAGCAAGGGCAAGTATGGCGGGTCGATGGCGTGGCCTGGAGCCTGTCCGGCGGCATGCTTGGCGCGAATCTGATGCTCGATGACGTTGCGCGTCTGGTCACCGCCTCATGAGCAACGGGTTGAAGATGTGGAGCGCGGGCGTTGTTTTGCTCCTGAGCTGCTTACTGAGCTTGGCAGTCGGGGCCACGTGGATTCCGTTGTCGCAGATTTTCGCCGCATTTGTGCATCCCGATCCGTTGAGCGTCAGCCATGTGCTGGTGACCACCACGCGGCTGTCGCGGACCTTGATGGCCATGGCCGTGGGCGCGAGCCTGGCGGTGGCCGGCGCGTTGATGCAGGCGCTGACGCGCAATCCGTTGGCGTCTCCCGGCCTGTTCGGGATCAACGCCGGGGCGACGTTTTTTATCATCCTCGGTTCCTCGCTGTTCTCCCTGGCGTCCCCTGATGCGTGGCTGTGGTGCGCGTTTATCGGCGCAGCGGTGGCGGGCACTCTGGTGTGGCTGATCGGCAACATGGGGCAGGGCAGTCTCAGCCCGTTGCGCATCGTATTGGCAGGCGCGGCCATGGCGGCGCTGTTTTCGGCGTTCAGCCAGGCGTTGCTGGTGGTCAATCAGGATGGGCTGGACACGGTGCTGTTCTGGCTCGCGGGGTCGCTGACCGAACGCAGCCTGTCAGTCGCCGCGCCGTTGCTGCTGTGTGGCGTGCTTGGATTGTTCGGGTCGATGTTGCTGGCGGGGCAGGTCAATGTGCTGAATGCTGGGGAAGAGATTGCCACCGGTCTCGGACAGCGAACGGGTTTGATCCGCTTGTTGATGGCTGTGCTGGTGGTGTGTCTGGCGGGCAGTGCGGTGGCGCTGGCGGGCAGCATTGGTTTTATCGGCTTGCTGGTGCCGCACATGGTGCGCAAGGGGCTGTCCATCGACCATCGCTGGTTGCTGCCGGGATGCGCGCTACTGGGCGCGATTGTTTTGTTGCTGGCGGACACCTTGTCGCGGGTGCTGATCCTGCCGCAAGAGGTGCCGGTGGGCGTGATGACGGCGCTGTTCGGTGCGCCGTTTTTCATCCTGCTGGCCCGGCGTGGAGGTCGTTATGGATAAGGTCCTGACCTGGCGCCGCAGCGGGTTTTCCCGGCGCATTAATGTCGCGACGTTGTGGCGTTTGCTGGCGGCGTTGATGGTGACCGCGTTGATCATGCTCGGCTCGCTGTCGTTGGGCAAAGTCATGCTCTCGCCGCTGGAAGTGCTGCGCATATTACTGTCGAACCAGGACGCCAGCCTGACGTTCATCGTCGAGCAACTGCGCTTTCCGCGCCTGCTGCTGGCGGCGCTGGTGGGGGCGGCGTTGTCGGTGTCGGGGCTGATCCTGCAAAGCATCATCCGCAACCCATTGGCCTCGCCGGACCTGCTGGGCATCACCAGCGGTGCCAGTGCGGCGGCGGTGTTGTATTTGTCGTTTTTCTCGGTGGCGCTGGGTCAACAGTATCTGCCGCTGGCGGCGATGCTCGGTGCGGGGCTGGCGGCATTGGCGATTTATCTGCTGGCCTGGAAGCAAGGGACTTCACCGCTGCGGCTGGTGTTGATCGGTGTCGGTATCTCCGCGATGTTGACCGCTGCCACTACATTCATTTTGGTGTTCAGCCCGCTGACCACAACCTTGTCAGCCTATGTCTGGCTGACCGGCAGCGTGTACGGTGCCAGTTGGCCGGAACCGCTGGCGCTGGGCAGTTGGTTGCTGGGCATTTGTCCGCTGCTGGTGTTCCTGGCGCGGCAGGTGATGGTGCAACAACTGGACGACAGCCTCGCCCAAGGGATCGGCGTGCGTGTGCAATGGTTGCGTGCTGGTTTGCTACTGGTCAGCGTGGCCCTGGCCGGTGCAGCGATTGCCTGGGGCGGGGCGATTGCCTTTGTCGGGTTGATTGCGCCGCACATTGCCAAGCGCCTGGTGGCGCCGGGTTTTGGTGGTCAAGCGGTGATGGCCGCGCTAGTCGGGGCCAACCTTGTGGTGCTGGCCGATCTCGCCGGGCGCACGCTGTTTTTGCCGCTGGACTTGCCCGCCGGGATTTTTGTTGCCGTGCTGGGCACACCCTTTTTTCTCTATCTGTTGATTAAACAACGTCATTAAGGAATTCAACGTATGACGTCGATTGCAAGTCGCGGCCTGACCCTGAGTTATCAGCGCCAGGTGATTATTGACGCGTTGGACATGCAACTGCCCCAAGGCAAGATTTCGGTATTGATCGGCAGCAACGGCTGCGGCAAAAGTACCTTGCTCAAATCCTTCGCCCGCCTGCTGAAACCGCAGCAGGGTTCGGTGATTCTCAACGGTGTGGATATCCAGCAAAAATCCACGGCGGCGGTGGCCCGGGAGTTGGCAATCTTGCCCCAGACCCCGAGCGCCCCGGAGGGGATTACCGTCCGGCAATTGGTGGCGTTGGGGCGCTACCCGTATCAGAGCTGGATGCAGCAGTGGTCGGCGGAAGACGAAGCCATGGTCAATCGCGCGCTGGCGCAAACCAGTCTGCTGGCCCTGGCGGATCGGCCGGTGGACGCGTTGTCCGGCGGACAGCGCCAGCGGGCGTGGATCGCCATGACGTTGGCCCAGGACACCGGCATCGTGCTGCTCGACGAACCGACCACGTTCCTTGACCTCGCGCACCAGATCGAAGTGCTGGACCTGCTGCGCGACCTCAACCGGCTCGAAAACAAAACCATCATCATGGTGCTGCACGACCTCAATTTGGCCTGCCGCTACGCCGATCACATGGTCGCGGTGCACAACCAGACCGCGTTTGCCCAGGGTCGCCCCGATGAGGTGTTGACCGAGGCGCTGGTCAAAACCGTGTTCGACCTCAATTGCCGGATCATTCCCGATCCGTTCTTCGGCACGCCGCTGTGCATTCCGTTTGGCCGGGAACTGCCGCAATGAATCTGGCCGGCCATTTCACCGAGTCTGAGTGGGCGGTGCTGTCCGGCGGGTTGCGGCTCAAGGACAGCGCTGAACGCGACCCGTTGCGTGCACTGATGGCCCGGGACTTGTTGCAGGAGGACGTGTGCGCGCAACTGCTGGATGCGTTGGGGCCGGTGATTGGCTCGCCGACTCGGGCGATTACCGCCTCACTGCTGGGCAAGCGTTTGTCGTTCCTGGCGACTGGCGCGTGTTTGTATGCGATGTCGGTGTACGACAAAGGGCTGTTGCTGTCGCTCGACAATACGGTGATCGAGTACGGCCACGATGACGGGTTGTGGACGTCGTCGATGCCGATTGGCCATTCCCTTCCGCTGACGTATGAAGCGGGCGAACGCGAGGCCTGGCGCGAAGCTCTAGTGCAGGCGTTGTTCGCCGGATTGCTGAAACCGCTGTGGCAAACCTTCAATAAAGTCACCGGCGTTTCCCGGCGCATCCTCTGGGAAAACACTGCGGTGCGCGTGTATTCGCTGTACGAAAAACGCATGGCGAAAATCGATGATCCAGTGATCCGTGAACGTTATGAAGCAGACTTCCAGTGGCTGCTGACCCAAGCCGAACCCGCGCTGTTCGGTCTCGATTACAACCCGCTGAGCCATTTCCGCCGGCCGCCGACGCTGGTGGATGAAGGGCAACGCAGCATTCGCTTTCGCCGAACCTGTTGCTTCTACTACCTGGCCACTGAGCCCGCTGAATACTGCTCGACCTGCCCATTGCTGCGTCCGGGGAAAAAATGCCGATGAGTTACCTGATTAGTCCCCGCCAGCAACTGATCAGTCCGGAGTTGCTCGAAAAATACCGATCCATCCCATCGTCCACCCTCGGCCACTTTTCCGACCACGGCTTCCTGCGCGGGATCAAACCGTTGTTCAACAACATTCGCATGCTCGGCAACGTGGTCACGGTCAAAGTCTTCCCGCCGGATGGCAGTGTTTTGCGTGAGGCGTTGTTGCTGAGCCAACCGGGCGACGTGCTGGTGATCGAATGCGTGGGCGATGCTGAGTGTGGTTGTTGGGGTGAGTTGCGAACGCTGGCCGGTTTGATCAAAGGCCTGGCCGGGGTGGTGGTGTCGGGCGCGGTCACCGATGTCAGCGCCTTGCGCCGTCATGGTTTGCCGGTGTTTTGCCGCGACGTCAGTGCGTATACCACTCGTGGAATTGGTGCCCAAGGGGAGGTCAATCAGCCGATCCAGATCGGCGAAGTTCGGGTTCAACCGGGAGACTTGGCCATCGGTGACGATGACGGCGTCTTCATCCTCGATGCCCAGCGCGCGGCGGAGCTTTTGCCGGAATTATTGGCCAAGGAAGAAACCGACCAACGCCGACGCGCGGAATTCCTGCAAAGACTCGACGCCCGCCAGACCTAAGGCTTGTTCATCGATCTATTGCAGCGCAATGCGGCAGTAATTTGATTCATTGGTCAGTTTTTTTGTAACTGGTTGTTTGCGGCAATCGCAGAAACCTATAAAGTTAACCTTTCGGTCAGCTTTGCACTGTCAACTACAGCCTTTTGCTTCGTTCAAAAGCGCTTCTGCAAGACTCGAGATCCCCAGAACATAACCAGAAGGGCGGACCCATAACCGCCCAGAGGATGATCCATGTCCAACCGTGAAATATCCCGGCGCTCGTTCCTTCAGGGCGGGCTGGTGGCGGGTGTGAGCGTGACGCTTACACCGCTCAGCACCCAGGCGCTGGCGGCCTTGATGGAAAACAGCGTGACCGTGCCGTCCGAGCAATGGCTCGGCAACAACGGCAAGGCGCGCTCGCGTAACGATGCCTTGTCCAAAGTCTGCGGCAGCAAAGTCTTTGCCCGCGACATCCGCGCCAAGGACATGCCGGGCTGGCCCCAGCAGCAGGGCCACGCCATGTTGCTGAAAATCACCAAGGCCGACCGCATCTACGCAGGTTACGACCTGTCGTGGCTCGGCGCCGACTTGCAGCCTGACCGCATTGTCACCGCCGCCGACCTGGACAAGGACGGCATTGTCTTCCCGGAAGAGCACGCGCCTGATCCGCTGCTGCCCGAAGGCAAAGTGCCGATGTTCATCGGTCACCCGGTGGCGATCCTGATCTGGAACGACTTCGAGCGTTTCCGTCAGGCCAAGGCCAAGCTCAAATTCAATGACAAAGCCATCCGCTACGGCGCCCAAGTGCCGTACTACGAAGGCGATCCCTACGGCAGCTTCCGCTACGTACGGGTCGGCGGCGCGACCTCGGCGGATGAAGATGAATTCGCCAGCCTCAAGGATTCGATCCTGTTCCCGATGCTGAAAAACCGTCGCCCGGTGTGGAATTCCCAGCCGGACCTGCACGGCAACCTGACCGAGCGCGGGCTGTTTTACGCCGACCGGATGAAGCAGCAAATCGACAGCCCGCCGGACAACTGGCTGGTGTTCGACGAGCGCTACAAAACCCCGTCGATCGAACCCGCTGCGATGGAGCCGGACAACGGCAACGGCTGGTACGACCCGGCCACCAAGACCTTGCATTTTGTCGTTGCGACCCAGTGCCCGCTGGAAGCCGCCACCGAGACCGCGAAGATGATCGCGCCGTCGCGGTTCGGCTTGGCCAACCTGAACATGCACCCTGGCTACACCGTCGGTTACGGTTCCAAAGACCACAACATCTTCGTCTACTACGCCGCGCTCGCCGCGTTGTACGGCGCCGGTGTGCCGGTGCGTCTGGCCAACGATCGCTACGAACAATTCCAGAGCGGCATCAAGCGTCACCCGTTCGATATCCGCTACCAATTGGCCGTGGACAAGACCGATCACAGCTTCAAGATTTTCCGCGCCGAGATGAACGTCGACGGCGGCGGACGGATCAACTACAGCCCTTCAGTGGCGGCGGTTGGCGCCACGGCGGCGCAGTCGATCTACTACATGCCGCAAAACGATTTGCAGGTTACGGCCTACCATTCCCGCGCCGTTGAAGCCGGGTCGATGCGCGGTTACGGCACTCTGCAAAGCATGGCCTCCACCGAGATGATGGTCGACGAAATCGCCGGTCGCCTCGGCATCGACGCCATCGACCTGCGCAAGAAAAACGCCATGCTCTCGGGCATGAAAAACACTCAGGGCGCGGTCCCGGCCGGTGCCTTGCGCCTGCACGAAATCCTCGACAAGGCCGCCGTCCACGAAGTCTGGAAAAACCGCGATCTGATCAAGCTGCAGCGCGAAGCCGCCGACCCGGATCACTGGTACGGCGTCGGTTTCGCCATCTGCCAGAAAGACTTCGGCACCGGTTCCGAAGCGCCGATGGCCAGCATCGAATTCACCGCTGAAGGGCACGTGACCCTGCGCCATATCGGCATCGAAATCGGCACCGGCATGTCCACTTCGCAAGCCCTGGTGGTGGCTGATTTCATCGGCATCCCGGCCACCGAAGTGAAGACCGGCGAAACCGAATGGAAAGAGTTGCAGCTGATCACTGGCGGCAACCCGTACATCATGAGCCAGGCCGAGCAGGACGGTTTCCTGCGTAACCCGCGTTGGGTCGGCAAGCTCGCCTCGGCCTCGTCGGCGACTAACTCCGCCTACTACTTCAGCCACGCCACCCGAGAAGCCTCCCGCGTGCTGTTCAACCACGGCTTGTGGCCAGCGGCGCTGCAGATCTGGGGTCAAGGTCCTTACGGCGGCCAGGCCAACCCGTACGTGGTGCGCCGTGAAGACTCGCATTGGGTCGACGGCAAACTCACCGCGAACGGCATGCAGCCGCTGAGCTTCGAGCAACTGGCGAAACACGCCCACGATAAGGGCCTGGTGACCGGCGCGACGGTGCACGGTTTCAACCGCTGGAGTTGGGCCGAAGCCGAGTTCAGCATCGACGGCGTCCGCGAACGTCTGCCGCTGGATGGCTTGGCCGTGAAGTACGGCGATGGCGCACCGAAAGCGAAGCTGGCGCAGATGACCAGCGCCGGTTTCCACCTGCTGGATCGCCAGAACGTGCACTACCCGGACACCCAGTTGAACAACGCGGCGGTGACTTACTACAGCCCGGTCGCGACGCTGGTGGAATTGAAAGTGAACAAGGGCTCCGCCGAAGTGCAAGTGCTCAACCATCACTCGTGGGTAGAGTGCGGTCGGGTGCTGGTGGAAGAACTGGTCAAGGGCCAACTCGAAGGCGGGATCGCCATGGGCATCGGCCATGCGCTGCTCGAAGAGATGCCGCTGTACGAAGGCGGGCCGGGGGAGGGTGACTGGAACTTCAACCGCTATCGCTTGCCGATGGCACGCCACGTTGCGGTGTGGAACCAGACCGCCGAGATCCTGCCGCCGCTGTCGCCGAGCGATCCATCCAAGGGCATTGCCGAAGTGGTGATGATCCCGGTGGTCGGCGCCATCGGTAACGCCGTGGCCCACGCCATCGGCAAACGGGTCCGCGACCTGCCTATCACTTCTGCACGCATCAAGGAGGCCCTCAATGGCTAACCGTCCGCTTCAACTGACCCTCAACGGTCAATCCGTCGGCCCGGTGGACATCCCTGATGACCTGCCGATGATCGACTACCTGCACGAATACAAAAACCTCACCGGCTCGCGCCTCGGCTGCGGCCAGGGTATCTGCCACGCCTGCGTGGTGATCGTCGATAACCCGGACGGCACCAGCGAAGAAGTACGCACCTGCATCACTGGCGCGCACTACTTCGAAGGCAAGAAAGTGCGGACCATCGAAGGCCACGCGACCCGCGATGAGCAGGGCAAGGTCACCGAACTGAACCCGATCCAACAGCGTTTCGTCGATGAATTCGCTTTCCAGTGCAGCTACTGCGCGCCAGGTTTTGTGAATGCCGCGACCGTGTTGGTGGAAAAACTCCAGCGTCAGCCGATCGTCAAAAGTCAGCTGGAAAAAGTCATCGAGGACAGCCTCGGCCACCATATCTGCCGCTGCACCGGCTACGTGCGTTATTACAGCGCGACGCGCAACGTGCTGACCGATCTCGGCCTGGTCAAGGAGGGTTAAGCATGAAGCATTTACTGTCCCGCCTGGCGTTGGCGGTTGGTCTGGCTGCGCCGGTGTTGCTGGCTCACGCGGATGATCAGGTGAAGCGCGGCGAATACCTCGCCCGCGCCGCCGACTGCATGGCTTGCCACACTGCACCGGGCGGCGCGCCTTATGCGGGCGGTCTGCCAATCGTCTCGCCATTCGGCACGATCTACGGCACCAACATCACCCCGAGCAAAGAGCACGGGATTGGTTTGTACAACGATGACGAATTCTTCGCCGCGCTCACTAAAGGCAAACGCCGGGATGGCGCGAACCTGTACCCGGCGATGCCCTACACTTCGTATCACCTGATGCCGCGCGAAGATTCTGATGCGATTCATGCGTATCTGAAAACCGTCGAGCCGATCGAGCGCGCAGCACCGGTCACTAGCCTGAGCTTCCCGTTCAACGTGCGCCTGGGTTTGATGGGCTGGAACATGCTCTACGGCAAGGACGTGAAACTCGCGCCCACCGAAGGCAAAAGCGAAACCTTCAAGCGCGGCGAGTACATGGTCGAAGTGCTCGGTCACTGCGGCGAATGCCACACCCCGCGCGGTTTGCCCGGTGCGATGCAACAGGATAAACGCCTGACCGGCGGCCTGCTCAACGGCTATCTGGCGCCAAGCCTGCTGGCCACTGACTTGGCCGCGCGCGGCTGGAATCATCAGGACCTGAGCACCTTCCTCAAGCACGGCATGAGCGCCCAGGGCACGATGTTCAACGAGATGTTTCCGGTGTTCCACAACAGCACCCAAGGCCTCAATGACCCGGACCTGGCGGCGATGGCCACTTATCTGCTGGGCGATCCAGCCCCGGCGGCCAAAGTGCTGACCGAGGTGCCGCTGGAAAAAATGAGCCCCAGCGCCCAACGCGGTCGTCAGGACTACCTGAACGTCTGCGCCGGTTGCCACGCGCCAAACGGCGAGGGCAAGCCGCACATCGCCGTGGCCATGCGCGGCAACACCACGTTGCGCCTGGAAGACCCGCGCAACCTGTTGCGGGTGATCGAGGACGGCATCGGCGAGCAGAAATTCGCCGGGTTCGAACGCATGCAACCGATGCCGGGGTTTGCCGACAAACTCAGCCATGAGCAACTGACCGATCTGCTGAATTACCTGCGTCAGGGTTGGGGCGGTCAGTCGAGCGAGTTGGCGGTGAGCGATGTGCAGAAGCTGCAAGCGGACGCCCCACCGGCTGAGCACAAGGCGCACTGACATGCAGCATCTCGATCTGCAAGTGGTGCGCCGGGCGCTGGAGTGGTCTTGCGCCGGTCAGCGGGTGTGGTTGTGCACGGTGCTGGCCACTTACGGCTCGGCACCGCGTGCGCCGGGCTCGCTGCTGGCGGTGAACGCTGAGGGGCAGTGGATCGGCTCGCTGTCCGGCGGTTGCGTCGAGGAGGATTTCCTTGAACGTGTTGCTGAAGGCGCGTTTGAGGAGGCGGTCAGCGTCGTGCGTTATGGCGAAGGCGATGACCCACGTTCCCGAGTGAGCCTGCCCTGCGGCGGCGTACTCGATGTGCTGGTGGAGAAGCTTGAATCGGATTGCGAGGTTCAGGCGCATTTGCGCGAGCTGGAGTCGGCGCTGTTGGGTCAGCGCCGGTTGATCCGCGAGGTCGATCTGGCCAGCGGCGCACGCAGTGCCTTTGCCGACAGCGAGCAGGGTGCGCGCATCGAGCGTGAGATTGACCGGGTGCGCGTGCGGATCGGCGCGGCTCAGCGGTTGCTGCTGGCCGGGTATTCCAGCGTCGCCCAGGCCTGCGCGGAGTTTGCCGTGGGTTTGGGGTTTGAGGTGATTCTGTGCGACCCCCGGGACGAAGTGCTGGAAGGCGTGGTGCTGGAAGGCGTCGAGATTCGTCGCCAACTGCCGTCGGTGTTTATCGCCGATGGCGGCTGTCACAGCGATACGGCGGTTGTTGCGTTGACCCACGATCCACGGATTGATGACCTGGCAATGATGGAAGCGGTGCGCACCGACGCGTTTTACATCGGCGTGATGGGGTCGATGCAGACATCGCAAAAGCGCTTCGAGCGGTTGCGCAGGATTGGTGGGTTGGGGGATGCGGAATTGGCGCGGATACATGCGCCGATTGGGTTGAACCTGGGTAGCAAGACCCCGGCGGAAATCGCCCTTGCAGTATTGGCCGACATCCTGCGAATCCGCAGCGGCATCCCGCGGGATCGGCTTTAAAATCAAAAGATCGCAGCCTTCGGCAGCGCCTACAGGGGAGTGCGTTCGGCGTAGGAGCTGCCGAAGGCTGCGATCTTTTGGCTACATCCCCAATGAATTGGCCTTCAAAAAATCGATAAACGCCCGCAACTTCTTCGGCGTGTTATTGCGCTCAAAGTAATACAGGTAAAGCGTGCTGGTCGGCACCCAGTCTTCCAGAACGGACACCAACTCCCCGCTATCCAAGTGCGCGGCAATCGGCGCATGGGACAAGTACGCAAACCCAAAACCATCCAGCGCCGCCCGTAACAGCAAATCGCTATCATTGGTCGCCAGCCGTCCCTTGACCGCAATCCGCGTGTGCTTGCCGTCCTTTTCAAAATCCCAACGGGGCAGGGCGCCTGACGCGGCGCTGCGATAATTCAGGCATTCATGCTGCAACAAATCCTGCGGCTGCTGAGGAAGCGTCCGGCACTCCAGGTACTCCGGCGACGCCACCACCGCAAAGCGCATGTCCGTCAGGATCGGCACCACCACCATGTCTTGGGCCAGCACATCGTCGTAACGAATGCCGGCGTCGAAACCCTGAGTAACGATATCAATCAGGCTGTTGTCCACCGCGACTTCAAGGTTGATCCCCGGATGCGCCGACAAAAAACGGCGCAACAGCGGTTGCAGGATCAGCCGACTGGCGCTTGATGGAATGCTCAGGCGCAACGTCCCGGCCACCTCATCACCCGCCGCCGAAGCGCTGCGCAATGCCAGCCCCAGATCCTCCATCAACGGCGCGATCCTGGCGATCAACTGCTCACCCGCTTCCGTAACATTGACGCTGCGAGTGGTCCGGTTCAGCAATCGCAGCCCCAGCTGTTTCTCCAGTTCGCGCACGGCATGGCTGACCGTGGACACCGATAACCCCGTGGCATCGGCGGCGCTGGTGAAGCTTTTCGCCTGGGCAACCTGCATGAACAACCGCAACTGTTGAAAATCCGGATCTTTCATTGTGTGGTTGTTCCGAAAAGGGCTTGCGGATTATGGCCCTTTTTAGCAAAGCCAGGCGTGTCCATACTCGATCCCATGGCTCGCACGAGCGGGCAGTTACCTGGAGGAAGATCCGCATGACTGCATCGACAAGCAAACCGGTCTGGTTCATCACTGGCTGTTCAACAGGTTTCGGCCGTCAACTGGCCTTGCACACCCTCAGCCTCGGCTACCCGACCGTAGTCACCGCGCGTAACCCGGCGCAGGTCGAAGACATCGTCAAAGGTCACGAAGACATCGCTCTGGTATTGACGCTGGACGTCACGGACCCGGCGCAGATCAACGCTGCCGTTGAAGCCGCTCAGGCACGTTTCGGCCGCATCGATGTGTTGGTGAACAACGCAGGGGTTGGCTACTTCGGCTCGTTCGAAGAAAGCGATCTGGAACAAGTGCGCAACATGATGGAAATCAATGTCTGGGGCCTGGCGCAAATGACCCGCGCCGTGCTGCCGGGCATGCGCCAGCAGCGTAGCGGCTCGGTGGTGAATATCTCCTCGGTCGGCGGGATTGTTGCGTTCCCGGCGGTGAGTTTCTACCACGCCACCAAGTTTGCGGTGGAAGGGATGTCCGAGTCCCTGGCCCAGGAAGTTGCGCCGCTGGGCATCAAGGTGTTGATCGTCGAGCCCAGCGGTTTCCGTACCGATTGGGCGGGGCGTTCGGCCAACGAGGCGAGCCGGACCATCAGCGATTACGATGAAACGGCTGGCAAGCGCATGGACATGATCCGTGGCTACAACGGCAAACAGCCGGGTGATCCGGTCCGTGCGGCGGTGGCCATCGTCAATGCGGTCGAATCTGAAAACCCGCCGTTGCGCCTGCTATTGGGCAAAGCCGCACTGGCGGGTGGGCGCGGCAAAATCGAAGCCCTGCGCAAGGACTTCGAAGGCTGGGCGGATGTCAGTGAAGGCGCAGACTTCCCAAGCTGATAGCCACGACACTAAACAAAATGTGTGAGCAACCCCAAGCTCTGTAGCAGCTGTCGAGCCCCAGCGAGGCTGCGTTCGGCTGCGCAGCAGTCGTCAAACCTGAGCGCGCGGATATCCTGAAACACCGCGTCGCCTGATTTTACGACTGCTGCGCAGCCGAACGCAGCCTCGCTGGGGCTCGACAGCTGCTACAGAGCCGAACGCAGCCTCGCCGGGGCTCGACAGCTGCTACAGAGCCGAACGCAGCCTCGCCGGGGCTTGACAGCTGCTACAGAGCGGAAACAGGCGCTCAGTACCCAAACTTATCCCGCAATCCGTAATACCAGGCCCCCAATGCCGCAAACGGCGTACGCAGCAATTGCCCACCCGGAAACGGGTAATGCGGCAAATCCGCAAACGCATCAAAGCGCTCAGCCTGCCCGCGCAACGCCTCGGCCAGCACTTTGCCCGCCAGATGCGTGTACGTCACACCATGCCCGCTGCAACCCTGGGAATAGTAAATGTTGTCCCCCAGCCGTCCGACCTGCGGCAGACGCGACAGGGTCAGCAGGAAGTTTCCGGTCCAGGCGTAATCGATCTTCACGTCTTTCAACTGCGGAAACGCCTTGAGCATCTTCGGCCGAATAATCGCCTCGATATTCGCCGGATCCCGCGCGCCATACACCACGCCACCGCCGAAGACCAAACGCTTGTCGCCGGTCAGACGGTAATAATCGAGCAAGTAATTGCAGTCCTCGACACAGTAATCTTGCGGCAACAGCGCCTTGGCCAACGCATCGCCCAACGGCTCGGTGGTGATCACCTGCGTCCCGCACGGCATCGACTTCGCTGCCAACTCCGGCACCAGATTGCCGAGATACGCGTTGCCCGCCACGATGATGAACTTGGCCCGAACCTTACCCTGCGGCGTATGCACCACCGGATTCGCCCCGCGCTCAATGCGCACCGCCGGCGACTGCTCATAAATAGTGCCGCCCAACGACTCCACGGCCGCCGCTTCACCCAGCGCCAAGTTCAACGGATGAATATGCCCGCCGCTCATATCGAGCATGCCGCCGACATACTGATCGCAGGCCACCACTTCACGAATGCGCTTCTGATCCAGCAACTCAAGCTGCGTATGCCCGAACCGCTCCCACAGACGCTTCTGCGATTCCAGATGCCCCATCTGCTTGGCCGTGATCGCGGCGAACACACCACCGTCCTTCAAATCGCACTGGATATTATATTTGGCGACCCGCTCACGAATAATCCGCCCACCCTCAAACGCCATCTGCCCCAGCAACTGCGCCTGCTTGGGCCCGACACTGCGCTCGATCACATCAATGTCGCGGCTATAACTGTTAACGATCTGCCCACCGTTGCGCCCCGACGCGCCAAACCCGACCTTGGCCGCCTCAAGCACCGTGACCTTAAAACCGTTCTCCAGCAAAAACAGGGCAGAGGACAACCCGGTATAACCGGCGCCAATCACACAGACATCAGTCTCTACGTCATCCTGCAAAGCCGGGCGCGGCGGCACCGCATTGGCCGATGCAGCGTAATAGGACTCGGGGTAGGGGGTGTTCGCCATCCTGCAGCCTCTGTTTAATATATTTTACGAGTCCGCCGATCCTATCCGAGTTAAAAAACCGCCGCCAGCCACCGGAAAATCTCCGTCGCAGCAGCAAAATTAAATATTTTGCATATTCATAGGGTTAGCTCGAAAAAAGGTGTTGACACCCCTCCGGAATTCCGTAGAATGCCGCCACACAGCAGGCACGTAGCTCAGTTGGTTAGAGCACCACCTTGACATGGTGGGGGTCGTTGGTTCGAGTCCAATCGCGCCTACCAAACAAAATCCGCTCTGCTGGGCGGTCTAGAAGGGCTCACCGAAAGGTGGGCCCTTTTTTGTTGTCTTGGATTTATGCAGAGCGCTCACAAAATATCGGGTTCGTTCACAAAAGGTAATGTGAGCGCCGATAACGGATGGTGCTGTAGAGGTTCTCATTGATATGGGAAGTCATTAAACGAGGCTTGCGACCATCAAACGAAATGACGGGCTGCCAACGGTCTAGTGCCATTCAAGAGTTAACAAAAAGCGAAGAGCCTGTACCGGGCAGTTGAGGCGTAGCATTGCATGTCGATCACAAATCCGAAGGTCATTGATATCTGGGCTGTCGAAAAGTGGGAGTCTGACAACTTGATATTGGTGATCACTGACCATCTCGAATGGGGTGGCAAAGCCGAACAAGGCGAGCACCTGCTGTTGCTCCAAGAGAAAATCAACGCATACATAGCCTTCATCGAAAGCGGCGAGATATACACCGAGATTCCCGGTGCGCTGGGCAAGCACCCCATCATCCGTGTTATCGGTTTGTATGAGCTCCCCGAGCAAGCCGAGTTCTTCATCGATCGCGTTACTGAGACGCTAGAGGAAGTGGGGATCGGATTTGAGTTCGAGCTTGATGCGAACGAAGAAATTCGCAGAATGTAACTGGCTAGGTATCGATGTTCAGCCAGCAAAGAGCGTTCAGATATGGAGTTTGGTGAACTGCTCATGGCTTATCGGGATACAACGATTAACGAATGGACTGTGAGAGAACCTATGGAGCTTCGCCCTGATTTAATGCCGCCCGTACTAGACGAATTGCAAGTCGCCCGGCTGACTGAGTTGGCTGAAGAAATTGATGGCGGACATCCCGAACAGACTCGGGATCAGTTGATCGCTTTCAATCGAGAAGCCATGACTGAGCTTGAGTTCATTGACTTTCAGGGTATTTATGGAGGCCAGGCTCATGACACGTGGGTTCGCAAGGTTTTGGCCAAGCCGAATCAGCGACGCGTGGCCGATGTAACCAAACTTGAGTTGATTGAACTGGCGCGAAGGGTCATGCAGGGTGATGGGGAAGACCATGCCATCGAGTTTTGGCTGAGTCTGCTGGAAATCAACATCCCCAATGAGCGCGTATCAGATTTGATTTTTTGGCCAGACGAATACTTTGGCGATGTGAATTATTCGCAGGAGCTATCCCCTGAGCAAGTGATCGAAATTGCGTTGATTGATGGAGAAGCGTCTAAGTAGATATGGCTTTCTCAAAGCCATCGTGCGCTGTAGTGAAATTGAGCATGTTGGCGAGCAGCCCTGAATCTATATCCGCATGCCCTGGCTCTGGAAGGGGCGCTCACTACTACGTCTTGATTGCCCCCAAAGGCTTCAAAAAATAAACCACCCGTTCGGTCTCTGCGAAGCCTAATGCCTTATGCATGGCGTGGCTTCCCTGGTTATCCAGCAGTGCATCCGAAGCCAGTTCGGTGCAGCCCATTTCTTCTGCCCACTGTTGGACGCCCGTCACCAGTCGCCGCGCTATGCCTTCGCCCCGACTGGCAGGCTGGACGTACAGACCTTCGAGAAAGGCCACGGGCGTGGAGTTGGTACCGTTGACGTAGTCCGTTCGGATCGACGCTTCGGCAAACCCTAGCGCGTCGTCTTCCTCATTAACGAAGATCAGCACCAAATAGCGCTCTGGCGCGCTCAGCATGGTTTGTTTGTCATGGTCATTGTCCGCGGCGGAGTCGGGCCACAGGGCAACACGCAGGGGCAACCAACCCTGATGGTCGAGCAAAGTGCAGCGTTTAATCATTGAGGGAGCACTCGAAAGAAGAACTGCCGAGGATCATAGGTCATCCTCGGATAGGTTTGAAATGGGAAAAGGGGGGCAGATTTATTTTCGTAGATTTAAGCAGTAAATAAATTTGTCACCTTTTTGGGGCCACCTTTTTGCGACTAAAAATCTTTCTTCTTAAAGGTCTGGTCGCCCGACTGATCGTTGCTAATCGTTAGTACACCTTTCGAAATTGAATACGTTGTCGACGCATCTCCCTCTGAATATCGGTTTCTCCAGCGACCCCATTCGTTTGTATCGGCCAAGAATGTTGACCAGATAACACGGTCTTCGCTCACTTGGCATCGATACCGAAATGAGTCACCGTCCGAACGTCGATAAGATATCTCAGGGTTTGGTTCAGCCTGGTTGGTTTTCATCGTTTTTGTTGGTCGGCCCATCTCAACTGAAATGGCTGCCTTGCAGATGTCTGCACTTGTGAAGGTGTCGGCGTGGGCGCAGGAAATGAGTCCAATGGACGCGAGAAGTCCTGCTACTACTTTTTTTTTCATACCTTTGTCCTTGGTTTATTGAAATAGCCACCAAACCTAATTCATCTCGCGCTGAAGCGCCTCTTGATAGCAAACCAGGTCACTCGATCTCTGATTGCTTTCGTATTCCGTCTGGTAGTGCTCCGCGCTTTGGCTGCAATCGTATCCGGAGCTTCCTCCAAGTTCGCGCTCGAGTGCTTTCTGGTAGCAGACAAGGTCGCTGGCTCTCATCGTGCTTTGGTATCGATCCTGATAGGACTGAGCGCTGTCGCTACATGACCCGTAAGGGGTTACTGCCAAAGCAACCGAGCAGCATGAAGCCAGGGAGCACCCCAACAGTAGACGTTTTATTAAGCTCATCCTTGATTCCCTCGTGAGATCCATCCCGACACCGACGATCTATCACTATAGCTGCAGGGAAAAAATGCGTGGCATCATGCCGAGCCTCTGGGAGGGGTGCAATTATCCTTTCTGGAGTAAGCTTCCCACCTTTCAGCAAAAGGAGTTGAGTGATGTTTGCACGAATCATTGTGGGTATTGTGATTGGTCTTGCAGCAGGTCTATTTCTGCATGGGAAATTTTCTCTGGAAGAAAAGACGCTAAAAATCATCCAGATTTTTGTTGGCATCGTGGCGATAGGTTTCATCGCCTCATCGTTCATGTTTGGCGCGGTGTATGGGGTGCTGGCCGTCGCTGAGATTGCGGGGGGGTATTTCGCCTATACCAAGCTATTCCAAGGTCATGCTTCCAAGCCATAAGCAGACCGGCAGCATCTTCGCTACGCATGCGGCCCTCTGCACCATTTCATGGATGTATATATGCAAGCTGCTAACCCTGCCAAACCTTCGGCGGCGTTTCTACTGGGTGCTGTCGTTAGCGGCTGGGGATTGTTCTATGCAGGTCGACCTCGACTTGCCGCAGCGCTCATTGCCGCGCTATGGAGCTGCTTACTGATAGGAGGATGGTCTGGGCTGTTTACCAGCCGGCGCGGCGTACTTGTATTGGTCGCGATTATCATCGTGACGAAGTGCGTATCAGCCTTTGCCGGTGCCTGGTTTGCGCGTAGGCGTATCAAAGTGCACAGCAAGCGAGAGCATTTTTTCTTCCTTGCCGCGATGGCAGTCGGTCTTTGGTTGCTGATTCAACCCAGCACGCGTTCTCGATTGCTCGGATTTGAAGGTTATCGCATTCAGGGGAATGGCATGGCGCCGACGCTGATGACTGGCGATGCGGTTGTTTGTGATAGTCGGCGTAGAGATTATTCTCTGGGCGATGTCGTAGCTTACGAGTGTGAAGGGAAAGTTCAGGTCAAGCGTATCGCCGCCACCGAGGGAAACAGCATTGAGATTGTCGACGGCGACGTGCTGCTTAACGGAGAAAACTTTGGGCCGTTTCATTCGGGGTCACCAAGGGAGAATAGCTACTCGCAAAGCTTTGAGCGAACACAGATTGCGCGTGGGTATGTCTTCGTGTTGGGAGACAACCGCGACAATAGTCGTGAGTGTAGTGGTCTAATGAAACCGGACACCCATTTAGGTGAGAATGCTCGCCAGATCGAGGTGTCAAATGACCAAACAACGCCGTTCCTTTTCTGCTGAATTCAAACGCGAGGCTGCCGACCTCGTGCTCAAACAAAACTACAGCTACATCGAAGCCAGCCGTTCACTCGGCGTCGGCGAGTCGGCCCTGCGCCGCTGGGTTGATCAGGTTCAGCAGGAGCGCCAAGGCGTCACTCCGCAGAGCAAAGCGCTGACCCCGGAACAGCAGAAAATCCAGGAGCTGGAAGCCCGGATCGCCCGCCTTGAACGGGAAAAATCGATATTAAAAAAGGCTACCGCGCTCTTGATGTCGGAAGATCACGAGCGTACGCGCTGATCAATCAGCTGAGCGTCCATGAGCCGATTGATTGGCTGTGCAAGGTGTTTGAAGTCACCCGTTCGTGCTACTACGCCCAGCACCTTAGGCGCCGAACGCCTGATGTCGAACGGCTTCGGTTGCGCAGCCGGGTGAGCGAGCTGTTCTCGCAAAGTCGCAGTGCTGCGGGCAGCCGCAGCATCCTGTCGCTGATGCGTGACGACGGTGAGCAGCTCGGTCGATTCAAAGTGCGCAGCCTGATGCGTGAGCTTGACCTCGTCAGTAAACAGCCCGGATCACATGCCTATAAACGAGCGACGGTTGAACGGTTGGATATCCCGAACATCTTGAATCGGGAGTTCGATGTTCCGGCACCCAACCAGGTGTGGTGCGGCGACATCACCTACATCTGGGCCCAGGGGAAATGGCATTACCTGGCTGTCGTGCTGGATCTTTGCACGCGCCGGGTGGTGGGCTGGGCGTTGTCGGAAAAGCCGGACGCCGATCTGGTTATCAAGGCGCTGGATATGGCTTACGAGCAGCGCGGAAGACCTCAGGGCCTGCTGTTTCACTCGGATCAAGGGTCGCAGTATGCGAGTCGTTTATTTCGCCAGCGGCTGTGGCGTTATCGCATGCGCCAGAGCATGAGTCGCCGGGGGAATTGCTGGGACAACGCGCCAATGGAGCGCGTGTTCCGCAGCTTGAAAACGGAATGGATACCGACCACGGGTTACCGAACGGCTCAAGAAGCCCAGCGCGATATCAGCCATTTCTTGATGCATCGGTACAACTGGGTTCGACCCCATCAATTCAATGGTGGGCTGGCGCCAGCTCGGGCCGAAGAAAAACTTAACGTCGTGTCCGGGATTAGTTGACCACTACATGACAGTCGAACCGATGGGCCAGTAGCGCTGGCTAATGTCCGCTGCAAAACTACCGAAATCATTTACTCGGTTGACGGTAGGAAAACCGGAACAGCGATCTGGTAGGTGGCATCCATTCACTGACGAACTCGGCATCGGTGACTAACTTTTTGCAATGCCGTCTATGCACTTCTGCGCATGGAAGTAATAAGGACGTTACGTGTTTTGGAAAGTGATTTTACTGGCTGTGCTCACCGGTTTAAGTGGGTGCGCGGCGGTCGCTACGCGGATGGACTATTACCACCCTTGTCCCTATATGGGTGTTCGTTTTGATTGGTGGTTGGTCGGCACATCCCACGGAAAACTGATCCCCTTTTTACTGCTCGACGCGCCGTTTTCATTGGTGGTCGATACGGTGTTTTTCCCTTTCGAATATCAATACACCTGCAATCTCTGAGGCGTCTATGCCGCAGACATGGAACAGTAATAAGGACATTACGTGCTACGGAAGCTCATTTTAATGTTGGCTATTTCACAGTTGAGCGGTTGCGCCTGGTTGGGCTCGGTGACGGGGCCAGGTTCATATCAATGCTACGGCGGGATACACGATGAGTATCTGTGGGCTCAGTTCTTCGGTCCGCTTGTACTGATCGACGTTCCATTCACTTTTGTGGCTGACACTGTATCACTGCCTTTTTGCCGGTAGTGATCGAGGACGTACCCAGGTTTTGTGAGATGTGTTTAACCGTTGCGAGCCGCGCGTTTAAAGACACTCTGTGTTACGTCATAAGAGGCTACAAACTCTTGCGCCATTACCTACGCGTGCGCCAGAATCCGCCGGCTTGTGCGCCTTGGGGCTGGGCTCTATCGTTTACCTACCACTGCTCATCAGTGGTCGGGTTTAGTCGCCCGTTGTTGCTAAGTCGCATAAGCGCCAATCAGTCAGGTATCCCAACCTGCACTTGATGGTAGCTGTGCGCAGGGCACTCTCGGGTGCGCCGATTTCTTAGCTCGTCGGTCGACTAACCTGTGCACAGCTGCCTCCCTTTCGTTTAGTCGCGAACTGGTCGTAGCCTCATAGAGAGAGTTAAGACATGTTCAAAGTAACGCCCAACCCCCCAGATACCGATCCAGTACCCTACGATGCTTCTTTTGATCTTGATCCCGAGAAACTGAAAGCGTCGGCCGACCGCGCACTCAAGTTCTACCTCAACTCAGGGGCGACGAAAACGCAGATACCGCCCCGCAAATCCGGCACTTTTTACACCATCGACGCAGCGGTGGATGACGAAACGTTGCTTGTCGATGCCAGCGAATCGTTGGCCTCAGCCCGCGAGATGGTCAACGACCTCGTTGACTTATCGGACGGCCCGCGACGCTACACGATGCTGGTGCTGCAACGGGTGATCATGTTGAGTGAGTTAGCGGTCAATCGCGTACTGGATAACCACAAGCCTGGGTAGCAGCCAGGCACGGTAACGAGGGGGATCGCCCCCTCGTTACTTCAACAACGCGTAAAAATCATCCTTCCAACACCCGCCCCGGAAAAAACAACTCAAAACACGTCACCCCATTCTCACTGGTGACGCCATACCCCCCGCTATGCAACTGCATAATCGTCGCCACAATCGACAGCCCCAACCCATTCGATTGCGCCGACCGTTCCCGCGACTCATCCACCCGATAAAACCGGTCAAACAATTTCGGCAAATGCTCCGCATCAATGGTCGCGCCGTGATTACTCACCCGCAGGCTGATCCCATCAGAAGAAGGCGTCGCACTCACCACCAACTCCGAATCAGGTGCGCCATATTTGATAGCGTTCGAGCACAGGTTGGCCAGCGCTCGCCGCAGCAACATCGGTTCGGCCCAGATCACGCCACTGCCATGGGCGTTGATGCTGATCCCGGCATCCGCCGCCAATCCTTCAAAGTAATCCGCCATCCGCTCCATCTCATCCGCCGCGTCCAGTTCCTGGCGTTGGCGCAGGGCGCTGGCCGGGTCGGTTCGGGCGAGGAACAGCATGTTGTCGAGCATGCGCGCCAGGCGTTCGAGTTCTTCGACGTTGGAGGCGAGCAGTTGTTGGTAGGCTTCGACGCTGCGGTTTTGCTGGAGGGCGACTTGGGTTTCGCCGAGCAGGTTGTTGATCGGGGTGCGCAGTTCGTGGGCCATGTCGGTGGAGACCTGGCCGAGTTGGATGAAACCTTTGGCGAGGCGGTCGAGCACGCCGTTGAAGGCGTCGATCATCGGCAGCACTTCCAGCGGCGCGCCTTGGCTGACGAGGCGTTCGCTGAGGTTGCCGACGCCGATGCCGTGGGCGTGTCTGGCCAAGTGCCGCAAGGGCAGCAGCCCGCGATAAAGCAGCAAATAGCCGCAGAGCGCGAGCAATAGGGCGGCGACACCGGCCAGGAAGTAAACGCGCAACCGGTAGTTGGCCAGCACGCTGGTGCGCTCGGTCATCAGTCGGCCGGCCACCACTTGCAGGCTGCCCAAATCGCCCGAGTCGATGGTCGCTGCCAGCGCCGCGAAGGGCACGCCATCCACGCCTGAAAAATGCTGAACGTCGGCCAGGACCAGCGGATGATCCATCGTCACGGGCGACAGGCTCGGCAAGTCGAGGTTGCCGGGATTGACCACCAGCAAAGGTTTTTGTCCGGCCGCACCGATCACCAGCACCGATTCACGGTTGCCGAGCATGTTCTGGAACAAGGCCGGTTTGCTCTTGATCAGGTCCAGGGTGTTGCTGTCATTCAGAAACGTGCGCAGTTGATCGACCCGGGTGACCAGTGCGGCATCGTCCCGCCGGATCAACTCGCGCTCCAGCTCGCGGTACAAACACACGCCCAGGGTGATGACAGAGGCAAACGCCAGCAAGGCAAACAGCAAGGCCAGGCGTAGGGTCAGGGAATGCGGCCGACCGTTCATGGCTGCGTATCAAAGCGATAGCCGATACCGCGCACGCTGTGGATCAGCTTGAGCTGAAACGGATCGTCGACTTTCAAGCGCAGCCGCCGCACGGCGACGTCCACCACATTGGTGTCGCTGTCGAAATTCATGTCCCAAACCCGCGAGGCAATCAGCGAGCGCGACAGCACTTGGCCCTGATGCGTGGCGAACAGATGCAGCAAGGCGAATTCTTTGTTGGTCAGGGTGATCCGCACGCCGTCGCGGGTGATGCGGCGCTTGAGCACGTCGATCTGCAGGTCGGCCACTTGCAGTTGTTCTTCTTCCCGGGACGGACCGCGTCGGGTCAGGGTGCGCAGGCGCGCCACCAGTTCGGCGAAGGAGAACGGTTTGATCAGGTAGTCGTCGGCGCCGAGTTCCAGGCCCTTGATGCGGTCGGCGATGTCGTCGCGGGCGCTGAGGAATAGCACCGGCGTATCGGCTTCCTTGCGCAAGCGCCGCAGCACTTCCCAGCCGTCCATTTTCGGCATCATCACGTCGAGCACGATGACGTCGAACGAGGTTTCCAGGGCCAGGTGCAGGCCGTCCACGCCATTGCGCGCCAGGCTGACCGAGTAACCGAGTTCCTGCAGGCCGTTGAGCAGGTAGTTGCCTGCCTTGGGCTCGTCTTCAACGACAAGGATGTTCATGGTCGGTTTCCGTATGAAGTCATTGCGCCGTGGAGGGCGTGAGCCAGTGTAGCCCGATCATCCGCACCTGAGGCGAGCTACACAGGGCTGGCAACGCACACTCAATTGTCATTGGTGCAACCGGAGCCTTCGACCTGGTAATCCAGCACGTGCTCCTGACCTTTGTGGTCCAGGTAGTCCAGCCGCGCAGGAATGATGCCGCACTGTTGTGAGATATCAGTAGTGGACAGGACTTTAGCGACGTCCATATGGACGAAGAACCCGGTCTTGTCGTGAATCACCGGTGCTTGTGGCTGGGTGTCGGCAAAGGCCGAACCGGTGGCGAGGAGGGCGGCGAAACCGAGGATTAACATTTTCATGAGGTGTCTCTCTCTAAATCTGAATGAAGGTGGCTGCCGTCAGATGGCTGGGCAGTGAGCTCAGGTTAACGAGGCGATCCGGACAGCCGACCAACAGTTGAATGACAAAGTTGTAATGCAAATCCGCCCGGGATTACGGCTGGCGGCCGGAGGCTTCGAGGATCAGGTCGGCGATTTCCTTCGAGTGGGATACCAGCGACAAATGGCTCGAAGGCAACTCGATGGTGGTCGCGCCCATGCGTTTGGCGAGGAAGCGTTCCAGGTCCGGGTTGATGGTCTGGTCGAGGCTGGACACCGCGTACCACGACGGTTTGCTGTGCCAGGCCGCCGCAGTGGTGCGCTCGCCAAATAGGGTTTTGGCGATCGGTTGTTGCACGGCGAACAGGGCCAGGGCCTTGTCGCGAGGGACATCACCGGCGAAGTATTTGAGGAAGGCGTCCTGCTTCAAGGTGACGTAGCCGTCGTGCTCCTCGGTGCCGGCGCGCACCGGCATCGTTGGGTATTTGCCGGATAACGCGACGAAATCTTCTCCGGCATCCGGGGCGCGGGCGGCGACATAGACTAGCGAGCTGACCTTCGGATCGAGCCCGGCTTCACTGACCACGGTGCCGGCGTAGGAATGGCCGACCAACACCGTCGGGCCGTCCTGTTGATCGAGAACGCGCTGGGTGGCGGCGACGTCATTGGCCACCGATGTCAGCGGATTCTGCACTGCAGTGACGTGCAGACCGGCGGCCTGCAACCGCGTGATCACCTCGGACCAGCTCGAGCCATCGGCCCAGGAGCCATGCACCAGCACGACGTTGTTGGCCTTCACGGGCGCAATGTTGCTGGCCATGGCGGAACCGGTGCCAAGCATCAGCAGGCTGGCGGCGATCAGGCAGAGTTTGTTCATTGGTTTCATGGTGTCGACCCTTGTCATCATCGGTGGAGGCGAGTCACCCGGGCTGGGTGACTGACGACTTCACTGTATGAATCGAGGGTGCCGCCTACGCTGACAACTCAATGACAAGTTTGTAATCCGGGGTTCGGGCGGCGCTGAGTGGTCAATCGGGGCCATTCGGTTCCATCGAAAATTTGCGTAACACTTGAAAAGTTTGCCGTGTGCGTCACAAACACTCGGCACAGTAAGCAGGCCGGGGGCTGATCACCGTGCGCTGTGTCACACAATGACGTAGTGGCAAATCAATACTTTGATCGAATCAACATTCATCGGGAACTTTCCGAGAAATGCTTGTCTCTCTTCCGAGGGAATAAAAACAGCCCCGAGCTGGAAATTCCCCAGGGAAGAGAACAACTCGTACAGAGGAGCAAGACTTTGAGAATACAGTTGACATGTATAACTTCGAATGTATGCTCGTGTTCACTTCCGAAAATGAGACCGGCGGTTTTGTTCATTGGCGAACTGCGCTGATGATCCGTCAGATAATTGAAATCAAGTTTAAGTAAGCTTGTTCGGTATTGCTGCGTCGGTGATGGCTAGCAGTGCTTCATTATGGTGCTTCAACGCAACAATGGTGCAGCTGTAACCGGTTTCACCCAATATCTCTACGCGTCAGTACTGTATTAACGGTTTTTGGATAATCGCGCCTTATTCAATGGAGTCGTCAACTTGTGACGACTGCCCTGCAGTAACTTGCTGAATTGTTTGCACTCGTCCAATAATTAGAATAATTGCTTTATTTATTTGCCTGGCAAGTTTGTGCCGGGGATGAAGTGTCGCCCGTGGAAACAATTGACTGCATGGCACGACGGCAGGGGTCATAAGCCTTGAAGTCACCAAGTAGTTCAAAGGCAACGATCAGAGCCTATGGACGGGGGCATAACTTGAAGGAAACCGATCTGGAGATCGTAGATGAGTGTGTACGATTACTTTGATTGTGAGCTTGACTGCGATAACGACCTCCCCGACATAAAAATCATTGCGCAAAGCACCTCGCCACTGGGCATCGATCTGCTGCTGTCGGGGGAGACCGGCACCGGCAAGGACACCCTGGCGCAACGCATTCACGTGTTGTCGGAACGCAAGGGCGGGTTTGTGGCGATGAATTGCGCGGCGATTCCGGAATCCCTGGCCGAAAGCGAATTGTTCGGGGTGGTCAGCGGCGCGTTCACCGGGGCCAGTCGTTCGCGGATGGGCTACATCGAAGCGGCGCAAGGCGGCACGCTGTACCTCGACGAGATCGACAGCATGCCGCTCAATCTCCAGGCGAAACTGCTGCGGGTGCTGGAGGTCCGGGCCATCGAGCGACTCGGCTCGACCACGGTCATTCCCCTGGAGTTATGCGTGATCGCCTCGGCCCAGAGGCCTCTGGACGAAATGGTCGAGCAGGGCCTGTTTCGCCGCGACCTGTATTTTCGCCTCAACGTGCTGACCATCCAGTTGCCGGCATTGCGCGAGCGTCGCGACCAGATCATTCCGCTGTTTTCCCAATTTTCCAACGCCGCCGCCCGAGACCTGGGGCGGGGTCACAAAGCGCTGGGCGCGGCGCTGACCCAAGTGCTGCTCAGCCATTCCTGGCCCGGCAACATCCGTGAATTGAAGTCCGCGGCCAAGCGTTTCGTGCTGGGTTTCCCATTGCTCGGCGGCGGTCCCGGTGAAGACCCCGAGAGCCAGACCCTCAAGGCGCAGATGCGGGTTATCGAACGCATCCTGATCCAGGAGGCGCTCAAGCGCCATGGTCAGTCCGTCGACGCGGTGAGCATGGAATTGGGGGTGCCGCGGCGCACGCTTTATCACCGCATCAAGTCGCTGGATATATTCCTCAAACACGATCCCCTGGAAAAAAAAGTGGAACCCAAATCCGCCACGGCTCCACTCATGGATATCTCGCACTGATGCGGGTGTTCATTGTGGAGTTAAGACTATGGCTGGTATGGGTGGAGTAGGTGGCGCTGCGAATACAGCGGTAAATGGTTTCAACTCAGTTAAAGAAACCGCTAACTCGGTTAAAGGCAATGCGCAAAACCAGTCGGCAGCCGCCGATATGTCTGGCGGCGGTAAAGCGGCCGACGCACAAATGAAAATGATGCAGATGCAGGACGAGCAATCGGCCCGCAATATCACCATGCAAGGCCAGGCGGCCATGCAAACGGAACAGCGCAACACACTGCAGGCCATCAGTTCCGCCCAGACGGACGCGGCCAACAAGCAAATTTCCAACGTCGCACAAAGTGCGAAAGGCATCAGCTATTAATCATCCCTATGCCCTCTGTTTGTGCAGAGGGCTTTTGATCGTTAGCGAGAATCTTCCATGTTAAATCCTCTAGCAGCAGGTGCCAGTTCGCTTCTGAAAATGGGCGGCGCTATTCCGGCGACCTTAACTTCCGTGGCCTCCGAATCAATTAATTCCATGAAAGGGGTGGTCGACAAGTTAAGCAGTTCGCTGATGTCCGGCGGCCACCTCAATACCGATTCGCCCTTGGGCAAGATGGTTGAACAACAACTTAAAAAAGAGAACCCGTTCATGGCCTTGGCCGGGGGAAAGGGCGGCGAAGAGAACGCCGTCAAGAAAGCGTTGGGCGATTTGATCAAGGACAAACTGGGCAGCAATTTCGGCGCCTCGGCGGATGCCGGCATTGGCGGCAAAGGCCAGGGCGGGCAGGATTTGATGTCCCAGACCCTGCAAGGTCTGGGCAAGTCATCGCTGGACAATGCGCTGACCGACAAGGGCGAAGGCTCGACCTTCTCTAAGGCCGACAAACCGATCCTGCAACAGGTCGCCAATTTCATGGACCAGAACAAAGCCCAGTTCGGTGCGCCGGATTCCGGGTCCTGGAGTAAGGAACTCGACGAGAGCGGCGGCAAGGACAACTTCCTCGACAAGGGTGAAACCTCGAAATTCCGCGCGGCGCTGGAGCAGATTTCCCAGCAGATGGGTGCCGGTGGCGCACAGGGCACGCAATCGACCCAGGGCAACGGCGGCCTGGGCAGCCCGCAACAGGAACCGTCGGCCAACGATGCGTCTTCGGGCGGCCAATCCAACGATCTGTCGCAACTGTCGGGCAGCAGCAACCCGATGGACATCTTCAAGCAAGGCCTGGAAATGGGCCTGGGGATTGCCGGAGGCAAAGGGGCGGAGGGCGGCGCTGATAGCCTCCCGCAGAACGGCCTGAGCCCGCAGTTGCAACAACACAGCCTGAAAAGTTCGGCCGCCGAAGCGGCGCAAAACATCCTCGACGTGATGAGCGCGGGCGTTTCCTGATCCCAGGATTGCCGTGAACCATCGCACCCCTCGACACCGTCTGCCGGAGAACGCCCGTGAGTCTTTCCCCCATCAATGCACCCAAAGGCGTCCCGGTCGAGCCTGACCCAGGCCTGGTTTCCGGACCTGCGCAGGCGGATGTCGACTTATTCAATGGCGCCATGCGCAACGAGGCCGCCCCGGCGGGGCATATGGCCGACGGTGTGATGGGCGCGCTGTCCGAGCGTTTCCAGTCTCAGGAACAGTTGTCGCAGCAGGCGCTGCGCTCGATGAAAACCGCTGCCGGCTCGGCTGATCCGATGGACATGGTCAAGATGAGCCGCTCGCTGTCGCAGTACTCGCTGCAAATGGCGATCACCACCAAAGTGGTGAGCAAGAGCGCCCAGGCGCTCGATAAATTGACCAACATGCAGTAGGCCCGGCGTGAAATTCTTTGCCCCGATTGTGTTGCTGTGCCTGCTGTTGCTCAGCGGTTGCAGCGACGACACGGAACTGTTCGGCGGCCTCTCGGAGCCGGACTCCAATGACGTCATCGCCAAGCTCGCCGACCAGCACATCGACGCCCGCAAGCAGATGCAAAAAACCGGCGTGACCATCATCGTCGCCGCCCGCGACATCAATCGCGCGGTGCGCGTGCTGGAAGCCGCCGGCCTGCCGCGACGGGCCCGCACCAGCCTCGGTGAAATCTTCAAGAAAGAAGGGGTGATTTCCACACCGCTGGAGGAACGGGCACGCTACATCTACGCCTTGTCCCAGGAACTGGAATCGACCTTGTCGCAGATCGACGGCGTGATTGTCGCGCGGGTCCACGTGGTGCTGCCGGAACGCATCGCCCCTGGCGAACCGGTGCAACCGGCGTCGGCGGCGGTGTTCATCAAGCACACTGCGGCGCTTGATCCGGACAGCGTACGTGGGCGCATTCAGCAAATGGTCGCGAGCAGCATTCCGGGGATGTCCCAGGAGGCGGCCAACTCGAAAAAATTCGCCATCGTCTTCGTCCCGTCCATGGAGTTTCAGGACAAGGAAAACCTCGTGCGTTTCGGCCCATTCCTGATCGACAGCCCGGACGTTGGCTTCTGGCATGTCATGACGCTGGTGCTTCCGGTCAGCCTGTTGTTACTGCTGGCCGCGCTGGCCCTGGGGTTGCGCCGTGACTGGCGCGGGGCATTGCTCGCCCGTGTGTGGCCCGGCCGGCGCAGCGATTCGACGTTACCGGCGAACCTATGACCGCGACCGACTGGGTGAACTGGTGGTGTTGCACCTGGCGTTGGGCGCATCCGGCCTGGCAGGCGCAGATGCTGGCGCTCCAGGGCCTGGAACCTGAGGCATGCGCGGGTGTGACGCGCAGCCGGCAGGCGGATTTACTGGCCAGCCTCGGCGTGCGTCCCAGCCAACCGCCCGAGCCGGACGCCGATGTGCTGTTGTGGCTGTCGCTGAGCCTGGAGCAACGTCAGCAAGCGCTGGCCTTCGCTCGCTCGATCTGTTGCGCGCCGCTGCCCGCCGAACCCACCGTGGCCGCGCGGCACGATGCCTGGTGTCGCAGCCTGGCCAAGGCCTTGCGCCCGGGTCTTTGGGCCGACCCGCAACAGACCGACATGCGTCCGCTGCTCGGCGCCTGGCTGGGCCCGGCGATCTGGCCGCGCTTGCGTCTGGGATGGGCCCCGGGGGAGGTCGGGGAGCCGGCGACGGACCTGCCGCCAAACAAACTCGACACCTTGTGGTGCGCCGTGTTGTGGCGCGTCTCGACGCCATGAACCTCCACCGAGTACTGCGCTGATGCTGGTTCGACGACGCTTGTCCCTGGGCACCGAGGCGTTGCTGCGGGAACCGATCCTGCGCCGCGAAGACCTCGCGGATGCGCAACGGGCCAGTGACTTGCTGCTCACCGCCCATGCCGAAGCCGAGGCGTTGATCGCCGAGGCGCAAGGCCAATGCCAGCGTTCTCTCGATCAGGCGACGGGGCAGTTCTGGGCGCAGGCCAATGCCTTCCTGCAAACCCTGGAGGACCAGCGCCAGGCCTTGCAACGTTCGGCGGTCGAGTCGGCCGAGGCCATGCTCACGCTGGCGCTGACCCGGCTGTTCGACGACACCAGTGTCATCGAGCGCGGACAAGCGCTGATCAAGCATCTGGCGGCCAGCCAGAGCGATGCCTGCACCGCGACCCTCAGTTGTCCCCCCGCGTTATTCGCCGACGTGCAGGACTGGCTCGCCGGAGGCCGTTTCGCCGCGCTGTGGACGTTGCGCGAAGAGTCTTCGATGCCGCCGCAGAACCTGCGCCTGAGCAGCGACGCCGGGGAATTCGATCTCGATTGGTCCGGGTTGGTCCGCTGCCTGTTGGGGCAGGGCGACTGACTAGGCGGCGCCTTCTTTTTCCCCTCTTATGCAAAAAGTGGAACCGGCTGACGGTTTTGCTCCACTCACTGGCGACCCTTTCCGTGGAGCACTCTTCATGATCAGTTTCAAAGCCTTGCAGCATCGCCTCGACCATTCATTCAGCAACAGCCAGACCAACACTGACGAGGCCGCCCTCGACGCCGCGGACAGTGGCTCGCCCGAAGACATGATGGCATTCAGCGACGCGTCGCAGAAAATGGCCACCGCGACCTCGGTGTTGAGCGAAGGCCTGCGCGCCCAGCATGGTTTGACGAAAGCGATCATCGATGGAATTCAATGACTTCGTTGCGGTGATCACCCAGTGGTGCGAGCAAGGTGCTGGCGCACCGCTGGACTGTTGGATCGACGAGGCCAACGCCCGACTAGCCCGCTGCGAAGACGGCGTGCGTTGCAGCATCGACGTGCTGGACCCGTACGACGCCGCCGATCCCGATCGCTTGACCGCGCTGCTGATCCAGAGCAGCGCCGGCGTGGCCTGTCACTGCGAAGGTGCGCTGGCGATCGATCCCGACAGCCACTGCCTGGTGCTGGTCAGTTGGCAGGCACCGCCCTCTGCCGCCCCTGTGTTGCTGCAACGCCTGGAACACCTGGCCAATCAGCGCGCCGCGATGCTCAGCCTGTTACAGAATTCTTTGGGCAGCCTGGCGAATACTGCGTTGCCCCGTTCGACCCTCAATACCTGGCAACCCGGAGCGTGAAATGAAGGCCTTTAAGTGGTTGCCTTGGCTATTGATCTGGATGAGTGCCTCGGCATTCGCCGCCGTGCCGCCGGCCTGGAAACACACGGCGTACGCCTATGACGCCAGTCAGGCGGATTTGGCGACGGCGCTGGCCGACTTCGCCAAGGAGTTTGGCCTGGGCCTGGAAATGGAACCGGTGGACGGCATCGTCGACGGCCGCATCAAGGCGCAAAACCCCCAGGCGTTTCTTGAGCGATTGAGCCAGGAACATCACTTCCAGTGGTTCGTCTACAACGAGACGCTGTACATCAGCCCGACCAGCGAGCAGACCTCGGCGCGCATCGAGGTGTCCCCGGATGCGGTGGATGACCTCAAGAGTGCCCTGACCGATGTCGGCCTGCTGGATTCCCGATTCGGCTGGGGCGCCTTGCCCGACGAGGGCGTGGTGCTGGTGCGCGGGCCGGCCAAGTACGTCAATTTCGTGCGCGACTACAGCAAGAAAGTCGACACCCCGGACGAGAAGCAGGACATCGTCGTGCTGCCGTTGAAGTACGCCAACGCCGCCGACCGCACCATTCGCTATCGCGACCAGCAACTGACGGTGGCCGGGGTCGCGAGCATTCTTCAGGACTTGCTCGAAACCCGCTCTCGGGGCGATACGATCAACGGCGTCAACCTGCTCCAGGGCGCCGGGCTGGGTGCCGGTGGCAGTCCCTACGGCGGCGGTTCGACGCTGCTCGGCGGGCTCGACACCAACGACCTGCAAAAAGGCCTGGATCAGGTGCTGGCCAATACCGGTTCGAGGAAGGGCAAGGGCGCGTCCGGCAGCAAGTCGCGGATCCGCGTCAGCGCCGATGTGCGCAACAACGCAGTGCTGATCTATGACTTGCCAAAGCGCAAGGCGTTGTATCAGAAGCTGGTCAAACAGCTCGATCAACCGCGCAACCTGATCGAAATCGATGCGGTGATTCTCGATATCAACCGCGAAGACCTGGCCGAACTGTCCAGCAGCTGGAACATTTGGGCCGGCGGCACCAATGTCAGTGCCTCGCTGCTCGATTCAGGTTCCAGCTCGACCTTGTCGGTGGAAAACTCTGGTCGATTTGCCCTGGCCATTCATGCGCTGGAAGGCAAGGGCTCGGCGACGGTGGTGGGCAATCCGTCGATCCTGACCCTGGAAAACCAACCGGCGGTGATCGACTTCAGTCGCACCGAATACCTGACCGCCACTGGCGAACGGGTCGCCGATATCCAGCCGATCACCGCCGGCACCAGTCTGCAGGTGATTCCGCGCTCGCTGAATCACGAAGGAAAATCCCAGGTGCAACTGATCCTCGACATCGAAGACGGACAGATCGACGCCTCGGTGCTCAACCCTTCGCAACCGAGCGTGCGCAAAGGCAACGTCAGTACCCAGGCGGTGATCGCCGAACACGGGTCGTTGGTGGTCGGTGGTTTCCATGTGCTGGAGTCCGACGACAAGGTGCGCAAGATTCCTTACCTCAGCGCCATTCCGTTGATTGGCAAACTGCTGTTCACCTCCAGCAGCCACCGCACCAGCAAACGCGAGCGGCTGTTTATCCTCACGCCACGGCTGATCGGTGATCAGGTCGACCCGTCGCGCTACGTCGAAAACGGCAACCCGGACGACGTGGATGCGGCGTCCAAACGCATCAGCGGTCGGCGTGACGGCGCGCAACCGACGCGCATCGACGTGCAGAAAGCTTTCACCCAATTGCTCGATGGCATCGCCCCGGCCGGGTTCACCAGCAGCGATCAACTGCCGTTCATTCCCAACACCTTGTGCGACTCGAATTCAGGCGTGGCCATCGATGGCGAACGCGCCCAGTGGTACACGCAAAAGCAGTGGGGCGTGGCGGTGGTGGTGGCGCGCAACACCAGCGACAAACCCCAGCGCATCGATGAAAGTACTTGCGGCGGGCGCTGGGTACTCGGCGTCAGCGCCTGGCCCAAGGCCTGGCTGCAACCGGGGGAAGAAAGCGAAGTGTTCATTGCCGTGCGCCAACCCAAATCACTCACGGCCAACGCCCAGGCGCGCGCCTCGTTACTCAAGGGAACGACACCATGAACCAGGTTTTGTGTGGGACGTTGCTGGCGTTGTGCGCGATGTTGGCCGGTTGCGCGGGCTCGGGTACCGGTTGCGCCGCAGAGGCGTGCGATCGACCCGACTCCAACGATCGCGAACTGGTGATCTGGTGGCCGGCGGACATGCGCCAGGGCCTCGAAGCGCGTGAGCGCACGCTCGACTTCACCGTCGTGCCATTAAGGGATTGAAGGCTATGATCCGAGTTTCAGAGAAGTCGGCGTTCTACGCCCAAGTTGCCGCCGAACAGGCTGCAGTCTGGCCGGTTGCGGCGGGTGTTTCGTTCGTCAGTCGCCGCGAACACCAGGACTGGGGCATCGCCTTGCACATTGAAAGCCGATCATTGAAACCCCAGCAATTGCGCACGGCACTGGAGCGGCGCTTCACTCAGTCGCACCTGTTTCCCGATTACTTTCTGTTCCTCGATTCCCAGCGCGATTTCGTGGTGTGGCACGCCACGCCCATGGGCTCGGGCAGCCACGTGTCCCTGGACGATATCCGCCAGCATCAACTGCTGCTGGCGGGGCTCGATCACTTGGGCGATGGCGCTTACTGACCTTCCCGAGCGTTCTCTATTTGCGCGCGCAGGGCATTGGCCCGGCGATTGATGGCGGCAGCGCCCTGCGGTTCGATGCCCGGTTGGGCGACGGCGGCTGGCGTCTGCGCTGGCGGGTTGTCGAGGGCTTTGCGCACGCTGCCGTGGGCCTGGAACGTCTGGTTCATGGTGCGATAAGCCAGGCCCATAGCCGCAGCGGTGCCGGCATTGCCGAGGAAGCTGCCGAGGGCCGTTGAGGTATTGCCGCGGGTGACTTCGCCCATGGCCATGTTGATCGCGCTGGCCAGGCTGGTCCAGGCCACGCGCGCCGGGGACTGATCGAGAATCCGCCCATAATCCTTGAGCGGCAGGCTCGCTTCGAACTGTTGCGTGGTGCCGGCCTGGCGCGTGTCGAAATGCTTTTGCAGGTGATTGTCCATGATCGCGATCACGGTGTTGAACGCCGCGCGGGTGCCGGCCAGGGTCTGGATAGATTTGGCCAGCGCTTCACCCCGAAGCGGCAACTTATCAGCGCCTGTCAATGCCGGGCTCGACAGGGTTTGCCCCGGCGGCAAGGTCTGCGGGCTGACCGAATCCTGGACGAAGCCCATGGTCAGGGTCATCGCGCCATAGGCCCAGCCGAGCAGGGCCATGTTGTCCTGATTGACCCCGTGAGTTTTGGTGTCGTCGTGTTTGCCGGTCATGCTCAGGCTGGCCTGCATGGCTTCGCGCGACACGGCGTAGATCACGTTGCGTAACTGGGTCGAGAGAATCCGCGCGCTCAAGGCGCCGTCGCCGCGAGCAGCTCCGAGTGCGCCGAGGCTCAGGTAGATCGCTTCGGCGGCCACTTGATTGCGCGTGACGTTGCGCGAGTCGCGCTGCAACTGCGTGCGCAGGGCGTCTTGTTTGTCGGGCGCCAGGCCATTCCATTTCGCTTCGCTCAAGGCAAAGTGGCCGCGCACGGCGACGTTCGATTCGGCGCCGAGACGCTCCAGGCGCGGTTGGCGCACGTAGACTTGGGTGGCAATCGACGCCAGGGAAATCGCCGCTTGCAGCACCAGGGCACCGCCGGGGTTTTTTTCCGCCAGGCCATCGGCCAGCGCGCTGTAGGCGTGCATGAACGCGACTTCGCGCACGTAAGTCGGCAGGCCGCAGGTGGCCATCTGTTGCAGGGTCTGGCCGGCCGCCGCCAGCGTGGTGCGACCGGACGGCAGATTCGCCGCGCTGTCACTCCAAGCCTGGATCGCGCCGCTCTTGAGCTGATCGCGCACCGCACCCCCGGCGCTGCTGGCGCTTGCATAGGCCGGCGCCAGATAACTGCGGTGGAACGTCTGGCCCAGGCTCATCGCCGCTTGTGCCGCCCGAGCGGTGAAACCGGGTGGGGGCGGCGGTGTCTGCCCGCGCTCCAGATCTACCGGGGTTCGGTTGCGGCCCAGTGGTTGCAATTCGAGCCGCGTCGGCGGGGCAATGCCAGGTGCTGCGGGTCTCATGTCCATGCCGGATTCCTCTTGGGTAGCGCGGCGGGCGAAGGCGCGACGAAACTGTCGGCCAGTCGGGCAACATCCAGCAGCCAGTCGGCGAAGGCCTCGCCGTCCAGCCCTTTGCAATCCCAGCGGGCTTGCAGGCAACTGCCCTGAGGCGCGAGGGCCACGGCGCAACCGCTCAGCAGCATTAATTGCAGGTTGGCGCGTAAGGCTAGTTCACGTTGAGCGGCACTGCGCAGTGGCGCCTCGATGATCGTACTGACCAGCAGGTGGCGCTGGTCGCCATCGGCGATCACTTCGAACGACCGGGCGCCGAGCTGGATCACCCCGACGGTCTGGATCTGTGCCTCCGGCGGGGCGGCAATGCCCAGTTGTTGCATCGCTTGAATCAGCAAGGGTCGATGCCAGTGCTGGTCCATCGCCGCTTTGGCCGCTGGTGCCGTGACAGGATTCGACGCGGGCGCCGGACCTGGCGTTGTCTCGGCGCGGACCGGCCCTGAAGTCAACGCGGTAGCCCCCGCGACCAGACTTTCTGCCACGGCGATCATATGGTCCAGTTCGTTAGCCAGTCCTGCGTGATCCGAGTACGCCTGATACCCCAGGCGCTTGACCAGCAAGCCATGGCCGCGTTCGTCCAGTGCGGCGGTGCAAGCGCTCATGGCGCTGATCGCGCAGTTGGCCCGCAGCAGCAGTTCGTTCCATTGCAGCGGGGTCAGGGTTTCGGGACGCGGTAGCTGTGCCAGCACGATCCACTGCGCGAAAGGTTCGATTTGCCAAAGGATCAGTTGCAGCGTCAGCCCCGGCAGTTGCAACTCGCCGCTGCGGGCGAAATCCCGGGCCTGTTGTGGCGCCACACCAAGGTGTTTGGCGGCGTTCAACAACCAGGGTGTGGCGGCATCGGGAACGGGCGTAAGAGGCGACGAATTCATGAGCTACACTGCCGAAAGTTTTGAAGGCCATTGAAGCCTTTTAACGTTGCAGTTTCGTGAACGCGCCGCTCTGAATCAGCGGTCTTCGAGTTGAATGATCTCGTCGGTGATCTCATCCAACTGACGGATCACCTGGTAGATATGCGCCACTTCCAGCAGGGTCGGGCGCGGGATGTGGCGACCGGTCCTGACCTTGTACAAGGTGCGCGCCAGCCACACGCTTTGCACGATCGGAATCTTCGCCTGTTTCGCCCGTTCGATCAGCGCCAAGGCGTCTTCGTCTTCACCCTTGCAGTGAATCAGTGGCAGCGGCGTCTGGCCCGGCCGGTAATACAACGCCACCGCAAAGTGCGTCGGGTTGACCAGCAGCAGGTCGGCGTCCTCCAGCGGTTTGGCCGGCGAGGTCGGTTCTTCGTTGAGCAGTTCGTGGGCCAGTTGCCGGCGATGGCCCTTGACGTGCGGATCGCCCTCGGACTCCTTGTATTCCTTCTTGATGTCCTCATGGCTCATGCGCATTTTCTTGGCGTGGAAGTACTTTTGCAGCGCGTAGTCGACCAATGCCAGGACCAGCAGCAAGCCGAGGGTGGTGCGCAAGATGCTGCGAAACAGCGTCAGCAGCGCATGCCAGTAAGTGGTCAGGTCCGAGTCCGCCAGCAGGATCAATTTGCCCAGCACCGGTTTAATCGACACGTACAGCGTCGCGCCGATGGCGATGGCCTTGAGGATGCTCAGCAGCAGGGTCGTCAGGTTCTGCCCGGAAAACATCTGCTTGAGATGACCGATGGGGTTGAGCTTGCCGAGGTCGATTTTCAGCGCCTTGGGTGCGAATAGAAAACCGATCTGCAACCAACTGCCGGCCATGCGCATCAGCATGGCCACGCCGACACTCAGCAGAATGAAGGTGATCAACACCCAGGTGGCCTCGCCGATCAGTTCGGTCAGGGTGCTGAGGAACGGTTCGTTCATGCGCTTCAACGACAGGGTCAGCAGGTATTCCAGTTTCTCCACGCTTTGATCGGCCATGCCCAGGCAGACCTCGCTGACCACCATCAGCACCAGCAATTTGCTCAGGTCCTGGCTTTGCCCGACCTGGCCTTTTTCCCGGGCATCGCGCAGTTTCTTGGGTGTGGCTTTTTCGGTTTTTTCGCTCATGGCACCAGCACCAGATGCCCGAGCAGAAACTTGATATCGAGCAGCTTTTGCAATTGGCCGTTGCCCAGTTCCAGCAGGGTCGGCATGTACACCAGCAGGAACGCCAGCCCGGCCATGCTTTTGGCCGGCATTGCCAGCACCGAGACATTCAGTTGCTGGGCGTACAAGCCGACGATGGCAAACGCGGCCTCGATCAACAACAGCAGGCCAATGAAGGGTGCGGCGTACAGCAGCGCGTGTTGCAGGGTCAGGTTCAATTGGCCGAGGAAAATATCCAGGCCCTGGGCGTTCATCCCCGGCAACCACACGGTGGGCGGCCAGATTTCATAGCTGTCCCAAATCACCTGGGTGATCAGCGACAGACCACCGGACAGAATCACCAGCATGATCAGCGTTTCCTGGAACAACTCGCCCAGCGGTGTGGCGTCCGGCCCCAGCGACGGGTTTATCTGCCCGCCACTCAAGGCGCCGCGCTGGCTGTCGAGCAAGGCGCCGACCGTGGCGAACATCCAGAACGGCGCGTACAGCAACAATCCCAGCAACACCCCCAGCACCGACTCCTTGAGCAGCAGCCCGACGATGGTGTACCAGTTGTCGTTTTCCAGGGCCAGCACCCGGCCGATGCTCGGCGCCGGCACCAGGGAAATCGCGCAGGTCACGCCATAGCGCAGCGGCCCTTTGATGTGCTTGAAACAGAACGCCGGGACTAGGATCAGGCACGGCAGAATCCGCGCGATAGCCAGGCCCATGCCGAGCATCAGCTCGAACAGGTGCTCGGCGTTGAACGGCATCAATGGGCGCCGCCGGTGCGGGCAATCAGGTCGAACGAGAGGTTGATGAACTGGATCAGTTCGACGCCGATCCAGCGCCCGGTCGCCGCCAGTGTCAGGCCCACGGCGGCCAGTTTGATCCCGAAGGGCAACGTCTGGTCCTGGATCTGCATCAGCGCCTGCAACAGCGACGTCAGTACGCCGACCAACACCGCGACGCCGAGGGTCGGCGCGGTGAGGATCACCACCAGGAACATGCCTTGCTTGAACAGTGCCAATGCTTCCACGGTGGGCCTCACATATAGGAATAAAACAGACTGTCGAGCAGCCGCGACCACCCCTGCACCAGCACGAACAGCAGCAGCTTGAGCGGCAGCGAGATGGTCATGGGCGAGACCATTTGCATGCCCAGCGCCAGCAGCAGGTTGGAGACGATCAGGTCGATGACGATGAAGGGGATGTAGATCAGAAAACCGATCTGGAACCCGGCCTGCAACTCAGAAAGCACGAACGCCGGGATCGCTAGCAGCAGGTCATTGCTGCTGGCCTTTTCCGCCATTTCCGCCGGCCACATGCGGTGGGTATTTTCCAGCAGGTGAGCTTGCACGTCGGGGTCGGTGTTGCGGCTCATGAAGCGCTGGATCGGCTCCATCACCGTGTTGGCGCTGACCTGGAGTTTTTCCGTGGTGCCCATTTCCAGCGGATTGTCCTGCACCCGCTGCTGGATTTCGTGTGCCACCGGGGCCATGACGAACATCGTCGCCGCCAGGGCGATGCCGTACATCGCCATGTTCGGCGGCACTTGCTGCACGCCGATGGCGTTGCGGGTGATCAGCAGCACCATGGAGATTTTCAGGAACGCCGTGCAGACGATCAAAAACAGCGGGACCAATGACAACGCGCCCAGCAGCAGCGCGAGCATGATCGGGTTCATGCCCTCCATGATCATCGGTCGAATACCACCCGAGTAATTTGCAGGCCGAGGCGCCCGTCGATATCCACCAGTTCGCCGTGGGCGACGACCCGCTCGCCATGGCACAGGGTCGCTTCGCCGGGCGCCACGCCGGCAACGTCCAGCACAGAACCCGGGGCCAGGCGTTGCAAGGCTTCCAGGCTTAGGCTTAGCCCGCCACTGCGCACCGTCAGGTCCAGGCTCAGGCCGGTCAGGGGCGAGGAGGGCAGGACCGGGTCCTGGGCAATCGATTCGGCCGGCGGTTGCTCGTCGGCTGGCTCGGTCACTTCGATGTCGGCTTCGGCGACGTCGCCGTCAATCTCCGGCAATTCGTCTTCGTACAGCGGGTCATTGTCCATCGTGAAGGTCCTTTTCGCGGATCAGCCGCAGTTGCAAGTTGCCGTCGAGCGCCTCGGCATCGACCGCCCAATCACGGGCGCCCAGTCGCAGGTGTCCGTGTCCTTCGCTGTCGAAACCCGGTTCGCCGGGCAGCACCACATCGCCCACCCGTAGCGAGCCCAATTGCTGAATCGTCAGGGCCAGGCGGCCGAGCACCACCGGGTAGTGCAGCGGCCAATCGCTCGGCAACGCTTGTTCGATGGCCTGCCACGGGGCGGCGTCCAACACCCGCAGCAAAGTGTCGGCGGCGCAACTCAGTACGCCGTGTACGGTTTCGCCCGCCCGTTGCACGCTGATGCGGCAATCGAAGCGCTCGGGCAGCGGCTCATCGACGCCTTCGAGAGGTTCGAGCGGCGCGAACAGGCTGGCCAAGGTCGGGCTCAGTTGTTGATTCACGTATTGCCAGTACCAGGGTTGCATCGGGCCGGCGCAGACTACCGGCGCGGTGCCGAACAGGCTCAACAGCGCATCGGCGTTGCCCAGGCGCAACAGGCCACGGGCGCTGCCGAACGGCACGGTGGCAGTGCTATCGAAGGACCGCAGCGGACTCAAGGTCAGGCGCCCGTCCTCGCCCGCGCTGGAAAAATCCAGCCAGCCACCACGGCCCAACAATCGGCTCGCGGCGGCGACGCTCGGCGCAACCTGGCGCAGTGTCAGCGGCTTCATGCGACCCCCATCGACAGGTCGACGTCGTGCCCCAGTGCATCGGCAAACGCGTCTTCGCAGGCTTGATGGCGGGCGCTCAAACGCGCCAGCACGTCACTGCGCTCGAAGCCCAGTTCAATCGCCCAACGGCTGTCACGCTTGTTCGCCCGCACCTGAACTTTCCCCAGGTTGGGCATCAATAATGTGGCGCTAAACGGGCGGTTGCCGTAGGCCGGCAGTTGCAGCGCCAGTTCATCGATCAACTGCGTTGGCACACCGTCAGCCGGGGCGAACATGTTGAAATGGCTGCCGCCACCGGCGCCGGACTGGTCGCCCTTGCCACTGCCCGACGGCACCAGCAGTTGCTCGAAGAACAAGCCGTCGGCATCCAGGTGGCGGGTGCTGTCGCGGCCCTGATTCAGTCGACTGTCCGCCAAACGGCTGCGCTCCGGCTCGTTGCGCCGAGGCTGCGAATTGGCGGCCGCTGGATTGTCGACCCGGGGCTGGATCGCCGCCGGTGCCGGTTTCTGTGGCGGCCGCGGCGCCGGGTGCTGGATCGGTGCGTTCAAAAGCTCATTCCTCATTCAGGGTCTCGCTCATGCAGGCGAGTTTTTCCACGGCGCGCTGGCGGGCCTTGGCTTCCAGCCGCGCTTGCTCGATGCGCAGGTGTTGCTGCTCGATGCCGTGGTGCAACTGGTTGGCGTTCTGGCGGATGTAGGCGAGGCGGTCGAGCATGCGGCGCTCCTTGTCATGCCAACGGTCGACGTCATCCAGTGCCATGGTTTTCTGCAGGTGCGCGGCCGACAACTGCTGGCGCCGGACCTTCTGGTTGTCCCGTTCCTGCACCCACGACTGCTCGGTGAGCCGCAGTTGTTCGTGCATCGCCTGCAACTCGTCCTGCAACTGACGTTGGGCACGTTCGGCGCGGGCCTGGCGGTGTTGGCGCAAGGGCGTCAGCACGCCGATCACGTGCGCCAGGGCGGCGCGGTCCGGGTCGACTTCGAGTTCGTCGTCCATGCTCAACCCGGCAACTGCGAGGTGATTTGCATGAGCAGCTCAAGGGTGGTTTCCAGCAGCACCGGTTCGCGCAGGTCCTGGCGCAGAAAGTCGTTGATGGCGTCGTTGAGTTGCACCGCGCAATCGGTCACCGGATCGGACCCAGGCTGGTATTCCCCCAGGCGCAGCAACATCTCCACTTGCCGATAGGCCGCCATCAACCGGCGCAGGCGATTGTTGGCTTGCTGGTGTTCGCGGCCGGTGACGTTGCTGAGAATCCGACTGATGCTGGCGGGCACGTCGATTGCCGGGTAGTGCCCGCGCTCGGCGAGTTTGCGCGAGAGTACGATATGGCCGTCGAGCAGCGAGCGCACTTCGTCGGCCACCGGATCGTTCATCGAATCCTGTTCGATCAGTACCGTATAAATCGCGGTGATCGAGCCGTTTTCGCTCATGCCGGCGCGCTCGACCAGTTGTGGCAGCAAGGTGTACACCGACGGCGGCAACCCCCCACGGCCCAAGGGTTCGCCGGCGGCGAGGCCGATTTCGCGTTGGGCCCTGGCAAACCGGGTCAGGGAGTCGATCAGCAGCAAGACCTTCATCCCGCGATTGCGAAAAGCCTCGGCGATGGCGGTGGCGGTGAACGCCGCGCGGGCGCGCTCCATGCTTGAACGGTCGGATGTGGCGCAGATCAGCACTGAACGCTGGCGCAGGGTGTCGTCCAGTTCATGGTCGAGGAATTCGCGCAGCTCGCGCCCGCGCTCACCGATCAAACCGAAGACGATGACATCGCAATCCATGTTGCGCGCCATTTCTGCCAGCAACGTGGTCTTGCCGCAACCGGCCCCGGCGAACAGCCCGACCCGTTGCCCTTCGCCCAGCAGGATGGCACTGTCGATGGCGCGGATGCCGGTGGGCAGCGCCGTGCTGATCCGCGGTTTTTGCATCGGTGGCAAGGCGTCGGCGATCACCGGGGTGGTGGTGCGTCGGTCATACGGCCCGGCAAATGCACCGTCGCCATCGCCCAGCAGCGGCCGGCCGAAACCGTCGAGCACGCGGCCAAGCAAACTGTCATCGACGCCGATGCGATGGGCCATGCCCAGCGGCCGGATGCGCGCGCCAACCTGAATGCCATCCGGCGTACCAAGGGCGCTGAGCAAGGTGCATTGCGAGGTGAAACCGACAATCTCGGCGAGCATGCTGTTGCCGTCGGCCTTGCTCACTTCGCACAAGTCACCGATCTTCGCGGCGGGCACCTGGCATTCGAGCAGGATGCCGTTGACCGCCGAGACCCGGCCGCTGATGCGCACCGCCGAACAGTTCGACAGGCGCGTGGTTTGTTCGCGGGTCCATTGCGCCAGGGCGGTGGTCACCAGTGCACCTCGACATGCCGGTCGCCGTCGAACTCGATACGCTGCTCGTCGATCCGGCTCAGGCGCAGACCGTTGAGCACATCGCCGATGTACAGCCGCTGGCCCTCGCTGGTGACCAGGTGGGCGTTGGTACCGCTGATGATCTGCACGATCACAAACGGCAGGCCGGCACCGGCGGTGGCGACCTCGTCGAGCAGCGGCACCGGCAGTTCGTAACGTTCGTTGAAGCGTTGCAGCATCCGTTGATAAACCAGCAGCGCGTCGTCTTTCAGGCCGCCCTTGAGGGCCAGGCCTTCGCCGCTGTCTTCGACGCTGACGTCGGTCAACAGCCGATCGCTGAGCAATGCGTTGAGCTGGCGGCGTACCGCGTCGCGGCTGGCCAGTTTCACTTTCGACGGCGATGCCGCTGCGGTGGTTTTCCCCGGGGCGGGCGCGGTGACGGCCTCGCTCGGTGGGCTGGCGCTGCGACTCAAGCCCCAGGCGCTGCCCATGATGCCCACCAGCACGCCGACGATCACCGCGCCGATGCGGTCGAACCGCGTCGAGCGTCCCGAAACATTCACCAGCGGCGGCGATTGCTCAGCGCTGTCCTGGGCATTTTCGGGCTGTGCAACCACGGGCACCAGCGGCCAATCCTGCTCGGCCGCCGACAGGCACAACCAGACATTGCCCAGGGCGAAGGTCTGGTTCGGTGTCAGTTCGGTCACCGTGCGGGCATGGCCTTCTTCGTCGTTGATCAGGCTGTCTTCGGCCTTCAACTGCCAGCCGTCCTCGGTGCGGGTCAGCCGACAATGCAGGGCGGCGACGCCGGGGTCGTACAACGCCAGATCATGCTCGGCATCGGCACCGATCAGCCACTGCTCGCCAATCAACGGCAACGCGGCGCCCTGGTGCAAGCCACTCAATACCCGCAGCTCAAACATCACGACAGTCTCCAGGCATCAGGCTGCATAGTCGTCCTCCAGCGCTTGCTGGTCGTCTTCGAGATCGAAACGGCCCATCACTTTCACTTCGGCGACGTTGCTGATCTCGGCGAAGGACAGCACCGGCACGTGGTGGAATTCATCCTGCAACAAGGTGCGCAACGGGCTGCGCAAGTCCTGGGCGACCAGCAGCACGGCGCGCTCGGCGGCGCGCAAGGGGAAGGCGATGCGCAGTTGCTGCACCAGTTGCTGGCTCGAGCCGTTGCTCAAGGCAAAGAAGGTTTCGGTCTGGGTCTGGCGCAGGCTGTCGCGCAGGATGCCTTCGCTTTCCGGGGTCAGCAGCCACACCAGCAAACCGTTGGCGCCGCAGTACTGGTTGTAGATCAGCGATTTGAGGGCGATGCGCACGTAGTCGGTGAGGGCGGTGATGTCGCGTTCATGCTGACCGTGTTCGATCAGGGTTTCGGCAATCACCCGGATCGCCCGCAGCGGCACGCATTCGGACGCCAGGCGTTGCAGCACCGAAGAGAAGCGCGCCAGCGGCAGCACCCGTTGCATTTCCTGGGCGAGTTCCGGTTGCTCGGATTCGAGCCAGCCGAGGATCGCCTTGGTTTCCTGCAAACCGATGAACTGCGGCCCGCAGGCCTGCAAGGCGCGCTCCATGCGTTCGACAATCAGGGTGCTGGCGCTGATGGTTTCCACCGGGCTGTCCTGCAACTGCGCGGCGTCGGCCGGCAACCACAGCCATTGGCTTTCCTGGCGGTCGAGACTGCCGGCCACTGCCTGCTCGTACTGCCCGGCGTCCAGGGTATCGACGTCGATGGCGACTTGGGTCTGGTTGAACGTGGCCTTGAGCATCGGCACTTCATAGACCGAGAAACGGAACTCGTCCGGCGCCAGGTGCTCGGCGGTTTCGATGATGAACGAGGGCAGGGTCAGGCCGTAATGCACCACCAGGCGATTGCGCCGCTGACGGATTTCACTGACCAGCGCTTCTATTTGCGCCATGTCCTGCCGGGGATGGAATTGCAGCAAAAACTGCCGGCTCGGGGTAAAGGTGCGCAGGTCTTCGTTGCCGTTGTCCTCCGGCGCCACGGCGACCGGTTGGTCCTGGCCGGACTTGGGTTTAGCCCGCTGCAATTGCAGCACGCCGCCCAGGCTGCAAATGATCGCGATGACGATGAACACCGCAGTCGGCATCCCTGGCATGGCGGCAAAACCGAGCATCGCCACCGAGGCAATGATCCAGGCCTTGGGCTGGCTGGTGATCTGCTCGGCGATCTCGCGGCCGATGTTGGCTTCCACCCCCGGATTGTCGTTGGACACCCGGGTAATGATCATCCCCGAGGTCACGGAAATCAGCAGCGCCGGAATCTGTGCGATCAAGCCGTCGCCAATGGTCAGCACGGTGTACAGCTGCACCGCGTCGCCTGCGGTCATGTCGTGCTGGATCACGCCGATGGCGATTCCGCCGATCATGTTGATCGCGACGATGATCAGGCTGGCGATGGCATCGCCGTTGACGAATTTCATCGCCCCGTCCATGGCCCCGAACAACTGGCTTTCCTTGCCCAGTTCCGAGCGTCGGCGCCGGGCTTCATGGACGCTGATCAGGTTGGCGCGCAAGTCGCTGTCGATGGACATCTGCTTGCCGGGCATGGCGTCGAGGGTGAACCGCGCGCCGACTTCCGCCACCCGTTCCGACCCCTTGGTGATCACCAGGAAGTTGACCACGGTGAGGATCATGAAAATCACCATGCCCACCGCCAGGTTGCCGCCGACCACAAACTGCCCGAACGCCTCGACGATGTGCCCGGCGTCCTGGTCCAGCAGGATCAGGCGCGTGGTGGAAATCGACAGCGCCAGGCGAAACATCGTGGTGATCAGCAACACCGAGGGGAAGGTCGAGAACGCCAGCGGGCGCGGCAAGTGCATGGCCAGCATGATCAACAGGCAGGAAATGCAAATGTTGATCGCAATCAGGATGTCCACCAGCCAGGTGGGCAGCGGGGTAATCATCATGAACACGATGGCGAGCACGACAAACGCGCCCACAATCTCCGAGCGTCGCATGGCTGCCAGGGCGATCTGGTTGAGCGCGTTGATAATCCATTGCATCAGGCAGTGTTCCCCTGGGTCGGGTTTTGCTCTTGGCGGGTGAGCTCCGCCATCAGCGTCAGCAGGTTGCCCAGGGCGGTCTGGCGGGCCTTGAGGTCGCGCCATAACAGAATGGGCAACTGCTGCAGCATCGGGCGCAAACCATTGAGAAAGGCCAGTTGGTGCTTGAGGTGTTTGCCGCCGACAAATTGCGTCAGTTGCAGGGTTTCATGCAGGTTCATGCCTTTGCCCGAGAGCGTCAGCAGGTGCTTGAGGAACGTCGGCGCATTCAATTGCAGTGCGGGGTTTTTGCCGCGCATGCGGCCCAGCAAGTGCTCGCTGGTTTGCAACAGGGTCGCGACATGCCGGGCGGTGTTCAGACCGTGCATCAGGTTGCGCAATTGCTGTTGGGTGCTCGACGGGCTGAGGGCCGCGAGGTCGTCGGCGATGGCCCCGCGCAGGTCACGCAGGGTCGGGGCGAATTGCCGTTCGCCTTCATCCTGGCCGAGCAGGGTGTCGATCAGCCCGGAGATGCTTTGTTGGCCGACCACGCCCGAATAGTACAAATCGCGCAAGGTTTGCCGGCGTCGCGGGTTGAGGCTGGACTTGGCAAACGCCCGGGCAGTATTGATGCCGGCCTGGGCCTTGTTGCCATGTTCGCGCCGCAGCAGCTTGAGTTGCTGATTGAGGCTGACATGTTCACCGCTGGCCCCTTCGTTATAGGCCTGGCGCGAGGCGGCCTGGAGCATCACATGGGCCTTGGCCGCATCGTCGCCACTGAGTGCCAAAACTTGCGCAAGGGTCGGGGTATGGTTCTTCAGTTGCTTGCGCAGTTCCCGCGCAGCGCTGTCGAGACCCTTGTCCTGGCTGCCCATCAGCAGTTGATAAAGCTCCCCCAGCTTGACGGCCTTGGATTGCAGCGCGTTGGTGCTGGCCATCAAGTCGCGCTGGCTCAGCGTGCGGCTTTGCTGAATCAGTGCCGAGGCGAAGCGCGTGACCTGTTGCGTGGCGGTGCCTTGATTGGTCGGCGGCGTGCTCTGGGCAAGCAGCGCCGCCGACCTGACAGGCGTCGCTGGGGCCGGTTGCTGGACATGTGGAATGTTCGGAGCCGCGATCTTCATGGCGCATGTCTGTCAGGGATATGCGCAGTGAGTGGCCGATCCTGGCCATCCGGTTCCATCGCGATGGCAAACGGAACAGGTGTGCCAGTTCTGGTATTGGATCCAATCGGCTTGTGCAAGAACTTGCACAGAAATCATCAGCAACAGTTTTGAAAACCGTTACAAATCATGCGATTACAGTAATGTGTCAATTGGCATACATATCGCTATAGCTCTGGGACATATCCTGAAATGGTTTATAGCGATGCTTTCCAGCAATTCGATGACCTGTCCAGCACCTGTTTCCGGCCTCCGCCAGCTCAATACCGAGGAGGTGCACAAGCTAAGAATCTTCATCAAGAAACGAGTGATGAACCTCGACGATGTGGAGGACATCCTCCAGGGCACATTCCTCGAAGCACTGCGCAACGAGCATAAATTTCGTTACGACTCCCAGCCGCAAACCTGGTTGTGCGGCATCGCCCTGAACCTGATTCGCAACCACTTTCGCAAACTGTACAAACAGCCTTTTCAGGAAAGCTGGGAGGACCGCGAAGAGTTGGAATTCAGCGATGGCTGCGACATTGGTGCGCAGGTGGATGATCACCGGCAGCTGGCGCGGGTGGTCCGGGCCATCGGTACTTTGCCGATGACCATGCAACAAGTGCTGCGGGTCAGCCTGGAAATGGACGGTAACTATCAGGACACCGCTTCGAGCCTGGGCGTGCCCATCGGCACCGTGCGCTCGCGTTTGTCCCGGGCGCGGGAGCAACTCAAGCGCAGCGTGCCCTGTGTTTTTTGAGCGTCGGGGGAACTCATTCGCCGAACATTGGAACCGTTTGCGCTCGCGATGCCACACATCGGCACTGTCCGACTGAAAATGGCGACCCCTCATGCGCATTTCCAACACACCGTTACCCGCCACCGGCTCTCCATCGTTGGGTGGCGACAAGCCGTTGCGGCCCACGGCGGAAAATGCCAGGCCCAGTGCCTTGTCCGCGCCGGGTGGTGGTGTGCAGTTCGGGCAACAGGCCGGGTCCCAGACCCTGGCCAGCCCGGGCAAAGACGCTCAATCGCCGAACCTGTTGGGGCTGGTGATGAAGCGTTTGCTCGGCGGCGATGAACGCACCACGCCCGCGCGGCCGCTCACCGATGTCACGCCCGCGACCCGCACTGCCACCGCCACGGCGACGAGCGATGCCACAGCCTCCGACTCTGCGGCGACGACCAGTCCTGAAGCCCAGTTGCTCGACGACTCGAAATACTCCTCGCCCAAGGAACTCGAACGCTGGGCACCGCTGGTGGCGGACTTGCCGCCGGAGCAGCGCGAGCAGGCGGCAAAGGAGCTCAATCGACCGATCGCCGCCGCCCTGATGGCCACGGAAAAAGGCCCGGAAGCGGCCAAGGCAATGAAGTTCATCAATGACAATCCAGCGTTGAAAACCGCGGTCGACACCGGCAAGCACGGTGGCAAGGCTGACGGTAAAATCACCGACGGCGACCTCAAGGCGTTTGCCAAGAAGATGCAAGGCGCGGCGGATAACGCCGACAAAGGCCTGGCGAATTATCAGAAAGACCATCCGAATGCGGATCCTCAGTCGTTGCAGATGGTCCGCTCGGCTTCGTTGCTGCAAGCCAACGGCCCGCTGGCCAACGCCGCCAGTCCCAAGCACGCGGCCGGCACGGAAGGCGAAACCAAAGTCGACCAGTACATGGACGCCGACGGTTTGAAGGCCTTGCAAGACAACAACCCGGGGCTTGCCGGGCCGCTCAAGCAAGCGTCGAAAACCTGGTCGCAGCCCGGCCTGCTGAACATGCTCGACCAGGGCGGGCTCAAAGGTCGGGACCTGGCCACCCATGGCCCGGACAAGAAATTCGACGCGGCGAACATCAGCAACTGGATCAAGAACCAGGCACCCACCAACGGTGGCGAGTTCGCCGGGATGCTCAGCGACGCCGCGACCCTGAATGCCGTCGCCGGCACGGACATCAGCAAGCTGGGAAAAGAGGTCTTCGAGCAACCGCAGAATCACACCGGCGCCGAGAAAGCCGCTGTGATGGTCAAGTTGCAACAGACCCAGCAGAGCGTGGTGGCCGGCTCCGATCTGCGCAAGACCGGCAAGACCGAAGAGGCGCTGGCGCAAAAGATCGGCCAGTTGCAGGACGACCCCGATGTGCAGGCCTACATGAACCAGGCCATCCCCAGTCAGGAACGAGCCCTGGTGGCCAGCGACCCGTCCCTGGAAAAAGCGGTGAAGGGCCAGTTGCAAAATGTGGTCAGTGGCCAGGCCTTGCGCAACGACATGAACAGCGCCGACAAGTCCGCAAAAAAAGACACCAACCCCGACTACAGCGGTGCGCTGGGCGGGTTATCGGCGCAACTGCAAATGCAGCAGGATTTGCTCGGTCCCGAGGCCAATCTGCCGACGGCTGCACAGGTGGTCGGCAACCAGCCGGACGTCCAGGGCAAGTTGCAACAGTCCTACGTCAGCAATTTCAGTGAAGGCGGGTCGCTCAAGCAATTGCTGGGACAGAAAAAAGCCGATGCCGGCCAGTCCCTGAACACCAGCGATGCGCAGAAAGCCGCTTATGACGCGGTGCTGCCGCAGAGTTTCGTCCAGGGTCAGCAGGCCAGTTATGTGGACGCCACCGTCGGCCAGTTGCAGCAATCGAAAAAAGGTCGCGAGCTGCTGGAAAACGCCGGTGATGGAGCAGGGCGGTCCGGTTCGGTCTCCGATGCCGTGGCCCCGAAAAACAAGGCCCAGCAAGTCAAGGATGCCTACGACAACACCAAGCAGGGACTCTCGTCGGCCAAGGATGGCGTCGATGCGGCGCGCAAGCTGGCCGGTCGTGAAGCATCGGCCGGGCTCGGCCGCATGGCCGGCTCCATCGGTGGACGGATTGCCGGGGCCGTGGCGGGCGAAGCGGCGGGGCTGGCGGCGGCGTCGGCCATCGGCGCGGCGGCCGGTCCCGTGGGTTGGGTGATTGACGCAGCCATGAGCATTGGTTTCGGCATCGCCGCGATTGTCGAGGCGGTGAAGAAACACACCGCGCAAAAGCATTTTGACCACAACGTCGATCCGACCCTGGAGCAGTTTGGTATTCCCAAGGCGCACTGACCAGAGCTTCTACCTGATGCCCACTATTTAATACACCACGAGGATTGCCCATGAACTCGATAACGCCTTCCATCCGCCCCCAATCGTTGCATACGCCCGAGCCCCTTGAATTGCAAACGCGGGGAGCCTCGACATCGGCCAGCGGGAGCGTCGCAATCACGTCGGGTAGCCCGGAAGCACTGGCGGGTCTGAAAACCCAAATGACCGAGTTGTTCAGGGGCGACCGAACCGAAGAAAACGGGGCAGAGATGGACGCGTTGGCCAACGGACGGGCCAACAAACTGCATGAGATGGGCTTCATCCCCACCGAAATCGAGGGTCTGCTGGACAAGGCTGAGCGCATGGACCGGGTGACTGTTCCGACCCAGGGCGCCGTGGGCGGCTTGCCGTTCGGCGTGGTCACCGTGGTGCTCGACAAAGTACCCGGAGTGACGGCCGCTGCCACCGGCAACCCGGGCTATACCGGGTATATCGCCGGGTCCATGTCGGGGGCGGCCGATGTCGTGGGTGCCGGGCTGCTGACCAAAGCGACGGAAGATTCGCTGTGGCTTAAAGCGCCGGCCGACAAGCTTGAAGACATCATGGCGGCCTCGCAGAAGACCAAGACCGAGGCCAATCCGCTCAAGCAGGCCGGGCAAAGCGCCACGGCCCTGCAGACATTTACCGCGCGTAACGTCGCGCGCCTGGGTGTCGCGGCAGCGCTCAATGCCACGGTCGGGCCCAAGGCTGCCGCTGCGGCGGATACGGCCATTGGTTCGGCGGGCGGCATGGCCGCCGGTGCCGGCTATGCCATGATCATGCATAAACATCAAAAAGCCGCCGGCCTGGTCGGCGGGGCGCAGTTGTTCGGGCGCAAAGACTGGGAAAAGCAAATCACGGAGCTGAGGGATTGCAGTCCGTCCCGGCCTTACATCAATGGCGCCAAGCGCGCTGCCAAATTCCCCCTGGACGTGGTGACCGATACCTTGAGCTCGGTGCGCAAGGTTTTTGAAGGCGGTAACCTGCTGACTAACGGCGGTGCGTTGGCGGGCGGTTTCGCGTTGACAGGCATGGCGCGTAACGCGGCCAAGACCGCGGCGCTCAATCACGGGTTGCCGGCGGGTGCCGTTGCGGCGGCGGATCATGCGGTCAACGTCGCGGGTTCGGCATTGACCTTCGCTGCCTACGGTGCTGCCGGTGTACTGGCCGGAAAAGCGACGGAAAAAGGCGTCAAGGTGATTCAGGAAGACATTCCGCCCAAGGCGCAGAAACTGGCAGACGGTGCCCAGAAAGGTATTGAGACCGGAGCGAAAGCCACCGGGAAATTTGCCGGCGACACCTATGATTCGGCCAAAACGGGCTTGGCCGAGGCGGGCACAGCGATCGGGGATGCCTACACCACCGGCACGACTGCACTCGGGGATGCCTACACCACCGGCACGACTGCACTCGGGGAAGCCTACGACTCCGGCACCACCGCGCTCGGCAATGCGGCGCGCTCCGGTGCCGACAGGGTTGGCGATCTGGCCGTGCGCTCGGGCTTGCGCCGACGTCCGGGGCCTCCCGATGGCAGTGCGGTCTGAAGGAACTCCCCGGTGTGCAAGCATCGGGGGCTTCAACCGGTTTGCCGCGCTTGCATAAACCCGATGACAAGGCGCGCCGCTTCATCGGGTGCTGCCTGAAGTAGGCAATGCGGTGCGTTGACTTCGAGCATTTGCACTTGCGGTTTCAGCTCCGAGATTCGCCGCGTGGCGGCTTCGGGTACCACGCAGTCCCGGGTGGCGCGTAGATAAACCGTCGGCACATCGACTTGAGCGAACTGCGCCGACACATCGACGCCGAGCACCGACCGCAGTCGGGCGCGCATCACCGAGGGGCTGACCTGATTGATCGCTCGGCTCAAGGCTATGCGCAAGGCGCGGGTGGAGAATCGACCGAGCAGCAATGGGCTGAACCACCCGGCGGGCACGGCGCCAATCGGCAGGAGGTTGACCAGGAAGCTCAAGCGATTGAACAGCGGCCGCGGGTTACTGGCAAACGTGCAGCAGAGCACCAGCCCAACCTGTTGCGGCAGGTGCAAGGCTGTCAGGGCGAGGGCGATCGGGCCCGAAAAGGATTCGCCGAGCAACACGAACGGGCGGTCTGTGGGCAGTGACTGCCTGACAAGGGCTTGCAATTGCGTGTAGTTCAGCGGGATGTCACAGGGGTAAGCCACGACGATGACGTCGCAAGCGTGCCCCAGGGCTGCTACGAAAGGCTCGAACAGTTCACCTGTTCCATCCATTCCCGGTAGCAGGACTAGCGTCGGCAGCTTTGATCGGTCCATGAGTTCCTTCCTTGGCGAGTCGCTATTCTGGCCCATTTGACTCACCTCATGCTTGTCAGAATCGGCCTCTTTATCTGTGGGTCGCAGGGAGGCAGGTCTCCAAGTTTTAGGCTACTACTGACAAGCCTTTTCCATTTCTCTGTCAGGAGCTTCCTTATGCTGTTTCACTGGTTTCTTGCGGCGATCCACCTCTTGGCGTTTGCCATGGGCCTCTGGGGCGTACTGACCCGAGGTACGGCATTAAGCCGTCTGGTCGCGGGCACGGCGCCGGTCCGCAGCGTGCTGGTGGCCGATAACGTGTGGGGAGTTTCTGCGGGGATATTGCTGATCACCGGTCTGATGCGCGCCTTCGGCGGGTACGAAAAAGGCACTGACTATTACCTTCATCAGCCGCTGTTTCATCTCAAGATGACGCTGTTCGTGATCATCCTGCTGCTGGAGCTGGCGCCGATGATCACCTTGATCAAGTGGCGTATCGCGTTGGGGCGGGGCGTTGCGATTGATTTGGGGCGGGCGAAACTGTTCGCACGCATCAGCCATGTCGAGGCGCTGTTGCTGATGCTCATTGTGATTGCGGCCACCGGTATGGCACGGGCGGTGACCTTCGACTAGCGCGGGCCTGATTCGTCGGGGTTAAAGCGAATAGTCTGACAGCCATGGCGTAGCCGAAGCCGGTAGTATCGGCTTCACGAAATGGGCGGAGGGTTAGGGTGACGAGCGTTCAGCAAAATACCGAGCATGAATCTTTAGCCAGCCATTGCGCTGAAGCGAACGGGCTGGCTGCTGACTGCAACAGGATTCAGGGTGTTTGCGGCTTGTCTGGAGCGGTAAGGCCAGCCTGAATGCGCTGATAAATTTCTTCACGATGCACGGCAACGTCTTTCGGGGCGTTGATGCCGATCCTGACTTGCTGGCCGCTAACGCCCAGAATGGTGATAGTGATGTCATCACCAATGTTTATGCTTTCACCGACTTTGCGGGTGAGTATCAGCATGGTCTTCTCCTTGATTGCTTGTAGGGCACCTGATTCAGACAGTGCAGAGGTCGGTGTAGTTATAGATTAGTGCGAAGTCTCACGGTTTGGGTGCCTCTTTCTGACGCGCAGATGCTGCATTAATTCCCAAGGCGTAACTATACAGAGGCCGCAACCATCATTCTCGTTGTTTTAAGCCCATTTTGCGGCACTCGGGAAGTATTCATGAATGTTAAAATCCGCGCTTTCAGCATTCAGAGGGAAGCGTTGTGCGCAAAATGGCCTTGGTAATCGCAGTATTGGCGTTGGCAGGATGTGGTGAAGGCAAGGATGCGAGCGCTCAAAAGACGCCATCCGCGACTGTTTCCGCACCGGTAACGGCGCCCGCCGTTGCAGCGGGTCCGCAATGGGACCTCGAAGTGCGTGGCGAAACAACCCAGGCGGTCAGCGACCTGAGCGGCTGGTTGATCGAACACAGCTTCGTTTCCAATGTGGTCCGGGAAAACGGCAAGGACCGGATCCTGCTCGGTCCGTTCGCTTCGAAAGCCGAGGCCGAGGCCCGGCAGGCCGACTTGAACGCGGCCCTGGCCCGGGCGAAAAAGATGAACATCGAATCGCTGATCATCGAGCGTCCGGCGGCGCAGTAATCGCGCATCTGTTCAGGCGCCGTTCAGCGGAGAATCCTAAAGGGTGTCGGTGGTGGCTCGTATTTAAACGTAGTCACTGTCGATTCCCAGAAGGAGCTCCCCCATGGCCTCCACCAATCCTTACAAAATGTTCGACGCGGTCTTGCGGCGCAAGCAGACCCTGAGCCCACACATGATGCGCGTCACCCTGGCCGGACCGATGGTCACCGAGATGGCCACCTGGGCGCCGGATCAACGGGTGAAGCTGTTCTTTCCGGCAGACGATGGCTCGCCGGCCAAACTGGCCCATGACGACGGCTGGTACGCCCGCTACCGCTCAATGCCGGTGGCCCAGCGTCCGGCGATGCGTACCTACACCATCCGTCATTTGCGCGCCGAGCAGGGCGAAGTCGATATCGATTTTGTATTGCACGGTGAAACCGGTCCGGCTTCCCGTTGGGCCATCCGTGCGCTGCCGGGTGCCTCGATCCAGATCACCGCGCCGGACCGGCATTTCTCGGCGCAGGACGCGGGAGGGTTCGAATGGAAGCCGCCTCAAACGCTCAAGCAACTTTTGCTGGTCGCTGATGGCACTGCGTTGCCCGCGGCACTCGGCATTCTCGATGAGCTGGCGGCCATGGCCGAGCCGCCGGTCACTCAGGCTTTTTTTGAAGTCGACTGCCGGGAAGATGCCTTGCCGGTGCCGGACTGGCCCGGGCTTTCGGTTGAATGGTTGATTCGAGATCACGCGGGTGCAGGATCGCTGATGGTCGAGGCAGTCCAGCGGGCGAACTTACCGTCATTGACCTCGAAAGCATCCGAAACGGTGGAACTGGCGGAAGTCGATGTCGACGAAGAGATCCTCTGGGAAACCTCCGAGTCAACCAGCGATGGCTTCTACGGCTGGATCGCCGGGGAAACCGTGGCGGTGATGAGCCTGCGCAAGTACCTGATCAAGGAACGCGGCATTCCTCGGGAGTCGCTCAACTTGATGGGCTACTGGCGCTACAACAAAGTCGGCGGTTAGGAACGAACAAAGGCCTCAGGTTTCAATACCCGAGGCCTTTGTGTTTTCAGCGTTTGTTCAACCACAGGCTTTCATGTCCACCGGGCCGACAAACTCGTTACCGCGTCCCATCACACACGCCACGCTCTGATTGCGCTGGCGCTCCCAGGTTTGCACCGGGTAGGTCTTGTTCCAGGCTTCATACAGTTGGCGATCCTGTTTGGATAACCGCAAACCGTACTGCTTGCTCATGTAGAAATACGTCCGGGCGATCATTCCGCGAATCGAGGGGCGGGGCATGACCTTCTTCGCCTTGAAGTCGACCTGGGTCAGGCACGAGCCGTATTGACCCGATTGCACCGGCAGCCAGCCAAAGCTGAAGTTGCTGCGGTCGCCGTTTACCTCACCGATGCTCGGCACCAGGTTGTGCAAGTCGGCCTCGGCCTTCTGATAGACCGGGTCGTAGCGCGTGCAGTTTTTGCGTCCGCCCGACTGCCAGCACTGGCGCTGATGGCCAATCTGCCAGGCCGGGACAATGTGTTCCCACTCGATGCGGGCGGCACGCTTGGCGCTTTTGCGCGGCACATAACCGCAGGCAGCGAGGTCCACCTTGTTACCGGTGTACTTGCAGCCGCAGTAAAACTCGGTGGATTGCGGGGCGTAGAGCTTCCAGGCGACTTTCTTGGCTTCGTTGAAGGTACGTGGCGCGGCGGCCTGGGCGCCCATGGTGATGAACAGCAACAACAAAGCGAAACAACGGACACTCATTGACTCAATCTTCCTTCGGCACAACCCAGAAAATCTGCACACCGCCATCGTCGCGGTAGGCGAGGGTGACGTTATCGTTTTCGTCGATTTCTTCGAGCAGTTGTTCCCACTCATCCATCGGTTCGTCGGGCAGGCGAAAGATCAGGGCCGCTTTGGCTTTCTGGGCGCTTTGGGAATTGATGATTTTTTGGACGCGAACGCCCATGCGTTGATAGGAGTCAGGAGAGGCGGAAGTGGTGGCCACGGAATTATCCTTATTAGGCTGTACGTGCATACAGTATTTAACTGTAAGCATTTTCGCAACTGCTTAAAATTCAAGAAAATCCTCTGACAGTGGTTTTTTCCGTTTGGTGTAGGGCGCTTGGAGTTTTTTTGTAGGAGAGGTGCCCGACCGGAGTCGGTCGGGCGAGGTCGGATCAGTATTCCCAGAACATCCGTTGCAGCTCTTTGCTGTCGTTGGTCTTGGTCAGTGCGACCATGGCCAGGATGCGTGCCTTCTGTGGGTTCAGGTCGTGCGCCACCACCCAGTCGTACTTGTCGTCAGGCTGTTCAGCGTTACGCAGGACGAAACCGCCGGCGTTGACGTGGGACGAGCGGATGATTTGCACGCCGTCCTTGCGCAGTGCTTGCAGGGTAGGCACGACGCGCGAAGACACCGAACCGTTGCCGGTACCCGCGTGGATAATCGCTTTGGCGCCCGATTGCGCCAGGGCTTTGTAGGCGGTGTCGCTGACGTTGCCGTAGGAATAGGCGATTTCTACGTCTGGCAGGCTCTTGATGGTTTTGATGTCGAATTCCGAGTCCATGGTGTGGCGCTTGGCCGGCAGGCGGAACCAGTAGGATTTGCCTTCGACCACCATGCCCAGTGGACCCCAGGCACTTTTGAAGGCCTCGGTCTTGATGTTGATCATTTTGCTGACATCGCGACCGGACTGGATTTCATCGTTCATGGTCACCAGCACGCCTTTGCCGCGCGCTTCTTTGCTGCTGGCCACGGCCACGGCGTTGTACAGGTTCAGCATGCCGTCGGCCGACATCGCGGTGCCCGGACGCATGGAACCGACCACGATGATCGGCTTGTCGGTCTTTTCCACCAGGTTCAGGAAGTAGGCGGTTTCTTCCAGGGTGTCGGTGCCGTGAGTGATGACGATGCCATCGACGTCTTTGCTGTCGGCCAATTCCGCCACGCGGCGGCCCAACTGCAACAGATTGTCGTTGGTGATGCTTTCCGAGGCGATCTGCATGACCTGTTCGCCGCGCACATTGGCCAGTTGGCTGAGTTCCGGCACGCCGGCGATCAGTTGCTCGATACCGACCTTGGCCGCTTGATAGGTGGCACTGTTGGCCGCGCTGGCGCCAGCGCCGGCAATGGTGCCACCGGTGGCCAGGATCACCACGTTCGCCAGTTTCTGTTGGGTTTCAGCTTCTTTTGCCTGAAGGGCAGTGGGCAGGAGCAGCAGGAGGGCCAATGCGCCCGGAATAAAGGTGTTGAAAGCAGATTTCATTATTTTCTCTCTAGTAGTGAGACGGTGCTGATGCAGGTTCATCTAGATACGGCCCCGGCGGATCTGAACGCCTGGGGTGCACGAGAAGGAGCAGGATCTGTACCAGCCGTACTTTGAATCAGAGAAAACTTTAAGTTGATGATTTGTATCAGTATTTATGTCGTCGGTAACAAAGTTAAACAACTGGTTGTCCGGGTTTCCGAATACGTTGAGTATTTGCGTTCGGTTCTCCGAAAGGACCTACGGGTTTTGTTGATTAGTCGCCTTGCCGGATTTCGAATCAGTGCTAAAGAAAATCCTGCGCAGGTCGATGGTTCTTCAAAGGAATCTTTTTTCAGGAGTTCACATGTCGTTATCAGTCGGTCTTCCCAACGCTGCGGGCGTCACCATTGGCGGCAAATCCGCTGCCACGATCCGCGCGTTGAACGATGCCGCGCAGGCCGAGGCAGACAAAGCGCTGGGCACTAAAGAAGATGACGGCAAGGTAGTCAAGACCGGTCCTGTAGGACTGGATAAAAGCGCCGATGCAAAAGCCTCAGCCGAGGCCGTTAGCAACCAGAGCGTGGCGGTGAAAGTCCTCCTCAAGCGTATGCAGGAGTTGCAACAGCAACTGCGCGAGCAACAGCAGCAATTGGCCCAGGCTCAAGCGGCGTCTTATCCGACACCGGAAGCCAAGGCCACTGTGTTGATGTCGATTCAGGGGCAGATCGCCGACACCAACGGCGCGTTGCTGGAAGTATCGGCCGCCCTGGTCAAGGAATTGTCCAAGGGGGCCAGCACCGGGTCGGTGGTCAATACCACGGCTTGAGGCCAAGGCTCGGCTTTTGCCAGCCAGTGCACAAAATGGTCGATTCTGCTCGTTGACAAATCCCGGCAGAGTTCGCATAGTTCGATCTACGCAAACGTTTGCGCGGCAGCCATGATGGCTCGTTCCATCGGGAATGCCCTGTAGCCTACGCCAGCGCAAGCGTTGCTCACAATAATCATAAGATCGGAGTGAACCCATGAAGCTGCCATTCGCTGGACGTCTTCTCGCTGTCGCTATGCTGGCTGCCGCATCCGCCGCTTTGCCCCTCTCTTCGGCTTTCGCCGACACTGAAAAACCTAAAGTCGCCCTGGTCATGAAATCCCTGGCCAACGAATTCTTCCTGACCATGGAAGATGGCGCCAAGGCCTATCAGAAAGACCACACCGCCGATTTCGACCTGATCTCCAACGGCATCAAGGACGAAACCGACACCGCTGGCCAGACCCGCATCGTCGAGCAAATGATCCTGGCCAAGGTCAATGCACTGGTCATCGCACCGGCTGACTCCAAGGCCATGGTGCCAGTGATCAAGAAAGCCATCGATGCCGGTATCACCGTGATCAACATCGATAACCAGCTCGATCCGGCCGTCGTCAAAAGCAAGAACATCACCGTACCGTTCGTAGGCCCGGACAACCGCAAAGGCGCGCGTCTGGTGGGCGAGTACCTGGCCAAGCAACTGAAGGCCGGTGACGAAGTCGGCATCATCGAAGGCGTGTCTACCACCACCAACGCCCAACAGCGCACCGCGGGTTTCAAAGACGCGATGGAAGCGGCGAATATCAAGGTCGTATCGCTGCAGTCCGGTGACTGGGAGATCGACAAAGGTAACAAGGTTGCCGCCTCGATCCTCAGCGAGTATCCGGAAGTCAAAGCCCTGCTGGCTGGTAACGACAGCATGGCCGTCGGCGCTGTTTCTGCCGTTCGTGCCGCGGGCAAGGCCGGCAAGGTGCAAGTGGTTGGTTACGACAACATCAATGCCATCAAGCCGATGCTCAAGGATGGTCGCGTCCTGGCCACCGCTGACCAGTTTGCCGCCAAGCAAGCCGTGTTCGGTATCGAGACCGCGCTGAAAATCATCAAGGGCGAGAAAGTCGACAGCGGCACCAACGGTGTGATTGAAACTCCGGTAGAGCTGGTCACCAAGTAGTCCTTCTGGCGACACAACGGTGCTCGCCCGTCCGGGCGAGCGCATGGAGAGTTTTTATGTCAGTTTCCGCCCCGAACGCTGTCCTCTCGGTCAGCGGTATCGGTAAGACCTATGCCCAACCGGTCCTGACCGGCATCGACCTGACGCTGATGCGCGGTGAAGTGCTGGCGCTGACCGGTGAGAACGGCGCCGGCAAAAGCACCCTGTCGAAGATCATCGGCGGGCTGGTCACGCCGACCACCGGCCAGATGCAATTCCAGGGTCAGGAATACCGCCCCGGCAGCCGGACCCAGGCCGAAGACCTGGGCATCCGCATGGTCATGCAAGAACTCAATCTGTTACCGACCCTTTCGGTGGCGGAAAACCTGTTTCTCGATAACTTGCCGAGCAGCGGTGGCTGGATCAGCCGCAAGCAGCTGCGTAAGGCGGCAATCGAAGCGATGGCCCAGGTCGGCCTCGATGCGATTGACCCGGACACCCTGGTCGGCGAGTTGGGCATCGGTCACCAGCAAATGGTCGAGATCGCCCGTAACCTGATCGGCGACTGCCATGTGCTGATTCTCGACGAACCGACCGCGATGCTGACGGCCCGTGAAGTCGAGATGCTGTTCGAGCAGATCACGCGCCTGCAAGCCCGTGGCGTGTCGATCATCTACATTTCCCACCGCCTCGAAGAACTGGCGCGGGTGGCCCAGCGTATTGCGGTGCTGCGCGACGGCAACCTGGTTTGTGTCGAGCCGATGGCCAATTACAACAGCGAGCAACTGGTCACCCTGATGGTCGGTCGTGAGCTAGGCGAACACATGGACATGGGCGTGCGCAAGATCGGCGCGCCAGCCTTGACGGTCAAGGGGCTGACCCGTTCCGACAAGGTGCGTGACGTGTCTTTTGAAGTCCGCGCCGGTGAGATCTATGGCATTTCCGGGCTGATCGGGGCAGGGCGCACCGAGTTGCTGCGCCTGATCTTCGGTGCTGACACGGCCGACAGCGGCACCGTCGCATTGGGTTCGCCGGCTAAAGTCGTCAGTATTCGTTCGCCGGCCGATGCGGTCGGTCACGGCATCGCCTTGATCACCGAAGACCGCAAAGGTGAAGGTCTGCTGCTGACTCAATCGATCAGCGCCAACATTGCCTTGGGCAATATGCCGGTGATTTCCAACGCGGGCGTCGTCAACAACGGTGACGAGATGGCGCTGGCCAAACGTCAGATCGACGCCATGCGCATCCGCAGTTCCAGCCCGACGCAATTGGTGTCCGAGCTGTCCGGCGGCAACCAGCAGAAAGTCGTGATCGGCCGTTGGCTGGAGCGTGATTGTTCGGTGATGTTGTTCGACGAGCCGACCCGCGGTATCGACGTCGGCGCCAAGTTCGACATCTATGCCTTGCTCGGTGAATTGACTCGCCAGGGCAAGGCGCTGGTGGTGGTGTCCAGTGACCTGCGGGAACTGATGTTGATATGCGACCGGATCGGCGTGTTGTCGGCGGGGCGTCTGATTGACACGTTCGAGCGCGACAGCTGGACCCAGGATGATTTGCTTGCTGCCGCTTTTGCCGGCTACCAAAAACGTGATGCGTTGCTCAATGAAGCAGCGCCTAGGGATCTTCCATGAAAACTGCAACGTCTGCCGGTAAACGTAGTGGCAATTTTTACGGCCTCGGCACCTATTTGGGCCTGGCCGGTGCCTTGCTGGCGATGGTCGCGCTGTTCTCGGTCCTGAGCAGCCATTTTCTCTCGTATGACACCTTCAGTACCCTGGCCAACCAAATCCCGGACTTGATGGTGCTGGCGGTCGGCATGACCTTCGTGCTGATCATCGGCGGCATCGATCTGTCGGTCGGTTCGGTGCTGGCGCTCGCGGCTTCGGCGGTCAGCGTGGCGATTCTCGGTTGGGGCTGGAGCGTCTTGCCGGCGGCTTTGCTCGGCATGGCGGTGGCGGCATTGGCCGGGACCATCACCGGTTCGATCACCGTGGCCTGGCGGATCCCGTCGTTTATCGTGTCCCTCGGCGTGCTGGAAATGGCTCGCGGCCTGGCGTACCAGATGACCGGTTCGCGCACGGCTTATATTGGTGATGCCTTCGCCTGGCTGTCCAACCCGATTGCCTTCGGTATATCGCCGTCGTTCATCATTGCCTTTGTGATCATCATCGTCGCCCAGGCTGTGCTGACTCGTACCGTGTTCGGTCGTTACCTGATCGGCATCGGCACCAACGAAGAAGCGGTGCGCCTGGCCGGGATCAATCCAAAACCCTACAAGATTCTGGTGTTCAGCCTGATGGGCCTGCTGGCCGGTATCGCTGCGCTGTTCCAGATTTCCCGTCTGGAGGCCGCGGACCCGAATGCCGGTTCCGGCCTGGAGCTGCAAGTGATCGCCGCCGTGGTGATCGGCGGCACCAGCCTGATGGGCGGCCGTGGTTCGGTCATCAGTACGTTCTTCGGTGTGTTGATCATTTCCGTGCTGGCGGCCGGCCTGGCGCAGATCGGTGCGACCGAACCGACCAAACGCATCATCACCGGTGCGGTTATCGTGGTGGCGGTGGTGCTGGATACTTATCGCAGTCAGCGCGCAAGCCGGCGGACCTGATTCATGGCAACGATCAAGGATGTGGCGGCACTTGCAGGAATTTCCTACACCACGGTGTCCCACGTGGTGAACAAGACGCGGCCGGTCAGTGAAGAAGTGCGGGTGAAAGTCGAGGCGGCGATCAAGAGCCTCGACTACGTACCCAGCGCCGTCGCGCGTTCGTTGAAAGCGAAAACCACGGCGACCATCGGTTTGCTGGTGCCCAACAGCCTCAACCCGTACTTCGCCGAGCTGGCCCGGGGTATCGAGGATTACTGCGAGCGTAACGGCTACTGCGTGATCCTCTGCAACTCCGACGATAACCCAGACAAGCAGCGCAGCTACCTGCGCGTGCTGCTGGAAAAACGCATCGACGGCTTGATCGTGGCCTCGGCCGGTGGCGATGCCGTACTCGCTGAAGGCCTGGCCGGTGTGCGCACGCCGATGGTGATTGTCGACCGTGGGCTGGAAGGGGTGAATGCCGACCTGGTGCGCATCGACCACGAATACGGCGCCTACCTGGCCACCCGGCATCTGCTGGAATTGGGTCATCGGGACATCGCCACCATCGGCGGGCCGGCGGATACCAGCGTGGCGCAAATGCGTCTGGCCGGTTATTGCCGGGCGTTGAAAGAGGCGGGTGTCGAGGTGCCACGCGAGCGCATGCTGGAAAGCGACTTCACCAGCACTGGCGGCTACAGTGCCGCTGCGATCCTGCTGGAAAAGAACCCGCCCAGCGCGATTTTCGCCGGTAACGACATGATCGGCATCGGTGTGCTGCGAGCCGCCGCCGAGCGCAATATTCGTGTGCCCAGCGAGTTATCGGTGATCGGTTTCGATGACATTCAAATGAGCCGTTATGTCTACCCGGCGCTGACCACCGTGGGCCAGTCGATCCTGCAGCTCGGTGAGATGGCCGCCGAGGTGTTGTTGCGCAGGATTGCCACCCCGGGCCTGGCCACCGATCAACGGATCGTGACCCCCAGTATCGTCTTGCGAGAATCGACTGCGCCGCTGGCCGGTGTGTTCTCCGAATTCCGCTGAAAGCACCGCAGAAACAGAATTGATGAGTAGTGACGTATGCCAGCAAAAGTAGTGGTAATAGGCAGTCTGAACATGGACCTGGTGACCCGGGCGCCACGGCTGCCCCGTGGCGGTGAAACGCTGATCGGTCAGTCGTTTTCCACGGTCTCCGGCGGCAAGGGCGCGAACCAGGCCGTGGCTGCCGCGCGACTGGGTGCCCAGGTGGCGATGGTCGGCTGTGTCGGCACCGATGCCTATGGCCAGGAATTGCGCGGCGCGCTGTTGGCCGAGCAGATCGATTGTCAGGCAGTCAGCATCGTCGAGGGCGCCAGTGGCGTGGCCTTGATTGTGGTCGATGACAACAGTCAGAACGCGATTGTGATTGTCGCCGGTGCCAACGGTGCGTTGACGCCGGAAGTGATCGACCGTTTCGACGCCGTATTACAAGCGGCGGACGTGATCATCTGCCAGTTGGAGGTGCCGGACGCCACGGTCGGGCATGCGCTCAAGCGCGGTCGTGAACTGGGCAAGACCGTGATTCTCAACCCGGCGCCGGTCAGTCGTCCGCTGCCGGCGGACTGGTATGCGTCCATCGACTACCTGATCCCCAACGAAAGCGAAGCGTCGGCCCTGAGCGGGTTGCCGGTGGACTCCCTCGACTCCGCCGAAACCGCCGCCACCCGATTGATCAGCATGGGCGCTGGCAAGGTGATCATCACCCTCGGAGCCCAAGGCTCACTGTTTGCCGACGGCACAGGCTTCGCGCATTTCCCTGCGCCAACAGTGCAGGCGGTGGATACGACGGCGGCAGGTGACACCTTTGTCGGCGGTTTCGCCGCGGCGTTGGCATCCGGCAAAAGCGAGGCCGAGGCGATCCGTTTTGGGCAGGTCGCTGCGGCGCTGTCTGTGACCCGTGCCGGTGCCCAGCCATCTATTCCAACCTTGTCCGACGTACAGGCCTTTAAGACACCATGAAAAAGACACCCTTGCTCAACGTCGCACTGTCGCGGCTGATCGCGTCCCTGGGCCATGGCGACATGGTGGTGATCGGCGATGCCGGCCTGCCAGTGCCGCCGGGCGTCGAGCTGATCGACCTGGCCCTGACCCATGGGATTCCGGATTTCATCAGCACCTTGAAAGTGGTGCTCAGCGAAATGCAGGTCGAAAGCCATGTGCTCGCCCAGGAGATCCTGGACAAGCAACCGACAGCGTTGACGACACTGGATGAGCTGAGCGCCGAAGGTGCCCTTGGTCAGCGCGAACTGCTTAGCCATGACCAATTCAAAGTCCTCAGCCGACAGGCACGGGCGATTGTTCGTACGGGCGAATGTCAGCCTTACTGCAACATCGTGCTGGTGTCCGGGGTGACGTTCTAACTCGCTGTATCCCTTTCTGCTTTCCCACGCACAAGGAGTGCGCTATGCACCGCTATGCTCAGAAACTGCATCATCTGCTCCGGAGTCTGCTGCTTTTGTCCCTGATTACCGCAACAAGCGCCCAGGCGGCGGAAAAAATCGACTTGATCATCGACACCGATCCGGGTGCCGACGACGTCGTCGCTTTGCTGTTTGCTCTGGCGTCGCCGGAAGAACTGAATATTCGCGCACTGACCACCGTGGCTGGCAACGTGCGCCTGGACAAGACCTCGCGTAACGCGCGTCTGGCCCGTGAGTGGGCCGGGCGCGAAGAGGTGCCGGTCTACGCTGGCGCGCCGAAACCGCTGATGCGCACGCCGATCTACGCCGAGAACATCCATGGCAAGGAAGGCCTGTCGGGTGTCACCGTGCACGAACCGAAGAAAGGCCTGGCCCAAGGCAATGCGGTCAATTACCTGATCGATACCCTGAAAGCCGCCAAGCCTCACAGCATCACCATCGCCATGCTCGGTCCGCAGACCAACCTGGCCCTGGCACTGATCCAGGAACCTGAAATCGTTCAGGGCATCAAGGAAGTGGTGATCATGGGCGGCGCGCACTTCAATGGCGGCAATATCACCCCGGTGGCCGAGTTCAACCTGTTCGCTGACCCACAGGCCGCGGAAGTGGTGCTCAAGAGTGGTGTGAAGCTGACCTACCTGCCGCTGGATGTGACCCACAAGATCCTCACCAGCGACGCGCGCCTGAAGCAGATTGCCGCGCTCAACAACAATGCCGGCAAGATCGTGGGCGATATTCTCAATGAATACGTCAAGGGTGACATGGAGCACTACGGCATCCCGGGTGGCCCGGTGCATGACGCCACCGTCATCGCTTACTTGCTGAAGCCGGAGCTGTTCACCGGTCGTTCGGTCAACGTAGCGATCGACAGCCGTGAAGGCATCACCTTTGGCCAGACCGTCGTCGATTGGTATGACGGCCTGAAAGCACCGAAGAATGCCTTCTGGGTCGAGAATGGCGACGCCCAAGGCTTTTTCGACCTGCTGACCCAGCGTCTGGCTCGTCTGAAGTAAGCGTTACACCCGCAGGTGCCAGCCTGCGGGTTTTTATTCCCTGCCTGAATCCACCACGCCGGGGTAGTCGGCCGGGTATTTTTCGAATACCTGGGTGATGAACGACTGGGCGGCTTGTGTTCCCAATTCCTTGACCAATAGATCGATCCCAATGATTGCCAGCTCCTCCGGGCTTCCGGGGCTGTAGGAGCTGTGGCCCTGTGCCCACTTGGCTTTGATGTCGGCGTCGATACTTACGGTGGTCATGATGGCGCTCGTGAAGTCGGAAAAGTCTGAACGTCGAGTTAACCATTTTGCGCGACATTTGGCACTCCGACTTAGGCATGAGGGGAGGGCTATGCGACACTTGGTCTTTGATGGATTTTCAAGGACAGCGCTGTGCAGATTGATTTGAACACCCCTGACGGCTTGACCCTTGAGGCCGTGCGTCAACTGCTGGCGTCTGCCAGCGATGATGAACACACCCAATTGCGAGTAACCAAGGGCGGAATCGCTTACATTTCGTCGGGCGTCGTCGGCGGCACCGACATCGGTGGGCTGCTGTTTCGTCTGGAGACGTGGGCCAAGGGCTCGGGTTACGTGGGATTGGTCGCGGCCAGTGACGAGGTCTGGGTTATGCAGATCTTCAACGCGCTGAAAGAGAACTGGCCGCATCCGCTTTACGACTACATCGACGTCTACTGAGTCTGTTCATATTCAGTCACGATTGAGTGATGAGCGCTGCGGCGATGCTCAGGCAAACTCGCCGATTGTCCAGATCGAGGGCAGGGTGAAAGCACTGCTTGTGAAACCAAACGCCGGATTGGCGGTCGCACGATCTCAGCTTAACTATTGAATAAAGGAGGCTTCATGCCTTGGAAGCTCGCGTCATTGGGTACATTGTTGGCCGTTGCCATGCTGGCCGGTTGCAGCACGCCCTCCACCGAGTCGGCAGCGAAGGACCCTGTGGTGACCGACACTGGTCACAGCCGGTGTGACTCAAAGGCTGCAGAATTCACCCTCGGCAAAAAGGCTTCGCCAGAGTTGCTGGAGCAGGCACGTGACCGCGCAGGCGCGCAGAATGCCCGGATCCTCAAGCCCAGTGATATGGTGACCCTGGAGTATCGCTCCGATCGCCTGAACCTGAACACCGATGACAACCTGGTGATCACTCGCATCAACTGCGGCTGATACCTTCGGGCTTTTGTTTCGCCCATAAAAAACCCCGTCACATGGACGGGGTTTTTTTAGTGCGCCAGAAACTTACTCTGGGCGAACTTGTGCAGCTTGCATACCCTTTTGGCCTTTCTCAGCCACGAAGGAAACGGTCTGGCCTTCTTTCAGGCTTTTGAAACCGTCGCTTTCGATAGCTTTGAAGTGTACGAACAGGTCGTCACCGCCACCTTGAGGAGTGATGAAGCCGAAGCCTTTTTCATCGTTGAACCATTTAACGGTGCCGGTTTGGCGATTAGACATGGTGTATCTCCAAGAAACATATATTTTCAGTAGTACTGTGCTGCTCAGGCCAACTGGGCACACGGGACTATCATAGTCGAAATGTACGGTTTGGGAGCCCCCCGCAGGTGCTGTTTGCCCTGCAACCGTGCTTTGTTTGCTGCTTGATCGGGCTGAAAGCCCCGATTTAAAAGGCTTTCAGCCAAAAGTAAAGACGATAAAAAAAGCTGTAAAACCTGCATAAATTGTACAAAAAAGCGGTTTTCAGAGGCTTTTCATGGCCTGTCAGGGCCTTCAAAGCGTTCTTTTGGGCTTATTTTTTCGCTTTGTTATCGGCTTTGCAGGACGAAATCTGGGTCAGTGCTTTTTGTTTCAAGGCATCACTGGCCGTGTTGTCCATCAGGGCCTGGATGTCACCGGCCGGGTACGATTTGATCGCGTCGGCACCACAAGCGCAGTGAGCCTTGGCCGCAGCGGCGCCAATCTGAGGTGTGGCTGCCTGGGTGCACTGAGCCATGTATTTATCGCGCTCACCCTTTGGCCAGTCGGCGTGGGCGGCCAGTGGCAACAGCAGGACGATGGGGGCGACTACAGCGAACAAACGATTCAGACGCATGCTGGGATGCTCCTTGTGGGTCAATGTCTTGTTATCTGAGGGGTAAAGCGGGGTTCAAGTTCAGCACTCTGGCATAAAAACGCCAGATTTACCGCTGCACAAAACCTCTCTACCGCGACGACCGTTCATCTGTGCTAGCATGCCTCGCTCGGGCTTTTGCGGGCTCCGGATGACTTTCAGTCCCGGTAGCGGCAGAGGCGCGAATAACCCTGATTTGAATCCCAGTCACTCTGGTTCGGTTTTCCGGTTGGCCGCAAGGCTCCTGCCGCTGTAAGGCAGGCGTTCGTCATTGAATGGCCTGGATCGGATCTTGTACTGGCTCATCCCAACCCACGTGACCTTTGGTAGGGGTCACCACTAGGAGAGGAGGCGCCATGCCAACTATTACTCTTCCCGACGGCAGTCAACGTTCATTCGATCACCCGGTTTCCGTAGCCGAGGTCGCCGCATCCATTGGTGCTGGCCTGGCCAAAGCCACCGTGGCCGGCAAGGTCAATGGCAAGCTGGTCGACGCCAGCGACATCATCGACAGCGATTCCACGCTGCAAATCATTACGCCAAAGGATGAAGAGGGGCTGGAGATCATTCGCCACTCTTGCGCGCACCTGGTTGGCCACGCGGTCAAGCAGTTGTACCCGACGGCCAAGATGGTTATCGGTCCGGTCATTGACGAAGGCTTTTATTACGACATCGCCTTCGAACGTCCTTTCACTCCGGACGACCTGGCCGCCATCGAACAGCGTATGCAACAGCTGATCGAAAAAGATTACGACGTGATCAAGAAAGTCACTCCGCGCGCCGAAGTGATCGAAGTGTTCAAGGCCCGTGGCGAAGACTACAAGTTGCGCCTGGTCGAGGACATGCCGAACGAGCAGGCCATGGGTCTGTACTATCACGAAGAATACGTCGACATGTGCCGCGGTCCGCACGTGCCGAACACGCGTTTCCTGAAATCCTTCAAGCTGACCAAGTTGTCCGGCGCCTACTGGCGTGGCGATGCCAAGAACGAGCAGTTGCAGCGCGTTTACGGCACCGCGTGGGCTGACAAGAAGCAGTTGGCGGCTTACATCCAGCGCATCGAAGAAGCTGAGAAGCGTGATCACCGCAAGATCGGCAAGCGCCTGGGCCTGTTCCACACCCAGGAAGAGTCGCCGGGCATGGTGTTCTGGCACCCGAACGGCTGGACTCTGTATCAAGTGCTCGAGCAGTACATGCGCAAGGTTCAGCGCGACAACGGCTACCTGGAGATCAAGACTCCGCAAGTCGTTGACCGCAGCCTGTGGGAAAAATCCGGGCACTGGGCCAACTACGCCGACAACATGTTCACCACTCAGTCGGAAAACCGCGACTACGCCATCAAGCCGATGAACTGCCCTTGTCACGTGCAGGTGTTCAATCAGGGCCTGAAGAGCTACCGCGAGCTGCCGATGCGCCTGGCCGAATTCGGTGCTTGCCACCGTAACGAGCCATCGGGTGCGCTGCACGGCATCATGCGTGTACGTGCGTTCACTCAGGACGACGCCCACATCTTCTGTACTGAAGAGCAGATGCAGGCCGAATCCGCTGCGTTCATCAAGCTGACCATGGACGTTTATGCCGACTTCGGCTTTAAAGACGTCGAGATGAAGCTGTCCACTCGTCCGGAAAAACGTGTCGGTTCCGACGAACTGTGGGATCGCGCCGAAGCCGCATTGGCTGCAGCCCTTGATAGCGCTGGCTTGCCGTACGATTTGCAGCCGGGCGAAGGTGCCTTCTACGGTCCGAAGATCGAATTCTCGCTGAAAGATTGCCTTGGCCGCGTCTGGCAGTGTGGTACCCTTCAGCTCGATTTTAACCTGCCTGTCCGTCTGGGAGCCGAATACGTCTCCGAAGACAACAGTCGCAAGCACCCGGTTATGTTGCACCGGGCGATCCTCGGATCCTTCGAACGTTTTGTCGGGATCCTGATCGAGCACTACGAGGGTGCGTTCCCTGCGTGGCTGGCTCCGACCCAGGCAGTGATCATGAACATCACTGATAAACAGGCTGATTTCGCCGCCGAGGTTGAAAAAACTCTCAACGAAAGCGGATTTCGTGCCAAGTCTGACTTGAGAAATGAAAAGATCGGCTTTAAAATCCGCGAGCATACTTTGCTCAAGGTTCCTTATCTCTTGGTTATCGGAGATCGGGAAGTCGAGATGCAGACTGTCGCTGTGCGTACTCGTGAAGGTGCTGACCTGGGCTCGATGCCCGTCGCCCAATTCGCTGAGTTCCTCGCTCAAGCGGTTTCCCGGCGTGGTCGCCCAGATTCGGAGTAATTACTATTAAGCGTGAAATGAGACAAGATAAACGAGCTGCACCGAAAGCCCCGATCAACGAGAATATCTCGGCACGCGAGGTTCGGTTAATTGGGGCTGAGGGTGAGCAGCTTGGGATTGTGTCAATTGAAGACGCGCTTCTTAAGGCTGAAGAGGCCAAACTGGATCTGGTGGAAATTTCCGCCGATGCAGTACCCCCTGTTTGCAAACTGATGGACTACGGCAAATCGATCTTCGAAAAGAAGAAGCAGGTTGCCGCGGCCAAGAAAAACCAGAAGCAGATCCAGGTTAAAGAAATCAAGTTTCGTCCAGGGACGGAGGAAGGGGATTACCAGGTAAAACTGCGCAACCTGGTACGTTTCCTGAGTGATGGGGACAGGGCCAAGGTATCCTTGCGATTCCGCGGCCGTGAGATGGCCCACCAGGAGCTGGGGATGGAACTCCTCAAGCGAGTTGAAGGTGACTTGCTCGAGTACGGTTCGGTCGAACAGCATCCTAAGATGGAAGGACGCCAGCTGATCATGGTCATCGCCCCGAAAAAGAAGAAGTAATCAATAGGGCACGGCAGGCCTTCTGATTATGTTTATCAACTGAATGCGGAGTATCCGAACATGCCAAAAATGAAAACTAAAAGTGGTGCTGCTAAGCGGTTTCTGAAAACTGCTAACGGTATCAAGCACAAGCACGCTTTCAAGAGCCACATCCTGACTAAAATGTCGACCAAGCGTAAGCGTCAACTGCGCGGTAGCAGCTTGCTGGCACCGTGTGACGTGGCAAAAGTCGAGCGCATGCTGCGCCTTCGTTAATTTAGTCAAGAATAGAGGAAGTAACTCATGGCTCGTGTAAAGCGTGGCGTCATTGCCCGTAAACGTCACAAAAAAATTCTGAAACTTGCTAAAGGCTACTACGGCGCTCGCTCGCGCGTATTCCGTGTTGCCAAGCAAGCGGTAATCAAGGCAGGCCAATACGCCTACCGTGACCGTCGTCAGAAAAAACGTCAGTTCCGCGCTCTGTGGATCGCTCGTATCAACGCTGGTGCACGTATCAACGGTCTGTCCTACAGCCGTTTCATCGCCGGCCTGAAAAAAGCGTCCATCGAGATCGACCGTAAGGTTCTGGCTGATCTGGCAGTGAACGAAAAAGCGGCGTTTGCTGCGATTGTCGAGAAAGCTAAAGCCACCTTGGCTTAAGTACCCCCGACAGTCACCCGGCCTCACCTCTGTGGGGCCAGGTGTTAAACGTCATAAATAGGGGAAGAGCCTTCAAGCTCTTCCCCTATTTTGTATCTGGAGTCTGTACATGGAAAACCTGGACGCGCTGGTCTCTCAAGCTCTAGAGGCTGTGCAAAGCGCTGAAGATATCAATGCCCTGGAGCAAATCCGGGTTCACTACCTTGGTAAAAAGGGCGAGTTGACTCAGGTGATGAAGACCCTGGGGAATTTGCCTGCAGAAGAGCGTCCGCAAGTCGGCGCCCTGATCAACGTTGCCAAGGAGCGTGTCACAGAGGTTCTCAATGCGCGCAAGGCACTGTTTGAAGAGGCCGATCTGGCCGCCAAACTGTCCGCCGAGTCCATTGACGTGACCCTGCCTGGCCGTGGCCAGACCTCCGGTGGTCTGCATCCGGTTACTCGCACTCTGGAACGTATCGAACAGTTCTTCACCCACATCGGCTACGGCATCGCCGAAGGCCCTGAGGTCGAAGACGACTACCACAACTTCGAAGCGCTCAACATCCCAGGCCATCACCCGGCCCGGTCGATGCATGACACCTTCTATTTCAATGCCAACATGTTGTTGCGCACCCATACCTCGCCGGTACAGGTCCGCACCATGGAATCGAAACAGCCGCCGATCCGCATCGTCTGCCCAGGCCGTGTGTACCGTAGCGACTCCGATATCACCCACTCGCCGATGTTCCACCAGGTCGAAGGCCTGCTGGTCGATCGCGACATCAATTTCGCCGACCTGAAAGGCACCATCGAAGAATTCCTGCGCGTGTTCTTCGAAAAAGAGCTGGCCGTGCGTTTCCGCCCTTCGTACTTTCCGTTCACCGAGCCATCCGCCGAAGTCGACATGGAATGCGTGATGTGCAGCGGTAAAGGCTGCCGTGTCTGCAAGCAGACCGGCTGGCTGGAAGTCATGGGCTGCGGCATGGTTCACCCGAACGTGTTGCGTATGTCCGGGATCGATCCGGAAGAGTTCTCGGGCTTTGCCTTCGGCATGGGCGTTGAGCGTCTGGCCATGCTGCGTTACGGCGTGAACGACTTGCGTCTGTTCTTCGACAACGACTTGCGGTTCCTCGCGCAATTTCGCTAGTCGTAACGAATTCTTAGGAGAGCAGGATGAAATTCAGTGAACAATGGCTGCGTGGCTGGGTAAGCCCGCAGGTAAGTCGTGACGAGCTCGTTGCTCGTCTGTCGATGGCCGGTCTTGAGGTCGATAGCGTTACGCTGGCCGCCGGCGAATTCACCGGTGTGGTGGTGGGCGAGGTGCTGAGCACCGAGCAACACCCGGACGCTGACAAATTGCGTGTTTGCCAGGTCAGCAATGGCTCGGAGACCTTCCAGGTCGTTTGCGGTGCGCCGAACGTGCGCCCGGGTCTGAAGATCCCGTTCGCCATGATTGGTGCCGAACTGCCAGGCGACTTCAAGATCAAGAAAGCCAAGCTGCGTGGTGTTGAGTCCAACGGCATGCTGTGCTCGCAAGCCGAGCTGCAAGTGGGCGAAGGCAACGATGGCCTGATGGAATTGCCGGCCGATGCGCCGGTCGGTCAGGACATTCGTGAATACCTGAGCCTGGACGACGCCAGCATCGAAGTCGACCTGACTCCGAACCGCGGCGACTGCCTGTCCCTGGCCGGTCTGGCTCGTGAAGTAGGCGCGCTGTACAACGCCGAAGTCACCCGTCCGGTGGTTCCTGTTGTGCCCGCCGTGCACGATGAAGTGCGTTCCATCGAAGTCCTGGCGCCCGCCGCTTGCCCGCGTTACCTGGGTCGAGTGATCCGTAACGTCGACCTGTCCAAGCCAACGCCGCTGTGGATGGTCGAGCGTTTGCGTCGTGGCGACGTGCGCAGCATCGACGCTGCCGTCGACATCACCAACTACGTGATGCTGGAACTGGGTCAACCCCTGCACGCATTTGATCTCGCTGAAATCAATGGCGGCATCCGCGTGCGCATGGCTGAAGAAGGCGAGAAGCTGGTACTGCTCGACGGTCAGGAAGTCAGCCTGCGTAGCGATACGCTGGTGATTGCCGACCACACCCGCGCCTTGGCTATCGCCGGCGTCATGGGTGGCGAGCACAGCGGCGTCAACACAGCGACCACTCGCGACGTATTCCTCGAAAGTGCGTTCTTCGACCAGATTGCCGTCGCTGGCAAGGCCCGTTCCTACGGCCTGCACACTGACGCTTCGCACCGCTACGAGCGTGGCGTGGACTGGCAGTTGGCCCGTGAAGCCATGGAGCGCGCCACTGGCCTGCTGCTGGAAATCACTGGCGGCGAAGCCGGCCCGATCATCGAAACCGTCAGCGAGCAACACCTGCCAAAAATCGCGCCGGTGACCCTGCGTGAGCAGCGCATCACCCAGATGCTGGGCATGGAAATGGAATCGTCCGAAGTCGAGCGTCTGCTCAACGGCTTGGGTCTGGCCGTTTCCGCCGATGGGGCAGGGCAGTGGCGCGTAGAAGTGCCAAGCCATCGCTTCGATATCAGCCTGGAAGTTGATCTGATCGAAGAACTGGCTCGTTTGTACGGTTACAACCGTCTGCCGGTTCGCTACCCGCAAGCCCGCCTGGCGCCGCAAGCGAAGGCCGAAGCCCGAAGCGATCTGCCTGAACTGCGCCGTCTGCTGGTGGCGCGTGGTTATCAGGAAGCGATCACTTACAGCTTCATCGATCCGAAACAGTTCGAACTGTTTAATCCGGGTGTGGAACCGCTGTTGCTGGCGAACCCAATTTCCAACGACATGGCGGCCATGCGCTCGTCCTTGTGGCCAGGTCTGGTCAAGGCGCTCCAGCACAACCTGAACCGTCAACAGGATCGCGTCCGTTTGTTCGAAAGCGGCCTGCGTTTCGTGGGTCAGCTGGAAGGCTTGAAACAAGAGCCGATGCTGGCCGGTGTTGTTTGCGGTAGCCGTCTGCCGGAAGGTTGGGCGCAAGGTCGCGATGTCGTGGACTTCTTCGACGTCAAGGCTGATGTGGAAGCGGTGCTGGGCTTCGCTGGTGCGCTGGATTCGTTCACTTTCGTACCAGGCAAACACCCTGCGCTGCATCCAGGGCAGACCGCTCGCATCGAGCGCGAAGGTCGTCTGGTCGGTTACGTCGGTGCGATTCACCCCGAATTGTCGAAAACCCTCGGTCTCGACCGTCCGGTTTTTGTTTTCGAGTTGGTTCTGGCCGAAGTGGCTTTGGGTAAAATGCCTAAATTCCAGGAGTTATCACGCTTTCCTGAAGTGCGTCGTGACCTTGCGCTGATCGCCGAAAAAGACGTCGCAGCAAGCGCTGTGCTGGACGTAATCCGTGAAAATGCAGGGGAATGGCTGACGGACCTCAGGCTATTTGACGTATATCAGGGTAAAGGCATTGATCCTGATAGAAAAAGCCTTGCAGTTGGCTTGACCTGGCAGCATCCATCGCGCACTCTTAATGACGATGAGGTGAATAACACGACGCAAAATATCCTCACCTCGCTCGAACAAAGGTTGAACGCCACGTTAAGGAAGTGACGTATGGGGGCTCTGACGAAAGCTGAGATGGCGGAACGTCTGTATGAAGAGCTGGGCCTGAATAAACGGGAGGCCAAGGAATTGGTCGAACTGTTTTTTGAAGAAATCAGGCACGCTCTTGAAGACAACGAACAAGTCAAATTGTCCGGTTTCGGCAATTTCGACCTTCGGGACAAACGCCAGCGGCCTGGCCGCAATCCGAAAACGGGTGAAGAAATCCCGATCACGGCTCGCCGTGTGGTCACCTTTCGTCCAGGGCAGAAGTTGAAGGCCCGAGTTGAGGCTTATGCTGGAACCAAGTCATAACGACGAGCTACCCGTCATCCCAGGCAAACGCTACTTCACCATTGGTGAAGTCAGCGAGCTGTGTGCGGTAAAACCACACGTGCTGCGCTACTGGGAGCAGGAGTTTCCTCAACTCAACCCCGTCAAACGCCGCGGAAACCGCCGGTATTATCAGCGACAAGACGTGCTGATGATCCGGCAGATCCGCGCGCTTCTTTATGATCAAGGGTTCACCATCGGCGGCGCGCGCTTGCGTTTGTCCGGCGATGAAGCCAAAGACGACACCACTCAGTACAAGCAAATGATTCGGCAGATGATTGCCGAATTGGAAGATGTATTGGTTGTGCTCAAGAAATAAAATCCTGCTTTTAAATACTTCCAGTTTTCAAAAGCTTGCGATATATTCTTGAGCGTTCCTCGAGATGAGGGGCAGGTTTAAAGCCTAGTCGGGGCGTAGCGCAGTCCGGTAGCGCACTAGCATGGGGTGCTAGGGGTCGAGTGTTCGAATCACTCCGTCCCGACCATATAATTCAGTAACTTAGCCGAACTCTAGCCAGTTCGGCTTTTTTACGCGTAGGGACTTTTGCGGGGGATCATCCCGTTTTCCTCCTGAGTATGGTCAGAGCCGGTCCTCGCGAATCGGTGGCTGACACTTTGTTGGCCGCTTCGATCAGTTGCCCAAGCTCTGCGGTAGAATAGTGGCTCGTGATGCTTCCGTTTTTATGCCCAAGCAATATGTTTCGATCCTCGAGTGTCACACCTGCTGCACGCAACCTTCTGCCAAAGGTGTGCTTCAGGTCGTGAATTCGAAATGACCTGAACCCCGGATGCGCTGGCGACTGGTTGGCTTTCTCCCACTTGTCCGCCGCGCGCTTCCTGGCCTTCCTCCAAGCCGAATCGTTCATCCGGTGCATGGCCGTAGCCCCAAACTGATCTGGCTGCCCATATGGGAAGACCAGCTCTTTGTGTAGGCCGCGCTGCTTGTCGATGATGTTCATGGCCACCTTGTTCAGGATCACCAAGCGTTCATCGCCGTTCTTCACCCCTGCTTTTTCACTTCGCCCGCCGAATCCGGCAGGTATCAGAAACACGCTGGTGTTCAGTTCGGGCACGCGTATCTCCCAATCCCACCGCAATTTGCATACTTCCTGTTCCCGGCAACCGCTGTTCACCTTGTAGAGGGCCATCCTCAATAGGTGATCCGGTAGCTCGGGAAACAAGATCGCCTGCTCTTCCCAGGACATCGGGTAGGGTTTCCGGGCGGACCTCTTTTCCTCCAGCATCGAGATCATCGGCACGCTCTCCAGCCACGGCCGTTTTTCCGCGTCGCGCCACTTCCTGTGGCACAGGTTCAAGATTCGGACGACTCGCTGCAGGGCGATGTTCACCGTCCTGTTCGAAACGCCCGGCTTCACCTTGCCGGTTGCGGTCTTGCTGGGCTTCTGCCGATCTCGCTTGAAGGCGGATAACGTCCCGTCATCAATGTGCGTGATCGGCATGTCGCCGATGTACGGATCCAGCTGCTCGATGTGGGAGGCGGACAAGGCGATTGATGCCTGATCCTTGTAGTCCACCAGGAACTTCGTCGCGGCCTCTCGCCAGGTTCGCACCTGACGTACGCCGTAAACCTTTTCCTGTCTGAGCTTTTCCAGGCGGTGAATCAGGTACTGCTCTGCTTCTTCCCTTTCGCTTGATCCAGTGCTTTCTTGAAGTCGCTGACCTCGGACGACTTTGTCGATGTGCCAAATGCCGTTCCTCTCGTAGAGGCCGGACATGGTTTTTCGCGCCATTTATTAACTCCTTGGCGCCCACTGCGGGGCTGATTGTTGTCCTGATTGGCGGCTTTTTCAATTGCCATTGACTCGACCCAGTCGTCCGCCCACTGGTCGAGCTCGATCCGGTCGAAGCCGATGCCCTGTTTGCCGATCGGGAACTCCCGGACATTGGGCCGGACCGTCTTGTTGAATTCGTCCCGGCACATGCCGAGATAGCCGTAAGCCTCACCGGCGCGAATGAAGCGCGGGAGGATGGGCGCGACCTGGGCCGCGCTGCGATTTGACATAGGGGTGCTCCATGCCGCGCGTGGCGGCAAGCAGGGAGTTGTTAGGCTGTAGGTTTACAGCTGGGGTTGTGCACGGCGCTGGAAGTCAGTGCAGCGGACGATCACGGTCTGGCCGTCCCGGGCGAGGGCCGGCATGGTGCTGAAGGGGAAGTGGCTGCAATTGCGGTGGGCGTGGGCGCAGGTGCTGCACATGCCGCCTTTCGGTTGATGTGTCATCACCGTGGCCCCTTGTAGCAGTAAACATAGGCGAACCAGGCGAGGGCGATCATGACGTCACCCTGGATGCGATGATTTCATCGAGAAGCGCCTGAGGCAGCTTCGCGGCAAACTTCCCCTCGCCCCACGACAGCGGCTCTGACTGGCGGATCATCTCGTTCAGCAGGTCGAATGCCGCCACCAGCTGCTGATCACGGATCTCGCCGTCTTCCGGCAAGTCATCGCAGAAAACGTCCGACGGATCGATCTCGCGAGGCATGTTCGGCTCGCAGATGCAAAGCTGCAGGTCGGTAAGCTCAATATCGCTATCGATAAGGAAGTCGCGCAGACTGTCTTCGTCGAAAAAGTACGTGTCGCCGTCGAAGATAACCAGCGGCTCGCCGGCCCAGTCTTTGACCGACATCGCTGCGAACTTCTCTTGGCGACTGTCCGCATAACACTGCTCGCACCAGCGGCGCACTTCGAAGATCGGGTGATCTGGATTCTTCTCGCAGCAGCGATGAGTGGAGCCGCAATAGCGGGCCATGTGCTCATCATTTCCCCAGAAGCGACCATCGGCGCCGACCCAGCCGGTGACAGTTTGGATGCTGGCCGCTTCCGGCGATTCGTACATCACAACCTTTTCTTCAGGCATGACTGTTCCTTTGCCGCTATAGCGGCTGACTCTGAATGGGGAGGGTTTGAGTTTTCTGTGTTGGTAAATGTCTTGGAGTTGCTAAGGTATGCGCACCTAGTGATCAAGGACCGAGCAGATGGGAACCAAATTTTCGAGGCGCATTTTGTTGCTCGGCTCGCTTCTGATCTTATGCGGGAAAGTCGACGCTCGCGGGGGAAGAGGCGGGCGCAGTTTTCGTGGGGGAGGTCGTGGCGGTAGAGGGGGAAGTCGCGCCGGCTTTCTCTGGTTTCTGAGTATCGGAGGCGTAATTTTCGGCCTGGTCAAACTTGACTCCTGGAAGACGGCCCGGCGAAACGCTCACAACCAAGCCTTAGAAGCTGCAAGGCTTGAAGAGGTCGAAAGATTAAAGCCACCTAAGGCTGAGTGGGAGGCCTTGGGGCTGTGCTTGCTTTGTGGCAGCCCCATGTCAGTTCAAGTTGCGAAAGTAGGCAGGCGCCGGGGTACCAAGTTTTTGGGGTGCACGTCGTACCCAAGGTGTGCAGGCACAAAGCGATTTATCCCGGGCAAGTGAGGCCGGACAGGCCGGTCATGGGTCCGCTGAGGTAGATGCGCTTCATGCGGCCACCTGCTGCTGTTTCTGGCGCAGCGCTTGCTGGACTGTCTCTACAACGCGGCGCAGGTACGTGAATTCGTGGTTTTCTGCGACAGCATTGCCATCAAGCGGGTAATGCCACTCCTCGCCGAACAGCTCGGCTAGCAGAGCGCTTTGATGCCAGCATTCGTTTGAGTTCTCGATGCTGCGCAGAACATCGATGTCGTTCCAGAGTTCGCGCGCTTCATCTTTGCTCAACTCGCCCAGTTCCCAGTCGTGGCGCCCGGTCTGCTGCCGCCGGCGCTGGACGATGCACTTCTTGGCCAGGGTGTGCAGCGCGTCACCGCTGAATCGCGTGCTGCTGATGCCACGATCCAAGCAATTCAGAACGTAGTCCCAACCGCAGTCGGCGACGAACTCCGCTACGGTGCGCGGCCCCATGCCGCCCCAATAAGCGTTCCAGCTCTTATCCCAGCAGTTGATTGTGATCTTGCCTTGGGCGGTCTGGTAGTTCGGATCGGATTCGGTCGGGCAGTCCCGCCGGCCGAAGTCCTCGAGGAACACGGTGATCGGATCGAGCCGCGGCGCGCCGGTGATTACCAGCTTCGTCACTGTCGAGCGCTCAACCTTCAGCGGCTCAGCGATTTTGTTTTCTGTGGGCATGGGGTGTCCTTAGTCATTGATCGACTACAGTTGAAAGGCCATTCAAAGGGAACGCTGAAAAATGGAATGTTTAATCTGCGGAGCCCCAGCAATACAGCTGGTGCTAGTAGGCCAATTTGTGGAAGTTGACTGCCCAGGATGCGGTTATTACGGGGTACCGAAGCTGCTGGTCGACGAGATGTCGCTGAAAAAGCAAAAACTTCACAAAGAGCGCACTCGGACTTATTTGGCGATGCGAGTAGAGAACAAGCAGTCGCCGTGGATTACTCCGATCGATATCAATATTCACCAGCTATTGGATATCTCGTTGCCTGAGAGGTAGGCGTACAGGGTCGCTCGGCCAGTTTTCTGAGGGTGTAGGGGAGCCTTTGCCGGCGATCGGCTACAGTTGTTAGGTCATCGAAAAGGAGATCGGACATGCAATGCTTAATTTGCCAGGGCGCCTCTAAAGCAGCCCATATCACTGGTAGCTGGTCAGAGATTAGATGCTCGGCTGGGTGTGGACACTTTAGGGTCTCTGCGAACCTTGTTGCGAAGATGAAGTTCAAGGACGAGTTTTTTGACGTTGAACGATCAAGGCAATGGCTCGAGATGGCTCGGCGCGAGGGACCCACACCGTTGATATCGACCTACGACTACAACGTTTCTTTATTGCGTCGTGCCTCTAAAGGTCGATCTGATCGTTTGTCGAGTAGCTCTGGAAAACCGATAACGTCTGAATAGTTGGACTTCTACTTTTGCCCCGCCGAAGCGCCAGTTACATCGCGGCGATGATTCGGTGCCTGCACCGGCGCGGGCGTCCTTTGTTAGGTAATGCGTGAGCAATGGAGGGGTTATTGGGATCAGCTACAGTTGAGGCAATCAGCCAAAAGGAGACCTTCATGTCTTGCTTGATTTGCGACGAGCCCGCAGCGATCTTCGATCCTGGTGGTGATTACCAGGAAAGAGCCTGTCTGAAATGCGGGCACTATCGAATCACCGGTACGGCGCTGGTGCTGATGCACGCTCACGGCTGGAGTTTCGACGTCGAACTGACTCGCAAGTGGATCACGGAACGCCAGGGCTCCGGAACGATTCCAACCATTGATTCGAACCAAGCGCCGCGTCTTATTGACGTTTAAACCGGGTGCCGGCTGAAGTGGTAATTGAACCGCTGAGGTCGATGCGCTTCATGCGGCCTCAGCGACTGGTTGGCGGAAGACGGGAAGCGCTCCGGCTTGCTCGCGCAGAGCCTTCATGCCTGCCTCGTCGTAACCCCAGATGTTGCTGTCATCGAACCGCTCTGGGCCGAGATAGCCAGGGTGCAGCGGCTCCCCTGTTCGGATGTAATCCCGAAACTCTTTGACCAGGTCGCGCAGCGTGCCGCCGTGAGTGAACCCGCGCCATCGACCACCCCACACCGTTTCGTGTGTGAAGATTCGCTTGCCGCTGTAGTCGTCGATAAACCAAATCTTTCCGCGGTGATCGACTTCCATGCTGGCGTAGCGGTTCACGGACTGGCTGTAGAAGAACCGGCGGCCGTGGTCGGCGATGATTCGAATAACTTGATTGACCTGCTCGACGCGCTGGCGCTTCAGGGTGATTTTGTTTTCTGTGGGCATGGGGCGTCCTCAACGCTTTGGCGAGGTAAACTCGAAAGCATTCGTAAAGGGGGGAGTCAAAATGGGTAAGGTGCTTGCTTTAATAGGGGTCGTCCTCACTGCGCTGTATGCTTTTTTTACTTGGTGGCTGATTGGTGATCGAGTTCAATCTCTTCAATCAATGGCCCTTAATGAGGTAGGTGATTTTCTGGCCGGCGCATTTGGACCTGTGGCCATATTTTGGTTAATTCTCGGATTTTTCCAGCAAGGCATCGAGCTTCGTCAAGGGACTGATGCATTGAGGCTTCAGGCAAAAGAGCTTAGTAATTCAGTGACTCAGCAAAGTGAACTTGTTGCCGCCCAAAGAGAAAGTCTGAAAAATTACGAAAGATCACTTGAGCCGCTATTGCATTTGGATGTGACTGGTGCGGGATGGGCAGGGGAGGGCTTTGATATCGATCTTAATCTCAGTAATACTGGAGAGTATTGTGAGTCAGTATGCATTAAGCTTCATTCTCAGAATGGTGAGATAAGGCGGCATGATACAGACCCACTAATAAATGGGTCTAAACGCTTTATCCGATTTAGAAATCTGCACGAGTGGGAAGATTTCAATATCGTTGTTGAGTATAAAACTAGAAGTGGCTTATCAAATACTCAAACATTTAGTGCGGTTCACTATGAAGAGGACGGGACTCACTCTTACAATGTTCAAAAGCACGCGTTTTTAAATTAATTGGTTTTTAACTTTATGTACTCTAAGCGGCCAATCGCTGGTAAAGCTCTATGATGTCGGCGGCGTTAGCCCTGACCAGAGCCTCGGCTTCGTCCGGACAGACGCTGTTGCCGATTAGCCGCACCTGGTTCGTCTTGTTGATGGGCAGCCACTGCTCGGCACCGGTGAGGGGATCAATGAACAACCCGCGGTCGATGATGTAGTTCTCTGCAAAGCCCTGGGCGCGTTTCAGTTCAGGTGGCTGAAGCATTCGCAGGGTGATGTCCACCAGCACATAGCCGCCGACCATGACCATCTCGGCCGGGTCTTTGAAGTGCTCCGGCAGATGCTCGTGCATGAACGCAGCGCAGCGCCGGGCGCCTTCCATCTGCTCCGGCGTGAGCGTGTCCGGAACTTGAACAACTTCGACCAGCGCCACCCGGTCCTTTGTCGGCAGGGTATGCATCGGCTCTGCGAGCGAAATTCCGTCCTTCTCGTTGCCGTAGTACTTCACCAGGTAAGCGTTCACCAGACGCTGGTTGGCGCCGGATTGGCAGATGGTCGAAATCGGGTCGTAAGCCGATCGGCCGTCGCCTTTGTAGTAGCCGCCGTTTGCCTGTTCAAAGAAAGCCGCCGACACGGCGTGATGACCGGTGCTGGTAGCCACCACGCCGAGCGGGTTTTCTACGTCGGCCCCGACCGAACCCTTTCGCAAGGTGACCATGTTCGCAGCGACCAAGCCGTGGCGTGCAGCGCCGGCAAGAACAGTTTGCAGTGGTTCGGTAGGTTGGCTGCCGACTGCGTTCTGCCCGAAGGCCGTCAAGTGGCATGCAGCCAGCGCGAAGTGTCCGCCCTTTACCTGCGCTACCTGAGTGCGCAGCGGCTCGACCGCACTGAAGTTACGCTGCGCTGAGCCATTGGCGCACTCGGTAAGGAAGGGCGCCGCCACGGGCTGCACTAGGGCGTGGTGTGTGCCGCCGGCGCTGATGGTCGAAAGTGATTCGTCCGTGCCGTGGGTGCTGGTGTGCGCCGCCGAGGTGCCGCGCATCGGGACAATGAATGGCTTCACGCTGGTCAGCACGTGCCGCCAGCAACCTTTGGCCACCCGCCGCATGGTGTTCACAGCCATCGGCTTGTCGCGGAAGATCGTCCGGCCCAAATTGCTCCAGTCGATGCACTCGGCGGCGGTGCGCCAAGGTTGCTGTTTCGCCGTCGGCGTTTTGTGGCGCTTCGCCGCAGGCCAGACGATTGGCTTGCCGTCACTGCGCGCCACCAGGTACAGACGCTTGCGGATGGTGGGCGCGCCGGCATTGGCTGCGATGCGCTCGCGCCACTCCACGTTGTAGCCCAGGCCCCGCACCAGCGCTTCCACCGGCACGAACTCACCGATTGACTCAAGAATCTCCGGCATGTCCGGGTGATCGGCGGCAAGGCCGGTGCTCAGTGCTGCAATGAATGACTTGAACGTGCGCCCGCGCTCGGCCTTGATCGGCTGGCCTTCCTCATCGATCGGGCCCCAGTCGCAAAACTCTTCGACGTTCTCCAGGAACATCAGGCGCGGCCGGGTGGCATGGGCCCAACGAACAACAACCCAGGCCAGACCCCGAACACCACGGTCGCGAGGCGCGCCACCCTTGGCCTTGCTGTGGTGGCGGCAGTCGGGCGAAGCCCAAAGGATGCCAACGGGTTGCCCGCCGGTAGCAAGCACCGGGTCAACTTCGAACACGTCCGCGACATAGTGGGCCGTCTGCGGGTGGTTTGCGCGGTGAACCGCCAAGGCGATTGGATTGTGGTTCACCGCGACATCCGGCTCCCGGTACGCCCGGGCAATGCCAGTGCTGGCGCCGCCACCACCGGCGAACAAGTCCACTACCAGCTCTTTCTCGAACGGCAGGCCCATGCTTGGCTGGCCATGGATGAACTGGGGTTTCTTCTGGTGTGCGGACATAAGGCATCCTCGCCGGCTGGCGTGATTCAAAAAGTTGGAGTATTTATTTATGTCGAACTCAGCTTGGCTGGAGGCCGACATGAGATTGCAAAGTGATATCGATGCGCTCGCGGCGATCGAGGAAGACGCTCGATTGATGCTCAAGCGAATAGGGATCCCCAACGATGAGCAGAAGCTTGAGGTGGTCATTTGCCTGAGGCAGATCATCGAACTGGCGACCTACAGGAAGGCGATTGACCAATTTTCGGAGTCGTCAGTGCGATAGGTGAGGTCGGGTTACAGGGAAACTTCGCCAGTATCGATTCGACGCAGCTCCATCACCTCGACACTCTGGTGTCCGTCGGTGATCACCCAGCAGGGCAGATCAAGGTTGCGGAAGGTGCCGTGGTAGTTGCGATAGGCCCCGAGCGCGGCCTTTCGGAATGAGTCTGCAGCGACCTTGCCAATCGGCATTGGGCTGCCCCCCCCAGCAGGCTCAGCTCAAACACGACCGCATTTGAAATGCGCTTTGCTGCCGCCCGGATGGTGCTCGGTGCCAGCTTGAAATCCTTGGCGACTTCGATTACATGCTTGTAGGTCAGTGCATCGAAGATCTGTTGGTCGCGGGCGCCGTTGCGTAGGCCCGCATAAATGACTGCTTGCATGGGTTGTCTCCAGACAGGCGCCTGCCTCGCCGGCTGGCGTGATTCGTTGAAGTGGGGTATTTGTGTTCGGCCCGGCATGGAGCCGGATCTAGGAGATGCAGATGGCTACTGATTTCACGAAGGGTCGCTACAACGTATATTCGGGGCGGGGCCCAGCGGCACCCCTGATTGGTCGTATCGACGAGGACGAGTTCGTGCGAAGCAACACTGGTCAGTTGCTATATCGAATCGATGGTGAAGAGGTATATACCGCAGGACCAAGCGCTAAGTTCGTTGGCAGCATTACGGAGACTGAAGGTGGTCGCGCTATGGTTGTCGACGCCAATCATTTTGCTCATCTCACTATCGCCCCCGAATAAATAAACCTCAAAGCATCAGGCGGCTGCGCGCTTGAGTTGGTCGGTGAGCTGGGTTGGCAATTTGCGCAATGTCAGCGTGCCGCCGGCTTCGTCGAACTCGACCTTGTCACCGAGCAGGTGCTGATCAAAGCTGATCGATAGGCCATCGGCGCGGCCGGTGAAGCGCCGGAATTTGTTCAGGGTCTTCTTGTCCGGCGGGATCGAAGCCGAGAGGCCGTAGTCGCTGCCCTGGACGAACTCGGCAAACGCCAGTGGCTGCTCGTCGTCGAGCACTTCGGAAAGCTCGTCGAGCGTGATCGCCTCGCCCAATTTGGCCTGGGACAAGGCATAGCTGATCAGCGTGTCGGTCTTCTCGCGGGCGGATTCCTCGCCAAGGTCCTCGCCTTCAACGAAGTCACTGAACGCCTTCAGCAGGGTGCGAGTTTCGCCAGGGCCGTCGACGCCTTCCTGCGCGCCGATGAAGTCGCGGAAGTATTCGTTGAGTCTGCGGCCCTGCTTGCCCTTGAGGTACGAGATGTACTGGCGCGACTGCGGGTTGTTCTGCCATTCGCTGATGTTGATGCGTGCGGCCAGGCGGATATGGTCCAGGTCCAGGCGCTTGACCGTCATCAGGTGCAGCTCTTCGGTCATGGTCACCGCTTCCGTTTCCTGCACCAGGGCGATGGCCAAGTATTGGGTTAGGCCCTGCTGGTAATGGCAGAAGAGGGCGTGCCCGCCGGTGGTCAGATTCGACTCTTCCATCAGCTTGGTCAGGTGCTCGACAGCGGTGACGCTGAAGTCGAGGAAGTCGGAGCCGCCAGCCAGGTATTTGGCGAGCCAACCACTGAATGGGTGCGCGCCGGATTCTGCGTGGAAGAAACCCCATGCTTTGCCAGTCGCGGCGTTGTAGTTTTCGTTGAGCTGGTCCATCAGATCGTCGCGAGCCTGGCTCTCGACCTGTTCGGCGCCGCCGAGGACCAGAACAGCCGGAAGGCCGTCGGGCTTTTTGTCGATCTTGTGTATTGCGCTGTGCAGAACGGGCATTGCGGTTACCTCGGGTATGCGCCGCCCTCCGTGACCGGATGCGGTGGCGTGTTTGGTTCAGATGGGGTATTACAAGATTTCGATATCAGCGCTTAGGGATGTGCAGCTTTGGACGGATTCGTTAAGGAAGTAATACCGCTTCTTCAGTATCTGATTCCGGGTTTTTTGACGGCGTGGATCTTTTACTCACTGACTGCCTTCAAAAGACCCGATACTTTTGGGCAGATTGTGCAAGCGCTTGTCTTCACCTTTGTAATCCACGGAGCTGTTGCAGGCATCGGAAAACTATTGCTGTGGATCGGGGCGAAGGGCTGGTTAGTGCTTGGGGTCTGGGATGCGGACGCCATCACCATCTGGACGGGGGTTACTTCTGTGACAGTAGGTTTACTTTCTTGCTACCTCGCCAATACCGATAAACTCCACGCTCTGCTACGGGCGGCAGGTTTCAGCACTCAAACTTCATACCCGTGCGAGTGGTACAGCGCTTTTTCTAAGCACAAGCGATTTGTCGTTCTAAATTTACTGGACGAGCGTCGTATTTATGGGTGGCCGTTGGAGTGGCCAACTGAGCCGACCATGGGCCAATTTGTACTGCATGAGCCTTCCTGGCTCAACGACGATGGAACCGAAGAGCCTATGCCCGCCGAACTTTTTGTTATCGATGTCTCAAAGGTCGAATGGGTCGAATTCACCCCCAAAACATGGAATTGACAATGACTAGCAAAATACCGACTCCCCCTCCGTCAGGTGTAGTGCGTCCAGGGCGCGCTCCTCAGACCAACAATGCAAATCCTCCGGCTCCGACAAGCGTTAGACCGGCGGCGCCTAAAGCCCCGCCCCCAAAGAAGAAATGATCATTGGCGATACAATTTCATCCCCGGGATCCTGCTGAATGATCAGCAGGCTTTCCCTCTGAAACATCCGCGCCACGTTTTCGCTTATCTGCACTTTGTGGCGCGGACTTTCCACCGCCTGATAGGAAAGGGTTGGCCCGAGCGCATGAGCGTTCAGAATCAAGTTCTGCACCGCCTCGTTGATTTCCGTGATGCCGTTCCAGGCCATCAGCTCATCAAGCTTCTGCCGGGTGCCGAGCCTGACCCGGTGTCGCAGTTCCTTCTCGTCGTACTCGATCCGCTTCTCGGCGGCCTTCGCTGATCGCTCTTTTCCAGTCTTGGCCATGGCCAACCTCTTCTATGCCACTGGCCGGCAGCGCCAGCCAGGTTTGTCGTTTGCGTTGTTGGGTGCGGAAACGTCTCACGCTGCTACCTTGACCTGATTCCAGGCCCCGACCGCTTCAAAAATCCGCGCTGCGTGAGCCTCGTCGAGCGATATCGCTTCAGGAATAGCGATCCAGCCAGAGGCCACCATCTGGCTTGGATTGGCCGAGTCGCGCAATTGCTTATAGCAATGCTCGATTACCTCTTCGAGGTGGTCGGAGAGATACACGCCGTCCGGCGCCACCTCTATCGACTTGCTGTAGCGGTCACCGCAAGCATCAATACAGAGAGCGCTGAGGTAGATCGTCCAGCGGCGGGGGATACCACACACGGCCTGGCCAATCTTTCCGGGAGCGATGTTCTTCAGCGACTTGTAGTTGATCATGCCCTGGTGACCGCTGGGGTCGATGTTCACCACTGCGACGTGGTTGGTGGCCAGCAGCGAGCGACACGATCGGTCTATGCGTGCTTTGAGGTTGTGCGGTTTTCGTTTGCTCATAGCGAGTCCGCCATTTTGCGTAGAGCCTTGCGGTCGGCGGCCGATATCGGCTTTGGGCGCCGCTTGAGTACCGTTCCAGGGTCTATCCATTCCCGTCGCGCCGGCCTGGGCTCCATTCGAACCGGCGGCAACTCTTTGAAGGTGCCGCCGGGCCGCGTCCAGAAGTCAGCCATCGCAGCAGCGATTCGATCAGACTCGGTTTGTTTCACTCGAACTGCGTTGAGGTTGAGGCTGATCATGCTCAGGCTCCTAATCTATGGGCTTGCGCCCTGGCTTTGTCCGCGACCTCATCAACCATGCGATTCAGCTCCAGGTTGAACTGGACCAACTCTATGTGCAGGTTGGCGATGTAGTCTTCGTCGCGGTGAATTGTCTCGATGTAGAGCTGACAGTCTTCATCTTGGCGAGAATCGAACGATAGAAAGTCCCACCATTTCCGGCCCGTAACGAACATGCAGCCCTGGACCTGCGGCATGTGCTCCTCTGGCATGCCTTCGAGCCAAGTCCTGACGTGAATCGCCTCATTGAAGGGGCACTTCGACTCGGTGCCCCCGTCATCGTTGATCAGGCCGTCTGGCGAGCAGCCGAGCCAGTCATACTTCGGGTGGACGATGAACCCCGACGGTATGACGATGTTGCCGGTCAACATCTCGTAGGCGTCCTGCGCCTTCTGCTCTTCGGTGTGGCCCCACTTCATGGAAGCACTGCTGACGTTGTGTTTCGACTTCTTTGCCAGTCGCTCGAAGCACAGTTCGCGCATGTAGGAGGTACGCGCTTGCATCGGCTCGCACTTGCCATTTTTGTCGGGCTTACCCCAGGCCAGAACGTCTTTAAACCGGCTGGCGGTTACTCGGCCAGATCGGTCAGCATTCCACTTTTCAGTGCCTTGAAGTTCCGCTCTCACTACGCCGCTTCCTCGGCCTGAGACAGGCCATCGCTGGTGCCAGTCATCTCGGTGAAGTCGCCATCAACGGTTGCCGCCATACTCTTGAGCGCTTCGTGGCATTCAAGGCCGATTGCTGCGCGCTGCTTCGGCTTGAGGCCTGCCCAGGCTGCCGCATAGGCTTCAATGTCCTGCTGCTTCGCGACGACCAAAAGGTCTGCGAAGACGCCGTCGATTTCCGGCGATGGGGATTTTGGGCCGAACGACACGCCGGCAGCGGCGGCGGTGTTTGAAGCCTGCTTCGCAGGAGTGATATCGATTTCGCCGCCGTAAGAGTCTTCGAACTCATCGGGTGTGTAGACGCCGAGGATGACGTCAGGGCAGAAGAGTCGCGCCCATTTTTTCGTCACCAGGTAGGCGATTTGCTGCTTGGGATCTTCCGCCCAAAGCGTAGAGTTCCGCGTGCGGACCTGGGTGAGCAGAAGTTCCAGAATGCGTGGATCATCTTCGCCTTTGAAGGTTGCCCAAACCTTGATCCCGAGGCCTTTCTCGTCGTCAAAGCTCCAGTCCGGCACCCGGTACTTCTTGAACTCACCAGTGTCCTCGTCCTTCTTGGTCCGGCTGGTGACTTCGCGCATCTTCCCGATGACGTTTTCCCAGGCGCCGAACCATTCGAAGTTCAAGCGACCTTTGACGGGCGCCTTGGCGGTGATCACTGCGTTGACGAGCTGCGCCTCATAGCTCAATGCGCCGCCGTTGACGATGAACGTCTTCTGCGCGACCGCGAAAGGGTTCATCTGCCACTGCATTGCTTGCAGCACTACCGCCATGCAGTCAGCTTGATTGCCCTTCAGATGCTTGGGGACTGTTGTCACGCCCTTCGACATCATCAGCGCGAGGTCGCTCATCGACTTCATGGTGCCCGGGTCGAGAATGAGCGCTGCCGCGTTGTGCGATGGATCGTGGTACGTGGCAAGGCCAGTTGGTGCTTGAGTGTCTGAATCGTTCATTGCGCTCTCCGTGGCCGACAAGGAGTTGGTCGGCCTTAGGTGGAAAGGGTGGTTAGAAGCGGATGGCTTGCAGCCAGGCGCGAGCAGTGTCGAGGTCCACGTCGAAACCCAGGGCTACAACCTCGACAATGTCGTCAACCGATGGGGTGGTAGTAGTCATGTCGTCGGATTTAGCAGCGGCTGCATGTGCGCCGATGGGCACGACTTCGACCTTCTCTGCGACCACTGGCGCAGCCACCTGGGTGACTGGAGCTGGTGCGGCAGCCTGGGCGCGCAGACGGGATAGTTCTTCCTGATCGCGTTGGTATTGCTGGTCCTTCAGGGTCTGAGCGTCTTGATCTCGCTGCAGTTGCTCGCGCTGCCGGTTCAGCTCTGCCTGCTGGTCTGCGATGCGCTGGCGATCTTCTGCTGCGATCCGTTGGCGCTCCTTCTCCGCGTTTTCATCGGCAATGCGTTGCTTCTCGCGCAGCTCGTCGAGCTCCTTCTGCTGGGCCCGCAGCTTGGCGGCAGCCTCTTCGCGATCAACAGCAGATTTGTGCAGCGCTTCCAACTGCTCGATAGCGTTGTCGCGGGCGATGGTGCCTTCAGCTTCGAACTCGGCATATTCTTCAGGCAGGATCAGCGACTCCTTAACGCCTTGCAGAATGTTTGCGACATCAGCCGCGCTACGGTTTGCATATGCGGCAGCGACAGAGCTGAAGCGGGTGATTTTTGCCCGAATGGCTTCGACACGTTCTGCTTCGACGCGCTCGCGTTCGGCTTTGGCGTCTGCTACACGCTTTTCTTCGGCCTTGATTGCTTCATCAACAGGTGCTTCGATCGCCAAGACTCGATCCTTCAGCGCCTCACCGAACTCCTTAACCTGGTTGACCCGAGCCTGGGCATCTTTGACTTTCTGTTGATAGGGTACGAGCGCCGTCTTGGTGGTGTTCGCCAGGGCATAGCGCACGTCGCGGATATCGACGCGAACTTCCTTCGCATTCGCCAAGCCTTCGCTGGTCGAGCAGTCAACAACCAGCTTCGCGTAAGTGGTTTCCAGACGAACGATCTGTTCTTCGTGCGGCCGATATTCGGCGATGTCAGTGACGGCAACCACAGGAGCTACAGGGTTTTGTGCGCCGGCGGTTTCGCTCATTTCGAGCGAATCTTGTGCGGGGGCTTGCTTGGTATTTGCGGACATGACAGTTCCTTGCGGCGCGGTGCGCAGCTTTGAAAGACGTGAGAGTTATTGGGTAACGCGATCAGCGAGGGCGCTGAGCAGCATCAAGAAAGCGAAGAGGGCGAGGACAGGTAGAGAGCCGCGCCAGATCAGCAGGCGCCGGGCACGCTGGCGACTGGTCACCGGAACACCCGGTAGGTCATTGAGTGCGGCACCTGGCAGACGCCAGGCGCGTCGCGCTTGACGTTGTAGGCGAGCATAACCACAAGCAGACCAGCGGCGAGCAGCCAAAAGACTGGCTTCATGGCCGAACCCTCACGGCGATCCGACCGCCCTTCATGGTTGCCGCCAAACGACGCGGCAAGCTGGCGACCAAGGATTCGCGGGACTTGCCGATCACCTCGTTGAAGGGAAGGCCGAAACCCAGCAGGACCAGCTTCGTTTCGATCTCATCGAGCTGCTCTTCGATCAGGGATTTAACCGGTGGGGTCGTCATGCTGCAGCTCCTTGCTTGATCGATTCGTTGTAGGAGGCGTAGATCTGGTCGACCCGCGCCCGATAGTGGCGGTGCTCGTTGTCGTCGATGACGCGCAGCAGGTAGGCCAGAGTGATGACCGAAGTTGCCGCCGAACTGGCATTGGGCTTTCCGAGGTCGCGGATCATGTTGTCGATCTCGCCCTCTATCCAGCTGATTGCTGTTTGATGGTCACGCTGCTGTGTGTTCACGGCGATTTCTCCTTAAGACCCCAGAATTCGCCGATCGCATCAGTGGCGGCGGCGACACGTTTAGCGCTGGCCTTGAGCTCGGTAAGTTCGCGAGCCTTCTGATCTGCGATCGCCTGGGTGCGCTTCAGCGAATCGGCTTCGTAGTCGTGGAACTCGTCCGGCTGCGGCTTCTTCTCGCGCCCCCAAGCGTCGTAGCGCCGGTCCCAATCCCTGGCCTGAGCACTGTCTGCATAGCTGGTTGCCATGGTCGCCTCCAGGGTGGCGGGTTAAGCGACTTTCGCTTCGCCGGTGAAGATGTCGATTACCGCCTGACTCTGGTCCTGCACATCGAGGAATAAAATGTTCGCCGGGGGAAAGATGTCGACACGGCCGTCCGGATACTCAACGACCGCCACTGTGTAGTTTCCAAAGCCGGTATCAGCTTCAATCGTGTCTACACCCCAGTGATGGAACAGCGCTTTACCAGCGCTTTTGAAGCCGGAGCGGGAATTGCCGATTCGAGTCATAACTGCGCGCATCGCAAATACCTCTGTGGTTGATCCAACAAAACTCGGCTGCACTCATCCGTTCCGCTGGTTGCCGTTGGGCGCGGAGGGGAGTGCATGCGGCTTTGGTCGGGAAGGGGTAAAGCTGAGTAGCCTTAGGCCGATATGGCCTAGGTCATACTTATTTATTTGAACGTCTAGGAGCTGTTGAATGTTTTCAATAAGGAATGCAACGCTGTGCCTGTCCCTGGTCAGCTTTGGCTTTGCCAGTAGTTCTTTCGCGAAATCGCCCGTTGATACGCATCAAGTTGCTGTAACGCTCGTTGCAATGGAGCAGATCTGCAATAAGGCAAACCCTGCCTTAAATGGATCTATCGAAAATGCTATGGCCAGCGATTCTAAGATGGACGAAGCGACCAAGGCCGAAGCTCGAAAAGTGAATTCAGACCCCGCTTACAAGGGAGAGGTGGGAGTCATGGTGCAATCTCTCAACAGCTCAGGTATGGCGGCAATGGCGCAGGATATGTGCAAAAGCTACGCCGCAAAATAGTTCGGTCCGCCTCATTGGCTCGCCACTAACGATTCGCTTTGGCGGTGCAGGTGGGCGGTTATAGGCCGCAGTTTCGTCCGCATCGGGGTGTGATCTGGCGGGTCTGTCTCATCCTCGGAAGTAGCGAACCGCCGATTTGCAACCACGTCGCCGCGCTTAGATGCTTCGTCACAGATCACACTCCGATGCGGCCTAGTGCTGGGGAGTACCAGGTGCTCGGGCAGTTTTCGTCAGGCTGACGTGGCGCTGGTTATTCAGCCTGTCCCGCCAGAGGCTGGTAGCATAAGTTCTTCTTCTCAGAGCATGGAAGTGCTATGCACCAGGTTGTCGCTAGAGCGCTGGACGTGATCGCATTAGAAAGCCACGTACCGGAGTCCGCAGAGGCTTTCAATGCAGTCCAGGCAGTCGTGACCGAGTTTGGCGAGCTAGATTTGGCTGATCGGCTTTTTGCCAATATCCCTGAGTCGATCCCGTTTCTACTGGTGACTAAACTCTTCAACTTGCTGGCTTGGCAGACAGACGACAACGGTTCGGCGATGACTCGCTCTATTGAGCGTTGGCTGGCAGAAGGAACCAATCTGCGCAAGATTCAGATAGCTCTCAATCTCGACGTCTACCCCTTTCTGGACGAGCGCGAGATGTATCGAGTGCTGTGCCGTGTGGCTGAAGCCCAGCCGCAGGTGGCCGATAAGTGCCATCAGATGATCAGCTCCCGGCAAAATCGGTAGCACCTGGTCCGCATCCCAAAGCCCGCTCAATGAACGGGCTTCAGTGATGCTTTCCGCCGTAACCCGCTACTGGCGTCGGTCACTGGCCTATCCCAAATTGTTCTTCCAGCCGCGGGCCTTTCGGCTTGTTCTCCCGCTGGATAACTGTTCTTGGCGTTTTACGCTGTACGCCCGGGTCAGTTGCCAACCCTCTGAACCGTTGAGGCCGGTTCATCGCTGCCTTTGAATCTGGGCCGGTGGTGATCCGGCAATGTGATGCGGTGGAGCTAAAGAGCGGCGGGTTTCTCGACCCTTCGCAGCTGGTCCCGAAGTGGGGACTGGGTTGCGATGGATGAACATTACCTGTGGGTAACTTCATATGCAATACCTGAAGGTAATTATTTTTGCGTGGGCGAAAAAAAAGCCCGCACTGGGCGGGCCTTCCGTGTTGCTTGATTGTCATTCTGTTGCTGTGAAGACCTTGCGCAGGCCAGCCATGTCCGCGGCGCTGATTGAGCTTTCGGTATTGCAGACTTTGAATTCTACGATCTTGGCTGCTGCGAGCTTCTGCAGCGTTGCCCGATCAATATCCAAGTCGAATGTTTCGATAGCAGCAGATGCCGAGCGATCCGGTTTGTATTTGGCCGTCAGATATGGCGCCGGCTCTCCATCAACCAGCCAGTCGACATGATTGCAGTCGTCGTACTGCATGGCATCAGCAAAAGTGATGAGCTGAACTTTGTACTGGTAGGGCTTCACCTCACCCTTTGGGTAAAAAGCGATGGTAGAGGTTGCGAAAGTTTCCACTTCAGAAGGGATGGTGTTCCATGCAACCACCCTTGCCCCATTGAATCGATCTGTTTTGTCCTCGAAACCCCCGACCGCAGATGCTGCTGAAAAAGACAGCAGGCCAACGGTGAGGTATATCGGCAATGCACGCATGTGGTTCCCTCCAGAATTTAACCGCATTTTACCATTCGTGGCGCACGGCCACCACGCGCCAAAGCCGCACGTCGCCGGCGCAGAACGCTCGCGCATGACGCGGCTCTACAGTGCACAAACAACCAGGTGAGCTGCAATGAGCGACGATCAGAAAGAGAAGGCGATAGCTGTCTGGCGCAGGCTGCTGGAAGAGCCTGAGATCCGAATGAGCGTCGAGGAACAGTTCGAAGCACTGGTAATGATGGCGGACGAATTGAAGCGCACTGGCGTGATCGACAGCGGTGATTGGCGGGAGATGATGGAGGAGGCGAACGCCTTTTATGCGCACACCATCGAGGGGCTGGAAGGCGGGACGTGACAGAGGAGTTTCAGGCAAAAAAAGCCCGCCAAGGGGAGCGGGCTGTGAAGGGTCATGAGGACATGCAGCAACATAGACCATCGCTCGCTATCTGCTAAAGGTAGAAACAAAAAGTCTGGCGCATGGCGGGCTTTCGTTTTGACGGCGGGATGGCTGATAGAATCGCCTGACTGACACATGGAGGTGCTGATGCGCGGATTAATGATGGCGAGCCTGGTTCTAGTCTTAGGCGGGTGTGGGGGCGGAGATATAGCGCAAGTGCGCAAGGCGGTTGCTGATCAGCTGAAGGACCCAGATTCGGCGAGGTTCAAAAATGAGCGGGTAATTGCCAGTAATGGTATATGCGGAGAGGTGAATGCGAGAAATGTTCATGGCGCCTACTCTGGGTTTTTCCCATTTTTTGCGATCAAGACGCCTACCGGTTTTGACGTGGCGCTGGATCCTTCCTTTTCAGACCGGTTTTCCAGCAATGCATGTGGCTATACGCTAGCCAAAAAAATCATCACAAATCCCCAACAAATAAATGAGATACCGGGTGTCAGGTGGATTGTCTTGGCAGCTTCGCTTAGCAGCGAGCAAACGGCAGAAAGGCTATTTCGAGAGCTATCGGATTTGGGCTGGCAACCCAGCGTTAGGAGAGCTGATGGCGAGAGCCAGGTGTTACTGGGGCCTTTTGAAACCAGGGCAAAAGCTCAGGCGATGGTTGATACGTTGGCCAACAAGAAGATTTCAAGGGGCATCGTACTGCAGTATCAGAAACCAGAGAAATAAGGCTGGTGATTACTGGATGCCAGAAACAAAAAGCCCGGCGCTGGGTCGGGCTTCATTTACTTGCAAGTCCCGCCTTTATGATGGGAACCCGTACCGCCTACTAAGTGTGTGCCTTTGGGGCACGCCGAGGCAGAAAACGAAAGAATCGACAGCAGAGTGACCAAGCCAAACACAGTAAGATTCTTCATGATGCCTCCATGCACTGCGGGGTGCAGTATTAGGGCATCGGCGGAGCGGGGGTTTACTTGAAAGAAAGCCCAGCGCCGATCTGGGCTCTCTGGAGATGGGGCCAAATCCCTTTGGCTGACTCTTTATTTGGCGAATGGCCACCATTGGTCGCATGGCGTGCCATCATATGGAACGCTACCGAGGGGCTACCCTCTACCCTGTAGACCACTATTAGGGACTCCAATGAGAGAGGCACAGCGCAGACTGGCCATGACAGCCTGGCGCGAGCTGTTCGCACTGGCTGGAAGTCAAATGGATGCAGAGGTTAAGTACTTCGGGTTGTTGAGGCGGGCTGATGCCATGGAGCGCGCCGACCTCATCACTAGCGACGAGTGGCGCAAGCTTGTCCAGCAGGCCGGGACGTCTCTCGCCAGCACCGCGCAGTGCATGGGCGGACCAGGGTAAGGCAGAATGAAAAAGCCCGGCGCTGGGCCGGGCTCTCTAATGAGGCTTATGATCGTCTCACCTTGGCGGGAAGCCGTATTTAACCGAGATGAAAAGAAAAAGGCTTCCGGCTGTCATAAAGCTTAGGCTCGCACCTTCGATTTTTGACAGCAGTGCAGGAATAAAGGCGCAGATTACAAATGCAATGCCGGTGGGCGCGGTTGAAAACGATATCCCCCTGACTATTGCCTGCTCAATCGACACTGCCTGTCTGATTCTCAGGTCATTGCCGATGCTGATGACCATGGCGACCAAAAAGAAAGCCATGGAGCAGTTCGTTAGATTTGAAATGAACGACTCAATCATCACTTATCCCTGTGAGCAGCCTTAAGAATAATCAGGCCAATAAAACCGCCAATGCTGCCGAAAATAAAAATCGCGGTGTTTTTGTCTATGCCTGGTGCGAAGTACTCCACACCAGTTGCGCACACTGCTCCAGACAACGTCGCGCATCCGGCTAGCACCGCAATATCTCTAGCGTCCAAATTGAATATCTCTTTCCATGTGAAATGCGTCATCTGTCCGACCTCCGGTGTATTTGCACATGATGCCAGCAATGGCGTCAGGAACACTTACCGGCGGCGAGAAAGTTCTTGGTTCACCAAATCCACTGACCAGATCCATTACCTCGAGCCATTCGACCTAGCCTCTCACAATCCTTCCCGTCTTCACCTCGTCAGCGTGGCGGCGAATCTTTTCTTGCTGAGCTTTCAGTAGAGCGGAGATCTTCATAAGCGCAACGGCTTCATCAGGCGACTTGCCGCGGCCAGCCATGCTGGTCAACTCGGCGACTGACCAGCCGATGACTGCAGTCGCATCCTCAAGGTCGTAGAACAGCTCCTGCTGGGCTGTTCTGGGGCCATCGAGCCCTTGTATGAGATCTGCCATCTATTTGACCGTCCTGGTTATTGCGCCGGCTTTGATCTCATCGGTGTAAACGGTCAGCCGATCCTCGTCCGCATGGAACACGGTGCACATCTTAAGCAGCGCCTGGGCGTCCGCCTCGTTGCCAGCCAGGCTCAGCCGCTCGGCGACTCGTATCAGCTCAACGGCGGACCACTTCAGGTCAGATGCAACGCCCTGGAGGTCTCGCTTTAGGTCTTGATTTGGCTTGGTGAGAGGCATGGTTTCTCCTGGATGTGCGCCTGCATCAGCGGTCGTACCGCTTGCCACCCGTGGAGATGAGATAAAGCGACTCTGAGTAGGGTAGGCGGGCGATAATTTTCGTGTTGTTCACCACTGCCCCCATGGTCACCCCTCGGCAAAGCAGGCTAACGCTGCCCTGTAGTCGCTCGCACATGGCGTCGGCACTGTCGATAAAGTTGGTCTTGTTAAGTCTCAGCATTATCACCGTTCGACCCTCAGGCACTGCGCCGATCGGTGGCACGGCAAAAATAGTTATCTGGGTGTAGATGACTATCGCGACTAGGGCGACGATTCCAGCAATCACCAGCTTTTTCATGGAGTCCGTTCCTTTTGGTTTGTAGTGCGAAGTAGTGCGTTTGTTACCGGGAGTACATCGCCCACCAGAACACGTGCCCCAAGATCGCGATGTGCTGGTCCTGAATTTCCTGGAAGGTGTAGTCCTCGTCCGGGTGCTCGTCACGGTTGAAGCTGCGCAGACGGATGCCAATAGGCAGGCGGTAAACCTGCTTTACGCGGAGCTGGCCGTTGTGGTTGATCGCGTACATGTCGCCGTCGACGATATCGCCTAGCGTGTTCTTGCCGACGTTCACACCTACCGTGGCGCCATCGCGCAGCACCGGCAGCATGCTGTTGCCGCTTACCACCACGCATTTCGCGTTGCTGAACTGCACGTTGTTGTGGCGAAGGTCTTTCTTGAAGAAGCGCAGTCGGGCGTTGTCGCTTTCCGCGATCGCAAATCGACCAGAGCCAGCCGCCAGCTCCACTTCCTGAAGGAAGGGCACGTAAACCTCGTCGTCATCGAGCGGGGTTTCGTCATCCCATGTCTCGATGGAGGAGAGGTGATCGGTCGGCCCCTTCCTGGCTCCGTCGCTGTCGGCTGCCATTCCGGCTTTATCGAGTCGATATCGGTCCAGGCCCAAGGCCTGCTCAATTTCCCGAGCAAAATCCTCGCCGATATTCTTCCTGCTCGATGCAGGCATCGATGTTGAAAGGCATCGCGATATGTAATTGGCGCTTTTGCCAAGGGCGTCAGCCAGGCGTGCCTGCTTTCCCTCGAAGCGCTGTTTCATGAGAGAGCGCAAGTTTTCGCGGCGAATATCTGAAATTTCCATCGCCAAATCATCCCTTCCTGTTACCAAAAGGTAAATTCCCTATAGGTATTGTTTTGTGATTACCTATGGGTAATAATAAAATTACCTATAAGGAGGCCCGACATGCGGACCAAACACCCAAGCCTGCTGGCCTGGCTCAAGGCGGCAACTGATACCGATGTCGCTCGCACCGGGACCACTCGCGCATACCTGAGATTGATCGCCTACGGGCACAAAACCGCGTCTGCCGAAATCGCTGCTCGCACCGAGAGCGCGACCGGAGGGTCGGTTACGCGCCAAGAGCTAAGGCCTGAAGACTGGCGCCAAATTTGGCCCGAGCTTTCCGCCGCCTAACCCAGCCCTGTCACACCGAAAGCGGAAGTGAATCTATGGCCTACGACGATAAAGCGCACCGGCACGAGCATCAGGTGAAGGTGCGCCTCGATGACGAAGTCTTTCAGGAGCTGAAGGACGTAGCCCGCGACATGAAGCTGCAACACAGCGTGCTAAGCCGAGAAATAATCGAGGCCGCGCTTGAGGTCAAGCGAACGCTCGGAGAGCTGCCGTTTGAGCTGGAGAAAAGACGCGCCTGAGAAGGCCATAGAGAGGGATTCATGCCCAGTGCAGTAGTGGAACTCAGGAAGGGCGCAACAGAAGAACTGGCGCGATGGGCGTCAGAGATCGGAATCACCCCGGATGCCTTGGCCTCCGAGCTTTTACGACTGGCGATGCCAGGGCTCAAGAAAGCGATCTGCGACAGCGCACCACCCGAAAGCAACGTGGTTGCTTTCCCGCCAAAGCGGTGATTCACAGCCCTTATTAGGGACCGCAGAGCGAGCAGGGCAGGCCGGTAACGCGTTTCAAGATTGACGCCGGTCCCTGGTTCGGGACTGCGGGAAAAGTAGGTCATGGGTTCATCCCTGATCAGTTGATGAACGAATTATTGCCTTGTTGGCGTATCGCCACCACGGAAACAGAAACGAGGTTTTACGAATGGAAGATTTCCTGCGGGCTTGCCAGAGCGCTGTTCTGGATAACGAGGCAAAAGCACTGGCGGCAAAGATGGGCGTTCCGCATGTAGGTCTTCTTCAGCGCGCAAACCCGGACAACGATGCTCACCACCTGACCGTGGAGCATTTGTTCGGGATTTTGCTGCACACCGGCGACATGCGCCCGCTGATGGCGCTCGCAAATGAATTTGGTTTCGACCTGGTCGCCAAGACCGCGCCCAAGCCTCAGGCGCTGACCAAGTCGCTGATCAATGTCGGCAAGGAAGTGGCGGATCTGACCATCGCAGTTCACCAAGCGCTCGACGATGACCGCGTCAACACCTTCGAGAAAACCCTGATTCGCCAAGAAATCAACCATGTCCGGCAGAGCCTGGACGTAATGGATGCGTCAGTGAAGGCCGCCTGATTTTCCGCGCATGCGCGGAAATCGGTGCCCTTGCATTCCGCACTAGTAAATATGCGGATCCGACGGGCACAAAAAAGCCGACGGTCGAGGTCGGCTGATTCGATAACACTTAGCGAGGCCGATTATGCGGAGCCAACCCATTTCAAGCAATACCCCGAACCATGTCGCGACACGTTTTAATAATTCCGAAAACGTGTCGCGCACAACCTCAGTCATTCCTTTCGATTTCGATGGTGGCGCAATCCGCGTCATAACTGACCAACTTGGCGATCCGTGGTTTGTCGCCCGAGACGTCGCCGACGCCCTTGGTTACGCCAAGCCAGAAAACGCAATATCCCGCCACTGCAAGGCTGCGATCACTACCCCGAAACAGGGTGGTGGTTTCATGACCATCATTCCAGAGCGCGACGTGTATCGACTGGTTATGCGCTCAAAGCTCGCGGGCGCCGAACGCTTCGAAGAATGGGTTGTTGGTGAGGTTCTTCCCAGCGTGCGCAAGACAGGCAAATTCGAAGTGTCTGGCCCGAGTAGCTCGAAGGTCGTTGGCGAACTGGCAATCATGGAATGCTTCACGCGCCTCCTCAAGCCGGCGCCGTCCAGCCAGATGCAGATGCTGGCAAAGATCGCTGCCAACAACGGGTTGGACGCCAAGTTCCTGCCTGGGTACGCCGTTGACGCCGCACCAGACGCCACTGGCGGCAGCTCCATGCCGACAAAAGCCGTTACCGCACTGATCAAAGACTTCGACCTGCGTACATCTGCATCAGCCTTCAACAAGCTGCTGGCAGCCAATGGCTTCCTCAAGCAGCTCCAGCGCAAGAACTCCAAGCAGGAAATGGTCGACTTCTGGTGCGTTACCGAGAAGGGCATGACCTACGGCAAAAACCTGACCAACCCCCAATCTCCCCGCGAGACGCAGCCTCACTGGTATGTCGATCGTTTCCTCGAACTGGCCGACCTGATCGGCAAAGGAAGCAAGTAATGGCCGGAGACTGGATCAAATTTGAACTGGTGACTATGGACAAGCCCGAGGTTTGCCAGATCGCCGACCTCGCCGATATCGATCAGGACGCTGTGGTTGGAAAGCTTATGCGCGTGTGGGCCTGGTTCGATCAACAAACCGAAAAAGGTAACGCTCCGAGCGTTAGCAAAAAGTTACTCGACCGTTCCGTTGGCGTTACCGGTTTCTGTGAGCACATGAAATCAGTGGGCTGGATGGTTGAAGCCGACGGCGTTATTTCCCTCCCTCATTTCGAGCGACATAATGGGAAGACCGGTAAAAACAGGGCTCTGACGGCAAAACGCGTGTCGAACCACAAAACAAAAGGTAACGCTGTCAGCGTTAGTTCTGCGTTACCTAAAGAAGAGAAGAGAAGAGAAGAACAACACCACTCTCTCAGCGGCGGCCAGTTCCAGCCTGAGCCTGCTATCGAACCCGCGGAACCTGTTGACCCAAAGGCTCCGGTCGAGATGACTCTAGACTGGGTGCCTGACGCGAATCTGCTGAAGACCTACTGCGTTCACTTTGGCGTACCAGCGGACCTGTTTACCCAAGAGGCCATCGCCCCGTTCACCGCTCACCATGAAACGTCCGGCGTCCTGCAAATCCAGTCCAAATGGGTTTCGTTGCTGGTCAAGTGGGTCAAGGACGACAAGAGCCGGGCGAGCAATGTCCGCCAGTTCCCGAAACGCGAAACTCAATCCCGTCACACCGGCTTCGCGGAGCGCGATTACACCGCCGGCCTGACTCAGCGCGAGGACGGCAGCTATGCGATCTGAAAAAGTAATCGCCATGCCGAGTTGCGCGCCTGCTCCGCAAAAGATCACTGGCATCTGCGAAGGCCACGGCCAGTTCCCGCAAACCGTGAACGTCATTTTCGGCAAGGTTTTCAAGACGGGTTGCCCGGAGTGCACTCGGATCGAGAAGGAAGAAGCGGCTGAGCAGGCCAAGATTCACGAACGCTACGAGCTCTCTGTCAAACTCGGCTCAGCGCTGATCCCGAAGCGCTTCGCCGGAAAGACTCTCGCCGGGTACGTGGCCACCACGCCCGATCAGCTCAAGGCTCTGGGCACTTGCCGCCGGTACGTCGCCGAGTTCCCGCAGATATCCGAAACGGGCCGCTGCCTGCTGATGCTCGGGAAGCCCGGCACCGGCAAGACGCACTTGGGCTCCGCCATCGCCAACGAGCTGATGCGCAAAACCGCCGCTACGGCCGTGTACCGCACAATCGGCTCAATCCTGCATGACATCAGGTCCACGTATGGCGGCGGCACTGAGCGCACGGAGGGAATGATCCTGTCCGGCCTTATCGCGCCGTCACTGCTCGTCCTAGACGAAATCGGCGTGAGCAAGGAAACCCCGAGCGACTTCGAGCTGACAACGCTGTTCTCAATCATCAACGGCCGGTACGAGCAGATGCGCCCGACGGTGATCATCTCGAACCTCGACGGCAAGGCGCTGCCATCGGCCATGGGCGAGCGCTGCGTGGATCGTCTGCGGGAGGGCGGCGTGATCGTCATTCCGTTTGAGTGGGAATCTCAGCGCGGCAAGGACGGGTTCTGATGACTATCGACAAACAAAAACTTAAGTCGCTGCTTTGGGCCGAAGCCGCCTCGTTCCGAGCTGACTGCGCTGACTGGAAGCGCAACACCGAGGCGCTGCAAGACTTCCTCGGCGAGAAGACCGTCGAGGAAGTGGCCCTGGAGCTGCTGGCCGAGAACGAGGCACTGCGCAAAGCTCTGAGTGATCTCGTAAACGGCGATGTAGGTCAGTCGGTCCAGTGGAAGTTGTCGGCCGGGCAGGGAGCCGAAACCGCAGACGGCAAGGCATGGTTGGCCGCTGCCGCCATGGGCAAGGGAGAGCAGTCATGACTGACTTGAATCAGCTTTCGTCGGCGGCTCGATCTGCCGCAATGCGTGGCGGCACTGCTGGCTGGGGGCAAGTCGGCGGCTTGGCTGAGCACCTCCGGTACATGGAGTTGCGGCCCAAGCGACCTGGCCGCAAGCCGAAATGTAACTGTGGCTGTGGCACTCCGAAAACACACACGGGCTTTGCCAATGGCGTCTGCCTTGCGAGTGGCTGCGAGCTGTATGTCCGCCGCTGGGTGAAGACTGCTGGCATTCGGAAGGTGCAGCCATGACCGACAAGATCAGCGTCAACTGCCAGGCCAAGCTCACCGAGGCAATCACCAGCCTGACCACCATGTACCGCGACAAGAAGTTTGTCGTTGTCTCCCTGCGCCCGGGTAAGGACCGCACCCTCGACCAGAACTCTTTGTGGTTCGGGATGTACAAACGCATCGCCGAGATGACGCAGATCGGCGACGCGGCCGACGCCCGACGCTACTGCAAGCTGCACTTCGGCGTGCAGATCCTGCTGAACGAGGACTCGGGATTCCAGGCCGCGTGGTATCGGGTCATGCGCCATCTGCCCTACGAGGAGAAGCTGGCCATGATGGGCGAGTGCAAGCTGTTCGGCCCGGACGGCTTCCCGGTGACCAGCCTGTTCAATCGCGCCCAGGGCATCCAGTACACCGACCGCATCGCCGTGTTCTTCACCGGCCAAGGCGTGGTTTTCACCGATTTACTGAGCAAGGAAGCCGCATGAAGCGCACTCCACTGCAGCGCAAAACTCCGCTCACATCGGGTGGCAGCCGTAGAAAGCGCTGCCCAACATGTCGCGTGATGTTCACCCCTGCACGCGACTCGCAAGCCGTATGCGGGGAGATCGAGTGCGCCATCGCTCATGGGCAGTCAGAGAAGGGGCGGGCAACCACGCGTAAAGCCCTGGCGGATGTCGAGCGCCGCGAGATCAAGGTCCGCAAGGAGAAGCTGAAGAGCAGGGCCGACCACCTCAAAGACACGCAACAGGCCTTCAACGCCTGGGTGCGAGAGCGCGACGCCGAACTGCCTTGCATCAGTTGCGGCCGGCACCACCAGGGCAAGTACGACGCTGGGCATTACCGCACCGTTGGCAGCAATCCCGCGCTGCGCTTCGAGCCGCTGAACTGCCACCGCCAGTGCTCGCCGTGCAACACCCAGCTTTCCGGGAACATCGTGAACTACCGCATCGCGCTGGTCAGGCGGATCGGCGCCGAGCAGGTCGACTGGCTGGAAGGCCCGCATGAGCCGAAGAAGTACACCATCGAAGAACTGAAGGCGATGACCGCCGACTACCGGGCAAAAACAAGAGAACTGAAGAAAGGAGAAGCGGCATGAGGCTGATCAACGCAAGGCAGGTATGGACTGAGTCGCAGCACGAATCGAACGCGTCGATCAGCGCGGTGGCAATCGACAAGGCGGAATCGGCACCGGTACAGAAGGACATCCGCATGCGCCGCCACGAAGCGGTATTTGCCGCCCTAGGCGACGACAAGGAAGAACGCATCCAGATCGTTCGGCAGAAGATCAGCATCAGCGAGACGCGCCGCACGCCAATTGGCCGATCCACCGCCCGCGCCGCGCATCTGACCACCATCGGCAAGGTCCTGCGCGCCATCGACACACTTCCGTTCCAGGTGCAGCAGTTCGGGCACTACCTCTATCACCCGGCAATGACCATGCGCCACGTTCTGAACGCTGTGCTGCTGATCACCGCCCACGCCAAGTTGCCTGACCTTACTTCGGCTAAGCGTGTGAAGGCGCAGTACCTGGTGACCCTTGCGTTGCAATCGTACAAGGGGGAGGTGGTCGGGGCGGTTGAGTGGGGCCCGGCCCGGGTCGCTACCGAGATGAAGACCTTCTTCGGCGTGACGATCGATCCGAAGAACTGGACGCGCGACTGGCTGGACCTGTGGGAATCCCTGAAAGAAGTCATTAAGGAAGTGGATATTCAGGCTCAACAACCGGTATGGCAGGTCATTCACGCGGAAAAAGAAGAAGAGGCGGCATAAACATATTGACATGACGGGGGGTTGCGCGTACTTTTCCCATAGTGCGCAATTTACGCAACACGCACACTAATACCTGAACCCGGCCAGCGAGCCGGGTTTTTCATTTGCGAAAATTAGCGTGCGGCACACATTAATCAGGGGCGGCTCTTTTTACACGGCTCTGAAGCCATAATCTTTTTTGCCCGATCAATCTGAGCTGGCATTGGCAACTCCGGATCCCCAGCTATGTCTATTCGTGCTTTTTTTCCTAGAGCAACAACTTCTTCTTGGCTCATGTCTAAGTCATGCTCGCTCATGTATTGAGCAACTGCTTGACCGGTCTTGATCCCCACGTCGCCTGGGCTTGCCCCGGCTACAGTCTCGGTTGCCATAACACAGCGTGCAACCTGGAAAACCTCATCCTTCTTGGAATCACATCCTGCTAGGAAAAGACAGGTAATAGCGATCAGTGCTGGATGGTGTTTGTTGTTTTGCATATTTTGCCTCTCGTTTTACGGCTCATCAGATCGTGTATCCGCATTCCATGAGCCGCGTACATCCGTTTAATTCGAGCGTCCGAGGGTAGCACGCGGTCATATGCTCACTACGAGAAAACACCGGCAGCCCGCGCACCCTGGCCGTACATGCTCCAGGGTGGCGCGAGACTGGACTGCGAGATCGATGCAGGAGGGCGTCGACGCAGAGAAGGTCTTCGGCTGACAGCGGGAAAGACTGCGCACCTATTCAAGATCGGGTAGAAGCAAGGAAGCTTCTGTCGATTTATTTGAGTCTCAGTACCGCTGCTGGCCGCACTCCTGCTGCCCGAGGAAGATGCTCAAACAACCCTGTGTTAACCAAGGCTGCAATTACTTCTTGTGCGGCTTGCATTGTGTTTGGGTTTTTCGCGTAACGAGTGCGCAGGAGGTAATCTAGGGAGTCTGGTTTCACCAGGTCCAGATTGCTCTTGATTGCGCCGATCACGATCTCGCTGACGCGGCGTTCTTGAAGGGCGTCTGCCAGTCGTGCGGCATAAAAACCGGCCTGCGCGCCGCCATAGGGAAGGTCGATCCATCCCTGATCAGGAGCTGTGACACGAATCGATGTATCCAGAGCCGCGAGCGCTGCTTCCAGTTGCTCCATCTTGGATGTATGGAGAAAGTCGACCAAGCGATCGCCCTGAGTCTGAGCCACGCCGAGCAATCGGCGCAGATCGGCTTTACGCATTCCGCGCTTCATCATTTCATTCCACAGCGCGATTTTGGCCACTGTGACGGCTGGCAGTGCGATGACTAGTTCATCGTCTTCTGGCGGAGTGGCTTCAGGAATCGCACGGCGCTGTTCGACGTAGATGGACAGAGTGGTCTCGATGGCGTCCAAAGCTTCGCTGATCGCGTGCTCTCGATTATCGCCGTAGCTGTTTAGCTCTGGTAGGTCGCGGCAGAACACAGCCAGGCCTGGGGTGCTGTCTTTTTCGAAGCGGATTGCGTAGTCGTACATGGTCACTCCTTTTAGAGGTAATGAGTTCAATTCAGATGTGGTGAAGGGGGCTTTTAGAGCCCCAGTTGTTTAATGATCGCCTTGCGGGTCGGTTCTGGCATTTCCTTACTGCCGTGATCCGCGAAGGTGGTCTTGTTGCCGTTTGGGGCGGTGACTTTGAAGTGGCTTCCTTTGCCTGCTTCGAAGGTCACCCCGTGGGCCTTCAACCATCGTCTGAACTCGCTGAACTTCATCACCTCGCCTCGTTGTTTGGATAGCTTAATCATACAACACTTCTGTGTTAACACAACAAATATGTGTTATTTCTTTAATCATGCCAACGGAGTCGAGCGCATGGAGTATTTGCAGCGCCTGCTCGACAAGATCGACAGGTTTGAATTGCTGATCGCGGGACTGGTCGGCGCCGTCGTTGCCAGTTGGTGGCACAAGGACGATCTGTCGGACTGGCGTGCCTGGCTGGTGTTTCTCATCACCGGTGTCGCCTGTTCCCTCTACCTGACCAGCATGGTGAGCACGTACCTGAACGTCACCGAGCCGAAGATCGTGGCCGGGATTGGCTTTCTGCTGGGCACATTCGGTGGCTCGCTTCTGGCAGCCATCAATCGAGCCATCAACGCCGCTGACCTCTGGGCTCTCATTCGCCAGCGGTTCGGGGGAGGCAATCCACCATGAACCTTGAACTAATCAACTCGATGGCTTGCGGCCTGATCTCGCTCTGGGCCACCTGGTGCGTACTGAGCGGCAAGGTGCGGGACGGCATCCTGGGCAAGCTGATCTATTCGACGATCGCCATCAGCGGGTTTGTCGTTATGGCGCGCAGCCAGAACATTTTCTTCGGTCCGACCTCGGCCGGCCTGACGCTGCATGTGTCCCTGGCCCTGGCCGGCGCCCGCCACATCTTCATGGTCACGTACTGGCAGCCGGTGAAAGGTTGGCTCTGCCGGACACTGAACTGCGAGCACTGCATGACCTGCGACAAGACGCCAGAGGCTGACAAGGCAGGCGAGGTTTCACGGAGAAAGCATCCATGAGCGCCATTCTCCGGATGATCCCGATCTGGGTGTGGGTTGTCTTGGTCACGCTTACATCTGTCGGCTACCTCTCTTGGCGGCTGGACAGCGTGAAGGTGGATCGAGCACTCATAGCGACCGAGCGTGACTCGGCCAATGCCCGGGCGACATCACTCAAAAACACGCTTGACCTGCAGCGCCAACTCACTGACGACATCAACCGAGTCTCCGACGATGCGAAAGCCAAGACTGAACACGTTACGGCTGCCGTTGCTATTGCTGATGGCCGGGCTCGCAGCCTGCAGCAGCAAATCACCGACCTCCTTGCGGAACGTAAGTCCTGTACTGCCGAGGTTGCCAGCGGAAGCAAGGCAAGAGCCGACCTTACCGTTCTGCTCGCCGACCTGCGTAGAAGCGCTGACGAAAGAGCGGGAAGCCTGGCAGAAGCGCTTGACCGAAGCCGAATAGCTGGCTTTGCGTGTGAGGCAGCATACGCGGCCGCCCAGAAGAGCAAGTAACCCGCGACACGTTTCGTTAATCATCAAATCGTGTCGCAACATTGGAGAAGGGAATGAGCAACGTCACCCGCCTGCGACACGTCCTGTCAATGAGCCCAGACATCAACAAGGCCATCGCCGATCTGGATAGCGCCATCGCAAAGGCGGTCGACGCTGCCAAGGCTGCTGGCCTGCCTCAAGGCCTGGTCGTTTCCCTGTTGCATGGGCACGCCCAGGTGCAGACCAACATCATGGTGAGTCCCTAGTCAGCTAACCAGGGTACGTTCTACAAGCATGCTTTGAAGGCGCTCAGCGATAAGTCGGTCGCATTCTGCGCTGGCTTCTAGGCGACTTGGGTAGCTAGTCAGCAGCCGGCACTTTTCTTCGTTGTCGTAGATATTGAATTCTATAGGGGCGGTTGTGCAGTAGAAGCGCGATCCGCTGCGCGTTGATCCAGTTTCCTTTGGAATCGCTGGGACAACAACGTATCTCGGAATCATTCTCTTCCCCGTTATGCTGGCGCAGTGTTGGGTTTATGGAGTAGCGGTTACATGCCATTGGATCAAACCAGGTGATCGGATATCCGATGGGCAGTTAGTCGCAACCAAAACGCATTTAGATTCATCAATACGACTGCAACTCAATCATGGTTTTAGGAGTGTCAAGTGACCGACAAGGGTTGATAGATCCCTATCAGTACAGGCAAGTTGCCACTATTTCAATCCCTACTTTAGCCTTACCTGAGGCAATTTATGACAATCAAGCAACCCGACTGGGAGGCAATCGAACGCGCCTACCGGGCCGGGCTGCTTTCCATTCGAGAGATCGCATCTACCCAGGGCATCACCCATGGCGCCATTAACAAGCGCGCCAAGCGGGATGGCTGGGAGCGAAACCTGAAGGCGAAGATCCAGGCCAAGGCTGACGCGCTGGTATCCAAGCGAACGGTATCCACTCTGGTATCCACCAAACAGGCGGATACCGAAAGAGAGATCATCGAGGTAAATGCAGAGGTCCTTGTGAACATCCGCATGGCTCACCGCGGCGACATCTCTCGCGGCCGGCGCCTCGCAAACAAACTGCTGGATGAACTGGAAGGGCTGACGGACAACCGCCAGCTATTCGAAGAGCTGGGCGAGCTGCTGCGCTCTGAAGATGACAAAGGGCAGGATAAGCGGAACGACCTGTACCAGAAAATCATCGACCTACCTGGCCGTTCCAAGACCATGAAGGAAATGGCCGAGACGCTGAAGACCCTGATTGCCCTGGAGCGCCAAGCCTACGACCTCGACACCAAAACAGGCGGCAACGACGCCGACGAGCTATCGAAACTGATGGACGAACTATCGAAGGAAGCCTGACATGAAGCCCGAGCACCTGAAGCTGCTCCGGGACAAGCGATGGCGCCTGAACAACCTCTACTTCATCACGGACAAACAGGGCAAGAAGGTCCGCTTCCGGATGACGGACGAGCAGATCGAGTACTTCGATGGGATGCACACCCGGAACATCATCCTGAAGGCTCGGCAGCTTGGCTTCACTACCGAGTGCTGCATCATCCAGTTGGACGCGGCTCTGTTCGAGTCGGCTAAGTGCGCGCTGATCGCTCACACCCTGAACGATGCCAAGCGCTTGTTCCGGGAAAAGGTGAAGTACGCCTACGACAACCTGCCAGCCGAGATTCGCGCCGCCAACCCGGCGAGCAACGACGCCGCCGGCGAGTTGGTGTTCAGCAAGGGCGGCTCGCTCTACGTCTCAACCTCATTCCGGGGCGGCACGCTGCGCTATCTGCATGTGTCTGAGTTCGGGAAGATCTGCGCCAAGTTTCCGCACAAGGCCCGCGAGATCGTCACCGGCGCCTTTGAGGCTGTGGCCACCGACTGCTTTGTCACGATTGAATCGACGGCAGAGGGCAGGGCCGGCTACTTCTTCGATTACTCGCAGAGCGCGGAGCGCCAGCAACTGGCCGGTGTGCCCCTGGGTCTGCTGGACTGGAAGTTTTTCTTTTTCAGTTGGTGGAAGAACAAGGCCTACTCGCTTGACCCGACCGATGCGGTCATCCCGCAGCGCCTGACCGATTACTTCAACGAGTTGCACGCCAAGCACGGGATCGTCACCAATGATGGTCAGCGCGCCTGGTACGCGGCCAAGGAGAAGACGCTCGGCGACGACATGAAGCGGGAATACCCGTCGATACCCGTCGAAGCCTTCCAGCAGTCAGTCGAGGGCGCCTATTACGCGCATCAACTGACCAAGCTTTACGCGCAGCAGCGCATCGGCGCGATACCGGACAACAGCCATCTGCCGGTGATGACCTTCTGGGACATCGGCGTCAGCGACTCCACGGCCATCTGGTTCATGCGCCAGGTTGGCACCGAATACCACGTCATCGATTACTACGAGAACTCAGGCGAGGGTCTGCGGCATTACATGAAGGTGCTGAAGGACAAGGGTTACACCTATTCCGAGCACTGGGGGCCGCACGACATCGATAACCGGGAGTTCGGTAGCGATGCCAAGACCCGGCGTGAATTGGCCCAAGAGGGCTACGAGATCGACGGGCAGAAGTACTGCATGACGTTCCAGGTAGTCCCGAAGATCGGCATCAACGACGGCATCGAGGCGGTGCGGGAGATCCTTCCGCTCTGTGTGTTCGATGAGTCGAAGTGCGAAGAGGGCATCAACTGCATCGAGAACTACCGCAAGGAATGGGACGACAAACGCGGCTGCTGGAAAGACAAGCCGCTTCATGACTGGACCTCTCACGGCTCCGACGGCTTCCGGTACTTCGCTGTAGCGAAGAGCGCCAGGAAGCCGGCCACCTCTATAAAAATGGGATACGCCCGATGAGCAACGACGTCTCCTTCAAACGGGCGGACTACATCGAAGTGCTGGACCGCTGGGCTACAGTTCGCGACGTCTGTGCTGGTCAGCACCGGGTGGTTTCTCGCTTGCCGTACATCAACGCGCACGACAAGTCGCCGGAGAACGCTGATCGCAACAAGGCGTACCGTGAACGAGCAGTGTTCAAGAACGCCACCGGCCATACGCGCAACGGCTTGCTGGGCCTGGCCTTCCACAAAGACCCAACGCTCACAGTGCCGAAAAAGTTGGAGTACTTGCAGGACAACGCCAACGGTTCCGGGGTGAGCATCTACCAGCACTCGCAAGGCACGCTAGAAAAGGTTCTTGAGGCCGGTCGTCACGGCCTTTACGTCGATTACCACCAGGACAAAGGCGTCGGTGGTCATTCGGTGATCCTGTCGTACTGTGCCGAGGACATCATCAACTGGCGCACTGGCATGGTGAATGGCCACAACGTGCTAACTCTGGTCGTGTTGCGAGAAATGATGGAAGTTGAGGACGGCTTCGGGTTTAAAGCTGTCGAGCAGTTCCGCGAGCTTGCACTTGAGGCTGAAGGTTTTGTCTGCCGAGTTTGGCGGCGATCTGGACCGAGAGGAGGTGGGCCACTTGAGGTCACGGATACATTCACGCCGGAAGGCATCACCGGACGTCTCAAGGAAATCCCGTTCACCTTCGTTGGCGCCCAGAACAACGATCCAACAATCGACGAGTCGCCGCTGTACGACATCGCGATCATCAACCTGGGCCATTACCGTAACAGCGCCGACTACGAAGACAGCGTCTTCTGGTGTGGGCAGGCTCAGCCGTGGATTTCCGGCCTAACCGAGCAGTGGGTGAAGCTACTAGAGGAAAAGGGCGTCTACGTCGGCTCCCGGGCGCCAATGCTGCTTCCGGTCGGCGGCGCCTTCGGCTACGCGCAGCCATTACCGAACACGCTGGTGAAAGAGGCTATGGCCGACAAGAACCAGATGATGATCGAGCTTGGCGCTCGCATGGTTGTCGCATCATTGGCAGCCAAAACCGCTACCGAGTCCCGCGGCGATCAGTCTGCATCGACATCGGTTCTCGCCGGCTGCGTTGCCAACGTCAGCGAGGCCTACACCCGGGCGATCATGTGGTGCGGTCTTTACATGGGCATCACCGACAAGGTTGCGTACCAGGTCAATCAGGAGTTCGTCGAGCTGACGGCTGATCCGCAAATGATCACGGCCTTGGTTGGCTTGTGGCAGAACGGCGGATTCGCGAAGGCTGACCTGCGGTCCTATTTGCGCAAGCTGGGCTTGATTGCCCCGGAGCGCACGGACCAGCAGATCGATGGCGAGCTTCAAGAGCAGAGCGACGGCCTGGGACTGGACGACGAGGACAAATTAAATGGCGGCAAACCAAGCAATCCTTGACGCCACGATCCGGCACGCGGTCTTCCTCGAAAAGCTGAAGGCGGGGGAGGTCGGCAAGTTCGCGCCTTTCCTGAAGGAGATTGACCGCTCGATCCGCGACCGGCTCACCCAGTCGGACCTGACCGAGTACAACGTGAAGCGTCTGGAAGCGCTGCTAAAGGAAGTCGACAGCCTGCTGCTGGGCATCTTCGACCGCTACAGCGTGCAACTGAACCTCGACCTGATCGACATTGCCAACTACGAAGCCGAGTTTGAAGCGACGAGCTTGGCCCGGTCTGCACCGGTCGGCGTGTCGTTTGATATTGCGGTGCCGACGGTGACTGCCATCAGGGCGGCGGTGCTGACGAATCCACTCAGTGTGCGCGGCACTGGCGGTGGAAAGCTGCTGAAGTCGTTCATCAAGGGTTGGACCACTGCTGAGCGTGAACGCGTCACCGGCACAATCCGGCAGGGCTTCTTCGAAGGGCAGACGAACTTCCAGGTCATCCGCAACATCCGTGGCACCAAGGCCGCGGGGTACAAGGACGGCGTCCTGGCCACCACCAATCGCAACGCCAGCACGGTGGTGCACACCGCGATTCAACATGTGGCCTCTCAGGCGCGCATGGAGGTGGCCAAGGCAAACACGGATATCGTGGCCGAAATCGAAATGGTGGCCACGCTCGATAGCAAGACCAGCCAGCAATGTCGCTCGATGGATAAGCGGCGTTTCCCGGTTAACTCCGGCCCCCGGCCACCGTTTCACCCGAACTGCCGAACCACGTTCATTCTGCTGACCAAGCTCAGCGAGATGTTCGCCAAGGGCGCTACACGGGCTTCAGTTGGGGCCGATGGCGCAGGCCAGGTCAGCGCAGGCCTCGACTATTACCACTGGCTTCAGCAGCAGCCGGCTTCGTTTCAGGATGTGGCTATCGGGCCTGTGCGGGCAAAGTTGTTCCGGGAAGGTGGGCTGAGTGTCCAGCGCTTCTCGGAGCTGCAGCTTGACCGAAACTTTGCGCCGCTGACACTGGCGGAAATGAAAGGGCTTGAGCCGCTGGCATTTGAGCGCGCCGGTATTTAACCAAACAAATTCAATCAGCCGCCTTCGGGCGGTTTTTTATTGCCTGCAAAGCGGGCAAACATACCCAAGGGGTGCATCAACGTGGCAGAAGAAACCGAAATCGACCTGGAAAACCCGGCAATCAAGGCCGCTATCGCGACTGCCGTTGAAGCCTCTGTTACAGGGCTGAAGTCGAAGAACACCGAACTGATCGGCAAGCTGAAGGAAACCTCCGGCAAGCTGACTCTGTTCGAAACCCAGTTTGAAGGCATCGACATCGACGCCGTCAAAGGGTTGCTAAGTCGAGCCGGCCAGGACGAAGAAACCAAGCTGCTGACAGAGGGCAAGGTTGACGAAGTCTTCAACCGCCGAACCGAACGATTGCGTGGCGACTATGACAAGCAGTTGAAATCCATCAGCGAGCGCGCCGAGAAAGCCGAGTCCTTCGCTGCCAAGTTCCAGGGCAAAGTCCTGAGCGACTCGGTGCGCGGCGCAGCATTGAAGGCCGGCGCACTGCCGGAAGCAACCGACGACATCATCCTGCGCGCCAAAGGAGTGTTCACTCTGAACGAAGATGGCGAAGCAGTCGCCGTTGATGAGTCCGGCCAGACCATCCTCGGTAAAGACGGCAAGACCCCTTTGTCCCCGCTCGAATGGGCGGAATCTCTGCGCGAAAACGCTCCTCACCTGTGGCCAAGGGCTTCGGGAACATTTGCCCCGGGCGGGGGTGGCGGCAAGGCTGCATTCAAGCGCTCCGAAATGACTTCCGAGCAAAAGCGCGACTTCCAGCGCAAGCACGGCCAAACCGCATATCTGCAATTGCCCAAGTAAGGGGATTCACCCATGGCTACAACCGTCAATAGCGACCTGATCATCTACAACGATGAGGCGCAAACCGCATACCTGGAGCGCGTCCAGGACAACCTCGACGTTTTCAATGAATCGTCCAATGGCGCGATGGTGCTCGACAACGAACTCATCGAAGGCGACTTCCGCAAGCGCGCTCTCTACAAACTGAACGGCTCGCTTGAGCACCGCGACGTCAACTCCGAAGGCAAGGTAACAGCCAAGAAGATCAGCGCTGGTGAAGCAGTGGGCGTCAAGGCTCCTTGGAAGTACGGTCCGTACCAAACGACTGAAGAAGCTTTCAAGCGTCGTGGTCGACCAGTAGAGGAGTTCTCGCAGATCGTCGGCACCGACGTTGCTGATGCGACCCTGGAAGGCTTCATTCAGTACGCCACTGCGGGCCTTCGTGCTGCCATTGGCTCCAACACCGACATGGTGGTTTCCGCAAACATCGAAACCGACGGCAAGAAGACGCTGACACGCGGCATGCGCAAGTTCGGTGACAAATTTGGCCGGATCGCGCTCTGGGTCATGCACTCCAGTGCGTACTTCGACATCGTCGACGAAGCGATCACCAACAAAATCTACGAAGAAGCGGGCGTTGTGATCTATGGCGGCCTGCCTGGCACTCTGGGCAAGCCGGTGCTCGTGACCGATACCGCACCTGCGGACGTGATCTTCGGTTTGCTGCCGAATGCCGTGACGATCACCGAGTCCCAAGCCCCAGGCTTTCGTTCCTATGAAGTGAACGACGAAGAAAACCTCGGCATTGGCTACCGTGCGGAAGGTACCGTAAACATCGATGTACTGGGTTACAGCTGGAAGGCGGCAACTGGTGGTTCGAACCCGACTTTGGCTGCCGTTGGCTCCGCTGCCAACTGGGTCAAGCATGCTGGCAGCAACAAGGTCACCGCCGGCGTAATGATCAAGCTGACCGCTACGCCACCGGTTGGCGGCTAATAACAACCTCAGGGCGCGGCCAGCAATGGCCGCAACGGAGATATTCATGGAATTGACTTACAGCAATCAGCTTGATGGTTTCGATCCCGAAAAGCGCTACCGCAATCCGGATCTGTTTCGTTTGATTGAGCGCGACGCAACGAAGGTTGTTGTCATTGGCGAATATCCTGAGATCGTTGCTGCTTACGAGGCTGTGGGCGTCGAAGTATCGCTCGCAGACCCTGGCAGTGAACAAGATGATTTCGAAAGCGACCCGAAGGAAATGGGTGTCGGGGAACTACGCGAGTGGTTGACTGCTCGAGGCATCCAATATGATGTCAAAGCTCCGAAGCTCGACCTTCTCAAACTCATTCCAGCGAGTTGATCCATGACACTCATCATCGAGGACGGCACCGGCAAGCCAGATGCCGAAAGCTACGCGAGCGCCGCGGACATGGTCATGTACGCCGGCAAGTTCGGCGCGACCATCCCTGCGGACGAGCCAGCGCAAGAGGCACTACTTCGCCGGGCCGCCTTGGCGATGGATGGCAAGACCTGGAAGGGGCGCAAGACGGATAGTGATCAGGCTCTGGCCTGGCCGCGCCGGGGTGTCGAGCTGGATCAGCAGATCAAGCCCGACAACTACCTGCCGGCGCGAATCCAGTACGGCCAGATGGCCTTGGCCGCCGAAATTCATCAGGACGATATCGATCCGGTGGAAAAGCGGAAGGGCGCTGTGACGCTGGAACGTGTCGAGGGCGCAGTAACTCGCGAGTACGCGACGATTTCCAACTCCAGCGGCCGACTATTGCCGGCGGCGCCGGATCGACCAAGCGCAACGCAGTTTGCTGACTACTTGCAACGTCGCGGTCTGTTTGCAGTTCGCGCATAGTGGTAGCGTTGGGGTTCACTCAAGGGAGTTCCAAATGGCTGACAGAAAAAGCGTTGCCGAAAAGGAAATTGAAGCGTGGGATTTGTATGCAGCTGCAGCAATCACTGCTATCGCTTCGAGGGAACCAGCTGATGGGGCTGTCCTCGCAGATGAGGCAGCCCATTATGCGGACGCGATGTTGCTTCGCCGAAGAAAAAAGCTGTCTCAACTTTGGGACGAAAGCGAAACATAAAAAAAGCCCAGCCATCGCGCTGGGCTTTTCACATCTGGAGCCACCATGGCCTTTTACGAAGAAATGGCCGTGATGGCTCTGGAGATGATCGCAGAGTTCGGCCAGCCCGTGATTATTCGGGCAACCACCGCTGGAGAGTACGACCCGGAAACTGGTACCGCTCCAACTGACACCGTGATCGAGCAAACCGCCCAAGGCATTCTGCTCGACTTCACCGGCCAAGAATTCCAGAACAACAGCCTCATCAAGCAGGGTGACAAGAAGCTCAAGATCGCCGCTAAGGGGCTTGAGTGGGCGCCCAGCTTGTTGAACAAGGTGTTCGTTCAGAATCGCACCTGGTCAATCGTCCCGCCGCTGAAAGAGATCAACCCGGCCGGCACGCCGATCCTCTACGAATTGCAGGTGCGGTCTTGAGCCGCGCCGGTGCCGGCCAGTCCGGCAGCTTCGCCCTGAGCCTGGCCGAGTTCGCAGCCCAGGCCACGGAAGCCATCGATGCAAGCCTGCGCGAGATCATCATCGAGGTCGGTAACAGCGTTATCCGCATGTCCCCAGTGGGCAACCCTGAAATCTGGGCGCAGAACGCCGTCGCGAGCCAGTACAACAAGGCCGTGGGCGATCACAACAGCGGTTTGCGCGCCGATCCAGCCAACCTGACAAAAGCGGGGCGGTTAAAGCCCGGGCGCAAGCTGAACGACGGCATGGACATCTCCGCGCCGAGTGGCTACGTCGGCGGCCGGTTCCGCGGAAACTGGATGTTCAGCATTGGCGCCCCGGACAGCACGACTACCGAAGAGGTGGATCCCAGTGGAGCCAAATCAACGGCTCGAATCGTTGCCGGTGCCATCGAGTTCAAGGCGGGCGACACCTGCTACATCACCAACAGCCTTGGCTATGCGATCCCGCTGGAGTTCGGGCATTCGACCCAGGCACCGGGCGGCATGGTCCGCATCACCGTGGCCCGCTTCCAGCAGATCGTGCTGGAGGCCATCAGGAACAACCAGGTATGAGCCATAACCTGATCGCTTCGATCTACGAGGCCAAGCTGATCGCCTGGGCGAAAGCCTTGCCGGTACCGCTGAAGGTCGTCGTCGAGAACGAGGCTTACACGCCTGCCGACGGCGCCACTTACCTGAAGGCGTTCACGCTGCCGGCCGACACCGCGAGCAACACACTCGGCGGCGACCACAAGCTGTACACCGGCGTGTTTCAGGTCAGCATCGTGACGCCGTCGGGCAAGTACCGCGGCGCGGCCGGCGCAATAGCAGACCAAGTCGCCGCCTTGTTCCCGCTGTACGAGCGAAACACCAAGGGCGCGCTGACGGTGGTGACCATGACGCCGGTTGACCCTGGCCCCGGCATTCCCGACGACACCACATTCACCGTGCCCGTGTCGTTCCAGTACCGGGCCGACACCAACTAATCCGCCCATTGGGCAAACCCAGAACCCGCCATTGAGCGGGTTTTGTCATTTCTGAAAAGAGGAAACACCAATGGCCGTTTTTCTACCCAATGGCTCGACTGCCGCTATCGCTGGCTCGTATGAGGCGCCGATCATTTTTACTGCGATCACCAATGCAACCGAAGCTGTTGTGTCGTCGGCAGGTCACGACCTTGAGGTGGGCGACTTCGTTGAAGTCACTTCCGGCTGGGCGCGCCTGAACAATCGTATTGCGCGAGTTAAGACGGTGACCACCGACTCGTTCGTGCTGGAGAAGATCAATACGCTCAATGCGGCACGCTTCATCGCTGGTGCCGGTGGCGGTTCAGTGCGGAAGATTCTGACCTGGGTACCTATGAGCCAGGTCACGGAGTCGAGCAAGTCCGGGGGCGAGCAGCAGAACGTCACCTACTCCTTCCTCGAGGAGGACGATGAGCACCAGATCCCAACGTCCAAGTCTGCGTTGTCGTTCACGCTAACCATGGCGGATGACCCGGATCTTCCGCACAACGAAGTGTTGCTGGAAGCCGACGATGACAAAAAGCCGCGCGCTGTTCGTGTGAACCTCGCCTCTGGCGGCGTCATCGCCTACAACGCTTTTGCCTCTTTCGATAACGTGCCATCGCTGACCAAGAACAACATCATGGCAGTCACCGCCGTGTTTGCCGTGGTCGCAAAATTCATCCGCTACGGCGCTTAAGGGGTATCCATGGCCAAGTTCAAGATTGCCCAGAACCCCACCTTCAAAGCCGACGTGGACATTCCGCGCGTCGGCGGTACCACGATCAAGGTGCCGTTCGAGTTCAAGTATCGCGACCGCAAGGAGCTCGCCGCGCTGTTCGCGGGCTGGCAGGAGAGCGCCAAAGAAGATCAGGCGCGCTTCAAGGCGCAAGGTGACGAACTCACCCTGATCGAAATTACCGACTCCCACATTGAGCGCCAGGTGGAGCAGGTCACCCAGTTGGTCACCGGCTGGGGCTTCGACGACAAGTTGAGTCCTGAATCGATACGCGCACTGGTCGAGACTTCGGCCGGTGCCGGTGATGCTGTGGTCGACGCCTACCAAAAAGCATTTTCCTCGGCCCGCTTGGGAAACTGATCGGCGCCGCGCGATCCCTCTATCAGCCGAGCATAAAGGGGCAGGACGCCTTTGGGTTCTCGGCTGAGGATTACGGTGATGAATGCGAGGTCTGGCCAGACAACTGGCCGGCCTTCTGCCTCTTCAATGCCCTGTCCACGCAATGGCGGACAGGGGCGTGCGGCGCCACCGGGCTCGACTACACGTCCATTCGCGACGTAGCCGGATACCTCGGCATCAAGAAAAAACAAATTGCTGAGATTTTCCACGACCTCCAGGTGATGGAGGCCGAAGCCCTGCTCGTCATGAGCGAATCGAAGTAACGGAGCACTCATGTCGGGCACAATCGCGCAGTTGGGCATCGAGGTAAATTCGGGTGATGCCGTCCAGGCTGCCACGGATCTGGAGCGCCTGGCCCAGGCCGGCGTCAAGGCTGAGAAAGCCGCTGACGGCGTGGCTGCCGGATTCGACAAGGCGGCGACGGCGTCGACTGGCCTGGCCACGGCCGAGGGCAAACTGTCCGAATCCACCGAAGATGCAATGAAGCGTCTGACGGCCATGGCCAAGGCTTCGCTGGACTCGAGCGACTATTACCAGCGCCTGACCACCAGCGTGGCCACCAACTCGTCGGCACTGGATAACTCCAGCTCATCGGTCAGTAGCCTGGCCGCGCTTCAGCGACGGTTGCAGGCTGAGTCTGACGCCCTGGTCGGCTCTACAGATCGTCAGGCCGATGCGGCGAAGAAGGCTGCGGCTGCCACCGGCGTTCAGGCCGAAGGGCTGCAAGCACTGCTGGCCAAGATCAATCCGGCCATTGCCGCGCTCGACAAGCTCGATCAGCAGCAGGCGCAGTTGCAGAAGTACAAGGCCGCTGGCCTGATCGACGCCGAGACGTTCCGGGATTACTCGAGTCGCATTGACGCCTCCCGGCAGAAGCTGAGCGACTTCGATGACGGCCTGAAGAAGACGGGCGTTTCTTCAGCACAAACTCAAGCCGCGCTGCGTCAACTCCCGGCGCAGTTCACGGACATCTTCACCAGCCTGGCGGGCGGCCAAAACCCGCTGATGGTGCTGATCCAGCAGGGCGGGCAGATCAAGGATTCGTTCGGCGGCGTCGGCGCTACATTCGATGCCCTTGGCGGAAAGATTAAATCCCTCTTCACCGGTGGTGCCGGGGCAGCGGTGTTGGGCGAGTCGCTGGCTGGCATAGCCGTCAGCGCCAAGGACGTGGCCGAGAGCACCGGTAAAGCTGGTGAGAGCTTGTCCGACATGGCAGAGGGTGCAAACACCGCTGCCGACGCGACAAAAAACGCAAAGGAAGCAGCTACAGCTCTCCGCGCCGCGACTCCTCCTCTTGGGGTTGGGCTGGGTGTGATACTCGGCGGAGCCTTAGCAGCAGCCGCTGCGATTACAGCCCTTGCCATTGCATACAAGCAGGGCAGCGCAGAGTCCACGGCGTATACGACCGCCCTGTCGATGACCGGAAACACGGCCGGCACAACGGCCGCGCAGCTGAGCGTTCTGTCCAAGGCAGTGTCCGAGTCAAACGGCACTGCCCATGAGGCCGCCGCAAGCCTGGCCCTGCTCGCTGCATCGACGAGAATTCCACTCCAGTCGTTCGAAATGATCGCGACTGCTGCGGCGAACTTTGAAGATGCCACCGACAAGGCCACTTCTGAAACCGTTGCCAACTTCGAGAAGATCGCCAAGGAACCCGTGAAGGCAGTTCTTGCCCTCAACGAGTCGATGAACTTCCTGACTGTCAGCACCTACGAGCAAATCACCTCGCTCGAGCGCCAGGGGCGAACCCAGGACGCAGCAACAGTTGCAAGCAAGGCTTACGCAGACGCGCTTAACACCGTTTCGGCCAACGTGAAGACCAACCTCGGCACCATCGAGGCTGCATGGAAGGATGTGAAAGACGGGGCTAAAGGCGCATGGGACGCGATGCTCAATGTCGGCCGGGAGAAATCCTTCGCTGACAAAATGGCCGATCTCGAAACGCGCATAAAGGACTTCAAGACCCAAGGGGAGAGCATTGGCGGAGCCTTCGGCGCTTCACTTGCTGCCAACGGCATCGCGAAGCTTGAGGCCGAAAAGACTCAGTTGCTCATCGAAAAAGGCGAGCAGGACCGCCGGGCGGCCGCAAAAGGGTTCGCCCAGGAGCAGCAACAGAAAGCCGTAACGGCGGCAGAACACATCGGAAAAGTCCGCGAGAGTTTCCAGAACAACGAGCAGAAGCGTGACAAGGAAATCCTCGATTACCGAAAAAGCGTCGAGGAACTGAGGAAGAAAAACGCGACTAGTCCATTGCTTGACGAGAAGCTGATCGCGAAAGACATCCAGAACATCAAGGACAAGTACAAGGACCCGAAGGCAGCATCCACTGCTGGCGCCCTCGACCTGACCGGCTTCAACGCAGCTCAAAACGCGCTCAAGGAAATCCAGGCCGACTACTCGAACACCCAGAAACAACTGGATGCCGCGCAGAAGGCCGGGCTGATCTCGCAACAGGAATACCTCCTGAAGCGCGAAGCCTTGATCGGTAACGAGCGGGACGAAGTCACCGCAGCTTACGAAGCGGAGATCGCGGCTCTAGAAGAGGCCAAAGGCAAGGCGACAACCACGGGCGAGCAGCGAATCCAGCTCGACCAGAAGATCGCCTACGCGCGTGCCGACATGGTGAAGGCGCATAAGGCGGCGGATAGCGAACTGGAAGTGCTGGCCACGAACGAACAAGGCCGGCTGAAGAAGCAGGAGCTGGCTGTCCAGACCTACACCAGTGCTTTGCAGCAGCAAGTCGAGACGCTTCGCCAGCAAGGGCAGCGCGCCGCGGCCGGGCTTGGCCAGGGTGATCGGCAGCGTGGTCTGACCGATCAACAGAACGCTATCGACGACCGCATCAACTCGCAGAAGCTCGACCTGGCCAACCAGTACGGCGACGGCTCCCGGGGCATGAGCCTCGACGAGTACACCAAGAAGCTGGCGGCGCTGAAAACCACCCAGCAGGATCTGCACGACACCGTGCAATCCAACTACGACGAGATGACCGACGCCCAGGGCAGTTGGAGCGCCGGCGCATCGTCGGCGTGGCAGAACTACCTGGAGTCAGCGCGAGATGTTGCCGGGCAGACGAAAAGCCTGTTCACCAACGCCTTCAGCTCGATGGAAGACGCGATCGTCAACTTCGCCATGACGGGGAAGTTGTCGTTTGCTGATTTCGCGAAGTCTGTGCTGGCGGACATGGCCAGGATCGCTACGAGGCAGGCGAGTTCGTCGGCACTCAGTGCGATCTTTGGCCTGGCCGCTTCTGCTGCGGGGTCTTACTTCGGCGGCGGCACCGCGTCGGCGGGTTCCACGCAGGCGGGCTACACCGGCACCGACCTCTCAGGCTTCACGCCTGGCAGCATTCAGGCCGATGGCGGTGCTTGGTCAGGCGGCGTGCAGATGTTCGCCGATGGTGGCGCCTTCTCCAATAGCGTGGTCAGCAAGCCGACAGCCTTCGGGATGGCCGGCGGGCAGGCTGGAGTGATGGGCGAGGCTGGGCCGGAGGCGATCATGCCGCTGACCCGCACTGCCGGCGGTCAACTTGGCGTGCGCGCGCTGGGTGGCGGTTCGGGCGGCGGTACCGTCATCACCGTTCAGGTCAACGTCGCAAGTGACGGCTCGACCAGTTTCACCACTGACGATCCTGCCTACCAACAGTTCGGCAAGGACCTGGCCGACTTCGTTGATCAGCGATACCAGAAGCTGGTGAGCAAGGATCTTGGGCAGGGCGGAAGAATTAAAAGAGCCATTACGGGGTGATCCATGGCAATTGAGCGATTCACCTGGCAAATCGAAAAGGGTGCGACTGGCGAGATCAAGCAGCGCAACCGATCCAAGCAGTTCGGCGACGGTTATGAGCAGTCGGTCTCGGACGGCATCAATAACAAGACACAGTCTTGGCCCATCAGCCATACCGGCACCGCGGAGAGGATCAGGGAAATTATCGCCTTCCTCGATCGCCACAAGGGCGCGAAAGCGTTCCTGTGGACGCCGCCTCTCGGTGAACTCGGTCTCTACAAATGCCCCAACGGCTACCAGCCTTCGCACAAGGGCGGTTCGGTTTACAGCCTGACCGCCACCTTTGAACAAACCTTTCACCCTTGAGGTAATGCCGCATGGCTTTGATTACGGACATCCAGAAGCTGGAGCCCGGCGGGGAAGTGCGGCTGTTTGAAATCGATGGCACGGAGTACGGCGCCGACGTGATGCGCTTCCATGCTCACGCGATTCCACATACCCCGGCTGAGTTGCTTGTTTATGAGGGATCGCCTGACGAACTGCCGGCGAAGTCGATTATTTGGCAGGGGAACGAGTACGCGGCTTGGCCGGTGCAGATTGAAGGCATCGCCGCCGACAGCAGCGGCAGTGCCACGCGGCCTACCTTTATGGCCGGTAATGTAAACGGGCGGATCACCGCGCTGTGCCTGGCGTTCGATGACCTGCTGAAGTTTCAGCTTACGGTGCGCGAGACGCTGGCCCAGTACCTGGACGCAGTCAACTTCCCAGAGGGCAATCCGACTGCCGACCCCACGCAAGAGGCGCTGGAAATCTGGTTCATCGACCAGAAAACCGGCGAAGACGGCGAGGTCGTGCAGTGGGAGCTGTCTTCCCCGGGCGAGATCGACAACCACGGATTGCCTGGGCGCCAGATGACGACCTTCTGCCATTGGGCCATGACTGGCGGCTACCGCGGTCCGAACTGCAGCTATACCGGCGGCGCGATGTTTGATGATGACGACAACCCCACGGATGATCCGAGTAAGGACGAGTGCAAAGGCGGGCTGAAGTCCTGCAAATTGCGCTTCGGTGAGAACAACCAACTTCCACACGGCGGATTCCCCGCGGTGAGTTTGATTGCGAGAAGCTGATAAAATTGCTTTGCACCGCTAGGATATCTGCCGAAAAGCCAATACCTAACTGGCCTGCTGTGCTCCTCAGGTTAGGTTTCATACTTTAGGGATGTGAAGGTGGGCAAGAAGCTAAATTTGATTGGTGAGCGATACGGTCGTCTTGTCGTAACAGCTGCAGGTGAACCGCGCCCCAAAAAGACTGCTTGGGCCTGCCTCTGCGATTGCGGCAAGGAGCTTGAGGTGATTACTGACAGCCTGCGCTCAGGGACAACCAAGTCCTGTGGCTGTCTAAGTCGTGACTCGAAAGTCGAAAGGCAAACCACTCACGGGATGAAAAAACACCCGCTTTATACGACATGGCTTTCCATGCGAACCCGCTGCAACAATCCCAAGTCTATTAGCTACCAATGGTATGGCGCTCTGGGCATAAAGATTTGTGAGCGGTGGAATGATTTCCCTTTATTTGCTGATGATATGGGAGACAGGCCGGACGGCTGCACCATCGACAGGATAGATGTGCTTGGGGATTATTCTCCCAGCAACTGCCGCTGGGCCACCCAGCAAGAGCAAGATCGAAATAAAAGCTCTAACCGGATGATCACGATCGATGGCGAAACCAAATGCCTTGTGGATTGGGCTGAGCTCTCTGGCATCCCTCGCCAAATGATCCTTCGCAGGCTTGACGCTGGGTGGGAACAAAAGGACGCAGTGTCTCTGCCTAAGGGAGCGAGTAAGCCTGGTGAAAAGCGTATAGAGCTCAGCCTCAATGGCGAGACCCGTAGGGTGCCAGAGTGGGCGGAAATCACCGGTATCAGCAGACAGACGATTATCTCCAGAATAAACCTTGGCTGGACAGATCAAGACATTTTGACAAGGCCAGCCAGAAAGCTGAGCAAGTAACCACAACAGGGCGCCAGATGGCGCCCTTTTCTTTGGGCGAAAAAATGCAAAAGCACCTATTAAGCGAGATTCGATCGCATGCCAAAGATGAGGAGCCCAAAGAATCTTGCGGGCTAATTATTTCAATTGGGAGAAAGCGCCGATATATCCGATGCAGAAATATCGCGGATGACCCAACCGAAAATTTTCGTCTGAACCCAGAAGATTATGCGGCGGCAGAAGACGAAGGGAAAATTGAAGCAGTGGTCCACAGCCATCCCGGAGAAGGGGCGACCGCAAGGCCGTCAACTTTAGATGTAGTGTCGTGCAACGCAACTGGGCTGCCTTGGTATATCTACTCTTATCCGGAGGGTGACCTGCGGTTGCTGCATCCGACTCCTGATGTTCCGTTGCTTGGGCGCCCCTTTGTCCATGGGATGCAAGATTGTTTTGCGGTGGTACGCGATTTCTACATGCGATCGATGAGGATTGAGTTGCCCAACTACGAGCGCGCCAATGGCTGGTGGGAAAGCACCGACAACACCAGTCTGTACGAGGCGAACTACGAGGCCGCTGGCTTCTACAAAGTCGATCAGCCACAGCGCGGCGACATGATCGTCATGACGGTCGGCCGCACGGCTCACCCGAACCATGCAGGGATCTACCTCGGTGCTCAACCAGCACTGCCCGGCGAAGAATCAAACACCTTCGGCCCTGGGCCGTTCTTGCTGCACCACCTGTACGGGCGCCCGAGCGAGATCATCGTCTTCGGCGGGCCGTGGCTTGACCGAACACGCCTGATCCTCAGGCACAAAGATGCACAACCCACCATTTGATGCGGCTGAGCCGAGGAAGGGATTTATGAAATCGCTAACTGATACAGGCTTGAACGAAAAACAAAGTGGGCGAGACGGAATTGACGCCTATCAAGAAGCGCCTGATGAGGCCGCCGCCAGACAGGCGCGCTCAATTAAAACCGTCCTTCAGCAGCGGCGAGAAAATTGCCAATCATCTTGTCGTAGTGCTCCTGATTGAGCGTGCCATTTTCCCTGTCGACATCGGTGAATATTTTAAGAGCTGCCTTAAACGCACCAGAGTCAATATTGCCAGATTTCTTTAGGCTCAGAATCAGGGCGAGTAATGCTGACGTGTTCGCAAGGTGCCCGGCTGCTGCTGCAAATTTGTTTTCGCTCATTTGACATCCTAGGTCATATCCGCGCCGAAATTGGCGCAATCCCAGTCCTTGGGCTTGCAGGCAAAGGACTGGGAAATCCGTTGCGTGGAGGCAGGAGGCTACTACGGAGGGTGGCGGGGCGTTACTGGGGATTCGTACAGGAGGTTTTTGATGGTAGATTGCTATCAAAACCACAACGGAAGTGACAATCATGGTCAAGCGCCTATCCATTGCCGCACTTATGTTTTTAAGCTCAAGCCAGGTTTTTGCTCAAGCTGAATCTACGTCGGTCAATATGAGTTTTGAGAAGTGTCAGTCTGTGCAAGCGAATACGATCGCTCAGCTCGATGTTCCTGCCAGTGACATTGTCCATGTGGTCAACACTTCCATACTGACGATCACCAAAATTTACACAGTTGATGGGAGCATCCTCATCAGTTGTAGCAATCCGGACCAAAAAATGGTCATTACAAAGTCAACTGAAGGTCGTTGATATTGTTAGACGATTTTTGAACCTGGCTTATCGCCGAGTCTTTCACATCTGAAATTTGTTGGGGGGGGCGCCCGTTGGCTGTACTGGCGCTTTCCACAGGAGTGACCTGCATGAAATTATTCGTAGGGGCGTTGGCTTTATTGGTATTGGCGGGGTGCTCTACACCTTCCGATCTTTTGAAAGGGGAGCCTGAAGCAGTGGCTACCACCAAAAAAGATCCGAAGTCTTATGCTCTCTGCGTTTACCCGCACTGGCAGGATTATCGAGCCAGTTCTGTAATGAGTGAAACATTGGTCGGCTATCGATTGGTTGCTGGCTCTGAGATGAACGGACAGACAGATGATGTCTTGGACATCCAGCGCACAACAACAGGAAGCACCGCGAAGCTCTACCAGCGCATGGCCTGGCAACAGATGGGGCGCAGCGGCGTGAAGAGTTCCTTCAATAGCTGCCTGTAAGCACAGAATTATTTGCAGCCGCCTACGGGCGGTTTTTTATTGCCTGGAGAAAAGCATTATGGGTGTAGCAATCGAGTATTCCCCAATGACAACGGTTCGGCTGTGCGGGCTCTTGCGCGAGTTTGGCAAGGAGTACCGGCTTTCCGTTCGAACACCAACGGAGGCGATAAAGGCTCTTTGCGTGCAAATTCCCGGGCTTGAAAGGTTCATCAGTTCGGCGAAAGAGCGCGGGCTAGAGTTCGCTGTATTCCGTGGGAAAAGAAATATCGGGGAGGGGGAGATCGGATATCACGGCGAGGGGGAAATCAAAATAGTCCCGGTTATCACTGGTAGCAAGCGAGCGGGGATTCTTCAAACGATCGTAGGCGCCGTGCTAATTGCAGCCTCCTTCATTCCAGGCTTTCAGGTTCTTCTGCCCGTAGGTATAGGGCTCGTCGCCGGCGGCGTCATCCAGATGCTCAGCCCTCAGGCTGCCGGCCTCAAGACCAGCGCCGCGCCAGAGAACACTCCCGGCTACGCATTCGGCAGCGCCAAAAACACCACGGCATCCGGTAATCCAACACCGCTCTGCATCGGTAAGCGCCGGTGGGGTGGCGCGATTATCAGCGCCGAGATTTATGCAGAAGACCAAATGTAGCCAAACCGACTAACACCACAGCCGCCCAAAAGGCGGTTTTTTATTGCCTGGAGAAACGCATGGGCGCAGCACAGCAGCTTGATATTTACGGCGCCAAGGGCGGATCGGACAAGCCGAAAAGCCCAACCGAGGCGCCCGACAGTCTGCGCTCGGTGGCGATGGCCAAGATCCTGATTGCTATCGGCGAAGGGGAGTTCGCGGGCAATCCGACCGCTCAGGACATTTACCTCGACAATACGCCGCTGCAAGATCCCCAGGGCAATATGAACTTCCCGAACGTAAAGTGGGAATTCCGTAGCGGCTCGGTCGAGCAAGGCTATATCCAGGGCATCCCGTCGGTAGCGAACGAAACTACCTTGGGCATTGAGCTGCGCAGCGGCACGTCCTGGGTTCGAGCTATCAGCAACACGGAGCTGTCGGCAGTTCGGCTGCGCTTTGCCTGGCCGGCTCTCCAGTCGGTCGATGCCAGCGGTAACGTGAACGGCTATCGAATTGAGTACAAGGTCGAACTGTCCACGGACGGCGGCGCATATCAGCAGGTGCTCAGTGAGGCCGTGGACGGCAAGACCACCAGCACCTACGAGCGCACTCGTCGCATCGACCTGCCTGTAGCGACCAGTGGCTGGCTGATGCGAGTCACCCGAATCACGGCCAACCAGAACAACAACAAAATTGCCGACACCATGCAGATCGCCGGCTTCACCGAGGTGATCGACGCGAAGTTGCGGTACCCGAACACCGCACTGCTCTACATCGAGTTTTCGGCCGAGCAGTTCCGCAATATCCCTGCGGTGACGGTCGATTGTCGTGCCCGCAAGTGGCAAGTACCGAGCAACTACGACCCGGACAGCCGATCTTACACAGGCATCTGGGACGGCACGTTCAAGCAGGCATGGACTGATAACCCTGCCTGGATTACATACGGCATCACCGTCAATGATCGCTTTGGGCTCGGTCGCCGTATCAAGCCTTGGCAGGTCGATAAATGGGAGCTCTATCGGATCGCACAATACTGTGATCAGTTGGTTCCGGACGCCAAGGGCGGCCAAGAGCCGCGCTTCATTTGCAATTTGAACCTGCAAGCTAAGGCCGACGCATGGTCACTGCTGCGCGACATCTCGGCGATTTACCGAGGCATGACCTACTGGGCGCAGGGTCAGGTTTTCACTCTCTCCGACATGCCTCGCGCAACCGACTTCGATTTCGCTTATGTCCGGGCGAACGTCATCACAGATGGCAGGCAGGCTTTCACCTATTCGAGCGCATCGGAACGCACACGTTACAGCCGAGCCTTGATCAGCTATGACAACCCGGCGAACAACTACGACACCGACGTCACCGCCGTGACCGACGCGAAACTCCAGCGGCGCTACGGCGACAATCCGCTGGAGATCAGTGCGATCGGCTGCACGCGAGAGTCTGAGGCTCAGCGCCGCGGCAAGTGGGCGCTCCTCACCAACTCCAAGGACCGGCTCGTCACCTTTCAGGTCGGCCTTGACGGCCGTTTTCCGCTGCCGGGCTACGTCATTCCTATCGCTGACGAACTGCTGGCGGGCCGGCCAATTGGTGGTCGCATTGCTGCGGTGAATGGCCGTGCTATCACCCTCGACCGAGACACCCAGGCAAAGACCGGCGACCGGCTGATCCTGAACCTGTCGAATGGCAAGTGCGAAGGCCGCACCGTTCAATCGGTATCGGGCCGCGTGGTGACCGTCACGGTTGCATATTCGGCTGCGCCAGAGCCTGAGCTCGTTTGGGCGCTGGATGCTGACGACCTGGCTGTGCCGCTGTACCGCGTGACCAGCGTGTCGCGCCCGGAGCCGGGCGTATTTGAGATATCGGCCGTTCAGTACGACCCGAGCAAGTTTGCGCACATCGACACCGGCGCCCGCCTGGAAGAGCGTCCAATCAGCGTAATCCCGATCACTGTCGTTCCGGCCCCGGCCAGCGTGACCGTGTCGTCGAACTCGGTTGTGTCCCAGGGCATCGCCGTCGCCACCATGACCATCACCTGGCCAGCGGTGAACGGCGCGGTCGCTTATGACGTGGAGTGGCGTAAGGACAGCGGCAACTGGATCAAGCTGCAGCGCGTCGGCACCACCAGCGTCGACGTGGTTGGGATCTACGCCGGTGCATATCTGGCTCGCGTCCGTGCCGTGAGCGCTTTCGACATCTCGTCGATCTGGCGCAACTCGATCCTGACCAACCTCAAGGGGAAGGAAGGTTTGCCGCCGGCGGTGTCGTTCCTGCGCGCCACCAGCAAGGTTTACGGGATTGGCCTGGAATGGGGTTTTCCTCCTGGTGCGGAGGACACGCAGCGCACTGAGATGTGGAACAACAAGGTCAACGACTTGACCACCGCCGTCAAGCTGGCCGATTTCGCCTATCCGCAGGCGAACCACGAAATGCAGAACCTCGTGCCAGGCACCAGCCTGTTTTTTTGGGCACGCCTAGTGGATCGCACGGGGAATATCGGGCCATGGTATCCAGCGGTCAACGGCGTCAATGGCCAGCCGAGTATCGACCAAGCCGAATATGAGCAGTACTTCCTCGGCAAGATCCAGGCTTCCGCCCTGGGCCAGCAGTTGTTCGAAGAGATCGGCAAGATATCTGGCGATGGCTTGGGGTCGGTGAACGAGCGGATCGAGGTAGCCAAGCAGCAACTGGAGGACCTGATCGGCGAGATAACCGACGCCATGGTGTACGACCCGCTCAAGCCTTACGTAAAGGGAGAGGTGGTGCGTTTGGATGGGCGCTTGTTCTCGGCGCTGAAAGCGGTACCGGCGGGAACTACGCCGCCGAATGCTGAATTCTGGTACGACATGGGCACGATTGCCGAAACCACCAATGCGATGGCCTTGCAGATCCAGCAGCACACGACGCAGATTCAAACCATCGACGGCAAGGTGACTGCGCAAGCGTCGTCGGTCCAGGCACTGCAAGCGGCGTCACGGGACGACGACGGCACAGGTGCTTTGAATGATGCCTTGGCCGCCTGGAACAACACCGCGAGCATCGTCACCAATGACAAAGTGCAGGCCGAAGTAAATCTGGCGTCGGCAACGCGTCTGACTGTCATTGATGCGGCTGTCGGTCAGAACGCTGCCAACCTCACCACCCTTGAATCGGCGGTGGCCACGGACAAGGAAGCCACGGCGCAACGACTTGAAACGGTCACGGCGACAGCAAACGGTGCAACGGCCAAGGCTGAAACTGCCACGACCGCCGTTTCTGGCTTGAACGGAAAGGTGTCGGCGATGACCTCCATCAAGGCATCAACGACTGTAGGCGGGCGCACGGTGATGGCGGGGCTGGTTATTGGGGTGGACGGGCAGGAGCAAGAGTCGCAAATTCTGGCGTTTGCCCAGCGCTTCGCGATTCTGGATGAGGTCAGCGGCCAGATGATCGCGCCATTCGTGGTGCAGGGCGGCCAGGTGTTCATGAACACTGCGATCATCAGCCAAGCCTTTATCAAAGACTTGATTCTGGGGATGACGCTGCGGTCGTCGGCAGTGAACGCACAAGGCTTGCCGCTGCTGGAAATCAACATTCCAGCAGGGACGTTTACGCTTCGCGGTCAATCTGATAGCGGCTACACGCTATTGAATAACAACGGTCTCTACGTTTACGACTTGAACTACATCGAGCGCGCCGCTCTAGGGAAGATGACGTAATGGATTACTACGGAGCGAGGACCAAAAACGCAGCAGGCGTGATAACACTCGACACTTCGACGATGACGGTTCGGTCCATTGTTACGAAGCAGGTCACCGTGCCTCCCATCACCAGCGACTTCACCAGTTTCATCAGCATGCCGGAAATCACCGCGCAGTCATTTGTCTGCGTAACGCTACAAACCCAATCGAATGAAAACGCCTCTCTCCCTGCTGTGTTCTGGTCGACCGGTCAGCTCAGGGTAAGGCGAGGTCAGGGATTGCTGCTTAATGTTTTCATCCTGACCTATCAATAGGAGCGCTTATGACGTACGGCTTCAGGTCACGCAACGGGCTGAACTTCTTTCAGATCGACAGCGAAAACAGAGCGTTGAACGTGGCGGCATCGGGAAGCTACACCATCGGAAAGCCAGCTAGCGCACCCACGACGATTACTCAGGCTGTGATCACATACCCGGTGCCGATCACCACAGCCGAGGCCCCGCATGTATTCCTGAACCCAACGAACCAAGGCATGTACCACACGCTGATGCACACTGGTGGCGCGGGTAACTGGACCGGGTTCTACTTCCGGTTGCAGTTGATGCCTCCTTTCAATAGCTCGGATTGCAGCGGCAAATGGCTGGTTGCGACGTTCCGCTCAACATCAGCCCCCAATCAGTACGACCTTCGGCTACGCAACGCCGCCAACGAACAGATATTTGTTGGAGCTGACAACTTACTCCTGATGACAGCCTTCCCCATTAACGAGGGCTGGTCTCTGGACGGTCGCGGCCAAGAGCAGTCAGGCGTTTACTGGTCCGGCTATCAAATGCCGTGGACTGGTTCTTATGAGGATTACTTTCTTGCCTCAACCTTGCTCGGCGGAAAGATCTATAACGGCAATACCACGCTTGAAACACCTTGTGGTTTCCACGCCGGCGTGCGCTCGACGCTGAACGGGTATGTCGGGGCGCTGGTGAGTTCGGAAGGTGGCACCGCGAAGAATGGCAGAACCACGTTTGCAGCGCGGCCGATGAGGCCCCTGTAACGAAGACTCAGTTCAACAGCCCGCCAAGTGCGGGTTTTTTATTGCTCAATTTAAGGAAACACCATGCCTTGGCTTAGAGGTGGGACGGTCGCGGTCGTTAATGGATCAACAACAGTCACCGGTACAGGCGCTGACTTTGCAGCGAACTCGCGAGTTGGTGATGCGTTTATCGGGCCGGATGGTTTTAGTTACGAAATCGGCAACGTCGCTAGCGCTACTGTGATTTCAATTATTCCCGCTTACAAAGGGGCGACGGCCAGCGGGGTGGCCTATGCCATCATGCCGGTGCAGGGTTACCCGAAAGCGTTGGCTGACGCGTTCAATACCCTAAAAAATCAGTACGGGACTCAGCTCGCCGCCTTGGGCACTACGGGCAATTACGAGACGCTTCCGGTCACAAAAGGCGGCACCGGTGGGACCACCCAGGTAGCGGCCCAATCGGGACTCGGGCTGCCTAAAACAACTACTCGCCTCAGCGTGACGGCCGGTGAAGTGGTGAAGGTTGCAGACTACGGCCGTAACGGCGGGGCCAACATCGTTCAAGTCAGCACCGTGGATGCCAACACACTCACCGTTCCGGCCAGTTACGTGTTCAACGGCGGCGGGGTCAATGTCCCGGAAGCCGCCTACCTCGACCATGTAGCACACGCCGCCGCCGGTTATTCAAAGCAGATGGCATCAGCCCTGCTGAACGATAACGCCTATGTCAGGACCCAAAACAACGGGACGTTTGGAGCCTGGAAGCAGTTTGTCACCAAGGCGATCGGCTCAGCCATTGCGATAGCTGATGGCGGAACAGGCAACACGACAGGGACGGCAGCGAAACTCGCCGCCAGCGCAATGGTCGGCACGGTTAGTCAGACCTCGGGCGTGCCCACTGGCGCGATAGTAGAGCGGGGGGCTAACGCCCAAGGGTCTTACACTAAATTTGCAGACGGGACTCTGATTTGTAAGTTCAAATATCGCATTATCCGAACTTTGAATTCGCCTACTGGTTCATTGTTCTGCGCTACCGCCAGTGAACCAGCACAAAACTTTCCCGCCGTATTTGCCGTCGAAGCCCCCGTAATCAGTATTCTTGGAGGTATCGAAACGGGAGAGGCGTGGTTTCTTCCTAGTAGCACCCTTATCGATTCTCTTACGCAATGGCCGGCAGGATGGGTCATGTCTCAAATTTCACGCCCTGCCAAATATATAACTATTGACTACGTGGCTATAGGAAGGTGGTTCTAATGCGCATCAAACTCTCACCACAACGCCGCGATGACACGTTGGAAGTGGTCCGGAACGGCCAGGTGCTGGTTCTCAATGGCGAGGCTTTCGACTTCTCCACCATGGGTGACGGGGACACTCTGCCGCGCTCTGCAATCGCTTCTGAGTGGTTCGTGGGTGATGTGGAAAAGGCGCACGGGGAATTGACGCTGACCCTGGTACTGCCCAACCCGAAAAACTACAGCCCGGAGCAGGCCTTCCCGGTGGATCTGGTAAATGTGCCGAACGGCCCGGTGGCTTTTCCACAGCCTCTGCCAGATCCGGATCCCGCAACCCTTGACGAGGCGCCTGCATGAATATCGATTGGTCCCAGCTCATTACTCAAGGCATGAAGGATGCTGCTATCGAGGCGGCTCATCTCACCCAGGCCAAGGCCGACCTTGCAGTCAAAAACCAAAGGGCGGTAGCTCAGATTGCCCGCGTCCAGGACCGGGTCGACACCCTTGGTTATGGCATTGATGCTGGCGAAGCCACTGCTGAGGATGAAGCCGAGCAGGCGGCTTTGACGCTCAACCTGAAAGCGTGGAAGACCTACAAATTTTCCCTGGGCAAGGTTACGGCACAGCCAACCTGGTTTGCCGCGCCGGTGTGGCCGCCGGAGCCGGTTGCGCCCGTGATAGAGGCCAGTCCTGAGGCTCGTACCGCTGATCTGATGTAAAGCGCTGCAGAACTACGCACCCGCCATCGAGCGGGTATTTTTTTGCCTGGAGAAAAGTGATGCCGAGCAACGAGACGCGCGGGGTGCGCAACCGCAACCCTGGAAACATTGACTACAACCCGGCTAATCAGTGGCAAGGCCAGCTCAAGCCAGACCCTGCTATCGAGAAGCGATTTGCCAGATTCGATGTGCCCGAGAACGGCATCCGAGCCCTGGGCAAATTGTTGCTGACGTACCAGCGCAAGCACGGACTGAAGACGGTGAAAGCGATTATCAGTCGGTGGGCGCCCTCAGTAGAGAACGACACCGGCGCTTACGTGCGCGCCGTCGAAGCGAACACGGGTACAAAGCCTGGCGCCGAGATTGATCTGGCCATGCCGTCGCTGATGAAGGGGTTTGTCAAAGCCATCATCCATCACGAAAACGCCGGATATGCCTACCCTGATTCGGTGGTGGACGAAGGCGTCCGGAGGGCGCTGGTTTAATACAAAGGCTATTGCCGCTCCCGCAGATCCTTAAGTAACCTCTGGTTTTCTCTAAATAGATGATCTCGCTGGTCGGCTATGCGCTGGAGGCTGTAAGCCTTGCTGGATAGTTCGGAGTTCTCGCTTTTAAGGCGCCTCAACTCTGCTCGAAGCTGATCCCGCTCCTTGGTCGCGTCGGCGTGCATTTGCACCAGCCCGAAGATATCTTCGCGGGCTTTATGCAGCTGCAGGGTCAGTTCCTGGACTTCGTTTTCCAGCATCTGTTTGTAATGGGTGATGGTTTCCAGTTCGGTCGGGCATCCAAGCCAGTCGCTGGTGTCTTCGATGTCGAGAGGATCCACGGTCATGCCTTATCGATACTGTTCAGATATACAGTAATTGACTCGAGCATGATCGGACGAGGGTGAAGCGACGAACTGCAGTTAATGAGAGACGTGCGGCTCAGGAGCTCCGAATTGGAGTGTCAGCTTTTCGACGTGAAGCGATTTTTCAGCCCTTGGTCCTGCTACGCTTTGAATGCCTCGAATGGAGTCGGGCGGTCATCACGAAATCATGCCATCAGACTGCCGAGGTTGCGGATGTGAGAGTCCGAATGATAGGGGCCGCCATCACCATTGTGGTGATCGGCGTTACGACACACGCATTAATGGAATGGAAAGCTGTCGAGAGCCAGCGACAGAGCGCAGTGTGCAAGGCAGCACAGCAGCATATGGAAACCCTGGAAATTCAAACGCGAGCGATGGCTGCTGGACTGTCTGTCGATGGGTACGCTGACGCCGAGAAGGCGGAAGCAGGCAAACTAATCAAAGCCCTTGATGCCGCGAATAATGAAGCTGAAGTTCAAACTGTCATAAATGCACATGCTGCGGAACTAGAGTCAAAGGACGCTGCAGTCGATGCCGAGTTAAAAAACCGGGGCAGCCAAGTTTTTCTCGAGCAGAAGCTCAAAAAACAGCGAATATCCCCTGATATCAAGCGGGAAGCTAACCGTGCCGAGAAAGCCGTCGCTGACGCCTGTGATTAGTTTCGGGGAAATTATCGGAGGTCGACTAGCTGCTTTTGGCCGGTTTCTGCCCATCGTGACAGGAAGAAATCGACCCAAAGCCGACGGTGGCGACAGGCAGCAATTGGCAGGTTTCAGTCAGCCCTATCAGATTGCTCAAGCCCTTGCACCAGTGTCGTAAAAATGTTGGACGCAATATGCTCGCCCTTTGAGTGCGTTTAGCTTGCAGTTCTTAGCTATACAAAAAGACGCATCTAATCCGCCGTGATTCTCAACCATACGCTCTATTATCAAGGATTTTATATCGACCGACTCCCAGCCCTTTGGCGAACTCAACTTCAACGCATACAGGGTTTGGTATTTGTCCCATTCATCCGTTCGCCAAAACTGACCACAATCAAGGCACTGCAATAGTTTGATCCATTGGCCTATCTCAAGGCAGCGTAAACCAGCGACAAACTCCGCATAGTTATGACCAATCTCTACGAGGTCGCCCCGACTGCCACAATTACATTGCATTGCTTTACTCCTAATACTGAGCTTTTCACTAGAATCGATCGTCCGTTCCTGGCCGTTCCAGGCCGTTCTTTGCCTGTCGCGAAGGACGGCAACCGACCCAAAGCTGCCGGTCAGCATTGGCAGAAACCGGCCGTATGCAGCCTTTCAGCTCCAATGGTACTAAGCTAAAAGCAGCTATCGGGCAAGAAGGTGAAAAAAGAGGGTGCCCTGCTAATCTCGCCACCAAGGTCGGGCGCTCTTCGATGGTCCTGGCGCCTTTCGCCATTACATCGTCAAGAAAACGTAATCAGGGGCATCATCTAACAATGGATAACGCTATGACGGCTCGGTGCCCCAGCTGTGGCCATATCCCCATCAGGCTGCCGCCCACCCATAAGTGCCCCGAATGCGGAGTCTTTTCTCATGAGTGGCTGATTTATGACTGGGAAAGCTTTGCCTCCTTCAGACGTCAGCACCTCAAATACAATATTCTAATAATCAGCATGGTAGTCATTAACATCGTCGCGCTGGTGACGTTTGAATCCAGCAATGTCGTTTTCTGGATGCTAAACGTTCTATCTATTCCAGCCACAATCAGTTTATTTCTATGCATCAATGATCTTCGAGGACAAGCGGAGTACGAAGGGCATAACAGTCGCGCTGTTTTACCTTGGTTTACGGGTTTCACGGGGTTCTGACCAGAATGTCTGCTTCTGGCCGTTCTTTGCCTGTCGCGAAGGACGGCAACCGACCCAAAGCTGACGGAGGGAAAAAACCGTAGAGTCCTCCAGATCGTGAATGTTCGTTTGGTGACGGATTGCGAAAAATCGCCCTGCCAATGGCCAAGAAGTCTTGGAGAAAAACTGCGTTACAGATGGCTGATGATTAGAATGGGATCAAATTCACCGTGATGTCAGCAAAGGATGCTTTATGCCCCTTTTAACGTGGGATCCTTTTGATCTAATCGCCGTACTCGGCGTCTTCCCCTCCCTGGATGAGTTCGAAACATCACACCGTTACGTTATCGAGCAAGGTACTGTCAGACTGAAATTGACAATTTGGCAATATGATTCTGATGTGGAAATTCAGGTGAGTGAGGCTTCACTACCAAACCCCATTATCAAATACACAATGCTTGGATGCCCCGGTATCCGCGTTGTTGATGACAAGCGCGGTAAATTCTTGGAGTTTGCAGCTTCGAATACTTTCACTGGGCGATACGACGGGTATTCGGTAATTCCCTACGGTTTAAGGTTGTGGGTCGAACCTCAAATTTTGCTGGAGCCGTTCACTTACGCGTCTGCTTAGAGAGAATGGCGGACGGTCATGAGTATGCGCTTTTGGCTGTTCTCAGTCGGTTGTGACCGGCTGCTATTGGCCGAAGTCAGTCTGTCGGGATGTTCATCTTCTGCGTCTTCTGCGTCCCTGCGTGGAGCACTCGACGATGCGCTCTATCGAGGCTTAATCTGGAGTCATCGGCACCGCTAGAGTCATCTTGATGAACTCTTCGTTCTTGTCGATGGTGTCCAGGCGCCGCGCACGTTGTCGGCGACATCGGCTGAGCCGCGCACCTCAACCCAGTCCGACAGCTCCATGATGGCGGCTTCAATGGCGAACTGGTTCTCCTTGGTGGGATAGCCAGCCGCCTATGTCAATAAATTCAATCGGAAAGTTGCTTCGTTCTCCAGCGGATCAAATCGACTTTGCAGGAACTTAAAATATCTCCAGAGCCGGAGCCCCCCATTACGGAGTCACCGTCCCACTGACACTGTGCATCCTTGAACTTCTCGAAAGCCTTCTGAGAAGCGAGCAGCGAGGTAAGGGCTTTGGCCGTCGCACTCGAATCGATCTCCTTTGTCTTAGCTTCCAATTTTTTGTAGGCGATATTCATTTGTGACGTGACTTCGCGAGTCTTACGCTCTAGGCAAGACTGCAACGCTGTCCGGGGCTGATCACCAATGGTGTTGTAGCATTCGTTCAATGCTCCAGCTTGAGCGTCGCTGGTCACTGCTGTTTTTGCTGCGGTGGTAGTAGGTGTAGCTGCGATACTGACCGCGCCATTTGTGATTGGACTCACATCAGGTTTCGCGGATGCTTGAGCGAATGCCGTACCAATGGCAAATGAAGTCGCTACAACGACCACAGAAATGAGTTTTCTCATTTTTATCTATCCTTTGGAAAGCATTTTTCGAGGGGCAGAAACAACTTTGAATGCTAGGCCAATTGTGTACTACGTACGCAGGATTAGGCCCATTGAGGCTAACAACGCTCACAGTCCCAGCGCCTGTTTGACTGCATCCTGGGCAAGCTGTTCAACGCCGCTAAGAACAAGCATCAGCAACAGTTTCTGCGTCCGGCAAATCCATCACCGCCAGGGGGGCTGTATGGGTGCATCGGCCAAGCTCTGATCGACGCCAAGCAATCGGGCCGCGACTCATGCGCCGCCATCGAGGCTGTAAGTCCTGGGACGCCTTTGCCGAGCAAGTCATCGAGGTGTGGTTGACGTTGATCCCTGTGTTGTCTCATGCCCTGTTAAAAGACGGTGAGATAAATCTATGCCTTCGAAGCTGAATGTCTGCTTTTGGCCGAAAGCCGTAACGTCGGGGCACATCAATACCGCGAGCGTTAGCTTGATGAACTTTTCGTTTCTGTGATGGCGTCCAGCGCGCTCTGCACATTGTCGGCGATATCGACTGATCCGCGTCGCTTTCAAACGCGGGGACAAAGATCGGGTCGCTCCCTTCTTTCATGCACGACTCTTCCGCCCCGCTATAGAGGCTGACTTTGACGGAGGAAGGTTCGGGGCTAAACGAACCAGCGATCAGACGGTATGAATTATTTGGCGTGTTCGTACTCCACCGCTCGAGGAACAGTTGTTTCTCAATGGCGGTGACCTCCGCGCCGAGGCAAAGCTAATGGCATCAATCGAAGATTTTAGGATGAAATCACAAGAGCTCCTGATAGAGCTCGACGCCGCTACGATGGAAATGATGACGCTGGTGACATCCAAATGCGTTTCAGGCCCCGACTGGGATTTTGCCAGCAAGAGGCAGTACGACGCCTATGAAAGCTGGGATGCTTTTATGAATACACCTAACACTAGGATTTAAATTGCAGATTCTGAAAAGTACGGGCTCACTAGCTGAGATAGACAATCTCGATCAATGCTTTTTTGTCTGATGCAGGAGAGTCCTATGAGTCGGCAAGAAGTTTTTTAGCAAAAGAGTTAGAAATACACCATGAGTACGAAGTGGCGACAGTTTTCATCTGCGACATGTTGAGCAAGCCTCACGGGTAAAAGTCTACAAAAATCCGCTTGCCGGCGAGGTTATCGAAACCAAAGGCGGTAACCAAAATACATTGAAAGAGTGGAAAGCGAAATATGGCTCCGACACCGTAGTGTCCTGGCTTTCCAAGTGAAATTAGTTTGAGTACAAAACGGCCGAGAGGCCATTTTTGTTGGCGTTGCGGAGGAATGCGGATAAACGTCCGGCTAACACAGATGTTAGTGAGTACCAATGCTAACGTGGGAGAAGTCCAGTTCAATTCGCAGGTTGGGATGGGTGGTAAGCCGGCTTCACATATTTGATGAGGATGAACCCACCGTGCCGAGAATTTTGACTTCCCAGATAAGTGACACCGCACTAAACGAGCACAATGCCAGGATGTTCGGGTCGCCAAAGGAGCGCTTGGATTTTTACCGAAGAGAGATTCAGTACGAAACCAGCATCTTGGCTAATCGAACTGACGCCTTTTTGGCATCTCAGTCTTTTTTGGTCATCGCATTTGCCTCTTCTATGGGCAATCTCAACCCCGAATGGGGCAAGTTGTTCACGCTGGTAGTACCACCGTTTCTTACGTTGCTTGGAGTACTAAGTTCGTTGAATGCTTGGCCCGGTATTCGTGCAGCATACGACATTATCGGCCATTGGCATTTCAAGCAGAGCGAGCTATTGCATAGTGAGCCTGTAATGGGGTTGGCGTATGACGAATCGCCTTTATTTTGTGAGAGAGAGTCCACGCAAAAGGGGTATCGAAAGGCGTTGCTGTTTTCGGTGCGCACACCTTGGATCTTTGCGACGTTCTGGATATTGCTTGGCATTTGGTCGGTTTGTATCCAAATCACCAAACTAGGTGCTTGAGAGAGATATTCGAACATCATCAGCTCTGCGTCCAAATGAAAACTCGATCACAGGTTATAGGGTGTACCATCGATAGGTGCCCATCAAAAATTAGTGAGCCATGTCCACGCTAAGCGAAGAGAGCCGCCAGATCGTAGCTTCTCTGGCGCACCGTGTTGGCCCCAACGCTGACATTGCAAGGATCGCCCAGGCGATCATTTCAACCTTGCGGGATATGGATTTAGCCCTCACGCCCATCATCGGCAAACAAGGGCTTGCCGCGCTTTTTCGCCGCAGCCTCCATCTGTGCGTCTCCATTCATCCGCGTCTGGCCCGCACCTACGACAAAGTGCAGTCGGGCATGGATCTGACTGCCCTCAAGTCCTTAATCGTTGAGCAAAGCGACGCCGATGCGTTGTTTTTCGGTGAAGTGTTGCTGACCACTTTCTACGAGCTGCTGACCACGCTCATCGGCCCCTCGCTCACCGAACGTTTGCTTCGTGGCATGTGGGAACCTTCTTTGAGTGACACCCCTTCGCAGGAAAATTCGCCATGAGCACCAAAGTGACTATCAACCGCCTGGCCACCGGCGTGCCAGGACTAGACGAGGTGCTGGGCGGAGGTTTGCCGGAGTTTTCGTTCAACCTGATCGCCGGCCCGCCTGGCTGCGGAAAAACCACCCTGGCGCATCAGATGATGTTTGCCCTGGCGACGCCCGAGCGCCCGGCGCTGTTCTTCACCGTACTGGGCGAGCCGCCGCTGAAGATGTTGCGTTATCAGCAGCAATTCGACTTTTTCGACAGCGAAGCGATCAACCAGTCGATCCGCTATATCAACCTGACCGACGACACCCTGGCCGGGAATCTGGACGAAGTGCTGCGGCGCATCGTCAGCGAGGTGGAGGCGCACTCGCCGTCGCTGGTGTTTGTCGACTCGTTCCGCTCGGTGGTGCTGGCCAGCCAGACCCAGGACAACCCGAACAACAACCTGCCGCAGTTCGTACAGCAACTGGGCATGTTGATGACCACCTGGCAGGCGACGACCTTCCTGATTGGCGAATACTTCACCGAAACCGACACCAACCCGATTTTCACCGTGGCCGATGGCCTGATCTGGCTGCGCCAGAGCGTTCAGCGCAACTCGATGGTGCGCAAGCTGGAAATCATGAAGATGCGCGGCCAGCCAACGCTGCCAGGCCTGCACACTTTCCGCATTGCGACGTCGGGGATCAAGGTGTTTGCACCTGCGCCACTCAACCCGGTTGAAGCGCCGCTGGAGTTCCCCATCAAGCGCCTGAAAATGGGCGTGCCGCAACTCGATGAGATGCTCGGCGGCGGCCTGCCTCGCGGTTATTCCTTACTGGTGGCCGGGCCGTCAGGGTCGGGCAAAAGCATTCTGGCGGCGACCTTCCTGGCCGAAGGCGCACGCAACGGCGAAACCGGCGTGATCGCGGTGTTCGAACAACGGCCCAATCACTTCCAAAATGCCACCCTCGTTCATTTGATCCAAAATGGTCAGGTCGGTTTGGTGGACAGTCGTGCACCGGACTTGTCCATCGACGAAGTCGTCCAGTTGTTGTTGGCCGAGATCTCTCGCCTGAAAGCCACTCGCTTAGTGATCGACTCGTTGTCAGGCTTCGAACTGGCGCTGGCGCCGACCTTCCGTGAAGACTTCCGTGAATCGCTGTCGCGCATGGTCACCGCGCTGACCGGTGCCGGGGTCAGTGTGCTGATGACCTCCGAGCTGGAAGACCGCTACACCGACTTGCGTTTCAGCCCTTACGGCACGGCGTTTCTCACCGATGCGATCATCGTTCAGCGCTACATTGAAGTGCGGAGCCGCTTGTTGCGGATCATGGCCGTGGTCAAGTTGCGGGCCAGCGCCCACTCCGATGAGCTGCGCCTGTACAGCATCGACAAAAACGGCCTGCAGATCGGCGAAATGCTTCATGACCAAGAAGGCTTGCTCGGTGGCCGACCGACAAAACGGAGTTCAGATGCGGAACGCACAGGAGATAAAATTTTTGAGCCAGGCTCATGAGTAATGTCGATGGCAAGAAAGAGCGTGAAATCGCTAATGCCGCTCACGAACTCTTCCTGCTTGGCCAGAAAACCGTTGAAGCGCGCGCCGTGCTGGCAGCCTTGCAAAAAGAGTTGAGCGACGCCAGCAACCCGTTGGTGGACAGCCAGCAGTTCGAGCAAGTGATTGAGGCCAATCAGCAGTTGGTACCGGCTAAACTCCTCGTGCAGTCAGACGCAGTAGTCGCCCCTCGTTTGGAAGAGCAGCGTTTGTACCAGGAACTGCGTGAGGCTAATGCACAGCTGGTCATAGCCGCGCTCAGCGCTCAAGACCTTCAGGCTGTAGCCGAGCACGCACTGAGTCAGCAAAAAAGCATACTGGCGACGGTGGCTCATGAGCTGCGAAACCCATTAACACCCATCAGTATGATTGCAGAGCGTATGGTGCGGATGCCTAGTGACGAACTGCCTCGGATGCGGGAGTTGATCGAAGGCCAAGTGCAACATATGTCACAGCTGGTCGACGATCTGCTGGACGTCTCCCGTGCGAGCACTGGTAAGTTGCGACTTAATCGCCGCGATGTCGACATGATTCAAGTTCTGCGCGAGGCCATTGATGCGTGTCGCCCCTTAATGAGCGCGCAAGAGCAGCGATTCAACGCCCACCTTCCCGATGGCATCTTGATGGTAAATGGTGACCCGGGGCGCCTCGCGCAGATTCTCCAAAACCTTCTAGCGAATGCGGCTAAATACACACCGACCCACGGTAGAATCGAACTGTCTTTAACAGTAGCGTCCGACGTTTTGAAGATAAAGATTTCCGACAATGGAATCGGTATTTCCGCTAAAGCACTCCCGTTTATTTTCGACCCCTATGTTCAAGATGTGCATGCCGTCGGATTCAATGGATCTGGCTTGGGCATCGGACTGACAGTAGTCCGCGAGCTGGTTGAGGCGCACGGCGGCGAGGTTGCCGGCCTGAGCGAGGGTGATGGCAAGGGGAGCGAGTTCGTGGTTACGTTACCGTTGGTGATCCATTCAAGCGGATAAAAAAGACGTGGACACTGATTTATCTAAGTCCAAGGGTACGCACCAAATCCCACCAGACAATTCGATGGCCATCCATCGCTATGGCTGATCCATTAAAGACCGCAATCAAGATTCTTGGTGGGCGCTGCGATTCATTACTTCGAGTCAGACCCGCTGAGTACAGGATCCGACATGAACGCAGCGGATGACTTTAGATTTAAATCTCATGAGTTGCTTTTAGATCTGGATGCAGCTGTTAACAAAATGATGATGTTGGTCTCAGCTCGTGAGCTTTCCGGTGAAAGGTGGAGTGCGGCTGTAACGCGACATTCGGACGCGTATTCAGCTTGGAGTTCACATCTCAATGAGTCATCGCTACCGAACTCTCATAGCCTTTAATTCGGAGAGTTCGCGTCTGCGTTATTGAGCGAAATTAATGCGGTCATGCGACCCGCCGGATCAAGCCTTATGCTATCTGACGTCTGTAGGTGCGGCATTGTGATCAACCACTTTACTGCCGAGCGAGTGCTGGCGTTCCTCCTTGAATGAACGAGGGCACCGGGAGAATTGGGCTTGGAATACATTGATCTTGGCAATGACACGCGAAGATCGTGACAGTGATTTCAGCCTGGATCATTGGTTCTCAACAGCTACGTAGGCGGATGATCGCTTTCTGGGGATCCACCGTGAGCAATGCTTTGAGGGTAACCTGGGGACGTCATGCGAACGCCTATACATTGATTCTGCTCGAGTGCGTACTTCTGGGCATAAACGCCCGTGGCCAAGAAGAATCTTAACGGCTATCGAGCTTCCTGATGCCTGGCGCCAGAGGTACGGTTTAGTACCTCTGGCGCCTGATTTTGAAGGATAAACCTAGTTTACATCGAGGTTTTTCTTGAACCCGCGAAGGTTCATTAGGAAAAGGCAAATCTGCAAAACGATGAGGGCATAGGCCTCTACGTACACCCCCCAAATCACCCACAGCATATTGCTCAAACTGAAGCATACGAACCCTGTCATCCGCCTTGCGGGTCGTTGAGACCCGATAAGCCACGCTGCAAACACGGTTACCAGCATCGCAGGCCATTGAACCCAATCCAGGTAGCTCAAAATTACTCCCTAAATTTCTCCGAGAATCAAAGATAGAGGGTGATATTGACGAATGATTCAGAGTTTCTTGGATGTATGAAATGAAGGGCTGCTGGCCGATAGCAGTCACTCCGGCGCCATCATCACCGCAAGCGTCATTTTGATGAACTCTTCGTTCTTATCGATTGCTTCCAGGGCGCCGCGCACGTTGTCCGCGACATCGGCGGAGCCGCGCGCCTCGACCCAGTTGGAAAGCTCCAGGATGGCAGCCTCAAGAGCGAGCTGGTTTTCGTTGATCTTGTACAGCAGTGAAGGGAGTAGGTCTGAATGTGGCATCGCGGATCCTCGGTTATGAGGTCAGCGTAGCAGAGGGGAAAGTTTAATTTAGGGAGTGTGATTCAGCTCGGCAGGACGCCGGGATGCAGGGACTTTCTCGTTGAAAGCCTGTAGGGACTTTTGCGGGGATTCGTAAAACACGGTTAGTCACGGTACGGCATCGATTGCAGTGGGCGCCGTTCCAAAGGACTGTTCCGTATAGCTTTTTAGCGCCCCTGCAAGCATGGGGTGCTAGGGGTCGAGTGTTCGAATCACTCCGTCCCGACCATATAATTCAAGGGGTTGCGAGATTTTATCTCGCGACCCTTTTTTATTTTTGATTGTTTTTACCCCCCACAAAACCCCTGGCTCTAGGTGGAAACTTCACGATATCCATACAGCTTTACACCCCCGCATCTGATGGCTTTCTCGGCCCCAGTGCGCTGGCCGAGGCGATGGCGGCGGCAGAGCAATGGATCGACAGTCAGCTCCATTAGAGCGAAACCGATCGTCAGTCCCAAACCACATGATGGTGCTCGTATCAGCCCTGCAGGTTTCCGGTTATCCATAGGGGAAGCTGCCAGGCGTCAAAGCTGGCGTGTGAGACATGGGCAGCTTTTCTTTATGCACAGAAACTGACTTGATGCCGCTCCTCGACGGCCGGCCGGAGGGCAGCTTCTTCCCGCTTCGCGCAGATTATGAGCGCTCCATGGGAGTTCCATTGTTGGTGATTAATGGCCGTTGGCTTGATTGGCGAGAATATTTAAAGTACGTCCATGCAAGTAGTCGGCGTTAAGCGCCTTGAAGCAGTTAATGCCCTACGCTAATAGTTATTTTTAGCATTATGCAGGAAACCCACTATTCAGTTTTTAGTGCTGATACAAATGTAGCCAGCAAAGGATCTTTTTCAGCATTTTGCTTGTGCCTGCCGATGAAAATCCACTCGTCCTCTGTCCAAAGAATTCGTGTTGTTTTAGGTGCTTTGCAGTCAAAAACAACCTGATAGATTTTTGTTTCTCGCTGCTGGACGACGACGCATTGCTCAAGGCAAACCAACAATCGCTGCCCAGGCTCGAGTGTCGGCACATTGAGCGGGACACACATCTTAATTTCTGTTTTTCGCATGATGACTTTCGTCCTTAAAATTCAGAAACCGTACGCGGTAAATCAAAAGCAAAGGCGATCCGTTGCAGCGTGGGACTCATCTCATGTCTTTGAATATGACGTCCTATGTGCACTTCAAGGTGCAATCATCACGGTGAAGTAAGTCAATTTGAACCCGTACAGGCAATTACCTCCAGGGTGTGGAGCTGATAGCTCATTGCTGATCGTGAGAACTTTTTGGGTTCGGTTTTTTTCTCGATCTGGCCGTCAGAGCTTTATCACTGGACGCTTACCCGCAAGGTTGTGGGCTTTCAAAGACAAAGCATTGGGGGGGTGCGCTCAGGCCGGCGTACCTCATAGAGTTCGGTGGTTCTGTTCATGACTAGCCTCCGAGGGTTCATATGTGCATAATATTATCATGCAGTGATAATAGAAAGGCAATCTGCTCGACCTTGCCTCAGGCAGGAGCGAGGTTTTTTGCTCAACTGCCGGGAGGCAAAATCACGCATGAGAACAGAAAGATGTGAGCGCTTGGAGAGCTGCATGAAACGTGAGGACGTAAAAATCAAACACGCTGAAGGCATTCAGTTTGACACCCATTTAATTGCCAATCCGGCCAACACTCAGGAGTGGATCGCCTTCTTTAAAAAGGAAGCAGGAAGAAGCTTTTTCCTGGTCAATGACAATGAAGAAATTGAACCCTTCCGACACCTTGATGATTTGATTCATGAGCTGCGTGAAATCGGTATCAAGGTGGCTGAAATTCATTTTTGAATTCTTTTTTTTTGGAGTGTCGTCATGTCTGTCAGGGTCGAACATCTGTCTAGTCAGAGTGAAGATCTATGGTCCGTGTGTGTAGGTGCCCGGCGAATTCAGTTCCGCAATGAGCAGGGTGCAAAGGACTACGCGGCAAAGCTGAAAGAGCGTATAGAAGCTCCACATATATACCCGTATGCAGTGCCGGCAACCGGCGACAGAAACTGCAGTAAGTAATTAAATGTGTTGCCCTTGTTTTACTATAAAGATTGAAACATAACAAAAATAACAAGATTCCCTGCTTGAGGGTGATGCAAAACTCGACGAGTTATAAGTCCCAATCAGAGGAGCACCAGGAGATTTTTTAATCGGGTGGCCTGTCTTCCTGTTGCGAAGGGGCGCCAGTAATTCCTGGGCGTTTTTGCCTGTAGTCGATGCTGATGGGTAAAGATCTACCCCTCTTGGGCATTTTGATTTCTCTTCAATCAAAGAAGGTCGGTAGGCGTGGCGCAGGATATAAAAACGCCAGCTCTGAGTGAACTGGCGATTACGTCTATCTAGTCGCGCAAGTAGGCCACCAAGGCGTCAGCGAAGGACTCAGTTGTTCCGGTTCCCCCCATATCCGGTGTCACCTGATCGCAGGCTGTTTTCAAAACAACGCGGATAGCGGTACGAATGCGTGTTCCCTTGTCCACCATGCCCATGTAATCAAGCATGTCCGCGGCAGCCAACAACAATGCACAAGGGTTTGCGATGTTCTTGCCAGCGATGTCCGGTGCCGAACCGTGGACCGCTTCGAAGATGGCCGCATCGGCGCCGATGTTAGACCCGGGCGCCAAGCCCAATCCACCCACCAGGCCTGCGCACAAGTCTGAAAGGATGTCACCAAACAGGTTGGTGGTGACAATGACATCGAATTGATGGGGATTCATGACCAACTGCATACAGGCGTTATCGACGATCATTTCGTGGAATTCGATTTCCGGATAATCCGCAGCGACCTCGCGCGCAACCTCAAGAAACAAACCGGAGCAAGACTTGATGATGTTGGCCTTGTGCACCGCGGTAACTTTCTTGCGGCCTTTGCTACGAGCCAGCTCGAACGCGTATCGCACGATGCGTTCGGAGGCGGTGCGTGTTACGCGGATGCTCGCCAAAGCGACTTCGCCGTCTTCTGAAATACTCTGTCCTTCGGGTAAGTAAGCCCCCTCGGTATTTTCGCGCACTGTGATGATGTCGATATCTTCGAAGCGCGAACGGGTCCCTGGGAAACTGATCGCTGGTCGGACATTCGCGTAGAGATCGAAATGGCGGCGAAGGTGAACATTGATCGATGAGAACCCACGGCCAATCGGTGTCGTCAGAGGGCCTTTAAGTGCGATGCCATGTTTGGCGATCGTATCGATAGAGGCGGGAGGCATCAGCTGTCCATGTTGCTGCAACGCCTCCAGGCCGGCCTCAACGAAGTCGTAGCGAAGATTGCAGTCAAGGGCGTCGAGTACGCGTAGCGTCGCTTGCATGATCTCGGGGCCGATGCCGTCGCCCTTGATGATTGCGATTGTTCTGCTCATGGTCTCTTCCTTAACAGAGCTTTGTCAGCCTGCTGTATTGATTGGGTCATTGAGACTGGTGTCACGAGTCTGCTGATAGGCATTGACTGTCTGACGGCTTTCACCGCGCCAGTGTGCTGTGTTTCATCCTCCGCGCCGTGACTGCGCAGGTCATCGCGGATCAAATGACGGGCGTCCTGAGACGGATGTCAGATCTCGCGCCGCACAGAACTACTCGAGGATGCTGCTGTTACGTGGCGAGCTACCGGATCAAGCGTGCTGTCACTGCTCCACCGAATATGCGCATAACATTAACATACAATGTTAATGTTTGCGGTAGGCGCGCTCAGCAACAGTCATTGGCTCACTTTCGCATGACGCGGCGGACAAAAAGCCTGGCGTCATCAAAGGCAGGCACAATTGCCAGCGTCACCAGAACCATCGCGAGCGGTACCGTTGAGATGTAACCAATGTGCTTGAAACCAAATGCCCCCATCACGCCGCCGAAGAAAAAATTCAGCGCCAGCAGTATCAGTATTTTGAGCCGGGTCCGATTGGCGAGAACTTTTGGGTGTGTCGATGTGCTGGCGGCATTCCAGTAAAAGAGTTTTCCCAACTCAATTCCGATGTCCGTGATGATGCCGGTGATGTGTGTCGTTCGGATTTCGGCTTTTGAAATTTTGGTGATCACCGCGTTTTGTAGCCCCATGATGAAGCACAAGAGCATCACGGTGACTGACACGAACAAACCATCCACTGTGGATAGTTGGGCGCCCAGAAAACCAAAGCAGATAAGCAGAAAGGCCTCGACCAAAAGTGGCACTGCAAATTCACTGTGCATCCGTCTGCGTCGGGAGTAATTGACCATGACCGCAGAGCACGCAGCCCCAACCAGAAAAGACAACAATGCGCCGGCGCCACCAAGTACCAGGTCGTAGGCTCCCCGCACACTGTTGTCTGCCATCGAAGAGACGATGCCCGTCATGTGTGAGGTGTACTGATGCACTGCCAGGAAACCGCCAGCGTTGATTGCTCCCGCGACGAAGGCCAAGGCAAAGCCAAGATGCCGGTTTGCGGCGGTGGTACGCCTTCGCCCGGTGAGACTCCTGACATATTTGATCGGCATTTATTCACCCTTGTCTCAAGCATATGAGGAGCAAAAAAGCCAACCGATTATGTATATCTGATATCACCAGGTCCTCGCGATTTAGACGGGTCTGCTCGTTGAGTGTTGAAGCCGATGGCTGCCGTTTCTTCTGATGGGTGAACAGAGGATCGCCTGCTGGCGCAGCAACTTAGAGCGGGTAGTGCGCCGGGTAATGCAGCTTTGCAACGCCGGTGTCGATAGCGGCTTTGGCCACTGCACCGGCTATTGCTCCGAGCAGGCGAGCATCGAGCGCTTTGGGGAGGATGTAATCGCGGCCAAACTCAAGTTTATCGACGTTGAATGCTTGCAGCACTTGCACCGGTGTCGGCTCTTTGGCCAATTGGCGCAGTGCTTCCACCGCCGCAATTTTCATCGCTTCGTTGATCCGGGTTGCGCGAACATCCAGCGTCCCGCGGAAAATGAACGGAAAGCCCAGAACGTTATTGACCTGGTTAGGGTAATCAGAGCGACCGGTCGCCATGATCAGGTCATCACGTGTGGCCATGGCCAGCTCGTAGCTGATTTCGGGGTCCGGGTTCGAGCAGGCAAACACGATCGGGCTAGGTGCCATCGCTGCCAATGCTTCTGCCGGGAGGAGATTGGCTCCAGACAGGCCGACAAACACGTCAGCACCGGTCATGGCTTCCATCAGCGTACGAGGGCCACCGTCGTTAACGAACTGTGCTTTGTATTGATTGAGGCCTTCCCGAGCGGAGTGGATAACACCGACACGATCGACCATGTATAGGTTGCTTTTTTGAGCGCCAAGACTAAGCAGCAGGCGCATGCAAGCAGTGGCAGCTGCACCGGCGCCGAGGCAAACAATTCTTGCATTACCCAGGTTTTTGCCCTGAATCTCAAGTGCATTGAGCATGCCGGCAGCAGTGACGATGGCCGTACCGTGTTGGTCGTCATGGAAGACTGGGATGCTGCACTGTTCGATCAGTGCTTCTTCGATTTCAAAACACTCAGGCGCTTTGATATCTTCCAGGTTGATGCCACCAAAGGTGTCGGCAATGCGCACGACGGTCTCGATAAAGGCCTGGGAGCTCTCGGCATTGACTTCGATATCGATCGAATCGATTCCGGCGAAACGCTTGAACAGCAATGCTTTGCCTTCCATGACCGGCTTGCTGGCCAAGGGGCCTAGATTGCCGAGGCCCAGAATGGCCGTGCCGTTGGTGATCACGGCCACCAGATTGCCTTTACCGGTGAAGCGGTAAGCATTCTCTGGATTCTTCGCAATTTCGCGTACGGGCTCCGCAACGCCTGGGCTGTAGGCCAGTGCGAGTTGGGCGGCTGTGTCGGCAGGCTTGGTCAGCGCGATGCTGATTTTTCCTGGGGTCGGGAATTCGTGGTAATCCAGTGCAGCCTTCTTGAAGTCGGTAGTCATGCGATCACCTATTTAGATGTTTATTACAATCACATGCTAACACTATTATAATGATAGGCAACGAGGTCCTGACCCACAGACCAGGATCAAATTGTCAGTTGCGCGCTGCTGATGAAGGGGTTTATCAGCCAGCGGACCCACTCTATTGGCCCTAAGACTTCAGGGCGGGCCTGTATCTGTTGGTCAATAGAGATCCTCCTATGCTTGAACCCGTCTTAGGCCACCTTGTGTGTCCATTTTTTTGCGTGCTCGAATGTCCCCCGCGTCAAGGCGCTGAGGTCATGGGTGTGAACGACATGCTCGGATGAACTCGGAGATCAGCGTTGATCAATGATCTTGGCTGTGAGAGACGTGGTGAGTTCGCGGGAAGGTGTGGGGGGCGTCGATTCCTTCTTTGAGTGTGGCGGCATAGTCCTTTGCTCCCTGCTCAGTCCGAAATTGGCAGCGGCTACTGAAACAAACAGACCAAAGCGCTTCGCTCTGACCGGACAGATACTCGACTTTTACTGACAGGATCAAACTCTCTAAGTGGAACAATCAGAAATGAACTTCGGCGGACTTGATACCCAGCTCTCGAAGCTCGCGGATCAGTTCATCGAGGTGTCCAAATGACTCAATTTCCTCATTGTCATTGACCAGGAAATAGCTTCTTCCGGCTTCCTTTTTAAAAAGAATGATCCACTCGTGTGTATTGGCCGGGTTGGCTATCACGTGCGTGTCGAAGTGCATGCCTTCACCGTGTTTGGTTTTGACGTCTTCGCGTTTCATTCGGGGTCTCCGGGCATATGTTTCTGCGATCTCGACACTGTATCTACAGGGTCGCTGGTGTCGTACGAGGCTAGGCCAATTGCTTTACTATTATCACTAAGTGTGAATAGTATGCACATGCCACCAGCGCGAGGCTAGTCATGATTGCCATACGAGAAGCTTGGAAAGCGGGCTTGTTAGGGCGCAAACACTGGCTTCGAAATATCGTCTCGGGAGTCATCGTCGGCGTCGTGGCGTTGCCCTTGGCCATGGCGTTTGCCATCGCCTCGGGCGTCAAGCCGGAGCAAGGAATCTACACGGCAATTGTGGGTGGCTTATTGGTTTCGCTTTTCGGCGGGAGTCGACTACAGATTGCCGGCCCTACTGGGGCATTCATCGTCATTTTGGCCAGCGTGACAGCCAAGTACGGCGTTGATGGCTTGCAGATCGCGACAATGATGGCGGGTGCAATATTGTTACTGCTTGGCATCACCAAGCTTGGCGCACTTATCAAGTTCATTCCCGATCCCGTGATCGTTGGGTTCACCGCAGGCATCGGTGTGATCATTTGGGTCGGGCAGTGGAAAGACTTTTTGGGCTTGCCGAACATCAGTGGCGACCATTTTCATGAGCGGCTTTGGCATATCATCCAGGCTCTGCCCGGACTCCATGTGCCCACGACCCTATTAGCCCTTTTGAGCCTGCTGTTGGTGATACTCGCGCCTAAAGTACCAGGCGTAAGGCGTGTTCCTGGTCCTCTGATTGCCATGGTCGTTGTGACGGCGTTGCATTCCTGTTTTAAGTTCGACGGCGTGGCAACGATCGGGAGTGCATTCGGGGGGATTCCTCAAGGACTGCCCAAAATTGGCCTTCCTGAAATAACGCTGCCGCAGATCATTGAATTGATTGGTCCTGCGTTCGCGATTGCGATGCTGGGGGCGATCGAGTCGCTGTTGTCTGCTGTTGTCGCCGACGGGATGGCCGGCACCAAACATGACTCCAATCAGGAGTTAATCGGACAAGGCATTGCCAACCTGGTCACTCCTCTGTTTGGTGGCTTTGCTGCGACAGGCGCGATCGCTCGAACTGCGACCAACATCCGCAACGGTGGCAATAGCCCCATTGCGGGTTTTGCGCACGCGGTCACGTTGATTTTATTGATCCTCTTCCTGGCACCTCTGGCTTCGGATATCCCGCTGTGCGCGTTGGCTGCGATCTTATTCGTGGTCGCTTACAACATGAGCGAACTGAAGCACTTCACACGCATGGTCAAACGAGCCCCAAAAGCGGATGTTGCGATCCTTTTAATCACTTTTAGCCTGACCGTTTTCAGCGATCTGGCGATTGCAGTGAATATCGGGGTCATTCTCGCCATGCTGCAGTTTATGCGTCGGATGGCTGCATCTGTAGAGGTGCAGTTAATGGTCGAAAAAGAGCTGGAGGCAGAGTTGCGCATGAATGGGCATGTACATCTGCCACCTGGTGTTTTGGTTTACACCATTGAGGGGCCTCTCTTCTTTGGCGCAGCAGAAACCTTTGAGCGCGTTTTGGCTCAGACGCACACCGATCCCGGGACGTTGATTATTCGTCTGAAGCGGGTGCCGTTCATGGATATCACGGGCTTACAAACGCTGCTCGAAGTTATTGAGCAACTGCGCAAACGCAGCATCGTCGTGAAGTTGTGTGAAGCCAACGAAAAAGTCCTTGGCAAGCTCGAAAGGGCAGGGATTCTTCAGGCGCTCGGCTCACTGCATTATCATGCTGACTTCAGTGGCGCACTGGGCAGTTACGCCGAGATCGACAAAACCCAGGGTTAGAGATGAGGTGCAAGAGAGTAGGAGGAGCGATGAGCAGGTATTCGTCGTACCCGCTCATGCGCAGATGAATCACTTACCATTGGCCGCAGCTTTGCTTTTGGTGGCGTAGGACACGCCATGCGTCTCCAGATAGTCCCGAATAAGCTGACGAACGACCTGAGAGGGCGTCAGATCCTGAGACGCGCACAGCTCTTCAAGCGCTTTTTTCTTAACGGGATCAATGAGCACAGTTAATCGTGCAGTCTTATTTTCCATGGAATTGCCTGTACCCTAAAACGGTCAATGTTAATCAAATTGTAATGGTCGGGGATTTATTTGTCACCGATTAGGTTTGTTACAGTTAACTAGATTGACCGTGATCAGAAAATGGCGACGGTACGTCTACCAGAAACGGGTAAAAGAAGGGATAGATGGTCTCGCCCGACTCAATTGCCGCTCTAGCCACTGCTCCAGCTACCCCCGAATGCAGGCGCCCATCCAACGGCTTGGGAATAATGTAATCCCTCTCCAGCACCGCTGCAGGCTAGTACTGCGTGGGTCCATACGAGATGAGTGCGCACCCACGTTCAGCAGCAGCCTCACACACTCGGTCGCCGCACGCTCGTTGCGGCTGATTACCTGTAAAGCGGTAAACGTCGTCCGGATTTTTGGCTATTGCCAAGCAGGGCTGCGCGACTCCTGGGCTGTACGCCATTGCCCGGTCACCTATCGTTTCGACCCGCACGCTTGATTCGACAGTGTTGTTTCCAAGTGGATAACCCTCATGACGATACGCGGCTGTGTTTTTTGCCCTGTATTCATCGCTCGCCTCAGTTGTGATTTTATTATCATATTATGATAATGTGATTAGACCTTGATGTGTGTCTTTGAGAGCGCTTCATTTCAAGAACTTCTCCCATTTGCAGTACAGGCTGGTTCCGTAGATGAAGGCTTACCACGCCGGCTGGGTGATTTATTACTGTGAGTTGGCAGGCGTTGCAGCCTTTGCAGTGACTGGCACCCTGATGGCAGGGCGAAAATCGTTGGACTGGTTCGGTGTAATCACCATCAGTTTAGTCACCGCTTTAGGCGGCGGTGCCTTGCGTGACGTACTGATGGCACATTATCCGATCGAGTGGGTTTCCAATGAGAATGGCTTTTTGGTAGGGGTTAGTGCTTCGCTAGGAACCATGATTTGGGCGAGGACCTTGAAAACCTTCAACGAGAGGGTGTTGTTGGTAGCCGATGCATTTGGATTGGCTGTATTTACGGTCAGAGGAACAGATATGGCTCTTCAGCAAAACCTCCCTCCCAGCATCGCAGTGATCATGGGTGTAGCTACCGCAGTCGCTGGGGGTGTGATGCGTGATGTGTTGTGTAACGAAATACCGTTGGTGTTCAAGCGTGAGGTTTATGCATCCATCAGTATTTTGGGTGCCGTCGCCTACATCACGCTGTTGGATTTGCAGATTTCTCTTGAAGTGGCGTCTGCAATCGCCATTGCGTTCGTTTTTGTCAGCCGTATTGCCGCCATTCGTTGGAAATGGATGCTACCCAGGTTCCATGTAGTCGATTGATCTTGTTGCCTGGCCGACAAAGCTACGCTCTATAAGAAAACATGAGTGATGCTTAGTCATCTCTGCCCCCCATCCTTGAGGCTGCTCCTGCAGCCTTTTTTTTCCTTCGCCATTAGATGATTACGCGTCAAGGGAAGGGCTGAAAAGCTGCCGGCACGTTTACTCTGCATTATCTGGTAGGCCCCAGATCACCGGCTTCGAATTCGAGTGCGCGCGCCGTCATATACAAGCGCCACGTGCGGTAGGTGGCCTTGCTGACTAACCCCAGCAGCTGATCTTGATTCGCCTAATTACGGGTGTTGGTGTGCTGGCAGGTATGGCAGCAACCGCTCAGTTTCATTTTTCACGACGGCATAGCACTCGCAGCTCAGTTGCTCGAGTTGCGCTCGGTCTATGACTTTGATATGACCGCGGCTGTACTCGATTACCCCCTGTCTTTGTAGTTTGCCGGCGGCCTCGTTCACACTTTCGCGGCGCACACCAAGCATGTTGGCAATAATTTCCTGGGTCACGGACAAGTCGTTGCCCGGTAAGCGGTCGAGGTATAACAGAAGCCAACGACACAACTGCTGATCGATCGAGTGGTGGCGGTTGAAAACGGCGGTCTGCGCCATTTGGGTAATAAGTGCCTGGGTGTAACGCAACATCAGCAGGAGCATGTCGCCATGCCGATTGAACTCATCCTTCAGCCGACGCCGGGGTAGCCGGTATGCATGCCCAGCACTTTGAACAATCGCACTACTCGGTGTGCTTTCACCGCCCATAAACACGGCGACGCCGATCATGCCTTCGTTACCCACTACCGATATCTCTGCCGTGGCCCCGCTCCCCATCACGCAAAGCAATGAGACGATGGCATCAGTTGGGAAGTACACGTGGCGCAAGGTGTCGCCTGACTCGTACAACACATTACCTAGCGGCAATGTGACGAGTTCAAGATGGCGCAGGAGACGGCTCTGAACTTGCGCCGGCAATGCGGCAAGCAAATGATTCTGTTTTGGATTGGGTGAGTCGGACATTTACGTTCCTGTTCAAGGAAGAAATTTCTAGCCGCATAGAGAGTGGCTGCGGTGATGAGCTACTTTGCAGGGCGGTCTTGCACCGCTTCGTTATCAGTCAAATGTGCCAGGCAGCCTGTTTTTGACTTTGCGTGTGCTCAAATTTGCGATCTGATCCGCAACACCGTTGATCGTGAGCGTTTGGCAGAGATCCGAACCGAAAAGCACGCAGGACCAATGACCACCCTGTTTCCTCACGCAAGACATGCCCTCGACCAAGGCAATGATGAGGTGACTCAGTGCGCCTGGCAGGGAGGGCGAAATTTTAACCACGCTGTCAGGGTTCGACGGAGATATGCGCGCTTGATTATCACTAAATGTGCGTGAATTGTCTGTGCGATGCCGAACATAGTCTCAGTGGGGTCAAGGACAAGATGGGGCGTCTATGGTGAGGAAGGACGATCTTGAGCACTCGGCAGGCGCAGGAGTACGAGTCGGGCAATTTTGACCATAAAATGGACTCCCCCTACTTTTCCCCCCACAAAAACGTCAGCTCTTGATGGACGTTACTGGACTCTCGTAGAGCAGAACACCGCGGAAGCTCAAGTAAATACTGGCTTAGAAAAATCCAGAGTAAAATTTTGGAAGCTTTCAAGAAGTATGAAAAAGGAGATGGGGTGCTAGGGGGCGAGTGTTCGAATCACTCCGTCCCGACCATATAATTCAAAAGGGTCGCGAGATTTAATCTCGCGGCCCTTTTTTATTTTTAGGCGTTTTTACCCCTACAAAACGACTGGCTCTGGGTGGAATCTTCAGCAGATATCACGGCCGGAATTTGTTTCGTAGGCCTTGGTCCGAACTTGATACCTGAGTTGACGACGTTTTTTGGGTGCATTACGGTCGTACGTTTCCGACGCTATTGGGCTATAGCTGCCTGTCACGAAGGACTAGAAACGACCTAAAGCACACATGCCAGCGGATTTGTAGGCGAAAGAGGCCCATGCCATCAAAGCCTTTTTCCGCTCCTGCGCGCGGTTCCGCGCTGCGTTTCGAATGACCATTCTTTCACTCACGCGTCATTTCCCGCGTTTGGGATCAGGGGTGGTGATGCTTGAATTCCTGGCTCACACCACCGTAGAAATACGCACTGCTCTGGCGGTCGAAAACACGGATGCTCGAATGTGGATGTGAGTTTCCGATTTCTCCGATCAATAGCGCGAAAGCCTCAAGTGGAAAACACGCATTGTAAGGTTATCGTCTGCGCGCTAGCTCACTTAAACCACCGTTATCATTGCCGGAGATTGACATGCAACTCAGCCGCGCCAATCTGGCCGATTTCATCTACTTCCTGGCCATCGCCCGTCATCAGAGTTTCAATCGGGCGGGTTTAGAAATGGGCATCAGCGCTTCAGCATTGAGCCATGCGATCAAAGGCCTGGAAAGTCGGCTTGGGGTCCGTCTGTTGAATCGCACCACTCGCAGCGTGACGCTGACAGCGGCGGGCGAGGAGTTGCACGCGCTGATCAGCAAGCCCATCGATGATATCGGCCAGGCGATGGAGGTGCTCAATCGGTTTCGCGATGAGCCCGCGGGGCGCATTCGCCTGAATATTCTGAGCGATGCGGCGGATCTGCTGCTGGGGCCGGTGCTGCCGATATTTAACGAACGCTATCCGGAGATTGAGATCGACCTGACTGTCACCAACCGCATGATCGATGTCATTGGCGGCGGTCATGATGCGGGCATCCGCTACGGCGGCACGGTGCCAGAAGATATGATCGCCCAGCGTCTTTCGCCGGACATTCGCTGGGTGGTTGCGGGCTCGCCTGATTACCTGGGGCGTTTTGGTGTGCCGCGCCACCCTCAGGACTTGCTGCAGCATCGATGCTTGCGCATACGTTTGGGCAATGATCGCATGTATGACTGGGAGTTCGAGAAAGGCACGGAACACCTGGCAATCGCCGCGCCCGGTCCAATAACCATCGACGAAACCCGCGTTGGCCTGTCGTTACTGCGCCATGGCGCGGGGCTGATGTATGCCCCCGAGCCTGTCATCACGCCTTTGGTAGAAAGCGGCGAGGTGCAGCGTGTGCTGGACGACTGGTCCAGTCTCGCACCGGGTTTTCATATGTACTACTCAAGCCACCGACAACTGCCGATGGGGCTGCGGTTGCTGATTGATCTGATTCGCGAATTGAAACCGCTGGGCGACTAAGAGTTGATCATGCCCAACCGCACTAGATTTTTTGCCGGCTGACGAACACTTCGTTAACCACCGGCACAGCAGAAAACACCTGGGGCCAGCCGGCATAGAATGCCAGTTGCGTCAGCATTTCGGACGCTTCTGGCTGGGTTAGTCCGTTATCCATCGCACGGTTGAGGTGATAACCGACCTGCGCCATTTGACCGTTAGCGATCAACGCGCTGACCGTGATGAGGCTGCGGTCGCGAGGTGCCAAGTCAGGCCTGAGCCACAGGTTGTGGAAAAGAGCAGTGCTGGTGTAGTAGACCAACCCTGGCGATACCGGGCCGACGGTTTTGTCGACCTGTGCTGTGCGTGTTTTCTCGGACGCTTCATTGATTGGCAGCAACACCGGCGAGACCGGTGGCAGTTGATCGGGTCCTATGTGTCTGCTGGCAAAAACGTCCTTGGCGATCAGGATGGTGGCCGTGGCGTTACCCCACCCCGAATAGAACGCCAGGTGGTTGATGACCTCGGACAGTTCCGCGGGTTTGACGCCATGGTCCAGCGCCAGGTTGAAGTGATACGCCATCTCCACGGTCTGGTTGCGCGCAATCAACGCGGCGAGGATGACAAGGCTGCGGTCTCGCGGCGTCAATCCAGGACGATTCCAAACCTCACCCAGTAACGTTGATTCGGTGTTATGCGCCAGTGTCGGGGAAACTGCGTGTACATCATCCAGCGTAGGGGCGGCGGGCAGGCTCGATGTGGTGGCGGCCATGTCAGTTGCCGCGCAGGCGGCCAACAACACAGACATCGAGGCCATGGCGGCCTTCATCAGGTTCATCGGGATGCCTCGTACTGTGCGTCGGTGACCGGTTCCAGCCATTCCACGTTCTTGCCGTCGAGGGATTCCTGAATGGCAATGTGGGTCATGCCAGTCGTGGCGGTGGCGCCGTGCCAATGCTTGACCCCCGGCGGCGTCCAGATCACATCCCCCGGTTTGATCGCTTGCTTCTGGCCGTTCTCCTGCTGAATCCAGCCGGTCCCAGCGGTGACCACGAGCGATTGTCCCAATGGGTGGGTGTGCCACACCGAGCGCGCACCCGGCTGGAAGGTGACAGCGCCCGCCGACACCTTCGACGGCGCCCGGACGGGGAACAATGGATCGATTCGAGCATTGCCGACGAAATTACCCGGTGCGCCCATGATCGAAGCTTGCTCGCCATTTCTGACGATATTCATGGTCTGGCCTTCGGGGATTTCAGCAGCATTTGCCGACAGGCACACCATCAGCAGGGTGCTCCGCACAAACATTGCGGCGAGTGTTCTCATCGGTAAGCTCCTGCTGAAAGGACATTCGACAGCCAACTTAGTACACGAACAAAGCAACGACTACCGTGCCGAAACCGCATGAGGTGATGAATATTACTCATTAATCGTCGCCTCCAAGCCCTCTGTATAGGCCTCAAGAAACTGCATTTGACTGATTGATGAGTCGTACTCATCGACGCATCTTGTTTTCACCCGGTATTCATCACCTCCAGTGTTGGTTAGCGTGCAGCACATCAGATCTATTCAAACGTGACGTTGAGGAATGTATTCATGAGTTTTTCATTTGAAAACCAGGTCGCACTCGTCACCGGCGCCGCATCCGGTATTGGATTAGCGACAGCCAAGGCCTTTGCCCAGGCCGGTGCATCGGTAGCTTTGGCGGACGTCAATGGGGAGGCGGTGCGTGCTGCGGCCGAGGAATTGGTTCGTGCAGGTTTTAAGGCCATTGGCATTTGTTGTGATGTCGCTGACGTGAATCAGGTCGAGGCCATGGTCAAGGAAACCGTCGCCACTTTCGGGCGTCTGGACGCCGCCTTCAACAATGCAGGCATTCAAAACCTCCTAGCGGAAACGGCTGACGCTACCGTCGACGATTACGACAAAGTCATGTCGGTCAATCTTCGTGGCGTGTGGAGCTGCATGAAGTTCGAGTTACAGCACATGCGCCGGCAGGGCAGCGGAACCATCGTCAACTGCTCCTCCTTGGGTGGGCTGGTAGGAGGCGCCGAGCGGGCCAACTACCACGCTGCAAAACATGGGGTTATCGGGCTGACCAAAAGCGCTGCGCTTGAATATGCCGCGCGCAACATCCGCATCAATGCCGTATGCCCAGGGCTGATCTGGACCCCGATGGTCGACCAGATGGTCGCTTCGGGTCAGGGCGAGGCTTTGGACGCGATGGTGAAAAGCGTGCCTATGGGCCGTCACGGGTTGCCTGAGGAAATCGCCGATACGGTTCTGTGGCTCAGCAGCTCCACCTCCAGCTATGTGACCGGTCAGTCCATCTCTGTGGATGGCGGTTTCATCATGCGTTAAGACGCCTGCAAGGAGGTTGCTTGCAGAAAAGTATTCTCTCCCAGCCACAGCATGAATCCAGTTCGATTTGGTGCGGCTCTTTTTAACCGTCCGCGGGGTTGCGCCTGAAATTCAGTCAAAGGAATAAGAATTCGATGCCGCCGTCCAATGTCTCCAAGCTGAACAGCGTTTTGCTGATTGTCCTAGGCACAGTGATTTTATTAGTTGGCCTGTTCATGCTGGGGGGTGGAGGCTATCTCATCACGCTTGGCGGCTCTTGGTATTTCACGCTTGCCGGGTTGGGGCTTACCCTCAGCGGGGCCTTCGTAATACAGCGCCGCCTGATCGGTGCACTGCTCTATCTTATAGTGTTCGCGGCATCGATCATTTGGTCGCTTTGGGATGTAGGGTTCGCCTTCTGGCCGCTGTTTTCGCGCCTGTTCGCGCTGGCGGTACTCGCTGTCGTCGTGCTTGTAGCGATGCCACACTTTCATGGTCATGGACAGCACGCGTCTGCTCCGCTTGCCTATACGGGTGCTGCGATAGTCGCTCTCGGCTTGGCCGTGACTTTCTACGCCGCCTTGCAGCCACAGCCGATACAAACGGCCGATAGCGCTTCTGCGCCTATAGCTGGCAAGGCAGTTGGGACAGTCGAGTTTGCCACCGATTGGCGCTATTTCGGGCATACACCTTCCGGGACTCGGCACGCTCTGGCGAACAAGATTACCCCGAGCAACGTCGCGGACCTTAAGGTGGCCTGGACTTACCGGACCGGCGAAATTCCAAAAGGGAGCCAAGGGCACGTAGTGACACCGCTTCACGTCAACGGCGTCCTTTATGGCTGCACTCAATCCAGCCAGTTGTTCGCACTGGATGCCGACTCGGGCAAGGAGATCTGGCACCACGATTCGAAGGCACAGGCCAACAATGTCTACCCCAGATGTCGAGGCGTGGGTTACCACGACGGGGCGCCTGAGTTTTCATCAGCATCGTGGCAAACACCCACGGCAGCGTGTACGCGTCGAATCATTGCCACTACCGTCGATGCCCGCTTGATTGCTGTCGATGCGCAGACAGGCCAGTCATGTGTGGACTTCGGTGAAGGTGGCAGCGTGAGTCTGCGCATCGGCATGGGCAGTCCTGAACAGGACCTCTATTTCCCTACTGCTGCACCGACCGTAGTACGAGATCTGGTCGTCGTGGGTGGTCTCGTTTGGGACAATCAGACAACGGGCGAACCCTCCGGTGTCGTCCGCGCCTTCAATGTGCATACAGGGGCTTTGGTCTGGGCATGGGACTTGGGAAATCCGGCTATTACCCGAGAGCCGCCTCCGGGGCAAAGCTACACGGCTGGCACGCCTAATGTGTGGTCGACGCCAGCCTTCGATGACGCGCTGGGTCTGATTTACTTGCCGACCGGGAATGCGACCCCGGATTTTTGGGGTGGTCATCGCTCAGAGGCGGACGACCGCTATTCGTCGTCCATCGTTGCGCTGGATATTGCTACCGGACGCGAGCGGTGGCGTTTCCAGACCGTTCATCACGACCGTTGGGACTATGACGTGCCTTCGCAGCCAGCACTGTACGACGTCCCTGATGGTCACGGAGGGCCCCTGCCTGCTCTAATCCAGACCACCAAGCGTGGCCAGATTTTCATGCTTGATCGACGTAGCGGAGCACCCCTCGCGAAAGTCGAAGAGCACCCCGTTCCCCAAGGGGGCGTTGCAGATGATCGAAGCTCTCCGACCCAGCCCTATTCTGTGGGTATGCCGGCCATAGGCACAGAACCACTGAGTGAAAAACGGATGTGGGGGCTAACGCCACTCGATCAGTTGATCTGCCGGATCGATTTTCGTAAAGCCCGGTATGAAGGTGAGTTCACGCCGCCAAGCGAACGACTGACGATTCAGTATCCCAGTTGGCTTGGAGGTATGAACTGGGGCTCCGTTTCCATTGCCGAGAACCTCGGCTACATGATCGTTAACGACACACGTATTGCGATTTGGAACCGAATGATTCCACGCGCTGCCTACGATGAGAAGACCCTTAGCGGCGGTGGTCACGAAGGCAACGCGCCTCAGGTGGGAACACCATGGGGTATCGAGCAGGGACGTTTCCTTTCACCGCTGGGCATTCCATGTCAGGAGCCGCCGTATGGAACCATCAGCGCTATCGACTTGACCACCCGCAAAGTCGCTTGGTCGGCACCGCTCGGCACCACCGAGCAAACGGGGCCGTTCGGTATTGCCACACACTTGCCTATGCCTATTGGCATGCCGACACGTGGAGGCCCCATCACCACCTCCAGCGGTTTAGTGTTTATGGCTGGAACCCAAGACTTCTACATTCGTGCGCTGGATGTCCGCACTGGCAAGGAGTTATGGAAGGGACGATTGCCGGTTGGAGCTGAAGCGACGCCCATGACTTACGTGTCGCCGAAAACCGGAAGACAGTTCGTAGTCATAAGCGCTGGTGGTAACTCGGCAACGACCCGGAAAGGCGACTACGTTGTTGCGTATGCGCTACCCGAATAGCAAGTTTTGGCGTCATTGTTCGGCGAGGTATCTGATATCCGTGGGGCTGATCCCGACCGCGTAATTGCAACCTTTTGGAATTCTAGAGGAAACTATGGAACTTAAACGTGCAGGTTCTCAACCATCTGTTAAAGGTCCCGAAGAGTGGTTCACTGGAACCGTTCGGATCGACCCGCTCAACTTCCCACCTGAGCCAGCGCGTGTCTCGGTAGCGAGTGTGACCTTTGACGCTTGGCATACTCACCCATTAGGCCAGACGCTCATCGTCACCTCAGGGTGCGGTTGGACCCAATGTGAGGGCGAGCCAATCGTTGAAATTCGGGCGGGCGACGTCATCTGGTGTCCACCGGGACATAAGCATTGGCACGGTGCGTCCATGACCACCTCGATGACGCATATTGCCGTGCAAGAAGCACTGAATGGCAAGAATGTTGAGTGGCTGGAAAAGGTCACCGATGAACAATATCAGGGCGGTCCAGGTGCAAGCGTTGCCCTGCCTCACAATCATTGACAACTTGAGGGCTGACCGGAGGAAAGGTGTTGTGGGTGCCGCCTGTCAGCGGGGCTTCCGGCCACTCTAGTCGGCCAGAGGAGTGGAGCTCATTTGGCGTGATACCTCACCGCATCCACGAACGCGGTGAAGGCGGATGATGCTTGTCGCCGGTTCGGGTAATAAAGGTGAAAGCCCTGGAAGTAGGGGCACCACTCCGGCATCACTTCTTGTAGCCTGCCATCAGCGAGATAAGGCTTTGCCATGAAGTCGGGAACATAGGCCAGCCCAATACCGTCAAGGGCACCGTTGACGACATGAATCATGCTGTTGGCGGTCAGTTGGCCAGTCACACGAATATTGAGCTTACGGTCACCATTCTCGAATTCCCACGCATAGCATCCGCCGTCCATCGTGTGACGGATGTTAATGCAATTATGCTGGGTTAAATCCTGCGGGATGACGGGAGCTGTGTGGCGAGCGAAGTATGCCGGTGCTCCCACCACAACCAAGCGCCAGTCCGGACTGACTCGAACAGCGATCATGTCTTTGCTGATCGATTCGCCCAAGCGTATGCCTGCATCGAAACGGTCGGTCACGATATTGGTGAAGCCGTAGTCGATGCTGATTTCCACAGTGACGTCGGGATACTGCTCAAGAAAGCCTGTAAGCATGGGTCTGATGATGCTTTCAGCGGCATCGTCCGAGCAAGTCACTCGAATCCTTCCCGCTGGCTTATCTCGCAGCTCACCGAGCATTTCGACCTCGGCAGTGATTTGGTCGAACAGCGGCCCAATCGAGAGCATCAACTTTTCGCCTGCTTCGGTCGGCGCCACGTTTCTCGTAGTTCGCGCAAGCAGGCGCACACCCAAGCGCGCCTCCAGCCCTCTGATGGTGTGACTCAGGGCTGAGGGTGTGACGCCCAGCTTTGCAGCAGCCTTCGTGAAACTTTGATCACGGGCAACAGCGAGAAAGGCTTGCAGATCGTTGATCTTGGGCGCGCTCATTGCTGATTTTTTCTCATTACTACATGAAAATTATGGTGGCTAATCACGGTAATGGTTTCACCTTAAGCTGTCATTCAAATTCGGAACCCACCTGTCACCCACTGAAGCCGCACGGTCCACACCCTAGCTGAAGTGGATGCAGATCCATCAGGTAAAAGATATATGAGCACATTTGATGCCACGCTTGGGCGAGCAACAGCCGCTTCACATCCACCCGCATGGGGCGCCGTTTTTTCAATGGCGCTGTGCGTTGTTGTTCTGATCGCCTCAGAGTTCATGCCAGTCAGCCTCCTTACACCAATTGCTCAGGATCTTGGTATCAGCCAAGGCCAGGCTGGCCAAGCTATTTCGATCTCGGGTTTTTTCGCAGTACTCACCAGTTTGCTGAACACACCGCTGACAGGACGATTTGATCGGAAAAAGGTACTGCTCGGCTTCAGTCTGCTTCTGACAGTCTCGGGGTTAATCGTCACCTTTGCGCACAACGGATTGATGTTCATGACCGGGCGGGCGTTGTTGGGGGTAGCCATCGGTGGCTTCTGGTCGATGTCCACAGCAACAGTCATGAAGCTCGTCCCTAAAAATTCCGTCGCGAAGGGATTAGCGCTCATCAACGGCGGCAACGCATTAGCCGCTACCGTTGCTGCTCCGTTGGGCAGTTTTCTGGGTCAATACATTGGATGGAGAGGTTCCTTTTTCCTGGTAGTTCCATTGGCAGTCCTGGCGTTTGCCTGGCAGTGGGCAAGTATTCCAGCTATGCGTAGCGAGTCTAGCGTCCGGTCCAGCAACCCGTTCCGACTGCTGGGTAACTCCCAGGTCGCAATTGGGATGCTCGCAATCATGCTGTTGTTCATGGGCCAGTTTGCCGTCTTCACCTACCTGCGCCCATTTCTTGAAACGGTCACGCAGGTGAGCGTGACCACTCTGTCTCTCATGTTGCTGCTACTGGGTGTTTTCGGGGTCATCGGCACCTACTTGATTGGGTCGCTCCTGCAACACCGCATGTATGCATACCTGATCGGGATTCCGTTATCGATGGCACTGGTTGCAGCGGTTTTGATCGCCATGGGCAGTTCGACCTTGGCAGTCGGATTCCTGCTTGCCGCTTGGGGGCTGGTCGCTACACCCGCGCCGGTAGCATGGGGGCTTTGGTTGAGCAAAATACTGCCGGATGATGCTGAGGCAGGCGGCGGCCTGATGGTAGCGACGATCCAGATGGCAATCACCTTAGGGGCAGGCTTGGGCGGATTTATGTTCGACACCCTGGGCTGGTGGAGTCCATTTGCATTCGGTGTTGCTGCTCTAGCTGGCTCCGCAGCATTTGCCTGGGCCGCCCTTCGGAACGCTCACCCATAAAACAATCAGGGCATTTGAATTTACAGGTCGCTGGATATAGCGGCCTGGCTATTTGGCTATCTCTTGAATCCGTGACAAAGGTCGGCGCACTCCGCGGTTCTGATGGCTCCTGGAACCCAGCGCAGAGCCCCGCCGAATTGACCCAGGCTGTGCATGACAACCTGCGTAATCTTGGTGTGGACGTACTGGATGTGGTGAACTTTCGGGCAATGGGCAACCAGCAATCGCCCGCCGAGGGGGCCATCGAGGAATCATTTACCGCACTTGTAGAATTACAACGCCAGGGGCTTATTCGCCAATTGGGCGTAAGCAATGTCACGCCTTCGCAGGTCAAGCAAGCGCAGGGGATCGCTGACATCGTCTGCGTGCAGAATCACTACAATCTGTCTCACCGTGAAGACGAGACACTTATTTCTGAGTTGGGTCAGCAGGGCATTGCTTATGTGCCGTTCTTTCCTCTAGGTGGTTTCACGCCGTTGCAGTCGCCAGTGCTCTCGAACGTAGCGACGCGCATGGGAGCTTCACCTCTGTGCGTGGCGCTGGCGTGGCTGCTGCAACGTGCTCCTAATATCTTGCTGATTCCTGGTACTTCCTCGGTGGCACACTTTCGAGAGAATCTCACCGCGAGTGAATTGGTCATCGCGCCTGACATGCTGGCCGAGTTGGAGGCGCTGGAATAGCGGACGGAGCGTCCAGGGCTGATTAGTTGGAGCTTTTACTAAGCAGCCCGGTAAGCGCCAGCGAATGGCTCGCGATCGCCGTGAGACATAACGCTGACTGATGTCTAATCCAGTATTTTGCTCATAGTGTCGATCGGGATTGCGCCATGGTCGGATAGTCCGTGTAACCGCGCTCCTCACCTTGGTAGAACGTCGTTGGGTCTGCTTCGTTCAAGGACTCGCCGTGTTTGAATCGCTCCACCAAATCCGGGTTGGCCAGGAACCCGGTGCCAAACGACACCAGATCCGCATCGCCTAAGCTGAGCGCCGTTGCGGCTCGCTCTGCGTCATAGCCACCATTGGCGATGTAGGTGCCACCGAAACGACGCTTTAATTCCCTGAAGTCGAATGGCCCTGCACCGAGTTCAACCACGTGAAGGTAGGCCAACCCATAGCGACTGAGCATCTTCGCCGCGTAGTTGAAAGTTGCTTGGGGATTGCTGTCGTTCATGGAGAAATAATTGAAGATTGGCGACAGGCGAATGCCTACGCGGCTGGCCCCGAAGACCTCGATGACGGACTCGACTACCTCCTTGAGAAATCGAGCGCGATTCTCTACAGATCCGCCATAGGTATCGGTTCGAGTATTAGTGCCATCGCGCAGGAACTGGTCGATCAAATATCCGTTTGCACCATGGATTTCAACCCCGTCGAATCCAGCACGTTTTGCGTTTTCAGCACCTTGGCGAAAATCAGCGATCACGTCGGGAATCTCACCGAGATTCAGAGCCCGTGGCAATTCATAAGGCTTCAGTCCCTCAGACGTGTAAATCTCGCCATCAGCCTTGATCGCTGAAGGGGCTACCGGCAGTTCGTTATTGATCTGTACCAATGGATGTGAGAGCCGTCCGACATGCCAGAGTTGCAGGAATATCCGTCCACCTTCTGCATGAACAGCGTCGGTCACTTGTCTCCAGCCCGCGATTTGTTCGGAGGTGAAGATGCCCGGCGTTCTCATATAGCCTTTGCCTTGTGCCGAGACCTGAGAACCCTCGGTGATGATGAGGCCGGCACCGGCACGTTGCCGGTAATACTCAACCACGGTGGGCGTCGGAGCATCACCTTCACCGGCGCGGCTTCGCGTCAAAGGCGCCATGACCATGTGGTTTTTCAGAGGGAGGGAGCCGATGTGTGCAGGGGACAAAAGCAGGTCGAGATTGTTCGTGGTCATGATGTATCTCAGTAGGTTGAGGATTGATAATTCGGGATTGGTGGGTTGTTTAGCGGGGAGTCGTATCGACTGAAGGCGCGCCTCAGGGGCTAGCTCAGTCGTCCCTCCTGCCGCAGGCGTTCGCCGATGCGCTGAATCTCAGTTTCGCCCTGTGCCAGAGCTGCCCTGCTCGTGTGTACCGAGTAGTAGCCCGTCACCAGTTCGTGCGGATGCTTCACTGCTGAGCCCAGTACGAATGAGCATTCGCCTTGAGCCACGAAATCGATGTATTGCTCGGACTCCTCGAATACGGCGAGTTCGCCGGCATTAATCAGTCCCCCTGTGTCCAGCCGTCCTGCCTCAACCGCGAGCCAGGCAACGGTGTGTCCGGACGGCGGGGTATACCGCCAGCGCTCGCCGTCTTTCAAATTCACGGCGAGATAGTTCATGTCACTCGGCGCTTCAATCAGGCTCTGCGCATCACCGTAGTGGCCCAGGAGCACGCGCGCCGGGCCTGATTGCGGAACTTGGGAGGGCGCAAGATAGACACTCAGCGCGGGGGCGTTTTCCAACGACGGCGGTAGTGCCACCCAGAGCTGGAATCCCTGCATTGAGGACTCGTTGGCTAGCGTAGCGTCGTGCCACACCCCGTTGCCGGCGCGCATCCACTCAACACCACCGGCAAGCAATACACCTGCCGCGCCAGTGGTGTCTTCATAGGCGACGTCGCCTTTGGTCATGAAGGTAGCCGTCGCGATCCCTGAGTGCGGGTGCATGCCGAAATTGGACTTACCGCGACTGGCGTTCAAACTGAAAATATCAAGGAAAATGAAAGGCTTCAAAAGCTCGCCCAGATCGCCCGGGCTCATAAGCCGCGTTATAGGGCCATGGCTGCTGCCTTTAGTGCGATGGACAATGGCGCGTTGTAGAACAGCGACGGTGGCGGTCATAAATTTTCTCTCGGGGTTTTGAGCGCCTGGGCCCACCAGACAATGTCATCGAGCAGCGCTTTGGCTGCCCGGGCCAGATGCGGGTAATCGTTGAAGTTCTTTCCCTGTTGCCAGATGCCGATGAATTCAGCGATGCCGATGTGCACCGCATTGCGTACCGGGGCCATTTGCAGCTCAATGGCCACCAGCTGCAGTTGTTCGATGGCGCGACCAGTACCGCCATAACCAACGAAGCCGATCGGTTTACGGCCGAGCTTCTGGTCGGCGATGTCGAAGGCTATTTTCAGCTCGGCGCTAGTACCTTGGTCGTACTCCGGTGTGACCACGATCAGGCCGTCGATCGGTGCGAGCCTGTCGGCCCAGCGTTGTCCCGCACGGCTTTGGTCTGCTGAGAATGCCGATTGCGGATCGCCGAAGAGGGGCTGCGAGTGATCGCTCAGATCGCTCAATTCGATGGCGAGATCCTTGCGCTGTTTTGCTATCTCGTGGATCCAGAGCTCGTGTTTTTCACCGAAGCGAGCTTCACGGGACGAACCGATGACGATGCCGATTAGTGGGAGAGGTGAGGTCATAGGTTGTTCCAGCAGTTGGGCGAGAGCACGAGACACCAATGACTAGCTTGCTGCGCTGAACTGGGACACCGGGTGCCATTGGCCAACGCCGATGGCATCGAACACTTGAACCATTTGCGGCGCGCCGGCCAGCTTTGCGATGCCAGCCGCAGCGAACGCCAGTGCCAAAAGAGCACGGACACCCCAAACGATTCGACGGTGTACTGGGGAAAGAGACGTGGACGTAGCCATAGTTGCGCGGCCTTGGTTTGGGTTGTGCAGTAGAGGGTCGACTGCAGCTATGCCTAAAGGATATGCGCCTATTAATTGCTTTATTAGATGGCATAATTGGATTGAACTAATCCATTTAACGAAGTGGTGGCGATAAGATGATTGACCTGAATGACATCGCCTTGTTTGTACAAGTGGTACGCAACGGCAGCTTTGCCGAAGCGGCGCGGCAGCTTGGAATGCCGCCCAACACCTTAAGCAGACGCGTTCAACAACTCGAGGCGCAGCTCGGCACACGGCTGCTGCAGCGCTCCACGCGCAAGCTCACACTTACCCATTCAGGTCAGGCTTTTCATGACCGGTGCTCTGGCGCGGTAGAAGGCCTGATCGATGCCGGACAGCAATTAATGACGGGAAACCAGGAGCCGAGTGGCATCGTGCGCATTGCGGCGATGGCTGATTTCTTCGACTTCTTCCCTATGGAATGGGTGGCCGATTTTCTAGCCATGCACCCACGGGTGCAGCTTGACTTTGTACTCAGTGATGCACGTGCCGATTTGATCGCTGATCGGATCGACATCGCGTTTCGAGGGGGCACTTTGCAGGATTCGGGATACGTCGGTCGCCAACTCATTGGCGCAGGCAATGAAGGTTTGGTCGCCAGCCCCAAGTACCTCAATAACCGAGGTGTGCCCGCTACGCTAGAAGATCTGGTCAATCACGACTGTGTGAGTTTCGGTCATCCTAGCGGCGTCACCACGTGGCGTCTTAACGGGCCAAACGGTGTTGAGGAAGACGTGCAGATTACCAGCCGTTTCAATGGAAACACGGCTCAGGCATTGCGTAAGGCCACGGTGGCTGGCTTGGGCATTGCGTTGCTGCCGCCCACGATAGTTAATTTCGATCTTCAGGCTGGCCGCCTTGTGCCTGTGCTACCGCATTACCATCGCACTGGATACGGCCTGCATGTGCTTTATCCCAGTCGGCAACATTTGCCGTTGGCGGTATCAGCCTTTATTGGACTGGTGATGGAGAAGCTAAAAGTGGAAGCATTCCCGGCAAGGGTTTTACCTGAGCAGGTTTGACACGGTATTTGGGCGTATGACTTTCACACAGCGGGACGGGTAGTAATTTCCTCCACCGTTAGTCGCGTCATCTGTATTTACGGACCGATATTCGACCGGCCAAATTGCCATCCTCCCTGAGGAGCCGGCCGTTAGGTTTTTTATGCGCTGTATTGTAATGGGCCGGCGAACACACCTTCTAAGCCAAGCCTGTAAGGGGGATTGTGTCCGCGTATTTTTAGGATCGAGGGATGCCTGGGTGTGGGCTCACGGGTTCGGGTAGGTGTAGGGCGAATAGCGCGCAATGTTATCCGCCGGATGGGGTGGCGGATAACGCGTTCCGCTTTAGATGGCCAAGATAGGGACTAGGCCAGTTCCAGCCGCCCGGACTTCATGGTTTCCACAAGACTGTGCAACCAATCTTCTAGCGTTGGGGCAACCACTTCGCGTCGTGGGTCGTCGTGCCAGAAGTCGATAATCTCACTTGGTTTTTCAGACACTATATCGATACAGAGATGATCGCCGCCAAAGCTCTGCGTAAATGGTACCCACTGCCGTTTCCACCATTCTGGGTCTTCGAAGTCAGAACCAATCATTCCGTCGAGCTCCAGCTTGCTGCTCAGGCTGTCTTCGACAGAGATGAACATGTGATTGGTAAATAGCGCTTCCTCGGTACTCCCATTCTTCCATAACCAGAGCGCCCGGAGGTCTGCTGGGAGTGTGATGCCAGTTCGGCGCTCGTAGTCGTCCAATGCAGCAACTGACACACCAGTAGCAAGTGTTGCGTAATAGGCTGGCCGGTGCTGTTGCAACCAACCGTCCATGCGGGTGATGAGATCCTGCATGTAAAAGATTCCTATGATTGTTCGGTAGGAGGACTCGAGGCCGGAGATTGCAAGGTCGCTATGCGTACGTACGCACTTGCTATTGGCCCATCTGGCGTCGCCTTACTATGAAGTAAATCTAGCTCGACGACCGTAAGCGTAGGATTGAGTCACTTTGCGTGACTCAAGCGGGTATCCACTGATGCGGCAGCAACTGATCAATCTCACTGGCCCGCTGCATCGGCAGCCGCGTTAGCACATCTTCGTTGCGCTGTGCTCTGACCGTGAAATTCAGATCATTGCTGAAGGTTTATTGCTCTGCCGTTCATCCAGTATTGGGCACTTGCTTGTCTGTGCAGCCTCTCAAGTTCATACGCGGATATTCCGCGCGTCAGAACGGAGAGCGATCATGGAGATTGATGAAAATGCGCCCGGAAACATTTCTCAGAAGGGCGTAACCAGCAGTACGGACAACGAAACAGGCCATGATCCTAAGCGTAATGAGCCTGAAGTACCTTTGCCTGCGGACGAAGAAGCACCTATCGATGAGGAAATGGCGGACGTGGATGCCACAAACTCAGTGGCAACCGAACATCCCACCCCTTAACGATTTTCTACCCATTATTGAGCTCGGCCACTGTGCCGGGCTTTTTCGTTTTCGGCTCTGCCACGCCCATCGCTCTGAGCCGGGAATGCTGCTGGAGCTGATTCAAATTCAGTCATGCCAACGGATTCGAGCGCATGGAGTATTTGCGCGCCTGCTCGACAAGATCGACACCTTATCAATCGTACCGTCAACGCGGTGGACATCTGGGCGCTCAACGCTCCTGCGAAAAAATTCATTCAGGTCACTCCTGTGAAAAGGCACCAACCCTATCGCCGGTTTGCGCCTGTATGAACCGTATACGGGCTGAAATTCTTATCAGCGGAGCAGCCCCTGCGATTGCTTTTTCACGCTTATCAACAAGCTGTTGGTTAACAGGCGATGGAGCGAAATTCAAGCCTGGAAAGATGAACATACGTTCACACAAGCGCGGCCGTAGGCGTCTACCCTCGAGTTTCCGACATTGTGAATACAGGAGTAACCCACCATGTTCTCGCACGAAAGCATCCCGCTTATTTTGCTCTTCCTCATCATGCTGCTTTGCGTGCTTGGAGCCGTTCTTCACCCCATACAAGCTTTCTGGAGTTGGGTTAAAAGGCGAAAGAGTAGATCCTCGCTCGAACGCACAAAGCCAGTGAGGAAGCTTATTCGCGCTGAGTGATTTTCCAAAGAGGCCCGGCATAGTCCGGGCTTTTTGTTGCCTGTACGAATCCCCGGTAAAGCCCCTCTAGACACTAAATCCTTGACTGGAGACCGGGTGAATTGTCACTGGTCTGGGGGCGGTCTGTTTTCGCTGTCAGTGATTGATTGGAGCTCACTGGTCAGCACTTGGCAGCAATGTCTCAATGAGCTGATGAAGTTGTCGACCAGCGGCGAGTAGGGGCGATGCTGCGGGCGAACAACACTGACGGTGTACGGAATGGACAGTGACAGCCCGCGAATTTTCAGCCCAAGTTTGGCGTAGGCCATTGCTGTGAGCGGGTTGATGATCGCGATACCGACCCCCAAGGCTACCGTCGCGCAGACGGCTGCTGCGCTGTGTGTTTCAACCGCCAACTGTCTGTTGATCCCGAGGTTGTCGAAAAAAAGTCGATCTTGTTGCGATAGGGGTCATTGGTCGCCAGGGAAATAAAGTGTTCGCCTTCAAAGTCCTCGGGGAAGAGGACGGTTTTTGCACACAGCCGGTGGTCGGTGGGCAGGATGCAGACAATATCCGACGTGAAGATCGTCTCCAGATCTGTGCGGCGGGGGGCAACAGTGTCCTCGATAAGCCCCACATCAAAGCGCTGCGAAGAAAGCCACTCGTTGAGCAGCGGAGAGTCCTGGGGAGTGATGCTGACTCCCACGCCGGGGTATTGATCCAGGAAATGTTTGCAGACCGCAGGCGCCACGGCCTGGGAGAACGCCGGCAGACAAACGATGGTTATTTGTCCGTGCTTGTACTGGCGTATGGCGTCGGCCGCTTTGGCGATCCGCTCCAGGCCGAAATAGGCTCTTTTGACTTCATCGAAGAGCATGAGCGCTTGTTCGGTCGGGATCAGTTTGGCATTGGCGCGTTTGAACAAAGTCAACTGGGTCACCGACTCAAGCCTGCCCAGTTCTCGACTGATTGTCGGCTGTGAGGTCCGCAGCAGGGCCGCGGCGGCCGTCGCGCTACCTGCCGTCATGACCGCTCAGAATATCTCGATATGCCTGAAATTCAGCGTCGCCATGGCGATCCTTGCCTCGGTGATGGGAAGAATTTAACCATATCAGATATGAATCGACTCAACGAAAAATGATATTTTTAATCTGGGTATACGTTGCGGATAATAGCCAGCAAGTAAGGGAAATGGACGGCATTAAAACAGTCAAGCCTGGTGCTAAAAGTTTCACGTTGGTTAAGTAATCCTTCTGTTGTTTGATTAGTACGTCTGGAAGTTACTGTGGACAATGAATCGTTTTGGCTTGTTTTTTTATTTTCGGCACTCCTGTTGAATATTTCTCCAGGGCCCGACCTGCTTTACATCTTGTCGAGGACGCTATCCTCAGGAAAAAAAGTCGGTATCGCCTCGGCGCTGGGGGTCTGTAGCGGTGCCTTTGTCCATGTGATTCTGGCGGCCTGCGGTATCAGTGCTTTAATTGCCGCTTCGGAAAATACCTTCGATGCTCTCAAGTATGCCGGGGCTGCTTATTTGTTCTATCTGGGCGTGAAAAGTTTTCTGCCCTCCACGGCGACCGCACATGATCAGGACAACTCGCAGGTCAAGCAATACGGTGTGTGGCAAGCGTATAAGCAGGGCATTCTGATCGATGTGTTTAACCCGAAAGTTGCTTTGTTCTTTCTGGCGTTCCTGCCTCAGTTCGTTCAGCCGTCGATGGGTGCTCCCGCGCTACAGATCTTTGTATTGGGCAGTCTGGTCATCCTGGTTGCCATCGTTGTTGAAGTTTCGTTCGTCCTGGTGGCAGCCAAAGCCACTGAAAGGCTTCGCACCCACCCCAATGCAAGTCAGTGGCTCGATCGAGTCATGGGCGCGGTGTTGATCGGGCTGAGCATACGTTTGGCCACCACCGTCAGCTTGTGATCCGTGTATCAGCAAGCCTGGAATAGTTTGCAAATAAACGGATTGATTTATGTCTGGCGCTCCCGTGAGTACTCTCATTGGCGGCCCGGTGCTCGTTCGATGATCAGACTGCAGCGTCAGCAGTCGAACTGGATGAGCATGCCCGGTCGAACGGCATCAATGGCTACGGCTATACGAAATACCGTCAGCGACTGGGTCTGACTCAGTACCAGGAGCTGATGGTCACGCTTTCGGAAATTGAGCCGTTTGTGGGGCGGTTGGCGGGCGAGTTAGTTTGGTTTTTTAACGGCCAGCTCGGTACAAATGTCTATGCGCTCCATATCTTCTTACTTCAGGAGGCAATAGAGCGAGCCACTTGCCGGCTGGCGCCGGGTGGCTGGCCGGTGATGCGCTTGAAGGCGCGGCTGAAGGCCGCCTGCGAGGTGTAGCCCAGGCGCAGCGCCACGGCTTCGATAGACAATCTTTCCAGGCTCAGCCATTGACTGGCGAGGCGCATCCGCAGCTCCGTCGCATAGCGCAGCGGGGGAATGCCGATAGTGGCCTGGAAGCGCTCCGCGAAGACCGAACGGGAGGTGTGACATTGCGCCGCCAGTTCCGCCACAGTCCAGTCACGCGCCGGCTCTCGATGCAAGGCCAGGAGCGCGCGGGCCAGCCTGGGATCGCGTAACGCGGCCACCAGGCCAGAGGCGTTGCCGCAGGCGCATTCAACCCAGCCGCGCACGATCATCGCCGCCACTACGTCAGCGAGACGAGCGAGGATGCCTGCAAATCCGACGCGTGCGGAGCGAACCTCATGCTCCATCGAGGTGAGGATCGGCATAAGCCCAGGGTAACGCTGGCCCCTGGCATCAATCAGCATCAGATCAGGCATCAACCCGCCGAGACCTTGCATGCTGCCGAGTTCAAACTCCATGCAGCCGCTGAAGATTATGGTGCTGGGGCTGACATCTGCACCGGGTGAAGCATCAACGGCGCAGACTGCGTCGCCCAGAGGGGCCGCGTCGAAGCTGCCGATGTCTTGGGCGGATGCGTCCAGGCTGGAGAGCAGTTGATGGGCTTCACCCTGGGCGATGAACACGGCATTGCCGGCTGACAACTCGTACAAAGTGCCGTCTTCCGCACGCAGGACGGCGGTGCCGACGGCGAGGAAGTGGAAGTAGGCGTGTCCTGGTTTGGCCGCGAAGCCCAGCCCGAAAGAGGGGCCGGCCTGGATGCGACGGTACTCGACGCCCCGCAGGCGCATGCCGCGCAACAGTTCGTTGATGAGGTCGGACGATAAGGCGAACTGATTTGGAGAGGTCATTTCGGGGTTTTGGTCAAAAACTCAAGATTTTGCATCATAGAACATCCTGGTCTGCGTCCATAGACTTCTGGTTGAGATAATTTCCAGAGGTATTTAGTGATGAGTAACGGGGTGTATGACGTTGTAGCCGATGCGCGTTTTGGCAACGAGGCTGATGCAGAACCGGCGACGCCGGCCTGGATGGCGGTATTTTCGCTGGCGATGGGCGTGTTCGGATTGTTGACCGCGGAGTACCTTCCGGCCAGCTTGCTGACGCCGATGGCGGTTGAACTTGGGGTGTCGGAAGCCTTGGCAGGGCAGGCGGTGACCGTGACGGCGGTGGTGGCGCTGTTCTCCGGGTTACTGGTGCCAGGCCTGACGCGAGGGATCGACCGGCGAGTGGTTTTGCTGTGCTTTTCCACGCTGATGATTGCCTCCAACCTGCTTGTGGCTTTCTCTTCCAGCCTGACGGTGCTGCTGATCATGCGGATCCTGCTAGGCATCGCACTGGGCGGCTTCTGGAGCATGGCGGCGGCAGTGGCGATGCGCCTGGTGCCGGCGGCGCTGCTTCCACGGGCTCTGTCGATTATTTTCAGCGGTATTGCCGTGGGCACGGTGGTGGCGGTGCCGCTCGGCAGCTACTTGGGCGGGCTGTATGGCTGGCGCAGTGCTTTTGTGGCGGCGGCCGCCGTCGGGGTGGTGACGCTGGTTTTCCAGCTGTTCACGCTGCCGCCTCTGGCGCCGCGCAGAACGGCGCGGTTGAGAACGGTGCTTGAAGTACTGCTGCGTCCCGGCATCGCCGTGGGCATGCTGGGCTGCGTGCTGGTGCACACAGGGCACTTCGCGCTGTTCACCTACATCCGGCCGTTTCTGGAAAGCACAACCGGCGTGGGGCCAGAAGGGCTGGCGCTGATGCTGCTGGGTTTCGGCGCGGCTAACTTCGTCGGCACGCTGCTGGCCGGCTGGCTACTTGAACGTAGCCCGCGCGGGACGATGGTGCTGATGCCCGCGCTGGTCGGCGTTGCAGCATTAGCCTTGGTGCTGCTGCCTGCTTCTGTGTCGGGTCAGGCGTTACTGTTGGCACTCTGGGGCATGGCGTTCGGCGGCGTGCCAGTGGCGTGGTCAAACTGGGTAGCCCGGGCGGTGCCTGATCAAGCGGAAAGTGCAGGAGGAATGGTGGTGGCCTCGGTGCAGTCCGCGATCGCTGCGGGTGCTGCTGCGGGGGGCGCTATGTTCAGTTTCAGTGGCATTGCCGGCGTATTTGTCGCCGCCGGCATCCTGATGCTGCTCGCAGCGCTGCTGATCGGGCTGCGGGTCAAGGTCGAGGCTCCAGGGCACCGCGCAGAGGCTGGTCCGGTGCTGCATCTTTAAGATGCGCGGTCGCTTGTCAGGGGTCAGCGAATAGCTGCTTTTGAACGATTGCTTCAAATTCCACCCATTCATATCGGTCCATCAATAACCTGTCAGAGGGATCTGTCTTACGTTCTTTTTTGCGGCAGAGCCAGGCTGATCTCGGCGAGTCCAGGCAGGCGCGCGGATCTTGAACCGGGCGTTGCCTGCTCTGAGCCGAGTCAGAAAAACGCGTTGACACTCATAAATTGTTACACGTAGGATTCAGGCTCTTCAGGAGCAACAATCGGGTCAAGGAATGACTGGTCTGCCGTAATGGCATGCGTGCAACCTGCACGTCCTGCGATAAAACATCCTGCATTTCTTGTAGGAAAGCATCCCTGTTATCTGGTTGTTTTTTGCCCCTGAGTAGGGTGCCTGGCTACATTCAATCTCAAGAAAGACAGCGCTGTCCCGACATGGAATGCGCTTCAAGCGGTCTGCCGAGCATTTGCCGTGTGCCAGCTTGCCTGTGTGTTGCCTGTTTGACCTTTACCGATACAGCCACTCCGTTTGCCTGGCACTTTTGAGGCGATAAGTCCAAATATTCACAAGGAACTGAATATGTTTGTTCGTAGCATCTCCGACGTTGAAAAAACTGATTTTTTTGTCGAGTGGGGTTCAGGCACCAGCCACCGCCTGCTGACAGAACAGGATGGAGTCGGCTTCACGATCTGCCACACCGTGGTTCGAGCCGGTACCGAATCGCTCCTTCATTATCGCAATCATCTCGAGGCCTGCTATTGCATTGGCGGTGAGGGCGAAATCGAAGACATGGACGGCACCATCCATGCAATTCGTCCGGGAGATATGTATGTACTGGACAAACATGATCGTCACTATCTGCGCGGCGGCAAGTTCACGGATCTGATCCTGGTCAGCGTTTTCAATCCGCCCCTCGCAGGCACCGAGCGCCACTCTATAAACAATCAGAGTGCCTCTTCGTATTGAGTTGCGCAGTGGACTGCCTGTTCGACGGGGTCAGTCGTTTCTAACCAACGAGCAATGAGACGACAGGGCTTCTATCAGACCTGTTGCGTGATTGTGTGGAGTTGATGATATGAAATTGTTCCGGCCGCTACTGCAGCGGCCCGTAGCCTTGCTGTGGGGAGGGTTGGCGCTATCCTCAATTGGTGACGAACTCTTCGCGATTGCCATCGCCTGGATGGCGGTGCAAATCGCCGGTACCGATGCGAGCTGGCTCAGTGCTTTACGCGGTGCTGCCGCGTTGGCGGGTGCATTGCTGGGTGGAATATGGGCGGAGCGTTGGGATCATCGTCGCACGATGATCGGTGCCGATCTGGCGCGGGCCGGGCTTGCCTTGATTCCGGTGATCGCCTGGGGGCTTGGCATCATGAGTCTGTGGATGCTGGCGGTGCCGCTCATGCTCATGATGATCGTCAACTCGCTCTTCGAGCCGGCGCTACGCGCCAGTCTGCCACGCATTGTCGCGACGCCGGACCAGTTGCAATCGGTCAACGCGTTGTTCGATGCCATCATCCGGGTTGCCCGGGTGATTGGACCGATGCTGGCTGCGGCGATCACGTTGCTGATTCCGATCGAACATCTTTTTACCCTCAACAGCCTCACATTTCTGATCTCCGCGTGGGCAGTCATGAAGCTGGGTAAAGCGTTGCCGCGACAACCTATCAAGGCGACAAGCCGACGTGCAGGCTTCACTGCCGGTTGGCGTAGCCTTGTGGGGCGCAGGCAAATGCAGACGGTGTATGTGTGTGCGGGATTGGGCAATGTTGCCTGGAGCGTCGGGATTTCGATCGGCATGGCGCTGGCCGTCGTCAAATACGACATCCAGGGTTTTGGTGTCCAGGATTTTGCTGCCTACGGCTTGATCATGGGCGCCTATGGGGCAGGAAATCTGATCTCCATTTTTGTCGTGGGCAATCTACAAATCCGCAGCTTGTATCACGGGTTTACCTTTGGTTCTGTGATCAATGGCCTGGGCATCGCGACCATCGGTGCCGCCGTGATGTACCTGCCTCCAGAGCATGTTCTGGCGGGGATGATGATCGGTGCAGGTCTTGCGGCACTCGGTGGGCCACTGATCGATATCTCATTCATTTTGCTCATTCAAACCAAGTTCAAGCAAAGCGAGATCGCCGGGCTGGCCAGGCTGCGCTTTGCGGCGTTGGGTGCGTCGATTCTGATAGCCGGTGCCTGCGGTGCTGCGCTGTATGCCCACTTTGAAACCGGCCTGGTGATTGTCGGTGCCGGGATTTTCGAAGTGATCGTCGGGGCAATTGTGCTGTTCGTCCCCGCGGATGACGAAGCCATACAGGCAAACAAGGAGGAAGGCAGTTTGTCGTCGTCTTCCTTGGCGGATAGTAGCGAGGTGGCCAGATGAAACAGTTCCATGACTATGTAAAAGACCACGCCGAGCGCACGCCGGACAATATTGCACTGACCATCAGTGGTCGAGAGATCACCTACGGAGCGTTGGACGAACTCGCCTGCGTGATTGCCCGACAGTTAGTGGGCACGGGGATGACGGCGAGCGATCGGGTGGCACTTCATGCCCCCACTTCCATCGAAACCATTGCCTGCGCGCTGGGCGTCATGAAAGCCGGATTTGTATTGGTGCTGATGCATTACGGCATCGCCACCGAAAAACTGATCCATCAACTTAACGACATTCAGCCAAAGACGTTGATCGTGCCGGCAAGTGCAAACCTCGATGAGTTGACCGGGAAGGTGCATTTACAGTTCGTTTTGCACATGGGTGATTCGCACGCCCGTCAATTCGCGGGTTTGAGTGAAGCGTTCCCGGAGTGTGACGGGGGGCTGGCGGGCGCAGAAGTCCGCGTCATCTTTCACACCAGTGGTTCGACGAAAGACTCGAAAGGGGTGGCTGTCAGCAACACCAACATGGTGGCGGCCTACACGGCAGTCTCCAGTTATCTGGGAGGCTTCGAGAACGCGGCCATATTGAACTTCTCGCCCCTGCATTTTGATTACGGCTTTTACAACATCATGATGCCGCTACTGGGAGGAGGTCATTCCGTTACCGAGAACGCCCTGCCTGAGCGACCGGAGCACTTGCTGGACTTGATTCAGCGCTATGGAATAACCGGGATGCATATCCTGCCGCCTGCTGTTCACTACCTTTTGCAGGCCGCCCCCGACGCCTTCCACTCCGAAAAAATAAAATCTCTGAAGTACATTGCCAGCAGCGGGCAAGCGCTACCGCCCAAGCATATACAGCAACTACGAACGCTCCTTCCAGGTGTTGACGTTTACTCGATGTATGGCCTGACGGAGTGCAAACGAGTCGCCTATTTGCCACCGGAGCAACTTGATCAACGCCCCGGCTCGGTTGGTAAGCCGATACCCGGGGTCAAGGCGTTTCTGGTTGATGAGGCCGGGCAACTGATCACCGAGCCTGATCGCGTGGGAGAGTTGGTCGTCGCGGGTGACCTGGTGATGCTCGGTTACTGGAACAAGCCGGAACTGACCCGACAGGTTATTCAAAACAATCTATTGGGTGAGGAGCGGGTTTACTTCACCGGTGACCTGTTCAAACGGGACAGTGAGCAATATCTCTATTTCGTTGGCAGGAAAGACAACGTGTTCACGCGGCGAACGTTTCAGGTAAACCCCCGGGAAATCGAGCATGTGATCGTCGCTCATGAAGCCGTGAGTGAAGCGGTTGTGATTCCCTTTCCTGACGAAATGGCCGGCCAGGTTCCGAAAGCCTGCGTAGTACTGAAAGAAGGTCACGAGTTGTCGGCCGACGCGCTCATTCAGTACTGCGCCACACAGTTGGACTGGTACATGGTGCCCGCCATTGTCAGTTTTCATGAGGCGCTGCCACGCAACCTAAATGGTAAAACTACCGCGCAGCTCTTGGTGGCCGGTGCTGTAGCAATTTAATAAACATTCAACGCGTAAACGGAATTACGGAAATGACCATTGATTCAAACCCTGCGTTTGTCGATTCTGCCATGCATAAATTGGCCGATTACTTTGACGATCTGGCAAATGGGAAAGTCCAGATCCCCAGGCAGCCTGTGACAACGAGAATACGCGAACGCATCCAGGATGAAGATGTTAGGGCCTACCATGACTTGCTGGTGACGCAGACAGGGCCGCTTTTTTCGCACTTCCTGGCCAGTGTGCCGGGAATAGTGGAAGAGCTTTCGCACGTCGGCGTGGCGCTTGACCGATATACCCGTGAGCGAAGAAAAGACGACGATCGACACTTCACCTTGTGGGAAGTCGATGCGTTTGACGGAAGCAGTGCAAGGACCCTGGCAACGTATTCAAATGGGGCAATCAGAACGCTGACCAACTCTCCGAACAAAGCCAACCAGCCACATTTTGACGCCCACGCTGATAAGGACATATCGGCGTTTTATTCCGGGTCATTCCTTCAGGTGACGGAAGAAATCGTGGCGAACTCATTGGGTTTGGTCACGCCGTTTTGTGGGGTCGACTACGTCTATGAGATGGCGGCATTTCAGTTCTACGGCAGAAACCGGGACGAGCATCTGAAATATATCTCCCGCTTTCTGCGAGAGGATGGCCTCGCGTTCTTTCTGGAAAAACTCAATCAGCCCTGTCTCGCAGAGTATGAGCAGCGGGAACGGGCTAAGGACGAACAGCACAAGTCTCATTACTTTTCCGAGGAGGAAATTGCCTGGAAAAGAGAAGCCATGTTGTCGCAGATGGAAAACGGTCAAATCCTTTTTGCTGATTTCGTCGAGGCAGCGTCCCGTTATTTTTCTCATATATACGTCATCTGGAACGGCACAAATTTCTATGAGTTTGTCGCATCCAATGACGAGAAAAATATCTGCAGGTTTATCGAGTTGCTAGGTGAACCCTTTATACCCGAGGGGTTCTGCTTCGAATCGCCGGTTGTCAGGAAACTTTCCCGTCCCTAAAGCTGATTGTCGAGGTAACAACGTTCATGGACTGGATGGCGAACCTGTCATTGGAACATCATGAAACCTGCGAGCGTGCGCGAAAGCTCCTGGGTCAGTGGCGTAGCCGTGCCGCTGAAACTGAACAGGCACGCTGTATTTCGCAGCAGACCGTAGAGGAATTGCTTGCCGAAGGGCTTATGCAGTTGTTCGTGCCTGGACGTTATGGCGGGCGGCAGTGCGATTGGCCAACCCTGGTTGAAGCTTCCCGTATTGCTGCTCGGGTTTGCCCTTCGACCGCCTGGATGATCGGCCTTGTAGGCGGCCATGCGGCGATAGTCGGGCGGCTCGCTCCCGATTGCCAGGCGCAGGTTTTTGCTGAGGGGGCCGGGCAAATCATTGCGACGGCTTCCGTGTCCAAAGACGTCTCGATCCTGAAGGTTGAGGGTGGCTTTCGCGTGACGGGCACCTGGCGCTTCAGTTCGGGGATCGATCATGCCGGCTGGGTGATCGTCTCCGCCAAGGACCCTGGGGACACATCGCTCAACCCTGTGCTGATGTTCACACTCAGGGTGGGTAAAGTTCAGATCGAAGATGTCTGGCATGTCGCCGGAATGTGCGGCACCGGATCAAAGGATCTGCGGCTGGACGACGTTTTCGTGGCAGACGCTTGGGTGACCTCGCAACTCGAGTGTTTCGGGCCCGCACCGGCCGGCGCCAGGCACAACCCTGAAAGTTACCTGTTTGATGTGGAGTTCGTTCCGTATCTGGGCAGCCTGCATATCGGCCCGGTGCTCGGCTGTGCGGAGGGTGCCTACGATGAGTGCATTGCGGCACTGCGAAATCGCCAGGCCACGAAGGAGGGCGCAGCTTCAAAGACTCGGCCAATACTGCTGGAGCGACTCGCGGAAAGTGCGGCGCAACTGAGTTGCGCCAGGCACCTTTACCACGCCATTGCCTTTTTACTGCATAGCGCAGGTGTCGCTGGCAGGTCGCTGTCCATGCAAGAACTGGTCACCCTCAAGCGAGATCGTGCGTACCTGGTTCGTTTGTGTGTTCAGGCCGTGCAACGGCTGGTGCAGCAAATGGGGACTGCGGTGATTTTTGATGCGAGCCCGGTGCAACGGCACTGGCGTGATCTTCAGGTGATGGCGTCCCACATGGATGTGAATTGGGATAACGCCATGCTCGCCTATGGTGATTTTGAATTGGATCACCACCCAATGTGATCTCGCTACTGATAGGTGAGGAAGGTGATGCTATGGTTCAAGTTCAATTAGGCAAAGGAGATGCTGGATGGCCGCCGTCAAGACGTATTCGTTCAAGCTCAAAGCAAGCAATGGAAATGGTATGAACAACGTTTTGCAAAACGGTGTGGATCAGCGAGAGGCGGAAAGAAAGATTCTTGAAAAGTACCCGGGCGCTACGATTCTGGAGGTCCGACAAAAGTAAACGAACGCCAGACCTGCGCCGGGTTTTTTCGTTTCTGACATCCTGGTGCTACAGTCGTCTGCTTTCAGGACAAGGAAGTAACATGTGGATTTTCAAAGTAGCGGTGGCTCGAGCCATTTTTCGCCAATGGCTGATCACGGTTTCTATCGGCCTTTTTGCACTGGCGGGCGCTGCACAGGCTCAAACCTCGCCTCAGGCAAATCAAGAGATAAAGGGCTTACTGGATTTTGTGGAGCGCAGTGAGTGTAAGTTCGTGCGCAACGGCAGTGAATACCCTGGACCCCAGGCTCGGGCGCATCTCGAAAAGAAGCTGAATTATCTTGAAGGCAAAAATATGGTGAGCAGCGCAGAAGACTTCATCGATCTGGCCGCCACTAAAAGCAGCATGAATGGCAAAGCCTATGAAGTGAGTTGTTCAACAGGGGTCCAACCGACCAGCACCTGGCTGAAGACAGAGCTACAGAGGCAACGCCAGCGCCATTGAGCCTACGCCCGAAACGATAAGGCCCAGCCCACCCGCTGGGCTTTTTCGTTGCTGACGACTCGGTGCTAAAGCCACGGTCACGATTGTGCAGTGAACAGTTAATTATTCTTTGCGATAGCGGCGGGATTTCCAACTTGCCGCGCGCTGGCGGCAAGTGGATCGGAAAGGGCGTTTAAATACCTGTGTTTTCGTAATACCAATCCCCAGTCATATTCCTGACGTCTGTTGGTTTTCTCTCTTGAGTGACGTAGGGTTTTTGCGGCGAATAGATATAAGACGCGTAGCAGAAGAAGCATGAAAGGTGGATCCTCGCGAACGTTACGCTCCCATGCTCTGATTGAATGTCGATTCTGATAGGCGCTATCTGCGCCTTTTTTGCCGCGTAGCTGACCAGGGCGAACAGTTGCGTTCCGTGTGCATCGAAAGGTTTGTTCTCACCCTCGCTGCCACAGGTGGAACTGGGTTTGTCTGCGTAGTTTCCAGTCTCGGATTCGATGCTTTTACACCAATCCTGATTGTGGTAATAGGATATTCGATGTTCATTTACCGTGGTAACCAGTTCGGTTAGCAAAGGGCTCATGTTGGGATTGGTAGAGTCAGCGGTTATCCAAATGCAGAAAACAATAAGCACCAATACTGCTGCCACGAAAAGGATCAGTTTAAGCAGGGCTCTAATGATCTCAAGCAGGACATGGCCCAACACTTTTATAATTTGTACGAGTACGGATTTAAAACCTGAATAGATCGACATCACTTACTTTCCATGTTGTTTTATCGCTGTCCTTGCTTCGAAAAGGTGGCAGGCGCTAGTGAATGTTAACCTTTTCGGCACTCCCTCCCGCCCTTGTTTTTCAACGGCGCAGCCCAGCCTGGAGAAGGTTGGGCTTTTTCATACCCCCCAGCCTTCCCTGACTGCCCGCCGAATGCCCTCCAGCAACATCGCAAATGCCGGGTTGTCATTGTTCTCGCGCCAGATCAAATGCAGCTCGCTTTGTACCCCTTCGCCCAAGTCGATATCGCGAAACACCACGTTCTTGAACACCACACTCGTCGCGCAGCGCGGCACCAGGGCCAGGCCCATCCCGGCGTTGACCAGTGCCAGTATGGTCAGGGATGAGCCGAGCCATTGCACGTATTCCGGGGCTACGCGGGCCGAGCGCAGCATGCCGGTCAGCAGTTCGTTGAACGGCGGGTAGGCGGCGTGGGAGTACATTAGAAAAGGTTGAGCATCGAGGTCTTGCACGGACACGGTATCGGCGCTGGCCAGGCGATGATTGCTCGGCACGGCCAGAACGAACGGCTCACGCACCAGGCATTCGGTGGCGTAGCCCGGCTCCAGCAATGGCGCGCGGACGATGCCCAGGTCGATCCGCCGGGCGCGCAGGGCTTCGTGCTGCTGGTAGGTGTTCATCTCCGATAGATCGATTTTCACGTGAGGCTGTTTGAGCCGTGCTTCGGCGATGACCTTGGGCAGGAATTCGTACACCGCACTGCCGACGAAACTGATGTTGACCGAACCGATGTCGCCTTCAGCAAAGCGTCGGGCGGTAGCGGCCGCTTGCTGGGCGCGCTCCAGCAGGTTTTGCGCTTCGATGAAGAAGGCGCGACCGGCAGCGGTCAGGGCGACGCTGCGGGTGGTGCGGGTGAACAGCTCGACACCCAAGTGGTGCTCCAACAGTTGAATCTGTCGGCTCAGGGGCGGTTGCGTCATGTTCAAACGTTCGGCGGCACGGCGGAAGTTGAGCTCCGTCGCCACTGTGGTGAAGCAGCGCAGTTGGGTGAGTTCGAACATTGATCTAATCCAGGTATCAATCGAATGCCAAGTTAGATTAGACGGGATCAATTGCCGCGTCCATGATCGGCTCGTCCCCAAAAAAACAAGATCGGGAGTCGCCCTTGAAAACCCTCCAGAGTTCGCCGGAGCCCACGGTGCTGGCCCGTGCCGCCGCCAAAGTGAAACGCCATGTGCTGCCGCTGTTCGTGGTCATGTTCATCGTCAACTACATCGACCGGGTCAACATCGGTTTCGTGCGCAGCCACATGGAGACGGATCTTGGTATTGGCGCAGCTGCCTACGGACTTGGCGCCGGTTTGTTTTTCGTCGGTTATGCGCTGTTCGAAGTGCCGTCCAATATGCTGCTGCAGCGTTACGGCGCCCGGGTCTGGCTGACGCGCATCATGTTCACCTGGGGCGCCGCCGCCATGGCAATGGCCTTTGTCAAAGGTGAAACCAGTTTTTACGTACTGCGCTTTATCCTCGGCGCGGCGGAGGCAGGGTTTTTCCCCGGCATCATCTATTACTTCACCCAGTGGCTGCCGGCGTCTGAGCGCGGCAAGACGATGGCGGTGTTCCTCAGCGGTTCGGCGATTGCCTCGGTGATTTCCGGTCCGGTGTCGGGAGCGCTGCTGAACATCAACGGCTTGAATCTGCATGGCTGGCAGTGGATGTTCCTGATCGAAGGCTTCGCCTCCATCGTGCTGTGCGGTTTTGTCTGGTTCTGGCTGCAATCCCATCCGCGTGAGGCGAAATGGCTGAGTGACGAGGAGCGGGGCGCGCTGATTACGGCCATCGCCGAAGAACAGCGGGCCCGTGAAGCGGTGAAAGGCGTCAAGCCATCGATGTTCAAACTGCTGGCTGACCGGCAGATCGCGCTGTTCTGCTTTATCTACTTCTCCATCGCCCTGACCATTTATGGCGCCACGTTCTGGCTGCCAAGCATGATCAAGAAGATGGGCAACCTGGGCGATTTCCAGGTCGGTCTGTTCAATTCGGTGCCGTGGATCATTTCCATCGTCGCGATGTACGGCTTCGCCGCGATGGCCAGCAAATGGAAATTCCAGCAGGCCTGGGTCGCGTTGACGCTGGTGATCGCTGCGTTCGGCATGTTCATGTCCACCACCGGCGGCCCTATCTTCGCCTTTGTCGCGATCTGTTTTGCCGCCATCGGCTTCAAGGCAGCTTCTGCGCTGTTCTGGCCGATTCCACAAAGTTATCTGGATGCGCGGATCGCTGCGGCGGTGATTGCGTTGATCAATTCCATCGGCAACCTCGGCGGCTTTGTCGCGCCGACGACTTTCGGCTTCCTGGAGCAGACCACTGGCTCGATCGAAGGCGGTATGTACGGCCTGGCGGGGACTTCGCTGGTGGCCGCCGTGGTGATTTTCTTTGCCCGAACAACACCGAAAGCGGACAAGCAAACCCCGCGCAGCCGCAACGGCAAATCATCTGAAATCGTGGTGCCGAGCCACGCCGCTACACGTTAAGACCTGGATAGAGATCAATCGGAGCCTGACCTTTGAAAATCAAACGAGTGACCGTGACCCCCATCGCCTTTCGCGATCCGCCACTGCTCAACGCCAGCGGTATTCACGAACCTTTTGCACTGCGCTCGATCATCGAAATCGAGAGCGACAACGGCTACATCGGCCTCGGCGAGAGCTATGGCGATGCCCCGGCGCTGGCGATCCAGATGCAACTCAAGGATCAACTGATCGGTCTCGACCCGTTCAACCTTAATCAGCTTCGCACCATCGTCCAGGCGACAGTAGCGGCCAACAAAACCACCAGCGTGGCCGGTGCCGAACTGGCGCCCGGTTCCCATGCGAGCAAGGCTGTCAGCAACGCGTATTCGGCGTTTGAAGTGGCGTTTCTCGACCTGCAGGCGCACTCGCTGAACGTGCCGTTGGTGGACCTGCTGGGCGGTGCGATTCGCGATGAAATCCCGTTCAGCGCCTACCTGTTTTTCAAGTACGCGCAGCACATCGACTCGCCCTATAAGCCGGACAATTGGGGTGAAGCGCTCAATGAAGAGCAAATCGTCGCCCAGGCCCGACGGATGATCGAAACCTATGGTTTCAAGAGCATCAAACTCAAGGCCGGGGCGCTGGAGCCGGAACATGAAGTGGCGTGTATCAAGGCGTTGAAGAAAGCGTTTCCCGGCGTCCCGCTGCGCATCGATCCAAACGCCAACTGGTCACTGGAAACCTCGATTCGCATGGCTGAGTTGTTGGGTGATGACCTGCAATATTACGAAGACCCAACGCCGGGCCTGGAAGGCATGTCCGAACTGCACAAGCGCACCGGCCTGCCGCTGGCGACCAATATGGTGGTCACCGATTTCGATGAATTCCGTCGCAGCGTGGCGTTGAACAGCGTGCAGATCGTGCTCGCCGACCACCACTATTGGGGCGGTCTGCGCGATACCCAGGCCCTGGCGAAAATGTGCCAGACGTTCGGCTTGGGCGTGTCCATGCATTCCAATTCGCACTTGGGCATCAGCTTGATGGCGATGGCGCATGTCGCCGCGTCGGTGCCGAATCTGGATTACGCTTGCGACACCCATTACCCGTGGCAGGAGCCGGACGAAGAGGTGATCAAGGGCGGCAAGCTGCCGATCGTGGATGGCTGCGTGAAGATCACTCGCGCGCCGGGCTTGGGGTTGGAGCTGGATCATGATCAGTTGGGCAAGCTGCATGATCAGTACCTGACTTGCGGTATTCGTCAGCGCGATGATGTGAGGCAGATGCAGCGTTACAAACCGGAGTGGAAGACAGTTAAGCCGCGGTTTTAAAGTTGCCCGGTACACGGTACACGTAGCAGCTGCCGAGGCACGAGGCTGCGTTCGGCTGCGAAGCAGTCGTAAAACCTGAGCACGCGGTCTTCCTGAAGTACCGCGTGGGCTGATTTCACGACTGCTTCGCAGCCGAACGCAGCCTCGTGCCTCGGCAGCTGCTACAGACCGGACGCAGCCTCGTGCCTCGGCAGCTGCTACAGACCGAACTCAGGTTGTTACAGGTTTTGCGTCGCTCAATTGATATCCGAATCACACCCATCCGGGTCCGGCTCACATGCCTTGACGGCACGCTGCAACCGCGCCGCGATCAGGGTGTTTTTCAGCAAATAGGCAATAGTCATCGGCCCCACGCCACCCGGCACCGGCGTAATCGCGCTGGCAACAGTACGCGCACTGGCGTAGTCGACATCACCCACCAAACGGTTACCAGACTCGTCAGTAATGCGATTGATCCCCACATCAATCACCACCGCTCCAGGCTTGAGCCAACGGGCATCGATCAATCCCGGACGACCCACCGCCGCCACAACAATATCCGCCAATCGGCACAGCGCCGGCGCATCGACGCTGCGCGAATGCACCACGCTGACTGAACAATGAGCCTGCAATAGCAAGGTCGCCATCGGCTTGCCAACAATGTTCGACCGACCGATAACCACCGCGTGCAAACCGCTGATATCACCGCAGGTCTCCTGCAAAAGGCGCATGCAGCCGCTGGGTGTGCAGGGCGTCAGTACTTCCATGCCCTGCACCAACCCGCCGACGTTTTCGCGATGAAAACCGTCCACATCCTTGATCGGGTCGATGGCATGAATCACTGCCGCTTCGTCGATATGACCCGGCAACGGCAGCTGCACCAGAATGCCGTTCACCGTGACGTCGGCGTTCAGTCGCGCGATCAGCTCCAACACCTGCGCCTGGCTGGCGTCGTCCGGCAGGCGATGCTCAAGGGAGCGAATCCCGACTTCCTTGGCCCGCAGCAGTTTATTGCGCACGTAGACATGGCTCGCCGGGTCATCGCCGACCAGTACCACCGCGAGGGCGGGAAAAATCTGCTGTTCGGCCAGGCCCAGAAGCTCCTCGCGGACCTCGTCGAGCACTTGGGCGGAAATGGCTTTACCGTCGATATCCCGGGCCAGTGTTGGGGTCCTGCTGATCAAATGCGTCACCGTCGTCATTGAAAGCGCAGGGCGCAGGTTACCAGTCGAGGGTCGCGGTCTACCACAGGCAACGGATGGACAGGATGTCGCGGGGGGTGAATTCTGGGGACGAGCCTGTTCTACAAGGGTGTAGGTTCAATGGGCAGTTGAGGATCGCCAAGTTTTATGTTGAGCAAAACCGATCAAATCAGTCAGTTGAAACCCTGCGCTGCAAATCAGTCATTTGCTTCCACTCAATCCCGAATCGCGCCAGGTATTTACGCAAACGATCCGCATCGTTCGGCTGTGCCTTGGCCTGGCGCGACACACCAAACAGACGTCGTCCCGCGTCAGACAAGCTGTCCGCCTGCCGGCAAACGTCCAGCACAGCCTTCAGTTGCAAGCGATCGAACAGGTCAATGTCGACGTTCTCACCCAGCAATACATCCAGATCATCACTGGGTTGCGTCAGCCCCCAGGCATAACGCAGACGATCAATTTCTTCCTCGACCTGAGCCTCATCGATGCGCCCGCTGTCGGCCAGGGTCGCCATGCGCGTGATCGATGCTGACAACTCGCGAAAGTTACCCAGCCAAGCGGCTTCGCTGGAGCTGGCAAATGCCAGGTAGCGGCGCCGGGCTTCCAGGTTGAACCGCACCAAATGGCCCTGATCGCGGGCATGGCGTTCCAGTTCGAAATCGATGTTGGGCTCGATGTCTTCGCGCCGACCCGCCAGGCCGGGCAGGTCGAACGTCCACAGGTTGATGCGCGCATATAAGTCTTCGCGAAACAGGCCTTCGGCGACGCGGCTGCGCAGGTCACGGTGGGTGCCGGCGATGATCAGGAAGTCGCTTTCCACTTCCTTGTCCGATCCCATGGGGAAGAAGCGTTTCTCTTCGACGGCTTTGAGCAGCATGGCTTGCTCGTCGGCGCCCAGTTCACCGATCTCATCGAGAAACAACATGCCGCCATCGGCTGCGCGCAATAGGCCGTCGCGGGCATTTTGCGCGCCGGTAAACGCGCCTTTGATGTGGCCGAACAGCGTCGACATGGCGCCGTCGCCGCGCAAGGTTGCGCAGTTCACTTCCACAAAACGACCCTGCATCTGGTGCCGGCTGCGCTTGAGCTCATAGATGCGTCGGGCCAGGAACGACTTGCCGGCACCGGTCGGGCCGATCAGCAGCATCGGTGCCTGGGAGCGCACGGCCACACGTTCGATCTGCTCGATGGAACGGTTGAACGCCACGTTGCGGGTGGCGATCCCGGACTTTAGAAACGCCAGGCCTTCGAGGCGTTTATGGGCGAAGCGCGAAGCGATGCGGTCGTAGCGCGACAGGTCGAGGTCGATCAGGGCGTGGGTGCCGGTGGCTTTCTCTGCTTCATTCTGGCGCCGGGCAGGGGAGGTCTGGATCAACCGCGCCGGTAAAAACCGCGCCTCGGTCAGCAGGAACCAGCAAATCTGCGCGACGTGGGTGCCGGTGGTGATGTGCACGAGGTAATCCTCGTGCTCGGTGTCGAAGGTGTAGTCGGTGGTGAAGTCGTGCAGCGCGCCGTACACCTCTTCGAAATCCCAGGGGTTGCGCAGCGACATGGGGTGCAGGCGCACCTCGGTGTCCGGCGAGACCTGGCGGATGTCCTCGCGAACCCGCTCGGCCAGGCTGACGTCCCGGGCGTCGACACCGTGAATCAGTTCCAGCCGATGGATCAACACGTCCGGTTGCTGGCACAGGCCTACGCTCGGTCGCCAGTGACTCCAGCGATTGGCGCCCTTGCCGACGCGATCGAGGGTGGAGCCGATAAAACCGATGGCGACGGTGCGCTTGGTTGACATGTTTATACCTGAGGATAAAAAGCGATATCAAAGGATAGATAAATAGCGAGCCGTTTGTCTCCCCAAGAATCTTTAGAAATCTCAAAAAATAAAAATAATGATATAAATCAATAAGATAAAAAATAATCAAATCGAAAAAACAAACCTGGCACGTCGGCTGCACTACCTCTGGCAACGAACGAGACAACAGAGCGAGACGCCACGATGGCCAACTTCAAGCTGTTCAACACCCAACAGGCAACACTGCCGGCATGCGACACGCTGAACGCCGCTCAAGCCCCGGCTTATGCCTACAGCGCCAAACACACGTTGGCCCAACTGGCCGTGACCGGGTGCCTGAACTCGACGTTCTACGCTTCGGCCGAAAGCCAACTGGATCAGGTGTTGCAACTGGTCGCCGAACTGGACAGCCGCTACGTGGCGAAGGCCGCTCTGTATGCTCGTAAAAAGGGTCACATGAAAGACATGCCGGCCTTGATGCTCGCCGCCCTCACCGCACAGCGTTCGGCGCTGGTGCCAGAGGTGTTCGAGCAGGTGGTGGACAGCGGCAAGATGCTGCGCAACTTCGTACAGATCCTGCGCAGCGGTGCCACGGGGCGCAAGTCCCTCGGTTCGCAGCCCAAGCGACTGGTGCAGAACTGGTTGAACAACGCCAGCGAACGCCAATTGCTCCAGGCCTCGATCGGCAACCAGCCGTCGCTGGCAGATGTGGTGAAGATGGTTCACCCCAAGCCCAATGAGGCCTGGCGTGCAGCGTTCTTTGCCTGGTTGATCGGCAAACCGGTGGATGTGCAAGCGCTGCCGGAACTGACCCGCTCGTTGCTGGCCTTCCGCAGCGGCGCGAGCCAGGAGGTGCCGCAGGTGCCGTTCCAACTGCTGGGTAACGAGACGCTGAGCAAGGAGCAATGGGCGACCCAGGCGCAGAACATGGGCTGGCAAGCCCTGCGCATGAACCTCAACACCCTGGCACGCCACGGTGCGTTTCAGGTGCCGGGTTGCACCGAGTATGTGGCCGCACGCCTGGCAGATGCCGAGGCAGTGGCGAAGGCGCGGGTGTATCCGTACCAGTTGTTGGCGGCTTATTGCATGACCGGGGATGACGTGCCGCAAATAGTGCGCGAGGCATTGCAGGATGCATTGGAACTGTCCTTGGCCAACGTGCCGGCGCTGCAAGGTCATGTCGTAGTGTGCCCGGACGTGTCGGGCTCGATGCACAGCCCGGTCACCGGTTATCGCCAGGGCGCGACCAGCGCAGTACGCTGCATTGATGTGGCTGCACTGATCGCTGCCGCGGTTTTGCGCAAGCAACCGCAAGCCCGGGTGATGCCGTTTGAGGTGCAGGTGGTGGATGTCCAGCTCAACCCGCGTGACAGCGTGATGAGCAATGCCGAGAAACTGGCCGCTGCGTGCGGTGGCGGGACTAACTGCTCGGCGCCATTGGCGAAACTGGCTGACGCCAAGGCTAAGGTCGATACGCTGATCCTGGTCTCGGACAATGAATCCTGGATCGATGCGCGTCGCCGCGGCGGCAGCGAGACGATGCGGCAATGGGAGCGGATCAAGCAGATCAACCCGCAGGCGCGGCTGGTGTGCATCGATATGCAACCGGGGGCCACGACCCAGGCGCCGGACCGTGAGGACATCTTGAATGTCGGCGGTTTCAGCGACTCGGTGTTCGACGTGATCGAGCAGTTCACCACCGGTAACTATGGTGCGCAGCACTGGGTGAAGGTGATTGAGGCCATGGAGTAAGGAAACGCGTGCGCCGGTCACACGGCGCACGCCACACGAATTGATTTTTTCACTGACGCTGAATGCCGATGGGACTACATCCAACGACGTCTCATCAAACCCTTGTCAGGGTCGGTGAAAGGCACGAATGCCGAGTGGCTGTACATCTAACGACCGGTTAAGTCCGGTGCGCGGCAACGCGCAACAGTCACTCACTTTTGTCGTGCCACCTATTTGAAGTTTTGGCAGCGAATGCCACAGGTACTCCATCGTGTCGCGGGTTCGACTCCCGCCCCGGTAACGGGTAGCTCAGCTGGTAGAGCATATGTGCCTGTATCCCCTGGTCGCTGCCGGGTATTGGAACAACGCCGACTAATCGGCCAAAAGAAAAGAATAGAGATCATGCAAGAACATACGTACCAACTGCTGGAAGTCGCCAACGGCAAGCCGATCAAGCTCTGGACCGAAGGCGTCCCGGTGGAAAACGAAGCGCGCGAGCAGTTGATGAACACGGCGAAGATGCCGTTCATCTTCAAACACCTGGCGGTGATGCCGGACGTGCACCTGGGCAAGGGCTCGACCATCGGCAGTGTGATTCCGACGGTGGGCGCGATCATTCCGGCGGCAGTCGGCGTCGACATCGGTTGCGGCATGATTGCCGCGCGTACCTCGCTGATGGCCGCTGATTTGCCGGACAACCTGCACGGTCTGCGCAGCGCCATCGAGCAAGCGGTGCCGCATGGCCGCAGCTCGACCCGGTCACGCCGGGACAAGGGCGCCTGGGATGAGATCCCCCGACAGGCCGATCACGCCTGGGCGGCACTGGACCCTCGGTTCAAGTTGATCACCGACAAGTACCCGGCACTGGCCAAAACCAACAACCGGGGCCATTTGGGCACGTTAGGCAGCGGTAACCATTTCATCGAGGTCTGCCTGGATGAAGCCAACCGGGTCTGGTTCATGTTGCACAGCGGCTCCCGTGGTGTCGGCAACGCCATCGGCAACCTGTTCATTCAACTGGCCCAGGCGGATATGCGGCAGCACATCGCTGACTTGCCGGACCGCGATCTGGCGTACTTCGAAGAGGGCAGCCAGCACTTCGATGACTACGTCGAAGCGGTGGGTTGGGCCCAGGATTTCGCCAAACAGAACCGTGCGTTGATGATGCAAGCGGTGATTCAGGCGACACGGCAAGTGATCAGCAAGCCCTTCGAGGTGGCGCTGGAGGCGGTGAACTGCCATCACAACTACGTGCAGAAAGAGCGGCATTTTGGTGAAGAAATTCTGGTGACCCGCAAGGGCGCGGTGTCGGCGAAGAAGGGCGAGTTGGGGATTATTCCGGGGTCGATGGGGGCGAAAAGCTTCATCGTTCGTGGACTGGGTAACGAGGAATCGTTCTGCTCCTGCAGCCACGGCGCCGGTCGCACCATGAGCCGGACCAAGGCCAAGAACACCTTCACCATCGAGGATCAGATCCGCGCCACCGCCCACGTGGAGTGCCGCAAGGACGCCGCGGTCATCGATGAAATTCCGATGGCCTACAAGGACATCGACAAAGTCATGCACGCCCAGCGCGAGCTGGTTGAAGTGCTGCACACCTTGCGTCAAGTGGTGTGCGTAAAAGGATAGGGAACATGGACAACTATGAAACTCACCCGTTGGCGCCCGAGATGCGCGCCCGGGTGTTACAGGAGCTTGAAAGGATAGAGCGCGAGCGGAATGTCACGGTGCTTTACGCCTGCGAATCCGGCAGTCGCGCCTGGGGCTTTGCCTCGACCGACAGCGACTATGACGTGCGCTTCGTCTACGTGGAAAAACCGGATTGGTTCGTCCAGGTCGATACGCCACGGGATGTGATCGAGCGGCCGCTGGACGATGAGCTGGATGTCAGTGGTTGGGAGTTGCGCAAGACCCTCGGGCTGTTGCGCAAGTCCAATCCGACGTTGCTGGAATGGCTCGATTCGCCCCTGGTATATCGCAGCGAAACGGCCGCGACCTTGCAGTTGCGTGAGCTGGCCGAGGCGTTCTACAGCCCGCCGGCCGCGCGCAATCATTACCTGTCGATGGCCAGGAAAAACTTTCGCGGCTACCTGCAAGGCGAGAGCGTGCGGTTCAAGAAGTACTTCTACGTGCTGCGCCCGCTGCTGGCGGTGCGCTGGATCGACCAGGGGCGGGGCCGGCCGCCGATGACCTTCGCCGACTTGCTCAGCACTGTCGACGACCCGGCACTGCTGGATGAAGTCGCCGAACTGTTGGTGCTCAAGCGCAACGCCGATGAAAGCGCTTACGGGCCACGTCGACACGCTTTGCACCACTTCATCGCTACGGAGTTGGAGCGCGCAGTCCCTAAACTGCCGCGCACCCAAGAAGATTCCCGGCTGTTGGATCAGTACTTGAGAGACACGGTAAAGCGTTACGCCTAAGGATGAAGATGAAACAGGAAGTGATTGAACTGGACGGCGCGATGGGTGGCGGTCAGGTACTGCGCAGTGGCTTGAGCCTGTCGATGGTGACCGGCCGGGCGCTGCAGATTAAGAACATTCGAGCCAGGCGCAGCCGCCCCGGTTTGCTGCGCCAGCACCTGACGGCGGTGCTGGCGGCGGCCGAGGTCTGTGGCGCAACGGTGCGGGGGGCGGAGTTGGGTTCGCAGGTTTTATTCTTTGAACCAGGACCGATTCGTGGCGGCGAATTCAGCTTTGCCATTGGCACGGCGGGCAGTTGCACACTGGTGTTGCAGACACTGTTGCCGGCCTTGTTGCTGGCGCCGCAAGCCAGTCGTGTTCGGATCTCGGGCGGTACGCATAATCCATTGGCACCGCCCAGCGATTTCCTTGATCGCGCCTGGCTGCCGCTGCTGCGGCGCATGGGGGCCAAGGTTGAGTTGCAACTGATACGCCACGGTTTTGTGCCGGCCGGTGGTGGCGAAATCGAAGCCTTCGTGCAGCCTTCGCAGTTGCGACCGCTGCATCTGCTGGAGCGCGGCGCGTTAGTGGCACAGAGCGCTTCTGCCCTGGTGGCGGGCCTTGCGCCGCAAGTGGCGGTGCGTGAATTGGAGCGGGTCGCCAAGCGGCTGGAGATGGCGCCGCAGGTGTTGCATTGCGTCGCGCTCGATCAGGATCGGGGGCCGGGGAATGTCCTGCTGGTGGAGTACGTCTTTGAGCACGTCACCGAAGTGTTCAGTGGTTTCGGCCAGGCTGCCCTGCGCGCCGAGAAGGTCGCCGATGGCGCCATCGATCAGGCCGCGGATTGGCTGAACAGCGCCACCGCCGTTGCCGAGCACCTCGCCGATCAATTGCTGCTGCCCATGGCAATGGCGGGTGGCGGCAGCTTCACTACGCCGCGCATGACCGAGCATCTGCAAAGCAATATCGCGGTGATCGAACGCTTTCTGCCGGTCAGCATCGAGTGCACGGTGCACGGGGAAAGCAAGCTGATGGTGGAGTGCAAGAGCGCAGTGCTTACTGCCCCAACCGCTCCATCGTATGCAACATCGGCTCCAGCGATACACTGATCAACCCGTCCAGCGGCCGATTCAGCTCTTCCACCAGCAGGATCGTTGCCGCCGCTGATGCGGAGCACATCATCAGCACCACCACAATCGTGCCATTGCGCGGAGCGAACAAGCCGAACGAGCCGAAGATGATCGACAGCCAGGTGATGAGAATGACCAGCATGATCGGCGGGATCGATTGGTTGGCCTGAAGCATCGTCAGCCAGCGGGCGGCGAATACAGCGTCCATCATCTGCTGGGCCGAGGCCTTGAGCGCGCGTTGATTGTCGGTACCGGGGGAGAGCGCGGCGACCTGCTGTTGCAGGGCTTCGGAGCGTTTGATTGCTTCGGGGCTGTCGAGCATTGCCAGGCGGGATGAGTCCCGGGACTGCAGGATTTGCACGATTTCAGCATAGTTGTGCTTGAGTTGCGTGCGGATGGGCTGGGTCTCCGGGCCATACCGCGCCAGCACGCGGTCGAATTCAACAACCTTGGCGGCCGCGCCCTCCAGTTGCGCATTGGTCGTTTCGAATGTGCCTTTGGCCGAAGAAACCAGCAGGCCCAGCACCAGCGCCGACATGGTCGCGATCAGGCCGGTGGCGAGCTTCAGGACGGCGACCGAATCGTCGCTCAGGTGATGCGAGGGCAAACGCTGGCGCACGTACGAGCCCACCAAGGCACTGCCGAACAGGCAGGTGAACACGATCAGTGCGATCAGCAAATGATTCATTCAACCTCCGTTGATACGACTCGAGATGGCGTGTTGACGGTAGCAGATGGTCATGGAGTTGCCACAAGCTCAGAGAGCCCAACCTTTTCAGGTTGGGCTTTTTTGTGCCTGAAGGAAACCTGGTTCCAGCGCGTCACTGATCCTTCTCGCAATTGACCATCCACGCCACGCCAAACCGATCCACCAGCATCCCGAAGCGTGCCGCCCAGAAAGTTGCCTCCAGTGGCATTTGCACCGTGCCGTCCTCCGCCAGTGCGGCGAAGACGCGCTCAGCTTCGGCGACGCTGTCGACGTTCAACGAGATCGAGCAACCGGCCATGTCATCGGTGGGACGGTCGGGCGTGGTGTCCGAGCCCATGATCGCCTGGTCCCCCACCGACAGGCGGGTATGCATGATCAAGTTGTGGTAGTCCGCCGGAACGTGCTCCTTCGCCGGGCTTTCGCCGAAGGTCATCATCATGTCGATCTGGCCGGGCAGGGCCTCGGCGTAATAGGCGAAGGCGGCTTTGCAGTCGCCGTTGAAGATCAGGTAGGGATTGATTTTCATGGTGTGCTCCCGGTAACTGAGTGGGCCGGACGCCAAAACGGCATCCAGCTTCAATAGGGTTCGACCTCTAATAGCAAAGCGTTAGAGGCCGGTTTTCACCGGGTTTGTTCAGACGTTTTTTCTATAGAACAGGCGCCGCTTATTGCTCGATCAATCGACGATGACGCGTTCGTCGCCAATGCAGACGGTCAACTGCTGACCTTCCTTATTGAAGGCGCAGCGGGGCATTGTTTGCTGCTTGTAAATGGCCAGGGGCACGCCAATAAAGAAAGCGGCGAGCATAGCGGCAACAATGACTTGTACCGGCATTTGCTCCCGATCAGGTACGCGGTTTTTTAACCTTGCGCGAGCATAAAGTCCGCTGCCCAGCAGCACTGCGCCGATCAGCATGTAAACGGCAATCCCCTCTTGGCCGATGCTGTAGATCACTTCATCCGCGTTGTCCGGGTAGTTCAGTTGCCACCAGGCACCGATGCCCAACGGTACAAGGCCGGCGCCGATCCAGCCGAAGATTGCACCGGGCAGGCGTAACAAAATAGCGACAATCAGGCCCATCGTGGCCACGATCCAGCCCATCCAATACAGCTGCGTAGCCATGCCGCCACCCATGAACGTACCGCCGACATCGATAGGCGTCATCAGCGACCAATCGTAGGCGACGTGGTGAAGAATCAAAACGAGGACAACGAGCCAGCTCACGGCGTAATAGAGCCATGACCAGAGGGTATTGAGGCGCGATAACACACGAAATCCTTTTTGTGTTTTGAGGGGCCGCCATTATGCCGTGGGTACTGGCACTTTGTATCGCCTCAGGCCGCTGCGCGCGGGGCCACGGGTCGCAACAAGCGCTCGATCGCCCCACTGACCAGATTTTCCAACAGTTCATCCCGCTCCGCATCACCCAGCGCATGCTGCGTCAGCCAACCCGGCGCGCTGTTGAGCAAGTTGGCAATCGCGTGCCCGGCCGCCAACTGGCCTTGTTCGCTGAGACGGGATCTGGTCCCCAGCATCTGCAACAACCGGCATTCATATTGCTCGCGCAAGTGCCGAACCCGCGCTTGTTGATCTTCATTCAGACAACCGCTGTCACGCTCCGCCAGACGAAAATGCCAGGGCATTTCCCGGTGCAGATTCAGGTGCGCACGAATCAGGCTGGGCAGGGTGTCGCGCCTGGGTTTTTTCTCAAGACGCCCAAGCGTCGCCAACAGCTCTTCGTAGAATTCTTCGATCAAGTCCGCCAGCAAGTGCTGCTTGCTCGGGTAATGGTGATACAACGAGCCCGGGGCGAGCCCCAGGCAGGTGGCGAGTTCACGCATGCCGACCTGGCCGAAACCTTTGCTGGCGAACAGCTCCAGCACCTTGTCCCGGTATTCGGCGAAGCGCTCACAACGCTCAGGCATAGGCATGGAAGCCGCGCCCCGTTTTACGTCCCAGGTAACCGGCGGCGACCATTTCCTTGAGCAACGGCGCTGGGCGGTATTTGCTGTCATTGAAGCCGTCGTAGAACGCCTCGAGAATCGCCAACACCGTGTCCAGGCCAATCAAATCCGCCAGGGCCAGCGGGCCGATCGGCTGGTTGCAGCCCAGGCGCATGCCGGCGTCGATATCGTCGGCGCTGGCCAGGCCTTCCTGAAACACCAGGATCGCTTCGTTGATCATCGGCACCAGGATCCGGTTGACCACGAAGCCCGGACGATTACCGGCGGTGATCGCGGTTTTGCCCAGCGTCGTGGACATGTCCAGCGCCAGCGCGTGGGTCGCGTCGCTGGTTTGCAGCCCGCGAATCACCTCGATCAACCCCATCACTGGCACCGGGTTGAAGAAGTGCAGGCCGATGAAACGCTCGGGTTGGCTGACACTGGCGGCGAGTTGGGTAATCGACAGTGACGAGGTGTTGGACGCGATGACGCACTCGGTGCTGACCTGCGCGGTAATCTGTTGCAGCACCCGCAATTTCAGCTCGAGGTTTTCGGTGGCGGCTTCGATCACCAGTTGCACGTCGTTCAGGCTGGCGTAATCAGTGCTGGTGCGGATCTTGTCGAGGGCGGCGAGTTTCAGCTCTTCGCTCAACGTCGCTTTGGCGACCTGCCGATCAAGGTTCTTGCCGACGGTCGCCACAGCCTTTTGCAGGGCACTCTCGCTGATATCGATCAAGGTCACGCTGAACCCCGCCACGGCGCAGACCTGCGCAATCCCGTTGCCCATGGTGCCCGCGCCAATCACGCCGATGTGTTGCAGATTCATGCTGGAAGTCCTTGCGATCAAACCCGTCGATACCTTGGCCGCCACAACGGCCGAAGGCGTACTATGGCCGCGAGTCTAGAGCGGGCAGGGCGCTTGTCCTATGCCGCAACTGTTCAACGGCACTGGTGTTTTTTGCCAGTCGGGCGATGGGGAGAAAAGCGTTCACATGCGGGAAACGGATTCAGTGGCAGCCTATTTCGTGCGGGCGATGATCCATCGGCTGGAGGACAATCCCCAGCGCTTGGCGGCGGTGCTGGAACAGGCCGATATCGATCCGGCGCTGCTTGGCCAGCCCACGGCCCGCGTGCCGGCCAGCGCTTTTGCCGCGTTGTGGCTGATCCAGATTCGCGAGCTCGACGACGAATTCTTCGGCCTCGACCGCCACGGCATGCCGCCGGGCAGTTTCGCCCTGATCTGCCGGGCGCTGATTCAGGAACCCGACCTGCACAAAGCGATGCGCCAATGCCTGGCCAACTTCGCCCTGTTCCTCCACGACTTTCGCGGCACGTTGACTGTGCGCGGCAAGCGCGCGGTCATCAGCCTGCAAACCGGCTCGACCGACAATGATGTCAGCCGCCTGGGCGAAGAAACCTTCCTGGTATTGATGATCAGCTTGTTGTGCTGGCTCGGCGGGCGACGCATCCCCATCGACCGCGCGGATTTTCGCCACGAGCGCGTCTCCCTCAGCGACGACCGTTTGCTCTGGGGGCCCAACCTGACCTTCGGCGCCGAACGCACCGAAATTGAATTCGCCAGCCACTACCTGCGACTGCCGGTGGTTCAAGACCTCGCATCCTTGAAAGTGTTCTTACGCACCGCGCCGCAATGGCTGGTGATCCGCTTCCGCAATCAGCACGGCCTCGCGTCCCAGGTGCACCAACGCCTGCGCAACAGCCATTACAGCCAATGGCCGACCCTGCAAGCCTTCGCCCTGGAACAACACCTGAGTCCCAGCACCTTCCGCCGAAAACTGGAGCGCGAAGGCTGTTCGTATCAGGAGATCAAGGACGAGGTGCGGCGTGGGGTGGCGTTTGAGCAACTGCGCCAGAGCAAGGCGAGCATCGGCGATATCGCCGAGCAACTGGGGTTTCAGGAACCGAGTGCGTTTCATCGGGCATTCAAGAAGTGGACGGGGGAGAGTCCGGGGCGGTATCGGGCGCGGTTTCAGGGCGAATCTTCCAAGCCATCGCCGGAGTGTGCTGAATGAGCCTGGCAGTTAACCGTTTCGCCGCTCTATTCGACCAGGCAAAACGAGCCCTGCAACTGGTCTGGGGCACTTCACGCGGATTGTTCCTCGGTCTGGTCCTGGCGACCCTGATCGCCGGTGTCCTCCCGGCATTGGCCGCCTGGCTCGGCCAGCGCATCGTCGACGCCGTCGTCACTGCCATGCAATTGCACGCGCAGCAGGGCAGTGCGCCGTTGTGGCCGGTGGTGCGTTATGTGTTGTTCGAGGCGGGGGTGCTCGCTTTGCTGTCCGGGACGCAACGGGCGCTGTCGGTTCAGCAGTCGCTGTTGCGGGTGCAGTTGGGGCAGAAGGTCAACACGATGATTCTGGAGAAGGCCCAGACGTTATCGCTGGTGCAGTTCGAGAACTCCGAGTTCTACGACAAGTTGGTGCGGGTGCGGCGCGAGGCTTCGACCCGGCCGCTGGCGTTGGTGATGAAGTCGTTGGGGCTGATCCAGAACCTGATCGTGCTGATCAGTTTCGGTGTGTTGCTGGTGCATTTCTCGCCGTGGGCACTGGTGTTACTGGTGGTCGGTGCGTTGCCGGTGTTCTTTGCCGAGGCGCATTTTTCCGGGGATGCGTTTCGGCTGTTCACTCGCCGGGCGCCGGAGAGTCGGCAACAGAGTTACATCGAAACGCTGCTGTCCCACGAAAGCTTCATCAAAGAGGTCAAGCTGTTCGGCTTTGCGCCCTTGCTGTTGCAGCGTTATCGCGACACATTCAAGCGGCTTTACGCCGAAGACCGGCGGCTGACCTTGCGCCGCGATGGCTGGGGTTTCGTCCTTGGGCTGCTGGGCACCGGAGCGTTTTACCTGGCGTATGCGTGGGTCGTGGTCGATACCGTTCATGGCCAGATCAGCCTCGGGCAGATGACCATGTACCTGGTGCTGTTCAAACAGGGGCAAACGGCCGTCAGCAGCAGCCTCAGTGCGATCAGTGGTCTGTATGAGGATGGTCTTTACCTGTCGGCCCTCTACGAATACCTGGCCGAACCGGTGGTGAGCGATACCGGCCACCTGACTGTGGGCGCAGTCCCCGGCGATGGGCTGCGTTTCGAGAACGTGGGTTTCCGTTATCCAGAGGCCAGTCGCGCGGCGCTGGAGGGCATCGACCTGCACCTGGTGCCGGGCCGTAGCGTGGCGTTGGTGGGGGAGAACGGATCAGGCAAGACCACGCTGATCAAACTGCTGACCCGGCTGTATCGCCCCGATCAGGGCCGTATCCTGCTGGACGGCAGCGACCTGCAAACCTGGGAAGAGGATGCGCTGCGACGGCGCATCGGGGTGATTTTTCAGGACTACATTCGCTATCAGTTCTCCGTAGGGGAGAACATCGGCGTCGGCGATACCCAGGCCTTCGACGATGAGAAACGCTGGAAAGAAGCTGCGGCCGAAGGCATGGCCGCGCCCTTTATCGAAGGGCTGGATCGCGGTTATGCCACGCAACTGGGGCGCTGGTTTGCCGGGGGCCAGGAGTTGTCCGGCGGGCAATGGCAGAAGATCGCGTTGTCCCGCGCCTACATGCGCCGTGATGCCGACATCCTGATCCTCGATGAACCGACCTCGGCCCTCGACCCGGCGGCGGAAGCGGCAGTATTCGAGCATTTCAGCGAGCACACCCAGGGCCGCATGACTTTGCTGATCTCCCATCGTTTTTCCAGTGTGCGCAACGCCGACCACATCATCGTGCTGGATCAGGGCGCGATCCTGGAGCGGGGCGATCACGACAGCCTGGTGGCGGCGGGCGGGCGTTATGCGCAGCTGTTCGATTTGCAGGCGAAGGGGTATCGCTAAGCCTTGCGAGCACCTTGAGTCACCGTTGGCCCGGCGACCTGTGCAGGCTTGGCTTTCATCAGGTTGTCGATGGCCTGGCGATACTGACTGCCGCCCAGGCTCATGCTGTTGTTGTGCGTGCCGCCGGGTATCAACAGCAGACGCTTCGGCTCGTTGGCGGCATTGAACAACTGCTGGCTGAAGCGCGACGGCATGAACGCATCCGCCAGGCCGTGGACCACCAGCAGCGGCATGTCGATGTCGGTGATCTTGTCGATGGAATCGAATTTCTGCGACAACAGCCAACGCACGGGCAGGGATTTCACCGGCAGGTTGCTGTCCGCCACTTGCGCGACGGCGTCGCCCAGCGTGGTGAAGGTGGACTCGATCACCAGCCCGCGCACCGGCACCGCGACGTGGTCCTTTTTCGCCTGCGCGGCCAGGTCTGCCGCAAGGTCGATGGCCACTGCGCCACCCAGCGAGTGACCATAGATCAGGCGCTTGTTCGGGTCCGGTTGCATCGCCTTGAAGCGCTCCCACGCGACTCGGGCGTCTTCATAAACGCTGGCTTCCGACGGCAGATCGCCCTTGCTCTGGCCAAACCCGCGGTAGTCGATGGCCAGCACCGAATAGCCCATGGCCCGCAATTGCTCGATGCGAAACGCCTGGCCGGTGAGGTTCCAGCGCACGCCGTGCAGGTAGAGGATCGACGGCGCATCACGGCGCGCGGCCGGCCACCACCAGGCGTGCAGGTTTTGATTGCCCTTGAAGCTGGCAGGCTTGATGTCGAATTCCTGAACGTCCTGCGGCAAGCCGTGATACCACCCGGCCGTGCCCGGCTCGATCCGAAACAGTAACTCGCGCTCTTTGTACTTGAGCACCCCGCAACTCGCCGGCAGGCCAACAATTAGCAGCGCCATGCACAACGATGAAAACCAGCGCCGACGCAAGTGGCTCATGAGGGGAGTAAGCATCCAGCAGTCCAGTCGATCAGGGGAAAGCACGGGTTTTAACAGATACGCGCCGGGGACGGGAACTATTTCGACAGCCGTGTGTGTTGCAGGATCGTTCCCATGCTCTGCGTGGGAATGCCTCTAGGGACGCTCCGCGTCCAGTGACGCGGAGCGTCCCGGGCTGCATTCCCACGCGGAGCATGGGAACGATCATGATCCGCCGTTGACCTTGAGCCGTTCGTGGATGTTAGGGTGACCCGTCAATCAGGAGGATGACCATGAATTTTTCAGGAAGAACCGCGATTGTCACCGGTGCCGGCCGAGGGTTGGGTTTGTGTTACGCCGAGGCGCTGGCGCAACGCGGGGCCCACGTGATCATCAGTGACATTGGTGCCGACAATATCGGCAGTGGCGAGGACGCCTCGATTGCCCTGGACGCCGCGCGAACCCTGCAAGCCCGAGGCCTGAGCGTCATCGGTCACAGCGCCGACCTGGCCAGCGAAGAGGGTTGCCGACAACTGATCAACGTCGCTATCGAAGCCTTTGGTCAGCTGGATATCCTGATCCATAACGCCGGATGGGTCGGCTACCAATCCATTGAAGACGCCGACGCATCGTTTATCGAACGCGCATTGGACATCAACGTCTATACGCCCATCTGGCTGTGCAAACACGCCTGGAAACACCTCAAGAAATCCTCCGCACCGCGCGTGGTGCTGACCACTTCCGACCGCGCCATGTATCAGCAATACGCCCAGCCCGGGCTGGTGGCCTATGCCGCTGGCAAGATGGCGCAACTGGGTGTGATGAACGCCTTGAGCATGGAAGGCGCGGTGGATGGCATCCTGGTGAATGCCGTGTCCCCGGTGGCCAAAACCCGGATGTGGGGCGTGACCGAAGAACCAGAGAACCTCAAGCCACAATGGGTTGCGCCAGGCGTGGTCTACCTGGCCTCGGCGCAATGCACAGACAGCGGCTACATCCTGCGGGCCAGCAATGGCCAATTCACCGCGACCCGTTTTGTCGAGAATCCGCAGGTGGTTTATCCGCTGGATCTGGCGCGGATCAAAGCCGCCAGCCCCGAGGAAGTCGCACAGTGGTGGGACCGTATCAAGGAAGGCTGATCGCTCTGTTTTAACCTCGCTACCTCCCCAGCAAGGGTCAGTCCTGACCCTTGCGCTCCCGCGTTTGCGCAAAAACCGCTCGTCTTTGCGCAACTACGGCTCAATAAAAAAGATTGAATAATCACACCAAATGTTATTTAAATAACAAAACAACAGCGCCGACGTCAGTCAGGCAAGCCGCATCAAGGTGGGATAGCAATGAGCAAGATCGCAGTCATCGGCAGCAATATGGTGGATCTGATCACCTACATCGACCGCATGCCGGCCCAGGGCGAAACGCTGGAAGCGCCGGGGTTTGCCCTCGGTTGTGGCGGCAAAGGCGCCAACCAGGCGGTGGCTGCGGCCAAGCTCGGGGCGGATGTGCTGATGCTGACCAAGGTCGGCGATGACATGTTCGCCGACAACACCCTGGCCAATTTCCAGCGCTTCGGCATTGATACCCGTTACGTGCAGCGTGTGCCGGGCGTGTCCAGCGGCGTGGCGCCAATCTTCGTCCAGGCCGATTCCCACAACAGCATCCTCATCGTCAAAGGCGCCAACGCCCATCTCGCCCCGGCGGATATCGACGCCGCTGCCCCAGCCTTGCGCGAGTGTTCGCTGATCGTGCTGCAACTCGAAATCAATGTGGAAACCGTCTATCACGCCATTGAGTTCGGCCGCGAACACAACATTCCGGTGTTGCTCAATCCTGCGCCAGCCTTGGCCGGCCTGAGTCGTGAGCACTTGGCCCAACTGGATTTCCTGGTGCCCAACGAATCGGAACTGGCGCTGATCAGCCGCCAGACCGTGGACTCGCCCGAGTCCGCGCTTAAAGCTGCCAAGACCCTGGTCGCCAGCGGCATTCGCCACGTGATCGTGACCCTCGGCCAACAAGGCGCGCTGTACGTCGGCGAGGAGGGCGAGTTCCAGATTCCGGGCCTGCGGGTCGCCGCCCGCGATACCACCGGCGCCGGCGACGCGTTCATCGGTTGCTTCATCCAACACTGGAGCCGCGACCGCGACATTCGCGCCGCCATGACCCAAGCGGTGGCCTATTCCGCGTGCTCGGTCACTGGCCTCGGCACCCAAACGTCTTACCCGGACGCCAACGCGTTCGCTGAATTCCAGCGCCAACTCGACGCCTGACGCCGAGCAGATTCAACACTCAAAACCCACCCGGAGAACAACAATGACAAAGCCTCCGCTCCAACAGACGCCCGATGGTTTCTACCTGAACCGCACGCCCTGGTTCGCCTTCATCTTGCTGTGCAGCATCTTCGCGCTGTGGGCGGCGGCCGCGAGCATGAACGACGTGCTCATCGCGCATTTCAAGAAAGCCTTTCTGCTCAGCGATTTCCAGACCGCATTCGTGCAGTCGGCGTTTTACCTGGGCTACTTCTTCGTGGCGATCCCGGCGGCGTTGGTGGTTCGGCGTTTCAGCTACAAGGCTACTATCCTGATCGGCCTGATGCTCTACATGTTGGGTTGCCTGCTGTTCTTCCCGGCGGCGTCCACCGCCAAGTACGGCATGTTCCTGCTGGCGCTGTTCGTGATTGCGGCGGGGCTGTCGTTTCTCGAAACCGCGTGCAACACCTATTCAACGCTGATGGGCCCACGGGAAACCGGCACCCGCCGCCTGAACATCTCCCAGACCTTCCACCCGTTCGGCGCAATGGCCGGGGTGTATGTCGGCAGTTTCGTGATGTTCAAGGACACCGACGCCACCCGCGAGCAGCTCACGCAAATGAGCGCTTCCGACGCGGCGGTCCAGCAACTGCAAATGATCCAGTCCACCTTGCTGCCGTACAAATGGATGATCGCGGTGCTGGTGCTGATGTTCATACTGATTGCCGTCACCCGGTTCCCGGCGTGCAAAGGCGTGCAAACCGCCAGCAAGAAAACCGCCAGCCTCGGTCAGAGCCTGTCGCGGCTGTGGGGTAACAAGCGTTTCACCTTTGGCGTATTGGCGCAGTTTCTGTACGTCGGTGCGCAAGTCGGCGTGTGGAGTTTCACCATTCGCCTGGCCATGCAGTTGGGCGGGATGAATGAGCGCAGTGCCTCGTGGTTCCTGCTGACGACCTTCGCCGCGTACTTCATCGGCAAAATGATCGCCAACGTGCTGATGCGCAAACTGCACCCGGCCAAAGTACTGGCGGTGTATGGCGTGCTGTGCATTGTGTTGCTGGCCTACACCATCCTGGTGCCGAACATCACCGCAGTGTATGCAGCGGTCGGTGTGAGCGTGTTCCTCGGCCCGTGCTGGCCAACCATTTATGGCCTGACCATCGACGGTCTCGGTGAAGACACCGGTGTCGGCGGTTCGCTGCTGGTGATGAGTATTGTCGGTGGCGGGGTGATTCCGATCTTCCAGGGCCTGCTCTCCGATTACAGCGGCGGCAATATGCAACTGGCCTACAGCGTGCCGTTGCTGTGCTTCATCGTGATCGTCGCTTACGCGGTGCGCTGCCTGCGTCATTCCGCCAGCGAACGGGCCCCCGTCGGTGCAGCGGTGACTTCATGAGTACGCGGATCAATCTCTATCCGGCGCTGTTTGGCGAAGCGCCGAAGACGCTGCTCGAATCAGCGCATTTCAAGGTCAGCGCCAGCACCTATCCCAGCGGTGTGCTGGCGCTGGAATTGGCCAACAGTCGTGGAAAACTGGTGGTGCTGCCGTATCAGGGGCAAATGATCTGGGATGCCGTGTTCGACGGCTGTGACCTGACCATGAGCAACCTGTTCAGCCAGCCCAGACCGAGCCCGACAGTGATCGGCACCTACGGCTGTTTCATGTTCCACAGCGGCTTGCTGCGTAACGGTTGCCCGACGCCCGAGGATGACCATCCATTGCACGGCGAGATGCCGTGCGCGGCGATGGATCGCGCCTGGCTGGAAGTCGGTGAAGACAGCGCCGGCCCGTTCCTGCGCCTGGGTGGCGAGTACGAATACGCCCAGGGTTTCGGTGACCGTTATCTAGCGAGCCCAAGCGTGACCTTGTGTGCCGATTCCGCTCTGTTCGATATCGCCATGAACGTGACCAACCTGGCCGGCAAACCCATGGACCTGATGTACATGGCCCACATGAATTACGCCTACGTCGAAGGCGCCCGGTTCATCGAGCCGTTGGGAGTTGAGAAGGTGCGCCTGCGCAGCAGCGTGCCGGCCCACGTCAAACCGACGCCGGCCTGGAGCCGTTACATGGAGCAATTGGCGCTGGAACCAGAGCAGTTTCAGTGCCTGGATCGCCCGGAACTCTACGACCCGGAGATCGTGTTTTTCTTCGATGGCGTGCGTGCAGACTCAAACGGCGAAGCGCATTTCCTGCTGAGCCATCCGGACGGCGCGGCGTTCTACACACGCTATCGCCCGGATCAATTCGACCACGCCGCACGCTGGATCTTGCACAACGCCGATCAGCAAGTCGCGGCGTTTATCTTGCCCGCCACCTGCGAGCCGGAAGGCTATCGCGCCGAGTCCGCCAAGGGCCATGTGCGCTCGTTGGCGGCGGGGGAGACGGCGGCGTTCAAGGTCACCACCGGTTATCTGAATAAGGCCGAGCAACAGGCCTTGATCAGATAATCAACTGCGCACCGCTGGCCGCGATCGCATCGCGATAAGCCTTGGGGATTTTCTTGTCGCTGACCACGTACTGGAAGTCTTCAAGGGCGGCGAAATGCGCGGTGCGCACCGTGTCGAACTTGCTGTGGTCGGCCAGCAGCAAGCGCTGTTGCGCCTGGCGCAGGACCTTCTGCTTGACCTCCACTTCATTGAAGTTGAAGCAGGTCACGCCGAAGTCCTGGCTGACCCCAGCGGCTGAAACAAAGGCCCAGGTCAGGCGCACGCTATCGAGGATGCCGAATTCGGCCTGGTTCTCGAACACCTGGTTCTTGCGATGGAACGTGCCACCGCAGACCACGATATGGCAGTTGGGCTTTTGCGAGAGTTTGAGCAGCACGTTCAGGGAGTTGCACACGGCGGTGAATTCGAGTTCGTCGGGGATGAAATCCACCACGAAAGGCGTGGTGGTGCCGCAGTCGAAAAACACCGTGTCGCCGGGCTGGATAAACCGTGCGGCGAGTTTGCCGATGCGGCGTTTTTCCTCGACGTGCCGGGTGTCCTGTTCGGCCACGCGGTAATCGCCGGGGTCGTTGCCGTCATGGACTTTGGTGATATAGCCGCCGAGCAGGCGCAGGTGGTCGGTGTACTTGGTCAGGTCGCGGCGCAGGGTCATCTCCGAGACGTCCAGCAACGCGGCCATTTCGCGCAGGTGAATGGCGCTCTGGTCTTGCAGGGCTTGTTGAATCAGCTTGAGACGCTCGGCTTTTTTACTGTCCACAGGCATTCCGGGGTTGATTGTTGATATTATTTAAGTAACATTAATTGTGAGTTTTGTAACGTTTTTGCGCAAATGATCCTCGATTGTGGCGCAGGGGCATTTGAATATACAAACAGGAGTTTTTGCGATGGCCCATCTCCCACCCCAGGCACTGGCGCAGTACATCGATCACACCTTGCTGGCGCCGGACGCCAGCCGCGAACAAATCGCCACCCTGTGCCGCGAGGCGGCGGAGCATGGCTTCTATTCGGTGTGCGTGAATTCCGGGCAAGTGCCCCATGCCGCGCAACATCTGGCGGGGTATAGCGTCAAGGTTTGCGCCGTGGTCGGTTTCCCGTTGGGCGCTGGGCTGAGCGAGAGCAAAGCCTTCGAAGCCGAGCGGGCGATTGCCGCCGGCGCTGGCGAGATCGACATGGTGTTGAACATCGGTTGGCTGAAGGACGGACTGTTCGCCGAGGTTCAGGACGATATCGCGCAGGTCAAACAGGCCTGCGGCAGTGTGCCGCTGAAAGTGATCCTGGAAACCTGCCTGCTCACCGACGCAGAGAAAGTGAAGGCCTGCGAAATCTGTCGTGAGCTGAATGTAGCGTTCGTCAAAACCTCCACCGGTTTCAGCCGCAGCGGCGCCACCGTCGCAGACGTCGCCCTGATGCGCCGCACCGTGGGTGCGGACATCGGCGTCAAGGCCTCGGGCGGCGTGCGCGATTACCCGACCGCCCTGGCGATGATCGAGGCCGGCGCGACCCGCTTGGGCAGCAGCTCCGGCATCGCGATCATCGGTGGCGCGCAGTCGGCGGGCGAGGGCTACTGATCAGTCCATCTGCAACACAATCTTGCCGATGTGATCGCCAGCTTCCATCCGCGCATGGGCTTGCGACGCGTCGGTAAACGGGTAGACCTTGTCGATCATCGGCAAGCAACGCCCGGCCGACAGCACTGGCCAAACGTATTCGTACAGCCCTTGGGCGATGGCGGCTTTTTCTTCCTGGGTGCGTGAGCGCAGCAGTGAGCCGGTAATGATCGCGCGCTTGGCCATGATCGCCAGCAGGTCGACACCGTCGGCGTGGGCGCCGCCGAGGAAGCCGAGCATCACCAATCGACCTTCCATCGCCAGGGCAGCGACGTTGTTGTTGAAGTACGAGCCGCCCATGATGTCGAGGATCACGTTGACGCCTTTGCCGGCGGTTTTTTCGGCGATGACTTGGGCGAAATCCTGATCGCGATAGTTGATCGCCTTGGCCCCGAGCTTGCGGATCGCGTCGCACTTTTCCTCGCTGCCAGCGGTGGCGAACGCCTCGACCCCGAACTCGCGGCAGAGCATCAGCGCAGTGGTGCCGATGCCGCTGGTGCCGCCGTGAATCAAGGCGCGTTGGCCTTTGCTGGCACCGCCCATTTCAAACAGGTTGGCCCAGACCGTGAAGAAGGTTTCCGGGATCGCGGCGGCTTGAATCCAGTCCATGTCATCGGGGATCGGCAGGGTCTGGCTGGCCGGGGCGATGCAATATTGTGCATAGCCGCCGCCATTGGTCAGCGCACAGACCTTGTCGCCCAGCACAAACTCAGTGACCCCTTTGCCGATGGCGACCACTTCACCCGCCACTTCCAGGCCGGGAATCGGGCTCATGCCGGGTTTCATCGGGTACTTGCCGGCGCGCTGGATCACGTCAGGGCGATTGACCCCAGCGGCGTGGACGCGGATCAGCACTTCACCGACGGCGACCGTGGGCATCGGCACGTCGCGCGGTTGCAGGACTTCAGGGCCGCCGGGCTGGGTGATTTCGATCAGGGTCATGGTTTGGGGCAGGTTCATTTTCGGGTTCCTGTTGGGGAGGTGGCTATCAGGTGGGACCGTGTGTTGTGGTTGAAGATCAAAAGATCGCAGCCTCGTTGCTCTCGACAGCTCCTACAGGGGGGCTGCGATCTTTGATCCTGGCGATCAACCGCATCGCTAACTCCAAGACCAATGCAACCACAATGGCCCCGCAGGCAATCACAAACAACAACGCGTGATGCCCGCCACTGGCATTGAATATCGCCGAATAGGCAAACCCGGTCAGCGCTTGAAACGTGGCAAACGACACCGTGGCGCGGCTCCAGGCAATTTGCTGTTGATGATGGTTGGGCACCAGTTCATGCACCCGGGCCAGTGCCAGCGGCACGATGCCCGGCGGGAATGAACCCAGGATCACCGCCAGCAACGCCAGGGCTATGAAAGAACTGGAAACCGCCAGCAACGCCAAGGCCATCGCCTGCATCACCAGCACTATCCGAATGCTCAACCGCGCGCCGAGTTTGTCGGCGAGAAAACCATAGCTCACCGGCCCGACAATCGCGCCCAAGCCGTACATGACCCAGATCAGCGCACCCACATGTGCCCCGGCGCCGAGGCCGCGAGCGACGAAATCCACCAGGAACACCATCGCCGGCACGAGCCCGGCCGCCATGAATGCGTATTGCGCGAACAACAAGTAAAGGCCCGGCGGGGCTGGCGTCTTCGTGCTGTCGCTATTCACCGGTGCGGCGTGTTGCGGCGTTGAGGACGGCCAGCCAAACCAGCTCGCGACGGTCAACATCAGCGCCAGCAAACCAAGACCGAACCAGGTGTTCTGCAAACCCAGGCTCAGCAGCGGCGGCACAATCGTCCCCGAACCGGCAATGCCCAGGCCGATGCCCAGAAAAATCGCACCACTGGCCAAGCCCCTACGGGACACCGGCACATGCGGCAATACGGTCGCCGCCACCAACACCATGATCGCGCCACCGGCAACACCCGACAGCAAGCGCCAGCCGAAGAACCAGCTCACCGACAACGGAAAGCCACAGGCAAAAAATGACAACGTCACCGCGAGCATCATCAGGCGCAGAGCGGTGCTGTTGCCCATCCGCCTGGCCAGTGGATGACCGATCAGCGCGCCAATCAGGTAACCCACCAGATTGGCGGCACCGAGGTACACCACGTCATTGGCGGAAAACCATTGCGCCTGGATCAACGACGGAATCAGCGGTGTGTAGGCAAAACGCGCCAGGCCAATGCTGACCAGGCTGGCGCAGAGGCCGGCGAAGATTGGCAGCCAGATCGCGCTCGGCGGGGTGGTTGAAGTGCTGTGCATGAGAACTGTCCTGTGAGGTTATCTCTGGCGTCCAGCGTATCGAGGTTTATTGATGCAGTAATGCAGCGATTTCGCGCTACAGTGATGCAAATACGCATTGTCGGGAGAGCGGTATGAATTGGGATGACGCGCGGGTGTTTCTCGCCGTTTGCCGAGAGTCGACATTACGTGGTGCGGCGCGGGTGCTGGGGGTCGATCAGGCCACGGTCGGGCGGCGAGTCACGGCGCTGGAGAAGTCCTTGAGTGCGACGCTGTTCCTGCGCACCTCCGAAGGCTACGCACTGACGGCGGTGGGGGAAGCGGCGTTGCAGGCCGTGGAAAAAATGGAGGTGTCGGCGTTGGAGCTGGAACGACAAATCCTCGGCCTCGACGATCGGCTGACCGGCACCGTACGGGTCAGCACCACCGATTCACTGGCCATCGATTTCCTGATCCCGGCGATTGCCCGGTTGCACGACAAACACCCGGACGTGCGGGTGCAACTGGACGCGTCCACGCAAATGATTAGCCTGGCCAAGCGCGAAGCCGATATTGCGGTGCGCAACGCCCGGCCGGACAACCCGGACCTGATCGCCCGACGCATTGCGCGCTGGCCGGTGGGGCTGTATGCCTCCCAAGGCTACGTGGACACCCATGGCGTGCCCGAGCCGGGTTCGGCGTTTGAAGGGCATGATTTGGTGGTGTATCAGCCGTATCTGGCGGGCAATAAGGAGATGACGCTGGTGTCGGAACCGTTGACCCGTGGGCGGATTGTGTCGAGCCTGGGGTCGGGGTTGTTGGTGCGTCGATCGATTGCAGCGGGGATCGGGCTAGGCGAGATTCCGGTGTACATGGGCGAGCGGGATGGGCTGGTCCGGCTGTGGCCGGAGCGTACGCGGCCGGTGCCTTACGATGTATGGCTGGTGACCCATGCGGATCTGCGGCATACGGCGCGGGTGAGGGCGGTGATTGATGAGATTGTCGCCGGGTTTTCCGGCACGGGTGAGTACCCCCCGTAGCAGCTGTCGAGCCCCAGCGAGGCTGCGTTCGGCGGCGAAGCCGTCGTCAATCCGGCTACCTCGGTTTACCTGAAACACCGCGATGGCTGATTTTACGACGGCTTCGCCGCCGGACGCAGCCTCGCCGGGGCTCGGCAGCTGCTACGGGGGCATGTTGCTGTTAAGGCATTTCCGGCAATTCCTGCGGCCGCAAATCAAACACCAAAACCTCGGCATCCACGCCATTGCTCAAGCTCAACACCTGCTCATCCCGAACCCGTACGCCGTCGCCTTCCTGCAATTGCACGCCGTTGAGCTCGACACTGCCACGAGCAACATGCACATAGGCGTAGCGGTTGGCCGCCAGTTCCAGGGTTGCGCTTTCCTTGCCGTCGAACAGCCCGGCATACACCCGCGCATCCTGGCGCACCGACAGCGAACCCTTGGCCCCGTCCGGGGAGATGATCAGTGCCAGACGGCCACGTTTTTTCTGGGTGCTGAAATGCTCTTGCTGATAACGCGGTTTGGCGCCGCTGACCTCAGGCACGATCCAGATTTGCAGGAAGTGCACGCCACGGGTGGCCGAGTGGTTGTACTCGCTGTGGGCCACGCCGCTGCCGGCGCTCATCAATTGCACATCGCCGGGGCGGATCACCGAACCGGTGCCCAGGGTGTCCTTGTGTTCCAGGGCACCTTCGAGCACATAGGAGAAAATCTCCATGTCCCGGTGCGGGTGCTGGCCAAAACCTTTGCCGGCCGCCACGCGGTCATCGTTGATCACCAACAGGTCGGAAAAACCCTGCTCTTTCGGGTTGCGATAGTTGGCGAAGGAAAAGGTGTGGAACGACTTCAACCAACCGTGATTGGCTGCGCCGCGATCCGAGGCTTTGCGAAGGGTCAGCATGATGAAATCTCCTGTCAGGACGTGAATTCGTCCGAGTAAGGAGAAGGTTAATGGTTACTGGCGGATGCAATAAGTAGATGAAAATTGAAATACTGTCTCGCTCAGGTTGACAGTTTTGTGGGCGGGGTCACGTATTCATATCCAACACAATCGCCACACTTGGCCATAATGCACACCACATAACCCCTGTAAGAGCGAAGCTTGCTCGCGAAAGCGGTCGTATATCAGGCGACGATGTTGACGGTCAGATCGCTATCGCGAGCAAGCTTTGCTCCTACAAGGATTCTTCTTCGGCCTTCGATGATGTTAAACCCATGAAAACCGTGGCAATGGTGCTGTTCCCCAACTTTCTGCTGCTCGACATGGCCGGGCCGATGGAGGTGTTTTCCATCGCCAACCGTTACCTGGACCCGGCCGACCACTACGTGTTGTCGATGATCGGCACCGAGCACGGTCCGTTGCGGGCGTCCAATGGCGTCAATGTCCAGGCCGACGTGCACATCGATCAGGCCAGCGAACACTATGACCTGCTGCTGATCCCCGGCGGCCCCGGCGCCTATAACGACAAACCGCAACCCTTGCTTATCTGGCTGCGGGGCGCCGTCACCCGCGCCGAACGCTATGGCTCGATCTGCACCGGCGCGTTCGTGCTGGGGCATGCCGGCCTGTTGGACGGTTATCGCGTCACCACCCACTGGCACTACACCGAACGGCTGATCAAGGGCTTTCCGAAGGCGACGGTCGAGACCGATCAGATCTACGTCGAGGACCGCAATCTCATCACCTCTGGCGGCGTCACCGCCGGCATCGACCTGGCGTTGGCGGTGGTCGCTCAGGACCACGGCAAAAAAGTCGCCCAGGACGTGGCCAAGGTGCTGCTGGTGGTGATGAAACGCCAGGGCGGGCAGGCGCAGTTCAGTCCGTTGCTGGCCACGGTCGCTCCCCAGGAAACCCCCATCACCCGCGTGCAGAACTACGTGCTCGAACACCTCGACGAAGCCTTCAGCATCGAGCGCATGGCGAGCCTGGCGAACATGAGCTCGCGACACTTCGCCCGGCTGTTTGCCAGGGAAGTGAGCCTGACGCCCATGGAGTTCCTGCAAAGTGCACGCATCGACCATGCCCGGCAGTTGCTGGAAACCAGCGACGCGCCGCTCAAGACCGTGGCCTACAAAAGCGGCTTCGGCAGCGTCCGCCACATGCGGTTCCTGTTCAGTGAAAAACTCGGTTTGACCCCCGCGCAATACCGCGAACAGTTCAGCTAGAGCCTCTGTGTCTGTATTGCGCACCGTGATGTCCGTATCGCTCCCCGCGCGGTCGTTGTGCGGTCATCGATGCCTGCCAAGATACCGGTGAACTCTTTGCGATGGAGATGCGGGAGCCTGATTGGACGTGTGCGATGGATCTTGCAGTACCTTGAGCCCGATCAGGTCTTCAGCACGTGAACGTGCATGAACAGCCTTACAGATTTAATCAGCGATGCGGTGCTGCGCTTCGGCCCCTACGCGTTCCATCCCAGCCAACGGCTGATCCTGGAAGGGGATCGGCCGCTGCGCATGGGCGGGCGCGCACTGGACATTTTGCAGGTGTTGGTCGAGCGCGCCGGGCAAGTGGTCAGCAAGGACGAGCTGATCGCCCGGGTCTGGCCAACCTCGGTGGTCGAAGAGATCAACTTGCGAGTACACATTGCTGCGTTGCGCCGGGCCCTGGGCGATGGCCAGAACGACCAGCGCTACATCGTCAACATTCCCCAGCGCGGCTACAGTTTTATCGCCCCGGTGCAGCGCGGGACGCGGGTCTTCATCGACAGCATGCACAAGCCCCAGCACAACCTGCCGGCGCGGCTGACCTCGATCACCGGTCGAGATTCGATTGTCGGCAGCGTGGTGCGCCAGTTGCCGGTGCGACGGTTCATGACCCTCATCGGTCCGGCCGGCATCGGCAAGACCTCCGTGGCGTTGCGCGTGGCCGAGTTGCTGTTGCAGCACTATCGCGACGGCGTGTGGATCATTGATCTGGCGACGATCGACGACCCTTCGCAGGTCGCTGCTCACCTGACCGACACCCTGGAATTCGACGCAGGACTGGCCTCGCGGCATGCCTTGCTGGTGCTCGATAACTGCGAGCACCTGCTCGAACGCTGTCGCACCTTGGTCGACGACCTGCTGGCCACAGCGCCACGCCTGTCGATCCTGGCCACCAGCCGCGAACCGCTCCAGGCACGGGACGAAACCGTGCTGCGCCTGCCGCCCCTGGCGGTGCCGCCAGCCTCGGCGTTGTACAGCGTGACCGAGGCGATGGGCTATTCGGCGGTGCAACTGTTTGTCAGCCGCGCCCGCGCCCGGCAACAAGGTTTCACCCTGCGCGAACAAGACCTCAAAGCCGTGCGCGATATCTGTCGGCGCCTCGACGGTTTGCCCTTGGCCATCGAACTGGCCGCTGCACAAATCGATGCCTTGGCGCTGGTGGGCCTGCAAGCGCAACTGGACAACTGCTTCCAGCTGCTGACCCAGGGCCGGCGCACCGCCGTGCCACGCCATCAGACCCTCAAGGCCGCGCTGGACTGGAGCTACGAACGCCTGAGTCCGCTTGAGCAAATGGTGTTGCAGCATCTGGCGGTGTTCAAAATGGCCTTCACCCTCGATGCGGCGATTGGGGTGATCAGTTGTGCCGTGTTGCCGCCCATGCACCTGTTGGCGATGGTCGAACGACTGGCGCGCAAATCGCTGCTGTCGGTGGAACAGGTCAATGGCACACCGCGTTATCGCTTCCTCAATACCACGCGCACCTATGCCCTGGAGAAACTCGAAAACAGCGGTCATTTGCGGGCGCTCGAATTGAGCCACGCGCACTACAACAGCCGGGCGCGCAGAATCTCAGACGTGCAGTTGCCCGCGGAGCTCATCGAGTAAGTGCCGCACTTTCGTCAGGTCCGGCGTGGCGAAACCTTCAGTGAACCGGCCATAAATCGGCGCCAGCAGTTCATAGGCTTGCCGGTAATGACCCTGACGCTGCCAAAGCTGCGTCAGTGAAGTAGCGCTGCGCAGCTCCCAGGCCAACGCCCCCTGATCTTTCGCCACCGCCAAGGCTTTCAGCAGCACAGCTTCGGCCTCGTCCGGGCGCTTTTCGGTGAGTAGCGCATCGCCCCTGGCCCGAAAAATCTCCGCCGTGCTCCAACCGGCCGCGCCACTTTCCGCCCGCGCCAGCAATCCCTCATCCACAAAGCCACCGTCGAGAGTCACCATGATCTCTTTTACCAACCCGGCATTCGGTTGCACGGGCGGCGGTCCCTCGACGCCATCGATCACTTGCGCGTATTGCCGCGCCCAGTTGTAAAACAGCAGTACCGAATGCTTCTGCGCCTGCTCCAGCAATAGACGCAAGAGGTCGCGGGCAGTGGCGCTGTCGCCGTTGTACTGGGCGATCACACAACCGGCCAGCGCCAGGGTGTAGCAGATCGACGTGCCGTGGTTGATCTGCAGCGCAATGTCCAGCGCCTGACGCGCGGTGCGCCAGGCTTTCTCCGGGTGTCCTTGCAACCAGAGAATTCGCGCCAGAATGGTCAGGGCGGCAACGCTCTGATCGTACTGCACGCCAAAACCATGGGTGAAACGGTTGAGATGGCCGCTCTGGGTCATGCGTTGGATGACCTGCTCGGCGTTGTCCCGCGCCCGAGGCTGATCCCCGGAAAAGTGCAGGGCCAGGACCTGCAAACGGTGAGTGCTGAGCGACAACAGCGGGTCGCCCTGTAAACCCAATTGGTCGAATTGGCGACTTTGCTCCAGGGCCATTTGATAATTGCCACAACAGAGATTGACCGCCATGTGCCCGGACACCGCCCGCAGTTGGCCGGCGACGTCGTCGCAACGTTCGGCCAGGGTTCTGGCGCTGACGAAGGCGTCGACGGTTTCGGCGGTGCCACCCTGGGCGTGGTAGCAGCAACTGCCGAGGGCGAGCTTGAGGGCGATGGTCAGGCGCGGGCAGGGCTCGGCGGCGGCATCGAGCAATGCCAGGGATCGGCGCACGTACACGCCGTGTTCCTTGAGCAGCGACAGTTCTTGCCACAGCGGCATGGATGTAGCGGTCAAACGGATCGCCAACATCTGCGGCCCGTTCGCGTGCAAGCCCCATTCAAGGGCAACGCGAATGTCTTCCAGACCGCGGGCGTAGCGCTCGATCCACAGGTGGGTGGGGGTTTTTTCCCAGTCGTCCTGGGCCTGATCCATCAAGGCCAGGCAGCGTTCGGCATGCCGTTGCCGGGTGTCCGTGAGTTCGCGGGCCAGATGAAGTTTTTCCAGTGCGTAGCTGCGGGTGGTGTCGAGCAGGCGATAGAACACCTCTTCATCGCCAACCTCCACGTTCAGCAAGGACTTGGCCACTAATTGCGTGATCGAGGCAAACACCACGCTGGGCTCGATGTGCTCACCGACGATCACCGCTGCGGCGGAGTCCAGGGTGAAACTGCCCCTGAAAATCCCTAATCGGCGCAGGCAGGTCTGCTCGCAGGTGCTGAGCAGCTCGAAGCTCCAATCCAGGGTTGCGCGCAGAGTCTGATGACGGCCCAACGTCGCCTGTCCGCCCTGGGTCAGCAGGCGAAAACTGCCTTGCAGTTGCGTGTGCAAGCCACTGATACCGAGGTTCGCGACTTGCGCGGCAGCCAGTTCGATGGCCAGCGGAATGCCGTCCAAACGCTGGCAGATTTCGACCGCCAGCGGCAGCTCTTCATCGCTCAGCTCGAAGGTGTCGTGGCTGGCCATTGCCCGCTCGACGAACAGTTGCAGGGCGGAAAAACTCAGGGCCTGGGCGCGATCCAGCACAGCGATCGGCGGCGGGCAATCGAGGGATTCCAGGCGCTGCACATATTCGCCTTCGGCCCGCAGACTCTCGCGGCTGGTGGCCAGGATGTGCACCTGTGGCGCGCTGCGCAGGATGCTTTCGCAGAGCAGCGCAATCGCATCGATCAGGTGTTCACAGTTATCGATCACCAACAGCATCTGCCGCTCGCGCAGGAAGGTCGCCAGGCCGTTCATCGGCTCGTTATCGTGCAGGGCCAGGTCCAGCAGCGTCGCCAGGTGCGCGCTGATCATCGCCGGGTCATTCAGCGGGGCGAGGTCCAACAGGCGAATGCCGTCGCGGTAGTGACCGATCAGCTGCTCGGCCACCCGCAGGGCGACGGTGGTCTTGCCGATGCCGCCGGGACCGACCAGGGTGATGAAACGCTGGCGGGCCAGGTGCGTGACCACACTGTCCACCAGGTGCTGGCGCCCGATCATGCGGGTGCGGCGCACCGGCAGGTTATGCCGGCGTGGTTCGTGAATCACGTCGTCCGGACCTTGCACGGCGGACTCCACAGAAAACGGTGCGACAAAACTGTATCCACGTTGCGCCACGGTGACGATGTAGCGCTGCCCGGCCTGACCGTCGCCCAACGCCTTGCGCAGTGCTGCCATGTGCACGCGCAAATTGATGTCTTCGACCACGCTTTTGGGCCAGACCTGCGCGATCAATTGCTGCTTGCTGACCACATTCCCGGCGTGCTCCAGCAGGATCAACAGAATATCCATGGCGCGTCGACCCAAGCGCAAAGGCTGGTCGCCTTCCAGCACCAGGCGTTGTCCGGAGTAGATCCGGTAAGGGCCGAAATGGATGGCCTGTTCGGGGGAAAGGGTCAACGGGTCACTCCTGCTTGCATCCGTCTAGTACGCGGTTTTCGAGCATATTCCTCAGGATTGTCCGGCAGCGCAATGAGGGCTCGACTGACTGTCAGGTGTTCGCTGCGACTGGGACGTTCCCGCTGTCGTTGGTCGCTCCGTATTTATTGGGCGTGAGTGTGACAAACAGAGCAGCGCGGCGCTGGCCGCGGATTTGAAAATTAACAACGTTTAACTCGTCGCGAGTCAGGTCTACGCCCAAAACTCTAACGCTTCAAGTCCAACGAAGACCGCTGTCTTCGCGTTGTAAAGGGAATGGACACTTCTGGAGGATGCCGGAATGAGCGATGTCGTGGTGGTCTATCACAGTGGCTACGGGCACACCCGGGTCATGGCCGAAGCCGTGGCCCTGGGCGTGGAACGGCACTTGGGCAGCACCTGCCGGCTGATTTCGGTGGAGGACGTGGACACGCAATGGGAGCGCCTGCACCGGGCCGACGCGATCATCTTCGGTGCCCCGACCTACATGGGCAGCGCTTCGGCGTCCTTCAAGGGTTTCATGGAGGCCACGTCCGCCTTCTACCTCGCCCAGCCGTGGCGCGACAAACTCGCGGCAGGCTTCACCAATTCCGGCTGCCTGTGCGGCGACAAACTCAACACCTTGCTACAGATGGCGGTATTCGCCGCCCAGCATTCGATGATCTGGGTCGGCCTCGACCTGTTGCCGGCACGCAGCAGCACCGGTCTGTTCGACGGGCAACTCAATCGCCTCGGCAGCTCGCTGGGGGCCATGGCCCAGTCGAACGTCGAGCAATCCCCCGACGACGCACCACCGCCCGAAGATCGCTGTACCGCCGCGCATCTGGGCGAGCGGGTCGCGCGTCTTGCCGAGCGCCTGCATCACTCACCGCTTTGATACATCCCACAAAAAAGGAGCACGCCACATGAGCACATTCACCACCCGCGACGGCACCGAGATTTACTACAAGGACTGGGGCACTGGTCAGCCCATCGTCTTCAGCCATGGCTGGCCGCTGAATGCCGACAGCTGGGAATCGCAGATGATTTTTCTGGCGTCCAAGGGCTATCGGGTTATTGCCCATGACCGCCGTGGTCATGGCCGCTCGAGCCAGCCGTGGTCGGGTAACGACATGGACACCTACGCCGATGACCTGGCGCAATTGATCGAGTTGCTGGACCTGAAGGATGTCGTGCTGTTCGGCTTCTCCACCGGCGGCGGCGAAGTGGCGCGCTACATTGGTCGCCACGGCACTGGCCGGGTGGCGAAAGCCGGGCTGATTTCTTCGGTACCGCCGCTGATGCTCAAGACCGAGGCCAATCCTGGTGGCTTGCCTCTGGAAGTGTTCGACGGCATTCGTCAGGCCTCTTTGGTGGACCGTTCGCAGCTGTACAAAGACCTCGCCGCCGGTCCGTTCTTCGGCTTTAACAAACCGGATGCCAAGCCTTCACAGGGCATGATCGACTGGTTCTGGCTGCAAGGCATGACGTCGGGTCACAAGAACGCTTATGACTGCATCAAGGCATTCTCGGAAACCGACTTCACCGAGGATTTGAAGAAGTTCGACGTACCGACGCTTGTGGTGCATGGCGATGCGGATCAGGTGGTACCGATTGAGGCGGCGGGGATTGCTTCGGCCAGATTGGTGAAGGGCTCGACGCTGAAGGTGTATCCGGGTGCGCCCTATGGTTTGACCGATACCCATAAGGATCAGCTCAACGAAGATCTGTTGGCGTTTTTGAAGGCTTAATCAAGATCAAAAGATCGCAGGGTTCGCCAGCTCCTACGATGTGCGCATACACCGATATTCAAGGGTGTGCGCAAGACCCTGTAGGAGCTGTCGAAGGCTGCGATCTTTTGCCCTCGAAGGTAGGTGTGCGCACCACCTTGCACCGCCACGCAAACGGATTGATGCCTTCGCTGCGGGTAAAAATATGGCAAAAATGCGCCTGATCGCAAAATCCGCATTCCAGACTAATCTGCGTCAGGGTCAGGTCAGTATCGCGAATCAATTGCTTGGCTTTGGCGATGCGCTGGCAACGTATCCAGTCTTGCGGCGACAGCCCGGTGCTGCACTTGAACGCCCGGGAAAAATGACTGCGCGACAGCGCACAGGCCTGGGCCAGTTCGGTCACTTCCAGGCTGTCGCTCAGGCGTTCGAGGATCAGTTGCTTGACCAGGTTTTCGCGCCAGGGGGCGAGGCCGCCGGTGCTGGTTTTTTGCGGCGACGTGGCGGACGCCCTGACGGCGTAATGCTGAACATGGGCCATGACAAGTATCCGTGTCGGTGGGAATGCGCGGGCGCACTGCACGGTGGATCAGCACCTTCCATTTTGCAGAAAGCAGGTGTGTGCAGTGGGCTTCATTTTTGGCCGCGGGGCGTTGGCAGGCGAGTTAAACGTTGTTAATTCCTTGCCCGGTTCGGGGCGAAGAAACCGCGCTAACTCAGCACATCGCTGCAAGTGTGCGAGGGCCGGGGCAGTGCAACATGGGGTACGTATGGCGGGCCTGGGCGGGCCGCTTTCCTCCGGTACATCAAAGGTGAAGGCATGAAGCATTCTCTGGTTTGCACACTGGGCCTGGCGGTTGCGCTGGCGTCCGGGATTTCGATGGCAGCGGCACCGGCCCAGGTCGGTACACAGGTGCCCGGTTACTATCGATTGGCGGTCGGTGATTACGAAGTCACCGCATTGTTCGACGGGTATAACGACCTGTCTCCAAAACTGCTCAAGGGCCTGACCCAGAGCCAGATTCGTGCACTGTTAGCCCGTCGTTCGATTGAAACGCCCGGCGTGCAAACCGCGTTCAACGCGTTTCTGGTCAACACCGGCAAGCAACTGATCCTGGTGGATACCGGGGCAGGGCAGTGCATCGGCGCCACCGCCGGCATGCTCTCAGACAACATGAAAGCGGCGGGTTATCAGCCGGAACAGGTCGACACCATTCTGTTGACCCACCTGCATCTGGACCATGTCTGCGGCTTGGTCGACGGTCAGCAGAAGCCAGTGTTCGCCAACGCCACGGTCTACGCCGCCAAGGCCGAAGCCGATTACTGGCTCGATCCGCAAGCACTCACCAAAGCGCCTGAAGGCGCCAAGCCGTACTTCAAAATCGCCCAGGACTCGACCGCTCCGTACGTCGCGGCGGGCCGCTTCAAGACCTTCGACGCCGGCCAGTCACCGGTGCCGGGTGTCGAGGCAACGCTGGAGGCCGGGCATACGCCGGGCAGCACCACCTATCGCTTCACCTCTCAGGGCCAGAGCATTCTGTTCATGGGTGACCTGGTGCATAACCTGGCCGTGCAATTCCTGCACCCCGAGGTGTCGATCGGTTTTGACGTCAACAGTCAGCAAGCGATCAAGAGCCGCAACAAGGTCTTCACCGATGCCGCGACCAGCAAGACCTGGGTAACGGCCGCACACTTACCGTTCCCGGGCATCGGTCATATCGCCGCCGAAGGCAAACATTTCCAATGGGTGCCTGTGGAATACGGTCCCTACAAACGAGCGGCGAAAGTGCCGTTGATCGAGTAAAGTCCGAGAGCCTCGTGCCTGGTTGACCACACAAATGGACCGTCCCTATGAACCGTAACGATCTGCGCCGCGTCGACATGAACCTGCTGGTGATTTTCGAAGCCCTGATGTTCGAAAAGAACCTGACCCGGGTCGCCGAAAAACTCTTCATGGGCCAGCCAGCAGTGAGTGCCGCGCTGGGGCGTTTGCGCGATCTGTTCGACGACCCGTTGCTGCTGCGCAACGGTCGCGGCATGGAGCCGACGGCGCGGGCGCTGGCGATTCTCAAGGAACTGCAACCGGCGATGGACGTGATCTCCGGCGCGGTCAGCCGGGCCAAGGAATTCGAACCGGCCAGCAGTTGTGATGTGTTTCGCATCGGGCTCTCGGACGATGCCGAATTTGGCTTGTTCCCACCGTTGTTGAGCCAGTTGCGGGAAGAGGCGCCGGGGATCATCGTCGTCGTGCGCCGGGCCAACTACTTGCTGATGCCGGCATTGCTGGCCTCCGGGGAAATCTCCGTGGGCGTCAGCTACACCACCGATTTGCCGGCCAATGCCAAGCGCAAGAAACTGCGGGATATTCCCTGCAAGGTGCTGCGCGGGGACAAACGGCCCGGCCCGCTGACGTTGGACGAATACTGCGAACGGCCGCACGCGATGGTGTCGTTTTCCGGGGACTTGAGCGGCAATATCGATTTGGACCTGGCCAAGATTGGTCGCTGCCGGCGGGTGGTGTTGGGTGTTCCGCAGTTCAGCGGTTTGCGCGCATTACTGGCTGGCACCGAAATGATCGCTACTGTGCCGGATTACGCCGCGTGCGCCTTGGTCGAAGGCTGTGCACTGCGAGCCGAAGACCCACCGTTTGAAATCGAGGCGGCACAGTTATCGATGGCCTGGAGCGGCGTACACGATAACGACCCGGCAGAGAAATGGTTGCGCTCGCGCATCAGCCAATTCATGTCCGAACCGCTCAACATCCCGAGCCCGTAACCCCAGACAAACACACATGATCGTTCCCACGCTCCCGCGTGGGAATGCCTCTATGGACGTCCGCGTTCGGCTCTGGAAGGGACGCGGAGCGTCCCGGGCTGCATTCCCCCGCAGAGCGTGGGAACGATCAGAACCGCTCAACATCCCGAGCCCGTAACCCCAGACAAACACACATGATCGTTCCCACGCTCCCGCGTGGGAATGCCTCCACGGACGCTCCGCGTTCGGCTCTGGATGGGACGCGGAGCGTCCCGGGCTGCATTCCCACGCAGAGTGTGGGAACGATCAGAACCGCTCAACATCCCGAGCCCGTAACCCCAGACAAACACACATGATCGTTCCCACGCTCCCGCGTGGGAATGCCTCCACGGACGCTCCGCGTTCGGCTCTGGATGGGACGCGGAGCGTCCCGGGCTGCATTCCCACGCAGAGCGTGGGAACGATCAGAACCGCTCAACATCCCGAGCCCGTAACCCCAGACATACACACATGATCGTTCCCATGCTCCCGAGTGGGAATGCCTCCATGGACGTCCGCGTTCGGCGCTGGATGGGACGCGGAGCGTCCCGGGCTGCATTCCCACGCAGAGCGTGGGAACGATCAGAACCGCTCAACATCCCGAGCCCGTAACCCCAGACAAACACACATGATCATTCCCACGCTCCCGCGTGGGAATGCCTCCACGGACGCTCCGCGTTCGGCTCTGGATGGGACGCGGAGCGTCCCGGGCTGCATTCCCACGCAGAGCGTGGGAACGATCAGAACCGCTCAACATCCCGAGCCCGTAACCCCAGACATACACACATGATCGTTCCCATGCTCCCGAGTGGGAATGCCTCCATGGACGTCCGCGTTCGGCGCTGGATGGGACGCGGAGCGTCCCGGGCTGCATTCCCACGCAGAGCGTGGGAACGATCAGAACCGCTCAACATCCCGAGCCCGTAACCCCAGACATACACACATGATCGTTCCCATGCTCCCGAGTGGGAATGCCTCCACGGACGCTCCGCGTTCGGCGCTGGATGGGACGCGGAGCATCCCGGGCTGCATTCCCACGCAGAGCGTGGGAACGATCAGAACCGCTCAACATCCCGAGCCCGTAACCCCAGACATACACACATGATCGTTCCCATGCTCCCGAGTGGGAATGCCTCCATGGACGTCCGCGTTCGGCGCTGGATGGGACGCGGAGCGTCCCGGGCTGCATTCCCACGCAGAGCGTGGGAACGATCAGAACCGCTCAACATCCCGAGCCCGTAACCCCAGACAAACACACATGATCATTCCCACGCTCCCGCGTGGGAATGCCTCCACGGACGCTCCGCGTTCGGCTCTGGATGGGACGCGGAGCGTCCCGGGCTGCATTCCCACGCAGAGCGTGGGAACGATCAGAACCGCTCAACATCCCGAGCCCGTAACCCCAGACATACACACATGATCGTTCCCATGCTCCCGAGTGGGAATGCCTCCATGGACGTCCGCGTTCGGCGCTGGATGGGACGCGGAGCGTCCCGGGCTGCATTCCCACGCAGAGCGTGGGAACGATCAGAGTCCCAATCCCCATGAAGATCCCCCGTAGGAGCAAGCTTTGCTCCTACGGGGTTGTGTGGTGGCCGGAGGGTTAGGAGTCACCCACAAAAAGAGCACGTACATTCAATTTTTCCCATTCCCACCCCGGCACTATCGGATCAAGTGCCGGCGAAGCCACGCCGGTGAATTTTTAAATGGAGCGCGCAGGCCATGAACGCATCGGCGTGGGATGAACGGGCTCGGGACTTCGGGCTTTTGTTTCTGCGGTTCAGCGGCGGGTTGTTTCTGCTGTGGGTGCACGGCTTGCCCAAATTGCTGCACTACAGCACCGAAGTGCAAAACATCGAAGACCCGTTCCACTTGGGCGCCAATCTCACGCTGATCCTGGCGATTTTCGCCGAGGTGTTGTGCCCGCTGCTGATCGTCGCCGGGGTACTGGTGCGTTTGGCGTGTTTGCCTATTCTGTTTCTGCTGCTGGTGGCGCTGTTGATCGTGCATCCGCAATGGAGCCTGTTCGAAGGGCAGTTCGGCTGGCTGCTGTTGATTGTGTTCACCAGCATCCTTATCGCCGGGCCGGGACGGCTGGCGCTCAATGACCGATTCGCCGGAGTTTTGCGTTATGCCTGAGTCCTCAAACACCCCAGCAACCACGCGGCCGGGTTTCGATGAGATCGTGACCCTGATCATCAAACATCGGGTCAAGGTCGGTTTTGAAGTGCCTTACGAAGCCTGGCTGCGCAACATCGTCAGCATCGCCGGGCAGCAGGAAGGGCACTTGGGCGTGGATGTGATGCGCGGCAAAAACGCCGGCCTCGACATGTACACCTGCGTGTTGCGGTTCTGTTCCACCGAGGCGATGCAACACTGGCTCGATTCGCCACAACGACTTGAACTGGTCAACGAAGCCACGCCGATGCTGGCCGACGGCGACCAGACCGAGGTCAACCCGGTCAATGAGTTCTGGTTCGCGCCAACGGTCGATGCCGCGTCGCCACCGCCGCCGCGCTGGAAACAGGCCGTGGTCACGTTGCTGGTGATTTTGCCGCACACCTTGCTGGTGCCGCTGCTCTGGGGACCGCTGCTCAAGCTCCACCCCCTCCTGTCCAATTACGTGGTCGCCACGTTCCTGATCACCGTGACCATCGTGGTGTCGGTGGTGTACCTGTTCATGCCCAGGGCGACCCGATTGTTCGCGCCCTGGTTGTCTCACTCCACTGCGAAGAAGGAACCGTGATGAACGCCGATCTGATTCTGTTCAATGGCCAATTCCATACCGTTGACCGCGAAAACCCGCTGGCCAGTGCCGTAGCGATCAGCGACGGCCGCTTTGTCGCGGTCGGCACCGATGCCGAGGCCATGGCCCTGCGCGGTTCAGGCACCCAGGTCATCGACCTCAAGGGCCGCTGCGTCATCCCCGGCCTCAATGACTCGCACTTGCACCTGATCCGTGGCGGCCTGAACTACAACCTCGAACTGCGCTGGGAAGGCGTGCCTTCGTTGGTTGATGCCCTGCGCATGCTCAAGGATCAAGCCGACCGCACGCCGACCCCGCAATGGGTGCGCGTGGTCGGTGGCTGGAACGAATTCCAGTTCGCCGAAAAACGCATGCCGACCCTGGAAGAGTTGAACCAGGCCGCGCCGGACACGCCAGTGTTCGTGTTGCACCTCTACGACCGCGCCTTGCTCAACCGCGCAGCGCTCAGGGTCGCCGGTTACACCCGCGATACGCCGAACCCGCCGGGCGGCGAAATTGTCCGTGATGCCAACGGCAACCCGACCGGCATGCTGGTCGCGCGTCCGAACGCGATGATTCTCTACTCGACGCTGGCCAAAGGGCCGAAGTTGCCGCTGGAGTATCAGGTCAACTCAACCCGCCAGTTCATGCGCGAACTCAACCGCCTGGGCCTGACCAGCGCCATCGATGCCGGCGGTGGTTTCCAGAATTATCCGGACGATTACCAGGTGATCGAGCAGTTGGCCAAGGACCAGCAACTGACGATCCGCATCGCTTACAACCTGTTCACCCAGAAGCCGAAGGAAGAACTCAGCGACTTCAAGAACTGGACGTCGAGCGTGACCCTGCACCAGGGCGACGACTACCTGCGGCACAACGGCGCCGGCGAGATGCTGGTGTTCTCGGCGGCGGATTTCGAGGACTTCCTCGAACCGCGCCCGGACCTGCCGCAAACCATGGAAGACGAGCTGGAACCGGTGGTCCGCCACTTGGTTGAGCAACGCTGGCCGTTCCGTTTGCACGCCACTTACAACGAATCCATCAGCCGCATGCTCGACGTGTTCGAGAAGGTCAATCGCGACATTCCGTTCAACGGTTTGCCGTGGTTCTTCGACCACGCCGAAACCATCACCCCGCAGAACATTGAGCGGGTGAGGGCGCTGGGTGGCGGCATTGCGATCCAGGACCGGATGGCGTTCCAGGGCGAATATTTCGTTGAGCGTTACGGTGCCAAAGCCGCCGAAGCGACACCGCCGATCAAGCGCATGTTGGCCGAGGGCGTACCGGTCGGCGCCGGCACCGACGCCACACGGGTGTCCAGCTACAATCCTTGGACCTCGCTGTACTGGATGGTCAGCGGCCGTACTGTCGGTGGTCTGGAGTTGCACGCCGAAGGTTTGTCGCGGCTGACCGCGCTGGAGCTGTTCACCCATGGCAGCGCCTGGTTCTCGTCCGAACAGGGCAAGAAAGGCCAGATCAAGATTGGCCAATTGGCCGATGTTGCAGCCCTCAGCGCCGATTTTTTCAGCGTCGACGAAGAGGCGATCAAGTGGATCGAGTCGGTGTTGACCGTGGTCGGCGGCAAGGTCGTGTACGCCGCCGGTGACTTCGAAAAACTCGGCCCGGCCAGCGTACCGGTGCTGCCGGACTGGTCGCCAGTGGTGAAAGTCCCCGGTCACTGGCGCCCGACGTCGCCGATGCAGGCTCAGGTTCACCATTGCAGCGGGCCGTGCGGCGTGCATTCCCACAGCCATGAAAAGGCGCGCCTGTCGAATGCGCCAGTCAGCGATTTTGCGGGTTTCTGGGGCGCCTTTGGCTGCTCGTGTTTTGCTTTCTAAACGCACATAAAAAAGCGCCGGCCCAACGTGCCGGCGCTCTAAGCACCATCCCACTACCGAGGAGTTTCACATGAGCAACGTTCCGTACAAACGCCTGAACAAAGACGACGCCGTTGTACTGTTGGTTGACCACCAGACCGGCCTGATTTCGCTGGTGCAGGATTTCTCGCCCAACGAATTCAAGAACAACGTGCTGGCCCTCGCGGACCTGGCCAAGTTCTTCAAGCTGCCGACCATCCTCACCACCAGTTTCGAAAACGGCCCGAACGGCCCGATGGTGCCGGAGCTCAAAGAACTGTTCCCGGACGCGCCGTACATCCCGCGTCCAGGCCAGATCAACGCCTGGGACAACGAAGACTTCGTCAAAGCCGTCAAAGCCACTGGCCGCAAGCAGTTGATCATTGCCGGTGTGGTGACTGATGTTTGCGTGACGTTCCCGACCTTGTCGGCCCTGGCTGAAGGTTTTGAAGTGTTCGTGGTCACCGATGCGTCGGGCACCTTCAACGAAACCGTGCAACAAGCCGCGTGGGCACGGATGTCGGCGGCCGGTGCACAACTGGTGAACTGGTTCTCGGTGGCCTGCGAGCTGCAAGGCGACTGGCGCAACGACATGGAAGGCCTGGCGAATCTGCTGTCGCCGCGTATTCCGAACTATCGCAACTTGATGAACAGCTATTCGGTGTTGACGGCGAAGTAAGTCTCGTCGCAAAAAAATGCCCGCCAATGTGCGGGCATTTTCTTGCCTGATGCAAACCTTTGTAGCAGCTGTCGAGCACCGCGAGGCAGCGTTCGACGGCGAAGCCGTCGCAAAACCGGACGCCGCGGTGTTTCAGGTAAAACGCGGAGGCAGGATTGGCGACGGCTTCGCCGCCGAACGCTGCCTCGCGGTGCTCGACAGCTGCTACACAAGGCCTGGCTCTATCTGTGCATCAGCGGCTTTGCAGCCACCCCAGAAAACCTCCTTTCTTGACCGGCACCGGCTGAGCCATCAACGCCAATCGACTGTTCTGCTGCCGCACCGCCTGCAATTTATTCAATGCCCGTCCGACCTCGCCACGCTGCTCCATGCAATCTCGGGTCAGGGACTTGTCGATCCGATAAATGATGCACGACGTCAGCGCCGTGAAGCAGGCCTGGGACGGTGTGTCGGTGAGGATGCTCTGTTCACCCATGACCTCGCTCGGCCCCATGCGCCCGGCTTCGGTGTGCTCGCTGCCGTCCGGCACGGTGGCACTGACTACGCCAGTGGCGATGACGAACAGACTGTCCGGTACTTCATTCAACTCCAGCACCACCTGACCCGCCGCATACTGCTGGGGCACCATCGCCTGGGCCAGTCGATCGCGTTCGTCTTCGCTCAATGAGCGAAAGATTTTCACTTCATCCAGCAACGCCCGTGCCCGGGTCGAAGGTTCGATCACGCCATCCAGTTGCCGGGAAATACCTGCCGCTTCCAGATGCCGATGGGCCAGGTCGAACAGTTGATTACGCACTTCACCCTTTTTCCCCAGCTCAGCGATAAAGCCGCTGGCCACGTACTCGGACATGGTTTCGCCGGCTTCTTTCAACACTGCTTTGGGCGCCGGATTCAGCAGCAACGTGCTGCTGCCCTGAAGCGTGCGATCCAGCGCATCCAGCACCCGACGCGGGCGAATGTGGTTGGGCACTTGAATGCTGATCGACACCCCGTGCAGGTTGCTCGGGCGGCTCAGGTTGACGATCTTCGCCTTGGCCGCCACCGAGTTCGGCACCACCGCCGTGGTGCCGGCGCTGGTGAGCAGATGGGTGGCGCGCCAGTCGATGTCCAGCACCTTGCCTTCCACGCCGTCGATCACCACAAAGTCATCCACCTGATACGGCTTGGTGGTGTTGAGCACGATGCCCGAAAACACATCGCTCAAGGTGCTTTGCAGCGCCAGACCGACCACGATCGCCACCACCCCGGACGTCGCCAGCAAGCCTTTGACTGGCAGCTCCAGCACATAACCGGCCGCCGCGACGATGGCCACCAGAAACACCAGCGCACCGATGACATCCTGCAGCAAGCGCCCGCTGTGACCGATGCGGCGCATCAGCACCAGGCCGATGACTTCGGTGAGCACCCGCGCGGCGTACAGCCACCAGATGATCCCCAACGCAGTGGCCCCCAGTTGCACTACGCGGTCATCGGCAAATATCGGCGCCTGTAACGGGCTGACGCCAGCATTGATGATCACCGCGCTGAAGATCAGGAACAGCGCCAGGCGCAGGCCGATGCGGGTGACGCGGTGCTTGAACGGGGCGAGGTGCCAAAGCAGGGCGTCGATCACCAGCAGCAGGGCGCTCCAGGAGAGGGGGTGGTCGTAGATGAGGGACATGGAGAACTCCGCTGAAAGTAAGATCGCATCCGGCCCCGTAGCAGCTGTCGAGCACCGCGAGGCAGCGTTCGGCGGCGAAGCCGTCGTAAAACCAGACACTGCGGTGTATCAGGTAAACCGAGGTGGCCGGATTGACGACGGCTTCGCCGCCGAACGCTGCCTCGCGGTGCTCGGCAGCTGCTACAGGGATCTGGCTCAGTTCAAATGCGTCTTCAACTCCAACGCCGCCTGCCGAACCGCCGCCTTCACTTCCGGAATCTGACTCAGAGGATTCAACAGCCCAAAGTCATGAATCATCCCGTTGTATCGCACCGCCGTCACCGGCACGCCGGCCGCATCCAGGTGACGGGCGTAGGCCTCGCCTTCGTCACGCAGCACGTCGAACTCGGCGGTCTGCACCAGCGCCGCCGGTAAGCCTTTGAGCTGTTCGGCACTGGCCTGCAACGGCGAGGCATGGATCTGCGCCCGCTCGCTGGCGTTGGTGGTGTAGTTGTCCCAGAACCAATTCATCATGCCCTTGGTCAGGAAGTGCCCTTCGGCAAATTGCTGGTACGAGCCAGTGTCGAACTGCGCATTGGTCACCGGCCACATCAGCAACTGGAAGCGCAGGGCCGGGGTCTTCTGTTCCTTGGCCATCAACGCCACGACCGCCGCCATGTTGCCGCCGACGCTATTACCGGCCACCGCCAGGTGCTTGCCATCGACGCCGATCTCCTTGCCGTGCTCGGCGACCCAACGGGTGGCGGCATAGGCCTGGTTGATCGCGGTCGGGTATTGCGCTTCTGGCGATGGGGTGTAATCGACATACACCGCCACCGCGCCGGAGCCCACCACCAGGTCATGAATCAAGCGTTGGTGAGTCGGATAGTCACCCAGCACCCAGCCGCCACCGTGGAAGAACATGAACACCGGCAACTCACCCTTGACCTTGGCTGGTCGGACGATTTTCAGGTTGATGCTTTGCTCGCCAACCTTGATCGAACGCTCGCTGACTTCCACACCCGACAAGTCCACTTTTACCGAGTTCTGCGCACCGGTCAGCACCGCACGGGCATCCTTCGGGCTCAGCTGTTCAAGGGGTTTGCCACCGCCCGCAGCGAGGGCTTCAAGGAAGGCCTGGGTGTTGTGTTCGACGCCTGGGCTGCCGGCAGCGAAGGCGTTGCCAACGGCAAGGGCGAGGAGGGAAGCGGTCAGGGTTTTCTTGACGATGTTCATGGCGTAAATCCTTTTTAATTGTGTATTCGAATTCGGGTTCGGATTCCGGAGCAGCGGCTATTCGCTGCACCATGGACACAGATTAATGGGATGCCATAAACGGAAAAAGCGGCTATAAAGTGTTTGACTGTCAACCAGGGCGTGACAATGAACCCGTTCGAAGATATGCGTATTTTTTGCCAGGTCATGGACTCCGGCAGCTTCACCGCCGCCGCCGATCAACTGGGCCTGTCCAAGCAGTTCGTCAGCCGTCGCTTGATGCAGCTCGAAGAACGCCTCGGCGTGCGTTTGCTCAATCGCTCGACCCGGCGGCTGGACGTGACGCCCCTGGGCCAGAGTTATTACGAATCCGCGTTACGCCTGCTCAGCGAAGTCGAGCAGGTGGAGCAGGGCATCGCCGGCCAGACCACAGAGCCCCGCGGCACCATTCGCCTGAGCGCGCCGCTGTCGTTTGCATTGGCACATTTGGGTTGTCTGCTGCCGGTGTTTTTGCAGCGCTATCGCGACGTCACCGTGGAAGTGGACCTCAGCGACCGGCCGGTGGATTTGCTCGGTGAAGGCTACGACCTGGCGCTGCGCATCGGCGTGCTGGAAGACTCGACCCTGATCGCCCGGCGCATCGCCTCGATCCAGCGCGTTTATTGCGCCAGCCCGGCTTACCTCGCCGAGCGCGGCACGCCGGCCAAACCCGAAGACCTGCTCAACCATGACTGCCTGCCCTATGGGCATGGGCGTCAGGTGCAATGGCGGTTTGAAGGGCAAGGCAAACCGCTGACCGTCAACGTCACCGGGCGGATGCGGGTCAATAATGGGGAATTGCTCAAGGATGCGGCGATTGCCGGGATGGGGATTACGTACCTGCCGACGTTCATCGTCGGTGCGGCGCTGAAGGATGGGCGGCTGGTACCGGTTCTGGAGGATTTTCGACCGCAACCGCTGACGTTGTCGGCGGTGTACCCGCAGCATCGCCAAGGGTCGCGACCGGTGCAGGCGTTTATCGAGTTTTTGCGTGAGCGATTGGATCACCACCCTTTGTAGGAGCGAAGCTTGCTTCGCTCCTACAGGGGATGTTGGCGTGTCAGTTAACCCGTTTGTCATCTCCGGGTTCGCCACCGACGTGAACGCCGTGATCGTCGGCCACTTGGCCGGCAGTGTGAACGCCATGGTCATCGCCCACTTCACCGGCACGATGCACACCGTGGTCGTCGCCTATTTCACCGGCACGATGCACACCGTGGTCGTCGCCCACGTCACCGGCACGATGCACACCGTGGTCGTCGCCCACTTCACCCGCGCGATGGACGCCATGGTCATCGCCTACTTCACCGGCCCGATGAACCCCATGATCATCCCCCGGCTCCGCATGGGTGCCATTGCGCCCGGAAGACGCCGCATCCCCAGAGTGTCCGCTGCCGCTGTGACCGCTGCCGTTACCACCGCTGCCGCCACTGCCACTGCCGCCGTGACCGCCTCCATTGCCGCTGCCACCGCCTCCACCATTGCCGCCACCGCTTCCTCCGTGCCCACCGCCATTGCCCCCGCCGCCGCTTCCTCCACCGCCGCCCCCGCTTCCGCCATGACCACCGCCATTGCCGCCACCCCCTCCGCTGCCACCACTCCCGCCTTCCTTGGCCTGTGCGCTCGATACACCGGACAGGCTGTCCGGAATCAAAATGGTCGACGCCGACAGAACTGCGCCAATCGCTACTGCCAGTAAAAGCTTGTTGATGTGCATGTCGTTCTCCGTCTTCTTATTCAGATTGGAACGTTGATGAACAATGCAACGTGCTGCCTTATTCAGTGGGTAAACACGTCATCGTGCTGATTTATTCGGTTGTCCCGTCGATGAACAGCGCAACGTACCGCTGGACCCCGTTCCAGAGGGGTCAGTGGATGCTGGAGGCCAGTTCGAAGATCGGCATGTACATCAGGATCACGATGACCCCGATCAGCAGGCCGATGAAGGTCATCAGCAGCGGTTCGAACAAGCGCACGAACCACTCGAGCCAGCGGCTGATTTCTTCGTCGTAGAAGTCGGCGCTGCGTTCCATCATTTGCCCGAGGTTGCCGGACTGCTCGCCTGCACGCAGCAGGCGCAGGGATACCGGGGTCACCAGGTGATTGAGTTCCAGCGCGGTGGACAGCGATTGCCCTTCGCGCACTCGTTCGCAGGCCTGGTCCAGACGCAGGCGCGAGGCCACGGTGAGCAGGCCGCGGACCATGCCCATGGCGGTGACGAGCGGGATGCCGCCTTGCAGCAGAATCCCCAGGGAACGATAGAAGCGTGCCAACTCGTACATAAAGATTCGCTGATGCACCGCCGGCAGTTTTTCGATCAAGCGGTCCACGCCCCGGCGAAAGGCCGGTTGGCGCTGGAGGAAGGCGAGGGCGACGATGATTGCCGTCAGCGTGCCGAAAAATTCCACCTGGTGCGTGTGGAGGAACATGCCGCAGCTCATCAGGATCTGCGACATCCAGGGCAGGTTCGAACCGAGGCCTTCGAACACCAGGCTGAAGCGCGGCACCACGTAGCCCATCAGGAACAGCACCACGCCACCGCCGACAATCAGCAACAGCATCGGATAGATCGAGGCGCTGACGATCTTCTGGCGCACCTCGTCCATGCGCTGGCGATAGCTGACGTAACGGCCCAGCGCCTCGCCCACGGCGCCGGTCTTCTCGCTGGATTGCACCAGCGCCACGTAGAGCGGCGGGAACACCGCCGACAACTGGCCCAACGCCTGGGAGAACGACTTGCCTTCATACAGCAGGCGTACCAGTTCGCTCAGGGTTTTGCGGGCCTGGGGCGCGCTTTCCTTTTCCGCCAGGCTTTCCAGCGCATCGATCAACGGCAGGCCGGCGTTGAGCAGCGTGGTCAGTTCCTGGCTGAACAACACCAGATTGAAGGTCTCGCGCTGACGCAGGCGCAACGCCCGCCAGTGCCGTTCGACGTGCAGGCTGACCACGCGCAAACCCTGGTCTTCGACGATGCGTCGGGCTTCGCTGTGACCGGGGGCTTCGACGGTCATCGAGACCACGCCAGCCTTGCCGACAGCCTTGAGATGAAAGCGCATGGGCGTCGCTCCAGTCATTGCCAGTTGGTGACTTCAGCGTTTTCGCCTTCGCCGCCGGGTTGGCCATCCTTGCCCATCGACAGCAGGTCGTACTCGCTGTTTTCGCCGGGGTAGCGGTAGGCGTAACTACGACCCCACGGGTCCTGGGGCAGTTTTTTCTGCAAGTAGGGGCCGGTCCAGCGGGTTTCATCGCTGGGCGCGGTGACCAGCGCCTGCAAACCCTGTTCGGTGGACGGGTAGTGACCGACCTCCAGCCGGTACAGATCCAAGGCCTTGCTCAGGCCTTCGATCTGCGCCTTGGCGACCTTCACTTCCGAGCGCCCCAACTGGGCGAAATACTTCGGCGCGACGATGCCGGCCAACAACCCCAGCACCACCAACACCACCAACAGTTCGAGCAACGTAAACCCGCGTTGAGGGCGCGGGGCGGAACATGGACGCTGATTCATGATGACCTCAATCCAGTGGGCAGCAGGGTCGCTATCAGGGCTTATGCAATTGCCATGCTCACGCCTGGAGATCGAGCTGAACCCCACGTAATACGGGCCTTGGCGCCGACGGCACAGTGCTTGCGTATGGCTGATTGACTACCGGCCATTGGGGCATAAGCCCCGTTTTTCGGGGCCGGCCAGGGGAGGTATGAAACATGAAAGCGCTCACCGCAGGACTGCTCGGCACGCTGCTGCTGACCAGCGTCGCCCAGGCCGATGTCTTCGTTTCCATGGACGCCAAGGGCAGCTACGTTTTGTCCAATGTCCACCGCCCCGGACGGCACTACGAACGGGTGATTCACGAGCCCGAATCCGTCCAATTGAGCATGGATCAGCAACCACAGATGATCGCCCGCCAGCCCTATGCCGAGCTGGTCTCGGCGGCCGCCACGGCCAATCATTTGCCGGCGGCGCTGCTGCACGCGGTGATTCAGGCTGAGTCCCGTTACGACGCCGACGCGACGTCGGCCAAAGGCGCCGGAGGGCTGATGCAATTGATGCCCGACACCGCCCGCGAGCTGGGGGTGACGGACGTCTATGACCCCAAGGCCAACATCCAGGGCGGCGCCCGTTACCTTAAGCGCCTGATGACCCTGTTCGACAACGACATCAGCCTTGCCGTCGCGGCTTATAACGCCGGGCCGCAAGCGGTGCTCAGCCGTGGCGGGGTGATCCCGCCGTTCGCCGAAACCCAGCGTTATGTGCCCAGCGTGTTGCGCCAGTACCGGCGCTTGCAGGGGCTGGCCGTGGATGCGCCGCTGTGATCGGCGGTGGTGGGGCAGGTTGCCCCAAATGTGGGGCAAACCGGGGGCCCCGTAGCAGTTGCCGAGCCCCAGCGAGGCTGCGTTCGGCGGCGAAGCCGTCGCAAACCCTACGCACACGGTTGACTTGATGCACCGCGCCGCCTGATCTCACGAAGGCTTCGCCGCCGAACGCAGCCTCGCTGGGGCTCGACAGCTGCTACGGGGCCTGGAAAGTGGGGAATGGGGGTGGGTTATTTCCCCATAACGATTAACTCGTAACTGTAAGCAATTGATAAATAAACAAATTAATCATGGCATGTAGATTGCTTGATCGTACTTGTCGAGAATTATTCCTGTGAGCACCCACAGCGAGGCCTGTGATCATGACCGGTATATCCCACGTCCGTCATTTGGTTAACCTGCTGCTGTTTTTAGCGCCGATGTTTGGCCTGCAGCTGGCCGAAGCCGCCGTGCGATGCGAGCGCAACCTGGTGGCCAACGTCGTGGCGCTTGACCAGCCGCTGATGTTCAACCGCCTCGGCGCGCAAAACGCCAACGGCATGATGTTCGCCCTGCGCCGCGATGTGGTGGATGACCATGACCGCTCCCTGGCCCTGGGTGGTTCGGCGGTGCCAGGCAAGGTGTCGCTGCGTCCCGACAAGCGTCCGCGGCCGCTGGTGCTGCGCGTTGCCGCCGGTGATTGCCTGACCATAAATCTGCAAAACCTGCTGGCCTATCAGGCCAATCCCGGCAGCCACGAAAGCGGGGGGGTGGGTGAAATTGAGGGTGAAGTAGACATTGGCAACGAAGGCAACTTCAAGGTCGATGAGCAAGTCACCGACCGCCACGTCGGCTTCCAGGTCAATGGCCTGCAAGCGGTCAACAGCATCGACGACATCGCCTCCTATACCGGGCGCAACGCCAACACCTTGATCGCCCCTGGCGCCACCCGTTCCTACACCTTGTACGCCGAGCGCGAAGGCGCGTTTGCCGCCAGCAGTCGTGGCGCGACTTTCGGTGGTGAGGGTGATGCAGGCAACGTCGCCAACGGTTTGTTCGGCGAAGTGGTGGTGGTGCCCAAGGGCGGCCGCGCCTATCGCAACACCGTCACCGAAGAAGAAATGCGCCTGGCCAGCAGCGGCCGCACCCCCGCCGGTCAGCCGATTGTCGATTACCAGGCGCGCTACCCGCAGCGCGAACCTTGGATCCGTGAAGGCAAGGCCGGCACGCCGATCATCAGCATGGTCGACGGCAACGAAATCATTTCCAGCGAGAGCGATGCGATCGTGATGGGCAGCAACGCCGACGGCAGCTTCCCGCCCTCGACCTATCCGCTGGAAGCCATCGGCAAACGCAACCCGGCGATCCCGAATCGGCTGGAACCGTTCCGCGATTTTGCTTCGCAGTTCCAGGATGAAACCGCTGCCACCCAAGCCTTTCCCGCGTATTGGGCGGACCCGGTGATGGCCCACGTGCTGGAGCCGACCCGCGACTCGTTCATGATCAACTACGGCTCCGGCGGCATGGGCGCCGAGGTGGTCGCCAACCGTTTGGGCGTCGGGCCGATGCACGATTGCCTGTCCTGCGCCTATGAAGAATTCTTCCTCAGCTCCCACACCGTGGGTGACGTGGCGATGCTGGTGGACGTACCGGCCAACGTCGGTCTGGAAAACATTCGCCCCGGCGAAACGCCGCGCGCCGATCAGGTCGGGGTCAAGGCGACCATGGCGCTGTACCCGTCCGAGCCGGCCAACGTCAACCACAGTTACATCGGTGATTTCGTCAAATTCCGCAACACCCACAACGGCCACGAGCAGCATATCTTCCACCTGCACGGGCATCAGTGGCTGTTCAACCCCAATGATGACAACTCCGATTATGTAGACGCCCAGGGCATTGGACCGGGCGCCGGCTACACCTACGAAATCGCCAACGGTGGTTCGGGCAACCGCAACCGCGTGGCCGGCGATGCGATCTATCACTGCCACTTCTATCCGCACTTCGCCCAGGGCATGTGGAGCATGTGGCGGGTGCACGATGTGTTCGAAGAAGGCACCAAACTGGAGGTCTCCCAACAGGGCGCCGACGGTTATCACAGCGAACCGTATGCCTTGCGCAGCGGTAAACCGGCAGCGGGCGCGCGGGCCTTGCCCGATGGCGAAATTGTCGCCGGGACGCCGATTCCAGCAGTGGTGCCGTTGCCCGGCAAAGCCATGGCGCCAATGCCAGGCAAAGTCGCCGTGGTGCCGAAAATCGGCGAAACCCTGGTGGCTGACGATGACGACGATGAGGGTGACGACGACGGCGAACACCATAGTGGCGGTGCTCAAGCCATCGGCTCCCTGGCCTTGGTGGATCGCAGCGAAGCCAACCGCAATGCCGACGGCAGCCTGAAAAACCCTGGCTATCCGTTCTGGATCGGCGGCATGGAAAGTTCGGTCGGCCAACGTCCGCCAACACCACCGCTGGACATGCTCGACGCCGCCAAGGCACAGACCTTGAAGACCAGCGGCAAGGCCTTGTGGGCCAATCTCGACCCGGCGCAGTCCGGCGGTTGGGACGGTGGTCTGGGCCGGCATTCCCTGGATGGTTTCTCCTCCGGTGGCCTGGCGCACACCGTGACCACGTCCCTGGATTTTTCCAAGGAAGTGACTCGGGCCAAGCCGATCTACATGCCGGAAGAGGGCACCGAAGTCGAACAGGCGGCCATGGCCTTCCACGCGAAAAAGGATCACCCGAGCTTCGCGCTGCTGCCAGGTAATCAGATTGTGGCGAAGGCTTTCCGCACCAATGGCGCGTTGCCGATCGCCGGTGCGCCGTACTACGAACCGTGCATGGACGACCGGCAAAAACGCCTGACCGCCAGCGCCGGTACCGGTGAGTTTGCCAGCGGCGAACGCATGGACGGCATGTCCTTCACCGGTTCCTCGACCTTCACCGCCGACCGTCCGCGCATCTATAAAGCCGCGAACATCCAGTTCGACGCGGTGTACAACAAGGTCGGCTACCACTTCCCGCAAGCACGCATCCTCGCCCTCTGGGAAGACGCCTGGCCGGTCATCACCAAACAGCGTCCGCCAGAGCCTTTGGTGATGCGTATGAACACCTTTGACTGTGTGCAGTACCAACAAACCAACCTGGTGCCAGCCGTCTATGAGATGGACGACTATCAGGTGCGCACGCCGACCGACGTGATCGGCCAGCACATTCACCTGCCGAAGTGGGACATGGTGTCTGCCGACGGTTCGGCCAACGGCTGGAACTACGAAGACGGCGTGCTTTCCCCTGGTGCGGTGCAAGAGCGCATTCACGCGATTCGTGAGTTCAACCAATGCGAAGGCACCGACCCGCGCGACGGCACGCCGGCCTGCCCGAAAGCCAAGGCACACCCGTACTTCGGCCAATACGGCCGGGCCGACTGGGTGGGGGCGCGCACGGCGATGCAGCGCTGGTTTGTCGATCCGGTGGTGAACACCAAAGGTGTTGATCGTGGCCTGGGGACCATCTTCACCCACGACCACCTCGGCCCATCGACTCACCAGCAGATTGGCCTGTACGCCACGGTGCTGGCGGAACCGGCCGGTTCCACCTGGTTTCACGCCGAAACCGGCGAGCCGTTGTACAGCGGTGCGCGGCAGGATGGCGGGCCGACGTCGTGGCAAGCGGTGGTGTCCACCGGTGACTTGGACGGTGACGGCAAGAACGACAGCTTCCGTGAGTTCTTCCTCGAATACAGCGACTTCCAGCACGCCTATGAAGCCGGTGTGTATGTCGGCGCCGGCCCGAATGGTGTCCCTAACCCACAAGCGTTCCCGGCCACGGCTGACAGCTTTCGCTACGCGATCAACCCGCCAGTGCGCAAGGAAGCCGCGACCCTGCTTGAGCAGGTGGTCGAAGCCCGCGGTGGACTGACGCCCGGCTGCCCAAGCCGACCTTGCCCGCAAGCGATCTCGGTCGATGACCCGGGCATGTTCGTGGTCAATTACCGCAACGAACCACTGGCCCTGCGGGTGTACGACCCGAACAAGGTCGGTCCGGACGGCAAGCGCGGCATGCAGGCCGATGGCCTGGGTGGCGACCTGGCGTATGCCATGCAAAGCCGCACCGACCGCGCCATCCCGGCGATGAACCTGGCACCTAACCTGGTCACCGCAGCGATCGGCCCGACCGGCGGCACCACACTGTTCCCGCCGCACATCAACCGCGGCGGCGCCGAACCGGGTGACCCGTTCACCCCGATGCTGCGCACCTACACCGGTGACAACGTGCGGCTGCGGGTACATGCCGGCGGCCACGAAGAAGAGCACAACGTGACCCTGCATGGCGTGAAGTGGCTGCAAAGCGGCTCCGGGTTCGGCAACAGCTCCAACTCCGGCTGGCGCTCGTCGCAGATGATCGGGATCTCCGAACAGATGGGCTTTATTGCGCCGGTCTCGATGCTCTCCAGTTCGGCAGCGACCACGGGTGATTATTTGTACTCGATGGACGCCTCCCTGGAAGGTTACTGGAGCGGGATCTGGGGCGTGATGCGCAACTACACAGCCCAGCGCAACGACCTGTTTGCACTGCCTAACAACGCCAAACCGACCGGCATGCGCAACACCGTAGCGTTCGACGGCAGTTGCCCACGGATCGGCGCCAACCCCAATGGCATCGGCACCCGGCCGACCGTGCAACGCAACTATGAAGTGGTCGCGGCGCTGGCCAACAACATTCTCGGCAACCCGCTGAACCTGTCCATGGCTGATCCGGCGGGGCTCGGACAACATGTCGGCGGGCCCTTGAATCCGGCGGGCGGCACCTTGGTGTACAACTCGCGGGCGGTAAGCATTCCGCAGGTCACGGTGAACGACCCCGAGGATGGGACGACCTTCACCATCGGCGGGCAAAGCGGGCCGTTACATGACCCGACCGCGATCTTGTATGTGCGCAAGGCCGACCTCGATCCGGTCACCGGCAAGCTCAAGCCCGGTGTGCCTGTCGAACCGCTGGTACTGCGCGCCGCTGCGGGTGACTGCATCAACATTACCCTGGAAAACCGTCTGCCCAGCGTGATGCCGGACCTGGCCCAGACGGCCTCGGTGATGGGGATGGTCAAGCGTGATCGCAACGGTGGCGAAGGCTCGACGACCTTCAGCAACAACCTGATGCGGCCATCCAGCACGGTGGGTCTGCATGCGCAACTGCTGGCTTATGACATCACCAAATCCGACGGGACCAACGTTGGCACCAATCCGATCCAGACCGTGCCGCCACGTGTTGGTAACACCGGTGCGTACCCGACCCGTACCTATCAGTACTACGCCGGGCACCTGGAACGCGAAGGCAAACCGGTCTCGCAACTGGGCCGCAGCGTCGACAACATCAACGCCACGGCAGTGGAGTTCGGCGGGTTGAATTTCACCCCGGCGGACGTCATCAAACAACCGCAGAAAGGCTTGGGTGGCGCAATGAGCATCCTGCCGATCGGCGCCACCTGGGTTGACGACACACGCAAGGCGTCGGCAACGGTCACCGCCCCTGGGCAGACCATCTATCGCGACTTTGCGATGGTCTGGCAGAAGGCGCTGAACATGCGCTGGGCCAATGGTCGTCCAGTGGAAGGTATTGCCTCGGAGGCCGGTGTACCGACCGATCCGCAGGACAACTCGAGCATGGCGATCAACTACAAGACCGAACCGCTGTGGTACCGCTTCGGCCTGGCGCCGGACGCGCCATTCGGTCACGCCGACGGCAACGGTTACGGCGACGTGCCCAACGCGCACATGGCCTACAGCAACGCGCTGGTGGGCGGCGATCCGCAGACGCCGGTGCTGTATGTGAAACCGGGACAGCCGTTCCGCACCCACATCCTGATGCCGACCGGTGGCAGCCGGGGTTCGACGTTCCAGCTCGACGGGCACGTCTGGTCGGTCAATCCGTTCCAGTCGGAGAAGAGCGATACCGGTGGTTATCCGATGGGTACACCGGGGGTGGGCTCGGTGCGGTTCGGCTACAACCCGATGTCGATGTACATCGGCGCCCACGAAAGCATCTTGCCGGCGGCGCACTTCAGCTTCATGCACCCGAGCGCCGGGGGCAGCAATGCGATACCGGGCGACTACCTGTTCCGCGACTACGCCGCCTACGGCAACACCGCCGGGTTGTGGGGGTTGCTGCGGGTGACCAACGAACCCGAACCGGCCCCGGCCCCGTAGCGGTAGTACGGGTGACGAAAAACCTGTGGCGACAACGATCTGAAGGGGAGAGGCGTTATGAACAGGACAATAAGAATCGCCGGGTGTGCGTTGGTTGTCGGGCTGGCGCTGGTCTGGCTGGGCATCTCGCGCACGGCGCCGCCGACGCTGCTCAGCGAGGTCGCGCTGCCGGATACCTGGAGCGGCCAGTCACTGGCCCGTGACGGGGTGGTGGTGGACTTCAAGGTGCAGCCACTGGCCGAGGACGGTGTGTTGCGCGAAGGCGGTTTTGCCGACGTGCAGTTCCGGGTCAGCGACAGCAACTCGGGGCAGCCGCTGGCGGGGGTGAACCCCGGTGCCTGGCTTGACCCGGAAACCCTCGCCGCCGATCAGGCCCAGGGCCGGGAAAAGAGCTGCAAGTCCCGGGTCGGGGTGTTTCTCAAATCCAGTATCGGCGCGCGCCCCCTGCTCGATTTGAACAGCTACTTTCTGCTGGTGATGAGCCGCGATGCCAGCGTCTCGGTGGTCGACCCTTCGGTGTCGGTCGGCGGGATTACCAGCACCATGGCACGGATCGAACTCAAGCAACCGCCGATGGATTGGGTCACGACCAAAGACAACAAACGCGTCTTCATCTCGATGCCGACTGCCGGGGAAGTGGCGGTGCTCGACAGCGAACAATTCAAGCTGCTCGACTCAGTCGCCGCTGGCAACAACCCGGTACGTGTGGCGCTGCAACCGGACGAACGTCTGCTGTGGGTCGGCAACAATGCGCAAACCGCCGAGCAGTCCGGGGTCACGGTGATCGACAGCCGCAGCCTGAAACCCCTCAAACACATCGCGACCGGCCGCGGCCACCACGAAATCGCCTTCAGCAAGGACAGTCGCTACGCCTTTGTCACCAACCGCGACGATGGCACCCTGAGCATCATCGACATCAGCAATCTGACCATCAGCCAACAACTCAAGACCGGCGCGCACCCGTTGTCGGTGGCGTACTCGCCGCTGTCCGGGGCGGTGTATGTCGCTGACGGCCAGGACGGCACGGTGACCGTGGTCGATACCGCCAGCCTGGCGGTACGGCGGGTGATCAAATTGAGCCAGGGCCTGGGCCCGATGGGTTTCAGTGCCGACGGCCGTTTCGGCGTGGTGCTCAACACCCTGGAGAACCGCGCGGAAATCATCGACGCCGCCACCAACTCGCTGATCCACAAAATCGATGTCTCCGCCGAGCCCTATCAAGTGGTGTTCACCAAGGCCTACGCCTACGTGCGCGGACTCGCTTCGGCGAAAGTAACGATGATCAACCTCGCGTCCCTCGGCGAAGGCCGCACGCCGATCAGCCAGGGCTTCGAAGCCGGGCCACAGGCACCGCGGCTGGCCGGTGATTTGCCACTGGCATCAAGCCTGGCGGTGTCCCGTGACGACAACGCAGTGTTCGTAGTCAACCCGGTGGACAACACCACCTACTTCTACGCCGAAGGCATGAACGCGCCGATGTCCGGCTACCCCAATCGCGGGCAAGTGGCGCGGGCGGCGATGGTCATTGACCGCAGTTTGCGCGAGGTCGAGCCAGGGCTTTACAGCGCGCGGATCAAGCTGCCAGCGGCCGGGCGTTTTGATGTGGCGTTCCTGCTCAACCAACCGAACATCATTCATTGCTTCACCGCGTTGGTGGAGCCGGACAAAACCCTCGCTCAACACCCCGGCGTGCCGAAAGTGGAATTCATGCTCGACCAGTCCACAGCCGCGCTCGGCAGCCCGTATGTCGTGCGCTTTCGCATCGTCCAGGGCAAACAAAACGCCCAGCGCGGCGAGGTCAAGGACGTGCAGGTGCGCTACTTTCGCGCGCCGACGTCCCGGGCTCAAACGGTGGCGGCACTGGACGTCGGCGACGGTATTTATGAAGCGCCGGTGACCCTCGACCAGAGCGGCGCCTGGTACCTGCATGTGCGCGCGGCGTCCCTGGGCGCGAGTTTCGATGACAAGACCTTTGCCAGCGTTCGGGTATTGCCCGGCGATGTTCACTGAAGAGGAAATCGACATGAACCAATTCGCAAACCGTGGCCTGTTGACGTTCTGCCTGTTGGCCGCTGGCATTGGCCAGGCCCTGGCGCACTCGGCGGATGAACACGCCGGGCACAACACGGCCCCAGCCAAGACCCAGGAGAGCGCCCAGGTGAAATTCGCCGACGTCGCGCTGGTGGACCAGAACGGCAAACCGGTGCGCCTGGAAAAGGACCTGGTGACCAACAAGATCGTGGTCATGAGCTTCATCTACACCAGTTGCACCACGGTGTGCCCAGTGGTGTCCTCGATCATGGGCAAGGTGCAAAAACAACTCGGCGCCCGGGTCGGCAAAGAGGTGCAACTGGTGTCGATCAGCATCGACCCCCAACGCGATGACCCCAAACGCCTGAACGATTACGCCCGCACCTTCCAGAACGGTCCGGGCTGGAGCTGGCTTACCGGTTCTACGCAGTCAGTGAACGAAACCCTCAAGGGCCTCGGCACTTTCAGTGGCGACTTCAAGAATCATGCGCCGCTGATCATGGTCGGCGACGGCAACAGCCGCCACTGGACCCGCTATTACGGCTTCACCGACCCGACCGTGCTGACCCGTGAAGTGGAAAAACTCAGCGGCCAGCGCAATGCCCACGCCAAACACACCGCGATTGCCATGGAGACTCAGCCATGAAAGCCCTTATTTTGATTTTCCTGACGATGTGCTTTTGCGTGATCAGCTTTCTGGCGTTTTCCCACGAACGGCATGAAGAACCGACGCCGATAGTGGCCGCCGCCGTACCGGCAACCGGCACCCGCGATGCCAAGACCTGGTTCACCGACACGCCGTTGCAGGACCAGAACGGCAACACCCTGCGTTTCTACAGCGATGCCCTGCAAAACCGCGTGGTGCTGCTCAACGTGATTTTCACCAGCTGCAACGATGCCTGCCCGCTGATCACCCGCAAGCTCAAGGAAGTCCGCGAAGTACTGGGCGACAAGGCCGACGGCATCACCTTCATTTCCCTTACCAGTGATCCGCTGCGGGACACCCCGGCGGTACTCAAGGCTTACACCTTGAAGCAGGGCGTAGATGGCCCCCACTGGCTTTTTTTAACCGGTGACAAGGCGCAAATGGACCTGGTGTTGAGCCGCATCGGCCAGATCGTGCCGACCCCCGAGCAGCATTCCACGCAACTGATCGTAGGTGACGTCGCCAACAAACGCTGGAGCAAGATCCGCCCCGATGCCCCGGCCGCCGCCATTGCCCAGCGCTTGCAGTTGCTGACAATGCCCGTGGTCGGTCGCTGAGTCCGCGCCATGAAAACTGCCCTGCTGTTCCTTCTCGCCAGCATGAGCCTGAGCGCCAGCGCTTTGCCGTTGACCTCCAGCGAAAGTGCGGGCAAGCGACTGTACCGCGAAGGGCTGTCGGGCAGCGGCGAGCCGGTCATGGCGCGGGTTGGCGCGGCGGGCATTCTGCTGCCGGCCAGCAGCCTGCCGTGTGCCAACTGCCACGGTGCCGACGGCCAGGGCCGAGCGGAAGGCGGCGTGCGACCGCCGGACCTGAATTGGTCGCGGCTCAGCAGCACCTATGGCCAGCAGCAGATCAACGGCCGTGATTACCCGGCCTACACCGAGGGCACGCTGGCCCGGGCGATTCAGGAAGGGCGCGACCCCGGCAACAATCGACTCGACCCGGCCATGCCACGATTTGTGCTGTCGATGAATGATCAGCGCAACCTCAGCGCCTACCTCAAGCGCCTGGCCGATGATCGCGATCCGGGGCTGGGCGTCGACAGTGTGCATCTGGGCACCTTGCTGCCGAGTCAAGGACCGTTGAGCGAGGAGGGCGCGACGGTGGCGGCGGTGCTCAAGGGCAGCGTGGCGCGGATCAACGAGGCGGGCGGGATTCACGGCCGTTCTCTGCGCCTGACGATCCTTGATCCCGGCCCGGACCGCGCCAGTGCCGAACAGGCCCTGGACCGGTTGATCGACCAAGAGCAAGTGTTCGCCCTGATCGCGCCATTGGTCCCGACGCTGGACACCGAACTGGCGGCGCGGCTGGAGCGGGCCGGGGTGCCGCTGATCGGCCCGCTGTCGCTGTTCGGCACGGCCCAGGCCAGTCAGCAGATTTTCGAACCACTGCCAGGCTTGCGCGAGCAACTGATCGCCCTGGCGGATTACGCCACTGACAGTTTGCGAGTGCTCCAGGGACCGACGCTGATTACCTACCCGGATGACCCCGGCCAACGGTCGGCAGCGCAGAACCTCGGACAATATTTGCAGGATCACGCCTGGCAGGATGTGCGATTACAAGCCTACAACTCGGCCCAGGACGAGTTGCCGTTAGGCTCGCGTTCGGTGTTTTACCTGGGCACCGGCGGCGGCTTCAGCCGTCTGGCCGAGCGCTTGCAAGCGGCGGGGCAGTTGCCTTACCTGTTCGCCGCGTCAAACCAGGTGGCGGGGGATTTGCTGCAGGTGCCCAACGAGTTTTCCCGGCGGGTGTTCCTTGCTTATCCGTTCGTGCCCAGCGACTGGACTCAGTCCGGGCGCAAGGCCCTGACGTTGTTGCGCGAACATCAAGGCCTCGGCGGAGAACACGCGGTCCTGCAAGTGGGCGCGTTCAGTTCGATGCTGTTGTTCAGCGAAGGCATGAAGCAAGCCGGGCGCGATGCCAGTCGTGAAAAACTCATCAGCGCCCTCGAAGGCCTGCACGACTTCCAAACCGGGCTGACCCCGCTGATCAGCTTCGGTCCCGGTCGGCGCCTGGGCCTGAGCGGCGCGCATATCGTCACCGTGGACCTTCCCGACCAGCGCTTCTATCTGGTTGCCCCCTACAAACCCATTGCCGCCACACCCTGAACGGAGGCTTCGATCATGAAGACGCTACTGTTGCTGCTGATGCTGTGGGTGCCCGTGGCCTTCAGCAATAACGGGCCGGCCGCCGCGCGGGTCAATGGTGAAGAGATTTCCGAGTTTCGCCTGGAGCGCTATTTCGCCGAATACCTGGAAGACCAGGGTCGGGCGGTGGGCAGCATTCGCAATCCCAAGGCTTATAAACAATTGCGTCAGGCTGCCCTCGATGCGTTGATCGACAAAGAGTTGCTGTGGCAGGAAGCGCTCAAGCGCGGGGTGCAGGTCAGTGACACCGCGGTGCAAAGCCAGGTTGATCAGACCCGCCAGGCCATGGGCGGTGCCGAGGTGTTTGCCCGCAGGCTGCAAGATGCCGGTTTTGATGAGGCCAGTTTCACCGAATACACCCGCCGGGAGCTGGCGGCGCAGCAGGTGTTCGCCGACCTGATCAAAGTGCCCGAACCGGACGAAAAACAGGTCTTGGCTTTTTTTACGGAGCATCGCGCCGAGATGAGCCGCCCCGAAGAAATCCAGGCGCGGCACATCCTGGTCAAAGTCCCGCAAAACGCCGATACCTCCACAGTCGAGGCCGCGCGACTACGCTTAGAGGAGATGCGGGTGCAAATCACCCGGGGCGCGGATTTCGCCAGCGTCGCCCGCAGCGGTTCCGAAGACGTTTCGGCCAGTGTGGGCGGGGACTTGGGCTATTTCTCGCGCGGGCGCATGATGCCTGAGTTCGAAGCGGTGGCGTTCGCCCTGAAACCGGGGCAAGTCAGTGAACCGGTGCGTACATCGGTCGGCTGGCATTTGATCTACTTACAGAACCATCAGGAGGCGGCAGATGTCACAGAGGAGCAGGGGCTTGCAACGGTTCGGGTATACCTTGCCCGACAGCAAAAGGCCCAGGCTCGTCGAGACGTTTTGGCGCAACTTCGATCCAGCAATCGAATCGAGCGGATTGACGATGATTGAACCTTCCCCCCCAATAATGGGGAAAAGCTTCAATGCCAATCCATGCGCTTCCCCGCCTTTGGGGGGAGGGGATTCTGGACGATATGGCATTGTCTTCAAATTCAAGGACATGAAGAGATAATAATACCGGCGCTCGGCCTGGCATGAAGTGTGCGTTAGCCCTTGTAAGGCACACTCCACCAGGCTCGGTACTCGGACCTGCGGTTTCAAGGAGTCGACCTTGTTAAACAAAGTACTGGTTGTCGAAGACGAACAGCTTCTTGCGGAAAACCTCAAGGATTACCTTCAGGCGCAAGCGCTGGAAGTCCGGATAGCTCACGACGGTGCCAGAGCAATCGGCGAAGCCGAACGTTTTGCACCCGATGTGATGGTGTTCGATTACCGCTTGCCGGATATGGAAGGCTTTCAGGTGCTCGATGCCGTCCGCCAGAACAGGAATTGTCATTTTGTGCTGATTACCGGGCACCCAACCGCTGAAGTCTGTGAGCGGGCCCGACAGCTAGGTGTCAGCCATATCCTGTTCAAACCCTTTCCATTGGCGGAATTGGCCCGTGCAGTCTGCGACCTTCTGGGGATGGAGCGCGAAGCCAAAACGGGCGTGAGCACCTCCGAAGGTTATGTCGAACGGCGCCAGAGCAGGATCGAGAGTTTCCCGCTGCAGTTGTACGACGGTAGTTGGGTGCTGGCGGATCGCCGACGAACATCGGCCTCCAGGGCACCGGACGACGAACAATTGCTCACCGGGGAGTAGTGGCGCGACACGACGTTCCGGCTCCCGCCGCAATGGCCTGCCGCGCCGACAGGGCTCTAAGCCCCCGGCGTTGGAGAGCAAGCCATGGAACGTCTATCACTTGCCGTCGAACCGGCACCGTTGGACTCAGTACCGTCATGCTTTTCCAGTGAGCAATTGGTCCAGGCGCGGTCCCGGGCCGCCAGTACCGGCGAACGGGTACTGGACGCCCTCGGGGTGTTGTGTGAACTGGCCCCCATGCCGTTTATCCACTGCCTCGGCGCAACCCTGCATTACCCGGTGCTCGATACCGACACGCTGTTCCAAGCCACCCCAGTGTTTGACCGGGTCACCCTGGCCCAATGCCTCAAGCGCGAATTCATCCTGCTGCGCCATGACGACGCGGTCATCGGCGTGTTTGCCGACCCGTTCGACACGGCCCGGTTGGCCTGGATCGACGATTGCCTGCATGGCGCGCCGCTTTACCTGGTGCATGCCGACGACCTGAAAGCCTACCTGGCCCGCCACGAAGAAAGCTTCCACGCGGTGGAATCGCTCAACGCCCAGGCCGATGCGAATGTCGAGATCGACAACCTGCAAAGCCTGTCCCTGACCAGCATCAGCGAAGACGCCAGCGTCGTCGTCAAACTGGTCAACTCGACCCTTTACGACGCGCTGAAAATGCACGCCAGCGACATCCACTTGGGCACCACCGGCAGCGGCCTGGTGATCAAGTACCGCATTGATGGTGTGCTGAACAACATCAGCAAGATCCAGGGCAGCGAGTTCGCTGAGCAGGTGATTTCCCGGGTCAAGGTCATGGCCGAACTGGACATCGGCGAAAAACGCGTGCCCCAGGACGGTCGCTTCAAAATCGGTATCAAAGGCCGGCAGATCGACTTCCGGGTATCGATCATGCCGAGCATTTTCGGTGAAGACGCGGTGCTGCGGGTGCTGGACAAACAAGACCTGGCGGACAAAGTCAGCGGTGTGCAATTGCAGGCCCTCGGTTTTGAAGAGGAAACCCTGAAGCAGCTGCGGCGCCTGGCCGCTGAACCCTACGGCATGGTGCTGGTGACCGGCCCGACCGGCAGCGGCAAGACCACCACGCTCTACGCGATGATCACCGAGATCAATCACGGCGTGGACAAGATCATCACCATCGAAGACCCGGTGGAATATCAACTGCCGGGCGTCCTGCAAATTCCCGTCAACGAGAAGAAAGGCCTGACCTTCGCCCGGGGCTTGCGCTCGATCCTGCGCCATGACCCGGACAAGATCATGGTCGGTGAAATCCGTGACCCCGACACCGCGCAAATAGCCGTGCAATCGGCGCTCACCGGGCACCTGGTATTCACCACCATTCACGCCAACAACGTGTTCGACGTGATTGGCCGTTTCACCCAAATGGAAATCGACCCTTACAGCCTGGTCTCGGCGCTCAACGCGGTGCTGGCCCAGCGGCTGATTCGGCTGGTGTGCGCCAGTTGCAGCGCGCCGAGCTATCCGACTGACGATGAACTGCAAGCCTCCGGGCTCGATCCGCAACAGGTCGGTCATTACCAGTTCGTGCATGGCAAGGGCTGTGGCCATTGCCGGGGCACCGGTTACCGCGGGCGTACGGCGATTGCCGAGCTGCTGCACCTCGACGACGAACTGCGGCAAATGATCGTCGAGCGCCAACCCATTTCGAAAATCAAGGCCCACGCCTGCAAACGTGGCTTGCGCCTGTTGCGCGAGTCGGCGCTGGAACTGGTGCAAGCGGGGCGTACTACGCTCGAGGAGATCAATCGTGTCACTTTTGTCTCGTGATCGTTATGTGGCCGTGCTCGGCGCCAGCGGCGTCGGCCTCGGTCAGCGCCAGGGCAGCGACACCCGTTGGCTGGGCAGCGTCGGTTTTATCGACGAAGGCTTCCACGCCTGGGCCGTTGCGCTGGAAACCCTCGACCGTTTGCTCGGCGAACATGCCCGCGCTGGTGCTGAATTGAGCGTGGTGATTTCCGGACACTTCAGCCGCGTTTGCCTGGTGCCCTGGAGCGACCAGATCAGCAGCCCCGACGAATTGCTCGGCTTCGCCCAACTGTGCTTTGAAGACCTCTACGGCGTGCCGAGCCAACCCTGGAACCTGGTGCTGTCAGCGGAACCGACGGGCTACGACCGCATCGCTGCGGCCTTGCCCCAGGACTTGCTGGAACGCCTGCGCAGCCTGGTCAGCGCTCGCGGCTTGCGCCTGTGTTCGGTGCAGCCGTACCTGATGGCGGCGTTCAACCACTTCGATAAAAGCTTCGACGCCGGGGACTTCCTGTTCGTGGTCGCCGAACCGGTGCGCAGTGTGTTGCTGCTGGCCCGAGAAGGGCGCTGGACCTCGGTGCGTTCGGTGGGCAGCAGCGACAGCGATGCGGCACTTACCGCGCTGATTGGCCGGGAAAACCAGTTGCAGGCGTCCACCAGCGAACGGCCGTTGAATGTCTACCTGCATGCCCCGGCACGTCTCGACTCGCAACCCGATGTACCTGGCGTGCACCTGAGAACCCTCGAAGAGGACCGGACTAGCGTACGGGATTGTCTGTACGTGATGTCCCGGGCGGTGGCCTGACATGCGCGCCCTGACCCTCGACTTCCAGCCGCGTCGCCGCTCCGGTCCCTTGGGCTGGAGCCTGTTGACTGCCGGCGTGGCGCTGACCCTGGCGTGCTTCTTCGCCCAACAGCACCTCGACCAGCAATCTTCGCAACAACAAGGTCACTTGCAACACGCCCAACGGGAACTCACCGGCGACACCGGCGGCAAAGTCGGCCTGACCCCGGCCGAGACCCGCGAGCAAGCGCAAAACCTCGCCGAAATGCGCAAGGTTTCCCAGCAACTGCGTCGGCCATGGGAACGCTTGTTCGCCATGCTCGAAGCCATGCCCCGGGATGACATTGCCTTGCTGACCCTGACCCCGGATGCGCGTAAAGGCCAGGTGCGGATCAGCGCCGAGGCGCGGGATCTGGAAACCATGCTCGAGTTTCACCAGCGTCTGGAAGCCAGCGACGAGCTGTCGGACGTGTCCCTGCTCAGCCATGAAATCGTCGCCAACGTGCCGGAACACCCGGTTCAATTCAACCTGTCGGCGACTTGGGAGATTGGCGATGCAAATCCCTAGATTGATCGTGCACGAATACCTGCAAGGCCTGGGCATTCCTGGCCTGGCCGGGATAGCGATGGTGGCGCTGGCACTGGTGTTTACCCTCGCCGGTTTGTTGCCGGACTGGCAGTCACTACAAACCCTCAGCCAGCAAACCCGCGAAGCCGGCGAGTACCTGGCCAAGGTTGAAGACGGCAGCGTCGCGCCACCGGTGGTGCCGCAACGTCAGCTCGACGACTTCCGCAGCAAACTGCCGTCTCAGCCTCAAGCCACTGTGGCCATCGACAAGATCTACGCCTTGGCCGCGCAAGAGCACATCACCCTGGCCCGGGGTGAATATTCCCTGGGTATCGACCCCAAGACCCATCTGGCCCGCTATCAGATTCTGCTGCCGGTACGCGGCAGTTATCCGCAACTGCGGCGCTTCCTGCACGCCTTGCTCGGCCAGTTGCCGGCGGTGGTGGTGGAGGACGTGGAGTTCCAGCGCAAGAAGATCGCCGACACCGACCTGACCGGGCGGATCCGCATGACCCTTTACCTGTCGAGGTCGTGATGAATACCAAGCGCGTAGCAGGTTGGGTGGCGTTCTTCGGCGTGGCGGCGGCGCTGGCCTGGTTGCCCGGGTACCTCCAGCAACCGGAGGACGGCGAGATCAGCGTCGCCACCGTGGCCAAACCCGCCAAAAGCAAAACCTCGGCCGCGCTGACCAGCGTCAAAGCGGCGTCGATCAAGGACTTGAACCCGGCGGGAGACCTGTTCGCCGCCCGCAGTTGGAAGGCTGCGCCAACCCTTGCCAGCGTCACTGAACAACCCGTCAGCCTGACCCCGGTGGTGCAAATCCCCAGCGCACCGCCGATGCCTTTTCAGTTCGTCGGCAAGCTCCATGACCGTTCCGACCTGCAAGTGTTTTTGCAGAGCGGCGAAAAAATATACGTCGTGCGCAAAGGGGATGTGATCGACGAAACCTGGCGGATCGAGGGCATTTCCGATGTGGAATTGAGCCTGGTCTACCTGCCTCTGCATTTGGCCCAGACTTTGTCTGTGGGGAGCACGCAATGAACAGATCCCGTTTACTGATGAGCCTGTGTCTGACCACAGCGCTGGCCGCGTGCAGTTCGGCGCAAGTCGCCAACAAAGAAGCGTCCGACCTGATCGAACAAGGTCAGTACGAAGCCGGATTGGCACGCATCCAGGAAGGCCTGCGGGAAGACCCTCGGGACACGGAATTGCACCTGCTGCTGAACACCGGTCGGGCCAAAGCGATTACTGCGCTGCTGACCGCAGGCGACACCGACCGCGCACGCCGGGACTTTCCTTCCGCTCGGCTGGCCTACGGTCGGGTGCTGACCATCGAACCGAGCAACCGCCGGGCCCAGGATTCGCTGCGCCAACTCGATTACCTGCGCAGCCAGGATGACAAACTCGAACTGGCCCGGGGTGACCTGCGCCGCGGTGATATCTACGGCGCTGATCGCCAGGTCAAACAGATCCTCGAACTCGACCCGAAAAATGACGGCGCCCTGGAACTGCAAGGCAATATCCGCCTGGTCCAGAGCCGCAACGTGATTCCGTATCCACAACTGCGTACACGTCTGGATCGGCCGGTGACCCTGGAATTTCGCGACGCCAACCTGAAAACCATTTTCGAAGTGCTGTCCCAGGTTGCCGGGCTGAATTTCATCTTCGACAAGGACCTGCGCCCGGACATGAAAGCCACGATCTTCGTGCGTGACGTGCGCATCGAAGACGCCGTGGAACTGCTGCTGCAACAGAACCAGTTGCATCAGAAAATCGTCAACGAAAACACCTTGCTGATCTACCCGGACTCGCCGCAGAAGGTCAAGGACTACCAGGAATTGGTGATGCGCACCTTCTACCTGACCAGCGTCGATGCCAACACTGCGCTGAACATGATCAAAACCATGCTCAAGACCCGCGACGTGTTCGTCGATGAGCGCCTCAACACCCTGACCATGCGTGACACCGAAGACGCGGTGCGCATGGCGGAAAAACTCTTGCAGTCGCAAGACCAGTCCGACCCCGAAGTGATTCTGGAAGTGGAGGTGATGGAAGTCGCCACCCAGCGGATTCTCGACCTGGGCCTGCAATGGCCGAACACCTTCGGCGTGGTCAACAGCGACGGTTCGGCGGTGACCCTTCTTGATCAACTGAAAGGTATCAACTCCAGCCGGATCTCCATTTCGCCGTCGCCGCAAGCCAAGATCAACGCCCAGGACAACGACATCAACACCCTGGCCAGCCCGGTGATCCGCGTGAGCAATCGCGAACAGGCGCGCATCCACATTGGGCAGCGTGTGCCGATCATCAGCGCCACCTCCGTGCCGTCCACGCAAGGCCCGGTGATTACCGAAAGCGTCACTTACCTCGACGTCGGTCTGAAGCTGGAAGTGCAGCCGATCGTGCACTTGAACAACGAAGTGGCGATCAAGATTGCGTTGGAAGTGAGTAACGCCACGCCGCTGGAACCGACCCGCCAGGGCACGATTCCGGTCCAGGTCGATACCCGCAACGCCCAGACTACCTTGCGTTTGCACGATGGTGAAACGCAGATCCTTGCCGGCCTGATGCGCAACGACCATGGCGCTACCGGCAACAAGATTCCAGGCCTTGGCGACATTCCTGGGTTGGGCCGCTTGTTCGGCAGCAACAAGGACACCGTCGGCAAGTCGGAACTGGTGCTGTCGATCACCCCACGGATCGTGCGCAACCTGCCGTACCAGAGCCCGTCGGACATGGAATTCCAGACTGGCACCGAAACCAGCATGCACATCCAGGCGCCCGACCGTGGCATGGACACGGCGATTCACACCGAAGTCATGGCCACACCGGTTGCCTCGTCCGCCAACGTTGTCGCCGAGAAGCAGTGATCATGAACGCCTCCCAACGCGGTTTTACCTTGATTGAAGTCGTGGTGACGCTGGCCCTGATCGGTCTGTTGGCCGGCATGGCCGCGCCCCTGACCGAAACCGTGGTGCGCCGGGGCAAGGAGCAGGACATGCGCGCGGCGCTGTACCAGATTCGAGACGCCATCGACGCCTACAAGCGCGCCTTCGACGCCGGTTATATCGAGAAGTCGCTGAACAGCAGCGGCTACCCGCCGAATCTGCAAGTGCTGGTGGACGGTGTGCGCGATGTGCGCAGTGCCAAGGGCGCCAAGTTCTACTTTTTGCGCCGGGTGCCCCATGACCCGCTGATGACAGTCAAGCGTAACGATGAAGGTGGCTGGGGTCTGCGCTCCTACGACAGTACGGCTCAAAACCCACGGGAAGGCGAAGACGTGTTTGACGTCTACTCCAAAGCCCGGGGCAAAGGCCTCAACGGCATTGCCTACCGCGAGTGGTGAAACTATGCGCCGGGAAAAAGGTTTTACCCTGCTGGAATTGATGGTGGTCATGGCAATCATCGCAACCCTGATGACCATTGCCTTGCCACGCTACTTCACCAGCCTGGAAGTCTCGAAAGAGACCACGCTGCGCCAAAGCCTGTCGGCGATGCGCGAGGCGCTCGATCACTACTACGGCGACACCGGGCGCTATCCCGACTCCATCGAGCAATTAGTTGAGCAGCGTTATTTGCGTAACCCGCCAACGGACCCGATCGCCGAACGCAAAGACCTTTGGGTGCTGGTGGCGCCGCCGGACGGCGTGTCGGGCGCGGTGGCCGATATCAAAAGCGGTGCTACCGGGAGGGCGCGTGATGGCAGCCTTTATTCCGAGTGGTAGGCCCGCCAGCCAGGGTGGGTTCACTTACCTGGGCGTGCTGTTTTTGATCGTGCTGATGGGCATGGGCCTGGCCAGCGCCGGGGAGTTGTGGTCCACCGCCTCGCGGCGTGATCGCGAACGCCAGTTGCTGTGGGTCGGCACGCAATACGCCCAGGCGCTGCGCAGCTATTACCGCAGTTCGCCGGGGTTGGCGCAGTACCCGAAAGACCTGGCGGATCTGTTGCAGGACGAGCGTTTTCCCTCGCCCAAACATCATCTGCGCCAGCTCTACCCGGACCCGATTGGCGGTGGTGAATGGACACTGATGCGCGGTTTCGACGGGCGCATCACCGGCCTCTACTGCCCGTCTACCGATACACCGCTGAAACAGACGAATTTCCCCAGCCAATGGTCGGATTTCGTTGGCATGGCCAGCTACAAGGACTGGCAGTTCGTGGCCGAGAAAGCGTTTTTGGATGGCACCTCCGGTCCGCCAAAATCCCAGTCTTCGATACCTCAGGCGCTGACGCCATGAACAGATATTGCCTGGCGCTGCTGCTGATGTTGATGACCCCTTTGGCCTCGGCCGGCGAGGAAGACGAAATGATGGGTTTCATCGTCGACGACACGATCTCGCACATCGGCCACGACTTTTATTACTCGTTCAGTGAACGCCTGCGCGCCACCAGCCCGATGGATTTCAACCTGGTGGTGCGCGAACGACCTTCGGCCCGCTGGGGCAGCCTGGTGACCGTGGAATATCAGCAACGCCTGGTTTACCGGCGCTTCCTGCCGCCGAACACCGTAGAACTCAAGGACGAGGCGTACGACGCCGCCGACTGGGTTCGCGGGCAAATCGTCCAGCGCAAGCTGGAAACGTTGTTGCAGGACACCACCGACCTGGAGAAGGACGAATTATGAACAAGAAAACGTTCTCACAGCGCACCGGCATTTGGCTCCTCGGGTTGGGCAGTTGTGGCCTGGTCCACGCCACCGAGCTGGTCTACACACCGGTCAATCCGTCGTTCGGCGGCAACCCGTTGAACGGCACCTGGCTGCTCAACAACGCCCAGGCGCAAAACGACTATGACGACCCCGACCTGAAAGACCGCACGGCGGTGGCAGGCACATCGGCCCTTGAACGCTTCACCAGTCAATTGCAGTCGCGGTTGCTGGGGCAGTTGCTGGACAACATCTCCACGGGCAATACGGGGAGCCTGTCCACCGACAGTTTTATCGTCAACGTCATCGACGACTCCGGCGCACTGAGCATTGAAGTGACCGACCGAGCGAGCGGTGAAGTTTCGGAAATTCAAGTGAACGGCCTCAACCCTTGATAGGGATTCGGGCTGCCGGGGAGTGAAGGACATGAAAAATATAATAGTGCTAGGGCTGATGTTGGCGGCATTACAGGGTTGCAGTTTGCGCGACACGATGCCGGCCGAGCAGGACACCGAATCACCGACCCTCACACCACGGGCGTCGACCTACTACGACTTGCTGAACATGCCGCGGCCAAAAGGCCGGTTGATGGCGGTGGTATACGGCTTCCGCGACCAGACCGGGCAATACAAACCGACCCCGGCCAGCTCGTTTTCCACCAGCGTGACCCAGGGCGCGGCAAGCATGTTGATGGACGCGATGCAGGCCAGTGGCTGGTTCGTGGTGCTGGAACGCGAAGGGCTGCAGAACTTGCTGACCGAACGCAAAATCATCCGCGCGTCGCAGAAGAAGGCGAATACGCCGGTGAATATCCAGGGCGAACTTCCACCGTTGCAAGCGGCGAATTTGATGCTCGAAGGCGGGATCATCGCGTATGACACCAACGTGCGCAGCGGCGGGGAAGGGGCGCGGTATCTGGGGATCGACATCTCTCGGGAGTACCGAGTGGACCAGGTCTCGGTGAACCTGCGAGCAGTGGATGTGCGCAGTGGGCAGGTGTTGGCCAATGTCATGACCAGCAAGACGATTTATTCGGTTGGGCGCAGTGCCGGGGTATTCAAGTTTATTGAGTTCAAGAAGTTGCTCGAAGCTGAGGTGGGGTACACCACCAATGAGCCGGCGCAGTTGTGTGTGTTGTCGGCGATCGAAGCCGCCGTCGGGCATCTGTTGGCTCAGGGGATTGAGCGCAAGATGTGGCAGGTGGCGGGGGATAACTCCACGCCCGCGCAGGATGAGACGCTGGGTCGCTACCTGACTCAGAACAAGGTTGATCCGGAGAGTGAATAAACCGGGGGCGGGCCTCGCTCTTGCCCCCTGTAGGAGCGGCCTAAGGCTGCGATCTTTTGATCGTGCCCTTGGCGGCCTAATAGCCGACCATGCTCTTGCTGACCGAGTACATGTCCATTCCTGCGGTAACGGCGGCTTAGGGTTTCGCCCTTACGGCGAGGCACTTTTTTCAAACGCCAAAAAAGTACCCAAAAAGGCTCGCCCCGGCGTCCGGCCCCTCGCTTAGGCTCGGCGTGCCTTCGTTCCGGTGTCCATCTGGGGGCATCGCCTCCGGTCGGCTTCGCTTCGACCTCCTCTCGATGTGTTCGACTTCGTCGAACGGCGCTTCGCGCCTGCCCCCCAGATGAACACCTCCACTCAGCCTCCCGAAGGGGCGGGCAAAGCAAGATCAAGAGCAGGCGAGCTAACGCTCGGCCTAATGAGTGGTTAGGAGCGGGTGGGTGTATGCCGTTCTGCCTCTGTTTTCTGTAGGAGCAAGGCTTGCCCGCGATGGCGGCCTGACAGTCGATCAGTCTTTCGCGGATCTACACCGGCACTGCGTTATCGTTTTTCGCGGGCAAGCCTTGCTCCTGCGGGATTGTGGTTCACGCCTTAAAAACCGCGACCCTACAGCGCTTTGCCCCCGATCGTTCCCACGCTCTGCGTGGGAACGATCAGAACGCTCGGCCTAATGAGTGGTTAGGAGCGGGTGGGTGTATGCCGTTCTGCCTCTGTTTTCTGTAGGAGCAAGGCTTGCCCGCGATGGCGGCCTGACAGTCGATCAGTCTTTCGCGGATCTACACCGGCACTGCGTTATCGTTTTTCGCGGGCAAGCCTTGCTCCTGCGGGATTGTGGTTCACGCCTTAAAAACCGCGACCCTACAGCGCTTTGCCCCCGATCGTTCCCACGCTCTGCGTGGGAATGCATCCCGTGACGCTCTGCGTCACATACAAAGGCGGAACGCGGAGCGTCCCTGGTGGCATTCCCACGCTCTGCGTGGGAACGATCAGAACGCTCGGCCTAATGAGTGGTTAGGAGCGGGTGGGTGTATGCCGTTCTGCCTCTGTTTTCTGTAGGAGCAAGGCTTGCCCGCGATGGCGGCCTGACAGTCGATCAGTCATTCGAGGATCTACACCGGCACTGCGTTATCGTTTTTCGCGGGCAAGCCTTGCTCCTGCGGGATTGTGGTTCACGCCTTAAAAACCGCGACCCCACAGCGCTTTGCCCCCGATCGTTCCCACGCTCTGCGTGGGAATGCATCCCGTGACGCTCTGCGTCACATACAAAGGCGGAACGCGGAGCGTCCCTGGTGGCATTCCCACGCGGAGCGTGGGAACGATCAGAAAGAGGTGTGTCAGTGGTTATGTGGTTGCCGGGGTTGGGTCTGCAGCGCTGCCCGTCGGGAGCAAGCTCCCTCGCCACAGGATAAGTTCATCAAGTAGACCGCGTTATCGTTCTTCGCGAGCCTGCTCGCGATGGCAGCCCAACAGCCGACCAATCTCCCACAGGCGCAGCCCATAAAAAAACCGCGACCCCATAAAGGGCCGCGGTTTTTTATGCCGTGCGTTTACTGCTGCAAAACAGTCGCCTGGTTGGCCGAACCAAACTGCTGCACCGTCGCCATTTGCGTCATCCCGCTCTGATCAACATTGGCAATGTTGCCGGTCCCGCCCTGGGTGACATACGCCACGTTCATGCTGTCTGCCTGTTTAACGGTGATCTGGTTGTCACTGCCATACAACTGCGTGGTGAACGCCTGGTTCCCCGTGCCGGACTGGTCAAACTCGGTGCTGTTCCCCGAACCGTTGGAAGAACCTTGGGCCAGGTTGGTCGTTCCACGCTGGTCGGCGATGAGGATGTTGTCGCTGCCGTTCTGGTCGAAGTACAACTCGTTGTAGGAGTCGGCCTGGCTGACAGTAGTCTTGTTGCCGCTGCCGGTCTGGTTCGTGGTCATGATGTGGCCGACGCCATCCTGCTTGAAGCTCGCCACGTTGTTGGTGCCGTTCTGGTTGATGGTCGCGCGTTGGTTGCTGCCGAACTGGCCGCCCAGTTGCGGGCCTTTCCAGTCGCTGGCGTAGACCTTGTTGCCGTTGCCCACGGAGGTGGCGTTGAGCACATGGTTTTCACCGCTTTGATAGGTGAAGTGCACGTTACCAGTGCCTTGCTGATACAACGCAATGGTCGAGCCCATGGATTCGAACTGGTCGGCATAGATGGCGTTGAGGTCGCCGACTTGCAGCACCTGCGCCACGTTGTTTTCGCCGAAGCTCTGGTCGACCACGGTTTCGTTGGTTTGCCCGTATTGGTTGACGGTGGCCTGGCTGGCGGTCTGGCTGTCTTGCCAGACTTCAGTGGCGTTGAAGCCGCCGAACTGGTTGATGGTCAGGTTGCCGCCGATGCCGTTGCGCTGGTCGCCGTAGGCGTAGTTGCCTTCGCCGGCCTGGTTGATGCCGATCTGGCCGCCCATGTGGCTGACTTGTTCGGCGGTCGCGTAGTTGGTATTGCCGTACTGGATGATCATCGCGTCGTTGGCGACGCCCAGTTGGATCTGTTCGATGTTGGCCTCGTTGTTATCCCCGAACTGGAAGGTTTTGCCCGAGGTGGCTTCCTGGGAGTCCTGGTAGACAAACGAGAAGTTGCCGCTGCCTTGCTGTTGTTGCAACACCTGGTTTTCGCCGCTGCCGATCGACTGGCTGGCATGACTGATGTTGAAGCTGCCGACCTGTTGCTGGGTGATGGTGCTGGTGTCTTCGAACAATTGCTCGGCGTAACCGGCGTTGTAGTCACCGACCTGGGTCTGGTCGATGGTGCTGGTGGCGGTGTCTTGCACGGCGGCCGCGTCGTTGCCCTGGCCGAGTTGCTGTTGGGTCGCGGTGCTGAACGGGGCGAGGTTCTGCTTCACATCGGCGATGTTGGCAGTACCGACCTGGTTCTGTGTGGACACGCTGTCGTCCGCCATGGCCTGGGCACTGACAATGACCAGGATGGCAGCGGTGAGCGGCGTCAATTTAAACATGATGAAACCTCCAAGGTTGCTGCAGTGCTTAGCGATATTGTTTGACCGAAACGCTCATGCCATTCCCGGACTGGGTCACGGCGCTGGAAAGCCCCGTGCCGGCCTGGTCGATGCTGGCGTCGTTGTTACTACCGTTCTGGGAAATCTGCGCGCGGTTGTGGCTGCCGGTCTGAGTGATCGAGGCGTCGTTGCCATAACCTTGCTGATTGATCTGTGCCATCAGGTCGCTGCCCTGTTGCAGGATGTAGGCTTCCTGATTGCTGCCCGACTGGACGATCCGTCCGAGCAACCCCTGACCGTTCTGTTGCAACAACGCGACGTTGGCCTGGCCGAGCTGGTTGATCAGCGCTTGCTGGCCAATCGGCGCTGGCAACTCACCGAGGTCGGCGCTGGGGGCCAGGTCGTCGTTATCCATCAAATCGTCGGCGCGCGCGCCTGCGCCGCTGCAGAGCAGAAGCAGGCAGAGCAGGGCGGCGGTCGGCGTTTGCATGGCGTTGTCCTTTAAAAATGGGCCTGCCCCACCGACCGCGAAGGTCGGTGGGGAGAGGGCTCAGAGCGTGGTCACCGACACCGAGCGTACGGTGCCTTGGGACGACCGGATGGTGGCTGTCGGGTTCGCCGATGGAATCACCGTAGTGCTGTTGTTGATCGTCAACCGCCAGCGTCCCGTCACCGGCACCGTGGTGGTGCCCAGGGTTACCAGCCCGGTCGGGGTGGATACCTGAATGGTGATGGTGTTGCCGGTGGTCACCGATGAAGTACCGGCGAAGTCCCAGTTGAAGCGGTTGTTGGAGCGGGCCTGGACCGTGGCGGTGGTCACGGTGAAGGTTTCCGCAGCAGGTCGTGGCGAGACTTGCACGGTGACCGTCGCTGGCGTCGACAGGGCGCCGAAGCTGTCCCGGGCGATGTAGGTGAAGGTCGTGGTGAAGGCCGTGGTGACCGTGGCCGGTGGGGTGTAGGTGATCACCGTGCCGTTACTGCTGACGGTGCCGCGACCCGCTGCCGGTTGGGTCAGGCTGGCGACGCCGAGCGGCACGTTGCCTTCCGGATCGGTGTCGTTGGCCAGCACGCTGATCGGGATCGCCACGCCCAGGGTCGCGACGCTGTCGGCCACCGCTACCGGTGGCCGGTTCGGCGCCACAGTAATGGTCACGGTCGCGGCGGTGGTCGAAGCCAGGCCTTTGACGTCCTGCGCCTTGTAGGTGAAGGTCGTGGTCAGCGGCGTGGTGACGACGGCGGGCGGGGTGTAGACCACCGCCGTGGTGCCGCTCAACGCGACGGTGCCTTGGCCGGCGGCCGGTTGGGTCAGGGCGCTGATGCTCAGCGGCACGTTGCCGTCCGGGTCGCTGTCGTTGGTCAGCAGGTTGAGGGTGATCGGCACGCCGAAACTGGTGGCGCCGGTGTCGGCGACCGAGAGCGGTGCCTGGTTCTCGCCGGTGTCCGGTGCGGTACCGACTACGACGACGAGCTCAGTATCGCTGCCGCCCGCGGCGGATTTCACCGTGACGCTGGCCGGTGGCTGGGTCAGGTCGGCCACCGTCAGGCGTTGCAGGGTGCCGGATTTCGACAAGCGTCCGTAGCCTTGGGCAACCATGTCTGGCACTGCCACTTCATCTGTGGAGGTGGCTTCGATCAGCAGGCTGTGGTTGCTCCAGCTATAGCGCGCGGTCTGGATTTTCACCAGGTCCGTGAGCTTGCTCGACACGGCGGTAGGGCGCGTGGTGCCGGCCGGGTTGGTGGCGGTGACGACCACAATCGAAGGCAGGTTGCCGCTGACCAGATGCTGACCAAAGAACAAGCCGTTGTTGTCGCCGATCAAGTTGGTCTGGCACGGCGAAGCCGGTGGGCCGACCACCAGGGCCAGGGTTTCACGGAAGCACAGGGTCGAGCCGTTGTTCGACTTGGCAAAGACTTCCACCCGCGTGCCCGCCGAGGTACGGCGATAAGTGGCGCGGTTGATATCCACCGCGGTTTGCGCGCGGTTATCGAGCACCTTGCCGGCGACGGTGAACAGACTGGTCTGGATCGTCCCGGCCGGCCCCTGGATACGCACGAAGTTGGTATTGAACGGGCTGCCGAGCACGGCTTCGGTGAGGTTTGGGTCCCCGACGTAGGTTTCGACGGCGCCGTTGTCCGGGTTCACTTCGGTGTAGGGGCCGTTGACGCTGCGCAGGAACGGCCCAATTTGACCATTCAACGCGCCGCTGAAATCACCGGGGACACTAATGCCGACATCTTTGGTGATGTTGATCGCCCGACGGCCAGGGGCAGTGACATTGACCGTTTCCACGCCATACGGGTGAGTGATGGTGTAGGTCCCGGCGATGGGCACATTCACCCGAATGCGAATCCGCGCAAAGCTTTGCTGATCACCATCGGCAGGGAGTCCCGAGGCGAAGGCCGCTTCGATCCCGGCCACGTAGGCGTCCATGCCATAACCGGCGGCGTTGTTGGCGATGGTGGTCTCGGCCAGGTACCAGAAGGCTTCGTCTGGCCAGTTATCCGGGAACACCATCGGCAGGGTATCGTCGAAAATGCCCGGCGCCGGCAGCAAGGTGCACATGTAGGCCGGCGGCACACTGGCCGGCACCCGCGAACTCGCGGCCCGGGACTGACACAGTTCCATCGACAGCAGATTACTGTCCTGATACCACATCGGGAATTTCCCGGTGGCGAAGGTGTAGGGGCCGGGGTCGACTGCCGCCAGTTGGGCGAAAGCACTGCCGGACAGCGATAGAGTCAGTCCCAGGGCGTTGAGCGCCAGGCGTGGCCAATTGTTCATGATGCCTCCTGATGAGGATCTGGGCATGAGAGTGTTCATTGCACGATGACCACTTCTTCGGTATCGCTGCCGCCATTGGATGACGTCACCCGAACCTTGGCGGGCGGAATCGGCGAGATCCCGGTGGCCAGGGTTTTCACCGCGCCGTCGCCACTCAGGGCGCCGATGGCGACACCGCTGCCGGAGGTGGCGGTGAGCACCGGTGGTGAGGTTTCGTCGCTGGTAGATGCCACGAGCGTCAGTTGCCCTGTGCTCAAGCTGTATTCGGCGCGGGAAATCACCACCAGGTCGGTCAGGGTCATGGGCAGGGTGGTCGGCGTGCTGCTGGCGATAGCCAGGTGATTGTCAGCGGTCACCTGCAAGGTGCTCGGCAAGGTCGGATTGGTCGAAGACTGGGCGTACCAATTGCCGGTGGTGTCGGCCTCGGTCAGGTGCAGCGCCGGGTTGTTGCTGTCCAGCGTCACGGTGGCCGGTGGCGGCGGGGCCATGACGAACACATCTTGCTGGGCCACTGGCGCACTGGTCCCGGCCTTGCGCGAATAAGTGCTGCGCTGGGTGATCATCGGGGTCGGCCGGACCACGGTCGACAACTTGCCGGAGATGGCAAACACCGTGGTGCGCAGGTCCAGCCCGTTGGGACCTTCGATGCGAATGAAGTTGGTGTTGAACGGGCTGCCGGTGACGGCTTCCGACAGGTTCGGGTCGCCGATGAATTTGTCGGCGGCGCCGGTCACCGGGTTGGTTTCGGTGTAGGGGCCGTTGACGCTGCGCAGGAACGGGCCAACATCACCCTTGAGGGCGCCGTCGTAGGTTTTCGGGGTGCCGATGCCGATGTCCCGGGTCATGTTGATCGCCCGCCGCCCGGGGGTGTCGATGTTGAACACATCGACGCCGTAGGGATGAGTGATGATATAGGTGCCGGCGGTGGGCACATCGACGCGAATGCGGATGCGGGCGAAGCTGATCTGGTCACCCTCGACCGGGTCGCCGCCGCTGAAGGCCGCTTCGACGGCGCTGACGTAGGTCAGGTCAATGCCCCTGGCTGCATCGACAATCGCGCCGTCGGCGGTGAACCAGAACGCTTCATCGGGGAAGTTGGTCGGGAAGACCAGCGGTTGCGTGTCGTCGAAGATCCCCGGCGCCGGTAGCAAGTTGCACATGTACGTTGGCGCGCCCGGCGCACTGGGCACCCGCGAACTGACGGCTTTGGACAGGCACAGGTCGAGGGTTCGGCCGTGGGTGTCTTGATACCAGCCGGCGAACGAGCCGTTGGCTGGCAGATAAGGGCCTGGATCGACCGCATACAGCGCCGCTTGGGCAACGCCTTGGGCCAGAGCAGTCACGACCAGCGCGGCCGCGGTTTTGGACAGTAAAGGGTGCATGAGTTAATCCCTCTATCGGAGTGCCTGTCCCATGGAGACGGGCCAGTTGAGGGGGCTAGCGCAAATTGCATACCAATTGGGGGAAATGGGTGGGAGAGGGCCGTGGTACGGGCGTTGAGGGTGGCGCGGAGAATTGAGGGCTAGATATTGGAGCGGGCGAGTGTCCCCAGGATTGGGGGGCGGTGGGGGAAGTGGGGAATGTTAACGCCTGTGGTGTTGGCCGTTAATGGCAAACCGCATCGAGGTCCGGCTGACCAGGTGAACCGATACTGGAGATATACCCATAAACAGTGATCTTGCCAAACCAGAAATGAGCCCCAGTCGGGCAATCTCACGCCTACTTGATCAACCGCGTATCCAACCCAAACCGCTCCTGAGAAACCAGCTTGAACTGATCCGCCGCCAAGTCGCAACTCACCAGCAAATTCCACGAATGACGGGTCACTGCCGAAGGGATCAGTACAAACGGATGCTCGGCCAGAAGTCCATCAGCAAACTTCTGCTGATTGGGCGAAGGGAGCGACGGGATAAGCCAGTTCGGGTTCGGCACATCATCGGGCTGCACCACCTTGATGGTGGTCGGGTCCAGCACCTCAAAGCACGTCAGCACGTGCTGCACCCTATCCAGAGTATCGAAGCCCACATGGGCCGCGACTTCCAGAATGGCTGTGGACGGGTCGGCCGAAGCGTAAATAACCCGGCGGCCGGGCGGGTTCCATCGGCCACCGGATAACTGTGCACCAATGCCGCTGTCCCACGTGCCCTTAAAGACCTCGCGGTCGAGGCGCCACGCATGCCACGTCCCATCCCAGGGTAAAGGATTCATTGATAAACCCCGTGTTCAATGCGGGTCAGATAATCCTCTACCACTTGGAAGCCCAGCGAGTTGTCTATCAGCTCCAGCGGGACATGACCGTCCAGGTATTTGCAGGGCTTCTTCAGCCAGTCCTCCGCCAACTGCTGATTGCCAAACACGTTGGTGGCGTGCTCCAGCGTCTTCGCGTACTGAAAGGCAACCGTACTCTGCTGTTGGTTCAGGCGCACCGATTTGGTTTCTTTCACCAAACGCTGGACTGTGCGGACAGACTTCCCGGTGATGCGCTGGACAAGGTCGTGCTCCATGTACAGCGTAGAGGTGGAAAGCATGTCCCGGACGTCGCTCAGGTTAAAGCCTTCCTGTGTGTAGCGGATGATCAGCAAAGGCGTATCACCCTTGCGGCCATGCAACAGCACTTCTGTAGGCTTTCTGGTGATTGTCTTTAAGGCTGCTTTTGCTCTGGGTTTAGTGGTTGGCTCGTCTACCTGATTCACTGCGGACATGCTGACACCCTCCAAAACGACATTTGACGTAATGATAGCGTCAAATGTCGCGACTTGGGCAAGTGGTTTTTATCCCGGGAAATTGTCAGAGAACTTCTCGTGTTTTTGAGGTGTTACACGCGGCTCAAGACGCGCGTTTAAAGACACTCGGTGTTACGTCATAAGAGGCTACAACGCCTTGCGTCGTTGCCTACGCGTACGCCAGAATCCGCCGGCTTGTGCGGCTTTGGGGTGGGCTATATCGTTTGCTGGTCACTGCAAAACAGTGATCGGGTTTGGTAGCCCATCCACGAGAGTCGCATAGCATCACCATTCGTGACGTTTTTCGTCTCGGCATTATGGTGGTCATGCGCAGGGCACCTTCGGGTGCGCCGGTTTCTCGTGTCCGGTCTACCAACCTGCGTACGGCCACCACCCTTCGTTTGGTAGCGCGGCTGGTTGGCTCCTTTATTACTACACGAGGGTTTCATCTATGTTCAAAGTCACACCCAACCCCCCGAATACCGGTTCAGTCCCCTACGACGCCTCTTTCGATCTTGACCCCAAGAAAATGAAATTGGCGGCCGACCGCGCACTCAACTTCTACCTCAACCCCGGGGCGACGAAAACGCAGATACCGCCCCGCAGCTGCGGCACCTTCTTCACCATCGACGCAGCGGTGGATGACGAAACGTTGCTGGTCGAGGTCTACGAATCGTTATCAACGGCCCGCAAGATGGTCAACGATCTCGTAGAGCTCACGGACGGCCCGCGACGCCATACGATGCTGGTGCTTCATCGGTCGCTGCTGATGGGTGAGCTGGCGGTCAATCGGGTACTGGATAACCACAAGCCTGGGTAGCAGTCAGGCACGGTCGTGAGGGAGTCCACTCCCTCACGACTAACACGACCCATGTAGCAGCTGGCGAAGCCTGCGTTCGGCTGCGAAGCAGTCGTAAAACCTGAGCGCGAGGTCTTCCTGAAGTACCGCATCGGTTGATTTCACGTCTGCTTCGCAGCCGAACGCAGGCTTCGCCAGCTGCTACACAGAGTGTGTTTCGGCTGAGACTTTCTTGAATGTGCTTAGCTTGCTTGCATTGGGGCAAACCCCAAACAGTGGGCTATACCCCTTTGTAGGGGAATCGCTTGGATCATCGCCAATGAACATGCACGCACAAACGCACCGGCCCGAAGAAGGCGACATTCGCTTGAGCTCGCGCAAGCAGCCGTTCAACCTGCTGCGCTGGTTTTCGCTGATCAGCATGGCGGTGATCGCCACCGTGGCGGTGGCGCTGGGGGCGGTGTCCACTCAGTTCGTGATTACTGAAAGCGTGCAGCGCGATGCGTTGCTGACCGCGCAATTCATCCAGGCGATTGCCTCGGCCGAGGTGCGCCATGTCTCGATCCCGAATGTGCGGACCATGGGTGAGCTGATCGACCCGCGCCAGGACAAGAACTTTCCCGATATCGATCCGGCAGCTCGGGCCAATGCTCGGGACGAATTCCTCGACCATATCGCCAATCTGCCAGACGTGATCCTGGCCAACGTCTATGCCCCCGACCGCCGGGTGATCTGGTCCACCAACCCGGCACTCATCAACACCACGATTCACTCCGACGAAGACCTGGATTACGCCTTTGACTTCAAAATCCCGGTCTCGGCTAGTTATCACGACGTTGACGAGGCGCGGATGGAGCAGAAGTTTGTCGTGCCCCCCGATTTCATCTTTATTGAAAACTACATTCCGCTGTTCGATGCCGACGGCAAGAGCGTCACGGCAATGGTTGAGATCTACAAGGAACCCAAGGACCTGATCAGCCGTATCGAGCGCGGCCTGGCGCTGATCTGGCTGGCCACGGCCCTGGGCGGCGGGCTGATTTACCTGGGCTTGTACTGGATCGTCCGACGGGCGGCGATTCTGCTGGCGCAGCAACAAAAACAACTGATCACCAATGAAACCTTTGTCGCCCTGGGCGAGATGTCATCGGCCGTCGCCCACAGCCTGCGCAATCCGTTGGCGACCATCCGTTCCAGCGCCGAACTGGCCCTGGAATTCGACAGCGGTCCCGCCCACAAGAACATCAACGACATCATCGGCCAGGTCGATCGCATGTCGAAGTGGGTCCGCGAACTGCTGCAGTCCTTGCGTCCGCTCAACGACGACCCCGAGCCAGTGAACCTGGTGGCGGCGATCTACGACAGCCTCACGGCGTTCGAGCAGCAAATTGCCAGGGCGAAGGTTCAGGTGGTGTTCAATCCTCGACAGACACCCATGGTGCTGAGCCAGCAAGTGCAACTGACGCAGATCCTCAACAGCCTGATGGCCAATGCCCTGGAAGCCATGGACAAGGGCGGCACGCTGACCGTCACCCTGGAACCGACCGATGCCCATGGCGTCTGCGTAGTGCTGAGCGACACCGGCAAAGGCATGAACGAAGAACAACGCAACCTGGCCTTCCGCCCGTTCTTCACCACCAAGGCTGGCGGGCTTGGTGTCGGGCTGGTGCTGGTCAAGCGCATCATGGAACGTTTCGGCGGCGCGGTGGCCCTTGGCAGCCGGGAAGGCGAGGGCACTTGCGTCCGTTTGTCGTTTAAATTATTCCCCTGAAAACGGGGATGAACTTTCCCCGTTAGCGGGTGTCATCCCCCAGTCGTTTTGCCAAGGTTGGCGGAGTAGGTCTTGTAACGTATTGTTTCAAGAAGTATTAATTCTTTGGCGTAAGGCCGTCTGAAGTCTGGCGAGGTAATTGCAAAACACCATTACCCCCCTGAACAACTTCGAGGCGGCTGGTGATGGACAGAAAAGCGCGGCACCCCTGCAAGTGGTTCGGCCTGTTGACCCCACTGAGCATTCTTCTGACGATGACGCTGGGCACAACCCCGCTGCACGCCAGCCCGATCGACGATGAGCGCCAGCCCGAGCCTTCCGACCCTTCGGCTTACTACGATGAACCGGCTGATAAGCCGGCCGCCCTGAACGCCATTCTAACCATGCCCGATGCCAACGAAGACTCCTTCGATTTACCCGATGGCGTCAAAGGCAGCCGCGACGACACGCGTAAGGAAAACATCCTGCCGCCAACGGCGCAGACCAGTTTCAACTACCCCACCAATGGCAAACCGAGCCCGTTGTTCGGCGCCCAACCGTTCACGCAGCAACTGGTGCTGTTTGAAGAGTTCGGTCCGGAAAAACTCGACCCCACCACCCCGGCGGCACCGTTGGGCTTTCCTCCGGCCGCCGTGGGTCCGTTGCCCCAGCAGGACCCGACCAATGCCGCCCGCAGTGCGCCACCGAGCGCAGCGCTCGACGCCTTCTTGCGGCAACCGGGGCTGACGCCATTCCCTAGCCAGTTCTCTAACGTGGTGGACCGCAACCCGTGGCAGGCGCAAATCGAGGTGTTCCTCAACCGCCATATCGGCTCGTCGGCTGAAGGTCGTCCGCCAGGAAAGGGCTGGTCGCACCAGCGCTGGAACGAGTTCTACCCGCAAGTGGCCTACAAAACCGTGCAAACCGGGGCGCGGCTCAACAGCGGTTGGCGTGACAGCCATCAGATGCACGGTTATGCCATGGGCGAGTTCGGCCCCGGCGGCCTGTATCACAACGTGGCAGGCGTACCGGCCACTGATGGCACCGCCAAAGGCGTCGATCCGCGCTTCCACCCGAACATGCCGGTGCAGAACCACAACTCGGTGTGGACCTTCGACGGCACCTTGCCGCCCAAACTGTTGATGGTGCGTTACGGTCAACCCGTGATGATGCGCCACTACAACGGCTTGCCGATCGATCCGTCGGCCAACATGGGTTTTGGCCTGCACACCATCAGCACCCACGAACACAACGGCCACGCGCCAGCGGAAAGCGACGGCTATGCCAACGCTTTTTTCTTCCCCGGGCAGTATTACGACTATCGCTGGCCGATCCAGTTGGCCGGTTACGACAGCATCAACACCGACGCCCATGATCCACGTGCCGCGTTCCCTTGCTCGCCGGGCGAAACCCTGTGGACCAACGACCTGAGCCCGAGCCGCAAGACCTGCGACCACGGCACCATCAAGATCCGCGGCGACTGGCGCGAAACCATGAGCACCCACTGGTTCCACGACCACATGCTCGATTTCACCGCGCAGAACGTCTACAAGGGCAACGCGGCGATGATGAACTACTACAGTGCCCTGGACCGTGGCAACGAATCGGTGAACGACGGCGTCAACCTGCGTTTGCCCAGCGGCAGCGCCTTGCCGTGGGGTAACCGCGACTATGACGTCAACCTGGTGTTGGCCGACAAGGCCTGGGATCAGTCCGGTCAACTGTGGTTCAACCCGTTCAACACTGACGGCTTCCTCGGTGACCAAGTGCTGGTCAACTGGCAGTGGAAACCGACCCTGGATGTGCGCGCCCGCAGCTATCGGTTCCGCATCCTCAATGGCTCGGTGTCGCGCTACTTCAAGCTCGCCATCGTCCGTGAGGTCAAGGGCAGCAGTGGCGAGTTCCAGGGGCCGAAAAACTCGGGTGTTTCCTATGCCCGCGTGCCGTTCCACATGATTGCCAACGACGGCAACATCATGGAACACACCGTGCCGTTCGACGGCACCATGGACCTCGACGCCGATGGCGATAAAAAGAATCACTTTGCGATCCTGCCAACCCAGGGCATCGCCGAGCGCTTCGACATCATCGTCAACTTCGCGAAAAACGGCATCAAGCCTGGCGACAAAGTGTTCGTGGTCAACCTGCAGGCCCACGACGACGGCAAGGGCCCGAAAGATGTCATCGACCTGGCCGACGTGCTGTCAGAGAAATACCTGGCGGTGATCAAGCAATCGAGCAAAGGCCCGCAGTGGGACAAGGGGGACCCGGGCGTGGGTAAAGTCTTGCAGCTCAACGTCAAGGCCTACACCGGTCAGGACCTGGCCATGGACCCGGCGGCGTACGAACCGGCCAAGCCGGGCAAGGCTGAAGGCATGGTGATGATCCCGCTGAAAATCCATCGCGACAACGCCGCCGACAAAGTGCTGCTGTCCCAGGCCCGTCACCGCACCTTCACCTTCGGCCGCTCCGACGGCACCGATGAAGCACCGTGGACGGTCAAGACCGACGGCGGCTTCGGTTTCCACATGGACCCTCGGCGCTTGAACACCGCGACCAAACTGGCCAGCGGCCCTACCGATGCCGGCGTCACGGGCTTCGGCACCCTGGAAGTGTGGAACATCAAGGCTGGCGGCAAGGGCTGGAGCCACCCGGTGCATGTGCACTTCGAGGAGGGGATCATCCTCAGTCGCGGCGGCAAGACGCCACCGGAATGGGAAAAATGGGCGCGCAAGGACGTGTACCGCATCGGTTCGGAAGCCGACGGCCTGGACAGCGTCGAGATGGCGATCAACTTCCGCGAATTCGCCGGGACGTACATGGAGCACTGCCACAACACTCAGCATGAAGACAACTCGATGCTGCTGCGTTGGGACATTGAGAAGCCCGGGCAATTCCAGTTGATGCCGACCCCGCTGCCAAGCTGGGACGGGGTGCGCTACGTCAACTCCGCCGCGCTGCCAACCTTCCGCAATGGCGATGGCTTTGGCCCACAAGTGGCGGTGAAAAAATGAACCGCCGGGGAGTCGACACGACACTGCATACGCCGCGCTCCCGGGCCCTGGGCATGCACCTGATTTTGGTTCTGGTCACCTGTTTGCTGGCCAGCCAGGTGCTGCTCGCCCATGAACTGTCGCCGACGGAGTCGGCGACACCCTGGGGCGGCGACTACTTCCCCAACACCCTGCTGACCGATCAGGACGGTCGGCAGGTGCGTTTTTTCGATGACCTGATCAAAGGCAAAGTAGTGGTGATCAACTTCATCTTCACTACGTGCAGCGACTCCTGCCCGCTGGAAACCGCCCGTCTGCGACAGGTGCAGCAACTGCTCGGGGACCGGGTTGGCCAGGACATCTTCTTCTACTCGATCAGCATCGACCCGCTCAGCGACACGCCCGAGGTGCTGAAGGCCTATGCGCAACGCTTCAAGGTCGGGCCGGGCTGGAAGTTCCTCACCGGCGAGTTTGCCGATGTCACTGATCTGCGCAAAAAACTCGGGTTGTTTATCGAGGGCGTCGACAACGGCCGCAGCAAGGACCACAACCTGAGCCTGATCGTCGGCAACCAGGCCAGTGGTCGCTGGATGAAGGCTTCACCGTTCGAGAACCCGTGGATCCTCGCCGATCAACTGGCCAATACCTTGCAGAACTGGAAACAACCCAGCATTGAAGAAAGCTACGCCAACGCGCCGGAGATCCGCCCGCCAAGCAACGGCGAAGAGCTGTTTCGCACCCGATGCGCCTCGTGCCACAGCCTCGGGCCGCAAGACGGGCAGGGCATTGGCATGCGCGCCATCGGCCCGGACCTGATCGGCGTGACCCGTCTGCGCGAACCGGCCTGGCTCAACCGCTGGATTCGCGAACCGGACCGCATGCTCGCGGAAAAAGACCCGATCGCCGTGGAGCTTTACCAGCGCTTCGACAAGATTTCGATGCCCAACCTGCGCCTGGATGAGCATTCTGCGCAGACGATCATCGACTTCTTGCAGGAAGAAACCGACCGCCAGCAACCCTTGGCTGAGCAGGCGCCAGAGGTGACACAGATGAACTAGCGGCTAAATAACATCATTGGCCCGTCGACCACGTTCAATGCCACCTACACTGTTCGTGACAACGGCTAAAAAGGCTTCAGGCAAACAACCAGGACAAACCCATGCAGATACCAGAACAACAAAAAGTACCTGCGCCGCCTATGCCGGCAGCAGAGCGCAAGGGCTGGGGCGGCCAGTTCAATTTGCTGCGCTGGTTTTCCCTGGCCAGTTTTCTCATCATCGGCGCTGTGGCGTTGGGCCTGGGCTATGTCTCCACGCGCTTTGTGGTCACCGAAAGTATTGAGCGTGACGCCTTGCTGACGGCGCAGTTCATTCAGGCCATCGGTGATGCCGAAATTCGCCATGCTTCGATTAATCCGAACAGAACCATGGGCGAAATGCTCGATCCGCGCCATGACAACGCCTATTCCGACGTGGATCCGGGAGCTCGCGCTGCCGCCCGTATCGAATTCCTCGACCATGTGGAGCACCTGCCGGATATTTTGCTGGCCACGGTTTTTGCCCTCGACCGCACGGTGATCTGGTCGACCAACCCAGAGATGGTCGGCATGCGCTTCACTGACGACGAGGAACTGGATGAATCCTTCGAAATGAAGGTGCCGGTGTCCTCCAGCTATCACCAGATCGACGAAGCACGCCCCGAGCAAATGCTGTTGCGCCAGCCAAAATTGTTGTTCATCGAGAACTACATTCCGATGTTCAACGCCGACAAAAGCAAAGTGATCGCCATGGTGGAGATCTACAAGGAGCCGGCGGACCTGGTGGAGCGCATTGAGCGCGGCTTCAAGTCGATCTGGATCGCGACCCTGCTTGGCGGCGCGGCGATTTATCTGGCGTTGTTCTGGATCGTGCGGCGGGCCTCGACGCTGCTGCAAAGCCAGCAGAAGCAACTGATCAGTAACGAGACCTTTGTCGCCCTGGGGGAAATGTCCTCGGCGGTCGCCCACAGCTTGCGCAACCCCTTGGCAACTATCCGCTCCAGCGCCGAACTGGCCCAGGAAGTCGCCAGCCAGAACGCCCAAAAGAACATCGGCGACATCATCAACCAGGTCGATCGCATGTCCCGCTGGGTGCGCGAGCTGCTGGTGTCGTTGCGGCCGATGAACGACGACAGTGAATCCGTGGACCTGGTGCTGGCCATCGATGACACCCTGAGCGCCTTCGAACCGCTGATCAAACGTTCGAACGTGGAGGTGCGTTTTACCCCGCAGAGCTTTCCACCGGTGGTCAGCCAGCCGGTGCTGCTCACGCAAATTCTCAACAGCCTGTTCGCCAATGCCCTGGAAGCCATGCCCAAGGGCGGTGTGCTGAGTGTCGATATCGAGTCGCCAAAACCTGGGCAGTTGTGCATGACCCTGACCGATACCGGCAAAGGCATGACCAAACAGCAGCAACAGATGGTCTTCAAGCCGTTTTTCACCACCAAGCAAGGCGGATTGGGCGTCGGCCTGGCTTTGGTCAAACGAATAATGGAACGCTTCCAGGGCTCGGTCGTGCTGACCAGTCAGGAGCAGGAAGGAACCCGCGTTTGTCTCAACTTTAGAGCGGCAACGGGAGGGGAATATGGAGCACAGCATACTGCTGGTCGAGGATGATGAACTCCTCGCCGAGAATATTCAGACCTACCTGGAGCGTAAAGACTTCGAGGTGACGGTCTGCCACTCGGCCGAGGATGCACTGGAGCAACTGATCACGTTCGTCCCGGACGTGGTGCTGACCGACAACTCGCTGCCGGGCATGAGCGGTCACGACCTGATCCAGAAGCTGCGCATCAGCGCGCCGGATCTGAAAGTGATCATGATGACCGGTTACGGCAACGTCGAAGACGCCGTGGTGGCGATGAAAGAGGGCGCTTTTCATTACGTCACCAAACCGGTGGCCCTGCCAGAGCTCAAGCTGCTGCTGGACAAGGCCCTGGCCACCGACAAGATGGAACGCACGCTGTCGTTCTATCAGGAACGCGAGGCGCAAAAGTCCGGGGTGCAGGCGTTGATCGGCGAATCGGCGCCGATGCACTACCTCAAAAGCACCATCGGCCAATTGCTCGACGCCGAGCGCCGCATGGCCAACACCGACCTGCCGCCAGTCTTGGTGGAAGGTGAAACCGGCACCGGCAAGGAACTGGTGGCCCGGGCCCTGCACTTCGACGGCCCACGCGCCAAGGGACCGTTCATCGAATTCAACTGTGCGTCGATCCCGTCCAACCTGGTGGAATCGGAACTGTTCGGCCACGAGAAGGGCGCCTTCACCGACGCCAAGGATCGCCGGGTCGGGCTGGTGGAAGCCGCCGACGGCGGGACGCTGTTTCTCGATGAAGTGGGCGAGATGGACCTGTTGCTGCAGGCCAAGCTGCTGAAGCTGCTGGAAGACCGGACCATTCGCCGGGTCGGATCGGTGAAGGAACGCAAAGTCGATTTGCGGGTGATCAGCGCCACCAATTGCAACCTCGAACAAATGGTCCAGCAGGGCAAGTTTCGCCGCGACCTGTTCTTTCGCCTGCGGATCATCTCGATCAAGGTGCCACGGCTGCATGCCCGCGGTGCAGACGTACTGTTGCTGGCTCGGCACTTCCTGGCGATTCACGGCAAACGCTATGGCAAACCGCATTTGTATTTCAGCGACCAGGCCGAGGAGCTACTGCTCAGCTACACCTGGCCGGGCAACGTGCGCGAATTGCGCAACATGCTTGAGCAAACCGTATTGCTGGCCCAGAGCGACACCATTGCCTCCCATCAACTGAATGTCTGCCTGAGTCTGATGGACGAGCCGATGGTGCTGCAGGAACCGCAGTACAGCGAGCCCCGGCCAACCTATAACGGCGTCGAATCGACGAACCTGCCGGAAGTGGAGCGCGACATGGTGCGCAAGATGCTCGACAAGACCGACTGGAACGTCACCAAGTCGGCACGGTTGCTGGGCCTGAGCCGCGACATGCTGCGTTACCGGATCGAAAAACTGGGCCTGGCGCGCCCGGACAAGCGCCAGTGGTAAGTGCACCGATGGATTGATGGTCGGTTGTTTGTCAGAGGACGACGAGAGGTGGGCAAGCTCGGTGGAAAATCCACGGAAGCTGTGCCTAACTGATTTTTCCCCTTTGATGGAGACGCGGGCTATGCGGCGTAGAGGGACGCAATACTGGCTCTGGAGCAATAGCCAATTACACAGTCGCAGCCACGATGAAGTGTTGCCGGACGGTACGCAGATTGACGTACAAGCCCGGTTCAATCGCGAGCATGAGACCCAATTATTCGTCGGGTTGTATGCCCGGGATGGCGCGCCGCTGGCAGAAGAATTTTATGACCGTGAGGGTCATCCCACCCTGGCGAAAGCGCTGGAATGGGGCTGTACACGGGCCCAGGCGATTCTCAATACCGTGACGGCGTTCCGCGCTCCCCACCGCATTCAACTGACGTTGGGAGTGGTGCTGGACGATCCTTGTGCATTGGCACTGCGCCACATGGAGATGAGTGCCGACGAGACCCTTCGACTCAAGCGTCAGGATGCCTGGGACGAATACCTGAAAGCCAAGCAAGCCGTGCTGGACTTGATGCGCGCCGATAAAGTGGACAGCGATGTCTGGGAAAGCCAGAAACGCCGGCTGCGGGACGCCATCGATCGCCGCGCGGCGTTGCGCTACACCTGGCCCTGCGACTGACGCTCAAGGCATCGCCTGTTCCTGGCGGGTGAGGCAAGCCAGCAGGCACGAAGGATCGAGCACTTCGTCATTCACGTAGATCCCGCGCTCCGGGTCGTAGGAGCGGATAAACACCCGCACATTGGCATCCGCCACGGTGGGCAACTGTGAGTCGTAGAACACATGCTCGGTCGCCACCGGGATGAAGTCCAGGGGCGCAGCCGGGATGTACGCGCGCGGCGGCACTGGGTTCAGTGTCGGCGGCGCCGGATGCGCGAAGGGCTGGTTGGGCCCGTAGTAGATCATTTCACTGCTGGAGCTGTCGGTCTGCATGGGGCTGTCGTCCGCGAATGCAGCGCTGGTGGCAGTCAATAAAGCGATGAAGCACAACGTCAGATCGGTTTGTTTCATGGCGACACCTGCGCAATCGTTTTCCCGCATTTCCCCAAGGCCTTTAACTATAGCTGCCGTACGGCGACGCGTTCGCAATGCCCGGATTACAAGATCGCAACAAAGCGCCGATGTGGTTTTTTTGGAGGCTGATCTAGACTCGTGCCGGTCAATAAAAACGAGATCTGGAGTGCGCAATGGACATGCCGACAAAACAACAAGCCGTCGCCAGCAACCGCGATGCCTGGAATGACTCAGCCAGGCACCACAAAGACAATCCCGAATGGCAGGCAGTGCTCAACGCCGTCAGCCAGGCCGACTTCAGCTGCATTGATGACACCCTGCGCGGTGTGCTGGAACACGTAGGCGTCGACGGTAAGGACGTGGTGCAACTGGGCTGCAACAACGGCCGGGAAAGTCTTTCGCTGTTCGCCCTGGGCGCGCGCCGGGTGGTGGGCGTCGATCAGTCCGCCGCCTTTCTCGACCAGGCCCGGGAACTGGTGGCTCGCTCACCCCATGACGCGCAATTCATCGAAGCCGATATCCATCACCTGCCGACGGCGCTTCACGGGCGTTTTGACATGGTGCTGATCACTATTGGTGTCTTGAACTGGATGCCGGACATCGCCGAGTTCTTCCGCCACGTCGCGCAAACCCTCAAGCCAGGAGGCGCGGTGGTGATCTACGAAACCCACCCGTTCCTGGAAATGCTCGATCCCGAAGCCGCCGACCCTTATCGCCTGGACAGTTCCTACTTTCGCAGCGAGCCGTTCGTGCAGCATCAGCCGATCGTCTACGAAGGCAAAGTCGAACAGCCGGCGGCCGCGTCCTACTGGTTCGTCCACACCCTCGGCGCGATCTTCAGCGGCGCCATCGACGCCGGATTGCAGATCAGCCACTTCAAGGAATACCCGCATTCCAACCGCGAAGAACTGTATGACCGGTATGAACAGCAGATGGCGCAGTTGCCGTTGTGTTTTACGTGGGTGGCGGTGAAGCGCTGATTTTCTAAGCGTGCTCGCTAAGGCAATCTCGAGGACGCCTTCGCGGGCAAGTCTCGCGCCTACAGGGATTGGGGCTGAACGCTGATTTTGTGAGCACCAGAAAACCAATGTGGCGAGGGAGCTTGCTCCCTCGCCACAGGTTCAGTGTTACGCCTGACCGATGGGTTTCAGGCCTGCGCCGTCGCCTCTGCCTCCACCGGACGCCCCGGCTTGCGCAGCGGGTCGAGGCGCGAGCCTTGGTAGTGGGTGTCTCGGTTGAAGCGCCAGCGGCCGCCGAACAGGCCATAGACGTGGGTCACCCGACCTTGTTCGTGATAGCCCATGCGAATGTGCAATTTCAGCGCCGGGATGTTATGGCTGGCGCAGACGTCCACCACTTTATTGCAGCCCTGTGCCTGCATCGCCTCCCAGAGGTTGACCTGCACGTCCACCGACAGGCTGGTGCCGAAGTAGGGGCGGGCCATTTCGCCACCGAACTCGAAGAACTCGCCCGGCTTGACCGGGAACCAGCAGCCGAAATAGTGACGGTCGTGGTAGTTACGCACGCTAGCCCAGATAAACGCGACCGCATGGCCTTCCTCGTCCAGGTACATGTGCCCGGTGTGGCCCTCGGTGGCGAGTTCGGCCATGGTCCCGACGCGATCACCGAAGTGTTTGGTGAAGGCCATGGCGTTGTCCGCGGTGATGGTCACCTGACGCAAGCCGGAGTAGGGCCGCAACTTGTGCGGCGGCACCGAGCTGACCAGGTCGCGCTCCATCCACAACAGCTCCCAGTGGAAGTACACGTAGCGTTTCCAGAAGGCCTTGAAGAGGTTGCCCAGACCTTTTTGTCTGATTCGTTCGCGGAGCTTGTCGATGATGTTCATGAAGCTCTCCTTAGCCAAGGCCAGGGTGTTGTGGGGGATGCTTTTGATGGGTATAGATCAAGGTTGCAAGTTCATATCAAAGCGCCAGCTTTGAATATGTTGCAACGTATGTAACTCATTCGAGTGCGACTGCAGCGGTTTGGAAATCCCTGCTCACAACGGCATATGAAACCCGCTCGATACCGGCAAGGCGCCGCTCTAGTACCTGCGTCAGCGACTCGCCGGGGTTCAGGTATGCATCGCCAAAATCGGCGCCAAGCTGGTTCGGATGGGCGACGATTTCCAGCAGGCCATCGGTCGGTACAGGGGCGTTTCGAAGGTCCACCGGCGTACAGACATAGTCCGCCGTTGCCCCGGCCAACGTGTGCAGACGCCGATTGAGCAAGCCCTTGAATATGCGTTTGGGCAGGCTCAGGTTTTGCCCCCGGTTGCGCGCCAGACGCACCGCCACGCCTTGTCGTGCGGCGAACCGCGCGACGATCTCACCGATGGGCCAGATGTTGTGTACGTGCTGGTGGGAATCGAGGTGGCTGGGGCGCACGCCGTTGTCCACGCAGCGTTGCCATTGGGCCTCGAGCTCGTCCATCACCGCTTCACGGTCCAGGCGATTGAGCCAAAGGGTGTGGCGGGGCAGATTGAGGTCGAACTCGCCCTGGCTGTCGCAAAACGTCGAGCGTTCGAGAATGCCCTGGCTCAGTGGCCGGCCATACGTGAGGTTGAAGTGCAGGCCGATCCGCCCCTTGAGCAACGGGTGCTGGGCCATGAGGCACGCGGCTTCGAACGCCGGCATGTTGGCCATGGCCGTGGCGGAGCTGATGACCCCGGCCTGGAAGGCGCCGAGGATCACCGCGTTTTCGCACGGGCTGAGGCCGAAATCGTCAGCGTTGACTATGACTTGGTGCGGCATGTTCGCCCTCCGTGGTTTTTTCAGTGGGCGCAGGGCTTTTGGGTACCGGCGCGGGCGCCGTTACAACAACCGCTGCGGCCCGTTTCGCCCGCCATTTCTGCAAGGCCGGTTTGAGCCGCTGCCAAAGGCGCAACGCCAGCCCCAACGCCAGGCCACTGGGGCGCCAGGAGTAGAAACTCCAGCGCCAGTGTTCCAGTTGCCCGGTCATGCGCTCGTGCAGTTGATGACTGGAATTTTCCAGGCTGACCCGCGAGGCGTCGATCCAGCGCCAGTTGTCGTCCAGGCCCCAGCGAATCCACTCTTCGAGCAGCACCCGGCCGCTGCCCAGGTCGGCGTATTGCGGCAGGAACGCCAGGTTGTAATCGTACAGCCGACCCTGTTCCAGCAAGCCGAGGCGATAGCTGATGCAGCGGCCGTCCAGCTCCAGCACCACCACCCGTACCAGGCCGCGTTCAGCGAGGGCGGTGAAGGCGCGATCCATCCATTGTCGATGGCGTTCGTCGGCGAAGATGCCGACGCCTTCATCGCCTTTCCAGCTCACCGCTTCGACTTCGCTGATGGCCTGCAACAGCGGGCCCATGGTCGAGGCGTCCGGCGTGATGCGCCGAACCTCGGCACCACACGCGGCGATGCGTTTGCGCGCGCGGCGCAGTTTGTAGCGCGGATCGCCCGAGACTTCCTGGCGATCGGCGTCGCTGATCAGGTGGACCGGCACCTTGCAACTCAGGCGCCGTTCACCGGTAGAACTGTGAGCCATCCAGACCGTCAGGGCACTTTCTTCGCCCGTGGGTTCGGAGAGCTCGTTGAGTTGCAGCAAGGCGTGGGGCAAGTGACGACGGATCACGATCAGCGCCTTGCGGATGCTCTCGGCATCGAGGCAGGCGAGCAGCGCCAGGCGATCGGTCAGCGGGTAGCCGAGGTGATGCAATACCCGCAACGGCAACCCGCCAAAGCGTTCACGGGTCGCCACCAACGGCAGGCACAGCGCCAGTTCATCACCCTGCCAGCCGAGCAGCACGTGCAGGCGCTCGCCGTCCTTGAGTGCCTGTTCCGCAGCGCCCAGCCAGGCCAGGGTGTTGAACGGTGTGTGGTCCGTCACTCGCAGGCGCAATGCTTCATAAGCCACTGCCGGAAAGTCCGGAGCGCACAGTGAAGTGCGCCATTCGAATCGCGTCGCCATCAGGTCAGGTCGCCTCAGCCGTTACAGGGGTAGGTGCCGGTTTGCGCAGGGCATCCAGTCGCGATCCGCTGTAGCGGGTTTCGCGGTAGAAGCGCCAGCGACCAAACAGCTCGTAGACGTTCATGATGCGTCCTTGCTCGTTGTACCCCATGCGAATGTGCAGCTTGAGCGCCGGGATATTGTGGAATTCACAGACATCCACCACTTTGTTGCAGCCTTGCTCGGCCATGGCTTTCCACAGGTCCAGTTGCAGGTCCACCGAAAGCGTGGTGCCCCAGTAGGCACGGGTCAGTTCGCCACCGAATTCGAAGAACTCGCCAGGCTTCACCGGGAACCAGCACCCGTAATAATGTTTGTCGTGGTAGTTGCGCGCCGCGGCCCAGATGAATGCCACCGCGTCACCTTTTTCATCCAGGTGCATTTGGCCGGTGTAACCCTCGCGGGCCAGTTCAGCCATGGTTCCCACGCGGTCGCCGAAGTAACGCGCGAAGGCGCTGGCGTTGTCGGGGGTGATGTTGACGACCCGCAGCGGCGGATAAGGTCTGAGTTTGTGGGGCGGTACCGGGGTGACCAGGTCGCGCTCCATCCACAGCAGTTCCTGGTGGGCAAACACGTAGTGCTTCCAGACTTTAATGAGGGTGGCGCGCAGGCCTTTTTGTCTGATGTGATCGCTGAGTTTCTTCAAAATACCCATGTTATTAACTCCTGACGGGATCGGCCGTGATTGGAGTAATGCAACGCGCGGCGACATGCCTGCGCGGCCATGCATTCGAAGGGCGGTCATGAGGCGATCCAGCTCAGGGCGAACAGGGTTTGCCCGGGCAGCTCGAAGCTGACGCGACCGTCCTGGCAGTGGAAGGGTGCGTCGCGGCTGCGGTTGTCGGCGCCGAAGTAGCGCAATGAGCCCTTGGCCAACGGGCAGGTCGCCCCGGTCAGGCTCACCCGTTGCAAGCGCGTGCCCTTGTTGACCCCCAGCAGGCTGCGTTGCAGGTCGGTGGCCATGGCCAGCACGTCGACCTCGAAGGCGTCGTTTTCCAGGCGCAACACGTTGTGCAGCCAATGCTCCTGGATGAACTGCTGGGCGAGGCCCACCGGTTTCATCTCGAAGTGATCGTCATCGAGGACCTTGAACATGCCCTTGGGGTAGTTCGGCTCATCGGCGGCCTGGAACCAGTTGAGCATCTCCAGCAAGCCGTCCTGGGCTGAATTGATCGCCACCGAGGCCCACCACAACGCGGCGAAATGGGTTTCCTGATCGTAGGGGCTCAGGCTTGAGCCGCTGGACATATTGGTCTGGTCCAGCAGCAGCGCCTTGCGCGGCCGTCCGTTGGCGTCCAGCCCGACAAGGTCGGCGGCGCGGCGCACGCTGTCGCGATAGACCCGGGTTGCCAGCAAGTCGCGAATCATCCACTCGTGCCAGGCCAGGGCGTCAATCTGATCGCCGGATTCGGCCAGCAGGCGCCGGGCCCAGTCGATGCCGCGCTTGTCTGCCGCGTTGTCTGCGAAGGGGCCGTTGACCAGGCGCGAACTGGCGGGCATGGCGATGCGAATGCCTGCCTTGGCGTTGGCCGGGTTGCTGCGCACTTGCCGGGCCATGCTGTTGAAAATGCTTTGGTAGCTGGCGTAGTCGGGGTAGTTGAGGTTCGGCTCGTCGGCGAAACCGATGTAGTGGGTGCCTTTGCCGCCGAGGGTGCGGGTGCTGGCGAGCCAGGCGTCGAGGCCGCTGTTGCTCAGGGTATCGGCGCGCAAATCGGCTTGGCGTTGGCTGCCGGCGAGCAAGGTGATGTCGTGGGTGATGCCGAAGCGGTCCTGATACAGCTGACGGAACGTGTCTTCGTAGTGCGGTTTTTTCGCCGTGATGTCGACGAAACTGTAGTAACTGGCCGCCCGCGCATTCAGCGCATCGAGCACCGCAAAACTGGAGGGCGGCGGCATCACATAGGGCAGGGCGACGCCGAGGTTCGGGGTCGGCCCGAGCACTTCTTTATGCAGCGTCAGGCGGGTCTGGCCTTCGTCTTCGCGCAGCGGTTTGAGTTGCTGCGGGTTCTGCGCGAACAGGTTGGCGGTGCCATCGAGCCAGAACGCCACTTTGCCGCCGCCACGCAGGCGCAGGCGCCAGACTTGTTCGCTGGCGCTTACCGGCAGTGCGACCTGATCGAACTGCCAATAAGCGCGATAGGGTTTGAGCGCCAGCAACAGTTGTTGGTTGTCGCTCATGCGCTGGGCTTGCAGGGCACCGACGCCACCGTGGAACTTGCCGGCCAGCACTGCGTGCTCCCCGGGCGCGACCTTGAAATACAACTCGTCGCCGTCACGGGTTTCGGCGCTGAAATGCACCTTGGCCGGGGCAAACAGCGCCACGGTTTTTTCGTCGTGCTCGACCTTGTAGCGGCGGAAACTGTAGCCCGGAATCTCCAGCTGATAACTCGCAGCCCCCGGCGCCAATGGCCAGCTCTGGGTGCCGCGGGCTTCACTGGCGGCGATCAGGCGTTCGCCTGAAAGTTTGCCCTGGCCGTCGAGCAGATACAGGTGTTCTTCATTGGCGTCGGCCTGCCATGCCGGCGTCCAGCGCACGGTCACGGTGTCGGGGCGATCCGCTTGCAGGTACAGGCTGCCGTCGCGAATGTCAGCCCAACGCATCGGCGCTGCCTGAGCGCCGAGCGCAAGGCTCAGACCCAACAGCAGCGCCAGGCGTTTCATGCCGACTTCCGTTGCAGCATCAGCAGCATCGGCGTGACGTCGCTGGGCAGGATGATCAGGGTTTGCCAGACCGGCACGCCGCTCAAACGGCAATACATCACCAGCAGCGCAATGGTTACCGCCAGATAGGCAATGGACGAAGCGGCGGCGGCGCCGACGATGCCGTAAGCCGGAATCATCACCAGGTTCAACGCCAGGTTGAGCAGCGCGCCGATGCCCATCAGCAGCGACACCGTGCCGGGGCGATTCTTGCCAAGCAAATCGAGGCGCAGGATGCTCGCGTAGCACAGCCCCAACAGTCCCGGCAGCAGGGCGAGCAAGGCCGGATACGCTGGCTGATACGCGGCGCCGAACAGCGTGATGATCAGCCATTCGCCGATCACCGCCATGGTCAGGCAGGCGCCGAGCATCACCGTGGCGGTCAGGCGCAGAGCCAGAGGGGTGACTTTGTCCATGCCTTCGTCTTGTTGCAGCAGGCGTTTCATCAACGGTGTGGTCACCGCTTCCGGGACGATCAGCAGCAACTCGGCGGCAGCGCTGGCCATGGCGTAATGACCCAGCGCGGTGCTGCCGAGCAGGGCGCCGATAAACAGGTAATCGGAACGCAGGATCACTTGCTGGAACAGCAGGTCGGGATGACTGCGGGCGCTGTAGCGCAGCAGTTCCTTTTGACTGGCGCGGTCCCATTGCAACGTCAGCGGCTGATTGCGCTTGAGCCAGACCCAACCCGCCAGCACCACCAGGCTGATACCCGCCAGCCAACTGATCAACGCCGCTTCGAGGGCCGCGGTTTTCCACATCCAGAACAGCGCCAGGAACAGCAGCAACGGCGCCAGGGATTCCACCAGGCGCAAAGCGTTGAAGGCCACGACGCCACCCGAGGCATTGTGCAAGGTCAGCAAACCACTTTTCAGCACCGTCAACGGCACCGCCAGCAACAGCAGCCAGGCGAGCAAACCGAGTTGCGTGGTGATGTCCAATTCGCTGCCGAATTCCCGGGTCAACGCCACCACCACCAAGGTCAGCAGCAGCGCCAGCAGACAGCCGAACACCAACACCTGACTCAGCAGCAACCCCATCGGCCGTTGCTTGGCCGCTTGATAGCCCACCGCCGAATTCAAGCCGCCGCTGGTGGCGGCGCTGATCAGGTCCGGCAGGGTGCTGAGCAGCGCGAACAAGCCGCGTTCGCTCGGCCCGAGAATCCGCGCCAGCAACACGTTGCGTAGCAAACGCAGGCCGATCATCGCCAGTTTGGTGCCCATGCTCAGGGCCAGGTGCTTGAGGTAATGGTTGCGACTCATGGTCGTGCCCCGCGGTAGATGCGCCACGACAGCAATTCCGGATTGCGCGCCGTGCGCTGGCTGACGCCGAAGCGCGGCAAGGCCAGGGGATCGCTGGCGCCGCGATAGATGCCGGTGCCGGTGCCCAGGGCGTAGGGGAAATCATGTTCGGCCACGTGTTGGCGGACTCGCGCATCGTGGTCGCCGTTGGGGTAGCAATAGACCGGCAGCGGCCGGTTGCAACCGTTCAACAACGCATCGCGGCTGCGGCTCAGTTCTTCGTCCAGGCGTTGATCGTCGAGACCGGTGAGGATTGCGTGGCTGGCGCCGTGGGGGCCGAAGCGCACCAGCCCGGAGGCTTCCAGGGCGCGCACTTGTTGCCAGTCCAACGCCTGGGGCAACGACTCTTCGGGGCACTCGTCAGTCAGGCGGCTCAAGTCGTCCGGCGCCAGGGTTTTCAGGCTTTGCAGGTAGTGCAGCAAGGTCAGGCTGCGGCGCTGAACATCGAGGTCATCCATCAACACCGGCAGGGGCCGGCCGACCTGTTGCAGGCATTCGATCAGGTGCATCCGGGTTTTTTCGCCGTGGCTGCCCCACAGGGTTTCACCCAGGCTTTCCCACCAGAAGCGCTGACGGCTGCCGATGAAATCGGTGGAGAGGAAAATGCTCGCCGGCACTTGGTATTTTTGCAGCAACGGGAAGGCATTCACCGCGTTGTCGCGCCAGCCGTCATCAAAGGTCAACGCCACCCTGGGCCGCTCCGAGCGCAGGGTGCCGGGGTGCAGGATGTCCATTAGCGGCACGCAGTCGAAGTGTTTTTTCAGCCAGACCAGCAAGTGCTCGAACGCTTTCGGCCCGACGCACAGTTCATTGCGGTGGGGCAGGTCGGCGGCGCGGTCGTTGGCCAGCACCCGGTGCAGCATCAGGATCACCCCGGCGCCGTGCAGTTGATTGCGTCCCACAGGGGAGTTGAGGTACAGCCAGCCACTGGTGCGTTTTAATAATTGTTTGATCGCCATGGCACGCGCCTCTCATCGATTTTGCTCGGGGTTCCACTGGCTGTACCGCTGGCCACGCAGGAACTGCCACAGACCAATACTCATCCCGGCTAGGGTCACCAGAAGGAACGCGGCGAGGCGAAAGGGTTTGGGCAAACGGTGTTGCGAGTCCAGCAGACCGGCGATGGCCACCGCGTAACCGAGCAGTTGCGCCACCAGGCAAAATTGATAGAAGCCGTGGTCGTCCCACAGCCACACATTGCTCAACAGCAAGGGCACCAACAGAATCGGCGCCAGACGCCGGATCAGCTTGTGACTGATCAGCGCAATCGAATACAGGCCATACTTCAGCGGATTCAGCAGCTCGCTGCGCTGGGCCAGGCTTTGCAGGCCGCCGACGGTGACCCGCTGGCGCCGGCGAAATTGCTTGTCGGCTTCGTCCACGCCGTGGTCGATCACCTGGGCCTCGGGCACATAGACGATGCGTTTGAACGCCACGGGCGCGCAGGTACTGATGAAGAAATCATCGTTGACCTCCGCTGGCACGTTCTCGAACAACTCGCGGCGCAAGGCAAGCAGGGCGCCATCGGCGGAAACCATGCAACCGGTGCGATTTTCCACCCGACGCAGCCAGCCTTCGTAGTGCCGATAGAGGCTGTCGCCGACGCTCAGGCCGCCACCGGTCACCGGGATCACCATGTGCCCGGCGCAAGCCCCGACCTTTGGATCGGCCAGTGGCGCGAGCAAGTGGCCGAGGGTGTCGCGGGACCATTGGTTATCGGCATCGGTGAACACCAGAATGTCGCCGGTGCTCAAGGCCACGCCGGCATTCAAGGTTGCAGCCTTGCCCTGGCGGGGCAGATCGAGCACGGTGATGCGCGGGTCGATGACCTTGTGTGCGCAGGCCACGGTGTCATCGGTGGACCCGTCGCTGACCAGAATGATTTCCAGCGAAGAAGGCTGGTAATCCTGGGCGAGCAGGGTGCGCAGCTTGTGTTCGATATGCCGCGCTTCGTTGTGCGCGGCGATCACGATGCTGATGTTCAGCGGCGGCGCAGGGTCGTGGCGCCTTGCCGGAAACAACGGCGCCAGCAGCGTCAGCAACAGTGGATAACCGACGTAGGCGTACACCGGCAACAACAGGCACAACCAGAAAATGAATTCAGCCACGGGCGGGCCTCCTGGCATTCCAATGACACAGGCTGAGGATGAACGCGGCGCCGGCCAGGTGCAGACGCACCCAATGCAGGCCCCACAGTTGCAGGGTCAACTGGATGTCGCGGTGCTTCAGGCTTTGGCGCAGGCTCAGGATCAGCGCCGGCGTCGCGGTAATCATCACCATGACCGCCGCGTGGTGCGGGAAACCGTCCAGCAGCGCGGAAATCGCCAGGAAATCCAGCAGCCAGACCACCAGCGACAGCAACGGAAACCGCAGCAGGCGCAGGCTGTAGCCGTGGGTGCGGAGCAATTGCAAATGACTGCCCTGGCGCCACATTTCCTTGCCCATCCATTCGCGCCAACTGGCTTCGTACCCCCAATGCAAGGCGACGCTTTGATTGACCGCCAGCAAACGTGCGCCGGCCGCCCGCAGGCGCATGGTCAGGTCCTTGTCTTCGCCGGTACGCAGGGTTTCGTCGAAGCCGCCGATCTGGTCGAACCAGGTATGGCGCATCAGCAGGTTGGAAGTGGGCAGCCATTGCACCGGGCGAGGCTGGCTGGTGGGACGCAGCGTGCGGCGTTGCCAGGCATCGGCATACCATGGCGCTTGCGCCGGGGTGTGCAGGTCCAAACCGAACACATCGGCGTGGGCGCCGGACTCGAGTTCGAACAGCAGGCTCAGCCAGTTTTCCGGCATTTCGACGTCGGCATCGATAAAGGCCAGCCAATCCCCGGTGGCGAGGGCCGCACCGCGATTGCGCAGCGCACCGATCAGCAACCCGGGGAGCACCAACACCTGCGCGCCGAACTGCCGGGCAATCTGCGGCCCATGATCGTCGGAGCCGTTATCGACCACAATCAGCTCGCACTCCACATCGGCCGCATCGGCCGCTTTTTGCGCGGAGAGCAGTGTCCGGCCGATATGCCGGGCCTCGTTGAACATCGGGATCACAATGCTGATTCGTTTCATGCCTTGGCCTCCGTCATTGGCGCTTGTTCAGCCTTCAGGCGCAGTACGCTGGTCAGGGCCAGCATGATCCACACGTACTTTTGGTTCGGGGCGCTGAGGAACATCAAAAACAGTGTCAGCGACAGGAAACTCATGCCCATGTGGGTCATAAAGTCTGCTTCCGGCCAGTTGCGGCGCAGCATCCAGGCGCGGCGGGCGCGAATCAGGTTGTATACGCCGAGGATGAGCATGCCGACGAACAACAGGCCGGCGGGAATCCCCAGTTCGCTGAAGATTTCCAGGTAGGTGTTGTGGGCCCGGCGATAGAGGTCGCCGATTTTACGGTTGGCCGAAAATGCCTTGGCGTAACCGGTGGTGGCGTAGTGCAGCGGGAAGGTCCCGGGGCCGGTGCCGAGCAGCGGGTTCTCGCGGATCATCTGGCCGCCGACCACGATGTACGAGGCGCGACGACCAAGGGATTCGTCCTGGCTCTTGGCGCCCGCGCTCAAAATGCTCAAGGACTGAATACGCGCGATATAACCCGGCGGCATCGCGTAGAGCGCCAGCGGAATCGCGATCGCCAGGCCGAGCATGGCAAACCCCAGGTGCCGTGGACGGATGCGTGACAGTTCAGTGCGGTAGTGCCAGGCACCAATCATCAGGCTGAGGAACAGCACCACCAGCCCGGAGCGGGATTCGGTCTTGGTCATGCCGCCCAACAGCGCCAGGCAGCACACGCCCCAGAACAACCGGTGCAACAGGTTCGGGCTGCGGATCACCAGCAACAGGGCCAACGGCACGGCGAAGGCGATCAGCATGGCAAAGGCATTCGCGTCTTCCAGCAGGCCGGCGGCGCGGCCCTGATCTTGATACTTGACGGAAAACATCGTTAATACGCAGGTCACCGTGACGCTGAGGGTCGCCAGTTTGGCGAACAGGTCCAGGTTCAGCTCGCGACCGACCAGCAGCGTGATCACAAACAGAATCAGGCCGACGCTCAGTTCCCGCAGGTGACCCATCGATACACCCAGGTCATCGGTATTGAGCGTGCTCAGCAGGTACAACACCATGAACCAGATCAGGAAGCGCCAGATGTTGCTGCGCAGGCGTTCGGACGGAATCTGATGCAGGGCCAGTTGCAACATCAGGATCACGGCCAGCGAGGCGCCGATGAATTTGGTCCCCGACAGGGCGCTGTCCTTGAAGAAACCCTCGAAGGGTACCAGCGCGACGATACCCAGCAAGCCCCAGCCGGGCTTGCGATAGAGCACCGAGAAACCCACCAGGCCAAGCACCGCGCCAGGTGCCAGGTACGGATAAGGGCTGGCCAGCAAACCGAGGCAGACCAGGCCGAGCAAACTGACGATCGAGAGCGGAAAGATCACGCGCGTGCCTCCCGTGCAGTACGGATATAAAGCTGCGACCAGCGTTCGGCCAGGGCCTTGAGGTCGTAGCGATCCAGTTGTGTACGTTTTGCGTTGGTACTCAATTCACCGGCCAGAGCCGGTTCCGCCAGCAAGGTGCCGATCTGCCGGGCGAGGGCGGCGCTGTCGGTCGGCGTGGCGAGCAAGCCGTTGTGCCGGTCTTCCAGCACATCGGGAATGCCACCGACGCCGAATGCCGCCACCGGCACACCGGCCTGCATCGCTTCGAGCAAAATCATTGGCGTGCCTTCGGTGCGCGAGCTGATCACCAGCGCATCGAGTCGGCGCCACCACACCGTCATGTCGGTCTGATACCCCGGCAGGGTGATGCGGTCCTGCAAACCCGCCTCGTTGATCCGCGCCAGCAGGGTTTCCCGTTCCGGGCCGTCGCCGAGCATCACGGCGTCCAGTCGAGGATGTTTCTGACACAGCGGAATCAGCGCATCGAGAAACAGGTCCGGGCCTTTTTCACTGCTCAGCCGCCCGACGTAACCGGCCAGCCAGCGCTGGCGCTTGACCCTGTGCGGCAGTTGGCCGTTGGCGACCGGCAAGCCATTGGGAATCACCTGCAATTTCTCCGCCCGGACACTGGCCTGACGGCACAGCGTGGCGATGCTTTCGGCGACGCAGACCACTCGATTGACCGAGGCGGTGCGGCACAGTTGCAGGCTCAGCCAGGTGTAGAACTTCTGCTTGCGGCTGCGCGGCGTGAAGCCGTGCTGGGTAATCACCAGCGGCAAACGCAACAGCGTCGCGCCAACCCAACCAAACAACAGGCCTTTGAAATTGTGCGTATTGATCAGCGGCTGTTCCGCCCGCCGCTGACGCAAATGCCCCAGCAACGCCCCCAGCCCCGTGCAGCCCTGGCAATCCACCCCGGCCTCGCGAAACCGTTCGATCAGGTCTGGCGGCGCATCGAGAAACAGCACTTGGTGCTGCCCCGGCGTCGCCAGGCAGTGGTCCAGGAGCATCCGCTCAGCTCCATAGAAGCCGCCGCTGCTGAGCAAATGAATGATCGGCAGGGCGCTGGAGGGAGTGAGCGGCGCGTTCAATTGCGCACCCAATGCACGAAGCTCGGCACGGTCCAGTTCTTGTGTGGATTGCTCGGCAGCATGTTTTGATCGTTGATCACCAGCAACACCGGCAGACCCAGTTCGTGGGTGATTTGCGCTGGATGCTTGAAGCGGTGATCGAAGAACTCACGCACGTAGACCAGGGCAATCGCCAGCAACAGACCGGTAAACAACCCGAACGGAATGATCAGGAACGGCTTGGGAAACGCCGCGGCCGTCGGTTCATACGGCGGGCTGAGCACCCGGGCGTTGGACAGGTCGTTGTCCAGCGAGCGCGCCGTACTGCTTTCGGCGAAGCGTTGGGCATAGGTGCCGAACGCCGCGTGCAGGGCGTTGATCTCGGTGTCCAACTGCCGCAGCTTGCTCTGGGTTTCCTGCAACTGGTGGATACGGTTTTTGAAGTCGGCGATGCGCGCGGTTTTCTGTTCGATCACCGAGCCGACAATCGCCAGGTCACTGGTGCGCTCCTGAATCCGGTTGCTCACCACTTTGAGGAACTGCTGGCGGGTGCGGGCGATTTGCTCGCGGGTCAGCAACATCGGTTCACTGCTCGGCTGGAAGATCGCCAGATCGTTCATGTAGCGACTGACTTGCGTGGTCAGTGCCTCACCCATCTGTTTGATCTCGCGGTCTTCGAACGCCACGTTATCCACGGTCGTGGTGAAGGTGTAGGGGAACGTATAGTCGTTGAGCTTCGACGCAGTGGCAGCGGCCAAACTGGTTTTCAGGTATTCGAGCCAGCGTTGGCTTTGCAGACGGCGGTCCTGGTACAGGTTGAGTGCTTGCTCCTCGGTGTTGATGGCGTTGAGGCGGAAGGTGATTTCTTCCTTGGGATCGGACGAGCCGATGGCTTCGAGCAACTTCAGGCGATTGCCTTCCAGGCCATCGAGACGCACCTCGTATTGCAGCTTCTTGGTTTCATAGAAGCTTTGCGGCAGGTCGATGGACTGCAGCTCCTGACGGCTGACCAGGTAGTTTTGCAGCAACGTCGCGACAAATTTGGTGCCCTGTTGCGGATCGCCAAAGCTGTAGACGATGGAGATCACGTTGGAGCCCGGCAGGGTCTCGATTTTGAGTTTGTCGATGGCCTCCTGAGTCAGCGTATCCAGCGCCGTGTCGCGCACCGGATCGGTCTCCATGCCCAACGCGGATTTCGCCGGGTTGATCACGTATTGGCGCAGCGGTGTGGTGACATAGCGTTTGAGCGGCTCGGACACCATTTTGTTGAACATGCCGGGAGCGGGCGTGTACTCACCCTTATCCCGCAGTTCACTGATGGTCTGGCGAATCAGTGCCGGCGAACGCAGGATATTGCTTTCGGTTTCCATGTCCGCCAGTGACGGCGGAATGAAACTGGCGTTTTCCTGATTCAGGGACGTTGTTGCGTCCCCCTGGGAGAGTTTTTTCGACTGGACGATCACTTGCGCGGTGATGTCGAAGCTCTGCTTGAGCACCATTGGCAAGCTCAGTGCGATGACTGCAAAGACCAGGAATACTCGTTTCACCAGCTGCTTGTTGGCGAAGAAGATCCTGAAGAACTCGTGCAGGTAGTTTTCCTTTGGATTCATGTCAGGTCACCTGGGAGTCAGTTGTTGTTATTGCTGTCTTTGTTGTCGACGCGGTAGCCGAAGCTAAAGCCCACGCCCTGGAACAGCACCACATCCGCCAATTGCCGCGCGAGCTCACCGGCGCTGGCCAGTTTGGTCTTGGGCACGTAAAGCATGTCGTCCGGTTGCAGGTAGGCAATCTGCGACGCATCGCCGGACAAGGCTTTTTCCACGTCGTAGCGTTGGGCCTGAACCTGGTTCCCGTTGCGGCGCATGATCACCACCGAATCGAGCCGCGCCTTGACGTTAGTGCCACGGGCGAGGGTCAACGCTTCGAGTACCGAGACCGGCCGGCGAATCGGGTAGGAACCCGGTTGACCGACTTCACCCAATACGTAGATTTCGTTGCCTGCCGTGGACTTGAGCAACACGTCGACGGTCATCCGCCCCGGCAACGTGGCGTAGCGTTTATTAAGGAAGGTTTCCAGTTGGTTGACGGTCATGCCTTGCAGCGGCACCGCGCCGATTTCCGGGAAACTCGCATAACCGTCAGTGCCCACGGTGATCTCCCGGCTCATGCCGGTAGCGGGGTGGTTCAGGGCATTTTTGAGGTTTGATTCGTTGGTCAGCGGATTGATGATTTGCACGGTCAGCTGATTACGGTTGGGCTGGAACAGTTGTTTGCGCTGATAGACACGCTGGATCTCGGTGCGCGCTTCTTCACTGGTCAGCCCGGCGATTTTCACCGACGTGTTGGCCCCCGGCAGTTCGATGGTGCCGTCGGGCAGCACCAGTTGATTGCCGTTAAGTTGGCTGGCGGCGGTGAAATTCAGGCCGATCTGGTCACCGGACTGCACGCGGTAAGCGTCCGAGCCGCTGGTGCTGATGTGGAAGATCACGTCCAGCACATCCTGAGGCCGCAAGGTCTGTTCGACCTTGGGCATGTCGGTAGCCTGGGCATTGGCCGGTGAGGCCGTGAGGATATTCACCGGCATGTTCTGCGTGTCGGAATTGCTGGAGCAACCTGCAAGCGGCAGCAACAGCAGGAGAAGCATTTTGGCGTTCATGGCGTCATCCTTTTCTGGTTGCTTACAGGTTTTTGTAAAGCCATTTAGGCATGTAGTACTTGCGTCGGTTGAACACGCTGCCGACCAGTTTCGCCCCGGCCTGGGTCAGGCGCTGGACCGCGGCCTGGGCCACTTCCCAACGGGTGTCTTCCGAGCGCACGACCATGATCACGCCGTCGACCTGGGTGCTGATGACCAGGGTGTCGGCGGCCGAATACACCGCGTCGCCGTCGATCACCACAAAGCGATAGCGGCTGCCGAGTTGGTCGAGCAACGGGCTCAGGCGTTCGGCGGTCAGGTGTTCGTTGCCGCGCAGGTGCCGGCCGTTGGGCAGCACATCGAACGGCAGGCTGGAGACCTGCAACAGGCAATCCTGCAGCAGCGGCGGGGCGCCGGTGCTGAACAGCAGGTCGCGAAAGCCGCGCTCCTTTTGCAGGTTGAGCTGGGCCGTGAGGTTGGTCGCCGACTGGCTGGCGTCGACCAGCAGCACTTGGCCGCTGCTCATCTGTGCCAGTTGGCTGGCCAGCACCAGGGCGCTGGTGGTGGTGCCCGCGCCGGGGTTGGCGGCGGTCAGGAATAGGATCCGCAGATCTTGATCGAGCACGGTCGAAGTCAGGTTGGACTCGCTCGGGTTGGCGATGCTTAGGGCTTTATTCGATGAACCGTCCATTTAACTCGCTCCGTGGCCGCTGAATACTTTGAAGGGGGTTTTCAACAGGATCTTCAGATCAAGCAAGAGGCTCTGCTCGGCGATATAGCTGAGGTCCAACTCAACGCGCTGGTCGAAGTCGATATTGCTGCGTCCGGAGATCTGCCACAGGCCGGTCATGCCGGGGTAGATGCTCAGGCGTGCAAGGTGGTTATCCTTGTAGCGGTAGGCGTTGAACGAGGTTGGCCGCGGGCCCACCAGGCGCATGTCGCCGGTAAAGACATTGATCAGGTTGGGCAACTCGTCGAGGCTGCTGCGTCGCAGGAACCCACCGATGCGGGTGATGCGCGGGTCCTTGTCGATCTTGAAATCGATGGCGTCGGCACCGTGTTTGTTCAGGTGGCGCAGGGACTCTTTAAGCTCCTCGGCGTTGGCCACCATGGTGCGAAACTTGTACATGCCGAACACGCGACCGCGATAGCCGGTGCGTTTTTGCACGAACATGATCGGTCCCGGGCTGCTGAATTTGATCGCCAGGGCCAGGCCCAGCAACAGCGGCGAAATCAGGATCAGGATCAGCAGGGCGCCGAAGCAGGCCACGATCCGATTGGTTCGCGACAAGGTCCAGGGCCGACCACCGTCGCGGCCGGTCATCCAGCCGCGACCCTGCATGTGGATCGCAGTGTCGAGGCGCATTCGGTGCTCGGGGTCCAGGCGCTTGTCACGGCGCATATTCTGGAGTGGCACACCTTTTTCATGTCCAGTCATAGACTCCTCCGCTGTAGCTCTCAGCCCTGTCACTCAGCCGCATGCGGCGCGTGGACGTGCAATGGGTAGTAATCGCGGAACCAGGCGACGAACCGGCTAAGGCCCTCGTCGAGTTCGATGCGCGGTTGGAAACCGGTGTCCCGTTCCAGCTCATGGACATCGGCACAGGTGTTGAGCACATCGCCCGGTTGCAGCGGCAACAGCTCGACATTGGCTTTGCGGCCCAGGTGCTTTTCCATCAGGGCCAGGTAATCCTTGAGTTCCACCGGGCGTTCGCCGCCGATGTTGTAGATGCGCCACGGCGCCATGCTGCTGGCCGCGTCCGGTTGTTCGCGGTCCCAGTCCGGTGTGGTGCTCGGCGGCCGATCGACCAGGCGGGCGATGCTTTCGACGATGTCGTCGATGTAGGTGAAATCGCGTTGATGCTGGCCGTAGTTGAACAGCTTCAACGGGCTGCCCTCGACAATCGCCTGGGCGAAACGGATCGGCGACATGTCCGGACGACCCCACGGGCCGTAGACGGTGAAGAAGCGCAAACCGGTGCTGGGAATGCCGAACAGGTGGCTGTAACTGTGGGCCATCAGCTCATTGGCTTTCTTGGTGGCCGCGTACAACGACAGCGGGTGATTGACGCCGTCATGGGTCGAGTAGGGCGTGTGTTGATTGGCGCCGTACACCGAACTGGACGAGGCGTAGATCAGGTGTTTCACCGGATGGTGCCGGCAGCTTTCGAGGATGTTCAGGAACCCGCTCAGGTTGCTGTCCAGATAAGCCTTGGGGTTATCCAGCGAGTAGCGCACCCCGGCCTGAGCAGCGAGGTGAATCACCACCTCTGGTTGTTCACTCGCAAACAAGGCTTCGATGGCTGTGGCGTCGGCCAGGTCAATCTTCGCGAGTGGGAAACTGCCGACTTGCTCCTGCACCCAGCGCACGCGATCGTGCTTGAGTTGCGGGTCGTAGTAGTCGTTGAAGTTATCCAGCCCGCAGACCCGGTGCCCGTCGCGCAACAGCCGCAACACACAATGGGCACCAATGAATCCCGCCGCTCCCGTCACCAGAATATTCATGGGCGCAGCACCTCCGGGGCGATGTGCCGCAGGCCGATGCCGCTGTAGTGCAAACCGGCGGCGGCGACTTGTTCCGGGTTGTAGAGGTTGCGTCCGTCGACGATGACTTTCGAACGCAACTTGCTCGCCAGCAGATCGAAATCCACTACCCGGAAATTCTTCCACTCGGTGCAGATCACCAGCGCGTCGGCGTCTTCCAGGGTGTCGTCGCGAGTGGCGCACAGGTGCAGGTCATTGCGGTAGCCGTAGATGCGCCGGCATTCGGACATGGCTTCCGGGTCATAGGCCTGCACACTCGCGCCTTCGGCCCACAGTGCATCCATCAGATAACGGCTGGGGGCTTCGCGCATGTCGTCGGTGTTGGGCTTGAACGCCAGGCCCCAGACGGCGATGGATTTACCGGCCAGGCCTTGGGGGAATTGCGCTTTCAGTTTGCTGAACAGGATGTGCCGCTGCGTGTCGTTGACGTCGGTGACGCTGCGCAGCAGACGCAATGGCATGCCGTTATGTTCGGCGGTGTGCAGCAGCGCGCGCAGATCCTTGGGGAAGCACGAACCGCCGAAGCCGCAACCGGGGTAGATAAAGTGATAACCGATACGCGGGTCCGAGCCGATGCCTTTGCGCACGGCTTCGATGTCGGCCCCCAACAGTTCGGTGAGGTTGGCCAGTTCGTTCATGAAACTGATGCGGGTGGCGAGCATCGCATTGGCCGCGTACTTGGTCAGCTCGGCGCTGCGGTTGTCCATGAACATGAGCTTTTCATGGTTGCGGCAGAACGGTGCGTAGAGTTCACTCAACTGGTCGCGGGCGGTGTCATCGTTGGTGCCGACGATGATCCGGTCCGGGCGCATGCAGTCGGCCAGGGCGCTGCCTTCCTTGAGAAACTCAGGGTTGGACACGACCCGTACGAGCAGCGCGTCTTTGCCCCGGCGGTGCAGTTCTTCGTTGGCGGCTTCGGCAACCTTGTCCGCGGTACCGACCGGCACGGTGGACTTGATGATCAGGGTGCGATCGGCTTCCATGAAACTGGCGATCTGCCGGGCCACGTTCAGCACATGACTGAGGTCAGCGGAACCGTCTTCATCGGCTGGCGTACCGACCGCGATGAAGATCAATTCGGCATGCTCGACCGCATCGCTGGCCTGGGTCGTGAACAGCAAACGGCCAGCCTTGATGTTTTCTTCCAGCGTGCCGGAAAGTCCCGGTTCACTGATCGGTGGAACTGCCTGTTGCAACTGTTTGATCTTGTTCGGATCGATATCGACACACAGCACGCGATGTCCGACATCGGCCAATGCGGCTGCTTGAATCAGGCCAACGTAGCCCGTACCAAATACGCTCACGTCCATATTGGCGTGCCTCGTAAGACGGTGGAAAGATCAGGAATTAGACTGTCAAAAGGGGTATAGCCCAGCCTTGGCAAAACGTGTCAGCAAAATGACATGTTGCTTTGCTAGAACAGCCCCATTTTTGGGGGCGATTGGCCATCAAGTGCTTGCTGTAGCTGGATTTGCCGCGGTTTTGACGGGTTTTTCACATTTCGAAGAAAACGATAAACGGTCGAAAGGCTTTAAATACAAGGGCTCTAGCGCCTTGAGTGTGTCAGATTTGAGTCAACAATTTTTTGACGCTTTACGGAAAAACCCGGCATTTCTTGCGGTTTGATGGCTCGGTGCTAGTGTCAAAAAATGGCTGACAAACTATTGGCAAAACCCCATCGCCGAGCAGCGTAAATACTATGATTCGATATTTAAAAGAACTGCTGTTAGTTCTCTATTTATTCAAGAATTACGACTATTACCTGGAACGCCTGAGTGCCATGGGTTTCGGCTTTGCGGTGCTGCTGTTTGGCGCGATGTTTATCGCGCTGACGGCGGCGCTGTTTATGACCGCGTACATCCGCCAGACGCTGATTAGACATCTATTCGCTATAACGCTGTTTGTGTCGGCAGTGTTCTTTGACGTTTATACGCGGGTGACCGCCGATTACCTGACTTACAGCAGCTTTGTATCGTTGGTGTATTCCGGCGGTTTCATCCAGGAAGCGGCGTACCAGTACCGTGATCCGCTGATCAGTGGCTTGCTCAGCGGGTTGTTGCTGCTGTTCGGTATCGGGCTCAAGCCGCGTCGGCGGATGCCGTTGCCGGGTGCGTTGCTGGTGGCGGCGCCGCTGTTGAGTGTGTTGCTGCTCAGTGCGGTGCTGTTCGTGCGGGCCGGCGAGGGCGCCCGTGGCCTGCCGATCATGTACACGCCGCTGGCCTACCTGAACCTGTTTGCCTATGAAGCGCTGCACAACACCGTCGGCCCGCGTGAGCCGGTGAAACTGGTGCGCAACGATCAGCCGGTGGGGCACGACATTGTGCTGATCATCGACGAGAGCATTTCCGGCAACTACCTGGACATCAACGCGCCGTTCGGGGTGCACAGCAACCTCAAGCAAGCACATCCCGGCGTCGACATCTTCAATTATGGCTACGCCGCCTCCATCGCCAATTGCAGCGCCGACACCAACATCACCCTGCGCTACGGCGGCACCCGCGCCGACTACATGCGCATCAACACCACGCTGCCGTCGATCTGGCAGTACGCGAAAAAGGCCGGGCTGCGCACCGTCTACATCGACGCCCAGCGCACTGGCGGCAACCTGCAGAACCTGATGAATGATGCCGAGAAAAAGGACATCGACGAGTTCGTGCAATTCGACCAGACCAGCGTGCGCGACCGCGACATGGCGGCGGCAACGAAACTGATCGAACTGCTCAACGACGACCAACCGCAGTTAGTGGTGATCAACAAGGTCGGCGCGCATTTCCCGGTGCACGACAAATACCCCGATGCCTTCATGGCTTACCGCCCGACCTTGCCCCGCGGGCAGTTTGTCGAAGTGGCGGACACCGGCAAACGCGATGGTTTCAATGGTCAGCCGGACGATTGGGTGCTGTACCGCAACGCCTACAAGAACACGCTGTTGTGGAATGTCGGGGAGTTTTTCTCACGGGTGTTTGCCCAAGCGGATTTGAGCCATGCAACGCTGATCTACACCTCGGACCATGGGCAGGATCTGCACGAGCGCGGCAATCCCGGGCTCAATACCCACTGCGGCGGCGACCCGGTGGAGGAGGAAGGGCTGGTGCCGTTGATGGTGATTCAAGGCAGCGGATTGAAGACGCTGGACTGGTCGGCGCAATTGGCTGGCAACAAGGATCGGTCGAGTCACTACAACATCTTCCCGACGATGTTGCAGTTGATGGGGTATGACCTGGCGGGGGTTGAGACGGTGTATGGCAAGCCGTTGAGTGTGGCGACGGCGGATGACTTCACCTTTAACTATCGGTTCAATGCGCGGTTAGGGGCGAAGCCGGAGTGGAAGCATATTGATCTGAAGACCATTGTTACGCCGGCGCAGGCGGCGACGAGTGTGGCGGTGGGGCAGTGAGGTTTTGAGTGGCCGCGCTGGACTTTTCGCGAGCAGGTTTGCTCGCGAAGAGGCCAATCCATTCAGCCGAGCCCGCGCCGGTCACCCACGATTAACGAAACATATCGCAGAGCATATCCTCGCGCATTCTGAGCCAGACGGGGGTCAGGCTGTGGGTCAGCCAGCGGTAATCCGCGTCAGAGAGAGAGTGGGATGTCTCGCAACAGCAAATGATTGAGCGCAAGGTCATTTCCAGCCGTATGGCGCCGGTTCGACCTTCGAGATTGTCCAGCAGATGCAAAATCCCTTCCCCCAGTGGTCGTTTGTCCAGGCCGAGATTGCCCCTGACGTAGTTGTGATGACACTCGGGAAGCTTGTGGGCCAGTTCTTCGACGCAGGTTGTCGCGACCCGGATCAACGCCGGCTCAATGGCGGCATCGCGTTGGTAGACACTGAAGTGCGATTGCATCTGATGCAGCCCCTGGATGGTTTGACTGGCAGACTGAAAGACATCGAACGCTTGGCTGGCAATGCGTGCCTTGGAATAGAAGTGGTTTTCAAGTTGATGTTGCGGCGTTGTACCTTTCAAGTTTTGGCGCAGCTTGTTCAGCCAGGATTGATCCTGGTATTGCTTGCGCTCGTACCAGCGCCAGACCCGAGGTATCAACACATCGGCAAACCACTGATGCGTAAATTCGGCATTCCATTGTTTGCGCGGGCTCCATCGGGCTTCACCGCCGAGGATCTTTGTCGATGACCACCCCAACGTCAGCATTTCTTCATGCAAACCTGAGACGAGCCCACCCTCCTGATAAACATAGGCAATCAAGTGGTGCCCGGCGTCCAGATCGGTGGTTTTTTGCGGCACAAAGACCTTCAGAACTCCGCCGTTCGGTGATTCGAAAATATGTTCTGGCGAGTCACCATCGTCGTATTCATGATGCCGGGCGTAGTCGATGATCAAATGCCACAAGGCCTGGGAAATACGATAAAGCCCATAGGTATTTCCAGCGTCACGGTGCAGGCGTTTGAAGCGCAGAACCTGCCAGTTTTTTTCGAGGGTTTCGATGGCTGCGCGATATGGCTCCCAGGCTTGTTTGAGCGCCCAGATCAAATCATCGACTTCTTGCAGCTCAAGCGTCAGGCGCGATTGCTGGGTGCTCAGGACATATTTTTGCTCCTGCGAGTAGCTCGGATGCGCAAACGGAATCGCATCACCTTCTCGGTAGTGACTGACCCACTGTAGCCATGCCACCACTTCATCGCGGTCCAGGCCGAGGATAATGCCGCTGAGGTCGGTGCGCCCGAACGACAAAATGGCTGAGGGGCGGGGATTGTCCTGCGTCGGCATCAGCAGTTCGAGTTTGATCGTGCTGTTTTCCAGCGTGACCAGCGAGTCGTGGGTGTAGACGTATCGTGAGCGGAAGGTTTGGGTGTCGGGCTCGGGCATTGGCAGTTCGTTGCAGAACCGATCCTTGATCGCTTTTGAAAAGAACGTCTGGACCAGATCAGGCGCTTCGCGCAGAAGCTCCACGATATAGCTTTTGTCCCAAAGCTGCGCATCAATGCCTTGTGCGGCCAACAACTGTTGGGCGTCATCCCAGGCATGGTAGGCCGTGCGCTCGTCATCTACATCGATGGACAGGCACAAAATGTACATTTGTGTTTCTGCCACAAGTTTGCCTTCACGAAACTTGCGTACCCACTCGGTAACATCGCTGGCCTTGATGGTTTTCCAATGCTTGACCTGCGCCACGTGCCTTTTCTGTGCGTCGGGCAGGCGCCATGTCACGTCGATACCTTCCTGGGCCTGGCCGGGTCGTCCATATTTGAACGAGCGAACTTCGTAGCGGTCCTGAATGAGCCTGGCGCTGAGCTTTTCAAAGTTTTGCCACGTCAGATCATGCAATGGCAGCGTTTCGATTTGCGGATCCAGCACATCGCCTTCGAAAGGCGTTGGCTCATCCAGCAGGTTATCCGGGGATACGAAGTTGAATTCGTCTGACATGATTGGATCCAATGTTTGGGCTTTGGATTAAATGATATTTATGGGCGCTGACACAACTGGCGGATCGCCGGGTGCGATAACCGCTATTCTTCGCCTCACCACCCTTCAAACGAGCCCCCCATGCTTCAAGTCCAAGGCGTCTTCAAAAGCTACGCCACCCCGCAAGGTCCATTGCCGGTGCTGCAAGGCATCGACCTCACCTTGAAACCCGGCAGCAGCCTGGCGCTGATGGGCGAGTCGGGCAGTGGCAAAAGCACCTTGCTGCACCTGATCGCCGGGCTGGACAAGGTCGATCGCGGCAGCATCCGCAGTGGCGAGCATCGGCTGGAACAGATGAACGAAGGGCAACTGGCGAACTGGCGGCGGACCGAAATCGGCCTGGTGTTTCAGCAATTCAACCTGATAGGCAGCTTGCGGGTGGAGGACAACCTGGCGTTCCAGGCACGCTTGGCCGGGCGCCACGATGCGCGCTGGCAGGCGCATCTGGTGCGGCGACTAGGCTTGAGCGATTTGCTGCGGCGTTATCCGGAGCAGTTGTCCGGCGGCCAACAGCAACGGGTCGCACTCGGCCGGGCGTTGGCCTCGCAACCGAAGCTGTTGCTGGCTGACGAACCCACCGGCAGCCTCGACGAAGCCACCAGCGACGAGGTGTTGAAGTTGCTGCTGGAGCTGCTCGACGACAGCCCGACGACATTGTTGATGGTCACCCACAGCCCACGGGTCGCCGCGCGCCTGGCGGAAAAAGTGGTGCTGCACCATGGCCGTCTGGCTGACGCGGACGCGCGCTGAGGTGCGGGTCTTTCGCCAAACCTTGCGCGCGTTGCTGAGCCATTGGCGCCAGCACCCGGTGCAATTTTTCAGTGTGCTGACCGGGTTGTGGCTGGCCACCAGCCTGCTGACCGGCGTGCAGGCCTTGAACAGTCAGGCGCGGGAAAGTTATGCCAAGGCCAGTCAGTTAATCGGCGGTGAACCCCAGGCCAGCCTGAGTGCGCCCAGTGGCGGCGTGTTCGCCCAGCAGTTGTTTGTCGACTTGCGGCGGGCGGGTTGGCCGGTATCGCCGGTGTTGCAAGGCCGGTTGACGCTCAAGGGCCACGACGATCAACGCTTGCAGCTGATGGGCATCGAACCGGTGTCGTTGCCGGCCGGTTCGGCAGTGGCGGGGCAGGCGCTGGCGATGGAACGCATTGTCGAATTTTTCAGCCCGCCGGGCAGCACCTGGATTGCCCCGCAGACTTTGCAGGCCTTGGGTTTACATGAAGGTGAAGCGCCGATTTCCGAAAGCGGTCAGACCTTGCCGCCGCTGCATGCCCAGCCGGACATGGCCCCCGGTGTCTTACTGGTGGACATTGGCTTCGCCCAGCGAGTCCTCGGCCTGCCGGATCAATTGTCGCGCCTGCTGCTGCCCAAGGATTTTCACGCGGCGCTACCGGATCAATTTAAAGGCCAGCTCCAGCTCAAGACTAGCGGCGAAGAAAACAACCTTGCGCGCCTCACCGAAAGCTTTCACCTGAACCTCGATGCGCTGGGTTTTCTGTCGTTCGTGGTCGGCCTGTTCATCGTACACGCGGCGATTGGCCTGGCACTGGAGCAACGCCGGGGTTTGCTCCGGACCCTGCGCGCCTGCGGGGTCAGTGCGCGGATGTTGATCGGCTGCCTCGCTGTCGAATTGGGTGGCTTGGCGCTGATCGGTGGCGTCGCCGGGGTCGCCAGCGGATATCTGCTCGCCAGCGTGCTGTTGCCGGACGTCGCCGCCAGCCTGCGCGGGTTGTACGGCGCCGAGGTGGCGGGGCAGTTGAGTTTGAGTCCATGGTGGTGGCTCAGCGGTGTTGGCCTGAGCCTGCTCGGCGCCTTGCTGGCCGGCGCCAACAGCCTGTTGCGGGCGGCGCGTTTGCCGTTGCTGGCGCTGGCCAATCCGCAAGCCTGGCATCAGGCCCACGCGCGGTGGTTGCGGCGCCAGGGTTGGGTCGCTGCATTGGCGGCGGTAATCGCGCTGCTGGCATTGATTTGGGGTGACAGCCTGGCCAGCGGTTTTGTGCTGATGGCCGCGTTGTTGCTCGGCGCGGCACTGGCGTTACCGGTACTGCTCAACACCGTGCTCAACCTGGTGCTGCACCGCAGTCGCACGGTGCTCGGCCAATGGTTTCTCGCCGATTGCCGCCAGCAATTGCCGGCCCTGAGCCTGGCCCTGATGGCGTTGCTGCTGGCGCTGGCGGCGAACATCGGTGCAGGCAGCATGACCGCCGGGTTCCGTCAGACCTTCAGCGACTGGCTCGAACAACGCCTCACCGCCGAGCTCTACCTCAACCCGCAAAACCCGGCCCAGGCCCGCGAGCTTCAAACCTGGCTCAGACAACAACCGCAGGTCACGGCGGTGCTGCCCAACTGGCAAGTGTCGATCCAGTTGCAAGGCTGGCCAGCGGACGTCTACGGCGTGATCGACCATCCGAACTACCGCCAGCACTGGCCGCTGCTGGAAGCCCTGGGCGACAACCCGTGGGAGCGCCTGGCCAAGGACGACACCGTGATGCTCAGCGAACAACTGGCGCGACGCCTGAAGGTGCAATTGGGCGATCACCTGACGATCCCAACGCCGAATGGATCGTGGTCGCCACGAGTGGTCGGGATCTACGCCGACTACGGCAATCCCAAGGGGCACGTGCTGGTCAACGTCAATCACTTGCTGCGCGGCTGGCCGCAACTCACGCCCAACCGTTTCAACCTGCGTATCGACCCGGCGGCGATCCCGCCATTCCTTGTTGCGCTGCAAAACCGCTTCGCGCTGGACGACAGTCGCATCGTCGATCAGGCCCGGCTCAAGGGTTGGTCCACCCAAGTGTTCGAACGCACTTTTGCCGCCACCGCCGCGCTTAACAGCCTGACCCTCGGCGTGGCCGGGGTGGCGCTGTTCATCAGCCTGTTGACCCAAAGCCAGAGCCGCCTCGGCCAACTCGCGCCGTTATGGGCGCTGGGCGTGACGCGACGGCAACTGATGCTGCTCAACCTCGGGCAAACGTGGTTGCTGGCGCTGCTGACGCTGGTCTTGGCTCTGCCGTTGGGCATCGCGCTAGCTTGGTGCCTGGACACGGTGATTAACGTCCAGGCCTTCGGCTGGCGCCTGCCGTTGCGGGTGTTCCCGCTGCAACTGTTGCAGTTGATGGGGCTGGCGCTGCTCGCCACGTTGCTGGCATCGGCGTGGCCGTTGTACACGTTGTACCGCACGCGACCGGCGGATCTGTTGAGGACCTTTGCGCATGAGGATTAAGGCCGGGCTGTTGATTTTGGCTTTGTTGAGCGGTTGCGATAACTCGGCCCCCGATGAAAAAGGTTTCGCCGGGATGGGCGGCGAGGCGTCCGCGTTTACCCCGGTGGTGCCCGGTCGGGTATTTAGCTTTCCGGCGGATCATGGGCCGCATGATGGTTTTCGTATCGAGTGGTGGTACGTCACCGCCAATCTCAAGGACGCTCAAGGCAACGAGTTTGGCGTGCAATGGACGTTGTTTCGCAGCGCCTTGAAGGTTACGCCCGAGGTGGCGGGTTGGAGCAATCAGACGATCTGGCTCGGTCACGCGGCGGTCACGTCTGCAACGGTGCATCACGCCGCCGAACGCTATGCGCGGGGCGGCGTTGGTCAGGCGGGGGTGAGCGTGGCGCCGTTCAATGCATGGATCGATGATTGGCAGTTCAGCGGTCCTTTGTCGGATATGCAACTCAGCGCGCAAGACAAGGGGTTCAGCTATCAACTGCGGCTGACGTCCACCCGTCCGCTGGTGCTTCAGGGCGATCACGGTTTCAGTCAAAAGTCCGAACAAGGCCAAGCCTCGTATTACTACAGCCAACCGTTTTTCCAGGCGAATGGCTCGCTGGAGATCGACGGCAAAACCTACACCGTCAGCGGCCCCGCATGGCTCGACCGCGAATGGAGCAGCCAACCGCTGACTGCCAATCAGACTGGCTGGGACTGGTTCTCCCTGCACCTGGACAGCGGCGAACAGGTGATGCTCTACCGCATGCGGCAAAAGGACGGCGCGCCTTTTGTTACGGGCACCTGGATTGATGCCCAGGGGAAAACGCAGTTATTGCATGGCGACGACATCAGCATCACGCCTCAGGACACCGCCAAAGTCGCCGGTCGAACCATGCCCGTGCGCTGGTCGATCAAGATTCCCGGCAAACACCTCGACATCACTACCACCGCGCTGAACCCGAATGCGTGGATGGATTTGCGCATTCCCTATTGGGAAGGGCCGGTGCGCTTGAGCGGTAGTCACGCCGGGCAGGGCTATCTGGAAATGACCGGTTATTGAGTCGGAACTCTCGGCGCAGCGACGTCCTCCTACGTTATGAAGCCCGTTCCCTGGAGCCCGTCATGAGCGACGATCTCAAACCCCCAGACCTCGCCACCTGGCAACGCCTGTTCGACGACAAGGCCTACTGGCAACAATCCCCCGACACCCATTACAGCGAACTGCTGCGGGTGGCCGACGATTTGCTGGGGCAGGGCGCCATCGACCTCCAACAATGGCAAACCCTGAAAGCCAAGGCCGAGCAATCCCACAAGGATTCGCCCGCCGTCAACGTCGCCCAGGAAGTCAACGACCCTGAAGCCTGAGGAGTCCCCACATGAAACCCATCACCGAATCCGAACACCCCGACGAACCCCGGCCACCCGGCGAAACCGAGCGCGACAACGACGCCCTGCGCCCCACCGACCCGAACAAACGCAAGGAAAACAGCAAGGGCACTGACAGCGGTGAATCCACCGCACAAGAAACTGCGAACACTCCCTGAACAGTGTCTATGCTCATCGGCACACACGACGCTTAACCTTGATCCAGAGCCGTGCGCTGCCATCCATCACAGGGAATGTAATGCTTATGAAGCTCAATGCACTGGCCCAGGCCATCACCCTCGTCACCCTCCTGTCCGCCGCCAGCCTCAGCGCCATCGCTGCCGACATACCGCTGTCCGCTGCGGTAGAAGCCGATCAAGTCACCACCAAAGTCCTGGCCGTAGACGCCGCCAAACACCAGGTTGTCCTGGAAGGCGCCGAAGGCCGTCAGGTCCATGTACAACTCAGCGACAAGGCGAAAGACCTCGGCAACCTGAAAGTCGGCGATCAAGTTAAAGTCGAAGTGACCCACTCGGTGGCCGCCTACCTCGATACCGACGTCGATAAAGGCCTGCCTGGTTCCACCGAACGCACCGGCGATATCCGCGCCACCAAAGACAATCCGAATCCCGGCGGTGAAGCCTTCCGCCAAGTGCAAGTCCAGCTGAAAATCACCCACATCGATACGAAGAAACACCAGGTGACCTTCGAAAACCCGGCGGGCCAATCGAAGACCGTCGACGTTGTGAAACCTGAAGTTCAGGCGAAACTGAAGGACTTGAAAGTCGGGCAAAGCGTTGTCGTCACGTACACCGATATCTTGAAAGTGACTAGCCAACACGAAAGCTGAGTATTAGCTCTATATGAAGTGATTATTCTTGTACGAGCCTTGTATAAGAATAATTACATTAATGTTCTAGTTGGTGAGTTTTGTGTTTGTAAGTTAGATGTCGATAAATATCCAATAAAGTTGTGTGCATAAATTTCATGTATATGTATACGGACATATTCATCGACTTCTATTAAACTGCTTTCGTTCGCCCAGTGTCAGGGCTCTTTACCGGTGCATGGATTGCCAGGCCATTACACTGGGCGAACACCTCTTTTAAGTGCGACACGCACTTGCAGCAATACGTTAAGATGCGCGGCTTTTTACTCAAGGAAGAAAACGGCCGCCGCCGATCTGACACGGATGAAACCACTTTCCCTCTACCACCCGGCCCTCTATTGGCTTCGCGTGTGGCAAAAACGACTGTTCCGCCAACTGGCCTGGCGCTATTCCCGCAAGACATACGCCGTATCGCTGGACAGCACCCGGTTGCCGTTTCGCTACCTCAAGCACACCTCCAAACTGATTCGAAAACTCGGCAACTCCGATATTGCACTGCAACATAACAAAGTCATTAACCTCAAACTCGCGGTGGCTTCTGTCGATGGTGTCGTCATTGCCCCGGGCGAATATTTTTCCTTTTGCCGGTTAGTGGGTCGACCGACTCGCCAACGCGGTTACGTCGAAGGTATGGAATTGTCCTTCGGTGAAGCGCGCACGGGCGTCGGTGGCGGGATCTGCCAACTGAGCAACCTGATTCACTGGATGGCAATTCACTCGCCGTTGGTGGTAGTCGAGCGGTCAAACCACAGTTTCGATCCCTTTCCCGATGACGGCCGGGTATTGCCATTCGGCTCCGGGGCGGCGATTTTTTATAACTATGTTGATTTGGTGTTGTACAACCCGACGGATCGGCATTTTCAGTTGAAATTGAATGTCGGCGAGCAACAGTTGGAAGGGGAGTTATTGTCTGATCGGGTGCGGGAGTTTCGCTATCACGTTTACCAACTGGCGCATCGATTTGTGCGCGACGGTGGCCGGGTGTTTCGAGAGAACGAGATATGGCGGGATGTACGCACCAAAGGGCAGGACAGTCAGTTGGTGAAGAGTGAACGTCTTTACCAAAATCGGGTGGTGGTCAAGTACGCGGTGGATGACGCGTTAGTTGATATACCGGTTGTAATATAAAGAAACGGGCGATCTCAAGATCGCCCGTTTTTTTATCGCTAACAGTTAAAAGCGATCAGACCTCTTTTCTCCAGGCGGTAAAAGTGATGGCCGTTCCGTCATCCTCTTTATCCCTGATGTCGATTTTGTAGGTGCCGCCGCCAGCGACGCCGTCAATCCGTGCCTTTTCATCATTCGCCTGTAACACGGCACCTTTCGCTTGCTGTTGGTAAAACTTCAGCACGTCGGCGAACGGCATATAGGTCTGCAACATGACCTCGAACTCATGTAGTGGGCGGCCGTCAATCTGGTCGAACTCACCCTCCATCGGGAAACCTTTGATGTGTGGTGAAATGTAAAACCCATCGGCGCCAACACCCGATAGAAAGGAATTGGTCGGAAGCAGCGGGAGCATCGCCTTCGGGAGGTCAGAAGGCAGTTGCGAGGTAGTCCAGGACGGTTTTTTCGGGTCAGTGGTGATGTACTCGACCGAGCCGATCTTCTGCGCCTTGGCACGGGTCTCGGGATCTTCACTTTCAGCCCAATACGCAACCAGTGGCGGCAACTGCTTGCTCCAGACAATCATCGGGTCCGCATCGCTCTTTTTCGCGCCTTTTGCCTGGAAAATCGTCAACACGGTTTCGGGACCCGGGTTGCAGGACAGCGACTCCGTACGCGATTTGACGGTGCAATGCCCATTGACCAGACCTACGGCGATCAACTGCCCCTTTTCGTCCAACAACAGCGCGCCGCGCTCGTCGCCGTGGTTACCGTCATCCATGGCGGTCAGCATCGTGCGCCCGGCCGGCACGCCTTCCTCAAATGTCGTGAATTCTGAATCCAGGGCATCGAGTATCTGCGACACGATCAAACTGCCATCGAGGGTGTAACTGCCGGTGGCGTAACCGATGAAATCGACCAACGCGGCGCGTATCGCCGGATCTTCATTGAGCTGAGGCGGCCGCGCAGCGGCGGGCGCGTTGGAGAGCTGAAGCACGGTGGTGCCGTCGGCGCGCTTTTCTGAATGAAGTGACAATGCCGCGGCATCAAGAGAAACAGACAACGCCAAAAGCAGGGCGAGGGGGCGTGCGATGGTAAACAAGGGTCATTCCTTTGCTGGGTGGTGATCCGGTTTTCCTGGCCGACGGCAATGCGTCTGGCCGAAATGGAGGGAAGGTGAACGTGTAGGTTTATATCATGATAAAGAATTTAGCGTTATGTCAGATACCAATTAAGGAACTCATAAAAACTATCCCATTTCATCTGTCGTATTCCCGCCATAAATTCGTCCCGATCGGCAAGGCTAAAATCTATAACTTCACCGCTGTTTTTGTCATAGAGGTAGCATCCTTCACCCTGGATGTTTGTCAGGCAGATGTAATTTTCTGGAAGCTCCCATACGGCATGTATAAAATGAGTGCCGTCAGCTATCTCATTATCCGGGGCTGCGATATCACATAATGCTTCGTCTGAAGATCGGCTGCTGAAGGATGTTATTGTGTAATTTATGAAAAATTCTGCCAGTTCGCTATCCAGACGGATGCCCAGTGCATTTAAAGCACCAGTTGCGAGACTTTTGTAAATTCTCTGAGTTTCGCCAGGTTGCTGCTGTATAAGTTTTACCAGTTCATCGGGTATCATTTATTGTCTCTGCGGCTTTGTTGTTCCAGATCGATTTGTGCTTGCGAAGAATGGAACCTTTATAGGTTCTCGAATTCGAGCGTGCAACCACACGTTTTTAATTTTTGGATTTCTTGATCGAACGAGTACGTGGGAAGCTCTTTGTTGTTTGTATCATATAACTTCCTGAGAAGCCTAAACAAACGCCCTATCGTTGATAGGTGTTTCTCGTCGAGACCTTCAATCAAATCGTAGTTGTCTGACGATAGAAATGGAAACGTACGCCTGACAATGTAGTAGGCTCTGATGTTTGAGAGTAAATCGTCAGCATCCTCGTAGTTTTCTTTCAGGCTGCTGACGTATTCTTCGAATAGAGTCGTCAGCAAATGCTGTGAAGCATTCTGCGTCTTGAGAATACTGCACATCTCTTGCCAGTTGTTTATGTGAAGATGATCACCCCAGTCGGAGCCCCTGGCGAAGTAAATTCCGTTTCCTTTGAAAAAGTCGGGAATTTCACGTTTGTCTATGGCTATTTCGAATGTTGTTTTCATTGATGGGGATTCCTGTATCAATGATTTACTTGTATTTTTTCAAGGCTGATATCTTTTAAGGATTCTTGGGGCGCATCGTTAATAAGCTTTTCTATCGTCCGGTTGTAAAGATCAATATCCTGTTTGTTGTTGGAACGGGCAAGCTCTTTGTTCAAGAAGTTGAAGGATCGAGATAGGGTTTGTCTTTCTTTTTCGGGTAATTCTTGAATCAGATCGAAACCGTTTGCAGATAATGCGGGGGTCTTCCTGCGCATATAATAATAACAGCCGATATTTTCCAGTAGATCGCTTGCGTCCTCGACGTGGGTCGCTACAGTGATGACATATTTAACGAATGCATTTTTCAGTATGATCTCGGGATGTTTTTGCATTTTTAGAAAACCGCAAAGCCCCTGCCAGTTAATTACGTGTAGCTGGGTTCCCCAGTCCGGATCCCTTGTGAAGTAGATACCGATACCCCTGAAGTAATCTGGCAGTTCGTCTCGCTTTAATGCTTTCTCGAAGTTGCTGATCATTGACGTCGTCCCCTTTCTACTCTCGCCATAAGCTAACAAAATCGTCGAAGCTATTAGCGACAAAGAATGTCCTGCCGGATGTTGGATCGAAAATCTCGACAGTGGTGGAGAGTGTATTGAAATTCAGACAAATAAGATAATCACCCGCATCCCTGGCAATGGGTACCCATCCAGCAGGCAGCCCGGCAACTCTGGTGTGCCAAACAACAGTGCCGGCCTTTAACTCCGGGGAGAACGAGAAAAACTCGCTTATGCAGGTGCCTGCGTTGCCATATGGGAATGAAGATATTTCGGGAGAGGCTTCGTCAGCGTATTTGACCAAGTCCAAATATAAATCGGGGAAAACCACGGACAATAGTTTTTGAGTTTGGGCGATCGTATCCGTGTAAATGGACGATCCTTGTGCAATCCCAAAAAGGCTCCAGTCAAATTTCATGTCGGGCTCTCAGCGGTATTTACATTCAAAGGAATACAAAGCCAAGCTGTATTGGTTTAGAGGGCTGATTTCATAAAGCTATCATTTTCAATGTAATAAATAAATGCTTTGTATGTCATGCTCAAATCACATGATGCATCTTGCTCTTGCAGGTTTTTCACAATGGATGATAGATCGTCGCAAAGTAATACATATCGGTAACTGATGTTAGATATCTCGACCGGATTGTCATCTACGCCGTAAGCTTCAAAATGATCGGGGTTTTCGATGATTGCCTGGCAATCCAATCCCCATAGTTTCTTGTTTTTTGGTAAGTAGATCGCCGCTCTCCAGTCCAGATGTGCCGCATTGGAAAGCACATCAGAAAATTTCCTACTTTCCATTTTTTTGTTGCTTCATGGTAGGTGTCTTCTATGGTTTTGAATTCAAAGCACTCAACAGTTCTGTTTCAGATACGGAGTACTGATTCAGATTGTCCAAGTCTAATGCTCCCCATTCTTTTTCATTGTCTATTTCAAGGATCAACAGCGGAATGCTCTTTGTTCTGAAGAAGTTAATAATATCCCGAACATCCTGTTCGCGCCGAATATGGTCATTCCCGTAGAGCTCACAAGTGAAGAAAAACCCTTTGCCGCCCATGGAGAGTTTTCTTTGAGAGCCCATCAGTGACATCTTGAAGCGCTGGTGCAAAAAGCTTGCAACCTCGAGGTCACTGCTTGGGACTGCAGAAGCAATACTTATCTTGGTCATGACTGAGAATCGTCGTCGGAGAAGGTGTCGAAACCCGCTTCCCGGTTTGGGGTTAGATGCTTGTTCCTGAGTTCGAGATTGAACAGGTTATGGATGGGGAGAGGAGGGCTGATTGACTGGTTGAGATGTCCGACGTTTTTCATGAAGTCCGTATAGTTTTCAATGTAGACACAGTCTTCAATTGCAAAACTCAGGGTGATTTCTTTTGGCGCCACAATAGCCAGGTTCAACCGTAATTCAGGGTAGGTGCTTAATTGTCCACCTATGTTGTAGATTCGATCGCCGGAAATCAGTTTTCGTCCCCATGAGCGTACGAGGTCGTGCTCTTTGTCATTCAGCTGAAGGGACAGTACGGATTCGCAGCTTTTAACTTCGTCAAAGGAAAGCGCAGCACGTTTTACGATGAGAAAACCTTCATCTATGAATTGTTCGGTCAGTGCTACGGGAAGTTGTTTTTGTATGGCGTCGATGATGGGTTGGTCGATCAGGTTCAAGACGAAATTGGACAGGTTGAAATTGAAATGGTCAAGAAGTTGTTCTGTCAGGGCTATGTCGATGCAGGTGATGAGTCCCCCAGCGTTTACGTAGTCGATGGTGCCAAAGGCTTCTGTTATGTCGAGTTGTATATTCATGAATATCATCCATTGATCTTTGATTTTCGTTTAAAGAGATCGACTGCTATTTTTTTACCATAAGTCTATTCTGGTGCACTCGAATTCAATGAGATCTCCAGTCTCCAATCCTCCTGGCAAAGGATCATCAATCACCATGTACATATTCCCGACGGCAACTATTTGACCTGCGAGATCCGTAATTTCAGCGATTACCTTTCGATCAAGTTTGGCGCCGCTTATACTCCAAATACCTAGCGTCGATTGATCACTAATCATTGCATTTCGTAAAGAGAATACGTGGAGCGGATCAGTTATGTGGTCGCCAATCTTCGCGTTGCAGGGCCAAGCGAAAGCGCTACAGGTGTAGCGGCCGTCACTGATATAGACTTCTGCCTCTCCGTCCGTGATCCATTTAATGTTTTTTATTATCACGCTTTCTTTCCTTGATCAGGTGACTACATGCCGTTTCTCGAATTAGTACTCAAAGCTTCCCCGGTATACAAATATTTTATTTCTAATGGTGCTGCTGCCAGGTGCACCTGAGAAGGAGTAGTCGTAAATTACAACGAGCGTATCGATAGGCTCTGCAATCGGAGTGAGCATTTTGGTTGCCATGTCCGAAACAATTTCAAGATCGTATGAAAAACCCTCCATGGCATTTGTTAGCGAATTCGTCAGCTCGAATTGATTGGCTTCGACCTTGTCATCGTCAACAAAACCAAGCGAGAAGGACCTACTGAAATCAGAACCCAGGAAATCACCGTCGTCCGAGTACTGCGGACACATCACATCTTGCAGCGTAGATAATTCCCATCCGGTGTTCGCGGTCCAAATAGAGGCGATGTTTGTTGAGTCCATTGTTTGTGTCTCATTATTCCGGCACGTCGAAAAAGGGAACAGATGTAGTTCTCGCGATCAAGGCCGGTAACTCTGGCATCGAGGAGGCTCGCGGTGCAACTCATAAAAGGTAAACTGCGCGGCCTCAATTGCCGAGGCTGCCAATCCGCGACCGCACCGTCCAGGTATTGGCGACTATGGTTTCCCCCCCAATCTTAAGGATCAAGATGAGCTCCTCACGCACAAACATCATTGGCTTGAAAGTCCACTGCAACGCCTGCGAAAAAGAATTCCCCATCCTCAATAAACAGCAGAAGTTGTTGCGTGAAGACCAGCCCATTGCGTGCAAGGGCTGCAAGGCGGAACTGGTGATGTCGGCCTCGGAAAAGCAACGCTTCCTGGGTTTCGGCAACCCGGCCAAGCCCCTGATGCTGGCCCTGATGATCAGCGGCTTGCTGGCGGTGTGTGTGTTCGGCGGTACGTTCCTCGGTGTTCTGCAGTCCGATGGCCTGGTGCTGGTGGCCGTGGTGGTGATGGTCGGCAGCAACCTGGTGTTGGGGCCGATGATCAGGAGTGCGACCAAGTCACTGATGGTCAATCTTGATCCTAAAGGTGCACCGCTTGCAGCGTCAGTCGCCACTTGATATTCGGACTTTCCCGGCCTGCCGACGGAGCGGGCTGGCAAGCGGAAGGCTCGTCGGCGATCTAAGCCTTCTCGACGCTTTTTGTTCTCTACGATGTGCTCTGTTCTTCTGCCAAAAATAGACTCTGCAAGTCACCCGTCAGTGTGTCGTTGTCTATGCCGTAAGTCAGAGAAAACGCATCGTTTACACCCTCTATTGTGCTGACGCCATCCATGATTCCCAGAAGGTTCGATGTGGTATCGACCATTGTCTGCCTGATGACTTCAAAGAAAACTTCTCGCTGTTCGGTAGGTAGCGAGTTGAACAAGGTTAAGGCTCGCTTCCAGTATTCGTCGGTTGCATCGTCAATGGTCGTGTTGGCGAAAAGCTGTCTGTAAATACAAATATTCTCCTCCACGACAGCCGTTTTAAGTCCAATGACAAAGTCTTTCGGGGAGATCGGGTTGCTGCTCACTTGGAGTAGGCCTCGGGATAAGCGTCTTTGTTTATTGAGGGGGCAGGATGCTCACCGACCCCATCGCCACGGCTACCAGCGCGTCGTCCAACCCTACCAAATCAACGCTTGCGCAATCTGATTCGCCTCATTCCCGGTTTGCCCACCGTCCATGATCGGCGCCCGCAGTAACGACCGTACCCCCTCGCGATCCACAATCCAGAACGCCATCTTCGTGGGCGTCTTCCGCTGGATGCCAGCCACGAAGTCGTCAGACACGGGGCCTTGTTCGCCAGGCAGCTTCGTTACATCGAACTCCCATATCTGCCCGGTTGTTAGCGACTTCCCGGGTTCGGCCGATTTGGGTGAAAACTTCGTCTTGCGCATATCTGCGGCTTGTAGCCCCAGCTTTTTCACCATGAAGGCGCGCAGCAACGACTCAAGTTTTTCGTCCGATGTCTGAGCCGAATCCACGGTGAGGCCTAGTTGTGCCCCTGTTTGCAAATTTTCGTAGTAGAAACGATTTTCCGTGTCCGTTCTCAAACGGTAGTCGCCCACGCGCAAGGGCAGGTGAATGCCTTTCCAGCTATTCACCAGCGCATTTTCATCCTTCGGTGTTCCCCAGCCGAGCGTGGCATCGCTTTGCTGCCATTCGATGAGCTTCCGGTTCAGGGCGATGGCCTCCTGAGTTCTGCCCTGGCGGTAGGCGATGTCCGCTGCGTAATCCAGCGCAGTGCGGTAGAGGGGTAGATAGGAAGAGCCATTCTCCCAGGCAGGTAGGGCCAAACCCAGCGAGTGGCGAGCGGCGTCGAGGTCGCCGTGCCGGTACTGCGACACGCCGATAAGTGTCTGCACTCGCGCAACTTCATCAGCGAAAAAAGCGTCGGGCAGTGCTTTTTTCGCCAACTCAGCGGCCTTGGGCCAGCCGCCTGGACGCTCCCAAGACGTATCCATGTCTTGGATTTGCTCGGCCATCGTGCGTTCGCGGAACAGCGTAGGTGCGCTTTGCCATTTCAGTGCCGCGAACAACTTGTGCATCTGCTCAACGGCTTGGGCCTCGTCTCCTGATCTGAACATCACATCAATGTCCATGCGCCAGTCGCCGCGCAACGCCGTCCAGCGAATATTGGTGCATTGCTCGCCATCACACTTTTCTGGGCTTCCCATTTTTGCGGAGGTCAGGTCGTCGAAGGGGAGGTCGGGCATCGCCGATGCAAATGCTCGACTCTTAGGCTGTTCCTGATAGGGTTTGAGCCAATCCTGGCGTTGCGATGCCGTGTACTTGCGTTGTGCTTCGTCATAAACCAGCGAAATCTCGGCGCTCAGGCGGCCGTTCGCCAACGCCTGCGTGTAGAGGAGGTTGGTGGTGACATCACGCCTTTCTGCGGGCTCAAACTTCGCCAGTTTCCATTGCCCCAGCAGGAGTGGCATCGAGAAGTCAGCCAGTTCGTAATGCAAGCGCGGCTCGTCCGGCGACAAGCGCCACAGACCGAGCTCGGGGCTGTTGATCGTGAAGAGCTTTTCCTGCAAGCGTGCGACCTCAGCTCGTTCACCCGCCGTCATGCTTGCCTCGATCGCCACGCCCAGCATCCTCGCGATGCGGAAGTCGCGCCTGCTTGTCGACCCGACAGCGGCTGATTCCCGCTCCCAATACGCGATCTGCTCTTCGGCGGCTTTCCGGACTTCGTCGTATCGCCCTTGCTGATGCAGCAGGTCGACGAGCAAGGCGCCCGCCTCGAGATCCGTGTAATCCATGGCGCTCCCCTTGCGGCCTGCCTCCATCGCCGCGCGGGCGGCGACCGTAGCCTCTGCCAGTGATTTCTCGCTGCTCAGGCGTTGTGCCTCCTGCATCAACTGAGCTGGACTGGGTGGCCGAGCTTTTGCCTGATCTGCTGGCACCGCCCAGGCGGCGGAGCAGGTTGACAGCAGGATCGCGGTAAAGAGGGCGCAGTGTCGGCGTCGTATCGAATGCTTCATGGTTGTCTCTCTGACACATGTCCAATGGGCTTGCCGCACAGACATGTAAAAAATGCGCAGCTCGGCGCGAAGGCGCCTCGCAATCTGAATGAACCTAACGCTCAGGGTGACGAGCCCCGAACTCACAGGGGCCGTTTGACCACCCATTTTTTTATCGCGGGATCAATAGACTCGTCCGCTTCAACCTGCGCCGGCGTTTGATGGAACGCCATGCCATTGCCACAGAACGCAGTGAACACATCCCCGTTGAAACTGTAGAGCTCGACACTCGTGACGGTCTCACAGGCATCACTCGCCACTACCTTTCGGGCGAACTTGACCCGAGACGATTGATAAGTGTCGTACCAGTCTTTGAAATAGGCTTTGGATCGGGCCGCGGATGCACCGGGACTCAGGATATTGTTGGCAATCCGGGCGTCGAGCGGGCTCGTCGCGAAACTCGAATATGGCTGGATATCCTGGGGGCTGACAGGGTAGACACGCGCATACCCTTTTTGGATGTCGATTTTAACCACCTGCAACTGGGCTTCTTCTGGATAAACTTTGTAGACGACATCCAAAATTCCCAGGAGTGGGTGGGGTGTTTCTTTGCCGACGTAGATGAACTTCTCTTCAATGTTCAGGTTGAAGCGCTGGACTATTGCGTCGATTTGGTTGAGCCGCTTTTGTTCTTCCAAGCTGCTTTCCGCAATGGCGACTGGCTTCAGGTTTTTCAGTTGTTCGGGTATTGGCGAGATCTGGACCTGGATGTCTGCCTGGGCGCTGAGGGCGGTGGCTGCCAAGATCAAGGGGATTATGGGTTTCAACATGCGTCCTGCTCCTTGTGGGAAATCTTCCTGGTTTTGCTGTGTGTGTTTTGCGGCGAAGGGGGGCGCTGGGCAGCTCCGTCAAAGAAAAAAATCTGTCTGCTTTATGTTGGTATTTTGTTCGACTCGCCAAGCTTAATCTTGAAGTAGTCCACCAGGTTCTGTCCTTCTGAAAATGCCTTTCTGATCTCAGCACTTTCCTTAATCAGTTCCTTGCTAGGTACTGCATGTTCTTCAATTGGGCGCGGTAGCGACCACTCAAGAACTTCCCTTGGGAAGCCTGTCTTAGGGCGGTTATTGATCCAAGCGGCAAGGTAACAAGGAATCGTCCAACCACTGAAAAATTGAATGATCAAGAAGCCGAAGAGATATCGAAGCAATGAATGATGGGAGCGATAACCTTTTCTACACATATGAAAGTAGGCGACCGAGCCTGCTTCGAATTCATCCGATTGCCCCTCGGGCAAGGCTCGCGGTCCATCTTCCATATAGACACGGATTGCCTCCCACTCAGCGATAGCCTGATTCAAATTTCCACTTGGAACACTGATCCAAAGCACATCGCCATTTTTCGTCTCACGTAGCCCAATCATTAATTTGAATTCAGGAATGACAGCATATTGAGTGATCAATTTGCTGATCGAGACACTCGCAATGACTTCCTCCCACTGTACATAACGTGGGGTCATGCCTTTTTTGGGAACAAAGACGACCTCGCGACGCTGACGATTGAAGCGTACAGGAGGTTGATTGCTTACCCGACGAATTGCAAAGAAAAACACGCAAAGGTAGAGAGTGGCCAGCGCCCCCACAAAGCCCCAAACGGCAATGCTTGTGAAGAAATCCAGCCAGCTACTCCAGAAAGGTTCTATGTCACGTCTTATCCAGGATCCGAAACCCGTTGTGAAAAACAAAAAAATCAACAGGAACATTACCGCCCCGATTCCGGCTCGAGTCATAAACTCGAAGCTGCCTCTAGAAACGGCAAAGTCCAAGACTACTTCATCGGCATAGCGGTGTAGCTGGCGTGCACTGAAAGGCTGCACTCCAGTTGGCACTGGCTTTGGTGATAAATAGAGTGTTTCAGTGCCTGATTCTCTGTCGATGTCACCTGCTTGAGGCAGTTGGTCATATCTATTTTTCAAGGGTATGGCTCGTCAAGTGGAGGTCTCGGGTTCTTGAGTCGGTTCGGCAAATTTCACCTTAAAGTAATCCAACAGGTTTTGGCCGTTGGCAAAAGCCTTCCGTATTTCGATGCTTTCCCTGAGTAGTTCTTCACTAGGCATTGCATGTTGTTCAGTGGGAAGAGATTGTGACCATTTTTGAACCTCTTTAGGGAAGCCCGCCTTGGTGCGGTTATTGACCCAGCCGGAGATGTAGCACGGCAACGTCCAACCGCTAAGAAACTGAACCATCAAGAAGCCAACAACGTAACGGAAAAAGGAGTGATCCGAACGATACCCCTTACGACACATGTGGAAGTAAGCAACAGTACCCTCTTCAAACTCCTCTGGTAGAGGTGTTGGCAGAGCTGAGGGGCCTCCTTCCATATAGCTGCGGATGGCTTCCCATTCGGACACAGCCTCATCCAGATTTCCGCTGGGCACGGTGACCCAAAGTACAGATCCATTGTTGGCATCGCGCAGTCCCATCATCAGCTTGAACTCGGGTATGACTGCGTATTGGGTGATGAGCCTGCCTACGGAAACGCATGCGATGATACTTTCCCAAGCAACATAGCGTGGCTTCGCACCTCTATATGGTACGTATACAACTTCCCGTCGCTGACGATTAAATCGAATTGGAGGATGAGTGCTGACCTGCCGGACTGCATAGCAAAATATGCCTAGGTACATGATGGTTAGAAAACCGAGAAATCCCCAAACCACCCAACTCATGAAAAGATTATTAAAACCGCTTAAAAAAGGCTGGTGATGTGTACGTAGCCACGCACCAAAAACGGAAGCCCAGAAAAAGAATACCAACATGCACATTACCGAGCCAATGGCTCCCCTTGCCATAAACGCGAAGGCTCCTCGAGTCAGGGCGAAGTCGAGATAAACGTCATTTGCATCACGATGCAATTGTCGGCTGCTGAAAGCAGGCATTCCTGTTGGTAATGGTTTCGGTGATATATAGACAATCTCATTGCCGGACTCTTTTTCAAAGTCTCCAGCATGAGGAAGGCGGTCATATTTATCTTTACACATCCAAGTGCTCATTAAAAATAGGTGGCTTTATTTTTTTGGAATTCTTTAAATAAAATTAATCTGCCCGCTTCGCACGTTGACGTTTAACCACGATGAACTTCATCAAAGTCATCAGCCTTCGGCGTCGCCTGAATCCCTTTAGCTTCTTGAGCACGGTAGTAAGCTTCGATGCTCAAAGACGGATCAGTTCGAGCCTTGATGATGCAGGGCTGTTTTTGCCAAGGGTATTGCTGCAACTGTTGGGTCAGTTGTTTGAGACCTGTTGCCAACCAACCCTTTTCCGACTGGTCACGCCAGCGTCTCGGGTTACGGCCCGTTTTGGCGTCGTAGGCGGCAGTTACCGGGTCGTGGTGACGACTTTGCTCCAGCACTGGCAGGTCGGGCAGCGGTTGGGTGACATCCATGTAGCGTTGCAGGCAATCCCAGAAGGCCAGTGCATTCGCCTGGTCGAGGCCCAAGGCGTGGACTTTGGTGGCCAGACAAACCTTGTTGTCGGTATAGCGGTGATGCAACCACAGGGCGTAGTCATGGGAGCCATAACCGCTGGGAAGCAGTTGCAGCACTGGGTCGAATTCTTCGAACGGCGCAACGAAGAGGCGGCGGAAACGGCGTTTGAAGCGAAGCATGCCGTCGATGCGGTTGAACTCGCTGCCGTCGTAGGTGGTGATTTTGCTGTGGAGCCATAGTAGGCAATCAAAACCGATGGCACCCATGAAGTAGAGGAAGGCACCGAACCATAGGGCTACTTGCAGTTGATCATTACCCCACAGTGAGCCTGTTATCCTAAATACGATTCCGGCACAAATAATAAAGCCGATAATTTGTACGTGGTGAACAATTTTCTTTCCTGTCATAAAAAGTGTTAAGGAGCCTAGGGAAAGAAGAGGAAAAACTATTAAAAAAAGCAGTAATGATGAATCGCGCAAATACTGTGCTACTTTCGGTCCGGGAAGAAGTGCGCCAAAGATCCATACCCCCCAAAAGACCCATATAAACGGAAAGCTCATCAGCTTCAGCAAAAATAGTAAATGTGGAATTTTGCTAGAGTTTTGAAAGCGCCAACTTTTAGCATCACAATAGATTTCTTCCTTTTTTCCTTGTTCCTGCTGCCGTTGGTAGCGTATGTGCTCTTCACCTTGCAACTGGGGCGTGATCTCCATCGCCGGTTCCAGATTGGCGTAATGACCAAAGGCGAGATGGGTATCAAAGTTCCCTGAGCGATTGGCATCTTCCGCCCATTTCGGCGGTGGTAGAGGTTCATGACTATTGCTGCGATAAGCACTGGCAGCGTACGGGGTATCCATTTGTACGGTCATACAGAGAACTCAGTGTTTTGAGGTGCCAATCCCTAGCGGTTGCCGGGCGTGGATGAAGTCATGGCTGATTCTTGGCGGTCATGCTGCTTCCAACTCGGCCTGTTGCTGACGGATAGCCTGTTCCAGCTCTGGAGAGCGCTGGGACCATTGTTCGGGCGACAGAGGTTTGGACCACTGGCGGCACCAACGTTTCTCCGGGGCAGTTCACTGCCAGGGCGGTGCATGCAACACCTTTACCGCTTGATCCACATGGGTGTCAGGCAGGACTCGACCGTAGCCATCGACGAGAAAACGGGTACGACGGGTTCAACCGGGCAGGTTGCGAGAGAGGGCAACCCTGCAGTTAAAAACTGCAGGGAGAGTTGGCTTTTTGCCTTGACTGGAGACCGGCTAATGGGTGTCCCGTTTACCTTGTCCGTCCACCTTGTTTTAATGCAAGCAGATTAGGTCTGAAAAAGCACCTTTGTTTGTGTAAAACATCACGCCTTTTTCTTTCCGCCGTTTTCTGCCTGATAAACCTCTGCAAAAATTTCAGTGATTGAGCGCAGGGGTTTTTGCTTTTTCAGTTCTTTGACCCGTTTACTCAGTCTTACCAAAATTTCACTTGGCTTAGCCCATTGCTCTTCGGGTAGCGGTTCGGACCAATCACGCATGACTTGCGGTAGTGCCTTACGTCCGACTTTCGCAATGCGACGAATCTCCCATTCAACAATTCGATTGGGCAGCGTCCAGAACGTCATGACGTGGTAAAGGTACCAAAAGAATGCATAGACCCAACCAATTTCCTTTTCGCGAATCCTGCGATGCAGACGTGCTCGCGCATTTCGGAACGTGTGCATTCCTTCATGGGGCGGATCGTTGGGACCTTGCAGGTCCATGGGGTCTTGAATGCTTTTGAGGTCATGGACTTCGTACTCCATGTAGGCACGTACAGCTTCCCAATGGGCAATCGCAAGCGGCAGGCCTCCACAAACGAATTCGACGCTGACCAACTGCCCCTCATGGTGGAATCCCATACCCATGCCGTACTGTCGTCGTATGCCGTATTGAGTGGCACCCTGTGCCTGGACGACCCAGGCAGATAGCGATTCCCATGGGACAAAAACTGGAAGAATGGCTCCCGCGGGCATGAAACAAACCTCGCGGCGTTGGCGATTGAAACGGGTGGGGATTACTTGTGTGTACCTATTATGGTTATAGATCCATACGCTTAAACAAATGGTAAGCATAGCCACATATAACCAAATAGCGGACTCCCATGCTGCTAAAAAGACACCAGTCACAGCGTTCCAAACGTCTGCCCATCCGAATCCACTGCTAGCTATTAATAGCCCAACGACAAACGGGATGCCAAAGACTATTAAAAATGCAACGGTAAATGGTCCCCCAAGTGTCATTTGCCATGTGAATACCTGAGGAGTACCGCCGCCGAAGTCCAAATATGTATTGTTGAGGGCGCTGATATAAGGACTATTTGGTGACGTTTCAGTAGGCAGAGGTAATGGAGCAAGGTAGGTAGTTTGCCCGGATGGGAACTGTTCAATATTTCCGGCGTGATATGATATTTTGGCGTTCGGCGCAGTTAAGGGCGCATTAAGAAAGTTCGGCATGCAAAGTCAGCTCCAGAGTCATGGGGTCCACTTCTAATAGGGGAGCCTGAGGAATAGGAGGCGTTCGATCGACTGATGGGAATAAGCCGCTTTCCCGAGGATTGAGGCGTATGTAGTGGGTCCGCTTTTGGGGTTGTCCGGTCGCGGTATTTTTTTGAATGGCTACTGCAAGCATAAGCTCTTCACGCACCGTCCCTACAATACGCTCAACGGTTTGCGGATACTCGATACATAGTACTAATTCCTTTCCATCCACTCGGCGTAGTCTTGTTTCGATTGTGTCGCTAAGAATTTCCCAGCGTTCGGTGGTTTGAGAGCGGCCCTGAACAATAGTTGAAATTCGGTATGCGCCAATTGCTACCTGGTAGTTGGGTTTGCCCGCCAGCGGAGATTGAAAATCGATAAGTTTAAGGCCGGAGACTAACAGATGAATATCCCCGATCTTGGCTGTTAGAAGTAGGCTTTTCCACCATGAGTCATGTTTCGTGAGGCCTACTTGTACAGTCGGGGATTGTACTGCGGAGATAAGCGAAAGTTGATATTCGCTCAAGCTTAGAAACTTGCGTCTATCCGAATCTAATCCCCAGGGCGTACTTTGTAGCCATTGGTCGTGTGAGGTTGTGTTGTAGCGGTTATAGAGCCAATTACCACTTAATTCTAAAGCTGTGAACAAAGCACCTGCTAGGTTCGCTCGAAAGAATACGCTAGACAAACGGGCTCCTGATGCAGCCCAAGCAGCAGTGCGTATAGCCCCTTGTTCAGCGGCGAGTATGGTGTAGCCAGCGTGTACTGTACTGGCAACGCCATACGCATTGCTTCCTAGCAAACCTCCTGAACCAATCATCGACAAGGCTGCTCCGTTTTGGGCTCCGCCGTTTCCACTACGCACGGCCTGTTCCCAACTACTTTGATAGCTTTTGAGACTTGCCCCAGCCGCGTACATGCCGAAGCCGTAAGTCATGATGCCTAGACCTAAGTGCAGTTTTCCCATTTGAACGTGTAAGCTTTCTACAGCATGGTTTTGCAATCCCTTAGCCAGTAGGGAGCTACGAGTAGTTAGGGCTGTGTCGAATATGCCCTGTGCTGCGGCAAAACCCGCGGCACCAGTGGCTGCTGCAGCATTTAACACGGGAAGCCATACCTGTTTTTCCTTGTTTGTAGTAGCCACTTCCGTTGCAAGTTGCTGTAAATTAATAGCTTGTGCAATAAATAATAAGAGCGCCGCCCCATCGCCCATCAGATTCTGTTTTGGCGCTGCTCTGACGCCGTTACGGAAGTTCTTCATCAGCCCTGATATTTCTTGCTGGTTTGCAGGGGGAAATACAACGGTGATGCCTGCACGTACAGGTGTTGCCCCGTAGACCCGGACACTACTATCAGGTAACTCGCCAATAGGACTTATTCCACTGGCCAGACGAGCTTCGGTGCCGGCCAACTGCTTTCGGGCTATTTCTATGTCAGCTTGAAGTTGTTGAGCACGCGGCGACTTGTGGCCCACAGTGCCTTTTACCTGTTTGCGCTCGCGATTGAGTTTTTTCAGGTGTTCCTTTTCTTCAAACAGATCTTTCAGTGCGCTTTTCAGGGCTTGTTTTTCGGCATCCGATGCCACAGAAAAAGTCACGCCCTCACGTTTTGCCGCATCCAGAATTCGAGTTGGTAATGCCTTTGGTAAGTTACGAAACAACTGATCAAGGTCTGGCATGGCTTGGCCTTTAAGCACCTGATCAAAGTCAGCGAAAACTTTTTCAACGCCTCGGTTTAGCGCCGGGCTCATGGTCTGCTGAGCGGCGTCGGCTACCGCGCGAGTGTCTTCAGGAAGTTGGTCGAGCGCCGGCAAACGATTTTCTTCAATTTCCTTGAGGCTTTTCAGGTGCTCGGGCAAGTTGTTAAACAAAGTAATGCCAGCAGCCTGCGCGAAAGCATACTGAACCCATACAGTGGTTTGTTCGCTATAGGGCAGAGCATAAAACATGGGTCGGCTGAATTGCGGCTCTGTCTCTATGTATTTGCGAATTGCATCGCACGCTTCATCGCTGCGGCAGATATCCTTCAGAGATGCGTACTCTGTTGCGAAGGCCTGGCCAACCTGTTTGGCATTCTGGGGGTCGTAGTACCAGGCAGTTTTATGAAAACGTCCGGCGCAAAGCATTGCTGTCCGATCAGCAGTAATTTGGTCGAGTAGTTTGTTCCAGCGCTTGATTGATGTCCGGTACTCGAACAGAGCGTTGTCCATCGCCTCACGGTCGATCAAGTCATTGACGCCGCGTTGGCCCATCTTGGCGCCATTCAGTACATCCCTTATCCGGCGATCCTGCTCTTTACCGAGTTTAAGCAGCGCTTCGAAATGTTTATCGACGAAGTCTTGCGGAGAAGCCTTGAAGTGTTCGCGCGTGTAGTAGCGGCGGTCGGTGTCTTCAATATTTTGAGTCGCTACGATTTGGCCTGCGGCAGAGCCACCATACATTGCTATTTGCGATGCGTTATCCAAGGCCTGCTGTTGCAATTTGTCAAGTTCTGGTGGAACTGGGCTTCCATTCGGCGGGGTCATCAATCCCCCTTTGTTGAGGTAGTCGAGCATGGCTTGACGCGTAGTGTCTCGCTCAGGTGCCTGCATCTTTTCCAGATCGCCAAGCATCAATTTGATAGCGGGATCATCGCTGGCATCTGATAGACCACCCATATCTTGTTTGGTTAGCTGAGTTAGCGATTCGATATAGCATGCCAGCAGATAGTCGCGCTCGTTGGCTCCTTCCTGGGTTCCGCCTTTGGCCCATGTTTCAATCCAATCGACTACGTGATCTTGATAATTGGCAAGATCCCGAAGTACACCAATATGATCCTCCACCACCAGATACAGTACGTCTTGTCGGTACTCCGCTTCTATGCAGCCACTCAGCGAATTCATCGAGGATTCACGAAAACGCTCAGGCATTTCCCACAAATACGGTTTGCGTTCATTCTCTGGGGTGGCATGAACGGTGACTGGTGGAAGCATGTTGCCCTGTATTTCCGGCTCATTTCGTTTGCGCCGTTCAGCGTTTTCCGCATCAACGACTGCCTTCAGCTCAGCATCATCCTTAGCTTTTTGCTCGCTTTGCACACGAGCAGTCGCTACCTCCGCCAACCAGCGTTCGGCCAGAGCGGGTGTTAGCAAACTTGGCCCTCCTGTTTCACAGTTGGCCTTGCTCAGGTCGACGGCTTGCATAAAGAACTTGCGTTCAGATTTGCTCTTGAGCACCTGCCGGCATTTCTTTGCGGTCCACTGAACTTCTGAATACGTGACATAGAGAGTGCTGCGTGTTGAAAACGTCAACACAGGTTTCTTGATGGGCTGGTCCCGGGTGTCGCTTTGCACTTCAGTCCCTTGCCAGAGCATCGCACTGACTAGACCATCGATGATCCGATACTCAGATAGTTCACCGTTCTGACTGTCAATTACATAAAGCCAGCCATCGCGTAAAAGGCGTATGCCGAGGGGACGAGTGCCGAGTTTGTACGGGACAGGAATTTCACTCGACGGATCAAGAGCAGTGCCATTCACCAAGCCATAGCGCAAAGGTACCAGTTGGATTTTTCCCTTCATCAGCCAGCAGGTACCCGTTGAACACTTGGCGTCTTCGCGGCTCACGCTGACGTTGTTGGGGTTTTTTCCTGAGGTTGTTGAGGTGGTCATCCTGGATTCCTTTGCAGGCTTTCAGCCCGTTCCTTGGCGATACTGGCGACGTATTCAAGTCGTTGTGTGGGTGTCCGCTCTGAGGTTGTTTCAAGCAAAGCGTCGAGATCCGGATGCTCTGCCAATGCCATTATCCCGAGAAAGCCATGGATATTGGCATAAAGCGTAATTTCAAGTTCGCTGCTAAAGCCCCGATCATATGAGCGTGAAGCGAGTTCGTTCAGATATTCCCAGCGCTCCAGTGCCTTCAGATTCATCTGGAACGCTGGAAAATATTCGTTCATATGCTGGTCCAAGCGCATGACAACGGACCTGAAATTGACTTCATCCAGCAACGTGACTTGTGATTCGCTCAACCGGTAAGGTTTTGCGTGAGAAGCCATAGGAACGCCTCCCGGACGATGGTGTTGATGCCAGCATCCCAGAGCGGCATCGGCTGTAAGTACCTGCACGCAAGGTCCGAACAACGTGGCGTCTTTCGATTCCTCAGCCTGACCAAGCAGGGTATGCGCTACCGCTGGGTCCGCTAAACGAAGTAGTACTTCTAGATCTTGAGGGTGAGTAACGCTGGTCAACCAGCGAAAGTGATCCAGCATGTTTTGCCAAGGCTGATCACTGAACACCAAATAACCCCATTCCTCATCAGCGTGCGCTAGAAACTGTTGAAAAATCGGATCGCTCGGCCCACTAAGGCGTATAAGACACGGAGCGATATCGTTCAAAGCAGACCAGCGCGTTCCTAGATAAAGTGGCTCGAAATCGGGAGCATCCGACCAGGTATACAACTGTCGGGGTAACATTTCGACACTGACACCATCCAGCAGTAATGCGACACTTCCCCGCCAGTGCAGGTCATGAGGTAGTCGGGCTCCCAGAGAGGATTCAGGCTTTAGCATTTAGCGCCTCCAATCGGGCCTTTTCACAGATCGCGCAAATCGGCTTCTTCTGCATCAACGCCTGCCGCTGCGCCGGCACCAACAACTCCCCAGCCTTATCCGCATCCGCCTGCTTCAACGGCCCCGGCAACAACGGCGCGGCCCCGGTCCCATTCCCCGGACTGCCCCCCGAGTTCATGTTGATCACCGGCCCACTCAAGGTCACGCCGCCGGCGTCGATCTTGATGAAGCTGCCCCCGCCAATCAGGGTCAACTCGCTGCCGGCTTCGAGCACGACTTTCATGCCGCTGCTCAGGTGAATCTCTTGCCCGGCCTCGATGAACTGCCCAGTCCCAATCTTGACGTGCTGGTTAACCCCCACGGTCAAATGATCATTCGCCTGCGTCTCCACCTTCCGGTCTGCATAAACCGTGTGGTGTTCTTCAGCCTTGAACTCCGTATAGCTGTTCTTCTCAACCGTATCGTGGCGTTCATTGCCGACGCGAATCTTCTGGTCGTGTTCGACGTTTTCATCCCAGTCGCGTTGGGCGTGGAGGAAGATTTGTTCCTGGCCTTTTTTGTCTTCGATGCGCAGTTCGTTGTAGCCGCCGCCACCGGGGGAGCTGAGGGTTTTGAAGGTGCTGCGGGTTTTGTTGGCCGGCAGTTCGTAGGGGACGGTGTTTTCCTTGTGGTACAGGCAGCTGCTGATCAGGGGTTGGTCGGGGTCGCCTTCAAGGAAGGTCACCAGCACTTCCATGCCGATGCGCGGGATGGCGATGCCGCCGTAGTGGGCGCCGGCCCAGGCGGAGGAGACGCGTAGCCAGCAGCTGGTTTTGTCGTCGGCCTGGCCCTCGCGGTCCCAGTGGAATTGGACTTTGACGCGGCCGTATTGGTCGCAGTGGATTTCTTCACCTTTTGGCCCGGTGACGACGGCGCTCTGGCTGCCGAGGATTCGCGGTTTTGGGTGGTTCAGCGGTGGGCGATTCGGCACGTCCCACGGGGTGGCCTGGAAGCGGTTGCGATAGCCTTGGTGGAAGTCATCTTTCAACGCCGTGGTGTGGCTGGTGACCGACTCTTCCAGCACTTGCGGCTGTTTGCCTTCGTGGAGGATTTCGGTCAGCAGCCACAGGTCGTTCCACTTGGCTTTCGGGTGTTGGGTCAGGGCCAGGAAGTGGCCGCTGACCAGCAGCGGTTGATCGCTGCGGCCTTCGGCGAGCTGGAAGTCGCTGCGGTGACGTTCGAGGGCGCGTTTGGCCAGGTGCTTGCCGCGTTCGCGGTCGATGAAGCGGCCGGGGTAGTCGTAGTCTTCGAGGTCGGGCAGGGCGTCGCCGCGGTTTTCGCTTTCGAGGGTGAGGCGCGGTTTTTCGAAGTCGTAGTCGCGACGGGTGGTGCGGCTGGTGCGGGTTTCCAGGCGCAGGTCGAAGCGCTTGATCACCGGGTCGTTGGCGACCATGCCGGAGTCTTGCTGGTAGGCCACTGGTGCGAGTTTCGGGAATACCGTCTGGTCATCGCCGAACACCAGTTTGTGGGCCGTGGCGCTGTGCTGGAAGTGGTAGTGAATACCTTCTTCCTCGCACAGGCGCTGGATGAAGTGCAGGTCCGACTCATCGTATTGAACGCAGTAAATGCGCTCGGGATAAATCGCCCCGACTTTGAATTCGTAGGCGTTGCTTTGGATGCCGTGCTCTTCGAGGACCATGCCGACGATTTTCGGCACGGTGAGGTTCTGGAAGATGCGCTGGTTGATGCGGTGCGCCAGGTAGGACAGTTGCGGGCGCAGGGTCACCGCGTAGCGGGTCAGGCGTTTGCCGGAATCACCCTGGGCGGCGCGATAGATCTGGCCATGGATGCCGCTGCCGTCAGGCGAGAGCTGCAGAAAGGCCGGTTTGTGCAGGAGCGTTTCGAGGTCCAGGGACGGCTGTTCACTGACCAGCTCCACCTCAAACACAAAAGGCTGGCTGATGGCTTCCCGACCTTGCAGGGATAACACCTGAAAGTCGTTGGAAAGGCCTTCGATGGTCAGGGCAAAGTGGGTCTGATTGGCCGGCGCGAACATCCCTTGTTCCTCGTGCAGTGCTGCGGCGTAAACCAATACCCGATCAAAGGATCAGCAGACGCGAAATTCTGGAAAGGCGTAAACAACATCGACCAGCAGAGCTGGCCGATGCGTAAAGCGGTCAGCCGCGATTAAGCGACTGGTTGACGCCAGTCATCGGAACCCGAAGTACCGGATACTTCGTGGGTCCAGGTGATTTTACGGTAGGTGAACTGCACTTCTTCCAGGTGCGTGAAGTGGGAGTTCGACGGATCCTGGCAGTTGTGCATTTTGTTGTTGATGGCGACGATGATCGCGTCTTCCAGTTTGGTGGTGTAGTAGTGCTCTTGGGTCCCTTGGGCCGAAGTGCGGTACCACTGGATAACGATTTCGCTCATGCGCTCGCCGGAAGTCAGAGCAGCTTGCAGCAGTGGCGAAGCTTTGTCGTAGACCTTGGTGATCACAACTGGTTTGTGAACGCGCTGACCGGTTGGTTGGCCGGACTGCGGGTCACGCGGGATGATCACGTCGTGGCTGAACGCCTGAACCATGACCTGGTCTTCGTGACCTTCCTGGTAGGTGTTGCCAACGGAGTCAGCGGTGAATGCGCCAGCAGTGATCAGGCCTTGTTTTTCGCCAGTGACGGACATGTATGCAGGTGTTGCCATGGGATGCTCTCCTTGCTTGATAAATAGAGGTGCCCGGGAGGCGAAATCGCCCGGTGGGTGCATAACTGTTATCAAGGTCCGTGCCAGAAATTATGAGGGCTATATAAACCGGGGGGATGGCCGAGGTTTTTCAATCGCTTGGGTGAGTTTGGAGGGAAATCACCTCACAAAGTGCGCAAGAAGTTGCGCAGTACTGCGCAACTTCTTGCGCACTCGGCTACAGGCCACGGCGGGGTTGGCGCTTAGCGATATTGGAGGGCGTTTTCGCAAAATAAGTGCGCAACTTCTTGCGCATCAAGGCCATGCGCCATCATTCAGAGGCTGGCGCCGATTTGCTCGACAAACTGAGCGATGGTGGTGTCGTTGCGCCGGTAATAAGTCCACGGCCCGTTCCGCTGCGAGGTGACCAGATTGGCGCGTTGCAGGGCGGTGAGATATAGCGACACCGTGGACTGCGAAAGACCGACCTTTTCCTGAATGATGCTGACACACACACCGAATGCCTCCGGGTCGCGTTCCTGGGTCGGGAAGTGCACGCGCGGGTCCTTCAGCCACAGCATGATTTGCAGGCGTGTGGGGTTGGAAAGGGCTTTGATGATGTCGTTCAGATCAAGGGTCATGGTCGAGCCTGGGAGCCTGTGTGCTGCGTCGAAATAAGCCGAAACCCTGAGGCCGGCAGATCGTCCCGCGTATCAAGGGCCCGATCTGCCGCGCAGTTTACAGGCTCGGCTGGTAGCGCGGGTAATCGCTGTACCCGACGGCGGTTCCACCATAGAGGCTGGAGGTGTCCAGCTCATTGAGCGGCCATTGATTCAGCAGGCGCGCGGGCAGGTCCGGGTTGGCGATAAACCAGCGGCCGAAGCCGATCAAATCCCCCCAATCGGCGTTCAGCACGTTGTCGGCGCGTTCGCCCGAGTACTTGCCGGCGTACATCAGCAACCCGCTGAACGCCTCGCGCACGGCTTGGCGGAAGGTGATTGGCAGTTCCGGGGCGTTATCCCAATCGGCTTCGGCCAGGGACACGTAGGCAATGCCGATCTGTTCCATCAATCTGACGGCTTCCAGATAAGTTTCGTGCGGGTTCTCTTCCACCAGTCCGAGGTAGACCCGCGCTTCATCGGTGCTGGCGAACAGTGGTGCAAACCGCACGCCGACCCGATCCTTGCCCACCACCGCCGCCACGGCTTCGGTGATTTCCCGCAGGAAACGCAGGCGATTGCTCAGCGAGCCGCCGTATTCGTCAGTGCGCTGGTTGCTGTGTTCAGAGATGAACTGATTGACCAGGTAACCATTGGCGCAGTGCAACTCGACGCCATCGAAACCGGCTTCCACGGCATTGCGTGCCGCTTGAGCGTAAAACTGGACGAGTTCTTTGACCTGTTCGGTGCTCAAGGCTTGCGGCACCGACGGTTCGGCCAGCGCACCCGTGCCCGGGCCGGTTTCGATAAACACGCTGACCGCCGTCGCCGGGATGGCCGAAGGTGCGATCGGTGCGGCGCCACCCGGTTGCAGCGAGGTGTGGGAGACCCGGCCGACATGCCACAACTGGGCAAAGATCGGCTTGCCTTCAAGGTGCACCGCTGCGGTGACCTGTTTCCAGCCGTCGATCTGTTCCTGGCTGTGAATCCCCGGCGTCCAGGCGTAACCCTGGCCGCGCGGTTCAATCTGAATGCCTTCGGTGATCAGCAAGCCGGCGCTGCTGCGCTGACGGTAATACTCGGCCATCAGGGCGTTGGGAATGTTGCCGGGCTGAGTGCTGCGCGAACGGGTCAGCGGCGGCAGCACCACGCGGTTTTGCAGGGTGAACGGGCCGAGGCGGATGGGCGTGAAGAGGGTGGAACCGGTCATCGGTAAGTCCTGTAAAGCGGAATGAGTGCGTTCGTGCGCCGTCAGCCGTGGCTGAGCAGGGTGCGCTGTGAACGCCTTTATAGAAGTATCACGATATTGCGATATATCAATATCTAAATTTGGAAAGCTTCCATATGATCCGGTCACTCGGTGAAACGAACCGCCCAACCGGGTGGTCAATGACTCAGTACCCAAGCGCCAATGAGCGTCCGACTATTCCTGAACTCAAGTGAGAACGACATGAAAGTCCTGATGGTTCTAACGTCCCACGATCAATTGGGAAACACCGGTAAGAAAACCGGCTTCTGGCTGGAAGAGTTCGCTGCGCCGTATTACACGTTCAAGGACGCCGGCGCTCAGCTGACCCTGGCCTCGCCCAAGGGCGGCCAGCCACCGCTGGACCCGAAAAGCGACGAGCCGGACGCGCAAACCGCCGCCACCGAGCGCTTTCGCAAGGACTCGGCTGCGCAATCCGCGCTGGCGTCCACGGTTTTGCTGAGCAGCGTGAAGGCTGAAGATTTCGATGCCGTGTTCTATCCGGGTGGCCATGGCCCGCTGTGGGATTTGGCGGAAGACCCGCATTCGATCGCGCTGATCGAGGCGTTTTATAAGGCGGGGAAACCGGTTGCGACGGTCTGCCATGCGCCGGGTGTGTTGCGTCACGTCAAGGATGCGGACGGTCAGCCGTTGGTCAAAGGCAAGCGCGTGACGGGGTTCAGCAACAGCGAAGAAGAGGCCGTGCAGTTGACCGATGTGGTGCCGTTTTTGGTCGAGGATGTGTTGAAGGCCAATGGCGGGATTTATTCGAAGGGTGCTGATTGGGCGAGCTATATCACCACCGATGGATTGTTGCTGAGCGGGCAGAATCCGGCGTCTTCCGAAGCGACGGCCGAAGCGTTGTTGGCAGCGTTGAAAAAGTAAGATCAAAAGATCGCAGCCTTCGGCAGCGCCTACAGGAGGACTGCGGAAGGCTGCGATTTTTTTCAACGATTCAACGCTGCGAAACACTCATCGATCGACCGTTGCTGCGTCGCGGCATACAACCCCAACTCATCAATGGTCGAGCGCCCCAGCGCTTGCTCGAACGCCTGTTGATTCGAATGCACGCCATAGTGTGTTTGCGCCGCATCCCCCAGGTTCGACTGGAAAATCCCCGCCGCACTCACCGGCAAAAAGTCCTCGTACACCAGTGGTTCAACCCGCACATACCCGGCGCTGAGCAAGTCCTCTAGTGAGACACCGTTCAGCCCATCCGCCGCCAATCCCTTTTCCGTCACGAAGTAGCGAAAGTACGCCAGTTCCTGTCGGCGCATGCCCTCAAGGGTGTCAGGGAATTCGCCAAAGTGCTGGGCCATCAATTCGTTGTAGCGGGCGGCGTTGGCTTCGTTGGGGAAGTCCTTAAGTTCGTCCCGGGCGGCATTGAGCAAACGGTCATACAGCGCCCGACCTTTAGAGGTGAGCGCCGCACCACGTTGTTCGATTTCACCGAATCGGGCGCTATGGCTGCCGCGTGTCTGGTCTTGATCGGTAAACGCAATCGGCTCGTCCAGCGCTTTGAAACTGGTTTGGCGCAGCAGGATCGGGCACTGGCGGCGCGGTGGGCCTTCGATCACGGCTTTGGGGGTGATGCCGTGGGCGGGCATTTGCGCCTGGACGATATCGATGTCCAAGGTGCGCGGCGTCAGGTGGTTGATGTGCGGGCCTTTGAACGCCACCACGTCGGCGATCAGTCGATGCTGGGCGCTGAGTTGCTGGTATTGCGCGGCGGTGACGGTGGCGCTGTGGTGCCAGCGGAAGGTTTCCAGGGCTTGTTCGACGAAGTCCCAGGCGTGTTTTTCGCTGAGCCCGCCTTGGGTTTCGGCCTGCTCGATCAACAGCAACGCAGTCGGGGTGAAGATCTGGCGTTTATCCAGCACTGATTGGGCGAAAGCGCGCAGTTCCAGGTCTTCGATCAGCTCCAGGCGTAGCAACGAGGTGAACACCCGGAACGGGCTCACCTGCAGCGCCGCCTCATGCACCGCGCGGAACGCTGTTGAGTGCACCGGCACCCCGGCAGGCGTCAAGTCGTAATAGCCCACCGGTTGCATGCCCATCACCGCGAACAGCCGGGCGAGGGTGGCCAGTTCAGCGGCGCTGCCGACGCGAATCGCGCCGTGGCGTTCGAGGTCCAGGCGCTGGATTTCGCCGGTGCTTTCAAGCTGCCGGGCAATCTGCGGCTCGCTGGCCAGCACCTGGCGGTTGGTCTGTTCCACCAGTTCCATCAGCGCGCCGTACAGCGGCACTTCTTCGCGGTACATGTCGGACATCGCTTTGGAGAAGCGTCGGCGGATCAGGTCGGGGCTGACGAAGCTGGCGTGGCTCATGAAAAAAATTCCTGGCGCGGTGACAGAGAGGATGGGGGAAAAGATCGCAGCCTTCTGCCACGCCGACAAACGAAGATTCCTACGAACTTCATTCTCCCAGCGACTGGTCCACTAATTCGATCCAGTGCCGGACCTGGGTTCGCCCGGCGCTGGCGAGGTGGCTCTGGCAGCCAATGTTGGCGGTGACGATCAGTGACGGATGGCCGCTTTCCAGGGCGTTGAGCTTGTTGTCCCGCAGTTGTCGGGCCAGTTCTGGTTGAGTCAGGGAATAAGTCCCGGCGGACCCACAACATAAATGACTGTCCGGCACGGCGGTGAGGTTGAAGCCCAATCGGCTCAGCACCGCTTCTACCGCACCGCCAAGTTTCTGCGCGTGCTGCAAGGTGCAGGGGCAATGGAAGGCGATTCGCTGATCCGTTGCGGCGCAGACCCGTTCCAAGGGTTCATCGGCCAGCACTTGCACCAGATCCAAAGCCAGCGCACTGACCCGCAGCGCCTTGGCCGCATACACCGGATCGCCTTCCAGCAAATGCCCGTAATCCTTGATGAACGCACCGCAACCACTGGCGGTTTGCACAATGGCTTCAGCGCCGTTTTCCAGATGCGGCCACCACGCGTCGATGTTGTGCCGCGCGCGCTCCAATCCCTTGGCCTGGGCGTCGAGGTGATAGTCCAGCGCACCGCAGCAACCGGCCTCCGGCGCCGGGATCACACTGATCCCCAACCGATCCAGCACTCGCGCCGCCGCGGCATTGGTATTGGGCGACAGGCCGGGTTGCACGCAGCCTTCGAGCATCAACACCCGTCGAGCGTGCCGAGGGGCAGGGCGCTCGCCGGTGGCGGGCAGGTTGTGGGGCAACTTCGCTTCAACCGTGCGTGGCAATAACGGCCGGAACGTCGCGCCGATCCGCAGCAGCGACTTGAACAGGTTCGGGTTCGGCGCCAATGCCCGCAACCCTTCGCGCAGCAGCCGTTGACCGACCGGGCGCGGCACCGCTTGATCGACCACGGCCCGGCCGATGTCGAACAGGTTGTGATAATCCACGCCGGACGGGCAGGTGGTTTCGCAGTTGCGGCACGACAGGCAACGGTCCAGGTGCAATTGGGTTTTCGCCGTGGCCGGGGCGCCTTCGAGCACTTGCTTGATCAGGTAAATTCGCCCGCGCGGGCCGTCCAGTTCATCGCCCAGCAATTGATAGGTCGGGCAGGTGGCGTTGCAGAACCCGCAATGCACGCAAGTGCGCAGGATCTTTTCCGCTTCCTCGGCCCGAGGGAGCTTGCGCGACTGTTCGCTCAGGGTGGTTTGCATGCTAGAGCTCCGCGAACATCCGTCCGGGGTTGAACAGCCCTTGCGGGTCCAGTTGCGCCTTGAGTTGCCGGTGGTAGCGCAGCAATGCCGGGGCCAGTGGCTGGAAAGGCGTGTCGCTGGCGCCGTGACTGAAACAGGTGGCATGGCCGCCCAGTTCATGGGTCAGCGATTGAATGTTACTGGCCTCGGATTTCAACCAGCGTTGCGCGCCGGCCCAGTCGATCAGTTGTTCACCGGGCAGCGACAACGGTCCGAGGTTGTTGGGCAGGGATAGCCGCCATAAAGGCAGACCCTCATCGAAAAACGCTAGTCGCTGCTCGTTCAACTCGGCCCAGTACGCCGAATCCAGCGGTTCGCCGCCCAGCCGTTGATGAGCTGCTGTCACTGAGCCTTCGCCACCTTCCAATCGCAGAAACAGGCGTTGACCATCATGGCTGGCGGCGCTGATCGGCAGCGGTTGCTGGCCCCATTCGGCGAGCTTGCCCAGGGCGCGGGCGCTGTCGAGTTCCAGGCTGATGCTCAAGCATTGCCGGGGTTTTGGCAGCACTTTGAGCGAGACTTCGGTCAGCACGCCGAGGCAACCGTAACTGCCCACCAGCAGGCGCGACAGGTCATAACCGGCGACGTTTTTCATCACTTCGCCGCCGAAACGCAGGTGCTTGCCGAGGCCGGTGATGACGCGGGTGCCGAGGACAAAATCCCGCACCGAACCCGACCATGGCCGCCGTGGTCCGGACAATCCCGCCGCAATCATCCCGCCCACCGTGGCGCCTTCGCCGAACGACGGCGGCTCGCAGGGGAGCATTTGCCCTTTAGCATCGAGCGCCGCCAGCAGTTCGGTCAAAGGCGTACCGGCGCGAACGCTGACCACCAGTTCCGTCGGGTCATAGCTGACAATGCCGCGGTGGGCGCGGGTGTCGAGCACTTCCCCGGCCACCTCGCGGCCAAGAAACGCCTTGCTGTTGCTGCCCTGAATCCGCAACGGCGTGGCGTTCTCCCGGGCCTGATTGACCTGCGCGAGCAACGCCTCGCTGGCATCGAAATCCGCCATCAGAAACGCTCCAGCTCAGGGAAGGGCAGTTGCCCGGCGTGGATGTGCATCGCGCCGAATTCCGCGCAGCGGTGCAGGGTCGGGATGTTCTTGCCGGGGTTGAGCAGGCCCTGGGGATCGAACGCGGCTTTTACCGCGTGAAACAGGGTCAACTCGTCGTTGTTGAACTGCGCGCACATCTGATTGATTTTTTCCCGACCGACACCGTGCTCGCCGGTGATGCTGCCGCCGACCTTCACGCACAGTTCGAGAATCTGCCCGCCCAACGCTTCGGCCCGCGCCAGTTCGCCGGGCTGGTTGGCGTCGAACAGGATCAGCGGGTGCATATTGCCGTCGCCGGCATGGAACACGTTGGCGACCCGCAAGCCGTGCTCGGCGGCGAGGCGGGCGATGCCTTCGAGCACGCCGGGCAATTCGCGGCGGGGGATGGTGCCGTCCATGCAGTAGTAGTCCGGCGACAGCCGACCGATGGCCGGAAACGCATTTTTGCGTCCGGCCCAGAAGCGCACACGTTCGGCTTCGTCCCGAGCCTGGCGCACTTCGCTGGCGCCGGCCTGTTGCATGACCTCGCGCACGCGATTGCAATCGTCGTGGACATCGGCTTCGACGCCGTCCAGTTCGCAGAGCAGGATCGCTTCGGCATCCACCGGGTAGCCGGCGTGGATAAAGTCCTCGGCTGCTCGAATCGCCAGGTTGTCCATCATTTCCAGGCCACCGGGGATGATCCCGGCGGCGATGATGTCGGCCACGGCGCGACCAGCCTTTTCCACCGAATCGAAACTGGCCAGCAAGACCTTGGCGACTTGCGGTTTGGGCAGCAACTTGACCGTGACTTCGGTGATGATCCCGAGCAAACCTTCGGAGCCGGTGAACAGCGCCAGGAGGTCGAAACCCGGTGAATCCAGCGCTTCCGAGCCCAAGGTCAGGCGTTCACCTTCGACGGTGAGCACTTCCAGTTTCAGCAGGTTGTGCACGGTCAGGCCGTACTTGAGGCAATGCACGCCACCGGCATTTTCCGCGACGTTGCCGCCGATGGAACAGGCGATTTGCGAAGACGGGTCTGGCGCGTAATACAAGCCGAACGGCGCGGCGGCCTGGGAGATCGCCAGGTTGCGCACCCCGGGTTGGACTCGCGCGGTGCGGGCGGCGGGGTCGATGTGCAGGATATTGTTGAAACGCGCCATCACCAGCAGTACACCTTTTTCCAAGGGCAAGGCACCGCCGGACAATCCGGTGCCGGCGCCGCGAGCAACCACGGGCACCTGTTGGGCGTGACAGATCTCAAGGAGTTTTTGTACTTGCTCCAGACGCCGGGGCAGGGCCACTAGCATGGGTGTGGTGCGGTAGGCGGAGAGGCCGTCGCATTCGTAGGGCTTGAGTTCTTCTTCGCGCCAGAGCAGGTCCAGGTCGGGGATTTGCTGGTGCAGGCGGTTGAGCAGGGCGGCTTTGTCGACATCCGGCAAAGCGCCGTCGATGCGTTCGTCATACAGAATGTTCATCAATCCCATCCCTTAGCTCAAACACCAGGAGTCACGTGCGTGGTTTCCCTAAAAACTCCCGATACAACCGCGCCGTTCTCACCGGTTGCTCGACCATCGGCATATGGCCAATCCCTTCCCAGATGTCCACCCGCAGGTTATCAATGCCCTTGCTCCACACCGCGACGCTGCTGACATCGATCAACCGATCCTTGCGCCCCCACAACAACAGCGCCGGGCATTTGATGTCGGCGAGTTTCGGTTCCATCGGCGGGCTGGCGCGAAAGTCCTGGAAGATTTCCGCCAGTTCGTCGCGGTTTTGTTCGTAGCGCTGGGCGACGGCGTCCAGCACCACCCCGGGCACCCACGGCGGGTTGGCCATGGTCATGGCGTAGAAGTACTGGAATTCTTCCTTCGAATTAATCAAAAACGGGTTGTGCCCCTTGGCCAGGTGGCGCTCCAGGTCACTGATTTCCGGGGCCGTGACGCCCGCCGGGTCGATCAGCGCCACCGAAGCAATCCGTTCGGGGTAGGTGGCCGCCAGCCAGGCCGCGATGTAGCCGCCCATGGAGTTGCCGATCACATGCACTTTCTCGACTCCACAAACGTCGAGCAACTGAATCATCCGCTTGGCCTGCAACCCGATGTCGTAGCCGCCACCGGCCTTGAAGCCGGTTTCGCCATGGCCGGCGAGGTCGGGGATGATCACCCGGTAGTCGCCGACAAAGTGCCGGGCAAAGCGTAGCCAGAGGTTCTTGTCGGCGCTGTAGCCGTGCAGCATCAACACAGCGCTGGAGGCTTCATACGGTCCGCCTTGCCAGGTCGAGACGGTCATTTCGCTGATCGGTACGATAATCTTGTGCAGCCGATACAGCTTGGCTTCCAGGGCCATGCTCAGGTCATACAGCCAATGGCCGATGGCCGGGTAGCTCAACCAGCTCCAGGCCACAAAAACCGCGATTGCGACAACCAACAAAAGCATCAGGCGTCTTCCTTTTACGTGATCAGGACAGAATGTGGTCGGCGGGTTTCAGCGACCGGGTCAAGCGGTGATAACTGAAACTGAACCCCGGAAACATGGCGATCACATGACCGCTCTTGCTTTGATACCAACTGTGGCAGCCCCCAGACTTCCACACTGTACGTTCCATTTCCCGGTGGATCATTTCAGTGTAGGTACGTTCTGCTTCGGGGCGCACTTCAATGCTGCGCAGGCCCTGTTCTTTTAGCGTGCGGATGCAGCCGAGGATGTAATTCATCTGCGATTCGATGATGAACAGCGCCGAGGTGTGGCCGATACCGGTGTTGGGGCCGGTGACGATAAACAGGTTGGGAAAGTCCGGCAGGCTGGTGCCCAGATAGGCACGTGGGTATTGGGCCCAGACGTCTTTCAGGCGCCTGCCGCTCTTGCCGGTGACCGGGTAGGAAATCACTCCGTCGGTGGCGTCGTAGCCGGTGGACCAGACGATCAGGTCGACGTCGATGTGCTGGCCGTCCAGGGTGTTGATGCCGGTTTCATCGAGGGAGGCGATGCCTTGTTCGCGAGTGTGCAGCGTCACGTTGGGCCGGCCCAGCGCCGGGTACAGCGTGCTGGAGACCAGTACCCGTTTGCAGCCGATGGTGAAATCCGGGGTTAACTTGCGCCGCAGTTCGGGGTCGGGCACCTGGCGTTTGAGGAAACGCAGGGCTTGTTGCTGAACCAGGCGAATCGCCGGTTTTGAGTATTTGAACGCGATCACACGGGTTTCGAATAACCAGTAGATCGTCCAGCGCAGTAGTTTGTAGGCTGGTTTCAGTCCCAGCAGCCAGCGCTGAAAGCGGCCGAAGGTTCGATCGGCACGCGGTAATACCCAATGGGCGGTGCGCTGGAACACATGCAAGTGCTCGACGTACGGGGCAATCGCCGGGATGACCTGGGCCGCACTGGCGCCACTGCCGACGATGGCAACGCGTTTACCCGTGTAGTCGTAAGAATGATCCCAATTGTTGGTGTGAAAGGTTTTGCCCTTGAAACGTTCCACGCCTTCGAAGTGTGGGACTACGGGTTGGCTCAGCGGCCCAGTGGCGTTGATCAGGAACTGCGCATAGAACGTGCCTTTGCTGTCGGTGCGCACCGCCCAGCGTTTATTGGCGTCATCCCATTCGACGCCTTCGACGTTGGCCTCAAGTTCTACCTTTTCGCGCAAGCCGAAACGCTCCACCACGTGTTGGGTGTAGCGATGCAATTCGGCTTGTTCGGCGAACATCTGCGTCCATTGGTAGGGCGCGAAGGACAGTGAATACAGCGGCGAGGGCACATCGACGGCCGCACCGGGGTAGGTGTTCTGGCACCAGGTGCCGCCGAAAAAGTCCCGCCGTTCCAGCAAGCGAAAATCACTGATCCCCGCCTTGAGCAAATTGATCGCCGCACACTGGCCGCCAAATCCGCTGCCGATGATCAATACCTGAAAGGTTTGCATGGGCCTCCTCTTTGTCGTTGTTTATTAAACCCTTCCTTCATGTATAGCCAATTTGTAGTTCGACGCTTCCGCTTTTGTATGCCCCGGTATTCACCGCCAGCCGGTGATGGCTATTCGCCGTTGCCCTGATAGACTCCCCTCACACCCGCAACCCTCGGTGTTATCAGATTCCGTTCAGTGGTAGAGGCCTCTATGGCAAAAACGGGAGGAAAGGGACTTTCACTGGCCAGGAGGCTCTACACGTCGCGAACCCTGGGTTTGGCCCTGGGCTTGTTGTGCGTGAGTGCGGCGATGCACCCGCTGAATCCGGCGCCCTGGGTCTGGGTGGTGATGCTGCTCAACGGCATTATCTGGCCGCACCTGGCTTACCAATGGGCCCGCCGTGCCACTCTGCCTTACCACGCCGAACACCGTAACTTGCTGGTAGACGCCTTTCTCGGTGGCTTCTGGGTCGCAGCGATGCAGTTCAATCCATTGCCCAGTGCGACCACCATTTCCATGATGGCGATGAATAATGTGGCCATCGGCGGCTTGCGTTTTCTCCTGGCTGGCAGCGTGGCGCAAATCCTCGGGTTGGGCGTTGGCCTACTGTTTTTCACCCCCGTGTTTATCCCGCAAACCAGTCCTTTTCAACTATATGCCTGCTTGCCTTTGTTGTGCCTGTACCCACTGGCGCTGGGCTGGATCTGCTTTCGCCAGGCCAATACCCTCGGCCGGCAGAAACGTGAATTGCTGGCCCTGAGCCGCACCGACAGCCTCACCGGCCTGCTCAACCACGGCGCCTGGAAGGATCAACTGGAAGTCGAATTCCAGCGCTGCCAGCGGCAGAACCGGGGCGGGGCGATTGCGCTGATCGACATCGACCACTTTAAAACCATCAACGACACCTACGGCCACGTCGCCGGGGACATCGTCTTGCGCCAACTGAGCAAAATGCTCAAGCAGAACCTGCGTGCGGCGGACGTCGCCGGACGCTACGGCGGCGACGAGTTCTGCGTGATCCTCCCCGACCTGCCCCTGAACAGCGCCGCTGCGGCGATGGACGCCTTGCGCGATCGTTTCGCCACCCTCGGCTATGAGCAAAACCCGGCGCTGAAAGTCAGCCTGAGCATCGGTTTGGCCGCCTTCAACCCGGCGCACACTGACGCGACGTTGTGGCTCAACGATGCCGATCAGGCGCTTTATGAAGCCAAGACCACCGGGCGTAATCGGGTGATCTGTTGCAGTGACGGCAATCCTCGGCATCAGTTGTTTGACTCGGTCTGAGTGTCGAGCACCCATCTAAAACCTTACACGTAGCAGCTGTCGAACACCGCGAGGCAGCGTTCGGCGGCGAAGCCGTCGTGAAATCAGCAACGCGGTGCATCAGGTGGACCGCGTGCGCAGGGTTTGCGACGGCTGCGCCGCCGAACGCTGCCTCGCGGTGCTCGACAGCTGCTACAGGGCCTTTTGGCTTGTAAAACGAACGCTCAGTGTCGTATCCGGTATAGAGCCTTGCGCCGCAGTCAGGTAGGGTTCGACTACCCCCCGACAAGAAACAAGGATCGATTCATGACGTTCAATCTCGCTCGCTCCCCGCTGGCCACCAGCCTCGCCCTGACCTTCGCCCTCGGCGCTTTCGCCCCCGCAGCCTTCGCTGAACCGCACAAACAAGTGCTTGCCGACTCCGAGCAATACAAGGCTGAAGCCCTCAAGCTGCTGGAGAAACTGGTCAATATCGACACCGGTTCCGGTTACGAGCCCGGCTTGACCCAGGTACGTGATATCGCCGTCGATGAGCTGAAAAAACTCGGCTTCAGCATCGAACTGGTGCCGAACACCCCGGACAAAAGCAGCCATGTGATCGCCACGCTCAAAGGCACCGGCAAGGCGAAAATCCTGCTGATGGCGCACATGGACACCGTGTTCAAGGAAGGCTCCGCCGCTGAGCGTCCGTTCCACATCAAGGACGGCCGCGCCTACGGACCGGGCGTGATGGACGACAAGGGCGGCATCGTCGCCGGGATCTACGCGTTGAAAGTCCTGAAAAATCTCGACTTCAAGGACTACGCCCAAATCACCTTCCTGCTGGATGCCAGCGAAGAAACCGGGTCGGACGTCGCCACCGACCTGATCAAGAAAACCGCCAAGGCCCACGACGTGACCCTCAACCTCGAACCGGGCCGTCCGGCCGACGGCTTGGTGGTGTGGCGCAAAGGCAGCGCCACTGCCGTGGTTGAAGTGAAGGGTAAAGCGGCCCACGCCGGCGTCGCGCCGGAACTGGGGCGCAACGCGGCGATGGAAGCGGCGCACCAGATTCTGCAACTGGGCAAACTGGGCGACGAAGCGAAAAAAACCACCATCAACTTCACCGTGCTCAAGGCCGGCGACCGCACCAACGTGATCCCGGACCAGGCCACCGCCAAGGCTGACGTGCGCGCGGCGGTGCCGGAAGAATTCGACCGGATCGAGAAGGATTTGGCGCGGGTGTCCAAGGATAAGTTGATCCCGGACACCGAAGTCACCACAACACTTCAGCGCGGCCTACCGCCGATGCCGCAGACGCCAGAATCGGATCGCCTGATGGCCATGGCCCAGGGCATCTACGGCGAAATTGGCCGCAAGTTGACCGAAGAAGGCAGCGGCGGCGCGGCAGACGCCAGCCTCTCGGCCGGTGTGGGCACGCCGACGCTGGATGGGTTCGGGATTGTCGGCGGCAATATCCATACGCCGGAGGAATACGCGGAAGTGGAAAGCGTGGCGCCGCGGATTTACCTGCTGTCGCGGATGATTATGGAGCTGGCCAAGCGGTAAGCCACTGATCGTTCCCACGCTCTGCGTGGGAATGCCTCAACGGACGCTCTGCGTTCGGCTTCGGAGGGGACGCAGAGCGTCCCGGGCTGCATTCCCACGCAGAGCGTGGGAACGATCATTCAGCGGCGCACAACTTTTCAAGACGTTTCCTACAACGTACTCTATTGCCGCGTTTTGGCATCGACCCCTATAGTTTCGGCTCGCGGAAAACACCGCGAACGACCTTGGCCGGTCGAACATCCAAATCGCATCAGCGTCATTGTTCAGGCATTTTCATGTCTGGATGTCGTGTTATGGCAGCTGTGCACGGGACACCTTCGGGTGTGCCGGTTTGATGGGTGCCGGTCGGCCAACCCGTACACAGCTGCCACCTTTTTCGCTTGGCCGCGGAGGAGAGGAAGCTCTATTTTGGAGTTTTACCCATGTTCGAAGTAATGCCCCGTTACCTCCCCATCGACACCTACGACCCGGTGCTCTTCATCAATACCCAAAAAGAACTCAGCGACATGGCCGCCTGCGCCATGCACCGTTTCACCGTGGTTCGCGACCTGATGGACACGTTGTCCAGCCTCAACCTCAAGGACACTTCCGATTGCGATCTGGCCCGCATTACCCGGGCGGTGCATTTGCTGACGCGTGAAGGCTGCGCTGTGCTGAATGTGATTCAGAAGCGGGCGGTGCAGCGGGAGGAGGGGTATAAGGCCACGGTTTAGCGGTGTGGTGGCTGACGCTTTCGCGAGCAAGCTCGCTCCCACAGGGGATCTCGGTTGAACAAATGTTTTGTGATCAACATTGACCCAATGTGGGAGCGAGCTTGCTCGCGATGGCGTCCGGCCGGCTCACATGGTCATTCCTTGACGCGCATAAACTCTTCCGCCCAACGGATGTAATCCTCAGGCTGCGTATAGGTGTGCGTCAGTTCGGTAGCACTCAAATCCGAGGCCTGGGTAAAGATCTGCCGCTGTTCACGCAGGCTGTCGTACGTTGCCTTGATCGCCGCAAAGTACGCGCCGTGGCCGTCGATGGTCACCCGCACACCCAGTTCCGCCAGGCGTTTGTCGTCGCGCAGGGCCGGGTTGCCGTAGGTGACCAGCATCAGCGGCACGCTCAGGTGTTCGGCGATTTTTTCCAGTTGGTCGAAGTCCTGCACGCCGACCATACAAATCCCGTCGGCCCCGGCGTTTTGGTATTGCTGGGTGCGGCTGATGATTTCCTGGATCGGCAGAATTCCCGCGTTGGTGCGGGCGATGATGGCCATTTCCTTGTCGACCCGGGCTTCCAGTGCCGCGCGAATCTTGCCGACGCCTTCGGCGACCCCGATCAAATCGGTGGACTTGCGGCCGAATTGGGCCGGCAGCAGGGTGTCTTCGATGGTTAGCGCAGCGATGCCGGCGCGTTCCAGCTCAACGATGGTGCGCATCACGTTCAGCGCGTTGCCGTAGCCGTGGTCGGCGTCGGCGATCACCGGCAGTTGGGCCACACGGCCGATGCGGGTGGCCTGCTCGGCGAATTCGCTGAGGGTGATCAAGGCGAAATCGGGGGCGCCCAATACCTGCAACGAGGCGACCGAACCACCGAGAATCCCGACTTCAAAGCCCAGGTCAGCGGCGATGCGTGCCGACATTGGGTCGAACACGGAAGCGGTGTGATAGCACGTGTCGGAAGCCAGCAATTGGCGAAAATTACGGCGCAAATCTTGATGGGAAAGCCTGGACATATAAGTTCCACCACTGCATTGGAATGGAAGGGCTTGAGCAAAAGTGTCAACGCCGAAGGAACAAAAGGCTATCACGCGGGCGGGGTAAGGATGATGACGAATTTGTCGGTGAAGGAAGCAGAGTCAGAATATTGCAGCCTTCGGCATTTGGATGCCGTTCACCTTGTAGCAGCTGCCGAAGGCTGCGTTCGAGTGCGTAGCGCTCGCAATCCGGTATGCACCATTGACCGCGAACAACGCGGTGCAGGGCTGACTTGAAATCTTGAGTGTCGGTTTTGGCGGCTGCTTCGCAGCCGAACGCAGGCTTCGCCAGCTGCTACAGGGGAGGTCGGTTTCAGCCCTCAAGCCGCCACCGCCTGCTGCGCCTGATCCAGCAACAGCACCGCCCGCACCGAGTTCCCCGGTTGCAGTTGCAGGCGTTTGGCGGTGAGGCGGTCGACAATCAGGCTGTTGCCCACCAGCCGCGCCTTGGCGGTGGTGATGCGGCAGTTTTCCATGCGTCGGTTGTGGATCAGCCACACCGGGGCCTGTTCGTCCGGGCTGCCGATGCCCAGCACCAGTGGCTGGCTGTCGCGAACGGTACGGATTTTCGCGACCTGGGCTTCGATCACCGGCCCGCCGTCGAAGATGTCGATGTAGTCCTTGTGGGCAAAACCCTCGGCATTGAGGATCTTCATGGCCGGTTCGGTGTTGGGGTGCACCTTGCCGATCACGGCCTGGGCCTGCTCGGTGAGCAGGCAGGTGTACAGCGGCTGACGCGGCATCAGTTCGGCGATGAACGATTTGTTGCCCAACCCTGACAAGTGATCGGCGTGGCTGAAATCCATCTTGAAAAAGTGCCGGCCGAGGCTGTCCCAAAAGGGGGAGCGGCCTTGTTCGTCGGCCGTGCCGCGCAGTTCGGCAATCAGTTTGTCGCCGAACAACTGTTGGAACTCGGCGACGAACAGCAGCCGCCCCAGAGACAGCAACCGACCGTTGTTGCCCTGGCGTTGATCGGGGCACAGGAACAGCGAGCAGAGTTCCGATTGGCCGGTCATTTCGTTGTTCAGGAACAAGGTCGGGATCTGCCGCTGAATGCCCAGGTCGGGTGATGAACTGACGGTCAACCCGACCCGGTAGTTGTACCAGGGCTCGCGCATGCCGACGGCACCGGTCAGGGCGCTGACCCCGACCACGCGCTGATCGTCGTCTTCGAGCACGAACAGGTAATCGGCATCGGCGCGCTCGACCTGTTCGGCAAAGGTCCGTTGCGCCCAGCGCACACGGTGGCCCAGGCGTTCCTCGTTGGCGGGCAGGGTGGTAAACCCGGGGCCGGCCTGTTGCACCAGCGCCAGCAGGGCGGGCAGGTCGGTGACTTGAACCGGACGGACAATCATGATGCAGCTCCTATTGCGCGCGTGCTCGGGCGCTGTCGTTGGGCACGGGGCCGGATGATGCTCACAAGGCGATCAGCCGGATCGGGCTGCCGTCGGTCACGTTCAGGGCAGCGCACATCTCGGCGCTCAGGCCCACTGGTTGTCCGGCGTTGTAAGCCAGTTCGGCAACGATGGCGCGGTAGTCCTTGAGCGAATCGTTGCTCACCAGATAACAGCCACGAGCATCAAGGGGCTCGACGGGCTGCGCAGTGCCGGTGTCGCTGCGGGCAATGGAGCGAATGTTGGCGGTGCGTGCGTACAGTGTCGGGCCACCGTCGAACAGGTCGATGTAGCTGTTGGTTTCGAAGCCTTCGCGTTCCAGGATGTCGAACGCTTCCTGGCCGTCGGGGTGGATGCGGCCGATACAATCCTGTGCAGCCTCGGGCAGCATCGGCACGTAGATCGGGTATTGCGGCATCAGTTCGGCGAGAAAGGTCCGGCTCTCCAGACCGCAGAGCCTTTCGGCCTCGACGTAAGGCAAATTGAAAAAGTGTTTGCCCAGGGCATCCCAGAACGGCGACTGGCCTTGCTCATCGCTGTAGCCGACGATTTCGGTGATCACCGCGTCAGAGAAACGCGCCGCATGAGCGGCGATAAACAACAGCCGCGCCCGTGACAGCAGTTCGGAAAACGGCGTGCGCACCAGGTTGGCATCGATGTGAAAACCGCGCAGCAAGGTGTGGCCGCTAAGGTCGTGACATAACGACAACGCGGGCACGCCGTGCTCGATGTTCAGCTCCCGGGAAACGCTGGTGAAGTGGCGGTTGCGCAGGCTGTAGAACGGCTCGCTGAAACCGGCGGTGGCGAGGATTTCCGAGCAGCCCGTCAGACGCTGAGTGGCCAGGTCTTCGAGGACGAAAAAATAGTTCTCCGGGCCATTGCCCTCAACGATTTTGTCGAACGAGGCGCAGGAATCGAGAATCTTCTCGCGCAGGCGCTCGCTGTCGTCCGGCAGGGACGTGACGCCCACCAGGCTGTCACGGGCCAGTTGTTGCAACTGGGGCAGGTCGGCTAACTCGACTGGGCGTAAGACCAGCATGGATGTACTCCTGTATCAAAGGGTTCGGCGGTTTGCCGTCGAACCTGACTATCACTGTCGGTTTCCACGCGTGAAAGCGGCGGTCGCCTGATCTGTTGTCAGACGCCGCCCTTTTTCTTGTCAGACGTTGCTCGGGTCGGGCAGCGTCGTGCTGGCGCCCAGCTTGTTTAGAAAGAACAGATAGACCAGACCCAGGGCAATCCAGATCAGCCCGAGTTTCTGTGCATCGACGCCCATGTTGTACATGATGGCCGCGACGATGATGAAGCCGATCACCGGGCACAGCAGGTGACGGATCACTTGGCCGGATTTCTGCCGGCGCCAGTAGTAATTGATCACGGTCAGGTGCAGCAACATGAAACCGCTCAAGGCACCGAAGTTCACCAGGGAGGTGAGGATGTCCACCGAGTTGATAAACAGATAGCAGATCACCAGCGACAGCACCGCCACCAGATAAATACTGATGTAAGGCGTGTTGTGTTTTGGATGGACCTTGGCCAGCACTTTCGGCAGTTTGCCGTCCCGCGCCATGCCGAACAGCAGTCGCGACACCGCGGCTTGCGAGGTGATCGCCACCGCCACGCCCCAGGCCAACGCCGTGGCCAAGCCGGTGAGCGTTGCCAGCCAGCTGCCAGCGGCGATTTCAGCAATTTCATAAAACGCGGTGTCGGCGGACTTGAAGCCCATGCCGGCCGCCAGGTCGGTGGCAATCCAGGTTTGCACGACGAAGATCACGCCCATCACCACCAGAGTAATCAGCGCAGCCTTGCCGACGCTGCGGCCGGGGTCGCCCTTGATCTCTTCGGCGAGGGTGGAAATCGCGTCGAACCCCAGGAACGACAACACCGCAATCGACACCGCTTGCATCAGCAGGGCGAAGTTGAACGTTTCCGGGTTGTACAACGGCGCCAGGGTCAGTTCACCGTGGCCGCCGCCGTTGTGCAGGGCATTCCAGGCGTAGAACAGGAAGATCCCCAGCACCACAAGTTGCGCCAATAAAAAGACGATGTTCATCCGCGCGGTGAAGGTAATGCCGCGCAGGTTCACAAAGGTCGCGCTGACCAGGAAGGCCAGAATGAAACCGACTTTCGGGATGTCCGGGTACAGGTGATTCAGTGCCATCGCCGCGTAGACGTACAGCAGCGGTGGAATCAGCAGGTAATCGAGCAGCATCAACCAACCGGCGATAAACCCCACGTGTTGATTCAGGCCCCGCTGGGCATAGGAATATACCGAACCGGCAATTGGAAAAGCCCGGGCCATGCTGCCGTAACTGAGGGCGGTGAACAGCATCGCCACCATGCCGATGATATAGGCCAGGGGGACCATGCCCGGCGCTTCGGCGTTGACGTAACCATAAACGCCGAACGGGGCGATGGGGATCATGAAAATCATCCCGTACACCACCAGATCCGTCAGCGTCAGGCTGCGTTTCAACTCCTGCTTGTAGCCGAATTCTTCTATTTCCATGAAGCGTTTCTCCTTGTCAGTCATTCGGGCAATTTTTTTAGTTTTTATAGCGTTAGCGTTCTGCTTTTTCCTACAGCAGCGGGGCGAGGTAACCGGCCCAACGATCAATCCCCTCGGGGGTACGCAGCAAGTCGTTGCGCACCTCGATCAACACCGATTCCAACCCGCGGGCATCGCCGTGCACTGGCACGGTCATGTCCCCCAACGGGTCGATCTTGTATGGCTGATTGCCGGCCACTTTAAGCGGATGCTGGCTCAATCCGTCAATGACCCGTTGGGCGTATTGCCAGGCTTCGCCGAACAGTACACCGGCCTCCAGCGTCCGGGGCTGACCGTAATAAATCGGGGTGAAACTGTGAATCCCGACCACACGCACGGGGCGTCCTTGCGCCACGCGTTCATCGATCAGGGTTTGCAACCGGGTGTGAAATGGCTTGAACAGGGTCTGCCGGCGGTATTCCCGAGTGGCTTCATCCAGTTGCTGGTTGCCCGGCACCTGATAGATCTCGCTCTGGCCGCGAATGCTGTCCGGGGCATGGCGCGGGCGGTTGAGGTCGATCAACAGCCGCGAATAATTGGCCGCCAGCAGCGTCACCCCGAGGGTTTCCGACAAGCGCTCGGCCAGGGCCAGGGCGCCAATGTCCCAGGCGATGTGTTCACGGGCGGCCTCATGGCTCAAGCCCAGGTCGTGCAATGCCGGCGGGATAAAACGGCTGGCGTGTTCGCACACCAGAATCAACGGGTGCTCGGAGGCTTCCCGGCTCAGGGTGTACGGGGGCTCGGTGTAGAGCCCAAGTTCAACGGATTCAGTACAGGCGCGCATAGTGCTCACAAAGGTCGGCGGGCGAGAGCTGTTCCGTCAGCGTCAGTTCCTCGGTTTTCAGGGCGAAATAGGTGTCGAGCAAGGCCTGGGGCAAAGCTTCGATCAGCGCCTCACTGTTGCGCAGGCAGTCCAGGGCCTGGGCCAGCGAGGCGGGCAGGGCGACGATGCCTCGGGCCTGGCGTTGTTCTTCGTTCAGTGCGTCGGGGATTTCATCGGTGATGGCGTTCAGCGCCAGGCGTTGCTCGATGCCCAGCCGCCCGGCGATCAGCAGTGCGGCCATGGCCAGGTGCGGCGACGCGGTGGCGTCCATCGCGCGAAATTCGAGGTTGTACTGCGTCGCCACGGATTTGCCGCCCAGGCTTACTGTCGGGCAGATCCGCAGCGCCGCTTCGCGGTTGCGCTGGCCGAGGCAGGCGTAGGAGGCGCTCCAGTGGTGAGGTTGCAAACGCTCGTAGGACACTGGCGTCGGCGCGGTAAAGGCGCAAAGGGCCGGCAAATAATGCAGGACACCGGCGGCCCAGTGCTGGCCGAGGGTCGACAGGCCGTTGGTGGTGCCGGCGTCGTACAGCAGCGGTTGCCCGGCGAGGTCTTGCAAGCTGACGTGCAAATGCACGCCATTGCACACCGCGTGCTCGGCGGTCTTCGGTGCGAAACTCAAGCCAAGGCCCATTTGCCGGGCGATTTCCCGAGTGATCTCGCGCACGTTGACTGCGCGATCAGCCGCCGCGACACCCAGTGCCGGACGGCAAGTGATTTCGTATTGGTGCTTGCCGTATTCCGGCAGAAACATTTCCGGTTCGACGCCACCGGCGCGCAAGGCGCTGAGCAGCCAGCCGCCAAACTCGGCACCCTGGCGCTGGGCTTCGAGGGTGAATGCCAAGTGTTTGGCAGCCCCGCAATCCAGATTGAATTCATGCTCGAACGCCGCGTTGACCTGTAGGCCCAGCTCGGCCCGATAGCGTTCCACTTCGTTGCGCAGCAGCGTGCGCGGGCAAGCGCTCCAGGGACGGCCATCGGTTTCGCAGATGTCACCGTGAATGAAGTCGAGGGCCGGGGCGTTGGCATCCGGGCCGTTGTTGACCGTCACCCGGCTGCTCAACTCCGGAATCAGCCGCAAGTCACCGTAAGCGCCCCACGGATTGGTCGAGGCGATGACGTCTTGCGGGGTCAGCGCGCTGTTGGCTGGCACCCAGCCGCAACCGGCGGCTTGATAATGCTCCAGCTCGTCAGTGGGAAAGGAACGGCCGCGAGTTACGCCGATCAGGTCGGTGGTAACGATCGTGGTCATCGGCACCGGCAACAGGCGTGTGCTCATGACCGCATCTCCTGCAACCGTGCGAGCACGGTTTGGGTGTCGGTGATCCAGCAATAACCTTTGATCGCGTTGAGGCAGGCCTGATGCCGTTCCGGGGTGTAGGTGGCGCAGGCGTCTTCCACCAGCGTTACCAGATAACCACGGTCGGCGGCGTCGCGCACGGCCATGTCCACGCATTGGTCGGTGACGATGCCGGCGATGATCAGATGCCGCGTCCCCAGGTTGCGCAGCACGTAGTCGATGTTGGTGGAGTTGAAGACCCCGGAGGAGGTCTTGGGCAGCACCACTTCGTTTTCCGTCGGCGTCAGGTCGTCGATGATTCGCGCTTGCGGGCTGCCCTTGGGCAGGTGCATGTCCGAGAGTTTATGGTCCAGGGAGCGGTCGCGGCCATCGGCGGTGAGGCTTTCGATCAAGGTGTGCAGCACGTTCTGCCCGGCGCTGCGAAAGGCGCTGAGCAACCGTCGTTGATTGGGCACCACCTGCATGTGGGTGCGGGTCAGGAAATACTCGGCGTCCGGCCCGTTGAGGTGCGGGTCGAACTGCGGTTCGAGCCAGGCCCGTTGCATGTCGACCAGCAACAACGCGGTGTGGTCGGTGACAAACGGCAGGTCGCGGGGCGAGCGGTGGGGGAGCGTAAACATCCTTATTTTTCCTCCAGCAGGTGGGTGTCGAATTCCGCGCGCAGGGTATCGATGCCTTCCAGGCGATCGGCCAGATCGGGGCTGCGCAGGGTCAGGCAAGCGATCAGCGCTTCAATCTGCGCCAGGGCTGGCACCAGGCTGTCGAACGCCGAGACCGATTCCACTGGCGCACTGATGATCAGGTCAGCCATTTCCCGCAACGGTGAGGTGTAGATGTCGGTGAACAGCACCACCCGCGCATGGCGGTTTTTGGCGGCGCTGGCCACGCGCAGGGCCTGGGACTGGTAACGGCGATAATCGAACACCAGCACCACGTCCTGGCGCTGCACATCGAACAAGCGGTCCGGCAACTGGGCGTTGTCTTCCAGGGCCAAACAGCCGGGACGCAGCAGGCGCAAATGGTTGAGCAAATAGTTGGCGAGGAAACTGCTGAAGCGCCCGCCGAAGCAATGCACCTGATGGCGGATGTCGAGCAGCCATTCCACCAGGATCCGTACATCTTCGGGTTGGGTCAGGGCCTGGGTTTCCACCAGGGAACGATGGGTTTCGGCCAGATAATGGCTCCACGGATCGTCTTTTTGCAGGTGGGCGCGGGGTTGCAGCAGCGTGCTGGGAGAGCGCAGGCGGTGGTCCATGTCGCTGAGCAGGGCGTCCTGGAAGTCGGCATAACCGCTAAACCCGAGCTTTTTCACCAGCCGCACAATGGTCGGGTCGCTGACACCGGCATGTTCGGCCAAACGCGACATCGGGCCCAGTCCGTTACGCGGGTACTGGTCCAGCAAGGCGCGGATGACTTTACGTTCCGACGGCGTGAGGTCCAGGCCGGGATCGGTGATCAGTTCTCTGAGGGGGGGCATCCGGGCTCCTGCTGGATGGGTGTGTCGGTTTTGCTTCACATTTCGCTAAAACAGTATTTATGTAACGCACGCTACATGTCTAGTGAATTTTTGAACGGGAGTGCCAACCCCTAAAATGGGGCGAAACGCCCGTGTCATGGGGGCTACGTGGATGTCGACTGAGGGTGTAGGACATCGCCCATAGCCATGTCGGAGATCGCCGTTTTCCATTGATGAATATGTTCGAAATAGGTGAAGGATGAATAGCCTGTGGCGAGGTGCCAGGCTTAACCGATCGCATTACCCCAATGCCACATCTTGCGGCACAATCAGCCAATTGTTTGCGGCGTGTTGCCGTTTGCGTTCCCAATGAAAGAGTAATGCCCGTGCAGGCGACCCGTTTGACCCTGATCTGCCACGCCCGAACCATCGCACAAAAATTGGCGCGTTTTCCTACAGATGAATCCGTGGAAATGGTCTGGCAATCGGCGAAGTGTTCCCGCCGTGGATCCTCCAAGGTCGCGCCGCGCCTGTTGTGTGGTCCCGAAGCCCGGACCCGCCAGACCGCCGAACTGTTCGGCAGTGATGCGCAAATCGTCGACGCCTTGCGTGATTGCGATTTCGGTCGCTGGCAAGGTCAGCGAATCAGTGAACTGCAAAAAACCGAGCCCGAGGCGCTCAAGGCCTGGCTCGAAGACCCGCAATCCGCGCCCCACGGCGGCGAGTCGGTGGTGCAACTCGGTGAGCGCGCGGCAGCCTGGCTGGCGACATTGGAGATGACGCCGGGCGACATCATCGCCATTACCCATCCCTATATTGTTCGCGCCGTACTGAGCCATGTACTGCAAAGCACGGCGTTCAACCTGATCGACGTCGAACCGTTATCGGCCATCGAACTGAGGTTCACTGGTCGCTGGCGGCTACGCTTGATGAGCACTGATGCTGACGGAGGCTTTTGATGAAAACGTTGTTAGTCATCGGCATCGGTGCCGGCAACCCGGACTACATCACGATGCAGGCGGTTAAGGCGCTGAATCGGGCCGACATGTTTTTCCTCATGGACAAGGGCCAAAGCAAAGACAAGCTGATCGACCTGCGGCGCGACATCTGCGAGCGCTACATCACCGATCACGATTACCGTTTCGTCGAAGCCCACAGCCCTGAGCGGGAACGTGGTGATGTGGACTACAAGACCAGTGTCGATGATCTGAACCTGGCCAAGCAGTACACCTTCGAACGCCTGATTAACGAGGAAATGACTGACGGCCAGTGCGGCGGTTTTCTGGTGTGGGGCGACCCGGCGTTGTACGACAGCACCGTGCGCATCTTGCAGGCGATTCTGGCGTCCGGTCGTTGCGAGTTCGAGTTCGAGGTGATCCCCGGTATCACCAGCGTTCAGGCGTTGGCGGCGCAACACAAGGTGCCGTTGAACCGCATCGGACGCTCGATTGAAATCACCACGGGCCGGCGGTTGGCAGCGGGGCAGGTGAGTGATGCCGACAGTCTGGTGGTGATGCTCGACGCCGAAGATTCCTACCATCAGGTGGCCGATCAGGAGACAGAGATTTACTGGGGCGCCTACCTGGGCACGCCGGATGAAATCCTCATCAGCGGCAAGCTCAAGGATGTGGCGGATGAGATTGAGCGGGTGCGCAAGGCGGCGCGGCTGGCGAATGGGTGGATTATGGATACCTATTTGTTGCGTAAGCCTTCAGATAAAGAGTGACTGGGCTGGCCTATTCGCGGGCGAGCCTCGCTCCTACGGGTTAGCGGTGGACCTCCCGCCCGAACCGTTCCCGATACACCGACGGCGGCACCCCGACCACGCTGCGAAACGCCACCCGGAAACTTTCCACCGAACGATAACCACAACGTTCGGCAATCTGCTCGGTGTTGCCGCCCGTGCTTTCCAGCAACTCCCGAGCCCGAGCCAGGCGTTGATGCTGCAGCCAGGTCTTGGGCGATTGACCACTGGCCTCGGTGAAGCGACGCAGGAAGGTCCGTTCACTCATCGCCGCTTCACTGGCCATGTCGCGAACTTCCAGCGGTTCGTGCAAGCGCTCCCGCGCCCATTGCATGACCCGTGACAAATCGCTGCGAGGCGTTGGACTGACCGGTGTAGGAATAAACTGCGCCTGACCACCGGTACGTTGCGGCGACATCACCAGCCGCCGCGCCACCGAGTTGGCCACCTGCGTGCCAAAGTCCCGCGCCACCAGATGCAGACAGGCGTCGATACCGGCCGCGCTGCCGGCTGAGGTGATCAACTGACCCGAATCGACGTAGAGCACGTCCGGGTCGACTTGAATATTCGGGAAACGCTCGGCCAGCTCCGTGGTGTAGCGCCAATGGGTGGTGGCGCGATGACCGTCGAGCAAACCGGTGGCCGCCAGCACAAACACCCCGGAGCAGATTGACAGCAATCGCGCGCCTCGGGCATGGGCCTGTCGCAGGGCGCAGAGCAAGACTTCAGGCACCGGCGCCTGGCGGTCGCGCCAACCGGGGATGAGGATGGTCCGGGCCTGCTCCAGCAGTTCCATGCCGCCGTCCGCCAGCACCTGAATGCCGCCCATGGCGCGCATCGGGCCTTCATCCACGGCGACGATCTGATGTTCGTACCACGGGAAATCGAACTCCGGCCGGGCCAGGCCGAAGATCTCCACGGCGATGCCGAACTCAAAGGTGCAGAGGCCGTCGTAGGCCAGAATCGCGACTAATCCAGGGTTGGGCTGCATTTGGCGGAAAGTTCCCGGTGGGTGTCTTGTGCGCCACTGTAGCGGCAAGCGCCGGGCAGATAAAGTCTGCCTACACCCACCCAGACGTAGGACTACACCCCATGACCAGCCTGGTTCGCCAAATTCCTGCTGCCCCGTCCGCCATTGCCCTGATGCATTTCAGCAATCGCCTGACGTTTGAAACCGATTGTTCCGACGTTTATGGCAGCCAACAGGCCGGCGAAGTGGATTTCGTTCTGGTGGACACACGTGGCCCGCTGGCCTTCGAGCGTGGCCATGTGCCCGGGGCTATCAATATTCCGGGGCGGCTGATGACCGCCGACACGTTGGCGGCTTATCCGACATCCAGTGTGTTCGTGGTTTATTGCGCCGGCCCTCACTGCAACGGCGCCAACAAGGCCGCGGTGAAACTGGCGGCGCTGGGTTACCCGGTCAAGGAGATGATTGGCGGGGTGACGGGGTGGCTGGATGAGGGGTTTGAGTTGAGTGTTGAGGTGGCTCGGCCGGCCAGTGCGGTGGTCAGTTGCGAATGTTGAGGTAGCTGAAAAGATCGCAGCCTCGTTTCACTCGACAGCTCCTACAGGGGGGCGTGTTCACCCGCCTCGTTGCGACGAACGCCGAACCCGCAGGAGCTGCCGCAGGCTGCGATCTTTTGATCCTGCCTCTTCAACCCTCAGCCCACCACTGATCCAGCGCCCCCCGCAACCACTCAAACACCGCTGCATGCGCAGCGCTGTCGTCCTGGTCCCGTGGCAACGGCGAATCATCGCCAAAATGCTCGTTCAGCAGAATCACCGACTCGGCATTCCACTCCGGATGAAACTGCAACCCCACCCGCGTCGGCCCAACCCGATACATCTGCTGCTCACATGCCTCACTGCTGGCCAGCAACTGTGCGGCTGGCGGTAAATCGATCGCGTCTTCATGCCATTCCAGCACCTTCAGCGTCTGGCCATCAGCGAAGCGCACGCCCGTCCAGCCGGTTTCAGGACGGGCCATGCGCCGTACCTTCCCGCCCAGACTCAACGCCAACAACTGCGCCCCCAGGCAAATGGCGAACACCGCCGCGCCTTGCTCCAGGCTGGCCACCAGCCACTGACGCTCTGTTTCCAGCCACGCAGGTCCGGCGTTGGATTCGTAGGGCCCGCCCAACACAATCACCGGCCCCGCACCCACCGGCGGTAACTGCCCGAGATCGGCGCGAAAGACGTTCAGCGTGATCCCGCGCAACCTGGCCCATTCGGCAATGGCACCGGGGCCTTCGGCGGGGTGGTGCTGGATCAGGTTCAACTCGGGCATCAGGTTTCTCTTGTCGGGGGCTGGTGGCGCTCAATGTGCCGCAAAACAGCCTTCATCGCCAGTGAGGTTCCGCGCCTGTTTCCATTGCGACTATTCAGTCGGATCAGCACCCGAACTCCGTAGGTTTTATCTGAAACCGAGTCTTGTCCTACAGTCTTTGCACTGCCTTGGCGCACAGATTTAAACAGTCCAATAGGTCGGCCACTTTTCTATAAGTATTTGTCGCATAAACATAATTTGCTGGCCGAAAGCCACTCTAGACTGCGGGCCACTTCGGCTTTCATTCGCCGAAACTGCCAATCGAAAGCTGCCAATAAAAGCCTCCGCACACATGGAGTTATAAATGAAGAAGCTAGTGATGCTCGGTGCCCTGGCACTGTCGATGTTGTCCCTGACCGCTGTGGCCGAAGACGCCAAGCCGATCCGCATCGGTATCGAAGCCGGTTACCCGCCATTCTCGATGAAAACCCCTGACGGCAAACTCACCGGTTTCGACGTGGACATCGGCGACGCGCTGTGCGAGCAGATGAAAGTGAAGTGCGTGTGGGTCGAGCAAGAGTTCGACGGCCTGATCCCGGCCCTGAAAGTGAAGAAAATCGACGCGATCCTGTCGTCCATGACCATCACTGACGACCGCAAGAAAAACGTTGATTTCACCATCAAGTACTACCACACCCCGGCGCGCTTCGTGATGAAGGCAGGCACCGACGTGAAGGACCCGCTGACCGAACTCAAGGGCAAGAAAGTCGGTGTGCTGCGCGCCAGTACTCACGACCGCTTCGCCACTGAAGTGCTGCAACCGGCCGGGATTATCCTGGTGCGCTACGGCTCCCAGCAGGAAGCCAACCTGGACATGGTTTCCGGCCGCCTCGATGCGATGCTGGCCGACTCGGTCAACCTGGACGACGGTTTCCTGAAAACCGACGCCGGTAAAGGTTTCGCGTTTGTTGGCCCGACCTACGAAGACGCCAAGTACTTCGGCGGCGGCGCCGGTATCGCCGTGCGCAAAGGTGACAAAGAGCTGGCGGACAAATTCAGCACCGCCATCACCGACATCCGCGCCAACGGCAAGTACAAGCAAGTGCAGGACAAGTACTTCAACTTTGATGTGTACGGCGGCGAGTAATTCGGCCGTTTAAAAAAGTGGCCACCGTTAACGCGGTGGCCACTTTTTTTATGGCCTCATGATCTATCCTGCGAACACAAAACATCACATGTAGGCGCTGGCGAAGGCTGCGATCTTTTGATCTTGTTTTTAAGATCAAAATCAAAAGATCGCAGCCTTCGGCAGCTCCTACGGTCTACAGGACCTTTCGCTATGCAACGCATCGACCATCCACTGCCGTGGAGCCATTTGGGCACCGAACGCAGCCTCAGTGTGTTTCGTTATGGCGCGGGCACTCGCAAGGTGTACATCCAGGCCAGCCTGCACGCCGATGAACTGCCGGGCATGCGCACCGCCTGGGAGCTGAAACAGCGCCTGGCCGAACTCGAAACCCAAGGCCAGTTGCAGGGTGTTATCGAGTTAGTGCCGGTGGCCAACCCGATCGGCCTCGACCAGCACTTGCAAGGCGCGCACATGGGCCGTTTCGAACTTGGCAGCGGCAAGAACTTCAACCGCTCGTTCGTCGAATTGAGTGCGCCGGTGGCCGCATTGATCGGTGCTCAGTTGGGCGACGATGCCGAGGCCAACATCGCGCTGATCCGCCAGACCATGGGCCAGGTGCTGGACGGTCTGCCAGCAGCGGCTTCGCAACTGGAAGCCATGCACCGCTTGCTGTTGCGCCATGCCTGCGATGCTGACATCACCCTGGATTTGCATTGCGACTTCGACGCGGCGATTCACATTTACGCCTTGCCGCAACAGTGGCCGCAGTGGCAATCCCTGGCGGCGCGCTTGAAGGCGGGCGTGGGGTTATTGTGCGAAGACTCCGGGGGCAGTTCGTTCGACGAATCCTGTTCGACGCCGTGGTTGCGCCTGGCGCGGGCCTTCCCTGAGGCGGTGATTCCACTGGCGAATCTGGCAACGACCGTGGAACTGGGCAGCATGGGCGACACCCGGGTCGATCAGGCCCAGGCAAATTGCGAGGCGATTCTGGGCTTTCTCGCCGAACAGGGGTTCATCAAAGGCACCTGGCCGGCGGCGCCGAGCGAATGCTGCGAAGGCATGCCGTTTGCCGGCACCGAATACCTGTTCGCCCCGCACCACGGCGTTGTCAGCTTCCTGCGCGAGGCGGGCGAGTGGGTAGAGCAGGGGGATGCGCTGTTTGAAGTGGTCGATCCGTTGAACGACCGGGTCACGACCGTGAAGGCAGGGACCAGTGGCGTGTTGTTTGCGATTGACCGTGGGCGCTATACCCAGCCGGGGACATGGCAGGCGAAAGTCGCGGGGCGCGAGCCGTTTCGGGTTGGGAAGTTGACCAACGATTGATGACCATTTCTCACTGTAGGAGCTGCCGAAGGCTGCGATCTTTTGACTTTGATTTATAAAAGCAAGATCAAAAGATCGCAGCCTTCGGCAGTTCCTACAGGGTGATGTATCAGCTGGAAGAGGTGTTAGGGTGTCAGTCGAATCCTGCGCCCCTGTAAGGAAGGTTTATGCTGAAGTTTCTCGCTCTGTTCATGCTCCTGGCCTCCGCCACGGCCCACGCTCAAACCCCGCTGCACACCGATCTGCCGCTCAAGTACCTGGAGCAGGCCAACCCTGATTCCCACGATCAGCCGCTGGTGATTTTTCTCCACGGCTACGGCAGTAACGAGCGGGATCTGTTCGGGATCAAGGATGAATTGCCGACGCACTACAACTACCTGTCGGTGCAGGCGCCGGTGGCGTTGGAGGCGGACAGTTACCAGTGGTTTCGCAAGAAAGGCGACGGTGCTTATAACGGTGAGACGGATGATCTGAAGACCAGTGGCAAGGTATTGCTGGACTTCATCGCCCAAGCGGCGAAGAAATATCACACCGACGCCAACAAAGTGTTCCTGGTGGGTTTCAGCCAGGGCGCGATCATGTCCTACGAGGTGGCGTTGCGTCATCCCGAAGCGGTGGGTGGGATTGCTGCGTTGAGCGGGCGGATTCTGCCGGTGCTCAAATCCGAGCTAAAACCGGATGAAAAACGCCAGAAGCTGGCGATTTTCATCGGTCACGGCACCGTGGATAAGCGCTTGCCCTTTGTCGACGGCACCGAGGCCGACAGCCTGTTGCAGCGCCTGTCACTCAAGCCTGAGTTTCATGCCTACGAAGGCCTGGGCCACAGCATCAGCGCCGCCGAGATCCAGGATTTGAACGCCTGGTTGCAGCGTCTCAATCCCTGAGCTTTTACTTGCCTGTGATCTGCTTGACCAAGGTGTCGTGGCCAGCCTTGTCGGCCGGGCGAGAGATGATCTGAATCACCGCCATGCGGTTGCCGGAACCGGCCATCAGCGTGGTGTTGAGGGTTTTGCCGCCGCCCTGGGTGGCGGTGCTGTCGACCTGCCGCAGGCCCAGCCCGGTGCCTTTCATCGTCAGGCTTTTTTCGCTGAGCTTGGTGAAGTCCGGCAGGGCCTTGTGTTCTGCGGCGTCGAAGTCGGCGGCTGTGCTGTCGAGGAATTCGCCGTCGTTGTCTTTGACGGTGACGCCAGGTGCCAGGTTGTTTTCAGCCGCGATCACTACAGTCTTGGTGGTCTCGTTGGCGTACATGGTGCCGGTCGCACCGGTCGCGCCCGGCGGCAGCGGGTTGGCGGCGAAGCCCTTGGGCAGGGTGAATTTGAACTTGCCGCCGAGCATCGAGACTTTGATGGGCGCGGCGTCGCTGGTGGTGGCCTTGGCGGCATACACATTCATGGCCCCCAGGCTGGCAGCCACCGTCAACAACAGGACAACGGCTTTTTTACGGAACAATGACATAGAAACTCTCCAGGGATGGTCGCGCTAGAGGGCGATCATCCCATGGAATGCCCCCCCGTAGCAGCTGTCGAGCCCCAGCGAGGCTGCGTTCGGCGGCGAAGCCGTCGTGAAATCAGCCACCGCGGTGTTTCAGGATGACATTGCATGCCGGGTTTACGACGGCTTCGCCGCCGAACGCAGCCTCGCTGGGGCTCGACAGCTGCTACGGGGACCTGAAGGGTGAGAGTTAAGACACCTGATTCTGCGGAAACAGATTACGCCGGGTTTCTTCGTCGAATTCAGCCTTGAGCACCAGTTTCTCCTTCAGGCCATGGGCACGCAGGGCCGCCGGGCGAGCGCTGATTTCGTCGAACAGGCGCTTGACGTTCGGGTACGCCGCCAGCCCGCTCTCGCCGAGGATGTACGGCGCGTAGTTGGCCCAGCCCCAGAGCGCCATGTCGGCGATGCTGTAGGTGTCGCCAGCCAGGTACTGATGATCGGCCAGGCGCTGGTCGAGCACGTGGTAGTGGCGTTCGACTTCTTTCAAATAACGGTTTTTTGCGTAGGCCAGGTCTTCCGGCGCGTGATGCAGGAAGTGCACCGCTTGCCCGGAAAACGGCGACAGGCCGGTGGCGATGAACATCAACCAGGACAGCAACTCGGCCTGACCGGTCACGCTGGTCGGTAGGAAGCGCTGATGTTTTTGCGCCAGGTGCAGCAGAATCGCCTGGGAATCGAATACCGTAGCGTCGCCGTCCACCAGGGCCGGGACCTTGGCGTTCGGGTTGATCGCCAGGAACGCCGGTAAGTGCTGCTCGCCTTTGAAGGTGTCGACGCCGATCAGCTCGTAGGGCGTTTGCAGCTCTTCAAGCAACAGGGCAACTTTCATCGGGTTGGGCGAAGGGTGGAAAAAGAATTTCATCGGATAGGCCTCAGTCAGTGGGTTTGAACTGAGGCTGATGGTGGGCGGAACCTGTTCGATTGACGTACGAGGTTCTTGGTCTACTCGTTCGAGATGCTCGAACGAGTGGTCATTGCCGGTTTTGCCAACAAGCGTCGGGTCACCCCGAGCATGCCCACGGACACCGCCACGCCAAGGGCAAACGCTGCCAGGCCAAGGCTCGGTAAGGTCAGCGCCAGCACCAGGCAGAACGCCGCGAACGAGTACATACCGGTGGCGGTGGCGCGCAACAATGCGGCGGTGAACGCCGGGCCGCGGGTTTGCTGGGAGAACACCGCCATCACGCTGCCCAATACCGGGAACACCGCCAGCAAGCCGCTCCAGCGTTCGCCCACGGTACTGGCCAGCAGCGTGACGGCCAAGGTCAATAGCGCGCCGGCCACCATGCGCAGCAGCAGTTTGTCGGACTTGGGTCTGGGGCCTGAAACAATCGGCTGTACGGACGGGAACAGGTAAGGTGCGGCCAATAGGGCGATGGCGGCGGCGATCACCGAAAGCGTCAGGGACGGCGGGATCAGTGAGAGCACAACGGCCACCGTGGCCCACACCACCATGGAAATCGTCAGCGCCCAAGGCCAACCGGCCCGTTGCGCGACCTGAGCGTAAGTCACGCAGAAAGCAATCATGGCGAACATCGCGGACAAGGCAGCGGTCGCGGCTTGGGCGGCGAATATCTGGCCTTGCTCGATGGCGAGGAAAAACAGAATCGGCCCGACCACCACCGGCAACCCCGACAGCCAACCGGCCACGCTCGGTCCCCAGCGTTTGCCCGCCAGGGAAATCAGCAGCAGAAACCCGGGAATCACCAGCAACTTGAGCAGCAGCACGCACGCACCTCCGACCTGTGTGAGGCGGCAACGTTAGCATTGCAGATGGCGGATTGCTCTAGGAATAGCCGAATGTTGTATACAAAACGCGGTTCCCTCGTTGGCGCAGCCTTCGGCAGCTCCTACGCAGGTTGCGTGTATAGCCTGTAGAGGGTCGAAACGTCTAAGCTGCGCCTTTCCAATTGTTTCTGGATGTTTGAGTGAACTTCAGTTTTTTGCCCAAACTCGCCACGGCGCCGTTTTGCCCGCCGGAAGTGGCTGGCAGTGTTGCGGTTGATCCGAGCGCTTCATTCTTCAAGCGCCTGCTGCGTTTTGCCGGCCCCGGTTTGCTGGTGTCGATCGGTTACATGGACCCCGGCAACTGGGCCACGGCCATCGAGGCCGGTTCGCGGTTTGGCTACAGTTTGTTGTTCGTGGTGCTCTTGGCGAGCCTGGCGGGGATGGTGGTGCAGTGTTTGTGTTCGCGGCTGGGCATCGCCACCGGGCGGGACCTGGCGCAACTGTCCCGCGAACGCTACAGCACCCGCACCGCGCGCACCCAATGGGTGCTGGCGGAAATCTCGATCATCGCCACGGACCTGGCCGAAGTGCTCGGCTGCGCGTTGGCATTCCATCTGCTGCTGGGCTGCTCGCTGACCTTCGGCATTGCCCTGACCGCATTCGACACACTGCTGGTGCTGGCCTTGCAGAATCGTGGCTTTCGCCGGCTGGAAGCGATCATGCTGGTGCTGGTCGGCACCATCGGCGCGTGTTTCTTCGTCGAACTGCTGCTGATCAAACCCTACTGGCCGGACGTTGCCCGCGGTTTTACCCCGTCACTGTCGGCCATCGGCGATGCCGCGCCGCTGTACATCGCCATCGGCATTCTCGGGGCCACGGTGATGCCGCATAACTTGTACCTGCACACCTCGATCGTGCAAACCCGAATGATCGGCAAGGACCTGGCCAGCAAGCAGGACGCGGTCAAACTGGCACGCATCGACACCATCGGCTCCCTGGCCCTGGCGTTGCTGGTCAACGCGGCGATCCTGATTCTGGCGGCGGCCGCGTTCCACGGCACCGGGCACAGCGACGTGGTGGACATCCAGGATGCCTATCACCTGCTCGATCCGCTGGTGGGCGGGGCCTTGGCCAGCGTGCTGTTTGGTGTCGCGCTGCTGGCCTCGGGGCAGAGCTCGACCTTTACCGGCACCATCGCCGGCCAGGTGATCATGGAGGGTTACCTGAACCTGCGGATTCCCTGCTATCAACGGCGTTTGATCACCCGCGGGCTGGCGCTGATCCCGGCGTTCATCGGCGTGTGGCTGATGGGCGACAATGCGATTGGCAAGTTGTTGGTGTTGAGTCAGGTCGTGTTGAGCCTGCAACTGCCGTTTGCGTTGTACCCGTTGATCAGCATGACCAATGACCACAAGCTGATGGGGCCGTTTGTGAATCGACTGCCGACGCGGGTGCTGGCGTGGGGGTTGTTTGGGGTAATCAGTGCGGCGAATGCGTGGTTGATTTTGCAGTTGGTGGTTTGACGCCGATCGTTCCCACGCGGAGCGTGGGAACGAACGGTCAGCCGCCGAACGCGTCCATCACAAAATCAATAAACACCCGGGTCTTGGCCGGCATCAAGGTGCGGCTCGGGTAGTACAGCGAGATCGGTCCCGCATCCGCATGCCAGTCCGGCAGCAGGCGCACCAGTTCACCACGCTGGATCTGCGTGACCACATCGGGCAGCACCAGCAGCGTCACCCCGAGGCCGAGCAGGGCCGCTTCGCGCATGGCTGCCGGGTCATTGAGCACGATGTTTTCATTCAGGCTGGCGCTGGCTTCATGGCCCGCACCATCGCGCATCATCCACTGACGAATCCGCCCGGTACGAATGCCGCGCATCACGATGCCGGTGTGCCCAAGCAAGTCCGCCGGGCTGGTGGGCAGGGTGCGTCCAGCCAGATAAGCCGGTGACGCGACGGCAACCACATCCGCCGCCGCCAACGTCCGCGAGATGACCCCCGGCGTCAATTCGAAACCACCACCGATGGCCGCGTCATAGCCTTCGGCAATCAAATCCACCTGGCGATTTTCGAAGTGCCACTCCGGCCGAATCAACGGATAGCGCGCCAGGAACGCCGGTAGCAGCGGCAACACATGGCCGATGCCAAAGGTCGGCGCCAGGCTGACCTTGAGCACACCGGCCGGCTCGCCACGATCACTGCTTAGCGCACTGATCGCCGCCTGCAACCCCTGCAAATTGCCGCTGATACTCGCCAGAAAACTTTCCCCGGCCTCGGTCAGGGAAAGCTTGCGCGTCGAGCGCTGGAACAGCCGCACACCAATGTTGCGCTCCAGCATCGCCACGTTGCGGCTGACGGCGGCGGTTGTCAGCGCCAGCAATCGCGCGGCGGCGGAAAAGCTGCCGGTTTCGGCACTGCGCACAAAGGATTCGAGGTTGGCGAGGGTTTCCATGGAACGGCACCTGATACTAATGCTTGAAGATAATTCAAGGCATTACCAGCTAATCAAGACCTAATGGCAAGCGCAGTATTCACTCCAACGACAACCTGATCGGAGTGAACAACCATGAGCACTATCGGAATCATCGGCGCGGGCGCCATCGGCTCAGCCTTCGCCCGGGCCTTGTCCCGTCAAGGGATTGAATTGGTCATCGCCAATAGCCGTGGCCCGCAAACCCTGGCGGCGCTGGCGGAAGAACTCGGGCCGACCGCCCGTGCGGGTACCCGTGAAGAAGCGGCCGCACAAGACATTGTGCTGGTGGCGGTCAACTGGTCGAAATTACCGACGGCGTTGGGGGGGCTGCCGGATTTCGGCGGGCGAATTGTCCTTGATGCCAACAACTCGATTGAGGCGCCAGCGTTCAAGGCGGTGGATTTGCAGGGCCGTACATCCAGCGAAGTATTCACCGAATGGGTGCCCGGAGCGCGGGTGGTGAAGGCGTTCAATCACCTGGCGGCGCGGTTGCTGGAGAGTGATCCGGCGGCGGAGGGGGGCAAGCGCGTGTTGTTTTTATCAGGGGATGATGCCGAGGCGAAAGGGCACGTAGCGGACTTGATCGAGCGCCTGGGGTTTTGCGGGATTGATCTTGGGGAACTGAGTGTCGGCGCGCGGCTGGCACAGTTCCCGGGTGGGCCATTGCCAACGCTGAACCTGGTGAAGTTTGGCTGAGTGTTATGCGATCGGTGTAGCAGCTGCCGAGCCCCGGCGAGGCTGCGTTCGGCGGCGAAGCCGTCGTAAAATCAGGCAGTGCGGTGTTTCAGGATAACCGCGTATGTCGGGTTTGCGACGGCTTCGCCGCCGAACGCAGCCTCGCTGGGGCTCGACAGCTGCTACGAATAGGGCGTTGTGGCAGAAACTCTAATTTGATAACCCGGTGCGACGTGAGTCGCACCGGGTGTTTTGCCAGACAGCGAACGGATATTCGTGGGTCCCCGCGCTGTCTGTTGAACGCTAGAACGATCAGAGTGAGGACTAGCGTTCGATTGCCAGTGCCACGCCCTGACCACCACCGATGCACAGGGTGGCGAGGCCTTTCTTGGCGTCGCGCTTGATCATTTCATGCAGCAAGGTCACCAGCACCCGGCAACCCGAGGCACCTATCGGATGGCCCAGCGCAATGGCGCCGCCGTTGACGTTGACTTTGTCCAAGTCCCATTCCAGGTCCTTGGCCACCGCCAGGGATTGCGCGGCGAAGGCTTCGTTGGCTTCGATCAGGTCCAGTTGGTCGATGGACCAGCCAGCCTTGGTCAGGCAACGGCGAGTGGCCGATACCGGGCCGATGCCCATGATTGCCGGGTCGACGCCCGCGTTGGCGTAAGCGGCGATTTTCGCCAGTACCGGCAGGCCCAGGGCCTTGGCTTTTTCGGCGCTCATCAGGATTACAGCGGCGGCACCGTCGTTCAGGGACGAGGCGTTACCGGCGGTCACCGAACCATCCTTCTTGAAGGCCGGTTTCAGTTTGCCCAGGGCTTCGGCGGTGGTGCCGGCCCGTGGCTGTTCGTCGGTGGCGAAGGACAGCGGATCGCCCTTGCGCTGCGGGATCAGGATCGGCGTGATCTCATCGACAAAACGCCCGGCTTCGATGGCTGCCGTGGCTTTTTGCTGGGAGGCCGCGGCGAAGGCGTCCTGTTGCTCGCGAGTCAGGCTGTACTTGTCAGCCAGATTCTCGGCGGTGATGCCCATGTGGTAATCGTTGAACGCATCCCACAGGCCGTCGCTGATCATGGTGTCGACGATTTGTGCGTGACCCATGCGCAGACCGGTGCGCGCGCCGGGCATCACGTAGTTGGACAGGCTCATGTTTTCCTGGCCGCCAGCAATGATCACCTCGGCATCGCCGCAGCGAATCGCCTGGGTCGCCAGGTGCAGGGCTTTCAGACCCGAACCGCAGACCTTGTTCAGGGTCATGGCCGGCACGGTAAACGGCAGGCCAGCCTTGATTGCCGACTGGCGCGCAGGGTTCTGCCCGGCACCGGCGGTGAGTACCTGGCCCATGATCACTTCATCGACCAGAGCCGGGTCCAGACCAGTTTGCGCCAGCAACTGACGGATCACCGCAGCGCCCAGATCAACGGCGGACACACCGGCCAACGCACCCTGGAAACTGCCGATGGCGGTACGGGTGGCGGCAACAATAACGACGTCTTGCATGGAATGATTCCTCACTGGGCAGCGAACTGCATTTCCGGTACGTGATCCGGCACGATCAGTTTACCGGCGGTCTTGGCGACAATCTCTTCGACGCTCACGCCTGGCGCACGTTCTTTGAGAATGAACGCGCCGTCCTTGATTTCGAGGTAGGCGAGGTCGGTCAGCACGCGTTTGATGCATCCGGCGCCGGTCAGCGGCAGGCTGCATTTGGCCAACAGCTTGGACTCACCGTCCTTGGACGCGTGGGTCATGATGACGATGATGTTGTCTGCGCCGGCCACCAGGTCCATGGCGCCGCCCATGCCCTTGACCAGTTTGCCGGGGATCATCCACGAGGCGATGTTGCCTTCGACGTCGACTTCAAAGGCACCGAGCACGGTCAGGTCGACATGGCCACCGCGGATCATCGCGAAGGATTCGGCCGAGGAGAAAATCGAAGCGCCGATCCGTGCGGTCACGGTTTGTTTGCCGGCGTTGATCATGTCGGCATCGATGGTTTCTTCAGTAGGAAAAGGACCCATGCCGAGCAGGCCGTTTTCCGACTGCAGCATGACTTCCATGCCTTCAGGGATGTAGTTGGCGACCAGGGTCGGAATGCCGATGCCCAGGTTCACGTAGAAGCCGTCCTGCATTTCGCGGGCGACGCGTTGAGCCATTTGTTCGCGGGAAAGTGCCATTGTTGTTATTCCTTCATTCGGTCCGGGGGCAGGGGATCACTTACGCACGGTGCGCTGTTCGATGCGCTTCTCGAACGTGCCGCAAATGATCCGGTCGACGTAGATGCCAGGGGTGTGGATCTGCGACGGGTCCAGCTCGCCGGGTTCGACGATTTCTTCGACTTCGACCACGGTGATCTTGCCGGCGGTGGCGGCCAGCGGGTTGAAGTTCTGGGCGGTGTGGCGATAGATGACGTTGCCGAAATGGTCGGCTTTCCAGCCTTTGACGATGGCGAAGTCACCGGTGATGGACTCTTCCATCAGGTACTTGCGGCCATTGAACTCACGCACTTCCTTGCCTTCGGCAACCGGGGTGCCGACGCCAGTGGCGGTAAAGAAGGCCGGGATGCCGGCGCCGCCCGCGCGCATTTTTTCGGCGAGGGTGCCTTGAGGGGTCAGGTCGACTTCGATGGCGCCGCTGAGCAGTTGCTCTTCGAACATCTTGTTCTCGCCCACATACGAGGCCACGACCTTGCGGATCTGCCGGTCTTCCAGCAGCACGCCGAGGCCGAAACCGTCGACGCCGCAGTTGTTGGAAACCACGGTGAGGTCACGGGTGCCTTTGCGCTTGATCTCGGCGATGAGGTTTTCCGGAATGCCGCACAGGCCGAAGCCACCAGCGATCACGGTCATGCCGTCTTCAAGGCCTGCGAGGGCTTCCTCGTAGGAACTCACGCGCTTGTCGAAACCTGCCATATGCACCTCTTTTATTCTTTATGGGCGGCTGGCTAGCCGTAGTGGAAGTGAGTGTCGCGCCGGGCCATTCATTTGTTAAGTTGATTTTTAAGGTTGATTGATAGATAAAACTCACTAATCGCTGCTTCAATCTTGCAGCTTGAGGCTTATAGCTTACAACTGGAGCAAAGCGACTTGACCATCAAGCAGATCCGCGCCTTCCTGGCCGTGGCCCAGAGTCTGAGTTTCGCCGTGGCCTGCGAGCGGTTGCACCTGTCGCAATCGGCGTTGAGCCTGACCATCAAGGCCCTCGAAGAAGGTTTGGGCGGGCGCCTGTTCAGCCGTAATACACGCAACGTCGCGCTGACCCCGGAGGGCGAATCGCTGGTGCCGCTGGCTCGCCGGCTGATCGCCGATTGGGACAACGCCGAGGACGAACTGCGCCAGCGTTTCACCCTGCAGCGCGGGCGCGTGACCGTGGCGGCAATGCCGTCGTTTGCCGGCAACCTGCTGCCGCCGATCCTCAAGACCTTCCGCGCGCGTTACCCGAAAGTCAACGTCACGGTGAACGACGTGATCAACGAGCAGGTGCTGGAAATGGTCCGGGATCGGCAGGTGGAACTCGGCGTGTCGTTCGAGCCGGCCCACAGCACGTCGCTGGAATTCACGCCGTTGTACATCGACCGCTTTGTCGCGGTGGTGCCCCATGATTCACCGTTGGCGAAACTGGACGAGATCGACTGGGAAACCTTGTTGAAGGAACCGTTCATCACCCTGCAACGACCGTCCACGGTGCGGGTGATGCTCGAAGAACACTTGCAGGCCCGGGGTATGAAGTTGCCGGTGGAATTTGAAAGCCATCAACTGGCGACGGTCGGCCGGATGGTTGCCAGCGGTTTGGGCGTGAGCGCGGTGCCGGCGCTGTGCGTGCAGCAAATGCAGGAGTCGGGCGCGCACTGCATCACCTTGCGCGACCCGGTGGTGGAACGGGCGATTGGCGTGTTGACCAAACCGGGGCATGAGCTGTCGGCGGCGGCGCAGGCGTTGTTTGATATTTTCAAGGAGGCCAACCTTGGCCAGCGCCTCATGCCTTGAGAACGGAACACGGCTTCTGCGTGATCGCGTGATCGTTCCCATGCTCTGCGTGGGAATGCCGCCGGGGACGCTCTGCGTTCCGCTTCCGGATGTGACGCAGAGCGTCACGGGATGCATTCCCACGCGGCGCGTGGGAACGATCAGAGGGTAAGGTGTTGTGTCAGCAAGGGCAGGAGTTTTTCGCAGGAACCTTCAATTTTCATATCGAGGATGTCATCCGCCCGGGTTTTGCCCAGATTGATCGCAATCAACGGCTTGCCCTGATCCACCACCGCCCGGCACAAGCGAAACGCCGAATACGCCATCAACGACGACCCCACCACCAGCAACCCCGCCGCTTGCTCAACCGTCGCCATGGCCTTGGCCGCCGTCACCTGCGCGACGTTCTCGCCAAAAAACACCACATCCGGCTTCATCCGCTCTTCGCCGCAATGCGGGCAATGCGGCACCTGAAACCGCGCCTCAAACGCTGGGTCGAGCAGGGTATCGCCATCCGGCGCCTGCACCGCATCGACGCCCGCCAGGTACGGATTTTGCGCTTCCATCAGTTGCTGAATGGCATCGCGTTCACTGCGCTGGCCGCAGTCCAGGCACAACACTCGGTGCAGGCTGCCGTGGAGTTCGATGACGTCGTGGCTGCCGGCCTGGTCGTGCAGGGTGTCGACGTTCTGCGTGATGAGTCCGTCGATCTGCCGCGCACCTTGCAAACTGGCCAACGCTTCGTGTGCCGCGTTGGGACTGGCCAGGCGCACCCGTGGCCAACCGAGCATCGCCCGTGCCCAGTAACGGCGCCGGGACTCGGGGGCGGCGAGGAACTCCTGATACATCATCGGTTGTCGGCCACGGCGCACGCCCTGGTTGTCGCGGTAGTCCGGAATGCCCGACGGGGTGCTGATGCCGGCGCCCGTCAGGACCGCGAATGGCTGGTGGGCCATTAACTGCTGAAGACGGTCGAGTTGTTCGCGGATGGGGCTGCCTTGCATGTTCAACACTCCGGGAAGGCCTTGAGTGTTTGCAGGGTAGCATTTGCCGATCACGACGCGACGCCCGCCGATAACGCAACTTGTAGCAGCTGTCGAGCACCGCGAGGCAGCGTTCGACGGCGAAGCCGTCGTGAAATCAGGCAACGCGGTGCATCAGGTGCACCGCGTGCGCAGGGTTTACGACTGCTTCGCAGCCGAACGCAGGCTTCGCCAGCTGCTACAAGTTTCGCGTTCCCCCCGGTGTTTATTTACGGGCTTCAAGAATCAGGTTGAACGGCGTTTCCGTGGCCCGGCGGAAATGCTTGAACCCGGCCTCGGTAAACACCTTGCGCAACCGCGCTTCACCGGCCTGGGCGCCGAGCCCGAGGCCGACTTCCTGGGACAGCGAGTTCGGGGTGCAGATGAACGTCGAGGCGGCGTAGAACAGCCGACCCACCGGATTGATGTTGTCGTCGAGGGAATCGTTGGCGTAAGGCTCCACCAGCAGCACCGTGCCGTCCGGTTTCAGCGAATCGTAGGCGTGCCGCGCCGCGCCTACCGGGTCGCCCATGTCGTGCAGGCAGTCGAAGTAGCAGACCAGGTCATAGTCGGTGCCCGGATAACTTTTCGCCGTGCCCTGGAAGAACCGCGCCCGACCGGACACGCCACCGGCCTCGGCGCGCTGGGTGGCCACGGTGACGGAGGGCGCGTGGTAGTCGAAGCCGACAAAGCGCGAATCCGGGAACGCCTGGGCCATGATCACCGTGGACGCGCCATGGCCACAGCCGATGTCCGCGACCTTGGCGCCGGACTCAAGTTTGGCGACCACGCCTTCCAGCGCCGGCAACCATTCGGCGACCAAATGTGCCTTGTAGCCGGGTCGGAAGAAGCGTTCCGTGCCACTGAACATGCACGGATGGTGTTCGCCCCAGGGCAGGGCGCCGTCGCCGCGAAAAGCATTGATCAGTTTGTCCTTGTCATGGAAAAACGACGCGACCACCCCGATACCGCCGGCGATGTACACCGGCGAGTCTTCGATCGCCAAGGCCAGGGCTTGCTCTTCGGGCAGGCGGAACTGGCCGTCCTGGTGTTCCATGTACCCGGAAGCGGCGTGGGCGCTGAGCCATTCGCGCAGCAGGCGGGGGTGGCAACCGGTCTTCTCGGCGAGGGTTTCGGGGCTGATCGGCTGGCTGTCGGCCATGGCCCGGTACAGGCCGAGTTCTTCGCCGAGAATGACATTGGCCAGCATCGCGGCGCCGCCCATGTCGTTGACCAGTTTGCCCATGAAATCGTTAAGTCTGGCCTCGTCCATCACGTGTGCTCCTGTGGCAGGATCACGGTCCAGAGGCCTTGTTTGTCGAGGCGTGCGCCACTGGGCGGTGGTCGTGGGAATGGACAGGACGCTGACGGCGTCCTGCGTGCGTTAAGTTTAGTTCGGCCCCCGCGCACTGCGGTGTGGGGCGACGAAAGCCACATGGCCCACAATCCCTTTAGGAGCAAGGCCTGCCCGCGATGGCGGCGTGTCAGTCGACAAAGATGTTGCCTGGGATACCGCCATCGCGGGCAAGCCTTGCTCCTACAGAACTTGGTGTGGTTGGGTGTTGTGTATCGCAGTGTGTACGGTGCGGCGGTTGATACATGCGCTGCCGATTTCTGCAAAAGCCGAACACAGGTCCGATACATCTCATTGGTTAACTCGACGCTCATTTATCCACACAGAATGAGATCGACATCATGCAGACCTCTGATTTATCAACGAAGGCCAGCGTCGGCCTCGGCCTGCGTCGCGGCCTGATGAAAGACCTTCAGGCCGCCCCGGCTGGAAATTTCGACTTTCTGGAAGTCGCCCCGGAAAACTGGATCGGCATTGGAGGTGCCCATGGCGCGGCGCTGCGGGCCTTGGCCGAGCGCTATCCGTTGTCTTGCCACGGTTTGTCCCTGTCGTTGGGCGGGTCGGCGCCGCTGGACGTCGGTTTTTTGCAGGAGGTGCGGGGTTTTCTCGATCACTACAACGTGCCGCTGTACAGCGAGCACCTGAGTTATTGCAGCGATGACGGTCATCTGTACGACCTGCTGCCGCTGCCGTTTACCGAAGAAGCGGTGCACCACGTGGCTGCGCGGATTCGTCAGTCCCAGGACATTCTCGGCCGACGGCTGGCGGTGGAAAACGTCTCCTATTACGCCGCGCCCCGGCAGGATATGGATGAGCTGACTTTCACCAATGCGGTGCTGCGGGAAGCCGATTGCAACCTGTTGCTGGACGTCAACAATGTGTATGTGAACTCGATCAATCACGGCTTTGATCCGCAGGCTTTTCTGGCGGGGATCGATTCGGGGCGGGTGGTGGCGATGCACGTCGCCGGGCACTTCGATGAGTCCGATACGTTGAAAATCGACACCCACGGCGCCTCGGTGAAACCGGTGGTCTGGTCGTTGCTGGCCGAGGCTTACGCACGTTTTGGCGCACAACCGACGCTGCTGGAGCGAGACTTCAACTTCCCGGCGTTTTCGGAGTTGGTGGCCGAGTTGCAGACCATTCGCCGCTTGCAAGGCGTGGAGGTGAACCGTGGATAAATCTTCGCTGCATCAGCAACAGGATGCCCTGACCCAATATCTGCGCGATCCCGAGCACTGCGCGCCGCCAGCCGAAATGGATGCCGCGCGGGTCCAGGTTTATCGGGATCTGGTGTTCAACAATCTGTCGTTGTTGCTCAGCGGGACGTTCCCGGTGCTGGTGAAGATTCTGGGGGATGAGGAATGGTGCGCACTGGTGCGGATCTTCCTGCGGGACTACCGCGCTCGCACGCCGAAATTTGGTGAGATCGCCCAAGAGTTTGTCGCGTTTCTGGCGTCTGAACCGCAAGGGCTAAGCGAAGGGGATTGGCCGCCGTTCATGGTCGAACTCGCGCATTACGAGTGGGTCGAGATGGCGTTGCAACAGACTGACGACGAGCCGTTGCCGATAAGCGATGCCGAGTTGTTGCTGGAGCGGCCATTGCGGGTTTCGCCACTGGCCTGGCCGTTGGCGTATGGCTGGCCGGTGCAGCTGTTGGGGCCGGATTATCGGCCTCATGCAGCGCCGGATCAGCCGACGTTGTTGCTGGTTCGAAGGACTGAGGACTGGAGCGTGAAATTCTCCGAATTGAGCCCGTTGGCATGGCGGTTGTTGCAGCGGATTGGGGAGTTTCCCGAGTTGGAGGGGCGTGCGCAGCTGGAAGGGCTGGCGGTGGAGGCGGGGGCTGCTGGGGCCAGCGAGTTCATGGACAACGGCTGGGCGTTGTTGCGGCAGATGCATGCCGAAGGTGTAGTCGCCTGATCGTTCCCACGCTCCGCGTGGGAATGCCTCAACGGACGCTCCGCGTTCGGCTCTGGATGGGACGCGGAGCGTCCCCGGCTGCATTCCCACGCGGAGCGTGGGAACGATCAGGTTAGAAGTCTGGAGCGTGGGAACGATCAGGTTAGAGGTCTGGAGCGTGGGAACGATCAGCTCTCAACGAGGCAATTTGAGTTCTGCGCTGAGGCCACCGCCTTCACGATTACTCAACGTCAATGATCCCCCGATCGCCAACGCCAACTGCTGCGCAATCGCCAACCCCAACCCGGTCCCGCCGGTGCTGCGGTTGCGTGAGTTTTCCACGCGATAGAACGGCTCCATCACCTGGGCCAATTCCTCTTCGGCAATCCCCGGCCCGCGGTCCATGACTTTGACCGACAAGCTGCCATCGGTTTTTGCTTCGACCTGCAACTCGGCGGCCCCGGCGAATTTCAGGGCGTTGTCGGTCAGGTTCACCAGCACCCGGCGCAAGGCGTGGGGGCGGGTGTCGATCACGGCGGCGCTTTTGCCGCTCAGTTGCACGTCCTTGCCCATGTCCTGATAGTCGAACACCAGGCTGTCGAGGAACGAATCCAGATCAGTGCGCCGGCTCTCTTCGGTGGCACCATGGATGCTGCGGGCATAGGCCACGCCTTCGCGCACCAGGTGCTCCATCTCACTCAGATCGTTCCAGAGTTTGTCCTTCTCGCTGGAATCGTCCATGAATTCGGCGCGCAGTTTCATGCGGGTGATCGGGGTTTGCAGGTCGTGGGAAATCGCCGCCAGCAGTTGCATGCGTTCTTTCAAATAAGCGGCAATTCGCGCCTGCATGGCATTGAACGCCATGGCCGCATGGGCGACTTCGGTCGGTCCTTTTTCATCGAGGTGTACGGCGTGGGTGTTGGGGTCCAGAGTTTCTACCGCCGTGGCGAGGCGGGTGAGGGGGCGAATGGCGATGCGCACGGCCAGCCAGGTGCAGGCGAGCATCAGCGCCAGCTGCCCCAGCAGCGCGATCGGCAGCCACGGCGACAACGGCACCATCGCCGGCCGCACATCGATAGTCACCGGGCTGCCGTCCGCCAGTTTCAGGTGCACCTGGAAGTGTTTCTGCGGGCCGGGGATGTCGGTCACGGTCATCGGGTAATCCTTGCCGATGGCGTCTTTGATCGAGGTCACCGCGATGGGCGTGTCGCGCATGGCCGTGCCCGGTGAGCCGTCGTCCAGCATGTAACGGTAGTTGCGCCGCTCCAGTTGCTGCAACCAGCCCGCCCGTTCTTCAGCCGGCAAGCGGTCGAGGATGGCGATGGAGGTCGAGACGTCGGTTTCCAGATTGCCGAGCATGGTGTTTTTCGCGCTTTCGTAACGCTCGTAGTACTGCGCGCCGAAGGACAACGCTTGGGCGAGAATCAGGCCGACCAGGAAGATCAGCGACAGCCGTGAGGCGAGGGTGCGCGGCCAGCGCAGTGCGAGATTCATGCGGGCGCTCCCTGTACTTCAACCGGCAGGGAAAACACGTAACCCTCGCTGCGTACGGTCTTGATATAAGCCGGCTCCCGCGCATCGTCGAGCAAGCGCTGGCGCAAGCGGCTTACCAGCAAATCAATGGAGCGGTCGAATAGATCGGCGTCGCGGCCCTGGGTCAGGTTCAGCAACTGATCGCGATTGAGCACCCGTTGCGGATGGTCGAGGAACACCCGTAGCAAGCGATATTCCGCGCCGCTGAGGGCAACCATGGTGCCGTCGGCGTCGAGCAGGTGCCGGGCGGAAGTGTCCAGGCGCCAGCGCCCGAAGGCCAGCAGACGCCCGCTTTCGGTCACCACCAGGTTCGGCGGCAGCATCCGCGTGCGGCGCAGTACGGCGTTGATCCGCGCCAGCAGCTCACGGGCGGCGAACGGCTTGACCAGGTAATCGTCGGCGCCCATTTCCAAACCGATGATGCGGTCGGTTTCGTCGTTGCGCGCGGTGAGCATCAGCACCGGCGTGGCCTTGTGTTTGCCGGCACGCAACTCGCGGCAGAGCATCAGCCCGTCGTCGCCGGGCATCATGATGTCGAGCACGATCAGGTCCACCGGCGTGGATTCCAGGAACGAACGCATTTGCCGGCCATCTGCGACGACGGTGGTGCGCAGGCCATTCTTCTTCAGGTAGTTGCCTACCAGCTCCCGAATCTCGCGGTCATCGTCGACGATGAGAATGTGATCGACATGTTCCATGGGGCCAAGCCTCTAACAGTGGGGGATGTCGCGCAGTCTATCGAGCCTTGGCCCGTTCGCCCGCAGCCCTTTGTATTGCAGTGTATCTGGCGTCTCGGCGGATACATACAGACGCAAAAACGCGATTTTTTCGGGGTTTTGTATCGCTGTGTATCGGGCGGCGGTTTTGATACGTAACGATTGACTCAGGGGTTTTCCCGACACAGACGGGATACCTCGCAGGCTTCTAATGGGTTCCATCGAGGCAAACCAACCTGCCTCGGACCAACTAATCATTGAAGCCTTGAGGAAACCGCCATGAACACCAAAGCCATCTACGCCGCTTGCCTGTTTGCCGCCCTGAACATCTGCACCTTGTCGGCCCGTGCCGAAGCCGATGTCACCCCGCAAACCTACACCTACGGCACCCATCTGGACATCCAGAAAGTCGTGTCGCTGACACAGGACACCGGTCCTTCCTGCGGGATTGTGAATGCCCGGCTGACTTACCTCGATTCCCAGGGCAAGACCCAGGCCCTGGACTACAGCAAGTTTTCCGATGACTGCCACGACGGTAACTGAGCCAGCCTCTCAATCCCACTTTGAAACAGGAAGAACATCATGAACAACGTGACGCGTTATCTGACCGCCATTGCCTTCTCCGTCGCCGGCGTCGCCGCCCATGCCAACGCGGCGGTTGAAAAGGTCGCCTGTGGCAGTGCCACTTGTTTTCAACTGACCCCACTGGAGAAGGGCGCTGCGGCGCTGGCGGAGGATGGTTATAGCCGCACGCCGCAAGGGGAAGCGGTGGCGGAGAACGGCTCCAGCCGCACGCCCCAGGGACAGTTGCTGGATAGCCAGACTGTTTGAGGCGTCATCAAGAACCACCCCTCGCCCCAGCCCTTCCGAAACGTCGGACCGCCCCACTGGGGAGAGGGTTAGGGTGAGGGGTGGATTTCGAGCCTAACCACTAAATCTAGGAATCCCCCATGTTTCTCATCGCATTCCTGGGCGGCATTTTGACCGTCCTCAGCCCGTGCATCCTCCCGGTCGTGCCGTTCCTGTTCGCCGGCGTCGAGCGCACCCGTTCCTCGATCCTGCTCACCCTCGGCGGCATGGTCCTGACCTTCGCCCTGATTGCCAGCCTGGCCGTGGTCAGCAGCGAATGGGTGGTCCAGGCCAACAACACCGGTCGCCATGTGGCGCTGTTCGTGATGGTGCTGTTCGCCCTGTCGCTGATTTCCGCCCGCATCGGTGGCTGGCTGGCACGTCCGTTCGTGTTGCTGGGCAATCGCCTCGACCCCAACACCCGCAAAATGTCCGGCCCGCTGAGTTCGCTGATGATCGGCGTCGCCACCGGTTTGCTCTGGGCGCCATGCGCCGGGCCGATCCTCGGCGTGATCCTCACCGGCGCGATGCTGCAAGGCGCCAACGCACAAACCAGTCTGTTGCTGGTGGCTTACGGCCTGGGCAGCGCCTTGTCCTTGGGCACGCTGATCTTCGCCGGTCGCGGGTTGGTCAATCGCTTGAAAGCGTCGATCCCGGTCACCGGTTGGTTACGTCGTGGCGCAGGGGTTGCCGTCCTGGCAGCGGCTGCGGTGATCTCCACCGGCGCTGACAAAACCCTGTTGGCCGGCACCTCGTCCGAGGGCGTCAGCAGCGTCGAACAAGGGCTGCTGGAAAACGTACCGAAAGTGGTCGATTACTTCGTCAGCAAGGTCAAGGCCGACACCTCGATGGACAATGCCAAAGGTGCGATGCCCTCACTCAACGGCGCGGTGGAGTGGCTCAACTCGCCGGCCCTGACCAGCGAATCCCTCAAAGGCAAAGTGGTGCTGATCGACTTCTGGACCTACGACTGCATCAACTGCCAGCACACCTTGCCGTACGTGAAGGATTGGGCGAAGAAATACGAGAAGGACGGCCTGGTGGTGATCGGCGTGCACACCCCGGAATACGGCTTTGAACGCATCATCGATAACGTCAAGGATCAGGTGAAGAAACTCGGCATCACCTACCCGGTGGCCATCGACAACAACTACGCGATCTGGCGCAACTTCGACAACCAGTACTGGCCCGCCCACTACCTGATCGATGCCAAGGGCCAGGTGCGTTACACCCACTTTGGCGAGGGTCGCTACGACACCCAGGAACAGATGATCCAGCAGTTGCTGCAAGAGGCCAAAGCGCCCGCCGCGTAACCCTTCAAATCAAAGGCTCACAGGTCTCGCACCATGAGCCATTGTTGTTTGTCCCAGGCATGAAAATTTTCCAGTACCGTCCAGCCACGCTTGGCGTAGTAGTCGTTCTTGTCCTGGGTGTGCAGGTACATTCGCGCCACACCCTTGGCTTTCGCCTCAGCGCAAATCCCTTCGATCAAGCGTTCCGCCAGGCCTTGGCCCCGCGCCTCCGGGCTGATGAACACACAGGCCAGCCACGGGCCGAGATCCGCTCGATGGGCCAGGTCAGCCTTGGCCAGGGCCGCTCCACCCAACAGTTGATCCCCCTCCAGCGCAATCAGGCATTGCCAGTCGCCATTGCTTTGACCGTCAGCAAACTCCCGCTGCCAATCCGCCAAGGGTTGCGAGGCGTATTCGTAATGAAATTGCCGGTGAATCCACGCAGCGAAGGTGTCGCTGTGCTGCAGGTGATGGGCGAGCCAGTCCAGGCGGGGCATGGGTGAATCCTTTCGAAGAGGTATGCCCCATGAGAGCCGATTTCAGGGTGGACAGGCAATCCCGGGTTTTGCATCAACGACGGCCTGATTGCGTCGCCATGCCGCCGGCGGAGCACCAAATTCGCGGCGAAAGGCTCGACTGAACGCCGTGTCGGTCTGATAACCGACTTCCTCGGCAATCCGCGCCAATGAGGTGTTACTGCGGCGTAACAGGTTGGCGGCGAGCAACATCCGCCATTGGGTCAGGTACTGCATCGGTGAGCTGCCCACCAGTTGCTGGAAACGCTCAGCGAGGACCGACCTTGAGGTGCAAGCGGTACGTGCCAGTTCTTCCAGCGTCCAGCAATGACCAGGGTTCTTGTGCAGTGCGTTGAGGGCGCCACCAACAATCCGGTCGCCGACGCCCGCCAGCCAACCGGTGCGACCTTCGGCCTGTTCGTTCATGTACAGGCGCAACACCTCGATGAACAGCACCTCGGCCAGTTTCGCCAGCACACCTTCGCCGCCAGGCCTGGGCGATCGAGCCTCGGCCAAGGCGTAGCGGACCGATGATTCCAGCCACATACCGGCATTCGAACCGCGCACGTTGACCCTGATCACAGCCGGCAACCCCGTCAGCAGCATGCCCGCCAACCGCGTATCGCACGCCAGGTAACCGCACACCAACCGCGTGACGGCACCGCCACCGCCATAACTCAATTGCCGCGGCCGGCGCGCCAGTACCACGTCCAGCCGCGCACCACTGGCCGGCGCAATGCCCGGTGTCGAGCACATGCGATGGGCATCGCCCTGGGGGAAAACCACCACGTCGCCGGCGTTCAGCAGCAGTGGCGGGTCGTTACCCAGTTCGACATAGCACTCGCCTTCGGTAATCAGGTGGAAAATCACCACCCGCTCAGCACCGGGCTCCAGAAACGGTGCGGCGGTATCGGCACTCGGCGACTGGTAGCACCAGGGCGCGGTGAACCGGGCGTTGATGAAAATCGCACCGACCAGGTGGACAACACGCAGGGTTTGCGAGAGCGCGTCCATGGTGATTTCTCGTAGGAACGGGTGCTGTTAAGTGTGAGCCCGTCGCCGCGCGGCGTGAAACCTCCGGACGATCGGGCAGTGTTGGCCGACGATCGGGCAGGACGCCAGCACGCGCCAGCGCGATAGTTGGTGTACAGGGTCACTGCCGACCCTGTGTCCATAACAAGAAAAGAGAGGTTGCTATGCCGAAGTTCGTCATAGAGCGGGACATTCCGGGTGCCGGAGCACTGTCCGATCGGGATCTGAAAGCCATCTCGCAAAAGTCCTGCCGGGTCTTGCGCGATTTACCTGAAGTGCAATGGCTGCAGAGTTACGTCACCGGCGACAAGATCTACTGCGTGTACATCGCGCCGAACGAAGAGCTTGTCCGGGAACATGCCAGGCAGGGCGGTTTTCCGGCCAACAGCGTTTCACAGGTCATGAACATCATCGATCCCACCACGGCGGAGTAGTTTTCCGTCAGAGCCTGGACTGTGTTTCAACCCGCGAGGGAGCCACATTTCATGAGTACACCCATTGATCTTACTGCCCTGAAAAACCGTCAGATGGCCGCCTGGGCCAGTGGCGATTACGCCGTGATCGGCACCACGTTGCAAATTGTCGGCGAACAACTGGCCGAAGCCTGTGACTTGCTGTGTGACGAGGAGGTGCTGGACGTCGCCGCCGGCAACGGCAATGTCACACTGGCCGCAGCCCGGCGCGGCTGCAAAGTCACGTCCACTGATTATGTCGCGGCGCTGCTCGAGCGTGGTGAAGACCGCGCCAGGGCCGAACGGCTGGAGGTGATTTTCCAGGTGGCCGACGCTGAAGCGCTGCCCTTCGAGGATGCCAGTTTTGACGCCGTGCTCTCGACCTTCGGCGTGATGTTTGCGCCGGACCAGCCCAAGGCCGCTGCGGAACTGGGACGGGTCGTTCGCCCCGGTGGCCGCATCGGCCTGGCCAACTGGACACCCGAAGGCTTTGTCGGCCAGATGTTCAAGATCCTCGGCGGCCACCTGCCGCCACCGCCCGGGGCACTCCCGCCATCGAACTGGGGCAATGAAGCCTGGTTGCGCACGCATTTCGATGAGCAGGATTTCCTGACCCAGGTGACGCGCCGCACCTTCAACTTCCGCTACCGCTCGGCCGCGCACTTCATCGACACGTTCCGCAGCTGGTATGGGCCGGTTCACAAGGCGTTTGCGGTGCTGCCGGTAGACGGCGCCATGGCGCTGGAAAGGGACTTCACCGAGTTGCTGAACAGCCTGAATCGGGGCGGCGAGGCATCGCTGGTGGTGCCGAGTGAATACCTGGAGGTGGTGATCTCACGGCGTTTGTGACGGGTAATGCAGTCAATGCAGGAGCGGCCGAAGGCTGTGATCTTTTGCTCTTGATCTTTTTCGGACCCGCTGAAGATCAAGACCAAAAGATCGCAGGCTGCGCCAGCTCCTACAGGGGTTGGGGTGGCAGTAAGTTTCAGAGCCGTCCGGCCAAGTCTCTTGGCACCGGGATGTTCGCCTCCACCTTTTTGCCCATGCTGATGCGCGGCTCCACCGCATAGCCCAGCGATTCATAAAAGCTCTTCACGCTTTCATTGGCGCTGACAATCTGCAAATTGATTTTCATGCAGCCGCGAGCCGTCAATGCTTGCTCGGCGTGACGAACCAGTCGAGCGCCCAGCCCCTGTCGGCGCTGTGCCGGATGCACCGCAACCGAATACAACCAGCCACGATGACCGTCGTATCCCGCCAGCACGGTGCCAACGACCACATCGCTATTCAGCGCCACAAAAAACAAACCATCGGCGATGGCCAGTTTCTTGTCGATCACCAGGCTTGGGGTGTTGTGCGCGGTTTCATAGCCGAACGCGGTTTCCCAGAGTTCGATGACAGAGGCTCGATGCTGTTCGTTGGCGTAATCAACGATGGGGATCATGGTCAGTCCTTTGAATGGGATGGGCTGACGCTATCGTCATGCGTGGTGTACTGTCCACTCCCTGCGAAACAAGTGCACCCGATGACCGCCACTGCTTTAATCGAGGCGCCGGACAATCAGGACGCCCGCGCAATGGGTGCTTCGAATGCAACAACACTGCAGAACCTGCTCGCCCGCCGGCGCAGTGTCAGGAGTTACACCGACGAAACTGTCCCTTTGAGTGCCTTGCTCAACATCCTGTCCGCCGGGCAAGGCTGCACATCCACGGAGGGAAAACGTGCAACGCCCTCGGCACATGCCTTGTAACCGCTGACGCTGGGCACTCATTGGATACCGATTTTCGACACTGGTAGGAGCCACTTCGCACCATGAAAAATACCGATGCACTCTTTCAACCTGATCGCAGTGATGCTTTCGCCGAGCCCGCCATGGCGCGTGCAGCCATTGCTTGTATCGAAGCATTCACCGACGCCTTCAACGCACGGGACCTGGCGGGTATGGATCGCTGTCTTCATTTTCCTCACGTCATCCTTTCCGGGGAAAACCTGGTCATCTGGGACCGCGCGGGAAAGTTGCCGAATGATTTTTTTAGTGAGCTGACGCGTCAAACGGGCTGGGATCATACGGTTTACCAGGACAAACGTGCTGTCTTGGTGAGCCCTCGCAAGGTTCATCTGTATGTGCGGTATTCACGCAATCGTGCGGATGGGTCCGTCATCACGCTTCATGAAAATCTGTGGGTGGTGACTTGGGACGAAGACCGCTGGGGGATAAAACAGCGTTCGTATTGAGTGACTGGCCATCGCGTTCGCGAGCAGCTCGCTCCCACACTCAATCAGGGATCAAGCGCCGCTCCATGATGATGGTGCGTTCGGCACCATGGAATTCATCGCGAACTTTTTGAAACCCCAGCTTCAGGTAAAAGCCTTCGGCGGTAATGGAGGAGGGGACGCGCAAGATTTCGATGTGTGCATCGCTGGCGATGGATTGAAGCGTTGCCATCAGCTTCCTGCCGAGTCCAAGTCCTTGATGGACTGGGTGGACGAACACGCTGCGCACAACGTCGCGGTCGAGACTGGCGGTCGCAACGACCTGGTGGTCAAGGGTCGCCACAAAGATCTGGCGTTGGTCCATCAAGGCGAGGATTGATTCGGTAGAAAAGCTTTTCTCCACCTGCGCAATGATGTCGGGCGGGTAGTCTCGGGCATTGGATTGGCGCAGGGACTGGATGATGATCTGGCTGATGGCTGCTGCATCTTGCCGGGTTGCACGTCGAATCGGGTTGTTCACGTTCTCACGTCTCCTTGTGACTGATCTGCGCCCCCCGTGCTTGCAGCAGTTCGCGCAAAACGGAGCGGTGGCAATGCGCCTCATCCTCGCAGTAACACCCCACCGCCAGCGCCGTTTGATGGGACAACGCCGCCAACAAATCCAACAGGTGACTGGGTGCAGGGTGGTTCATCTCGGCCTTGAACTTGCGCTTGAACGCGTCCCAGGCCTTGGCGTCCTGCGCCGCTTGGGCTTGGGCGACCAGTTCCGGGCTAGGGGACAGCAGTGGCTGCCAGACATCATAAAAGTCACGGCTGGCAAACTCGGCTTTCGGTACGCCGCGAGGTGGGCGGCGTACCGTGCCGATGCGCAGGCCTTCATCGGGCCTGCGCGGTGAGCCGAGCCTGACGATGCTAATGGCCATGGGCGTTTACTTGTGCCGTGAGCTGTCAAACCACTCCATCGCCGTGCGCCAGATGCAGATGCCCAGGAAGTACGCCGACATCAGCAGCCAAAGCCCCATCACCATCGGGTTGATCACCGGATGGTTGACCACCAACGACAAACTGCAGAGCAGCCAGATGGCGGTGACCGCGATGTTGATCGGCATGAACTTGCGCACGCGGAACGGGTGGAGGAATTTCATCCGGGTCACGGTCAGCAGGGCCAGGCCGATGACGGTGAGCAGCGTCACCCACGGCGACGGGCCAATGATGTACAGGCACAACGCGACCACGTTCCACGCGGCGGGGAAGCCCTGGAAGTAGTTGTCCTTGCTTTTCATGTTGACGTTGCAGAAGCAGAACAGCGATGAGACCAGGATCAGCGACACGGTCAACAGCAGCGTGTAGTCCGGCAACGGGATGTAGCGGTAGATGAACAGCGCCGGGATGAACACGTAGGTCAGGTAGTCGATGACCAGGTCCAGAATCGAGCCGTCGAAACTCGGTAGCACCGATTGCACGTTGACCTTGCGTGCCAGCGCGCCGTCGAGGCCGTCGACAATCAGCGCCACACCCAGCCACAGCAGGCAATGGGTGGCCTGGTTTTCCAGCAGCGCGAGGGTGGCCAGGAAGGCCGTGACCACGCCAGTCGCGGTAAAGCCATGGGCGCCCCATGCTTTGAGCCTGGCAATGTGTAAGGTTGATATCACGGGGGCGTTCTCCAAAAAGTGAAGCAAGCCAGTCAGCACCCTTCTATTGGGGGCGTCGGCAAACCGGGTCGGGTTGCAGGTATCGACCGGGAATCCGGGGATAAGGTTCACCACCTATGAATCTTAGCTGTGCTGTGGAAAAAAAACCCCGGTTAAATCTGGCGGATGACTTAATGATGACGCTGCTGGCACCTCGCCACATGTTTACAACGCTTTGCTCATGAACACCCGGCTGGTGCCCTCTGGCATGCACGGCACCTCGCCAAATCGCTGCCAGCCCTGCTTCTCGTAAAACGCCGGGGCTTGAAAACTCAAGGTGTAGAGCACCGCAGAACGACAGCCGCGACGGCGGCCTTCGTCCTCATAGGCTTTGAGCAGTCGAGCGCCCAGCCCGGAGCCGCGCAGCGCCTCGGGCAAGTAGAACAAATCGAGAAACAGCAGGCCCAGAGACGTCCGCCCGGTTATTCCCCCCAGCACCTGTTGGGTGTCAGGGTCGCGAACCGTCACCGCCAGCGCCTGCCGGTCGCTGACCCCGGTGGCCTGATCATTGAAAGCGCTGAGCCCGGCGCTGAGCACGTGCTCGACTTCGGGTTCGATCACGTCGCTGACGACGATTTGATGCTGATCCATGGCGGGGCTGATCCTCTGGGAAACGGGTTAGCGAGGGTAGAACACTCGCAGCCGATGGTCATCGGGGTCAAGCGCGACGAAGGTGCGGCCGAAATCCAGCTCAGTGGGTGGTTGCAGGATGCTCAAGCCCAGGCTCGACCATTGGCCGAACAGCGCATCGACCTCTGCGGCCGATTCCACCGGAAACGCCAGCTCCATACCGCCGCCGGTCATCCCGGCGGCAGGTTCGGCGGTGTGCCGCGACCAGAGCCCCAGTTTGTAGCCGTCCTCTAGCACGAACAGGGCGAAGGTCGGGGATTCTTCCACGGGTTTGCGGCCCAGCAGGAATTCATAGAACCGTGCACTGACCGCAGGGTTTTCGACGAACAGTAGCCAGTAGCGAGGTGTGATCATGGGGCTGCTCCGAATGATGTGGCACGCAGCATAAAAGGCCGCACCGTCAGTTTCTGTCAGGAGCGTGAGCGCTCGGGCGTTGCGCCTGTTCACGTCGGCCAAACGGTGCTGGCGCAATGGCCGGCGCGGGCTATCGTTGCCTGACTGAGTTACGCCTGATAAGAGAGGTCGTCGTCATGAACACCAGCGATTTGCTCGAACAACTTTTGCGGGCCGGCCAAGGCTCGATGTCGCAACAGGGCGGCGGTGCCGCGCCATCCCAGGGAGGCTTGGGCGGACTCGGCGGGTTGCTCGGCGGCCTGTTGGGCGGTGGTGCCGGGTCAAGTGCCGGCGGTGGCGGGTTGGGTGGCTTGCTCGGTGGTTTGCTGGGCGGTGGCTCTGCCTTGGGCGGTTCGACCCAGACCCGTTCATCAGGCGGCACCAACTACGCGGCACTGGCGTCCCTCGGGATGATGGCGTTTCAGGCCTATCAAGCCTGGCAACGCAGCCAGGCCTCGGCGCCGCAACAGGCGCCGCGCACGGTGGACCTGCTGTCCGGTCCGGAAGTCGAAGACCACAGCCACGCGGTGCTGCGCGCGTTGATTGCCGCTGCCAAGGCGGATGGCCGGATCGATGACCACGAGAAACAGATGATCAGCACCGAAATCGGCCGCCACACCGACGACCCGCAATTGCAGCAATGGCTTGACGATGAAGTCGCCCGACCACTCGATGCCACCGACGTGGCGCAATCAGCCACAGACCCGGCCATCGCCGCGGAAATGTACCTGGCCAGCGTGATGGTGGTGGACGATCAGCAAGACGCCGAGCGCAGTTATCTGGATGAACTGGCGGCGGCCCTGAAGATTGCTCCCGAGCTGCAGGTGCATCTGGAGCAGCAGGCCAAAGGTGGTGCGGTGTAGCGTCTGTCATAAAACCTGTGGCAAGGGCGCAAGCTCCCTTGCCTCAGGCTATTCATCGTTCGTCCAATCGCTGACTTGAACAAATCACCCCAGCCAGGTCATTCGATCCCTTAGAATCGCGCCTCGGTCGAGAAACGGTTCAGGGAAGCAGTAAATGACACTCAAGGTATTGGTGATCGGTGGTTACGGAAACTTTGGCAGCATCGTGTGCCGGCATTTGGCGGTGATGCCAGGCATCGCTCTGGTGATCTCCGGGCGTGACCCGCAAAAGTTGTCGGCCCAGGTCGAAGCGTTGAAAACCCTGTCAGGCAAAACCTGCGAAGGCTGGTGCGGCGATGCCATGGGCGCCGGTTTCAAGTCCGCCCTGGAATCGCTGGGCATTCAACTGGTGATCCACACCGGCGGCCCGTTCCAGGGGCAATCCTATGCCGTGGCTGAGTCGTGCATCGACGCCGGGGTCAATTACTGCGACCTGGCGGATTGCCGCACCTTCGTCAACGCCATCGGCGTACTGGATGCCCGAGCCAAAAGTGCGGGCGTGGCGATCCTTAGTGGCTGCAGCTCGGTGCCGACGCTCTCGTCAGCCATCATCGATCAGCACCGTTCGCGGTTTAAGCGCATTGATTTGATCGAGCATGGCATTTCCTCCTCGGCGAAGATGCCCGGGCTGTCCACGATCACCGGGGTGCTGGCCTACGCCGGCAAACCGATCAAGCAGCTCAAGAACGGCCAGGTACACGAAGTGTTTGGCTGGCAGGACCTGACATTGCGCACTATGCCGCAGATGGGAACGCGGGTACTGGCCAACGTCGACGTGCCGGACATGGACATCTTCGCCAGCCGCTACGGCGCCCATACCTTGCGGTTCAAGGCCGGCGCGGGGCTCAAGCTCGGTAATGTGGCCACCTTCCTTCTGGCCCAGGCCCTGCGCACCGGGCTGGTTCGCGACCATGCGCTCTGGGCCGCGCGCTTGCATCGCTGGGGCTGCGGGTTCGAGCGGTTTGGCGATGGCAAAAGTGCGATGTACATCGATGTCCAGGGCCTCGGCCTGGACGAAAAACCGTTGTCCCTGACCGTGCAACTCACTGCGTTCAACGACAAAGGGCCAGAGATTCCGAGCTGCGCCGCCGTCGCCCTGGCAGCAAAAATGCTCCAGGGCTACGTGCCCGCACCCGGCGCACGCCCGTGTGTCGGTGAAATCAGCGTCGATGAATACATGGCCGCTATCAACGACCCGGACAATCTGCAAATGTCCGTGGTGTTTTCTGACGAGCAGCGCTGAACATGCTCTACCTCGGCCTCAAATATGCCCACATCATCGCCGCGATCTTCCTGTTCGGCTTCGGCATGGGTTCCTACCTTTATTTGATCGCCGCCAGCCGCACGGCCAACCCGTTGGTCATCGCTCATGTGGCGCGGATGGTGGTGTGGTTCGACACCTGGATCACCACGCCGGCAGGTTTTCTGCAAATCATCACCGGGTATGGCCTGGTGAAACTCAGCGGCTTGCCCCTGACCACGGAATGGGTGCTGACGGCGCTGGTGATCTTCCTGTGCACGGGGGCGCTGTGGCTGCCGGTGCTGGTGCTGCAAAAGCGTTTGCAGGTGTTGGCGATGAGCGCGGTCGAAACGGGGCAGGGGCTGGCGGTCGAGTACGACGCCGTCTACCGCAAGTGGTTCTGGATGGGGGTGCTGGGGTTTCTCGGGATGTTCGTGATTGTGCTGATCATGGTGACCCGCATGACGCCGGGGCAGTGGCTTGGAATGTTGAGCTAAGAACACCCTGATCCCCCGTAGGAGCTGCCGAAGACTGCGATCTTTTGACCTTGATCTTTTGGATATCGACGTCCAGAAAATAAAGGTCAAAAGATCGCAGCCTTCGGCAGCTCTTACAGGAACGCGTAAGGTGCTTTTTTACTGATCACCCTTGGTGTTGTTCTGGATATCCTGCAGGGCTTGTGTGGTGAGCGAGATGCAGTCTTTTTTGCCTTCCTCGGTGCCTTTGGCCTGTGCAGCCTTGGCCAGTTTTACGGTGTCGTCAATACTGTCTTTCAGATCGGAACTCTGTGCTTCGGTGCTGACTTGAGCATCCTTGATTTTTTGCAGATTGACCGTACACAGGTCGTCCGCAGCGAATACCGAAGGTGCCAGCAGTGCAGCGGCGACGAACAATCCAGCAAGTGCAGAACGCTTCATGGAAATCTCCTCAATGGAAAGTTCGGTGCCATGGCGTGTGAGCCTTGGCACCGAGGCAATATCAAGCCCTGAGAACAGGGCCTGGAAAATGACTATAGCTAACCATGGCAAAAAGGCCGGTAGCGCTTACCCTCTGTCAACGAATGAACGCCTGCAAATCAGCAGTCAGCTTGTTGATCGCCGCTTTGAAATCGTTGGTGGTGATCTTCTGGCTCGAGTTCTTCAATTGTTCGCCGAACACCTTGCGCACCACTTTGGCCACGATCTGATTGTTGCTGGCGTCCACCAGTTCGGCTTCCAGGAACAGCGTGGTGTCCTGGCTGCGATGGCCTGAGGCGGCGCTCACCCCGCCAACCACGGCGGCGACCGGGACCACTTCATACCATTGCATGCCTTCATTGGAGGCGCTGACACCGGTTATCGCCGCCCGCAGCACCAGGGTTTTCGAACCCGCCGGGGCTTTTTTGGCGCTAGGTACGACGCGGTACTTCTGGCCCAGCACACCCTTGGCGCTGTTGGTCATGTAGGTCTGCAATTCTTCCAGAGTGCGCTGGTCGACCCGTTCGTTGGGTTTCGGCGCCGGGTAGAGTTCCAGCTTCATGAAGGCCACGGTGTCATAGGCGTTGGGGTTCCACGACGGGCTGACCCAGCGCATGGCTTTCTCGCCACTGGTAGTGGTCACCTCCTGGAGATTGTTGTAGTTGGGCAGGAAGCCCGAGTATTGCTCCTTATCGGTGACCTTGGAGGTACAACCGCCCAGCAACAGGCTGGCCAGCGTGGCGCCGATTAACACGTTTCGGGACAGGTTCATGGTGGTGGGTGCTCCGTGGGGGGAAGTCGTTATTTTTTTGATAACGGTAGTTCAAAAACGCCAGGTCATATTGCCGGTCAATGCTTGAATCCAGGCGTTGTCGAACTGACCGGAAGTTCGCACGCCTGATACGGATTTCGTTTGGTCCACGGACATGTCACCCAACCAGACCAGTGCCCAACTGACGTTGACATCGGTGTCCTTGTTCAGGGCATAAGTGGCCCCGGTGCCCAGGCGCCAGGATTCACCCATGGGCGCGTTGAGTGTGCGGTTGGCGTCCGACACGGCACTGCTGTCATAGGCCACGCCGATATTCCACAACCACTCACGACTCGCCTGATATTGCGCGCCCAGTGCCAGTTGCCAGGTGTCTTTGTAATGAGCGTTGACGGTGGTCGATTGTGAGCCGAGCGCGGTGGTGTCGACCTGCACCGCGACATCGCCGAACTGCGACCAATCCTGCCAGTTCACCGAGGCGAGCAGGGCCCATTGCGGGTCCAATTGCTGGAACAGGCTCAGGGTGGCCGTCTGCGGTACTTGCATATCGAGCTGGGTGTTCAAGCCATTCAAACGGTCCAGGCCCGGGCCGGTGCCATGAACGTTGAGCCGGTCTTCGAAATCCAGATCCACCTTGGTGGTGTAGGCCAGGCCAATGCGTGTGCCCGGTTGCGGGGCGTAGATCACCCCCAGGTTGGCGCCGTAGCCCCAGGTGGTGTCTTCGTATTTGAACTGGCCGTCGCTGCGGTCGGTGACACCGAATGGCGAGCGGTCGATGGCGGTCTGGGTTTGCAGCATGCCGTACATGGCTTTCACCCCGACGCCGACCGACCATTGATCGTTAAAGCGATAGGCCACACTGGGTACCAGGGACAGACCGGCGAGGCTGGCGTTCTGCGCGAAGTAGCGCCCTGACCAATCGTTATCGTAATTGGCCGCCAGACCGAAGTCGCCGTAAGAGCCGAACCCGACGCTCCAGTGCTCATCCAATTGATGGCTGACAAAGAAGCTGCCGCCGGGAATCGGATCGAGGGCATTACCACTGCCGCTGCCCGTGCCGTTGGTGTTGGCGTCGCGATCAAATTTCAGGTTGCCATAGAGCACCTGCAAGCCACCGGTGATTTGCGTGCCGGGCAGGTAGCTCAACCCCGCCGGGTTGCTGGCGATGGTCGATGGCCCCTGGGCCCGGGCGGCGGCACCGGCGTTGGCCAGGCCGACGTTATCGGTGCCGATTTCGTAAAGCAGGATGCCGCCCGCGTAGACCGGTTGGCTGCATAGGGCCAACAGCGTGAGGGCGGGCAGGGCGGTTGTTTTTGTCTGCATGGGTCACCTCGACAAACGTCCACGAGTGGCCACTGTGGCCACCCGTGAACTTGACGGCTTATTTGCCCATGGCCGCGCGGGCCGCTTCGATTTTGGCTCTCACCGCTTCGAGGTTGAAGCTCGCGCCTTTTTGCATCGGCGGATACTCAACCGCTGTTTCGGCCAGTTTCACTACCTGTTGCTGGACGAACACAAAGCGCCAGAACTGGAACTTGAACCACTCGAAATATTCCAGCGAACCGTTGGCCGCCATGCCTTCCGGCCACCCGGCGCGTTCGAACGGGTCCAGACGCAGATTGGTCAGGATCGGCATGTCCAGCGTGACTTTGGCCCCCAGCCAGCCGCCCGGCTGGTCGATGAAGCGGTACTTGAAGTCATCGATACGGATCGCCCCCAACGTGCTTTCGCCAAAATAGAAAATCTCATGGCGATTGGACGGCCCCTTGCCGGTGATCATCGGCGTCTGGTCGTAGCCATCCAGGTGCACCTTGTAGGTGCGGTCGCCCAGCTGTTTGCCTTTGAGCAATTCCGCCGAAATGTTCGGGTTACCGGCCGCCGCGACGAAGGTCGGGAACCAGTCCATGCCGGACATGATGCCGTTCCCGATGGTGTTCGGCGGCACCTGGCCCGGCCAACGAACAATCGCCGGCACCCGGAAACCACCTTCCATCACCGTGCCTTTGCCCATGGCAAACGGCGTAGTACCGCCATCCGGCCAAGTGAAGTTTTCTGCGCCGTTGTCGGTGGTGAACACCACGATGGTGTTGTCATCCATGCCGTCTTTTTTCAGCTTGGCCATGACCTCGCCCACGATGTCGTCGAGTTGCGCCATGCCGGCTTCCTGCTCCGACCAGCCATTTTGCGCATTGCGCGTGGCTTCGTACTTGTCGGACAGGTGCGTGACGATGTGCATGCGCGTCGGGTTGAGCCACAGGAAGAACGGTTTGTTGTCTTGCTTGGCCTTGTCGACAAAGGCAAAAGCCTTGTCGCGGATTTCGTCGTCGACGGTTTTCATCCGCTCCGGATAGAGCGTGCCGGCGTCTTCGATCTTCTGTTTGCCGACCTTGCCCCAGCGCGGCATCACGGTAGCGTCATCGGAGGTGGTAGCCCAGCTGTGGACCATGTTGCGTGGGCCGACGGTATCGAGCAGTTCCTTCGGATAATTGGGGTGCGCCGGGTCTTCCATGGCATCGAGGTGATAGAGATAACCAAAGAATTCATCGAAACCATGCACGGTCGGCAGGAATTCGTTCAAGTCACCCAAATGGTTCTTGCCGAACTGGCCGGTGGCGTAGCCCATGGATTTCAGGGCGGTGGCGATGGTCACGGCTTCGGCGGGAATGCCGATGGGCGAACCGGCTTGGCCGACGGTGGTCATGCCCGTGCGGATGGGCAGTTCACCGGTGATGAAATTGGCGCGCCCGGCGGTGCAACTGGCCTCGGCGTAGTAGTCGGTGAAGCGCATGCCTTCGGCGGCGAGTTGATCAAGGTTCGGCGTGCGGCCGGCCATCATGCCCTGGTTGTACACACCGATATTGGACCAGCCGATATCGTCGCCCATGATCACTACGATGTTCGGGGGCGGTTTGTCGGCCGCTTGGGTGATAACGGGGAGGACCATTGCAGTCAACAACATTGAAACAGCGAACAGCGAGGAGAATTTTTTCCGATTCATGTCGAGCTCCGTGCACTGGTATTGCGTGCTGAGACGAGCCCCCCGGCCGTCCTGAAAGTTGGATCCCCCGCGAAGAGCGTAGATATGAATTGTGAAATAGCCAGTAATTGAAATTTGCAGCCAAGCCCATGTTTCATGGGGTTTACAGCCTGTTTAACGATTCAGATGCCGTGTGACATTTAAACCGGTCAAGGGCGGCGCCTGCCAAGCCTCCAAAAAGCCGTTGGCAGGCGCTGTTTACGCTTTCAACTGATTTTGCGCAGCGCCCCCTGCCAGTATTTTTCCCGCACTTGCCGGCGCAATACCTTGCCGACCACCGACGTCGGCAATTGATCGACAAACACCAACGACTTCGGAGCCTTGTAACCACCCAGTCGCGTCCGGGTTTGTGCAATCAACTCGTCTACCGTGACCGTTTCACCCTGGCGCAGAATCACCTCGGCGTGCACCGCTTCACCCCATTCCGGGTGCGGAATGCCGACCACTGCCGCCATCAACACCGCCGGGTGCGCGGCGAGGGCGGCTTCGACTTCCACTGCGTAGACGTTGAAACCGCCGCTGATGATCATGTCCTTGAGCCGGTCGACGATGTACAGGTAACCGTCGCCATCGATATAGCCCAGGTCGCCGGATTTCCAGGCGCCGTCGTCGAACTCCGCCGCCGTGGCTTCCGGGTTCTGGTAGTAACCCTGGATGATGGCTTTGCAGCGAATGCGGATTTCACCGGTTTCGCCAACGGCGAGCGGGTTGCCGTCGGGGTCGGCTATGAACACTTCGACACCGGGGGTAGGGCGTCCGGCCGAGGACAAATGCTGCAACGCCGCGGCATCGCCGGGTTGGTGGGCCGCCTTGTCCAGCGAGGCGATGATCATCGGCGATTCGGTGGCTGCGTAACCCTGGACGAAGATCTGTCCGAAACAGGCGACCAGTTCGCCGAGCTTGTCCGGGCTCATGGGCGCGGCACCGTAGATCAGCGTGGTCAGGGACGAGAAGTCCTTAGGAGCCGCTCGCTGCAACTCCAGTAACCGGTAAAGCACCGTCGGCACCAGGAACGAATGGGTGACCTGCTCGCTTTCTACAATCTGTCGCCAGCATTCCATGTCCAACTGGTTCAGCGTGATGTTGGTGCCTCCGCCATAGACCGTAGGAAAGAACAGCATCAGCGTGCCGTGGGACAACGGCGAGACATGCAGCAAACGGGTGGCGCTGTTCAACCCCAGATCGGTGTTGATGAACGCCGCATCGCGACAGGCCATCCAGTTGTCGATCGAGTACATCGCGCACTTGCCCTTGCCGGTGGTGCCACCGGTGAAGCGCAACATGCAGATGTGCTGGTCGGTATCGAGGGTCACGTCGTTGTCGAGATCGGACGCCGCTTCGACCATCGGCCAGAAGCTGTGAACGCCGGCCAATGTGGCTTGCTCGGCAGTGGGCGGGTCCATCACCACGATCTCGCAGCCGCGATGACGCAGCATGCCGTAGTAACTGTCCAGCAGCCGGGTTTCGATAAACACGACTTTGGGTTGAACCAGATCGATCTGTCGCGCGTGCTCGTCGAGCGGGTCGCGCAGATTGGTCATCACCACCGTGCCTTCCTGCTTGAAGGTGCTGGGAAACATCATCAGGCTGAGATTGTCGTTCTCCAGGATCAGCATGAAGCGTTCGCCCGCGCGAACGTGCAGCATGTTGCGCAGGACATCCGCCACGCGATTGGTCAGCAGGTGGTATTGCTCGTAGGTGTAGCGCCGATTGCGCTCGATGTTGACGATGGCCTCTTGCTCGCGGTGATGCAGGGCGAGCAGGCGCATGATTCGGCAAAAATTCATTTTCATGGTTCATCGCTCCGGGTAAACGAATTACCGGGCACGCATGCGCGATGCAGCGTCGAGTCGGATGGTTTCGCCGTTGATGTAGGCGTTCTCGATCAGGAAGGCGCAGCAATGGGCGAATTCGCGCATGTCACCGAGGCGCTTGGGCGCTTCCATTTGCTCTTTGAGCGAGTTGAGGATTTTCTCGTCGAGCCCGGCAACCATGGAGGTCAGGAACAGACCGGGAGCGATGGCGTTGACTCGCACACCAATGGCACCCAGCTCACGGGCGGCAGGCATGTTCAGGCCAATCACGCCAGCCTTGGTCGCCGCGTAGGCGCACTGGCCAACCTGACCTTCATACGCCGCGCCCGACGAAACGTTGATCACCACGCCACGTTCTTCGCCGGCCTCGGCTTCGTTGTTGGCCATGTGCTCGGCGCACTTGGACATGACGTTGAACACGCCGTTGAGGTTGATCGCCGTCGCTTGGGCGAAACGCGCCAGTGGTGCTGCCTTGCCTTCCTTGCCCAATACTTTGAAACCGGTCGGCACCGCGGCGCCGTTGATGCACACATGGATCGCGCCGAAACGGGCGATCACGGCGTTTACTGCGTTTTGCACCGAGGTTTCGTCGCTGACGTCGGTTTGCACGAACATGGCCCGGTCGGGGCCCAGTTCGGCCACGGCTTTTTCCCCGGCCTCGACGTTGAGGTCGAAGATCGCCACGCGCGCGGCTTTTTCTTCGATCAGGTAGTGAGCGGTGGCCAGGCCCAGGCCTGAAGCGCCGCCAGTGATGACCACGACTTTGTCTTGAATACGCATGTGAGTGTCCCTGTTCGCTGCCCGGCCCAAGAGGGGCCGGGTTGTTATTGTTGGAGGTCGAACCGACGGTGGATCAGAACGCGTTGACCCCGGTCAGGGCGCGGCCAATGATCAGTTGCTGAATCTGCGTGGTGCCTTCGGGGATCGGCACGATGATCGCTTCACGGGCCAGTTTCTCGACCAGGAAGTCGGTGGTCACGCCGGCGCCGCCGTGAATCTGCACGGCTTGACGGGCGATGGTCACGGCGGCTTCGCAGGCGAAATACTTGGCCATCGCTGCTTCCATTTCCGCCGGGATACCGGCACCGATCATCTCGGCAGCGCGGTAGGTCAGCAGGCGCGCGGCGTCGACGTTGGTGGCCATTTCCGCGAGCATTGCGCTGATCAACTGGTGACCGGCGATGACTTTGCCGTGCTGCTTGCGCTCCTTGGCGTAGCGCACCGCTTCTTCCAGGGCACGGCGGCCGATGCCCAAGCCTTGCGCCGCAACAAACACCCGGGAACGTTCAAAGAACGACAGGGTGTTTTTCAGCGCTTCGCCTTCGTTGCCGATGATGTTGCTGGCCGGCACGCGTACGTCATTGAGGAAAATCTGCGCGGTGGACTGGCTGTTCCACGCCATTTTGTGGATGTTCTGTACTTCGTACGGATGTTCCTTGCGGTCCAGCAGGAAGTGCGTCAGGCCCTTGCGCGGGTCATCGCCGGTGCGGCAGGTGCAGATCAGGAAGTCAGAGTAGGAGCCGTTGCTGATCCAGGTCTTCTCACCGTTGATGATGAAATCATCCCCGTCGCGGCGGGCGCGGGTCTTGATTTCCAGCACATTGGAGCCGACGTCCGGTTCGGAGATGGCGACGCTGACGAACAGGTCGCCGCTGATCAGCCCCGGCAGGTAACGTTCACGCAGGTGATCCGGGGCGAGTTTCTCCAACATTTGTGCGCCGAACGAGTTGATCACCACCGGCGTCGACAGGTCCACCGAGCAGGCGGCGACCTCTTCGAAGAGCATGATCATGGTCGGCCAGTCCAGACCGAGGCCGCCGTGGGCTTCGCTGACGGCGCCGCTGATCATGCCGAACTCGGTGAGCTGGCGCATGACCTCAGCCATCTTCTCTTTCGGGATGAACTTGTCGCGGTATTCCTTGTTGAAAATCGGCTCGATCTTGTCGGCCAGGAAACGCCGGAAACTCTCAACGGCTTCGAGTTGTTCCGGGGTGCGCATAACGTGTCCCATGGGGTGCTCCTTAATTGTTTTTGTGGGCGAGGATGTTGACGGCGACCACGGCTTCTTCAATACCGAACAGGCCACCGCCGTTTTCCTGAATGGCGATGCGCGCGCCTTCAACCTGGCGCTTGCCGGCTTCACCGCGCAGTTGCGTGACCAGTTCATGGAGTTGCCCAAGGCCTGTGGCGCCGATCGGATGGCCCTTGGATTCGAGGCCGCCGGACGGGTTGATCGGCATCCGGCCACCGACGGTGAAATCACCGCGCTCGGCCGCCGGGCCACCTTCGCCGAACGGCACCAGCATCAGCGACTCGGCGTTGAGGATTTCGCCGATGGCCGAGGCGTCATGGACTTCTGCGACGTCGACGTCGGCGGGGTCGATGCCGGCGAGGGCGTAGGCCTTTTTCGCCGCCAGGTGCGCGACGATTTTTTCCGGCTCATCGAGACCACGATTGGTGCCGGTTTGCACCACGCTGGCCAACACCCGAACCGCTCGGTCGCCGGCGTTTTTCAGGCGTTTGAGACCTTCGGCGTTGCACAACAGGACAGCAGCGGCGCCATCGCTGATCGGCGAACACATAAGGGTGGTCAGCGGGTAGCAGATCGGTGGCGAGGCCAGCACTTCGTCGATGCTGAAGGCCTGCTGGAACTGCGCCAGCGGGTTGTGCACCGAGTGCTGGTGGTTCTTCGCCGCGACGGCGGCGATCTGCCGCTGCGTGGTGCCATAACGCAGCATGTGGTTACGGCAAATGGCGGCATACACGTCCATGAACACGCTGTATGGGCGCTCGGAAACGGTGCCCGGCGGCGGCACGATGCCTTCGCCCATGGCCAGTAAGGTGTGTTTGTTTTGCTCGACGGTGGAGACGTCCCAGCCGCCGTCGAACACGGCAAACATCTTGGCTTTGTCGGGAATGTTCATCTTCTCGGCGCCGACCGCCAACGCGATGTCGCACTGACCGGCGCGCAACGCCAGGGTGGCCAGGTTGAATGCCGAAGAACCTGAAGCGCAGGCGTTTTCGACTGAAAATACCGGCACGCCTTCAATGCCGATACGGCGCATGGCGATCGGGCCGGGAATACCGGTTTGACCCTGCAACATGCCGTTGGTCATGGTGCTGTAATACACCGAACCAACGTCAGCCGTGGTCGCGCCGGCATCCTTCAACGCCAGACCCACTGCTTCCTCGACCATGTCGTAGACGCTGCGCTCCAGCAAACGGCCAAACGGCGTCATGCCAACGCCCACTACATAAATATCGTTCATTGTCTGTTCCTGAAAATGGCGGGGACGTGGCGGCCTAGTGGCCCTTGAAGTTCGGTGCGCGTTTTTCGCCAAAGGCCTGTAAGCCTTCCTGAAAATCCGCCGTGCGCAGGTGCTGGCGCAGCATCACTTGCTCATGCTGCAAGGCGTCGTCGCGGGATTTGTCGGCGGAGGCGCGGGCGACTTCTTTCATGCGGCGCAGGGCAATCGGGCTCTTTTTCGCGATCTGATTGGCCAGCGCCAGGGCGGAGTCGGCGAGCTCGGCGTCGGCGTGGACTTCACACACCAGGCCATAGACTTTCATTTCCGTGGCCGACAGGGATTTGCCGGTCATCAGTAAATACATCGCGATGTTCAGCGGGATCAGTCGTGGCAGCACCGCAGCGCCACCGGCACCCGGATAGACGCCGAAGTTGGCGTGGGCATCGGCCAGGGTCGCGGTTTGCGCAGCCACCACGATGTCGGCGCACATCGCCAGTTCCAGGCCGCCGGCCATGGTGATGCCGTTGAGGGCGGCGATCACCGGTTTGGGGAAATTGCGCAATTGGCCGAAGACGCTATTGGCCCGGTCGAGAAAGTCCGGTTCGCCCGCAGGCAGGCTGGCGCCGGCCAGCACTTCCTTGAGATCGGCGCCGGCACAGAAGGCCGGACCGTTGCCGGTGAGGATCACGACCCGCAGTTCGTCATTGAGGGCAATGTCATCGAGGCAGCGTTCGAGCTCGGCGAGTGTCGCCAGGTTCAGCGCGTTCATGGCCCGGGGCCGGTTGAGCGTCAGGCGCGCCACCGGGCCGACGATTTCATACAGCAAGACCTCTTCACTCATGACAACTCCCCTTTATTGTTCTGCGCACGGTTGGCGTCGTTGATGAGCCGATAGTAGGAACGGCGTGCAAGGGGACGCAGGTCATTGCAACGAAAGCGCTTGTCCGCAGGGGAGTGCGCATGTCCTGAAAGATGAAGAGCACTTTGTGGCGAGGGGGCAGTGGTATTTACGAAGACAGACGATTTGATCGAGAAGACCGGCAAGTCACAGGTGCTTGCTTGCACCATCGCAGCGGCCATTCAAATAACAATGAGAGAGACCCTGCGATGAAAACTTTACGTGTCGTGCTGACGGTGTCGGTGTTGGCGGTCAGCATTGCCGGGGCTTTGCACTGGTCACGGGGTCAGGCCGGGGTAAATGGGCCGGCGGCCGACAACAGCGCAGGCGAAGGCGGTCAGAAAGCGGCGACGGCGGCGACCATCGCCGTCAACGCGGCCACGGCGCACAGCATGCCGCCGGTGGATGAGCAGGTGGAAGCCGACATCCAGCACGGCTTTATCGCCAACATTCCCGACGCCGAAACCACCGCCGCCGACGGTCATGTGGTGTACAGCCTCAAGGGCTACGAGTTTCTCGGCAGCGCTGATGCTCCGGCCACGGTCAACCCGAGCCTGTGGTTGCAGGCGCGCAAAAGCATGGCCGCCGGGCTGTTCAAGGTCACCGAGGGCTTTTATCAGGTGCGCGGTCTTGACCTGACCAACATGACCATCATCGAGGGCAAGACCGGCCTGATCATCATCGACTGCAACCTGGCCACCGAAGTGGCGCATGCGGCCCTTGAGTTGTATTACCAGCATCGACCGCGCAAACCGGTGGTGGCGGTGTTCTACAACCACAGTCACGTCGACCACTTCGCCGGGATTCGCGGCATCGTCGATGAAGCGGACGTGAAGTCAGGCAAGGTGCAAATCATCGCCCCGGCCGGGTTCATGGAAACTGCCGTCGCCGAAAACGTCATGGCCGGCAACGCGATGAGTCGCCGCGCCGAATACCAGTTCGGCACCACGTTGCCGCGCAGCGCCCAGGGTCAGATCGATCTTGGCGGCGCCAAGGCCTTGTCCAACGGCACCATCACGATGATCCCGCCGACCCTCGAACTCAGCCAGCCCGTGCAAAGCCTGACCATCGACGGCGTCGAAATCGTCAACATGCTGGCCCCCGGCACCGAGGCGCCAGCCGAGTTCATCCATTACTTCCCGCAGTTCAAAGTGCTTGATACCGGGGAGCTGGCGTTGCCGACCCAGCACCAGTTGTTGACGTTGCGCGGGGCGACCATCCGCGATGGCCTGGCCTGGTCGAAATACCTCAACGAAGCCCTGCACCAATTCGCCCCCGGCGCCGACGTGCTGGTGGGGCAGCATGGCTGGCCGGTGTTTGGGCACGAGCGCGTGGTCAACTATTTGTCCAAGCAACGGGACATGTACAAGTGGCTGCACGACCAGTCCCTACGCCTGATCAACAAGGGCTACAAACCGGTCGAGATCGGCGAATACATGCGCAGCCATGTTCCGGCGAGCTTGGCCAGCGAGGCATTCACCCATGGCTTCTACGGTTCGGTGCAGCGCAACGCCAAGGCTGTGTATCAGCAATACATGGGTTGGTACGACGCCAATCCGGCCAATATGGATGCGTTGTCCGACGGCGATTACGGCAAGAAGTTTGTCGAGTATGGCGGCGGTGCCGAGGCTGTGTTGACCCGAGCCCGAACCGATTTTGCCAACGGTGAATACCGCTGGGTGGCGCAGGCCATGAGTCATTTGGTCTACGCTGATCCTGGCAACAGCGCGGCGCGGGAACTGGCGGCTGATGCCCTGGAACAATTGGGTTATCAAGCCGAGTCAGCGGTCGAGCGCAACAGCTACCTGGCCGCCGCCATGGAGCATCGCAGCGGCGGCAAGAAAATCGCCTCGCCGCTGCGCACCGCCAGCCCGGACATGCTGCGCGCGCTGACCATCGACAAGATTTTCGATTACCTGGGTGTGCGCCTCAAAGCCCCGGATGTCGAGGGTAAGCACGTTGTCCTGAACTGGAACTTCACCGACATCGGCACCTCGGGCAAGCGTTACACGCTCAACCTGGAGAATTCGGCGCTGACCTATATCGCCGATTACAACGCCGATAACGCCGATGCCACCATCACCCTTACCCGCGAAACGCTGAACGCGATCCTGGCGGAGAAGATGTCGCCCATCGAGGCTGTGTTCAAAGGCGACTTGAAGATCGAGGGCAGCAAACTGGCGGTGTATGACGTGCTCGGTTCGCTGGACAAATTCTCCCCGGACTTTGAGCTGGTCGGGCCCAATGCGCCTGCACGCTAGACGCACTGTGCAGCAGCCTGCCTCCGGCTAGTAGCAGCTGCCGAGGCACGAGGCTGCGTCCGGCTCATGTAGCAGCTTGCGTCCGGCTCATGTAGCAGCTGCCGAGGCACGAGGCTGCGTTCGGCTGCGAAGCAGTCGTCAAACCTGAGCACGCGGTCTTCCTGAAACACCGCGTCGGCTGATTTCACGACTGCTTCGCAGCCGAACGCAGCCTCGTGCCTCGGCAGCTGCTACAAGCCGAACGCAGCCTCGTGCCTCGGCAGCTGCTACAAGCCGAACGCAGCCTCGTGCCTCGGCAGCTGCTACAAGCCGGACGCAGCCTCGTGCCTCGGCAGCTGCTACAAGCCGGACGCAGCCTCGTGCCTCGGCAGCTGCTACAAGCCGGACGCAGCCTCGTGCCTCGGCAGCTGCTACAAGCCGGACGCAGCCTCGTGCCTCGGCAGCTGCTACATGAGCCGGACGCAGCTGCTACAAGCCGGACGCAGGCTTCGACAGCTGCTACGAAGAGTACGTTTGTCGTGCATTACGGCAAGCCGTGCTCTTACACAAAGGCATTTCGATCCAGGAGAACCTGACCATGCACGCTGCGCTACACAGCTCTGAAACACAGGCCGATACGCTCACCGAACGGGTAGCTGACGTGCTCGCCCGCCAACAGGCCGCGACCTTGTGCGAAGGGCCACCGTCGGCAGATGTGCGCATTGCGCGGATCAACCGGGTCATCAAGCTGTTGCTGGACAACCAACAGCCGCTCTGTGACGCCTTGGCCAAAGACTTCACCTGGCGCAGCCACGACCAGTCGCTGATGGCCGATGTGCTGCTGCCGGTCCAGGGGCTCAAATACGCCCGTGACCATGTGCTGCGCTGGATGCGTCCGCAGCGGCGCAAGGCCGAACTGGGCAGCGGTTGGTTGGGCGCCCGGGCCGAGATTCGTTATCAGCCGCTGGGCACCATCGGCATTATCTCGCCGTGGAATTTCCCCATCGCCATTGCGTTGGGGCCGCTCGCCGAGGCGCTGGCGGCGGGTAACCGGGCCATTTTGCTGTTTTCCGACCAGTCCCCGGCGACGGCAGGGCTGCTGATTGAATTGCTGGCCGAGCAGTTCGATGACACCGAAGTCGCTGCCTTTATCGGCGGTGCCGAACTGGGGGCAGCGTTCTCGGCCATGCCGCTGGATCACCTGGTGTTTACCGGCAGCCCCCGGGTTGGACGGTTGGTGATGCGCGCGGCCGCGGAAAACCTGACGCCGCTGACCCTGGAGCTGGGCGGCAAATCGCCGACCATCATTGGTCGCGGCGCAAACCTGGAAAACGCTGCCCGGCGGATCTGGGGCGGGAAGGGCATCAGCGCCGGACAAGCCTGCATCGCCCCGGACTATGTGCTGGTGCACGAGGATGATTGCGAGCGGCTGCTGAGCTGTATGCAGGTCGAATTGCGCCGGTTGTTCCCGACGCTGCTGAACAACCCCGACTACACAGCCATGGCCACGCCGGGGCAATACCGACGGATGCAAGCCTGCCTGCAAGATGCCCGCGAGCGCTGCGTGCGGGTGATCGAGGTCAACCCGGCCAACGAGGACTTGAGCGTGTCACGCAAAATCGCCCCGACGCTGCTGGTGGATCCGCCGGACACCACGTTGGCGATGCAAGAGGAAGTGTTCGGCCCGCTGCTGCCGATCCGCACCTACCGCGACATCAATGAAGTGCTCGCCTACATCAACGCCCGTGCGCGCCCCCTGGCGCTGTACTACTTCGGCGACAACCGCGCCGAGGCCCGGCATGTGCTGGAACGCACCCATTCGGGCGGCGCGTGTATCAACGAAGTCATGCAGCACCTGTTCCAGAACGATTTGCCCTTTGGTGGCTGTGGGCACTCGGGTTTTGGGCGTTATCGCGGTGGTTACGGGTTCAAGGCATTCAGCCTGGAGCGCTCGGTGTTCACCCCACCGTTGTGGGACGTCATGGGTGTGTTGCGACCGCCCTACGGCAAGCTGTTTCGACGGGTGATGGGCGCGTTGTTGAAACCCTGATTTCAACGGTAGGAGCAAAGCTTGCTCGCGATAGCGGTCAGACATTCAATGTGGATGTTGATTGTTACATCGCCATCGCCAGCAAGCTTTGCTCCTACAAAAAACTAGGAAACCTTGATGATTGCGATGAAACCGCTTGCCCTGACCCTATTGTGCCTGGGGTTTGCCAGCCACGGCCTGGCCGCCCCCAAACCCCCAAACATCATCGTCCTAGTCGCCGACGACTGGGGCTACAGCGACGTCGGTTCCTTCGGCAGCGAAATCGCCACGCCAAACATCGACACCCTGGCCCGGGAAGGCGTGCGTTTTTCCGATTTCCACGTCACCGCATCCTGCTCGCCAACCCGTTCGATGCTGCTGACCGGGGTCGACAACCACCGCAACGGCGTCGGCAACATGCCGGAAACCATGCCCGACGAACACCTGGGCAAACCTGGCTATAGCGGTGAGCTCAACGACACTGCGATCACCGTGGCCAGTCAGCTCAAGGACGGCGGCTATCACACCTACATCACTGGCAAGTGGCACTTGGGCAAAACCGCCGACACCTTGCCGAACAACCGCGGCTTCGAACGGTCATTCATTCAGGCCGACAGCGGCTCCGACAACTGGGAGGAGCGGCCCTATGCGCCGCTTTACGACAAAGCCGCGTGGTTCGAGAACGGTCAGCCGGCGCATCTGCCCAAGGATTACTACTCCTCGACCTTTATCGTCGACAAGGCCATGGAATACATCGCCAAGGATCGGCGCGACGGTCAGCCGTTTTTCGCCTACCTCGGCTTCCAGGCCAATCACGTTCCGGTGCAGGCGCCCAAAGAGGTCATCGACAAGTACCGTGGCCGTTATGACCAGGGCTGGACCGCGTTGCGCCAGGAGCGTCGGGATCGCGCCATAAAACTGGGGTTGATCCCCGCCGACACCGCCATGCAAACCATGGCCAGCACCGCTGATTGGGAGGCCCTCACGCCCGAAGAAAAACGCTACGAAGCCCGGCGCATGGAGGTCTACGCCGGCATGGGCGAAACCATGGACCGAGAGATCGGCCGCTTGATCGCCCATCTCAAAGCCACCGGCGACTACGACAACACGGTGTTTGTATTCCTCTCCGACAACGGCAGCGAACCCACCGATCCCTACGCGATTCCGGCGATCCGGTTGTGGCTGGAAATGAACTACACCCGCCAGCTCGATCGTCTCGGCAGCAAAGGTGCGTTCACCAGCATCGGCCCGAGTTGGGCCAGCGCCGCCGCATCGCCTTTGAGCGGCTACAAATTCTTCGCCGGCGAGGGCGGGTTGCGTACGCCGTTGATCGTGTCCGGCGTGCCGGCCATGGCAACCAATCGGATTGTCAAAGCGTTCACCCATGTAACGGACATCGTCCCGACGTTGCTCGATGTGGCCGGGATTGCGCCGCACGCCGGTAACTATCAGGGCAGGGCCGTCGAGCCGCTGATCGGCAACAGTCTTGTGCCGGTGCTCAAGGGGGCAACGGATCGCGTGCACCCTGAAGACCAGGCCATCGGTTATGAACTGTCCGGCAGTGCGGCGCTGTTCAAGGGTGATTACAAACTGGTGAAAAGCCTCAAACCAGTGGGCAACGAGCAATGGCACCTCTACAACATCGCCAGCGACCCCGGAGAAGTGAACGACCTGCAACGGCAAATGCCTGAGCGCTTTATCGCCATGCAAGCCGACTACGCCGAATACGCCCGGATCAACGGCGTGCTGCCGATGCCCGCCGGTTATGACTACATGCGCCAAGGGCAGTTGTACGCCCTTAAGCACGTGGTGATCCCCAAACTCAAGGCTGCCGCGCCGCCGATACTGGCAGTGCTGGTGGTGTTGGTGGGTGTGCTGGTGTGGCGTCGTCGGCGCAAACGGGCGGCTAAATGATGATCGATGAGAGTGATGAGTGGGGCCGTCGGTTGATTCACCGGCGCAAGGTTGAATGCCAGGGCTTTTTGCGCGCGGATGGCTTGTGGGATATCGAAGGTCGATTGAACGACAGCAAGACCCATCCGGTGACCCTGGCCGAAGGCCGGACCGTCGCGCCAGGGCAAACGTATCACGGTATGTGGATGCGGCTGACCGTGGACGATGACTTCATCGTGCGTGAAGTGCAGGTGTCGATGCCTGATGTGCCAACCAGTGAATGTCGTGGCGCCATGCCGGCCTATGAAAAGCTGTTGGGGGAGCGAATCGGGGCGGGGTTTTCGCGGCGGATCAAGGAGTTGTTCGGTGGCATTGGCGGGTGCGTGCATTTGACCGAATTGCTGCTGCCGATCGCCACCACGGCGTTCCAGACCATTCCCATGGCCCGCGCCATGGTCGCGCCGCGTACGCCGGAAGATGTGGAGGCTTATCGCAATGCCACGGGTGGGTTGCTCAATACCTGTCATGCGTTGCGCGAGGACAGTCCGGTGGCGGTGTTCCTGAAAAAATGAGGCAGGTCTCTTCGGCCCCATGTCACTCAATGGCCAACACACAACCGAGGTAGCAGCTGGCGAAGCCTGCGTTCGGCGGCGAAGCCGTCGTGGAATCAGGCAGCGCGGTGTTTCAGGACGACCGCGCGCTCAGGTTTCACGACGGCTTCGCCGCCGAACGCAGGCTTCGCCAGCGGCTACAAAGAGTGCGTTGCCGCAAATTCTGAGTTGCTGGCTGGCAGCACCTGCCGGTGGTTTTTTAGATCAGTCGCCGGATCTGTTCTTCGCTCAAGCCTGCTCCGCGCAGAATGCGGGTGCTGTGTTCGCCTCGGGTCGGAACATTGCCGACTGCCGAAGGCGTCGCCGAAAACCGTGGCGCCGGCGCCGCCTGCAGCACGCCTTCCTTACGCGAATAAACCCCACGTTCGACCATGTGCGGATGCACCATCGCTTCGGCTGGCGTCAGGACCGGGGCGAAGCAGGCGTCGCTGCCTTCCAGCAGGTCGACCCAGTGCTGACGCGGCTGGCTGGCAAACACCGCCGCCAATCGCTCGCGCAATGCGCCCCACAGCCGTGGGTCGTAGGGCTTCTGGAAATCTGGATCGTCGCCCAGCCCCAGTTTGTTGAACAGCAGCGCGTTGAACTGCGGTTCCAGCGCTTGCACGCTGACGAACAGGCCATCGGCGCAGGCATAGGTGCGGCCCCAATGGGCGCCATCGAGCAATCCGCAGCCACGTTCCAAAGGCTGTTGCCCGGCAGCATGCGCCGACAGCAACAGGTTCATCAGATTGGCGCTGCCGTCGACAATCGCCGCGTCCACCACCTGGCCGACGCCACTGGTGCTGGCATTGATGATCCCCGCCAGAATGCCCATCGCCAGGTACAGCGCGCCGCCGCCCAGATCACCCACCAGAGTCGGTGGCGCCATCGGTGGCTGGCCGGCCTCGCCGCTGAACCACAGGGCGCCGGACAGGGCGATGTAGTTCAAGTCGTGACCCGCCGCCTGGGCCAGCGGACCTTGCTGTCCCCAACCGGTCATGCGTCCGTAGACCAAGCGCGGATTGTGTGCCAGACATACTTCGGGGCCGAGCCCCAGGCGTTCCATGACGCCGGGGCGCATGCCCTCGATCAGCGCATCGGCGCCTTCGATCAGGCGCAGCACTGCTTCGATGGCTTCGGGATCCTTGAGGTCCAGGGCTATCGACTGTTTGCCGCGATTGACGATGGCGTGCGGGCCCAGGTCGAGCAGGTCAGCGCCCTTGCTGCCGGCACGCTCTACCAGAATCACTTCGGCACCCATGTCCGCCAGCAACATGCCGCAAAACGGCCCCGGCCCGATGCCGGCAATTTCGACGATACGAACGCCGTCCAATACGCCCATGTGCGTACTCCTGTGGATGAGTGGAAATTTTGGGGAGGAAGGAAGATCAAAAGATCGCAGCCTTCGGCAGCTCCTACGTTGATCGTGTCGAGCACAAGTCCCCTGTAGGAGCTGCCGAAGGCTGCGATCTTTTGACGTTAACGACGCAACAACAACGCCGTCATCACTCCGTGAAACACCACCGCCGGCCAGAGCAACAACCCGCTGCTGACGAACACACCGACGTAGGCCAGGTACAGCGCAATCGCCCCGTTGTAGACCTGCATCGCACGAACCGCCGCGTCCCCAACAGCCCGCGGCCAACAAGCAATCCCGAGCGCAATCAGCGCAATCCCGAAAAACCGCGCAAACAGATTGGTCACCTCGGTCCCGACGATGCCCAACAACACCGTGCTCACCAGACCGGGCGTGAGCAGCAAGGCCACACCGGTGGCAAGTTCGACGACGGCGGCAACTGTCAGCAACTTAGGCGTGGTGATGAACGGCGCTGGGTTCATGATCGTCCCTTTGAGTGATAGCGGCATTGGCCGCGCGGTCCTGGCGGATAAACTCGGCGGCTTTTTCGCCGATCATCACGGTCGCGGCCGTGGTGCTGCAGCCAATGATAGTCGGCATGATCGAGGCGTCGACCACGCGCAAGCCTTCCAGGCCGTGCACCTTCAGCCGTGCATCGACCACCGCCATGGCATCGGCGCCCATTTTGCAGGTGCCCACCGGGTGATAGAGCGTATCGGAGCGGTCGCGCAGCACCTGTTCGATCTCGGCATCGGTGTTCATCGGTGCATCAATCACGCCCCGAGGGTCGAGTGCTTTGAAGGCCGGGGTCGCCATGATTTTTTCAATCACGCGGTAACCCTTGATCAGCGTCTTGATGTCATCGGGATGAGTCAGGAACGCCGGATCGATCAGCGGCGGCACCATCGGGTCGGTGCTGGCGAGGCTGAGTTGGCCGACACTTTTGGGGTGCAGCAGGCAGGCATGCACGCTCAAGCCGTGACCGCGATACAGCGTGCGCCCATGGTCGGCAAACATGGCGATGGTCAGGGCCAGTTCGATGTCGGCCTGCTTCAGCGCCGGGTCGGTCTTGACGAAGGCGCAGGCCTCGGCAAAGTTAGTGGTCAACGCGCCGCTGCGATGGCGCCAGTAGCGCAATGCGGCTTTCGTCAGGTCCCAGAAACCGGCCAGCGACAGGCCGATCAAGTGACGCGACTTGACCCGGTAGGAGTGCACGTAATCGATATGATCCACCAGGTTGCGGCCAACACCGGGCAGTTCATGCACGATGGGAATATCGAATTTCAGCAGTTCACCTTTCGGGCCGACGCCGGACAACAGCAACAACTGCGGCGAGTTGAAAGCGCCGGAACTCAGGATCAACTCATGCCGGGCACGCAGGGTGCGCTTGATGCCGTTCTGCAGGAACTCGATACCCACCGCGCGCTTGCCGTCGAACAGGATCCGGGTGGCATGGGCGTGGGTTTCGACGATGAGGTTCTGGCGCTGGCGATTCGGTGTCAGGTAAGCCTTGGCCGCGCTGCAACGCTGTCCGTCCTTTTGCATCACTTGCACACGACCGAAGCCTTCCATGTTCGCGCCGTTCTGATCCGGGCACGCTGGATAGCCTGCTTGAATGCCGGCCTCGACAAAGGTTTCGCCAAACGGGTTGGGCGAGGAATGGAAGCGCACGTTGAGCGGGCCGTTCTGGCCGTGCAACGGGTCGCTGAAATTTTCGTTGTGCTCGGCGCGCTTGAAGAACGGCAGCACGTCCTGATAGCTCCAGCCCGGGTTGCCCAAGGCTGCCCAGCGGTCGAAATCCTGCGGGTGGCCACGGTGATAAGCCATGGCATTGATCGAAGAACTGCCGCCCAGGGTCTTGCCCCGTGGCTGATAACCGACCCGGCCATTCAACCCCGACTGCGCCACCGTCTGGTACTGCCAGTTGTTGATCGCGGTCGGCACCATCGCGGCGACGCCAGCGGGCATGTGCACCAGCGGGTTGCTGTCCGGGCCGCCGGCTTCGAGCAGGCACACCGAAATGTTCGGATCTTCCGACAAGCGACTGGCAACGACGCAACCGGCAGCGCCCGCGCCGACTACGATGTAATCAAATTGCGTGATCTCGTTCATGCGTTCTTCTCTTTATTCGCTGCACAACTTGAAAGCATTGTGGGCAGAACGCCGGGACGCCACCGGTCAATTGAATGAATTCGAAGGTCAGCCGGACAGGTGACTAACACGCCAAGCACCGGAATATCCCGGACACAGGCCTGGTGGGTCATTGACCGATGCAGGGCCTGCGGTGAACATCGGCTTTCGCATCCCCAACAGGCAGGCACATGTCAGGTTCAGAAATCGATAGGCCCGGCACCGAAACATCGCTGCGTGAAGACGCGTTGCAGCCCACCACCATCGGCAGCTACACCGTGGCCATCGCCCGCGCGCTGGACGCCAGTGGCGTGGACAGCAAGCGGATTTTCACCGCCATCGGCATTCCGCTGGACGTCTCCACCGACCCGATGACCCGCCTGCCGGCCGCGACAATGACGAAGTTGTATCGCGCCTGCGTCGATGTAACCAACAACCCGTATTTCGGCCTGACCGTGGCCAAGCACATTCACCTGACCCACTTGCATGCCTTGGGTTATTCGTTGGCGGCCAGCGGCACGTTGATGGATTTCTGTCGGCGCCTGGAGCGCTATTTTCGCCTGGTGTCCCAGGTCGCCAAGGCCAGTCTCGACCAGTCTGGCGAGCAGGTGTTGATGCGCTTCGATCACCTGCTCGCCCTCAGTAGCGAAACCGAAGATGCGTTTTTCGGCTTTCTGATTCGCACCATGCGCTTGCTCTACACACAGGAATTCAAACCTCTGCGCGTGGAATTGTGCCGGCCGATGCCCCATGAAGGCGCCGGACCGTATGAGGCGTTGTTCCGGGCACCAGTGTTGTTCGGGCAGGCAAGCAGCCTGCTGGTCTTCGACAAGGCTGACCTGGACCAGGCGCTCAGCGGTTCCTGCCCGGAACTGGCTCAGGTCAACGACAACATCATCATCAGTTACCTGGCGCGGCTGGACAAAAGTGACGTGATCACCGGCGTGACCCAGAAAATCATCGAGTTCCTTGCGGACGGTGACTGCAGCCGCGAAAAGGTCGCCAGTGCGCTGTGCATGAGCCCGACCAAACTGCAGCTCAAACTGTCCCAGCGCGGCACGCATTTCCAGCAACTGCTCGATGACACGCGCAAGGAACTGGCGTGCAGTTACCTGCGCCAGGCCTCGCGGCCGGTGACCGAAATCACTTTCCTGCTGGGTTTCAGCGACACCAGCAACTTCACCCGCGCCTTCAAGCGCTGGACCGGACTGTCGCCGACGGACTTCCGTCAGCAGTTCTGAGCCTGCCAAGCCTGCGCTCGACTTGTATCCGCTGCCGAGCCTGCTTTCGGTTTGTAGCAGCTGCCGAGGCACGAGGCTGCGTTCGGCGGCGAAGCCGTCGTCAAGCCCGAGCACACGGTCCCTCTGAAACACCGCAGCGCCCGATTTCACGACGGCTTCGCCGCCGGACGCAGCCTTCGGCAGCTGCTACACGAGCCGGACGCAGCCTTCTCCGGCTCTGAATCAACCGCAACTGGCGAAGCAATCGGCCATGTAGCAGCTGCCGAGGCACGAGGCTGCGTCCGGCGGCGAAGCCGTCGCAAAACCCGAGCACACGGTCCCTCTGAAACACCGCAGCGCCTGATTTCACGACGGCTTCGCCGCCGGACGCAGCCTTCGGCAGCTGCTACACGAATCGGACGCAGCCTTCTCCGGCTCTGAATCAACCGCAACTGGCGAAGCAATCGGCCATGTAGCAGCTGCCGAGGCACGAGGCTGCGTCCGGCGGCGAAGCCGTCGTCAAACCTGAGCACGCGGTCCTCCTGAAACACCACAGCGCCTGATTTCACGACGGCTTCGCCGCCGGACGCAGCCTTCGGCAGCTGCTACACGAGTCAGACGCAGCCTCGTGCTTCGGCAGCTGCTACACGAGCCGAACGCAGCCTTCTCCGGCTCTGAATCAACCGCAACTGGCGAAGCAATCGGCCACGTAGCAGCTGCCGAGGCACGAGGCTGCGTCCGGCGGCGAAGCCGTCGTCAAACCTGAGCACGCGTTCCCCCTGAAACACCGCAGCGCCTGATTTCACGACGGCTTCGCCGCCGGACGCAGCCTTCGGCAGCTGCTACACGAGTCAGACGCAGCCTCGTGCTTCGGCAGCTGCTACACGAATCGGACGCAGCCTTCTCCGGCTTTGAATCAATCGCAACTGGCGAAGCAATCGGCCATGTAGCAGCTGCCGAGGCACGAGGCTGCGTTCGGCGGCGAAGCCGTCGTCAAACCTGAGCACGCGTTCCCCCTGAAACACCGCAGCGCCTGATTTCACGACGGCTTCGCCGCCGGACGCAGCCTTCGGCAGCTGCTACACGAGTCGGACGCAGCCTCGTGCCTCGGCAGCTGCTACAAAAGAGTGTGTTTCGCCTGAGGTTCTCTTAACGGCTCCCCCATAAATTGCGCTGACCGACGATTTGGCCCAATTGACCGGCACCCTGCCGGCTGCTCGCGATACAACAGCTTCGACCGATCCGGACAACGCCCCCGTTAAGTGGCACGCCGGCCAGTCGCATGTTCTTGAATCAGCCAAGGCGAGCACGCTAGATGAATAACAACAATAAGATCTGCCATCCAAATCTGCGACGTGGGCTCCTGGCATCGGCGGTTCTCGCCGGGCTGGGCATGAGTCCCGTCTACGGGTTTGAGTTCAACACCGGCAATGACGACCTGTCGGTACGCTTCGACAACACGCTCAAGCTCAACTACGCGCAACGTGTCGAGGTGCCGAACAGCAAGCTGGCCAATACGTGGAACAGCAACGACGGCAACCGTAATTTTTCCTCGGGCAGCCCGGTGTCCCAGCGCCTCGACGTGTTGTCGGAACTGGATGTGGTATTCAAGCAGAACATGGGGTTTCGGGTCAGCGCCAACAGCTGGTACGACCATGCCTATGAAGACACCGGCAGCACTAACCCGTCGACCAATCAACTCAACAACGGCAGGCCGGACTCGAACCATCAGAGTGGCTACGTTGACCGTTACTACAACGGACCGTCCTCCGAATTTCTGGACGCCTTTGTGTTCGGCAGCACCGAGATCGGCGACGAGTCGCTGCTCAGCGGCAAGCTGGGCAAGCACAACGTGTACTGGGGCGAAAGCATTCTGGCGTTCGCCCATGGCAACAGTTATGGCCAGGCTGGCCTGGATTTGACCAAAGCGCTGACCGTGCCGGGTACCGAATCCAAAGAGCTGTTCATTCCGCGCAAACAGTTGTCCACCAGCCTCACCATCAACACCGAATTGACCCTGGCCGCGCAGTATTTTTTCGGCTGGGACGCCTCGCGCATTCCCGAGTCCGGCACCTACCTGGGCTTTAACGACGGCATTCAGAACGGTGGGCACAACCTGTCGCTGATCGGCGGCGCCAACCCGTTTTTCGGCACGCCCGGACCGGTAGGAGCGAATCAATTCCTGCGCCTTCAAAACGGCCACACCTTTACCCCAAGCCAAAGCGGTGACTTCGGCGTCATGGCCAAGTGGAGTCCAGAGTGGCTGGACGGCACCCTCGGTTTCTACTACCGCAAAACCTCGGACATGCTGCCCAACATTGCCCTGCAACCGACCGCCGTCGGCATCCCGCAGCTGATCTCGGGCAACGCCGGCAGTTACAACCAGTTCTACGTGGATGACATCGATATCTACGGCATCAGCCTGGCGAAAAACATTGCAGGCATCAGTTTCGGGCTGGACGTGAACTATCGCCACAACATGCCGCTGTCCAGCGTGCCGGCCACCGTCAACCCTTCGCCGGCAGCGGCGGGGCAGCCGGGCGTCATCAGCAGTTTCAACGGCGAAAACGGCGTGGCCCGCGGCAACACAGTGCACGCGGTGCTCAACGGCTTGACCACCTTCGGTCCGACACCGCTCTGGGACACCGCGCCATTGCTGGTGGAAGTGGCTTACAGCCGCTGGCTGGACGTGACCGACAACCAGCAGTTGTTCAAAGGTGATGACTGGTACCAGGGCATCGATAAGGTCACCAAAGACAACTACATCATGGGGATGAACTTCACCCCGACCTGGTACCAGGTATTTCCCGGCATCGATATGTACCTGCCGGTCAGCTACAACGTCGGCCTGGCGGGCCAGTCCTCAGTGCAACTGGGCGGCAACAAAGGCACCGGCAGCTACTCGGTGGGCGTGGGCATGGACGTACGCACCCAGTACCGCTTCGACCTCAAGTACGTCGATAACTTCGGCGACTTCGACACCTGCGGCTCCGCCGGCAATGCCGCGGCACGTGGCGATGGGGCCGCTCCCGGCGCCAACGGCCAATACAACTGCGTGCCTGGCCAGGCCACTTCGTTTGCCGGTATCCCTGCGCAGCTCAAGGATCGCGGCATGGTCGCCCTCACATTCAAAACCACCCTCTGAACCAAGAGCCGTGCGTTAACAGGAGTCACCCATGTATTTCATCAAATCCATCCTGGCCAGCGCCCTGGCGCTGACCGTTGCCACCTCTGCCTACGCGGCAGTCAGCGCCGATCAAGCCGCGAAACTGGGCACCAGCCTGACCGCCGTCGGCGCGGAAAAAGCCGCCAATGCCGATGGCACGATTCCGGCGTATACCGGTGGCCTGACCACGGTCCCGGCCGAGTTCAAAAGCGGCGACTCGTTCCGCCCGGACCCGTTCGGTAATGAGAAACCGCGCCTGGTGATCACCAGCAAAAATCTCGCCGAGCAGAAAGACAAACTCACCGCCACCGCCCAAGCGTTGTTGACCCGCTACCCGACTTATCGTCTGGACGTGTACCCGACCCACCGCAGCGTTGCCATGCCTAAAGCCGTGCTGGAAAACACCGCGAAAAACGCCGTGACCGCCAAGACCACCGACGGCGGCCTGAGCTTTGAAAACGTCTTGCCTGGCGTGCCGTTCCCGATTCCGGCCGACGGTAACGAAGCAATGTGGAACCACTTGCTGCGTTACCAAGGCGTAGCGATGACCAACAAGTACGATTCCTGGAACGTTGATTCCTCCGGTGCCGCCTCTCTGAGTTCCACCGGCAACTTCTTCATCGAATACCCGCTGTACTCGCCGGTACGTCCGGTGGGGCCGGTGTCGGCCGACGAGGTGTTCTACAAAATCAAACTGGCTTACTCAGGCCCGGCCCGTCGCGCCGGCGAAGCGCTGTTGCTGATGGATTCGGTCAACCCGTTGAAACAGCCGCGTCGCGCCTGGCAGTACTTGCCGGGACAACGTCGGGTGAAGCTCGCCCCGGACCTGGCCTACGACACGCCAAACCCCGGCACCGTTGGCGCCGCGACCTATGACGATGCGTTCCTGTTCAACGGCGCGATGGACCGCTATGACTTCAAACTGGTCGGCAAAAAAGAACTCTACGTGCCGTATAACACCTACAAGTTGAGCTACCACAAAGACGCGGCTGACGTGATGAAGGCCAACCACGTCAACCCGGATCTGCTGCGCTGGGAGCTGCACCGCGTCTGGGTGGTCGAGGCCACGCTGAAACCGGGCAAACGCCACATCTACAGCAAGCGCACCTTCTACCTCGACGAGGACAGCTGGATAGCCCTGGCGTCCGACGAATATGACGCCCGTGGCCAACTCTACCGTGGCGGCTTCTCGCACCTGACTTACAGCTACGACGTGCAAGCCCCGGACACCATCAACCACATGCTTTATGACCTGGTTTCCGGGGCCTACAACATGAACGGTTTCTACGGTCCTTACGGTGGCTTGAAGTACATCGAGCCGCTGTCCAAGGCACAGTGGTCTGCCGAGTCGCTGGCGGGCACCGGCATCCGTTAACCCCCACGATTCCTGTAGGAGCTGCCGAGTGAAACGAGGCTGCGATCTTTTGATCTTCGGTGCCTTCAAGTACGCCGAAAACAAAATCAAAAGATCGCAGCCTTCGGCAGCTTCTACAGGGATCGGTGGTGTTTGAACCCGAGATAATAAAAATGACAACGATCAAGTGGTTTTTACTGGCCGCATTGGCGACTGCGATAGCGGTACCGTTTACCCATCCGGCGGTGGCCGGCGAATTTGCCGATGTACTCGATACGCCTGCATTGCCCAGCGCCCTGGCGACCCACGCCACGTTGACCGGGCTGGCCGGGGCCGGCGAGCGGGTGGTAGCCGTGGGGCAGCGCGGGCACATTCTTTACTCCGATGATGCCGGCCAACACTGGCAGCAGGCCTCGGTGCCGGTCAGTTCCGATCTGGTTGCGGTGAACTTTCCAAGTTCGCAACAAGGCTGGGCGGTGGGCCACGACGGCGTAGTGCTGCACAGCAACGACGCCGGCCAGACCTGGAGCCGTCAACTGGACGGGCGTCAGGTCGGGCCGATCATGCTCGCTTACTACCAGCAGCAACTCGCCAGCCAGCCGGATGATGCCGAGCTGCAAGCGCGGGTCGCCGACGCTCAACGCATGGTCGAGGAGGGTGCCGACAAACCCTTTCTCGATGTGTGGTTCGAGAACGACCGTATCGGCTACATCATTGGTGCTTTCAACCTGATTTTTCGCACCGATGATGGCGGCCAGCACTGGACCCCGTTGCTGGAACGCACCGACAACCCGAATGCATTGAATCTTTATGCGATACGGCCGGTGGGTGACGACCTGTTCATTGTCGGCGAGCAAGGGCTGGTGCTGAAACTGGATCGCGCCAGTGATCGCTTCAAGGCCACGCCTACGCCTTACAACGGCAGCTTTTTTGGCATCACCGGCAAACCTGGTATCGCGTTGGTGTTCGGTCTGCGCGGCAATGTTTTTCGCAGCACTGACGATGGCGTCAGCTGGAACAAAATCGAGCTTGGCCTGCCCATCAGCATCACGGCCAGTACCGTCACCGCCGATGGCCGGATCGTTCTGGTCAGCCAGGCCGGGCAAGTGCTGGTCAGCGTTGATGACGGCGTCAGTTTCCAGATTCAACCCAACACCACACTGGCCCCGGTGGCCGCCGCGCAGATGGCCAGCGGCGATTCACTGGTGCTCGCGGGCACCCGTGGTCTGCGGCAATTGCCCCTCGAATAAGCGTGGCATAACAAAGAGAACAGCATGATGGGTCACTACGAACTCGAAACAATGCCGGTCATCCGCGAGCTCAAGGGCTTCGATGCGCGCTCCGGTAACGCCCTGGAACGGCTGATTTTCAACAACCGGTTGTGGGTGGTACTGGCCTGTCTGCTAGTGACGCTGGCGTTGAGCTTCTTCGCCTCGACCCGGCTGACACTTAATGCCAGCTTCGAAAAAATGATCCCGCAGAGCCAGCCTTTCATCAAAAACTACCTGGAAAACCGTCAGGCCCTGCGTGGCTTGGGCAACGCGGTGCGGGTGGTCGTGGAGAGCAGCAACGGCGATATTTTCGACCCGCATTACCTCGATGCCCTGAAGGCGATCAACGACGAACTGTTCGTGACCCCAGGCGTCGATCGAGCCTGGATGAAGTCCCTCTGGACCCCGGCCGTGCGCTGGACCGAAGTCACCGAGGAAGGCTTTCAGGGTGGCCCGGTGATGCCCGATTCCTATGATGGGTCGGCCCAGAGCGTGCAGCAGTTACGACAGAATATCGCGCGTTCGGGGATCGTCGGCAGCCTGATCGGCAACAACTTCAAGTCGAGCATGATCTTCGTACCGCTGCTGGAGAAAGACCCGGTCACCGGCCAGGGCATCGACTACCACCAGTTCTCCCAAACCCTGGAAGAAAAACTGCGCAACCAATACGAATTCGAAGGCCGCGTCCATGTGGCGGGGGAAGAGGGCAAGGGCCCGCTCAAGATCCGTGTGATCGGCTTCGCCAAACTGGTCGGCGACCTGCTCGACGGGCTGATGCAGGTGATGTTGTATTTCGGCGCCGCCGCGCTGATTGCGACGGCGATCATTTTTTACTTCACCCGCTGCGTGCGCAGTACCGCGCTGGTGATCCTCTGCTCCGTCATCGCCGTGGTCTGGCAGCTCGGCCTGGTGGCGCTGTTCGGATTTGCCCTGGACCCGTTTTCGATCCTGGTGCCGTTCCTGGTGTTCGCCATCGGCGTGTCCCACGGCGCGCAGAAAATGAACGGGATCATGCAGGACGTCGGGCGCGGCACCCATCAACTGGTCGCCGCGCGCTACACCTTCCGCCGCTTGTTTCTGGCCGGCCTCACCGCGTTGCTGGCCGATGCCGTGGGGTTTGCGGTGTTGATGTTGATCGATATTCCAGTGATTCAGGATTTGGCTATTACCGCGAGCATCGGCGTCGCGGTGCTGATCTTCACCAACCTGGTGCTGCTGCCGGTGCTGCTGTCCTATTGGGGCGTGAGTCGCAAGGCTGCCGTGCGCAGTTTGCGTGCGGAAAACGAAGAGCTGCGCGGTAAAGGCATGGGCGCGCTCTGGAGTTTTCTCGACAAGTTCACCGAACGCCGCTGGGCCACGATTGCCGTGACCGTGGCGGGCATGTTGGCGGTGGGCGGGATTGTCGTCAGTCATCACCTCAAGATCGGCGACCTGGACCCCGGCGCCCCGGAACTGCGTGCCGATTCGCGCTACAACCGCGACAACGCCTACATCACCGCCAACTATTCGCTATCCAGCGACCAGTTCGCAATCATGCTCAAGACCCCCAGCGAAGGCTGCCTGAAATACGAGACGCTGGTGGAGGCTGATCGCCTGGGTTGGCTTTTACAGCAGCAACCCGGGGTGCAAACCACCGTGTCGCTGGTCAATGCGGTACGGCAGATCACCGCCGGTTCCTACGAAGGCAATCCGAAATGGCTGACCATCGCCCGCAACCAGAACGTGCTGAACTATGGCGCGCAGCAGGCTTCGGTCAGCAGCCCTGACCTGTTCAACAACGATTGTTCGATGATGCCGATCGTCGCCTACCTGTCAGATCACAAGGCCGAAACCCTCGATCGCGTGGTGCAAGTCGCTGAAACCTTTGCCCGCGAGCACAGTAACGGCGAGCGTCAATTCATGCTCGCCGCCGGCAGCGCCGGGATCGAGGCGGCCACCAACATCGTCGTGCGCGACGCCAACCGGACCATGTTGTTGTATGTGTATGGCGCGGTCATTGTGCTGTGCTTCATTACGTTCCGCAGTTGGCGAGCGGTCGTGGTGGCCGTGGTGCCATTGATGCTGACGTCGATTTTGTGCGAAGCGCTGATGGTCTGGCTTGGTATGGGGGTCAAAGTCGCGACGCTGCCGGTGATCGCCCTGGGTGTGGGGATTGGCGTGGATTACGCGTTGTACCTGCTGAGCGTGCAACTGGCGCAGCAGCGTGCCGGGTTGTCGCTGACCGAGGCGTATCGCAATGCGGTGGCGTTTACCGGCAAGGTTGTGGCGCTGGTGGGAATCACGTTGGCGGCAGGGGTGATTACCTGGGCCTGGTCGCCGATCAAGTTCCAGGCGGACATGGGCATCCTGCTGACGTTTATGTTTATCTGGAATATGGTCGGGGCCTTGGTGCTGATTCCGGCGCTGTCGCACTTTCTGCTGCGTAAAGTGCGCTAGACCACACCTCAATCAGGCATCGTGCAACAGGTCATTGGCGTTGAGCAGCTCGTAGGCAATCTCCGGGCGCTTTTCCAGGCTGCGGCGAATGGCGGCGGGGATCGCGGCGCGGGTCTTGCGGCACAGGCCCGGCAGTTCCTCGATCTGAATGCCGATACCGCGCATGGTCCGCACCTCATTGAAGCTGGGGATCAATTCCACACGAATGCCCAAACGCTCGCGCATCAGCTGTTGCAGGTGCGCAAGGTCGGCGAGGTCTTTGAGGTTTTCCAGGCGTTCGAGCAGGCGCTTTTCGTCCTGGCGGGTCAGGAACAGGATGCGCACATCCGCGCCGGGCGTTTCCAGCAACGGGTCACGCCCGCAGATGCAGGCGCCAGGTGGGCAGGGGGAGCGAATCGGAGCCGGGGTCGTCATGGGCTCAATCATAGAGGCCCGTGAGCGGTTTTGCCCAGAGTGTTCGAGGCAGGCATCCATGCAAGCCTGCCCCTGTTACTCACGCGGGTAAACGTTGGTGTTTAGGGAGCGGCCGGCCCCTCGTACTGCACGAGGATCGCGTTGGCCAGGTCTTCGTCGGTGGCGTTCAGACCTGGGTTGTCCTGACGGATCTGTTGCAACACCGCTTCCATGTAGACCCCGCGGATCGCGCCGTTACTGGCGACAAACGCAGAGACGTCATCCCGGGCTGGAATCACCATTTTGTGGTCTTTGAACGTCGAATACAGGGATGCGGAAACACCCGCCGAGGTCGCGACATCCTTGCCGCTTACGGCCAGAGCTGACCCGATGGGCAAGCACAACATCAGAGAAGTAATGAGTAACATGCGGCGCATGGCGTCGTCCTCCAACAGCGTAAAGCGAAAAGGAAGTAACACATTACTTAGGAGGTGCGGCGAGGCTCAGGAGTTCCGCATAACCCCGAAGGCTGCGAGCTTTTGATTTTGATTGTTAAAAACAGGATCAAAAGATCGCAGCCTTCGGCAGCTCCTACAGGGATTGGGGACATCCGTTCAAGCGATCGGCACAGGAGAGCGGGTGCACCGTTGGTCTCAAACAAGCGCGTGTATGGAAATAGGCTTAAATAACCACAGGCTGGAGTCGATAACTTCTTCAGAACCGCCATTTTCAGCGTCCAACAGGGAAACAGCCAGTGTCCATAAAACTACGTTTACTTCTGTTGATTGGCACCGGCCTGCTCACGGCATTGATCATGAGCCTGGTCAGTTACCTGGGGAACACCCAGATGGCCCAGGCCGTGAACGACAGCGAGGTCAGCATGGCGGCGCTGCGCAACCACCTCGAAGCCGACATGATGCACGATGCGCTACGCGCCGACGTGTTGTCGGCGATGCTGGTGGGCTTGGGCAAAAGCACCAGCAGCAAGGCCGAGGTGCACAGTTCCATCGAGGAGCATGCGACGCGTTTTCGTGAGGTGCTGGGTGAGAACCTCAAGCTGCCGGTCAACGCCACCATCATGGCCGGTCTGAACAAGATCAAGCCAAGCCTCGACACCTACATCAGTGCCGCCGAACGCATTGTTGGGGTCGCACTGGAAAATCCTGAGGCCGCACAGCAGCAATTGAGTTCCTTTAACAGCGTGTTCACCCAACTGGAAGGTGAGATGTCGGCGTTGAGCGAGCTGATTGAAACCAACACTCAACAAGCCAGCCAAGGCACTCAACAAGCCATCAGCCACGCCAACATCGCCCTTGGCAGTGTCCTCGTCGCCAGCCTGTTGTTGCTGTTAGCCCAGGGCCGTTGGGTGATTCTGAGCATCATGGGACCGTTGCGCTCGGCCATTCGCATCGCCGACAGCATCGCCCATGGCAACCTCAGCGAACCGATCATCGAACCCACCGGCAACGACGAAGCCAGCAACCTGATCCGCACCCTGGCGACCATGCAACGGGACTTGCGCGGCATGATCGAAGTGGTGCGCAGCAACGCCCACGGTGTCAGCGGCATGAGCCAGCAATTGAGCAACGGCTGCCACGAAGTCGCTGGCAGCAGCCAGCAGCAAAGCGTCGCCGCCAGCACCATGGCTGCGGCGGCCAGCGAAATGACCGCCAGCATCGAGGAAATCACCCGCCACGCCAACCGTGCGCTGAACATGGCCAACCAGGCCGAAGAACTGGCCAAGGACGGCGGCAAGGTGATTCATCAAGTGGTCAGCGACATGGACGGTATTGCCCGCTCGGCGCAGCAATCGGCCCAGGTGATCCGCACGCTGGACAAGGAGTCCGAGGGGATTTTCAGCATCATCCAGGTGATCAAGGGCATCGCCGACCAGACCAACCTGCTGGCGCTGAACGCCGCCATCGAGGCGGCGCGTGCCGGTGAACAGGGCCGTGGTTTTGCCGTGGTGGCCGACGAAGTCCGCAGCCTGGCGGGCCGCACCAGCGCGTCCACCCAGGAAATCGCCGCGATGGTCGCACGTATCCAGCAAAGCACCCGCGAGGCCGTCACCAGCATGGAGGCCGGCGTGGCTCAGGTCGACAAAGGCATGGCCGTGACTGCCGACGTCGAGCGCGCTATCCGCGAGATTCTTGAGGCGACGTTAAACACCACGCAACTGGTCAACGACATCAGCCGCACCATCGGCGAACAAAGCCTGGCCAGCAACGAAATCGCCCATCAGGTGGAAATGATCGCCGGCATGTCCGAAGACAATAGCAAGGTCATTGGCCGCACGGCTTCGACCACGGATGAGTTGTCGACGCTGGCGGGGCAGTTGTCGCAGTCGGTGGATCGCTTCAGGCTTTAAGCGCTTTCCTTGCGGGGCAACCGGCCCAAGTGCTGTATGGTCCTGTCGCCCCCAAGGAGAGTTGAAATGATTGATTTGGCAACCTGGAACCTGACGATCCCTGTAGGGACGCCCGCCAAAGTCATCGATACGCCGCGACTGGTGGATGGCTATTCCGACACGTATTTTCGCTCCGGCGATAACCTCTTTTTCTGGGCTCCGGTCACCGGGTCCAGCACTTCCAAGTCCGAATTTCCCCGCAGCGAACTGCGTGAAACCCTGAGTGACGGAACGCTGCGCAACTGGACCTACCCGGAAGCCGATCACCGGCTCAAAGCCGTGTTGAAGGTCAATCAAGTGCCTTCAACGGGCCGGATCGTGATCGGGCAAATCCATATCTATCAAGACAAAGGCCCGCTGCTGAAAGTGGAGTATCAGTACGACACCGCCAGGAAAAAGGGTGATGTGATTGCCAACTATCGGCTGAAGCCGGGCAGGGAAGACATCACCGTCGTGATTGCCAGGGACATTGCGCTGGGCAAGCCATTCTCTTACGAAGTTCGCTTCAGTTCTGCCGGCTATTTGAATGTCAGTTCCCAGGGGTATAGCTGGGGCAAGCAAATCAGTTCGAGCTGGAAGAACAAGCTGCTGTACTTCAAGGCCGGGGTGTATGCGCTGGATAACGCAGGCTATAAAAATGAAGGGGGACAGGTGACGTTCAGTCAGTTGGATGTGGCGCATACCCGGCCCTGAAAGAGGTCGCTAGTAAGGGCCTCTTCGCGAGCAGGCTCGCTCCCACATTGGATCGGTGTCGTGCACAAATCCCCTGTGGGAGCGAGCCTGCTCGCGAAGGCATCAGCCCAGACGCCTAAAGGCTCAAATCTACTTAATCCCCTGTTCATACTCATCCCTGGCAGCCCGGAATCCCTCAGCGTTTTCCATCACCCAATCCCACAACGGAATCATGTTCTCCAACAACCCGGTGCCCAGCGCGGAGAGTTGGTACTCCACCCGTGGCGGCACTTCCTGATAGTCATGGCGCAACACCAACCCATCACGTTCCAGCGTGCGCAACGTGCGGGTCAACATGCGCTGGGTCACGCCGTCCATGCGCCGGCCGATCTCGGCGTGGCGCAGCGGCCCGGCCACTCCCAGGGCATACACAATGCTCAGCGACCAGCGATTGCCTGCGTGAGTCAGCACGTCGCGCTTGAGTCCGTCGTCCTCGGCGCTCAACGCTTCGCAGGCGCCTTGTGACCGCTTGATGATGTCTGAAATGTCCACTCGCTTCTCCGGTATCACCCGTGTGCCTACTTATGCGCGGCGTCGAAGGGTGCCAGCATGATTGCTGAATTTCAGTGATCTTGCGAACAGGAGAGACACGATGGGCCACAACGAAAACACTGCCTCCCGGAATATCCTGGTGCTCGGCGCCGGCGAACTGGGCATGGCCGTGATGCGCGAACTGGCCGCCCAGGCCTCGGGCGCTAGCGTGACCGTGCTGCTGCGCGCGTCGGCCATCGACACACAAGACCCGACCCGGCTCGCGCAACTGTCCGAGCTGAATGCACTGGGCATCAAAACCCTGGCGGGCGACATCGCGAAGGATTCGGTCGGCGAGCTGGCGACGCTGTTCGCAGGCTTTGACACGGTGATCAGTTGCGTCGGGTTTGCGGCGGGGCCGGGCACCCAGACCAAACTGACGCACGCGGCGATCGAGTCCGGGGTTAAGCGTTACTTCCCATGGCAGTTTGGTGTGGATTACGACGTGATCGGCGCTGGCAGTGCGCAGGACTTGTTTGACGAACAATTGCACGTGCGCAATCTGTTGCGCGCCCAACAACGTATCGAATGGGTGATCGTCTCGACCGGCATGTTCACCAGTTTCCTGTTCGAACCGTCCTTCGGCGTGGTCGACCTGGCCAACAATACGGTCCATGCGCTTGGGGACTGGGATACACGATTGACCATCACCACGCCTGAGGACATCGGCCTGCTGACTGCCGCGATCGTATTCAAGCAGCCAGCGTTCGTGAACCAGATGGTGTATGTGGCTGGCGATACCATCACCTACGGGCAATTGGCTGACACGGTGGAATCCGCAGTCGGGCGCCAGATCGCGCGGGTGCAGTGGGGTGTGCCGCTGCTCAAGGCTGAACTGGCCAAGCGGCCGGATGATCAATTGAGCAAATATCGGTTGGTGTTTGCCGAGGGCAGGGGAGTGGCTTGGGATAAGGCGGGGACGTTCAATGCGGAAGAGGCCATTGACGTGGTGACGCTTAAGGGGTGGGTTGCCAGGCATTCTGGTAGCTGGGGCGTTTGAGGACCTCATCGCGAGCAAGCTCGCTCCCACATTGGATCTGTGGCGTACACATCAAGTGTGTCCACCAACAATCCCCTGTGGGAGCGAGCTTGCTCGCGAAGGCGTCAGCCCAGACACCCCTTATCTCAGCAATGAACTGCTATGCCACGGTCAGATACGAAACGCCTGACGCCCCACCAGCAACCATTTCCCATGCTGCTTCTGCCAAATCTGCAAGTTCTCGATCTCGGTCGGCACCACTTCCGTACCGTTGAGCGCCTGCGCCGAGAAGTGGTTACGCACCAGCGCCGTATCGCCCGAGAGGGTAATGGTCTGCTTCTGCATTTCCAGGGTCTTGAACGCGCTTTTACCGGTTTCGATATCGGCGATAAAGGCTGCCTTGTCCTGGACCTTGCCGCTGGAATGCCCGTAGCTCAGGTTGGTCGCCGTCAGCTTTTGCAGTTCGGGAATGTCCTTGTGCAGCATGGCTTGGGTCAGGTGATCGACGGCTTGCGCCACGTCTTTCTCGGCGGTCGCCGGGGCGGCGGCGACGTAGCCGCTGAAGAGGCAGAGAAAACCGATCAGCAATTTGGCTTTTTGCATGGGTGTTTCCTTGTTGTTGTGGGGGAGTCGAGACTGATTGAATTCATCAGTCGTCGTACAACTTAGCAGATATTTTGCCGGGCAAACAGAAAGAGCTTTTGGCCGACATCACCATTTGTCGGGCGCGAGGAACGGCCTTTCAACTCGTTCCTTCCAAGGGAAAACGACCCTTGGGAGCCCAACCATGAGTGATGACCCTAAGCAGGAAGCCTTGACCGCCTGGTACAAGCTGCTCAGGCAACCCGAAATCCGCATGGACAGTGAAGAGCACTACGACGAACTGCTGAAGGCCGCCGATGAGATGGAGCGCACCGGGTTGATCAACGGCGCGGAGTGGCGCGTGCTGGTACGGGAGGCGGGCGTTGCCTTCGCCAATTCGATTCAGGGAATCGGTGGTGGAACCTGATGAGCAAAGCGATCAGCGCCCGAGACCTGGGCATCCACTTGAAAAAAGGCGATGAAAGCGCCCTGTTCAAATGGTTTGTCGCCAGCTTCCTGATGGGCAAGCGCATCCAGGCGGACATCGCCGCCCAGGCCTATCGAGTGATTGTCGAAAAATACACCCGCGACACCGCGCGCAAACTGGCGGGTTGTACCCATCGTAAGCTGGTGGCCATGCTCGGCGAAGCCCATTACGTGCGTTACGACGAAACCACGGCCGAGCGCCTGCGCCACCTGGGCAAAAAACTCAGCGATGAATACGCCGGTAAAATCGGCGCCATTCATAGCGCCAGCGAAGACCGCCAGGCCTTCGAAAAACGCCTTGACGCGTTCGAAGGGGTAGGCCCGAAAACCATCGAAATCTTTATGCGCGATGCGGCGGCGGTGCTCTATTGAGTCCGCTCTACATCGGTTGCGCGGGCTGGAGTTTGCCTCGGGAATACTGGCCGCTGTTTCCTGACGCCGGCACCCATTTGCAACGGTACTCGACGCAACTGCCGGCAGTTGAAATCAACAGCTCGTTCTATCGTCCGCATCAGCCGCAAACGTATCTGCGCTGGGCTCAATCGGTGCCGTCAGCGTTTCGATTTTCGGTCAAGCTGCCCAAGCTCATTACCCATGTGCAGCGCTTGCAACACTGCGAAGCTTTGCTCGACGAGTTCCTGGCGCAGTGCCTGAAATTGGGTGACAGATTGGGTTGCCTGCTGATTCAGTTGCCGCCGTCGCTGGCCTATGACGCCACGATGGCTGCGGATTTTTTCCGCATGCTGCGGCACCGCTATGCGGGCACCGTGGTGCTCGAACCCCGCCATGAAACCTGGCGCGCGGCCAGCGGTTTACTGATCGAACACCGCATCGGGCGAGTCGCCGCCGATCCCTCACCGATCACCGGCGGCACCACGCCGGGTGGATGGTCCGGGGTGCGTTATTGGCGGCTGCATGGCTCGCCGCGGATTTATTACAGCGACTATGACGTGGGACGATTGCAGGTGTTGGCGCAGCGAATGCGCAGTTCGATGGAAGAGGGCGCTGAGACGTGGTGCGTCTTTGATAACACGGCGAGCGGGTTTGCGTTGGGGAATGCGTTGAGTTTGCGGGCGCTGATGGAACCATCAGGTTGATGGTATCCACCCAGTCGCCGATTGATTCAAGGCGCGCCAACCAATCCATTCAAATACTCAACGCGCTTTTGCGTCTGCTCCAGCAGGCAGAAGGTATGGATCGTGCCAAAACCGCTGCCTTCCCTTGATTCGTAAGTCTCGAAGTCGCAACTGGCATCCCGTAAGGCAATCCAGGCCAACTGGGCCTTTTTCAGCATCTGATCCTCAGTGGGTGGCTGTCTGGAAATGCCATTGTCTTTGTACCGCGCGATCAAGGTTTTGTAAGCGACATTCAATGCTCGATCGGAAGCTTTGAGTTGCTGTTGCAGGCAATCGTACATCTGACCTTCATCGGTGGCGGCAGGGCAGAGGTTGCTGGCTTGCGCGGTGGTGCACAGTGCGAAAAAAAGGGCTGGAACAAGCAATGAGCGGTAGCGGTGAATCGTTTTCGGCGCAATGCCGGGTTGAAGGCCATCCATGGTTCATCGTTCTCTGGTGTGTGGGGGGCGTCACTTTAATGGTTTGGCGCCGTTTGTAGCGAATCCAGTGATGTGCACCGTACCGTCAGCTCAGGAAGGCCACGATTTGCCGACCACCGCCGATAAATCCAGACACAGACCCAGACCACCAAGTCGCGAACAGACGCGCGGGTTTGCCATGTCGTGATATTCTTCGCCCCAACTTGCTTTGACCATTCAGTTCGCGCGCCCCAGAGGCGAGCAAACAGGATCAATGTCGCTCAAGTAGCTGAAGCCAATAATGATAAAAAGTCAGTTCAGTAGGGACATATAAACTGAGGTCGATGGACACGTCGGCCTTGTGTGCCCACCCTCCAATCCTGATGTGCGGGAACCCACGACATGCTGCCTGCGTGCCGTGAACCAGGGCCTCACGCGTGAGGATGGAAGGGCGGATGGCGTTTTATCATAGGTGCTACAGATGCTTAAAAAACTCAACACGGCCCTGCTGGGGCTGGCTTTGTCGATGGGGATCACGTCCGTTCACGCGGAAGAGGCAAAGAAAGTCGATGTGCTGCTCATTGGCGGCGGCATCATGAGCGCGACCTTGGGCGTGTGGCTCAACGAGCTGCAACCGGACATGTCGATGGAAATGGTCGAGCGCCTCGATGGCGTCGCCCTGGAAAGCTCCAACGGCTGGAACAACGCCGGTACCGGTCACTCCGCCCTCGCTGAGCTGAACTACACCCCGGAAGACGAAAACGGCAAAGTGTCGATCCCGAAAGCCGTTGAAATCAACGAAGCTTTCCAGATCTCCCGCCAGTTCTGGTCGTGGCAGGTTCAGCAAGGCGTTCTGAAGAACCCGCGTTCGTTCATCAACTCCACTCCGCACATGAGCTTTGTGTGGGGCGATGACAACATCAAGTTCCTGAAAAAACGCTACGAAGCCCTGCAAGCGAGCCCGCTGTTCGCCGGCATGCAGTACTCCGAAGACCCGGCTGTGATCAAGAAGTGGGTTCCGCTGATGATGGAAGGGCGTGACCCGAACCAGAAAGTCGCGGCCACCTGGACCCCAATCGGCACCGACGTCAACTTCGGCGAAATCACCCGCCAGTTCGTTGCGCACCTGCAAACCACGCCAAAATTCGACTTGAAACTGTCCAGCGAAGTACAGGACATCACCAAGAACGCCGATGGCACCTGGCGCGTCAGCTACAAAAACCTGAAAGACGGTATCGAAACCGAAACCGACGCCAAGTTCGTCTTCATCGGCGCGGGCGGCGGTGCACTGCACTTGCTGCAGAAGTCCGGCATTCCTGAAGCCAAGGAATATGCAGGCTTCCCGGTCGGCGGCTCGTTCCTCGTGACCGAAAACCCGACCATCGCCGAACAACACTTGGCCAAGGCCTACGGCAAAGCCTCCGTCGGCGCACCGCCAATGTCCGTTCCGCACCTCGACACCCGTGTCCTGGACGGCAAACGCGTCATCCTGTTTGGCCCATTCGCGACCTTCAGCACCAAGTTCCTCAAAGAAGGCTCGTACCTGGACCTGCTGACCACCACCACCACCCACAACATCTGGCCGATGACCAAAGTCGGCATCAAGGAATACCCGCTGGTCGAGTACCTTGCCGGCCAACTCATGCTGTCCGACGAAGACCGCATGAACGCCCTGAAAGAATACTTCCCGAACGCCAAAGCCGAAGACTGGCGCCTGTGGCAAGCCGGCCAACGCGTGCAAATCATCAAGCGTGATGAAGCCGCCGGTGGCGTGCTGAAGCTGGGTACCGAAATCGTTGCTTCCGCTGACGGCTCGATTGCCGGTCTGCTGGGTGCATCGCCAGGTGCATCGACTGCTGCACCGATCATGCTGACCGTGCTGCAAAAGGTCTTCAAGGATCAGGTTGCATCGCCTGCGTGGCAGGAGAAGCTGCATCAGATCGTGCCGAGCTATGGCACTCAATTGAACGGTAGCCCTGAGAAGGTTGCTGAGGAGTGGGCTTACACGGCGAAAGTGTTGCAACTGACTCCGCCGCCGGTTATCCCTCAGGCAGCGGCTGCGGTTGCTGCGCCGGCTGATGCTGGTAAGGCTCCGAAGGCTAATGCTGCTAGTGATATGGCTTTGTAAGTAGAAGCTGAATCGAAAAGCCCACTAGGCCGGTAACGGTTAGTGGGCTTTTTTGTGGGTGGGATTTGAGAGATATATTGCTAGCCCGTGGCGTTGATTGTTTTTTCAGTACCTTTTCTTGTGACCGTAGTGGTTTGCCACAGATAACTGTCGATCCAAAGCGGTTGCTCGGCAAGGACTGCTTTCGCCCCATTGCTGCCGGTGGCGAAAGGCAGAAATCGGCCGATTTCTGCCTGTTGCCACCCGCCACTCTGGGTCGTTTTCTGCCTGTCGTGACCGACTGAAACAACCCATAGCAGACATTGGCTAACGTTGGGGCGCAAGTACCCGTTTAGCGGCGACGCTTCGCGCCATCCGCTGAAACAGATGGTCAGTCTTACTTAACCAATTCGACCTCGCTCGGCCGCCACTCTTTTGTAAAGAACGATTCAAGCGGGCTGTAGAGGCGCAGGAGCGTAAACCACCCTTTGTCGGGCGTAGTCTGGATCCAGTTGCCTGCCTTGGCGTCAGCGGGCTTGGAAGGGCCGAAGTAGATAGTCGTCGAACCGTCCGCGTTCTCTGTGGCGGCCGGTGTAGGGTAGGTCTGGCTTCCTGCGCGCGGGTAACGCTGCTGCGTCTGGAGCATTGACCGCGTCTGGTTGTCGTAGACGGTGAACGACCAGAACTTGGCCGCGGGAATCTTCGGCGGCAGGGTCACCTTGTAGGTCTTGCCGCCATCGAAGGGATTTTTTTCAGCATCAGTGAAGCCCATGAGGTACTGCGAACCGACATTGGGCAATCGCATAATCATGCCCGGCGAATCCATGGTGTAGCCGTAGTAAAAGGCCGCGCGGGAATCGAGGGTCCGCGCGCCAGTCGGTGGCAGCGCTTTAAACAAGCCTTCCTTGGTGATCGTCGGCGGCGGTGTCTCGAAGTCGAAGCCACCTTGCCATAGCATGTTGGCCCACATCGAGTTCGGATAAAGGGACCAACCAGGATAGTCTGCGGCACGCCAATTCAGCGCTCGCCCAGCCGCGTTGCCCACCGCCGCAGCGTCGGTGAGAATCTTCTTCATTCGGGCGTCGGGGCTGAAGGGTTTGCCCTTCACGATGCCAATGGCCGCCAGTTGGCCAATGAGTTCCGGGTTGAAAGAGGTGGCCGGTTCCAGCTGTACGAGCTTGTCGAGCATCTCGAAATAGGAGAAGTCGTTAGGCGCGATTGTATTGAATGACTTGCCGCTCCCCTCAACGAACTTCGTCGGCGGTATCGGTGGATTGGGCGCAAGCCTGACGTTGCCTTCGAGTGCCGTGGCAATGCTGGTGCCAAATCCGCCCGGCGTGTAGGGGTAGATCTTCAGCGACTTTTTGATCTCGGCCACAGCAGGTTTCGGATCGTTGTTCTCCATGAAGGCACGAACGGCGTAGAGCACATGATTGGTTTTTGATCGGCCCACGAAGAAGCCGCTGTCTGGAAGAGGACCATCGTAGTCCGGCGGCACGATCAGATACTTGCCGCCTTCGCCCCGATCAGGGCCGGGCGCGCCGATGTCGATGATCCAGCCGAACCACATGTCATTGAGCGTGCCGAGCGCCTTCGGTGGCACCTCAACCACCAATGGGCCTTTCGTCAAGTCGAGGACCGCGAGCGTATAGATCGTATCGACGTTGGCGGTGAGAAAGAGCGATTTGGAGTCCATCAACTCAGAGAAGATAACCACCGAGTTGTCCTCAGCCCCGATGCTGTGGAAGCCCTCGCGAACCGCATAGGCCGAGGCGCCCGAAAAACTGTTCATGAACGCGTCTACACCACGGGTGAAAGCCAGGGTGTCATAGACGTCCTGGGCGGTTTTTGCGCTCGGCGCGCCATCCTTGAATTCCAGCGTGCCGATACGGGTCTCAAGACGATCGGGCGTGGTGATCGCGGGGGGGATTTCGGTGGTGGTCTGCGTCTCGGCCATTACAGGAATGGCCAGCGCGACGAAGGTCGCCAATACGGCCAGTGGTCTGAGCGTGTGCGTCATAGTGCTCTCCTTGAGAGGCGTCTATTGCATTGACTACCCAAATAAACCTAGTGGTGGACGTGTGCTTTCACGACGCGGGTTGTCTCGTGCGAGTTGGCTCGGGTGCGTTCCTAGTCTTTGTTGCCGACCTTGTTCTGGGCTGCCTCCTTGCCCGCGACATTCAACTGCGGCGGTTCGAGCTTGACGGTGAGTTTGTGCAGCGAGCCGTTGAACGCGAACGGTACCTGGTAATCCTTGTCATCGACGGGAGTGCCGGTGTCAGAGCCGACGTCGAAACTTTCATCCACGCCGAAGACGAATGGAACGCTGTTGGGGATCGTACGGCTCGCCACTTGCTTGCCATCCACCGACAGCACGCCGGTGCCGCCTTTTCCGAACCCCGGCCCAGCGTATTTAAAATCGAAGCTGATGCCGTGCTTTCCGGGAGTAAGCGCCTCGGTCCCTTCCCAACGGAATTGCGCCACTCCCTCAAGGTTGTAGCTGAAAACCGGCTTGCCTTTCAGAAGGTAGAGGGCATAACCACCGAAGCGGCCGCCGTCCGTCACCAGCACGCCGTCGCCGCCGCTTTGCGGAACGGTGACGTCAGCCGAAATAACGTAGGACTTGTTCAATATGTTGGGCTCGTTGCCTGGAAGAATGCCGGTCACCGGCGACAAGTAATTGAACTCGGTGCGTCCGGCCACGATGCTCGGGCGCTGAGCAACGACGCGAGTGAAACCGGAGGCGTCGAGCGGTAACACTTGATACTTGTTCGCTTCCACCCAGAACAAATCCTGGAGTTCCTTGAGTTTGGCAGGGTTGGCTGCTGCGACATCGTCGTTCTGCGTCCAGTCCTTGGTGATGTCGTACAGCTCCCATTTGACGCCATTGACGATGTCCTTGGGTGGCTGCGCGGTGATATCCCAAGGTGCGCGGTAAGGCGTCGTCGATGCCATCCAACCTTCGTGGTAGAGCGCGCGCAGGCCGAGCATTTCGAAATACTGCGTGGTGCGCGTGGACGGCTTGTCGGCATTCGGCTTGTCAAAAAGGTAAGCCATGCTCGTGCCTTCGATGGGCTTTTGCGCAATGCCATCTACCTGGAGCGGCGCGTCTATGCCGGTGGCTTCGAGGATCGTCGGCTCGATGTCAATGACGTGGTGGAACTGGTTACGGATGCCGCCGGCATCCTTGATCCGGTTCGGCCAGGAGATGGCCATGCCTTGGCGGGTGCCGCCAAAATGTGATGCGACCTGCTTGGTCCACTTGAAAGGTGTATCCATGGCCCAGGTCCAGCCCACGGCCATGTGCGGATAGGTCTGGTCCGAGCCCCAAGCGTCTAAATACTTCATCTGGTCGGCCACCGGTACGTTGATTCCGTTGAAGGTAGTCATTTCGTTTGGTGTGCCGTTAGGGGTGCCTTCTGCGCTACCGCCGTTGTCGCCGCTGATGTAGATAACCAGCGTGTTATCGAGCTTGCCCATGTCATCAATCGCCTGGATCACCCGGCCGATTTCATGGTCGGTGTACGCGAGATAGGCCGCATAGACCTCCATTTGGTGGACATACAGTTTTTTCTCGTCCGCCGGCAGTTCGTCCCATTTCTTCAGAGAGTCCGGCCACGGCGTGAGTTTGGCTTGCTGCGGGATGACACCGAGGCGCTGCTGGTTGGCGAAGATCTGGTCGCGCGCGACGTTCCAGCCCATGTCGAACTTGCCCTTGAATTTATCTATCCATTCGGGCGTCGGGTGATGCGGCGCGTGGGTGCCGCCGGGCGCGTAATAAAGAAAGAACGGCTTCTTCGGATCGAGTGCGTTCAATTCATTGACGTAGCCGACGGCGTCATCCGCCATCGCGGTGATCAGGTTCCAGCCTGGTTTGCCGACGTAGGGATGGATCGGGGTGGTGTTGCGCATCAGATTGCCCGGTTGCCACTGGTTTGTTTCGCCCCCCATGAATCCGTAGAAATAATCAAAGCCCATGCCGATGGGCCATTGATCAAACGGGCCGGCCTGACTGATCTGGAAGGAAGGGGTGTTGTGGTTTTTGCCGAACCACGAGGTGGCGTAGCCGTTGTCCTTGAGGATTTTGCCAATGGTCACCTTGTCCTTGGTGATGACGCTGTTGTAGCCGGGATAGCCCGTTGAAACTTCGGTGATGACGCCGAAGCCGACGGAATGGTGATTGCGCCCGGTAATCAAGGCGGCGCGCGTCGGCGAACACAGTGCCGTCGAATTGAATTGCGTGAAGCGCAACCCGGCTGCCGCGACGCGATCCATGGCGGGCGTAGGGATGATGCCGCCGAACGTACTGGGGGCGCCGAAGCCGACATCGTCGGTGATGATCAACAAAATATTCGGCGCGTCTTTGGGCGGAACGACGGTCGGCGACCAGTAGGGTGTGGAGCTTGCGGCGTCGAGGTTGATAACGCCGCGGAATGCTTCTGGAGGATTAGGGAGGTATCTCCCATCGATGGTCGTGGTAGCGCTGGGTGAACCGGGCGTGCCGTTGACTTCCGGTGTCGCTGCATTGGCACAAGAGAACGAAAGCAAGGCAACTGCCAGTCCTGAACTGATGCGCTGGCGCAGCCATAAAGGTTTATTCCAGTGTGCAGTGGCCATGGCCAGCTCCTGTAAACCCCCGAAACCCCAAGTTCGGAGTGTAGAACCGTTTTCTTCTCTCGCCAGTCCATCTCATCGTTCGCGCGAGCGGGCGTTGACATTGGAGTCGTGCTGTCTATACCTGATCTTGATGTCAGGAAGGTTCAGCAATGGCCGCAGCCTGAAATCAAGGGGAGCGCACATGCTTATCAGGAAACGGCGTTTGGGTATCGCCATCGTCTGCGCCGGGATCGTGTCGGCTTGCGTGGCGTTAGTGGTGTATCAGCACATTCGCGGCCCCGTGCCGTTGACGCTGGGTGATGGAAAAAATGGCCCCTTGGGAATGGTCTGGCTTCCTGCCGGCGAATTTTTGATGGGGAGCGATCATAAGCAGGCTCGTCCAAACGAGGGGCCGGCGCACAAGGTTCGACTCGACGGGTATTGGATCGACCGCTATGACGTCACCAATGCCGATTTCGCCCGTTTCATTTCTGAAACGCATTACGTCACCACCGCCGAACGTAAACCCAAATGGGAAGATCTGAAAGTACAACTACCGCCGGGTACTCCTGAGCCGGATGACAGTGTCATGGTGCCTGGCGCATTGGTTTTTGTGGGAACAGAGAGGCCGATCCCACTCAATGATTTCAGCCAGTGGTGGGCATTTGTCCCAGGGGCTGACTGGCGCCACCCGCTGGGGCCTGACAGTACTATCGAGGGCAAGGAAACCCATCCGGTGGTTCAGGTTTCACGCGAAGATGTACAAGCGTATGCCGCTTGGGCCCACAAACGGCTGCTGACCGAGGCTGAATGGGAATACGCCGCAAGAGGCGGACTGGAACAAGCGAATTATGCGTGGGGTAATGACTTCTCGCCCGGCGGGGAAAAGATGGCTAATACCTGGGATGAGGTACAGCCGTTTCCCGTGAGCGGGTCCAGCAATAAATTCAAAATCGGCACTAAACCGGTAGGCAGTTACCGACCTAACGGCTACGGGCTCTATGACATGTCCGGTAACGTTTGGCAGTGGGTCGCCGATTGGTATCGTGCCGATGCGTTTAGAGTAGGGCTCAAGCATCAGTCGGCGGGTGAAGCAGTGTTTAACCCGGTAGGTCCCTCCGACAGCTATGACCCGGATCTCGGAGTAACGGCCAACGCACCACAGCGTGTGATTCGAGGGGGCTCTTTTCTTTGTAGCGACAGCTACTGCACGAGCTTTCGAACCAGTGCCAGGCAGGGCGCAGATCCAATGAACTCGATGTCGCATCTCGGCTTTCGCCTGACGATGAGCAATGATCAATGGGAAAAGAACCGCTGAATGTAATATTCACGCGGGAGCCATGCTTTACCGTCAAGAAATAGCTTGGCATTGCATCGGATTTCGTTTCTGGCGCTTGTATCGCACGAAGATTTATCTGTTGGGCCCTGCGACTGAGCAAAGTGTCGCCGAGGTCGCCGGTTCCGACTTTTACGATGAAAACGCGAATGACGGCTTTTGGCCGTTCTCTTCCGATCATGGTTACAACGCGTGTTGGTCAAATCCGATGCAATCGGGGGTCAGATGTCATGCAAATGACTGGTAAGGTCGAATGCAAAAACGTGGTCAAGTGGAGTTCAATTTCCTATACCTTGATGTTTCCTGACAGGATGAGTGCAGTAACGTGTTTTAAACTCTGCAAGACGTCGTCCACAGCTTCAAGATCCCCTTCCATATAGTCTTGATGTTTCAACGGGGCCTAGAGTGCCGACATGGGAACCGCACTCCCCTTTAGAATTGGGGGAGTGGGGGTTCGGGGTTAATTGTTTTCGAGCGCCGCGTAAGCGTCCAAGACCCGTGCCGAATAGGTCACTGCTGCGCCGTTTAGCACTTGAAGGCCGCCCACTGTATCGGGCGACAGCATGGCAAGGTCACCGATTCGGCCCAGCAGTGTTTCGCGGTAGTCATTCCAATCCAGCATCATCGTTTCTCTCCTTTAAATACGGCCGGCGGTTACGCCGCCGTCAACTGGCAACACGGTGCCGGTAATCCAGGAAGCTTGCTCGGAGGCCATGAATAGAATGGCTTCGGCCACATCCGCAGGCTGGCCATTGCGACCCAGTGGGTGGAACGCGTTGAAGGTCGGCAGTACTTCCTTGATCTGCTCGGTGTCCATGAAGGTGTTGTAGATCGGTGTTTCCACCACCGCAGGGGCGACTGTATTGATACGGATGTTGGACGATGCCAGCTCGATCGCCAGGTTACGGGTCAGCGCATGGACACCGGCGTTGGCGGCCGAGTACGCAGCCGATGGAGTCGCGCCGATCGCTTGCAGCGCCCACAGCGAACCGGTTTGCACGATCACGCCACCGCCGCGTTGCTGCATTGCTTTGGCTGCGGCCTGGGCCATGAAAAATTTGCCCTTGAGAATGATGTCGATGAAGCTGTCGTATTCCTGCTCATCGACCTCCAGGAAAGGCTTGGGATTAAACACGCCTGCGTTGCTGACCAGGATGTCCACGCCCCCGAACTCGGCTGTCGCCAATTCGACCAATGCCTTGGCCGTGGCGGGCATGGCGATATCACCCGCCAAGGTACGTATCTGTTTGCCGCTAGGGTCGATTTGCGCTGCGGCTTTTTCAAGTTTTGCCGAATCACGACCGGCGATCACAACACTAGCTCCCTCAGCAACTAGACGTTGAGCAACTTCTTTACCGATGCCTGAACCGCCGCCGGTTACGATCGCGACTTTGGAAGAAAATCTTTTCATGTTGAAATGCCCTGTGTGAGTGAGGAAAAATGTTCTGACCGGCTTTACTCGGATATTTGCAGTATTTGAGCCTTTAACGTTTCGGTCTGGCTGCTATTCTTCGTCTTCGGGTCAGGGCTCACAAATCAGAAGTTTTTTCCAAACATTAAAGAATTTCTTTAACAGATGACGACACCAACCTATCTAAACGCGCTCCGGGCATTTGAGGCCGCAGCTCGGCATCAAAGTTTTTCAGCCGCAGCAGCAGAACTTCATGTCACGTCCGCGGCCGTGGGGCAGCAAGTGAGAACACTGGAGGCGTGGCTGGGTATTACGTTGTTCAATCGTTCTTACAGTGGAACCGCGCGGCTAGTCCCGACGGATGTCGCCCGAGAAGCTCTACCGGATATTCGGGAAGGTTTTGACCGTTTACGCATGGGGTTGGCGCGGTTGAAGGAGGGCTCGCTCAGCACGGGGTTGACCGTTACCGTCAGTCCGGCATTTGCGGCCAAGTGGTTGTTGCCCCGTATTGAACGATTTCAACTTGCGCACCCACAAATCGATGTGTTGCTGGACACCAATCTCAGGCCTGTGGATTTCATTGCCGAGGGCATGGACATCGGCGTTCGATATGGTGTGGGGCGTTGGCCGGGATTGACGGCGATCAAAATGATGGACGAAGAGATGTACCCTGTCTGCGCACCGACCTATCCATTGCTGAAGGCGGGGCGACTGTCAGGCAATAAACTGCCCCAGGCAACGTTGATTCATGACTTGTCGATGGCGGGCGATCCTGCATACCCCACTTGGCGAACCTGGCTCGATGCGTCGGGATACACCGATGTAAATGCGGAACACGGGCTGCGTATCAACAATTCGGCTGCCGTGCTTCAAGCGACTATCGATGGTCACGGACTGGCACTTGGGCGTAGCGTCATGTTGCGCGACGACTTGGCAGCCGGGCGGTTGATTCGACCCTTCGGCGATGCCATTCGCCTGCTGGATTTTGCTTACTACATTGTGTTCCGGCCTGAGGTTGCTGGGCTGGCGAAAATTCAGGCGTTCCGCGATTGGTTACTCGAGGAGTCATCGAAAGTTGGCAGTGCTTGAGCGCAATTCGTTGATGAATTTTTCCTGAGCATTGAGCGACTGCTTTTGGCCGGCTCCTGCCGGTCAACAGCGTCAAACTAAAGTTGGCCAGCGATCTCAAGTCGATGCTGGCCGATAGCAGCCCTCGATTGGTAGCACATACCTCTCGGATATTTCCCACATGCCGCCAGACTTGCCCCTCGGAAGCCCCCTCGCTAACCTCTCTTCGCCGCTGCCAATACAGCGAACGGGTGTGGTAGCCCGAATTTTTCATAGGAACCCAATCCCTTGGAGTTCCAATGTCCGACGAAAACAACAATTCCACTGAAAGCCCCGAGTCGTCAAAGACCGATACCGTGCCTCCGTCCCGCAACCCAGCCATGGCCGAGCGCCGTCCCAATCCCATCTTCGCCATCGTCCCCAACGTAAACAACGAAACCCTCCTGGTTCACGCCTGTGAAACCCTTGCCTCGGCAAGCGTCATGGCCAGCGAGTTGGCGTTCATTCTCGAAGGGCCCAAGTGCAATCTGGCGTTGGCGATACAGCAGATGATTGCGTTGGCAGAGTTGTCGGTGAATCGGGTGTTGGATGTAGTTGATCCGCAGGGGTAGGTGAGGCCGTCGCCTTACCTGTTACGTAGTAAAAAGCCCACTGAACCGGTGACGGGGCAGTGGGCTTTTTTGTGCGTGGGAGGCGTTATCGCCCCCCCATTGGATAATGCTCAATCCGACACGCATAACTATTGCCATCACCCTTGCACACCCCATCCAGATACCGATAGTCAACCCGCACCGACTGTCCCTTTTTAGGCCACTGTCGACGTGGCAGCGGGTTTTGATAGTCAGCTTGTTCCGGAGTGAAGGTGACGGTCGCTCCCACTTCTGGGCATTCCACCGTGGTCGATGCAGGGCTGACTTTCAGGATTCGGGCCTGTACCTGCGGAAAGGGTCGTTTCAACACATCGGTGACAAGAAGCTCCATAGCGCAAATTTGCCACACGCCTGCTTGCACGGGTTCGCACATGAGTAAGAGCGTTAAAACAAACAGCGCAGATTGCGTGACATGGTTTTTCATTAATACGCCTGCCTGCCTTGGATTCATCGAATCATAGAGCGATCAAATCTCTTCAGTGTCGACCGATACTTCGATGTAGAAGAACTTTACATCGGGCCACAATTCGCGTCGGTTGATGGGCGTTTCCTCAGAAGCCATGACGAAGCCATACCCGATATCTGTTTTTTTATCGCGATAAAAATAGGGCATGGAGTCCCAAACGCAGCAGTAAAACTTGAGTGGCGGCAGGCCAAAACGCTGGCTCATGTACCGCTCTGCCTTGAGCGCGTCAGCACCCGTTACGCGGTACTGGGCAACGAAGGGTTTTCCCTGTCGGTCAGTGGCTTGAGTGCATTGTAAAAACTCTACAAAGGCAGGTTTGTCACTGATCTTCGAGAGGAAATCCTCGCAGCCTGGTTCCGCCACTGCACAGTTCGACAGCATGGACAGGGCTAGTAAAAACAGTCCGCAGATTAATCGGCTCATTTACGACTTCTCTGTCTTCACTTTCTGCGCCAAATCCCCCGTCACCCCCGCCGTGATAACCCCCGCGCCCGGTGCCAGGTTGGTCACGGTGCTGGTCACGCTGGTGGTTATGTTGCGGGTGTACGCATCAATAGGCATGCCGCCACGCATATGGGCCGAGACCATTTGTGGCGAGATGACGGTGCGGGTGATGGTGGAGCTGACGGTGCGGAACAGGTTACCCAGGGCCGATACGATCGAGATGATGGTGAGGGCGGCGAAGGGGATGGATAGCCACATGATGCTCATCTTGAACAGCGCATGTTCGGTGGCGAAGCCATTAAGGCTGCGGCAGTAGACAATCGATGCGATCAGGTAGGCGCCGGCGAGTGTCGCGATGGCCATGGGGTCGCGGATGTCGAAGGCCAGGCGTGCGCACAGCAGGCCGTAGATTACCAGGCTGGCGAGCACGTCCGGGAGCAGGCTTTTAAGGCCTTCCAGGGCTTTGGAAATGTTGTAGATGACGAAGCCGATGATCACGATCCAGCCGAGCACGGGAATGATGCCGATGGCCATGACGAGTACCGAGAGCAGCAGGCTTTTAATGATGCCGTGGTGCAGGTTGTTTCTGATCAGGTAGAAGACGAAGTAACCGAAGGAAAACAGCGCGATCAACGCGAGGGAGCCCAACGCGGCTTCACGCGGAAGAAAAAAACTCATGCCGCCTACCGCCATCATGAAGGCCAGGCAAAGGTAACCACTTTTGTTCATCGATGTTCGTCCGTGATCTGGAAGCAACCTGGGTGTTGTTCCGTTGGGCGTGCATGCTACTAATTTGCCATTACTTTTGTCGAGCCGCGACGCTATCGGCAAAAGGGCACGCCACGGGATGACCTCGCCCAGTTCGGCGGGAATAGGCAATAAATCAGCAGGATGGGGTCATCGGTCGTGCCTGCGCCGGTCTTATCCTGTGGGCAACGCGGTGCAACGCAGCCGCCAAGGTTTGTGAGCGGTCGGCGATCGATGGGTCGCCACTGTCATCCACTTGAACGATTCAGCACCTACGCTACTCCTCTGATATTCGACATCCGACTCAAAAGGCGATCGTAATGACCAAGACTTACAGCTACGCCGCGCAGGATTCCAAGGACTCGCTCAAGCCCTTCACCTTCGAACGCCGTGCGCCAGGCGCCGATGATGTGCAGATCGATATCCTCTATTGCGGCGTCTGCCATTCCGACTTGCATACCGCACGCAATGAGTGGCAAAACACTTTGTATCCTTCCGTTCCGGGCCATGAAATTGTTGGTCGGGTGACCGCGGTTGGCGCGAATGTCAGCAAGTTCAAGGTGGGCGATCTGGCCGGCGTCGGCTGCATGGTCGACAGCTGCCAGCACTGTGCGTCGTGCGCCGAAGGCGACGAGCAATATTGCGAGAACGGCTTCACCGGCACTTACAACGGCCCGGTGTTTGGTGGCGAGAACACCTTTGGTGGGTATTCGGACAATATCGTGGTCAAGGAGAAGTTCGTTCTGCGCATTTCCCATGGCGACGCCAACCTGGCCGCCGTCGCGCCGCTGCTGTGCGCCGGCATCACCACGTATTCGCCGCTGCACCACTGGAAGGTCGGCCCAGGCAAGAAAGTCGGCGTGGTCGGCCTCGGTGGTCTCGGGCACATGGCGGTGAAGATCGCCCATGCCATGGGCGCGCATGTGGTGCTGTTCACCACGTCGCCGAACAAGCGTGAAGACGGTCTGCGCCTGGGCGCCGACGAAGTGGTGGTGTCGAAGAACCCGGAAGAAATGGCCAAGTTCGCCAACACCCTGGACTTCATCCTCAATACCGTGGCGGCGCCGCACGATCTGGATGCCTTCCTCTCGCTGCTCAAGCGTGATGGCACTATGACGCTGGTCGGCGCGCCGGACAGCCCGCATCCATCGCCTTCGGTGTTCAACCTGATCTTCAAGCGCCGCAGTCTGGCGGGTTCGTTGATTGGCGGGATTCAGGAAACCCAGGACATGCTGGATTTCTGTGCCAAACACGGGATTGTCTCGGACATCGAGATGATCAACATCCAGGACATCAACGAAGCCTATGAGCGCATGCTTAAAGGCGATGTGAAGTACCGCTTCGTGATCGACATGAGCAGTCTCAAGAAGGAAGCTAATGCAGCCTGATTGAGGGTAAAGAGGCCCGAGTTGAGGCTTCCCTGAAGCAAAGAAAAAAACCGCTGGGCCGATAACGGTCGAGCGGTTTTTTTGTGGTTTTCTGTATAGGTGATGGCGCGTCGCTACTGTAGTATCGCCGCGCGCTGAGCCTGCTGAAGATGTGACGGTTTTACACGCAACAATCGTGTTGCGGGTGCCGATGGACCTGCTGATGGCTAACAAGGAAATGGAATGAGTTTGCCTAACGATTTTTCTGCTGAGCAATACCTGTTTTTACACCCTGACGTCAGATATTCAGGTATCGATCCTGCCGAGCACTACCTGACTTGGGGGCTCCAGGAAGGTCGTCCTTATAAACTGAGTACCGACCCATTACTGTCTAAAATCAGGGGCGAATACCACTCGGACGGATTGAAGACGGTGCACAACCACGACTTCATGAGCGATCCGAGTTATATCGCTGCCTATGACCGAGGCGTGCAGGCCTCCGGCTCTGACTATCAATGGTATTGGCGTGTTCACCTGGGGCTTTGGGCGGCACGCACCGCTGCAAAACACCAGGGTGATTTTGTCGAGTGCGGCGTCAATTACGGTTTCTTGAGTTCAGCGATCATGCATGACCTGGACTGGGACTACACCGGCAAAACGTTCTATCTGCTGGACACTTTCTCGGGTATTGATGACCGCTATTTGTCGGACGAAGAGAAAGTGGGCGGTGTCTCGGGTAAAAGCCAAAAGTGGGTGGATGACGGAACTTATACATCCAATATCGACGCGGTCAGGGCGAATTTCTTGCAATGGTCCAATGTGAAGATCATTCAGGGCTCAATCCCGGAAACCCTGAGCCAGATCGATTCAACCCGGATTGCTTACTTGCACATCGACATGAATTGCGTGATGCCGGAAGTGTCTGCGATCGAGTTTTTGTGGGATCGCCTGGTGCCGGGGGCCATCGTTTTACTGGATGACTACGCGTACTTTGGCTATCAGCCACAAAAGGACGGCATGGACCAATGGGCCGCGAAAAGGAACATTGCGATCGCCAGCCTGCCAACGGGGCAGGGGCTTATGATCAAGCCGTGACGGACTCACCGTTGCGCTATGGAAACCCCGTAGCGCGACGGTCGGCACCCTGTTTGCATCGCACGCAACCCCTCGCTCCGGCCCCTCTTGACCCTCAGCCGTTCAGGCAAAAGATTCTGCCTATCAAGCCCTAACACTGCGCCTATTAGCAGTCCGCCTCAGACGGTCTAGTCTTACCGTTGCGCTGGCGTAAGCTGGCCACTCAATACCTGATGAAAGAGATAAGAAAGCGTCACAGGCTTGCCGTGGGCCCGCGTGCTGGCGAATCGGTCGCCACTCTCCAGACTTCCCGTGTGGCCACAATGAGCAGTTGATCGAACTGCCTGGCCCAGCAGCCTATGTCATTGATTTCACTCATTGCTATTGCAGGCCCAGACCGGGCCGGGTAGCTGGATGAACACGACCGAAGGTAGCTCTTACATGGCAAACGAATCGAAATGCCCGTTCAATCACGCCGCTGGCGGTGGCACGACGAACCGCGACTGGTGGCCGAATCAACTGAACCTGAAGATCCTGCACCAGCACTCGACCCTGTCCGATCCTCTGGACGAGGGTTTTGACTATGCCGAGGCGTTTAAAAAACTGGATTTCGCGGCGGTCAAAGCGGACTTGAATGCGCTGATGACCGACTCGCAAGACTGGTGGCCGGCGGACTTCGGTCACTACGGGCCGTTTTTCATCCGCATGGCCTGGCACGCTGCCGGTACGTATCGCACCGGTGACGGACGGGGCGGGGCGGGGTCCGGTCAGCAGCGCTTTGCGCCGCTCAACAGTTGGCCGGACAACGTTAGCCTCGACAAGGCGCGGCGGCTGCTTTGGCCGATCAAGCAAAAGTATGGCCAGAACATTTCCTGGGCTGACCTGATTGTCCTCACCGGTAACGTTGCGCTGGAGTCCATGGGCTTCAAGACCTTTGGTTATTCCGGTGGCCGCGCTGACGTCTGGGAGCCGGATGAAGACGTGTACTGGGGCTCCGAAAACAAATGGCTGGGCGGCGACACCCGCTACGACAAAGCGCAAAAACCCGTGCAAGCGCCCGGCGATGTTCCACTCGTGGCCGAACCTGGAAGAAATGAGGACAGCCGTACCGACCACGGCCGCAACCTGGAAAACCCGTTGGCCGCTGTGCAAATGGGCCTGATCTACGTTAACCCCGAAGGCCCGGAAGGCGAGCCAGACCCGGTCAGGTCCGCCATCGATATCCGCGAAACCTTCGGCCGCATGGCCATGAATGACGAAGAAACCGTGGCGCTGATCGCCGGCGGCCACGCCTTCGGCAAAACCCATGGCGCCGGCCCTGCCGACAATGTCGGGGCAGAGCCCGAAGCCGCTGGCCTCGAACAACAGGGCTTTGGCTGGAAGAACAGCTTCGGCACCGGTAAAGGCCCCGACACCATCACCAGCGGCCTGGAGGTGACCTGGACTACTACGCCGACCAAGTGGAGCAACAACTACCTGGAAAACCTGTTCGGCTTCGAGTGGGAATTGACTAAAAGCCCGGCCGGCGCGCATCAGTGGACACCGAAAAACGGCGCTGGCGCCGGCATCATTCCGGATGCTTTCGATCCGTCGAAACGTCGTAACCCAACCATGCTGACCTCGGACCTGGCGCTGCGTTTCGACCCGATCTATGAACCGATTTCCCGGCGCTTCCTGGCCAATCCCGATCAACTCGCCGATGCGTTCGCCCGCGCCTGGTTCAAACTGATCCACCGCGACATGGGGCCGCTCTCGCGCTACCTCGGCCCGGAAATGCCCGCCGAAGAATTGCTGTGGCAAGACCCGATCCCGGCGCTCGACCATGAAGTCGTCAACGACAGCGACATCGCGGCACTAAAAGGCAAACTCCAGGCTTCGGGCCTGAGCGTTTCGCAACTGGTCTCGACCGCTTGGGCGGCGGCTTCGACCTTCCGTGGCTCCGACAAACGCGGCGGCGCCAACGGCGGACGTCTGCGCCTGGCCCCACAAAAGTCCTGGCAGGCCAACCAGCCTGAGCAACTGGCGAACGTGCTGGGGAAACTCGAAAGCATCCAGAGCGAGTTCAACAGCGGCGGCAAGAAAATCTCCCTGGCCGACCTGATCGTGCTGGCCGGCAGCGTGGGCGTTGAGCAAGCGGCGAAAAATGCTGGCCACAACGTGACGGTACCGTTCACGCCGGGGCGGATGGACGCGTCGCAAGAGCAGACGGACGTGGAATCGTTCGGCTTCCTTGAACCCATCGCCGATGGCTTCCGCAACTACCTCAAAACCCGCTACCGCGTACCGGCCGAAGCGCTGCTGATCGACAAGGCGCAACTGCTGACCCTCACCGCGCCCGAAATGACCGCGCTGATTGGCGGCCTGCGAGTGCTGAACACCAATGTCGGCCAAACCAAACACGGCGTCTTCACCCAACGGCCAGAAGCGTTGACCAACGACTTCTTCACCAACCTGCTGGACATGGGCGTGGAGTGGAAACCGACGTCGGAGGCGCAGGAGGAGTTTGAAGGACGGGATCGTAAAACCGGCGCAGTGAAATGGACGGCGACTCGGGTTGACCTGGTCTTCGGCTCGAATGCGCAGTTACGGGCGCTGGCGGAGGTGTATGCCAGCAGTGATGCGAAGGAGCGGTTCGTTAAAGACTTTGTGGCCGCGTGGGTCAAGGTGATGAACCTGGACCGGTTCGACCTGAAGTGACGTAAGCAACAACAAGCCCGCTGAACCGGTCACGGTCAGCGGGTTTTTTTTACCTGCCGGTGGGTCAAGCCATAGCGCGATCTGTAGCAGCTGGCGAAGCCTGCGTTCGGCTGCGAAGCAGTCGTGAAACCTGAGCACGCGGTCTACCTGAAGAATCGCGTCGGCTGATTTCACGACTGCTTCGCAGCCGAACGCAGGCTTCGCCAGCTGCTACAAAGGGCGCGTATTGCCAGAGATTTGGGCCGCATTCGGGTTTTTTTGATGAGCAGCGAAGCGCCCCCCCAAACATCTGATCCGTATTTTCTCGCGCCACCTGCATCTGTAACGAGATCAGTCACGGTCCCACAATGCCTCACCGGCCCGGCCGCCTGAAGCGAACACGTTTCAATGCGCCTGTTGCGCCGCAAACTCAAGTGGTAGGAGGCCTTATGGCTAAGATGGCGATTTTCCTGGGTGGGTTTCTGGTGCTGACTGTCTTGATTGGTGCCTTGGCCACGATCTCTCCGGTGTAAGACAAAATGCCCGCTGAACCGGTGACGGTGAGCGGGCATTTTTGTGGGCGGAGTTCGCGTTACTCGTCGCCGTACATCAACTCCAGGCTGCTGATCCACTCTTCAGTAGCGCCGTACCTTACGTAATAGGCGTTCTTTTCTGCTGCGCTCAAAGCGGTGAAAAATGGCAGGAAGTAGCCGTCGTTGTAGTAACCATTCGCCCCTTGCATCGCGCCGCCCCACCACGCGGGGTTGTACCCCTCGAACGCAACCCACGGTGGAGGAACGGCGAAACGTTCACGACGAATGATGTCGAGGAAATCGACGCTATTCGTCACCAGCCGCACGGTGGTGGCATTGAAGGCTTCGTCGCCGGTGAGACAGAGCAGACGGTGGTTTTTTTCGGTTATCGAGTATTGCTTGACGAGTGCGCCGTTGAACGTCTTTTCCGTCTCGTAGCTGAATCCTGATTCCACGAGGGTCCAAAAATGATCGACGTCTTCCTTGTCGATTAAAAACGAACAGTAATAGGCCGGAACACCAATGCTCTCCAGCGAAACCGCTGGTACAGAGTCAGCCAGAAGGCATGCCAAAGGCTCGGTAAAAACAACCTTCAATTCGTCTGGGGAATACCCGACGACCTGTTCTTTGGGGGCTTGCCTTACGATGGCTTTGAAACGATCAAAAAGACTCACTGCCCACCTTCGATCCTTGAGATTTAACATCAAACTTATCCGTTGTTGAGCGAGGGGCATCACCGCGTGGGCCAAGAGAAATGCAAGAGGGGTGTAGCTGGCCGTCTTCGTCTGGGGAGAGCCAGACTTCGTGGTAATACCGATTGGACATTGGGAATGCTGTATCGATTGGGAGGGAGATTTATGACAGGTGCGGCGCTTAATCTCAAATGTCGTGTCGCACCTTGCACCTCACGCAGGCAATCCGATGCTATAAATATTCAAAACCTCGCCACAGGTATGCATTCGACGCGGAGTTACGCCGTACATGCCAACACCCGTGAACTTTCCCGTCCAAGCCGCTGCAAAAGCCGTCTTGCAGCAACTCGTCGAACACATCACACCCACGTCCACAGAAGCATCCATTGCCCGATTTGCCGCCCAGGCTTTGGGCCAATCCGGCTATCCCGAAACCTGGTATTACGACTGCCCGGCCTTTGTACTGCTAGGGTCTCGAAGTGTGCTCTCGGTGTCAGGACGAACATACAGGCCGAGCGATGAGGCGGTTGGCCCCCATAATTTAATAACAGTGGATTTAAGCCCGAAATCGGGCGATGTCTGGGGCGACTGCGCGCGCTCGTTTTATGTGGAGGGTGGTGTGTGCAGGGCCGTGCCCATTGGGGATGAGTTCGGTAGAGGGTATGAGGTAGAGCGCCAGTTACACGAGATGATGTGCCAGTTTGCCCAGCCGCAGACGACTTTTCATGAGCTCTATGAGTTCGCCAATGACTCGATCATTTCGGCAGGGTTCGAGAATCTCGATTTCAGCGGGAATGTCGGGCATAGCATCTGTGAGCGACGGGATGACAGGTTGTATGTGGAGGCGGGGAATTACCGGCGTCTCGGGGAGGTGGGTTGTTTCACCTTTGAACCTCATATTCGCCAGAAGGAACGCGTATGGGGATTCAAGCATGAAAATATATATTTCTTCGATAGCAATGGCGGCGTGTCTGAGCTCTGAAGTTGATTCAGGGGCCCCTGTGGCCAGGGAGTAAGCTCCCACGCCACAGGTGTGCATTCGATCTAGTTGCCGTCTGCTACTTTGCGCTCTATCTCATCAATTTTCCGCTGCAGTTCCTCGGCATCCTGTTCTTTAGCCCGGGTTGAAGAGGGCGTAATAATTTCATCTACCCCTCGGGTATCGCTATCGCTATCCCGATCCTCAAGATCCCTTTCCACCACATTGACGGGTTTTCCCGATGTATCAGTGGGCGGGGCGTTGGGTGTGGTTTTCGATTCGTTGTTCATATCGCGTACCTCCGTTGGCCTAAACATTGGAGGCACCGATATGGCCAGAGTTCGAGATTTCTACAGTCGACTCTCACGCCTGCGATGCGCCCGGCCGATCTGCCTATTCAACGGGCACCGGAATATGCATCGGCTCGCTTTCCCCCATCGTGCTGTATTGCTCACGCAGAGCACGCAGTTCCTTGGTTCCCAGCTTGTCCAGGCACATCGCCGCGTTCTGCGCCTCCTGGGTGGCACGCAGTAATTCGTCAATTTTCAAATGCAAAATGTCGTTGTCGCGGTTCTGGGTGTTTTGAATGAGGAAGACCATCAGGAATGTGATGATGGTGGTCGAGGTGTTGATGATCAGTTGCCAAGTGTCGTTGTAATGAAAGTACGGCCCTGTACATGCCCAGACGGCGATCAATGAGATGGCGAGCAGGAAGGTTTTTGAACTGCCAGCCCGGTTGGAAAGGGTTTGACAGAGTTTTGCAAATTTCATGGCCGTGAATCCTGAGGGTTGGTATTCCGTGGACCGTGGCCGACTCTTGAAATTCTTTTTTACATTTAAATCGTCCGACGAAATGTCGACTCCTCACCTTAGCCCTCTGCGACGGGGTTCGATGCATACCTGAATCAGGCGGTGATTCTCAGGGCCTCTTCGCGGGCAAGCCTCGCGCCTGCCGGGGGAGCAGGCTTGCTCAGGATCGGGATTTGCTCAGCAATTTGCTGAACGCCACCTTATCGACGGGCCGGCTCATGTAGAAACCTTGCACCTCATGACATTGATCGGCGCCCAGTATTTTCAGTTGTTCTTCCGTTTCGACCCCTTCGGCAGTCACGGTCAGGCCCATGGCTTTGCCCAGGCTGATGATGGCCTGGACCACCGCGCGGTCGTTGCCGCCGCTGCCCATCGAGGCGATGAAGCGTTTATCAATTTTGATGCCGTCGAACGGGTAGGCGCGCAGATAGCCCAGTGAGGAATAGCCGGTGCCGAAGTCGTCCATGTTCAAGCGCACGCCCAGTTCCTTGAGCGCATTCATGGTGGTGAGGGCGCCGTCGATGTCGTTGAGCATGACGTTTTCGGTGATTTCCAGTTCCAGGCGGCTGGCCGGGAAGCGGGTCTCGACCAGCACTTCGCGCACGTCCTCCACGACGTCGCTGCGGGCGAATTGTGCGGGAGACAGGTTGACCGACAGCAGGATGTCGTCCGGCCAGGTCAGGGCGGTTTCACAGGCTTCGCGCAGCACCCAGCGGCCCAGCGGCACGATCAGGTCGGTTTGCTCGGCCAACGGGATGAACAGGTCCGGGCCGAGCAGGCCTTGCGTTGGATGCTCCCAGCGGACCAGCGCTTCCACCGAGACGATTTCCTTGCCGTCCACCTTGTAGCGCGGCTGGTAGTGCAGCACAAACTGATTATTCAGCACCGCCTGCCGCAGATCATCTTCCAGTTGGCGACGATGCTGGATCTGGTCGCTCATGTGCGCTTCGAAATAGCACCAGGTGTTTTTACCGTCGGACTTGGCCTTGTACAGGGCAATATCGGCACAGCGGATCAATTCGCTGGGCACGTATCCCTGGCGACGACTGAGGGCAATGCCCAGGCTGGCGCCGACGTGCAGCGTATGGTGTTCATAGGGGATGGGCCGGTGCAGGCTCTCGATCAGGCGGGTGCAGAACTTGTCGATCTCGCTGTGGCTGTTCATGCCGAGGACCACCACGACAAACTCATCTCCACCCAGCCGGGCGACGATGTCATGGTCGCGGGTGCACTCGCGCAAGCGCACGCCGACTTCCTGCAACACCGCATCGCCAGCGGGATGGCCGAGTGAATCGTTGATCGGCTTGAAGTTGTCCAGGTCGAGCATCAACAGCGTCAAGGGCGCCGAGTGTTCCTTGAGCTGCAAGGCGTCTTCCAGGTAGCGCGCGAGCTTGTTGCGGTTGGGCAATCCGGTCAACGCGTCGTGCATCGACAAATGCTGGATTTGCGCGTGGGCGGCAACTTCGTCGGTGATGTCGCTGGCCGTGCCCCGGTAACCCATGACCTTCTGGTTATCGAAGATCGGTCGGGCGGACACCCGGCAGTAACGCTGTTGCCCGGTGTGATCGCGGTAAGTGCAACGCAGGTCGCTGACACTGGCTTCCTCCGTCAGTTTGTTCAACCAAAGGGCCAGCGGCGTGGTGTCGCAATACAGCAGTTGTTCGATGTTTTGCCCCAACCACTGCTGATCGGAGAACCCGGTCACTTCGCTGAAACGTCCGGAAAGGTAGGTGATGTACTGGTGTTGATCGATTTCCCAGATCCAGTCGGACGCGGCTTCCGCAACCGCGCGAAAACGTTCTTCGCTGGCCTCCAACGCGTGATTGGCGCTTTCCAGTGCCTGGTTGGACGCTTGCAACACCTCATAGCTGGTATCGACGTAGCGAGAGGAGCGCAACGCATACCGAAAGAAATAAGCGGTGAGCAACATCAGCACCACCAACGTCCCGCCCAGAGTTGGCAGCAACGACCATAACAAGTGCTTTCCCGGCTCATCGAGTTGGGCAATCAGGCTGTAGCCGGTGCCTTCAAGCGGGATTTGCGGCTGGTCTTTAGTGAAGTTGGCATCGGGGGCCAGATTCAAAACCTTCAGGCCATAACTGGTGCCCAAGGTATACAGTTTGGCCGTGGTCAGTTGATCGACGAACACCAGCACCGAGAGGGTTTTCGGATCATCAATCGGCCGTGCGTCATTCGGCGTGATCGCCTGGGCCGTCAACAAGGCGGGCCAGCCCTCGAACATCGTGTACAGGCTCATCGGTTTGGTGAGATCTTCCTGGCTCTGAACCTGATCGATCAGCGTCGCGGCTGACGCCATCACGTAACTGGAAAAATCCGCCTGGACCATCAGCCCCCGAATCACCGCGTATTTGGTGTGTCCCCGGTCGAGTACGAACAGGCCTTCGTAGCCATCGTTACTGAACAGCGTTTTGCCTATGTTTTGCTCGGTGTACGCCCAATCGATGTCGACTTCACTGTTTAAATGCTCGTACGCCGACGTCCAGTAGGCATAACTGGTGATGTAGTTTTTTGACGCGGTGATGCGATTTTCCAGGGCGCGGGCGGTGTAGAACCGTGTGTCGTTGATGTCTTCGGTGTCGAGGCCGGTGGCGATGCTGAACAGCGCACCGACCACCATGCAGACGCCGACGATAAACAGAATGCCCATGGCAAGCGCCAGGCGCCAGGTCACCGAGCTTTGGCGGGAGGGGACCGAAGCTGTGTAGGCTGAAACGTCCATTGACTCGTCCTTGATCCATGTCACGGCGTCTGGCGAGCCTGGACGGTTGCATAGTTCAGGCTGGCCAGCGATCCAGTCATCCGCAACGGTCGGTGATGAATCTATGGGCGTGAGTATAGGCAGCGTGGGGCAGAACGTTGGGATCATCCATGGATTGGCTGCGGGTGATCGGGGCTCATCGCGAGCAAGCTCGCACACTGGTTCTGCGGCGCAAGCAAATTCCCTGTGGGAGCGAGCTTGCTCGCGATGACGGCAGTCCAGACACTACAAGTCCCAGATCAGCTGTACTCATCATGCCGCCGCCACCAAGGCCCTTTTTCATTCCTCCCCAACGGCGCCCGATCCAGCCACTGATACATCCCCCACACCCCGTCCAGCCCTCGGGCATAGGTGGAATAGGTGTGATAAATCACACCATCCTCGCGCACAAACGCACTCAACCCCGGCCGGTCCCGCGAATAGGTGGGCGCATCGGTGCCGCAGGTAGCAGCGAACTGCGCGACCAACCATTCCTGGCGTGTGGTCATCGTGTGTGTTCATCATGCTTGCCTCCCATCGGGGTCAGTCATCGTGAGATAGACTAAATTCGAGACTTCGGACGGTGGGAGTGACCAATGTGGCGCAACTCATATGGACTCGCTGATCACCGCAGCAGCGCGAGCGCTGGCGGCGGGTGATCCCCTCGGTGCGCTGAACCGGGTGGCCTTGCGCGACGATGCGGCGGCGCTCGCATTGCGCGGTATCGCGATGGCGCAGCTCGGTGACCTGGTCTTGGCCAGGACGCTGGTGCAGCGGGCGGCGCGGGCCTTCGGGCCGAAGGAAGCCTTGGCGCGGGCGCGGTGTGTGGTCGCCGAGGCCGAGATCGCGCTGGCCTCGCGGGACCTCGGTTGGCCCGTCAAGAAGCTCGACACGGCGCGGGTGACGCTTGAGGCGCACGGCGATGGCGTCAACGCCGCCCATGCGCGCTATCTGGAGATTCGGCGCTTGTTGCTGATCGGGCGCCTCGATGATGCGCAGCAAAAACTCACCGAACTTGACCCCGCGCCACTGCCGCCGGCCTTGCGCGCGGTGCATGAACTGGTCGCCGCCGGGATCGCCATGCGGCGCCTGCAATCGAACACGGCCCGCGCCGCGCTGACCCGCGCCGAAGAGGCCGCCCGCAACGCCGCGATCCCGGCACTGACCGCCGAGGTCGAGCACGCGGCGCTGATCCTCAACACTCCCGTCGCACGGCTGATTACCCAAGGCACAGAACGGCCGTTGTTGCTGGAAGAGGTTGAAGCGTTGCTCGCCTCAACTTCGCTGGTGGTGGACGCTTGCCGCTACAGCGTGCGTGGCGCCGGCATGTCCGTTTCCCTTGCGACGCGCCCGGTGTTGTTCGCCATTGCCCGGGCATTGGCCGAAGCCTGGCCCGCCGACGTGTCGAGAGAAGTTCTGATCGCCCGGGCTTTTCGCCTGAAACTCAGTGACGAGTCCCACCGCGCCCGGTTGCGCGTCGAAGTCGGGCGCCTGCGGGCGGCCCTTGAGCCCCTGGCCAGCGTGACCGCCACCCCGCGCGGTTTTGCGCTGGTGGCGCCTGATGTTGTGTTGCTGGCGCAACCGGTCGAAGAGAAATACGCCGCCGTGTTTGCTTTCCTTGCCGACGGTGAATCGTGGTCGAGCTCCGCCTTGGCGCTGGCCCTCGGCACCAGCCAGCGCACGGTGCAACGGACCCTCGACACGTTGGCGGCGGACGGCAAGGTGCAATCGTTCGGGCACGGGCGGGCGCGGCGCTGGATGACCCCGCCAGTGCCGGGTTTCGCGACGACTTTGTTACTCACGGCGCCGTTGCCCAGTGATTAGGATCACTTCACCAACCCCGTGACGAGGAAGCCAACATGAAACACTCAACCGCTGAAATCCTTCGCGAATATGGACCCTTTGCCGGTGTCGACGCCGTGCATGGCGTGAGCTGGGACGGGCAAAATGTCTGGTTCGCCAGCGGCGAAAAACTCAACGCCCTCGACCCGGCCAGCGGCCAGACCTTGCGCTCGATCGACGTCACCGCCGATGCCGGCACCGCGTTCGATGGCGAGCACCTGTTCCAGATCGCCGCCGACCGCATCCAGAAAATCGACCCCAAGACCGGGCGCGTGCTGCACACCATCCCCGCGCCCGGCAACAGTGACTCGGGCCTGACTTGGGCGGAAGGTACGCTGTGGGTCGGGGAATACCGCGACCGCAAGATCCATCAGATCGACCCCGAGACCGGGAAGATTCTGCGCACCATCGAATCCAACCGTTTTGTCACCGGCGTGACCTGGGTCGAAGGCGCGTTGTGGCATGGCACCTGGGAAGGCGATGAGAGTGAGCTGCGGCGGGTTGATCCGGCGACAGGCGAAGTGCTCGAAAGCGTGAAGATGCCGGCGGGTGTCGGCGTTTCGGGGCTTGAGTCCGATGGTGGCGACCGCTTCTTTTGCGGCGGTGGGGGCAGTGGCAAGGTAAGGGCGGTTCGTCGGCCTAAATGAGCCTGGTTTTTGCGGAGGCAGTGAGGGCCTCATCGCGAGCAAGCTCGCTCCCACAGGTGATCGTGTTGTTCAGACAGACTCGGTCCACTGTGGGAGCGAGCTTGCTCGCGATGAGGCCCGTCAAAACAGCGATAAACTGATTGCCGTATGATTGCCGCTCTCCCAAGCCAGCCAACAGGACCCGCCCATGGCGTTAAGCAAACGCGACCAAACCCACATCGAACGTCGCCTGGTCGCCACCCTGACCGACGCGTGCGAGACGGCCAAAGCAGAAATCGTCGGTTTCAGCTGGCTGACCCATGAGGTCGATTACACCGTGTTCCCTTCAAGTTTGCGGGTGATCTGGGTATTCGATACCGAGGCGCAGAAGGACCAGGCGCTGGCCAGCGGGCAGGGCGAGCGCATGGTCGCGCTGACGGCCACCGCACTCGATGAGGCGCAAGTACTCGTCAGCCCCGTAGCGGCTCATGTGCAGTTCGATTCAGAGGAACAATGCCAGCGCGCCAACGGCGGCAACTGGCAGCAACGCCTGGCGCGGCGCCGTTCATAGCCCGGCGCCGATCAACTTGAGGTACTCGGGGCTTTCAGAAATTGAATTGTGCCCCACCCCCGCAATCACCTTCATCGACGCCACGCCCTGGATAAATTGCCCATAGAGCCGCACCGTACTTGAGCGCGGAATCACTTCGTCATGTTCCGCCGCGATCAACAGGGTCGGCACGCTGATGTGCGCGGCGTATTGGCCGGAATCAAACGTGTCTTTCAACAACCACTTCACCGGAAAAATCGGGTACTGACGGATACCGAGTTCCAGCAGGCTGTTATAGGGCGTGATCAGGACCAGCCGCGCCGCCGGACGTTGGCTGGCCAGGCGAATTGCAACGCCAGTGCCGAGGCTGCGACCAACCACCGCCACCTGCGGGTGTTCGGCGTAGACCCGGTCAAACAGATCCAGGGCATCGCGGGCAATGGCCTCCTCGGAGGGCGACCCGGAACTGCCACCGAAGCCCCGGTAATGCAGCAGGTAGAGCGCCTGATCCGGGAAGGCGGCGGAAAACGAAGGCAGGTTTTGCGAGACGTCCTCGGCATTGCCGCCGAAGTAGATCAACGCCTTGGGGCCATCGTGTGGTCTGACGGATACCTGCAAGTCCGCATCGGCCACCGACAGCTTGAGCAGGGTTTCAGGCGTTCCGATGGCGCTGGGTTGCGGGAAGTAAATGAGGGCGCGCTGAAACACGAACAGCGCCACACACAGCAGCAGGTACAAGGCTGCAATCGTTACGAGGACGTACACCAGGATTCGTGGCATTCGGCTGATTTTTTTGGGTGGCATTGACTGCTCGGGGTTGAAGACGGTTGTCGCTGATCACGGTCAAAGTCTAGCCCTGAAAAGGGATCACCACAGAAATCCCAGTGTGGCTTGCTCACGAAAGCGGAGTGTCTGCCGACATCTTTATTGGATAGGCTGGCCTCTTTGCTAGCGAGCTTCGGAGCGTAGTTGATGAATGATGAGCAGCAAGAACTGATATACGATTATTCGTCGAGGAAGATAACCGAAGAAAAGCTTATTGAATTGCTATTTGCGGGGGAGGGCATTCCGGAAGATTATTTGTTCCACGAACTAGAGTCGACGCTTGCAAACAAAGACGTGGACAGTGTGGAGTGTTTGCTGATTTTTGGTTTTGTATTCGGGATTTCGGATAAATGCTCGGATGCTTTGAGTCGGTTGTTAATTGAAGATTGGCACTTTCGTCACGAAGACATTGCCAGTGCGTTGCAGTCGCTTAAATGGCCTGGCTCTGTTGATTATTTGTTTAAAACGGCACTGACTGATTACCCCTATACAGGTTCTAAATTTGCTTTAGGTGTTAAATGTATACATGCGCTGCGTGAGATAGGTACAGACAGTGCCAGGGAAAAACTGCGGCTGCTGGCGCAGGCGGACAATCCTGTTCTAGCTGAGCGTGCAGGCCGAATACTTGCGTACATGTGAGGGATTTTAGCGGCGCTGAGAGGGATAAAAATGGCCTTTTACATTGAAATGGACAAGGTAATAGAAACTGAGGAATACGTTGAGTATACGTTCGGCCGGAACGTGGAGGTGGGGAGCATTCGGCTGGATAAAATCAGTACGATTATTACGGTGTTGAAAGAGTGTCCTCTGGATAAAAACGGGGCGTGGTCGGAAAGAGCGGCAATGAAGCTGGCGCGTCTTTGGAAAAATGGAAGTTTTCCAGAGAAAACTCAGTGGGCGTCTTGAAAAGGCAGTAAACAAAAGGGCCGATCTGTTCAAGACGTGAGATACCGCTTGAACCAATCCAGCGTCCGACTCCAGGCAAGTTTGGCCGCGGCCTCATCGTAGCGAGGCGTGGAGTCGTTATGAAAACCATGATTCACCCCGGGGTAAATGTAGGCTTCATACGTCTTGCCCGCGGCTTTCAACGCCTGCTCGAAAGCCGGCCAGCCTTCGTTGATGCGGGTATCCAGCTCACCGTAGTGCAGCATCAGTGGCGCCTTGATCCGCGGCACATCTTTGGCCTCGGGTTGACGACCATAAAAAGACACCGCCGCCCCCAGCTCCGGATAGGCCACGGCCGCCGCATTGACGACACCTCCGCCATAACAGAAACCGGTGATGCCGACTTTGCCTGTGCCCGCGGCGTGATTCATCAGCCACTCGATAGCGGCGAAAAAATCATTCATGAGTTTTTCCGGGTCGACGGTCAGTTGCAGCTCCCGACCCTTGTCATCGTTGCCGGGGTAGCCACCGACCGAGGTCAGACCATCCGGGGCGAGGGCGATGAAGCCGGCCTTGGCCACGCGCCGGGCGACGTCCTCGATATACGGGTTGAGCCCACGATTCTCGTGTACGACCACCACCGCCGGCACCTTGCCGGTGGCTTTCGCCGGGCGCACCAGATAACCCCGGACCTGGCCGTGGCCCTTGGGTGACGGGTAGGTGATGTACTCGGCGAGGATGTCCGGGTCGGTGAATTCCACCTGCTCGGCCAGGGCGTAATTGGGGCTCAGGGCGGCAAGCAGGGCGGACGCGGTCAAGCCGCCTAGCGCAAACAACGCCGCGCGGTCGAGAAATTCTCGGCGGTTGATCTGGCCATGCACGTAGTAGTCGTACAGTTCCAGCAATTCGGGGGCGAAGTCCTTGGCGGTCAGGCGATTCATTGGTGTGGTTCCTGTCGATGCTTGCTAGGCATTGGCGACCTTGGCGGTGCGGATAAACAACGCGCGGACCTTGTCCCAGAAATTGCCGCCCAACACGAAAAAGCTGCCGATCAGCATCAGATCCCCCAGTAGTTGCAGTTGCCAAAGATTTGGACGCAACCCGGGCCAGATACTGTCGACGTAAGGTTCCAGAAACGCGCAGATCAGCGGCAAGCAAAACATGACCAGGCCGATGCGATGCCGAATCGGGCCGACTTCAGTGTCTGCGCTGGGCGCCAGCGACGTCACGTAACCAAACACGCTGCGTTTCAATTGCTGGAACCCGGCCTTGCCCATGACGGCAATGACCAGGATCAGCAGGACCTTGTTACTGATAAACAGCACGCCAGTCAGCGCCGCGACCTTGGAGCCCGGCACACCGACAGCCGCCGCAAGCGGCACCATCAGCCACGACCCCAACATCAAACACAAAATGACGATGCCCAGTTTGAAACGCCAGCCGGCGGAGTGAGGTTGGGTGGTCATGAGCGTTGTACCTTTTTGATGGATCGTTGCGGTTTTGAGGGCACGTGAAAAGCGTAGCAGCTGACACGCTGGCGTGAGTAAGCCGATCGCTTGATTACCACCATTCAATTTTCTTTCGGGCGGCTATGCTCCAGTCATCTTCCTTGGCTGGGAAACCATCCATGCCTTCACGTTCCGCCATGCTGATCCGGTCGGGGCCGCTCCTGCTGCTGCTCGGCCTGGGCGGCTGCGCGCGCGTGGGCCCGGACTTCCAGCCGCCCGGAGAGGAATGGGTCAAACACTGGAGCACACCGGCGCTGGAGCAGTCCAGCGAGCGGGGCGCGAGTCCGGATCTGCGTCAGTGGTGGCAAGTGTTCAATGACCCGGTGCTCGACCAACTGATTACCGACGCGGATGCGCACAATTCCAGCCTGAAAATCGCCGGCCTGCGGGTGATGGAAGCCCGGGCGCAACTGGGCATTGCCCAGGCCGGGCGCTACCCGCAATTGCAGCAGGCCAATGTCGATCTGCTCTACGCGGAGCGCCGGCAATACAGCGGCAGCAACCCGAAGAACAGCCGGTTCTGGCAATTCAGTGAAGGCTTCGACGTGGGCTGGGAGCTGGACTTCTGGGGCCGCTTCAGCCGGGCCATCGAGTCCTCCGATGCCAGCTACTTCGCTGCCCAGGCCAATTACGAAGACGTGTTGGTGCTACTGCGCGCCCAGGTGGCCGACACTTACTTTTCGCTGCGCACCACCGAGGCGCGACTGCGCGTCGCCCGGGAAAATACCCGGCAGCAAAAGCGCAGCCTGGAGATCACCCGCAAGCTGTTCGACAGCGGCCAGACCGCCGAACTCGACCTGCAACAGGCCAAGACCCAATACCTCGGCACCCTGGCCAGCATCCCCAGCCTCGAAGACCAACTGCATCGAACCCGCAATGTCCTGTCGGTGCTGACGGGGCAGGCGCCGGGTGAGTTGCCGCAAGTGACGGCCAATGAGGAACTGATCCCGCTGCTCGACCGCGCCGTGCTGCAGGATGTACCGGCCAACCTGTTGCTGCGCCGCCCCGATGTGCGCGCCGCCGAGCTGAACGTCGCCGCGCAATCGGCGCTGATCGGCGTTGCGGTCAGCGATTTCTACCCGTCGCTGACCTTGCTTGGCAGCATCGTCTGGACCGCCAGTTCCGTGGGCGGCACGCCGAACAATCTGGACTTTGTCGGCGGCCCGAGCCTGCGCTGGAACCTGTTCGACCACGGCCAGATCAGCAACAACGTGCGGGTCCAGGATGCGCGCTTGCAGCAGTTGATCGAGTCCTATCGCGACACCGTGCGCCAGGCCGCCCGTGAAGCCGACGATGCCGCCAGTGGCTTGAGTCATTCCCTGGAACGCGAACGCATCCTGCGCCAGGCCGAGGTGGCGGCCAAGCGCTCGCTGGTGCTGGCCCGCGCTCAATACAGCGAAGGCTTTTCCGATTTTCAGCGGGTGCTGGATGCGCAACGGGCGTTGCTCGAACAACAGGACAATTACCTGGTCAGCCGCAGTAATGCCGTGAGCAACCTGATTGCTTTGTACAAGGCCCTGGGCGGTGGCTGGTACGCCGCCCAGCCACTGCTTGACCACGCGACAGCCAAGCAAATGGAAAAGCGCACGGACTGGGGCGACTTGCTCGACGAGCCCGCCGCGACGCAGCCCGTCTTTCCCCTGCCAGACAAGGTGAACCACCATGAGTGAAGCCGCGCCGCCTGCTGTTGAAGCGCCTCCGGCAAAGGCGCCCGCGCCGGCCGCCGATCCGGCAAAGAAAGGCATCAAGTGGGTGTTGCTGTTGATCGTCCTCAGCCTCGCCTGGTACTTGCTGGCCGACCGCTTCACGCCTTACACGCAACAGGCGCGGGTCGGGGCGTTTGTGATTCCGGTGGCATCGGAAGTGGCGGGGCGGGTGATCCGGGTGAATGTGCGCAACAACCAGGACGTCCGCGCCGGGGACATTCTTTTCGAGGTCGACCCGCAGCCGTATCAGATCGCTGTTGACCGCGCCCGCGCCGACCTGGAGTCGACCCGTCGCCAGATCGGCGCCAGCACCGCCGGCATCGCCTCGGCGCAAGCTTCGTTGCGGGCCGCCCAGGCCAACGAACTCCGGGCGCGGCAGGACAGTCAGCGGCTGGAAGGCTTGTACCGCGCCGATAAAGGCACGGTGTCCGTGCGCCTGCTGGAAGTGTCGCGGGCCACTCTCGAGCAGGCCACCAGCCAGGTCGCCGCCGCCGAAGCCGAAGTGCAGCGGGCCAGGGAGCAGGAGGGCGGCAGCGAGGCGGAGAACGCCTTGCTGCGCAGCGCCGCGACGGCGTTGTCGAAAGCCGAACTCGATTTGGCCAACACCCGCATCGGTGCGCGCTCGGCCGGGTTGATCACCGACCTGCGCACCGATGTCGGCCAATTCGCCGCCGCCGGTAGCCCGGTGATGACGCTGATCGCCATCCACGACGTGTGGATCAGTGCCGACATGACCGAGAACAATCTGGGCCTGGTCAAACCCGACACACCGGTGGCCATCGTGCTGGATGCCTTGCCCGGCGAAGTGTTCGGCGGCCGGGTGCGCAGCGTCGGCTACGGCGTCAGTGTCGGCCAGGGGACGACGCCCGGCACCTTGCCGAGCGTGCAGAACAGCCGCGACTGGCTGCGTCCGGCCCAGCGCTTTCCGGTGGTGATCGAGTTCGATGAGGACGCCTTGAACACCCTGCGCGACAGCCGTTCGATCCGCGCGGGCGGGCAGGCCGAAGTCATGGCGTTTCCGGCGCCGGGCAATCCGTTGAACCCGCTCGGCCGGGTGTTTTTGAGTCTGATGAGTTGGCTGTCGTATGCCTACTAAACGCACGGCCCGGGATCAGCGTTCTCTGCGTCTGGCCACGGGCACGGCGCTGTGCCTGGCTGCCAGTTTCGGGTTGGCCTTGCCGATTCCGTTTCTTGCGCCGGTGCTGGCGCTGCTGTTCCTGGCCACGCTCAATCGGCCGCTGCCGCTCAAGGCCGGGGTGGTGCTGGCGTTGGTGGCGATGCTGACCACCGGCGTCGGCCTGTTGTTGTTTCCGCTGCTGCGCTATTACCCGGTCAGTGGTCTGCTGCTGATTGGTGTCGGGCTGTTCCTGGTGTTTCGCTTTGGTTTGCGCGGTGGCAACAACCTGATCGTGACCTTTCTGGTGATCGGCCTGACCATGATTTCGGCGGCCGGCACCGCCAGTTTCGAGCTGGCGCTGCTGGTCATCGGCGCGCTGGTCAAGGGCTTGCTGCTCGCGGTGCTGGTGGTGACCGTGAGTCATGGACTGTTTCCCGATCCGCTCAATGCCCCGCCGTCACCCGCCGCCCCGGCGCTCGCCGCCGAAGACGTCGACCGGGTGGCGTTGCGCGCGACCCTGATCGTGTTGCCGGCGTTTCTGCTGGCGCTGATCGATCCGGCCAGCTATCTGCCGATCATCCTCAAAGCGGTCAGCCTGGGTCAGCAAAGCTCCACCACCACCGCACGCAACGCCGGGCGCGAGTTGCTCGGCTCGACGCTGCTGGGCGGTGTGCTGGCGATCCTGTTCTGGTGCGCCCTGAGCCTGTTCGTGCACCTGTGGATGTTCTTTCTGTGGATGCTGCTGTTCGGCCTGGTGCTGGCGCGCAAACTCTATGCCCTGAGCCCGACCCGGTTCAGCCCGGGATTCTGGCTCAACACGATGATCACGCTGATCATTTTGCTGGGCCAGTCGGTGCAGGACAGCGCCGCTGGCAAGGACGTCTACACCGCATTCGCGGTGCGCATGGGGCTGTTTATCGGGGTGACGTTGTATGCCTGCTGGATGGTCCACCTGCTTGAACCGCGATGCCAGCCTCACATCAGGGTGTGACCTGATAACCCCGACCTTGCAGGCAACCGGTATAAGCCGCTGAACTGTTCGTCGACGTGGTTTGTTGCTGGGCCCGACGTTGCTGGCGCTGCCGTGCACCGCCCACCACCGCCCCAGCCGCAGCAGTTTGCTGGGCGTTGTTTTGGCGGTAGGCCTGCTTGGCGTCATCATCGGCGCGATCATAAAACTCGTCGTGTTGACGCCCGCGCGCCTCTGCGCCAACCGCGCCGGCGGCAGCGCCCACGGCGGCACCGCGTAATCTGCCCCCGGCCGGAGGTGGGGCGGTCGAAGAGGCCTGACTGGCGGCCACGTTCTTGCAATCGCCCATGTCGGCTTGAACTTGTTGCGAACTCTGGCCTTTGAGGGGCACGACCGTTTCGGCCCATCCTTGGGCACACGTCACCGACAACGCAACAAACAGACTGATGGAAGACAACCGTTTCATGATGACCTCCGACTGTGTAAAGGGGACAGATCTATGTAAATCAGTCCGTGCGCGTCTGCCTCAGCTCTTCAATCGTCTCGATCAGCGCGTCATAGGACACCGGTTTGCCCAGATGGCGGTCGAAACCGGAGTTGCGGGATTTCTCGACATCGCTTTCAGCGCCATAACCGGTCAAGGCAATCGCCGGCACCTGCTTGATATGCGGCAGCTCCCGCAAGGCGCGCATCAAATCATGGCCGCTCATGCCCGGCATGCCCACGTCGGAGACTACCAGGTCGTATTGTCCGGTCTGGGCGGCTTCCAGCGCCTGGTGCGGCTCGGCGAAGGCGATGACCTGGGCATCTTCCATTTCCAGCAGCATCTTCATGGTGTCCAGCACTTCGCGCGAGTCATCCACCAGCAACACGGTGAGGCCGGCAAGGCGTCCGGACTGTTCGCCGGTCTGGGTTGATGGCGTTACTTCGTCACGGGGCCGGCTCAAGGGCAGGCGGACGGTAAAGGTGCAGCCCAGGCCCAGGCCGGGAGATTGGACTTCGACACTGCCCCCATGGGCTTCGGTCAATTGCCGCACCAGCGACAGGCCGATTCCCAGCCCATCACGGTGATGGGTCGCGTGCTGGTTGGCCGCCTGACCGAACAGGTCGAACACTTCATTCAGACTTTCGGTGCTCAAGCCCACGCCGCTGTCCTGCACGTCGAGCCGGGCCATGCCGGCTTCGCGCGTGGCGATCAAGCGGACCTGGCCACCCGCAGGGGTGAACTTCAGGGCGTTGTTCACCAGGTTCCAGATGATTTGTTCGACCCGGGTCGGGTCGGCATCAATGGCCAACGCTTCAGGCAGTTGCAGCGTTACGTCAACGCCTGGATGGGCATTGGTCACCACCTGATAGACGTCTTGCAGCATCCGGTTCAAATCCACGACGCTGCGCTTGAGCCGCAGCTTGCCGGTGCGCACCCGGGCGACATCGAGCAAATCATCGATGATCCGTGCCTGGCTACTCACTGCCTCGCAAATGGTGTTGACGGCTTTTTCCGCAGGCGTCGTCCCCTTGATCAGCGGCAGGCGCCGCAGCAGTTCGGCGTTGAGCTGAATCAGATTCAGTGGATGCTTGAGCTCGTGGGACATCACCGCAAAGAACTCATCCTTCAGGTGGCTGCTGCTCTGGGTTTCCGCCAGTTGCTGGTTTTGTTCTTCATGCAGGCGCTTGTGACCTGTCAGGTCCCGGGCAATTTTCACGTAGCCTTGAAGGTTGTCGCCGCGCAGCAGCGTGACTTCGCCGCTGCAGAAAAAGCGGCTGCCGTCCTTGCGCAAGTGCCAGCGTTCGTCTTCGTTGCGGCCGTTGATGCGCACTGTCGATAACTCGCTTTCCGGTACGCCGGCGGCACGGTCCTCTTCGGAGAAAATGAAGTCGTAGTAAGCGCCTTCGGCTTCGGATTTCCTGTAGCCGAAAATCAATTCGGCGCCTTTGTTCCAGGTGGTGATGATGCCCAGTTCATCGAGGGTGATGATCGCGTAGTCGCGGGTACTTTCAGCCACCAGGCGCATGCGTTCTTCACCCAGGCGCAGTTCTTCTTCGGCGGCATGGCGCTTGGTGATGTCGATGAACGTCAGCACGGTGCCGTCGATGTGATCGGCGCTGGAGCGGTAGGGCAGGAGACGGGCGATGTACCAGCGATTGTCGGTGCTGCTGACTTCACGTTCGATCATGTTCAAGGATTCGAACACCAGCGCCGCGTCACCGGCCAGGTCTTCGTAATCCAGGCGATGGGTGATGTCGAGCAACGAGCGCCCGGTGTCCACCGGCAACATGCTGAAGATATCGGTGGCTCGCGGGGTGAACCACTTGATGCGCATGCTGCTGTCGACAAACACCGTGGCAATGTCGGTGGAGGCGATCAGGTTGGTCAGGTAGTCATTGATCTTGTCGGTTTCTTCAACTTTGGTCTTCAGCTCGAAGTTGACCGTCAGCAACTCTTCGTTGATCGACTGCAATTCTTCCTTGCTGGTTTCCAGCTCTTCGGTGGCCGAGCGCAGTTCTTCGTTGATCGCCTGCATTTCTTCGTTGGAGGCCTTGAGCTCTTCGCTGGAGACTTCCGATTGTTCGATGGTGTCCTGCAGCTGCAACTTGGTGCGCTGCAGTTCACGTTCGAGGTTGGACAGCACCTGGTTTTCGGAATGCAGCGCCGTGGAGTTCGAGACTTCGGAAGGGTCGACTTCGACTTCCTCGAACATCAGCAGGACGAACTCGCTGTCCGATTCTTCATCACGGTAGGGGTGGGCCGTCAGGTCGACCCGATAACTGCGTTCCTCGCGTTTGATCGCCACCGTGCGCGACCTCACCATCAGGCTGCCTTGTTGCGCCTGGAACAGCGTCGTACGCACCTCAAGGCGCAATTCCGGAAGAATCAGCGTCAACAAGTTGCGTGACAGCTCACCGCCAACATGCCGCAGGAAACGCCCCGCGCTTTCGCTCATGTGCAGGATGTCGGCATTGGCGTCGACGATCATGCTCGGCGGTGCGGAGTATTCCAGTGCGCGTTGGTGAATATCGGCGAACGACAATTTGCGCGGCTTGCTGCTGGGTGGGGCTTGGCGGGTAATGTCGGTTCGCACATAGCCTCCACGGGGCATGGTCGGAGCGCGTCGGCTACTGCCGGTGCCGGTCTTGGCCCGGAAGATCCGGTTGCGTTTGTCGACCGGGGCAAACAGGTCGTGGCAGGCATCCGCGCTCTCGGAGGTGCCCAGGAACAGGAAACCACCGGGACGCAGGGCAAAGTGGAACATCTGCAGGATCTCGCGTTGGACTTCGCGATCCAGGTAGATCAGCAGGTTGCGACAGACGATCAGGTCCATGTGCGAGAACGGCGGATCCGACAACAGGCTGTGCTTGGCAAACAGGACCTTTTCGCGCAGCTCTTTACGAATCCGGTAGTGCTGGTTTTCTTTGCTGAAATAGTGGCGCAGCCGCGTCGGCGGCACATCGGTGACGATCGCTTGCGGATACAGCCCGCTGCGCCCGATGCTGATCGCACGCTCGTCGATATCGGTGGCGAATAACTGCAACGACGCCTGGCTGGCGTCCAGTTGCATCTGATCATTGACCAGCATCGCCAGGCTGTAGACCTCTTCGCCGGTGGAGCAGCCGGCCGACCAGACACGGATTTCTTCATTTTCCGGGTGAGCAGAGATGGCCGCGCTGACCAGTTGCGGCACCACGTCGCGCTCCAGCGCTTCGAAGGCCTCACGGTCGCGGAAGAAGTTGGTCACGCCGATCAACATGTCAGCCAGCAACGCCTTGGTTTCTTCGGGGCTGGTCAGCAGGTATCGATAGTAGGAGGGGAGGTCGGGTTGCGCCGTCACCTGCATCCGCCGCTCGATGCGGCGCAACACGGTGGCGCGCTTGTAGTGCTTGAAGTCATGACCGGTGCCGGCGCGCAACTGGATCAGCACGTCACGCAGCACTTGTTCGGCAGCCGCCGCGTCGCGCTCGGCGACCGAGGCGATGGATTGCAGGTCCGGGTCGTCGGCCGTGGGCAGGGAAATGGACTTGGCATTGCGCCACAACTCCAACAACTTTTGCGGCATCTCCACGACGGGCAGGACCAGATCGACCATCTGGGTGTCGATGGCGGCTCGGGGCATGCCGTCGAACTCGGCATCTTCCGGCGCCTGGGCCAGGGTCACGCCACCTTGTTCCTTGATGCGGGACAAACCGACCGCACCATCGGAACCGGTGCCGGACAACACCACGCAAAACGCCCGTTCGCGATGCACATCGGCCAGGTCGCGGAAGAACAGATCGATGGCCGAGGTTCGGCCCAGGCGTGGGTCGGACGGACTGACCTCAAGGTAACCGTCATTCATCGTCAGCCGATGGGCGGGAGAAATGACATAGACGTGATTCTTTTCGATGGGCACCGATTCGATGACCTGCAGGACCGGCATCTGGGTCGATTCCTGGATGATCTTGTCGGCAATGCTTTCGTGATCCGGTGACAGGTGAAGAATGATCACGAACGCCATGCCGTTGTCCTGGGGCATGTTCTCGAAAAACAGTTTGATCGCTTGCAGGCCACCGGCGGACGCACCAATGCCGACCACACCAAAATCGAGTTGGTGAAGCGGGTGTTGCTTGGACTGGGCAACATTGGACGATGGGTCGGATGAAGTTGTCATGCCTGTGCCTTGAAAAGGCGACGTCTACGCCGCGACAAAATTATTTGGCTTGCACCTGCCTCGAGCATCATTGGCAGGGCCATTTTATTACTGCTGTCGCAATCACTTACATGCATTCCATCCACGCAAACTTGGCGGCGGAGAAATTTAGCATTCTATTCATGAACGGGTGGACGTTTCTTCGGGGACTGAGTCGAGCAATCGACGCGCTCGGGCGCACTGGCTCAGTCTATTAAGACTAGCCGATTATCAAGGGATAAGCGGCGAGGGGGAAAGGTTCCCGGTCACTTGGTACGAGTGTGCTTGCTCGCCATGCCCGGGGTTGAAAAACCGGGCATGGCTGACCTTGGTGATTCAATGCCCACCCACCACCATATGCGTGAACGGTGCCACATACGCCTGCAACGTCACCAGCCCGCCGACCAGGATCGCCAGCACGATGGAGTGGAAGAACACATAGCGCAGAATCTCCCCTTCATGGCCGTACCAGCGGGTGGCGGTGGAGGCGACCACGATTGATTGGGCATCAACCATCTTGCCCATGACCCCGCCGGAACTGTTGGCGGCAGCCATCAACACCGGGCTGATCCCCAGTTGTTCGGAGGTCACCCGTTGCAAACCGCCGAACAGCACGTTGGAAGCCGTGTCGGAGCCGGTCAGCGCCACGCCGAGCCAGCCGAGCAGGGTGCCGAACATCGGGTAGAAAATCCCCGTGGCGGCGAAGGCCAGTCCCATGGTGGCGTCCAGTCCCGAGTAGCGGGTCAGGTAGCCGAGGGCAAGCATCGCCGCAATGGTGATCAGCGAATAGCGCACCACCCACAGGGTTCGCAGGTACTGCTGCGCCAGTTGCGGGATCGAGTAGCCCATCAGCAACCCGCCGAGGATGGCCGCGAGCAAGATGCCGCTGCCGGTGGCGGTGAACCAGGTGAACTTGTAGATCGCGTCCTCGGTTTTCGGCGTCGGTACGACCGGCGGTACTTTCTCGACTTGCTGGTGCAGGGTGGTGAAGGTCAGGGCCGGCGAGAAAATCGGGTTGGCCTCACGCAACGGTTTGCCCTGAGGGTCGAGGGTGGCGGAATGGGTTTGCGGGTCGATGACGGCGCGGGTATCGAACAGGTTCTTGAAGCCCTGGGTGCCCCAGGCGAACACAAACACTGTGAGGATGATCCACGGCATCCACGCGCGCATGACCGCCGGTTTGGCATCGGCGGAAAACGTCGCACTGGCCTCGGGTTTTTGCTCGTGCTCCGGGTCGATTTTCGAGTTGTCGACACGCCCCGACAGCGCGGCCGAGGTGTGCACATTTGCTGGCTTCCACACCTTGAGGAATCCGGTCAGGCAGGCCATGGAAATCAGTGCGGCGATCACGTCCACCAGCATCGGCCCGTGGTAGTTGGAGACGAGGAACTGCGGCACGGCAAAACTGACCCCGGCCACCAGAATCGCCGGCCAGATTTCCAGCATCTTGCGCCAACCGGCAAAGGCCCAGATCAACCAGAACGGCACCAGCACCGAGAAAAACGGCAACTGCCGACCGACCATCATCGACAACTCCATTTCATCCAGCCCGGTGACCTTGGCCAGGGTGATGATCGGGGTGCCGAGTGCGCCGAACGCCACGGGCGCAGTGTTGGCGATCAACGCCAGGCCCGAGGCGGCCAGCGGCGAGAAACCGAGGCCAATCAGAATCGCCCCGGTCACTGCCACCGGCGTGCCGAACCCGGCCGCGCCTTCGAAGAAAGCACCGAAGCAGAAAGCAATCAGCAGCAGTTGCAGGCGCCGGTCGTCGGTAATCCGCGCCAGGGAATCCTGCAACACCTTGAACGAGCCGTTCTCGGTGGTCAGTCGGTGCAGGAAGATGATGTTGAGCACGATCCAGCCAATCGGCAGCAGCCCGTTGGCCGCGCCAAAAAGCGCCGCGGTACCAGCCATGTTCGCCGGCATGCCGAAGGCGAAGATGGCGATCAACAAGGCTGAGGCCAGGGCCAGCAGCGCTGCCATGTGCGCCTTGATATGAAAGAACGCCAGGGAGGCCAGCATCACCACCACCGGCACTGCTGCCATGATGGTCGATATAACCGGGTTGCCGAACGGGTCGTAGATTTGCTGCCAGACCATGTTCCACCTCAACTTTTATTGTTGGAAGCGCAGGTCCTTTTGCGGGTTAGGTCGTTGCAGTATAGGTGGCATTTGGCCGCTGTCTTGGCGGTCGTTCTCGCTGAGCTAACATGACTCAGGCGTGATTCGTTTACCCACGACAAGAGGAATGCAGTAATGACCGAGCGCCATATGGTCCATACGGAAACCCTGTCGAACGGCTGCAAGATCGAGGTCAAGGCCAAGATATTGAGGGACGGCTCGCTGGAGATGTTTATCGGCGTCTACCAGCCGGACGGCACGGTCGTTGTCGAAGACCATGCGCCGAAGCCGCATCTGCTGGACATGGAAGATGCGTTCGATTGGGGGATTGAGCAGGCGCGGGGAATCGGCAATAGCCAGCGGACGCTGTAATACGCAATCTGTAGCCGCTGGCGAAGCCTGCGTTCGGCTGCGAAGCAGCCGTAAAACTAGAGCACTCGGGTCTTCCTGAAGCACCGCGTCGGCTGATTACCGTCTGCTGCGCAGCCGAACGCAGGCTTCGCCAGCTGCTACAAAGCGCGTGTTTCGCCTCGGGATTGCCAAGGGGGCTGCCCGTCGATGTTCGCAAACACCAGCCTGAACACCGTGACGCTGCCGGGCAGGCTTTGCACTTCGGCGGTGCCCTGATGCAGGCTCATGATCGAGCGCACAATCGCCAGCCCCAGACCGGTCCCGCCTTCTGCGCGGGCGCGACTGGTATCGACTCGATAGAAGCGGTCGAACAGATGCGGCAGGTGTTGCGCTTCGATCCCGGCGCCAGGGTTGCCCACCAATAGCGAGACGTGGGTGGCATGGTTTTCGATGACAAGGGAAATGGCCTGGCCAGCCGGGCAATGGCGTATCGCGTTGGACATCAGGTTGGAAATCGCCCGCTGAATCATCAACCGGTCGCCAAGGGTCGAGCCACTGCCGGTGACGCTCAGGCTGATGCGTTTCTCTTCCGCTGACAGCGAAAACAGGTCGATGACCTTCAACGCTTCATCTTCCAGGGCAATGGTTTCGAACGGCACCAGCGCGGCGGGGTGACTGACCTGCGCCAGGAACAGCATGTCCGAGACAATCCGTGTCACGCGGCCCAACTCTTCGGTGCAGGACTCCAGCACCGTTTTGTATTCCTCGGTCGGCCGCTCCCGGGACAGCGTCACCTGGGCCTTGCCCATCAGGTTGGTGATGGGCGAGCGCAGTTCGTGGGCCAGGTCATCGGAGAACTGCGACAGCTGCTGAACATCGCTGTCGAGGCGATGCAGCATGAAGTTGATGCCGTGGGCCAGTTCGCTGAGCTCCTGGGGCATCTTCACCACCGAGAGCCGGTGGCTGAGGTCCTGGGCCGAGATCATCGCCGCCACCTTGCGAAACTCCCGCAGCGGCGCGAGTCCGCGTTGCACCACCGCCCAGGCACTGATGCCGATCAGGAGCAGCAACAGCGGCAAGGCAATGATCGTCGAGCGCAGGTACGCGCTGAGTAACGCTTCATCGTTGGCGCAATCAATCGACAGCAACACGGCGACGCTCGTACCGTTCTGCAGACGGATGAGCCTGGAAACGGTCAGGAAATGCCGGCCCTGATCATCGGTGCTTTTGGAGTACGACAGTTTGTCGATGGCGGCCCCTGCCGCCTTCAACTCCACCCTTGGGTCTGCGAGCCCCGTACCGAATTTCAGCAGCGGTGAGCGTAGATTCTCCAGGTCATACAGGGTCAGGTTGAGGTTGTCGTGGCCCATCACTTGATCGAGCAACGCGTGCGGTTCGGTGTTGATATCGGCGGGTTTTTCATAGCTCGACAGGCTGTGCTCGACCTGTTGCATTTTCGCGTCAAGGCTGCCTTTTGACAGCGTTTCCAGCTCATGGCTGAGGGCAATAAACGCCAGCACCGCCAGCAACACCACCAGCAACGCCCCCAGAATACTCACGGTCAAACCCAGTCGCATCGACAGGCTCGCCGGCTTCATTCCCGGGCCTCCAGCACATAACCAACGCCGCGCAGGGTATGGATCAACTTGTTATCGAACGGATCGTCGATCTTGGCCCTCAACCGACGAATTGAAACCTCGACCACGTTGGTGTCGCAGTCGAAATTCATGTCCCAGACCAGCGAAATGATCTGCGTGCGTGACAGCACCTCGCCCGACTGACGCATCAGCAGGTGCAGCAGGGCAAACTCCTTGGTCGTCAGGTCGATGCGCTGCTCGCCACGAAACGCCCGATGGCGGCCCTGATCGAGTTCCAGGTCGGCGACTTTCAACACCTGCGGCACCGGAATGTGCTCGCTGCGGCGCATCAGGGTCCGCACCCGGGCCAGCAGTTCCGGAAACTCGAATGGCTTGACCAGATAATCATCGGCGCCCAGGTCCAGGCCGCGGATCTTGTCCGCCAGACGCCCGCGAGCGGTCAGCATCATGACCCGGGTGTTGCTGCTTTGGCGCAGGTGCTCAAGCACACCCCAGCCATCAAGTTGCGGCATATTGACGTCAAGTATCACCAAGTCGTAGACCTGTTGACGCGCCAGATGAAGTCCATCGGCACCATTACCTGCACGGTCAACTACATAGCCACTTTCAGTCAGTCCCTGATGCAAGTATTCGGCAGTTTTAAGCTCGTCCTCGACTACAAGGATTCGCATGGCATGTCACCCTTTTAATGAACAAAAATAATGGAATGATTCAGAAAAGTTAGTCTTTGTTTTAGGGTTTTCTGAGCGAATGAAGAGGGCATTTGAAATACGTTGCTGATCGTCACCGTAAAGCCTGTAGCTGCTTCAGGGTCAAGCGAAAGCCTTGTTCTTGAGGTGTTTGCGACAACATGTCGCATGAGTCTGGGCGGTTTGCAGGGTTGTGAAGTTTCGACAAGTGCTGTTCGGCAGATAAGTGTCTGGCATTTGTTTCTTCATATTGCTTGTGTGGTTATTCGAATTTCTACCCGAGCCATGTTAATGCAAAAAATACAGCTGAAACGCTGGATAACGTATTTGTAATGTTGCAGTCACCTTGTTGATAGCTGCACAACTCTACATTGATGCCATTGAATTATTAGTGCTTTAAAGGAAGTCTGAAAGTGCGTTGGCATCGAACGTTAATAGTTCCCTTGAATATCTCCGCAATCCTCGGTTTAAGTTGCTTGCTCTCATGGACGGGCACCGTTGCCGCGGCTTCGTCCACGCCGGCGCTGACCATGGATCAAGCCCTGCAAACGGCATTTGCCAATAACCCCGATCTGGCGGCGGCGCAGTGGGACATCGGCATCGCCCAGGGCGATCGACAGCAAGCGGGGTTGATCCCCAACCCCGAAGTGTCCTGGGAGGCGGAAGACACCCGGCGCAACTCGCGCACCACCACGGTGATGATCAATCAACCCATCGAGCTGGGCGGTAAACGCGGGGCCAGGATCGACGTTGCCAGTCGCGCCCAGGACGCGGCGGGCATCGAGTTGGAGCGCAAGCGCAACGTGTTGCGGGCCGATGTCATCCAGGCGTTCTACAGTGCCTCGACGGCGCAGCAACGGCTGTCGCTGTCGCGCCAGTCGCTGGAGCTCGCGGAACGCGGCGTACGGGTGGCTCAAGGGCGCATCGACAGTGGCAAGTCATCGCCGGTGGAAGGGACGCGCGCCGAAGTCCAACGCTCGGAAGTGCGCCTGGAATTGCGGCGGGCTGAACGCGACGAGGCCAGTGCCTGGCAGCGACTTGCGCAGGTCATGGGCGCGCCGTTGCCGACCTTTGTCAGCGTCGCCGATACCGGGCGCTCGATGCCCGAAGTGCCGCCAGCTACACGGCTGCTGGCACGCATCGAAGACACCGCCGAACTGCGTCTGGCCAAGCTGCAGATCGATCAGCGCGAAGCGTCCCTGGGTCTGGAGAAGGCGCAGCGGATTCCGGACCTCACGGTAAGCGTGGGCAGCCAATACAGTGAGCTGGAGCGCGAGCGGGTCAACGTCGTCGGGCTGTCGATGCCGATCCCGCTGTTCAACCGCAATCAGGGCAACATTCTCGCCGCCGCGCGCCGCACCGATCAGGCCCGGGACCTGCGCAATGCCAGTGAGCTGCGCTTGCGCACGGAGATCCAGACCACTCTGGATCAATGGCTGACCGCCAACACCGAAATCCAGTCGTTCGACCGCTCCATCCTGCCGGCTGCGCAAAGTGCAGTGGATACCGCGACCCGTGGTTTCGAGATGGGCAAGTTCAACTTCCTCGACGTGCTCGATGCCCAGCGCACCTTGATCAGCGCGCGTTCGCAGTACATCCAGGCCATCGCTGAGGCGACCGATGCCTGGTCGCGTATTGAACGCATTTTCGGCGATGTCGAGGCGCTCACGCGCCCCCGTTGATTTCATCTTTTTTTATCGCTGCCCGGCCAACGGGACGGCGCAGGAGTCTCCATGGAAAAAAAACAGCTGTTTGTCACCGCACTGACCCTCGCGGTGGGCATCGGCCTTGGTTCGTTCTGGCTGGGCAGTGTGTCGTCGTCGACGGCTATTGCTCAGACTCAGGATGAACAGGGCCACGACGATCACGCCGGCGAAGGGCAAGCGAAAGCCTCACACGCTGAAGGCGAAACCGAAGAAGGGCACCTGGCTCTCAACGCCGAGCAGATCGCCTCGGCCGGTATTCAACTGGCCGAAGCCAAGGCCCGGGACATCAGCCTTTCATTGCCATTTCCGGGTGAAATCCGCTTCGACGAAGACCACACCGCGCACGTGGTGCCTCGCGTGCCCGGTGTCGTCGAGTCGGTGCACGTCAACCTTGGGCAATCGGTGAAAAAAGGTCAGCTGCTGGCGGTGATTGCCAGCCAACAAATCTCTGATCAACGCAGTGAGCAGGCCGCCGCCCAGCGTCGTCTGGAATTGGCGCGCACCACCTACCAGCGGGAACGGCAGTTATGGCAGGACAAGATCTCGGCCGAACAGGATTTCCTGCAAGCGCGCCAGGCCCTGCAAGAAGCTGAAATCGCCCTCGGCAACGCCCGACAGAAAATCAGCGTGCTCAGCGGCAGCTCGGTGGCCAGCGGCGGCAATCGCTATGAGCTGCGGGCGCCGTTCGACGGTGTGGTGGTGGAAAAACACTTGGGTCTGGGGGAGGTCGTCAGCGAAACCACCAACGCCTTCACGCTCTCGGATTTGTCGCGGGTGTGGGTGACTTTCGGTGTTTCGCCGAAGGATCTGAACAAGGTGCTGGTGGGCAAATCGGTGACGGTCAGCGCCTCGGAACTGAATGCCGAAGTGACGGGCACCGTGGCCTACGTCGGCAGCTTGCTCGGCGAGCAAACCCGCACCGCCACGGTCCGCGTGACCCTGGCCAACCCGCAAGGCGCCTGGCGCCCGGGCCTGTTCGTGACCGTGCGGGTGGACACCGAAACCCGCCAGACCCAAGTTGCCGTGCCGGAAGCGGCGCTGCAAACGGTCGAGGACAAACCCACGGTATTCGTGCGCACTGCCGACGGCTTTCAGGCGCAGCCGGTGGTGGTCGGCAGCCGTGCCGCCGGCCTGGTCGAGATCACTGAAGGCCTGGCGCCGGGTGTGCAAGTCGCGACGGCCGGCAGCTTCATTCTCAAATCGGAACTGGGTAAAGCCTCGGCCGAGCACGCTCACTAATGACGCCCACCGACCCGCCATTGCCACGAGAAGGTCCTCATGTTTGAACGCCTGATCCAATTCTCCATCGAGCAGCGCATCATCGTGCTGCTCGCGGTGCTGCTCATGGCCGGCCTCGGCATCGCCAGCTATCAGAAGCTGCCGATCGACGCCGTGCCCGACATCACCAACGTGCAAGTGCAAATCAACACCGGAGCGGCGGGTTTTTCACCGCTGGAAACCGAACAGCGCATCACATTCCCCATCGAAACCGCCATGGCCGGTTTGCCGGCACTGGAGCAGACCCGCTCGCTGTCGCGTTCGGGTCTGTCGCAAGTCACGGTGATCTTCAAGGAAGGCACCGACCTGTTCTTCGCCCGGCAATTGGTCAACGAACGGTTACAGGTGGCCAAGGAGCAACTGCCCGAAGGGGTGGAGGCGGTCATGGGGCCGATCTCCACCGGGCTCGGGGAGATTTTCCTCTGGACCGTCGAGGCCGAGGAGGGCGCGCTTAAAGAGGATGGCAGCCCTTACACGCCAACCGATTTGCGGGTGATCCAGGACTGGATCATCAAGCCGCAGTTGCGCAACGTGCCGGGCGTGGCCGAGATCAACACCATCGGCGGTTTCGCCAAGGAATACCAGATTGCGCCCGATCCGAAACGCCTGGCGGCCTATAAGCTGACCTTGACCGACTTGGTAACCGCGCTGGAGCGCAACAACGCCAACGTCGGCGCCGGTTACATCGAACGCAGCGGCGAGCAGTTGCTGATCCGCGCACCGGGCCAGGTCGCGACCACCGACGACATCGCCAATATTGTCATGGCCAACGTCGATGGCACGCCGATCCGCATCAAGAACGTCGCGACCGTAGACATCGGACGCGAATTACGCACCGGCGCCGCCACCGAAAACGGCCGTGAAGTGGTGCTCGGCACGGTGTTCATGTTGATCGGCGAAAACAGCCGCACGGTGTCCCAGGCAGTGGCCGGCAAGCTTGAACAGATCAACCGCTCGCTGCCCAAAGGCGTGGTTGCGGTGACCGTGTACGACCGCACCCACCTGGTGGACAAGGCGATCGCCACGGTGAAGAAAAACCTGGTGGAAGGGGCGATCCTGGTGATCGCGATTCTGTTCCTGTTCCTGGGCAACATTCGCGCCGCGCTAATCACGGCGATGGTGATTCCGCTGGCCATGCTCTTCACCTTCACCGGCATGTTCACCAACAAAGTCAGCGCCAACCTGATGAGTTTGGGCGCGCTGGACTTCGGCATCATCGTCGACGGCGCGGTGGTGATTGTCGAAAACGCCATCCGCCGCCTGGCCCATGCCCAGCAACACCACGGGCGCATCCTCACTCGCTCAGAACGCTTTCACGAAGTGTTCGCGGCAGCCAGGGAAGCACGCCGACCGCTGATTTTCGGCCAGTTGATCATCATGGTCGTCTACCTGCCGATTTTTGCCCTCACCGGCGTCGAAGGGAAAATGTTCCACCCGATGGCGTTTACCGTGGTAATCGCCTTGCTCGGCGCGATGCTGTTGTCGGTGACCTTTGTCCCGGCGGCGATTGCGATGTTTGTGACCGGCAAGGTCAAGGAAGAAGAGAACATCATCATGCGCGGCGCCCGGCGGATCTACGCGCCAGCGCTGGCGTGGGTCATGGGCCATCGCTCGATCGCGTTCGGTCTGGCATTGGCCGTGATTGCGCTGTCGGGCGTGGTCGCCAGCCGCATGGGCAGCGAGTTTGTGCCCAGCCTCAGCGAAGGTGATTTCGCCCTGCAAGCCTTGCGCGTACCGGGCACCAGCCTGACGCAATCGGTGGACATGCAGCAGCGCCTGGAAAAACGCGTGCTGGAAAAAGTCCCTGAAGTGCAGCGCATGTTCGCTCGCACCGGGACTGCGGAAATTGCCTCGGACCCGATGCCGCCAAACATCTCTGACAGCTATGTGATGCTCAAACCCAAGGATCAATGGCCGGACCCGAGCAAGTCCCGGGAGGCGCTGATTGCCGATATCCAGGCTGCCGCGGCGACCATGCCGGGCAGCAACTACGAACTGTCCCAGCCGATTCAGTTGCGTTTCAACGAGCTGATCTCTGGCGTGCGCAGTGACGTCGCGGTCAAGGTCTTTGGCGATGACATGGCGGTGCTCAACAGCACTGCGGCGAGAATTGCCGCGTCGATGCAGCAGGTCAACGGCGCTTCCGAGGTCAAGGTCGAACAGACCACCGGGCTGCCGGTGCTGACCATCAATATCGACCGCGACAAAGCCGCCCGTTACGGCCTGAACGTGGGCGATGTGCAAGACACCATCGCGGTGGCAGTCGGCGGGCGTCAGGCCGGGACGCTGTATGAGGGCGACCGTCGGTTCGACATGGTGGTGCGTTTGTCCGATGCCATGCGCAAGGACGTCGAAGGCTTGTCGACACTGCTGATCCCGGTGCCGGCGCTGCTCAATGGCAGTGCCGATCAGATTGGCTTTATCGCGCTGTCGGAAGTGGCGACGCTTGACCTGGTGCTGGGGCCGAACCAGGTCAGTCGCGAGAACGGCAAGCGGCTGGTGATCGTCAGCTCCAATGTGCGCGGGCGGGATATCGGTTCATTTGTCCAGGAAGCCAGCCAAGCCATTGACCAGCAAGTGCAAATCCCGGCCGGTTACTGGACCAGTTGGGGTGGGCAGTTCGAGCAGCTGCAATCGGCGGCCAAACGCTTGCAAATCGTGGTGCCGGTGGCCTTGCTGCTAGTGTTCGCGTTGTTGTTCATGATGTTTAACAACCTCAAGGACGGCTTGTTGGTGTTCACCGGGATTCCGTTCGCGTTGACCGGCGGGGTCATGGCGTTGTGGTTGCGGGATATTCCGCTGTCGATCTCGGCGGGGGTTGGCTTCATTGCCTTGTCCGGGGTGGCGGTGCTCAACGGTCTGGTGATGATCGCGTTCATCCGCAATCTGCGGGAGGAGGGGCGCTCGCTGAGCAGTGCGATCAATGAAGGGGCACTGACGCGGCTGCGTCCGGTGTTGATGACGGCTCTGGTGGCCTCGCTCGGGTTTATTCCGATGGCATTGGCCACCGGGACCGGAGCGGAGGTGCAGCGGCCACTGGCGACCGTGGTGATCGGCGGGATCCTGTCCTCGACAGCGCTGACGTTGCTGATATTGCCTGCGCTTTATCATTGGGCGCACCGTCGGGAGGAGGATGAAGTTACACCGGTTACTGAATAAATTGATGATTAAAAAGGCCCGCGATTGATAGTCAATGGCGGGCTTTTTTATACCGGCCTACATAACGGATATGTAATGTTGGCGCCACCGTCTCGATAGGTTCGGATTGATACCCTGACTGCGTCATTTATAGATGAGGTGTCAGAATGAAACTTGCTCAAGTAAGTGCACTGTTAGGTGCGTTGGTTGTTTCTTCCGTTGCATTGGCCGAAGGCGGTGGCGACAGGACGTTCGAACGCATGATGGTGGCGAATGACCGCGCTGTGGAGGCGTTTGCGGCCAATCAGGCGAAGAGCGATCCGGTGGTGGTAAATGAAGCCAAGGATGATAAAACCCAAGAAATGTAATCGTGCTGAATATGAACAAGCCCGTCATCGATTGTCGATGGTGGGCTTTTTTATCGGTTGGTTTTTATTGTTTTTCGAGGTGTCGGGTATGAAGTTTATTAATGTCATTAGTTGTATCGGGTTGCTGGCCATGTCTTCAAGCGTGTTGGCAGAAGGGGGCGGCGACCGGGCCTTTGACAAGATGATGAGCGCCAACACGCAAGCCATGGCGCAGTACGCCGTCAGCCAGGGCAAGCAGGCGCCGGTGGTGACCGCGTTTGAATACGGGATGAAGCTGGACGTGGTCAAAGTCGTGAGTGTGGTGCGCCCTGAAAAGCGTTGTGCTGTGGTGCCGGCGGCGATGACTTATGAAGACTCGCAAGGGCAGCTTAATACGGTCAAGTACGCGGTGGCGGGGGAGTGTCGCCAGCGCGGCTAATGTCTGTCGCCATATCCTCTGTGGGAGATTCCCTGTTTGGGGGGAAGTCTCCAAACATGGAATCTCCCACAGGTTATTTGCCAAATTGCAGGCAAAAAAAGGCGTCCCGAAGGACGCCAAAAAAATTCACCTCTTCCAAAGGAGCAAGGAGCTTCTAAAGGTGAATGTGGAGATTCAACTGAGCAGCAGGGCCTTACAGAATCGCTAGCGGGTATTCGACAATCACCCGAACTTCATCCAGGTCTGACTCGAACGCGGTGGCGCGGGTATTGGCTTGGCGCAGGCGCAGGGACATGTCTTTCAACGAGCCGGTCTGCACCACGTATTTCACCTCGATATTGCGCTCCCAGCGTTTCTGGTCGGTCAGCGGATTGCCGTCGGCATCACGGCGCATGTACACCGCATTCGCATTGGAGTAATCGGCGTCGGAGCCACGACCGTAACGGGTCATGAACGACAAGCCAGGCACACCATACGGGCTCATGTCGAGGTCATAGCGAACCATCCAGGAGCGTTCTTTCGGCGAGTTGAAGTCGCTGTACTGGATCGAGTTGTCGAGAAAGATCGAGTCCGACTGGCGCAGATAATCAAAGTCGTCATTGCCGTTATTGCGTTGGTGAGACAGTGCCAGCGAGTGGGCGCCATACTTCACGCCAATCCGCCCGCTCCAGATGTTGTTGTCGAACTTGCCGAGCAACTGCTTGCCCTCGTCGACGGCTTTGTAATAGTTCAAGCCGCCAAACACCGAGAGCTCATCCGACAACGAATAATTCAGCGCGGTGCCCCCGTAGTATTGATTCCAGGCGTCTTTGAGGCGGCTGGAATAAAGGCTGAAACTGACATTCTTGTTCAGCGCGTAGTCACCGCCAAAGTAGCCAACCCACGGCGAATTGACCGGGCCGGCATAGAACGTCGCAAAGTTATCGCGCAGGTTGCTGGAGACCGGCTGGCTCATGGCGTGCAGCCGGCCGCCCTGAACGGTCAAGCCTTCAAGGCTGGTATTGGTCGCGGTCACGCCCCGGAAACTTTCCGGCAGCAGTCGGGAATCACCGGCCGCCACCACCGGGTTGGAAGGGAATACATCACCGACTTTCACCACCGTATCAAAGGCCCGCACTTTCGCCGCGCCACCGACTTTGGTGTACTCATCGCGCGCTTCGCCGTCGCTATTGACGGGCAATACATCGAACGAACTGCGGCCACCATTGCGCCCATCGCCGGTATCAAGCTTGAGCCCGATCATGGCGAACGCATCGACGCCGACACCCACAGTCCCCTGGGTAAACCCGGATTCGAACTTACTGATAATCGCGTGTGACCAGGCCTCGGAATAGCCATTGCCGGTTGGACTTGACTGGCCATTGCGGTGGTCACGATTGAAGTAGTAGTTGCGGTTGAGCACGGTCAGGCTGCTGTCTTCAACAAATCCTCCGGTCTTTTCCTCAGCCACTACCAGGGACGGCCCGGAACTGACAAGCATCGCTAAAGCAGCCATCGAATATTTTGTAGGGTTAACCATCAATCACTCCTTGGTTTCGGCAGAACTGAAACGTTCTTCGGCTTGGTTTTATTTTTCTACGCAAGGGGATTGCCCGTGCGTAAGAGCGCCGAGTGACATCGTTGCAATCTGGAGATAACGGGGAGGTGATGGCGGAATTACAATTTTGTTAGCTGGGGAATGGCTCTGTGAAATGACGCTGAAGTGGATCTGGCGGTAGGGCCATTGAGGCCATAGGATTCTCACACACCCTGATCAACTGGCCAGTTGTTAGATCCCGCTCAAAAAAGTCAGGAGCGTTTTCCTTAACCGAAAACGAATAAACATGAAGTTAAAAAAATCGTATCCGGCTGCCTGGCAATTGACCGCCGTGATGATATCGGCTGCGCTGTTATCCGGCTGTGAGCCTCCCACCCGGGCGGACTTTATCAAGTACCCGACCCTGCGGCAGAAGTGGGCGATAACCTGCGATGCCCGCAATAATGCGGCTGAAGCCAACGTGCAGGGCTGCGAGAACTTGCGGCAGTGGCAAAGCGCTAACCAGCAGCCCGGTTGGATGAATCAGAACCTGGGCAAGTAACGCCAGTTAGAAGGTGAACTGGCGCGATGGCTGTTGGGCCATTTCTGTGTCGAGCAAGTGCTCGACCAGCACATCATTCAAAAAACGGAACTGATCATTGAGCCCAACCACTTCGTTACTGAAGTGGTTGGCGGCTGCCGGCATCAGCAAGTCTTCGAACTGTTTGTCGAACACCAGTGCGATCTCTTTGCGCGAGACCACCTGCTGCGAATAGTAGTTGGTGCCGAATACCGGGAAACTCACGGCCAGGGTAACGATGCGGATCATGATGGGTGCTCCTCGGTTTGGCCGATGTCCAGGAAAAAACGCGAAAACAGGGTCAGCGTGACGGCGGTCAGGGCCAGGCAGGTCAGGAGATGGATCAACATGATGTGCCCCTCCGATGCGGGGTTTGCGTTGGGTATGGGGCGATCCTGCGCCGGACGGTTTTTTTGCGGAAGGCATTCGTTACGATGGTGCATATCAACAGGAATGATGGTGAAGGTTTTTTCATCGTTCTTGCGGGCCTCTTCGCGGGCAAGCCTCGCTCCTACAGATTGATGAGCACCAGACGAACGGCCAAAACCCTCAACCTATACTCAACTCAATAGTCTTATAAGCACCGGGCATTTCGTCCGGGAGCGACTGTAGGACACCGCGATCTTGAACCTGCGTTCGCTGATCGTCGTCGTGATGCTGGTGTTGGCGGGATGCGCCACGCCTACGCGTGCCCCGGAAGTGGCGCTGGTGGTGGTTTCGCCGAGTACCTGGCAGCAGGTGGACCGGGAGATCGTCGCCGCGTCGCAATCGGCCACCGAACAGACCAAGATCTACGCGCGCGGTGCCATGGATTACTGGCGAACGCGGGTCTATCAACTGACCGAAGAGAACTTCATTCCCTGGTTCAGCAGTTACTGGACCCAAGAGTGGCTGTCGATGAAGGTCAGTTGGTACACGATCAGTGCTTCGGGCGAGCAGGATGCCTCGGCCAAGCGCCTGGCGGCGTATCTGCTGGAGCAATACCAGCAACGGGTGCTGGCGCCGGTCGCGGTGGAGATCGATCCCGACGCGATTCTCGGCCTGGCCACGGCGTTCTACGTGGACATTCTTCAGGAAGAACTGCAGAAAATCTCCCAGCGTCACGGCATACCGATGGCGCAGCTCAACGGTCGCCTCCAGAAAATCCCCGCCATCGCCCTTGGGCCACCGCCAGCCCGGGACGCCTCGCTCTATCAGGTCGTGCACACCCAGCCGCTGAACACATTGCCGGCCTATGCGGCGCTGATCGACAAGATCCACAAGGCGGGCGGCGACAAGGGTGTGGATTCGACCGACACCGCCATGGCGCCGGTGGCCAAGCGCGCCAGCCAGCGGATGGAGGCCGAGCTGCCCTCGCGCGGGGCCGCCAGTGCGGTGGCGGCGGCGGCGGGCAAACTCGCCGGAGGGTTGATCACCATTGGGGTCGCCGGGATCCGCGCGATTATCCGGGCCAATGACCGGCCGGACAGCGAGGCGCTGATTCGCAGCAGTTTGGGCAATACCTTCGACAAGGCCTGGACGAAACTGGTGCAGAACCCGACGACCGGCGTCATGGCGGGAACGCTGTACATGGCCGCGCAAATCGAGGGCAACCTGGCGGGGAGCGCTGAAGTACCGTCGGTCAGTTCGGGCGGCGGACCGGTCGATTGGAGCCCGGGTGGATCGACTACTCAACAGATCGACCCCTAACCCAGCAGGAGAACGACCATGTCCTACATCGACGGCCTAATCGCCGCAGTCCCCACCGCCAACCGCGAAAAATTCATCAAGCACGCCGAAACCGCCGCCAAAATCTTCAAAGAGGCCGGCGCCCTGAGCATTACCGAATGCTGGGGCGATGACGTGCCAGATGGCAAGCTGACCTCGTTTCCGATGGCGGTGAAACTCAAGGAAGATGAAACCGTGATCTTTTCCTGGATCGTCTGGCCCGACAAGGCCACTCGCGATGCCGGGATGCAGAAGGTCATGGTCGATCCGCGCATGCAACAGGACGTCAATCCGATGCCGTTCGATGGCCAGCGCATGGTCTTTGGCGGTTTCAACATTGTGCTGCAAGCGTAACCACCACCGCGGGATCACTCATGCGCCGGGGTGATCCTGCAACTCTTGCGGTTGCGGATCTCGTTGTCCGTCGGTCGCTCCCGGACGAACTCGAAACGCGGCTCACCTTCGCTATAGTGAACCAGCCAGCCCCATTCCAGCTCGGCCTCGTCCTGACCGGGTTGCGGCGGCATCGCCCACCATGGCTCTTTGCTGATGATCTCTCGCATGGCGCCCTCCGGTTGATTCGGTTGGTTCAACTATAACGTGCATGTCAGGAGGTGCCAGGCGTGAGCGACGAATCCCATGAACCGGTCAAGCGGCTGTTTTTCGCCTTGAACTGCGCTCCCGAGCCGCGCCGGGCGATTGCCCAGTGGCGCAGCGCTCTACAACTGCGCAGCGGACGGCCGGTGCCGGCGGAAAATTTCCATCTGACGTTGAAATTTTTGGGCGCGGTGAGCGTGGCGCAGATTGCCGACCTCTGCACGGCGGCGGCGAATGTGCGCGTGCCAAGTGTGCCGTTGCGGGTGGTGCTGGATCGGCTGGATGTCTGGCGCAAGCACGGAGTTTTGGTACTCGTGCCGCAGGAGGCGCCGCCTGAGTTGCTGCGGCTGGTTTACGCCTTGGAACAGGCGATATTGCCGTTCGGGTGTGAGGATTCGCCGAAGGAGTTTCGACCGCATCTGACTTTGATGCGGGACTATCGATTGCCGGTGCCTGAGTCCGAATCGCCGCCCGAATTTATCCTGCGGGCTGATCGTTTCACACTGTTCGAATCCCACAAGGGCCATTACCGAGCACTGGCCGAATGGCCGCTGGTGTCCCAGGACCAAAAAAAGGCGCCCGAGGGCGCCTGAAATTCACCTTGACCGAGGAGCCAGGTGAGGCCGTTCGCAGGAAGTGCAGCGGTGGTAAGGCGCTGCGTGAACGGAAGAGGGGAGCCACCGATCGTTCCTACGCTCCGCGTGGGAATGCCTCCACGGACACTCCGCGTTCGGCTCTGGAAGGGACGCGGAGCGTCCCGGGCTGCATTCCCACGCAGAGCGTGGGAACGATCGGTGTGTCAGTTATTTACCGAGTTTTACGCGGGTCCAGCCCCGGGTCATCACGCGCTGCACGCCAATCGGCATATCCGGAATCGCATACAACGTCGCCATCACATCCTGCGGCGGGTACGAACCCGGATCGTCACGAATCGCTTCATCCACCAACGGTGTCGCTGCCGCGTTGGCGTTGCTGTAGCCGATGTTGTTGGTGATCTCGGCGATGATGTCCGGGCGCATCAGGAAGTTCATGAACAGGTAGGCGTTGTCGACGTTCGCCGCATCCCGTGGGATGGCGACCATGTCGTAGAAACTGCCGGCGCCTTCTTTCGGGATGCTGTAGTCGATCTTCACCGTGTCGCCGGCTTCCTTGGCGCGGGCCTTGGCCTGCAGCACATCACCGGAGTAACCGACGGCCACGCAGATATTGCCGTTGGCCAGGTCGGAGATGTACTTCGAGGAATGGAAGTACGCCACCGACGGCCGAATTTTCATGAACAGCGCTTCGGCTTCAGCAATCTGCGCCTTGTCCTGGGAATTCACCGGATAGCCCAGATAGTGCAGGGCGGCCGGGAGCATCTCGGTTGGCGAATCAAGGAAACTGATGCCGCAGGCTTTCAGTTTTTCCGCGTTTTCCGGTTTGAACAGCAGGTCCCAGGAATTGGTCGGCGCGTTGGCCCCAAGCACTTCCTTGACCTTCGCCGGGTTGAAACCGATGCCGATCGAGCCCCACATGTACGGGAAGGCGTGAGCGTTATCCGGGTCGCTGGCCGAGGCGTTTTTCAGCAGCACCGGGTTGAGGTTTTTCCAGTTCGGCAGCTTCGATTTGTCCAGCGTCTGATACACGCCCGCCTTGATCTGCTTGGCCAGGAAACTGTTGGACGGCACCACGATGTCGTAGCCGGATTTACCCGCCAGCAGGCGTGCCTCAAGGGTTTCGTTACTGTCGAACACATCGTAGGTCACACGGATCCCGGTCTCGTCTTCGAACTTCTTGACCGTGTCCGGGGCGATGTAATCCGACCAGTTGTAGACGCGCAGAACCTTGTCGTCGGCTTGGGCAACCGTCGCCATGGCACCCAGTAAGGACAGTGTCAGCAGAGTCCTGCCAAACATTTTCATCGGTACAACTCCATTCTTTTTATTCAAATTCGCAAAACAATTGCAGTCTCGGCGCACCCTTGTAGCAGCTGGCGAAGCCTGCGTTCGGCTGCGAAGCAGTCGTAAAACCTGCGAATTCAATCTTCCTGAAAGAACCGCAGAGTCTGAATTCACGACTGCTTCGCAGCCGAACGCAGGCTGCGCCAGCTGCTACAAAGTGTGCGTGTTGCAGGCCCTTAGGCCGTCGCTTCTACCATTTTCTTGTTCTGTGGCTGCCACGATTCGCTGGCCGTCTGGTCCATCGCTTCCTGGATTGCGCGTTTGCGGGTGGCTTCGGCGCGGCGGCTGAAGTACCAGACCATGAACGTCACGATCGAAACGGCGAGCAGAATCAGGCTGGCCACGGCATTGATCTCAGGCTTCACGCCCAGACGCACCGCTGAGAACACTTCCATTGGTAGGGTTGTGGAACCCGGACCCGACACGAAGCTCGCCAGTACCAAATCATCCAGCGACAAGGCAAACGACATCATGCCGCCGGCCGCCAACGATGGCGCAATCATCGGAATGGTGATCAAAAAGAACACCTTCAACGGCCGCGCACCGAGGTCCATGGCCGCCTCTTCAATGGACAGATCCAGCTCACGCAGTCGCGCAGAAACTACCACCGCTACATACGCGGCACAGAACGTCGTGTGCGCAATCCAGATCGTCACCAACCCGCGTTCCTGCGGCCAGCCGATCAACTGCGCCATGGCCACGAACAGCAGCAACAGCGACAGGCCAGTAATCACTTCCGGCATCACCAACGGCGCCGTCACCAAACCACCGAACAGCGTGCGACCCTTGAAGCGGGTCACGCGGGTCAGCACAAACGCCGCCAACGTCCCCAGCGCCACCGCAGCAATTGCGGTGTAGCAGGCGATTTCCAGCGAGCGCACCACCGAGCCCATCAGTTGCGTGTTGTCGAGCAAACCGGCGTACCACTTGACCGACCAGCCGCCCCACACTGTCACCAGTTTCGAGGCGTTGAACGAGTAGATCACCAGGATCAGCATCGGCAGATAGATAAACGACAGGCCGAAAATCAGCATGAACTTTGAAAATCCGAAGCGTTTCATCCCCGTGCCTCCATCTCTTTGGCCTGGCTGCGGTTGAACAGCAGAATCGGCACAATCAGGATCAACAGCATCACCACCGCCAAGGCAGACGCCACCGGCCAGTCGCGGTTATTGAAGAACTCTTGCCACAGCACACGGCCGATCATCAGCGTCTCCGGGCCGCCCAGCAGTTCCGGAATCACGAACTCACCCACCACCGGAATGAACACCAGCATGCAACCGGCGATGATGCCGTTCTTGGCCAGCGGCACGGTGATTTTCCAGAAGTTGTTGAAGTTGCTCGAACCCAGGTCCGACGCGGCTTCCAACAGGCTTTCATCGTGCTTGACCAGGTTGGCGTACAGCGGCAGCACCATGAACGGCAGGTAGGCGTAAACCACCCCGATGTAGACCGCTGTGTTGGTGTTGAGGATCTCGATCGGCGCCGAGGTCAGCCCGGTCCACATCAGGAACGCGTTGAGCAAACCGTTGTTGCTGAGGATGCCCATCCACGCATACACGCGGATCAGGATCGCAGTCCAGGTCGGCATCATGATCAGCAGCATCAGGACGTTTTGCGTTTCCTTTTTGGCCTTGGTAATCGCATAAGCCATCGGGAAGCCGATCACCAGGCACATCACCGTACTGAGCAACGCCACTTTCAGCGAGCCGAGGTACGCCGAGATGTACAACTCATCCTGGGTCAGCAGGCTGTAGTTGCCGAGGTTGAGCAGCAGCTGAAATTTCTGTTCGGCGAAGGTGTAGATCTCCGAGTACGGCGGAATCGCCAGCGCCGCTTCCGAAAAGCTGATCTTCATCACCAAAAAGAACGGCAGCATGAAGAACAGGAACAGCCAGATGAACGGAATGCCGATCACCAATTTGCGCCCGCTGGGGACCAGTCTCAGGAATTGCTGATTGAAGGTTTTCATGAGCGCAGTACCACGCCGCTGTCGTCTTCCCACCACACGTAGACCTGATCGTCCCAGGTCGGACGTGCGCCCCGGCGTTCGGCGTTGGCCATGAACGACTGCACGACTTTGCCGCCGGGCAGTTCGACGTAGAACACCGAGTGGCCGCCGAGGTAGGCGATGTCATGCACTTTGCCTTGGGACCAGTTGTAGCGCTGCTCGGGCTTGAGGGTGCTGACGAGCATTTTTTCCGGGCGGATGGCGTAGGTGATCGACTTGTCCTGCACCGACGTGCTGACGCCGTGACCGACGTAAATCTTCTGCTCCAGGTCGGGGCTGTGGATGATCGCGTGACCTTCCAGATCCTCGACCACGGTGCCGTCGAAGGCGTTCACGTTACCGATGAATTCGCAGACCATGCGGCTGACCGGCGCTTCATAGATGTCCACCGGGCTGCCGATCTGGGCGATCCAACCAAGGTGCATGATCGCGATGCGTTCCGCCATGGTCATGGCTTCTTCCTGGTCGTGGGTCACCATCACGCAGGTCACGCCGACCCGCTCGATGATCTGCACCAGTTCCAGTTGCATCTGCGAACGCAGCTTTTTATCCAGCGCGCCCATGGGTTCGTCGAGCAACAACAGCTTCGGACGCTTGGCCAGGGAGCGGGCGAGGGCGACACGTTGACGCTGGCCGCCGGACAACTGATGGGGTTTGCGTTTGGCGTATTGGGTCATGTGCACCAGGCGCAGCATCTCTTCCACACGGGCGTCGATTTCGCTGGCGGACAACCGATCCTGCTTCAGGCCGAAGGCGATGTTCTGCGCCACCGTCATGTGCGGGAACAGCGCGTAGGACTGGAACATCATGTTGATCGGCCGCTCGTAAGGCGGCATGTCGGTGATGTCGACACCGTCGAGCAAGATCCGGCCTTCGGTCGGGCGCTCGAAGCCGGCGAGCATGCGCAGCAAGGTCGATTTGCCCGAGCCGGAACCACCGAGCAGGGCGAATATTTCGCCCTGGTGGATCTCCAGGGACACATCGTCCACAGCGGTGGTTTCGTCGAACTTCTTGGTCACGCGATCGATTTTCACCAGGACCTTTTTCGGTGCCTGGTGACCTTCAAGAGCCTTCCTGTAAGTGCTGGAGGCATTTGCCATGTGAAACTCCCAACAGGTTTCAGTCGTCGGGCCAACGCGGCCTGACTTAATAGTTGATTGCAAGCCCGGGTCGTACGGTGCCAATCAATTCAAACGCGGTCCCTGTAGGCGCTGCCAAAGGCTGCGATCTTTTGACGTTGCTCTTTAAGATCAAAAGATCGCAGCCTTTAGCAGCGCCTACAGGACGTTGCGCTTGACTCACTGGTGCGTACTGCTCGGGCTTATTCGGCGCCGCCGTCCTGGCTGCCTGGTGGTACTTGTTGTTGTCTTGTTTCGTTTTTTACGCGTGAAGAGGCAGCGCGCGTCGGCGCACCTGCCCGTTCACGGGGGCAGTTAAATCGTTGGATGAGGGTTTAAGTCGTCAGCGTTTTTTACGTAGCGCCGCCCGTTGCCGGCACGCGTCGCCAAACGCCTGGAAAATACTTAAATAAGGAGGATTCGAAAGCACCTGCCATTCCGGGTGCCATTGCACGCCGACGGCGAAGGTTGGGCTGTGGTCCACCGAGATCGCTTCGACCAAACCGTCCGGCGCCACCGCTTCGCAACGCAGGCCCGGCGCCAATCGATCAATGCCTTGGCTATGAATCGAATTGACCATGAACTCGGCAGGCAGCTCCAGCGCTTCGAACACACCACCAGGCTGCACAGTCACCGCGTGAGCCGGTGCGTACTGCACCGCCAACTCCGGATGATCCGCCTCACGGTGATCGAGCATCCCGGGCAGTTCATGCACCTTCTGATGCAGGCTGCCACCGAACGCCACGTTCATTTCCTGAAAGCCGCGACAGATGCCGAGCACCGGCACGCCGGCGGCAATGGCTGCACGCAATAAAGGAAGGGTCGTGGCGTCCCGCGCCGGATCGTGATCGGTGCCGGGGGCGCTGGCGGGACCTTGATAGTGGAAGGGTTCCACATTCGATGGCGAGCCGGTCAGCAACAGACCGTCGAGCTGCGTGAGCAGGTCCTCGATGTCGGTCAGTTCGCCCAGGGAAGGAATGACCACGGGCAGCCCCAGAGCCGCGACGCTGACAGCACGCAAGTACTTGTCGCCGCTGACGTGGTAGGGGTGCAGGCCAATCTGTTTGATGCACGCTGTAACGCCGATCAATGGCTTGAATGCCATTTTTATCACCTCGAAGTTTCACACTTGAACGAGCTTTTCCGGAGCTTAGCCTTGTTGATTTTAATTAACAACTCTCATGTAAAAAATTCTAAACGCCGGTCGTCCGATGCTGAGGGTTTACGCGGCTCTGGCGACCTATCTGGCACTGTTGTGCTCATAAAAGGCCCGAAAATAAAGGTTGAAAGGCCAAGTGTTCGCTATTGACTTCACTTTGCCGTTCGGGTTGACTGGGCTCGCAACACCGTAGTGAACATAATAATTAACAGCTAATAGGTGCATCATGTCGGTCCCCCTGCGTACCGTTCAACTCAACGAAGCAAACGCATTCCTTAAGAAATATCCTGAGGTTTTGTACGTCGACCTTCTGATTGCGGATATGAACGGTGTGGTGCGCGGCAAGCGCATCGAACGCACCAGTCTTCATAAGGTTTACGAAAAAGGCATCAACCTCCCGGCGTCACTCTTTGCCCTGGACATCAACGGTTCTACGGTGGAAAGCACCGGCCTGGGTCTGGACATCGGCGACTCCGATCGAATCTGCTACCCCATCCCTGACACCCTGAGCATCGAGCCTTGGCAGAAGCGCCCGACCGCGCAATTGCTGATGACCATGCACGAACTGGAAGGCCAGCCGTTCTTCGCCGATCCGCGTGAAGTGCTGGCGAATGTGGTGCGCAAATTCGACGACATGGGTCTGACCATCTGCGCGGCGTTTGAACTCGAGTTCTACCTGATCGATCAGGACAACGTGAACGGTCGTCCACAGTCGCCGCGTTCGCCGGTATCGGGCAAGCGTCCGGTTTCAACTCAGGTGTACTTGATCGACGACCTCGACGAGTACGTCGATTGCCTGCAAGACATCCTCGAAGGCGCGAAAGAGCAGGGCATCCCGGCCGACGCCATTGTCAAGGAAAGCGCCCCGGCGCAGTTCGAAGTCAACCTGCATCACGTCAACGACCCGATCAAGGCCTGCGACTACGCGGTGTTGCTCAAGCGTCTGGTGAAGAACATCGCCTACGACCACGAGATGGACACCACGTTTATGGCCAAGCCATATCCGGGTCAGGCGGGCAACGGTTTGCACGTACACATTTCGATTCTCGACAAAGAAGGCAACAACATCTTTGCCAGCGAGGATCCCGAGCAGAACGCCGCACTGCGTCACGCGATCGGCGGTGTGCTCGAGACCCTGCCGGCGCAGATGGCGTTCCTGTGCCCGAACGTCAACTCGTACCGCCGCTTCGGCGCGCAGTTCTACGTACCGAACTCGCCGAGCTGGGGCATCGACAACCGTACCGTTGCGGTGCGTGTGCCGACCGGTTCGGCGGACTCGGTGCGCATCGAGCACCGCGTGGCCGGCGCCGATGCCAACCCGTATCTGTTGATGGCCTCGGTCCTGGCCGGTATTCACCACGGCTTGACCAACGAAATCGAGCCCGGCCCACCGGTCGAAGGCAACAGCTACGAGCAGAACGAGCAAAGCCTGCCGAACAACCTGCGCGATGCACTGCGCGAGCTGGACGACAGCGAAGTCATGGCCAAATACATCGACCCGCTCTACATCGACGTGTTCGTGGCGTGCAAGGAAAGCGAGCTGGCCGAGTTCGAGAACTCCATCTCGGACCTTGAGTACAACTGGTATTTGCACACCGTTTGATGGGCTGACACCAGTCAGTTAGGCGGCAACGAAACCTGTAGCAGCTGGCGAAGCCTGCGTTCGGCTGCGAAGCAGTCGTAAAACCTGAGCGCTGAGCCTTCCTGAAGCACCGCATCGCCTGATTTCACGACTGCTTCGCAGCCGAACGCAGGCTTCGCCAGCTGCTACAAAAGAACGCGCTACGGCTGAGACTGCTTCACTGGCTGGCTTCAATCCAACAACTACTTATTCCTCTGCGTCGAGTCACAACAATGACAAACACTCGCAGCGACTGGGAACAACGCTTCCAGTCCTTATCCATCGAAGGCCGGGCCTTTATCGACGGTCAATACCGCGCAGCACTTAGCGGTGACACCTTCGAATGCATCAGCCCGGTAGACGGCCGCTTCCTGGCCAACGTCGCCAGCACCGACGAGGCCGATGCCAACGCGGCCGTCGCCGTTGCACGGCAGACGTTCGAGTCCGGCATCTGGGCCAAACAAGCCCCGGCCGAGCGCAAACGCATCCTGATCCGCTTCGCCGATCTGATCCTGGCCCATCAGGAAGAACTGGCCCTGCTCGAAACCCTCGACATGGGCAAACCGATCAGCGATTCCATGAACATCGACATCCCGGCGACCGCTAACGCGATCCGCTGGAGCGCCGAAGCCATCGACAAGATCTACGACGAAGTCGCCGCCACGCCCCACGATCAACTCGGCCTCATCACCCGCGAACCGACGGGCGTTGTCGCCGCCATCGTGCCGTGGAACTTCCCGCTGATCATGGCCAGCTGGAAGTTCGCCCCGGCCCTGGCCGCCGGCAACTCGTTCATTCTCAAGCCTTCGGAAAAGTCGCCACTGACCGCGATCCGCATCGCGCAATTGGCGCTGGACGCCGGCATCCCGAAAGGCGTGTTCAACGTCCTGCCGGGCTACGGTCACACCGTCGGCAAAGCGCTGGCGTTGCACATGGACGTCGACGTGCTGGCCTTCACCGGCTCCACTGCGATTGCCAAGCAACTGCTGATTTACGCCGGGCAAAGCAACATGAAACGCGTTTGGCTCGAAGCAGGGGGGAAGAGTCCAAACGTGGTGTTCGCCGACGCGCCGGATTTGCGCGCGGCAGCACAAGCAGCGGCGGGGGCGATTGCCTTCAACCAGGGCGAAGTCTGCACCGCTGGCTCGCGATTGCTGGTGGAGCGTTCGATTCGTGAGCAGTTCATTCCGCTGCTGGTGGAAGCGCTGCAAGCCTGGAAACCGGGGCACGCTCTCGATCCGCAAACCACCGTCGGCGCCGTGGTCGATCAGCGTCAACTGGACAACGTGTTGCGCTACATCCAGATCGGCAAAGACCAGGGCGCGCAACTGATCGCCGGCGGCAGCCGCACCCTCGAAAGCACCGGGGGGCTGTACGTGGAACCGGCGATTTTCGACGGCGTGACCAACGCCATGACCATCGCCCGGGAAGAAATCTTCGGCCCGGTGCTGTCGCTGATCACCTTCGACACCTTCGATGAAGCGCTGTCGATTGCCAACGACAGCATCTTCGGCCTGGCCGCCGGCGTGTGGACCAGCAACCTGAGCAAGGCCCACACCTTCGCCCGTGGCTTGCGCGCCGGTAGCGTCTGGGTCAACCAGTACGACGGCGGCGACATGACCGCACCGTTCGGCGGGTTCAAGCAGTCGGGTAACGGTCGGGACAAATCGCTGCATGCGTTCGACAAATACACCGAACTCAAAGCGACCTGGATCAAGCTCTAACACCTTTACAGCGGCGGTCGCCGGCACGTGCTGGCGGCCATCGGAGAAACGTATGAAACCCACAACACATGTAAACAGCTACTACGCCGCCACCCGCAACTTCACCGGCGAATTCCCGGTGCTTGAAGAACTGGTCGAGTGCGACGTCTGCATCATCGGCGCCGGCTACACCGGTTTGTCCTCGGCGCTGTTCCTCGCCGAAGCCGGCTACAGCGTGACTGTGCTCGAAGCCGCCAAAGTCGGCTTCGGCGCCAGCGGTCGCAACGGCGGCCAACTGGTCAACTCCTACAGCCGCGACGTCGACGTGATCGAAGAACGCTACGGCGACAAAACCGCCGAAGTCCTCGGCAGCATGATCTTCGAAGGCGCCGACATCATCCGTCAGCGCATACAACACTACGACATCCAGTGCGACTACAAGCCGGGCGGCATCTTTGCTGCGCTGAACAAGAAGCAACTCAAAGGCCTGGCCGAGCAGAAAAGCAGCTGGGAACGCTACGGCAACAAAAACCTGAAAATGCTCGACGCGGCGGACATCAAGCGCGAAGTGGGTTGCGACAACTACGTCGGCGGCCTGCTCGACATGCAGGGCGGCCACATCCACCCGCTGAACCTGGCCCTCGGCGAAGCCTCGGCCATCATCGGCCTGGGCGGCAAAATCTACGAACAATCGGCCGCAGTGGAAATCACTTACGGCGAACCGATCACCGTGCGCACCGCCAAAGGCGTGGTCCGCGCCAAGTACCTGCTGATCGCCGGCAACGCCTACCTGCCGCAAGACCTCGACAACCGCGTCACGCGCAAAAGCATGCCGTGCGGCTCGCAAATCGTCGTCACCGAACCGTTGTCCGAGAAGGTTGCGCGCAGCCTGATCAAAAACAACTACTGCGTCGAAGACTGCAACTACCTGCTCGACTACTACCGCCTCACCGCCGACAACCGCTTGCTGTACGGCGGCGGCGTGGTCTACGGCGCCCGCGAACCGGACGACATCGAGCAACTGATCAAACCAAAAATCCTCAAGACCTTCCCGCAACTGAAGGACGTGAAAATCGACTACCGCTGGACCGGCAACTTCCTGCTGACCATGTCCCGCATGCCGCAATTCGGCCGCATCGAGAAAAACGCCTACTACATGCAAGGCTACAGCGGCCACGGCGTCACCTGCTCACACCTGGCCGGCAAACTCATCAGCGAAATGATCCGCGGCGACGCCGAACGCTTCGATGCTTTCGCCTCCCTGCCACACATGCCCATGCTCGGCGGCCGCACCTTCCAGGCGCCGCTTACAGCAATGGGCGCTGCGTACTATGCGTTGCGTGATCGGTTCGGGATCTAGCGTTATCCCCGTAGGAGCAAAGCTTGCTCGCGAAGAGGTCATGCCAGTCGCCATCAATGTCGCCTGACACACCGCCATCGCGAGCAAGCTCAGCTGCTACAAGAGATCTATGTCAGGCACAAACTATGCGCTCGAGCTGGATCAATCTGTAGGAGCAAAGCTTGCTCGCGAAGAAGCCATATCAGCCACCCTGACATTGCCTGACACATCACCATCACTCGCACCGAAACCGAACAGCATCAGCCACATGAACCTTTTTGTTCAGCCGTCTATCGAACCTGCTGAGCAACACGAACAAACGTGATTTAATACCCGCCTTTCACGTTTCTGGGACAGGGAAGCGGTGTTCCTCGCGGCCAAAAGTCGCCCGCCATCCACCCCCATAACCCCTTAAGTAGTTCACACATAAGGCTGTCATGGACACGGGCTCACGACTCAAATTAGTACGCGAAAGCTACAAAATGTCCCAGCGCGAGCTGGCCCGGCGTAGCGGCGTCACCAATGCCACCATCTCCCTGATCGAACAAAATCGCGTCAGCCCCTCCGTCAGCTCCCTCAAGAAACTGCTCGAAGGCATTCCCATGTCCTTGGCGGACTTCTTCACCTTCGACCAGCCACCGCGCGAGCATCAATACGTGTTTCGGGCGAATGAACAGCCGGATCTCGGGCGGCATGGGCTGCGGTTGTTGCTGATTGGCGCTTCAGTGCCGAGTCGGCAGATGCGCTTGTTGCGCGAGCAGTACGCGCCTGGGGCGAGCTCTGGTGAGGAACCTATCGTCCACTCGGAAGGCGAGGAGTGTGGGCTGGTGACGCGCGGGACGGTTGAGTTGACGGTGGATGGGCAGATTAGTGTATTGAATGCTGGGGATGGGTATTACTTCCCGACGACGCTGCCGCATCGGTTTCGCAATATTGGGGCGGATGAGGCAGAAATCATCAGTGCCAACACCCCAGCTAACTTCTGATATCGAAAATGGATACTGACCTGTAGCAACCTTCGTCCGTTGCTACAGGCATTCTTCAAAGTAAATGGACTTTCCTGCATGACTACCCAGCGCATCCGTGCACTTGCACTCTGTGTCTTCCATCACGATGGAAAGGTACTGGTCAACGAATTCTGCGACCCCACCACAAAACAAACCTTCTTCCGGCCGCTCGGCGGAGGTATCGACTTTGGCGAAACCAGCGCCGAAGCCGTTGTGCGAGAGATTCAGGAAGAACTCGGTTTGCCGATAACAGATCTCCGATTGATCGGTACGCTTGAAAGCATCTTTACGTATGCCGGTAAGCCAGGACACGAAATCGTCCAGGTTTACGATGCGAAGTTTGTGGATCGCGCTGTTTACGAATTGCCGTACTTGAGCGCTCAAGAGAGCGATGGCGCTGCGTTTACAGCGAAGTGGCATTCATGCGCAAGCTTTACTGACGAATCGCCGTTGGTGCCTGATGGGCTTTACGATTTGTTGAAAAAAGTCGCATTGCTGGACTGATGCCCATGACAAAAGAAGGTGACAGATCTATTTAAATAAAGATCTGTCATCTTATTTTTCAGCGTCATTTCACAACGACTACAAACTTAACGACCGCGTACTCAACCAGCGCGCGTGATCAAGGCCTCGGCAGTGACAGCCGATCCAGAGCACAGCCGTTGGCCGGTGACTGCCCGGCCTGAAAGAGTCGATCCCCAGAATCCAGATCGACGATGTTGATCTGGCAGCCGCTCAAGACATTTGGGCCGTCGGTGATGCCGCCCTTGATCACATAGCGGGCGCCCGGCATGAACTCAGTGACAAAATCGACCGTGCATCTGCGTTTGCCGCTGGCCCCGCCCTCCAACACCAGGTGAATCGGCTTGCCCGCTTCAATGGCTCGAAAACCTTCAGGTGTCGATGGTGTCGATGGGTATCCACCCCAGACCGAGAACAGTTGCCGAGCGGGTGTCACGGGCACCGACCGGCCGTACTTGCAGGCCATGGTCGGCGCTGCGCTAAGGGTCAGGTAGTTGTGACGGTTGATCATTGCGTCCATTTCGCTGCGAATCTGCGCTTGCGGGGCGTTGGCGGGGGCTTCGTATTGCGGGATTGGCGAGCAGCCGGCGATTAGTAGCAGGAGCGAGCCTAAGTACAGCGGTTTCATGGGCGTTTGTGTCCGTAACGGTTTAAGGTGGGCACTTTAAGACTATTTTTTTGAAAATAAAGATAAATAAACCTATTTTTTATTGGGGGCTCATTAAGTTAATAACAATATATTAATCGAGTGGCGGCTTATATAGCCAGAGAAAGCCGCCTATGAAGTTAAAATTACAAAGCAAGAGCGTTTAGTTCATCCTTATAAGATAGCTTGGGGGAGTACAAGTTATGAAAAGCTCTACCGATAGCACCAGAGAATATTACAAGCTCTGGATTTCGACTGCCTCCCATCAAAATGTGACTCACAGCAATTCCGGGATAAGGGTCAATATAGTAGATTTCTTTTATGCCAAGCTGATATGCTTTTTTTGAGCATAACTCACATGGGCTGGCAGTCGTAAATAGCTTACCGTTTTCAACCCCTCTACCGCCATATTTTGCGATTTGCAGAAAAGCATTTTCTTCGGCATGAAGTGATCTTGTGTGAACTTGATTCGACTTCCCTGTTAGGTTGTTATATTCATCCTTAAAACAATATGAAATATTTCTACCAGTATTAGCAACCTTTACAAATTTTTCATTTCCTTTACTAATTGCGTCGATAAATTGAACGTCGATTTTTTCATACTCTGAGTAAGAGTCTTGAGCATAGCCATTCGTCAGATCAAACCGATTGCGTAGACTGCAAGGAACCTGCCCGAATGGTGTATCGTTCCAGCCAACAGACTGGACCGAAAAGTTAACATCAGTAACAACAGCTCCAACCTGCCTTGAAATACACCCTGAATTTAGCTTGGCAGTATATGCAATTTGCATGCAGCGTTCTAAGGGAGTAGGCGTTACTAATCCAGGTCTGACCATAAGCGCAACGAAAGTTAATAATTGGTCCGCTAGTGAGTTGAAGTTGGAGACCATATTCCCCGAGTCTGGGTTACTTACATGTAGATCCGCTCGTTGCAGGCAGGCTTTAATGTCCTGTTTTACATAAGCCTTTTGATTGGTTGCATCCAGCTTGCCGTACTCTTCATCGTCAACAACGTTTATTTGAGCATCAGTGTACCCAAGTCCACGCAATCGACGTTTTCGCTCGTCATCATTGCAAGAAACAGCCATGAGATAAAAAGAAGAGTATCTATCTTGGAAATATATAGCTTCAAACGGGTTTCTTATTGCATCAATAACAATAAAGGTTTTTTCGCCGTTAGTTCGCGCCTGACGAATCTCTTTAATTATTTTATTGATTCGCTCAGCAAGTGAGAAAAATTTGCCACTAATCACATCGCCAGATGTCACATTACCCGAGTTTCGTAGGTTACTACCAATAAGCTGGAATAACTTTACATAAGGGGCTCCTCCCATCACATCCTTTAATTCTGCGTTTCTTTTTGGTAAGAACTCTGTGTAGAAACTCCGCAAAGAACTGAAGTCGGTAATGAAGGAAAATTCGTTGCGAACTTTTTGAAGAATGTCGATAGCTTTTTGAGATGTGTCATGTTTTAAACCTCCAGAGGTTTCTATAAAAATTCCGGATTCTTCAGTGCTTACTTCAGAAAGCATGAGTAATAAAACCGTGCTGGCTTGTATCGCTACAAAAGGTTCCCAGTTATGTTTGAAACAACTGAGAACTACCTTTTGTTTTCTTTGATTCGTATCTTTAGGGTTGTGCCCTGAAAAAAGAGAATGTCTTATGTCTTCTTGGTTGCTTGAAAGTATATTTGCCACTGTAGAACAACCACTACCAGTACGGCCGGTTAATCCAATGACAACAAAGTCGTCATCATCACCGTAAATTTTTGAAATTGTATCTTGAAAGTAGTTTTCCATTTCATATCCTCATCCATAAATTTTTATTCGGTATGACGCTACACCTTTGGAAATCAAAATGCCACTACAACAAGGTAATCCGCTAATTTTGACGGTGTATCGGTAAAACCGTCTGCCGCGTGGGGTAGCTGCGACTGAATCCTCAGAATGACTCCACTGGCGTTTCGTAGGCATTCTAAGCGATTGCCTCTAGCTGATTGTCATCTGTCACAATTCTCTGAATCGAACCTCCAGATCAACAGCAGGAACTAAATATTATGATCACGTTATAAACGCGCATCAGCGCGGGCCTTACTTAATTCAGAAAATGAGGAAGAAAAATAGATCTGTTCCTTTAATTCCATAAGGTTAGAGCTGGATCACAAGCGGGAGATGGCAATAGCAGTGGGGGATTCTGGAAGAGTTAGTTTAAGACGGCATTAAACAAAAAAGGAAAGCCTGACTTTATTGTCGGGCTTTTCTATAGGAAAAATAATGAATCTGTCCCCTTGCCGAGGTTGATCCGAAAAGGTGAGAGGTTTTGGTGAGGTAAATATGTCACCTTTATTCGGGGTATTAAAGCTAGGCGTCAATAATATTGATGCGCGAATGTATCTGGTTCCATTGCTTTTAAAGCTCGATGGCAAGACCAAATATGAGCGGGCCACTTTTTGTCCCTTTGCTCGTATCCTTTTTTGATTGTCATTGCTACATCGATAATAGAACAGTCCGTCAGTCCAAGTCCTTGTCGAATGTTCTCTTGATAACGTTGGCATAAAGTTGGGAGTGAAGAGAGTTCAATGAATGCATGTTCAGAGTTTCCGCTAGGTACAATGGTAAATGGTGTATTCTTTGTCCAGGCAGATAGGACCATTGTTTTAAAGTTTTCTGCGATAACTCTCTGAGCAGCATGGTTTTGTATATCGACAATATGATTCGCTAGTTCATAAAGGACTCCTAATGGACAGTAAATATCATACGATTTTTTTATTGCGTCTTCAAATAGAGCAACAGCCATTTCGTGCTTTTCCTGAACATGGTCCAAGGGTACTTTAAACAATTCAAGGAGGAAGGAGGTGTCTAGGACGATTATTTTTGCCATTACTTTAATTGCTCCAACCAGCTAAGGGCTTCAGCTTTTTTATTGTCTTCAAAGCCAGGTTTCAAGTGCTTGTCAAATATTGACTTTGTAACTATGTCACCTAAGCCGCTAGCGGATTCAAGTAGATAATCGACTTTCGGGATTTTTAAGAGGCTCACTAGTTTAGAAGTGTCCTCATCAGCATCCCAGTAGCAGACATGTACATTTTTCAGCCATACGCCGTCTAATGAATTCAAACTTGCTGGGTTGTGAGTGGTTAACATTACGTTTAGTTTGCGTCGTGTGACAATTTCTTTTATTGCATTTATCAGGACATGCGCGCGGCTTGGATGAAGGCCGTTATCAAATTCTTCAATGACAACTCTCGATTTTTCACTGATGGTTTCAAGTGCGGTGACCACAGCTATGATTCTGAGCGTTCCATCTGATATCAATCGAGCATCAACTAATCGTTCTCCAAGCTTTATGCCGAAAAGAACATCATTCTGAACTGTACGGGCGAAGTCGAATTTCAAAAATGGTTCTTCTGGTATTTGTCGGACGACCTTTAGAATGTTTTCGAGAGACGCTTTTCCATCCTTAACAAATGTTTCTAACCCATCCAGCACCGCTGAAATATTTGAACCATCTTTAAGGAGGCTATCCTGACCGATTCGTACGTAATTTCGCATTGACTTTGGACTGGGATCAATTACAAAAGATGATTGTAAGTGCTTCTTTATCGCGCCAATTGTACGCACGGCATCAAGCTTGTTGCCTTTGTCGCCACTGGAGTTTTCGGATATCAACTCTTCATAACGAGATATTACTGATCGGTCGCCGTACATTGATTTATGAGGTTTTGTACCTCCTCTAGCGAAGTTATCAAAGCGAACGGTCAATAGTCCGTCTTTGCTCCGCTCCTCGGACATGGCGAGAAATAATTTTCGTTTTCCGACAAAAAGATGTTCGCTGATTACTCTAGGGAACGGATCTACTGATATGACTATCTGGTAATCAAATGCTTGGTTTTTTCCCATGAACTCGATGTTTGCTTTAAATCCTAGCGTAAAGTTTTTTTCACCAAATTTTACGCAGCTATGAATTCCCCCGCGTACCCCGTCAGGTCGCGATAAAGAACTGGGGGAATCTACCAATTCATGTAAAGGTTTACCCGCTGCAACATATGCCAGCAACTCAACGCCTTCTATAAGATTAGATTTTCCGCTCCCGTTTTTACCAATGAGCAATGATAGTGCCGAAAACAGATCTATCTCGGCATATTTATAGTTTTTGAAATTTATAAAATAGTGCATGTGAAAAGTTTCACCTTGGTGTTGATTTTCGATGAAGGTTGACGACGCCGTGAACCTAATAATAGCTGGGTATCGTTTTGGCTGTCACCTCAATACAACCGATATCGCGGTGCGTCACTCATTTTGACGGATTCAAGAGGGGTGTAATCTCTTAACGATTTCTTTTATCAAAATTTGACTTTTGTCTTTGACGGCTACGCTTGGCGTTTTCAGAAATGGGCATTTCGCGAGCTTATCGTTCTGAGTCTCTAATGCGGCGGTGTTTTTGTAGAGGCGAATGTGAAAAAGCCCCTAGAAAGTCGTAACTATGCGCAGTTCTAGAGGCTGAAGCGTGCTTCTTTTTATCTATTCGGCGTATCAAACCCCCGCTGCTCAATCACCCGAAACACATCATGTACATCCCGGATCAGGATCCAGGCGATGTTGGTGACGGTGTTGATGTCGTTTTCGGCGTAGTCGGGGAGGGTGGTGCAGCCCATGAGGTTGAGGTATTTGAGGACGGCGTTGAGGCGTTCGCTGACGCAGTTGTGGAGTTCGCGGAGGGGGGCGTCGTTGTCGATTAGGAGGACGGGGTAGTCGGTGGCGAATTGGGACATGGGGGTGAAACGGCGAGGTGGATTGTTCGTAGTCATAGGATCTGCTCTTCAATTGATTAGAAGTGCCACCTTTCTGCTGCGAAACAAATGGGTGGCAGCTATGTGCGGGTTCGCAGACCGGAGAAGAGACTAAAACCGGCAGACCCGAAGGTCTCCCACACACAGCCGCCATAAAACGTAACGGTGGCGAATTTTGCCACAGTTGTCATTTGACGGTGTGTATCCACTTCTACAGGGCTGCGAAACCCTATCGCCAATTTTTGTTGGTGACGGATCGAATATAGGTGGCCACTTTGGTGCTCGCAACCGGGGTGTAGGACGCCTTTACGGCCATCGTGGTGAAGGGGGTTTGCTGCGTTTGGTGATGAAACCCTTGTGAACCGGGCATTCGGAAATGTCTGAGGAAATCGGGGGCAGGGGATTGGGGTTGCTTCGCTGCTCGGCGGGGGTAAGGTCCCTCGCCACAAAGGGTGTTTTCCTACGTGGTTTTCAGACGTGAAGATCAAAAGATCGCAGCCTTCGGCAGCTCCTACGTGGGTTGCGGCATTCAGAAATGATAAAGCCCCGAATCTTCGGGGCTTTTTGGAGGGCGGCGGTTATTGCGCGCTGTGGGTGCTGTGTTTTGGTCCGGCCAGTGCCCAGGCGATCAGGCCGATCAGGGGCACGAACACGATGACGACGATCCACACGCCTTTGTTGTCGATCTTGCTGCCGCTCTTGATCACTTTGTTGATCGCCCACAATTCAATCACCACCAGTATTGCTGCGAGTGCGATCCAGACGTATTCGATTTGCATTAGCCACCTCCTGAAAGTCATTTCTTTAGGCGGGTGGTGGTGGGCAGGGTTCATTAAATTTACGGGGCGGCGGCGCTTTCTATCAGTTTCCAGGTGATGAACGCGATGATGGGCGACAGCAATACCAGCGCGCCAACCGTGCAGATAAGGCCAAACCAGTAACTGCTTTTGCCGGTGAAACGGCCAAGCGTTATGGTTTTCAGCACCCAGTAACCGACCGGGTAGCAAATGACCTCAAACAGGAAACCCAGCAGCGCTTCCATAGCACTCCCCTATCTAGGTTGGTTCAGGAAGATGGCCGCTCGGATAGCCAGTCAGCACAACGGACGCCTGATCATTGGGCTGGAAAATCCAGCAAAAGGCGGACGCAACCTCGCGTCCGCCTATCATCCTTTTACTTGCGCAATGCCGGCGTACGCGGCGGAATCATCCGCTTGCTTCCGGTCGATTCAAACGCCGAAGCCAAGCGCAGCAACGTCGAATCGTCATACGCCCGACCCGCAAATGTCAGCCCAACCGGCATGCCGATGTCCGCCATCACGCCCATCGGCACAGTCACCGTCGGCACACCCAAATGCCGGATGGCGAGGTTGCCGTTGGCGACCCAAACACCATTGCTCCACGCGATATCCGCCGACGCAGGATTCACATCCGCATCCGCTGGCCCGACATCACCAACTGTCGGGAACAGCACCGCATCAAGCCCAAGCCGATCCATCCAGTGTTCAAGGTCGAGTCGGCGGGTTTGTTCAAGCCCGCGCAGGCCATCGGGCACGGTGCTGATCTGGTCCCACGGTGTAATCCCGCGCTCAGCCATCCGCACATATTCATCCATGCCCGCCGCAAGGTCGCCCTCGCGATTAGGCAACGTCCCCGGGTCATGCGGGAAGATCAGTGGCCCATCCACATCGACCAGGCGATTCAATTTCGGATCGCCATTGGCCTGCAGGAAATCATCAAACGCCCAAGCCGTCAGGTCCCACAACTCATGGTGTTGGAACTCCTTGGACACGATCCCGCGATTGAACACCGTCGGCGCGCCGGGGCGATCACCCTCGCAATTGGACACCAGCGGAAAATCGACTTCGATCACTTCAGCGCCCGCCGCTTCGAGTGCCTGGCGCGCCTGTTTCCAGAGCTCGATCACCGAATCACGGGTGTTGATGCGCTGCCCGGTCGGGCCGCCGATACCCGGCGCTTCAGAGGTGCCGGCTTCAGGATCGGCGTTGATGTACATGCGAGGAATGCCAAGGCGTTTGCCAGCGAGCGCTTCGGGCTTCGCGGCAAGGTCGGCATAGGACGCAGGGCGCACCGAAGCGACGCTCGGAATCGGCACCCACGGTTGCATCCGCCACAGATCGCCGCGTGTGTCGGGGTCTTCCGCAACCACCACGTCGAGCACTTCAAGCAAGTCAGCCATGGTCCGGGCGAAAGGCACGACCACGTCCATGGTCGGGGTCAACGGCCAGTTGCCGCGCACCGAGATGATTCCGCGCGACGGCGTGTAGGCGCACAGGCCATTGTTCGATGCAGGGCCGCGACCGCTGGACCAGGTTTCTTCCGCCAGGCCGAATGCCGCGAAACTGGCAGCGGTGGCCGTGCCAGCACCGTTTGACGAGCCCGAGGCAAAAGGCGCGGTGAGGTAATCAGCGTTGTACGGGCTCTCGGCCCGGCCGTAGACCCCACGCTGCATCCCGCCGTTGGCCATCGGCGGCATATTGGTTTTGCCGAGGCAGATGGCGCCAGCGCCGCGCAGGCGTTCGATGGTGAAGGCATCGCGATAGGCGACAAGGTTGGCGAACGCGGGACTGCCGGACGCGGCGGTCAACCCCTTCACCAGATAACTGTCTTTGGCGGTGTAGGGGATGCCATCGAGCGGACCGAGCGTTTCGCCCTTGGCCCGGCGTGCATCGGACGCCTGCGCTTCGTTCAGCGCCTCTGGGTTGCGCACCACCACGGCGTTGAGGGCGGTGGGGGTGTCGGGGCCGTCGTAGGCCTCGATTCGGGCGAGGTAGGCCTGGACCAGCTCAACCGCCGTGGTCTGGCCCGATTCGAGCGCAGTACGCAGCTCGGCAATGGAAACCTCGGTGACCTCGATCATGCTGTTCTCTCAAAATGGCTGTTCATGGTTGTTCTCATTGCACGGTGTTGCGCGACAGTGTCTGCGCTTTCAACTGGCGCTATTTAACACCAAGCGGGGAGTCGAGGCACGGCGAAGGGCGATCCATCAGTCGAGCAGTGGCACCAGGCGCGGTTCGATGGAATGGGCGAGCACGTCAAGCAGCGCCAGCGTGACCGGCAGTTTGAACCGCCGACGCCCGGCGCTGCCCGGATTCAGGTAAAGCACCTCGCCGCGCCATTCGATGCTCGGTTTGTGCGAATGGCCGGTGATCACCAGCCGGATGCTGTCATCCAGATTGGCTGCAACATCGGCGATGTCGTGCACCAGCAGCACCTTCCAGCCGTTGAGGTCGAAACGCAGGCAATCGGGTAGCTCGTGCGCCCAGGGCGCGTCCAGATCGTTGTTGCCGCGCACGGCATGCACCGGAGCGATAGCGGCCAATTGTGCGAGGATCTCCAGGCTGCCGATGTCGCCTGCGTGAATGATGCGCTCACACCCTTGCAGGGCCGCGATGGCTTCGGGGCGGAGCAGGCCGTGGGTGTCGGAAATGACCCCGGTTTTCATCGGCCGTGCGCTGCGTTCGCCAATTGCCCGGTATCCACCCGCACGAAAATCGAGTCGCCGATCGCGGTAAGCACGTCGCCGGCGTAAACCTCGCAAACCACCCGGGTTTTGCGCCCGACATCGCCCTCGACTTTCGCCCGCAGGGTCAGCGGCACGCCCATGGGCGTCGGTTTGATGAACTTGATCCCGAGATTGCCGGTGACGCAATCGATGCGCGGCAGGCTTCCGGCCTCGCGCTGTTCCGCGCGGTAGTGGTAGGCCATCGCTGTCCAGTTGGAGTGGCAATCGACCAGCATCGCGATCAAGCCGCCGTAGACCAGGTCCGGCCAGCCGCAGTATTTGGCCTCTGGAATGTGCTCGGCGATCACGTGCACGCCGTCTTCATGCCAGACACTCTTGATGTGCAGCCCATGGGGATTGCTGCCGCCGCAGCCGTAGCAAACGCCTTCGGGCGCGGCGCTGTCTTGCAGGGGCGTTTCGAAAGGGGGCATGAGCGGGTCCTCTTGAACAATATGAGCCAGACGTTGGCGGAGTTTAACGCTGAACGCGGTCGGGAATGGATTCGCTACCGGCCACTGTCCGATCAATCAGACGAATGCTGTCGCGTCCGCCGCGCTTGGACGCGTAGAGCGCGGCGTCACCTTGCTCGATCAATGCCGCTAGATTGGCTGGCGGTTGACCGAAGAGGGTGGCGCCGATGCTCAAGGTCACCGGTTCGGGCGTGGTAAAGGTCTGTGCGGCGGTCTGCTGAAATTGCTCGCGCAGGGCGTTGCCCAGGCTGATGACCCGCTCGGTGGAGGCGTTATTGAGCAAGATGATGAACTCATCACCGCCGAGTCGGGCCGCCAGCTGCCGCTTCGGGCAGGAGCGAGCGAATCATCTCGCTCAGTGCGACAAGCAGTCGGTCGCCGGCGGTGTGGCCGGGCAGGACGCAGCTGCACCGCGCCCACGCTCAACGACTTGCCGTGAGGGCGTAGCAGGAAACTGGCCCGCAGCGTCGACAGCGCGACCAACAGTGAGTTGGCCAGCAGCATGACTTTCGACCAGGTAGGCCCGTCCGGCAATAACAGCATGGCCAGCCAGGCGATGAAGATCAGCGACCAGCCACGGGACAGCCGCGTCTGGGTGAAACGCGCAACGCCCAACAGGAACAGGAAGTGGGCGGTCACCAGCAGGCCGTTGGCGAACCAGATACCGATCAGCAAAAAGCCGCTGCTGCGCAGCAGGGCGAGGGCGGAGCCCACGGCGATCGTGGCAAACCCGGCGCTCCAGAACAGCAACGAAGGCTCACGAATACTGCGCCATTCGATCGCCAGGTACAGCGCGGCGGCCGCGGCAAGGGCGACCGAGAGTGTCAACATCGTGGGCGGGTCGAGCGGCATTTCCTGACGGGCCTGGCTGGTTTTTGGAGAGAGACCGCGATTGTATGCGTTTGGCCCGATGCTGGTCACTCAGGCGAACACCCTGTAGCAGCTGCCGAGGCACGAGGCTGCGTTCGGCTGCGAAGCAGTCGTGAAATCAGGCGGCGCGGTGTTTCAGGAAGACCGCGTGTTCAGGTTTTGCGACTGCTTCGCAGCCGAACGCAGCCTCGTGCCTCGGCAGCTGCTACAAGGCGAACGCAGGTTTCGCCATTTGCTACAGCCACGACTCCACGATCCGCCGATCCAGCTCTTCCCAGTCGGCCATGCCTAATACGCGAGTGGTGTTGAGCCCGCGCAAATACCCGCGCAGCTGGTTGGCGACGGCACGCACGGATTCCGAGTCGGGCGCCTGCTCGCGCAGCACGATTTCGTAGTCGACCAGGTATTCGGACACCCGGTCGCGGAATTCAGGCAGAACGGCATCGCGGATCAGATCAAAAGTTCGCACTGCGGACCTCGTTGGTTTTCAGTTAGGAGAGGGGACACTTGCGGGCCAGACGATCGCTTGCGCGACGATCACATGTTCCCCATTAAACGTCACCGCAGGGGAGCCGTGAAGCACGTAACCCATTTTCAGGGCCTCGCTGACGCGGTGGCAGAATGTGGCGTCATCGGGGCCCGTGAGCACTCTGTAAATGGGCAGTCCTTCAGGCGGTAAGCTCATCTATCAATATCCTCGGAAGTTTATTGGCATCGCAGTATTTGGGGGCGTCTGGCAGCATCAGGTGATTCTGGCAGCAACACTGTAATAAATGCTTATATTTTGTGCCCTGACAACCTCGCAAGCGGTCTCAACCTGACTCGACAAGGTCTGTCGACGCTCATCACCCAACGATTGGATTTACGGATGAAACCAACGCTGTCGCTCCTGCGCCACACAAAGAAAATCATTGCCCTGACAACCCTGTCCCTGTTTCTCTCCGGCTGTGTCGGTGTCGTGGTTTCAATGCCAGAAGAGCAAAGTAGCCGTACGCGCTTGATTGAGGAAGAAACCGATAGCGACACCACTCGGGAATGGTGTGGTGTCACGCTCTGGGCGGTCATTGTACCGATCCCCTTGAAATTACCCGTCTGCAAGCTTCACAAAGGACAATCCTTAAGCTCACCGTTTTATGCCTGTGGCCCGTTGATGATCCTGGGACCTATCGTCCATGGGTATGAGGGAAATGCGCTGTGTGGCATGTTTCCCAAGTAGTCATGACAAGGAACTGTTGAACACCCATGACCGGGTGCTCGCGGACTTGCACGGCACCCATTTGGCGGGACGCATTACCCTGGGCGTGCCCGATGAATACGCTGTCCACGTCATCCGCGACATTCTGCCGACATTCGCGGCTGCCTGGCCCAATGTGGTGCTGGAGCTGAGGACGGCGCCAAGCTACGCGCTGCGGGAACAGGTTCAGCATGGCAAGCTTCAGGCCGCTGTGATTGCCCAACCCAAGGGGCAACTGAATGAGAACGCCCAAGTGCTCGTTTCTACCAAGCCTGTCTGGGTGGGGCCGACAACGACAATGCTCGCGCTGACGGACCCGCTGCCACTGGCCGTGCACGCGGCGCAATGCCCTTATCGGCAAGCGATGATGGAGTCGCTCAAGCAAAGCGGTCGCCGGTCGCGGGTGGTGCTGGAAAGCCCGTCCAACCAGGCGGTCAAGGCGTGTGTGGAGGCCGGGTTGGCAGTCAGCCTGATAGACCGCGCGATGGTGACGGAAAACATGCAGATTCTCGACGGTTTGCCCGACATACCGGAGCATGAAGTCGTGTTTATGCGATCGCTGTCGTCACAGGATGATGAGGCGGTGAATCTGTTGGCCCAGGCGATGCAGCAGTACTTTCGGTTGTAGTCAGCGAGCAAGCGGAGTCCGGTGTGCTGTTCGGCTATCGCACAACTGGAGTCGGGCGCATTGGGCTTCAAGTTTTCCGCGATGGCGCTTCGAGGGGGCAACCGACAAGCTGAGGAGGCGTTCGAAACGGCGCAGGGAGACTACCCGCAAGTGCTCGATGCCCAGCGGTTGTTCAGGGTGCCACTTCCTTTGTGATCGAGACCAACGCCGTCACTGTTTCGGTGGTTGTGCCTTGTCCGTCGTTTCGGTCGAAGAGTCTGCTTCTTTTTCCATGGCTTGCGAATCGGCGCCAGAGTTTGAACCTGAAGCCTCCTCGCCCTTCTTATTGGCTTTCTCATCGTTGGATTCAGCGGTGGTTGAGGGGGTAGATTCTGCAGCCGTCTTCTCGGCTGCAAACGCGAAAAGACTGCAGGGCATCAGCAGGCTTGCGAATGTGAGTGCGGCGATTGTTCTGTTCATCGTTTGTATCTTCCATGCGGGGGTATAACGCATTGGAAAAACAGGAATGAAGAAGGTGCTGTGTCACTGACGAGCGGCAGAAGTCGCACGAACCTTTGAATAGGGACAGAAAACGCACCCTACGGCCCCTTCACGCAGGCATTTTCCGCCATCGGCAATTTGTCACATTCAGTCTCACTTCATTGCAGATAGTAGCCAGCCCAACGCGTTTTCAATGAGGCTGCCCCGTGTTTCAACGTCTTCTGTGTTCGCTGTCCGTTTTGAGCCTGTCCATCGCCGCCGCCCAGGCTGCCGAGACCACTTCCCTCGATACTCCACATCTGCGCAGCATTGATAATTTCCGCGATATCGCCGGCACCACCACCGCGTATTCCACGGCCAACGACGGCACGATGCGCAGCGGCGTGTTCTACCGCTCCAATGCGTTGACCCCGTCGGCGGCGGATCTGGCCACGTTGAATGGTCTCGGCATCAAGGCGATCTACGACCTGCGCACGCCGAGTGAGATTGCCGCCACGCCCGACACGCTGCTCACGGGGGCGACCTACGAGAACATCGACATCATCGGCAGCACCACATCCGGCTCGAACATCACCACGGTTTCGTTCAAAAGCGCCGCCGATGCCATCGCCATGATGCAGCAGACCAACCGTGCATTCGTCAGCGATGCGGGGATGCGCGGGCAGTTCACCCGGCTGTTCAATGAACTGGCCAGTGTCGATGGCGCCCAACTGTTCCACTGCACCGCCGGCAAGGACCGGACGGGTTGGACCGCCGCTGTGTTGCAGAGCATCGCCGGCGTCGACAGCGCCACCATCATGAGCAACTACCTGGCGACCAACGACTACACCGCCGCGCGTGTGGCCGCGACCCTGAAGGCGCTGCCGGCGAGTATGGCGGCGGTCTATGCGCCACTGCTCGGGGTCGAGGCCAGCTACTTGCAGGCGGGTTTGGATCAGGTGACCGCGCAATACGGCAGCATGGACAATTACCTCAAGCAAGGCCTGGGTCTGTCCCAGGAAACCCTCTATGTGCTGCGCGGCAAAATGGTCGAATACAACAGCCTGCCGGGCCAGGCCGGCCTGATCGGCAACGCCGCCGCCGGCGCGCAGTTGTTGCAACAGTTGCAGAACAGCCACCTGTCCGGCACTTACAGCGCCTATAACTACTACCTGCAATCAGCCATCGATGCCGGCAGCCTCGGCGGGGTCGAATCCACCGTCGGCGGCCAGGTGCATGCGGACGCCGCCAGTTACCTGTTGCGCCAAGGCGCGATGATCGATCAGGCGGCGGCGCCGTTCAGCAGCGGCACGGACCTCAAGGTCGGCCAATACCGCTTGTGGAGCACCGCGCTGGCGGGCTATCTGGGCACCGACGACTCGTCCCACGCCGCCAGCAGCAACGAGCACAGCCAAGGGTTGATGGTCGGCCTGACCCAGCGCTTCTCCGAACAACTCAGCGCCCATGCCGGCTTCGGCTACAGTCGCGGCAACGTCGGCGGGGCGGGTGGCGAGGCGGATACCGACTTGACCTTTTTCAGCGTGGGCGCGCGTTATGCGCCGGGCGGTCTGGAACGCGGATTATTTGTCGACGCCGACGTAAATGCCGGTTGGCTCGACTACGACAGCAAACGCGACCTCGGCGGCGGACTCGGCTCGGCCAAGGGCGATAGCCATGGCAATCTCAGCGGAGCAAGCCTGGCGCTGGGCTACCGTTTGCCGGTGAGCGGCATGATTCTCGAACCGAGCCTCGGTGTGCGCGTCAGTCATCTGGACGTGTCGGGCTTCCAGGAGAAGGGCAGCGAACTGGCCCTCGATGTCGATGGCTTTCAGGCAACCCGCCGCAGTGCCGTGGCCAACCTGAACGCATCGTTCGCGCCGATGGGCATGGGCGCGTGGAATCTGGTGCCGGGTGTCGAAGTGGGCTACGAGTATGTGCTGGGTGATCACACCGTCGACAGCGAAGGACACTTGCTGGGCCTGGATATTGAACAGCGCGCCGCCTTCGACAACCGCGATCAGTTCAGCGGCGGTGTCAATCTCATGGCCAACCTTGGCGCGCTAAGTGTGGGGGCTGAAGTTGGCGCCAGCGGCGGAGGTGACAGCCACGGCTTCAGCGGCGGTCTCAAGGCCAGTTATCTGTTCTGACCGGCACCAATGGACCTGGCCGCCGCTGTCCGGCGGGCCAGGCCCTGTCTTTAGCGTCGGCTTTTGAGGCCTTTTTTCACATCCGCCGGGCTGACACCGTAGGCGTTCTGGAAATACTGGCAAAACCTGCCGACATTGCTGAACCCGTACCGCAGGGCCGCATCGGTTACGGACGTCGAAACACCCCGAGCAAGATCATCGTAAGCGCGCTCCAGGCGTACCTGCCGCTGATAAGCCACGATCGACATCCCCACAAATCGCTGAAACCCATCCTGCAAAGCACGCTGGCTGACGTTGCTCAATTGCGCGAGCTCCGTGCCGCTGACGAGGTTGTCGGGATGCTCCTGAATGTACTCGACCGCCAGTTTCACATGCCGTGGCGCAATCAGCGGCGCAGGGTGGCGAAGGGCTTGGCTGAAGTTGTGCGGCCAGGCCTCCAGCACCGCGTCCACCAGCATTTCCCGAAGGCGCGAAGGCATCAGTGTGCCGGCGTTGATCAGCAGGTCGAACTCGGTTCCCGTGGCCAGATCAATCAAGGCCTTGATGCCCTGGAACGCCGGGGAATCCAGATCCACCTCTGGCTCGAAAATCACCTTCTTCAAAATCGGCTTGCCCAGCAGCGTCGACAGACGCTCGGTGAGCAACCCACGCCTGATCGAAATCCCGTGCTGCGCATGATTGTCGATAAAACGCATCGAGCGAATATCGGCTTTGTCGATTGCCAGGCCGACGTGGACAACGCCCACCGACTCGGCCCCGTGGTTGAAGATGATTTTGCCGGCGGTAGGGATGACGAAGGTGATTTCGTCAACGGGATCGGGAAAGGCCACCGCGAAGTCGCCACGGTAGTGCATGCGGCGAAAACTCACACCTTCATGCCGGCCGTAGACGCCGCCGATGATGATGTGCCCCGGCGGGGGCGGCGTGTCGGCATAGCGGTTGCCGAACAGTTTCGAGAACAACGCGCCAAAGTCGTCGCAGCGCATGTCGTTGGACCTGAGGATGATTTGCTGGCGTGGCGAGGTTGAGAACACCTTGAGGGGCACCTTGGGCAGGGCAATGGGGGCAGGGCGGGGAAGATAGCAGGCGGACGTGACTGGTTTGTTACGGGGGATGTTTGGGCTATTTTTAACAGGCCCATCGCATGATTTCAGAGGAGACGCAGCATGGACCGATTCACTGGCGGTTGCCTGTGCGGCAATGTCCGGATCGAGGCATCGGGCCGACCCTATCGCGTCGGCCTGTGTCACTGCCTCGACTGCCGCAAGCACCACGGGGCGCTTTTCCACGCCTCGGCGATTTTCCCTCAGGACGCAGTGACGATCGAAGGCGAAACCCGCGACTACGCCGGGCGGTTTTTCTGTCCCCGCTGCGGCTCGTCGGTGTTCAACCGCAGCGCCGACGAAATCGAAGTCAACCTCGGCTGCCTGGACGCGCCCGACCAACTGACGCCCACCTATGAAAGCTGGATCGTGCGTCGCGAGTCCTGGTTGCCGGCGTTTCCGCTCGCGCGACGGTACGCGCATGATCGTGAGGGCACGGGGCGTTTTGAAGAGTGAGCGATGCGCACGCGTCACTGCACCAGGTAAGCGGCCTGTGAATCATGCAGTGGGTGCGCCAGGTTGAGCGCCTGTTTGATGACTCGCAGTTCCTCGCCCGTGAGCCGCTTCCTGCCCATCTCATGGAAGGCGCCACCGGGGTCGATGTGCACTGAAAATAACCCGAACAGCTCGTCGCCGGATTCCTCGAGGATCAATTCCAGGTGCGCCTCGTTTGAGGTATTCGCCGTTAAATAGGTAAATCCTTCAACGAGCGCGCGACCACACCAGTGCAGCTCATCCCATGCCAGAAAATTCCCTTGCTCGCTGCCAATGCCTTGCAGATTCCAGGACGTCGAGCCCTCCCGAGATGCTTGCAGGGCCGGGAGCAATCGTTTGCAGGAGAGGATCTCGAGTTCGTACTTGCGCTCGCCATCTGAAGTGGAATGCGGGGACGCTTGAGCGGCGCCGACGACGTGTGCTTTCAAGAGGTGGCTTTGGGCAATTTCGGAAGGTTGTTCACTCCAGCCATTCAAGTCGGACACGGGCGGGCACCAGATCAGCAGAATGGTTGCACCGGCTTCCAGGCGGTCGTCGCGATCAAAGAACGCGAATGTCTTTTTACCAACGGCCGGCACGATATCGTTGAGGTGGATGACCGGGGCGCTGTAATCAACGCCCGAATCCAGCGACCAGAACCTCGGACGATAGATTTTCATTTGAACCGCTCGGTCATACAACGCTGGCACGCTGCAGGCTGCTCCTATGCCCAACGCCCGCAGCTTTCAGACGGATCACCAGGTCCTCACGCGCCGCGCGTCCACCGGCACGGACGTATTCAAGTTCTGCTCCGGTGATCAGTACCACTGGAACCAGGCTGACCGGCGATAAGGGCATGTCGTCCAGGCGGGTCGGGAAATCTGCTTCCGGGGCGCCCAGCAAGACGCCGGTCGAGTCGTCAGCGGTGATGAAATGTTGGGGAAGTTGATCTTTCATGTGGTGCGACTGGCTGACCCCGGGGCATTCGAGGGATAGCGCGCCGTATTGTTCGAGCTGATGGGTGATTCCTCCCGCATCGGCCACGGTCTTGGCCACGTGTTCCAGCAGCTCGAAGGCCCAACTGCGCTGGAAAGGATTGACCTCACCCAAGGGGCCACGGGCGTGCTCGGGGATATCGGCGGTTTCGATGAACAACTCCATCTCGAAACCATTGCCCATCCCTTCGGCATCATCGAACGGGTCGGACAGGCCTTCAGTGGCGAGGATGATCGAATCGCCACGGCGAACCACCCGGTAGGCCTGGCGGGTCGATGGCCAGTAAGGTCCACCTGACAGGCTGGGACTGATGAAGTAGGCAAGGACATCCTGCTCGACGGTGCCGACCGCGCGCCAGTGACGATCCAGGCACGCCTCGCTGGCTTGTCGAGCGGCCTCATTGGCCGCGTCGAATTCCGCCGAGTGGCTGGGAGTAATCGGCTCGGAGAATGCGTGAGGTGGCTGGACATCCGGGGTTGCAGGGCGTTTCAGTAAATCGAGAAGCTTCTTGAAGAAATTCATGGGCGTTCCGTGCTGGATGTTGGCTTGGCTCTGCCAGTGTCAGCACTCGCCGAACCGGTCGTAGGGGTTAAGTACATTGCCTCAGCGTTCATTGACCACCGCCGTGCTATCGCGCAACGTCACTTCAAACGGTAATACCACGTGCCGCTGTGCAATCGGTTTTTTCTCGATCAGGGCAATCACCATCTCGACGGCTTTCTGGCCGAAGGCTTCGGCGGGTTGGGTGATGGTGGTCAGGGGCGGGTCGCAGTACGCCGCGAACGGGATGTCGTCGAAGCCCACCAATGAAATATCCTCGGGGACCCGCAAACCCTGTTGCTTGATTCGTTTCAACGCGCCGATGGCCATTTCATCGTTTTCGCAGAATAGCGCGGTGGGGCGCTCGGGCAACGCCAGCATCGCGGCGGCACCGTCATGCCCAGCCTTCAAACTGAAATCACCGTGGCAGATCAGGGCCGGGTCGGAGGCGATGCCGGCGTGGCGCAATGCTTCCTGATAGCCGACCACGCGGTCGCGGGTCAGCGGGCTGCTTTTCGGGCCTTTGATCAGGCCGATCCGGCGGTGGCCCAGTTCGATCAAATGCTCGGTCATTGCCCTGGCCGCCGCGCGGTTATCGAGGCTGATGGTGGGATGGCGCCCGCCCTGAATCACCTCGCAGGCATTGACGATGGGCGGTAATTCAGCGTTGGGCAAGGGCGCTTCAAAAGGGTCGTAGGCGCGCAGCTGGATCACGCCGTCGGCCTGATGGGCGTACACCAGCGCGGCGAATTCCCGTTCGATTTCCTCGCGGCCCTGGGTGTCGCACAGCAGCAGTCGATAGCCGGCGGCCTGGGCGGCTTGTTGCGCGCCACTGATCACACGGGCGAAAAAGATATTGGCAATGGCCGGTACCAGAATCACCAGGTTGCCGGTCCGGCGCGAGCGAAACTGCACTGCCATCTGGTTCGGCCGATAGCCAGCCTGTTCCACGGCGGCGGTGACCTTGTCCCGCGTCTCGGGGAGCACGCGCTCAGGCGACTTCAGTGTTCTGGACACCGTGGCCACCGAGACGCCGGCCAGCCGGGCTACTTCACGGATATTGGACAAACTCACCTCGATTTCGAACAGCACGGCCGGCGAGCTTACCGCAGGTCGGCGTTGCGCTGAAATGTCTGGGTTTTTTACCCGGGGGTTTGACACCTTGCCGAACTGGGCCTAAATTTCCGCCACGATGTAACCGGTTACATCATGAGTGTATCCAGCCGCTTAAAACAGAGAAGAGTTGCGATGAATGTGCCAGTGGCAAAAATAAGAATGGGATTTGTCGGGGGCGGCGAGGGTGCTTTCATCGCCAAGGCCCACCGTCAGGCCGCCGGGCTCGACGGCCGTTTTGAGCTGGTATGCGGCGCCTTTAGCCGAGACGCGCAAAACAATCTGAACAGCGGCGCGGCGCTCGGTTTACCTGCATCGCGCTGCTACGGCGACTGGCAGCAGATGATCGAGGCCGAGCGCTTGCTGCCCGCAGAACAGCGCATGGAACTGGTGGTGATCGTCACCCCCAATCACCTGCACGCGCCGGTCGCCAGCCAGGCACTGAAGGCGGGTTTTCACGTGTTCAGCGAAAAACCCGCCGCGCTGAATCTGGCCGAGTTGCTGGCGCTGAAAGAGCAAGTCATTCGCAGCAATCGCCTGTACGGCCTGGCCCACACGTACCTGGGTTACCCGATGGTCTGGCAGGCGCGTGAGATGGTCCGCAGTGGCGTGATCGGCGCGGTGCGCAAGGTCATTGTCGAGTATCCCCAAGGCTGGCTCAGCCAGGATGTGGCCGGGCAGGGCAACAAGCAGGCTGAATGGCGCGATCAGCCGGAATTGTCGGGGTTGGGTGGCTGCATTGGTGATATCGGTACCCATGCCTTTTCCCTCGCGGAGTTCGTCGCCGATCAACCGATCCAGCAACTGTGCGCGATGTTGGGCGTGCACATCCCTGGCCGGCAGCTGGACGATGACGCCTCGATGTTGTTCCAGATGGCCGATGGCGCTAGCGGCGTGTTGATCGCCAGCCAGGTCTGCGCCGGTGAAGAAAACCCGCTGAAGATTCGTGTCTACGGCGACAAGGGTGGACTGGAATGGCGCCAGGAAGAACCCGCCAGCCTGATCCATCGCGCCCTCGATCAACCCTTGCGCATCTTGCGTTCCGGCCTTGGCCAGCCCTGGTTGTGCGCGGCCGCCACCCAACGCATGCGGTTGCCTGCCGGACACCCTGAAGGCTATCTCGAAGCCATGGCCAACCTCTACGGCGATTTTGCCAACGCCATTCGCGGCAAGGTCGTGGGCAACGATGCCCCCGGCGTACCCGGTATCGAGGTGGGGCTGCGCGGCATGGCCTTCATCGAGACGGTGATCGCCAACCATCGCGGCGACGCCAAATGGACCGAACTGGTGTGCACCCCATGACGCTGGAGAATCCTGCCGTGAACGATCAACCCGAAACCATCAAAGGCCTGCGTGGCCCGGGGATTTTCCTCGCGCAGTTCATGTCGGCCGAAGCACCGTTCGACACCTTGACCAACATTGCCCACTGGGCGGCGGCGCAAGGTTACAAAGCCATTCAACTGCCGACCCTCGGTACTCAGTTCATCGACTTGGCGCTCGCCGCCGAAAGTCAGGATTACTGCGACGAATTGAAAGCCGTCTGCGCCCAAGCCGGGGTCGAGATCAGTGAGTTGTCGACGCACCTGCAAGGCCAGTTGGTGGCTGTGCATCCGGCGTTTGACACGCTGTTCGATGACTTCGCACCGGCCCATCTGCGCGGCCAGCCCCAGGCCCGTACCGAGTGGGCCATCGAACAATTGAAGTTGGCCGCACGTGCCAGCCAGCGCTTGGGATTGAAGGCCCACGCGACGTTCTCCGGTGCGCTGCTCTGGCCCTACATTTACCCGTGGCCGCAACGGCCGAGCGGTCTGGTCGAGCAAGGTTTCGCCGAACTGGCCAAGCGCTGGTTGCCGATCCTCGATTGTTTCGAAGAGGCCGGGGTCGATCTGTGCTACGAAATCCACCCCGGCGAAGACCTGCACGACGGCGCCTCGTTCGAGCGCTTTCTGGACGCTGTCGATCATCACCCGCGCGCCGCCATCCTCTACGACCCGAGTCATCTGCTGCTCCAGCAAATGGACTACTTGGGCTTCATCGATCGCTACCACGAGCGGATCCGCATGTTTCACGTCAAGGATGCCGAGTTCCGGCCGGATGCGCGTTCGGGGGTCTATGGCGGTTATCAGGGCTGGGTCGAGCGGCCGGGACGTTTCCGTTCCCTGGGCGATGGCCAGATCGATTTCAAATCGATCTTCAGCAAACTGACTCAATACGACTTCACCGGTTGGGCCGTGCTCGAGTGGGAATGTTGCCTGAAGGATTCCGCGCAGGGTGCCGCCGAAGGGGCGGCGTTTATTGAGCGGCACATGATCAACAAGACGCAAAAGGCCTTCGACGATTTCGCCAGTGTGTCGGCTGACGAAGGTTTCAATCGACGATTGCTGGGGTTGCCCGACGCCTGATCACAGCCCGGTATGGCCCGCTCTCCAACAAGAAAAACAATAAGAAGGTGACTGTTATGACCACGATGACCGCGCGATTGAGCGCCATGATGTTCCTGCAGTTTTTTATCTGGGGTGGCTGGTTCGTCACCCTCGGGACGTTCCTTGCCAGTAACCTGGGCGCCAGCGGTGGGCAGATCGGCATGGCGTTCTCGACCCAATCCTGGGGCGCGATCATCGCGCCTTTTGTGATTGGCTTGATCGCCGACCGATTCTTCAATGCCGAGCGCATCCTCGCCGTGTTGCACCTGATCGGTGCCGTGTTGCTGTACCAGCTCTATCGCGCCCCGGACTTCAGCACGTTTTATCCGTTCGTGCTGGCCTACATGATGATCTACATGCCGACCCTGGCACTGGTCAATTCAGTCGCGTTCCGGCAGATGAGCGACCCGGCCCTGGAGTTTTCCCGCATCCGCGTGTGGGGCACCATTGGCTGGATTGTGGCGGGTGTGGTGATCAGTTTTGTATTCGCCTGGGACTCCCAGGCCGCCATCTCGTCCGGCGGCTTGCGCAATACCTTTTTGATGTCGGCGATAGCCTCCCTTGTGCTCGGGCTCTACAGCTTCACCTTGCCGCGCACTGCACCCCTGAAGCCTGAAGCGGGCAGTGGCGGCCTCAAGCAAATGCTCGGGCTGGATGCCTTGGGTTTGCTGAAGGATCGCAGCTACCTGGTGTTCTTCATCGCCTCCATTTTGATCTGCATTCCGCTGGCGTTTTATTACCAGAATGCCAATCCGTTCCTGGCGGAAATCGGCGTGACCAACCCTACGGCGAAAATGGCCATCGGGCAGGTTTCCGAAGTGCTGTTCATGCTCCTGCTGCCGCTGTTCATTCATCGCTTCGGTATCAAAATCGCGCTGCTGGTGGGGATGCTGGCGTGGGCCTTGCGCTACCTGCTGTTCGCCTACGGCAACAATGGCGACTTGGCGTTCATGCTGTTCACCGGTATCGCCTTGCACGGCATTTGCTACGATTTTTTCTTCGTTTCGGGCCAGATCTACACCGATGCCAAAGCCTCGGAACGCTTCAGAAGTTCCGCCCAAGGCCTGATTACCCTGGCGACCTACGGTCTGGGCATGTTGATTGGCTTCTGGGTAGCAGGGCAGGTGACCGACCACTACGCCTCGGCCAACAGCCATGACTGGACAAGCATCTGGCTGTTTCCGGCAGGCTTTGCGTTGGCGATCTTTTTCTGTTTTTCACTGGCCTTCAAGGGGCGGCAAGCGGCGGTTGTGCAATCGACTGTTTGACGACTGAAGTGACTGATGGCAGCCGATCAAGACGGGCCGCCATCGGTCCCATAGCGGTGAATTGGACGTTATCCTTCGCTGACCCAAACCCCAGTCGCCGCCGTGCGCCGGACATACTCGCTAAAGTCCTGCGCCGGCCGACCCAACGCACGCTGTACGCCATCGGCGACCGCTGTGTTACGGCCATCGAGCACGGTGGTGAACAGGTACAGCACCAGATCGATCACTTCTGCTGGCAGTTCTGCCTGTTCCAACGCTTGGCGATAATCATCCGGCGGTACTGAGGCGAACTGGATTTCGCGCTTTGTCTCACGGGCGATTTCTTCGACGGCTTCGGCAAACGTCAGCGCGCGTGGGCCGGTCAGTTCATAGAGTTGGCGTGAGTGTCCGGGTTGGGTCAGCGCCGCGACGGCGATTTCGGCAATGTCTTCGGCATCGATGAAAGGCTCGGCGATAGTGCCCACGGGGAGGACGAGTTCCCCTTGCTGAATAGGTTCGAAGAAGTGTGCTTCGCTGAAATTCTGGAAAAACCAACTGGCGCGCAGGATGGTCCAGTCGACGCCGCTGTTCTGTACGACCTGTTCGGCCTGTTCTGCTTCGATCTCACCGCGTCCGGACAGCAACACCAGTTTGCTGACGCCGCTGTTGACCGCCTGATCGGTGAATGCCTGAACCGTTTCGAGCGCGCCCGGGACGGCGAGGTCGGGTTGAAATGAAATGTACACCGCGTGAATGCCATCCAGCGCAGCGGCCCATGTGGTTCGATCTTCCCAGTCGAAGGCGGGGCTTGCCGTGCGAGAACCCAGGCGAACGGGCCGGCCGGCAGTTTCCAGTCGTTGGGCAATTCGCCGTCCGGTTTTGCCGGTGGCGCCGAGAATCAGGATGGTTTCTTGTTGGTTTTTCATCGTTTCATCTCCCTCGGGTTAATGTGAGTGACACTCACGTTTAAAAAGATGATAGACCCTCATGTTTTGCTGTCAACGGGCAGAATTGCGGAGCCCGACGGATGGGCGATGCTAAAGTGAGCCTATGTCATGTTCTCGTCCGGGAGAGTTACGCCAGTGCCCAAGAAAACCATCGAAGCCGTCGAACCGCCTGTTGCAGAGCCAGCGCGGCGCAATCCCACGCAGCAGCGCAGCCGTGAGAGGCAGGAGCGGATTCTCGCCGTCGCCACTGATTTGATCGCGAGCAAGGGCAGTGACCAGGTAAAGATGAGTGAGATTGCCGAGCGTTCAGAGATCTCGATCGGTTCGCTGTATCAGTACTTTCCGGACAAGAGCTCGGTGATTCGCACGCTGGCCGAGCGCTACAACGCCGAAAGCCGTCGCTGCATCGAAGAGGCGCTGGGCGCCGTCGAGGACGCGCAAGGACTGCGAACGGCGTATTCCGGGCTGCTCGATTTGTATTACGAGATCGTTCTGGCGACACCGGCCATGCGTGATATCTGGTCCGGGATGCAAGCGGACAAACAGCTCATGGCGCTGGAGTTGCAGGAGAGTCGTGTGGCGGGCGGGTTATTGAGCGATGCGATGCTGCGGGTGTTTCCGGGCAGCGATGCGCGGCAGGTTCGGGAATCTGCGTTTCTGATCTGGCATCTTGGGGAGGCGACCATGCGCCTGGCCGTTTCCTGTTCCCCGGAGGAGGGGCGCGGCTTGGTCGATGCCTTCAGATCCATGTCGTTGCGCGAAATCATGGCGCCGGTGGCCGGATCGAGTGAGCCCGATCCCGCCGCCGGCGAGATCAGCTAAACCAGATCTTCGGCCTGGTGCCGCTCTGGGACTTGGCTCGCCTCGTCGCCCCACGTGCGGTTGACGCGTTGCCCACGGATGACCGCAGGCCGGTTGGCGATCTCCTCGGCCCAGCGCTGCACATGGGTATATTCGTGTGCCGAAAGAAACTCCGCCGCCGAGTACACGTTGTCCCGTACCAGTTGGCCGTACCAGGGCCAGACCGCGATATCGGCGATGGTGTAGCTCTCACCGGCCAAGTAGCGGCTTTCACCGAGACGGCGATCGAGAACATCCAGCTGACGCTTGGCTTCCATCGTGAAGCGATTGATCGGGTACTCAAGCTTATCCGGCGCATAGGCGTAGAAATGCCCGAAGCCGCCGCCCAGGTAGGGCGCCGCACCCATTTGCCAGAACAGCCAGTTGAGGGTCTCGGTGCGTGCGGCCAGATCGGTCGGCAGGAAGGCGCCGAATTTTTCCGCCAGGTACAGCAGGATCGAACCGGACTCAAACACGCGAATCGCGGGCTCCACGCTGCGGTCCAGCAACGCCGGGATCTTCGAATTCGGGTTGATCTCGACAAAGCCGCTGGAGAACTGGTCGCCTTCGCCGATGCGGATCAGCCAGGCGTCGTACTCGGCGTCGGTATGCCCCAGTGCCAGCAACTCCTCGAGGAGGATGGTCACCTTTACGCCATTGGGCGTGGCCAGCGAATGAAGCTGCAACGGATGCTTGCCTAGCGGTAATGCCTTGTCATGGGTCGGCCCGGCAGTCGGGCGGTTGATGCTGGCGAATTGGCCCCCGGACGGCGCGTTATTTTTCCAGACCTTGGGCGGAACGTAGGACGCTTTGCTCATGAGACGAACCTTATCTAGTGTGCTTGCCGTGATCACGTGGATCGCGGATGGACAGTTCGTGGGGACAAGAATCACCCCCGTTGTTCGGCCACCAACAGCAACGACTGCGGCGCAGGGCTTTGCGGATGCTGCGGCTCCTGCAGGCCGGCCAGCCGAAAACCGGCCATGTCCAGCGCATTGAGCCAACTGGACAACGTGCGAAAGTACCACGGCATGGGGCGCCACTGCCCCTTGAACCCGGCGAAGGTCTCTTCCCGCCAGCCATCCTGATAGTCGCCCGCCGCCGCAGCCCACGGATGCAGCGTCTGGATCACCAGCGCGCCGCCAGGGGCGAGCAGGGCGTTCATGGCGGCGAGCAGCGGAATGATGTCCTGATGCAGCAGGGCAAAGTTGGCGCAGATCAAATCAAAGCCGCTGCCAATGTCCACCTTCGCTTCGACCAACTGTTCATAGCTCGCCACATGCACCGGCGAAGACCCCGCCGCCCGCGCCGCCTCGACCAACGTCCCATCGCCATCCACCCCGACCGCCTCGATGCCCCGTTTAGCCAAGGCACGCAACAGCCAACCCTCACCGCAACCCAGATCGAGCACGCGTTCGGGCTGCCGGCCCAGTATCGCCAGCAGGATGGCCTGGTCGGTGACCTGGACACGGCTTTCGAGAGTGCCGGTTCGGATGGCTTCGATCCAGGGCTGGGCGTTGTGGTGCCAGCTTTGGAGAAGGGTGGATTCGGGGCTGGGCATGTTGATGTCCGCAGTGGGTGTCTGGATGCAAGGATAGAAAAAACCCGCAACTCAGTGCGGGTTTTTTTTACGCTTGAAAGATCTGCGTTAGCGCTTACCCGGCGTTTGCCAGTTTCCCCGTCGACAACCGACGCTTGTAAGCACTGTCCCGACTCGCCAACCAGAAATACAACGGCGAAGTCACCAACAACCCCACCACCCAGGACAGATCCGCGCCATTGATGTGCTCGGAAATCGGCCCGACGTACAGCGGCGTGTTCATGAATGGAATCTGCACGATGATCCCGATCGCATAGGCCAACAGCGCCTGCGGGTTGTAGCGGCCATAGATCCCGCCATCGACGTGGAAGATCGAGTCGATGTCGTACTGTCCTTTGTGGATCGCGTAGAAGTCGATCAGGTTGATTGCGGTCCACGGCACCAGCACCACTAGCAGCACCAGCACCATGTCGACGAAGTGGCCGATGAAGTCGGCCGAGGCGCCGACGGCGGCGAAGCAGCAGGCGCCGAGGACGATGACCGAGAGCACGGCGCGGCTCTTGGCGGTGGGGATCCAGCGGTAGGCGAAGGTTTGGATCAGGGTGATCAGCGACAGCACGGCGCCGTAGAGGTTGAGGGCGTTGTGGCTGATGACGCTGAGCAGGAACAGCACCAGCATCAACGGGCCGATGGAGCCGGTGGCGAGTTTGACCGCGTCCATGGTGTCCATACCGACGGGTGTGGCGAGGACGGCGACGGCGCCGAAGATGAACGAGAGGCTGGAGCCGAGCACGGTGCCCAGATATGTCGTCCAGAACGTCGAGGCCACGGGCACGTCGGCCGGCAGGTAGCGCGAGTAGTCGGAGACGTACGGTGCGAAGGCGATCTGCCACAGCGCCGCCAGCGACACGGTGGCCAGCCAGCCGGAGATGTTGAAGCTGCCGCGGGTGAGGAAGTCGGCGGTTTGCACGTGGGTGAAGATGTAGCCGAAGCCGAGCACGATGCCGGCGCCGAGGACCCAGGTGCCGATGCGGTTGAGCACGTGGATGAAGCGGTAGCCGATGATGCCGATGATGCCCGAACCGAGGGCGCCGATGACGATGCCCACCGGTACCGGCACGCTGTCGACCACGCCGTGCAGGGACTTGCCGGCGAGGACGATGTTGGAGGCGAAGAAGCCGATGTACATGACCCCGGCGATCAGCACCACCAGCAGTGCACCGAGGGAGCCGAACTGGGCGCGGCTCTGGATCATCTGCGGGATGCCCATCTGCGGGCCTTGTGCCGAGTGCAGCGCCATCAGCACGCCGCCGACCAGATGCCCGACCAGAATGGCGACGATGCCCCACACCAGGTTCAGGTGAAACAGTTGCACGCCGAGGGCGCCGGTGACGATGGGCAGCGGCGCGATGTTGCCGCCGAACCAGAGGGTGAACAGGTCCCGGACCTTTCCATGGCGATCTTCCGGGGGAACGTAGCCGATCGTGTGTTTCTCGATCAGCGGGGCGGAGGTTGTTGCAGAGGTGACCATGACGAACTCCAAGGCAAAGTGAGTACGTGGACGTACTTCGGTGAGCGCCGCGTGGGCGACGCTTTTCTTGTTGGAGTGATGATGTGCAATGCACCGGGATAGATAAATTAGTAAGTTTGTTGCCTTAAACCTTAAAAAATATATGCCCGGGGTTTGGGTGGGTCCGGTATGTTCTGGGTGGATAAAGGGGCTTTGCGACACCCCGTTGACGGCGCCGCCCCGATCCCCGTAGGAGCTGCCGAAGGCTGCGATCTTTTGATTTTGCTTTTTAAGATCAAGATCAAAAGATCGCAGCCTTCGGCAGCTCCTACGGGGCGGTTTACAGCCATGGTTATTGTGTTTTCTGGAGAGTCCGCATGGCCGCTTACAACCTGCGACAGCTGCGCTATTTCGTCACCACCGCCGAGTGCGGCAGCGTGGCGGAGGCTTCGCGCAAGCTCTACATCGCCCAGCCGTCGGTGTCGACGGCGATCAAGCACTTGGAAGAAAGCTTCGGCGTGCAGTTGTTCATCCGGCATCACGCCCAAGGTGTTTCGCTGACGCCGAGTGGCTCGCGGTTTTACCGCAAGGCGCTGGAGTTGTTGCGGGTCGCGCACGAGTTTGAGCAGAACGCGCTGGCGGACAATGATGTGGTGGCGGGGCAGATCGATATCGGCTGCTTTGAGACCGTTGCGCCGCTGTACCTGCCACGCCTGATTGCCGGTTTCAAAGAGCGCTGGCCGGGAGTGGAAATCCGCATTCGCGATGGCGAACAGCAAGAACTGGTGCAGGCCCTGACCGCCGGCAGCATCGACCTGGCGATGCTCTTTGAGCACGATCTGGACAGCACGATTGAAACAGTGCCGCTGATGCCGCCGCAGCAGCCGTATGCCTTGCTGCCGGCGGACCATCGCTTTGCGCAACAAGCGAAAGTGTCGCTGGACGACCTGGTGTTGGAGCCGATGATTTTGCTCGACGTGGTGCCAAGCCGAACCTATTTCGTGAGCATTTTCGAAGAGCGCGGGCTGACCCCGCACATCGTCTTCAGCTCGCCTTCGATCGAAATGGTGCGGGGTATGGTCGGACGCGGTTTTGGCTTTTCGATTCTGGTGACCAAACCGTTTTCGCCGTACACCTATGACGGGCAAAAACTGGTGTGCATCCCTCTCGCGGAAACGGTGACGGGCTCGGGGTTGTCGGCGGCGTGGCTCAAAAGGTCGCAACTGACCAAACCGGTGCAGTTGTTCGTGGATTATTGCCAGGAAGAATTGGCCCGACTGTACACCTGAACGTCGGGCCTATGACTCAGCAGATCGACGCCAGCATCCGTTGCAGCAGGGCATCGCAGCCGTTCAATTGCTCAACGCTGACAAACTCGTCCGGCTTGTGACCCTGATCCATGCTGCCCGGACCGCAAACCACCGTTGGAATCCCTACCGCATCAAACAGTCCGCCTTCAGTGCCGAACGCCACTGTTCCAAACTCCCGTGAGCCCGAGAACGCAGCGATCAATTCAGCCGCTTCGCTGTGCGCATCAGTCGCCAGACCGGGGTACGCCGACAACTCACTGAAACGGATGGCACTCTGCTCGCTCACGGCGCGCATGCGTGGCAAGACCTGTTGCTCGGCGTAGGCCTGCAGTTCTTGTGCAACCAGACTCGGATCATGTGAGGGCAGGGCACGGACTTCAAAATCAAAACGGCAATCAGCGGGAACGATGTTCAACGCCTTGCCACCGGAAATCACCCCGGTTTGCACGGTGCTGAAGGGCGGGTCGAAACGGGCGTCGTGATGCTCCGGCGCCTTGAGCCGCTGGCCAATCCGGCCCAGTTCACCGATCAGCTCCGCAGCGTATTCAATCGCATTGACCCCCAGCGGCGCGTACGCCGAATGGCAGGCTTCGCCATGAATGTCGCAACGCATCGCCAGTTTGCCTTTATGACCCAACACCGGTTTGAGCTCGGTCGGTTCGCCAATGATGCACAGCATCGGTTTGACCGGGCGCTGTTCCAGCGCTTTGAGCAGCGAGCGAACGCCAAGGCAGCCCACTTCTTCATCGTAGGACAGCGCAATGTGCACCGGCCGTCGCAGCGTGACCTTCACCAGCGACGGCACCAGCGCGAGTACGCAAGCGATGTAGCCTTTCATGTCCGCCGTGCCGCGACCGTACAGCTTGCCGTCGCGTTCGGTGAGTTCGAAGGGCGCAACAGTCCACGGCTGGCCGTCGACGGGCACCACGTCGGTGTGCCCCGACAGCACGATGCCCGGCAGGTCTGCCGGGCCAATGGTTGCGAACAGATTGGCCTTGCTGCGCTGCTCGTTGTAGACCCGTTCGCAAGGCACATCAAAACCGGCAAGGTAGTCGCGGACAAACTCGATCAGGTGCAGGTTGGATTCGCGGCTTGTGGTGTCGAATGCCACCAACGCTTTCAGCAAATCGCGGCTGCTGCTCATCGCTCGTCTCCTGCAACGCCGTAGCCAGGGGATTTGTCCGGGGCCAGGGCGCGGTCGATGTAATCCTGAAGCTGCGGGCGATAGGCGTCCCACAACTGTCCCAATTGACCAATCGGGTCTTCATCGGCCCAATCCACCCGCAGGTTGATGATCGGCCAGGTCAGCTCACCAACCACCACCATGGCCGCCGAATGCACCGGCCCGGCTTCACCGCCCGCCGCGATAGCGGCTTTCATCGCCGCCAGCAAACGATCGGCCAGTTGACCCTCTCCCTGCTCGAACGCCTGCACCATGGCCTCGATCACCGAACGATCCGCCAGCATATTGCCGGCCGCCACGCATTGTTCGCCGGATACGGCGTTGTGGGTACCGAGGGTTTCCGAGCCGCTGAAATGCGCGGTGCGGCCGAGGTGGTCAATCGCGGTGACCTGGCGATATTGGCTGTAGCCGTTGCGGGTCAGGACTTTGTCCAGGGCATCCGCAGGCGCGAGGCCTTGCTCCATGAGGGCAAGGGTTTCCGGGCCGAGGGACGGCAGGGTGATATTTTGCGTCGAGACGGCGCCGACACCGGGCAACAGCCACGGGCAACGGGCGCCGACGGCGATGCTGGAGGAACTGATGGCGATGCCGAGCTGGCCGGTGTCGGGGCAGCGGGCGGTAATGGAGAAGGTCATGGTTTTGCTCCTTGATTAGCCTTGGAGAAGGGGGCACGCAACCTGTAGCAGCTGGCGAAGCCTGCGTTCGGCTGCGTTCGGCTGCGAAGCAGTCGCAAAACCTGAGCGCGCGGTCTTCCTGAAGAAACGCGTCGGCTGATTTCACGACTGCTTCGCAGCCGAACGCAGGCTTCGCCAGCTGCTACATAGAACGGCGTAACTAAGTCTTTCCCTGCTTACTCAGGAATTACCGCAATCACATCAATTTCCATCAACCACTGCGGCTGCCCCAACGCCGACACCACCAAACCGGTCGAGATCGGAAACACCCCTTTGAGCCACTTGCCGACTTCCTGATACACCGGCTCGCGGTAGCGCGGGTCGATCAGGTAGGTAGTGGTTTTCACAATGTGGCTCAGGTCGCTGCCGGCTTCTTCCAGCAGCTGTTTGACGTTACGCATGGCTTGCTCGGTTTGCGCGCGCGGGTCGCCGAGGCCCACCAGATTGCCATCGAAATCGGTACCAACCTGGCCGCGAACATAAACCGTGTTGCCGGCGCGGACCGCTTGGCACAGGTCATTGTCCAGGCTCTGGTTCGGGTAGGTTTCCTTGGTATTGAACATGCGAATGCGGGTATGGGTTGGTGTGGACATGTAAAGCTCCTGAAAAAGTATTAAGCGCTGACGATGGTTTTAGGGGCGACCTGGGCGACTTCGGCTTCACGCTGGTCGGCATCGCGGTAGTCGAGGTACGAACGCTGGATGGCGATGTGGTCAGCCACGTACTTGGCGTCATGCCAGACGCCCCAGATAAACGACGAGCCGCGCCGGGACTGCCATGGCAAGCCGAGGAAATACACGCCCGGTTCGCTCGACACCCCACGCTGGTGCTGCGGCTTGCCGTTGTCGTCGAACGCGTTGACCTTCAGCCAGCTGTAATCCGTGGCAAAACCGGTGGCCCAGATGATCGAAGTGACGCCAGCCTTGGCCAGGTCGAGTTGCAGGATCGGGTTTGTCACGCAGTCCGGGTCCGGGAAGGTATGCCGGGCTTCAGGTTCTTCCGGCAGGTCCAGGCCGTTGCGCTCGATGTAGGCGTCGGCGGCATCGAGCAGCGCCTTGTAGTTTTCATCGCCGCGCGCCAGGTTGTCCGCCAGGTTCGGCTGGAAGGTCGCGACGGCGCCGTTGAACGATTGAGTCAGGCCGACCAGCGTCATGCCGCGATGAGCCAGGCCACGGAAATCCACGGTGCGACCGCCGTGGGCGCCGCTGACGGCGATGGTCACGTGCTCGCGACCAGGCTTCATCGCCGCTTGATCCCATTCGCCAAGCACCCCCAGCCACCAGCAGAAATCACGGTTGCGATAGGCGCGAGGAGGGCGGTCATGGGCACCCACCGAGAGATAAACCTTCCTGCCAGCGCCTTGCAGTTCATCGGCAATCTGCACCCCCGACGACCCGGCGCCCACCACCAGCACCGCGCCTTCCGGCAACTGTTGCGGATTGCGGTATTCGGCGGAGTGGATCTGGGTGAATGGCGCATCTTTCGGCGCAATCGGCGGGATCACCGGGCGCTGGAACGGCCCGGTGGCAGCCACGACGCGATTGGCTTCGATCACGCCTTCGGAGGTTTCAATGGTGAAACCCGGCCGACCGACATTGCGCTCGACCTTCAGCACCTCCACGCCGGTGCGGACCGGGGCGTTGAACTTCTTGGCGTAGGCTTCGAAATAATCGGCCACCCGCTCTTTCGGGGCAAAGCCGTCAGGGCTCAGATCGTCAAACTCCATACCGGGAAAGCGATCGTGCCAGGCTGGACCATTGGCCACCAACGAATCCCAGCGCCCGGTGCGCCAGCGTTCAGCAATGCGATTGCGCTCCAGCACCAGGTGCGGCACACCGAGTTTGCTCAAATGTTCACTCATGGCCACGCCAGCCTGACCGGCGCCAACGATCAGCGTGTCTGTTTTTATTTTTTCAGTGGTCATCTTTTTACCCTTCGAAGTGGGAGTCAGGTCGGTTATGGCCTGCCATCGCTTGGGGTCAAGACTAGGGTTCACCCTGGTATCGGTAAAATATTATTAAGCTGGGAACTGAGCATAAATAACGGATGCAGAGGGTTGGGCTCTGGCTTTACAAGGCTGGAAGGGAGAGATTGAACAATGAACAAACAAACACTCAGCGACATCTATCGCGCCTACATCGACTGCCTCAACCGCCAGGACTGGCCAGCCCTGGGCCAACTTGTCGATGAAGATGTGCATTACAACGGCCGGCGAATCGGGCTGTCTGGTTATCGGGTGATGCTGGAGCGCGATTTCCGTTCGATCCCTGATCTGCGCTTCGTGATCGAACGGCTTATCGCCGACCCGCCGCATATCGCCGCCAGGCTGTGCTTTGATTGCACGCCGGTGGGGGAATTGTTCGGTTTACAGGTGAATGGGCGGCGGGTGGTATTCAGCGAGAACGTGTTTTATGAGTTCAAACACGGGAAAATCTGCAATGTCTGGTCGGTCATCGACAAGGCAGCGGTCGCAGCGCAAATCACTTAAAAGGGGACACCCATTAGCCATGACTGGAGACCGGCTAATGGGTGTCCCCATTTAAGGATATCGACTACTTCGCTTTCCAATGACCGCCACCCGACTCGCAATCAATCCTGGCTTGCTCGACGTGTTCTACGCCGTAGTAATACGTCGTCACCTGGGCATTGTCGGGAATGTTCAGCGACTTGGCGTTCTTGTCCTTGCTGGTGGAATGCGGGTTGGCCAGGGATTCCTGGGTCAACGTGGCGATGCAGGTGGCCTGGTAATGATCGGCGCAGTGCTCGACCTTCTTCTTGGTGCTGCTGAGTATGTCCTTGCTCTCGTTGCTGCATGACCAATCGATGGAATTCACCGGCATGCCTTCGTACTCATAACAACTATGGGTTTCGACGACGGGCACCGAAGGGCTTTCGGATCGGGTCAGCACGTCACAGCCTTCAGCCATGGCCCAGGCGGGGCTCAGGCTGGCGATCAAAAGCAGAAGCAGGCATCGACTGTTCATCGGCGTTTCCTCTTCAGTGGCGCTTGACCTGATCCAGGATCAGCGCTGATGAAGTTTCGAAAACGCAATGACGTGCGGGGTTCAATTCGTTTTTGATCCGCAGTGGTGGCGCGGGCAGGAAAACTGTGTGGCGAGGGGACAAGCCCCTAACCACAGGGGTGATAAGGAGTGATCAGGCTTTGCTGGCGGCCAGGTAGGCGCCAAGTCGGCTGCCCATTTCGGCTCCCAGGGCTTGCAAGCCACTCAATGGCCGGACCATTACTTCAAATTCAACGATTTTGCCTTCGTCATTGAACCGGATCATGTCGATCCCTTTTAACTCTTTTCCGCCAACCTGCGCGCTGAACTCGAGTACGACATTCAAGCCGTCCGCTGTCGCCAATTCGCGGTGGTATTCAAAATTCTCGAAGACATCGACCACGGTGTTCAGAATCATCGCCACCACGGCCGCGCCCGGATAAGGCGTGTGTGCCATGGGCGAGCGGAACACTGCCTTTGGGTCCAGCAATTCGGGCAAGGCTTTCAAGTCGCCCTTGTGGATCATGGCGTGCCACTGTTTCAAGGACTCTGCAGCTTTGGGATGCAGGTTCAGTTCAGACATCTTCAACTCCTTATTTTTGTTTTGGTCCGTAAATACTCAGCCATCGCAGCAAAGCGCTGGCGCGTTTCATGCTCGAAAATACGATTGACCAGCGGATCCAGCAACCCTCCCAGCCAACGCGGACGTAAACGGACGCTGAAGGTGTAGATCAACTCCGACCGGTTGTCACCCAGATCTCGATGGCGCATCGACGCGGACCACCACTCAAACACGCCTTCAGGCTCGACCAACAGGGCCGCGGCGACCTTTGCCGGTTGGAAGTTGACGAAACGGGTGCGCATGGAAAAGTAACGTTTCCAGCCCCGCCCTTCATTGAAGGTGATTGCACCGATGTAAGGATGACTGCCCCCGCCTTCGACGCCGGCGCGGGACAAGAGCGTGTCCCACTGCATGCGCACCGTATGATTGTGGAAGGCTTCGAATGCATCGGCCGCGCTGCCAGGCATGATCAGGGTGATTCGATGTTGGCGCATGCGTCGTCCTCGACGATTTTCGCCATCATGCCCCAGCGTGGAACCAGAATGATACGAACCGCCATCACCACGCCTACCAGAACGGCAGCAAGTCCCGAGGCTTCTAAAAGCGTCGGCAACCGGCCCTGAAACAACAGGCCGAGCACGCTGGCGAACAGCGATTCAAGGGCGATCAGTTGGCCGGACAGCACCATGGGCAGGCGACGGGACGCGGCGTTCCACGCCCAGGCCCCGGCGAACGACGACATCACCGCGATCACCAGCGCCCAAATGTACAAATGGCCGGCCACGGAAACGCTGAAACCCAGGGTCGGCAGCTTGAGCAGACCGAGCGCCTGCACCACCGGTAACAGGCACAAGGTGCCCATTCCGGCGCCCGCCATCATGAGTCCTGTCCAGACACCGGTCGCATTGGCCGGGAGTTTTTCCAGGGCCCTCTGGTTCAGCACGCTGAAGGCCAGCCACAAGGCCACGGCGCTGATTGAAAAAACCAGCCCCAGCAGCCACGAGCCGTTGACTGCGGCGGGTTGATGGAGGCTGCTGAGATTCGACAGCAAAAGCCCACCGGTCAAAAAAGCCAACGGCAGGGACAATCGGCGCCATTCGATGGTTTTTTTCGTGGCGTTGCCGAGCAGTGCCAACAGCACCGGCACCATCCCGATAAACGCGGGCGTCAGCACCGGGCCGCCAAAAATCACGCCGGCGGCAATACAACTGCTGTAGCCCAGGTAGCCGATGAGCCCCAGGCCTGCGGCAACAAATGGCTGGTCGCGACGCAGAAACCGCAGTTGGGCACGACAGAGCAGGACCACGCCGGCACCCAGCGCACCGGCGATCAGAAACCTGACGATCAACAAATCGAAGATGCTGTAGGCGCCGGTGACGTAGGCCGCCACGAAATTCAGCGCCCAGCTCAGGGTTGCGACCACGGCCAGGGTCACGCCGATGAAGATGTTTGTGGGAGCAGAGGTCATAGCGTGGTGTCCGCGAGGTATTCAGCGCATGTTGCACAGCGTCGTCGGTGTGCTACAAACGAGTTCTCGGTCCTGGATGCATAACCTCAGATTATGAATACCCTTGGGAAGTCATTACCGCCACTCGCCAGTTTGCTGCCGTTTGAAGCAGCGGCCCGACTGGAAAGTTTTTCAAAAGCCGCCGATGAATTGCACATCACGCAAGCGGCGATCAGCCGTCAGATCCGCGGGCTTGAAGAGAATCTGGGGCTGAAGCTCTTTTGCCGGCGCAATCGCGCGGTGTTCCTGACGGAGGAGGGTCGTGAGCTCGGCCGCGTGGTCAGCAGCGCGTTGCAAAGTATCCGCGACAGTGCGGTGACCTTGCGTGAATCACCGCGCAAAAACCGTGTCGTTTTACTCTGCCAGTTGTGCGAAGCGTTCTATTGGCTGATGCCGCGCCTGTCGACGTTCCACCAGCAATACCCGGATATCGAGATCCAGGTCGCGACCTCCACCCGACCACTGACTGAATTCAACGAGCACTTCGACGTTGCCTTGCAAAGCACCGGGCGCGCCAGCGGCTTGCATGTGCTGGCGTTCACCGCCGCCGATGAAGTGTTCCCCGTGTGCAGTCCCCATTACCTGTCGGCCCGACAATCGCTGCCTATCAGCGAACTTCGCATCCATACGCTGTTACACCATCGCGCCACGCCACCCCATTTGATGGAGTGGGACAGCTGGCTGCAGAGGTTTGGGCAGATGGTAGACAGCTATCCCAAGGGGGCCGTGTTCGACAGCTACCCCTTGATGCTTCAAGCCGCAGTGGAAGGGCATGGGATTGCCATGGGCTGGCGTCGAACCGCCGGCAAGCTGATTGACAGCGGGGCGCTGGTGCGACCTTGCGCCGAAAGTGTGCCTTTACCGGAGGCGATATCCGTTTACAGGCAACAGGGCGGGGAAGATCGGCTTGAGGTGCGTGCGCTGATTGGGTGGCTGGAAGAGGAATTGCTCAGTGAAAGCTGAAAGCGGCGCTCCCTGAAAACACCCCTCCAAAGCGCAGCGCTCTCGGATACACTCCAGTGATGCCAAAACATCATCATGCGCCGCTTGATCTCGCCCGAATCGGAAACAGCATCGTTACGCGACTGCTGCTACTGGCGCTGTGCATGGTCATTTTTGGCGCTGTCGTGCGCTATTACGTGTTAACCAATTTCCTGCGGGAAGATTTAAGCGCGGTAGTGGAAGGCCAGCAGTTAACGTTGGCCACCTATGTCGCCCGCGATATCGATAGCAAGATTGACCAGCGTCAGCGTTTGCTGGAGCACTTGGCCGCAGCCATCCCCGCCGAGCTGCTGACGCAACCCGAGCGGCTGCACGCATGGCTGAAAGAGCATTACGACTATCAAACGATGTTCACGGCCGGTTTGTTTATTGTGAACACTCAGGGGCGTTCACTCGCGAACTATCCCGATACCGATGACGTCGTGCCTGAGGACGTTCAGGCGGGTTTGACGGGGCGTTCATTTATCAGCCAACCGCGAGTGAGTGGTGCAACCAAAACGCCAATATTGCCCATGTCGGTGCCCATCAAGAATGCCCACGGAGAAGTCCAGGGCGTGCTGGTTGGCGTCACCGCGCTCGGCGCTTCCGGGCTTCTTGACTCGTTACTGTTGAGTCGCGTGAGTGATGCCTCGGGTGATTTCCTGCTGGTGTTCCCGGACAGTCAATTGTTCGTCGACTCCTTGCGGCTCGATGTCGAACTCAAGCCCACGTCGCCTCCCGGCGCCAACGAACTGCTTGATCGGGCGATGGCGGGGTTTCGCGGGGCAGGGTTGACGCTCAATGCCAAAGGCACCGAGGAAGTCGCCGCGATAGCCGCTGTCCCCAGTGCCGGCTGGTTCATCGTTGCCCGTTTGCCGACCAGCGAGGCGTTCGCCACGGTGACGCGAACCCAGCATTTTTTGCTGAAGGGTGCAGTGTTATCGATTTTGTTTTTCGCCACGTTCGCCTCCATCGGCTTGTATTTTGTCTTTCGTCATCTGTTTCGTGCCGCCACGCAGGCTGACCGCATGACTCGCGATGAAATGCCCCACGCGCCGTTGCCGGTTATTCGAAATGATGAAGTCGGGCATTTGATCTCGGCGTTCAATCGCTTGTTGGTCAAGCTGAATGACAAACAGGATGAACTTAAGAAAATTGCCCATCACGACACGCTGACGGGTTTATCCAACCGGCATCATCTCTCTGGCCAGCTTCGGCAGGTGCTGGCCCTGGCGCAGCGCAAAGAGACCCAGGTCGGTTTGTTGTTTATGGACCTCGATGGTTTCAAACACATCAATGACTCCCTGGGGCATGAGGCCGGTGATGAAGTGCTGCGTCAGGTGGCGCGGCGTTTTTCCAGTGTCGTGCGGGCGAGCGATACCCTGGCGCGCATCGGTGGTGACGAGTTTGTGGTGCTGCTGAGCGACCTTGGGGCCGATGCGGAAGAGACGCTCAGCAGCGTAGCGACGCAATGCATCGACGCATTGAGAGCACCGTTTTTCATTTCCGGCACGGTGTGCATCGTGGGTGTTTCGATTGGCATTGCGTTGGGCAACGGGCAAAGTTCTGCCGATACGCTGCTATTGGCCGCTGACCGAGTCATGTATCAAGCGAAGAAAACCGGGCGCGGTCGGTATGTGACGTACAAGCTTTAGGCCTTTAAGATGGCGGCTTTCCCCGATGACCAAGGATGGACAGTGGCCATGATCACAATCGGTAGTCAGAACAACGCTCCGACGCCGCAACATCAGCATCATGACGTTTATGTTTTTCACATCGACCCGTCCCGGCCCGACAAACCGTTGTGTTTCGAGCAGTCGATTGGCGGCGGGCATTGCGAGCAGGGCGGGGCGATATGGCTGGCGGTTGCGGAACTCGAGACCTGGCCCGGCGACTGGCGCCAGCACCTTAAAAAATCCGGTTGTGGCTGGGTGGCCGCACTGGTGGACGCCCATCCCGGTGCCGACCAGTCGACTATCGTCGCCATGATCCTCAAACAGCACGCCAAGCCTCCCAGCCTGTGGGGTTCAATCGCCGGCTGGTTCAAACGCAACTTTTCCATCACCGGCCGCTACGGCGTTTAATTCAGGAGCAACCCGATGAGCCAGACCCTGGAACGGGCGATTGCAATCGCCGCGGCCGCCCATGAAGGGCAGGTCGACAAGGGCGGATCGCCTTACATCCTGCATCCTTTGAAAGTCATGCTGCGGGTGACGACCCTGGAAGAACGGATCGTCGCCGTGCTGCATGACGTGGTCGAAGACACTGGCATCAGCCTCGAAACGCTGCGCCAGGAAGGCTTCAGCGAAACGGTGCTGACGGCCATTGAATCGGTCACCAAAGTGCCGGGCGAATCCTATGAAGCGTTCGTCGAGCGCGCGGCGCTGAACCCGATAGGTCGGGTGGTCAAACTCGCGGACCTGGAAGAGAACAGCGACTTGTCCCGGATTGCGCAGCCGTCGTGGGACGATCTGGAGCGGGTTGAGAAGTATCGGCGGGCGATTGGCGTGCTGCGGTCGTAACCCGCCAGGTCAATTTGCGAAGAGGTCTGGCGACAATGGTTTATCGCCGCCCCGTGGTGGCACTCAATGCATCCCACACCGCCATGACCTGAGTCACCGATGCATCCATCACCGCATGAGGAATCCCGTCTCTGGCCAGCGCCGTCAGGCCCAGCAGAAAGCTGTCAAACATGGCGGCCAGGGCTTTCGTATCGGTAGCGACCGGCAGTTCGCCCTGAGCGATCGCGCGTTCGATGCAGGCGATGATGCCCACCCGGTTGCGAGCCCTGGCTTCGGCCAGCGGTGCAGAAACGGCGGTGGGCTGTGCCGAGCAGGTGTGCATGACGCCCAGTGTCACCAGGCAGCCTGGCGGATGACCGGTTTCGCTCTGCATTTTGGCTGAGCGGCGCAGGGTCAATTCGATGGCTTCGCGCGGGGGCAGGCTCGTGTCGAACAACCCCTCGGTCACGCGGCCGTGGGTGTTTTGATAGCGCTCGACCACCTCTTGAAACAACGCCTCTTTGGAGCCGAACGCCGCATAGAAGCTGGGCGCAGAGATGCCGCCACCGATGGCACTCTTGAGCTGACTCAGCGACGTCGATTCATAGCCATGCTCCCAGAACAGATGCATCGCCTGTGTGATTGCCGTGTCACGGTCGAACGTGCGCGGGCGGCCCATCGTTGCCATGTTCACCTCCGTTTTTTCATGACTTAGATACTAGTCGATACAAAAGTCATTGACCATGCTCTTTGCGCGCTTTAGATTTATACCGATCAATACATAAGTGCGTAATCAGGAGCAAAGCAATGCAGGACAGTCAGCTTGAAAAACAACGGTTACCCCTCGGCGCGCTGCTGGCGCTGGCGATGACGGGGTTCATTTGCATTGTGACCGAGACCTTGCCCGCCGGGTTACTGCCCGAAATCAGCAGCGGTCTGAATGTGTCTCCCTCACTGGCCGGGCAGATGGTCACGGTCTATGCGCTGGGTTCATTGCTGGCGGCGATCCCGCTGACCATCGCCACCCAAGGTTGGCGGCGGCGCAATGTCTTGCTGCTGACGATTGTCGGTTTCCTCGTGTTCAATTCCATCACCGCCTGGTCATCGAGTTATGGCATTACGCTCATCGCGCGGTTCTTCGCCGGGGTGTCTGCCGGATTGGCCTGGAGCCTTCTGGCGGGGTATGCGCGACGTATGGTGGCGGTGCATCTTCAGGGGCGAGCCATGGCCGTGGCGATGGTGGGCGCGCCGATTGCGCTGTCGCTGGGCGTGCCGTTGGGCACTTGGCTTGGCGCTTTGGTGGGCTGGCGTACGGCGTTTGCGTTGATGTCGGTGCTGACGTTGGGGCTGATCGTCTGGGTGCTGGCGAAAGTCCCGGATTACCCCGGCCAGGCCGGTTCCGAGCGCATGCCGTTAGGCCAGGTGTTTTTCACCCCAGGTGTGCGCCCGGTCCTCGGGGTCGTGATGACCTGGATGCTGGCGCACAACATTCTCTATACCTACGTCGCGCCCTTCGTTACCCCGGCCGGACTGGGCAGCGATATCGATGTCGTGCTGCTGGTGTTCGGTATCGCCGCGCTGCTGAGTATCTGGATCACCGGGCGCCTGGTGGACCGGTACCTGCGCAACGCCGTATTACTCAGCCTCGCCACGTTCGCCGCCACAGCCTTTGTTTTCGGGTTCTTTTCCCAATCGGTGATTGTCATCTACGTCGGTACATTCGTCTGGGGCCTGACCTTCGGTGGCGCCGCGACACTGCTGCAAACCGCACTGGCTGATACGGCGGGCGAGGGCGCGGACGTCGCCTTGTCCATGAACGTGGTGGCCTGGAACGGCGCGATCGCCATCGCCGGTCTGTTCGGTGGTGTCCTTCTCGATCAGGTCGGTGTCGTGTCGTTTCCGTGGGTCTTGCTGGTGTTGTTACTGGCGGGGTTATGGATTGCCGTTGGCGCGCGGGTGCATGGTTTTCCGCAGGGGCAACGGCAAGGAGGCGCGGCGGTGGTCGGCCATTAATATGAGCGAGATTTACGGTGCCTGGTTCAAATCGAGCGCTGATTCACCCGTCGGGTCAGTTCCTCAGCCGTCTCCTTGCGCTCCGAATAGCGGTCAACCAGGTCCGGGCGATCGCGCAGCAGCAGCGTAAACTTCACCAATTCCTCCATCACATCCACCACCCGGTCGTAGAGCGCCGAGGGTTTCATGCGGTTGTCCTCGTCAAACTCCAAAAAGGCCTTCGGCACGGAGGATTGATTGGGGATGGTGAACATGCGCATCCAGCGCCCCAGGACGCGAAGCTGATTGACCACGTTGAAAGACTGGGAGCCGCCACACACCTGCATCACCGCCAGGGTCTTGCCCTGGGTCGGGCGAACCGCGCCGATGGCCAGCGGCACCCAGTCTATTTGTGCCTTGAACACCGCAGACATCGAGCCGTGACGTTCCGGCGAGCACCAGACCTGGCCTTCGGACCATTGCATCAGCTCAAGCAGTTCCTGCACTTTTGGATGATCGTTCGGCGCGTCGTCCGGCAGTGGCAAACCGGAGGGATTGAAAATCCGCGTCTCGGCACCGAAGTGTTCGAGCAAGCGCGCGGATTCTTCGACCATCAATCGACTGAATGATCGGGCGCGCGTCGAGCCGTACAACAGCAAAATCCGTGGTTTGTGTGGGCCGTTTTGATCAGGGGATTGAATCAGCGAGGTGTCGAGGTTGGGCAGCGGGTGAGTCATGGGGGGCTCCAGTTACAACGTGCTGATGCGGTCGAGTTCCCGCTTCAAGGCATCGCGATCAAGTTCGGCGAAGGGCAGGGCGAGAAAGGCCCGGCAGCGTGTTTCGATACGCGCCAGGGTCGAGTGGAAAGCGGCGGAGACGGCGGCTTCGTCGCCTGTCACATCTGATGGATCTTCCAGTCCCCAATGCGCTTTCAATGCTGGCCCGAAGTACACGGGGCACGCCTCACCGGCGGCCTTGTCGCAGACAGTGATGACGATGTCCGGCGGGTTGGCTTCGAAGGCGTCGTTGCCTTTGCTGCTCAAGCCGTCAATGGCGATCCCGGCTTCTTGCAGCGTGGTGAGGCTGCGTGGCAACACCTGGCCTTTGGGAAAACTGCCGGCGCTGACCGCCTCGAAACCCTGCGGCGCCAAGTGATTGAACATCGCTTCGGAGAGGATGCTGCGGCAGCTATTGGCGGTGCACATGAATAGAACTCGCATGGAAACTCCTGATGGACAAGGGTTAGAAACTTAGGCGCAGAGCCAGGGCAGATAAGGTAATGAACAGGATGGGCACGGTCAGCACGACACCGACCTTGAAGTAGTAACCCCAAGAAATACGCAGGCCTTTGCGTTCCAGGACGTGCAGCCAAAGGAGCGTCGCCAGGCTGCCGATCGGGGTGATTTTTGGCCCCAGGTCACAGCCAATGACGTTGCCGTAGATCATGGCGTCGCGCACCACGCCGGTGGCGTCACTGGCCTGGATGGATAACGCGCCCACTAATACCGTTGGCATGTTGTTCATGCCGGACGACAGCAATGCGGTCAGAAAACCAGTGCCCAGAGCGGCGCCCCACACGCCGTATTCGGCCAAGTGGTTGAGGGCATCCGTCAGGTAGGCGGTCAGGCCTGCGTTTTTCAGTCCGTAGACAACCAAGTACATGCCCAGTGAAAAGGTCACGACTTGCCAGGGCGCTTCGCGCAACACTCTGCGTGTGGAAATCACATGCCCACGTGCCGCTACGGCATATAGCGTTGCGGCACAGACAGCGGCGATTGCACTGACCGGAATACCCAGTGGCTCCAGTGCAAACAAACCGACCAGCAACACCACCAAAACACACCAGCCGAAACGAAAGGTCAGTGGATCTCGCACCGCAAGACGCGGGTCTTGAAGTTCTTCGACTTGGTAGTGCTGCGGTATATCGCGGCGGAAAAACAGGTACAGCGCGACCAGCGTCGCGGCCACTGCCACGAGGTTGACCGGAACCATCACCGAGGCGTATTGGCTGAAACCAAGGCCAAAGTAGTCGGCCGAAACGATATTCACCAGATTCGACACCACCAACGGCAGGCTGGCCGTGTCGGCGATAAAACCTGCAGCCATAACAAACGCCAGGGTTGAGGCAGGCGAAAAGCGCATCGCGATCAGCATCGAGATCACGATCGGGGTCAAGATCAGTGCCGCACCGTCATTGGCAAACAGGGCGGACACGGCTGCCCCGAGCAGTACCGTGAACGCGAACAGGCGACGCCCGTCGCCCTTGGCCCAGCGCGCCACATGCAAAGCCGCCCACTGAAAGAATCCCGCCTCATCCAGCAACAAGCTGATGACGATGACCGCGATAAACGTCGCGGTCGCGTTCCAGACAATGCCCCACACCAGGGGAATGTCGTCCAATGTCACCACGCCGGAAACCAGCGCCAGAACGGCACCCAAAGAAGCACTCCAGCCAACGCCCAAGCCCTTGGGCTGCCAGATGACCATCACAATCGTGAATAGAAAAATCGCTAACGCAATCAGCATAAGAACACTCGACGAAACAGGGGTCAGCAGCACGCTGCGGAATTGAGCGGACGGTCGCTCATCTGTCTGAGCCGGGCAGTGTTTTCCGCAAGCCAGTCGGCATTGGCGTGCAGCGTGGTTTCAAGCACCGCGCGCACCCAGTCGGGCAGTTCCGGGTTGAGCCGGTAATACACCCATTGACCCTGGCGTCGATCAAGCAGCAGGCCGCATGCCCGGAGTTGGGCCAGATGGCGGGAGATTTTCGGCTGGCTGTCATCCAGCGCGCAGACCAACTCGCAGACGCATAACTCGCCTTCACGGGTGATCAGCAGAGTGGCCCGGGCGCGGGTTTCGTCGGATAGGCATTTGTAGAGGGCTGGAGGACTGAGCATGGTGAGGCCGTAGATATGTGAAGGTCCGAATATACGGATATCCATATGTATTGAGCAAGCAACTTTTCAATACGGCTCTGGGCGCTTGGAGGTTCCCAAGTAGTGAGGGAGCAAGCCCCCTCACTGCAGCGCCTGGCGATTACCCAGGCTTGTGGTTATCCAGTACCCGGTTGGCCGCCAGCTCACCCATCAGGAGCGTCCGGTGCAGCACCAGCATCGTATGGCGTCGCGGGCCGTCCGTCAGCTCGACGAGATCGTTGACCATTGCGCGGGCCGACGACAGCGATTCGTAGATCTCAACCAGCAACGTTTCGTCATCCACCGCTGCGTCGATGGAGAAGCAGGTGCCGGATCTGCGGGGCGGTATCTGCGTTTTCGTCGCCCCGGGGTTGAGGTAGAACTTGAGTGCGCGGTCTGCCGCCAATTTCATTTTCTTGGGGTCAAGATCGAAAGAGGCGTCGTAGGGTACGGGATTGGTATCTGGGGGGGTTGGGTCTCAGGGGGAAGCGCACAGCCAATTGAACCTTGCTCAGTCTGGCCGACGCCCACTCATGCGATAGCGGCTTGGTTTATCTCGTCCGTTGTATCGGCGGCCGCGTCAGTTCATCTATTCTACAAGCGCCCCGGCAGAGTGTTTGTAGCATCCAAGCAGGGTTCGTCGCGAAGTAACTTGGCACGCCAGACGGGTATATCGTCTGCGTCCACATCTAAGCGCTTGAGCCACTGGTCCGCCGACCAGTCCACCAGCCGTAACTCGCCATCATGAGAGCCGCCGTGCAATGAACCCACAGTCTCGTAGCGGATGCCCTTGAGCACATGGTTCAGTAACACGTAAGCAGCCGGTTTCGGATCATTAGCATCACCGGCAAGGTACGGGTGCGCGCCGGCCTGGATCACCACACCGTTACCGTAGTCATAAAAGGCAAAATGGCTGGAAGGTAGCTGCGCACGTAGCCCCTCAAGACCGCCAACAAGATCCAGTCGCGCTTGGTCGAGCAGGGTCAGCCAACTGACAGTCTTGATTTTTGTGGGCTTGAACTCGGGGATATTAGCCAACAGACCTGCTGTTCCCGCATCCAAACCAGGCATGCGCGCCGCCATAAAGGCTTCAGTAGGCTCATTGCCATCCCGGTTGGTTACGGAGAGATTGAAGGCATGCCCCGCGTAGCCCTGCTCTGGAACCAATCGGCGCGCGGAGTCGAGGAATAAGCGTAGGAAGCTGAGAGGGTTTTGCTCTTGGTACAAAAGCGGTACTGAGAATTGCAGAACGCTTAGCTCATCCCCGATCTTAGCCGCCCATCCCCGCATACCAAAAACATCGAAGAGCCAAGCGCTAGCGTCATTTGATTGCTTGCCACTGAGGTAGTAGAAGCTGAGAAGGTCGTCTTCATCCATTGCTTCGACCATATCTCGTAGTGGCTTTGCGTTAGCATAGGTTGACAATGGCTTGCCTTGAGGAGGTTCTTCGCGCCAGAGCCAGGTGAGGTGGGGCTCAGCCAAGCGTTTGAAGTCGTCGAAGCACTGGCATAGCGCCTCGCGCACCAAGGGTGTATGGGCCTCCTTGAAATACAGCGTTCCTCGCAGGCAAAGTACTGCTCCGATATAGTTCTGGGGGCCGCCCTTCATCAATAGATGGCCGGGTATTTCCAGCAGGTGTGGTTGCTTGGCAAGTTCTTCGGCTACATTGAATTCCGGTTCCATGGGTGTTGCTCCTAGTCAGTAAGCGGGGATCATTGGCCGAGGGGAGCGGCCACGCGTCAGGATAAACATAACGCCACTCGCGATGGCAGCGGCCCATCCGAGCTGTTCCACTGGCACATTGGACTGCTGATTTTCCTGGCTACAGTCACATTCGGTGGATGTCATCTCAACGACCTTGCTTTTGTTGCCAGCAATTTTTGCATAATCCCGCGCCTGCTCCATATTCGGTGGGTCAGGTGGGAATTTCATCTCCACTACTTGCTTGATATTGTCCTGAGTTGGTGACTTGCTGGAATCCTTGACGATCACGACATCGGGTCGACGAATCATCCCTTTCCCGGACTTGAACGGTGGATGTTCTGGGTCTTCATTCCAGTACTTGTTGATCCAGCCCGGTATCCAGCTATGAGGGCTGTTCCCTGTTTGACTGTCGAGGATTGGCTGTGGTGGATTCTTGGTCATGTCGTAACTGACCTCGGGCTTATACGGACTACGCTTCTGGAGAATCTCGTCAAGCTCCCCAAGGCGCTGGGCCACACAGCCCTGTTTGAGATTCTTGCCATCTTGGCTGATGTTGGGTGTGCTGCTGCAATAGCAAATTGCCGAGCACAGTACTTTCTTGTCCTGGGGATCGAGCTTCGGCTTCAGGATGCCCACGGGGTTAGTCTTTCCTTCGGGGCTCATGCCACCCTGAGACAAGCCGGATTGGTCATTCATTCTTCGCCTCCCTGCACCAGGTCAATATGGATAGACTCCGACGCATCGTGCTTAACCCACGATGTCATGCCCTCGATATTTGTGGTGTCGAGCGCGCTCCAGCCGGCACTAGACCAGACCTTTACTTTGCGGCCAACGATGGGTTTGCCGGTTTCCTGATCTATGAGTTGAAAGCGTCCGGAGTAAGGGGCTGTGGAACTGCTCAATGGCACGATGGGGGTGAACGGGGTCGGTGTGAACATGTCGCCGATGATCACGGTTCCCGATCCACCGATGATCACGTTGCCATGTTCACCGACACTGCCGAGCGTTGCGGCAGGTTTTCCGTTGATGAAAACCGTCGATGACACGGCAGAGCTAATCGGGCTTCCGCAAGCAGATACATCACCTTGACGTGCTGCGGGCAAACAATCGAAGACGACGTCAGGAGAACCTTCGATTATAGGGTTGGTGCCATGCCCCGGCATTGGACATGCGGTAGGGTCAGTAACGCGGGCGGCGGGCTTTCCACTCATGATGCCTATCCTTGCAAAAGTGATTGGAGATCAAGAAAACATGTTGAGTTAACGAGTTAGGCTGTGAGAAGCCTTGATTCTTGATGTTCGCGCGAGAGGATACCGCGTATAAGAAATGACACTTTTCATTTAGGTCAGGACGCTCTCTGCTGAGCACCGTTCAACACACGTGCAGTAATAAGTTGGGTCAAGCCTGTGTAGGAAGAATCATTGAGGCGCTGGACTGTCGCACACCTAAAAATTGGGCCGCCGCAATCGTTCTTGTTTATTTGTGGGGCTGTACATTTGCCTACACCCTCATTCATTCGTGCCTAGGAAGGCCGCACGACATGCAGAACGTTCTTCTTTCATCCATTTTGTAAGAAGGTTGGTAAGTTGTGATTTGGTAAGTTTCATGTTCTCAGTTTTATTTAGATTAATAGCGTGTCACTTTGAACATAGATGAAAACTCCTTGTTACAGATTTTAAGGAGCCATCACCCTCGCTACCAAACGAAGGGTGGCGGCCATACGTGGGTTGGTAGACCGGCTGCAACAGGAAAACCCCGGCGCTCACGAAGGAGCCCCACGCATGACCACCATAAAAGCAGAGTCCCAAAAAGAGACTGCATAAGGCGTTGCCATACGGCTGTTACAGCGGGCTACCAAACCCGATCACTGTTTTTCAGTGACCAGCAAACGATATAGCCCGCCCCACAGCCGCACAAGCCGGCGGATTCTGGCGTACTCGTAGGCAACGACGCAAGGCGTTGTAGCCTCTTATGACGTAACACTGAGTGTCTTTAAACATGGGTTGGAAAAAATGTTTAAACGCATCAAAAAATCATGCATGCCAACGGCCCCGATCTGCTGACGGATCTGGATCAGGTCAACTATTTCACCCTTTGACGGGACTCAGGTTTGAGGACGTTAATCCAGTGCATAGTTAATTCCAGCACTGGCCGAAAACCCTTTTTCATCAAAACTGACCCAAGCGTTTCCCCAGGAAAACGCTTCCTGGTCGGTCCGGAATGAACGTGAAAGCTGTCTCCTGAATGAGTTTTTGAGATGGCTGACTTCTTGCTCAATTGATTCTCTCGGGGGCCAACCTTTTTCGGTTCCTGTGCCTGGCACTGACACCCCGATATGGACTGCTGTCAGCCAACCAAAATGGAAGCAGAGAGCAAAACTACCTGATACGCCTTCAATGCTGATTCCCTGATACGTACGCCATACGTACCCGTTTTTGTGGTCCAGTTCGGATCGGTAGAACTGCGCAAGCAGAGCGGATGCGGTTTCGCAGGTAAAAGCGTTCCTGATTTCAAGGTTGCGTCCAGCGGCCGCGATATGTATAGCGCCATCTTTCGGGTTAATGGTGAGTGCGGGATTCAATGTGCAGGCCGCCTGGCGAACCGTTGATTTGTGACAGATTAACAGCTGCTCTTATGCTACGGGTTCAACCAAAGCTGTCACTGCAGCTTGCAGCTGCCACCTACCCTTTGTCGCCTCCCCACCAGCCACGCCATTTTGGGTCTCTACTTCTAACTAGATTCTGTAGCTACAAGTGGAACGCGCAATGAGCATCGAACCGGCGGCACCTGAAACGAAAGGCGTTACGGTGAAGTTACTGGCATCGATTGACCTCGGTCCTGAGATCGAAGGCATGGCAGGGCGCCAACTCAGAATGCGCAGGGTGACCATCGAACCCGGAGGCGTCTTCGGGCCGGTGCACAACCACATCGACAGGCCAGGCACCGTCTACATATTGCAAGGAACAATCACCGACCATCGCAATGGAGTCGCCACGGATTATGGGCCGGGAGTGGGGTGGCCCGAGGACAGGAACACCACCCACTGGCTTGAGAACAGAGGCACGGAGGCGGCGGTGGAGATCTCGGTCGATATCGTCAGGCAAGCCTGAACTCAAGGCTTTGCTGACCATTCGTTCAATCGATAGTCATCATCAAAAAATGCGAGTTCTGTTTTTTCCTCAACGGAGGAGGATAGCGACATACCGATCTCGCTTCTGAAGGAACCTGCGCGATGAGAATCTCAACTGTTTTGGCCCTTGTCGCCGTACTGACCGGCGGTTTTGCCGTCACCGCACCGGCCTACGCCGCCGACCCGCAGGCCTGCCATTTCCTGCCGATGGGGGACAGCAGCGCCGAATTGAAGCATTCCCAATCGGTGGGCGTGCTCTATAGCGAAAACACCGTCAACACCCTCCAATACCTTGAGAGCTACCACGCGGTCGCCGTGAACGGCGGCAAGAACGCCGCCCTCGATTCGCGCATCAGCAACGCTTTCATCAAAAGCTCCGACCCGAAACTGGCGATCAACTGGCTGATGGGTTCGTTGCAGAAACAATTCGCTTCGGTGACCGTCTACGACAACCTCGATGCGCTGGTGGCTGCTCACCCGGATGTGGTGGTGATGCTGGACACTTACAGTCGCTTGGTTTCGAAGCGCAACAACCAGGTCGAAGCGCGATTCCTCGCCAAGTTCTACGACGCGAACCTGCAATATATCGGCAAGGCTGAAGGCTCCCGTGAACAGCAAATGCCTTCGGTCTGGGTCCATGGCAAAGCGGCGCCAGAGATCGCGGCGCAAATCGACCAGCAGACCGAGTTGCAGGTGAATGCGTTGAAACAGTTTGATGCATCGCTGAAAGCGCTAGTGACGTCGGGCAATGTGGCGCGGGTGGCGACTAACTGAGGGAATTGCTGCCTCAGTCTCTTTGTCCATGCCCCAAGGCCGCTGATAAGTGATCCACGGCCCGTGTTTCGACAGAGCCTTCGTCGCCGCCTTCACAGAAGACAGCGCACGTTGCCGAGTGCCCGTTCTCAGTACAGCGGTAAATCGCCACGACACTGCCGGGTCCGCTTCCCGTATGCCCACTCAGGATCAGGCCACTGTGCACGGCACCTTGCATCAGGCCGAGGCCATAACCCGGGGAAGTCCATGGACGTCCGGGAATGGGGGCGCTGAGGGGATGCACCGTTTGCATTTCCTGTCGTAGAGCGTGGGGCAGGAGCCGGTCGCTCAGTAGGCGATCCAGGCACAGCGCCGCTTCCCCAAGTGGCCCGACCAGCAAACCGTGATACACCCAACCTGGGTCGTACGTCGCGCGCACATCCTGCAAATCGGCTGGAGACGTCGCCAGGCGAACCTGCGATAAGCCGAGGGGCGAAAACACCCGTTGAGTCAGCGCCTCTGCGAGTTCGAGACCGGTTACCCGTTCAATAATCTTCGCTACAAACAGATAGCCGACATTCGAATAGCGCCATCCGGTTCCCGGCGCATAGCGCAACCGGCCGGCATCGAGACGTTGCAGCATTTCATCCGTCGACCAAGGTGAGTCATGGCGCGCAACGGCGGCATGGTATTCAGCCAGTTCACCATAATCCGCCAGCCCCGCCTCATGCCGCAGTAGTTGGCGCAGGGTGAAGGGACCTTCAGGCATCGTATCGTCCAGCTCGACCAATCCGTCACGTACCAGTGACAGGGCCGCAGCCGAGAGCACGGTTTTGGTGAAACTCCACCAAGGCACCCCCCTTGCGTCGGTCTGTTCGGGCGCGGCTGGGGATCCGTTCGACACAAGGGAAAAAAGCATGGGGTGATAGCTCTGGAGAAAAGGGTGACGACTTTATGATCAGGAGTTTGCCTGAAAATAAATCGAACACCGCCTCGATTGTGTTTGCCGGGGGCTTTGGCTAATCTTGCACAAACCCGCAAGCTCAGGCATAAACATGCATTCTTCAATCGAACTTCCTTCCCTGCGCCGGCAAAAAATCCTGCTACTCATCGAACGTGATGGCAAGGTCATGGCCTCGGAACTCAGCCAGCATTTCGCCGTTTCCGACGACACCATTCGCCGTGATCTGGCGGAGTTGGATGCCGCAGGCCTGGTGCAGCGGGTGCACGGCGGGGCGTTGCCGCGGCCCAAGGACACCGGCAAGGATTACTTCACCCGCGTCAGCGAAACCGATGAAGTGAAAACCCACCTGGCGCAACTCGCCACGCGGTATGTGCAGAATGGCCAGATCGTGATTTTCGACTCAGGCTCGACCACGCTGCAGATTGCCCGGTCGCTGCCGGCGGATATCGCCATCACTGCCGTTACGGCCTCGCCGGTGATCGCGATCACTTTGGCGGAATACAAAGGCATCAAGGTGATTCTGGCGGGCGGTCAGCTCAATCCGGCGACGATGTCGGCCAGCGGACATGAAACCTTGCGGCTGTTTCAGGGCATCAAGGCGGATCTGTTGTTCACCGGGGTGTGCGCGATTCATCCCGAGGTCGGCATCAGCTCGCTGCATTTCGATGAAGTGCCGGTGAAGCAGGCGATGCTCGACAGCGCGGCTCATGTGGTGGCCGTGACCACGGCGGACAAACTGGGCGCGGTAGAGCCCTTTGTGGTCGCGCCATGCCGGCGCATCCAGACGCTGATCACCGAGCGTCACCTGGCCTCGGGCAATGTTGAGGATTACCAGCGATTGGGAATCGAAGTGGTGCAAGTCGACACGGCGGTTTAGCGCTGACGCAGCAAATCGATTTGCTCCGCCGGGATCAGCGTCCTCAAAGTTTTGTACAGCGAACGGGTTTCCAGCAGGTTCCAGACCCTGAGCATGGTTTCCAGGGCATCGAGTGGTTTGCTGATGAAGTCCTTGGCCCCCAGCGCCAGTGCCCGCAGGCGGGTGTCGCGGGTAGCGTCGGCGGTGAGCACGAGAATCGGCAGGTATTCGCCGCTCGGGATGCGTCGGTTGAGTTGTTCGAGGACGGCAAAGCCGTCGAACTCGGGCATGTGCAGGTCGAGAATCACCAGGTCCGGCTCGAAGCTGTTGAACAGGTCCAGGGTGCGCAGCGGCTGGGTGCTGCTCAGCACATTAGTCAGCCCCTCGCGCACTAGCAGTTGCTCCACCAGGTCGAGATTGGGGCGTTGGTCGTCGATAATCAGAATGCGCAGGTCGGTGTTCACACGGGCTCCGGAAAGTAGTGGTCGAGGTGGGCGAGGAACGAAGGAATGTGAATCGGTTTGGTCAACACCGCCGTCGCACCCGCTTCGCACAAGGCCAGGCGGGTGAGGTCACTGGCGTCGGCGGTAATCATCAGCACTGGCGTAGTCCGTGTGGTCGCGGACTGGCGCAAGCGCTGCAGCACGTTCAGCCCGTCGATATCCGGCAGCGAGACGTCCAGCAGAATCAACTGCGGCGTGTGTTGTGCGGCCAGGTCCAGCCCCAGTTGCCCTTGCATGCTCGACAGCAGTTTTATGCCAGGCCTGCGTTGCAGCAGGGTTTCGATCAGCGCCAGGCTCGAGAGGTTGTCTTCGATGCACAACACCTTGCCCTGGACATCCGGGCCGGTCAGGACGGGGATTAGCGCTCGGTTATCGATCAGCGCAGCGGTTGGCCCGGCGGTTTCCTGCAAGCGCACAAACGGCAGTTCCAGGGTAAATCGCGAGCCGACGCCGGGTTGGCTTTGCACGGTCAGGCTGCCCTTCATCATTTCCAGCAAGCTCTTGCTCAACGCCAGGCCAAGGCCGCTGCCTTCCACATTGGGGTCGGTTTCCAGGCGCTCGAACGGCTTGAACAGTTGACCCAGACGATCCGCCGCAATGCCCTTGCCGGTATCGCTGACCGACACGGAGATGCGCTGTTGTTCAACCGTGACTTCGATGCTCACCTGACCCTCAGGCCGGTTGTACTTGATCGCATTGGACAGCAGGTTCAGCAGCACCTGGGTCAGGCGTTGTCGATCAGCGACAACTCCGCTGTCGGCGGCCAGCGTCGGCAATGGCGCCAGATGGATACCGGCGTCGGTGGCCATCGGCGAAACCAGGGTCAGGGCTTCTTGCAGCGCAGTCGCCAAGGGCACCGATTCGATGTTCAGCGGCAGGCGTCCGGCTTCGATCTTGGCGATGTCGAGCACTTCGTTGATCAGGGTCAGCAGGTGCTGGCCGGCGCGCAGGATATGCCCGATCTGTGCCTTTTGCCCGGGGGGCGAGTCCATGTCCAGTAGTTGCGCAAAACCGAGGATCGAGTTCAGCGGGGTACGCAGTTCGTGGCTCATGCGCGACAGGAATTCGCTTTTGGCCCGGCTGGCGCGCTCGGCTTCTTCGCGGGCGGTGCGCAGCGCAATCTCGGCCGCGCGGCGGTCGGTAATGTCCCGGGTAATCTTCGAAAACCCGCGCAACGCGCCGCTGCTGTCGTATTGCGCGGTGATCACTACACTGGCCCAGAAGCGGCTGCCATTCTTGCGACTGCGCCAGGCCTCTTCCATGTAATGCCCGTTGCGCGTGGCCTCGCGCAGCGCCATCGCGGGATGCTCCGGGCACTCTTGCGCCAGGTAGAACACCGAGAAATGCTGGCCGATGATTTCCTGCTCGGTGTAGCCCTTGATCCGCTCGGCGCCGGCGTTCCAACTGGTGACGTAGCCTTGGGTGTCGAGGGCGAAAATCCCGTAGTCCTTTACGCCGTCGATGATCAGCCGCAAGCGCTCTTCATTGTCACGCAACGCTCGCGAGCGTTCGGCCAGCAGCAACCCGGCCTCCACCAGTCGCGTGCCCAACTGACCAATCTCATCGTTCTCCGGCGGTTGCGGCAGCAATGGCTGACCGAGGGCCAGGCGTTGTGCATTGCCCTGGACTTTCTGCACCCGGGCGACGATGCCCTTGGACAAAAACAGCACTGCAACGATGGCGCCAAACAGTCCGCAGAGGGCGGCCAGCAACGTTGAGAACAACAGCCGCTGGCGGGTCGCGGACGCCGCCGCAGTACGCTCGGCCAGCAGCGTGTCCTCAAGGGTGAGCATGGTGCTGATGTGTTCGCGCAATTCGTCGAGGATGTGTTTGTTGTTGATCAGGATGATGGTGATCGACTCGGGTTTGCCTTCGCGATCGCTGAGCATTTCCTCCAGTCCATCGACTTTGCTGTTGATCAGCGGGGTGATAGCTTCCAGTTGTGCGCGCACCCGCTCATCGCGCACGTTGCTGTCGAGCCGGCGCAGGGCGGATTCGATCAAGGGCTTGGCCTTCAGGTAACCCGGCAGGAAGTCCTCCCGGTGCGTCAGCAGGTAGCCGCGCACGCTGGCGGCGGCCTCGGCGAGCAGCGTGTGGACGGTCTGGATGTCGCCTTGCACCAGCAATACCCGGCGCACGTCTTCTTCGGCGCGCGCGGTCTGGCGTTCGGTGATGTAGATCAGCACCAGCGACAGCAACAGCACCACCAACGGCAGGGAAATCACCACCAGGGCTTTGCCCCGTAGCGGCAGGTCGGCCCAGCGTCGGGCGTAAAACACGTTCATGGTTGAGTCACCAGGCCCAGCGCAATGCCACGGACCGCAGCCTGGGTGCGATCGGACGCCCCGAGCTTGCCAATGACCCGTTCGACATGAGCTTTTGCCGTGCCGGTAGTTATTCCCAATTGCTCGCCGATCAGACGATTGCTCATGCCGTTGGCCACCAATCCGAGCACCTGGCGTTCCCGGGGCGTGAGGTTTTCGGTCGGTGTGGCGCCGCTGGCATTGCGCTCGGTCATCCGTCGCAACAGACGGGCGCTGACCGCACTGTTGAGGGCTTCTTTACCGGCGGCGACTCGCTGCAGGGCGTCGATCACTTCATCGCGGCTGGCGTCTTTGAGCAGGTAACCGACCGCGCCGGCGTTCATCGCCGCCTCCAGGTGATCGGGGCTGTCGTCCATGGTGAAGATCACCACTTTCAGGGTCGGCAGACGTTGTTGAAGCAGGCGTGCCGCACCCAGGCCGTTGAGCACCGGCATGCGAATGTCGAGGATGACGATGTCGGGCAGCAGCCGTTCGCACAGGTCGACCGCTTCCTGGCCATCGCGGGCCTGGCCGACCACTTCGAATTGCGGATGACCCGCCAGCAGGGCGACGAAACCGGTGCGGGTGACTTCATGATCGTCCGCCAGCACCAGACGCAGGATTTGGCTCATTGAGGTGTTCCATTCAAGTGGGCAGGCACGCGAGCGTGCAGTTGGGTGCCGCCGTCGATTGCGCTGGTGCAGGTGAGGCGTCCACCCAGCAGGCTGGCGCGTTCCTGCATGGTGGCGAGGCCCAGATGCCGCGTGTCGTCGGTGTCGAGTTGTTGTTGTTCGGTGGCAAAGCCTTTGCCGTTATCGTCTACCCGCAGCAAGGCCTGGCCTTCGTCCAGTTCCAGCGCCAGTTTTACCTGGCTGGCCCGGGCATGTTTGAGGATGTTGTTGATCGCTTCCTGGGCGATCCTGAACAGGGCGATTTCCACCTGGCTGGGAAAACGCGCCTCGCAACGAGCCATCCACTGCACGCTGATCCCGGCTTCTCGCAGGCGATCTGCCTCTTTATCGACTGCCTTCAATAAACCGAAATCATCGAGCACCGCCGGGCGCAGGCCGCCGATCAGTTGCCGGCCTTCGCCCACGCTGTGCTGGGCCAGCGCAAGAATCGCCTGCAAATCCGCGCCCAGGGTGCCTGGCAGTGCTGGGCAGCGGCCGGCGAAACCTTGCAGGCGCTGGTGCAGCCCGGCGAGGGTTTGGGCGAGTCCGTCGTGCAGGTCGTACGCCACGCGTTTGCGCTCGTCTTCCTGGGCGCGGAACATCCGGTTGACCAGGTCCGACAGGGTCCGATCCCGCGCCTTGAGCGTCGTCAGCAGCCGATCGTTTTCAAGGTGCGCGGCCAGCAGGGTGGCGAGCAGTTGCAGGGATTCGCTGTCTTCGTTGTCCGGCGCGCGCAGGCTGACGCTGTTGGCCAGCACCAGGGCACCAAAGGCATTGCCGTCGCCACCGCGTAACGGCACTCGCAGCACATTGGGCAAGGCGTGCCCCGGACGTTCCTGCCAGCACGGCGTGCGCATGGCGCGGTCGGCGACGGCTTCGAGGCTGTTGAGTCGATCACGGCTGCCATGCCGGGCGGTGGTGCTGACGCGCCCCTCGGCATCCCATTCCAGCAGCAACCCGTGGTCCATTGCGAGGAAGGCGCACGCCCGTGCCAACACGCGCTCGCGCATGGCGCCGGGAGCCAGTTGGGTCAACTCCTGCCCGGTGTCGACCAATAACCGCAGGCGTGCCGCGCGACTCTCGGATTGTCGATAGTGAGTGCGGATGGCCAAGGCGCTAGCAGGGTCGTGAGGCGGGTTTTGCATGGTTCGGCTCCGGCGTTGAGACAAGCCCGCGGGCGCAGGGGGAGGTCATTAAACCTTGTTAACGGCGCCGGGCGCTATCTGCCAAATGGCATAGGCAAATGACTCCGGTTGGCCGATGTCGGCTGGCTGGCGGGTTGGCAAAGTGGGTTCACCGACCCCCCATGGAGTATCGCAATGAAACTGAAAATCCCGGCCATCGCCCTGTTTTTTGCTCTGGGCGCCCCGTTTTTACAGGCCGCAGAGACCGCCGCCCCGTACGTTTATCGCACCGTGGCCCAAGCGCCTGCCAACGTGAAGGACCGTGAGATTGCCGGTTTGTTTGACCGTTGGAACAGCGCGTTGCAGACCGGCAACGCGCAGTCGGTGGTCGACCTCTATGCGCCGGGCGCGGTGTTGCAGCCGACCGTGTCCAATCAGGTACGGACCACGCCGGATCAGATCAAGGACTACTTCGATCACTTCCTGGCGCTCAAGCCTGTGGGTCAGATCAACTACCGCGAAATCCGCCAACTGGGCAGCAACGTAGCCATGGACAGTGGTGTCTACACCTTCACCCTGACCGAGGCCACTGGCGCGACCCGTCAGGTGCAGGCGCGCTACACCTTCGTCTATGAACAGGTCGATGGTCAGTGGAAGATTCTCAACCACCACTCTTCGGCGATGCCTGAAGCGCAGGTGCAACACGCGGCGAAATGATCGTGCTCCCGGCGTCCACACCCTTGAGGTATGGGCGCTTTTGTTTATCCGCTACCGCAGCAGGTGCACGGCCAAGCCGATCAACCCACAGCGGATCAACACCTCAATGACTCCGCGCTTGAAGCGAAACAGCGCAATCGCCGCGCCAATCGCAATCAGCGCCGAAGGCCAGTCGAGATGGCCGCTGAAACCGTTGGGCCAGAGCACGTGGTAGCCGAAGAAACACGCCAGGTTGAGGATCACCCCGACCACGGCGGCGGTAATGGCGGTCAGTGGCGCGGTGAATTTCAGTTCGTTGTGGGTCGACTCCACCAGCGGCCCGCCGGCGAGGATGAACAGGAATGAAGGCAGGAAGGTGAACCAGGTCACCAGCGTGGCGGCGAGCGCGCCGGCGAGGAAGACGTGATCGGCGCCGAACACTTGCTGCACGTAGCCGCCGACAAACGCGACGAAGGCCACCACCATGATCAGTGGGCCGGGCGTGGTTTCGCCCAGCGCCAGGCCATCGATCATTTGCGTCGGCGTCAGCCAGCCATAATGGCCGACCGCGCCTTGATACACGTAAGGCAGCACGGCATAGGCGCCGCCGAAGGTCAGCAGTGCGGCTTTGGTGAAGAACCAGCCCATCTGCGTCAGGGTACCGTCCCAACCGAACAGCACTGTAAGCAGTCCCATCGGCACCATCCATAACACGGCGCCGATCAGGGCCAGGCGCAGCAATTTCATCGCGTTGAAACGCGCATGTTCAGGTGTCGGGGTGTCGTCGTCGATCAGCGCCGGGCCGTAGGATTTGTGCGTCGAACTGTGGCCGCTGTTGCTGAATTTCTCCGGGGCCAGGCGCCCGCCGAAATAACCGATAACGGCTGCGCCCAACACGATCAGTGGAAACGGCACATTGAAGGCGAAGATCGCCGCAAATGACGCCGCCGCGATCCCCCATAACCAGTTGTTTTTCAGCGCCCGCGAGCCGATTCGATGGGCCGCCTGCAGCACAATCGCGGTCACCGCCGGCTTGATCCCATAAAACAGCCCGGCCACCACCGGCACGTCCCCGAAAGCGATGTACACCCAGGACAAGCCAATCAGGATAAACAACGACGGCAATACAAACAGCACGCCAGCGATCACACCGCCCCAGGTCCGGTGCATCAGCCAGCCGATGTAAGTCGCCAGTTGCTGCGCCTCCGGCCCGGGCAGCAGCATGCAATAGTTGAGCGCGTGCAGAAAACGCCGCTCCGAGATCCAGCGTCGGCGTTCGACCAACTCCTGATGCATGATCGAAATCTGCCCGGCCGGGCCTCCGAAGCTGATGAAGCCGAGCTTGAGCCAGAAGAGAAAGGCTTCGCGCAGGGGGACTTCCTGGGGTTTTGCGAATGTATCGCTCAAGAGGTGAGCCTTTTTCATAGACCGGCGGTTTGCTTACAGTAGCGGGGAATAGGTGCGCGCGTTTGATCGTTCCCACGCTCTGCGTGGGAATGCCTCAGGGGACGCTCCGCGTCCAGTGACGCGGAGCGTCACGGGCTGCATTCCCACGCGGAGCGTGGGAACGATCAGTGTCGGGACTTCAACCCTTTGTACATTCAGCAACGTTGTAACTGATACAGCGCTTTCGCGAGCAAGCTTCGCTCCTACAAGGGATAGGGTCGCGCTGGAGATTTACTGCGTCCCGAACATCGCTGTCCAGTAAATCCCCGCATCACTCTTCGGGTCCACCGCATACGCCGCGCCCAGTTCGCGGAACTGCGGGTTCATCAGGTTGGCGCAATGGCCAGGGCTGCCGAGCCAGCCATCGACGACTTTGCGCGTGGTGTCTTGCCCGGCGGCGATATTTTCGCCGATTTGTTGGTAGCTGTAGCCGGCCAGTTCAGCCCGGTCACCCGGTGTGCCGCCCGAGCGGTCCTTGTGATCGAAATAATTGTTGTTGGCCATGTCGCGGCTGTGGGCTTCGGCGGCGGCCCCCAGCGTGGCGTTCCAGGCCAGCGGCGTGGTGGCGGCGAACGGTTGGCCGCCGCACTGCCGTGGTTGGGCGCGGGCGGCATTAAGCAGTTCCAGCAACTTTTGACCTTCGGCTGGCGCGTCGCCCAGTCGCCCGCTCAACAGCGGACGCGCGAGGACGATGCGCCATTGGCTACCGTCGCGGCTGACGCCGACATCGATGAATTGTGGGTTCAGCACCACCTGGCAGAAGCTTTCCTGCACGGCCTTCATGGCCGACGTCGCATCGCGCGGGCCGGACAGGGTGATCGCCTGCACATTGACCATCGGATATTTCGCTTGCGCCATCGCCTGTTGCAGGTCGACGTTTTGCGTGGCGGACAGCACCAGGCGCGGATCGGCCGCCAGCGGTGGCAGCTCCGGCGATGCCTGGCCGCCACAACGCTGCACTTGGCTGCGATAGGTATTGATCGACTGAACCAGTTGCGTCTCGTCAGTGGCCAGGGCGCTGGTAGCGAACACCAGGCCGGACGATAACGCCGCAACACACAAAACGGATGATAGGACGCGCATGAAAATCCCCCTTGAACGGACTGCGCCCATGATGCGCGATTTCACCCCGTTCGGGGCACTGCCTTTTCGAATGATTTGCCGACTACAATAAAGCGAAGTCGCCCGTCGACGCCCTGAAGAGCCTGCCCATCATGCGCCTCCCGTGGATAGCCACCTGCCTCGCCATCACCCTGCTTGCAGGCCAGGTTTTCGCTGACGATCAGGCGCAAAAAAAAGAAGTGGCCGTGGACAAGGCCCAAGTGTTGGAAGAGAAAGCCGCCGACAAAGGCAGTGCAGCACCGGCGCCGAAAAAGGCCGAGACGATTACTCAATCTGAAGTTCAGGCCGTCGACCCGGCAGGCACGGCGCCGCTGGACGAAGCCATCACCTGCATGGCCCGCAGCATTTACTGGGAAGCTAAAGGCAAAGACGCCGCCGACATGGAAGCCGTCGCCAATGTGGTGATGAATCGCCTCGGCCACAAGGGCTTTCCGGACACGGTGTGCGGGATCGTCAAGCAAGGCTCGGAAAAGCATGCCTGCCAGTTTTCCTGGTGGTGTGACGGTAAGCCGGACACGGCCCAGGAAGACGTCCCCTACGCGATGGCCAAGGAAATCGCGCGCAAGGCGCTGAACAAGCAGCTACCGGATCGCACCCACGGCGCCATGTATTTCCATGACCGGACAGTGAAACCGGACTGGGCGCATGAATACATCAAGACTGCCCAGATCGGTTTGTTCACGTTCTACAAACCCCATGGCGGCGACGCGAAATAGCGCGGTCAGGCGTGGCCCAGCGCAATGGCGAAGGACACTACGATGACGCAGGCAATCGCCAGATTGAAATTCATGAGGAGTTCGTCCGAGCTGTTTTAGGTGGTGCCATCGTGAACAGGTCAGGGGGAAATGAAAAATTCGCTTTCGTGATTTGAATGATCGAAAGAAATGATGGGATCAAAAGATCGCGGGCTGCGCCAGCGCCTACACCGACCGCGTTCACGACTGTACGCGCCCAATGCAGGAGCTGCCGAAGGCTGCGATCTTTTGATTTACAGGTTTTTTTTCAATAACCCTTCCAATGCCCCGGCACCCACACCCACTCGTTGTGAGCCCAGCGATACTGCCCGGCCACCCAGTGATACCCCGGCGCGGGCATCACCGGGACCATTTCGACCCGCGGTGGCGGCCGGTGCGGGTGGGCCGGTTCGATGACGCAGCCGGACAGGGTGATCGCCAAGAGGCCGGCGATAGCGGTGGTCTTGAATAGTCGGGACATTGTCGGACTCCTTGATTCGTATGAGCAAGCAGGTGATTCAGCGTCATTGCAATCGGCGGGTCAGCGCACCCAGCGCCCTTCGATCCAGTACCAGTTCGGTCCGCGCGCCTCCCAATGACCGGGCATCCAGCGCCCACCGTGCCTGATGTGTTGCCAATGACCGGGCGCCCACACATAACCCCGACCGTCCCAGCGCCAGTGACCGTTATCCCAGGCATAACCGGGACGGGCCATGGGCGCCTGCTCCATGCGTGGAGGCGGTGGCGCCTGGCGAATGATGATCTCGGGCTGGGCAAATACCGGCGTGCTCGCCAGCGCCGCCAGCGCCAGGGGAACGAGCAAGACATGCCGCAACTTGATCAAGGGGTGCACAGCTTTCATGACAACTCCTCAGGGCGCATCCGAAAGTGGATGTTGCTGATGAATTGGACGTCGTATCGGGAAAAGATTGGTCCCGGGGAAAATGAAATTTTCTTCAGGTTGGGAGGCGCGTACAGTGCAAATCGGCTGGCCTGAAAATCCATCAGGCCACTTTTCAGGTCAAAAGCGATGCACACCCTCGGCCTCATCGTTTACCCCGGCTTCCAGGTATTGGGCCTGGCCATGTGCGCCACTTTCGAAATGGCCAACAGCGCCGCCGACGAGCCGGTGTACAGCCTCGCCTTGCTATCCGAGCAGGGCGGCACGGTGCAGACGTCCGCCGGATTCGGCGTGGAAACCACCGCTTTCGACCAACGCACCTTCGACACCTTGCTGGTGATGGGTGACAACCTGATCCGCCCGGTATCGCCGGGGATGGTCGAGTTCCTGCGCAACGCCAGCCTGACCACCCGGCGCCTGGGCTCGATCTGTACCGGGGCCATCGCCCTCGCCGAAGCCGGATTACTCGATGGCCGGCGCGCAACTACGCACTGGTGCCACGCCCGCGCGTTGCAGCAGGCCTATCCGAAAGTCATCGTTGAAGAAGACCGGATCTTCATCAACGACGGTAACGTCTGGACGGCGGCGGGCATGAGCGCTTGTGTCGACCTGGCGCTGGCTCTGGTGGAAAAGGATCTCGGCGCCGAAATCGCCCGTCGGGTGGCCCGGCAATTGGTGGTCTACCACCGGCGCGCGGGTGGGCAGTCGCAGTTTTCGGTGATGCTCGAACTCGAACCCCGTACCGACCGCATTCAGGCCGCGCTGACCTATGCCAAGCACAACCTGAAGTCCGCACTGTCGGTCGAAGAACTGGCGGTTGCAGCCAACCTCAGTCCTCGACAGTTCAGCCGGGTGTTCCATGCCGAAACCGGCCAATCACCGGCCAAAGCCGTGGAAAATCTGCGGGTGGAAGCGGCGCGTTTGATGATGGAAACCGGGCGGCATTCCATCGATGTGGTGGCCACCGATACCGGTTTTGGCGATCGCGAACGTATGCGTCGGGCCTTTATCCGTGCCTTCGGGCAGCCGCCGCAAGTGATCCAAAGGGCCAATCGAGGTTGATGTCCTAAAAGGTGGTGTATTCGGCATTTAAGACAAAATATGATTGCCGTAATCTTGATCTCGTTGAAGCCCGTTTCCTCAATGAGATCACCGCCATGTCCTTCGTCAAAGCCGCCGCCGTACAGATCAGCCCGGTCCTTTACAGCCGTGAAGGTACCGTCAACAAAGTTGTGCAGAAGATCCTTGAACTGGGTGAGCAGGGTGTGCAGTTCGCCGTGTTCCCGGAAACCATCGTGCCGTACTACCCGTACTTTTCCTTCGTGCAATCGCCGTTTGAAATGGGCGCCGAGCACTACAAGTTACTGGATCAGGCCGTCACGGTTCCTTCGGCTACGACCGATGCCATCGGGGCCGCCGCCAAAGAGGCGAACATGGTCGTATCTATCGGCGTCAACGAACGTGACGGCGGCACGCTGTACAACGCGCAGTTACTGTTCGACGCCGATGGCACCTTGATCCAGCACCGCCGCAAGATTTCCCCGACCTACCACGAACGCATGATCTGGGGCATGGGCGATGGCTCCGGCCTGCGCGCCACCGACAGTGCCGTGGGACGCATCGGCCAACTGGCGTGCTGGGAACATTACAACCCGCTGGCCCGTTATGCCTTGATGGCCGATGGCGAACAGATCCACGCCTCGATGTACCCCGGCTCGTTTGCCGGCCCGTTGTTCACCTCGCAAATGGAAGTCAACATCCGCCAGCACGCCCTCGAATCGGCCTGCTTCGTGGTCAACTCCACGGCCTGGCTCAGTCCCGAGCAGCAAGCGCAAATCATGGCCGACACCGGCTGCCCGATCGGCCCGATCTCCGGTGGTTGCTTTACTGCGATTATCAGCCCGGATGGCGTGGTGTTGGGCTCGCTGCAGGAAGGCGAGGGCGAGGTGATCGTCGACCTCGACATGGGCCTGATCGACAAGCGCAAACGCATGATGGATTCGCGCGGTCACTACAGCCGTCCGGAATTGTTGAGCTTGTTGATTGACCGCACGCCGACGGCGCATGTGCATGAGCGCAGTGCGCATCCGAAACTGGCGGCCGCTCAGCAAGTAGAAGAAGTCAGCCGCTGATATCGATGCCTCGGAAGCCGATCATCTCGGCTTCCAAAGCCCCGTAGGCCCGAGAAACATCACAGATCGGTAATTGTCAGAACCAGAGCCTGAAGCTAGACTCCAGCCCCATGAACCGCTATCTGCGCTTTTGCCTCATTTTCCTGATCAGCCTCGCGCTTCCCCTGAGTGGAATGGCGGGCGTTCAGGCACCCGCCGATCCCTGCCCGATGAAATCCATGGGCATGTCGATGATGGGTGACATGGGCAAGGACTGCTGCCAGGACATGGGCATGCCGTCCGATCACGGCAAACCCTGCAAACCCGGTCAGGAATGCAAGACCGGTGGCATGCTGCAAGTGTTCATCACTAAACCTCCCGTCACTTTGTTCAGTCCCGTGGTAGCGACGTTGTTTGTCGACATGCTGCCAGTCCAGACCCCGTCCGGGGTATGGCGACCCCCTCGCACCTGATTCCTGTTCCCCGTTAAGCCCCATTCCGCCTGCGCGGGATGGCGTTGCTGTGCGCTTTTGATAGCGCGCAGTGGATCCTGACAGGACTCATAAACATGAACTCCATGTGCTCCCGCACACGGTGGCCGCTCGCGGCTGCCCTGGCGGCAAGCGTACTGGCTTTGCCGTGCGTTGCTGCCCCGTTGACCCTGGATGAAGCCTTGCGCCTGGCCGATCACAACGCGCCGTCGCTCACCGCCCAGGCGGAAAAACTCCAGGCGGCCAGAAGTGCCGCGATCCCGGCCGGCGAATTGCCCGACCCGAAGCTGTTGCTCGGCGTGCAGAACTTCCCGGTCGGCGGCCCTGATCGCGGAACCCTGGATCACGATTTCATGACCATGCAAATGGTCGGCGTGATGCAGGAAATGCCCAACCGCGACAAGCGCCGCGCGCGTACTGAAGTCGCTGAAGCTGCGGTTGACCTGGCGGCGGCCCTAGGTCGGGTCGAACGCCTGAACGTGCGTCAAGCCACGGCACTGGCGTGGATCGGCAGCTATTCGGTGGAACTCAAGCAGGCGTTGTTTCAGCAGTTCTATCGCGAGAATCGACTGTTGAGCGACACCGTCCGCGCGCAGATCGCCAGCGGTCGCGCGCAACCGGCCGATGCTGTCACGCCGAAACAGGAAGCCGCGCAACTCGATGAGCAACAGGACCAGTTGCAACTCGAACGAGCCCAGGCCCGCGCCACCCTCAAGCGCTGGATCGGTCCCGCCGCCAATGAACAACCCAGCGGCAACTGGCCGCAATGGCCCATCGATACCTTGGGCTATAGCCACAAACTTGAGCATCACCCGGCACTGGCCGCGTTTGGCCCCATGACCCGCGAAGCCCAGGCCAAAGTCCGTGAAGCCGAAGCCGATAAATCCTCCGATTGGAGCTGGGAGCTCGATTACCAGAAGCGTGGGCGTGAGTTCGGCGACATGGTCAGCGTGCAATTCACCTTCGACCTGCCGCTGTTCCCCGAAACCCGGCAAAACCCCAAGATCGCCGCCCGACATGCCGAGCTCAATCAACTGGAAGCCGAGCGCGAGGCGCAACTGCGCGAGCACACCGAACAACTGGAGACGCAACTGGCCGACTACCAGCGGCTGGACCGTGCCGCGCGGCGAACTCAAGAAAGCCTGTTGCCGCTGGCTAAAGAGAAGGCTGAGCTGACCCTGGCCAGTTACCGCGCCGGCAAAAGCGATGTGTCGGCGGTGGTTGCGGCCCGACGTGAACTGATCGAAGCGCAGCTAAAACAGATCGACGTCAACGAGCAAAAAGCGCTGACCAGCGCACGCCTGTATTTCGCCTACGGGGAGGCCGCCAATGAGTCTTTCTAAAAGCGTTTTGTGGGTCGGCTTATCACTGATGGCGGGTGGTGTCGGCGGCTATTGGTTGGCCCATAAACCTGAATCGAACATGCCAACGGCCTCTGCACAGGACGAACGCAAAGCCCTGTATTGGTACGACCCGATGTACCCGCAGCAGAAGTTCGACAAACCCGGCAAATCACCGTTCATGGACATGGAACTGGTGCCGCGTTACTCCGACGGCGTGGCGCAAACGACGGCGATCAAGATCGACCCGGGCGTTACCCAGAACCTCGGTGTTCGTCTGGCGACAGTCACCCGTGGCGCTCTGGCCGTAAGCTTCGAAGCGGCGGGCGTACTGAGTTACAACGAACGCGATGTGGCGGTGATTCAGGTCCGCGCACCGGGGTTTGTCGAGCGCGTGTATGCCTTGGCGCCGGGTGATGTGCTGAAGGCGGGCGCGCCGTTGGCGGATATTTTGGTGCCGGAATGGGCGGCGGCTCAGGAAGAATTCCTGGCGCTCAAGCGCATGGGTGATGCAGGGCTGCTGGCAGCGGCTCGCCAGCGCCTGCGTCTGACTGGAATGCCGGCTGCGTTGATTGCTCAGGTCGAACGTAGCGGCAAAGTACAGCTGACCCAGACCCTGACCACCCCGATTGCCGGCGCATTGCAGGAGTTGAATGTACGTAATGGCATGACCCTGGCCGTCGGCGAGACGCTAGCCCGGGTCAATGGCCTGAGCAGCGTCTGGCTGGCGGTGGCGGTGCCGGAGTCCCTCGCCGGCGCGGTTCGGGTCGGCCAGACCGTTGAGGCCAGGCTGGCAGCCTACCCAAACGCCATCCTGCGCGGCACGGTCAGCGTGATCCTGCCGCAAACCAGTGCCGACAGCCGTACCGTCAGCGTGCGGGTCGAACTGCCCAATCCCGACGGTCGCTTGCGTCCCGGCCTGACGGCGCAAGTGCGCTTGAACACTGCCGCCGCTCAATCGGCGCTGTGGGTGCCGAGCGAGGCGTTGATTCGCACCGGCAAGCGGGTACTGGTGATGCTCGCCGAAGACGGCGGGCGCTACCGTCCGGTCGAGGTGCAAGCCGGGACGGAAAACGCGGGCAAAACCGCCGTGCTCAACGGGTTGGAGGAGGGCCAGAAGGTCGTCAGTTCGGGGCAGTTCCTGCTCGACTCCGACGCCAGCCTCAAAGGGATCGTCGCCCAGCCCCTGGATAAAGCTGGAGGCCAGCCATGATCGCCGCACTGATTCGCTGGTCCGTGGCCAACCGTTTCCTCGTGCTGCTGGCGACCCTGTTCATCACGGCCTGGGGTGTTTGGTCGGTACAAAGTACGCCCATCGATGCGCTGCCGGACCTCTCCGATGTCCAGGTAATCATCCGCACACCGTACGCCGGCCAGGCGCCGCAAATCGTCGAGAACCAGGTGACCTATCCACTGGCAACCACCATGCTTTCGGTGCCGGGAGCGAAGACGGTGCGCGGCTATTCGTTTTTCGGCGACAGCTTTGTCTACGTGCTGTTCGAGGATGGCACCGACCTGTACTGGGCGCGTTCCCGGGTGCTGGAATACCTGAGCCAGGTCCAGAGCCGTCTGCCGGCCAGCGCCAAACCGGCGCTGGGGCCAGACGCCACCGGGGTCGGCTGGATTTACCAGTACGCCTTGGTCGATCGCAGTGGCGGGCATGACCTGGCGCAGTTGCGGGCCTTGCAGGACTGGTTCCTCAAGTTCGAGCTCAAGACCCTGCCCAACGTTGCGGAAGTTGCCACCGTTGGCGGGATGGTCAAGCAGTATCAGGTGCAGCTCGATCCACTGAAAATGGCCACGCTGGGGATCACTCAGACCCAGGTGACCGAAGCCATCGGCAAGGCCAATTCGGAAACCGGCGGCGCCGTGCTGGAGATGGCGGAAACCGAATACATCGTGCGCGCTTCTGGTTACCTGAAGACCCTCGATGATTTCCGCGCCATTCCATTAAAGCTCGGTGCCGGCAGCGTGCCCGTGACCCTCGGTGACGTGGCAACGATTCAACTGGGCCCGGAAATGCGCCGTGGCATCACTGAACTCGACGGCCAGGGCGAAACGGTCGGCGGGGTGGTGATTCTGCGCAGCGGCAAGAATGCCCGGGAAACCATTGCCGCGGTCAAAACCAAACTTGATCAGCTCAAAAGCAGCCTGCCGCCCGGCGTGGAGATCGTCACCACCTACGACCGCAGCCAGTTGATCGACCGCGCCGTGGAAAACCTCAGCCATAAACTGATCGAGGAATTCATCGTCGTCGCGCTGGTTTGCGGGATCTTCCTCTGGCATTTGCGCTCGGCGCTGGTGGCGATCATCTCGCTGCCGGTGGGGGTGTTGATCGCGTTCATCGTCATGCGCCATCAGGGGATTAACGCCAACATCATGTCTCTGGGCGGGATTGCGATTGCCATCGGCGCCATGGTCGATGCTGCGGTGGTGATGATCGAAAACGCCCACAAGAAGATCGAGGTCTGGCACCGCAGGCATCCCGGGGAAGAGTTGAAGGGTGAACGGCATTGGCAGGTGATGACCGAAGCGGCCGTGGAGGTCGGACCGGCGCTGTTTTTCTGTCTGTTGATCATCACGCTGTCGTTCATTCCGGTGTTCACCCTGCAAGCGCAGGAAGGGCGGCTGTTTGGCCCGCTGGCGTTCACCAAGACCTACGCCATGGCGGCGGCGGCTGGGTTGGCGGTGACATTGGTGCCGGTGCTGATGGGTTACTGGATTCGCGGACGGATCCCGGATGAACAGCACAACCCATTGAACCGTTGGCTGATCAAGATCTATCAACCGGCGCTGGATGCTGTGTTGCGCTGGCCGAAAGTCACCTTGCTGGTGGCGTTGCTGGTGTTTGTCAGCACGCTGTGGCCGGTGTCGCGCCTGGGCGGCGAGTTCCTGCCGCCGATGGACGAAGGGGACTTGCTCTACATGCCGTCGGCACTGCCCGGTTTGTCGGCACAAAAAGCGGCGCAATTGCTGCAACAGACGGATCGGCTGATCAAGACCGTGCCGGAAGTCGAACACGTTTTCGGCAAGGCCGGTCGTGCCGAAACCGCCACCGATCCGGCACCGCTGGAGATGTTCGAAACCACGATCCAGTTCAAGCCCAAGGATCAATGGCGGTCGGGTATGACTTCGGAAAAGCTCGTGGAAGAACTGGATCGGATCGTCCGCGTGCCGGGGCTGACTAATATCTGGATCCCGCCGATCCGCAACCGCATCGACATGCTCGCCACTGGCATCAAGAGCCCGATCGGGGTCAAGGTCGCCGGCAGCGATCTGGCGCAGATCGATGCCGTCACCCAAGCGGTCGAACGCGCGGCCAAAGCCGTGCCAGGGGTCAGTTCGGCGCTGGCCGAACGCTTGACCGGCGGGCGCTACATCGATGTCGATATCGACCGTCAAGCCGCCGCGCGCTATGGCCTCAACATTGCCGATGTGCAAGCGATCGTCGCCGGGGCCATCGGTGGTGAAAACGTCGGGGAAACCATCGAAGGCCGGGCGCGCTTCCCGATCAACGTGCGCTATCCCCGTGAGTGGCGTGACTCGGTGGGCGCGCTGGAACAACTGCCGATCTCCACACCGTTGGGCAGCCTGATCACCCTCGGTACGGTGGCGCAGGTTCGGGTTACGGATGGCCCGCCAATGCTCAAGAGCGAAAACGCTCGACCGTCCGGCTGGGTCTACATCGATGTGCGCGGGCGCGACATTGCGTCGGTGGTCGACGACCTGCGCCGCGTGGTCAGCGAACAGGTCAAGTTACAGCCGGGCATGAGCCTGAGTTACTCCGGGCAGTTCGAGTTTCTGGAACGGGCCAACGCCCGCCTCAAACTGGTGGTGCCAGCGACGCTGGTGATCATCTTTGTGCTGCTGTACCTGACCTTTGCTCGGTTCGACGAGGCCTTACTGATCATGGCCACGTTGCCGTTCGCCCTGGCGGGCGGCGCATGGTTTCTCTATTGGCTGGGGTTCAATTTGTCGGTGGCCACCGGGGTCGGCTTCATTGCCTTGGCCGGGGTGTCTGCCGAGTTTGGCGTGATCATGCTGCTCTATCTGAAGAATGCCTGGGCCGAGAGCGACCGTACCGATGCCGGACTGGTCGCGGCCATTCGCGAGGGCGCGGTGCAGCGGGTTCGTCCCAAGGCCATGACCGTGGCCGTGATCATCGCCGGCCTGTTGCCGATCCTGCTCGGCAGCGGTGCCGGCAGCGAAGTCATGAGCCGTATCGCCGCGCCCATGGTCGGCGGGATGGTCACCGCGCCGTTGTTATCCCTGTTTGTCATCCCGGCTGCGTACCGCTTGATGCGTCGCCGTCAATTGCTTGTTCAAACCACCCTCACTGAAGGAACTATCCAATGAAACTGACTCTGATGGCTGTCGCCACGACCGTTGCTGCGCTGTCGTTTGCTGCTTACGCGCAGGACATGCCGGGAATGAAAATGGACGCCGCACCAACGCAACAGCAAGCCCCGGTGGCCAAGGCTGCCGGCACGATCAAGGCCATCGACGGCGAGAAACACACAGTTACCATCGCCCACGGCGCAGTGCCGGCGGTGCAATGGCCGCCAATGACCATGGGCTTTCGCGCCACCGAGGCGCAACTGGCTGGGGTGAAGGTCGGGGATTCGGTGGACTTCGAGTTTCAACTGGCGGGATCGACAGCGACGCTGGTGTCGATTGAGGTCGCGAAGTAGCGTGTAATTAACCAGCGGCGCGAACCGGGTTCGCGTCGCCGGTTTATCAGTTTTAGAGTTCCATACCCAGGAAAATCAGGGTGTTGCCATGGGCCTCAACCGCCGCACGTTGGTTGTAACTGTCGCGGTGTGAACAGTTGAAGCCGTGCTCGGCCTCCGGATACACCACAATTTCAACGTTGTCGTTGTTGTCGAAACGCTCAGCGATTTTCTCCACCGCTTCTAATGGAATATGGCTGTCCGCCTCGCCGAAGTGCATCAGAATCGGCACCGCGATTTCATCGGCACGGTCCAATTGGTTCTGGATGCCGCCGCCGTAATAGGCAATGGCCACGTCGACGAAACCGTTGGCGGCGGTGTGATACGACAGCAAACCGCCGAAGCAGTAACCGATGGACGCGATGCCGCCATCCAGGCCCGGTTGCGCCTGCAGGGCATCGATGGCCAGTTTGATATCGGCCTGGGCCGCGTTCACGTCGGTGGCGTTCATCAACTCGACCGCACGTTTCCAGCCGGCTTCGTCGTAGCCCAGTTCGATGCGCGGGCCGCTGCGCCAGAACAGGTCCGGCGCAATCACCAGGTAGCCGTCGGCGGCGTATTGCTCGGCGACCGAGCGGATGTGTTCGTTGACGCCGAAGATCTCCTGGATCAACACAATCCCCGGACCCTTTTGGGTATGGGGAATCGCCAGGTAAGCACCGAATTTACCTTCGGGGCTGTCGATCTCGATCCATTGGGTGGTCACGCTCATGGTGGCTCCTGTCTTGGCAAGTGAGGGGGCGGTTGCAGCTTATTCAGCGAGTGTGTCAGTCATTGTGACGGCGCCAGAACCATCGAGCCAGCAAGGCATCAAGGCTGAGCTTTCCGGCACCCGCCAGTAACAGCGGCATCAGGGCGGCCAGGTAGATCAGCGGCAGCTTGAAGTTACCGTGTCCTTTGTTACTGATGGCATAGCCCTGGGCAAGTTCACCCAATGTAGACCAATCGGCGGGCCAATGAACAGCCGCGGTTGCGACGACAGTGACCACCATCAGGATAATCGCCGACACCCGCGTGCCCAGGCCCACCAACAGGGCGAGGGCGCAGATGAGCTCGGCCCACATCGACAGTTCCCAGTTCAACGTGGCCGGTACGTGGTTGAACGGAAACGGGAAGGCGTCCTGGATATCGGCGAACCAGTTCTCACCGTTCCATTTCTCCAGGCCCGACTCGAAAAACTCCCAGGCGAGAAAGACCCGCAAGGTCAGCGGCGCAACCCAGCTGCCGGCGCGGTCGAGGTTCAGGTGCAGGCCTTTGACGGCCGAAGACAGTGAGGTGTTCATGGGCTTGATCTCCGTGAGGGCTTTGATCGGCTGGGCCAATCGACCAGCACATTTGATCAAGCGGGTGTATCTGCGGTGTGTCGTTGAGACGGGGTTTTAGGCGGGAGGTGTATCGAGAGGGCGGCTGTACACACTTTGATACGTAGGAGCTGCCGAAGGCTGCGATCTTTTGACTTTGCTTCTTAAAAACAAGATCAAAAGATCGCAGCCTTCGGCAGCTCCTACAGGGGGCATATTTCACTCAGGAATAGGCACGGTTTTGGCTGCGCTTGTTCTTCACCGCCCACTTACCCACCAGCCGAACGGCAATCGCCGCGCACATCATCCCGAACGGCAACACATACCACGCGCTCATCGGTATCCGCTTGAAATTGGAGTAGGTAAACACCGCCGCAATCACCCACATCCCCGTTATATGCAGAGCTTTCCAGGCTTTGGGGCCGATCAGCTTCGCGGTGGTTTTGAATGAAGTCAGCGCCATCAACAAGATGAACAGATAGCCGACCGACCCCGGAATATTACCCACCGTGGTGCGCCCCGGCCAAAATTCGGGGTTCAACTGCCCATAGCTGTAGATCAACACCGCATGCACCAGATGCGAAAAGGCAAACGCCAAACCAATAAACCGCCGCTCACGCACCAGGGATTTAGTGAAGGGCGAGGGCACCAGCACGGCAAAAGCGGACGCCAGGAACGCCGCCAGAAACAACGCAAACGAGGTCCGGGCCGTGGCGCGAATCGCGCTGCGGGTGGCTTCCACCAGATCGGGGTTGAGCACCAGGATCAGGCCGGTCATCAGCAGCACCAGCAAGGACAGCAGGCCAAACAGCGACCAGCCGTGGTAACGAGGGATTGAGGCATTCATGACAACGCTCCTGAACAAGGGCCGACCTGAGTCAGCAGACGGCAAGAGTTTTTCAACCGGATGTGTGGGCGGTATGTCCGAAAGGTGCCGTGGTGCAACTTCATGTATCTGAACGGGCGCCAGATACATTCCCCTACAAAACTGTGATCCGCCCCGCACCAGTGGCGTCTAGCGTCTGTGTCCCCGAAAACCCATGGGGCGAGACTTCGGAACCCGGCATGCAAGCGCTGTTGAACGAGATCCTTGACGCAGTTCGTCCCCTGATCGGCCAGGGCAAGGTGGCTGACTACATTCCCGCCCTCGGCACGGTGCCGGCCAATCAGCTGGGCATTGCCGTGTATGGCAATGACGGCGAGTTGTACTGCGCGGGCGACGCTGAGACGCTGTTCTCGGTGCAGAGTATTTCCAAGGTGTTCAGCCTGGTGCAGGCCATCGGCCACTCCGGCGAAGCCATCTGGGAACGTCTGGGGCACGAGCCGTCCGGCCAGCCGTTCAACTCGCTGGTGCAGCTGGAATTCGAACGCGGCCGCCCGCGCAATCCGTTCATCAATGCCGGGGCGCTGGTGATCTGCGACATCAACCAGTCGCGCTTTGCCGCGCCGGCCCTGTCGATGCGCGATTTTGTCCGGCGCCTGTCCGGCAACCCGCAGGTGATGGTGGACGGCAAGGTCGCCGAATCCGAATACCAGCACCGCGCGCGCAACGCCGCCATGGCGTACCTGATGCAATCGTTCGGCAATTTCCACAACGACGTCGAAGCCGTGTTGCGCAGCTATTTCAGCCACTGCGCCCTGCGCATGAGCTGCGTCGACCTGGCGCGAGCGTTCTGCTTCCTGGCCAACGACGGTTTCTGCAAACACAGCGGCGAACAAATCCTCACCGCCCGCCAGACCCAACAAGTCAACTCGATCATGGCCACCAGCGGTCTCTATGACGAAGCCGGCAACTTCGCCTACCGTGTCGGCCTGCCGGGCAAAAGCGGCGTCGGCGGCGGGATTGTCGCGGTGGTGCCAGGGCAGTTCACCGTGTGCGTCTGGTCGCCGGAATTGAATGCCGCCGGCAACTCGCTGGCGGGCATGGCGGCTCTGGAATTGTTGAGTCAGCGGATTGGCTGGTCGGTGTTCTAAGACTCCGCGCCAGTAATGACGCTTCGGTCGTTTTCCTATACATTTTCCGGCCGCCCCTCTGCATGGTGAAACCGCTTCATGTCCCTGATGCTCGAACGTCTCGTCGCTGGCACGCCAATCCCTTTTGCCGGTAATCGTGTCTCCGTGGTCAGCCCCGAACTGGCGGCACGCTTTCAGCCCGGTGACCATTTGCTGGTGGAGCAGGTCAGCGGCGAATTGTTGTTGATCCCGGTGGTGGACCAGCAAGCAGCGGCCGTGGCGATCGAGCGCGCGCAAGCGGCATTCACTGCGATGTCGGTGGTGTCGGACGAAGCCATCAGCGAGTTCTTCGACCTGTTTGCCCAACGCCTGGAAACCCAGGAGGCCTGGGCCTTGATCGAGGCCGCCAACCTGGCCGACATCGAACGCGCCAAGGCCCGTGGCCGTTCCACCACGCGCTTGCTGGCCGACGAACGCATGCGCCGCGACATGATCTCCGGCCTGCGGGCCTGGCGCGATGCGTCGGCCACTCGCGGCAAAGTCATCAGTTGCGTCGAGCATGATGGCTGGAAAGTCGAGCAAGTGGTGTCGCCGCTGGGCATCGTCGCCTTCGTCTTTGAGGGTCGGCCGAATGTGTTTGCCGACGCCGCTGGCGTGCTGCGCACCGGCAACACGGCGGTGTTGCGCATTGGTAGCGATGCGTTGGGCACTGCGCAAGCCATCGTCGAGCACGCCTTGAATCCGGCACTGGCCGACGCCGGGTTGCCGAGCGGCGCGGTGTCGCTGGTGGAAAGCGTCAATCATGCCGCCGGTTGGGCGATGTTCGCCGACCGGCGTCTATCGCTGGCCGTGGCCCGTGGTTCGGGTCGGGCCGTCAGTCAACTGGGCAGCATCGCCCAACAGGCCGGCACCGCCGTCAGCTTGCATGGCACCGGCGGTGCCTGGCTGATCGCCGATAAAGCCGCCGATACCACGCGTTTTGCCGCCGTGGTGCGCAACTCGCTGGATCGCAAAGTCTGCAACACCCTCAACGTTTGCCTGATCCAGCGCGACCGTGCCGCCGAACTGGTGCCGCTATTTCTTGAGGCTTTGAAGCAGGCCGGCACGGCTCGCGGCCAGGGCTGCAAATTGCACATCGTCGAAGGCAGCGAATCGTACTTGCCGAGCGATTGGCAGACCGCCAGCGTCGAGGTCTACCGCGCCGAAGGCTACGTCACCGAAGCGTTGGCCGAGCCGCTGGCGGAAGATCAATTGGGCCGCGAGTGGGAGTGGGAAGAAACCCCGGAAGTCAGCCTGAAAATCGTTGACGACCTCGATCAGGCCGTTACGTTGTTCAACCGCTACAGCCCGCAATTCACCGTGTCGCTGATCAGTGAAACCGCCGAGGCGCACGAGCGTTTCTACAACGCGGTCAATGCCCCGTTTGTCGGCAACGGCATCACTCGCTGGGTCGACGGCCAATACGCGCTGAACAAGCCGGAACTGGGGCTTTCGAACTGGGAAAGCGGTCGCCTGTTCGCTCGCAGTGCGATTCTTTCGGGCGATGGGGTATTCACCATTCGCAGTCGCATGACCCAGACCGATCTGTCGGTCAAACGCTGAGCCGCGCAACGAGCGAACTATACTGAAAGGGTGTCTGTGTTTGCGTAATGGAGGTTTTCACCATGAAACTTCATTCCTTTGAGCAGTACTCCCATGGCCTGGCGACGGTCGCTCGCGATGCGTGGATTACCGCCAGGGTCAAGTCGGCCCTGACCAAGGCCGATTCCGGCCTTGGCCTGCATATCCACGTCAAAACTCACGCCGGTACGGTGGCGTTGAGCGGCCTCGTCGACACCCATAGACAGTGCGAACAGGCGATGGACCTGGCTCGCACGATTAATGGCGTTGTCGATGTCGAGGCCAGTGGCTTGCGGACTCATGTGTTCAAGCCAGGAAGCACTTCAACACCGCCCAATGCGGAAGAAACCACTGATCGTCGGCCTGACGACAGATAAAGCCTGACGGCAGCGCTCCCGTTAACCGGGGGCGCTGCGTCGGCTATCAGTTGAATATCGATGTTCCTCTCTCAGGCTGCGGCGTCTACGGATCGCGCTTGAATCGCGCACGTCACCGGATGCTCGGCCAGGGACACAAAGCTGCGGCTGTCAGCGTCCAGCGCATCAATCGAACCGGTCTCGATGTCGTACACCCAACCATGCAGGTTCAACTGACCTTTTTCCTGGGCCAGGCGCACGCTCGGGTGGGTCTGGATATTCGCCAATTGGGCGATGACGTTCTCGCGCACCATCGAACTGACCTTGGCCGCTTCATTGGCGTGGGTGCGGGATTCGTTGATGACCTTGGCCGACTCGGCGTGTTGCAACCAGCCGCTGACGGCAGGCAGGTGATCCATGCATTTGCACTTGGCCACGGCGGTCATGGCGCCGCAGTCGGAATGGCCGCAAATCACGATGTCAGTCACGCCGAGCACGGCGACCGCGTATTCGACCGTGGCCGAGACACCGCCCGGATGCGGGCTGTAGGAAGGGACGATGTTGCCGGCGTTGCGGATTACAAACAGTTCACCGGGTTCTTGCTGGGTCAGCAGTTCCGGCACGACGCGGCTGTCGGAACAGGTGATGAACAAGGTGCCAGGGTGCTGGGTGGTGGCCAGGTGTTTGAACAGGTCAGTGCGTTGTGGAAAGGCTTCGTTCTGGAACTTCAAAAAACCGTCGATGAGCGCTTTCATGTTTGCTTCCTTATAAGTGATGAACGGTGGCGGCTCAGTTTGAGCAACCGGTGCCGAATTCGCTGTATTGCAGAATGTGGGTGACGCCTTTGGAGTCGAGGTACGTCATCTCCACCGGTGCCGGGCCGCAGACATCGGCGACCGGGGTGATGCTGACGACTTGGGCGACATCCAGGTCCATGCCGTACTGGTAGGCGACGGCGCTGTCCTGGGCCTGAGCCTGGGTTGCCAGGCCGGCGATCAGCGAGAGTGCGAGCAGAAATTTGTACATGGGGCAGCCTCCAGATGAACGTGGCGAGTGGAAGAGGTCGGGGTGGTTGGCCCGCACGTTAAGCGCGGGCCGGTACTGATTTAGAAAGGACGCAGTGGCAGGAACTTGCCGTCCAGGGTGATCACGGCGCGGGAGCCGCCTTCCGGGTCTTCGACTTTCTTCATGTCGAGCTTGAAGTTGATCGCGCTGATGATGCCGTCGCCGAATTGCTCATGAACCAGGGCTTTCAAGGTGGTGCCGTAGATCTGGATCATTTCGTGGAAGCGGTAGATGGTCGGGTCGGTTGGCACACCCGAAAGGCTGCCACGCAACGGGATGATCTGCAGACGGGCGATGCTGTCAGCGTCCAGGTCCAGCTTCTCGCCGACCACTTTGGCGGCGGCTTCTGGCAGCGGGTGTTGGCCAAGCAAGGCGGCGGTGACGTACGCCAGACCCAGGCCGGTGCCGTCGGTCAGGTCCTGCCAGGACAGGTTTTTGCGCGCCTTGGCGTCGAGGATCGAAGTGGTCAGGGCCAGACTCTGGTCGTTGTAAGCGTGGGACTGTTGCATGGTGTGACTCCTTTATCGGATTGGGTTGTGCTGTGTGTGGAGCAATCTTCTGCCGATTGATCCATAGCGTCCAAGACCGATATACAATGCTGCGCATAAGTACAGCCTATAGATGGTGTTCCCATGCTGCTCCGACATCTGCGTTACCTGATCGCGGTCGCCGACCACGGCGGCTTCACCCGCGCCGCCGAGGCGCTGCACGTGTCCCAGCCGACCCTGTCGCAACAGATCCGGCAACTGGAAGAAACCCTCGGCGTCAGCCTATTCGACCGCACTTCGCGCACGGTCAAGCCCACCGATGCCGGCGTGGCCTACATCGAATGCGCGCGACGGGTGCTGGTGGAGCTGGAGGCGGGTAAGCGGGCGTTGCATGACGTGAAGGACTTGTCCCGCGGCAGCTTGCGCCTGGCGATGACGCCGACTTTCATGGCGTACCTGGTAGGGCCGCTGGTGCGCGATTACGTGGCGTGCTTCCCCAACATCCACCTGGAGATTTTCGAACTGTCCATGGACGACATCGAGGCTGGGCTGGCGGATGACTCACTGGACATCGCCATTGCCTTTACGCCGGTTCGTAATCCCGAGATCGAGTGCATCCCGGCGTTTGTCGAGACGCTGGGGGTGATGGTCGGGCGCGATCATCCGTTGTACGAGAGCCGAGGGGCGTTGGCGCCGAATGAAGTGGCGCAACTGGAGTTTGCGTTGCTGGCACCGGAGTTCATTACCCGGTCGTCCATCGACGAATATTTCCGCCAGCAAGCCATCACGCCCAAAGTAGTGATCGAGGTGAATTCGGTAAGTACGTTGCTGGAGGTGATTCGGCATACGGCGGTCGCGACCATTTTGCCGGAGGCGATTGCGACCGAGGATCGGGCGTTGCGCAAGATTGCGTTGCAGGGTGAAGCGCCGCAGCGGGGGGCGGCGTTGTTACGTCGTCGGAATAACTACCACAGTGCGGCGGCGTTGGCGTTTGTCGATCTGGTGTTGGGGATGAAGCCAGCTTAGCGGTAGCAAATGTCGCGCATAAAAAAGGGCCTGCTCCGTGATGGGAGCAGGCCCTTTTTCAATCCTGGTTAGTAGAACCGATCAATCACCCGAACTTCGTTCTGGTTCTGCATCGATGCCCACGCCTGTTTCAGAGTTTGCAGAACATTACCGATGAAGTCCTTGTCGGCCGCGGCTTTCTTGCCGACGTAGCCCTGGCCGCGACGGTACATCTTCAGGCGGGCCAGCAAGTTCTGGTTGTTCTGGTCGAACTCTGCTTCGTGAGCATGGGGCGACAGGCAGTCCATGTGCACCTGGCCCGACTTGCTGATCCACAGGATATGGCTGTCGTGGCTGTCTTTTTGCTCAGCGAACATACGAGCCAGTTCATCGATAGTAGGTTGATTGTTCAGATTCATAATTAAGCCCCTTGACCATTTGGTGATCTTTCAAAGTTGATTCGCTAATACAGGTAGCCCATCGGTTAGTTGATCCCTGGCACCGAAACCAGGACGTCAGCGGTCAGCCATCAAATTGACGGGGTCTCGCGTCTGTTGCATGTAGTCGTGTTGAATAACTGCTACGCAATAGCGTCACAACGAAGAGAAGCGGCGAAACCTGGAGGCCACTGCCGACGTTTTCAGGGTCGGCCACAAGCTTCATGAGAACGTTTCGCCAGCGCTTCTCGTCCTTGTACTGGACGTTCGGGCCAGGTCAGCTTCTTCAATCTGCCTTGTGGGCAGCGTGTATCCGGGAAAAACAGCTCGGCGGTCAGACGAGCTTGCTCAAACGTGTTGCCTGTACTCCCGATCGGGGAGCTGTCTGCATCATGCAAGGGCAAATCGACGGCGTCAACGGTTATGTAGTGATTATTTTTGGTCACTACATATTGTCGGACAAAGTCATTCTGGAATTAAAAACGGAAGGGTGAGCGCCGTTCAGGACGACAGACGCTGGCTTTGGAAGTGGTACAAGGTGCACGGATAACCGTCCACCGGAAGGTGATGCAGGGTAAATGCACCACCCGAAAGTTCGGGCAGGATTCGACTCCAGAACAGCCTTGCAGGCTGGTTCACATCGATGTGGAAAATCTGCCATTGACCGGGGAGCCGGCTCAAGAGGGTGGAAGCGACAAACTTCGCGACGCCTTGGCCACGAAAGCGTCGGCTGACAAAAAAATAGCCGATGTTGAACTCTGCGCCGGCCACGTGGGTTTCATCATCCACAGTCACGAATCCGGCCAGCTCGCCGTCAACCTTGATCAGGAACGGCTGCGTCGCCGGACTGCGCCAGTAACCCGATTTGGGCTGGATGTTGAATAACCCCTGTTCACCAAGCTTCAGCGGCAGCCACTCGCTGAAGTCGTACACGTAGAACTGCATCAGGTTTTCAATCGTCTCCAGCTCATCGCGCTGGGCGGCGTGAAGTTCTATGGCCGGCATGGTTGGCTCCCGATTCTGCGGACCGTCCCTGGTCCGCACATGTTCACTCAGTGTGGCGCGAAATCGTACTTGCCACCTGTTTTCAAGGCAGCGGCATAGGCCGGCCGCGCCTGGAAGCGTTCAACCCAGGCGGCAATGTGAGGGTAGTCACGCAACTTGCCCTGGGCTCTGGCGATCTCGCCGATAAAGCTCATCTGGATGTCGGCGGCGCTGAATTCATCGCCGAGCAGATAATCGGAGCCACTCAGTGCCGTGTCGAGGTAGCTCAGGTAGTTGGCCACTTCCGAGTTGATTCGTGGATGCAACGGCGCACCGGCTTCACCCAGCTTGCCGACGTACAGATTCAGCATCAACGGCAGCATCGCCGAGCCTTCGGCGAAGTGCAGCCACTGCACGTATTGATCGTAGGCGGCGGTGGACGGATCAGGTTGCAGGCGCCCCTGGCCGTGACGGCGAATCAGGTAGTCGATGATCGCGGCGGACTCGATGAGCTTCTGCGCGCCGTCCTCGATCACCGGTGATTTGCCCAGCGCATCAATGGCTTTCAATTCCGGCGGCGCGAGGTTGGTCTTCGGGTCGCGCTGATAGAGCTTCAGTTCGTAGGGGATCGCCAGTTCTTCCAGCAGCCAGAGAATGCGCTGGGAACGGGAGTTGTTCAGGTGATGGACGATGATCATGGTCGGTGCCTTTTCAGAAAGTGGGGCGATCGCCGGGCTTGAGCAACACTAGACCATTCGCGGCTTCACGAAGTGCCCTCAAGCGTTGCTGTCATAGCTCACCTTCCGCGAAATGACCAGCGAGCCGGTGCCGTGTTGATCGCTTGTATAGTTTGCTGGCGAGGAATAGATTCGGTCCTCAAGGATGCCATCTGGCCATCAACCAAAGGGAAGTTGCCGTGACTTGCTCAAATTCGCCTGGTTACAACCTCATCCTTTGATCTCAACGACGTCAATTTTTTGCAGGTGACTGATAATTCTGGTCCCTGAGACGTGCGAAGTTGCGTGTCAATCCAGTGAGGATACCGAATGAGAGTGATGATTCTGGATGATGACCCCTGGATATCCGATCTTTTAAAGCAGCTCGTGTTGAGCATCCGCCCGGTTGCCCAGGTCGATTGCTTTATCGATGTCGCTAGTGCTTTAGACGCTTGGCAGCCAAGCACCTACCAGTTGGTGATGGCCGACTGGAATCTACCGGATGCCCCCGGCGTCAACCTGTTGCAGAAAATTCGCGAAAAAGATCAAGACACGCCGCTGATTATGATCACCGGACGCGCTGATCGAGACAGTGTGTTGGCAGTAAAGTCGCTGAGAGTTAGCGCCTTTTTCACCAAGCCATTCCAGGTTTCGCGTGTCGTTCAATGCCTGGACGCGCTCCTTCCGCTTGATGAGCCCCCTCGAGCGACCACTGTCAGCACTGAAGACCTGATGAGCTATCTCAGTGGTTTGTCCGCGGATGAGTTGGACTTGCCTTTACTGGCCTCGGTAAAGGACAAGCTTCAACTTGGCTATGGCGGGGCGTCGATGGATTTGCGGGAACTCGCCAATGACTGGCAGCACGACCCGGCGCTATGCGCCCATTTGATCGCCGCGGCCAACGGTGCTGCCTATCTCGGGCTCGGCCAGCCCTGCACGAATTTGCACGGTGCCCTGACGCGGCTGGGAGGGCTTACCAGCGTGAATCTGGCGATCAGCCAAGCCCTGCGACAGACCAATACTCAACCTGACGGCATGCTGATGACTTCCATCCAGGCGCATTTAGATGATGCGGAGCGTTTGACTGAAAGGGTTGTTCTATTGGCTCAACAATGCGGTCTGGACCCCGCGCCCCTGCAAAGTGCCGCCCTGTTGCACCGCATGGGCGAACTCTGTGTGCTTTACCAAACTCAGAAATGGGAGAACCAGGGCAATAGCGTCGACGAAGAAACGCTCTTGCACGCAGTCCGCGATTTTGCAGCGCCTTTTGCCGTTCGCTTGAAAGCACGCTGGGGACTGCCTATGGTTCTACGTGAGTTGATAGGCGCTATTTATGCGTTGCCTCCTATGCACGTTCGCCGCGAACAAGTGGTGATGCGCCTTGCTGCCGCCATGAACAACGGTGAACCCGAAGCAGACCTTGAAAGACTTCAACGATTAGCCGGCCTGGCCTGAGACCGATAGGGACTGGCAGGCGGGGTGTTCCGGCGCAGATCGAAGCTGTTCAGGTTTGCTGGTTATTAAATGCAAGGGATTTGCCAGGAGCAACGGAATGCGCGACAAGACGTTTAGCCTCAAACCAGTCCTCCTGATCGTCGATGATCAAGTCACCGACCTGAGAATTCTAAGCACTGCAGTGCATGATTTAGCTGAGGTCCATATCGCCCAAAGTGGTCAGCAGGCGCTTGAGATTGCTCGTCAATGCCGGCCCGATGTGGTGTTGCTCGACATCGAAATGCCGGGCATGAATGGTTTCGAGGTGTGCCGGGCGCTGAAGTCCGATCCGGAGCTGTTGGACGCCGCGGTCATTTTTGTAAGCGCTCACACGCAGACCAACGAGGAGCTTTTCGCTCTGGAGTGCGGGGCGGTGGACTTCATTCAAAAGCCGCTGAATATCCCGGTTGCCAGAGCCCATATCAAAGCTCATATCGCCTTGCGCAATGAGGCCAAGAGGCTCGCCAATCACGATGCACTGACGGGGCTGCCCAACAGAATCCTGCTGCAGGATCGTACCGAGCAGGCGTTACAAAAGGCCCGTCGCAACAATGGCCGTGTGGCGATGCTGCTGCTTGATCTGGACAACTTCAAAGCAATCAACGATTCGATGGGCCACTCGGTCGGCGACTTGGTGTTGCAGGAGGTGGCATCGCGATTATCGCGATCCATGCTCGTCGAGGACACCGTCAGCAGGCAGGGAGGCGACGAGTTCATCCTCCTCCTGCCCGAGGTGGTGAGTTTCGATGCCGTCGGTGACTTCGCTGAAAGGGTGCTGGCCACCATCTCCAGTCCTTTTTCAATCCAGGCAAACCGATACGACCTCAGCGCGAGTATCGGCATCAGTGTATTTCCTGAAGATAGCGACGATATGGAGTCCCTGTACCGGCATGCCGACGCAGCCATGTATCAGGCGAAGCTTGCAGGTCGTAATCGCTATTGTTTTTTCTCTTCGCATATCGAGAGCAGCATGCGTGCCAGGCACCTGCTTGAGCGCCATATGCGCAGGGCTTTGGAAGAGGGTGTTTTTGAGGTCTTTTACCAGGCGAAGATTGATGCACGGCATAACCGGATCGTTGGAATGGAGGCATTGATCCGATGGCGCAACCATGACGGCGTTCTGGTCTCGCCCGCAGATTTCATACCATTGGCTGAAGAAACAGGCTTGATCATTCCGATTGGCAAATATGTGCTGCTCCAGGCCTGCAAGGACACGAGGGTGCTTCGTGAACTGGGTCATGACATTTCAATTAGCGTGAACATCTCTGCTGTGCAGTTTCGCGAGGAATCCTTTCTGGCCATGGTGAAAAGCATCTTGGTCGAGTCTGGACTGCAAGCAAAATTCCTGGAGCTGGAGATTACCGAAGGGGTTCTGGCAAGAGACATTGATAACACTCGAGAAACCCTCTTCGATTTGAAGACGCTCGGGGTTCGCATTTCTATCGACGATTTCGGCACCGGTTATTCGAGCCTGGCTTATCTCAAACGGTTTCCCATTGATGTTCTGAAAATAGATCAGAGTTTTGTGCGAGATATGCTCACCGACAAAAGCGATTCGGCAATTATTGAAGCGATCATCAAGTTGGGTCAGGCGCTAGGTCTTGAATTGGTGGCCGAAGGTGTAGAGACCCAGGAACAGGCCGATGCGCTTCTGGAGCAAGGCTGTCAGATCATGCAAGGTTATCTGTATTGCCGTCCTGTTCCTTTTGCTCAGATATCTTCATTTTTATCGTCTGGGCTCAACGTTAATGTTGCGCATACGAACTAAGCTGCAGACGCCCCAACAGGGTCCGAACCTTAAAAATTGAAGGCTTGAAGGTCTTCTGAAACGGGACAATGCGGGTGAGAAAGCATAAGTTTTTTGCATTGAGCTGGGGAGTGGTCATCACTCTGGCGGTGGGGTTGGGGGCAAGTATTCTGGGCGGCTGGCTTCTTGACCGCATCAACCAACAGCAGGCTCAAGAAGCGATCGTAGCGGCTACCGACGAAGCCGCAGATTTGGTTTTAACTCGCCTTAATCTTTACCAATACGGATTGCGAGGCGCTCGTGGAGCGGTGCTGACTGCGGGTGAGCATGGCGTCAGTCGTGAGATTTTTGATCAATATAACCAAACGCGCGACCTCGCTGTCGAGTTCCCCGGCGCAAGTGCCTTGGGCTTTATCAGGCGTGTCCTGGAGCAGGATGAAAGCGACTTTCTCAAGCACGCTCGGGCCGACGGAAAAACTGATTTCTCCATTCGCCAATTCTCGCCTCATTCAGGCGAGCGTTACGTTGTCCAGTATGTCGAACCGGTTGAGGGTAACCAGCCTGCAATTGGCTTGGACATCGCTTCAGAAACATCGCGGCGAGAGGCGGCACAGTCCTCGATACAAAGCGGTGCGGCACGAATCACCGGGCCCATTACGCTGATACAGGCCCAGGGGAAACCGCAGCAGTCTTTCCTGGTGTTGTTGCCCATCTTTCGCGGCGCAGTGACTCCGGCGACTGCTGCTGAACGCGATGCCGCCGCTTTTGGCTGGAGCTATGTCGTGTTGCGCACAGAGGAGGTACTCAGAGGCCTGCGCATAGAAAATGAAGCGGTACATCTACGATTAAGGGATATCACCGTCCCAGGGCAGGAAAAACTGTTTTATGAAAGCCTCGACGCCTCGGCTCGCCGTCAACCGCTGATGACCCATCAGTTGGAGCGCGAGGTATACGGGAGGCGTTGGCAAATCGAACTCGACGCCAACGCGCTGTTCATCCAGCGACTACATCAGGTCTCACCAAAAGTTGTGCTGTTTTTCGGTGGTTTTCTCACGCTTCTAATGGCGACCTTGGCAAGTGTCGTGAGTGTCAGCCGTCAACGTCGGCGGCAGATATTTGCCGAGCAGGCAAGGCTGGCTTCCATCGTTGAAAGCTCGGCAGACGGCATTATCGGGAAGACACTCGATGGCGTCGTCACCAACTGGAACAAAGGTGCCGAGCACCTTTTTGGGTACACCGCCGAGGAAGCGGTGGGACAGACGCTCGCCAATTTGATTGTTCCGGCAGCACTTGTCACAGAGGAAGCTCATATCCTTGCGCGCATCAGGGCGGGAGAGCGTATCGATAGCTTTGATACCCAACGCCATCACAAAGACCAGCGACTGATCGATGTCTCCGCCAGCATTTCACCCATTTATGGCGAGGGTGGTCGCGTCGTTGGAGCCTCCAAGACATTAAGGGATATCTCGGCGAAAAAAGCAGCTGAGGCCCGGATTCTCGAACTCAATTCCAACCTTGAGGAGCAGGTTGCGCAGCGAACGTCCGAGTTGCGGCATCTCAATCTGTTGTTGGGCACGGTGCTGCGCTCGGCTACCGAGGTTTCGATCATTGCGACGGATCTCGATGGCGTTATCCGTGTGTTCAACAAAGGTGCCGAGCATTTGTTGGGTTATGACGCCGATGAGTTAGTCGGTAAAGACACCCCGACGCTCTTCCATGTACCCGAAGACGTCGCTGCCCGTGGTGTAGAGCTGAGCGAGGAGTACGCTCAGACAATCGACGGTTTTCGGGTACTTACCCATAAGCCTGAGCTTGAAGGAGCGGAAACCCGAGAATGGACTTACATACGCAAGGATGGCTTGCGGGTTCCTGTCACGCTGGTGGTCACCTCCATGCGCGACGCCGATGGGGTGTTGAGCGGTTACCTGGGTATCGCCGTAGACATCACCGAACGTAAAGCGGCAGAAAAGGAATTGGCTGCGAGCCTGAAGACGACACTGGAACAACGTAGCGAACTGATGGCGGTGCACGATCAGTTGCTGATGGCGGCTGAAGTGGCCGAACTGGGCGTCTGGTCCTGGACCTTGACTGACAATGCCTTGAAGTGGAATGACCGCATGTTCGAGTTCTACGGGCAGCCACTGTCGTTGCGCAATACCGGCCTGGGTTATGAGCACTGGTACTCGCGTGTTCACCCCGAGGATGTCGTGGCTGCGGCTGCAAAGCTGAAGGGTGCCGTCGAGGGGACTGATGTGTATGACACCATTTTCCGTGTCGTTCGCCCGGACGGCCAGATCCGCTTCATTCATGCAGGCGCGCAGGTCGAACGCGGTCCAAACGGTGCAGCTTTGCGTGTGACGGGTATCAATCGGGACATCACTGCTCAACGCGAGCTAGAGTCACATCTGCTTTACGCCAAGGAGCAGGCCGATGCAGGGAGTGCGGCCAAGTCCGCATTCCTGGCCAACATGAGTCATGAAATACGCACACCGATGAACGCCGTGTTGGGTATGTTGCAGTTGGTGCAGAACACCGACCTGGATGGTCGTCAACTCGATTATGTAAGCAAAGCGCAGACCGCTGCGAAATCACTGCTGGGTTTGCTCAATGACATCCTCGATTACTCCAAGATTGAGGCGGGCAAGCTGCAGCTCGATGTGCACCCGTTCGAGCTCGAACCGCTCATGCGTGACCTCGCTGTAGTGCTGGCAGGCAACCAGGGCCAGAAAGACGTTGAGGTCATGTTTGACCTGGACGCCAATTTACCCAGCGACCTGATCGGCGATAGTCTGCGACTGCAACAGGTACTGATCAACCTGGCGGGCAATGCCCTGAAATTCACCCTGGAAGGCCAGGTTGTGGTCAGCGTTGAACAACGGCTGCGCACGAAAAGTGCTGTGAGCTTGCGCGTCGCCGTTTCTGATACCGGCATCGGTATCAGCCCGGAACAACTTCAGCGCATTTTTGAAGGCTTCACTCAGGCCGAGGCTTCAACTTCCCGGCGCTTTGGTGGTACAGGCCTGGGCCTGGTGATCTGCAAGCGGTTGGTCGCCTTGATGGGCGGTGAACTTCAGGTGCAGAGTCAGCAAGGCGTGGGGAGTCGTTTCTGGTTCGATATCACACTGGATGTAGCCCCAACGTCACTGCCGAAATCCACCCGCCCTGAAGTCGATGTGTCCATACGGATTCTGGTCGTCGACGACAACGCCATGGCGGGTGAATTGCTGTTGCGAACCGTTCATGCATTGGGATGGAAGGCTGACCGCGTGAGTGGTGGCACTCAAGCGGTGGAATGGGTGAAGAAAGCCCAGGCGCTAGGTGAAGCCTACGACGTGGTGCTGATGGACTGGCGGATGTCCGATATGGATGGGCTGAGCGCCGCGCAATTGATCCATCAGCAAGGTAACGGTGTGCCACCTCCGCTGGTCATTATGATCACTGCTTACGGCCGCGAAGTATTGGCCGATGCCCACCAGGCGGGAGACGCCCCCTTTGTGGGTTTTCTCACTAAACCTGTCACTCCCAAACAGCTGGCCGACGCTGTTCAGCGCGCACTCAACGGCGAAGACCTGCTGCATTCCCCCCATTCCCGGTCAACGGTTGTCCGCCCGCAGCGTCTGGCCGGGCTGCGGCTTTTGGTGGTGGAAGACAACATGCTCAATCGCCAGGTAGCCGATGAGTTACTGACAAGGGAAGGCGCTCAGGTGACACTGGCGGAAGGCGGACTGGAGGGTGTCAGCAAGGTGATGAGTGAACGATTTGACGTCGTATTGATGGACATCCAGATGCCGGACATTGATGGCTTGGAGGCGACCCGTCGCATTCGATCAAACCCGCGTTTTGCAAAGCTTCCGATCGTGGCGATGACCGCCAATGCCTCCAATAGCGACCGTGAGGCGTGTCTTGCCGCGGGGATGAATGAGCATGTTGGCAAGCCCATCGACCTGGAACAACTTGTCGCAACGCTGCTCTTGCAAGTGGGCGGCGAGGGCATCCAGGCAGCTTCAGGCCGGGGGCAAACCATGATGGGCGAAGGCGTCATCGATTCCCGTGCATCAATCATTGATCGCTTTGGTGGTGACCTCGAATTGATCCGTGTCGTGCTGAGAAACTTCGGCCCGGAGCTGGAAAAGCAGCTTGTCCGGTTGCACGATCAGATCCAGCACCAAGACGCATCGGGGGCCGCTTTTGTACTTCATTCCATTAAAGGCAGCAGCGGCACCATGGGTGCCAAGGCGCTGTCACAGTTGGCCGGCAGCCTTGAGCAGACCCTGAAAGATCCAGAGTCTGCAGCGAGCATCTTTGCTGATGTCACCTGGTTTGACGAGTTGAGCAGGTTACTGCAACTCAGTCTTGAGCAGATGAATGCCGACTTTGGTCAGAGCCCACGAGCAAAGATCAGTGTTGGCAACGAAACCATGGAACCGACGCAATGGAAGCAATCCCTTGAAGAGATTTTGCTATTGCTGGAGGCAGGTAATCTTCAAGCCATAGAGTTGACTGACGCATTGGTGTCAAAAACTCCGCAATACCTGCGACCCCGGTTCGACGAGCTGGTGGCCAGGGTCCAGTCGCTAGACTTTTCGGCTGCGATGCCGATTGGTCGTGACCTGCTGAGATCTGCCTGATGAAACCGTCGATGGAAACCGGGTTACCGCATTCCCACAACCGTCCAAAATTGCTCATTGTCGACGACCAACCGACGAATATCCGGGTACTGCATGAGCTGTTTCGTGAGGACTTTGATGTATTTATGGCCACCAGCGGTGAACAGGCGATCACCGTATGCCAGGCCCAACAGCCCGATTTGATCCTGCTGGATGTGGTGATGGAGGGCATGGACGGGTATGAAGTATGCCGTCGACTCAAGGTTGACCCGGCGACCCAAGGCATTCCCATCATCTTCATTACCGCACAGCAACAGGAGTCAGAGGAGCTGCTGGGCCTGGAGCTTGGTGCCGTGGACTTCATCAGTAAACCGATCAATCCAGTGATTGTTAAAGCACGGGTACGAACACATCTCACCCTGAAGTTACAGAGCGATCTGCTACGGAGTATGGCGATGATGGACGGCCTTACCGGGGTGGCCAATCGACGCAAATTCGATGAGGATATCTCGGCTGATTGGCGCCTGTGCTTTCGAGAGCAAAAGCCGCTGTCGTTGATCTTGGCGGATGTCGATTTTTTTAAGCGCTACAACGACCGTTATGGGCATCAGGCAGGCGATGGCTGCCTGAGATCCGTTGCCCGAGCCTTATCTGAAACGGTTGGACGCCCCTACGACCTGGTGGCTCGGTATGGCGGCGAAGAGTTTGCCTGCATCCTGCCCAAGACAGACCTTGCTGGAGCAATCGAGATTGCACAAAGGATGCAGGAGCGTGTTCGAGCACTGGGCATTGAACATTCTGCTTCTGATGTCGATCGTGTGGTGACTATTTCTCTGGGGGTCGCAACATTGACGCCCACTGGTGATCTTGTATACCAGGCCTTGATAGAAGCTGCAGACAAGCAACTCTACGAAGCGAAGAGAGCTGGTCGGGGGAGGGTGTGTTCATCTTCAATGGCGGCTAGTTAAGGCTCCCCTTTTTTGGCTGAGTTCTAAAGGCAGTGTTGAATCAGAGCTTGCTCCAATCAAAAACGCCCAGTTATTGCCTGGCTGCCCACAAACTACGCTTTGCTCGCCGGTTTGGCGGCGCGTTTGGTGCCGGTCGCTGGTTTGCGGGGGGCGGTCTTGCGTTTTTTCTTCCACGGCGTGGCGCCGCGACCGGCCGGGCTCGCCGGGCCGCTGATGGTCATGCTCAGGCCGGCACAACGGGCGACCTGCTTGCTCATCCACGCCGCCTGCTTGGTGACGAATTCTTCCAGGCTCATTTCACCGCTTTGCACCATGTCCAGGGCCTGCTCCCAGATCGCGGTAGTCCCCGGATCGGCGATGGCTCGTGGCACCGCGTCGATCAGGCTGAACGCGGCCGGGGTCGCGGCCAGGGCCTTGCCGTTCTTCACCAGGTAACCGCGGTCGAGCAGGCCCTGGATGATCGAGGCGCGGGTCGCTTCGGTGCCGATCCCGGTGGTGTCCTTGAGCTTCTGCTTGAGCAGCGGGTCTTCCACCAGTTTGGCGACGTTCTTCATCGCCTTGATCAGGTCCCCCTCGGTGAACGGCTTGGGCGGTTGGGTCCAGAGGTCCTTGAGTTTGACGTCAGCTACTGCGCAATCCCGTCCTTCGGCCAGGGCCGGCAGGGTTTGCGGCGCTGGCGCCTCACGGCCCTTGGCCGGGGCGAGGGCTTCGGGCAGGGCGCGCTTCCAGCCGGGCTCGACGATCTGCTTGCCCACGGCGCGCAAGGCTTCGCCGGCACAGTCAAAGTCGGCCTGGGTACGGTCATATTCATGATTGGGCAGGAACTGCGCCAGATACCGCGCGCGGATCAGGGTGTAGACCGCCCGCTGCTTGCCCACCAGCCGTTCGAGGTTCTTCGCCGCCGCCGTGGGGATGATGCCGTGGTGAGCGCTGACCTTGGCATCGTTCCAGGCCCGGGAACGGCGTTGAGGCTGCAGATGCTCGTTCAAGGCGTTCAGGCTCGGATCGGCCTGGCGTAGCGCCGCGAGAATGCCGGGGGCTTCGCTGTGCTGGCTGACAGGCAGGAAGCCGCAGTCGCTGCGCGGGTAAGTGATGACTTTGTGGGTTTCGTAGAGCGCCTGGGCGATATCGAGGGTTTCCTGGGCACCGAGGCCGAGCTTCTTCGAGCAGACTTCCTGCAAGGTGCCCAGGTCGAACGGCAGCGGCGCGATTTCCCGCATGCGTTCGGTGCGCAGCTTGATCACCCGGGCGCTCGCCGCGCCACTCATCGCCGCCGCCGCTTGCTGCGCCAAGGACTGATTCAAGCAACGATCCTGATCGTCGCAAACATCGGACGCCGCGCGCCACTGGGCGGTGAACGCGGTGCCATCGTGCAGCAGTTGCACGTCAATGGCCCAATAGGCGACCGGGACGAAATCGGCAATGCTGCGATCCCGATCCACCACCAACCGCAGGGTAGGCGTTTGCACCCGGCCCACCGGCAACACCCCTTGGTAACCGGACTGCCGGCCCAGCAGGGTGAACAGCCGACTCATGTTCATCCCGATCAGCCAATCGGCCCGAGAGCGGCCCAGCGCCGAATGATAGAGGCTGAACGTCTCGGCTCCCGGCTTCAGCGCTGCCAAGGCCTTGCGGATCGAGGCATCGTCCAGCGCCGACAACCACAACCGCTGGATCGGCCCGCGATAACGACAATGCTCTACCAATTCCCGGGCGATCATCTCGCCTTCACGGTCGGCGTCCGTGGCGATCACCAGTTCAGTAGCCTCACCGAGCAAGCGTTTGACCGCTTTGTACTGGCTGGCGGTGCGCGGTTTGACGGTCATCTTCCATTTGTCGGGGATGATCGGCAGATCCGCCAGCACCCAGCGCTTGTAGCGCGCGTCATAGGCGTCCGGCGGTGCGGTTTCCAGAAGATGGCCGATGCACCAGGTCACCGTGACGTTCGTTCCCAGCCAGCAACCGTCGCCCCGGCGCTTGGCGCCAAGCACTGCCGCGATGTCTTTGGCCTGGGAAGGTTTTTCACAGAGGTACAGCTGCATAACCACCATCGTTCAAGTCGGTTTGAAGAAGATGAACAGAATGCGCAGGGATTTCGATTGGGGCAACCTTTATCTGTATGGATATACAGATAAAAGGTTGCCGATGATGACGCGTGGCATCTAGGGCATGCGCATCAGTGCGCTTCGCAGGCGTGTGATCAATTTCCTGGACTTCAGGCAGTCGAGTGGTCGAAGGTCGTCCAGTGCTGGCACCTGCTGCGTGATCCACCATCGGCCTTCTTCAAGGCCCCGCTTGCCATAAATGATGACGGCCATATCGAGGTGGTCGTTCAACAGTGTCGCAAGCTCACGGGCATTTTCGTCGAGATAATCCTCTGCATACAACGCGACCGTCTGTTGCCAATCGGCATCGCCGGGGTAATCGTCTTCCAGTCGTTGCATGTTTCAAATTCCTGTTTATCAGTCCACCACAAACAACCTGGCGCCAATGGCGGTTGAGGACCGATGCGCCTCGGCATTGTCCGCCACTTGATAGCTCATGCCGGGTTTGAGCACGAATTGGCGACCATCCTCCAACTCGGTGTGCAGTTCCCCCTCAAGACAAAACAGCACATGACCCTTGGAGCACCAATGATCGGCCAGGTAGCCCGGTGTGTACTCGACGATACGCACTCGAATCGCCCCTAACTGTTGGGTGCGCCACAACGCACTGCCTGTTTCTCCCGGGTGTTCGGTGGGTTCGATCTGCGACCAGTCGGTGGTGCCGAAGGGGATGTTTGAAATGTCCATTCTGCTCTCCAAAGTTTGGGTCATGCCGTGGTGATGGCCGGCACTTTAACTGCTCAATGCGAAGACACAAACACCGAATTCTCCACCGGCGGCGGCAAGGCAAACGCACCTTTCATCCGCGCCACTTCCTCGGTGGGCGAACGGCCAAACAGCCTTTTGAATTCGCGACTGAACTGCGAGCCGCTTTCATACCCGACGTCGGCCGCCGCCCGCGCCACGCTGTAGCTGTTGCGTACCATCAGTAGCCGCGCCTGGTGCAGGCGTGTCGATTTCAAGTACTGCATCGGCGAAGTGTGGGTGATGGCTTTGAAGTGCGCGTGGAAGGTCGGCACGCTCATGTTCGCTTCCGCAGCCAGGTGTTCGACGTCGAGCCGCTCGCCGAGGCTGCCATGGATTTTACGCAGGGCCCGGGAGATGCGGCCGAACTGCCCACGAGCGGCGAGGGCGGCGCGCATCGATCCGCCCTGGGCGCCGGTGAGGATTCGATAATAGATTTCCCGCACCAGTGAAGGCCCTAGCAGGCGACCGTCCAGTGGCGAGTCGAGGGCTTCCAGCAGACGCAGGACCGATTGGCTCAAGCGCGGCTCCATCGGTGAGGCGTACATGCCTTTGGGTTCTGCGGTGGGCTGGTCGTCGAGCTGCAGCATCAGGTCGGCGGCGAGGTTGAAGTCCAGATGAAAATAGAGCGCCAGCAGCGGCTCTTCGGCGCTGGCGTCGGTTTCCATGGTGAACGGCACCGGCACGGCAACCGCCAGATAGTGTTGGGCATCGTACAGGTAAGTCGCGTCGCCCCAGTACCCGCGCTTGCGGCCCTGACAGACGATGACGATGCCCGGATCGTAGAGCACCGGCGTGCGCTCCAAAGCACGGTTGGAACGCAGCAAACGCACATCCGCCAGCGCCGTGAGGTTGTAACCCTCATCCGGGGCGAGTTTGGCCAACAGTGCAATCGTCTGCGTCTGGCAATCGTTTTGATCTACGCCTGATCCGCTCAAAAGACGTTTCCGCCCGATATGACAAGGCTCGAATGTGAACTGCTGCGAGCCGCAAATCAATCGACTCATAGGATTAGGCAAAAGGCCGACAGTAATCGGCGTTCAGCCGTCGCCGTTGCAGCCCTATCATGGCCAACAAACCACAGCGGAGCACGACCATGACGACGACAAAAACCCTCTTCATCACCGGCGTCAGCAGCGGCTTTGGCCAGGCGCTGGCCAACGAAGCACTGGCCGCAGGGCACCGGGTGATCGGCACCGTGCGCAACGAAACGGCGCGCATCGAGTTTGAACAGCACCCATCGAAAAACGCCTTCGGCCGCTGCCTGGATGTCACTGACTTCGCAGCCATTGACGCTGTTGTCGCTGAGGTCGAAAACAACCTCGGCCCGGTGGATGTCTTGGTCAACAACGCCGGTTACGGCCATGAAGGGATTTTCGAGGAATCGGCGCTGGAAGAGATGCGCCAGCAGTTCGACGTCAATGTGTTCGGCGCCGTGGCCGTGACCAAGGCGTTCGTGCCGTTCTTCCGTCAGCGCCGGGCGGGGCACATCATCAACATCACCTCCATGGGCGGCTTTATCACGATGCCGGGCATCGCCTATTACTGCGGCAGCAAGTTTGCCTTGGAAGGGATATCCGACACCTTGAGCAAGGAACTCAAACCGTTCGGCATCGCGGTCACGGCGGTGGCGCCGGGATCGTTTCGCACCGACTGGGCCGGGCGCTCGATGCGCCGCTCCGAGCGCAGCATTGCCGACTATGACGCGACCTTCGACCCGATCCGCACCGCGCGCCAAGCTAAGAGCGGCAAGCAACTAGGCGACCCGGTCAAAGCCGCCCAAGCCATGCTGGCCTTGATCGCCAGCGACGCACCGCCAGCGCATTTGTTGCTGGGCAGCGATGCGCTGCAATTGGTGCGCGAGCGATTGGCGAATATGGCGCAGGAGATTGACGCGTGGGAGGCGCTGACTCGTTCCACGGATGGTTGAACCAAAGCGCTATCGAGAAATTGATTAGCGCCACGTTTCAAGCTGTGTCAGTTTCACCGCGCCTGCAATGGGGCGAGTGACAGGACGATCTCGCCAAGGGATCGCCGTGGTCTGTCGAAACTGACTACTTTGAACAAGGACGTAAATCATGTCTCAAGCAAAAGCCCGGACCAGTGACGCCTACTCGACCGTCGATACGTTCAGCCACTTGTACGACCGTGGCGGCAGTGCACTGATAAATGGCAAGCCATCGTTCACCGCCGATCAGGCCGCCGACCAGATCCTGCGCAAAGGCGCGTCCTGGCACGATCAGAATGCCGACGGCAAGATCGACCTCAGTTACACCTTCCTGACCTCGAAACCGGCGAACTACGACGCGGCCCTCGGCACGTTCGGCGAATTCAGCGCCCAGCAAAAAGCCCAGGCGGTGCTGGCGATGCAATCCTGGTCGGACGTGGCCAACGTGACCTTCAGCGAAGGCAAGGGTGGTGACGGTCACATGACGTTCGGCAACTACAGCAACAACACTGGCGGCGCGGCGTTCGCCTATTTGCCCCAGGGCAGCCAGTACGACGGCCAGTCCTGGTACATGATCAACGACCAATATCAGGTCAACAAAACCCCGGACACCAACAACTACGGGCGCCAGACCCTGACCCACGAAATCGGCCACACCCTGGGCCTGTCGCACCCCGGCGTGTACAACGCTGGCAACGGCAACCCGACCTATAACGACGTGACCTACGCCCAGGACACCCGTGGCTACAGCCTCATGAGCTACTGGAGTGAAAGCAACACGCACCAGAACTTCAGCAAGGACGGCAGCGGCGCCTACGCCTCGGCCCCGTTGCTGGACGACATCGTCGCGGTGCAGAAACTCTACGGCGCCAACCTGGACACCCGCGCCAGCGACACGGTCTACGGCTTCAACGCCAACGCCGAGCGCGACTTCTACAGCGCCACGTCCGCCGCGTCGAAAGTGGTGTTTTCGGTATGGGACGGCGGGGGTAACGACACCCTGGACTTCTCCGGTTTCAGCCAGAACCAGAAGATCAACCTCAACGAAGGCTCGTTCTCCGATGTGGGCGGTCTGGTCGGCAACGTCTCCATCGCTCACGGCGTGACCCTGGAGAACGCGATCGGCGGTTCGGGCAATGATCTGCTGATCGGCAACGCAGCGGCGAACAGTCTGGAAGGCGGGGCCGGCAACGACATCATTTACGGTGCCGGTGGCGGTGATTCGTTGTGGGGCGGGGCTGGGGCGGACACGTTTGTGTTCGGCGCTGCCAGCGATTCGACCATGACCGCGCCGGACTGGATCATGGATTTCACCAGCGGCCAGGACAAGATCGACTTGTCGGGCATCGCCGAATTTGCCTCGGGCAATGCGACGCTGAACTTCGTCAGCGGCTTCACCGGGCATGCCGGCGATGCAATCCTGACCTGGTTTGCCGAGACCAATCAGACCAGTTTGATGGTCGATCTGACTGGCCATGGCGCGGTGGATTTTGCGGTGGGGACGGTGGGGCAAGCAGTGGCGACCGATATCGTCGCTTGATGTAAAGCAAGATCAAGAGATCGTAGCCTTCGGCAGCTCCTACTGGTTTGATGTTCGCCGCGATTGTGCGGATGAACGCCATCCTGTGTAGGGGCTGGCGCAGCCTGCGATCTTTTGATTTTGTGGTTCCGTTCGGCTGCGAAGCAATCGCGATGCCGAAACATGGGTTATACCTGACAGTCGTGGTCTAAGGTTTTTGGGGCTGCTGTATTGCCCATCGCATAGGTTCATCACTGTCATGAGGAACGTATTCCATGAAAAGCTCCGGTCCCAGTCCTGTCATCACCATCGCCGAGCAACCCGGCTGCCTCTTGGTGAAGTTTCACGGTATTCAGGTGGCCGCGTCCGCCCGGGCGCTGGTGCTGCTTGAGGCCAACTATCCCCCGGTGTATTACGTCCCGCGCGAAGACATCGACGAAAAATATTACGCCCGCACCGACCACACCAGCTACTGCCCCTATAAGGGCGATGCCAGCTATTTCAGTTTGCAGATCCCTGGGCATGAAGGCGCCAATGCGGTGTGGAGCTATGAGAATCCCAAGGTGTCGGTCGAGCAGATTCGCGGCTACGTGGCGTTCTATCCTGACCAGGTGACATTCGAGATTCTCAAAGACGTCTGACCGGTTTTTTATCAGAAGCGATCGAGCCGGTACGGTTCGATTGCTGGCAAACCATGTGAAGGGGTGAGCGCAGCCATGTGGGCGATCAGCTCAGCGGTCACGGCCGCCTGGGTCAAGCCCAAATGCTGGTGGCCAAAGGCGAGCAATACCTTGCCATCGCACACCCGGTCGATGATCGGCAGCGAATCCGGCAAGGACGGGCGAAACCCCATCCACGGCGTGGCATCGGCAGCGTTCAGATCCCGGCGGAACAGGCCTTTGCTCAACCGGTGCAACTGCCAGGCACGCTCCATGCTCGGCGGGCGGTCGAGGCCGGCGAACTCGACGGTGCCGGCCAGCCTCAGCCCATCGGCCATCGGCGTCATGATGAATTTGCGCTCCAGCGAGGTGACGGCGAACGGCAACCGATCCTGCTCATGGGGCAACATCAGGTGATAACCGCGTTCGGTATCCAGCGGGACTTTTTTGCCGGTCAGCGCGGCGGTGAGCTTCGCGGAGTGAGCACCGCAGGCGATCAGCACCTGGCGGGCGTTGAGGCTGCCCTGGTCGGTGATCAGCGAGACGCCGTTTTCATGCAGTTGTCCACCCTGAACCTGCTGTTTCAAGAACTGCACGCCGCAGGTTTTGGCCGCCTCGACCAGTTCGCAGACAACCCGGTAAGGATCCAGAAAGTGCCCGGTGCTTGGAAAAAACAACCCGCCCTGAATCTGTTCGCTGAGTTGCGGGGCAACCTCGCGTACCGCCTCGGCCTGCCAGAAATCGACCGGCACCTGTTGCTGGCGCATCCGTGCCTGCAGCGCTTCAATCGCCTGACGCGAGTCGGCACGCTCGAACACCAGCAACGAGCCATCTTCCTTGAGCAAATCGGGGCGGGCGATGTCCGCCAGCAATCGCTGCCACGCGCCGAGACTGCTTTCGTTGAGCGCGCGGATGCCGGCCACGGTACGTTGGAACGGCGCCGGGCGCAGGTTCAGCAACAGGCGCATAAACCAGGGCAGGGCGCGCGGCAGGTATTTCCAGTCCAGGCGCAGCGGGCCCATCGGGTCCATGAGCATGGCGGGCAGGCGCTTGAGGATCGACAGGTCGGCAATCGGAAACACCTGCTCGGTGGCCAGGTGCCCGGCATTGCCGAACGAGGCGCCATGGCCGGGTTCCTGCTGGTCGATCACCACCACCCGCAGGCCTTGGCGGGCGAGGCGCAGGGCGCAGGCGACGCCGATGATGCCGGCGCCGACCACGGCGATGTCGTGCGGGTCATTCGAAGTGAAGTGATTAGACATTGGCCTGGGCTTCTCTCTGGCCATCGAGCAGGCGGCGCAGTTGCAGCGGATTACCGTGCTTGAGCGCCGCAGGCAACAAGCTGTCCGGGAAGTCCTGGTAGCAGACCGGGCGCAGGAACCGCAGGATGGCGGCAGTGCCGACCGAGGTCGAGCGCGGGTCGGAAGTCGCCGGGAAAGGACCGCCATGGACCATGGCGTCACACACCTCGACCCCGGTCGGCCAGCCATTGATCAGCAGGCGGCCGGCCTTGCGTTCCAGCACCGGCAGTAATGCCCTGGCGCTTTCCAGATCGGCATCATCCAGGTGCAGAGTGGCGGTCAGTTGACCTTCAAGGTGTTCGATGACCTGACGGATTTCATTGTCGTCGGCACATTGCACGACCAGCGATGCGGCACCGAACATCTCAGCCTGCAACGCGGGGTCGCTGAGAAAATCCTGCGCCTGGGTCACGAACAAATACGCTTGGCATTGGTTCGGCGTTTCACCTTTCAGGCCAATGGCGGCCGTTTCTGCACGCATCAAACCCACGCCTGCCTCATAAGCATTGAAGATGCCGGGCGTGAGCATGGTCTGGGCCGGGCTGCGTTGAACGAGGTCCGCAGCCGCGTTGATGAATCGATCCAACGCGGGGCCTTGATGGGCAATCACCAATCCAGGATTGGTGCAGAACTGGCCAGCACCCTGAGTGAGTGAAGCAACGAAACCCTGCGCCAGCGCTTCACCGCGTGCTTGCAGGGCTGCCGGGAACAGCAAAACCGGATTGATCGAACTCATTTCCGCATACACCGGAATCGGCTCGGGACGCGCCTGAGCTGCCTTGCACAACGCCATGCCGCCACTGCGCGAACCGGTGAAACCGACGGCTTTGATTCGCGGATCGCTGACCAACGCGATACCCACTTCGCGGCCAGACCCGAACAACAGCGAAAACACACCTTCGTGCAGGCCGCATGTTTTCACGGCCCGAGCCACTGCGCGGCCCACCAGTTCGCTGGTGCCGGGATGCGCGCCATGGGCCTTGACGATCACTGGGCAACCGGCGGCGAATGCCGAAGCCGTGTCACCACCAGCGACTGAAAAGGCCAGCGGAAAATTACTCGCGCCGAACACCGCCGCCGGCCCTAGCGGCACCTGGCGCTGACGCAAGTCCGGACGTGGCAGGGGCTGACGTTGCGGCAGCGCGTTATCGACCCGTACATCCAGCCATTCCCCGGCGCGCACGGTGCGGGCAAAGGTGCGCAGTTGCTGGCAGGTCCGGCCACGTTCCCCCTGAATGCGCGGGCGCGGCAGACCTGTTTCAGCGACCGCACGTTCGATCAGCTCATCACCCAACGCTTCGATCTCATCGGCAATCGCTTCGAGGAAATGAGCGCGTGCGGCCAATGGTGTTTCGCGATAGCTGTCAAAAGCCGCTGACGCCAACGCGCAGGCCTGATCGACATGCGCCTCGGTGCCTCCGGGATAGGCCGGGTCGAGGGTTTTATCGGTGGCTGGATCAATCGCCCGGATCGCTTCGCGGCTACCGGTAACGGCGTGCTGACCAATCAGCATTTGGCCTGTCAGAGTCATGGCGCTTTCCTGGAAAAATAGAGTGAGCCCGCTGCGAAACAGGGCTGTTCGCAGCGGGCACGAATACAGGGTGAGATCAGGCGACGTTCTGCTCGGCCGACCAGTTTTTGTACCACTGGCGGAACAACGTGTACTGGTTCTCGGCGTAATGCCGCTGGGCATCGCTGAGCACATCGGTGTCGTTGAAGTGCAGGGTGTATTCCTTGTCGCCATTGAGCACCATCAAGTGCTTGTAATAGAGCACCAGGTCGCAGCCCTCATCGAACGACGACAGCACCGCCAGCGCAGATTCCAGCTCCCGGGCCAGGCGTCGGGCCTTGGCGTCACCTTTGGCCGCTTGCTTGCTCAGGGCCACCAGTTGCAGCACTTCGCGGGGCAGCGCGTTGCCGATGCCGGTAATGGCGCCGGTGGCGTTGCAGTTGACGAAACCATGCACCACTTGGGTGTCGACCCCGACCATCAGGGTGACGTTATCGTCCTTGGACGTGATGTTCTCGGCGGCGTAACGCAGGTCGGCAGCACCGCCGAACTCCTTGAAGCCAATCAGGTTCGGGTGCTCGCGGCGCAGTTCGAAGAACAGGTCGGCGCGGGTGGCGAAGCCGTAATAAGGGCTGTTGTAGATCACCGACGGCAGGTTCGGCGCGGCGTTCAGGATGGCGGCGAAGTGGGCTTTCTGCGCGGCGGGAGAGGCACCGCGAGAGAGAACGCGAGGAATGACCATCAAGCCATGGGCGCCGACCTTGGCCGCATGGGCCGCGTGGGAAATTGCCTCGCGGCTGTTCACCGCGCCGGTGCCGACGATGGTCGGAATGCCCGCGGCGACCAGACGCGCCACGCCTTCCTGGCGTTCGGCTTCTGTCAGCAGAGGCCAGTCACCCATGGAGCCGCAATACACGACCGCACTCATGCCGATATCGATCAGTTCGCGACCTTTGGCCACTAACTTGTCAAAGTCCGGCTTGCGTTCGGCGGTGCACGGGGTCATCAGCGCTGGGATGCAGCCAGTGAAAATGTTATCGCTCATTGTTGTCACTCCTCGAAGCGTTTAATTGAAGGTTAAGTGGCGCGGGGCGGCTCAAATGCCCCACGCGAAGGAATCCTGTTCGTCGATCAGCAGCGTGGCGTCGGCGGTCATGAAGGCCTGGCCGGTAATGAACGGGCGGACGCGTTCGCCTTCCCATTCGTAACTGCCGATGAACTGGCTGCCGGTGATGCTCGCTTGTACCCAGGGCTCGCCGGCGGCCAGTTTTCCATCGGCCGCCAGGCAGGCCAGTTTGGCGCTGGTGCCAGTGCCGCAGGGCGAGCGGTCGTAGGCTTTGCCCGGGCACATGACGAAGTTGCGGCTGTCGGCGTGATCGTCACCGGCAAACAGTTCGACATGGTCGATGAGCGCGCCGTCTTCGCCATGGATGCCCTGGTCTTCCAGAGCCTTGAGCATCGCCCAGGTGTAATCGGTGAGGGTTTCGACGTTGTCCATTTGCAACGTATGGCCGTGATCGGACACCAGGAAAAACCAGTTGCCGCCCCAGGCGATATCGCCGTAAACCGTGCCGTGCCCTGGCACTTCGACTGGCACCTGTTGCCGGTGGCGGTAGGCGGGCACGTTGCGCAACGTCACCGTGCCGTCTTCGTGCAGCGTGGCGCTGACCGGGCCGACGGGCGTGTCGATCTTGTGCACGCCGGGGCCGATGTACCCCAGGTAATGCAGCGAATTGACCAGGCCGATGGTGCCGTGACCGCACATGCCGAGGTAGCCGGCGTTGTTGAAGAAAATCACACCGCAGGTGGCATCCGGGGAGACCGGTTCGCAATACAGAGCGCCGACCAGCACATCGTTGCCACGGGGCTCCAACAGGCAGGCACGACGCCAGTGGTCATGCTGGTCGCGCAGGGAATCGCGCTGCTCGGCCATGGTCTGGCCGGCCAATTGGGGAAAGCCTTTCATCACCAGGCGCGTCGGTTCGCCGCCGGTATGGGAGTCAATCACATGAACCCGTTTCATAAATCTGTCCTTTAGAAGTGTGCAGGCGCGGGGCGCTGGCGGGTCGGGGTGGCGAGGGTCGAATCGGCTTCGCTTTCATCGTCCTCGGATTCCAGTCGCACCAGATGCGCCGGCACGCCGGTTGCTGCGCCCCAGCAATAAATCCCCATCGCGCAGACCGCCACCACCAGGGTATCGAAGGGATGGCTGAGCACGCCCAGGCCACCAAAACTGCCGAGCTTGGACAGAACGATGGTTACGGCGTAGAAGCCAATCAGCCAGGCGGATGAGCGCACTTGCTGGGCCAGGCTCAGGTGGTTGGTCGGCACGAAGCGACCGCACAACAGATACACGACGAACATCAGGATTTGCAGGCCGAGCAGCCAGGACACGGTGTCCCAACCCGACCAGTAGACGATCAGCGCCGCGATGATGAACGACAGCGGACCGAGCAGGCCCATCCACTTGACCCGGAACGGGCGCGGCATATCCGGTGCATTGCGGCGCAGGGCGGCGACGGACACCGGCGCGACGGCGTAGCTCAACACCAGTGCGGCGGAGACCACGTTGATCAACGCTTCCCACGAAGGAAAGGGCAGGGTCCAGAACACCGACAGGGCAAAGGTCAACCACAGCGCCGGGCGCGGGATGCCGGACTTTTCATCGATACGGGTGAAGACCTTGAAGAACGTGCCGGTTTGCGCCCAGCCGTAGATCACTCGCGGCGTGGCGTTCATGTAGATGTTGCCGCAACCGCTGGGGGAGATCACCGCGTCGGCGACCACCAGATAAGCCAACCAACCCACGCCAAGTGCCAGGGCGATATCGCGATAAGGCAGCGCCAGTTCCTTGGCCACGCCGGCCCAGCCGTTGACCAGCATTTCGGTGGGCACGCCGCCGAGGAAGGCGACCTGCAACAACACATAAATCAAGGTAGAAAGCAGCACGGAAAGGATCAGTGCAATCGGAATGGTCCGTTGCGGATTCTTCACTTCGCTGGCCACCGAAATGATTGGCGTCAGCCCCAGGTAAGCGAAGATCACACCGCCAGCGGACACCGCCATCTCCACACCCGACAGGCCGAATGGGGCGAAGCCCTGGGCCTGAAAGTTGGCCGGTTTGAAGAAGGTGAACAGCACACCGATCACCAGCAGCGGGACGATGAACTTGAACACGCTGACCAGGTTATTGGCCATGGCGAAGGTCTTCACGCTGCGGTAGTTGAGCATGAAGAACAGGCACAGCAGGGCGAACTGCATCAGCCAGCCAAGGATCGTCGGATCGCTGGAGCCGGCCTTGGTCAGCTCGGGAAACCACGCCGCGGCATATTGCCGGGAAGCCACCACTTCGATCGCCACCAGGCTGGTGAAGGCGATCAATGTGATGAAGCCCATCAAGTAGCCGAGCAACGGTCCATGGGAGTAAACCGGGTAGCGAACCACGCCACCCGCACGGGGCAGCGCCGCGCCCAATTCACAGTAAACAATGCCCAGCAGCAGGACGGCAAAACCGCCCAGCAGCCAGGAGAAAATCCCCGCTGGACCTGCGATTGCTGAAACGTGGCTGGCGGCGAATAACCAGCCGGAGCCGAAGATGGCGCCCAGCCCGATGAACGTAAGGTCCATCAACGAAAGTTGCCTTTTGAACTTGCCTTTGCCTGACATAGCGTCGCGCCTTCTTGTGAGTTATTGGATAGGCAGGGGTGCATGCAATGGCCATAGAGTGAACTCGACGGCGCGCTGGCGATTGATGTTTTGCGTGGGTATGGATGACGAAATCAGCACAATGCAGGAGTGCTCGACACCGCACTCGCGACGGGGCAAGGTGATCGAAAAATGCCTCAAAAGTGAGAGGGTGAGTGTGATGGCGCAGAGTGCGTTGGCGATGTTGTGCGAGGGGAATGAGGGCACTCGTCCGGAAACGATCGAAGCATTATTGGCCGGCGTGGCACCGCTGTTGCCGATGCTCGATGTGATTCCCAATGCCGCGATCTTTATCAAGGACGTCCAGGCGCGCTACGTCATGGCCAATCTCGCTCTGGTCCAGCGCTGTGGCATGAAACAGCTGCTGGGCAAAACCAGCGCCGAGGTGTTTCCGGCGCAATTGGGGCCGGGCTACACCGAACAGGATCGCCGTGTGCTGGAGCAAGGCCTGGTCCTGGAAGATCAACTGGAATTGCACTTGTACGGCAGCCGGGAACCCGGTTGGTGCCTGACGCACAAACGACCGCTATATAGCCGCAGCGGTGAAATTATCGGCTTGGCCGGGATCTCGGTCGATCTGCAATCGGCCAGCGACACTCATCCGGCCTACCAACGTCTGGCGGCGGTCGACGAACACATTCGTGCGCATTTCAATCGCCGGGTCACCTTGGGCGAACTGACGCGCATCGCCGGTATTTCAGTGGCGCAACTGGAACGGTACTGCAAGCGCGTATTCCACCTGACGCCACGGCAAATGATCCAAAAAGTGCGCCTGGAACACGCCCATCGCCTGCTGCACACCGACATTCCCATCACCGAAGTCGCCCTGCAATGCGGCTACACCGACCACAGCGCGTTCACTCGCCAGTTCAAAGCCTTGACCGGATTTACGCCGCGCCAGTATCGGCAGGCTACGGCACAATGATCGTCCCCACGCTCCGCGTGGGAATGCCTCAAGGGACGCTCTGCATTCCAGCTCCGGGAAGGGACGCAGAGCGTCCCGGGCTGCATTCCCACGCAGAGCGTGGGAACGATCTTCATCCGCCAGTTCAAGGCCTTGACCGGATTTACGCCGCGCCAGTATCGGCAGGCTACGGCGCAATGATCGTCCCCACGCTCCGCGTGGGAATGCCTCAAGGGACGCTCTGCATTCCAGCTCCGGGAAGGGACGCAGAGCGTCCCGGGCTGCATTCCCACGCGGAGCGTGGGAACGATCTTCATCCGCCCGTTCAAGGCCTTGACCGGATTTACGCCGCGTCAGTATCGGCAGGCTACGGCACAATGATCGTCCCCACGCTCCGCGTGGGAATGCCTCAAGGGACGCTCTGCATTCCAGCTCCGGGAAGGGACGCAGAGCGTCCCGGGCTGCATTCCCACGCAGAGCGTGGGAACGATCTTCATCCGCCAGTTCAAAGCCTTGACCGGATTTACGCCGCGCCAGTATCGGCAGGCTACGGCGCAATGATCGTCCCCACGCTCCGCGTGGGAATGCCTCAAGGGACGCTCTGCATTCCAGCTCCGGGAAGGGACGCAGAGCGTCCCGGGCTGCATTCCCACGCGGAGCGTGGGAACGATCTTCATCCGCCAGTTCAAGGCATTGACCGGGTTTACGCCGCGCCAGTATCGGCAGGCTACGGCGCAATGATCGTCCCCACGCTCCGCGTGGGAATGCCTCAAGGGACGCTCTGCGTTCCAGCTCCGGGAAGGGACGCAGAGCGTCCCGGGCTGCATTCCCACGCGGAGCGTGGGAACGATCTTCACTACCGGACAGCGCTTACCAACGTCGATTCATCAATCTGCGCAATCGAAGTCACCCCGGTCAACGTCATGGCCACGCGCATTTCCCTGGCGAAAATATCCAGCATGTTTTCCACCCCGCGCTGACCATCCGCCGCCAGCGCATACGCCATCGAACGCCCCAGCAATACACCTTTCGCCCCCAGCGCCAACATTCGCACCACATCCAGCCCCGAGCGAATCCCCGAGTCGACCAACACGGTCAGATCATCACCGATGGCTTGCATGATCGCCGGCAAGGCCTTAGTGGTGGACAGCACACCATCCAGCTGCCGCCCGCCGTGGTTCGACACGACGATGCCATCCGCGCCAAAGCTCACCGCATCTTTTGCATCCTGCGGGTCGAGAATGCCTTTGATGATCATCGGACCGTCCCAGAAATCACGAATCCACTGCAGATCGGCCCAACTGATCGACGGGTCGAAGTTCTTCGCCAGCCAGCCCATGTAGTCTTCGAGCGTGACGGCTTGGCCCAGGTAGGCCGAAATATTGCCCAGGTCATGCGGCCGCCCCATGAGGCCAACGTTCAACGCCCAATCGGGCCGGGTCATCGCCTGCAACATTCGCCGTGACGAAGCGAAAGGACCGGACATCCCCGAATGCGCATCCCGATATCGCGCGCCGGGCGTCGGCATGTCGACGGTAAACACCAGGTTCTTCACCCCGGCGGCCTTCGCCCGTTCAAGGGCGTTTTTCATAAAGCCGCGGTCTTTCAACACGTACAGCTGAAACCAGATGGATTGCTGGCTTTGCGCCGAGACTTCCTCGATCGAACACACCGACACCGTGGACAGGCACAGCGGAATGCCTTTGTTTTCCGCTGCACGCACCGCCTGCACTTCACCTCGGCGGGCAAACATGCCCGTCAGGCCGACCGGCGCGAGGATGATCGGCATGGCCAGGGGTTGGTTGAAGAGGGTGGTTTCAAGGCTCAGGGTTTCGACGTTTTTCAAAATGCGCTGACGCAGGCTGATGCCGGTCAGGTCGGCACTGTTGGCCCGCAGCGTGTGCTCGGCATAGGCGCCGCCATCGATGTAATCGAACAGGAATCGGGGAAGTTTGCGGCGTGCTGCCTCGCGGTAGTCAGATGCGGATGAAATGATCATGGGGCCTCGGTCTGGGGAGTGGCGGGGCGGTGGGTTGCGTCAAATCGCTCATATCAAGACGCTACTGGCTTGAGCATGTTCCACGCGCAAACCAGTAGGCTGGCCCATTAAACAATAGAATCGATGTCCAGCGTATGAGGCATACCGCTGCGAGAGGCATACATCAGGTCGCCATCGTTCTGCTGCGGGATCATTGCGTACTGACCCTTGAGGGTGTTCTCCCGCTGAGCCTTCCAGCGACGGAGGGCGGCTTCGAGATTGGGAGATTGCGCAGCGCTGCCATATACATTTACAAGCGTCAGACGACGTGCTTTTTCCCTTTCCAGCCGTTTCACCGAATCAAAAAGTTTTTGCGACTCAGCGTTCAGCTCATTAACAGTCTGTACATACTCGGGATCATTGTTTTTGTAGCGCAGGGATTCCTTTGTTTGCTTACCTCGAAACTGCACCTTGCCACGCATCGTCTCCAATGCGGTCGCCACCAGTTCGAATTCACCTTCAGTGACCACCGTCCCGCCCGTTTCCTGAGTTTGCTGCCAACGTCGCAAGGTCGCCCAGGAAAACGGGATGTAGGACCCCGGTATGCTGTGGTCACCTAGACTCATGGCTTGATCGATGAAACCACCACGGAACGGCAGGTCGCCATCTTTGGCGAGAGCGCGAGTGCAGGCGGCCTCTTCCACAGAGGCACAACCCGGATCCCAGAGAATCGCCGACTCGTCCTGCCCGGTAAAATCCACGGGCATGAAGTGATGCAACGTACCGTGGTGCTCGTAAGGATCACCACCAATACGAACCAGGCCGACGGCAAAGATCAAAATACCTAAAACAGGATTGGTAATAAAAAGCGCCGCAAGCCCGGGAATCCAGATGGAGCGGCGAGCGTTCATCCAAGGCGCCGGGACACCGGGAATCATGTCGTTGTTGTTCACCATCCTGTGATGCGCCAGCGGCTCGGCAGCGGCGACGAATGTGGCATCACCCACGCGTGGTGATCCGTAGGTGTAGAGGAGGACGTTGTATTTCATGGTTTCATCAGATCGCAATGCTTCCGCCAATAGCAATGCAATAGCGCCGCCAAGACTATGACCACTGATAATGATTTTTTGGTCGACATGGAATCGGACTAAGTAACGTTGAATAAAACTCTTCAGTGCTTTGTACGCATCGTAAAAGCCGTGATGGACCTTTCCTTTACCCTCTATGAAAGGAACTTGTGCCGCATCTGCGTCACGCCACCAATCGGACAACTCCAATGTTCCACGGATAGCGATCAGTATGATCTCATCATGATGGGTGATGAACGCCTGCGTGCTCTTTCCGCTAACCCAACACTCATTGGCGTCATCAAAATTATGCAGGTTGCCGGGGTGTTCCTGGTCTACGCCGGGTTTGTTCTGCTCGTACACCGTTGGGTCAAACGGCAAAATCTCAAAGCGCTTCGAGTAAGGAACTTCTTCATACACTGGGAAGTAACGATGAACCGATGACTGTGAACTGTCGACCTTCCAGCTCTCTCGAAAGTTTGAAAGCGCATTGGCAAAAAAATGTCCGACGCTGGGATCATCCGGGAAGTACACAGGACTCTCGGGGGTTTTAACGGGAACTTGACCAAAATTGGAATAACTCAAATCCGCCATGATCGCGAGTTGGTAAAGGTTGAGTGCACTGAAGTCATTATCGGTTGAGAGCAGGGGCCTGAAAGCACGTAGTGGGCGCACCTGTAGGAGCGTGTGCCGCTTCGACAGCAGCCCGACACCAAATTTGGATAACGGTTCTGGACCAAATCCCAGCTCATCAAGCGCTCTTGCTGCGAGGTCTTCCGGCGGATACTTACGGTCAACGGGTGGAGGTAAGTGTGCGCTTTGCTTGACCAGGTCCCGCACCTCTACCTGGATGAATTTGTCTCCTGCTTTTTTTGCGGGGTTATGGTCGACAGGAAAACCGTCTTGGTGAAAGAAACGAGTTTGTTCGGCGCGGACTTGGAGTTCGGTGATAGGGAGTGGGTAAAATTCTCTATCCATCAGGCGCCGATAAAGCTTGGTAGTGCCTATATGCGGATAATCCAACATTAATACAACGGGTCCTCGATAACAGTTTTCAATTTTGGCAAACCCTTCCGCGTCCAGTACCCCAGTATATTTTTGTTCTGCGCTGTCCTGAAGAGTATAGGCAAGACCTCCATAGGGTTTGCCATCACCGAACTCATCCACTAACTGAAAACTAACCCAGTGCTCGTTGTTTGGGCATTTATACATTTTGCCGCTAAAAGCCGGCGTGTCCCCATCTTCCATGGGTTTATACGAACTCATCCTTTGATGTCCTTATTCGGTACAGTTGGGGTAGACGGTACAGTCACGTCCATCGGGCATCTTGAAAGACTTGATGAACTTATATGGCTTGGCGCAGGGCTCCTCGTTGTTGGTTCCCCACAAACCAGTACAGGCCTTCCAGCCATTGGGAGTCTCGAGCCACCATCCGTTGTAATAAGGCTTCTCCTTATCCGCGACACTAATCACAAACTTCACGGTTTTACCCGCTAACTGATTGCGCTGCAACGCTGCGCCCGGCAGGCTTTTTTGCGCGACTCCATTCGTGTCGGGCGCCCGGCACTGCAGGATTTTGACGATGTAGCGATATGGCCCCATCGTGCGAAACAACCACTGGCACTGGCGCTGAAAGACCAGAGGGTCCGACATAGGTAACGAAGGAGCCGTTTCTGACGGCTCATCACGAATTGTTAAACCGGCCGAGACCGAATCCATGTCCAGCTCACGTTTGCCCCACTGTCCTTTGATATTCAGCACCACCTTTTTCAAAACCATTGAACAACCCTTCGCGGTGTCCGTCAGCGGCAGCTTGAACTCAGCCGGACGCACTCCCTTGGGTTGTTCACTTTCGATACGGTTATGCCCGGAACACGACTCACCGGAGGCCGACTCGTAATACGCCATCGGACTGATGGTGAAGTTCTCCGGCGCGTCGGCCTGGAAGGTAAAGCTCTCTGTCTGCGCCATTGAACAGCCCGACGCCGTCACCGCCATTGCGCTGACAAACAAGGCTCGCAGGAGGCGGGGAGTAAAGCGTCGTGCTTGCAACATGCAGAAAGTCCTCTTTGGCATGGGTTTATTTGAATTCATCCTTTAATTTCCTTATTCGGTGCAGTTGGGGTAGACGGTGCAGTCACGTCCATCAGGCATTTTGAAATTGGTAAACACCGGAGTGGTTTGGCAGCGGAATGTTTCTTTCGTTTCGATACAAGGCTTCCAACCCTTGGGTGTTTCTAGCCATGACCGCCCAAAATAAGGCCATTCTTCTTTCGCCTCCGTCAGCACAAACTTCACGGTTTTGCCCACTAACTGATCGCGCTGCAACGCTGCCCCTGCCAGACTCTTTTGCACGACGCCATTCGCGTCGAGCGCCCGGCACTCTAGTATTTTGATGATGTAGCGATAGGGCCCCACCGTGCGAAACATCCACTGGCACTGCCCCTGAAAGACCAGAGGCCCCGAAACGGGAAAAGAGCGAACCGTTTCCGAAGGCTCATTACGAATTGATAAACCGGCAGTCTGCAGGCTCATGTCCAGCTCACGCTTACCCCACTGTCCTTCGATATGCAGCACCACCTTTGTCAGAACCATTGAACAACCCTTCACGGTGTCCGTCAGCGGCAGCTTGAACTCAACCGGACGCACTCCTTTGGGTGGTTCACTTTGGATAAGGTAATGCCTGGAACACGACTCGCCGGAGGCCGACGCGTAATACGCCATCGGACTGATGGTGAAGTTTTCCGGCATATCGGCCTGGAAGGTAAAGCGCTCAGTCTGCACCATTGAGCAGCCCGACGCCGTCACCGCGAGTGCGCAGACAAACAAGGCTCGCAAACGCTGAGTAAAGCGTCTTGCGTGCCTCATGCCAGGTGTTCTCCTGACCAGAATTTCACCTCATTAAAAAGCCGTTCGTAGTGAACCTGCGGTGTTTCACCGGCATGGGGCAACCAGTTTTTTATGATGGGCGGCTCGGTTTCATGGAGTTTGTTCATGACCAGAAAATGCACTTGCTCAGGCTCAGACCATCCCCATTGCTCAACTTGCGAGAGTTGTTCTGTGAGCCAGGCGCTTGGGTCTTGGCGCTCGCCGAGTCGCATCAGATCGTCGCTGTGTTCTTCCCACAGATAGCGATAGACGTTGGCATGCAGAATTTCCCTCGACTGGCTCGCCGGTGCCGGAACGTTCAGCCAGGCCGGATCGGCAGGAACCGGATGTTCACCGGGCACAGGGTTATGGGTGACTTCCCAATGCGAGCCCTGCCAATAACACACACTGATCGCCGGCCCCAGGTACCCAGGGCGGGCCTCTTCGGGGATATGCCCCAAGGCACGGGTCAGGACTCGATTGTCGTGGAAACGGTACAGCGCCTGGTTGGGTCGCGTGCCGATAATCACGCGCTCACGCCAGTGGCGGGTCAGTGCCGACAGCTCATCTTTGCGAATGCTCGCCAGCCAGCCCCAATTACGCTCGGGCTCCTGGAGCAGTTCTTTGATGCGCTCATCGTCAGGCTTGTCGATGAGGAATATGAAAGGCCCTGCGTCCGCTAAATCGCTGACCTGAGTCTCGCTGTACACACTGCGATGCTGATCAGGATCACGGTTGCTCAACCAGGCCTGGCGAACGTCGAGTTCGCCTTCCGAGTCCAGAATCAGGCACAGGACATGGTTGAGTTTTAGTTGATCGGTCATCCATTGCCGAGGGAGGGCAGCCGTCATGATGTCATTCCTTTGGGCAGGCAAAGACCGTTTTTACAGGCCTCGCAAAGTGGGCAGTAGTCAGCGCCTTTCACTTTGCTCGCTGCCATCAACGCGAGTTGTGTCGGGGCCATTACCGGCAGTGCCGCCGGGGTCGCCAGGGCTGTCAGTACGCCCGGCAACAACGGATTGGCGGCCGTTCCCCCCGCAGGCGCACCGCCGATTTTAATCTCGGTGCTACTGAAAATACCTCCGGGACCAATCACGATGTGTTGGCCACCGGCTTTCAAGGTAATGCTGGCGCCGGCATCAAGAATCAGATTGGCCCCGGCTTTGAGGTGCACTTGCTGGCCTGCCTCGACCACCAGTGTTTGGCCGACGCGGGTATGGCTGCTGTTGGCGACCTGTAAGTGGTCGTTAGCCTTGAGCTGGACCTTACGATCAGCCGTGACAGTACGCTGCTCTTCCGCCTCCAGCACCGAAATACTGTTGCCCTTAATGGTTTCCCGGCGCTCATTTCCGACTTCCAATCGACTGTCATGCTCGACCTTTTGCTCCATATCACGTTGAGCACGCAGGTAGATCAGCTCCTGGCCGCTGCGGTCTTCAATCGACAGCTCGTTGTAGCCGCCACTGGCGGGCGAGCTGTGGCTACGCAGGACTGTTTTGGTTTTGTTCGCGGGCAAGGGGTAGGGCACCGGCGTGACTTTGTTAGGCACGCAACCGGTAATCAATGGATTGTCGGGATTACCTTCCAGGTAAGTCACCACCACTTCCATGCCGATCCGCGGGATGGTCACCGAACCGAAACTATCTCCCGCCCAGCTGGAGGACACGCGTAGCCAGCAACTGCTCTTGTCGCTGCCAAGTTCGGCGCGATCCCAGTGGAACTCGACCTTGACGCGTCCGTACTCGTCGCAAAATATTTCTTCCCCCGCTGGACCGGTGACACGGGCTGTCTGGCTGACCAGCACCGATTTACGCGTGACCAGCGGTGGGCGGTAGAACACGTCCCAGGGAATCGCGCGGAAGCTGTTGCGGTAACCTTGGGTAAACCCGTCTTCGGGTTTGACGTCGCTGGTGATTGATTCCTCCAGTGACTGAGGTTGCTTGCCCTCGTGCGTTACGCTGAGCAACAGCCACAACTCGTTGCACTGCGCTCGCGGGTGTTCGATCAGGTTAAAGAAGTGGCCGCTGCGCAGGAACGGCTGATCGCTTTTACCCTCGGCCAACTGATAGTCGCTACGGTGTCGTTCCAAAGCTTGCCGGGCAAACTGTTTGCCGAGCTTTTCATTTTCGATCAGCAACGGATAGCCGTAATCCTCCAGCACCGGCGTGGCCTCGACCGCCAGTTGGCTTTCCAGCAACAGGCTTGGGCGTTGGAAATCGTAGTCTCGGCGCGTGGCGGTGCTGGTGCGGGTACTGAAGCGCATGGAGAACTGGCTGACGACCGGGTGATCTGCCGCCAGGCCAGCGCCTTGCTGATACGGCACGTCCCCCAGTTTGGGGAAGTAGGTCTGGTCGTCGGTGAACACCAGTTGGTGGCCATCCTCGCTGTGTTGGTGGTGCCACGAAATCCCAGCCTCACTGCACAAGCGCTGGATGAACTCGAAATCGCTTTCACCGTACTGGGTGCAGTATTCGCGCTCAGGGCTGGTGCTGACATGAAAGGTATATGCATCGGCCTGAATGCCGTATCCATCGAGCACCTGGGCGATGATTTGCGGCACCGTCAGGTGCTGGAAAATCCGTTGGTTGTGGCTGAACTGCAAATAGTGCAGCGCGGGCACCAACGTCAGTTGATAACGGGTCAGGCGCTTACCGGCCTCACCCACAAAAACGTCTTCGATACGCCCATGAATACCTTCGCCATCCAGGCCGAACTGAAGGAAAGCCGGCTGACTGAGCAGACTTTCCAGATCGAAATCAGGGGACTCACTGACGAGTTCCACCTGGATCGCGTACAGGGTGCTCATCGCTTCAGTGCCGTGAAAGGCCAGTACCTTGAAGTCGTTGCGAACAGAGGGGATCAGTAACGTGAAGTGCGCAGCATTGGCCGGCGCGAACATACGCTTATCCTTAAGCGGAGAGGGGAGACAAAATGCGAAGCCCAAGCCATTCCTGGCCTGAACAAGCTTGAATTTCACCGCAGGCTAACAAAGCGGCAAAGGAAATGATGTGGGATCCGTCCTGAAAAGCGTTCCGAATTTTCAGTTATTCAGAATGTGTCTTCGGCGAACGAAGGGACCGCGAAAATCAGGCTGAGTTCACCCCGGAAGGGCGCGCATCATACCTAACCCTTTGCCGATACACACAGGATGGTTTCTGAAGGGGATTTTCCGAACAAAAAAACACCCCATCGAGAGGGGTGTTTAATGAGTTGCACGGTTTTTCCCGGACTCCTTTTTTCGGCTGCGCCCGTCAGTTGGTATCCAGATCCACGTTCTTGGTCTCGCGCAAACAGATCAGCCCCACAATCAAACTGACCCCGGTAATCACCACCGGGTACCACAGCCCATAGAAGATGTCCCCGGTGTACACCACCAACGCAAACGACACCGTCGGCAGGAACCCGCCGAACCAGCCATTGCCGATGTGGTAGGGCAGGGACATCGAGGTGTAGCGGATGCGTGTCGGGAACAGTTCGACCATCAGCGCCGCCAGCGGGCCGTAGCACATGGCGGAGATGATGATCAGCACGACCATCAGCGCCACGATCATGGTTTTGTTGACCTGCTGGGTGTCGGCTTGCGACGGATAGCCCGCCAGGGTCACCGCGCCACGCAGGGCTGCTTCGTCGTAGCCATCGATTTTCACGTCACCGACGCTGACTTGCACGCCGCTGCCGGCCGGGGCGGCGACGCTGGTGTAAGGCAGGCCCTGCTTGACCAGAAAGGTCTTGACCTTGTCGCACGGGCTATCAAATTTCGCCTTGCCCACCGGGTCGAACTGGAAGGTGCAGGTGGCCGGGTCGGCCAGTACGGTGATCGGCGCCTGTTGGCGGGCCTGGTCGACCGCCGGGTTGGCGTAGTGGGCGATGGATTTGAAGATCGGAAAGTACAGCGCGGTCGCCAGCAGCAGGCCGATCATCAGCACCGGTTTGCGCCCGACCTTGTCCGACAGCCAGCCGAAAAAGATAAAGAACGGTGCGCCAATGATCACGCTGACGATCAGCAAACTGTTGGCCAGCGCCGGGTCCATTTTCAGGAACTGGGTGAGGAAGAACAGCACGTAGAACTGCGCCGCATAGAAGGTCACCGCTTGCCCGGCGTTGATGCTGAACAGGGCGATCAGCACGACTTTGAGGTTTTCCCATTTGCCGAAGGAATCACGCAGTGGCTGTTTGCACAGCTTGCCTTCCTCTTTCATTTTCACGAAAGCCGGCGACTCGTGCAGGCTCAGGCGAATCCAGGTCGAGATGCCCAGCAGCACGATGGAAAACAGAAACGGAATGCGCCAGCCCCAGACTTCAAACTGGTCGCCGGTGAAGTAACGGCAACCGAGCACCACCAGCAATGACAGCAACAGGCCGAGGGTCGCGGTGGATTGAATCCAGCTGGTGTGGAAGCCGCGTTTACCCATCGGCGCATGTTCCGCCACGTAGGTCGCGGCGCCGCCGTATTCGCCACCGAGGGCCAGGCCCTGGAGCATGCGCAGCACCACCAGGATGATCGGCGCGGCAATGCCGATGCTGGCGTAGGTCGGTAGCAACCCGACACAGAACGTCGCCAGGCCCATGAGCACGATGGTCGCGAGGAAGGTGTATTTACGCCCGATCATGTCCCCCAACCGACCGAACACCAGCGCACCAAACGGCCGCACGATGAAGCCGGCGGCAAACGCCATGAGCGCGAAGATAAACGCCGTGGTGTCGTTGACCCCGGCAAAGAACTGCTTGCTGATCACCGCCGCGAGGGCGCCATACAGGAAAAAGTCATACCACTCGAACACCGTCCCCAGGGACGAGGCGAAGATGACTTTCTTGGTGCCGCTGCTGACGCCCGCGCTGCGCGTGGCTTCCAGGGGCTGAACGTGTTCTGACATATCGGTATCCCTCACAGTGATTGTTTTTGTTGTTCCACTGTCGGCGCCGGCCTTTTGGGCCAGTGCCGCTACTGTCAATTCGATGCTACCTGCATCGATCTTTCGGTGACCCCCCAATCCCTGTAGGCGCTACCGAAGACTGCGATCTTTTGATCCTGGCGCCGGTTCAGTCACCGAAGGATCAAGATCAAAAGATCGCAGGCTGCGCCAGCTCCCACATTGACCGTGTACAGGTGTGATTCAAGCGTTACTCAGCAGTTCCTTCTCCGGGGTGACACTCCTTGTGCCGGGGTTAAGAATCAACTGCGCCGCCTTCTCGGCAATCATCAGCGTAGGCGAACACGTATTACCCGAGGTGATGCGCGGCATGATCGACGCATCGGCGATGCGCAGGCCGGGAATGCCATGTACGTTGAGCTGCGCATCAACCACTGCATCCGCGTCATTACCCATGCGGCAAGTACCCACCGGATGGAAAATCGTCGTGCCGATCCGGGCAGCCGCTTCATGCAATTGTTCTTCACTCTGCAAACTGTCACCGGGCAAATACTCGACCGGTTTGAACGCAGCCAGGGCCGGTGCAGCAACGATGCGCCGGGTCAGGCGAATGGCATCCGCCGCGACCCGTAAATCCTCAGGATGACTCAAATAGTTGGGCTGAATCAGCGGCGCTTCCTGCGGATCGGCACTTCGAATCTCAACCCGCCCACGGCTCTGCGGCCGTAGATCACACACCGACGCCGTAAACGCAGGAAACGCATGCAACGGCTCGCCAAATCGCTCCAGCGACAACGGCTGCACATGGTATTCAAGGTTCGCCGAAGCCTGCTCCGGCCCCGACCGCGCAAACGCGCCCAACTGACTCGGCGCCATGGACAACGGCCCGCTGCGGTCATACAGATAACGCAAGCCCATGCCCATCTTGCCCCACACACTGCCGGCGATCTGGTTCAGGGTGCGGGCGTTTTCCAGTTTGTAGATCAGCCGCAGTTGCAGGTGATCCTGCAAATTGCCGCCAACCCCCGGCAGCTCATGCACCACGCCGATCCCCAAACGTTGCAGCAAGGGTCGCGGGCCGATCCCGGAGCGTTGCAGGATGCTCGGCGAACCGACGGAGCCGGCGCACAACACGATTTCCTTGCGCGCCTTGAAGGTTTTCGCCTGGCCTTGCCAACGAGTGATGACCGCAGAAGCACGACCGTTTTCCAGCAACACACGGTCGACTTCGACGTCGGTCAAAACAGTGAGATTGGCGCGATTACGGATCGGTTTGAGAAACGCCTTGGCCGCGTTCCAGCGAATCCCGGCCTTCTGGTTGACCTGAAAGTAGCCGCAACCTTCGTTATTACCCTGGTTGAAGTCATCGATGCTGGCAATACCGCTTTGCTCGGCGGCGCTGCGAAACGCATCCAGAATCGGCCACGACAGCCGCTGGCGTTCAATCCGCCATTCCCCGGCGGCGCCGTGAAATTCCGAGTCGCCGGCAAAATGGTTTTCGCTTTGCTTGAACAGCGGCAGCACGTCTTTCCAGGCCCAGCCCGGGTTGCCGTCCGCCGCCCAGCCATCGTAATCGCCTGCCTGGCCACGCATGTAAATCATGCCGTTAATCGAGGAACAGCCGCCGAGCACTTTGCCCCGTGGATAGCTGAGTGTGCGACCTTGCAGACCCGGTTGCGCTTCGGTCTTGAAGCACCAGTCGGTGCGTGGATTACCGATGCAGAACAGGTAACCCACGGGGATATGAATCCACGGGTAGTTATCGCGCCCGCCGGCCTCGAGCAGCAGCACCCGATGTTGCGGGTTGGTCGACAATCGATTGGCCAACAAACACCCGGCCGGCCCGGCGCCGACCACGATGTAATCGTATTCATCAAGGGAAGTCTGCATCCCTGACCTCGTATTGTTGTTCTTGTTGTGGCTCATCCTAGTTGTTAGCTTTCGTCAAAAGAATGTTAGTTTTTGCGCAGCCGCTGTGCGTTTTCAGACAGCGTAGCCCTAAGGAAGCATGATGTTCGATTGGAACGACCTACGGTTTTTTCTCGAATTGCAGCGCAGCGGCCGCTTGCTCACCGCCGCCCGCCGCTTGAACACCACCCACGCCACCGTGGCCCGGCACATCGAGGCGATTGAAAAGAGCCTCGGCACCGCGCTGTTCGTGCAGCACGCCCAGGGCTATCAACTGACCCCGGCCGGCGAAGCGCTGCTCAAACACGCCGAAGCCATGGAAAATGTGGCGCTATTAGCCCAGGAAGAAATCACCCAATCCACTGCGCCGCTGGGCAAAATCCGCGTCGGCGTGACCGAAGGCTTGGGCATCATGTTCCTCGCCAGCCGCATGAACGGCCTGTTCGAACGTTACCCTGGCCTCGAAGTGGAGCTGGTCGCCGTGCCGCGCTTTGTCAGCATCCTCAACCGCGAAGCCGAGATCAGCATCCACCTCGAACGCCCGGCCGCCGACATGCTCGTCACGCGCAAACTCACCGACTATCGCCTGGCGCTCTACGCCAGCCAGGCCTACCTCGACCAGGCGCCACCGCTGCACAGCCGCGAAGACCTCGGCCGCCACGCCTGGATCGGCTACGTCGACGACCTGCTGTTCAGCCAGGAACTGATGTTCCTCAACAGCTTCTGCCGCAACCCCCAAGTCGTATTCCACAGCACCAGCGTCATCGCCCAGCAACAGGCGGCGCGTTCGGGGTTGGGGATTGCGGTGTTGCCTTGTTATATGGCCAGTGCTGATCCGCAATTGGTGCCGTTACTGCCGGATGAGAGCATTCAGCGCAGCTACTGGATTAGCACGCGGCGGGAGTTGCATAAGTCGGTGAGGTTGCGGGTGTTGTGGGATTACGTGGTGGAGTTGTGTGAGCGCGAACAAGACTTGCTGCTCGGCGCTACCTAACCGATACACCCAATCCCCCTGTAGGAGATGTGTAGGAGCTGTGTAGGAGCTGTCGAGTGAAACGAGGCTGCGATCTTTTGATCTTGTTCTAGCGGTGTCTTCACAGACGCCAAAAGATCGCAGCCTTCGGCAGCTCCTACAGGGGATCGTGTTTCAATCCGAGAGCGTGAGGGCATCGCAGGGGGAGTTGCCGGAACAACACTTGGCGTCCACTCTATTTCATGACGACAAGGAGCGTTATCCAACACTCCGTCGCGATAAAGGGAGTTTGCACCATGACCGACGATACAAAAACAAAAGGCCCGGCGTCGTATTTCCCCTCAATAGAAAAAAAGTACGACCAGCCGATCGACCACTGGCTGGGGCTGCTGGGCACACTGGGTGACAAGAAGCATATGGAAATGGTGGCGTGGTTGAAAACCGAGCATGGCATGGGGCATGGCCATGCGAATGCATTGGTGGCGCATTATTTGGCGGGCGCTAAAAAGTGAGTGATCAGGCGCAGTCAATTCCCGTGTAGGAGCAAAGCTTGCTCGCGATGGCGTCAGGCCTGGCACACCGCGTTATCGTTCATATCGAGCAAGCTCTGCTCCTACGGAAATAAAGTCTGCATCCCTCACATCAACTCTTCAGGTCTCGGGCGGAAGGTCTCGGATGGTCCGTTGCAACGGGTCGTGCGGCTGGCCGTCGGGAATCGACAGTGTCGCGCGCAATCCGCCTTCCGGCCGGTTCACCAGCGTAATCCGCCCACCCAGCCGCGTCGCAATGGTGTTGACGATCGTCAACCCCAGTCCAGCCCCCTTGGCATTTCCGCGACTGTAAAAACGTTCGAACAATCGCCCGCGATCCGCTTCGTCGATGCCCGGCCCCTGATCCTCGACGCTCAGTGAATAGAACCCGTCCGACTGACTGAGCTGCACAGTGATCACGCCGTGTTCGGGGGAAAAGTTTGCCGCGTTGCTGATCAGGTTGTTCAGGGCAATGTCGATCGCGGCGGCGTCAGCGACGATGTTGAAGGGCCGGTCATTGACGTCGAACGCCAGTTCAAGCTTCTTGCTCAGCAGCCAAGGCGTCAATTCAACCAGGCTGTCGCGCACGGTTTCGGCCAGGTCGATGCTGTGCAGCACCGGCGCCACGGCTTTAGGTTCGAGGCGGGCCATGGTCAGCAGTTGATTGACCAGGCGAGTGGTGCGGTCGACGCCTGAAATCAGGAACTCCAGGGACTCGCGGCGCTCCTGTTCGGTGCCGGCCTCCAGCAGGTTTTGCGCATGCACCCGCAGCACCGCCAGGGGCGTGCGCATTTCGTGGGCGGCGTCGGCGATAAAGCGCCGTTCGCGCCCCAGCACTTCCTGAATCTGCGCAAGCATGCGGTTGAGCGCCGCTTGCATCGGTTCCAGTTCGCTGGGCAAGGGCGCCAGTTGTAAGGGCTCCAGCGAGCCACTGTGCCGCGCCCGCAAGGTCGCCGCCATATTCGCCAGCGGCTTGAGCCCCCAGCCAATCGCCAGCCAGACCATGGCCGCCAGAATCAGACTGCCCAGAATATTGGGCCATAAGGTATGGCGCACGATCCGGTCCACCAGGTCCGAGCGCACGTCGTCGCGTTCGCCCACCCAGATGCGCAGGTTGTTCTGTTTGTCTTCGAGCATGAACGCGCGCCAATGGCGGTTGTTCAGATCCACCACGTCGCTGAACCCAGGTTTGCCCGGTGGTGTGCTGAAGGTAGGCGCGCTTGCGGTATGCACCAATACTTCGTCCTTGGGATTCCACACCTGAAAGGCAATCTTGCTCTCATAGGGATGGCCATCCACCCATGGCACCGCTTCGCTCAGGGCCTGATTGAACGCCTGGTACAGCTCGGCGTGCTCCTTGCTGGCCAGCGGCATGCGCATCACACCCTGCAGCAGGCGGGCGTTCTGCGCCAGTTGGGCGTCGTAGACTTCGGCGATTTCGTGGTTGCTGTCATGCAGGTTGAACACACTGATGATCGCCAAACCGGCCAGCAGCAGGCCAATGATCAGCGTCAGGGTGCGGCGCCGGATCGAGGTCATCGACGCTCCTCGACCAGATAACCGACACCACGAATGGTGCGGATCAGGTCACTGGAGAATTTTTTGCGCAGGTGATGGATATGCACTTCCAGGGTGTTGCTTTCCGCCTCTTCGCTCCAGCCGTAGAGCAATTGCATCAGGTGATCGCGGGTCATGACCCGGCCCGGCGGCGAGAGCAATTCGTGGAGCAACTGATATTCCTTGGGTGTCAGGGCCACCGGTTCGCCCCGATAGCTGACTTGCTGGGTGCCGGGGTTCAGGCTGATGCCAGCATGTTCGATCAGCATTTGCGCGCGCCCGGCACTGCGCCGCAACAAGGCGCGCAACCGGGCTTTCAACTCTGCCAGGTCGAAAGGCTTGACCAGATAATCATCGGCCCCGGCGTCCAGGCCGGCGATGCGGTCTTCGGTGGCATCCCGGGCGGTGAGGATCAGCACCGGCAGGTTGGAACCGCTATCGCGCAGGCGGCGCAGCACTTCGAGACCGTCCATGCGTGGCAGGCCGAGGTCGAGCACCGCCAGATCAAAGGTTTCACTGAGCAACGCATGCAAGGCGCTGCCGCCGTCCTGCAACCAGTCGACGGTGTAACCCTCGCGGCCCAGGGCCTGATGGATCCCCTCGCCGAGGGCCACGTCATCCTCGATCAGTAATAAGCGCACACGGACTCCTGTCAGTTGAGTTTTTTGTTGACGTCCACCAACAAGGCTTCGATCTCTTTGCGTCGGCCTGCATCGGCGGTTTCCCGGCCAGGGCGCGGGGCCGCTTGCAGGGCTTTTTGCAGGGCGTCTTTGGCTTCGCCGTAACGTTTTTGACGGTAGAGGTGATCGCCCCAGAAGTACAGACTATCGATGCCGTTTGGGTTCAGTTGCAAGGCTTGCTTGAGCAACTGATCAGCCTTGTCCGAGTCGCCGAAGCCGATCGGCCAGCCCGGCACCCGGTCATACAGGGCCGCGAGGCTGGTGTAAGCCGAGCCTTGCAAGGCCTTGGGGTCCAGGGTCAGGGCTTTTTCCAGGTCGGCCTTCGCGGCTTTTGCCTTGCTCAAGGCGCCGAGACCACCCTGGGCGCCGGCCCAACTGCTGGTGACGATTCCGGACCAGATCCAGGCTTCGGCCACTGATGGGCGCTCCTGGGTGAATGCCGAAGTCTGGGCCGCGAGTTTCTCGAAAGCCGTGGTGCGTTGTTCGGCCGGCACTTCGTACTGGATGTGCCCCCAGTTTTGCTGGATGCCGGTCAAGCGTTGCTGATCGGCGGCGTCCAGGGCCCAGACGCTCTGGCTCAAGGCACCCAGCAGTAGGCAAGCAATCGTCTTTTTCATGGCTTGAGGTTCTCGTTATCAGGTTTGTGGCTCAGGCGGCGGATCAGCGGCAATTGCTTGCGCAGCCCCTTGTCCACCAGATGCGGCAGCAGGCTGTTGAGGCGCACGAAAAAACGCTCCGGCCAGCCCAGGTACAGGTCGCGACGGTCGCCGGCAATTGCATGGATCACCGCCGAAGCGACGGTTTGTGGATCATCGACGTTGGCTTTCAGCGCATCGTTCAAGGCCTGGGCCGCCGCGCTGTTCATCGTCGTGCGGGTGGCGCGGGGCGCGACATAGAGCACGCCGACCCGGGTGTCCGCGAGTTCCCGGCGCAGCGCTTCGGAAAAGCCACGCAGGGCAAACTTGGTCGCGCAATAACTGGCGTATCCGGCATAGCCGATGGAGCCATAGGTCGAACCGACATTCACCACCATCGCGCTGTCGGCCTGTTTGAGCAGCGGCAGTAACAGCTTGGTCAGGCAGATCGGTGCGCTGATGTTCACCGCCAGCATGGCGTTGATCTCACTGTCGTCGAGCTGTTCAAGCATGGCGAAGTGATTGACCCCGGCCGCGTTGATCAACAGGTTGATGCCACCGATGGCCTCGGCGGCGGCCAAGACCTTGCGGCGGTCGGCGAGAAAAGTCAGGTCGGCAGCGACCCAGCCCAACTGCTGCGGATAGCGCGCAAGTAACGGCTCCAGCACCTCACTATGGCGGGCCACGGCCAATACTCGCGCACCGCTGGCGCACAGGGCGCTGGCGATGGCCAGGCCGATGCCGCCACTGGCGCCGGTCAATACCACGCGAGCCTCAGACAGGCGCATGCAGGTTCTCCCCGTCGCGCGGCAAACCGCGGAACATGTCGGCGTAAAGCCTGTAGACCACTTTCGAGGCGTGGATGACGGCAGCCTGGTCGGCCGGGTCATCGAGGGTGTTCATCAGTCGGCGATAGGTTTGCATGTGCTCCACATCCAGAGAGCCGTGGGAGCTGAGGTAGCTGAAGGCGCTTTCCGGCAACTCCAGACGTTCACGAATGCTGCCCGCCGCGTGGGTAGCCAGGGCAATGCTGGTACCTTCCAGCACGTTGACCATGCCGAACAGACCCACGGGATTGTCCCGGGCGATGAGGTCGTAGAGGAAGCTCACCATCAGTTCAATCGGTAACGACGGACGCCCATTGCGCACCGCCTCCTTGTCACCGCCGCAGGCCTCGATGTCGTCGAGCACCCATTGTTCGTGGCCGTATTCGTCTTCGATGTATTCGCAAACCGCTTTGCGCAGCCATTCCAGACGTGACGGCAGACGGGCGCCACACGCCATCATCAACGGCACGGTATGGCGCACGTGGTAATAGGCCTGGGCCAGGAAGGCGCGGTAGCTTTCCAGACTGACCTTGCCTTCGAGGGCATCGCGAATGATCGGCAGGTTGAACAGCTCATGGCGTTCCTGGTGAGTGGCTTCTTGCAGCGTGTCGAAAAAGGTCATGATGCGGATTCCTGCTGGAAAACAGATTCAGTGAGTTGCGTGCGGTAGCGCTCGACAATGGCGTCCCGGCGCGGTCGGCCATTGGCGGTGAGCAAACCGTTGGCGGGTGTGAAGGGTTGATCCAGGCGAGTCCAGTGATGGACCTGGGCGTAATCAGGCAGGGCATCGTTGGCTTCGGCCACGGCGGCGGCCAGCTCGGCGTCGGTAGCGTCCGGGCGATGGGGCCAGAGCAGGGCGTGATTGGTTGGCATCGCTTCGCCGTAGACGAAGGCCTGGGCGATATGCCTGCGCTGGGTCAGTTCGGCCTCGACCCACTCGGGGTTCACGTTGCGCCCGAAACTGGTGACGAATTGATGTTTCTTGCGCCCGTTGAGGTAGAGGAAACCCTCGGGGTCGAACTCGCCGAGATCACCGCTGGGCCACCATTCGTCAACGTGTGGCGCATTCCCTAAATAGCCAAGCAGGGTCCAGCCCTTGATCAGGACTTCGCCGTCCTCCGCCAGGCGAATCTCGACGTGGGGCAGGGGCCGGCCGACACTGCCGGGGCGGCGTGCGCCAGGTCGGTTGAGGCACACCACCGAGGCGCATTCCGACAGTCCATAGCCTTCGAAGACAGGCACCCCGATGCGCTGCGCGCGGTGCAACAATTCCTCGGAAACCCGCGCGCCGCCGACCGCCGCGAAGCGCAGCGAATGTGGGTTGAAGGCTTTTTGCTCGGCAGCGCTGACCAGTAGCAACAGCAATTGCGGCACCAGGATCAGGCTCTCGGGCGCACGGCTGGCCAGGCAACTGAGCAGCTTCGGCAGGTCGACGCCGCTGGCGCCCTGGATGCCGAGGGTTTTTTGACTTGGCACGCTCAACGTTGCCCCGGCATACAGCGCGGCATAGCAGCCGATATTTTCCAGCAGGATCGCCAGGGGCAGCAGCGCCAGATGGTGCTGCGGATCGGTCGGTTTACTGGCCTGATCCAGCTCGCGGGCAACCCGCAATACGCTTTCGGCGCTCAAGCAAACGCCCTTGGGCGTGCCGGTGGTGCCTGAAGTGAAGGTCAGCTTGGCGGTGCCTTCGTGCATCGGGTTTGGGTTGCTGAAGGTGCGACGCCAGAACTCGCCGTTTTTTTCATACCCGGCGGCTTGCAGTTCGGCTTCCAGTTCCGGTTCGGCAATCACCCGTTCGGCCTGGCTTTGTTCCAGGCAGTGTTTGCGTTGCGCGGGGCTGAAAAACGGCGGCAGCGTCAGGCAGGTCAAGCCCTCAAACAGCGCGGCCAGGTCCCAGAGCATCGCTTCGGTGCCATTGTCCAACGCCAGTGCGACGACCTTGACGTGTTGATCACGCAGGCGCTGCTGGCGATAGATCACTTCAGCGTAGAGCGTGGCGTAGTCCACTTTCAGTTGATCGCCCCACAAGGCGATGGCGTGTCCCTTGCGTTCGGCATGGCTGCGCAAGGTCTGTTTGAAGCGCTCGACTTCAGGCGACATGGCTGGAATCCTCAATGGACGGCGGCAAACCCAGGCGATTGAACATCCCGATGTTGCGCAAATGAATGAACCCGGCGCGGATGTTGCCGACGTGGACCCAAGGCTTGCTTTCGTAGTAACTGCCCCAGTTATTGTTGTCGTCACCCAGCCGCGCCGGATCGGCAGCGCAGAGGGTGACCGGTTTCAAACCGAGGCGATGAAAGCTGTTCACCAGGCCGATATTGCCGGTGAACGCCACCCATTCCAGGCCGCCCATGGCCAGCAGGTAGGTGATGGCGATAATGCTCAGGCGCGCACTGCCGGTGTCGCTGGCGGCCAGGTTGCCCACCTCGACAATACCGGCGCGGTCCACGGGACGGTCGGCGGCGGCACTGATCAGCGGATCGATGGATTCGTCCAGGTAGCGCTCCAGAAACAGCGGCTCGGCATCCGCCCGCCGCACGCCGGCTACGGCACAGAGTTCGCCGACCGCATTGCTCATGCCGAACAGCTCCGGCATGAAATGGCGGATATCGGCGCCGTGGGCCTTGCGAAAACGTCGCTGGATATAGGCTTCGAAGACAGCTCGCTGGGGCTCATCCGGCAAGGCTCTGGCGAGACTCATCGGCGGGGTTTCGGCTTGGCCGAAGTGCAGCGGCAGGGGGATGTTCCAGTCGAAGTCAGGCATTGAAAGGCGCCTCCCGGGTCAGTGTGGGAGGAGTATCAAAGGCATTTCTTAACGGAGTCTGAAGGTGGCGAAAGGAGGTCGCCCAGGCACCTTCAGATTGCCTTAAGGCTGGGCGGGCAGGGTGGCGGCGGTCGATCAAGGCTGCGCGAATGAATCGCCAGCCATTCTGAATTCATGAGGCCCGTTATGACCCGCGATTCAATCGCTCATCGCTATGGAAAACTGTCGATCACCCTGCACTGGCTGATGCTGGCGCTGTTTGTCGGCGTTTACGCCTGCATCGAAATCAAAGGTCTGCTGCCTCGCGGGCATGACTTGAAGAGCCTGTTTCTGGGGCTGCACGGGGTGTTCGGCGTCAGCATCTTCGTGTTGGTCTGGGTTCGATTGATCGGGCGCCTGACACCGCGTCCGCCCATCACCCCGGCCCCGCCAACCTGGCAGACCGGCGTTTCGCACCTGATGCACCTGGCGCTCTATGTCTTGATGATCGCTACGCCGGTGTTGGGCTGGTTGACCTTGGCCGTCGCCGGTAAACCCTTGCCGTATTTCGGTTGGCCGCTGCTGTCGCCGGTGGCGATTGACCCGGACCTGGCCAAGCAGATCAAGTATTGGCATGAACTGCTGGGCAGCACCGGTTACTGGTTGATCGGCTTGCACGCGGCGGCGGGGTTGTTTCATCACTATTGGGTGCGGGACAACACCTTGGTGCGCATGTTGCCGGGGCGTGGCACAGAGCGTCAGCGCTGATCGTCCGGCTCCGTGGATTTCACCTGGCAGACCTCGATCTTTTATAGGAGCGAAGCTTGCTCGCGAAGGCGTCAGGTCTGGCTCACCGCGTCATCCTTGTTCGCGGGCAAGTCGGATCGCCGCACCGCTCGCTCCTACAAAGGCGGGCGTTTAATGGCTTGTTTAATGACACTCGGTGTTACGTCATAAGAGGCTACAACGCCTTGCGCCGTTACCTACGCGTACGCCAGAATCCGCCGGCTTGTGCGGCTGTGGGGTGGGCTATATCGTTTCCGGGTCACTGCAAAACAGTGATCGGGTTGGTAGCCCGCCTCTAAGTGAACCGCATGGTGTTACCTTTTATGGTGGTCATGCGTGGGGCTCCTTTGTGAGCGCCGGGTTTCTCACTTAGACCGGTCTACCAACCCACGTATGGCCGCCACCCTCGTTTGGTAGCAAGGGTGATGGCTCTTAATACTCTAAGTGAGGTTCCATCTATGTTCAAAGTGACACCCAACCCCCCGAATACTGATCCAGTACTCTACGACGCCTCTTTTGATCTTGATCCCAAGAAAATGAAAGCGGCGGCAGACCGCGCACTCAACTTCTACCTCAACCCCGGGGCGACGAAAACGCAGATACCGCCCCGCAGCTGCGGCACCTTCTTCACCATCGACGCAGCGGTGGATGACGAAACGTTGCTGGTCGAGGTCTACGAATCGTTATCAACGGCCCGCAAGATGGTCAACGATCTCGTAGAGCTCACGGACGGCCCGCGACGCCATACGATGCTGGTGTTGCATCGGTCGCTCGTGATGGGAGAGTTAGCGGTCAATCGGATACTGGATAACCACAAGCCCGGCTAATCACCCGGCCCTGTAGGAGCAAAGCTTGCTCGCGAAGGCGTCAGACCTGATACACCGCGTCATCGTTCTTCGCGGGCAAGCCTTGCTCCTACTTTTGCGACTTACGCTGCCAATGTAGGCGCTGCCGAAGGCTGCGATCTTTTGACTTTGCTTCTCAAAAACAAGATCAAAAGATGGCAGCCTTCGTCAGCTCCTACGGGGGATATGTGCTTCAGGGAAGGATTTCGAACGAGGTACTGGCTAAGCGTTCGCCATTCACCATGATGTGTACGGCGTGCTCGCCAGCGTAGTGGCGGCGCGTGGTCAGTTCCTTGATCTGCTGGCCACGGCTGACACATTCGCTGGTGTGGCCGGGCAGGGTGAGGGCCTTGAGCTTGAACACCTTCGCCGATGTGCTGCCATTGGCCTTCACGTAATCAATCGCATAATCAATCACCAACCGCTGACTCTCCGCCACCGTGGATTTCACGGTGAACGACAGGCTGATTTTCTCCCCAAGCCGAATAACCTTCGGTTCCACTTTCACATCGATGATCTCGACCTCGGGTTTACCGCCCGCACCGATAACCGCCAACGCCCGCTGATTCCCCTGTTTGATCAAACTACGCAACGCATGCTTGGCAATCCACGCCGTGTGCTTGTTCTCCAGCGACCAGCCCTCGATCAAATCCAGCACCCACTCCGGATGATCCTTGGTGATGTCATTGAGGTGGTTGGCCACGGACTTGCGCACGTAAAGGCTTTCATCAGCCTTGAGGTTATCGAGAATCGCCGCCGCCAACGTCGGATCAGCCTGAATCGGTTCCAGCCGAAACGACCACGGCAAACGCGGCCGACTGCCTTCACTGGCAAGACGCCGAACGTGTTCGTTTTCATCCAGCGACCACACCTGCATCAATGCCAACGACCGCTCAAGATCGCCGCGCAGAAAATGCCGGATCGCGAATTCGGAAGAACCGAATGAGGTGAAAAACTTGAGCGCTTCCATCGATTGCTCAAAGTCATGCGCGCCATACATAGCGACGTAATTCGGCAACGAGATGCTGACAAACCCGCTATTCAGTCGAGGGGCGAGGGCGCGCAATACGTCGAGGGATTCTTCATACCCCAGCGGCAACACCGCATGCAGGCACTCACTGACCCGCGCCATGCGCTGCATGATCGACAATTCCGCGAGCCCTTCATTGGCCATCTTCAGGAAGGCCTTGGCATTGAACGCCGGATAAACCGCCGTCATTTCGGTCGCGATGTGCTTGAGGCGCTCGGCGTTGAAGATTTCCTTCAGCGCCGGGGCGGAGGTTTCAGCGGCGGTCATGGGCGAGTCCGTGAAGAGGGCGGCTCAGGTTATCGGGGTAGCGATGAACGCCTCAAGCTTTTCTGCCTGCGCGGTGAATTCAGCGATGTGCGGGAAGCGCGTGGCATCGACCTGATCCGGCACCACGAGGTTGGTGAAACTCCAGGCGACTGCAACGGTGATCCCGTCCTGCGCAATCGAAGTACCGCCCAACAGTGGCTGCTTTTCCAGTTCACGTTCCAACGCTGAATAGGCCGCAGCGAGTTGCCCTTCAACCCGCTCAACCCACGGCTGATACTGAATGTCCGCCGGCCGTAGATTACGTTCGTAGTAAAGCTGCACCGACTTCTCACACGCCGCCAAGGCCAACCCGATGACCCGCAACGAACGCAGACGCTGCTTCAGATCGCTTGGCATCAAGCTTTTACCGGGGCCGGCAAGCGCTTCGAGGTAGTCGATGATCAGCGTCGAATCCACCAACACTTCACCATCATCCAGCACCAGCGTCGGAGCCTTGACCACCGGGTTGATCTGCTGGAATTGCTCGAAGTGGCGGAACACAGAAACGGATTCGTGCTCCAGGGCGATGCCCAAGTGTCTGGCAGAAATGGCCACGCGCCGCACATAGGGCGAATCCAGCATGCCAATCAATTTCATCAACGTTCCCCTGTAGGAGCAAAGCTTGCTCGCGATGCGGACAACCTTAGTCAGAGGTGCTGCGACCTGCAAACGCTCTCGCGCTAATCCTCAAACCCCACCTGCTCATGAATCTCATCCACCTTCAATTCCAGCCGATACGCCACGGCAATAAACAACGCCTGACACAAACACAGCGTCGCACTCAACGACCTGAACGCAAACGAACTCCCTTCATTCACCAACAACACCGTGCTCGCCCGCTTGGCCAGCGGCGAGAGGTTGCTGTCGGTGATGATTAACGTTTTCGCCTGATGGTGCTGGGCGATGCGCAGGCAGTGTTGGGTTTCCTTGCCGTAGGGCGTGAAGCTGATGGCGATCACCAAATCATTGGCGCGCACGCTACGCATCTGCTCGCGGTAGCTGCCGCCGAGCCCGGACACCAGGTGAATGCGCTTGTTGGTGTGTTGCAGGTTGTAGACGAGGTAATCGGCCACCGCGAACGAACGGCGCACGCCGACCACGTAGATGTTGTCGGCATTCACCACCAGATCCACAGCCTTGTCGAAGGCCACATCGTCGAGTTCCATCCCCAGCCGTTCGATGCCCGACAGCGTGGCATTGACGCACTCGCGCGCCAGGTCGCCGCCGCTGGCCTTCTGCGACTTGTTGGCGATCATGCTGCGGATGCGCTGCTGGTAGTTCTGCACCGGCGTGGTCTTGTGCGTGTAGGCCTCGCGGAACAACGCCTGCATTTCGCTGAAACCGCTGAAACCAAAGCGCTGGGAAAACCGGACGATGGCCGACGGATGCACTTCGCACTCACGGGCGATGTCGCTGATGCGGTCGACCATGATCCGGTCGCTCTGCTGGCTCATGTAGCTGGCGATGCGTTTGAGCTGGCGCGGCAGGCTTTCGTATTCGTTGGTGATCAGCTGCAGCAAACGCTCGGCGTTGATCGGTGGGCCGGCGAGGTCGCTCTCGGGCGTGCTCTCAGTCGGAGCCGGCTGATCGGTGCGGGACATAAGAAATCCTTCTGGCTTGTTCTTATAGGAATGACGAATTGGTCATCCCCTGACAATAGGTTGGCTGTGCGCAGTCTACAGGGTAGGCCGGAATAAAATCTTGAGCTTGCCGACGGCAAGCGGCCTGCTGAAACGATGAACCACGTCTGGAACGCTCGTACAGGAGTTTATTGGAAAAAATATTCCACGTAAAAAATATATAGAATAAATATTGATTGTTCGGTCCCGGTCGTTTTAGTCTGCATCCACCAAGAGTGTTCGGCACGTCCATCGTCCCGAGCGCAGGCTGATAAAAATAACAGGAGCCAACATGGGCCAGACTCGTTTTGCCAGTGGGCGTCAATTGGATCTGATTTGCCTGGGGCGCCTTGGCGTCGACCTCTATGCGCAGCAAGTCGGCGCACGGTTGGAAGATGTTTCAAGCTTCGCCAAGTACCTGGGCGGTTCCTCCGCCAATATCGCGTTCGGCACCGCACGCCTGGGCCTCAAGTCGGCGATGTTGAGCCGGGTAGGGGACGACCACATGGGGCGCTTCCTGGTGGAATCCTTGGCCCGCGAAGGGTGTGACGTCAGCGGCATCAAGGTCGATCCGGAGCGCCTGACGGCCATGGTCCTGCTGGGCCTTAAGGACCGCGAAACCTTTCCTTTGGTCTTCTACCGCGAAAACTGCGCCGACATGGCGTTGCGAGCCGAAGACGTCAACGAAGCCTTTATTGCCTCCAGCAAAGCCTTGCTGATCACCGGCACCCATTTCTCCACCGACGGCGTCTACAAGGCGAGTATCCAGGCGCTGGACTACGCCGAGAAGCACAACGTCAAACGCATTCTGGATATCGACTATCGTCCGGTGCTCTGGGGCCTGGCGGGTAAGGCCGATGGTGAAACCCGTTTCGTTGCCGACCAGAACGTCAGCCAGCATGTGCAGAAAATCCTCCCGCGTTTCGACTTGATCGTCGGCACCGAAGAGGAGTTTTTGATTGCTGGCGGTTCCGAGGATTTGCTCACCGCGCTGCGTAACGTGCGGCGTTTGAGCACCGCGACGTTGGTGGTCAAGCTCGGCCCACAAGGTTGCACGGTGATTCACGGGGTGATTCCGGTGCGCCTTGAAGACGGCGCGATCTACCCCGGCGTGCGCGTGGAAGTGCTCAACGTGTTGGGCGCTGGCGATGCCTTTATGTCGGGCTTCCTCGCCGGTTGGCTGGAAGACGCCAGCGACGAGCGTTGCTGCCAGTTGGCCAATGCCTGCGGTGGGCTGGTGGTGTCGCGTCACGCCTGCGCCCCGGCCATGCCGACCCGCGCCGAACTCGACTATCTATTCAACAGCCCGGTGCCAATCACCCGGCCGGATCAGGACGTCACGCTGCAACGTTTGCATCAGGTCAGCGTGCCGCGCAAACAGTGGAAGCAACTGTTTATCTTTGCCTTCGACCACCGCGGGCAACTGGTGGAACTGGCGCACAAGGGTGGGCGCGACCTCAACGCCATCGGCGAACTGAAACAGCTCTTCATTAAAGCTGTGGAACGGGTCGAAGCCGATTTGCGCACCCAAGGCATCGAAGCTGATGTCGGGTTGCTGGCAGATCAACGCTTCGGCCAGGACTCGCTGAACGCTGCCACTGGTCGTGGCTGGTGGGTGGCGCGGCCGGTGGAAGTCCAGGGTTCGCGGCCATTGGCCTTCGAGCACGGGCGTTCTATCGGCAGCAATCTGATTGCCTGGCCGCAAGAACAAATCATCAAGTGCCTGGTGCAATTTCACCCCGATGACGAGCCACTGCTGCGCCTGGAACAGGAAGCGCAAATCAAGGGTTTGTATCAGGCATCCCAGGTCAGCGGTCATGAACTGCTGCTGGAAATCATCCCGCCGAAGGATCACCCCTCGACTCACCCGGACGTGCTCTATCGCGCGCTGAAACGCCTCTACAACCTGGGCATTTACCCGGCGTGGTGGAAGATCGAAGCGCAAAGTGCCGAGGAATGGAAACAGCTTGATGAGTTGATTCAGGAACGTGATCCGTACTGCCGTGGGGTGGTGCTGTTGGGCCTGAATGCACCAGCGGCGGCGTTAGCCGAAGGCTTTCAACAGGCCCGCCAGAGCCAGACCTGTCGCGGGTTTGCAGTGGGCCGGACGATTTTTCAGGAACCGAGCCGGGCGTGGATGGCCGGGGAAATCGACGATGAAACGCTGATCCGCCAGGTGCAGGGCACGTTTGTCGAACTGATTGATGCCTGGCGCACCGCCCGCGCCTGAAGCGCCGAAGACCTGTAGGAGCAAGCTCTGCTCCTACAGGGGCGGTTTTTAGCGAATTTATTTAGAAAACAATAAAAGGTGCAGCCATGCCCGCTATTCGAATTGGCATCAACCCGATCTCCTGGAGCAACGACGACCTGCCGTCCCTCGGTGGCGAGACGCCGCTGAGCACCGCCCTGAGCGAAGGCAAGGAGATCGGCTACGAAGGTTTCGAACTCAACGGTAAATTTCCCAAGGATGCCAAAGGCGTCGGTGACGTACTGCGGCCTTACGATCTGGCGCTGGTCTCCGGCTGGTACTCCAGCCGTCTGGCCCGCCGTTCCGTGGCCGAGGAAATCGACGCCATCGGCAGCCACGTCGAGCTGCTGGCGAAGAACGGCGCCAAGGTGCTGGTCTATGGCGAAGTCGCTGATTCGATTCAAGGCCAGCGCATTCCACTGGTCGAACGCCCGCGTTTCCACACCGAACAGGCTTGGCAGGAATACGCCGACAAACTCACCGAACTGGCGCGCTTCACCCTGTCCCAGGGCGTGCGGCTGGCGTATCACCATCACATGGGCGCTTACGTCGAATCCCCGGCGGACATCGACAAGCTGATGGCCCTGACCGGCAGCGAAGTCGGCCTGCTGTTTGATTCGGGCCACTGCTACATGGGCGGCGGCGAACCGCTGCAAGTGCTGCGCAAACACATCGAACGCATCTGCCATGTGCATTTCAAGGACGTGCGCAAACCGGTGGTGCAACTGGCGCGCAATAATCTGTGGAGCTTCCCGGATTGCATCATCAACGGCACGTTCACCGTGCCGGGGGATGGCGATATCGACTTCGGAGCACTGCTCGACGTGTTGCTGGCCGCCAATTACCACGGCTGGCTGGTGGTCGAGGCCGAACAGGACCCGGCGGTGGCGCCGAGCTACATCTATGCCAAGAAAGGCTTCGACACCTTGCGGACGTTGCTCGACGAGAGGATTGCGCTATGAGCCTGCTGGTCAAAAGCAATGCCCGTGGCCGGACCATGGTCGAGTTGGGCAAGGGTGAATTGGAATATGTCGGTTTCGCTGCTTACCGCTTAAGTCTCGGCGAAACATTGCCGGTGTCTGCGGGCGATAAAGAACTGTGCCTGGTGCTGCTCAGCGGACGCGTCAGCATCAAGGGCGAAGCACCAGGGCAGGGCGCATTCGACTGGGACAATATCGGTGATCGCCAATCGGTGTTCGAAGATAAATCGCCGTTCGCTGCCTACCTGCCGCCCGGCAGTCAGGCGCAAGTGGTCGCCCTCAGCGACGTGCAAATCGCCGTGTGCGCCGCGCCCGGTTCAACCGCCGACAACCTCGGCCCACGCTTGATCAAACCCGACACCATGAAGCGCAGCGTGCGCGGCAAGGGCGCGAACACCCGCTACGTCTGCGACATCCTGCCGGACATCGAGCCGGCCCATTCGCTGTTGGTGGTGGAAGTGCGCACGCCGTCCGGGCATTCGTCGAGCTACCCGCCGCACAAGCACGACACCGACGATCTGCCGCACCAGAGCTTTCTCGAAGAAACCTATTACCACCAGATCAACCCGCCCCAGGGCTTTGTGTTCCAGCGGGTCTACACCGACGACCGCAGCATCGATCAGGCCATGGCCGTGGAAAACAGTGATCTGGTCGTGGTGCCCAAGGGTTACCACCCGGTCAGCGTGCCGTACGGCTACGAGTCGTATTACCTGAACGTGATGGCCGGCCCGAAACGCGTCTGGCAGTTCCATAACGATCCAAAGCACAGCTGGCTTCTGGATCTCTGAATTCCAACCTCTGCACGGAGAACAAGAACAATGAGCAACGCCCCGGTTTTAGGCCATTACATCAACGGCCAGGTGCAAGACAGCGGCAGCGAGCGCTTCAGCAATGTGTTCAACCCGGCTACCGGCGCGGTGCAGGCACAAGTCGGTCTGGCCAACCAGAAGACCGTCGACGAAGCCGTTGCCTCGGCATTAAAAGCCTTCCCGGCGTGGTCTGAGCAATCGTCTCTGCGTCGCTCCCGGGTGATGTTCAAGTTCAAGGAACTGCTCGACCGTCACCACGACGAATTGGCAGAAATCATCAGCCGCGAACACGGCAAAGTGTTCTCGGACGCCAAGGGTGAAGTCACTCGTGGCATCGAAATCGTCGAATACGCCTGTGGCGCACCGAACCTGCTGAAAACCGATTTCAGCGACAACATCGGCGGCGGCATCGACAACTGGAATCTGCGCCAGCCCCTGGGTGTATGCGCCGGAGTCACACCCTTCAACTTCCCGGTCATGGTGCCGCTGTGGATGATCCCGCTGGCGCTGGTCACCGGTAACTGCTTTATCCTCAAGCCCTCCGAACGCGATCCGTCCGCCAGTTTGCTCATGGCCCGTTTGCTCACCGAAGCCGGGTTGCCGGACGGTGTGTTCAACGTGGTCCAGGGCGACAAAGTGGCGGTGGATGCCTTGCTGCAACACCCGGACATTGAGGCGATTTCCTTTGTCGGTTCGACGCCGATTGCCGAATACATCCACCAACAAGGCACCGCTCGCGGCAAGCGTGTGCAGGCGCTGGGCGGGGCGAAGAATCACATGATCGTTATGCCCGATGCCGATCTCGACCAAGCCGCCGACGCGTTGATTGGCGCGGCTTACGGCTCGGCGGGTGAACGCTGCATGGCGATTTCGATTGCCGTGGCGGTCGGTGATGTTGGCGACCAGTTGATCGCCAAATTGCTGCCGCGCATCGACCATCTGAAGGTTGGCAACGGCATGCAGGGCGACAGCGACATGGGGCCGCTGGTGACCGCCGAGCACAAGGCCAAGGTCGAAGGCTTTATCGGCGAAGGCGTGGCCCAGGGTGCGCAGTTGATCGTCGATGGCCGCAACTTCAAGGTGCCCGGCGCCGAGAACGGCTTCTTCGTTGGCGCGACGCTGTTCGATAACGTCACGACCGAAATGAGCATCTACCAGCAAGAAATCTTCGGCCCGGTGCTGGGCATCGTCCGCGTGCCGGACTTCGCCAGCGCCGTTGCGTTGATCAACGCCCATGAATTCGGCAACGGCGTGTCCTGCTTCACCAGCGACGGCGGCATTGCCCGGGCGTTTGCCCGCACCATCAAGGTCGGCATGGTCGGCATCAATGTGCCGATTCCGGTGCCGATGGCCTGGCATTCGTTCGGCGGCTGGAAACGCTCGTTGTTCGGCGACCACCACGCTTATGGCGAAGAAGGCATCCGTTTCTACAGCCGCTACAAAAGCGTGATGCAACGCTGGCCGGACAGTATCGCCAAAGGCCCTGAATTCAGCATGCCAACCGCCAAATAACTCACCCTGCGGAGAACAACAATAATGAGCAAGCCCCTGCGTTTCGCCCTGAACCGTATGGTCGCCCCACGTTTGTCACTGCCGGCGTTCATCGAGCTGGCGGTGACCCTCAAGGCCGACGCCATCGAGATCCGCAACGACCTCAAAGGCGTCGAAATCGAAGACGGCACTGCACCAGAGCGCGTACGCGAATTGTGTGCGGCCAAAGGCATCACCGTGCTGTCGATCAACGCGCTGTATCCGTTTGATGTTTGGAATGACGAGCGCCGGGTCCAGGCCTTGAAACTGGCTGCCTACGCCCGGGATTGCGGCGCGCAGGGGCTGGTCATGTGCCCGTTGAATGATCGCGCCGACAAGCGCAACGAAGCCGAACGCGCTTCGGGGCTGCGCACGGCGTTGACTGAGCTGGCGCCGATTCTGCGCGATCACGGCATTCTTGGTTTCATTGAGCCGCTGGGTTTTGAAGAGTGTTCGTTGCGGCGTAAACGCACGGCGGTGGATGCGATCAAGGCGATTGGCGGACTGGATGTGTTCCGGCTGGTGCACGACACCTTCCACCATCACCTCGCCAGTGAGCAGGAGTTCTTCCCTGAACTGACCGGGTTGGTGCACATCTCCGGGGTCGAGGATGCCGAAGCGCCGCTCAACAGCATCCGCGACGGCCATCGGGTGCTGGTGGGCGAGGGCGACATCCTCGGCAACGCGGCGCAGATCGAGACGTTGCTGGGCAGCGGTTACAGCGGCTACCTGTCGTTCGAACCGTTTGCCGACAGCGTCCACGGCCTGGCAGATATAGAACAGGCGATCGGCGCGAGCATGGACCACCTGCAAAAATCTTTGGCCTGAAAGGGGCGCACATGACCACTACAAGACTGACCATGGCCCAGGCCCTGGTGAAATTCCTCGATAACCAGTACATCGAGGTCGATGGGGTCCAGAGCAAATTCGTCGCCGGGATCTTCACCATTTTCGGCCATGGCAACGTGCTCGGTCTGGGCCAGGCTTTGGAGCAGGACAGCGGCGACCTGATCGTTCACCAGGGCCGCAACGAACAAGGCATGGCCCACGCCGCCATCGGTTTCGCCAAGCAACACCTGCGGCGCAAGATTTACGCTTGTTCCTCCTCGGTCGGCCCCGGCGCAGCGAACATGATCACCGCTGCTGCCACCGCCACGGCCAACCGCATTCCTTTATTGCTGCTGCCCGGCGACGTCTATGCCTGCCGTCAACCGGACCCGGTGCTGCAACAGATCGAGCAATTCCACGACCTGAGCATCAGCACCAACGATGCCTTCAAGGCCGTGAGCAAATACTGGGACCGCATCAACCGTCCCGAGCAACTGATGACCGCGGCGATCCACGCTATGCGCGTGCTCACCGACCCTGCGGAAACCGGCGCCGTGACCCTGGCCTTGCCGCAAGACGTGCAAGCCGAGGCCTACGATTACCCGGATTACTTCCTGCAAAAACGCGTGCACCGCATCGAGCGGCGTCCGGCCACCGAAGCGATGCTCGGTGATGCGCTGGCGCTGTTCAAAGGTAAGCGCAAACCGCTGATCATTTGTGGTGGCGGCGTGCGTTATTCCGGGGCGAATGCGGCGTTGCAGGCGTTTGCCGAGCGCTTCGACATTCCTTTCGCCGAAACCCAGGCTGGCAAGAGTGCGGTGGTGTCGAGCCATTCGCTGAACGTCGGTGGTATCGGTGAAACCGGTTGCCTGGCGGCGAATCTGTTGGCCAAGGACGCTGACTTGATCATCGGCATCGGCACCCGATACAGCGACTTCACCACGGCGTCGAAATCCCTGTTCCAACATCCTGAGGTGCAGTTTCTCAACCTCAATATCAGCCCCTGCGATGCGCTGAAACTCGACGGCGTGCAGCTGCTGGCCGACGCAAAAACCGGTTTGCTGGCATTGGCCGACGCACTGGGCGATTACCGTTCGAGCTGGGGCGATCAACCGCGCCAGGCCAAGGCGCACCTGGATGAGGAAGTCGACCGCATCTATCAGGTCGAATACCAGGCCAAGGATTTCGTCCCGGAAATAAACGACCACCTGGACCCGGCCGTGCTGCGCGAATTCATTGAGCTGACCGGTTCCTGCCTGACCCAGAGCCGCGTGCTCGGCGTGCTCAACGAAACCCTGGCCGACGACGCTGTGATCGTCGCCGCCGCTGGCAGCCTGCCCGGCGACTTGCAGCGCAGCTGGCGCAGCAAGGGCGTGAACACTTACCACGTCGAATACGGCTATTCCTGCATGGGGTACGAGGTCAACGCTGCGCTGGGCGTGAAACTCGCTGAACCGGATCGCGAGGTCTACGCGCTGGTCGGCGATGGCTCCTACATGATGTTGCACTCGGAGCTGGCGACCTCGATTCAAGAGCGGCGCAAGATCAACGTGGTGCTGCTGGATAACATGACGTTTGGCTGCATCAACAACCTGCAGATGGAGCACGGCATGGACAGCTTCGGCACCGAGTTCCGCTTCCGCAACCCGGAAACCGGCAAGCTCGATGGCGGTTTCGTGCCGGTGGATTTCGCCATGAGCGCGGCCGCCTACGGTTGCAAGACTTATAAAGTGAACACCGTTGAAGAGCTGCAAGCGGCGTTAGCCGATGCGCGCTTGCAAACGGTGTCGACCCTGATCGATATCAAGGTTCTGCCCAAAACCATGATTCACAAATACCTGTCCTGGTGGCGGGTCGGCGTGGCGCAAGTCTCCACCAGCGCGCGCACCGACGCGGTGGCCAAGACCCTGAACGAACGACTGGCCAAGGCCCGTCAGTACTGATTGCCCCTGAAACCGACAACAATTTTTCACAGGAGAATCTTCATGTCTTTGCTCTCTAATTCACTGCGGGTTGGCGTCATCGGCACCGGGGCCATCGGCCAGGACCATATCCGTCGTTGCAGCCAGACCTTGCTCAATAGCCAGGTCGTCGCCGTCACCGACATCAATTTGCAGCAAGCGGCCAAGGTCGTGTCCGACCTGAAGCTGACCGCCGAGGTTTATCCCGACGGCCACGCGCTGATCAAGGCGCCAGAGGTCGAGGCAATCCTCGTCACCTCCTGGGGCCCGAGCCACGAAGAGTTCGTGCTGGCGGCGATTGCCGCCGGCAAACCGGTGTTCTGCGAGAAGCCCCTGGCCGTCACCGCCGAAGGCTGCCGCAAGATCGTCGAGGCCGAAGTGGCCCACGGCAAGCGCCTGGTGCAGGTCGGTTTCATGCGCCCTTACGATGAAGGTTATCGCGCACTGAAAGCGGTGATCGACAGCGGCCAGATCGGTGAACCGCTGATGCTGCACTGCGCGCATCGCAACCCGACCGTGGGTGAGAACTACAAGACCGACATGGCGATTACCGACACGCTGATCCATGAACTGGATGTGCTGCGCTGGTTGCTCGACGACGATTACGTCTCGGTGCAAGTGGTGTTCCCGCGCAAATCCAGCAAAGCCCTCGCACATTTGAAAGACCCGCAAATCGTCCTGCTGGAAACCGCCAAGGGCACGCGCATCGACGTGGAAGTGTTCGTCAACTGCCAGTATGGCTACGACATCCAGTGCGAAGTGGTGGGGGAGACCGGCATCGCCAAACTGCCGGAGCCGCAACAGGTGCAATTGCGCAGCGGTGCGAAACTGTCGAATGCGATTCTGATGGACTGGAAGGATCGGTTTATCGCCGCGTATGACGTTGAGTTGCAGGCGTTCATTGATGGCGTTCGTGCAGGTCAGGTCGGCGGCCCATCCGCATGGGACGGCTTCGCCGCCGCCGTCGCAGCAGACGCGTGCATCGAAGCACAAAACAGCGGCCAGATCGTAAAAGTTGGCCTGCCAGACCGCCCACACTTCTACGGCTAACCGCCGATCGTTCCCACGCTCCGCGTGGGAATGCATCCCGGGACGCTCTGCGTCCCAAGAGCGGACGCAGAGCGTCCATGGCGGCATTCCCACGCAGAGCGTGGGAACGATCAGCGTCAGGTGAAGGAGAATAAAAATGCGCATCGCACTAGACCCCTACATGTACCGCACCCTGTCCCTGGGCAAGATGGTCGATAAGGTCGCCGAGCTCGGATACGAACATATCGAGCTGTCACCCCGGGAAGACTTCCTGCCGTTCTACAAGGCTCCACGCGTCGACAAGGCGCGAATCAAGGAGTTTCGCAAAGCCCTGAGCGACACCGGGGTCAAGCTCTCTTCCTTATTACCGATGTACCACTGGGCCGCCGCCGACGAAGGCCTGCGGGTCGCCGCCGTGCGCAACTGGAAGCGCGCGATCCAGATTGCCGTGGAAATGGACTGTGAACTGGTCAACACCGAATTCACCGGCCAGTCCGACAACCCGCTGGTCTGCGAGAACCAGTTCATGCGCTCCATGGACGAGTTGATTCCAGAGTTCGAGCGCGAAGGCATCAAGCTTGATATCCAGGCCCACCCGTACGACTTCTGCGAGCGTAACAACGAGTCGGTGGACATCATTCGCGGTCTGGATCGCGACTGGATCAACTACCTCTACGCCGCGCCGCACACGTTTTTCTATGACGACGGGGTCGGTGATATCGCCTCAATGCTCAAGTACGCCGGCTCCAAGCTGAGCCACTTGATCATCGCGGACACCTACAACCACAAGGCCTCTTCGGGGTTGCGCTACATCGTCAACCCGCCGGGCGTGGTTGCCACCGTGCATCAGCACTTGGACATTGGCCAGGGCGAGGTTAACTGGGATGCATTCTTCGGCACCTTGCGCGAGATCCAGTTCGACGGGATTGCCACCGTGTCGGTGTTTGCCTGGGAAGACCGGCCGGATGAATCCAACCGGATGATGCTTGAACGTGTGACCCGGGAACTGTGCCAATAACCCGAAACCGATCGTTCCCACGCTCCGCGTGGGAATGCAGCCCGGGACGCTCCGCGTCCCAAAAGCGGACGCAGAGCGTCCATTGATGCATTCCCACGCAGAGCGTGGGAACGATCAAGAACAAGCTCCGCGGTTACCTATAAGGAGAACAAGATGCGTATCGGACTTGTCGGTTACGGCCATGGCGGCCGGTTTTTCCATGCTCCGCTGCTCAGCAGCCTGCCGGGCGCCACGTTTGTCGGCGTGGTCACCCGTTCCCCGGAGCGCCGGCAGTTGCTGGCTGCCGAGCACCCCGGCGTGCCGGCCTTCGACAGTATCGGCCAACTGGTGGAAGCCGGGATCGATGTGCTGGTGGTGTCCACGCCGCTAAAGGGCCGTCCGGCGCTGGTGCTCGACGGCATTGAGCACGGGGTGGCGGTGGTCAGCGACAAACCGTTCGCTGCCGATGCACAACAGGCGCAAACCCTGATCACCATGGCCGAGCGCCAGGGCGTGCGGCTCAGCGTTTACCAGAATCGGCGCTGGGATTCGGACTTCCTCACCGTGCGCAAACTCATCGAGTCCGGCGCGCTGGGCCAGATCACCCGCTTCGAATCCCGGGTCGAACGCTATTCGCCGCAATCGGTAAACAACGGCAGCGGTGGTGGTTTCCTGCGGGATTTGGGCAGCCATTTGGTGGATCAGGCGTTGCTGTTGTTCGGCCCGGTCACAAAGGTCTACGCCGAATTGGAATACCTGGAAAAAGACCAGACCTACGATAACGGCTTCTTTGTCTCCCTGACCCACGCCAGCGGTGTGATTTCGCACTTGGGCGGCAGTTGCCTGCAAAACACCCCTGGGCCACGTTTCCGGGTGACGGGCACTCAGGGCTGCTACAGCGTCGATGGCCTGGATGGGCAGGAGGACTCGGCCCTGGCCGGGCTCTCGCCAAAAACCGAAGGCGAGCGCTGGGGCGTCGAAGAACATCGGCGCTGGGGCTGGTTTGAACAGGGCGAGGTGCGAGAACGGGTGCCCTCCGAGCGTGGCTGCTGGAATCAGTTCTATTTACAGCTACAAACCGCGCTACAGAGCGGTGGCCCACTGCCGGTGGAGGCCCGTGATGCACTGGCGACCACCCGCGTTCTGGACGCTGCGCGCTTGAGTGCCGAGCGCCATCAAGTGGTGGATTTGGGCCAGTTTGATCACCGTGGAATAAAATCAGAATAAAATTCTAAAATGAGTTGATATAGAAATTATTTTCCAATAAAGTCATTTCCAGGTTGCCGACTATCAACGTCCAATCTCGCTCAAGCCAGGCTTGAACGGGTGCAGGACGAACCAAAAACAAGAAACAAAAGCCAGGTACCGTCGATGAAAACCTTTAACGCTGCTTTGCATGTATTACGTTCCGCGCAACACCTCTTTCGCGACCTGCCTCGCGCCGCGTTTCAATTAATTCCCCGCTTGCTCTGCGTTGAACGCAACGGCGCCCTGGTCTGCTGCATTCCAGGCGCACCGATTGTCCGCTTGCCCCGTCACTGAATCCGTCGCGCCATATCCATAAAACCAACAAGAATGTGGAGAAAGACTTTTCATGAAGACCAAGATCCGTTTCACCGCACTTGCCTTGTCCCTGATGTTCGCCAGCGGCGCTGCATTGGCCGATATGAAGATCGGTGTGAGCATGTCCCAGTTCGATGACACCTGGTTGACCTACCTGCGCGAATCCATGGACAAGAAAGCCAAGTCCTATCCCGATGGCGTGCAGTTGCAGTTCGAAGATGCCCGCAGCGATGTGGTCAAGCAGCTGAGTCAGGTCGAAAGCTTCATCAGCCAGAAAGTCGATGCCATCGTGGTCAACCCGGTGGACACCGCCGCCACCCGTAAAATCACCGAAGCCGCCGTCAAGGCCGGCATCCCGCTGGTCTACGTCAACCGCCGCCCGGATGACTTGAAACTGCCCAAAGGCGTGGTGACTGTGGCCTCCAATGACCTGGAAGCTGGTGAAATGCAGATGCAATACCTGGCCGACAAAATGGGCGGTAAGGGCGATATCGTGATTCTGTTGGGCGACCTGGCCAACAACTCCACCACCAACCGCACCAAAGGCGTCAAAGAGGTGCTGGCCAAGTACCCGAACATCAAGATTGAGCAAGAGCAGACCGGGACCTGGTTGCGGGATAAAGGCATGACCCTGGTCAACGACTGGCTGACCCAGGGCCGCAAGTTTGATGCGGTCGTGGCCAACAACGACGAAATGGCCATCGGTGCCGCGATGGCCCTGAGTCAGGCCGGCGTCGAGAAGGGCAGTGTGCTGATCGCGGGTGTCGACGGTACGCCGGACGGCTTGAACGCGATCAAGAAAGGCAACATGGCGGTCTCGGTGTTCCAAGACGCGAAAGGTCAGGCGGACGGTTCCATCGACACCGCCGTGAAAATGGCCAAGAACGAACCGGTTGAGCAGGCTGTATGGGTGCCATACCGCTTGATCACTCCGCAAAACGTCGACACCTTTAAATAGCCCGTCCGTTCAATAACAACAATAAGTACGCAAGGTTGCCACCGCGACCTTGCTGATGGAGTACCTGATCATGTTCGCTTCAGCGACTGCTTCGAGCACCACCCCGTTGGTGGGTATCCAGCCAACCGCAACACCTGTCGATGAGCCGTACCTGCTGGAGATCATCAACGTCAGCAAGGGTTTTCCCGGTGTCGTGGCCTTGTCCGATGTGCAGCTGCGGGTGCGCCCCGGTTCCGTACTGGCCCTGATGGGCGAGAACGGCGCGGGCAAATCGACCCTGATGAAAATCATCGCCGGCATCTACCAGCCGGACGCCGGTGAAATCCGCCTGCGGGGCAAACCGGTGGTATTCGAAACGCCGCTGTCGGCGCTTCAGTCCGGGATCGCGATGATCCATCAGGAACTCAACCTGATGCCGCATATGAGCATCGCCGAAAACATCTGGATCGGTCGTGAGCAGCTCAATGGCCTGCACATGGTCGATCACCGCGAGATGCACCGTTGCACCGCGAAACTGCTGGAGCGCCTGCGCATCAATCTCGACCCGGAAGAGCAGGTCGGCAACCTCAGCATCGCCGAGCGGCAGATGGTCGAGATTGCCAAAGCCGTGTCCTACGACTCCGACATCCTGATCATGGACGAACCGACCTCGGCCATCACCGACAAGGAAGTCGCCCACCTGTTCTCGATCATTGCCGACCTCAAGAGCCAGGGCAAAGGCATCATCTACATCACCCACAAGATGAACGAAGTGTTCGCCATCGCCGATGAAGTGGCGGTGTTCCGCGACGGCGCCTACATCGGCCTGCAACGGGCCGACAGCATGGACGGCGACAGCCTGATTTCGATGATGGTCGGTCGCGAATTGAGCCAGTTGTTTCCGGTACGCGAGAAGCCGATTGGCGACCTGCTGCTGTCGGTGCGCGACCTGAAACTGGACGGGATTTTTAAAGGTGTGTCCTTTGACCTGCATGCCGGGGAAATCCTCGGGCTCGCCGGGTTGATGGGCTCCGGACGGACCAACGTCGCCGAAGCGATTTTCGGCATCACCCCCAGCGACGGTGGCGAGATTCGACTCGATGGTCAGGTGGTGCGCATCAGCGACCCGCACATGGCCATCGAGAAGGGCTTCGCACTGTTGACCGAGGATCGCAAGCTTAGTGGCCTGTTCCCGTGTCTGTCGGTGCTGGAAAACATGGAAATGGCCGTGCTGCCGCACTACGCCGGTCACGGTTTTATTCAGCAAAAAGCCCTGCGGGTGTTGTGTGAAGACATGTGCAAAAAGCTGCGGGTCAAGACCCCGTCGCTGGAGCAGTGCATCGACACCTTGTCCGGTGGCAATCAGCAGAAAGCCTTGCTGGCGCGTTGGCTGATGACCAATCCACGGATCCTGATTCTCGACGAGCCGACTCGCGGCATCGATGTCGGCGCCAAGGCCGAGATCTATCGGCTGATTTCCTATCTCGCCAGCGAAGGCATGGCGGTGATCATGATTTCCTCGGAACTGCCGGAAGTGCTCGGCATGAGTGACCGGGTGATGGTCATGCACGAGGGCGACCTGATGGGCACCCTCGATCGCAGCGAAGCGACCCAGGAACGGGTGATGCAACTGGCCTCGGGCATGTCCGCGGTTCACTAATTGATGCCGGTGGTGGCTGCGGCCAGCGCTGGCGACGCGATAAAAGGGTGAGTGGTTATGAACGCGATACTGGAAAACAAGCCAGCAACGGCCCCGACGAAAAGTCGTCGGCGCTTTCCGACCGAGTTGAGCATCTTCCTGGTGCTGATCGGCATCGGCCTGGTCTTTGAAGTGTTCGGCTGGATCGTGCGCGACCAGAGCTTCCTGATGAACTCCCAGCGTCTGGTGCTGATGATCCTGCAAGTGTCGATCATCGGCCTGCTGGCCATCGGCGTGACCCAGGTGATCATCACCACCGGTATCGACCTGTCCTCCGGTTCGGTGCTGGCGCTGTCGGCGATGATTGCCGCCAGCCTGGCCCAGACTTCTGACTTCGCCCGAGCGGTGTTTCCATCGCTGACCGACTTGCCGGTGTGGATACCGGTGATTGCCGGGCTCGGGGTCGGGCTGCTGGCGGGGGCGATCAACGGCAGCATTATTGCGGTGACCGGGATCCCGCCGTTCATTGCCACCCTCGGCATGATGGTCTCGGCCCGTGGCCTGGCGCGGTACTACACCGAAGGCCAGCCGGTGAGCATGTTGTCCGATTCCTACACCGCCATCGGCCACGGCGCGATGCCGGTGATCATCTTCCTGGTGGTGGCGGTGATCTTCCACATCGCCCTGCGTTACACCAAGTACGGCAAATACACCTACGCCATTGGCGGCAACATGCAAGCGGCGCGGACCTCCGGGATCAACGTCAAGCGACATCTGGTGATCGTCTACAGCATCGCCGGGTTGCTCGCTGGCCTGGCTGGCGTAGTGGCCTCGGCCCGTGCCGCGACCGGGCAGGCCGGGATGGGCATGTCGTATGAACTGGATGCGATTGCCGCTGCGGTGATCGGCGGCACCAGCCTGGCGGGGGGCGTAGGGCGTATCACCGGCACCGTGATCGGCGCGCTGATCCTCGGCGTGATGGCCAGCGGCTTTACCTTTGTCGGGGTCGATGCGTATATTCAGGACATCATCAAGGGATTGATCATTGTGGTGGCAGTGGTCATCGACCAGTACCGCAACAAGCGCAAACTCAAGCGCTAAAACCGAAACAAACCGCAAAATGCGCCACGCCTGACCCGCGTGGCGCAGCCGTTTGTCTTCTATATACAGCCGCTGGACTGAATTTCTTGCTATAAACGCACTCCGATAATCACCACAACGGCTGCCAAAGCGCACTTTCCGGGTGTTGTCGGACAAATTCGCTGTCTTTTCAGTTGCTGAGGCCTCAAGTCGGCCTTAGACTGCCGCCCCTCGTAAATTGAGTGCCGGGTGGCGCTTGGAATAAATGGCGCCTTTGCGGCGGACGACCAAGGTTCGCCGGAACGCTCCCTAATTCGCCTTAATGCACGTTTTTTTATAGAGATATCAATGACAAAGGACAAGTTGCTGGCCATGCCGGCGGATGACTACATGAATGCCGAGCAACATGCTTTTTTCTACGAGCTGTTGCAGAACATGAAAGTCGAAACCCACGAGCGCATCGAACAGAACCGCATCGCCATCGAAAGCCTGGACACCCCGGCTGACCCGGCCGACGCTGCTTCCGTTGAAGAAGAGCGCACCTGGCTGGTCAACGCGATCGATCGCGACCAGCGCATGCTGCCTCAGTTGGAACAGGCTCTGGAACGCATTAAAGAAGACAGCTTTGGCTGGTGCGACGACAGCGGCGAGGCCATTGGCCTGAAACGCCTGCTGATCAGCCCGACCACCAAGTACTGCATCGAAGCTCAAGAGCGTCACGAGCAGATCGACAAGCACCAGCGTCAGGCCTGATTCGCTAGCGCCGCAATCGCGGGCAAGCCTTGCTCCTACAGACACCCTCTGTAGGAGCAAGGCTTGCCCGCGATGCTTTTTGCCGTCTGTGAAACCCCCCGCACTTCTATTGACCTGCTGCAACATCCACTACTAACGGACCATAGATAATGGCCCACTAGTGGCGTTTAATGCAGTCACAACAAATAGAAGACGCATGGGGTGACGAAGATGACGAGAGACGGATCTCTGGTTGGGGCAATACCTGCACCCGTGCCAGTGCCAAAAAACCTTTGGCTGACGCCGACCTTGCAAAGCATCGCCCTGGTGCTGTTGCTGTGCGGCATGTCCTTGGGCGGCGCATCGCTTTATATCGGCCTGCCAGTGGCGGTGCTGATTATCTGGCTACCACGCCTGCGTTCACGCGCGATCCCCGATTCAACCCTGACGGACAACGCCAGCGCCATCGCCGAACTGACCCGCGACCTTTCCTACACCACCAGTCACAACGCATTGTCCGCCGCGGGCGTGGCCTTTTCGGTCAAACAGCTGGCCGAGAAGGTGCAATCGCAACTCGACGCGGCCAAGCGGATTGTCAGCAGTGCGGAGGTGATGATCTCCACTGAGCAGGCGACGTCGACACTCAGTCGAGAAGCCTTGAGTGCGGCCAGCGAGGCTCACCAGAGCAGCGCCGCCGGGCGCACCGAACTGATCGAATCGATCTCCCGCATGCATCAGCTCAGCCAGCGCGCCAGTGCCAGTCGTGAACTGATCGAAGCCCTGAGCCTGCGCAGCGACGATATTCAGCGGGTCACCCTGGTGATCCAGTCCATCGCCAGCCAGACCAATTTGTTGGCACTCAACGCCGCCATTGAAGCGGCGCGGGCCGGGGAACACGGTCGCGGGTTTGCGGTAGTGGCTGATGAAGTTCGCGGTCTGGCCGCGCGTACAGCGACGGCCACCGGTGAAGTCGGGGAGATGGTTGCCGACATCCAGCAACGCACCGCGCAAGTGGTGGAGCAGATCCGCCAGCTCTCCAGCGATTTGGACATCGGCGTCGAACAGGTGGAACACACCGGCCAGCATCTGGAAAACATCGCGCGCCTGGCCGCCGGCGTCGAACAGCAGGTCGAGGAAATCGCCCGCGGCGCCGACACCAATCGCGAACAACTGGACAGCCTGTTCCATGCCATCGAGCAGATGCGCAGCGACCTGGCGATCAGCGATCAGCAGACCCAGCGCCTGGCCCAGGCTGCGGTGCAAATGGAAGGCCAGGCCGAAACCATCAGCGAACGCCTGGCCGAAGTTGGGCTGGACGATTATCACCAACGGATTTATGACTTGGCCCGCGAAGGTGCAAGTCAGATTGCCGCGCGCTTTGAAGCGGATATCGACCAGGGTCGTGTCAGCCTCGATGACCTGTTTGATCGCAATTACCAGGCGATTCCCAACACCAGCCCAGCCAAGTTCAAGACCCGTTTTGACCGTTACACCGATCAGGTGCTGCCGGCGATTCAAGAGCCATTGCTACCGCGTCATGAAGGGTTGGTGTTTGCCATCGCCTGTACGCAGCAGGGCTATGTGCCGACCCATAACACGGTGTTCAGCCAGCCGCTGACGGGGGATGCGCAGGTCGATGCCGTGCAAAACCGGACCAAGCGCAAGTTTGCTGATCGGACGGGCGTGCGCTGTGGCAGTCATCAGCAACCGGTGTTGTTGCAGACGTATACGCGGGATACGGGCGAGTTGATGCACGATTTGTCGGTACCAATCACGGTGAAGGGCCGGCATTGGGGTGGGTTGCGGTTGGGCTACAAACCCGAGAAACCGCGCGGACCTATGTAGCAGCTGCCGAGGCACGAGGCTGCGTTCGGCTGCGAAGCAGTCGTGAAATCAGGCGGCGCGGTGGCTCAGGAAGACCGTGTGTTCAGGTTTGACGACTGCTTCGCAGCCGAACGCAGCCTCGTGCCTCGGCAGCTGCTACAAGTCGAACGCAGGCTTCGGCAGCTGCTACAAGTCGAATGCAGCCTCGTGCCTCGGCAGATGCTACAAGTCGAATGCAGGCTTCGGCAGCTGCTACACAGTGCGTGTTTCGCCTAGTGAATTTGATGCATCCGCAGGTTCAAATCGTCCACCACCCGCGCCCAGTCGGCGTCTTCGCGCAGTTGTTCTTTCAGGAAGCCGGCTTGTTGCGGGGTCCAGAACTCGGCATCGATCAGTTTCTTGTCGTCGGCCAGGGGGGAGTGGCTGGCGATGAAGTCGTCGATGGCCTTCTCGCTGGAGTCCAGGCCAAGCTGGTCGAACAAACCTTTCAAATCGTGTGTAGGTGAATCCATGTTCATCTCCTTGCGGGTCGCGTCGAGTGCGAGATCTGAGGTGCGGCTTCACTGCATCTGAGGGAGCCACGCTTCAGGAGTTCGATTGCGATGGTCGAAACCAGGAGAGAGCATAGACGGCAAAGCTGAATCAGGCTTTCAACGCACCGTCATCGACCGCGAGCTTCAGGGCCTTGGCGGCTTCCTGGGCGGCGATGGCCGCGACGTCGGAGGTCTTGAACCAGCGATCCTTCTCGACCTGGTGGTAGGTCACAGCGGTCAAGGGTGGTTTGGCGCGCATGACAATGACAGCCTGGAATTCGCCTTCGACCTCTCTGGCTTCGCCCCGGATAAAAAATTCACCGATATCAAATTCCGTCACGTAGCTGCCTTCCCTTGGAAATGTTCTGTTGTATTGAACGCCGTCCGCCGAGGGGCCGGAATTCATGGGTCGTGCAGTATGGCAGTAGTTGCCGGCCGACGGCTGAGTTAAGTCGTCGGCGTGACGAAACGTCATGGGGGATAAATGCAATGATCGACGTCAGGTGCGCGCCGACAATGAACGGGCGAGGGCGCAAGCTTCGTTATGGTCGGTGCGGAAACCTCTGACACGACCGCTAGAAGTTTCCTTGATATGGAAGAAAGCCTTGCCGGCCGGCACCACCTGATAACGCGGCAGCGCAAGCGTCTGAGGAGGCAGGGCATAGGCCTGAAACACCACTGGGTGCAGGCGCGCATCGGTGTTTGTGTGAGGGATGGAGTGATTTGCAAAGTGGGTCATCGTGCACATGAGAAGTCCTTTTCGTGTGTTTACCGACGTGTGTGCGTCGTTTTGAGTAGTCTCGATGAGCATGGCTGCTCTAGAATCGCCGTCACTGGTTGGCGATTGCATCCATCTAAAGCAATTTTTTATGGGCGATATGTCGGAAAAGTGCTTTTCTTAGAGAGTTTTTTCCCTAAAGTTAGTAGTACGCTTTTTCTGGCCGCGAGAAGGGTGTTTTCCTTCAACGTCTGGCGAACGTCGGATGGGACGGCGAGAGTGACAATCCAGTAATCTCACAAACTTCGCGATGGATGAGCGTTCAGCTCAGTTCAGGATTTCAACCCGGCTCATTCGGCAACACCATCGCCATGGCCGCTTTTTTCTGCTGTGCGTTTTTCCTGCGCGCAGCATCATTTTCAGATGTGGGGATGTTTCCTTGGCAGTAAGTAATCTTGATATGCACGCATTGTTCGTTCTGGGTGATTTGCGTGCAAAGTTGGTTAAGCAGTTTCAGTCCCGCTTTGTCTATGTCACCGAACAGAACGCTGAAGGCATCTACATTGCCGAAATCGATACCGAAGCAGCGCTGGTGGTGGACGACAAACCCGGCCTCAAACTCAAGGTCGGCGATCATTTCAGCGCCTCGGTATTGCCCAGTCGCGAAGGCGGCAAACTGGACATCAAGTTCCGTGAAATCAAACTGACGGTCTACGGCCTGGGCGATTACGCCTTTGTCACGACCGCTGACGGTCACGGCATCGTGTTCAAGGAAGGTCATAGCGTGGTGATGGTTTTCGCCGCCCACCAGCAGTTGCAGGAAGGCCTGACCAAAACCCTGAAAGCAGTGACGGCCAAGGCGGCCAAGTGGCGCAAGGGTGAGCTGATTACCTTCAAGGCCAGCGAGTAATGCCCCTGACCCGCGCCGATTTCCACGTACAGAACCTCGCCAGTGCACAGGTCGAGGCCCAGCGCCTGTTCGATCAGAAGGCGATTCTGCAAGGCGGTTGGCTGACTTGGGTGGCGTCACAGATCTACACCTTGCGTCCGGCGGAGTACGCCAGCATGGTGCGAAGGGAGCTCTCGCGCTTACAGCAACCTTCTGAAAAGTAATCCCCGCACCTCGTAACCTCTAAAAAGCAGGAACCTCTACTACAGTCAGTGGACTGAGTATTCAGAGGCTTGCAGTCTTGTCTGTCAGGCCATCCTGCTATTGCTGTGAACAGCACGAGGTGCAAAAGCATGAAAGGACTTCGACGGTTGCTGGCCGCTTACCTGGCCACGTTCGGCTTGTTGGCTGCGTCGGTCCCGGTGTTTGCCGCCCAGGCCCCGATCCACTTCGCCGACCTGAACTGGGAAAGCGGCAGTCTGATCACCGATATCCTGCGGATCATCGTCGAGAAGGGCTACGGCTTGCCGACTGACACGTTGCCGGGCACCACCATTACCCTGGAAACCGCGCTGGCCAACAATGACATCCAGGTCATTGGCGAAGAGTGGGCGGGGCGCAGTCCGGTGTGGGTCAAGGCCGAAGCCGAAGGCAAGGTTGTGAGCCTGGGCGATACGGTCAAGGGCGCCACTGAAGGCTGGTGGGTGCCGGAGTACGTGATCAAGGGCGACCCGGCGAAGGGCATCAAACCCTTGGCGCCGGACTTGCGCAGTGTCAGCGACCTGCCGCGCTACAAGGATGTATTTAGCGACCCGGAAAGCCCGGGCAAGGGGCGCTTCCTCAACAGCCCGATCGGCTGGACCTCGGAAGTGGTCAACAAGCAAAAGTTGACGGCCTATGGGTTGAACGACAGTTACGTGAATTTCCGCAGCGGGTCCGGCGCGGCGCTGGACGCGGAGATTGCTTCATCAATCCGTCGTGGCAAACCGGTGTTGTTCTACTACTGGTCCCCGACACCGTTGCTCGGGCGCTTCAAGCTTATCCAACTGGAAGAGCCACCGTTTGACGCCGAGGCCTGGAAAACCCTGACCGACGCGGACAATCCGAATCCCAAGCCGACCCGTTCGCTGGCCTCGAAACTGTCGATTGGGGTGTCCACGCCGTTCCAGAAGCAATACCCGCAGATTGCCGCGTTCTTCAGCAAGGTCGATTTGCCGATCGGGCCGCTGAACAAGGCCTTGGCCGAGATGAGCGAGAAACACACGGCACCGCGTCAGGCGGCCGAGGCGTTCATGAAGGCGCACCCGGATGTTTGGCAGGCTTGGGTGCCGAAGGATGTGGCGGATAAGGTCAGCGCCTCATTGAACTAGACGGATGCCCCCCGTAGGAGCTGCCGAAGGCTGCGATCTGATTTTGATCTTTAAGAACAACATCAAAAGATCGCAGCCTTCGGCAGCTCCTACGGGGGAGCGGGGCGTCTGTTAAATCGGCTTAGAACCTTGTCTGTACGGCCAACTCAAAGGTCCGCGGCGTACCGAGGTAATACGCCGGCGAAACATGCGCAAACTCGGCATACACCTCGTTGGTCAGGTTGCGCACCCGGCCGGTGACGGTGGTGTGCCGGTCGACCTTGTAGCTCAGGAAACTCCCGAACAGCGTGTAAGACGGCACCGTCATGGTATTGGCGCTGTCGGCGAACACCGAAGCGACATACCGCGCATCGACGCCGCCCTGCCATTGCGGCGCAAAGTCATAGGTCAGCCAAAGGTTACCGACTCGATCCGGCACGTTGGTCGGCGTGTTGCCCTTGCGTGAAACCACCACCCCTGCGGCGTTTTTCTCGGTGAACTCGTCGTATTGCGCATCGACCCAGGCGAAATTGCCTTCGGCCAACAGCTTGTCGGTGATCCTGAAGGAAGTCGCCAGTTCGATGCCTTTCGATGTTTGCTGACCCACCGGGATGCTTTGGGTCGAGTCCAGCGGATCGGTCACTGCGAAATCCTTGCGCTCGATCGTGTACGCCGCCACCGTCGCCGAACCGCGACCGTCCAGATAATCGAACTTGCTGCCCACTTCCCACTGCTTGCCGGTGGACACATCAAAGTCCTGCGTGCCATTGGGCTGTTCGGCGGCGGTGCTGTATTGCACGTAGACGTTGGCCGTCGGAATGAACTGATAGGTCAGGCCGACCCGACCGGTGACCGGCTCCCAACTGCGCTTGAGGTGCCGTGGATTGCTGGCGGTCACTTCCCGATGGTTGGTCACATCGAGGTCGATGTCGTCATAGCGCAGACCGGTCAGTAGCGCCAGTTTGTCAGTCAGCGCCAAACGATTCTCGGCAAACAGTGCCTTGGTGGTGACCTCGTTGGTCTTGTCGCTGACAAACCCCGGTTTGGTGCCAGGGATGTCATAGAAGTGTCCCGGCTGGAAGTTGTTCGGGTCGACGGTGCTGGCGCCTTTGACGTTCAGTGGCGAATGGGTGGTCTGGTTGACCTTGTACTCGAAACCGCCGGACCAGGTGGTGTCGAGGCCCAACAGGGTGTTGTCGTGGCGCAATTCAAACTGGTTGCCGTTCTGCTCTCCCTGGTGCCGTACCTGATAGGCCGTGGAGCGATTCACCGTGCTGTTGTCGGCGTTGTATTGGTAGGTTTCCAGGTTGCGGTAATCGCGCTGGCTGTCGAGGTGGTACAGGGTATTGCGCAGGGTAGTGCTGTCGTTGATCCGGTAGTCGATGATCGAGCGCACCCAAATCGTGCGCTGCTCGTAGCGGCCATCTTCAACGTTGTAGTTATTGAAGCGGTTGTGTTTGTCAATCTTCAACTCGCCAGCCTTGGGATTGAGCACCGGCGTGCCCCAGTACGGACTGTCTTCGTGTTCGTCCTGATATTCCAGGGCCAGGGTGTGGGACAGGTTCGGCGTCAGGTCGCTGAGCAGTGAGAACGCCACGCTCCAGGCATCGCGCTCCTGGCGGTCGATGTAGCCGTTGCTGGTGTTGTGGCTGACGTCGAGTCGCGCGTAATGCTGCACGTCCGCCCCGGCTTCGCTGAGGGCGTGGTTGAGGCCGAACGCGGTTTCGGTGGTGTCGTAGCTGCCGTAGCTGACCCGGCCTTCGACGGCTTGCTCTTCACGGGTCGCCAGTTTGGTCACGTAGTTTAACGAGCCGCCCACGGAGCCGGCGCCATTGATCAGCGACGACGGACCACCCACCAGTTCCACTCGATCATAAATCCATGCATCCACGGGGCGTGCCAGGCCGCTGGCTACGTTAATGCTGTTGAACATCTGGGTGATCTGGCTGCTGGTGAAACCGCGATAGGACACGAAACCGCCGAAACCCGGCGGTGCACTGGCGTTCACACCGGGCAAAGTGTTGGCGGCGTCCTGGAAGTTCTGCGCGCCGTGGCGCTCGATATCGTTGCGGTTGGCGATGGCCACCGAGGCCGGCGTGTCCCGCACGCTCAGGCCCAGGCGCGAGGCCATGCCGCTGGATTGATCGAGGCTCAGCCCCGGTTCGGCATCGGTCTCGCCATCAATGGTGATCGGCGCGAGATCGACAGTGGATTGCGCCCAGGCGTTAACGGACAGGCAGCCAAACAGGCTTGCCAGTAAAGGAATGTGTTTCATCGATTGAATCCTGAATTCTTGTCTAGGAAACAGCGCACAGGCAAACGTCACGCGTTAGCGCAGCGGGCTGATCGGTAAAGGCAAAGAAACTCAGGCGAAAGGCGGGGCGCGAGGGTTGGCCGACGGCCAGGTGTAGCGGGCAGGGAGGTCGATTTTGGCAGCGACTGCCAGTGGTGGGCTGTGTTGTTGCGGCAGGATCGCCAGGGTCAGGCTGGAATTGAACGCCGGGCCCATGCCGCCGGTGGAGCACAGCGGGCAGCCAAACGCCTTGGACAGGGTGGGCAGCTTCTCTTCGGAGGTGTTCGACGATGCCGGCGCCTGGGTTGCCGGGTCCACCGTACAGAACTGGCCGCCGAGGCCGTTGAGCTGCATCCCGACCATTTGCCCATGACCGATACTGCAGGCGAACACGTTGAACAGGACGCAGCAGTAAAGCATCCAGGCCATCAGTGTGCGATCAGTTCGGGCGAATTTCATGGAGCGGCACTTTACCACTGCCGATGACGAATACCCTTACAAAAAAGTTCAATGAAGTTCATCCTGCTGCGACATTTCACGCTGGATGTCTGAATATGAGCCTAATGGTCGCGCAATGGATTGCTGCAATCTTCCTGTTGATCAGCCTGATTCACTTGTATTGGGCGGCAGGCGGCAAGTTGGGAAGCGAGGCGGCGGTGCCGCGCGTGCCCGGGGAGGGTGGAGGGGAACCAAGGCCGGCGTTCAAGCCGTCAGGTTTTGCCACGTTGCTGGTCGCGGTGGGGTTGTTGCTGATCGCAATGCTGGTGTGCCTGCGGGTCGGTCTGTACTTGCCGACGGTGCAGCACTGGTCGCTGCAATGGGTGATCAGCGCGATAGCGATGCTGATGTTTGCCCGGGCGATTGGTGATTCGAACCTGGTGGGGTTCTTCAAGCAGGTCAAGGATTCGAGATTTGCCCGGCTCGACACCTGGGCTTATTCGCCGTTGTGCGTGGTGTTGGGGGCCGGGTTGTTGGCAGTTGCCTGGATTTGATTCACGGGTAGAGCAAGATCAAAAGATCGCAGCCTTCGGCAACTCCTACAGGGGAATGTGTACACCTGTAGGCGCTGCCGAAGGCTGCGATCTTTTCGCGTCTAGCTACCGGTTTCGGTCCGCCGACTACTCACCTCAGCCGGCACATCATCCCCGGCCATCCGCTTGCGAAACAACGCCGCCCGCGCCAGCAACAGCGTGGTCACCGGCACCGTGATCGACAACAAAATCGGAATCAGCCAGGCGTGTAGCACTGGCGCCGACTTGAGTGCCGAAAAGTAAATGATCGAGGCCAATGCCACGCACCAGGCGCCTAAGGTCGAGGCCAGCGCTGGCGGGTGCATGCGTTGAAAGTAATCTTTCATCCGCATCAAGCCGACCGCACCGATCAGCGCAAACAGACTGCTGAGCACCAGCAGGATCGCCACCGGAATCTCGACCCACAACGACAGTTCGCCAGTCATTCGATCACCTCGCCACGCAGCAGGAATTTGGCCAGGGCAAACGAGCCGACGAAGCCGAACAGGGCGATCAGCAGCGCCGCCTCAAAGTAAGTGTCACTGGCATAACGAATGCCCAACGTCAGCATCATCAGCATGGCGATGATGTACAGGTAATCCAGCGCTAGAACCCGGTCCTGAGCCGATGGACCCTTGAACAGCCGGATCAGCGTCAGCACCATCGCCAGGGAAAAGATGAACAGGCTCAGCAGGATCGCGTTCGACAGCAAGGCGCTCATTCGAAGATCTCCATCAAGGGGCGCTCGTAGGTCGTCTTGAAGTGCTCGATAAACGACGCTTCGTCATCCAGATCGAACACGTGCAGCAACAGAATGCTGCGGTCCAGCGCCAGTTCCGACCAGACCGTGCCGGGCACCACCGTGCAGATCATCGACAACGCCGCCAGGCCGTTGGCATCACGCAAATCCAGCGGCACCTTGATGAACGCCGAGCGCGGTGGCCGGCGACCGGCGTTGAGCACGCCCCAGGCCACCGCGAGGTTGGACACCACTACGTCACGACCGATCAGCAAAAACAATCGCACAATCACCCCCGGTCGCCGAATCCGAATCGGCAACGGCCGCAATTTGCGCATCATCAATGGTGCACAGAACCCGAGCATCGCGCCCAGCAGCAGGTTGCCGGGGCTCAGCGACAGGTTCAGCAGCAGCCATAACAGCCACAGCGCCAGGGACAACCACGGTGCGGGAAACAGACGCTTCATGGTTGCACCTCCAGCATCGCCGCCTTGGCTTCAGGACTTGGCACGGCGCGGGTGCCGAGCACCGCCATCACGTATTGCTGTGGGTTGTTCAAGGCATCCGCGGCCGCTTGGGTGTAGCGCATCAGCGGTTCGGCTTTGAAGGTCAGCGCAATGCTCAATCCCAGTAAGGCGATGATCGGCACGCATTCGAAGCGTCGTAGCAGCGGCGATGGTCGCTCTTCAGGGGTCCAGAAACGCTGGATACCGAGGCGCGAGAAGGCAATCAGCGAGGCCAGCCCAGAGAGAATCAGCAACGCCAGCAAGCCCCAGGCCGCGTTCGATATCGGTACGTCGCCGCTGTTGCCGATGCCCAACGGATTGAGCAGGGCGCTGAGCAAGCCCAGCTTGCCGATAAACCCGGAGAGCGGCGGCATGCCGATGATCAGCAACGAGCAGGCAATGAAACTCAAACCGAGGAAGGCCATGGTCCAGGGAATTACCTGACCGACCACGGCTTTCTGTTCGTCGTCTAGGTTGATGCCTTTGGGCGGTTGCAGGGATTCCATCGGTCGTGGCAGCAGGTCGCCGTCGTCGTACAGCGGCATTTCATTGGCCGAGCGGGAACGCTCGATCAACTCGGCCAACAGGAACAGCGCGCTCAACGCCAACGTCGAGCTGACCAGATAGAACAACGCCGCGCCAATCAGGTTCGGCTGGGCGAAACCGATGGCCGACAGCAGAATCCCCGCCGACACCAGAATGCTCAGGCTGGCCATGCGTTCCAGGCGCTGCGCGGCCAGAATCGCTACAGCGGCACAAACGATGGTCGCCATGCCGCCGTAAATCAGCCAGTCGCCGCCAAAGTACGCCGACGCCCCGGCCTGGCCGGAGAACAGCAGCGCCCACAGCCGCAGCAAGGTGTAGACGCCGACTTTGGTCATGATCGCGAACATTGCCGCCACCGGCGCACTGGCGGCGGAGTAGGCCGGCACCAGCCAGAAGTTCAGCGGCCACATCCCGGCTTTCGCCAGAAACGCCACCGCCAGAATCGCCGCGCCGGCATGCAACAGTCCGCGATCGGCTTCCGGCACCAGCGGGATTTTCAGTGCCAGATCGGCCATGTTCAGGGTGCCGGTGACGCCGTAGATCAGCGCCGCGCCAATCAGGAACAGCGACGAGGCCAACAGGTTGATCGAGATGTAATGCAGCCCCGACGACACCCGCGCCCGACCCGAACCATGCAGCATCAGGCCGTAGGACGCGGCCAGCAGCACTTCGAAGAACACGAACAGGTTGAATATATCCGCCGTCAGGAATGCGCCGTAAAGGCCCATCAACTGAATCTGGAACAGCGCGTGGAAACTCGAACCGGCGCCATCCCAACGGGCCATGGCGAACAGCAAGGCGCTGACGCCGATGACCCCGGTCAGCACCAGCATCATCGCTGACAGACGATCGACCACCAGCACAATGCCGAACGGCAACTGCCAGTTGCCCGGCAGATAAACGCCAATAGAACCTGGCACGCCAGTGGATTGCGTCCATTGCAGCAGCATTATGGAAATGCCCAGGCCCATCAGGCTGGAGAACAGATTGATCTTGGCTTTCAGTGGGCGATGTTTTTCGCCGAGCATCAGCATGATGGCGGCGGTCAATAGCGGCAGCAGTATCGGTGCGGCGATCAGGTGCGTCATCGCATTCATTCTTTAGGCTCCCGGCCATCCACGTGGTCGGTCCCGGTCAGGCCCCGGGAGGCCAGCAACACGACAAGAAACAGCGCAGTCATGGCGAAGCTGATAACGATGGCGGTCAGCACCAGTGCTTGCGGCAGCGGGTCGGTGTAATGCAGCAAATCTTGCGGCACGCCGTCCTTGATGATCGGTTCTCTGCCGATGAACAGACTGCCCATGCTGAAGATGAACAGGTTGACGCCGTAGGACAGCAGGCACAGGCCCATGACCACCTGGAACGTCCGTGGCCGCAGGATCAGCCAGACGCCGGACGCGGCCAGGACGCCGATGGCGATTGCGATGACTTCTTCCATCAGACGGCTCCTTTGGCGGCAACGGATTTCGGCAGGCCGGCGGATTTAGGCTGAGACGCGGTCTTGTGACCCCGTACCGATTGGTGGGCGAGGGCAGTGAGGATCAGCAGCGTCGAACCGACCACCACGGCGTAGACGCCGATGTCGAAGAACAGCGCGCTGGCGATGTGAATGTCGCCCAACACCGGCAGATCGAAATGCCAGGTGTGGGTCGTCAGGAACGGATACCCGGCCGCCATTGCCCCAAGCCCGGTGACCGTGGCGAACAGCAGCCCGGTACCCATCCAGCGCAGCGGCCGCAGGCTCATTTGCGCCTCGACCCACTGCGTGCCGGCGACCATGTATTGCAGGATGAACGCCACCGACATCACCAGCCCGGCAACAAAACCGCCGCCCGGTTGGTTGTGCCCGCGCATGAACAGATAGAACGACACCACCACGGCAATCGGCAGCAACAGGCGCACCAGCACCGCCGGCACCATCATGAAACCGAGGGCGGTGTCGCTGGCCTGACGCGGGTTGACCAGGTCGGTGACCACGTCGGGCGCCAACAAACGCTGCTGGGCCGGCAATTGCAGGCTTTCTTTCGGTGGGCGGAAGCGGCGCAGCAGGGCGAACACGGTCAGCGCCACCGCCACCAGCACGGTGATTTCACCGAGGGTGTCGAAGCCTCGGAAGTCCACCAGCATGACGTTAACTACGTTGCTGCCGCCGCCCTCGGGCAGGGCACGGCTGAGGTAGAACGAGGAAATGTCGTTTGGTGTCTGTCGTGTCAGCATCGCGTAGGCCAACAGCGCCATGCCGCCGCCGACCACACTCGACAGCAGCAAGTCACGGATACGGCGGATGCGCGCTTTGCGCAGGGTGCTCGGCAACGGCGAGACTTCTTCGATCCGCCGAGGCAACCAGCGCAGGCCCAGCAGGATCAGGACCGTGGTCACCACCTCGACCACCAGTTGCGTCAGCGCCAGGTCCGGCGCCGAGAACCAGACGAAGGTTACGCAGGTCATCAGCCCGCACACGCTGACCATGGTCAGGGCGGCGAGACGGTGATACTTGGCTTGCCAAGCGGCGCCGAGGGCACAGGCAATCGCCAGCAGCCAGAGAATCACGAACACGATCGAGCCCGGAATCTTCGGCCGGTCGCCCCAGCTCAGGCTGCTGTGGAGCATCGGAATCAACCCGGCCGCCACTGCAGCGAGCACCACCAGGAACAGCTGGGTTTGCAGGCGCTTGGTGCTGATCCGCCGCTCCAGGCGGCGGGCCAGGCGCATCATGACCACCAGGCTGCGCTCGAACAGGCGCTTGCCGTTGAACCGGCCAATCAGCGGCGGGTATTTGAAGCGTCCGCGCTTGAGCTGGTTGCGCAGCAGCAGGTACAGCACGATGCCGCAGGACATGGCGATGAGGCTCATGATCATCGGCGCGTTCCAGCCGTGCCAGATCGCGAGGCTGTATTCAGGCAGGGTACCGCCAACGACGGGCAGGGCCGCCGCCGCGAGCAATGGGCCGACGACTTGCGCCGGGAAAATCCCGACGATCAGGCAGGTGAACACCAGCAGTTCCACTGGGGCGCGCATCCAGCGAGGCGGTTCGTGCGGGGTGTGTGGCAGGTCGGTGGCGGTCGGGCCGAAGAACACGTCGACGGTGAAACGCAGGGAGTAGGCGACGCTGAACGTCCCGGCGATGGTCGCCACAATCGGCAGGGTCATCTCGACCCAGGCCGTGGCGTTGATGAATACCGTTTCGGCGAAGAACATCTCTTTGGAGAGGAAGCCGTTGAGCAATGGCACGCCGGCCATCGAGGCGCTGGCGACCATCGCCAGGGTCGCGGTGAACGGGATCAGCTTGATCAGGCCGCTGAGCTTGCGGATATCCCGGGTGCCACTTTCGTGGTCGATGATCCCGGCGGCCATGAACAGCGAGGCCTTGAAGGTGGCGTGGTTGAGAATGTGGAACACCGCGGCCACGGCGGCCAGCGGACTGTTCAGGCCCAGCAGCAAGGTGATCAGGCCGAGGTGGCTGATGGTCGAGTAGGCCAGCAAGCCCTTGAGGTCATTCTGGAACATCGCGCAGTACGCGCCGAGTAACAAGGTGCAGGCGCCGGCCCCACCGACGATGTAGAACCATTCTTCACTGCCGGACAGCGACGGCCACAGCCGTGCCAAAAGGAAAACCCCGGCCTTGACCATGGTTGCCGAGTGCAGATAGGCCGAAACCGGGGTCGGCGCCGCCATGGCGTGGGGCAGCCAGAAGTGGAAGGGGAATTGCGCGCTTTTGCTCAGGGCGCCAATCAGGATCAGGGGTAGCAGGATAGGGTACAGGGCATGTGCGCGAATCAGATCGCCGGCGGCCAGGACCTTGTCCAGGTCATAGCTGCCGACCACATGGCCAAGCAGCATGACCCCCGCCAGCAGGCACAAACCCCCGGCACCCGTGACCATCAACGCCATATAGGCGCCGCGTCGCGCATCGGCGCGGTGGTGCCAGTAGCCGATCAACAGGAACGAAAAGAGACTGGTCAGCTCCCAGAAAAACACGATCTGGATCAGGTTGCCGGAGATCACCAGCCCGAGCATGGCGCCCATGAACGCCAGGAAAAACGCGAAGAACCGCGGCACCGGATCGTCCGGCGACATGTAGTAGCGGGCGTACAAAGAAACCAGCGTACCGATGCCCAGCACCAGCAGCGAGAACAGCCAGGCAAACCCGTCCATGCGCAGGACGAAGTTCAGGCCCAGGCTCGGCAGCCAGAAGAACTCTTCGCGAATGACGCCGCCATTGGCGATTTGCGGGTACAGGAGGGCGACCTGGATGGTGCCGATCAAGGCAACCAGGCCAGCCAACAGCGATTCGGTGTTACGCGCGTTGTGTGGCAGCAAAGCCGCGACACAGCTGCCGATAAAAGGCAGAAGCAGTAGAACTATCAGGGACATAGGCTTCTAATCTGCGGAAGTTTGTGAAGCATCATACGTGCCACTACCCGGATCACCAACTGCCAAGCTGTGGCAGGATCCTACAAGGTAGGCGGAAAAGGCCGGTTTTGCTCGTTCCCACGCTCTGCGTGAGCTTTTGGGCCGCGGAGCGTCCCGGGCTGCATTCCCACGCGGGAGCGTGGGAACGATCAGTGCTCGGCTTCGCGCTCCAGATCATCCTCAACCTCAGCGACTGCCTTACCCTTGGTCTTCAATTCACTGACAATCACCGCCGCCACGATCAATCCCGCCCCGAGCAACGCAATCGCCGGCAAACGCTCCCCGGCCAGACGCCCGGCAATCCCTGCCCATACCGGCTCACCGGCATAAATCAACGTCGCCCGGGTCGGCGAAACACTCTTCTGCGCCCAGTTCATCGCCACCTGAATCGCCGCACTGGCCGCGCCCAGGCCCAAGGCGCTGCACAACAGCAGCCATGAAAAGTCGGGAATCACCTCGTGGGTGGGCACCACCATCAGGAACGACAACACTGAGGTGACGCCCAATTGCACCACTGTTACCCGCCGCACATCGACCTGGCCCGCAAAGTTACTGATCAGAATAATCTCGGCGGCAATCGCGATGGCGCTGATCAACGTGGCGATTTCACCCGGACTGAAGTTCAGCGAAGCCCCGGACGGACCAGAAAGCAGCATCAACCCGGTAAACGCCAGCATGATCCCGATGCTCGGCATCAACCCCGGGCGTCGTCCCAGCACCAGCCATTGCAGCAACGGCACAAACGGCACGTACAACGCGGTAATAAACGCCGACTGACTACTGGGAATCGTCTGCAAGCCCACGGTCTGCAAGCCATATCCAAGCATGATCGCCACGCCGATAAACGCCCCGGCCTTGAGTTCGAACAGCGTCAGTTTCCGCAAGTGGCGCCAGGAGAAAAGGGCAACGATGCACGCCGCTGCGGCAAAGCGCAGGCCAACAAAAAACATTGGGCCGCTGACGGTCATCGCATGCTGCACCAGCAAGAAAGTCCCGCCCCAGACCATAGTAATCACCACCAGCACGCACTCGGCCTTGCTGAACCGCGAAAAACGGGAAGAAGCCTGGGGGGAATTCACCGACGTCATGACCTTGCGCGCTACCTGAGGCGGACGCACAATGCGTCCGAAGTTGCGCAGTATACTGCCCAACCCCACCGAGTGAGCAATATAGTGCACAAAGATTCTCCCCCGCGGGCTTCGGTCCTCCAGCACGTCAGCCAGAACGTTCGACGCCTGCGCCACGCCGCCGACATGAGCCAGACAGCCCTGGCCGAAAAATCCGGGGTCAGCCGCCGCATGCTGGTGGCCATCGAAGCTGGCGAGAAAAATGTCAGCCTGACCACCCTCGACCGCGTGGCCGAAGCGCTGGAGGTGGCGTTCAGTGACCTGATCCAGGCCCCGGAGGCTCGCGATCATAGTCGTATCAATGAAGTCGCCTGGGCTGGAACGATCCCCGGCAGCAAAGCCGTTCTACTCTCCAAAGCCACCGCTACCCGCGAGGTGGAGCAATGGGAATGGTGCCTGCAACCGGGGGAAATTTACCCCTCGCAACCAGATGCCGATGGCTGGAGCGAACAGATCTACGTATTCGAAGGCTGTCTGACCCTGATGCTGGGCGACACGCCCCACGAAATTGCTGCCGGTGAGTTTTATATGTTTGCCAGCAACCAGCCCCATACCTATCGCAATGACGGGGAAGTGGCGGCGCGGTTTGTGCGTAATGTGGTGATCTGACTGTTTCCAGGCCAACAGTGGATGAACACTTTGCTGTTTTTTAGCTGCAAGTGTTTCTTGGATGACGCTATAAATTATTGAAATAGAAGGTTTTTAGTTTCAGGCATGACTCCTGCAAAAGGTCTTGGGTATTCACCCGGAACCACGGAGTCGGCCCCATGACAACTTCACCCATCACCGCCCACATCATCCGCTCGGACGCCGAAGCCATCGCCGTCGCCCATAAGCTCGCCGCCCGCTTCGCCGTCGAGGCCAGCGTCCGCGACCGCGAACGACGCCTGCCGGTGGCTGAGCTCGATGAATTTTCCGCCAGTGGCCTCTGGGGCATCACCATTCCCAAGGCCTACGGCGGCGCCGGGGTTTCCTACGTGACTGTCGCCGAAGTGATCAAGATCATTTCCGCCGCCGATTCGTCTCTCGGCCAGATCCCGCAAAACCATCTCGGCGTGCTCGACATCCTGTTGCAAACCGCCACCGAAGAACAGAAGCGCTACTACTTCGGCAAAGTCCTGCAAGGCTACCGTTTCGGCAATGCCTTTTCCGAATCCAAAAGCAAAAATGCCGGGGCGTTTGAAACCCGCATCCGCTTCGACCAGGACACCGCGCAGATCGACGGCGAGAAGTTTTACTGCACTGGCGCGTTGTTCGCGCACATCGTGCCGGCGGTAGCGGTCGATGAGGACAACAAGGCGTTCATCGCCTTCATCGAGCGCGACAACCCGGGTTTGACAGTGATCGACAGTTGGGACGGTTTCGGCCAGCGCACTACGGCCAGCGGCGGCGTCACTTTGAACGCGGTAAAAGTCCCGCGCAGCGCGGTAATCCCGGCCCACAAAGCCTTCGATGAACCCACCGCCGACGGCCCGATCTCGCAAATCATTCAGGCCGCCGTGGACACCGGCATCGCCGCTGGCGCGCTGGAAGAAACCAAGCGCTACGCCCGTGAATCCCGGCCATGGATCGACAGCGGCCAGGATCATGGCTGGCAGGACCCGTTCAGCATCGCCGCGATTGGCGACCTTGAATGGCGCGTCCACGGCACCGAAGCAATCCTGAAAAAGGCCGGCCTGGCTATCGACGCAGCGTTGCTCAACCCCAACGAAGACACGGTTGCCCACGCCTCAGTGGTGGTCGCCCAAGCCAAAGTCCTCTCCGCCGAAATTGCCTTGCTCGCCAGCAGCAAACTCTTCGAACTGGCCGGCACCCGCTCGGTGCTCGGCAAGTACAACCTCGATCGCCACTGGCGCAACGCTCGGACTCACACCCTGCACGACCCGGCGCGCTGGAAATACCACTTGATCGGCAACTACCTGCTCAACGGCGTGAAGCCCGCGCGCCACGCCTGGAACTGAGGAGCCCACCATGAACGCTTTGACCCAACCGATTACTGCCGGGCAGCCCCTGGCCAAAAGTCAGCACGACTTGCACAACGCCCGCAGCCTGCTCGATGAGACCCTGCGTTTCGTCCGTCAGCAAGCCCAGGCTACGGATGATCCCTATGTCATCAGTCGCTTCGGCGATTTGCACATTCGCATTGAAGTCGCCGCCGCGCTCTTGGAACGCGCCGAAGATTTTCTGAACAGCGCCGACGAAGACACGGAAATCAGCGTCGCCATCGCCGAGTCGCACCTGGCTAGCGCCGATGCCTTGAATGCCGTGAGCAACGCCGAATTCGAACTCACCGGCCAGCGCACCGCATTGCATGGATCGCTGCACGACCCGTTGCGCTGGAAACCCCATCTGATCGGCAACTTTCGCCTAAACGGCATCCATCCCCCAAGCTTCAGGAGCGCCGTTTGATGGCCCGTGAAATCCGTCTCAATGCTTTCGACATGAACTGCGTCGGCCATCAGTCCCCGGGGTTGTGGGCGCACCCGCGGGATCGCTCCTGGCAGTACAAAGACCTCGAATACTGGACCGATCTGGCGAAAATTCTTGAACGCGGCAAGTTCGACGGTTTGTTCATCGCCGATGTGCTCGGTATTTACGACGTCTACAACGGCAACGGTGACGCAGCAATCCGTCAGGCGGCGCAGGTGCCGGTCAACGATCCGCTGCAACTGATCCCGCCGATGGCGCTGGTCACCGAGCACCTGGGTTTTGGCCTGACCGCATCGTTGTCCTTCGAGCATCCGTATCCGTTCGCCCGACGCCTGTCGACCCTCGATCACCTGACCAAGGGCCGCGCGGGTTGGAACATCGTCACGTCCTATTTGGAGAGCGGTGCGAAGAACCTTGGCCAGAAAAACCAGACCGAGCACGACGCCCGTTACGACTTCGCCGAAGAGTACCTGGAGGTTTGCTACAAGCTCTGGGAAGGCAGTTGGGAAGAGGGCGCGATCTTGCGGGATCGCGAGCGGCGGATCTTCAGTGACCCGAGCAAGATTCACGAGATCCAGCACGTCGGCAAACACTTCCAGGTGCCAGGGATTCATCTCTGCGAACCGTCGCCGCAGCGCACGCCGGTGTTGTATCAGGCCGGCGCGTCGAGTCGCGGCAAGCAGTTTGCTGCTGAACATGCCGAATGCGTTTTCGTCGCGGCGCCATCGAAAGTGCTGCTGAAAAAAACCGTCGCCGATATCCGTCGTCGTGCGGCGGAGGCCGGGCGCGATCCGAAGAAGATCCTGATCTTCAACCTGCAAACGGTGATCCTCGGCGAGACCGATGCCAAGGCCAAGGCCAAATTCGAGGAATACAAAACCTGGGTCAGCTATGAGGGCGCCATGGCGCTGATTTCCGGCTGGACCGGGATCGACTTCAGCCAGTTCAAACCGGATGAACCGCTCAAGCACGTGCACACCAATGCGATTCAATCGGCGGTGGAAGCGTTTTCCACGGCGGACCCGAACAAGGTCTGGACCCCGAATGAATTGGCGGATTGGGTGGGGATTGGCGGGTTTGGGCCGTTGTTTGTCGGCAGCCCCGAGACGGTCGCTGATCTGTTGCAGGAGTGGGTCGAGGAGACCGATGTAGACGGCTTCAACCTGGCCTATGCGCTGACCCATGAAACCTTTATCGACGCCGTGGAACTGCTGGTGCCGGAGTTGCAGAAGCGCGGGGTGTACAAGACCGAATATGCGCCAGGGACCTTGCGCGAGAAGTTGTATGGGGAAGGGCCGCGATTGCCCGACATCCATCCGGGCGCGGGGTATCGCGATTTGGCGGGGTTGCGGCAGCAGGAGAAGAAAGTGGTGTCTGCCTGACCCGATAAATGATCGTTCCCACGCTCCGCGTGGGAATGCATCTCGGGACGCTCCGCGTCCCTGCTCCAAAAGCGGACGCAGAGCGTCCATGGCGGCATTCCCACGCGGAGCGTGGGAACGATCATTACGTCAACCCTTCAGCCCGGCGGACCACCGCACGCTTTTGCCCATGAACAGGAGGTCAAACCCATGAGCGTGCATGAACTCAAACAACCTTCCGGCGTGGATACCGCCGAATGGCAAGTCAAGGCGCCCCAGGCTTTGGAGCAATTGCGCCACTGGGGCCAGGTCAGTCCGTTGCAAACGGCGCTGCGGCACAAGCGGCACGGCCAGTGGTTTGTATGGCGCTGGATCGATGCCTTGCGCGATGTCGAGCGCCTGGCCGATGGCTTGCGCCAGCAGGGCTTTACCGAGGACTCGCGGTTGGTCCTGAGCGGTGCTTTCGAACCGAATCTGTTGCTGCTGGCGCTGGCAGCGAAGCATGTCGGCGGTGAGGTGCTGACCTTGCCCGACACCCTCGATGCCGAGGCGCTGCACAAAGCGCTGTGGCGCAGCCGTCCCACTCACGCCTTCATTCAAGGGCGGCAAACCCAACAACGGTGGCTCAACCACGGCCAATCGCTACTGAACTTCGCCGAACTGCTTGGCCCGGTGGAGCCGCCGCAACGCCTGCGTCTGGGCGTTTCCGGTCCACAGCTCTGGAGCGAAGAGGGCAGCGAATGGCAGGACGGCCTGACGGTGGTGCTCGAACAATGGCTGGCCAGCGGCCAATCCCTGGCCTTCCCGGAAAGTCCCGGCAGCGCCAGTCGTGATCGTCGGGAAGTGGCGCCGTCCGGGCTGCTGCTGTCCGCCGAGCGCCTGCAACGACTGGCCGCAGAAATCGAAAGTCGCCTCGCCCCACAAGGCACCTGGCGCCGACGCCTCTGCGACTGGGCCATCGCCCACCCGGAAAGACCGCTGCAACGGCTGATCAAAAACCGCGTCCGCCGCCTGCTGGGCTTTCACAACCTGCATTTCATCTGGCAAGCCACCCGCACCCCTGACGCTCAATCCGCGCCAACCTGGCTCGCCGAATTCAAACGGGATATCGCATGAGCTCGACCGATTCCATCCTGCAAGTCAGCGGTATTTCCCTGTCGTTCAAAGGCGTGAAGGCGATCAACGAATTGTCCTTCGACGTGCGCCGTGGCGAGATCTGCGCACTGATCGGCCCCAACGGCGCCGGCAAGAGTTCGCTGCTGAACGTGTTGAACGGCGTGTATCCGTTCGATGCCGGCTCCATCGTGTTCGAGCAACAGCCGTTCAAACGCATCGACCCGTTGACCGCTGCGCGCCGGGGCATTGGGCGCACGTTCCAGAACAACGCGCTGTTCAAGAAAATGAGCGTGATCGACAACATCCTCACCGGCCTGTCCCGGCACCTGCGCAGCAGTTTCATCGAGCAGGCGCTAAACCTGCCGCGCGCCCGGCGTGAAGCACAAGATTTCCGCCTCCAGGCCCAGGGCATTCTCGAATTCCTCGAACTGCAAGCCCATCGCGACGTGCCGGTGGGCAATCTGTCTTACGGCCTGCAAAAGCGTGTGGAACTGGGCCGCGCCTTGATCGCCGGCCCGCGCCTGTTGTTGCTCGACGAACCGATGGCCGGGATGAACGCCGAAGAGAAACAGGAAATGGCCCGGTTCATCGCCGACATCAACCGCGACCTCGGCACCACGGTGGTGCTGATCGAACACGACATGAGCGTGGTCATGGGCCTGTCCGACCACGTCGTGGTACTCGATTACGGGCGCAAGGTCGGCGACGGCACGCCCGCCGAAGTGCAGGCCGATCCCGAGGTGATCGCGGCGTATCTGGGAGTGGTGCACTGATGACGTTCTTCTTCGAAACCCTGCTCGGCGGCTTGCTCGCCGGCACCATGTATTCGCTGGTTGCCATCGGCTTCGTGCTGATCTACAAGGCCAGCGGCGTGTTCAATTTCGCTCAGGGATCAATGCTGCTGTTCGCCGCGTTGACCTTCGTCAGCCTGCACGATCAAGGCGTGCCGTTTGCCTTGGCGCTGTTGCTGACGGTGGTGGTGATGATCATCGGCGCGCTGTTGATTGAGCGGCTGGTGTTGCGGCCGTTGGTCAATCGTTCACAGATCACCTTGTTCATGGCCACGCTCGGGCTGTCGTTCATTATCGAAGGCCTGGCGCAAGGGTTGATGGGCTCGCAGGTGCGGGCGCTGGATCTGGGTATCGACGACGTGCCGATTTTTATCGGCGGGATGATGGTCAGTCAGTTCGACCTGATCGCCGCCGCAGCCGCCATCGTGCTGGTGACGGTGTTGGCGCTGCTGTTCAACAAGACCCGGATCGGCGTGTCCCTGCGCGCGGTGGCGGATGACACCACCGCCGCGCTGTCGATCGGCATCAACCTCAACCGCATCTGGCAGATCGTCTGGGCGGTGGCCGGGGTGGTCGGGCTGGTGGCCGGATTGCTCTGGGGCGCACGCCAGGGCGTGCAATTTTCGCTGTCACTGGTGGTGCTCAAGGCCTTGCCGGTGTTGATCATCGGCGGCTTCACCTCGATTGGCGGGGCGATTGTCGGCGGGCTGATCGTCGGCGCGGCGGAGAACCTCGCCGAGGTCTACATCGGTCCGTTGATCGGCGGCGGCATCACCCCATGGTTCGCTTACGTTCTGGCCCTGGCCTTCCTCTACATCCGTCCCGCCGGCCTGTTCGGCGAGCGCGCCATCGAGCGAGTCTGAACCCATGTCGATTTCCCTTTCCCGCGAAACCGCGCCGTCGGTGTTGGTCCAGCGCCGAGTGCCCATTGGACTAAGCGCTTTACTGTTGATCGCCTTCGTCATCGTGCCGCTGACCGGCAATGATTATTGGCTTAACGCGATTCTGATCCCGTTCCTGGTGCTGTCGCTGGCCGGACTCGGCCTCAATTTGCTCACTGGTTACACCGGCCAGACGTCGGTCGGCGCGGCTGGATTCATGGCGGTCGGGGCTTTTGCGACTTACGGTTTTTTGCTGCGATTACCTGAGCTGGGTTTGCCGGTAGCGCTACTCGGCGGCGGTTTGATCAGCGCTGTGGTGGGTTTTGTGTTCGGCCTGCCGAGTTCACGGATCAAGGGTTTTTACCTGATGGTCACCACATTGGCGGCGCAATTCTTCCTTGAATGGCTGTTCGTCAAATTCCCCTGGTTCTACAACTACGGCTCGTCCGGGACCATTTCCGCGCCGAAACTGGCGCTGTTCGGCCATGACCTGAACACACCGGTCGGCCGTTATTTGCTGACGCTGACGACGGTGCTGCTGTTGACCTGGGTTGCCGTGAACCTGGTGAAAAGCCAGATCGGCCGCAACTGGATGGCGATCCGCGACATGGACACCGCCGCGGCGGTGATCGGCATCCCGGTGGTGCGCTACAAACACCTGGCGTTCGCCGTCAGCTCGTTCTACCTCGGCATCGCCGGCGCCTTGTGGGCCTTCGCCTATCTGGGCACCGCCAGCGCCAGCAGCTTCGATATCAATCGATCGTTCCAAATCCTGTTCATCATCATTATCGGCGGCATGGGCAGCATCGCCGGCAACTTCGTCGGCGCAGCGTTTATCAGCCTGCTGCCGATCCTGCTCAGCCACGCCGGGCAGGCCTTGTTCGGCGGGTCGGTGGACGCCGGGCAATTGCAGAACCTGCAAAAAATCATCTTTGGCGTACTGATCATCCTGTTCCTGATCAAGGAACCGGAAGGTTTGATCCGCCTGCTGGGCAACCTTCGTGAGCGGCTGAGCCACTGGCCGCTGCGCTTCTGAATTCCTGACCTGATTAGAGAGACAACATGCGTGCATCCTTGAAACGTTCCTTGCTCGGCGCCGCTCTGACGCTGGCGGTTTTCAGCAGTGCGGTGCCAGTGGTTCAGGCCTCGCCGGACCAGCAATTCTTCCCGCTGGCCACTTACCGGGTCGGCGCGTATGCCTCCAGTGGCGTGCAGGTGTGGGCCGGGATGCTCGATTACCTGAACTACATCAATGAGGTGGAAGGCGGGATTAACGGCGTGAAACTGGTCTGGCAGGAATGCGAGACCGAGTGGACGGCGGAGAAGGGCATCGAGTGTTATGAGCGCTTCAAGAAAGGCCTGGACGGCGCGCCGGTGGCGATCTATTCACCCAACGGCGCCCCGGCGGCTTACGCCTTGAGCGAGCGCGCCGAGGTCGACAAAATCCCGCTGATCACCCTCGGCTACGGTCGCACCGAAGCCACCGACGGCACAGTGTTCCCCTACAACTTCCCGGTGATGCTGACCTTCTACAGCGAGGCGTCGAGCCTGATCAATTACATCGCCCAGCGCGAGGGCGGGTTCGACAAACTCAAGGGCAAGAAGATCGCCACGGTCTATCACGACTCGGCTTATGGGCGCGAAACCCTAGGTCCGTTGAAATTGTTGGCCGAGAAGTACGGTTTCGAGAATATCCAGATTCCTGTCGCAGATCCGGGCAACGAACAGTCGTCGCAATGGCGGCAGATTCGCCAGGTCAACCCGGACTGGGTGTTCCTGCGTACCTGGGGGGTGTCGACGCCAGTGGCGGTGAAAACGGCAGCACGATTTGGCTTCCCGGTGGACCATATCGTCGGCGACATCTGGGCCAGTTCCAGCGAAGACGTGTTGCCTGCTGGCGCCGCCGCCAAAGGCTATCTGGCGCTGACGCCATACCCGGCCGGAACCGATTTCGAGATCCATAAACGCCTCAAGCAGAACATCCTCGACAAGGGCAAAAGCGACCTCAAGGACTTGAAGAATTTCGGCAGCGTCTACTACAACTCGGGGCTGGTGAACGCCGCTGTCATGGTCGAAGCGATTCGCACGGCCCAAGGCAAGTTTGGTAAACGTCCGTTGAATGGCGAGGAAGGGCGTTGGGGCCTGGAGCACCTGAACATCGACGACGCGCGGCTTAAGGACATGGGCTACTTCGGGTTGATGCAGAACCTCAAGTTGTCCTGTAAGGATCACGAGGGCGGCGGTTCGGCGCGGGTGCAGCAGTGGGACGGCGCCAACTGGACGCTGATCAGCGACTGGATCCCGGCCGACCGCGCCTTGCTGCGGCCATTGATCGATGAAAAATCCGCAGCCTTCGCCAAGGAAAAAGGCCTGACGCCACGCACGTGCACCGGGGATGAATAAGCCATGAGCCAAGCCGCCAGCGACATTGCTGCCAATGACCTGTTGCAGGTCAAGGACATCGAAGTGATCTACGACGGCACGATCCTGGCGGTAGCCGGGGTCTCGCTGTCGGTGCCCAAGGGCGGCATCGTCGCGTTGCTCGGTGCCAATGGCGCGGGAAAAAGCACCACGCTCAAGGCGATTTCCGGGCTGGTCCGGGCCGAGCGGGCGGAGGTCAGTCGCGGGAGCATTGAGTTTCTCGGCCGCGATACGGCAGGCGTCGATCCGAGTGTGCGGGTGCGTCAGGGCATGGTTCATGTGCTGGAGGGCCGGCATGTGTTCCCGCAACTGACGGTGGAGGACAACCTGCGCAGCGGTGGGTTTGTCCGGCGCTTGAGTCGCCAGGACATGGCCCGGGACCTGGAAAGGATCTACGCCTGGTTCCCACGGCTGAAAACCAAGCGCAAGACCCAGGCCGGGCTGACGTCCGGTGGCGAGCAGCAGATGGTCGCTATCGGCCGGGCGTTGATGACGCGTCCTACTTTGGTACTGCTTGATGAGCCATCAATGGGTTTGGCGCCTATTATCGTCCAGGAGATTTTCGAGATCGTCGCCCAGCTCAATCGCGACGAGCAGGTGAGCTTCCTGATCGCCGAGCAAAACATTAATGTGGCGCTTAAGTATGCGTCCCAGGCTTATGTGCTCGACACGGGGCGGGTGGTGTTGTCGGGAACAGCTGAGGAACTGCTGGCTCGAGGCGATTTGCACGACTTCTATCTAGGTAAACATTGACCGTGAGAATGCGATGAATCAAACCCCCAGCGGACAGGCGACCGACGCCATCCGCCATGCAGACATCCTGATCGTCGGCGGCGGCCTCAGTGGCGCAATGTTGGCGGCGCAGCTGTTGCGCTTGCCCGGCAAGCGTTCGCTGCTGGTGATCGAACCTCGTGCCGATCTCGGCCGGGGCGAGGCGTATAGCGCGGTCGAATTGGGCCATACGCTGAACGGCAATGCGGCGCGGATGAGTGTCGACCCGGACAACGCCGAAGACCTGACCCAGTGGCTGACCGACTACATCGCCGCCGGTGGCTGGCCGGAGTCGGACCAGCAGCATGTGCCGGTCAGCGAGTTGTTCCCGCCACGGGGGATTTTTGGGTTGTACGTGCAGCAGCGTTTGGCTGAAGCGCAAGCGGTGGGGGCGGTGAATGGTTCTTCGGTGGAGCATTTGCGGGCCGAGGTGGTGGATCTGCAAACCCTGGATGATTCGGTGCTACTGAGCTTGAGCGACGGTCAGCGCTTGCAGGGCGCTTTTGCGGTGCTGGCCACGGGAATGTTTCCTGCCGCGCGTACGCCGCAGACCGAATCCAGCGGCTTGAACGGGTTGGCGCTGGATCCGTGGGATGTCGCCGCCATGCAGCAGCTCGACCCGCAGTCCACGGTGCTGATCATCGGCTCGGGCCTGACCATGGTCGATGCGGTTGTGTCGCTCGAACAGGCCGGACATCGCGGGCCGATTGAAGTGTTTTCCCGTCACGGGTTGCTGCCGCATGTCCGGCGCCAGCCGCCGGCCTGGGTGGATTTTCTGGCCGAGGATCACAGCGTTCGCACGCCGCGTCAGTTGGTGCGGGAGGTGCGTCGGCATTGCCAGGACGCCATCGCCCAAGGCATTGACTGGCAATCGCCGCTCGACACCGTGCGGGCGCACATCGGCCGGTTGTGGAGTCAGGCGACGGACGTGCAACGTCGGCAATTCGTGCGACACGTGCGGCCATGGTGGGAAAGTCATCACCACCGCTCGCCGCCGTTGAGCGCGGAGCTGGTGGCGCGGCTGCATGGGGAAGGGCGGTTGCGGATTCAGGCGGCGTCGTTCAAGGGGCTGGAGCCTTCGGTGAACGGAGAGGTGAGCATTCGCATTCGTCGTCGTGGCGAAGCAGAAACGATGATCGTCAGCGGCGCGGCGTTGATCAACTCCAGCGGCATCGAATACGACTGGCGCCGGGTCGCCCGGCCGTTGCCACAACAATTGCTGGCGCGTGGACTGATCAAACCGGGGCCGTTGGCGCTGGGGATAGCGGCGGCGGTGGATGGCGCGGTGCTGGACGCCGACGGGCAACTCGCCCAACGGTTATTTGCCATGGGCCCGCCGTTGCGCGGCATGTGGTGGGAAAGTACAGCAGTGACGGACGTGGCGAGTCAAGCCAAGGTCTTGGCGGCTCGGTTGGTAGATGGACCGTAGCAGCTGCCGAGCAGCGCGAGGCGGCGTTCGGCGGCGAAGCCGTCGTAAAACCAGCTACCTCGCTGTATCAGGATGACCGTGCATGGCAGGTATACGACGGCTGCGCCGCCGAACGCCGCCTCGCGCAACTCGGCAGCTGCTACCACGGGTATCGGTGGTCGTTAAAACGAGGAAACCCCGGGTAGAACGGATCTACCCGGGGTTTCTTGTTTGAAGCCGCACAAACTTAAGCGTCAATACGCTGATACTTCGAACCGAACTCAGGACGGTTTTCCGCGACGTAGAGTTTGGCTTGTTCGGCGTTCTGTTGCAGGTTGACGCTGCCTTTGCGCTCGGTGTCGATGCCGACGGTGTTGACGTTCCGGGTCGCCTGTTGGCCGACTTTTACTGCGGCAATGGCTTGTGGTGCGGCGATGGCCGAAGTGGCGCCAAGGACGGTAAGGGCGAAGGTAAGACCAATGATGCTTTTCATGATGTTGCTCCAGAGAGTGGGAAGAAGATGTCGCCACTCTAGTGCTGGAGCGTGGCGATGAAAAAACACCCTGAGGCATAGTCGATATCGAGAGCGTTGATCCAGCGTATAACCCCAGTGGGAACAGGCTCGCTCTCACTAGGGTTATCGGTGTGTTGTAGATCGTGATCAGTAGCGCTGATATTTCGAGCCGAACTCTGGGCGGTTTTCTGCAACCACGACACCGCCGAGTACTGCATTGCCCGGGCTGACCAGCGCAACCCGTTCGCGCAGTTCTTGCAGACGGTCGGCGCCGCCTTCGGCCACGCGATTCTGGATCAGGCGATCGGAGCCACCTTCCGCCACACGTTCACGCAACTCTTGCAAACGATCTGCACCGCCTTCCACCAACAGGTGCTGAGTCGGGGTGTGGGACACCGCTTTGGTGTTGGCCGAAGCCAGGTTCGACAGACCGAGGCCGCCAACCAGTGCCAGACCGAGTGCCAGGGACGAGACTTTCGAGAAGTTGAACATGGGTGATTCTCCGTGCGTTTAAGTTGAGTGAGTCAGTAGCGCCGAGTGGGTCAGTGCTATCTGGTGTTCACAGTTAAACGCCGGGGTGTATCGGTGATGTGTGCCGCAACGCCGCGAAATTGGCTGCTTCGTATCTATCGCGGGGGTTTATACAGACGGATACAAAACCCTTTCATGGCTGCTCGCCGAGCAATTCCACAGGAAAAGAGAAGACATAGCCTTCGCTGCGCACGGTCTTGATGTAGGTCGGTTCCCGGGAGTCATCCAGCAGCCGCTGGCGCAGCCGGCTCACCAGCAAATCGATGGAGCGGTCGAACAGATCGGCATCGCGGCCCTGGGTCAGGTTGAGCAACTGGTCGCGGCTGAGTACTCGTTGCGGGTGATCGAGGAATACCCGCAGCAGACGGTATTCGGCGCCGCTGAGGGCGACCATGGTGTCGTCTTCGTCGAGCAAATGACGAGCGCTGGTGTCCAGGCGCCAGCGGCCAAAGCCCAGCAGGCGGCCAGTTTCAGTGATCAACAGATTTGGCGGCAGCATTCGGGTGCGGCGCAGCACAGCGTTGATCCGCGCCAACAGTTCGCGGGCGGCGAAGGGTTTGGTCAAGTAATCGTCAGCGCCCATTTCCAGGCCGAGGATGCGGTCGGTTTCATCGTTGCGGGCGGTGAGCATCAGGATCGGTGTGGCTTTGTGTTTGCCCGAACGCAATTCGCGGCACAGCACCAGGCCGTCGTCGCCGGGCATCATGATATCGAGCACGATCAGATCGACCTGGTTGGATTCCAGGAAGTGGCGCATCTGCCGGCCATCCGCGACCACGGTGGTGCGCAGGCCGTTTTTCTTCAGGTAATTGCCGACCAGCTCGCGGATCTCGCGATCGTCGTCGACAATCAGAATGTGGTTCACATGTTCCATTGCTCAACCCCTCTTGTTATTCGCACGTTGGCATTTTAGGGAGCGACGGCCTGCTTGCCCATGGGCTTTGTATCGCACTGTATCAGGGGCCCTGTTTGACACCTTACGCCTTAATGGCAGGGTCTTTACGACACATGGCAGATACCTCGGGGCGATTGAATGGGATCCATCGAGCCAAGGCGACTGACCTCGCAACGACTCTTCACTGGCAGCCCTGAGGAAATCACCATGAACTGGAACACACTCGCTACAGCCAGCTTCTTCGCGGTCCTGAACGTTGCAGCCTTTTCGGCCCAGGCCGATGTTAAAACCGCGGAGCCGCTGACGGCCAGTGCCGCCACCCTCAAGGCCGACCCGTTTGGCGCTCTGAAGCACGTCAACGCCGGGTTGCTGAACGTGGCGTATGCCGAGGTTGGTCCGGCCGACGGTCCTGTGGTGATTCTGTTGCACGGCTGGCCCTACGACATTCATAGCTACAGCGAAGTGGCGCCGTTGCTGGCGGCCAAGGGATACCGGGTGTTGATCCCGTATGCGCGCGGCTACGGCGACACGCATTTCCTGTCGGACAAGACTCTGCGCAACGGCCAACCTGCTGCGCTGGCCAGTGATGTCATCGATTTCATGGACGCGCTGAAGATCAAAAAAGCCGTGCTGGGCGGCTACGACTGGGGCGCGCGCTCGGCGGACATCGTCGCGGCGCTGTGGCCGGAGCGGGTCGAGGCGCTGGTGGCCGTGAGCGGCTATCTGATCGGTAACCAGGCCGCGGGTAAAAATCCATTGCCGCCCAAGGCCGAATTGCAATGGTGGTATCAGTTCTACTTCGCCACCGACCGCGGCGAGGCCGGTTACGAAAAGAACCGCCACGACTTCGCCAAGTTGATCTGGCAAACCGCCTCGCCGAAATGGACCTTCGACGACGCCACCTTCGACCGCAGCGCGGCGGCACTGGATAACCCTGATCACGTCGCGATCACCGTGTTCAACTACCGCTGGCGCCTGGGCATGGTTCAGGGTGAACCGCAATATGAAGCGCTGGAACAGCGGCTGGCCAAGGCCCCCAGCATCACCGTGCCGACCATTACCATGGAGGGCGACGCCAACGGCGCGCCGCATCCGGCGGCCGAAGACTATGCCAAGCGCTTCACCGGCAAGTATGAGTTCCGGTTGATCAATGGCGGCATCGGCCACAACCTGCCTCAGGAAGATCCGCAGGCCTTTGCCAAAGCGGTGATTGACGCGGATCATCTGTAACCGCCACCGAACTCCTGTAGAAGCGAGCTCGCGATAGCGGTCGGGCAGCCAATATCAATGCTGGATGTGATGGCCTCATCGCGAGCAAGCTCGCTCCCACAGTATGCAACCCACTTCAACAGGATTCGTTGTTCATGAAAGCACTGATTTTCGGCGCCACCGGCATGGTCGGCCAAGGCGTACTGCGCGAAAGCCTGCTCGCAACGGACATCGAGCAGGTGGTCGTCGTTGGCCGAACTGCCGTCGAGACCACGAACCCCAAGCTGCAGTCGTTGGTAGTGGCCGATTTGACCCGGATAAGCGCGGTCGAAGCGCAGTTGCATGGCTATGACGCGTGCTTTTTCTGCCTGGGTGTTTCGTCGTCCGGGATGGATGAAGCGCAATATTCGCGCCTCACCTACGACCTGACCCTGGCGGTGGCCGAGGTGCTGGCGCGGCTCAACCCGAACATGACCTTCGTGTATGTCTCGGGCGCCGGCACTGACAGCAGCGAAAAGGGCAAAAGTATGTGGGCGCGGGTCAAGGGTCGTACCGAGAATGCGCTACTGCGATTGCCGTTCAAGGCGGTTTACCTGTTTCGACCGGGGATGATCCAGCCGCTGAACGGCGCGACGTCCAAGACCTCGGTGTATCGCTGGACTTACATCGTGATGGCGCCATTAATGCCGCTGTTGAGAAGGTTGTTTCCGCGGCAGGTGCTGACCACCGTTTCGGTGGGGCAGGCGATGTTGGGGGTTGCCCGGCATGGGGCGGCGAGTGCCGTTTTGGAAGCTCCCGCTATTGCGGCTGCGGCGCTTAGGGGGTAGCCGGGCAGGGGGGGGCGAGCGAGGTCAGGCGTTGTTGAGCATCTCGATCAAGCGCTCTGGCCAGACCGTTTCGGTGGTTTCCTGCAACTCGGCCACTGACCACCACTTGTGCTCGGTCATCACCCGCGCTTCGTCGGCGGTCCAGCCGTCGCGGGACAGCTGATCGCTGTCGACCCGGACAACGAAGTAACGCTCCACGGCCAGCACTTTTTCACCGTCGGGTAGCATCATCGAAGCGCTGCGCTCTCCCACGCAAGCGCCCACCGTGTCGACGTGCAGACCGGTTTCCTCGCGCAATTCGCGAATCGCTGCAGCTTCGAAGGTTTCACCGTCCTCAACACCACCACCGGGCGTTGCCCAATAGTCGCGACCATCCAGGGCATCGCCCTTGTGCTGGAAGCGAAACAGCAGGACCTGATTGGCGGGGTTGATCACGAGGAGCCTTGCGGCGTTGCGTTGGCGCATTACAGTTTCTCTTTCCATAGAAGACACATGATCGTTCCCACGCTCTGCGTGGGAATGCAGCCCGGGACGCTCCGCGTCCCAGAAGCGGACGCAGAGCGTCCGTTGAGGCATTCCCACGCAGAGCGTGGGAACGATCAACGTAACGGTTTACATCAGGTTGGTTACGCAACCACTTGATAACACGGCACATATGCGGCGCCACCCGGCAGTTTCATCCGGTGCTGGGCGACGAAGGCTTTGAGCAGTTGGTCCAGCGGTTGCATCACCGCCGCGTCGCCACGAATCTGGTACGGCCCGTGTTCTTCGATCAGGCGGATGCCCTTGTCCTTGACGTTGCCGGCAACAATCCCGGAGAACGCGCGGCGCAGGTTGGCCGCCAGTTCGTGGGCCGGCAGGTTGCGGCTCAGTTGCAGGCTGGCCATGTTTTCGTGGGTCGGGTCGAACGGGCGCTGGAAACCTTCGTCGATCTTCAGCAGCCAGTTGAAATGGAACGCGTCGTTGCGCTCGCGACGGAACTGTTTGACCTCTTTGAGCCCGGCCGTCATATGCCGCGCCACTTCCGCCGGGTCGTCGATGATGATGGTGTAGTGCTGTTTCGCGGCGTCACCCAGGGTGGCGCCGACGAAGGCGTCCAGTTGCTCCAGATACGGCGCCGCATGTTTCGGCCCGGTGAGGACGACCGGGAAGGGCAGGCCTTTGTTGTCCGGGTGCATCAGGATGCCCAGCAGGTACAGGAATTCTTCGGCAGTACCGGCACCGCCCGGGAAGATGATGATGCCGTGGCCGACGCGGACGAAGGCTTCCAGGCGTTTTTCGATGTCCGGCAGGATCACCAGTTCGTTGACGATCGGGTTAGGCGCTTCGGCGGCGATGATGCCCGGCTCGGTCAGGCCCAGGTAGCGGCCGCCGTGAATGCGCTGCTTGGCGTGGGCGATGGTCGCGCCTTTCATCGGGCCTTTCATCACGCCGGGGCCGCAACCGGTGCAGATGTCGAGGCTACGCAGACCGAGTTCATGCCCGACTTTCTTGGTGTATTTGTATTCTTCGGTATTGATCGAGTGGCCACCCCAGCACACCACGATCTTCGGCTCGACACCGGGACGCAGGGTGCGGGCGTTGCGCAGCAGGTGGAAGACGTAGTCGCTGATGCCTTGCGAGGTGCTCAGGTCGATGCGCTGGGCGTCGAGTTCGTTTTCGGTGTAGACGATGTCGCGCAGGGCGCTGAACAGCATTTCCCGGGTGCTGGCGATCATTTCGCCGTCGACGAAGGCGTCGGCCGGGGCGTTCAGCAGTTCCAGGCGCACGCCGCGGTCTTGCTGGTGAATGCGGATTTCGAAGTCCTTGTAGGCTTCGAGGATGGTCTTGGCGTTATCAACGTGGGCGCCGGTGTTGAGGATGGCCAGGGCGCACTGGCGGAAAAGGGTATAGGTGCTGCCGGAACCGGCTTCGCTCAATTGCTGAACTTCACGTTGGGACAGGGTTTCCAGGCTGCCTTTAGGGCTGACCGAGGCATTGATTACTTGACGTTGGGACATTCAATGATCCTTAAAACGATGCCAGTCATACAGGAGGAGCGATTGGCATCCGAATAAAATGTATCCATGAAAGAAGATGGCACGAACTGCGCAGTCTCGCCATGTTCCCCGTTTGACGATGAAAAGATGATAAGGAGCCCCAGCATAGCTAAATCCCCCGCAGAGGCGATAATGCGCGCACTCTTTTCGCTCACTGAGCCTTTTACCATTGATGCAGGGAACCCCGCCAAGATGTTCGAAATCCAGCCAATGAATGCCGAAACCTTTCGACGCCAGACCCGGCGCAGCACGGTGATCATCGCCCTGATTTTCCTGGCGCTGGCGATGGTGCTGTCGACCGTGGCAGTGGCGTTGTTCGGCGAACCGGGTGGCGACAACCTGCGGTTTAACGTCGGCGGCGTGTTTGTCGCGGTGTTGCTGATGGCGGCGCTGATGCGCGGCCGGTTCTGGAACGAAGAGTGGATGGCACCGGCAGTTTACGGCTGGCGGCTCAAGCGCAGCCTGATGAGCGTCACCAATGTCATGCATCAGGTGACGGCGGCGGTCGAGAAGGAGGATCCGAGCGCCATGAAACTGCTGCGTTTCTACCATTTGGGCTTGAGCCAGATGCACGAGCTGGACGCCAACTCCAGCGACCACAGCCAGTTGACCCGCGAAATGGACCAGCACAAGGCGCGGATGGAAGCGTTGGGCCTCGACACCGAGCAGACGCGATTGAATCCAGAGTGGCTTGCGGCGCTGAAGCAGACGCCGCGCTAAACGGTGGTGTGGGCGGAATCCGCAGTATTGGATCTAGGGTTTCGCGGCACTGGCGCCTAGGCTGAAGGTCACTCCCCGAACAGGGAACCTGACACCGGCAAGGAAACGCTCATGACCGCGACACGCTTTCACGCTCCGATCCTGATCTTCGCCGCCGTGCTGGGCGTGGCCATGGCCGTCAACGGCGTGTTCATGCTGATCAACCCGTCGTTGTGGTACACCGCCGTGCCCGGTGTCGAACGCACCGGGCTGTTCAACCAGCATTTCATCCGCGACATCGGTTTGCTCTACGTGGCCATTGGCGCCGCGTTCGTCGGTGGTGGCGTGAGCCCGACTCACCGGGTGCTGCTCTGGGCGTCGGCAGCGATCTGGCTGACCGCCCATGCCCTGTTTCACTTCTGGGAAGTCGCCGCCGGGGTCTGTGGGCCGGAGGCGTTGCGGGTGGATTTTGCGGCAGTGACGTTGCCGTCGGTTTTCGGGATCGCGCTGACGGTTTGGGCACTGAAAGCACGCCATCAGCTAATCTGATCCATGATCAGGCATAGTGAAGCGGTCATTTGACCCAAGAAGCGATCAGGAAGCATCGCCTCTTCATCAGCATCTAGGGAACGTCATGGGACATCCGGCCGTAAAGGTTCATATCGAGGCCCTTCAGCCTGGCGCAGCGTTGCTGGCCGAGCAAGTCGAAGCAAAGCTCAAGGTTCGTTATGCGGTGGTTCTGCTGCTGGCGGTGTGTCTGTCGATGACCGCCGTTGCGATCTGGGAGTCCTGGAACTCGCGCCATTACCACTTGCATGACAAAGAAGTGGCGATGTCCAACCTGGCGCAGACCCTGGCCTCCCAGGCGCAGTCAACGATCAAACAGGCCGACACGTTGCTTTTTACCCTGGTCGATCTCCTCGAAAAGGACGGCATGGGCCAGGCGCAACTCCTGCGCTTGCAACAGTTGCTCAGCGCCCAACGCAGTGAACTGGCGCAGATTCACGGTTTGTTCATCTACGATGAAAAGGGCGGCTGGGTCGTCAATTCCAATGGCCCCGCCGCGCCCAATGCCAACAACGCCGACCGTGAATACTTCATTTTTCATCGAGACCATCCCGACCGTGGCCCGCATATCGGCCCGTCGATAAAGAGTCGTTCGACCGGCGAATGGATCATGACCGTGTCGCGCAGGATCAATCATCCCGACGGCAGTTTCGCCGGCGTGGCGTTGGCAACGATCTATCTCAACCACTTTCTGGATTTGTACAACAGCATCGACATGGGCGAGAACGGCGTGATCAACCTGATCGCCAACAATGCCACCATCGTTGTGCGTCGACCGTTCAACGAAGCTGAAGTCGGCACTAGTGTCGCCAAGGGGCCGCTGTTCACCCAATTGCTGCCCAAGGGCAATTTCGGCACGGCAATGGTCAAGTCGTACGTGGATGGTGTCGAGCGGGTGGTGGGGTTTCGACGGGTCGAGGGTTATCCGCTGATCGTTTTCGCGGCCCTTAACAAGGAAGAAGTCCTGGCCGGCTGGCGCGAGCAATCGTTGAACAGTGCGGTTATCGTGGCCTTGCTGCTCGGGTTCCTCGGCGTACTCGGTTATCGGCTCATTCGCGTGATGAAACAGCAGAATCACATTCAAAGCGTATTGCTGGACGCCCAGGAAAAACTCCTTGAGGTCAATCGCAGCCTTGAGTTGTTGGCGTTGGAAGACGCGTTGACGGGGCTGGCCAACCGGCGGCAATTCGATGTGTTCATGGTGGCGGAGATGGGGCGTGCACGGCGCAGCCAGACGGGCCTTGCACTGCTGATGATCGATGTCGATCACTTCAAACTGTTCAACGATCACTACGGGCATGTGGCCGGCGATGTGTGTTTGCGCAAGATCAGCGCGATCATCACGCAAAACATCAAGCGCCCCGGCGATCTGGCCGTGCGCTATGGCGGGGAAGAGTTTGCGGTGGTGCTGCCCGGCACTGACTATGTCGGGGCCTTCCTGGTGGCGGAAAAAATCCGCCGTGCGGTGCAGTTGGCGGGCATGGAGCACAGTGAAAGTGCTGAAGGCATGGTGACGGTCAGCCTGGGTGTCTGCGCCTATGATCCGGCCTCGCAAGCCAGTCCCGACGACTTGGTCAGTGCGGCCGACAAGGCGTTGTACGTGGCCAAGGCCAGCGGCCGGAACATGAGCGTCATTGCCAACTGAATTCAGACAAAGCGGTCACTGCCCTGGACGAGTTTGCTGGCGAGCCAGGGTTGCTTGAGCTTTTCCAGCCACCAACCCAGGGCGCGGCCGTCGTGGTCTCCACGCCAACCGGCATAGAGAATGTTCGGCTCGCGCGGGTCTGCCATCTGTTTTTCAACCAGTGTGCCGTTGTTCAGTAGCGAGCCGACGCGATGCCGGGGCAACCAGCCCACGCCCAAGCCGTCGCACTGGGCGAGGATCTTGGCACGCATGGTTGGCACCGCTAGCACCGGTTGCCCGCCGGAAACTCCATAGGTGCTGCCTTCGCTGGCACGGGAGGAATCGGCCACGACAATCGCCCGATGCTGTGTCACCTGCGCTCGGGAAATCGGTTCCTTGGCCTTGGCCAGCGGGTGTTTGGGTGCGACGGCGAACACCCATTCCATTTCCCCCAGCTGCATCCAGCGTAACGACGCAATGGCCGGTGGCTCGTTGGTGGCGCCGATGATCAGGTCGGCGCGACCTTCACGCAGGGCTTCCCAGACGCCTTTGAGCACTTCCTGGGTGATGCGCAACGGCACGCCGGATTCCAGCGCGTCGAACTCGTGAATTACCGGGATAAACGTGTCGAACTCCAGCAGTTCATCGGTGACGATCCACAGCCGACTCTCCCAGCCGTTGGCCACTTGCTGGACGCGTTGGGTCAGCCGGGACACGTCCTGCATCAGCCGCGCAGCCTCGTTCACCAGCAACTCGCCGGCCGCCGTGAGCTGCAAGCGGTAGCGACGGCGATCGAACAGCAGGGCATCGAAGCGTTCTTCCAGTTGCCGCGCGGCGTAGGAGACGGTTGAAGGCGCCTTGCCCAAATACGCGGCGGCGCGTGACAGGCTGCCGGTTTCGCGGATGGCTTGGAGCAGGGCCAGGTCTTCAATCGACAGCATTTCAGATCCTCGAAGATCAAAAGATCGCAGCCTTCGGCAGCTCCTGCACGGTACCGCGTACACCTGTAGGAGCTGCCGAAGGCTGCGATCTTTTAGCGGTTTCAAGCGGTCCGACGCAACTTCCACAACCGAATCAACCGCACATAAACCAACAGGTTCACCGCCAGCACCACGCTGCCCAACCCCAGCTGAATCGCCGGGGTCAGCCCGGCCGGGTAAATGACCGGCAACACGTAATGCTCGATGAAACCGCCGCCATAAACGGTTTGCCCGGCCGCCTCGCGCATCAGGTTTTCCCAATAGGTCAGCGGGCAGGTCAGGTGAAACACTTCCACGATCACGCCCCAGGCAGCGGCGGGCAGGTGCCACCAGATCAGGGGGCGCCATTTGAGCACCAGCAGCCCGCCGAACAGCACGAACAGAATGAACAACAAGTGAAACAGCACCAGCCCGTCGGCGGCGATTCGGTAAAGCATGTCGACTCCCTGACTCTTCAAGTGAATGGCGCCATGTTACTCGGGCCGGTGGCCTGCGCTCTATCAATTCAGTGCGACGGCCACAAGTGCGCAAGATTGTTCAAGCCTTCGGCCGCGTCTGCTGGCACAGTCGGCGGTCTTTCCACAGGTCAAGAGCGTTATGTCGAACTCACTCATGCCGCGCGCTGCCTTTCTTCGCGGCGCGGCAGCGATCATGCCGTTGTCCCTGGCCACCGCGCCCTGGGGCTTGTTGGCCGGCTCCATGGCCATTGAGGCCAACCTCACGCCGCTGCAAGGCCAGGGGTTGTCGAGCATCGTGTTTGCCGGCGCCGCGCAACTGGTGGCGATTGGCATGCTCAAGGGCGGGGCGGGGATTTTTTCGATTCTGCTGACCACGCTGCTCCTGACCTCCCAGCATTTGCTCTACGGGATGAGCCTGCGTTCGGTGATTTCACCGTTACCGGGTCGTTGGCGGGTGGGCCTGGGCTTTTTGCTGACCGATGAGCTGTTCGCCCTGACCAGTCAACATGACAAGCAGCAGTTCAATCGCTGGTACGCCCTGGGCGTGGGGCTGACGTTCTACATCGCCTGGAACCTGTTCACCCTGGCCGGCATCGTGTTGGGCAGCAGCATTCCGGGGCTGGAACATCTGGGGCTCGACTTCTCCATCGCCGCGACTTTTATCGCGCTGATCACCCCGGTGGTGCGCAATGTGCCGACGGTGGTCTGCGTGGCGGTGTCGCTGTTCTGTTCGGTGCTGTTCAGCTATTGGCAGTGGGGCTCGGCCCTGGTGCTGTCGGGGCTGGCGGGCATGACCGCCGGATTTATCTGCAACAAGCTGTATCTGGAGCGCACATGATCGTTTGGGCAGTGATTATCGGCATGGGCGTGCTGGTGTTTTTGAACCGCTACGTGTTTCTCGAACCGCGATTACCGCTGCGGTTGAGCAGCAATGCGCGGCAATTTCTCGGGTTCGCGGTGCCGGGCATGCTCACGGCGATTTGCGGGCCGATTGTGTTCATGCCCGACAAACAACTGAACCTGCAATGGGACAACCCTTACTTGATCAGTTCGCTGGTGGCGGTGGGGTTGGTGCTCTACACGCGCAATACGCTGCTCAGCATGCTGTTGAGCATGGGCTTCTTCTTTTTGCTGCGCTGGTGGCTGTGAGCCGGGCGGGTGGAAGTGTTCTACGCTTAAAGTTGATATCCCTTCAGGAAGAGAGGTGGACATGACAACCGAACCCAAGCAGCCGGACCTGGATGAAGACACGGATGAGCCGAGCGATGAGGAGATTGAGCGGCAACGGCGCTCGATGCCGGACTGGAAGCATCCCGATGATGGTAAAGAGCTGTCCGACCGCGATGTAGAAATTCCGCTTAAACCTTAAGATCAAAAGACAAGATCAAAAGATTGCAGCCTACGCGCCTGTGGGCGCTGCCGAAGGCTGCGATCTTTTTTGCACCGATGCCTTAAATCGCCTCATTCCAGCGAATCTGCGTAATACCCAATTGCTGAGCTTTATCGCGCGCCGTTTCGAGGCTCGCGTGTAAGGCAATCTTGCGCTCGGATTCGGGATAGGCGTGAGCAGAAGCCGAATGGATGGCTTCCACATCGGAAAACCCCACCGCCAGTTTGAAAAAGTGTTGTCGCACACCACCGAGCAGGTAATGCACGGCATAAGGGACAAGTTCGCTCATGTATTCCTTTTGGAGCCAGCCAGGCCATCGGCTTAGTCGGTGAACAGGGAATTCTGAGAGGTCTGCGGTGCAAGCGTCATGCAGAAACAGGGCGCCTGAAAAACAAGAGGCCAGTTCGGCCTCAGTATTCAGAGCGTTTACACGGCGGGTTCGTTCAGTTCTTCTGCCGAGTGGCCTGCAAGCGTTGCTTCAGGCGTCTTCCAACTGTGGGAAGTCGGGGTGGGCGGCGCGATAACCGAGGGTCTTGTCGATCCAGGCGTTGACTTCATTCACCATCACGGGCGGCTTGCCCGGATAGCGTTGCAGCGTGGCGCGCAGAATGCGTTCGATATGGGCGACCGCGTGCAGGTTTCGAGTCTTTATGTAATGGCCGATAAAGCAGTCGAGTTGCAAGTGTTCTGTCATTGACAGATAGACACACTCCAGCCCATCGACTTGTTTGATTGCAAAATCGTCGCGCAACTTATTTCTCTGCAAGGTGTGTAAAAGTTGTAGGGATTTCCTGAGGTTGTTGACTCTTTGGTCAACTGGGCATGCTTATGGAAATGCGGCGCGCATGCTATCTGTAGTCCTGTTAAATGTATGTATGACGGTTGAAATGTCAGACCGGCGGTTATGTGTCAAACAGTCGCAGTTATATAAGTGTCTCGTGCCTGAAACACTTAATGTAACGTTTGAGTTTCCTGTTTATATAGGCAACTTATTAGTAAGGGTACTCAGGCGTGCTGGATAACTTTCAAGGCACCTCGTCAATCAACGTGGCGCCCTGGTTTCGAACATTGCCCACCGCTTTGCCCACCCTGTGCCATTGGAAACTGTCGCTGGTTTCACCCTGCAACAACACCAGTTGTTCAGCGCGCTCCCTGGGAGTGGCCGGGTCGAGCCATTCCCGGGCCAGCTCCGCCGACAACACCACTGGTCGCCGGTCGTGGACGTCGAGCAGGCCGCCTGCGGCGTCGGCGGTGATGATCACAAAACCGTCGTCGTCCCGAGGCTCGGCACCCGCGACCGGAAACTGACCGATCGCCGCGCAGTAGATCGGCGTCCGGTCGCGGTGGCGGATCAGCCACGGTTGGCGCGTTGAATCGCCGGCATCGACCCATTCAAACCAGTTATCAATCGGGCAAATGGCCCGGTGCGGCCAGATCGCCCGGAAGAACGGATCGTGGGCGACTTTCTCGGCCCGGGCGTTGATCGGCGCGGCGCGATCCTTCGCCCAGTGCGGCCGCCAACCCCAGCGCACGTTGTCGGCGTGCAGGCCATCGCTTTGCAGATGAAACAGCGCCAGTTGGGTGGTCGGCGCAGCGTTGTAGCGAGCTAACGGCTCATCGCCGACGTGGTTGATCAGCGCGTCGGGGATACTCAACACCGCCACGAAATCGTGAATGCCTCGGTACTGCGACAGCCGTCCGCACATGGGCAAAACCTCCAACCGGAGATTTCAGCTTAGATGACGTGAGCCCGCTGCAACTCGGTCAGCGACAAGGCCTTGAGCTGCGCCAGCAACGGATCGCGACGATCACGGGGATGCGCCAGGTCCACCGCCAGTTCCTGACGAATGCTGCTCGGCCGATTGTCCATCACCAGCACCCGGTCGCTCAGGTACAGCGCTTCATCGACATCGTGGGTCACCAGCAGCAGGGCGATGGCGTGGCGCTCGGCCAGTTGCAGCAGCAGGTCCTGGAGTTTCATTCGGGTGAAAGCGTCTACCGCGCTGAACGGTTCATCCAGCAACAGCACCTGTGGGCGCGAATACAGGCCGCGAGCGATGGCCACCCGTTGCGCCATGCCACCGGACAAGGCCTTGGGCAGCGCCTGGGCAAAACCGCCGAGGCCGACTTCTTCGATCAATTGCGCCACCCAGGCTTTGTCGTAACGGCTGTCGGCGCTGAAACCGATGTTCTGTTCCACCGTCAGCCACGGCATCAGGCGCGGTTCCTGAAACACGAACGCTACTTCACCGGCATAGTTTTTTAGTTCGCCCTGAAAGTCCTTTTCCAGCCCGGCAACGATCCGCAGCAAAGTGCTTTTGCCGCAACCGCTGGGGCCGAGCAGGCTGACAGTTTCCCGGGGTTTCAATTGCAGATGGATATTGTTGAGCACCGTCGTGGTGGCGAAGGTTTTGCGCTCAACGTGAATGTCCAGCAGGTGTTCGCTCATGGCTCAATCCTCTGCGCTTTGGCCGTTGAAAGTGTCGCGCCAGGCCAGGAAGCGTTTCTCCAGGCTGGCGAGAATGCCGTCGCTGAGTTTGCCCAGCACCGCCAGCACGATGATCGCGGCGAGCACGATGTCCGGGCGCGAGGTTTCGCGGCCGTCGCTGAGTAGATAACCAAGGCCCTTGGTCGCGGCGATCAGTTCGGCCGCCACCAGGAACATCCAGGCCAGGCTCATGCCGCTGCGCAACCCGGTGAACAGGCCGGGCAGGGCGGCGGGCAACAGAATTCGTCGCACCAGTCGAGCACGACTGAAACCGTACATCTGCCCGACTTCCACCAGTTTGCGGTCGATGTCGCGGATCGCCGCGACGCCGTTGAGGTACACCGGGAAGAATGCGCCGATGGCGATCAGGACAATTTTCGAGGTTTCGTCGATGCCCAGCCACAACAGCAACAGCGGCACCCAGGCCAGGCTCGGAATCGAGCGCAGGCCGGCGAACGTCGGTTCCAGATACGCTTCTGCTTCGCGGCTCAAGCCGACCCACGCGGCAAACACCAGGGCCAGGCTGGCGCCGATGGCGAACCCCAGCAGCACCCGCAAAAGACTGGCGCTGATGTGCTTCCACAGCGCACCTTCGGCCAGATCGCCGAGGGTCAGGGCGACTTCGCTGGGTGCGGGCATCTGGTAGGAGGGGAGCCAGCCGAGGCGGACGACCAATTCCAGTATCAGGATGATCAACACGGGCAGGGCCAGGCCTTTGAGGCGCAGTTTCCAGGCGTTGCTGAGGCGACGGGGTGCGGGCAATGCCACGGGTGTGTGGAGGATTTTGCTTTTGCTGGTCATGGGTTTCTCCAGGCCAAGATCAAAAGATCGCAGCCTTCGGCAGCTCCTACAGTGGGATATGCGGTTCCCTGTAGGAGCTGCCGAAGGCTGCGATCTTTTGCTTTTGCTTTATTGACGGGCCACGGTTTCCTTGAAGCCTGTGTCGATCAGTTGATCAATGACGTGGTCGACGTTAACCCCTTTGCGAACCAGTTCCTCAGACACCAGAATCGGCGCCGCAGCTTTGGAGGCAATCACATCCTTAGCGGTCAATTGCGGGCTGCTCAAGTCGGTGCGCGACAATTGCAACTTGGCCACTTCCAGCGGCAGGCCGGACTCGGTGGCAAGCAGTTTCGCCAGTTCTTCCGGGTTTTTAACCGCCCATTCCCGCGCCTGCTCATAGGCGTTGAGCACGGTTTCGATGGTTTTCGGGTGTTCCTTGGCGTAGCTGTCAGTGACGCTGACCACCCCGTAACTGTTGAAGTTGGTGTTGCGATAGAGCAATCGCGAACCGGCCTGGATCTGGCTCGCGGCCATGTGCGGATCGAGCCCGGCCCAGGCGTCGACGTCACCTTTTTCCAACGCGGTGCGACCGTCCGGATGTTGCAGGTGCACCAGTTCCACGTCGTCCTTGCTCAGGCCGGCCTGTTGCAGGCTGCGCAGGGTAAACAGGTACGGGTCGGTGCCTTTGGTGGCGGCGATTTTCTTGCCTTTCAGGTCGGCCACGGTCTTGTAGGGCGAATCCTTGCGCACCACCAGCGCGGTCCACTCGGCGCGGCTGTAAACGTACACCGACTTGATCGGGCTGCCATTGGCCCGGCTCAACACGGCGGCGAGGCTGGCGGAGGACGCAAAATCGACGCCGCCGCTGTTGAGGTATTCCAACGAGCGGTTACTGCCCTGGCTCAGCACCCAGCCGACCTTGGTCTGGGGCAGGGCTTTTTCCAGGAAACCGAAGTGCTTGAGCACCAGGCTGACCGGCGAGTAATAGGCGTAATCCAGATGCACTTCGGCCGGTGTGGTTTCGGCAGCCTGGGCCAGGGGTTGCAAGCTCAAGGCGATGGCGACGGCGCTGATCAGGTGCCTGGCTTTGGGGAAACGGAAGAGGGAACTCATGGGGGCAACTCCGGCAAGGCAACGGGATTCTTATGTCCTAATAAGCGGTTTGTATGAATGCTTCCTGCATAAAAGGAATATTGCAGGCTCTGTGCCATGTTGTGGGTTTCACCGGTTTCCGGGGCTTTGCGGAGCTTGGAGGGACAAATCGATGTGCCCAGCGAAACAGTCTGTTGCGCCGCTGTTGCTGGGCAAACACCGCGCTTTACCGGTCATGAGCTTATGCATAAATAGAATTTAAAAAGCTTGCGATAAGAGCGTTATGGTCTATCGGAATAACACCCCCGGAGCCTCCGATGAACCTGTCCCGATCCCTGCGCAGTCTGTTGACGTGCGCGTTATTTGCCGCACCGTTTGCCTACGCCACCGAACCCGTTGTCCTGCACGTCGGCGACCAGAACTACTACAACGTCCGCGCCTCGGTGGAGGCCTCGGGTGTGTTGGAAGGGGCGCTTTACACGGTGGACTGGAAACACTTCCAGGCCGCCGCGCCACTGGCTGAAGCGCTGAACACCGGCGCACTGGACCTGGGCTTTCTCGGTGATTCGGGCTTTCTGTTCCTCGCCGCGAAACAGGCCCCGGTGAAGCTGATTGGCGTGTCGCGGCAAAACCCGGACACCATCGCGTTGCTGGTACCGAAGGATTCCCCGGTCAAAACCATCGCCGACCTCAAGGGCAAAAAAGTCGCTTATTGGCCCGGTGCCTGGAGCCAGCAATTGACCTTACGCGCCCTGGAGAGCGCCAACCTGCCGGAGAACTACGTCGACTTCATCAAACTGATGCCAATCGACGCGGCGGCAGCATTGCCCCAGGGCAGCATCGACGCGTTCCCGGTCTGGGAACCATACATCTCGCAACAGATTCTGTTCTCCGGCGCCCGGCCGATTCTTACCGCCAAGAACCTGATGCCCGGCCTCAGCGCGATTGCCGCCTCAACACCTTCCATCGACAGCAAGCGCGAAGCCATCGCCGACTTCCTCGGGCGCCTGAAGAAGGCTCGGGCCTGGGTCGACAACCACACCGACGAATACGCCGACCTCTGGGCCAAGAAAGCCAACCTCGACCAGGACGTTTCCCGTCATTGGTTACGCCAGGCCCACATGACCGTCGGCCCGGTCGATCAGCAAGCCGCCACGGATTTGCAGAGCACTGCGGACTTCCTGTTCAAGGTCAAGGCACTGCCGGCGGCATTGGCCACGGCGCCGATCATCGACCATTCATTCCAGAAGTCCCTGGCTGAGTAAGGTGTCGTCCTGCAGCATGTCGATAAAGCGCTGTGCTGCCGGCGCCATGGCCTGACCGGTGCGGGTGATCAGGCCGATCTGGCGGGTGACGCCCGGATGATCCACCGGCACCTTAACCAAATCATCACGGCCGTCATCGGCTGATTCGGGCAGCAGGCTCACGCCCAACCCCTGGCGCACCAGCGCCAGCACCGTCGACATGTAATTGGCTTCCAGCCCTGGCGATAACGGCAGTTGTGCGTCGGCGAATAGTTGCTCCACCAACTCCCGCACGCTGCTGTCGCGCCCGGTGAGGATGATCGGTTGATCCGTCAGTTCGCTCAGTTTGACCGAGCGCCGCCGCGCCAGCGGGTGGTCGGTGGGGATGAACAGGCACAGCCGATCTTCCAATACCGTCTGAAACTCCAGCCCATGGCTCATCCGCGCCCGCACGCCCAGGCCGAAGTCCACCTCGCCGTCGCGCACTAGCGCATCAATGCGTTGCGCCACAACGTCCCGCAGCCGCACTTCGACCCCCGGAAATTGCTCGCGAAACCGCTTCAACAGCGGTGGCAGGGCAGCGGCGCACATCGACGGCAGGGCAGCGATAGTGACCACGCCCCGGCGCAACGACGCCAGATCCCGCGAGGCGCTGACGATGTTGTCCAGATCCAGCAACAACTTCTCCATGGGCAACAGCGCACTTTGCCCGGCACTGGTCAGCGCAACATGCCGGGGGCTGCGTTCCAGCAGGGCGACGCCGAGCCAGTCTTCCAGTTGTTGAATCTGCACGGTCAGGGCCGACGGCGAGAGGTTCAGCGCCACTGCCGCTTTGGCGAAGTTGCCGGTTTGCGCCACGACGAGGAAGGCGCGGATGTGCTGGATCGAGTTTTTCATTTTGTTTTTCCGAATGCAGGCTGCCGAACATTTCAATTTACAAAGATTACCTGCAATTCCAATACTCGGTGAAAACAACAACAGCGCATTTCATCGCCGTCGCGAGCAGAAATGCCGAACAGGAACTGCCCATGCTTGCCACACTCGGTGTCATCACCATTCTCTGTTTGCTCGTTGCTGTGATGAGCAAACGTCTTTCGCCCCTGGTGGCCCTGATCGCCTTGCCGATCATCGCCGCGCTGCTCGGTGGCTTCGGTCTGCAAACCAGCGCTTTCATCGTTACCGGGATCAAGAACGTCGCCCCGGTGGTCGGGATGTTCGTGTTCGCGATTCTGTTCTTCGGCGTGATGACCGACGCCGGCATGCTCGACCCGATCATCGACCGCATCCTCAAACGAGTCGGCACCCGCCCCACGCGTATCGTCATAGGCACCGCGCTGTTGGCGTTGCTGGTGCACCTGGACGGTTCCGGTGCGGTGACTTTTCTGGTGACCATTCCGGCCATGCTGCCGTTGTACACGCGCCTCGGCATGGATAAACGCATTCTCGCCTGCGTCACGGCGATGGCGGCCGGGGTCAACTTCCTGCCCTGGACCGGCCCGGTGCTGCGTTCCTCGGCGGCGTTGCATGTGCCGGTGGCTGACCTGTTTCAACCGCTGATCCCGGTGCAAATCGTCGGTCTGATCTTCGTCTTCACCTGCGCCTGGTTCCTCGGTCGCCGCGAAGAAAAACGCCTGGGCCTGGGTGCCGGGGCCGCGGTGGACGTAATGCCGCAACGGGTGTTGACCGAGGCCGAGGTCGCCCTGCGCAAACCACGGCTGTTCTGGCTCAACCTGGTGCTGACGGTGGTGGTGATGGGCGTGATGATTGCCGGGGTCGTCGACCCGGTGGTGATGTTCATGCTCGGCACGGTGCTCGCCTTGTGCATCAACTACCCCAATGTTGACGCGCAACGGGCACGCATCGACGCCCATGCGAAAACCGCGCTGACGATGGCCAGCATTCTTCTGGCTGCCGGGGTGTTCACCGGGATCATGCAGGGCAGCGGCATGCTCAAGGCCATGGCCGAGGTCGCCGTGGCGCAGATTCCCGCCGGGCACGGCAAGTTGATTCCGATGGTGGTGGGTTTTATCTCCATGCCCCTGAGTCTGCTGTTCGATCCCGACTCTTTCTACTTCGGCATCATGCCGGTGGTGGCCGAAGTCGGCCGCGCCCTGGGCGTCGATCCGCTGCAAGTGGCCCAAGCGTCACTGCTGGGCGTGCACACCACCGGGTTCCCGGTCAGCCCGCTGACCCCGGCAACCTTCCTGCTGGTGGGCTTGTGCAAGATCGAGTTGGCGGATCACCAGCGCTTCACCATCCCGTTTCTGTTCGCCGCCTCGGTGCTCATGACCCTGACTGCGCTGCTCTTTGGAGTCTTTTGAATGAAAACCTTACGCATCGGTTCCGGTGCCGGTTACTCCGGCGACCGCATTGAGCCGGCCATCGAACTGGCCGAGCACGGCGACTTGGATTATCTGGTATTCGAATGCCTGGCCGAACGCACCATTGCCCTGGCGCAACAGGCGCGTCTTCTCGATCCGCAAGCAGGCTTCGACCCGCTGTTGGGCGAACGCATGCGCCGGGTATTGCCCTTTGTCGGGCGTGGCGTCGATGGTCAGCGCCGACGTTTACGGGTGATCACCAACATGGGCGCGGCCAACCCTTTGGCGGCGGCGCAGGAAGTGCGGCGGATCGCCGGGGAGCTGGGTTTGTCGGGACTCAAAGTAGTCGCGCTCAGCGGTGACGATGTGCTGGCAACGCTGCTGGTCGATCCGTCGCAGATTCTGGATAACGGCAAGACCTTGGCGTCCCTGGGCGAGCGCCTGATTTCGGCCAATGCCTACCTCGGCGTGGACGGCATCATCGAGGCGTTGCAGGCCGATGCCGACGTGATCATTACCGGTCGCGTGGCGGATCCCTCGCTGTTTCTCGCGCCGCAGATGTTCGAGTTCGGCTGGGCGGCGGACGATTGGCCGCTGCTGGGACGCGGTACGTTGGTCGGGCATTTGCTCGAATGTGCCGGGCAGATCAGCGGTGGCTACTTTGCCGATCCGGGGTTCAAGGATGTGCCGGACCTGGCACGCCTGGGGTTTCCGTTGGCCGAAGTGGATGCTACCGGGCGCGCGGTGATCAGCAAGGTCGCCGGTTCCGGCGGGCGCATCGATACCGCAACCTGCACCGAGCAGATGATCTACGAAGTGCATGACCCGGCGGCTTACCTCACGCCGGATGTCAGCGCTGATTTTTCCGGTGTGTCGTTCACGGTTCAAGGTGTGGATCAGGTGCTGGCCCAGGGCGCTGACGGCCGGACGCGACCGTCATCCTTGAAGGTGTCGGTGGGTTATCTCGACGGTTGGATCGGCGAGGGCCAGATTTCCTATGGCGGACCGGGCGCGCTGGCGCGAGGGCGATTGGCCCGTGAAGTGGTGCTGGAACGTTTGAAGCTGACCGGCGTCGAGTTTGAGGAAATCCGCGCCGAGCTGATCGGCGTCGATGCCTTGCACGGTACTGAACTGGGCTCCCGAACGGACAGCGAACCTTGGGAAGTGCGCCTGCGGGTGGCGGCCCGTTGCGCCGATCGCGGCGAAGCGCTGCGCATCGGCAATGAAGTGGAAACCCTCTACACCAACGGCCCTTATGGCGGTGGCGGGGCCAGCAAATCGGTGCGCCAGGTCGTGGCGGTGGCTTCGCTGTTACTGCCGCGTGAAGCCGTCACCTTGCAGATTCATTCGGAGGACGTGGCATGAAACTGCGTGAACTGGCCCATTCCCGAACGGGCGACAAGGGCGATACTTCAAACATCTCGGTGATTGCCTTCCGCGCCGAGGACTACCCGCGTTTGTGCGAATGGCTGACGGTTGAGCGAGTCACCGCGCATTTCGCCGAGCTGCTGGACCTGCAAGGTCCGCCGCTGCGCCGCTACGAGTTGCCCAACGTCCATGCGCTTAATTTTGTCTTGCCCGGCATTCTGCGCGGCGGCGTCACCCGGTCCCTGGCCCTCGATGCCCACGGCAAGGCGCTCGGGGCGGCTTTACTCGATCTGGAACTATGAAACGCCCGAGATAGCGGCACTTGAACCAAAACTGTGTAACCCTATCCAACCTGAGCCCGCAGCGACATGCGGGCCGATTGGAGGATCACCGGGCGAGGGGTTTTTGCCATTAACGTGATGACCGCAATGGTCTGGCCCAAGGCAAAACATGACGCAACTGTTCAAGGTTCTTTCGGCGCTTGCCCTGGCTATCGGGCTGGCGGGTTGTATCGCGGCGCCCATCGAACTGACGCCCCAGACACAACAGAGTCTGCAGGTGCTGCCGCCGATCCGTTTCCTGCTGACCTTTGACGACGGCCCCAGCGCGTCGAGCTTCTGGAACCCGACCGAGACCGTACTCGAGAGCCTCGCGCAAAACCCGGTGCAGCCGAATATCAAAGCGGTGTTCTTCGTCCAGACCGGTGCGCCACGGGCCGGCGATAGCGATATCGGGCGCCGGGTCATGCACCGCGAGCACTCGCAAGGGCAAATCCTCGGTTTTCACACCGCTACCCACTCGCACACCAATCATCGCTCGCTGGACCCTGAAGAGCTGGAACAGTCCCTGACCAAAGGCAGTGCCGACATCGCCGCTATCACCGGGGCGCCGCCGACCCTGGTGCGTCCGCCGTTCTGGAATTACGACAAGCGCACTTTCGCCGCCTATCAACGGCATGGCATGCACGTGCTGTTGACCGACCTGAGCGCCAATGACGGCAAAATCTGGGGTTTCAACGCCAGCCCCCGGCGTCGGGCGAACATGCTGCGGCAGTTGTCCGAAGTCCGCGAGCGTATCGCGAAAGGTGAACTGCCCACGGTCGACGGGGCGATTCCGGTGGTAGTGACCTTTCACGACCTCAATCGCTACACCGCCCGGCATACACGTGAATACCTGCAAATCCTGCTCGACAGCGCCCAGGCCACCGGTGTGAGAACCGCGCCGAAGCCGTTTTATGATGATCAAGGGCAATTGCAGCGAGCGGCGATGGCCCGCACGGTCAGTGAAAGTGCGGAATCGGTGCGTTTGCCAGGCATCTGGAATTGGCTCTGGGACGGGGATTCCCATTAAATACTCACCAAAGTGCTAAGCAGATCGCATTTATTATTGGTATTTCCGGACGCAGGTTGGCGAAAGCGCATCTATGCTGAGCAAGTTGGATCCGATCAATCGCCATGGAGGCACCCGTCATGGTTTCAATTCCAGAACTTTGCGGCATTTTGCAGTCCGGTTTTCGTCCACTCTCGTGCGACTGCACGGTGAACTCCGACGGCTCATTGCGGATCAAGGTGTACGACCTCGCCACCGGGCGGATTGATCTGTTGCTGCCCTATGTCTCACCATCGCGACTGACCACGGTTCGCGACATTTCCAACCTGATTGGCGAACTTCGCACTGAAATGCGTGCGGGGCGCCGGGCCTTTGCAGGCTAATTCGAGCAAAACACAAAACCTGTGGGAGTGAGCTTGTTCGCTCCCACAGGTTATTCATCGCTCGTCTAATCCCTTGGTACCCGTTCATTAACCATCTGCAAGCAATGATTCAATCCCGGCCCATCGTGACCTTATAACCGACGCTGAAACGCCTTGACGATCCGCAGCGTGGTGTCGCTGATTTTCAGGTTGTGGATGGCGTCCAACGGATGCCATAGGCAGTCGATAATCTCGTTTTGTGGCCGGACCTCGTCGAGGTTCACCACCGACGCTTCATAGACATGGTGTCGGGTGCTGCCGTCTTCCAGCTCCATCAGATACAGCATGCCATCGACCCCAAGGCCGGTTTCTTCCGCCAGTTCCCGGATGGCTGCGTCCACTTTGGTTTCGCCGGGCTCGACTTTTCCGCCAGGCAAGGTCCAGCGACACCTTGGCTTGCGCACCAGGAGGACGTGTCGGTCTTGTTCGCAAATAACGGTGGCGCGTACTTTCATGTGTTACCTGAATGCCCGGCTGTCACAAAACAGTCATAAAAATGCAATATTCGAGCCGAGGCCCCGTGTTTCGGTGATTCGAAGGGTTGGAGTTGTCGTGCAAGCCGAAAGTGCAACCGGATGTCGCGACGTCTGGTCGGCACCTGAGCGAAGAGCGGGTGTAGGGTAGGCCAGTCAATCCTGGATTTTTACTGCCCAAATGGAGGTGACTATGAGCATTGAAATGCTAACCAAGATGCACATGAACGGTTACGACGTACTCAGCGTGAACCATGGCCCCTGGCGGGTGTGCACCAAAGGTGACCGCCTGGCCGCCTTTGCCAGCCGCGAAGAGGCATTGGCTTTCGCGGCGTCTCTGCCGGCTTATAAGGCGCGCTCGAAACGGCCGGCACCTGAACGGTAGGCGACTTGTGTGTAGCCCCGGCCTGTTTCGGGGCTTTTTATTGTCCGGCGACTAGTAACCGCTGCCACCTATGCCGCCCATTCCACTCGTGGAGTGGGAGGGTTCCCTGGCTTTGTGTTGGGCATTACTCCACTCCGCACAGCTCATGAAACTGGTGTGATCAACCTTGCCTGCGCCATTGAAACTGACGTTGTAGGGTTGCTGGCGGCCGTCCTGCGTCAGCTTGTAGTCAAAACAGCTGCCGGGTTCCACCGTGCGATCGGTGATCGCCAGGGGCTTGCCGCCGATCTGCTCGACTTGATCCTTGCTCATGCCGCTCTCGACTTTGACGACCAGCGGCTGGTTGCGGTAGAGGTGTGAATCGGTGCTGCAACCGCCCGACGTCGCCAGCACGGCGAGCAATGCGAACAGGGACTTGTTCATGGCAGTGGTCCGGTTAGTCAGCCTTCGTCCGGCTGATGTGCCGCGCCTTCACTTCCTCGGCGTAGGCTATCAGTCGTTCTTCGTCCCCCTGGAACACCTCGTGCAGTCGCAGGACTGCTTGTGCGTCCACCTCATTGCCGGCCTGGCGAAACAGTTCGGCCAGGCGTAAAAGTTCTACCGCCGACCACCGCAGATCTGACGCTACGGTCTGTAGATCGCGCCGAAGTTCCTGCTCGGATTCGTTAAGCCACATGATGACCTCCTGTGTATTCCCGCTACGAAAGATTAGTCCCGTTTAACGCGTGGGGTATTCCGTTTGCAAGGGCGTGCGTCGGTTAAGTCGCTTTCGCCGATCGTTCGCTGGATGTCTGTGCGGGTACGCGCTACATTCGCCGTTTTTCGGGATGAGGAAGCGTCATGCGGATGTTGATAACGGGGGTAGCGGTGGCTATGTTGTCGGGCTGTTCATTGCCCGCATCCCTGGTGCCGGGCGAGCCCAATGTCAGCAAGTACAGCGCCAAGCCTCCCAAGGAGTACGTCGCGTGCGTATTGCCGTTGTGGCAGCAGCAGGTTTCGAAAACCAATCAGATGGCCATTTCCAACGGCTATCGCCTGACGGCGCCAAGCATCATCACGGCGGACGAGATTCTGGATATCGTGAAATCTAAGGACGGCAGCCGGGTGTCGCTGTATCAGGGGCCACCCTGGGCGAAATCGGCGGCGATGCGGCAGGCAGTGCGTGACTGTCTGTAAGACTCGAGTGCGGTGCCGATTCTAAAAAAAGCAGAAGCCGGATTTTTCCGGCTTCTGCTTTTTTACGTTCTAGGTGATGTCGGTCAGCGCAATGCTCTGCTCTGAGCCTGCACCGCTTTTCTTTTCCCGGCGATCCACCAGCCAGTCATCCACCTGCCCGGAAAACTCCGGCGGGGCCTTGCGTCCGACCTTTCTCGCCAGATCAAGAATGGCGGTCTGGGCGAGGGCGTCTTCCATGCGTTTCTGCGCCGTCATCATCGCCCCATGCACCGCGCAGTGGCCGTCCAGCGCCCAGGCCGGCGCCGAGCCTTCGAACAAGGCGCAACGGCCACGAATCTCCCGGCAATCGAAGATCAGCTTCTGGCCGTCGATGGCGTTGACGATGTCCAGCAGGGTGATTTCATCCGCAGGCCTGGCCAGTTTGAAACCACCGCGTACGCCTTCAGTGGCCACCACCAGTTTGGCCTTGGCCAGTTTGGTGAAGATTTTCGCCAGGTAGTCCAGCGGTACGCCTTGCAGCTCTGCGAGGTCGCGCACGCTCGCCTCGCGGGAATCGCCGCCGTTGCCCACCAGAAAAAGCAGGCAATGAATGCCGTACTCAACACCTGCGCTGTAAAGAGACATAGGGATCTCCGACTAATATAGTCGCAAATATTAGCAGCGGAACAGGAGGGCGGCAACGCGCTTCATCGGGCGGTTAAGCGCTGCCGTTTATTTTTTGAAGGCCTGTTTGGTCGACGAGTGCCGGTGTAGAAGGATTGTGATAACCAATCTGATAAGCCGATGGGAATGATCAGTAAAGTTGACTTGTTTAGATTAAAGGCGATCAATACAGTCGTAGTTATCCGGTCAGGCAGCCGTCGGAACCCTGAACAATTTCACTACCTGGTTTTCCTCTCGGAGTTAAAAATGAAACTGCAGATTCTGGTCATTGGCGCAGGTTTCGGTGGCATGTGGACGGCATTGAGCGCCACGCGGTTGTTCGATATTCATGGGCACGACAGCGTTGAAGTGACCGTGCTGGCGCCTCAGGCGGAGCTTCGGGTGCGTCCGCGCTTCTACGAACCGAATGCTCATCAACTGGTCGCTCCGATTGGCGAGCTGTTCGATGCGGTGGGCGTGAAGTTCATCAAGGGCGCCGCCGAAACCATCGATGTCGAGCAAAAACGCGTCGGCTATATCGATGCATTGGCTGCCCAACAGGTGCTCAGCTACGACAAACTTGTTCTGGCTACTGGCAGCCGTCTCGCATCGCCGAACACTCCGGGGGTGGTCGAATTTGCATTCGACGTGGACCAGATTGAGCAAGCCGTGCGCCTGGAAAACCACCTAAAGTCCCTGGCCAACCTGCCAGACACCAAGGCTCGAAACACAGTCGTGGTGGCTGGCGGCGGCTTCACCGGGATTGAAACTGCGACTGAAATGCCCGCTCGTCTGCGAGCAATCCTGGGTCATCACGCCGACATCAACGTGATCATCATTGATCGCGGCGAAAAAGTCGGCGCGTCCATGGGCGCTGAAATCAGCCAGTCCATTGCCGAGGCGAGCACTGAGCTGGGCGTTAAATGGCAGCTGAAATCGTCGGTCGTAGCGGTCGATGAAAACGGTGTGACCCTGGCCGACGGTCAGCGCATCGAAGCCAAAACCGTAATCTGGACCACTGGCGTGCGAGCCAGCTCTTTGACCGAGCAGATCCCAGGCGAACGCGATCACCTTGGCCGCCTGCACGTGGACGCCCACCTGCAAGTCATCGGCCAGGACGATATCTTCGCCACAGGCGATGTGGCCTACGCGGCGAGCGACGACATCGGCAACCACGCGCTGATGACCTGCCAGCACGCCATCGTTCTTGGCCGTCACGCCGGCAACAACGTCGCCGCACAGATGCTCGGTGTCGACCCGACGCCGTACAGCCAACCCAAGTACGTAACATGCCTGGACCTGGGCGCCTGGGGCGCGGTCTACACCGAGGGTTGGGATCGTCAGGTCAAACTGGTAAAACAGGAAGGCAAGGCGCTGAAGACCCAGATCAATACCGTGTGGATTTACCCGCCAGCCGCCAATCGTGAGACCGCGTGGGCCGCCGCCGATCCTCTGATTCCGATTGCTTGAGGCATAGAAGTCCGCACAAATAGTGTTGATATATAAGGGCTTACGCGTTTAATTAACCGAACGGTGTGCAGAAACATATTGTTTCAAAGTGTTTTAGTAGGTTAATATCGCCCCGCGTTCACCACCACGGTTTATGCATTTTTAAGTCCCAGGCGTCCATCAGCTGCCTGGGATTTTTTTTTGCCCGCGATTTGGCATTCGTTGCTGCTTTTTGTTTCTGTGGGTATTGATCGTTAAATACTTCATATTCTAAAAAGGAATATATAAATCATTATTTATTCCTTTTGTTATCGCTCCTGTCGGTGCATTTTGAAGGCCTGCACCTCAGTGCGGTTTTGCCCCACATCAGACAGGAAGCCTCAACATGACCATCAAAGCGATCAACGTTCGTAACCAGTTCAAAGGCGTTATCAAGGAAATCCTGGAAGGTGAAGTGGTCTCGGAAATCGACGTGCAAACCGCGTCCGGCATCGTCACATCGGTGATCACTACCCGTTCCGTGCGCGATCTGGAATTGAAGATTGGCAGTGAAGTGATTGCGTTCGTGAAGTCCACCGAAGTGTCGATTGCCAAGCTCTGAAACTGAGTGAGCAGGCTCTTTGTGCCGAAGACTGCGTTCGCTTGTAGCAGCTGCCGAGGTACGAGGCTGCGTTCGGCTGCGAAGCAGTCGTGACATCAGGCGACGCGGTGTTTCAGGAAGACCGCGTGCTCAGGTTTTACGACTGCTTCGCAGCCGAACGCAGCCTCGCAAGCTCGACAGCTGCTACGAGCCGCATCTCTGCTACCGGGAAATCAACCCACGCTCAATCGCGTAATTAAGCAACGCCGCCGGCTTATCAATATTCAGTTTGCGGCGGATGCTCAGGCGATGGGTTTCGACCGTGCGTACGCTGATGTCGAGTTCCCGGGCCATTTCCTTGTTGTTCAGCCCCAACACCATTTTGCACAGCACCTCGCTCTCTCGCGGGGTCAGCTCGTTGTCGGCCGGCCGGTCAGCCGCCAGCTTCTGGGCGATTTCGGCGCTGTAGAACGTTCCGCCACTGGCAATCGCCTCGATGGCCGCGATGATTTCGCGGGATGGGGAATTCTTCAGCACGTAGCCGCTGGCGCCCGAGCGCACCGACTCGCTCACGTACTCGTTGTTGTCGTACATGCTGAGGATCAGGATCTTGATCGACGGGTGTTCGCGGCGCAGCAGCCGGGTCAGCTCCAGGCCGTTCATGTCCTTGAGGCCAATATCCACTAACAGCAAATCGGGTTGGGTTTCGCGGACCATGTCGACCGCGCTCGCACCGCTGTCGGCCTCGCCGACGATGGCGAGAAAATCCACCACCGCCAGCAAGGCGCGAATGCCGTCACGCACCAGTGAATGATCGTCGACCAGGGCGACACGGATCGGGAAGGGCAGGCTCATCAAGTCATTTCTCTTATTGTGTTGGCCGTCTCGCTCAAGGGCAGCAGAACATTCAGTTCACTTCGGCCCGGCGTGGAATGCAGGTCGAGTCGGCCACCGAAGTGCTCGACCCGCTCACGGATATTGCGCAGGCCGATACCGGCGTTCAGGCGGTCGACTCGATTGACGTTAAAGCCGATGCCGTCATCCACCACGATCAGTCGCAATGCCTGCGGCGATCCCTGCAGTGTGATCGACACCGTGCTGGCCTGGGCATGTCGTTCAATGTTGGTCAGCCCTTCCTGGGCGATGCGGAACACGGCGACGGCCGCACCGTCCACCAGATCGCAATCGATCAGGTCGCTTTCATAGTTCACTTGCAGACCACTGCGCTGCTGGAACTCGGCGGCCAACTGGCCGATGGCGGCCGGCAGGCCCAGGGTATCGAGCAGGGATGAACGCAAGTCATGGGAAATGCTCCGTACCTCGCCGATGGCACTGCCCAGGCGTTCTGTGGCCTCGCGCAAAATGTCCAGGCCATTGTCCCGACCGGCCTCGATCAGGTGACTGGCCAATTCGAACTGAAACTTGATCGAGACCAGCAACTGGCTGATGCCGTCATGCAGTTCACGGGAGACCCGTGAGCGTTCCTCTTCTTGCAAGCTGACGATGCGCTGATTCAGTCGCTGCAGTTTTTTGTCGGCCAGGCGATGTTCGCTGACGTTCAGGGTCATGCCGCTGATAAACACCAGCAGCACGGCAATCAGCGCCACCGCCGCGATGGCCAGCATGGTGCCGTGGATACCATTGGCGACTTCATCTCGGGCTTGTTGGGTCGCCTGTTCGACGTCTTCGAGGTAGATGCCGGTGCCGAGCATCCAGCCCCAGCGGTCCAGCATGACGACGTAGGCGAGCTTGTCGGTGACCGCGCCGGTCGAGGGTTTTTTCCAGGCGTAGCGTTGGAACCCGGCGCCGGATTCGGCGCTTTTCAGCAACGCCTGAATCACCGGCAGGCCGTGGGGATCGGTCATGTCCCACAGGTATTTGCCCACCAGTTCCGATTGCCGCGCGTGCATCAGGCTGCGGCCCTGGCGGTCGTAAACGAAGAAATAGCCATCGACCCCGAAGCTGAGTTTTCGCAGTTCTTCGAGCACCCGCTGCTGGGCCACAGCATCGCCGTGGCCATCGTCATACAGCGGCTCGATCAGGCTCTTGGCCATTTCCACGTAGTTTTTCAGCTCCGCGCGTTTGCTGGCGAGAATGCTGTCCTCGATCAACTGCGCCTGCTGTTCGCCCAGCTGTCGATTCTGGAACATGACCAAGGCGCAAATGACCGCAATCGCCAGGATCAGCGGCAGAATGCCCAGGGCAACAATTTTGTGTTTGAGCTGCATATCTACTCCTGTCCAGACCGGGCGACGGTGCGGCAGGGCCGTTGGTGGGTGTCGTGGTGGGGGCATGATAGGCCAAAAAGACCTGCACTTCGCCAGTGCCAAGCGCCGTCGGACTAATGGATAAACCCGGTCTGCGTAGTACTACGTAGAAGGGCCTTACGTAGTACTGCGGATTCCGCTGGTGGCGACATGCGCGGATATTAGGCGGGCTCGTATAACGGGCACCATTATAAAAATTATCGCCGCGGCCTATCGGACTGCCGGCAGGAGACACGCAATGACCCGTCTGGTTAAACACCTCGCCTGGTTTGTCGTGGCTGTCATTGGAGCGATTGCGCTGAGTGTTGTGGCCCTGCGCCGCGGCGAAGCGATCAACGCCCTCTGGATCGTCGTCGCCGCCATCGCCATCTACCTCGTTGCCTACCGCTATTACAGCCTGTTCATCGCCAACAAGGTGATGCAACTCGATCCCAATCGAGCCACTCCCGCCGTACTCAACAATGATGGCCTGGACTACGTCCCGACCAACAAACACATCCTTTTCGGTCACCACTTCGCGGCGATTGCTGGCGCGGGGCCTTTGGTCGGTCCGGTGTTGGCGGCGCAGATGGGCTACTTGCCCGGTACGCTGTGGCTGATTGCCGGTGTGGTATTTGCCGGTGCGGTTCAGGACTTCATGGTCCTGTTCCTCTCCACCCGCCGCAACGGTCGCTCCCTGGGTGACATGGTCCGTGAAGAAATGGGCCGCATCCCCGGGACCATCGCGCTGTTTGGCTGCTTCCTGATCATGATCATCATCCTAGCGGTGCTGGCGCTGATCGTGGTCAAGGCCCTGGCCGATAGCCCGTGGGGCATGTTCACGGTGATGGCGACCATCCCGATCGCGATGTTCATGGGCGTGTACATGCGCTACATCCGCCCGGGCCGCATTGGTGAAATCTCGGTGATCGGCGTGGCGTTGCTGCTCGGTTCGATCTTCGTGGGCGGGCAGATTGCTGCTGATCCAGCCTGGGCCAAGGTCTTCAGCTTTACCGGTGTGCAGATCACCTGGATGCTGATCGGTTATGGTTTTGTTGCCGCCGTGCTGCCCGTTTGGCTGATCCTCGCGCCGCGTGACTACCTGTCGACCTTCCTGAAAATCGGCACCATCCTGGCGTTGGCGGTCGGGATCCTGATCACCATGCCTGAGCTGAAAATGCCGGCGCTGACCCAATTCATCGATGGCACCGGGCCGGTGTGGAAGGGCGGTCTGTTCCCGTTCCTGTTCATCACCATCGCTTGTGGCGCGGTCTCGGGTTTCCACGCGCTGATCGCCTCCGGCACCACGCCGAAACTGCTCGCCAGCGAAGGCCATGCCCGTTACATCGGTTACGGCGGCATGCTGATGGAATCCTTTGTCGCCATCATGGCCATGGTTGCTGCTTCGGTGATCGAGCCGGGCGTGTACTTCGCCATGAACAGCCCTGCTGCCGTGGTCGGTGGTGATGTGATTCAAGTGGCACAAACCGTCAGCAGCTGGGGTTTTGCGATTACTCCGGAAGCCCTGCAAGCGGTGGCCCATGACATCGGTGAAACCACCATCCTCGCCCGTGCCGGCGGTGCACCGACCCTGGCGGTGGGTATCGCGCAGATTCTGCACAGCGTGTTGCCAGGTGAGAACACCATGGCGTTCTGGTACCACTTCGCGATCCTGTTTGAAGCGCTGTTCATCCTGACCGCCGTCGATGCCGGCACCCGAGCCGGACGTTTCATGCTGCAGGACTTGCTCGGCTCCTTTGTCCCGGCGCTCAAACGCACGGAATCCTGGACCGCCAACCTGATTGCCACTGCCGGTTGTGTCGCGATGTGGGGCTACTTGCTCTACCAAGGCGTGATCGATCCACTGGGCGGCATCAACACCTTGTGGCCGCTGTTCGGCATCTCCAACCAGATGCTCGCCGGCATCGCGTTGATGCTCGCCACGGTTGTGCTGATCAAAATGAAACGCCAGCGCTACATCTGGGTGACCATGCTGCCAGCCGTGTGGCTGCTGATCTGCACCACGACGGCGGGCTTCATCAAGCTGTTCGACGCGAATCCTGCGATCGGCTTCCTGGCCCTGGCCAAGAAATACAGCGACGCCTTGGCCAACGGCCAGATTCTCGCCCCGGCCAAGGACATCAACCAGATGCAGCACGTGATCTACAACGCGTATACCAACGCAACGTTGACCGCGCTGTTCCTGTTCGTGGTGTTCAGCATCCTGTTCTATGCGCTCAAGGTTGGCATCGCCGCTTGGGGCAGCAAAGAACGCACGGATAAAGAGTCGCCCTTCCAGGCTGTGCCGGACGCGTGATCGAGGATTGCAACCATGTTCAATGACCTGAGTCGCCTCGGTAAATACCTCGGTCAGGCCGCGCGTCTGATGGTCGGCATGCCCGACTACGACAACTACGTCGAGCATATGCAAACCAAACACCCGGACAAACCGGTGATGAGCTATGAGATGTTCTTCCGGGAACGTCAGGAAGCGCGTTACGGGAGTAAGGCTGGGCCGAAGTGTTGTTAAACCTGTAGGAGCCAGGCTTGCCGGCGAAAGCGATCTTCAGGACGCCTTCGCCGGTAAACATGACTTCTGTAGGGGCAGGGCTTGCCCGCGATAGCGATCTTGAGGACGCCATCGCCGGCAAGCCTGGCTCCTACAATTTCGTTTTTTGGTGTCAGTGCCCCTGATTGCTTTTGATCAATTCATAAGCCCGCCGCACCAGCGGATTCACCGTATTCGGCCGAATCCACAAGTGATACGTCACGTCCGGCAACCTCGGCAACCCATCGTTTTCCCCCAGTACCCGCATGTCCGGCCCGAGCATTTCCATGCTTCTTGGGGTCACGCCCAACCCTGCGCGAGTGGCGGCCTTGATCCCGATCAGGTTCGACGCCAGGTACGCCTGGCGCCAGGGAATGTTCGCCCGTTCCAAAGCCTCCAGCGCATAACGCCGATAGATGCTTGGCTCATCCACCAGAATCAGCGGCAACGGTTCGCCAGGGTTGTGGATGTACTGCGCCGAGCAGATCCACCACACCGGCGAGGTGCGCAGGGCGAAGCCTTCAAGACTCGGATCGGCGCGGGTGGAAATCACCATATCGACCTTGCCCCGGTGCAGGTCATCCATCAAAAACGGACTGCGCCCGACATCGATCTCCAGACGTAAACGCGGTGCTGAGCGGGCGATGTGGCTGAGCATCGGCGGCAGGATGGTGTCGGCGATGTCGTGGGGCGAACCGATGCGCAGCACGCCGCTCAAGCTGCTTTCACGCAGGGAATTGAGCGCGTCGTCGTTGAGTGAAAGCATCTGCCGGGCATGGCGTAACAACTGCTGACCGGCCTCCGTGAGCTGCTTTTGCCGCCCGCGCTTCTCGAACAGGCTCACGCCCACCTGTTGCTCCAGGCGTTGCATGTGCTGGGTAACCGACGATTGCGTGCGGGCCAGTTGCGCGCCGGCTTCGGCAAAACTGTGGTGGTCGACCACGGCAATGAAGGTGCGCAGTAATTCGAGATCGAGGGTCGACATGGGGCTGCTTTTTATATCAAGGGCAGGAAGCTAAACATTACATATTTTTATGTGTTGGCTGCCAGAAATTTTATCGAATGACGGTTGATGCCAATAAAGTCGGGGTTATAAGCATTTTGCTCTGAGCAGAAACACCGCAAGTTATAACGATATTAGATATTTGTATTTCCGTTACCTCAACGCTGTACCCAGGATGCCCACTCATCAGGTCGGGGTACGCCGATCATCCATGAGGGGAAATCCATGTTGTTCGAGCGCTCACCCGTAAAACGATTGTTGCCTGTGATGCTGGGCGCCTTGATCTCCTTGTCCGGCATCAGCGCCGCCCAGGCCGATGCCACCCTCGACAAGATTGAGCAACGCCATGTGTTGGTGGTCGGCGTGCTGCTGTCCGGCGGCCCGTTTGGCGGGATCGATCCCACCAGCCAGAAACCTCGCGGCTTGAACGTCGACCTCGCTAACGAGCTGGGCCGACAACTCGGCGCCGAAGTGCAATTGGTGCCGGTACTTCCCGCCAACCGCGTGCAGTTCCTGCAACAGGGCAAAGTCGATTTGCTGATCGCCAACATGGAATGGACCACCGACCGCGGTGAAATCCTCGGCTTTGTGCCGACGCCGTTCTACCGCGTCGGTGGCACCGCCGCCGTGCTTAAGGACAGCAAGATCACTCGCTGGGAAGACCTGAAGAACCAACCAGTCTGCACCTCCCAGGGCAGCAGCTACGTCAAGCCGCTGACCGAGTTGGGTGCCGAGATCAAGGCATTCAAGAGTTCGTCGGAATCCTTGCTGGCTCTGCGCGGCAACAACTGCGTCGCCGCCGTGCACGACGCCACGCTGATCAATCCATTGATCGCCGACACCGCCGAATGGCAGGGCTACCGCGCCATCGAGCCGGAACTGAACCCCGCGCCGTCGGTGATCTGGACCCGTCGTGGCGAAAGCGACACCCAGGCCAGACTCGATCCGATCATCAAGGAACTGCACCGCAGCGGCTGGCTGATCGAAGCCCAGACCCGCAACCACATCACCCCGGCATCCCCGGCGTTGGTCGAGTTGCAGAAACAATTCCAGGCCAACGGCGCCTGAGCCCGGCACTTCATCGTTTTCCACCGACCGTCGCTCAAGGTAGCCGTGCATGAAGCCACTTTTTTCCGCTAGAACCCTGACCACCCTGTGCCTGGCCGGGTGCGCCACGCTGGCCGCCAACTTCGCTCAGGCCGACGCCACCCTGGACAAGATCGAGCAACGCCACGTCATAAACGTCGGGGTGATTCTCAGTGGCCCGCCATTTGGCACCATTGACCCGAAGACCGGCGAACACTTGGGCTACAACGTTGAACTGGCCAAAGGCATCGGCAAGGCGCTCGGGGTTGAAGCCAAGACTGTTTCCGTCCTGGCACCGAACCGCGTGCAGTTCCTGCAACAGGGCAAGGTCGACATTCTGATCGCCAACATGCAGTTCACTGAAGAGCGCGCCGAGATTCTCGACTACGTGCCGACGCCCTATGAAGAAGTCGGCGGCGCCGCACTGATTCGCAAGGGCGCGGGCATCACCCAGTGGGCCGACCTGAAGGGCAAACCGGTGTGCGTGTCCCAGGGCAGTAACTTCATCAAGCCGTTGCAGGAAACCTACGGCGCCGAGATCAAGGCCTTCCGCAGCCAGTCGGAATCGCTGTTGTCCCTGCGCGGTAACGGTTGCGTGGCGGCGGTGCATGTCAGCCCGACCATGCATGCGTTGTTGAGTGATGCCGAATGGGCCGGTTATGAAATTCCGCTGCCGGGGGATCTGATCCCGTCGAACTCGGTGATCTGGATTCGCAAGGGCGAGCACGATACCCAGGCCAAACTCGATGCCATCGTCCGCGACTGGCATCGCAGCGGCTGGCTGATCGCCTTGGGTGAGCGCACCGGCATGGCGCCGTCCCAAGCCCTGCGTGATCTGCATGAGCAATATCGAAACGCCGCACCACTGGCGGTTCAGCCATGAGTCAGGGGTTGTTCGAGACATTGCAGCAATTGCTCGGCGCCAGTCATGTGCAAAGCAGCGAAGAGGCTGCGCCGTACCTGACGGACAAGCAGGGTCGCTACGTCGGCCAAGTGATCGCCGCCGTGCACCCGGCCAACACCGAGGAAGTCGCGGCGGTGGTCCGCGCCTGCGTGGCCAATGACACGCCGATGGTGGTGCAGGGCGGCAACACCGGTTTGATGGGCGGTGCGACCCCGGACGCCAGTGGTCGCGCCGTGTTGCTGTTGCTCGATCGGCTAAATCGCATTCGAGCCGTAGACACCGACAACGACACCCTGACCGTCGAGGCCGGCTGCATTCTGCAAACCGTGCAGGACGTGGCGCGCAACGCTGGGCGCCTGTTCCCGCTGAGTCTCGGCGCCGAAGGCAGCTGCACGATTGGCGGCAACCTCGGCACGAACGCCGGTGGCACCGCAGTGCTGCGTTATGGCAACACCCGCGAGCTGACGTTGGGCCTGGAAGTGGTCACCGCTCAGGGCGAAATCTGGAATGGCCTGCGCGGTTTGCGCAAGGACAACACCGGCTACGATCTGCGAGACCTGTTTATCGGCAGCGAAGGCACCCTCGGCATTATCACCGCCGCGACCCTAAAACTCTTTCCGCTGCCCAAGGCCCAGGCTACGGCGTTGTTGGCCTTCGACTCGTTGGCCCAAGCGGTGGCGTTCCTGTCCCATGCCCGCGCCGGTTTCGGTGCCAGCCTGACCGCATTCGAATTGCTCAGCGCCGATTGCCTGGCGTTGCTGCGCGAACAATTTCCCCAAGGCCCGCAACCGTTTCTCGGCGCGGTGCAGCCGTGGTTTGCGCTGTTGGAACTCTCCGACAACCACAGCGAAAGCCACGCCCGCGAAGCCTTCGAAACGGTGCTGGGCGAAGCCTTTGAGCAGGAGCTGTTGGCCAATGCGCTGATCGCCGAAAGCCTGGCCCAGAGCGAAGGTCTGTGGCTGCTTCGGGAGAACATGAGCGAGGCGCAAAAACGTGCTGGTCGCAACATGAAGCACGACATCTCGGTGCCGATTTCCCAGGTTGTGGCGTTCGTCGCCCACACCGATGGGCTGCTGCAGAAGCATTTTCCCGGTGTGCGGAATTTCACCTTCGGCCATTTGGGCGACGGCAACCTGCATTACAACGTCGCGCATCCACTGGATTCGACGGTTGAGGCGCACATGGCGAACTACGCGGCGCTCAGCCTGTTGGTCCACGACAGCGCCCATGCCCACGGCGGCTCGATCAGCGCCGAACACGGCATCGGCCAGCGCAAAGTCGGTTTGCTGGAGCGCTACAAGAGCCCGGTCGAACTCGACCTGATGCGCCGGATCAAGCACGCCCTGGACCCGAAAAACCTGCTCAATCCGGGCAAGGTCGTGGAGGTATCCAAGCCATGAATCTGCGCCTGTCCAAACGCGTGCAGCGCGTATCGCTGTCGGCCAACGCGGCGGCCAAATCCCAAGCCACGGCATTGCGCGAAACCGGTCGCGACATCCTCGACCTGACCACCGGCGAGCCGGATTTCGACACCCCGGAACACATCAAACAAGCGGCTTACGCTGCCATCGCCGCTGGCGCCACCAAGTACACACCGACGCCGGGAGTGAAGGCGTTACGGATCGCGGTGCAACGCAAACTCCAGCGCGAAAATCGGCTGGATTACCCATTGGAATCCATCGTGATTGCCAACGGCGCCAAGCAGATCATCTTCAACGCCTTCGCCGCGACCCTTGATGACGGCGACGAAGTGCTGGTGCCGACCCCGTACTGGCCGTCGTTCCCGGACAGCGTGCGTTTCAATGGCGGCGAGCCGGTGTTTATCGAGTGCGGGTTGGTGCAAGGCTGCAAACTGACGCCGCAACAGCTTGAACAGAACATTGGCGAGCGAACCCGCTGGCTGATTCTCAACGGCCCCGGCAACCCGAGCGGCGCGGTCTACAGCGCCAGCGAGTTGCAAGGCTTGGCCGAAGTGCTGCGTCGGCATCCGCAGGTGCTGATTCTGTTGGATGAACTCTACGAACATATCCGTTTTGATGGCCAACCAGCGCAGAGCCTGCTCAACGTCGCGCCGGATTTACAGCCGCGTTGCCTGTTGGTGGGCGGGGTGTCCAAGACCTACGCCATGACCGGTTGGCGCATTGGTTTTGGTGCCGGGCCACAACCGTTGACCAGTGCGATGGCAGTGGTGCAATCGCAATCAACCTCCGGGGCTTCTTCGGTCGGACAAGCCGCCGCGTTGGCAGCCTTCGATGGCGGGCTGGATTTCTTGCCGGAACAGGTTGCGGCCTATCAGCAACGGCGAGATTTACTGGTCAGTGCCTTAAGCGAAGTGGACGGGCTGGAGGTGCTTGAGCCTCAGGGCGGTTTTTTCGTGTTCGTGCGCTGTGAAGGTTTGTTGGGGCGTTATCGCCCGAACGGAATCCGCCTCAACAGTGACGCCGATGTCATCGCGTACTTGCTGGAGGAGGGCGTCGCCGGAGTAGCAGGCAGCGCTTACGGCTTGTCGCCGTGGTTCCGTCTTTCCATCGCCACCGCAACCGACAGTGTCGCCGAAGCCGGCCGCCGCATCGCCCACGCCTGCGGGCAATTGCGGGGCGAAGCATGAGTCATCTGTTGGAGCTGTTCGTCCACTGGACCGCCGGGTTCGGCCTCAATTACAACTTCCTTCTGGACGCCTACCAGCGCGGCACATTGGAGCAAGGCGCGCTGACCACCGCGCTGCTGTGCCTATTCACCATCGTCGGTAGCTTGTTGGCGGGTGTCGGCTTGGCGGCGATGCTGACCTCGGGCAAACCCTGGCTGGCCAGACCGGCGCGGGTGTTCATCGAAGTCACCCGCAACACGCCGACCCTGGTGCAACTGTATTGCGCCTTCCTGGTGTTGAACATGCTGCTGACCCAGGCCGTCGGCGCGGCCAACCCGCTAACGCCGTTCGCTTGGGTAGTGATCGTGATCTCGTTGCACAAGGGCGCGTTCCACGCCGAAGCCTTGCGCGCCGGCATCGAGGCGGTGCCGGCGGTAACCCTGGAAGCCGCCAGCTCCCTGGCGTTCAGCAGCCGTCAGTTGCTATTGAATGTGCAACTGCCGCTGGCGTTGCGTTTTGCCTTGCCTTCGCTGATCAACAACCTGATCGACCTGGTGAAGATGACCGCCGTGGCCTCGGCCATCGCCGTGGGCGACATCACCTACGCGGCGATCATGATCTGGACCCAAAGCGACAACGTGCTGGAGCTGATGATCCTGATCCTGAGCTTTTTCGGCCTGCTGAGTTTTATCGTCAATTGTGTGGGGCGTCTGCTTGAAGCGCGCCTGAGGATGCCCGGCTATGGCCATTGAATCGTCCGTCAGCGCACCGCTGGCCTGGCCGCGCCGGCATGTCGGCAAGTTGCTGTTGTTGGCTGGCGCTGTGCACTTTCTTCTGTATTTCGCACCGCAAAGTCCGGTGTTCAAGGCCTTGCTGCAATGGTCGCCGGCCCTGGCCGTGGGCTTTGGCCAGAACATTCTGATCAGCCTGGTGGCGATCGGCCTGGGCTCGGTGCTCGGGTTGTTGGTGGGTGCGCTGGCGGTGTCGCCGCTGCGTCTGTTGCGCTTGCCGGCGCAGATCTGGGTGCAGATTTTTCGCAACGCACCGTGGCTGGTGCTGATCTATTTCACCACCTACGTGTTCCCGTTCGAGATCAAGCTCGGCAGCACCTACGTCTCGTTCCCGGACTGGGTCAAGGTCACCATTGGCCTGGCCTTGCCGGCGAGCGCCAACGTCGCGGAAATCTTCCGTGGCGCCATCGACTCGATCCCCAGCACCCAATGGGAAGCCGCGCGGTCCCTGGCCTTCACCCGAGGGCAGATTTTCCGCTCGATCATCCTGCCGCAGTGCTTCAAACGCATGTTGCCGCCGTGGATGAACCTCTACGCGGTGATCACCATGGGCACGGCGCTGGCTTCGCTGGTGGGCGTACATGATGTGATCGACACCGCGCAGATCGCCAGCAACACCGTGAACCTGACCGGTTTCACCGTGGTGATTTACCTGAGCCTGCTGGTGTTGTTCTTTGCCTATTGCTACCCGATTTCCCGACTGACCCAACGCCTGGAGCGACGTTATGCCTTCTATTGAAACCGTCGCCGAGCCCCTGGTCAGCCTGCGCGATCTGCACCTGTCGTTCGGCGCCAACCCGGTGCTCAAGGGCATCGACCTCGACGTCCATCGCGGCCAGGCCGTATCGATCATCGGCCCGTCCGGCTCTGGCAAATCGACGATCCTGCGCTGCATCACCGGCCTGTTGCAGCCCCAGCGCGGCAGCATCCGCGTCGGCAGCACCGAGGTGCACACCTTGGCCAAGGAGGCCCAGCGCATCGAGTTGCGTAAACGTGTGGGCTTTGTGTTCCAGCAGTACAACCTGTTCCCGCATTTGTCGGTGCTGGAAAACCTGGTGATTGCGCCGCGCAAGGTGCTGGGACGCAACCGGGCCGACGCCGAGAAAGAAGCCCGGTCCCTGCTGGCCAAAGTGCGCATGGAGCACAAGGCCGACGCTTATCCGGGGCAGTTGTCCGGCGGTCAGCAGCAGCGAGTAGCAATCGCCCGCGCCTTGGCCATGCGCCCGGAATTGATTCTGTTCGATGAAGTGACCTCCGCCCTCGATCCGGAAACCGTCGGCGAAGTGCTGACGGTGATTCGCGAGCTGACTGAAGAGGGCATGACCTGCGTGCTGGTGACCCACGAAATGCGCTTCGCCGAAGAAATCAGCGACATCGTCTACTTCACCGAAAACGGCGTGATCGTCGAACACGGCAGCGCCGCGCAAATCTTCCAGCACCCGAGCAGCGAACGCACCCAAGAGTTTTTGCGCCATGCCTTGGGTGATCCGGGCCGCCGCCCGGCGACTGCCAATGATCCGTACCTGTTGACCAACCTGAGCCGCTACAGCCTGTCCGTGTAACACCGAGGAGCTAATTCATGAGTACCGATAACCGTGCCGTCGTCATCGAGGATTTCCTCAAGAAAATCCGTGTCATCAATCAGCGGGGCGTCGACCGCTCCGCGCTGGTGGAAATTGTCACCTTGCTCGAAACCCTGGCCGAGCGCCGGGATCTGTTCAACTTCGACGCGTTCCCGGCGCCTGTGCCGGGGCAGGGCAGCACTGCGTTCCGCTACCGCCTCAATGACGATGGTGACACGCCGACTTTGTACTTGAATTCGCTGTTGCCGGGCAAAAGCACGATCCCGCACAACCACGAGACCTGGGCGATCATCAGCGCTGTCGAAGGCCAGGAAATCAACTACGTCTACGGCCGTAGTGACGAAGGTCGCGAGCCTGGTTTCACGACTTTGCACCTGGAGAAAGAAGTGATCGTGCAGCCGGGCACGTCGATCTCATTCCTCGGTGAAGACCTGCATGGGATTCGGGTCGATGGCGAACACGCGACCCTGCATTTCCACCTCTACGGCTTGCCGCTGGAATCCCTCAATGGTCGCTACGGCGTCGAGGCTGACGGGCGCATTCTCAATTACAACGCCTCGCAAATGGCGCCGTCGATCAAGGCCTACGCATGATCGATTTGTACTACTGGCCCACCGGCAACGGGTTGAAGATCGGCATCCTGCTCGAAGAGCTCGGGCTGGAATACCGAGTGTTGCCGATCAATATCCGTGAAGGCGAGCAGAAGCGGGCGGCGTTCCAGCGCATCAGCGCCAATGGGCGGATTCCGGCGATTGTCGATCATGCGCCAGAAGGGTTGGAGGCTCCGCTGAGTCTGTTCGAATCCGGCGCGATCCTCAATTACCTGGCCGACAAGGCCGGGCGTTTTCTGCCACCAACGGGGACGGCCGAGCGGCAAAAGGTTCAAGAATGGCTGTTCTGGCAGGTCGGGCATGTGACGCCGTACCTGAGCCAGTTGCAGCTGTTCAAGGAGAAGGCGCCGGAACCGATTCCGTTCGCCCTCGACCTGCTCAACGCCGAGGCGACGCGGTTGTATCGAGTACTGGAAACGCGGCTGTCTGAAGTGCCGTTTGTGGCGGGCGAATACTCCATTGCCGACATGGCGATCTTCCCGTGGATTCAGCCGCTGCGACAGGGCCAGGACCTGGTGGACCATCCGCAGATCCATGCCTGGCGCGAACGTCTCAAGGCTCGGCCGGCGATTCAGCGCGCCTATGCCAAGGGCCACGACATCGCCGCCAACGAGCGTTCCCTCGCGCTTCAATAACTCTAATTTTCAAACGGGACTCCCATGAGCCAGACCGTAACTCCAGGGCAATTGCAGCAGTGGCTGTTCGATGGGCAGGAAATCGCCCTGTTTGACGTGCGTGAGCATGGCCAATATGGCGAAGCCCATCTGTTTTTCGGGGTGAACCTGCCCTACAGCCGCCTGGAGCTGGAGGTTGGGCGCCTGGCGCCGAATTCTCAGGTACGGCTGGTGATTTATGACCAGGACGGAGGTGACGTTGCGGCGCGCGCCGCCAAGCGTTTGCGGGCGTTGGGCTATGGCCACGTACATATTCTCGACGGCGGTGCCGATGGCTGGCAGGCAGCGGGTTTTCAACTGTTTGCCGGGGTGCATGTGCCATCCAAGGCCTTTGGCGAGTTGGTGGAAGAGGCCAGTCATACGCCTCACGTAACCGCCACACAGTTGGCCGAATGGCAAGCCCGGGGCGAGCCCTTGGTGGTGCTCGACGGTCGGCCGTTTGATGAATACCGCAAGATGACCATTCCCGGCTCGGTGTGCTGCCCGAACGGCGAACTGGGCTATCGCGTCCACGATCTGGTGCCGGACGAGAGCACGCCGATCGTGGTCAATTGCGCCGGTCGTACCCGCAGCATTATCGGCGCGCAGACGTTGATCAACCTCGGAGTGAAGAACCCGGTCTATGCCCTGGAAAACGGCACTCAGGGTTGGTATCTGGAAGACTTTCAGCTGGAGCATGGCAGCACTCGGCGGTATGCCGATGAGGTGTCAACCGATGCCTTGCCGGGGCAGCGTATGGCCGCCGCCCAGCTGGCGGAAAAGGCTGGGGTGAAAACTGTCGGGGCTGCTCAAGTAGAAGCGTGGGCGTCGGATAATGGGCGCAGCCTGTTCCTGTGCGACGTGCGCACCGCCGAGGAGTTTGCCGCCGGCAGTTTGTCGGGTGCGCAACACACGCCGGGCGGGCAGTTGATTCAATCCACCGATTTGTACATCGGCGTGCGTCGGGCGCGGTTGGTGTTGATCGACAGTGATGGCGTGCGTGCGCCGATTGTCGCCAGTTGGCTGCGGCAGTTGGGGCATGAGGCTTATGTGCTTGAGGGCGGCGTGGGCAGTTCTTTGGCGTTGCCTTTATCTGAATCCGTTGCGCCTGAAGCATTGCCATTGATCACGGCGCAGGCCTTGGCTGATGCGTTGAAGGACGATGCCGTCGCGCTGATCGATCTGCGCCCGAGCGTGGTTTATCGCAAAGGTCATATCGGCGGGGCGCGTTGGTCGATCCGTTCGTTGCTGGCGGCTGATGTGGCCGGGGAGCAACGGCCGTTGGTGTTGCTGGCGGATGATCCGCGACTGGCGGCTTTCTCGGCACTGGAATTGCCTGAGCATCAGCGTCAGCTAACCCGGTACGCCTGGAATGTGGCAGGACTTGCCCTGCAAGAGGACGCCAACACACCGCCCGACGAGCAGTGCATCGATTTCCTGTTTTTCACCCACGACCGCCATTCCGGCAACAAGGACGCGGCGCGTCAGTACCTGGCCTGGGAAATCGGCTTGCTGGCGCAGATGAGCGAAGACGAAATCGCCAGCCTCAAGCCGCTGAAAGCTTCCAATGGTGACCGGATCCGCACTCGTCTGGTCCATTCAGCACGTACTGAAAAGGGCAACGGCGGGCGAGCGGTCAACGTTCCAGTCACACGATTAAGCACCGTGCTGTTCGACAACCTCGCACAAATGCGCGACGCCCGTTCCCGTCGCGACCACGAGCGCGTCCTGAGCTACGGCGCGCGGGGCAACCCGACGGCATTCGCCCTGGAAGATCTGGTCACGGAACTTGAGGGCGGCTACCGAACACGCTTGTTCGGCACCGGCCTGGCGGCGGTCGCGCAAACCTTCCTGGCCTACCTGCGCCCCGGCGACCATGTACTGATCACCGACGCCGTGTACTCCCCGGTGCGGCGCCTGGCCCGGGATGTTCTCGAACCGTTCGGCATCCAGGTCAGCTACTTCGCGCCTGACGCCAGCGACCTGCAATCGCAGCTGCAAGCCAACACCAAAATGGTCTACACCGAAGTGCCCGGTTCGTTGCTGTATGAACTCTGCGACCTGCCGGCCCTCGCCGCGCTGTGCAAACCGCGCGGCATCCTCCTGGCCGTGGACAACACGTGGGGCTCGGGTTATCTGTACCGGCCGCTGACCCTCGGCGCGGACATCTCGATCATGGCCCTGACCAAATACTTGTGCGGCCACAGCGATGTGGTCATGGGCAGCGTCTGCACCCGGCAGGACGTCTGGCAACCGCTGGCGGCCATGAGCGACACCTTCGGCAACGCCGTCAGTCCCGACGACGCCTATCTGGTGCTGCGCGGCGCCCGCACCCTGGCGTCGCGTCTGGACGTCCACGAACGCCAGGCGCTGGAAATCGCGCACTGGCTACAGGCTCAACCCGAGGTGAAGCGGGTGTTCCATCCCGCGTTGCCCGATCACCCCGGCCACGCCCTGTGGCTGCGCGACTTCAAGGGCAGCAACGGCTTGCTCTCGTTCGAACTGCGCAACGCCGACGAAAGTTACGTCGAGCGCTTCATTGATGCGCTTCAGCTGTTTGGCCTGGGCGCGTCCTGGGGCGGCTACGAAAGCCTGGTCACGGTCGCCGAACTCAAGGAGCGCGATAGCGAGCAGGATCGCGCGCTCAGTCCGGTGCTGCGATTGCACATCGGGCTGGAGGATGTCGAGGCGTTGATCGAGGATCTGCAGCGGGGATTCGCTGCGGCGGGGTAAACCCGAGGTCGAGGCAGCGAATCGGTGAGGCGCGGCAGTTACCAGAGTTTGTCGCCTTTAGCCGGATCTGCGTTGCGCCGATCCGGGCCAGTGGGGTTGCCGATGTTCACGAGTCTTCTTTCCAGCAGAACATTCTGAAGCGCCTGCCGTGCCGTCGGGTCCAACTGATGCTCGCGCTCCTTGAGTTCAAGCAGGATAGGGCTGGACCAGGCGCGATAGGTTTGCTCGGCAATACGAACGGGGGTCATCTATCTCTCCTTGATAAAACGCGCACCGTTGAAGTGGGCGCTGTTTGATGAGGTAGAAACGTTAGTTGAGGAAAGGGGTTATTGCCAGCCATCGGTCCGGCTGATTCCTGGCCACGACCTGAAAAACACTGTCCCCCACGCCAAAAGCCACGTAACTTACCGCGCAAAATAATTAGACATTTAAGGATGATGCGCGTGGGGGCTTTTCGACTGCTGCTGGCGGTGCTTGTGGCGATTTCACATATGGGCGTGACGTTTGCGGGGCTCAATCCCGGCGTTGTTGCGGTGATTTCCTTTCTGATCATCAGCGGCTTTGTGATGACGTCCCTGATCGAGAGGAACTACAACGCTCCTGAGCAATTTCCATTGTTTTACGTGGATCGACTGTTGCGGCTCTACCCGCAGTTTCTGCTCTACTTCGTCGCTTCCTGCGTGGTGATTTATTTCCAGTTGCCCGGTACGCCGCAAGCGGCAGCGCTGACCGTCAAAAATATCGCCTGGAGCCTGACGATCGTTCCGCTGGATTTCTATATGTTTGGCTTCACCGTGCCTGAGGTCCTGCCAGCGGCCTGGTCGTTGGGTCTCGAGATGTGTTTCTACCTGCTGATTCCGTTTCTGATCGTCTACAAGCTGCGAGGCCTCGCGTTTGCGTTGTCAGTGGCGGTGTTCATGGTTGCTTCGCTGGGCTACATCGACACCGACGTCTACGGTTACAGACTGCTGCCCGGCGTTCTGTTTATCTTCCTTTGCGGCAGCTATATGTACAGGTTGCGGGCCAGAGGCGGAATGATGGTTGCCACCACCGCCATCATTGCAGCGCTGATGTTCGCAGCCATTGTCGCGGGGATCATTCCTCGACGACCTTTCAACGCCGAGGTGACCGCAGGCATCGCCTTGGGCGTGCCGGCCGTGTTCTTGCTGAGCAGGCTGAAATACCACCGCATCGATGAATTACTGGGCAACATCAGCTATGGCGTGTTTTTGAATCACTTTGTGGTGATGTATTTCCTGCGGGGATTCTGGCCTGTTACCTTCAGCGTTTCGACGGTGCTGCTGCTCTCGTTTTTGCTGAGCGGCGTGTCGTATTACTGCGTCGAACGGCCGGCGCTGAAGCTCCGCCACGCGATACGGAAGGGTGCGGGATATGGCGCCGTTCGAGAGCAGCGAAGTGGAAGCGCCGCTTAGGGGAATACTTGTCGCACGCTGAATGTCGAGTCATTCGGCGTGCGACAAAGTGGGTGTCGGCTCAGGCGCAGGCCTGGCCGAGGTGGTTGTCTTGCGCTGCGGTGATCAAGTGCAGTGGAACGTGCTCTTGTGCATCGACGCAGGGGACTTCGAAATGGCCCACTATCTGGAGATGTCGCTCACTCAATTCGGTCGACTCTTGTGCCTTTGCCATAGCCATTCTCGCGTGGTTCGCTGCGATTTCATTGAGAGTTGACACGTTACATCTCCGGGGGGACTGACCAAGCTGATTGTGATTGCCGCCGCGTCAGAATTACGTCGTTCTGGGGCAGTTAGACCGGCCTTTGCAATCCCCACGCCAGACAGGCCCGCGCATGACGCCCCTCCTTTTTACAGGCGACGAATGGTGTCATCCCGTGCCTGTTCAAGCTCACCGACCGTCAGACTGCTTGAATTATCGGTTATGCCCAGACTCCATTGATCGAGGGGCAATTGTTCCTCAATGGCGGTGAACTCCGCGCTGAGGCAAGTTAATGACATCGTTCGAAGATTTCAGAACCCAATCACATGCGCTCTTGATCGAGCTGGATGCCGCGACGATGGGAATGATGACGTTGGTGACATCAAAATGCGTTTCAGGGCCGGAATGGGACGCGGCCACGAAAAGACAGCACGATGCTTACGAACGCTGGAACGCCTTCCTCAATATCCCCGGCTAGTTCCTGCTGGTCGGGCGTAAATTGGCCATGCACTTCAACAAGAGGAGCCGCACATGGACGCCGACCAAGTGAACAAGCAAGCGTCGGAGCAAAGAGTCTGGGATCGGTACTTCTGCGCTGCGTTGATTGCAGAGAGTCATCTGACAGCACCCATTGTCGGAGAGACTACTCACGAAGACCGGCAAAACCTTTTGGTTGAACGGGCCAAGGCACTCGCCGACAAAATGCTGGAAAACAGAAAATAACCGGAGCCCAGCCATCGCGCTGGGCTTTTCATTTGCGTGCGATACCGGTGATCGGCCGCTGTGAATCATTTACCGAATGCAGGCTCAATCCTCCTGAAGCATTTGCTTCTCTGTTTTGGCCAGGTCATCAATAGGGTGGATGCAATGACGTCAGTCGATGATTTCCGGATCAAGTCCCACGCGCTGCTGATGGATCTCGATGCGGCCACCGCGCAAATGATGCAGCTGGTTTCCGCCCGGTCAGTATCAGGGCCGGCATGGGAGGCGGCCGTCAAGCGCCAGCACGATGCCTACGCGCACTGGAATGCCTTCATCAATAGTCGTGACGGGGCCGACCCGGCCGATGGCCCGCCTTGAACAGTGGGTAATGGGCGAAAAAAAGCCCGGCGCCGGGCCGGGCATGTGTCGTTTCGAATCAGCTTCCAGAGCCGCTGCTCCCTTTACCCTCACCACCCCCTTTTGAACCACCGGCGGGAGCGGGGCCGTTATCGGTCGTACCTGCGTCGGCGCCATTGGGCATGGAGCCCGTCGTGCCATCTATGCCCGAGGACGATTTGCCACCGTCCGTGCCCGTGCCGACGCTGTTCGTTTCATTACCTTGCGGCTGCGCGGTACCCGGCGGAAGGGCTGAGCCTTCGGTCGTCTTCTCGGCAGCCAGGCCGTAAAGCGAACAGGTGGATAACAGGCCGGCGAGGGTGAGCACTGCAAATTTGTTTTTCATGGTCCCAGTCTTCCGTAAAAGTGATTGGCACAGTATTGGAAGAATGGGGAATGCAAAGGTGCTGGGGAGCAGACGAGTGGTGGTTATGTTGGCGTGAAGTTTGTCCTCCGTGACCGGAAACGACACGGTGTTTTATGTGTTCTCCTCGGCCGTGTTGAGCGCTTGGGCGCGGACATAGGTGCCGAACACATGGTCCCAGAGTGGCGAGGACACGCCGAAATTCTTCTCGACGCCCTTGCGGTGATGCAGGTCGTGATTGACCGCCAAACCGGAAACAAAACGGTAGGCCCAGTGTTCCGGACGGTGCATTACGTAGTGCAACGAGATGTAGAAGAAGTAGCCAACGATCACGCCGGTGAAAGCCGAAGTCAGGCCGGTCAACCACGCGAGTACCAAAAGAGCGGCATAGGCTGAACTGGTCTTCCAGCTGGAAATGCCGATGAAAGCGAGCACATCGAGATGATGGGTCCAATGCTCCCGGCGATACAGCGAGTGGAACAGGAAGCGGTGCACCAGGTACTCAACCAACGTCCAGGCCAATAGCCCGGCGAGTGCCTGACCGATATGAAAGGGGGCGATGCACAGGGCAAGGACGACAAACAGCGGAACGGTGAAAAAGTCGAGGTAATACGCAGCCGATGACATCAGCCATTTGTTGGACGCAGCCATGCGCAAGAATTCCTTGGTGTGCCCGATGGGCATGATTTTATGAGTCGATGTTGCGAAGCGCGGCAAAGCTAGCATAAGTACGTTTGATTGCATATTTCGGCTGCTCACTGTCTTGGCTGCGCGAGTAAAACGGCCATTCGCCTCTTAATGATTTGATCCAAAAAAAGTTGTAACCCTATTCGTTAATATTCTGCGATATCAGTCAGTTTGACTGCTAGGCATGTCAATGCAGGACATCAACGTTCCCCCCGTCATATCCGGGTAGGCAAACATCATCACTTTTTATCAATGCCCAAGGGCCGTTAGTTTACAGCGGTATTGATTTACATCATGGCGGTCACCAGCCCAGGGCCGAACTTCATTATTGTCAGCCGCTTTTCATCACTCAACTCGGTGACCGCCGGTTTCGGCGCCACAGTGGGGATCTGCACGGTGGGGTATTGTTTTCAACCCTGTCGTTGTTGGGACTTGCCGCGTTGCTGGCGCAATACCCCGTCCGATGTCGCCACGTTGTGCGGTTCCGCGTATCTGCCGTCTTTCTTGGCAGCCACTGAGGGTGGCCTTATGCAGTGGAAGGACATTTGCAAGCAAGTGGCTGACAGTTACAAACGCCGCAACTGGATGCTGGTGCGTACCCCGAAATCAGTGGTCGAATGCGCCGATCCGGGCTTGATCGTATCGGAGCAGTATCAGGGCATGTCGCTGATTCTCGATTGCAGTCTGGATCAGATGTTTCAACTCCTTGAGCGGCTGGGCCCCGGCATGATCGATATCACCGCGCTTGCCTCTTCAAAGGGGCGGGAGGGAAAGCCATCGAGCGTGGTGCCAATGGCGGTCGAGCGTTTTCTGGCGGTACGGTTGGCCTGTTGAACCGGGAGGCGCGATCTTGCGCCTCAGCCCTGGCGCGATACCGGTGTTCTGCGGCTGCGATGGGTCAGCAGCAAGGCCAATATCAGCCCCAGCACACTGGCGCCGTAGGACATTTGCAGCGCGAGGAAGAAGTCCACGGTTTCGCCTGGGGTCACACAGCTGTAGCTGAAGCCGTCACCATCCCGGGTGACGCCCGGTGCGTCGGTCAGGTCAACGGGCGTCTGGGGCGGTAACGGCGCATCGGGATTGCCGATGTTTCTCCAGGTTTGCTCCGACAGCTGATTGATCGCCGTCAGTTGCCCGGCACTGCAGCGGTTGAGCGCATAGAGGCCGATAATAATCATGGCAAATACCAGAATCAGCATTGGCACCACGTGGTAACGCTGTGCAGGTAGCAAACACACCACCACCAGCCCGGCAATAAAACCCGCGACCCATGGATCGAACCAGAAAACCCAGTTGCCGACCCAGCCCTCGGGGATCAGGAGCACTGGCAAGTAGGGCGTGACAAATCTCACCAGCAGAAAGCACAGGGCAGCTACGAGGACGGCGACCAGCAGGGGTTTGATCAAGGACTTCATCGGGTATTCATAACCTTTAGTGAGCAGGGTGGACGCGGGGTGGGCACAGAGGTGCGCGCGGTCATCAGTGGCTGAGCACGTTCGCCGAAGCGGTGGGTTTTTGAGGAGGCGAGGCCAGGGAGGTCTCTAGCGGCTGCGGGGGATGCAGGTCTGCGATCATGTGCGATTCCATCCGTGGAAAATTCGAGCGCGGATTCTGCAGCAATTGGCGCTGGCCTGGAAGGCCCGGTGCAGAGCGTGCGCACGTCTGGGTGGGCGTTTCCAAATCAGCCCACCCTCAGGGAAATCCTGATGGCATATTGAGTTCAGCGATGGCAAGCTTCTGACCTGCAGCGCCGACCCGTGTGCAGTCGGGCAGGACGCTCACTCCTCAATAACTGCTGCCATTTACCTCAGGTGTTCATCACCTGTTGGTCCCACTGAACAAGGATGTCGTCATGAAAATCTCTCTTGGTCTTCTCGCCCTCGCTGGGTGCCTGTCCACCTTTTCTGTCTCGGCCGCTGGCCCGAACCACAACGATCTGTTCAAGGCTTTGGCGGAGTGCAAAGCCAGTGCGCAGCAGGTGACCGAGTTCAACGGTCTGGTTGACGCAGGCCAATTGTCGTTGCCCAAGGATGTGCCGCACACCCCGTGGGGCGGCGGCGCCTGGCAGGTCACGCCGGCGTTGACGGTGCATGGTGTGTCGTCCAGCACCGCAGTAATGACCGACCGCGTCAGCTTCTTTCTCCAAGCCAAAAGCAGCAGTCCGAAGGCTGATGCAGAGCAGCTCGCCAGCACCCTGAAACTGCAAAAGGTGCTGGATACCGACGGCTATGTTGACTTCCAGCGCAGCCTCGACAATGGCGCGACCCTGCGAGTGGTCTCCACGGAAAACAAGGACAGCGATCTCTACGTGGGTTGTAGTTATCAGCAGGACGCATCCTGATACTGGCGGTAGACGGATACGCCGCGAACCCGCTGTGGCTTCGCGGCTCAAGATCTGGTGCAGCGTCACTTTAGTCCTGACCGTAGCTGCAAAAGTACACTCGGATGACACGTAACCGAGGGCAAATAATGAGTTGGAAAATTAGACCGGCTGTCTCGAGTGACATTGAGTTTCTGATGGATATTGATCCTCTCGCCAAAACAGATGAGGGCCGTCAGGAACACATCGAAAGGGCCATAGGATCACTTGGCTGCTGGGTTGCCTGTGCTGCGAACGATCCAAGCGTCCCAATTGGTTATGGCTGCCTGGAACGAAGTTTTTTCGGGGAGTGGCTGATTTCGCTTGTCGTGGTTTCAAACGCATTCAAACGTACTGGTGCAGGTCGAAAAATCGTTACTCATCTTGAGCAATGCGCTAACGCGGCAAAGATTTTCACCTCAACTAATGCGTCCAATGTTGCGATGCAGCAATTACTCAGACAGCTCGGATATCAAGACAGTGGCAGAGTAGAGAATCTTGATCCGAACGATCCAGAGCTAATCTTTGTGAAATTTTTGAGTCGGCGACAGTTGTGAGAGATGAGAGGTCTGTGGGAGCACATGAACTAACAGCTGACTATTAAGTCAGGGTAGTTAGCTGCACTTCTTCCATTTTCAGGACGTCACCATGCGCAACTTCACCCTGGAGTACCTGTTCAACGGCGAACCCCGCACCCACGTTTTCGAATTAAAGCAGCATCAACTGCCCGTCCATCAGGCGGCAATGCATCTGCTACAACTGCATTTGGGGGATGGAGAAAATAGCCTGATCATGCCTACCGCAGACGCGACGCCTGAGGAGATTCTAGAGCAGGCTGAGCGGGTAGGGCTGACGCAGATTAAGGTCGTCGATCCCATCAGGTGATGCCGGGTGTGGCGACCGTTTGAGTCCATAACCGATAGCAGTCAATCCGGCGCTATCAACACCGCCAGCGTCAACTTGATGAATTCAAACGGGAGCCAACCTGATCCGCCTGCGCCCAAGCCTCAACCGCGCCCGCTATAGATATGGCTCAGAATCATCAGCTCAAGCACGGCCACCAGCACACAGAATGCGACAAATCCGCGCGTGAAGGCCCTACGAGGCTTTTCGTAAGGCTCAATATTGCCAAAGATGGTGAGAAGGTCGGATAAAAACTCAAGAAACCCCATAGATGTATGCTTTCGCTCCGTCAATTTACCCAGCCTGCAACGCCGTAGCAGGCTGGCTCGTACATCTCTCTTAGTGGAGTGTCGCAACCCTGCGACTCTCGCCAATTCTGATCCGATCCAGCGCTCTGTTTAGTGAATCCAGGGCATCAAGGAGCGCTTTCGCCTCCGACTCCCGGCCATCACCCCAAAGGCGTTCAGCCATTTTGTTCAGGGCCTGGATTGAGCGCTCAATGTCTGCAGCGGTCGCCGCTGTTTTATTTTCCTGCTGTTTCTTTGGCATTCAGTAACCCTTCTGCGGGGTATTGCTTGTCTCTCAGAAGCCCGCGCTTGGTGGGCACCGATCTGCATGTTCGTTCAGCTTTTGCCTGGTTTCTTTTCGGCGGTAACGATGCAGGCGGCGAAAAAGTTGTTTTGAAAGTTAAGAATGGCTTCTTGCTGCATCTTCTCGGTTGCGTACTTGGGAATCTGGTAAGCCTCTCGGATCAGTATCTTGAACAAATCGCTCACATATTCGTTTCCTGCGTCTTCGGCCATTTGCCATGGCACTGACATAGGTACGCCTTGCTGCCTACTCTTCATGACCTGCTTGGCCGAGTTTTCTGTTCGCTTGCACTCATCAAAGTCTTCACTGGGCAAAGGGGAGCCTTGAGCCGAGAGACTGATAGTGAACAATACAGCGGCTGTAGAAAGATATTTTGAGTGCACGACGCGCCATCCTTGATGTTTGATCTGAATTTTACCAGTCATGGCTCCGAGCCACCATTGGTCGCCTGGAGCGCCATCACACTGAACCCTACCGACGACGCAACCTCTATCCCTGTAGACCAACACTAGGGGCTCCAATGAGAGAGGTACAGCGAAGACTGGCCATGACAGCCTGGCGCAAGTTGTTTGCACTGGTTGGAAACCAAATAGACGAAGAGGATAAGTACTTCAGATTGTTGAGGCGGGCTGATGAGATGGAGCGGGCAGACCTCATCACCAGCGAAGAGTGGCGCAAGCTTGTCCAAGAGGCAGGAGCATCACTTGCAAACACCGCGGAGTGCATGGGCGGACGAGGGTAAGGCGGAACAAAAAAGCCCGGCGCTGGGCCGGGTCTTGGTACTTGGCTATCGAAAAATCCCTGACGAACTGCGCGAAGTCGGTGAGGATTGTGGTCGGCATCGTGTGGCGAGGCTGATGCGTCTTGAAGATCTGCGCTCTCAGACAGGGTATCGAAGACACCCTTGCTACCGTTGCGCGCGGCGCGCAGCTTGTCGTCGGCCAGCGTACTCAGAGAGATGTCAGTGTCCGGATGAAGACCTACATAGGCCCGGCAGTCGGAGCAGAGGTAGGCAAATGGCCAATCTCCGTAGCTGCGACCGTTGTAGATTTCCGAATTGCACACGAGACGGACTTCGTTGCCGCAGTAGCGACATTCCGTAGGTACAGGGATGGGATTCTTTACGCGTTTGAGTGCGCGGCGGCTGACGTGTGGCAGCGGTGCGGACGCAGCAATACGCCCGGTGGCGTTAGCCCGAGGATCGATCTGCATGGTGTTTCCTTATTGGGGCATGTGGGCGGCAAGGGCGCCGTACAACATGAGGGCGGTGCAGATGGCGGGTGCGAAGAATGCGCTGTCGGGCGATTACCTTTCGGCTTGCCCAGCGCTGCAATGGCGAGGTCATAGATTAGGCCGCGCGCTCGGCGGCCATCGGCGATGACTTCGCAGATCATCCGCTCAATCGGATATTCGCGATTGTCGGTCAGCAGGGGGGCAATGTGCTCCTTCGGACCCAGATGTTCGGCCAGCGCCTCCCACAGAGACTGCGGAGTGACCAAGGCAACCGACTTGCCATGCGCCCGCGGTGCCGTGACGTCGCCGCCGCAGATCAGCGAGTTGATTGCATCGTGGAGCCAGTCCGGCCCCTCTGGTGTACCGAGAAAGTCGGTCATGGTCGAACCTCCACTTCAAGTCGGCGTGCCAAGGCGCAGGCTTCGTTGTGATCGCGACGGAAGCCCTGAACCTTCCCGGTCTGGTTATCCACCACATGGAAGAACTCACGGCCAGCCGGCTTGACCTTCAACTGGAAGGTGCACACGGGCATATGCCGATTGATTAACCGGTAGGACTCTGTGGTAGCCAGAGCTGAGCGCTGACGCAGAACGTCGATGATGTCTCGGCGCGCTTGCATGCTTGGGTGCATGGACGCCTCCAGGGTGGTGGATGTTGATCCGACAAAACTCGGCTGCACTCATCCGTTCCGCTGGTTGCCGTTGGGCGCGGAGGGGAGTGCCTGCGGGTTGTGTCGGAGGGAAACGGCTTAGCGTTGGATTTGGCTTTTTGGTCCGCAGCATCTCGCCAATGAATCATTGACCAGACTCACGGTCATATCGCCGATCTTTCCATTTAGGACGTTCAAATGAAGCGTGCAGTAATAGTGTTCATGGTCATCTCAGGCTCCCTTCTGTTGGGAGGCTGCGGGCCTCACTGGGGCGACGGAGACAGGTACGGTCGAGATCGGGGTTACGATCATGGTCGTGGATACGACCGTGGGTATGACCGAGGCGATGACCGAGGCGATGACGATGATCGCGGGCGTGACCGCAGATATGATCGTCGTGACAATGACCAGGGATATGATCGCAATCACGGTCGCGATCGTGACGATAGAGACGACTAGCTCGCTCTGATCTCCCTTCTGAATTTCTCTACGACCTGTCACCAAATTTAATCCGTGAAATCCCTTGGCCCGCTACTGGCGACGGCCTGGATTTGCAGCATCAATTTGTCTTCGTGCGCTGGGGTGGCCTACCGAAATTCCGGCCGATGCGCGGTGACATCGACGGCCTACTGTCCACTGCCTGAATGAGTGTTGGGCGCAGCCTTCAGGCTTGCTGCGCCACGCAGGTGAATCGTTCAGCTACTTCATGGCCGTAGCTCCTATCGCTCACCCACTGGGCAGGCAGTGGCCACCTATGGAATGAGTTTCTTGATGGCTGACTTGCCAAGGCCGCGAATCCAAAGCCCGAAGTGCCCAAGGTCTTTCCGGGCCCTATGCGTTCACGGATACGCCGCTGGCCATTCAAGAGCGCGAGCGGCCGAAGGGGCAGATGGGAAGAGTCAGTTGGGTCTGTTCGGGAGAGGTATGACGAGTAGCGCGGATCCCGTAGCGGGTACGGCACGCATAAAAAAGCCCGCGAGAGAGGCGGGCTTCAGATGCTGACCTTTAGAGGCAGTCGGACCTGCCTATCTGAAAGTCGGCTATCGGTGAGTTGCTTGAGTCGTTGAAGGTGTAATTAACCAAAAGCCCCGACTTCACGAAAGATCCTAGACCTTTTTCAGCGCAGGATACAGAAGCGGCAAGGGCTTTTGTGTCCTTAGTAAATGCATCGGAATCGACTTCGTTTTTCGAGACTTTTGTGAGCGTGTATGAAATACGCATGATCCCATCTTTGTAGGTTACCGAATCGAGGCGAGTTGATTCATCGAACATCTTTCGGGATTCGGCATTCATGATGAGCGCGACACCTTCAAGCTGGCGTTCTCGCTCTTGCTTTTTCTCTTCCGGAGAAGACTGTGCATGCCAGACTTGGACCAGGACAAAGAGTAAAATCATTGCCGAAAAAAAAATGATTAATCCGCGATGCTGCTTCAACTGAGAGCTCCGTAGCAAAAGGCCATCACTTATTTGATCATGCCGCTACTATCATTTCAAGTTAGAGGAATTGCCGGTCACGTCTCCGGCGCCGAGTTCCACGGTCGTGTTCAGTTCGCCAGCGCTCGATAACAGCCGATTCTGGGATTTGATGCAGGTGGGCGGTTACTGTTAGATCCGGTAGCACAGTGACTTTTCTATACGGTGGCGGAGATGAGAACACCCGATATTATTGCTTCGATCTTATGGAAAACAATATTGCTGGCAGTCCATATCTAAAGACGTACACCGATACGGGAATAATTACATTCAATTCACTCCAGCCGTCCTTAAATATAGTTGGAGCAATTCAAGCTCCTGCGCCATCAGTTCTTGACTCTTACGGTCGGTACCCCATCCGGTGCCTCGGCCGCTCGTGGCCATTGAGCGTGCATCTGGGTTTGTGAGGGAGATCTGCTGGTCTGGACTTTCGTGGAGCTGCGCCTCGATTTCTTTGAGTTTCTGCATCTACTTTTTCAGTGTTTCTATCTTTTCTTTCAGCCGCTCTGCTTTGGCCTCGGCCACTTCAGGCGTTGCCCGATCCGCTGAATCCATCGCCGCCAGATATCGATCAATGCTCTGCTCGATCTGCTGCATACGTGCCTTCACCTTGCCCTGAGTGAAGTTGCGGTCGCGATTATTGACGGCCTTTAATTTGCTGCCGTCGATGGCGATGATCGACTGAGAGAAGAGATTGAGGTTGCGGCAAAGAACTACGAACTGGCGGCATACGCTGCGGATGGCTTTGCCGTTGTCTTTGCGAAAGTCGGCAATGGTTTTGAAGTCCGGAGCCAAGCGCCCCGTTAACCACATCAACTCGACGTTGCGTTCGGCCTCACGCTCAGGCCGGCGGCTGGACTGAATCCGATTGAGATAGCCGTAGATATAGATCTTCAGCAATATCGCTGGATGGTAGGCCGGACGCCCTGTTGCGGCAGGGGCGACGCCCTCAAAGCCAAGTGCGCCCAGGTCGAGTTCATCGACGAAAACATCAACCACGCGCACTGGATTTTCTTCGGCTACGTGATCGTCCAGACACTCCGGCAGCAACGTGACTTGCGTCCGAGCCTCACCTTCAATGAATCGCTTCATGATCGCCCCCGCTACGATCTCGACGATCAGAAGGTTAGACAATCACTGGCGTTTTCACACAGCCTGGACCCATAGCGGACGTGCGGGGCGGTCTGATCTCGACGGATTCGACGATTAGTCGCGGCCCGAAGTTGGTTGACCCCTTGTCACCAAGGGGTCGTTTGAATCAGTTGTGAATGGCAATAAACGTTTTGTGGAGACTAGGCCGCTGCCTATCGAGCTGTTGGGCCAGATGTTATGGCCCGCAGTACTTTCCAGCTTCCGGTGCCGACACCGGCCCTGTTCGGCGAGCGGTTTGTATAGACGTGATAACCAATGGTCTTTCTTCCTGCGAAATGATTACAGGTATCCAGGTATCCACCTTGAGAATTGTTGTATTCGTTCCTGAGGCTGATCGGGTCCCCAATATAGATCTGTGAGCCGACAGCACCGTACATTACGACCCAATCGAGAGTTTTGTGACCGGTTTTTTCAACGCCGCGGTTCGCCTTTTCCGCAGTGGAGACATTGTAAAGCTCTGGTGAGGTGGCGTGATTGTTCGTATCGAGGTAGCCGCCACCGTTTTTGTCGCTGTATCCCGGGCCGTCTCCGTACAGATTCAATAGCCTGATGGTATCGCCAGAGCGCACCCTGTCACCGTCTGGCTTACCCGTTGCGGATCCGATCAACCAGGTGTCGATGGGGCCTTCTTTTTCTGGTGAGAGAACGGACACAACATCATACTTGGCGCCCACCTCTTTGGAACTGTCATAAATAGAGAGATAGCCGCCGTTCCAATTGGCATAGCCGTTGAGAAAGCGGACTTTGTCGCCATATTTGAGCACATCGGCTGTTGGCTCAGTGGTGACCGTTTTCTTCTCGACGCTGACGTTGAATGAGCCGCTGTTGTTCCCGTAATCTCCCGCCAAATCATTGATGAGAAAGGTGAGTTCTCCGTCGGTAGGTACTGTCCAGCGGAACACGCCCGTATTGACCGGAGTGAGATAGTCATCGCCGATCTTCATCAGGAGTGCACCGACAAGTCCGTCCGGATAGACCAACCCGGCAGGCTTGTACGAACCAACGAGACTCTCATCCCCTTGAGGACCGTAGGCCCTACTTGAGCCACGCTCTACCCATCCCGAGGCGATAATCGTAATGACGTCGCCCTTCTTAACCGTGAAACCTGTCTTTTTGCCGCTCTCCAGCTTTGCATCGATTGTGCCGGACCAGATATCGGATTGAGACATTGTGAAGCTCCTTTTCCATAGTGATTTCCCAGGCGTTTGCCGGGAGGAAACAACGTTTTTCGCGTTGTGACCTGCGTACTCACTAGTGAAGGAACCCACGTTAAAAGATACGAACCGGCCTAGCTCCATGCTCAATCTGACGGCTTGGGATTCCTTCCCGCAGGTCGCAAACTGACTATAGAGGGTGAGGGTAATCTGTCAAAAAATCACCGAAAGTAGCCATCCATGACTGACCGCTTTCAACCCAAAGCGGTCAGTCGTGACAGGTAAAAAGCGACCGAGTGAAGTCGTTCACTTCGCGCCACGCTCGACTGGCTGCCACACGCCGTCTGCCTTCCTGCACAAGAAAACCTCATCAAGCGACTAACTCGACCTCTGATAGAAATTAGCTGATGTATGTGATTATCGCTGGTCAATCCTTTTCGTGGTTCCCATTCTGCTATGGGACTCTATGGAGAGTGTCCCCGTTCACAACTGTTCAATTGTCTTCATCCATGCCCCTTCTGAATGTTCAGATTTCTCGTGTGAGATAGACGCTGGTACCAGCAGCGCATAAGATTTGTCGCAACAACATTCTCATTGCTGCTTGAAAACCCAATCCCAACACAACAAAAAATTTGGATGGATGAATGGAAGTTTCGATCGGAACCCTTCTCAGCGCTTCGGCTACGCGATATGGCGATAAAACCACCCAGGTTGCCAACGGGCGCAACTATTCATGCATGAGGACATTGAGAAAAACGCTTGTAACTTTGGCGATATGCCTCGCGGCGATGGATGCATCGGCCCAAGCACAACCTGTGGTGCAATTCATCGCCACGGGCGGGACGATAGCCATGAAGATCGACCCGGTGACCAAAGGCGTCGTCCCCGCAATTTCGGGAGATGACCTGATGCAGACGGTGCCGGATGCCGGCAAATACGCGATCGTCGAAGTCAACAACTTCTCGAACATGTCGGCCAACTATGTCGAAGCGAAGTGGTGGACACGTCTCACTAAGGCCGTTGATGATGCGCTCGCGCGTCCCGAGGTCGCCGGCGTCGTCATCGCGCACGGCACCGATACGATGGAGGAAACGGCTTACTGGCTGGACCTGACCGTCAAGTCCGACAAACCGGTGATCCTGATCGGTGCGCAGCATAATGCATCCTCGCCCGATTTCGATGGTCCGCGAAACCTGCTCAATGCCATCCGCATTGCTACCACGGCTCAAGCCCGCGGCAAGGGCGTGATGTTGGCGATGAACAACCAGATCAATGCGGCGCGCAGCGTCACCAAGACTCACACAGGAGATGTCGAGACCTTCAAGTCTGGTGACTTCGGCTTTCTTGGCGAGGTCTGGGAGGACAAGGTCATCTTCACTAACGCACCGCTGCGCCGCCAGCATATCGACATCGGTACCGCAGAGATGCCGCGCGTAGAGATTCTAGCCATGTTCGGTGGGGCCGATGGGTCGCTGCTGCGCTATGCCGTCGACCAGGGTGCCAAAGGCATCGTGGTGCAAGCTGTTGGCATGGGCAACATGAACGTCTCTATGTTCGAGGCGGTCAAGTACGCTCTTTCGAAGAACGTACCGGTGGTGGTTGCGACCCGAGTACCCAACGGCCGCACGATGCCAGTCTATGGTTTCGTCGGCGGCGGCAAGACCAGCTACGAAGCAGGTGCAGTGATGGCCGGCGATCTGAGCCCTCAAAAGGCGCGCCTGCTTCTCATGCTCTTGCTGCAGAGCGGTATCAGCAGTCAGGCAGAACTTCAAGCCGCATTTGATCGCTAGTACTAGTGCGTGGATTCGAGGGTGCCGTCGAAGCTTCTCCGTGGGCCGCGACGGGAGCCATCTTGAGTTGCAGGCTGGTTTCTACGAGAAGCGGCGGTGCAGTAGCGGGGAGTCGGGCGAGAACATTTAAGATGTGATCGGCGTTCAGACTTCCCGACTCAAGCACCCGTTTTACCGCTACCAGCACCGGGTCGAAACCGGCAATGGGCACAGCCGCCAGTACCTGCATCATGATCCGACCACCGTTGCTGTGACGTCTTAGGTCCCCTTCGATGAATGGGATGTAATTCTGCCAGCCAAAACTGACCTGACCTCGATCAAAGAGGCGCTTGTGGTTGGCAATCATTGCGGCATCGGCATCATTTCGACCGCTCCTTGCAGGCTAACATCTCCAGGAAAACCTACCTCTACATGAGGTACCACTCGCTGTGACCAAAGTTGCTCGACTTTCCATCCCGGCCAAGAAATAAGATTGGGATAGTGCTCAGTAGAGAGGAACATCACTACCGCTGGGTCATGCGGTGAATGGCTAGAGTTGGCATGCATCTGCTGCTGTGAGCATTCGCTATCGGGCGAAACCAGAACCGCGCTGACCGTCTGCTTTTGGTCGATTGCAGTCACTCCGGCGCCATCATCAGCGGAAGCGTCATTTTGATGAGTTCCTCGTTCTTGTCTATGGCGTCCAGGGCACTGCGCACGTTGTCGGCAACATCGGCTGAGCCGCGCGCTTCGACCCAGTTGGTCAGCTCCAGAATGGCCGCTTCAAGGGCTAGTTGGTTTTCGTTGATCTTGTACCGCAGAGGGGGGAGCAGGTCTGAATGGGGCATCGCGAATCTTCGGTTAAAAGGTTAGCGTAGCATCGTGTTACATGAAGGATATTTAACGATCGGCAGGACGCCGGAAGAGGGGAAAATGAGCTTGGTTATGGAACGGTTCCAGAATAGTTATGGAACACATGCTGAGCGGAGACGATTTCACCAAACCCCAGAAACGAAAAAGCCCTGACTAATCAGGGCTCTAACGTATTCAAGATGGCGGAGGCGATGGGATTCGAACTCATGGACCTGTTACAGTCGACGGTTTTCAAGACCGTTGCCTTAAACCACTCGGCCACACCTCCGTTTGCGTTGCGGGCGCCATAATACCTGAATGAAACACACTGTCAAACTCTCTGCATGGCTTGTTACAGAGCGTCTGTTATGATCTTTGCCACTGAACGTTTCAAACCAACAGGAGTGTCGCCATGCGCGAACAGGATTACGCAGTTAATAACAGCGTGCAGGCTGAGCAGCTAGAGGTTAGCCGCGTCCTGCGCAACACGTACGGCTTGCTCGCTCTCACCCTCGCATTCAGCGGTGTGATGGCGTTCGTTGCTCAGCAGATGCGCGTCGGCTACCCGAACATTTTCGTGGTGCTGATCGGCTTCTACGGCCTTTTCTTCCTTACCAACAAGCTCCGTGACTCGGCCTGGGGCCTGGTGTCGGCCTTTGCGTTGACCGGTTTCATGGGTTTCCTGCTCGGCCCGATCCTCAACCGTTACCTGGGCATGCAGGGCGGGGCGGAAGTGGTCAGTTCCGCTTTCGCGATGACTGCGCTGGTGTTCGGCGGTCTGTCGGCCTATGTGCTGATCACTCGCAAGGACATGAGCTTCCTCGGTGGTTTCATCACCGCCGGGTTCTTCGTGTTGCTGGGCGCGACGCTGGCAAGCATCTTCTTCCAGATCAGCGGTCTGCAACTGGCGATCAGCGCAGGTTTCGTGCTGTTTTCCTCGGTCTGCATTCTGTTCCAGACCAGCGCCATCATTCATGGCGGCGAGCGTAACTACATCATGGCGACCATCAGCCTGTATGTATCGATCTACAACCTGTTCATCAGCTTGTTGCAGATCTTCGGCATCATGAGCCGCGATGATTGATCGCAAGCCCTGAGTCATAAAAAAACCCGCTTCGGCGGGTTTTTTTATGGGCGCCTCTTCGACTACCTAATAGGTACGCTTGATTTCAGAGGCCGGGATTTTTCATCGATGTCGGCGGCGCTGACTTTCAGCCGCAACGTCAGGCCCTGCAGCTGCCTCATTTTCAACATGCCCAGCTGCCAGCCTTTTCGCTCCTGCCTGTTGGCATCCAGGCCGTGACATTCAAGTTTTCGTTCAGGGTGACTCATGGCGTCCGCGTCTTCCCAATGGCAGCGTACTTCAAGCAATTGCTCGTCCAGCCTGGTCGCTAGCTGCTCGTCCTCCTTCAGGAATGTTTCGACTTCAAGCCCAACGGTGGAGGTGTCAAACGTGTTGCGGCCGGTCTGTGACCGATCCCAGATCGTGAAATCAAAACTGTTGAGCACCAGCGTGCAATCGCCGACTCTTTTACCCAGCTCCACCTCGAATTCAGAGGTGTGAGGTGTGGGGTAAAGCTGACTGTAAAACATCGCTTTGTCAGGATCGGGCTCTCCGGCGTAATCGTCGGGCAAGATGCATAGACTTGTGAACAGCGGGCGGTAGGAGGCGGTCACGTCCACGACAAACTGGGCGGGCATCTCGGTCTTGAGGGTCACGTGATTGGAAAACATCGCGCAGCCTGTTGCTTGCAAAATCAGGCTTCCCAGTAGCAAGTTGCGGACGAAACGAGGTACGGCACGGGGACAGAGGTGCCGTAGTAACGGGCGCATAAGTACTTCCTTGTAGTATTGCCGGGCGGCAATAGGGTGCGCACTCTAGCGGTGTATGAAGAGTGGTGAAAGCGCAAACCTTATTGCGATCAGGAAGAGGACGTCCCTTACTCCGCCACGACAATGCTGCCATCGGCTTGTTGGCGATAGATGGTGTAGGGCAGCAGCATGGTGTCGAGCGCGCCGGAAATGACCACATCGATCAACACAAAGATCGTTCCGTTGTTGTATTTCTCCGGATCGACGCCTGCCTCCAGCGGCGCATGCAGGGTGCAGAAATCATAGGTCACGCCACTGTAGATCCGTGGAACCGCACCGCAGTAGCTTCTTTTCTCCTTGAGACTCTTTGCCGCTGCTTCGTCACTGCGCACCACCGTTTGAACAGTGCCGCAACCCGCCAGCATCAATGCCACCAGCAACATCACCTGAGTTTTCATACCGCCAATCCTTCGCCGGAAAACAGTCAATCTATCCCATACAGCCCCAAACAACACTCACGCCATCGGCGGCAACCGGCGCTTGACCGGGGTTTTCTTGACGATCGCGGTGTTGGTTTCAGCGTGGGTGTTGAGGCGGTCGAGCAGGGTGTCCAGTTGTTCCATCGAGCGCACATGCAGGCGCGCAATGAAGCAGTCGTCACCGGTGACCTTGTCGCACTCGGTGAATTCGGGAATGGCCTGGATTTGCCGCTCGACTTCCTGCAACTGCCCAGGCAACGGACGAATACGCACGATGGCCTGGAGCTGATAGCCGAAGCATTTGGGGTCGATCTCGACGGTGTAGCCTTTGAGCACGCCGCGTTCTTCGAGACGGCGCAGGCGCTCGGCGACGCTGGGCGATGACAACCCGCTAATCTGCGCCAGGGCTTTGAGCGAACGCCGTGAGTCTTCCATCAAGGCGCTGATCAGCACTTGATCAATGTCGTCGGTCATGGCGAAACCTCGATTAGGCAATTAGACAAAACGCCCTCGATAAAAAAGGCAGAAATCGAGTTTAGCCTGATTTTTGCGCTGGAGAAGACCGTCGACGGATTGGCATAATTTGCGCTCAAACACAGGAGTCTGATGATGGACAAAACACTACGTCGCGGGTCATTCGAAATGACCGCCGCCATGCTGATATCCGGAACCATTGGCTGGTTCGTGCTGGTGTCAGGCCAGCCGGTGCTGGACGTAGTGTTCTGGCGTTGTGTGTTCGGTGCCGGCACCTTGTTGCTGATCTGCGCGGCGTTCGGCTTCCTGCGCCCCGGCATTCTGACCCGCACCACGTTCCTGCTGGCAGTGTTCAGCGGGATGGCGATTGTCGGCAACTGGGTGTTGCTGTTTGCCTCCTATTCCCGAGCATCGATTGCCATCGGCACAGCGGTGTACAACGTTCAACCGTTCATGTTGGTCGGGTTGGCCGCGCTATTTCTCGGGGAAAAAATCACCGTGCAGAAGCTGTTCTGGCTGGGCATTTCATTCCTCGGGATGCTGGCGATTGTCAGCGCCCATGGCGAGCAGGGCGCGGGTGGCAATGATTACCTGATGGGGATTGGCCTGGCGCTGGGCGCGGCGTTTCTTTACGCGATTGCTGCGTTGATCATCAAACGCCTCACCGGCACGCCACCGCACCTGATCGCGTTGGTCCAGGTCTGCACCGGCGTGCTGTTACTCGCGCCTTTTGCGCACTTTTCGGCATTGCCCCAAGCGCCGAGTGCCTGGGCCAGCCTGGTGACCTTGGGCATCGTGCACACGGGTTTGATGTACGTGTTGCTCTACGGCGCCATCCAGAAACTGCCGACGGCACTGACCGGCGCACTGTCGTTCATCTACCCGATTGCGGCGATCTTTGTTGACTGGTTCGCCTTCGGCCATCGCCTGGAACCGCTGCAATGGCTGGGTGTGGCCGCGATCCTGCTGGCCGCCGCCGGAATGCAACAGGGCTGGGGCCTGAAATTGCGCCGGGTGGCCACGCCGTAAGCCTCAGAGGTTCCAGCGCGGCGCGGTCTTGGCCAGTCGCTGGCGCATTTCACCGACGTTGGCGGCCAATTGCCGGGTCAATAAGCGGTAACCATCCAAGGGACTGTAAACCGGCGCATCGAGGCTGGCGTCCGGCAGCTCCACTGGTCGACTGAGCCGCTGGGACGCCCCGGATTTCAAGGCCCGGGCCATGCCGATCAACTGAATGCGGATCTGCCGGTGTTCGGCTTTCAACGCCGTTTGCAGATGCGCCATGGCGACCGGATCACTGGCATCCGGACGCGTGTTGCCAAGGATCTCCAGGGTGCTGATGCACATGCGCAGGTTGCGTTGAATGGCATCCAGTTCAGTCATGGAGATCCGCACTTCCTTGGACACCGACGGCATGAGCGAGCGCAGTTGCACCATCACCGTGTTCAGGCGACCCATGAGTTTGAGATGTTCGTCATCGGTGACTGGCAAGCCATTGATGATCCGCCCGTAGCTGGTTGCACAATCGCGCAAGGCATCGGCCAGGTTGTAGCGCCAGGAGAACACCGCGTACAGCGGCAGGGCGAAGGAAAACGCCAGGGCAAGGGCGATGCCGATCAGAATGTCCACGCCGCGCCACAACCCGTCAGTGACCGGGTTGTCGCCATGCCCGGCGACGATAAACACGGTGATCGCCGACAGCAGCGCCGTGTAGCCGCCCTTGCCGATGGCGTGATACGAGAAGAACCCGCACACCACCGACATCGCGAAATACGTCAGCCAAGGCAAGCCGAGCCAGGCCTGCTGCGCCACCAGCAATAAGCCGACGCCAGCCCCGATCAAGGTGCCGATCGCGCGTTCGGCGGCTTTCTTGCCGATGTTGCCGTGGTGCTGCAAGCCGCCGATCACCACCAGCATGGTCACCGACGCCCACTCGCCGTGGGGCAGGTGGATGCCGGTGGTCAGCAGGATCGTCGCCAGCAATCCCAGCGAAACCCGCACCGCGTGGATCACTCGCGCGTTGCGATAGCGCCGGTACGGGTCCAGCAACGGACGCAGCAAACGGCGCATCAGCGGTGGCAGGCGGTAGGCTCTCAGATAGCGTCTCCTCAGAAAATGTAATCAGTGGTCAGGAAGCTCGAATCCCGCCCGCGAATGATCTCGCTGATCAGTGCTTTGTTGCTGTCCTGAAACTTGGTCGCCACCAGCGTGCGGATCGAAAACACCCGCAGCGCATCATGTACCGACAGAGTGCCTTCGGCGGAGTTCTTGCGGCCGTTGAACGGGAAGGTGTCCGGGCCGCGCTGGCACTGGGCGTTGATGTTGATACGTCCGACCTGATTGGCGAAGGTGTCGACCAGTCGGCCGACCGCCACCGGGTTGGTGCCGAAGATACTCAGTTGCTGGCCGAAGTCCGATTCCAGGACGTAATCGATCACCGTGTCCAGATGGCGGTACGGCACGATCGGCACCACGGGACCGAACTGTTCTTCCTGATAGACGCGCATCTGCGGGTTCACCGGATACAGCACCGCCGGATAGAAGAACGACGCCCGGGCTTCACCGCCGTTGGGGTTGACCACGGTCGCGCCTTTGCTCACCGCGTCGGCCACCAGCGAATGCAGGTAATCGACCTTGCTCGCTTCCGGCAGCGGCGTCAGGGCTACGCCGCTGTCCCACGGCATACCAGGTTTGAGGGTGGCGAGTTTGGCGTTGAATTTTTCGATGAACGACTCGACCACATCTTCATGGACGAAGAGGATTTTCAGCGCGGTGCAGCGCTGGCCATTGAACGACAGCGAACCGGTGAGCGCTTCGCTGACGGCGTTGTCCAGATCCACTTCGGGCAGGACGATGCCGGGGTTCTTCGCGTCCAGGCCCAGTGCCGCACGCAAGCGGTGTGGTTTTGGATGCAGTTTTTTCAGGTCGCTGGCGGCCTTGTTGGTGCCGATAAACGCGAAGATATCGATCTTGCCGCTGGCCATCAGCGCACTGACGGTTTCGCGACCGCTGCCGTAGATCACGTTGATCACGCCGGTCGGGAAGCTGTCGCGGAAGGCTTCCAGCAGTGGCCGAATCAGCAACACGCCAAGCTTGGCCGGTTTGAACACCACGGTGTTGCCCATGATCAGCGCCGGAATCAGCGTGGTGAAGGTTTCGTTCAGCGGGTAGTTGTAAGGCCCCATGCACAGGGCGACGCCCAGCGGTACGCGACGGATCTGCCCGAGGGTGTCCTGTTCCAGTTCGAAACGGCTGGAACGACGGTCGAGTTCCTTGAGGGCGTTGATGGTGTCGACGATGTAATCGCAGGTGCGATCGAACTCTTTTTCCGAGTCCTTGAGGTTCTTGCCGATTTCCCACATCAACAACTTCACCACCGCCTCACGCTGTTGACGCATGCGCCCGAGGAAGGCTTCGACGTGTTGAATACGCTCGGCCACGCGCATGGTCGGCCACAGCCCCTGGCCACGGTCGTAGGCGCGGACGGCGGCGTCCAGCGCAGTCAAAGCCGTTTCGGCATCCAGCAACGGCGTGCTGCCGAGGATCACTTGTTCGTCGCCATTTTCGCCGGTCAGGTACACCGGGCTGCGGACCTGGGCGAGGGGGCCGCTCCAGGTGCGCAGTTCGCCGTCTACCAGGTATTCGCGTTGCTCGGTCTGGCCGTCGAGGCGGTATTTTTCAGGGATGTCGCTGCTGTCGGGAAACAGATTGCCAAGGATGTTTGGTGTGGTCATGTCGCTACCCCGTCTGGATTGGGTGATGCACTGATGAATCGTTTTAGCAGACCTGGGCCTTGCTTGTCATGACTCATCTCAGCGTTTGCGCCGCTCGGTCCTATGGATGGCGGAGCGGGTCATGGCCTCAGATGCCCCCCTTGTTGGCCCCCAATGCCCTCAACCCGGCCGCGCCGGTGCCTTAGTGTTGACCTCGCGTTGAACACAATAAAAAGGAGCCTCCCGCTGAGGGGCGCCATAAGAGAGGACTGCCATGCGGGCACGTCGATTCACTGAAAAGCCTAGCCGTTGTTTTGCGTTGGTGGGCTGCGTCTTCGCCACGCTGCTCAGCGGTTGTGGTGATGATCCAGAACCGCCGGCCACCCGCAGCGAAGCGGCCAACGCCATGCCTGGCGATGCCGCACTGGCCCAGGTCTACGCCAACAGCTGCAAGCTCTGCCATGCCAACCCCGCCGCCGGAGCACCGCTGACAGGCGATAAAAAAGCCTGGGAGCCGCGCGTGCAGCAGGGCGCCGACACGCTGCTCGATCATGCGATCAACGGCTACAACGGCATGCCGCCGATGGGACTGTGCATGCAGTGTTCGGAGGAAGAATTCCTGGCGCTGATTTCGTTTATGTCCGGTCAGTCCATCCAACAATAAGATCAGCAGGTGCACTTATGACGATGGACCTGACACGACGTCAGTTACTGCAACGGGCGAGCGTCATCGGTGCCTTCACCGCGCTCGGCTCAAGCCCGGCGCTGGCCGAATTGCTGCGTGCACCGCGGTTGATTCCCTGGCGCAACTGGTCCGGTGGCCAGAGTTGCCTGCCGGCGGCGCGGCTGGCACCGAAAAACCTCGATGAACTGACCCAGGTGATTCGCCAGGCCCCAGGCAAAATCCGCCCGGTCGGCTCGGCCCATTCCTTCAGTGCCCTGGTGCCCACCGACGGCACGCTGTTGTCCCTGAGCTACTTCACCGGCCTGCTCGATCACGACACCCGCACCTTGCAGGCGGAGTTCGCCGCCGGCACGCCGATGTCACGCATGGGCACGCCGCTCAAGGACGTCGGCCAAGCCCTGCCGAACATGGCTGACATCGACTATCAGACCCTCGCTGGCGCCATCTCCACCTCGACCCACGGCACCGGCAAGACTTTTCAGTCCTATTCGGCCCACGTCTGCGGCCTGCAATTGGTGACCGCCAGCGGCGATGTACTGGACTGCGACAGCACGCGCCATCCCGAGGTGTTCAGCGCCGCCCGTGTCTCCCTCGGAGCCTTGGGCGTTGCCACAAAAATCAGAATGCAAAACCGTCCGGCGTATCGACTACGGGAGCGCCAGTGGATCGCCAAAACCGAAGAGCTGCTGGAAGACATCGACAAGAACTCACAGGAAAACCAACACTGGGAAATGCTCGTGGTGACCCATTCCGACTACGCCTTGTCGATCGCCCTCAACGAAACCGCCGACCCGGCCACACCGCCGATCCCGGCGGATGAAGAGGGCGGTAACGAGTTCGTGACCTTGATCGAGAAGATCGACAAGTACGGCAGCGACTTCCCCGACCTGCGCCGCACGATGCTTAACAACCTGCGCCACCTCGCCAGTTTCGATGACCGGGTCGGCGACTCATTCGACATCTACGCCAACGTGCGCACCGTGCGCTTTAACGAGATGGAATACTCGGTGCCCGCTGAATATGGCCCGGCCTGCCTGCGGGAAATTCTCAAGCTGATTCAGGACAAGGACCTGCGCACCTGGTTTCCCATCGAGTACCGCTATGTGAAGGCTGACGACATTCCTCTGAGCATGTTCGAGGGCCGCGACAGTTGTTCGATCTCGGTGCACCAGCATTACCAGATGGACCATCACAACTTCTTCGCCGCCGTCGAGCCGATCTTCTGGAAATACAACGGCCGGCCGCACTGGGGCAAGTTACACACGCTCAACGCCAAGAACTTGCAGCCGTTGTACCCGCGCTGGCGTGAATTCGTTGAGGTTCGCCAGGCGCTGGACCCCAGCGGCAGGTTTCTCAATGCGCATTTGTCATCGATTCTGGGGGTGAACTGATGGCCGTGAATCGTCGCAATTTCCTGCTTGGAACCGTGGGCGTAGGCGCCTTGCTGGTGGGTGTCGGCGCGTGGCTGCGGCCGGGGGATCGGGGCGGGCCGTACAGCGATTATTTTCGCGCGCTGAACCGTGAACTCAAGGCCCACGGCCCGATGCGTCCGGTGATGCTGATCGATCTGGATCGCCTCGATCACAACATCGACGCGGTGCTGCAATCGGTCCGGCGCGGTGGCAAACACTTGCGTCTGGTGGAGAAATCCCTGCCAGCACCGGGGCTGCTGGCGTATATCGCCAAACGTGCCGGCACGAAGCGCTTGATGTCGTTTCATCAACCGTTTCTCAACCATGACGCCGCGCAATTTCCGGACGCCGACATCCTGCTGGGCAAACCGCTCCCGGTGCGTTCGGCGCAGCTGTTTTATGACACCCACAAAGGCCCGTTTGACCCTGCGAAGCAGTTGCAGTGGTTGCTCGATACGCCGGAACGCTTACAGCAATACCTTGCGCTGGCGCAGGGCCTGGGCACGCGAGTGCGGGTGAACATCGAGCTGGACGTCGGCCTGCACCGTGGCGGCGTCAGAGACCTGAGTGTGCTCGGGCAGATGCTGACGCTGATCAGCGCCCACCCGCAACACTTGGCGTTTGCCGGGTTCATGGGCTACGACCCGTTCGTGGGCATGGGCGTGCCGGGGATCCTTGGTTCCCCCGAGGAACTGTTCGGCAAAGTCATGGTGATCTACAACCGCTGCGTCGATTTCACTCGTCAGCAGTATCCGGGTCTATGGCGTGAAGGGCTGACGCTCAACACCGCCGGCAGTCCGAGCTATCGCATGCACGAAAACGAAAGTCTGAGCAGCGAAGTCTCGGTCGGCACGGCGATGCTCAAGCCGACGCACTATGACTTGCCATCGCTGGTGGACCATGTGCCGGCGGCGTACATCGCCACGCCCGTGTTGAAGAGCACCGGGGCGGTGAATATTCCGGCGCTGGACGACAAGTCGAAGCTGTTCTCGTGGTGGGACGCTAATCAGCGCGAGACGTTTTTCATCTATGGCGGCAACTGGATGGCCGAGTTCGAATCGCCCCAGGGTTTGCAGAGCAACGGGGTGTATGGCCGCAGCTCCAATCAGGAAATGGTCAACGGCTCCAGCGCCGTGGGCCTGGCGGTGGAGGATCAAGTGTTCCTGCGCCCGACCCAGACTGAATCGGTGTTGCTGCAATTTGGTGATTTGCTGGCAGTGCGAGGCGGCAGGATTGTCGATGCCTGGCCGGTTTACGCCTGAGCCTGACACACAAGTGCAGCAATCTTCTGGCAACAATCCGTAGAGCTACGCGCGGTCCACCGCGAAGGACGCAAAACCCACCAGATCGACAGGGAGTCATCGATGGCATTCATAGAACCCGCAGGGCGTCAGGACACTGGCGATTATCGCTGTCCCGACGTGCAACCCCAATCCTGGCTGGCGCAGGCAGCCGGGATCGAGGCCGAGGTGGCGCAGTACTTCATGGTCAGCGCCCGGTGCGGCTGTTTCATGCAGGCCGCGCGCAGCCTCAACGTCAGAACGACGTTGTTGCGCAAACAACTGGCGAAACTGGAGGTGCAGGTGCAGCGCTCCCTGTTCAACTTTCAGGGCAGCAACCTGACCCTCAGCCGCGAAGGGCTGGAACTGCATGCCCAACTGATCGCGCTGGCCCACGAACGCACATTGCCGCTGGTCGAACAGCCGCTGATCCGGCTGGCGGTGGCCGAGTCGATCCTGCATGACATCCTCGGCCGCGACCTGATCGCGCTGCTGCGGCGCAATGCCAGCGTGCGCCTGGAGATCATCTCGCTGGACAGTGAACTGGCCTTGCAAGCCGTCAGCGCCGATGTGGTGCTGTGGCTGGCAGCCGGTGACTCACCGCTGCCCGGGCCGACATTTGCAATAGATGAGCCGCAACACCTGGCACGACTGGACTATTTCCCGCACATCGCCAAACGTTATTCACGGGTTACGTCTCGGCCGGACAGCCTCGACGACCTGGCGGATTTCATGCTGGTGCATTGGCAGCATGACCGGCAGATCGACAGCTTCGGGCCATGGAACCGTCTGGTGGAGCAACGCCTGGCCGGGGTTGTGCAGTTGCAGTCTTACGAACTGATGCTGGAAATGATCCGTTGCAGCGCCTGCATCGGCCTGTTGCCCGGCTACATCAGCCGCTTCGACCGCGCCCTGATTGCGCTGCCGGGGTTGTTCAGCGAACCGATGCAGCGTCAGGCGTGGCTGGCAGTGAATGCTGAATCCCGGCAGCAGACCGAGGTGCAGGAACTCGCCGAACTGATCCGCAACACCTTCCATGAACGGCGGGAGTGGTTCTCGAATTGACGGTAACCCCCTGTGGGAGCGAGGCTGCTCGCGAAGGCGTCGTGTCAGTCACATCAATGCTGAATGACTCACCGCCATCGCGAGCAAGCGTTGCTCCTACATTGGATGAGTGTCGTGCTCAAAATCCGCGTATACCGCAGCTCCTCTGTAGGAGCAAAGCTTGCTCGCGATGACGCCAGCACAAACAACATCAACTCAGACGGTCAACCCTGAGCACGAATCCGCCGCCCCAATACATCCATCACATCACAGCCATCGCGTAACAACATCGCCGCCGCCTGCGCCAGTTGCTGCACATCGGCGCCCTTGGCCTGCGTGATATCAAGGCTGGCCAGGCTTTCCATCATCTGCGTCACCGCCAGAAAACGGGTGGCGGCATTGCTGTGCAGCACATCCAACGGCGCTTGCGTGGCCACCAGCAACACCGGAATGTCGTGGTCATTGTTGGTCATCGGCATATGCGCATTCATGCCTCACCTCCCGCTTGTGCTGCGTGCAAACCGTCGATCGAGGCCTGCACCAGTGAGCGTGCGGTATCGAGCATGTGCTTGCTGGCCCAGCGTAATGTCTGAATGTGTTCCGGGCGGGTGGCGTTAGGGGCTTGATGGGCGAGGGCTTCGGCGCAGCTGAGGTAGACGGAAGCGTGTTCCAGGGCGTCGAGCAGGGGGATGTCGGGTTGTACGGCGAAAAGGTGATGGTCGACGTGGTCGCAGCGGGCGAAGGGGGTGGATTTTGTGGTTGCGTTGGTCATTGGTGTAGCTCCTTAGTCATCAAGAGCTGCCACAAAATCGCCGTCAAACGAATGGGTGGCAACTGTGCGCAGGTTGACGGACCGGTCTAAGGTACCCGGCGCACCCGAAAGTGCCCCGCGCACAGTCACCATTAAGCTTTGAGTCGAGCACACGAGTACACGAGCAAAGTTGGAAGACAATGCGCACCTTAAAACCGCCGAGCCGTCAAACCCGATCACGAATGAGTCGTGACAGGCGCGAGGATAGGGAGAGAGGGCAGGGCAGTCAACCAACGCAACGCCCGAAACAGCTGCTTTTCCTGTAGGCGTTTTCCAGGCATGACCCCGATCCCGTAGGCGCTGTCGAAGGCTGCGATCTTTTGATCTTGCCCCTGAAAATCAAGATCATAAGATCGCAGCCTTCGGCAGCTACAGGGGCCTACGTACAGCACGTTAAATAGATGCGCCCCCTTTTGCGGTCTGCATTTTTTAATTTAATTTATTTTTGTGATTCGAATGTCGTCGACGTCAAAAGTTGTACTCCAGCCGACAGTTTGTAGCGCTAATGTTGTGGAGCCAGTGAAATAAAAATACAGCGCATAATCATCCCATGCCGCCGTGGGGAGTATGCAGTTGACATACTTTTCATAAGAAAATCCGATTCTGTAGCCATCCCAAGTTCCTTTAAATCTGGCCTTGCAGTTTATCTTGTAAAGGCCAGGCTCAAACTGAAATGTTTTTCTTATACCCAAGCCGGTACTTGTGAAGAACTTGTTGCCCGATTCACTCACGATAGAACCTGTGGTCAAAATCTCCCAACCATTCAATCCACTCTCAAAATCTGTAAAGTCTATTTCTATCGAAGAATTCATGATTAGTCTCAACGTGGTCTCAGGGAAAGTGAGTGTGGGCAGTGGAACACCGTGATTAATAAGTTTTAATTCCAGTCTGACCCGAATATCGCTGATGTTTTTTAGTTTGGTTAATTCGCTGCGCAATAGTGGTTTTCTCAGACCATTTGTTCGGTCGCTTTCAGTAATGGACTGATTCTCTGCAACCGTTATCGTGTATTTCTCATCATTTTCTTTTATTCCCTCGACATATAGATCGTATCTCTGCCCCACCTCAATAAATAGCCATGGGCGGACTGTAACGGTTGCGTCGCCAGGAAAGGTGCTGAGATCTAGCTCCTCGCCCTTTTCGGCTTCGGGAATTACAGGAGCCGGTAATCTCTGGTCTCCATCCTCAATCCGGATCACCCGCAACCCCAGGGGCAGCGATTCCGAAACGGGCGCACCGCTGCGGATCAACACCCAGGTCAGCTCAATATCCTTTCCCTGCCGCGCCGCCAAAAACGCCGAACTGAGAACAAAGTCTGATTGCCCCGCACTGAACTCCTGCTCCGGAAACGGCACGGCACCCGGTGCGGCGTTGATCTCTTTGAGTAATGCCTTGTCACCCGGATCGCCAGCAAACGTCACTCGTACGTTCACGCCACTCGCATAAGTCAGCACATCAATCGGACTGGCAGCCGGCGGTAGCAGGGTCGGCGGCGTCAATTCCAGCCGCGCACTGCCAATACTCAATACCCGCTCGCGAGAAAAACGCAGCGGTTCCCCCGCTCGCTTGAGGTAATAATCCACCGTCACTGTGCCATTGAGGTTCGGACCAATGTATCTCGGGTCCACCCAGAACGGCACCGGTTTGCCGGCGGTGTGGATGGTCAGCGGGATTTCGTACAGTGGGTGGGCGCCAGTGACAGAACCTACCCAGCGCAAGCCGACGATATCTTTGGCGCGGGTTTCGATCACCGGGTCGTTGAAACGGGCCGTGATGTTGGCGCCGGTCGGGGCGTTTTCCGGTAACAGCACGTCTTTGCTGTCGGCTTCGGTGACATCGGGGGCGCGGAACTCGGGCAGGGCCACACCGACGTTGAGTTCCAGCACCAGGGAATCACGCTCGCTGCGCACCGCCAGTTCGTCATCATTGGCTACTGTGTAATAGATCTTCAAGGTGCCGCCATTGAGGGGGCTGATTTCGCTGCCGGGCAGGCCGCGCTCGATGGGTGTGCCGACGGGCTCGCCGCTGACGATGATGGGGATCTGGTAGTAGGTCTCGCCACCGCCCGGGCGTTTGCCCTGACAATGAATGGTGATCAGGTCGCCGGGTTTGCGACCTTCGTAATACGCCACGGAAATCGTTGCGTAAGGCGAGTCGGCTGGCAGGGTACCGTTGGGGGCTTGCACCACGCTCGGTGCCGGCAAACGGCTGATGTCACCCTCCACGCTGACGCTGGCGTTTTTCGATGGCTGATCCGCCTCACCGCTGCGGATGCGCACGTAGGACACCGTGGCAAACCCTTGGGCGATGGCTTTGACGGCGGCGTTGGGGATGAAGAAGTCGAGGTGAAACGGCACGTAATCCACCAGTTTTACCAGCGGCCCGACGATGATCGGCGAGCCTTGGGCCGGGGTGCCGGTCCAGGTCAGGCGGACAGTGTCGTCCACCGCGAAGTCCGTGGCACGGGTGTAGACCCGCACGTTCACATCGTCGTTGCGCAAATCTTCGAGGTTGATGGTATTGGTCGGTTTGCTCCCAACCAGTACCAGCGGCGCCTCCAGCCGATTGCCGTCCAGATCCACCTTCACGTAGGCGAATTTGGCCCACGGCGCGCGCTCATCCGGGCGGTTATCGACGCGGTCGATGACCTGAAAGGTCACGACCACCCGCGTGCCGTCACCGGCAGCTTCGATCACGGCGCGCGTGAAGGTGATGATGATCGGGTTGTTGACCGGGTCGTCGACCTGCGCCTGAGTCACCGGGTAATAAATCACTTCCTGACTGCCCCAGCGGCAAACGATGCGGTCGAACGTGGTCCTGTGTTCATAGGGCTCGATGCGCATTTGCACGCCCCGGTCGGCCATGTCCGCGTCGACACCCCCGGAGACGTCGGTGATAAAGGTGTAATTGAACCCGGAATGCCCTTCTTCGGGACTGTCGTCATAGTTGCCAGGGCGGGTGGTCTTGACCAGGTAGGTTTCCAGCGGCTCCGAGCGTTCCGGTGTCTGGGTGCCTTGCGTGACCTGGTAAAACACCGGCATCGCGTCACCGTCCAGGACGTGTTCGCGGGGGATCCAGAGCACCACCGGCTTATCCAGTTCGTGATCAAACTCAATGGTTTTACTGACAACCGGTGAGGTGAGGCTCTGCCAATACATCTCAACTTTATCGCCGATGCCCATGGCGAGCCAGGCGCTGACGATGCATTGCAGATCCCCTTCGAGTGCACGAATCGGAATCCCGCCAGCGTAGTGGTCTGGGTCGGTCAGGGTGGTGCTGGACGGAAAGTACGGCGGACGCAACGCCAGAGGGGCATTGGGTGTTTCGGATTCAACCGGATGGAACTTGTTCATGGGGATACCTCTTCGCCGCAGGACAGGGTGGAGGTATCACACAAGAAATGGCGTTGCGCTGCCTACTGTCAGATCTGACAGTGGCGACGAGTGGTCAGTTGATAGCGCCTTGCACAATACTTGCGTCAAGGATCTTGCCATGCAGGTAGATCGCGGTTTGGTTTAGAGTGGGCGGCCATGCACGCTTCACGGAAGAATCATCATGCCCGTCACTGACCCCAGCATCACCCTCCAGCGCTTCAGCGAAGCCCACATCGACGGTATCACCGCGCTCTACAACGATCCGGCCATTACCCGGCAGGTGCTGCAAATGCCGTTTCAGTCCACCGAAGTCTGGCGCAAACGCCTGATGCCGGAAAACGAGCGGGTGGTGCAACTGGTGGCGCTGTATCAGGGAGCAGTCATCGGTAACATCGGGCTGGAGCAGTTCTCGCGGATCCGCCGCAGCCATGCCGGCAGCATTGGCATGTGCGTCGCCGGGGAATGGCAAGGCAAAGGCGTCGGCTCGAAACTGTTAGCGACAGCACTGGACATTGCTGACAACTGGATGAATTTGCGCCGGGTCGAACTCTCGGTCTACGCCGATAACGCAGCCGCTATCGGGCTCTACCGCAAGTTCGGCTTTGAAGACGAAGGCCTGTTTCGCGACTATGCCGTGCGTGACGGCGTGTTGGTGGATGCCTTGAGCATGGCGCGCCTGCGTTCCACGCCCAAGGCCGGTTGAGTCAGTCGCCCAAAGCAAACGCCACCGCCGCCTGCGCATGCAGTTCGGTGGTGTCGAGCAAGGGCAGGGGGCTGTGCTCGGGTTTGATCAACATGCCGATTTCCGTGCAACCGAGGATGATCGCCTGGGCGCCACGCGTGGTCAGCGACTCGATGACCTGTTGATACACCTTGCGTGACGCCTCGCTGATTACCCCGACGCACAACTCGTCATAAATGATCCGATGCAACGCCTGGCGTTCCTCGGCGCCCGGCACCAGCACCGTCAGCCCCATGGCTGACAACCGATCCTTGAGGAAATCCTGCTCCATGGTGAACGCGGTGCCCAGCAAGCCGACCTTGAGCGCCCCGGCATCGACTGCTGCCTGACCGGTCGGGTCGGCGATGTGCAAAAACGGAATGCTGATCGCTGCCTGAATCTGCCCGGCCACCTTGTGCATCGTGTTGGTACACAACACCACACAATCCGCGCCACCAGCCTCCAGTCTGCGCGCGGCATCCACCAGAATCGCCGCCGCATCGTCCCAGCGCCCGGCATGCTGGGCCTGTTCGACAGGCCCGAAGTCGACGCTGTACATTAGCAATTGCGCCGAACGCAACGGCCCGAGGCGGTCGCGAACCTGCTGGTTGATAAGGCGATAGTACTCGGCGCTGGACTCCCAGCTCATGCCGCCGATAAGACCGATGGTGCGCATGCTGTGCTCCTGTTTGATGGCAACCCTTTGTTAGAGAGTCTCCCGTGGATTCGAGCGTCGATCTATCAGGAAATTTCACATGCTGAGCCAACGCCTGCTGGACGATCAACTCTGCCTGCAACTGCTGCCGCGCGCGGCTTACAGCGCGCGGGATCCGGCGCAATGGCACACGCTTGGCGTGACCCTGGAACGTCAGCAAGGCGTGCATGCCATCGATTCCGACCATCGGGTGGACTTTGACACATTGCCCGGCGTACTGGCGCACACCCCGGTCGGTGTCGAGGTGTTTTCCGAATCTGCCGGTGGCGGCGAATACCTGCTGCTGCGGATGGACGAACAATTCGCCCGTCAGCACCTGCCTTCGGTTAACCACCGCGTGCAGTCAGCGGGCCACGGTCCGGCGCTGGGCTTGGCGCGGACGTTGCGGCGCCTGCTGTTCAATCCGCAACCCGACCGTTTGGCCCTGGAACAAGCGGCGCTGGCGTTCGTCGGTCTGGCGAGTGTGCCAGCCGATACCGCGCAAAGGGCTACGCCCAAGGGGTTCAGCCGGGTTTTGGAGCAGATTGCCGAGCAGTTCCATCAACCCCTGAGCCTGGAGCAGTTGGCCGTCACTTACGGGCACAACGAGCTGCGATTTCTGCGCGACTTCACCCGAGCCATCGGCCTCACGCCCCATGCGTATCTGGTCGAAGTGCGCCTGCAAGCGGCGCGGCGGATGATCGAGCAAACGGACCTGCCCCTGGCCAGCATCGCCCTGGACGCCGGTTTCGCCCATCAGTCACACATGGGCAGTGCCTTTCGCAAACACCTGGCCATGACCCCCAGCCAGTACCGCTCGCGCTTTTAGTCGTACGCCGGTAGCGCGCTTCTGCCATGCTCAAAGTCCGCAGCACCGCTTCAATCAAAGGAACACCGCAATGGACGACGTACGGCAACTGGGCGAGATGCTTCGCCACTACGCAGAAAGCGAAGCGCACAAGAAGCAATTGTTTGAATCGCAATCGGCCGTGTGGGCGACGCGCATTGGTGAGCTGTTCGATCAGATCCAGCAGTGGCTGGAACCGGTCCAGGCACCGAACCTGCTGGAGGTCAGCCGCGAGCTGTACGTCGCGTCCGGGCCGAGCGTGGCGGTCGAGACCTCGACCTTCAAGACCGAGAAACTGACAATTGTGATTGCCGGCAAACCGGTGGAGTTCGTGCCGGATGTGATGGGCGCGAGTGGCCAGATTTCATTGGCAGTCATGGGCCTGACCGCTGCGCGTTACGGCAGCATTTCGCTGGTCTGCCTGCCGCCATCCACCAGTTGGCAATGGCGCAAGACCAACGGCCTGAAAGACCCGGACACCTTCGCTTTTGATGCTGATTTCCTGGCGTTGCAACTGCAGAGCCTGATCCCCCGCGAGCGCGGTTGATCGAACTCCTGACGCTGTGTGGCCTCAATGACTCTCGACGTTGATCGTTCCCACGCTCCGCGTGGGAATGCAGCCCGGGACGCTCCGCGTCCCATTGGAACGCGGAGCGTCCCTTGAGGCATTCCCACGCAGAGCGTGGGAACGATCAAGAAGTGCCGTTTCCGCGAACGTTCCTGGCAGTGTGTTTTCAACGGGCGGATTCTAGATCAATCCGCCGTTGAGGGACGAGCATCTTCCTGCTGCCTTGTGACTACTGATCGTTCCCACGCTCCGCGTTGATCGTTCCCACGCTCCGCGTTGATCGTTCCCACGCTCCGCGTGGGAATGCAGCCCGGGACGCTCTGCGTCCCACTGAAACGCGGAGCGCCCCTTGAGGCATTCCCACGCAGAGCGTGGGAACGATCGGTGTCAGACTTCGAGGTTGCCCCACCCCGGCTTCGCCTCTTCCGGCGCCACCGCTTTCACGGTCTTGCCCGTCGCCAGCTCCACCCGCCGCGCCACCTCCGGGTCATCGGCGAACGGAATCAGGCTCGCATCCTCCAGGCTCTCGGGTGTCTGGTGCTTCAGGCAATACTCGATCGCCAGCCAGAACCCGACGACCCCGAAAATATTCAACACCATCTCCATCATCTCAACCCTCAGGCAATCTGCGCTTCACGCTCGGCCATCGCCACATCCGACACCCGCACGGTGCGCCAGCAGTTGTAGGCCATCAGCAACATGCCGCTGAGGAAGAACACCCCGCCGGCAAACCGCACCACGAACCCCGGATGGCTGGCCTGCAAGGCTTCGACGAAGGAGTAGGTCAGCGTGCCGTCGTCGTTGATCGCGCGCCACATCAGGCCCTGGGTGATGCCGTTGACCCACATCGAGGCGATGTACAGCACGGTGCCGATGGTTGCCAGCCAGAAGTGCAAGTTGATCAGCGGCGTGCTGAACATCTGCTCGCGGCCGAAGACTTTCGGCACCATGTGGTAAATCGCGCCGAAGGTGATCATCGCCACCCAGCCGAGCGCTCCGGCGTGGACGTGGCCGATGGTCCAGTCGGTGTAGTGGGAGAGGGCGTTCACCGTCTTGATCGCCATCATCGGCCCTTCGAACGTGGACATGCCGTAGAACGCCAGCGACAGCACCAGGAAACGCAGGATTGGGTCGGTGCGCAATTTATGCCACGCGCCCGAGAGCGTCATCATGCCGTTGATCATCCCGCCCCAGCTCGGCGCCAGCAGGATCAGCGACATCGCCATGCCGAGGGACTGCGCCCAGTCCGGCAGCGCGGTGTAGTGCAAGTGGTGCGGGCCGGCCCAGATGTACAGGGTGATCAGCGCCCAGAAATGCACGATCGACAAGCGATAGGAATACACCGGCCGACCCACCTGTTTCGGCACGAAGTAATACATCATCCCGAGGAACCCGGTGGTCAGGAAGAAGCCCACCGCGTTGTGCCCGTACCACCACTGCACCATGGCGTCGGTGGCCCCGGAATACACCGGGTATGACTTGAACCAGTCCACCGGTATCGACAGGTGATTGACCACGTGCAGCATGGCGATCACCACGATGAACGCGCCGAAAAACCAGTTGCCGACGTAGATATGCTTGGTCTTGCGCTGCACCACGGTGGTGAAGAACACGATGGCGTAGGCGACCCAGACCACGGTCATCCACACCGCGCCGGAGAACTCGATCTCGGCGTATTCCTTGGTGGTGGTGTAGCCCAGCGGCAGGGTGATCAGCATGATGACGATCACCGATTGCCAGCCCCAGAAGGTGAACGCGGCGAGTTTGTCCGAGTACAGCCGCACCTGGCAGGTGCGCTGTACCGCGTAGTAACTGGCGGCGAATTGGGCGCTGCCGGCAAAGCCGAAAATCACCAGGCTGGTGTGCAGCGGGCGCAAGCGACCGAACGTGGTCCACGGCAGGTCGAGGTTCATTTCGGGCCACACCAGTTGCGAGGCGATAAATACGCCCATGGCCATGCCGACCACACCCCAGACGATGGTTGCCACGACGAATTGGCGGACGACCTTGTAGTTATAGGCCTCTGCGATTGTTGCTGTGCTCATGGTCAGTTCATCCATGCAAAGTCTTGCCAGGCCACCCGGTCTGGCATGGGATGCACTGTAGAAACCTTGCCGGAAACAAAACAGACTCAGGAAAACTCGATTTATGCGGATCAGATACGGAGCATGCCTGCGGCCATCTGCTGCGCTCTGATACGGTTTTTTAGCGTTCAGGTGGGTCTGTAACGTGCTGCGCCGCAGGTTCATCATCCCGGCCATAAAGCCCCGTGTAGCAGCTGCCGAGCAACGCGAGGCAGCGTTCGGCGGCGCAGCCGTCGCAAACCCTGCAATCGCGGTCTACCTGAAACACCGCGGTGGCTGATTTCACGACGGCTGCGCCGCCGAACGCTGCCTCGCGTTGCTCGGCAGCTGCTACACGGGGACAAGAATCCACCCTGATGAGGCAGCCACATGTATCAGTACGACGACTATGACCGGGCGCTGGTGTTCGAGCGGGTTGCGCAGTTTCGCGATCAGGTTGAGCGCTTCATGGCCGGTGAACTGAGCGAAGAAGAGTTTCTGCCGCTGCGTCTGCAGAACGGCCTCTATATGCAAAAACACGCCTATATGCTGCGGGTCGCCATACCCTATGGCACCTTGAGTGCCGGGCAGATGCGCACCCTGGCGAGCATCGCCCGGGACTATGATCGCGGCTACGGCCACTTCACCACCCGGCAGAACATGCAGTTCAACTGGATCGAACTGGCCCAGGTGCCGGACATCCTCGAACGCCTGGCCCAGGTGGAGATGCACGCAATCCAGACCTCTGGCAACTGCGTGCGCAACATCACCACCGAAGCCTTCGCCGGGGTCGCAGCGGACGAGCTGATCGACCCGCGCCCCCTGGCGGAAATCCTCCGGCAGTGGTCGACCATCAACCCGGAATTCCTGTTCCTGCCACGCAAATTCAAGATCGCCATCTGCTCGGCGAAACAGGACCGCGCGGCGATCATGATGCATGACATCGGCCTCTATCTTTACCCCGGCAGCGACGGGCAAATGCTCCTGCGGGTGATCGTTGGTGGTGGTCTGGGGCGCACGCCGATCCTCGGTTTGCAGATTCGCGAAGGCTTGCCGTGGCAGCATTTGCTGTCCTACGTCGAGGCTGTGCTGCGGGTCTACAACCGCCACGGTCGGCGGGACAACAAGTACAAGGCGCGGATCAAGATCCTGGTGAAAGCCCTGGGCATCGACGCCTTCGCCAAGGAAGTCGAGGAGGAGTGGCAGCATCTCAAGGACGGTCCGGCGCAACTGACCGATGTCGAGTATGAGCGGGTCGCCAGTGCCTTCGTTCCGCCGGTTTATCGAGCGTTGGCCGGCACCGACCTGGATTTCGGCACGCGCCTGGCGCAGAACCCGGCCTTCGCCCGTTGGGTCGCGCGCAACGTGCAGCCGCACAAAGTGGCGGGCTATGCCAGCGTCGTGCTCTCGACCAAACCGGGCATCGCCTCACCGCCGGGGGATGTCACCGCCGAGCAGATGGAGGCGGTGGCGGACTGGTCCGAGCAGTTTGGTTTCGGCGAGATTCGCATCGCCCACGAACAGAACATCGTGCTGCCGGACGTGACCAAGGCCGACCTGTATGCCTTGTGGTGCCTGGCCTGCGACCAAGGGCTGGGCTGCGCCAACATCGGCTTGCTGACCGACATCATCGCCTGCCCCGGCGGTGACTTTTGCGCGCTGGCCAACGCCAAGTCGATCCCCATCGCCCAAGCGATTCAGGGGCGTTTCGAAGACCTCGATTACCTTCACGATCTCGGCGACATCAGCCTCAACATCTCCGGTTGCATGAACGCCTGCGGTCACCACCACATCGGCAACATTGGCATTCTCGGCGTGGATAAGAACGGCAGCGAGTGGTACCAGATCACCCTCGGCGGTGCCCAGGGCAAAAACAGTGCGCTGGGTAAAGTCATCGGCCCGTCCTTCAGCGCCGCTGAAGTGCCTGATGTGATTGAGCGAATCATCGGCACCTTTGTCCGTTATCGCGAGAGCGAAGAACTGTTTGTCGACACGGTGCAGCGCATTGGCCTGGAGCCGTTCAAGGAACGGGTCTACCCGAAAGTGCTGGAGGTGCCGGCATGAACAATCTGTTGCGGCTGGAGGAGGGTGTGGCGCGGATTGATCGTGATGACCCGTGGACATTGGTTCGGGATATCGACGCTGAATGGCCTGCGGGGCGATTGATTCTGCCGTTGGCCCGCTGGCTGGATGAACCGACTCGGAACGGGGTTTGGCTCGGGCCGGACGATGAGGTCGAAAGCCTGAAGTCCTGCTTCAACCTGCTGCCGTTGATCGCGCTGGATTTTCCGAGTTTTCGTGATGGTCGCGGGTACAGCCAGGCCTATCTGTTGCGCACCCGGCTGGGCTGGACCGGTGAATTGCGGGCGATTGGCGATGTGTTGCGTGATCAACTGAGCCATATGCGTCAGTGCGGGTTTGACAGCTTTGCGGTGCGTGAGGACAAGTCGGCCGAAGATGCGCTCAAGGGGCTGGCAGGGATGAGCGTGTTGTATGGGCGCTCAGTGATTGAGCCGCGCCCATTATTCAGACGCCGCTGAACTCTTTTTTTGTAGCAGCTGTCGAGCAACGCGAGGCAGCGTTCGGCAGCGTTTGGTGGCGCAGCCGTCGTAAAACCATGCACTGCGGTGTATCAAGTAAACCGCGTGCGCAGGATTTGCGACGGCTGCGCCGCCGGACGCTGCCTCGCGTTGCTCGACAGCTGCTACAGGGGTACGGGGAGTGGGTTTAGGGAGGTTTTTGCTTGGGGCAGTACTGGCATTTTGGTAAAGTCCGCGCAATCGGCCGTTTTTTTGGCTGCATGGACGAAATCAAGAAGGGAGTCTGGCGTTGTGAGTTTCGGCAAGAAGATTTTAGGGCTGACGGCATTTTTGCTGATGCTGACCCTGTGGGCTGGCTACTTTTACGTGTTCCAGGAAAACCGCGGCGGGCAGTTGGGCGGCGCCTATGACAGCACCGCTTGGTGCGGCACGCCACCGTCGGCCGATGCGCTGTCCCTGGGCAAGGATCAACTGACCCTGCGCGTCACCAACAACCTGCGCGGCGAGTTTATGCTCGGCGGCTCGGTGATCGTTTCCGAGCGCACCTTCAACCGCTATGACCTGGGCCGCAACGAATTGCGCCTGCGCTTGGAACCGCTGCAATGGTCGTTCGGCGCCACGCCGATCTTCCTCGAGCAGGTGCGGATCAAACCCCTGAGCCGCAACCTCGCCGCCGACAATAAAAGTGCCTACGCCGAACTGGAGTCGCGCCCCATCGGCGTGCAGGGCCGTGCCACCGAGTTTCCGTTCGACACCTACCGCTACGGCTACAAACCGGTGCTGTATTACCTCAAAGGCAACGAACGCATCGACCTGCGTTTCCGCCACATCACTACGCTGATGGAGATGTCGAACACCTTTATGCCGGTCCAGAAATACAACCGCGTGGAGTACATCAACGAGAAGAACTCAATGGTGCGCGATGAGGATTACAAGGCTTACAGCACCAATGAGTGCGCGTTCAGTGTCGAGCGCAAGGGCTCGTTCAAGGTGATCGTTTTGCTGTTGCTGCTGGTGATTTGCCTGCCGCTGATGCACGTGTTTTACCGCGATGAACCGGGGATTGATTTCCTGGCGACGTTGGTCGGGATTGGTGCGGTCCGGGTGATGCTGGTGGGGCCGTTGCAGGATTTTCAGTTGTACAACATCGACTTCCTGTTTGGCGCGGCGATTCTGCTGGTGGGGACGGTGTCGTTGATCAAGGCGATGCGGGCCAATAGTCGGCGGGAATTGGCGGCCAGGAGTGGGTCGTCCTGGTGAGTAACCTGTAGCAGCTGCCGAGCAGCGCGAGGCTGCGTTCGGCGGCGAAGCCGTCGTAAACCCTGCGCACGCGGTCTACCTGAAAAACCGTGGCACCTGGTTTTACGACGGCTTCGCCGCCGAACGCAGCCTCGCGTTGCTCGACAGCTGCTACGGGGGTTATTTCAACGCCGGATCCGCCATGTTCATTTTCTTCCAACCCTGCAATAACACCTGGGCCTTGGGCTCCTTGCCGTTCTCCAGGTAGTACTGGATCAGCGACAACCGCGCATTGCGATTCGCCGGCTGCACCTTCAACAACCTTTCCAGTTCCTCGCACGCTTCATCAACCTTGCCACTGTCATGCAGCGCCACCGCCAGCACATAACCGTACTGCGCGCTCTGGGGTTCCAGCGTCGCGGCTTTGCGCAGCAGCGGCATGGCTTGCGCCGTTTTACCCGCACGAATCAACGACAATCCCTGGGTGTGCAGTAGCAACGCCGCGTCCGGGTGTTCCTTGATGCTCTGTTCCAGCAGCGCTTGCGCCTCGGGACCGCGCCCGCCGGCCTCCAGCCATTGCACCAATGTCACCAGTGCCGGATAGAAGTCCGGGTCAAGTTTCAGGGCTGAGCGCAGCAGCGGCTCGACGTCCGCCGTGCGCCCGCTGGCCTGATAGAGCATGGCCAGGTTGAGGTTGGCCTCGGCCCGTTCCGCCAGGTTTTTCTGCACGTCCTCGTACTCGGCGATGGCCGCGTTCCAGTTGGCCTGCGCACGGCCCAAACCATTACGCGCCACGTTCAGCAGATCCCGAGCGGCAACAATCCGTACCGCCTTCACCGGGTCACCGAGCAACGGCGTCAGCAATGGAGCGCGCTCCGCTGGCGGCAGGAACGCACTGATCGCTCGCACCGCGCTTTCGCGCACTTGCGGCGCCGGGTTGCTCAAGTCCTGGGTCGCCAGTTTCAATGCTTGCTCGCTGGGGTATAGCGGCAGTTCGGCCAGCAGGGTCGCCCGTTGAATCGCCGGCAGGTCGCTGCGCTGCAATTGCTCGTACAAGGCCTGCGCTGCCCCCGGTTGACCATTGCGGATCAGCCACAGGCTTTCGTCATAGCGCGGTGCTTGAACAGCAGACGCCGAAGCGCTGTTCCAAAGCTTGAACTGCTCGGTCACCTTGTCCCCGGCCTTGCCTTGGTGGCAGGTCAGGCACGCATCCGGCGTCCCGAGTTTCGCCGCTCGCTCGGGGTTGGGAATGCTGAAGCTGTGGTCATGCCGGAAGTCATTGCCCATGTAGAACTTGCCCGGCATGTGGCAATCCACGCATTGCGAACCCGGCTGACCCATGGTGTGACGGGTGTGTTCGATGGAATCGTAGTTCTTCGCCTGCAAGCCCTTGCCATCGACACCTTCCACCGCAGTCTTGCCAGCGGTGTTGTGGCATTGCAGGCACACGCCGTTGCCCGGCGCCTTGAGTTCAGTGCTGTGGGGGTTGTGGCAGTTGCTGCAGCGCACGCCTTTGTCGAACATTTTGCTTTGGGCGAAGGAGCCGTGTTCGAACACTTCGTCTTTGATCTTGCCGTCCAGCGCGTACAGCTCACGGGTCAAGGCGCTTGGGAGATAGTCGTCCATCAAGCGCTTGCCGACGGTGTAGCCATCGCCCAGCGGCGCGCGGCGCGAGTGGCAGCGGGCGCAGGTTTCGAGCTCGACGGTGGCGTTCTTGTCCTTGAGATCGACGGCAAAACCGGCGTGGATCAGATCAGTTTTTTTTGCCGTCCATTCCAGGTGAGTTGAGGCCGGACCGTGGCACGCCTGGCAACCGACGCCGAGACTGTTCCAGTGACTCTCAAAGGTGTTTTTTACCGCATCGAAATTGCGCTTGTAACCGGTGGTGTGGCACTCGACGCACATGAAGTTGGCGTTCTGGCTCGGCTTGCTCCAGTGCAGCGGGTTCTTGAAGTTCACCCCCTGGCCCGGATAGAGATGAAACCAGCGGTGCTTCTCGGTATCCCAGGCCACACCGAGGGCCTGCAAGCGACCTTCGCCGACCTCGATCAGGTATTGCTGAAGCGGCGCGATGCCGAAGGTGTAGGCGACCATGAAGTCAGCGTTCTTGCCGTCGACCCCAGGGGTGTTGACCCAGAACTCGTCACCCTTGCGCGAGAACACAGTGGTCTCTTTTTCCGCCTTGAAGGTGACGTTGTTGAAGTCGCCCAGCATCGTGTCGGCGGTGGCCGGCTGCATCGCCAATTGGTGATGGGAGCCTTGCCAGTCCTTGACCTGTTCGGTGTGGCAGCCCTGGCATTGCTGCTCATCAACCATCGTCGCCGGCGCCGCAGCCACCACGGGTTTGACTGGTTGCGCGACAGGCGCTTTGACCGCTACAGGCTTGAGCGGGGCGGGGGCGCTGCTCTGGAACAGAAACCAGCCAATCGCCGCCACGGCCAGCAGCAATACGCCGATGGTCACGGGAAAGAGGTAGCGGTTCATCAGGGTCGGGCGCGAATCAGGGGTTGGGTTTACAGCTTTATTTTTATGCTTCGGCATTGCGACTTCCGTAGTCCGAGTGCGTTGGCCGTTCAGGGCGCGCTTTGAAGCTCAATGCAGCGTTGCCGGATGGTAAGCGTCTGTCAAATGGGCTTTGTGCGCTGAGCCACAGCCTTAGATGAATCTTCGATGATGATGACGGCAGATTATTGATATTTGGCTATAACTACCTGTGCGCTTCCCGTCGCGTTATCGACCCTCTTACAGGAGTTACAGCATGAAGCTTGCGTTAATGATGAGCACACTGTGCATCGCCTCGATCGGGGTGGTCGGCTGCTCCAGTAAAGTGGTCGAACCCGACCAGTATTCGGGGTTTCTCAAGGACTATAGCCAGCTCAAGGAAGCCAAGTCGCCGTCGGGTGCCGAGGTCATGCGCTGGATGGACCCGAAACTCAAAATCGATAAATTCACCAGCGTCTACATCGAGCCGACCCAGCTCTATCCCAAGCCGCAAGCCACGGTGAAAATTCCCCAGGCCACGCTTAATGGCATCACCGGTTACTACGACCAGGCGCTCAAGCGCGAACTGGGTAAATCCTTGCCATTGGCCGCAGGTCCAGGGCCAGGCGTGATCGTGGTGCGCGCGGCCATTACCGCCGTCAGCAGCAAGACCGAAGGCCTCAAGCCGTATGAAGTGATCCCGATTGCGCTGGTGGCGGCGGCGGTCAGTACGGCCAGCGGGATTCGGGATCAGGAAACCACCCTGGCGACGGAAGCGGTGTTCCTCGATGGTGGTAACAACACGGTTGTGGCCCAGGTAGTGCGCAAAGGCACCGGCAAACCGCTGGAGAACGACTCTCAGGTGATGAAGGCCGATGACGTAAAAAGCGTGATCGATGGTTGGGCTTCGGATTTGCATCAGTCGTATCTGAAACTCAAGTCCAAGTAGCCCCCACAGATCGTATACAGATCGTTCCCACGCTCTGCGTGGGAATGCCTCAAGGGACGCTCCGCGTTCCAATGGGACGCAGAGCGTCCCGGGCTGCATTCCCACGCGGAGCGTGGGAACGATCAGCTGGGGGGGGCACTCCCCGACAAACCATCGATAATACGGATTCCCCCCATCCCCACGCATCACGTCAGCAATGTCCCGCGCCCAGGCATCCCGATCCCCGTCATAGGCATGCAAACTCGCTCGATAAAACTGCATCAAGCGCTGGCGGTGCGCGTTCACCCGCTCGTTGAACCCGGCATCGCTTTTGTTATTGCACTTGCTCGGGAGTGGCGGCCTCGAACGGGTAGACCCGGCGCCATTCGGCAGCCATGTCCACGATAGTCCAGCCACGGGATTTTGCTTCGTCCAGCGCCTTGTCCAGCTTGCCGATCTGGGATTGGCGGTCGTAGGCCCATTCGCGTTTGGCGTCGGTGTGATGCACCAGGCCCATGAAGCGTTTGCCGGGCCCGGCGGCGGTCCACTGCAGCATTTGCAGGTCGCCGTCGGAGTTGCCGAAGGCGAGGATAGGTCGCCGGCCAATCACTGCATCGATGGATTCCGGTTTGCCCGGGCCATCGTCGTTATGCGCCAGTTTGGCGGTGCGCAGGATCGACGGCTGGCCGTCCTTGAGCTGGTAGGCGGTGACGAACGTGGTGCCGATCACTTGCTCTGGCGGGATGCCATAGACCTTCTCGGCGAAGGCGCGCATGAACGCGGTGTCGCCGCCGGACACGATGTAGGTCTTGAATTGTTGGCTGCGCAGGTAATCGAGCATTTCCAGCATTGGCTGGAAGATCATCTCGGTGTAAGGCTTGCCGGTTTTCGGATGGCGGGCCTGGGTCAGCCAGGTCTTGGCGTAGTCGTCGAAGGCTTCGGTGGTCATGCCGGTATGGGTCGCACCGAAGATTTTCAGCAAGCCCTCCATGCCTGCGGCGGCCAGGGCTTTGTGATCATTTTCCAGCACGGCTTTGAATGGCTGGGTGGTTTTCCATTCCGGGTGCTGCGGCGCGGTGCGCTTGACCTCGTCGAAGGCGAACAGCAACTCGAAATACGCCGGTTGCTCGCTCCACAGCGTGCCGTCGTTGTCGAACACGGCGATGCGTTCGTCGGGTTTGACGAAGTCTTTGCTGCTCTGATCGGTGACCGCCTGGACGAACTCGATGATGCTCTTCTTCGCCGGGCCGTCGTTCCACGAAGGCAGGGGTTCGTTGGCCTGGGCCAGCAGTGGCAGTGCCAGGGTCAGCAGCAGGGTCAGCCCGTAGCGGTGGCGGATCGATAGCGGGTTAGTCATGGGACATCCTTCTCGTGAACGGGGTTGAGTGGCCGTAACGCGGGACGCGCCGGGGCCTTTCGATGCAGGGTTTGAGAGTGCAGCGTAGCCAAGGATTGCTTGAGCTGGCGCAGGCCATGCCGCTGAGCGTCGCCCCGCAGAGGGTCAGGTGGGTGCGCATCCATATTGTTGTCATTGGTCCGGCTCCGTTACCAGGCGTACTGTAGGCGCAAGGTCCAGGTGTTGACGTCCGGTGAACCGGTGCGCTCGAAACCGTATCCGAGTAAGCGATCATCCCGTCAAACTGCGGCGACAGCATGAAACCGACACAGGCGCCGAAGAGGCCTTTTTCCTGTTTGTTGTCCTACCAGCCACCGTTGATTTTGGTTTCGCCGCCCCGGTTGTAAGTCGCATCAAGCTAAGCCGACAACGTCGTAATCCCCGGTCGGGGCGGTGATCCACAGCGCGCCGAAGAGGAAGGTTTCCGGGGGCCAGTTGGCGAACTCTTCCTTGGGCAGCGCTTTGCCGTCGAACAGGTTGTGCACCAGTACAAAATGGGTGTCGGCCATTCCGCCGTTATGTTTGGTGCCGTCGAAGGTCCAGGGGCAGGCCATCAATCCCTGTCTTGATGTCTTCAAACGTATTTTTTGCTCCTGCAATGTTCTGGACTACGGCTGATGACTTATTGCCCGACTTTATTGAGCAGCGGCATTTGCCACTGGCCACTGGCGACTTCCGGTTTTGGCAGGTACAGGCGCAAAATGCCGTAGAACGGGCCATCCGGCGCTGGCAGCCAGTTGCTTTGCAAGTCGTTGGCGGGGGGCTTGCGCTGTACGTAAAGGGTCAAGCCACCGTCGGCATCGAGCTTGAGGCTGGGCAGCATCCGCGAGTTGATCAGGTAGCGGTTCAGCGGGTTGGCCACCAGCAATTTGTTCTTGCTGTCGTACATCGTCAGGGACCAGAACGCATCGGCCGGGGGCAGGGCGTCCTTGTCGAAATGCAGGGTGTAGTCGTGTTTCGAGGCGTCCACCGGTTGACCGTCCTTGTCGACGAAGTAACCGATGTAATTCGCCTCTTCCGCGGAGTTGCCGAAGATCCCCATGTTGGCGCCGGCATAGCGGTACAAGTAGTTGCCGTTGAGGTGATCGCGAGTACCGAAGAAGTCGCCGCTGGTGACCTGGTGAGTGTCTACTTTGGTTTTCTTGAAGTCGGTGAATTCAGCCTTGGCGTCGCTGATGCCATCTTCAAGGGCCTGGCGCTGATCGGCGGTGAAGTCCGTGAGCTTGAACGGCTCGCCGGCCTCGATACCGATTTTCGCGAAACGTGCCAGCAAGTCTTTTTCCGCGTCCTGGGCCGGGGCGAAGGCGAGCATGAAGTTCAGGTAGCGGAACAGGTCCGGGGTGTCGCTCATGGTCGGCGTGGGTTTGGGCCAGGCGACTTCCGGGGCTGCGAGCGGGGCTTTTTGTTTGACGTAATGGCTCAAGGTTTCGACCTTGTAGCCTTTCTGGATCTGCTTGACCTTGCCCAGGTCTTTTTCGTCGAACAACTGCGTGCGGTACAGCGCATAGGCGATGTTGCTTTCGCTGCGCACCAGCCGATCCATTTCCACCGGTTGCTGGCCCTGCCAGTTCGGCCCGGCAATCATGAAATGCCCGCCATTGTTGCCGGTGCTGCGGGTGCCCAGGTAGGCAAAGTTCTGCGTATAGATGTCGATCAACTGCACGGAATAGTAGCGGTGCTCTTCAATCGGCGGCAGGGTCAGTACCAGCGGTTCGGCGCGCAGGTCCATCCAGATGAAGGAGTAGGGCGTGTCGGCATTCGGCGTGACAAACGCGGTGTCCTTGGCGGTGAAGGCCTTGGCGGTGTTGCCGATCTGATTGAACGGCGCCTTGAAATTCGCGCTCGTGGTGTCCACGGCCTGGGAGTAGAGGGTTTTGTACATCTCCACCACCGGGAAACCGTACAGGTAGGCTTCCTTGGCGATGCCCCGGGCTTCTTCCGGGGCGGCGGTGAAGTTGGCCCAGGCGCTGCCACTCAGCAGGATTGAGAGACTGGTGAGTATCAGGCGTGGGGCTTTTTCAAAACGCATGGGGTGTCCTTTCAAGGTAATGCCCGTCAATGACGAGATAGAACAAACCGTGCGTAGCCTGTGGTGAGGGCGCTTGCTCCCGCTGGACTGTTGAACACCATCAGCTCGCCGTTGTGGGCGCCGAGCCGCGTGTCGAGGTCCTGGGCTTGCGCCTGGGCGCCCACACCGCAGCTGACGAACGCCGCCATGATGCTGAAACCCGCTGCACGCAGTGCAATGTGCATATCAATGTCCTCATTTGCCGAAGGTGACGTTGATCCCGGCGAACAGCGTGAATTGCGGCAGGCCATCGCCTTTACGCTCGACTGTCCATTGGGGTTCTACGAAGGTGTTGAATATATTGCTCCCGGATTTCCAGACCTTGCCGCCACCGAAACCGATAGGGATGTGCCGGTGCTGTAGCCGTTGTGCGGGTCGGGGCGGGTGCTGATCGGCAAGGTCGCTCGCAGCAATTGCGGGACGCCGATGAAATTGTCGGGGGGCCACTGGCAGGGTGCCACGCAGCAACGCGTCATTGGTGTGGACGTTGGTGTCAAAGAGTTTGGGCGTGCAGTAGTCCTGCAGATTGGCGCTCGGCGCCAGGTTCAGCGGGTTGTCACTTTTGTTGGCTTCCTCGGCGTTATTGGCGTGAGCACAAAAGGCAGACGCCAGCAATGCCGCCAACAAACAGGCCTGCGCTCCCTGACTTTTCGACATGATTCCCCGGTTCCTTGGTGGCTCAGTGGACGAACTCGGCCATATTTTTGGCCTTTACTGCGTAATCTCTTTCCTATCAAGCCTGTAGGACACGTCTTCTGACGCTAGCAGCTAACCGTGAGTTATCCAGTCGAAAGGGTCAATTCTTTGGTTTTGTGAGCGGATTGGTGTTTTTTCTGTGTAGTAAAAAGTTAATACGAAACAGCGGGTTGGAAGCGGGGGTTGATGAGAAGGGTGAGGTTTTATAACGGTGAGGCGGGCACATAGGATGTGCCCGCTGAAGATTTACGTCGGGATACTGATTCAGCTCTTCTTCGCCTGCGCCCGAATTCGCTCTTCCTGCTCACGCAGCTCTGGCGTGAACTCGGGACCGAAATCCTCGGCCGAGTACACCGGGCGAATCTCGATCTCGGCGTCTGTCCCCGGCATGGGGTTCGGGCAGCGCTTGACCCATTCGATGGCTTCCTCTTTCGACTTCACTTCCCAGAGCCAATAACCGGCGATCAGCTCCTTGGTCTCGGCAAACGGACCGTCGATGACCGTGCGTTTGTCGCCTGAAAACCGCACACGGGCGCCTTTGCTGCTGGGTTGCAGGCCATCGCATGAAAGGAGAATGCCAGCCTTGGCCAGTTCTTCGTTGTAGTTGCCCATCGCGGTCAGCAGTTCCTCGGTGGGCATCACACCCGCTTCGGAATCCGGGCTGGCTTTGACAATGATCATAAATTGCATGGTGTTCTCTCCGCTGCAGGTGAGTGATTCACTGTCTAGTCGAATGGCTGTGTCCTGAATCGACAAATTCTTCGACATTATTTTCGTTACTTAGTATTCCTGCCCTGCGACTCCACTCGTCACTGGAATGCCACCACCTATGCCTGTCCTGGAATTCACCACCCTGATCCCCGATCGCACACCTGCGCAGGTCCTGGATTTCTGCCTGGAAGGCGTCAACTTCCCGAAGATCTTCCCCGAGCGCGTCACGCCGTTGGGCGATATCGACATCAACAACCTACGCATCGAAACCGGTCGGCAGTTTCGTTTTCGGCACTGGATGTTCAATGTCATTCCTTCGAACTGGACAGTGGTGATTCGAGAAGTCTGCGACACACATTTCATCGACGAAATGCTCAAGGGGCCGATGGCTGCCTTTCGTCATGAACACCGGGTGGCGGCGGGAGAGGGCGGTACGCTATATACCGACCGGGTGACCTATGCGGCCATCGGCGGCGCGCCATTGGAGTGGTTGCTGGTCAATGGCTACCTGCGGCGGATTTTCGCGGCGCGGCATCGCAATATGCTGCGGTTGCTGGCCCTGTAGGCGCAAGGCTTGCCCGCGATAAACGATAACGCGGTCCACCTGGCGCAGCGCGGCGCTTCCATCGCGGGCAAGCCGTGCTCCCATAAGGGCGTGTGTGTTGTATCCAATTTGTGCGCCGACACTTCACAATTTGTATCCGGGCATAGGTCGTCGGCCCATTTCGTGGTTAACTTCGGCCTCTTCAGATTTCCAACAACACTTCCAGAAGGACTCCGTTCATGGCTCAAGTCACTCTTAAAGGCAACCCGGTTCAAGTCAACGGCCAACTGCCACAAGCCGGTTCCAAGGCGCCAGCCTTTTCCCTGGTTGCCGGCAATCTGTCGGACGTAACCCTGGCGAGCTTCGCCGGCAAGCGCAAAGTGCTGAACATCTTCCCAAGCGTCGACACCCCGACCTGCGCAACCTCCGTTCGCAAGTTCAACGCCCAGGCCAACGACGTCGCCAACACTGTGGTGCTGTGCATCTCCGCTGACCTGCCGTTCGCCCAGGCACGCTTCTGCGGCGCCGAAGGCCTGGAAAACGTGCAGAACCTGTCGACCCTGCGTGGCGCCGAGTTCATCGAAAACTACGGCGTTGCCATTGCTGACGGCCCGCTCAAAGGCCTGACGGCCCGTGCCGTTGTAGTACTGGATGAGAACGACAACGTGCTGCACAGCGAACTGGTTAAAGAAATCGCAGAAGAGCCTAACTACGAAGCGGCACTCGCCGTTCTGAAGTAAGGCTTTTACAATTGTTAACGGCCTGGCTCTGTCCAGGCCGTTTTCATTTGTGCTTCAGTGTCTTAGATAAATCTCCTGTTACGTAAGCCGAAGGTAAATTGCCGGTAAAGGCGCTTTGCTTAATACCCGCCAGTGCTTATCGTTCAGCCTCCCGTAGAAGAAGCCCACGCGCCCAATGGTTGATCATTCAATGCAATCCTCCTCCCGTAGTCCCCGTCGCTGGCTGTTCGGCCTGCTTGTCCTGTTGGTCGTCGCTGGCGTGTGCTGGAAATTCTGGCCAGCCGGTACCGACCATAAAGCAGGCGAAAAGCCGAAAGCCGTCGCCGGGCATACGGGCAAGTCCGGGGGCATGCGTCCGGGCTTTGGCGGTGCGACCGGGCCGATTCCGGTGCGAGTGGCCCCGGCGGTCAAGGGTGACTTTCCGCTGTATTACAAGGCGCTGGGCACGGTCACGGCACTGAACACCATCAATGTGCGCAGCCGGGTGGCCGGCGAATTGATGAAGATTGCCTTCGAGGAAGGGCAGATGGTCAAGGCCGGTGACTTGCTCGCCGAGATCGACCCGCGCCCTTACCAGAACGCCTTGCTTCAAGCCGAGGGCACCTTGCTGCAGAATCAGGCGCAGTTGAAAAACGCTCAGGTCGATGTCGAGCGCTATCGCGGCCTGTTTAAAGAAGACAGCATCGCCAAGCAAACCCTGGACACCGCCGAAGCGCTGGTAGGCCAATACCTGGGCACGGTCAAGACCAACCAGGCAGCGGTCAACGACGCCAAACTCAATCTCGAATTCACCAAAATCCGCGCGCCGATCACCGGGCGGGTCGGCTTGCGCCAACTCGACGTCGGCAACCTGGTCGCTGCCAATGACACCACCGCGCTGGCGATCATCACCCAGACCCAGCCGATCAGCGTGGTGTTCACTCTGCCGGAAAACAGCCTCGACACCGTGCTCGCCCGTTACCACACCGGCGCCAAACTGCCGGTGGAAGCCTGGGACCGTGGCGACATGAAAATCCAGGCCAGCGGCGTCTTGCAGAGCCTGGATAACCAGATCGACGTCACCACCGGCACCCTGAAATTCAAGGCCCGTTACGATAACCGCGATCAGGCGTTGTTCCCCAACCAGTTCGTCAACGTGCACCTGCTGGCCGACACCCTCAAAGACGTGGTGCTCGCGCCCTCGGCAGCCATCCAGTTCGGCACCAACGGCACCTTCGTCTACGCCATGGACGGGGACAAGAAAGTCACGATCCGCCCGTTGAAAGTCGGCGCCAGCGACGGCGATAACACCGTCATCACCGAAGGCCTGGCCGTCGGTGATCGCGTGGTCCTGGAAGGCACCGACCGCCTGAAGGAAGGCAGCGAAGTGGAAGTGGTCAACGACAGTCTGGACGTGCCGACCACCCCGACCGAACACCTGCAAGGCAAGTCGGCGGCCAAGACCACTGAAGCGACCGCCAACGACAAGGTGAAGAAGGGCGCATGAACATCTCGCGGCTGTTCATCCTTCGCCCGGTCGCTACGACCCTGAGCATGCTGGCCATTATCCTGGCCGGCATCATCGCCTATCGTTTGCTGCCGGTGTCGGCGCTGCCCCAGGTCGATTACCCGACGATTCGTGTCATGACGCTCTATCCAGGCGCCAGCCCGGACGTGATGACCAGCGCGGTGACTGCGCCCCTTGAGCGGCAGTTCGGGCAAATGCCCGGCCTGACGCAAATGGCGTCTACCAGCTCCGGCGGCGCTTCGGTGCTGACCCTGCGTTTCAGCCTCGACATCAACATGGACGTCGCCGAGCAGCAGGTGCAGGCCGCGATCAACGCCGCGACCAATTTGCTGCCCAAGGACCTGCCAGCTCCGCCGGTGTACAACAAGGTCAACCCGGCGGACACCCCGGTGCTGACCCTGGCCATCACCTCCAAGACCATGCTACTGCCCAAACTCAATGATTTGGTCGACACCCGCATGGCGCAGAAAATCGCCCAGATCAGCGGCGTCGGCATGGTCAGTATTGCTGGCGGCCAGCGTCAGGCCGTGCGGATCAAGGTCAACCCCGAGGCCCTGGCCGCCAATGGCTTGAACCTGTCGGACGTGCGCACCCTCGTGGGTGCCTCCAACGTCAACCAGCCCAAGGGCAACTTCGACGGCCCGACCCGGGTGTCGATGCTCGATGCCAACGACCAACTGACTTCGCCCAAGGACTACGCCAACCTGATCCTCGCTTACGCCAACGGTGCGCCGTTGCGGCTCAAGGATGTGGCGGAAATCGTCGACGGTGCCGAGAACGAACGACTGGCGGCGTGGGCCAATGAAAACCAGGCGGTGTTGCTCAACATCCAGCGTCAACCCGGGGCAAACGTCATTGAGGTGGTGGACCGGATCAAGGCCTTGCTGCCGAGCATCACCGACAACCTGCCGGCCGGTCTTGACGTCACCGTTCTGACCGACCGCACACAGACCATCCGCGCTTCCGTAACCGATGTGCAACACGAACTGCTGATCGCCATCGCCTTGGTGGTGATGGTGACGTTCCTGTTCCTGCGCCGCGCCAGCGCGACGATCATTCCTTCAGTCGCGGTGCCGCTGTCGCTGATCGGCACCTTCGGCGTGATGTACCTCGCCGGGTTCTCGGTCAACAACCTGACCTTGATGGCCCTGACCATCGCCACCGGTTTCGTGGTGGACGATGCGATCGTCATGCTGGAGAACATTTCCCGATTTATCGAAGAGGGCGACAGTCCGCTGCAAGCGGCGCTCAAGGGCGCCAAGCAGATCGGCTTCACCCTGATTTCCCTGACCCTGTCGCTAATTGCGGTACTGATTCCGCTGCTGTTCATGGCCGACGTGGTGGGGCGGCTGTTCCGTGAATTCGCCATCACCCTGGCGGTGGCGATCCTGATTTCCCTGGTCGTGTCCCTGACCCTGACGCCGATGATGTGCGCGCGGCTGCTCAAGCGTGAACCCAAGGAAGAAGAACAGGGCCGTTTCTACCGGGCCAGCGGCGCGACCATCGACTGGATGATCGCCGCCTACGGGCGCAAGTTGCAGTGGGTGCTCAAGCACCAGCCGCTGACTTTGCTGGTGGCCATCGCCACCCTGGGCCTGACCGTGTTCCTTTATATGGTGGTGCCCAAGGGCTTCTTCCCGGTGCAGGACACCGGGGTGATCCAGGGCATTTCCGAGGCGCCGCAGTCGATTTCCTTTGCGGCGATGAGCGAGCGTCAGCAGGAACTGGCCAAAGTCATCCTGGCCGACCCGGCGGTGGAGAGCCTGTCGTCCTACATCGGTGTCGACGGCGACAACTCGACGCTCAACAGCGGTCGCATGTTGATCAACCTCAAACCCCATAGCGCTCGCGACCTCAGTGCCACCAAGATCATTGCCCGCCTGCAACCGGAAGTGGACAAGCTGACCGGCATTCGCCTGTTCATGCAACCGGTGCAGGACCTGACCATCGAAGATCGAGTCAGCCGCACACAGTACCAATTCAGCATGTCGTCGCCGGACTCGGAGTTGTTGAGCCTGTGGAGCGGCCGTCTGGTGGAAGCTCTGGCCCAACGGCCGGAACTGACCGACGTCGCCAGCGATTTGCAGGACAAGGGTTTGCAGGTGTACCTGGTGATCGACCGCGATGCGGCGTCGCGGGTCGGTGTGTCGGTGTCGAACATCACCGATGCACTGTACGACGCCTTCGGCCAGCGGCAGATTTCGACCATTTACACCCAGGCCAGCCAGTACCGCGTGGTGCTGCAATCGCAGTCCGGCGAGAAGATCGGCCCGGATGCGCTGAACCAGATTCACGTCAAGACCACTGATGGCGGCCAGGTGCGCCTGTCGAGCCTGGCGCATGTCGAGCAACGGCAGACGCAATTGGCGATCACTCATATCGGCCAGTTCCCGGCGGTGATGATGTCGTTCAACCTGGCGCCCGGTGTGGCGCTGGGGCATGCGGTGGACATCATCGATCAGGTGCAGAAAGACATCGGTATGCCGATTGGCGTGCAGACCCAGTTCCAGGGCGCGGCCGAAGCGTTCCAGGCGTCGCTATCGAGCACTTTGCTGCTGATCCTCGCGGCGGTGGTGACCATGTACATCGTGCTCGGCGTGCTCTACGAGAGCTACATTCACCCGATCACCATCCTCTCGACCTTGCCCTCGGCGGCGGTCGGCGCCTTGCTGGCGCTGCTATTGACCGGCAATGACCTTGGGATGATCGCGATCATCGGCATCATCCTGCTGATCGGCATCGTGAAAAAGAACGCGATCATGATGATCGACTTCGCCCTCGACGCTGAGCGCAATCAAGGCATGGACCCTGAAAAGGCGATCTATCAAGCCGCGCTGCTGCGTTTCCGACCGATTTTGATGACCACCCTGGCCGCGTTGTTCGGCGCGGTGCCGCTGATGCTGGCCACCGGTTCCGGCGCAGAGCTGCGTCAACCGTTGGGTCTGGTGATGGTCGGCGGCTTGCTGGTCAGCCAGGTGCTGACACTGTTCACCACGCCGGTGATCTACCTGTACTTCGACCGGTTGGGACGCCGCTTTGGCAAGACTGACTCGAAAGAGGTGGTGGTATGACGGCGAGCTGCGAGTTTCAAGCTGCAAGCGGCAAGCTAAAGCCAGCGCATGAACTGCTTTTCTCTTGCGGCTTACGGCTTGTAGCTTGGAGCTGTCGTCCATGAACCTGTCCGGACCTTTCATCAAGCGCCCGGTCGCGACCATGTTGCTGAGTCTGGCGATCATGCTGCTGGGCGGCGTGAGCTTCGGCCTGTTGCCGGTGTCGCCATTGCCGCAGATGGACTTCCCGGTGATCGTGGTCCAGGCCAGTCTGGCCGGTGCGAGCCCGGAAGTGATGGCTTCGACCGTGGCCACGCCGCTGGAGCGTTCCTTCGGCGCCATCGCCGGGGTCAACACCATGAGCAGCCGCTCCAGCCAGGGCTCGACCCGGGTGATTTTGCAGTTCGACCTCGACCGCGACATCAACGGTGCGGCGCGGGAAGTACAAGCGGCAATCAACGCCTCGCGCAACCTGCTGCCCAGCGGGATGCGCAGCATGCCGACCTACAAGAAGGTCAACCCGTCGCAAGCGCCGATCATGGTGTTGTCGCTGACGTCTGACGTGCTGGAGAAAGGCCAACTCTACGATTTGGCCTCGACCATCCTGTCCCAGAGCCTGTCCCAGGTGCAGGGCGTCGGTGAAGTGCAGATCGGCGGCAGTTCCTTGCCGGCGGTGCGCATCGAGCTTGAACCCCAGGCGCTGAACCAGTACGGAGTGGCCCTGGACGATGTGCGCAACACCATCGCCAACGCCAACGTGCGCCGGCCGAAAGGCTCGGTCGAGGACGACCAGCGGTTGTGGCAGGTCCAGGCCAACGATCAACTGGAAAAGGCCAAGGATTACGAGTCGCTGATCATCCACTACAACAACGGCGCAGCCCTGCGCCTGAAGGATGTAGCCACGGTCAGTGATGGCGTCGAGGACCGCTACAACAGTGGTTTCTTCAACGACGACGCGGCGGTGTTGCTGGTAATCAACCGCCAGGCTGGCGCCAACATCATCGAGACGGTCAACGAGATCAAGGCGCAATTGCCGGCATTGCAGGCGGTATTGCCGGCCAGCGTCAAACTGAACCTGGCCATGGACCGTTCGCCGGTGATCAAGGCGACCTTGCACGAAGCAGAAATGACCCTGCTGATCGCCGTGGCGCTGGTGATTCTGGTGGTGTTCCTGTTTCTCGGTAACTTCCGCGCTTCGCTGATACCGACGCTGGCGGTACCGGTGTCGCTGGTCGGCACCTTTGCGGTGATGTACCTCTACGGCTTTTCCTTGAACAACCTGTCGTTGATGGCGCTGATTCTGGCCACCGGGTTGGTGGTGGATGACGCCATCGTGGTGCTGGAGAACATTACCCGGCACATCGACGAAGGCGTGCCGCCGATGAAGGCCGCGTACCTCGGCGCCCAGGAAGTCGGGTTCACCTTGCTGTCGATGAACGTGTCGCTGGTGGCGGTGTTCCTGTCCATTCTGTTTATGGGCGGGATCATCGAGAGCCTGTTCCGCGAATTTTCCATCACTCTGGCGGCGTCCATCGTCGTCTCGCTGATTGTGTCGTTGACCCTGACGCCGATGCTCTGCGCCCGTTGGCTCAAGCCGCACACGCCGGGCCAGGAAAACCGTCTGCAACGCTGGAGCCAGCGCGCCAACGAATGGATGGTCGGCAAATACGCCACCAGCCTCGACTGGGTACTGCGTCACCGGCGCCTGACGTTGCTCAGCCTGTTCGTGACCATTGGCGTCAACGTCGCGCTGTATGTGGTGGTGCCGAAAACCTTTATGCCGCAGCAGGACACCGGTCAGTTGATCGGTTTCGTGCGTGGCGACGACGGGCTGTCGTTCAGCGTGATGCAGCCGAAAATGGAAATCTTCCGCCGTGCCGTGCTCAAGGACGAGGCGGTGCAAAGCGTGGCCGGTTTCATCGGTGGCACCAACGGCACGAATAACGCCTTTATGCTGGTGCGCCTGAAGCCGATCAAGGAACGCAACATTTCCGCGCAAAAGGTCATTGAACGCCTGCGCAAGGAAATGCCCAAGGTGGCCGGCGCCCAACTGATGCTGATGGCCGACCAGGACCTGCAATTTGGTGGCGGCCGTGAACAGACCACCTCGCAGTATTCCTACATCCTGCAAAGCGCCGACCTGGGCTCGTTGCGCGAGTGGTATCCGAAAGTCGTCACCGCGTTGCGGGCCTTGCCTGAACTGACGGCGATTGATGCCCGCGAGGGACGCGGTGCGCAACAGGTGACCCTGGTCGTCGACCGTGACCAGGCCAAACGCTTGGGCGTGGACATGGACATGGTCACGGCGGTGCTGAATAACGCCTACAGCCAGCGGCAGATTTCGACGATCTACGACAGCCTCAACCAGTATCAAGTGGTGATGGAGGTCAACCCGAAATACGCCCAGGACCCGATCACCCTCAAGCAGGTTCAGGTGATCACCGCCGATGGCGCGCGAATTCCGCTGTCGACCATCGCGCATTACGAAAACAGCCTGGAAGACGATCGGGTCAGCCACGAAGGCCAGTTCGCTTCCGAGAGCATTTCCTTCGACATGGCCGAAGGGGTCACGGTGGAGCAGGGCACGTCGGCCATCGAGCGGGCGATTGCCAAGCTCGGCATGCCGGAAGACGTGATCGTGAAAATGGCCGGCACTGCCGACGCCTTTGCCGCGACCCAGAAGAGCCAACCGTTCATGATTCTCGGCGCGCTGGTGGCGGTGTATCTGGTGTTGGGCGTGCTGTATGAAAGTTACATTCACCCGCTGACCATTCTGTCGACCTTGCCGTCGGCCGGGGTCGGCGCCTTGTTGTCGATCTATGCCTTGGGCGGGGAGTTCAGTTTGATCTCGCTGCTGGGGCTGTTCCTGCTGATCGGCGTGGTGAAGAAAAACGCCATCCTGATGATCGACCTCGCCTTGCAACTGGAGCGGCATCAGGGCATGACGCCGCTGGATTCGATTCGCAGCGCCTGTTTGCAACGTCTGCGACCAATCCTTATGACTACGCTGGCGGCAATCCTCGGCGCGCTGCCGTTGCTGCTCAGCCGTGCCGAAGGTGCGGAAATGCGCCAGCCGCTGGGTCTGACCATCATTGGCGGGCTGATCTTCAGCCAGGTGCTGACTCTCTACACCACCCCGGTGGTTTACCTCTATCTCGACAAACTGCGCCATCGCTTCAATAAATGGCGTGGGGTACGTACCGATGCAGCTCTGGAAACTCCGCTATGACTGACCGTTCGCTTATCACTCTGGCTGCACCGATTGCCATGGCCCGAGGCTCGCGCTTGTTGAGCCTGGCGCTGTGCATGGCCCTGATCAGTGCCTGCGCTGTCGGCCCGGATTATCAGCGCCCGCAAACTGCCGAGATTGCGCAGTACAAGGAAGCCGAGGGCTGGCGCCAGGCCAATCCCAGTGATTCCCTGGCCCGTGGCGCCTGGTGGGAGTTGTATGGTGACCGGCAGCTCAACGGCTTGATCGAAAAACTCAACACTGCCAACCAGACCGTCGCCCAGGCCGAAGCTCGCTATCGTCAATCGCAAGCCTTGGTGAAAAGCGCCCGTGCGGCGTTTTACCCGACGGTTGACTTGAGCGCGGGCAAAACCCGATCCAGCCAGGGCGCCGGTAGCAGCAGTTCCAGCCTGAGCAGCTCCGCCAGTGGTATTCGCAATACCTACAGCACCGAATTGGGCGTCAGTTGGGAAGCGGATATCTGGGGCAAGTTGCGCCGGGGGCTGGAAGCCGACACGGCCAGCGCCCAGGCGAGTTTCGCCGATCTGGCGGCCATGCGCCTGAGCCAGCAGTCGGAGATGGTGCAGAACTACTTGCAGTTGCGGGTCATCGATCAGCAGAAACGCTTGCTGGAATCGACCGTCGTGGCGTATCAACGCTCGCTGCAAATGACCCAGAACCAGTACCGCGCCGGCGTCTCCGGGCGTGACGCGGTGGCTCAGGCCCAGGCGCAGCTCAAAAGCACCCAGGCCGATCTTGTCGATCTGATCTGGCAACGGGCGCAGTTTGAAAATGCCATTGCGGTATTGATCGGGTTGCCCCCGGCAGAATTCAATCTGGCGGAAACCCAGGACATTCCAAAACTGCCGCAAATCCCTCTGAGCCTGCCGTCGCAACTGCTCGAACGCCGCCCAGACATTGCCTCCGCCGAACGCTCGGTGATTGCCGCCAACGCCAATATCGGCGTGGCGAAAGCCGCGTACTACCCGGACCTGACCCTGAGTCTCAGCGGCGGTTACAGCAGCAGCACGTCCAGCAACCTGATCAGCCTGCCGAACCGCTTCTGGTCGGTGGGGCCGAAACTGGACTTGCCGTTGTTCGACGGTGGCGCGCGCTCGTCGGAAGTCGACCGCAACGAAGCGCTCTACGACGAAACCGTGGCCAAGTATCGCCAGACCGTACTCGATGGCTTCCGCGAGGTGGAAAACTATCTGGTGCAGCTCAAGGTGTTCGAAGACGAAGCGGCAGTGCGGCAGGAAGCGTTGGACGCGGCGCGCGATTCCTTGCGCCTGACCGAGAACCAGTACAAGGCCGGGTTGATTGCTTATCTGGATGTGGTGGTGGTTCAAGCGACCGCGTTGAGCAACGAACAAAGCGTGTTGAATGTGTTGCAGAGCCGGTTGATTGCCAGTGTGCAGTTGATTGCGGCGTTGGGCGGTGGATGGGATGGGCAGTTGCAGGTGAGTGACAAGGAATAACCTGCGCAGATCGTTCCTGCCCTCTGCGCAGATCGTTCCCACGCTCTGCGTGGGAATGCCTCAACGGACGCTCTGCGTCCGGGACGCGGAGCGTCCCTGGCTGCATTCCCACGTGGAGCGTGGGAACGATCAAAAAAGGGGCTTCGGGGTGTCAAACAAGCGTTTCATCGGCTTGATGGCCTTTTGATAATTTTGTCAGTGCGTTCTTCCGCGCAATCAGTACAATCGCCGACTTTGCCCCCCGAGCACGGACGCAATACGGTGGGCGGTCACGAGAAATCTCATGCTCATCGGCACCTATTCCCCCACGCTGGTTTTCATCTCGCTGTGCGTGGCGATTCTCGCTTCCTATACCGCCCTGGACCTCACCGGCCGGATCGCCACCACCAAGGGCCGCGCCGTCCACCTGTGGACCGCCGGTGGAGCCGTCGCCATGGGTATTGGCGTGTGGTCGATGCATTTCATCGGCATGCTCGCGTTCAAATTACCGATCGATCTTGGCTACGACCTCGGCATTACCGTGCTGTCGCTGGCCATTGCCGTTTTGTCCTGCGGCTTTGCCCTGTGGCTGGTCAGCCAGCCGAAGCTGCCGGTGTGGCAATTGGCGTTCGGCGCGCTGGTCATGGGCAGCGGGATCAGCGCCATGCATTACACCGGCATGGCGGCCATGCTGATGCAGCCGGGTATCGATTACGACCCGACGCTGTTTGGCGCCTCGCTGCTGATTGCCGTCGGTGCGTCGGCTGCGGCGTTGTGGATTGCCTTCCGCCTGCGCCAACACACGCCTTATGTGGGCCTGATCCGTGGCGGCGCTGCGGTGATCATGGGTTTCGCCATCGTCGGCATGCACTACACCGGCATGGCCGCTGCGCGCTTCCCGGACGGCAGTTTTTGTGGCGCGGCCCTCAGCGGCTTGAGCGGCAAGGGCCTGGACAACCTGGTGTTGATCACCACGTTGGCGGTGTTGAGCATCGCTTTGCTGACGTCGATTCTCGATGCACGCCTGGAAGCCCGTACCGCCGACCTGGCGCATTCGCTGACCGAAGCCAACCGCGAACTCACCCAACTGGCTTTGCACGACACTCTGACCGGCCTGCCAAACCGCACGTTGCTGGCTGACCGCATTGAACTGGCCATGTCCAAGGTGCAAGAGCAGGGCGGTTGTTTTGCACTGATGTTCATCGATCTGGACGGCTTCAAACCGGTCAACGATGCCTTTGGCCATCACATGGGCGACCAGTTATTGCGTGAGGTCGGATTGCGCCTGCGCGAGGACTTGCGCAGCCAGGACACCTTGGCGCGGATCGGTGGCGACGAATTCGTGCTGCTGGTGCGCCTGAGCGAGCCCAACGATGCGCTGAGCCTGGCGGCGCGACAGGTCAACCTGATTGCACGCTCGTTCCGGGTGGCCGAACATGACTTGCAGATTTCCGCCAGCGTCGGCATCGCGCTGTATCCGGGCAATGGCCAGACTGCGCAAGAACTGCTGATGAACGCCGACGCCGCGATGTACCACGCCAAGGGCGCCGGGAAAAACGGCCACAGCTTCTTCGACGCGTCAATGAACAGCAACGCCCGCAAACAGCTGCAATTGCTGCAAGACCTGCGCGCGGCTCTTGAACACCAGCAGTTCAGCCTGTATTACCAACCCAAATTCGACGCCAGCAACGGCCGCCCGGTCGGCGCGGAGGCCTTGCTGCGCTGGGAACATCCGACCCAGGGCATGCTGCTACCGGACAAGTTCATCGAACTGGCGGAAAAGACCGGACTGATCATTCCCATCGGCGAGTGGGTGCTCAATGAAGCCTGCCGGCAGATGCGCGAATGGTACGTGCTTGGCTACACCGACTGGCGCATCGCAGTGAACCTCTCGGCCTTGCAGTTCTGCCACGTCGGTTTGGTCCAGAGCGTGGCCAAGGCCTTGGCCACGCATCATTTGCCGGCCAACAGCCTGACCCTGGAAATCACCGAAACCACCGCTATGAGCGACGCCGATGCGAGCATGACCGTGCTGCAGGAACTGTCGGAAATGGGCGTCGATTTGTCCATTGATGACTTCGGCACCGGTTATTCGAGCTTGATGTACCTCAAGCGTTTGCCGGCCAATGAGCTGAAGATTGACCGCGGTTTTGTTCGCGATCTGGAGCACGACAGCGATGATGCGGCCATCGTCTCGGCGATCGTTGCGCTCGGCCAGGCGCTGGGTTTGCGGATTGTGGCAGAAGGCGTGGAGACCGGTGTGCAGCAGGACTTCCTGACCAAACTGGGGTGTGATTCGTTGCAGGGTTACCTGCTCGGGCACCCGCTGCCGGCGGAGCGTTTCATGATCGATATTCACCGTGGCGAGCAATTAGCGGCCGGCTGATCCCCAGTAGCAGCTGTCGAGCACCGCGAGGCAGCGTTCGGCGACGAAGTCGTCGTAAAATCAGCCAACGCGGTGTATCAGGCAGACCGCGTGCGTAGGGTTTGCGACGACTTTGTCGCCGAACGCTGCCTCGCGCTGCTCGACAGCTGCTACGGGGTCGCTGCCATGACAATTGATGCAGGCCATGCAAAACCCGCCAATGGCGGTTATTCTTGCCCCCGACTGCTTAAGCTCGAAACGGGGAACGTTAGCATGGAAAAAGTCATCGTCATCACCGGCGGCAGCCGCGGAATCGGTGCGGCCACGGCACTGTTGGCCGCAGAACAGGGCTACCGGATCTGTATCAACTATCAGGCTGATGAACAGGCTGCGCAAAGTGTGCTGGAGCAAGTCCGCGCCCTAGGTGCCCAAGCTATTGCAGTGCGCGCCGACGTCAGCATTGAAGACGAAGTGGTCGCCATGTTCCACCGGGTCGACACTGAACTGGGCCGGGTCACCGCGTTGGTGAACAACGCCGGCACCGTCGGGCACAAGTCCCGGGTCGACGAAATGTCCGAATTTCGCATTCTCAAAACCCTTAAAACCAACGTCCTGGCGCCGATCCTCTGCGCCAAGCACGCGATCCTGCGCATGTCGCCCAAGCACGGCGGGCAGGGTGGCAGCATCGTCAATGTGTCTTCGGTCGCTTCGCGTCTGGGCTCGCCCAACGAGTACGTGGATTACGCAGCATCAAAAGGTGCGCTGGACAGCTTCACCATCGGCCTGTCGAAGGAAGTGGCGGGCGAGGGGATTCGTGTCAACGCCGTGCGGCCCGGTTTTATCTACACCGATTTCCACGCGCTGAGCGGCGACCCGGATCGGGTCAGCAAGCTGGAATCGGCGATCCCGATGGCCCGTGGCGGCCGGCCGGATGAAGTGGCGGAGGCGATTGTCTGGTTGCTGTCGGATAAGGCTTCCTATGCGACAGGGACGTTTGTGGATTTGGGTGGTGGACGCTAACCGCTGATCGTTCCCACGCTCTGCGTGGGAATGCCTCAACGGACGCTCCGCGTTCGGCTTTTGGGACGCAGAGCGTCCCGGGCTGCATTCCCACGCGGAGCGTGGGAACGATCACGCGGTCACTGTCAGAACGACCGCACAATCCGCCCCAACGTCTCCATCGCCTTCTCCGAAGCCTCATCCCACGGGCTGCCGTAGTTCAACCGAATGCAATTCCTGAAGCGCTGGGTCGGTGAAAAGATCGGCCCCGGCGCGATGCTGATGCCCTGTGCCAGCGCCATCTGGAACAATTTCAACGAATCCATCTGCGGTGGCAGTTCCAGCCACAGGAAATAACCGCCCGCCGGTTGGCTGACGCGGGTCTGTGCCGGGAAGTAGCGGGCAATGGCGGCGAGCATGGCGCTTTGTTGTTCTTCCAGGGCGTAGCGCAGTTTGCGCAGGTGGCGGTCGTAGCCGCCGTGTTGCAGGTAATCGGCGATGGCTGCCTGGGCCGGCATTGAGGCGCAGAGCGAGGTCATGAGTTTCAGCCGTTCGATTTTCTGTGCGTAGCGCCCGGCGGCGACCCAGCCGATGCGGTAGCCGGGGGCCAGGCTCTTGGCGAACGAGCCGCAATGCATCACCAAGCCTTCGGTGTCGAACGCCTTGGCTGGTTTCGGCGCTTGCTGGCCGTAATAGAGCTCGGCATAGACGTCGTCCTCGATTAGCGGCACTTGATGGCTGCGCAACAGTTCCACCAGTTCCTGTTTCTTCGCCTCGGGCATGGTCGCGCCCATCGGGTTCTGGAAACTGGTCATGCACCAGCAGGCCTTGATCGGATGGCGTTCCAGGGTTTGCGCGAGCACGCCGAGGTCGATGCCGTCACGCGGGTGCACGGGGATTTCCACCGCTTTGAGTTTCAGGCGTTCCAGCACTTGCAGGCTGGCGTAGAACGCCGGGGCTTCGATGGCCACCAGGTCGCCGGGCTCGGTGACGGCTTGCAGGCACAGGTTCAGCGCTTCGAGGGCACCGTTGGTGATCAGCAGTTCTTCCATCGGCAGCATCAGCCCGCCGACCATGTAGCGCAGGGCGATTTGCCGGCGCAGTTGCGGGTTGCCCGGCGACATGTCGGTGACCACCATGCGCGGGTCCATTTCCCGGGCGGCACTGGCCAGGGAACGGGACAGGCGTTGCAGCGGGAACAGGGTCGGGCTGGGGAAGGCCGAACCGAACGGCACGGTGTTCGGGTCCTTGATCGAGTCCAGCACCGAGAACACCAGTTCGCTGACGTCGACTTCGGTGGATTCGTTGACCTGGCTGCTGATCACCGGCTCCGAGAACGGGCTCGGGGCGTGGGTGTTGACGAAGTAGCCGGAACGCGGCCGGGCGCGGATCAGGCCACGACGTTCCAGCAGGTAATAGGCCTGGAACACCGTGGACGGGCTGACTCCGTAAGTCTGGCTGGCGTAGCGCACCGACGGCACGCGCTGGCCGGGGCCGAGGACCCCAGAGCGGATCAGTTCAGCGATGTCATCGGCGAATTTTTCGTAGCGTTTCATCTAGAACCCGGTTTGGAGTCATTCTGGGAAATCGGGGAAGCTTCATCGCGGGCAAGCCTTGCTCCTACGGTACGGTGGTGCCTGTAGGCGCAAGGCTTGCCCGCGATTGAGCGCGAAGCGCTCGGCATCTTAACGGCTCAACGATTCATCGGCGCAACAAACCGGCTCTGCGCCACGCTGTAAATGTCCGGCTCATCGCTGTCGATAATCTTGAAGCTGATCGTCTGCGAGCTGCTGCTCGGCCGTTCCGTGGTCATCGCCACCGACACCGGCACATCGACAATCTCACCCGGCGCCAGGCTCAACTCAGTCTTGCCTTGCAACTGGAAGCCGTCGCCGTCCTCCAGGCTCAGGCGGTAATCCTGGCGCTGCTGGGTCTTGTTGATGACTTTGAGGCTGTAGATGTTCTCGATCAGGCCTTCGCTGTTTTCACGGTACATGCCACGGTCTTTGGTGACGTCCAGCGACACCATCGGCCGTTCCACCAGCGCCAGGGCCAGCGCGCCGATCATGATCAGCAGCACCGCCGTGTAACCGATCAGCCGTGGCCGCAGCAGATGCGTCTTGCCGCCCTGCAACTCATGCTCGGAGGTGTAGCTGATCAGCCCGCGAGCGTAGCCCATTTTGTCCATGATCGAGTCGCAGGCGTCGATGCATGCCGCGCAGCCGATGCATTCCATCTGCAAGCCGTCGCGGATGTCGATGCCGGTGGGGCAGACCTGCACGCAGACCTGGCAGTCGATGCAGTCACCGAGGCCGACATCGGCCGGTTTCACATCACGTTTGCGCGGGCCACGGTTTTCGCCACGGGCCACGTCGTAGGAAATGGTCAGGGTGTCCTTGTCGAACATCACGCTCTGGAACCGCGCATACGGGCACATGTGCATGCACACCGCTTCCCGCAGCCAACCGGCATTGATGTAGGTGGCGCCGGTGAAGAAAATCACCCAGAACAGACTGACACCGGCCATTTGCAGGGTCAGCAGTTCTTCGGCCAAGGGCCGGATCGGCGTGAAGTAACCGACAAAGGTCAGGCCGGTGAGCAGGCTGATTGCCAGCCACAGCGTGTGCTTGGCCGAGCGCCGCAGCAGCTTGTTCAGGCCCCAGGGCGCGGCTTGCAACTTGATCCTCTGGTTGCGCTCGCCTTCGGTGATCTTCTCGCACCACATGAAGATCCAGGTCCAGGAGCTTTGCGGGCAGGTGTAGCCGCACCAGACCCGGCCGGCAAACACGGTGATCGCAAACAGGCCGAACGCGGCAATGATCAACAGCGCCGAGAGCAGGATGAAATCCTGCGGCCAGAAGGTCGCGCCAAAAATGTGGAATTTGCTTTCGGACAAGTCCCAGAGCACCGCCTGACGGCCGCCCCAGTTCAGCCACACGGTGCCGAAGAAGGCGAGGAACAGGAAACCGGCACCGCTCAATCGCAAGGTGCGGAACAGACCGGTGAAGCTGCGGGTGTGGATCAGGTTGTCGCTGGATTTGGCCTTCATCTTTGGGCGTGAAGGCTCGAATGTTTCTACGGTTCGGACGGGGATTCTCTCGCTCATGGTCGTTCGCTCATCAGCCTCCATCAGGCCGGTGCACTATGAGCGGCGATCTGTTTGCATAACAGGCTCAGGTATTGCAATAAAAAGCGGATCAGATGGGCTTTGAACGAGTGCCTGCGACAACTTGATGCACCCGCGAACGCAGGCCGCAGGCGCCTATCCCAGGCGCCCGGGCGGGTTGTTGATCCGGGTCAGTCAAATCACCGAATCACTGTCGGTGGCCTTCAAATGCTTACGACCGTCGACGGCGCCTGCTACGGTCAATGCGTCGGCTTCTGCTTCGGTGATGTAAATGCGCTGGCCGTTGATCTCCACCGCCGACATGGCTTTTTCCGAATCGGTGATGACGGTGACGTCGGGGCACAGACGAATTTCTTCGCCGTTTTCGGTGGTGAAAAAGCAGGTTTGGCTTTCGATGCGCACGGTCATGGGACTGTCCTTTTTTCGGCGGAGACTAAAACGTTAGGTCGCCATGGACGGTCATCGTTCTGTGCAACCGATTAATGGTCGGCGCGGTCCACCCTCTATCAACTCTCACAAGGACTGCGCGATGGACGCCTGGTGGCATGAAGTTTGGGTGACGCTGCAAGCCGAGTTCGCCGACGTCGGCGACGCTTCACAACTGACGCGCATTACTGTGCGCCTGCTGATGGCCGCGGTGCTGGGCGGCATTCTCGGTTTCGAACGTGAGCTCAAGGGCAAGGCTGCCGGGGTTCGCACGCATATGTTGGTGGCCTTGGGCGCTGCGCTGTTTGTGCTGGTGCCGCAGATGTCCGGCTCCCAGGCCGACGCGATGAGCCGGGTGGTGCAAGGGGTGATCGCCGGGATCGGCTTTCTCGGCGCCGGGACCATCCTGAAGAACACCGAGGGTGACGAAGGTCACGTGAAAGGCCTGACCACCGCCGCCGGGTTGTGGATGACAGCGGCCATTGGCGTTTCGGCCGGGATGGGCCGCGAAGCGACGGCGGTGCTCAGTACGTTGCTGGCGTTGGCGATTTTCAGCGTGATGCCCGTGGTGGTGCGAATGCTCGACAAAGACCGCAGCCCTAAGGATTGACTTGATAGGATCGTTCCCACGCTCTGCGTGGGAATGCAGCCCGGGACGCTCTGCGTCCCAGTGGAACACGGAGCGTCCCTTGAGGCATTCCCACGCGGAGCGTGGGAACGATCGGCTACTCAGGGGTAACGATCACCGGCGGCATGGTGTCCGGCGGGTCTTCACGAGGTGGCGGGGTGGTGCCCGGCGGCTCTTGTTCGGGCACCGGCTCCGGCTCGGTCGGCGGTATCGTCGGGTTGTCGATGTTCGGATCAGGCGTTTCAGCCGGGATCGGTATGCTCATCGTTGAAGCCTCCTTTGTTGCACATGGCGTGAGTCGTGCTTAAGTGAGTTGACCACCGCGCGAAGGTTTTGATTCCCACCAATACTCAGGCAAATCCCCGTGAACTTTTACCGGCGCCTGTCGCTCGGAACCTAAGTGAGTTCATTCCGGGACGGATCGGCCCGCGTGGATGAACATCAGGCACAAGAGCGTCCTTGGGGCGTAAAGGAGAGATGCTCGATGATCGCTGAAAAACCGACAGAACTCAGTTACAACCCGCACATGCCGCTGTCACAGGCGTTATTGCTGCCGCGCATTGCGATTGAAGACACCATGCCGACCCTCGACGGCGGGCAGTTTGCCGTCAAGGCTGTGGTCGGTCAGGACGTGCTGGTCACCAGCAAGGTCTTTGCCGATGGCCACGACAAACTGGCCGTGCGCATCCGCTGGCGCGGCGAGGGTGAGGAGTCCTGGCACAGCGAAACCATGGCTGACTTGGGCAACAATGGCTGGCAGGGCCGGTTCCGGGTCGAGCGCCAGGGCCGCCATGTGTTTTGCATCGAAGCCTGGATCGATCAGTTCGCCAGCTTCTGTTATGAGCTGGAAAAGAAACACACTGCCCGAGTGCCGGTAAGCCTTGAGTTGCAGGAAGGCCGGACGATGGTGCAAAAGGCCGGCGAGCGCAGTGAAGGTCAACTGAGCGAGCAACTGGCCGAGCTGCACCATGACCTTTCCGGGTTGCTCGAAACCGAGCAGGTCGCGCTGTTCCTGCACCAGCGTAGCGCTGACCTCATGGCCGAGGCCGATCACCGCACCTACCTGAGCCTGAGCCAGGAATACCCGCTGGACGTCGAACGGGAAATCGCCCAGTTCGCCAGCTGGTATGAGCTGTTTCCACGCTCGATCACCGATGACCCCGCACGCCACGGCACCTTTAACGACGTGCACTCGCGGCTGCCGATGATTCAGGACATGGGTTTCGACGTGCTGTACTTCCCGCCGATCCACCCGATCGGCCGCAGCTACCGCAAAGGCCCGAACAATTCCCTGACCGCCGGCCCCGACGATCCGGGCAGCCCGTACGCCATTGGCAGCGCCGAGGGTGGCCACGAGGCGATTCACTCCGAACTGGGCACCCGCGAAGACTTCCGCCGACTGGTGGTGGCGGCGGCTGAACATGGGTTGGAAATCGCCCTCGACTTCGCCATCCAGTGTTCCCAGGACCACCCTTGGCTGCAGCAACATCCGGGCTGGTTCAACTGGCGGCCCGACGGCACGATCAAATACGCCGAGAACCCACCGAAGAAATACCAGGACATCGTCAATGTCGACTTCTATGCCGCTGACGCAATCCCCAGCCTCTGGGTCGAATTGCGCGACATCGTGGTCGGTTGGGTCGAGGAGGGCGTGAAGATCTTTCGCGTCGACAACCCGCACACCAAGCCGCTGCCGTTCTGGCAATGGCTGATTGCCGATGTGCGGGCATTGCACCCCGAAGTGATCTTCCTCGCCGAAGCCTTTACCACCCCGGCGATGATGGCGCGTCTCGGCAAGGTCGGTTACTCCCAGAGCTACACCTATTTCACCTGGCGCAACACCAAGTACGAACTGTCGACGTATTTCAGCGAGCTCAACGAGTCGCCGTGGAGTGAGTGTTTCCGCCCGAACTTCTTCGTCAACACCCCGGACATCAACCCGGCGTTCTTGCATGAGTCCGGACGTGCCGGGTTTCTGATCCGCGCAGCGCTGGCGACCATGGGCTCGGGCCTGTGGGGTATGTATTCGGGTTTTGAGCTTTGCGAGGCGGCGCCGATTCCGGGCAAAGAGGAATACCTCAACTCGGAGAAATACGAGATCCGCCCTCGGGACTTCAATGCGCCGGGCAACATCATTGCCGAGATCGCCCAGCTCAACCGCATCCGCCGGCAGAACCCGGCGCTGCACACGCACCTGGGGCTGAAGATCTACAACGCCTGGAACGACAACATTCTGTATTTCGGCAAACGCAGCGCCGATGGCAGCAACTTCATTCTGGTGGCCGTCAGCCTTGATCCGCATAACGTTCAGGAAGCGAATTTCGAATTGCCGCTGTGGGAAATGGGCTTGCCGGACGACGCCAGTACTCAAGGCGAAGACTTGATGAACGGCCATCGCTGGACCTGGCACGGCAAGTACCAGTTCATGCGGATCGACCCGGCCCATCAGCCGTTCGGGATTTGGCGAATTACCGTCTAGCACGATCGTTCCCACGCTCCGCGTGGGAATGCAGCCCGGGACGCTCCGCGTCCCTTCAGAGCCGAACGCGGAGCGTCCGTCGAGGCATTCCCACGCAGCGCGTGGGAACGATCATCAACAGGAGTTTCAAATGGCGAAGAAACCCAAGGCCACAACCTTCATCAAAGATCCACTCTGGTACAAGGATGCGGTGATTTACCAAGTTCACGTTAAGTCTTTTTTCGACTCAAACAATGACGGTATCGGCGACTTTCCCGGGCTTATCGCCAAACTCGATTACATTGCCGATCTGGGCGTCAACACCATCTGGCTGTTGCCGTTCTATCCATCGCCACGTCGCGACGACGGCTACGACATTGCCGAATACCGTGGCGTGCATTCCGACTACGGCACCATGGCCGACGCCAAGCGCTTTATCGCCGAGGCGCACAAACGCGGTTTGCGGGTGATCACCGAGCTGGTCATCAACCACACCTCCGACCAGCACGCCTGGTTCCAGCGCGCGCGCAAGGCCAAGAAAGGCTCGGCCGCCCGGGATTTCTACGTCTGGTCCGATGACGATCAAAAGTACGCCGGCACCCGCATCATTTTCCTCGACACCGAAAAGTCCAACTGGACCTGGGACCCGGTCGCCGGCCAGTACTTCTGGCACCGCTTCTATTCGCACCAGCCAGACCTGAATTTCGACAACCCGCAAGTCATGAAAGCCGTGCTCTCGGTGATGCGCTACTGGCTGGACATGGGCATCGACGGTTTGCGGCTGGACGCGATCCCGTACCTGATCGAACGCGACGGCACCAACAACGAAAACCTGCCCGAGACCCACGACGTCCTCAAGCAGATCCGTGCCGAAATCGATGCCAACTACCCCGACCGCATGCTGTTGGCCGAGGCCAATCAATGGCCGGAAGACACTCAGCTGTACTTCGGTGACGCCGATGCCATTGGCCTGAACGGCGATGAATGCCACATGGCGTTCCACTTCCCGCTGATGCCACGCATGTACATGGCGCTGGCCCAGGAGGACCGCTTCCCGATCACCGACATCCTGCGCCAGACCCCGGAAATCCCGGCCAACTGCCAGTGGGCGATTTTCCTGCGCAACCACGATGAGCTGACCCTGGAAATGGTTACCGACAAGGAGCGCGATTACCTGTGGAATTACTACGCGGCCGACCGCCGCGCGCGGATCAACCTGGGGATTCGCCGCCGTCTCGCGCCGCTGATGGAGCGCGACCGTCGCCGCGTCGAATTGCTCAACAGCCTGCTGCTGTCGATGCCCGGCACGCCGACCTTGTATTACGGCGATGAGATCGGCATGGGCGACAACATCTACCTCGGCGACCGTGATGGCGTGCGCACGCCAATGCAATGGTCGATTGACCGTAACGGTGGCTTCTCCCGCGCCGACCCGGCCAGCCTGGTGCTGCCGCCGATCATGGACCCGCAATACGGCTACCTGTCGGTCAACGTCGAAACCCAGGCCGGCGACCCGCATTCGCTGCTGAACTGGACCCGGCGCATGCTTGCCGTGCGCAAACAGTCCAAGGCCTTCGGCCGTGGCACGCTGAAAATGCTCTCGCCGAGCAACCGACGGATTCTGGCCTATACCCGCGAATTCACCGGCGCTGACGGCAAGCACGAAATCATCCTGTGCGTGGCCAACGTGTCGCGCAGCGCGCAGGCGGCGGAACTCGACCTGTCGGCTTACGCCGGCATGGTCCCGGTGGAGATGCTCGGCGGTAACGCCTTCCCGCCGATCGGCCAGTTGAACTTCCTGCTGACCCTGGCGCCGTACGGCTTCTATTGGTTCGTCCTGGCGGCGGAAAACCAGATGCCGAGCTGGCACGTGGAACCGGCGCAAAGCTTGCCGGACTTCACCACCCTGGTGCTGAAAAAACGCATGGAAGAACTGCTCGAAGCGCCGTCGCGCGGCACGCTGGAGCAGGGCATCTTGCCGAACTGGTTGCAGAACCGTCGCTGGTTCGCTGGCAAGGACGCGGCCATCGACAGCGTCAACATCGCTTATGGCGTGCGTTTCGGCGATCCGTTGCACCCGGTGCTGTTGAGTGAAATCGACGTCACCAGCGGCGGCCAGACCAGTCGCTATCAACTGCCATTCGGCTTTATCTCCGAGGACCAGGTCGGCGCGGCGCTGCCGCAGCAACTGGCGTTGTCGCGAGTGCGGCGGGTGCGTCAGGTCGGCTTGATCACCGATGCGTTCAGCCTTGAAACCTACATCCATGCGGTGCTTGAGGGCATGCAGGCCAGTACCGTGTTGCAGTCCAGCGAAGGCGAGATTCGTTTCGAACCGACGAAGGAACTGGAAAAACGCGGCCTGACCACCGAATCGGAGGTGCGCTACCTGTCCGCCGAGCAGTCCAACAGTTCGGTGGTGATCGGCAACAGCCTGGTGCTGAAACTGATCCGCAAAATCGCCTCGGGCGTGCACCCGGAACTGGAAATGAGCGCGTACCTGACCCATGCCGGTTTCGCCAATATTTCACCACTGCTGGGTTCGGTGATTCGCCGTGATGCCAAGGGTGAGGACACGCTGTTGATGATCGCCCAAGGCTACTTGAGCAATCAGGGCGATGCCTGGGAGTGGACCCAAAACAACCTCGAACGCGCATTGCGCGATGAACTGGCCGATGCCATGTCCGAGCAGGAGCAGCACTACAACGCCTTGGGTGAATTGCGCGATTTCGCCGGCATGCTCGGCCAGCGCCTGGGGGAAATGCACCAGATCCTGGCGGCGCCGACCGACAACCCGGACTTCGCCCCGCAGGTCACCACGCAGAAAGAAGCCCTGGCCTCGGCCAAGGATGTGGCGGCGCAACTGGAACATGCGCTGAAGTTGCTCAAGCAGCATCAAAGCGAATTGAACCCGGCCGACAAAGTGCTGGTCACTCGTTTGCTGGACAACAAAAAAACCATCCTCGGCCATGTCCAGGAACTGGGCAAGAAAGCGGCGGGTGGTCTGCGGATTCGTGTCCACGGCGACTTGCATTTGGGCCAGGTGCTGGTGATCAAGGGCGACGCCTACCTGATCGACTTTGAAGGCGAACCGGCGCGGCCGCTCAGCGAGCGCCGTGGCAGGCACAGCCCGTATAAAGATGTCAGCGGTGTGTTGCGTTCCTTCGACTACGCCGCGGCGATGGCGATCAACGTGCACAACGTCGACAACACCGCCGACGCCCAAGCGGCGCGGCAACGGGTCGCCGATCGCTATTTAATTGAAGCGCAACAGGCATTTATCGACGCTTATCGGCTGGCGGCAGCTAGTCTTGCTCATGCGTGGCAAGATCCCGAGGGCGAAGACGCTGCATTGGCGTTATTCGGCCTGGAGAAGGCGGCCTATGAAGTGGCTTATGAGGCGGAAAATCGCCCCACCTGGCTGCCGGTGCCGTTGCACGGTTTGTATGGGTTATTGAGTGGGCTCAAACCCTTTTCGGATCTTGGTGGAGAGTAGTCATGAGTTTCTCGAACAAGGAACAGGGGCATCATAAAGAAGCGCTGCTGCCCAGGGCGCGGGACATTGACGCGCTGGTGCGCGCCGAACACCACGACCCCTTTGCCATACTCGGCCCCCACGGCGATGACCATGGCGGGCAATTCATCCGTGCTTATTTGCCGGACGCGCTGAGCGTTCAGGTAGTGGCCAAGGATTCCGGCGAAGAGCTGGGCAGCCTTGAAGCCACCCAGACACCAGGGCTGTTCGTCGGCCACTTCGACCGCGCCCAGCCGTATCTGCTGCGCACCCGCTGGGCCGGTGGCGAGCAACTGGCCGAAGACCCTTACAGCTTCGGGCCGTTGCTCGGTGAGATGGACTTGTACCTGTTTGCCGAAGGTAATCACCGCGATCTCAGCGCCTGCCTCGGCGCGCAGCTGAAGAACGTCGACGGTGTGGACGGCGTGCGGTTCGCCGTGTGGGCACCAAACGCGAAACGGGTCTCGGTGGTTGGCGACTTCAACGTCTGGGACGGTCGTCGGCATCCGATGCGCCTGCGTCATCCGACCGGGGTCTGGGAGTTGTTCGTTCCGCGTTTGCAAGCGGGGGAGGCGTACAAGTACGAAATCCTTGGCACCCAGGGCATTCTGCCGCTGAAAGCCGACCCGATGGCCCTGGCCACGCAAATGCCGCCGGACACCGCTTCGAAAGTCGCTTCACCGCTGAGTATCGACTGGCAGGACCATGAGTGGATGCAGTCGCGCGGTGACAAGCAGAAGCCTAGCGCGCCGCTGTCGATCTATGAATTGCACGCCGGATCGTGGCAGTGCGAATTGGACGATCTGGGCGAAGTCGCCCGCCAGTACACCTGGCATGAATTGGCCGATCGGCTGATTCCGTATGTGAAGGAGCTGGGTTTCACCCACATCGAACTGATGCCGATCATGGAGCACCCGTTCGGCGGTTCCTGGGGTTATCAGTTGCTCTCGCAATTTGCCCCGAGCGCCCGATACGGCTCGCCGGATGACTTCGCCGCGTTCGTCAATGCCTGCCACCAGGCTGACATCGGCGTGATCCTCGATTGGGTGCCGGCGCATTTTCCGACCGATACCCATGGCTTGGCGCAGTTCGACGGCACGGCGCTGTATGAATACGCCAACCCGATGGAAGGCTTTCACCAGGACTGGGACACCCTGATCTACAACCTCGGGCGCACCGAAGTGCACGGCTACATGCTCGCGTCGGCGCTGCACTGGCTCAAACATTTCCACGTCGATGGCCTGCGGGTCGATGCCGTGGCGTCCATGTTGTATCGCGACTACTCGCGCAAGGCCGGCGAATGGGTGCCGAACCGCCATGGCGGTCGCGAGAACCTGGAAGCCATCGACTTCCTGCGCCACCTCAATGATGTGGTCGATCTGGAAGCGCCTGGCGCGCTGGTGATCGCTGAAGAGTCCACGGCGTGGCCGGGTGTCAGCCAGAACACCCAGCAGGGTGGCCTCGGTTTCGATTACAAATGGAACATGGGCTGGATGCACGATTCGCTGCATTACATCCAGCAGGACCCGGTCTACCGCGCTCATCATCACAACGAGCTGAGTTTCGGCTTGGTGTATGCCTGGTCCGAGCGCTTCATCCTGCCGATTTCCCACGATGAAGTGGTGCACGGCAAGCATTCGCTGATCGACAAGATGCCTGGCGACCGCTGGCAGAAATTCGCGAATCTGCGGGCCTATTTGAGTTTCATGTGGGCGCATCCGGGCAAGAAGTTGTTGTTCATGGGTTGCGAGTTTGGCCAGTGGCGCGAGTGGAATCACGATCAGCAGCTGGACTGGTACTTGCTGCAGTACTCCGAGCACAAAGGCGTACAGAAACTGGTCGGCGACCTCAATCGGTTGTACCGCGAAGAACCGGCGCTGCACGATCAGGACGATGCACCGCAAGGCTTCCAGTGGTTGATCGGCGATGACGCGATCAATAGCGTCTATGCCTTTATGCGCTGGAGCAAGGAGGGTCGGCCGGTGCTGGTGGTGGCCAACTTCACGCCGGTGCCGCGTTCGGCCTATCGCGTCGGCGTGCCGTTTGCCGGGCGCTGGACCGAGCTGATCAACAGTGATGCCGACACCTACGCCGGTTCCAACTATGGCAATGGCGGCGGGGCGTTTACCGAGGAAGAACCGAGCCATGGCCAGGCGTTGTCGCTGGTGTTGAATCTGCCGCCGCTGGCGGTGTTGATTTTGCGGCCGGAAGGCTAGTTCCTGATCGTTCCCACGCTCTGCGTCACTAGTGTCCGGTAAACATGTTTCAAAGCTGAAGGTTGCCCTGGGCAGCCTTTAGTTTTTCTTGTTCCTGCCTTCGTCGGTCTTTGAATTCTTGGGTAGCGGGCCGTTCATGCAGGACATGTGCAATCCGCACCGTCAGCTCAAACAACGAGCCGGGAAACCCTGAGCGACGGTGAAAAAGGTGCAGTAACAAGTAGCTGATCAAAGCACTGTAAATCTGCAGGCGAACGGCATTTTCGGAGAAAGCATAGAACCGCTTGAGTTTCAGATGTTGCTTGATCCACTTGAAAAACAACTCGATCTTCCAGCGATTCTTGTACAAACCCGCGATTTCTTCAGCTGTTCTGGCAAAGTCGTTGGTCACCAGGATTAACGGTGTCACGTGCCCTTCGCGTTCAATCACGACACGTCTTACTGGTTCGTCTCGATAGTCATTCACACGTTTGCCACCCAGACGTTTTTTGCCGAACTGAACGACCTCATCACTCATGACCGGGCTTTGTTCGGCAACGGTTGAGTGCTCGTGCAGCACCTCGTAGTTGGCATTTTTCTTAAACCGAGTGACGAAATAAGCACCTTTGCTCTGCAACTGGTACCACCAGTTGTAATCGCAGTAACCTTTGTCAAAGACATAAGTCATGCCGGCCTGAATCGGCATATTCAGCGCATCGCTCATGTCGTTGACGTTGGCGGGGGTAATGTTCACGTACACCGGGGCCAACTGAGCCAGATCCAACCCTACGTGTACCTTGAGGCCTTGTGTGATGCGGGTTTTAGTTGCGGCAGTCCAGTCATCAAAGTGAGGTCCACGCAAGGTAATCGAAGTGGAATCAATCAGACTAACCATGGCGCCGACTTCCTTGCGCTGTTGACGGCCGACACCGCGCAACAGGTTCTCACAGAGGTCTTGGAACGGCCGGTAATCACGCTTGTTCAACGCATCTGACAGGGTCGAGCGGGCAATGGGGCCGGCTTGGAGATGGTAGCTATGCGCAGCCAGCGTTTCGGAGAAAGTCGCCAATGACCGCAGGCTTAAGGCTTGGGTTACATGGCCGCTGACCAGTGTTACCAGCAATTGCCAGGATGTGCAGCGTTTGACGTAGCGATCCGCCTGGTACTTTTCGGTGGATTGCTGGAAGGACGGGCGAGGGATCGCACTGAGCAGTTGGGCTAAACGGGTGCTGGAGAACATGAGTCAAAATCGAGTCTGAAAAATCCGATTATGACTGAAGTCCGCCAACAGCAAGGGGGAGCAAGCTCCCCCTTCAGTTTTTACCGGACACTAGTGACGCTCTGCGTGGGAATGCCTCAAGGGACGCGGAGCGTCCCGGGCTGCATTCCCACGCAGAGCGTGGGAACGATCACTTCACCACCGCATCCGCACCCCCAAACTGCCAATCAACCCATTCAAATCATTGTCATCCACATCACTGCTGTAATCGGCGCTGACGTACAGGCTGACGGTGGGCGTGACCCTGGCCACCAACCCCAATCCCACATCCACGGTCGACGAATTGCGGCTGCTGCTGATCTTGTCCACCTGGTCCAGGGTCACGGTATTGCCGGTGTACACCGTGTGCCACAAGTTGGTCCGCACATAGGGTTCGACCGGCAGGCCATTGATGTCGTAACTGCCTTTCAACCGCGCACCGACCCGGCCGCTCCAGGACGTCAGATCGCTGGAGGAAGCGTTATTGGCGCCGGCATAGGGCGTGTCCAGGGTAATGCGCTGATTGATCAACTGCGCCTGGGGTTCCACCACCCAGTTCTCGCCCAGGCCAATAGGAAAGCCACCTTCCACCGACACCGTCATCGCGCTGCCCTCGGCGGTTTGCCGCATGCCCTGGGCATCGCGGCTGTAGCCGTTGACCCGGCCACCGCTGGCGGTCAAGTCGACGTGCCAGCCTTGTGGCCCGGTCAGGCTCCAGTAAGCGCCGAGACTCTGGCCTTGCAGGTTGAGGGTGTCATTGCCGGGGTCGGCCATCGCTCGGCTGGTCAACAGGCCGTTGCTGTTGCCTTGGTATTGGCTGGTGCCGCCGACCAGGCCGACCCGCTGCACATGACCGCTGCCGCTTTGCAGGGTCAGGATGGCCGGGCCTTTGAAATCGTCTGCGCCGGGGATCGCAAAATTCTCGGACTGTACATCGGTTTGGGCCTGGCGTGACGCCTGCCCATAGAGTTGATCCCAGGCAGCAGGTGCGGCGTCTTCGGTGGTCAGGTGTGAACTTCGCAAGTCCGGGTTGAAGGTGTAGCGGCCCGGGTAGGTGGCGGCAACGTTGGGCAAGGTCAATGTTGGCACTTCCTGGCGATACCAAGGAGTGGTGTCATCCTCGGCAGGACCGGCCTGTACATCCATGGACGAACACAGCAGGAGTGTGCTCGAGACTGTGCAAACAGTGATTCTGATCTCTTGTGGGGTGAATGAAGTTTTCATGGAGGTCTACCTTGCAAACGCATGCCGTTTCGCGCTTTGGCGTCTCTCCTACCCCGAATGAGGGGCGACCGAATGGATTGAGGCAAGCCTTTGGCCGCCCGTTTTAGCGGGTGTCTGAAGGTTTGTCCCTGGCGTATTTCCGGGGGTAGTAACGTGTAGCTAAGAAGACCTGTGACCTTGCGTCAAGAAAATGGCCGATAAATGGTAGGGCTATTTTAGCGATTGCAAGTGGCTGATTATTGGCGCGTACATAAGTGTTTGTTTGTACGAAAAATCATCAAAAAACCGTCAAGTCAGCCGCTTTTGATAGCTGGCTAACGGCCTACCAGCTCAACCTGACACCGACGTTGCCGACAACGCCGCGCAGCTGATTGCTGTCAATATTGCTGCTGTAATCGGCACTGGCGTACACGCTGACGGAGGAGGCGAGGCTCACTACCACCCCGACACCGAGATCGGCGGAAGAAGATTTTTGTTCACTCTCGATTCGGTCGACATGATCGAACGTCACCGTGTCGGTCCCCGAAAAGGTGTGCCACAAATTCGCCCGCAGATAGGGTTCCAGCGGCCGGCCACTGACTTCGTAGCGGCCCTTGAGGCGAGCGCCGAGGCGACCGGTCCAGGCACCGTCGGAATCGAAGGAGACCCGGGAAATGCCGTCGTCCTGACTGTCCAGGGAAATCTGCTGATGGATCACTTGCGCCTGGGGTTCCACTACCCAGTTGCCGGCCAGCGCGATCGGGTAGCCAGCCTCGGCCGAAAGCGTCAGGGCATGGCCACGGTTGTCGAGTTTGAGGCCACGTTCGGAACGGTTGTCACCGTCGAACCGCGTGCCCATGACGACCGTATCGATGTACCAGCCCTTGGGATCGGTCAGCGTCCAGTACAAGCCGTAGCTGTCGCCTTCAAGTTCCACGCTGCCGGCACGCTTTCCTTCAAAGCCTTCGTTGAAACCGTCGACAGCGCCCTGCAAGCGGGTGTGGCCGACGAAGAACCCGGTGCGCTGGGTTTGCCCGCCAGAAGTTTGTGAGCTGTACAGGTCGTTGCCCACCTGAAAACCGTTCAGTGATCCGTTGAGCCGTGGGGTGACGGTACCAGCCCAGGTCTGGTCGAAATTTTTGCCATAGACCCGCGCCCAGCCTGCGCCGAATGCACCGGTTTCCGTGAGCAGGCGTTGATCGCCTTGTCGATCATGGAAGGTGCCCAAGGCGCTGAGGGTCAATTGCGCCGCGGCGGGTGGCAGCACCGACCAGGTCGGGACTTCCGGGCGATACAAGGGAATCGGCGCCGCACCCGGTACCGCGGTGGGCAACACCGGGAGCGGCGAACTGCCGGCCGGCGCAGCGGGCACCGTGATGAGGGTCGGTGGCAGCGTTGGGTCGGCGTTGGGAATACTGATGACTGTGGGTGTCGCCGCTGCTGCAACGAGAATCGGCGGCAACGCGGGGTCGGGGTTGGGAATGCTGAAGATCGTCGGCGTCGCCGCTGCCACGGGTGTCGCCGCCGCCGGAACGATGGTCGGTGGCAAGGTCGGGTCGGGATTGGGAATACTCACGAGCGCTGGCGCGACCACCGCCGAACGCAAATACCAACTGTTTTCGGTGCCTGCCGTTACACCGCCCTTGAACAGGCGGTAGTCGTAGGCGCCCGCCGATATCGGGCCACTGAGGACAAACGCGCTGTTTTCGCTGACGGCCGCGCCTTGGGCCTGGACCAACTGGATACCATTTTGCTGGGTCAAACCGCCGACGCCGCCGAGGTTGCTGACACTGATCACCGTGCTTCCGGTCAAGGTTCCGTCGTTGACCACCAGTTTGTCGCTGGGGGAATTGTCGTCGCCGACCACGCTTTGCAGCAGCAACTGGCCGCCATTGCCGGCGTAATTGCCTTGCACCGTCAGGGTGTCGTCGGTGCGGGTGTTGTCGCGGGCGAGGTCAATGAAGCCTGCGTTGTTCAGGGTCGCGAACTGGCCGGCGGTGAAGGGCGTGATGCTGCCTTGTGCGGAGGTCAGGGTGCTGCTGCCATCAATATTGAACACCCCGGTGCCGCTGGCGCTGTCGCCGAGGACAAAGTTGCCGGCAAGGTCGAATTGCGCGCCGTTGCTCAGGTTGACCGTTTCCCAGTTGAGATAGCGGGCGGGGCTGCTTGCCTTAGTGTGATCGAAGGTCAGCAGGTCATTGCCGGGGCCGCCGTCAAGGCTTGGGGTCAGGGCGAGGGTGCTTTCATCCAGGTTGCTCACGGTTACGCGGTCATTGCCGTCGGCCATCAGGATCGCCGAACGAATGAGGCCGCCGCCATTCCAGACCAGCGTGTCGTCGCCGACACTGGCGCGGATTTCGCCGACGATCTCGCCGCCCGTCACGGTGATGCTGTCGTTGCCGCCGCTGACACTGACGTTGCCGCCGATTCGGCCACCGGAAACAATGATGGTGTCGGTGCCGAAACCGGTCACCAGATTGCCAAGGATCTGCCCACCGGACAGGTCGAAAATATTGTTATCAAGTTTCATGTCGACCCGGCCAATGGTGCCGCTGGTCATCCTTGCAACATCGCCGTCCTCGAAGGCCCCGGTAATCGTGCCACCGGTCATCAGGAAGGTGTCGCGACCGTCGCCTTGAGCGAGGGACTGAATCGTCCCGCCGCTCATGAAAAAATCATCGATGCCATTGCCCTGGCTGACGGCTCCGGTGATTTGCCCGCCGGTGATGCGCAGACTGTCGTTGCCGATGCCCTGATCCAGCGTGCCAGCGAGGGTGCCGGAGTTCATCTGCACCGTGTCGATGCCGGCGCCAAAGGTTACGTTGCCATTGATACGTCCGGTGCCGTTGACGGGGAAGGTCAGGCTGTTATTGCCCGCCAGGTCGGTCAACGCAGCGCTGCTGCCGCTGTCGCAGGTGTATGCATCGTTACCGGGGCCGGCGATCAGGGTGCATGCGCCGGAGGCGGGTGGGCTGACAAAAATCAGCAATGAAGCGGGTACTGCGAAGACCTGCGGTACTGACCGCAGCAGGCTGGTGTAACGGCTCATGGCGAATCCCTACGTCTTACTTCGGGGAATTCATCCTTGGTGGTTCGCCGGACCTTGAATCAACTTAATCTCATGAATAACGCGAAGCCTGTGCCCTAACGAATTGAATGCGCTACTCCTTAGCTTTTTAAGGTGTAGACGCATTCTTTGGCTTGGGGTAGCGCTACTGACGAATGGTTCTGTCAAAAGAGAGGCTTACAGGTGCACTTCTACCGCCAGCGGTAAATGGTCCGACAGGTGAGTCCAGGGGCGGTTGCCGAGTATTGTCGGATGATGGCTGCTGGCATTGCGCAGGTAAATGCGGTCCAGACGCAGCAGCGGAAAGCGCGCCGGATAAGTCTTCGCGGGACGGCCGTGATGGCGTTCAAAGGCTTCGTGCAGGTAAGCGCGCCGGGCGAGGGCGGCATTGCCTTGCAACTGCCAGTCGTTGAAGTCGCCGGCGATGATCACCGGCGCATCGTCGGGCAGGGATTCGAGCAGTTGGCAGAGCAACTGCAACTGCAACTGACGATGGCTTTCGAGCAGGCTCAGGTGCACGCAGATCGCATGGACTTCGGCGTGGCCCGGCACGTCCAGTACACAGTGCAGCAAGCCCCGTCGTTCGGGGCCGGTGATCGAAACGTCAAGGTTGCGAAATTCGCGGATCGGGTACTTCGACAGCAGCGCGTTGCCGTGGTGGCCGTCGGGGTAGACCGCGTTGCGACCATAGGCGAAATCACTCCACATGCTGTCGGCGAGGAACTCGTATTGCGACATCTGCGGCCATTCGTTGTAACGGGACGAGTGGCGCTCGTGTTCGCCGATCACTTCCTGCAGGAATACCAGGTCCGCCGAGGTGCTGCGCACCGCTTCACGCAATTCCGGGAGGATGAAACGGCGGTTGAGCGCGGTGAATCCTTTGTGGGTATTGACCGTCAGCACTCGCAGTCGATGGATGGCGGTGGAGGTGTTCAAGGGCACCGATTCGCGCGTGCGGTGTTCTGAATCGCTGGTCACGTTGGCTCCTCTGAATCCAGGTTGCATAAGTATGCGACTGATGGAGCAGCGGGCAGTTCAGCGGGATTTTTTATAGGAGCAAGGCTTGCCCGCGATGACGTCCTTGAGATCGATATCGCGAGCAAGCTTTGCTCCTACAGGGCACGTTCAGACGAACACGATTTCATACGGCAAACGAATCCGCTCCAGCAGCGCCTTGGGCAACAGCGGCGCAATGCCGATGGCCGGTTCGCCATCGAGTTGACTGGCATAGGCGTGGGTGGCGTGGCTTTTGCGGGCGATGGTCCAGGTGTCGAGGCGCACCTTGCGGGCCCGGTGCCAGGGAATCAACCCGTGGTCGCGCGTCGACCAGTGCCAGGCCCAGACCGGCATTTCGTAGATCGCCACGCCGACGATCGCCGCGGCCCTGGCGGCTGCCCGGCCAACGGCGTCATGGTCATCGGTGCCGTCTTCACGCCACGTGCTGAACAGCACATCGCCGGGTCGCAGGTAGCGCGCAATGTAGTGACTCAACTGTTGTTCGCGCTCGATCAGGGCGTTATCGGTAAAGCCGCCACGAATCCATTTCAGGCTGTGCATCGGCAAGCCGAGGCGGCGTAAGGCCTCGACACTTTCCTGGGGGCGGAACACGCTCAAGCGTTTTTCCGACCATTGCTGCGAGCCCGGATGGCTGGCGCTGCCGTCGGTGATCGAGATCAGTTGCAGGGGATGGTCGAGGGAGGACAACAACTGCAGCAAGCCGCCGCACATGACCACTTCGTCACCGGGATGGGGCGCGATCACCACGGCGCGTGCGCCTTCGGGGACCAGGGTCTGGGTGTTGATGACCGGGATGTTGTCCAGTTGCGGGGCGTTGTTCCAAACCTGTGAAGGTAGACTGCTTTCGCTGAGGTAAACCGATGTCATGGGTTACGTCCTTGTTCTGTCTCGCCCTCAGTCGTGCAACGCTTGATGGATCAAGCCTGGCCGACCCGTGAAGGCTGGTTGATAGCAATGTGCCGCGCTCCGAACCCTGGATTGCAGCCAACAGAGTATTGCTCATACAACCCTGTTCGTCGCCTTGCGGTTTCATCTGATCCGGTTTTTTTATTCAATCTGTACCATGTTCCGCAAAAAATCCCCGAAACCACCCCGCGCCCGGCTGTCCAGCCGGGCGCTGGTCAGCACTTGCGGCTGATGGCTCCAGGCGATATTCGCCCCGCTGAGCTCCAACTGGCGCACCAGTTGCACATCTTCATCGCAGGCCAAGGCTTCAAACCCGCCGGCGCGCTGATAAGCCTCGGCGCTGATGCCCAGATTGGCGCCGTGGATATGCCGGTGACCGTCCCGGGCCTGGTAATGCTGGTGATAGCGAATCTGCGCCGACTCATCGAACTCGGCGGTCCACTGATCCACCGTGACCGTGCCGCACACCGCGTCGGCGCCGAGGGCCAGTTGCGCCACCAGCCAGTCCTTGGCCACCAGGCTGTCGGCGTCGGAGCAGGAAATCCAGCGCGCCCCCTGTTCCAGTAGATACCGTGCGCCTGCGGCCCGGGCCTGACCGACATTGCGCGCCTCGATCGCCAGGCTGTGCACCGGGTATTGCTCGACGATCCAGGCGGAGCGGTCGGTGCAACTGTCGAGCACCACCAGCACGATCACCGGTTCACCCTCCAGCCGTTCATGGCACCCGGCACGCAGGGCGGCGCGGATGCAGCCTTCGAGCAGGTCTTCTTCGTTGTGTGCCGGGATCAGGATTCCAATCATCGCAAGCCCTCCAGCGCCGCCACGGAGCGGGGTTCTCGGCTCCAGAGTTCCAACAGGAAATCCGCTTCCTGATGCAAGAGCAGGCGCGGCAAGTGCAAATGTTCGTGGAGCAAGTCATGGACCTGGCGAGCATTCAGCGGACAGCCATCGATGGACGGGCGCCAGTGGCAGGCGAGCAGTTGGCCGTCAGCCGTCAGCGACTGTTCGGCCCGGGCGATCAGGCGAATCAGGTCGTCGGCATCCAGGTAATAGCCGATCTCGCTGATCACAATCAGGTCGAATTTCTCTTCAGGCCAATCGGCGGGCAAGCGGCTCTGGCGCACTTCGGCGTGATCGAACAGGCTCAAGCGCGTGCGGGCCAGTGCGACGGCGGCGGCCGCGGTATCGCAACACAGCAGGCGGTCGCAGCGGCTGGCCAGTTCCGCACTCAATTCACCATTGGCGCAGCCGGGTTCGAAGATTGAGCGGTAATGGGGCCGGGGCAGGGCGGCGAGGGTGATCGCGCGTTTGCGTTGTTCGTACCAGCGTTGGCGAAATGCCCAAGGGTCATCGTTCCCAGAGAACAATCCATCGAAATAGCGATCCTCTACGCTCATAGAAACACCACTTCGAACGGTTGCAGTAATCGGTCCAACACGTAGGGCGCGAGCACCGGCGGCAGGCCGATCTGCGGGTCGCCTTCCAATTGGCTGGCGAAGGCGTGGATGGCGTGGCGCTTGCGGGCGACCCGTTGCGGCTCAAGCAGAATCTTGCGTGCTCTGTGCCAAGGCACAAAGCTGTCTTCCGGGGTTGCCCAGTGCCAGGTCCAGACCGGTAATTCATGCAGGGTCGCACCGACCCGCTTCGCCGCCTCGGCGCTGGCGCGGCCCACGGCTTCGTGGTCGCAATGGCCGTCCTCGCGCCAGGTGGTGAATACCACATCGTCGGGCCGCAAATGCCGTTCGATGAACTCGCACAGCTCGGCTTCCTGCGCTGCCACTTGGCTGTCAGCAAAGCCACCACGCAACCATTTCAGGCTGTGCAGCGGCAGGCCGAGTCGGCGTAAGGCTTCGACGGATTCCTGCGGCCGCACGGCGCTCAAGCGCTCCACCGGCCAGCGCCGGGAACCGGGGTGACTGGCGCTGCCGTCAGTGACCGAGATCAGTTGCAGCGGTCTGCCAGCGTCGGCCAGCAGTTGCAGGAAGCCACCGCAACCGAGCACTTCGTCATCCGGGTGCGGGGCGATGACCACGGCGCGTGAGCCTTCAGGCACCAGGTCGAGAATGTCGATCACTGGCAATCGCGCGAGATGGTGCGAGGTTTGCCACAGGTGCAGCGGCGTGCCCTGGCCGACGATGGGGTTGGCTTTCATAGCGTCCAAGCCCCGCTGACAACCTCTTGGCCGAGTGCGGCGAGATCCCGTTCCGCGTGGCTTTGGCGCAGGAATACCGGCAGATCGGCCATCAACTGGGCGAACTGTCGATCCTTGCAATAGGGGCCGGCGCCGAGGGCATGGCCGACATGCAGAATGACGTGCTCGGCGCAGTGTTCAACCACCGCTCGGGCTCGCCGGGCCAGCAGTTGCGTGTTGTCCATGGGGTAGGCGTCGATGGTCAGGGCGCTGCCCCGCAACACTTCGGCCGCCGCATGCAAGGCACTGTCGACCGCGCCGAGATGCGCCAGGGCATGCGGTTCCGGGCGTTGCGCGCAGTGCCGGCGCAGGCGTTCGGCAATGCTCCGGGCTGCGCCGTACCAGCAGGCGGCGATACCGATCCCGCCTTGCCAGAAACCCGGCCGCTGCAAGTAGTCGCCGGGGTTGCCGATGGCTTGCGCTTCGGCACCTTCGAACAGCACTTCGACGCTGCCGGTGGCGCCCATACCCACCGCTTGCCAGCCATCAGCGGTCACGTTCACACCCGGTTGATCCAGCGCGACCGCGACCAATTGCTGGCGGTCTTGATCATCCCAGGCCGTCAGCAGTGCATGACTGATGACCGTGGCCCCCGAACACCAGGCCTTGCGCCCATTGAGCAGCACCATGTGCCCCGAAGGGCTGATCTGAACCTTGGCCTGCGGTGGTTCGGCGGCCCACATGCCCCAGGTGCTGGCGGGTGTCGGCGATCCTCCGAGTTGCTGGATGATCGCCAGCGCGTCGGTATGGCCCTCATACAATTTGCACAACCCGAGGTCATGACCGCCGACCTCGGCCAGTCGCTGAAACCGTTCAAGCGTCTGGCCGCTGCCGGGCAGTGGAAGCTGATCGAAACCGGCCTCCACCAACGCCCGCAGGCACTGGCCTAACGCCTGAGTGTCGGCGTAGTTCGTGGGTTGCTGTTGAAGAAACGCCTGAAGGTCCATTTCAATCGTCTTCCTCATGCTGCAATTCGAACAGCAGCAGCGAACGGCCGGTGACCGAATATTCGTGACCGAACTCGAAGCGCTCCTGACCGCGAATCGATGGCTGATTGGTGTCGATCATGCAGGTCCAGTGACCGCCATCCGGCACTTCCGGCAAGGTGAAATTGACGATGTCGTGGTGGGCGTTGACCACCAGCAGCAGCGTGGCATCGCCACCCTTGCGGCGGATCCCGGTTTCCTGGGCGCGGCCATCCAGCAGCATGCCCAGGCAACGGCCATGAGCTTCCTGCCATTGTTCGATGGACATCTCGCTGCCGTCCGGGGCCAGCCAGGTGACGTCCTTGACGCCGATGTCCTCGTTGTAATTACCCACCAGGAAGCGGCCACGACGCAGGATCGGATACGCCAGGCGCAACTTGATCAGACGTTTGACGAATTTGAGCAGGGCCTTGCCGTCATCGCTCAAGTCCCAATTGACCCAGCCGATCTCGCTGTCCTGACAATAGGCGTTGTTGTTGCCGTCCTGAGTGCGGGCGAATTCGTCGCCGGCCACCAACATTGGCGTGCCCTGGGACAGCAACAACGTGGCGAAGAAGTTGCGCATTTGCCGCTGGCGCAGTTCGTTGATCTCGGGGTCGTCGGTCGGGCCTTCGACGCCGTGGTTCCAGGACAGGTTGTTGTTGCTGCCGTCCTGATTGTTTTCGTCGTTGGCTTCGTTGTGTTTGTCGTTGTACGACACCAGGTCGTTGAGGGTGAACCCGTCGTGGGCGGTGATGAAGTTCACCGACGAGTACGGCCGCCGTCCGCGCTGGTTGAACATCTCGCCGGACGCGGTCATGCGGCTGGCAAAGTCGGCCAGTTGGCCGTCATCGCCTTTCCAGAAGGCGCGCACGGTGTCGCGGAATTTGTCGTTCCACTCGACCCAACCCGGTGGGAAACCACCGACCTGATAACCGCCGGGGCCGCAATCCCAAGGCTCGGCAATCATCTTCACCTGGCGCAAAACCGGGTCCTGACGGCAGGCAACGAGGAAGCTGTGACGTTCATCAAAACCGTCGTGATAGCGCCCGAGAATGGTTGCGAGGTCGAAACGGAAACCGTCCACGTGCATTTCCGTGGCCCAGTAACGCAGGGAGTCGGTGACCATTTGCAGCACGCACGGGTGACTCAGATCCAGGGTGTTGCCGGTGCCGGAATCGTTGATGTAGAAGCGCTTGTCATCGGGCATCAAGCGGTAGTACGAGGCGTTGTCGATGCCGCGCATCGACAGGGTCGGGCCTTGTTCGTTGCCCTCGGCGGTGTGGTTGTAAACCACGTCGAGGATCACTTCCAGGTTCGCTTCGTGCAGGTGCGCGACCATTTCCTTGAACTCGGCGATCTTGCCGCTGGCCAGGTAGCGCGGGTCCGGGGCGAAGAAGGCGATGCTGTTGTAGCCCCAGTAATTGGTCATGCCTTTGTGCAGCAGATGCTGGTCGTTGACGAAGGCGTGGATCGGCAGCAACTCCACGGTCGACACGCCGAGCTTGCGGATGTGTTCCAGCACGTCATCGACCATCAACCCGGCGAAGGTGCCACGCACGTTCTCGGGGACGGAGGGGTGGCGCATGCTGAAACCGCGCACGTGAGTCTCATAAATGATCGTTTTGTCCCACGGTACGCTGACCCGATGGTCGTGGCCCCAAGTGTGGGCCGGGTCGATGACTTTGCATTTCGGTACGAAGGGTGCGCTGTCGCGTTCGTCGAAACTGAGGTCGGCATCTTTATGGCCAATGGTGTAGCCGAACAGCGCTTCAGACCATTTCAACTGGCCGACCAATTGTTTGGCATAGGGGTCGATCAGCAATTTGTTGTGGTTGAAGCGATGGCCGTTGGCGGGGTCGTACGGACCGTAGACACGGTAGCCATAGATCAGCCCCGGATGGGCGTCAGGCAGGTAGCCGTGGTAGATCTCGTCGGTGTATTCCGGCAGCTCGATGCGCTCCAGTTCAACTTCGCCGGCATCGTCGAAGATGCACAGTTCGACCTTGGTGGCGTTGGCGGAAAATAGTGCGAAGTTGACCCCCAGGCCATCCCAGGTCGCGCCCAGCGGGAAGGGCAAACCTTCACGGATTCGCGAGGCCTCGGCTTGAGGTTCTGGCGCGGCTTTCTTTGGATTGGTCATAGGTGCTCCTGCAAATGGGGTACGGGTGTGTCGTGGTGCTTTCCTGTAGGAGCGAGGCTTGTCGGCGAAAGTGCCCTCAAGAATGCCTTCGCCGGCAAGCCTGGCTCCTACACAATCAAATATTGCGGGCGAACGCGCCCACGGTGGCGAGCGAACTCGCCACGAGATCAGTCAGCTCAAAAGCGTGAAACGTCAGACCGCCGGCGGTTTTTTCGCGGTGCGCGGTTTTTTCTCGGCGGCTTTTTCCCCCGGCGGGGTTACTTTTGCCGCAGCGGCCGGCTTGGCTTTGGCTTTCGTTGCCGCGGCTTTGCCATCCGGTTTTTCGTCCAGTTTGCCGTTAGCCTTGCTGGCAACCGGTTTGGCAGCGGCGGCTTTGCCGGCGGCAGCCTTCGATGATTTCTTCGGCGCCAGGGCTTCCGCTTCAGCCAGTTTGCGCGCCATCTCCCAATGGCGTTCTTCCTGGCCCTCGGGCTTGCCTTCGGACTCCCAGATTTGATAGGCAAATTCGCGAACGCGTTTATCTTCGGTACTCATCGCAATGCTCCTGAACTGAACTCAAGTGTGGATAGTTTGGATAAAGAGATTGACCGGGAAATCCCCCAGCGCGGCGCTGATGTTCAGCTCCCTGTGATTTGTGACTGCTGCGCTGGAAAAAAGTCCCTTCAGGTTTTCGTCCGGGGCGGCGAACGGTAATTTGACCCGCGTATCGCCCCACTGCAGCGCGTCCACCTGAGGCGTGGCACTGTTTTCCAGCAACCCGGCACAACGTATCGGCACGATCACGATGGCGCGTTTTCCTTCCAGCGAGCGCGTAAATGCCAGCACTCTATGCGCCTCGCCACCGACCACCTCAAGCGCCTCGTAAGTCCCTTGGCGGAATAACTCGGCATGCTCGGCCCGCCAGTTAAGCGTGCGGGCGATCAGCCGTTGCTTAATGCGCCCGTCACGCCAGTTCGCCAACAGCTCGGGCGCATCCAGCGGCGCTTGCAGTGACTGCTGACGGTTGGCGTAATCCACCGGCCGGCGGTTGTCCGGATCGACCAGGGTAAAGTCCCAGTAGTCGTTGCCCTGATAGAGGTCCGGTACCCCCGGCACGGTCATGCGCAGCAAGGTTTGCGCCAAACCATTCAGCGCGCCGGGAGCGGCAATCGCCTGCGCCGCTTCACCGAGGGCCGAACGCAACGGATGACCTTCGGTGCTCAGCAACAACCGATTGAGAAAGGCCTCGGTGGCCTGCTCATAAGCGTCGTTCGGCGCGCTCCAACTGCTTTGCAATTTGGCTTCGCGCAGGGCTTTTTGCTGCCACTGCCAGAGGCGTTTGGCATAGTCCGCCAGCGCCGGTTGATCGTCGCTGCGCAACGTCAGCGGCCAACTGCCGAGAATCGCTTGATAGAGAATCAACTCGTCACCCGCCGATGGCGCGCTGTCGTCGCTGCGCAGTTCGCGCGCCAGGTCTCGCCAGTGTTCGACCTGCTCGGCGTACCAGCCGCTGCGTTCACTCAGCACCGCGAGCCGGGCGCGAGTGTCTTCGCCGCGCTTGTGGTCGTGGGTGGCGGTGGCCAGCAGATTGTTCGGGAAGGTGTCGAGGCGATTGCGGCACACGGCATGGAAGTCGCTGACCGGCGCACTGAACTGCTCGGTGCTGAAGCCCACGTCATTGCGCGACAGCAACACCGCTGAGCGATAGAACGCGGTGTCTTCGACAGCTTTGGCTGCGGCCGGCGAGGTCAGTTGTTGAAAGCGCACGCAGGCATGTTTGAGGATCTTGCGCTGGCGGCCCACCGAGCGTTTGCGCCAAGGCTCGCCGCCGAGCCAGCCGGCCAGGCAATCGAGCACCGGCCAGTCGGCCTCGCTCAAGGTCAGCCGCGCACCGTCCATGGCTTGCTGGAAAAACACGTCATCTTCAGCCGAGCGGCCACGGGGGCTGATGTAGGTGCGGTACACCGGGAAATGCACGATCAACTCCTGCAACGCCCGGCGAATCGCACCAAGGGTCAGGTCGCGGGTCATCAGGTCATCCCGGGCCACTTGCAGCAGCGCCTGGGCAACGCTTTCGAAATCCCCGGCCAGCGAGCCGTTGAGGATCTGCTGGCGCGCCAGTCGCGCTTCCTGGATGAACTCGGCTGGCCGTTCGCTGTGACGGCTCCACAATTCGCCCAAGGTCTCGGCGCCGGCCGGATCGTGTTGCAGCAACGACAACTGGTTCATGAATTCGTAACCGGTGGTGCCATCCACCGACCAGTCGCGGTGCAGCGTTTCCCCTTCGCCGAGGATCTTCTCGACGTAGATCGGCAAGTGCCGCTGCGGCGACAGGCTATCGACCCGACGCCGCAGTTTGCGGCAGTAACCCCGTGGGTCGGCGAGGCCGTCGATGTGGTCGATGCGCAAGCCATCCACTAAACCCTCGGCAATCAGCTCAAAGATTTTTGCGTGGGTCGCTTCGAACACTGCCGGGCGTTCAACCCGCAGACCGCCGAGTTCGTTGACATCGAAAAAGCGCCGCCAGTTGATATCGTCTGCCGCCGTGCGCCAACTGGCCAGGCGATAACTCTGGCGCTCCAGCAAGTTGTGCAGGTTTTGAAAGCCTTCTGTCGTCAACGAGTCATATGTGCTGATGTGCTGTTGGATGGCGTGCAGGATGGCCGGCTCGCCCGCCAACTCGCGCAGTTCCTCTTGCAAAGGAATCGCCAGGCTATGGGCATCGGTCTGGTAGCTCAGGGCGGCAAAACGGTCGCTGAGAAATTTCAGTTGCTCGGTCTGTTCGGCATTCAGGTGCTCGTCAGGCTTGAGCAGTTCGCCGTACCAGGTCGGACAGATCGGAAAGTGATGGTCGTAGTGCTCGACGTAAAACGCGCCGTGCGCGGCATCAAAACGCAGGGGCAGGGTTCCGTCCTGCAACGCCACGCCGTAGTCGCTGCCCAGGAACGGCAGCAGCAATTGGCCTTCCATCAATGGATCGGGGGAGTGCCACTGGATGTCGAAAAATTCGCCGTAAGGACTCAGGCGCCCCCATTCCAGCAAGTCCAGCCACCAGGGGTTATCGCCACCGCCGACCGCCATGTGATTGGAAACGATGTCGAGGATCAGGCCCATGCGCTGCTGACGCAAGGCATCGACCAAACGCCGCAACGCCGCTTCACCGCCGAGTTCCGGGTTGACCGTGGTCGGGTCCACTACGTCGTAGCCGTGCATGGACCCGGCCCGGGCGCTGAGCAACGGCGAGGCATAGACATGGCTGATGCCCAGGCGGGCGAAATACGGCACCAGCGGCACCGCATCGTCGAGGGTGAAACCTTTATGGAATTGCAGCCGCAGGGTCGCCCGCAGCGGTTGGATAAGCGCCTGGTTCATTGGTCACGCTCGGCCGCCTGAAGTCGCGCGCAGGCGAGCAGTTCCAGGCGTCGAGCGGCGTCCGGGCCATCGAGCAAGGCCTCGCTGTCACCGGGCAGGCGCCGCGACCAGTTGGGGTGCGTGTCGGTGGTGCCGGGCAGGTTGGCTTGCTGTTCGATGCCCAGGGCATCTTCCAGCGGCAGCAACACCAGCGGCGCACGGGTGTGACCGAGGAAACGGACAGCCGCGTCGAGCACCTGATCGGCCTCGTGAGACTCTTCACGAAAATTTTGCGGGTCCTCGCTCAAGGCCCGGCGCAAGCCTTCGCGTTCGCGTTCGCGGTGCTGGCGCCACTCGATCTCACCGTTGGCATCGATCAGACCGAGCCTGGAGTTCCAATCGATATCGTGGCCATGCCACCAGCCATTAATCGTTGGCAGATCATGGGTGCTGGTGGTCGCCAGGGCGTTGTCCGGCCAGTCGAGGATCGGCTTGAAGTGAGCGTTGTCCTGTTCAAACAACAGCACGCGCATACCGAGGATCGAGCGGGCGATGAGTTTTTCCCGCAGGCCGTCGGCCACTGTCCCCAGGTCTTCACCGAGGACAATCGCCTGATGCCGATGGGATTCGAGGGCCAGCAGACGCAGCATGTCGTCCACCGGGTAATACAGATAAGCGCCGTCGGCGGGCGGTGCATCGTTGGGGATCACCCACAATCGTTGCAAGCCCATCACATGGTCAATCCGCAGGCCACCGGCGTGGGCGAAATTGGCCCGCAGCATTTCAATAAATGCACGGTAACCGTTACGCACCAGGCCTTCCGGGGAAAAGGCAGAAATCCCCCAGCCCTGGCCGGATCGGTTGAGGATGTCCGGCGGTGCGCCAACGGTCAGCGACGCGAGCAGTTCGTCCTGACGACTCCAGGCCTGGCTGCCACCACCGTCGGCGCCGACCGCCAGATCGGCCACCAGCCCAATGCCCATGCCGGCGCTGATCGCCGCGGTTTGCGCGCGGGCCAGGCAACGGTCGATCAGCCATTGGCAGAAGGCGAAGAAGCCGATGCGTCCGGCGTTTTCTTCGGCAAAGTCGGCGAGGGCCGCGCTGCGCGGGTCGCGCCAGTGTTCAGGCCAGTGGCGCCAGTCCAGATCTTCACCGCGAGCGGCGCGGGCTTCCTGGATGGCTTCGAACCGGCAGTGGTTTTCCAGGGCTTCGCCGCCAGCATGACGGAAACTGCTGAAGTCTTCGTGCAAGGGATGTTCACCCTGGATAAAGCCTTCGTAGAGCGCCTGCAACAACCGATGCTTCACTTCGGCGGCGACCGGCCAGTCAATCAGCGGCAGGGCTTCCAGTTGCTGCAGTTGTTCGGCCAGCCCAGTGACGTCAATCGCATCACGCAAGGCGCGCTCGCCAAGGATCGCCCCCGGCGCGGCGTAGAGGCTGTTGAGGAACAAACGGCTGGACGGTGAATAGGGGCTGTAGCGATGGGTGTCGCTGCTGAACATCGCGTGCATCGGGCTGATCGCCAGCGCTTCGGCACCGCGTTCACCGGCGACCCGAGCGAGGTCTTCCAGGGCCTGGGTATCGCCGAAGCCTCCGTCACCGGGGCGACGCAGCGAATACAGCTGCACGCTCAAGCCCCACGTGCGCGGGATCGGGCTGTCGACCGCATCGCCGACGCTGTAGCAGCGCTCGGGCGCCACGGCCAGGGTAAAGGATTGTCCGTCGATGCTGACGTGTTGATAGCCCACCGGGATCAAGCCGGGCAGGACCGCTTCGGCATCGAGTTTCAAGTGCAGGCGCGAGCCGTCTTCGAGGTGCACCTCACACGGGGTTTCAGGCTCGAAATAGCGTGCCAGGTCGAGGCCCTTGCCCACGTCCGCGGTGATCAGCGGCGGCAGGTGCCGGGTCTGTTGCACTTGCTGCAATTGCAGCAGGCTGGCGTCGATTTCCTGAGTCGTGCTGGCCGGGTGGCCGAGCCCGATCAGCACCGCGCGCAGCACCGCCGACGCGACTTTCTGTGGGCGGCCGTTGGCGTCGATCCAGTCGACTGCCAGGCCAGCACGGCTGGCCAGTATTTCCAGTTGCGCATCGCTCATAGGCGCTCTCCATCAGGTAGCAAAGGGTTTGCAGCCGTGAGGCTGACGAGCACGCAAAAAGGGGCGAGGCTGCTCTGGTTCAACAGGCCGGACGCGGGAGGGTGTTCGAACAACAGCGAAGCATCGGCCTGTGGAGGGTGGACCACGGGCGCCGCGCTGAGGTTCAGGTCAATGCGCAGCAGACTGCCGTTGCCCAACCGCCAGCGCGCCGACACCGCGCCTTCGGCCAGCACTTCGGCTCCCAGCGCCTGGGCACCGGGCAGGTGAGGAATGATGTGCTCATGTCGCAGTTGCAACAGTTGCTGATAAAGGTCGTGCATGGCTTGCTGCGCCGGGTTGCCAGCGTGTTTGGGCTGTGAGGCCTCGAAGGTTTGCGGCGCATTCGGGTCGGGAATCTGCTCGCGTTTGTGCGGGTCCTGGAAGGCACTGAAGGCCGCGAACTCGCTGCGCCGACCTTCACGCACCAACTCCGCCAGTTCGCCGTGGTGGCTGGTGAAAAACAGGAAGGGTTGCTCGGCAGCAAACTCGTCACCCATGAACATCAGCGGAATCATCGGCGACAACAGCAGCAACGCGGTGGCGGCTTTCAGCGCGTCGGTCGGGGCCAGTTGATGCAGGCGTTCGCCAAAGGCGCGATTGCCGATCTGGTCATGGTTTTGCAGGAACAGCACAAAGGCACTCGGCGGCAGGTGGCCGCTGGGTTCGCCCCGTGACTCACCGTGGCGATTGATGTGGCCCTGAAACACGAAGCCTTCGCTCAAGCAGCGCGCCAGTTGCTCCGTGGGGTTTTGTGCATAGTCGGCGTAATAGGCGTCGGTTTCGCCGGTCAACAGAACGTGCAGGGCGTTATGGCCGTCGTCGTTCCATTGCGCATCGAAACCTTGTTCCAGCAGGCTGGCCTGGTTGTGTTCGTTTTCCAGGTTCAGCCACACATGCCGGCCGGGCGCGGTCTGGCGGCGCACCCGTTGCGCCAGCTCCTGGAGGAAGTCCGGGTCTTCGATGGCGTGTACCGCATCCAGGCGCAAGCCGTCGAAGCGGTATTCCTGCAGCCACATCAGCGCGTTTTCGATGAAGAAGTCCCGCACCTCGCGCCGCCGGAAATCGATGGCTGCGCCCCACGGCGTGTGTTTGTCTTCGCGAAAGAAGCCCTTGGCATAGCGATGCAAATAATTGCCGTCGGGGCCGAAGTGGTTGTAGACCACGTCGAGAATCACCGCCAGGCCATGGCCGTGGGCGGTGTCGATCAGGTGTTTGAGTTGTTCGGGGGAGCCGTAGGAGGCTTGGGGCGCGTAGGGCAGGACTCCGTCGTAGCCCCAATTGCGCGCGCCGGGAAATTGCGCCAGCGGCATCAGTTCGATGGCGGTGATGCCCAGTTCAACGAGACGCGCCAGGTGTTGCTCGACTGCACTGAAACCGCCAAGGGTGCCGACGTGCAGTTCGTAGATCACCGCTTCATTCCACGGCCGACCTTGCCAGTCGTTGTGTTGCCAGTGGTAGGCGAGGGGATCGATCACCACACTGTGGCGGTCGAGGTCCCCGGCCTGGGCGCGAGAGGCCGGGTCGGGCACCTCCAGCTCGCCATCGATGTTGTAGCGGTAACGCGTGCCGGCCGGGCAGCGGGTCTTGATCATAAACCAGCCATCGGCCTGGGGCAGTAGTGGCAAGGATTGTCCATCATCCAGTTCGACACTGACGTCAAACGCATCTGGCGCCCACAAGGCAAAACGCGTGTGTTCTGCGTCCAGCATGATTGCGCCGTGGGGCCAGGTCTCAAGGGTCCGTAACGGCATCGTTGAAAACCTCTTGGTTATTTTATTTGTGGCCCGATTTACCCAAGGCTTTCGCCACCAGTTGTTCGTAGAGTTCGGCGTAGGGTTCGACTGCCTTGCACCAGTTGAACGGCGCGGCCATGGCGCGGCAACGCATGGCGTTGAGCAAATCGGGGAAGGCGAACACCTTGAACGCACGGCCCACGGCTTCGCGGTAACTCTCGACGGTGGATTCGTCGAACAGGAAACCGGTCACGCCGTTTTCAATGGTGTCGGCCAGCCCACCCGTGTTGCGCGCCACCGGCAACGAGCCGAAACGCTGGGCGTACATTTGGCTCAAACCGCACGGTTCATAACGCGAAGGCATCAGCAGGAAGTCACTGCCGGCGAACATGCGACGGGCGTCGGTTTCATTGAAACCGATGCGCACGCCCACCTGGCCGGGGAAGCGCAGCGCCAATTCGCGCATGGCTTGTTCTTCTTCCGGTTCGCCACGGCCGATGATTGCGATCTGGCCACCGTTTTCGACGATGAAATCAGCCACGGCTTCCGTCAGGTCCAGGCCTTTCTGGTAGACCAGTCGCGACACGACGGCGAACAGCGGACCTTCGGAATCGTCCAGGCCAAACAGCTCGCGGACATGGGCCGCGTTGACCGCTTTACCGTCCCAGTCGCCGATGGTGAACGGGCAGAACAAGTGCGGATCGGTGGCCGCGTCCCAGCTCTCATCAATGCCGTTGGGAATCCCGCTGAGCAGGCCTTGCTGGGTCTTGGCGGCAAGAAAACCGTCGAGGCCGCAGCCGAAGGCTGGCGTAGTGATTTCCTGAGCGTAAGTGGCGCTGACCGTGGTGATGTGGCTCGAATAAGCCATACCGGCCTTGAGGAACGACATCTTGCCGTAGAACTCCATGCCTTCCTGTTGCAGTGCGTGCATCGGGATACCCAGTTCCGGGCAAGAGCCCAGACTGGTGACGCCTTGGTAGGCGAGGTTATGGATGGTGAACAGGGTCGGGGTGCGCTGCCCACGCCAGTGCATATAAGCAGGGGCCAGGCCGGCGGGCCAGTCATGGGCGTGCACCAGGTCCGGGCACCAGTGGATTTGCGCAAGGTTGGCGGCGATATCCGCAGCGGCCAGGCCGAGGCGGGCGAAACGAATGTGGTTGTCTGGCCAGTCGCGGCCGTTGTTGGCGCCGTAGGGCGAACCTTCGCGCTCGTAGAGTTCGGGGCAGATCAACACGTAAATGACCAGGCCGTCGGCCATGTCCATGCGCCCGATCTTGCAAGGTGGAAGCGCGGCATGACCGCCGAGTTCGCCGATAATGTGGATCGGATTTTCACTGTTAAGCACTTGCGGATAACCGGGGATCAGCACGCGAACGTCGTGCAGGTGAGCCATGGCTCGTGGCAGCGCCGCCGAAACGTCGCCCAAACCGCCGGTCTTCACCAGGTCGGCGATTTCCGAAGTGACGAACAGGACTTTTTTCTTGTTGGGGTTCTGACTGGCAACCGGTGCCAGTGTCTTGGGTACGCTGATTACCTTGCTGCTCGGGGCATTCACGGCGCTCGATTCGCCGACCTGCTGATGAGCACGTTCTCCCTGAATATCTAAAGCCGCACTGATCATATGAATCTCCCGTGTTGTTGATCTAATTCTAGGTCTGGCACAAACGGTGTTCGTGGCCAAATCCTGTGGCCGGGCGCAAACGCGCTACGCATCGAGGAGCAATGGCTGCCCAATACGCTAATGCACAAAGGGTGAGGCGGCTCATACAAGGGCTACTGCAAGGATTGCACCAGTCGGAACGCACCTGTCTAAGAGAGGACTCTTCACGCCAGGTAAAAGTTTCGACTATTTTCCCGCTTTGTGACCGACCGGTTTCAACCCGCGAAAATGAGTCTAGGCCAGAACTTAGAGCGGCACGGAGCAAATGGCAAAATTGTTCGACAATCGGTTTAAAGAGGTACGGACGTACTGATTTGGAGGGTAAACGCACCGACGAAGGGCATGTTTATTTTTGTTGGCGGGCCAAAATGTCACGGAGGAGTCATAAGGTTGTGCGTGGGGGAATCGGGTTTTGCACTATTGCGGTGCGCAGGATATATGGGGTAACGGCTAAAAGATCGCAGCCTTCGGCAGCTCCTACAGGGGAATGCGTGCTCTGTAGGCGCTGCCGAAGGCTGCGATCTTTTGATCTTTGCTTCAATTCAACAAACGAACCGGCGTTCCCGCCGCCCAACCCTGAATGTCCTCGATCATCTGCGAAAAGAACATCTGGTAATTCTGCCGGCTGACATACCCGACATGGGGCGTGGCCAGTACATTCTCCAGCGTGCGGAACGGATGATGCGCAGGCAACGGCTCCTGCTCAAACACATCCAGCGCCGCACCCGCCAGCCGATTTTTCTGCAACGCCTTGATCAGCGCCGCTTCATCGACAATCGGCCCGCGAGCGGTGTTCACCAGCAGCGCCGAAGGTTTCATCCAGTCCAGTGCCTGGGCATCAACCATCCCTCGGCTACGGTCGCTGAGCACCAGGTGTACCGACAGCACATCGGCCTGTTCGAACAGCTCCTGTTTGCTGACATAGGTCACGCCGACTGCTGCGGCCCGTTCGGCGGTGAGGTTTTCGCTCCAGGCGATCACCCGCATGCCGAACACCTGGCCGAACTGCGCCACGCGCTGGCCGATGCTGCCCAAGCCGAGAATCGCCAGGGTCTTGCCATGCAGGTCTCCACCCAAACCTTGCTGCCAAAGGCCTGCACGCAACGCGTTGGCTTCGGCGACGAGATTGCGGGTAGCGGCCATGATCAGCGCCCAGGTCAGTTCCGGTGCGGCGTGTTTGTAGCTGTCGGTGCCGCAGACCTGAATCCCCAGCGTCGCTGCGGTTTTGAGGTCCAGGGCGGCGTTGCGCATGCCGCCGGTGACCAGCAGTTTCAGTTTGGGTAAACGCCGCAGCAGGTCTTCGTCGAACCGCGTGCGCTCGCGCATCACGCAAATCACCTCGAACTCGCCCAGGCGTTCGGCCAAAGCGTCGTTATCGGCCGGGTAATCATGGATAAAACTGACTTCGCCAATGCTGTCGAGCACCGACCAGTCCACCACGCCGCTGGCCACGTCCTGCCAGTCATCGATCACCGCAATCTGCACTGCCATCAGCCTCACCTCATCCGCGAACAGGGTTGTATTTGCTTAGCCAGCCCAGCAGGGCCTGGTGGAATTTCGCCGGTTCTTCCATCTGTGGCGCGTGGCCCAGGCCTGGGAATTCGATCAGCGTCGACTGGGGAATGAGCTGGGCCACCTGCTTGCCGAGCACTTCATAGTGACCAATCTTCGCCTTGACCGCCGGTGGCGCGATGTCCTTGCCGATGGCGGTGGTGTCAGAGGTGCCGATCAGCAACAGCGTCGGCACCTTCAAGTCCTTGAACTCGTAGTACACCGGTTGGGTGAAGATCATGTCGTAGATCAGCGCCGAGTTCCATGCCACCTGGGTCTTGCCCGGACCTTTGCTCAGGCCGGCGAGCATGTCGACCCAACGGTCGAACTCAGGCTTCCAGTGCCCGGCGTAATAGGTGCTGCGTTCGTATTCGCGGATGCCGTCGGCGCTGACTTTCAACTCCCGTTCATACCATTGATCGACGGTGCGATACGGCACGCCGAGGGCTTTCCAGTCTTCCAGGCCGATGGGGTTGACCAGCGCCAGTTGCTCGACTTGTTCCGGGTATTGCAGCGCATATCGGGTGGCGAGCATGCCGCCGGTAGAGTGCCCGAGCAGGGTGGCTTTCTGGATGCCCAGCGCCTTGAGCAACTGTTGGGTGTTGGTGGCCAGTTGCTGGAACGTGTATTGGTAATTGTCCGGTTTGCTGGAAGTGCAAAAGCCGATCTGGTCCGGGGCGATCACCCGGTAACCGGCCTCGCTCAAGGCCTTGATCGAACTGTCCCAGGTGGCGCCGCAGAAGTTCTTGCCGTGCAGCAGCACCACGCTGCGTCCGTTGGCCTTGCCATGGGCGGCGACGTCCATGTAACCCATCTGCAGGGATTTGCCTTGGGATTGAAAGGCAAAGTGCTTGACCGTGTAGGGGTAGTCGAAACCTTGCAGTTCCGGGCCGTACGCCGGACCTTCGGCATGGGCCAGGACGGGCAGTGCGGCGGTCAGCAGCAGGCTGGGCAGCCAGCGGGAAGGGGACATAGGTTTACTCCATGGAAATGCGGCGATGCTGGATGGGCATGATTAGGGCGACATTAAACACAGGCAATGAGCGACCCTGATCGTTCAACCCATCCAGCCCAGCGTTGCCAGGGCCAGTACGGCATACCGGGCGCCCTTGGCAAAGGTCACGATCAACAGGAATCGACCCAGCGGCTCGCGCATGACGCCCGCCACCAGGGTCAGCGGATCACCGATCACCGGCACCCAACTGAGCAGCAACGACCAATGACCATAGCGCTGATAATGTTTGCGGGCTGTTTCAAGATGCCGAGGGCTGACCGGAAACCAGCGCCGCTCGCGAAAGCGCTCGATGCCCCGGCCCAGCCACCAGTTCAGCAGTGAGCCAAGGACATTGCCCAGGGTCGCGACCGCCAGCAGCGACCAAAGCCAATACTGGTCGCTGAGTAACAGCCCTACCAGCAGGGCTTCGGACTGCAATGGCAATAGCGTCGCGGCGCCGAATGCCGCCAAAAACAGCCCGAGGTAGGCACCGGACATCAATGGGCGGGGTAGTCCGCCACCACCGTGTCAGCCCCGTCTTTTTTCAGGCCAATGATTTGATAGGCGTCGCTCATGCCGTCCATTTCCATGCCGGGCGAGCCCATGGGCATGCCGGGAGCGGCAACCCCCAGCAGATCGGCACGCTTGCTCAGCGCCAGCACTTGCTCGGCCGGCACATGACCCTCGACGAACTTGCCGTTGATCAGCGCTGTGTGACAAGACGCCAGGCGTGGCGGCACGCCGTGCTGTTGTTTGAAGGTGCTCATATCGGCTTCGACGTGATCCTCGACCTTGAAGCCGTTGGCCTCCAGGTGGCTGATCCATTTTTTGCAGCAGCCGCAATTGGCGTCGCGGTGGACTTCGATGGGGATCAGGTCGGCGGCCTGGGCCAGGGAGGAAATAAACAGGGCGCTCAGGGCGACTAGACGCAGGTGGGTTCGCATGGGGGGATCTCGACTCGGGTGGCGGTCAAAAAAGAGGCATTTTGACTACTTTAGCCAATGAAGAGGAGTGAGAGTGTTTCGAAGTAATACATACCAGCACGCGGTAGCTGCCGAACAGCTCGTAGCAGCTGCCGAGGCACGAGGCTGCGTTCGGCTGCGGAGCAGTCGTCAAACCTGAGCATGCGGTCTTCCTGAAACACCGCATCGCCTGATTTCACGACTGCTTCGCAGCCGAACGCAGCCTCGTGCCTCGGCAGCTGCTACGAAAGAATGCAGCCTCGTGCCTCGGCAGCTGCTACGAAAGAATGCAGCCTCGTGCCTCGGCAGCTGCTACGGGAGGACGCAGCAGCTGCATGTCCAGGATGATCAGCGAACCTTGAACCGGCCCATGATCGAACTCACCCGGCTATTGGCTTCCAGTAACTGCTGAGTATTGAGCTCACTTGCGTGACCGCTTTTCACCAACTCATCCACCATGTGCCGGATCTGCACCATGCTGCGGTTGATCTCTTCGGTTACCGCGCTTTGCTGTTCGGCGGCGGTGGCGATCTGGGTGCTGAGGCTGTTGATGTGGCTGACGGAGCCGGCCATTTCATCCAGGCCAGAGTTCACCCGAGCCGTCGCGTCTGCAGCGGACTGGCAACTGGCCTGGGTGTTTTCCATGGCCGCCACCGAGGAGCTCACGCCCTGGGTCAGGCGTTTGAGCATTTCGTTGATTTCCGACGTGCTGGCCTGGGTCCGGGCGGCGAGGGCGCGGACTTCATCGGCCACCACCGCAAAGCCACGACCCTGTTCACCGGCGCGCGCCGCTTCAATCGCCGCGTTCAGCGCCAACAGGTTGGTTTGCCCGGCAATCGCGCCGATCACCCCGAGAATCTCGGTAATCCGTTGCGCGTCCTGCTGCATGTTTTCAACTTTATGGGTGGCGCTCGCCACTTCTTCAATCAACGCCACCACACTGCTGGACGCTTCACCCACCACCACCCGCGAGCGATCGGCGTGTTCGCTGGCGCGTTGGGTGAACGAAGCGGTTTCGGCGGCGTTCTGCGCGACGCTGTCGGCGGTGGAGCTCATTTCGGTGATGGCGGTGACGGTCTGATCGGTTTCCGAGGCGTGACGCACCAGGATCTGACTGGTGTGCGCCGAGGTCCGTTGCAGGTTGTCCAGGCTCGACGCCATGGCCCCGGTGGCCTGGGTCACTTCGCCGATCATGTTCTGCAAGTAGATGATGAAGGCGTTGACCGAATGGCCGATGGCCCCCAGTTCGTCCTCGGCGCGGATGGTAATGCGCTTGGTCAGGTCGGCGTCGCCGGCCGACAGCGCGTCGATGTTGGCCTTGAGGATTTTCATGCGATGGATCAGTTGGCGAATCGCGTAGATCTGCAGCAACACCAACAGGATCACCATCGGAATCTGCAACAGGCTCAAGGTGTTCAGCACATCGTCACGCTGGGCGGTGATCAGCTTGGTCGGCAGGGCGGTGGCGAGGAACCACGGCGTGCCTTCGATCGGGCGCATGAAGAAGGTGCTGGCTTCGCCATTGTTGTCGAATTCGACCCGCTGCGCCTTATCACGGTTTTGCAGACCAGCCTTGACCTGGCTGGCGAACGGCGAGTTGCCGGCCAGCTCACTGATGTTCTTTAGAACGACCGGCCCGCTGATGCGCGAACTGTTGCTGATGATTTTGCCGTCGGCTTCGACGATCAGCATCTCGGCGCCGAGGTCTTTTTCCTTGCGCGCGATCAGGTCATTGAAGAAGCCCAGGGTTACATCGATGGTCGACACGCCGTAGGCCACGCCATTTTTCTGAATGGCCATGGCGCAGTTGGTGCGCGGCTCGGCACTGGCGTCATCTTTATAGGCCGCGGCCCAGGCGCACTGGCCGCGCGGGGTTGCCATGCCGCCCTTGTACCAGGTCTGGTCGTAATAGTTGGGCGCGGCGTCGCTGTTCCAGAACGTATTGACCGCCAGTTTGCCGGAGCTGTCGCGGTGCCAGAAGGTGCTGAACTTGTTGCGCCCCGCTTCACGCTGGCCGGGCAATGGCCAGATACCGCCACCAAACACTTTCAGCTCGCCGTACTGGTCCACCAGACCGGGCAACACCGTATCGATGGCGGCGCTGTCGAGCAGGGGAATGGTCTGGGTGATGCTGCGTTGCTGGGCCTGGACCTTGTTCAGTTCGCCCTGGATCTGCTCGGCGACTTCGGCGATGCGGTTAAGGGCCACCTGTTCTTCGGTGTGGCGCAGTTTCGGCGCGACCAACTGGCTGATGCCCACCACCGTGAGCACCGATAGCAGCAGGATGAACAGGACCAGAAACAGCGTGTAGCGAGCCTGAATGGTACGGAATGCGGGCATGGGACCGGTCCTTGTGCTGCGTTCTTATTGTTGGAATTCGGGATTGGAAATTGGGGGTGTCGAAGACTTATCGGCCCGCTTGGGGGGAGCTTTAGGTACGCGCGTACAAGAAACGCATTTAAGGGACGGGCGGGCCGGGAGAGGTGAGTGTCGCCGCCGATACAAGCAGACTGATCAGCGGAATATGACAATCGATGAATCGCCTATACCAAGATTAAAAATTCCCTGTAGACCAATGAAAACGGGCACTTGGAGATTTGTATCGAAAATGTACGAGATTTGTAAAAAGTTGAAATATTTGTAGGTGGGCCGTCGTTTCGCGCCGATACTTCCCCGCATTCATCTCGCTTAAACAAGGATTTTTTATGTTCCCGTCGCAAGGACATCCGAACGTCGTCGCGCTGGCAGGAGTACGGTCATGACTATCGGTGTGGTCGGTAGCTGGACTGCCAAATCGGGCCTGCTGGTACGCCAGGGTTCGCCCAATGCCAAACCGGTGTCGCAGAGTGCCAAGGTGCGGGAAATCCTGACCATGGTCGGCACCAACCCGACATTGCTGGACCGCACGAAGATGGATGCCGAGCAACTGTTCAAGCAGGTCAAGGGCTTTGATCCGACGAACATCTCGGCCAAGCAACTGGGCAACATGAGCACCTTCCTCAAGCAGAAGGGCATCATCGGTGATGTGACCGCGCTGACATTGCTCAACGCTGGCGACAAGTTCGACAAGTTCGGTGTGCCGAATGACCCCGATGCGAAGTTCAATGCGCTGGAGTACTTTGCCACTCAACTGGACTCCATCCAGAACAACAACCTCAAGGGCAACAAGTACGCCAACTACCTGGTCCCTGAGTTCAAGAAAGCGATCTACGTCTTGCAGAACCTCAAGACCTACGGCGAAGGTAACGGCACGACGGTCAAGAAGAAGGAAGTCTGAAGTGGGCTTCTGACCCGATTGACTCGGGTCAGAAGACGCTCGATCAACGATCGAGCAACTGCATCACCGCTTCCGGGTAACGCAAGCCGGCGGTGGCATCGGCGGGGAAAATCGCTTCCAGCGCCTGCAACTCACTGCTGCTCAGCTTCACCTCCAGCGCCGCAACATTTTCCTCCAGGTATTTACGCTGCTTGGTCCCGGGAATCGGGATCAGGTAATCGCCTTGCGCCAGGACCCAGGCCAACGCCAGTTGTCCGGCCGTCACGCCCTTATCGGCGGCGAGTGCTTGCACTTGCTGCACCAGCAGCAGGTTTTTTGCGAAATTCTCCCCTTGAAAACGCGGGCTGAAGCGGCGGTAGTCATCCGCGGCAAAGTCATCCGGGCTTTTTAGCGCGCCCGTCAAAAAACCACGACCGAGCGGACTGTAGGGGACAAACGCGATACCGAGTCGCTGGCACGCGGCCAGGCAACCGTTGTCTTCCTGATCGCGGCTCCATAACGAGTATTCACTTTGCAAAGCGCTGATCGGATGAACCTTGTGCGCCCGTTCAAGTGTGGCGACCGAGGCTTCGCTCAAGCCCAGGTATCGCACCTTGCCAGCCTGTACCAGTTCGGCCATGGCGCCGATGGTTTCCTCGATGGCCACTTGCGGGTCGATCCGGTGCTGGTAGTACAAGTCCAGGGTGTCGACGCCAAGGCGTTTAAGCGTGCCGTCGATTGACTGGCGGATGTATTCCGGGCGGCCATCGACACCCCGCGCGCCGGGGTTGGCCGGGTCGCGCACGATGCCGAACTTGCTGGCCAGGAACACCTGATCGCGCTTGCCGACGATGGCTTTACCGATCAGTTCTTCATTGGTGTGCGGGCCGTACATATCAGCGGTGTCGAGCAGGTTGATCCCCAGTTCCAGCGCCCGGTGCAGCGTGGCGGTGGCTTCGCGGGTATCGGTGCCGGTGGTGTAGAAATCGGTCATGCCCATGCAGCCCAAACCGATGGCGCTCACTTGTGGTCCGTTCTTGCCCAATTGACGTGTTTGCATGAGATCAGCTCCCTGAAAATGTGAGCCGCCATTGTTAACCTCGACAGAAAGCAGATAAACCGGCTAAAACCGCTATCACTATTCGTTATTTCTAAATAATCAGCAGGTACGGCAGAACCATGGACCGTCTCAACGCCATGCGCGTGTTTACCCGGATCGTCGAAACGGGCGGCTTTGCCAAGGCGGCGGACAGCCTGCAAATGCCCCGTGCCTCGGTGACGATTCTGATCAAGCAACTGGAGGCCCACCTCGGGGTGCAACTGTTGCAGCGAACCACCCGGCAAATCAGCCTGACCCTGGATGGCGCGGCGTATTACCCGCGTTGTGTGCGCCTGCTGGCGGATCTTGAGGAAACCGAAGCGGTGTTTTCTGCGGCCCGGCACAACCCCAAAGGCTTGCTACGGGTGGACATGCCGGCGGGGATCGGGCGTTTGATCGTGATTCCGGCCTTGCCGCAGTTCACCGCCAGGTACCCGCTGATCGAGCTGGAAATCAGTTTGAACGACCGCACCGTGGACCTGATTCGTGAAGGCGTGGACTGCGTGCTGCGTGGCGGCTCAGCGCTTGATGACTCTCTGGTGGCGCGGCCGCTGGTCATGCTGGATCAGGTGACCTGCGCCAGCCCCGACTACTTGCAGCGTCACGGCGTGCCTCAATGCCCATCGGATCTGCACGGCCATCGGATGGTGGAGTATTTCTCCGCCACTACCGGTACGCGCTTCGGGCTTGAGTTTGTGGTGGAGGGGCAGGTGCAGCAGGTGAATTTGCCCAGGCAGGTTTCGGTCAACAGCGCCGATGGTTATATGGCCGCGTGTGAGGCCGGGTACGGGTTGGTTCAGGCCCCGTACTACCACGTGGCACGGCAGTTGAACGAGGGGCGGCTGTGCGAGGTGCTCAGGGATGCGCCGCCACCGGGAATGCCGTTGACGGCGCTGTACCCGCCACACCGCCAGTTATCCCGGCGGGTGCGGGTGTTTGTCGACTGGCTGGTTGAGCTTTGCGCGCAACCGGGCAAGCATTTTTACCGAAGCGAATCAGGCGGCTGAACGATTGGCTTCGGTGTGTGTGGCGAGTTGCAGCGTGTCGTGCAGCTGTTGCATGTGCGGGCAGTGCAGGTCCAGGCTGCGCGCCCCGGCGCCGCGATGAAACAGGGCGAACCATCGATCCTGATCAAGTGCAGGGATCAGCCCGGTGAAGACGAATCCCTTGGTGCTCAAACGCTGGAGATCCTCGGCAAAACACGCTGACAGTGCCAGCCTGAGCGAAATCAGCCAATTCACGGGCAGTTGAATCAGCTGTTCGAGCAGGCGTTTGTTCAGGCGTTCGATGACGACATCAACCCTGTGGTGATGCTGTTTCAACTGCAGGGGCAATGAAGGGGAGACCGACACGCACTGGCCACTGCCGAACACTGAACCCAAGTGCTGCATGAACGCCCGGCAGCTGTCCGGCCACGTAATGTCGGGTAGCGGGCAGGTGCGCCCACTGCGCAGATGGACACCGACCACGATGCTTTCCGCGAAGGTTTGAGCGAAAGGAGAGGGCACGTAGTCCGGCAGCAACCCAGTGCAATGGAAACCCAGCGTGTGCGCCATGCGCTGGGTGTATGGATGATGGGTGACTTGTTTGATCAAGATGCACCGCCCTGCAACCGCACGGGGGTGTTCCAGTAATTCACGGCCCAGACGAGTCGCGATGCTCTGGCCGCGAGTCGCCGGGTGCACGACGCTGAGGGCCAGTTCGGCGCTCTCGGTCGGGAGTTTGTCCCGGCATAGCGCTGCGTGCCCGAGGACCTGCGAACCCTCCACCGCAAGCATGGATTGCCAGCGACCGTCGTTGTTGTGCTGGGTGATCAACTTCGGCAGATACACATCCGGCGTCACGTAATGATCACCGTACACCTGCCGAAAAAGCCCGCTGACAGCTGCAGCATCGGAGGCCCTGAAGGGGCGGAAAATCAACTGACTCATGGCCCGGCCTCCGGCGCGGGCGTGTACACCCGCAAGTCCAGGACACGCAGTTGTTTACCCGAGCGTGGGTGCAGCGCGAGATCGGTGACGGCACAGGGCCTGACCTGGAAATCCAGCAGACCGTCCTGGTTCAGGTTGCCAATGGCGGGGTAGTGAGCCACGAGTGCCTGGCGCAGCACCTGGCTCAGCGGTTCGATGGTTTGGGTGCCCGCCACGGGGACCCAAAGCACGCTCAACAGGTCTTTGTGTCCGGACTGTTCGATGCGCAATTGCCACTGCTCACTCTGGGTCAGGCGCTGGACGATGTCCTGTATTTCGTCGGTCAACAGCGACATCACTCCCACGCGCACTCGCTGACTGTGGACGCTGCGCCCCCTGAGGGCGAATTTGCGCCTGGGCGTATCAATGGGCTCAAGCCAGCAAGCGCGATCACCCACCGGGTAGCGCAACAGCGGCATTAACCGGCGACTCAGATTGGTCACCATCAACAGGCCCACACGGTTGCACTCATCAATGATGTCGCCGCTGAGTTCGTCGATGATCTCCAGCACCGTGTGATGTTCGAACACCCGATGTTCGCCCAGCGCACAGTCACGGTCGCAGCCCCCAATCAACCCGGCGTCAACGCTGGCATAACCGATGGAGGCCACGCGGGCATTGGGGAACACTTGGGCGAAGATCGCCAGTTGGCCGGCAAACACGCTTTCACCGCCGTAAAGCAGGGTGTTAACGCCGCTCAACACCCGTCCGTGTTCTATCAGGTACGCCGCATACTTGAGCAACTGTGCCGGTACGCCGGACAGCACATTGATCCTGTGGTCGCCAATCGCCGACGTCAGCCCCTGAAAATCGACGTTGCCGGTAAAGGGAAACTCACTGATTGAAACCCTGACATGAGCCAGTGAATCGTGGATAAACAGAAAGCTGGCGCAAAGGTCCCCGGCAAAAAACAGATTGGCGACCCGGTCGCCATTGTTCAATTGCGATGAGAGGCTTTCACCGAAAGCAGTGACCAGGGCGCGCCATTCATCGTGGGTGTAAACCGCCAATTTGCCCTGGCTGGTAGTTCCCCCGGTTTTAAACAACAGCGCATCGTCGACCGTAGCCGTCAGGACCGGCCACTGTTTCAAGTCATGGCTGCCCGCCCAATAGTTAATCCCGTCGATCAAGGGAATATCGTTTAACGTGAATCCCTGTAACGGTAAATGTTTGAGGTGATTGTTATAAAAGCGCGAGTGTTCGCGTATGTATTGCACCAGTTGTTCAAGCGTAAAAAGTTCGTTCATTGGAATTCCTTTTCCAGGCGTTTATTCAAACGGCTAACGATTAAAAAATTATTGTTGTTTACGTCGGTCGATCACTAACGGCGTCTTGCCGCTGTGACTGTTTCGTTCAAATTGAGTGGCGGCACAGGGGTTAACTTCAAGGATCAACAGTGCGGCCCTCACTGCATTTTCAAGCGCGGTGTCGGACAGCAGTTGGTCGCAAACCTGTTGCGCCTCGCCATCGGCACGCACCACCAGGCGTTCGCCCCCACTGGGCGCATGGTCGAGCACCATCTGAATGGGCACACCTGCGCAGCGAGCCAGGTGTGAAGGCGAAATGAATTCGGTGCCGATCCGCAGCCATTGTCCGTGCCGTTCCAGCAATTCAAACCGTGGCGAACTCAGCCCGCAGGGGCAATTCCCTGGAACCCAGCGCCCGGTGTCACCCACTTCGTAGCGGCGCACGGTCTGCGTGTCACGGGCCAGTGAAGTGAACAGCAGGCGCCCGACTTCACTGTCGTGGATAGGCACATCCTGTTCCAGACCAACGATTTCCAGGTGCTGGGTATCGCACATCAAGTGAAAGACGCCATCGGTAGTCGCCGCGCAGGCATGACCCAAGGGACCGGCGTCCACGGAGCCGTAGATCGCTGAGCGAATCGTTGACACGCCGCAGCTTTCCATCAGTTGTCGGCTGGCCAGTCCAGGATGCTCGCCACCGAGGAACACCTTACGAATACCCCCATAAGCCCGCAGGGTCGTTTGTTCGTTGAGAAACAGCCGGTGCAGGGTGCTCGGCATGCCGATCAGCACGTTGACTTTCTGCTGGACGATCAGCCGTGCGATTTCGCTGAAGTCGTCGTCATGGGGTGCGCCCATGGGTAAATGGGTGGTGCCCATCAGCCGCAGAATCCAGGAAAAACTGGAAAAACCGCCGTACAGACTGCCGCCATAGAACAGGTTCATGACCCGGTCTTGTGCCGGGTCCAGTCCGGCGGCGAACAGCCCGTCAGCCGTTGCGCGCATTTGCCGTTGAAAGTCGCGGTAGCTGAAACCGGCCAGCGCCGGAGTGCCGCTGCTGCCGCCAGAGCGAAAGTACAGCTGTGCCGATTGGGCAATGGGCTGGGCCTGGAAGGCGTGTTTGTCCATGATCGCAAAGCCCCTCGTGTCCACGGCTGCGGGCACTGCATCGAGGCTGGCATGGGTGCTCAGCACCTCCGCGGGCAGGCTCACCGAGAGGCGGCGACTCAGACGGGCCAGGGCGTATACACCATCATGGGGCTCGCCGGCGTAGCCTTCGTGGATCGACTTGGCAGGCGCAATTCGAGTGACACCGGCATTGACCAGCGTTCGCACCAGCGCCGGCGTTTGTGCCGGTGGGCAAATCAGAGCGCAGCTTTGCAGGACGGTGCGCCAGGGCAGTAGCGTTTCGGCAATCAGCGACTGCGGCACCGGTTTGAGCACCAGGGTGCGAAACAGCGGCGAGGGTGCGAGGGTTCGATGATGCTCCCAGATAACCCGCCATCCTGCTTCGGTCCAGACCTCGCCGATTTGCCCGGCAAAACACTGCTCCAGTCGCGCCATTGCACAGAGGGTGGTGATTTCAGAGGCTTCCTGATCGGTTGGAACCAGCGCCGGCCAGTGTGCGCTGCGACGCTTGAATGCCTCGGCCAGGCGCGATCCCATGTCGTGCAGAACGGCCGGGTCATCGCTGTCCACCAGCACCCATTGCGGGCTGGAACAGGCCTGCTGATCGAGGCGACAGACTTCGTCCACCAGGGCATCCAGTGCGCCCGGCTGCGCAGCTTCGGGCGAGAGATAAGCGAAGCTGATCCGGTGCCCCCAGTCGATCCAGCGACAGCCGATGGGCACTTGCCGACGAATCGCCTTGAGCGCGGTTTCGCCGCCCCATGCCGCCACCGCATCGGCCCGGGTGCAGAGGCGCGCAATGTCTGCGGTCTCGACGGGCAACACCGCAATAAAATCGGCCAGCCTGCCGCTGCTGTCGCATCGGCCGAGGGCGTCCAGCAGGTGTGCCGTCAGGCCCTGGTCGCTGGAACTGGGGCGCAGCCAGTTGATGTTGCCCGCCAGCAGGCTTTCCAGCACCGCACAAAACGCCAGCATCGGCGCATTGCCCGGCGTGATGTGCACCACCAGCCCCAGCGGGTGCCAACTCTCGAAGCGCGGTTGCCGGTAATCGATCCTCCGCAGGGAGCGCGGCTGCAACCCCAGTTCGCGCTCAAGTTTGCTGTTCAGATGCTCTGGCTGGCAGAAATCGATCAGCCCTTGACGCTGATCGTCATCCAGGCCGAGGTCCAGTTCGCGAGTCTGCAAGCGCCGGGCAAAACGCGCGGCCGAGGCCACGACGATTTCGCTGTCGACAGGTGTCATCAGCAATTGCGGCAAAGCCTGGTGCAGACGGTCCAGGGCAGTATCGAGGGCAAGGTCGGCGTGCAGTTGGCCGTTGATCAGGAACATATCAAGCCCTCCCGAGCAATTCGGCCGCAGCCATGGCGCAGCTGCGACCGGGGCTGGTGCCGGCGCGTCCGTGCAACTGAAACCAGTCGCTGGTCAGGCCGCATCCGCACGTTGCGCCGGGGTACAAGGTGGCCAGGTCGCTCATGACCACGGCATGGGCCGGACTCGACGAAATATACGGTGACACGAAGTTCAGCAGGCCGCTTTGGCCATAAGGCTGGACGCTGAAGTCGGCTGGATTGCGCACGAAAACCTTCGAGTAAACCGGTACATGAAAATGATGATGGGCACATTCGATATAGGGCACCGCGTGCTCGACCGCGCCATAGCCGTCGCGGCAGCGGGCCGGTTCGATGCCCAGTTGCCGCTCGATCCGTTCATAGAGTCGAGCCTTGGGAATCTCCTGCGCGGCGTGGTTTTTCCAGCCGCCACCGAGAAACACCAATGACCCGGCAGGCAAATCGAGCGGCGCCATGCCGGTCACCTCCATGCGTTGCAGCGTCTGCCAGAGGAACGCCGGAAAACCGAAAATGCGCACAGGGAGCTGTTCTTCGGCGAACGCCTGCAATGCGCGAATCACGCCGGACAGGTCGAACTCGTGGCCATCGCCGGTGCGCCGCAGGGCGTAGACGATTCGGTTGGCAGGCGCATAACGACACAGGAATTGATCGGTGTAGGCGGTGCCCAGGCGGTTGTCGGACTCGGGTTCATAGCTCAGCAGCAGGTAGTTACACGGGGTGTCCGGGGTGTCCCAGCCATACTGCTGAAAAATCCGCGTGACCATGCCTTGGGCAGCGGCCATGCTGCGTTCGTCATAGCGCATGCGGCTCTTCTGGCCGCTGGTGCCGGACGAGGTCAGCTCCAGCGCGCCTTCACCGGTGGGGCTCAACAACAGATGCTGCTTGAAATAGTTGGCGAAGATCGGCGGCAGTCGCGACCAGTCCTCCAGCGTATTGAAGGCCTGAGCATCCAGGCCGTGGCTGTGCAGCCAACGTTCGTAGCCGGGCGTATGGTGGCAATGAAACAGGCTGATTTCAGCCATGGCGCGATCGAACAACCCCGGCGGTACGCCATCCAGGTTGTAAGGTTGCGCCAACGCACACAGTGCGTCGGTGTAGGGAAGGTGAATCATCAAAAATCCTTTTTTGAGTGTTTGATTTAGACGGCTACCGTGTGCGGCGCCGTCGCAGAAAGGGTTGTAATGGCACGAGGCAGAGCAGCCCTGCAGTAGCGGCGATCAAGGCGAATGACTCAAGGCTGTCTCCGGCACCAAGCGCCGCCATCAGTGACCCGGCGCCGCCCATGATCGAGATGGAAAGCATGCCGATCATGGCCGACACCAGCCCTTTGCTGTCCTCGCTGGAAAACAGCGCCAATCGATACAGCGCGGCATTGCTCATGCCCAGGCCGACGGCGTAGATCGCCAGGCAGCCGACCAGCCACCCAATCGAAGCGCCATAAAAACCAACGATCAGTAGCGCGCCGAGCCCAGCGCAAAAGGGCCAGAGTGCGTAGCGAATCAGTTGCGGCAGGGCCGATCCGGCAACCAGGCGATCAAGCAGCAGATTGCCGAGAATGACCGCGCCGAACACCGGGATCTGCCAGAGCCCGTAGTGCAGGGCGGACAAGCCCTCACCCTGAATCAACAACAGTGGCGACAGGCCAATCCAGGCTATCAGGGGCAAGCTCATCAGCCCCAGGGCGACGGACGACCGCACAAACGCCCGGTTGCGCAATAACACGCCATAGCGGCGCACGGTCCTGCGTAAGTCGAAGGGCATGCCGGTGGTTCCGCCGCCCAGGGTTCGCGGCATGAAGACATACAAACCCACCCAGCCCCCCAAGGCGGCGATACCCAGCAGCAGAAACAGTTCCCGCCACGAGAGCCATTGCAATAGCAAACTGCCGAGCAACGGCCCCAGCAGCGGCGAAAGCAGGGCGATGTTCCCCAGCCACGCCATGATCCGGACCGCATCGGCCTCACAGAACACTTCTTGCAAGGCGGGATAACTCACCGCGATGACAAAGCCCAATCCCATGCCCTGGATCAGTCGCAAGCTGTTGAATGCCTCGATACCTTGCACCCAGTACGCCGCGCCACAGGCCACGGCAAATAGCGCACTGCCGATGAGCAGCAACGGCCGGCGGCCGTAGTGATCGGACAACGGGCCTATCAGCCATTGCAGCAGCACACCGCCGGTCAAATACAGGGTGAATGCATACGGAACATGTTCGGGACTGGCCGCCAGTTGTTCGGTCACGGTCAACATGGCGGGCATGATCAAATCGCTGGCCATATAGGTCAGTAGTTCGAAAACAGCGAGAGCCAGGCAAAAACCGGTTAGTTGTAAGGGGCGTAGATTTATTAGTGATGTGTGCATGACGTCCTTGTCGATACATAAAGTTCAGGGAGCAACGTGTGTCGCTGTATCGAGAGTAATCATGGAGGCGCACTCACCCTAGCGAGCGATTGAGACTTGGGGTTTCAATGGTTTGCCATGTATTGCAAGTTGCCGGGATAAGAAAAAGTAGAGGGCGATGTGGATCCAAACTTACATAAGTGCGAAAAATCCGCTGTACGAAAAATGCCCGCAACAGGGCGGGCATTTGTTCAGGATTGATGAAAAAAGAGTCTTTGTCTTACCTGTGATTCAAAGATGCGGATTACCGGTGCTCGTAATAACCCGGTCCGCCACGATCATAGTGGCGGTCGCCGTGCCAGCCTCCGTGGGGGAAAACGATACAGCCGCTCAGGGACAGTAGAGCGATCAGGGGAATCAGCAGTGTGATTCGACGAAGCATTTCAAAATCCTCATGGTTATCGCCGCAATGAAGCCAAAACTCTTCATCGGCTGTAACATGAGACTCCGTTTACGGCCGTTCATCCCCGTCTGAAGGTAGGGGCTTGGCATGTAAACGGATACAAACCGGATACATTTCAAGGTTCAGGAACCCGCAATGACCCAGTCGCAACGTTTGAAATACTCGATTCTGATCTCCCTGGTAGTCCTGGGGATCATGTTCGGCCTTTCCTATCTGCAAAACGCAGGGATCATCAGCGAGAAGCTGTTCCAGTACATCGCCATTGGCGTGGCCGTGATCGTGGTGGTCGTCAATGGCGTGATGCGTCGCAAGGTCAAGCCTTGAGCGACGCGCTCGAGGTGGTTTCGCTGTAGAGAATGGCAATAGCCTGCGGATGCAGGCTGTAGCTTTTGTCCGCATTGAGCGTGATCACGCCCTCGCTGCATAGCCGCTTCAAAACCTCCCGCACACTCAGGAAGGACAGGGGAATATCCAGGTCCAGCAAATACGTGTGCACGCCGCGTACGCCCAGGTTGCGTTCGTTTTCGGCGGCGTTGAGCAGGGCGTCGATGACTTTCAGGCGAATCAGGCTGGTTCTCAGGCCAAAGCTCTTGAGCAGTACTCTGATTCGTTCGTTTCCGTGGCGCTCGGCCCGTTCAAAGATCCCGGAGCCGTGGCTCATGGAAACGCTCTTTGGCGCATGGCTACCGTCCGTTGGCAGTTGCGAGTTGTACATGCAAAAACTCCTTTTCAGAGCCTGATCAGGAAAAAGTGATGGTGCTCTCAATCATTAAGACGAACGAGCACGGCAAATCATGAAGACTTTGATGTAGAAAATTTGTCGCTTTCTTGTCAGCGCTACGTGATACGGGTTCTGGCGCGGCCCTGAGGGCTAAATATCTTGTTATTCATTTCGTTCCTAAGGCCAGGCACATTCCGTGTAAAACGCGGGGTGTGATTTTCCCCAGGCTGGGTTCCGATGTCGCTGCGCCGCCATCCCGTCGTGCGCCCATCCTGGTTTCAGTCTTTTTTTGGAGCAGGAGCGAGCGTGATTAATTACAGGCAGTTAACCCGGTTAAGCCTTGCAGGAGCGTTGGTCGCGCTGAGTCTTGCGGCATGCGCGCGCAGTGTGCCGGAACCCTCGTCCGTCGATATTCGCCGCACCAGCTTCGGCGTGCCGCACATTCGTGCCGAGAACGAGCGCGGGCTCGGTTACGGTATCGGCTACGCCTACGCCCAGGACAACCTGTGCCTGATGGCCAACGAGATTGTCACCGTCAACGGCGAGCGCTCGAAGTATTTCGGCCCGGACCAGTTCACCATCGAAGAACGCGCCAACCTGGCCAGCGACCTGTTTTTCAACTGGCTGAATACGCCCCAGGCGGTGGCCGGTTTCTGGCAGGCGCAGACCCCGGAAGTAAAGGATCTCATCGACGGTTACGTGGCGGGTTACAACCGCTCGTTGGCTGAGCGTCAGGCCCAGGGTTTGCCGGCTCAATGCCAGGGTGACTGGGTACGTCCGATTGTCGCCCAGGACCTGGTGAAGCTGACGCGGCGCCTGCTGGTCGAAGGCGGGGTCGGGCAGTTTGCCGAAGCGTTGGCCGGCGCTACTCCGCCTGCCGCCGTCGCTCAAGCGGTGGGCGCTACGCAGTCGTTCCAGGTCGCTGCCGAACGCCAGCAACGCTTTGCCCTGGATCGTGGCAGTAACGCGGTGGCGATCGGCAGTGAGCGCTCGTTCAACGGTCGCGGCATGCTGTTGGCCAACCCGCATTTTCCGTGGGTGGGCGGGATGCGCTTCTACCAGATGCACCTGACCATTCCCGGCAAACTGGATGTGATGGGCGCAGCCTTGCCCGGTCTGCCGATGATCAATATCGGTTTCAACCAGCACCTGGCCTGGACCCACACGGTCGATTCGTCCAAGCATTTCACCTTGTATCGCCTGCAACTGGACCCCAAGGATTCCACCCGTTACGTGCTGGATGGCAAGTCGTTGCCACTGGATAAACAAACGCTGACGGTCAACGTGAAACAGCCGGACGGCCAGGTCAAACCGGTTTCCCACGTGGTCTACAGCTCAGTGTTCGGCCCCGTGGTGCAGTGGCCCGGCAAGCTCGATTGGGACAACCAGTTCGCCTACAGCCTGCGCGATGCCAACCTGGAAAACGATCGCGTCCTGCAGCAGTGGTACGCGATGAACCGCGCCACCAGCCTCAAGGATTTGCAGGCCTCGGTGCACAAGATCCAGGGCATCCCGTGGGTCAACACCCTGGCGGCGGATGATCAGGGGCAGACGCTGTACATGAACCTGTCGGTGGTGCCGAACGTCAATGCTGACAAGTTGGCCAAGTGCAGCGATCCGCGCGCCGGGTTGCAGATGATCGTGCTCGATGGTTCCAACAGTGCTTGCGCCTGGGACATCGACCCGAATGCCGCGCAAAAGGGCATTTACGCGGCGGACCAGCTGCCGCAGCTGCTGCGCAAAGACTTTGTGCAGCATTCCAACGATTCCGCCTGGCTGGCCAACCCGGCACAACCGCTTACCGGTTTCTCGCCACTGATCAGCCAGGACAGCCAGCCGTTGGGGCTGCGCTCGCGTTTTGCCCTGGATCGCCTGGGCTTGCTGGCCAAGGCCGGGCCGGTGGCAGCGGCGGATCTGCAACGGATGGTGATGGATGATCAGGTGTATCTGGTGGCACAAGTCATGCCAGACCTACTGAAGTTCTGTAGCACGGATCTGGGTGCGGATGCCGCGACACTCACACCGGTGTGCGCCAGCCTGAAGGCGTGGGATGGCCGGGCGAATCTGGACAGCGGTCTGGGCCTGGTGCATTTCAATATCGTCATGGAGTCGTTGCAGCCATCACCTGGCGTCTGGCGTGTGGCCTTCGATCCGAAAGACGCGCAACACACCCCGCGCGGGCTGGCTTTCGAACGACCAGACGTTGCCAAAGCCATCCGCGAGGCGATGCTCGCCTCCGTGGAGCTGACCACCCACATGGGACTCAAGCCGGACAGCCGCTGGGGCGACATTCAGGTGGTCAGCAGTGGCGGACAACAAACGTCGATCCACGGCGGGCCGGGCACATTGGGGATCTACAACGCTATCCAGAGCGTCCCGAGAACCGACGGTAAACTGGAAGTGGTCAGCGGTACCAGTTATCTGCAAGTGGTGACCTTCGATGAAAAAGGCCCGCACGCCCAAGGTTTGCTGGCGTTCTCGTTGTCCAGTGATCCGACGTCGAAGTATTCGCGGGACCAGACGCAGGCGTTCTCGAAGAAGCAGTTGAGTGTGTTGCCGTTCACCGAGCAGCAGATCCAGGCTGATCCGCAGTATCAGGTTCAGACGCTTCGCGAGTCGGATGAAAAAGCCGGGAAGGTCGCGGCTCAGTAAACACCGCACTATTGGTTGCAGGAACATGAAGGCCGCACCCCACAAGGGTCGCGGCCTTCAGCTTTTTGGCGCTTGCTGCGGAATCGAATTGAGCACCGGATTGCCGTTCTCGTTGCGGGTCAGGTAGACCGGCAACACCCGGGGCAGGGACGCCACCAGGTTGTTAAGCTCCTTGATGTTGTAGATGCCGCCGATGCGGATCGCCGCCGTGCTGTTATCCGCCACCATCACCGGTTTGCTCAGGTAACGATTGATCAGCGGTAACGCGTCGCTCAGGGGCAGGTCGTCGAGCACCAGTTTGCCGCTGCGCCAGGCCAGCGAGTTGTCGTTGGCGTAGGTCTGGCTGATTTGCGGCATGTAGTCGCCGTGACGAAAGCGCGCCTGCATCGCCGGACCCAGGCGCAACCCGTCGCCGTTCAGGCTGTCATTGCTGGTCACCAGCACCGAACCTTCGATCAGGTTCACCCGCACCTGATCTTCATACAGCCAGACGTTGAATTTGGTCCCGGTCACCCGAATCCTGCCTTCGGCCGCCTTGACGATGAAGGGGTGGGTCATGTCGTGGCTGACGTTGAAGAATGCTTCACCCTTTTTCAGCGTGACCCGGCGTTCATCTTTGTAATTGCGGAAGGTCAATTCACTGCCCAGGTTCAGCTCCACCTGGCTGCCATCACTCAAGGTGACCTGGCGGACATTGTCGCTGGCTTCGAAATGCTGGTAGGCATTGGGGAGCCAACCGAGGTTCCAGCCGGTGTACGCCGCCAGCGGCAATGCCAGGGCGCAGACGGCCGCGGTGATACCGAAGGTGCGCCAGGCCGCCGAGGGGCTGGTAGGCGGCACCGGTATGGCAGATTCCGGGCGTGGTAAATCGCCCGCGACCTCCCAGATTTCCAACATGGCTTCGAACTCGAACGCATGCAGCGGATGAGCGTCCCGCCATTGCTCGAATGCCTGGCGCTCCTCGGCCGTGCAGTCGATGGCGTGCAGACGCATGCACCAGTGCGCAGCGGCATCGGTGATGGCGTCGTATTCGGCTTCCGAGAGGGTGTGTTCGGTCATTGACTCATCCTGATTTGCTGCATTCTAACCTTCAGCGCAACGTGGCGAGAACATCGGTCATGGCAATTACCCATCAAAGTGGAACTTATTTTTCACCGTGAGGCCCTAAAAACAGGACATCACCCTGCAGTATCCACAAATGGAGTGAAAAAATGATCAAGAAAACCTTTGCTGCCGTCATTGCCGCTGCAACGTTGCTGAGTGCCGGTGCAGCCATGGCTGATCGGCCAGGCGCCGGCTGGATCTCGATCGAGAAGGCCATCGAAACGGCGAAGACCAAGGCCGGTTATGTCGAGGTCTATGAAGTCAAAGCCGATAACAACGGTTACTGGAAAGGCGAGGGGCGCAAGGCCGATGGCGTGGTCTATGAATTCCGCATCGACGGCGCCTCGGGAAACATACTGCGCGATCAGAAGGATTGAACCGGTCAGGGCACTGTCGCCACAGTGCCCTGGCCTCTAACTTATGGCGTACTGGTGTGGAGCTGGCGCCCCAGATGGCTGATCAGCCAGGACACCGAGTCCGCGTTGCCCAACTGTACCGCCAGCCTGACCGTTGCATCATCCTTGAAGACTGTCCGGGCCTCGGCCAACGTGTCCTTACCGGTCAATTTCAAGACATGGGTCAGTGCCCGATCACTGAATTCGAAAGTCGTATCACCAAAATCTTCCCAGATCCCGTCTTCGGCGTTGTAGATCGCGAACAATTCCGCCTCGGAGGTTTTCTTCGATAGCGCCTTGCTCTGAAGCCCCGTCAACGCCTCCTTGAACGCTATGGCGCGCAGGTTTGTGGTTTCGATCAGGTCAGCAAATGGGCGCGGGGCGTCCAGATACGCGAAGTCCTCAGTCTTGCAGATGATATGGGAAAGCTCATGGATCAACGTTGTGGCTCGGGCATGGGCGCTGATCGGGAAAGAAGCGTCTGTCATGTAGTTACGGTAGTAATCGAATTTGGGGAAAAAGAACTTCTCCGTGAGGTAGATCTTGTTCCTCTCATCCTTTGGGAGCGCGAACGCCAAGACGTTTTCCGGATCCTCCTTTACCGCACCGATGACAAACCGATTGGATTTCTCTCGCCTGAGTGTCGGATCGAGCAGCGCCCCGAAGATCTCCTCCACGACTTTTTCAATCATCGTCACGTGCTCGGGCAGCACCGCCGGCACCTCCAGAAAATCCTTGATCAGTTGATGGATCGGTGTCATTCGAGTCCCCGAGGTCTTCAGCAACTGGAGATTGCGAAAGCTGTTCCAGGCATAGGTGGTCGCCAGGTCGAGACCCTCGTCGATCAGTCGGGCCCTCACCGGAAAGAGCTGACGAATCTCTTCCATGCCATCCGCCAGGACATTCATCCCCTGACTGACGGTGTCCCAGGTTTTCAAGCGACGGAGCAGGCTATAGCGCGGTGTCTGAGCGTCTGAGTCCAATACCCATTTTTTCGCCGGATTTCGCAGTGCATAAGGACCGTCAACCTTGTTGCTACGGATGATCCAGCGATCGCCACGCTTCTGGAGCGGGTACACCTTGCCTTCGATCGGCACGTAGTGCTGTTGGGTGGTCGAATGGGCGTAGAGCCCCAGTTGGCTGTCCAAAGTCAGGTCGCCCAGATCGACATCGGTGCTTTCGTGACGCTGTAAGCGCGTGCGTTCGGGGGCGGTTATGTCGATACGCTGCAAAGACGTGGCGATGGCGCTGGCCGGCGGCGAAGGCTCACGACTGTCCATTGAATCGCGCAACATGGCCAGTTGCGTCATCCCGTGAATGAAGGCCTTTATTGCGGCGCTCCATTTGTGTTCTTGCAGGTCTTCAGCCGAGCCCTTGATATCGCGGTAGCTGCGCCATACCGTGATCGGATACGCCAGCTTGCCCGTCATAAAGGAAAACGCCTGATCCAGGTCTTCGCCCAGTACACGCTTGATGGTTGACCATTCGCCTTGGCTGTCCTTGTCCGATTGGCAGCCCAGTAACCTGCCCAGTAGCTCGGCGTTGTCTTTGAACAAGCGGTTGAACAACGATCCTTTGACGGGGCTGGACGCCAGACTGGCACTGGCCGGCGTACTGGCGGTGGCGGTCAGGCGGTTTTTGCACAGCGCGCGGTTTGACGTCGACAGACTATTGAGAACCCAACGCTGCAACGCGCTGGCTGTCTTCAGCTCGCTCAGCAACGCATTTTCGCTTTCAAATTCTTTCAGCCCGTGTTCCGGGCTGTAGGGCGCCAGCAAGACCTGAGGACCGACCGCGTCCTTTTTGGGGCCGATCAGGTAGACCCCCGGCACTTTGATCGCAGTCTCATTTTTTGCACCCAGCAGCTCAAGCGGGCGGATGAGTGCGTTGCTGCCGTCCACCGCATCTCGGGCAATGGTGTCGGGCATGTCGATGATTTGCCGAATCAGGTCAAACCCGGATTCGCTCAGGCGTTCCTGGAGTTTTTCCGAATGGGCGTAATGCAGCAGTTGCCACGGTAATTGGGCAGCGAAGCGTTTTCTGTGCGTTGCGGCCTCTGCATGAGTGTCGGCGAATGCCTTGTTCAGCTCTGTGCGCTGATGTTCGCCAGGCTTGAGGTTACGGATCAGGTTTTTGATGTAGGTTTCGTCGATTCCGGCGGGAAGCACGCTGGGAGTGAGCGACGCCGGTTTGAAGCTGACATCGTTCAGGTCTTGCAGGTGAGTCAAGGCAAAGGCCGGCAAGGTTTGCGTCTGTGCCGCAGCAGTCACGCGTGCATTGATTTGAATCTCAACCGTGTCCGGGTCGATGGTGTGCTTGTCGGCCTTGAGTTGCTTGTGCAATTCATGATGAGCCGTACGTTCCAGAGTGCGAACGCCGGTCAGGTAGTCCTTGTCGTCTTCGGCATTTTTCAGATATTGCGCCAGCAGTTCGGCGTGCAATATCTGATCTTCCAGAGAAGCATTGGCCAGCCATGCCGGAAGTTTTTGCCGGGTGATCAGCGACTGGGCGATATCCGTCGCCCGTTGCAAGCCGGTCTTCGGTAAGCCCAGTGCCGTCAGGCTCAGCAGATCGGCCCGATGTCGAGTGGGTAGGCTGGAGGCCAATGTGCGCTCAACGGAGGTTCTATCCAATCGAACATGCGGCGTTTGCAGGTGGTCGAGGAAATCCTCATGAATCAGTTGCAGTGGCGCGAGGGTGAGTGCCCGGCCTGCGACGCGTCCGGCCCGCTCCAGGTTCTCCAACAGTGCGGGGCGTTCAAAATCACTGTGCAGGCGCCGGTTGAGTTCGACCAGCATTGGGGTCAACGAAGGGAATGCTTCAAGCCCCAGGGCCGGGGTCCACAGAACGGTTTTACCGGAATGGTCCGGGTCGAGGCCGCCGCGCTCTGTGAGCACAAAACTACTCGCCAGTTTCAGTGACGTCTCAGCGCCGTCGGCCTTGAGCGCCAGGCTAAAGACATCCGGCAGAAAGCCGTTCAATGCGCCACGCGTGCGGCGCACAGGCGTATCGAGCACCGTGCGCACCATCGCTTGCTCCACGCTGCCGAGTGTGCAACTGAGGCTTCGCAATTTGAGTTCGCTGCGCAACGCGGTCGACAGCGTGTGGGCAAACTTGGGTTTGAGCAGCTCCAGCGAGGCGCGCACACTTTCTTCGGCTTGCTCGAGCGTGGTGACAGCGCTGGAAATGGCCGGGTGTTTTTGCAGTTGTTGGTTCAGGGAACTGTCGACGCTGGCCAGCAGCGCCAACTGCTGTTTTGCCGAGTCCGCGCGCACGGTGGCCGGTTGTGCGCTCCAGCGCTGGTCGGCGCGAGTGCTCCAGCGGCCGTTGGCCTCGACGAGCAACAGCCTTTTATCGATCAGGGCGCGTACGTCCAGCGCGCTATCGAGCAATGCGTGAGGATCAAGAACGCCAGCGCTTTCACGGTAACGGCTCAAGGCGTAGGTCAGGTTCTGCTGCTGCTTGGATATAACGTCCGCCATCAAGTGCGCGAACACCGGGCCGTCAATCGGCGTTCCCTCAATCAGCCGTTGGTGTTCCTCAAGTGACAGAAACAGGCCGCGTTCTTCGAGGGCCAGGAAGTTGAAAAGAGTGTCGTCGTGGCCCTCGCTGTTCATCATGCCCAGCAAGGTATTCTTGATCTGGCCCAGGTTGCCGCTGGTTTCGATACCTCTTGCCTGGGTGTACAGAAAAGCGCTGGTCTTGTTGGTGCCGATCATCAAGGTGGAGGCCGGTTCGACGTAATGCTTGAGCGGCGCGGTGACCCGGACTTTTTCGATCCGCACGGGATCGCTTGAGGCGGGCAAATCGTCGGTGCCTGCCAGGTTGACGTCCATCAACCGCAGGTATTCCTCGCGGGTCAGGACGCCTTGCTGGCGTTTGAGCAAAAGGTCCACGCAATAGGTGTCACCCAGGCTTTGGGCGAAAAATGCCGAGCGGGCCAGGCCTTTGCTCATGGGACTGTTCCAGAAGGTCTCGAGCAGGCTGCGCAGGTGCGGCGTCAGGCTTTGCGCAATGTCCTTGATCGCCACCTCCCAAGCCAGGTTATCGGCGTCGCTGCTGACTTCGCGGGCCGGGTGGACAAAAACCCGGGCATTGCCGTCCGGCCACTGGTTGTTCAGGTAGTAGTGCAGCACGGCTTCGCTCAACGACAGCGAGGACTTTTTGCGCTGAGGGGCATTGCCAGCGAAGCTGTCCAGAGCGGTGCGACGCAGGTCCAGTGCCGGGAAGCGTCTGGCCAGGGCGTTCTTGAGGACGTCGTCGAGCATGGTGCGCAGGGTCGGGAACTTGATCAGTTCGGCCAGCATCGTCGTGATGTTCTGGTTTTGATTGCGCTCGATGACGGCTTCCTGATCCTGAAAAACCGCACCGTCAATTGGCTGGGTGGAAACGCTCAGGGTTCTGGCGGCCAGGACGCTGCAGCGCTGTTCGATGGACAGGTAGCGCAGCAACTCACGTTTGCCGGCGGACTCGCCGAGCCATTGTTTCACCTTGTTTTTGAGGTCGTTGATGTCTGCGTATTTGACCAGGCCTTTCCACGGGGTGTAGAGCGTCGCCTCGCCGTCGTCGGGCTTGCTCATGGAAAAAGCCCCCGCCAAGGTGATCGCCGATCCGTTGTCCGCGGTCAGCAACAGCCGGTGCACATGCATGCCGGGCCTGTTGGCCACGCGAGACGTATCGGTGGCCAGGTAAACCGCCTTCAGCCACTTGAGGTCGTCGATGCTGAAGTTCAGGGCTTTTTCACGATCACCCGGCTGCCGGGCGATGGCCGCTGTTTCGGCCTCGTCAAAAAAATAGGGGAGTGGGGGGGCTGTCATGGTTCTTCCTCTGTATGCCAGCAATCGCTGGCAGTTGGATTGAGGAAAAACAGTAAGGCCAGCGCAAAGCCTTGGTGCGGTACATATTGCTTGATTCGATCATGTTGCCGAGGCTTGACAGGACACCTCTAAAACAGCGCTTAATCGGCGATGTTTTTACCGGGTTGCCGCGCAACCCCGTTTCAGCCTGTTGCCCGAACTCAATAATAAAACTGGAGCCTCAGATGACCGCAACACCCGTCAGTTCGAACACCGAACCCCTTGATGTCGATTCACTCGTTTTGTTGCTCGAGCAAGTCTTCCTGCGCCATGGCACCTCGGCCGATGTCGCCCGGACCCTGGCCCTCAACTGTGCCGGTGCCGAGCGCGACGGTGCCCACAGCCACGGTGTGTTCCGCATTCCCGGTTATGTGTCGACGCTGAAAAGCGGTTGGGTCAATGGTCAAGCGGTGCCGGTGGTCGAGGATGTGGCCTCGGGCTTCGTCCGGGTCGACGCTGGCAACGGCTTTGCCCAGCCGGCGCTGGCCGCCGCCCGTGCCTTGCTGGTGGAAAAAGCCCGCAGCGCCGGGATTGCCGTGTTGGCGATTCGCAATTCCCATCACTTCGCCGCGCTCTGGCCGGACGTCGAGCCCTTTGCCTATGAAGGCCTGGTGGCGCTGAGCGTAGTCAACAGCATGACGTGCGTGGTGCCCCACGGTGCCGATCGCCCGCTGTTCGGCACCAACCCGATAGCGTTCGCCGCGCCAAGGGCTGACGGCGAGCCGATTGTCTTCGACCTCGCCACCAGCGCCATCGCCCATGGCGACGTGCAGATCGCCGCGCGCAAGGGTGAGCGGTTGTCGCCGGGCATGGGTGTGGACAGCCTCGGCCAGCCGACCCAGGATCCGAAAGCGATTCTTGAAGGGGGCGCGTTGCTGCCGTTTGGCGGGCATAAGGGGTCGGCGTTGTCGATGATGGTGGAACTGTTGGCCGCCGCGTTGACTGGCGGTAATTTTTCCTTCGAATTCGATTGGTCGAACCATCCGGGCGCCAAGACACCGTGGACCGGGCAATTGCTGATCGTGATCGACCCGAGCAAGGCCGCCGGGCAGAACTTCGCCGAACGCAGCCAGGAACTGGTGCGGCAGATGCACGGCGTGGGGCTCAAGCGTTTGCCGGGGGATCGACGTCATGAACAGCGCGCCAAATCTGCGGCGCAAGGTATTCAGTTAGAGGCTGAAGTGCTGGCCAATCTGCGGGAACTCGCAGGGCTTTGAGCCCTATGTAGCAGCTGCCGAGCACCGCGAGGCTGCGTTCGGCGGCGCAGCCGTCGTAAACCCTGCACACGCGGTCCACCTGACACATCGCATAGCCTGACTTCACGACGGCTTCGCTGCCGAACGCAGCCTCGCGGTGCTCGGCAGCTGCTACAGGGATTCGTCGCCGAACGCAGCCTCGCGGTGCTCGGCAGCTGCTACAGGGCTTCGCTGCCGAACGCAGCCTCGCGGTGCTCGGCAGTTGCTACAGGGATTCGTCGCCGAACGCAGCCTCGCGGTGCTCGGCAGTTGCTACAGGGATTCGCTGCCGAACGCAGCCTCGCGGTGCTCGGCAGCTGCTACAGGGATTCGCTGCCGAACGCAGCCTCGCGGTGCTCGGCAGTTGCTACAGGGATTCGTCGCCGAACGCAGCCTCGCGGTGCTCGGCAGCTGCTACAGGGCTTCGCTGCCGAACGCAGCCTCGCGGTGCTCGGCAGCTGCTACAGGGCTTCGCTGCCGAACGCAGCCTCGCGGTGCTCGGCAGTTGCTACAGGGAATCGCTGCCGAACGCAGCCTCGCGGTGCTCGGCAGCTGCTACAGGGATTCGCTGCCGAACGCAGCCTCGCGGTGCTCGGCAGCTGCTACAGGGATTCGCTGCCGAACGCAGCCTCGCGGTGCTCGGCAGTTGCTACAGGGATTCGCTGCCGAACGCAGCCTCGCGCTGCTCGGCAGCTGCTACAGGGATTCGCTGGCGTAAAAAAGGCGAGCATCAAGCTCGCCTTTTTCATGCAGGACTGATTAACGACGACCCAGCAACAACCCGACCACCAGGCCAAACCCGGCGGAAATCGCCACGGTTTGCCATGGATGGCCACCGATATAGGTTTCAGTAGCGTCCACCGCCGGTTTGGTGCGTTCGCGCACACTGGTGACCGAGTCCAGCGCCTGTTGCAGCTTCTGGGCGACTTGCCCACGCAAGGTATCGGCTTCCTCGCCTACCAGGGAGGCGCTGCTTTTGAGCAATTTGTCCGATTCTTCGATCAGCGCCTGTAGTTCACTGAATGCCTGATCCTTGATTTGGTCTGCGGCGGCTTGTACGGAAGTTTTGCGGGCCATTGAGTCTCTCCTTGCGGGTAAGTGGGCAGTGAACAATGGAGTCTGCGGCGGTTAAAAAAGTTGCAGTGATTTTGCGTGCAGACTCGATCCTGAAGAAAAATCCAGGGTCGGACATTTCCTCCTACAGTGTAAGATGTCGCCTATTTTACGCAGCAGGTATTTCCCATGAGCTTCAATCTGGCCGACAAACCCCTTGCTGAGCGCGCTGCGCTTGAAGACGAAAAATCCCGTCTGTTCGATCTCTGGCAAAGCAACCTGGGCAAGTCCAAGGGCGAAGCTGCACGGTTGTTCGGTGAACGGGCCAAGCGCAAAGGCAAATGGGCGGAATGGGTCCGCGCCGAGCTCGACCTTATGTCGCCACCTGAGTACGCCAACATGGTGCGCAGTGAAGTGAATCGCTTGATGGCTGCTAAATAACCTGATATCAGTCCAAAATCTTTGAACGGTTGGCGCCGATTTCGACGTCAACGCCTGTAGGAGCAAGGCTTGCCCGCGATGGCGTACTTGAGATCGCCATCGTGGGCAAGCCTTGCTCCTACAGGGTGGGGTGTCGTTTATAGGCGCGAGTCATCGAGACCGCCATCGTGGGCAAAACTCGCGACAATCGCCTCGCGCACCTTCAACACCACCGGATCAAGCTGCGTGCTGGTGCGCCAGCCCAGTTCGATCGGGTAACGCGGCAACGCCAGCGGGCAGGGCAGCAGTGTCAGGCCGCTGAGCGCCGCAATGCTTTGTGCGGCGTGGGCCGGAATGGTCGCCACCGCCTGACTGCCCTTGAGCAGATGCGGCAACGCCGCGAAGTGCGTGGTCGAGGCGCACACCCGCCGACTCAGCCCCAACGCCGCCAACCCTTCATCGGTGATCCCGATAAAACCGCCGGACGACACCAGAATGTGTTCCCGCGCGACGAATTCCTCCAGGCTGAGCGTCTGCTGCCCTTGCGCCAGGCTGATCGGGTCCACCAGACACAGATAACCCCCTTCGCCCAGCACCTGCCGGCTAAGTAAACGCTCGGCAAACCCACCGGCGGTGATCGCCAGATCAATGCTGCGCTCCATCAATGCATGGGCAACGATCTGGCTGTGAGTCTGGCGGAAGATCAATCGCAGTTTCGGTGCGGCGCGTGCGATTTCTTCAATCAGCCGCCGTCCGTAGGCGATCTCGAAGTCATCCGACAAGCCCACGGTGACTGAACGACCTTCGTAATGACTGGCCCCGGGATCGACCATCGCCAAACTCTGCCGACATTTATTCAATGCATCGCTGACCACCGGTTTCAACTGATTGGCCTTGAGGGTCGGCGCCAAACCACGCCCCGTGCGCACGAACAATTGATCGCCATACACCTCCCGCAGCCGCCGCAATGCGGCGCTGACCGCCGATTGCGTGACTCCCAGGCGCAAGGCGGCGCGGCTGGCACTGGACTCCTCGTGCAAGGCTTCGAAGACTTTGAGCAGGTTGAGGTCGACGGTGGCGATATTCATGGTGTTTATATCATTCAGCAGCGAACAGGGCTTTATTCATGATCCGGTGGCCGCCGAGAATGAGCAACACCTCATTGCCCACGGAGTTACCACGATGTCCAAGTCAATTGTTGCTGCCCTGCAAATCGGCGCCTTGCCTGGTGGCAAGGGCGAAACACTGGAGCAGATCCTTTCCTGGGAAAACGCAATCATCGAGTCCGGCGCGGCGCTGGTGGTCATGCCCGAAGCACTGCTGGGGGGCTACCCCAAAGGCGAGGGGTTCGGCACGCAGTTGGGTTACCGCTTGCCAGAGGGGCGCGAGGCGTTTGCGCGGTACTTTGCCAACGCCATCGACGTGCCCGGTGCCGAGACCGAAGCATTGGCCGGGTTGTCGGCGCGCACCGGGGCGAACCTGGTGCTTGGCGTGATCGAGCGCGCGGGCAGCACTTTATATTGCACGGCGCTGTACTTCGATCCGCAGGCCGGATTGGTGGCCAAACACCGCAAGCTGATGCCGACCGGCACCGAACGGTTGATCTGGGGCAAGGGCGATGGCTCGACGTTGCCGGTGATCGACAGCCAGGTCGGGCGCCTCGCCGCCGTGGTGTGCTGGGAAAACATGATGCCGCTGCTGCGCACCGCGATGTACGCCAAAGGCGTGGAAGTCTGGTGTGCTCCGACCGTGGATGAACGCGAAATGTGGCAAGTCAGCATGCGCCACATCGCCCATGAAGGCCGTTGCTTTGTGGTCAGTGCGTGCCAGGTGCAGGACTCGCCACAGGCCTTGGGCGTGGACATCGCCAACTGGCCGGTGGATCGGCCGTTGATTGCCGGCGGCAGTGTGATCGTCGGGCCGATGGGCGACATTCTGGCCGGGCCGCTGCGGGGCGGGCCGGGTTTGTTGACCGCTGAAATCGACACCGCCGAACTGATCCGCGCACGTTACGACTTCGACGTGGTCGGCCACTACGCGCGGCCGGATGTGTTCGAACTGAGCGTCGATGAACGCGCCAAACCGGGTGTGCGTTTCACTGCATAGCCCATGCTGGGTCGCTGCAACCCCTACGGGATGTGATTCGCCTTATTTTTCGAATGTTTGCAGCCATTCTTCGCGGGTGATTTCCCAGATGTCTCTCTGGAATCGGCCGCTGACGAAGTTGTCTTCGTCGCTGCGAATCAAGCGCATGCCGGATCGTTCCGAGAGTTTGCGCGAGCCAATGTTGGGTGTCGCTTTCGGCACCCGCATCAGCGGTCGGCCAAGGGTCTGGAACCAATATTCGGTAACCGCTGCACTGGCTTCGGTCATCAAGCCCTGGCCCTGCCAGTGCGGCGTAAGCCAAAAGCCGCGATTGTTGTCCTGGTGGTCCATCAGGCTGACATTGCCGATCAGTTGCTCCGGCGCTGACTTCAAACGAATCGACCAGTGCCACTCTTCGCCCCGGGCAATTGCGGGTAGGGCAATGTCACGCAAATAGGTCAACGCGCCGTCGGCAGGATACGGCCACGGTACGAAGGCATTGAGATAACGCACCACTTCCCAGTGCGGGAATTGTTGCTGGATGGCGTTGGCGTCGGCCAGTTCCAGCGGGCGCAGGATCAAGCGTTCGGTGTAGAGCGTGGGTGTGGCTTCCATGGGCGAATGGATCTCCTTGTGAATCTGTACTGAACGATACGGCTGGCGGCGAATTTACCAGGTCGCCGCACTCGACCCCGGAAAACTGAGCTTGCCGGTATCGACAAAACGCATCGTGCCAAACAACCCGCCGGCCAGTTTGCCGCGCAATACGTAGGGCAGATTATCGAGGGTTTGCGTCTGGCTCAGGCCCAGGGTTTGGCGCAGTACCGAGAACGCCGAGACACTCACCGGTACGGTCAGCACGGCTTCGGAAAATCGCGGGATCGTGCCCGACTGATCGCTGACGCCAGAGGCTAATGGCCGGCCGTTGACTTCCAGGTCCAGCGCCACGCCGTTGTAGTCGATGGCGGTTTCATTAGGGTTTTGCACGCGGATTTTCATGGCGAAACGCACTTCCAGATCCTGGCTTTGCAGTGGTTCGATGCCGACCACGTTGATGTTGAGCGGATCGCGATGGGGGAACAGTGCGCAGGCGCTCAGGGAGAGCAACAGCAGGGAAAGGGACAGGGCAAGAAGTCTGCGCATGAAAGGCTCTCGACAGAAAAAGGGACTGAACCGCCAGGGTAAAAATCTGGCGGTTCACCTGTGCGACCACGCTCACTGTGAGGGGTTCGCCGCAGGCTGTCACTTGTTCATGATTGCCAGTGGTTTCAGTTGCCCTTGACCGGCGTCGGCAAGGTCACGAGGTTCACGTAGCCATCCCAGAACTGCTTCTGATCGATGGCAAACACCACTTTGGCTTTTTGCGTGCCCATCGGCGGGCTTTTCTTGTAGCCCAGGGCCCGGCCGTAATCGGCACCGAACTGCGCGTCCACATCGACCCATAGGTCGCGGGACTCGGTGACGATGCCCGGTTCCACCAGAAACAGCGCTGGCAGGCTGTCCCAGGTGAAGCTGTGATACGCCGGATCCTTGTCGAACAGCGGGCCGAATTCATGCTTGTACAGGTCGGCAATCGGCCCCGGTTTGGCGATCACTCGTTTGTACACCGAGGCATCGAACGTGACCTTCTCGCAGACATCGTTGGGGAAGATCACGTGTTCGATGGGCGAGCGCAGCACGATCTTCGCCGCCTCGGGATCGAACCACCAGTTGAACTCGGCGGCCGGCGTGGTATTGCCCGGAATCTCGAGGGCGCCGCCCATGTACACGATGCGTTTGATCAACGGCACGATGTCGGGCGCGGAACGGATCGCCAGCGCGATATTGGTCAGCGGCCCGACCGCCAGCAGCGTCACCTCATGGGGATTGGCGCGCACGCTGTCGACGATGAATTGCGCGGCGGTTTCTTTACGAAGTGTTGTGTGGGTCGCCAGGCCATCCGGCGGCGCGACCAGTTGCGTGGCGGCAGTCGGGCGCGGCGCCTTGAACGCTCCCGGCCAACCGGCACCGAACAGCGCCTGTTCCTGGGGGTAGGTGGCGAAGTCATGCAGCAGCGGATACGCCGCCCCGGAATACACCCCGACCTCCTTTTCCACGCCCATGCGTTCGACAGCCTTGAGCGCGTCGACCTGTTCCTGATCGACCCAGGCGTTGCCGCTGACCAGGGTCATGCCGAGCAGGTCGATGCGTTTTTGCGCGTGCAACTGGGCGAGCATGATGAAGGCCTGGCCGTCATCGTTGAGCACGTTGAAGTCGGTGTCGAAGATGACTTTTTCCGCCGCTTGCAGGGAGCCGGCGCACAGGCCGGCGGCGACAAGCAGGGCACAGCGTTTGATCAAACCTTGCATGGAGACTCACCTGATGATTTGTATTTGTCCGGTTACCACGTCACCCGTAGGAGCAGCCTGCGGCAGCTCCTACGGGGTCGGGTGTGTCAGCGGTTTACCAGTTTGGCTGGCAACGCAATCACCAGGAAGCTGCTGAGAATCAGGCACCCGGCAAAGAACCACAACGCCCCGGCACTGCTGCCGGTGACATCAATCGCCACGCCCATCAGCGAGTTGCTGACCAACCCGGCAATGTTCGCCAACGAACAGGCGAGGGCAAACCCGGTGGCCGCCGCCGTGCCTTTAAGGAAGGTCGCCGGCAGGCTGAAAAACACGGGTACCGCACCGATGATCGCCGCCGATGCGATGGCGAACAGCGCCACGGTCGCGACTACGTTGTGCACGAAGAACGGCGCAGTGGCCATGGCTGCAGCGCCGACCAGGAACGGCACGATGATGTGCCAGCGGCGTTCGCGGTGTTTGTCCGAGCTTGCACCGATCAGCAGCATGCCCAGCAGCGCGGCGACGCTCGGCAACGCGGTGAGGATGCCGATGTGGAAGGTGTCGACGATCCCGGCATTACGGATGAAGGTTGGCATCCAGAAACCCATGGCGTAGGCGCTGAGCAGGATCGAGAAGTCGATCCCACCGAGCATCCACACTTTCAGGTTGAAGAAACCGTCGCGAAAGCTGTGTTTGCTGTCGCCGGCACTCGCCTCGTCGGCGCGCAGATCCTGTTCCAGCAGGGCTTTTTCTTCGTTGTTGAGCCACTTGGCTTGTTGATAGCTGTTCGGCAGCGCCCAAAAGGTCAACACGCCCAGCAACACGCTAGGCACCGCTTCGATCAGGAACAGCCATTGCCAGCCGTGCAAGCCGCCAAGGGTATCGAAATGACTCATCACCCAGCCGGACAGCGGCCCGCCAATCACGCTGGACAACGGCAAACCGATCATGAACAGCGCGATGATGCGGCCGCGTCGATAGGTTGGAAACCAAGTGGTCAGGTAATACAGCACCCCCGGCAGAAACCCGGCTTCGGCGGCGCCGAGCAAGAAACGCAGGACGTAGAACTGGGTGGTGGAGGTCACGAGCATGGTGCAGGCCGAGAGCAGGCCCCAGGTGATCATGATCCGGGCGATCCAGATCTTCGCGCCGACTTTCTCCAGCACCAGGTTGCTCGGGACTTCGAACAGGATGTAGCCGACAAAAAACAGCCCGGCGCCGAGGCCGAACGCGGTTTCGCTGAAGTGCAGTTGGTCGAGCATCTGCAGTTTGGCGAAGCCGATGTTGATCCGGTCGAGGTACGCGGCCAGGTAGCAAAAGCACAGGAACGGAATCAGCTTCCAGGTGATCTTGTGGTAAAGCGCTTGAATCGGGTCGGCGACCGTGGTCGCGGGTGCTGCGTTCGCAATGGGCATCGGATGTCTCCTGGCGGTGACTTATGGTTTTTATACAGCCGCTTTTTCCAGCGCTCTGGCGCGCTGCAAAAGCGACGTCCAAAGGCAGTGTCAGAAGACTGGGGTCGCACCCTGTAGGAGCGAAGCTTGCTCGCGAAGGCATTCTTGAAATCGCCATCGCGGACTAGCCTCGCTCCTACAGGGTTTGCGCCTCAGTTTTTACCAAGACCAACGCTCTAAATGGCGCGGTTCTTGTGGCACGCATCAGCTTTTTTCGAAGTGGGCGATGGCCTCCTGTTTGCTGACGACATCGCCGTACTTGCTGTCGATGTCGAACAGGTTGGCTTCATGGGGCGCCGGATGCCGGTCGCCGACGCACTCGCGCACGACAATGGTGCGGAAGCCGTGTTGCACCGCGTCCACGGCGGTCGCCCGAATGCAGCCGCTGGTGGAGCAACCGGCCAGCACCACGGTATCGATCCCTTGAGCGTGCAGCATCGAGGCCAGGCTGCTGCCGAAAAAGGCACTGGCATATTGTTTGCTGATCACCACTTCATCCTCCTGCGGCAGCACCTCTTCGCAAAACGCCGCCAAGGGGTTGCCCTCGACCATGTCCTTCATCACCGGGGCCTTTTTCACCCAGATACCGCCGTCGGCGAAATGGCCGGGATGGTAGCGGATATTGGTGTGCACCACCGGGATGCCCTGACGACGTGCGCTGCTCAGCAGTTCGACGCTTTCAGCCACGGCGCTGACCACGCCAGGAGCAAACAGCGGCGCGCCTTCGGTGGTGTAGCCGCGCATGAAATCGATCATCAGCAACGCAGCCTTCTGGCCGAACCCGATGCGCTGGCCCCACACGCCTTGATAGTTGTCGTTGGCGGTTTGTTCGCTCATCTCGCTCACCTCTTAATAAGCGCCGGAGAGCAGGGCGCCGGCGCCGGGAACGATCGGTTCCAGGTCCAGGGCCTTGAGCATGGCGTAGGTCGTGGCAATGGCCGCGGTCAGCACCGGTTTGCCGGTTTGCGCTTCGACTTGCGCCACCACCGGCAGCGACTGCATCTGCACACAGGCCGACAGCACGATCACATCGACCCCTTCCAGATTCATGCCAGCCACGATGCCGGGCAGGTTCGCCGGGTCGTGCCGGGCCACGGCGAGGTTGTCGGGGATCTCCAGCGCGCGCCAGTCCACCACTTCGAAACCTTCTTCGCGAATGTAATCCACCACCAGTTCGGTCAGCGGTTTCATGTACGGCGCGACGATGGCGATGCGTTTGGCACCCATTACTTTCAAGCCTTCGATCAAAGCGCCGGCACTGGTAATCACCGGGGCGCTGGCATCGTTATCGGCGGTGGCTTTGCGTAGCCGCTGCTCGGACTTGCGATGATAACCGAGCCCCATGGCCATGATCGCCACCAGACATGCGTAACCCAGCACATCGACCTTGGCGTCGGACAACTCGACGGCGCAACGGTCGGACTCGCCGTCCATCGCCGCCAGTTCTTCCTTGCGCACCTGCTTCATGCGCATGCGGCTGGAGTGGAAAGTGAAGCGTTCCGGGCGGATCAACTGGCGCGCGTAGAGCATCGCCGGGATCTCGGTTTCCATGGTGGTGTTGGAGCTCGGCACAATCTGGCCGATGCGGTAAGGCTTGAGCATAAAAGTCTCCCGATTCGATTAGTTGAGGCGCGGGCCGAGGAAATCACCGAAAGCGGCGAAGAAGCCTTCAAGATCATCCCAAGGGATCATGTGTCCGGCGTTGTCGACGTGGACGCTGCGAATGTTCGGTTGCAGGTCGAGGATTTCCGCTTCGTCCTCGGGCTGAATCACGCCGCCGCGACCGGCAATCATCAGCAGCGCCGGGGCCTGGAGTTTTGGCAGGTCCTGATGGAAATCCACGTCATGGAAATCGTTGAAGGCGCGGACGATGGCCGGTTCGTAGCAGGTGTGCAGCCATTCGGCGCGCAGCTGCAATTGTTCATCGGTCCAGGTGGCACAGAAGGCGCGCATCGCCTCGGCATCCATCCCGATTAATGACTGACGGATCGAATCGACGTACCACGGCAGTTTGCTCGGGTATTCGCGCCGGCCAGGACCGGACACCGGCGGGTCAATCAGCACCAGACGATTCACTCCGGCTGGATGCTTCACGGCGCTGCGCACGGCAAAACGGGCGCCCATGGAGTGGCCGACCAAGTGATAGTTGTCGAGGTTCATGGCTTGGGCAAAGGCACCAATGTCATCGGCACAGGTGTCGGCGCTGTAGTCCAGCTCCGGGCCAGTGGCGGAGAGGCCGCGACCACGTACATCGAGCACGTAAGTATCGAAATGCTCACCGAGACGTTCAGCGACAAAACCCCAGGTGATCGCCGGGCTGGTAATGCCCGGAATCAGCACCAGCGCCGGGCCCTTACCGCCGTAACGCAAGTAATGCTGGCGGATGCCGTTGGCCTGGACGTTGCCGCCATGGACGAAAGTGCTCACGCGGCCACCCCCGATTTCAGCGCTTGGGCGTACAAGTCGTAACCGTAGACCCAAGCCGGATCTTCCTGGGTGCGCAGCCAGGTGTTGGCGTTGGAAACGGACTGCACGCGGGAGGCGCGCTCCTTGCGGTTGGCTTCGTAGAGTTCGAATGCGGTGCGGTAGTCGCCGAGGCCGGTTTCCTGCAAGCAGCGAGTGAGCATCGCCGCATCTTCGATGGCCATGCCAGCGCCTTGGGCCATGTGCGGTTTCATCGGGTGGCAGGCGTCACCGAGCAACACCAGTCGGCCACGGCTCCACAGCGGCAGCGGGTTGCGGTTGCGCAGCGGCCATTTGGTCACGCTTTCGGTGGACTCGATCAAGGCCTGCACGGTCGGGTGATAACCCTGGAACGCCTCGAACATTTCTTCGCGGCTGCTATCGACGAACGCGCCCTGGAAATCCCACTCCGGGTGCGGCACGCCGGTGACGTAGTAGTACTCGTCGCGCTTGCCGGTGGTGTAGTAGACCATCATGTGCCGGTCCTCGGTCCACCACTTGATGCAGTCCTCGAACTTCAAATCGTACTTGGCCAGTTGATCGCCACGGATCAGCGCCCGGTGCGCCACCCAGCCGCTGTACAGCGGTTTTTCCGCGCCGAGCAGCTCCTCACGAATCTTCGAATTGATCCCGTCGGCGCCGATGACGATGTCGGCGTAGGTGACTTCGCCGTCGCTGAAAGTCAGGCGCACTTGGGTGTCGGTTTCTTCGAGGGTTTCCAGGCGTTTGTTGAAGTGCACGGTGCCGGGTTTGATGGTCGACATCTGCAAGGCGTGCAGGTCGCCGCGGTGCACGGTGACGTAGGACGCGCCGTATTCCTTGCGAGCGAAATCCCCCAGCGGGATGCGCGACAGGTAGTCGCCGCTCAGGCCATCACGACTGAACCAGTGATCCGGGTGCGAGCCCATCAGGTCGAGCTGCTGCTCGATGCCCATGCGCCTGAAGATTTTCATGATGTTCGGGCCCATGTGGATCCCGGCGCCGAGGCGGGAGAACTCCGGGGCTTGTTCGTAGATGTCCACTTGGAACCCGGCTTGTTGCAACAGTGTCGCAGCGGCTGCACCGCCAAGACCTGCACCGACGATGGCGATTTTTTGCGTGTTGGCCATGGGGCTTGTTCCTCTTCTTCGAATGGTCGCTGGCTGTGTCGCCGCAAGGTTTTTAAAGTGTATACGCTGTATTTTTCAAAAAGAAAGAGCCGCCGGTAAAATTAATTTTCAGCGCTTTTTCTCGGTAGTCACTGAATGTAACCATTGTTTGTTGGGTTTGTGTGGGTTGGTAACGTTATGGCCTGGCGCTTGCAGTCCGCTCGCATTTCAGGTCTTATCGTTAATAAGTGGCGTACACACTATAAAATTGCACTAGAGTGAGGCAGGGCGCCTCGACTTGGTGCGCAGCAGACGATTGAGGAGATTGGAAATGCCGGTAAGCGATTGCGAACTGACCCAGATGTTTGAACACGTGTTGAAGCTGTCGAAGGTCGACTCGACCCAGAGTGTCGCCGTGCTCAAGAGCCACTATTCCGACCCGCGCACCGTGCGTGCTGCGATGGACGCCGCCCAGCGCTTGGGCGCCAAGGTGTACGCGGTGGAGTTGCCGTCGTTCAACCACCCGACGGCCATGGGCAATGACATGACCGCCTACTGCGGCGATACCGCGCTGACCGGCAATATCGCCGCGCAACGGGCGCTGGAAGCGGCGGACCTGATCGTCGACACGATGATGCTGCTGCACTCGCCGGAGCAGGAGCAGATCCTCAAGACCGGCACCCGAATCCTGTTGGCCGTCGAGCCCCCGGAAGTGCTGGCGCGGATGCTGCCGACCGAGGCGGACAAGGTGCGGGTGATGGCGGCGGAAAAACTACTGAAACAGGCGCGTTCGATCCACGTCACATCCCGCGCCGGCAGCGATTTTCGCGCGGCGCTGGGGCAATATCCGGCGGTCACCGAGTATGGTTTCGCCGATGAACCGGGGCGTTGGGACCACTGGCCCAGCGGGTTTCTGTTCTCCTGGCCCAACGAAGAAACCGCCGAAGGCGTACTGGTGCTGGATATCGGCGACATCGTGCTGCCGTTCAAGACCTACGCCCGGGAGAAGATCACCCTGGAGATCGAGAAAGGCTTTATCACCTCGATCCACGGCGGTTTCGAGGCCGAATACCTGCGCGATTACATGAAGTATTTCAACGATCCCGAGGTGTACGGCATCTCCCACATCGGCTGGGGCTTGCAGCCAAAAGCCCAGTGGACGGCCATGGGCCTGCACGATAAGAACGACGGCATGTGCATGGACGCCCGGGCGTTCTACGGCAACTTCCTGTTCTCCACCGGGCCGAACACCGAAGTCGGCGGCAAGCGCAAAACCCCGTGTCACCTGGACATTCCACTGCGCAATTGTGATGTGTACCTGGATGACCAGGCGGTGGTGATTGGCGGGGACGTGGTGGCGCCAGAGGCCTCCCGGGTTCGCTAAACCCGAATGCGCTTGGGTTTTCTGAAACGCTGAAACCTGTTGGAGCAAGGCTTGCCCGCGATGGCGATCTCACGGGAGCCATCGCGGGCAAGCCTTGCTCCTACGAAAAGCGGTTCCAGGTATTTGCCCCCAAGCCGCGCTTGAGTCCAATCCCCAACCTGTCCATCATGCCTCCCCAACCTTCATCGCCTTTCGAGTCTGCCGTGCCTGAAACTCCTGATGCTTCCTACGTTTTCTCCGAACAAGTCGGGCATTTGCTGCGCAAGGCTTATCAGCGGCATATGGCGATTTTTCAGCAGAACGTCGGTGATTCCCAGCTCACAGCGGTGCAGTTCGTCACCCTGTGCGCCGTGCGCGATCACGGCCCCAGCTCTCTGACCGAACTGGTCAAGGCCACCGCTGTGGACCAGGCGACCATTCGCGGCATCGTCGAGCGGCTCAAGGCCCGGGAACTGATCACCCTCGAACCCGACCCGCAAGACCGGCGCAAAGTCATCGTCGGCTTATCCGAAACCGGCGACCGCCTGGTGCAGCAAACCGTGCCCTGCGCGGGGAAAATCACCGAGCTGACCCTGAGCAATCTCAACCCGGCAGAACGGGTCGCAGTGCTGTTCCTGCTGCGCAAAATGATCGACGACCCACAAGACTGATCACAGCCACTGGCAAAACACGTGCTCTGTAGCAGCTGCCGAGCCGACATCCGGCCGGTGTAGCAGCTGCCGAGGTACGAGGCTGCGTTCGGCTCATGTAGCAGCTGTCGAGCCTGCGAGGCTGCGTTCGGCTGCGAAGCAGTCGTGAAATCAGCCAACGCGGTGCATCAGGAAGACCGTGCACTCAGGTTTGACGACCGCTTCGCAGCCGAACGCAGCCTCGCAGGCTCGACAGCTGCTACATGAGCCGAGCGCAGCCTCGTACCTCGAAGCTGCTACATGTGAGCCGAACGCAGCCTCGTACCTCGACAGCTGCTACATGTGAGCCGAACGCAGCCTCGTACCTCGACAGCTGCTACATGTGAGCCGAACGCAGCCTCGTACCTCGACAGCTGCTACATGTGAGCCGAACGCAGCCTCGTACCTCGACAGCTGCTACATGTGAGCCGAACGCAGCCTCGTACCTCGACAGCTGCTACATGTGAGCCGAACGCAGCCTCGTACCTCGACAGCTGCTACATGAGCCGAACGCAGCCTCGTACCTCGACAGCTGCTACATGAGCCGAACGCAGCCTCGTACCTCGACAGCTGCTACGTGAGCCGAACGCAGCCTCGTACCTCGACAGCTGCTACGTGAGCCGAACGCAGCCTCGTACCTCGACAGCTGCTACGTGAGCCGAACGCAGCCTCGTACCTCGACAGCTGCTACATGTGAGCCGAACGCAGCCTCGTACCTCGACAGCTGCTACATGTGAGCCGAACGCAGCCTCGTACCTCGACAGCTGCTACATGTGAGCCGAACGCAGCCTCGTACCTCGACAGCTGCTACATGTGAGCCGAACGCAGCCTCGTACCTCGACAGCTGCTACATGTGAGCCGAACGCAGCCTCGTACCTCGACAGCTGCTACATGTGAGCCGAACGCAGCCTCGTACCTCGACAGCTGCTACATGAGCCGAACGCAGCCTCGTACCTCGACAGCTGCTACATGAGCCGAACGCAGCCTCGTACCTCGACAGCTGCTACATGAGCCGAACGCAGCCTCGTACCTCGACAGCTGCTACAAGCCGAAACCAGGCTTCGGCAGTTGCTACAGACCGCGTATTGGCGCCTGGCATCGTTTTTGCTCTTATTTCATGTAGTAGCCACTTCACCAGTCAAGTGTGTCGCGTCGCCACAACCCAATCTGGCTCGCGACGTTTTTTTTGACCTTTTGGTGTAGCGGATACTTCATCAAACGAAGCAGGCGAAGCGAATGAGTAGCCAGGAAATCACGGTAGCGCTTGAGGTCAACGGCCTCACCACCACAGTCACCGCCATGGCGGACACGCCGTTATTGCTGATTTTGCGCAATGACCTGCACCTCAACGGCCCGAAGTACGGCTGCGGCCTGGGCGAGTGCGGGGCGTGCACGGTGATCATCGACGGCGTGGCCGCGCGCTCTTGCGTATTTCCGTTGGCCGGCGCCGTGGACCGGCAAATCGTCACCCTCGAAGGCCTCGGTACCCGCGCCGATCCGCACCCGGTGCAGCAAGCCTTTATCGATGAGCAAGCGGCGCAATGCGGTTATTGCCTCAACGGCATGATCATGACCGCCAAGGCCTTGCTCGACCGCATTCCGCACCCCAGCGAAACCCAGATCCGCAACGAACTCTCGGCCAACCTCTGCCGATGCGGCACCCATATCGAAATCCTCCGCGCGGTGCTGCGTGCCGCCCGTCAAATGCCTTGAATGTGGATCGATGACCATGACTGACTCCATCCCAACCCGCGACCAACTCCTGGCCAAGACCGGCGTGCTGCTGATCGTCGACGACATCCTGCCGCCGTCCGGCCCCGTGGCGAAGGGCGGCACGCCGCTGATCAAACCCAAAGAACTGGGGCTGTTTATTGCTATCAGCGATGACGGGTGCGTGTATGCGTTCAACGGGCATGTCGACCTCGGCACCGGCATTCGCACCTCGCTGGGGCAGATCGTCGCCGAAGAACTCGATTTGCACATGGAGCAGGTGTGCATGGTGCTCGGCGATACCGAGCGTGCGCCGAATCAGGGCGCGACCATTGCCAGTGCGACGCTGCAGATTTCCGCGATTCCGTTGCGTAATGCCGCCGCTGAAGCCCGGCGCTATCTATTGGAAACAGCGGCGGAGCGTTGGTCCCTCGATGCCAGCAGCCTGAAAATCGAAGCCGGCGTGATTCAAGCCGAGGATGGTCGCAAAGCGACTTACGCGGAACTGGTCAGCGGCGAGCACATCGAACTGCGCATCTCCGGCACCGCACCGCTCAAACCCGCCGAAGACTATCGACTGGTGGGCAAAGGCGCCGCCCGGGTGGACATTCCAGGCAAGGCGACGGGTGAGCTGACCTACGTCCACGACATGCGCGTGCCAGACATGCTCCACGGTCGAGTGATTCGTCCACCGTATGCCGGGCTCGATTGCGGTGACTTTGTCGGCAACAGCCTGCTGGAGGTCGATGAATCCTCCATCGCGCACATCGCCGGGATCGTCGCGGTGGTGGTGATTCGCGATTTCGTCGGCGTCGTCGCCCTGCGCGAAGAACAGGCGATCAAGGCTGCCCAGGCGTTGAAAGTCACCTGGAAAGCCTGGAATCAGGGGTTGCCAGATTTAAACAATGTCGAGCAAGCAATCCGCGACAACCCGCGAGTGCAACGGGTGGTCCTCGATCAAGGCAACGTCGACGAAGCCTTGGCCGCCGCCAGTCAACGCATGCCGCGCACCTATATGTGGCCGTATCAAATGCACGGTTCGATCGGCCCGTCCTGCGGCGTCGCGGACTATCAGGTGTCGGGCAGTCGCGTATGGTCCGGCAGCCAGAATCCGCATTTGCTGCGGGCCGATCTCGCCTGGTTGCTGGAATGCGCGGAAGAATCCATCGAGATCATTCGCATGGAAGCGTCCGGCTGTTACGGGCGCAACTGTGCCGACGATGTCTGCGCCGATGCCTTGCTGTTATCGCGAGCGGTCGGCAAACCGGTGCGCGTGCAATTGACCCGCGAACAAGAGCATCTGTGGGAGCCCAAAGGCACCGCGCAACTGATGGACGTCGATGGCGGCTTGAACGCCGATGGCAGCGTCGCCGCCTATGATTTCCAGACCAGCTACCCGTCCAACGGCGCGCCGACCCTGGCCTTGTTGCTGACCGGGCGCGTCGAGCCGGTGGCGGCGATGTTCGAAATGGGCGACCGCACCTCGATTCCTCCGTACGACTACGAACACATGCGCGTGACCATCAACGACATGGCGCCGATTGTCCGCGCCTCGTGGATGCGCGGGGTTTCCGCGCTGCCGAACACCTTCGCCCACGAGTCGTATATCGATGAGTTGGCCTTTGCGGCCGGCGTCGATCCGGTGGAATACCGGCTGCGTTATCTGCACGACGAGCGCGCCATCGACCTGGTGAAATCCACTGCCGAACGCGCGGCCTGGACGCCCCGCACCGCGCCGATGCAAACCCCGAATGAGGACCAGTTATTGCGCGGTCGCGGCTTCGCCTACGCGCGCTATATCCACAGCAAATTCCCCGGTTTCGGCGCGGCGTGGGCGGCGTGGGTGGCGGACGTGGCGATTGACCGCCAGACCGGTGACGTCTCGGTCACACGGGTGGTGATCGGCCATGACTCGGGGATGATGATCAACCCTGACGGCGTGCAGCATCAGATTCACGGCAACGTCATCCAGTCCACCAGCCGCGTGCTCAAGGAGCGGGTGACCTTCGAAGAATCGACGGTAGCGAGCAAGGAGTGGGGCGGTTATCCGATCCTGACCTTCCCCGAGGTGCCGCAGATCGACGTGCTGATGATGCCGCGCCAGGACCAGCCACCGATGGGCGCCGGTGAATCGGCGTCGGTGCCGAGCGCGGCGGCGATTGCCAATGCGATTTATGACGCCACCGGGATTCGTTTTCGCGAGCTGCCGATCACCCCGGAGCGCGTGTTGGCGGCGCTGAATGCCGGCACCTGTGACGAGCCGCCGAAGTCCCCAACCAAGCGTTCCAAGTGGCTGTTCGGTTCGCTGTTTGCGGCATTCGGCGCGGTGCTCGGCATGGCGGCGACGGCGTGGCCATTCCACGGTGAAATCGCACCGATTGCGCCACCGAGCGCCGGCACCTGGTCCACCGCCACCCTGGAACGGGGGCGTTTACTGGCGGCGGTCGGCGATTGTGCGGTGTGCCACACCGCGCCCGGCGGCGCGACCAATGCCGGCGGCTTGGCGATGGAGACGCCGTTCGGCACGCTCTACAGCAGCAACATCACCCCGGACGTGAAGACCGGGATTGGCAACTGGTCGTACCCGGCATTCGAACGAGCAATGCGCGACGGCATTGGTCGCGATGGGCGCAATTTGTATCCGGCGTTTCCCTACACCGCGTTTCGTAATATCAATGATGCGGACATGCAGGCGTTGTACGCGTACCTGATGTCGCAAACGCCGGTCAGCCAAGCGGCGAAGGCTAACGACATGCGCTTTCCGTTCAACCTGCGGCCACTGATGGCGGGGTGGAATGCATTGTTTTTGCGCAAGGGGGAAATCAGCGTGCAGCCGCAGCGAAGTGAGCAGTGGAATCGCGGCAATTATCTGGTCAACGGTTTGGGCCACTGCGCGGCCTGCCATTCGCCGCGCAATTTGATGGGGGCGGAGAAGGGCGGTGCTTCATTCCTCGCGGGCGGCATGGTTGATGGTTGGGAAGCGCCGGCGCTGAATGGTTTGTCCAAGTCACCGACGCCGTGGACTGAGGATCAGTTGTTCGGTTACTTGAGCACTGGCTATTCCGCTGAACATGGCGTTGCGACCGGGCCGATGGGGCCGGTGGTCACGGAACTGGCGAAGTTGCCCACGGCGGATATTCGGGCGATGGCGGTGTACCTGGCGTCACTTAATGGCGCGCAGGCTGAAGCCCAAGTCGTAGAGAAAGCCACGCGTCCGGTGGCCACTGTTTCCTTGAGCAATGGCCAGCGTGTATTCGAAGGTTCGTGCAAGGCCTGTCACGCCGATGGTTTGGGGCCGAAGCTGTTTGGCGTAAGTCCGTCGCTGGCCACCAACACCAACGTGCACAGCGATCTGCCGGACAATTTGATCAAGGTTATTTTGCAAGGCATCGATACCCCGGCGACCAAGGACTTGGGTTACATGCCTGCTTTCAAGGACAGCCTGTCGAACACGCAGGTGGCGGAATTGGCGGCGTATTTGCGCAATCGGTTTGCGGGGAATGCGCCGGGGTGGGAAGGGTTGGAGCAGAAAGTGGCGCATTTGCGGGCAAATCCGGGGAGCCATTAAAAGCATCGCGAGCAAGCCTCGTACCTGTAGGCGCGAGGCTTGCCCGCGAAGAGGCCGGCCCAGTCACCCCAAATCCTGACCAGGCAACCTCATCACCCCCCGCACCACCAAATCCTGAATAAACCCCAACCAATTCTGCTGCTGCCCCTTGTCCGCTAAATCCTCGCCGAGGAACGAACTCAGCGTATGCCGGTTGGAGTTATAGAAATAACAAAGCGAAGCAATCATCAAATACACATGCTTGATGTCTAGCACCTCACGAAACAAGCCCTGCGCCTGACCCGCCTCGATGATCGGCTTTAGCACCCCGACTGCTTCCCCTGACAATCTGCGCAACTCGCTGGACTGCTGCGCGTGCTTGCCGCCGTGGAGGTTCTCATTGCTGAGAATCGCCACGAATTCCGGGTGCTTGACGTAGTAATGCCAGACAAACGCGACCAGATCCTGCAACGCCACCAGCGGTTGGCTCAGGTCCAGCTTCAACCGGCTCTCGGCCTTGTTGAACTGCTCGTAAGTGTGTTCCAGCACGCAGATAAACAGCTGCTCTTTACTGCCGAAGTAGTAATAGAGCATGCGGTCGTTGGACTCGGCTTCCCGGGAAATGCTCTCGACCCGCCCCCCGGAATAGCCGTCGCGGGTGAACACTTTCACCGCTGCTTCGAGAATCCGTGTGCGGGTCTGCTGGGCCTGGGCGGCCCGGATACCGGTCTTCTTGTTCAACGTGCGGTCAACCTTGTGCCAAGCGGAGTCGCTGGGAATGTAGCACGCTCCGTTCAGCGGTTCAGGCTTGGGGATGTTTCAGTGGCCGGCGGGTTTTCCATGACCTGCAGGATCGATGCTTCCGGGTCGAAGTCATCCTCTTCCAGCTCCATGAATTCTTCGGGCAGGAACACGTTGAGAATGATCGCGCACAGCGCACCCACGGTAATCGGCGATTCGAAGATGTTGTGCAGGGCCAGCGGCAGTTCGCGCAACACTTCCGGCACCGCCGCGATGCCCAGGCCCATGCCGAGGGAAATCGACACGATCAGCATGTTGCGCCGATGCAGGCCGGCTTCGGCGAGGATCTTGATCCCGGCTACGGCCACGGTGCCGAACATCACCAATTCGGCGCCGCCGAGCACCGGTTTCGGCATGAGTTGCAGCACCGCGCCGATCATCGGGAACAACCCCAACAACACCAACAGCCCGGCAATGAAAAACGCCACGTAACGACTGGCCACGCCAGTGAGTTGGATCACCCCGTTGTTCTGGGCGAAGGTCACCATCGGCATGCTGTTGAACACCGCGGCCATGGCCGAATTGAGGCCATCGGCGAGCAGGCCGGACTTGATCCGGCGAATGTAGATCGGGCCTTTGACCGGCTGCCGGGAAATCATCGAGTTGGCTGTCAGGTCACCCGCAGCTTCCAGCGGCGACACCAGGAAAATCACCGCCACCGGTACAAACGCCACCCAATCGAAGTTGAAACCGTATTTGAACGGCACCGGTACGCTCATCAGCGGCACGGCGGGCAGGCTGGCGAAATCGACATCGCCCATCAGCCAGGCGACGACATAGCCGAGGGTCAGGCCAATGACAATCGCCCCGAGGCGCAGAAATGGCACATCGACCCGGTTCAGCACCACGATGGTCCCCAGCACCAACGCCGCCAGAGCCAAATGATGACTGGCGCCGAGGTCCGCCACGCCGAAGCCGCCGGCGATGTCGGTCATGGCGACCTTGATCAGCGACAGGCCCATCAGGGTGATGATGGTCCCGGTGACCACCGGGGTGATCAGCATCCGCAGTTTGCCGATGAACTGGCTCAACACCACTTCAATGAAGGCTGCGAAAAAGCACACGCCGAAGATCGTCGACAGGATCTCATCGGTGCCGCCGCCCCGGGCCTTGACCATGAACCCGGCGCTGAGGATCACGCTGATAAAGGAAAAACTGGTGCCTTGCAGGCACAGCAAACCGGAACCCACCGGGCCAAAGCGCCGGGCCTGGACGAAAGTGCCCAGGCCGGAAACGAACAGCGCCATGCTGATCAGGTACGGGATTTCGCTTTGCAGGCCCAGCGCGCCGCCCATGATCAGGGTCGGGGTGATGATGCCGACGAAACTTGCCAGCACATGTTGCAGGGCGGCGAAGACCGTGGCGGTCAAATGGGGGCGGTCGTTGAGACCGTAGATCAGGTCGGAGCGGGGCTGGGGTTTTGCGTGTTCGGATGAGGTCACGAGGAAAGCGCCAGGGGCCAGGTCAGAAAATGGAGGCGCAGGATGCCAGAAAACTTACAACCTCACACCGTGATCGTTCCCACGCTCCGCGTGGGAATGCAGCCCGGGACGCTCCGCGTCCAATGGAACGCAGGGCGTCCCTTGAAGCATTCCCACGCGGAGCGGGGGAACGATCAGGTCAAGCGAACGCGGCAAGCAAATCCTCTTCAAACGCCTTCTGCGCATCCCCGGCCACCTGCGCCCGATGCCGCGCCAGGTGAAATCCCACATCGAAACTCATTTCTCCTACACGCACTGCGCGAAGCAACCCCTTATCCTCCCAGCTACGAGCAAAGTGGCTCGGCAGATACCCGACGTGTTTACCGGACAGAATAAAGGCGAGGGTGCCCTCAACCTGCTCCGACCGCGCCGAACACAACTTTCCTTGAAACGGCTCGTCACTGCGCAGAAACCGATAAGGATGATCCACCCGATCACACGCCTGCAGCGCCTCATCATCCGGCGCCTCATTGGTAAACAACGGATGCCCCGGCGCGCAATACAAATGCTGGGTTTCGCTGAACAACTCACGGTAGTCAAAAGCACTTTGCACCTGTGAGAAATAACCGATCGCCAGGTCCAGCCGCTGTTGCAGCATCAGCCGCTCCATTTCCCCGGGCATGGCGCTGATCAGCTCGATGCGCACCGATTCATCCCGCTCGCGAAAGCGCCGGATTGCGTCCGCCACCCGCTGCAGCACCGATTGATCGAGGGCTTCGGACAAGCCCAGGCGCACTTCGCCAATCAACCGCCCGGCCACGCCGTTGGATTGATGGCGGAACGCTTCGATGGATTCGAACAGTCCGCGAATGGCGACCAGCAATTGCTCGCCCTTGGGCGTGATCCGAAAACCGCCCTTGCCGCGACTGCATAAACGATAGCCAAGCCGGGTCTCGAGCTTGGCCATTTGCTGGCTGATGCTCGACTGGCTCAAACCCAGTTCACCCTGGGCCGCGCTGAAGCCGCCGCATTCGACCACGCTGACAAACAGGCGCAGCAGTTGCAGGTCCAGATCGTGGAGTTGACCGAGCATCACACATTACCTCTGGATAAAGTCAGGTTAACAAACTTGATATTTTTCCAATGTATCCGACGGCGCACGCTGCAACCACTCCAACTGGTCAGGTGTTTGTCATGGCTCCTCTCTTCAAGCTGTGTTTTCCCGCGCTTTTATTCGCCATGGCTGCGTCGGCCCAGGCCGAGGAAAACGTCGTCAACCTCTACAGTTGGGCCGAATACGTGGCACCCGAAACCTTGCAGCGCTTCGAAAAGGAAACCGGCATTCATGTGCGTTACGACACGTTCGATGCCCCCGAGGTCCTGGAAACCAAATTGCTCACGGGCGGCAGCGGCTATGACGTGGTGGTGCCATCGTCCAGCGTTCTGGCCCGTGGCTTGGCGGCTGGCGCGCTGAAGGCGATTCCACATGAGGGGCTCAAGGGTTACGCCAACCTTGACCCGGATTTGCTGGAGAAACTCGCCGCGGTCGATCCCGGCAACCGCTACGGCGTGCCCTACACCTGGGGCACTTTGGGTTTGGGGATGAATGTCGACGAAGTGAAAAAACGCTTGCCCGACGTACCGCTCAACAGCCTGGACCTGCTATTCAAGCCCGAATACGCCAGCAAGCTGAAAGACTGCGGCATTGCGATCATCGATTCGCCCCAGGAAGTGATCGGTCTGGCGCTGCATTACCTCGGTAAAGATCCCTACAGCGTCGACAAGACAGATCTGTCAGCCGCCGAGGCGTTGTTGCATCAGTTGCAGCCGAATGTGCTGTACGTCGCCAGCGGTCGGCAAATCAACGATCTGGCCAACGGCAGTGTCTGCCTGGCCCTGACCTACAACGGCGACGCGAGCATGGCCGCCGATCAGGCGCGCAAGGCTAACAAGCCTTATGAAGTGGCGTACCGGATTCCCAAGGAAGGCACGCTGGTGTGGCAGGACAACCTGGCGATCCCCAAGGACGCACCGCACCCCGAAGCCGCGCGGCAGTTCATCGAATTCATGTTGCGCCCCGAATCCGTGGCCGCGCTGACCAACACCCTGTTCTTCGCCACCGCCAACACCGCCGCCACACCGCTGGTGGATGAAGCGGTGCGCACTGACCCGGATATCTACCCGCTGGCCGACGTTCGCGACCGTTTGTACGCCGACCGCAGCATGAGCCTCAAGGACATGCGCCAGCGCACCCGCTTGTGGACCACTTTCCGTAGCCGCCAATAATAAGGAATCACCATGGATCTCCCTGTGCAAAACGACCAGGCCATGACCCGCGACAGCCTTTACGGGACTGCCGCCGAAAGCACCTACGCCGGTATCACCAGTTTCATGCGCCGCCGTTACAGCCGCGACTTGCGCGGGGTCGACGTGGCGGTCAGTGGCGTACCGTTCGACACCGCCACCAGCAACCGCCCCGGCGCGCGTTTCGGACCGCGAGGCATTCGGGCCGCGTCCACCGGGATCGCCTGGGAACGCCACTGGCCGTGGACGTTTGACCCGTTCGATCACTTGGCGGTGATTGATTATGGCGATTGCGATTTCGACTTCGGCTCACCGCAATCGGTGCCGGAAAGCATTGAAGCCCACGCCGAGCACATTCTGAGCGCAGGCAGCGCGATGCTCACGTTTGGTGGTGACCACTTCATCACCTATCCGCTGCTCAAGGCCCATGCACGCAAACATGGCACCTTGTCACTGATTCACTTCGATGCCCACAGCGACACCTGGCCGGACGAGGAGGGCAAGCGGATCGATCACGGTACGATGTTCTGGCACGCGGCCAGGGAAGGGCTGGTGGATCCGTCGCGCTCGGTGCAGATCGGTTTGCGTACCACCAACGACGATCACATGGGGTTTCAGGTCTTGGACGCACGGCAGGTGCATCGTCAGGGCTGTGAAGCGATCGTCGAGGCGATCCGGGCGCGGGTCGGTGATAACCCGGTGTACTTGACGTTTGACATCGACTGCCTGGACCCGGCTTTCGCCCCCGGCACGGGAACGCCAGTGTGTGGCGGACTGAGCACGGTGCAGGCACTGGAGATTCTTGGCGGCTTGCGCGGGATCAATCTGGTGGGGATGGACGTGGTGGAAGTAGCGCCGGCCTACGACAACGCGGACATTACCTCACTGGCGGCGGCGACGTTGGCGATGGAAATGCTGTGTTTGTATGCGGCGAAACATAAAGTCGACCGTTAACCCATCAAATCAAAAGATCGCAGCCTGCGGCAGCTCCTACACCGGTCGACTGTAGGAGCTGCCGCAGGCTGCGATCTTGGCGGTCTTCAGGCCACCGGAATCTTCGGTAAATCCAGGGTCTCAACCCCGGTATACCGCGCCACCGACCCGGCAATCATTGCGTGGGGCACACCCGGTTCCACAGCGCTGGTCCCATCCAGCCGCGACAACTGCTCTTCACTCAAATGCACATTCAACGCCCCCAGCGTGGCATCCAATTGCTCACGAGTCCGCGAACCCAGAATCGGAATCAGCGCCGTGGTCGAACGCTTGGCTTTCTCGCGCAACCAGGCAATGGCCACATGCGTCGGGCTGGACTCCATTTCGGCAGCCACGGCGAGCAAGGTGTCTAGCAGGGCAGTTTCCCGGGCGCTTTTCTCGGTGTGGATCAACATGCCGAGTTTGGCCGCGCGGTTGTTCTCGTCGTTGGTGCGGTACTTGCCGGTGAGAAAACCACCGCCCAGCGGCGACCATAAGGTTGCGGCAAGGCCCAGCGCTTCGGCCATCGGCAGCAATTCCCGTTCGGCGGTGCGTTCGGCCAAGCTGTATTCGGTCTGGATCGCGGCAATTGGCGAAAAACCACGCACTTCGGCCAGTACATCGGCGCGGGCGATGCGCCAAGCCGGGAAGTTCGACAGGCCGGCGTAGTGAATCTTGCCGGCGCGGACCAGGTCGTCGAAGCCCCGCAGGATTTCTTCCATCGGCGTGACGCCGTCGCTGATGTGCGCCCAAAACAGGTCGATGTGATCGGTTTTCAGGCGTTTCAGGCTTTCTTCCGCCGCGCGGACCATGTTCTTGCGGTTGTTGCCGGTGAAGGAAATATTGGCCGTGCGCTCAGTGCCCATGGTGTATTTGGTGGCGATGACCAAACGGTCCCGCTCGGCGGCAATGAACTCGCTGAGCATGCCTTCCGACTCACCACCCTGATAACCGTTGGCGGTGTCGATGAAATTGCCGCCGGCTTCCAGGTAGCCATCGAAAATCCGTTTGGCTTCATCGCGCTCGGCGCCGTGGCCCCAACCGGTGCCGAAGTTACCGGCGCCCAACGCCAGTTCCGAAACCCGCAAGCCGGTTTTACGGCCAAAGACTTTGTAATGCATGGGAGACTCCTGAGGGAAAACGTCGCGGCTGAATATAAATGACTAACAACATGTATTTAATATGATGCGAGTAATATCCAGCGTCAAGACGCTTTTTTCGGGGCCGATGAAAGGGGCGATCACTCCTGCCAGTTTCTGACAGCAGCCTTTGCTAAGCTGCGGGATCTTCCCGGACTGAGCGTGCCGATCGTGTCGCGAACCACTCGTTTACTGACCTTGCTGCAAGTGTTGCGGGGTAAAAGCCGCCCGGCGACTGCCGCGACACTGGCCAGCGAACTGGAGATTTCCGAACGCACGCTGTACCGCGACATCGCCGAACTCACGGCCCTCGGCGCGCCGATCTATGGCGAGGCCGGGATCGGCTATGTGCTGCGCAGCGGCCTGTTTCTGCCGCCATTGATGCTCAACGCCGACGAAACCGAAGCCATCGTGCTCGGTTTACGTTATGTCGATCAGCGCGGGGATGAGGTCTTGAGCAAAGCCGCGGCGGATGCGCTGGCGAAGATTGCCGCGGTGTTGGCGCCCGAGGCGTTGGAGGCGTTACACAACCCGACGGTGTTGCCCGGCCCGTCAGGTTATGGCTTTGCACAAAATGCCGTGCCATTGAATGTATTTCGCCAGGCCATTCGCAATCAGGCCAAGCTTCATATCGATTACGCTGATGCCAATCAGGTGCCGACGCAGCGCCTGATCTGGCCTTTGGCGCTAGGGTTTCTCAACGAAGTGCGGATCATCGTCGCCTGGTGCGAACTGCGCAGCGCCTATCGGACCTTTCGCACCGACCGGATTTCGGCGGCGAGCGAGCAGGGCGAGCGTTATCCCGGCCGACGCAGCGACCTGTTGCGCACTTGGCGCAAGCAGATGCAACTGGATGAAGCCGGGCGCTTCACTCCTGACAAGAACTGACACAGCAGTGCCTTAACATGGCTCCAGAATCAAACAACAAGGAGCCTTCAACATGTCTAGTCCAGCCTCTTCACTGGCGCCAGCCATCGCCGCTTACATCGCTGCCGCCAATGCCCGTGACACCTCGCGGGTCGCCAGTTTCTTCGCCGAAGATGCCAATGTCTTCGATGAAGGCGAGCATCAGGTCGGCCCCCAGGCCATCGCCCAATGGATGCAAGACACCGCCCAGCGTTACCAGCCACGGGTCGAGGTGCTCGACGTGCAGTTGCGCACTGGCAAGGTGCTGGTGCACAACCTGATTTCCGGGACGTTTCCGGGTAGCCCGCTGGAGTTGCGCTACACGTTTCGTTTGAACGAGCAGGGCAAGATTGCCCGGTTGGACATTTCGTTGTAGCCATCCTCGATTACGACGGCTGCGCCGCCGGACGCAGCCTCGCTGGAGCTCGACAGCCAGCTGCTACAGGCGCCAAACCTCGACCGCTTCGCGATCGAACGCAGCCTTCGGCAGCTGCTACATAACGGTCGTATACTGCGCGCCATGAATATCGACTCCCCCCTTAGCGCCTGGCAATACGCCGTTGAGCAAAAGGGCTTCGTCCAGGACGAAGCCCAGGAACATGCCGTCTGGGCCCTGCAAAAGTGTCACGAAGCCCTGCATGAAGGACGCCAGCCGATCACCGGCGTTTACCTGTGGGGCCCGGTCGGTCGGGGCAAGACCTGGTTGATGGACCAGTTCTACGAAAGCCTGCGGGTGCCGGCCCGGCGTCAGCATTTCCACCATTTCATGGGCTGGGTGCATCAGCGTTCTTTCCAGCTGACCGGCACGGCCGACCCGCTCAAAGCCCTGGCCCGCGAATTGGCCCAGGAAGTCCGGGTGCTGTGTTTCGATGAGCTGTTCGTCAACGACATCGGCGACGCAATCATTCTCGGTCGTTTGTTTCAGGTGATGTTCGAAGAAGGCGTGGTGGTGGTGAGTACCTCCAACCAGCCGCCGGCTCAGTTGTATGCCGATGGCTTCAACCGCGACCGTTTTACCCCGGCCATCGAAGCGATCAAGCAGCACATGCAGGTGATTGCGGTGGACGGCGGCGAAGATCATCGCCTGCACCCTGGCGCGGCGTTGCAGCGCTATTGGGTGGGGGCGCTCGATCTGCCCAGCGGGTTGGCCGAAGCGTTCAAGGCCCTGACGGTCGGGCAGTCGGTGTCCAGTGATCCGATCCAGGTCGGCTACCGCAACGTCCACGTGGTGCAGGCCAGCGCCACGGTGTTGTGGTGTCGTTACGCCGATCTCTGCGAGCAACCGTTTGCCGCCATGGACTTCATGGCCCTGTGCGACACCTTCAGCGCTATTCTGCTGAGTGAAGTGCCCAACCTCAGCGCGCAAAAGCGCGAAGGGCGCATCGCCAGAGGCACGGAGGACGGCGTGGAGCGGGTGGTGGCCGGCGACCGTGAGTTGCCACAATTGTCGGTGCACGACGATGGCGTTCGGCGTTTCATCGCCCTGGTGGATGAATGCTACGACCGCAAGGTGCCGCTGTACCTCGAAGCCCAGGTGCCGATGGACGCCTTGTACACCGAGGGTTATCTGGAATTCCCGTTCCGCCGCACCCTCAGTCGTTTGCAGGAAATGCAGCTGCAACGGTTTGCCGAAGTTTGAACACGGGAGGCGCGACGATGACTCAACCCCTGTCTCACCATTTGCTGACCATGGCCTACCAGAATGCCTGGGCCAACCACCGACTGGCCAAGGCCTGGGGCCAGTTGAGTGCGGCGGAGCTGACGGCGGCGCGGGTCAGTTTCTTCCCCAGTCTCTGCGCCACCCTTAATCACATCCTGACCTGTGACTGGTTCTATGTGGACGCCCTTGAGCGCGAGTTGCGCGGTGATGTGCCGCATCCCGATTGCTACGTGTTTTTCAACGACGAGCAGCCGTTTACCGTCGGCGCCGACCTCCAGCGCGAGCAGGCTCATGTAGACCGTCGGCTGATCGCTTATTGCGAGCAATTGCGTGACGCCGACCTTGGGCGGCTGGTGACCATCGCCCGTGACACGCCGCAACACGACAGCCGTTTGCGCATGCTCTCGCATGTGTTCGAGCACCAGATTCATCATCGTGGGCAGGTGCATGGGATGCTCAGTGGCACCGCTGTCAAACCGCCACAATTGGATGAGTTTTTCTGTGCTGGGGAAGCGGGGTTGCGGGCGGGGGATTTTGCTGAATTGGGGTGGACTGAAGAGTTGATTTGGGGGCATTAGGATCAAAAGATTTCAGCCTTCGCCAGCGCCTACAAGGTTGCGATCTTTTGATCTTGATCCACTCCAGCACCCGCGCTAATGTCCGCGGCCAATTTGATGTGTGTGATCGAGGGTGGAAATGGAATCCGCAGAAATACTTGTCCTTCAAGCCAGCTACACCAACCCGGTGCATGCTGAAGCCATTTGTCTGGTGTTGAACCACTACGCCAAAGACCCGATGGGTGGTGGTGAGCCGCTGGCGGCCGACGTGCTGCAACAACTGCCGGCGGAACTGGCCAAGCGTCCTTATGCGTTCAGCGTTATCGCGTTCGTCGGCGGTGAACCGGCGGGGCTGGTCAATTGCTTTGAAGGGTTTTCGACCTTTGCCTGCCGGCCATTGGTCAATGTGCACGATGTGTCGGTGGTGGCGAAGTTTCGCGGTTTGGGGTTGAGTCAGAAGATGCTGCAAAAGGTTGAAGAAATCGCCCGCCAACGCGGCTGCTGCAAGATCACCCTCGAAGTCCTGGAAGGCAATGCCGTGGCCCAGGCGTCCTATGCCAAGTTCGGGTTTGCCGCCGGCATGTTCGACCCGGCCCATGGCCGCATGCTGTTCTGGACCAAGGCGCTGTAAATCGCAGGCATAAAAAAGGGCGTCCATCAGGACGCCCAAGTGTCAGCTCTGGCGACGGAGCAGGGGCCGCCAGAGGTCGATTGGTTTTACGGTCTGTAGGATTCGGTCACTTGTGCGGTTTGATCATCCGGAACCCGGAGTTCGCCACTTTGGCGATGATCGGTCTGGCTTTGCGCGGAGGGGACCGGGAAGTGGTCCCAGTGATGCTTCATCCGTTCCGCGCCGCCTTCGGCAAACGCGCTGGTGGAACCGACGATGAGCAGACCGGCGAGGATCAGGCTGACTCGTTTCATGATGTATCTCCCACTAAGAATGACGGGGTGCCTTTCATCCGTGATTCAAGGGCGTGGGCGCAGTATTGGCAGACCTCATTAAATCGGGGTTAACACCGATCAAAACGCGGGAGCCAAGTCGCTCCCACGGTAGATTGCGGGGGTGGCTCAGAGTTTCCAGTCAAGGCTGAGCGTCACGGTTCGCGGGTCGCCCCAGAACACGCCGTTATAAAAACCGACGTTGTCGTAATACTTTTTGTCGAGCAGGTTATCGACGTTCAGCGAGGCCGACAGGTGCTTGTCGAACTCGTAGCGCGACATCAGCTTGACCACGGTGTAGGCCTCCTGGCGGATCTTCGCGCGCTCGGTGATCAACTCCCCCTCGGCATCGCGTCCGACCGGTCGATTGGAGTTGCCCCAGATATCGCTCTGCCAATTCACCGCGCCGCCCACGGTCAGCGCATGCCAATCGCCGGGCAGGCGATAGGCCGTGGACAGGCGGAACATGTTCAACGGTTCACTGGTATTCGCCCGTTGCTTGTCGCCGTTGGCCGCGTGGGTGTAGGTATAGCCAGCGGTCATGTTCCAGTCAGTCATGACTTCGCCGGAGACTTCTACTTCGAAGCCCTGGACCTTTTGCCCCTTGCCCCCGGATTTGTAGAATTCCTCGCCCGTCACCGGGTCTGGCCGCACCGAGTCATCCACTTCGGCGGCGTTGTCCTGCTTGCTCCAGAACAGCGCCGTGGCGACGTTCAGGCGTTCTTCGAGCAGGCTGCCCTTGAGGCCCAGTTCATAGTTGCTGCCGACCACCGGTTCCAGGTATTTGCGGTTGGCGTCGCGATTTTCCTGAGGTTTGAAGATGTCGGTGTAGCTGACGTAAACGGTGTACTCGGGCGTCAGGTCGTAGAGCAACCCGGCGTACGGCGTCCAGATATCGCGGTGTTCCTGGGCGGTGCTCTCGACGCCGGTCAGTTGCAGGTTGTCATCGAAGGAGTAGCGGTTATCCGTGCTTTTCCAGCTGCCGTAACGGCTGCCGAGCACTGCGTGAAATTGCTCGGTCAGGTTGAGGCGGGTGGCCAGGTAACCAGCCTTCTGCCGGGTGCTGTCCGAGGCGCCGGTGCGGCCGGTGACAGTGTCGGGAAACTTGGCGATACCGCCCATGTATTTCCAGTCAGGAATGTTGCCGTACCCTGCAGGCACATCGCCCGCCACGGTGTAAGGCGACCTGGAGCTGCGTTCGGCTTCGCCATAGCCAAACATCAGTTCGTGCTCACGCCCGAACAGTGCGTAAGGCCCGGCCACGTTGAAGTCATAGGTTTTCATCTTCTGCGTGCCGAGCATATGGCTACTGTAAGCGCTCATGCCGCTGCGATCATCATTCGGGAAACCACCACCGCCGTAGTAGACCTTGCCGTCGGTATCGCTCTCGCGGTGGGTGTAGGCCGCCTTGAGGTGCCAGCCGCCGCCCAGTTGCTGGTCGAGGTTGGCGAAGGCGGTCTTGTCCTTCAGTGGCCAGGAACTCCACGAGGTCGCCATGTGGGTGGAGCGCCCGAGGTTGGCCTTGCCACCGGACGAATTCCAGTACGGCACCGTGCCCCAAGACGTGCCCTGGACCTGTTTGTCCTGATAGTCATAACCCACTGCCAGCACGGTATCGTCGGTGAGATCGGCTTCAAGCACGCCGTAACCGACTTCCCGTTGCATCTGGTAATGGTCGCGGAACGATTGGCTGTCGCGATAGGCCAGCACGCTGCGCCCGCGCAAACGGCCATCGAATGCCAATGGGCCGCCGACATCCACGTAACTGTAGTAATCGTCATAGCTGCCGCCACTGACGCCGGTCTGGGCTTGCCATTGCGCGGTCGGCCGCTTGCGCACCATGTTGATGGTGGCTGACGGGTCGCCCGCGCCGGTGGTCAATCCGGTGGCGCCGCGAACCACTTCGATGCGGTCGTAGATGATGGTGTCGGAGTCGGACTTCATCCGCCCGAAGGTATTGAGCATCCCATCGATCTGGAAGTTGTTGATCTCGTAGCCACGGGACGAATAGCTGACCCGGTCCGAGTCATTGTGCTGGACCACTACGCCAGTGGTCTGGCTCATCGCTTCGGAGAGCGTACCGAGCTTGAAGTCATCCATTTGCTGGCGAGTGACCACGGACACCGATTGCGGGGTTTCCTTGATCGACAGGTTCAGGCGGGTCGCGGTGCTCATGGCGCCGGTGGTGTAGGACTCGGTGTGTTCGGTGGTGCTGCCCAATCCTTCGGCTGTCACGTTGGTCGCGGTGAGCTCCAGCGCGCTGGCGGCCGGTTCCTTGTCGGGCTCGGTGTCGGCCAGCAAATCGGGGCTCAGGGCTGCACTGCACAGCCCGAGGGTCAAGGTCATGGAACGGGTAATAGGCGCGAACATCGCGGCCGACTCCTTGTCTTCGAGGGAAAAATTCCGTTTGCTCAAAGACGAAGGGGAGCGGCGAGATTTAGCGTTAAACGAGAATAATTGTTATCTCCGGATGTTTCAACGCGCAAAAAAATGTGGGAGCGAGCCTGCTCGCGATGGCGGCGTGACAGTCAACTTTGATGTTGAATCTGATGGCCTCATCGCGAGCAAGCTCGCTCCCACAGGGGATTGCGGGGTTACTGCTTGACCACTGCCGGTACTTCCGTCACTGCAGCCTTGGGTTTCATCAGGCTGAAGTCGATCAGCGGGCGCACCTGACGCTCATACGGGTTGCCGATCAAAAGCGGCCGCGGCTTGAAGCTGTCGCTGACCAGGCTTTTACTGTGGTCCAGCTCATCGAAGCTCAGCCCGGCCAGGTCCGCCCAGGTGTGGATCAACTGTGAGCTGCTGTAGGGACGGCTCAGGTCGGCGGCAAAATTCCAGTCGTGGGTTTCACGCCATTTTGGCGAGGCCCAGGCCATGAACGGAATGGTGTACATCGGTGCCGTCGGCTTGTTCTCGTTACGCCCCAGGGTGTTGTGGCCCGGGGAGTCGAACACGTCTTCACCGTGGTCGGAGAGGTACAGCAGAAAGCCGTTCGGATCGACCTTGGCGTAGTCCTTGATCAGGCTCGACACCACGAAGTCGTTGTACAGCACCGCGTTGTCATAGCTGTTGTAGGTCGGCACTTCGGCGTCGCGTACACCGGCCGGAACCCCGGTGCGATCCTTGAACTTGTCGAAGGTTTGCGGGTAACGGTACTGGTAGCTCATGTGCGTGCCGAGCAAATGCACGACGATCAACTTGTGCGCAGCCGGATCACCCAATGCCTTGTTGAACGGCTCGATCACGTCGCCATCGTACTGGGCGGCGTTCTGGTTGCGGTTGTTGTTCAGGTACACCTGCTCGTCGGCCTGCTCGGAGAACGTGGTGAGCATGGTGTTGCGCTTGGTCATGGTCTGCTGGTTGGTGATCCAGAAGGTCTTGTAGCCCGCCTGTTTCATCATGCTGACCAGCGACGGAGTCGACAGGTACAGGTCCGGGTTCTCTTCGTCGGCGAAGGTCAGCACCTGCTGCAGCGCCTCGATGGTGTAGGGGCGCGGGGTGATGACGTTATTGAAGACCGCCAGTTGATCCTTGAGTTTGTCCAGTTCCGGGGTGGTTTCCCGGTTGTAGCCGTACAGGCTCATGCGCTGACGGTTGGTGGACTCGCCGATCACCAGCACTAGGGTCGACGGTTGGTCGGCCATGGTGTTCTTGAGGTTTTTCAGCGGCGCAATCTTGCTCGCATTGTCGAGCATGTCTTGCATGCCGGCCAGGGTGTCGAGGTAACGGTGATAAGCCACGGCCATCTGCCAAGGCACGGCCGGCTCGATCCGGGTTTCGAACTTCTCGAAGCCGCCGGCAAAACTGCCGGTACGCGCGGTTTGCTTGATCAGCGGATAACCGACCACGGCCACCAGAATCGCGGTTGCAGCGACCAGCGCGCGGCCACGGGGCATGTACACCGGGCGCAAGCGAGTCCAGAGGAAGTAGGCGAACGCCGTGTGGGCGAGGAACGCGAACACCATCCACCAGGCAAAGTACTGGGTCATGTACTCGCCGGCTTCAGAGATGTTCGACTCGAACATGATGAAGATGACGCTCTGGGAAAATTCCTGCTGATAGATGAAGAAATAGCCCAGGCTGGCCATCGAACAGGCCCAAAGCACGACGCCGATCAGCGCGGCCAGCAGGCGGGTACGTTTGGGAAACAGCAGCATCGGCGCCAGCCAGATGGCGCTCATCACAAAGGCTTGGCGAAACCCGGTGAAACCGGACGTACCGGTCAACTGGATCAGTAGCTGGGTGATGCCGGAAAAGTACCAGAAGAAGACAAATAGCCAGAGAAATCCGGCCCAATCGAAACCTGTCGCAGACGTTTTGCTGCGTTTGAACACTGCCATTCAGAACTCCCACCGGCATCAGCAAGCCACCGGCGTCATCAAACGAACCCACGAGACACCACTGTCCGAGAACCGAACAGCCACAAGGATCGGGAGTATCGCTAGCTGAATGTGAAAACTTTGTGAGTTTCGTTCAGGGGGGCGACAGGTAACAAGTCACCTTTTGGGAGAAGACATGTGTGAGGGAGCAAGCTCCCTCGCCACAGAATCAGGCGTTCAGCGCGGGCATCGCTTGCCCGGACAGCTGAGCCTGTTGCTGCAACAATTGCCGGAGCTGGGCCACCTGGTTCTTCAAGGTGTCACGCTCGTCTTTCAATTGGCGCAGTTCATCACGACGAATCGTGACGTAGAGAGTTTGTGGGGGACGTGCGGTAACGATTGTGTCCATTGCTCACCTCGCAAATGGCCTGCATCAACTGTGATTGTGTCGTTCTTGCGAGCGACACCTTCACTATCGGCGCCGATTTTGATTTCTTTTGCCTGGGAATGGAACTTTTTTATTTTTCATGGTCGGTGTGTCTTCAACATGATTCCCGACGTTATCAGTCTGGATCGGGCACAATGCCCGGAAACTTCATCCCGCCGCTCTGGACTAACCCACATTAGTCGCGTTGGGCTATAACCTTTGACACACATTTTTTGTAGTAAGGAGCATCAGCACATGCAACTCGGGATTATTGGACTGGGCCGCATGGGCGGTAATATTGCGCGGCGCCTGATGCTCAACGGGCATACCACCGTTGTTTACGACCGCAATACCGCCTTCGTCGAGAACCTGGCAAAAGAAGGCTCCACCGGCGTCGCCGACCTGCCGGCCCTGGTCGCAGGCCTGGCCAAACCGCGTGCGATCTGGGTCATGCTGCCGGCCGGCGCACCGACCGAAGACACCATCGAAACACTGAGCAACCTGCTTGAAGCCGGTGACACCATCATCGACGGCGGCAACACGTTCTATAAAGATGACATTCGCCGGGCGAAAACCCTGGCGGAGAAAGGCCTGCACTACATCGACGTCGGCACCTCCGGCGGCGTCTGGGGCCTGGAGCGCGGTTACTGCATGATGATCGGTGGCGACGCCGACACCGTCACACGCCTCGACCCGCTGTTCGAAAGCCTGGCCCCGGGCCTGGGTGACATCCCGCGCACCAAGGACCGCAAGTCCGACGACGATCGTGCCGAGCGCGGCTACATCCACGCCGGCCCTGCGGGTTCGGGGCACTTCGTGAAGATGATTCACAACGGTATCGAGTACGGCATGATGCAGGCCTTCGCTGAAGGCTTCGACATCCTCAAGACCAAATCCAGCGAAATCCTGCCGGAAGACCAGCGCTTCGACCTCAACGTCGGTGACATCGCCGAAGTCTGGCGCCGTGGCAGCGTGGTGTCCTCGTGGCTGCTCGACCTGACCGCCGATGCACTGGCCAGCGATCCGAAGCTGGAAGGCTATTCGGGTGAAGTGGCCGACAGCGGTGAAGGCCGCTGGACCATCGAAGCCGCCATGGAGCAAGCGGTGCCGGTACCGGTGCTGTCGAACTCGCTGTTCTCGCGCTACCGTTCGCGTGGCCAAGGCACCTTTGGCGACAAAATCCTCTCGGCCCAGCGTTTTGGCTTCGGCGGCCACGTGGAGACTCCGAAAAAATGACTAATACGATCCGCAGGAAATCCAAGGCAGAACCCGCACCACCGACCACGCTGTTCCTGTTCGGTGCCCATGGTGACCTGGTCAAGCGTCTGTTGATGCCGGCCCTGTACAACCTCAGTCGCGACGGCCTGCTGGGCGATGGACTGCGGATCATCGGCGTTGACCACAACGCCATCAGCGATGAAGCCTTCGCGCAAAAGCTCGAAGACTTCATTCGCACCGAAGCGGCGGGCAAGGTCGGCAAGGGCGATCAGCTACTTGATCCGGTCTTGTGGGCCAAGCTCGCCAAAGGCATCAGCTACGTCCAGGGCGACTTCCTGGACGACAGCACTTATCAAGCCCTGGCGGCGAAAATCGCCGACAGCGGCACTGGCAATGCGGTGTTCTACCTGGCCACCGCGCCGCGTTTCTTCAGTGAAGTGGTGCGCCGTCTCGGCAGTGCCGGTTTGCTGGAAGAAACGCCCGAAGCTTTTAGAAGGGTGGTGATCGAAAAACCGTTCGGCTCCGACCTGCAAACCGCTGAAGCCTTGAACGCCTGCTTGCTCAAGGTCATGTCGGAGAAGCAGATCTACCGGATCGACCATTACCTGGGCAAGGAAACCGTGCAGAACATTCTGGTCAGCCGGTTCTCCAACAGCCTGTTCGAAGCGTTCTGGAACAACCATTACATCGACCACGTGCAAATCACCGCCGCCGAAACCGTCGGTGTGGAAACCCGTGGCAGTTTTTACGAACACACCGGCGCCTTGCGGGACATGGTGCCCAATCACCTGTTCCAGTTGCTGGCGATGGTCGCCATGGAACCGCCGGCTGCGTTTGGCGCCGATGCGGTGCGTGGCGAGAAAGCCAAGGTGGTCGGCGCGATTCGGCCCTGGTCTGTCGAGGATGCACGAGCCAACTCGGTGCGCGGCCAGTACGCGGCCGGTGAAGTCGATGGCAAGCCGCTGGCCGGTTACCGCCAGGAAGGCAACGTCGCGCCTGACAGCAACACCGAAACCTATGTTGCGCTGAAAGTGATGATCGACAACTGGCGCTGGGTCGGCGTGCCGTTCTACCTGCGCACCGGCAAGCGCATGAGTGTGCGCGACACCGAGATTGTCATCTGCTTCAAACCGGCGCCGTACGCGCAGTTCCGCGACACCGAGGTCGAGGAGTTGCAGCCGACTTACCTGCGGATTCAGATCCAGCCTAACGAAGGCATGTGGTTCGACCTGCTGGCCAAGCGGCCGGGCCCGGCGCTGAAGATGGCCAATATCGAGCTGGGGTTCGCCTACAAGGACTTCTTCGAGATGCAGCCGTCCACCGGCTACGAAACCCTGATCTACGATTGCCTGACTGGCGATCAGACGCTGTTCCAGCGCGCCGACAACATCGAGAACGGCTGGCGCGCCGTGCAGCCGTTCCTCGACGCCTGGCAGCAGGACCCGAGCGTGCAGAGCTACCCGGCCGGTGAAGATGGCCCACAAGCCGCCGAGGACCTGCTGGCCCGCGATGGCCGCGTCTGGCACAGCCTCGGATGAGTGACGCCGCGCAACATCCCATCCGTTTTCTGCTCAGCGACATGGACGGCACCTTGCTGCTGCCCGATCACAGCCTGAGCCAGCGCACCATCGAAGCGGTCGGCGCGCTGCGTGAGGCCGGCGTGTTCTTCAGCCTGGCCACCGGCCGGCCACCGAAAGCCATGCTGCAACAGATCGAAGCCCTGGGCGTCGATCTGCCGACCGCGGCCTTCAATGGCGGCACCCTCGTCAATCCGGATGGCAGCATTCTGGTTGCGCATTATTTGCCCGCCACCGCGGCGCTGACGGCGCTGGCGCTGTTTGCCGATCGGCCGGACATTGAAATCTGGGTGTTCAGTGGTGGTGATTGGTTGCTCAAAGATCCGAACGGCCCGATGGTCCCGCGCGAACAGCACGGTCTGGGCTATCCGCCGGTGGTGGTCGAGAGTTTTGAGCCGTACCTGGAGCGGATCGACAAGATCGTCGCCACCAGCAACAACACCCAGTTGTTGATCGAGCTGGAAGCGCTGTTGCTGCCCAAGGTTGAAGGCCAGGCCCAGGTCTCCCGCTCACAGCCGATTTACCTGGACGTGACGGCGATGCAAGCCAACAAAGGTGATGCGCTGGCGACACTGGCCGAGTACCTCGGTGTGCCGCTGGAGCAAACCGCCGCACTGGGCGACGGCGGCAATGACCCGGCGATGTTCCATCGTGCCGGGCTGTCGATTGCCATGGGCCAAGCGGAAGAGGCGGTGAAGCGTCAGGCTGACGTCGTGACAGGCGCTAACACCGAAGACGGTGCGGCGCAGGCGATCGAGCAGTACATCCTCAAACGCTGAGTCCCTGTCCCCCGTACTGATCGTCCCCACGCTCTGCGTGGGAATGCAGCCCGGGACGCTCCGCATCCCATTGGAACGCTCCGCGTCCCTTGAGGCATTCCCACGCGAGCGTGGGAACGATCAGCGCGGTGTTACAACCAGAAACTCACCGCATACCAGCCCAAAACCCCCATCACCACGGTGTACGGCAACGCCATCCACACCATCCGCCCGTAAGACAAACGAATCAGCGGTGCAATCGCCGACGTCAGTAAAAACAGAAACGCCGCCTGGCCATTGGGTGTCGCCACGCTCGGCAGGTTGGTGCCGGTGTTGATGGCAATCGCCAGCGTCTCGAAATGCTCGCGGCTCATGTGGCCGGAGATGAACGCCTGTTTCACTTCGGTGATGTAAATCGTCGCGACAAACACGTTATCGCTGATGGCCGACAACAATCCGTTGGCGATAAACAGCATGCCCGGCTGTTGCTCCACCGGCAGGGCCAGCACCCACTGAATCAGCGGTGTGAACAGTTGCTGATCGTGAATCACCGCCACCACCGCGAAGAACACCACCAGCAGCGCCGTGAACGGCATGGCGTCTTTAAACGCGTTGCCGATGCGATGCTCGTCGGTGATGCCGGTGAACGCGGTAATCAGCACGATCACCATCAAGCCGATCAGCCCGACTTCGGCGATGTGAAACGCCAGCCCGGCAATCAGGATCAACGCCGCCACGCCTTGCACCAGCAATGCTGCGCGCTGGCGCGAGGTGCGTTCGGCGTTGTCTTCGGCGGCATAGTTGGCCAGCACCGCGCGTACGTTATCCGGCAACAGCGTGCCGTAACCGAACCAGCGCAGTTTCTCCAGCAGCACGCAAGTCACCAGGCCTGCGGCCAACACAGGCAGGGAAACCGGGGCGACCTTCAGGAAGAACTCGGCAAAATGCCAACCCATCTCGTGGCCGATCAACAGATTCTGCGGCTCACCGACCAGCGTGCACACACCGCCCAATGCTGTGCCCACGGCGCCATGCATCAGCAGGCTGCGTAGAAAAGCGCGGAACTGCTCGAGATCTTGGTGATGAAGTTTGGGCAGCGCCTTATCGTCGCTGAAAGCGCTGTCCTGCCGCGGATCGTTGCCTGACGCGACGCGGTGATACACCGAATAGAAACCCACCGCTGCGCTAATGATCACTGCGGTAACGGTCAAGGCATCGAGAAACGCCGACAGGAACGCCGACAGAAAACAGAACATCAACGCCAGCAACGCCTTGGAGCGCACCCCAAGCAACAGCCGCGAAAACAGAAAAAGCAGCAGGTCTTTCATGAAGTAGATGCCGGCCACCATGAACATCAGCAGCAGGATCACCGGGAAGTTGTGCACCAACTCGTCATACAGCGCCTGGGGCGTGGTCATCTTCAGCAGCAGCGCTTCGATCAGCAGCAAGCCGCCGGGCATCAGCGGATAACACTTGAGCGCCATGGCCAGGGTGAAGATGAACTCCAGGACCAGCAGCCAGCCGGCGGCTTTCGGTCCGACCGTCCACAACACCAGGGCGTTGAGTATCAGGAAACCAACAATGCTGGCTTTGTACCAGCGGGGAGAGTGCCCGAGAAAATTATGCGCGAACGCCTGGGCCATCGAACCGGACATTGGCTACTCCTTGTATTAAGAAGCGCGCAACTTGCCGCAAGGGGAAGGGAAGATCAAGGGTCGCCGCATACTAGGCGAGGTATCGCGCCACCACCGCGCGGTAATTGCCGTCCAGTGAATAACCGCCGACGACGATTCTGCCGTTGTCATGCACCGCCAGGGAGGTGGCGGTGTCCAGACTGCGGCCCAGACGCGTCCGAACCCAGCCGATGCCATTGGCAAAGCTGCGATCCAGATGCCCTTGTGGCAGATAGCGCGCCAGGATGAAATCGGCTTCGATACCGCCGATCGTGGCCCCGACGGCCAGCAAGCTGCCATCCGGTTGAACCTGGGCGGCGGTCCATTGGCAGCCACTGTGGCCGATTTCCAGGCGTTGCGGCTGTCCGCCGTTGCAATGATTATCCGGGCGGCCGTTGCTGTGTACTTTCAGTGACAGGCAGTGCATCGGGTCGCGGCTGCTACCAAAGCAGTGCAAGTCGCCATTGGCCTGCTGGACGATCTGGCTGACCTGCGCGCTGCGTCCCTGCGCCTTGAAGGTCATAAAGCCATCCAAGGCGAAGGTGTCGTCCCGCGTGCCGTCGGCGTGGTAGCGCGCGAGCAATCCTTCTTCGGGGAAATTGATCGCGCCGCCGGCCAGGATTCGCCCGTCCCGTTGCACCATCAGGCTGTTGAGCCAGGTATTCATCATCAGATGCCTGACCACGACGAAACCGCGGTCGTTGAAATTGCTATCCAGTGTGCCGTCGACGTTAAGACGAATCAGCAGGCCGACGTGATCGGCCAGTTCGAAATGATGATTGGCCAGCAGCAGGATTCGACCGTCATCCTGCACGCAGATATCGCAGGCCTCGGCGCCTGGCACACCGGGTGGCAACCAGTCGTCACGCAAACCCAGAGACAGATCGCCCGGTAACCGCACCACCAGGCGGCCATTGTCGCCAAAGCTTCGAACCGGTTGGCCATTGGGGTCGAACAGCGCCAGCGCGGGTAAGGTGCGATGCGCGTTTTCGTAGTGCAAACCAGCTAACAGAATGGAGCCGCAGGGCAGGACGCGAACCTTGCTGCCCATGGCCTCGAAACCCAGTGCGAATTGGCTGATCAGGCTGCCCTGATTACCAAAGCCCAGATCCGCCGAGCCATCCTCCAGCAGACGGGCCAGGCCGAAGCGGCTGCCGCCATGGGTGCCGACTTTGGCCGCGACCAGCAGACGGTCATCCGCGTCGATGGCGATACCGTTGGCCATGCTTGAGGAACTGCCAGCGAAATACACTTGGGTTTTACCGGCGGCAGCAAAATCCGGATCGAGATGTCCGGCTTGATTCAAGGTGGCAGGGCGGGCGAAAGCGGTCTGGGTTGGCATGCACGCATCTCCTTGCCAGTCGACCTGATCCCGGTGGCCGGGAGGGTGACTGCGCGTGCAAAACATTCAATCCCTGAATGGCTGGACGCACAACTGTCATAACTAACAAGCGGAGGGTCGCTTTGTGCCAGAACAGTGTCTTTTGGAACCACCGATTAGCTGGCCAAGTTCCTTAAAGCAAAAAATCGCAGCTTTCGGCAGCGCCTACATTGGAATTCGGATCCCTGTAGGCGCTGCCGAAGGTTGCGATCTTTTGATCTTTAATTAATGCGGCATGGACCACGACTGTAGCGTGTAGCCATCTTCGCTCAACGCTTTACGAGCCTGTTCCAGCAAAAGTTCAAGTTGTACCGGGTCGGAATAAGCGCTGCATGGGATCTGCGCGCGGCCGACGCGGTTATTGGTGCGATCGATGACACTCAGGCTGAGTTCGCCGTTGCCTTCTTGTGGAGCCCAGGCCACGCATTGAAATGGTTCGAATGCGTGTTTGGCAATCAAAAGAGCTTCGTTGATACGGAGCGGGGCGGTCATGGGATCTTCTCTCTGTATGCCCAATCAAGTGATCTGCCGTCGGTTGGGCTTACCGTTCGGCTGGTTACTTGTACTGATGCCCTCAGTAGGGGGTTGGGTCACACACAATCCAAAGAAAATTCAACTTTCTTTCATATACTCAATGTTCAGGCAGAGTTTGAAAGCGGAATGAAAGGTTCAAGTCGTTAGGCAACTAACAAAACACCTTCTTATAACTAATTAGTTAAGGCTCCTATAGTCAAACGATACAAGCCCCTGTCAAATTCTTGCTAATGTTACAGCCAGGTCCGCCAAATGACTGTTTTTAATAATATTTCCTTAAATTTGGCGCCAAGGAACAGTCATGATCGAAGCGCCTGCCTTACGACGTCTGTTAGTGGTTGATCCTTGCGACGATTGCCATCGTCTTTTGCCAGGTTTGCGTTCTGTGGGGTGGGATGTTGACAGCTGTACGCTGGAAAACGCCGCCGACCGAACCTGCGATGTTGGCCTTTTGCGATTACAGCCTTTCCACCTGGAACGTCCCGAAGCCGTCAAGGAACTGATCAGCCGCAGTGGCACCGAATGGATCGCCGTGCTCAACCAGGAAGTCCTGCGATTGCAGAACGTCGGGGACTTTGTGTGCGAATGGTTTTTCGACTTCCATACGTTGCCGTTCGATGTGTCCCGGGTCCAGGTGACTCTGGGGCGGGCGTTCGGCATGGCGCGGCTGCGCGGGCAAGGCACGATTCATATCGATCAGCCGGAACACGAGTTGCTCGGTGACAGCAAGCCGATCCGCGAACTGCGCAAGCTGCTGAGCAAACTGGCGCCCACCGAGTCGCCGGTGTTGATCCGTGGTGAAAGCGGCACCGGCAAGGAGTTGGTCGCCCGCACCCTGCACCGACAATCCCAGCGCCACAGCAAACCCTTTGTGGCGATCAACTGCGGCGCGATTCCCGAACATCTGATCCAGTCCGAATTGTTTGGCCACGAGAAAGGCGCCTTCACCGGCGCGCACCAGCGCAAGGTCGGGCGGATCGAAGCGGCGAACGGCGGCACTCTGTTTCTCGATGAGATCGGTGACCTGCCGCTGGAGTTGCAAGCCAATTTGCTGCGCTTCCTACAGGAAAAACACATCGAGCATGTCGGCGGCAGCCAGCAGATTCCGGTGGATGTGCGGGTATTGGCGGCGACGCACGTCGACCTTGAGGCGGCCATCGAGAAAAAACGCTTTCGCGAAGATTTGTACTACCGCCTCAACGTTCTGCAAGTCGTCACCGCGCCACTGCGTGAGCGCCATGGTGACTTATCGATGCTGGCCAATCACTTTGCCCACTTCTACAGCCATGAAACCGGTCGCCGCCCGCGCAGTTTCAGCGAAGACGCGCTGATCGCCATGGGCAAGCATGACTGGCCGGGCAATGTTCGCGAGCTGGCCAACCGGGTGCGTCGCGGGTTGGTACTGGCCGAAGGCCGGCAGATCGAAGCGCGAGACCTGGGGCTGATCAGCCAGCAGACCATTGCCGCGCCGATGGGCACGCTGGAAGACTACAAGACCCGCGCTGAACGCCAGGCCTTGTGCGATGTACTTAACCGCCATAGCGATAATTTGAGCATCGCCGCCAAGGTGCTGGGGATATCCAGGCCCACGTTCTACCGTTTGTTGCACAAGCATCAGATTCGTTAGAAAGATCAAAAGATCGCAGCCTCGTTTCACTCGTAGGCGCGTAGGCGCTGTCGAGTGAAACGAGGCTGCGATCTTTTAATGATCCACACAAAAAAAGCCCCGTTGCGATTGAAGTCGCAGCGGGGCTTTACTGTTGCGGATCAGAAGTAGTACGGGAATTTCAGGCTGAAGGAAAAGTCAGGTGAGTCGTCGGTCAGGCCAATGGCCAGGTTGGGCACGATCGTCAGGTTATCCGTAGCGGCCAGGGTCATGCCAATGTTGAAGTTGGCCGAGTTGTAATCGCTGTTGGAGATCGATTGCCAATCGCCACCGTCTGGCTTGATCTTGCTCTTGCGGGCGAACTGATCGGTGAATGAGAACGACATACTCATCTTCTCGTTCAAGGCGAATGCAATGCCGGCGCCGACCTGCCAGGAATCACCCAGTTTCACATCCCCTTTGACCTTGGAGCCGACCTGAGGGCTGATGTCGCTGAAAGAGTCTTGCATGTTGTAGGTGTAGGACAAGGTGCCGAACAGTACGGCCGGGTCGAAAGTCTTGACCAGCGAAATACCCGGGGTGATCGACCAGATACCATTACCGGTAGGCAAGTCCTCGGGCACCGCGAGGTTGTCGTTGGTCGGGTCTTCGACCAGCTTGATGCCGTAAGGGTCCTTACCGGTCGGTGCCTTGACGCGCAGTGTAGCGACCGCGTCGGGCCAGTTGGCCGACTCATCCAGAAACTTGTACGCAACGCCGACGTTCACATCGCCGATGGTTGGGTCCCGGGTAACGGTTGCGTCCGACGTCACCGGGCCTGCGCCACCGGCGCCACCGGAAGAATACGTTGACTCGCGATAAACCACGGGGACGTTAATGTCGAATTGCCAACGTTGTGCCACGTTGTAGCGGGCGGTCAGGTCCAGGGTCCAGTTGTCGGCCTTGATGCGGTCGAGGTTGATGTTGCCGAGAAAAATCGAGTCCAGTGCCAGGAAGCCGTTGAGCGTTAATGCACGGGTATCGTAGTGCGTGTAGGTCACGCCGGTTTCGAGGCTGAACTTGCCGCCACCGAAGAAGCCGCTGGCTTCGTCATACAGGTTGGAGACGCTTTGCGCAGGCTCCGAATCATCCTTGAGCGATTGGCCGTATGAACTGCCGGTGGTTCCGGGTGCCCCGGCGGCCACCGTCTGGCCACCCTTGACCGTTTCGGCGGGGGATTTTGTCAGGCGTTTGGGAGCTGGTGTCGCAGGTGCTTCTTCTACTTGGCGAACACGTTGCTCGAGTACCATCAGCGCGTTCTGTTGTGCTTCGTAACGCTGTTTCAACTCCGTGAGTTCTTGTTTTAGTGCTTCGACCTGAGGGTCCGGTGCTGCGTATAGCAGTGTCGCCGGGGTCAGGCTACTCAAACAGACCATAGCTCTGAACGTTAACGATCGGTGCATGGGTAAGCCGTCCCTTCTGATGAAATCTGATGAGACTGAGCGTAGATCAGAATCCGATAGTGCGAAGACCTTTGAGCTGGTCCAGATTGCCGCTCACGGAGCCGGCTGTCGGCACGTTGTCACGCAGCACGACATTGAAGGATGTGAGGTTGCGGACCTGGTTGCTATTGCCGAGCAACGTCGTGTTCTGCATCAGTCCACCCTGGGCCAGGCGTTGTACGGTGCTGCCCTGGTTGTTGTTAGCCACGATGTTGAGTTGCACCCCCGTACTGGTCGAGGAAACGCTGAGCGAGCCCGCACCATTGTTGCCGACCAGCGTCGAGCCTGCGGTCAATGCCTGGCCCTGTGGTTGCGTTGCGGGGGCCTGGTCGACTTGGCTAGCCTTTGCGACGTTGATATCAACATTGTTGTAGGCCGTGTTGTTGTCGCCGGCAGCGCGCACGACTTGAGTGACGCCTTCGGTGGTGTTGAGACCGTTGCCGCCAGTGACGGTGCCTGTACCTGTGACTGCGCCGGAGCCTTGCGAACGCGTTGAGCCAGTAGGTTTTTCGTCGATCATCGACACATAGAACTGCGGCTTGATGGTCGATTGCTGGATTTTCATCGAGGAAGTCGCCCCGATCATGTCACCGTTGGCATTTTGCCAAGTGCTGGTCATGACAATGCCGAAACTGACAATCCGTCCCGGCATGACATAGCGGCCTCGCAGAGTCGCCAGTTCCTGATCCTTCAGTTCGATGGGTTTGAACGTCTGTGCCTGGGTCGGCAGACTGGCGGCCAGGCAAACCATGGCCAGCCAGATTGGAGTCTTCATTGGATGCTCCCGGAGCTTCATGCTCCTTATCATTAGAAGAAGTCGCTTTGGATGAATCCGAAATCCATTAACTCTGCGTCTTGCACCGGGCTGAAGGCGTTTATGCGGCTCTTGGCGGTCAGCGGCAAGGGTGGGTCGAGCAGCGCATTGGTTTTGTCGTAGCCCTTGCCGATGATGGCAAAGATGATGCCGTTCCAGCCTTTGACAAAATCGTCGACTTTGTAACGTTTATGGCCGAGTACCGGATCTCCGATATATACCCAGCCGTTATGGATTTTTTGCATGACCACAAAATGTTTGTAGCCACGGATATCCATGAGTACCACCACCGGAATTCTGATATCGCTCAACGTTTCCGGCGCTACCCGGTAACCACGGGCCCGCATGCCGATGCTTTCCACGTAACGCTTCATGTCGAGCATGGAGAAGCCCTGGACACGGACAAGATCTTGATCGGAGTGCGCCAGCATGCCTTCGATGATTTGTTCTTCATTCACGTCCAGCCAATAGGCCTGGCGCAAGATGGTCGCCAGCGCAGCTGCGCCGCAACTGAAGTCGGTTTTCTGTTGCACCAGATCGGCAAATTTACGCTCGCGAACGCTCTGGATTGGCTTATACACAACCGCGCCGCCCGGCAGGACGGAAAGCGGCATTTGTGCAGCCTCGATCACGCTGGCCACGCAAAGCAAAAATGCCAAGGCGATAATGCGCATGATGGGGCGCCCTCTGGTTATGTTGAAAAAGGCCCCCGTCAGGGGGCCTCCAGAGACAGCCATCAGAACGATTGGTTGGAAATGGCCAGCGAGTTGCTTTGTTGGTTACCCACACCAGCAGCTACGTTGACGCCCAGGTTGCCACTGCCGCCATTCACCGAACCGCTCAGGGTTGCAGTGTTGGTTACAGGGTTGGCCCAGCCAGTTGGAGTCAGCACTTGATAGGAGTAGGTGTTGCTCAAATCATAAGAGCTGCTTTCACTGTAGCTTTTCGCTTTGTCGTACGCAGACTCGGACGATTTACTGCCCGATTTTTCGTACGAGGAGTCAGACGACTTCGAGTACGATTTATCGTACGATTTTTCGAACGACGAATCGCGCGATCTGTCGTACGAGGAATCGCGCGATTTGTCGTACGAGGAGTCGTGCGATTTGTCATACGATTTGTCTATCGATACATCAAGCGTTGCGTCGAGCGATGCGTTAAGCGATGCGTCGGAAGACCTGCTGCGGGTGCGGTCGCCCCAGCCATTATTGACGGTAGTGGAGCTGGAAGCCGCCGCAGCAGCGTCCAACGTAGCGCTCAAGGAAGCACTCAAAGAAGCGCTCGAAGAACCGCTTGCACTACTGCTGTTAGAGCCGCTCGCATTACTGCTGTTAGAGCCGCTCGCATTGCTGCTGTTAGAACCGCTTATATCAACGCTTTTTGAACCGCTGGCGTTATAGCTTTTGGAACCGGCAGCGTCCCAACTCGAAGAAGCGCTTTTACTTCCGCTCGCCTCAAACGACTTATCTTTAGAGAAACTACCGCTGGCCGAGTTGGTAACGGTGATCGTATCCACACGATACGTCCGATCGGCGTTGTTGTTCACCGTCAGCCCAGGACCTTGTTGATCGGCGGAGGCGGTGGCGATTGCGTTACCGAGTGGAGCACTGGTGTTGGCAATTGCCATGGTGTTTTTCTGTTGGTTAAGGTCGCCGCCAGCAATGTTGATGCCCATGTTGCCGCTGCCGCTGTTACCCGATCCGCTCATCACGGCTGAGGATGTGCTGCCGTAGTTGTCGACACGGTTGTTGTTGCTGTATTGCTTGACGCTGGCGGTGGCGGAGGCAGTGCCGAACACGAAGCTGTTATCGAGACTGGAGTCTGAAGCAGCGTTTGCGATGGCGGCGGCGTTGTCTTGTTGGTTGCCGTTACCGGCAGCCACGTTGACGCCGACGTTGCCGCTGGTGCCTGTAGCAGAGCTTGTCATCTCGGCTTCGTTGACTGTCCCTTCATTACGGATGCGGTTGCCAGTACTGCTCTGGTTATCCCAGGCATTGGCAGTCGCGTAAACAGGGATCTTTGTTGGAGGAGGAGTGTGTTGACCGCCGTTATTATGGCCGCCGTTGTGGTGGCCATTATTACGATCGTTTTGCCCAGCTTGTACAGCAACAGCCATGACCGCAGCAATTGCGAAAACCAGAGGCTTGATTGCCATCGAAGGTTTCATGGTGATTCTCCGTACTTGTTTTAGGTTAAGTGTTGTTTTTACCTGTTTTGGGTCAATCCGCGACCCGTACGCTCACGGTGTTGGCCGTTCGGTTTCCCACCCCGGCGCTCTGATTCAACTGGATTACCCCACGGCTACCGGTGAAGGCCTGGTCGCTGGTAGCTACCTGGCGATAGCCTTGTGCAGAGTCAGTTGGATCGGAGTTGTTGATCAGCGCCACGTTCTGTTGCATGAGGACGCTGTCGTCGATAGTTTGCGGCTGTGTACTGATGCTTATCCGCAGGGCATTGGCCTGCTGATTGCTGGCGCCCGAGCTTTGGTTGACGCCAAGGACGCCGTTGCCGTGGCTGAAGGAGTCGCCTTGAATGCTGGATCGAGCATCGATGCGGGGGTCCACGTGGGAACGCAGCCGTTGGCGAATTTGTGTGGATGCACTGGCGTTGTTGCCGATGGCGATGGCCCGGGCGTTGGCCTGTTGCTGCTGGTCGCCCGCCGCCTGGTTGACTGAGAGGTTGCCTTGGTATTGCGTGCCCGAACCGTCGATGTAGGCGTTATTGATGACGGGAGGTTGGGCAAAGGTCGATGCACTGCAAAACATGGCGATAATCAGCAGCGAACGATTCATGCTAACGGTCTCCCGTTATGATTTTGAGAGCACCCAGGCCTTGCTGGACGTTCGAATTGACCATGTTGGCAATGCCGTTTCCCGAGTTTCCCGAACGTCCAGCGGGGAGGTTGGAAAGTTGGGTCTGGTTGCTGATATTGCCGCCCAGGTTGTTGGTGTTTTGAGTCACCAGTTGACTGATGCCTGCACCACTGGCGACACCGGCAAAGTCGCCGTCGCTCAACTCGCTCGTTTGATTGAGGATTTGTTTGGACGGGTTGGCATTGACGGTCGTGGGGTTGGGGTCGGGGATCAGCGGCGGAATCGTTGCGTTGCGCGTTTGGACATCACGTTTGATAGTAATGATGCCGTTGTCAGCGTGGACAGGCAGGCAGACACTTGAGCCCAATGCGCATCCGATCAGCAGGAGGCTATAGATGTGTTTATCGAATTTCCCCACGGCGGCAATTCCTTCTGTGATGAAACGCCGGCCCTTATCAGCGTTGCGAGGAAGAGAGCAGAAGGTGTGCCGCTTTTTGTTTTTCTTTTAAAAACAGTGAGTTGACTTTAATTTTCGAGACAGTCAAAAAAATTCTGTAACGCCGCTGAGACAGAGCCACGCAAGTACGCCGTCAATGCGGGCGGCCTTGCTCGCTAGAGCGCTGAAAAGCAGGTTGTATCAGCGGCTTAACATTTTCGTTCTGAAGTGCACGGACCGCTTTAGCTCGCGGTTGTGCTCAGGAGGGGGTGTTTCAGGAATGGACACTTGCGGCAGGGCGGTCGCCCCCCCTGTCAGGCCTCGAGCAAGCGTGTCACAACCTCGAATGCCGCGTCCTTGCGTTGTTGCCAGTCACCTTGCAGTACCTGATATGGCTGGCGGTGCAGCTCAAGCCATTCGTGGCTGGCCTGGAAAAAAGCTTGGCGTTCTGCCAGTTGCGGTTGGCAACGCTGCCCGTCGTCATGCCAGGCTACGGTTTCAGGGCTCAGCAGCAAATGCAGGTCGTACTGCCGTGCCAGCAATGCTTGCTCGATCCAAGTCGGGCAAGCACCAAACAACGTGCGACTCCAAAGGATATTGCTCAAGAGGTGCGTATCGAGAATCAACAATGACGGTAGTTTGGCCCGTGCTTCATCTTCCCAGGCCAACTGGCCAAGAGCGATGCAAGTAATGTCATCGTAACGGGTCTCGCGGGCTTCGCTGTCGATAAAATGCCGAACGTACTCACCGACCAACAGGCCGCCAAAATGGGCCTGAATTTCACTCGAAAGCCAGCTTTTGCCGCTGGATTCCGGGCCTGTCAGCACCAACACTTTCATGTGTGCAACGCCGGATCAGCGCGCCATTCGCGCCAGCCTTGCACGGCGATCAGGGCGAACAAGCCGTAGAGAGTGGCGGTCAGGTACAGGCCTTTATAGATGAACAGGCTGACAAAGATCACATCGAGGACGATCCACAGCGGCCAGCATTGCACGCGTTTTTGCGCCATCCATAACTGCGCCACCAGGCTGAAACCGGTCAACGCAGCGTCGAGCCAGGGTTGCGCGGCATCGGTCCAATGGGCCATGGCAGCGCCCAGCAGCAAACTGCCGATGGCGCCCACAGCCAGCCCGAGCATGATCGAGCGGGCACCCAGTGCACTCACTTGCCGGCCGTCATGGGCAGCGCCGGCCCGGGTCCACTGCCACCAGCCATAGAGTTGCAGCGCGGCGTAGATCACCTGCAGCAACATGTCCGAATACAGCTTCACCTCGAAGAAGATCCAGCTGTAAAGCAGCACCATCACCAGTCCGATCGGCCAGCACCAGGGGTTCTGTTTGACCGTCAGCCAGACGGCGATCACGCCGAGGGCGGCAGCAAACAGTTCAAGCCCGGACATGGGGGTTCCTTGGGGAAGTCGAAGAGGGAGGCGATTGTAGCCGCAGGACCGACCAGCGCAAACCCACGTAGCAGCTGTCGAGCAGCGCGAGGCAGCGTTCGGCGGCGAAGCCGTCGTAAACCCTGCAATCGCGGTGCGCCTGAAACACCGCGGTGGCTGATTTTGCGACGGCTGCGCCGCCGAACGCTGCCTCGCGGTGCTCGACAGCTGCTACAGAGATCCGTTACACGCGGAATTGCTTCAGCAACCCATTCAACTGTTCACTCAATTCCTTGAGGTGAACGCTGGCCAAACTCGACTGCTCGGCCGCCAGTGCCGTGCTGTGGGACAACCCGGCTGCCTGAGTGACGTTCTGGTTGATGTCTTCCACTACGTGAGCCTGTTGCAGGGTGGCGCTGGCGATCGAGGCGTTCAGCCCGTTGAGGTTGCGCAAGGCCTGGCCGATGGCGCTCAGGCTCGCACCGGCCAGCCCGGCTTGCTCGATGGTCAGTTGCGACGCGCGGCTGCTGTCACTGATCACCTTGACCGCTGCTTCGGAGTGGTTTTGCAGGCGTTCGATCATCGCCTGGATTTCCGCCGTGGACTTCTGCGTGCGCTGAGCCAGCAGGCGAACTTCATCGGCCACCACTGCAAACCCGCGCCCTTGCTCGCCGGCCCGGGCCGCTTCGATGGCCGCGTTGAGCGCCAGCAGGTTGGTTTGCTCGGCAATCGAGCGAATCACTTCCAGCACGCTGCCGATCTGGGTACTTTCGGCGGCCAGGGTGCGAATCACTTCGACCGCTTGATCAATCGTGCCCGAGAGCTTGTCGATCTGCTGCAAGCTGCCATCGATGTTGACCTGGCCTTGCTGCGCCTGGGACTCGGCGTCACGCATTTCGCTGGCCGCGTGCTCGGCGTTCTTGGCCACATCCTGCACGCCGTAGGTCACTTCGTTGATCGCGGTCGCCACCAGTTCCATTTGCTGGGACTGTTGCTGGCTGCGTTGCTGGGCCTGCGCGGCGTCATTGCCCAGGTCGCTGGACGACTGGCCCAGGGCGCTGGCCGACACCTGCAACTGGCTGATCACCAGGCGCAGCTTGGCGGTGAAGCCATTGAAGTGGTGCGCCAATTGCGTGACTTCGTCCTGGCCATGGGTGTCGAGGCTGCGGGTCAGGTCACTTTCGCCGCTGGCAATGTTGGCCATGGCGTTCACGGTCTCCTGCAACGGTCGCACGATGCTGCGGGCAATCATGATCACCAGCAACGCCATAATCAGCGCAATCGCCAGACCGATGAACGAGGCTTTCCAGACTTGGCCGTAGAACTCGGCCTGCATGTCATCGATGTACACCCCGGAACCGATAATCCAGCCCCAAGGCTCGAACAGTTTGACGTAGGAGGTTTTTTCCACCGGCGCATTGGCGCCCGGTTTCGGCCAACGGTAATCGACCATGCCGGCGCCCTTGGCCTTGGCGATGATGACCATCTCGTTGAACAGCGCAAAGCCGTCCGGGTCGCGGATCGCCGACAGGTTCTGGCCTTCGAGTTTCGGGTTGGCCGGGTGCATGATCATCACCGGCGTCAGGTCGTTGATCCAGAAATAATCGTTCTGGTCATAGCGCAGGCCGCGAACTACGGTCAGTGCCTGTTTCTGCGCTGCTTCGCGGGTGAGGGTGCCGGCGGTTTCCAGGTCGTGGTAGTAGTTCAGGATGCCACTGGCGGTCTGCACTACGTGCTGGGTTTTTTGCGCCTTGGCGTGGTACAGGTCGTCGTGAATCTGTTTGAGCATCAGCATGCCCAACGTCAATAACATCACGATGGCCACGATCAAGATGAGCCACAAGCGTCGGCTGATCGACACACTGCGTAAGCTGTTCATAACGCTGTCACTCCAGATTCTTTTTCTTGTAATAAACGATCGCCAGCATCCAACCACACTTTGCTGATCGGGCATATCCGACCCAAGTCCAATTACACGGCGGTGTAAACGGGGCTTGTCTGATAGGATTTCGGCCTCGCACAGAAAAACCTGAATCCAAGTTGATTTTTCACGGGATTTTTACGGTTTTGTAGAGATCCTGTGCGCGCGCAACTTCAGCTACGCTGAGCGCAGTGAACGTATTAAAAATATTAATGGGGCATGCCTTAGCGCAATGCCTTTGGGGGATTGATGGATCTTTGGACGGCCTTTCAGGCACTGATACTAGGAGTTGTAGAAGGGCTGACGGAGTTTTTGCCCATTTCGAGTACCGGACACCAGATTATCGTCGCGGATTTGCTCAACTTCGGTGGTGAACGGGCGATTGCATTCAACATCATTATCCAGTTGGGGGCGATTCTTGCGGTGGTCTGGGAGTTCCGCCGCAAAATCCTCGACGTGGTCGTCGGCTTGCCGACTCAGCCAAGCGCACGGCGCTTTACCGCGAACCTGCTGATTGCCTTCATGCCGGCCGTGGTGCTGGGGGTGATATTTTCCGATTTGATTCACCACTACCTGTTCAACCCGATCACGGTGGCAGCGGCGCTGGTCGTCGGCGGGATTGTCATGTTGTGGGCCGAGAAGCGTCAGCATGAAGTACACGCTGAAACGGTCGACGACATCACGTGGCAAGACGCGCTGAAAGTCGGCTTCGCCCAGTGCCTGGCGATGATCCCGGGAACCTCGCGTTCTGGCTCGACAATCATCGGTGGCCTGCTGTTCGGGCTGTCGCGTAAAACCGCGACGGAGTTCTCGTTCTTCCTGGCGATGCCGACCATGGTCGCGGCGGCGGTGTATTCGGGGTTCAAGTACCGCCATCTGTTCGTGCCGGCCGACTTTCCAGTGTTCGCCATCGGCTTCGTCACCGCGTTTATCTTTGCGATGATCGCGGTCAAGGGGCTGCTCAAGTTCATTGCCACCCACAGCTATGCGGCGTTTGCCTGGTATCGCATTGCGTTTGGCCTGGTGATCCTGGCGACATGGCAGTTCGGTTGGGTCGATTGGGCTGCCGCCAAGCCATGAGTGATTCCAGCGAGCGGAACAACCCCGGGCGCCCGTCCGGGGGGCGAATCCAGCATCCACGCCTGAAACTGCTGGTATTCGCCGCCCTCTGCGCGCTGCCGCTGTATGGTTCGCTGACGTTGTGGCTGCGCGCGGTGTCAGTGATTCCGTTGGCGGCCTACGGGGTTGTCAGCGTGGTGGCGTTTTTCCTGTACTGGAGCGACAAGCGCAAGGCCCGCGCCGACACCTGGCGCACGCCGGAAAACGTCTTGCACGCGGTGGAACTGGCCGGCGGCTGGCCGGGCGCTTTGTTGGCCCAGCAAGTGTTTCGGCACAAGACCCGCAAAGTCTCGTTTCAGTTGGTGTTCTGGCTGATCGTGTTAATGCATCAAGTGTTCTGGATCGACCAGCTGTTCCTCGGCGCGAACCTGCTGGCCTTCTTCTAAAGAACACACACGTCTCCTGTAGCAGCTGTCGAGCACTGCGAGGCAGCGTTCGGCTGCGAAGCAGTCGTAAAATCTGCGCACGAGATTTTCCTGAAGCACCGCGTTGCCGAACGCTGCCTCGCGGTGCTCGACAGCTGCTACAGGTAGCGTTACGGCAGCATTAGTCCGGCCTGAGTGCGCTTGGGCAACTTGCTCACCACCAGTTGGTGGGAGCGTTGCAGCAGCGCTTTCAGTTCTTCGGCGCCCAGCGGGTAGGGCGTCTGCATGATGATCCATTGCGCCCGGGCCAGGTACGGCGCCGGGTGAATGCCCGGTCGGTCGCAATGACCGAGAAACAGGTCCTTGTCGACCTTGAACGCCAGGGACTCGCCCCGCAGGTTCTGCAACGCGAACATCTTGTTGCCGGCAATCGAAAACACCCGCACGCCACCCCATTTGTAATCCTCCCGCGCACCGGGCAGCCCCAGGCAAAACTGCGCGACATCGGCTTCGCTCATGCGTCCAGCCTTCATATCAATCGGTCCCCACAGGCATTGAATGATTCGATCAAATGGTCGAGCCAGGCGCGCACGGCCGGCATCACCCCGCGCCGATGAGGGTAGACCGCTTGCAACCAGCCGCCAGGCATCGACCAGTCGGGCAGCAGTTGGATCAAAGAGCCGTCCGCCAACTCCGACTCGCAATACATCATGGGCAGAACCGTAAAACCCTGCCCAGCGAGGGCACAGGCCCGGCGCACGATAAAGTCGTCGATGCCCAGCCGTGCCTCCAGCGCCAGGTCATAGCTTTTACCCTGTTGATCGAGCATGCGGAAATGCACCATGCGGTCGGGCTCCAGCGCCCCGAGCACCGGTAAACCCTTGAGGTCTTCCGGATGGTTGATTTCCCGGCCGTGCAGGAAGGCGGGACTGGCGACCATTAGTGTCTGCGCCTGACGCAGTCGTCGGGTGACCAGCAACGGATCTTCATCGCCAAGTTCGCGTACTCGCAGGGCGACATCGACTCCTTCTGTGACCAGATCGACCCGGCGGTTGACCAGCATCACCTCCAGCTGGACCTGCGGGTATTTCTCGAGAAAGTCGCTGATGATCGTCGGCAATATTTGATTGGCCAAACCCACCGGGCAGGACACCCTTAGTCGCCCTCGGGGTTCGCTGGACATGCTGGCCACCGCTTCGTCGGCCATCTCCGCTTCCAGCAACATCGCCTGACAGTGGCGCAAGTAGCGTTCACCCACGGCGGTCAGCTTGAGTTGGCGGGTAGTGCGTTGCAGCAGGCGCGCGCCCAGGCGCTCTTCCAGCTCGGCGATGCGCCGCGACAGCCGCGACTTGGGAATCCCCAGCAACCGCCCGGCCGCCGCGAAACCACCGGCTTCGACGACTTTGGCGAAATAGTAGAGGTCGTTAAGGTCTTGCATGGTCTGAACTCGATTGTTCTATCAGTGAGACGAACTATCGCATTGTTGCGGGCTAATCACCTATTAGATTCATCTGTAGGATCAACCCCATCAGATCGCCCGGTGGCGATCCTCACCTGGAGATCCTTATATGAAACTGTTGCATATCGATTCGAGCATTTTGGGTGACAACTCGGCTTCCCGTCTGTTGAGCGGCGAAGTAGTCCAAGCCTGGCAAGCCGCTGACGCTTCGGCCGTCGTGACTTACCGTGACCTGGCCGCTGATGCCATCAGCCATTTTTCCGCCACTACCCTGGTTGCCGCTGGTACGACTGCCGAACTGCGCAACGCTGCACAACAGCACGAAGCCGAACTGAGCGCTTCGACCCTGGCAGAATTCCTCGCCGCGGACGCCGTGGTGATTGCCGCGCCGATGTACAACTTCACCATTCCGACCCAATTGAAAGCATGGATCGACCGCATCGCCGTTGCCGGCCAGACCTTCCGCTACACCGAAGCCGGCCCTGAAGGCCTGTGCGGTGGCAAGAAAGTCGTGATCGTTTCGACTTCCGGCGGTCTGCACGTGGGTCAGGCGACGGGTGTTGCTCACGAAGATTACTTGAAAGTGCTGTTCGGTTTTCTGGGCGTCACTGATATTGAGTTCGTTCGCGCCCATGGCCTGGCCTACGGTGACGAAGTGCGCACCAAAGCCATGACCGATGCACACACGCAAATCAGCGAGCAACTGTTCGCTGCGGCATAAAGCCTTTGTAAGGCTTGCGTAAAAAATACTAAACAGCTCAGGCAATATCCGAAAAACTCTGTATTCTGATCACGGTAATGATCAGTTACAGAGTTTTTTTGTTTTTAACAGTTTTTTATGTTTGTGGCCCAGGTTATGCAGTCGAGGGTTAACGTCCCCGTTGCGCAATGACCTTGGTGGCCGCAAACACTGGCACAAGGCCGCGTTCTCCGCTTGTCGGAGCAGTACGGGCTTTTCAGTCGAGTATCAAAGGTGGGGCATCCCATGGTGCGTCTTTGTGCAACGTTACTGATATGCCTGCTCAGCAGCCTGAATTCAGTGCACGCCGCGCCTGGGTTGCATGCGCACTGGAGCGTCGGCTACCACGAGATGACGTTCCTCGATCCGCTGGACTTGCAGCCGATGCGCGCCATTGCCTTTTATCCGTCCAGCGATAAAGAACACACCAGTAAACTCGAGGGCTACACCGTCGACGCGAGTGAAGATGCCCGCGTCGCCATCGGTCGTTTCCCGATGCTGATGCTGTCCCATGGCAACGTCGGCACCCCGCTGGCCTTGCACGACCTCGCCACCTCGCTGGCAAGTAAAGGGTTTGTGGTGGTGGCGGTGATCCATCCCGGCGACAACTCCAAGGATCACAGCCGGCTCAACACCTTGAGCAACCTGTACGGTCGCCCCCTGCAAATTTCCGAAGCCATTACCGCGACGCTGGGCGATGCCATGCTGGCGCCGTTCGTCAACGCCGATCAAGTGGGGGTGATTGGTTACTCGGCGGGTGGCGAAACGGCGTTGATCCTGTCCGGCGCCACGCCAGACCTGGATCGTCTGCGCCGCTATTGCCAGGAACGCCCGGACGACCGCGATGCCTGCAACACCCAGGGCGAGCTGATTGTCGACCGTGACGACTTGCAGCCCGTCGCCGACCCGCGGGTCCATGCCTTGTTGTTGATGGCGCCGCTAAGCCTGAAGTTCGGCCGCCATACCCTGGCGGATGTGCATGTGCCGGTGCTGCTGTACAGCGGCGACGGCGACAAACTGGTGGCCTTCGACAAAAACGCCGCCGCGCTGGCGCGCAAACTGCCGATTGCGCCGGACTTCAAGTTGCTGGCTGGGGCAGGGCACTTCGTGTTCATGGCGCCGTGCAATGAAGAGCAGATCATCGCTATGCCGGCGCTGTGCACCGATGCTGATGGCGTGGATCGCGAAGACATTCACCGCAACCTGATCTCGGAGGCGGGGCGGTTCTTCTCCCATGCGCTCGGCAAACCGAGTCGGGCGGGAATGCAGACGGCAGATCAATAAGACTGGCGCGCCCCCTTGTAGGAGCATCAGACCATCGCGCGGCGTTTCAGTAGAAGCGTCAAACCGAGCCCGGTCACCGACAACAACGCCGCGCAGAAGAAAATCCACGAATACCCCAGGTTCAACGCCACCGCGCCCATCAGCGGCCCGGCAATCGCCAGCGCCAAGTCAAAAAACACCGCATAAGCACTCAACCCGGCACCTCGACTGGAGTTGGGCACCTGCTTGATCGCCTCGACCCCCAGCGCCGGATACACCAGCGACAGGCCGAATCCGGTCAGGCCAGCGCCGATCAACGCGTAACCGGTGGACGGCGCCAGCCACAGCAGCACCAGGCCCACGGTCTCGATGGTCATGCAAGCAATGGCCGAGGTGAAGCCGCCGAATCGGCTGATGCTGGAAATGAACAACAGCCGCGACAGGATGAAACAGACCCCGAACACCGTCAGGCAATACGCCGCACCGTTCCAGCCGCGATTGAGGTAATACAGGGTAATAAACGTGGTCAGGGTGCCGTAGCCGATCGATGCCAGGCTCAAGCTCGCGCCGAACGGGGCGATACGCCCGAACACCGCCCAGAACGGCAGGCGTTCGCCACGAATTACCGGCACCGATGGCTTGTTGCGGATCAGCAACAGCGCCCCCAGGGCCAGTAGCGACAGGACAATCCCCAGGCTTTCAAAACCGTAATCGTCGACCATCACCACCCCCAGCGGTGCACCAATCGCGATGGCGCCATAGGATGCGATGCCGTTCCAGGAAATCGAGCGCGCGGTGTGCTCGGCGCCGACCTGGCCCATGCACCAACTGATGGTGCCGACGCCGATCAAACCCTGGGCGATCCCCAGCAGCAACCGGCCGGCAATCAGGATCATCAGACTCAGCATCGGCAAGCTTTGCAGCAAGGTCGACAGCAAGGTCAGCAGACCGCTCAACACAATCCCCGATAAGCCATAAACAATCGCCCGCTTGGTACCGATGCTGTCCGACATGCGCCCGGCCATCGGACGGCTGAGCAGGGTGGCCAGGTATTGGCAGCCGATGGTCAGCCCCGCGATGATCGCGCTGAAACCCAGCTGTTCATGGACATACCCCGGCAACACCGCAATCGGCAGGCCGATGCAGAGGAAGGCAATAAAGGTATAGAAGACGATGGAGACGATCTGCAGGGTGATCGCCATAGCGCTTTGCGGGGGCAGTTGCTGCGCAGACATGAGGGCTCGTTCGCGGGCGGCGGTGGGAGAACAGCATCATGGCGTGGGCTGGGAATAAAAGGAAGCAGGCTAACTATATTCTCCGTCCAGATCGTTCCCACGCTCCGCGTGGGAATGCCTCAACGGACGCTCCGCGTTCGGCTTTTGGGACGCAGAGCGTCCCGGGCTGCATTCCCACGCGGAGCATCACTAGTGTCCGGTAAAAACTGAAGGGGGAGCTTGCTCCCCCTTGCTGTTGGCGGACTTCAGTCATAATCGGATTTTTCAGACTCGATTTTGACTCATGTTCTCCAGCACCCGTTTAGCCCAACTGCTCAGTGCGATCCCTCGCCCGTCCTTCCAGCAATCCACCGAAAAGTACCAGGCGGATCGCTACGTCAAACGCTGCACATCCTGGCAATTGCTGGTAACACTGGTCAGCGGCCATGTAACCCAAGCCTTAAGCCTGCGGTCATTGGCGACTTTCTCCGAAACGCTGGCTGCGCATAGCTACCATCTCCAAGCCGGCCCCATTGCCCGCTCGACCCTGTCAGATGCGTTGAACAAACGTGATTACCGGCCGTTCCAAGACCTCTGTGAGAACCTGTTGCGCGGTGTCGGCCGTCAACAGCGCAAGGAAGTCGGCGCCATGGTTAGTCTGATTGATTCCACTTCGATTACCTTGCGTGGACCTCACTTTGATGACTGGACTGCCGCAACTAAAACCCGCATCACACAAGGCCTCAAGGTACACGTAGGGTTGGATCTGGCTCAGTTGGCCCCGGTGTACGTGAACATTACCCCCGCCAACGTCAACGACATGAGCGATGCGCTGAATATGCCGATTCAGGCCGGCATGACTTATGTCTTTGACAAAGGTTACTGCGATTACAACTGGTGGTACCAGTTGCAGAGCAAAGGTGCTTATTTCGTCACTCGGTTTAAGAAAAATGCCAACTACGAGGTGCTGCACGAGCACTCAACCGTTGCCGAACAAAGCCCGGTCATGAGTGATGAGGTCGTTCAGTTCGGCAAAAAACGTCTGGGTGGCAAACGTGTGAATGACTATCGAGACGAACCAGTAAGACGTGTCGTGATTGAACGCGAAGGGCACGTGACACCGTTAATCCTGGTGACCAACGACTTTGCCAGAACAGCTGAAGAAATCGCGGGTTTGTACAAGAATCGCTGGAAGATCGAGTTGTTTTTCAAGTGGATCAAGCAACATCTGAAACTCAAGCGGTTCTATGCCTTCTCCGAAAATGCCGTTCGCCTGCAGATTTACAGTGCTTTGATCAGCTACTTGTTACTGCACCTTTTTCACCGTCGCTCAGGGTTTCCCGGCTCGTTGTTTGAGCTGACGGTGCGGATTGCACATGTCCTGCATGAACGGCCCGCTACCCAAGAATTCAAAGACCGACGAAGGCAGGAACAAGAAAAACTAAAGGCTGCCCAGGGCAACCTTCAGCTTTGAAACATGTTTACCGGACACTAGTGACGCGGAGCATGGGAACGATCAGCGCAAAAAAAGCCCCGTCACCAGGACAGGGCTTTTCATTTCAAGCAGCTACTTAGAACACGACGCCCTGGCTACGCAGGTAATCATCATAAGTACCGCTGAAGTCGATCACGCCGCTTGGGCTCAACTCGATAATACGAGTAGCCAAAGACGATACGAACTCACGGTCGTGGCTGACGAAGATCAGCGTGCCCGGATAGTTCTCCAGCGCCAGGTTCAGTGCCTCGATGGATTCCATGTCCAAGTGGTTGGTCGGTTCGTCCATGATCAGCACGTTCGGCTTTTGCAGGATCAGCTTGCCAAACAGCATGCGACCTTGCTCACCACCGGAGATGACCTTGACCGACTTGAGGATCTCATCGTTGGAGAACAGCATCCGGCCGAGGGTGCCGCGAACGATTTGCTCGCCGCCCTGAGTCCATTGGCCCATCCAGTCGAACAGGTTGCAGTCGTCTTCGAAGTCGTGCGCGTGGTCCTGGGCGTAGTAGCCCAGTTCCGCAGCGTCGGTCCACTTCACGGTGCCGGCATCCGGGGTCAGTTCGTTGACCAGGGTGCGCAGCAGGGTGGTCTTACCGATACCGTTCGGGCCGATGATCGCCACGCGTTCGCCGGCTTCAACAACGAAGCTGAAGTCCTTGAACAGCGTCTTGCCGTCGAAGCCTTTGGCCATTTGGTCGACGATGACCGCTTGACGGTGCAGCTTCTTGGTTTGTTCGAAGCGAATGAACGGGCTCACACGGCTCGAAGGCTTGACCTCGGCCAGTTGGATCTTGTCGATCGCCTTGGCGCGGGAGGTGGCTTGCTTGGCTTTCGAGGCGTTGGCCGAGAAGCGGCTGACGAACGATTGCAGCTCGGAAATCTGTGCTTTCTTCTTGGCGTTGTCCGACAGCAGTTGCTCGCGGGACTGGGTCGCCACGGTCATGTACTCGTCGTAGTTGCCCGGGAACAGACGCAGCTCGCCGTAATCCAGGTCAGCCATGTGGGTGCACACGCTGTTCAGGAAGTGACGGTCGTGAGAGATGATGATCATCAGGCTGGAGCGCTGGGTCAGAATGTTTTCCAGCCAGCGAATGGTGTTGATGTCCAAGTGGTTGGTCGGTTCGTCGAGCAACAGCACTTCAGGATCGGAGAACAACGCCTGAGCCAGCAATACGCGCAGTTTCCAGCCTGGGGAAACTTCGCTCATCGGGCCGAAGTGTTGCTCGATGCCGATACCCAGGCCCAGCAACAGTTCGCCGGCACGGGATTCGGCGGTGTAGCCGTCCATTTCAGCGAACTCGGTTTCCAGCTCGGCCACGGCCATGCCGTCTGCTTCGGTCATTTCCGGCAGCGAGTAGATGCGATCGCGCTCGGCCTTGACCTTCCACAGCTCTTCGTGACCCATGATCACGGTGTCGATCACGGTGAATTCTTCGTAGGCGAACTGGTCCTGGCGCAATTTACCCAGACGCACATTCGGCTCGAGCATGACCTGGCCGCCGGACGGCTCGAGATCGTCACCGAGGATTTTCATGAAGGTCGACTTGCCGCAACCGTTGGCGCCGATCAGGCCGTAGCGGTTGCCCGCGGCGAATTTGACCGAAACGTTCTCGAATAACGGCTTGGCGCCGAACTGCATCGTGATGTTAGCTGTAGAAATCAAAGGTTTTTCCTGCGAAGCATTCAGAGTAGCTAGGGGTGCGGCAGTACCGATTCAGTACCCGGTTCCGGTATCCAATCCACGGGAAATGCATCCCGGTCAGAAGCGGAAGGTCCATCTGGCAATAAGTGGACAGCAGCAATGGAGCGCTTGGCCCGAGTCGAAGTGCGCTGAGGCGGGGTTCATTCCCGTCATCAACCAAGGGGGGCGCGTAATGTTTGGCGGCGATTGTACTGGTCTGGCTCTTTAAACGATAGGGCGTTGAGGCCGTGCGGGTACTTTGGTGGCATCAGCGGACAGATTTTCACATCTGGATGCTAACTATTTGTTACAAACCGTGGCTAAAATGCCATCTATTCACCCAATGCCACTGTCGGCATGGGCTCAAGGACGTGCCACCGGGAACGCTGTTTCGTATTCAGACACTGCGCCAGACCGCTTGGCCGGCAGCGCAGTTTGTTCACTTCTGACGTGTGACGATTGCCGTGAAAATCATCATTGCCGCTATTTATGTTGTCTCCATCGCGTACGTTCACCTGCGTGGGCGCGTGCGCCACAAACTCGGTCGCCAACTGAGCGACCACTCGACGTTTCTGGCGCCGATCAATTGCTTCCTTTATATGTTCTCCAAACTTACGAGCAAACCGTACCTCAACCCGGCTGACTTTCCGGACCTGAGTCCGCTGCAGGCACACTGGGAAGAAATTCGCGCTGAAGGCCAGAACCTGCTCCGGGCCGGGGAGATCAAGCGCTCGAATCAATACGACGATGTGGGTTTCAACTCGTTCTTCAAGAGCGGCTGGAAGCGTTTCTACCTCAAGTGGTACGGCGACAGCCACCCTTCGGCCGAGAAACTCTGCCCGCGTACCACCGAACTGGTGCAAAGCATCGGCTCGATCAAGGCGGCGATGTTCGCCGAACTGCCACCGGGTTCCAAACTGGTGCGCCATCGCGACCCGTATGCCGGTTCTTATCGCTATCACTTGGGCCTGGAAACACCGAACGATGCCGGGTGCTACATCAACGTCGACGGTGAGAACTATCACTGGCGCGACGGTGAAGCGGTGATGTTCGACGAGACGTTTATTCATTACGCCGAAAACACCACCGACCAGAACCGCATCATCCTGTTCTGTGACGTCGAACGGCCGATGAAATACCGCTGGGCGGCGGCGTTCAATGCCTGGTTCAGCCGTAACGTGATGTCGGCGGCGGGCGCGCCGAATGATGCGGGCGACAAGACTGGCGGCATCAATCGCTTGTTCACCAAAATCTACAAGGTTCGTCTGCGGGGCAAGGAGCTGAAAAAGCGCAACCGTGCCCGTTACTACTTTGAGAAGTGGGCAATTTTTGGTGGGTTGTTGGCGGTTTTCGTTCTGATCTGAGGACGCCATCGCGAGTAAGCTATGCTCCCACACTTGTAGGAGCGAGGCTTGCCCGCGAAGAGGCCGGTAAATTCAACACAAGACCTACGGCTTCTTGCCCCCCAACTGCTTCCACATCTTCGCCGTTATCTTCTGCCGATTGGCATACCCCGCCCACGGATCACCTTTCAACCCTTCCAACCGCTCCAGCAAATTGGCCACCGTCCATTCCTGCGAGCCATGCAGCGCCGTCAATTCCTCCCGCGCAATCGGCACTGACACCGGCAACCCTGGCCGCGCCCGCACTGAATACGCCGCCACGGTACTGGCCCCGCGGGTGTTGCGCAGGTAGTCGACGAAGATCTTGCCGACGCGGTTTTTCGGGCCCATGGTCGCGGTGATCCGTTCCGGCAACTGCTGCGCCATAAACTGGGCGATGGCTTTGGCGAAACCCTTGACCGTGTCCCAATCCTCCTTGCGTGCCAGCGGCACAATGATGTGCATGCCCTTGCCGCCACTGGTTTTCAGAAAGGCTTCGAGGCCGATTTCGTCGAGCACCGACAGGGTCAGTTGCGTCGCCTCGACCATGCTTTTCCAGGGCAGCGCCGGATCGGGGTCGAGGTCGAGCACAAACAGGTCGGGCGTTTCGATCTTGTCATGGGTCGCGCCCCAGGTATGCAGCTCGATGGCGCCCATTTGCGCGGCACCGATCAGCGCCTGGACACTGTCGATCTCCATCAGGCGTGCATGCCCCAGGTCGATGTTCGGGTCCAGGTGCTTGATGTTGGGGATCGCCAGGCGTTCGGCGTGCTTCTGGAAGAACTGTTCGCCGTCGACACCTTCCGGGGCCCGTAATAGTGAAACCGGTCGGTTACGCAGATACGGCAGGATCCACTGGCTGATACTTGCGTAAAACTGCACCAATTCAAGTTTCTGTGTGCCGCTGTCCTTGTCGATCACACGATCGGGGTGAGTAATCTTCACCCCGACGACGGTGCTGTCCTTGCTGCTGGTTTTCTTTTCGCTCACGGGTTTGTTCGCCTTGGGGGATTGTGGCTGTTCACGAACAATCTCTGTCGCCGGTTTGTCGGTGCGCATGGCGATAAATGCTGCTTGCCGGACCACACCTTCGCGGGTCCATTCGGCAAACTCGACCTCGCACACCAGCGTTGGCTCGACCCAGTGAACGCCCCGAGCCTGAGCGGCCGTCAATGGTTTGGCCAAGGGTGAGGTCTTGCGCTCGATCTTCTGCAACTGCCCATGAAACAGTTTCAAGTTGGCCTGATTGAACCCGGTACCAACCCGCCCGGCATACACCAGACCTTTATCGTCGTAGACGCCCAGCAACAGGGCGCCGAAACCGCTGCGCGAACCTTGAGGCTGCGTATAACCGATGATCACGAATTCCTGGCGCAAACGGCATTTGAGCTTGATCCAGTCGGGACTGCGTCGTGATACATAAGGGCTGCCAGCGCGCTTGCCGATCACGCCTTCCAGCGATAACGCACACGCGCTCTCGACGATGTCCTGGTGGTTCGCCGTGAAAGCCTCGGAGAAGCGCAACACCTGCCGCGACTTGCGCCCCAGGGCTTTTTTCAGCGCGGCCCGGCGATCCTCCACCGGCAACTCACGCTGATCCACGCCGTGGAGGAACGGCGCATCGAATACGAAATAAACGATGTCTACAGAGCGACCGATCTCGAACGCGTTCTGCAGCGCCTGAAAGTCCGGAAAGCCTTTGTCGTTCAGCACCACCACCTCGCCATCCAGCCAACTGCCGTCGAGCTTCATCTCGGCCAGCGCTTTGGCCTGCAGCGGCAGCTTGGCCGTCCAGTCGTGGCCATTGCGGGTCAACAGCCGCACTTCGCCGTTGTCTATGCGCGCGAGGATGCGGTAGCCGTCGAATTTGATTTCATAGCGCCAGTCGCCGGCCGGGGCTTTGTCCATCAGCGTAGCCAATTGCGGGCTGAACTCTTTGGGTAGGGTTGCCGGTTCGGGTTTGGCGGCTTTGGGCTTTTTCGCGGTTTTTTTGGGCGTTTTGTCGCCCACGGTTGCATCACTCAATACGCTTTTTGGCAGTTCGGCGACCACGTCAAACTCGCTGATTGGCCGTGCCTGTTGATCCTTCTCCTTGATCAGTAACCATTGTTCCTTGTCGCCACTGCCGCGCAGGTGAGTGCGCACCAGCGCCCAGTCGCCGGAGAGCTTTTCACCGATCAGGGTGAATTTCAGCTTGCCGGCCTTGTAGGTTGCTTGCGGGTCGCCAATCGGTTGCCACACGCCGTGATCCCAGACAATCACATCCCCCGCACCGTATTGCCCCTCGGGAATGCTGCCCTCGAAGGTGCCGTAACTGATGGGATGGTCTTCGACATGCACCGCGAGGCGCTTTTGCGTCGGGTCCAGGCTCGGGCCTTTGGGCACCGCCCAGCTTTTCAGGGTGCCATCGAGTTCCAGGCGAAAGTCGTAATGCAGATTGCGCGCATCGTGCTTCTGAATAACAAAGCGCAGGGCCGAGGCGGCTTTTTTGCCTCGTTTGGCCGGTGCCGATTCGGGCGGTTCCGAGGTGATCTCGAAGTTGCGTTTGCGCGTGTATTCACTCACCGGTTTAGCCATGGCGGACTACCTTGTGTTGCGAGTATCGCGGGCCGTCAGCCGCGAGAGCTCTTTGTGGCTTTTTTCGCCGGGGCCGGTTTGGCGGCGGCTTTGCGGGGTTTGGCTGCCGGTTTGGCGGCTGCCTTGCCGCCGAGGCTGCGCTTAAGCAGTTCGGTCAAATCGATAACATCGGCGGTTTTGCGTTCCTCTTCGCCGCTGGTGCTCTCGACGTCTTCGATCTTGCCTTCATGGGCCTTCTTCTCGACCAGGGCCATGATCTTGTCTTCGAAGCTGTCGCGGTAATCCTCGGGTTTCCAGTCGGCGCTCATGTCTTCCACCAGCCGCTTGGCCATCTCCAGTTCACCTTTTGCCAATTCGGGTTCGGTCACTTCACTGCCCAGCGCCAGTTCGTCCAGGCTGCGCACTTCCGCTGGCCAGCGCAGCATCACCAACACCATGGCTGACTCCAGCGGCATCAACGCCGCCAAGTGCTGGCGGGTGTGCAGCACGACATGGGCGAGGGCGACTTTGTTGGTTTTGCTCAGGGTTTCACGCAGCAGCGCATAAACCTTGCCACCGCGTTTGTCCGGCGCCAAGTAGTAGGGTGTGTCGATGTTTTGCAGCGGGATCTGCTCGCTGTCGACAAAGGCGAAGATGTCGATGGTCTGGGTCGACAGCGGGTGCGCCGAGCGAATTTCCTCTTCGCTGAGTACCACGTAACGACCTTTTTCGTAGGCCACGCCTTTGACGATGTGTTCCTTGGTGACTTCCTTGCCGGTGACTTTGTTGACGCGCTTGTAGCCCACCGGGTCCATGCTGCGGCTGTCGAGCCAGTCGAAATCCACCCCTTGGGACGAGGTGGCCGAGACCAGTGCCACAGGGATGTGCACCAAGCCAAAACTGATTGCGCCTTTCCAGATTGCCCGGGCCATCGTCGTCTACTCGCAAGTGATGTTCAGGTGACCTGTGGCCCGGCGCAAAAGTTTCAGCGGCTTGCGCCCAAGTCCTGCGGGGGGATCAGCGGTGCGGCAAACGGGTGTTACATCTGTGAAGGAGGTTTCAGTTAACAAATGCGAACCTCGGGCGTAGCGTGGCATCGAAGACTCTATTCCCATGTCCGTAGAGAGGCTCCCCATGAACAGATTTGTGCTCGGCTTTATCGCGCTGGCCTTGAGCGCCGTGCTCGGCCAGGCGGCCCTGGCCCAGAGCCCGACGGGCAGCAGCAATAACAATCCCTACAACAGCCCGATTCACCGGGCCAATCCCAACAGCATGCAGGGCACGCAGCCGGCCACCCGGCAGCCGACTTTCGCGCCGACGCCGCGTCCGCCCACCCTGGAAAACGGCGGTATCGGCAACCGCTATCCCCAGGACAAGTCGGCGCCCGCCACGCCACCGAAATTCATTCCCAATCCACCGCCCCGCGACTCGGACAGCAGCAACCGTTGAACGGCAGGACTGAGGTTCTGTCAGCCATTCGAACGACAAAAGGAAGCGTGCATGTTGCGTAAAACCCTCCTGGCCACCTTCTGCGCCAGCGTATTGATCAGCGTCGCGGCGCCTGTTTTCGCGGCGCCCACCCAGGAACTCAAAAGCGAGCAAGGCACCCTTGAAGTCACACCGATCACCCAAGGCCTGGAACATCCGTGGGCCCTGGCGTTTCTCCCGGATCGAAAAGGCATGCTGGTGACCGAACGGGCCGGCAACCTGCGAGTGGTCACCATCGATGGCAAACGCTCAGCGCCGATCAGTGGCGTGCCCAAGGTCTGGGCCAAGGGGCAGGGCGGTTTACTCGACGTGGTGTTGTCACCGGACTTCAAGCAGGACCGCATGGTCTACCTGTCCTACGCCGAAGGTGGCGGCGAGGGCGACAAGGCCGGGACGGCGGTCGGTCGCGGGCGTTTGTCCGACGACCTGACCACCCTCAAGGATTTCAAGGTGATCTTCCGCCAGGAGCCGAAGCTTTCGGTCGGTAACCATTTTGGCTCGCGGTTGGTGTTCGACCGTGACGGCTATCTGTTCATTACCCTGGGCGAAAACAACGACCGCATGACTGCCCAGGACCTCGACAAGCTGCAGGGCAAAGTCGTGCGAATTTACCCGGACGGCAAGGTGCCGGATGACAACCCCTTTGTCGGTCAGGCCGGCGTCCGTCCCGAGATCTGGTCCTACGGCCAGCGCAATCCGCAAGGCGCGGCGCTCAATCCGTGGAACGGTACGCTGTGGGAAAACGAGCATGGCCCCAAAGGGGGCGACGAAATCAACGTCATCGAGCGCGGCAAGAATTACGGTTGGCCGCTGGCAACCAACGGCATCAACTATTCCGGTCAGCCGATCCCGGAAGCCAAGGGCAAGACCGCCGAAGGCACCGTGCCACCGCATCATGTCTGGGAAGTCTCTCCCGGCATCAGCGGCATGGCGTTCTACGACGCCGATCGCTTCAAGCCTTGGCAGCACAACGTGTTTATCGGCGCGCTGGTGAGTCAGGAACTGATTCGGTTGCAGTTCGATGGCGACAAGGTGGTGCATGAAGAGCGCTTGCTGGGTGAACTCAAGGCGCGTATCCGCGATGTACGGCAGGGCCCGGACGGGTATTTGTATGTGCTGACGGATGAAGAGGATGGGGCGCTTTACAAGGTTGGCCTGAAGTAAAGTCTTTGCGCTGATCGTTCCCATGCTCCGCGTGGGAATGCAGCCCGGGACGCTCCGCGTCCCAAAGCGTGACGCAGAGCGTCACAAGAGGCATTCCCACGCAGGAGCGTGGGAACGATCAGGTCCGGGCATACAAAACCACCGCCGCTCGAAGCTTCCCCCGCCCGAAACTGCACATCTTCTCAAACTCCCCATGACTCACCGGCAAATGCTGGCAGTCCATGGGTTGCCGGTGCTGGCTGTGATCCACATCCGGATCATGCAAATACACAAACTCTTCGTCGCAATCGGTGACCATCACCCAATGTGGTGCCTTGGAGCGGGTCAACCGATAGCTGCTGATCAACACCAACGGCTGCCCGCCAGCGTCCAGCAACCGTGGCAGGTCCAGCGGCCCGCCAATCACCCGTTCCACATCGGTGTCCTGCAACTGTGCGGTGAACTCTTCGTGCACCAAACGCATTACGTCCTTTTTATGTTCATCGCGCACGCCATCCAGAAACAACGGGCTGGCCATGCTCAGTTGCAGTCGCACCCGAAACCCGCGTCGCCACGCCGCCAATGCCAACCCTTGAGGGCTACAGCCACCATGGCCGGAGGTCATGAACACCGTGGTCGCCTCGCGCCAGATTTGCAGTTCCTCACGCCGCTCCAGCAACCGACCCTGTTGCAGCGCGCCCATGGCCATCAGCAAACACGCCGGGCCACAGGTGAAGTCGGTGGTCTGGCGATACCAAGGCACCTGAATATTGCGCGAATCGCGGTGCTGGAGAATGCGTTTCTCCAGGCGCAGCGCGTCGGCATGGTCCTGGTAATAGTCGTGAATCAGAGCAAAACGCCGGTAACTGTTGCGCTCATACAGGGCGATCGCCGCCGGGTTATCGATGCGCACCTCCAGCCTTAGGTAAGCGCAATCGTGCTCAAGGGCGCAGGCCTCGACGCGCTCCAGCAATTGTTTGCCCAAGCCATTGCCTCGGGCCTCGGAGGCGATGGCAATCGAATACAGCCGCGCCAGGGACGTGCCGCGATGGAACAACACCACCGCATAGCCGAGCAGCACATCCCCGACTTCGGCGACCAACAACTGTCCATGCGCGCGCGTGATCATCCACTGAAAACTGCGACTGTTGAGCCGATCCGTGGTGAAGCATTGCTCTTCGAGTTTCAGCAGCGCCGGTAAGTCTTCAACTACCGCCAAGCGAAAGACAGGATTCATATGACCGCCGTAAAAGTTGCGTAACGAAACGGGACTTTCGAAAAAGTTCGTGCTTAATAGGAAAGGTCTTGTTCTCCAACGGATCAATCACTATGTCAGCGGTACAAGGTCATTGGCGCGAAGTATCCGAGCAAACTTTGCCGGCGGCAACTTTTTTAAATGACGCGGTTAGAACTTCAAGTCAGTTGATTATCATCGTCGAACGCAAGGAAGACTGGGCGTCGTACTTTCCCAGCGAAGACATCGTCACCGCCCAGGAATACCTGGAGCAAACCCGCGACAACGAGCAGGGCAAGCGGGTTCAGGTGATCAACCTGTGCCGCAGCTACAAGTACCTGGGGCACGGCTACTACTGCTCGCTGCTGGCCGAAGCCCGGGGGCACAAGGTCATTCCGTCGGTGCGAACCATCAGCGAGCTGACGCGCAAATCGCTGTATGGCCTGGCCTTGGATGATCTGGATAAACCGCTCGAAAAAGCCCTGAGCAATCATCTTTACAGCGATACCGAAGGCTTTACGCTAACCCTGTATTTCGGTAAGACCAATATCGAGCCCTTGCAGGATCTGGCGCGACAATTGTTTGAAGTGTTTCCATGTCCAATACTGCTAGTTGAGTTTAGACGAACTAACGGTTGGCACATCGAAGGCATAAAGTCCGGTGCCTTGCACAAGTTGCGCGAGGATCAGGAAGATCAGTTCGCCCACTCGCTGGACAGTTTCAGTCGCAAGATCTGGCGCGTACCTCGCTCGCGGCGCCTGGCCCGTTATGACCTGGCCATCCTGCATGACCCGCAAGAAGCGTTGCCACCGTCCAACGCCAAAGCACTCGATAACTTTGTCCGGGTCGGCAAAACCCTGGGCATCGACGTTGAGCTGATTGAGCGCAAGGACTACGCCCGTATTGCCGAATACGACGGGCTGCTGATCCGCGAGACCACAAGCGTCGACAACCATACCTACCGCTTCGCCAAGAAAGCCGAGAGCGAAGGGCTGGTGGTGATGGACGACCCGGCGTCGATCCTGCGCTGCACCAACAAGGTCTACCTGACCGACCTGCTAAAAAGCCACCAGTTGGGCATGCCCGCCACTGAAATCCTCTACAAGGAACGACCGGAAGATTTCGAACGGGTCGGCGAGCGTTTGGGCTTTCCGCTGGTGTTGAAGATTCCCGACGGCTGTTTCTCCCGGGGCGTGATCAAGGTCGAAAGCCAGCAAGCCTTGCTCGAAGCCACCGCCGAATTGTTCGAACACTCGGTGCTGTTGCTCGCTCAGGAGTTTTTCTACACCGAGTACGACTGGCGCATCGGCGTGCTCAACCGCAAACCGATCTTTGCCTGCCAGTACTTCATGTCCAAGGGCCATTGGCAGATCTACAACCACAAAGCCAAGGGCCAGGACATCAACGGCGAATGCCGCACCCTGGCGGTCCACGAAGCACCGCGCGCGGTGGTGGAGCTGGCGGTGAAGACGGCCAACCTGATCGGCGACGGTCTCTACGGCGTTGACCTCAAGCAGTCCGGCGACAAAGTGGTGGTGATCGAGGTCAACGACAACCCCAACATGGACGCCGGCATCGAAGACGCTTATTTGCAGGACGATTTGTACTCGTTGGTGCTGGAAGAGTTCGTCCGTCGCCTGGAGCTCAAGCGCCGCGGCCAGGCCTGGTGAGCGGCCGATGATCAAGAGCTTTCAACTGACCCACGGCGCCCTGCACAAAGTCGAACGACTGGACGCCGAAGTGATGTTGTTCAGCAACCCCGACGCCGCCGAGCGGGACCTGCTGCACAGCCATTTCAAGCTCGATGAACATGCCTTGGCCTCGGCTCTGGACCCCGACGAGGTGTCGCGCATCGAGTTTCACCCCGACAATTTGTTTTTGATCTGGAAACGCCCGGAAAACTATTCCGGCGCCGGTAGCCTGGCCTTTGAGGTGTCGTCCTGCGGCTTGCTGTTCTCGCCAGGCCGTTTGCTGGTGATCGCCACCGACGACTCGCCACTGCATGGGCTCGGCACCCGGCAGCGGCTTAATACGCCGCTGGATGTGTTGCTGGATTTGTTGTTCAACAACATCCATCACTACCTGGGCCACCTCAAGGTGATCAAATTGGTTGCCCGGGAGTTGCAGCAAAAATTCAATGCGTCGATGGAAAACCAGCACCTGATCCAGATGTTCAATCTCAGCGAGAGCCTGATCTATTACATCAACGCCATCCACAGTAACGGCGCGGTGCTGACCCGGCTGCGCAACCACGCGGAAAAGGAACACTTCAGCGCCCAGGCCATCGGCCTGATCGACGACCTGATCATCGAAAACAACCAGTGCTACAAACAGGCGGAAATCTACTCCACGGTGTTCTCCGGGCTGATCGACGCCCGGGGCAACCTGATGAACAACAGCATGAACAACCTGCTGCGTAAACTGACGTTGATCAACGTGGTGTTTTTGCCGTTGAACCTGATTGCCAGTATTGGCGGGATGTCGGAGTTCAGCATGATGACGGCAGGGACGCCATGGTGGGTTTCGTATCCGTTGTTTTTGACGGCGATGATGCTTGGGGCCGGGGTAATGGTGCTGGGGCTCAGGCGGTTGGCGAAGTGAGCGCCTTGCGCCGATTCTGCAAGCCACGGACGACGAGGTACAGCAACGGCCCAACCGACACGAAAATGGCCGTGAGCAACAGATAGGGAATCACTGACAACGCCGACTGGCCGCGTTGACGAGCATCCCGGTACATCCAGATGCCCGCCAGCGTTGCCAGCAGATAAAGATCAATCACCACCTGCGCCGTATCCGGTCGCGACATCAGGCCGATGCCAAAATCGATCAACGACTGTTCCGCCTGCAGCATCACCGAAACGGTGTAGCCGGCAAACGCGATCAGGGCAATCAGGGGCAGGGCGACAGACTTCATGGTTTCCTTCCTTGGGGACAATGAGCAGAATCGCCAGCCTACAGAGCCCCGGCAAAATTGGCCATTGACTTGCCACCAGCGCCCGGCTAATTTCCAGCCATGATTTCCACTGTATTGCGCTGCCAGCCAAGCATTATTACCGCCATTCCTTATTTGGCGGGCTAGCTCACGACTGCAGCACCCAACCCGCCCTAGAGGCGGGTTTTTACTTTCTGTCTCCTGGGTTTTGAATTGACGCACAACCCGCGTAGGAGCTGCCGAAGGCTGCGATCTTTTGCTTTTGAAGATCAAAAGATCGCAGCCTTCGGCAGCTCCGACGCAGACCGTGTGCAACAGGAGATGAGCATGAGCACCACCGCCCAACAAAGCTTGCTTGAGCACTACGTGAAAAAGATCCTCGCCGCGCCGGTGTATGAACTGGCGGTGCGCACGCCGCTGCAACCGGCACCCGCGTTGTCCGAAGCGCTGGGCAATCAGATCCTGCTCAAGCGCGAAGACCTGCAACCGACCTTTTCCTTCAAGGTCCGCGGCGCCTACAACAAACTGGTGCAGCTCAGCGATGAGCAAAAGGCCCGGGGGGTGATCACGGCTTCCGCTGGCAATCATGCCCAGGGCGTGGCGCTGGCGGCGCGAGAATTGGGGATCGCCGCGACCATCGTCATGCCCAGCACCACGCCGGAGTTGAAGGTGCTCGGTGTGCGAAGTCGAGGTGCCGATGCGGTGCTGCATGGCGAAAGCTTTCCCTTTGCGCTGGAATACGCCTTGAACCTGGCACAGCAAACCGGTCGCACTTTTGTTTCGCCCTTCGACGACCCGGACGTGATCGCCGGGCAGGGCAGCGTCGCCATGGAAATCCTGCGTCAGCACCAAGGGCCGCTGGACGCGATATTCGTCCCGGTGGGCGGCGGTGGCTTGATCGCCGGTATCGCCGCGTACGTCAAATACCTGCGCCCCGAAGTACGCATCATCGGCGTCGAGTCGGAGCATTCCGCGTGTTTGCAGGCGGCGTTGCAGGCTGGCGAGCGAGTGGTCCTGCCCAACGTAGGAACCTTCGCCGATGGCGTGGCGGTGGCGCAGATCGGCGCCTATGGTTTCGAGGTGTGCCGGTTTTGTGTCGATGAAGTCATCACCGTCAGCAACGACGAACTCTGCGCGGCGATCAAGAATATCTACGACGACACCCGCTCTATCACCGAGCCTTCCGGCGCCTTGGCCGTGGCCGGGATCAAGAAGTACGTGGCACAGACCGGCGTCCGGGGGCAGACCCTGGTGGCCATCGACTCGGGAGCGAATATCAACTTCGACAGCTTGCGCCATGTCGCCGAGCGCGCCGCGGTGTGTGGCGTCCCTGTGTGAGGAGGTCAGGCCAGCATTGGGCGCAGGAACGTGCGCTCGTAGCTGACGATAAACTTCTTCTCCACCAGCGAGGCCACCAGCGCGGTGCTTTGCGGGTCGGTCATCGCGATATGGCGGTAGCTTTCGTAGTCCGCCAGCGAAGGAAAACTGAACAAGCAGTAGGCGATATTGCTCGCACCTTCGGACGGCAGGAAGTAACCGTGATGAGTACCACCGAGGCGTTCGACGATATCGAGCCAGGCCTTGGCGTAGGCTTCGAATTCGGGCAGTTGATACGGATCGATCACATATTTGACGTGGCAGGTAATCAAAGGGCAGCTCCTGTAGAGGATGGCGGCAGTGAACGAAATTTCGCCGCACCGCACGCTATATGTAGCAGCTGGCGAAGCCTGCGTTCGGCTGCGAAGCCGTCGCAAAATAAGACGACGCGGTACATCAGAAAGACCGCGCAATCAGGTTTCACGACTGCTTCGCAGCCGAACGCAGGCTTCGCCAGCGGCTACAACAACGGATCGGGTTACTCCTGAACGGCTGTCTCGACCTTGCTCGATGCCGACCAGATCCGATAACGAACCTCAACATCCTTAGGCACATACAGCACAACCGGCAGCTTGCTGTTATAGCGCAACATAAACCCGTCCCCGACCACCGGCACAAAGTCCTTCCTGGTCTTGCCATCAGGGCAGGCCATCATCGTGCTCATCGGCCCGATCACGGTTTCCAGTCGATAAAACGGATAACCCCAACCCTCCAGATTCTTCTCTTCCAGCATCCCGCCCAAGCGCTGACGGTTGCAGTCCACGGACAACGTCTTGCCGGCCAGAATCTCGACCTGATAGCCGTCCTCTTGGGTGTGTGGCGCGAGATGGATGACCTGACGGGTAAAACCGCTCTCGGCCTTGGGGAACGGCGCGACTTCTTCGAGTTTCGAGGCGTGCGCGGCGCACGACAACCCGGCAACTATTAGCCCAACGGTCGTGTTTAAGGTCAAAGAACCCATGATGCCTCCTTGCGTGTGAGTGGGGTCAGCGGATACTGAAACATCGGATAGCATTTTTACTGCCAAGCATGACGAATGCAAACCCACCGCTGATACCTGCAATTTGCAGGGCTTTTACCCGCCTTTCTTGCATCTTGCATGAGGGCAGTCTGATAGCGCGTAGCCTAAACCTTTGATTTGCCGACGAGGTGCAGAGCGAAATCCTGGGCATGTTTTATGCTGTAGCTGGTCTTAAGCTGATCGACGATGTCATATGAGTCAGCGTTGCTACGAGAGAACGGTCAGGTAATGAAATGTTCAGGCCCGCAAGGAAGACAAACGGGTTTTTTCAGCACCGACCGATGATTATTTTGATTGGCAGTCTCACATTAAGGAGAGGGTCGCCATGTTTCTTTCTGCCCTGGAACTTCGCAATATCATTGAAAGCAGCTTCCTGCCGAAGCGCTGTCAATGCACGCTATCGCCGGATCTGTCGATGACCATAAAAGTGTATGCCGACAAGCAAACGGATCAGCTGGATCTGATGGTAACTGGCATCAACGCCAAGCAGTTGAATGGATGTCGCGAAATCAACGACCTGATCGCCGAGCTTCGTTCAGACATGCAGCTCAGGGCATCCACCCAGACACTGCATCCTGACCGTAAAGCACTTTAACCTACAGCTTCGAGCTCTACCGATACGCGCCGGGTCTGGAAAAATCCCAGGCCCAGCGCCAGTTCGACCCCGACCGCCATCAAAATACCTGGCCCGGCATGGCCATTCAGCCATTCGCCGAAGCCCAGTGCTGCCAACCCCCAACAGCCGACAATAAAACCATTGCTCAGAGCACTGCGACTCGCGGACGGCGCCTCGTTGCGAACCAGATAAAACATCGCCCCAAGCGCCGCAAACAGCACAGCAATACGCCGCGCGACCAGTCCCGCCGCCGACGAATACTCGATGCTCCAGATCGCCAACAACCGATCCGGCAGCAAACCCCAGACCAGCGCCAGCACGAAACACAGCGCGGCGGTGAACGTCGACAATGTACGAAACGATAACTGCATGGCGGATCCTTGCGGCAGTGAGGGAGGCGCCCAAAGCATAGCGCCAGATCCTTCACAAGCAAGTCGCAAAGCGCCGAATCAGAGCCTTCTGTCAGTTCTGATAACTGCAGGCGTCAGACAATTTCCGATAAGTGATTTCCGAAGGTTTACCCGTGGCGCTATCGATGTACTTCATGTCCGCCGTGACCACTTTACAGTCCAGTGTCGACGGTTCGTTCAAGGCAATCACCTTGCCCACGTGCAGCGGCATGCCGTACTGGTACGGGGTGGCCTGGGAAGTTGAAGCGTCATTGGCTTGGGCCAGGCCGGCGAATGCGGTGCAGGCGAGGGCAGTGGTGATCAGCAAGGTGCGCATGTTCATGGAAAGTCTCCGGTGCAGGCTTATAGTCAGCTCGACGTGTAACGCGTCGAACCTGCCGCACTGGGCGTCAGAAAAGTCTGAAGGCGTGCGGTCCAGTAAAGTTTTGGACCGCGGCGTTAAGCGATGGTTAATCCGTCTGTATACCACCTGTCGTGAGGCGGTTTCTGACAGAGGTTTCATGTCGGGGAAGAAATGTGGGTTGATACCGGTCAGTTAATAGCCGGAACGCCTCTCCAAACGCACGACCTTAAAACCACGCCTTTGGGGAGGGGTGTCAATGCCGATGGCGGTTTCAGCCTGGCCTTTGCCGGCCACGTAGTCATAGAGCAGAAACTTCGTCGGGACTTCATAGCCTTCGTTTGGCATGACCAGGCGCATTTGCTGCGGCCCCAGATAGAGCCAACGGGGCAGGGTTTTCTCGGCGAAATTGATTTGTTCGACGGCGTGAGTGACCGGGTTTTTGCGCAGTACGACGCCTTTCATATAGGGCGAGCCGTATTCGAGGGCGAACATCAGGGTTGAGGACACGCACTTTGCCAGGACGATGCGGCCAATGAAGTCCTCTTGGGGCATATCGGTGAAGGCGATGTGGGTGTTGCCATCGAGTTTTACGAAAAGGCGATGGCCGTCTTCGGCGGGCTCGGCCAGCAGCGATACCTTGGCGTTGCCGGCTAAAGGGCAGGTGAGGATGGTCTTGAGCGGTTGCGCGTAGGCCGGGGTGGTTAGCAGCGCTGCGATGAGGTACTGCCAAGGTGATTTCATTGGGAGGGAATCCTTTCTTTTTGATGGGCCTACAGCGTTATCCGCTTCTTGTAAAAAATCCTAGGTGAGCTTCATCTCGGTCCTACAGGCTTGGGCGCTTTGTCGGCTTTCGCCGGGCGGCTTCCAGCGGGTACTGTTTGGCATCGCTGCAAAATCAGCGAACAGGTTTGGTCACCTGATAACACTGCACATATGTGCCATCATTCGCGCTGCGGACTTCTACGTTTCGCAGTGCGTTGCAATGGTGGCTGTGTGCAGGACGCTTTCGAGCGAGCCGTTTTGAGTGTTAGCGGTTGACCAAGCCTGTACACAGCCGCCTCCATCGTTTGGTCACGGTGCTGGCGATTACTAATTAATGCTCGAGTAACCACTATGCCAACGCTAAATCCTTTTCCCGATCGCTACCGCTCAATCAAAAGCAACGTCACCGACACAAACCCCATGGTCATCGACACCGAGGCCAATCCCCAAGACATTCTCGAAGCCGCTCTACAGCGCATCCGTGCCTCCAGCAACTTGCTGGAAACGTTGCATTGCCAGTGCTTCAAAAACGGTGATGTCCAGGATATTCCGCACATCACCCACGCGCTGTATCTGCTGACGCAGGACGGCTGCGATCTATTGCAGGTCGCGCAGCAGCAGATGTTGGGCTGGACAGCGCCGGCCTGACGCCTGCTGAAACACACCTGCCTCCTGTGGGGCAGGTTGTGTAGCTAAATGCTCGAGCGCGATGCATCCAAGGCTTTCTGGTTTCGGGCATATTCAACGAGATCTTTGGGGTAAACCCTGTGATCTATTTCGCTGTCGTCGATGTCGTACAAAAATGCGATAGCTCCCGCTTCAACCGCCCAGTAACCGACGTAATTCCCATCCTTGCCCTGCAAATGACTGTCATGCCAAGGCGCCTGCTTGAAGGCGGAATACCATTGCTTGCAATACTTTTTAAGAAACTGGCTCGCGTCCTCTTTGCTCTCTGCATAAATGGCCCGAATCAAATGTGAGTAGACGTCATGAAACCATTGGTCCACATCGTGTCTGTTCGGCAACACCTTGATTAGCAGATCTTCATAGAGCGTGTCGTCGCCGGCATAGCCTGCGCGGTCTATCAGCAGTACAAAACGTTTAAGTAAATCAATGCGATGCAGCAGAACGCAGAAGCCGATAACTTGCACGCATTCTTCAAATTCGTCAGGCCAATCGTCTATCGCGAGCGGCGATATGTCGGGACTGTTCTGGTACTCCGCCAGCCTGGCTTGCCTGGTTTCGTATTTTTCTATGAGAACTTCAAGCAAAGGTATGAGAGAGGCGATTTCCTCTCCTGCCGTGTAAGCGGCTAAAAGCTTGTCCAGTGCCAACTGCTTGAAGTGCGATGAGCGAAGCATCGCCTCTTCTTCTGGCGAGTCAGACTGAAAGGTGTTGGTCTGGAAAAACTCAATCACCTCGTCATGCTCTCTCAGAAACTTGTTGTACTGATATTCACTGAAGAATTTTTGTCGTTTGTTCATGGCGGCGGCTTTTGAAGGGCAGAGATTTATTGGTTTGATCAACGTTGCAGGATCTGCCAACCGTCAAATGACCGAGTCGGGTACCCGGCTTAAAAACAACGCCAAGCCTTGCTGATACTGCTCCGCGTCCATGACATCGCTATGCCTGGGGATGTGATAGGCCTTGTCCTTACGATCCAGTTCAGCGCAAGCCACTGAGTAAAAGTCAGGCGTTTCCTTGAGGCGCACGATCTTTGCCCAGGCCAGTCCACCTTTCGCGCCTTTGGCATTGATCAGGTTGAAACCCTGGTCGTCGATTAGCAGGCGATAAGCGCCTTCAGCAGCCTTGAGGTTAATACGCAGTTTGGTTTCGATGAGGCGCTGGTTCGCCCCGCGCAAAGGCGCACGCGGCTTGGCGTGGCTGGCGGCGATACGTGCTCGCAGGCGGCGCAACAAACGACCGGAGAAGAACCACCAAACCACCGCCAAGAGCACCCCGGACAACACCATGGAGATAATCTTCTCGGGAGTGAACTGACGATCAGGAAAATAGATCGCCAGCATGCCACCGACCAGACAAAGGACAAACAACAGCGGGGCGAGCAGACGATCCTGTAAGCGTGTGACGTAGCCCAACAGCTGGGCGTGCTGTTGATCATGCTTGAGCATTTCGCGCGCCAGCTGTTCGCCGATCCTGATCTGGGTGTGCTCGGGGGTAATGGTGAATTGCAGTTCCATGGTTTTGAGTCCGAAGTCCGTTTCCTGAAGAGGGCGGGAGTTTACGTGTTTGCGCGGCTCCTGGCATACGCCACCAGGTCTTTGGGGTAAACCATATGATCGATTTCGCTGTCGTCAATACCGTATAAAAAGGCAATGGCGCCTGCTTCAAAAGCCCAGTAACCGACGTAGTTGCCATCGTCGCCTTCCATGTCCAAATGACTGTCATGCCAGTTGGTTTGTAGCGAGGCGAAAGCGGGATACCACCCTAAGCAATATTGCTTTAACAGGTGGCTGGACTCTCCAGGGTCGGTGGCATATATCGCCCTGATCAGCGGCGTGTAGAGGTCGTGGAACCACTCGTCCACGTCAGCGCGATCAGGTAAATGCTTGCGCAGAAGGTCTTCGAAGAGCGTGTCTTCGTGGGCGTATCCCCCGCGATCTATCAAAGCGACGACGCGAGCCAGCAGGTCGTTGCGATGCAACAGAATGCAAAGGCTGATGACTTGAACACACTCTTCATAGTGTTCGGGCCAGTCATCAATGGCCAAGGGTGAAATATCAGGTTCGCGTTCCTCGGCAGCCAGGGCTTGCTGGTAAATCTCGTATCGACTGATCAGCTTCTCCAGCCGGGGAATAAGGCTGTCGATCGGCTCGCCCGCCGTGTAACTGATCAGCAAGGCATTAAATGCAGCCTCCTTGAAGTACCCCGTGCGTAATGCCTTCTCCTGGTCTGGAGAATCTGCCTGCATCGTCCTGCCAGACCAGCGCGACTCGGTCGTATCGTAGAGATGGATGGACTTTTGATAGTAGGAGTCGGCGATGAAACGCTGGCGTCTGTTCATGGCGATCCTTCTCGATAGGGGGGGATGTGGTTTCTGGCGTATTCAACCAAAGCTTTCGGATACACCATATGGTCGATTTTGCTGTCGTCAATACCGTATAAGAACGCGATTGCTCCGGCTTCTATCGCCCAATATCCAAAATAGTTGCCACCTTCGCCCTGTAAATGGGTGTCATGCCATGGCGCCTGTGTAAAGGCGTCGTACCATTCGCTGCAATATTGTTCAAGAAAGTTGGTGGCATCTTCTTTAGTCTTTGCATAGATGGCCTGCACTAATGGCGAATAGACGTCGTGATACCACTGATCTACATCATGTCGATCAGGTAGTCCTTTGCCAAGTAAATCCTCATACAACGTGTCATTGCCCGCATAGCCGGCATTGTCTATCAACTGTACGAATCGGCCAAGAAGATCTGTGCGATGTAGCAGAATACAAAATCCTATGACTTGAACGCACTCTTCATACTGATAGGGGTAGGCATCTATCGCGAGCGGGGAGATATCAGGGCATTGCTCGTATTCTGCTAGTTTGGCTTGTCTAACCTCGTATTTATGAATTAAGTCTTCAAGCAGCGGGAGGAGGGAGCCGATCTCTTCTCCGGCGGTGTATGCAGCCAGAAGTTTATGAAGCGCCAGGCGTTGAAAAAATCTTGAGCGAAGCGTCGCTTCTTCTTCGGCAGAGTCTGATTTGAATGGGCGTGATTTAAAGAATTCTATAGCTTCATCGTGTTCTGTCAGGAAGATTCTATAGTGGCTTTCACTGTAAAACGCTTGTCTTTTAATCAACGTTTTATGCCTCTGGCATATTTGACTAGATCTTTCGGGTAGACCATGTGAGTCATGTTGCTGTCGTCGACATCGTACAGAAACGCAATGGCTCCCGCCTCCAGCGCCCAGTAACCAACATAACTTCCTTCATCGCCATCCTTGTGCGTGTCATGCCAAGGGGCTTGATCAAAGGATGAATACCAGTTCGTACAGTATTTTCCCAATAGTTCGGATGCGGTTTTTTTATCTTCGGTGTAGATGGCTTGAATCAGCAGGGTGTAAGCGTCGTGATACCACTGATCCACATCTTCACGGTCGGGAAGGACCTTTATCAGCAGATCTTCATATAACGTATCCGAGCCCGCATGACCGGCATTGTCTATCAGCAAAACGAATCGTTTTAGTAAGTCTCGCCGATGCAGAAGGATACACAGACTGATGACCTGCAAACATTCCTGGTATTCGTCAATCCAGTCATCAATCGTCAGAGGTGTGATATTTTCAATTTGTTCATGTTGAGCCAGCTTTTGTTGCAGAGTTTCATAGCTATCGATCAACACCTCCAAGAGGGGCGGCAAGCAGTGAATTTCTTCTCCTGCGGTATAGCGCATCAAGATATTTTTCAAATAGAGCGTTTGAAAATGCCTGGCTCGTAAAGACTTTTCCTGCTCGGGAGAGTCGGCTTGAAATAGCTTGCCCTCCCAGAATGTAAAGGATCTTTCATAATGGTTTAAAAAAGTTTCGTATCGCTGCTCGGTAAGGAATTTTTGTCTTTTAATCATGTGTCTTTACTTTGATCAGTCGTGGTGTTGTTTCTGGCATATTCGACTAAAGCTTTCGGGTAAACCATGTGATCGATTTTGCTATCATCAATGTCGTATAAAAATGCGATGGCGGCGGCTTCAATTGCCCAATAGCCAACGTAACTTCCGCAGTCCCCCTGCAGGTGCGTATCATGCCAGGGCGCATGCGGAAATGCGGGATACCACTGTTCACAATAGTCACCGAGAAGCTTGCTCGATTGCGCTTTAGTATTTGCATAGATGGCTTGAATTAACGGCGTGTATACATCGTGGTACCATCGATCAACATCATGTCTGTCCGGCAGTACTTTACGCAACAGGTCCTCATACAGGGTGTCATCGCCAGCGTATCCCGCTTGATCTATTAAAGTCACGAAACGCTTCAATAGATCAATGCGATGCATCAGGATGCACAAACTTATGATTTGTACGCATTCTTCATACTGGTCCAGCCAGTCATCAATTGCGAGGGGAGATATTTTAGGCGCGCGTTCAAAGATCGCCAATGTTGTTTGCCATGTTTCGTAGTTTTCAATTAGTTCCTCAAGCAATGGAATAAGAGCTTCTATCTCTTCTCCTGCCGTGTAGCAGGCGAAAATCCTGTCAAGCAGAAGATTTTGGAGTTGCTCTGCTCGAAGTGAAGCTTCTTCTTCAGGAGAGTCGGATTCGAATGTGTTGGTTTTGCAAAACTCAATGGTTTCATTGAATGCTTTCAGGAAATGTTTGTAGTGGCCTTCACTGTAAAAATCTTGCCTTGTATTCATGTGTTTCTCGCATATTCGACCAGGTCCTTTGGGTAAACCATGTGATCAATTTTGCTGTCGTCTATACCATACAAAAATGCGATTGCTCCCGCTTCAATAGCCCAGTATCCGACGTAATTTCCATCCTCTCCTTGAAGGTGAGTGTCATGCCACGGAGCTTGCTCGAAAGCTGAATACCACCCCTCACAATACTGTTGGAGCAACGTTGATTTCTCTTCTCTATTGTCGATGTAGATCGCCTGGATAAGGGGCGTATAGACGTCGTGATACCACTGATCGACATCGTGACGGTCAGGCAACACTTTCTTCAACAAGTCTTCATAAAGCGTGTCGTCGCCAGCATATCCGGCGTTGTCGATCAATCTTACAAATCGCTTAAGGAGGTCTGAGCGATGTAATAGAATACAAAAACCAATAACTTGTACGCACTCTTCATATTCGTGTGGCCAGTCATCTATTGAAAGAGGTGATATTCCAGGAGATTGTTCAGACTCTGCCAGTTTTGCCTGCCTGATTTCATACTTGTCGACCACGTCTTCAAGCAGAGGGGCGAGAGACGATATTTCTTCTCCTGCCGTGTATGCCGCCGTCAGTTTGCGAAGTGCTAATCGCTGAAAAAATCTTGAGCGAATTGTTGCTTCTTCGGCTGGCGAGTCTGATTGAAATGTGTTTGTTTTAGAGAAATCGATGACTTCGTCGTGTCCTCTCAGAAAATTTCTGTAGTGGTTTGCACTAAAATACTTTTGTCTTTTGATCAAGGTTTGATACCTCTAGCAAATTCAACCAAGTGCTTTGGATAAACCATGTGATCGATTTTGCTATCGTCGATATCGTAAAGATAGGCAATTGCTCCCGCTTCCAACGCCCAATAGCCAACGTAACTTCCGCAGTCTCCCTGCAGGTGCGTATCATGCCAAGGCGCATGCGGAAATGCGGAATACCACTGTTCACAATACTCGCCGAGAAGTTTGCTGGATTGCTCTTTGGTCTTGGCATAGATGGCTTGAATCAGCGGGGTATATACGTCGTGGTACCATCGATCAACGTCACGTCTGTTCGGCAGTACTTTGCACAATAGGTCTTCATACAGGGTGTCATCACCCACATATCCCGCCTGGTCTATTAGAACCACGAACCGCTTCAATAGATCGATGCGATGCAACAGGATGCACAAGCTTATGACTTGTACGCATTCTTCATACTGGTCCAGCCAGTCATCTATGGCGAGCGGGGAGACAGTTGGGAGCTGTTCATAAACAGCCGATGCTCTCTGCGATATTTCGTATTTCTCTATGAGCGTTTCAAGAAATGGTATAAGCGTCGCAATCTCTCCGCCTGCGGTATAACAGGCCAGGATTCTGTCAAACAGCAAGCCTTGAAGGTGGCGTGCCCTAAGGGAAGCTTCTTGTTGAGAGGAGCCAGATTGGAAGGTATTGGTCTTACAGAATTCAATAACTTCATCGTATTCTTTCAGAAAGCCCTTATAGTTGGCTTCACTGTAGAATGCCTGTCTAACCTTCATGTGCTCTCGCATAGTCGACCAAATCCCTTGGGTAGACGCTATGGGTGATTTTGCTGTCATCGATTCCATACAAAAACGCAATAGCGCCCGCCTCGAATGCCCAATACCCTACATAGCTGCCTTCGTCCCCATTCAAGTGTGCATCGTGCCAAGGAGCGTGGCTAAATGCCGCGTACCATTGTTCACAATAATCCGCTAGCAACTGAGAAGCCTCGGCTTTTTCATCTGCATAGATTGCTTCGATTAAAGGCGTGTAGACATCGTGGTACCACTCATCGATATCTTCTCGCCCGGGTAGCCGTTTGCGCAGCAAGTCTTCGTAGAGCGTGTCCTCACCCTTGTAATTTGCATCGTCTACAAGCTTGGCAAATCGTTTGAGCAAGTCCGTTCTGTTGAGCAGGATGCACAGGCTAAAGACTTGTACGCATTCTTCAAATTCATCTGGCCAGTCATCAATGGCAAGGGGCGAGATGTTGATTACCCCCTCGGAGATTGAAAGTTTTCTTTGACGCTCTTCGTAGGCGGATATCAGTTCTTCAAGCAAGGGCACCAGCGAATGGATTTCCTCTCCCGCTGTATATGAAATAAATAGTTTTCTTCGCGCCACACTTTTGAAGTGAGCAGCCCTGAGGGACGCTTCTTGTTCGGGAGAGTCTGACTCAAATGTGTGGGTCTTCCAGAAAATATTGGTCTCTTCGCTGTAAGCCAGAAAGTTCGCGTATCGGGCCTCGGTGAGGAATGCTTGTCGTTTGTTCATTGTGATCCAACCCTGGAAACAATAGCTGCCTTATATGCTCTAGCATATTCGACCAAATGCGTGGGATATACCATATGGTCTATTGTGCTGTCGTCGATGTCGTATAAAAAGGCGATGGCCCCAGCTTCTATAGCCCAATAGCCAACGTAGTTGCCGTCCTCGCCTTGATGATGAAGGTCGTGCCACGGCGCTTGTTCGAAGGCTGAATACCATTGATCGCAGTAGTGTTTGAGAAACTCAGTAGCTTCTTCTTTACTCTCTGCATAAATGGCCTGAATCAAAGGCGAGTAGACGCCGTGAAACCAGTAGTCTACATCGTGTCTGTTCGGCAGTAGCTTGGTCAATAAATCTTCGTACAGCGTATCGCTATTGGCATAGCCTGCACTGTCTATTAGTTTGACAAAGCGCTTAAGTAAATCAGTGCGTTGTAACAGGACGCAAAAACCTATTGCTTGTACGCATTCTTCATATTGGTAAGGCCAATCGTCTATCGCGAGTGGGGATATATCAGGCATGTTTTCATACGCCTCCAGTTTTGCTTGTCTGATTTCGTATTTTTCTATGAGGTCTTCAAGCAACGGCAGGAGAGAAGTGATTTCCTCTCCTGCGGTGTAAGCGGCCAAGAGCCTGTCCAGGGCCAGCGTTTGAATGTGCCTTGAACGAAGTGCTGCTTCTTCTTCGGCAGAGTCAGACTCAAAGGTGATTGTCTTAAGGAGCTCGATAACTTCATCATGCTCCCTAAGAAAGTTGTTGTAATGGTTTTCACTGAATAACGATTGTCTTATTGGCATTTTATTGTTCGCCCGACCAATACCAGAGCGTATCACCGCAACCGGAGTCGATAAGCTTCGGCATGACTTCGCTTTGTTGGAAGTGACGTCTTGAGTTCGCTTCAGTCGGGGTGAACCAGTAGCCTGTTTTGCTGCAGGGTTCACCACCAACAATGCGGCCAATCCGAGAGCCGCTCACTGTCTTATTGATTCTGGCGTACTCAACCAACGCGGTCGGGTACACCATATGATCAATTTCGCTGTCGTCCATGCCATATAAAAACGCGATGGCACCCGCTTCGATAGCCCAATAACCTACGTAGTTACCGTCCTCACCTTGATGATGAGTATCGTGCCACGGGGCTTGCTCGAAAGCTGAATACCACCCCTCACAATACTGTTGGAGCAACGTTGGCTGCTCTTCTTTATTCTCGATGTAGATCGCCTGAATAAGGGGCGTATAGACGTCGTGATACCACTGATCGACATCGTGACGGTCCGGCAAAACTTTCTTCAACAGGTCTTCGTAAAGCGTGTCGTCGCCAGCATATCCGGCTTCGTCCATGAGCTTGACGAAGCGCGGTAGCAAGTCTGTGCGATGCAGCAGAACACAAAAACCGATCACTTGAACGGCTTCTTCGTATTGATCCGGCCAGTCATCCATTGCCAACGGCGAGATTTTTCCGGAGCCCTCAAACCTGGCCAACATTTTCTGACGAATTTCGTACTTTTCAATCACGTCCTCAAGCAGAGGGATAAGAGACTCTATGGTCTCTCCGCCGGTATAAGCGGCGAGCAGCCTATCCAGTGCCAGTGTCTGAAAATAACGGGCACGCTGAGAGGCTTCCTCCTCGGCTGTGTCGGATTTGAATTTATTGACTTTGAAGAATTCTATGACTTCGTCGTGTTCCCGGAGGAAGTTTTCATAGTGTTTGTTGCTGAATAAATGTTGTCGTACGTTCATCGATGTCATGTCTAGGTCCTGGGGGCCAATGCGCCGTATTTTCTCGTCAGGGATGATCTTGTTATTCGCTCGCCCAATACCAGATCGTGTTGCCGCACTTTGAATCACCTGCAATCGGCATGACTTCGCCCTGTTCGAAATGGCGACGAGATTCTGCTTGTACTGGTGTGAACCAATACCCTGTTTTGCTACAAGGTTGTCCTGCGTCTATGCAGGCGATTTTTGTAATGTCTGTCGGTTGGCAATTTCTGGCGTATTCAACCAAGTCCTTTGGGTAAACCATGTGATCGACATTGCTATCATCTATGCCGTACAGAAAAGCAATGGCACCAGCTTCCAACGCCCAATATCCACAGTAGCTTCCTTCATCCCCTTGTTTATGAGAGTCGTGCCATGGAGCCTGTTCAAACGCGGGATACCAACCATTGCAGTATTTCTGCAATAGCTTGGATGCCTTTTCTTTGTCCTCCTCATACGTGGCGTATACCAGATCCGAGTAAACATCGTGGTACCAGCGATCTACGTCGTATCGATCAGGTAGAAGTTTGCAAAGCAGATCTTCGTATAGAGTGTCATCGCCTGCGTAACCCGCTGGGTCTATTAAGGCCACGAAGCGTTTTAGCAGGTCGGTGCGGTGCAAAAGAATGCACAGACTGAACACTTGAACACATTCTTCGTACTGGTCAGGCCAGTCATCAATCGTTAATGGTGTGACGTTTGGAATCTTTTCGTAATTCGCCAACGTTTTTTGAAGAAGCTCGTAGCTATCGACAAGCTTTTCCAATAATGGAATCAGGTTTTCGATTTTATTTCCGGCGGTGTAGCGTATCAGTATTTCTTTGAGGATCAGCTTCTGAAAGTGCCTAGCCCTGACGGCTTTTTCCTGATTCTCACAGTCCGCTTGGAATGTATTTTTATCGAAAAAACTAATGGTTTCTTCGTAATTGATGAAGAAATTATCGAAGCGCGCGTCGCTCAGGAGTTTCTGTCTTGTTTTCATGTGGTTCTTTTTGTTCTGGGTGACTGGCAATCAAAACGTGTATACCATTGATAAGTGCTCTCTTTTTCGAAGCAGTTGCCGTGTGGTGAATAACTATGGAGTTGGTCTGGGTTATGAATTCTTACCGGCTTTAGAACATTATTTACAGCGACGTACGCTGCTGGGTGACCATCCATCAAGGCGCCTAGCTCTGGATAATCTCCTGCGCGGATAATCAGGCCTTCATTGTAATTGAAGATTTCTACATCCCCGCGCCCGCTAAAGGAATGACGTAATGCAGACTCACCAGCAAGGCTCTCTATAATGCTTTTGTTGATGATTGTGTACCAATTCACTCCCTTGATATAGCCTAGTAATTCTCGTGAAGAAGAGTGGGGCATTGAATCGACTTCCAGGCCCGAATATTGTAATGCTAATTCGTATTCAGTGTGCATGTAGCTGTGGTAGTCGTAAGGTAATACACTTGAAAGTCCGCCATAACCATGCTCTGCATTAATCTGGTTGCACAGATAAATTATCCAGCCTTGGTAGCGATCAAGTCCGCCCGGTTCTTTTAGAAAAGACCAAGGCAGCACTAACTTTATGTAAGATCGCTTTTTGTCGCCATGTGCTTCAAATGAATTCAACATCGAGAGGCTGAAGCTATCGGCTTCGGCCGCGCTGCTGGCACTACCTAAAAACCAACTGAATTGATCGTTTGAGTCGGTTTTTAATATAGCTTTTTTTGCTTTGTTGAAGCTTCCATCGTTTAGCTTTTTCTGTCGACGATAGATCATTGTTTTGAGATGAGGCTTGAACTCTTCATAAAATCTGGTGAAGCACTCGTCTATTTTTTTCTTTGATTCGAAGGTGTACCCATGCTTAAAGTATAAAGTGATGATTAGCCCCAATTTTACTACGGGAGTTCCGTTCGGCAGTTCAAACTCAAGGTCGGGAACCTTTTCATCTAGCTTTTTAAAAATCTTATTCATGGGGATCTCAATCAACGATTCAAGAGAGACGGGCTGTTAGCGAGCGTTGTCAAGTGGGTGGCTAATAATGCCCAAGCGACTTGGGCCAAACGAACAAGTACGAGCAAGGCTGCCATAACAGTTGCGGGAATTGCAGCTGCGACAATCATCCCGCCGATTACTGTAATCACAACAGTCGTCGCAACAGCTCCACCCAAATCGAGCAGATGTTGTACCCCATCGATATTTTTGAGCACGTCGAGTGTCAAGTCGGTGTACAACTGAACCTCCTGCCTATTGAGGTCGCGCAGCAACAGATGTTGGGGTGGAGCTTCAATTAATAAGAAATATATTTGCTATTACCAAGAGCCATAAGGCACGCCAAATTTCTCGACATAGGCTTTGGATACGTCTGAAAGTGTGTCGTATTTCCCACCAGACTTACCTTCATAGGGACCGCGCGGATCAACCTTGGCTTGTACCCTTGTGACTTCAATGGCAGGCAAGCAGGGCCCCATTACCCAGACTTTTGCAACGCCGCCAGGAGCAAGACCTATGACCAATGCCTCACGGTAATCCGTTATCCATTTACCATCAAAGGCGCAAAAAACCTTTTCTTCCTTGCGCATCATCTCCCTGGCCGAGTCCGGTATGTCGATGGTTACTTGGTAGGTTTGTGGTTCAACCAGTGACTGCCAGCGGACGTAGATTTTCTTTGGTAAGTCTGCCCCTTTGACGTACTTACCTTTACCCCAGCCCGGTTTTGCAGGCCAGCCTTTGGGGTTGCCACTATTGTTCGAAGGTTTCAGTGTTTCAGCGTTTCCACTCATGGCTCGTACATATACATTCCCTTGAATATCTACAGCGTCGGCTGTTTCGATCCAGACATCCATATAGCTGGGGGCCGAGAAGCCCAGCCGCCATGAGTCATAAGGCAATGATTCACTATTGGCGAGTGCGCTTGCACTGAGCAGGAACGCGACAAAGGCGATACGTATGAATTTACTCATTAGGGTGCACTGTGCGCAGTAAGTTTTCGTTTGGACGATTGATGAAAACGACATCCAGATCGCTATTGTTCATGTTTTTTGCCGCATTCCAGTTATCGGACAGATGTACATACCGTTGGAAAAGCAGTTCTTCTTCTTGTGGGCTCAGTCCAGTTGTAGCGCTTTTGCCCAATGCAAAGTTCATCAGCTTTTCAGAAATTGGAACGAGCTCGGCAGGCAGCGCTAGCCTAGGATCATTTTCCGATATCTTTTGAAGGGGTACGCCGTTCTCTACCGCCAGGTCACGCATGACCCGCAAGTAGATCAACGACAGGTCACTACGCACTTCACGCTGGCTGCTCACTGCGGCATACACATGTTTCATGTTGGTTCGATTATCTTTGTCGGCTGGTCGATACGGCACCTCCCATGTGCGCACTTCTAAAGGGAGGTTGTATTGCGCCAGTTGGTCTTGGAGTCTTCTCAAATCCTGCTGGGCAAGCTTGTAGCTATTGGCTTCGGTAAACGAGGTTTTTTCCGCTACATCGCTTCGGCGTGGCTTGCTAACCAGTACGCGTTCTGTGGCCTTCGGCAGGTAACCTCCACCGAGGTCTGAATGCACGCCGGGCAATACAATATCCGCCGCACCGACGCTATTCAGAGAGAAGTTATAACGCCGCTCATTTCTGGCGACCAGATGAACGACTTTTTTCGCGGCATCGGGCGCCAGAACGATATTGATACCAGGGTTGCTTGCGTTATGCCCATTCAGGTCCAGCAGTAGTGGATTGGCAATCGCGGCCACGGTGTCATAAATACCGATAAAGTCTATCGATACATCGGAATGTGCCTTCCATGTAAAACCACCTACGAAGCCGGCTGTGGCTGCTGGAATGGCTTTAGCCAGAATGCTTTGTTCCCCTTTAAGCACTTCATTGGCAAAGTCCCGTGCGGCAGCTGCTCCCCGACTGAAGCCGAAAATATCAAATTCAATAGATTTAATTCGTTTGTCGGCATTATTCATTCCGAAAGCTCGCAACGCTTTGATCAGTAGTGCAGGGGTCTCCTCCACCCGTGACCTCACGCCCTGAGCGCCTAATCCAGTACCTTGCGAGTACAGGGAATCATCACCGGTGCTACTGGTACCAATGCCCTCTACATAGATGGCCAGATTCGCTGTCGTAGCATCGATCGGCAAAGTTTCATTCGATTGTTGGTCATACAAGTCATACAGCTTAGCCACATTACTCGCATCATTCCCGTAGCTGTTATCCGGCGAACTCCCTTTGCCGTCATAGCCATGAGCGGCGCAGTACTTGCGAATATCCTCTGCTGCTTCTTCCAGGTTCACGTCCGGCGCAAAGCAGCCATATACACGTTCACTGTTGGTTCGGTTATTACCAGTCCCATCGAAAAACACGCCGATGCGCAAGGTAATCTCTTCTTCACCGACCTCTTCTTCCTCTTCCTCCTCTTCGAGCTCATCCGCTTCAGCAGGTGCCGCTGTTTTAGGGGCCGAATCAGGGACCGCATTGAACTTTCCAACAGGTGGAGCGCTAAGCAGCTTGCCCGCGATGGCAGCAGCGGCGGCGCCTGGAGTGATTGGCGCAAGAATCTGAATCCCGGTGCCCGCCCCGGGTGAGCCACCCGTGTTCACCTTCACATTTGCACCACTAATCGTCACACCGCCCGCATCCACCTTCACAAAGCTCCCACCAGCCTTGGCCGTCAGCTCCATTCCACCTTCAACCACAACCTTTTGCCCAGCGTTGTAGTGAATCTCCTGACCCGCCTCGACAAACTGCGCCGTCCCCACCTTCACATGCTGGGTCACGCCAACCGTGAGGTGATCATTCGCCCGGGATTCAGTCTTGCGATCCAGGTGGGTGATGCGGTGTTCTTCAACCTTGAATTCGCTTAAAACATTCGCCTCAACCGTGTCATGCCGTTCGTTGCCGATGCGGATCTTTTGGTCGTGCTCGATGTTTTCATCCCAGTCCCGCTGGGCGTGCAGGTAGATCTGTTCCGCACCTTTTTTGTCTTCGATGCGGAATTCGTTGTAGCCCTTGCCGCCCGGGGAGCTGAGGGTCTTGAACGTACTGCGGGTCTTGTTCGCCGGGAGGTCGTAGGGGACGACGTTTTCCTTGTGATACAGGCAACCGGTGACCAGCGGCTGATCCGGGTCGCCTTCCATGAACGACACCAGCACTTCCATGCCGATGCGCGGGATGGCGATGCCGCCGTAGGCGTTGCCGGCCCAGCCGGTGGCGACGCGTAGCCAGCAGGTGGTGTTGTCGTCGGCCTGGCCGTCGCGGTCCCAGTGGAACTGGACTTTGACCCGGCCGTACTGGTCGGTGTGGATTTCCTCGCCGTTGGGGCCGGTGACGATGGCGGTCTGGCTGCCGAGGATTTTGGCTTTCGGGTGTTCGAGGGCAGGGCGGAAGTGCGCGTCCCACGGGGTGGCGAGGAAGCGGTTGCGGTAGCCCTGGTGGAAGTCATCCTTGTTGTCGGTGACGTCGCTGGTGGTGTTTTCGCCGAGCACTTGCGGCTGTTTGCCTTCGTGGACGACTTCCAGCAGCAGCCAAAGGTCGTTCCATTCGGCGCGCGGGTGTTCGCTCAGGGCCAGGAAGTGGCCGCTGACCAGGGTCGGCTCGTCGCTTTTGCCTTCGGCGAGTTTGTAGTCGCTGCGGTGACGCTCAAGGGCGCGGGTCGCCAGTTGCTTGCCGCGCTCGCGGTCGGTGAAGCGGCCGGGGTAGTCGTAGTCTTCAAGGTCCGGGGCGAAGGTGCTTTTGGCGGTGCCTTCAGGGAGGATGCGCGGTTTTTCGAAGTCGTAGTCCCGGCGGCTGACGCGGGTGGTGCGGGTTTCCAGGCGCAGGTTGAAGCGCTTGATCACCGGTTTTTCGGCGGCCATGCCGGAATCTTGCTGGTAGCTCACGGGGGCGAGTTTGCGGAATACCGTCTGGTCATCGCCGAACTCCAGTTTGTGGCCGCTGGCGGAGTGCTGGAAGTGGAAGTGAATGCCTTCTTCTTCGCATAGGCGCTGGATGAAATGCAGGTCGGATTCGTCGTACTGCACGCAGTAGTCGCGTTCGGGGTAGATCGCGCCGAGCTGGAAGCTGTAGGCGTCGGCGAGGATGCCGCGCGCTTCGAGGACCTGGCCGATGATCTTCGGCACCGTCAGGTGCTGGAAGATTTGCTGGTCATGGTTGTGCCGCAGGTAGGCGAGTTGCGGCACCAGGCTGACGCTGTAGCGGGTCAGCTTCTTGCCGGAATCGCCTTGCTCGATGCGGTAGACCAGGCCATGGATGATGCCTTTGCCGGTGGCGCCGAAAGTCAGGCAGCCAGGCTTGTGCAGCAGCTCTTCGAGTTTGAGGTCGGGGCGTGTACTGACCAGTTCGATGTCGAAACAGAACGGTTGGTTGAGGGCTTCGCGACCGACGAAACTGAGCACTTGAAGGTCGGTGGAAACACCTTCCAGCGTGAGGGAAATATGGGTTGCGTTCGCGTCCAGCATGCCTTGTATTCCGTCCTTTGAATAAGCTGGGGCGGATGGTGCAGGATTAACCGGCCCCGTTCAAGGCGCAAATGCCGTGCTTGAGGGTAGGGAAATCCCCTATGTGCGGGGTTTCGGTCAATGAACCCGGGGATTTAGACCTGCCCGGTTCCAGCAGGAGGGGGCTCCAACTCAAGAACTGCCAGTCAGTTTCAGACTAAAGTCGCCTTCAGCACGTAAAAGCCTTGTGCCATCATTGCCGCTCACCCCCGTGTGTTCACTTCACTCTGGCCCGTCATCGGTCCAGGGCGGAAGCTATTTTCTGGCTTATTGCGCACTGCGCAAACGCTGCACTGTTGGAGCTTTTTTTCATGCGTCCCCCATTTCCCCTCATCACGGCCCGCCAGTCATTCGGCTTCGGCGCTTTAGTCCTGTGCGCCGGTTTTACCGCGCCGGTTCAAGCCAGCGGTTTTATCGACGACACCACGGCGAAAATCGAATCGCGCACGGTGTATTTCAACCGTGACTTTCGTGATGGGCACACCAGCAACGACCAGGGCGCTTCCAAGCGTGAAGAGTCTGCGCAGGGTTTCATTCTCAACCTGCAATCGGGTTACACCGAAGGCACCGTCGGTTTTGGCATCGACGCGTTAGGAATGCTCGGGCTCAAGCTCGATTCCAGCGCCGACAGCAGCAACAGCGGCTTGCTGCCGTCGTCCGGCGAGAACCCGCGCGGTTCGAAGGACCAGTACGCCAAACTCGGCTTGACCGCCAAAGTGCGGATATCGCAAAGCGTGTTGAAGTACGGCGCGCTGCTGCCGGATCTGCCGCTGCTCAAGTACAACGACGGCCGTCTGCTACCGACGATGTTCAACGGCGCGATGCTCACGTCCAAAGAGGTGAAGGACCTGACCTTTATGGCGGCGCGGCTGGACAAATACACGGCCCGGGATTCGACGGATTCGCAAGACATCCGCGTGCACTGCAAGAACAAGCGTTACGCCTGCAATGTCACCGCTGATCATTTCGACATGTACGGCTTCGACTACAAGATCAACGAGCGCCTGACCGCGCAGTACCACTACGCTGAACTAGAGGACATCTACCGCCAGCATTTCGTGGGTGTGCTGGCCAACCAGCCGTTGGGTGACGGTGTGTTGAAGGCCGATCTGCGGGTCCTGAAAAGCGCCGACAGCGGCGCCGCCCGGGCCGGCTCCATCGACAACCGCGCCCTGAGCGGCATGCTGTCGTACGCGTTGAGTGGCCATACCTTCAGCGCCGGTTGGCAGCGCATGAATGGCGATAACTCAATGCCGTATCTGGATGGCACTAACCCGTACCTGGTCAATTATGTGCAGGTCAACGACTTCGCCGCCGCGCAAGAGCGTTCGTGGCAGTTGCGGTATGACTATGACTTCAAGGCGATCGGTATCAACGGGCTGAGCTTCCTGACCCGCTATGTGAATGGCGATCACATCAAGGTGCTGGGCAGCGCTCAGGACGGGAAGGAGTGGGAGCGCGACAGCGAGCTGAAGTACGTGGTGCAGAGCGGGACGTTCAAGGATGTGAGTTTGCGCCTGCGCAATGCGACGTACCGGACCAATTACGAGAAGTTTGCCCGGGATGTGGATGAGACTCGGCTGATTGTGAGTTACAACTTTTCGGTGTTGTGACGGTGTAGGCCTTTGTAGGCGCGGCCGCAGGCTGCGATCTTTTAAAGCAAGATCAAAAGATCGCAGCCTGCGGCAGCTCCTACGGGGTTTAGAGCCAATGCCAGAATCGGCTCCAGAACCCCCGATTCAGATCGTTCTTGCACCCGGCGTACTGCTGCGCATACATATCGGATCGACCCTGGACTTTGCCGGCCGTGGCGACTAACCACGCTTTGCCGGCCGTGGCGACTAACCACGCTTTGCTGGCGTAGGTCTTCTGACGATACCCGCCCCATCCTTCGTGATAGTTGAGGTACTGCCCGTAGGCGTCGTATTTGTAGACGCCGTTGATGCTGGTGGTTTTATCCATGTACCAGCCGACAAAGTCGATGGCGTCATCGAAATCCTCGCGGTCGGCCCCACCTCTGCCAGTGCTTTTCTGATAGTCGGACCAGACCTCGTCCTTGGCTTGGGCGTAGCCCGACGCCGTCGACACCCGGCCCCACGGGATTATCCAGAGCAGGTATTTGCGCGGCGTCTTGGCGTCGTAACGATAGCCGGACTCTTGATACATGATCGCGAAGGGCACCTGGATCGGCACGCCCCAGCGTTTTTGCGTGACTTGCGCGGCGTCGTACCAGTCGCTCTTTTCCCGGAAAATCTCACAGATATCGTTGGGGGAGCGTGGCGGCGAGGTGCTGCAACCGGCCAGCAGTGTCGTGAGTAGCAAGAGTCCAACCGTTTGCCTTGAGTTCAAGAGCCCAGCTTCCTGTCATGCGCGTAAAAGGGCGACAGTTTAACCACTCAAGGCAGAGGAGGGGTTGATTGTGGGTTATAGGATTTCGGTGTTGTGGCGTTGAGGTGACCGATCGTTCCCACGCTCTGCGTGGGAATGCAGCCCGGGACGCTCCGCGTCCCTTTAAAGCCGAACGCAGAGCGTCCGTTGAGGCATTCCCACGCAGAGCGTGGGAACGATCGGTCAGGCTAACTGCTGGCGATACGGCAAATCCGGCCCGGTCTTGCTGCACGTCAACGCCGCCGCCTGCACCGCAAATTTCAGCATCCCGTCAATCTGCTCCCGACCCAGCCGATGCACACCGTCCACCGAGTCCAGCTGATGCTCGGTCAACCAGGTAATCAATGCCGCCTGGAAGGTATCGCCAGCCCCAACGGTATCGGCAATCTTCACCGAACTGGCCGGCACCGACCACGAGCCATGAACCCGACTGAATACCGTCGCCCCTTCGCCACCACGGGTCAGGAACACCAACTGGCAGCGATGCTGCAGCCAACCCTCGATCACCCGCTGCGGATCCTGCTCGGGATACAGCAGGCTCAAGTCTTCATCGCTGACCTTGATCAGGTCGGCCAACTCCACCCATTCAGCAACTCGCGAACGCCAGAGGTCGATGTTCGGCTCTGGATTCAACCGCACATTCGGATCAAGGCTGATCAGGCGTTTGCCACTTTCGCGCTGGACCAACGCCAGCAGTGTGTCGGCAATCGGCTGCACCACCAGCGAGAACGAACCGATGTGCAAGCCGCGCACTTCAGGCCCCAGTTCCGGCAAATGCTCCGGTTTCAACTGGCGATCCGCGCAGCCTTCGCCGCGAAAGCTGTAGTGGGGCGAGCCGTTGGCACCCACCGCGACCATCGCCAGGGTGGTCGGCGCGGCGAAATCCACCAGGTAGTCCGGGCATACGCCTTCATCCTGCAGCACTTGCTGCAAACGTCGGCCAAGGTAGTCGGTGGACAGGCCGGCAAACAGCGCAGCGTCCACGCCCAAGCGGCGCAAGCCGACGGCCACATTGAACGGTGAGCCACCGGCAATCGCCTTGAAATTCACTTTTGAAGCCAGACCGCTGGCATCGTCTTCGCTGAAGAAATCGAACAGCGCTTCGCCACACACCAGATACATAAAATTGTTCGCTCTTTAAAGGGTTGCGACATGCTGTTGATAGCGTTCGTAGGCTTGCTGCGCGGCCGCCACATTGTCGGCGATCGGCAGGGTTTCGCTGGCCAGGTCGAGCTTCACGCAGCGCTCGCACAAATCCGCCAGGGTGCTTTCGTGGCCGTTAGACCAGGACTTGCACCACGCCGCTTGAATCGCCGCGCCGAGGGCAGCGGCTTCGCTTTGTTCTGTGCAGATAACCGGGGTGTTCATGATATCGGCGACGATCTGTCGCCACACCGAGCTTTTCGAACCGCCGCCGATCAAGCAAATGCTGCGGCTTTGTAAGCCATTTTGGCGCAACAGGTCCAGTCCGTAGCGCAATCCGAAGGTCGTGCCTTCGACGGCGGCGCGGCACAGGTTGGCCTGGGTCAGGTTGGTCATGGTCAAGCCTTGCAGGCTGCCGGTGGCGTGGGGCAGGGCGGGGACGCGTTCGCCGTTGAGGAACGGCAGCATGCACACGCCATCCGCGCCAATCGGAGCCTGTTCGACCAAATCGTTGAAACGTTCGATATCCAGCTCGAACAACTCGCGAATGACCCCGGTGGCATTGGTCAGGTTCATCGTGCAAATCAACGGCAACCAGCCGCCGCTGGAGGAACAGAACGTCGCGACCGAGGCGTCCGGGCTGATGTTGGGCTGCTCGTCGTAGGCGTAGACCGTGCCGGAGGAGCCGAGGCTCATGGTGATCGCGCCGGGCTTTATGTTGCCGGTGCCGATGGCGCCCATCATGTTGTCGCCGCCGCCGCTGGACACCAGCGCCTGCGGATTGATGCCCAAGTGTTCGGCGATGCTTGGCAGAATCGTGCCGACCGCTTGATGGGAGTCGATCAGCTCCGGCAATGCCGCTTGCAGACGTCCAGCGGGGTCGATGTCGCGCAGCAGTTGCAAGTCCCACTGGCGGGTGCGCACGTTGAAGTAGCCGGTGCCCGAGGCATCGCCGTATTCGCTGCAACTGCGGCCGGTGAGCCAATAGTTGAGGTAATCGTGGGGCAGCAGAATGCGCGCGATACGGGCAAAAATCGTCGGGTGTTGTTCTTTGGTCCAGAGCAGTTTGGACACGGTGTAGCCCGGCGCGATGACGATGCCGAGGCGTTCCAGCGAGCCTTTTTCGCCGCCCAGATGCGCCAGCAGGCGGTCGTTTTCCGGGGTGGATTCGGTGTCGCACCAGAGCTTGGCCGGGCGCAGGACCTGGCCTTGATCGTCGAGCAGCACCAAGCCGTGTTGCTGGCCGGAGACGCCGATGCCGAGGATGTCCTGGCCGTCGACGTTAGCCGCGAGCAGCGCACGGCGAGTGGCCAGGGTGAAGGCTTCCAGCCATTGATTGGTGTCTTGCTCGCGGCGGCCATTGGCGCCGCTGATCAGGGTGTGGGCGGCGGCGCCCAGTCCCAGCACCTGACCGCTGACGGCATCGAGGATGATGGCTTTGGTGCCTTGGGTGCCGCAGTCGATGCCGAGGAATAATTGTTGGTTTGCCATGTCATGACCCTACCGAAGATCGTTCCCACGCTCGGCGTGGGAATGCCTCAATGGACGCTCTGCGTCCGCGTTTGGATGGGACGCGGAGCGTCCCGGGCTGCATTCCCACGCAGAGCGTGGGAACGATCAGGCGGCGAGTACTTTTTCCAGGGTCCGCGTAACCCCCACCTCCCGCAAGCTGTTGCAGCACCACTCAAACGCCGCGACAAACTCTGGCGAACGCGGGATCGCCGTGCCAAAAATCTCCTCAACCTCCAGCAACCGCTGAGTGATCAACACATCATCAGCCACCAGCGCCTGACAGAACGTCGCCCGCGGATCGGGAATGGCGTAGGTATCGCCGTTCTCGTCAACGCCCTTCAAATACAAGGCCCAAGCCGCCACCACCAGCGCCGCACGCTTGGTCTCCTGGCCATCGGCAATCAAGCGATTAATCGTCGGCACGGTGAATTTCGGAAACTTCGACGAACCGTCGGAGCACACGCGCTCCAGTTGATCGGCAATCGCCTGATTGGAGAACCGCGCCACCAGAGTGTTTTTGTATTCGGTCAGGTCGATCCCCGGTACCGAGGCCAGTTGCGGCGTGACGTCCAGGTCCATGTAGGCACGCATGTACTGCACGAACAGCGGGTCGTTCATGGTTTCGTGGACGAAGCGGTAACCCTTCAAGAATCCCAGATAAGTCAGGGCCAGGTGGCTGCCGTTGAGCAACTTGATCTTCATCTCTTCGTAAGGCGTGACGTCGTTGGTGAACTGCACGCCGACCTTTTCCCAGGCCGGACGCCCGTTGACGAACTTGTCTTCCAGCACCCACTGCACAAACGGTTCGCAGACCACCGGCCAGGCGTCGTCGATCGCGGTTTTGTCGTGCAATTGCAGCTTGTGCTCGGTGCTGGTCATCGGCGTGATGCGGTCAACCATGGCGTTAGGGAAGCTGACGTTCTGGTCGATCCAGTCCCGCAGATCGGCATCGCGCAGCGCAGCAAAGGCCAGCAATGCCTTGCGGGCTACCGCGCCGTTGTGCGGCAGGTTATCGCAGGACATCAGGGTGAACGCTGGCGTACCGGCGGCGCGACGTTTGGCCAACGCGGAGCAGAGAAAGCCGAACACGGTTTTCGGTGCATCCGGGTGCGCCAGGTCGTGCTGAATCAGCGGCAAGTGCGCCATGAACTCGCCGTTGCTGTCGTCGATGCAATAACCGCCCTCGGTGATCGTCAGCGAAACGATGCGGATCTCGGGGTTGGCCAGTTTGTCGATCAACGCCTCGGCGCTGTCTTCAGCCAGCAACATGTCGCGAATCGCGCCGATGACCCGGACTTCGGCGTCGTTGTCGCCCAGTTCAAACAAGGTGAACAGGTAATCCTGTTCCTTCAGATCGTCCCGGGCCCGACGGTCTTCGGCACGCAGGCCGACCCCGCAAATCGCCCAGTCGAGGCCTTCGCCGGTGTTCATCAGCGCATCGGTGTAATACGCCTGATGCGCCCGGTGGAAACCGCCGACGCCGATGTGCGCGATGCCTTGGCGCGTATCGCTCAGGGCGTAGGCGGGCAGCACCACCTCAGGCGCGAGGCGATTGAGGTTCTGTTTATTCAGTTTCATCGCATAGTCTCGTCAGGCAGCTGCGCGCAGTGGGCGAGTTAACGCCACGCCGTCGGCATCGAATAAATGGCAGTGTTCGGCGTCCAGGTGCAGGCTCAGCGACTCGCCATAACGGCTTGCCAAGTCACCGCGTACGCGCATGGTCAGCGCTTCGCCGGAGGAGGTCACCACGTGGCAGAAAGTGTCGCTGCCCAAGCGTTCGCTGACGTCGGCGGTGACTTGCAGCGTGCAGTCGCCGGTTTGCGCCAGGTTCAGGTGTTCCGGGCGAATCCCCAGCGTCACCGGACCGCCGACGCTCAAGTTAGCACCGCTCAACGGCAGGGTGATGCGGGTGCCGGCCTCCAGCAATACTTCGACGTTCTGGCTTTCGACGCGGGTGACTTTGCCTTTGAGGAAGCCCATTTTCGGCGTGCCGAGGAAGCCGGCGACAAACAGGTTGGCCGGCTGGTGATACAGGTCCAGCGGTGAACCGACTTGTTCAACTTTGCCGCCATTGAGAACGACGACTTTGTCGGCCATGGTCATGGCTTCGACCTGGTCGTGGGTCACGTAGATCATCGTGGCTTTGAGTTCTTTGTGCAGGCGCAGCAGTTCCAGGCGCATCTGTACGCGCAGGGCGGCGTCGAGGTTGGACAGCGGTTCGTCGAACAGGAATATTTTCGGGTTGCGCACGATGGCGCGGCCGATCGCTACCCGTTGGCGCTGGCCGCCGGACAGTTGTTTCGGCTTGCGTTCCAGCATCGGCCCGAGTTCGAGGATGCGTGCCGCTTCGCCGACTTTCTTCTCGACTTCGGCCTTTGGTACGCCGGCCAGGTCGAGGGCGAACGACATGTTCTTTTTCACGGTCATGTGCGGGTACAAGGCATAGGTCTGGAACACCATCGCCAGGTCACGCTTGGCCGGGCTGACTTCAGTGATGTCGCGGCCATCGAGTTCGATGGTGCCGCCGCTGACTTCTTCCAGGCCGGCGATCAGGCGCAGCAGGGTGGACTTGCCGCAGCCCGACGGGCCGACGAACACTACGAATTCTTTGTCGTTCACTTCCAGGTCGATGCCCTTGATGATGGAAAAGCCTTCGAAGCCTTTTTGCAGATTCTTGATTTTCAGGTTGGCCATGGTGGCGCTCCTTTATGCTAATTCTTGAGGGCTATTTCACAGCGCCGAACGACAGGCCGCGGACCAGTTGTTTCTGGCTGATCCAGCCGAAGATCAGGATCGGCGCGCAAGCCAGGGTCGATACGGCTGACAACTTGGCCCAAAACAGGCCTTCGGGGCTTGAGTACGAGGCGATCAATGCGGTCAGCGGCGCGGCTTTGGACGACGTCAGGTTCAAGGACCAGAACGCTTCGTTCCAGCACAGGATCAGCGACAGCAACACCGTGGAAGCCAGACCGCCCTTGGCGATGGGCAGCAGCACCCGGACCATTTCCTGCCACAGGGTCGCCCCGTCGAGGCGTGCGGCTTCGAGGATGTCTTTCGGAATATCTTTGAAGTAGGTGTAAATCATCCAGACCACAATCGGCAGGTTGATCAGCGTGTAGATGACGATCAGCGCGATACGGGTATCGAGCAGGCCGAAGCTCTTGGCCAGCAGGTAGATCGGCATCAGCACGCCCACCGGCGGCAGCATTTTCGTGGAGAGCATCCACAGCAGCGTGCCTTTGGTGCGCTTGGTTTCGTAGAACGCCATCGAGTAGGCCGCCGGCACGGCGATCAGCAGGCAAAGGGCCGTGGCGCTGAACGAAATCACCACCGAGTTCCAGGCGAAGCTGAAGTAATCGCTGCGCTCATTGATGTGCAGGTAGTTTTCCAGCGTCGGCGTGAAGATGAATTGCGGCGGCGTGGCGAACGCGTCGATTTCGGTTTTGAAGCTGGTCATCACCATCCAGAAGATCGGGAAGAAGATCAGGATCGCGATGGCCCAGGCCAGGGTGCCGAGCAGCAGGCTTTGCAGACGGCGGGATTGTTGAAGAGTCATGGCGCAGGCCTCAGGCTTTGTCTGTCAGGTTTTTGCCGATCATGCGCACCAGCACGATGGCCGCGACGTTGGCAATCACCACCGCGATCAAGCCACCGGCGGACGCCATGCCGACGTCGAACTGCACCAGCGCCTGGTTGTAGATCAGGTAGGCGAGGTTGGTCGAGGCGTAGCCGGGGCCACCGTTGGTGGTGGTGAAGATTTCGGCAAATACCGAGAGCAGGAAGATCGTTTCAATCATCACCACCACCGCAATCGGCCGCGCCAGGTGCGGTAGGGTCAGGTGCCAGAAGATCGCGACCGGGCCGGCACCGTCGAGGCGCGCGGCTTCTTTCTGTTCCTGGTCGAGGGACTGCATGGCGGTCATCAGGATCAGGATCGCGAAGGGCAGCCATTGCCAAGAGACAATGATGATGATCGACAGCAGCGGATAGTGGGCCAGCCAGTCCACTGGTTGCGCGCCGAAGAGCTTCCAGACGTAGGCGAGAATCCCCGACACCGGATGGAAAATCAGGTTTTTCCAGATCAGCGCACCGACGGTGGGCATGATGAAGAACGGCGAGATCAGCATGACCCGCACGATGCCGCGACCGAGAAACTCACTGGCCTCCAGCAGCGCACTGATCAATACGCCGAACACCACGCTGATCAGCAGCACGCTGCCCACCAGCAACAAGGTGTTGGTGGCGCCGGGCAGGAAGCCCGAGTCGGTCAGAAAGTAGGTGAAGTTCTCCAGCCCCACGAACTCGTTCTCGCCGGGGTTGAGCAGGTTGTAGCGGATCACCGAGAAGTAGAGGGTCATGCCCAGCGGCACGATCATCCACAACAGCAACATGGCGACCGAAGGGCTGACCAGAAACCAGCCGGGGTTGGACAACCGGCTTTTACGCACCGGTTGGGGAATGTCCATTTGAGCTTTGGCAGTTGAAATATTCATGGCGATAGAACCGATTGGGTGCATGAGCAAGAGAGCGGTGTGTCCCCTGTAGGAGCAAAGCTTGCTCGCGATGAACGATAACGCGGTTCATTCGAGAGACCGCGTCGTGGCAATCGCGGGCAAGCCTTGCTCCTACAGGTAGTGCCGGGTTACTTGGGATAACCGGCGCGCTTCATCTCACGTTCGGTGGTTTGCTGGGCGGCGGCCAGGGCCTGGTCGACCGTGGTCTGGCCGATCAGCGCGGCCGAGAAGGACTTGCCGACCTGTGTGCCGATGCCCTGGAATTCAGGAATCGTCACCAACTGGATGCCGATGTACGGCACAGGCTTGATGCTCGGTTTGCTCGGGTCGGCGGCTTTCAGCGACTCGAGGGTCACTTTGGCGAACGGCGCGGCTTTCATGTAAGCGTCGCTGTAGGTCGAGGCCCGCGTACCTGGCGGTACGTTAGCGATGCCGTCTTTTTCCGCGACCAGCGCGCCGTACTCCTTGGAAGTGGCCCAGGCGCTGAAGGTTTTCGCGGCGTCCTTGGCCTTGGAACTGGTCGGAATCGCCAGTGCCCAGGAGTACAACCAGGCGGAGCCCTTGTCGGTGGTCTCGTGCGGCGCGTAAGTAAAGCCGACGTGCTCGCTGACCTTGCTTTGCGTCTTGTCGGTAACGAACGAGCCGGCGACGCTGGCATCGACCCAGATCGCGCACTTGCCGCTGTTGAACAGCGCCAGGTTTTCGTTGAAACCGTTGCTGGAGGCGCCCGGCGGGCCGGATTTTTTCATGGTGTCGACGTAGAAGTTCAGCGCGTTCTTCCACTCGGGGCCGGTGAATTCCGGTTGCCACTTCTCATCGAACCAGCGCGCGCCATAGGCATTGGCGATGGTGGTGATCAGCGCCATGTTCTCGCCCCAGCCGGCCTTGCCGCGCAGGCAGATGCCGTACTGCTCTTTATCTTTGTTGGTGAGTTTGCTGGCGAATTCGCTGATCTGGGTCCAGGTCGGGTGCTCCGGCATGGTCAGCCCGGCGTCCTTGAACAGGTCGGTGCGGTAATAGGTGATCGAGCTTTCGGCGTAGAACGGCAGGGCGTACAGCGAGCCCTTGACCGACAGGCCTTCACGCACCGATGGGAACACGTCGTCGAGGGCGTAGCTGGCCGGCAAGTCCTTCATCGGTTCCAGCCAACCTTTGGCGCCCCAGAGTGCTGCTTCGTACATGCCGATGGTCAGCACATCGAACTGTCCACCCTGAGTGGCAATGTCGGTGGTCAGGCGTTGGCGCAGGACGTTTTCTTCGAGCACCACCCAATTGAGCTTGATGTCCGGATGCTCGGTCTCGAAGGTTTTCGAGAGCTTTTGCATGCGAATCATGTCGCTGTTGTTGACGGTGGCGATGGTCAGGGTCTGGGCGCCAAGGCTGACGCTGCTGAGGGTCATGCAGGTGAGGGCAAGCAGAGCTTTTACAGAAGGTTGCATCGTGCACTCCTTTTCTGCACCCAGCGGTGACAGAAGGACAGTTATTGTTTTTGTGTCTTCCTGCGGAGGGAAGAATCTGCACTGATTACAGCCTTCAATTGCGGATGTGACAAATCATCCATCGCACTTGAATCGATACTATTTTGCACTGGGGTTTAGGGCGAAAAGTACGGGGTAGGGCTTTTTGCTGTTTGTCGGTGATGGAATGCGTATAGGTTTCGATCGCCAAAAGCAAAAGATCGCAGCCTTCAGCCGCGCCTACAGGGAAATGCGATCCCTGTAGGCGCGGCTGAAGGCTGCGATCTTTTGATCTTTAACCCAGATTCTGCTCAGTCAAGCGCTGCACCGCCAACCGCCGGTAATGGGAAGGGGTCATGCCCTTTAGTTGCTGAAACCGCCGGTTGAAGTTGGAAATATTGTTGAAACCCGACTCGAAACACACGTCAGTCACCGGTTTGTCACCATCGGCCAGCAGTTCACAGGACTTGCTGATCCGCAGGCGATTGACGAATTCAATGAAGCAGCGCCCGGTGGCCTGCTTGAACACCCGGCTGAAATACGTCGGCTTCATGCCCAGGTGCTCGGCGACTTCTTCCAGCGGCAGTTCCCGGGCGTAATGGGCAAAGATGTAGTCCACCGCCCGGTTGGTTCGATCAACGTTGTGTTCATCGGCCAGTTGCGATGTCGTGGCCCCCGAGAGCAGTTGGTAATCATCGGATGCGGCGAGCAATTCCAACAGAATGAAAAAGTGCCCGAGCCGGGTCACGCCTTTGGTGTCGGCGATGCGCTGCATCAACGTCATGGCCTGGCGGATGGTGCGCTTGCAGCGAAACTCGATGCCGTACTGTGCGCGTTCGAGCAATGGCGTCAGGGTCTTGAGCTCGGCGAACACCAGATGGCCGCTGTCGAACAGCTCATCGGTGAAGTTGACCAGCATGTCGCGCTTGGGTACCACTTCGTCTTCGGCGATCTGACTGATCCAGTTGTGCGGCAGATTCGGGCCGGTCAGGAACAGCGACTCAGGGTAGAAGTTGCCGATGTAATCGCCGATGAACACCTTGCCGGAACTGGCGACGATCAGGTGCAGTTCGTATTCCTTGTGAAAATGCCAGCGCACCAACGGGCACGGAAAACCATGCTGGCGGTAGATGATGGACAACCCGTTGTGGTCATCCATCAACTCGTAGGAAGGATCGGTGATTCTGGCGGATCGGCTCATGGCATGGCACTTTTATTGTTATTGCGTCCTGATGATGCCTCTTTCTGGACCGATTACGCCAGCGGCCAGCACTCAAGCCTGCTGGCTTACCGCCTTCATACTGTTGGCCACCCAGCAATAGCCGACGATCTCCGATTCATCGAAAAAGTCGGTGCTGATAATGCTGCATTGGCTTATCCAATCCCGGTGTGGGTGAAACCACTCATTGATGTTCTGCTTGATGTCCACCGGCCCGCCGAGGAACGTATAGCTGGTGGCGGCGAGTGACCATAGGTAGGAGCCGAAGCGAGGTGTGTCCAGGGTGCGGACGATATGTCGGCGCAAGTCGGTCACATCGGTGAGTCGAGTGCCACTCCAACGATGGGGGGCGGAGCCCCAGAAGTAGTCCAGATCCAGCTCAACCGAGATGCGGGAGGCGAGAATGACGCGCTTTTTGCTGCTCGCAGCCTTGAGTTCGCCAATGGTCTTCTCCTCGTCATCGGGTGAGATGGCTCGTTCTCCGAGGCGTTGCTTCAGCAAATCGTTGAGCTGTCGAAAATCAAAGGGCTGATCGCCGTCGCGTAACTGATGGAAATCGAGAACGATGAATTCATCCGGGTTGCTATCCAGAAAAGCATTCACTGCGTCAATCAGTTCATCCAGTACACGATGGGACTGATAGCCATTGTGATGGAAGTAGAACGTGCCTTTGGGCGAGCCGGGCCGGTAACCCAGGCGCAGATCGAACGCCCGGGCACCGTTGGCCAGTTGCCAGGCAAACGAATCGTTCTGGCAGGTGGTCCAGTTGCCAACGATGACTTCATAGTTGGGGGCTTTTTTATCCATGCCGGCGTTGTGCACGCCAGGCCAGATAAGATCGATGAGTTTCAAGCGGTCGATGTCGGTGACTCTGCTCATCCAGCAGTGTTTATCGACATTTGAAGTGGGGCTGTAGTGCATGTTTCTAGGCTCCTGCCTGTGGCTTGGCTCCCCATCCGTGGGGGCGAGGTATCGTGGAAAATCACCTCATGCCCAAAGCCTAGAAGCCTGGAAGGTGTTTTTCAATGCACGGAAACATCCACATAAATATAGCCTTGCGCCACTTTCCTCAGGTCCGTTATCACCCGCGTGAATCGGAAACGGCTGACTCGTTGTGCCGATTTTTCGCCTCGATCCATTGCGCCATGTACTGCGTACTTTTATGCGCGTGATGGCGAAGCATGGCCCCGGTGAAGTTGTCGCGCCGCCGCTCGGCCAGGTCACGACGGCAGGCTTGCAGCCGCTCGATCAGGGCCGGGCCGTGCTCTGACTGACGGTATTGGGCCGTGAGTAATTGGTCGCCATGGTTCTGCGCCTGGGTCCACAGCGCCTTGTCCTGATAAAGCGCCACGGCCGCTGCGGCGATGGCTTCGGCAGACACGCCAATAACGCCCGGCCATGGCAGACCATCGCTCATGCCCTCGGCACCGATTGGCGTGGTGACGGTCGGCGTGCCGCACAGCATGGCATCGACGATTTTGCCCTTGATCCCCGCGCCGAATCGCAGCGGCGCCAGACAGATTCGTGCGGCGGACATCACTTGCAATGCGTCTTCAGCCCAATTCATCACGTGAAACCCTTGGGCGGGGTTGTGCAGTGCAGTGGCTTTGGGCGGCGTATAAGCGCCATAAAGATGCAGTTGCGCACCGGGCAATTGCTGGCGGATCAACGGCCAGACCGAGGTTTTCATCCAGAGCACCGCGTCCCAGTTCGGCGCGTGGCGAAAGTTACCGATGCTGAGAAAGTGCGCCCGCTCTTCAAATGGCGTATGGGCCGTCGTTGGCAGTGGCGGCATCAAGGGACACCAGTGCAGCACGTCCCGCGGTAGCTTGAACTGATCGACCAGCAATTCGATTTCCACCGGAGAAATCATCAGGCTCAGGTCACAGCGATACAGTGCGGCAATCTCGCGTTTGGCCAGATCGGTGCTGGTCATCAACTCGAACTCTTCGCGCAACGCCGGGGCGAACAGATCGCTGAAGTCGTTTTCATCGGCATTGGCCTTCAAGCGATCCTTGAGCCGCTGGTGCCGGGCGTGTCGCAGACTTTGCAGGTCGGAAGTTTCAAGCACGCGCAGGGCATCGGGACAGTGCTTCTCCACGCGCCAGCCGAATTGCTCTTCCATCATGAACTGATCGAACAGCACGATATCCGGGGCCAGTTCGCTGATAAAGGTGTCGAAACTGCTGTTATTCAGCTCGATCGGGCATTCCCGAATGCCCAGCGCAGCGAGATCGGCTTTGTGTTCGCCGACGCCCGCCGGGCTACTGAAGGTGATGTCCCAGCCTTGCTGCAGAAACGTTTCAAGAATCTGCATGACATGCCCACTGGCTGCAGAAGAGCGGGGTTCAGGCCAGACGTAACCAATGACCAGGACTTTGGTTGTGGGCTGACTCATGAACGAATTTCCTGTAGGCGTGCGGGTGGCAGTCAATAAAAGCGGCGCAATTAAACCACAGGAAACTCGTTTGAGCGTTAAAGCGGATGATGCCCGCTGGTTCGAATCAAATCTTCGGCGAGCACAGTTGATAAAGAGAGGAGTCAGACTTGACAGGTCAGCGCGTAAAACTGCCGAAAAAGGCAGCCTTACGTCGGTTTTTCCGGGCCGTGAACACCGAGCCTCTCAGGCAAGCATGCCCTTGACCTTGTCGCGCAACTGATCAATCGAGAATGGCTTGCCAATCACCTGCATGCCCGCCGGCACATCGATACTTTCGGCATAACCGCTGGCAAACAGGATCGGTAGTTCGGGGCGCAGCATCCGCGCCTGGGTGGCCAGTTCACGGCCATCCATCACCGGCAAGCCGACGTCGGTCATCATCAGGTCGATGTACTGGTCTTCATCATTGAGAAACTCCAGGGCCTTCTCGCTGCCATCCGCTTCCAGCACCTTGAATTCCAGTTCCTCCAGCACATCGACGATGAGCATACGGACGATGGCATCGTCTTCGACGACAAGAATGATGGACGCGCTGGAAGACATAATAGGGCTCTCAATGGTGGATTTGCGGGTCGGCGGTTAATCGAAATCGCCGCTCTCTTGCTTGAGTAATTGGCGGACCCCGACAAGTTCCCGACCCGATACAAAAAACAATAGCTGTACAAGAACCAGCAAGGATAACGCGCGGCATTGATCAAGCGCAGTTAATTGCAGGAATTTGCCACCAAACCTGTCAGAAAATTGGATCAGCGTGATCGTTTTGGGGCAAACTCCTTGGTTTTCAACAGTTCGACAAGGCCTTCCCCATGACCTCTGCGTCTTCGGTTGATGAGCAACGATTCCGTAAACTCCTGAGCCGCAACGTCAGCTTGCCGCTGGGCGTGGGCGCCATCAGTGCGGTTTTCTTTGTGGCGTTGATCACTTACCTGTTGTCAGTGATCCAGTGGGTTGAACATACCGACCGGGTGATCAATAACGCCAATGAAGCGGTGAAGCTGACCGTCGACCTGGAAACCGGGATGCGTGGCTTCCTGCTCAGTGGCGATGAGCACTTCCTGGACCCCTATGAAACGGCCAAGCCGAGAATTGCGGTCGCGCTCAATACCTTGCTCGAACTGACGGCTGACAACCCGGTCCAGACCGACCGTTTGCGCCGACTTCAGGCTTTGCAAACCGAGTGGGCTACATACGCGCAATCGATGATCGATTTGCAGCGGGCCAGTGGTGACTACCGCGCTGCGGTCAAGGCTGGGCGCGGCAAGCGCCTGACCGACGAAATCCGTAAACAGTTCGAAGACGTGATCGACATGGAGCAGCAGTTGCGCACCACGCGTAACGAAGACGTGCGCCGCACCACGATCTGGAGCATCACCCTGTACCTGCTGTTTGTGGCCGGTATCAGCGGGCTGCTGGCCTATATTGGACGCCGGGACCTGCTCAATCTTTCCCAGAACTACGGCACCACCCTTGCTGCGCAACGGACCAGTGCCGGGCGTCTGGAGCAGCAAGCCTGGCTACGCAATGGCCAGACCGAATTGGCGGAACAAGTGTTGGGGCAGTTGAGCCTTAGCCTGTTGGGTCGCAATATTCTGCAGTTCTGCGCGCAATACCTGGGCACCGCCGTGGCGGCCATTTACGTGCGAGAGGAACATGGCGGCCTCAAACGCGTGGCCTCTTATGGTTTTTCCCGCGAACAGGAAGAGCAGAATCAGTCGATCTACACCGGTGAAGGCATTGTCGGTCAGGTGGTAGCACAAGCTCGGATGATTCGTCTGGATAACGTGCCTGCCGATTACTTCAAGGTCAGCTCCGGTCTGGGCGAAGGCTTGCCGCACAGTGTGCTGGTAGTGCCGACCAGCGACGATGACCGGATCAATGGGGTTATCGAGCTCGGCTTCCTGCGCCCGCTGGACGAGCGTGATATCGAATTGCTCGAGTTGATCGCCGGCAACATCGGCACCTCGATCGAAGCTGCGCGTTATCGTCAACGCTTGCAGGAAGTGCTGGCCGAAACCCAGCAGCTCAATGAAGAGCTGCAAGTGCAACAGGAAGAACTCAAGACCGCCAACGAAGAGCTGGAAGAGCAGTCCAGGATTCTCAAGGAATCCCAGGCACACCTGGAAACCCAGCAAGTTGAGCTGGAGCAGACCAACGAACAGCTCGCCGAACAGGCGCAGATCCTCGCCGATCAGCGCGACGCCATGGACTTGAAGAACACCGAACTCAATCAGGCGCAGATTCAGCTGGAAGACCGCGCAGAAGAATTGCAGCGCTCCAGCAAGTACAAATCCGAATTCCTCGCCAACATGTCCCACGAGCTGCGCACGCCGCTGAACAGCTCGTTGATCCTGGCCAAGTTGCTGGCGGAGAACCCGCAGGAAAACCTCAGCGCCGAACAGGTCAAGTTCGCCGAGTCGATCTATTCGGCCGGCAATGACTTGCTCAACTTGATCAACGACATCCTCGACATTTCCAAAGTCGAAGCCGGCAAGCTGGAAATGCGTCCGGAAAATACCAGCGTCGCCCGTCTGGTGGATGGCCTGCGCGGCATGTTCGAGCCGATGGCCACAGACAAGAAACTGGAGTTCCAGATCGAGTTGCAGGCCGGTGCGCCGATGATGATTTACACCGACCGCCAGCGTCTGGAACAAGTGATCAAGAACCTGCTGTCGAACGCGGTGAAGTTCACTGAAAAAGGCACGGTCAGCCTGACCGTAGCCAGTCAGCCGGGCGACGGCATCGCCTTCATCATTCGCGACTCCGGGATCGGCATTGCCACTGATCAGCAGGAAAGCATCTTCGAAGCCTTCCGTCAGGCCGACGGCACCACCAATCGCCGTTACGGCGGCACCGGGTTGGGCCTGTCGATTTCCCGCGACCTGGCGAATTTGCTCGGTGGTTCGATCAGCGTCACCAGCGAACCGGGGCAGGGCAGTGCGTTCACCCTGGTATTGCCGCAGCAGTACGTCGAACCGGGTGATGAACCCATTGAGCCAATGCGCGCCACCCCGGTGGCCCATGTGCCAAAGCCGCCGGTGGCCGCTCTGGTGCCGTTGATTGCTGAAGTCGACATCCCGCGTTTCAACGATGATCGCGCTAAGGCGCCGTTCGCCACGCGTTGCATTCTGGTGGTGGAAGATGAAGCTAATTTTGCGCACATCCTCTACGACCTGGCCCATGAACTGGGCTACCGGTGCCTGGTCGCCCATGGCGCCGATGAAGGTTACGACCTGGCCAAGGAGTTCATCCCCGACGCCATTCTGCTGGACATGCGCCTGCCGGATCATTCCGGGCTGACGGTGTTGCAGCGCCTGAAGGAACACGCCGAAACCCGGCACATCCCGGTGCACATCATCTCGGTCGAAGACCGGGTTGAAGCGGCGATGCACATGGGCGCCATCGGCTATGCGGTCAAGCCGACCACCCGCGAAGAGCTCAAGGACGTGTTTGCTCGCCTGGAAGCCAAGTTGACCCAAAAGGTCAAACGGGTCTTGCTGGTGGAAGACGATGATTTGCAGCGCGACAGCATCGCGCGTCTGATCGGCGACGAAGACATCGAGATCACCGCCGTCGGTTTCGCCCAGGAAGCGCTGGACCGGCTGCGCGAGACGGTTTTCGATTGCATGATCATCGACCTCAAGCTGCCAGACATGCTCGGCAACGATCTGCTCAAGCGCATGTCCACCGAAGACATCTGCTCCTTCCCGCCGGTGATCGTCTATACCGGGCGCAACCTGACCCGGGACGAAGAGGCCGAGCTGCGCAAGTATTCGCGCTCGATCATCATCAAGGGCGCGCGTTCGCCAGAGCGCTTGCTGGACGAGGTGACACTCTTTCTGCACAAAGTCGAATCCCAGTTGTCCCATGAGCGGCAGAAGATGCTCAAGACCGCGCGCAGTCGCGACAAGGTCTTCGAGGGCCGCAAGGTGCTGCTGGTGGACGACGATGTGCGCAACATCTTCGCCCTGACCAGTGCGCTGGAGCAAAAGGGTGCAGTCGTGGTGATCGGCCGGAACGGTCGTGAAGCGATTGAGAAACTGAATGAAGTCGAGGACATCGACCTGGTGCTGATGGACGTGATGATGCCGGAGATGGATGGCTTCGAGGCCACGGCCTTGATCCGCCAGGATCCGCGCTGGCGCAAGCTGCCGATCATCGCCGTGACGGCCAAGGCCATGAAGGACGATCAGGAGCGCTGCCTGGCGGCAGGTTCCAACGATTACCTGGCCAAGCCGATCGACCTGGATCGCCTGTTCTCGCTGATTCGTGTGTGGTTACCGAAGATGGAACGTATTTAGTGGAACGCCTTTAGTGGAAAAGAATACCGAAATCGAGTTGCGGCTGCTGATCGAGGCGATCTACCTCAAGTACAGCTATGACTTTCGCGATTACTCCGGTGCCTCGATCAAGCGCCGGGTGGGTCACGCATTGAGTCAGTTCGAGTGCGCGACCATCTCGGCGTTGCAGGAGAAAGTCCTGCACGATCCGACCGCGTTCATGCAGTTGCTGCAATTGCTGACGATCCCGGTCAGCGAGATGTTCCGTGACCCGTCGCACTTTTTGGCGATCCGTCAGGAAGTGGTGCCGCTGCTCAAGACCTATCCATCGATCAAGATCTGGATTGCCGGGTGCAGCACCGGTGAAGAGGTCTATTCGATGGCGATCCTGTTGCGTGAAGAAGGCTTGCTCGAACGCACGATCATCTATGCCACCGACATCAATCCGCGCTCGCTGGAAAAAGCCAAGCAAGGGATTTTCTCCATGGAGAACGTCCGCGCCTACACTTCCAATTACCAGCAGGCCGGTGGCCAGCGCTCGTTTGCCGACTACTACACAGCGGCCTATGGTTACGCGATTTTCGACAAGAGCCTGTGCGAGAACGTGACCTTTGCCGACCACAGCCTGGCGACCGACAGTGTGTTTTCAGAGACTCAATTAATTTCGTGTCGCAACGTATTGATTTACTTCAATAAAAAATTACAGGATCGAGCGTTTGGCTTGTTTCATGAGTCCCTCTGCCATCGCGGTTTCCTAGTGTTGGGCAGCAAGGAAACCCCGGATTTTTCGGCATTCGGCAAACAGTTCGAGCCTTTGGTCAAACAAGAACGGATCTACCGCAAATCATGAACAACGAAGCCGGTTTGCCCACCGTAGAGGCTATCGTGATCGGCGCTTCGGCCGGCGGAGTCGAGGCGCTGCTGAATATCCTCAGCCCGCTGCGTCAAGGTTTTGCGCTGCCCATCATTGTGGTACTGCACCTGCCTGACGAACGTCGTAGCCATTTGGCCGAGGTGTTTGCCCGGCGGGTTTCACTGCCGGTGCTGGAGGCCGTCGACAAGACGCTGGTCGAAGCAGGGACCCTGTATTTTGCAGCGCCGGGCTACCACCTCTCGGTGGAGCAGGACCGCAGTTTTTCGTTGAGCCTGGAAGATCGCGTGCACCATTCGCGGCCGGCCATCGATTACCTGTTCGAGTCGGCCGCCGATGCTTACGGGCCGACCCTGGCCGCCGTGCTGCTGACCGGTGCCAACCGCGATGGCGCCAGCGGCCTGGCCCAGGTCAAGCACCGTGGTGGCTTGACCGTGGTGCAAGACCCGGACGAGGCCCAAGTCGCGACCATGCCCCAGGCTGCGCTGGATTTGCATCAACCCGACCACATTCTCCCTATACGCGGCATCGGCCGTCTGCTTGTCGAGCTGGAACGAATAGCATGCTGAGTAACATCCAAGCCAAACTGCTGATCGTCGACGATCTGCCGGAAAACCTGTTGGCCCTCGAAGCGCTGATCAAGCGCGAAGACCGCACGGTCTACAAGGCGCTGTCTGCGGACGAAGCGCTGTCGTTGTTGCTGCAACACGAATTCGCCATAGCCATTCTCGATGTGCAGATGCCGGGCATGAATGGCTTCGAACTGGCCGAGTTGATGCGCGGCACGGATAAGACGAAGAACATCCCGATCGTCTTCGTCAGTGCCGCTGGCCGCGAGCTGAACTACGCGTTTAAAGGCTACGAAAGCGGCGCCGTGGACTTCTTGCACAAGCCGCTGGATATCCACGCGGTCAAGAGCAAGGTCAATGTCTTCGTCGACCTGTATCGCCAGAGCAAGGCCATGAAACAACAGGTCGAAGCCCTGGAGCAGAGCCGTCGCGAGCAGGAAGCGCTGCTGAAAAAACTGCAGGCCACCCAGAACGAACTGGAGCAGGCCGTGCGCATGCGCGATGACTTTATGTCGATCGTCGCCCACGAAGTGCGCACGCCGCTCAATGGTCTGATCCTCGAAACCCAATTGCGCAAGATGCACCTGGCCCGGGACAACGCCGCAGCGTTCACCCTGGACAAGATGCACGCGATGGTTGATCGCGACGAGCGGCAAATCAAAAGCCTGATCCGCCTGATTGAAGACATGCTCGATGTCTCGCGCATTCGCACCGGCAAGCTGTCGATTCGACCGAGCCGGGTCGATCTGGTGAAACTGGTAGAGAACCTGCTGCAAAACTTTGCGCCACAGGTGGATGCCGCCGAGTCCTCGGTGACGTTCACCGCCGATGGGGCGGTGGAAGGGCAGTGGGACGAATTCCGGATCGAGCAGGTGATCTCTAACTTGCTGACCAACGCCCTGCGCTATGGCGGCAAGGGTCAGATTGATGTGCGGGTGTATTGCCACGAAGGCCAGGCCCGGGTCGAGGTCCAGGACCGCGGCATCGGCATCAGTGAAGAAAACCAGAAGCGTATTTTTCAACAATTCGAACGGGTTTCAGCCAAGACCGTGGTTGCGGGACTTGGGCTCGGGCTATTTATTTCCGAGCAAATCGTTGCCGCCCATGGCGGATCCATCGTCGTCGAGAGCAGAATCAACGAAGGCGCCTTATTTCGCGTTTGTCTGCCGCTGTAGGAAAGCAGCCAGATAAACGCAACCTCTGAACGACCCGACGGTCGTATCAGCAGCTATTGACCGAACAAAGGCTTCCCATGAGTGAAGATGCGCAAGATGTAGTACTCATTGTCGAGGACGATCCCTCGATTTTGATGGTGTTGTCTGCCTATCTGTCGGGCGAGGGCTATCGGGTGTTGCAGGCCGAAAACGGCGAGCAGGCTTTCGAAATCCTTTCCAGCAAGCCACACCTGGACATGATGATTACCGACTTCCGCCTGCCTGGCGGAATTTCCGGCGTGCAGATCGCCGAGCCCGCCGTCAAGCTGCGACCGGAACTCAAGGTGATTTTCATCAGCGGTTATCCGCAGGAAATCCGCGAGACTGACAGCCCGATTACCCGCAAGGCGCCTATTCTCGGTAAGCCTTTTGATCTGGATGTGTTGCAGGAATTGATGCAGCAGATGTTGTCCTAATCGCTTTTGATCTGCATAGGAGCTGCCAAAGGCAGCTCCTGCGTGGGTGGTGTTCTTTAGATCCTGATCATCTCCCGCACCTTGGCGGTCAACAGGTCAAAGGTAAACGGCTTGGTGATCATCTGCATCCCAGGGTCGAGGAAACCACCGCGCACAGCCGCATGCTCGGCATACCCGGTAATGAACAAGACCTTGAGATCGGGCCGATACTGGCGACCGATTTCCGCCAGTTGCCGGCCGTTCATCCCTGGCAGGCCGACATCGCTGATCAACAGATCGATGCGCTGGCTGGAATCCAGGATCGGCACGGCGCTGTCGGCATCGCCGGCCTCGACGAAGGCATAGCCCAACTCGCTCAACACCGCACTGACCAACACCCGAACCGCGGGGTCGTCTTCGACAATCAGTACGGTCTCACCGTCCTGGGCGAAAGGCGCTTGCTGGATATCCGCGAGCGGATCCTCCGCCAGGTTCCCCATGTAGCGCGGCAGGTAGAGGTTAACGGTGGTGCCGTTGTCGACCTCGCTCTGGAGGGTGACATGGCCCCCGGACTGCTTGCTGAACCCGTAAATCATTGACAACCCGAGCCCGGTGCCCTGGCCAATGGGTTTGGTCGTGAAGAACGGGTCGAAGGCACGGTTCATGGTGCTTTGCGGCATGCCGCAGCCGGTATCGGTGACGGTCAGTACCACGTAATCGCCGGATTGGAGGTTGCCGTGGGCCTCGGTGAAACCTTGGTCCAGATGTTGATTGAAGGTCTTCACTACCAATTGGCCGCCGTCGGGCATCGCGTCGCGGGCGTTGAGCACCAGGTTGAGCAGGGCGCTTTCCAGTTGATTGGGGTCGGCTTCCGCCACCCATAACTGCTCGCTCAGTTGCATATCCAGTTGAATGCTTTCGTTGATGCTGCGTTGCAGCAGTTCGCCCATCGAAGTCACCAGGGTGTTCATCACCACCGGTTTGGAGTCCAGCGACTGGCGGCGGGAAAACGCCAGCAAACGGTGAGTCAGGCCCGCCGCACGGTTGGCCGAAGTGACCCCCAGATCGATCAGGCTATCGAGGTCTTCGGTGCGCCCGCGAGCCAGGCGCCGCCGCAGCAACTCCAGGCTGCCGATGATGCCGGTCAACATATTGTTGAAGTCGTGGGCGATGCCGCCGGTCAACTGACCGACCGCTTCCATTTTCTGTGACTGGCGCAGGGCTTCTTCGTTGTGCCGCAGCTGGGCGGTGCGTTCCTCGACTTGTTGTTCGAGGGTTTCCAGGGTGGTTTGCAGGCGCAATTCACTTTGGCTCAGGTCGATCAACCGGTCCCTGGCTTCGTATTGTCGTCGTCGCCCGCGCAATGCGGTAGTGACCAGGCTGATCAGCGTCACCGGATGGAAAGGCCGCTCGAGAAAGGTCACGTTGCCCAGTTGCGGTCCCAATCGCGAGGCCGGGTTCTGTTCCGGGCCGCCGTGGTAGGTGAGTAGCACAATCGGCAAGTCCGACCAGGCCGGTTGTTGCTCGATCAGCCCCAACAGGGGATCCAGATCACCGCTCAATAACGCTTCGGAAGAAATCAGCAGCAGGCCGGCACCGTGCTCCAGTTCGCTGCACAACCCTGGCAGGTCACGGCTGATGACGCCGTCATAACCCGCTTCATTGAGCATCATCAGCGCAATCTGGCTGTCGCGACCCAGCGGCGCGAGGATGATCGCGCGCTCGGACGTCGCTGCCAGGGCCGTCACTGGTTGTCATCCTCGAGCAACGGCATGCTCGCGCCCAGGTAGGTTGGCACTCCGCGCAATACACCCTGGAACGCGTCCAGCGGTTCGCCGATTTTCATGCCATTGCCGCTGATGCGGTATTCGCGAATGGTCGATTCATGGCTGCCGGTGCGTTTTTTGATGATCGAGATCGCCCGGCGCACTTTGCCCAGAGCTTCGAAATAGCGCAGCAGAATGACGGTGTCCGCCAGGTAAGTGATATCGACCGGCGCCTGCATGTCCCCGACCAAGCCGTGCTGGGCGACGGTCATGAAGGTCGCCGCACCTTGACGGTTGAGGTACAGCAACAACTCGTGCATGTGCAGCACCAAGGCGTTTTCTTCGGGCATCGCCGCCTGATAGCCGTTGATGCTGTCGATCACCACGGTCTTGATGTTGCGCTCATCGACGCAACGCCGCACCCGATGGGAGAACTCGCCGGGGGACAATTCGGCGGCGTCCACTTGTTCGATCAGCAGGTTGCCGGTGTCTTGCAGGGCCTGCAGGTCGATGCCCATGTTTTTCATGCGCTCGAACAGCAGCCCCAGCTCTTCATCGAAGATAAACAGCGCGGCTTTTTCGCCACGGGCGACCGCCGAAGCGGCGAAAATCATCGAAATCAGCGATTTGCCGGTACCGGCAGGGCCTAGGATCAAGGTGCTGGAGCCAGTCTCGATGCCGCCGCCGAGCAGGGCGTCCATTTCCTTGATGCCGCTGGTCAACTGCGTGCGGACGTATTTGCCGCGATGTTCCGCCGCCACCAGGCGCGGGAACACATGGACGCCGTCGCCCATGATGGTGAAGTCATGAAAACCGCCGCGGTATTTCTGGCCGCGGTATTTCACCACGCGGATGCGTCGGCGTTCGGCGCCGTAGTTGGGGGTCAGTTCTTCCAGCCGAACCACCCCGTGGGCCACGCTGTGCACGGTTTTATCCAGGGCTTCGGTGGTCAGGTCATCGAGCAGCAGCACGGTGGCGTTATAGCGCACGAAGTAATGCTTGATGGCGAGGATCTGCCGGCGATAGCGCAGTGAGCTTTGCGCCAGCAGGCGAATTTCCGAGAGGCTGTCGAGGATCACGCGGGTCGGTTTGACCCGTTCGACCACTTCGAAGATCTGCTTGGTGGCTTCGCCCAGCTCCAGGTCCGAGGAGTACAGCAGGCTTTGCTGGTGCTCGGCGTTGAGCAGGCTTTCGGGCGGGGTCAGCTCGAAGATGTGGATGTTCTCATCCAGCTCCCAGCCGTGAGACAACGCGCCCTGGCGCAGTTCGCGTTCGGTTTCTGACAGGGTGATGTACAACGAGCGCTCGCCGGCTCGGGCTCCGGCAAGAAGGAAATGCAAGGCAACGGTGGTTTTACCGGTTCCGGGTTCACCCTCCAGCAAAAACACATGACCGCGAGACAATCCACCGGCCAGGATGTCATCCAGACCCTCAATGCCGGTGGCGGCTTTTGCACTGAACAGCTCGTTAGACGTAGACAAAAAAAGCCCTCTCATGACTAGGGGAAGCGAGGCAGCAGGCCTGAAGTGCCTGAATTGACTGCCTGTTTCTCTTGACCCTTGGCCGAGACGACGGTTCAACGAAATTTTGTGGGGGTTAAAGACCTTGCTGCAACGCCGGATCATCCGGGTTCATCTGTTCCAGTTGCGCCAGCAGAATCTGCACGTTCTGCAGCTGGCCGCTTTCCTTCCAGTAATTGATCAACAACACCCGCGCCTTGCGATCGGCTGGATGGCGCTGGACGATTTCCTGCAGCTGTTTCTGCGCCGCTTCCAGCTCTTCCTCGCCGTGCAGCGTGGTGGCCAGGTCGTAGCGGTAATCTTTGTTGTCCGGCTCCAGTTCAACGGCCTTGGAGAGACCGAGTACGGCGAACTCGCTTTGCCCATGGTGCAGCAGCCAGAGACCAAGGGCATGTTGCAGATAGGCGGAATCCGGCTGGGCCTTCAACTGTTTGGCCAGCAACTGGCGGGCGGTGTCGCTCTGGCCTTGTTTGTCCAGCACTTCGATTTGCATGACCAGTGCCGGCAGATTGCCGGGCTCCAGCTGCAAAGTGCGGTCCAGCGACTGTTGCGCCTCTTTCAGCTCGGCGTTGTGCAGGTGCAGTCGTGCCAGTTGATAGTGTGTGTTGGCGCTTTCCGGTTCGCCCTTGAGCACCAGTTCCCAAGCATCGATTGCTTGCTGCAACGGCCCGAAATACAGGCCCAGATCATCCGGTGACAGACCCAGTAGCGCGTTGACGGCCGCCAGGCGCACGGTTTGGTCGCTGTCATCGAGCAATGGCCCCAGCAACAGGCTGCGCTGCCCACTGGGGACGAAGCCGACCACACTTTTGATCGCCGCCACCCGAACATCCGCCGCGCTGTTTTGCAAATCGGCATCCGCCAGCTTCAAGGCTTGCGGGCTGGGGTAGTTGGGCAATTCGGCGAGGAGCCAGAGCCGGCGTTTGGTCGACAGGTCTGGCCGGCCCAGTTGCTGGTAAAGCACCCGCGCCGCCCCCGGTTGACCGGCGCGCGCCTGGGCCAGCGCTTCGCTGTAGCCATGTTTGATCGCCTCCGGCACCACGGGCGTGGTACTGCGCAGGAAAAACCAGGCGAGGGCAATGGCGAACAGGACGCAGAGGCTGATAAGCAGGTAGCGGCGGGACTGGGGCATGCACGGATCCGGGGGCTGGCGAGCTTTTGCAAAAGACGTCAGCTTCGGTCAGGCGCGGCTTTGAGTCAAACCCTGGCTCAGTTCAATACGTACTCGATGGGTTCAAGGGCCGGCGGTAAATCGGTTTGCCCCAGCGCGGCCAGCACTTCGCGCTCCAGGGTGCGCAAAATCGCATTACACGGCAAATCGTTCTCATCGAAGCCGAACGGGTCCTCCAGGTCGTCGCCGATTTCGTCAAGGCCGAAAAAGGTGTAACTGACGATGGCGGTGAACACCGGCGTCAGCCAACCCAACGGTTCGGCCATGGCGAACGGCAACAAGATGCAAAACAGATAAATGGTGCGGTGCAGTAACAGGGTGTAAGGGAAGGGCAGTGGCGTGCTTTTGATCCGCTCACAACTGGCCTGGACCTGGCTCAGGCTGACCAGGCGAGTCTCCAGTTGGGTATAGCGCCACTCGCTGATGCGGCCGAGCGCGGCCAGTTCCGAGCAGCGGGCGCCGATGCGTTGCAACAGCGCGTCGGGGATGTTCGGGTGCTTATGATCGATGGGGTCATGGGTCCATGACGCAATCGCACGGTGTTCACTTTCGAGACGCAGGCGAGCGATCAAGCCGTGGGCGAAGCCGCAGAGTTCACGCAACAGCAACTCGCGTTCGTCAGCGTCCATCAGGCCCTGTGTCTGGCGGATCAGCGAACGCACCTCGATGATCAGTTGCCCCAATTGCTTGCGACCTTCCCACCAACGGTCGTAACAGGCGTTGTTGCGAAAGCTCATAAAGATCGACAGCGACAACCCCAACAGGGTGAACGGCGTGGCGTTGACCTTGGAGAAGTAAGCCGGGTGCCAGGTTTCCACCAGCACAATCACCGACGCGAGCAGGGTCACCAACAGACTGCGCAAGGCAATGCGCTTGGCAATCGAGCCTTTGAGGGAAAACAGGATGCCGATCAGGTTCGGCTTGGGACGTACGATCATGGGGGCGGGGCTTTTTCGAGTGACGCTTTCGCAGCGGTTAAAGCCTAGGGGCAGGGCCGGTGTCTGTCCAATCGCTATGGCTGACAGGATTATCGAGCGCATCTATCGCAAGTGGCTGGCTCATCATCGAATTTGCCTACAACTCCTGTCGACTTTGAAACCTGTCGAGGTCCTGAAGCAGTGACTACGCTTGCTTGAGATGACTCAATGAGTGCGCCCATGCAACCGTTTCTTCACTACTTCAAGATGCTGCTCAATCCCGGCCAGGGAGGACTGTTGTTTGCCTTGCGAACCATCGCCGCCGGTTTGCTGACCTTGTACCTGGCGTTCCTGTTCGACCTCGACCAGCCCAAGTGGTCGATCATGGCGGTGGTCATCGTCAGTCAGCCCTTGGGAGGCATGGCGTTGGCCCGTAGTTTTGGCCAGGTCATTGGCACTACTCTTGGCGCCATGGCCGCGGTAATGATCATGGCGATTTTCCCCCAGGCACCGTTGCCCTTCATTATTACCTTGGCTCTGTGGCTGGCGCTGTGTACAGCTGGTGGAACCTTATTGCGCTACACCAGTTCCCAGGCCTTTGTGCTCAGCGGATATACGGCGGTGGTGGTGGCGCTGCTGTCGGTGCCGGACCAGGAAGGCACGTTCCTGCTGGCGGTCACGCGGGTGACCGAGACGCTGCTGGCGGTTGCTTGCGTGTGCGTCGTCAGTCTCCTGACCGCCCGCCCGGAGACGGTGGCGCGCAACTATTTCGCCAAGGTCGATCAAGTGATAAAGCTGCTCGCGACTCACGCGGCGGCGGTCATCCGTACCGAGGAAAGCGAAGCCGATTTCCACCGTCGACAGATGCAACTGCTGGGTGAGATCAGTGCGCTGGAAGGGTTGCGTCGGCATTTGTACTTCGATGCGCCTCGCTTGCGCAGTGCCAATGGCCTGGTGCAGATGCTGGGCAATCAATTGGTGCTGCTGACTTCACGCCTGACAGCGTTGCGACACCAGCGAGAGTTGCTGGCCGAGCGCTGGCAAGGCGCATTGCCCGAAGAAATCGAACTGTTGCGCGCCGAAGAACTGGCTTTTCTCGATGAGCTGGCGATTCAGGGGCGCTCATTATCGACTGAGGCGCGCCATCATTTCGTCGCGCTCCAGCAACGTTTCGACAGCCAGGCCTACAAGGCCGAACAACTCACCGAAACCATGACCGCCACCTTACGCTCGCTGGCCTGGGCGTTGCGTTGGGAACAGGCGCGGTTGCTTCAGCAACTGGAGCAGATTCTGGAGCTGAGCGATGCGATTCAGGAAGGGCGCGAAGCGAGCTGTGTGTTTCGCGGGCAGGAGAATCCATTGCACCTGGATTTCACCCTGGCCGCGATGAATGCCATTCGCGCCTTTACGGCGTTGGTGGTGGCCGGGCTGATCTGGATCGAAACCGGCTGGGACGGCGCCCGTGGCGGGATGGTGCTGGTGGGTATTCTCTGTTCGCTGATGGCGACGTTCCCGCGCCCCCTGTTGGCCGCCCAGAGTTATGCGAGGGGGTTGGTAATGGCGCTGATCGCTTCGGCGCTCTACCTGTTCATGCTGTTGCCGATGATCAGCAATTTCGAGTTGTTAGCATTTCTGTTGGTGCCGCTGCTGTATGCCGTTGCGATCGGGTTGACCACGCCGCCCACCACCGGGACGGCCATTGGCCTGGGGCTGACGACGTTCCTGTTGTTGGGGCCGCAAAACATTGGGATCGGCCAAAACACAGCGATCCAGTGGTTCGAGTTTGCCGGCGCCTACACCTGCGCCACCGTACTGGCGTTGAGTGTCTATGCGCTGATCTTCCCGTTCAGGCCGGTTTTGCGGATGCGCCGGTTGTTCAATGAGAACTGCGAGCAGGTCTACGCCTTGCTGAAGACGCCAGTCACCGATGAACAGCAATTTGCCTTTGAAAGCCGCATGGTCGATCGCCTGACCATGATGCTCGGATTGCTGCCGGCGATTACTGATCGGCGTTCCAGCGAGCTATTTGAAGTCAGCCTCGGTTGCATGGCACTGGGCGTGGCGTTGAACCAGCTCAGGCAACAAGGGCAAAGCAACGCCTTGCTCAGTACCGATCAGCAGAACCGTTTACTGGCTGCGGTCCGTGAAGCAGGACGGTTGATTGCCGGGCGACCGGGGATTGATCTTGAGCGACTGCTCGCCAACTTGCGCGGCCTGGGCGATGAAATGGATGACCTGCATCTGGATGTTCATGAGCAGCTGTGGTCGGTGTTTCGGATACGTGTGTCGTTGCTGATCGTGGTGTCGTTTCTACAGCGCTACCGTGACTACTTTCAACCCGCAGTCATGGAAGGAGTGCCGGCCCTTGCCCATTGATCTGGAATTGGGTGGTGTCTATCTGCCGCCAATCGCCCAGGCCCTGTTGCTGGCCTTGCCTATTTTTCTGCTGCTGGACTGGCTCCTGAGGCGCTTGGGTGTGTTGCGTTTCGTCTGGCATGAAGCGCTGTTCGAGGGGGCGTTATATGCCTGCGTTTGCGCCACGCTGATACTGGTCATGGGAGCCTGATGCCTTGAAAAAGATCCTTGCCCGACTCGCGACCGTTGCGGTGGTGTTGCTGGCCTTCATCCTCGGCTGGTTTGCGTGGGAGCATTACACCCGCGCGCCCTGGACTCGGGATGCCCGGGTGCGTGCGGATGTGGTGACTTTGTCGGCCGATGTCGCGGGACGCATCGTCAGCCTCGGCGTGCAGGACAACCAGCATGTGGAGAAAGGCCAGTTATTGCTGGAGATCGATCCAGCGCGGTATAGCCTGGCGGTGGAGCGGGCCAAGCGGTCCGTAGAAGTGTCGAAAGCGACCCTTGGCCAGTCGCAAGCTTCGATTGTCTCCAGTGAGGCGCTGCTCAAGCAACGTCAAAGCGAGGAACAGCGACGGCGTAAGCTGAAACAGGGTTTCGCGATTTCCGGCGAGGAGTGGGAAAAATCCAGCACCGAAGTCGCGGTGGCTCAGGCCGAGTTGTTGCGCAACCAGGCCAACCTCGGTCTGGCACAAGCCAATGTGCAATTGGCTATTGCCGCGTTGACCCAGGCGGAACTCGATTTGCAACGTACCCGGGTTGAAGCGCCGGTCAGCGGCTACGTCACCAACCTGTTGACCCGTCAGGGCGACTACGCCACAGCCGGGGGCGCGTTGCTGGCGCTGGTGGACAGTGACTCGTTTTATGTCAGCGGTTACTTCGAGGAAACCAAACTGCCGCGAATAGAGGAGGGTGACCGGGTGCGGATCGAGTTGATGAGCGGTGAAACCTTTGGCGGCACGGTGCAAAGCATCGCCTTTGCCATTGCCGACCGGGAGAACGCCCCGGGCGGGCGCCTTCTGGCCAACATCAACCCCAGTTATACGTGGGTCAAATTGGCGCAACGGGTGCCGGTCCGGATACAGATCGATGCCGACTATGCAGCGAAAAACCGCTTGCGTGCGGGGACCACGGCCACCGTAACCGTCGATGAAAACCGTAAGACAGAAGTTCACCACCAACCCCTGTAGGTGTTTTCAGTAGGCAAAAAAAAGCCCCGCGACCGAATGAGACGCGGAGCCAAAAAAATTGGTTGGTTGCGGCCAACCAAAGGAGCTCTTTAAAAACTTACTTGCTGGCGACCGTCTCCGGCTGCCAACCGCCACCGAGGGCTTTGTAGATCGCGACGATGCCGCGATACAGATCGACTTCGGCCTGGGCCTGGGAATCTTCGGCTGCCAGACGCTCACGTTGCGCATCGAGCAGGACCAGGAAGTCCGCCGTGCCTTCGCGGTAGCGAATTTCCGCCAGGTCGGCAGCGGCGCGGCTGGATTCGCTCTGACGAATCAGCGAAATCAGGCGTTGCTGACGTTTGCCGTAATCGCTGAAGGCGTTTTCCGATTCTTCCAGGGCCAGCAGCACTTGTTGCTCGTAGGTCGCCAGGGCGCCTTCGGCATCGGCGTCGGCACCGCGCAAACGGGCGCGCACGCTGCCCAGGTCAAACGCTGCCCAGGTGATGCTTGGGCCGAGTGCCCAGGCATTGGCCGCCGCAGAACCGATCTGCGAGCCACGCCCGGCGGTAAAGCCGAGGAAGCCGCTGAGGCTGACCCGTGGGAACAAATCAGCCTTGGCCACGCCGATACGCGCCGTGGCGGAAGCCAGTTTGCGCTCGGCGCTGAGAATGTCCGGGCGACGTTGCAGCAGTTCACCCGGGTCACCGATCGGCAGAGCCTTGGCGATCGCTGGTAAATCTTTCGGGCTCAAGTCGACGGTCAGCTTGTCCGGACGCTCACCCAGCAGGGTGGCAATGCGGTTTTTCTGCCGAACCTGTTCGGCCTGCAATTGCGGCACGCTGGCTTCGACGGAGGCCAGCCGTGCATCGGCGCGGACCACATCGAGCTGATCACCGACACCGGCATCACGCAGGCTGACGGTGATCTTGCTTGATTCCTGCTGGTTGTTCAGGTTGGCCAGGGCGATCTTTTCCCGCAGTTGTGCGCCGCGCAGTTGACCGTAGGCGTCCACCAGTTCGGCAATCATGCTGACTTGCAATTGGTACAGATCGGCTTCAGCTGCCTGCTGCTCGGCGTCGGCCGATTCCAGGTTGCGCTGGATACGACCGAACAAGTCCAGTTCCCACGCCATGTCCAGGCCCAGGTCGTAGCGTTCGCTATTGACCCGTTTGGTGGTCTGGCCTGGGATTTGTCCCTTGGCCAGGTCACTGCTGGCGCGGCTGGTGATGGTCGGCATGGCGTCGTTGCTGGCGTCGTCGCGAATCGCCCGAGCGGCTTTCCAGCGAGCGAAAGCCACGCGCAGATCACGGTTGCCTTGCAGCGATTGCATCACCAACTGGTTGAGGGTCGGGTCTTCAAACTGTTGCCACCAGATGCCTTCGAAACGCGAGCGGTCGTAGTTTTTCTGACCGTTGGCGCCATCGGTGACGGCCGTGATGTTGGCCGCCTCCGTGGTTGGGGTTTTGTAGTCCGGGCCTACGGCACAGGCGCTTAGCGCCAGTACCAGCAAGCTCGGCAGGAAGGCTTTCAGGCTCATTGTTGCGACTCCAGTTTCAGGGCCTTGGCCGCTTTGCGCGCTTCACCGCGCTCCACAAAGTTACGAATCAATACGTAGAACACTGGCGTCAGCAATAGACCGAAGAAGGTCACCCCGAGCATCCCGGAGAACACCGCCACACCCATGGCGTGACGCATTTCGGCACCGGCACCGCTGGAGAACACCAGTGGCACAACACCCATGATGAACGCGAAGGAGGTCATCAGGATCGGCCGCAGACGCAGACGGCACGCTTCCAGCACCGCAGCCAGAGGGCCGAGGCCTTCCTGCTGTTTATCCTTGGCAAACTCGACAATCAGAATCGCGTTCTTACAGGCAAGCCCCACCAGTACGATCAAGCCGATCTGGGTGAAGATGTTGTTGTCGCCTCCGGAGGCAATGACACCGGTAATGGCCGACAGCAGGGTCATCGGTACGATCAGGATCACCGCCAGTGGCAGGCTCCAGCTTTCGTACTGGGCTGCAAGCACCAGGAACGCCAGCAGTACGCAGAGCGGGAACACGAACAACGCGGTGTTGCCGGACAGAATCTGCTGGTAGGTCAGGTCGGTCCATTCGTAGGTCATGCCGTTCGGAAGTTCATCCTTGAGCAGTTTCTCGATGGCGATCTGCGCCTGGCCAGAGCTGTAGCCCGGAGCTGCCGCACCGTTGATTTCAGCGGTGATAAAGCCGTTGTAGTGCATCACGCGGTCCGGGCCCGAGGTGTCGCTGACCTTGATGAAGGTCGCCAGCGGGATCATCTCGCCTTTGTTGTTACGCACTTTCAGCTGGCCGATTTGATCCGGTTCGAGGCGGAACTGTTGCTCGGCCTGAACGTTGACCTGATAGGTGCGACCGAAGCGGTTGAAGTCGTTGGCATACAGCGAACCCAGGTAGATCTGCAGGGTGTCGAAGATATCGCTGACGGCCACGCCGTGGGTCTTGGCTTTTTCCCGGTCGATAGCAGCATCGACCTGCGGCACGTTCACGGTGTAGCTGGTGAACAGGGCGGCCAGTTCCGGCACGTTGTGGCTCTTGGTGATGATGTTCATGGTTTCTTTGTACAGCTCGTCGTAACCCAGGTTGCCCCGGTCTTCGATCTGCAGGCGGAAACCACCGATGGTGCCCAGGCCTTGTACCGGCGGCGGCGGGAAGATCGCCATGTAGGCCTCTTCGATACCGGCGAACTTGCCGTTCAAGGCACCGGCAATCGCACCGGCGGACATGCTTGGGTCTTTACGCTCGTCGAACGGTTTCAGGGTCACGAACACGATGCCGGCGTTCGGGCTGTTGGTGAAGCCGTTGATCGACAGGCCCGGGAAGGCCACCGCACTTTCCACGCCAGGCTGTTTCAGGGCCAGGTCGGACATGCGTTTGATCACGTCTTCGGTACGGTCCAGGCTCGAGGCATCCGGCAATTGCGCGAAAGCCACCAGGTATTGCTTGTCCTGGCCGGGTACGAATCCGGTCGGGGTGTTGGCGAAACCGAAGAAGGTCAGCACCATCAGGCCAGCGTAAAGGAGCAGGGCGATACCGCTGCTGCGGATAACCCGGCCTACCGTACCGACATAACCATGGCTGGCTTTCTCAAAGAAGCGGTTGAACGGACGGAACAACCAGCCACCGAAGATCTTGTCGAGGACCTTGGAGAAACGGTCTTTCGGCGCGTCATGGCTCTTGAGCAATACCGCGGCCAGTGCTGGCGACAGGGTCAGCGAGTTGAAGGCCGAGATCACCGTCGAAATCGCGATGGTCAGGGCGAATTGTTTGTAGAACTGCCCGGTCAACCCGGAGATGAACGCCGCCGGGATAAATACCGCACACAGCACCAGTGCCGTGGCGATGATCGGACCGGTCACTTCACGCATGGCCCGCTTGGTGGCTTCGACCGGGGTCAGTCCCAGTTCGATGTTTCGCTCGACGTTCTCCACCACCACGATGGCGTCGTCCACCACGATACCGATGGCCAGTACCAAGCCGAACAGTGACAGGGCGTTCAGCGAGAAGCCGAACAGGTGCATCACCGCAAACGTACCGATCAGCGAAACGGGCACCGCCACCAATGGAATAATCGAGGCGCGCCAGGTTTGCAGGAACAGAATCACCACCAGAACTACGAGGATCAGCGCTTCGAACAGGGTGTGAACCACGGCCTCGATGGAGCCGCGCACGAAGATCGTCGGGTCATAGACGATGCTGAAGTCCATGCCTTCCGGGAAGCTCTTCTTCAGTTCGGCCATCTTGTCGCGAACTTCGTTGGAGATCTGGATCGCGTTGGAGCCCGGACGCTGGAAGATCGGGATCGCCACCGCCGGTTGGTTGTTCAGCAACGAACGCAGGGCGTACTGGCTGGAACCGAGTTCAACGCGAGCGATGTCCTTGAGGCGAGTGATTTCACCGTTGTCGCCTGCGCGAATAATGATGTTCTCGAACTCTTCCTCGGAAACCAGACGTCCTTGAGTGTTGACCGACAACTGGAAACTGGTGGCATTTGGCGCAGGTGGCGCGCCCAGGGCACCGGCAGCGACCTGGCGGTTTTGCTCACGAATGGCGTTGACCACATCGGTCGCGGTCAGGTTGCGCGAAGCGGTCTTGTTGGGATCGAGCCATACCCGCAGGGAGTAATCGCCCATCCCGAACAGTTGCACATCACCGACACCGCCCAGACGCGCCAGCTCATCCTTGATGTTGAGCAAGGCGTAGTTGGACAGGTAGAGCATGTCGTAGCGTTTATCCGGCGAGGTCAAGTGGACCACCATGGTCAGGTCCGGAGAGGCCTTGTCCACGGTGATACCAATGCGCGTCACTTCTTCGGGAAGCTTCGGCTCGGTCCGGGTCACACGGTTCTGCACCTGTACCTGCGCGTTATCCAGGTCAGTGCCCAGGGCGAAGGTGATGGTCAGGGTGATCTTGCCGTCAGCGGTGGACTGCGAGGACATGTACAGCATGTTCTCGACGCCGGTGATGGCTTGCTCCAGGGGAGCAGCCACGGTTTCACCGATGACTTTAGGGTTGGCACCCGGGAAGTTGGCGCGGACCACAACGGTCGGCGGAACCACTTCCGGGTATTCGCTGATCGGCAACTGGAACAGCGAGATGGCGCCGGCGATCAGGATCAGCAGCGACAGTACCGCTGCAAAGATCGGCCGAGAAATGAAGAATTGGGAAAAATTCATCGGAGTTGTCGTCCCTTAACCGCGTGGAGTCGCAGCAGCCAGTTTCACAACCGAGCCCGGCGCGACCTTGGCAGGTGCGACTTGGGGCAGGTTGCTGGCTTCCAGCGCTTGTCGTTGTTGAGCCAGAGCGGCGAGGGTTTCCTTGGTGGCCATCGGGATCACTTCAGGCGTCACTGGCGAACCAGGACGAACCCGTTGCAGACCCTTGACGATGACGGTGTCGTCCTTGTTCAGGCCGTTGCGCACGATGCGCAAGCCTTCGATCTTCGGACCCAGTTCAACCGAACGGTAGGCGGTCTTGTTGTCGCCATCGATCACCAGCACGAACTTTTTACCGAGGTCGGTGCCGACCGCTTCGTCATTGATCAACACGGCAGAGTAGGTGCCGCTGCCGACCAGTTTCAGGCGTGCATACAGGCCGGGGGTGTACTGGCCATCAGCATTATCGAACACGGCGCGACCGCGAATGGTGCCGGTCTTCGGGTTGACCTGGTTGTCGACGAAGTTCATCACGCCTTGATGCGGGTTGCCGTCTTCGTTGGACAGACCGAGGTACACCGGGGTGGTGGCGCCGCGTTTACCCTGGCGAGCAAGTTGGGTGTATTTGAGGAATACACGCTCGTCGGCGTCGAAGTAGGCGTAGACCTTGTCGGTGGAGACGACGCTGGTGAGCGCGGTGGTGTCGGCGGTCACCAGGTTGCCGGCAGTGATTTCCGCACGGCTGACGCGACCGCTGATTGGCGAAGTCACGCGGGTGAAGCTCAGGTTCAGTTTGGCCAGGTCCAGTTGGGCCTGGAGGGCGCCGACGGCAGCGCGGGCTTCTTGCGAAGCGCTGGTGCGCGAATCGGCCAGTTCTGCGGAGATCGCGTTGCTGGTACGCAGGCGTTCGCCGCGCTGGGCTTCGTTTTCGCTGCGGGTGGCGTTGGCACGGGATTGGGCGACCAGGGATTCTAGGCGGCGGACCTCAGCCTGGAATGGACGGGGGTCGATCTGGAACAGCACATCGCCTTTCTTGACCAATGTGCCTTCAGTGAAAGCCACTTCATCGATCTGGCCGGAGACCCGTGGACGAATTTCTACGGTTTCTGGCGCTTCGAGGCGCCCAGTGAATTCGTCCCACTCGTTGACGGGTTGCTCCAGCACCTTGGCCACACTGACCTTGGCCGCTGGCATGGTGGCGGCGGTCTCAGGAGCCTTGCCGCAAGCGCTTATCACCAGCACGGCCAACAAGGCCAACGGGAAGCGCAAATGTTTAAGTGACTGTTCCATGGATGCATCCGCCAATGTATTAAGAATGGACGGATGATGCTCGGCGATGTTGTATCGCACGAATCGAATGAGGCAAAGATAACTATCATTCGGAATGATATAAGCGCGAAGCAAGCCCTCTAGCATGCGCCTTTCGTTAGGAGGCTATCAATTGGATTGATGGCAATTCTGTGTTGCGAAGAATGCAAAGGTCGGACGGATTGGAAGTCTTGTCAACGGCTCAAACAAAGAGACGGCCATTGCGACCGTCTCGATTAGCGTCTTACGAAGCTAACTTCAGTTGATCCCTTTAGGGTTCGGACCGAAGCGGTTAACGCCAGGCTGGCTGTCTTGAGCCAGGAACACAATGTTCACAATCGGCAGCAAGATCCACCAGCCACTGCGATCAGTGTCGTGCATCCGGCGAATGGCCGCACCGAGGCCCGGGAGGAACACCGCCAGGCTATAAACATTCGAGAAGATCCCTTTGGTACTCAACAAGGCGTCAATAACCATGAAGCCGATAGAGACCGCAATGTTGATCAGAATAAACATCCAGTATTCCCGACGGCTTGCACGGCCGCTGAACACAGCATATTTCTTCAGTACTTCGATGTAAGGATTACCTTGCGCCGCACCAGCGTTTGGCGCTGTAAAGGCTTGCTGGCTCGCTTGCGGCGCGCCGCATTGCGGGCAGGCCTTGGCCAGGGTGCTGATTTCCTTGGCACAACCACGACAAAAAACCATGCTCATATTTTTTCCCTAAAATTAGTCTAATGACAGTCCGATGAAAACAAGCGTCGCAATAGCCGACAAGATAACGCCGGCGATCGCCAAGTTATTTCCTGGTTTTTTCTGGTTGATGCTAATGATCCCGCAAATGAGACCGGCGACGGAAAAAGTGCTCATGCCGACGACGGTATCTCTATCCCATTCGGAGTCATCAAGCAGGGTGAGTAAGCAGATGATGCCCAATATCAGCGAGAGGATGGCCAGCCACGGTGAACCGGTGCCATGGGTTGCCGCCAAGGCAACCTGTTGGCTCGCTCCGCATTGGGGGCACGCTGGGGCTGTCTCGTGAATTTCCTTGGCGCATGCGCGACAAAATACCATTGTCATTGTTGTCCTTAACTTCGAATGCTTAATACCCGCCCGTTTATCGACCGGGCTTGGAATAACTTTACAGCGCTTCCCTATGTTTTTTGCGGCAATCAGGTGCGGTTATTGGAGGCTGTCCGGGTCGCCAAAGAACATCTGAATCCGCGAGCGCAACCAACGCTCCCCCGGATCATTGTCCTGCGACCCGCGCCAGGCCATGTGCAATTCAAAACTGCGCGTCGGCAACGGCGGATCTTCAGCCCGGACACCGCCGGCCGCGGTCAAGGCTTCTGCGGTGTAGTCCGGCACGGTGGCGACAATATCAGTGCCGCTGATGAGCGTGCTCAGCCCGTTGAACTGCGGCACGGCAAGTACCACGTGGCGTTTGCGTCCGAGTTTTTCAAGCTCTTCATCTATAAAGCCGCTCAGGTCACCGGCGAACGACACTAGCGCATGGGGACGCGCGCAGAAGTCATCCAGGCTCAGCGGCCCCGGCACGGTATCGGCCCGTAACAGCTTCGGCATGCTGCGACGCAGCACTTTGCGCTTGGCGTTGGCCGGCAGGTCGGCGGTGTAGCTGACGCCAATTGAAATTTCACCCGAGGCCAGCAGGCTCGGCATCAGGATGTAGTTGGCTCGACGCACCACCAGAACGATGCCCGGTGATTCGGCGCGCAGGCGCTTGAGCAGCATCGGCAGCAAGGCGAATTCGACGTCGTCCGACAGGCCGATACGAAACACCGCGGTGCTGGTGGCCGGATCGAATTCCGCCGCCCGGCTGACCGCCGTGGAAATGGAATCCAGGGCTGGGGAGAGCAGGGCGAAGATCTCCACCGCCCGGGCGGAAGGCTCCATGCTGCGGCCGGTGCGCACGAACAACGGGTCGTCGAACAGCCCGCGCAGGCGCGAAAGCGCCGCACTGATGGCTGGCTGGCCGAGGAACAATTTCTCCGCAGCGCGGGTCACACTGCGTTCATGCATTAATGTTTCGAAAACGATCAACAGGTTCAGGTCGACACGACGCAGGTCATTACGATTCATCTGGAGTCCTGGCAGAGTCAGCTAACTTGACGTGAGCGGCCATATGAGAACAATGGCCGGCATGAATCTTACGGGCAAAGGCTGCTACTCTGCACCGTGTAATTCAATTTTTACTTAAATGGCTGCTTCGGTTTTTACGGCATCTGATGATGTCGCCGTCGCTGCGGAATCAATGACAGGCATGTCGACTATTAATAGCCACTGATGGTCTTGGGTAGAAAGCCCAGATAGAGTTCGGGGCATTAGAGGTTACTTTGACGAGGTTTGCGATGTCCCGCACGATCCGTTTTCACAAGTTTGGTCCAGCCGAGGTGCTCAAATGCGAAGAGCATGCGGCCGCTCTCCCTGCGCCGGGCGAAGTGCAGGTGCGCGTCGAGGCGATTGGCATCAGCTGGTACGACATTCTCTGGCGCCAGAACCTGGCCTCATCCCACGCTCGTCTGCCTTCAGGCCTTGGCCATGAAATGGCCGGCGTGGTGACGGCGGTCGGCGACGGTGTCGACGACCTGGCAGTGGGTGACAAGGTCGCCAGCTTCCCAGCCGAGAGTCCTAACGACTATCCGGTCTACGGCGAGCAGATTGTTCTGCCGCGCTCGGCACTGACCCGTTACCCGGACGTGCTCAGCCCGATCGAAGCCAGCGTGCATTACACGCCGCTGTTGATCGCCTACTTTGCCTATGTCGATCTTGCGCGGGTCAAACCGGGTCAGTTCGCCCTGGTGACCGACGCCAGCCATTGCGCCGGGCCATCCTTCGTGCAACTGGGCAAAGCCCTGGGTGTGCGAGTGATCGCGGCGACCAAGACCGCCGACGAGCGTGAATACCTGCTGTCCCTCGGCGCCGAGAAAGTCATCGTCACCGAAGAACAGGATCTGCTCATGCAGATCAATAAAATTACCGATAACCGTGGCGTCGATGTGGTGTTCGACGGTCTCGGCGGGCCGCAGATGTCGCTGCTCGGCGATGTGCTCGCACCGCGTGGCAGCCTGGTGCTCTATGGCCTGCAAGGTGGTAACCAGACGCCATTCCCGGCCTGTGCCGCGTTCCAGAAGAACATCCAGTTCTTCGTACACTGTATCGGTAACTTCACCGGCAAGCCGGAGTTGGGCATCATTCAGGATCAGGTGGCGTTGCAACGAGCGTTGCGCGACATCAACCAGTTGACCGCCGACCGTGTGCTGCTGCCGCTCAAGACTCGGGTCTTCCCGTTTGCCGAGTTTGTCGAAGCCCACCGCTACATGGACGAATGCCCATGCCGCGAACGGGTCGCCCTTCAGGTCGAGCCTGCGTAACACCCTTCAAGCAGTCTACCGATGCCCTCTGTGCTCCCCGCACCGAGGGCATCGTCGTTTCTGGCTGGTGCATTTGAGCAACTGAACCGGTTTTTGCTTTCGATCTGTATCTTCTAATCATCATATAAGCCCTGATAATTGAATGATTACTTTCATCTCAAGGAGCGAGTCATGAGTGGGCGTTCGGTTGATATTAATCACTGCATGTTTGCCCCAGGCGATGGGCCAGTGTTGCATCGGCTAGTTATCAAAAATACATCAGTAACTTCTTTCTCTATTTTTTGTACTCAATGTCTGTGGGACGCTGTCGGAAGTTTCCTAGGAAGTTGTGTTAAACCTCAAGGGCCTTGCCCGGCTGGGCTTTGCGAGGAGGTGACTGTCGCCTTGGCATAGGCAGAGTGCAAACATTTCAAATAATTACTCAAATTCAAGTGCTAGCATTTTATGACAGGATCCAGCACTTCATCACCGAGAATCGGTCGCGCAGTGTCCATGACTGTTTGCGTGACATTGAACTTCCGAATACCAGGTAAAACACTGATGACGACAATCCACGATCAGGCAATGAACTATGTTTATCAGCAAGTACTGCAAAGGCTGCTGAGTTTTTTCTCTCGCGCCGAGCGCACCGCATTGCAGCTTATGATTCAGCGTCTGGTGGTGGCCGCCGGGGGAATAGAGCGAATCGGCGATTTCAAGGTGATGTCGATTCAGTCCGGGACGCTGGACAGTTGCTACACCCTGGCATTGCTGCGCGCCGCACAACTGAGTATTGCCAGTCGCGCACCGGCGACTTTCCAACTGCGCGTAGCGACCTTGCACCTCAGCGGGACCGGCTCGACGGCGCTGGACAACATCCACCGGAGCAACGCGGCACTGTTCCTCTACGATGATCCTCGGGTCGAACTGTTGATGGTGGATAACCGCGAAGTCCTGCCATTCGACCACTTGGCACCCATCTCCGAGGCCGGGCGCGAGTCGAATCGGCTCAATCTATTGATGGTCGGCCATCGTCGGACCTGGGACGGCCCGCTCGATCTATGGGATGACGGCTACCTCACCACTGGCGAGTTCTACGGGCAAATTGCTCGCTGGGACAGCGGCGTCGATGCCTTGATCACCAGCGAAACACCTCGCCAACAGAAGCAGTTTCTCGACGGATTGCGGCGTGCGGCGCAAAAGGCCGGCCTCGGGCCTTTGAGCTGCAATTCCGTCGGGTTCGAGGTGTTGTTTGCCATGCTCGATGAGCTGGGCAGCGACTACTACCGCGAGTTCTACTTCGGCCATGGGTACGCAAGCTGGCGCCCGGTGGGCCGGTTTGAAGCCTGCCGTCGCACCACCAGCCTCGACATTCACGATATGGTCATCGGCAAACTGGAAGAACGCTGGCCTCTGCTCACCGAGTTCCTGGGTGTCCGGTCCGACGAAATGGCGGCGCACCTGAGCGATAACGAGTACGTCAGCCCTGCGATTGCGGCGCACTTGCGAGGGCTGCAGGCGTGCTTTGTGTCGGGTCGCAGCTACGAAACAGGGGTCGCCGAATACTTGCAGCGAGCCTTGGTGATGATGCGACGCAAGCAGGTGCCGGAGCGTATTTGCGAGCTGGCACTGGAATCGTTCGGAAACCCGGCCACCTTGGTCGAACAGCGCCTGTTGGCGGCGGCCGAGGCGCAGAAAACCCTCGGGCTGACCGAGGCCCAGCTGATATGCCTGCTGTTTGCGCCCTTTATCGATGGTGGCGCGGGTTTGGAGCGTTTCCTGCGCAGTTGCCATCCCGGCATGCTCGTGGCGATGCCGGACTTGCACAAGGCGATGCAGGGGTATCAGGTGCCCGAACAGGTTGTGCAATGGATGGTCGATGTCAGCGGTTTGCCAGTCAGCCTGATCGGCACGCTTTATCGCATGAAACCCGTGGCGGTAGAGGCCGGCATCTGTGTCGAAGACCCGCAGAACGATGACGCTGCCGTGGTTGGCGAACTGTCAGCGGGGCATTGAAAGTGCAAGGGCTGCCGCGATCCACAATCGCTCACGTTCACGCCTGCATCGTGCCTGGCCATTACCGATGAAAGGACCCAGAGAAACCGATTTTGCTTACCAGGCGGTTTACCGATACCTGACGCATCTCATCCACAAACCAGGCTGCGGCACACCCATTCGCATGCCGTCATTGAGGCAGTTGGCGGTGCGCCTTAACGTGTCGATCTCAACCATCCAGTACGCCTATTCGTTGCTTGAAAAGGAAGGGCGGGTCTACTCGGTCGCCAAGTCCGGCTATTACTCCCTGCCGGTCACCACCATTGGCCCGCTGACCAGCGGCAACGACTTGCTTGAGACTGTATATGTCAATGCACGGCGTCCTGAAATGCTGGTGTTGAGCGCCGATGAGCCGGCTTTGTTGCAACCGCTGGACAGCCCCTTGCTGATGTTGGAGCGGGAGCTGCTGCGCCAGTATCCGCGTCAGCCGACATCGGCTGCGCAACCCTGTGGCGAGCTGGAACTGCGCACGGCCCTCGCGGCGCGCTACACCACGTCGCCGGCGCGTTGCTGGCATGCCGATGAGGTTTACATCGGTGCCGATCTGCGGGGGGTACTGGAAATACTGATCGCCGTCCTGTGCCTCAAGGACGCCACAGTGGTGATCGAATCGCCGTGTGACTGGGTCATCCTGCGATTGTTCGAGGCGGCGGATGTGCGGGTGATCGAGTTGCCGTTGCAAGCCTGCGGCGCACTGGACCTGGAGCAGCTCAAGGAAGTGCTGGAGTCCCGACCGGTTCGACTGGTCATGCTCTCTTCCGGGCTGAGCATGCCCCGAGGCAGCCGTGTCCCCGACGACAACAGGCAATCGATCGCACACCTGTTGGTGCGGCATGGCAGCTGGGTTCTGGAAAACGATTGTCATGGCGAACTGGGTTTCGAGCCCGACGGCCTGAGGTTTCGGGACCTTCTGGACCCTGACCGACTGATCGTGTTTTCCACCTTCGAGAAAATCATCGGACCGGAAGCGCCTTACGGCGATCTGCTTTCACGACCACTGGGTAATGAGCTGCAGCGGCATTTTTTGCTGCGCGCTTTTCGTCTGTCGCCGATCCGCCAGAAAGCTATCGCGCGCCTGTACAGCAATGGACGTATCGACCAGCATCTGCAAGTGCTGAGGCGCTTGCTCAAGGATCGCCAGATGCAGATGACCCAGCTCTTGCACGAGCGCCTGGGCGATGCCTTGCAACTGGTGGAGCCGCAGGGTGGGGCGACGATCTGGGCGCGCTCGTTGCGTCAGGTCGATGTGCGCCGGGTGTTTCAGCGCTTGCTCAAGCAACAGGTGGTGATTGCACCGGGCGAGCTGTTCAGCCTGCAAGGTCTGCATGCTCAGCACTTGCGCCTGAGCCATACTTTCAGTGGCGATCATGATCTGGGAACTGCCTTGGGTTTGCTGGGAGATGCGCTGCGTCTGGAGTCGGTCGACTGAGTCAGGTTAAAAAACGTCGTCGAAGGCCAGGATCGTTACCATCGCGTTGCGGTCAAACTGCCAGTAAACTGCGTTCCTATTCCTGAACCACTCTATCTAGAGGTTTTGCATGACAATCAGTCCTTTTGCGGGCAAACCGGCACCGGCAGAATTGTTGGTCGACATCCCGCGACTGGTTACGGCCTATTACACCGGCCAGCCTGATGCCACCATCTCTACCCAGCGCGTTGCCTTCGGCACGTCCGGTCACCGAGGCAGCTCGTTCGACTTGAGTTTCAACGAATGGCACGTTCTGGCAATCAGCCAGGCTATCTGCCTGTACCGTGAGGCCCAGGGCATCGACGGCCCGCTGTTTGTCGGTATCGACACCCATGCGCTGTCGACGCCGGCCGGTGCGAGCGCTCTCGAAGTGCTGGCGGCCAACGGCGTCACCGTGATGATCGCCGAAGGCGACGAGTACACACCGACCCCGGCCATTTCCCATGCAATTCTTTGCTACAACCGCGGTCGCACCTCGGGCCTGGCGGACGGTATCGTTATTACGCCGTCCCACAACCCGCCACAAAGCGGCGGCTACAAATACAACCCTACCAACGGGGGCCCGGCCGATACCCACATCACCAAGTGGATCGAAGCCAAGGCCAACGAGCTGCTCGGCAACAAGCTGGCCGGCGTCAAACGCATCAGCTATGAGCAGGCGCTGAAGGCCAGCACCACTCACCGTCACGACTACCTCAACACCTATGTCGCCGACTTGATCAACGTGATCGACTTCGACGCCATTCGCGACGCCAAGCTGCATCTGGGTGTCGATCCGCTGGGCGGAGCAGGGGTGCGCTACTGGTCGGCGATTGCCGAGCATTACCGACTGGACCTGGAAGTGGTCAACACCCAGGTCGATCCGACCTTCCGTTTCATGACCGTCGATTGGGACGGGCAGATCCGCATGGACCCATCGTCCACCCACGCCATGCAAGGGCTGATCGGTCTGAAAGACCGTTTCGACGTGGCCTTCGGCTGCGACCCGGACCATGACCGTCACGGTATCGTCACTCCGTCCGGCGGCTTGCTGGCGCCGAACAACTACCTTGCGGTAACCATCGACTACCTGTTCCAGAATCGCCCGCACTGGCGTGCCGATGCCGCCGTGGGTAAAACCGTGGTCAGCAGCGGCCTGATCGACCGCGTGGCCAAGCGCCTGGGTCGTCGGCTGTACGAAGTGCCAGTCGGCTTCAAATGGTTCGCGGACGGTTTGTTCGACGGCTCCCTGGGCTTTGGCGGCGAAGAGAGCGCCGGTGCCTCGTTCCTGCGCAAGGACGGCGGTGTTTGGAGCACTGACAAGGACGGCCTGATTCCAGCCCTGTTGGCGGCAGAAATGACCGCACGCACTGGTCGCGACCCAAGCCAGGCCTATCGCGCCCTGACCGATGAACTGGGCGAACCGTTCTCGGTACGAGTCGATGCCAAGGCAAACCCTGAGCAGAAAGCGTTGCTGAGCAAGTTGTCCCCGGATCAAGTGACCTCGACCCAACTGGCCGGTGAAGCAATCCAGAGCATCCTCAGCCATGCGCCGGGCAACGATCAGGCCATCGGCGGTTTGAAAGTCATGACCGAGAACGGCTGGTTTGCCGCGCGTCCGTCGGGCACAGAAGACATCTACAAAATCTACGCGGAAAGCTTTGTCAGCGACGATCACCTCAAGCAGTTGGTGGCTGAGGCTCAAACGTTGGTGGATGGCGCTATTTCGGCGAAGTGATTGAGCGCCCCGTCGCGGGCAAGTCCTGCTCCTAAACTATGTGATCGACACTGATCGTGTAGGAGCGTGGCTTACCCGTTAAGACGGCAGCATGATCACAGAAAGTCTCCAATCAAACAAAAAGGGGCGACCATCACGGTCGCCCCTTTTTTTGCCTGCGATTTACTCGATCAAGCCAGATCCACCAACACGATTTCACTGTCCTCAATCGCGGTCACCCGCAACAGCTGCTCATCGGCAACCGCAACACCGTCTCGAGCTTGTGCCCGCAAGCCATTGACTTCAATCACGCCGGTCGCTGGAACCAGGTAGGCACGACGACCGCTGTCCAGGTGATATTCCGCCGATTCCCCAGCTTTCAGGTTCGCCGCCACTAACCGCGCATCGGCGCGAATCCGCAGGCTTTGATCGTCGCCGGTCTTGCCGCTGGCCAGAGTGACGAAACCTTCGCGCTGACCTTTCGGGAACGGCTTGGCGCCCCACGACGGCGCCGAACCGGCCTCGTTGGGGATGATCCAGATCTGGAAGATCCGGGTTTCGGTGGATTCCAGGTTGTATTCGCTGTGGGCGATCCCGGTGCCGGCGCTCATGACTTGCACGTCGCCTGCTTCGGTGCGGCCTTTGTTGCCCAGGTTGTCCTGGTGAGTGATGGCACCTTCACGCACATAGGTGATGATTTCCATGTCGCGATGCGGGTGCTGTGGAAAGCCCGTACCGGCGGCAATCACATCGTCGTTCCAGACCCGCAGGTTGCCCCAGTTCATGCGTTTCGGGTCGTGGTACTCGGCGAACGAAAAGTGGTGATGGGCATCCAACCAGCCATGGTGGGCGCCGCCCAAGGTGTTGAAAGGTCTGAGTTCAAGCATGATCGTCTCCTGAAAGGTTCGTCATGGGGCGGTGCGCCTGGGCCACGAAACAAGAACCGGTGGTTGATGGCGTGCATCATCTATCAGGCGATAATCGATAAAAAGCGTAAAAAGTGCCTCAAAACAATCGAATAGGCTGATGTTAAATCACCTCGAAACATTCTCACCCAGCCTTCACTTCATCGTATAAGCCAATGACCTGTAAGCATTTCACTAGAACTCAACGGCAAATGCAGACACCATAGCCCTCAACAGCCTCACACCCTGGAGTCCGTCCGCGTGCCGCAACACACCCCCGATCTTCCTCCTGAACTTCGCCCCCTGGCCGAGATGCCGCTACTCAAGCGCCTGGCCGCCCGATTTTTTGGGCATGGCCTGACCCGACTGCGCGCGCAACACCGTGCCTCCTGGCTGCACGGGCAAGCCGACGGTTTTCGCAGCGGTCACAGCGCCGGGGTGGATTACGGGTTCAAGGAAGGCAAGCTCGAAGGGCTGGAAGAAGGCCGGCAGGTATTGCTGATCCGCGATTCACGTTCTACCGAGCATCGGCCGCCGAATGTCGATGACAACCTGTTCGATGACTGGCGCCTGCCATTAACGGCCGACATCAAGAAGCGCATGAAGGCCGACGTCGCGCGACTGCTGCCTCCGCACGCTCAGCCCAGCGTTGCGCAATGGAAGATGATATTCAGCGATACCCCGTCGACCTCAGTGATCGCCGGGGCGGGCGCCGGCAAGTCGACGACCCTGGTGCTGCGCATTCTGTTGCTGACTCATTACTTGGGCTTCGAGCTTGGCTCGATGACCGTGGTGACCTTCACCCGTGAGTCGCGCAAAGACTTCATTAATAAATTGATAGAACTGTTCGGGTTGTGGGGCCGGGCGCTCAGCCTTAAAGAAGCACGGGACCTGGTGCGCACCTTCCATTCGCGAATTCTGCCGATGGTCCGCAGCTTGCCGGGGTTCGAACGCCTGCAAGCCTTCGAAAATCTCAGTAATCGTGTGCAAAACGGCGACGATGAGGTCGACAGCAATCCGTTCGACCTGCGCATCAACGACGCCCAGCGCCAGCAACTCAACACCTGCTATCACTCACTGTTTACCCGCAACGAGCGATTCCGCGAACTGATCCAGCCGTTGTCCCGCCACGCTTTACAGCTCAAGGCGCTGGAGCGCGATCACCCGGATGTGCAAAAGCGCATGGCCGTGACCGAACTGGCGGCCAAGCGCGACGAAGAACTTTGCGACACGATTGAAGACCTATGGTTTCGCGCCGGTGCTTGGCCGATCAAGGGCATCGAGACCAACCGTCAATCGTTCGATATCAACGGCTCGACGTTCCATTGTCATGGCTATATTCCTTCCCTGGATGCTTGGGTGGTGCTGGGCTTTGATCCTCGGGAAAACCCGCAGGTCAGCCGTCCGAATGCCAAGTTGACGGTTCGCGCCGAGTGGGCAGTAAAGCGCACCCTGTTTCAAGCTTTCTGTCATAAGCCATTGATATGGCTAGATAGTTATGATGCATCAAAGCGCGTTTTGGCCTCGCTCGCCGGTGATGCCAGCGCCGGGCCAGGCTTCGATTACAAGGTCAAGGGTGAGCTGGCTTCAGCGCCTCTGCTGGACAGTTTTGTCGCCGCCGCCGGGTTTATCGAGAACCTGGGCCTGGACGTTCCGGATGCCGTGGGCCGGATGAATTTTGCCAAGGACGACCCGGACCGGTTTTTCTTCGAGGCGTTGAGCCTGTTCTGGCGCGCGCTGGAAGATCACTTGCTCGATCAAAAGCCGCCGGTGATGACCTACAACCGCATGTTCGCCTTGTTCAGCGAACATTCACCAGAGAATCTCAAGCTGTTGAGCGATGAGCTGCTCAGGCCGCTGTCGCACTTGATGATCGACGAATTTCAGGACGTATCGCCGCAGATCGTTTCCTGGATTCGCGCCAGCCTGTCCGAAATACGCAGCCGCGGCCCGGCGATGCACGTGGGGCGCGGCGCGCAGCGTTCCTCGTTGCTCTGCGTCGGCGATGATTGGCAGTCGATCTACGGCTGGCGCGGCAGCTCGCCGACGTACTTCATGGAGTTCAACAAGGAATTCCCATCGCCAAGCACGACCCGGGTAATGCTCAGCGACAATTACCGCAGCCACCAGCACATCATCGATGCCGCTGAACACATCGTGCGAGCCGCACCGGCCATCCCGGGCAAAAAGGCCAAGGCCAGTGGTGAGTCCAAGGTGTTACAGCCGGTCAACGTGCTGGATCGCGATGATCAGGGCATGGCGCAACGACTGATGGAGCACTACAGACAGGGCGATTCAATCTTGATGCTTTATCGAAAAGGCAGTGATAAGTTATTGATTGAGCAGCATATTCAATCTGTAGTTAATGTGGATTCTAGCTTGCCGTACGAAGCGCGCCGCCTCAAACAACTGACCTATCACAGCGCCAAGGGACTTCAAGCGGACGCGGTATTTTTGTTGGGTGATTGCCAGCATCTGACCAGTTCGCCTTATAAGAACCAGGTGTATCGCATGGCCGGACTCGGCAAATCTGGCGACAGCGAACCGTATGACAGCGCGCAGAAAGACGAGATCCTGCGGCTGGCCTATGTCGGTATTACCCGGGCGGTGAGTCATTGCTACTGGTATGTCGACGGTCAGGATAGCCAAGCAGTGAACATGCCCAAGGCGTCGGACAAAGTGGGCAAGGGCAAGGCGTTCTTCGCGGATCACCGGCAAGGTCAGAAATCGGCGGCGCCCACAGGCTAGTAGGATAGGAGCTGCCGAAGGCTGCGATCTTTTGATCTTTTCACCCATAAAAAAGCCCACATCATGTGGGCTTTTTGCCGCGTAATCCGCCTTCAGGCATAACTTCGAAGTGCAACCGGCGGAATAAATGCTTCCAGCTCATCTTCCACCGCTTCGATTATTCGCTCTACATCCGCGGCATTCATCACGGTCGCGCAGGGAATACCGGCAATGGCGATCATGGTTTCGCCACTGGCACGGTCAAACAGACGGGCAATCATGCTGCCCGGCGCGTCCATGCTCGCCTCGAAACCCATGGGATGAAAATGCCAGCGCATCAGCTGGCAGGCGTTCGGAAAAGTGACTTTGCTGAATGTCCCTTTGTTCATGTGTTGCCCGCCTGAGTCATCGAGCGCTTCCTTTAGCTCATGTGAGGAGGGGTAGAACCTTCATTGGTTCAACCGGTGAATGCATTTAAAAGTAGCATCCAGATGTGAAAACCATGTGGATTTTTTCAGTCCGTTTGGCGATTGGTGCGGTTTTTTTTGATATGGGTCACGTCGCGAGTGGTTATCGCCAAAACGCCAGTATCGATTGGCCATTGAAGCCGATGCGGAACTTGGGCAAGCTCGTTTTTTTTCGCCGAGCCCTTTATGCACGCCGATGATGATGGCCCGCTGCAAACCCAGGCCACGGGCGAAACGGTCATGCGCTACCACCTATGCTGGAAACACCGGGATCTGGACGGCGTCATGGCCCTTTATCACCCGGACATCCAGTACAGCGACTTTTTCCAGAACCGCGTGATGGGGCTGGATGAACTGCGCGAGTACGTGCGCGACAGCATGCCGCGCAGTCCCGACGAAGCACTGGAACACTCGGACCGCATCCGGCTGGACGGCAATACCGCGTTCATTCAATACCAGATGACCCTGCGCGGCGGCGAAGGGCTGGTGTCGTTCCGCTCCAGCGAAGCCATTACCGTGCGTGACGGGTTGATCTGGCGCGTCAACGAATACGCCTCTTTGGTGCGTGAGCAGCCCGCCAGCAAATCCAGCGGTAACCTGCGTCCGGCGGCCAGTCGGCTCGGTTTGTCACCGCGACAACTGAGCTTCATGGCCGAAGACCTGCAGCAGTACTTTCAACGCCAACAACCGTACCTGGACCCCGAGCTCGACTTGCAACGGGTGGCGAAGGAGTGCGGTTACAGCCGCAATCAGATTTCCTACCTGCTGAACCAGGTGCTCGGGCAAAGCTTCTACCGCTACGTCAACCAGGCGCGTTTGCAGCATTTGCTTGCTGCGCTGGACAAAGCGACACCACCGCTGCGGGTCGATGAACTGGCCTTTGCCGCTGGTTTCAACTCGCTGTCTGCGTTCTATAGCTGTTTCCGCCAGCACACCGGCCAGTCGCCCAAGGCCTACGTCAAACAAATTTCTTTGCGTGCACGCGCGCAAGACAGCCTCTGAGGTCACGCTCTAGGATCGACGCCATTGAAGTTTGAGTGGTGGAGTCTTTATGTCGGCGTGGCGCGGTATCAGTTTATGGATGGATCAACTCGACGAGCCATTGCAGGCCCGCCCGGCCTTGGAGCAGGATCTGGACGTCGACGTGGCCATCATCGGCGCGGGCTACACCGGGCTGTGGACCGCTTACTACCTCAAGCGTCTGGCCCCGGGTTTGGACATCGCCATTGTCGAAGCGCAAACCGCCGGGTTTGGCGCGTCTGGCCGCAATGGCGGCTGGCTCATGGGCAATCTGCTGGGCGAGGACCGCTTGCTGGCCGGACTGCCGGCCGAACAGCGTCGCGCCTCGTTTGATCTGTTGCACAGCATCCCCGATGAAGTGGAGATCGTCATCGAACGCGAGGGCATCGACTGCGATTACCGCAAAGGTGGGGTGCTGTACTGCGCCGCGCGTTATCCCGAGCAGGAAACCAGCCTGCGCAGTTACCTGGACAAACTCCATAGCCAGGGACTGACCGAAAACGATTACCGCTGGCTCAGCCCCGAGCAATTGGCGCAACAGATCAGGGTTGCCAAGCCTTATGGCGGTATCTATGCACCGCACGTAGCGACCATCAACCCGGCAAAGTTGGTCCGAGGTCTGGCGCGGACGGTAGAGCGCATGGGCGTCAAGATCTATGAGAACAGCCCGGTCACTCACTGGCAGTCTGGCAGCTTGCGTACATCTAAAGCCCAGGTTCGCAGTCGCTGGGTTGTGCCAGCGGTAGAAGGCTATTCGGTCACGCTGCCGCCCTTGGGTCGCTATCAGTTGCCAGTGCAAAGCCTGCTGGTAGCCACCGAGCCGTTGTCCGCCGCCACCTGGGACGAAATTGGTCTTAGCCAGGGCCAGGCCTTTAGCGAAGCCAGCCGTCAGGTCACCTACGGTCAGCGCACTGTCGATAATCGCCTGGTGTTCGGCGCGCGGGGCGGCTATCAGTTTGCTGGCAAATTACGCCATGACTTCGACCTGAGCTCCAGCGAAGTCGAGCTGCGGCGTTATCTGTTCGGCGAGCTGTTCCCACAACTCAAGAACGTGCGCATCACTCACGCCTGGGGCGGCAACCTGGGCATGTCCCGCCACTTCAAGCCGCACATGTTCTGCGATCGGGCCAATGGAATCGCCTTGTCCGGCGGTTACGGCGGAGAGGGTGTCGGGGCGAGCAATTTGGGCGGCCGAACCTTGGCGGATCTGATTCTGGAGCGCGATACCGACTTGGTGAGTCAGCCTTGGGTTATCCCCCAAGGCGGCCTCCATGCGCTAAGAGCCTGGGAGCCGGAACCGTGCCGCTGGCTCGGTTACAACGCGATCATCCGCAGCTTCGTCCACGAAGACCAGACCCTCGCCAACCCGGCCACTGCCCCCTGGCGCCGCAAGTTGGCCAGCGGCGTGGCGGGGTTTATGGAAGGTTTCATGCACTAAATATTGATGGGTATTCCAATGAGCATTACGCAGTTCAAAAACACCGCAACCCTGAAACTGGATGAATCCAACCCTGTCGCCGTACCCTTGGGAACCCCGGTGGCCGTGGCCTCGACCACCAGCGTCGAGCTTGACGACGGGGTCGAAACCGGCGTCTGGGAATGCACCCCCGGCCGCTGGCGGCGGCAGATCGTCGCCCAGGAGTTCTGTCACTTCATCAAGGGCCGCTGCACCTTCACCCCTGACGGCGGTGAAACCCTGCACATAGAAGCCGGCGATGCACTGATGTTGCCAGCCAACAGCCTCGGTATCTGGGATATCCAGGAAACCGTGCGCAAGACCTACGTTTTGATTTTTTGATTTTTTGATTTTTTGATTTTGATCTTTTGATTGCCTGCCAGCCCAACAAAAAAGAAAACAAACCCCTACAGGAATCGACTCATGATCCGAAAGACACTGACCCTGGCGCCCCTTGCACTGGTCGCGACCCTCAGCCACGCGGCCGAGACCGTCAAGATCTACAACTGGTCGGACTACATCGCCCCGGACACCACCAAGAACTTTCAGAAAGAAACCGGTATCGGTTTCAGCTACGACGTCTACGACAGCAACGAAACCCTCGACGGCAAGTTGATGACCGGTAAATCCGGTTACGACGTAGTGTTCCCGTCCAACCACTTCATGGCCCGACAGATTCAGGGTGGGGCCCTGAAGAAACTCGACAAGAGTCAGTTGCCGAACTGGAAAAACCTTAACCCGGTGCTGATGAAAGCTTTGCAGACCAACGATCCGGGCAACGAACACGGCTTCCCGTACCTGTGGGGCAGCACCGGCATCGGCTACAACATCGCCAAGGTCAAAGCCGTATTGGGTGACAACGCGCCGGTGGATTCCTGGGACCTGATCTTCAAACCGGAAAACATGCAGAAGTTGCAAAAGTGCGGCGTGGCCATCCTCGACAACGGCCCAGAACTGCTGCCGGCAGCCCTGAACTACCTGGGCCTGCCGCACCACAGTAAAAACCCGGAAGACTATAAAAAAGCCGAAGCGCTGCTGCTGAAAGTCCGGCCGTATGTGAGCTATTTCCACTCGTCCAAATACACCAGTGACCTGGCCAACGGTGATATCTGCGTGGCGGTCGGTTTCTCCGGCGACATCCTGCAAGCGGAAAACCGCGCGAAAGAAGCCAAGAATGGTGTCGACATCGGCTACTCGATTCCCAAGGAAGGCGCCGCCATCTGGTTCGACATGGTCGCCATGCCCGCCGATGCCCCGGACGACAAGGCCGGCTACGCCTTCATGAACTACCTGCTGCGCCCGGACGTCATGGCCGGCATCAGCAACTACGTGCATTACGCCAACGGCAACGAACAGGCCGATAGCCTGATCGACCCGGCGATCAAGAATGACACCAAGGTCTACCCGAGCCCGGAGATGATGGGGAAATTGTTCGCGCTGGAGGCGATGCCGCTGAACATCGACCGGATTCGCACGCGGGTGTGGAACAAGATTCGGACGGGGAGTTGAGGGTTCATATTTAGTAGCTATTGGTGTTTATCGAGTTTGGTGGCGACGTTGTAGATTCCAGGCTTCCTTTTCAGTAGGTAAGGAGGCAATGGAATGCCTTTCTGTACGAATGCTGGTCGTCTGCGCATTGGCCGCTTTTCCGAGCCGGGACGTATTTATCTGATAACGGCTGTCGTTGACCAACGACAGCCGTTTTTTGCTGATTGGCGTCTGGGTCGATTGGTCGTGAAGCAACTGCGCGAGGTGGAGGAAGAGGGTTGGGTGGATTTTTTGACCTGGGTTGTAATGCCGGATCATATGCACTGCCTGCTACAGCTAAGGGATAAAACATTGGCCGAGGTCATGTGCCGGATCAAGTCCCGTAGCAGTTTGGCTGTCAATCAGGCGTTGGGGAGAAGAGGGCGATTGTGGCAGAAGGGTTACCACGACCGAGCGGTGCGAAGGGAGGAAGATGTGAAGGAACTCGCTCGATACGTCGTTTGCAATCCGGTGCGTGCCGGGCTCGTTGCACGAGTTCATGACTACCCGCTGTGGGACGCGTGTTGGCTCTGATATTTCGCATCTGTTTGACGACTGCTTCGCAGCCGAACGCAGCCTTCGGCAGCGGCTACAGGTTTGCGCACGCCGCACTTTTTGTAGCAGCTGGCGAAGCCTGCGTTCGGGTGCGCAGCGGCCGCTAACCATTCACCTCGGTCCTAATTGACCGACGACTGCTTCGCAGCCGAACGCAGCCTTCGGCAGCGGCTACAGGTTTGCGTACACCGCGCTTTTTGTAGCAGCTGGCGAAGGCTGCGTTCGGGCGCGCAGCGGCCGCTAACCATTCACCTCGGTCCTAACTGACCGACGACTGCTTCGCAGCCGAACGCAGCCTTCGGCAGCTGCTACAGGTTTGCGTACACCGCACTTTTTGTAGCAGCTGGCGAAGCCTGCGTTCGGGCGCGCAGCGGCCGCTAACCATTCACCTCGGTCCTAACTGACCGACGACTGCTTCGCAGCCGAACGCAGCCTTCGGCAGCTGCTACAGGTTTGCGCACGCCGCGCTTTTTGTAGCAGCTGGCGAAGCCTGCGTTCGGGTGCGCAGCGGCCGCAAAACCATTCACCTCGGTTGTTCTCTGCGTGTTTAATTAGTTGATGGCAATGCACTGGCACTTATATTAATAAGTCCAACAAAGTGAGACGCCTTCGACAAAAAACAACTTACTTATATTTAATATTTAAATTTGAAATCGTCAGACAATCCGCTCAAACCTCCGCACTAAAAACTATATTTCGATCCCTCATCCATTGTTTCCGGGCATTTGCTGGAACGCACCAGTTTGGCCTAAAAAAAATAGTAGACGTTTGATTTCCAATTGTGTCAGGTTCCTTACGCCTTCATTGGGCGAGTGATAGGACGATCTCGCCAGAGATTGTCGCTATCGGACAAAAACTGTTCCATTGCTTAACAAGGAAGTGTGTTTATGTCGAAAGTAAAAGACAACGCTGTTGATTCACTGAACGCATTGGCGGCTACCAGCTCTGCGTGGAACCAGATCAACAGTTTCAGCCATCAGTATGATCGTGGCGGCAACCTCACGGTCAATGGCAAACCCTCCTTCTCCGTCGACCAGGCAGCCACCCAGCTGCTGCGTGACGGCGCTGCCTACCAAGACAAGGACGGCAGCGGCAAAATCGAACTGACCTACACGTTCCTGACCTCCGCATCCTCGAGCACGATGAACAAGCACGGGATTTCCGGATTCAGCCAGTTCAGCACCCTGCAAAAAGCCCAAGCCGTGCTCGCCATGCAATCCTGGGCGGATGTGGCCAATGTCACCTTCGCCGACAAGGCTACGGGCGGCGATGGTCACATGACCTTCGGCAACTACAGCAGTGGCCAGGACGGCGCGGCAGCCTTTGCCTACCTGCCGGGTACCGGCGCAGGTTATGACGGTACATCGTGGTATTTGACGGGCAGTGGCTATGACGTCAACAAGACGCCAGGCCTGAGCAACTACGGTCGTCAAACCCTGACCCACGAAATCGGCCACACCCTGGGCCTGGCCCATCCCGGCGACTACAACGCCGGCGAAGGCAACCCGACCTACAATGACGCGTCTTACGGCCAGGACACCCGCGGTTACAGCGTCATGAGCTACTGGAGTGAAAGCAACACCAGCCAGAACTTCAGCAAGGGTGGCGTCGAAGCGTATTCGTCCGGCCCGCTGATGGACGATATCGCGGCGATCCAGAAACTCTACGGCGCCAACACGGAGACCCGTACCGGTGACACCACCTACGGTTTCAACTCCAACGCCGGTCGTGACTTCCTGAGTGCTTCGTCGTCCGCCGACAAACTCGTATTCTCGGTCTGGGATGCGGGCGGCAAGGACACCCTGGATTTCTCCGGTTTTACTCAAAACCAGAAGATCAACCTCAATGACGCCTCGTTCTCCGACGTTGGCGGCCTGGTAGGTAACGTGTCCATTGCCAAGGGTGCGATCATCGAGAACGCCATCGGCGGTTCGGGCAACGATCTGTTGATCGGTAACAGCGTGGCCAACGAACTGAAGGGTGGCGGCGGCAACGACCTGATCTACGGCGCGGGTGGTGCGGACAAACTGTGGGGTGGTTCGGGTTCGGACACCTTCGTGTTTGCCGCCAGCACTGATTCCAAACCGGGTGCAGCCGATCAGATCCTCGATTTCGTCAGCGGCCTGGACAAGATCGATCTGACCGGCATCACCAAAGGCGCAGGCCTGCATTTCGTGAGTTCGTTCACCGGTGCGGCAGGCGATGCAGTGTTGACGTCTTCGGGCGCTAACAGCCTGTTATCGGTGGATTTCTCCGGGCACGGCGTGGCTGATTTCCTCGTCAGCACCGTTGGCCAGGCAGCAACCACGGACATCGTGGCCTGATTCAAGGCAAAAGGAGCCCGGCGCCTGGTGCGCCGAGCTCTGTCCTTGCATCGATGCCCGTAGTGGGTAAGGCTACATGCCGGAGTAAAACGTCCTATGACCCATAACGCCTTTACCTACAGAGCAACCGCGTGGCTATTGGCAACGCTGATGATTTTTTTTGGAGAAGTAGCCATGGCAAGCAGCCTCAAACTGGCGGACCCCTCGGAATTGGCAGGCTTTTGGCAAGCCACCTTGAGCGCCCCGCAAGACACCCCTCAATCCCAGGCATTGCAGGACAAACCCTCAAACGTTTGCCGCATCGACCTTGAACAAAAGCAGACCCTGGGCGAGGGTGCCGAATGCCTCGGTGAATGGTTGCAAGAACAGCCGATTGGCTGGTTCCCAGACCCCGACGGTATCTCGATGACCGGCAAGGAAGGTTCAAGAATTGCCTTCTTCAGTCGACAGAAAGAAGGCCTCTACAAAGCCACTTTGAAGTCCGGGATGAGTATTACGCTAGTGCGCGCGGCGCATTGAGTAATTAGGTAAGACCAACGCGGAATATAAAGCTTGGCCATGGCCGTTATAAGTCGTGGCTCAATAGCTCATCAGTCTCGCTCGATCAAAAAAAGTTGTTATTCATTTGTAAACGCTAACTGGCAAAGAATGTCTCGACCCGTGTGCGGACAGTTAATTGAAAACTCGCCAAAGAATGGCGAGGTCTATCATTTCAGGGAAAATCAATGAAGATGGCGAACGCCCCAGCCACCGCACCGTTATTCAAGGCACTGGGCGACTATAAGAGCATCTTGATCAGCGTCGGCTGTTTTACCGCACTGATCAACGTGCTGATGCTGGTCCCGTCGATCTACATGCTCCAGGTATATGACCGGGTGCTGTCTTCGCAGAACGAAACCACCCTGGCGATGCTGTCATTGATGGTGGTCGGGTTCTTTGCCTTTATCGGCTTGCTGGAAATCGTGCGCAGTTTCATCGTCATCCGCATCGGCAGCCAACTGGAGCGCCGTTTCAACCTGCGGGTCTATCAAGCCGCGTTCGAGCGCAACCTGTTTAAAGGCGAGGGCAACGCCGGGCAATCGCTCGGGGACCTGACCCATATTCGCCAGTTCGTCACCGGCCCGGCGTTGTTCGCCTTCTTCGATGCGCCGTGGTTCCCGGTGTACCTGTTTGTGATTTTCCTGTTCAACGTCTGGTTGGGCGTACTGGCCACGGCGGGTGCGCTGCTGCTGATCGGGCTGGCGTGCCTGAACGAGATGATGACCAAAAAACCGTTGGGCGAAGCTGCCGGTTTTTCCCAGAAGTCCAGCCAACTGGCTACCAGTCATTTGCACAACGCCGAAACGATCCAGGCCATGGGCATGCTCGGCGTCTTGCGCAAGCGCTGGTTCCAGGTGCATTCGCGGTTTCTCGGCTTGCAAAATCAGGCCAGCGATACCGGCGCAGTCATCAGTTCCCTGAGCAAAACTTTGCGCCTGTGCCTGCAATCACTGGTGCTGGGGCTGGGCGCGTTGCTGGTGATCAAGGGTGACATGACCGCCGGGATGATGATCGCCGGTTCGATCCTGATGGGCCGCGTGCTGAGCCCCATCGATCAACTGATCGCCGTGTGGAAACAGTGGAGCGGCGCGAAGCTCGCGTACCGTCGCCTCGATGCGTTGCTGCAAGCCTTTCCGCCCAGCGATGAAGCGATGGCGCTGCCCGCGCCCAAAGGCCAGATCAGTTTCGAGCAAGTCAGCGCCGGTCCCCCGGGCAAGCGCGCGGCGACCTTGCACATGGTCAATTTCAGCCTCGGTGCCGGCGAAGTGTTGGGGGTGCTCGGCGCTTCCGGTTCCGGCAAATCGACCCTGGCCCGAGTGCTGGTCGGCGTCTGGCCGACCCTCGGCGGCACCGTGCGGCTCGACGGTGCGGACATCCATCGCTGGAACCGCGATGACCTCGGCCCCTACATCGGTTATCTGCCGCAAGACATCGAACTGTTCAGCGGCACGATTGCGGAAAATATCGCGCGGTTCCGTGAAGCCGATCCGCAGAAAGTCGTCGAGGCCGCACAACACGCCGGCGTCCACGAACTGATCCTGCGCATGCCCCAAGGCTACGACACCGTGCTCGGTGAAGACGGCAGCGGTTTGTCCGGCGGTCAGAAGCAGCGTGTGGCCCTGGCCCGTGCCCTGTACGGCAACCCGAGCCTGGTGGTGCTGGACGAACCCAATTCCAACCTCGATACCGTCGGCGAAGCGGCCCTGGCCGGTGCCATCGCGCACATGAAAGCCAACGGCACCAGTGTGATTCTGGTGACCCATCGTTCATCCGCGCTGGCTCAGGCCGATAAGTTGCTGGTGCTCAACGAAGGTCGCTTGCAAGCGTTCGGTCCCAGTCAGGAAGTGCTCAAGGCGCTCTCTGGCAATCAGACCGGCAACCCGTCGGCGAATCAGGAACAAAAAGCGGCGCAGGCACCCGGCGGGCTCAGCATGAGCCGGCAGTATCAGCCCACGACAAGGAATTCGGGTGTATGAGCAGCGCACGCATGAACACTGAAAACGAAGCGATCATGGAACACGATTACATTGCCGAACGCCCTGAGCGCGATGCCAGGTTCTTTGCCCGCATGGGCTGGATCCTGGCGATCGTCGGCGCCGGCAGTTTCTTCACCTGGGCCAGCCTCGCGCCGCTGGATCAAGGGATTCCGGTGCAAGGCACCGTGGTCGTGTCTGGCAAGCGAAAAGCGGTGCAATCGATGAGTCCCGGTGTCGTCAGCCGGATTCTGGTGCGCGAAGGCCAGGTGGTAAAACTGGGCCAGCCGCTGTTCCAGCTCGACCAGACCCAGGTGGCGGCCGACGTCGATTCGCTGCAGGCGCAGTACCGCATGGCCTGGGCCAGCGTCGCGCGTTGGGAGAGTGAACGGGACAACCTCAAACAGGTGAATTTCCCCGCCGAACTAAGCAAGGATGCCGATCCACGACTGGCTCTGGTCCTCGAAGGCCAGCGCCAATTGTTCAGCAGCCGCCGCGAAGCCTACGCCCGTGAGCAGGGCGGATTGCGCGCCAATATCGAAGGCGCCAGCGCGCAATTGGCCGGTATGCGCCGTGCGCGCACCGACCTGACGGCCCAGGCTAGCTCGTTGCAACAGCAATTGAGCAACCTCCAGCCCTTGGCCGATAACGGCTACATTCCGCGTAACCGGCTGATGGAATACCAGCGCCAGCTGTCACAAGTGCAACAGCAACTGGCCGAGAACACCGGCGAAAGCGGGCGCGTGGAGCAGGGCATCCTCGAAGCGAAACTCAAGCTGCAACAGCACATCGAGGAATACCAGAAAGAAGTCCGCACCCAACTGGCCGACGTGCAACTCAAGAGCGTGACCCTGAAGGAGCAACTGACTTCCGCCGGGTTCGACTTGCAACATCGCGAGATCATCGCCACCGCTGACGGCATCGCGGTCAACCTCGGGGTTCACACCGAAGGCGCAGTGGTGCGCCAGGGCGAAACCCTGCTGGAAATCGTCCCCCAAGGCACGACCCTGGAAGTGGAAGGGCACCTGCCGGTCAACCTGATCGACAAGGTCGGCACCCACTTGCCGGTGGACATTCTGTTCACCGCGTTCAACCAGAGCCGTACCCCGCGTGTGCCAGGAGAAGTCAGCCTGATTTCCGCCGACCAGATGATCGACGAAAAAACCGGCGCGCCGTACTACGTGCTGCGCAGCAGCGTCAGTGACCAGGCCATGGAAAAACTTCACGGGCTGGTGATCAAGCCTGGCATGCCCGCAGAAATGTTCGTGCGCACCGGTGAACGTTCACTCCTCAACTATCTGTTCAAACCGCTGCTCGACCGGGCAGGCTCCGCGTTGACCGAGGAATAAGGATGTTCGGTTGTATGAATAAGCTTTCCATGCTCGGGGCAGCCCTGGCGTTGCTGACCTGCAACAGTGCAATGGCCCTGGGGCCGTTTGAAATCTACGAACAGGCGTTGCGTAATGACCCGGTGTTCCTCGGCGCTATCAAGGAACGGGATGCCGGCCTTGAAAACCGCATCATTGGCCGCGCCGGGCTGTTGCCCAAGATCGGTTACAACTACAACAAGGGCCGCAACACCTCCAAGGTCACCCAAATCAACGAGGGCAAGCCTGACTACACGGAGGACCGCAACTACAGCAGTTACGGCTCGACCCTGACCCTGCAACAACCGTTGCTCGACTACGAGGCTTACGCGTCGTACCGCAAAGGCGTGGCGCAATCGTTGTTCGCCGACGAAGCCTTCCGTGGCAAGAGCCAGGAATTGTTGGTGCGGGTGCTGGAGAACTACACCAAGGCGTTATTCGCCCAGGATCAGATCGACATTGCCCAGGCTAAGAAGAAGGCGTTTGAGCAACAGTTCCAGCAGAACGAACACATGTTCCGCCAGGGCGAGGGCACGCGCACCGACATCCTTGAGGCCGAGTCTCGCTATGAGCTGGCCACCGCCGAGGAGATCGAGGCCCGTGACGAGCAGGACGCGTCGTTGCGTGAACTGGGCGCGCTGATCGGCGTGCCGGCGGTCAACATCGGCGACCTGGCACCGCTGGACCAGAACTTCCAGACCTTCGCCTTGCAACCGGCCAATTACGACACCTGGCACGAGATGGCCGTGGCCAACAACCCGAACCTGGCCTCCCAGCGCCAGGCTGTGGAAGTGGCGCGCTACGAAGTGGAGCGCAACCGCGCCGGGCACCTGCCGAAAGTCAGCGCCTACGCCTCGGTACGCCAGAACGAATCGGAGAGTGGCAACACCTACAACCAGCGCTACGACACCAACACCATAGGCATCGAAGTCAACGTGCCGTTGTATGCCGGTGGCGGTGTGTCGGCGATGACCCGTCAGGCCAGCCGAACCATGGAGCAGGCCGAGTACGAACTGGACGGCAAGACTCGGGAAACCCTGATCGAACTGCGTCGCCAGTTCAGCGCCTGCCTGTCGGGGGTGAACAAGCTGCGCGCTTATCAAAAAGCCCTGATTTCCGCTGAAGCGCTGGTGGTGTCGACCAAGCAAAGCATTCTCGGTGGTGAGCGGGTCAACCTTGATGCACTGAATGCCGAACAACAACTCTTCACCACTCGCCGGGATTTGGCCCAGGCACGCTATGACTACCTGATGGCGTGGACCAAGTTGCATTACTACGCCGGGACGTTGAACGAGCAGGATCTGGCGAAGGTGGATGAGGCATTCGGCCAGGGCCCAAAAAACCGATAAACATTTCAAGAAAAGATCGCCTATCCCCGTAGGAGCTGCCGAAGGCTGCGATCTTTTGATTTTCCAGCGATCTCGCAAACGCCAAAAGATCGCAGCCTGCGGCAGCTCCTACAAAACAAAAAAAGCGAGAAAGACATGGACGTACAAATCAAGCCGATATCGGTCGGCACGCTATTGCTCCTGGTTTCTGCCATCCCCACCGCAGCCCGGGCCCAATACCTCGAAACCGGCAAGCCCGGCGATGCCGCCAGTTGGCGCTCGGCCGAGTTCCAGCGCGACTGGGGCCTGGCTCGCATGCAGGCCGATCAAGCGTACGCCGCCGGTATCACCGGCAAAGGCGTGAAGATCGGTGAACTGGATTCCGGCTTCGATTCGAACCATCCCGAGTTCGCCACTGACCGTTATCACGCGGTCATGACCCGCGGCAGTTATGTCGATGGCACGTCGTTCAACGTCGACGGCACGCTCAACCCCAACAACGATTCCCATGGCACTCACGTCACCGGCACCATGGGCGCGTCCCGTGACGGCACCGGCATGCACGGTGTGGCGTACAACGCGCAGATCTATGTGGCCAACACCAACAAGAACGACAGTTTCCTGTTCGGTCCCAATCCCGATCCACAGTATTTCAAAGCGGCGTATAACGCCCTGGCAGACGCCGGTGTGCGGGCGATCAACAACAGCTGGGGCAGCCAGCCGCCGGATGTCAGCTATCGAACCCTCGACGACCTGCACGCGGCCTACGCCCAGCACTTCAACAAAGGCACCTGGCTCGATGCCGCCGCCGATGTTTCTTCCCGTCGCGGCGTGATCAACGTGTTCAGCGCCGGCAACAGCGGCTACCCCAATGCCAGCGTGCGTTCGGCGCTGCCGTACTTCCAGCCGGGCCTCGAAGGCCACTGGCTGGCGGTTTCCGGGCTCGATCAAAGTAATCAGCAAAAGTACAACCAGTGCGGGATCGCCAAGTACTGGTGCATCACCACCCCCGGCGCGAAGATCGACAGCACCATTCCTGACGGTGGTTACGCGATCAAGTCCGGCACCTCCATGTCCGCCCCCCACGCCACGGCCGCCCTGGCGCTGGTGATGGAACGCTATCCGTACATGAACAACCAGCAGGCGCTGCAAGTGCTGCTGACCACCGCGACCCAGCTCGACGGTTCGATCACCGATGCGCCGACCACCCGGGTCGGCTGGGGCGTGGCCAACCTGGACCGGGCGATGCGCGGGCCGGGGCAATTGCTCGGCGCGTTCGATGCCAATCTGGGGGCAGGGCAGAGCGATGTATGGAGCAACGGCATCAGCGACAAGGCGTTGATCCAGCGCCAAACCGAAGACGCCGCCGAACACAGTGCCTGGCAGCAAACCCTGAAGGACAAAGGCTGGGAGAACGGCCTGGCAGTCGGCGCGAGCCAGCAGGACCAGACCGACTACGCGGTGGGCATGGCGCGGGATGCTGCGGCGGCCACGCGAGTCTATGAAGGCAGCCTGATCAAGTCCGGCGCCGGGCGGTTGATGCTCACCGGTGACAGCACCTATCGCGGACCCACCACAGTCAACGGCGGCCTGCTGGCGGTCAACGGTTCACTGGCTTCCGCGGTGACGGTGAATGACAGCGGCACCCTGGGCGGCTCCGGACGCATCGGCGCATTGACCGCCAATACCGGCGCCACGGTAGCCCCCGGCAATTCTATCGGCACCTTGCAAGTCAGCGGCGACGTGACCTTTGCACCCGGTTCGACCTATGCCGTGGAACTGTCGCCGACCAGCAGCGACCGAATTGTCGCCGGCGGCACGGCCACGGTCAGCGGCGCCACCGTCAGCCTGTCCCTGGAAAACAGCCCGACTTTGCTCAGTGCCACACAGGTGCAAAGCCTGCTCGGTCATCAGTACGACATTCTGCAAGCGGCCGGCGGCATCCAGGGGCAGTTCGGTGCGGTGTTGCCCAACTACCTGTTTATTGGCGGCACGCTCGATTATTCCGCCAACGGCATTGGGCTGAACGTGGAACGCAACGCCACGAGCTTCGCCAGTGTCGGCCAAACCCCGAACCAACGTGCCGTGGCCGGCGCCGTGGAAGGGCTCGGCGCAGGGAATGCGGTGTACGAAAGCCTGCTGCTGTCGCCGACTGCGAGTTCGGCGCAACAGGCATTCCAGCAATTGTCGGGGGAAATCTACCCGGCGCTGGGCTCGGTGTTGATCAACGACAGCCGCTATCTGCGCGATGCTGTGGGTGAACGCCTGAATGACGCCAAAGGTGCGCAAAACAACGGCTGGATCAAAGCCCTCGGTGCCTGGGGCAAGACCGATGACCGCCACGACACGGCCGGCTACACCACCTCGATTGGCGGTTTGCTGGCGGGTGTCGATGGTGCCGTGGATGAGCAAACCCGCATCGGCCTGGTCGCCGGTTACAGCGACAGCTCAGTCAACATGGGTTCAGGCACGCATTCCTCGGCGCAGGTCGATAGCTATCACCTCGGCGCTTATGCCGGCCATGAATTGGGCGCCTGGCGCCTGAGCGCGGGCGGTGCCTACAGCTGGCATCGCGCCGATGTGAAACGTGATCTGCAATACGGCGACGTCAGTGCCAAGCAGAAAGCCAAAGTCGATGCAGCCACCACTCAGGTGTTCGGCGAAGCGGCGTATCGCCTGAACCTGCAACCCCTGGCGCTGGAGCCATTCGCCAACCTGGCCTACGTGCACCTCGATACCGAGGGTTTCACCGAGAAAGGCGATGCCGCCGCGCTGAAAAGCCATGGCGACACTCGCGATGCGGTGCTCAGCACCCTCGGCCTGCGGGCGCTGAAAACCGTGAACCTGTCCGGCCAGCAGCAACTGGACCTGAGCGGCAGCCTGGGCTGGCAGCACAACTTGAGCAGTGTCGATGCCGAGCAACGCCTGGCGTTTGCCAGCGGCGGCACCGCGTTCGCGGTGGAAAGTTCGCCGCTGGTGCGCGATGCCGCATTGGTCGGTGCCCATGCCAGCCTGGCGCTGAGCCGGGACATTCGCTTGAACCTCGATTACACCGGCCAACTGGCCAGCCGCGAAAAGAGTCATGGCGTGGGGCTGAGCCTCAATTGGCAGTTTTAACGCGGTCTCTGTAGCAGCTGTTCGCCTGTAGCAGCTGCCGAGGCACGAGGCTGCGTTCGGCTGCGAAGCCGTCGTGAAATCAGGCGACGCGGCGTTTCAGGAAGACCGCGTGCTCAGGTTTGACGACTGCTTCGCAGCCGAACGCAGCCTCGTGCCTCGGCAGCTGCTACATGGCAGAACGCAGCCTCGTGCCTCGGCAGCTGCTACATGGCTGGACGCGGTTTTGGCAGCGGCTACACGTCGCGGGAATAAAAAGTGCGCCTTGAAGGTGCGCGGATTTTTGGCAACACAACTAAGGAAGGTAACTGGATGACGATTGAAAACAACAACAAATTCGCCCTCAAAACCCTCAACCTCGCGGTGCTTTGCGCACTGGCCACGCTGGGCACCGCCCACGCCGCGCCTTACGTGGAAAACGGCAAGGTCGGCGATCCCAACAGTTGGCGCAGTGCCGAGTTCAATGCCGATTGGGGCGTCGGGGCGATCAACGCCCAGGATGCCTACGCCGCCGGCTACACCGGCAAAGGCGTGAAACTGGGGATCTTCGATCAACCGGTCTACGCTCAACACCCGGAGTTTTCCGGGGCCAACAAGGTGATCAACCTGGTCACCAGCGGCATCCGCGAATACACCGACCCGTACATCCCGGTCAAAGCCGGGGACGCGTTTCGTTATGACGGCGCACCCTCGGTCGGCTCCGACGGCAAGCTCGGCGCCCATGGCACCCACGTCGGCGGGATTGCCGCCGGCAGCCGCGACGGTGGCCCGATGCACGGCGTGGCCTTCGGCGCGCAGATCATCAGCGCCGACAACGGCGACCCAGGCCCTGAAGACGGGATCATTCGCGGCAACGACGGCGCGGTGTACAAGGCCGGTTGGGATGCCCTGATCGCCAGCGGCGCGCGGATCATCAACAACAGCTGGGGCATCGGCATCACCGATCGCTTCGACCTCGGCGGGCGCAACCCGGCGTATCCGCACTTCACCGTGCAAGACGCGCAGTTGCAGTTCAACGAGATCCAACCCTTGCTCGGCACCAAGCCGGGCGGCGCCTATGACGGCGCCATCGCCGCAGCCCGCAGCGGCATCGTCACGATCTTCGCCGCCGGCAACGATTACAACCTGAACAACCCGGACGCCATCGCCGGCCTCGCGTATTTCGTGCCGGACATCGCCCCGAACTGGATCACCGTGGCGGCCCTGCAAAAGAACCCGGACCTGACCAGCGCCGATCTCTACAACATCAGCGTGTTTTCATCGCGCTGCGGCTACACCGCGAGTTACTGCGTGTCGGCGCCGGGCAGCAAAATCTTCAGCTCGATCATCACCGGCACCAACGCCGACAACCTCGGCACCGGTTACGCCAACTACAACGGCACCTCGATGGCGGCGCCGCATGTGGCCGGCTCCATGGCCGTGTTGATGGAACGCTTCCCGTACATGACCGGCGCGCAGGTCGCCAGTGTGTTGCGCACCACCGCCACCGACCTCGGCGCTCCTGGCGTCGACGCGCTGTACGGCTGGGGCATGATCAACCTGGGCAAGGGCATCAATGGCCCGGCGATGTTGGTGACTGAGCAAGACATTCCTGAGGAATTCCGCATCCAGGGTGCCTACGGCGACAGCCAGTTTGTTGCGGACCTGCCAGGCATCGGCGGGATCGTCGACGCCGGCAAACCCACCGAGCGCGTGTGCAACGACGTGCACTGCGGGCTGGACACCTGGCGCAACGACATTTCCGGGCACGGCGGCCTGACCAAGCAAGGTATCGGCACGTTGGTGCTGACCGGGGCCAACACCTACACCGGCCCGACATTGGTCAATCAGGGACGCCTGGCGATCAATGGTTCGCTGCAGTCGGCGGTCACCGTCAATGACAGTGGCATCCTCGGCGGTAACGGCAGTATCGGCGCGTTGACGGCGAAAAGCGGCGGCACCGTGGCGCCGGGCAACTCCATCGGCACCTTACAGGTGGCGGGCGACGTAGTCTTCGAACCGGGTTCGACCTACGCCGTGGAACTGTCGCCGATCAGCAGCGACCAGATCGTCGCGGGCGGCAAGGCTGTGATCGACGGCGCGACCGTCAGCCTGTCCCTGGAAAACAGCCCGACTTTGCTGACCACCGCCGAGACGCAAACCTTGCTCGGCCATCAGTACAACATCCTGCAAGCGGCGGGCGGTATCCAAGGGCAATTCGGCGCGGTACTGCCGAACTACCTGTTTATCGGCGGCGCCCTGGATTACACGGCCAACGGCATTCAACTGGCGGTGGAGCGTAACGCGACGTCCTTCAGCAGTGTCGGCCAGACCCCGAACCAACGCGCCGTGGCCGCTGCCGCCGAGCAATTGGGCGCGGGCAACGCGCTGTACGAAACCCTGCTGTTGGCGCCGACTGCGGCAGTCGCCCAACAAGCGTTCCAGCAACTGTCCGGCGAGATTCATCCGGCCATCGGCACCATGCTGATCAATGACAGCCGTTACCTGCGTGACGCGGTCAGTGATCGTTTGCGTGAACGGGATCTGTTCGACGCTGGCGCGCCGACGGATGACAAAAGCAACCTGTGGGTCAAAGTCCTGGGCGCTTGGGGCAAGAGCGATGGCGGCAACGACAACGCCAGTTCCAACAGCTCCATCGGTGGTTTGCTGGTGGGTGGCGATGGTTTGATCGCTAAAGATACCCGTCTCGGTTTCGTCACCGGTTATAGCAACAGTTCGTTGAGCATGGGCGATGGCACGCATTCGTCGGCCGACGTCGACAGCTACCACTTGGGTGCATACCTGGGGCATGAAATCGATGCCCTGCGCCTGAGCGTCGGCGGTGCCTACAGCTGGCATCGCATTGATGCGAAACGTGACCTGCAATTCGCGGATGTCAGCGGCAAGCAGAAAACCAAACACGATGCGAGCACCGTGCAAGTGTTCACCGAAGCCGCTTATCGTCTGGACCTGCAACCGCTGGCACTGGAACCGTTCGCCAAACTGGCCTACGTGCACTTGAACAGCGACAGCTTCACCGAGAAGGGTGATGCCGCTGCGCTCAAGGCTGGTGAAGACAATCGCGACGCGGTGCTGTCGACCCTCGGCCTGCGGGCGAGCAAAGCCATTGCGCTGTCCGACCAGAAAAGCCTCGAACTGTCCGGCAGCCTCGGCTGGCAGCACAACCTGAGCAGTGTCGATACCGACCAACACCTGGCTTTTGCCAACGGCAATACCGGATTCAACGTGCAGAGCGTTTCCATGGATCGCAATGCCGCCGTGGTCGGTCTGCGCGCCGGATTGGCCTTGAACAAAGCAACCCGCGTAAACCTGGATTACAACGGGCTGCTCGGCTCCAACGAGAAGGACCACGGCGTGGGCCTGACGTTGAACTGGCAGTTCTGATTTGACGCTAAGGAAGCAAAAACATGGGACTGTTTGATTACAAAAATGCCGGCAGTGCGGCCGGCAAGGCGTTGTACAGCGACGCCATCGCCCTGACGTTGTACGCCTACACACCGACCGGCCAGCCGTTGCCGGCGACCGGTTGGGCGCCGATTGGTGCTACGGCGCTGGGCTATCAAGGCAAAGTCGGTGCGCAAGGCTCGTTCTTTGGCGAGAAGGACGGCTTCACCAGCGCCGAAGCCGAAGTGCTCGGCAAGTACGACGCGGCCGGCAAATTGATCGGCATCGGCGTGGCCTTTCGCGGTACCGGCGGCCTGGGTTATAGCGATACCTTCGGCGACATCAAAAACAACCTGCTGGCCGCCGTCGGCCCGGTGGATTACGCGAAGAATTACGCCAAAAGCGCCTTCGACACCTTGCTCAAGGACGTCGCCGCGTTCGCCATCGCCCATGGCCTGAGCGCCAAGGACGTGCTGATCAGCGGCCACAGCCTCGGTGGCTTGGGCGTCAACAGCGTGGCCGAACTGAGCGCCGACAACTGGGGCGGTTTCTTCAAGGACGCGAATTACGTGGCCTTCGCTTCGCCGACCCAAAGCGCCAGCGTGCTCAACATCGGTTACGAAAACGATCCGGTGTTCCGTGCGTTGGATGGCACCACATTCAGCAGCGGTTCCGTCGGCAAGCACGATGGTTATCAGGTGTCGGCGACCAACAACATCGTCAACTTCAATGACCATTACGCCTCCACCGCGCAGAACCTGACGCCGTTCAGCATCCTCAACCCGTTGAGCTGGTCGGCCCATGGTTCGCTGGGTTATGCCGACGGCTTGAACCGGGTAATCGGCTCGAGTTTCTACGACCTCACCAGCAAGGACTCGACGCTGATCGTCTCCAACCTGGCGCTCGATTCCCGGGGTAAAACCTGGGTCGAGGACCTCGGCCGTAGCGGCGAGCCGCACACCGGCAGCACCTTCATCATCGGCACCGACAGCAATGACTTGCTCAAGGGCGGCGCCGGCAATGATTTCATCGAGGGCCGGGACGGCAACGACCGCTTCCGCGATGACGGTGGCTACAACATCTTGCTGGGCGGCAAGGGCAGCAACACGTTCGAGCTGCAAAAGCCGTTGCAGAACTTCAGCTTTGCCAACGACGGCGACGGCACGCTGTATGTGCGCGACGCCTACGGCGGCATCAGCCTGACCCGTGACATCGGCGCGCTGGTGAGCAAGGAGTCGAGCGGCTGGTGGGGCATGAGCAGCAAGGAGATCACCTACAGCGTCAGCGCCAACGGCTTGCTCAATGGCAGCGAACTGACCCACTACAACCATTCGCTCAACGGTGACGCCTACGGCAACACGCTGGCGGCGACGCTGGATGGCGACTGGTTGTTCGGCAATGCCGGTGACGACCTGCTGCGCAGCGACAAGAGCCACGTCACCTTTATCGGTGGCGCGGGCAATGACGTGATGCACGCCTCGGGCGCAGGCAGCAACACGTTCCTGTTCAGCGGTGCCTTTGGTTTCGACACGATCAATGGCTACCAGGGCAGCGACAAACTGGTGTTCATGGGCGTCCAGGGCGCGGGGCAGGGCTACGACTACAAGCAGCACGCTTCACAGTCCGGCCATGACACGGTGCTGAAGATTGGCGATTTTGCCGTGACCCTGGTCGGTGTCGGCCTGGATAACCTGTCGGCTTCCGGCTTCACGTTCGCGTAAACAAAGCGGCATGCACTGAAATGCTCCGGGGCGCCTCGTCAGTGAGGCGTCCTGGTTGTGAGCTATCTCTGACAATTCCAACAAAGAGAGGCAAAACCAAATGGGTGTGTACGACTACAAGAACTTCAGCACAGCAGATTCCAAGGCGTTGTTCAGCGACGCCATGGCCATCACGCTGTACTCCTATCACAACCTCGATAACGGCTTTGCCGCCGGTTATCAGCACAACGGTTTTGGCCTCGGGCTGCCGGCGACGCTGGTCACGGCGCTGATTGGCGGCACCGATTCCCAAGGCGTTATTCCGGGCGTTCCGTGGAACCCCGATTCCGAAAAACTGGCGCTGGAAGCTGTGCAGAAAGCCGGATGGACACCGATCACCGCCTCGCAATTGGGCTATGACGGCAAGACCGATGCACGGGGAACCTTCTACGGCGAGAAACCCGGGTTCACCAGTGCCCAGGTCGAGATCCTCGGCAAGTACGACGCCCAGGGCCATCTCACTGAAGTCGGCATCGCTTTTCGCGGCACCAGTGGCCCGCGGGAAATCCTGATCGGTGACTCCATTGGCGACGCGATCAACGATCTGCTGGCGGCGCTCGGTCCCAAGGATTACGCGAAGAATTACGTCGGTGAAGCCTTTGGCAAACTGCTCGGCAATGTCGCGGCGTTTGCCAGTGCCAATGGCTTGTCGGGCAAGGACGTGCTGTTCAGCGGCCACAGCCTGGGCGGGCTGGCGGTCAACAGCGCGGCGGACCTGAGCACGGACAAGTGGGGCGGTTTCTTCAAGGACTCGAACTACATTGCCTACGCTTCGCCGACCCAGAGCAGCAACGACAAAGTGCTCAACGTCGGTTATGAAAACGACCCGGTGTTCCGCGCGCTCGACGGCTCGACGTTCAACCTGGCGTCCGTGGGCGTGCACGACGCGGCCAAGGCCTCGGCGACTGACAATATCGTCAGCTTCAACGATCACTACGCCTCGACAGCATGGAACGTGCTGCCGTTTTCCATCCTCAACATTCCGACCTGGATTTCTCATTTGCCGACCGCTTACGGCGATGGCATGAACCGGGTGATTGAGTCGAAGTTCTACGACCTCACCAGCAAAGACTCGACCATCATCGTCGCCAACCTCTCGGACCCGGCGCGGGCCAATACCTGGGTCCAGGACCTGAACCGCAACGCCGAAACCCACAAGGGCAGCACCTTCATCATCGGCAGCGACGGCAATGACCTGATCCAGGGCGGGAAGGGCAACGACTACCTGGAAGGCCGGGATGGCAATGACACCTTCCGCGACGGTGGCGGCTACAACATCGTGCTGGGCGGCAAGGGCAGCAACGTGCTGGACTTGCAACAGTCGGTGAAGAACTTCGTGTTTGCCAATGACGGCGTCGGCAACCTGTACGTGAAGGACGCCAACGGCGGGATCAGCATCACCCGCGACATCGGCAGCATTGTCACCAAGGAGCCGGCGTTCCTGTGGGGAATATTCAAGGACGACGTGACCCACAGCGTCACATCCGACGGCCTGAAAGTCGGCAGCAACCTGACCCAGTACGCCTCGACAGTAAAGGGCGGCGCGGGCGCCGATACGTTGACCGCGCATGCCACTGGCGACTGGTTGTTTGGCCTGGACGGCAACGACCATTTGATCGGCGGCAAGGGCAATGACGTGTTCGTCGGCGGCGCGGGCAATGACCTGATCGAATCCGGCGGCGGAATCAATACGTTCCTGTTCACCGGGGCGTTTGGCCAGGACAAGGTGGTGGGTTATCAGGCCAGCGACAAACTGGTGTTCCTCGGGGTTCAGGGCGTGGCGCCGAACGATGACTTCCGGGCTCATGCCTCGGCGGTCGGGCATGACACGGTGCTGACGTTTGGCGCGGATTCGGTGACGTTGGTGGGGGTTGGGCTGGAGAGTTTGTCTGGCTCCGGGATTGTGATTGCCTGATAGGGCCTCTTCGCGGGTAAGCCTCGCGCCTACAAGGTTTACGCGATCCCTGTAGAAGTGAGGCTTGCCCGCGAAGAACGATAACGCGGTAAGCCTGCCTGTCACCGTGACTCGATGGTCACTCCTGGACTCCAATACCTGCACCAACAGGAACCGGCACTAAAGCATCCGCCCACTTCTGCGTTATTTCTACAACGCACAAGCGCCATGCCGCCATTGAGTACAGGAGATTCAGCAACGTGAGTAACAGCAAGAGGTTTGCTTTGGGGTTGGCTTTGGCCGTGTTATCGGCGAACGTCGCTGCAGAACTGCCTCACAGCTCGATTTTGAGCCGTTATGGCATGACGCCAGATGAGTTGCCGAAACCGGCCGCCATCGAAACCCAAACACCCGTCGAAGAGAAAAGCCACTTTCAGATTCAACCGGAGCAGCCCTGGGCGACGATCCGTATTGGGGATGGCCAGAAGCCGCAAGTGACCGGCAACATCAGCATCGATAATTCCGTGCAGCAGGAATATGACCGTTGCCAGAAGCTGCGGGCGGAGATGATCAAGCGTGGGGAGCGCTATATCGTTTGTGATACCAGCATTCCCGGAATGCCTTGATAGTTGTAGTGATTTGACTGACCTCTTCGCGGGCAAGCCTCGCTCCTACACATCGCACAACCTGTAGGAGCAAGGCTTGCCCGCGATAACGATCACGCGGTCTCAATCCTCTTTACGAACCGTCGCCACATCATTGGCATTGACCTTCACTTTCGCACCGGAAATGTCTTCGAATTCGTAGAAACCATCCTTGGTCTTGGTTTTCGGCATGTCCTTGGTCAAATACTGGGTGCCGTTCTGCAGGGTCACCACTGTTGGTGTCGAGCAACCGGCCAGGGTCAGAAAGGCTGCTACTGCCAGGGGCAGGCCCAGGGTCTTGATATTCATACATACCTCTCATGATGCTGAAAAAATCAGTGTGACTGCTGCAGTCCCACTGTTGCTCTATGGCGTTTGGTGCCATGGATCAGTGGAAAGTTCGATGGTCAGCGCAAAAAGACTCGATTAGCCGCGCCGCCAGATGCCAATCCGTTAAGCCTTACCGCAATCTTGTAGCAGCCTACGTTCGGCCTGTAGCAGCTGCCGAGGCACGAGGCTGCGTTCGGCTTGTAGCAGCTGCCGAGGCACGAGGCTGCGTTCGGCTTGTAGCAACTGCCGAGGCACGAGGCTGAGTTCGGCCTGTAGCAGCTGCCGAGGCACGAGGCTGAGTTCGGCTTGTAGCAGCTGCCGAGGTACGAGGCTGCGTTCGGCTGCGAAGCAGTCGTCAAACCTGAGCACACGGTCTTCCTGAAACACCGCGCCGCCTGATTTCACGACTGCTTCGCAGCCGAACGCAGCCTCGTGCCTCGGCAGCTGCTACAAGACAAACGCAGCGAGAACGTCTTTAGGCGCGCCGCCCATCCTTTTCCGTTTGCAACGGACAGGGCGTAGCTGGTATCTGTACGCATAACCAGTACTCGCTCGCCATGGCCCTTTTTCCTGTGACTGCAAACCCGCTCGACGATCCGTTCTATTACTTGAACAACTTCATGCAAGTGCTTGATTGGCTTGAGCATCGCTATGCCGATGTGTTGAGTGTAGAGGAGCAACGCTTCATTGCCGAATTCAATCGGCTGCCCCGTGAGTCCCGGGCGCTGCTGGTGCGGATGGTCATGCGCAAGGGCTTGCATTTCCGGGCTGGCAAGCTGCATTACGTCGAGATCGGTGATATCGCCATTGCGGCTGGCCCGTTGCTGGAATTGGGCTGGATCGATGAGCAGTCGCCGTTATTAATAGAAGAACTGTTCGACGTATTGCTCAAGGCCGAAATCCTGCAATGCCTGGGGCACGCCATCGACCAGCCCAAAGGCAAGAAGACCGATTGGTTGCCGCTGCTCAGTGAGCAGTTTCCCGAATCCCGCTGCTTCCGTGACTGGTGCCCGACCCTGGATGAGCGTTTGTTCAGCCTGACCATCATGGGCCTGTGTGACCGGTTGCGCCTGATGTTCTTCGGCAATCTTTACCAGGACTGGTCGGAGTTCGTGCTGGCGGATCTCGGCATTTTCACCTATGAAAAAGTCGAGTTCTGCGCCGAATCCCGTGGCCTGCGTTGCCGTGAAGACGTGGATGCCTGTGTGTTTCTGCACGAGTGTCAGCAACGCTTCGAGGCCGGCGAAGAAGTCGCGGTCATCGTCGAGCAGATTAACGCCTTGATACTGAGCAATCCCTGGCTGCAACGCCGTCGTGGCAAGCTGCTGTTCCAGATCGGCCAGCACTGCGAGCGCGTCGCAGATTTCTCCAATGCCCTGAGCATCTACCGTGAATGTGCCTATCCCGGCGCGCGCCTGCGGTTGATTCGGGTGCTGGAGCGTTGTGGTGAGTATTCGCTGGCAATGGATCTGGCAGCCTTCGCCGAGCAAGCGCCGCAAAGCGCTACCGAACAGCAGCAATTGCTCCGCGTGCTGCCAAGGTTGCGACGCAAACTGGGTGGGCCGCCGATAAAACGCGCAGGCCCTCGGGCCATGGAGCGCCTGGACCTGCAATTGCCCCGCACCGATCTGGCGTTGTCGGTGGAATATTACGTGCAGGCGCACCTGGCCGAAGCGTCGGCGCCGGTGCATTACGTCGAGAACAGCCTGATCAACTCGCTGTTCGGCTTGCTCTGCTGGCCGGCGATTTTCGCGCCGTTGCCGGGGGCGTTTTTCCACCCGTTCCAGCGCGGGCCGGTGGACCTGCTCAATGAAGACTTTCATCACCGCCGGGCCGAACTGTTCCAGACCTGCCTCGCGGAACTGGATGACGGGCGTTACCGCCAGACGATCCGCGAGCGTTACGTGACCAAGTGGGGCGTGCAGTCGCCGTTTGTGTTCTGGGGCGCGCTGACCGAGGACTTGCTCGATCAGGCGCTGGACTGCCTGCCGGCCGAGCACCTCAAGCACTGGTTCAATCGCCTGTTGCTGGACATCAAGGCCAATCGCGCCGGCATGCCGGACCTGATCCAGTTTTGGCCGCAGGACAAGACCTATCGCATGATCGAAGTCAAAGGCCCCGGCGATCGGCTGCAAGATAACCAGTTGCGCTGGCTGGAGTTTTGCCACGAACACCAGATGCCGATTGCCGTCTGTTACGTGCAATGGGCGGAGCAGAGCGCTTGAGCTACAGCATTGCGGTACGGGCGCTGTGTGAATTCACCGCCAAGGTCGGGGACCTCGACTTGCGCTTCACCCCATCACCGACTGCGCTGGAAGGCATCGTTGGCCATCGCACCGTCGCGTCACGCCGCAGCGACAGTTATCAAAGCGAAGTCGCGCTGGAAGGCCTGTACCAAACCTTGAGGGTAAAGGGCAGGGCGGACGGCTACGATCCGGGGCAAAACTGCCTGGAAGAAGTCAAAACCTATCGCGGCGACCTGAGCAAGCAACCGGCCAACCATCGTCAGTTGCACTGGGCCCAGGCGAAGATCTACGGCTGGCTGATGTGCCAGAAACTGGAACTGGCGCAGATCAACCTGGCGCTGGTGTACTTCGACATCGTCAGCGAAAAGGAAACCTGCCTGGTCGAAGGCTTCAGCGCCGCTGAGCTGGGGGCGTTCTTCGAGCAGCATTGCCGGTTGTTCCTGCATTGGGCCGAGCAGGAAATGACGCATCGCGAAGCGCGTAATCAGGCGGCTCTGGGGCTGGCGTTTCCCCATGCCGGGTTTCGTCCGGGGCAACGGCATCTGGCCGAGTCGGTGTTCAAAGCCGTCAGCACGGGCCGCTGCCTGATGGCGCAAGCGCCCACCGGGATCGGCAAGACCGTCGGCACGCTGTTCCCGATGCTCAAGGCCCTGGCGCCGCAGCAGTTGGACAAAGTGTTCTTTCTCACGGCGAAGACCCCGGGGCGAAAACTGGCGCTGGACGCGGCGCAGGTGATCCTCGATAGCGCCGATGCGCCACCGTTGCGTGTTTTGGAGATGATCGCCCGGGACAAGGCCTGCGAACACCCGGACAAGGCCTGCCACGGCGAATCCTGCCCGTTGGCCCAGGGTTTCTACGATCGCTTGCCTGCCGCGCGTCAGGCCGCCAGCCGGGTGAGCCTGTTGAACCAGAGCGCCTTGCGTGAAGTGGCGCTGGAACACAATGTGTGCCCGTATTACCTGAGCCAGGAGATGGCCCGTTGGGCGGACGTGGTGGTCGCCGACTACAACTATTACTTCGACTTCAGCGCCTTGTTGTTCGGCCTGGCCCAGGCCAACAACTGGCGGGTCGCGGTGCTGGTGGACGAGGCGCATAACCTGGTGGAGCGCGGCCGGCAGATGTACAGCGCCAGCCTTGATCAGGCGACCCTCAACGGCGTGCGCAAAACCGCGCCTGAACCGCTGAAGAAATCCCTGCAGCGGGTCAACCGCGAATGGAACGCCCTGCATGACCTGCAACTCAGTCCGTATCAGGCCTACGACAAGGCGCCGGAAAAACTCCTGCAAGCCTTGTCATCGTGCAGCGCGAGCATCGGCGATTACCTGAATGATCATCCCCAAGGCCTGGACAGCGCCTTGCAGAATTTCTACTTCGATATGTTGCAGTTCGGTCGAGTGGCAGAGCTGTTCGATGAGCAGTTCCTGTTCGACATCAGCAAGCGTGACCTCGAGCGCAAACGCAATCTGTCGCAGCTGTGCCTGCGCAACGTGGTGCCCGCCGGGTTCATTCGTCCGCGCCTGACCGCTGCGCGCAGCACCGTGCTGTTTTCCGCGACCCTGAGCCCACGGCATTACTACGCCGATCTGCTCGGGACACCGACGAATACCGTGTGCATCGACGTCGAGTCGCCGTTTCATGCTGATCAGTTGCAGGTCAGCATCGTCAGCCAGATTTCAACCCGTTTCGTCCACCGTCAGGCATCGCTTGAGCCGATTGTCGAACTGATCGCCCGGCAGTTCACCCTGCGGCCCGGCAACTACCTGGCGTTTTTCAGCAGCTTCGATTATTTACAACAAGTGGCACAGTTGCTGGCCGAACGGCATCCGCACATCACACTGTGGTCACAATCCCGAGGCATGGCCGAAGGTCAGCGCCAGGCGTTCCTCGACCAGTTCACCGCGCACAGCCAAGGCATCGGTTTCGCGGTGCTGGGCGGAGCATTCGGTGAGGGAATCGACCTGCCCGGCGCTCGTTTGATTGGCGCCTTCATTGCCACCCTGGGGCTGGCGCAATTGAATCCGGTCAACGAACAAATGAAACACCGAATGGCGGCGATTTTTGGCGCGGGCTACGACTACACCTACCTGTATCCCGGCGTGCAGAAAGTGGTGCAGGCCGCCGGGCGGGTGATCCGCACTCAGCAGGATCAGGGGGTGGTGATGCTGATCGATGACCGGTTTGGCGATAGCAAGGTCAAGCAGTTGTTGCCGCGCTGGTGGTCGGTTGGTGTAGGCCAAGGCATACCGGGGTAGGGGAATAAATATCGCCGGAGTGGCGGTTTTTCGGATTGTTGTGTAGGAATATTTCCTTTAAAAAACATCGACATATATTGATAAGAAGACCTTTTGAACAATCGGCAAACCCTGCTTTATTGAAGGTGCGGCAATCACTTTCAAGCGATTCTTTGATAAGGAAATCAAGGTATGTCAGAAACACTGAACTACACCTACACCGACGAGCAAGTCACCGCGGCATTCACCGAAATCGAGGCCACGTTATTCAAAGGCATCACCGCCGAGACCGTTCCCAAGATGTTGGTCGTCGCTGGGCTGCAAGGCTCGGGTAAAACCTGGCTGCTAGAGAAAAAGCTGCTGCCCTCCAACAACTACACCAACTATGTGCGCCTATACCTGCCCGACTACCGGAAAAAACACCCGCAATACGCGGACATGATCAGACTTGGCGTCCTGCATGCCTATGAGCACACGGAAAAGTTCGTCCGGGAGCTTTGCACCAAGATCTACACAGAGGCATTTACAAAGAAATACAACATCATCATGGAATGCGCATTCGACAGTATCGACTTCGCCAGCGCCCCTCCATTGGCAACAGCGGCTGGCTATCAGTTCGAAACCCACATCGTCGGCTGCAATCAAGAGTTCGCGCATCTGTCGAGTATCAAAAGGGCGCTCAGCAGCCTGGAAAAACAGGAGATGGAGCGATTCGTCGACCTCGAAGCATTACAAACCAGCATGAGCAACGCCCAGGCGATCATCCTTGCCTTCGAAGCGGCTTCGAAAGTGGTCAGCGGAGCACAAATCTATTTGTATGAGCGTGGGTTTGGCGCATTGAAGGAGCGGACCTTACGGTCCCATAGCACCTACACCAAAGGCGTCGACGGCTTAGTGACTGTCGCGGCAGTGATTGAACCTTATGCCTACAGTGGCTACAGCAAGATAATCAATGACCATGTTTTTTCGATGAGTAATCGCGACGAGATGGTCAAGGAGTGCCACCAAGCGCTGCTCAAGACCGGGACTTATGCTGAGCGCGTCCCTGATTTCGTCTACAACGATCTGTATGCGTACATCGTCAAGTACGTGTACCGATAATCTGCAGCCATTCGGCGGAGAAGCGATGACAGTCGCCGGGCCAGCGAGCCGTGAGCAATTGGCCGTCGCGGACCACAAATCCGCGTTCCGGCTTGTCCGCCGAATCACGCTTGGACAACCACGGGCCGCGCTGGAAATCCGCCGGTTGGCGAAGGGCGGCGCGCACTTCGGCTTCGACGGTCTGCCGATAGGTCCGGTAGTAGCGCCCCAGCCATAGTCCAGTGAGGAACCAGGCCGGCAGTTCCATGGTGCCGGCCACCAGCGCCGTGACCTTGTACCCATCGATCACCGGGCGCCCGGTGTCAGGGTCAAGGGTGCGGGCCAGCAACAACACACCATGACAAATCGCGGCCACCGGTTTGTCGGTGTGGAAAAAGTGCCGGGCGATACGCCGGGCCTGTCCGGACTCCAGCAGACTGCGCATGCCTTTGGCATGGCCGCCAGGAATCAGTAGACCGGCAAATAGCGCCGGGTCGACATCGGCGTAGGCCATTGGCTGAAGAAACGCGTCGTCCTCGATCATTCGGGCGTAGCTGGCAAGGTCGGCTTTACGCGTCATTAGCGCCGGGTTCAACAGGCCGAAACCTGTGTCTACCAAGCGTGCGTCGGCGTAGGCGGGCAACCCTTCGGGCGTTGCGAAACGCACCTCAATCCCGGCCTGGCGCATGGCTTGCCAGGGCACACTGCTTTCAGTCGGATCGTAATCATGAGTCGGCAACAGAATCAAAATCATCAAGGGTAGCTTCCTTGGCCAGCAGTGGCAGGTGGCATCGAGAATAGGTGTTCTGTAACCGTCGCTCCACTACAACATTCCACGGCTTGGTTATTGCGGCTGTCCTAACCTGTGGTTTGTCGCATACTCCACAAAACAATATGCCGGGGAGGGATCAATGAGCGTCGATCGGACCAAAACCAAAGCTATCGAGGACAGCCGTTTTCGGCAGTTGATCGATGCTGTGGTGGATTATGCGATCTACATGATTGACCCCGATGGCATCATTATTAGTTGGAATGCCGGTGCCAGGCGTTTCAAGGGCTATGAGGAAGCGGAGATTCTCGGCCAGCATTTTTCGCGCTTTTATACCGAAGCGGATCGTCTGGCCGGGTTGCCACAGCGGGCGCTGGATACAGCAAGAACGGAAGGTCGCTTCGAGGGCGAAGGCTGGCGGGTGCGCAAGGACGGTACGCTTTTTTGGTCCCATGTGGTCATCGACCCGATTATCGACCCGTCGGGCACGTTACTGGGTTTTGCCAAGATCACCCGGGACCTGACCGACCGCAAAATGGCCGAAGAAACCCTCAAGCAAAGCGAGCAGCAGTTTCGCCTGCTGGTTCAGAGTGTCACGGACTATGCCATCTACATGCTCGCCCCGGACGGCCACCTGACTAACTGGAACCTCGGCGCCCAGCGCATCAAGGGTTACCGGCCTGAAGAAGTCATCGGTCAGCATTTTTCGATGTTCTACACCCCCGAAGACCGTGAGGCCGGCGAACCGCAACGGGCGCTGGAGACAGCGACGCGGGAAGGTCGATTCGAAAACAAGGCCTGGCGCCTGCGCAAGGACGGTACGCGGTTCTTCGCTCATGTGGTGGTGGACCCCATCTGGGGCGAGACGGGGACGCTACTCGGTTTCGCCAAGATCACCCGTGACATTACCGAGGTGACGCAAGCCCAGCAGGCCCTTGAGCAAACCCGTGAAGCACTGTTCCAGGCGCAGAAGATGCAGGCCATCGGCCAACTCAGCGGCGGGATTGCCCACGACTTCAACAACCTGTTGACGGTGATCCTCGGCAATCTGGAAATCGTCCGCAAGCGGATGACGGATGATCCGAAGATCGTCCGTTTGCTGGACAACGCCACCCAGGGAGCGCTGCGGGGTGTCTCCCTGACCCAGCGCATGCTGGCATTCGCCAGGCGTCAGGAACTCAAGACCGTGTCTGTCGAGATCCCGGCACTGATTCAAGGGATTACCGGCCTGTTGCGCAGCTCCCTGGGGCCTTCAGTTAATCTCGAAACCCGCTTCGCGCCCGACCTTGAGCCTGCAGCGGCTGACATTAATCAGCTGGAACTGGCGGTGCTGAATCTGGCGACCAACGCTCGTGATGCGATGCCCAACGGCGGCAAGATTGTCATCAGCGCCAGGAATGAGGAGATCAGCGATCCCGCCAAGTCATCCTTACCGGCAGGCCGGTATGTTTCCCTCAGTGTCACTGATACCGGGGAAGGCATGGACCAGGCCACGCTGGCGTCGGCGATGGATCCATTTTTCACCACCAAAGGCGTCGGCAAAGGCACAGGCCTGGGGTTGTCGATGGTGCATGGTTTTATCGAACAGCTCGGTGGGCGGTTCACGCTAAAGAGCCTGAAGGACATCGGCACGACGGCCGAACTCTGGTTGCCCGTCGCCACTCCCGGTTCGCTGGCCAAACCGACGATCGAGATGCCGGCCATGTCACCGGTACCGGGTCTGTGCGTGCTGGTGGTGGATGACGACAGCCTGGTGCTGACCAGTACCAGCCTGCTGCTTGAGGACCTTGGCCATCGGGTAATCAGTGCGGCGTCCGGTGCGCAGGCGCTGGGTGCATTCTCTAGCGGTCAGGCCATTGATCTGGTCATCACCGACATGGCCATGCCGCAAATGAATGGCGCGCAACTGGCGCACGCGATCAGGACTTTGAAGCCAGACCTGCCGATCATCCTGGCCACCGGTTATGCCGAGCGCCTGGAAGGCTTCGTGACCGAGCTTCCGCGCTTGTCGAAACCGTTTACCCAACTCAATCTGGTGGAGATCATTTCCCAGGCGATGAAATTACCGCTACCGCGTTCACTGTGAATTTTTCCTCCGCGAGCCAGCTCAGAGTTTTAAAGGCCCTGGAGAATCCGGACATGAGCGCGTGCGCTGAAAACACTGCGCAGCAATTGTTTTTCAACGACGACGGGCAAACGCCCAACAGCCCGTTGGCAGTATTGCTTTATCGCCACGTGCCATTGCACCGCACTGACAAAGCGGCGGCGTTCGAGGCTCTTTTCAGCGGCAATCAGTGGCCGGCCCAATGGCGCGCACAGGTGTTCGATTACCACCATTACCATTCGACTGCCCATGAAGTTCTGGGTGTTGTCAGCGGTAGTGCGCGCCTGATGCTGGGCGGTCCTTCGGGGGCGGAACTGGAAGTCGAGGAGGGCGACGTGTTGATTCTGCCTGCGGGCACGGGGCATTGCAGCCTGGCACAGAGTGCGGACTTCCTGGTGGTCGGTGCCGCCCCTGGCGGATCCGGTACACGGTCAGCACGGTCCGTTGGTGAGCCTCTGGCAATCCAGATGAACTTTGCCCGCGCAGTCTTCTTCTAAACGCTTTCCACCCTGTGTGTGAGCGCCGTGCAAAGAATATTGACTGAACCACAGACCGAAGAAGCCCTGACCGAATACAACGCCAAGATGTTCGGTTCGCCCAAGGAACGCCTGGACTTCTATCGCCGGGAAATCCAGTACGAAACCAGCATTTTGGCCAACCGCACCGACGCCTACCTGGCGGCGCAATCGTTTCTGGTGATTGCCTTCGCGTCCTGCATGTCCAACCTCAACCCGGAATGGGGAAAGCTGTTCACGTTGGTGGTGCCAGCCTTTCTCGCGCTGTTGGGGATGCTCAGTTCGTTGAACGCTTGGCCGGGTATCCGCGCGGCCTACGACATCATCGATCACTGGCACTTCAAACAAAGCCAGTTGTTGAGCAGCGAACCGCTGATGGGGCTGGCTTACGATGATTCGCCGCTGTTCTGTGAAACGGAGTCGAGTCACAAGGGTTATCGCAAGTCGCTGTTGTTCTCGGTGCGCACACCGTGGATTTTTGCGACGTTCTGGATGCTGTTGGGGAGTTATGCGTTTTACATCCAGGTGACGAATCCTGGGGCTTAAGATGAAAGAGCTGTTGTGGCGAGGGAGCAAGCTCCCTCGCCACAGGTTCAATGTGAAGCTTGCATCACACTGCCCCTTCAAGCCGCCAAATTGGCCGCCGTCATTTCCTTTTTGTATTGAACCTTGAGCGCTTCCATCTGCTGCCCCAACTCTTCAAGCGTGGCTTTACCCAGCAGCTTTTTGGCCTGCGGGAACATCTCGGTTTCTTCTTCCTCGATGTGGTGTTCCAGCAACTCCTTGACCACCTTCACCCGGCCGGCGAACTCAGGCGTCGAAGGGTCGGTAACCTTCAAGTCCGGCAGCACCAGGGAGTCCACGGTCCGGTGTTCTTCCTTGGCTTCGTAGTACATGACTTCCTGTTCCTTGCCTCCGGCCTTTTTATAAGCGGGGTACAGCACTTCCTCTTCAAGACGCGTATGGATCGCGATCTCCATTTCCAGTTTGCCAATCAACTCCACGCGTTTTTTCAGCGCGCGCTCGGTGGACTCGCTCAACTGGCTCAGGATGCCTTTTACGCGTTCGTGGTCGGCTTTCAACAGGTCAATGGCGTTCATGGTCAAACCTCTTGTTTTAGTCACAGGACAGCGCAGACGATCGCGTTGCCGTCAGTCGCTTACTGTGCAAGAGCATTTCTTGTGCCTGATTTCGGTTGCGGTGAAAACATCTATAAAACAATACGTTGGCGCGGCTAATAGCCATTTGCACCGTGCAAGGTGCATGAATTGACGACCGTATTCAGTGCAGATCGCGGCATCGGATTGGGGAACAAGAAACGAAAAGATCGCAGCCTTCGGCATCACCCTGCAGGAGCTGCCGAAGGCTGCGATCTTTTGATCTTTTAATACAACTCAAACCCGCGAATCGAAGGTCCCACCCGCCGATTTCGAGTGCAGTAACGCCAACCTCTCCGCCGACGGAAATTCCTCTTCAATCAACCGCAGATGATCAATCGCTTCCTGGAATTTCAAATCAACCTTGTGGCGCAGTGCCTGGTAATGGGTGAATAACTCGGCGTCCAACTCGGCTTTTTCCAGCAATTCAAAAGCCTCTTGGCTCAACTGATGCGCGTCTTCGAACAATTGACGATTACATTCGAGTGCGAAGTCGCGGCAAGCCTGAGGGTGTATCGGGGGGGCCGAGTAGTACTTCATTGCGTTCACCTTTTCTGGGGGGAGCCATACAGGCTGGATAAGGTTGTGACTGACTGCCCCTATAGGAATTTCATTATTTTCACGCGAGAAAATGGATAGATATATAGGTGGCTATCGTAAAAATAAATCAGGAATCCTGATGATTGCGCCGTTCATACCGCGCCAGCATCGGCTGGGTGCTGATGCCATGAATCAAGATACTCAGCGCCACGATCGACAGTGTCAGGTCGGTGCACAGGGTCGCCATCGTCGGGGAGAGGTCATGGTTCAAGGCATAGAACAAATAGTAGAAACTGCCGATGCCGCGAATCCCGAACCAGCCGATCAATGAGCGTTGGCGCCCATCGAGCAGTTTCCCCCAAGGGATGAGCCAAACGCTCAAGGGGCGAATCACGCAGAACAGCACCGCCGCAATCACCAGTGCGCGCCAGTCCCAATGCGCCACCAGCACCACCCCGAGCAAGGTCACCAGGAACACTTCCATCGCGCGCTCCACCAGACTGCCGAAGGCCAGCATGTCGCCCATCATGATGCCGGCCGCGACCTGGGTGTCTTCCAGGTTGTCCATGTCGCCGTGAACCGCCGCCTCGGGCTCGACGTTCTGATGATTGACCACCGGCTGCACCAGATGCTCGGCCGGGGTCTGGGTGTCGCCGGTGGATTTGACCTCGGCCTGGCGCAAGCCCAGCCCCGCGGCGAATACCGACAGGAAGCCATAGCCGTGAATCGACTCGGCCGCCACATAGGCCAGTGCGATCAGCGCCAGGGTCAGGTAATCATTGGGGGAAAAGGTGCTGTCGGCATTACGGATGCGCATCGACAAGGTCACCCGACCAATGCCGTGGCCCATCCAGTAACCGGTCAGCAAACCGGCGGGCACCGCCCACAACAGACTTTTCAAGGCCCAGTCATTAAGCCAGGCGCTAGAACCGTCGCTCTGTTGCAGAAACAGCAAACCGAGAATCACAAAAGGAAACGCGACCCCATCGTTCAGGCCTGCCTCGCCCGAGAGTCCGAAACGCACCGAGTCGTAATCCTTGGCATCGTTGACCTGCACCAGCGACGCCAATACCGGGTCAGTCGGCGCCAGGATCGCGCCGATCAGCATCGACGGCCCCCATGCCAGGTCAAAGCCATAATGCAGCAATAGGCATACGCCGGTGATCGTCAGGACCATCACCGGTCCCGCCAGCCCAAACGCAACTCGCCACTTGCGATCCCTGAGCGGCAGGCGCAATTTCAACCCGCAGACAAACAGCGAAAAGAGCACCGCGACTTCCGTCAGGTGCTCCATCCAGTTCGCCGCGTCCTTGATGTCCAGCTTGAGCAAACCCATGCCCGCCGGGCCAATGGCCACCCCCAGCGCCAGGCACACCGCCGACGTGGTCACCGGCATCCAGCGCAGAAACGACGAGGTCAGCGCCAGCGTCAGCAGCACCGCACCCAACACCGCCACCCATATAATGAAGCTCATATCGGATGCTCACTGGGTGGGTGCACTCGCAGGCTCAACCGACGGTCGCGCGCAGGTACTCAGGGGCCAGCACGTTGGTCCACAGCACTATCATCTCGACCAGAATCGTCACCAGGACCAACAGGCCGACACCCCAGACGCTGGCGGCGTACAACAACCCCTGTTCCTTGCGCTCGTGCATGAAGGTCGGCAGGCCGACGAACAACAGGAATGTCGCATAGGCGCAAGCGGCCGCCAGCACGATGACCGCCAACCAAAGGTTCGGATACAGCCCGGCGAAACCGGCGATAAAAAACGGCGTCGCGGTGTAGGCGATAAAACCGATGCATTGATTGACCGTCGGCCGGGCGTCGAAGGTGCGCGACATCCAGCGGATAAACAGCCCCATCAGGGTGATACCGGCCAGGATGGTCAGGTACAACAAGCCACAGAGTTGCAGCGCACTAGTGGGACTGAGCTTAACCACCTCGTTTTCGGCCAGGCTCCAGCCGACATAGGTGGTCCCGATAAACAGGCACACCGCCGGAATCAGCGCGAGCAGCACCAGATGCGCAAGGTAATGACGTGGATGCTCTTCCTCCTCGTGACGAATATCCGTCCAGGCGAAGTTGGGTTGGGTGAACAGTTTGATAATAGGTGCGGACATGACGACCTCCAGATATCAAAGGCCCGCCATGGGCAGGCCTATGAAGTGTTGAGTTCTGGAATGGATGGCAGGTTCAATTTTAAAGAATCGGTTTACCGCCCGTGACCCCGTAGCGCTGGCCGGTGATGTAACTGGCTTCATCCGAGGCCAGCAGCACATAGATCGGCGCCACTTCCACCGGTTGGCCCGGCCGGCCAAGCGGCGTCTCGCCACCGAAGTTCTGCACCTCTTCATCGGTCATGGTCGATACGATCAGCGGCGTCCAGATCGGCCCGGGAGCGACGCTGTTCACCCGAATGTTCTTCGGCCCGAGCATCTGCGCCAGACCGCCGGTGAAATTGGCAATCGCGCCTTTGGTTGTGGCGTACGGGAGGAGGGTTGGTTTGGGCATGTCGGAGTTGACGGAGCTGGTGTTGATGATCGAGCTGCCAGGCTTCATGTGTTTCAGCGCGGCCTGGCAGATCCTGAAGATCGCGGTGATGTTGACGTCGAAGGTCATCACCCATTCGTCGTCCGGGATGTCTTCGAAGTTTTGGTGGGTCATCTGGAACGCGGCATTATTGACCAGCACGTCGATGTGGCCGAAGCGCTCGACGGTCTGGCTGACGATGGCCTGGCACTGCGCTTTCTGCGCCAGATCCCCCGGCAACAGCAGGCACTGACGCCCGGCCTGTTCAACCCAGCGCGCGGTTTCCTCGGCGTCTTCGTGTTCATTCAAATACGAGATGGCCACGTCGGCGCCTTCCCGGGCGAAGGCAATGGCCACGGCGCGCCCGATACCGCTGTCGCCGCCGGTGATCAGGGCAATCTTGCCTTCCAGCCGGCCGGAGCCTTTGTAACTCTGCTCGCCACAGTCGGGGTACGGGTCCATTTTCTTTTGCGAGCCGGGTACGGGCTGGGGCTGTTTCGGGAAGGGAGGTTTGGGATAGTCAGTCATCATCGATCTCCAGTCTCAAGGCAGGAAAAGGCGAGGGCGGATGCCGCTCATGGAGGATTGACCCCGGCCTTTTGCGATGAGTTCGGTTGGATTCAGATGATGCAAGATCAAAAGATCGCAGCCTCCGGCAGCTCCTACAGTTGGACTGCATTCCCTTGTAGGAGCTGCCGAAGGCTGCGATCTTTTGCTTTTTTAGCGATTGAGCAAACTACGCTCCATCCGCGCAATCCCTTCTTCCAGCAACGCCCGCGGGCAGCCGAAGTTCAAACGCACAAACTGTTTGCTGTGATCACCAAAATCCAGACCGGCGCTCAAGCCGACCTTGGCCTGTTCGAGGAAGAATTGCTGCGGATCTTCCAGCCCCAGCGCCGAGCAATCGAGCCACGCCAGGTAAGTGCCTTGGGGCACGTTGATGGTCACGCCCGGCAGCCGCGTGCGCACCGCGTCCACCAGATAGTCACGGTTGTCGTGCAGGTACGTCATCAGCTCGGCCAGCCACGGCCCGCCTTCGGAGTAGGCCACGCGGGTGGCTTCCAGGCCCAGTGGGTTGACGCTGTCGACCAGGCCGCAACGGGCGTGATTGACCCGCGACAGCAGCGCGGGATCCTGGATGATCATGAACGACGTCTTCAAACCGGCGATGTTGTAGGCCTTGCTCGCCGACATCAGGGTGATGGTGCGTTTGGCGATCGCCGGGCTCAACGAAGCGGTGGGAATGTGCACGCGCCCGTCGTAACACAACTCGGCGTGGATCTCGTCGGAGATGATCCAGGCGTGCTGTTCCAGGCAGATATCGGCCACGGCTTGCAGCTCTTCTCGCGGGAACACCTTGCCCAGCGGGTTGTGCGGGTTGCTCAGCAGCAGCGCGCCGCCACCGTTCAGGGATTGGCGCAAGGCGTCGAGCGGTGTGGCGTAGGAACCGTCGGCCTGGGCTACAAACTCCAGCTCAACCTTGTTCAGGCCCCAGTGACCCGGCGCATGGCGCAGCGGCGGGTAGTTGGGGGTTTGCACCACGACGTTCTGCTGCGGCTCGACCAGCGCATTGAGCGCCATGTTGAAACCCGACTCTACCCCCGGCAAAAACACCAGTTCCGAAGGGTGTACCCGCCAGGCGTATTTGTTCCAGAGGTCGGCGACGATGGCGTCACGCAGATCGTCCGGGGCCACGCTGTAGCCGAGCAACGGGTGTTCCAGGCGTTTTTGCAGGGCCTGGATAATCACCGGCGGCGCGGCGAAATCCATGTCTGCGACCCACATCGGCAACACGTCAGCCGGGTAACGGCTCCATTTGGTACTGCCGGTAGCGTGGCGGTCGAACACCTGATCGAAATCGAAGGTCATGCTCAGTCTCATAAAGGGCAGGGGATAATCACGGCGGCCATGATAAGCCCCCGACCCTTGTGGGAGCGAGCGTGCTCGCTACCACAGGGATCCGCATTGTGCCGATGGTCGGTTTTCATATTTGAACTCATCACCTTGGCCTAGAGTTTGAAGTACCGGCAGCCAAGCCGCCGCGACCGTGTCTGTCCAGAAAAACCCGGCAATGCACCGGGTCTTCACCTGATCAGGAGTGCACGATGGACCTCAACCGTCGTCAGTTCTTCAAGGTCGCCGGTATCGGCCTTGCGGGCTCGAGCCTCGGCGCGCTGGGCATGCTCCCGGCGCCAGCCTTTGCCGAGCAAGTGCGTCATTTCAAACTCGCCCACACCCATGAAACCCGCAACACCTGCCCGTACTGCTCGGTCGGCTGCGGCGTGATCATGTACAGCCAGGGCGACCAGGCCAAGAACGTCGCCCAAAGCATCATCCACATCGAAGGCGACGCCGACCACCCGGTCAACCGCGGCACCCTGTGCCCCAAAGGCGCGGGCCTGCTGGACTTCATTCACAGCCCCAGCCGCTTGCAGTACCCGCAGGTACGCAAGCCTGGCAGCACCGAATGGACGCGCATTTCCTGGGATGAAGCGCTGGACCGCGTGGTCGACCTGATGAAAACCGACCGCGACGCCAATTTCATCGAGAAGAATGCCCAGGGCCAAACGGTAAACCGCTGGCTGACCACCGGGTTCCTCGCGGCCTCGGCGGCGTCCAACGAAGCGGGCTACATCACCCATAAGGTGATTCGCAGCCTCGGCATGCTGGGGTTCGATAACCAGGCGCGTGTCTGACACGGTCCGACGGTGGCAAGTCTTGCCCCGACGTACGGCCGTGGTGCCATGACCAATACCTGGACCGATATCGCCAACGCGAACCTGATCCTGGTGATGGGCGGCAACGCAGCAGAAGCGCACCCTTGCGGCTTTAAATGGGTGACCGAAGCCAAGGCGCACAACAAGGCGCGACTGATCGTGGTCGATCCGCGATTCACCCGCACCGCGTCCGTGGCCGACTATTACGCGCCAATCCGCACCGGTACCGACATCGCCTTTATGGGCGGGCTGATCAATTACCTGCTGACCGAGGACAAGATCCAGCACGAATACGTGCGCAACTACACCGACGTCTCGTTCATCGTCAAAGCCGGGTTCGGCTTCGAGGACGGGATTTTCAGCGGCTATGACGCGGAAAAACGCCTGTACACCGACAAGTCCGGCTGGGGCTATGAACTCGGTGAGGACGGTTTTGCCAAGGTCGACCCGACCCTGCAAGACCCGCGCTGCGTCTATCAACTGATGAAAACCCACTACAGTCGCTACAACATCGACCTGGCCAGCCAGATCTGCGGCATGCCGGTGGACTCGATCAAGAAGATCTGGGAAGAAATCGCCACCTGCTCGACACCGGGCAAGACCATGACGATTCTCTACGCCCTCGGTTGGACCCAGCATTCCATCGGCTCGCAAATCATCCGCAGCGCGGCGATGGTGCAACTGCTGCTGGGCAACGTCGGCATGCCGGGCGGCGGGGTCAATGCCTTGCGCGGCCACTCCAACATCCAGGGCCTGACCGACCTCGGCTTGCTCTCCAATGCGCTGCCCGGTTACCTGACCTTGGGCGTGGACGCCGAGCAGGACTACGACGCCTACATCACCAAACGCACGCAAAAACCGTTGCGGCCGGGGCAACTGTCGTATTGGCAGAACTACAGCAAGTTCCACGTCAGCCTGATGAAGTCCTGGTACGGCAACAACGCCACCGCCGAGAACCACTGGGCCTACGACTATCTGCCGAAACTCGACATCCCCAACTACGACATCCTGAAAATGTTCGACCTGATGGGGCAGGGCAAGGTCAACGGCTACATGTGCCAGGGCTTCAACCCGATTGCCGCATTGCCGGACAAAAACCGGGTGATGGCGGCACTGGCCAAGCTCAAATGGCTGGTGGTGATGGATCCGCTGTCCACCGAAACCTCGGAGTTCTGGAAAAATGTCGGGCCGTACAACGACGTGACCAGCGCCGACATCCACACCGAAGTGATTCGCCTGCCGACCACCTGCTTTGCCGAAGAAGACGGCTCGTTGGTCAACAGCAGCCGCTGGCTGCAATGGCACTGGAAAGGCGCCGACGGCCCGGGCGAAGCGCTGACCGACATCAAGATCATGGGCGAATTGTTCCTGCGCCTGCGCAAGCGTTACCAGGCTGAGGGCGGGGCTTTTCCCGATCCGCTGCTGAAATTGTCGTGGCCGTACAAAATCCCCGACGAACCGTCGCCGGAAGAACTGGCCAAGGAAATCAACGGCAACGCCACCGTCGATTTCACCGATGCCACCGGCGCGGCGATCAAGGGCAACTCGCAACTGGCCGGTTTCGCTCAGCTCAAGGATGACGGCAGCACTGCGTCCGGCTGCTGGATTTTCTGCGGCAGCTGGACCGAAACCGGTAACCAGATGGCCCGCCGCGATAACAGCGACCCCTACGGAATGAAGCAACATTTGGGCTGGGCCTGGGCTTGGCCGGCCAACCGGCGGATTCTCTACAACCGCGCTTCGGCGGACGTACAAGGCAAGCCGTGGGACGAGAAAAAACGCCTGGTGTGGTGGAACGGCAAGGCCTGGGGTGGCACCGATGTGCCGGACTTCAAGGTCGACTCGGCACCGGAGGCCGGGATGAACCCGTTCATCATGAACCCCGAAGGCGTGGCGCGGTTTTTCGCCGTGGACAAGATGAACGAAGGGCCATTCCCCGAGCACTACGAACCGTTCGAAACCCCGATCGGCATCAACCCGCTGCACCCGAACAACAAGAAAGCCACCAGCAACCCGGCGGCGCGGATCTTCGATTCAGTCTGGGAGACTCTTGGCGTGGCCAAGGATTACCCGTACGCCGCCACCAGCTATCGGCTGACCGAGCATTTCCACTTCTGGAGCAAGCACTGCAAGCTCAATGCGATTGCCCAACCGGAGCAGTTCGTCGAGATCGGTGAAGTGCTGGCGAAAGAGAAGGGCATCGTTGCCGGCGACAAAGTCCGGGTCAGCAGTAAGCGCGGCTTTATCGAAGCGGTGGCGGTGGTGACCAAGCGCATTCGGCCATTGCAGGTCAACGGCCAAGTGGTGCACCACATCGGTATCCCGTTGCACTGGGGTTTTACCGGGCTGACGCGTCACGGCTATCTGACCAACACCCTGGTGCCGTTCCTCGGCGATGGCAATTCCCAAACCCCGGAATCCAAGTCATTCCTGGTCAACGTGGAGAAAGTCTAAATGGCCAGCCAAGACATCATTGCTCGCTCGGCCACCACGACGGTGCCGCCCTCGGTGCGCAATCAGGAGGAAGTGGCGAAGCTGATCGACACCACCAAGTGCATCGGCTGCAAGGCGTGCCAAGTAGCGTGTTCGGAATGGAACGAGTTGCGCGACGACGTCGGCCACAACCTCGGCACCTACGACAATCCGCAAGACTTGACCTCGGAAACCTGGACGCTGATGCGCTTCACCGAGCACGAAACCGATGCCGGCAACCTCGAATGGCTGATCCGCAAGGACGGCTGCATGCACTGCGCCGAGCCCGGTTGCCTGGCGGCGTGCCCCAGCCCTGGGGCGATCATCAAACACGCCAATGGCATCGTCGATTTCGACCAAGACCATTGCATCGGCTGCGGCTATTGCATCACCGGGTGCCCGTTCAACATCCCGCGCATCTCGCAAAAGGATCACAAGGCCTACAAGTGCACGTTGTGTTCGGACCGGGTGGCGGTAGGGCTGGAACCGGCCTGCGTGAAAACCTGCCCGACCGGGGCGATTGTCTTCGGCACCAAGGAAGACATGAAGGAACACGCTGCTGAACGCATCGTCGATCTCAAGAGTCGTGGCTTCGAAAATGCTGGTTTGTATGACCCGGCCGGTGTCGGTGGCACCCACGTGATGTATGTGCTGCACCATGCCGATACGCCGCAGATTTACGCCGGGCTGGCGAAGGACCCGACGATCAGCCCGTTGGTGGGATTGTGGAAAGGCGTGAGCAAACCCTTGGGCCTATTGGCCATGGGCCTGGCGGTGCTGGTCGGGTTCTTCCATTACGTGCGCATCGGGCCGCAGATTGTCGAAGAGGATGAGCTGCCACCGCTTAAAGACCCGGCGGTGCACGAAGTCGATCCGTCGGTGCACACCTTTGATCCGCGCGGGGAGAACAGACCATGATCCGCAAGCAGATCCTGCGCTACACCTCAAACCAGCGCACCAATCACTGGCTGGTGGCGATCCTGTTTTTCATGGCCGCGCTGTCCGGGCTGGCGCTGTTTCACCCGGCGCTGTTCTGGTTGAGCAACCTGTTTGGTGGCGGGCCGTGGACGCGGGTTTTGCATCCGTTCATGGGCGTGTTGATGTTTGTGCTGTTCCTCGGGCTGGTGATCCGTTTCTGGAGTGCCAACTTCTTTATTCGCAACGATGGGCTGTGGCTTAAGCGGATCGGGCGGGTAATCCAAAACGAGGAAGAGGGCGTGCCGCCGATTGGCAAGTACAACCCGGGGCAGAAACTGCTGTTCTGGACGTTGCTGTTGTGCATGTTAGGGTTGTTGTTCACGGGGTTGGTGATCTGGCGCGCGTATTTCAGCGAGTACTTTGGCATCACCACCATTCGCTGGGCGATGCTGCTGCATGCGCTGGCGGGGTTTGTGCTGGTGTTGAGCATCATCGTGCACATCTACGCCGGGATCTGGATCAAGGGCTCGATCAGCGCCATGGTCCACGGTTGGGTCAGCCGCGCGTGGGCGAAGAAGCACCATGAACTCTGGTACCGGGAAGTGACCCGCGACGAAGACCCCGACCCACCGATCAGAAAAGGATAAGCACTTGGCGACGATTCTTGAGCCTGGCGAAATCGAAGCGGCGGCCAGTTCTCCCCCGTTTCTGCACTTGCCACCGCGTAACCTGTTCACCCTGCGCGCGCTGGGGCTGGAGCGTCTGGCCGAGGGGCATCCGCTGGCCGATTACCTGCGGCTGGTGGCCAGTTTGTGTCATCTCCAACAGGACTTGATGGATGATCTGCCGGTTGATGAGATGCCGGACGCTGAACGGCTGAAGGTCTGCCAGCAGCACGGTTTGCCGCCGTTTGCCGCCGACAGTCTGGTGCGCGAGGGTGAATGGCTGCCGTTTCTGTACGCCGTGTTGCTGCGCTACAAACCACCGCCACACACAGCGGTCAAAAGCGCGATCAACACGCTGCTAGCGGCCAACCCCGGACAGCTCAAGGCCTGGGGCGTTGCTTTGGTCAGCGGTCAATACGCGTTGTTGCCCGCCGAAGTGGTGCCGTTTCTCGGCGCGGCGCTGCAAGTGACCTGGAGCCACTGGTTGCTCGACACACCAAACCTGGAGCTCAAACCTGGCGACAGCCTCAGCCAATGCCCGGCCTGTGGTTCGCCGGCCATGGCCGGGGTCATCCGTCATCGCGGAAAATTTAACGGTTTGCGCTATCTGGTGTGTTCGCTGTGTGCCTGTGAGTGGCACGTGGTGCGGGTCAAATGCGTGTATTGCGAGCAGAGCAAAGGCCTGGAATACGTCAGCCTCGATGATGATCGGCATGCGGCGAATCAGGCGCCGTTGCGGGCGGAAGTCTGTCCGGGTTGCAACAGCTACCTGAAATTGCTCTATCTGGAAAACGATGCCGAAGCGGAAGCGCTGTCGACCGACCTGACCAGTTTGCTGCTGGACATGCGCCTGGAGCAGGAAGGTTATCAGCGCCTGGCACCGAATCTGCTATTGGCCCCCGGAAGCGATTAAGCCCAGCGTCTACACTCAGGCGCGACGGTCCATTGCTTTCGGGTGCTGCTGATGACCAACCTGCGTCTCCCTTCCATCGACAGTTTATTGCGCCATCCGGCGTGTCAGCCGTTGGCCGAGCGTTACGGGCGTGACGCGCTGCTCGCCAGTCTGCGGCAGTTGCTGGATGACCTGCGCGAGCCGGTATTGTCTGGGCAATTGGAGGCGTTTGAGATCGCGCCTGAAGTGCTGGCGGGCAGAGCGGGTGAACGCCTGATTGCTCAGCATCGCAGCCATGTGCGCCGGGTGTTCAACCTCACCGGGACCGTGCTCCACACCAATCTCGGCCGGGCGCTATTACCTGAGGAAGCCATCGAAGCGGTGCAGATGGCGGCACGCTATCCGATCAATCTTGAATTCGATTTGCACAGCGGCAAGCGCGGTGACCGTGATGACCTGATCGAAGGCCTGATCCGCGAGTTGACCGGCGCCGAAGCAGTCACGGTAGTCAATAACAATGCCGCAGCCGTGCTGCTGACCCTCAACAGCCTGGGCGCGCGCAAGGAAGGCATCATTTCCCGGGGTGAATTGATCGAGATCGGTGGCGCTTTCCGCATCCCCGACATCATGGCCCGCGCCGGGGTGAAACTGGTTGAAGTCGGCACCACCAATCGCACCCACGCCAAGGATTATGACGCCGCGATTGGCCTGCGCAGTGGTTTGATCATGCGCGTACATGCGAGCAACTACGCCATCTCGGGTTTCACCACGAGCGTGCCGACGGCGGAATTGGCCGAGTTGGCGCACAAGCATGCCTTACCGTTATTGGAAGACCTGGGCAGCGGCAGCCTGCTGGATCTGACGCGCTGGGGCTTGCCCGCCGAGCCGACGGTGCGTCAGGCACTGCTCGATGGCGCGGACATCGTCACGTTCAGTGGTGACAAGTTGCTCGGTGGTCCGCAGGCCGGGTTGATAGTCGGGCGCAAGGAGCTGATCGCGAAGATCAAGAAGAACCCGCTGAAACGGGCGTTGCGGGTCGACAAACTGACGTTGGCGGCGCTTGAAGCGGTGTTGGGTTTGTACCGCGATCCTGATCGGCTGGCTGAACGTTTGCCGAGTTTGCGCCTGCTGACTCGGACTCAGGCTGACATCCTCGCGCAGGCTGAACGTTTACAACCCCCATTGGCGCAGGTGTTAGGGGAGGACTGGAATGTCAGCGCTGTACAAGCGCTGGGCATGATCGGCAGCGGCAGCCAACCGGTGGCGCGCTTGCCGAGTGCAGCGTTGTGCCTGCGGCCGGTAGTGTCCAAGCGTCTGCGTGGCCGGTTTTTGCATGGCTTGGAAGCCGCGTTTCGGGCGTTGCCGATTCCGGTGCTCGGGCGCATTGACGACGACGCGTTATGGCTGGATTTGCGGCAACTGGACGACGAAGCCGCATGGCTGGCGCAACTTGATCAGTTGGTCGGAGGGCAGGGGTGATCGTCGGCACCGCTGGGCATATCGACCACGGCAAGACGTTGTTGCTTGAGGCGCTGACGGGTCAGCAAGGGGATCGTCGCCGCGAAGAACGAGAGCGGGGCATGACCATCGACCTCGGTTATCTGTACGCGGCGCTGGAACCGGGCGCGGCGCTCACAGGGTTTATCGATGTGCCCGGTCATGAGCGCTTCACCCACAACATGCTCGCCGGCGCCCAAGGTATCGACCTGGTGCTGCTGGTGGTGGCGGCGGATGACGGCGTGATGCCCCAGACCCGCGAGCATCTGGCGATTGTCGAGTTGCTGGGGATTCCTCGGGCGTTGGTGGCGATTACCAAGTGTGATCGGGTTGAGCCTGCCAGAGTCGATGCAGTTCGGGCGCAGGTTGCAGCATTGCTCGCACCCGGGCCTTATGCCGATGTGCCGTTGATTGCGTTGTCGAGTGTGACGGGCGAGGGTGTTGATACCTTGCGTGAAGCCTTGCTCGAAGTGCAGAAAGACGTTCTTCAACGCAATACCAGCGGCGGCTTTCGCCTGGCGATTGATCGTGCTTTCAGCGTTGCTGGTGCGGGCATCGTGGTGACAGGCACGGCGTTGTCCGGTCGGGTCGCCGTGGGTGACACGTTGCTGCTTGGCTCCCAGGGCAAACCGGTGCGAGTGCGTGGTTTGCATGCGCAGAATCAGGCAGCCGACAACGCTTTCGCCGGACAACGGGTGGCGCTGAACCTGAGCGCTGAACGCCTGAATCTGGAACAGATTCACCGTGGCCAATGGTTGCTGGCCGAGTGGCTGCATGCGCCGACCCAGCGACTGGACATTGAGATGCGGCTGTTACCCAGCGAAGCCTCCGCATTCCCCCATTTCCATCCAGTGCACGTTCACCTCGGCACCCAGGACGTGACCGGGCGTTTGGCGTTGCTCGAAGGCTCGAGTCTGGCACCCGGCGAGCGGATGTTCGCGCAACTACTGTTGAATGCACCGGTACACGCGGTGAAGGGCGATCCATTGATCCTGCGTGACCAGAGCGCCCAACGCACCCTCGGCGGCGGCCGCGTGCTCGACCCGTTTGCACCCAGCCGCCATCGCCGCAGTCCAGAGCGACTGGCGCAGCTAAAGGCGCTCGCCAACAGCAACAGCCTCGAAGCCGTCATGCCCGCGCTGCTGGCCCACAGCGACACCGGCCTCGATCCGCAACGCCTGGAACGCCAGTTCAATCGTCCTCGCGATAGCTGGGTCTTACCCGACGACGTGCGCCTGATCAACACCCGCCAAGGCCCACTGTTATTTAGCGCCGAGCGCTGGGAATCCCTCAAATCGCCGTTACTGGAGCACCTCGCCCGTTTCCATGGACTGGAACCGGACCAAATGGGCCCGGACCGCGATCGCCTGCGTCGATTCACCGGCACCGCGCTGGATCGCCCGACCTTCATCAGCCTGCTCGACGAATTGCTCGTCAGCGGAGCGATCGTCAGCAGCGGACCGTGGCTGCATCTGCCCGATCATCAAGTACGCCTGAGCCCTGACGATGAGGCCTTGTGGCAACAATTGCAGCCAACCTTCGAACAGGCCGGTTTCAACCCACCGTGGGTGCGCGATCTCGGCCATGACGAAGCAGCGGTGCGCTCACTGCTGCGCAAAATGGCCCGGCTGGGGTTGCTGCATCAAGTGGTGCGCGACCTGTTCTATACCGACGCGGTGCTGCGGCGATTGGCGGCTATGCTGATGCAACTGGCGGGTGAAAACCCGGCGATCGAAGTCGCGGCGTTCCGTGATGCCGTGGGCCTGGGGCGCAAGCGCAGCGTGCAGATTCTTGAGTATTTCGACCGAATCGGCATGACCCGACGTATCGGTGATCGGCGCCAGATCCGCCTCGACAGTGCCCTGGCACAGGCCAACGAATAAGGAAGGCAATCGCGCCCGGTGGCGCGGCCGGGCTTCAAACCCGGTTGGGGACGGCATCCGTTCCCGGGCAGGTTCGACTCCGGCTGCCTTCCGCCAATTTCAACGCGGGGCCAGTTCCTTCACCAGAAAATCAATGAACGTGCGGGTCTTCTGCGGCACCCGTCGCGCTGACGGGTAGACCGCGTTGATGGTGATCGGCGGCGCCTGCCACTCGCACAGCACTGGCACCAAACGACCGGCCGCCAACGCCTCTTCGACAATGAAATCCGGGAGCAGGGCGATGCCCATCCCGGCCTCGGCCGCCTGGGCGAGCAAGTCGCCGTTGTTGGCGTGCAAGGGGCCGGTGACGTTGACCCGTTGCGTGTCCTTGCCGTTGCTCAGTTGCAGGCTGACGCCGCTTTGCAGATAGCCGTAGTTCAAACATTGGTGGCTGGTCAGGTCCTTTGGCACTTGTGGCGTACCGGCGCGTTTCAAATAGGTCGGCGAGGCGACCATGATTCGCGGAGCCGGGGCCAATAATCGGGCGACCATGGATGAGTCGGGCATGCTGGCAATCCGCAGCGTCACATCGAAACCGCCGCGCACCGGGTCCACTTGCTGATCACTCAGCACCAGTTGCAACTCGATGTTCGGATGCTGTTCATGGAACAGCGGAATCAACGGCCCCAGGCGTCGCAAGCCGAAGGACATCGGCGCGTTGATCCGCAGTACGCCACGCAATTCACCCACGCCATCACGAGCCCGTTGCTCGGCCTCGTCCAACGACGCAATGAGTTCCCGCGCCGCGTCGTAATACTCGGCGCCGGCCTCGGTCAGGTGCAGGCTGCGGGTGGTGCGTTGCAGCAATTGCACGCCGATGGCCTCTTCCAGCGCTTGAATCTGCTTGCTGACTTTTGAGCGCGGCACATCCATCGCCCGGGCTGCGGCGGCGAAGCCGTTCTCACCGACGGTGACGATAAAGGCGCGCATGCATTCGATACGATCCAAGGATTGTCCCCAATTTGGAATCAATGATTCTTGATTTTAGGGAATTGTTCCTTTAATGGCTAGGGCCTACATTAGCTCCAAGCCAAGCAAACAACGGCTAACCCATTAAACACAACTCATCGACATCAAAAGGAACTCGCCATGTCCATCCGTGAATTGCTCAACCCAACCAACTCCGCCCTGATCCTGATCGACCACCAGCCGCAGATGTCCTTCGGCGTGCAATCGATCGATCGCCAGACCCTGAAGAACAACACCGTGGCCCTGGCCAAAACGGCGAAAATCTTCAATGTGCCGACCATCCTGACCTCGGTGGAAACCGAAAGCTTCAGCGGTTTTATCTGGCCTGAGTTGCTCGGCGTGTTCCCGGATCAACAGCCGATCGAGCGCACCTCGATGAACTCCTGGGAAGACAAGGCGCTGGTCGCCGCGGTGAAAGCCACCGGGCGCAAGAAGCTGATCATGGCGGCGCTGTGGACTGAGGTCTGCCTGAACTTCCCGGCACTCGAAGCCCTGGCCGAAGGCTACGAGGTGTACATCGTCACCGACGCGTCCGGCGGCACCACCAAAGAAGCCCACGACATGTCGGTGCAACGCATGATCCAGGCCGGCGCGGTGCCGGTGACCTGGCAACAAGTGCTGCTCGAATACCAACGCGACTGGGCCCACAAAGAGACCTACGATGCGGTGATGGAACTGGTGCGCGAACACAGCGGCGCCTACGGCATGGGCGTGGATTACGCCTACACCATGGTGCACAAGGCACCGCAGCGGCAGGTCAAGTAAACCGAAAGCGGCTACAAAAAAGCTCACTCATGTTCAGCATGAGTGGGCTTTTTTTGCCTTATGACCGGGCCACTCAATCGCAACCCTTGTAGCAGCTGCCGAGCCTGCGAGGCTGCGTTCGGCGGCGAAGCCGTCGCAAACCCTATGCACACGGTCCACCTGATACACCGCGTGGTCTAATTTTACGACGGCTTCGCCGCCGAACGTGGCCTCGCTGGGGCTCGACCGCTGCTACGGGGGATCAATCGGTTAAAGGTGGCCAAAGCTCAGCGGGTACTGGACCACTACATACACCCGGTCGATGTCGTCGCCCGCCTGGGCGGTGTTGCCCCGATGCGAGACATGGGACAGTTGCAGCGATAAGCCTTTGGCTGATCCCGATTGCACGATGTAGCGCAAATCGATATCGCGCTCCCAGTGCCGTCCGCCATCGCCTTGTTGCGGCACATATTCGCCGCTTGCTTCGTCGAACGGGTTGTAGGCCCCGCCCTTGGGTGCATGGGTGCCGTCGATGTTGCGGCCGGTCACATAGCGGGTCATGAAGTTCAGCCCCGGAATGCCGAAGGTGCCGAGGTCGAGGTCGTAGCGGGCTTGCCAGGAGCGTTCATGGGCGCCGTTGAAGTCGGCGTACTTGATTGAGTTAGCCAGGTAGATGGAGTCACCACCGACGAAATCAAACGGGGTGTCGCCGTTGATTTGCTGATAGGCCAGGGTGAAGCCATGGGCACCCAGGCTGTACTTGCCCGACAGGCTGTAAGCGGTATTGTCGATGGCGCCCGCCAATGCCCGACCCGTGTCCTGCGTGTGGTACAGATTCGCATCGAGAAAAACATCAGACTGCTTGAAGTGCAGATTGCCGTAGTACTGGTGCCAGGTGTCGCTCAGTTCGGAGGCATACAACGCGCCGCCCACCGGGCTGTTGGTGAACAGGTCGGCCCCAACAAAGCTAATCCCGCCCGCTTCAGTGTTGGCTCCGTAGCCAAAAAAGTCGCCCTTGCTCGATGAACTGTCCTGGTTCTTGAACGCCGTGAAGTGCCCGGCCACCAGGTTTATGCCGTCGATCTCCCGGCTGTTCATCAGAAAACCCGTGGCGTACTCCGGTTGCAGACGTTTGTCCGACGTATCAAACACCGGAGTTTCCACGGTCATTTCACCAAAGGCTAGCGTAGTGCGCGACGCCTTGATCTTGATCGCGCCGCCACCACTGGAGTAGTTGCTGTCGCTGCGGCCGTCATCATCCACCGGCAGCAACCCGGTGCCGGAATGCCCCTTGCCGCCATCGAGCTTGAGCCCGAAAAACCCGTGGGCGTCGAGGCCAACGCCAATCGTGCCTGCGGTGAAACCGGATTCAAAGGTGCTGATAAACCCTTGAGCCCACTCGGCTTTGTAGCTTTTGCCGGAGGGTGAGGGCGTGCGGTAGTCGCTGTTGAGGTAGAAGTTGCGACTCAGCACCCCGAGCGTCGCGCCGCCCAGGAAACCTGTGGGCGCCGGTTCATCCGCCAGGGCCGTGCCGGCCAGCAGCATCGACAAGCACAGGCTGCGATTTAATAAAGAAGACGTCATGGATCGATCACCATCAAGGCAGCGACTGCGCCAGCAAGCCACGCAGTCGCTGGTGTTGCTTAATGGCCTTCGGACGCGCCGAACATGGTTTTGGCGTAGATCAGACCCAGACCATACGAGCCACCGTTGGCGATGGAGGTTTTTACCGTTTCTTCATACGTCTCGCTGCGAGCCCAGTCACGTTGCAGTTCCAGCAGGTATTGCAGCGAAGTCATCGGCCGGGCGCCGAGCTGGATCATGCGCTGTATGGCCATTTCATGAGCTTCGATGGACACATCACCGCAAGCATCAGCGATGAAGTACACCTCAAAACCCTGGTCGAGCGCCGACAGCGCCGGGCCGACAATGCACACGGACGTCCACAGGCCGGCGAGGACGATTTTCTGCTTGCCGAATTTGTTGACTTCAACGGCAATGCGCTCGTCTTCCCAGGTGTTCATGCTGGTGCGGTCGATCACGTTGTGCTCCGGGAACACCGACTTGATTTCGTCGAAGATCGGCCCGGAAAAACTCTTCTCGGCGACGGTGGTGAGGATGGTCGAGACCTTGAAGCCACGCGCAGCCTTGGCCACTAGCGCGGCGTTGTTGCGCAGGGTGACGGCATCGATGGACTTGGTCGCGAAGGACATCTGCGACTGGTGGTCGATCATGATCAGGGTGTGATCAGTGGGGGTCAGCAGGGTTTTGCCGGGAACTGCTTTTGCAATGGCCATCACGAGGTCCTTACTGGAGTGAGTGAAGGCTCATGGTTGCGCAGATTCGACTGGGGATCTTGAGTGGGTGTGCTGTGTTTGGGGGGGAGCCCTGCGCGATGCTCATTGACCGCGCAGGGCGGTGGGGTCATTGCATCACATACCGCCCCGGTGCCGACTCGATCGACGGGTATTGGGCATTGCCGGTCTGCAGCGCCGAAGGTTGACGCTCCCCGGCGTGTTCGGCCAGCCAGGCAAACCAGTCATTCCACCAGCTACCGGGATGTTGCTGGGCATTCATGAACCACGTATCCGGTTTTTTGCTGACGCGGTTGTTGGTCCAGTAATGACGCTTCTGATTGGCCGGCGGGTTGATCACCCCGGCGATATGCCCCGAGGCGCCGAGCACAAAGCGCTTGGTCCCGCCGAGTAATTCAGTGCTGGCGTAGGCGCTTCTCCACGGCACGATATGGTCGTCGTGGGTGGCGAGGATGTACGCCGGCGCCTCGATGGTCCGCAGGTCGAGTTTGACGCCGCAGCAATCCAGCTCACCGGACTTCAAGTCGTTCTGCAAATACGTGTGGCGCAAATACCAGCAATACATCGGGCCGGGCAGGTTGGTGCTGTCGTTGTTCCAGAACAACAGGTCCAGGGCAATCGGCTTCAGGCCCTTGAGGTATTTGTCGACGTTGTAGTTCCACCACAAGTCATTGGGCCGCAGCAGGGAGAAGGTGTTGCCCATGTCCTCGCCTTTGAACAGGCCGATGGGGCCGTCCTTTCCGCCAATGGTGCGTTCGCGGTAGGCCACCAGTTTTTCATCGACAAAAATGTCGATGGGGCCGGTGTCGAGGTAATCGAGGAAGGTGGTCAACAGGCTGACGCTGGCGATGTCTTTGTCGCCGCGCGCGGCCAACACTGCCAGCGCCGTGCTTAACAGCGTGCCGCCGATGCAGAAGCCGACGCAATTGGGCCGTTGCTCGCCGCTGATTTCACGGGTCACTTGCAGGCCTTTGATGATGCCGGTTTCGATCAGGTCATCCCACGTGGTGTTGGCGTGTGCCTGGTCGAAGTTGCGCCAGGACATCAGAAACACCGGATGCCCTTGCTGCAACAGATGACCGATCATCGAGTTATCGGGGCGCAAATCGAGGATGTAGTACTTGTTGATCGACGGCGGCACCACGAACACCGGGCGCCGGTATTGGGTTTCGGTTTGCGGGTAGTACTGGATCAGTTGGAACAGCTCGTTCTCGAACACCACTTCGCCGGGTGTTGTCGCCAGATCCACGCCGACCTTGAACGCATTGCTGTCGCACTGGCGCATCTTGCCTTCTTGCAGGTCACTGGCCAGGTGCAGCAACCCCGTGAGCAGGCTGGCCCCCTGGGTGTCGACCACCCGTTGCAAGGCATCCGGGTTACTGGCGAGGAAGTTGCTCGGAGCCCCGGCGGCGATGGCTTGCTCCACCAGATACAGCAGGCGTTGGCGCGGTTTCTTTTCCTTGATCGGCAACTTGTCCAGCAGCTTCAGCAGGAAACCGGCGTTGAGCAGGTAAAACGCCGCCAGTGAACCAAACAGCGGTTGGCTCCAGGCGCCGCTGGCAAAGCGTCGATCCTCAAACGTGAACGGCTGGCCAGTCATCAGGCGCTGGCCGAGGTCGCCCCATTGCAGTTGATAGTCAGACTGCAGGCTGTCTAGGGTGCCTCGGGGCAGGTCAAACCAGTCGTTGTATTCCTGCCCTGTAAACCATGGGTTGGTGCTGACCCACAGGCGTAATTGTTGCACCGCAAAGGAGGCAATGAACGGGACCTGGCCAGACCAGTAAGTGCTGAAGGTGTGCGCGTTGTTATCCATGGAACTCCTTGCCCACAAAGGTCAACCGGGCAGAAAAAAGCGCGACACCGCGTACGGTGCCGCGTCAGTAACTAAGGCAAGCAGTTCGGTGTGACTAGCGCTCGATGACCAGGCTGACGCCTTGCCCGCCGCCGATGCACAACGTAGCCAGGCCTTTGTGGCCATCGCGACGAATCAGCTCGAACAACAGCGACACCAGAATCCGTGCACCCGATGCGCCGATAGGATGACCGAGTGCAATCGCACCGCCGTTGACGTTGACTTTGCTGGTGTCCCAGCCCAGTTCCTTGCCGACCGCCAGTGACTGCGCGGCGAAGGCTTCATTGGCTTCGATCAGGTCCAGGTCGGTGAGATTCCAGCCAGCCTTTTCCAGCACCAAGCGGGTGGCCGGTACCGGGCCGATGCCCATGATCGACGGGTCGACGCCGGCACTGGCGTAAGCCTTGATCCGTGCCAACACCGGTAACCCCAGGGCCTGGGCCTTGGCGGCGCTGGCGAGTATCAGGACGGCGGCGCCATCGTTGAGGGTGGACGAATTGCCGGCGGTGACGCTGCCGTCTTTCTGGAACGCCGGTTTGAGTTTGCCCAAGGATTGGAGGGTGCTGTCCGCTCGCGGCTGCTCATCGGTGTCGAAGGCCAGCGGCTCACCCTTGCGCTGGGGAATCAGGATCGGGGTGATTTCCCGTTTGAAGTAACCGGCTTCGATGGCCGCCGCGGCTTTCTGCTGCGAGGCAGCGGCGAAGCTGTCTTGTTGCTCACGGGTGAGGCTGTACTTCTGCGCCAGGTTCTCGGCGGTGATGCCCATGTGGTAGTCGTTGAAGGCATCCCACAAACCGTCCTGAATCACGCTGTCTTGCAGTTGCGCATGACCCAGGCGCAAACCGGTGCGGGCCTTGGGTAGTACGTAAGGCGCGAGGCTCATGTTTTCCTGACCGCCGGCGATCACCAGTTCGGCGTCGCCACAGCGGATGGCTTGAACTGCCAGTTGCACAGCCTTGAGCCCGGAGCCACAGACCTTGTTCAGGGTCATGGCGGGTGTGGTGAAGGGCAGGCCGGCCTTGATTACGGTCTGGCGTGCCGGGTTTTGCCCGGCACCAGCGCTGAGCACTTGGCCGAGGATCACTTCGTCGATCTGTTCGCCTTGGATACCGGTCTGTTCCAGCAAGCTGCGAATCAGCGCTGCGCCCAGTTCGGTGGCTGGAATCGCGGACAAGGCACCCTGGAAGCTGCCAATGGCGGTACGAGTAGCGGCAACGATTACGACTTCGTTCATGCGTGACCTCATAAGATTTATGTCGAACGGCAGCAGGGCCTCCATGCCCTGCGCGGGTTACTGCATGTTCATGCCGCCGTTGACCGAGAAGTCGGCACCGGTGCTGTAGGCCGATTCATCGGACGCCAGCCAGGCGACGATAGAGGCGATTTCCTCGGGTTGGCCGAGGCGACCGACCGGCGTGGCGGCGATCATGCTGTCGAGGATGTCCGGACGAATGGCCGCGGTCATGCTGGTCTGGATGTAGCCCGGCGATACGGTATTGACGGTCACACCCTTGCCCGACACTTCCCGTGCCAGGGCCATGGTGAAGCCGTGGATGCCAGCCTTGGCCGCGCTGTAGTTGGTCTGGCCGAACTGGCCGCGCTGACCGTTGATCGAGGAGATGTTGATAATCCGGCCCCAGCCTTTGCTCAACATGCCTTCAATCACCTGTTTGGTGGTGTTGAACATGCCGCTGAGGTTGGTGCCGATCACCGCGTTCCAGTCTTCGGGGGTGAGTTTGCGGAACGAGGCATCGCGGGTGATGCCGGCGTTGTTGACCAGCACATCGATCGGACCGTACGTCTCCTTGACCCACTCAAACGCCGCGCGGGTCGATTCCCAATCGGTGATGTCACCGTAGACAAAATCGAACTCGAACCCGGCTGCCGACTGGCTGGCGGCCCATTCTTCCTTACGGCTGGAATTGGCGCTGCAACCCACCACGACCTTGAAACCTTCCTTGTAAAGACGCTGGCTGATTGCCGTACCAATCCCACCCATACCGCCTGTTACCAATGCAATACGACTAAGCGACTTCATACACATCTTTCCTTTTCTATTTTGCGCTGCAAGATAGGAGGATTGTTCGGTATGGGTGGGGGCTGCGGGAAGTGTTGTGAGGTGACTCTCTGGTGTCCAACGGTGACAGACATGGCTAAAAGCGAGTAATACCTATACTGGGATCAACACTCGAAACCGAGCGGCCCGTTATTCTTTGATTCAACGCAGATCCGTATGGCTCCGAACAGGATGTTCGGTTCCACAGGTCATTGAGGACGCCATGTATAGAATGAGTTCAGGCTATGCCAGCGTGCTGGTGAATACGCTCTCGGCTCAAGGGCTGGATGTCGCCAGTCTGTGCCGGGAGGCTGGACTGGACATCAATCTGGCGAAACTGCCTGGCGCGTTTTGCGAGCGCAGGGCGATCTATCGATTGTGGGCCCTGGCCGCGCAAGCCAGCGCTGACCCGGACATCGGCTTGAAAGCCTATGGCAACTTCCACCCCGGCAGTTTTCAGATTGTCGGCTACACCATGATGTCCAGCCTGAACCTGAAAAGGGCGATAGAACGGCTGGTCCGTTTCAGCCCGTTGATCGGCACCGGCTTCAGCCTGTTCTTCACCGCCGAGCAGCAGAACTATCGATTGGGCGCGCTCGATCATCAGCAGGCCGGCTCGATCAAACCCAGGCAATACGTCGACGCCGCACTGGCGTCCTTGATGGGATTTTGCCGTTGGCTGGCGGGGGGCAACTCGCCGCAACCGTTGCAGGTGGAATTCAGTTATCCCGAACCCAAAGACACGTCCGAGCATCGGCGTTTGTTTGGCTGCAACCTGCTGTTTGACGCACCCTACGACAGTATTCTGTTCGACGGTCAGGAAGTGTTGCGGCCGTTGAGCATGGCCAATGAAGCGCTGGCGGTGCTGCATGACAGTTTTGCCGAAGCGCAACTGGACCTGCTGTTTGGTTTTTCGATTATCGGCAGGATTCGCGCGTTGATCAGCGAGCGCTTGAGCCAGGGGCAAGGGCAGTACGACATGGAATCTATTGCTGCGGCGCTGAACATCAGCAAGCGCACATTGCAGCGGTCGCTGGAAAAGGAAGGGACGCAATTCAAGGATGTGCAGAATGCCGTGCGCCGGCAACTCGCTGACTATTACCTGCGCCATTCTCATTTCAACATGAAGCATGTGGCGTATCTCCTTGGTTTTCATGACCACAGCAGTTTCAACAAGGCGTGCAGTCGCTGGTTCGGGATGACGCCGGGGCAGTATCGGGCGGATGAATCCCTGGAGATCGAGGAGACCGCCCCGGTCTGACGTAGCAGCTGCCGAGCCCGCGAGGCTGCGTTCGGCGGCGAAGCCGTCGTGAATTCAGACGACGCGGTGTATCAGGAATATCTCGCCGTCAGGTTTTACGACGGCTTCGCCGCCGAACGCAGCCTCGCGGGCTCGGCAGCTGCTACGTCGATTGCATTTCAGGTCATTTGGCAGGTGGCTTTTTCGGACCTTTCTTGACCTTGGCCGTTTTGCGCACGGGCTCCGCAACCCCATCAGCTTCACCGGGCGGTTGAGTCAGGTCGAAACCCGGCAGCGGCACCTCAAGCAGCGTATGCAGCTCACACCAGAACCCGTGCCCGGTCGCGGTCTCGTTCAACAATTCCGGCAACAGATTGGCAACGGCTGCCAACACCTGTTGGCGCTCCTCGGTATCGGTCAACAACAGCGGCAGGCTTTGCAGGCTTTCTTGCGGATAGGTCAGCACCAGCATTTTCTGCGTTTGCAGGGTTTCGCGAAGGTCCAGTGGCTCGGCGCTGTGGTCTTGCAGCAATAGCTGCAATTGCTCTAGCAGTTTGTCGAGTTTGGCCTTGCCCGGCGCATCGCTGTCGCGATCCAGCAGGAACAGGATGCGGATCAGGGCTTCCATCAGGCCGCCCAGGGGCAGGGCAGTTTGCAGGCGTTCGAGCAGCACCTTGTCGTGGTTTTCGGCGTGCGCTTGAAGATCGCGCCCCGGCACGTTGTCGCCGAGGCTGTTGAGTGCGCCATACATGCCGTAGAAACACAGTTCCTGAGTGGCATCGCGCAGATCGCGGTAGCCGTTCAAGGCGTCCTGAACCTGGTTGGAGAACAACGCCTGCCAGGCCAGCAACGGGTTGCTAGCGGCGGCGGGGCGACGATCATTGCGCACCTGTGCGGCGCTGCCAGCCAGCCACCACAGCGTCGGGTTCAAACTGCTCCAGAGCACTTGCTGCTGATGGAACGGATGCGCCTTGCGCAGCATCTCGGCGGTCGGTTCGTTGATCAACGGGCGCAACCACGGACGAATGAGAGCGTCGTACAAGTTGTTGTTGATGTCCGAGGCGCGCTCGACCAGGGCGAATTCGCGATCATCATCCCGGGGCGGCTGCACCTCGCCATGGATGTCGGCAATGCGCCGGGGTTCGAAACGCACGGCGTATTGCGTGTCGGGTAGGTCGTCGATCAGCATTTCATAGAGGCCGGCGGGCAGGGCGTTGATGGTCTCAACCGCGCCCAGCAGTTCACGGTGTTCACGCCGGGCCACTTCGCCGGAGACGAAAATCCCCAAGTGACCGATGCTGGCGTGACGCAGGTAGACAATGGTGCGCCCGGCGTTTTGCAGGGCCAGATCACTGGGGTAAACGTCGGCGATCCAGTCCAGCGCCTGTTGCGGCGAGGTGATGTTGTCGCCATAGGAGCAAAACACCACCACCGGCACTTCGATGCGTTTGAGGTCGAGCCCGCTGCTTTTGCGCCCCAGTCCTCCGGACAGCTGATTGCCGATGAACAGGTCGTCGACAATCATCTCGATTTCCTCGCTGTTGAGCAGCGTCGGGCTGCCCCACCAGCGCTCGAAATCGAGGAAGCGTGCGGCTTCGGTGTCGACTTCGCTGAACAGGTGGTAGTACTTGCCCCAATAGGTATTCGCCGGGTCGAGGTTTTCGAAATTGCTCACCAGCCAGGTGCCGTCGAACCGCTCGTTGCCCAGGTCGCTACCCAAACGTGCCATCCAGCCGCCACCCAGCAATCCGCCGGTGTAGCGCATCGGGTTGCGCCCGTTGACCCCGGCCCAGTACGACAGCGGCGCGCCATTGACGATGATCAGCCCCGGCAGTTCGGGCCGAGTGGCCGCCAATCCCATCAGCGCCCAACCGGCCTGGCAGTTGCCGATGACCACGGGTTTGGCGCTGGCGGGGTGCCGGGTGCTGACCGTTTCGATGAACCGCGCCTGCGCCTCGACGATGTCCGCCAGGGTTTGCCCGGGGGCAGGCGAGTGACTGAAAGCGATGAAGTAGGTGGGATGGCCGGCGCGCAGGCTTTCACCGATCAGCGAATCCTGCTTGAAGCCGCCGATACCGGAACCGTGACCGCCGCGCGGGTCGATGATGATCACCGGTGGCTGGCTGTCGATCGATTGCCCGGCGCCAGGCAGGATGCGCAACAACGAATAGTTGACCGGGCGCGGCAGGTTGACGCCGTTGACCAGGGTTTCATGCTCGAACTTGAGCAACAGCGGAAAGCCTGCACGTTCGTGGGCCAGGGTGTTGTCGCCGCGCTGGCGCAAGGTGTCCCAGAACAACAGGCTGCGTTGGCTCAGGTCAGTGAAGTATTCCTGCCAGTCCGCCGCCGCAGGCTGTTTGAGCAGGCCCTGGCTTAACGGTGCGAATGTTTTGGCCTGGCGCTGCTGCATGGCGTCGAGCACGTTGCGGGTGTTGAGCTGTTGCAGATGATTCAAGTGCTCGAACAAACCGGCCGCTGGCGAAAGCTCTTCATCTTGCAGCGCAATATTTTCTTCCAGGCCCATGGTGAACTCCTGACACTGTGCGGGGGAGTCGTCAGCCAGACTAGCAATGGCTAGACCGATCATCGGATTTTCACAAGTCTATAGCGAATAACCCCAAGAGGAATACCGTTTATTTTGCAGTGCACAAAATATCCGTTGCCAAACTGTTTTGTGCACTGCAATATCAAGGCTAACGCGACGATCGCTCAAATCGCTGTCGCGTCCTCAGGCCTGAATGGGCCTTCCAGTACCAGGAGATTTCAGCATGTCTTTTTTCAACTCGGAAAAACTGCAAGCCACTCAGAAAGCCAACCTCGACCTTTTGCAGCAGATCAGCGGCAAAGTCTTCGCCAGCGTTGAGCAATTGAGCCAGTTGCAGTTCAAGGCACTGCGCGACTCCACCGAAGAGCACTTCGAAGGCGTGCGCAAGCTGCTGGCGGTACGTGATCCACAAGGTTTCGCCGATTTGCAGGCGTCGTTCACTCAACCGAGCGCGCAAACCGAACGCCTGGCTGAATTCAATCGTCAGGTACAAGCGCTGATTGTCGGCACGCAGTCGGACATCGCCAAACTGACCGAAGGTCAAGTCCAGGCGGGCACCCAGCAGGTGAATGAGTTCGTGGAGTCGATCAGCAAGAATGCCCCGGCTGGCTCCGAGCCAGTGGTTGCTGCGTTCAAGTCGGGCCTGGCGAATGCCGGCACCGTGTTCGAAAGCGCACAGAAAGCGGTAAAACAGGCGGCTGATGTAGCCCAGAGCGGCTTTGATGCAGCGACGGCTGCGGCCGGGAAAGCAGCACCAGAGGCGGCCACCAAGGCCACCGGCGCTAACAAGTAAGTCAAATCAGGCCGGCAGCACCGATGGCGATGGGATTATTCCCCATCGCCATTTTTTTTCGGCCCGTTATCGGTGCCCGGCTTGGCGCCGAACAGCCCGAACATGTTCTGGGTATTGAGGTACAGCGCCTTGGACTGATCGACGTATTGACGCATCAAGTCCTGCATCACCGGTGCCTGCTGGTGCATGAAAGTGCTCCAGGCCTCGGACGACTGGGCGCCGGTCTGGGACTGGATATCGATCACGGTCTGGATGCTTTTATCCAGGTAGCTGCCAAGTACGCCTTGGTACGGGCCGTAGAACTGGATGATGCCCATCAGCATTTCACTGCTGAAGATCGGCTCGCCGCCGCTTTCCGCTTCCAGGATGACTTGCAGCAGAATACTGCGGGTCAAGTCCTCGCCACTTTTGGCGTCGACCACCTGGAACGGGACTTTATCGACCACCAGTTGCCGAATGTCGGCCAGGGTCAAGTGGCTGCTGGTATGGGTGTCGTACAGGCGGCGATTGGGGTACTTCTTGATCAGGCGGGGAGTGTTGCGATTGTTATCTGTCATGCGGGGCGTCTCGTGGCGAGCCTGATTTGCAGGCATCTTAACCTACTATCGCCGGAGCCGCGGAGCGCTGATCGTTCCCACGCTCCGCGTGGGAATGCATCCATGGACGCTCTGCGTCCGCTCTTGGAACGCGGAGCGTCCCGGGCGGCATTCCCACGCGGAGCGTCACTAGTGTCCGGTAAAAACTGAAGGGGGAGCTTGCTCCCCCTTGCTGTTGGCGGACTTCAGTCATAATCGGATTTTTCAGACTCGATTTTGACTCATGTTCTCCAGCACCCGTTTAGCCCAACTGCTCAGTGCGATCCCTCGCCCGTCCTTCCAGCAATCCACCGAAAAGTACCAGGCGGATCGCTACGTCAAACGCTGCACATCCTGGCAATTGCTGGTAACACTGGTCAGCGGCCATGTAACCCAAGCCTTAAGCCTGCGGTCATTGGCGACTTTCTCCGAAACGCTGGCTGCGCATAGCTACCATCTCCAAGCCGGCCCCATTGCCCGCTCGACCCTGTCAGATGCGTTGAACAAGCGTGATTACCGGCCGTTCCAAGACCTCTGTGAGAACCTGTTGCGCGGTGTCGGCCGTCAACAGCGCAAGGAAGTCGGCGCCATGGTTAGTCTGATTGATTCCACTTCGATTACCTTGCGTGGACCTCACTTTGATGACTGGACTGCCGCAACTAAAACCCGCATCACACAAGGCCTCAAGGTACACGTAGGGTTGGATCTGGCTCAGTTGGCCCCGGTGTACGTGAACATTACCCCCGCCAACGTCAACGACATGAGCGATGCGCTGAATATGCCGATTCAGGCCGGCATGACTTATGTCTTTGACAAAGGTTACTGCGATTACAACTGGTGGTACCAGTTGCAGAGCAAAGGTGCTTATTTCGTCACTCGGTTTAAGAAAAATGCCAACTACGAGGTGCTGCACGAGCACTCAACCGTTGCCGAACAAAGCCCGGTCATGAGTGATGAGGTCGTTCAGTTCGGCAAAAAACGTCTGGGTGGCAAACGTGTGAATGACTATCGAGACGAACCAGTAAGACGTGTCGTGATTGAACGCGAAGGGCACGTGACACCGTTAATCCTGGTGACCAACGACTTTGCCAGAACAGCTGAAGAAATCGCGGGTTTGTACAAGAATCGCTGGAAGATCGAGTTGTTTTTCAAGTGGATCAAGCAACATCTGAAACTCAAGCGGTTCTATGCTTTCTCCGAAAATGCCGTTCGCCTGCAGATTTACAGTGCTTTGATCAGCTACTTGTTACTGCACCTTTTTCACCGTCGCTCAGGGTTTCCCGGCTCGTTGTTTGAGCTGACGGTGCGGATTGCACATGTCCTGCATGAACGGCCCGCTACCCAAGAATTCAAAGACCGACGAAGGCAGGAACAAGAAAAACTAAAGGCTGCCCAGGGCAACCTTCAGCTTTGAAACATGTTTACCGGACACTAGTGACGCGGAGCGTGGGAACGATCGTTACGGCTTACCAGATCGGCAGGGTGTAGCTGACAATCAACCGATTCTCATCCAGATCACTGCCAAAGTTTGTCGAACGCACGGTCGCATTGCGCCATTTCACTCCAACGTTCTTCAACGGGCCACTCTGCACGACATAACCGATATCGGTATCGCGCTCCCATTCCTTCCCCTCCGGGCGATTGCGGCCCAGATCAATATTGTCACCCGTGAGATAGCGGGTCATGAAGGTCAACCCCGGCACGCCAATGGCCGCGAAGTTGTAGTCATAGCGGGCCTGCCAGGACTTTTCATCCTTGCTGGCGAAGTCGCCGATCTGCACGAAGTTGACCAGGAACGCATCGGTGCCATTGATGTAGGCAAACCCGGTATCGCCGCTCATGCCCTGATAACCCAGGCCCAGCGCATGTCCGCCGAGGGTGTAGGTGAACATCGCCCCGAGTGCCTTGTTGTCGACATTGCTGCCGCCATCGTTAGTGGAACGGGCGAAGCGCAGATCACTCTTGAACGACTGGCCCGCCGTCACCGGCAACACGTAGGTCAGGTTGACCAGGTGCTGGCTGTAGAGGTTGTCGAGATGGCCATAGCTGTAGCCGGTAGCGAGGTTGCTGGTCCATTTGTAGTTGAGGCTGGCGAAGTCGAAGCTGTCGCTGGTGGCATGCGGCGTGGTGATGCCTTTGGCGCCGGTCTTGGTGATGCCCATGTCTTCATAGTCAGAGGAATCGCGCTGGTTGACCTGCTTCAGTCGTCCGCCGTCCACGGTCAGGCCTTCAACTTCCAGCGAGGTCAACTGACCGCCCTCGAACGTCTGCGGCAGCAGCCGCGAATCGTTGGCCAAAACTGTTGGCAACTTGGGCAGTAAAGTGCCGAGTTTCAGCGTGGTTTTCGAGGCGCGCACCTTGGCGGTCACCCCCAGCTCACCGTATTCATCCTGGGCACCTTTGCTGGTGGTGCGATGGCGTTGCAGCAAGCCGGAACCGGCGCGATCCGGGCTGGAATCGAGTTTGACCCCGAGCAGGCCAATGGCATCGACACCAAAACCAATCAGCCCGTCAGTGAAGCCAGATTCGTAGCGCAACAGAAAACCTTGCGCCCATTCCTCTTGCTTGGATTGTGCGGCGTTGCCCTGGCGAAAATCGCGGTTGAAGTAGAAGTTGCGCAGCTCGAGGCTGGCCTTGCTGTCCTTGATAAAGTCAGCCATCGCGGGCGCGGAGAGGCTGATGACGCCGCCGGCCAGTAACAGTCGGGTAGCGAGAGTGCGGGTGTGACGGTCCATGGTGAAGCCCCTTTGTTTTTATTTTTTTGGAAAAGCCATTCACACACCCTCGCCAGACGGGCGAGGGCTTGTTCAGTAAAAAACGCGAACGCCCAAAGAGAGGAGCGGGGGCGCCGCGTGCGGTTCAATCGTTAGAACTGTTCGGCGCTCAGGCCATACAACGAGCCACTGCCGGCGCGAATGGATTGCTCCAGGCTCAAGATGCGTGGCAGCAAGCGCTCGATGTAGAAGTCCGCGGTGGCGACCTTCGCCCCATAAAAGGCCGGGTCTTCACTGCGTTTTTTCTTCGCCACCTGGGCCATCCGCGCCCACAGCCAGGCGTAGGCGACGTAGCCGAACAGGTGCAGGTATTCCACCGACGCGGCGCCAACTTCATTGCGATTGGTGGCGGCCTGGTCTTGCAGCCAGTCGCTGAGGTTTTCCAGGCGCTGCACGGCATCGAACAGTTGCACGGAGTAGGGCGCATTGGGCTGATGGGCGAAGTGGCGGATCTCGCCGGTGAACTGGCGCAATGCCGCGCCGTTGTCGGCTAGCACTTTGCGCCCGAGCAGATCGAGAGCCTGGATGCCGTTGGTGCCTTCGTAGATCTGTGCGATGCGCACGTCACGGACCAATTGTTCCTGGCCCCATTCGCGGATGTAGCCATGGCCGCCGAACACTTGCTGGCCGTGGATGCAGCTTTCCAGGCCGGTGTCGGTGAAAAACGCCTTGGCCACCGGCGTCAGCAACGCGACCAGGGTTTGCGCGTTGTCGCGTTCCCGGACGTCATCAGAGAACTTCGCCAAATCCAGTTGCTGACCGACGTAACTGGCGAACGCCCGGCCGCCTTCGGTCATGGCTTTCATGCTGAGCAGCATGCGGCGCACATCCGGGTGGACGATGATCGGGTCGGCGATCTGGTTCGGGGCCATGGCACCGGTCGGAGAGCGGCTCTGCACCCGTTCCCGGGCATACTTCACCGCGCTCTGATAGGACGCCTCTGCGCACCCGATGCCCTGAATGCCGATGGACAGGCGTTCGTAATTCATCATGGTGAACATCGCCGCCAAGCCTTTGTTGGCTTCACCGACCAACCAACCGCTGGCACCGTCGAAATTCATCACACAAGTGGCCGAGGCCTTGATGCCCATCTTGTGTTCGATCGAGCCGCAACTCACGGCGTTGGCATGGCCGAGGGAACCGTCGGCGTTGACCAGCACTTTGGGCACCACAAACAGCGAGATACCTTTAGGCCCGGCCGGTGCATCCGGCAGTTTGGCCAGCACCAAGTGGATGATATTTTCGGTCAGGTCCTGATCGCCCCCCGTGATGAAGATTTTGCTGCCACTGATGGTGTAGCTGCCGTCGGCCTGGGGTTCGGCGCGGGTGCGAATCAGTCCCAGGTCCGTGCCAGCGTGAGCTTCGGTCAGGCACATGGAACCGGCCCAACGGCCTTCGTACATCGGCGGCAGGTAGGTGTTTTTCAGTTCTTCGCTGGCGTGGGCATCCAGCGCCAGGCAAGCGCCGGAACTCAACGCCGAATACAGCGCAAAGCTTGAGTTGGCGCCGTAGAGCATTTCTTCGAACTGCACCGCGAGCATCTTCGGCATGCCCATACCGCCGAAATCGGCGTTGCCGGACAAACCGACCCAGCCGCCTTCAATGTAAGTGGTGTAAGCCTGTTTGAAACCGATCGGCGTCGTGACCTGGCCATAGACCCAATGCGCGCCTTCCTCGTCACCGCTGCGATTGAGTGGCGCAATCAGGTGCGAGGTGACCTTGGCCGCTTCCTCAAGAATGGCGTCGGCAGTGTCGGCATCGACGTTGTCAGCCAGGGCCGGCAGGCGTGCCCACAGGGCCGGGGCGTCGAACACTTCATGCAGCACGAAGCGCATGTCGCGCAGTGGGGCGTTGAATTCGGGCATAACGTGAACCTCTTTGGGACAGTGGGCACGGCGCCGCAACGGCGGGCCGTGCTTTTTCAATCAGTGACTGGAAGCGCTGGCGGCACCGAGGCCGGTCTGGGCGCGCACGAATTGGTCGGCGTAGGCGTCGCGTTCCTTGTCGGCGCGCACGCTGCGGTCGAGTCGGGACACGACAACAATCACCAGGAACGCCAGCGGCATGGAGAACAGCGCCGGGTGGTCGTAAGGGAAAATCGCGTGGGCGTGGCCGAGCACGGTCACCCAAACGGCCGGTGACAGAATCACCAGCACCAGCGCGCAGATCAGTCCGGCGAAACCGCCGAGGATCGCGCCCTTGGTGGTCAGGCCTTTCCAGTACATGGTCATGATCAGCACCGGGAAATTGGTCGACGCGGCGATGCCGAAGGTCAGGCCGACCAGGAACGCGACGTTCATCTTCTCGAACAGAATGCCCAGCAGAATCGCGACGATGCCCAGGCCGATGGTGGCCATGCGCGTGACGCGCATTTCCTGTTTTTCGCTGGCCTTGCCTTTCTTGAACACCGTGGCGTACAGATCATGGGAAATCGCCGAAGCACCGGCCAGCGCCAACCCGGACACCACCGCAAGAATGGTGGCGAATGCGACCGCAGCGAGGAAACCAAAGAACAGGTTGCCGCCCACCGCTTTGGCCAAGTGCATGGCGACCATGTTGCCGCCGCCGATCAAGGCGCCGCCGACTTCACCGTTGACGTAGTACTGCGGATCGGTGCCGATGATCACCATCGCCGCGAAACCGAGGGTGCAGACCACGAGGAAGAAGAAGCCGATGAAACCGGTGGCGTAGAACACCGATTTACGCGCTTCCTTGGCGTTCGGCACGGTGAAGAAGCGCATCAGGATGTGCGGCAAACCGGCAATCCCGAACACCAACCCGAGGGACATGGACGCGGTGTTGATCGGGTCGGCGAGCATCGAGCCGGGCCCCATGATGTTCCAGCCGCTGGCGTGGGCCTCAACCGCTTTGGCGGCGAGGGTTTCGTAGCTGAAGCCGAATTGCGACATGGCCATGACCGCCAGGGTCGTACCACCGGCCAGCAGCAACACAGCCTTGATGATCTGCACCCACGTGGTGGCGATCATGCCGCCGAAGATCACGTACACCAGCATCAGCGCCCCGACGATCACCACGGCCACCGGGTAGTCGAGACCGAACAGCAATTTGATCAACTGCCCGGCACCGACCATTTGCACGATCAGGTAGCAGCACACCACCGTCAGTGAACCGAACGCGGCGAAGATCCGCACTTTGTTCTGGTCCAGCCGATAGGACACGATGTCGGCGAAGGTGTAGCGCCCCAGATTGCGCAAGCGCTCGGCCATCAGGAAGGTAATGATTGGCCAGCCGACGAAGAAGCCGATGGTGTAGATGAAACCGTCGTAGCCCTTGGCGAACACCAGGCTCGACAGGCCCAGCAACGTGGCGGCGGACATGTAATCACCGGCAATCGCCAGACCGTTCTGGAACCCGGTGATGCCGCCGCCAGCGGTGTAGAAATCCGAGGTGGATTTGGTTTGCCGCGCTGCCCACCAAGTGATGCAGAGCGTGCCGAGGACGAACACGAAGAACATGCTGATCGCATTCAGATTGAGCGGTTGTTTCTCCACTGTGCCCGTGAGCGGCGCAGCGAGCACGACGCCGGATGACAGCAAACCTGCACCCGCAAGTAACAGCTTCCTGAATAGAGTCATCACTTGCTCTCCTCAAGAATCGCCGCGCCGAGCGCATCGAACCGGGTGTTGGCGCTGTAGACGTACCAACCGGTCAGCAACCAGGAAAAAATGATGATCGCCGCGCCCACCGGCATGCCCAGGGTCAACATCCGGTTTTCGCCGAGCGGCGCATGCAGCCATTGCGGGGCAAACGCCACCACCAGCATGAACAGGTAATAGGTGCCCAAGACCGTGGCACTCAACGTCCAGGCCAGGCGCGAACGGCTGCTGACCAGTTGAAGGAATTTCGGATTCGCGCGAATCCGTTCGCAGCGCTGGGTGTCGGTTGAATGGATGTCGATCATCGGTAGCTCCACATTGTTTTTGTTGTCGGTGTGTGGGGGCAGGGCCGCGCAGCGCCGAATCCGGCGCGCACGAGCCCGAAACGGCAGGTTCGCGACCTGCCGCTTGAAGGGTTCAGCGTGGTTGAGGGTTAGAGCGCCTGGGCCCTGTCGCGCAGTACGTACTTCTGGATCTTGCCGGTGGAGGTCTTCGGCAACAGGGTGAAGATCACGGTGCGCGGCACTTTGAACCCGGCCAGGTGTTCGCGGCAGAAACTGATGATGTCCGCCTCGCGCACGTCCTGGTGATCAGCCTTTAAGGTGATGAAGGCGCAGGGCGTTTCGCCCCATTTTTCGTCGGGACGCGCAACGACAGCGGCTTCCATCACGCCCGGATGGCGGTAGAGCACACCTTCGAGTTCGATGGTGGAAATGTTCTCGCCGCCGGAGATGATGATGTCCTTGAGCCGGTCCTTGATCTCCACATAGCCGTCGGGATGACACACCGCCAGGTCGCCGGTGTGGAACCAACCTCCTTCAAACGCTTCGGCCGTAGCAGTCGGATTCTTCAGGTAGCCCTTCATCACGGTGTTGCCGCGCATGAAAATCTCGCCGATGGTCTTGCCGTCACGCGGGGTTGGTTTCAGCGTGGTCGAATCGCCGACCATCACGCCTTCGAGCGTCGGGTAGCGCACACCCTGACGGGATTTGATCTGCGCCCGCTCATCCAACGGCAATTCATCCCACTCGGCATGCCAGGCGCACAGCGTTACCGGACCATAGGTTTCGGTCAGGCCATAAACGTGAGTGACTTTGATGCCCATCGCTTCCACGGCGCCGATGACTTTGGCCGGCGGCGCGGCGCCCGCAACCATCGCGTTGACCGGGTGATCGATCGCGGCTTTGGCCGAGTCCGGCATGTTGACCAGCGCATTGAGCACAATGGGCGCGCCACACAGGTGAGTCACCTGATGTTCGCGGATCAGCGTGAGGATCTTTTGTGGATCAACCCGGCGCAGGAACACATGCACGCCGGCCAATGCGGTGATGGTCCACGGGTAGCACCAGCCGTTGCAATGGAACATTGGCAGGGTCCAGAGGTACACCGGGTGATTGCCCATGGCCCAGGTCATCTGGTTGCCCAGGGCGTTGAGGTAGGCACCGCGATGGTGATAGACCACGCCTTTCGGATTGCCGGTGGTGCCGGAGGTGTAGTTCAGCGAGATGGCTTGCCACTCGTTGACCGGCCATTTCCAGTCGAACGCCGGATCGCCTTCGGCCAGCAGGGCTTCATAATCCAGGTCGCTGACCGCTTGACCTTCGCCGTATTCCAGGTCGTTGACGTCGATCACCAGCGGTGGGTGATCGAGCATGCCGATGGCGGCATGAATCACGTTATGAAACTCGCGGTCGGTGATCAGCACCTTGGCTTCGCCGTGTTGCAGCATGAACGCAATGGCTTCAGCATCCAGGCGCACGTTGAGCGGGTTGAGCACGGCGCCGATCATCGGCACGCCGAAGTGCACTTCGAGCATTTCGGGGATGTTCGGCAGCATCACCGCAACGGTGTCGTCCTTGCCGATGCCACGGCCGGCCAGCGCCGAGGCCAGGCGTCGGCAGCGCGCATAAGTCTGCGCCCAGGTGCGGCGGATCGAGCCATGGATCACGGCAGGGTAGTCGGGGTAAACGTGGGCGGTGCGCTCGAGGAAGCTGAGCGGAGACAAGGCGATGTGATTGACAGCCGTAGGGCTAAGCCCTTGTTCGAAGATCGACATGACGGGTACTCGGTGGCTGATTGTTAGCTCTATGGCTGACCTTTCAGCGTAGCCGCTGAGGTCAACTTTTATGTCCGGTTTGCTTTATATAACAATCAACCCTTGATATGGAAGTACAACCTACGTTGTATAGTAGATATACCATATGTGATTCTTGAGGCGCTAAATGAATGCGGCGATTCCTCCACGGCCGGTATATTCTTGGCTTTCCCCACGTAGCGGACCTGTGATGACGCCTGACTCCCCCTTATTGAGCTATGACCCACAGCCGAGTGTGCTGCTCGATAGCCAGGGTCAGCCGCTGGAGTTGAATGCGGCGCTGCTGGCATTGCTCGCGCAGCATCCGCATAGCTACGTGCTCGGGTTCTTGCCGAAAAATCATCGAGACCTGGTGCGTGCCTGCCTGGCGCAGCAGCGCGCCATCGAAGGGGTCGAAGCTGAGTTCCAGACGCAGATTCTGATCTGGACCTTTATCCCCGACCCGCAGCACAACCGCGTGTTCGCCCGTTGCTACGTGGCCACGGCCCAAGTGCTGGCGGAGCGCGAGGCAGCCACGGCGCGGCGGCTGTACCGGCTGATCATCGAGAACACCACCGACCTGATTTCCCGGCATACCCCGGACGGGCGCTTTCTTGATGCATCGCCAGCGTCCTGGACCTTGCTCGGCTATTGGCCCGAAGAACTGCGCGGGCAAATGGCCCAGGGCCTGTTTCACGGCCAGGACCTGGCGAATCTGGTGCAAACCGCGCGGGATGCGTTGGAGCAGAATGGTTATCACACGATGGCATACCGTATCCGCCATCGCGACGGGCATTACCTGTGGTTCGAAACCGCCTGCCGGGCGATTCGTGAGACCTACACCGGGGCGGTGGTCGAAGTGGTCTGCGTCTCCCGGGACATTACGGCGCGGGTACAGGGCGAAGAAAAACGCCGACGCCTGGAAGACGAACTGGCCCACACGGCGCGCCTGGTGACGCTGGGGGAACTGGCCTCGGGCATCGCCCACGAAATCAACCAGCCACTGGCGGCAGTGGTCAATTATGCCAATGCCAGCCAACGCTATTTGCAGGCGCTGGGCACCAATCCGCAAGCCGCCGAACGGGTGGCCCAAGGCCTGGAGCGCATCACTTTGCACGCCACTCACGCCTCTGAAGTCATCCGACGTTTGCGCGGTTTTCTGCGCAAGGGCCAGCGGCGCATGCAGGCGCTGAACATCGCCGATGTCGCCCGTGGCGCCGTGCGCTTGTGTGCCTGGGAGGCGACCCAATGCCACGTGACAATTGAAGATCGGCTGCCGGATAATCTGCCGCCCGTTTATGCCGACCGAGTGCAGTTGGAGCAGGTGCTGCTCAACCTGTTGCGCAACGCTATCGATGCCAACCGCGAACAACATCCGGGCCGACCGTCGCTGATCGTGATGGCTGCGGGGCAGGGCGGCGCTGCCACCGTGGAAATCAGCGTGCACGACCAGGGGCCGGGCGTCAGCGAGCCGGAACTGGAGCAAATATTTACCCCGTTCTACACCAGTAAGCCGGATGGCTTGGGCCTCGGATTGTCCATGAGTCGCAGCATCATCGAAGGTTTCGGCGGCGAGTTGCAGGCGCGCCGGCAACCGGTCGGGCTGCTGGTGTATTGCCGCTTGCCACTGGCCGGCTCAACAAAACAACAACAGGAATAACGCAATGGCAGCAGTGATGGAGCACGTGGTGTATGTGGTCGACGATGATCAAGGCATGCTCGATTCGACGGTCTGGCTTCTGGAATCGGTGGGCCTCAAAGCTTTGCCTTTCACCAGCGGCGTCGAATTTCTCGACGCCTGCGATGCACGTCTCAATGCCTGCGTGCTGCTCGACGTGCGCATGCCCGGCATGGGCGGTTTGAACGTGCAGGAAGCCATGCGCGAACGCGAACTGGACCTGCCGATCATCTTCGTCAGCGGTCACGCCGATGTGCCCATCGTGGTCCGTGCCTTCAAGGCCGGCGCCCATGACTTCATCGAAAAACCCTACAACGAACAGTTGCTGCTCGACAGCGTGCAACAGGCGCTCAGCAACTGCGCGGCCAATCGCTCGGGCAACCTGGGCCACGAAGAATTAGAGGCACGCATGCTGACCCTGACCCCACGGGAGCGCGATGTATTGCTGCCGCTGGTGCAGGGTTACACCACCCGGGAAATCGCTGAGCAACTGGGCGTCAGTGCAAAAACTGTCGACCTGTACCGCTCGCGGGTGATGAAGCGCATGCAGGCCAATACCTTGCCGGATTTGGTGGGGATGGCGATTGCGGCGCAATTGGTTGATCCAATGAAACTGCGTTAGGCCAGACCGGACGTCCCGTCGACGTCCTGACTCCCCGGGCTTGAGCTAAATTGGAAGGTGTGCAAGCCACTCGCCACCCAATAGTCGAGCGCGTTCTCTGTCAATCACAGGGACCGGAGGAGGCGTCTTGAAACCCTTTCTGCCCAGGCCCAGCGCCTCAACGCTGAACATGTTGCGTCAAGGATGTCTGCAACGCCGTGATGCGGTGCCACAACTGTTAACGGAAAAAGCGATCATCCCCGGCATCCCCAATGCGCGTTACTGGCTGGACCAGGATCTGACGCCGTTTATCCGGGATGCGAGTGAAGCCAACCATCGAGAGTACGAGGCATTCGCCAGTATCGATGAACCGAATGACATGCTGCCGCTGGCCGATATGCTGGCCGTTTCCGGTGGTGGCGACGCCGGCACCTTCGCCGCAGGCATCATTGCCGGATGGACTTTGCATGGCACCCGACCGGTGTTCAAGGTTGTCACCGGCATCAGCGCCGGTGCCCTGGTCGCGCCGTTCGCTTACCTGGGGCCTGAATATGACGGGGTCATTCAGGGGATCTGCAAGGGCATCGGTCCCAAAGACGTGTTCCATTCGCGCAGTATGCTGACCCGTCTGGCGAGCGACGGGATGGCCGACAGCAAACCTTTGTCGCGACTGATTGCCCGCTACGTTACTGCCGAGGTGCTGGCAGCCATCGCCGCGCAATACGCCAAGGGACGCCTCCTGATGATCGGCACCACCGACCTGGATGCAGGTCGCCCGGTCACCTGGAACATGGGCGCCATTGCCGCAAGCGAAGCACCGGGAGCGCTCGAGCTGTTTCGCAACATCATGGTCGCGTCGATGAGCATTCCCGGCGCCGTCTCACCGGTGATGATTGATGTGGAAGTCGACGGCAAACTGTTTCAGGAAATGCACGTGGACGGTGGCGTCCTGACGCAGGTGTTCCTTTATCCGCCAGGCACCGTGATGGCACTGAACAGCGTGGCTGGAGCGCGCCTGCGCCGGGAACGGCATTTCTACGTGATTCGCAATGGCAAACTGGAACCGCAATGGTCCGGTACCAAGCGCCGCACCTTGAGCATCGGCGGTCGAGCCATCAGCACCTTGATCCAGACCCAGGGCATCAGCGACCTCGATCGAATCTACCGAATTGCCCAGCAGGACGGCGCGGACTTCAACCTGGCGTACATCGGCACCGATTTTGATAGTGCCCGCAATCGAAAATTCGATGGCGAGTACATGAAGCGCTTATTCGATTACGCCTTTGAACTCAGCGCGAAAGGCTATCCGTGGCATAAATCACCGAGTATGTAAGCGAGGCCCGGCGCTTATGTTTCGAAGCAGGACACCAGGAAACCCATCGCTGCCTGAACGGTCGGGGTGTGCCGGATGTCGTTGTGGACCACCAGCCACACGTCACGCGTAAGGTCCGCGCCAACCGATGGCATTGCTTGCAGGCCGTAGCGCTCGCCAAGGAAACAGGGCAGCGCGGCGACACCGGCGCCAGCCTGGGCAATGGTGGCCTGGATATTCAAGTCATTGCTGCGCAGCAGAATTGGTCGATCACCGGCTTGCTTCTTTAGCCAGGCCTGTTGGGGAGACTGCTCCATGGATTCGTCATAGGCGATGAAAGTCAGGTCTTGCGGGGCAGTGTTGGCTAAATAATCGGCCGCGCCATACAGGTAAAACGGCAGCGTCGCGACCTTGCGGGCCACCAGGTCCGGCTCCTTGGGTCGGCTCAGGCGCACGGCAATATCGGCTTCGCGCCGGGACAACGAAGCGCTGCCCAGACTGCCAATCAACTGCAACGACAGCTGCGGATATTGCGTGCGCAACGCATTGATTCGCGGCGCTATCAGCGCGCAAGCCAGCGCGGGCGGGGCACTGACCGTGACTTCGCCGACGTAGCTTTCCTGCCCGGCCAGCGCGGTACGCTGGACCGCGAAGGACTCGCTTTCCATCCGTCGCCCCAGCTCGGCGATCCGCTCACCGTCCTCCGTCATGACATACGCGCGAGGGCGCCGGTCCACCAACTTCAGGTTCAGCGAACTCTCCAGCGCACTGATGCGCCGCGCCACCGTGGCATGGTCGACCTTGAGCGTGCGTGCCGCCCCCGATAACGACTGTTCGTGGGCGAAGACAATGAAGTAACGCAGATCCTCCCAATCGAACATGGGCGTTTTCTCACATTAAGGGTGAATAAATGGGGAATTCTGCCCCATCGGCAAGCCTGCAAGAATCCATCAAAACCTGATGGTCAGGTTTGATTTGCCGAGGAAACAGCTATGTCAAAATCAACGCCTCTCGCGTATGCCGGCATTGTCGGTGCCACGTTTTTCTGGGGCACCAATTTCAATGCGGGCGCCTACATCATCAAGAGCATGGCACCGATCAGCGCTTCCATTGAGCGCTTTGCCATTTCGACACTGTTGCTGGTACTGATTTTCAGTCTGGCGGGAAAGCTGCGTCTCAGCACGTTGAAGAATAATCTGCTGGCCTTTGTCGGCCTGGGACTGCTTGGGTTTACCGCGTTCAGCCTCGCGACTTTCTTTGGCCTGCAAACCACCACACCGATTAATGGCGCGCTGATCCTGGCGACCACGCCGCTGTGGACCATGATCTTTGCCGTGTTGCTGGAAGGCGAACGGATTGATCGCGGTCGCGCTATTGGCCTGGTACTGGGCTTGTTGGGTGTGGGACTGGTGATCACCCGCGGGGATATCCAGGTGCTGCTAGGGCTGAAAGTGGCCAGCGGTGATGCGATGATTCTGGCCGGCAGCATGGCCTGGGCGGCGAACATGGTCGGCACTCGGCGCTTCGTCAAGGATTCAACGCCACTGGAAACCACGACGTATTCCATGTTGTTCGGGGTCATCGGTTTGATCGTACTGGGCTTCATTTATGAAGACCCGCTGGCCGACATTCGTGGCGCTTCACTGCCGATTCATGGTGCGGTCATTTACCTGGCGGTCTTCGGTTCATTGATTGCCTACTTGCTGTGGTTCAAAGGCATCCATGCCATTGGTGCCGCGCGGACCTCGATATTCTTCAACCTGGCACCGGTGTTCACCATGCTGGTGTCCTCGATCCTCGGTGTCTTGCCCAATCTCTGGCAACTGCTCGGTGCCGGCGGCGTCATCCTTGGGGTGGTGTTTGCTTCGGGCCTGGTATTCGGCCCGGCTCAACCGAGGCCGATCATGTCCCGGTGAACTTCCAGCGCATTTCGCTCGACCCAGTTATGCGCCAGCAGCCCATCCGGACGCACTTCCCAGACGGCGGTGCCGAGCATTTCAAAAGGGCTGTTGCAGGAACGGCCGCCAATAAACCCCTGGTTTTTCCCGGCCAACTTCCAGCGGGAGGCGACGCGAGTACCTTGCGCATTCTGGAACGTCTCGATGGCGCCAAACTCGAAATCTTCAATGGTCGACAGGAAGGCACCGATCCAGCGAATGAAGGCTTCGCGGCCAACAATATCAACGCCGCCGGACGTGATAACGAAGTCTTCGGCAACGAAACGCGCGGCGGCTTGCGGGTCCTTGGCCTGCCAAACCTCGCGCCAGAAGTTTTCTACGATGTCTACGGCTGTGTTGTCGGTCATTTCAAACGCCTCGCTTGTTCAGATCAAGGACGATGTTCGGCATTTGCTACCTAGAACTCCAGCGCATAAATTTAATGACATCCAGTTGAAAAGCGAATTCATCATGCAAGCCAGCGACCTTGAGATCGACCTGCTGCGGGCGTTTATCGCGGTGGCGGAGGCCGGCAGTTTCACCGCCGCCGCGGACGTGATCGCGCGATCGCAATCGGCGGTCAGCCAGAAGATTATTCGTCTGGAAGACATACTCGGTTTGCGTGTATTCGAGCGCACCAGTCGCACGCTGACCCTGACCCCCGACGGCGAACGACTGTTGGTGGGGGCGCGTAAATTGATGGTGCATTTCGATACGTTCATACGCGAGATCAAGGCGCCTGCAACGGTAAATCTTCTGCGCCTGGGGATCTCTGAAAACCTGGTGCCCACTCAACTGCCCACGTTGTTATCGCGCTTTTGCAAGGTGTATCCGGATATACAGCTGGAACTCACCACCGGCTTGAGCCACGACCTGCTTGCCGACTACGAAGCCGGGCAACTGGACGTGGTCATTGCCAAGCAAAAAGCCAGTGCCACCGCACAGCGAGGTCGAATCATCTGGCGCGAACCTTTGGTCTGGATCGCCGCGAAGGACTTCGAAATCGAAGCCTCCAAACCCGTACGCCTGGTGATGATGCGCCCGCCCTGCGCGTACCGGGCCATCATGATCGAGGCCCTGGCTTCCGTACGGCGGGAGTGGGTTTCAGCCTGCCTGGCCAGCAACTTGATGGGCGTTCAGGCCGCCGTCGCCGGCGGTCTGGGGATTACCGCGCTGGGAACATCGTTTCTGCAGGAAGGGATGCGGATTGTGGAGCCGTCCGAGAAGCTGCCGACATTACCCAGCACCGAAGTCGCCGTGATTGGCGACGACGCCCGCACTCAGCATCTTGTCCAGCCTTTGGTGTCGTTGCTGACCGAAGGGCTGATGTCGGGAACTCGGCTGACCTGAACTTTCACTGAGGCAGATCAGCCGTACACAACTCCCCCGTGGCGCGGATCAGCGCCAGTTCATGCAACTGATCCGTGGCCAGGCTGGCGCGTGCTTGCGTAATCCAGTTCGCGCAGCTTGGGTCATTTCGATAAGGCGTGAAGTCGGCGTATTGCTGCAAGAGACGGTTTTGCAGCTCATCCAGGCGTGGCCGGATTTGCTTGGCGAGGTCCGGGCGCGGAGTGTCCGGTGCCTTGCCGGCCGCTTGCCATTTGGCCAGCAACCCGTATTGCACCAACTTGTTGGCTTCCATCTGCGCCGCCAATAATTGGCCCACGTCTTCCGGGTCCATTTTTCGTTCGACGGCCAGCTTCCGGGCATTGGCAATCACTTGCGCTTCTCGGGGACTGTCCTGGATCGGTTTGCCACTGTCCCATTTGGTCAGGGCGACGAGGTCACCGATGTTCAGGCGCTCATTCAGGGTCACCAGCAGCGGTTGCAGAGTTTCGGGTGGCGCGCTGGCCTGGGCGTTGAGGATGAACAGGCTGAGTGCGGCGCAGCACAGCATTTGAAGTTTCGGTTTAACGCTCATTCATGAGTATCCAGGAAGGGATCGGTCAGATGTCGATCACTACTTTACCGATTGCCTGTCCCGCGGCAACGATTGCATAGGCGTCATTCACGTTTTCCAGGGCAAAGCGTCGATCGTCCAGCAAAACCCGCAGTTGTCCAGCTTCAGCCATGCGGGTGGCTTCAGCGAGGATCTCGCCGTGGTGTTTGCGGCCTTTGCCGGTAATCAACGGCAGCAGGGTGAAGACACCAGAATAGGTCGCGCCACGGAACGACAGCGGCGCGAGTTTGTGCTCGCCCCACCCCTGGCAACTGACGACGTGGCCGGTGTAGACCTTCAACACGGCAAATGAGGCGTCGAGTGTCGCACCGCCGACGGTGTCATAAACAATGTCAAAACCCTCGCCGTCGGTGTATTGCGCAAGATAATCGGCAGGCGCCTGACGGCGGTAATCGATGGCCGTGGCACCGAGGCTCTCGATGATTTCCAGGCCTTTGGCGCTGCCGGTCGCGAAAACTTCGGCCCCGAAGGCCTTGGCGATCTGAACGGCAATATGCCCGACGCCACCTGCGCCACCTTGCACCAATACCCGCTGCCCGGTCCGGACATTGGCCCGGTCCACCAGTCCTTCCCAAGCGGTGATGAAAATCAACGGCAGTGCTGCGGCTTCGCGCATGCTCAGGTTACGCGGCTTATGCGCCAGCAGATCGGCGTCGACGGCGATGTATTGCGCCAGCGAGCCTTGATGGCCGCCAATACCGCCGGCCATGCCGTAGACCTCGTCACCGATGTTGAATGCCGTGATGTCGGCACCGACCGATTCGATGATTCCGGCCAGGTCCATTCCCAAAACAGCGGGCAACGGTTGGCGGGCATGGCCGCCCTGGCCGCTGCTGATTTTCGTATCCAGTGGGTTGACGCCACTGGCGATGATCTTGATCAACACCTGTCCGGCCTTGATTTCTGGCAACGGCAGGCTTTGAACTTGCAGCGCGGCTCTTGGATTTAAAGCGATGGCAGCGCGCATGGTGGTCTGGCTCATGGATGACTCCTGTTGAACTGTTTTGGGGGTGATGGGCGCAGTTTCAGGCAGTCGACAGATTCCGATAAGAGCGTAAATGCCTATAGTATTCATTCCAAATGATCACTAAGTAGGCAGTGATGGATACGTTAGACGCGATGGCGGTTTTTATGCGGGTGGTGGAGCGGGGCAGCTTCTCGGCCGTTGCCCGAGAGATCGGACTCAGCCAGCCAACCATCAGCAAGCAGATTGGTGCCCTGGAAAAAAGGCTGGGTGGCCGACTGTTTGCCCGCAGTACGCGCAACCTTAGCCTGACGGACGAAGGTCAGCGCTATTACGAACAATGTCGGCAAATTCTGACTGCCGTGGACAATGCCGAACACAGTTTTCAGACCGGTCAGGAGCAGGTTGCCGGGCCATTGCGCATTGCCTCTTCAGGCAGTTTCGGGCGGATACAGATTGCGCCTCGGCTGCACGGCTTTCTTCAACAACACCCCGACGTGACGATCGACTTGCAATTGAGCGACGAGAACGTCGACCTGATCAGCGAGGGAATCGATGTCGCCGTGCGAATCGGTGAGTTAAAGGACAGTAGTCTGGTCGCCAGGCCAATAGGCCTGACGAGACGTCGGGTTTTCGCTGCGCCCGGTTATCTCGAACAGCACGGTATGCCTGCGACACTCGATGATCTGAGCAATCACAATTGCCTCGTCTTCAATCAATTGGAACATTTCGACAGCTGGCGCTTCGAGCACGGCGGGCAATGGCGCGGCGTGCAGGTCAAGGGCAATGTCCGCAGCAATAACAGCGAAGCGATTCGGCAAATGGTCCTGAGTGGTTTAGGCCTGTCACTTTCTCCCTCATGGTTGTTTCGCGAGGACCTACAGGCCGGGCGCGTGCTGGCGTTGCTTGAGGGGTACACACCGACGTCACTGCCCATCCATGCCGTGTTTCCCCCTGATCGCCGGCAATCGGCGCGGGTGAGGGCGTTTACCGACTATCTTCGCGATGCTTTTACGCTCGATGGCGACATTTGCCTGGGTTAAGTCAATCCACCGGCTCGGCAGTACAACTCATTTCAGCTGAGCCTGGCTTCTGGAAGCGGACCGCGTTGCCGTCTTGCCAGAAGCTGTAATTCCCCTGGCGATCCTTGCCCGCATATCGGGTTCCGGAATCACTCTGCACCTGGCTCAGGGTGATCGAGGTGTTCGCCCATTTCAGGTACACGACTGCAGGTTTCGAACTGAAAAAGGTGGCGGCGACTGGCGTGTTAAACCCGGTGCAGCGAATAGCCAGGGGACCGTCGGTGAGTCGGTCTGGATCCTTGGTTCGCACAATGGCCGAGCCTAGGCGTAGCTGATGCGCACGCTCGGCATAACTGCGGATCGTGCACACCTTGGGCTCCGGATCGGAGACGCACTGATTGCGGGCATCAGCCCAGAACTGCTGATCGATCATGATTTTGTCAGGAGGCGGTACTGAACGTTCATCCGTGAGCGCCAGGCGATAAAGACGCGTCAGCTCGACGTCCATCTGCATCAGTTGAGGATCGCGGCAGATCAGCTTTTCGACGGTTGCCTTTGCCTTGGTGCAGTCGAAGCTGGTTTTGAGGATGGCGGGAGGGTCTGCGGCATTGGCACAAGTGCTCGTCGCCGTGCACAGGCTGGCAGCGAGTAGACAGGTGAAACAGGCCGTAACCGTTTTCATATTGGCTTCACCCAGATCATTTACTGAAGGGGACTATAACCTCAAGCATAGGAAGTTCCACTCAGACACATCATTTGGGCGATGACCGATGTTCATAAGCGGCTGTAGCTCTGGATTTTGAGCTCCGTTAGCCAGAAACTAAGTTAGAGTGCTCATCAATGTCTGTTCATAAGGGCCCTCCACTCGATTCGCGTAGTCGCGCCAAGCGGTTCCAGCGAACGAACCGGGCAAAAAAAACCGTATATCAATCGTTATGTGAAGAATGAATCGTCCGCTGTTTGTTTCTCTAGATGGGCCCAAGGGAACCGGTAAAACCACACTGTTGGAGGCCGTTACGAAAGTACTGAGGGCCGACAACAAAAAGGTGATCCGACTTTGCGAGAAAAAAAGCGATCCCTATAGGGGTGAAACAATGGCCCTCGTTAACAAGCTCGTCAGAAATCCCACCCGGGATTTGGAGTTGGGGGTTTGTGAGCGCTTTGCTGATAGCCGTTCTTGGATTTCCCAGCACGTGCTGGCTAAACAGCCACCAGGCAGCATCATCCTGATTGACCGCTGGTACCCGTCTGATGCCGCGTTTCGCCAGATAGTCCCGTTTGCAGAGATTCTACAGTTGAACATTGATCGAAACGTGCAGGTGCCAGACCTGCATGTCGGGGTTGTCACCGACCCTGATATTTCATGGGCGAGAGCAGCGGCACGACGGCGTGGGCTGAGCAGTACTGTGATCCATAAGCTGGAAGAACATGTCGCTTGTACCCAGGCGTTCGAGCGAGCGATTGCCGATCACGGCTGGGTTTTATGCCGCAATGAAGGAACGGTCGAAGACGCAACGATGCAGGTGATTTCTGAGATCTATAAAGTCCTTCGATGCCCCGTAGGCGAAGTTCGCTGCGCCGACCTTGATGCGAGATAGCCGTAGATATAGATCGTTAGCAGGATCGAAGGAGTGATTTCTGACCAGTTTCTTGGATAGCCGAACACTGCGATATTTTTCGTAGAGCGATCTAGGTCTTGGGTGCCTTTTAATACATCGGAGAGATTTGTCATTGTCACGTTACTCAATGCGAAATAATGCTCATCGATTTTATAGTCCCCAAGGACGTCGTCTTCCGCGTTGAAGCCTATTTTCATCATCAGATGGTAGGCGTAGGTGAGATTCAATTTGGTTAGCGTCACTTAATAGTCAAAATAATCGTGACCTTGCCATTTCGATGCGGCGAGGGACTGCTGGCTGCGTTAATACCAGCTCTTCTATCTTCGAATCTTTCCTCTTACTGGATACTTACTGGCCCATCCGTATCAGGGCTGCGTCCAGATTGGCAAGGTTATTCGATCTTTTTGATCTGTCGATGAATTTCTCCAATTACGTCGATGCTAGCATCGATGAAATCATTCAGGTTCATTGCCGCTAGTCTGAAAAAAGGCGTCTCTGTCGCGGTTAGGCAGTTCACCCTGACGTTGTCGAGCACATCTGAGCAAACTACACGAAGGGGGGCTGGCTGAAACCTCAGAGCCTGCACTAGACAACGCGATCCAGGCTCTTTGTGTGTCACGTAGTCCAGAGTTCTTCAAAATGAGAGATGCCGTGTATTTTTTTGTTGTTCGACTTGAGTACGAGTTATCTAGCTCTTCAGAGACTGATGTTTCTCCGGAAAGAATAGATATGGATGGGCGCGCCATCGGGATCTGATCACTGTAGATTTTCTGGGCAAATGCCTGGGAGGCTTCGGCCACGCTGGTAGCGCTTTGGGTAGCCTGAAGGGAAAGAAAGGCCGCGTACGCCGGCATTGTTGTCGCTAGAACGGCGAGCACGCCCAGCACGCTCGTACTGGAAAAGCATCTCCCGGTTATGCAACCCATCTAGCGGCGACCAGTAACGATTTTCGAAAAGTTTCCACACGCAACCCTTATTCACTGAATTGCGTGCTGTATCGGCAAGATGAATGCTGACTTGATGGCTGGAAAAAAGATCAAATTGTGCGTGGCTTTGCTTTCAGGCTCCTTGGGCAGCCAGCAGCGTTCGAGCTGTCCACGCTCCTAGGCACTCATCAGATCAACAGGATCGGCTCCGGCACTCTGGCAGAATTCAAGTGTCCCGACTCTGCCATCAGGCGACCTGCAGTACTCGCAGTAGTCTAGGGTGTCACAGTCATTGAAGAGTGTGAGCTGCCAGCCATCAATCTCTACGGGTAGGCTGCATCCGGGGCATTGTGGAGAGGCGCCCAACCACGGCTGGGCGCAATTTGACTCAACCAGTGTGGTGACTCTCGGCAAGGCCATAGACGGATGTGTCGATGCCTTCGAGGCGCGCTTTTAACGGCAGCGCCAAATACAGCAAATGGAATGAAGCCACGTGAGGGGTAGGTGAAATAGTATTGGCCGATCCTCTAAGATCGATTGTTGGCCGGCAAATACCGCCGCCAAGATGTACGCGCCGTCGAAATCCACAAGTCCAAAGGCAGAATTGAGCAGGTGGGGATTTGCAGCGTTGTAATTGCCTGATTCAATAGGCTTTGCTGTGACAGCTCATGCCGATTTTCTACCATCGGACTATAGCTACGGTTTCGCCCGAGCAGAAAAACGCACCAAGCCATCGACGCTGCCCGCCTAACAACCCTGACGTGACAAGCTGGTGGCATATCGAAAGCCAGTGGGTGTGCTATCACCAAATTAACTAATTCTTATAGTGATGCCCTGACCACCAATGGACAATCAACTGGCTGGGTTCCCGATGCCTCAATCGTCTCGATCAGGTGCTGGGCAGCCTTACGACCGATCTCGTAGTACGGCAGTTGCACCGTCGTCAACGGCGGGATGAACAGCTCAGCGATACCGATCATATTGTCGTAGCCGAGCACGGCGACATCGTCGGGAATTTTCAGACCTCGGCCCAACAACAGCTGATAAGCACAAAACGCGATGCGGTCGTTGCCACAGATCAGAATGTCGAACTGGGGACGACCATCAATGATATGCCGGTCGAGGATGCCTGCGGTTTCACGATAGGCATCATGATCGGAAAGGTTGTATTGCAGGAGCGCGTCAGGCGCCAGTCCGAATGCCTGACACGCACGCTGCAGGCCTTTTTGCCGCAGGCCCCAGGCCAGACTCTGTTTTGGCAGATTGACGCAAAGAGGGCGCCGATAGCCCTGACTCAACGCATGATGTACCGCTCGATACTGCCCCGTTTCGTCGTCTGGCACATAACTCACCAGGCGACTGTCATCTGCCAGGCAATTGGCGAGCACCAGGGGTTTGCTCTTCAAGCGCTCGGGAATGTTCACGTGGCGAAACCCCATGGCGCTGAAGATCAACCCGTCGGGACGGTGCGATAGCATCAGGTCGATATTCTGATCGGTGGGCGGGTTGCTTAGCAGATTGAGAATAAATACATTCCAGCCTGCTTGCTGCGCGGTCTGTTCGATGGACAGTAGCAACTCGACCGCGAACGGTGTGGTCGCGGTGTCCAGCGCGAACACACCGATGGTTCGGCTCTGGAGGTTGTCGCCGCGCATCTTGCGCGCCGACAGGCTCGGTACGAATTGCAGTTCATCAATGGCGCGACGCACCCGCAGAAGGGTTTCGGGACTCAGTTTTTCCGGATTATTGAGCGCTCGAGAAACCGTCATCAGGGACACGCCGGCCAGCTGTGCAACGTCTTTCACTGAAGTCATGCGAGGCGAGGCCGGTCAGGTTGACGCAGAATCATGACACATGGCCCGGGCTTCTCGCGACTCGAATGACGCTGCTCATAGCCATCCCGAGGCGAGAGGCCACGCTCTGGGAATGGCGACACGCCCGCCACTCCCGCTCGCAATGAGCTTCACACCCAGACTGCCAGGCTGGGGGTAGAGGCGACTGCTGAGGCTGAATCGCCCGTTTTCGTCGAATACCTCGATGGACGAGCGATCGAGGAACACCCGCAGTTCCAGTCGCTCTTGTGTCGGGTCTATCGACACGCTGCGTTGACCGGTGACTTGCGCACCCGAGCGGCTGCGGTCAAGCACCAGGCGCTGCAGTGACGCATCGTAGTAGAGCAGCGTTTCTTCCTGGCCATCGACGCTGCAGCGCAAGGCGATTCCCAAGTGGCCGTCGGTACAGCCGAGCACATCCAGATGCACATGGATTTCGAGCATGTCGCCATTCACTTCCGACACACACCGGGTTCCCGATTCATCCCACCAAGGCGTGCTCGGCAATGGCGCCATGCGCAGAGCAGTGAGCTCCCGTGCCGGATATACGCAAAGGCGATCGGCGTGCAGTTCAAGCTCGCGCGGCAAACCGAGCATGCCACACCAGTGATGGGCCTGGCTCGGCATCGGGCTTTCCCACATGTCGAGCCACGCCCACACAAGGCGCCGACCATCGGCGGCCAGGAGCGTTTGCGCGGCATAGAAATCGTGGCCGTTATCCAGCTCGATAAAAGGCCCGCCGGTGAAGTGCCACTCGCTGTCGAGTCGGCCCACTCGATAACCGGTCTGGTACTTGTTGAGCCGTTCGTAACCCTCGGGGTGCATGCCCTGGGGGGAGTAGAGCAGCACATCGCGTCCGTTCAGTCGGAACAGATCCGGGCACTCCCACATATAGCCATCGCCCGCGCTGCCGCTGGACACATAGTCGAGGAACTCCCAGGCGTGCAAATCCGTGGAACGGTACAGCGGGAGCAGCGGCAGATCGCCCAGACGTGCGCCGGCAATGAGGTACCAATAGTCATCCTCCTTCCATACCTTGGGGTCACGAAAGTGCATGATCGTGTCTTGCGGCGCGGTCTCGATGACTGCGCCGTGCTTGACGAACCGGATGCCATCAATGCTGGTGGCCAGGCACTGGACTTGACGGATCAAGCGTTCATCACCCACTTCCCCCAGCCAGGTGTGTCCGGTGTAGATCAGTGCCAAGGTATCTCCGCGCACCACCGCGCTACCGGAAAAACAACCGTCACGGTCGAAGTCATCGCCGGGCGCCAGTGCAATGGGCAGATGCTGCCAATGGACCAGATCGGCACTCTTGGCATGCCCCCAATACATCGGCCCCCATTTCGCTTCGAAGGGGTAGTGTTGATAGAAAACGTGATATTCGCCACGAAAGTACACCACCCCGTTAGGGTCGTTCATCCAGCCCGCCGGAGGGGCAAGATGATAACCGGGCCGATAATCGTCGATAACGCGAGACAGACCATCACTCAGCGCATGCTGCGCAAGGTCAAGGGCGCAAGACATTGGGTCGTTCATAGGATTCAAATACACAGTCATAGGGCGCTTGCTCGTGCCGAGCGCAGAGAGACGCCATCCGGAAGGGTTTCAATGGCTTGTGGGTGGCGCCTCAAGGCCGCGCCGTCGGCGTCGAACAGGTGCAGGTTGTCGATGTCCAGCTGCAGCTCAACCCGATCGCCTGCTTGCCATCCGGCGCTGACTTCGCAACGACAGATCAGTGGCTCGTCTTGACCTGTCTCGAGGTGCACATAGGTTTCGCTGCCCAGGTATTCGACCGCGGTAACGACGACGCCAGCGGCTTTATCCGCCGCCTTGAGCGACACATGCTCCGGGCGAATCCCCAGGCTCAGCTGCGTGCCCGTCGCCAGGTTCGAGCTGTCGAAGGGCAGGGGCGTGATACCCCATACGAGGGTATCGACCAGACTGGTTTCGCCTGGCGTCTGCAGGCGCGCCGGCAGAAAATTCATTCTGGGCGAACCGAGAAAACCGGCGACAAAGCGACTGGCCGGGCGCTCATAGAGTTCACGCGGTGAGCCGACCTGTTCTACGCGCCCGCCGTTGAGCACGACAATTTTGTCGGCCAGGGTCATCGCTTCAACCTGATCGTGGGTGACGTAGATCATGGTCGAGCCCAGTCGATCATGCAGTCGGGCAATTTCGTTGCGCATCTGCACCCGCAAGGACGCATCCAGGTTGGAAAGCGGCTCATCGAACAACAAAATGTCCGGTTCCCGCGCCATGGCTCTGCCCATGGCCACACGCTGACGCTGCCCACCGGACAGTTCCTTTGGCTTGCGTTGCAGCAGTTTGTCCAATTGCAGGATCTGCGCCGTTTTCAGCACCCGCTCGCGCAGGCTGCTCTTTTCGGTCTTGGCCAGTTTGAGACCAAAGCCGATGTTGTCGTAGACGCTCATGTGCGGGTACAGCGCATAAGACTGAAACACCATGCCGACGCCACGCTCGCGTGGTTCCAGATCGTTGACCCGTCGCCCGTCGATCAGCAGGTCGCCGCCGCAGATCGAATCCAGTCCGGCGATCAGTCGCAGCAGGGTCGATTTTCCGCAGCCCGAAGGGCCAACGAACACCACGAATTCACCCGCCGCGATCTCCAGGTTGACGTCGCGTAGAATCCGAGCGCCGCCCAATTGTTTGTTCACGTTGTCCAGTTTCAATTTGATCACGATGCTGTTCCTTGTCTTTGTTGGGCATCAACCCTTTAACGCGCCGGCAGTGAGACCGGAAACGATGCGGCGCTGGAAAATCAGCACCAGAATCACCAGTGGGACGGTGACCACCACCGAGGCGGCCATCAACAACCCCCAAGGCAACTCATGAGGGCTGCCGCCGGAAATCAAGGCGATGGCGACCGGCACCGTGCGTTGTGTGTCGGTGAGGGTGAAGGTCAGGGCAAACAGGAACTCGTTCCACGCTGCGATAAAGGCCAATAAGCCAGTGGTGACCAGTGCAGGCCAGAGCAGCGGCAACAACACGCGGGTCAGCGTGACCCAGGGCGAAGCGCCATCCATAATTGCTGCTTCCTCCAGTTCATGGGGCAGTTGCCCCATGAACGTGGTCAGCACCCAGACGGTGAAGGGCAGGGTGAAAATCGTGTAGCTCAGGATCAACGCCAAGGACGTGTTGTACAGACCCAGGGCGCGGATCACTTCGAACAGCCCCGACAGTACAGCGACTTGGGGAAACATCGACACGCCGAGAACCATCATCAACACCGTGCCACGTCCACGGAATTTCACTCTTCCCAAGGCATAGGCGGCGGTCAGGCTGAGAAACAGCGCCAGCGTCACCACGCACAGTGCAACCACCAGCGAGTTACCGATAGCCCGCAGGAATGAGGCTTGGTGGAGTACCGCCGCGTAATTGGAGAAGTCGGGGTTTTCAATCCAGTAGCTCACCTCGAACAAGGCACTGGACGGCTTTAGCGAAGTCACGATGGCGTAATAGAAAGGGAAGACTGCATACAGCAGCAACACCCCGATCAGACACCAGAACCCGAGGCGCCACAGCGCTTTTTTCAGTAGGCGCTGGCTCATGACCGAACCTCCAGTTGACGGCGTCCGAGGTAGAGATAAAGCATGGCGATGACCGCAACGACCAGAAACAACAGAGTCGAGGCCGCGCTGCCATAGCCAACATCCTGGAACTCCACCAGGTGCTGGCGGGCATAGACCGACATGCTCATGGTGCTCGATGAGTTCGAGGTCAGCACATAGATCACGTCGAATACCCGCAGGGAGTCGAGGATGCGGAAGATCGCCGCCACCAGCAGTGCGGGCATCAGCAGGGGAAGCGTGACACGCCAGAACACTTTCAGCGGATGAATGCCATCGACCCTGGCCGCTTCATAGCAATCGCTAGGCAACATCTGCAAGGCCGCCAGCATCAGTAGCGTGACAAAAGGGACGGTCTTCCAGACGTCGACGATGATCACCGCCCACATCGACAGATCCGCATCTGCCGTCCAGGCCAGGGGGGCGTCAATCAGGCCGAGGCTCAGCATCATGTGATTGATGATGCCGAACTGGTCGTTGAGCATCCATGACCAGATCTTCGCCGAGACAATGGTCGGAATCGCCCACGGAATCAGTATCAACGCACGCACCAGAGAACGGCCGGTGAACTTGATGTTCAGCAGCAACGCCACCAGCAGTCCCAGTACGACTTCCAGTCCCACCGATACCACGGTGAAATGCAAGGTGTTGCGCACCGCGTTCCACCATTGAGGATCGACCAGTATGCCCGACCAGGTGGAACCGTTGTGGAACAGATAATTGCTCAAGCCGACGAAGGATCCGCCACCGGTGTCCGCCAGGTTGGCGTCGGTCAGGCTGAACCAGAATGTGCGCAGTAGCGGCCAGGCTGCCACCAGGGCCAGACACAGCAACATCGGCGTCAGAAACAGCCAGGCAGCGCGTACTCGGCGTCGTTGTACGGGCGTTTCCCTGGTGAGCAGGAGCTCGTCACAGGGGGCATAGGTAGAAGAGACAGACATGGTGATTTCCTTCCTTGTGGCTTACCAGTTCCGGCGTTTGATGCGCGTGAGTTCGCTTTCCAGTTCGGCCAGCGCCTGATCGACAGGCAACTCGCCCGCCAGCACGCCATGCACTCGATCGAAGAACGCATTGGAGACCCGTGGATAGCGATCGGCAGTGATAGAGGCGGGGCGCATGACCCCATCGTTGAGAATGCTGTGCAGCTGACTGTAATAAGGCATTGCCGCGAGCAGTTCGGGATCTTGATAGAGCGACTCGATAACCGGGTTATAGGCGCCAATCAGGGCACGATGTTTTTGCTCTTGGGCACTGGTCAGATAGTTCACCAGCTCTGCGGCAAGTTTTGGATGGGCGCTGTAGCGCGATACCGCCAGACCCCAGCCTCCGAGAGTGGATGCATGGCTGCCGGTCTTGCCGCCACGGGGCAGGGGAGCAACCCCTACCTTGTCTTTTACGGCACTGTCCTGGCTTTGCACCAAGGCCCAGACGTAAGGCCAGTTACGCATAAACAGTGCATTTCCCGATTGGAATACCCCTCGCCCTTCTTCCTCGGTGTAATTGAGTACACCACGCGGGGAGATGTCTCCTACCCAGCTTTTCGCCAGGGCCAAAGCAGTTCTTGAGGCCTGACTGTTGACCACGATATCTCCTCGTGGATTGACCAGTCCGCCTTCCGGTTGGCTGCTGATCCATTCCAGCGCATTGCACGTCAGCCCCTCGTAGGCGCGTCCCTGAAAGATGTAACCCCACGCATTGGGGTTCCCGGCAGTGCGCTCGGCCTGCTGAATACTCCTGGCGGTAGCGGTCATTTCCTCCCAAGTCTGGGGAACCTGCTGGTTGTACTTCTCGAGCAAATCCTTGCGGTAATACAGCAGGCCCGAGTCGGTGAACCACGGCATCGTCACCAGACGTCCGTTCACCGTGGCGTTATCCACCTGTGCCTGGAAATAGCCTTGGGTCGCGTTGGCGGGAAGCACCTCGCGCAGATCCAACAGATGTTTGGCCAGCATTCCCGGCCACACCATATCGATTTGAATGATGTCGATGTCGGCGGACTGCGCACTGAGGATCTGTTGGTAGAACGACAACCGCTCAGTCGCCGAGTTAGGCGTGGAAACCACCTCGACGTTGTTACCGGTCTGTTTCGACCACGCCTCGACAGCCTCCTTGCAGAGTTGTAACTCCGCACCCACCGCACCGCACGAGATCGTCAAATTGGCTGCGCTCGAGAGGGATGGAAGCCCGGCACAGAGGATGAACAGTGCTGCTGGAAGGAGAGATTTCAGCTGTTTCATAGAGCCCCCTTTATTTTTGTTTTTAGAGAAGTTAACGTTAACATCGCCAAATGTAGCAGCGTATTTGCGATGAGGCATCCTTTTTTTCGTCGATTGCGACAATTCACAACTGACGAAAATGGCCGGTCGCGGGAACAAAACAATAAAAACAAAACAGGGAAATCCACATGCAGAAAGCATCAGGCTGGCTCCTCGCAGGCGTGCTCGGCACCTCCGCGGCAATCTCTCAGGCCGCGACTCTGGAAGAACGCATGGCCGCGTTTGAAGCTCGCGCCAGCGCAGCGGAAAAGCGTGCGGCCGCAGCCGAACAGCAAACCCAGGCGCTCGCCAGGGAATTGCAGCAGATCAAACTCACCACTCCCGCCTTGCAGCCGACAGCAACCACGGCGACAACTGTTGCGGCGCCCACGCTGGACACCCGACTGGCAAAACTCGAAGCCCGTCAGCAAAGCATGGAAAAGCAGGGCAGCAGCGGCCACCTCACGGACGGCTTCAGCTTCAAGGGTTATGCCCGTTCCGGATTGCTGATCAACGATGGGCTGGGTGGTGGTCGTGGCGGCCCATATACAACCCCTGCTGGTTCAGTCGGTGGTGCCGTCGGGCGACTCGGCAACGAAGACGACACCTACATGCGCATAGACCTGTCGAAAGAAACCTATGCGCAGAATGGCACCCGTTCCAAATTCACGGTGTCCATCGCCGATGGTGTGGAAAGCTCCAATGACTGGACGGCCGACGAGAGCAACCTGAACGTGCGTCAGGTCTTTACCGAACTCGATCATCTCGCTGCATTCAAGGGTAATTCAGTGTTCGAGAACGCCACTTTGTGGGCGGGCAAGCGATTCGATAGAGACAATTTCGATATCCACTGGCTGGACTCCGACGTGGTCTATCTGGCCGGCACCGGAGGTGGTATCTACGATGTGCAGATGAACAAGAATTGGCGCTCGAATTACTCCTTGATCGGGCGTAATTACGGGGATTTCAGTGAAGGCGGTATCAACGCCGATGTGGAAAGCTACATCCTGACCTCCAACCAGTTCTTCGACGGTGGTCAGTGGCAGTGGATGTTCAACGCCATTGGTTCAAAGAAAAACGACTTCGGCACTCGCAGCAATGAAGCGGGCCTGACGCCTGCGGATTCCGGCTTGCACAGCATGTTGGCCAATCACCAGAAAAACTTCTTCGGCCGGGAAGGCTTCTTCAAAACGGCGCTGCTCTATGGGCAAGGTCTGGGGGCAGAGGTCAAGAACGTCGGCTCGGATGGTGAGCTGATTGACGATGCCCGCGCTCTGCGTCTGGCACTTTACGGCGAGACTCCCATTGCGCCTGGTTGGCGCATCGGCCCCAGCTTGTTGGCCGAACAAAGCAAGGATAGATACGTCAAGGGGGACAATTACCGCTGGATGACCCTGAACATGCGTTTGGCCAATGCAATCAACAGCAATTTCGAGATGGCCTACGAAATGAGCTGGCAAACCATGGATCTCGACCCCAAGGGCTACCTGCAGCGCAATGCGGTCGACGGTAACTTCTGGAAATTCACGATCGCTCCAACATTCAAACCTGACGTTGGAGACCTTCTCACACGTCCCGAATTGCGAGTGTTCGCCAGCCTCATGAACTGGTCTTCGGATCTGGACCGATACAGTTCCACAGACAACTTCGGCAAGTCGGACTTCAACGCCGGAGGTGTGTGGCAATACGGGATACAAATGGAAACCTGGTTTTAATACTTGAACGACATGAATGCGGTCGTGCGACCAGTCGGGCCAAGCCTTTAATGCTATCTGACGTCTCTAGGTGCTGCATTGTGATCAAGCGCTTTACTGCCGAGCGAGTGGGCTTGGAATACATTGATCTGGCAATGGCACGCAATGATCGTGACAGTGATTTCAGCCTGGTTCATTGGTTCTCAACAGCTACGTCGGCGGATGATCGCTTTCTGGGGCTTCATCGCGAGTAATGCTTTGAGGGTGATCTGTCGACTTCATGCGAACGCATAGGCATTGATTTTGCTCGAATGCGTACTTCGGGGCATGAACGCCTGTGGCTTCAAGAAGAATCTCAATGGCTACCGAGCTTCCAGATACATCGCGCCTGAGGTACGGATTAGTTCCCGAAAGCGCCTGATGTTTACGGGTAAACCTAGTGTACGTCGAGGTTCTTTTTGAACCCGCGAAGGTTCATCAGGAAAAGGCAAATCTGCAAGACGATGAGAGCATAGGCTTCTACGTACACCCCCCAAGTCACCCACAATATATTGCTCAGGCTAAAGCATACGAATCCTGTCATCCGCCTTGTTGGTCGTTGAGACCCGATAAGCCACGCTGCAAGCACCGTCACCAGCATCGCAGGCCATTGAACCCAATCCAGGTAGCTCAAAACGACTCCCCTCAATTTCTCCGAGAATGAAAGAGAGAGGGTAATATTGACGAATGATTCAAAATTTTTTGGTAAGACATACTCCATAACCGCTCGTCCGGGAGTGATTGGATTTGTTGAACGCGTGTTCCTTTATTGCAGACAGATAAGTCATGTGCTGACGAAACGCGCCCCTCGTTCGGCCTCCTTTTAAATATCACCATCTAGGAGAAAATCATGACAGTGCTCGTTACGGGAGCAGGTACAGGGTTTGGCTATGAAGTATCCCTCAGACTCGCTAAGAGAGGGCTGGATGTCATCGCCGGAGTCGAGGTAGTGGCGCAGGTGCATTCACTCGAACAAGAAGCGAAGCGTCGTGGGGTTAGTCTTCGTGTCGAGAAGCTCGATGTCACACACGAAGGTGACCGGCTAAAAGCTGCTGAGTGGGATGTGGACGTGCTGCTAAACAATGCAGGCATCTCAGAAGGCGGATCGACTGTTGATATTCCTGCCGAAAATTTGCGTCGTCAGTACGAGGTCAATGTGGTCGGCCCGCTGATGCTGACTCAATTGATTGCCAAGAAAATGGTCTTGAAGAAAAAGGGCAAGATTGTCTTTATGTCCTCAGTCGCAGGCCTAACAGCCGACCCCTTCGCTGGCGCCTATTCGTCTTCCAAGCACGCAGTGGAGGCTATTGCAGAAGCGATGAGCCTTGAGCTCAGAGAGTTTGGTATCGAGGTGGCAACAGTGAACCCTGGGCCATTCCTGACCGGGTTCAATGATCGTATGTTTGAGACTTGGAAAACCTGGCAGGACGATCCTTCCAAGCGTCTCTTCGACTACAGCAAACTGTCCTTTCCGCATGAGCAGTACGATCCGGAACCGGTATTCGAAACGACCATCGGTGTTGTTACCGGCGCCGTCGACACTTACCGGAATGTTGAGCCGAAGGAAATCATTGACCAGCAACGCAAGCAAATGGACTCCGCTTGGACTCGCAAGAGCGGTGAAGGAATAGGTAAGCGCGCTGAGCTCGTTCAGAAGGCGCATGACATTCAGCCTGGCACACCTGTCTAACATTTACGAAAGGATCAGCGTCCCCGGGTAGGCTTTGCGGAAATTGACAAAGAAGTCAGTCTCACAATCGGCGCCTATCGTGTGCTGATCGCTCAGATGGACGTAGGCCAGTTCGCGCTGACCCAGTTCAGCTACAAGTGCGAGCCAGGTCTGGGTCTCGTCATCGAACGGTTGCAGGTCGTACTGGCGGCCGAATGGCGAAATGGGCACGCCGATGTGACAGGCTCCGATAGCCTTACTCAGGCCATCAATAGTTTCCGGTAAAAGGCGCAGAGTATTGTCAATACTGCAACTGTAGCTTCGTCACGTACCTCACTCAGCGGTAGCACCTGATGTTGATTGTTGTAATCGCTCATTCGGGCAAGGCCCGGCTTGATGGTAGCGCTTTAGATTCATCACGGATCGGCGCTACAAGCGTAATCGCCCCTCATTGGGCGCCCCTCCAGCTGCGTCAAATCAGCCCGAACCGGTGACTCAAAACCATTTAGTGCAACTGAAACACTAACGAAACATTCCGGCCATATGATTCGCGACACCGAAACCTAGGAGGGTTGGAGATGAATCGGCCATCAAGAAGCATGCGCAAACTGCTCGACTCCGTAGCCACCAACAATGAGGCAGCGGCGCTTGATGTGATGCGTGCTGCCGAGCAGCTCCAAGATGAGGTGTTGCGGCAACGATTGCTCAACCTGATTCATCGGCTCAACCAAGATGCCAATGACTTGCGAACAGCGCGGGACGATATCCAAGGCGGAGCCATCAAGCTCGCCTGACCCGCGCCCACCACTTCTAAGCTCATCCGCCTAAACCACGCACTAGGTGGCACGATGAACAGCTTTATCTGAATTCTGGTAGTGCTGGACGGCGATGCTTCAAGCTAGCAAACGACACTTTTTGCTAATTGCGGCCGGTGGTGAGAATCAGCAATCTTAGGCTCTCTTTCCAGGTATTTGATCTGGTGAGTCGAGGTTTCTCCCTACAGCCCCTAAGTTAGCTCAGGATTCGACGCGGGATAAAGTTCGTCTAGCACCATCATCAGCGCCCGCTTGCGTGGGTTTTCCAGGCCGAGCCAAGCCACACCGATACCAGCTCCACTCATGGGCAGAGTCAGTGGTCGAGTCACGACACCGGCTGGCAGTGCCGATGCGGCGCCGCTTGGCAAGATGCCTATGCCTAGACCGGCGGCCACCAACGCCAACTGGGTCGTGAACTCGCCCATTTCCCGTGCAATGGTCAGGGTAACTTTGCGTCTGTGAAAACCTGCCAGCATTTGGTCATACAAGCCGGGAGCGAACTTACGCGCGAGCACCAGTACCGGACACCCGGCCAAGTCCTGAGGCTTTATACGACGTTGGGTGCACAACGGATGTTCTTGCGGCAGCGCGACCACCAATGATTCTTCGAAGAGCATGCGTGTGTGCACGCCAGACACATTCAACGGCAGGCGTACCAAGCCAAAATCCAAGGCATTGTCCAGCAAGGCCCGAGCCTGCGGTAGCGAAGGCATGTCCTTGAGCTCCAGTTCGATACGCGGGTAGCGCTGCTCCAGCGTACGCACGAGCAGCGGCAATAAGTGCGACAACGTCGAAGACACAAATGCCAGACGCAATATCCCAACCTCTCCGGCCGCCGCTTGCTGCAACACCTCAAGGGCGCGCCCAGCTTGGCGCAGGGTCGCCAGCGCCTCAGGAAGAAACAGCACTCCCTCCTCGGTTAACTCGACTCGGTGACGGTCACGCTCGAACAACTGCGCGCCGACATCTATTTTGCCAGGGAATGTCCACACTAAGGCCGCTAATGGCGCACTAGTGAGATTGGTTGGCTGTTACCTCTGAATGTCAGGGTTAAAACTCAGCCAATCCAGATCCTTCTATAACCGTGCGTCGATCGTAATATCGGGTGGCGTCGGACTGGTCTTTCAGGTGTTGAGTGAGAAACCAGCGCAAATGTTTGAATTGCCAGGTCCAGGGATTGTCTCGCTGCATTTAATGATCAGGACTAAAGCTCGCGCACTTTACCCACAAACGGCCGGAAGACAGCAGAACCGACTATCCTTTCGGACAGTGAACGCTGCACTCTTGGCAAAAAGGGACACCATGCCAGACTATGATCGCGCCATCGGCTCCAGACCCGACGTCATTTGGGGTAATCGAACCTGTCTGATCAAGCCCTGGCGACTCTGGATGGCCTCAATTACGGTTTTCTGTCTTTTCACGGCAACGCCCGGATACGGCCAGAACCTGCCAACCGCAGCGGGCGCCGAAAACGCCACGGTTACGGTGATTCAAGCGCAGGAGATTGTTGCCAGGGCCACCCTCGAAGCCGTTCGCTGGAGCGGCCCTGAATCCGGCCCGCAAGCCTTGCGGGGCAAGAGCATCGCCTTTGTCGCAGAAGATTTGCGTAACGGCGGAATTGTCGGTGTCGCGCAGGGCGCTCGCGAGGCAGCCAAGGCGCTGGGCTGGACGCTGAAGATATTCGATGGTGCTGGATCATCGGCCGGGCGCGCAAAGGCCTTTTCCGATGCCCTGGCAGCGAAACCCGACGGCCTCATTCTGTGCGGCTCCGATGCCCTTGAGAACAATGCGGCGCTGATCCTCTTCGCCAAGAGGGATGTGCCAGTGGTTGGCTGGCACGCTGGGGCACGCCCCGGGCCGATTGACGGCACGCCGGTGGCCATGAACGTCACGACCGACCCGCTCGAAGTGGCCCGCCTCACGGCCATGGCGGCAGTGGCACAGTCAAACGGACACGCCGGCGTGGTCATCCTGACCGACTCCAAGTACAGCATCGCCATGGCGAAAGCCAAGGCCATGGAAGACGTCATTCGGGCCTGTCGGGAATGTACGTTACTGGAAGTGCGCGATGTTGCGATCTCCGAAAGTGGCGAGAAGATGCCGGCGATCACCAAGGAGTTGCTTCAGCGCTATGGCAAGCGCTGGACCCACACGCTGGCCATCAACGATATCTATTTCGACTACTCGATTGCCTCATTGACCAACGCCGCAATACCCAGTGACGGCATCAGTCTGTTGTCTGCCGGTGATGGCAGCGCTTCGGCGTTCTTGCGCATACAGGCAAAAACCTACCAGACCGTCACCGTGGCTGAGCCGCTCAACCTGCATGGCTGGCAAGTGATGGACGAATTGAACCGGCTGTTTGCTGGTCAGCCAGTGAGCGGCTTCGTAGCGCCGATTCACCTGGTCAACGCCGACAATATCGCCTTCGACGGCGGGAAGAAATTCCAGTACGACCCTGACAATGGCTATCGAGACATCTATCGCCACCAATGGAATCCCTGACATTGGACGTTACTTCCCGACTCAGACGCTGGCTATTGCCGCAATCGCTACGCGCGCAGTTCACACTGGCGTTTCTGACGCTGGCGCTGCTGATCCTGGCGGGTGGTGCGACTGCGGTCTACGCGTTGCGCACGTCAAACAGCGCCACCCGCCAGCTGACGGATGAACGACTGGTTCGCATGCAAAATGGGCAAGACATGCTGCAGCGTACCTTGCTGATCGAACGCCAGACCGACCAGCTTCTGACAACCCGCTCCCCCGACGCCCTGCGTTCAAGCTATGCGGCGACCGTCGAACAGCTTGAAGCCCTTGATCGACTGGTGCAGCAACTGACCGCCGCGAACAGTGGCGTGGCGATACTTGACATGTACCAGTCGAGCCAGATGTTCCGCAATACCGCCAACATCGTTGCACAGCTGCGAGAAAGCCTGCTGCAAACCGAGGTCATCTTCGAGCAAACCCTGACGGATCGCACCGCCCGGTTAACCGCGGCCCAGACCCGGGCCAGCCTGGAACTGGCGGTGTTACTTTTCGATCTGCCCCAGGCTGTTGACAGTGATGCCGTGCAACGGCTGCAGATCCGGTATGAGCGCCTGTCACCCATTGCGGCCAAGTTACCCGACTCTGATGTGGAGACGCCCGATCTCTTCCCCCTGCGCCTGAGGCTCATCAATCAGCAAAACGTCATACAGCGCTTCAATGAGGAACTGAAGAATGAGGCTGGGGTTCTGGTCGCGGCGGCCCGTGCGCAATCCACTGCTTACACCGAAGACTATCGCGAAGCGGTGCAACGCCTGGTTGAAGCCTCAAATCGTAGCCAGCAATGGGTGCTGATCATGTTGGGCGCCAGCCTGGTGTTCGCCTGGTTCGTGACCCGAGTCTTCATGGGCCGTCATGTACTCGTGCGCCTGAATGAAATAAGCAAACAATTGCGTCAGGAACACACTGACAAAGCGCATTTGGTAATGGCGGACCATGGGAAGGACGAGATCGACAACATGGCTCGCGCGGTAAATCAGTTCCTTAAAGACCGACTTCAGTTGGAAAAAAGAACGGTCCAATTGAGTATCGCGACAGAGCGGCTCGCCGTGCAAAACAGTCGATTAGAGCAAGAAGCCATCATCCGTGCCGGACAAGGTCATGTCCTGGAGCTGATCGCCAGGAGCACCGAGCTTGCAGAAGTCCTCGACAGCCTGGCTCACCTGGTCGAGTCCCAATTGGAGGGGATGATGGTGTCCATCCTGGTGCTGGATGAGGATGGCACACACCTGCTGCACGGGGCTGCCCCCAGTTTGCCGAAAGCCTATAACCAGCTCATTGACGGGATTGCGATCGGTCCGAACGTGGGTTCATGCGGCACCGCGGTGTATCGACGAGAACCGGTCATCGTCACGGATATTGAGCTGGATCCGCTGTGGGAGGCGTACCGTTCAGTGGCTGCACCCTATGGATTTCGCGCCTGCTGGTCGACGCCGATTCTGTCCCATGAGCGAAAGGTATTGGGTACGTTTGCCTTGTATTCCAACACCGTACGCAGCCCTCGCGCGGCCGAGACGCGAATGATCGACATGGCGACGCCGCTTGCCGGCATTGCGATAGAACGCCAACTGACTGAAAAGCGTATTCGCTATATGGGCGACCATGATGCACTGACCGGACTGCCGAATCGCACGCTGCTCGAAGACCGCCTCAAGCAGGCAATACTTTACGCTCAGCGCTACAACCGACTGGTGACGGTGGTGTTTCTCGATTTGGATAAATTCAAACTGGTGAATGACAGCCTCGGGCATAGTGCTGGAGACGAACTGCTGAAAACCGTCGCCCGGCGTATGCTGGAATGTGTACGCCGCACCGACACCGTCGTGCGATTGGGTGGCGACGAGTTTGTGATCATCCTGTTCGACCAGCCTTCAAACTTGGACGGCGTGACTCCCGCCCTGCACAAAATCCAGGAAGCCATCCTGCGGCCGATTCAGCTCAGCGGACATACACTCCACGTCACCTGCAGCATGGGGTTGGCGACTTACCCTGCCGACGGCAGCGATACCGACACGTTGCTCAGTAACGCGGACGCCGCCATGTACCGGGCCAAGGAGATGGGTCGCAACAGTTACCAGTTCTATACGAGCGAGATGAATAACAAGGTTCAAGGCAAGCTCGCCATGCAAGACGGGCTTCGAAACGCACTCAACCATGACGAGTTCCTGCTGCTGTACCAGCCACAGGTAGATTTGCAGTCAGGTCAGATTGTCGGCGTAGAGGCACTGATCCGCTGGCAGCACCCCGAGCTCGGCATGGTGTCTCCAATCAAATTCATTGCGCAGGCCGAAGAGACCGGATTGATCGTGCCCATCGGCGACTGGGTGATTCATACCGCGTGCAGACAGAACAAGGACTGGCAGGATGCGGGCTGTCCGCCGATCACCATGTCGGTGAATATTTCAGCACGCCAGTTCATCGAAAGAGACCTGATCGACCGGGTGAGGCATGCCTTGCAAGAAACCGGACTGGACCCGATGTACCTTGAGCTGGAGCTGACCGAAAGCCTGATCATGCAAGACCTTCAACAAGCCATCAGCAAAATGAAAGAACTGCAAACAATGGGGATCAGTCTCTCGATCGACGACTTCGGCACCGGCTACTCCAGCCTCGCCGCATTGAAAAGCTTCCCGATCGCGAGACTCAAGATCGACCAGTCTTTCGTGCGCGATCTGCCCGCCAACGAGAACGACAAAGCCATCGCCACCGCGGTGATTTCGTTAGGGCACACACTGAATCTCAAGGTCATTGCCGAAGGTGTCGAAACCGAAGAGCAGCAAGCCTTCCTGCGTAAAAACGGCTGCGATGAAATTCAGGGTCACTTTTTCAGCAGAGCCGTCAGCGCCGAGGAGATCAGTCTGTTACTGCGTTCGCCCCGGTTGCCTCTGCCGAGCCGCACTGCGAGCCCTGACTTGGTAAGGCGAAAACGCGATGTAAAACGCCCGCGCAGTCCAATGCCCGGGCATTAATGACTCAGCGTACGGTAAAACGCTGCTGTGTCAGAAGCCGATTGCCGGGGCACTTCGCAAACCGGCAGTGACTGGCGCCATTGGCGGAGCCTGCCGCCCGGGCTGGCGTTAGGTGCAGGCAAGAAACCATTCGAAAAACTAGTCGCTGGTCGAAAAGCAATACTCCACCTCCAGCACCTGCCTGATCAGCGTGGCGCGGAATCGATATTCGGTCCCTGCACCACCTCCTTGCGTAGAAATCAACCTGCAACTCAAGGCAGCGCCTGTCGCCAAGTCGATGTACGGCCGCAATCAAATGTGGGGCTTGTTCGCGAAGGCGGTATGTCAGGACTTCGCTTCCTTGGTCCCCAGCACATCGCGGATGCTGTCCACCACATTGCTGTCTTTGATCACATCGTTCAGCCAACCCTCGAGCGGCATATTGCCCCATTTGATCGCGCGTTCGATCAGATAAGGGACGGGGCTTTGGGGCTCGGTCTGTTTGAAGAACTGGGCGATGCCCGCCAGCAGGGTGAACGCTTCATCGCGGGTCTGCGGGGTGGTTCGAAGCGGTGTGCTTGAAAGACTTTGTTCAGGCTGGGTCATTGCGGAACCTGCGGGTTGTTCGCCAGTGCTTTCAGGGATGGCCGGAGCCGGCGCGACAGGGGCCGGGGTCAGTTCGATGCCCCGGTCCTTGAGCAGTTTTTCCGCCAGTTGTCCTGCGCGGAACAGAATGTCATTGAGCCCGGCAAAGCTCGGCGCTTCAGGGCCAAAGTGCCTGTCCGCGGTGTTTTGAAGCTGCTGGCAGGCTTTCAGGCAGGCGGCTATCTCGCCGGCCTTGAGGCGCAGATGATCCGAGTCGGTCAGCACCACCGAACGCTGGAAGACTTCCGCGTTGATCTTGCCTTCGTCGAGGGCGGCCCGCATCGCCTGAGGGTTTTGCAGCGCCAGGTTTTCGATGTGCCTGGATTCGTCATAGCGAAGCAGACCGTAATATTGCCCCTGGGTGATCGGCAATGCGCCGACGATGTCCGCCAGCGAGGTTTTCATCCACGCCAGGCGTGCGGCGCGTTCATCGACGCCGTCCTCCAAGGAGGGAAACAGATCCGCCCAGAAGGTTTGCAGAATGCGCTCGGCCAGCGTCAGGCCGAAGGTAATACCAACAAAATGGTACTTGTGCGCCAGGCCTTCACTGAGCCAGGCGACCAGCATCAAGTCTTTGCTCTGTCGAGCCAGGCCTTGTGCAGCCAAGGTAATGGTCAGATCCCAATCGGAAGCCTTGAGATCGGTTTGCCAGTCACCCTGGGTAAGGTAATCGGGGTCTGCTCGACGAGCTTCCTTCACTTGATCGAACAAGGTGGAAAAGCTCAAGTCTTCACCGCTCCCCTCATTGATGGGCGCTGTCAGTTCGGCCAGCGAAAGGTCGTTGAGAAATTCAGACATAGGCAACTCTGATCAAAATAAAAGAACACCGCGCCTGTTTGGCAGGCACGGTGCTGAATGCGGATCGCGTGCGCGGTCCGCTATCGCTACGGGCTTAAGCGAAAACTTTGTTTGCCGTGCGATCCCAACCACCGGTGACGTTACCGCCGCCCTGGCCATCGGCACGGCTTTGTTGGGTGTAGGTAGTCTTGATGCGCGCGAAGTTGAAGCTGATTTCTTCAATCGGCAGATCGCTGACCGCTTTGTCTTCACCGCCCTGACTGCCGCCAGCGACAGCCTTGACGGAGGAGACCACGACTTCTTCCAGGTTGATGGTCAGGTAAGTGACCTTGTCACCGCCCGCGCGGTTGACGTTCAGCTGGATCTTGGCGATGTGAGTGCCTTTGCAGCAGGCTTCGAACAGCTTGGCAGAAGCCTTGTCAACGGCTTTGCGGATGCTGAAATCGCTCAACGACACACGCTCCGACGAAGCACCGCCCGAAGAGCTTGCAGTCGCGGAAGTCGCCTGAGTTGCGCCGTACTCGTAGCCCAGCACTTCGATCCAGTCCTTGTGCTTGTCGTCGAGCACTTCACCCGGAATGCCTTCGATCTGAATGTACGCGTCAAATGCCATTTCTAATTTCTCCTTACCTTCATTTAAAGGGCTGTAACAATCTGCGGACAGATCACAACCCTTCGTTTTTAACCTCTTTGAACGATCAAGAGAGGTGTCTTACCGGCCTGGGCCGAACTTCAAGCGGGCCCAGGCAGCGGTTTCCCTTCAGAAGCGCGGCCGTCTCAGTTGAGCGCCCGTACTTCGATTTCCACGCGCCGGTTAGGTTCCAGGCACTGAATAAGTTGGGTTCTTGGTTGCTGCATGTTGCATTTGACCAAGGGCTTGGTGCTGCCTTCGCCGACGGCTTCCACCAGTTCACCCGGCACGCCTTTGCCCACCAGGTAGGTCTTGATGGTTTGTGCGCGCTGCCGGGAAACCTGCAGGTTGCCCTGTGGATCGCCCAGTTGATCGGCGTGCCCGGCGATGATGATTTTGCCGATGTCAGGCGTGCTCAACAGCTTGCCGGCGATGGCGCTCAACTGGCCCTGACCTTCGGTTTTCAGGCTCTGGAAGTCGGCACGGCCGAAGGCGAACAAGGTGTCCGATTCCAGGGTGATGGTCTCGATCGAGCGCAACGATTGCGTGAGCAAACTGTTGATGTAGTTACGCGAACTGGAGGTCAGGAACGCGTTATCGAGGATCCGAGGCACGTCGTCCTCGTGGATCTGGTCGCTGTAGAAATTGATCTGCCGGCTGGCAAACTCGTAATCCTGATTCGAGGCCGAACCGTCATTCGAAGCACCGATGGTTTTACCGGTCTGGCGGGCAATCGCCGGGTACCAGTAATCTGGCATTTTCGCTTTCAGGAACGCCGGATCAGCCTTTTCGCGCTGGGCACGCGAGAGCATGACGTAGGTGTCCAGCGTGGTCTTGCCAAACGCCGCAATAGACTGCGCCCGGTTGTCGCTAGGCAGCGCCTTGGGTTCGACACTGTCCACGCCGGTCACGGGCAGCAGTTCCTTGCTGTTGCGCTGATATACCTTGAGGGTGGTCAACAGGTACAGCGAGCGGGTCAGGTTGTCGGCGGTCGGCTTGAGCATCACGCTTTCCAGCCGGCTGAAATACTGACTGCGCACCAGCGGCTCGACTTTGTAGCCCTGGTAAAGCCCCAGGCGCATGCGCATCGGCACACCTTCATCGTGGTGCTGCGCGTAGTAATGGGCGGTCCAGAAGCGCATGCGATCCAGCGTTTGCCAGTCGGTGTATTGCCCCGTCGCCGAAGCGTCGGCTTTGGCCGCCTGGGCCAGTTCCGTGGAAATAGTCTGCACGGTGTTTTTGTTGTTCACATAGGACCAGCCCAGTAAGCTGCACAGCAGCACCGCGACCAGCCCGGCACCACCAATCCACGCCGCCTTGCGCCGACGTTCGCGATGGTTGGTGGTGTACAGCGCCACCAGATGCTGGTCGGGAATGATGACTTTGCGGAACAGGCTGTTGATGAACAGCGGACGCGGTTGCGCATCGCCGCTGGCGATCTCTTGATCACTGTCCAGTGAGAAACGCTCGGTGACCTGGCGCGTGTGCCCACCCATTTCCGGTTGGTCGGCGTCCAGTGCACTGGTGAAATAGAAGCCGCGCAGCAGTTCGGCCTTTTGGTACGGGTTGGCGCGCAACAGCGCATCGACGAACAACTGCAGCCTCGGCTTCAGCGCCGCCAGTTCCAGCGGAAAGCGATACACCGCTGAATCCTGGCGGGTGATCTGAATGTCCTGCATGACCAGTTGTTGACTCGCCACCTGCTGCCAATAGCTGACCAACTCGTCCATCGCCACGCCGAATTGACGGCCCCAGTCGGCCTGTTCGTACCCTTTATGGGAAAACGTCTTGCCCATGACTTCGCCGCGGGCAACGTCATCCAGTTGGCGATAGAACGGGGCAAAACCCGGCACCAGGTCACACTTGGTGAACACCAGGTAGACCGGCAGGCGCACTTCCAGCAGCGCATGGGTTTCCTGGATGCGTTCGCGCAGGCGCTTGGCAATACGCTCCTGGTCTTCGAGCGACGTTTGCAGAATGTCGTGAATGCTGACGGTGACGATCAAGCCGTTGAGCGGCCGACGCTGGCGGTGCTGACGCAACAGTTGCAGGAAGGCCCGCCATTTGCCGGCCTCTTCCTGGTTGTTCATGTAGCGACCGGCGGTATCCAGCAGGACTGCTTCGGAACTGAAAAACCAGTCGCAGTTGCGGGTGCCGCCCAGGCCGGCGACACGCGCACCTTCACGCTCCGCATACGGGAAGTTGAGGCCCGATTGATAGAGCATCGTACTTTTGCCGGCAGCCGGCTGGCCGATCACCAGGTACCAGGGCAGGGCATACAGCGCATCCTTGGGATTGCTGCCCCGCGGCTTGTTGCTGTGCAGCCGCTCGATGCTCTGCAACAGGCGCTCGCGCAACAGGCTGACTTCTTCGCGGTCCGCCGGGCTGGCGTTGAGCACCGCTTGATCGGCGTCGTCGCGCAGCAGCCCTTCAAGGTTGTGATGTCGCGACACGCCCCGATAAAGCAGCAGCACGTAACCGGCCGAGAGCAGCAGGAACACGCCGATGCCGGTCAGCAGGCTGTTCAGCGAGCTGAAGTCAAACGCACGACCAATGCCCCACACCACGAAAATGGTGAGGAAAAAACCAACCCCCAGAATGTAGGGTTGGAAGCGCAAGAAGTAATACTTGATCTTGTTCATACGGACTTCAAATCCAGCGCGTCGACAAAACGGTCGATAACGTCATCAAGAGGGCGGTCGATTTCGGGAAAGGCGTGTTTCGGGTGGTGCTCATCAAATGCATCGAATGACGCCAGCACGTCATGGCTCTGCAAGCGGTTGCCGCTACCGGTCAGCACGCGATAGGCATCGCTGTTGTTTCGTGACGGGAAGCAGATCAGCCGGGGGCGCATAAAGTCGTCTGCCAACAGACTGACCTGCGGCACGCCGCTGCCGGCGGTCATTCGCGCCAACCAGGTGATCCACAAATCGGCGGTCGGATTTTTCAAACCTCTTTCCGCCGGCAAGGGCAGGGAAATACCCATCGGCGTTGGCTGGTGCAGATGGCTTTTGAACGCCAGCAGCCGGGTCAGCACGGCATTGGTGACAAATTCCGGGTAGGCGCCTTCCAGCGCGGTGGCGATGTCGCGCAGGTTGAAGTTCACCAGGAACTTTTCATGCACGCGCCGGAACAACTCGAAATCCTGACCTTGCAACGGGCGCAAGGCCTTGATGCGGTCGAACAGCACGGACGTACTTTCGCCCTGGGCGGCCATGTGCAGCAACGGCCTGATCTGCCCGCTGAACAGTTCGCTCAGGGTGAAAGGATTGACCAACGTCCCGGAGTCGCTGGCTTTGACCGTTTGAAAAATGAAAAACGGATAACGCCGCTGGCTGGAATCCCTCGAGCTGATCAAGCCGCCGACCAACCAGTTGCCACTGCGTGCGCGGTAGCTGAAAAAGCACACCGGTAACGCGTCGAACAACTCTCGCCAGTCCTCAAGAGGCTGCAGGGCGGCCAATGCGCCTTGTAGCCAGGCATCGAACTCGCAGACGTCGTCGGCTGCACCGTGCAGGCTGACGAAGTCCGGGCTCGCGGGCACTTTTCCGAAACAGCCAATCATTGGCCGTGTCCCTGATTCAAGGCGAGCGTGCTCACTGGACCCGTCCGCCGCTGGCGTTGAGTGCACTCAGTGCCTTGACGTTCGCCAGGTCGGTCAGCTTGACGCCGCCGTAGTTGCGCACGGCGAGGCTGACCTGGCCACTGGCGGTGTTCCAGCTGAAACGTTGCTGGATACCATCCAGATCGCTGACGCGGGCGCTGTCATTCATGCGCAACAGGCCCCAGCGACCGGGGTAGTCGAACACCGTGATGCGTTCGCCGCTCAGCGTGACCACGTCCATGCGCGCACCCGGTGCGGTGGTGGTGCCCGGCCAGGAGAAGCGGCTCCAGCTGGTCTTGCCGTTGCGATAGTGCTGCACCTGACCGTCCAGGGTGAAGATGATGTCGGTGAACCAGGCCGCTGGCTCCAGCATGATCTCAAAACCGTTTTCCCGGTCCGACAGGCTGGCAATGACCTGGCCCAGTGAGCTGGCCTTGTCAATGCTGTTGACCATGTTCGGATTGACCAGCGGCGTTGCTTTGCTGGCGCTGCTCATGCCGAGGCCTTCGCCCCCGGACAGATTGCCGATTTCGTTGCGCTTGAAGTTGGGCAGCAAGCCGGATTCCGGGTCGACGAAACGCTGCAGGTCCTTGACCGAAGCTTCATTGCGACTGCCTGCCGCGATCGGGTAACGGTGCGCCATGACTTGTTCCCAAGGCTTGGCGATCTGTTGTGCCCAGGCCTTGGCGATCTGCTCGCCGGCCGGATCGCGCAGGGTTTCCCAGGCGAACTGAATCGGCAAACTGAACAGGCCTTGCAGCGAAGTCGACAGGCCGCCCTGACTGGTGTCGACGGTGGTCTCCACGTAGTTGCGCACGCTGGTGACTTCGCTCGGCTGACCTTCCAGGGTTTCGCTGATCAGTTGCTTGCTGCTTTTGCCGACGTCTTGGGAGCGCTGGATGTTGTTCATCCGCACTTTGAGTTTGCGCAACGCCGCCAGGTAGCGATCCATGATCGTGCTGTCGGCGCCCTCGGCGTTTTGCACGGCGAAGACCCGCGACACCGGCTCGAAGCGCTTGGCCAGGCTGCCGTCGTCCACCGCAGGCAACGGCGAAATCAGCGCATTGGGCGAGGTGTCCTGCCCATCGAAAATCCCCGTGACCTTGCCCCAGAAACCGTCATCGCGCTTGATCCCCGGTTGCTGCGTTTCACGCGGTGCAGGCACATCCCATTGGGTGTTGTCGTTGACCGCTGCCAGCAGGTTTTTCACTGGGGAGTTCTGCACATCGCTGAGCAGCGACAGTTGTTGGGTCGCGTTGGCCATGTCAGTGAAATGGCGAACACCGACGCTGTTGATCAGGGTGTACCAGGCTTGGGTGTAGTCGCGTTTGTAACGCGTCATGAACTCACGGATGAAGTTGGCTTTCTGCACCAGGCTGTCGCCGCCTTCGCCATCGAGCACCCAGTCCGATTCGTTTTGCAGGTTGCCCGACAGCAGTTTGATCAGCTCAGGCTTCACAAACTGTTCCCAACCCTGACGGGTGAAAATCGCCGGCACCGCTTCGCTGCCGTACAACAGCTGACGCCCTGGCAGCGGCACCAGATCGCTCAGGCCCACGGCCGGGAACTGGCGGCTGGACTCCAATTGCAGGCGCAGATATTCACGGTCCACCAGCGAGCTGGAAATCATGAACGACTTCAAGCTGTTGCGGGTTTCGCTGATCAATTGCTCGTTACGTGGCAGGGACGGCGCCTGGCCATTTTTCAGCAGTTGCACGTAGACCGGCGAGTTGTCCTGAATAACCGCTGTGCTGACCGGGTTGTCGGTATTGGCGGTGTTGGCCCAGGCAACCGGCAACGCCGCGCCGACGAACTCTGGCTCAGGATGGGTTTCAGGTTGCGTCAGCATCAAGTAGAGCTTCAGCGCGTTATAGGACTCGATGATGGAAGCGACCTGGCGCTCATCCAGTCGACCGAGCATTTCCTCGGACAACGAGAGCCCACCGGTGGTCGCAGACAGTTCTGCGGCGTCGCTCGCCGTGGCCGGATTACGCAGTGCGGTCAACGCATTCCCGCGCACCTTGTTCGCGGAACCCTTGGCCGCAGCGCTCAAACGACTGGTGACATCACCGGCGCTGCGCGGAACGCTGCTCAAGCGGGTCGGCAGTTTCAGCCCTTGCGCGCGAGCTTTGGCTGACGGACTGCCGGCCTTGGCGGGCGCCGCCGCGAAGCTGTTCTGCGGGTCCATGGTTTTTGCGAACTCATTGAAGGCGCGCATCTGCAATTGAAGTTGCAGGGTGATCGGTTCAAGCGCCTGAGTACGCAACTGCTGCAAATAAGCAGTCTGTGCGACGCGGTAGATGTCGTCACCCCGATAGAGGCCAGCGCTGAGTTGCAGCGGTACGCCTTTGGCACGGTACTTCTCGATGGCGGCGAGTTGATCGCGGAGCAATTCCAGGCCTTGGCCCGAGGCCAGCAACTCGGCGCGCTCCGGTGATTGCTGCAGCTCGTTGAGTTGCTCGCGCAATGCGGCCAGCCACTGACGGTTGTTCTGGAACGACAGGGTTTGCCAGCCAATGAACACCAGTGCGGCGAGCACGGCCACGCCCAGCACGGCCGGGCTGAAGGATTTGTTGTGTCCGGAACGCGACTGGTAAAGGGTCAGGTCGCGGTCCGGGAAAATGACGCGGCGGAACGTATCGGTAATGAAATAGCTGCGGTCACTGATTTTCTTGCCGCTGTTTGGCGTGTGCTTTTCGTGCTCGACTTCCGGCAGCAGCGAAAACGACTCGGCGAGATCATCTTCATAGACCTGGCTCAGTTGCTGATCGGTCTGCAAAGCACTGGTGAAATACAGGCCGCGCAACAACAGTTGCGTACCCGAATGACCGGTCTGGGCGAAGTGCTGGAGAAACTGTTCGAGCACCACCGACAGTTCGGAAAAATAGTTCGGGAAGTTCAGCAGCGCGCTGTTGGCGTCGGCGCCCAACGCAATCATCTGCGCGTCGACGTGACGGCGAATATGACTGTGCAGGTTGGCCAGCTTGGCATCCAGTACCGGGCGCAAACCCTGGTTGCGGATTTCCGACAAACCGAAGGTCATGCCCAGCGGTTGCTGACGTTCGTTCAGGTCCAGGCCTTCAAAAGCCTGGCTGAACCCCGGCAGTTGATCGGTCTTGCTCAACATCAGGTAGATAGGCGGGTTGGCGTCCAGGCAGTCGGTGTATTCCTCGATGCGTGACACCAGTTGCGCGGCGAGCTCGTTGCGCTCGGTGGCGCTGGCGGCCAGCAGTTCAGGCAGGCTCACCACCAGCACCAGGCCGTTGACGGCGGCTTTGTTGCGTTGTTTTTTCAGCATCCGCAGGAACGCGGCGAATTCGCTGGCCGACTGGTCGTCCCGCAGGTAGCGACCGGCCGTGTCGATCATCACGGCCTCAGGGCTGAAGTACCAGTCGCAATGTTGCGTACCGCTTTGTGTGTCATTGGCGCTGTTGGCGATGCTCGCGGACAGGCCGGAACGCGTCAGCAATGAGGTTTTGCCAGCACCGGACATGCCGATGACCAGGTACCACGGCAAGTCATACAGCGCCGACGAGCCGCCGCCACCGGCCGAGCGGTCGGTGCGCAGCATCGCGATGGCGTGCTTGAGCCGTTCGCGCAGCACTTGCTGGTCGCGGAATTCACCGGTGGATTTAAGCGATCGATCGACCTCGATCTGCACCAGGTTCTCAAGGTTGTGTTCAGCGCGGATCCGCTTGTACTGACGCAGCACAATGATCAGCAAATAGAAGGCGCTGATGATCGCCATCGCCTCCAGCGTGTAACCACGCAACCAGCTCACGTGCGGTGCCGCGAACCAGCCAACCGCCAAACTCGCCAGCCACAGCACGGGGATGACAAACCAAAAGCTTTTCAACAAACGCAATAATGTCTTCATGTCTTCCTGACTCGATTACCTGAGGTGTGCTCAGGCACTGAACAGCTGGCTGATTTGTTCGGACAATGCGGCTACGTCCTTGGCCAACAGCCAGTCCAGCGTCAGGTAAACACCCACGCAGACCAGCGCAATGAGCGCCAGATAGAGCCAAACGGGAACTTCATGGCGCAGCATCTGCGAGACCTGGTCGGGCAATGCCCAATCCGGCGAGAGCGCCTTGGGCGTCTTGCGGTATCGCGCGATGTCCTGGCCCAGGGTGTTGGCCAGATAACGCAATTGGTCTTTTTGACCGAGGCTGAATTTGCCTTCGAAACCCAGCGCCAGACACAGGTGATAGACCTCAAGCACATCCAGGTTTTGCTTGACGTCACTGCGCAACGAATCGATTTTCTCGAAAAAGCCTTCGCCCGCCAGGTGCACGCCGAAATAGCGGAACTGCAACGGCTGCAGTTCGAAGTGACGACGCAGATCGTTTTCCCCGGAGCGCAACACGCTTTCGTCGAGGAACGCACACAGGGCGTATTGCGTGTCCTTCACCTGCTCAACGCTGTAGTTGGCGTTACGGGCTTCGCGTTCCAGTGTCGAGAAGAAGGCATCGATGCTCGCCTCAAAAGCGGTGACCGAGGTCACTTGACGGCCTTTGCGCACGATCAGCGCCATGCTGATGAAGTCTTGCACCAGGTCTTTCAACACCGGTTTTTCAGTTGCGGCCGCCACGGCGCCTTGCATTACGGCTTCGTTCATTTGAGTACCGCCATCAGTTCAAGCTTGAGATTGGTAAAGGCGCTGGGTGCGTAAAAAGAGATGGCCTGGGCACTCATCATGCGTTCATACACTCGGCCATGCGGCTCGATGGAGAAGTAGTGATTGTCCAGTCGCACCGGAATCGCGTTGGGTAAGCGGGTCGAGTGATTGAGCGTGACGCCGGGCATGGCGCTGTTGACCACGACTTCAATGTCTTCCGGCGAGCCGACCTTGAACGCGCGCGGCACCAGTTCCAGCAGGCTGGAACCGGGCATGTCGGCGTGCACAGAAATATAGAAATCCGCCTCGGCCAGGCGCGGATCGAGCAGCTGTCCCTGCCAGTACGAAGGCTTGGTCTGGGTCAGGTTGATCATCACGCACTGGTTAGGCACGACGTTGTCGAGCAGTACACGAATCATTTCATCGAGCTTGACCAGCGAGGCCGCCGGGTCGTGATGGTCATACTCGGGGATGTCGTTGAGTTGCGTGTCCAGCGAAAACGTCAGCAAGCCGCCCGCGAGTTCCGCCAGAAACAGATACAAGCGCTCGGGGTGCAGGCGCGGGTGGGCGAGCAGGTGCGCCAGGCCCGGGTGCGCACGGTTCACCGTGTTCAACAGCCAGAACAAGGTCACGTCGCTGGAGCCGAACTCGGCAATCTGGTCCGCGCGTTCGCGACGACGACCCGACAGCGCCTTGCTTTTGGATTGCAGCGCGCCGAGCAATCGTTTGCCCAGACCGGTCAGGGTTTCGTGAGTGCCGACATGCAAGGTCGGGTGCACGAAGTGTGCATCGAGGTTGAAGCCGCCGATGTTGTTGCGCGACAGCCGGGCGATCGGGCAGTGGCTGTAGCCATCCAGGTTATCGCCGTCGATCAGCATCACCACGTTCAGGCGCAGGCTGGTGATTTCGTTCTCGAGGTCGCCTTCGTTGAGGTCCGGCAAGGTGTCGAACTGCTTGCGAAACCGCCGTGCGCTTTTTTGTTCCTGGCCGTCTTCGACGTAATTCATGCCGAACGGCTCAGGCAGTTTCAGCGCGGCGTAGACCTTCAGGTCGTTGCCCTTGAGCAAGTCCTTCAAGTCACGCGCTGCCGGCAGCGGGTCATGCTGCGGCGCGTCGTACAGGCTGCCGTCGGGAAACACCAGTTTCAACCGTTTCAGCTGCAAAGAGCCGGTTGCGAGCGCCTCTTCATCGACCTGCAGCATTTGCACACCCCAATGGAAAGGCGTGTTGCGCAGTGTCGACTCTGCCAGCTGATGCTGGTGGAACTCATCCTGATATTGGAAATGTTGTGGCAAAAGGAACATGCCTTCCGACCACATCACCCGGCTTTGCTTACTCATGAACGCCTTCCAATAGAGAGTTTAATTTTGACTCGGTGGCTTTTTGCGCGGAGCTGGTCGCCGTGTCTTCAGCCTGTTGCACGGCCGCGTCCTGCACACGCTGGGTGAGGGTTGGCTTCGCTGACGGGTCGGGCAGGGCAGAGGCTTGGGCGAGCTGCTCCTGAGTCTTGGGTTTGTTCAAAACATCGACACCGTTCACGGCGGAAACGGTGTTGTTGTCCACCAACACCCGCAGGCCATCGGCGGAAAACCAGATGCCATCCTTGCGCAGCGAGTTGGCGTCAAACGCAACCTTCCAGCGGCTGTTTTCATCCGAGCGGAAAAACGCGGCAACGCCGACGTAGCCCGCGGCCTTGTTCAACGGCCACTTGTCGACCTGCCCCATGCCCGGCAGCAAGGTGATTTCACGGTTTTCGAGCAGCGTATTGCCGAGGGCTTTTTGCGGGTCGTCCCACAGCGTGTCGGCGTCGATCGACGAAAAGCGCTCCAGCGACGTCAGCTGATACACGCGAATCACTACGGACAGCGGTTTGCCAGACTCGTCGGGATTGAGCTGATTGCCGCCATCCGACGTCAGGATGACCTTCTCGTTATCGTCGAACAGCATGTCGCCGGCCCATGTATCGTCGACCCGCTTGCTGACACGGTCGGTGACGCCACAGGCCGTCAACGCCATCATCAATGCCACTGCGGTCAGGCATTTTGCCAATGCCGGCTGCGCAGGGCGCTTCCTTGAATGTCTGTTATCCATGATGGCTACCTTTAAATACTCATTCAGCACAGGCTGTAGGCGAAATCGCCGTCGCTGCCCAACGCGATGTTCAAACTCTGGATCGGCTTGTCCTGCGCCATCCGCTCCAGGACCCGTTGCGCCAGTTCCGGCATCAGGGTTTTCGACAGGATGTTGTCGATGTTGCGGGCGCCGCTGTCGACTTCGGTGCAGCGCGAGGCAATGGCTTTGACCAGTGCTTCGTCGTAGCTCAGGACGGCTTGATGGTTGCGCTCGAAACGCTTGCGGATGCGCTCGAGTTTGAGCGCGACGATGCGCTCCAGAATGGCGTCCTTGACCGGGTAGTACGGGACGATGGTCAGGCGGCCGAGGAACGCCGGTTTGAACACCTGGTTCAACTCGTCGCGCAGGCCTTCGACGATGTCTTCCGGCGTCGGTTGCTGCTCGGCATTCAGGCACCACTGCATGATGCGATCGGTGCCGGTGTTGGAGGTGAGGATGATCACGGTGTTGCGGAAGTTGATCTCCCGGCCTTCACCGTCATCCAGCACACCTTTATCGAACACCTGGAAAAACAGTTCGAGCACGTCCGGGTGGGCTTTTTCCACTTCATCCAGCAGCACCACGCTGTAAGGCTTGCGCCGCACGGCTTCGGTCAGCACGCCGCCTTCGCCATAACCGACGTAACCCGGTGGCGAACCCTTAAGGCTCGATACCGTGTGGGCTTCCTGGTACTCGGACATGTTGATGGTGATCAGGTTACGTTCGCCGCCGTACAGGGTGTCGGCCAGGGCCAGCGCGGTTTCGGTCTTGCCGACACCGCTCGGGCCGAGCAACAGGAACACCCCGATCGGCTTGTTCGGGTCTTCCATGCGTGCGCGGGATACCTTGATGCGCTTGCCGATTTCCTGCAGGGCGTGATCTTGTCCGAGTACCCGTTCGCCCAGCAGCGCGGGCAGGCGCTGGACGGTGTCGATTTCATCACGGAGCATTTTGCCCAACGGGATGCCGGTCCAACCGGAGATCACTTCGCCAATGGTCCCGCCGTCGACCAACGCATGCACCAGCGGTTGTTCACCCTGGACGCTGGTCAGCTCGGCGCGTACCGCTGCAATCTCGCGGGCATCAGGTGTCTGGTTGTCCGGATGGCTGAGCGCGCCGAGTTTTTCCACCAGTTCCAGTTCGCGTTGCCACTGTTGCTCCAATGCATCGCGGGTTTGCTGTTGCGCCAGTAACTCGGTGTCGAGGATCGCCAGGCGCCGGGCATGGTCGCTGCCTTTGGCGGCTTCTTGCTGCAGCACCGAGATTTCAGCTTGAAGGTTGTCGATGGTTCTTTTGCAGTCTTCCAGCGGCCCCGGCTGCGACGATTGGCCGAGGGCAACCCGCGCGCAGGCGGTGTCCAATACGCTGACGGCCTTGTCTGGCAACTGGCGCCCGGTGATGTAGCGATTGGACAAACGCACGGCTTGCACCAGCGCTTCGTCCATCACCGTGACTTTGTGGTGATCCTGCATCTTGGCCAGCAGACCGCGCAGCATGTGGATCGCCTTGTCTTCGTCCGGCTCTTCGACCTTCACCACCTGGAAGCGACGTGCCAGGGCGGCATCTTTCTCGAAGTACTTCTTGTACTCGGCCCACGTGGTCGCCGCGATGGTGCGCAATTCGCCTCGGGCCAAGGCTGGCTTGAGCAGGTTGGCTGCATCATTTTGCCCGGCCTGGCCACCGGAGCCGATCAGGGTGTGGGCTTCGTCGATGAACAGGATGATCGGGTGCAGGCTGCGCTTGGTTTCTTCGATGACCGACTTGAGGCGGCTTTCAAACTCGCCTTTCACCCCGGCACCGGCCTGGAGCAAGCCCAGGTCCAGGGTGTGGATGGCCACGTCTTTAAGCACCGACGGCACATCTCCCTGGATGATGCGCAGCGCCAGGCCTTCAACCACGGCGGTTTTACCGACGCCGGCTTCACCGGTCAGGATCGGGTTGTTCTGGCGCCGACGGGTGAGGATGTCGACCATCTGCCGAACCTCGAACTCACGTCCCAGCACTGGATCAATCCGGCCTTCGCGCGCACTTTGCGTCAGGTTGATGGTGTATTGATCGAGAGCCGGGGTCTTGCCGTTGCCTTTAACCGTACTGCGCACAGCGACGTCCGCACCCGCCAACGGCTTGGCTTGCTGCGATTCGGCGCTGCCTTCGACCAGCGCGCCGAGGTTGACCCGCAGGTCGTCGGCATTGATTTTTTCCAGCTCGGGGGCGGACGCGATCACTACCCGGCGCAGCTCGTTGTCATCCAGCAATGCTTGCAACAGATAACCGGTGCGAATCTGCCCTTGCCCGAACTCGATAGAGGCCAGCACCCAGGCTTGCTCGATCATTCGCGTAATGTGCGGCGACAGTGCAGGCGTGCGGGTGTTGCCTTTTTTGAAGGTCCCCAGTGCGGTCACCAACTGAGCCTGCAGGCGATCCGGCACCACATCGTAGTGACGCAGAATGGCCGGCAGGTCGTTGTCGTTGCTGTCGAGCAACTGCAATAACAGGTGCTCGATCTCGACGTCGTAATGCTGTTCCGACAGGCACAAGGCCGCAGCACTTTCGGTGGCGGTGCGGCTGGTGTCGTTCAGTTTGGCAAACAGGGACTTCAGGTTCACAGGGAGACCCCATCAAAAGGAATGTGGAAGAGGGCACAACGGGAAGGTTCCACGTCGACACCAGGACGTTTGAGCCAGCCTTGCCAGCCCAGTGCAACGTTGCCCTGGCGACCGAGGCGGGACACCGGGACTGCTTCGGGTTTGAGCCGGGGCGACAACTGGAAGTCCAGCTCGGCGCCGACGTAGAACCGCACCAGCTCCACCAGTTTCTGGTAGTCGACGGTGCCTGGCTGGAAGCGCTGATAGTCGACCAGGTCCAGCGGACCCAGCTCGATGCGCACGCACGATTGGTAATCCCAGACCCGGTTACCGGCGACTGCGCTTTGCCCGAGCACGGCGTTTTTGCGGCCCAATTGCGTGCATTGGCTGGCGTCGAGTTTCAGCCAGCGTCCGGCAAATGGCTTGACCTTGAATGGCAGCGAAAAATAGAAGGACAGCATCACTTCAAGGTTCAGCGAGTTACGCGGCTTCTGGGCAAACAGGCCGGAGAAATAGCTGAACAATTCGCGCCGCAGCGGTGAGCCTTGCTTGTCGAATTTCTGCTTCTGCGCCTCAGGCCCGAAACCCACCAGGTTGAGCAGGTAGCGATCGAAATCCGAGGTGCCGTTGCGTTCGTATTCGATGTAGAACTTGTATTTTTGCCAGGCCTCGTAGAACAGCGTGGTCATGCGATGCGAGAACATATCGAGGAAGGCGTGGGCTGCATCATCGCGGTGCTGGATATGCCGCTCGATCAACAACTCGGTGTAGGGACGCGGCAACACGCCGGACGGCCCGACCAGCCCCATGAACGTGACTTGCACTTCAGACAGGGGCAAACCTGCCGCGGACACCTTGCCTTCACGCTCAAACTGCAAGTCGCTGACTTCACTCGCAGGGAAGTTCAGCGACAGCTGCGAGCGAAAACGCAAAGGGTCTTCGTGCGGTCGAGTGTCCAGGTCCATGCGCCCGGTTCTGCTGTAATGCAGGCGGAGCAAACGCACCAATTGGAAAAACTCGAATCGGTGCGGCTCAGCCCGTGCCTGATCGATCAGACCAGGGGTTGATCGCCGGTTCGCGGTGGCCATTGGACGACTCTCTTTTCGCGCTGCAAGGTGCGAAGGGTTAATTGGGTAAAACTGTTCATGGTGCAGTACTGGCCAAAGAAGTGATCGAGCACCATGCCGAACAAAAACACACCGCTGCCGGTGTATTGGCTTTCATCGAAATTGAGGGTGATGCCGACGCCTCGGACAAAGTTCGGACGCGGATGGCCGATGCGTGCCACCACCGGCTCGCTGCTGACCGAGACAATGCCGTTGATCTGTTTGCGCAGCGCCGACACGTTGCGGTAGTTGTAGAGCGACAGCAACTCCAGCAGCACTTCGCGCCCCTGGGACACCAGCGACATGTGGTTGAGCGAGAGGTGCGAAATCAGCCGCCAGATCACCCCGTTACCCAACGGCACGCGCGCGGTTGCGGTGGGTTTGCGCAAGCAGCGGATGTCCTGGATCACCGAGTTGCCGGGGATGTTGAAGTCTCCGCGCTCACCGCCGAACGGCAGCATCAACGGCAGGTCACGATTGCTGCAGGTCAGGCGCAGGCTCAAGGTGTCGTTGCTGGAGTTGATCAACTCCAGTTCGCGATCCACCACCCGGATAAACACGTCCGAGCCATCACGCTGGCGCGACTGCACCGGCCGACGTCGTGCGATCCAGAAGCTCTGGCCGGGACCTTGATCGCCACGCGGTTCGAAGAATGGATGACAGGTGCCGACCTGATCGACACCGCCGACTTTGCGCACCCGACGCACACGATCGATCGATACCACTTCCGCCGAGCCTTGCAGGCGCACATCCGGCGTCACGGCATACTCGTGCTGGGCGTGGGTCAACTTGATCGGCTCTGCCTGTTGGCGGAACAGATTGATGATCGGCGTGCAGTTGAGCTTGAAGTTATTGCGCCCGATGTTCTGCGTCAGGCGCGCCAGGCGATCGCTCAGGTCGTAGTCGGAAAAGTAGAAGTTGATCTCGATTTTCTCGAGGTTCTGGCCCGCTAACAGCCGCGCAAAACCCGACAGGTCGAAGAACATGAACTTGTCCGGGAAGGTGAAGTACTCGTGCAGCAAGCGATAACCCAGGAACGAGCGCTCCGAATAATCCACCAAGCCTTCATCGCGACCATAACCGACGGCTTTCAGCGCGTTCGCTGGCAGCGTGATCTCGCGGGTTCGCCCCTCATCCTCGAACGACAACGTAGCCTTGGCCAGGTTGTTGAACAGCAGCTCATAGAGCTGCAGCATCAGGGTGCTTTCGCCGTCGAGGAAAAAACGCAGGCTGTCCAGTTCCATCTTGCCGAACAACACATCGGAGGTCGCCGTCAAGCCGATGCGCAGGCGCGCGACCAAGTCAGCGCTATGACCGTTGAACGCTGAGCGTTCCATTTCAATGAACGACGCTTGATGCACTGCCACCGGCCACAGTTCAACCGGGTAGCAAGTGCGGAATTTGCACACCACGCCATCAATCGGGTTGGCGCTGAGTTCGGTGTGGCGGGCGACGCGGAAGGCTTCGGTGACCTTTTCCTGCTTGCCCAGGTTGAACTCGACGATCGACATCGACGGGGTAGGGCGCAGGTAATGCGGGTACAACACTTCGAGAAACGACTCGACGATTTCCGGCAGCTCATCGTCGAGTTTTTTGTGCACGCGGGCCGACAGGAACGAGAACGCTTCGATCAAGCGCTCGGTATGCGGGTCTTCGCAGTTATCGCCCTCGATGAGCAACCGCGAAGCAATCTTCGGGTACTGGCTCGCGAACTCCTGCCCTAAAAAGCGCAGGTGCGACAGTTCCTTTTCGTAATAGGGCAGCAGATCGTCGAGCATCAGTTGAGGTTCTGCACTTTGTATTCCTGGGTGTTGACCTGCAGCACCGCGTCGAAGGAAACCTGACGGGTGATGTCCTGCAGGCGCAGTACTGCGTCCACGCGGAAGGTCAGCATGCGTTGGCCGGTTTGTTGGGCGAGCAGTTGGACTTTTACGCTGCGAAACCGTCGATCGCCGACGGTGATCGCTTTCTCCAGTTGTCGTTGAATCAACAGGCGGTCTTGTGGATCAAGCACGCTGCGACTGGTGAAATCCGGCATGCCGTAGTCGAGGATGGTTCCGCTCAAATTGACGAAACCCTCCAGCTCGTTGGCGACCAGGGACTGGCGCGTGTTGACCAGCACCTCCAGGTCACGAACGATGCTGGCCTTGTAATCGGCCAGCGAACACAAGCGTTGCGATGAGGCTTCCATGGATTGATGCGGATGATCGTCCAGCAATCGATCCAGCAACGATGGCAACAGCTTGTGTTGACTACTCATATAGCCTCCCTGGCAATGGTGTGGATCAACCGCGAGTCGATTGCGGCAATTCCGCGACCAGGCGCAACGAAGCGGTCAGCTCGTCCAGTTGGTAATGCGGACGCAGGTACGTCACGGCCTTGTACACACCTGGTTTGCCGGGAACCTCGAACACTTCGGCCCGCGCTTCGCGCAACGGGAACTTGGCCTTGGCTTCCTGGCTGGCGGTGTCATCCAGCAGCACATAGCTCGACAGCCACTTGTTGAGGAACATCTCGACGTCCTTGCGGGACGCGAAGCTGCCGATCTTGTCGCGCATGATCGCCTTCATGTAGTGCGCGATGCGCGACGTGGCGAAGATGTACTGCAGCTGCGCGGAAAGCCGGGCGTTGGCGTTGGCGATGTCGGTGTTGTAGTGCTTCTGTTTCTGCGCCGACTGAGTGCCGAAGAACGCGGCGTAGTCGGTGCCTTTGCAGTGCACCAGCGGAATGAAGCCAAGGTCCGACAGCTCTTTTTCACGACGGTCGGTGATGGCGATTTCGGTCGGGCACTTGAGGGCGATTTCGCCGTCATCGGTTTTGAACGTGTGCGTCGGCAGGCCTTCCACCAGACCGCCACCCTCGACACCGCGAATCGCCACGCACCAGCCGTAACGCGAGAACGCGTCGGTGACCCGAGTGCCCAGCGCGTAGGCGGCGTTCATCCACAGGTACTTGTTGTGGTCGCGGCCATCGACGCTTTCCACGAAGTTGAATTCTTCAACTGGCGTGGTATCCGGGCCATAAGGCAGGCGACCCAGCACGTGCGGCAACGTCAGACCGACATAACGCGAGTCTTCGGAGGCGCGGAACGACTTCCACTTGGCGTATTCGACGGTGTCGAAGATCTTCGCCAGGTCCCGTGGGCCGGACATGTCGGTAAACGAATCCCAGCCGAACAGCTCAGGCGAAGCCGCCGAGATAAACGGTGCATGGGCCGCGGCGGCGACATGGGAAATCTCTTCGAGCAGGTACATGTCTTCGGGGCTGCGATTGAACTCGTAATCACCCAGCAACATGCCGAACGGTGCACCACCGAAGGTGCCGTATTCTTCTTCGTAGATCTTTTTGAACAGCGCGCTCTGGTCGAATTCGGAGGCGGACTTGAGGTCGCGCACCAGGTCTTTCTTCGACGCATTGAGCAGGTGAATCTTCAGCGTGGTGCTGGTTTCGGTCTGGTCCACCTGATACTTCAGGCCACGCCACGACGCTTCCAGTTGCTGGAACTCGCGAGCATGCATGATTTCGTTCATCTGCTCGGAGAGCATCGCGTCGATTTCGGCGATGCGCGCATCGAGCACGGCAATCAGGTCCTTGCTCGGCGTCATTTCGCCTTCGAGCACCTGGCTGACCAGTTCGCCGATCAAATCACGTGTGCGGGTGCGCTCAGTCTCGGAGCGCGCCACACGGCTTTGCGAAATGATGCTGTCGAGCAGCGAGGATTGCGGGGCGAAGTTTTCCACTTCAACCAGATCGCCGTCCTGTTGAGTCACGGTTTGCTTATCGTTCATCTTCAGGCTCCTACTCTTTGCCATCGGTGGCTGGAACAGCGGCTTCACGGCCGAATTCCTTGCCCAGCGTTTTCAACTTTTCGGTGTTCTGCAACACGTCCATGAGCAGCTCTTCGAGCTTGTCGTTGCCGCCCATTTTGTTGCGCAGATCAGCCAGCTTGTTGCGCACTTCCAGCAGCTTGCGCAGCGGCTCGACCTGCTTCACCACATTCTGCGGCTCGAAGTCTTCGAGGGCGTTGAAGTTGAGCTCGACGCCCAACTGCGTGCCGTTCCTGACCAGCGTGTTGTCGACCCGATAACTCAGGCGCGGCTTGATGCCCTTGAGCACGCCGTTGAAGTTGTCGCGGTCGATGAAAATGAACTTGCGGTCTTTGAGCTTCGGCAGCGGCTCCAGCGGGTTGCCGGAGAAATCGCCCAGCACACCGACGACAAAGGGCAGCTCTTTCTTTTCCTGAGCGTCACCGATATCCACGTCGTAGGTGATATGGACCCGAGGCGCGCGAACGCGGTCGAGTTTGTGCTGGGTACTTTCCTTCTTCGCCATCGTGATCTCCTGTGCGAACAATTCGCTGCAAGTCGTTTGCGTTCCGGCCAACGGGTGGCCGGGCGCGTTACATTCCTTCGATCGTCAGCAGAAGGCGCTGACGGATTTCATCGTTCATTTCAATAATGTTTTCGTGCCCCACCAACTCTTCGAAGCTGGTATTGCCGGCGATCTGCGTGCTGCTGCGGATAACCGATTCGTCCGGCAATTGGGAGCGCACCGGTGAGCCGATGACGCAAAAGGGCAGGTCGCCAAAGTCTTTGAGGCGTTCGAAACTGAGGGGGAAGCGCAGGCCGCCAAACAGTCGACCCAAACCGGGTGACTGGCTCAAGCAGTAGAACAACACCAGGTAGTGCACGACGAAGCGGTACAGCTCGGCGCTGCTGCGATTGGGGTCTTTGATGACTGTGCGAAAGCGCGCCAGGTCGAAAGAGTTGAAGCCCACCACCCAGCGCACGGGGCTGGTGATGCGAATGGTCTGGCCGCTTTGCGAGAGCACCTTGTCGTACTCCAGCGGAAACAATTCCGGTGTCGTACCGATCAGGTTGAGAGGCACTTCCAGTTCATTGACCAGCTGAAAGGGCGCTGCCGACCCGATGCGGTCATAGAGTTCCTTGAACTCCTTGAAGTGGTGCTGGGTTTCGCGGCCGCTGCTGCGTTGCGCGCCTTGCAGGTATTCACCGAAAAACGTCTGCGGACGGATCAGCAATGCGAGGGTCGACAGATAGTCCGAAGCCTGCGCCTTGAGCGCATCGGAAATCGCCCGGGTCTGGCTTCGCAGTTTGATCAGTGCTTCAACGTCAAACGTCTGAGTCATTTGTACATCGTCCTTGAGCACTTCCCGATTACTTGCCGTCAATTGGCAGGCAATGAAGAGCGACTGATTTCTCGATTGGACACCTGATCTCAGAGCGCTTTTGCTGATGTGTTTTCATCGCAAATGCACTTTGACAGGATTGTCTGAAAGCACGGTACTGGCATAAAGATATTGAGTAGCCAGCAGTGACGTATATGGCAACGCGTACGGTAGGAAAGTTCCTACAAGAAAGGATTTTTTCTCGTTTTTGATACATGCCGCAATGATGTCTGCTTGCCATTAGACGATGGATCTGACTGACAGAAACCTCTGAAACCCAGCAGGTTCAATGGCTTGAGAAGGATTATGGATCCAATTTTTCAATAAAATTAAATTGAAAAAAGGTGAACCGGTTCACCAAATACAGGTTTATTTAGCGCTGGTAAAAATCTGAACGGAGGGAAGTGAGGCTTATTGCGCGTGGAAGTGATGGCAACGCGGAGTATTTGGAATAAGGAAAGGTTTATCTCGCCGTTCTGTTTGTAGGACGGCTTTGTGGGGTTACATAGGGCTGGCATCGCTGCATAACGCGTTCTGTGCAATGACGTCCCAAGGAACTTTCGCGGCGGCTGTGCAAATGCGCAAAAGCCTCGGGCGTCTGTTAATTGGATTTTGCTCTCGCTAAGGACAGTAGAGCGACGCATTTATTGGGCCTGTGCCTCATGAAAAGTTTGAAACTCATTGCCGTCCTCATTCTCCTGCCGCTTTGCCTTGGTTTGTTCGGGATCCGGGAACTGGAACTCAGCAATGAGGCCGGCCTGGAATTCGTCCGGACCAGCGCCGAGCTGGTCGATCTTCGTCCCCGGCTCGAAGCGCTTGTTGCCGTTCTCGTTGCGCATGCTCATGCGAGCGAGCAAGACCGCATTGCTGCTGACCCCCGATCACTTCGTTTTCGCCAACCTCAAGCAGCCGCTGCCGATCCAGCACGTCGCCGATTTCGGCCTGCGAGTGGGGCAGGGGTGCATTTGAACCTGTTGCTTGGAGACGACGTGCCCATGCCAGAACTGGCCTCGCGCTCGTTCTTTGCCCCTGATGTGAAGCTCGACAAGAAAAAACGCTGGGTCCAGTTGCAGCTGATGCAGTTCTGTCGCGACGACAAAAAACTCAAGGAGAAGGAGTTGGCGGAACTGATTGGTACGTACCTGAACGCAGGGACGGCGCGGTATTTGTTGCAGCAGCGGTTTGAGCAGGCGTAACGGAGGGGCGCTGGCAGGCGCTGAGGTTGTCAGCCATCGAGTGAGCGGCGTTCTATTTTTCGAAAGCAGTAACGCTGACAGTGCCATTGTGCAAATCGACCGAGTAGCTGAGGCCATTCCAGTTACCAGCCATCAACGCCCCATTTTTGCCGCAGTAGGGATTCATGTAGGGCTTGTCGACTTCCGTGTCATGGGGGCTTTCTTCGATTTGCCAGAGCAGTTCACCGTGCATCGACAGTGCGATGCCACATTTCGGTCATCGCTTTACCTCTAGCGTTATCAGTGAAGTCGCAATAATGCTATGTACGAGGAAGACTTTCTGGCGGCAGCCCATTAGGCAGCTGAATCTTTAAGCCCTGTGCAATCTGATCGCCAATGTAGAAGGCAATTCCCAGTGCATTGGCAAGCTCAGGGTCGTCGGCTTCAAACTCTTTGCTGGCCCAGGCACCGATAGTCAATTGGTGCAGCCTCGCTTTGTCTTTTTCAATGCCCTGCAACACGTTTTTGATGAATTGCAATTGGATTAACGAGCTTGAGTAGATCTGGAATTCTGGGCACCCGTTGTATCTCAGGGCGGTGATTGCTATCGCATTGTCGATGTAATCCAGGGCAGTTATTGGTGTTTTCAGAAGGTGGTCCCTTCCGGCTCCAGCGGTTTGATAGCTACGTGACGGCACGTAATAATCAAACATTTGAACCTGCTCTCTGGTCAAGTCATCGTCCCGATAATAATCAACGTATTTTCTATCGCTAAGGAATTGTTCCGATTGTGGTCCATGAGTCAGTAGCGAAATAATGGCTACGCATTGCATGAGCCAATAGATTTCAAACGAGGATTCAGTGCCTCGACAATAACCAAGATTTTCCCCTTGCTTGTACAAGTCAGCAGCCAGTTGGCTGGCTGTATCGCGGTTTATCGTCGTCTCTGATGTCAAACCGGCCGGTTCATTCGCTATGACGAATACCCGATAGCGCTGCAATAGGAGGGCATCCACAAGCGTCAGGTCCGGGCAGGCGGGGGGTATTAGCGTGACAAATATCTCCGCTTCACGATTGATCGGTAGCCAAGACAAGTTTCTCTCCACTTGGGAAGGTGCCTTGGCCAACTCGGTCAAGGGGGCTTCATCAACAAACTGCTCGGTGGGGGTGGGAGGAAAACCAGTCTTTTGCCTGAAAACAGCTTTCAAATGATGCAGTAGTTTTGACATGGGAAAGCCTTCAGCGGTCCAATCAACGTTATTTATCCATATACCTGCCTCTATCTACATATTAAATAGCCGACCCTCTGTTAGTTCCAGGTTTCTCAATTAGCAACTCGTCCAGTTCTCTGCGGCGGCATTTCATAGCGAAATCCACTGCGACATCGATGTCTTTTTGAAAAAGCTCGAAGCTTGCGCGATCTATTTCGTAATATTCCTCGTAGTCAACCATGCCGTTGCTAACCGGAATCGACACGTAAAAGCGGCCTGTAGTCTCTTCGACTCCCAAGGAGAACATGTGTTTACGGCTTGTGAAAGCGTCACTGAATTTCATCGTATTCTTGATTCCGATTTCCTAGCCGGCTTTTCTCGCGACAGCAGAGCTGCCGTTTTCAGGACGATCGTGTCCACCTTGTTTTCTGATTTTCAGTGTCGCTTCATCGATTTCCATAAATCACTTCGTCCATGTCGTCATGGAGTGGGGCGCTTTCGAATAACTGTTGCGCCAGGTTTTGTATATGTTCTGACCACGCTATCGTTTTGACCCATTCTTCGGGCATTCCCGTCACCCCGTACAGCGCCCCGGCTATCTGGCCGGCCGTAGCTGCCACGCTGTCGGCATCATCCGCCAGATTGGCAGCCAGCAGGATCGCATCCTTGAAGTTGTCCGTGTTCCAGACTGCCCACAGAGCTGCTTCCAGCGTATCGATGACGTAACCGGAGGAACGTATTTGATCGCGGGTTTTTTGTTTGTATTCGCCAGCGTTGATAATCAAGGGGCGGGGATACAAAGCACGAACCATTGGCGACAAGGTTTCTTCTTTGTCCGCCCCATTGAGGGCCAAGTGCAGTTGAGCGCCCAGCAGTTCGCAGCAATTTACCGCCTCTACAGCCCGGTGAGTGCAACGGCTTTGCGCCGCGCTTTCTCGCCAAGTGCCGGACAAAGAGTGGCGGCGGAAGATGGCGGTGGGTGCCAGTCTGATGATTGTTCCATTGCCAGCTGTGGAGGGGTGATCGTTGCCGTACCAGTCAACACCATGGGCCAGTAGTCCTTCCAGTGCGGTGCGAGTGGCATTGCCAATGTCAAAACATTTTCCGTTATGGCTGTTTTCGCCATTTTTATACCAGCGACAAAGCCGTTGTGTGTAATCGAGGAAATCGAAATTATTGTTTGCTACGTAAGTGTCTGCGAGGGCCAGCGCCATGCTTGTATCGTCAGTCCATTCTCCCGGTTTTAGCTTGAAGGGGCCACCTCCGACCATGTCATTAACATGCTCTCGATCACGGGGCAGAAACTCCAGCGTTGTACCCACGGCATCGCCGATCGCTAGCCCTAATAGGCAACCCTTTGCTCGGTCCAGCGCCTGTTCTTCAGTGAGGGTGCAAGGCTTGGAAGAGAGCCAGCCAGGCTTCTTGTTTGCCAACTTGGGGGCGTCCGGCTGCAACATGAAATCCATGCGTTGACGCAGTTGAGGGGATGGAGGTGGGAGGAGATGGTCGTAGCGCTCAGTGTATTTGGAGAGCGCTTCGTTTGAGCTTCTTAAATCGATCATGGGCTCTCTCCCGTTTGGTGTGCTCTCAAAGATACTTTCATTCTGGGCAACTTGGGCGTCTTCGTGAAGATTTCAGCTTCGATCAAACGTATCCCATAACACCTTTCGAATTGCGTCCAGCCGCGCGTTATCTACGACTCGTTGCTCAACGGTATCCCTATCAATATAGACGTCAGAGAATCCTGATTTGGTTCCTGCCATTGTTCTATACATGGATGTTGCTTCGCGCCACTCGTTACTGTCCGACAAAGAATCTTCAGAAAGAATTCGAATTATTGCATTTATACCAGAATCAAAATTTCTACAGCGTTCTTTGTGAAAGATTTCTTTGAGCTCAATCAGCAGTGTTATGCAATGTGAGTTTGTCATGATTTTCTATTCGCCCAAAGAGTGCTGACTTCACTTCATGTTTACTCATTTTTTCTTTGAAGAGTTTATAGGCTTCCCATGCCGTCTACCTGAATACGCACTTTCTGATTGCCGATCATTTTCCAAGGCCCGCTATTTACGGTCTGACTTTCTTCATGATTTCTTCTATCATTTTAAGCGTGTCCGAGCCACGGCCGTCGATAAGTTCAACATAAAAGTTGCTGTAAGCATCCGAAAGCTCCCGATACTTCCGAAGGTTTGACTCATCCATGATGCGATGGCCTGGTATATCCCTTGCTTCAATTTGGGTGTTGATTTCACCGCGCTCAGCTGCGGATATCAAATATTGCATTTGTTCGTACAAAGTCAGCGCTGCCGGTTCTTTTTCTTTATACGAATCAAGTTGTTTTCGCAATTCCATTGCGGTCTGTTTCAACGCTAGCATATCCATGCTAATTCCTGGTTTTCGATTTCGCCGATGAGGTTTGCTGCAGACCACTCTTGCCGATTAGGCACTAGATACTGAGCCGTCTCTCCTGTTCTCGTGATACTACCCCCGCCATGGCGGAAACAGGATTGCTTCAAACCGATCTCTCCCTGATGTGTGATTGCGGCTGCAAATTTGGCGGCCGCTAATGCTGACTGATCATCCGTGAGTGCGCGTTCGCGCTGTTGTCAGTCAGGCTTCAAACCGCTGTTCTTCTTCTCTTCCATCTGCGCCTTGAGTCGGCGCAGCGTCGGCGATTCTCCGCCGGTCAGTTCGATTTTGAACTCGGCAAATGCATGCTCGAGCTCGGCGTACTGCTGCAGCCCTTCTTCGGTGAGCAGGTAACGTCCTGGGATATCCCTCCACTCCATTGGAGCCCGAATCTGGCCACGTTCCGCCAGGATCAGCAACGGTTCCAGCTCCACGGCCAGTTTTGCGGCGGCAGGGTCTTTTGCTTTGAGCGCGTCAATGGCTGCCCGTAGCTTCTGTGTCTTTTCTTTCAGTAGTTCAATATTCATACGGGGCTCTAGTTGGAGGTCGTGCCGATCAATTTTGGCACTCCCCACTCGGCACGGTTAGGTGTCAGGTATTGGAAGGCTTCGCCAGTGCGCTGGATCGCGCCGCTCAATTCTGTCGTAGGGGCGACTTTACTGACAAATACTTCGGTTGGCTTCAAAGGCGCCATCTCGAAGATGGAATAGCGGGGTGCCTCGCTGCCCAAAGGCAAGCCGAACGAGTCGGCCAGCGTTCGCCCGGAACTGGTGGCTGCCTGCAGTTCCTCGTGGGTTGTGAAGAAAGGCGAGTAGGGGGAAACGCTCTGGCCTTCAGGCACAATCTTGATCAGGGGCGAATTGATCAACCGGACTTCTGGAATCGTCGAGCCTGATGCCACCTGGTCAAACGCTCGGGAGTAAATGGTGGTGGCGTCGGCATCCGGCGCCGCGGCTTGCAGCTTGCCCAACAGTTTCTCCCCGTCCGTAGTGTTCAGGAAGCTTTCGATTTGCTCGTTCGACAAGCCCTTGGTCTTGAAGGTCTGGACCTTCTTGATCTGGTCTTCCACGGACACGAAATCGGGATCCTGCTTGGCGTAGTACTCGCGCATAGTCTCCGGTTCAGCCTTCGCCAGTGGCGTCGGCTCCTTCACCTGCAACTCAGGCTGAGCCAGCAACTTCTGCTCATTGCGCGCCAGCCAGCCTGCCAACTGCTTGTTCGATATCTCGGCTTGCAGCTTCGCGCTGCGCGTCGCGATGCTTTCCATGCTGCCCGCGACGCCCGCTTTTATCTGGCCCCGAGTCAGGTAGGTGACGATGGCAGTGAGCAGCAACAGCACCAGTTGTTCTTGCCCGCGAGCCAGTTGTCGCGCTGCGCGTTCGATACGTTCCTGTACCAATGCGGCAGAACCACCAGTAGGGTCCAGGCCGGCAGGTTTGACGCCTTCTTCCGAATGCCAGGCTGTGGCGATGCCTTCTTGCAATGTAGACAGGCAGGCGGGTAGACCCTGGTAAAAATATTCGGCAATGGCCGACAAACCCAGGCCCATGAGAATCAGGTTGCCCACTTGCAAGCCGATACCGGCCCCGGCGGCAGCTCCGGGTGCGGCACCGATACCAAATGCGAAAGCACCCGCAGCGCCCCCGGCGATGGTGCCGACCGCGACGCTACCGCCGAGAATCATCGAAACTTCTTTGACCAGTTGCAGCAGCACAGGGAGGATCTGCTCGATTTCGATCGAGGCCCACTTGCGCTTGAGGTCCATCTGAATGATCGGGTAGGAGAGCGTCATGGCGCGAGTCACCGCATCGATCCGGTGCCCGCCCATGTAGCCATAGACTTGACTCGAACCGTTACTGACGCGCCGGGTAAAGCCGTTCCAGTTGTCGTGAGCGCTTTGCAAGCCCTCATTGACGCCCTGGTTCAGCTCGCTGAATTTCTGATCGAGATTTCGTTCGACGTCGGCCCAGCTGGGCACATTCGCTAAAAGATCCATTTACACATCACTGCCCTTGGGTGGAAGAAGCTTCCCTGTCGCTACGTTTTAAGTGTCGGATATTCGACTCTATGCGTGAGCCGCAGTACTGGCCATTAGCCGCAGTCTAGACCGCACTACGGATAATAAAATTCAATGTGGATCCCATTTTTATTATTCACGTTACGCTCGGCAATGATGTCAATGAGGCACTAGTTGCTTTTTTAATGGCACCTAATTCCCGTTGCTCGTTGATATACAGGCGTTTCTGCCGCGCTGAATGGGCTCATAAATATTTTTTAAACTTTCCTGATGGACGAGTTCGCGTCTGGAGATCGCTGTGCAAGGCCGGTTCCGGGTTGACACGGTGCAGGGTGAAGGTGTTTCCTTTGCCGCTTTCGAAGTGCCGTTATGCCGCTGAGACTGTGACCGTTCTCTCAATTTTGCGTGGTTAGTGGCACTTTCGCACTGCTCCGCGGTCGCAGTACCAGACTTTGAATCCCGTTTTCAGAAATCTTCTACGGTCTCAATAGCATGACGGGTAAAAGTTTGTAGGCAGTTTCATACAAAGTTTCGGGTGTTTAGGTCTGCCATCTCACAAGGCGGCGGGTTGTTTCCCTGATCCATGATGTTGCAATCGGGTTTTGACCCTCTTGTCAGATTCGTTATGCGCAGTGGCTGGCGAGGACGGTAGCGTTCTCCACTGCTTTCAAGGAGATACACATGTTGATGGACCTTGCCGCGATGCTTTCGCCGCAGAATCGGCGCCTGTTCAAATTCACGAACCTTGCCAATCCCGACCAGCAATTATTGCTTGAGTCCTTCAAGGGAACTGAAGGTCTGTCACGTGCCTATAACTTCGAATTGCTGCTGGTGTGCCAGGATTCGGAGGTTGAGCTCAAGTCGATGATGGGCCAGCACGTGGTGCTGGAGATCGAGCTGGCCGAGGCGGGCCCACGGTATCTGTCGGGTTACCTGACACGCTTCGCCAGTATCGGCAGCGACGGCGGCATGGCCCGCTACACCGCGACGCTGAACCCCTGGTTCTCGATGCTGAAAAACCGTTTCGACACCCGCATCTTCCAGGGCTGCACCGTCGAAGACGTAGTGACTCAGGTGTTCGCCTTATGCACCGCGTTTTCCCGACATGAATTCCGCCTGAGCAAGCCGCTCAAAAAGTACACCTACATCACCCAATACCGCGAAACCGACTTCAACTTCGTCCAGCGCCTGCTGGAAGAAGAGGGGATGTTCTACTACTTCGAGCACACTGCCGAAGGCCACGTCATGATCATCTGCGACGACTCCACCACGCTGGTGCCGTTGCCCGAGCAGCCACAGATTCGCTATCACACCGCTTCGGTCACCGAGACCGCGGACTCCATTACCCAATGGAGCGGCAACCGCCAATTGCAGTCCGGAAAGATCGCTGTCCAGACCTTCGATTACCGCCAGCCGACCAATCGCTTGCCGGTCACCATGAAGAGCCTGAACAAGCAGGGCGATGTCGAAGACTTCGAGATCTACGACTTCCCCGGCCAGTACACCCACGGCACTTACGACGAAGGCGAGGCGCTGGTCCGGTTGCGCGTTGAAGCGCTGGAGCTGAAAGGCAAAAGCTTTCAAGGCGCGAGCAACTGCCGCGCGATGAAACCCGGCTACACCTTCGAACTGCTGCAGCATTACGACCACGATCAAGGCTCGGCCGATGATCGCCAGTTTCTGCTGATGAGCGTCGAAAGCGAAGGCCACAACAACTACCTCAACGGGTACCCGGCGAGTTACTACAACACCTTCTCCTGCGTGCGCAAAAAGATCGTGTTCCGCCCTCAACTGACCACACCGCGCCCGACCATTTCCGGCCCGCAGACCGCCATCGTTGTCGGCCCGCCGGGCGAGGAAATCTTCACCGACGAACTCGGCCGCGTGAAAGTGCAGTTCCACTGGGACCGCAAAGGCGAGCACAACGACAAGAGTTCGTGCTGGGTCCGCGTGGCCCAATCCGGAGCCAGCGGCGGCTTCGGCAGCATTCTCATTCCCCGGGTCGGCGATGAAGTTGTCGTGGTCTTTCTGGACGGCAACCCTGATCGTCCGTTGATCATGGGCAGCCTCTACAACAGCCAGAACACGCCGCCGTGGTCGCTGCCGGCGAACAAGACGCAGAGCGGGTTTTTGACGCGGTCGATGAAGGGCGATGGCGGTACGGCGAACTTTTTCCGCTTTGAAGACAAGGCGGGGGCCGAGCAGGTCATCGTGCATGCCGAGCGCAACATGGACACCGAGATCGAGGTCGATGAGATCCACAGCGTCGGCAGCAATCGCACGATCACCGTCGGCGGCACGCACACCGAAACGATCAAGAAAGACACGGTGATGAATGTCCAGGAAGGCTCGTTGACGATTCAGGTCGACAACCAGTTCATTCAGGTCAATGCCAAGCGGCACATCATTCTTCAGGTGGGCAGTAGCAGTATCAAACTGACACCCGACGGAATCGAAATAAAGGGTGATGCCATCGATATTCTTGGCAAGAAGACCTATGTCCACGGTGATCGTGTCGATATCAACAAGTGAGAAACCAGACCATGGTCAGGACGAGTATTTACGACCGTATTTCCGAAAAGCGACTCGCGGCCGAGGCGCTCGCGCGCCTGCAGTTGCAGGAAGCAGTCGACGCTCCGCCCGCTGTCATCGAGCCAGAGCCGGTAGAGGTTGTCTCACTTCAGCTTGCCCGGAATGAATTGACAGTTGCAGGACTGAATCTGGTAATGCCGCAGGGGCTCAACTTCCGCGACATCAACACCACGCTGGAAAAGCATGGCCATCCCGTCACGTTCAGCGTGAAGCGTCGTCCTGCGCCTGAGGGGCTGACGCTGCAACGCTCGGTTGAGTTGTATGTGGAGAACCTGCGCAAAAACCATTCCGACGTCACTATCGTGCGCCAGAGCAATCGCCTGTTAGCGGGTAGCCCGGCGATTGCATTGGATTATGTATTTACTGCCGGGCAAGAACGTCGTCACGGCAGAGCGACCAGTGCGGTTATCAATTCGGTCGATGGAAACGAACGCCAGTGGTTCAGCATCTCGACGATGATCAATCCCGCTCACGCAGAGCTTGCCGATTGGCTGATCGATTTCGACGCCATGCTCGACGCTATTGCTGGCAACTGAACATTTCCCTTTTACGTATTTACGGAACACACCTCCGATGGACTATCAGCTTCAGGAAGGATCTATTGTACTGCCGGAAGGTTTTCAGGACCGCACGGTCAATATGTTTGTGCTCGGCAACAGCATTCCGGCTCCGCTGAACATCACGATCTCGCGCGACAACATGCTGCCGGCCGAGGATCTGAAAACGTACATCGAGCGTCAGGTGAAACTCATTGCCGCCAAACTGCGCGGTTACACCTTGCTCAGCAAGAAGGCTGCCACGTTATCCAGCGAGCATCCGCGCTCTGGCATCCAGGTGGATGCTTACTACATGAACGACGGTAGTCCGGTGTATCAACGTCAGGCGGCTTTCGAGATCGAGCAGGGTCGCATTCTCGTGTTTTCAACGACGAGCCAGGCTGATTTCAGCGCCACTCAAAATGAGAACTGGCTGCAACTGCTGACAAGCTTCCAACCACGCCAGGACACCGCGCCCACTGACATCGAACAGGAGTAACCCATGTTCGAAGCAGCGCGTTGGGGCGACGAAATTGAACACACCAGTGCTCTTGGCGGATTTCTCGCGGGCGCAGTGATTGGGCTTGCGATTGCGACCGCTGCCGCTTTCATGATTTGTACCGCGGGGCTCGGCGGCATTCTGTTGGGTGTTGCCATAGGTCTGGGTGCCAGCTTCCTCCCGATGATTGGCGAGAGCATGGGGTCTGCACGAAGTTCGCCTGCCGGAGGGATAAAGCTGGAAGGTTGCTCTACGGACGTGTTCATCAACAGCCGTAATGCGGCCCATGCGACTTTGAGTCAAGGCACGTGTGATAAACACCCGGCGCCGGTGATAGTTGCCGAAGGTTCTTCCAACGTATTCATCAACAACGTGGCGGCTTCGCGCAAGGGCGACAAACTGACTTGTGGGTCGAAGATATCGAGTGGCTCGAATAACGTGTTCATTGGTGGCGGGACAGAGCGCTATCTCGACGTAGACGAAGAGATACCGGGCTGGCTTCGCGTCACTGTCGATGTGCTGATGATCGTCGCGTCGATGGGCCGTGCGATAGGTCCGATTTTGAAGCTTGGGCTGGCACAGGGACTAAAAGCAGCCGGTCCTTGCGCATTGAAGTTTGGGGCAACCGTTGCAGGCAGCTATCTGGCCGGTCGATTTGTAATCGGGCCAGCGGTCGAGCGCGCAATCGGCGGTTTAAGCGGAAACCCAGTGGATCTTACAACCGGGCGCAAACTGTTGCTCGAATCGGGTGAAACCGACTTCAGCCTCCCGGGCCTGATGCCCATCGAATGGTCACGTTTCTATGCCAGCGACCTGACCGTCGACAGCGTGCTCGGCAGGGGTTGGGTCTTGCCTTGGGAACAAAGCCTGCGCAGAAGTGGCAGCTTCGTCTACCTCACCGATAACCAGGGGCGCAGTGTGCCCTTTGTTGATGTCGAGCCAGGCGATCGCATCTACAACCCTTATGAACAACTGCATCTGGTTCGCACCGAGGGCGGTCACTACCTGCTGCAAACCCTCGACAACATCTTCTTCTACTTCGGCGAAGTACCGGACGACAACGTCCCCGTACCGCTGCAACGCATCGAAAACGCCCTCGGCCATTTCCTGCATTTCACCCATACGGTCGAAGGCACGCTCACCGACATCAGCGCCACCGGCGGCGTACGTGTTCACCTGCACTACGACAACCCGTTGGGTCGCCTGACCGAAGTCAAACGCGTCGTCGACAACCAGGCCGTCGAAACCCTGGTGCAGTATCGTTACGACGATAATGGCCAGCTCATCGAGGTGATCAATCGCAATAACGATTCGGTCCGCCGCTTCAGCTACGCCGACGGCGTCATGGCCAGCCACAGTAATGCCCTGGGTCTGAGCTGCCATTACCGCTGGCAAACCATTGATGACCAACCCCGTGTGGTGGAGCACTGGACCAGCGACGGCGAACACTATCACTTGCGCTACGACTTCAAGCAGCGCACTTCCTGGGCCACTGACGCGCTGGGACGTGAGCTGGAAATTCACTACAACGAAGATCGTCGCGTCATCGCCAGTCGTGATGTCGGCGGTGAACGCTACGGCATCGACCTTGATGAGGCTGGCAACATGACCGGCCTGACGCTGCCCGACGGCAATCAGTTGGCGTTCAAGTACGATGACTTTTCCCGTTTGATCGAAGAAACCGACCCGCTGGGCCGCAAGATCAAATACAAGTACCACCTCAGCACCACGCTGGTCACCGAGACCACCTTCCTCGACGGCAGCACCTGGAAAGCCCGCTACGACGCCAAGGGCAACCTCATCACCGAAGTCGACGCGCTGGGCAACAAAACCGAATACCTCAACAGCGACGACGGTCTGCCGCACACCATCATCGACGCCACGCACAAGTCAAAATACCTGTGGTGGAACACCCTGGCCCAGGTCGAACGTTTCCAGGATTGCTCGGGTAAAAACACCTACTACCGTTTCGACGAACGCCATCACCTGATCGCCGTCACCGATGCCCTGAACCAGACCACCACCCTGGAACGCAAACCCGACGGCGAAGTGCTGCGCATCCAGCACCCGGACGGCAGCGCCGAGTCGTTTACCTACAACGCCCTCGGCCAGGTGCTGACGCACACCGACGGCAAAGGCCAGACCACGCGCCTGCTGCGCACCGCCCGAGGTCTGCCAAGCAGCCGCCAGGACGCCAAAGGCCAGCGCATCCGCTATGAATACGACCAGGCCATTCGCCTGACCGCGCTGGTCAACGAAAACAACGCGGCCTACCAGTTTGCTTACGATGCGTCCGATCGCCTGATCGAAGAAAAACGCATCGACAACCTGACCCGTCGATTCAGCTACAACATCGGCGGGCACCTGACGCGTGTCGACGAAATCGGCTACGGCGAACGCGCCGAACGGCCACAACGTCAGACCGAATTCGAACGCGATTCCATCGGCCGACTGCTGGCCAAACTCAACGCCGATGCCCGTCAGGATTACACCTACGACGACGCGGACCGTTTGCTGTCCATCGAACGCCTGCCCACCGCCCACGGCAAGAAGCTCGGCGTCAGCGAAGAGAAACTCGATTTCTCCTACGACCTGCTGGGCCGCCTGATCAAAGAGACCACACCGCAAGGCGCCTTGTCCTACGACTACGATCCGCTGAGCAACCTGACCACGCTGACCCTGCCCACCGGTCAACACCTGAACCACCTGTACTACGGCAGCGGCCACCTGCACCAACTCAACCTCGACGGCCAGCTCATCAGCGACCTGGAACGCGACGACCTGCACCGCGAAGTCCTGCGCACCCAAGGCCAGCTCACCAGCTGCTTCGGCTACGACGCCATGGGCCGCAAGGCCTGGCAGTTCGCCTCGACCCTGCCGGCGGAAAAACTCTCGCAACTCCACAACCCCGGCATCCAGCCCGAGCTGCTGGTGGAGCACGCCTACAACCCGATCCACCGCCGTCACCAATACGACCCCGCCGGCGAACTCACCCGTACCCTCGACAAGCTGCGTGGTGAGATCAAGTACGAGTACGAGGCCAACGGTCAGCTGCACAGCCGTGACACCGGCAAGTTGGTGGACAGTGAAGAGTTCAGGTACGACGCGGCGGCGAACCGGTTGAACTTCAACACCAGCCAGTTTGATCATGTGAGGGACAACCGGATCAAGCAGTGGCGGGATCAGGAATATACCTACGATGCGTGGGGCAACCTGATTGAAAAACGCAGTGGGATGAGCCGGCTGCAGACGTTCAGTTATGACGGTGAGAATCGGCTGGTCAAGGCCGAGACGCTGGTGAATGGCAAGCTGGAAAGCAGCGGTGCCTATCGCTATGACAGTTTGGGACGGCGTGTGGCCAAGGTGTCAGTGGTCAACGGGGTCACCGAGCAGAAGCATTTTCTGTGGCAAGGCTTGCGTATGTTGCGCGAGGAAACGCCGGGGCAAAGCAGCCTGTACCTCTACGAGCCGGGCAGTTATGCGCCGTTGGCGCGGGTGGACCAGGCGGAGGGCGGGGAGCAGAAACTCTACTACTTCCACACCGACCAGATTGGTACGCCGCTGGAGATGACGGACCGCGAGGGGCGGATTGTCTGGCAGGCGACGTACAAGGCGTGGGGCTCGGTAGAAAAACTGGAAGTGAACGAGGTCGAACAGAATCTGCGGTTTCAGGGGCAGTATTTCGACGACGAGACGGGGCTGCACTACAATACGTTTCGGTATTACGATCCGGGTGTGGGGCGGTTTGTCACTCAGGATCCTATTGGGCTTGATGGGGGATTTAATCTCTATAAATATGCTCCCAACCCATTAGGTTGGTTAGACCCATTGGGATTGCTGACTTATAACACCATGCCGGGCATATCAGGCTTTCAAAAGCATCACATTATTCCACAGCAGTTAGCAGATCATGGGGCTCTGAAGGCAGCGGGAATGAATATCCATAAAACATCAAACATTATATATCTCCCAACGCAAGCCGAATACCACCCTACGAGGACCATTCATAAAGGGTCGCATGCTCAATACTCCGCCGCAGTTGAACAAAAACTTGATCTGCTTCACGACTATGGGCAGAAAAACGGATGGTCTAAGGCTGATTATAATAAGGCTGTTAATAGTGTTATTGCTGATGAACGTAAAGGCCTGCGCACTGGCAAGACAATACTCAACAAAAATTCTGTAAGAGGGGCGGCATGTGGATAAAATTTTTATAGTAAAAATTTCTGAATCTTATCCGGAAAGTTATTGGTTCAAGTGTAAGGTAATAACTGGTCAAGACCCAATTATCTTAAAAAAAGGTGAGGAGGTTGAGGGTGAGTGGAAGGTTGAGTTTCATTTGAATAAGAGACTGAGTATCGAAAAAATCATCAATTACGATTTCTTTTTTAGTGATGGGCCTAATTTTATCAGTCCCAGGCTTCACGAGCTCATGGTTGGGGCTGAGGTGTCAGGTGTTCAATATATTGATGCGGATTTATATATCAACGGAAAGAAGTATGAAGGATACAAAGTCATCAACTTCACAAAGCGAATTCCAGCGTTTGACGAAAAAAAATCTAAAAGCGAGCCGCTTTTGAGCTATATTCCTGAAGGTCCACAAAAATATACTGAAATCGTGTTGCGAACCGATTTGGTTGTGGAATTTGATATGTTTCGTGCGGCGGAAGATTTTACAACTATGCTGGCGATAAATCGGATCAAGATATTGTTTGAGTCAAATAATGTAGTCGGGCTGCAGTTTAATGATCATGTTTAGATGCTTTTTATAGGCTGATGATTAGCAGGTTTTACAAAAGGTTCTTTAGTATTTTGTGTTCGGAGTGGTTGCGGTTTTTTCCTTAATCACTTCTTGTTCAATTTTTCTGGCTCATTAATTTAAGCTGAAACATCAAGTTGTCAGCGAGAATGCTTATTATGTTGTACAGGAGGCAGCCAAAACTTCCAATGCTCCCTCGACAACATCTTCTACTTCGGCGAACTACCGGACGACAACACCGTTGTCCCGCTGCAGCGCATTGAAAATGCTCTCGAAACCATTTTCCTCGACGGCAGCACCTGGAAAGCCCGCTACGACGCCAAGGGCAACCTCATCGCGGAAGTCGACGCCCTGGGCAACAAGACCGAATACCTCAACAGCGATGACGGCTTGCCGCACACCATCATCGACGCCACGCACAAGTCCAAATACCTGTGGTGGAACACCCTGGCCCAGGTCGAGCGCTTCCAGGATTGCTCGGGTAAAAACACCCATTACCGCTTCGACGAGCGCCACCACCTGATCGCCGTCACCGACGCCCTGAACCAGACCACCACCCTGGAACTCAAACCCGACGGCGAAGTGCTGCGCATCCAGCACCCGGACGGCAGCGCCGAGTCCTTCACCTACAACGCCGTCGGTCAGGTGCTGACGCACACCGACGGCAAAGGCCAGACCACGCGCCTGCTGCGCACCGCCCGCGGCCTGCCGAGCAGCCGTCAGGACGCCAAAGGCCAACGCATCCGCTACGAATACGACCAGGCCATCCGCCTGACCGCGCTGGTCAACGAAAACAACGCGGCCTACCAGTTTGCCTACGACGCGTCCGACCGCCTGGTTGAAGAAAAACGCATCGACAACCTGACCCGCCAGTTCAGCTACAACCTGGGCGGGCACCTGACACGGGTGGACGAAATCGGCTACGGCGAGCGGGGCGAACGGCCACAACGGCATACCGAATTCGAGCGCGACCCCATCGGCCGGCTGCTGGCTAAACTCAACGCCGATGCGCGGCAGGATTACACCTACGACGAGGCTGATCGACTGCTCAGTATAGAGCGCCTGCCCACCGCCAACGGCAAGAAACTCGGCGTCAGCGAAGAGAAACTCGATTTTGCCTACGACCTGCTCGGCCGCCTGATCAAGGAGACCACGCCGCAAGGCGCCTTGTCCTACGACTACGACCCGCTGAGCAACCTGACCACGCTGACCCTTCCCAGCGGCCAACAGCTGAACCACCTGTACTACGGCAGCGGCCACCTGCACCAGCTCAACCTCGATGGCCAGCTGATCAGCGATATGGAGCGCGACGACCTGCACCGCGAGGTGCTGCGCACCCAGGGCCAGCTCACCAGTTGCTTCGGCTACGACGCCATGGGCCGCAAGGCCTGGCAGTTCGCCTCGACCCTGCCGGCGGAAAAGCTCTCGCAAATCCACAACCCCGGCATCCAGCCGCAACTGCTGGTGGAGCACGCCTACAACCCGATCCACCGCCGTCACCAGTACGACCCGGCCGGCGAACTGACCCGCACCCTCGACAAACTGCGCGGCGAGATCACGTACGACTACGAAGCCAACGGCCAACTGCACAGCCGCGACACCGGCAAGCTGGTGGACAGCGAGGAGTTCCGCTACGACGCGGCGGCGAATCGACTGAACTTCAACACCAGCCAGTTTGATCACGTGAAGGACAACCGGATCAAGCAGTGGCGGGATCAGGAATATGCCTACGATGCGTGGGGTAACCTGATTGAAAAGCGCAGTGGCTTGAGCCGGCTGCAGACGTTCAGTTATGACGGTGAGAATCGGCTGGTCAAGGCCGAGACGCTGGTGAATGGCAAGCTGGAAAGCAGCGGTGCCTATCGCTATGACAGCCTGGGACGGCGGGTGGCCAAGGTGTCAGCGGTCAACGGGGTCACCGAGCAGAAGCATTTCCTGTGGCAAGGCTTGCGCCTGTTGCGCGAGGAAACGCCGGGGCAGAGCAGCCTGTACCTCTACGAGCCGGGCAGTTATGCACCCTTGGCGCGGGTGGATCAGGCGGAAGGCGAGGCGCAGACGCTCTACTACTTCCACACCGACCAGATTGGTACGCCGCTGGAGATGACGGACCGTGAGGGACGGATCGTCTGGCAGGCGACGTACAAGGCGTGGGGCTCGGTAGAAAAACTGGAAGTGAACGAGGTCGAACAGAATCTGCGGTTTCAGGGGCAGTATTTTGACGATGAGACGGGGCTGCACTACAACACGTTTCGGTATTACGATCCGGAGGTGGGGCGGTTTGTTACGCAGGATCCGATTGGTTTACTAGGTGGAGGAAACCTCTACCACTACGTATCTAACTCGATGGGTTGGATTGATCCTCAAGGATTGTCGAGTGCCGATTTACGTGTTGATTTGGGCATGCGCACTGGAGACATGCATGCTGCTCACCATATCATTCCCGAAGAGGTCATGAAAAAGTATCCGCAGATGTTCGACAAAGCGAAAACGATCGGGTTTATGCCCAATGGAGCCTCTAATGGTATTGAGCTACCTCGAACAAAAGAATTGGCTAAAACACTTGATGTTCCTGGTCATTGGAGTAATCACGTAGATTACACTGCTTTAGTTGAGAGCGATGTGAGTAAACTCAATACAGCATTCAGGGCGGGGCGACTGACAGACATGGATTTAGCATTAGGGCTGAAGTCCATTCAGAACAAATGGCGATCAAATATTCTTGCTAAGAATGTGCCAATTAACGCTAAAGGTCGACTTTGCTAGGTTTTAGGGAGAAAGTTATGTATGTGATTGGTTATAAAGGCGGCGAGCGCGGTTGTCCCGAAACGAGTATTTACGGTGAGTTGGTTGGTTATGATTGGAATTCAAATGACTTTGCGGATAAGAAGTTTCCTGCTGAAGGTGCAGTTTTAGATTTTTACGCGCAGCATAAAATTGTAGATACAGACTTCTTTTATTTTGGTAGTGAGTTCGTCTGCTCTGGGTCTCTACTTGGGTTGATAAGAAATCATAATTGTGGAGGTGTAGATGTTAGGGAGGTTCGAATGCACCAAGAGAGTAAAGCGTCTCCGCTGGCTGAAAAAAAATATTATTTGGTGCGAAGTAGGGAGATTCACAAGATTTTAGATATGGAGAAGTCTAAATATGAGTTGCGGCTCGACCCGGTAACTGGGAGTCCAGAAGAGGATGCTTACCATCCTGGTAGAGTTATATTTGATTTGATATGCGAGTTTGGGTTAAAGGAAAAAATTTGTGGGTTGGATTTTTTTGTTTCATCGGAAATGCTTAAGGAAGAGTATGTTTTTTCATCCGTGCTGGGCCGGAAAATCATAGATCATGGTTTTAAGGGCGTGAAGTTAACCTCTCTGTCGGAATTCATTTATGATGCGAAGTTGGAGTTTTAAAGTGGTTTTAGGCTATTAAAACCTCGTAAAAGTTGACATGGCTGCCAATTATTATGCGGCGCACTATGCCGCTGATATTGTAGGTTTGGTTTGAACGCTCCGAATGTTTATTTCATTTAGATGGGGGCTCGCCGAACTTTATTGGCTGGCTGGCTGGTAGTGCCTGTCGATAATACGAGGATGTTATGAAGGTATATAAAGGTTTTGCTGATCTGTTGGCCAATATTGATCGTTTGCCCAATGTTGGATAGCTGTTCGTCGATTCTACATAGATAGAGCGTCAGAGGAGTCTGTAAGCTCTGCAGCTTTTTATGTTGCGGAAGATGATGCATAGGAGATTCTTTTTGAAAAATCTAAGCGTACATTTGTTGAGTGTTCGACTATGCTAGATATCAAAGCTATCGCTGACAAGCGAGTATTTAAGCCAGACTTAGAAGCGTATTTGGAAACGGTATTGTACTAACTTGAGAATGATGATTCTAAAGGTTAATTGAGCCCTGAGTCGGTGGAAGTATGTCTTTCGTGGAAGTTAATTGAGCTCTTTAAAATGTGAATTTTTTAGAGTGGTTGCTTGCCTGAGCCACTCATCTATACGCTTTTATTGCGTTCAATTTTTATGATGCTGCATTGACTGAGTGACCCAGCCGCGCTTACTTAACCCATTAACTGGCACCTTTAATCACCTGTATTACGGCAGCGGCCACCTGCACCAACTCAACCTCGACGGCCAGCTCATCAGCGATATGGAACGCGATGAACTGCACCGCGAAGTCCTGCGCACCCAAGGCCACCTCACCAGCTGTTTTGGCTATGACGCGATGGGCCGCAAGGCCTGGCAGTTCGCCTCGAGCCTGCCGGCGGAAAAGCTCTCGCAACTGCACAACCCCGGCATCCAGCCCGAGCTGCTGGTGGAGCACGCCTACAACCCGATCCACCGCCGCCATCAATACGACCCCGCCGGCGAACTCACCCGCACCCTCGACAAGTTGCGCGGCGAGATCAAGTACGACTACGAAGCCAACGGCCAACTGCACAGCCGCGATACCGGCAAGTTGGTGGACAGTGAAGAGTTCCGCTACGACGCGGCGGCGAACCGGTTGAACTTCAACACCAGTCAGTTTGATCATGTGAAGGACAACCGGATCAAGCAGTGGCGGGATCAGGAGTACACCTACGATGCGTGGGGGCAACCTGATTGAAAAGCGCAGTGGCATGAGCAAGCTGCAGACGTTCAGTTATGACTGTGAGAATCGGTTGGTTAAGGCTGAGACGTTGGTCAACGGCAAGTAGCGGCGCTTATCGTTACGACAGCCTGGGGCGTCGCGTGGCCAAGGTGTCAGCGGTCAACGGCGTCACCGAACAGAAGAATTTCCTGTGGCAAGGTTTGCGCCTGTTGCGCGAGGAAAGTCCGGGGCAGAGCAGCCTGTACATTTACGAGCCGGGGAGCTATGCACCTTTAGCCAGAGTCGATCAGAGCGAAGGAGAAGAACAGAAGCTCTACTACTTTCATACCGACCAGATTGGTACGCCGCTGGAGATGACTGACCGGGAAGGGCAGATCGTCTGGCAAGCGACGTACAAGGCGTGGGGCTCGCTGGAGCGATTGGACGTCAACGACGTCGAACAGAATCTGCGGTTTCAGGGGCAGTATTTCGACGACGAGACGGGGCTGCACTACAATACGTTTCGGTATTACGATCCGGAGGTGGGGCGGTTTATAACGCAGGATCCGATTGGGTTGGACGGGGGGGTAAATATTTATCAATACGCTTTGAATCCGACTCAATGGTTGGATCCTTTGGGCCTTTCTTGCTCTTCAGACTCAAGAAAACTAGCGCAAAACCTAGGTCCAAAACCGTCCGGCGGCGGTCAGTATGATGCTCATCACATCGTAATGTCCAATTCAAAAGATGTTAGGATGATAGCGTTAAGAGAAAAAATGGAAACTCTTGGTGTTGATGTAAACAGTAGAAGAAACGGTATTTGGTTACCTAACACTGAGAAAGTTAGAGTTCCGGGAACTGTCACCACTCCGCACAAGGGTGCTGGCATACACAGTAATGCCTATAAACAGTATGTGTACGACAATCTAATTGTTTCTAAAACCAAATCCGATTTCCTCCAGGGGTTGAGTGATATTCAACAGTCCCTTGCAGGTGGTAAAAACTTCCCAACTTACAGGTAATGTTTTGATGGCTATCGGCGCTGACTACGAAATGATTTTAGCTGAGATGCGACTGCGGCTGAAATCAGGACACGTTTTGTCTGAGTTCTTAGAACTAAATAACAACCTTGAGCCATCCTCGGAAAAGTGGGCGAATTCAATTGCATGGAATTTCATTCCGTTCTATTCGGAGTTAACTGGCTACGGTTTAAATAGTTTTTTGATTGGGAGTCCAAAAAATAAAAAGAAGAAAATTCAATACATATTTTCGAATGATGCCATTGTTGAAATCAATACCTTTAACTCCCAAGGGGGGGCGGCTGATCGTAGTTTTATCAGATATGATGAATCGACGTCAGAAATGCTTACTGTAGATGAGGATAATATTCCTTATCGCTTGTCGCGAACATTAAAAAAAGAAAATCTTATAGTTAGTTCGTTCATAGTGCAGGATGATGGGCAGTATTGGGTTTACGAGTATCTCTGGGAGCTTGGGGTGATAATTGGTATTAGAGATTTCTCCTTAAACAGCGCGAAGCCCTTTGTCGATCTTACTGTTGCATATAACGAGAATGGGGAGGTTGATAGGATTTCGTATCTCTTCAATGATGAACAAGTTTTTGTTTACGAAAAAAAATGATGAAGGGTGATGAGGCTGCTAATTGGTCGGCTGACGTTTTGACAGGCTAGGTAGATGCTTTTTTGTAAGGCGCGTACTCACTGGGACGAATCTCCTTGATATGCTATTTTAAAAATTGATCTGGGGCTTGGCTGCCAACTTTGCTTCGCACACCTAGACCATCTAGCGAGGCGCACTTACTGAGCTGCCTGTCTTCGTCGAGCATTACGACGACTATTCCCGCTGCTTCGATAGAACGACGCACTCGGCCACAAAACGGAATTCCTGTAGTGGAACACCCTGGCCCAGGTCGAACGCATTCAGGACTGCTCGGGCAAAAACACCCGGTACCGCTTCGACGAACGCCATCACCTCGTCGCCGTCACCGATGCCCTGAACCAGACCACCACCCTGGAACGCAAACCCGACGGCGAAGTGCTGCGCATCTAGCACCCGGACGGCAGCGCCGAGTCCTTCACCTACAACGCCCTCGGCCAGGTCCTGACGCACACCGACGGTAAAGGCCAGACCACGCGCTTGCTACGTACCGCCCGAGGTCTGCCAAGCAGCCGCCAGGACGCCAAGGGCCAGCGCATCCGTTACGAGTACGACCAGGCCATTCGCCTGACCGCGCTGGTCAACGAAAACAACGCGGCTTACCAGTTCGCCTACGACGCGTCCGATCGTCTGATCGAAGAAAAACGCATCGACAACCTGACCCGCCAGTTCAGCTACAACCTCGGCGGGCACCTGACACGGGTCAACGAAATCGGCTACGGCGAACGCGCCGAACGTCCGCAGCGCAGTACCGAATTCGAGCGCGACCCCATCGGCCGACTGTTGGCCAAGCTCAACTCCGATGCGCGTCAGGATTACACCTACGACGACGCGGACCGTTTGCTGTCCATCGAACGCCTGCCCACCGCCAACGGCAAGAAGCTCGGCGTCAGCGAAGAGAAACTCGATTTTTCCTACGACCTGTTGGGCCGCCTGATCAAAGAGACCACGCCGCAAGGCGCCTTGTCCTACGACTACGATCCGCTGAGCAACCTGACCACGCTGACCCTGCCCACCGGTCAACACCTGAACCACCTGTACTACGGCAGCGGCCACCTGCACCAACTCAACCTTGACGGCCAGCTCATCAGCGATATGGAACGCGATGAACTGCACCGCGAGGTGTTACGCACCCAGGGCACGCTCACCAGTTGTTTTGGCTATGACGCGATGGGCCGCAAAGCCTGGCAATTCGCCTCGACGTTGCCGGCAGAGAAACTCTCGCAGATTCTCAATCCCGGCATCCAGCCTGAGCTGTTGGTAGAACACGCCTACAACCCGATTCACCGCCGTCACCAATACGATCCTGCCGGCGAACTCATCCGCACCCTCGACAAACTGCGCGGCGAGATCAAGTACGAGTACGAAGCCAACGGCCAGTTGCACAGCCGTGATACCGGCAAGTTGGTGGACAGTGAAGAGTTCCGCTACGACGCGGCGGCGAACCGGTTGAACTTCAACACCAATCAGTTCGATCACGTGAAGGACAATCGGCTCAAGCAGTGGCGGGATCAGGAATATACCTACGATGCGTGGGGCAACCTGATTGAAAAGCGTAGCGGCATGAGCCGGCTGCAGACGTTCACGTATGACTGTGAGAATCGGCTGGTCAAAGCCGAGACGTTGGTGAACGGCAAGCTGGAAAGTAGCGGCGCTTATCGTTATGACAGCCTGGGGCGTCGTGTGGCCAAGTTGTCAGCGGTCAACGGCGTCACCGAACAGAAGAATTTTCTGTGGCAAGGTTTGCGCCTGTTGCGCGAGGAAAGTCCGGGGCAGAGCAGCCTGTACATTTACGAGCCGGGGAGCTATGCACCTTTAGCCAGAGTCGATCAGAGCGAAGGAGAAGAACAGACGCTTTACTACTTCCATACCGATCAGATTGGTACGCCGCTGGAGATGACGGACCGGGAAGGGGAGATCGTCTGGCAGGCGACGTACAAGGCGTGGGGCTCGCTGGAGCGATTGGACGTCAGCGAAGTCGAACAGAATCTGCGGTTTCAGGGGCAGTATTTTGACGATGAGACGGGGCTGCACTACAACACGTTTCGGTATTACGATCCGGAGGTGGGGCGGTTTGTTACGCAGGATCCGATTGGGCTTGGTGGTGGCATAAACCTTTATAAATATGCCCGAAATCCTATCGATTGGATTGATCCTCTAGGGTTAAGCTGCGAAAGCCTTAAAGGCAATTATACTGAGGCGGACAAAGCAAAACTTCCAAGCTGGGTAGCTGAATCGTTTAGTAATGGTGAATACAAGACAATAGTAACGACTAAAGATATTTACGCTTACCGGGTTTTTGGTGGGAATGCTAAGGCGGGCGGTGGTTTTGTCTCTACCACACCAGCATCTAGCAGAATACAAGCGAAATTAGATGCTGCACTTTTAGCGGAGTGGAAAAACACAAGGCAGTTTGAAGCGAAGATACTTGTTCCTAAAGGTACTACACTCAACGTGGGCTCGGTAGCACCACAAACGACCAAGTCAGGTACAGTTTTCAAAGGCGGCGCAGATCAAATTTTAATGCCGCAAAATTGGCCTGAGAGCTGGATTGTTGGTGTCAGAAACTTAAGTTCTATATAAAGGTAAATGTATGAGTAAAGATAGCCTGCTGGATTTGCTGCGAGATATATTGGGTGAGCTAAAAAATCTAGAAAACGAGCGTGCAGAAGATTATCTTCACTCAATTATAATTAGTTATGAGAAGGTGATAGATATGTTGGTAATGGATGAGTTTCCTGAAAATTTAATTAAAAGCTCGCCAAGAGAGTATTTAGAAATTTATAGTGATTATGAAAACCCACTACTTGATAAGATGGATTTTGCACAAAAACAACTCAGCTTGTTTGTTGGTGGGCGGCCTTGATCGTCAAGATGCTCCACGGGTCGTTAAAAATGGAGAAGCGGGATTTATTCGAATGTCGGAGCAGATGAACAAAAGGCTAACTAGTTGATATATTCAAACAGTGCTTGAAAAGTTTCGTTGGGCTGCGACACCTGAGTTCAAGGGGGATTATTATGTTGAATGATTGCTTAAACCCACAATACGGTTAGCTCCATTTTGTAATGTGCTCAAGTCACCTCTCTATCTTGTAAAATTCAGGTGCTTAATTATCCGGATAGAGCAAAATCAAGTCGGTGGGGAACTGAGATCATACATTCAAGTGGTTGTGGAGGTTAAATGAGTTGTATCCAGGATTTTACAGTAATCGACAATCTCGGGTCGTATGATCGCGACGCCAATCCTCAGGGGTTAAGTGTCTGGGAATTGCTTTCAACGGGAGTTTCATGGTCGTTTTTGGGGCGCCCGTATAAAGTTGAAAGTTTAGATAAGCTCATCCCAGAACTATTGCTGGGGAGCGTTGGTATCGCTGTGGTTATTTCTCCATTTAATCTTAAAGAAAACAAGGCGCTGATTGTTAAACCTGACGGAGATGTAATGTGGAATGTCGGGACTATCGCTAAATCCATCTTTGGTGGAGGAATTTATTCTGATGTTTATTATGTGTCAGGGCAGCTGTGTTTTTTTGTTAATATAAACAATCAGGACTTTAGATTTTCGTTTGATGTGGTATCGGGAGCGATTGGAAAGTTAATTCCTTCCTATTAAATGTAAACTATATTTATATTGTGGGTGATGTTTAAGGGGTCTGTACGCAATATACTCCTCATGCTGATATTGGTCGCGATATGCCAATAGTTACAAGTTAGGTCTGCAATCTAAGTGCATCAATATTGGGGTGGAAACTAATAGAGAGCTCTCAGCGGCTGAGACGCTCGTCAACGGCAAGCTGGAAAGTACCGGCGCTTATCGTTACGACAGCCTGGGACGTCGTGTGGCCAAGGTATCAGCGGTCAACGGCGTCACCGAACAGAAGAGTTTCCTGTGGCAAGGCTTGCGCCTGTTGCGCGAGGAAAGTCCGGGGCAGAGCAGCCTGTACATTTACGAGCCGGGTAGTTATGCGCCGTTGGCGCGGGTGGATCAGGCCGAGGGTGGGGAGCAGAAGCTCTATTATTTCCATACCGATCAGATTGGTACGCCGCTGGAGATGACTGACCGGGAAGGGCAGATTGTCTGGCAGGCGACGTACAAGGCGTGGGGCTCGGTCGAAAAACTGGAAGTGAACGAGGTCGAGCAGAACCTGCGGTTTCAGGGGCAGTATTTCGACGACGAGACGGGGCTGCACTACAACACGTTTCGGTATTACGATCCGGAGGTGGGGCGGTTTGTTACGCAGGATCCGATTGGATTATTCGGAGGGGATAATCTTTACCAGTACGTACCTAATCCAAATGCTTGGATCGACTCATTGGGGCTTGCGTGTGATAAATGGGATGTAAACTCGCATCAAGGTAATAAAAGTGCTGTAAAGGGTAAAAATCTCGGATTAGACTCTCACCACGTCGGGCAAAAAAACCTGATGAAAGATTTAGTTGAAGGTTACGACCCGGCAACAGCGCCTGCAATGCTAGTTCCACGCGTGGGGCATACTGTTTCTAAAGAGGGTGTAGGTATATTGTCTAGAAGTGGCGTCAATGGGAAGACAGGGTTGCCTTTTTCTAATGCGAGCGATGTTGTCGCTCGCGACATAAGAGAGCTTAGACGTGTTTATCCAGATGTACCAAATGCTAAGCTTCAAGAGTTGATATCGCTCAATAAATCAATGTATCCAGAAATACGTTAATGAGGAATTTTTATGAAGACGGATCAAAAATTTGTAACCGCCATATTTAATGAGTTGTTTGACAAGAATCTTGAGCAGTATGTAGAGTCGATAAGTAAGCCTGTTAATAATGATAGTGATCCTTATGCAAAAGCAAGGAATGCTTTGGCTATATTGAGCGATGATGCCAAGGCTGATGTGTTCGCTTTTTTTAAAGTCGTTATCGCGGACAGTGCTTCTGTGGTATTAGGTGCGCTAGATGGGGTGCATTTTCCTGATGATATAGATGGGGATTTTGTCGTCGCTTATGACGGAGAAGAAATTCAAGGTGATCTCATGGATATTTTTATTGAAAAGGCTCAAGAGAATAATATTTATGGGTAGCTATGAAATGTAAGTGCTTAATCTTTTGTTAAAATGTTTTTGACTTGCTCTGCAGGTCAAATTTCACGTTAGTTGGCTTTGCCGACCGTCCCTCGCTCTTTTATAACTCCCCGAAAAATAAGGTGGTTGCCAACATTAACGTTTGCCCACCGCCAACGGCAAAAAAATCGGCGTCAGCGAAGAGAAACTCGATTTCTCCTACGACCTGCTGGGCCGCCTGATCAAAGAGACCACGCCGCAAGGCGCCTTGTCCTACGACTACGATCCGCTGAGCAACCTGACCACGCTGACCCTGCCGACCGGTCAGCATTTGAACCACCTGTATTACGGCAGCGGCCACCTGCACCAGCTCAACCTCGACGGCCAGCTCATCAGCGACCTGGAACGCGATGACCTGCACCGCGAAGTCCTGCGCACCCAAGGCCACCTCACCAGCTGCTTCGGCTACGACGCCATGGGCCGCAAGGCCTGGCAGTTCGCCTCGACCTTGCCGGCGGAAAAGCTCTCGCAACTGCACAACCCCGGCATCCAGCCCGAACTGCTTGTAGAACACGCCTACAACCCGATCCACCGCCGTCATCAATACGACCCCGCCGGCGAACTCATCCGCACCCTCGACAAACTGCGCGGCGAAATCAAGTACGACTACGAAGCCAACGGCCAATTGCACAGCCGTGACACCGGCAAGTTGGTGGACAGTGAGGAGTTCAGGTACGACGCGGCGGCGAACCGGTTGAACTTCAACACCAGCCAGTTTGATCACGTGAAGGACAACCGGCTCAAGCAGTGGCGGGATCAGGAATATACTTACGATGCGTGGGGCAACCTGATTGAAAAGCGCAGTGGTTTGAGCCGGCTGCAGACGTTCAGCTATGACGGTGAGAATCGGCTGGTTAAGGCTGAGACGTTGGTGAACGGCAAGCTGGTAAGTACCGGCACTTATCGTTACGACAGCCTGGGGCGCCGTGTGGCCAAGGTGTCAGAGGTCAATGGCGTCTCCGAACAGAAGCATTTCTTGTGGCAAGGCTTGCGCATGTTGCGCGAGGAAACACCAGGGCAGAGCAGCCTCTACATTTACGAGCCGGGTAGTTATGCGCCGTTGGCGCGGGTGGATCACGCGGAAGGTTAGGAGCAGAAACTCTACTATTTCCACACCGACCAGATTGGTACGCCACTGGAGATGACGGACCGGGAAGGGCGGATCGTCTGGCAGGCGACGTACAAGGCGTGGGGCTCGGTAGAAAAGCTTGAAGTCAACGCAGTCGAGCAGAATCTGCGGTTTCAGGGGCAGTATTTCGACGACGAGACGGGGCTGCACTACAACACGTTTCGGTATTACGATCCGGAGGTGGGGCGGTTTGTTACGCAGGATCCGATTGGGTTGGACGGCGGTAACAACCTCTATAAATATGCACCGAGCGCAGTCGGATGGGTCGATCCGTTAGGGCTTTGTTCCAAAGCGTTAAGTAACAATATGACTAAAGGTGGAACTCCGCGACCAAACTCCGCCGCTCATCATATTGTTGGCGATACCGCTAAGCTAGTAGCACCTGCGAGAGCGGTATTGGCAAAGCATGATATTCATGTAGATGATGCGGTTAATGGTGTATTTTTGCCTAACCGTAACAATGTTGACGCCAGCGTTTCAGGGATTTTGCATAATGGTAAGCATCCAAATTCTTACTTTGAGAGTGTCAATCAGCTCATTATTAGTCCAGATAAGGCCGGTGGTAAGCCGATGGTATTGAAACCATTGATAGAATTCGTAATACATTACTTGCGAGTCCGCGCGATGCGCAGTGGTCCGGATTATTTGGGTGATTTATGAAGTTTTATTCGATAACGCAAAATGACAAATACAAAACTCTGATTGATGCGGATCAAGTCGAAGGTCTGCAGGACTTCGCTACAAAGCTAGCGTACGGTGAGACCAGCTTGGAGTCTGATAATCAAGAGTATCGCATCGTATATAACAGCGATGGTAAAAAAAAAGCAGCTCTTTCTGATTTTTATACCTTTTTCAGACCTGTCCTAGTAGTCTCGAAAAAAGCATATGCAGAGCTTGGCTTTTTGCGGGATCTCCCTCGCGTTAAGATATCCGGCCCACGTGTTGATGACGTCGCATTATATATTACCGAATTGCTTTCAAATGTATTTGATTTTGAAAAATCCGATTATGATAAAGGAGAGGGCGGTTACGTGGTTTATAAAACTGTCTTAAAAATGCCAGAAATTTACAAGAGTGAAATATTCCGCATTTCTGAAAACCCGCAAGTATTATATGTCAGCCAAGTGTTCAAGGATGCTGTTGAATCAAATGGTCTTAAAGGACTTAATTTTAGAGAGGTTGAACGGAGTGACTGAAGAAGGTGCATAAGTAATATTTTGTAACGTTGGCAGATTTTCTGCGGATCAAAGTTTTCTTAGTAAATTAAGCGCACTATCCAAGGAATAGCCATCTCATATGTCTATGGCCTAGGCGGCTAAAAGCCGCTAGTGCGAGTCGCCGAACCTGATGGGCGAAAAGTAGTGGTACTGCCTGTCGATAATACGAGGATGTTATGAAGTTATATAAAGGTTTTGCTGATCTGTTGGCCAACATTGATTGTTTGCCCAATGTTGGATGGCTGTTCGTCGATTCTACAATAGATAGATTGTCAAAGGAGTCTGTAAGTTCTGCAGCTTTTTATGTTGCTGAAGATGATGCAGAGGAGATTCTTTTTGAAAAATCTAAGCGTACATTTGTTGAGTGTCCGACTATGCTGGATATCAAAGCTATCGCTGACAAGCGAGTAGTTAAGCCGGACTTAGAAGCATATTTGGAAGCAGCATTGTACTATCTTGAGAATGATGACTTTAAAGATTAAATGAGCCCTGATTCGGTGGGATTATGGCTTTTCGTGCAAATTATTTGAGCTCTCTAAAATGTGAATTTTTTTAGTGTGGTTGCTTGCCTCAGCCACTCATCTATACGCTTTTATTGCGTTAAATTTTTATGATGCTACATTGACTGAGTGACCCCGCCGCGCTTACTCAACCCATACCACGAATGCATCGGCACGAGCATGGGCACGTCTGCCATCATGGGCTTCGCGATGATGGGCATGCAATTTCCAGCCTCTATCGAAAGAGGCCTTGGTATAGGTGTTTCGATTTGGTATGGCACCAGCGTCAATTATGCGTACTACCTAAAAGAAGTGAAGGGGTACAACGGCTGAAATCCTTTCAAATACTGAAGGTGCAATGCGTTGTCGTTTTTACGCTTTTCATCAGCGGCGCTCGTCTCGATTGCCGTGTGTTTAAAATCAAAATCAATTTCTAGGGAAGTAATCATTTATGCAGCAATCACCCACGCTCGCTCCAATGGTGACAGGGAAGCTGATCAATACCTTCCGCCATGGCAAAGGTTTTCTGGTCTTCACGCTCTTATTCGGAATTGTCATGCTGTGCCTGGCGGGATTTGTGTTGTACCTGAGTACCATACTGCCGGTGAGTAGTCCCGGGACGAATGCAAACCATGGCTCCAGTCCGAAGTTGCTGATCTATTCTGTCAGTGGCTTGCTGGTAATCATTTCGGCAGTCCTGATTGGGATTCATTTATGGCAGAAGAAGTTACGCGGGACCCATTATGAGATTTACGAGCACGGCATTGCTGCTTTCAGCGGAGCGGATCAACAATATATGGCGTTTGCTGAAATAGAAGACCTTTATCTATTCGGCTCAGGGCAAGCTGCATTTACCGGCCTGATCACTAATTTGGCGTACCGTCGTAATGACAGTGAGTCATTTCATCGAGTGATCGAGTCGCTCAAAGGCTTTCAGGAGTTTCAGCAACTAGTGCGCGAGTTGCACGTTCGCGAGCGTCTGCCGGTTGTGATGGACAGGCTTGTGTCTGGTGGTGCGGTGACTTTCAGGTTTGTGACTACAGGGCAGGTCTGGCACAAACGGCTCTCGGGGGACTTCCTCAATGTCACCACTCAGACAATCATTGTGACAAGTGAGTTTCTTGAAGTGGAGGGACGTAAAGTCCCAATGTCGACCCTATCCTCAATCGATTTAAATACATGGAGTGAGAGGGTCACCATTAAAGATGAGGCAGGGAATCAGATACTATCAACAGTGTGCACGGGCATCCTGAGTCATGACCTGTTCCTCACGACTCTGGATGTATTGCTGGATGCCCAACGTGCAAGCAGCGGTGAGACTGTCCAAAGTCTGGCTTGAGGATCTAGAGGCGCCGACCGGCGTGTCATGCCAAAGACGACTGTTCACACCAAGAAAAACCCGGCTGATCAGGCCGGGTTTTTTGTGGGTGTTGCAGTGTAGCGATGTATTTAGGCGACGCGGTTCTGGATCAGACGATCCGAGCCATAGAGTAATACCTGATTTAACATAATATACATTACACGTAACAATATGTTTCAGGAACAGCCTGATTTCCCACCGATTGCGACGGACAACGACTGGCCTGGCACCTGCTTTAACGATTTCTGATTCAAGCTGATCTACATCATCAAGCCTGGGTCATTTTTTCTATTAGCGCCGAATGCTTGGGAAACTCATTCTTGAGTTTCTGCTCGCTACCCATTTCCATATCTGCCAAATCAAATCCGGGTGAAACGGCTTCGCTGATCAGGCCGTAACCCGTTGCGCCATCGATAAGCTGAGATGCCTTCCAGATACCTCCTGGCACCTGCAGCTGCAAACACTGACCCGCAATGATGTCGCTGCCCATCACCACAGTTTTCAACGTGCCGTCCGGGAATATCAGGCTGTACTCGATCGCATCACCCAAATGGTAGTAATGCATGATGTCGGACTGGTTCAGATGAAAGTGTCCGATGGGCGAATCCTTGGTCAGCAGGTAATAAATAGAAGTCATCCAATAACGCGGACCATCGTTAGTCTTCACCATGGCGCGGTGATCTGGTTGAAAGGTTCTGCGGAAATAACCGCCTTCCACATGTCGCTCCAGTTCAAGTGTGGCAATTAGTTCTTGGGCGTTGGGTTGGTTATGCGTCATCCTGTGTCCTCCTGTTTGGTATAAATCACAGTACCTTTTTAATAACTAAACTAAACATCTATTTAGTTGAGCTATTGTTCTGCATGGCACAAAATCTATGTTGTAATCTCCTGTTAAGTTTAATTCATGGTGTTTTTGGCGGCACTTTAAAGTTGTATTCTGACATATTCGACGCGATGCAATAGTCAGTTTAAATGTACCGAACTGTCGCCCTCCCCGCGCACGCCGACCTCCGACAGTTCGAACAACTGGAGCCACGGAACGCTCTCTAGAACGGTATCAACCGTAAGACTCATACCTGATAAAAGTGGCGATACCACCGCACAAATTGCGTCACACCGGCCTCAACCTCCACTTGCGCAGAAAAGCCGACCCAGTCTGCCAGCGCCGAAACATCAGCCCACGTCTTGATGACATCGCCAGCTTGCATGGGCACAAAGTTGCGCTGAGCTTTTATGCCCAATGCCGCTTCCAGGCAATCGACAAAATCCAGCAGCGCGACCGGCATGCCGCGCCCTATGTTGAAAATCCGGCTGGCGCCCTCGGCCTCTTTGTCCGGTACCGGCGGCTTTGGACACAGTCGGACAATACTTTCGACAATGTCGTCGACGTAAGTGAAGTCCCGCGCCATCTGACCATGATTGTAAATTTCAATCGGCCTGCCCTGGAGGATTGCCTCGGTGAACTTGAACAGTGCCATGTCCGGCCGGCCCCACGGCCCGTAAACGGTAAAAAAACGCAGCCCGCTGGCCTTCAAGCCGTAGAGATGGCAGTAGCTGTAGGCAAGCAATTCATTGGCGCGCTTAGTGGCGGCGTAAAGGGAAACCGGGTGCTCGACCGCATCATCGACACTGAATGGCAGCTTGCTGTTGGCGCCGTACACCGAACTGCTCGACGCGTAGATCAGATGCGCAGGCCGATAGTGTCGGCAGGCTTCCAGCACATTCAGAAACCCCACCAGATTCGATTGCGCATAGACATCCGGGTTATCCAGTGAGTAGCGAACACCCGCCTGAGCGGCCAGGTGTACGACTTCGGTGAAACCCTGGTTTTCGAACAGCGCCATCAAGGCCGGTTTATCGACAATATCCATCGTTTGAAAACGGAAACCTCGCAGTTCGCTCAACTGCTTGAGCCGCGCCTGTTTGAGATCCACGCTGTAGTAATCGTTGAGGTTGTCGAGGCCTGTTACTTCATGGCCTTCCAGGCACAATCGTTTGACTGTGTGATACCCGATGAAGCCCGCAGCACCAGTCACGAGAACGGTCATAGTCCCTGCTCCATCAATCCAATGGGTGATTAGTTATAGCGTTGGTCGACACACGCGGTCCAGGCTTTATAACAATGCCCAACTATGGGGATTGGTTGCTGACTTGCCAAGTCACCACGACTATAAAGAGCGTGAAAAGTTTCGACTCATCCGACGAAATGGAAATTATCTATAAAAACAATTACTTGAGTGTTCGCAAACTCACTATTGGATAAATGGCGTATTTTTTGACTGGGAACGTTTGACAGGTCGCAAAGACTGGTCGATAACTACCGAGGTCACGTTGAACAAGGCACGAGCGTTCATTTATTCGTCGCCTGTCGTTTTAGAGACAACTACTTAGTTGCCTATCGTTAAAGGTCCAATGCGCAGACCGTGCGGTAGCTTTGTCTTTAGCAAAGATAACCTGTGACTTATTCCAAATACGCTGCACTCTATAGCGTCAGGTCATAGTGTTGCGCACTCTCATGAAGCACGTTGTGATTCATTATTGATACAGCCTTGCGTTCATATAATAAAAACCAAATGTCTGCTGCTTGACACCTCATCGCCCTCATTAGAGCCCTGCCTGCATAAACTTTCGCTAATTACAGAGTTTACCAGCATGTCAGCAATCAGCTCCGAACGGCCAAATTGGTACCTTTTGCAATGCAAGCCACGCCAGGATGAGCGTGCCCACCTCAACCTGCTTCAACAGGACTACGTGATCTTCCATCCCCAGCTTGTGAGTGAACGCGTCATTCGCGGGAAACGACAGCGGGTGCTGGAATCTCTCTTCCCCGGGTATTTGTTTATCCATCTCAGCCGTAACGACAATTGGGCGCCCTTACGCTCTACCCGCGGCGTCAGTCGTATTGTCGAATTCAATCATGGTCCTGCGAGGGTGGCAGAGCACGTCATCGAGCATCTGCGTGCTCGTTGTTCTTCCGACCCATCGGAATCGAGCGCGGACGAGGCCCTGAAACCCGGCGAACATCTGCAGATCATCAGCGGCCCACTGTCGCCACTGGAGGGGGTGTTCCTTGCCTCGCAGGGCGCCGAGCGCGTGATGATCCTGCTGCAGTTTCTTAATCGGGAACAATCGGTTTGCGTGCCATTAAACGTTCTTGAACGTCAACAACCTGCCTTTCAAACACATCACTAACTACTCGCCTATGCCTTTCCTCAGGAGCTCTAACATGGCCTTGAAGTCACGTTGCCCTGTTGCACTGATTTTGGCCTCTTTCTATCCTGGAATGGCCTGGAGCATTGATCCGCAAGCGATTGATGTTTACGGGTTCGATTTCACTCCGAGCTTTCTGTTTTCCGAAAGTTATGACGATAACTTTCGCGAGTTGGAAGACAACAAGCAATCTTCCATGATCACCAAGTTGGCGCCCACTTTCGAACTCAAGGCCGAAGATCGTAATAGCGCCACACGGCTGATCTGGCAGCCGACCCGCTACATTTACCACGATGAGTCGGATGCTTCGAACACGGCACAACGCTTTCGTGCGGACAGCGTCATGGAGTTCACCGACCGACATCGCCTGAAACTCGAAGCCGAATATCGGAAATACGAACGCACGGAATCGACGGCGGTAGAAGGCGTCAATGACAAGCTCAACAACAAACGGGTGGGTGGTCTCTACACCTTTGGCGCTAAAAGCGCTGACAATCAAATCGATTTCGGTGCCAATTACGCCGAGCTTCGCTATGACAATGCCGATGGCGTCAACGACGACAAGGAACGCAATACCACCGCAGTCACCAGCACTTGGTACCACCGCATCGGCAGTAACACCCGCGGCCTGCTGGAATATGACCACACCAACTTTGATTACCTGCAAGCCAACAGCCCGCGCAGCAGTAAATCCGACGCCGTACTTGCCGGTGCCGTATGGGATTTAACGGCACGCACGACGGGCAAAGTCCGCCTCGGTTATGAGCGAAAAAACTTTGATAACAGCGAATCCAAAGACCTCAACAACCCCACCTGGCAAGTCGATTTGCAATGGAAGCCGCGAACTTACTCGACGTTTACTTTTGTCGCTCGCCAGGCGCTCGCCGAGGGCGACGATGGCGCTGATGCCGTGAAGTCGACGTTCACCCAGGTCGGTTGGCGTCATGGCTGGACCGAACGGATCACCACGGTGGCACAAGCCGGGATCGGGCGTTATGTCTACGAAGGTCAAAGCCGCACCGACGATTATCAGGACTACAACCTGGCGGTGGTGTACGCGATGCGCCGATGGCTGGATATCGAACTCGGCTATCGATATCGCGACAACGATTCTGATGCCGACAACGAAAGCTTCACCCGCAACGTGTTTCAGATCAGCTTCAACGTCAGCCTTTAAGAGGGTCTCGACATGAACACACGCACTCTTGTCTTGTTGTTCGCGCTGGTTTTTCTACCCCATACCTATGCAGCAGACCCTGGCACTCAATACAAACTGGCCGCTGGCGATGTCTTGCGCATCATCGTGTTCGGTGAGCCGGAGTTGAGCCTGAAAAAGATCCGTCTCAGCGATGCCGGCACATTTTCCTACCCTTTTCTGGGAGAGATTTCCGCCAAAGGACTCACCCCCAACCAAGTCGAAAAAATCATCGTCGACGGGCTTAAACAGGGTTACCTGATCGACCCGAAAGTCAGCCTGAGTCAGATTGAATACCGCTCTTTCTACATCAATGGCGAAGTGCAAAAGCCCGGCAGCTATCCGTTCGTGCCCGGCCTGACACTGGAGAAAGCCATCGCATTGGGCGGTGGCTTGACCGAGCGCGCCTCAATTAAACGCGTGACCATCATGCGCGGCGATGGTGGCGCGACCCTCACCGATAACGTTACGCGAAACACCACGATTGCCCCCGGCGACACCATTTCCATTGCACAAGGCTTTTTCTAATCATGGACAACAGCCCTAGCACCTACGTCGAACGTCCTCTGCAAACGCATCTGCATCAGCAGTACAGCGAAGACAAGGACACCATTGATCTTCTAAAGCTCTGGCGGGTGATCTGGCGCGCCAAATGGAGCATCGGATGGCTGGTCCTGCTGAGCAGCGTGGTAGCGGCCGTTGTGGTCTCGACCATCACCCCGCAATACATCGGCAGCACCACCCTGCTGTTCAACGATAAAACACCACCGCTGATGTCCTTCCAGCAAGTCAAGGATTCAGGCAGCAACGCCACGGATTACTTGCAGACACAGCAAGCGCTCCTGCAATCGCGGGACCTTGCCGAACGAGCGGTGAAAAAACTCGACCTTACGACCAACCCGGTTACCGACCCGCGCCAGCAGCCGACGCCTTGGTTCACACCGCGCAAATGGCTGGCCGATCTTGACCTTGATCAATGGATTCCAGGACTGGGCCTATTGATGCCGCTGAAGGATGCGCCAGATGAAGAAGACGTCTTCAATCAGGTCACGCAGAACCTCATGCTGCACACCAGCGTCAAGTTCGTCGGCAAGAGTCAATTGCTCGAAATCGAGGTCGAACTCCCGGACCCTGTTCTGGCCGCAGCGACGGCCAACGCACTGGCCCAGGGCTTTACCGACAGCCAGCTCGACACCAGCGAGAAATCCTCGCAGACCACTACTGCCTGGATGAACACACGCCTGGTCGAGTTGCGCAACAACTTGCGCGCTGCCGAGAAAAAGCTTCAGGGCTACCGGGAAGAGCAAGGTCTGGTCGATGTTGGAGGGGTTGCCACCATCAGCGCCAACGAACTGGAAATGACCGGTAATCGCATGGTTGACGCCCGTCGCAACCGCGCTGAAGCCGAGAGCGAGTACCGGCAGGCGAAGTCCCTGAGCAACGGCGATCTGAGTCGGCTCTCCAGCGTGCCTGCGGTCTTGAGTAACCCATTGGTCCAGAAATTCCAGGCGGACCGAGCCACGGCCCAAGCCAAGGTTGAGGAACTGGCGGGGCGCTATGGCCCAAAACATCCAAGCCTGATTTCCGCGCAGTCCGAATTACGCACCGCCACCACCAGCCTGCAACTGCAGGTGCAGCAGGTGGTGGCCGGTATTGAACGGCAATACCAGCTCGCCACGGCCAGTGAAGCCTCACTGCGCCAATCCTTCAACAGCAACAAGGCGCAAATCCAGGACATTGCTCGCAAAGAGTTCCAGTTGCGCGAGTTCCAGCGTGAGGTCGACAGCACCCGCGCGCTGTATGAAACCTTCGTCACCCGTTTGAAAGAAACCACGGCCACCGCCGACATGGACTCGACAAAAGTGCGCATCGTCGACCCGGCCATTGTCCCAGTCGACGCGAGCAAACCCCGTAAAACATTGATTGTCGGGATCGTCGCGTTAATCGCCGCGGTGATCGGCGTAGCGTTGGCGCTGCTCTTCGACAGTCTGAGTAATACCTTCAAATCCGACGAAACGATCGAAAGCGCGCTTAATATTCCTCTGCTCAGTGTCGTGCCGTTGGTGATGAAGAAAAGTCGCCGGCAACTGGCGCGCTTGTTCGAAGACAACGACAACCCGCGTTTTTCCGAGACCATTCGCAATCTGCGCACCTGGCTGATGTTGCAAAGCAGCGAAATGCCATCGCAGGTAGTGCTGGTGACGTCGACCGTTGCCGGTGAGGGTAAAAGCACCATTGCCAACAACCTGGCCAGTTCGCTCACTTCGCTGGAGCGTGTGCTGTTGATCGATGCTGACATGCGTAAGCCAACCCTTTCGCTGAACTTCGATTTTCCACCTGACAGCCCGGGACTGGCGAATGTCATTGCAGGCACTGCCAGGCTCGAAGACTGCATCGTTTCGGTGGGCAATCTGGACATGTTGCCGGCCGGAAAAGTCATGCCCCCTTCGATGGACCTGTTCGCCGCGCCGCGCCTGCCTTCCCCCGCCGACGCGCTTAACCCGTCACGCCAGCCTCCGCCGCAGGATCTGCTCAGTTCGCCGCGCATGGCGCGCATGCTTGAGGCGCTGAGGTCGCGTTACCGCCATATCATTATCGACTCACCACCTGCGGAGATGATCAGCGACGCGCTGTTGCTGGCCAAGCATTCGGATGCGGTGATCTATGTGGTCAAGGCCGACAGCACGCCGATCAGCCAAGTGCAGAGGGGCATTGCCATGTTGCAACAGAGCCAGGTGTCGGTATTTGGCACCGTGCTCAACCAGGTGGACCTGCGCAAGGCGCGCAAGTACGGCTACCACCATTCCCGAGCGTTCTATAACTACGACTTCGCGCCCAGGTAACACCGGGCGACCAAGTCTGCCGCTACGCCCCTTTCTGCCATCACACAACCTGCTTCACCTCTGCCGAGCTACGGAAAAGCCAGCGGGAGAGACGCCGTGTCTGCTCCATCAGCGCTGATGCATTAATTCTGCCTTGAGGTTAAGCCCATGACACCGCTCTATACCGCTCACATGGCACACCGTCGAGGCCTGACGTTCTGGGGCCAGTGGCTGTGTGCGCTGACGCTGGTCACCTCACTGCTGATGCTGCTCGTGTATTGGCGCGTCGGCAGTCTGACCAGCGAATACCGCATTCTGATTATTCTGACTGTGCTCGGTTCAGTGCCGATTTACAGCGTGATGCAGGTCTACCACAAACGTCATGGCCTGTTGGTCGGGCTCGGCAGATTGCTGGCCGGTTGGTTGATCCTGCTGGCCGTGCTGGCGGCTATTGCCTTCATCACCCAGACCAGTGCGATTTATTCGCGCCAGGTGATTATGGTCTGGGCGGTATTGGGCTTCGTGGTCCAGGCCGCGAGTTTTCTGCCCCTGCATTACTTCGCCCGACTGCACTCGCGAATGGTCTGCAACGAGCGTCGTTCGGTGATCATCGGCACCTGCCCGACCGCCCATGAGCTGGCGAAAAAACTCTCCAGACCGAACCGCGCGCTGGTACTGGGCTTCATCGCCGCCGCCGATAACAGCGGCCCGGCTCCGAGCATTTTGCCGCTGCTCGGCCACGTTCACGCGATCCGCGAGATCATCACCCGCCTGGAGGTGCGCCGCGTCTATATCGTTCTGACAATGGCCCATGCCGCGACCATCGAAGCGCTCTACATCGACCTGCTGGACATGAATGTAGACGTGGTGTGGATCCCGGATTTCGGCAGCATGGTGTTGCTCAACCATTCGATCTCGGAAATCGAGCGAATGCCGGCCATCTACCTCAATGAAAGCCTGATCAGCTCGCATCCCGCCAGCCTGTTTTGCAAGGACCTGTTCGAACGCAGCCTGGCCACGCTGGCCATTATTCTGCTCAGCCCATTGCTGTTGGTGGTGGCGGCCGCCGTCAAGCTGACCTCCGCAGGCCCTGTGCTGTTCAAGCAAAACCGCCACGGTTGCAACGGTGAAGTGATCAAGGTCTGGAAGTTTCGTTCGATGCGCGTCCACGACGACCGCGAAGTCCGCCAGGCCACCCGTGACGATGACCGCATCACGCCGCTCGGACGCTTCCTGCGCCGCAGCTCCATCGACGAATTGCCCCAGCTGTTCAATGTCTTGTTTGGCCAAATGGCCCTGGTCGGCCCGCGCCCGCATGCCGTCACCCACAATATTTATTACACCGGCAAAGTGCGCGCCTACATGGCCCGGCATCGCCTCAAACCGGGCATCACCGGGTTGGCCCAGATCACGGGGCATCGCGGGGAAACCGAGACGGTGGAAAAGATGCAGCTGCGCGTCGCTCAGGACCTCAACTACATCAACCAATGGTCGCTGTGGCTCGACATCAAAATCCTCATCAAGACCCCCTTCACCCTGTTCTCGAAAAACATCTACTGACCCCTGCCCCACCTCTGCTGCCCCCCTGCCCCACCGTTGATAACCGTCTCGACGACCTGAGGTTTGACCATGAATGTGAGCGTATTCGGTATTGGTTACGTGGGCCTTGTCCAGGGCGCCGCACTGGCACAGGTCGGGCACAACGTGCTCTGCGTCGATGTCGACGCCGCCAGGGTAGAAGCGCTGAAGGAAGGGTCGCTGCCCATCTACGAGCCGGGCCTGAAAAGCCTGGTGCGCGACAATTACCAAAGTGGCCGACTGCAATTCGGCACAGACCTGGCCGACGCAGTTCACCATGGCGATGTGCTGTTGATCGCCGTCGGTACGCCGCCCGACGAAGACGGTTCGGCAGATCTCAAATACGTGCTGAGCGTGGCGCAAACCATCGCGCTGAACATGAACCGGCACCACATCATCGTCGACAAATCCACCGTGCCGGTCGGCACGGGCGACCTGGTGCGTGCGCGCATCGAGCAAGTGCTGGCCGATAACGATCGCGGCGATCTGACGTTCGACGTGGTCTCCAACCCGGAATTTCTCAAGGAAGGCTGTGCGGTGGAAGACTGCATGCGCCCGGACCGGATCATCATCGGCACCGACAGCCCGCGTGCCGAAGCGGTGATGCGCGAGCTGTACGAACCGTTCAATCGGAACCGCGAAAAAATCATCGTCATGGACGTTCGCAGCGCCGAACTGACCAAGTACGCCGCCAACTGCATGCTGGCGACCAAGATCAGCTTCATGAACGAAATGGCCAACCTCGCCGAAAAACTGGGCGCCGACATCGAGATGGTGCGCCACGGCATCGGTTCCGACCCACGCATCGGCTATCAGTTTATCTACCCCGGCCTCGGCTACGGCGGCTCGTGTTTTCCCAAAGACGTGAAGGCGCTGATCCATGCCGCCAACAGTGTCGACATTGACGCTCGGGTGCTCAAGGCCGTAGAGGCGCGCAACCAGGAACAGAAAACCAGTCTCTACAGCAAGATTTTCAATCACTACGACGGCAACCTTCGCGGCAAGACCTTTGCCCTGTGGGGGTTGAGCTTCAAACCCAACACCGACGACATGCGCGAAGCCCCCAGCCGCGTATTGATGGAGGCGTTGTGGCGGGCCGGTGCCAGCGTCCAGGCGTACGACCCCAAAGCCATGGAAGAGGCCCAGCGCATTTATGGCTCGCGCGATGACCTGACCTTGGCGGGCACCAAGGAAGCGGCGCTGAAAAATGCCGACGCGTTGATCATCGTCACCGAGTGGCAATCGTTTCGGGCGCCGGACTTCGACCTGCTCAGTCAGCGGCTCAAGCAATCGTTGATTTTCGACGGACGCAACCTGTTCGATCCGCAGCGTTTGAGTAAACGCGGCTTCACCTACGTATCCGTGGGGCGGCAAACCCCCTCAGTCATCTGAAAGGAGCCGCGCCATGTTCAAGCTGGAATTAGTCGGGCATTACTCACCCAAGTTACTGGAGGCCAACCAGGCCTATTCCTTCATTAACTTTGCGTCCATCGGCAGCCTTTTCGAACAGACCCCGAGCACCGTCACCTATTTTTGCGACGGCATGCTGATGTCGACATTTATGTCTCGCGTGACCGGCAGGACGATCGGCCGGGTCAGCTTTGACTTCACATCTATTGCCGACCTTGTACTCAGCAGCGCTGAGCAACTGGGTAAGCGCGTGTATTTCGTTGGCGCCCGGCAAGCTGAACTGGACCTGTTCATCAGCAAGATCAAGACCCTTTATCCGCGGCTGACCATCGCCGGTTATCACAACGGTTATTTCAACGCGTCCCAGGCCGATGGCATTCGGGCCGACATTTGTCGCAGCGAAGCGAACATCTTGATCGTTGGCCTGGGCGCCGGACTGCAAGAGCAGTTCGAACAGGATGCGCTGCGTGCGGGCTTTCGCGGTGTCGCCTTCACCTGTGGCGGGTTCATTCGCCAGGAAGCCCTGGCCACGCGGCAATACTACCCAGCGCTGATCAATCGCCTGCATATGCGCGCGTTTTATCGAATGTATCGCGAGCCCCACACGATCAAACGCTACCTCATCGATTACCCCAGCAACTTTTTGCACCTGTTGACGATGCTCGCTCGGCACAAAGTCGCCATCAGCGTTGGGGAATGACCATGCACATCCTGTTTATCCTCAAGGATTTCAAGTTGGGTGGCGGCGTCGAGCGCGTTCAACAACGGTTGTCCGAGCAGTTTCTCAAGGACGGCCAGCGTGTGAGTTTTTTCGTCATGAACGCAGACATGCCCGACACGCAAGGTATTCAAAGCCTCAATGGCGGCGGCAGCGGCATCGTCGGCCTGCTCAAGTCCATCGTCCTGTTGCGCCGGCTCATTCGCCGTGACGGCGTCACCCACCTCATCGCCGCCAAGGAGCAGGCCAACCTCTGCACTTGGTTCGCCACCTTGGGCAGTGCCTGCAAAGTCATCTATAGCCGCCACGCGACACTTGATTGCACTGAACAGAAAACCGGTCCCTCAAGCCTGCGCCTGCTCTACACCTTGTACCTCTGTGGCAGCGGCCAGGTGGTGACGGTCTCCACGGCCCTGCGCCAGGCCCTCGTCGATCTAATGCCATGGGGTCAGCAGCGGATCCGTTATTGCCCCAACGCCGTCGTCACCGAACAACTGCTTCAAGCCTCACAGGCACCGCTGCTCGCCGGATTGCCCCGCGACTACTGGTTGAGCCTGGGCCGTTTGGTAGAACCCAAAGGTTTTCACCTGTTGCTCGATGCCTACGCCTTGGCTTTGCACAGCGAAGCGCTGCCGGATCTTGTGATCGTCGGCGACGGCCCTTTGCTCGAGGCACTGACCACTCAGGCAAATCGCCTGGGCATCGCCCATCGGGTGCACTTCACCGGTTTCCTGAGCAACCCCTATCCACTGCTCAGGCATGCACGCCTGTTCATTCTGAGTTCCGTGCAAGAAGGCATGCCGACCGTACTGATCGAGGCGCTGGCGCTGGGAACGCCGGTGCTGGCGTGCGACTGCGAGACCGGGCCCAGAGAACTGCTGGACAACGGCCGGCTTGGCCAACTGGTCAACGTCAACGACATACCGGCGTTGGCCGATGGAATGCTGCGAAGCCTGACCTCACGAGATCACATTGCACCCAGCGAAAAAATGGTCACTGACGCCATCCGCCAGTACACCAGCCAGTACGCGGCGCAGGCGTATTACCAGGTATGGAACCAATGAAAAAATTGCTGATTATCCTGCATGACCTCAGCGCCGGCGGGGCTGAAAAAATGATGACGCGCCTGGCCGGAGCGCTGGTGGACGCGGGCAATGACGTGACGTTGCTGATGCTGACCGGCGGCGGAATTAACGCAGCGTACCTCGACCCGCGGGTCAAAAAGGTTGAATTGCGCAGCTCACGCAGTGCCCGTGCGGTGCCAGCACTCGCGCGATTTCTTCGTGCCAATCGCTTCGACGCGCAACTGGCGGCCCTCACTCACGTCAACGTGGTGGCGATCGCCGCTGCCGCGCTGTCCGGCACGCTGGCACGGCTGCACGTCAGCGAGCGCAATGCCTTTTCCCATGATAAGCACGTTAACCCCGACTTTATGGTGCGGGTCGCGTACCTGGTGGCGCCGCTGCTGTATCGGCTCATTCCCAACCCGGTGATTTGCGTATCGCGCGGTGTCGCTCAGGACCTGGTCGATACCACCATTGCGCGCCGCCAGGACGTGACCATTGCCGACAACCCGGTGCTCGACAACGATTTCCGCGAGAAGACGCCGGGGTTGCCCAGCCACCGTTGGCTACTGGAAAAGTCCAGCGCGGTGATTGTCGCCGTGGGTCGCCTGGCGCCGCAAAAAGGCTTCGACACCTTGATTACAGCGTTCGCCGCATTGCCGGATTCCGGCGCCCGTTTGATCATTTTTGGCGAAGGCGCGCTCAGGGAGCAGTTGCTTGACCAGGCCCGCACGTTGGGCGTTGCGGATCGCTTCGACCTGCCGGGTTACACCCGTGATCCTCTGGCAGAAGTGGCCGCGGCCGATTGCTTTGTGCTGTCGTCGCGCTTCGAAGGCAGCCCCAATGCGCTGGTAGAGGCCTTGTCCACGGGCACGCCGGTGGTGGCGACCCGCTGCCCCCATGGCCCTCAGGACATCCTCATCGGCGGCCTCGTCGCACCGCTAGTCGCCGTCGACGACCCGTTCGCACTGGCACAGGCAATTGCCCTGCAACTCTCCACACCGCGAGATTTGCAGCGTCATTCCCGCCTGGATGCAGCCACCCGATTCATGAATGCCAGCGCGGTGCAGACCTACCTCACCGCGTTGCTCGGGAGCCCATCATCATGAAAACACTGGAGATTAGATATTCGACGTTACGCGATGGCTTCACCTTGTTCGGCGTGCTGTTCTACATCCAGGTGATTACGTTTGTTCTCGGTCTGGGTGGCGCATCCAGCTTCGGCGACATCAATAAAGACCTCGAAGGTAACGTCGCCAACCAGGTCTGCGGCCTCATCACATTGTTGGTGCCATTATTCTTCTTCATCCGCAACAAGGTGTTTCTCAGCAAAACCTTTTACCGCAGCAACTTCTTTCTGCTGGTGTTCATGCTCTGTGTCGTTGCATCGATCGGCTGGTCCCACGACCCGATGCTGAGCCTCAAGCGGTTTATCGCAATGCTCAGCATGGTGTTTTTTGCCGGTTTCATTGCCTATAACTACCCCCTTGAAAAAATCACCTTCATGCTCGGCTGTGCCATCGGCGTGGCGGCGTTGATCGGGTTAATACTCGCCGTGGTCATGCCTGGCGTCGCGTTCTTGTCCGGTGGTATTCGCGACGGCGCCTTCAAGGGGATTTTTGCCGAAAAGAACGCCGGCGCCCGGCTCAACGCGATCGCCATCCTGCTGTTGCTACCGATGATTCGTCAGCGCAATCACTGGGCGCTCTTCTGTTCGTTTTGCTCGCTGGTCGCCATCTTGCTCGCCCAGTCGGCAACAGGGGTGGTGCTGATTATTTCCGGCACGATCAGCTATTGGTACTTCCTCACATTGATCCGCTTGCGCATCAACCGCTCGCAGCTGATGTTCCTGGGATGCACCCTCCTCTACCTGCTGGTTTGCCTGTTTCTGTACAGCAACTTTGCGGTACTGCTGGAAATGGCCGGTCGTGACCCGTCACTGACCGACCGTACATTGATCTGGGAGCTGCTCGAGCCCTACATCGACGGACAGTTTCTCAAGGGTTACGGCTTCGGCGCCTTTTGGTCCAGCCCTGATGCCGATGCTTTCATTATCCGCTGGGGCTATATCGGCAACGCTCACAGCGGCTACATGGAGACCCTGCTCAACGGCGGTGCCATCCAACTGGCTGCGCTGGCGCTTTTGCTTGGCGAAGCGCTGCTCAAACAATACCGGGCCGTGACGGCAAACCAGTCGGCACAGTTTCGCGCCAGCGCTCTGGTGATCATCGGCTTGTTCGCCGTCACCAATTATGTGGCGTACGTGATTCCCAACTACCGCTCCGCCGAGTTTTTGGTGTTCTGCACCCTGGCCCTGTCCTTTCGGCATCACCACGCGACCTACCCCGAGTTTTCACCGGCAACCCTGCGTCAGCGTCCGTCTGGCAGGGCATTACCGCACGATTCAGCCAAGGCGTAATAAAAGGAGAAACACCCGTGCCAAACCAAGCCCCCCCTTTGCCGCATTCAGTGTGCGTCGTGATCCCGATGTACAACGGCGCCGACAGCATTGAGCAAACACTGGCGTCCCTGGTCGGGCAAACCCGGCTGCCCGATCACGTCATCGTCATCGACGATGGTTCCACCGATGACGGGCCACAACGGGTCAAAAACTTCGCGGCGCCGTTTCGCCTGACGCTGTTGCAGCAAGCCAACGAAGGCCAGGCCAGCGCCCGCAACCACGGGTTGCGGCACTCTGAAGAGACTTTTGTGGCGATGCTCGATGCCGATGACCAATGGCGTGCGCAAAAGCTGGAACTACAACTGGCCCTGTATGACGAACTCAGTCGTCAGGGACGGCCAGTGGGGCTGATCGACTGCTACGCGCAGGTCAATTACAGCGACGGTAGGCGGCAACTGGACAATCAGCGCAAGAACGGCAGGCATTTCTACGATTTCATCCACGCCAACGTGGTCAATGGTGTGTCCACCGCGCTGGTCAAGCGCGACGTGATCATGCAACTCGGAGGCTTCGACGCCAGCCTGCGTTACTCCGAAGACCGCTTCATGTGGACCCGGATCGCCGAACACTGGGAGGTCCACACGGTGCCGCAGGTGCTGCTGGAGCGCACGGTCAATGGCGGCAACATGACCGCGCAACCAAAAAAGTACTACCAGAACAAGATCAGGTTCATCGAGGTGTACCTCGCCCGCTATGGCGCGCAGCTAAGCAAGCAGCAACGGATCGATTTCGTGCTGGGCAACCACACCGACTTTCTCAATGCCTTTTCCCGTAAAGGCGAGTATGCCGACGTGATCGGCGTCTACCGGCGGATGCTGGACTATTCCTGGCAAACGCTGATCTTCGATAACGGCAAACCGACCTTGCGCTACCTCAATGCTTGCGCCCGATCATGGCGCAAGGCAACGGCGTCAACCACCGCTCATTGAACCGGTATCCGCCATGGCCAATCACCGTCTGGTTACATTGATCTGGATCTTCACCGAGAAATTCGGCCTGATTTTCCTGTCGATGATTACCTTCGTCGCGTATGCCAGGCTGCTGTCGCCCGCAGAGTTGGGTGTGGGCACGGTCATCATTGCCATCGTCGAGTTGATCGGCCTGGTGTATTCATCGGTTCTGGAGGACCCGCTGGTACGACTCGAACGGCTGGAGGACAAACACATCACTACAGCCTTCTGGGCTGCGGTACTCGTCAGCCTGGTGTCGATCATCGTCATCTCGGGCGCGGCGTTTCTGTACACACCCGACCCGGTGCTGCAATGGATGACGGCGGTGGCCTCGGTGAAAATCCTGTTCACCATGATGGCGCGGGTCTACGTGGCGCAAATGCGCCGCAGCGGTAACTTCAGGATGCTGGCGTCGCGCACGTTACTGGGCAAGGTGTGTGGCGGCGTCGGCGGCATCGCTGTTGCGCTTTGGGGATTGGGAGCCTGGGCGGTCATTGCCCAGGCACTGATCATGGAGTTCGTGTCCATCATTGTATTGATGCGCGCAGACCCGCGACGCATGGCCTTTTATATTGATGGCCCGTTCTTGCGTGAACTGTTGAGGGCCGGCGCACCAGTTGCCATCAACGCGCTGAGTTCGCAAACGCTACAGCGCGGGGTCAACGTGGTCTTGGGCATGACAGCCGGCGTGAACGCGGTCGGCATGTTCAATATGGCGATGCGCATCATCGAGCTGCCACGCACCGCGATTTATAACGGCCTGCTGAGCTACGCGCTGCCGGTGTTCGCCCGGCGCAGCGCAGAGCCGTTGCGACTGCTCGGGATCATTGGCGACTCGACTGCCGTGAGCGGCTTTCTGTTGACGCCCCTGTTCATTGGCATCGCGCTCACGGCAAACGACCTCATCCTGTTGATATTCGGCGCCACGTGGGCCGAAGCGATTCCCCTGCTGCAAGTGCTGGCCTGCACGGCGGCCATCGGCAACACCGCCATGTACGCCACCACCGCACTGGTGGCAGTCAACCGCAGCCACCTCACGATCAAGGCTGAAGTGGCAACCACGGTGCTGGCGCTGGTGCTGGTCTACGGCTTCGGCAACGTTTATGGCGGCATGGCCGCAGCCCTGGCGCTGCTGGCGCGAATGCTGATTATCACGCCGCTGCAAATCCGTGGCCTTAACACAGCCATCGGTTACAGCTGGCGGCGGTACCTCGACGCTAATTACCGCAGCGTGATCGCTTCACTGGTCATGGCCGCAACCGTCCTGTTTGTGTCACCTCAGCTGGGTTTTCAAGGCTACCTGCACTTGATCTGCAGCATCGTGGTTGGCGTGCTGAGTTATGCCGTGGCCTATAGCGTCATGCACCCGCGCTGGCCGCAAGAATTCAAATCGGTATTCACCGCCCGCTGAATTCAGTCCCTGAGACAGGAAGACCTCACCATGCGCAAAACTACGTTGATTACTGGCGGGGCCGGCTACATTGGTTCTCATACCGCCCTCGCGCTCATTAACGCCGGACACGATGTGCTGGTGCTCGACAACCTGTGCAACAGCTGTCGAGAGTGCATCGCGCGCCTTGAGCAACTGACCCAGACCCGGGTCGATTTCATCAATGGCGATATTCGCGACTCGATCCTGCTCGACGATATCTTCAGCCGCTACGACATTGACGCTGTGGTGCATTTCGCCAGCCTCAAATCCGTTGAAGAAAGCGTGCGCAAGCCGCTGGACTACTACGCCAACAACGTCGCCGGCACGCTTGACCTGTGCCGGGCAATGGCTCGCAATAACGTGTTCAAACTGGTGTTCAGCTCATCGGCCACGGTGTACGGAGAGCCCACACGAACACCGATTGCCGAAGATTTCGGCACCGGCAAACCGGTCAACCCCTACGGCCGCACCAAGCTCATGATCGAAGAGTTGCTCACCGATCTGTGCGACTCCGACCCACGCTGGAGCATCGGGTTATTGCGCTACTTCAACCCGATTGGCGCTCACGAAAGCGGGATGATCGGCGAAGATCCCAGGGGCCGCCCCAACAACCTGTTGCCGTGCCTGACGCAGGTCGCGATTGGCCGGATTCCCGAACTCACGGTTTACGGCTGCGACTATCCCACCGTGGATGGGACCTGCGTACGCGACTACATTCATGTGGTCGACCTTGCCAACGGTCATCTCAAAGCGTTGCAGGTGTTGCAGCACCACAGCGGCATCAATTTCTGGAACCTCGGCACCGGCATCGGCTACAGCGTGCTGCAGATCATCCACAGTTTCGAGGACATCACCGGCATCACCATTCCCTACCACTTCGCTCCGCGCCGCCTCGGTGACATCGCCAAATGCTGGGCCGACCCGAGCAAGGCAGGACGCGAACTGGGTTGGAGCGCGCAACGCGGCCTGGAGCAAATGATCATCGATACCTGGCGGTGGCAGTCGTGTAATCCGCAGGGGTATCAGTCTTCATTCGAAATTCCGGCGCCGATTGCGGTGAAGTGATGCCGATGTTTAAAGAATGTCTGCTGGCACTCCTGCTGTCGGTTTCGCTGGTTTGCAGCGCCGCGCCAGCGCCAGCGCCTTCCCGTCCGCCAGCCGCCGGGCTGGCGCTGTGGCTGGACGCGGCCGATGCGTCGACCATGAGTATCGATACGCAGGGCCGCCTCCAGCGCTGGAACGACAAGTCCGGCAAGACCAACCACGCCACGGTAGACGATGCAATTGCGTCCTCGCGTCCGCAGCGCGTGGCCAACGCAATGCACGGCAACGCGGTGGTGCGCTTCAATGGCGTTTCGGCGTTTCTGGGCAAAACAATCCGCGCCGGCAAAGGCTCGGTGACCCTCCTGATCGTCTCCCGTCGGTTGCCCGAGCAGAGCCCGGCAGACCCTTGGCAGCGGCTGTTCAGCTCGCGTCCAAAAAGCGCCGATAACGACAACGTGCTGCCGAACTTCGCCATCAGCCTGCGACAGGCAGACACCTACGCGCCGACCTTTTCCGTCCTCGAACTTCACGACGTGCCGATTGGTCCCTACGCGGTCGGGCGCAACGTGGTCGGCAATTCCGACAATTTCAAAGGCGATATCGCGGAAGTGCTGGTGTACGACCGCCCGTTTGCCTCCCTTGCGCAGCAACAAGAGGCGTATCAATACCTGGCGAACAAGTGGTCGGTTGCCGTTCCCCGGGAGGCCGATACCTGGACCCGGGTCGGACCGCTGGGCACTTTGCCGACACTCGGCGACGCCGGCTTGCCCCTGTCCGACCAGGCCAATGCCGGCAACTGGATATTCGATAGCAAACTGTCCGATGACTTCAATGGCGACGTTCTCGACTCCGTGCGCTGGCACGTCAACAATGCCCAGGGGAATGAATCCTTGGGTCGCAAACCGGCGCTGTTCAGGCCGGCCAATGCGTTCCTGGCCAACGGCAACCTGAACATCGTCTTTCGCAAGGAAACCTTGCCGCAAAAGTACGTCCAACTCGGTTTCAAGGACTACACCTCAGCCATGGTTCGTACCTTTGAACGCGGCTTCTACGGCTATTACGAAGCACGGGGCAAACCCATGAACTCCGCGGCCTCCAGCGCCTTCTGGCTGGCGTGGACGGGCATGGCTGACAACGCCACCGAAATCGACATCTTCGAAATCGGCGGCAAGACCAAAGACGCTGCCTCAGATCGTTCTTACAACATGAACGCCCACCTGTGGGCCACGCCGCAAAGCACCGAACATATCGCCAACGGCAGCACCTGGATAAGCCCCTGGCGCCTGGCAAGTGACTTTCATGTCTACGGCTTCGACTGGCAGCCCGACACCCTGCGCTGGTACGTCGATGGCGTGCTGGTCAGGGAGTCGAAGAACACACACTTCTTCTTCCCCATGCAGATCGTCTTTGACAGTGAGGCCATGTGGAAATGGTTCGGCGTGGTCGACGATGCTGACCTGCCCTCCACCTTCGAAGTCGACTACGTCAAGGTGTGGCAACGGAGTCGATAGACGTCATGACGTCAGGTTGGGTGGTAGATACGACCTGCTTGTCCTGAAAGCGTCAACGCCCTGAACTTTCGTTCGATCATTCAGGTCGACAAAGTTCCAGCCTCATCAGCGTGCCGGATGATTCCCGTGCGTGGCGTCTCAACCGGCTCATGGCGGCGGTTAAAAAAACAAGAATGGGTAATAACGATGAATTGTCTTATTTGTGTCGGCGTGGCGGAACGCATTCAGTGTAACGGCCCTTGGGAGGAGAGGAATTGTCCGGATTGCGGGCGCTATCGGGTTTCCGATGAGCTCCTTTTGACCTTGATGGACCAGGGCCAGATCTTCGATATAAACAAAACCAGAAACTGGCTCGATAGCCGACGCAAAGAAGGTATTACACCTTCAATTGAAATCCATGAGGCGCTACTGCTGCTATAGCGTACGCCCTGGGTCAAATTTCAATCGGCAGGGTGGTCAGTTTTCAATCAGCGCGAACACGTCTGGAGCGCATATGCATGATCAACCGCCGGCTGAAAGAACTGGACTTGCTGCGTTTCCTTGCGGCTGTCGCAGTCGTGTTTTTTCACTACGCTTTTCGCGGGTATGCAAAGGGCGACATGTCGGCAATGCCCTACCCGCTATTGGCTGAGCCTGCCAAATACGGTTATTTAGGCGTCGAACTGTTTTTCATGATCAGCGGATTCGTCATTCTGATGACCGCCTCCAGCAATAATCTCAAAGTATTTTTCATCTCCCGCGTCGTTCGCCTCTGCCCTGCTTTTTGGGTGTGCTGCACCCTCACTTTTCTAATCACTCTTGCCATCGGACAGCCAAGATTTACCGCTGATCTTTATCAATACATGATTAACATGACCTTCCTTGGCGACTTGATGGGTGTCACGCCGATAGACGGCGTTTACTGGTCACTGTTTGTAGAAATAAAATTTTACCTGATGATTTCCATTCTGTTGGGCTTCAAGAAAATAGAAAAAATAGAGACCTACCTCGTATTCTGGCTACTGATCTCTGCCACCGCAGAAGTACTCGCTTTTGAAAAGATGCGCACGATATTAATTACCGATTACGCTGCCTATTTCATAGCGGGTGCAACGTTCTACATGATATGGGCCAAGGGATTCACAAAAATACGAGCTCTGCTATTGGCGGGTGCATTGGCATTAGCCAGCTATACCGCAATCGTATGGGCCGAATTGCTCGAAACCAAATATCCAACCGAATTCAGTCCTCTGATCGTTTGCAGCATGATTACCCTGTTTTTCATGACGTTTCTCCTGATCGCCACGAACAAAACGGCAGCCATAGGGGCATTGAACTGGACTGCATTAGGCGCGCTGACCTACCCGCTTTACCTATTACATCAAATGATCGGTTTTATGATCTTTAACATTGCCTATCCGGCTGTGAATCCGCACTTACTGCTATGGGGCACCATCGCCTTGATGATAGGTGCGTCCCATATCATCCACAAAAAAATAGAAACCCCCATCGCCAGGCTAATGAAAAAATCCCTTTCATTCTCCTTCAGCCGTGTCAGAGGCTGATTAGTTCTAACGTAGGCGCTCTCCCACTTCGCCCCCAGGCCGATGCCAGTCGACCTGGGGGCGAACTCGTTTGAATCGCTGGCAGATTTCCTAGTGGATCATGATGCTGTTGTAGTCAGCCGTCAGTTTCTCCAGATGCGTGTTGTATCGATTCAGAAACCTGGATAACTCGGCCTGGGTGTAATCCATGCTTTTCAGTGTATCGAGGCTCATCGAAAACCCCAGCCACACACTCGCCACTGCAATGATTTCCTCACCGACTACTCGGCGTTGGCGGTCTATTTCCACGACAGCAGTGATATCGGATAAAGCATCCTCAGCGGTCTGTAGCTCCCTGTTCAGTCCCTCTATCGATTGAGTGAGCGCTTGGATTTCTTTGTCTAGGTTGTTCCGTGAGGTCGCAAGTTCGCTGTATTTGATGCCGTCAGAAACCACCCCCAGCACCGTTCTGACCAGTTCGATGCCCTGCTTCACCGCCTCTTTTTTCGGGTTCGCCATGTCCAGACTGTCAAGCGCTTCACCGTCGGGGATGTAGTTTTTATACATGTCCGCCAGGTTGAATTCGCGAATCACGTCCTGTGCCTTGATCAGCGTGTCTCGCTGCTGCTCACATTTCGCTTTGCTCAGACTCTGATCATTCAACGCCACCAGGATTCTGGCTTTGCGCGCCCTGGCCACCTTCAGCGGTTCATCCGCCCGCTCATCTATTTCGACTTTGTAGAGGCTGCGCACTTCGTTCTCGAGAAACCGGGAACGGTCGGTAAACTTTGCCTCGACACCTTCCAGCATCGCCTCGATGTTGCGCTTGATGTTCAAGACCTCCTCGCTGACCATTTCCCGATCTTGCGCCGTCAGATCGTTCCTGGCCAAGGCGTCGTTCAACTCGGCAAGGGCATCAAAGTAGCTCTGTCCGGAGGCGCCGTTCAATGCAGTCAGCAATACGGGAAAGGATTCGCGCATGGTTTTATCGATATTGTTCAAGTACGCGGCAACCCGCTGCGCCCTTTCCTGCAGCACGTCAGCCCGGTCCTGTCTGAAACTGGCCAGCCTCGAAACGTCGCGAATGGTTTGAATGATTTTCTTAACGTCGATGTCGGGAATAAGTTGGGTATCGATCGGTGTCACATTGTTCATGGCAGTCATCCTTTGGTCGCCAAGCAATTAATTAAAATTATTTTTGTATTCTTCCAGGGCTTCATTAAAGGTGGCCACCAGTTCACCCGCGGTGTTCTTAACGTCGCGCCACGGGTCAATCACCAGGGCGAACTCCGCGACAAATGAAGTCAGGCGCAAGGCATTGTTGATACGCCCAAACTGTTCAACCGACGCATCAATCTTGCTCAGGATGGTTTGCCACATCGTATTCAGGATATTGAGTGCCGCCTCAGCGCCGGCCATGCGAATGCCGAGATCACCAAAGCTCGACAGCGAACTTTCCATCGCGGTCTGCAAACTTTCCTTGCCACTGACGGACAACTCCAAGGCATCAACCTCTGACTTCAGTGCATTGCGCTCTTTGCGCGCAGTCTCGGCTTTGGGGCCAAATATCGAGCCTGAAATAGGCCAGAAGATCGGCAACCCGCCGGAGAACGACATACCGACGTAATAGTCGTAGTCCTTGTCCAGCTGGGTGATCCGGTCTTTTTTTGTACGAATGGTTTCTTTGGAGCTGGCGATGGATTCGAGCAAGTTGTTTCGCTCCATCAAGTCATATTTGCCCTTGACCTCGGATTGCAGTCCAAAGACGCGCTTGCCCGTCGACAGTTCGCCGCCAGCCAGCTCGATCTTGAAATTGGAAATACGGTCTTTGAGCTCTTTCGTTGCGCTTTGCTGACGTTTGATATCGACCTTCATCAGCTCGATGATTTCAGTCACGGCAGACGCCACCTCGCCATCGTCAGAGGTGTATTTGAGGCCCTCAAGATCGTTGTTGCTCAGGCCACCCAATGTGGTTCTGACCCGTTCCATAATGGGCATTTCCTTAATGACGGAAATAATTTCCCCGCCGCTGCTGACGATGTTTTTCGCCGCAGAGCTCAAGTCGATACTTTGCTGGACAATCTTGTTTTCCACCCCATCCCAACTGGCGGCATGAATCCGGATTTTCTTGAATAACACCTGAATGTCGCTTGGCTCAAGCCCGGCGATATCCACTTTGGTGTATTTCAGGTAAGACTCAACTTCCGGCAATTCGCTTGGCAGCGAAAGCCCCTTCTTCACATACTGTTTGATTTTGATGACATCTTCTTTGGTAAATACCCCAGCGCTACGCGCAACCCCCGGGTACTCCCCTGAAATCAGATGAAGTACCGCTTTGGGAAGGTCGTTACTACTTTCTGAATCTTTCAGCACAACAGCCATATCGTTTAGCCTCGGTTCATTTAGTTCGATACACCGGTTGTATCGACGAACAGAAGCTAGATGACCTGGATGCTGCGTCAAATCACCTGAATGATTGCAAAAACCCTTAGGTGCTTGATTGAGAACGGAATCTTTCTAAAGATCAAACATTCTCGAAACATTGAGCTACATATGCAGGACGCGTCCTACAGCCAAGTATTAATAGTTGTATTAGTTACACTCTGTTTCCACGCTTGAGCGTTTCACTCGGCAACTCTTTGAACAACGCATGGTAACTGCTGGAAAATCGCCCCAAATGCCAAAACGACCAGTGCATCGCCACTTCGGCAACCGTGGTCTCATTCGTTGTGCGGCTGAGTAGTTCGCGGTGTGCGCTGTTGAGCCGACGCAAGCGCAACCAATGGGTCGGTGTCATACCGGTAAAGGCCTTGAACGCATGTTGCAACTGACGCAATGACACTCCCGCGACCTGGGAAAGCTCCAGCAGGTTGAGGGTTTCCTCCGGCGCATCGGCGGCCCATTCGCCGACACGCTTCATGACCGTTCGCTCCTCGGTCCGCCGTTGCAGCCCCCCTTGATCCAGGCGCACGCACGCGTTGTCGAGGATATACAGGCAGTCTTCCAGCAGTTGCAGGGTCAATGCTTCCCGACTGGGCGGGTCCAGCGTCTGCGCCAGGCGGGTCAATGTGCCGCTTAACCAGCGACTGAACAGCGCGTTCTGCTGGCAATTGAGCGGTGACATGAACAAGCCTTCCAGCCGCGCCACATTCAAACCGTGCCTTTGGACGAACTCCGGACCAAACACCACGGCGATCTCCTGGTAGTTCTCCGGGGTGATCCAGATGTTGCGACTTTCACCATTCAACACGTACAGCGCGTTGTCACTGCGATCAAAACAGAACGCCAGCGAACCCTGCGGCGCACTGAAATTCTGCTCGACCCGGGTGTTCATGTGTTCTTCGTAAATCTCCACACCTTGCAGGTCCAGATAGCGCACCAAACCCGCGAAATGCCCGGGCGACATCTGCTGGTAATGCTGCACCCAACCCGGTGTGGCGCGGATTTGCTCGGCGACATCGGCGGTGTTGAACGCTTGGACTTGTAACGGATTGCACGCTGTCATGGGTGACCTTACGCACTCGTTTGGTGCGTTTTGGTGCTGCTTAAAGTGGATAGATGGAACCGCAAGGCTCGCCCAAGATAGTCGTCAACGCGCTTCAGGGGAAGTGTCTGTCGGATGCGACCGCCCTCCCCGGCGTTACTAAAACCAATAACGAGGTCTTTATGAATGTCCCTTTCGATCAGCTGTTCACGTGGCTGAAAGATCACAAGATTACTGAGGTCGAGTGTGTGGTCAGCGACTTGACCGGCATCGCTCGCGGCAAGATTGCACCCACCAACAAGTTCCTGCATGAGCGAGGCATGCGCCTGCCGGAAAGTGTGCTTTTGCAAACAGTAACCGGGGACTTTGTCGACGACGACGTCTACTACGACCTGCTCGACCCGGCCGATATCGACATGATTTGCAAACCCGTGGCCGACGCCGTTTATGTGATTCCATGGGCGATCGAGCCGACCGCCATCGTGATTCACGACACCTTCGACAAGTTCGGCAACCCGATCGAACTGTCGCCGCGCAACGTGTTGAAGAAAGTCCTGCAGCTGTACACCGACAAAGGCTGGAAGCCGATTGTCGCGCCGGAAATGGAGTTCTACCTGACCCAGCGTTGCGAAGACCCGGACTTGCCGCTCAAGGCGCCGCTGGGTCGTTCCGGTCGGGCGGAAAGTGGCCGGCAGTCGTTCTCCATCGACGCCGCCAACGAATTCGACCCGCTGTTCGAAGACGTCTACGACTGGTGCGAACTCCAAGGCCTGGACCTCGACACACTGATTCACGAAGACGGCCCCGCGCAGATGGAAATCAACTTCCGTCACGGCGATGCGCTGGACCTGGCGGACCAGATCACCGTGTTCAAACGCACCCTGCGCGAAGCGGCGCTCAAGCACAACGTCACCGCGACCTTCATGGCCAAGCCGATCGGCGACGAGCCAGGCAGCGCGATGCATTTGCACCAGAGCGTGGTGGATATCGCTACGGGCCAGCCGATCTTCGCCGATGCCGACGGCAAGATGAGCGAGCTGTTCCTGCATCACATCGGCGGCCTGCAAAAGTACATCCCGAAAGTGCTGCCGATGTTCGCGCCTAACGTGAACTCGTTCCGCCGCTTCCTGCCGGACACCTCGGCGCCGGTAAACGTCGAATGGGGCGAAGAAAACCGCACCGTCGGCCTGCGTGTGCCGACCTCCACTCCCGATGCCATGCGCGTGGAAAACCGTTTGCCCGGCGCCGACGCCAACCCGTATCTGGCGATTGCCGCGAGCCTGTTGTGCGGTTATCTCGGCATGGTTGAGAAGATCGAGCCGAGCGCTGCGGTGCAGGGCCGCGCCTACGAACGTCGCAATCTGCGCCTGCCGATCACCATCGAAGACGCCTTGAGCCAGATGGAAGAATGCGAAACCGTCGGGCGTTACCTGGGCAGCAAATTTGTGCGCGGGTATGTCGCGGTGAAACGCGCCGAGCATGAAAACTTCAAGCGCGTGATCAGTTCCTGGGAGCGTGAATTCCTGTTGCTCAGCGTCTGATAGTGATCGTAATGATCGTTCCCACGCTCCGCGTGGGAATGCAGCCCGGGACGCAGAGCGTCCCACTGGAACGCAGAGCGTTCCTTGAGGCATTCCCACGCAGAGCGTGGGAACGATCATCCAACTACAAAAAGAGGTGTCTAATGCGTCTATTGAAATCCGTGGTTCCGGTCGCGCTGGCGATTATGTTTAGTGCTGGTGCCCAGGCTCAGCCACAGGTCAGCGTCTACAACTGGACCGATTACATCGGCGAGACCACCCTCGCCGACTTCCAGGGCAAAACCGGGATCAAGGTGATCTACGACGTATTCGATTCCAACGAAACCCTGGAAGGCAAATTGCTCGCCGGCCGCACCGGGTATGACGTAGTGGTGCCGTCCAACCACTTCCTCGCTCGCCAGGTGAAGGCCGGGGCGTTCCTCAAACTGGACCGCTCGCAACTGCCCAACTTCAAGAACCTCGACCCGAAACTGCTCACTCTGTTGGAGAAAAACGATCCGGAGAACGCCCATTCGGTGCCGTACCTGTGGGGCACCAACGGCATCGGTTACAACGTCGACAAGGTCAAGCAAGTGCTGGGCATCGACCATATCGACTCCTGGGCCGTGCTGTTCGAACCGGAGAACATCAAGAAACTCAGCCAATGCGGCGTGTCGATGATGGATTCTGCGGACGAAGTGTTCCCGGCCGTGCTCAACTACATGGGCATGGACCCACGCAGCGAAAACCCCGAGGACTTCAAAAAGGCTGAAGCGAAGCTGATGAGCATTCGGCCATACATCACCTATTTCCACTCGTCGAAGTACGTGTCGGACCTGGCCAACGGCGACATCTGCGTGGCCTTCGGTTACTCCGGTGACGTGTTCCAGGCCGCCAATCGGGCCAAGGAAGCGAAGAACGGCGTGAACATCGCCTATGCCATCCCGAAGGAAGGCAGCAACCTGTGGTTTGACCTGTTGGCGATTCCCGCCGACGCCAGCAACCCGAAAGAAGCCCACACCTTCATCAATTACCTGCTGGACCCGCAAGTGATCGCCAAGGTCAGTGCCTCGGTGGGTTACGCCAACCCGAACCCGGCCGCCAAGCAATACATGGATGAGGCATTGGTGAACAATCCTGAGGTCTACCCTTCCCAGGCCGTCCTCGACAAACTCTACATTTCTACCACCCCGCCCCAGGCGATCATGCGTTTGATGACCCGTTCCTGGAGCAAAGTGAAGTCCAACAAATGAATCAGTACAGCAACGAACACGCCCATTCCTATTACGCCGCCACGGTGAAGAGCCTGGCGCCCTACCCCACGCTGGCCTCGGACCTTGACGCCGATGTCTGCGTGATCGGTGGCGGGTTCACGGGCGTCAATACCGCCATCGAACTGGCGCAGCGCGGACTGTCGGTGATCTTGCTGGAGGCCCGGCGCATTGGCTGGGGCGCCAGCGGGCGCAACGGTGGGCAGTTGATTCGTGGCATCGGCCATGACGTCAGCGGTTTTGCCCGCTATGTCGGTGAAGAAGGCGTGCGTTACATGGAGCGCGCCGGGGTCGAATCCGTGGCGTTGGTGGGCAATCGAATCCAGGAAAACGGCATCGACTGCGACCTGCGCTGGGGCTTTTGTGAACTGGCGAACACGGCGGCGCAGTTTGCAGCGTTCAAAGTGGAGCAAGAAGGCCTCGTCGCCCAGGGTTACGCCCATGAGACCCGGCTGATCGGGCCAGAGCAGATTCGTCAGCACGTGGTGAATTCCGGTGTCTATGCCGGTGGCTTGATCGACATGGGTTCAGGGCATCTGCACCCGCTCAACCTGGTACTGGGCGAAGCGCGGCTGGCCGAATCCCTCGGCGTGCGGATCTTCGAACAAAGTCCGGTGCTGGAGTTGATCCACGGCAGTACCGTGCAGGTTCGTTGCACCGGCGGCACGATCCGCGCCGGCAGCGTGGTGCTGGGTTGCAATGCGCATCTCGAAGAACTGGAACCGAAGCTCAGCGGTAAGGTGCTCCCAGCCGGCAGTTACATCATCGCCACCGAAGCGCTGTCGCCTGAGGTCGCCGCGCAGTTAATCCCGCAGAATCTGGCGCTGTGCGACCAGAAAGTCGGCCTGGATTACTACCGGCTCTCGGCGGACCGGCGCTTGCTGTTTGGCGGTGCCTGCCACTACTCCGGGCGCGATCCTTCGGACATTGCGGCTTATATGCGCCCGGCCATGCTCAAGGTGTTCCCGCAACTGGCGAACGTGCGCATCGACTATCAATGGGGCGGCAAGATCGGCATCTCGGCCAATCGTTTTCCGCAGGTCGGCCGCTTGAGCCAACATCCGAATGTGTTCTACGCCCAGGGTTATTCCGGCCATGGGCTGAACGTGACTCACTGGTGCGCCAAACTGCTGGGTGAAGCGATCCATGCCGGGCACAGCAAAGGCTTCGATGTCTTCAGCGCCGTGCCACACATGACTTTTCCCGGTGGCCGCGCCTTGCGTTCGCCGCTGCTGGCGCTGGGCATGTTCTGGTATCGCCTGCGCGAGATGTTCGGCTAATCCCCTCCCCCGATGACAACGCCATACTTGTAGGAGCAAGGCTTGCCCGCGATAACGATCTCAGGGACGCCATCGCGGGCAAGCCTTGCTCCTACATGAGGACAGTCCATCCCTTTGAACCGCCTTTTAATTTGCTCTATCGCAAGGCACTTCTATATTGAGAAGGTGCTCTGACTTTCCTGCCTCCTTGCGAATGCGACCCATGGCCACGACTGACCAGTTGATCATCTGCGAGCACTGCGACTGCGTGTATGAGAAAGTCACGCTCGCCAAACATCAAAAAACCCTGTGTACCCGCTGCGGCGGCGTGCTCCAGCGGTATAACGGCCTGACGCTGGAGCAGCGCCTGGCGCTGACCTTCACCGCGTTAGTGTTGTGGATTTTTGCCAATTTTTTCCCGGTCATGAGCATCAGCCTCAAAGGCCTGAAAAACAGCGCCACACTCTGGGATTCGGTGTTGGCCCTGAGCCTGGGGCCGATCACCTTCATCGCCATGGTGGCGGCGATTTCGATGATCATCGCGCCGATTATCCAACTGGTCCTGTTGATCTGGGTCCTGAGCTTCGCCCTCGCCCGTCAGCGCTCCCCCGGTTTCCGCTTCTGCATGCGCTGGCTGGAAACCCTGCGACCCTGGAGCATGCTGGAAGTCTGCCTGCTGGGGGCGATGGTCGCGGTCATCAAGCTCGCCGGGTTGCTGGATGTGCTGCCCGGTATCGGCCTGTTTGCCCTGGCCATTCTCAGTCTGATGATGATTCGCATTGCCGGGCGCGATATCCGCGAACTGTGGGATGTCCTATGACAACGCCTCCGGTCGCCAGCGAACTGGGCCTGTGCCTGTGTCACACCTGCGGATTGGCTTGTGACACGACCAACGATCCTCACGAATGCGAACGCTGTGGCGCCCCGCTGCACCGGCGCAAGGTCAACTCACTGGCCCGGACCTGGGCCTACCTGTTCGCCGCGCTGGCGTTCTATGTCCCAGCCAATCTGCTGCCGGTGATGAACACCAAAATGGTCGGCAACGGCGCCGACAGTACGATCATGAGCGGCGTGCTGGAGTTTTGGGAGCACGGTGCCTGGGACATTGCCCTGATCATTTTTATCGCCAGCATCGCGGTGCCGGGTATCAAGTTCGTCGCCCTGACGTTGCTGCTGGTGACCGTCCAGCGTGACAGCCTGTGGGCGCGCAAGGAGCGCTCAAAGTTGTTCCGCTTCGTCGAGGTTATCGGCTATTGGTCAATGCTCGACGTGATCGTGGTCGCCCTGGTCGCTTCGCTGGTGAAGTTCCAGGCCCTGGCCGATATCGAACCCCGTGCGGGCATTCTGTTTTTCGGCCTGGTGGTGGTGTTCACCATGCTCTCGGCGATGAGCTTCGATCCCCGATTGATCTGGGATAAAGAACTGAACAATGAGGAGGTCGCGGATGAAGTCGCAAGCCACTGACGGGCCGCAAGCCCCGGGACAGGCCAGTATCAAGACCCGCCGTTTCAGCGTTTCGCTGGTGTGGATCGTGCCGATCGTGGCCGTGCTGGTGGGGATTTCGCTGGTGGTGCACAGCGTCATGCAGGAAGGCCCGACGATTGTCGTGACCTTCAAGACCGGCAATGGCCTGACCGCCAACAAAACCGAGGTCAAGTACCGCAACGTGGTGATCGGGCATGTCTCGGACGTGGAGTTGAGCCACGACCAGAAAAGTGTCGATGCCACGATCAAACTCGCCAAACAGGCGGAAACCTTCACCCGCGAAGACTCGCAGTTCTGGGTGGTGCGCCCGCGTATCGGCGCAGGTGGGGTCTCGGGGATCGATACCCTGCTGTCCGGCGACTACATCGGCGCCGATATCGGTCACGCCAACAGTCGTGCGAAAAATTTTACCGGCCTGGAGAATCCGCCGCCCATTACCTACGGCGAACCGGGCAAGCGCTTCACCCTGCACTCCCAGGACCTCGGCTCGCTGGATATCGGCTCACCGGTCTACTACCGCAAGATTCCGGTCGGCCAGGTGGTGGCGTATGCGCTGGACGCCGATGGCAAAGGGGTAAACCTCGAACTGTTCATCCATGCGCCGAATGACGCCTACGTCACCGAAAACACCCGGTTCTGGAACGCCAGCGGCATTGATCTGAATATCGGCGCCAACGGATTCGCGGTGAAAACCGAATCGCTGTCCTCGCTGTTGGTGGGCGGCATCGCCTTTCTCGCCCCGCAGTACAGCCCCAACGATCAACCCGCCGCCGAAGAAAAGAGTTTTGAGCTGTTCGACGACCAGACCACCGCCCTTGCCCCGCCCAATGGCAAGGCGCAGTACCTGAGCTTGCGTTTCGACCAGGCCCTGCGCGGGCTCAAGGTCGATGCGCCGGTGGAATTCCTCGGCATGGAAATCGGCAAGGTGGTGGCGATCAATCTGGACTTCGACGAGAAGAAACGCAGCTTCCCGGTCAACGTCGGCATCGTGATCTACCCGCAACGATTGGGTCAGGCACACACCAAAATGGTCAAGGCGCTGATGCATGATCCCAATGACGAAGCGGCTGGCGTACGCCTGATGGGCACGTTTATCGAAAACGGTCTGCGCGCCCAGGCCCGCAGCGGCAACCTGCTGACCGGTCAGTTGTACATCTCGCTGGATTTCTATCCTAAAGCGGAGAAAGTCACGTTCGATCCAAGCGCGCGGCCGGTCAGCATCCCGACCATCCCCGGCAGCCTCGAACAATTGCAGGAAAAACTCGAGGCCATGGTCAACAAGATCAATCAACTGCCGGTGGAACGGATTGCCAGCAACCTCGACAGCAACCTCGTTGAGCTGCGCAAAGGCCTGGCGCAATTCAACGCCAAGACCCTGCCCGGCGTGCAGACCACGCTGGCGGACGTGAGCAAGACCCTGAATTCGGCCAGTTCGACCCTCGCCGAAGACTCGCCGCAACGCGAACAACTGACCCAGACCCTGGACGAACTCAAACGCATGTCGCGTTCCCTGCGTGAACTCTCGGATTACCTGGGGCGGCACCCGGAATCGCTGATTCGCGGGCGCCCCGACAATGCAGCGCCGGCCGACCTGCAAGGGCCACCGCGTAACTGACCACAGGAGCAACACCATGGCTTTTTCGCCGAAGATCACCCTGGTCGCCGCGTTGCTGCTGCTCGCGGCGTGTCGTAGCGACCCGATTCACTTTCACACCCTGACCCCGGCGCAACTGGCTCGGAGCAACGGCGACGAGATCAGGATCGAAGGCCTCAGCGTGCCGCCGCAGGTCGATCGGCCACAGATCGTCATTCGCCAGGGCAACAGTGGCCTGTCGATTCTCGAAACCGATTGGTGGGGAGCGAGCCTGTCGGATGAGTTGCGCAGTGCGCTGGAGGATCAACTGTCCAACGCCAACCCCCAGCGCAAAGTGTCATTGCGCGTGGATGTGCAGCGCTTCGACTCGATTCCCGGCCAATACGGCTTGATCGACGTCAAATGGCGCCTGCGGCCGCTGGGTGCCGGTGATAATGCGCTGGTGACTTGCCGCAGTACGTTGCAGACGCCTTCCGGGCCGTCTATCGAAGACTTGGTCACCGCTCAGCAAAACAACGTCAAACGCCTGGCCGCGGTGATCAGCCAAGCGGCCGCTACACAACGGGCTTGCCCGGCTTCACCTTGAAAAACGAGGCAACCCTCCCTGCCTCAGCCCAACGGCGTCAATACTGCCGTTGGATTTTTATTGACCATAATGAGCGCCGGAATCAGTTAGAAATAACATGACTCATGTATTTGATATTAGTTTTCAAATAGCCCTCCTCATACCTGCTTAGTCAACTACGCTCTGCCCACTGAAACTAAAAGGAAGCAGTTTCGTGAGCAACAGAGCACTTCTCTGCAAATTTTTCACATCCGTTTCACCGAGCTCACACGCATCGCCCCTTAGTGTATTGAGCATCGTAGAAACTTTGACTAATCAACTTAAAAAGCCGTCGACCCTATCCCGGGTCAGGCGGTGTTTTGCGCAATTTTCGAGTTATCCAAAGGGGCAAGTCCGTGTTCGAATCAGTGTCATCTGCCAGGCCATCCAGACGATGGATACCGTCCCGACTCACCAGGATTGTCAGCGTGTCAGTCTTGGTTCTGGTGGCGGCATTGGTCACGGGGTTCGTCATCTGGCATCGATCCCCCGTCAACCTCGGCAGTGCCGACCGCCAGGCTCGTGCCGAACTGATCCAGCGCTGGCACGCAGGCGAATTGGTAGTGTTGGTGCGTCACGCCGAGCGCTGCGACCGCTCAAGCAACCCATGCCTGGGGCCGGCGGACGGCATCACCCAACTCGGCAGTCAGTCGGCCACCGCCGTGGGCCAAGGCTTTATGCGCCTGGGCATGGCACAGACCGATGTCTTCACCAGCCCGGTTACTCGCACGGAGCAAACCGCGCACTACATGTTTGGCCAGGAAGCGGTAACCCAGGAATGGCTGGCCAGCTGTGGCCAAACGCTGCGCGACGATGTGATCGCGCACAAGGTTGCCCATCGCAACACGGTGCTGGTTACTCACAGCGGTTGCATCAGCGATTTCGAAGTCCAGACGGGTTTCAAGCATGCGAATACCAGCGAATACAGCAGTTCATTGTTTGCGAGCATTGGCAGCGATGGACAACTTAAAGTACTGGGCATACTGAATGACGCTGATTGGCATTCGCTGTTGAGCGATAAAACGCTGAAGTAATACTCCCCACCGCTAGAGGCCTAAAGCTCAATCACTTAGTTCACCGCTTTATGGCGCACCTATAAGAAACTTATCTGGTTTAAATTCCTTCAGGAACTGTTCAGTCAGGAAGGTTGATAGTTCTCTGGATCCACAGTGTTCCTGCGTTAAGGTCGAGTGATGACGTCACACAACAACGTGTTGCAACACCCGGCGGTAAAGATGTCACGCCGTCCCGCGCCTGCCCCGACTGCCGTTGAACGCTGGATAGTTCCCGGTCTGTTCCTGGCCTTTGTGCTGTTCTATTTGCTGCCGCTGGTGAGCCACGGTTTGTGGATCCCCGACGAAGCGCGCTACGCCCAGATCAGCCAGGAAATGCGCCTGAGCGGTGACTGGATTGCCCCGCATTTCATGGGCATTCGCTATTTCGAAAAACCCATTGCCGGCTACTGGATGATCGCCATCGGCCAGGCCGTGTTCGACGACAACCTCTTCGGCGTGCGGATCGCCTCGGCGCTGAGCACTGGACTGAGCGTGTGGCTGACGTATCTGATCGCCCGTCGCCTGTGGAATGACCCGCGTAAAAGTGGCGCCTGTGCGTTGCTCTATATGAGTTTCGGACTGATTGCCGGGCAGGCTGGTTATGCAAATCTCGATCCGCAGTTCACGTTCTGGGTCAATTTGAGCCTGGTGTCGTTGTGGTTTGCCATCGACAGCCCCTCGGGTAAACGGCGACTCGGTGCCTGGGCCGTGTTAGGTGCGGCTTGCGGCATGGGCTTCATGACCAAGGGGTTCCTCGCCTGGCTGTTACCGGTGCTGATCGCCCTGCCCTACATGTTGTGGCAACGACGTTTGGGTGAACTGCTGCGCTATGGGCCGATGGCCGTGGTAGTCGCGGCGGTGGTCTGCCTGCCGTGGGTGCTTGCCATTCACCATCAGGAACCGGACTTCTGGCGGTTTTTCTTCTGGAATGAGCATATTCGCCGGTTCGCCGCCGACGATGCGCAACACGCGCGGCCGTGGTGGTTCTATCTGCCGTTGCTGGTGGCTTCGAGCATGCCGTGGGCGGCGTTGTTGCCATCGACCTTTATCCAGGCATGGAAAAAAAGGCGTGTGCCGGCCATGGGTTTCCTGCTGTTCTGGTTGCTGTTGCCCCTGGCCTTTTTCAGCCTGAGCAGCGGCAAGTTGCCGACCTACATCATGCCGTGTCTGCTGCCGCTGTCGTTGCTGATGGGGCATGCCGTGACGGGCCTGATGGACCGGGCGCAGGACCGGGCCATTCGTTTCAACGGTGCGTTCAATGTGGTGTTGGGCAGCGTTAGCCTGATCGCCTTGATTTACATCCAGGCGACCAAGGAAATCTTCGAAAACACCGAGATGTTCAGCCTGTCCCTGGCCTACATCGTGCTGGCCGGCTGGATCATCGCCAATGCGCTGCAAGTCTCGCGGCCCTTGCAGTTCTGGGCCACGCCGGCGCTGGGGAGCTGGTTGCTCGTGGCGCTGCTGCCCGCGGCGATGCCGGCGACGATCGTCAACAGCAAGATGCCTGACCAGTTCATTGCCGAACACCAGGACGCGTTGAGCCAAACGACCACGTTGCTGAGCAATGATTTGGGCGCAGCATCGGCCTTGTCCTGGCGATTGAAGCGCCCGTAGGTTGATCTGTTCAACACCATCGGCGAGCTGAAATATGGCCTCGAAGATCCTGCAATGGCCTCGCGCAAAGTCACCAAGGACAGTGTCGGCCAATGGATGACCGACGCGCGCAAGAAAGGCTCGGTTGGCGTGGTGATGCGGGTCAACAGTGTGCAAGAGGTCGAGGAAGTGGCGTTGTTGCCGGTGGATGGCAAGCGCTATGAGCGTGGCAATCTGGAGATTTTGATCTTCCCCCAAAGCAAACCCTGAACACCGAACCCTGTGGGAGCGGGCTCGCTCGCTCCCACAGGGGCTCGCGGTGCTACTAAAAATTCGGGAAACCCTCCATGAAGTTCCACGCAAGTGACAGGGCCGCGCTGTGGCTCCTGCTGGGCGCCACTGCCCTGATGTTGTTGTTGGGTTTGGGCTCGCGGGAGTTATGGGGCGCGGAAACCCGCTGGGCCAACATTGCCCTGCAGATGCTTCAGAGCGGTGACTATTTCGATCCGTACCTCAAGGGCGGGCCGTATTACGACAAACCGCTGCCGTCCTATTGGCTGATCACCGCCACGGCGTGGTTGACCGGTGGCCTGGGAAACGGGTCGCTACGCCTGTCCTCGGTGATTGCCGCGTGGCTGAGCGTCTGGCTGGTGTACCTGCTCGGCGAGCAATTGTTTCGCAAAGGCACCGGGCTGATTGCCGGCTGGATGCTGGCGACCACTTTCTATTTCGTGTTTTGGGCGCGGGTGGCCACCGCCGATATCCTGACGGTCTGCGGTGTGCTCGCGGCGGTGTGGTGGTACTGGCGCGGGCCGGACGACACACGCCTGGGTCGCTACCTGGTGTTTTTCCTGTTGCTGTCGCTGACCTCGCTGTTCAAAGGCCTGATCGGCTTCATTCTGCCGGGCCTGTTGCTCTTGCCCCATCTGGTGCAGGACGGTCGCTGGAAACGCCATCTCAACCTGCGCCTGTGCCTGGCGCTGATGATGGCCGGCGCGTTTTACATGGCACCGTTTGTCCTGTCGCACTTCTACGGTGCGCCGACCTATGGCGAGAGTGGCCTGGGCCTGGTGCTGCGGGAAAACGTCGTGCGGTTTTTCCAGCCGTTCGACAACATCGGGCCAATTTACACCTACCTGATTTACCTGCCGGTCTACACCCTGCCCTGGGCGCCGTGCTGGTTGATTGCGTTGTGGGGAGCCATACGCCATTGGCGCAGTGCCGAACCCAATACCCGCTGGCTGATCTGGGGCCTGGGGTTGTTGTTGCTGTTTTTCACCGCCAGTGGCAGTCGGCGCAGTTACTACGTGTTGCCCTTGGTGCCATTTGCGCAATTGCTCGGGGCCTGGTGGATCACCCAGCGCAACCCAGTGAGTCGTGGCTGGAAGATCGGTTTCGGTGCGGCCACCGTGTTGTTGCTCGCAGTACTGGGCGTGCTCTATCCGTGGACCAACAGTGGTGGCGGTGTGGTTCAGTTCGGTGAGACGGTCAAGCTTGAGGCGGGCAAGCGTGCGCCTCTAAAGGAATGGCGCATGGTGATGATCGAAGTCGATAACAAAGTGCCGATGTACCTGCAAACCGGCGGTGCGCCCTTCTATTACGTGCAGGAAAACCAGAACTTCCCGCGCACGGGCGACAGCGCCGCCTTGATGACCTGGCTTAACACTACCAGCGGCCAACACTGGGACCCGCAGCGCACCATCATCGTGGCGCAATACCGCCATGGCGATGCGCTGCCGCTGAACTACCTGAGCGTCGACCACAAGATCATCACCACCACACCCACCAATGGCGAACGGATGTTCCATGGCCGGGTAGACCAGAGCGTGGCGTTTATTCCCCGGTCCTGACCAACACAGGTAAATCCCTGTGGGTCTTTGTCAGGTTTAGAGATCGAAACGATCCACCGCCCTACGCCGTTCGTTGTCATCACGCACGTCATAGTTGGCGGTGGTCTGGATGTTGCTGTGGTGCGCCAGTTTCTGGGCAATCGACAAATCGTGCTCTTCAATCACCCGAGTGATGAACGAGCGGCGGAAATCGTGGGGCATGATTTTCACCCCGACCTGGGCGCCGCGCTGTCGGGCAATGTAATAGATGGCATGTTTGGTGATGCGCTCGCGGGTAATGTGGCTGCCGCGACGGATACGGTTGAACAGGAACGGGTCGTCCTCCAGCCCCTCCCCCAGTTGCGAACGACGCAACTCCAGCCACGCCTCCAGCTTGGCGAAGGCCCACGCCGGTGCGTATTTGATCAACTGCTTGTTGCCCTTGGCCGTAACCCGCAGGCTGCGCTCGTTGAAATCGACCTGGTTCAGGTCGAGGTTCACCGACTCCGACTTGCGCATGCCCGAACCGTACAGCACCGCGATAATCGCCGCGTCCCGCAGGCCTTGCGGTCGCGGGTCGGCGGCGCAGACTTCCATCAATTCCTGAATCAGCGTGCGCTTGAGGTTGCGCCCCTGGGACAGCCGCGTGCCGGCGATGCCTTTGACCGAGCGCATCTTCAGCAAGTGTTCCTGGCTGATCAGGCTCATGCGCCAGGCTTCGTTCATGACGCCCCGTACAGCGTTCACGTACAGCGAAGAAGTATTCGGCGCGTAACCGTCGGTCCGTAAGGCGGCCACTAAGGCGATGACATCTTCAGGCTGGAGTTCGTACCAGGGAATCTCCTCGATGTTCATGTCTTCGAAGCCCAAGCGATCCGCCGCGTCTTGCAATATGTAGCGCATGGTCAGTTGGCTGGACGGCGCCAGTCGCGCCAGATACAGGGTCAACGGGTTGGCTTTTGCAGCCTTGGATTCAATAGCGGATAAGTCAATCAAACGAAAAAGCCTTGAATGAAAACGGTTCAACACAACAACTAAAAAGTTCATCTACTTACTGTAAGGAGCAGCAAACGCCGGATAAACGCGATAAGCGGTAGAAGTCTGAACTTGAGCTGTCTGAACTTCAGATAAACGATTCGCCGACCGGTTTTTCATGTCCCTTTCACATTTTCGCGCCTACTCTAATTCAAACAGGCCGCCGGTGATCAGTCAGCACAACCTGACGAGGCCGCCGCCAAAAGTCAACCTAAGTACTTCGTCATATTTATGTAGCAACTTATTGATGCGAAATGTTTTTTTGCGTCTACGCCTAGGTGTGGATCCAATCCGTTCGGCCAGAATTTTGTTGATGTGCCAGCCCAGAGGTCCTTATGAGTCAGGCTTTTCTCCCCTTTTCACGCCCCAGTATCGGCGATGAAGAAATTGCCGCCGTAGAGCAAGTATTGCGCTCAGGCTGGATCACCACCGGGCCAAAAAACCAGGCATTGGAAGAGCACTTCGCCAACTACGCCGGTTGCAAGCATGCCGTGGCATTGTCCTCGGCTACCGGGGGCATGCACATCACCTTGCTGGCGTTGGGTATCGGCCCCGGAGATGAAGTGATTACCCCGTCCCAGACCTGGGTGTCCACCGCCAACATGATCTGCCTGCTCGGGGCTACGCCGGTGTTTGTCGATGTCGATCGCGACACCCTGATGACAGACCTGGGCAGCATCGAAGCGGCCATCACACCTAGGACCAAGGCGATCATCCCGGTGCATTACGCCGGTGCGGCGTTCGACCTCGACCCGCTCTATGCCCTGGCCGACAAACACGGAATAGCCGTCATCGAAGACGCGGCCCACGCCGCCGGCACCCTCTACAAAGGTCGGCACGTCGGCGCCCGGGGCACGGCGATCTTCTCGTTCCATGCGATCAAGAACATGACCTGCGCCGAAGGCGCGATGTTTGTCAGCGACGATGAAGCCCTGGCCACTCGCGTGCGCATGCTCAAGTTTCATGGGTTGGGCGTTGACGCCTACGACCGCCTGACCGGTGGCCGCAAACCCCAGGCCCAGGTGATCGAGCCCGGTTTCAAATACAACCTGGCCGACATCAACGCCGCCATTGCCCTGGTGCAACTGGAGCGTCTGGACGAAATCAACGCCAAGCGCACGCAACTGGCCCAAACCTACCTGCAACGGCTCGAAGGCCTGCCGGTGCAACCGCTGGCGGTCCCAATGCATCCGCAGCAGCACGCCTGGCACCTGTTCATTCTGCGCATCGACGCCGAACGTTGTGGCCTCGACCGCGAAGCGTTCATGAAGGCCTTGCAAGAGCAGAACATCGGCACCGGCATTCACTTCATCGCCACTCACCTACACACCTACTACCGCCAGCGTTTCCCGGACATTTACCTGCCCAATACCGAATGGAACTCGGCCCGGCTGTGTTCGATCCCGTTGTTCCCCGACATGACCACTGACGACGTTGAACGTGTCGTCGGTGCCATCGAAAACATTATGGACGCCCGCCTGTGAAACCTTATCCGATCCGTTGCGTATCGATCGTCATCCCGGTCTATAACGAGCAAGACAGCCTTCCCGAGTTGCTCAGGCGCACCGAAGCTGCCTGCCAGCAACTACACCACGACTACGAAATCGTATTGGTGGACGACGGCAGCCGCGACAACTCGGCGCAAATCCTGGAAGAAGCCGCCAGCCGCGAGTGCAGCCCGGTGGTGGCGGTCATTCTCAACCGCAATTACGGTCAGCACGCGGCGATCATGGCCGGTTTCGAACAGTGCAAGGGCGATGTGGTGATCACCCTCGACGCCGACCTGCAAAACCCGCCGGAAGAAATTCCACGGTTAGTAGCCCAGGCCGAACTCGGATACGACGTGGTCGCCACGGTGCGCAATAACCGTCAAGACTCCGCCCTGCGCCGCTGGCCCTCGAAACTGATCAACCTGGCCGTGCAACGCTCCACCGGCGTGGCCATGAGCGACTACGGCTGCATGCTGCGCGCCTACCGTCGCAGCATCGTCGACGCGATGCTCGCCTGCCGCGAACGCAGCACGTTCATCCCGATTTTGGCCAACAGCTTCGCCCGCCACACCACGGAAATCCTGGTGACCCACGCCGAGCGCGAGCACGGCGAGTCCAAGTACAGCCCGATGCGCCTGGTCAACTTGATGTTCGACCTGATCACCTGCATGACCACCACCCCGCTGCGCCTGCTGAGCATCGTCGGCTTCTGTATGGCCGGTCTTGGCGTGCTGTTCGCCATTGCGCTGATCGTCCTGCGCCTGGCCTTCGGCGCTGGCTGGGCAGGCGGCGGTACGTTCGTGCTGTTCGCCGTGCTGTTCGTCTTTACCGGCGGGCAATTCATCGGCATGGGCCTGCTGGGTGAATACCTGGGCCGCATGTACAGCGATGTCCGCGCCCGCCCTCGGTTCTTTATCGAAAAAGTCTTGCGTAGCCAACCCGCCTCCCCTGCTCCCGTTGTCACTGTCGACGGCCTCACATCCACTTCTTCAGATCAGGTTCTCTCATGAGCAAAAAAGCTGTTGTCTTCGCCTATCACGATATCGGCTGTGCCGGCATCGATGCCCTGCTTGGCGCAGGTTTTGAGATTGCGGCCGTGTTCACCCACGCCGATGACCCGAAGGAAAACGCTTTCTATGGCTCAGTTGCGCAACTGTGTGCCAATAAAGGCATCCCTGTGCACGCCCCGGAAGATGCCAACCATCCGCTGTGGATCGAGCGCATCGCCAAGCTCAATCCGGACTACATTTTCTCGTTCTACTACCGCCATCTGCTGAGCGAGCCACTGCTGGCCACCGCGAGCCAAGGTGCATTCAACCTGCACGGTTCGATGCTGCCGCGCTACCGTGGTCGCGCCCCGGCCAATTGGGTACTGGTCAACGGCGAAACCGAAACCGGCGTGACCCTGCACCGCATGGTCAAGCGTGCCGATGCCGGCGCCATCCTCACCCAGCAAAGGGTCGGAATCGAGCGCAGCGACACTGCGCTGACCCTGCATGGCAAGCTGCGCGAGGCCGCCACTTCGCTGCTGCGTGACACCCTGCCGGCGCTGCTGCAAGGCACCGTCAGCGAAACCCCGCAGGACGAATCCAAAGCCACGGTATTCGGCCGTCGCACCCCGGCAGACGGCAAGCTGGTGTGGAAAAAACCGGCCGAAGAACTGTTCAACCTGGTTCGCGCTGTAACCCAACCGTACCCCGGCGCTTTCTGCGACGTCGGCGAACACAAGTTGATTGTCTGGAGCGCACAAGTCGCCAAGGGCAATGCAGGTCTGGCCCCCGGTCGGGTGATCAGCGTCGACCCACTACGCATTGCCTGCGGCGAAGATTCGCTGGTGATCACCGCCGGCCAGCGCAACGACAACGGCCTGTACCTGAGCGGTCCGCAACTGGCCAATGAGCTGGGCCTGGTTGATGGTTCGGTGCTGCGTGGCGCCGAATCCGGTCGTGCGCCGCGGCGTACCCGAGTGCTGATCCTCGGCGTCAACGGCTTCATCGGCAACCACTTGTCCGAGCGCCTGCTGCGTGACGACCGCTATGAAGTCTATGGCCTGGACATCGGTTCCGACGCCATCGACCGCCTGCGCAGCCATCCGAATTTCCACTTCGTCGAAGGCGACATCAGCATTCACTCGGAGTGGATCGAGTACCACATCAAGAAGTGCGACGTGGTCCTGCCGCTGGTGGCCATCGCCACGCCAATCGAATACACCCGCAACCCGCTGCGCGTCTTTGAACTCGACTTCGAAGAAAACCTGAAACTGGTGCGCTACTGCGTCAAGTACAACAAGCGCGTGATCTTCCCGTCGACGTCGGAAGTCTATGGCATGTGTCAGGACGCGCGTTTCGACGAAGACACCTCGAACCTGGTGCTCGGCCCGATCAACAAACAGCGCTGGATCTACTCGGTCTCCAAGCAGTTGCTCGACCGTGTGATCTGGGCCTACGGCCAGAAAGGCCTGAATTTCACGCTGTTCCGTCCTTTCAACTGGATGGGCCCGCGCCTGGATCGTCTGGATTCGGCGCGGATCGGCAGCTCCCGGGCGATCACCCAGTTGATCCTCAACCTGGTGGAAGGCACGCCAATTAGGCTGTTCGACGGCGGCGAGCAGAAACGCTGCTTTACTGACATCGCTGACGGCGTCGAAGCACTGGCGCGGATCATCGACAACGACAATGACGGGTGCAACGGCCAGATCATCAACATCGGCAACCCGGACAACGAAGCCAGCATCCGTCAGTTGGGCGAAGAGCTGCTGCGTCAGTTCGAAGCGCACCCGCTGCGCAGCAACTTCCCGCCGTTCGCCGGTTTCCGCGACGTGGAAAGCAAGGCGTTCTACGGCACCGGCTATCAGGACGTGTCCCACCGCAAACCAAGCATCGACAACGCCAAGCGCCTGCTGGACTGGACGCCAACGGTGGAGATGAGCGAGACCATCGGCAACACGCTGGACTTCTTCCTGCGTGAAGCCATGCTCGAAATCGCGGACAAACGCTGATGCAGGCAGGCCTACGAATCGATGTCGACACCTACCGAGGCACCCGCGAAGGGGTGCCCCGGTTGCTGGAAATCCTCGATGAGGCCCAGGTTAAGGCGACGTTTTTCTTCAGCGTCGGGCCGGACAACATGGGGCGCCACTTGTGGCGCCTGATCCGCCCGCAGTTCCTCTGGAAAATGCTGCGCTCCAACGCAGCCGGCCTGTATGGCTGGGACATTTTGCTGGCCGGGACTGCCTGGCCGGGCAAACCCATTGGTCGCGACCTCGGGCACCTGATGCGTCAGGCCCGGGACGCCGGTCATGAAGTCGGCTTGCACGCCTGGGATCACCATGGCTGGCAAGCGAATGCCGGGCGCTGGAGCGAAGCGCAATTGATCGAGCAGATTCGCCGCGGCGTCGACAGTCTCAGCGACATTCTCGGGGAAAAAGTCGATTGCTCGGCGTCTGCCGGTTGGCGCGCGGACGAGCGTGTGATCGAAGCCAAGCAAGCGTTCGGCTTTCGCTACAACAGCGATTGCCGAGGTCAAAGCCTGTTCCGGCCGACCTTGGCCAATGGCCTGCTGGGCGCGCCGCAAATCCCGGTAGACTTGCCGACGTTCGACGAGGTGGTCGGGCCGAGCGTATCCACCAGGGATTTCAGCGCTTTCATTCTGCAGCGCTTCACTCCCGAAAGACTCAACGTCTACACGATCCACGCCGAAGTAGAAGGGATTCTGATGGCCAACGATTTTCGTCAACTGCTGGCCGATGCGCGCCAGCGTGACATCCGTTTTCAACCCTTGGGCGACCTGTTGCCCGAGTCATTCGCCAGCCTGCCGGCCGGGCGCGTAGTGCGTGGTGCTCTCGAAGGCCGTGAAGGCTGGCTGGGAGTGCAAGGCGCATGACTAAACGCTGGGCCTTGCCAGTTTTGCTGGCGATCATGCTGCTGGCGTACCTGTTGCCGTTGGGCACCCATGGCTTATGGATCCCCGACGAAACCCGCTATGCGCAGATCAGCCAGGACATGCTCCTGAGCGGTAACTGGGTGTCGCCGCACTTTATGGGTTTGCGCTATTTCGAGAAACCAGTGGCCGGCTACTGGATGATCGCCCTCGGCCAGGCGCTGTTTGGCGAAAACCTGTTTGGCGTGCGTTTCGCTTCGGCCCTGAGCACCGGGCTGAGTGTGTTGCTGTGCTTCTTGATCGCTCGCCGCTTGTGGAATGACCCGCGCAAAAGTTTTGCCTGCGCCTTGCTGTACATGAGTTTCACCGTGGTTGCTGGTCAGGCCGGATACGCCAACCTCGATCCGCAATTCACCTTCTGGGTCAATTTGAGTCTGGTGGCCCTGTGGTTTGCGCTGGACAGCAAAAGCGCTGGTCCGCGGCTGTTGAGCTGGGCCATGTTGGGGCTGGCCTGCGGCATGGGCTTCATGACCAAGGGTTTTCTCGCCTGGCTGCTGCCAGTGCTGATCGCACTGCCGTGGATGCTCTGGCAGAAACGCTGGCGTGAACTGCTGCTCTACGGCCCGCTCGCGATAATCGTCGCCATCGCAGTCAGCCTGCCGTGGGCCTTGGCCGTGCACGCCCAGGAGCCCGACTACTGGCGGTTCTTCTTCTGGCACGAACACATTCGGCGCTTCGCCGGCGACGATGCCCAGCACGACGCGCCGTGGTGGTTTTACCTGCCGCTGCTGGTGGCGTTCAGTCTGCCGTGGGCGGTGTTGCTGCCGCCGGCGCTGAAACAGGCCTGGCAGACCCGACGCCAGGCGAATATCGGCTTCCTGTTGCTGTGGCTGATCATGCCGCTGGTTTTCTTCAGCCTGAGCAACGGCAAATTGCCGACCTATATCCTGCCGTGCCTGTTGCCCTTGGCGCTGTTGCTGGGCCATACGCTGGCCGACCGCTTGCAACTTGAGCAAGGCTGGGCGCTGGGGCTCAACGGCTTGCTGAACCTGCTGCTGGGCCTGACGGTCCTGTTGGCCCTGGTTTACCTGCAACTGAAAAAGCCGCTGTACGAACTCGAACTGCACAACCTGGTGCTGGTATTTATCGCGCTGATCGGCTGGATCATGGCCAATCTGCTGCAAGCCTTTCGGCCCCTGCAATGCTGGGCGGCACCGGCGTTCGGTAGCTTGCTGTTCATCGGGTTGATCCCGGCCGGGTTGCCCAACTCGGTGGTGTCGAACAAGACCCCTGACCAATTCATCCTCGAACACGCCCGAGAGCTCAGCCAGACCAGCCAATTGATGAGCAACGATCCGGGCGCGGCATCGGCGCTGGCCTGGCGCCTGCAACGCCCGCAAGTGGCGTTGTACAACACGGTCGGTGAGCTGAAATACGGTCTTAATTATCCCGAATCGGCGGATCGGCGGATCACTGTCGACAAAGTGCAACAGTGGATGCGCGATGCTCGCAAGCAGGGTTCGGTGGGCGTGGTCATGCGGGTCAAGGGTGACGACGAACTGCAGGAAGTGGAACTGCTGCCTAAAGAGGGCAAGCGTTATGAGCAAGGCAACCTGGTGATTCTGATTATCCCCAAGGACGCGGCATGAGCCTGCTTCTGTTGCTCACGGCGTGCCTGCTGACATGCCTGGGTCAGATTGCCCAGAAGTACGCCGTCGAGAGCTGGCGCGGCAAAGTGTCGGGTTGGGGCGAGAAACTGCGCTCGCCTTGGCTGTGGCTGGCGCTGTTCTCCCTCGGCATGGGGCTGCTGGTCTGGCTGCTGGTGTTGCAGCGCCTGGAAGTCGGCGTCGCTTATCCGATGCTGAGCCTCAATTTCGTGCTGATCACGTTGGTCGCCCGCTTCGTCTTTCACGAACCCATCGACCGACGCCATTGGCTCGGTGTGGCGCTGGTGATCGGCGGCGTGGTTTTGCTGGGGCAACACACATGAGCCTGCGCCGTGGAATCACTTTCGCCCTGGGCAGCGTAATGCTTGCTAGCGCTGCGCAGTTGGGCATGCGCTGGAGCATGAGTCGGCTGCCGCAACCGGATCAATGGCTGACAGCCCTGGGCAATGGCAGCGTCGATTCGGTCGCTGCCGGCGTGGTGCTGGCGGCAATCCTCGCCTATGGGCTGTCGATGCTCAGCTGGCTGATGGCCCTGCGCGATGTACCGCTGGGGCGGGCCTATTCGCTGCTGAGCATCAGCTATGTGCTGGTGTACCTGCTGGCCGCCAGCCTGCCGGCATTCAACGAACATTTCAGTCTTGCAAAAAGCCTTGGGGTGGCCTTGGTCGTCCTGGGTGTCATCACCATCAATTCTCGACCTGCTCGCGTCCCCGTTCTCAGGAATGACCCATGAAAATCAGTGTATTTGGTAGTGGTTACGTTGGCCTGGTACAGGCTGCCGTTCTGGCTGAAGTCGGCCACGATGTGATCTGCATGGACATCGATGCCAAAAAGGTTGAATTGCTCCAGCAAGGGCACGTCAGCATTTTCGAGCCGGGGCTGGCCAGTCTGGTCAGGGAGAGCCTGGAGGCCAAGCGTCTGCAGTTCACCACTGACGAAAAGCTTGCCGTGCAGCATGGCGAGGTGTTGTTCATTGCGGTCGGTACGCCGTCCAGCGAAGACGGCTCGGCCGATCTGAAATACGTGCTGTCGGTGGGTGATGCCGTGGCCCGTCATCGTGAGCAACCGGTGATCCTGGTGGAGAAATCCACCGTGCCGGTCGGTACTGGCGACACCCTGCGTGCGCACATCGAGCGCAGACTTCAGGAGGCTAATCGACTGTTGCAGTTCGATATCGTCTCCAACCCCGAGTTTCTCAAGGAAGGTTCGGCGGTGGCTGACTGCCGGCGCCCGGACCGCATCATCATCGGCTGCGAACGTGACGAAGTGCGCGACGTCATGCGCGAGCTCTATGCGCCGTTCAACCGCAACCACGACCGCATCATGTTCATGGACCTGCGCAGCGCCGAGCTGACCAAGTACGCCGCCAACTGCATGCTGGCGACCAAGATCAGCTTCATCAACCAGATTGCCGAGCTGGCCGAACACCTGGGCGCAGACATCGAATCCGTGCGCCTGGGCATCGGCGCGGATTCGCGCATTGGCTACCACTTCATCTATCCGGGCTGCGGTTATGGCGGTTCGTGCTTTCCCAAGGACATGCGCGCGCTGATCCACAGCGCCGAACAGGCCCACTGCTCCAGCGACTTGCTGCAAGCGGTGGAAGCCATCAATCAGCGGCAGAAACACAAGTTATTCGAGCGGGTGAATGCCTTCTACAAGGGCAACCTGGCCGGCAAAACCTTTGCCGTGTGGGGCCTGGCGTTCAAACCCAATACCGATGACATGCGCGATGCGCCGAGCCGGGTGCTGCTGGAATCGTTGTGGGCGGCCGGGGCCAACGTGCGGGCGTTCGACCCGGAAGCGATGCAGGAAACCCAGCATTTGTACCCGGACGAATCGAAGCTGATGCTGATGGGCACGCCGGAGTCGGTACTGGCCGGCGCCGATGCGCTGATCATCTGCACCGAGTGGCAGCAGTTCAAGGCGCCGGATTTCGATCTGATTCGCCAGCGCCTGACTGCACCGGTGATTTTTGACGGGCGCAACCTGTATGACGCCGAGCGTCTGTCCCGCGCCGGATTCCTGTACTTCCCGATGGGCCGTGGCGAGTCGCGCAACCTGCCGATTCCGTATCAGCAATGGTCTGCCATCTCGTCGGTTGCCTGACGGTGAATGACACCATCCGTCGACAGTCTTTTGGCCTGGGGCTGTTGGCGCTGCTGTTGTTCATGGCCGGGGTTTATCAGCAGGCGGCGATCGGCTTCGATTCGCGGTTTGTGTTGTTCGCCCAGGAAATGCTGCGCCACGGGCCGACGGTGTTCCCGACCACCTATGGTCAGCCCTATGCCGACTATTCAGCGCTGAGCACGCTGTTTATCTGGCTGCTGTCGCTGCCATTCGGCCAGGTGAATGCCTTTAGTGCCTGGCTCCCGAGTGGGGTGGCCGCTGCGGTCATCGTCACGTTGATGTACCGGCTGCTGGCGCCCTACTCCACGCGCTGGGCATTGCTGAGCATTGCGCTGCTGTTGCTGACCAACACTTTCGTCACCGAAACCCGCGCCGTGTCCCTGGACCTGATGCTCGCGGCGGTGGCGTTTTCGGTGTTTTATCTGGGCTATGCCGCCGACCATTTCGATGCACCCCGTCGCTGGCTGCTGATCTTCGCCCTGTTATTGCTGGGTTTCGGAATTCGTGGGCCGATTGGCCTCGTTGTACCGACCGGCATGTTGTGCAGCTATTTCCTGCTCAATCGGCAGTGGCAACGGCTGCTGGCCTTCGGACTGCTCGCCGCGATGCTGCTGTTGGTCTGCGTCGGCGTGCTGTTGTTGCTCGCCAAGCTCAGCGGTGGCCCGGCGTTTATGCAGGACGTGATTCGCATGCAATTCATGGGGCGCATGGACGGCAGTGAAGGCGTCAGCGGTTCGCTGTATTACTTCACCAGTTCCATGGGCAACTATGCGCTGGCGTATCCATTGGGGTTGTTGGCGCTGGCGGCGATCGTTCTGACCCATCCACGTGAAGCCGGGCCGTCATTGCGTCTGGTGCAGTACTGCGCGGCGGCCGGGTTGATCGTGATGGTCGGGCTGTCGATCCCCCAGGCAAAAAAAGCCCGTTACCTGCTGCCGATGTTGCCGATGGCGGCGATCATTGCGGCGTATCCGTTTCAGGTGATGCAAGGCCGGTTGTTCACTGTGTTGCGGGGCGTGATGCAAGGGTTGTGGTTGGTGATTCCGGGGTTGTTGATCGTGGCCTTGATGGTCGGCCAGCGGCGCTTCCCTGGGGTGTTGACCTCCCTGACGCCGATGTTGATCGTGCTTGGCTTGTTGCAAGTGATCGCTTTAGCCGCGGTTTTCAGGCCGTCCCGTCGAGCGCCGATATTGGCGTTTTGTGCGGTGCTGGGATTGTGGTCGGTTTACATCCTGATGTTTGAACCGGTGGAACGCCAACTCTACGATTCGCGCACCTTCAGCCGTGCGGCCTTCGCCCTGGTGCAACAAGAACCCGCACCGCTGGTGCTGTTCGGCATGGGCAAGGACGCGAAGGCGATCAAGTTCATGGTCAATATCGAGCAGGACCTGCAACCGGTGTTTACTGAGTCGGTTCAGGAACTGGAAACCCTCAAGGCACCGGTTTGGGTAATGATGGATCAGAGTGACTACAAAGCCATGAAAGGCACTTCGCTGGGTTCGCTGGAACCCGCGTTGACCGGTCGTTTCGATAAAAACGATTACGTCTTGCTGCATCTCAAGCCTTAGCGCGCAACCCATGTAGGAGCTGCCGAAGGCTACGATCTTTTGACTTTGCTTTTTTAAGATCAAAAGATCGCAGCCTTCGGCAGCTCCTACATGTTCGTGCGTATTTCCAAGGTCGTAACTTGCTGTTAGCAATACAGCGAACTTACATCACACCGGCGCCTTCAAATCCACTCCCAACGCCAGGGCAAACGCCTTGACCAGCGGACTGCGCACGGTGTTGTGCCGCAGGATCAGATTGAACGGCGTGACGATGTAAATCAGGTCCGGGCGCACCGCGCGAAATTGCCCCTGAGCCACCAGGTTGGCGGCGTAATGTTGCGGCAGGAAGCCCACAAAACGGCCGGTCTTGATCAGTAACGCCACGGCTTCGACCTGAGTTGCCGAGGCGGAAAAGCTGTCGTAGCGGGCAAAATTCAGTTTGTCCCGATGAATCGCGTAGCGGTGGTTGATGCACTCGTAGTCCTTGAGCACGTTGCTGCCGATTTGCGCCTCAGGCACCTCGAACAACGGATGGCCGACTGCGCAATAAACCTCTGAGCGTTCCTCGTACAGCGCGTAGTAATCGAACTCTTCGCGTTTTTGATAAACCGGGACGATTCCGGCCACTAATCGTCCCTCTACAACGCCACGCTCTACTTCATCCAACTGTGAGGCCTGAAGTTGAAACCTGACCTTCGGTGATTCTTCATTGATTGTTCTGAGCGCTGCAACTAACGGCGAATTAGGATCGGAGATCGTGTTATCAATAATTCCCACACCCAGATCACCGATAAGTTCATTCTGCGCTGAACTAAGCCGATCACGAAAGTTGTCGACCGAGGCAAACAAGTCAATCGACGCCTGATACACCAGGCGCCCTTCTTCGGTCAGGTGAAACCCCTCGCGCCCACGGGTGCACAGGCGCATGCCGATGCGGATTTCCAGGTCGGAGATCTGTTTGCTGATGGCCGCCAAGCCCACATTCAGTTCGTTCTGCGCGGCGCTGAAACCGCCGGCTTCGACCACTGCCTTGAACACTTTGAGCAGTTTGAAGTCCAGGCCGCTAAGCGCCAACGGAGCCCGCTGAGTCGGTTTTGGCGCCGGGTTTCCGGAATTGGAAAGTGGGGTTTCCATAATGCTTATTTACCTCTGACGCCCTATTCAACACTCTGTGTCCAACAACAAAAATAACGCTGGCTAATAATAATGAACACAGAAAACAAGGCTTGGCAACCGCTAATAAATTCCGTACCTGAGTGCCAACTCACTGATTTCGCACTATTAAAAGCTGACACTTCGATCAGCTCTCGCCACTTCGTAACTGCCCTTTTGAAAACTGCTTTGGCCTAACCACGCCCCATTGATTTGCGGCGGGCGTTTCGGGCCCTGCACACCGATTTCAATTCGCTTTACCGACGAGGAAAACAACAATGTCTCAAACCACCGACCGTCTCTGGGGTGCACGCTTTAAAAGCGGTCCATCCGAAGCCCTGGCGGCCCTGTCCCGTTGCCCTGAGCGCTATTTTCGCCTCACCCCGTACGACCTCGCCGGTTCCAAGGCCCATGCCGGGGAGCTGCAACGTGCAGGTCTTTTGAGCGAGGAAGAAACCCGGACCATGCTCGGTGCGCTGGATCAGATCGGCGTTGATTTTCGCGCTGGCAGCATCGCCCCGACCCTGGACGACGAAGACGTCCACACCTTTATCGAACGCCTGCTGACCGAACGCCTCGGCGCGCTCGGCGGCAAGCTGCGCGCCGGCCGTTCGCGTAACGACCAGACCGCCAACGATCTGCGCCTGTTCCTGCGTGATCACGTGCGCACCCTCGCTGTTGAAGTCCTCGCCTTGCAACAAGCGCTGGTGGATCAGGCCGAACAACACATCGAAAGCATTTGCCCAGGCTTCACCCACTTGCAGCAAGCCCAGCCGATCGTCTTCGCCCACCACTTGCTGGCCCACGCCCAGTCGATGCTGCGTGACGTGCAACGCCTGGTGGATTGGGACGTGCGCACCTCGCTGTCGCCACTCGGCGCCGCGGCCATGGCCGGTTCCGCCATCGCTCGCCTGCCCCAGCAGTCGGCCAAGGAAATGGGCTACAGCGGCGTGTGTGAAAACTCCATCGACGCCGTAGCCAGCCGCGACCACGTTGCCGAGTTCCTGTTTATCGCCAGCATGCTCGGGATCAACATTTCCCGCCTCGCTGAAGAATTTTGCCTGTGGTCGTCGCGGCAATTTCGCTGGGTCGCGCTGGACGATGCCTACGCCACCGGCAGCTCGATCATGCCGCAGAAGAAGAACCCGGACATCGCCGAACTGGCGCGGGGCAAGGCGGGTCGCCTGATTGGTAACCTGACCGGTCTGCTCTCCACCCTCAAATCCCTGCCGCTGTCCTACAACCGCGACTTGAGCGAAGACAAAAACGGCGTGCTCGACAGTGTCGACACCCTGCTGCTGGTGCTGCCGGCCATGGCCGGGATGGTCGCGACCATGAAGGTCAACGTCGAAGAGCTGCGGCGTCAGGCGCCACTGGGCTTCACCTTGGCCACTGAAGTTGCGGATTGGCTGGCGATGCGCGGCGTGCCGTTCAAAGAAGCCCATGAAATCACCGGTGCATTGGTCCAGGCCTGTGAGAAACACGATATCGAGTTGTGGGAAGCCTCTCCGGCGTTGCTGGCCGAGATCGATCCACGCCTGACTCCCGAAGTACGCGACAGCCTGACGCTGGAAGCCGCCATCGCTGCCCGCAGCGGCTGGGGTGGCACCGCGCCGCAACAGGTGCGCGAGCAGATCGGCCGGTTGAAAACCGCCCTCGCCGCGCAGCATGAGTGGACCGAGAACTATCAGGGCTTCCGCCTCTGAACAAGGCACAAAACCCGTAGGAGCAAAGCTTGTTCGCGATAGCGGCGGGTCAGCTGGCATCAGCGATGACTGACACACCGCCATCGCGAGCAAGCTTTGCGCCCACAGGGATTAATACCAGTTTACGGAGAACCAACATGAGCCAGACTCAGGCAGAACGTCTCCAGTCGGAGCGCAAACTGGCGGAAAACCAGTTCGATATCACCCAGTACCACCATGTGCCACGGCGTTATTACGGGCGGATTTTCTTCGCCACCGTGATCGTCATCGCCATTCTCGGCCTGGTCCGTGCGTTCGCCGAAGGCAAGATCGAATGGTCTTACATCGGCCAGTTCGTGACATCGCAGGCGATTCTGTGGGGCTTGTTCAACACCATCGTCATGGCGGTGTTGGCGATGGCGTTGGGCATTGTGTTCGGGGTGATCACGGCGATCATGCGCATGTCGGCCAACCCGATCCTGCGCTACGTGGCGGTGACTTACACCTGGCTGTTCCGGGGGACGCCGCTGATCCTGCAACTGCTGTTGTGGTTCAACCTGGCGCTGATTTTCCCCACCATCGGCATCCCCGGACTGTTCGAAATGGACACCGTGAGCCTGATGACGCCGTTCGTGGCCGCACTGCTCGGCTTGAGCATCAACCAGGGCGCCTACACCGCCGAAGTGGTGCGCGCCGGCCTCTTGTCGGTGGACACCGGCCAGTATGAAGCCGCCAAGTCGATCGGCATGCCGCGCCTGCAAGCGCTGCGCCGGATCATCCTGCCGCAAGCCATGCGGATCATCATTCCGCCAGTCGGCAACGAATTCATCGGCATGGTGAAAATGACTTCGCTGGCGAGCGTTATCCAGTACTCGGAACTGCTCTACAACGCCCAGAACATCTACTACGCCAACGCCCGGGTCATGGAATTGCTGATCGTCGCCGGTATCTGGTACCTGGTCGCCGTCACCGTTCTGTCCTTTGGTCAAAGCCGACTGGAGCGTCGTTTCGCTCGCGGCGCCGGCAAGCGTTCTTGAGGAGTCCGACATGAGAAACATCGTCAAGGCCGTGAGCCTGAACAAATATTACGACCAGTACCACGCACTCAAGGACATCAACATCGAGGTCGAGCAAGGCGAAGTGCTGTGCATCATCGGCCCGTCCGGCTCGGGCAAGAGCACTTTGCTGCGCTGCGTCAATCAGCTGGAAAAAATCGACAAGGGCGGCCTCTGGGTCGACGGCGAATTGGTCGGTTACCGCGTCGTCGGCAACAAACTGCACGAACTCAACGAGTCGCAGATCGCCCGGCAACGCCTGTCCACCGGCATGGTGTTCCAACGTTTCAACCTGTTTCCGCACATGACTGTGCTGCAAAACATCATCGAAGGTCCGTGCCAGGTGCTCAAGCGTTCGCCCAAAGAGGCGCACGAAGAAGCCGTGGAATTGTTGGCCCGGGTCGGCCTGGCCGACAAACGCAACAGCTACCCGATTGAACTGTCGGGCGGCCAGCAACAACGGGTGGCGATTGCCCGCGCGTTGGCGATGCGACCGAAGCTGATGCTGTTCGATGAACCCACTTCGGCACTCGACCCGGAACTGGTCGGTGAGGTGCTGTCGGTGATGCGCGATCTGGCGCAAACCGGCATGACCATGATCGTCGTCACCCATGAACTGGGCTTCGCTCGCGAAGTGTCCAACCGCATGGTGTTCATGGACGGCGGGCAGATCGTGGAGGCTGGAAGCCCCGAAGAAATACTAATAAGTCCGCAAAACCCGCGCACCCAAAGCTTCATTTCTGCCGTTCGAACCTAGGTGCCGCTTGGCGCTCACAACATTCATAAGAGAACGACCATGAAGAATTTCGTAATTCCAGCAGTACTCGCCGGCCTGATGGCTTCCAGCGTCAGCTTCGCCGCCGAATTGCCGGCCAGCATCAAGGCCAAGGGCGAGATCGTTGTCGCGATCATGCCGAACTACCCGCCGATGGATTTCAAGGACCCGGCGACCAACACCCTCACCGGCCTCGACTATGACCTGGGCAACGCCCTGGCCGAGCGCCTGGGCGTGAAGATCAAATGGCAGGAAACCGGCTTCGAGCAAATGATCAACGCGCTGACCACCGACCGTGTGGACATGGTGCTGTCCGGCATGACCGACACCGCCGAGCGCCAAGCCAGCGTGACCTTCGTCGATTACTTCACCAGCGGTCCGCAGTTCTACACGTTGCAGAAGAACAAGGACTTCAACGAAATCACCGACCTGTGCGGCAAGAAAGTCGGCACCAGCCGTCGCACGACTTTCCCGGCGGAAATTGCCGAGTACAGCAAGGCCAACTGCGAAGCGGCCGGCAAACCGGCGATCGTGGTGATTGGCACCGAAGGTTCGGCAGACGCCCGTGCGCAACTGCGCCAGAGCCGGATCGATGCGGCGATGCAGGGCAGCGAGACGTTGTCGTACCTGAAGACTCAGGAAAAGGACATGTACAAAACCGTTGGCCAGCCAATTTCCGTGCAGTTCTCCGGGATGGGGCTGAGCAAGAAAAAGCCTGAGCTGAGTGAAGCGGTGAAGGTCGCATTGCAAAGCATGATCGATGACGGCAGCTACCAGACCATCCTCAAGAAGTGGGACCTGGAACTGGGCGCGATCAAGACTGTAACGATTAACGCCGGGAAATAAGCCTGCCGCGATTACGCTCTGTGTAGCAGCAGGCGAAGCCTGCGTTCGGCTGCGAAGCAGTCGTGAAATCAGACAACGCGATGTGTCAGAAACACCTCGCGTGCAGGGTTTTACGACGACTTCGTCGCCGAACGCAGCCTCGCGCTGCTCGGCAGCTGCTACGGGTGTTTCAACAATAAATTAGCGGAGCGCAACGATGTCCTCCTCACCCCAACCCACCTGGCCCGGCAAGCACAAAGCCTGCCTCGCCCTGGCCTTCGACCTCGACGGCCCGACCGGCGATGCGATGCTCAACGGCTCGATCTGGCAAAGGCCCGAGTACTTCGGCTTCGGCGGGTACGGCCCTTATCGTGCCCTGCCGCGCCTCCTCGATCTGCTCGACGCCTTCCAGATCCCGACGACGTTCTTCGTCCCGGCCTGGGTCGTGGAGAACTGGCCAAAACAGTGCCAGGCGATTGTCGAGCGCGGGCATGAGGTGGCGTACCACGGCTACAAACACGAATCCTTTTACGCCCTGACGCTGGACCAGCAAAAGGACGTGATGAAGAAATCCCGCGAGGTGTTCTGGAAGCACTTGAACATCCGCGCCGAAGGCTTTCGCACGCCGTCCGGTGACTGGCGCGCCGAAACCCCGGCGATGTTGGTGGAAGCCGGCGTGACCTATTCCAGCAGCATGCGCGGCGATGACCGACCGTACCTGGTCAACGTCCCCGGCTTCGACACCCCGCTGGTGGAAATCCCCGGCCGCTGGGAAATGGACGACTACGCCTCCCTGGCCTACACCCGCGCCCCGGACTTCCCCTCGGGGCTGGACCGCACCGCCAGTTACAAGCTGACCCTGGACAACTGGTGCCGCGAATACGACGGCGCCATGGATGAAGGCTTGTGCCTGACCACCCTGTTCCACCCCAAGATCACCGGCAAACCGGGACGCATCCTGTTGCTGGAAAAACTCTTCGACCACATGCGCCAGCGCGATGACGTGTGGTTCGCCACTTGCCGCGATGTCGCCCAGTGGTGGCTGAAGGAGCATCACCATGGCTGATTCCACTGTCTGGCCGAACGGCCATCGCTGCGCGGTGGTACTGACCGTCGATTACAACGACATCCACGGCATTCTGACCCAGGCCCCGGAAGTCGCCGGGCGCGACAAGACGCTGTCGGTCTGGCGTTACGGCAGCCAGCGCGGCGTAGATCGGCTGCTTGGTTTGTTCGAAGAGCTGGGCGTTTCCAGTAGCTGGTGCATTCCCGGCATTGTCGCCGAGGAAAACCCCAAGCACATAAAGGCGATCCTGGCCGGCGGGCACGAAATTACCTGCGCCGGGTATCGCCACCAGAACTACGACAGCCTGACGCTCGCCGAACAGAGCGCCGACATCGCCAAAGGTTGCGCAGCCTTGACCGTGCTGACCGGCGTGCGTCCGACCGGGTTTCGCATCCCGGCCGGCAACGGTGCGCCGGGCTTCATCGAAGCATTGCGGGACCAAGGCATTCGCTGGTCTTCGTCGTGGCGCGGCGATGATTTGCCGTTTGCTCACCCGACGGCGCCCGAGGTGATCGAGTTGCCATTGCACTACGAACTGGAAGACGAGCCCTACTTCGCCTTCAACCTCAGCCCGGCGGTGCCGCCGGCGCAATCGCGAATTGCCTCGTACAGCCACACCCTGGGCAACCTGCAAATGGACTTCGCCGGGTTCTACCGGTTTGGCCTGTGTTACATGCTGCGCCTGCACCCGGAAATCATCGCCACACCGGGGCGGATTGGCGTGTTACGCGAGTTGCTTCAGGGGATTCAGCAGCATCAGGACGTGTGGATCGCCACCGCTGGTGAGGTCGCGCAATGGTGGGCTGATTCGACGGTACGCGTGACTGAGGATCATCCGGCGGCAGTTTATGAGCGGCATTATCGGGATTACGGGGTATGAACGAGCAGGATCATCAGAACAGCGCCTACAAAGGTGTGATGCGCATGGAGCGCCTGGCACAGTTTTGCGTTGATACGCGGTTTGAGGATTTGCCACTGGCGCTGGTTGAGCAAGCCAAGCGGCACATTCTCGACACCTTCGGCGCGACCCTGGCCGGGGCTGGCAGTGAGGTGGCGAAACAGGCGCGCCAGGTGTTCGAAGGCGAAACCGGCAACACGCCGGTCTGGGGCACCGATTGGCAAGTCGGTGCTGCGCAAGCCGCGATGCTCAATGGCATCGCTGCCCATGCCCTGGAGCAGGACGATACCGGTGGCTGCGATCATTCCGGCGCGGTAGTGCTGCCGGCGGTCATGGCGGCGATCTCGATGGCGGACAAACCGGTCAATGGCCGGGAGTTCATCACGGCTGTGGTCATTGGCTACGAAATCGGCCGTCGGGTGCTTGAAGCCTGCGGCAGCTATTCGGCGCATAACGGCGCCGGTTGGCACTCCACGGCAACCTGCGGCGTGTTCGGCGCAGCGGCGGCCAGTGCGCGGATCCTGGGCCTGGAGGCGGCGCAAACCCTGTCGGCCCTGGGCATTGCCGGTAGCTTCAGCGGTGGGCTTTGGGCCTTCATCCATGACGGTTCCCAAAGCAAAAAACTCCACAGCGGTCGCGCCGCCGAAGGTGGCTTGTTGGCCGCGCGGTTTGCCCAGCGCGGCATCACCGGGCCGACGAAGTTGTTTGAGGATGTCTGGGGCGGTTTTCTCAAGACCCTCGCTGGCGATGCCGCCGTGCCCGAGGCGCTGGATGCGGATCTGGGGCGGGTGTGGAAACTTGCCCGCTGCTCGATCAAGCCTTACGCGGCGTGCCGTGGGACGCATTCGGCAATTGATGCGCTCGGTCTGTTGCTGGCGCAGTTGCAGGTCAGTGCCGATCAGGTCGAGGACATTCAGGTGTCGCTGTGCGGGTTCTTGCAGGACATGTGCGGCGGACAGGACGTTGCCAGTCTGGCAGCGGCGCAAATGAGCCTGCGCTACGCCCTCGCTGCAAGGCTGGTGCTGGGGCATTGCCGTTTGGAAGCCTATGACGATGCCCGGCGCAGTGACCCGCGCCTGGCGCAGTGGATGTCGCGTATCCGGCTTGAGGTGGACCCGCAACTGTCCGAGGATGGCGAGCCCATCGTGAGCGTGCGGACCGTGGACGGTCGGCAGGCGAGCCTGTGCGTTGAGGTGCCGCTGGGGGCGCCGGGTAATCCGCTGAGTGATGAGGCGCTGGAGGCAAAGTTTTTCAGTTTGGCCGGGCGGGTTTTGGCACGGCGGCAGGCGGGGGAATTGCTTGAGCGGTTGTGGCAACTCGAAGAATTGGAATCTATTGAGACATCGATCGTTCCCACGCTCCGCGTGGGAATGTAGCCCGGGACGCTCCAGGTTCCAGATGCGGACGCAAAGCGTCCGATGAGGTATTCCCACGCAGAGCGTGGGAACGATCATCATTAAAACAAGGACATTTGCACCACCGTGGCCACTTACTCGCTCGTTATTCGCCGGTTGATGATTTGCTCGCTGACCATTGTCGTCAGCCGCGCCATCACCAGTCCGTTGCTCACGCTGTTCCTGAGCAACAAACTCGGCCTCAACCAACAGGACGTCGGCCTGCTGCTGGGCATCGCGGTGTTTATCGCCACCCTGCTCGCGCTCTACGGCGGTTACATCATCGATCGCCTGGAGAAGCGCCGGCTGTTGATCCTGGCCATGCTCTCCAGCGCCATCGGCTTCGTGCTGCTGACCTTCGCCCAGAACCTCTACCTGACCACCGCCACCCTGGTGATCACCGAAACCGCCTCGGCGCTGTTCCTGATCGGTTCAAAAGCGATCCTCAGCGAAAACCTGCCCATGGGCCAACGGGCCAAGGCGTTTTCCCTGCGCTACACCTTGACCAACATCGGTTATGCCACCGGCCCCATGCTCGGCGTAGTGATCGCCGGGGTGTATCCGATTGCGCCGTTCCTGATTGCCGGTGGTATCGCGTTCTTCAGCATTTTCTTGATGAGCGGCATTCCGAAAGATGCCGCCCAAGTGCCCGCCATCGGCCAGCCGCAAAGCTTTCTCAAGACCCTGACCACGCTCAAGAATGACCGCACGCTGATCATGTTCACCTGCGGCTGTCTGTTTAGCACCGTGGTCCACGGCCGTTTCACCTTGTACCTGTCGCAATACCTGCTGGTGACCCACGATTCCAAGCGTGCCCTGGAAACCATGGCCGCCCTGCTCGCCTGCAACGCCATCAGCGTGATCCTGCTGCAATACCAGATCGGCCGCTTCCTCAAGCGCGAACAACTGCGCTACTGGATTGCCGGTGGCACCAGCCTGTTCATTGTGGGGTTGATCGGTTTCAGCCTGGCAGACAGCTTGGTGAGTTGGTGCGTGGCGATGTTCATTTTCACCCTCGGTGAAATGATCATCTACCCGGCGGAATTCCTGTTCGTCGACACCCTGGCTCCGGAAGAACTGCGCGGCAGTTACTACGGCGCGCAAAACCTGGCAGCGTTGGGTGGCGCGTTGAGTCCGGTGATTTGTGGCTTCCTGCTGATGCACACCCCGGCGCCGACGATGTTCTATGCCCTCTGCGCGTTGACGGCCATGGGTGGATCGCTGTGTTTCATGGCCGGCCGGCGAGTCGCTTTACTGCAAAAATAATGCACTGAAGCTGCATTAATATGAATTTGTCAGCACATCGAATGCGCGGCACACTGTGCCCCGTTCCTCCCCCAATAGTTGGAACAACCTTCAAGGGCTTTCTGGGTTTCCCAGCTAAGCCTTTTTTTTGCTTCGGTTTTTTGTCAACGGATCAACGTCATGCTCGCTCGCTGGTTACCCGCCGCCATCAACACCCGCCCCTCGGAATGGAGCCGCGCGGCCGTCGGAATGTCCTTGGGCACGCTGTTCAGCGTCTGGCTGTGCAGCCAAGTGTTCGGCATCGAAGTGGCGCAGCACTTGGTCGGTCCGCTGGGTGCGTCGGCGGTGCTGCTGTTTGCGGTGTCCTCCGGCGCTCTCGCCCAGCCGTGGTCGATCCTCGGTGGTTATTTGAGCGCCGGGGTGGTTTCGCTGCTGGTGGCGCACGTGCTCGGCCGAACCTTGGGCAGCGCTTGTCTGGCGGCGGGCATGGCGCTGATGTTGATGTGCTGGCTGCGTTGCCTGCACCCGCCGGCCGGGGCATTGGCGCTACTGTTAGTGTTGGCCGACCCGGCGACCATCGCCCTGGACTGGAAAGCCCTCGGCCCGGTAATGCTCAGCGCCTCGGCGATGCTGCTCAGTGCACTGGCGTATAACAACCTGACGCGAATTCGCTATCCCAAGCGTCCTGCAGAACCTGTGCCGGTCATGCCGTCGGCGGACAGTCAGGCCATCACTGCCGAGGATTTGAAACTGGCGTTAGCGGATATGGAGGCCTTCATCGACGTCACGCCGCAAGACCTGGAGCAGCTGATTCATGCCAGTGAGTTGCATGCGAAGCGGCGCAGCATTGGTGATGTGTTTGCCCGTCAGGGGTGACCGCAGCCTTCGGCGGCTTCTACATTGACCGCGTGCATACCCGACATTGTAGGAGCCGCCGAAGGCTGCGATCTTTTGATCTAGGCTGCTGATTGCTGCCGTACCGGCACCGCCAGACTGACCGCCCGCACCGATGACCCCACACTCAACCCCAACGCCTTCGCCGTTTGCGCCTCCACAATCAACGTGCCCGCCGCCACCCGCGCCGGCGCTGCGGTAATCCGGCAATCAGCAAACTGGCGGTTATGAATCAGATACGTCGCCGCTTGCTCCCCGACTGTCCCGATGCTCAGTTGCAATACTTCACTGTCACGCACCGCCCGAATATCCCCCGTGGCACATTCAATCAATGGCCCGCCGTCGAAGATGTCGATGTAATCCCGATGTTCAAACCCCTCGGCCTTGAGCATGCCCAGCGCCGGTTCGGTGTTGGGATGCACCCGGCCGATCACCGAGCGCGCCGCTTCTGGCAACAAGCAAGTTGGCAGTGGGAACTTGGGCATCAGCTCGGCGATGAAGGTCTTGTTACCGAGCCCGGTAAGGTAGTCGGCGTCGGCAAAATCCATCTTGAAAAAGTGCCGGCCCAGGCCTTCCCAGAACGGTGAAACGCCTTCGTCGTCAGAGTAGCCACGCATCTCGGCAATCACCTTGTCGCCAAATTGCTCACGAAACTCCGCCAGAAACAGGAACCGCGCCTTGGACAACAAACGCCCATTGAGGCCGCTGCGATGATCGGCGTGCAGGAATAGCGAGCACAGCTCCGAATGTCCGGTCATGTCGTTGCCGAGGAACAGCGTCGGCAGTTGCTGATTGATCCCGAGGTTTTTCGAGGCAGCGACAAATAAGCCCAGTCGATAGTTGTACCAAGGCTCGCGCAGACCAACGGCACCGGCCAGGGCGCAGATACCGATGGCTTCCTGGGCGTCGTTTTCCAGCACGAACAGGTAATCGGCGTCGCCGCGCTCGGCCTCGCCGGCAAAGGTTTTCGCGGCCCATTCCAGGCGCTGGCGCAAACGTGCGGCATCGGCGGGCAAGGTGGTCAAACCGGTACCGGCGCTGTGAGCCAGGGCCAGCAGAGCCAGCAAATCGGCGGGTGTGGCAGGACGGACGATCATCGCTGTTGCTCCTTGAGTGCTCGATGTTTGGGCAGGAAAACCTCTGCCAACATGCAACGCGCACTGCCGCCGCCGATGCGTTCGATGGTGTCGATGTTCACCGGCAGCGGCGTAGCGTAGGTTTCGATCAAACGCTGCTGGGCGCTATCCAGCGACCGCCAGGCTGTGCGCGACATTACCAGTACGGGTTCGCCTGCCGCGTTGTGCACTTCCAGCATGTTGCCGGCAAAGGATTCCAACTGGTTCCAGTCCAGCGCGATGACCTGTTTTCCGCTGGCTTCCAGCCGTGAGCGCAGGGCCAGGCGTTCACCAGGCTCGGTGACCGCCGCCAGGCAGGCGATGGCCAGCCGCGTGCCGACACTCATCATCACGTTGGTGTGGTAAATCGCGATGCCCTGACGGTCCATCGCATTGAACGCGCACAACTCGTAACCCAGATGACTGACCACCTGATCGAGTGCCTTGACGTGGGTGCGGGTGGAGTAACCGGCGTAGCAAATTCGCTGCTGACGATCCAGCACCATGCTGCCGGTGCCTTCGAGGAACACGTTCTGCTGTTCCAGGCTGGACAGGTCGAGGAACTGCTCGACCCGGTATTCGTTCCGCAGCCAGTCAAGCACGCCTTTGTCCCGTTCCAGGCGCCGGTTGTGGCCCTGCATCGGGTACAGCACTAGCGTGCCGTCGGGGTGGCTGCTCCACCAGTTGTTGGGGAAGATCGAATCTGGCGTGTGCGGCGCTTCGGCATCGTTATGCACCAGCACTTCCACGCCATGCCCGCGCAGGGCGGCGACGTAACCATCGAACTCTTGCAGGGCTTTGAGCTGAACGTCTTCGGATACCAGCGCCGGACGCTGGAAACGGTTGTTCGCCGCCGTGTCCTGATTGAAGGAGAAACGTGTCGGGCGAATCATCAAAACGGTATTGGTGGTTTGCATGGGCACAGATTCAATGAGGGTTGAGAGAGGCTCATTGTCTGTTTCGGGGATGGAAAAACCCGGTTGATAAGGGCTTGGGGGGTGATGGAAACGGCTGAAGATTTTGGCCCGTTCAGCCGATTCGGTGTAGCAGCTGCCGAGCCCCGCGAGGCTGCGTTCGGCGGCGAAGCCGTCGTGAAATCAGGCACCGCGGTGTATCAGGAAAACCTTGCGTGCAGGGTTTACGACGGCTTCGCCACCGAACGCAGCCTCGCGGGGCTCGGCAGCTGCTACGGACCGGGGGGTGGTCTACTCCATCGTGGTCTTGACCATCGCCAGTTCCGGATGGCTGACCAACTTGTCGATATGCAAATCCGGGTCATCAAACCAGACCTCGGTCAGCACCCGGTAATGCTCCATGTCCCGGCAACGCATGCGCAGGCTGTAATCAAACGCGCCGCTGATCAACCGACATTCCAGCACTTGCGGGCAACCCCGCACCTTGGCCTCAAACGCCTTTTGCGCCGCCCGCCCGCTCTGGTTCGACAACGCCACCAACACCAGCAACGACAAGCCCGGCGTCAGTTTCTTTTCATCGAGAATCGCCCCGTACCCGCGAATAACCCCGAGCTGTTCCAGTTTGCGTACCCGTTCCAGGCACGGCCTGGGGGTCAGGTGCACCCGCTCGGACAGCTTTTGATAGGTGATGCGCCCTTCGTGGCGCAGCACTTCAATGATGGCTTGATCGATTCGATCAAGCACAATCGACAGATCGCGGATATCCGCCATGTACGTCTCTCACTTCAAACGGCCTGATAAAAATTGCTGCAAACGTTCACTGTTGGGCTGATCGAGGATAGTCGCATCACCCTGCTCTTCAACCCGCCCCTGGTGCAAGAACAACACCTGGGTGGAAACCTGCCGGGCGAAACCCATTTCGTGGGTCACCATCAGCATGGTCCGGCCTTCTTCGGCCAGTGCCTGGATCACCTTCAATACTTCACCCACCAGTTCCGGATCGAGTGCCGAGGTCGGCTCGTCGAACAACAGAATCTCCGGTTCCACCGCCAGCGCCCGGGCAATCGCTACCCGTTGTTGCTGTCCACCGGACAGGAACGCCGGGTATTGATCGGCGACCCGCTGCGGCAAGCCGACCTTGTCCAGATAGGCTCGGGCACTTTCCTCTGCGGCTTTGCGGCTGACGCCGAGCACCCGGCACGGCGCCATGATGATGTTCTCCAGCACGGTCAGGTGGCTCCACAAATTGAAATGCTGGAACACCATCGCCAGTCGCGTGCGCAAGCGCTGTAACTGTGCCGGATTGGCGACGCGCATGCCACCGACGCCTGGACGGGTAACGATGCGCTCGCCGTCCAGCTCGATGGCACCCTCGTCTGCCCGTTCCAAAAAATTGATGCAGCGCAGCATGGTGCTTTTGCCCGAACCACTGGCGCCAATCATGCTCACCACGTCCCCAGCCTTGGCGTTCAACGAGACGCCCTTGAGCACTTCATTGTCACCGAAGCGTTTAAACAGATTTTCGACCGTCAATTTGTTCATGCAAACCTCTTTAATGAGCAGGACCGAGGAAGTTCAGCCAGCGCTTCTCCGCCAGGCGAAACGCCCCGACCAGGCCAAACGACAGCGCCAGATACAACAACCCGGCGATACCGAACGCCTGGAAGGTCATGAAGGTGGCGGCGTTGGCGTCCCGGGCGACTTTGAGAATGTCGGGGATGGTCGCGGTGAAGGCCACCGACGTGGCGTGCAGCATCAGGATCACTTCGTTGCTGTAATACGGCAGCGCCCGGCGCAGCGCCGAAGGCAGGATCAGCCGCAGATACAGGCGCCAACCGCTCAAGCCATAGGCATGGGCGGCCTCGATTTCACCGTAGGGAATGCTGCGAATCGCCCCGGCGAAAATCTCCACGGTGTAGGCGCAGGTGTTGAGAGTGAACGCGAGCAAGGTGCAATTCATCGCGTCGCGAAAGAACGCTTCGAGCAACGGTTGCGAACGCACCACTGCGATGCCGTAGATCCCGCTGTAGCAAATCAGCAACTGGATATACAGCGGCGTGCCGCGAAACACATAGGTGAATAGCTGAACCGGCCAGCGCAACAGGCCCCAGCGCGAAGTGCGCAGGATCGCCAATGGCAGCGACAGGAAAAAACCCATCACGATGCTTGCCACCAGCAGCCACAAGGTCATGGCCAACCCGGTCAGGCTGTAGCCGTCGCTGAACAGAAAGGGTTTCCAGTATTCGGCAATCAACTCGATCATCGCGCCATCCCCCGCACGCCCTGGTTATAGCGGCGCTCCAGCACGCGCAAGACGTAGTTCGAGGCGCTGGTGATCAGCAAATACAGCGCCGCTGCCAGCAGCAGGAAATCGAGCATGTTGAAGGTGCTCTTTCCCGCCTCCTGCGCGACTTTGACCAGGTCCGACAAACCGATAATCGACACCAGCGCCGTGGCCTTGAGCAACACCAGCCAGTTGTTACCCAGACTCGGCAAGGCGAAGCGCATCATTTGCGGGAACACTACGAAGCGAAAGCGCTGCCAGCGGTTCAAACCGAAACACGCTGCGGCTTCCTGCTGGCCACGGGGCACGCTGAGGATCGCGCCACGAAAGGTTTCGGTGAAATACGCGCCGTAGATAAAACCGAGGGTGAGGATTCCGGCCACGAACGGGTCGATTTCCATGTACGGCCAACCCATCGCTTCGGTCAGGCTGCTCAGCCAGCCTTGCAGGCTGTAGAAAATCAGCAGCATCAGCACCAGGTCCGGCACGCCGCGGATCAGTGTCGTGTAGAACGTCGCCGGCAGATTCAACACTTTCAGCGGCGACAACTTGGCTGCCGCGCCAAGCAGGCCCAGCGCCATGCTCACCAGCAAGGACAGCGCGGACAATTTGAGGGTGACCCAGGTGCCGTGCAGCAACAATGGGCCATAGCCTTGCAGGGCCGAAACATCGAGCCCGATCAGATTCAGGAAGGAATTCACGCCAGTCACCTGTCTTGGGGCGCCCACGTTGAAGCACTGTGCCGGTTAACGCGGCACAGCGCTCGGGGCGCGGGGATCAGTTGTTGTAGAGGTCCAGATCGCCGAAGTGCTTCTGCTGGATCTGTGCGTAGATGCCCTTGTCGTGCAGGGCCTTGATGGCGGCATTGAGCATGCCTTTGAGTTCTTCGTTGTCCTTGCGGATGCCGATGGCAATGTCCGACGGCACCAAGGGGTCGCTGATGCCTTCGCTGTTTTTGAAGTCAGCGCCTTGCGGCGAGGTCAGGAAGCTCATTTGCGCTTGCATCTTGTCCTGGATCGAGGCGTCGAGACGTCCGAACACCAGGTCGGCGTAGACCTGATCCTGATTCTGATAAGCCCGCAACTTCACACCGCCCGGCCCCAGTTTGGCCCGGGCGTAGGTTTCCTGGATGGTGCCCTGCATGTAGCCGATGGTCTTGCCGCGCAGTGATTCAGCGGTCGGCAACAAGCCGGAATCCTTGCGGGTGACGATGGCGGTCGGCCCGGCGTACAAGCGATCGGTGAAGTCGATTTGCTTCTTGCGTGCGTCGGTGACGGTCATCGACGATTCGATGGCGTCGAACTTGCCGGCCTTCAGTGCCGGGATCAGCCCGTCGAAGTCATTGCTGACCCACACGCACTTGAGTTTCAGTTCGGCGCAGATCGCATTGCCCAGGTCCACGCCAAAGCCTTGCACGCCGCCATCAGCGGTGGTCGATTCAAAGGGTGGGTAGCTTGGGTTGACGCCAAAGCGCAGTTCTTTCCACTCTTTGGCACTGGCGCCGGTGGTGCAGCACAGCAAAGCCAATACCGATAAGGTCAGCCATCCAGTCTTCATCTTCTTGAGTCCCGATTTATTTGGAGTTATCGCAGCCTGGCAAACCCGGCTACCTTTATGGGCAGGAACAGAGAGTCGATGCGGTTTGCACCGCAACAGCGTTCTTATTGTTTTGCACGAGGTGCCCGACATGCCGGCACCCGGCCTGAAACCCTCGGCACAGACGGCTTCAAACCCGGGCCCAGAATGCCAACAGACGATCGGGCGCTGGTGTCGTAAGGGCCGGTGCAGACACCCCGCTTGCGCTGTTTGGGCTGCCCGCACAGCCGATTCGGTCGTGAGGGCCTGCGGCGGGCGTCTTGTGGGTGGCGCAGGTCGCCTGTATTGCAAAAATGCAGACGACACCTGCATCTATCCCGGTTGTACAGGGCAAATTTGCACTGTTACGATCCAGCATCGCTCGCGCGCGAGCTTCTCTATAAAGAACAATAAAAGCAGGGAGTTATCGATGACTGCTCAGGTTTCATCCCAGGAGATCAAGCCCATGGATGCCAAGCAAAACGAAGTACTGGCCGAGGTTCGCAACCGCATCGGTCACCTGACCCTCAATCGCCCCGCTGGCCTCAACGCCCTCACCCTCGACATGGTCCGCCGGCTGCAACGCCAGCTCGACGCCTGGGCCGAAGATTCGCAAGTCAACGCCGTGGTGTTGCGCGGCGCTGGCGAAAAAGCCTTCTGTGCCGGCGGCGATATCCGTTCGCTGTACGACAGCTACAAAAACGGCGAGACCCTGCACGAAGATTTTTTCGTCGAGGAATACGCCCTCGACCTCGCTATCCACAACTACTGCAAACCGGTCCTCGCCTTGATGGACGGCTTTGTCCTGGGCGGCGGCATGGGCCTGGTGCAAGGCGCCGATCTGCGGGTAGTGACCGAGCGCAGTCGCCTGGCGATGCCGGAAGTGGCCATCGGTTACTTTCCGGACGTCGGTGGCAGCCACTTCCTGCCGCGGGTGCCCGGTGAACTGGGGATTTACCTGGGTGTGAGCGGCGCGCAGATCCGCGCCGCCGACGCGCTGTATTGCGGCCTGGCCGATTGGTATCTGGAAAGCGACAAGCTGGGCACGCTGGACGAAAAACTCGATCACCTTGAATGGCACGAAACACCGCTCAAGGACCTGCAAGGCGTGCTGGCCAAACTCGCCGCGCAACAACTGCCCGACGCACCGTTGATTGCACTGCGCCCGGCCATCGACCACTTCTTCGCCCTGCCAGACGTGGCGAGTATGGTGGAGCAACTGCGCGAAGTGACCGTCGCCGACAGCCACGAGTGGGCAAAAACCACCGCCGACCTGCTGGAAAGCCGTTCGCCACTGGCCATGGGCGTGACCCTGGAAATGCTCCGGCGCGGACGCAAGTTGAGCCTGGAACAATGCTTCGCCCTTGAGCTGCACCTGGACCGTCAGTGGTTCGAACGCGGCGACCTGATCGAAGGCGTGCGCGCCTTGCTGATCGACAAAGACAAGAAACCGCGCTGGAACCCGCCGACCCTGCAGGCGCTGCACGCCGAGCACGTCGAGAGTTTCTTCACGGGTTTTGAGCAGAGCGGGAGCTGAGTCATGCACGATATCGAATTGAGCGAAGAGCAAGTGATGATCCGCGACATGGCCCGGGACTTTGCCCGTGGCGAAATCGCGCCCCATGCGCAAGCCTGGGAAAAGGCTGGCTGGATCGACGACGGTCTGGTGGCGAAGATGGGTGAATTGGGCCTGCTGGGCATGGTCGTACCGGAGGAATGGGGCGGAACCTATGTCGATTACGTCGCCTATGCCCTGGCGGTGGAAGAGATTTCCGCTGGTGATGGTGCCACCGGTGCGTTGATGAGCATCCACAACTCCGTGGGTTGCGGGCCGGTGCTCAATTACGGCACCGAAGAACAGAAAAAAACCTGGTTGCCGGACCTGGCCAGCGGTCAGGCCATCGGCTGCTTCTGCCTGACCGAACCGCAAGCCGGTTCCGAAGCCCATAACCTGCGCACCCGCGCCGAACTGCGGGACGGCCAGTGGGTGCTCAATGGCGCCAAGCAATTCGTCAGCAACGGCAAACGGGCGAAACTGGCGATTGTGTTTGCCGTGACCGATCCGGACCTGGGCAAACGCGGTATTTCGGCATTCCTGGTGCCTACCGATACAGCGGGTTTCATCGTTGATCGTACCGAACACAAGATGGGCATTCGCGCGTCCGATACCTGCGCGGTGACCCTGAGCAATTGCACGATTCCCGAAGCCAACCTGCTGGGTGATCGCGGCAAAGGCCTGGCCATCGCCCTGTCCAACCTCGAAGGTGGGCGCATCGGTATCGCCGCGCAGGCATTGGGTATCGCGCGGGCGGCGTTTGAAGCGGCGCTGACTTATTCCCGGGAGCGGGTGCAGTTCGGCAAGACGATCAACGAGCACCAGAGCATTGCGAATATGCTGGCGGACATGCACACGCGGTTGAACGCTGCGCGGTTGCTGATCCTGCACGCCGCGCGCTTGCGCAGTGCCGGCAAGCCATGTCTGTCGGAGGCGTCACAGGCGAAGTTGTTTGCGTCGGAAATGGCCGAGAAGGTGTGTTCTTCGGCGATGCAGATTCATGGCGGGTATGGGTATCTGGAAGATTACCCGGTGGAGCGTTATTACCGGGATGCGCGGATTACACAGATTTATGAAGGGTCGAGCGAGATACAGCGGATGGTGATTGCCCGGGAACTCAAGAACTACCAGATCTAAATGATCGTTCCCACGCTCCGCGTGGGAATGCATCCTGTGACGCTCTGCGTCACGCTTGCGAAGGAACGCAGAGCGTCCCTGGCGGCATTCCCACGCGGAGCGTGGGAACGATCGGTGGCTGTCGGTGAGGGTTACTTACCCTTGAACTCCGCCTCACGCTTGGCAATAAACGCCGCCATCCCTTCCTTCTGATCCTGCGTCGCAAACGCCGCGTGGAACACCCGGCGCTCAAAGCGCACGCCTTCGGACAGGCTGACTTCAAACGCCCGGTTCACGCTTTCCTTGACCATCATCGCAATCGGCAAGGACTTCTTGGCAATCAACGCCGCGACTTTCAGCGCTTCGTCCAGCAACTCATCCGCCGGGACGATCCGCGCGACAATCCCGCAACGCTCCGCTTCCACCGCATCGATCAGGCGACCGCTAAGGCACATTTCCATGGCCTTGGCCTTGCCCACGGCGCGGGTCAGGCGCTGGGTGCCGCCCATGCCCGGCAGCACGCCGAGGTTGATTTCCGGCTGACCGAATTTGGCGTTGTCGCCGGCCAGGATGAAGTCGCACATCAACGCCAGTTCACAGCCACCGCCGAGGGCGAAACCGTTGACGGCGGCAATGATCGGTTTGCGGCGGTTGGCCACGCGATCGCTGTCGCTGAACAGGTCATCGAGGTAGATCTGCGGGTAGGTCAGCTCGGCCATTTCCTTGATGTCGGCGCCGGCGGCGAAGGCTTTTTTCGAGCCGGTCAGCACGATGCAACCAATGTTCGAATCGGCTTCCAGGCCATCGAGGGCGTGGTTCAGTTCGCTGACGATCTGCGCGTTCAACGCGTTCAGCGCTTGCGGACGGTTGAGGGTGATCAGGCCAACGCGCCCCTGAATTTCCAGCAAAATCGTTTCGTAGTTCACAAGTACATTCCTTCTCAAAGATTGCGCGAAATAACCATGCGCTGAATATCGCTGGTGCCTTCGTAGATCTGGCACACCCGCACGTCGCGGTAGATCCGCTCCAGCGGGAAGTCGTTCAAGTATCCGTAACCGCCGAGGGTTTGCAGTGCGGCGGAGCATACCTTCTCGGCCATTTCCGAGGCGAACAGCTTGGCCATCGAGGCTTCGACCAGGGCCGGTTTTCCGCTGTCACGCAGTGCGGCGGCGTAATGCACCATCTGCCGGGCGACCGCAATCTGAGTCGCCATATCGGCCAGACGGAACGCAACGGCCTGGTGTTCGATGATCGGTTTGCCGAAGCTCTCGCGTTCACGGGCGTAGTCGCGGGCCGCTTCAAACGCGGCGCGGGCCATGCCTACCGATTGCGAGGCGATGCCGACTCGCCCGCCCTCAAGGTTGGCCAGGGCGATTCGGTAACCTTCACCCTCTTCGCCCAAGCGGTTGGCCACCGGCACCTTCACGTCTTCGAACAGAATCTGGCAAGTGTCGGAGGCGTGCTGGCCGAGTTTGTCCTCGACCCGCGCGACTTTGTAGCCCGGCGAATCGGTGGGCACGATCAGCGCGGTAATCCCGCGTTTGCCGGCGCTCGGATCGGTCACGGCAAACACAATCACCACCCCGGCATTCTGCCCGGAAGTGATGAACTGTTTGCAGCCGTTGAGCACGTAGTGATCGCCGTTCAACTTAGCGCGGGTTTTCAGGCCGCTGGCGTCGGAGCCAGCCTGGGGTTCGGTCAGGGCAAAGGCCCCGAGCATCGAACCGCTGGCCAGTGGCTTGAGGAAACGTTCTTTCTGCTCGTCGGTGCCGTACTTGAGGATTGGCACGCAACCGACCGAGTTGTGCACGCTCATGATCGTCGAGCAGGCGCCATCACCGGCAGCGATTTCTTCCAGGGCCATGGCGTAGGCCAGGTAACCCGTGTCGCAACCGCCCCACTCTTCCGGCACCAACATGCCGAAGAAGCCCAGCTCGGCCATCTCGCCGATGGCTTCTTTCGGGAAGCGATGCTCGCGGTCCCATTCGGCGGCGAAGGGTTTCAGCCGTTCCTGGGCGAATTGCCGGGCGGCTTCGCTGATCTGAAGTTGTTCGTCATTGGGAATCATGGCAAATCCTTAAATATGTCATTGCACCCGTAGGAGCTGCCGGAGGCTGCGATCTTTTGATCTTGATCTTAAAAAACAAGATCAAAAGATCGCAGCCTCGTTTCACTCGACAGCTCCTACACAGCTCCTACAGAGACCGAGCAGGCGTTAATACAGGCATTCCACGGCCATGGCGGTGGCTTCACCGCCGCCAATACAGATCGCTGCAACGCCGCGTTTCAGGCCTTTCTGGCGCAGGGCCGAGAGCAATGTCACGAGGATCCGCGCGCCGGACGCACCGATCGGGTGGCCCAAGGCGCAAGCGCCGCCGTGGATGTTGACCTTTTCATGGGGGATTTCCAGCTTGGTCATGGTTACCAGGCTGACCACAGCGAAGGCTTCGTTGATTTCGAACAACTCGACTTCATCCAGCGACCAGCCGGTTTTTTTCATCAACTTCTTGATCGCACCAACCGGCGCCACCGGGAACAGGCCTGGCGTATCGGCAAACGCCGCGTGGCCGTGAATCACTGCCAATGGCTTGAGCCCGCGTTTCTCGGCTTCGGAGCGGCGCATCAACACCAATGCCGCCGCACCGTCGGAGATCGAGCTGGAGTTGGCCGCCGTCACCGTGCCGCCCTCGCGGAAAGCGGGTTTCAGCGAGGTGATCTTGTCCAGCTTGGCTTTCGGTGGCTGTTCGTCGTGGCTGATCAGCACCTGTTCTTTGCCGACGGTCACGGTGACCGGCACGATTTCGGCCTTGAAGCTACCGTCCTTGATCGCCTGCTGGGCGCGGGTGGTCGAGGCGATGGCAAACGCATCCTGGGCTTCACGGGTGAAGCCGTTGGTCTCGGCGCAATCTTCGGCGAAGGTGCCCATCAGGCGGCCCTTGTCGTAGGCGTCTTCGAGGCCATCAAGGAACATCGAATCCAGCACCCGGCCATGCCCCATGCGGTAACCGCTACGGGCGCGGTCCAGCAGGTATGGCGAGTTGGACATGCTTTCCATGCCACCGGAGACCACCACCTCGGCACTGCCGGCGACCAGCATATCGTGGGCGAGGATGGTGGTTTCCATGCCGGAACCGCACATTTTGTTCACCGTGGTGCAACGGGTCGATTTATCCAGCCCGGCGCCCAGTGCGGCCTGACGAGCAGGCGCCTGGCCGAGACCGGCGGGCAACACACAACCGAACAGGACTTCATCGACCGCGTCGGAGCCGACACCGGCCCGTTCGACAGCCGCTTTAATCGCGGCAGCGCCGAGTTGCGGCGCAGTCAGGCTTTTCAGTTCGCCCTGGAAACCGCCCATCGGGGTGCGGACGGCGCTGACAATAACAATCGGATCGTTGGAAAGGGTCATGACAAATCCTCCTTACTTGGCGGCCATACGCAAGGCGCCGTCGAGACGGATCACCTCGCCGTTGAGCATGCTGTTTTCAATGATATGCCTGACCAGCGCGGCATACTCGCCCGGTTTTCCCAGGCGCGGCGGGAACGGTACGCCAGCGGCCAGTGAGGCACGGACTTCGTCGGTCATGCCGGCCATCATCGGCGTTTCGAAAATGCCCGGGGCGATGCTCATCACACGGATGCCGAAGCGCGCCAGTTCACGGGCGGCGGGCAAGGTCAGGCTGACAATCGCGCCTTTGGATGCGGCGTAGGCAGCCTGGCCGATCTGGCCGTCATAAGCAGCGGCCGAGGCGGTATTGATGATCACACCGCGTTCGCCGTCGGCATCCGCTTCGGTTTCAGCGATGGCCGCCGCAGCGAGGCGCAGCATGTTGAAGCTGCCGATCAGGTTGACGTTGATCACCTGGCTGAAACTGGCCAGCGCGTGCGGGCCGGTCTTGCCGAGGATCTTCTCGCCACGGACGATGCCGGCGCAGTTCACCAGGCCGTGCAGCCCACCGAAGGCTTTCACCGTCGCCGCAACGGCGGCTTCGGCAGCGGCTTCGTTGCTGATATCAGCCACGACACTTTGTGCGCCGAGACGTTGAGCCTGGGCCGCAACGGCTTCGGCATTCATGTCCACCAGCATTACTTTGGCGCCGGCAGCCACCAGCATTTCAGCAGTGGCGGCACCCAGGCCAGACGCACCGCCGGTGACGAGAAAAACCTTGTTTTCGATCTGCATCATTGTTTCCTTCGATTCAAGCAGAAGCTTTGTGAGCCGCGGCCTCTTGAGCCTTGGCGATTTCCTGGTTGCGCAAGATAAAGCGCTGCAATTTGCCGCTTGGGGTCTTCGGCAATTCGCTGACAAATTCGATTTCACGGGGGTACGAGTGCGCGGCCAGACGCTTGCGCACGTGTTGGCGCAGTTCTTCGGCCAGCTCTGGGGTGGCGCGGTATTGCTCACAGATCACGACAAAGGCTTTCACCAGTTCGGTGCGCTCCGGGTCGGGCTTGCCAACCACCGCCGCCTCGATGACTGCCGGGTGTTCGATCAATGCGCTTTCGACGTCGAATGGGCCGACCCGGTAGCCGGAGGTGGTGATGACGTCATCGCTACGGCCGACGAAGCTGATGCTGCCGTCCGGGTTCCACTCCACGGTGTCGCCGCTCAGGTAATAGTTGCCGACGAAAGCCTTGGTCGGCGCGCCTTCGTAGCCGTTGAACCAGCACATCGGCGATTGGGTGCGGTCGATGGCCAGAATGCCGGGCTGGCCGACGCCAAGTTCCTTGTACTCGTCGTCGAGCACCACAATGCGATGACCCGGCGAGGCGAAACCGGCAGCGCCCATGTGGATCGGGTGCTCCAGGCCATGATGGTTGCACAGGACCATGCCGAGCTCGGTCTGGCCGTAGTGGTCGTGAATCACCACGCCAAGGTTGTCGGCGAACCAGCGGATCACTTCCGGGTTCAGCGGCTCGCCGGCGCTGCTGACGATGCGCAGCTTGCCCTTGATCGACTTGGCGAATTCGTCGCCACCGGCAATCAGCAAACGGTAAGCCGTCGGCGAGCCGGTCAGGTTGGTGATGTTGTATTTGTTGATCACCCGGCAGGTGCTTTCGAGGGTGAACGGGCCATCGTAGAAGGTGATCGGATGCCCCATCGACATCGGGCCAGTGACGCCGAAATAGATGCCGTAGGCCCAGCCCGGATCGGCGACGTTCCAGAACGCGTCTTCCGGGCGCAAGTCCACGGCGTCGCGGGTGTAACTCTGGAAGGCGACGATGGCCTTGAGCGGCACCGACAGCGCTTTCGACGGACCGGTGGTGCCCGAGGTGAACATCAGCAGGAACGGGTCTTCGCCGCTCAGCAGCACCGGTTCGCACTTGGGGGAATAATTGGGCAGTTCGGCCCAGAAACTGTAGTCGCCACGGACGATGCCCTGCCCTTTGGCACCGCCAACGGTGACGATGGTCGGGCAGTCGGCGACTTCCGCGAGTTTCGGCCGATTGACCGCGTCGGTGACCACCACTTTGGCGCCGGAGCTGCTCAAACGGTGTTCGATGGCTTTCGGGCCAAACGCGGTAAACAGCGGCTGATAGACCGCGCCAATGCGCCAGGTGGCGAACACGGTGATCAGCAATTCGATGTTGCGTGGCAGCAGACCGGCGACCTTGTCACCCTTTTGCACGCCCTGGGCCAGAAGGAAATTGGCTAAACGCGCGGCTTTGTCCTGCAAATCGCTGAAGGTGTAGGTCGCGCTGGTGCCGTCGCGGCCTTCCCAGAACAGCGCGATGCGACCTGGCAACGCGTGGCGGTCGCAGCATTCGACGCAGGCGTTCAACGCCGCCAAATCGCCAGCGAGTGCGGCGTTAACGGTGTGCTGGTAATCGAACTTCGATGTGGCAGACAAGTAATCGCGCATTGCCAGAATCCCTCTGTATTTTTATTAGGTTGGGGGAACCGTAATTAACAGAGGAATACTCGCGCTGCGCGGCAGGTGGGGCAATGGTCAAAGCTATCAAGTTGTGTGACTGGTTTGGCCAAGGCTTGGGCGACCGACCGATCCCGCGCAGAGCACCGATCGTTCCCACGCTCCGCGTGGGAATACCTCAAGGGACGCTCCGCGTTCCACTGGGACGCGGAGCGTCCCGGGCTGCATTCCCACGCAGAGCGTGGGAACGATCAGTGTCTAACTGGCTTCGTTGAGGATCAGGCTGCGGTAATGCCCCGGATTAGTCCCCGACCACTTGCGAAACGCCTTGTAGAACGAACTCGCATCGGCAAACCCCAATCGAGCCGCAATTTCGGCAAAGCTGATCGCCGGCTCCGCCAGCCAGACAATCGCCAATTCCTTGCGCACGCTGTCTTTCAACCCCTGCCAGGTCTGCCCTTCCTCGGCCAGCCTGCGGCGTAACGTTGAGGCCGACATGCACAATTGCTGCGCCAACGCCTCGGTTTCCGGCCATTGCTCGGCGGGCAGTTGCCGCAGGTCGTGTTTGATCCGACTGGCCAGGCTCTCCGGGTCGCGGTATTTGACCAGGATATTGGCCGGCGCATGGGCCAGGAAGCGCTTGAGTTCTTCCGGGCTGCGCTTGATCGGCAGGTCAAGGCAATCGGCGGCGAAAATCATCCGCGTGCGCGGCCGGTCGAAGCGCAGGTTTTCGGAAAACATCACCTGGTAGTCATCGCAAAAATCCGGCGCCGGGCAGCGCAGTTCGATGGCCAGGATCGGAATCCGCCGCCCCGCCAGCCAACAGGCGACGCCGTGGACGATCATCCAGTAGGTGAAATAGGTGAAGGCCCGGCGCGGGTCCTGGTCGTCTTCCAGCAACACGATTTCCGCCAGGCTTTGCTGGCGCACCAGTTGCGCGGGCAGGTGTTCGAGCATCAACGACAGAAAGCTCAGGCCCGAGGTGAGGCCCGCGGCAAGGTTCGGCTGGACCATGGCGCAGCGGCATAAAAACTCCAGGCTGCCGGATTTGAGCTGGCGCGGGTCCATGCCGAAAAACTCATCGTCGCCGCGCCGGGCCAGCAACCGCCACAAACGGGCGTACGCGGTGGCCGGAACCCGGGTGTCGGGGCTCAACAGCAGCGCCGGATCGATGCCGACCTTGTGCAACACCTCTTCGGTGGCGGCGCCGGGGGCGCAACTTTGCAGCAGCGCTTCACGCACCAGTTGAATGGCGATGGTGTCTTTTTCCGACATTGAGCGGGGTGAGCCTTGTTCTTGTTTGGTGGCGGGCATATTAGCTGAATCCACTCTCGTTCCCATGCTCTGCGTGGGAATGCCTCACCGGATGCTCTGCGTCCGCTCTTGGGACGCGGAGCGTCCCGGGCTGCTCCCACGCGGAGCGTGGGAACGATCGGGTGGAGTGATCTTTCGGGTCGTTCAGCTTAGGTTCAGCTAAAGTCAATCGGCGGCATGTGAGAATGAGTGTCATTATGTTACAAATTAGCAACCCCAATTACTCGACACGGTGCTGAATGCTCGTTCCCTTTCTGATCATGCTGCGCGAAGGTATTGAAGCGGCGTTGATCGTCGGCATTATCGCCAGTTACCTCAAGCAAACTGGCCGTGGCCAGTGGATGCCCGCCGTGTGGATTGGTGTGTTCCTCGCTGCGGCACTGGCCCTGTTGGTCGGCGGTGGCCTGGAGTTGATGAGCGCCGAGTTCCCGCAGAAACAACAGGAACTGTTCGAAGGCATTGTCGGTTTAGTCGCCGTCGGCATTCTCAGTTCGATGGTGTTCTGGATGCGCAAAGTGGCGCGTTCGATCAAGCATTCCCTGCACGTTTCCCTCGATCACGCGCTGGCCGGTTCCAAACACCAGGTCACGGCGCTGATCGCCATGGTGTTTTTCGCCGTGGCCCGGGAAGGTCTGGAAACGGTGTTCTTCCTGCTGGCGGTGTTCCAGCAAAGCGAAGGACCGGAGGCACCGATCGGCGCCCTGCTCGGCCTGATCCTGGCGATTATCGTCGGCTTCCTGATCTACACCGGCAGCATGCGCCTGAACCTCGGCGCGTTCTTCCGCTGGACCGGTCTGTTCATCCTGGTGGTGGCTGCCGGCATCCTCTCCAATTCAGTGCAGGCCCTGCATGAAGCCGGCGTCTGGAATCACCTGCAAACCGTGCTCTTCGACTTCAGCGCCACGCTGCCGATGGATGGCCCCTTGGGCTCGGTGCTGGCCGGCATGTTTGGTTACCAGGACGCACCGACCGTCAGCACCCTCGGGGCGTATCTGATTTATCTGGTGGTGGCACTGGTGATGTTCTTCCTCCCGGCCGCCGCGCCCCTCAAGCAGTCTTCTTCCGTTTCCAGCCAGTAAGGGCTTTCATGTCAACGCCTAATCCTCCCGTGGCTTCACCTCCCCGCGCGTTGCGCTGGGCGGTGGCCGGTTCGGTGATCGTGATGATCGCGGCCGGTGGCCTGTTCTACTACGCCTCGAAAATGGCCGCCGAAAAGCGCCAGACCAACCATGACGAAGTGGTGGTGAATATTCACCCTAAAAGTTGCGAACCGAATGCACTGACGGTCCCGGCCGGCCGCGCCAGTTTTCGCATCGTCAACCGCTCGGATCGGGCTGTTGAGTGGGAAATTCTCGACGGTGTGCTGGTGGTCGAAGAACGGGAAAACATCGCCCCCGGCTTGAGCCAGGTGATCAACGCCAACCTGGTGCCCGGCGACTACGCGATCACCTGCGGTTTGCTCAGCAACCCGCGCGGCACCTTGCACGTGACCCCGACGGCGGCGTCCGATGCGGCGGCCAAGGCCCGGCCATCAATGGTCGCGTTCATTGGTCCGTTGTCGGAATTTCGCGTGTACCTGAGCAGCCAGAGCAACGCGCTGATCAAAGCCGTGACGGCGCTCAAGCAAGCCATCGAAGCCGGTGACTTGAGCCAGGCCCAGGCGCTTTACGTGCCGGCCCGCGCCGCGTATCAACGGATCGCTCCCGCCGCGCAGCGTCTGGCCGAGCTGGACAATGCCGTCAACGCCCGTGCCGATTACTTCGAAAAACGCGAGCAGGATCCAGGCTTCACCGGCTTCCACCGCCTCGAGTACGCGCTGTTCCAGCAACGCAAACTCGAAGCGCTGGCGCCGGTGGCCATGCAATTGATCATCGACATCACCACGCTCAAACAGCAATTGCTCGCCCAGTCACTGCCGCCCGAGCAACTGGTGAGCATCGTGGTGCGCAACCTCAACAGCATCGCCGACGTGCGCGCCAGCAGCGGTGAAGAAGAACGCTACAGCCACACCGACCTGAACGGCTTCGCCGCCAACCTGGACGCGGCGCGCAAAGTGGTCGACCTGTTGCGGCCGTTGCTGGCCAAGTCCGCCACCGAGCTGTTGCCGAAGATCGACAGCGCCATCGGCGCATTCGATGCCGAACTCAACGGCTTCAAGGTCAAGGACGGCTACGCCAGCTACGACACGGTCAGTGCCGAGCAGCGCAAACACATCGCCGACAAGGCCAAGGCCCTGGCCGCCGTACTCGACGAAATCGATCCCGCCCTTGGCCTTTCCGGCCTGTAAGTAGAAGACGACTTTTAGATGAAAGACTTAGAACAGTTTTCCGCCCAGCGTCGCCGTGTATTGATGGGCATGGGCGCCGCCGGTGTCGCGTTGGCCGGCAGCGCGCTGAGCTGCCCGGCGATGGCCGCTTCCAGCCAGGTGACCGAGGCGCCGAGCAGCGAAAAGACCGAAGACCGCCACGCCTTTTTTGGCAAGCACCAGAGCGGCATCGTCACCCCGCGCCCGGCGTCGGGCATGTTGGTGTCTTTCGATGTGTTGGCCAGTGACCGTGACGACCTGGAGCGCCTATTCCGCACGCTCAACGAGCGCATCGCGTTCCTGATGAAGGGCGGCGCAGTGGCACAGGTCGATCCGAAGTTGCCGCCAATGGACTCGGGGATCCTCGGCCCGGTCGTGACGCCGGACAACCTGACCATCACCGTGTCGGTCGGCGAGTCGCTGTTCGACGAGCGCTTCGGCCTGGCCAGTGCCAAACCCAAGCGGCTGATCCGCATGGTCGGCTTCCCCAACGATGCCCTGGAAGCCGATTGCTGCCACGGTGACTTGAGTTTGCAGTTCTGCTCCAACACCACCGACACCAACATTCACGCCCTGCGCGATATCGTGAAAAACCTGCCGGACCTGCTGCTGGTGCGCTGGAAACAGGAAGGCAGTGTGCCGCCACAGGCCCCGGCCAAACCCGGTGTGCCGGCGCAAAGTGCGCGTAACTTTTTGGGTTTCCGCGACGGCTCGGCCAACCCGGATTCCAACGATGCCAAGACCATGGACGGCATCGTCTGGGTCCAGCCCGGCAGCGATGAGCCAGCCTGGGCCGCGAATGGCAGCTACCAGGCAGTGCGGATCATCCGCAACTTCGTCGAACGCTGGGACCGCACACCGCTGCAGGAACAGGAAAGCATCCTCGGTCGGGTCAAGAGCACCGGCGCACCGATGGGCGGCGAACACGAAACCCAAGTCCCGGACTACGCCAAGGACCCGGAAGGCAAGCTGACCAAGCTCGATGCGCACATTCGCCTGGCCAACCCGCGCACCGCGCAAACCCAGGCCAACCTGATCCTGCGCCGACCGTTCAACTATTCCAACGGCGTGAACAAGAACGGCCAGCTCGAAATGGGCCTGCTGTTCATCTGCTACCAGGCCGACCTGGAAAAAGGCTTCATCGCCGTACAAACCCGACTCAACGGCGAACCGCTGGAGGAATACCTCAAGCCGGTGGGCGGTGGGTACTTCTTCACCTTGCCGGGTGTCACGGGCGACAAGGACTTCATCGGGCGCTCGCTGCTGAACGCTGCACAACCCACAACCAACGCATAACGACGCTATAACAACCCCCAACACGGAACCGTCCCATGAAAAAGTCGCCACTCGCGTTAATGCTGACCCTTGGCTTGCTCAACACCCCTTTTTCGGCTTTCGCGGCGACGGCGCCGCTGGATCTGGTGGGACCGGTCTCGGACTACAAGATCTACGTCACTGAACAACTGGACCAACTGGGCGAGCACACCCAACAGTTCACCGACGCCGTGAAAAAAGGCGACCTGGCCACCGCGCAAAAGCTCTATGCACCGACCCGCGTCTTTTATGAGTCGATCGAGCCGATTGCCGAGCTGTTCAGTGACCTGGATGCGTCCATCGATTCGCGGGTCGACGACCACGAAAAAGGCGTGAAAGCCGAAGACTTCACCGGTTTCCACCGCATCGAATACACCCTGTTCTCGGAAAAGAGCACCAAAGGCCTGGACGAACTGGCTGACGGCCTGAACAAGGACGTCAAGGATCTGCAAGCCCGCGTCGCCGGCCTGACCTTCCCGCCTGAGAAAGTCGTGGGTGGTGCCGCTGCACTGCTCGAAGAAGTTGCAGCGACCAAGATCTCCGGTGAAGAAGACCGCTACAGCCACACCGACCTCTATGACTTCCAGGGCAACATCGACGGCGCGAAGAAAATCGTCGACCTGTTCCACCCGCAGATCGAGAAACAGGACAAAGCCTTCATTGCCAAGGTCGACAAGAACTTCGCAACCGTGGACAAGATCCTGGCCAAGTACAAAACCAAGGATGGCGGTTTCGAAACTTACGACAAAGTGAAAGAAGCTGACCGAAAGGCGCTCGTTGGGCCGGTGAATACCTTGGCGGAAGATTTGTCGACGTTGCGTGGGAAGCTTGGTCTGAACTAAATATCGGCGTTGTTTGTAAAAAGATCGCAGCCTTCGGCAGCGCCTACAGGGTGTACGTCATCCCAATGTAGGCGCTGCCAGAGGCTGCGATCTTTTGCTTTTAAGCCTTACAACATCCGATAGAGCAACCGCTCAATCCGCACCCGACTCACCCGTTTGAGAAACTTGGCCACCGCCGCCGGGTATTCCGGCAGGGTTTCCAGGTCCAGGTAACGCTCGACGCGCCGGGTGTTCTCGAAAATCTCCGCCAGCTCTTTACGGCGCGGCTCCATCAACTCGCTTTTCGGGTCGTCGATCAGCAACGCGTTTTCCAGATCGAGACGGAACGCCCGCGGGTTGAGGTTGTTGCCGGTCAGCAAGGTGTAGCGTTGATCGACCCACAAGCCCTTGAGGTGATAGGTGTTGTCGCCATCACGCCACAAGTGCAGGTTCAACTGGCCGCTGTCGATGTTGCGCTGATGGCGCTTGGCGAAACGACGCAGGCTGATCTCGTAGAGGTACGGCAGCGCCGCGATCACCTTGAACGGCTCGCTTGGCGGGATGTAGAAGTCGTTGGCGGTCTTGTCGCCGACGATGATGTCGATCTTCACCCCACGGGCCAGGGCCCGGTTGATTTCCCGGGTCACTTGCAGCGGCAGGTTGAAGTACGGTGTACAAATGGTCAGCTGATGCTGGGCGCTGGCGATCAACTCGCAGATCACCCGGCTCAGCGGGTTGTTCTTGCCCACGCCGAGCAACGGACTGACCGACAGGCCACCTTTGGCGGTGCTGCCCAATGTGGTGTCGTACGTCGCGTGCTTGAGACGGCTGCGCAGATCGCCGATGTCGTTGCGCAGACTGCGGGTGGTCGGCAGGTTCGGCAGGTCGAGGCGGTGCACCGCTTTGGAGGCGATCAAACCGTGCTGGATCAGGTGCTGCATGGAATCGGCCAGCGCGCTGTTCTGCAGCAGGTGATAACGGTCGTAGCGGTACTTGTCGAATTTGTGCAGGTAGACGTTATTCAGGCTCGCGCCGCTGTAGATCACGCAATCGTCGATCACGAAACCCTTCAAGTGCAACACGCCGAACAGTTCGCGGGTCTGCACCGGCACGCCGTACACCGGCACTTCACTGGCGTGGGTGCGGGTCATTTCCTGATACCAGGCCGAGTTGCCCGGCTGCTTGCCCGCGCCGATCAAGCCGCGCTGAGCGCGCAACCAGTCGACGACCACCACCACGTCCAGTTCCGGACGCGCCAGTTTGGCCGCGTGCAAGGCATCGAGGATTTCCTGGCCGGCTTCGTCCTGTTGCAGGTACAGCGCGACGATATAGATGCGCTGAGTCGCCTCGGCGATCTTCTCTAGCAGGCAACGACGGTATTCGGCGGCGCCGGAAAGAATGGTGACGGCATCGGCGGTCAGCGGAAAACTGCGCAGTTTGGGCAGCAGAGAGCGTTTGAAAAGCGACGGCATAGGGCTCGCAAAAAGGTCGAATCCGAAGAACCCGAGAGCTTACACCATGGATCCGTTTGGGTCTTCCTACCACACCGATCATTCCATGCTCCGAGTGGGAATGCCTGTTAAAGCTGTGACGCGGAGCGTCACGGGATGCATTCCCACGCGGAGCATGGGAACGATCTTTAAAAACTGGTTGACCAAGGAGAACGATCGTTCTACTGTTCGCCACATGAACGAAATCACCAGCAACGACACACGCGACATCATTCTGGATGTCACCGAAAAGTTGATCTATAAAAGTGGCATCGCTGCCACCGGCATGGATCTTCTGGTGAAAACCGCCGGCGTCTCCAGAAAGAGTATCTACCGCTACTTCGCCAATAAGGAGGAGCTGACCGTCGCCGCTTTGCAACGGCGCGATGTGCGCTGGATGCAGTGGTTCAGGACCGAAGTCGACAAGGCCCCGACGCCGGCAGACCGGCTACTCAACCTGTTTACCGTGCTCCGGGCCTGGTTTGACTCCGAAGGCTTTCGCGGCTGCGCTTTCATCAATACCAGCGGCGAAACCGGCGACCCGCAAGACCCGGTCCGGCTGGTCGCCAAGGACCACAAACAGAAACTGCTCGACTACGTGGTCGAGCTCTGCACCGAACATGGCGCCACCGACCCGCAGGCACTGGCCAAACAGCTGCTGATCTTGATCGATGGGGCCATTACCGTAGCGCTTGTGATGGGCGATCACAGTGCCGCCGATAATGCGCAATGCATGGCGCGAAAGTTATTGGACCTGTAACGCTTAATCAAGCTCGACACTGTGTTTTAACTTTACTTTGATCAGGAGACATTCAAATGTCATCTATTGCCGAAGTTCGTCCGCCATTGCCGCCATTCACCCGTGAATCGGCCATCGAAAAAGTTCGCCTGGCCGAAGATGGCTGGAACTCCCGCGACCCGGAGCGCGTGTCCCTGGCGTACACCCTGGACACCCAGTGGCGTAACCGCGCCGAATTCGCCTACAACCGCGAAGAAGCCAAGGGCTTCCTGACCCGCAAATGGGCCAAGGAACTGGACTACCGGCTGATCAAGGAACTCTGGGCCTTCACCGGCAACCGCATCGCCGTGCGCTACGCCTACGAATGGCACGACGACTCGGGCAACTGGTTCCGCTCCTACGGCAATGAAAACTGGGAATTCGATGAGAACGGTTTGATGGCCAACCGCTTTGCCTGCATCAACGATATGCCGATCAAGGAAAGCGACCGTAAATTCCATTGGCCGTTGGGGCGCCGACCGGATGATCATCCAGGCCTGTCCGATCTCGGCCTCTAAACCGAAACTGATCGTTCCCACGCTCCTGCGTGGGAATGCCGCCACGGATGCTCCGCGTTCGATGTGACGCGCAGCGTCACGGGATGCATTCCCACGCAGAGCGTGGGAGCGATCATTACGCTAATGCGGCTTGGGGCTTCACGCCGGCTTTCGCTTCAAGCTCCCGAACCAACGGCAATACCCGCTTACCGAAATACTCCACCTCTTCCTGAAAGTGCAGGAACCCCGCCAGCACCAGATCCACCCCCACCGCTTTCAACGCCACAATGCGTTCGGCAATCTGCTGCGGCGTGCCGATCAGGTTGGTCTTGAAGCCGTCGTTGTACTGCACCAGATCCTCGAACGTTGACTTGGCCCAGTTGCCCTCGCCTTCCGGTGATGCCCTGCCCGCCTGCTTCGCCGCATCGCCAAAAGCATTCACCGCTTCCGGGTCGGCCTGGTCGATGATCTGCGCCAGTACTGCACGCGCTTCTTCTTCGGTATCACGGGCGATGACAAAAGCATTCACCCCGACCTTCACCGAATGATTGTTCGCGGCGGCCTTGATCCGAATGTCATCGACCTGGGCCTTGATGCCTTCCGGGGTGTTGCCGTTGGTGAAGTACCAATCCGACACTCGCGCCGCCATGTCCCTGGCCGCGCGGGAGCTGCCGCCCTGGAAGATTTCCGGCTGGCCTAGAGGTTTGGGCTTAAGGCTGTAGTTGTCGAAGCGGTAGAAATCGCCGCGGAAGGTGAAGTTGTCCTGGCTCCAGATGCCCTTGAGCGAGCGGATGAACTCTTCGGAACGGCGATAGCGCTCATCGTGCTCCAGCCAGTGTTCGCCGATGGCCTGGAATTCGCCTTTGAACCAACCACTGACGATGTTCACCGCCACCCGGCCATTGGTCAGCTGGTCGATGGTCGCCAATTGCTTGGCCGCCAGCGCCGGTTGCCACGGGCCAGGCAAAATCGCGGCGATCACCTTGAGTGTGGTGGTGGCGGCCAATAACGCGTGGCTGAAGGCCACCGATTCATGCTGGAACTCGGCGCCGTAACCGGCGGTGAAACGAATCTGGGTCAGGGCGTATTCGAACCCCGCCGCTTCGGCCAGTTGCGCCAGCTTGCGGTTGTAATCGATGCCCCAGTGGGTGCGCTGCTCGATCTTGCTGACCACCAGCCCGCCGCTGACGTTCGGGACCCAGTAGGCAAATTTGACGGCTTGCTGACTCATTGGCGTGTCCTCGGGACTTTTGGGAAGTCTTTGGACAAGAGCAGCAACCGTGCCAGCGCAGAGGCCCCGCAGTCGCTTAAACACCACAAAACCCTGTAGAAGCTGCCGAAGGCTGCAATCTTTTGATCTTGCTTTTCAAAGGGAAAATCAAAAGATCGCAGCCTTCGGCAGCGCCTACAGGGTGTGTGGGGGGGCAATTTGCTGATGCACTGTTGGTACAGCAACAATTCAGTCCGCGCGAAATTCCGCATCCTCCAACAAACCATGGGTTCATGACTTCGGCATGGACCGTGCAATCGCTCCAGGCAGACGCAACGCTTTCTACTGCCGATTCGAGGAGCTGTCCCATGACCGACCACCAGGTAATCAACCCCCTATCCACCGGCACCGACTACGAAGCACTGGCCGCCCGTTTCCGGCCGATTTTCACCCGCATCGCCGCCGGTGCCGTCGAGCGCGAACAATCCCGCAGCCTGCCTTACGAGCCAATCCAGTGGCTCAAGGAAGCCGGTTTTGGCGCCGTGCGGGTCCCTGTGGAATACGGCGGTGGCGGAGCCTCGGTGCCGCAATTGTTCGAACTGCTGATCGAACTGGCTGAAGCCGACTCCAACGTTCCCCAGGCCTTGCGCGGGCATTTCGCCTTCGCCGAGGATCGCCTCAACGCCACACCCGGCCCGGCGCGGGACGTCTGGTTCAAACGCTTCGTGGCCGGCGATATCGTCGGTTGCGCCTGGACCGAAATCGGCAGCGTGGCCATCGGCGATGTGATCACCAAAGTCTCGCCCCACGGCGATCAATGGCGGCTCAACGGCGAGAAGTTCTACAGCACCGGCAGCCTGTTTTCCGACTGGATCGACGTCTACGCCCAACGCAGCGACACCGGTGGTGACGTCATTGCCGCCGTGCGCACCCGCCAGCCGGGCATTGTGCAGAGTGATGACTGGGACGGTTTCGGCCAGCGCACCACCGGCAGCGGCACGTCGCGATTTATCGATGCCGAGGTGGACGTCGAGAACATCATCGACTTCGCCACCCGCTTCAAATACCAGACTGCGTTCTATCAATTGGTGCTGCTGGCGACCCTGGCCGGCATCGGTCGTGCGGCGTTACGCGATGTGGCGCATCAGGTGCGCGAACGTAAACGGATTTACAGCCATGGCAATGCGCAGCATGTCAGCCAGGATGCGCAGGTGCAGCAAGTGGTCGGAGAGATCGCGGCGTTGGTGTATGCCGCCGAGGCCAGTGCCTTGAAGGCTGCGCAACCGGCGCAGAGAGCGTATGAGGCACGATTCTCAGGCGATGAAGTGTTTGAGCGCACGGCGAATATCGCGGCGGAAATCGAATCGGCCAAGGCGCAAGTGGTGGTCACCGAATTGATCCAGCGCACTACCACTGAGCTGTTCAATGCGCTGGGGGCGTCGGATATTCGTCAAGGGAAATCACTGGATCGTCATTGGCGTAATGCGCGGACGGTGTCGTCGCACAATCCGGTGATCTACAAGGCGCGGATTGTTGGGGATTGGGCGATTAACGGGGCTGAGCCACCGTTTGTTTGGCAGATTGGGAATGGGCCGCAGCTTAAGTGATGTATTGGCCGGGCTGACGCATTCGCGGGCAGGTTGGATATGATTGATCGTTCCCACGCTCCGCGTAATTGATCGTTCCCACGCTCCGCGTGGGAATGCATCTCGGGACGCTCCGCGTCCCAGCGTCAACGGCGGACGCAGAGCATGGGAACGATCAGCCGGGTCGCCGCAAAGGTTGGATATGGGTAAGATACCGGCCTTCCCCGCAGCCCTTTCTGCGCCCCGCCGAATAAGCCGATTCCATGCCTTTCGAACTTAGCGTTGACCTCACCACCCTGGCCATTCTGGCTATCGTCGCCTTCATTGCCGGTTTCATCGACGCCATCGCCGGCGGTGGCGGTCTGTTGACCACCCCTGCGCTGCTGACTGCCGGCCTGCCGCCGCACCTGGTGCTGGGCACCAACAAGCTGAGTTCAACCTTCGGCTCGGCCACCGCCAGTTTCACCTTTTACCGCCGAAAGCTGTTCCACCCCAGGCAGTGGGTGCACGCCATCGTCGGTACATTGGTCGGCGCGCTGACCGGTGCCGTGGTCGCCCATTACCTGCCCGCCGAATGGCTGAACAAGATGCTGCCGGTGATCGTCTTCGCCTGTGGCGTCTACCTGTTGTTTGGCGGCACGCCAAAAGCGCCGCTGGACAGCGACGCACCAATCAAGAAAAAGTGGCAATCGACCCAAGGCTTCAGCCTCGGTTTCTATGACGGCGTGGCCGGTCCCGGCACCGGTGCGTTCTGGACCGTCAGCAGTATGTTGATGTACCCCATCGACCTAGTGAAGGCCAGCGGTGTAGCCCGCAGCATGAACTTCGTCAGCAACATTGCGGCGCTGTCGGTATTTGTGTTCTCCGGGCAAGTGGACTGGGTGATTGGCCTGAGCATGGGCCTGTCGGTGATGGTCGGTGCATTCTTTGGCGCACGCTCCGCCATCAGCGGCGGAGCCAAGTTCATTCGCCCGGTGTTCATCACCGTGGTGCTGGGCTTGACCGTGCGCCTAGCCTGGCAACACTGGTTCAGCGTGGCCTAAGCGCCGCGCCAGGTAGACGTCGATCAGGTAACGGGCAATCGAGCGCGATGCCGGCAACGGCGGCATCGCGTGAATGTTGAACCACTGGGCGTCTTCGATTTCGTCTTCCTGGCAGACAATCTCGCCACCCGCGTATTCGGCATGGAAACCCAGCATCATCGAATGCGGGAACGGCCAGCACTGGCTGCCCATGTACTGGATGTTCTTGACCTCGATCTGCACCTCTTCGCGAACCTCGCGAATCAGGCAATCCTCGGCCGATTCTCCCGGTTCGGCAAACCCCGCCAGCGTGCTGTAGACCCCGGTGACGAAGCGTGGCGATCTTGCCAGCAACACTTCATCGCCACGGGTGACCAGCACGATCATGCTCGGCGAAATCCGCGGGTAATAACGGATATCGCACGGCTCGCAATACATCGCCCGTTCACGGGGAACCTGGTGCGTGGCTTGTCCGCAGTTACCGCAAAAGCGGTGTTCGCGGTACCAGGTGCCGATCTGCGCGGCGTAACCGAGAATCCGGTAAACCGTGTGATCGCCTTCAAGCATGAACGCCCGCAATCCTTTCCAGTTGCAGCCCGGCACTTCGCTGGCGCTGCGCAACTCCAGCAGGTAAACCGGTTCGCCATCGAGGTGACCTATGCCGTGCTCGGCGAGGATCGACAAGTCCTGGCGCTTGAGCCATTCCCGTGGGAACAGCGCGCCATTGTCGTCGAACAGAAAGCCTTCGGGGCTGCGTGCCACGGCCCAGCCGCCGGGTTGGTCGGTGTCCAGTACTGCGGTGGTCCAGCGTGAAGTCATTTTTAATCAGTCCAGAAATTCGGGTTTCTGTTTGCTCATATGGGCGGCCATGGCCACGCGCAAATCGGTGGATTGCAGCATGGCGGCGTTCCAGGTGGCGACGTATTCGAGGCCGTCGTCGATGCGATGGTCGCGCATGTAGCTGATCATCTCTTTGGTGCCGGTAATCGCGATCGGCGACTTGCTGGCGATCTCGCGGGCAATGCCCATCACGCCATCGAGCAGGCTATCGCGGTCGCTGTAGACGCGATTGACCAGGCCCATGCCGCGCGCTTCCTCGGCACCAAACTGGCGACCAGTGTAAGCCAGTTCACGCAGCATGCCGTCACCGATGATCCGCGGCAAGCGTTGCAGCGTGCCAACGTCGGCGGCCATACCGATGTCGATTTCCTTGATCGAGAATTGCGAATCTTCAGCGGCGTAGCGCATGTCGCAGGCAGAGATCAGGTCGATGGCGCCACCCAGGCAGTAACCCTGAATCGCGGCGAGTACCGGTTTACGGCAATTATCGACGGCATTGAACGAAGCTTGCAGGGCGAGAATCTTGCGGCGCAGCAGGCGCGCATTGCGGCCGACATCCTTGCCCAGTTCGTTGGCCACGCCAGCGAGCATCATTAGGTCGATGCCGGAGGAAAAGTGTTTGCCGGCGCCGCTAAGCACAACGACCCGCACTTCGTCGGTGTCGTCGACCCATTGGAAAATCTCGATGATCTCGCTCCAGAACGCGGCGTTCATCGCGTTGATCTTTTCCGGGCGGTTGATCTGCACATGAGCGATTTTGTCGGCGAATTCGACGGTGAACGCGGTGTACTGAGACATGGCAGTGATCCTTTACCGGGCGGAAAATGAGGCCCGAACTATAACAAGGCATCGCTGGTGGGAGTAAGGCAGTGGTTCGGCCAAATGCGGGACTGGCCCGGGAGGTGTGGTGTCTGGGTGGGTCTCATCGCGGGCAAGCCTTGCTCCTACAAGGACATCGCAATCCCGTAGGAGGTGGGAGCAAAGCTTGCTCGCGATTGCCGCACCAGCTATCTAACCGCCCTTCACCGCGACAAACGCTGCCGTCACATAAGGCACAGTGATAACGTCCCTGCCCCGCAACTCCGGCTCCCCCTCAATTAACGCCTTCATTTGCGCATCCACCTTATCCCGCTGTGCCTGCGGCAACGCCGCAATAAAACTGGTAGACCGCACCCGATTAAAAATCACATCCTCCACCGAACCCGTGTGCCCATGGCTGAAATGCTGAGTCTGTAACGCTCCGAATGCCTTGTGCGGAAAGGCCAGGCGCCAGGCGCCGGTGTAATAGCGCGGGGTGTCGCCTTCCAGCGCGTTGACGAGCGCGTCGAGCTTCGGCACCCAACTGGCTCGGGTATCGCGCAGGTTCCACACCAGGCCCAGCTTGCCACCGGGCTTGAGTACCCGGGCAATTTCGCTGAGTGCCTCGGGGCTGGCGAACCAGTGAAAGGCCTGGGCGCACACCACCACGTCCACCGAGGCATTGGGCAGCGGTAAATCGGTGGCGGTGCCGCTCACGGCCAGGACTTCGGGAAAAGCGGCGGATAACTTCTCCAGCATTTCCGGTACCGGTTCCACAGCAATCACCTGCGCCCCGGTGGCCACCAGCCGTCCGGTGAACTTGCCAGTGCCGGCGCCGAGGTCGATAACGGTTTTGTCGGCATTCAAGCCCAGGGTACCGGTCAGCCAGTCGGCCACTTGCGGCGGATAGTCCGGGCGGCCACGCACGTAGGTGTCGGCACCGGTTTTGTAGCCTTCGGCGGCAGCAGGGTGAATGTGTTCTCTCATGACAGTTCTCCCGATACTCAGCGATGCTTGCGAGCATAGCGTCTGGACCTGAACTTCCCCTGCAAAGATCTCAAGAAAGAAATGAATAATTGTTCACACAGTGGTGTTCACCTGCCATCGCCCAAGAGGATTGCCCATGAACCGTTTAAACACTGATTCGCCGGCACGTTACGACCGCCTGACCATGAGCCTGCACTGGCTGACCGCCGTGCTAGTGATTTTCCTGTTCGCCAGTTCGCAAATCTGGGACCAGTTGGCCAAAGGCACACCGCTGCGCAAAGGCTTGCAGTCGGTGCACATCTCCTGCGGCATCCTGCTGGCGGTCATTGTGATCGGCCGACTGCTCTGGCGCCTGTCCCGTGGCCGGCGGTTGCCACCGGCCAATCAGGGCTTGATGAACCTTGTGGCGAAAACCGCGCATCTGGCGCTGTACTTGCTGCTGTTGAGCCAGATTGTGCTGGGTTTTCTGTTTCGCTGGGCGCAGGCAGAACCGTTCAACTTCTTCGGGTTGTTCGATGTCCCAACCCTGATGACCTTCGATAAAAGCATGAAATCGGTGTTCGGTGGCCTGCATGAAAACGTCGCTTGGGCCATTGTGATTCTCGCCGGGCTGCACGCGGTTATGGCACTGGTTCATCATTACGGCCTGCGGGACGGCACGTTGCGCCGGATGCTGCCGGGCCGCGATACGAACTGAAACGAATAAAACACCGGGGCCGCGTGTTCTACGGTTACCTGCCCTCGAATGCTGTTTTCACTGTGAATGGAGTTTCACCCATGAATATCCGTTTCGCTGTTTTCACCGCCCCCCTGTTGCTGATCGCGGCGTTGTCCAGCACGCTGGCGTTCGCCCACGGTGACGACGACGCTCCGGCCAAACCTAACTGCCCCAAAGGCCAAGTGTTCGACAACAAGTCGAACAAGTGCGTGCTGCAAACCAGCAGCCTGGTGCCGGATAACGACCGTGTCGACTACGCCTACCGCCTGGCCAAGGACGGGCGCTACGAAGAGGCCTTGGCCCTGCTCGACACCCTCAAAGATCCAAACACCGCCAAAGCCCTCAACTATCGCGGCTACGCCACGCGTAAACTGGGCCGGACCGACGAAGGCATCGGCTATTACCTGCAATCGGTCAAACTCGACCCGCAGTACGCGCAAGTGCGCGAATACCTCGGCGAAGCCTATGTAATCAAAGGCCGGCTGGATCTTGCCCAGGAGCAGTTGCAGCAGATCAAATCGATCTGCGGCAGCACCTGTGAGGAATACCAGGACCTGGCCGAAGCCATCAACGATTCATCGAAAACCTGACACCGAACGGACGGAGGTCGCCATCGCCAGCGATCAGGCAATACGAGCAGAGTTGGGCCAGCATCTGGCGCGGTTATGGCGCTACGGTTTGCTGCTGTCCCGGCAACGGCATGTGGCTGAAGATTTGGTGCAGGCCACGTGCGTGCGGGCGCTGGAACGGGCCGGGCAATATGAGCCCGGCACCCGCATGGACCGCTGGCTGCTGAGCATCTTGCACTCGATCTGGCTCAATGAAGTGCGCGCCCGGCGCGTGCGCTTGGGCCAAGGGCTGGTGAATGCCGACGAGGCGCTGTCGTTCGACGGTGAACACGCGGCGCAAACCCACGTGCTGGCCGCGCAGTTGATCCGGCGCGTCGATGCCCTGCCCGAAGCGCAGCGCGAAACGGTGTACCTGGCTTACGTCGAAGGCTTGTCCTACCGCGAAGTGGCCGAAGTGCTGCAAGTGCCCATCGGCACGGTCATGAGCCGCCTGGCCACCGCCCGCCTGAAACTCGCGGAGTACCCGCCCCTGCACACCGTACCGAGCACCACCACTGGAGAACGTCGATGACCGACCCCCTACGCCCGACGATCCCTTCGGATGAACAGTTGGTGGCCTACCTCGACGACCAACTCGACACTGAACAGCGCACCCGCATCGACGCCGCTATCCACGATGACCCGACGCTCAACCTGCGCCTGCAATGGTTGGCCCGCAGCAGCCTGCCGTTCAAGGACGCTTATGACGAACTGGGCAAGCAAGCGCCGGTGGATCGCTTGCAGGCCATGCTCGACACCTTGCCCAGCCCTGCCCGTCCGGCCCTGAACCGACGCTGGTTTCTGGCGGCCGCTGCCGGATTGGTGGTGACCGGTGTGTTGGCAGATCGATTGTTCCTTGGCTGGCAATTGAGTCAGAAGAAGAGCAACTGGCGCGGGCTGGTGGCTGACTACATGTCGCTCTACGTACCGCAAACCCTCGAACACTTGCCCAGTGACGAGGCTACCCAGCGTGCGCAACTGCACACCATTGATGCACGCTTGGGGCTTAACCTGGCGCCGGCACAACTGGCCTTGCCGCGTCTCGAACTCAAGCGTGCGCAAATCCTCGAGTACGACGGCGTGCCCATCGCCCAGATCACCTACCTGGACCCGACCCACGGCCCGATGGCGCTGTGCGTCACCCGTTCCAACAGCGGCAGCCGGCATTTCGCCCAGGAACGCCGGCACAACATGAATGTCGTGTACTGGGCGGATATGGAGCACGCCTGGATGCTGATCGGGCATAACCCGGTGGCGGATCTTGAAGGCATGGCCAAGGTCTTGAGAAATCGGCTGAGCACATGACGCCAATCATTACTATGCTTGGCGCCTGACTTCCAAGGAGGAACCAACCCATGCCACATCCCTCGCACACACCTTCACGCACAGTTTTACTGGTGATCGACGTGCAGAACGACTTCATCCCCGGTGGCCAGTTGGCGGTGCCCGAAGGCGATTTAATCGTGCCGCTGATCAATCAACTGGGCGGGCAGTTTCAGCAGGTAGTCATTGCTCAGGACTGGCACCCGGCCGGGCACGCTTCGTTTGCGTCCAGCCATCCGGGTCGTAAGCCTTACGATGAGATTCAACTGCCTTACGGTAAGCAGACGCTGTGGCCGGTTCATTGTGTGCGGGATACGCCAGGGGCGGCACTGCACGCGGATCTGGACTTGCCGCATGCGCAACTGATCATTCGCAAGGGCTGCAATCCGGATATCGACAGCTATTCGGCGTTTCTGGAGGCTGATCGCACAACCACTACGGGCTTGGCCGGGTACTTGAAGGAACGCGGCATCGACACGGTTTATATGGTCGGGTTGGCGCTGGATTTCTGCGTGATGTATTCCGCGCTGGATGCGCGGGCGGTGGGGTTCAATACGTTTGTGGTGCTGGATGCGTGTCGAGCGATTGATCTGCAGGGTTCGCTGGCTGTGGCGATTGAGCGGATGCAGGTGGCTGGGGTTGGGTTGATTCAATCCCGTAACTTACTCGACTGAATGATTATTTATTGCTTTATGGCCAATGACTTCCTGCAGTAAGGAGCTTGCTCCCGGCCGGCCACGCGGTTGCTGGAATCCGGGAGCGTGCTCATGTTGACAAGATTTTCCTCCGGTCATCCCTTCTTAACTTCTGAGGCGAGTCTCCCCTTCGGACCGGTCGTCAGCGTAAAGCTGACTTTGTCACCAGCGGAAAATGTTGCCATTGGCCCAGCATTAACTCTTATTTCATCGGAGCCATCGTCAGGAGTGATAGTCACATTGTTCTGAGTTATTCCTTGGTACATGACACTATTAAAGGCTTTAACAGTCCCAGTGTTTCCTGTCGTAACAATTGCTTCGGCCATTTGCTTTCTCCATGTTCAGTGATTGCATATGCGAGTGCCTTCGAATTTTGGCGATGCAGAAACAATAAAACCTTAAATCTGCAATGGCCGCTACTGTCATATCTGACAGGTACGACAGCAAATTTCGGAGTATCCGCTACCGCTTGTCGAACTGATCATGTCGCGACGGTAGCGCTCTTGCCTCATTTCGGTGTGGGCAACCACAACCGGAACCTCGCGCCGCCCAGCGGGGAGCCCTCAACGGTCAACGTGCCGCCCTGAGCTTCCAGTGCGCGGCGGCTGATCGCCAGGCCGAGGCCGAAACCACCGGTAGCACGGTCGCGGCTGCGATCCAGACGATAAAACGGTTCGAAGATGCGCTCGCGCTCGTCCTCCGGAATACCGATGCCATCGTCATCGACCCAGATCTCGCAGCCTTTGGGGCACACCTGCACACCGATTTGAATGCGCTTTTCGCAGTAGCGCATTGCATTGCGCAGCAGGTTCTGGAGTGCGCGCGCGGTCAGGCGTGGGTCGAGGGTGAAGCGTTCGAGTTGGCCATGCAGCAACACATCAATGACGATATCCGGTGATTCAAGCTCTTCATCGACACTGCCCAGAATGCTGTCGATGAACTCATCGAGCGACACTTCAACCTGCTCCGGCAAGCGCGCTGGATTTTGCAAGCGGCTGTAGGACAGCAGTTCCAGCACCAATTCATCCAGTTCACGAATGTGCGCGACCAAACCTTGCAAGCGTTCGCGGCTCGGCGCCGGCATGTCATCGGACAGCGCCAGGGCCAGACCGAAATCCAGGCGTGTCAGCGGCGTGCGCAGTTCGTGGGACACCGCGTTGAGCAAGTCGCGCTGCTGGTTGAGCAGGTTTTCGATGTCACCGGCCATGGTGTCGAACACGTTGGCCAGGCTGCCGATGTTGGAGGTGTGCGATATCTGCGTGCGTTCGCTCAGGTGCCCTTTGCCGAAGCGTTCCGCCGTGCCTTTCAGGCGCTCCAGGTCGCGCCAGTGCGGGCGCAGCCACAGCAGCAGGCACGCGAGCATCATCGCGCCGATCAGCACGTTGATGCTCCAGTACAACAGATTGACGTCCAGCGGGTCCGGCGGCACCACCATTTGCACCACCGTTTGTTCGTTCAACGGTGCCACTGCCAGGGTGCGCCAGCCCCAGTCGCCAATGCGTACGACATTCTCGCCGCGCTGCAAGCGCTCGCGCTCGTCAAGGGTGAAATCAGCGTCATCCTTGCCGCTCAAGACGATGTGTAGCGGCTGAAACTCCTTGTCCATTTCCGCCGCCAGTGCTGGCCACTGCTCGGTCGGCGCCGCATGGAACTGCTTGACGATCAGGGTTTGCAAGCCACGGGAATAGTCGAGGTTGTAGGTGACAAAGCGTTCATGGAACAGCTTGATCACCACGTCCGGCACCAAGTAAATCGCCGCGCTGTAGGAAACGATCGTCACCAGGTACAGGCGAAAGAGGATTCTGAACATCGCTTCAGCATTCCCACTCGGAGCGACTGAACAGGTAGCCCTTGCCCCACACGGTCTTGATCTTGCGGGCTTCGCCGGCATGGTCGTCGAACTTGCGGCGCAACTTGGAAATGGCCACATCCACCGAACGGTCGGTGCCGTTGAACTCGATGCCGCGCAGGCGTTGCAGGATCTGGTCGCGGCTCAGGACTTCGCCGGCATGCCGGGCCAGCACCACCAGCAGGTTGTATTCGCCGCTGGACAGTTCCACCAGTTGTTCACGCCAGGTCACGGTGCGCTCAGACAGGTCAATGCACAGGTTGCCCATCAGGATGCGGTCGTTGGCGGTCTGCGGTTCGCCGAGGCTGCTGCGCCTAAGTAAGGTGCGCACCCGGGCCAGCAATACGCGCGGCTCGCAGGGTTTGGTGACGTAGTCGTCGGCACCCATTTCCAGGCCCAGCACCTGATCGTGGCTGTCGTCCCGGGCGGTGAGCATCAGGATCGGCAAGGTTGCTGAATCCGCCCGCAGCAAGCGGCAGACTTGCAGCCCGTCGAGGCCCGGCAGCATCAGGTCGAGGATCACCAGGTCCGGCGGATTGACCCGCGCGCGTTCGCGCACATGATCGCCGCGGCTGATCACGCTGACACAGTAGCCGTTGCGTTCCAGGTAGCTGGCGATCAGTTCGGAGAGCGCGGTGTCGTCTTCGACCAGGAGGATGTTGGGCATGGGGTGTTTCCAGAAAAGTGCTGTGGCGACCGTTCGGGCCTCTTCGCGGGCAAGCCTCGCTCCTACAGAGGTATCGCATTCTCCTGTAGGAGCGAGGCTTGCCCGCGAAGGCGGTCTGCCAGTCGCTGAAATATTCAAGGCGCCAAGGATATACGCCCTCACGCACCCGCGAGTAAAACCCTTACACAATTTCACACAGCGCCTACAAAGCTTCACCGCTACTCTCGTCGCCTCCCCGTAGGATGCTGGGGGTCATTATTGGGGTATTCACATGTCAAAGAACCTGCTTGCCACGCTCAGCCTGATTGCACTGGCGTTGATACTGAGCGCTTGTGACAAGTCCTCGTCCGCTGAAGAAGCGGCACCGCTGGCCACCGTGCGCATCGAAACCATCGAAGCGCGGCCATTGTCGATCAGCAGCGAATTGAGCGGGCGGATTGCCGCGCCGCGCATTGCCGAAGTCCGCGCCCGGGTGGCCGGCGTCGTGTTGCAACGGACCTTTCGCGAAGGCAGCGACGTGAAACAGGGCGACGTGCTGTTCCGCATCGACCCGGCGCCGTTCAAGGCCGACCTGGACAGCGCCGAAGCGGCGTTGCGCAAGGCGGAGGCCAATGCGTTCCAGGCCAAGCTGCAAGAGCAGCGCTATTCGCAGTTGATCGAAGGCAACGCCATCAGCGGCCAGGACTACGACAACGCCCGGGCCAATGCCCGGCAAACCGCCGCTGACGTCGCCGCCAACAAGGCTGCCGTGGCCCGGGCCAAGCTGAACCTGGGTTACGCCACCGTCACGGCGCCGATTTCCGGACGCGTCGGACGGGCCCTGGTCACCGAAGGCGCGCTGGTCGGGCAGAACGAAACCACGCCACTGGCGCTCATCCAGCAACTGAACCCGATCCACGCCGACCTCACCCAGTCGACCCGTGAACTCAACGACCTGCGTCGGGCGTTCCGTTCCGGGCAATTGCAGCAGGTCGGCCAGGATCAGGCCAAGGCCACGCTGATTCAGGATGACGGCAGCCTCTATCCGCTGCCGGGCAAACTGTTGTTCGCGGAGATTTCCGTCGACCCGGGCACCGGCCAGATCATCCTGCGCAGCGAGTTCCCCAACCCGGACCTCGACTTGCTGCCCGGCAGCTTCGTGCGTGTACGCATCGAGCAAGCGGTCAATCAGCAAGGCATCAGCGTGCCGCAACGGGCCATCCAGCGTGACAGCGCCGGGATTGCCCAAGTGCTGCTGCTCGACGCCGAGCAACGCGTTGGCCTGCAACCGGTGGAACTGGGCGCAGTGCAGAACGATCGCTGGATCGTCAGCGGCGGCCTCAAGCCCGGCGACCGCATCGTCACCGAGGGCCTGCAACACGCCAAGCCCGGCGAGAAAGTCCAGATCGACGACACCCCTCTTCCACTTGCCCAGGTGACTGGTCAGTAAGCAGGACGCTTTTTTATGCCGCAGTTCTTTATCGACCGCCCGGTGTTTGCCTGGGTGGTTGCATTGTTCATCCTGCTCGCCGGTGCCCTGGCCATTCCGCAGTTGCCGGTGGCGCAGTACCCCAACGTCGCACCGCCGCAGATTGAAATCAATGCGACGTACCCGGGCGCCTCAGCGCAAACCCTGGATGAAAGCGTGGTCAGCCTGATCGAGGAAGAGCTCAACGGCGCCGATCACCTGCTGTATTTCGAATCCCAGAGCAGCCTCGGCAATGCCACCATCACCGCTACGTTCCAACCGGGCACCAACCCGGAAATGGCGCAGGTGGACGTGCAAAACCGCCTCAAGGTCGTGGAGTCGCGCCTGCCTCAAGCCGTGAACCAACAGGGCTTGCAGGTGGAGAAGGTCTCGACCAGTTTCCTGCTGTTGATCACCCTCACCTCCACTGATGGCAAACTCGACAACCAGACGCTGAGCGATTATCTGGCGCGCAACGTGATGAACGAAATCAAGCGCGTGGACGGCGTCGGCAAGGCGACGCTGTATGGTGCAGAGCGCGCCATGCGCATCTGGATAGACCCGCAAAAGCTGATCGGTTTCAACCTCACCCCGGCGGACGTCAGCGCCGCCATCGCCGCGCAAAACGCCCAGGTATCGGCGGGTAGCATCGGCGACTTGCCGGCCCACAGCACCCAGGAAATCACCGCGACCATCGTGGTCAAAGGTCAGTTGTCGACACCGGAAGAGTTCGCCGATATCGTGCTCAAGGCCAATCCTGATGGTTCCACCGTGCGCATCGGCGATGTGGCTCGGGTAGAAATTGGCAGTGAACAATACCAATTTTCCACCCGCCTCAATGGCAAGCCGTCAACGGCAGTCAGCGTGCAGCTGGCACCCGGGGCGAACGCCTTGAACACCGCCACGTTGATCCGGGCGAAGATGGACGAGCTGTCCCGCTACTTCCCGGCGGGTGTTGAATACCAACTCCCGTTCGACACCTCTCCATTCGTCAAAGTCTCCATCACCAAAGTGGTCTACACCCTGGGCGAGGCGATGTTGCTGGTGTTCGCGGTGATGTTCCTGTTCCTGCAAAACATCCGCTACACACTGATCCCGACGCTGGTGGTGCCGGTGGCGTTGATGGGCACCTTCGCGACCATGCTGCTCCTCGGGTTCTCGATCAACGTGCTGACCATGTTCGGCATGGTGCTGGCCATCGGCATTCTGGTGGACGACGCCATTGTGGTGGTGGAGAACGTCGAGCGAATCATGGTCACCGAGGGTTTGTCGCCCAAGGAGGCGACGCGCAAGGCGATGAAGCAGATCACCGGTGCGATCGCCGGCATTACCCTGGTGCTGGTGGCGGTGTTTATTCCGATGGCGTTCATGCCAGGTTCGGTCGGGGTCATTTACCAGCAGTTCTCGCTGTCCATGGCCACCTCGATCCTGTTCTCGGCGTTCCTAGCGCTGACCTTGACGCCCGCACTGTGCGCGACACTGCTCAAGCCGATTGCCAAAGGTGAGCACCACGAAAAGGGCGGCTTCTTCGGCTGGTTCAACCGGCGTTTCGAACAGTTGACCGTGCGTTATCAGGGCTGGGTCGCTTATGCGCTGAAACGCACGGGGCGCTACCTGCTGATCTACGGCGTGTTGCTGATCGGGTTGGGTTTTTGCTTCAGTCGCCTGCCCTCCTCCTTTCTGCCGGTGGAAGACCAGGGTTACACCATCACCGACATTCAACTGCCACCGGGCGCAAGCAAGAACCGCACGGTGCAGGTGGTAGAGCAGATCGAAAAGCATAACGCCACGGAGCCCGGCGTCGGTGACAGCACGGTGATTCTCGGTTTCAGCTTCTCCGGCAGCGGGCAAAACGCGGCGTTGGCGTTTACAACGTTGAAGGATTGGTCTGAACGCAGCAGCGATGACTCGGCCAGCTCGATTGCCGACCGGGCCAACATCGCCCTCAGCCAAATCAAGGACGCGGTGGTGTTTTCCGTGCTGCCGCCGCCGGTGGACGGTCTTGGCACCTCCAGCGGTTTCGAGTTCCGCTTGCAGGATCGCGGCGGCCTGGGCCATGCCACGCTGATGGAGGCTCGCAGTCAGTTACTGGCGGCGGCCGAGAAAAGTCCGATCCTGGCGAACGTGCGTGAAAGCGCCCTGGCCGAAGCACCGCAAGTGCAGCTGGAGGTCGACCGCAAACAGGCCAACGCGCTGGGGGTTTCCTTTGCCGATGTGGGCAATGTTTTGTCCACCGCCGTGGGTTCGTCCTACATCAATGACTTCCCCAATCAGGGGCGGATGCAGCGGGTGGTGGTTCAGGCTGAAGGCGACCAGCGCAGCCAGGTGGCGGATCTACTGAAGATTCACGTGCGCAACAGCGCCGGGAAGATGGTACCGCTGTCGGCCTTCGTCCAGGCCAAATGGACGCAAGGCCCGACGCAGTTGACCCGCTACAACGGTTACCCGGCCATCAGCATTTCCGGCGAACCGGCGCCCGGTCACAGCACTGGCGAAGCCATGGCGGAAATCGAGCGGCTCGTAGCGCAAGGCCCGGCGGGGTTGGGCCAGGAATGGACCGGCCTGTCGTTGCAGGAGCGTTTGTCCGGCAGTCAGGCACCGATTCTGCTCGGGTTGTCGCTGCTGATCGTGTTCCTGTGCCTGGCGGCGCTGTACGAGAGCTGGTCGATTCCGACCTCGGTGCTGCTGGTGGTGCCGCTCGGTGTGCTCGGCGCGGTGCTCGCGGTGACGTTACGCGGGATGCCCAACGATGTGTTCTTCAAGGTCGGGTTGATCACCATCATCGGCTTGTCGGCGAAGAACGCGATCCTGATCATCGAGTTCGCCAAAAGCCTCTACGACGAAGGCCACGACCTGATCGACGCCACGCTGCAAGCCGCACGGCTGCGGTTGCGGCCGATTGTCATGACCTCGCTGGCGTTCATCCTCGGCGTGGTGCCGCTGGCAATTGCCACCGGGGCCAGTTCGGCGAGCCAGCAAGCGATCGGCACCGGGGTGATTGGCGGGATGATTACGGCGACGTTGGCGGTACTGTTTGTACCGGTGTTTTTTGTGGTGGTGATGAAACTGGTGCGCAAACGCCACAAAGACACCTGACCCACCCACTCCCGGGAATGTGAACCCATTCCCCTGTAGGCGCTGTCGAAGGCTGCGATCTTTTGATCCTGATTTTGATTTTCAGGATCAAGATCAAAAGATCGCAACCTTCGGCAGCGCCTACAAAAGCGCGGTGACCTGAGCTAAGGTGGTAGCAATTCTGCTTCTGTGAGTTCTCATGCCGCTCCTCGCCCGCACCCACCCTCGCCTGTCCTCTGCCGCGGTTCTTGGCCTGGCGGTGGGCATTCTGGCTCCGGCCGATTCGATCATCAGCAAAATCCTCATCGGCTGGAACGCCGGGGTCTGGACCTACCTGATATTGATGTTCTGGCTCGCGGCCCGTGCCAAGGCCCCCGACGTCAAGCGCATCGCCGAGATCGAAGACGAAAACGCCGGGCTGGTGTTATTCGTGGTGTGCATCGCCGCCATTGCCAGCCTGGCGACCATCACCTTCGAACTGGCCGGCAGCAAAGACCTGGAAACCTCACGCAAGCTGCTGCATTACGCCTTCACCGCTGCCACCGTGATCGGTTCATGGCTGTTGATCGGGGTGATTTTCTGCGTGCACTACGCCCGTCTGTTCTACACCTGGGATGGCAAGGAACCGGCATTGCGTTTCGCAGAAGGCCTGACCACGCCCAATTACTGGGACTTCCTGTACTTCTCGTTCACCATCGGCGTGGCGGTGCAAACGGCGGATGTCGGCGTCGCCACCCGGGGCATTCGCAAGATAGTACTGGCGCAGTCGCTGATCGGATTTCTGTTCAACACGGCGATTCTCGGCTTCTCGATCAACATCGCCGCCGGACTTTTCAGCTAAAGGCTGCACAAACGTTCTAGGCATCGACCGCGGCCGGGGCGTTAAATAAGTCGGCAATCCGTCTCACAGGTGCAGCATGAGCCCGCATAACTGGATCGACCTGGCCCAGGACGCCGACACCGGCATCGAAACCTTGCGCGCGCATTTCGAGGGCCACGCCTACGACCCGCACTGGCATGACAGTTATCTGGTGGGCGTCACCGAGCAAGGCGTGCAGCAATTCAACTGCCGCCGGGCCAGGCATCAAAGCACGCCGGGCAAGGTGTTTCTGCTGGAGCCCGGCGACATCCACGACGGCGAAGCGCCCACCGAGGACGGCTTCACCTACCGCATGCTCTACCTCGACCCCCAATGGCTGGAGCGTGAACTGAGCGCGCTGTTCGAAAACGCGCCGCTCAGTAGCCAACTGAGTTTCGCCAACACCCTGACCACCGACCCGCAACTGGCCCAGGCCACCAGCCTGGCGTTCCAGACCTTGCATGGCGGCGAGCTGAAAATCGTCCGTCAGACCGCGCTCGACGGTTTGCTCGAACACTTGACCCGCCACCTGCACTGGCGAACCCGCTACGCCGAAGACCCGCGCCTGCCGCTAGTGGCGCAAAAGGCCCGGGAATACCTGCACGCCAACGCCCACCTCGACATCGGCCTCGATCAACTGGCTGCCGCCACCGGTGTCGATCGCTTTCGCCTGACCCGCGCGTTCAAGGCTGCCTACGGGTTGGCTCCCCACGCCTATCTGGTGCAACTGCGCCTGTCCAAGGCGCGACGAATGCTCGCCAGCGGATTGCAACCGGCGGCGGTGGCGATGGAGCTGGGGTTTGCCGATCAGAGTCATCTGGGGCGCTGGTTTGTCCGGGCTTATGGGCTGACGCCGGCGATGTATCGCAAACGCTGCTCAAATCTTCCAGACAGGTAGCCTACGAGATTGTGAAGATCAGCCTCTATGATCTTCACCGGAGTTTGCCTGCGATGCTGTCTTCTTTCCCGACGTTCCTGCCCTTCCTGCTGTTTGCGTTCGTGGCGTCGATCACGCCTGGCCCGACCAACATCCTGGTGTTGAGCAACAGTGCCCGCTACGGTTTGGCGGCGGCTGTCCCGATCATCTTCGGCGCCTGTGCCAGCGCGGCGACCATTGTGTTGTTGGTCGGCACTGGCGCGGGCTCTTCGCTGACTTCGCTGCCCGTTGTACAAACCGCGATGCAGTGGGCCGGCGTGGCCTGGCTGAGCTACCTGGCCTGGCAGATCTTCTTCGCCCCGGCCCAAGCCCTCGCCCCTCAGGATACTCAGGCCAAGCTCGGAATGGGCGGTGCCGCCAGCCTGCAACTGATCAACCCGAAGACCTGGATGATGGCGCTGGCCGTCGTCAGTGTGTTCGCCGGTACCGGCGAACAACGCCTGGTTCATGTGGCCTACCTGTCGTTGGTGTTCTTTTTGATTTCCCTGCCCTGCCTCGGCGTCTGGGCCTTGCTCGGCGCAGGTTCCGCCCGGTGGTTACGTTCGCCCCGAGCGATGCAGCGTTTCAATCGGTTAATGGCTCTGCTTTTACTGGGTTCGGCGTGTTTAAGCGTGTTGGTCTGACTGCCACCCGTCGGCGTTCATGGCGCGATGGCCAACCATTCACTTGACGGAGGATTTGGTTTTAGTGTTTCCTGAAACCGGTTTCAGCGCGACCTTGAAGCGCAGGACCTAATAAATCCAATAAAAAGGCTTCAGACCGTGAACACATTTTCCGCCGCCCAGCGCAGCCGCGTCACCATGCTCGATGTCGCCGAACATGCCGGCGTGTCCAAGGCCAGCGTTTCGCGTTTCATCGGCGACGACCGCGCCCTGCTCTCCGACGCCATTGCTCAACGCATCGAGCAAGCCATCAGCGAATTGGGCTACCGCCCCAATCAAATGGCTCGCGGTTTGAAACGCGGACGAACCCGCCTGATCGGCATGTTGGTGGCCGATATCCGTAACCCTTATTCGATTGCCGTGATGCATGGCGTGGAAACCGCTTGCCGTCAGCACGGCTACAGCCTGGTGGTGTGCAACACCGATCGCGATGACGAGCAAGAACGTCAGCATCTGGCGTTGCTGCGCTCGTACAACATCGAAGGCTTGATCGTGAACACCCTCGGTCATCACCGCGATGAGCTTCGCGAACTGCATCGGGAAATGCCGCTGGTGCTGGTGGACCGCAAGGTTGAGCAGCTCGAGAGCGATTTGGTCGGGCTGGATAACCCCGCCGCCGTCGAAATGGCCCTCGCCCACCTTGAAGAACGCGGCTTTCGCGATGTGTTGCTGGTGACCGAGCCGTTTGACGGCACCAGTTCGCGGATTGAGCGGGTGAGCAGTTTCAAGACGCAGATTGCGCAGCGTCCGGCGCTGCAAGGCGCTGTCGTCGAAACCGGCAGCGACCTGGCCTCACGTTTGAAAACCTTCCTTGATGCAGCTGGCCCGGGGCCAAAAGCGTTGTTCTGTGCCAACGGGATTGCGGCGCTGGCCAGCACCCATGCGTTGCGTGAACTGGGCTGCAAATTGTTCGAGGATGTCGGGCTGATTGCCCTGGATGATCTGGATTGGTATCCGTTGGTGGGCAGCGGGATTACTGCGCTCGCCCAGCCGACGGCAGATATTGGCGCGAGTGCGTTTGAGTGTTTGCTCAAGCGGTTGCGTGGGGATGTCGGGCCTGTGCGTAATCTGGATTTTGCAGCGCGGTTGATTGTGCGTGGGTCAACCCGTGGGATTGTGGGTTGACTGTTCTGATGCCTTCGCGGGCAAGCCTCGCTTCTACAGGTTCGCGTAAGGCCGCACGATATTTGCCCACTGCCCTTCAATCCTTTTTTTTGAACAAAAATGAAACCGGTTTCAGAGGTAGATAACAATGAATAAACCACCCGTTTCCATCAGCCTGTCGAGCTACGGCGCCGACTTGGTCCGCCAACGCGGTCAAGGCAGTTTTGTCGATGTATTGGCCGCCGCCGGCGCCACGCGCATCGAATGGCGCGAAGAGTTGCTGACCCATGAAGAACCGGCGCAACTGGCCGACGCCACCCAGGCTCGCGGCCTGGAAAGCGTCTACTCCTCACCCATGGAGCTATGGCTGGCCGGTCAATCGAAACCCAATCCCGAGCTTGCCGCGACCCTGCAACGGGCCGAGGCCTTCGGCGCCAAATGGCTGAAAGTCTCGCTCGGGTACTTCACCGACAATAACGATTTGCAGACGTTGGCGCGGCAGTTGAGCCATAGCCCCGTGCACCTGTTGGTAGAAAACGACCAGACCTTGCACGGCGGGCGCATCGAACCGTTCCAGCGCTTTTTCAACGAAGTCGAGCAGCACAACCTGCCGATCAAGATGACCTTCGACATTGGTAACTGGCAATGGCAGGACCAGTCCGCCACCAGCGCCGCGCGGTTGCTGGGTCGGCATGTCGGCTATGTGCATTGCAAAGCTGTGGCGCGCCGGGCCGACGGCAAGCTGGTGGCGATACCGCCCGGCGCCGCCGACCTGCATGTGTGGGAACAACTGCTGCGGCACATGCCCCAAGGCGTAATGCGGGCGGCGGAATATCCGTTGCAAGGCGACGACCTGGTGCAACTGACCACCGAACACGTCGCTACCCTCGCCCGCCTTGGTCAATCACGGTTGGAGAGCGCGCATGTCTGAGATCGATATTCTGTCGTTCGGCGAAACCATGGCGATGTTCGTTGCCGAGCAGAACGGCGACCTGGCCGAGGTTGGCCACTTTCACAAACGCATCGCCGGGGCCGACAGTAACGTTGCCATTGGTTTATCCCGGCTGGGGTTCAACGTTGCCTGGCTGAGCCGGGTCGGCGCGGATTCTCTGGGTCGCTTCGTGATTGATACGCTGGAAAAGGAAGGCCTCGATTGCCGCCATGTCGAGATCGACCCGGCGCACCCGACCGGTTTTCAACTCAAGTCCCGCGCCGATGATGGTAGCGATCCGGTGGTTGAGTATTTCCGTCGAGGTTCGGCGGCCAGTCACTTGTCGGTGCAGTCGATTAAACCTGAGCTGTTGAACGCCAGGCATTTGCACGCCACCGGCATTCCCCCGGCACTCTCGGCCAGTGCCCGTGAGATGTCCTTCGAATTGATGACCCGCATGCGTGCGGCCGGACGCAGCGTGTCCTTCGACCCGAACCTGCGCCCGAGCCTGTGGGCCAGTGAGCAACAGATGATCAGCGAGATCAACCGCCTCGCTGCCCTCGCCCACTGGGTGCTGCCGGGGTTGAGTGAAGGTCGTCTGCTCACCGGTTTTGAAGACCCGGCCGACATTGCGGCGTTTTACCTCGATCAAGGGGCGGAAGCGGTGGCGATCAAGCTCGGGCCGCACGGTGCGTATTACCGCACGCATCTGGATCAGGGTTTCGTCGCCGGAGTGCCGGTGCAAACCGTCGTCGACACCGTGGGCGCTGGTGATGGCTTTGCCGTCGGCATGATCAGCGCCTTGCTGGAGAACCTCAGCTTTGCCGAAGCCGTGCAGCGGGCCAACTGGATTGGCAGCCGTGCGGTACAGAGTCGTGGGGATATGGAGGGGTTGCCGACCCGTTCCGAATTGCCCAGCCACATACCCGATCGTTCCCACGCTCCTGCCTGGGAATGCAGCCCGTGACGTTCTGCGTTACCGGGGACGCGGAGCGTCCTTAGAGGCATTCCCACGCAGAGCGTAGGAACGATCATCGAACACCGTTACCTGCTGCGACAAAAACAACAAGCTCAGGAGCACCATCATGAAAACCGCAACACTCGCCACCCGCCGCTGGTGGTACATCATGCCCATCGTATTCATCACCTACAGCCTGGCGTACCTGGACCGCGCCAATTACGGGTTCGCCGCCGCCTCCGGGATGGCCGAAGACCTGATGATCACACCGGGGCTGTCATCGATGCTCGGTGCGCTGTTCTTCCTCGGCTACTTTTTCTTTCAGGTACCGGGCGCGATCTATGCGCAGAAGCACAGCGTGAAGAAACTGATTTTCGTCAGCCTGATCCTCTGGGGCGGCCTCGCTACCCTGACCGGGATCGTCTCCAGCGCGTATTGGCTGATCGTGATTCGCTTCATGCTCGGCGTGGTTGAAGCCGCGGTAATGCCGGCGATGCTGGTTTATCTATGCCACTGGTTCACCCGTGCCGAACGCTCCCGGGCCAACACTTTCCTGATCCTCGGCAACCCGGTGACCATGCTCTGGATGTCGGTGGTGTCGGGCTACCTGGTGCAGCATTTCAGTTGGCGCTGGATGTTCATCGTCGAAGGTTTGCCGGCGGTGATTTGGGCCTTTATCTGGTGGCGCCTGGCCGATGAGCGTCCGGCCCAGGCCAAGTGGCTCAGCGACCAGGAGAAACAGGATCTGGAAAGTGCCCTGGCTGCCGAACAGGTCGGGATCAAAGCGGTGAAGAACTACGCCGAAGCCTTTCGCTCACCAAAAGTCATCGTGCTGGCCTTGCAGTTTTTCTGCTGGAGCATTGGCGTCTACGGCTTTGTACTGTGGCTGCCGTCGATCCTCAAGGCCGGTTTGCAGATGGACATGGTCGAAGCCGGCTGGCTCTCAGCGCTGCCGTATCTGGCGGCGGTGATCGGCATGCTCGCGGTGTCCTGGGGCTCGGACAAGTTGCAGAAGCGCAAACGTTTCGTCTGGCCACCCCTGCTGATCGCCTCGATTGCCTTCTATGGCTCCTACGCCTTGGGTGCTGAACATTTCTGGTGGTCCTACACCTTGCTGGTGATCGCCGGGGCCTGCATGTATGCGCCTTATGGACCGTTCTTTGCGATCGTCCCGGAAATCCTTCCGGCCAACGTTGCCGGTGGCGCCATGGCGCTGATCAACAGCATGGGCGCCCTCGGTTCCTTTGGCGGTTCTTATCTGGTCGGTTACCTGAACAGCAGCACCGGTTCGCCGGGGGCTTCTTATCTATTGATGAGCGGCGCGCTGATGCTCTCGGTGGTGCTGACGATTTTCCTCAAGCCCGGCGCCAGTGACCGGGTTGTGGCCAAGGCTGTTGTGAAACGCCCGATGGCTGCTCACCCTTGAATTGAAGTTGAGATGATAACCATGAAAAAGCAGGTTGTGCTGTACAAGAAACTCTCGCCGTTGCTGATGGCCCGCCTGCATGAGCAGACCGAAGTGACCCTGATCGACAACCTCAATGCCGACGGCCTGGCACAGTTGCGCGAGGCCCTGCCCCGCGCCCAAGGCTTACTCGGTGCCAGTCTGAAACTGGACGCTGAACTGCTCGATCTGGCACCGAACCTGGAAGCGATTGCCAGCGTCTCGGTGGGTGTCGACAACTACGACATCGAGTACCTGACCGAGCGCCGGATCCTGCTCAGCAACACCCCGGACGTGCTCACCGAAACCACCGCCGACACCGGTTTTGCGCTGATCCTGGCCACCGCCCGGCGCGTGGTGGAATTGGCCAACATGGTTCGCGCAGGCCAATGGAATCGCAACGTCGGCCCGGCGCAGTTCGGCACCGATGTGCATGGCAAGACCCTGGGCATCATTGGCATGGGGCGCATCGGTGAAGCGTTGGCCCAGCGCGGGCATTTCGGCTTTGGCATGCCGGTCATTTATCACAGCCACTCGCCAAAACCGGCGGTTGAACAACGTTTCAATGCGCAATACCGCAGCCTGCCGGAGTTGTTGCAGCAGGCGGATTTTGTTTGCCTGACCTTGCCGCTGACCGCTGAAACCGAAGGGTTGATTGGTGCCGAACAGTTCGCCTTGATGGGCCCGAAAACGATCTTCATCAACATTTCCCGGGGCAAGGTCGTGGATGAAGCGGCGCTGATCCAGGCCCTTCGCGAAGGGCAGATTCGCGCAGCAGGGCTGGATGTGTTTGAGCGTGAGCCGCTGAATCAGGATTCGCCGTTGATGCAGTTGAATAATGTGGTGGCGACGCCGCACATTGGCTCGGCGACCCATGAGACGCGGGAGGCAATGGCCAGGTGCGCGGTAGACAATCTGCTGATGGCACTAGCGGGTGAGCGGCCGGTGAATCTGGTGAATGCCGGGGCTTGGAAGGTCTGACGAAAGTTGATCGCTCCCACGCTCCGCGTGGGAATGCCTCTAGGGACGCAGAGCGTCACGGGCTGCATTTCCACGCGGAGCGTGGGAACGATCAGGCGCGCCGTACCTCCAGAAGATCCGCCGCACACAGCGCAATCCGCCGACACGCATCCGCCAGCTTCACCTGATCCACCACCAACCCCAGCCGAATATGCCCCGCCGCGCTCGGGCCGAAGGCTTCACCCGCCAGCACCGACACCCCATACCCTTCCAGCAGCCGCTCGGCAAACCCTTGAGCGCACAGCCCGGTCGGGCGTATATCGACCATTACGAACATCCCGCCATCGGGCACGATCGGCCGGATGCCCGGGCACGCGCTCAATCGCGCGCACACCAGGTCCCGCCGCTGGCGATACTCTTCGCGCATCTGCGCCACTTCCGGCAAATCCCCGTCCAGCGCAACTTGCGCAGCTTTCTGGACGAAATCCGGAATGCCAAACAGCATGCACAACGACAGGTGCATCAAGTGTTCGGCCAAGGGTTTTGGGCCGATTACCCAACCAACCCGCCAACCACTCATGGCATGGGATTTGGACAAACTGTTGAGGGTCGCGGTGCGCTCGGCCATGCCCGGCAAACTGGCCGGACTAACGTGTTCGCCGTCGTACAGCAAGTCGCTGTAGACCTCATCGCTGATCAGCCACAAGTCATGGCGAACGCAGAGCGCCGCCAATGCCTGCCAGATCGGTAACGACAGGCTGGCGCCGGACGGATTATTCGGACTGTTCAGCAAAATGACGCGCGTCTTGGGTGAGATCAGCGCCGCGACATCGGCCGGATCAACCCGAAAACCGTTCTCCGGTCGCACGGCCACCGGCACCACTTTGGCCCCGCAAGCGCCGAAAACGCCTTCATAGGTGACGTACATCGGTTCGGCGACGATCACTTCATCGCCCGGATCGAGCAGGCACTGTGCAACCGAGTACACCGCACATTGCGCCCCCGGCAACACGATCACATGCTCGGCATCCACCGACTGACCGCTGCGTCGCCGATGGCGGCTGGCGATGCTGGTGCGCAGTGCCCGCGTACCGCGTACATCCGAGTAATGGGTGTCGCCGGCCAAGAGGCTGTCGATGGCCGCCTGGACGATAGGCTTGGGCGTATCGAAATCAGGATCGCCCACCGACAGTAGCAATACATCAACGCCCTGCTCGCGCAATTCCAGCGCTCGATCATGAATCTGCCAGGCTGCCGCTCCGTCACCGGCGATGCGTTGGGTCAGGGCTGAATAGCGCATGTACTTCTCCTGTTGCGCGTGTTCCTGTCTCAACCCTATCTCAAATTACAAACCGCGCCACCATCGCATTCAAATCCACCGCCAAACGCGACAGTTCGTGGGTGGCGGCGCTGGTCTGGTTGGCACCCGCCGCAGACTGGTTGGCGAGGTCGCGGATGTTGACCAGGTTACGGTCGACTTCGCGGGACACCTGGGCCTGTTCTTCGGAGGCGCTGGCGATCACCAGATTGCGTTCGTTGATCAGGTTGATCGATTGGGTGATCTGCTCCAGGGCAACGCCGGCGGCACGGGCCATTTCCAGGGTGCTTTGGGTACGCTGGTTGCTTTGCTGCATCGAGGACACCGCTTCGCCGGTGCCGTTTTGAATGCCGGCGACCATTTTTTCGATTTCCTGGGTCGATTGCGCGGTGCGATGGGCCAGCGCCCGAACTTCGTCCGCCACCACCGCAAAACCACGCCCGGCTTCACCGGCACGAGCTGCTTCGATGGCGGCGTTGAGCGCCAGCAGGTTGGTCTGCTCGGCAATGGCGCGGATCACGTCCAGCACCTTGCCGATGTCACGACCTTGCGCGGCCAAGCCTTCGATCATGGTCGCGGTGTTTTGCACGTCGTGGGTCATGGTCTGAATCGCGTCGACGGTTTCCACCACACGGTTGCGACCTTCGCGGGCCGCTTGAGTCGACTGATTAGAAGCTTCGGAAGTCGACACCGCATTACGCGCCACTTCCTCCACCGCGGCGGTCATTTCATTGACCGCAGTGGCGGCTTGTTCGATTTCGTTGTTCTGCTGTTGCAGGCCGCGCGAGGCTTCTTCGGTGACGGTGCTCAGTTCTTCAGCGGCAGCGCCCAGCTGAGTGGCGGAACCGGCAATCTGCTCGATGGTTTTACGCAGGTTGTCTTGCATGGTGGACAAGGCACCGAGCAGGCGGGCCGGTTCGTCCTTGCCGTCGACGGTGATCACTTTGATCAGGTTCCCACCGGCAATGGTTTCGGCGGCCTGCACGGCGCGATTCAACGGTTCGACGATGCTGCGAGTCAGCAGCCAGGCCAGCAACACGGTCATCAGGGCCGCGACCACCGATACCGCGATGATGCCGTTGGTGGCAAAGGAATACTGGTCGCTGGCTTCGGCGTCGGCCGCCGTCGCATCGGCTTTGTTGATGGCGATCAGTTTGTTCAACTGCTCGCCCATCTGGTCGGTGCCATCCTTGATCCGGGTGTTGATCAGCTTACGCATTTCATCCAGCTTGTCCTGCCGCGAAAGGTCCAACATCTCGCGCTGGGCTTGCAGGTAGTTGTCCAGAGTGGTGGCGAACGTTTTGTACAACGTCGCTTCGTCACCGCCGGCCGGCAATGCCGCATAACCGGCTTGCGCCTGTTTGACCTTGTCCACCAGCACGCCAATGCGGGTTTCGGCTTCTTGCAGGCTCGCGGGCTCTCGGTTCACCAGCACACGGAACGAGAGAATACGCAGGCGCAGCACGTTTTCGGTCATGGCGCCGAGGAGGCCGACGCTGGGCAGTTGATTGCTCGCCATGTCCACGGAGGCCTGGCGGATGATCGACATGCGATTGACCGCAAACACACCCAGCACGATCACCAGTAAGGCGATGAAGGCAAAACCGAGGAACGCTCGAGGCGCGATATTCAGATTACGCAGGGACATAGGATGATTCTCGGGTGGGTGAGCGTCGAAGCATCCGTGCCGTAATCACTTTCCGGGGAGGCGTGAAGGCCGACCGGATAGCTTGGCGGCACTGTTGTAATAGGTTTGTGCGCGCCTACGAGGGTTATCGGCCGGGCTTGAGGTTTTTTGCAGGGGAAGGAGAAATATATTTCAAGGGGTTACGGGTGTTTCAGCGGTGAAACACCACCTTAAAGGTGCGAGCCCAAGTTTTGTAGCAGCTGTCGAGCACCGCGAGACAGCGTTCGGCGGCGAAGCCGTCGTAAAATCAGCCACCGCGGTGTTTCAGGTAGACCGCGATTGAAGGGTTTACGACGGCTTCGCCGCCGAACGCTGCCTCGCGGTGCTCGGCAGCTGCTACAGGTCAGGCGTTGCGAGCTGCAATGCGCCAAACCCGCGCAATATCGCTCGCCCGCTCCCGCAACAAGCGCGGCGCCTCGGCGCACGCCTGCTCCAACGTCATCGGCCCGCTCGCCAGGGCAAACGCCGCATCAATCCCGTGCTCATACAGTTCCTGATAGCCGTCCCCCAGGGTCCCGGCGATAACAATCACCGGCACACCCTGCTGCCGCGCAATCCGCGCCACGCCGAACGGCGTCTTGCCGCGCAAGGTCTGGGCATCGAAACGGCCTTCACCGGTAATCACCAGATCCGCGCCCTCAACCGCTTTAGCCAGGCCAACCAGTTCCGCGACCACTTCCACACCCGCCTGAAACTGCGCACCCAGAAACGCCTTGGCCGCAAAACCCAGGCCACCCGCCGCGCCGCTGCCCGGCTCGTCGCGCACGTCTTTATTCAACGCCTGCGCGCACAGGTCGGCGAAGTGCCCAAGGGCTTGATCCAGTTGCTGGACTTGCTGCGGTGATGCGCCTTTCTGCGGGCCGAAAATCGCTGACGCGCCATGAGGGCCGCACAGTGGATTGTTGACGTCAGCGGCGATGTCGAAGCGCACCGCGTTCAGGCGTGTATCGATTTCGCTCAGGTCAATGTTTGCCAGTTGTGCCAGCGCCAAACCGCCCGGTGCCAGAACCTGTCCTTGTCCGTCGAATAGTTTGACGCCTAAGGCCTGCATCGCCCCGGCGCCACCGTCATTGGTGGCACTGCCGCCAATCGCCAGGATTACCCGCTGCGCCCCAGCGTCGAGTGCGGCGCGAATCAGTTCACCGGTACCAAACGTGCTGCTGATGCACGCATCGCGCTGCCCCGGCGCAACCAATTGCAAGCCGCTGGCCTCGGCCATTTCGATGATTGCGGTGTGGTTGTGCGGCAACCAGCCCCAAGCCGCCTGGACCGTTGCGCCTAACGGCCCGCGCACCGTTGTGCGACGCAATTCACCCGCGCACGCCGCCAGAATCGACTCGACCGTCCCTTCCCCACCGTCGGCCATCGGGCACTTGAGCAATTGTGCGTCCGGCCAGACCTCGGCCAATCCCAGTGCGATGGCATCGGCTACGCCCTGGGCACTCAGGCTGTCCTTGAACGAATCGGGGGCGATGACGATTTTCATGAGCATTCTCCGTTTTCAATGCGTCCATGCTGCCAGTTGCCCGGAGTGATGACGCCGGTCCGCTGCACAAGCGGGCGTGACGTTTATTGTTCATTTCTACAAACCGGGCGTTGCTGATGCAAGACCGCTTTTGTAGGAGCTGGCGAAGCCTGCGATCTTTTGATTTTGTTTTTAAAAGGCAAAGTCAAAAGATCGCAGCCTTCGGCAGCTCCTGCGGGACGGTGAGCGTCACTCGGTTTGCGGAAGCAGTTGCACCCCAAGGTACAGCGCCAGCATCCCGTCCAGCCGCAACGGATCAACCCCGCTCAACTCGGCAATCCGCTCCATGCGATAACGCAAACTATTGCGATGAATGCCCAGTGCATCGGCACACGCCTGGCTCTGCCCATCGTGGTCGCACCAGCTGCGCAGGGTCGCCAGCAATTGGCCGTTGTTGTCCTTGGCGATGACTTTGCGCAATGGCTTGAGCAGTTCGTCCAGGGCATCGTCGTTGCGATGCCGCCAGAGCATCACCGGGAGCCGATAACGGTTCAGCGTCAGCAACCGCGAGCGCGGCAACACATCGCGTCCATAGGCCAGCAAATCCCCGACCCGGCGATAGCAGCGGCGCAAACCCGGCAGCCCATCGGCCTGCCCGCCCACGGCAATACGCAGAATATTCCAGCCCAGGCTGTCGAGTTTTTCCAGCAGCCGTTCATGTTCGATCGCCTGGCTCGCCGGCCGGCACCACAGCAGCGACGACGTGGCGGAACTCACGCACCAACTGTCGGGATAACGACTGATCAACCAGGCGCTAAGGGCTTCGACGGTCTGCCCCGGCCCGTGCTCCAGGCCCAGTTCGAACAGATACGGCACCCGCGATAGCTGAGGCTTCAGGCCCAGTTGTTGCGCTTCATCCACCAGGCGCGGCGAATCCCCGGCATCGGTCAACAGCAACGCGAGCAAATCATCACAACGCTGGCGCCGCCATTGCTGCTCGGCCTGTTGATTGCGCTGGCCCACCAGCATCTCGGCAGTCATCCGCACCAGCTCGGCGTACGTGCGCAGTTGCTCGGGTTCGCCGGTAATGCCAAGGACGCCGATCAGCCGCTGATCGAGCAACAGCGGCAGATTGATCCCCGGCTGCACGCCTTTGAGATGAATCGCCGTTTGTGCGTCGATCTCCACCACGCGCCCGTTGGCCAGCACCAGTTGCGCGCCTTCGTGGCGGGTGTTGATCCGCTCCGGCTCGCCGCTGCCGAGAATCAGACCCTGGCTGTCCATGACGTTGACGTTGTACGGCAGGATGGCCATGGCCCGGTCGACGATGTCCTGGGCCAGGTCGTGATCGAGTTCAAACATTGGGCAGATCCTTGAAATCGTGGTGGGACGGGTTGTTCACCCGCACAGGCCTTGTTGGCAAACCCTGTGCTCAGGCACAAAGACAACCACCCAAGCGGTGGCCGAGACTCACAGGGCGATCAACGTTACCCTTTGCATCGCAAAAAATCATAATAAAGAGAGAGCCCGCCATGTCACAGAGCGCAGCCGTTACCCAGACCATTGCTGACGAAAAAAACGCCGTCTACAAACGCATTACCCTGCGGTTGATCCCCTTCATCTTCATCTGCTACCTGTTCAACTACCTCGACCGGGTGAACGTTGGATTTGCCAAGCTGCAGATGCTCGACGCACTGAAATTCAGCGAAACCGTGTACGGCCTCGGCGCCGGGATCTTCTTTATCGGCTACGTGCTGTGCGGCGTGCCGAGCAACCTGGCCCTGACAAAGTTCGGCCCACGGCGCTGGATTGCGCTGATGATGATTGTCTGGGGTTCGCTCTCGACTTGCCTGCTGTTCGTCACCACGCCGACCGAGTTCTATACCTTGCGCCTGTTCACTGGCGCGGCCGAAGCCGGGTTCTTTCCGGGCGTGGTGCTCTATCTCTCGCAGTGGTTCCCGACCTTCCGCCGTGGCCGCATCATGGCGCTGTTCATGTCGGCGATCCCGGTCTCCGGCCTGCTCGGCAGCCCGTTTTCCGGCTGGATTCTCAACCACTTCGCCGCGGGCCAGGGTGGTTTGGCCGGCTGGCAGTGGATGTTTTTGCTGCAAGGGATTCCGACGGTGATCCTCGGCGCCCTCGCCTACTTCCTGCTTAGCGACAGTTATGCCAATGCCAAGTGGCTGACGCCTTTTGAGCGCGAAGTGCTGGAAGCGGACCACGCTGAAGACTTGGCCAACAAACCGAAAACCACCACTGACTCGCTGCTGGCGGTGTTCAAGAACCCGGCGATCTGGGCGTTTGGCTTGATCTATTTCTGCATCCAGAGCGGCGTTTATGCGATCAATTTCTGGCTGCCGTCGATCATCAAGAACCTGGGGTTCAGCGATAACCTGGTGATTGGCTGGTTGAGCGCGATTCCGTACCTGTTGGCGGCGGTGTTCATGTTGCTGGTCGGTCGGTCGGCGGACTTGCGCAAGGAGCGTCGCTGGCATTTGGTGGTGCCGATGTTGATGGGCGCTGTTGGTCTGTTGATCGCGGTGAACTTCGCGACCACGCCGGCCATTGCGATTCTCGGCCTGACTATCGCCACCATGGGCGCCCTCACCGGTCTGCCGATGTTCTGGCCGGTGCCGACTGCTTTGCTCAGCGCGGGTGCGGCGGCGGGTGGTTTGGCGTTGATCAACTCCATGGGGCAGATGGCCGGATTCCTGAGCCCGTACCTGGTGGGTTGGGTCAAAGACAGCACCGGGTCGACCGATGCGGCGTTGTATCTGCTGGCGGGCGTGATTGTTTGCGGCAGTGTGTTGGCGTTGCGGATGACGCGCACCCTGCGCGCCTGATGATCGTTCCCACGCTCTGCGTGGGAATGCAACCCGGGGCGCTCCGCGTCCCATCCGGAGCCGAACGCGGAGCGTCCGTTGAGGCATTCCCACGCGGAGCGTGGGAACGATCAAAACCTAGTCATATTCCGGTTGCTCCCGACAGTCGTTCTGGTATTTGATTGAAGCCTTTTCCTCACCGACAAAAGGATTCGTTCATGAGCTATCGCACCCTTGGCCATTCCGGATTACAGGTGTCCACCCTGACCCTGGGCACCATGATGTTCGGCGAACAGACCAGCACCGAAGATTCCCTGCGGATCATCGACAAGGCCTGGGACCAGGGCATCAATTTCATCGACACTGCGGACGTCTACACCAACGGCCGCTCTGAAGAGATCGTCGGTGAGGCGATAGCCGGCAACCGTCACGAATGGGTACTCGCCACCAAGGTCGGTTTCGGCCCGGTGGATGGTGTGCCGAACCGCAGCGGCCTGAGCCGCAAGCACATTTTCAACGGCATCGACGCCAGCCTGACCCGCCTGGGCACCGACTATGTCGACATCTATTACCTGCACCGCGAAGACCACAACACGCCGCTGGAAGTGACGATATCAGCCATTGGCGACCTGATCCGCCAAGGCAAGATCCGCTATTGGGGCCTGTCCAACTACCGTGGCTGGCGTATCGCCGAAGTGATTCGCGTGGCCGACAAGCTCGGCGTTGACCGGCCGGTAATCAGCCAACCGCTGTACAACATCGTCAATCGCCAGGCCGAAACCGAGCAAATCACGGCAGCCCACGCCTATGGTTTGGGCGTTGTGCCTTACAGCCCATTGGCGCGCGGCGTGCTCAGCGGCAAATACGCACCGGACGTCACGCCGGACGCCAACAGCCGTGCCGGGCGTCAGGACAAACGCATCCTCGAAACCGAATGGCGCGTCGAGTCGCTACGCATTGCCCAGCAAATCCAGCAATACACCCTGGGCCGTGGCGTCGGTATCGTCGAATTCGCCATCGCCTGGGTGCTCAACAACAGCGCCATCAGCTCGGCCATCGTCGGGCCGCGCACCGAGGAGCAGTGGGATGCCTATACCAAGGCGCAGGCGGTGAAGATCACGGCGGAAGATGAGGCGTTTATCGACTCGCTGGTGACACCGGGGCACTCCTCGACACCGGGCTTCAATGATGTGAGCCATTTTGTCTCGGGCCGTAAACCCCGCAACAACTGACTCGGACTGATCGTTCCCACGCGACCCGTGATCGTTCCCACGCAGAGCGTGGGAACGATCATCTGTGAACGATCTTGATCAATCAGACAATGTTCTAAGCTAAAACCACGTATCCTCCGCACCCCGTTTCACGCTCAACCCCGCGAGGACAGTTTGTCTAAAGGTATCGCTTTATCGGTCACAGCCTCGGTGCTGTTTGCCGTCATGTATTACTACACCTCGCTGCTCACGCCCTTGAGCGGCGTAGAAATATTCGGCTGGCGGATGCTGCTGACTGTGCCCTGCATGACGGTGTTCATGGTGGTGTCCGGCGAATGGCGGCGCTCGCTCGACATCCTCAAACGCCTGGCCGGCAAACCCAAATTGTTCGCCGGTCTGGTCGTCTCGGCGACGCTGCTTGGCCTGCAACTCTGGCTGTTCATGTGGGCACCGCTCAACGGCTACAGCCTCGACGTGTCACTGGGCTATTTCCTGCTGCCGCTGTCGATGGTACTGACCGGACGGATCGCTTATGGCGAGCGTTTGTCCTACTTGCAAAAGATCGCGGTATTTTTCGCTTCCCTCGGCGTACTCAACGAGTTGTATCAGGTGGGCGGTTTCTCCTGGGCGACCTTGCTGGTGGTCGTCGGCTATCCCCTGTACTTCGTGTTGCGCAAATGGCTGGCGACCGACAACCTCGGCGGTTTATGGCTGGACATGACCTTGATGCTGCCAGTGGCGTTCTGGTTCGTCTGGGGCGGTGAACAAGGTTTCGGCGTGTTCGATCAATACCCGTGGCTATCACTGCTAATCCCTGTACTCGGGTTGATCAGTGCTTCGGCGCTGGTGGTCTACATCATCGCCAGTCGACTGTTGCCATTCAGCCTGTTCGGCTTGCTGAGCTATGTCGAGCCGGTGCTGTTGCTGGGGGTGGCGTTGCTACTGGGGGAAAGCATCAAGCCTGGGGAATGGTTGACCTACATTCCGATCTGGTTGGCGGTAGTGGTGTTGGTGTTTGAAGGGTTCAAGCACCTGGTCCGGCAACGCCGCCGTCCAATGTAGGCGCGAGGCTTGCCCACGAAGGCGTCCTTGAAGGCGCCAAAAGCTTCGCGGGCAAGCCTCGCTCCTACGGACAGCAAAAACGAAAAAGCCCGGTCAGCAGTAATGCTGACCGGGCTTTTCTATTTCTGTAGTGGCTTAGTCGGTGGACAGCACACCACGACGAACCTGATCGCGCTCGATCGATTCGAACAACGCCTTGAAGTTACCCTCGCCGAAACCATCATCGCCTTTACGCTGGATGAATTCGAAGAATACCGGGCCCATCAGGGTTTCCGAGAAGATCTGCAACAGCAGGCGGCGGTCGCCCGACTCGGAAGAGCCGTCCAGCAGAATCCCCCGCGATTGCAGTTGATCGACCGGCTCACCATGGTTCGGCAAACGGCCTTCGAGCATTTCGTAATAGGTTTCCGGTGGCGCGGTCATGAAGCGCATGCCGATTTTCTTCAGGCGATCCCAGGTGTCGATCAGGTTGTCGCTGAGGAACGCGACGTGCTGGATACCTTCGCCGTTGAACTGCATCAGGAACTCTTCGATCTGCCCGGCGCCCTTGGACGATTCTTCGTTCAACGGGATACGGATCATGCCATCCGGCGCGGTCATGGCCTTGGAGGTCAGGCCGGTGTATTCGCCCTTGATGTCGAAGTAACGGATTTCGCGGAAGTTGAACAGCTTCTCGTAGAAGTTGGCCCAATAGGCCATGCGCCCGCGATACACGTTGTGGGTCAGGTGATCGATGATCTTCAGGCCCGCCCCTTCCGGGTTGCGGTCAACGCCTTCGATGAACACGAAGTCGATGTCGTAGATCGAGCTGCCTTCACCGAAACGGTCGATCAGGTACAGCGGCGCGCCGCCGATGCCTTTGATCGCAGGAAGGTTCAGCTCCATTGGACCGGTTTCGATGTGAATCGGCTGGGCGCCGAGTTCCAGGGCACGGGCAAACGCCTGTTGGGCGTTCTTGACGCGGAACGCCATGCCGCACACCGACGGGCCGTGCTCGGCCGCGAAGTACGAAGCGACGCTGTGGGGTTCGTTATTGAGGATCAGGTTGATCTGGCCCTGGCGATACAGGTGCACGTCTTTGGAACGGTGGGTCGCGACCTTGGTGAAGCCCATGATCTCGAAGATCGGCTCCAGGGTGTTCGGGGTCGGCGATGCGAACTCAATGAATTCAAAGCCCATCAGGCCCATCGGGTTTTCGTATAAATCTGCCATGGTTGGCGCCTCATCATCATTTTTAGAATTAACGGATCGTTAGTTGCTAGCAATGCTGACGCTGACGGGTGGCGCGCAGGAGATGCCGCGCACGCTGCGGGCGAGGAAGTCACCGTAGATCAGTTGAAACCCAAAACTCTTCATTGTCGACCCAAGGCTCTTGCGGGCGAGGCTTCTGGTGTCAGAAGTCGTTTATTATTGTATGCGTAACCCGATTCTACACAGCGTAAAACGGTTTGTCCGCCTTCTGTATCAAATCCCCTTTTTCGCGGCCGACGCAAGCGGTTTGTTGCACAGATAAATCCCCGCCAGAATAAGCCCGCCGCCCAGGCACATGGTCAAGGTCAACTGCTCGCCCAGCAGCAGTGCGCCGAGGATGACGGCGGTCAGCGGATTCAAGGCAATGAACACACCGGAACGGGTCGCACCGATTTTACGGATGCCGTCGTAATAGCCTATGTAGGCCAGCGCCGAGCCGAGTACGCCCAAGTACATCAGGCTCAGCCATTGTTGCAGCCCAAGGTTGACGAGCGCCTCGACACTCAACTCGCCGCGCGCTGCACTGGTCAGCCAGAGCATGGTCGTGCCCAGCAGAATCGAGTAGGTCACCGTCTGCACCGGCCCCAGCGTTTGATTCAGCTCCTTGGAAAACAGCGAGTACACGCCCCAACTCAATACGCAGCCGAAGATCAGTAGATCGCCGATCCACGCATCGGCATTGGCCGCCAGCAATTGCGGGTTGCGGCTGGCAATCACCATCCCGGCTCCAGCGATGCAGATCGCAATTCCTGCCACTTTCGCCCGGTTCAAGCGCTCCTTGAACAACAGCCACGACGCCAGGCCAATCACCGCCGGGTTCAGCGCCACGATCAATGACGCCCGCGACGCATTGATGTAATGCAACCCGTAAAAGAAGCACAGGTTGTAGAAGAAGATCCCGAAAAAACCCAGCAACGCCAATTGCAGCCATTGTCTGAGGCTGGGTCGCACCAGTGGTACTCGAGCCAGCAGCACAAACACTAGCAATGCGAAGCTGGCGAGCAGAAACCGCAGGCTTGCGGCAAACAACGGGCTGAGGCTGTCGGCCAGGAAACGTCCGGCCACGAAAGTCCCGCCCCAGATCATCGTCACCGCCACTAACTTCACATACACCGGCACATCCGACGGTTTCGTCAGGTTTTGCTCATAGCTACTCATAGGTCACCAGAAGAACAGATGGCGTATCATCCGGCTAATATCTGATCATCGTAAAATGAGTAAACACTCATGACCCTGACCCAACTGGAAATTTTCTCCCTGGTCGCTGAACTGCACGGGTTCACCGCTGCCGCCAATCGTCTGGGGATCTCCCAATCAGCGGTTTCCCATGCGCTAAAGGCGCTGGAACAGGAATTGGGTGTCGAGTTGCTGCGCCGGCATCAGTCCCAGGTCGAGCTCAGTGACATCGGTCAGCAACTGCTGCTGCGCGCCCGGGCGATGCTCGGATTAGCCAACACCCTGCGCCAGGAAGCCGCCGATGCCCGGGGGATGAAACGCGGCACATTGCGCATCGGTTCGTTCGGCCCGACGTCATCGATCAAGTTGCTGCCGATGATCCTGCAGCAGTATCGCGCGGCGCATCCCGGCATCGAAGTGCATATCGACGAAGGCCCGGACCGCCAGGTGATTCAATGGCTTGAAGAGCGACGCATTGATGTCGGTTTCGTGGTGTTGCCCGAGGAACGTTTCGACACGTTTGCGCTGATGGAGGATCAAATGGTTGCGCTGCTGCCCTACGATCATCCGCTGACTGCGCGCAATAGCTTGAGCTTGAGCGACTTGTGCCATGACCCTTTCGTGCTGACCGAGGCCGGTTCTTCAGAACTGGTTTCCCGGCTGTTCAACGCGGCGAGGCTGACGCCGAACATTCGCTATCGCTGCTCGCAATTGCTCAGCACCCTCGACACCGTGGGCCGTGGCGATGCGCTGACGGTCATCGCCGAAAGCTCATTACCGGCAGACGACGACGGCCGCTACGTGAAAAGGCCGCTGTCGCCACCGGTCAAACGCCAGGTTGGGCTGGCCGTGCTGGATCAGCGTCAGGCCTCCCCGGCGGCACTGGCCTTTATCAAACTGGCTTCAAGCCTGAGCTATCGCTGAGCGGCATAAGCGTGATCGGCCATCTATCATCCTTGTTTCATCGCCACGGGTTTCGCAGATGCCACTGACCGTCAAATCCCGCCGTAAGCGCAGCACCCGGATTGCTGTGACCGTTTTGAGCGGTGTGCTCCCGGTTCTGTTGGGCTTCGCCATCCTTTATATGCAAGCCGGACGCGCGCTGAAACAAAGTACCGAACAAACCGCCGACGAAGCCTTGCGCCAATTCAATCTGATGCTCGACAACACGGCGGAAGCAGCGCGGGTGTTGTTGCCGTTGGCGGGCGATAGTTGCAACGAAGCTAAACTCGCATTACGCGAACAGGTGACCCGTCGGCCTTTCGTGCGCTCAACCAATCTGGTGTGGGACAACAACCTTTATTGCAGTTCGTTGTTCGGCGACTATCAGGAGAAGGTCAACCCCGGCGACTACACCCATGGCCAGTTGTGGTTGATGAATGGCAACCCCGTCACGCCCAACACCGCGTTGCTGGTCTATCGCCTCAGTGATGAAAAAAAAGGCGCGCTGACTACGCTGGACGGTTATCACTTGAGCAACGTGCTGCGGCTGATCGGCCGCCAGACTTCGTTGTTGCTGCAAGTGGGCAATCACTGGATGTCTGCCGACGGCAAGGTCCAGGACAGCGCCCTGCCCGTCTTGCCGGTCGCGCAAAGCAAGCGGGTTTCCGACCAGTATGCGTTTACTGTGGCCGCCGGTTTCGCCGAGGGCGAAATCTGGCGCTATATGAGTCGCGAGTACCCGCCGCTGTTCAGCCTGCTGATCTTTTTTGGCGTGGTGTCGGGCTCGATCGGGCATGTCCTGCAAAAGCGCGCCTCCTCGCCCAGCGTTGAACTGCAGCGCGCGCTGGAGGCCGGCGAGTTCATTCCGTATTTTCAACCGGTGGTGCATGGCGACACTAAAAAATGGAGCGGCACTGAAGTGTTGATGCGCTGGAACCATCCCAAAGAAGGTTTGGTGCGACCGGATCTGTTTATCCCGTTTGCCGAACACTCGGGGTTGATCGTACCGATGACCCGTTCATTAATGCAGCAGACCGCCTCGCTGCTGGCGCCGATATCGGCGTCTTTCGACGGACCGTTTCATATTGGCATCAACATTACCGCCAGCCATTGCCAGGACCTGGAACTGGTGGAGGATTGCCGAACGTTTCTCAGTGCTTTTGCGCCGGGTAGCGTCAGTCTGGTGTTGGAGTTGACCGAGCGTGAACTGATCGAGCCAACAGCGCTGACCCACCAGTTGTTCGAACAACTTCACGGGTTGGGCGTGATGATCGCGATCGATGATTTCGGCACTGGCCATTCAAGCCTGGGGTACCTGCGCCAATTCAACGTGGACTTCCTGAAGATCGATCAGAGCTTCGTCGCCATGATCGGAGCCGATGCGCTCTCGCGGCACATTCTGGACAGCATTATCGAACTCTCGGCCAAGCTAGACCTGGGAATTGTTGCCGAAGGTGTGGAAACCGAAGAGCAAAGCGATTACCTGACGGCACACAACGTGAACTTCCTGCAAGGCTACCTGTTCGGTCGGCCAATGCCTGGCGCGGACTTCATTAATGCATTAAGTCATCATTAACCGGCTGGATAAATAACGAAAGGTTGCACCAAATTGAATCAAAAGACTGCTGTTGTTACATGAAGAAAAAGACAGGATTTACTCTTGGGCCATTAACTACTACAATTTTTCATGCCTGCGCAAGATTGGCAGGTGAGCCATTATCACCGAGTCGCTTCAAGGCTCTTGGCTTATAGCTTTGTTTGCGGTTGGTATCAGCCAAACACACTATTGGAGTAAAGATATTGTCCAGACTCGCTGAATTTCGTGCAGCTGAAAAGGCCCTTCAAGAACAGCTCAAGCAGCTGGAATCCTTGAAGAACGATGCCGGGCTCAAGAAAGAAATCGAATTCGAAGAAAAGCTCCAGGGGCTGATGAAAACCTACGGCAAAAGCCTGCGCGACATCATCGCCATTCTCGATCCGAACCCGGCAAAATCGGGCCTGCAACAGGCAGCAGCGCCTAAAACCCGTCGTGCCCGCGTCGTCAAGGTCTATCACAACCCGCACACCGGTGAACTGATTGAAACCAAGGGCGGTAACCACCGCGGCCTGAAAGCCTGGAAGGAACAGTACGGTGCTGCCACCGTCGATTCCTGGTTGCGCGGCTAACCCTTCGCGGCAACAAAGAAAAGCCCTGCTAATGCAGGGCTTTTTTACGGACAATATCTAACAAATGCAACGATAGTCGCCAATCAAGTTGGAAATGCCTTGTATTGCGGGTCTCGCCTCGGCAGACGCTGGACACTTACCGGTTAACTTTGTGTTTAATCCTTTTGGTATCTAAAATCGCGGCGAGCCCAAACCCATGGCCGCTCAATTCTTCATCTAAAGTTTCAAGCTGTTACGCGCAGCCGCTATTTCGTCCTGACTTGCCTTATAAACCTCAGCCTGCCCCGCGTAGGAAAGAACATAAGCCCTGTCCGCCTCGACGGCCGCGACCAATGTTTGAGACAGCACATGTCGACCGTTCTGGGTAACCGTGCAAGTGGTTTCAAGCGCTGAAAGTCGACTCAACGTCGTCGGGTGAATCCTGTTGCAGACACTTTGATAACCGCCCTGGAAAAAGTCCTTCTGCACCGACTTGCGCATTTCCAGCAACACCCCCTGCAAATTCACTTGATGGTCGCTTTCCACCGGGGTCATCGTCAGTTCCATCACCAGCACCTGATTGCCATCGGCGTCGTTTTTCACCGCGCGCTGGCGGGATACCTGCGGTGTGGCGTCATTTGGCGTAACGACTTCCACCTCCCAGCCGTTGGGCCAGGTAATGCTTGGGGTGTCGGCCTGCACCGTCGTGGCCAGCGCCAAAAAACCCATGAAAACGAATAGCGATGCGAACGGTCGGATCATTACGAGAGGCACTCACAGATTGAGCCACAAAGTCTGAGCCTCACTCGGCTGCCAGGCAATAGCCGGGCGTTTTGGTTTGGCGATGCCGGGCCGCTTGCGTATCATTACGACCATTCGCCAGCCCCACTTATTTTCCGGAGGGCCCATGAGCCTGCACGAATTGAACACCTTCCCCGGCGTTACCGCCGCACCTGACACCGCGACCCAGAAGTTCGTCTTCAACCACACCATGCTGCGGGTCAAGGACATCACCAAGTCCCTGGATTTCTACACGCGCATCCTCGGTTTCTCACTGGTTGAAAAGCGCGACTTCCCGGAAGCCGAGTTCAGCCTGTACTTCCTGGCACTGGTCGATAAAAACCAGATCCCGGCCGATGCAGCGGCGCGTACCGAGTGGATGAAATCGATCCCCGGCATTCTGGAGTTGACCCATAACCACGGCACCGAAAACGATCCGGAATTTGCCTACCACAACGGCAACACCGACCCGCGTGGCTTCGGTCATATCTGCATTTCGGTGCCGGACATCCGTGCCGCGTGCGAGCGTTTCGAAGCGCTGGGCTGTGATTTCCAGAAGCGCCTGAACGATGGCCGCATGAAGAGCTTGGCGTTTATCAAGGATCCGGATGCTTATTGGGTCGAGATCATTCAGCCAGCACCAATGTAAAAATACACCACCGTCGATCGTTCCCACGCTCTGCGTGGTAACGCCTCCTGTGACGCTCCGCGTCACGCTTTTGGGACGCGGAGCGTCCCGGGCTGCATTCCCACGCAGAGCGTGGGAACGATCAGCATCAGGCACAAAAAAACCCCATGATCACTCATGGGGTTTTTGTTTTCAGCGCTGGCGTTTAAGCCGGGGCCGAGGTCCGGATCAGGTGGTCGAATGCGCTAAGGGAAGCCTTGGCACCCTCGCCCACCGCAATCACGATCTGCTTGTACGGTACGGTGGTGACGTCGCCGGCTGCGAACACACCCGGCAATGATGTTTCACCACGCGCATCGACAATGATCTCACCACGGGGCGACAACTCGACGGTGCCTTTGAGCCAATCGGTGTTAGGCAACAGACCGATCTGCACAAAGATCCCTTCCAGCTCGACCGTGTTGAACTCACCCGAATCGCGATCCTTATAGACAAGGCCGGTCACTTTCTGGCCGTCACCCTTCACTTCGCTGGTCAGCGCGCTGGTGATGACGTTGACGTTCGGCAGGCTGTACAGCTTGCGCTGCAGTACCGCATCGGCGCGCAGCTTGCTGTCGAATTCCAGCAAAGTGACGTGGCTGACGATGCCGGCCAGGTCGATGGCCGCTTCGACGCCGGAGTTACCGCCGCCAATCACCGCCACGCGTTTGCCCTTGAACAGTGGACCGTCGCAGTGCGGGCAGAAGCACACGCCCTTGGCCTTATATTGCTGCTCGCCCGGCACACCCATTTCGCGCCAGCGGGCGCCGGTGGCAAGGATCAACGCCTTGGTCTTGAGACTAGCGCCACTTTCGAAGCGAACTTCGTGCAACTCACCGACATTCTTCGCCGGGATCAACGCGGTCGCCCGTTGCAGGTTCATGATGTCGACGTCGTACTGCTTGACGTGTTCTTCCAGGGCGCTGGCCAGTTTCGGCCCTTCGGTTTCCTGCACCGAGATGAAGTTCTCGATGGCCATGGTGTCGAGCACCTGCCCACCAAAACGTTCAGCTGCCACACCGGTGCGAATGCCTTTACGGGCCGCGTAGATAGCCGCCGACGCACCGGCCGGGCCACCGCCGACGATCAATACGTCAAAGGCTTCTTTGGCGCTGATTTTCTCGGCCTGGCGTTCGGCACCGCTGGTGTCGATCTTGGCGAGGATTTCCTCCAGGCCCATGCGGCCCTGACCGAAGATTTCACCGTTCAGGTAGATGCTCGGCACGGCCATGATCTTGCGGTCATCGACCTCGGCCTGGAACAGCGCGCCGTCGATGGCGACGTGGCGGATGTTCGGGTTGAGCACAGCCATCAGGTTCAGCGCCTGGACCACGTCCGGGCAGTTCTGGCAGGACAGCGAGAAGTACGTCTCGAAGCTGAACTGGCCTTTGAGCGAACGAATCTGCTCGATCACTTCAACGCTGGCTTTCGAAGGGTGGCCGCCGACTTGCAACAAGGCCAGCACCAACGAAGTGAATTCGTGGCCCATGGGGATGCCGGCGAAACGCAGGCTGATATCGGCACCCGGGCGATTGATCGAGAACGATGGCTTGCGTGCATCGTCACCGTTATCGAGCAAAGTAATTTGGCTGGAAAGACTGGTAACGTCTTTCAGCAGTTCAAGCATTTCCTGGGATTTCGCACCGTCGTCGAGGGAAGCAACGATCTCGATCGGTTGGGTGACCCGTTCCAGGTACGATTTCAACTGGGCTTTAAGATTGGCGTCCAACATACGGGCGATCCTTTATTTGAGGCGAAAAAAAACGCCCGAGCGAATATCGCCCGGGCGTTTTTGGGGGGCGGTTGCAGCTTACTTAGGTGCGGAAACCCGCCCTGATGTTGCTGGTGTCACAGACTTAGATCTTGCCGACCAGGTCCAGGGACGGAGCCAGAGTGGCCTCGCCTTCTTTCCACTTGGCTGGGCAAACTTCGCCTGGGTGAGCAGCAACGTACTGAGCAGCCTTGATTTTGCGCAGCAGTTCGGAAGCGTCACGACCAACACCGCCGTCGTTCAGTTCGACGATTTTGATCTGGCCTTCCGGGTTGATCACGAAGGTGCCACGGTCAGCCAGGCCAACTTCTTCGATCAGCACGTCGAAGTTGCGGGAGATGGCGTGGGTCGGGTCGCCGATCATGGTGTATTCGATTTTGCCGATGGCTGGCGAAGTGTTGTGCCAGGCAGCGTGAGCAAAGTGGGTGTCAGTGGAAACGCTGTAGATTTCGACGCCGAGTTTCTGGAAAGCGGCGTAGTTGTCAGCCAGGTCTTCCAGTTCGGTCGGGCAAACGAAGGTGAAGTCAGCTGGGTAGAAGAACACGACCGACCACTTGCCTTTCAGGTCAGCGTCCGACACTTGTACGAAGTCGCCATTCTTGTAGGCAGTAGCTTTGAACGGTTTTACTTGGCTGTTGATGATAGGCATCGGTGACTCTCCGTCAGGGTTGAAAAGTTTGGTTGAGAAGTTGATGGGGTGAATCCTACCCACTCGATGGCCGGATGGCTCATTGGCAAAGCTCATGTTGCTCATTGGTTTTCGCTATTAGCGGACACTATTAATAGAAGAAAACTTACTGAGCAGCGCCAATGACTTTTTCCGCGAGGGGCGTCATCCCGAGAAACGGGCTGGCTTCAACATAGCGCATGGCGGATTTCATATCCTTCCAGCCCACGTAACTCATCAACGACTTCAAATCCCAACCGCTCTGGTGAGCCCAGGTGGCAAAACCGCGTCGCAAGGAATGACTGGTGTAGTGCTCGGCCGGGATGCCGGCGCGCTCCAGCGCCTGTCGCAGCAGCGGAATCACGCTGTTGGCGTGCAAGCCCTCCTCGCTCAGATGCCCCCAACGGTCGATGCCGCGGAACACCGCCCCGCGAACCAATGCCGCTTCGGTGATCCAGTTGATGTAGGCCTGCACCGGACACAAGCGCTGCAATGCAGGCGTCTGATAGGTCTTACCCAGGTTTTCGCGATCGCTTTTGCTGCGCGGCAAATAGAGCGTGATGCCCGACTGGGCGATGGCCTTCACATGCTCGATCTGCAATCGACATAGCTCGTCGCTACGAAAGCCGCGCCAGAAACCTAGCAGGATCAGCGCCGTGTCGCGCCGGGCACGCAGCAATCCCGGCTGATCACCTGCGGCCCGGGCGGTTTGCGCCTCCTGCTCAAGCCAAGCCACCACTTGCTCCAGATGTTGAAGCTGCAATGGCTCGGCCTGTTTCTCCTGAGCCGGATGCAACGCGCGAATCCCTTTGAACACCTGACGCACCACAGGCGCCTTGGTCGGATCGGCAAACCCTTGGCTGTTGTGCCATTGCGCCAACGCCGACAAACGCAGCTTCAAGGTGTTGATGGACAGCACGCCCGCATGCGCGACCAGATAGCGCGCGACGCTGTCGCTGGTCGCCGGCAGGAACCCACCCCAACTGACTTCGAAGTGCTCGATGGCCGCCCGGTAGCTGCGACGGGTGTTGTCGCGGGTGGCGGCTTGCAGGTAGCGATCCAGATCGGACATGGGCTCAACTCTTCAAAACGTACCGCTTGGGCGGGTAAAAACCGGGTGCACAGCTCATCACACGGGGTAATACCAGTATATCCCGCGCCAGAAACTTAAAGGATTTAACTTTTTATCATGGATGGTACACTGCGTACTTGATGATATGTACCACAGTACGAAATCGTAGGAGAGCTCATGGCTCGTGGCGGCGTAAACAAAGCAGTAGTACAAGCGGCCCGTTCGGCGATCCTCGCCCGCGGTGAAAACCCAAGCATCGATGCGGTACGGATCGAAATGGGCAATACCGGCTCGAAAACCACGATTCATCGGTATTTGAAGGAGCTGGACGGCGGTCCGGAACGCGCTGAAGAAACCGCCGAACCGATTGACGATGAACTGGCGGGACTGGTGGCACGATTGGCGCAACGCCTCAAGGAACAGGCGCAAGAACCAATCGACCAGGCGCGTGAGCAGTTCGATCGCCAGCGTAAAGAACTGGAGTCGCAACTCGAAGAAGCCCGCGAGACCAACACCGAACTGCATCAGCAATACGAGATTCAAAGCCTGGCATTGACGCAGGAATCCGACGCGCTGCTGGAAACCCGCTCCATGCTGCAGACTGAGCAAACCCGCAACGCTGGGCTGAATCAGGCGCTGGCGGATTTCGAATTACGCTTGAAAGACAAGGACGAGCAGATTCGCTCCCTTGAAGAAAAACACCTGCACGCCCGGGATGCGCTGGAGCACTATCGCAACGCGGTCAAGGAACAGCGCGAGCAGGACCAGCGCCGTCACGAAGGCCAGGTGCAACAGATTCAGATGGAATTGCGCCAGGCCCAGCAAAGCGCCCTCCTCCGCCAGGATGAAATCACCCAACTGCACCGCGACAATGAGCGCGTGCTGACCGAGAGCCGTGGAACGCTGCGGGAGTTGAGCCTGTTGCAGGAACATCTCAAACAAGCCAACACTCGCCAGGATCAACTGCTGGAGCAAGCCAACCGCGTCGACAGCGAACGCACCCTCCTCCAGGAACGCCTGCGCATCGCGCTGCTGGAAAGCCAGGCGCTCAAGCAGAACGTCGACGAGCAGTCGCAGATCAATCAATCATTGGAAATCGAATTGGCGAAGACCCAGGCCAGCCTGGATGAAAGCGTGCGCCTGGCGGCAGTCGTTGCGACCGCGCCAGACGCAGCGAAGGACGATTAACCGGCGACAGGTGTGCGCATGGTGACGAACTCTTCGGCGGCCGTCGGATGCACGCCGATGGTCTCGTCGAAATCGCGCTTGGTGGCGCCAGCCTTCAGGGCAATCGCCAAACCTTGAACGATTTCCCCGGCATCCGGGCCGACCATGTGGCAACCCAGGACCTTGTCAGACTTGGCGTCCACCACCAGCTTCATCAGCGTGCGCTCCTGACACTCGGTCAGGGTCAGCTTCATCGGCCGGAAACGGCTTTCGTAAATCACCACATCGTGCCCGGCTTCCCGGGCTTCTTCCTCGGTCAGGCCGACGGTGCCGATGTTCGGCAAGCTGAACACCGCCGTCGGGATCATCTTGTAATCCACCGGACGATACTGCTCAGGATTGAACAACCGTCGGGCAACGGCCATGCCTTCGGCCAGCGCCACCGGGGTCAGCTGAACGCGGCCGATCACATCACCCAGGGCAAGGATCGACGGCTCGGCAGTCTGATATTGCTCATCCACCTCGACGAAACCTTTCTTGTCGAGTTTGACGCCAGTGTTTTCCAGACCCAGGTTATCCAGCATTGGACGCCGGCCAGTCGCATAGAAAATACAGTCGGCTTCCAGCTCGCGGCCATCCTTGAGGGTGGCTTTCAGGCTGCCGTCGGCCAGTTTCTCGATACGCTCAATGTCCGCGTTGAATTGCAGATTCATGCCGCGCTTGGTCAGTTCTTCCTGCAAGTGCTTGCGCACCGCGCCGTCAAAGCCGCGCAGGAAAAGATCGCCGCGATACAGCAGCGTGGTCTCGGCGCCCAGGCCATGGAAGATCCCGGCAAATTCCACCGCGATATAACCGCCGCCCACCACCAGAACGCGCTTCGGCAGTTCTTTGAGGAAAAACGCCTGGTTGGAACTGATCGCATGTTCGTGCCCCGGAATCTCCGGGATCTGCGGCCAGCCACCCGTGGCAATCAGAATGTTTTTGGCTGTGTGGCGCTCGCCATTGATCTCGACCGTGTTCGGATCGACGATCTTGGCGTGGCCTTCATGCAGGGTCACACCGCTATTGACCAGCAGGTTGCGGTAGATGCCATTCAGGCGATTGATCTCGCGGTCCTTGTTGGCGATCAGCGTCGCCCAATCGAACTTCGCCTCACCCAGGGTCCAGCCGAAGCCGGAGGACTGCTCGAAGTCTTCGGCGAAGTGCGCGCCGTAGACCAGCAGTTTTTTCGGCACGCAGCCGACGTTCACGCAGGTACCGCCCAGGTAGCGGCTTTCGGCCACAGCCACTTTAGCGCCAAACCCGGCCGCGAATCGCGCAGCCCGCACACCGCCGGAACCGGCGCCAATCACATAAAGGTCAAAATCGTAGGCCATTTCTATCTCCTCGGCAGGCCATCAGCATACCCGCAGACGCCCATTGGGCAAACGCTGCGAACAATATGGGAGCGGAAAATGAAAAAGCCACCCGAAGGTGGCTTTTTCAGTACAAGTGGATCAAGCGCTATCAGTAAGCCTTGCCAGTCTTGTAGAAGTTCTCGAAGCAGAAGTTGGTTGCTTCGATGTAGCCTTCAGCGCCACCGCAGTCGAAACGCTTGCCCTTGAACTTGTAGGCAATCACGCAACCGTTCTGCGCCTGCTTCATCAAGGCGTCGGTGATCTGGATCTCGCCGCCCTTGCCTGGCTCGGTTTGCTTGATCAGGTCGAAGATGTCCGGCGTCAGGATGTAACGGCCGATGATCGCCAGGTTCGACGGTGCATCTTCCGGCGCTGGTTTTTCTACCATGTTGCGCACGCGGTACAGGTCGTCACCGATCAAGTCGCCAGCGATAACGCCGTACTTGTTGGTTTCCAGCGGGTCGACTTCCTGGATCGCAATGATCGAGCAGCGGTACTGTTTGTACAGCTTGACCATCTGGGTCAGGACGCCGTCGCCGTCGAGGTTGACGCACAAGTCGTCCGCCAGCACCACGGCGAAAGGTTCGTCGCCGATCAGTGGGCGACCGGTCAGGATTGCGTGGCCCAGGCCTTTCATTTCGGTCTGGCGAGTGTAGGAGAACGAGCACTCGTCGAGCAGTTTACGGATGCCGACCAGGTATTTTTCCTTGTCGGTGCCCTTGATCTGGTTTTCCAGCTCGTAGCTGATGTCGAAGTGGTCTTCCAGAGCGCGTTTACCGCGACCGGTCACGATGGAGATTTCGGTCAACCCAGCGTCCAGTGCTTCTTCGACGCCGTACTGGATCAGTGGCTTGTTTACCACCGGCAGCATTTCTTTGGGCATGGCTTTAGTCGCTGGCAGGAAGCGAGTACCGTAACCGGCTGCTGGGAACAAGCATTTCTTGATCATATAAGTCCTTGAAAGGGCTGTGTGTACGAGTTTCGGCGCAGTCTAATCAGGCGGCGTGCACCTTACAATGCCCCGCACTGGCTAACCGATGCCATCATAGAGAAATATTCCGGCGGATAGTTCCCATAAGCTTTATAGATAGCACAGACCACCGGCCTTGCGCCGACCGGCAATCGCACCACCATACGCCCATCAGCACCCGTTGAGTGCATTTGGCGGTATCATGGCGCGATTGAACCAAGTCAACGAGGCAGATAGATGTCGGTAGCAAAAAGCGTCAACGGGTACCTGATCAATCAGGCGAAAGACGGCCAATGGTGGGTAGACAGCGTCGCTGGCGAGAATATCGCCGGACCTTTCCCGACCGAAGCGTTGGCGATCGAGGTGGCATCGGTGTTGCAAGATCAACCTGCAGGCCCGAAGCGACGCGGCAAGGACAAGTCCTGAAACGTATCTGATTCGAGCAGCCCTGCCAATGCGCAGGGCTTTTTTATGTTTGCCCGCAGCAAAGTGGCCAATCGCTATAACCTTTTGACACCGCTGCTGTCACAGGCTTAGCCCCATCATCTGACGACGACAACGACATGAACAAACTTCTGGCACTGATTGCGGTACTGGCGCTCACTGGCTGCGCCACATCTGAAAAAATTTATCTGAATAACGGCGAGCAGGGCCTGACCATCGACTGCTCCGGGGAAGCCAACTCCTGGGCCACCTGCTACGAAAAAGCTGATGACTCGTGTGCCGGCACCGGCTACCGGATCGTTGGTACCGACGGCACACCGTCCACCAAGGAAAGCGACAAGACCCTGGGCGTTGACGTTGGCAACTTCAAGAACCGCAGCGTCGTGGTGGTCTGCAAGTAAGGCGCCCTGCCCTACATGTGGATTTCGGCAAACTTGATCCCGAGGCCGCGCACGGTCTCGATCAAATCGTCCAGGCGGCTGAAAGATTCGACTTCATCGTTGTCATCCACCAGGAAATAACTGCGCCCGGCGCTTTTCTTGAAAAACACGATCCATTCCCCCGGATTCGCCGGGTTCTGAATCACGTGGGTGGCAGAGATATGGCCCTCTGCATGGCGTTCCCGAACTTGCTCTCGCTTCATGCGCGGCTCCAGAAATGACAATGCCGCCAAGCAATGCTTTGGCGGCATCAGGCGGACGGTCGACAGTCTATCAGCCGGAAATGCACGCAGTGGCGGCATGCTGTACATCCTTTGGACGTACCGGCACGTTGGACATGCGCTCATGCAGTTTGATACTGCTGCCGCCGGAGCGGTCTTCGATTTCGAATACGGCTGCAGGCCCCGAGGACAGTTTCCCTGGAACGATCACACGCACGCCTTCCTTGTGCGGCTCAAGTTGCAAGGCACCCCGACTTGAGGCCAGTTTCTCGACCAGGCATTGCGCGTACTCATGGGGCTTTTTACCTGAGATCACGCTCATGGTCGGCAGTGTCTCGTTGATTTCTGCGACATTGGCACAACCACTCACCGCCAACGCTAGCGGCAGGACCAGGACACCCCATTTCATACAAAACCTCCGATAAAGACCCTCCGACAGCGTAAAGACTGTTTTTCTCCGAGGCTCGTTGCATTTATCGCTCATAGAATTCCGAATAACTGTTTTTAATTGTCAAACACGACGCCGACAGCCAGATAATAACCCGTTCGGGCTGATAAACTCTGCCAATTGCCCTGCTATCGTTTTGATTTTGTAGAAAAAGCCCTTCTGGAGGCGCCTCATGAAATTTATCCACCAGCGCGAGCACCTCAATGAAGACGACATCGTCGTCATCCAGTGCTCCCAAACGTGCAACATTCGCTTGATGAACGACGCCAACTTCCGCAGCTTTAAGAATGGCGGTCGTCACACTTATCACGGCGGTGCATTCGACACCTTCCCGGCGCGCATTACCGCTCCGAGCACCGGTTTCTGGAACATCACCATCGACATGGTCAACAGCCGCAAGGCCATTAGCGTAACCCGCAAACCGACGCTGACCCACTCGATCAAAATCGTGCGCCGCTCCAGCACAAAACTGAGCTGAGTAACGCCCTTACACGTAAAGAGGCAGTCATGACCGTGGCCCAAACGACCAAGTATGTCATCAAATACAAACTCAACGGCGAGCGTCGCTTCGAGTTCGCCCAACTTGAAAACGGCACCGAAGCAGAAGCCAAGGCCGCGCTCGACGCCATTCATGGCCAGAGCGAAGACGTGATCAGCGACATCGCCGTCAGCAAAGCGCTGTAACGCGACCGGGAGCGACAACAGGGACGTCAGCTCCCCCGCCTGAAAAGTTCGACCGCAAGCGCCGGAGTGTTCGCTCGATCAACGCGCCCTAGTCTGGCCACCTCAACCTTTGGTTCAGGAGTCAGAACATGTCTACTTCCTCGATTCGCTATATCAATGGCACTTGCGCGCTGGGCGAGTTGTTGCTGGCTTTCAGTGACAAGGGACTTTGTGCGATGCTGCTTGGTGATGACCCGGCCAGCCTGGAACGGGATCTGGCGCAGCGCTTTTCCGGCGAGTTACGGCGCGATGAGGGTTTGGCGCTTGAGCTGGAGCAGAGCCTGCGCCACCTCGAAAATCCGTACCTGGCATTTGATATGCCGCTGGATCTGGCGGGCAGCGTCTTTCAACGTCAGGTCTGGGAAGCCCTGCGGCAAATCCCGGTCGGGCAAACCGCCAGTTATCGCGATATTGCACAGCAACTCGACCAGCCCAAGGCATTTCGCGCAGTGGCCAATGCCTGCGGCGCCAACCCGATTGCGGTGATCGTGCCGTGCCATCGGGTGTTGCGTCAGGATGGCGGTCTGGGTGGTTATCGCTGGGGGCTGGAACGCAAACGGCAGTTGCTCGATCGCGAGGCGCAACCATGAGCACGCTGGATTGGGCGCTGTTGGAACATCAGCTGGATCAGGACGGTTGCGCCATTATCCGTTCGTTGTTGAGCCACGAAACTTGTGACCAAGTCAGCGCGTTGTACGCCCAACCCGAGCCCTTCCGCTCACAAGTCATGATGGCCCGTCACGGCTTCGGGCGCGGCGAGTACAAGTACTTCAAGTACCCGTTGCCGGACCCGGTGGCCCGGTTACGCAAGGCGCTCTACCCGCGATTGGTGCCCATCGCCAATCGCTGGTACGAGCACATGGACCTACCGACCCGTTTCCCTCACACCCACGACGCCTTCCTCGAGCGCTGCCATGCCGCCGGTCAGGAGCGACCGACACCGTTGTTGCTGCAATATGGCCCTCAGGACTACAACTGCTTGCATCAGGACCTGTACGGTGAACACGTTTTCCCACTGCAGGTGGCGATTCTGCTGTCAGAGCCGGACGAAGATTTCACCGGCGGCGAGTTCGTGCTCACCGAGCAGCGGCCGCGAATGCAGTCACGGCCCCAGGTGATAGGGCTGAAGAAAGGCGACGGGCTGATTTTTGCCGTCAACCAGCGTCCAGTGAAAGGCGTTCGCGGCTATTACCGCGTGACCCTGCGCCACGGCGTCAGTCGCCTGCACAGCGGAAAACGGCATACCCTTGGAATCATCTTTCACGATGCGCTATGAAACCATGACCCCGACCACCCTCGATCTGTTCGCCGATGTCGAACCGGAGCAACCGCCCCGGCGCGTGCAGATCGGCGAACAGTCCTACGTCCTCCGGGGCTTTGCCCTGCCCTTGCTCGACCGTTTGTTGCCGGCGCTGGAACAGGTGCTGGCCGCCGCACCGCTCCGGCAAATGGTCACGCCCGGCGGTTTCACCATGTCGGTGGCCCTGAGCAGTTGCGGCACACAGGGCTGGACCACTGATCGCAGCGGCTACCGCTACACCCGCAACGATCCGCAAACAGGACAACCCTGGCCAGCGATGCCCGAAGTATTTTTCGAGCTGGCGCAAGCAGCGGCGCGGGAAGCAGGATTTGCCGACTTCGTGCCGGATTCCTGCCTGATCAACCGCTATGTCCCAGGGGCCAAGATGTCGTTGCACCAGGACAAAGACGAAGGTTCCTACGCCGCGCCCATCGTTTCGGTGTCCCTGGGCTTGCCGGCAATGTTTCTGTTTGGTGGCTTCGAGCGCAGCGACAAGAGCCAGCGAGTGCCGTTGTTTCATGGTGACATCGTGGTCTGGGGCGGCGTCGACCGTTTGCGTTACCACGGTGTTTTACCGATTAAGGAGGGGCAACATCCACGACTGGGCGAACAGCGGATCAATTTTACATTTCGTACGGCTGGCTGAGTTTGACCGCAAGACCCGGAGTGTCGCAGCTCGGCCAGTTGCTTAATCTGCATGAAACCCGTCAACGGACCTGAAACCATGACAATCTCTTCGACCAAAATCGCGACCGAGAATGACCCCCGCTGGGCCGCCGTCGTCGCGCGTGATCCCAAGGCTGACGGGCAGTTTGTCTACGCGGTGAAAACCACTGGCATTTATTGCCGCCCCAGCAGCCTGGCGCGCCTGCCGAAACCGCAGAACGTCGAATTCTTCGATACCGCCGAACAAGCCCAGGCAGCGGGTTATCGTCCGAGTAAACGGGCCGCGAAGGATCAAAGCGAGGTCGCCGCACAACATGCCGCGACCGTGGCGGCCGCGTGCCGTCAGATCGAGTCGGCCGAGAACTTGCCGGCGCTGAGCGAACTCGCCGATGCCGCAGGTTTGAGCAGTTTCCACTTTCATCGTGTGTTTAAAGCCGTGACCGGCCTGACACCCAAGGGCTACGCCAGCGCGCACCGCTCACGCCGGGTGCGCGAGCGTTTGAGCGATGGCGGCTCGGTGACTGATGCGTTGTATAACGCGGGTTTCAATTCCAACAGCCGATTTTATGAAGCCGCCGATCAGTTGCTGGGCATGAAACCCGGCGACTACCGCGCTGAGGGCCAGAACAACGACATTCGCTTTGCCGTCGGCCAGTGCTCTTTGGGTGCGATTCTGGTGGCGCAAAGTGAACGGGGAATCTGCGCGATTTTACTGGGGGACGATCCGCACCAACTGGTGTGCGATCTGCAGGACAAGTTTCGGCGCGCCAACCTGATTGGCGCTGATCACGGGTTCGAGCAATTGATCGCCCAGGTTGTCGGGTTTATCGAAGCGCCAGCCATCGGCCTGGACTTGCCTCTGGACCTACGCGGCACGGCGTTTCAAGAGCGCGTCTGGCAAGCCTTGCGGGAGATTCCCGCCGGCAGCACCGCCAGTTACGCCGATATTGCCCAACGCATCGGCTCACCGAAAGCCGTGCGCGCCGTGGCCCAGGCCTGCGGCGCGAACAGTCTTGCGGTGGCGATCCCGTGTCATCGGGTGGTGCGCAGTGACGGCAACCTGTCGGGTTATCGCTGGGGCGTGGAGCGAAAACGGCAGTTGCTGGAGCGTGAAACCCAGCCTTAGACGATGCCGATATGCACCGCTACTGACTCCGGGCCGGTATAGGCTTCAAAGTCAGTAATGAACCGGCGCTCGATCTGCGGGTTGGCCTGGAAATAATTCCAGATAAATTGCCAGGCATTGATAACGGCATCAGGCATCAATCCGTTGCCTTCGAATACCAGATACCGGCCTTCTTCGATATTGATGGTCTCGTAACCTGGCGCGGGTTCCTCGACAGCCATCCCGGCGGTGACGTCGAACGCCCCCGAGGCATCGGATTCATAGCCGGAATATACGCCGTAAACCGGTGAGCCGGCTTGCTGCGGCGCGATACGCGCCATCAACCCTTCACTGTAGAAACGCCCCCACATCGGACCAATCTTCGCCGTTTCAGCGATTTGCTCTGCGCTATTGCGGGTGCGTACCTGTAGCCCGGAAACAGTGAACGGGGCTACGTAGACTTGTTTGACTTCCATTGCGACGCCACTCCCTTTATTGAGGTCTGCGGCCCTGACGAGCCGCAACGGCGCCTACCTTGTCAGCGATTGACGTCGACGACAACCCTTCCCCGCAGCTGACCGGCGAGCAAGCGCGGTGCCGCCTCGATCGCTTCGCTCAAGCCGATTTCATGGCTGATCAGCGGCAACAACGCGAAGTCCAGATCCTCGGCCAGACGATTCCAGGCCAGCACGCGCTTGGCTTTGGGCTGGGTCACGCTATTGATCCCGGAGAGGGTCACGCCGCGCAAAATGAAGGGGGCAACGGAAGCCGGAAAATCCATGCCTTGAGCCAGGCCACACGCGGCGACCGTGCCGTTGGCCTTGGTGCTGGCACAGGCGTTGGCCAAGGTATGACTGCCGACCGAATCGATCACCGCCGCCCAACGTTCCTTGGCCAACGGTTTGCCCGGTTCGGACAGGGTCGCGCGGTCGATGATTTCACTGGCGCCCAACTGTTTCAGATAGTCGTGCTCCGAGGTGCGGCCGGTCGACGCCACCACTCGATAGCCGAGCTTACTTAATAGCGCGATAGCGAAACTGCCGACACCGCCATTGGCGCCGGTTACCAGCACTTCGCCCTGCGCCGGGGTCACGCCGTTGTGCTCCAGCGCCAGGATGCAGAGCATTGCCGTGTAACCGGCCGTGCCGATGGCCATGGCCTGAGCTGTCGTGAACGCCTTGGGCAGGGGAATCAGCCAGTCGCCATTGAGCCGCGCTTTCTGCGCCAATCCGCCCCAATGGCCTTCACCCACGCCCCAGCCATTGAGCACAACCTGGTCACCGACCTTGTAGTCCGGATGCTCGCTGAATTCGACAGTGCCTGCCAGATCGATCCCCGGCACCATGGGGAATTTTCGCACCACCGGACTGCTGCCGGTGATCGCCAGGCCATCCTTGAAATTCAATGTGCTGTACGCCACGCGCACCGTCACGTCGCCCTCGGGCAGTTGATCGTCATTGATCTCTTGCAGTGTGGCCCGGTAACCGCTGTCGTCTTTGTCGATCAAAATACCTTTGAACATTGCTGGCTCCCAATGGGTTCGCTGAGGTGATGGTGTCATTGAAATAACACAAAGCAACACATTGCCCTACCCGACTTTCATCCAATCCCGATTTCCGGCGAGCGTTTCCCTGACCGGCGGCTATGCTTTTTTTCGCGGCCCTGAAATGTCTGAAAAACCGCCCTGTCGGTGGAGCTGACAATGCCTTACCTTCGCTCGTTTAGCGTTTTGCTGATGCTGTGCCTGGTGGCGTTCAGCAACGTCCAGGCTGCACAGCCGACAGCTCCCGCCGCTCAAACCGTAGCGGCCCCGACGTGGCCGCAAGTGATGACAGCCGGTGATACCAAACTGACGATCTATCAGCCGCAACTTGATAGTTGGGACGGCTATACCCTGCAAGCGCGGGCTGCGGTCGAGGCCACCGGCGCCGACGGGAAATCCACGTACGGCATCGTGCAGTTCAGCGCCCATACCCTGGTGGACAAGGCCACGCGCTGGGTCGCCCTAGATCAATACACCCTGACCAAAGCGGATTTTCCGTCCAGCGCAGCGCAGGCCGACACCTGGGTCGCGGCCCTGAAAAAAGACGCGGCGAATCGCAAGAAAACCATTTCCCTGGACCAACTCGAAGCCGCCGTCGGCGTACTCGCGGCCGAGCAGAAATCCAGCAGCGATCCAATCGAAAACACCCCACCGACAATCATCACGTCCGATGTGCCGGCGCTGCTGGTGTACATCGACGGAGAGCCGGCTTATCGGCCGGTGGACGGCACAGCGTTGCAGCGAATCATCAACACCCGGCCGCTGCTGCTCAACGATGCCCAGGGCAAACACTATCTGCATGTGTTCGACGGTTGGATGGTCGCCGATGAACTGGGCGGGCAGTACGCGCCGCTGCCCTCGCCTTCAGCCGATCTGGAAAAAGCCAAGAAAACCGCGATCCAGAGCCGCCAGGTCGACTTGCTGACCGGCCAGAGCGATCCGAAGGATAAAATTCCTACGCTGGCCAAACCACCGGTCCCACAGATCCATATCGCCACGACACCCACCGAACTGATCGTGACCGATGGCGCGCCCCAATGGCAGCCGATCCAGGGCACTCAATTGCTCTATGTCACCAACACGACCGGGCATATCTTCAAGGAAATCGGCGACCAGGACAGCTACGTACTGATCTCCGGGCGCTGGTTCAAAGCGACTGACATGAAAGGCCCGTGGACCTTCGCTCCGGCGGATAAATTACCCGCCGATTTCGCCAACATTCCTGACGACAGTGCGAAAGAGAACGTCAAGGCCTCGGTGGCCGGTACGCCCCAGGCCCGGGAAGCGGCGATTGCGGCAACCATCCCGCAGACCTCGGCGATCAAGAAAAGCCAGGTGAAAATGACTGCGCCGCAGTTCGACGGACAGCCGCAGCTCAAGGCCATCAGCGGGACGCCGCTGCAATACGTGGTCAATACGCCGACTCCAATCATCATGGTCGACGCCAAGAGTTGGTACGCGGTCGAGAACGGAATCTGGTTCAGCGCCACATCGGTTCAAGGCCCATGGTCCGTCGCGACCTCGGTGCCAGCGGTGATTTACTCGATTCCGCCCAGCTCGCCGATGCACTACATCACTTACGTAAAAGTCTATGAGGCTAACGGCGATACCGTAGTGGTCGGTTATACACCGGGGTATCAAGGCTCGACGGTAGATCCGGCCAGCGGCGTGGTGGTCTATGGCACCGGTTATCCGTATACGCCGTGGGTGGGCAGTGTCTGGTACGGGCCGCCGGTGACCTACGGTTTTGGCGTCGCTATTCGCTACACCCCATGGACGGGCTGGACCTTCGGTTTCGGTTTTGGCTGGAGTTGGGGCGGCAGCACAGTGGCCATGGGCTGGGGTTGGGGCGCCTACCCTTGGTGGGGCAATTACGGCTGGGGTTACGCTTGGGGGCCCCACCTTTACCCGGCGCCAATGCCCTGGGGCGGCGCGGCTTATGGTTATCATGGCGGCGCGGTCGCCTGGGGCCCCGGTGGCTGGGCTGGCAGCACCGGCAACATCTACCGCCAATGGGGTGATCGCGCTTCGGTCAGCCGTTACGGCGCCGGCTACAACGCCTGGACCGGCAATCGCTGGGCCGGTCAGGTCGGTTCTTCCTACAATTCCCGAACCGGTATCGCCACGGCCGGCCAGCGTGGCGCGGTGCACAACGTCTATACCGGCAACTACGCCGCTGGGCGCAGCGGCGAGATTGTCGGTCCCAACGGCGGCGCGATTGCAGGCGGGAAAGTGACGGCAGGCAACGTGCGAAACGGCACCCAGGTGACCGCCAATCGCGGCGCCGTCTACAACCCCAACACCGGTAACACCACCCAGTACGGCGGTGTACGCGGACGCAACAGCGGCGCTGCTCGTGTGGGGGATAACGTTTACGCCGGGCATGACGGCAACGTCTACAAGAAGACTGATGATGGCTGGCAATCGATGGTCAAGGGCGGCGCGGCGCGGGTCAACCCGGCGAATACCGCCCAGTTGCAAAACCTCAATCGTGAGTCGGCGGCGCGTACGTCCGGCAACGAACGCTTCAACAATTATCACGATTCGTCTCGGGCCATGAATCGGTCGTTTGGCGGTGGAGGCGGCGGGCTGAATCGCCGTTGAGTTGGCCTGCTGAATATTCGTTGAAGGGCCGCCATGTTTCGTTTTATCAAAACCACAGTCGCCGGAGGACTGCTGTTTATCCTGCCGTTGGTGCTGGTGTTTGTGCTGCTGGAGAAAGCCGTTCACCTGCTGCGCGAACCGAGCCACAAACTGCTGCCGATGTTCACCGTGGTGGCGCTGGTGGTGTTGGTGTTGATCTGCTTTTTCGCCAGGCTGCTGGCCAAGACCCGTCCGGGCACCGCGCTACTCAATGCGCTGGAAGACAACGTGCTCGGCAAGGTGCTCGGTTATGGACTGCTCAAGGATGCGGCGGCCATGGCGCTTTGGCACTCGCGGCACCTTGGCTGCCGCCGGCATAAACACCCTTCAGAAAAACCGACGCCGGCCATTCAGAAAAACAAACTGGTCCGCCACCTGTCATTGCTGCTACAAAACGGTCATTACTGTCGACGTCGGAGAAGCATTCAAATGAGCCAGTGGCCTGACACCCGCATTCTTGACCTGCTAGGGATCGAGTTGCCGATCATCCAGGCGCCCATGGCCGGCGCTCACGATTCAGCCATGGTGATTGCCGTGAGCAACGCAGGCGGCCTGGGCTCATTGCCCGCCGCGCTGCTGAGCCTCGAGCAGTTACGCGAAGAGTTGAAATCCATCCGCCAACACAGCCAGCGCCCCTTCAACGTCAACTTTTTCTGCCATCAGCCACCGGCGCCGGATGAGCAAAAGGCTCGGGACTGGAAGCATCTGCTGGAACCTTACTACCGCGAACTGGGTGTTGATTTCGACGCGCCGACGCCAGTGTCCAATCGTGCGCCATTCAATAACGCGACGTGCGCAGTGGTCGAAGAGTTTCGCCCCGAGGTCGTGAGTTTTCACTTCGGACTACCAGAGAAATCGCTGCTGGATCGGGTGAAAGCCACCGGGGCAAAAATCCTCTCCTCCGCTACGACCGTTGAAGAAGCAGTCTGGCTGGAGCAACACGGCTGCGACGCGATCATTGCCATGGGCTACGAGGCCGGTGGTCATCGCGGGATGTTTCTCAGCGATGACTTGAGCAGCCAAGTGGGCACGTTCGCGCTCGTGCCGCAGATCGTCGATGCGGTGAACGTGCCGGTGATTGCCGCGGGCGGGATCGCTGACGCACGGGGGATTGCCGCCGCGTTTCACCTGGGCGCCGCGGCGGTACAAGTGGGCACAGCCTATTTGTTTACACCGGAAGCCAAGATCAGCGCGGCCCACCACAAGGCGTTGCGCACGGCCAAGGAAAGTGAGACGGCGCTCACTAATCTGTTCACCGGACGCCCGGCGCGGGGAATTCTGAATCGAGTGATGCGTGACATCGGCCCCATCAGCAACAAAGCCCCGGCCTTTCCACTGGCCGGTGGTGCGCTGATGCCGTTGCGGGCCAAGGATCCGGCGGATTTCGCCAATTTGTGGGCCGGGCAGGCGTTCAGGCTGGGTATCGAGATGCCTGCCGCTGAATTGACCCGGCGATTGGCTGAGGAAGCGTTGGCAAAACTGACTTGGCGATGACCCGCTGTAGCAACTGCCAAGCCCGCGAGGCGGCGTTCGGCGGCGAAGCCGTCGTCAAACCTGCATACACGGTTCAACTGAAACTTCGCGCCGCCTGACTCCACGACCGCTTCGCGCTCGAACGCAGCCTCGCGGGCTCGGTAGCTGCTACAAAAATCGAGCGTTTCCCATATCGGAACAAAGATCGCGTACCGCTTAAAATCTGACACGTTCCGTTTACAGGCATTTCGCTATATATTCCGATATATAGCGTTTCACCTTCGCATCGGCGCAGTTCCCCCCTATAAAAACTGCCCACTGCACTTGCCTACCACGGAGCCGTTTCATGACCATTCGTGCCTCACGTTTTGCCCCTACTTGTCTAGCGAGCCTGCTCGCTGTCTTCGCTTTCGGCTCGGCCCAGGCCGATGAAGTCCAGGTAGCCGTTGCCGCCAACTTCACTGCGCCGATCCAGGCGATCGCCGCCGACTTCGAAAAAGACACCGGGCACAAACTGGTGGCAGCCTATGGCGCAACCGGTCAGTTCTACACCCAGATCAAGAACGGCGCGCCGTTCGAAGTGTTCCTCTCGGCAGACGACACCACCCCGCAAAAACTCGAAACCGAAGGCGACACCGTCAAAGGCTCGCGCTTCACCTACGCCATCGGCACCCTGGCGCTGTGGTCGGCCAAGGAAGGTTACGTCGACGCCAAGGGCGAAGTACTGAAAAAGAACGAATACCAGCACCTGTCCATCGCCAACCCGAAAGCCGCGCCTTACGGCTTGGCCGCAACCCAGGTACTGGCCAAGCAGGGTCTGACCGACAAGGTCAAGGGCAAGATCGTTGAAGGCCAGAACATCACCCAGGCCTACCAGTTCGTCTCCACCGGCAACGCGGAATTGGGCTTCGTGGCCTTGTCGCAGATCTACAAAGACGGCAAAGTCACCAGCGGTTCGGCCTGGATCGTTCCCGCCAGCCTGCACGACCCGATCAAACAAGACGCGGTGATCCTCAACAAAGGCAAAGACAACCCGGCCGCCAAGGCACTGGTTGAATACCTTAAAGGGCCGAAAGCCGCTGCTGTCATCAAGTCCTACGGTTACCAACTCTAAATGACGCTGACGAGTGCCGATTTTTCCGCCATCTGGCTGACCCTGAAACTGGCGTCCCTGACGACCGTCATCCTGTTGATAATCGGCACTCCGATTGCGTTGTGGCTGTCGCGCACCCGCTCCTGGTTGCGCGGCCCGGTCGGGGCGATCGTCGCCCTGCCCCTGGTGCTGCCACCCACGGTGATTGGCTTTTATTTGTTACTGGCACTTGGGCCCCACGGGTTCATCGGCCAATTCACCCAATCACTGGGGCTGGGCACCCTGACGTTCAGTTTTGCAGGGTTGGTGATCGGCTCAGTGCTTTATTCGATGCCGTTCGTGGTACAGCCGCTGCAAAACGCATTTTCCGCCATTGGTACTCGCCCGTTGGAAGTGGCCGCCACGTTGCGCGCCAACCCCTGGGACACGTTTTTCAGCGTGATCCTGCCGCTGGCCCGTCCCGGTTTCATCACCGCCGCGATTCTCGGTTTCGCCCACACCGTCGGCGAATTCGGTGTGGTGCTGATGATAGGCGGCAATATTCCGGACAAGACCCGCGTGGTGTCGGTGCAGATCTACGATCACGTCGAAGCTATGGAGTACGCCCAAGCCCATTGGCTGGCCGGGGCGATGCTGGTGTTCTCTTTCCTGGTGTTGCTGGCGCTCTACTCCAGCCGTAAAACCAAAGCGGGTTGGTGCTGATTGATGATTCATACGCGTCTGAAACTCAAATACCCGGGGTTTGACCTGGATCTGGACCTGCAATTGCCCGGCCGTGGAGTCACTGCGCTTTACGGTCATTCCGGCTCGGGCAAGACCACCTGCCTGCGCTGTATCGCCGGTCTGGAGAAGGCCGAAGAAGGCTTCATCCAGGTCAACGATGAGGTCTGGCAGGACAGCAGCAAGAAGGTCTTCGTCCCGCCGCACAAACGCGCCATCGGTTACGTCTTTCAAGAGGCGAGCCTGTTTCCACACTTGTCGGTGCTGGCGAACCTGGAGTTCGGCCTCAAGCGCATCCCGAAACAGCAGCGCCGGGTCGATATGGCCCATGCCACAGAGCTGCTGGGCATCGGTCATCTACTGGACCGTCATCCGCAACACCTGTCCGGCGGCGAACGCCAGCGCATCGGCATCGCCCGCGCTTTGCTCACCAGCCCGAAATTGCTACTGATGGACGAACCGCTGGCGGCACTGGATAGCCAGCGCAAAAACGAAATCCTGCCGTATCTGCAACGGCTGCACGATGAACTGGACATTCCGGTGCTGTACGTCAGCCATTCCCAGGATGAAGTCGCGCGCCTGGCCGACCACATAGTCCTGCTCAGCGACGGCAAAGCCCTGGCCAGCGGCCCGATCGGCGAAACCCTGGCTCGCCTCGACCTGCCGCTGGCACTGGGTGACGACGCGGGCGTGGTGATTGAAGGACACGTCAGCGCCTACGACGCCGACTATCAACTGCTGACCCTGCAACTGCCGAACACCACCCTGAGCATCCGCGTGGCCCATTCGCCGATGACCGAAGGCCAGGCGTTGCGCTGCAAGGTGCAGGCACGAGATGTCAGCTTGAGTCTGCACAGCATCGAGCAAAGCAGCATCCTCAATCGCCTGCCGGTCACGGTCATCAGTGAACTGGGCGCCGACAACGCCGCCCACGTCCTGATTCGCCTGGATGCTGCCGGCACGCCGCTGCTGGCACGCATCACTCGCTACTCCCGCGATCAACTGGGCATCCATCCCGGCCAGCAGCTCTGGGCGCAGATCAAAGCGGTGGCAGTGCTGGCCTGAATCTGTTGGCACCACGGCGATAGCGCGCGGTCAATGGCTGTACAAGCCCTCGATTCGCTGCCAAGGACTACCGCCATGCCCGATACCGCGCTGACCGATGTGTTGCCGCCCGACCTGCATTACGTCGATGACACCCAGCCCGGCATCACCCGCAAAAAACTGCGCGGCAAGTTCTGTTATTTCGATCCAGCGGGCCAGCGCATCACCGATCCCGACGAAATCAAACGCATCAACGCCTTGGCGGTGCCACCGGCCTACGTAGACGTGTGGATCAGCGCCGACCCGCGCGGCCATCTGCAAGCCACCGGCCGCGATGCCCGGGGCCGCAAGCAATACCGTTATCACGCGCGCTGGCGCGAAGTGCGCGATGCCGACAAGTATTCACGTCTAAGGGATTTCGGCCTGGCCCTGCCGAAACTGCGCAAGCAACTGGAAGCGCTGCTGGCGGCGCCCGGCTTCAGCCGCGACAAGGTCATGGCCACGGTCATCACCTTGCTCGATGCGACGCTGATTCGTGTCGGCAACACCCAATATGCCCGCGACAACCGCTCCTATGGCCTGACCACCCTGCGCAGCCGCCACGTCGAGGTCAATGGCAGTGCGATCCTGTTCCAGTTTCGCGGCAAGAGCGGCGTCGAGCATCAGATCACCGTGAAAGACCGGCGCCTGGCACGGATCATCAAGCGTTGCCTGGAAATCCCCGGGCAAAACCTGTTTCAGTACCTCGACGAAAATGGCGAGCGCCACACGGTCAGCTCCTCTGACGTCAATGCCTACCTGCAGACCCTTACCGGCGCTGATTTTACCGCCAAGGACTACCGGACCTGGGCCGGCAGCGCGCTGGCGTTGGCGGTGTTGCGAGAGCTGCAATGGGAACCGGAATCCGATGCCAAGCGGCATGTGGTGGAGATGGTGAAGAACGTCGCCAAACAGCTGGGCAACACCCCGGCTGTGTGCCGAAAATGCTACATCCACCCGGCGGTGCTGGATGGATTTATGCTGGGGGCATTGGCTCAATTACCGCGACCGAGGGTGCGCAAAGGCTTGAGGGCCGAAGAAGTCGGGCTGGCGATTTTTCTCGAACAAATGGTCGCCGCTGCAGAAAAACCCTGAACACCGCCCCGTAGGAGGCCTTGATCGAATCCGAGGCCTCGTCTAGCCTAACCACCCTCACCTCCCCAGGACGACCGCAAACGTGAACAACTGAGCCTTCCAAAAATGTTTCCGCGACAAGCTGCCAACGGCGCTTGTTGGTTTTTCGACATTTTCCGGAGGTGCCGATGACTCACGTCACGCGTCTGCCTGCACTCGTTTCCCTGAACCAACTGGGTTTTCAGTTCGCCAACGGCGAGACAATTTTTGATTCACTGAACCTCAGTTTCGACCGCGTTCCTACCGCTATCGTCGGCCGTAATGGCGTCGGCAAGAGCGTCCTCGGGCGATTGATCGCCGGGCAACTCAATCCCACCGCTGGTAGCCTGACCTGCCAGGGCCGCGTTGGGTATGTCCCGCAAACGTTTCCAACCATTGAAGGACAAACCGTTGCCGATGCCAGCGGTTGCGCGCCAGCACTCCTGGCCCTAGCCCGGCTAAACCTCGGCAATGCCTCAAGCGAAGATTTCGACACACTGGCGGACCGCTGGGACCTGCCCGAACGCTTGCGCCTGTTACTGGATGAGGCGGGACTGGCGGATATCGGTCCCGAGCATCTGACGCAACACTTGAGCGGCGGCCAGCAAGCACGTATCGCCCTGATCGGCGCCCTCCTCAGCCAGGCGCAACTGTTGGTGCTGGATGAACCCACCAACCACCTCGATACCGACGGACGTCGCTGGTTGATGCGTAAGCTTGAGCAGTGGCGCGGCGGTTTGATCGTGATCAGCCATGACCGGCAGCTACTGAACCGCATACTACGAATTGTCGAACTGACACCGCTCGGGGCTACGGTCTTTGGCGGCAACTACCAAGCGTTCCAGGCTCAACGGGAGATCGATCAGGCCGCCGCGCAAATGGTCCTCAATCAAGCCCGAACCGAGCGCAATCGCGAACGTAACCGCTTGCAGCGCGAACACGACACGATCCAGCGCCATGCCGCTGGCACACTTAAGAAGGCCGACAGCGCCAATGTCTCAGGCTTTGAAAAGGCCAAGATGAAAGGCGCCGCCAGAGACGCCATGGGGCCGGTACGCCAGACGCATCAAACCCGTAAAAACGGACTCGATGCCCAGGTGCGGGAGGCCACTGCCAAGGTCCTGCCCGAAGAATGTGTGGTGGTGAGCCTGCCAGGCACTGCAGTGCCCAACACTCGGCAGGTGCTGACACTGGTGGATGCAAGACTGCCTTGGTCAGCGTCCCGACTAACGTTGTCGATTGCCGGCCCAGTGCGCATCGCCGTCAGCGGACCGAATGGCTGTGGTAAATCCAGTTTGTTGCGCATGCTCGCTGGCGAATTTCCACCGCGCACGGGCGAGTGCACCACCCATGTACCCAGCGCCTTTCTCGATCAGCAACTGGCTTTACTCGATGATCAGCGCTCTATCGTCGAGCAATTGGGCTTGCTCGACACGCCGTTGACCGAAGGTGCACTGCGCAGTCATTTGGCTCAGTTGCGACTGGACGCACGCCGAGTCACGCGGCCAAGCGGTGCGCTCAGTGGCGGCGAGCGCCTCAAAGCGGCCATCGCCATTGCGCTCTGGCGCAAAATACCGGCGCAATTGTTGCTGCTCGACGAGCCAACCAATCACCTGGACCTTGAGTCCATCGAGGCTTTCGAACATGCGTTACGGAATTTCCCTGGAGCAATCATCGCGGTATCCCATGACCAGGCGTTTCTCGCGGCGCTGGCACCCACTCACGCTCTAAAATGGAGTCCGACGGGCTGGCAGCTACTACCTTTCGGCGATTGATCAAGCAGACAGCCGACGAACTGACCTGTCTATTTTTTGCACGATCGCAAAGGGCTTCTATAGTTGATCTGAACACGAATCAGCTACGGTGGTGCCATGGAAGACATTTTCGTTGTGAAACGTTGCAACAAGATCATTATTCATGGCCGCCGAGCCGGAGAAGTCGACCACGCGCCACCCGACGCTGCCGTCTGGTATCGCATCGCCGATACCCGCACCCGCGGCTTTATTGGTGATGGTTTCGATCTCGAAGAAGACGCCCGACGTGAGTGCCGCCAGCTCAATGCCCGCTCACAAGTGACAGCCCGGCAAAGCTGAAACCGTTCATGATTTTTTACCGGGTCTATACTGAAAAAAGCTGAAGGACCAGCGACCCCATCGGCAGAGAGCTCGCACCAGCGGGCTTTTTGCTGCCACTTGTCAGATCCCTTTTAAGGAGGTGTTTGTCATGTCCGAAAAAGAGTCCATCACCACCCTGCTCACCCTGCTCGACTCCCGCCAGGCCCGCCTCGCGGCCGCCTGCAAGGAAATCGCCGACTGGGTCGATCACCAAGGCGGGCACCCTACGGCCCTGAAAATCCGTGACCGGCTGAACGATATCGAAAAAGACGCACCGCTGATTCGCAGCACGCTGTCTTCGCTCCACCCCGTCGAACCGCCTCTGCCACGGTTTAGATAAGCATCCGACTCAAGGACAGGCCTGATTCAGGAAGCATGAACGGCGACAACTTTGTCACCGAGACCCTGCCTGCCTGATAGCCTCCTGCCATACCCGCAACCCGGCCACGCGCTGGGCTTTTTTTTGCCTGAATTCTTTCACATCCTCTTCACAACCAACGCCCTACTGTGGAATCACTCCTTTGAAGAATCCCTTGGCCCGCCCGCATGCGGGCTTTTTTTTGCCCTCGAATCCATAAACGAACGCTGCCGACCGCTGGAGGTCAAACAATCACACGTCACGAAGGAGACGTTTCAATGGTCACTCACTTCAAAGTTGGCGGGCATCTGGCCTGCGGTCATACAGGTACACAACTGGTTTCGAGCAAAATACTGAACCAGGTGAAATGCAGAAGCTGCCGCAACACCGATGCGTTCAAGGACGCTCGTAAAGAAGAACGCAACGCAACACGTCGTGCGGCGCGCAAGGCCAAGGTCACTCATACCGCCAATGATTGGCGTGCAGAGTGGGTTCAGCGGTTGACTGCAATGCCAGGGCAACAAAGATTGCCTCGAGGATTTCGCGGTCAGGCTTTCGTTTAGATATTCCCCTCGGGCCGATCTTATCGGCCCGACCTCTTCCTGAGGCGAACCCCAAGAGCACGCCAAAGCTGAAAAGTACCGCCCATTTCCGCATAATGGCGCGGCACTTTCAGAATGGACTCTTACTTGAAAACACTAAAAAATCGCTGGGTAGCTTTCGTGGCGGCGCTGCTATGCTCCGCCAGTTTCTGGGGTAGCCTTATCTACATCGCCTGGTTTTGGTTCGATCACTCAGCCAAGCGTCATTTTGAAATCTTCGCTGTCCTGCAAATCATCGCCGTTTGTTTGTTCTTTCTGCTGTCCTGCTTTGTGCGCTGCCCCAAGTGCAGAAAGTGCATGGAATTCCTTTACCGGCCTGGCGACGAATCACTCAACAGCCGCCGCCTTCTGGCCTATCAGGTTTACACCGAGTGCGAAGCTCAATGCATCCGTTGCAAGACCGTCATGAAACTGGGCGATTAGCAAGGCGCTGCCCTACCAGGGCCAGAAACTAAAGCCCTTGGGCGGTTCGAAATTCCTGCAAACCAAGGCAATTGCCGCCCTACCTGTTATGTCGCCCTCGGTCTTGTCCCTGGCCAATTGAATTTCCTGTTGGTAGTCAGGGGACTTGTCGGCGATGAGAATTTCTTCTTTCATCTCCTCCGTCAGCCCCGACTGAGGGTCATCCATGACGTTGCGAAGGGAGTATTTCCCGGCAGGGTTCAAGTGCGAGCAAGTCCTCTTCATCGCAACGGTCATTACAGCGGCTTCGCGATTAGTCGGTTCCTGGGCCACTGCCGCCGGAATACTATTCATGCCCGCCAGTGCAACGCTGATTACGAGGGCTGTTTTTTTCATCAATGAAATCAAAATCCAAGCTCCATGCCTGTCAAAAATAATGCAGCAGAAACAACAAGGCCTGCATGAGATACCTCACGCAGGCCTTTGATATATAACTTAAAAATCACTACTCTGTAGCGATCATTTCTTTGCAGATACTTTTCAGAAGGCCTAGGCCATCGGGGGTATTGAAGAAATCGTACGATTCCTTCACTTCACTGGCGTACAGAGGGTTTGTCGTCGCCTCATTGATGGTCTTCTCCATCTCGGGAGTCAGGCTCGCCTTCTCCTTAAGCACGTTTTTTTCCAAGGAAATTCCCGCGTCGGGATGTTGCTCAGCACACGCTTGGGTCATAGCAACCAGCGCAATGGCAGTGTTGTGGTCCTTGGCAGCGTCACCAGCAGCCTGGGCTGAAACAACGTACCCACCAGCGATCATCACAATGCCTAGACGTGCGAACATTTTACGCAGAACCATTTGAAACTCCGTTACTCAAGTTGATTGGCATCAATGCCTGGCCCGAAACGTATCGGCCAAGTGAGTCGGTTTCTTGAGTGATCTAGGCAGGAATGATCAAAATGAATGGACCAGAAACAAACAAGGGTTTGCATCAGCTTTCGCCCGCAAACCCTTGATTTTAAATGGTGCCCGAAGCCGGAATCGAACCGGCACGCCCTTACGAGCGGGGGATTTTAAGTCCCATGCGTCTACCAGTTTCGCCATTCGGGCGGTAGCGCGGTGAAGCGGTCTGAAGCCTGCCAAGTAAAGCCTGGCAGTTCTGACGCTTGTGCAGCAGAGGTGGAAATATATACATCCCTCCCCCGTGAAGCAAGTTCGCAGATAGCCTTTTCAAGACTAAATCTTGCAGGACAGCGAAAATAAAAAAGCTCCGTAGATCAAGGATCTACGGAGCTCGTTTAAAGTGGAGGCCGAGGTCGGAATCGAACCGGCGTAGGTGGATTTGCAATCCACTGCATAACCATTTTGCTACTCGGCCTCAAACATCTGATGTCAGTAGCACGACACCAAATGCATACAAACGCTGAGCTTCGAGAGTTGATTGAATCATTCTCTAACTCTTTGAAAACATTGAGCTTTTTCAGCGGTCAGTGCTTTCGATGGCGTGAATTATGTACTGATTTCCCGAGGCTGGCAACCCCTTGATTTCAAAAAAATTTCTGCCCGGTTGATCACACCCGGTTTCGCGCTATGTCACGTTCGCGATTCAAAATTTCCCTCCCAACGGATACTCCACCGCCAGGCGAATCTGATTGGCATCCAGTTCCGCCTGGGCTGCGTTCCCGCGATGCACGGCATGTCGCAGGGTGAATGCGAGGTTTTTCGCTGCGCCGGATTGCACCACGTATTTGGCCTGTAGATCGCGCTCCCAGTGTTTACCGCCCTGCCCGTAACCCAGCCATTTGTAGCCGCCGTTTGGGTCCATGTGGCTGCCGTCGATACCGCTGCCGCGGACATAGATGGCACCGAAAGTCAGGCCGGGGATGCCGTAGCCTGCCATGTTCAGGTCGTAGCGCGCCTGCCAGGACGCTTCTTGCGGGGCGTTGAAGTCGGACAGGGCCACGGCGTTGCTCAGGTAGATTGCGCCGCGAGTGACGTAGTCGTAGGGCGTGTCGCCGTCGACTTTCTGATAACCCAGACCAAAGCTGTGGGAACCGGCCTTGTAGGTCGTCAGAAAACTCCAGGTGGTGTTATCGATCCGGCCGGACAAGGCTTTGCCGGTGTCCTGGGTGCGATACAGATTGAGATCGAAAGTCAGGTCCTGGCCGTCGGCCAACGGTTGGGTGTAGACCGCGCCCAGGTAGTGCTGACGCCAGGTGTCGGCGTATTCCGCGCTGAACAGGCTGGCATTCAGCCCTTTAATCGCCGTGTTGCGCACGCCCACCAGGTCGAAGCTGTCGCCCTGCTTGCCGTTGGAGTAATTCACCACAAAGCCTTGGTCGTGGCTGGTGGCGTTACGGTCGGTGCTTTCATTGAAGTGGCCGCCATACAACGTGGTGGCAGGCAGTTCGCGGCTGGTCAGCAACCAACCGGTGGCAGTTTCCGGCAGCAGGCGGCTGTCGGATGAGCCGAACACCGGGGTTTTCACCCGTTGCTCGCCGTAACGCAGTTCGGTGGAAGAGATGCGCAGTTTGGCCACGGCGCCACCACGACTGAATTCATCCTTGGGGTGACCGTCATTGTCCACCCCGAGCAACCGTGCCTTGCCGGCCCGCCCGCCTCCGCTGTCCAGTTTCCAGCCGGAATAGACATGGGCGTCGAGGCCAAAGCCTACGGTGCCACGGGTATAGCCGGAGGTGAAATCGGCCATCAGGCCGTAGGCCCATTCTTCGGCGAGGTCGCTACGTTGGGCGCGAGGTTTGTAGGCATTGCGTGCGCCGTTGCTCAGCGAGCCGTGTTCGTAGTCGCGGCGGTCGTAGACGCTACGGTTGAGCAGGCTCCACTGACTGTCTTCGACAAAGCCTTTGGCGTTGTCTTGTTCCGAAGCCAGGGCGAGCAAAGACTGCCCGCCCAATGCCAATAGCAGGGTGTGTGTCGATAGGGTTTTCACAGGGCAACTCCACAGCATTCAGGGTCTGCAAGGGTGTCCCGCCAACCGGGGGGACACCGTTGGCCACTCAGAGGTATTTGAGGATCGCGATGTCGCGACGCCGCTGTTTGAGGCTGGCGAACCAGCGCGTAGGGAAGAACATCAACACCCCGAGAATCGCGCTCCACAGCCACACCGTGGGCAGGTTATCGAAGCCGTAGTACGCGCCCTGATTGGCGCCCCAGATCGCGACGGCCACCAGGTACATGGCCTTGAGCACGTACAGGTGCAGCAAATAGAAGAACATCGGCGCCCCGCCGTAGATCGCCAACGTCGCCGTGGACCAGCGATCCTGCAGCTTCTCGAACAACGCCAGCAGAAGCAGGCCCAGACCAAGGGTCGGCATCAGGAACATCAGCGACGGCGGGTACTTCTTCGCGCTCATGAAGCTCATGAAGGTGCGCAGCGAATCACCGGTCTGCACCCACGGCTTCTCGCCGTAGACGTTCAGGTAACGAATGAACACAAACGCCACCAGCAGACCTGCGCCGAGTTTGACCAGGCGAGAAATCCGCTCCGCAGGTTCCATGTCCTTGCCGAACCACGGCCCGATGCCCCAGCCCAGCAAAATCACGCCGATCCACGGCAGCACCGGATAGGTCGTGCGCGCCCGGGTGAACTCGGTGATGTCGATAAACACCTTCTGATGCAGGATCGACCACGGCACATAGAACGGCGACTCTGGCCCGACGACGACGTTATCGAACAGGTTATGCCCGGCGACGATGGCCAGCCCCAGCACAATCAGCCAGCCGCGTTTGAAGTGCAGCAACCCGGCGAGCACGATCATGCAGATGCCGATGCACCAGATCACCTGCAGCCACAGGGTCTTGGGCGGGAACTCGGCGTTCCAGGCGAAGCAGACGAAGGTGATTTCCAGGAACACCAGGAAGAATCCGCGCTTGAGCAGGAACACCGAGGTTTCGCTGGCGGTGTGTTTCTGGCTGTAGAGCCAGGCCGACAGGCCTGTGAGGAAGATGAACACCGGGGCGCAGATTTCGCTGAGCATCCGGGTGAAGTACAGGTCCGGCGTTACGCTCAAGGCGTCGATCGGGTCGGTGACCTGGCGATGCAGCAGAAAGGTTTCGCGCACGTGGTCGATCAGCATCAACAGCATGACGAAACCGCGCAGGGCATCGATTGCCAGCATCCGGGTGTTGGCTTTTACTAGCGGGGTAGCCAGCGCCGGGGAAACACTTCCCGCCTGCCCGGCCAATCCTGAAGATTGGGACATAGTGGTGACTCCTGTGGGGGGCGATAGATCAGGCCTGTTTCTTCAACCGGGCGACTTCGGAGGCCGGCAACTGCGACGGTGCCCGTGGCAACGGCGGCTTGCCCTGCGCCCGATAGAACGACAGCGTGGAGCTGAAGCTCTTCAAGTCGTAGGGCTCGGTCTTGCCTTGCGGGCTCACCCGCTCACCGGGCGTACGATCCTTGTATTCGACGGCCACCACATACATGCCCTGCCAGGGCAGTTCGAAACTGACCTTTCCCGTCGCATCGGTGCGCTGGGTAAAGACTTCGCCGGAGCCGGTTTCCAGCATAACGTCCTGATCCGCCAGCGGTTTTTGCGAATAGTACACTTGGAACTGCGCCTTGTTGCCGTCGACGGTGCCGGTGGGCACGATATCCAGGGTCAATTCCGGGGTACGCGCGCGCAAATCGCCGACCCATCGAGTCGCTGGGGTCCAGTAGGTCTTCAGTGCTTTGTCGGCTTCGTGCAGGTCGAAGATCGGATAATGCGGGTCTTGGGCCAACAAGGAGTCATCGCTCTTGGCCTGATGGGCTACCGCAAACGCCTGACGCTGCAAGGTCAGATTGAATGGTTTCGAATTGTTGCCAATCGACCAACCTTTGAGTTGCTGGAACCGGTCCATCCCGCCCGGAGTGACTTCCAGCATGTTCTTGTCATATTCCCCGTAGTACAACGCCAAGGGTTGCCCCGGTGGCTGTTCGTACCAGATCTGATGCGCCTCGCTGCTGCCAGCCAGCAGGAACACGCCGTAACCCAACAGTGCTTTTGCGTTGCTCATTCGCATTTTTTTGGCTCCGATTGGTGTTTTTTCAGCGATTCGTTACTGCCGCTTCATCCTCCCGAAATCAGCGACCTCACAAACCGCACCCCTCTCTCTGTACGCATTACAGCGCAGAGACTTTTGCGCTTTGTTGCGAATTCATGACTCAAGGGGCACCCGGACACTGTTTTGAGGGCTCGAAACAGCTATTTATGCGGCTTGCGCCAGGATGAGGCGGGTTGCGGGGATCTAGCAGGGGAATGTCCAAACACGGTGCATTGTGGAATTCGCAGCACGCACCTTGTAGCAGCTGGCGAAGCCTGCGTACGGCTGCGAAGCAGCCGTAAATCCGCTTTGCACGGCGTGCCTGAAAGACCACATTTTTTGATTTTACGACTGCTTCGCAGCCGAACGCAGGCTGCGCCAGCGGCTACAGAAGCGATGGGGGTGTTTCAGTGACGCAGCAACTTGCGCAACGGCACGCCGTCCTTGAGCACGGGGGATTTGATGACGATGTAGCTGAAGTATTTGGAAATGCCGATGTTCTTGTCCAGCAGGCTTTCGATCACTTCCTGATAGTGCTGGATGCTGCGGGTCATGAAGCGCACGAGGTAATCGTAGCCACCGCTGATCAAATGGCATTCGAGCACTTCATCGACCAGGCGAATATTGGACTCGAACTTGGCGAAGTCTTCGCGCTTGTGATCGCTCAAGGTGATTTCGGTGAAGACGGTCACCGAATCAGTGATCTTCGCCAGGTTCAGGTGCGCCTTGTAGCTGGAAATGTACCCGGCCGATTCCAGCCGTTTGACCCGTTGCAGGCAGGGGCTGGCCGACAATCCCACGGCATCGGCGAGGCTGACGTTGGTCATGCGCCCGTCCTTTTGCAGCTCAACCAAAATGCTGATGTCGATCCGGTCCAGTTTGACTAAACCTTCCATTGCGTACCTCTTGACTGCCGTTTGTAAGACAATCTTCTAGCAAAATCAGCGCCGTAAAGACAGCTGATGCTGAGCCACCAGATCCGCCATGCTGTTAATGCAGTAATCCGCTGCGCAAGGCGTGGGGTGTTTGACCCGGCCGCGGCAGATCAGGCACACATCGCTACTCGCCTGCCGACTGGCTGAAGGCCGGGTCACTTGCAGGATGTCGCCGGGCTTGAACACGTTGGCTTGTAGCCACTCAGTGTCCTGCAATGGATCGCTGGCCAGCGAGATGAAGTCATCGGGCATGATCCCCAAACGCTCGCACAGCTGCCCGCGATCCTCGGCGTCCCGGTCGCCCTGTACCAGCAAGCGATAGAATTTTCGCAGGTACAACATCGCCCCCGGCGCATCCTCGAACAGCGACCAGCCGGCCACCGAACGGGCGAAGCTCATGCCCTCCTCCCAACTGGCTTTCAGCCCCCAGCGCTCGGCCAATTGGCGATGGGCGAAACACAGCAGTCCACTGAAGCCTAGCTCACCGAAGCGCGGATACAGCGCGCGCACCACCTCGCTGTATTCGGCCAGCACCTGTTCCTTGTCCGGGTGCCCGCCCCGGCTGTCGAGTAGCGGTTGCAACGCCGCCCAAACGCCCGAGTCTCGATCGACCAGGACTTCATCGCAATCGATGAGCAGCGCTCGATAATCAGTCAGCCCCATGGTGTGCAAAGCCTCCAGTGATGCATTCGATTCCTCCATGCTCCATAAAACGCGCACGGGCGATGCCTTGCAGCAGCGCCCCCGAGCCGGCAGGAGCTCAGTTCAAGACGCGTGCCAAGGCGGCTTGCAGAATTTGCAGCGCTTCGTCGACCTGTGCTTCGGTGGCCACCAACGGCGCGAGGAAGCGCAGCACGTTGCGATACACACCGCACTTGATCACCAACAAGCCGCCCTTGCGCGCTTCATCGATCAGTCGCTGGTTCAGGTCAGCATCCGGGGTGCGAGCCTCGTCGTTTTTGATCAACTCGATGGCGAGCATGAATCCGGTGCCACGGACGTCGCCGATTTGCGGGTGGCGGGCCTGCAAGTTCAACAACCCTTGGCGCAGACGCTCACCCAACGCGTCACCACGCGCCAGCAACTGTTCTTCCTCGAACGCATCGATCACCGCCAGTGCCGCCGCGCAGGACAGCGCGTTGCCGCCATAGGTGCCGCCGAGGCCACCGGGCAGTGGCGCATCCATGATTTCGGCTTTGCCGACCACACCCGACAGCGGCAAGCCGCCGGCCAGACTCTTGGCGACGGTCACCAGGTCCGGCTGGATGCCGGCATGCTGGAAACCGAACCACTTGCCGGTGCGGCCGAACCCGGTCTGGATTTCATCGAGAATCAGCACGATGCCGTGTTTTTCAGTCAGTGCACGCAGCCCCTGGAGGAACTCGGCCGGTGCCGAGAGGAAACCACCGTCGCCCTGCACCGGTTCGATAATGATCGCGGCGACACGCTCCGGCGCCACTTGGGTCGCCAACAATTCGTCCAGCGCCTTGAGTGTCATCTCGCTGGAAACCCCGCGATAAGCATTCGGATACGGCGTGTGAAACACCTCCGGCGCGAACGGCCCGAAGTTCTGTTTGTACGGTTGGCTCATGCCGGTCAGCGTGGTGCCGAGCAAAGTGCGACCGTGGAAACCGCCACGAAAGGCAATCACTGCCGAACGATTGGTGTGAGCGCGGGCGATCTTCACCGCATTTTCCACGGCTTCGGCGCCGGAGGTGAAGAACGCCGCTTTATAGGCTTCCTTACCGCCGATCATTTCACACAGGCGCTGGGCCAGATCGAGGTAAGGTTTATAGGCCACGACCTGGAAACAGGCGTGGGAAATTTTTTGCAGTTGCGCCTGCACCGCTGCGATCACTTTCGGGTGGTTGTGGCCGATGTTCAGCACGCCGATGCCGCCGACAAAATCCAGATAACGCTTACCATCCACGTCCCACAACTCGGCACCTTGGCCGTGATCGATCACTAACGGGTGAGCGGTGACCAAGCCACGCGGCACGAATTGATCGCGCTGACGGAGCAAATGAGGGGTGTCGTCGACTTTGCTATTCATGGCATTTCCCATCGTGAGTCCGGCAACCGGGAGGTGGTTGCGATGGTGTTCAGGTTAAGGCTTGCGCGAAACGAACTACGCCGAACTTGGCCCCTGAGAAATTCGGATCGACTGTTTTCACCCCGCCAAACGGCAGATTCCTTTTGCCCGCCGAATCTGCCGCCGCCTTGGCGATACAACGTGGTGCAACCCGTTTAACCCGGCCCTTTCGACAGATCCTGCGCTGGCGTTGCGCGATGATGAGAGCACCTTCACCCTTTCAGGAATTGCCCATGGCCCTGCTTTATAAAGCTGACCCTGTGCGCGGCGAACAGTGGCAAGCGCTGTTCGCCGAACACGCCCCGGATATCGAATGGCGCGCCTGGCCGGACATTGGCGATCCGTCCGAGATTGAATATTTGGCGGCGTGGCAGGCGCCGAATGATTTAGAGGCTGTACTGCCGAATCTGAAAGTGCTGTTTGCGCTGTCCGCCGGGGTCGATCAGTTGGACCTCAGCCGTTTGCCATCGAGTTTGCCGGTGGTGCGTCTGCTCGATCCGGGTATCACTCGCGGCATGTGTGAGTACGCCAGTTTTGCGGTGCTGAGCCTGCATCGCGACATGCTGCGTTATCGGCAGCAGCAAAAGGCGCGGTGTTGGCAGGCGCATTTGCTGCAACCGGCGAGTAAACGTCGAGTGGGTGTGATGGGTTTGGGCACCCAGGCGCAGCAGATTCTGGCGACGTTGCAGCCGTTGGGATTTTCGTTGAAAGGATGGGCGCGCAGTGCTCATCAGGTGGCTGGCGTGGATTGTTATGCCGGTCGCGAGCAACTGCCGGCATTTCTCAGCCAGTGCGATATTTTGTTGTGCGTGTTGCCGCTGACTGAACAGACTCAGGGGATTCTGGATCGTGAGCTGTTCCGACAACTGCCCAATGGCGCGGCGCTGATCAACATGGGCCGTGGCGGGCATCTGGTGGAAAGTGATCTGCTGGAAGCGCTGGACAGTGGCCAGCTCAGTGGCGCGGTGCTCGATGTGCTGCAGGAAGAACCGGCGCCGGCGGATCATCCGTTTTGGGCGCATCCGCAGATACTGCTGACGCCGCATATTGCGGCGATGACCCAGCCGGAGAGTGCGTTTGGGGTGTTGCTGGAGAATATTCGGCGGCATCAACGGGGCGAGCCGATGACGGGCCAAATCGACCGCACTAAAGGTTACTAAAGGTAGATCGTTCCCACGCTCCGCGTGGGAATGCAGCCCGGGACGCTCCGCGTCCCATCCAGAGCCGAACGCAGAGCGTCCGAAGAGGCATTCCCACGCGGAGCGTGGGAACGATCATCATTCAAAGGCGCTCGGCGATGGCTTTGCCGACATCCTGCGTCGAGCCCTTCCCACCCAGATCCGGAGTAATCGGGCCTTCGGCAATCACCCGCTCGATAGCCTGCAGAATTCCATCATGCGCCGCGCGATAGCGCCCATCGCCATTGCCCAGGAAGTCGAGCATCAACGCCCCGGACCAGATCATCGCAATCGGATTGGCGATGTTCTGCCCATAGATATCCGGCGCCGAACCATGCACCGGTTCAAACAACGACGGAAACCGCCGCTCCGGATCAAGGTTGGCCGAAGGCGCAATGCCAATGGTCCCGGCGCACGCCGGGCCCAAATCGGAAAGAATGTCGCCAAACAGATTCGACGCCACCACCACATCAAACCGGTCCGGCTGCAGCACAAAGCGCGCGCAGAGAATATCGATGTGCTGCTTGTCCCAAGTGATCTCCGGGTACTTCGCCGCCATCAACGCCGTGCGCTCGTCCCAGTACGGCATGCTGATGGAAATCCCGTTGGACTTGGTCGCTGCCGTCAGCCGTTTGCGTGGGCGAGTCTGGGCCAGTTCGAAGGCGAACTTGAGAATCCGGTCGACGCCACGGCGGGTGAACACCGATTCTTGCAGCACGAACTCATGCTCGGTGCCTTCGAACATCTTGCCGCCCACCGAGGAATACTCGCCCTCGGTGTTCTCGCGGATCACCACGAAATCGATGTCCCCCGGTTTGCGCCCGGCCAACGGGCACGGTACGCCCGGAAACAACCGCACCGGGCGAATGTTTACGTATTGATCGAAGTCACGGCGAAACTTCAGCAGCGAGCCCCACAGGGAGATGTGATCCGGCACCTTGTCCGGCCAGCCCACGGCGCCGAAGTAGATCGCGTCGAACCCCTTGAGCTGCTCAAACCAGTCGTCGGGCATCATCTGCCCGTGTTCCAGGTAGTAATCGCAGTGCGCCCAGTCGAGCACTTCGATGCTCAAATCCAACTGCCATTTCTTCGCTGCCTGCTCCAGCACCCGCAAGCCTTCCGGCAGCACTTCCTTGCCGATGCCATCGCCGGCAATCGCGGCGATTCTGAATGTTTTGCTCATCAATCGTGGCTCCCGAGTGTCTGTGAATTACAGCCCGCCGATGTGGAAGGCTTTGACTTCAAGGTATTCGTCCAGGCCGTACTTGCTGCCTTCGCGGCCCAGGCCCGATTGCTTGATGCCGCCGAACGGCGCGACTTCCATGGAAATGATCCCGGTGTTGAGCCCGACCATGCCGAACTCCAGCGCCTCGCCGAAACGCCATGAGCGGCGCAGATCCTGAGTGAAATAATAGGCACCCAGACCGTAAGGAGTGGCATTGGCCAGCGCGAGGGCTTCGGCTTCGTCGGTGAAACGCATCAGCGGCGCGACCGGGCCGAAGGTTTCTTCGTTGGCCAGCAGCATGCCGGCGTGGGTGTCGCCGAGGACCGTGGGTTGCACAAACTGGTTGTCGCCTTCGGGAATGCCGCCGCAGAGCAACGTCGCGCCTTGGCTCAAGGCATCGTCGATGTGCCGGGCGACTTTGCTTACGGCGGCCGGGTTGATCAGCGGACCGATGGTGACATCGGTGTCCAGACCGTTGCCGACCTTGAGCTTGCTCACCTCCTCCACCAGCCGTTGAGCGAAACGTTCGTAGATGCCGTTCTGCACCAGAATCCGGTTGGCGCAGACGCAGGTCTGCCCGGCGTTGCGGAATTTGCTGAGCATGATCCCGGCCACAGCCTGCTCCAGGTCCGCATCGTCGAACACAATGAACGGCGCATTGCCGCCCAGTTCCAGGCTCAAGCGCTTGATGTGTTCGGCGCTCTGGCGCATCAACAAACGGCCCACGGCGGTGGAACCGGTAAAGGAAATCTTGCGCACCGTCGGGTTACTGGTGAGTTCTTCGCCGATGCCGGCGGGCAGGCCGGTCAACACGTTGAATACCCCGGCCGGGATACCCACTCGCTCGGCCAAAACGGCCAACGCCAAGGCTGACAGCGGCGTCAGGTCAGACGGTTTGACGATGATCGGACAGCCCGCCGCCAACGCTGGCGCGCACTTGCGGGTGATCATCGCGTTGGGGAAGTTCCACGGGGTGATTGCGGCACAGACACCCACCGGTTGTTTGAGCGTCAGCAATCGACGGTCACCGCTGGGGGCCGGCATGGTTTCGCCGTAGACCCGCCGGGCTTCCTCAGCGAACCATTTGACGAAACCGGCGCCGTAGCGGATTTCGCCTTTGGCTTCGTTCAGCGGCTTGCCCTGTTCGCAGGTCATGATCAGCGCCAGGTCGTCGAGGTTATCGATCATGGCCTGATACCAACGCTCCAGCAGCGCCGCACGTTCCGCCGCCGGACGGGCGCGCCAGGCCGGCCAGGCTTTGTCGGCAGCCTCGATGGCTCGCCGGGTTTCCGCGCCTTGCATGGCCGGGACGCGGGCGAGCAACTGGCCGCTGGCCGGGTCGATAACGTCCAGGCTCGCGCCGTTTTCGGCGCCGATCCACTGCCCGTCCACATACGCGAGTTCTGCCAAAAGGCTGGGGTCTTTCAAACGATTATTGAGCATGGTCGAGTCCTGATCCGAGACAGGCTTAAGTCTATGGAGGTGCTGCGGATGAGGATGCTGAAAGCGATTTGAGGACAGCGTCGGATGCTGAAATTGGCGGTGGAACGGCAGATGATCGTTCCCACGCTCTGCGTGGGAATGCAGCCAGGGACGCTCCGCGTCCCATTCAGAGCCGAACGCGGAGCGTCCGTTGAGGCATTCCCACGCAGAGCGTGGGAACGATCTTCTCTACAACTTCAGGGAACCAAGCAAACCTTCAAGAAACCGCTCCCCGGCCTCCATCTGGCTGATCTCGATAAACTCGTCCGGCTTGTGCGCCTGTTCAATCGAGCCCGGTCCGCAGACCACCACCGGCACATCCAGACGCTGCTTGAACAACCCACCTTCAGTGCCGAACGACACCTTGGCCGTACCGGTATCCGGCGCGGCGAAGTTTTTCAGAAAACGCACCGCTTCAACACTCGGGTGGGTATCGAGGCCGGGATAGACGTTGAGGGTTTCGATTTCGATCGCCGCCACACTCGACAGCAACCGCGCCTCACGGACGATCAGTTCGGCGCGTTCCTGCATCTGTTCCAGGAACTGATCCAGATTATCCGCCGGCAGATTGCGCACTTCGAAATCCAGGGTGCAGAGGTTCGGTACGATGTTCAGCGCCCGGCCGCCGCCGATTTGCCCGACGTGCACGGTGCTGTAAGGCACGTCGTAGTCGGCATCCTGGGCGCCCTGCGCTTGCAGTTGCTGCTGGCTTTGCCGAAGCGCGGCGATGAAATCGCAGGCGACGTGGATCGCATTGACCGAGCGCGGCGCCAGCGAGGAATGCGCCTCCAGGCCCCGGCAATAGGTGCGATACGAGCCCTTGCCCTTGTGCCCGAGCACGAATTGCATGTTGGTCGGCTCGCCGATCAGGCACAAAAACGGCCGCACCGGCGTCAGGTGCAGCACGTCGAGCAAGCGGCGCACGCCGACGCAACCGGTTTCTTCGTCATGGGACAGCGCCAGTTGCAGCGGCCGGCTCAGGGAATGGTCGGCGGCATCGAGCATCGCGTCGATGGCCAGGGCGATGAAGCCTTTCATGTCGCAACTGCCGCGCCCGTAGATCTTGCCGTCCTGCACCGTCGCCTGGAACGGCGGCACAGTCCAGGCCTGCCCCGCCGCCGGCACCACATCGGTGTGCCCGGACAGCAAAATCCCCGGCAGCTCTTTCGGGCCGGTGCTGGCAAACAGGTTGGCCTTCTTGCCGGTTTCATCCTTGACGATCAGCGACTCGATGCCCTTGCTCAGCAGCAGGTCCCGCACGTATTCAATGAGGGCCATGTTCGACTCGGAAGAGACGGTGTCGAAGGCCATCAAGCGTTTGAGAATATCCAGTACACGGGGTTTCATGAGGCCTTGCTCCGTTGCTCGGCTAAATGGGCGAACCGGCGAATGGAGAACGGCTCAATCGAAGTGCTGGTGCTGCCGGTGCTGATCAGTTCGGCCATGACGTCGCCGACGCCGGGGCCGAGCTGGAAGCCGTGACCGCAGAAGCCGAACGCGTAGAACAAGCCGTCGACCGTACCGCTCGGGCCCATGATCGGCAAGGAGTCCGGCAGATAACCTTCGATGCCGCTCCAGACGCGGATAATGTTGAGGTTGCCGACACCGGGCAACAGGCGCCGCATCTGTTCCATCTGGTTGAGGATGCTGCGCGGCTCGACATAGGCCCGGCGATTGAGCATGTCCGGTTTGCTGCGATAACCACCGCCGATGACGATGTTGCCGCGGGGGATCTGCCGGAAGTAGATCACTTCTTCAGGAATCTTGGTGTACACGCCGATCACCGTCGGCAAGGCATACGGCACCGGTTCGGTCACGGCCATTTGCGGGCCGTGGGTATCCAGCGGCACCGGTTCTCCGAACTGATCCGAGAGTTTTTGCCCCCACGCACCGGCAGTGATCAGCAGTTGTGCTGCGCTGAACTGGCGGCCGTCGGTGGTGGTGACACTGAACTCGCCGCCGACTTTCTGTACCTCGGCGACTTCGGTCTGTTCCTCGATCTGCGCGCCGAGACGCCGTGCCGCACGGGCAAATGCCGGGGCGGCCAGACGCGGGTTGGCGTGGCCATCGTGGGGCGCGTAAGAGCCGCCCTTCACGTCCGACCCAAGGAAAGGAAACCGCTGGTGCAGTTCGGCGCCGCGATAAATCTTCAGGTCCAATTGCGCGGCTTCGGGAGCAGCGGCATACGCCTCAAGCTCGGCAATTTCGTCTTCGCGATAGCACACGCGCATGTGCCCGCTGGCGATGAATTCCAGGTCATCGTCGATCAGTTCCGGCAAGCGTTTCCACAACGCCCAGGAGCGGTTGGCCAACTCTAGCTGCCCCAGATAACGGCCCTGACGCCGGACGTTGCCGAAGTTCACGCCGCTGGCGTACTGACCGATCTGGTCGCGCTCCAGCAGGATCACCGACTGCCCGCGTCTGCGCAGGAAAAACGCCGCCGCCGAGCCCATCAGGCCGCCGCCGACAATCACCACATCGGCTTTCTGCAAGGTCATGGCGACACCTCCTCGGTGAGCATCGAAAGGGGTTTGACCGGCGCCTGGCCGCGTTGGCGGCCGACTTGTTGCACGCTGACGCCTGCTGCGGCGGCGATCACTTCAGCGCCAGCCTGGGAGCAATAACGGCCTTGGCAGCGGCCCATGCCGACCCGGCTGAAGGCCTTGGCCCGATTGACTTCGCAGGCACCCTTCTCACGGACCACCCCACGCAATTCGCCGGCGCTGATCATCTCGCAGCGGCAAACAATCGCGGTGTCGGGCAAGGCTTTGGCTTGTTCGGCAGGCCAGGGAAACGCTTGGGCCAAACCGAGGCGAAACTGATCCATCACCGCCAACGCTTGGCGCTGTTCGTCGCGCAACCCAGCGTTCACCGGTTGCTGCTGGTCTTCCAGCAGTGCCATGGCCACCAGCCGTCCGGCGTGCTCGGCAGCGTCCGCGCCGCGAATCTTCGAACCGTCACCGGCGGCATACACGCCGCTGACTGAGGTCCGGCCCTCTTCATCCACCGCCAGCCACCATTGCCCGGACGCCTCGTCGAAGCGCATGCGGCACCCGGCCAGATCCGCCAATTGGGTTTCTGGGCGCAGGTGATAGCCCAGCGCTACGGCGTCGCATTCGACGGTTAAATCCTCGCCACGAGCCGTCAGCACTCGCACGCCACTGACACCGCTGGCCGCATCGCCCTGCACTTGCAAAGGTTTGATCCCCAAATGCACCGGAATCTTCGCCCGATACAACTGCGCCAACAGCTTCATCCCGGTGAAAAGCAATCCGGGCCGCGCCAGCAATTTGGGCAAGGCGCCAATGCGCTTGCTGAACGGCGAGGTGTCGAGCACCGCCGCCACGTTCGCGCCGGCCTTCACGTACTGGCTCGCGACCAGGTACAGCAACGGCCCGCTGCCCATAAACACCACGCTATGACCAATGGAAACCGCCTGGGACTTGAGCGCAATCTGCGCCCCGCCGAGGCTATAGGTTCCCGCCAGTTGCCAGCCTTCAATCGGCATCAAGCGGTCGGTGGCACCGGTGCACAGGATCAGTGCGTCGTAATCTACCGTCGTGTGCTTGCCCTGTTTGACGCAGCACAATTTTCCCGGCGTCAGGTTCCACACCAGCGTGTCCGGGCGGTAATCAATAGAACCGCGCAGGCGATCAAAACTGTCGTGCAGGTCCCGCGCCTTACGCGCCTCGGTGCCGTACAGCGTGGCGTAATTACGAGTAAACCCTTCCGGCTGCCGACGGTAAATCTGCCCGCCATCCCGACGATTTTCATCAATCAGGATCGGCTTAAACCCCGCCGCCACAAGGGTTTCGGCACAGCGAATACCGGCCGGCCCGGCGCCAACGATGACTATCCGTGCAGTGGCCATGTCGCCTCCGGTTGTGTGGTGACGATGTCCAGCCCTTCACGGACTTCGTTGGAGCAAGCCCGCAGACGCTCGCCACTGCGGGTCCAGACCCAGCAATCCTGACAGGCGCCCATCAGGCAAAACCCGGCGCGCCGACCGGAATCAAACTCCGACTGGCGCAGCGCGGTGCCCTGAGTCAGCAACGCCACCATCAAGGTATCGCCCTGCAATGCCTCAATGGCCGCGCCATCCACCTGCAAACTGACGGTCGGCCGGCCCTGCTCGGCCAGCCTCACAAAACGCCCCTTCATGCATAGGCTCCCTGGGTCATGGTGATCACATCCTGCTGGGTTTTCAGCAATTCCGCGCTGTCGTGGTGACAGAGAATTTCACTGCCGCCGTCGATGATCCGGCGGTTTGGCGCGGTGCGATTGCACAAGCCATCGACTCGTACCGGGCAGCGGCTGAGGAAGGTGCAGAGTTCCGGCACGTTGGCTTTAGGGCCAATTGGCGGCAGTTCGCCGCAAGTGGTGCCGCAGTTTTCCAGCCAGCCCTGGCGCAGTTCCGGCACCGAATGGATCAACAAATCGGTGTACGGATGGAACGGCGCCTGGGCAAACGACTGCCGAGTGCCGGCCTGGATCTTGTGGCCGCTGTACATCACCACAATGTCGTCGCATAGCGCCCGCACGGTGGAGATGTCGTGGCTGATGAACAGGTACGAGACTCCCAATTCCTGACGCAGATCGCGCAACAGTTCGAGAATCGCTGCGCCGACCACCGTGTCCAGCGCCGAGGTCACTTCATCGCAGAGGATCAGATCCGGTTTCGCCGCCAAAGCACGCGCCAGGTTGACCCGTTGTTTTTGCCCGCCGGACAGTTCATTCGGCCGCCGTTCGGCCATGGTTCGTGGTAAACGCACCAGGTCCAGCAACTCGCCGATACGCTCGCGCAACGCGGCGCCCTTGAGGCCGAAATACATCTTCAGCGGCCGACTGAGAATGGTACCGACGCTGTGCATCGGGTTGAGTGCGGTGTCGGCGTTCTGGAAGACCATTTGGATGCGACGGAATTGCTCGTCGGTACGCTCCGAGAGGCTGCCGCCCAAGGGCTGACCGTCAAAGGTCAAGCCGCCCAACGCCGGGGTCAGCAACCCTGCTACCACCCGCGCCAGGGTCGATTTGCCGGAACCCGACTCACCGATCACCCCGATGGCTTGGCCCCGGCGCACGGTCAGGTCGATGTCTTCCAGCACGCGGATCGACGGCATGCCTTGCATGTTCTTGTTGCCGTAACCGGCGGTCAGGCCCTGAATCGTCAGCAATGGCGTGTCTTCCGCCACGCCGCAGGGTGGGCGAATCGTCGTGTCGGGCCGCGCCGCTGCCAGCAGACTGCGGGTGTACTCGTGGGCCGGGCCTTTGAGCAGCGGCGCGGTGGCGCTCTGTTCGAAGATCTGGCCGCCGTTGAGCACGACGATTTGATCGGCCATTTGCGCCACTACGGCGAGGTCGTGGGAGACGTAGACCGCCGTCGCTCCACGTTCACGGACCACACGTTTGAAAGCGCGGAGCACGTCGATCTGGGTGGTCACGTCGAGGGCGGTGGTCGGTTCGTCGAGCACCACCAGCAATGGATCGCTGATCAACGCCATGGCCGCCATCACTCGCTGCAATTGCCCGCCCGACACTTGATGCGGGTAACGCTGGCCAATGCGATCCGGGTCCGGCAATGCCAGGTCGCGGAACAGTTCGATGGCTTTGGCTTCGAGCACGGCGCGGCTGCCGAGGCCATGAATCAACGCGCCCTCCACCACTTGATCGATCAGTTTCTTCGCCGGGTTGAACGCCGCCGCCGCGCTTTGCGCGATGTAGGACACCCGGTTGCCGCGCAGCCCCTGCAATTCCTTTTCGCTCAGTGCGAGCATGTCGTGCTCACCGACCTGCACCACGCCCCCGGACAACCGGCAACCGCGCCGCGCATAGCCCAGCAGCGCCAGGGCGATGGTGGTCTTGCCGGAGCCGGACTCACCGATCAACGCCAGCACTTCACCTTTTTCCAGGGCGAAGCTCACGCCTTTGACGATTTCTACCTCGCCGCGCTCGCCACAGGCGACTACGTGCAGGTCTTCAACTCGAATCAATTCACTCATCTCAATGACCTCCCGTACGGCGACTACGTCGGGACGACAGTCTGTCGATAAACAGATTCACACCAATGGTCAGGGTGCCAATGGCCAACGCCGGAATCACGATGGCCGGCGCGCCCTGATTGAGGCCGCCAATGTTTTCCCGCACCAGGGACCCGAGGTCAGCATCCGGTGGTTGCACACCGAGACCAAGGAAGCTCATGCCACTGAGCAGCAACACGATGAAGCCAAAGCGCAGGCCCAAATCGGTCAGCACCGGGTTGAGCATGTTCGGCAGGATTTCCACGCAGGCGATGTACAAGCGGCGTTCGCCACGGGTACGGGCGACTTGCACGTATTCCAGCGCTTCGATGTTCACCGCCATGCTGCGGGCAATGCGGAACGCGCCGGGGGTGAAACTCAGTACGGCGGTGCAGATCAGCAAAGTCACCGATGAGCCAAAGGCTGAGACCATGATCAGCGCCAGCATCTTGCTCGGGATCGAGATAAACGCATCCATCAAGCGGCTGATCACTTCGTCCAGCCACTTCGGCGACACCACCGACAGCAACGCGCAACTGGTGCCCAAACCGCTGGCCAACACGGCGGCGATCAACGCCAGGCCGACTGTGAACTTCGCGCCGACCAGAACGCGGCTGAGCATGTCGCGCCCAAGGTAATCGGTGCCGAACGGGTAAACGGCACTGATGCTGTCAAACACATTGTCGGAGACCACTTCGCCGACCGGGTGCGGCGCCAGCCACGGGCCGAAGATCGCCACCAGCAACCAGATCACGCACATCGCAGCCCCGATCAGGCCCAGCCACGCGGGGCCATGGGACACCTTGCCAACCGACAGGTCGGGGGTCGCAGGCGTCGATTTCACAATGAGATTGTTCATTGGTTTCTCAGCCTCGGATTGGACAGAATCGCGCACAGGTCGGCAATCAGCACCAACCCCAGGTATGCCGTGCAAAACAGCATGGTGCAGGCCTGGACCAGCGCCATGTCACGGTTGGTCACGGCATCGACCATCAGGCTGGCGATGCCGGGATAGTTGAAGATCGTCTCGACAATCACCACCCCGCCCAGCAGGTACGACAGGCTCAGGGCGATGGCGTTGGCAATCGGCCCGATCGCATTGGGCAAGGCATGGCGCAGCACGATGCGCATCGGGCTCACGCCCTTGAGCCGGGCCATTTCCACGTAAGGGCTGTCGAGTTGATCGATCACAGCGGCGCGGGTCATCCGCGCCATTTGCGCGACGATCACGCAGCACAGGGTCATCACCGGCAACGCGTAAGTGCGCATGAATTGCCAGGGTGAGGTGATGTCACTGGCGTAGGACAGCGCCGACAACCAGCCCAGGTTCACCGCGAAAATCAGCACCGCCAGGGTCGCCACCAGGAACTCCGGCACGGCGACCATGGCCAGGGTGAAGAAGCTCAGGAAGCTGTCGATGCGCCCGCCACGGCCCATTGCCGAACCGATGCCCAGAATCAATGCGACCGGCACCGACACCAGCGCCGTGGCGGCCGCCAGCATCAAGGTGTTCGGCACGCGCCCGGCCATCAACTCGCCGACCGGCATGGCGTTGGACACCGACAGGCCCATGTCGCCGCTGAGCAGGTTCATCAACCAGTGCAGGTAACGCAGCACACCGGGCTGGTCGAGCCCCATTTTCAGGCGCAACGCCGCCACCTGTTCCGGCGTGGCGAATTGCCCGAGCGATTGTTGCGCCGCGTCCCCCGGCAGTACCGCCGTGATCGCAAACACGACCATGGACACGATCAACAAAGTCACGATCGCGGCGCCCAGGCGCCGACCGATCAACCACAGTGTGTTGCTATTCATCGCCTACCCTCCTGCACTGTCCCTGACGTACAACACGACTACCCATCAAGGCCCCATCAAGCATCCAGCCAGACCTGTTCGGCGAACATGTAGCCCATGAAACCGCCCAGCGGATTGCTGCCGTAGCCCTTGATGCGCTGGTCAACGCCGTCGATGTTGCTGATGAACACCGGCACGCCGATGCCGCAATGGTCATGCACCAGGGTTTGCATGTCGGCGTACATCTTGCTGCGCTTGGCGTCGTCGGTCTCGCCGCGAGCGAGCATCAGCAACTGGTCGAACTGGTCGTTCTGCCAACCGGATTCGTTCCACGGCGCCTTCGACTGGAAGAACTGCGAGAACATCACGTCGGCGTTCGGTCGCGGGTTGATGTTGCCGAAGCTCAGCGGGTGCTTCATCCAGTGGTTGGACCAGTAGCCGTCGCTCGGCAAACGGTTGACGTCGAGCTTGAGCCCGGCCTGTTTCGCCGATTGCTGCAACAGCACCGCGATGTCCACCGAACCAGTGGCGGCTGGTGACGCCACCAGCGGCATGCTGATGCTTTCCATGCCGGCCTTCTTCAGCAGGAACTTGGCTTTTTCCGGGTCGTAGACGGTTTGCGGCAGGTCGGCGTTGTAGTAGCGCGAACCCGGGGCAATCGGATGGTCGTTACCGACCACTGCAAAGCCACGGAATACAGCGGATTTGATCTGTTCGCGGTCCATCAGGTGCTTCATCGCCTGAGTGAATTCCGCACTTTTACCCGGCATCTGATCCTGACGGATGATCAAATCAGTGTAGTTGCCCGACGGCGCATCGACGACCCGGTGCTTGGCGCTGGCCTTGATCCGGGTGGTGGAACGCGGGTTGACCTCGTTGATCATGTGCACGTCGCCGGACAGCAGCGCGTTGACCCGGGATGCCTCGTCGCCAATCGCAATGAACTCAATCTCGTCGAGGTACGGCAGGCCCGGTTTCCAGTAGCCGGTGTTGCGCGCGGCAATCGAACGCACGCCCGGTTTGAATTCCTTGACCTTGAACGGCCCGGTGCCGATGCCCTGGTTGAAGTCAGTGGTGCCTTCGGGAACGATCAACAGATGCGACACGGCGAGGATCGACGGCAACTCGGCGTTTGGCGCACTGAGGCGGATCTGCACTTCGTTGGTGCCGGTAGCCTTGATCTCGGCGAACTGTTCCATCAACGGCATGACTTTGGAGCCGGTCAGCGGGTCCTTGTGCCGCGACAGCGAGAACACCACGTCGGCGGCGCTCAGGGTCTTGCCGTTGTGGAAGGTCACGTCCTTGCGCAGGGTGATGGTCCACAGCGTGGCATCGGTGTTGTCGATGCGCTCGGCCAGTTCCAGTTGCGGCACCAGGTGCGTGTCGAAACGGGTCAGGCCGTTGTAGAACATGAAGTGGCGCACGTAGTCGGTGGACAGCGCACCTTTGGCCGGGTCGAGGGTGTCGGCGGTGGAGCTGGACATGCCGGCGACACGAATCCGTCCGCCGGGTTTGCCTTTGCCTGGGGTGGCGGCTTCTTCGGCGAAGAGCTTGCCGGCGGCGCCGAACAAGCTGCCGGCACCGGCGGCGGCAACACCCGCCACGCCGAGCATTTGCAGGGCGTTGCGGCGCGACATGCCGCGATTGAGGCCTTCGAACACTCGCAAGCTGTCCTGGCCGGAAATCAGGGGTGAGTCGATCTTGTTGTCAGTCATATCAGTTGTACCTGTCGAAAATGAGAAGGCTCGAGTGCCCCGGTTAACCGGAGCGTCCTGGAAACGCAAACGACGGTGACGCCACAACATCAACTCAATGCAAATAGTCCTGGAAGCGGTAATAGGCGCCCACGAACGGCAGGAACCACGGCTTGCCGAAATGCCCGGGGATCGCCGGCCAGTCGAGTTCGCGCCAGGGGTTGGCTTCAACTTTGCCGGCCATCACCTCGGCCATGACCTGGCCCATGTGCACCGACATCTGCACCCCGTGGCCGCTGTAGCCCATGGAGTGATAAACGCCGCCATGCTGGCCGGCTCGGGGCAAGCGATCGGAGGTCATATCCACCAAGCCGCCCCAGCAGTAGTCGATGTTCACGTTGGCCAATTGCGGGAACATCTGCACCATCGCGGCTTGCAGGACCTTGCCGCTCTTGGCGTCGTTCACACTGTCGGACATCGCGAACCGGGCACGACCGCCGAACAGCAGGCGGTTATCCGGGGTCAGGCGGAAGTAGTTGCCGATCATGCGGCTGGTGACATAGGCGCGACGGCCCGGCAGCAACTGCTCGATCAGCTCTTTGGAAAGTACTTCGGTGGCGATGACGAAACTGCCCACCGGGACGATCCGCCGTCGATACCAGCCCAAGCCGCCGTGCTGACAGGCGCCGGTGGCCAGCAAGACTTGCCCGGCGTGCAGCGAACCCTTGTTGGTGTTGACCTGATAGCCACCGGCCTGAGCTTTCCAGTCCAGCACCGAAGTGCCTTGGTGGATAAGCGCGCCGTGCCTTGCCGCCGCTTCAGCCAGCCCAACGCCGAAGCGTCCAACGTGCATTTGCACGCCGTTACGCTGCAGCAAGCCGCCGTGAAACTGCGCCGAATTCACTTCGGCGCGGGTCTGTTCGGCGGACAGCAACTCGACCTCGGCATCGACTTCCCGGCGAATCAATTCGCACGTCCGCGCCAGGCCCTCGTAGTGCATCGGCTTGGCGGCCAATTTGAGCTTGCCGTTGCGGATCAGGTCGCAGGCGATTTGCTCCTGCTCGACCAGCGACACCACGCTCTGCACCGCACTTTCGTAGGCCTGGTAATAGGCCCGCGCCTTGTCGGCACCGAGGCTGGCGCTGAGGCCGGCGTAATCCTGGGCGACCCCGGTGTTGCACTGGCCGCCGTTGCGCCCCGAGGCCTCGCCGATCACCCGCCCGGCTTCGAGCACCACCACACTGGCGCCCTTCAAGGCCAACGCCCGAGCCGCCGCCAACCCGGTGAAACCGCCACCGACGATGGCCACGTCGACCTGCCCGGGCAATGTGCCGAGCTGAGCACCGGTGAAGGCCGGTGCGGTGTCGAGCCAGTAGGATTCACTGCCCATTGTCTAACCCCTTGTGCAGTTGCGACTCAGAGACCAACCAGTGCCGCGAGCCCACCGATATCGGTGATCTGCTGGTAGCCGTAGAACGCGTTGCCCGGGACTTCGTGACCACGGGCGACGAAGGCCTTGTTCTTGATCTTCATGTCGTGGGCCGGCATCAGGTCGTAACGGAAGCTGGAGGACACATGCAAGATGTCTTCCGGGCCGCAGTTGAGGTTGTCGAGCATGTACTCGAACGCCGCCAGACGCGGTTTGTAGGCCTGGGCCTGTTCGGCGGTGAAGACTTTGTGGAACGGCGCGCCGAGCTTGTCGACGTTGGACATGATCTGGCTGTCGCTGGCGTTGGAGAAAATCACCAGCGGGATCTTGTCGGCGATTTTCGACAGGCCGGCCGGGACGTCCGGGTGCGGGCCCCAGGTCGGTACGGCGTCGTAATACAGCTGACCTTCGTTGCGGTATTCGATACCCCAACGCTTGCAGGTCCGGGCCAGGGCGGTCTTGAGGATTTCGTCGTAAGGCATCCAGTCGCCCATGACCTGGTCCAGGCGATAGGCCGAGAAATCCTTGACGAATTGGTCCATCTGCCCGGCAGGTACGCGATCAGCGAAAATCTCGCGAGTCATCGTGCCCATGTGGAAATTGGTCAGCGTACCGTAGCAGTCGAACGTAATGAATTTGGGGCGAAGAAAGCTCATTGAGTGCGGTCCTGAAGTTCGTTGAGGTCATGGCGTGACTGGCATTCGCGTGGTTTGCGAAGCTGTGATGCAACGCTGCAGCACACCGTCATTACAACACCGTGAAATCAGCAGATGGCGTTAAAAGCGACCTCTGCTCGATACAAACCACCGTTTTGACCGCCCCCCTCAGCAGACTTTGCGGCCCGCTCCAGCCTTGGGCAAACCCCGTATTTGTGCGCTCTTATGGACCTTTATAGCCCTGTGCGGCCCGTGTGTGCCGCGATTGGCCGCAGAAACTGCGCCGGGCTGAATGAAAACGGGCGCTTCCCTGGGGAAGCGCCCGTTTGGGTGCTGATTTCGAGCTTACCCTTGGCACCTTGTAGCAGCTGCTGCATTCGGCTTGTAGCCGCCGCCGAAGCACGAGACCTCGTTCGGCTTGTAGCAGCTGTCGAGGCACGAGGCTGCGTTCGGCTTGTAGCAGCTGCCGAGGCACGAGGCCTCGTTCGGCTTGTAGCAGCTGTCGAGGCACGAGGCTGCGTTCGGCTTGTAGCAGCTGCCGAGGCACGAGGCTGCGTTCGGCTTGTAGCAGCTGTCGAGGCACGAGGCTGCGTTCGGCTGCGAAGCAGTCGCCAGATCAGGCGCTGCGGTGTTCCAGTTAAACCGTGTACTCAGGTTTTACGACTGCTTCGCAGCCGAACGCAGCCTCGTGCCTCGGCAGCTGCTACAAGCAAACACTGGCTCGGCAGCTGCTACGGGGTATCTATTGGAGGATATCGATCAGCACACTCTTGAAGCGCAGGTTCGCTTCAAACGCTTCACGCCCCAAATCCTTGCCGATGCCCGAGCGTTTGTAGCCACCCGTCGGGAGGATGTAGTCATTACTACGACCGTAACGATTGACCCACACCGTCCCCGCTTCCAGCTTGCGCACCAGCCGCAGGGCGCGATTGATGTCGGCCGTGTGTACGCCCGCCGCCAGGCCATAGGTGGCATGCGCGGCCAGGCTCAGCGCCTGCTCTTCATCATCAAACGCCTGCACCGTCAGCACCGGGCCGAAGATTTCTTCGCAGACTGCCGGGTTCTGATTGTCGAGGCCGGCCAGCAGCGTCGGCTGGTAATACGCACCGCCCAACCCTTCAAACAATCCGCCACCGGTCAGCACTTCGGCCCCAGCCTGGCGCGAGCGCTGGACAATACCGTCAATACGATTGGCCTGGAGTCGGGAAATGATCGGTGACAGCATGCTCTCGGGCGACCAGGTCGGACCGGGGCGCAGCTCTTCAAAGTACGCCAGCAAGTGCGCGATAAACGGTTCCATGATCGAGCGCTGAATCAGCAACCGAGAACCGGACACGCAGACCTGCCCAGCATTCCCGGTAATGGCCAGCGCCACGGTGCGTGCGGTTTTGGCGATGTCCGGTATGTCGGCGAACACCAGTTGCGGACTCTTGCCGCCGAGTTCCAGCGTCACCGGTTTCGGCCCCACCAACGCGCAGGTCGACATGATGCTCGACCCGGTGGCGGTAGAACCGGTAAAGGTCACCTTGCCCACGCGTGGATGCCGGCACAACGCGTCGCCAGTGATGCGGCCATCACCCTGGACCACGTTGAAAATCCCCGCCGGAATGCCCGCCTGTAGTGCCAGTTCGGCAAAACGCAGGCTGGAGAATGGCGTCAGTTCCGAAGGCTTGAGCACCACGGCATTCCCTGCGGCCAAGGCCGGGGCGACTTTCCAGGAGGCCATGCTCAACGGGAAATTCCACGGCGCAATGGCCGCGATCACACCGTAAGGTTCGGCGATCTGCATACCCAATCGGTCGGTCTGGGTCGCCGCGACCTGGCCACCGTGCTTGTCTGCCAGTTCAGCAAAAAAGCGAATGCCTTCGGCGACGTAGGGAATGTCCCAGGCAATCACATCTTTATGCGGGCGGGTTGAGCCGACCGCTTCCAATGGCGCAAGAATCTCGGCGTCCGCTTCGATCAGATCAGCCCAACGGCGCATGACCCGCGCCCGCTCCCGAGGTGGCCGGCTGGCCCAATCGCTGCGGTTGAACGCCTGCCAGGCATTGTTGACCGCTTCATCCACCAGGCCGGCATCGGCAATCGGCAACCCGGCGTAGACCTGGCCGTCCGAGGGCCGCACCACCTCCAGTCCCGGTTGCGCATCGCGGTATTGGCCGCCGATAAAATGGGCGCTGCGCACAGCGATAAGACGAGGATCGAAGCTATCCATGGAGCACTCCAAAATAGGGCTGGCGAGTCGTTGATTCAGACTTCCATCGTAGAAAAAAAGCCCAAGCATTTGCTGCCGACCTTGCCGTGCAAATAAGTAGTAAGTGTGGTCTTGTGGCCTCTGCCTCGCGGAATCTGCCGAATGTTCCAAGCCCTCTTGTCAGCCCTTCACGCAGATGGGATACAGGCACCATCACGCCGGAAAACCGGCCGCTCGTGCACACTGTTCAACGGAGACTCGCCATGTCCGCCCCTTATGTTTATCGCCCGATGACCGCTGCCGATCTGCCGGCAGCCCACGCTTTGTCCGTGCAATTGAAGTGGCCCCATCGGCTGGACGACTGGGCCATGGTGCTGCGACTCAGCGACGGCTTCGTAGCGCTCGATGGCGAGCGGCTGATCGGCACGGCTTTCACCTGCCCTCAAGGGGATTTCGCCACCATTGGCCTGGTGATCGTCAGCGATGATTATCAAGGCCAGGGCATCGGCCGCCAGTTGATGGAGCAGGCGCTGGATGCTTGCCAGAAACGCACGCCAGTGTTGAACGCGACCCTCGCCGGTGCGCCGCTTTATGTCAGTCAGGGCTTTGTCGAGTTTGGACGGATTCAGCAGCATCAAGGCCTGGCGCAAGCCCCTGCCCCAGCGCCGCTGGCCGAGGGCGAAACCGGTCGCCCACTGCGTGACGCCGATAAGGCGCGCGTGCTCGAACTGGCCAACGCCGGTACTGGAATGGACCGACAAGCCGTGCTAAGCGACCTGTTCGATGTCATCGAGCACGCCGTGGTCATCGAGCGCGACGGCCAGGTGCGCGCCTTCGCCATGCTGCGTCCCTACGGCCGTGGTCGCGGCGTTGGCCCGGTGGTTGCCGAAAACCTGGAGCAAGCCCAACACCTGATCGCGACGTTGCTCGCCCAGGTGCCGGACACCTTCGTACGCATCGACATTCCGGCGGATAGCGGCCTGAGCGACTGGCTGGAAACCGCCGGTCTCAAGCAGGTCGACACCGTCGCGCTGATGGCCCGTGGCACCCCGCCGCAAAGTGCCGACGGCATACGCCAGTTTGCCGTGGTCACCCAAGCCATCGGCTGATCGCTTGGCCCGATATAACCCTCGTCACCCAACACCTTTATTTGCATGGAGCGTCACCCGTATGTCCCAACCTACCGTTCTGCTGTTGGCTCGCGCTGACGGCAGCCGCATTGCCACGCCTTTCAAAGCGATGCCGTTGAGTGCTCTGGACCCATTTATCGACAGTCGTCAGGTCGCCTGGTCCGGGCTCGACGGGGTGTCTGCCGGCATCGTGGAAGCCGGCGAAGTGTTTGATATCGAGGATTTCCCGCACACCGAAGTGATCGTCGTCCACGCCGGCCATGTGGTGCTGAAAACCATAGAGCAGACACTGGAACTGGGTATCGGTGCCAGCGCGGTGATCGCTCGCGGAACGGCGCTGCGGATCGAAGCCCACGCTGGTACTCAATGGGCCTTTTGTGCCATGTCCACCGCAGTGCCGACACCCGGCCTGACCTTGCTTGATCCACTGGCGATGCTCTCGCCTTCGGCAGCACCGGAACCGCAAATCCTGATCGGCCCGACGCCGCAATGCCGGTCACGCAATGCCTTTGAAGATGCGGCCACCGATCTGCGTGTCGGCGTCTGGGACTCGACGCCTTACGAACGTCATGGCCGCGCGCACAAACTCAATGAATTGATGCACTTGATTGAAGGCAGCGTGACCTTGCTCGCAGCGGATGGATCAAGCGTGACGGTCAACACCGGCGACAGCGTGTTCGTGCCGCAAGGTGCACCGTGCGCCTGGAAAAGCACGCGGTATGTACGCAAGGTGTATGCCGTCAAATAGCGGTATGCGTCAGCAGGCACTGCACTAATGCGTCAAACACCACTTTGCAGCGCGGGCTGTTGCGCAGGTCTTCGTGCATGGTGACCCAGGCGTCCAGTTGGAAGGTGAGGTGCTCGGGTAATACCTGCACCAGACTCGCGTCGCGCCTGGCAATTGCCGACTGGCAAAACCCGATGCCAGCGCCCGCCCGGATCATGGCAAGTTGGGCCAGGTCGCTGTCGGAACGCAAGGAAAAGCCTTCGCGGCTCCAGCCTGGCACGCGTTTGCTGGCGGCGCGCAGGAATGGTGTCTCGGTGTCGAAGCCGATCAATGTGTGCCGAGCCAGGTCTGCCGGTACTGCCGGCGTGCCGAACTGGTGCAGGTAATCGGCTTGGGCGTGGAGCCCGATCTTGACGTTGCCGACACTGCGGGCGATGAGTTGCTCCTGTTTCGGCGCGGTCATACGCACGGCGATGTCGGCCTCGCGTTGCAACAAATCCTGCACGCGGTTGGTGGCCACCAGTTCAATGGTGAGTTGCGGATGTGCCTGACGCAGCCGCGCCAATGCAGGCGGCAGCACTTCCACGGCAATCACTTCGCTGGCGGTAACGCGCACCGTGCCGCCCGTCGTTTGCCCCTGTCCGGCCATCGCCCGCTCCAGGGCCGCCGCGTTGCTGTGCATGGCCTCGGCGTAACTGCGCAAGGTCAATGCCGCTTCGGTTGGCATCAATCCCGTTCTTGAGCGCGTGAACAAGGTCTGTTTGAACGAGGCTTCGAGTTCGGCAACGTGGCGCCCCACGGTCGGCTGGGTAATGCCCAGCGCCCGCGCGGCCGCCGACAGCGAGCCGTGGGTCAGCACCGCCAGAAAGCTTCGATAGAGTTCCCAGCCAATATTTTTAGTCATACATAAATGTATAGCTAGTGGTGGATATTCAGCAATTTCTTTCATCCCGTCCGTAGCGCCAGAATGGATTTCAATTCGGGAGAACGTGACATGGCGCAGAAAGTTCTAGTACTGGGTGCAACGGGTGGCATCGGCGGCGAAGTGGCCCGCCAGTTGCGCGACGCGGGATGGCAAGTCCAGGCGCTGCAACGCGGCCTCACGCAAAGCCGCGAAACCCGCGAGGGCATTCTCTATCTGCGTGGCGATGCGCTGAATCGCGATGACGTGATGCGCGCCGCAAGGGGTTGCAGCGTGCTGATCCACGCGGTGAATCCGCCCGGTTATCGTCGCTGGCATGAATGGGTGCTGCCGATGATGGATAACACCATCGGCGCCGCCTTGAAAGAAGGCGCCACCATTGTGTTGCCCGGCACGGTCTACAACTTCGGCCCGGATGCCTTCCCGCAGTTGACCGAGGATTCACCGCAGCATCCACTGACCCGCAAAGGCCAGATCCGCGTCCAGCTCGAACAACGATTGCACGCCGCAACACAACAAGGCGCACGGGCAATTGTGCTGCGCAGCGGCGATTTTTTTGGTCCGCAGGCCGGCAACAGTTGGTTTTCCCAAGGGATGATCAAGCCTGGGCAAGCGGTGAAGCGCATCAACCTGCCGAGCGATCCCGGCGTCGGTCATCAATGGGCCTATTTGCCGGATGTCGCGCAGACCATGGTGCAATTACTCGGCCATCGGGAGCGTCTGGCACCCTTCTCGACCTTCCATATGGCCGGGTATTGGGACGCCGATGGCACGCAGATCGCAACCGCCATTGCACGCTGCGTTGAACGCGATGGCGGGCAGGCGAAATTGCGACCCTTTCCGTGGTGGCTGGCGCGCCTGGTCTCGCCTTTTGTCACCACGCTGCGTGAACTTCTGGAGATGCGCTACCTGTGGCAACAACCGTTGCGCATGGACAACAGCCGTTTGCTGGCGGTGCTCGGGACCGAACCGCACACGCCGCTGGAACAAGCGGTCGAAACCACCCTGAAAGGTTTGGGCTGTCTTGCGCTCCCCCATCGTTGAAGCTTTCAGCGATACTCGGCGCACCTCTCATAGGATTTGAAAGTGAGCGCCGAACCGATGAACAACAAAAAACACACGCTGATCTTCTGTGGATTGCTCGCCCTGCCCTGGGGCGTACAGGCACAGGAAACACCTTCGCACCTGGACAGTGTCATGCAGCAAGGTGTGCTGACGGTCTGCACCACCGGGGACTACAAGCCCTACACCTATAAAAATGAAAACGGCGAGTACGAAGGCATCGACATTGCGATGGCTCGCTCGCTGGCTGACAGCCTGGGTGCCAAGGTGAAATGGGAGCAAACCACCTGGAAAACCCTGATGCCCGACCTGCTCGCGGGCAAATGCGACATCGCGATGGGCGGGATTTCGGTGACGCTGGAACGGCAGAAAAAAGCCTTTTTCAGCAGCACCCTCGACGTCGATGGCAAGGTTCCGTTGGTACGCTGCGAAGATCAGGCGCGTTACCAGACAGTCGAGCAGATCAACCAGCCGTCAGTGCGGCTGATCGAACCGGCCGGCGGCACCAATGAGGCGTTTGTGCATGCCTTCCTGCCCAAGGCGCAGTTGATGCTGCACGACAATGTGACGCTGTTCCAGGCATTGCTGGACAAGAAAGCCGACGTGATGATTACCGATGCCTCCGAGGCGCTGTACCAGCAGAAACTCAAGCCTGGGTTGTGCGCGGTGAACCCGAGCCAGTATTTCCAGTATGGCGAGAAGGCCTATCTGCTGCCGCGTGATGATGTTACGTGGAAGCAGTATGTTGATCAGTGGTTGCACCTGAGCAAGGTCACTGGCAACTATCAGAAAGTTGTGGGCCAGTGGTTGGCGATCCCGTAGCAGCTGGCGAAGCCTGCGTCCGGCTGCGCAGCAGTCGTAAAACCAGACGCCGCGGTCTGTCAGGCACACCGCGTGTACGGGATTCACGACTGCTGCGCAGCCGGACGCAGGCTTCGCCAGCTGCTACATAGAGTGGGTTGGGCCACTGGGTTTTCGGTGGACTGGAAAATGAGCGGGCTTTACCAAAGCCCCACGGTATAACTGACGATCAGCCGATTTTCATCCAGGTCATTGCCAAAGTTCGAACGCACCGAAGCATTACGCCATTTAAACCCCAGCCCTTTCAGTGTGCCGTCCTGCACGACGTAGGCGATGTCGGTGTTGCGCTCCCACTCCTTGCCCTCGCCCGGCGCACTGCGTTGCACGTTGTCGCCAGAAATGTAGCGGGTCATAAAACTCAACCCCGGCACACCGAGCGCGGCGAAGTTGTAGTCGTAGCGGGCTTGCCAGGAGTGTTCGTCGATGTTGGCGAAGTCACCGATCTGCACGAAGTTGACCAGATAGGGATCACTGCGGCCGATGTACGGGAACGGGTCATCGCCGCTCATGCGCTGGTAACCCAAGCCCAGCGCATGCCCGCCGAGGCTGTAGGTAAACAGCGCGCCGAAGGCCTGGTTGTCGATCTTGCGGAAATTGCCGTCCTCGGTACTGCGCGCGTAGCGCACGTCACTCTTCAGTGATTGACCCGCGCCCAAGTCCAGGGCATGGACGAACCCAAGGTAGTTTTGCTGGTAGATGTTTTCCAGCTTGCCGTAGCGGTATTGCGCCGTGAGGTTAGGCAAGAACTGATAGTCCGCCCCGGCGAACTGGAACTTGTCGCTGCTGCCGCCAATGCGGTTGGCGGTCATGTCCTGATAGTCGGTGGAGTCGACAAAATTGATCTGGGTAAATTGCCCGGCAGTCAGCTTCAACCGGTCGATTTCCTGCACGCTCAGCAAGCCGCCCTTGAAGGTTCCCGGCAACAGCCGCGTGTCGTTGGAACTCACCACCGGGTCCTTGATCTGCAATGTCCCTAACTTCAGGGTGCTGTTGGACAGGCGCACCTTGGCGGTCAGACCCAGCTCGCCATATTGATCCTGCGAACCGCCCGATAAATCCGGCGGCAACAGATTGGTGCCCGCAGTCCCGCCGCCGGAGTCCAGTTTGAAACCGGCCATGCCCAAGGCGTCCAGTCCAAAACCCAGGGTGCCGGCGGTGTAGCCGGACTCCATCCGCAGCAGAAAACCCTGCGCCCATTCCTCGGCCTTGTCCCGCGCGCCTTCCTGACGAAAGTCGCGGTTGAAGTAGAAGTTGCGGGCTTCCAGGCTGCCCTTACTGTCGGCAATGAAATCCGCCTGGGCGCTTGGTACACCGATCAGGCTCAAGCCGAGCAAGGTGCCAACCGGGGTCAACAACCGCTGGGTGGAAGTGAAATGACGCATGCTTTGCTCCTTTTACGGACGCGAGCGAGCCCTCTCGGGGGCGTTGCGATCGCGTCCGATGGTTGTTTTAACAGGTTGTCAGCGACGTCCGGGCAACGCTGCCCAGACGTGTCCGGGGCTCAGGGTTCGAGTTGTCGACCACGGGTTTCCGGCAGGCTCAAGGCCGCCAGAATCACCACGCCATAGGCTCCGGCGGCGAAGACACCGATTCCGGTGCCGATGGGCAAGGTGTCGCTCAGCGCACCGATGAACAGCGGGAACAGCGCGGCGATGGAGCGCCCGGCGTTGTAGCAAAAGCCCTGGCCCGAACCGCGCATGCGGGTCGGAAACAACTCGGTCAGAAACGCCCCCATCCCAGCAAAGATGCCCGAGGCGAAGAAGCCCAGCGGAAAGCCCAACCAGAGCATCCAGGTGTTATCGATGGGCAGTTGGGTGTAGGCCAGAACAATCGCCATGGACCCTACGGCGAACAGGATGAAGTTCTTCTTGCGCCCGATGGCATCGGTCAGCAGCGCACTGGTCACATAGCCGATGTAGGAGCCGACGATCACCATGGCCAGATAGCCGCCGGTGCCAAGCACGCTCAGGCCGCGTTCGGTTTTCAGGTAGGTCGGCAACCAGGTGGTGATCGCGTAATAGCCGCCCAGCGCGCCGGTGGTCAACAACGAGGCGCGCAAGGTGGTGCTGAGCATCCGTGGGGCGAAGATGTCGAAGAACGCCCACGGTGAATCCTGCTCTGGCTTGGCCTTGCGCTCACGCCGGGCGTGCTCGAAGGTGTCCGACTCCTTGACCAACCGACGAATCACCAACACAAACAGCGCCGGCACCAAGCCAATCATGAACAGCGCTCGCCAGGCTTCTTCCGGCGGCAGGAAGCTGAACAGCCCGGCATAGAGCAACGCCGTCATCCCCCAACCCAACGCCCAACCCGCCTGCACCATGCCCACCGCTTTGCCGCGATCCTGTGAGCGAATCACCTCGCCGATCAACACCGCACCTGCCGTCCATTCACCGCCGAAGCCAAAGCCCATCAAGGTCCGGGCCACCAGCAATTGCTCGTAGTTCTGCGCCAGGCCACACAAAAAGGTGAAGAACGCGAACCACAACACCGTCAGTTGCAGAGTCCGTACCCGGCCGATGCGGTCGGACAAAATCCCGGCAACCCAACCGCCTGCCGCCGAGGCCAGCAGCGTGCAGGTGCCGATCAGTCCGGCGTCGCCCTTGGAGATGCCCCAAGTGGCGATCAGCGTCGGAATCACGAAACTCAGCATTTGCGTATCCATGCCGTCCAGGGCATAGCCGATCTTGCAACTCCAGAAGGTACGTTTTTCATTTTTCGACAAGGGGCCATACCAGCTGAACGGACCGGTGCGGCCCGTACCGATAGGCACGTGGTCAGTCATGGTTTTTTCCATGGGAGGTTCCTGCGGCAGCAAGCGAAGATGACGGACACGCCTCATTATTTTTTTGTGAAGGCGTTGTCGTTGGGGAGCGGACGCAGTGACCTGCGTCGTGGAGCGGATTCTTCGCGTCGAGGCTCAGCGGCGTCAAACGGGAAAAAAGCGAGGTAAGGCATAAGAAAATTTGATGCGCTCAATGGGCGGTTCTGGAGTAACAATTGCAACCTGTCCTCTTCATAAGAGCCACAAGCGCCAAGAGAGCCGCCATGAACCTCAAATTCCTCGAAACCTTCGTCTGGGTCGCCCGCCTGCAAAGCTTCAGCCTGACCGCCGAGAAAATGTTCAGCACCCAGGCCGCGATCTCCAGCCGCATCGCTTCGCTAGAAGAGGAGCTGGGCCTGCGCCTGTTCGTGCGCGACTCACGCGGCGTTTCGCTGACGCCCGAAGGCCTGAAGGTGCTCGACTATGCCGAGCAAATGCTTGAGGTCCAGCGCGCGCTGAAACACTCGCTGGACAACACCAGCCCGCAGCAGGGCCTGGTGCGTATCGGTGTGATGGACACGGTGATCCACACCTGGCTCAGCCCGTTGATGTCGACCCTGATGCAGACGTTCCCCGCCGTGGAAATCGAGATCACCGCCGACGCCGCACGCAATCTGTGCGAGCAACTGCAAAAGGGCTACCTCGACATCGTGTTCCAGACCGACCTGATCCGCCACGAAAGCGTGCGCAACCTCGAACTGGCGCATTACCCCATGCACTGGATCGCCGCGAGCAACTCGATCTATGCCCGGCCCTATGCGTCGCTGATCGAAATGGCCAGTGAGCGCATCATCACCTTCGTCAAACACTCGCGCCCGCATCAGGATGTGCTCAACCTGCTGCACGCCCATGGCATCAGCGCGCCGCGGGTCAGTTGTGTCAACTCGGTGTCGGCCATGACCCGGCTGATTCGTGACGGTTTCGGCATTGGCGCGCTTCCGGCAGCGCTGGTGGCCAAGCCCCTGGCCAGCGGCGAGCTGATTCAACTGGAACCCGGCACGCGCCTGCCGCAACTGGATGTCGTGGCCTCGTGGCGCGCCGGCGTCGGCCTGGAACTGATCGAGAGCATTGTCGACATGAGTCGCCAAGTGGTTGGCCAATACGCGATTGATGTCGGCCCGCAACGCATGGTCGCTGCACCGGGTCTGAACAGTCGACGACCGCTCGAATAACTTTTAGTTGTCTGGGGGTAACAACATTCCTAGTTGGACGGCATCGCCACGGTTTTCTAAAAAGAACCCACGAACCTGTGGAGATGCCGTGATGAACCTGCCAGCCCTGTCCTTCGAACAATTGCAGCAGCGCGCCCCCCTGGCCCTGCGCCAAAGCATCGCCGCCGGGCAGTATCAGGGTCACACCAGCGGCCTCGGCCAGGGCCGGGTGCAAGCTAATATCGTGATTCTGCCCAGCGATTGGGCCAACGAGTTCCTGCGCTATTGCACCCTCAATCGTCAGGCCTGCCCGTTGCTTGACGTGACCGAGCCGGGGGATCCGTTTTTCCGCAACCTCGGCACCGCCATTGATATCCGCCATGACGTGCCGCGCTACCGGGTTTATCGCCATGGTGAATTGAGCGACGAGCCGCTGGACATCGAGTCCCTGTGGCAAGACGATCTGGTCGCCTTCGCCATTGGCTGCTCGTTCTCCTTCGAACAACCGCTGCTGGATGCCGGCATCGCCCTCAAACACATCGACCTGGGGCGCAATGTCGCCATGTACCAGACCAATATCGACACCCGCCCTACCGCTCGCCTGAGTGGCAAACTGGTGGTGAGCATGCGCCCGATGAAAGCCGCCGCGGCAATCCAGGCGATTCAAATCACGGCGCGCATGCCCAACGTCCACGGCGCCCCGGTACACATCGGCGATCCTGCGTTGATCGGCATCCACTCGCTGGACACGCCGGATTACGGCGACGCCGTCCCCATCGCCGCCGACGAAATCCCGGTGTTCTGGGCCTGCGGCGTGACACCGCAATCGGTGGTGCAAGCCTCACGTCCACCGCTGTGCATCACCCATGCACCGGGTTGCATGCTGGTGACGGATTTATGGAATAGTGCGGTCTGAGCCTCGGACGAGGCGGTTCTCAACTTGATATGGACGCGATGGATACACGATGAACACCGCTCAGCTATCGATTCAACAGTACATAAACGCCAAAGACGGCAACCGCCCTCACCTGCTGCGCCAGGCCTTTACGCCCGACGCCATCCTCAACATGGTGGTCAACACGGGTTCAATCTCGTTTCCCGCCCATGTTGAAGGCCGCGAGGCCATCGGCGAGGTGTTGGTCAGCCGTTTTGGCCAGACTTTCGAGAACGTTTACACGTTTTGCCTGGGAACCCCACCTGAGGCGGATGCCAACACGTTCCAATGCCAATGGCTGGTCGCGATGTCCGATAAAAATTCTGGCGAAGCCCGTGTCGGTTGCGGTGTGTATGACTGGCAGTTCGAGGCTGAGTCGAGACGGGTCGAGCGACTGACCATCACCATCGAGCACATGGAAACCCTGCCCGCGACCTCTCTGCCCATGATCATGGATTGGGTATCAACGCTGGACTATCCATGGTGCCGGTCGGAAGCAGCCGTGAGCAATGCGCCGGATTCAGGTGAGCTTCAGGCAGTGATCCAGTACGTGACGGCCCGGATGCGTTAACCGGCCACCACCGCCCTTTGCAACCGCTGCCGATATTCGCTCGGCGTCTCCTGCATTTCATGGCGAAAGTGCCGATTGAAATTCGACAGGTTGGCATAGCCGACTTCGAAGCAGATGTTGGCAACGCTGAGGCTGCTTTGCGCCAGTAAACGGCAGGCCCGCTGAACGCGCAGTTTGCGGGTCAGGTCGACGAAGGTGTGGCCGGTGGCACGTTTGAAGAACTTGGAGAACGCCGGTTCGCTCATTTCCAGGCGCTGGGCGATGACGGACAGGCGCAACTCATCGGCGAGGTCGTTGAGGATGTAGTCGAAGACGATGCTCATGCGCTGGGCCGTCAAGGCATCGAGCATCGGCGCGTATTGCAGGCTGGCGAGGGTCTTGCGTTGGCTGTCGGGCGCCGAGGCCAGCAGTTGCAGCAACGCCAGGAACAGGCACAACCGCGCAAAACCCTGGCTGCGGCCGATCTGCTCCAGAAGGTCGGCGGCTTTCTTGCGGGTCGCACCACTGAACTCGATCCCCTGAGCCGCTTGCCGGAACAGGCCTTGCAGCTCATTGAGTTCAGGCACCAGGTTGCGCAGTTGCATCAACGCCTGACCATCGAACTGCAACACCACATCACGCCCCTCGATCACCTCGCCTTTCCCCAGATCGCTGATCCAGTCGTGCGGCAGGCCGGGGCCGATCAGCGCCACATGCCCGGCGTCGAACAGGCCGATGTAGTCACCCGCCAACAGCCGGCCACTGCCTTCGCGAATCAAGTGGATTTCGAACTCGGGATGATGATTCCAGCGCGCCAGGTCGAACGGATAATCGTGCTGATACCAGCGAAAACTGTGCTGCGGCTCGTTGAGGATGACTTCGAGCGCGGGCTGCTTGTCCGCGGTGGCGTACGGGCTCATCACTGTCGCGTCCTTCTTATTGTTGTAGGTCAAGCAAGATTCACACTAAGGCGTGTGGGTTGCCTAGCGCAATGATCGGTGGCGACTGATACTTTTTTGCCGCTGCTGCGTACGGTTAAAAAAGTATCAGTCGGGCGTGTGCCGTTGATTTGTGAGGCCCGTGGGGAGCTGGTGTAATCGCTTCGCCATCCCGGATTACAACAATAAAAGATTCTGCTGCCCACGCCGCAGAGCGGAGAACACCATGAAGATATTGCCCAACGCGCTGTTTCTGTCCGCCGGTTTTTCCTTCGCCCTGCTCGCCCAGGCCGCCGATACCGTCACGATTGCCACCGTCAACAACAGCGACATGATCCGCATGCAGAAGCTATCGAAAACCTTCGAGGCCGCGCATCCGGACATCAAGCTCAATTGGGTGGTGCTGGAAGAGAATGTCCTGCGCCAGCGCCTGACCACCGACATTGCCACGCAAGGTGGGCAGTTCGACGTGCTGACCATTGGCACTTACGAAACGCCTTTGTGGGCTGCCAAAAACTGGCTGGAGCCAATGAAGGGCCTGCCCGCCGGCTATGACCTCGAGGACATCTTTCCTTCGGTGCGCCAGGGGCTTTCGATCAACGACACCCTCTATGCCCTGCCGTTCTATGGCGAAAGCACCGTCACTTATTACCGTACAGACCTGTTCAAGGACGCCGGGCTGAGCATGCCCGAGCACCCGACCTGGACCCAGCTCGGTGAGTTCGCCGGCAAGCTGCACCATCCTGACAAAGAGCAATACGGCATGTGCCTGCGGGGCAAGGCCGGTTGGGGTGAGAACATCGCGCTGCTGTCGACTATGGCCAACGCCTTCGGTGCGCGTTGGTTCGACGAGAAATGGCAACCGCAACTGACCGGCCCCGAGTGGACCGCAGCGGCCAACTTCTACGTCGATACGCTGAAGCGTTACGGCCCGCCCGGTGTGTCGAGCAATGGCTTCAACGAAACCCTGGCGCTGTTCAACAGCGGCAAGTGCGCGATGTGGGTCGATGCCAGCGTCGCGGGTTCCTTTATCACGGACAAGACCCAGAGCAATGTCGCCGACAAGGTCGGCTTCGTCGCAGCACCGACGCAGGTCACGGACAAAGGTTCGTCCTGGCTCTATGCCTGGTCGCTGGCCATTCCCACCAGTTCCAAACACAAGGACGCCGCCAAGGCCTTTGTGACATGGGCCACCTCCAAGGAATACATCCAGTTGGTTGCGCAGAAGGACGGCATCAGCAACGTGCCACCGGGTACGCGGATGTCCACCTACAGCGACGCCTATTTGCAAGCCGCGCCCTTCGCCAAAGTCACGTTGCAAATGATGCAGAACGCCGACCCGGCGCACCCGTCCATGCAGCCGGTGCCCTACGTCGGCATCCAGTACGTGACCATTCCCGAGTTCCAGGCCATCGGCACGTCGGTCGGCAAGCAATTGTCCGCAGCGCTGACCGGGCAGATGTCGGTGGAGCAGGCTTTGGCCAACGCCCAGCAGAGCACCGAGCGTGAGATGAAGCGCGCCGGTTATCCCAAATAAAGCCATGACATTCAGCATTTACGAACGGATGAAAAAAATGAAACGTCTGGAAGGAAAAAGCACCCTCATTACCGGTTCGGCCAGAGGCATCGGCCGGGCCTTCGCCCAAGCCTATATCCACGAAGGCGCAACCGTCGCGATTGCCGACATCAACCTGGAACGGGCGCAAGCCACGGCGGCCGAGTTGGGTCCGCAGGCCTATGCGGTCGAGATGGACGTTACCCGTCAAGTCTCGATAGACGCGGCCATCGCAACGGTCGTCGAGAAAGTCGGCAAGCTCGATATCCTGATCAACAACGCGGCGCTGTTCGATCTCGCGCCGATCGCGGAGATCTCCCGCGACAGCTACGAACGCCTGTTCTCGATCAACGTGGCCGGCACGCTGTTCACCCTGCAGGCCGCTGCCCGGCAGATGATCGCTCAGGGTCATGGTGGCAAGATCATCAACATGGCCAGTCAGGCGGGGCGCCGGGGGGAAGCGCTGGTCGCAATTTACTGTGCGACCAAGGCGGCGGTGATCAGCCTCACGCAATCGGCCGGTCTTGACCTGATCAAACACAAGATTAATGTGAATGCCATCGCGCCCGGTGTGGTTGACGGCGAGCATTGGGATGGCGTCGATGCGCTGTTCGCCAAGTATGAAAATCGCCCGATCGGGGAAAAGAAAAGACTGGTGGGCCAGGAAGTGCCGCTTGGACGAATGGCGACAGCGGAGGACCTCGTGGGGATGGCGATCTTCCTGGCGTCGGCCGAGAGTGATTACATCGTGGCGCAGACCTATAACGTTGATGGCGGTAATTGGATGAGTTGAAATCAACGGCTCAGCGGGGTCGGGGCAGTGAAAAACCTCCCTTCCCCGCAGAGCGCTCGCTGACTATCGCCCTGACCAGTGAACACTTATCAAAGCATTGCCCCAACCAGGCACCCCTCCTCCTCTGGCACCTCCAGCCCAATAAACCGCCGCACGCGTTCAGCGCCAGGCTCCTCACGGATCGCCTGTGGCGATGCATCCAGCTGCACCCGACCGTTTTCCATGAAGATCACCCGGTCGGAGATCGACAGGGCAAAGTCCATTTCGTGGGTGACAATCAGCAAGGTCATGCCTTCGCGGGCCAGGTTGCCTATGACGGTGAGCACTTCGCCGACCAGCTCCGGGTCCAGCGCCGAAGTGGGTTCGTCGAACAGCAGGATGTCCGGGTCCATGGCCATGGCCCGGGCAATCGCCACCCGCTGTTGCTGGCCGCCGGATAGCTGATGCGGGTATTTGTGGACGTGGGCCAGCAGGCCGACCTTGTCGAGTAGCTGACAGGCCCGTTGTTCGCTCAGCACGCGGCCGCCGCCGTGATAACGCGGGGCCAGGCTGATGTTGTCCAGCAACGTCAAGTGTGGGAACAGGTTGAAGTTCTGGAACACCATACCGATGCGCCTAACACCCTGACGAACCTGACGGCCATCCGGTTTATCCTCGGCATTGATGAAGCCCTCCCCGAACAACAGGATTTCGCCTTGATCGATGCGTTCCAGGCCATTGATGGTACGAATCAACGACGTCTTGCCGGAACCGGACGGACCGATGATCGAGATCACCTGACCACTGTGCACCTTCAAATCAATGCCTTTAAGCACATGATGATCGCCGTAGCGCTTGTGCACGTCCTGCAGTTGCAGGGCCGGCGCCGCGCCTTTGGTGGTGAGGTTGACCTTGCCCGGCGCGACAGGCGCCAGGTTGTCACGCAGCACCTGTACCGACGCGCTCTCCAGGGTTTGTGGTGTGCGCAGGTTCAGATCCAGGTAGCGTTCCAGACGCTGCAAGGCGAAGCCAAACACCGTGACGATCAGCACGTAGTACACGCCGACGGCCGCCAGGGTTTCCATCACCAGGAAGTTCTGTGCATACAGGCGCTGGCCGACCGTCAATAGCTCGGTCAGGGAAATCACCGAGATCAACGAGGTCAGCTTGACCACCGTGATGTATTCGTTGATCAACGTCGGCAGGGAGATGCGAAACGCCTGGGGAATGACGATCAGCCGTTGCAGGCCAAACAGGCCGATCCCCAGGGCACGCCCCGCTTCCTTCTGCCCCTTCGCGACCGAGATCAACCCGCCACGATGGATTTCGGCCATATAGGCGGCTTCAGTGACCACCAGCGCCAACAGGCCGGAATAGAACGGCACCGACAGCACCGGCCCGGCACTGGGCAGCAACTGCGGCAGGTTGTAGATGAAGACCACCAGCACCAGCAGCGGAATGCTGCGAAAGAACCAGATATACAGCGACGCGGGAATACGCAGCCAGGGCAAGCTGGACAGCTTGGCCGATGCCAGGACAAAACCCAGCAACATGCCCAGGAACCAGGCCAGGGTGCTTAGCTCGATGACGGTCAGGCTCGCCGCCCAGAAGTCAGCCATGGAAAACAGCGAAAAAAAGTAAGCCCAATCGAATTGCATAGACACCTCGCGCAAGCAGCGCCCCAAACCGGGGGCGCGGTTTCAGGCATTACTCGGAGACCGGTTCCAGGTCATACGTCTTCAGGATCGCGGCGTACTCGCCGTTGGCCTTGCTCTGGGCCAACGCCTTGACCAGCGACTGATACGTCGCATCGGCGTCTTTCTTGACGTAGATGCCCAAGGTCTGCGGATAAACCAGCTGCTGCGAGCTGACGATGACTCGGCCATTGGTGCGCTCGGCGATCATGTGCGCGGCACCGGCGATTTCCACCTGCGCCTGAATGTTCTTCGACAGCAGCGCCTGCGTGACCTCGGGCGCCGAGGGGTATTCGCTGACCGTGATCGCACCTTTGTTGTTCGGTACGCAGTAGTCCGTGGACAACTGCCGGAACTTGCCGACCCAGGTCGTGCCCTGCTCCAGTCCGACCTTCAGGCCACACAGGTCTTCGGGAACCTTCGGGCTCAACTCACTGCCCTTGGGCACCATGATCGCGGCACCGGTTTTGGCGTAGCCGATGGTCCGTGCCTGGGCCTGGCGCTCAGGGGTGATGTACATGCCGGAAATGATCGCGTCGTAATGCCCGGCGTTGAGACCATTGATCAGATTGGGAAACTTGGTATCGACAAAACTGGCCTTGGCGCCCATCGCCTTGGCCAGGGAGTGGGCCAGCTCGGGGTCGGAGCCGACCACGTTCTTGTTAGCGTCGTACGACTCGAACGGTGGGTAGGTGATTTCCATACCGACCTTCAACACACCGGGGGTCGCCGTGTCGGCAAAAGCGCCACTGGCGCAGAACAGGCCAGCGGCGAACAGACTCAGTCGGGTAGACACGCAGAGGGATTTCATCAGGGAATGCTCCGTTGGTTGTTTTTTAGGAATGAGTGGCGGTGTTCTTCAGCCGACCAAAACTTGATGGCTTGCGGGCGTGGGACGGCAGCTCAAGCTCGCCGTTCTCGACGCGTTTGCGCAGGTACTGGTAGGTCTGCAAGGCTTGACTCCACATGTGCTCGCCAATCGCCAGCGCCTCATAGTCCTGGCCGTCATTGATGAAGGCCGGCAGCGGTTTAATCAGCGTGTGGTAGTCGCAGGCGTAAAACAGCGGGAAGCTGTAGCGCTCCTGCGCCACCTTGCGCACCCGGTGCGCGGTGGCGACAAAGGTCCCGGCGGTCATGACTTCCAGCATGTCGCCGATGTTCACCACGAACGCATCGGGCATGGGCGGTGCGTCGATCCATTGATCCTGATCGTTAAGCACCTCCAGCCCCGGCTGATCGGCGTGCAGGATGGTGAAGCACTCGTAGTCGGTATGCGCGCCGATGCCCGGCGCGTCCACGGCGGTGGCGTCGAAGGGGTAATGGATCAGCCGCAGCTTGGAAGGCGGACGGGTCACCAGCGCATCGAAGTAGCCTTCCTCCAGACCCAGGGCCAGCGCGAAGCCATCAAACAGGCGACGGCCAAGCGCAAACACAGCCTGATAGTAGTTTTGTACAGCGGCCTGAAAACCCGGAACGACGGGCCAGTGATTCGGCCCCAGCAGCGGTGTGCGACTCAGGAACAGCGGATCATCCGCCGGCACTTCGAAGCCAACGTCGAAGGCCTCTTTATGGTCCGGCTTGCCCTTGGAATAGACCTCCTCACCTTCGGGCACAAAGCCCTTGTGGCTTTCCGAGGTGCCGATGTAGTGGCGCATCTTGGCGTCCAGGGGCTGAGCGAAGTAATCCCGGGCCGCCTGGCGCAGCCCCTCGATCAGCGCCGGATCGATGCCGTGCCCGGTGATGTACAGAAAACCCACATCACTGGCGGCACGGCCCAATTGCTCGGCCACGGCCAGGCGGTGCTCCAGTTCGATACTGAACAGCCCGGCAATATTCACCACCGGGATGCTGTTGAAGTTGGCCTGGGTCGGCGACGGATTACTCATGGTGGGCTCCTTCACGGCTAAAACGGTCGAAGTGTTCGCGCTCGGTGCGTGCCATCCACTGATTCAAGTCCCAAAGATCGGCGACCGGCATGTTGGTGAACGGCAAGTGATGCAGGTAACCGTCGGCCCCGAACTCCGGCGTCAGGGTGCTGACGGCGTAGCCGCGCTGAAGCTGAGAGGCCCAGACGGACTCCCAGTGGCGCTGGTGAAACGCGAGTTCACGGGCATATTCCGGGGCGGCGGGATGGGGGACTTGCGGACCCTGGTCATAGCCGACCCGGGCTTGAATGTGATGCACCCGCTCGACGAAGGTCGACAGATCATCGGCCGGGTCGTCCAGCAATCGCTCACAGCACACCACCCAATGGCTGATGTCACTGGTGAAACGCATTCCAGGCAGTTGGCGGATCAGTTCCAGAGTCACCCAGGGGCTGTACAAGGAGCGGGCGCGGTGCGTTTCGAAACTGCAGAACAGCCCATGCTTGGTAGCCAGCTCCATGGCTTGGCCAAAGAACTCGACCTGCAACGCCAGGGGCCAGCGGTCATTGCCCGCGAGCAAATTGACGAAACGGGGTGTCAGCTCCGCGGCCAGTCCCAGCTTGTGATCGATGTCGGCCAGGTGCTGGGCCGGCGTGGCCGCTTGATCGGGCAAGACATCGTAGGCACTGAACAAGGTGCAGATATAGGGGACGTGATTGCTGCGCAGGAACTCGCGGAACTCGCCACGCTTATCGGCCTGCAGCGGCAGACGTGCTTCGAGGCCATCGAAGCCGGCGGCGAGCAATTCATCCAGGGCGGATGTATGACTGGCGGTGGAACCCCACAAGGTACGGAAAATGTCTAGCTTCATGCATTCCTCTCGACTGCTTCGGGCCACCAGCTATTTGGGCTGTTGGCGTTGCTGGGCAGTCGAAAAGGGGGTGCTGCGGGCTGCTGCTCTAATGGCGTCGGTCCCGTGTGGCGGATCCTAAGGCCATGTCGACAGATAATTGAATAGGCTGCAGCAAATAGTTAGTTCAGAAATTCATGAACTAACATGGCCGCGGGCCGAAAACTGCCCGCAGGCCCCATTCGGCTGTTATTGTGCTGCGCTGTAAAAATACGCCGCATGACTTGTGAGGGAATTGACGTTGAGTACTGATGAAAAACTGACCAGGGATCTGTTCGAAGTCGATGATAAACGCCTGGGGCTCAAGCCCGTCGTGGACTTCAACGCCTACCTGCTCGCAGCCTTCGGCGACGGTCAATGCACCTGCATCCGCTGCGTCGACAGTCAAGGTGACGAGAACGGTTACGAGTACCAACACACCTTCAACCTGGACGGGCAAGTGCTCAACCGCCGCTTCGCCTCTACCGCCGGTAGCGATGTGCTGATGGCGCTGAAAAAGGCCTGGCTGTCATATACCAAAGCGGAGCTGGAGGTTTACGGCAGCCTGGCGCTTGCGACCGTCAAGGAGTTTGTCGAGCCGCAACTGCACAAGCGTTTGCAGCCGCTGTTCCTGGCCAGTGGGCTGGTCAAGGACGTGGACGGAAATCTGCAATTACAGCAACAAGTTGCTGGCTGAACGTCACTGCGCCCAAGTTCCACGCCAATAAAAACGCCACTCCATTGAGTGGCGTTTTTATGAGCAGTTTTCCAGCGTACGACTAGAATCCGAGTACGTTGATATTTGCATGATGTCTGTATTTTCAACTTTCAAGGAGCGAAAGAACATTATGCAAATTCGCAGCAGTTACAAATGGGCCGCTTTCTCGGCCATCGCCCTCACCACATTTGCGGCATTGATATTCCTGCTGTTCAAGTCGTACTCCTATGAGACGTCGACGTATTTCGAATCCCGCGACTTCGTTCGTCAATTAAAGCAATTGGATGCCAATTGGGGGGTCAAGATCCTCAGGGCAAAAATTGGCATCAACAGCAGCTTGCTGCTGGGAGCGCCTGCCGAATCCGGTAACCGATGGGACCAACTGGACAAACTGAACAATTCCGGCCCGCTGCCTGCCTTATGGAATGATCGCCGCCAGGGCTACTTGAACGCGGTGAAAAACAAGACACAACTGGTTGATCAATTTAAAGAGCACAACACGGTACTGCGTACTGCCCTTGACGCCCTACCCGATGTCGAGAACAACATTCAACGTTTGTTGAAAGAGATCAACGACAAACAACCGCTTGAATACCTGACCCACTCCGCGAATGTATTAAACCTGACGTTGACCACACTCGAATACGCCCTGTACGCCTCCAATGACAACGCCAGAGAAATCGACAACCAACTGAGCGTACTCAGCCACTACATAAGTCAGCTCCCTCCTGAGCACCGCCAACCGTTCGACACCTTCGTCGCTCATGTGAACTCAATCGTGCGCGAGCAACCCATCGTCAATGACCTGCTCGACCGGATTAATGTGATCCCCGTCGCCCAGCAGCTGGACAGCATCAATGAGTTGCTGAACGAAACCCAACGGCGAACGGAAGCCCAGGACCGCCAATACCATATCTACCTGGCCATTTGCGCCAGCATCCTGGCTTTGTTGTTGGTGTACCTGACCGCGCGTTTGATTCGCAGTTATACCGTGATCAATAAAATCAACGGCGAGCTGCAAACGGCAAACGAGCGGCTTGAGCAACGGGTCGAGGAACGCACGCGAGAATTGATCGAAGCCGAGCGCGAACTAGTGGATGCCGCCCGAATGGCCGGTATGGCAGAGATAGCGACCAACGTGCTGCACAACGTCGGCAATGTGTTGAACAGCGTCAACGTCTCCGCCGATGTGATCGCACGCCGGTTGTCGACCAGCAAAACATTAGGCCTGGGTAAAGCCGTGAAAATGATGAACGATCATCCCGAGGACTTGGGGCAATTCATCACCCACGATGAAAAAGGCAAACTGCTGCCCCTTTACTTCAATCAACTGGTCGATTCCATCGCTGTCGAGCAATCAAGCATCGTCGAAGAGCTGGAGCAACTGACCAAAAGCATCGATCACATCAAGGACATCGTTTCCACTCAGCAGGCCTACGCCGGCGCGGCCCGGGTGGTCGAACCCTTGAACGTCATCAATCTGTTTGAAGATGCGTTGCGCATGAACTCCGGCGCCTTGAGCCGCCACCACGTCACGGTGATCAAGGACTACCAGGAGGTCCCAACCATCATTGGCGACAAACACCGACTGCTGCTGATCCTGATCAACCTGATCAGCAACGCCAAATACGCGATGTCCACGGTCACCGAACTGCAGCGGGAAATGACCTTGAGCGTCAGCGTTACCGATCATTCAACATTGCGTTTCAGCGTCAAGGACCAGGGCGAAGGCATCCTCGCCGAAAACCTGTCCCGTATCTTTAATCACGGTTTCACCACTCGCAAGGAAGGTCATGGTTTTGGCCTGCACAGCTGTGCACTCGCAGCGGTGGAGATGAATGGACACTTGAACGTCCACAGCGACGGGCCGGACCTGGGGGCCGTGTTTACCCTGGAGATTCCACTGGAGTTGGCAGACAATCCGGGCACTGAACAACCGGCGGCGGGAGAGAAAATTAGCCTGCCGGATTGAGCAACTGGCCCAACGGTGCCGAAATCCCAGTCAACGGCAGCCAGCACGGTTGAGTACTCGAAACCTCTGTTTTCAATGTCGACCACAAAAAACGCGCGCAAAAAAAAACGCCACTCAATGAGTGCGCTTTTCTATATTTGGAGCGGGAAACGAGACTCTCATCTAGCGTCCGACCCATTGAAATTTAATGGGGTTTTTTTCTTGCAAAAGCAGGAAAGGACTCAACTCTGGACTTGTTTCCAAGAGGTATCAAGAGCAGAAAATGGAAACCGCGCACTGGATAATCCAGCGTGCCAAGGTCTGGCGTGGAATATCGATACCGTGTCGACTCAATACCGTCTCAAAACGATGCCGCGTCGGTGTAACGGCTTCTTCATCAGCGTCACCGACGAGAGGTATCGGCTCACTTTCGGGTTCATAGAACAGCGTCAGTTGCGGAGTATTGGGCTTGCGACCGAATATACGGTCGCGTAGCAGCTGATCTGTTCTTTCAGATTAACGATGTGAGCCTCGTAGGCCTGCTTGATTTCCTGTTGTTCGCGTCAGCTCGACCAATGTAAGCAATTGGCCGCTATTGCACCTGTGCCGCCCGTAACGGTTGCTGACGATCGGTTTCTTCCTGCAAAAAGCCGATGATGGCCTGCGCGGAGTTCTCGTCGAGGCGCAGGTTGGGCATCGGAATCTTGTCATAGCGCTCAAACAGTTCCATCGCGATCGGGTCCTTTTCGGCGAGCATGCGGTCCGGTTCGCGAATCCAGCGGCTGAGCCAGGCCGGTTCCCGCTGACGGGTCACGCCGATCAAGTCCGGGCCAATGGCACGCATGCCGATGCCTTGGCCGTCTTGCGGCCCGAGGCTGTGGCACGAGGCGCAACGGGTGCGAAACAGTTCTTCGCCGTTGCTCGGCGGGCGGATCTCCGGCGCGTTGGCGTAGCTTTCTTCAATGCTGGGTTGTTTCCAGTTCTGCAAGGTATTGGCCAGTTGATCGGCGAGGATCCACGGGTTCTCGAACGGTGAAGCCTTCATCCAGCGACCACTGGCCTGGTTGCCGACGATCAGGCTCAGGTTGTGGTCCTTGCTGCGGCCGTTGTCGACGCCTTCGATAAACAACCCGAGTTTTTTGCGCAGGTCGGTGACGTCGGCAAACTCGCCGGTGAGGAACTTCCAGCCCGGTCCGACCTTGAAGCGTTGCGCATAGGCCTTCAGCACCTCGGGCGTGTCGCTGAGCGGGTCGATGCTGATCGAGTAGAAGAAGATGTCCTGGCCGACCCGGTCCCCGAGCAGTTGCTGCACCTGGCGCAGACGGGCGGTTTCCAGCGGGCAGGAGTCGCTGCACGTAGTGAAGATAAAGTTGATCACCACTACTTTGCCTTTGATCAGGTCATCGAAAAAACGCACCTGCCGACCGTCCTGATCGGTCAGCAGGGTGTTGGGGAAGTAGTCGCCGCCCCAGGGTGTCGCCGCCTCCGAATCCGGCGCCACCACCTCGCGAGCCACCAGCACCCAGACGCCTAGCAGGCAGGTGACGAGCACCCACATCAGGCGAATGCCCAGGGCGCGGGAGCGCGACGTATGCATTTTCAAGTCGGCTCCCGCGTGGCTCATGGTTTGACCACCGCTTTAAGGCCGGAGCCGTCGCCAGTGCGGAAGGTTGGCAGCGCGGCAGAGTTGACGTAGCGCACGCCATCCCAACTCGGCAGCGGTGTCGGCATCAACTGGAATTGCCCGGGTTTCTCAATGTCCCAGCGCAGCAGCATCGAGTTGTCCTCATGCTGAGTGTTGTGACAGTGCTCCATGTACGTCCCGGCGAACTCGCGGAAGCTGATCGCCATTTCGACGTTGTCCAGGCCATCCTTTTCCGGGCCGATGCGGTACACGTCCTTGCGTGCCCATTTTTCCCATTCCGGTGGCACCTTGCCGCCGCGACTGAGGATGATCCCCTCCTCGAAGTGCACATGCACCGGATGGCTCCAGCCCTCGCCGCCGAGCTTGATGTTCCACACTTCCAGGGTGCCGAAACCGGCGACACCGGCATCGGTGGGGCCACTGGCCAGTTGGGTGGCGGTGTTCAGGCGCCGTGGGTCCATCTGGAAACCGAAACCGCCATCAGTCTTGACCGTCCACGGTGCTTCATCGGTGCCGTCGGAACGGCCGAAGGTGAAGGTGCGGTGGCGGGCTTTGGCCAGCAGCGCCTTGTCGGCGGTGTTGTCGCGGTGAATCTTCAGCGGGATCATCACCAGGCCTTCAGCCTTGCCCGGTTTGGCTGGTTCATAAGCAGCCGGGTCCATGGCCAGGTCCTGGCCGGTGTACGCCTTGACGTTGAATTGCAACACCTTGCCTACCGCCGGATCACCGTCTTCCCACTTCGGCCCCTTGCTGGTTTGCTTGAGGATCGCCCGGTATTTCTCGGACAGCACGTCAGCCAGGGAGGCGGGTTCTTCCGGGCCCTTGCCGTCTTCGTGCACTAGCAGGTTGACGAAGAACAGCTTGTCGCCCGGTTTGATCCCGTTTTTCGAGAAGTTGACGATGATGTCGAAACGCTCGGCGATGCCCATGGTTGGCAGGATCGCGTTGTGGTTCTGTTTATCGCCGTCGGCATCCAGGTCCATGCTGCCGTCGAACGGCACGGTGTGTTCCATGATGTTGCCGTCATTGGCAATCATGTGGAACGGCACGCGGGCAAACGACACTCCCGACCCCGCAGGCCCTTGAAACTCCCCGCTGGTGCCCTTGATCTCGCGCACGAGCGCCAGTTTGAAGTAGCGCGACACTGAGCCGTTGAGCATGCGGAACCGATAGCTGCGGGCGCGCACATCCAGGGTCGGTTTCCACTGCCAGTTGACCAGCACCTGATCACCGAGGAAGCCGTCGGTATTGAACGGGTTAAACCATAGTTGACCGTTCTTATCCCAGGCCTTGTCGGCAAACAGCAGGTTGACGTCGTAGTCGCGATTACCCCAGGGCAAGGCGCTGCCACTGGGAAAACGCAGGTTGACGCCGTCGTTCACCGATTCGTTGCCACGGTCCAGGGCGCTGTAGTAGTTCATCATCGCCGCGTTGCCCTTGTAGACGTTCTGCGCGGTGAAATCGAGCATGTGGTCGTGGAACCAGTGGGTGCTCATGGTTTCGCGCCAGTCGCCACGGATCTTGATGGTGCCGTGGTCGCAGGTCTTGCGGCTGGGAGTGAGGTCGTTGGTCCACAAGGTTTCGCCCGGCGCGCACGGAAACGCTGCACGCGGGTCTTCAGCCTTGGTGTTGATGCTGTCGTAACCGGCCAACTGGATCGGCCAGCGATAGTCATAAAATTGCCCGGGGAAGAAAAACGCATTGGCATAACCGTCGCTTTCCGCCGGGGCGTGACCGTTGTGTTCGTGGGTGGTGATGGTGTGCAAACCAAACCCCATGTTAGCCGACGGGTCGATCGGCAAGCCGTTGTAATGGCGCATCAACACGGGTTGACCGTAACGCACCATCAACAGTTTGGGCGGCAAGGTGCCGTCGAAGGTCCACACCGAGTTGTGGTTCTGCACCGGCATTTTCGGGTGGAAACGCGGAGTGACGCCCTTGGCGGTGCCATCGGTCGCCGGTACGCCAGCCACGTTGTGATAGAGGCCGCCGGGGCCAAACTCGCCCAAGGCATAGCCGTGCATCTGACGACTATCACGCCCACCGGTATTCAACCGTGCGCCGGTTTGCACGGTCTTGTAGGCCACTTGCGGGTAGAACTCGTTCCAGCGCTGGTGCGACCAGCCTTTCCCTGGCGGACGGCCTTCAGCCGACGAACCGATACGGCGGTTGAGGAAAAATTCGATCTGCTTCTGCCACGGGTTACGGTCGACCACGTTGGAGTACTGGCTCGGGAACGGGGTCAAGCCCGGTTGACGCATGAAAGCGTCGAGCGCTGCACTCGACGGGGCGCTACGAGCGGCGCTGGTGGGATCTTGTTGCGGCAGCGGGCCAATGGCGGCCGGTGGAAACGGCAATGGCGCCGCCGGTGTGGCGGGGTCGAGTTTTTCCGGGCCGAATTCTTCGAACAGCACCAGTTGCTGAGTGAACGGCAGAGCCCCGTACAGTGGGCTGGGTTTTCCGTTAGTAGGGTAATTGAAACTGGTCTGCACCGCCGGCGGCAGGATGTTTTCCTGGCGTGTGGTGCTTTTGCTGCCTTTGACGCCAGCCGGCAAGTCGAAGGAATCGAGGTTAGCCGGGGGCATGGTCAAAATGGCGTTCAAGGCTCCTGCTTTGTCAGCCGGTTCATCGTGGTAAGCCGAGGGGTCGGAAGGTTCTGGCTGTCGCTCGTCATCGATGGGGCTGGCACGCAGAGTCGCCGTGCCCAGCGTCATTGTCAGAAGAACGCTCAGAGGCGTCAGGAGGCCGAACCATTTGAAGGGGTACCGCGCTTTTCTGTCCATCACCAGCCGCCTCGAAGTTGTGAAAGGGGGTAATGGGGCCAGTGCAAGGATCTCGCCAGAAATGACAGTTTTTAAAGAAGTATTAATACTCAAAAAAACAATGGCTTATAAACATCAAGATGCCATTACTGGGGCATGACACCCGCTAACGGGGAAAGTTCACCCCCATTATCAGGGGACCCGTTTGAGCAACAGATAATTCACAGATCGCAGATGACTGAGTACCGCCTCTATTCGTTTGTACTTCGCTGGCGGAAGTAGCTCAGTCGATAGGTTTGTTCATCACGATTTTCAGGATCTGTTCATTTAACTGCAGTTCCTTTTTCAGTGTCCGCACCATCGATATCAGCGGGTCGCGAAAGATGAAAACATGTGTCCCGGCCAAAAACGGACAGAGCACTTCAGAACCGGCCGCCATACCAACTTAAGCTAGCTGTGATATTGCAATACCCACGGTGAGCGGAATCCCCCATAAATGGGCTGTATTACCCGCGTCCTATATCAACTTTTTTTGCTGGCGAATTGGCCACGCAAGCAGGCCGCGTTGTCGGCGAGAAGTTTCAGGCTATCAAGTTTTTTGGCATAGAGAATGCTGTGCGTTAACTAACGCCTTCAAGGGCACTCCCTATACATGCAAACGATGCCTGCCCCCCCCTGCACCGAGGATCAGGCGCGCATTTCCAGCCCTTTTGAGGAGACACTTTCATGCAAGCCGAGCCGCTAATCCTCACGCTGGCACTCATGCTTTTCATTTTTTCGATAGGCGCAGCCTGGAGTCTTATATGCCTGTTAAGCAGTTAAGAGTCAGCGGGAAGCATTCATCAGATTTGGATTACAAGATGGTGGGTGTGTCGAAAAACGATTAACAGAAACAGGGTAAGCAGGCCGAGGACAAGTCCACGACTAGTACCCGGTTTTACCTGGCACAAGGTGACTTTATTCGCAGGCAGCGCTATTGAGTTGCACGACAGTAATTCGCTGATACCCCGCCGAAGGCCGCATTTCGCCCACTTGCATCGCTGCCTGCTGCTCTAGATCCAACACCTGATACTTCCAGAGCGTTGACGATCCTTCTCGGCAATAGGTAAACGCATCGGGATTTGAAGCGGCGATAATACACGCGTCGTGGATGCCCAGTTTTTGCAGCGTTTTAGTTGCTGATCGGGTGAAGTCCAGGTCGAAGACCGGAATAATCCCGGTAGCAGAAGCGGCGAGCGAAACCAACAGGCTGCTCATGGCGCAGGTCGTTAAAATGTTCAAGGCCGGGCTCCCCTTTTTCCATTATCTGGTCAAATGTTGATCGAGCGTTTCCCACGAACCGACATTCCGATCTGACAGGGTGGTACACGCATTTTCGGCCGAACGAACAACCAGGCTCTTTAAAAACTGGAGGGCATCCATTGCCCTCCCCTTTGCTATCCACGCTCCCTGCGACAGTACCGATCAGGATCTCAAGTGGCGAGAATGAAGTCTGCGGCAGTGACGGTTGTTGCATCGGCCACACCGACCAGGCGGATGGAGTCAGCTATTCCTGCGGAGCTGATCAAAGTATCCGCACCGACATCGGTGATGATGACGCTGCCGGCAAAGGTCGCAGCAGTGACGCCGAACGCGGAAATATCGAGCCGGTCCTGGCCTCCCACCGCGTTGGCATCGAAGCCGATGATCTGATCGGCCCCGAAGCCCGCTGCGAACATAAAGATATCGTTGCCACTGCTGGCAACCATCATGTCGTTGCCGGCACCGCCAGTGACCGTATTGTTGCCAATACCGCCATCGATGAAGTCATTGCCGATACCACCCAACAATGTGTCGTTAGCGTCACCACCGAGCAACGTGTCGTTGCCTGTTCCACCATTCAAGACATCCGCCCCATCACCGCCGTCGAGGCTGTCATCGCCAGTGCCGCCGTTCAGGGTATCCGTGCCAATGCCACCGAACAGTTGATCGTTACCGGCGTCTCCATTCAGTGTGTCGTTGCCGCCGTTGCCGGTGAGGATGTCGTTGCCGTCGCCTCCATTGAGGGTGTCATTACCCACCCCACCGGTGATGACGTTATTCAACCCGTTACCGTTGCCGACGAAGTTGCCGGCTCCGGTGTAGGTCAGATTCTCGACATTAGCGCCCAGCGTGTAGCTGGCCAGCGAAGTCTGCACGGTGTCCGTACCGCCACCCGCCACCTCGACCACCACGTCTGCGGCGGCATCGACAACGTAGGTATCGTTGCCGGCTCCCCCCACCAACCGGTCAGCACCTGCACCGCCATTGAGGAAGTCGTTACCCACCCCGCCGGTGATGGTGTTGGCTAGCGCGTTACCGGTACCGGTGAAGTTACCGGCACCTGTATAGGTCAGGTTCTCGACGTTGGCACCGAGCAGGTAGTTCGTCAGGCTGGTTTGCACCAGATCAGTACCACCACCCAGCGCCTCGGTGACAAGGTCACCGACGTTGTCGACCACAAACGTGTCGTTGCCGGCACCGCCGTTCATGGCATCCGCGCCGAGCCCACCGTTGAGGGTGTCGTTGCCGTCCTCGCCATTGAGGACGTCGTTGTTGTCTCCGCCGTTGAGGATGTCGTTGCCAGTGCCGCCAAACAACTGGTCGATACCGGCGAGGCCATTCAGCGTATCGTTCCCGCCCAGGCCAAGCAGCACATCATTACCTGCGGTGCCGGTGAGGGTGTTCGCCAAAGCATTGCCCTGCAGTACCACGCCCTGTACCACAACCGCCGCCGTCGCTGCAGAGGTCACCGACTCCAGCGTGCCGAAGCCATCGGTGTAGCGCACGATCACTCGCAGTTGCAGATTGACCTGCGCCGCACCAGGGGTGAAGGTCGCAGCAGTCGCGCCGTTGATGTTAGTGAAGGACGCGCCGACACCTTGCTGCCACTGGAAGCTGAAGGTGCCCAGCCCATCCGCATCGGCAATCCCACCCGTCAGCGCGGTCAGCACCTGCCCTTGATCCGGTGTCGTATCGCTGATCAGCAACACGCCTGTCGGTGCATCGTTGACGTTGGCCACCGGCCCCAGGATGTTGGACGAAACGCTTTCGGCCGCACCGAAGTCATCCACGTAACCGACCACCACGCGCACTGCCTGGCCGACCTGAGCCTGGCCAAGCGCGAACGTGCTACCGGTAGCTCCGGCGATGTTGACGAAGCCAGGCCCGTTGTTCGCCTGCCATTGGTAGGTGAACTGCGGATTACTGAGGCCATCAACGTCGATGATGCTCGCCGGGTTAGCAGTCAACACCTGGTTCTGCAGTGCAAGCCCGGTTACGGTCGGCCCTGCAGTCGGTGCATCGTTGACGTTATCCACCGGCCCCAGGATGTTGGACGAAACGCTTTCGGCCACACCGAAGTCATCCACGTACCCCATCACCACGCGCACTTCCTGGTCGACTTGAGCCTGGCCAAGCGCGAACGTGCTACCGGTAGCGCCGGCGATGTTGACGAAGCCAAGCCCGTCGTTCGCCTGCCACTGGTAGGTGAACTGCGGATTGCTCAGGCCATCGAGGTCGATGATGCTCGTTGGGTCAGCGGTCAACAACTGGTTCTGCACGGCAAGCCCGGTAACGGTCGGCCCTTCGGTCGGTGTACTGTTCCCGGCCGAGTCGACGATCTCCAGCGTGCCCTTGGCATCCTGGTACACCGCACGGACGCGGATGTTCAGACCCGCCTCATCGGCCCCCACCCGGAAGGTGGTACCAGTCGCCCGCGATGCCTCGCCAGCGGCGATAACGGTGATGTCTTCAAAGATACCCGACCCAGGAATATTTTCGACCTGCCAGTAGTAAGCCACCCCGCCGGTCACCGCACCGGTCGGGTTGGCCACGCTTTGGTTGTCCGCGTCGTGTACCCCCCGATCACTGACGCGCAGCAACTGGCCGGCGACAGGCGTTTCGTCACGCACACCGGTGGCAGCATCGAGGATTGCCAGATGACCCAATGGATCGTTGTTTTGAGCGGTGCCCACTCCGGACGACAGCGCAATGTCAGCGAACTGCAGACGCTCGATGCCCGTCAAGCGATCGACGCCATCACGCCCCGCCACCGAGTCGGTCACAATGACAGTGTCGCCATCGATCTCGATGCCGTATTCCCCCAAATTACCGGAGAACAACGCGGTGTCGAAGCTGTTATCGCCGGTCAGAATCTCCCGCACGATGACCAACTGACCTGGGTTGTAAGTACCGTTCAGCATCAGCGACACCATCGGCTCCATGCTATCGAACGTGGCGATTTCCGGGCCAGTGCCATCAGCGTTCGCCCGTACGCTAATGCGTACGTTCAGCCACTTGTCACCATCGATGATGTCATCACCACCTCGACCTTCGATCAGGTCGCTACCACTACCGCCGAGGATGATGTTGCCGCCATCGAAGAACGTCGCTCCGGCTGGCAGCAAATCAGCCAGGCCGTTGATCAGGTTGATGTTGGTCAGCACACTGCCGGTTGCCCCCGCGGTGGGTAACGATGTGGCATCTTCGTTATCACCGCGCAGGAAGTCACCGTGCGATGAACCCGACAGACCTTCCATGATGTCGAAACGCACCAGCGCCGAAGCCCCCGAACCCGGCACCGGCGGAACATCGAAAAACCGGTCGGTGAAATCGATAGTCACGCCCTGGGCGAGCCCCTTGAAGGTTGCCCAGTCATAGCCTGAGCCGCCGATATAGCGGTCACCCAGGCCGAGGCTGCCGACCATGATGTCGTCGCCGCCTTCACCGTTGAACTTATCGTTCTCGTTACCGCCGATGAACACATCGTGGCCGATCACCGGGTCATTGCCAGCCGGGTCGAAGTTGTCGCCAGGTGCACCGTCCGAAGTGCCCTTTTCGATCCAGTCGTCGCCTTCGTTACCCATGTCCTGTTCGTTGGCTTTGCTGCCCAGGATGAAGTCGTTGCCCTGGCCACCAATGGCCTCGGAAGCGTCCTCACCGGTCACGATGAAGTCATTGCCGAACCCGCCAATGATCAGGTTGATGCCGTTGCCTCCGTGCAGCACGTCGTTGCCGTCGCCACCCTGGATGTTATCGTCGCCGCCGATGTCGGTGATGATGTCGTCGCCGGCGCCACCGCGCAGTTGGTCGTTGCCATTACCGCCTTCAATGCGATCATTGCCGCCGTCACCCCAGACCGTGTCATCACCATCACTCGAGACGAGGATGTCTGCGCCGTTGGTGCCGCCCAGCACGATGTGCTCTTCACCCGAGTACCGGATGTAGTTGGTGTCCGGCCCTGCGGTCAGCGGATTGTCGCGGAACACCACCTGCTCGCCGTTCTCGCCAAGCGGATCGGCGTTGCCCAAGCCATCGTTGTATTGCTTGCTCTGGTCCCTTTCCAGATAGAACCCAGGGTCCGAGAACACCAGGCCCGGCAAGTGCGTGGCCGAGGTGTTGGCCATGATCAGCTTGGCGAACGAGTTGCTTTCCAGTTCTGCGTTCATCGACAGGCCAGCGGTGCGCTCGAGGTAGTAGAAGCGGTCGCCGTCCTGCAGTTTTTCCAGCTGGTTCTCGAACACGAAGTTGAAGGTCGTGCCGAGCATGCCGCCGAACGGGGTTTTCTCTTCGGCCAGGCCGCCGATCCATAGGTCGATAGCATCGACCCCCGTGACCGTCACTCCCTTCAGATCGTCGGCAGTTCCCAGCACCCCATCCTTGCCGGCCAGCGTTACGTTGGCCCAGGCACCGCTACCGTTGAGGAAGTCCAGGCGATCAGCCGGCGCATCAACACCACCCAATACCAGCGCCATGGCCGCAGCACGTTTGCCTTCCAGCGTGGTCGCCGCAGTGATCGTGTCATGCGTGCCATAGGCCGCGATGAAGTTGATCAACGACTCTGGATGCTTGAGGTGCTGCACCAGATCGACCCAGCTGCTGTAGGGCTTGAGTTGGGTATCACCGGTTTGGCTGAAGATGTCGCGGCGGATCGCATTGAGCGAGGGAATCCCCACGTCGCGTCCACGGGCGATGTTGATCGCCGGCAGGTCGAGCGGCAGACCGAGCAGGTTATTGCGCAGCGCCTCGGTGACGAACTCGTCGATTTCGTTACCGGCCTGGCGAGTCACCCCACGTATAATCGCACTGGTCGCATCTTCTGGCGTCACACCACTGGCCGCGTACGCCAACGGGTTGAGGAACGCCGCGATCAGGCCGATTTGCTGATCGGGATCAGCGCTGTTCGGATCACCAACCACGTTGAAATCGACGTCGAAGCGATCGACGGTCTCGGTCAGCATCGAGTGGCCAAACCGGTAGACGGTGTGGGCGAACTCGGCGACGATCGAGGCATCGAGGTCAACGTCATAGACCTGGGTCGGTGCGAAGAACAGGTCGACCCTGGGCTGGATGGTCCGTGCAAACTCCTCAAACACCAAGTGCTGATACTGCATCTCGGTGCCGAACTTGGCAGCCTGGAACAAGCGCTCGCCATTCCACACCAGTGCATCGATCTCAGCTTGGTTGGCTGGCAACGCGTTCACCGGATTGAGCAGCCACTCGTTGAGGAAGGCCACGTCACCTGAATCGAGCACGGTGTCCTTGGTCTGTGCGACCAGCCGATTATGCTCGGCGTGGAAGATCGCATGCACCGCGGTCAGGCCGATGTTCTCGTTGACCCGGCCGTCGCCAGCGATGTAGTGCGCATCTAACAGTTCGTTGTCGTAGGCCAGGTTGGCCCCGGTCTGCGGATTGAACGGCACTGCGTTGCCAATGTCGGTATCCGCGTCAGGCACGAGCACGCCACCGCTGAACACCGGCGCTGCATTGTTGTTAATGTCGATGAGGAACTGGTGACCAGTGCGCACAGCATTGGTCAGGCTAATGGGGGAAAGCGGATTACCTTCGACAAGGACGTCATCAGCCGTGCCACCAAGACCGTCAGCCCCCTTCATCACAACCATCGGGAAGCCATTCGGCCCCTTGATGAAATTGCCGTAGGCGTCAGTCGCCAACAACGGGGCGTTACCAACGTCGGCATCGGTGAGGTGGATACCCAGAATGTCGTTGGCCTGCGCCTTGACCACCTTCCAGGTCGCCATACCGCCGATTTCGCTGTCGTCCGCGGAACCATACTTGCCATCCGCTCCCAGGTCACGGTTAGTGATCAGCCTGCCGGTCGCGATGGGGCCGTTGTCGGTCAGCTCATAACCGCGCAGGAACACCTGGTGGGATGGGTGCGAGCTGTAGGTCTGGTTTTGGTCCACGAACGGCGAGGTGGTGTTGGTGTGCTCATGGATGTCGTCGGCCGTACCGAGAACACCATCCGCCCCTGGCAGGTTGGTCGCGCGGGTCAGCACCATGAAGTTGGCGCTGCCACCGGGCACATACAGCGGATCATCCGGTTGCAGCGGGATGAAGACGGTGCCCGAACCGCCTTTGGTCACCAGGTCCAGACCGTGATCGAAGAACTGCCCGAAGAAGGTCATCCAGGCGTTGAACGGCGCGGACAACCCCGCATCCGCCGTGGTGTTCTCGAACAGGTACACATCGTGGTCGTCGGCAGTACCGAACTGACCATCCATGCCGGGGCTGGCGACTATCCGTACGCCATCCTTGAGCACGTCGTCGTTACCCACCGTGCCGAAGTTGAGCACACCGTCCGTACCCGGGTCGTAAGCCGTGGCATAGGCCGCCGGGTTGTTCGACGTCTGGTCGACGATCAGATTACTAATGGTGCGCGGCTGCGAGTCAAACACATTGCCGCTGTTCTGTTGGTACGACGATCCCGGGATGGCCGGCGAGCCGGGGCCAAAGAACCCGGCAGGTGCACCTTCCGCCGGATTGAAGACTGGATCGCTCAAGCGCGGGAAGATGTTATCCGCGGCACCAAATTCGGTGTTGTTAATGCCGTTGAGGTTCATCAGGTTATTGTTCGAGCCATCGACCGCACGCAGGCCCAATGGCGCGCGGATATTCGGGATCAGCGAGAGGATGTCCTGACCGGCCGCGTCTGCCTCCGCAATCTTGATCTGATCAAGAATGAAGTTGAGGTCGGAGCGGACCATGTGCAGGCCTTCGCCACCCGCCGTGGCATCGACCACAGGTGTCTGCGCGGTCGGCACAACCGGCGCGCCGGGAGCCACTACGGCTGTCGGCTGCGAGAACACGATTTCAGTCGTGCCATGACCATCCTGGTAGATCGCCTTGACCCGCAGCGATAGCCCGGCAAGGTCCGGGGAGACCTTGAACGCAGTGCCGTCGGCACTCTGGAACGCCAGGTCGCCGGCCGGCAACAGGATGATGTCCTCGAACACGCCGCTGCCTGGATCGGCCTCGAACTGCCAGTAGTAGGACACCGAGGAGTTGTTGAGCGTACCCAGCGGATTACCCGCCGTGACGTTGTTGGCATCGCGCACCGCGGCCACGCTGATCGTCAGCGTGTCGCCTACCGTTATCGCCCCGCCGTTTCCATCGGTGATGGTCGTGCTGCCAACCGGTTCTGCATTGAGCCCCGTCACCAGCACTCGTTGGGAGTCGGCGAACTGCAAGCGTTCGATATGCAGCAGGGTATCGGTGCCGTCGCGCGCTGCTACGTTATCCGTTACCGTCCACACATCGTCCGCCAGACTGGCCGTGCCGCGGGTGTCCTGAATCACCGTGTACTCGGACTGAACCCCAGAGAAAATGGCGGTGTCGAAGGCCGCCCCGCCCGTCGAGGTGCCGGGCATGACTTCCCGCACGGCCTTGAGCTGACCCGGGTTATACGTGCGGTCCAGCATGAACGGAATCATATCGACCATGCTGTCGAAGCTGGCGATCTCGGGGCCGGTATGGTTGACGTCGCCGGGGGCATAGACTGCAATTCTGACGTTGATCCACTTGTCGCCATCGATCAGATCATCGCCACCTCGACCCTCGACCAGGTCACTGCCATTGCCACCGAGGATGATGTTGCCCGTGGCAAAACCGGTAGTCGGCAAGCCGGCATCGGACAGGAACTGCGCCAGTCCGCGGATTAACGCCACATTGGTCAGCGCACTGCCCGTGGCCCCCCCGTGGTTGATGATCGTGTCCGCATCAACATCATCGCCTTTGAGCACATCACCGAATTTCGAACCGGACAAGCCTTCGACCTCGGCAAAACGGTCGAGAATCGAGGCCGGCGAGGCGCCGACCGGATTGAACACCCCGGTGTTCTGGTTTGGCGCGTTGCCGTGTGGCTGCGCCAGCGCGGCCAAGGACAGGTCAACGGTCACCCCGACCCTGTCATTTTTGTAGGTCACCCAGTCGAAACCGGACATGCCGTCCATCTTGTCCTGGGCATCGCTGCCGACAAAGATGTCATCGCCCCCCTCGCCGATCATTTCGTCGAAGCCACCACCGCCGACAAAGATGTCGTTGCCGATCGTATCGTCAGTGAGCAACGGCGCAGCGTTATCGCCAGGCGCACCGTCCTGCATGCCCTTCTCGATCCAGTCATCACCTTCGTTGCCGGTAGCTGGCAGGTTGGTCTTGGCGCCGAGGATGAAATCGTCACCCTGACCGCCGAAGGTGGTGGTGATGTCTTCAGTGGTGACAATGAAGTCCTGGCCATCGCCCCCAAGGATCAGGTTGCCTAAAGCAAACATGCTACCGGCCACGATCACATCGTTACCGGCATTGCCTTCCAGACGGTTGTCGCCGAACGAGTCGGTGATGATGTCATCGCCCGCGCCGCCAAGGACCGCATCGTTCCCCGCGCCACCTTCGAGGCGATCGTTGCCGGCGTCGCCGTAAACGGTGTCATCGCCATCACCGGAGACGATGATGTCATTGTCGGCGGTGCCGCCCAGAACGACATGGTCTTCACCGGTGTATTGCAGATAATTACTGTCCGCACCGACGGTGTTGGGGTTGTCGCGGATCACCAGCGGCACGATTTCCACGCCGTTGATCATGAGGCCGCCCGTCGGATCGGCGCTGCCGTCCACGCCAAGGTTAGTGAACTGATTGGCCTGATTCACTTCCAGGGTGAAGGTCGGCGTCAGGAACACGGTGTTCGACAGGTGGGTGACATCGGTGTTGAGCATGATCAGCTTGGCAAAGGAGTTGTTCTCCAACTCGGTGCCGAAGTTCAGGCCCGCGGTACGCGACAGGTAGTAGAAGCGGTCGCCGTTCTGCAACGCCTCCAGCTGGGTCTCAAACACGAAGTTGAACGTCGAGCCGAGCATGCCGCCGAACGGCATCTTCTCTTCGGCGAGGCCACCGACCCAGAAATCGATGTCGTCGAGGCCCGTGATCGTCACACCCGTCACGTCGTCGGCAGTACCCATCAGCCCATCCTTGCCGGCCAGCGTTATGTTGGCATAGGCACCGGTGCTGTTGAGGAAGTCCAGGCGGTCAGCCGGTGAACCACCACCGGCGAATACCAGCGCCAAGGCTGCAGCGCGCTTGTCTGCCAGTGTGGTCGCCAACGTAATCGTGTCATGCGTGCCAAAGGCAGCGATGAAGTTGACCAACGACTCGGGGTGCTTGAGGTGGTCCGCAAAGTCCGCCCAACTGATGTACGGCTTGAGTTGGCTGTCACCGGTTGATGCGTACATCTCACGGCGCGCTTCATTCAACGTGGGGATGCCCGTGTCGCGACCACGCGCCAGGTTCAGGGCCGGCAAATCGAGCGGCAGACCGAGCAGATTGTTGCGCAACGCTTCGGTGACGAACTCGTCGATCTCGTTGCCGAGCTGGCGGGTCACACCGCGAATGATCGCCCCTGCCGCTTCGTCCGCAGTCGCCCCGCTGCCGGCGAACGCCAGCGGGTTGAGGAAGGCGGCGATCAGACCCAGTTGCGAGTCCGGATTGTTCGGGTCAGTGAGGAGCGGATTGAATTCGGGGTCGAAGCGATCGACGGTCTCGGTCAACATCGAGTGACCGAAGCGGTACACCACGTGGGCAAACTCGGCGAGGATGGCCGGGTTGATCGAGGTGTCATACCCGTTGGGGGCAAGGAATTCATCGATCTGCGGCTGAATGGTCCGCGCGAACTCCTCGAACACCAGGTGCTGGTACTGCATCTCGGTGCCGAACTTGGCGGCCTGGAACAGGCGTTCGCCGTCCCACACCAACGCTGCGATTTCAGCGGGTGTAGTCGGTATCGCGGCCACGTCGTCCACCAGCCACTCATTGAGGAAGGCCAGATCGCCGGCGGCAAGGAGGGTGTCCTTGGTTTGCTGGACCAGGCGGTTGTGTTCGGAGTGGAACACATGGTGCACGGTGGTCAGGCCGATGTTCTCGTTCACCCGGCCGTCGCCGGCAATGTAGTGAGCGTCGAGCAGTTCGTTGTCGTAGGTCAGGTTGTTGCCGCCTGCGCCAACCGGCTGCGCATTGCCGATATCGGCGTCAGCATCCGCCTGCAGAACCCCGCCGACGACTACCGGCGCGGCATTGTGGGCGATGTCGTCGAGGAAGCCATGCCCGGCGCTCACGGCGTTGGCCAGGCTGATCGGAGCATCCCGGTTGCCTTCGACCAGTTGAGTGACGTCATCCGCTGTCCCGGCGATCCCGTCAGCACCGTTGCTGACGCGCATCACCACCTGCGGCATACCGCTCGAACCCCGGATGAAGTTGCCATACGCATCGGTTGCCAGCAGCGGCACGCTGTGCACATCGGCGTCGGTCAGGTTGATGCCGAGAATGTCACGGGCCTGGGCCTTGACCACTGCCCAGGTCGCCATGCCGCCATTTGTGCCGTCGCCATCATCGGCAGTGCCGAACTTGCCGTCGGCGCCGAGATCGCGGTTGGTAATCAAGCGTCCCGTTGCAACAGGGTCACCTGCCGCGTTGAGGACATACTCGCGCAGGAACACCTGATGCGAGGGGTGCGAACTGTAAGTTTGGCTTTGGTCCACGAACGGCGAGGTAGTGTTGGGCTGGCCATCATCGGCAGTGCCGAGTATGCCGTCCGCGCCGGGGGTATGCACTGCACGTGGCAGCACCATGAAGTTGGTCGGGCTGCCCGGCACGTACAACGGATCGTCCGGCTGCAGCGGAATAAACACGAAGTCGGTACTGCTCTTGGTGACCAGGTCGAGGCCGTGGTCGAAGAACTGGCCGAAGAAGGTCATCCACGAGTTGAAGCCGGCGGTCAGACCAGCGTCCGGCGACTCGTTGGGGATAAAGAACACTTCCTTGTCGTCGGCCGTGCCGAACACGCCATCCAGACCGGGGCTGATCACCGGGGCTGCACCGCCGTTCGCCGCTACTGCGGCCGGGTTGTTGGCGGTCTGGTCGTCAATCAGGTTACTGATAATCCGTGGCTGCGGGTCGACCACCGTCCCTGACGCGGCATAGGCCGCTCGATACTGGGCATCAAGCAGACGCAGGAAGGAATTGTCCGCGGCGCCAAACTCGCTTTGCCCGGCGACCAGGTTGTTGTCGCTGCCATCGACGGTACGCAGGCCGAATGGCACCTGACTGTTGGGTAGCAAATCACTGAGGCTGGTGCCGCCGGCATGCGCTTCTGCGATGAAAATTTGCTTGAGGATGAATTCCAGATCCGACTTGTTGAAATTGGCCATTTTGATTGCCCTCGATCTCTTTGGGGAAAGACACGGGACGATAAGAGTCCTCCCACGCCCATTCAGGTGCTGGCTTGCGCAGTTCGTTGGTTCGGTTGTTTGGCGAGAACAGGCGTGGATCAGGCAAAGCCGTCCCCTGCGCCCGGTAAGGCGCGCCTGGAGTTCGCGCAATGAAATGTCGCTGAGCGATTAGGCAGAGCGATTCCGGGCCGCTGGTGGGCCATGGAATCGGGAAGTCGAAGCGAACTTCCTGAACAGCTCCGCCACGGTGCAACAGAACGAAATGATCGACATGCCATGCTCCTTCAGGACCACCGTGCCTTGCACTTTCGAAGCGATGGCAGGCTTCAGACGGGCGCCCTTGCACATGACTAAAGTTCCATAGCCATGCGCTGTCAATATTACGACGTAAAAAATATAATTTTCATTTGATATGACAACTTACTGTTCTTAAAGGAGATATATAGATTCAGCTGAACTACTAGAGCGAAATGTTATTTCAAACTGTATCGCTAGAGAGACAAACGCCACCTACGCTGCTGCATGTGAACATAAAAACTTATGGAACTTTTCCAAGAACGCTATCGCTTGTGTCCGCGATAAGCATTCGCAACTACATCTATGGTTTTCCACAACATTTGCTGCTGCTTTTTTGCCGCAAGCACAACCGGCTTTTTCGGTGAGGGACTATCAAATGCACAAGCTATCGAGCACTCGATCCGAACTGGCTGACGCGATTTTTCGCCTGCGCCGCAGCTTTTATTCGCTGGCAGGGTTCAGTGGCGTCATCAACGTCATGATGTTGACGCCAGCCGTTTATATGCTGCAGGTCTATGATCGGGCCTTGGTCAGTCGCAACGTCACAACGTTGACGATGTTGACCATTCTGGTGATAGGCCTGTTCTTGCTGATGGCCACGCTGGAAATGTTCCGCACCCGCGTGCTGATCCGGGTCGGCAACTGCCTCGACATGGACCTCAATCGCCGCATTTTCACCGCCGCATTCGAACGCAACCTGAGCCGCGCCGGAGGTAATCCGGCCCAGGCCCTGCAGGATCTCGCGCAGGTGCGTCAGTTCCTCACTGGCAATGGCCTGTTCGCTTTCTTTGATGCGCCATGGACGCCGATCTACCTGCTGGTCGCCTATCTGATCCACCCGCTGCTAGGACTGGTCACGCTGATCGGCTCGCTGATTCTGGTGGGCCTGGCTTATCTCACCGAGAAGGCGACGCAAAAGCCGCTGGCCGAAGCCAATCAGGCCGCCCTCTCCTCCGCCAACTACGCCAACAACAACCTGCGCAACGCCGAGGTCATCGAGGCCATGGGCATGCTGCCGTCGATCGGCAAGCGCTGGTACCAAAGCCATTTGCGCATTCTCGAAATGCAGACCCTGGCCTCCGACCGTGCCGCCCTGATCAGCAGCACCGGGCGCTTCGTGCGTATCACATTGCAGTCGCTGATCCTCGGCGCCGGCGCGCTGCTGGCGATCGAAGGCAAGATCACCCCCGGGATGATGATTGCTTGCTCGATCCTCACCGGCCGCGCGCTGGGGCCGGTGGAACAAGTCATCGCGTCATGGAAGCAGCTGCTTGGCTGCCGTTCGGCTTGGGGTCGGTTGAACGAGATGCTGAACGACTATCCGCGCCGGCCACCGAGCATGTCGTTGCAGCGGCCGCTGGGCATGCTGGCGGTGGAGAATGTGTATGCCGGTGCCCCCGGCACCGGTACCGGCAACACGATTCTGCGCGGGGTGAGCTTCAACCTTTCCCCCGGCGAAAGCCTTGGCATTATCGGTCCATCCGCCTCGGGCAAATCCACGCTCGCCCGCCTGTTGGTCGGCGTCTGGCCGGCACAGGCCGGCAAGGTGCGCCTGGACGGCGCGGACATTTTCACCTGGAACAAGGGCGAACTTGGCCCATGGCTCGGTTACCTGCCACAGGACGTGGAGCTGTTCGAGGGCACCATCGCCGACAACATTGCGCGCTTTGGCGAAGTGGACAGCGACGCGGTCATCCGCGCCGCCAGGACGACTGGAGTGCACGAGATGATCCTGCGTCTTGCGCAGGGGTATGAGACCCGCCTGGGCACTGATGGCAGCCCGCTTTCCGGTGGCCAGAAACAGCGCATCGCCCTGGCCCGCGCGCTGTATGGAGAACCCAATCTGATTGTGCTGGATGAGCCGAACGCCAACCTCGACGACGTCGGTGAAAAGGCCTTGGTCGATGCGCTGGCTCAACTGAAAAACCGCGGCGCCACCGTCATTCTGATTTCCCACCGTCCCAATGTGCTCTGCGCCGTCGATAAGGTGCTGATGCTGCGCGACGGCGGTGTGCAGATGCTCGGTACTCGCGACGAAGTATTCGCAGCGCTACGCAAGGCCAGTGTGATGCCTGCAGGCGCGTCAACTCCACTGGCCTCCGTCAAAGCACGGGAGTAACCGATCATGCAAATGAGCCAACACACCGACATGATTCACACCGATCCTAGGAACGTGGTGGATCTGGACGTCGGTAAACCCGTGCGCTGGGGCATATTGCTGGTGCTCGCCGGTTTCGGCGGCTTCCTCCTGTGGTCCTGGCTGGCGCCGCTGGATGCCGGCGTGGTAGCGACAGGCACGGTAAAAGTCACCAGCAATCGCAAAGCCGTGCAGCATCTGAGCGGCGGCACCGTGGAGGCCATTCTTGTTCGCGAAGGCGATGCAGTGAAAAAAGGCCAGGAGGTGGTCCGCCTCGATTCGCTGCGTGCCGCTGCCGAACAGGGTGCGGTCAGTGCCCAGTACATCGTCAGCAAGACGGTGGAAAACCGTCTGGAAGCGGAACGCGACGGCCGCGATGTAGTGAACTACGATCCCGAATTGCTCAAGCGCTTCGGGAATGACTACCGCCTGGTGGCCGCCATGGATCTGCAACAACGCCTGCTGGACACCCGGCGTGCCGGCCTCGCTGGCGAAATCAGCATCCTGCAGGAAAACCTCGCGGCGTCGGCGGTGCAGTTCAAGGGACTGCAGCAGGTCTATGGCGCCCGCGCCTCGCAGATCAACTTCCTCAACCAGGAACTGAAAGGCACCCGTATGCTGGCGGCCGAAGGCTATGTCCCACGCAACCGTCTGCTTGAGCTGGAACGCAGCAATGCCGACCTCTCCGCCGGCCAGGCCGAGAACCTCAACAACATCGCTCGCGTGCGTAGCCAGACCACCGAAATCAAGCTGCGCATCCTGCAGCGCCAGCACGATTACCTGAAGGAAGTCGAATCGCAGCTCACCGACACCGCCAAGGAAAACACCACCTTGGCCGACCGCTTGCGTGCGCTGGACTATGAAGTGACCCACACGGTGATTCGATCGCCCATCGATGGCATGGTCCAGTCCCTGAGCATTGCTACCATCGGCGGGATCATTCAACCCGGCTTCAAGATCATGGAAATCGTTCCGGACAACGAACCGCTGCAGGTCGACGCAATGATTCCCGTGCAGGCCATCGATAAGATGGTCCCCGGCCTAGCCGTGGACATCGCCTTCCCGGCCTTCAACCATGCCCGGACGCCCAACATTCCCGGCCGTGTGAAGACCGTCTCCGCCGACCGCCTGCTCGACGAGGAAAGCAAGCAACCGTTCTATCTGGCTCAGGTAGAAGTCACGCCCGATGGCATGAGCCTTCTTGGCAGCAATCACATTCGTCCCGGTATGCCCGCCAGCGTCACCATCAAGACTGGTGAGCGCAACATGCTGAGCTATCTTCTCAAACCAATGCTTGAGCGTGTTGACAGCTCCTTCAAGGAACAATGAAATGGACCGTCATTGCCTGTTCTTCTGCCTGCTGGCGCTGTCCCTCCCGGCCAGCGCCATAGACCTCAAACAAGCCTGGGATCTGTTGCAGTACCAAGGCCCTGTCTATCGCGCCGCCGTGCATGAAAAGGAGGCCGGCGTGGAAAACCGCGCCATCGGCATGGCCGGCCTGCTACCGCAAATCAATGCCTCGGCCTACGACAACAAGGTCAATGGCACCCAGCGCCAGAGCGGCATCGAAAGGGATCTCGACTACGACTCCAAGGGCGCTAACGTGCGCTTGCGCCAGCCGCTGTTCAACAAACAAAAAATGGCAGAGTACCGCCAAGGTAAACAGCGTGCCGACTACAGCGTCGCGGTGTTCGATGCCAAGAGTCAGGACGCCGCGGTGCGCTTGGCCGAAAGCTATTTCGACGTTCTCTTGGCCAGCGAAACCATCATCCTTGCCAAATCCAAGTTGAGCGCCTTCGACGAGCAACTCGCTTCGGCAAATCGGCGCATGGAGCTAGGGGCCGGCACTGTCACCGACATCGACGAGTCGGTCGCTCGCCGCGACCTCGCCGCGGTTGAGCTGATAGAAGCGCAGGACAACCTGGTCAACGCGCGTCGCAAGCTTGAGGAATTTATCGGTGAAACTCCCGAATCGCTGACCACCTTGCAACCGAGCTTCGATACACCACCGTTGCTACCGGACAACCTGCAAGACTGGTTGGTCAAAGCCCAGACTGACAGCCCGCTGATCCATGCGCGCCGTCATAGCAGCGACCTCGCTGAAGAAGAAGTGAAACGCGCCAGGGCTGGCCACTGGCCGACACTGGATTTCGTTGCCGGCTACACCGCAGGCGACAGCCAATCAATCTCCGAGCTGAATCAACGCAACCGCTACGCCTCCATCGGGCTGGAAGTGAACTTCCCGTTGTACAACGGTGGCGGCACCAGCGCGCTGACACGCCAGGCAAGTGCAAATAGCTATAAGGCCCTGGACGAACTCGACGCTACGCGCCAGGAAGTCGCCTCCGGTACCACCCGAGAGTTTCGCGGCGTACAGAGCGGCGCCAACCGTATACACGCGCTGGAGCGGGCAGTGGAGTCCAACGAACGTTCACTGACTTCCACACGCAAGGGCTTCAAAGAAGGCGGCACCAGCACCAACTCGGACGTCCTCAATGCCGAAGAGCTGCTCTTCGTTGCACGCCACGACCTGTTCGAGGCCAAGCTGCGCTACTTGATGTCGCGCCTGCGCCTGGCCTCTTCGGTGGGCAGTCTGGGCGACGACGATATCGACCACATCAACAACTACCTCGGCCCGGCACTGTTGGTCACCAACTGACGTTCACCTGCACGGCACTTTTACAAGGTGGTCGGCAAAACCCAGGCACGCAACAGCGTTCCCTTCGCCTACCTTTGAGGAAATGCGGTCAGCCAAAAGGATTTGGCCCTATCGACAAAGAGCCCGGCTAAGTGCTGTTTTTTTTCGTTCCATCGGCATGCTTTTCACGAAGTGCTCACTGAACGGAGCGCAGACTGAACGGACAAAAGGATTTGACCCCATACAGAGAGCCCGCCATGCGCGGGCTTTTTGTTGTCAGACATTCCCGCGGCTAAACTCCCCACGCTCTCGAATGGAGTCGAAGCTATGCCCTCCCGCGAATACTCTCCCCACCAATGTTTTTTGAACGCAGGCATCACAACCAACAACTGATGTACTGGAAAATGTGCCCATTGGCGCTGGATATGAGTGTTTTCAGGAGGGGCGCGGCAAAAACCAAAGAAAGACTTTTCTTTGGACGAAAAAAAATGGACCTCTTTTCAGAGATCCATTTTTTAATGCTTGGAGCGGGAAACGAGACTCGAACTCGCGACCCCGACCTTGGCAAGGTCGTGCTCTACCAACTGAGCTATTCCCGCGTCTTGGTGTGGCGCATTCTATAGAATCCAGAAGCCCCGTCAACCCTTTGATTCAAAAAAGTTTTATTTCTTTTCCACATCGGTCTTCAGATGCGGCCAGGCAGCCCGCAGATATTGGACCATGGACCACAAAGTCAGGCCTGCCGACACCAGCAACAAGGCGTAACCCACCAGCACCCAGAACGTGAAGTCAGACGGGTTGGCCAGCAGGATCACCAGCGCGAGCATTTGCGCGGCGGTTTTCCATTTGCCCAGGTTAGACACCGCGACGTGAGCGCGTGCGCCAAGTTCGGCCATCCACTCTCGCAGCGCCGAGACGACAATCTCACGGCCGATGATGACCGCTGCCGGCAGTGTGAGCCAGAGGTTGCCGTGTTCTTGCACCAATAACACCAGTGCAACGGCAACCATTAATTTGTCAGCCACCGGATCGAGGAAGGCCCCGAATGGTGTGCTTTGTTCCAGGCGCCGGGCCAGGTATCCGTCGAGCCAGTCAGTGGCAGCGGCGAACGCGAAGACCGAACTGGAGGCCAGGTAGCTCCATTGGTAAGGCAGGTAGAACAGTAAAATGAAGATAGGGATGAGCAGGACGCGTAGAACGGTAATCAGATTAGGGATATTCATCGGCACAACTGGCTACGAGGTGAGTTGGCATTCTACTTGAAAAGGACAGGCGATGAGGCGTGTCAGCCCATTCTACGGGCTTCTCTTCGAGCATGTCTAACACTGTTCTAACAGAGTTCTAACACTTTGTGGCATCTCCGAGGCCCTCATCCAGAGGCCTGCACCGGCACGGCAAGGATCGATGCGGACACGCGATAATGCTCAAGCGCGGCGCCTGAGGGAGGAACCTGGGCACGTATGCGTAGTGAGGTGGTCATTCAGATTTTTTCGTCAGATTCTCGAAAAGAGCTGTACAGCCCAACATCAGGCCTTTTTCCTAAAGACCCGCCCTTCCGTTTCCGGTAGCCTCCCGCGAGCCAGCCTTATGCTGGTTCATGACCATGGATGAAAAGACGCATGGATGATGAATGATTTCTTCTGCTCGATTGGGTGACAAACACGTCTGCCCATTACCAGGCCACGGCACCACCCCTATTGCCGAACGACGGACCTGAAGGTTGTACTCACCCGAACATGATGGAGAAGCTGGCGAGATACATCGCGGAGGAGATGAATAGCAACATCCACCATCCTTCAGTCTTGAAGATGAAGGAGCTGCTCAGCTATGACGTTGCGGAAGAGACCCGCAAGAAAATGGAGCTGCCTTGGTTCGCCCAAATCGGAACAACCAGCCCTCAAACTATAGGTGCTGCAAACGTGGCGACCGCTATGGGGCTTTGGACTGAACGAGTAGGTCAGGGCCGAGACTGGGACCACAAACCGAAGATCCAAGCAAAGTTTGGTGGGTATTACCACAAGCAAGGTATGTACGACTATTTCTATGATATTTGGTCGAACATCCACTATGGCTACGTGGGGCGAGCGGCCGGCCTTTCTGAAAGCGAGTTGTCCGACGGTGCCGGTGTTGAGCAGATTGCATCCGACTCCGTCAGAAAGGTATTTGATTGGAAGACACGGCGAGGCCCTCATGCTACCGAGGGTGTCGATGGGATGAAGGCTTACGACGACGTCCCGGACCGAGTATCGATTGGCATCGGAATCCAACTATACGCCGAGCTTCCTACGGGAGGCATCGTCGCCCAAATGATCATGGATAAAGTTCTTGCAGTTAAACCAGAAGATTGGGGGAAGGCGTTCGTGTCCACGATTGCACGCAAGCTCAGTTCGATTGGTGGTCCGACAAGGGGCTTCGGAGGTGCATCGACATAACGCCAAAATGGGGGAGCGCGTTAGATATCTACCTCAATGGAACAGGCCGCATCGACACTGCTAAAACCTCTCCTAACGTTATTGCCCGCTTGAAGCCGTGTGAGGGTGATGCTGATCCTTTTCGGCCTTAAGGCGCCCTGCCAGCACCACGGCAACATCACCCGCCTCAGCCACCAAGTAAAACGCAGACGACATCCCCAAGGCCTTCGACCAAAGGACCACCTTGAGCAACTCCGAGAGTGACAAGGAGTAGACCAAGAAATCGGTAGGTGACACGATGGGTAGCCAGAGTGCGGAGTACAGCAACACAGGTCTTCCACCGTGTAGTCATCGCATAGCCCTTGATGAGCTGTAGGGTTTGGTGGTGTTGATATCTCTTCGAGGTCATCCCGAACGTCTGAGATGACATGCCCCGAAGAGCCTATCCGGTCCAATACAGGGCGTTAGCCCAGAATGCTCCCAGCAGTCTTCCTTAGGTGATCCCTTAAGAACTCCCATGTTGCGTTTATCGAGATGAAATGCCCTCAGAGTCTTCAGGAGATGTGAAGCAGTAGCCAATGCGGCTTGCCGGTGGGATGTCTTGAGGGAAATCGTGCAGGTTCTTTTCGAGCCCATTAGGCGGACTCTGAGGGTCTACCGACCTTGGCGCCTATACAGATAGGGGCACGCAAGGCCTGACACTGTTCTAACACTTTGGGTCGTTGAGGTGGTGTGCGGCAAGGTCAACCCCCGAATTCAATGGGTTAAACCTCATGTGTCACCAAGCAGGCATTCTACTCGCTGTGCAGATTTGCATAAATCGACTCTGCGAGCTTTTTACTGATCCCGGGTGCTTTGGCGATCTCTTCGATGCTGGCACGAGACAGCTCCTGCAATCCACCAAAATGTTTCAACAAATCGCGCCGACGTGTCGGTCCGACGCCTGCAACGCCCTCAAGCGTGGAGGTGCGACGGGTTTTGCCACGCCGTGCCCGGTGCCCGGTAATGGCGAAACGGTGAGCTTCGTCGCGAATCTGCTGGATCAAATGCAACGCGGGGGAATCGCCGCGCAATGTGAATTCGTGTGCTGCGTCATTCAAATACAACGTTTCGAAACCGGCCTTGCGCGTCGCTCCCTTGGCCACGCCCAACAAAATCAGATCAGGCACCGCCAGTTCATTGAGTACGTCGCGAGCCATGGACAGCTGACCTTTGCCGCCGTCCACCAGCAGGATGTCCGGCAACTTGCCCTCGCCGTCCTTCAGTTTGCTGAAGCGTCGGGTCAGGGCCTGGTGCATCGCCGCATAGTCATCACCCGGCGTTACGCCTTCGATGTTGTAACGACGGTAGTCGGACTTGATCGGTCCTTCCGGACCGAACACCACACACGACGCCACGGTGGCTTCGCCGCTGGAGTGACTGATGTCGTAGCACTCCAGGCGCTGCGGCGGTTCGTCCAGGTTCAGGACCTCGGCCAGTGCATCGAAACGCGCCGCGACGTGCTGACGATTGGCCAGTCGCGCGTTTAATGCCTGCTCGGCATTGGTGACCGCCAACTGCTGCCAGCGCGCTCGCGTACCGCGGACCCGGTGACTGATGGACAATTCGCGACCGCGCAACTCGTCGATCGCAGTGATCAGGACCGGGAAATCGTCGTGGACCACGTTGACGATCAACTCGCTCGGCAAATCCCGCTCGGGACTGCTGATGTAGTACTGGCCCAAAAACGCCGCCATGACTTCGGAAACGTCCTCTTCAATACCCACCTGCGGGAAGAAGTTCTTGCTGCCCAGCACTCGACCGCCACGCACACTAATCAAGTGAACACAGGCACCGCCCGGATTGATGAACGCGGCGATCACATCAATATCGCCCGTCCCGCCTTCCATGCTTTGTTGGTCCTGGACGCGGCGCAATAACGAGATCTGATCGCGCAATTCGGCCGCGCGTTCAAACTCGAGGTTGATCGCCGCCTCCTCCATCCCGGCAGACAGTTCGTCAGTCAGCGCGTTGCTACGCCCCTCAAGGAACATCACCGAATGCCGTACGTCCTCGGCATAGACTTGGGGCTCCACGAGCCCGACACACGGCGCCTTGCAGCGTTTGATCTGGTATTGGAGGCAAGGCCGCGTGCGGTTCTTGTAATAACTGTCTTCGCACTGACGAACAAAGAAGGTCTTTTGCAGCAGGCTCAGGCTTTCGCGAATGGCGCCCGCGCTTGGATAAGGACCGAAATACTTGCCCTTGGCCTTTTTAGCGCCGCGATGGATGCTCAGGCGTGGAAACTGACCGTCCGAGAGGAAGACATAAGGATAGGATTTGTCGTCGCGCAGCAGAATATTGTACGGCGGACGCCATTCCTTGATCAGCGTCTGCTCAAGCAACAAGGCTTCGGTTTCGTTGGCCGTGATCGTGGTTTCGACCTGAGCGATACGCCCCACCAGTGCAGCGGTCTTTGGCGCAAGGCCGGTTTTGCGGAAGTAGCTCGCCAGGCGCTTCTTGAGGTTCTTGGCCTTACCGACGTAAAGCAGGCGCGCGTCGCTGTCGAACATGCGATAGACGCCGGGGCGTCCACTCACCGTCGACAGAAATGCACTCGGATCGAAGACTTCAGTCATTTCAGAGATTGGCATCAACCATGCCGTGACGAACCGCCAACAGCGTCAGCTCGACGTCGCTGCTGATCGAAAGCTTCTCGAAAATGCGATAACGGTAGGTGTTCACGGTTTTCGGCGACAGGCAAAGTTTGTCGGAAATGATCTGAACCTTCTGGCAGCCGACAATCATCAAGGCGATCTGGATCTCACGCTCCGACAATGCGTCGAACGGCGAATCGTTGGTCGGCTGGAAGGACTTGATCGCCAGTTGCTGGGCGATCTGCGGGCTGATGTAGCGTTGCCCGGCAAACACCAGCCGAATGGCCTGGACCATTTCCGGCAAGCCTGCGCCCTTGGTCAGATAACCCGCCGCCCCGGCTTGCAACAGCCGAGTAGGAAACGGGTCCTCCTCGCACACAGTGACCGCGACGACCTTGATGTCTGGATGACTGCGCAGCAGTTTTCGCGTGGCCTCAAGACCGCCGATCCCGGGCATCTTGACGTCCATCAGGACCACATCGGGTTTCAATTCTCGCGCCTTGAGCAGGGATTCCTCCCCTGACTCGGCCTGGCCGACTACTTGCAGGCCATCGATGTCAGCCAGCATTCGTGTAATGCCTGTACGAACGAGATCATGGTCATCGACTACTAGCACCCTAATCAAGCAGACACCTCGCGATATGGTCGTATTGGGTTGCCGACACCTTAGCAAAAAGCGACTGGCAGACCTAGCGGCAAGCATCATATAAAAAGTTTCAATTCATCTTTCAAGGCTTGCCCTCTGCGTGTTTCAGAGACGAGGGGCATCGACTTCGCGCTGCATTCTCAGGAAACACTCGTCCTCGCCGACCACCTCCAGCCCCATTCGCCGATACAGCGCCTGCGCCGGATTATTTTTGAATACGGTCAGGCGCAAGGCCGGTCGTCGTTCCTCCCGGGCCATCGCCACTACCTGATCGATCGCCCAGGAGCCGGCACCCTGCCCCCGGAAGGCTTCGGATATATGCAGTTCGCGGATATACAAGGCCTTGGCATCACGACTCAGGCTGACATAACCCACCGGAACGTCACGCTGTACGATCAGCCAGTTCTCGCGCCCCGCCCAAGCCACATCGAAGGCCTCATCCAGCCAAAGCAAGTCGTACTGAATGTAATAGCGCAGCATGTTTTGACAGGTCAGGTCCCGGGCAAAATCCAGATCGTGGAATGTCGCCGGACGTAATTCGTAAATCATTCAACGCTCCGAAACGGTCACTATTTTCCCTTTCCAGCGATCGGCGTTGCGGCGAGCGACAACCATCAGGTTGCCCGTACCCGGCGCGACGCCAATCAGCGAACCGTCCGCCGCCCAAATGGCGCTGCGTCCTGCCGACTCCCAGCCACCCGTGACACCACCATGGTTGGCCATCAGGACCACCATCGAATGAGTGCTGGCATAGCCCTGGAGCAGCGACGAATCCGCAGCGTAGCCGTTTTCGGTGATCAGCACGCTCGCCGCATAGATATTCGCCCCCTGCTCCGCCGCCGCTGCCGCGTGACTGGCATGAGAAAAATCGGCGCACACGGCCAGCGCAACTGTGTCTGCACCGATTCTGAGTGTCGAACCGCCGGTCCCCGGCGCAAACGCCACTTCTTCGCCTGGGTGCAGATGTTGCTTGCTGTAAACCTCAAGCGAGCCATCCGCCCCCAGAACCAAAGCCCCGATCAGCACGGGTGAATCGTCTGACAGACGAATCGGCATTCCAACAACCGTCGTCACACCGATCTCCCTCGCAAAGTCTCGCAGCGGCTGTAGAACACCGGCTTGCGGGGTAATAGCCAGCCCTGCCGCCAGCCCACGCTCATAACCGGTCAGCGACAACTCTGGAAAAACCAGCAGTTGCACACCTTGCTCCGCAGCCACCTGCATGAAGCGCTGATGCCAGACGATATTGGCGGCAAGGTCACCGGCAATGGAGATCGATTGAGCAGCAGCGATAGTCAGGGTCGTCATGACTCGTCCTTGTGGCATTGGATTTTTAGGAACGAGCAGAGTGTGTCACAACCCTCCAGGCACTCAAGCGATAGAAAGCGCCGCCAGTGCCCGATAGCATTTTCTGATTGAATCCGCCTACCGTCCTCTAGTAAGCTCGGCGCATTCATCGGAGACAGACCATGTTCAACACCCTCTCACAGCTTCGTTCCGTCAGCGCCCTGCGCTCGGTGGCGGCTGCCCGGGTGAATGACGTTTGTGCTCCGGTCAGCTTTTATTTTGGGTATTGGTTTAGCCACTGGCGCGCCTGATACCCACACGGCGCCCACTTTAAACGGGTCGCCACCAGAGAATTCTCAACCCCCGGTCGGCCTCCCGACCGGGGGTTTTGTTTTTTCAGCTCCCTGCATTTAGCTGCATACATTTTTAGCGACACACCAGACAACTCGAGGATTCACGACATGAACTACGCCACTTATTACCGTCACGACAGTTTTACCGCCTGGCGATTTACCAGCCTCCGCTCGGGACAGCCTGCCGCCTCCGATCGGTCACCCACAGGTGGCAAGCACACACACGCAGCCAATCCGGCCAATTGTCGAACACCCCAGTAGGGCCGAGCACGCGGGAACGAACCCGCTGCCAGCCCAGGAAGCCTGAACATGAACTCGTCCGTCTCTGCTTTGCCACTGTCCACCTTGAGCCCGGCCAATGAAGCGCTGACCCTGCGCCTGCCCAGCTCACTGCAACTCAAACAGCAATTGCCGCTTAGCAACGCCTTGACCCAGCAAGTCGCCGCCCACCGTCATGCGGTTCGCGCGATCCTCAACGGTGAAGATTCCCGTCTGTTGGTCATCGTCGGCCCCTGCTCCATCCACGATCCCCAGTCGGCCCTCGAATACGCCGGCAACCTTGCCCGCCTGGCTGCTGAGGTGAGCGATGAAATGCTCCTGGTGATGCGCGCCTACGTCGAAAAACCCCGCACCACCGTCGGCTGGAAAGGTCTGGCCTACGACCCACAGCTGGATGGCAGCGATGACATGGCCGGCGGCCTGAACCTGTCGCGTGAGCTGATGCGTGAAATGCTTCGTCTCGGCTTACCGATTGCCACCGAACTGCTGCAACCGATGGCCGCCGGCTACTTCGACGACTTGCTCAGTTGGGTCGCCATCGGTGCCCGCACCACCGAGTCGCAGATCCACCGGGAAATGGCCAGTGGCCTGAACATGCCAGTAGGCTTCAAGAACGGCACCGATGGCGGCGTCACGGTCGCCAGTGATGCCATGCGCTCGGCGGCCCACCCCCACCGGCATTTCGGGGTCGATAGCCAGGGACACCCTGCAATCATTCAAACCCCGGGCAATCCAGACACCCACTTGGTATTGCGCGGTGGGCATCACGGGCCGAACTACGACCGCGACAGCGTCTCCCGGATCAACCACGACTTGACCAAGTTGAAGATCCCCGCACGGATCATGGTCGATTGCAGCCACGCCAACAGCGGCAAAGACCCGTTGCGTCAGCCTGCGGTATTCAACGATGTGCTCGAACAGCGCCTGCAAGGTGATCGCTCGCTGATCGGCATGATGATTGAAAGTCATCTCTTCGAAGGCTGCCAACCGTTGAGTTCGTCCTTGCAGTACGGGGTTTCGGTAACAGACGGCTGCCTCGGCTGGGCTGGCACGGAACAATTGCTGCGCCAGGCTACCGACCGCCTGCGGGCGCAGCACCGCGCACAGCAACCGGCGTGACCAACGGCCCCCTTCCAGTCTTCGTGCGAGGACTGGAAGGCCCCGAACGACTTACCCCTGCACCTGCACCAGTGCCACTTCTGATAGCTGGCTAACATCATCGAGTCGTTCGACCGAATAACCGACCCGCACCGTCGAGCCCTGATGCTCTCTCCAGAACCGGTAAGGAACGATGAACACCAGCGGTTCACCGGCCATGTCCCGGGAAATCTCACGCTCGTCCCGGTGACTGAATTCAGTGCCGTCGCACTTGAGATACACCAGTTCACCTTCCTCGGTTCGAGCACCGTCAATCACGACGGTGACACCATCGATCGAGTCCTGCAGATCCAGCCAGCCTTCATCGGCCTCCAGGACGATGGGGGCCAACAGCGGCGCTCGTTCCAGAGGTCCAATGGTCAACTGCGTCGGCTCCGAGTAAAGCGGTGCCTGCCCATGCTGTTCAATGCAGTAACGGAGGGTCACCGACGATCCGAGACCCGGCGCAATGAACTCGGGACTCACCCAGAACGAAAGCTCGTGCCCCACCGCAAAGGATTCGATACTCACCCTGTCGCTGAAGCTCGTTTGAGGTGTAGCGCCTTCCCAGAACAGTACGACCCGGTCGCCTGCCGCCATCCGGGCGTAAGGTCGAATCGTAATGCGTGCGCCTTCAGCCACCCGGATCGGATCAAGCGTGCCGCCCACGGCATCATTCACGAACAGCGGCATTACCTTGGATAGGGTATCGCCAACATTCAACTGCAAACGTCGAGAGTGCACAGATGCGGGTAAACAACGGCTGGTGAGCGTGTAGTAGACCTCCAGCGAACCGCCATCCAGCGCACAAATGTGTGGACTGGCGACGATAAAGACTACGTCCTTGCCCACCTGCCTGTGGCTGACAAAATGCGCGACCTCGTACCGATAGGCCAACCCCTCGGCATCGAGACCGGACCAGTGCAGTACCAACCTGTCTCCGCTCGCCATGCCTGGATAAGGCAAGACATTGACGACAGCTTTTTTGCTGGCCGGATCGAGAACGGCATTGTCAGCCTGTACCAAATGCGGGGCCGACAACGACAACGTTCCTGCTTCTATTTCAAATGTGCTCATTTCATTTACTCCAGTCCTTGGACATACGTACCGACCCGCAGGTCGGTGTCGAACGAAGCCTATTTAAGCCCATCGCTGCGCTCGGCGATGTCAGGTGAGCACTTCAGATGACCGGGACAAATGCTGATTACGTCGTAGGCCACTGATGAGAATCTCTCTTGACTGCTTGAAAAGATGTCGAAATGTTCCGAAGTAAGCTTCGTGCTGTTCCGAATTTTCATACTTTTTCTATACCGCTTTCCTTCAATTACAGCGGCTTTTTCATACATCGCCTGGCTGCGGGAGTGTTTTAGAGTGGCGTCCGGGTCACCTCTACGAACTTCCGCGAAAAAGGTACGAACATGCAACGGAATGCAACAACTCAGCACCCAATCCTGCTAGTACACGGGCTCTTCGGTTTCGACCGTATCGGCCCGTTCGAACTGTTCCATGACGTCAAGCAGGCACTCAGAAGCTATGGCGCCAGGGTCTTCGTTCCCCACCTGTCAGCTACCCATAGCAATGAAGTGCGAGGCGACCAGCTTTTGGCACAGATTGAACGGGTACTGGAGGGAACCGGCGCAAGTCAGGTCAACCTGATCGGACACAGCCAGGGCGCACTTGCGGCACGGTATGCCGCCGCCGTCGCGCCAGAGTGGGTGGCGTCGGTGACGTCCGTCAGCGGCCCGAACCACGGTTCGGAACTGGCCGATTTCCTGCGCAAGGCCCTTACGCCAGGATGCTTGCCGGAGCACGTGGCGAGAAAAGTCGCCACCTCGTTCGCAGACTTCCTGTCGTTGTTGAGCGGCAACCAGCAACTGCCACAAAACGCAATCGCCGCGCTTAACGCGCTGACCACCGAAGGGGTTGGCGCCTTCAACGACAAGTACCCTCAGGGGCTGCCGAAAACGTGGGGCGGAAAGGGCCGGGAGCTGGTCAATGGCGTGCGGTATTACTCCTGGAGCGGCACCTTGCAAGGGACCATCCTTGAGGAAGGGCTCAGCGGTTTCGACCCGGCACACGCTTTTTGTCGGGCGCTTTCCGAGCATTTCATCACTGAGGCCGGACAAAACGACGGGTTGGTCGGGCGATACAGCTCTCACCTGGGCAAAGTCATCCGCTCCGACTATCCAATGGATCACATGGACAGCCTCGGCCAGACGGCCGGACGAGGCCGCAAAGGTGTCAACCCGATCGAGTTGTACGTGCTGCACGCCGAGCGCTTGAGAAATGCCGGCCTATAAACCCTATCTTTATATAAATGCCCGAACGCCCACCGGTTCCAGATGGAACTTTGAGAAGAAATAGGCCACTGAATCCGGTAGGCTCAGCACTTTACTGAACATTGAATGGAGAATTTTCCCATGGCTAAAGCCACTGCCCGTCACATCCTTGTTGCCAACGAAGCCAAGTGCAACGAACTCAAAGCCCAGATTGAAGGCGGCGCTGATTTCGCCGAAGTTGCAAAAGCCAACTCCACTTGCCCGTCCAGCCGCCAGGGCGGTGACCTGGGTTCGTTCGGTCCGGGCCAGATGGTCAAGGAATTCGACACCGTGGTCTTCAGCGCGCCAATCAACGTCGTGCAAGGCCCGGTCAAAACCCAGTTCGGTTATCACCTGCTGGAAGTGACCAGCCGCCAGGACTGATCTGTCGCCTGAGTTTTCTACATAACGGCCCGCCTTCTGGTGGGCCGTTGTGTTTGGGTTACGTAATTCGGCTGGCGAGGGACGCGCCGCTAGCGTACAAATTGTGGTTATCGATCACCCGGCTCTAAGGCTGACAATGCGACTGCTTTTCCCCACTTTGATATTCACTGCCGTGGCCCTGCTGCTGAGTGCCGCTGGTGTGAATGCAGCACCGCAACATGCATTGACCGTGTACGGCGAACCGGCAAAATATCCTGCGGGCTTCAGTCATTTCGCCTACACCAACCCCCAAGCACCCAAGGGCGGCACGATGCGTCGCTCGGCCATGGAGATTGGTCATTTCGACCACGTCCTGCCCTACATCGACAAGGGCGTCGGCGTGACTCAGATCGATGGCCTGCTCAACTCGCCCCTGGCCCAGCGTTCGCTGGATGAGCCTTATACGGTGTACGGCCTGGTGGCACAGAACATGGAGCGTTCCGAAGACGGTTTGTCCCTGCGTTTCTACCTGAACCCCAAGGCGCGTTTCGCCGACGGCCAGCCGATCACCGCCGAGGACGTTCGCTACACCTACGACCTGCTGATGACCCAGGGCAGCCTGCGCTATCGCACCCAGTTCGCCGATGTCAAAGGCGTCGAAATCGAGTCGCCGCTGACCGTTCGGTTCGACTTCAAGAGCAACGAAAACCGCACCTTGCCCCTGGACATTGCGACTTTGCCGGTGTTTCCCGAGCATTGGTGGAAAACCCGCGACTTCGCCAGCGGCGGCGGTTACGAACCACCACTGGGCAGCGGCCCGTACCGGGTCAGCAAGGTTGATTCCGGGCGCAGCATTACCTTCGAGCGCAATGCCGACTGGTGGGGCAAGGACCTGCCGGTCAGCCGCGGTCTGTACAACTTCGACCACTTCAGCATCGAGTACTTCGGCGATACCGACGTTGCCCGTCAGGTCCTGCGGGGGGGCGCCTACGACTACAACCGCGAGTTCTCCGCCACCGGTTATTCCATCGGCTACGAAAGTCCGGCCCTGAGCGACGGTCGCCTGCGCAAGGCCCACCTGGCCACCGATGCACCGCAAGCGGCCCAGGGTTTCGTCTTCAACCTGCAAAACCCGATGTTCCAGGACCGCCGTGTCCGTCAGGCCCTGGCCATGCTCTGGGATTTCGAATGGAGCAACCGGCAGATGATGCGCGACCTGTACATCCGCCAGCAGAGCTACTTTTCCAATACCGACCTCGCTGCCCGCAAACTTCCAGATGCGGCTGAACTGGCGATTCTCGAACCCTTACGCGGGCAGATTCCCGATGAAGTATTCACCAAGGTCTTCGAAGCCCCGAAGACCGATGGCAGCGGTGTGATCCGTGACAAGCAATTGCAGGCCCTGGAACTGCTCGAACAGGCCGGCTGGAAACCTGATGGCGATCAACTGGTGAATGCCCAAGGCGAGGTCCTGAGCTTTACCTTTCTCACCAGCCAGAACGGCATCGACCGCTTGTTGCTGCCTTATAAGCGCACGTTGAAACAGATCGGTATCGACCTCAACATCCGCCGCATCGACTCGTCCCAGTACGTCAACCGCCTGATGTCCAGGGACTACGACATGGTCATCACCGGCTACCCAGTAACCACCTCCCCCGGCGGAGAACTACTCAACTACTTCGGCTCAGCGGCGGCCAATGATCCCGGCGCCAACAATTACATGGTCCTGAAGAACCCGGCGGTCGATACGCTGATCAACGGCCTGATCCGCGCCAACACCCAGGCCGACATGCTGCACTACGCCCACGCCCTGGACCGGGTGCTGCAATGGAACTATTACTGGATTCCCAACTACTACCCGCCCGGCAGCTCGACCGTGTGGTGGAACCGCTTCGGCATTCCCAGCGTGCAGGCGAGCAATGACGAAGCCATCGAGAGCTGGTGGGAAGTGAGCTCTACCCCGCTGACCAACGAACAGATGACCGCCGAACTGATCAAGCGCGGCAAATCCGGAGGGCCGCGCTGATGTGGGCCTACATACTGCGGCGTTTGCTGCTGATCATTCCGACGCTGGTGATCATTCTTCTGGTCAACTTCGTGATCGTCCAGGCAGCCCCCGGTGGTCCGGTGGAACAGGCTATCGCGCACCTGCAAGGCATCGGCGGCGCCAGTGTCGGCGGCGGCTCCAGCGAGACGATGCACGGCAGTTCCCGGGCCAGTCGCGGCCTCGACCCGCAACTGATCAAAGAGATCGAAAAACAATACGGTTTCGACAAACCGGCCCCGGAACGCCTGTGGCTGATGCTTAAAAGCTACGCGCGACTGGATTTTGGCAAGAGCTTCTTCCGTGGTGCCACGGTCACCGACCTGATCCTTGAAAAAATGCCGGTGACCATTTCCCTCGGGCTCTGGGCGACGCTGATCACTTACCTGGTGTCGATCCCCCTGGGCATCCGCAAAGCGGTGCATCACGGCAGCCACTTCGACATCTGGAGCAGCACCGCGATCATCATCGGCTATGCCATGCCAGCGTTCCTGTTCGCCATGTTCCTGATCGTGGTGTTTGCCGGGGGGACGTCGCTGAACTGGTTCCCGGTGCGCGGACTGGTGTCGGACAACTTCGAGTCGCTGTCGACCGTGGGCAAGATCGCCGATTACTTCTGGCATCTGGTATTGCCGGTCACCGCACTGGTGATCGGCGGGTTCGCCACGTTGACGATCCTGACCAAGAACTCTTTCCTCAATGAAATCACTCGCCAGTACGTGGTCACTGCCCGCGCCAAAGGCTTGAGCGAGCGCCGGGTGCTCTACGGCCACGTGTTTCGCAACGCGATGTTGCTGGTGGTGTCAGGGATTCCCCAAGCCTTCATCAGCGTGTTTTTCGCCGGTTCGTTGCTGATCGAGGTGATTTTCTCCCTCGATGGCCTCGGCCGCATGAGCTACGAAGCCGCCGTATCACGGGACTATCCGGTGGTATTCGGTTCGCTGTTCATCTTTACCCTGTTCGGCCTCTTGATAAAACTGGTCGGCGACCTCTGCTACACCCTGGTCGACCCGCGTATCGACTTCGCCGCGAGGAACGCCTGATGTTCAAGTTCTCGCCGCTGGGGCGTCGTCGTTTCGAACGTTTCAAGAAGAACCGCCGGGGTTGGTGGTCGCTGTGGCTGTTTATCGGGTTGTTTTTGCTGACCCTCGGTGGCGAACTGATCGCCAATGACAAGCCGCTGATCGTCAGTTACCAGGGCTCGCTGTACTTCCCGGCGTTCAAGCGCCACACCGAGCAGGAATTCGGCGGGCAACTGCCGTTCCAGGCCGACTACCGCAGCGATTACGTACAGAAGCTGATCAAGCAGGACGGCGGCTGGCTGCTGTTTCCACCGATACCGTTCAGCGACGACACCCCCAACTACGATCTGAACAAACCGGCACCGAGCCCACCGACGAAGGTTAACTGGCTGGGCACTGACGACCAGGCCCGCGATGTGCTGGCCCGGGTGATTTTCGGCGCCCGTGTGTCGATTCTGTTTGCCTTGATGCTGACCTTCGTCAGTGCGCTGATCGGCATTGCCGCCGGTGCGTTGCAAGGCTATTACGGCGGTTGGGTCGACCTGCTCGGCCAGCGTTTGCTGGAAGTCTGGTCGGGGCTGCCGGTGCTGTACTTGCTGATCATCCTGTCGGGGTTCGTCGAGCCGAATTTCTGGTGGCTGCTGGGGATCATGGCACTGTTTTCCTGGCTGGCCCTGGTGGACGTGGTGCGCGCCGAATTCCTGCGCGGCCGCAACCTGGAATACGTCAAGGCCGCCCGCGCTCTGGGCCTGACCGATCGCAAAGTGATCGTGCGGCACATCCTGCCCAATGCGATGAACGCGACCTTGAGTTATCTGCCATTCATTTTGACCGGCGCGATCTCGACCCTCACGGCCCTGGACTTTCTGGGCTTCGGCATGCCGGCCGGCAGCGCCTCGCTGGGTGAACTGATCGGTCAGGGCAAGCAGAACCTGCAAGCACCGTGGCTGGGGTTGACGGCGTTTTTCACCCTGGCGCTGATTCTTTCTTTGCTGGTGTTCATTGGCGAGGCGTTGCGTGATGCCTTTGACCCCAGATCATGAAGCGGACCGATGATATGAGCGACAACCTGATCGAAATCCGTGACCTGAGCGTGGCCTTCAGTGGCCAGACCGTGGTGCGCAACCTGTGCCTGGATATCCGCCCCGGCGAATGCCTGGCGCTGGTTGGCGAGTCGGGTTCGGGCAAATCGGTGACGGCCCATTCGATCCTGCAATTGCTGCCGGAAACCGGCACTGAAACCACCGGCAGCATTCGATATCGCGGCCAGGAACTGGTCGGCGCCGATGCCACGGTCTTGCGCAAGTTGCGCGGCGACCGGATCACGATGATTTTTCAGGAGCCGATGACCTCGCTGAACCCGCTGCACAGCATCGAAAAGCAGATTGGCGAAACCCTGCTGGTGCACAAAGGCCTGGCCGGCAAAGCGGCGCAAGCGCGGATTCTCGAACTGCTGGAACTGGTGGGAATCAAACACCCCAAGGAACGGCTCAAGGCCTATCCCCATCAACTGTCCGGCGGCCAGCGGCAACGAGTGATGATCGCCATGGCCCTGGCCTGCGAACCCGAGTTGCTGATCGCCGACGAACCGACCACCGCGCTGGATGTGACGGTGCAACGCAAGATCCTGCTGCTGCTTAAATCCCTGCAACAGCGGCTCGGCATGTCGCTGCTATTGATCAGCCATGACCTCAATCTGGTGCGCAGCATCGCCCAGCGTGTGTGCGTGATGAAGGCCGGGGAAATCGTCGAGCAGGCTGCTTGCGAGACATTGTTCACTGAGCCGAAGCATCCTTACAGCTGCGTGCTGTTGAACGCCGAGCCAGAAGGCGAAGCCCTGCCCCGGGACGAACGCGAGAAGGTACTGGAGGTTGAGAATCTGCGGGTCAAATTCGCCCTTGGTGGAGGTTTGTTCCAGCGAAAGACCTATTTGCACGCAGTGGACGGCATCAGCCTGAATGTCCAGCGCGGCAAGACCCTGGGCATCGTCGGTGAATCGGGTTCGGGCAAGTCCACTTTGGGCCAGGCGATCCTGCGTTTGCTCGACTCCGAGGGCGGCATTCGCTTTCAGGGCGAAGCACTGGACGGCCTGACGCAAAAGCAACTGCGGCCGTGGCGCAAGAAGATGCAGGTGGTGTTCCAGGACCCGTTCGGCAGTTTGAGCCCACGGATGTCGGTGGCGCAGATCATCAGCGAGGGCCTGGAAGTGCATAGCCAGCTGACCGCGGAACAGTGCAAGGCCGAGGTGATTCGGGCCCTGGAAGAGGTCGGCCTCGACCCGCAAAGCCGCCACCGCTATCCCCACGAGTTTTCCGGTGGCCAGCGGCAACGCATCGCCATCGCCCGGGCGCTGGTGCTCAAACCGGCGCTGATCTTGCTGGACGAACCGACTTCGGCCCTGGACCGCACCGTGCAAAAACAAGTGGTTGCCCTCCTGCGCGATCTTCAGAAAAAGCATGGCCTGACGTACCTGTTTATCAGCCATGACCTGGCCGTGGTACGCGCACTGGCCCACGACATGATCGTGATCAAGGACGGTAAAGTGGTGGAAAGCGGCGCGAGCCTTGACGTGTTCGAGTCGCCGCAGCATCCGTATACCAAGGAACTGTTGGCGGCGGCGCATCCGGGCTGAGCCTTGAAAGACAACACACTCTGGACATGACAAACATGAACACCACCGAAAGCCTCAAGGACTACCAGCGCGTGCGCATGCTGGCGATCCGCTCTCTGTTCGAGATCATCGAGCAATCGAGCGAAGGCACGGTGATTGTCGACCGCGACGCCAATATCGTCTGGATGAACGAACGCTACGCCCGGCGCTTCGGCCTGGAATCGGCGGAAGTGGCGATCGGCAAGGCCTGTGAAAGCGTGATCCCCGGCAGTCTGCTGCGTGACGTGGTGCGCACCGGCCGACCGATCCTGCTGGATATGCAGGACACCCCCAAGGAACCGCTGGTGGTGATGCGTCTGCCGATTCATGACGACGCCGGCGCGGTAATCGGCGCCATCGGCTTTGCGCTATTCGACGAGTTGCGCAGCCTGTCGCCGATGCTCAAGCGCTACCTGAGCATGCAGGAAGAGCTGGCCTCCACCCGTTCGCTGCTGCGCGCGCGGCAAACCAAGTACAACTTCGCCCACTTCATCGGCACCAGCGCCGCCAGCCTGGAAGTCAAACGCCGGGCCCGGCGCAGTGCCAGTGCCGAGTCGCCGGTGTTGCTGCTCGGCGAAACCGGCACCGGCAAGGAGCTGCTGGCCCAGGCGATCCACGGCGCTTCGCCACGGGCGCACAAGGCGTTTGTCAGCATCAACAGCGCGGCGATTCCTGAGTCATTGCTGGAGGCAGAGTTCTTCGGCACCGCACCCGGCGCGTTTACCGGTGCGGATCGCAAGGGTCGGGTCGGCAAGTTGCAGATCGCCCAGGGCGGCACGTTGTTTCTGGATGAAATCGGCGACATGCCCTTGCCCCTGCAAAGCAAGTTGCTGCGGGTGTTGCAGGAAAAAGAATTCGAGCCGGTGGGGTCCAATGAAGTGATCCAGAGCGATGTGCGGGTGATTGCCGCCACCTCCACGGATCTGGAAGCGGCGATCAAACGCGGCGAGTTTCGCGCCGATTTGTACTACCGCCTCAACGTCCTGCCGATTCAGGTTCCGCCACTGCGCGAGCGACTCGACGACATCCCGGCCCTCAGCGAAGCAATCCTTGAGGAACTGCGCAGTCAGCATGAACTGAACCTTGAAGCACTGGAGCTGCTGGGCCAACACGCCTGGCCGGGGAATATCCGGGAACTGCGCAATGTGTTGGAACGCGCGGCATTGCTTAGCGATGATTTGATGCTGAACGCGGCGGACATTCGGGCCGCGATTGGCACGTTTATGCCGGTGGAGCGTGCGATACCGTTGTCGGTCGAGACGGCTGGACATGAGACGTTCAGTGAGGCTCGGGAGCGGTTTGATCGGCAGTTGATTGAATCTGCTCTCGCACAGTGCGGCGGCAAGGTGATTGAAGCGGCGGCGCGGCTCGGGCTTGGGCGGTCGACGCTGTACAAGAAGATGGTGGCGTTGGGGATTGCCGAGTCTCAATAGAGAGACTTAAAGTCCCTATATTGAGATGAAGATCGAGATTAAAAGATCGCAGCCTTCGGCAGCTCCGAGTATAGGATTTCGCGTTTCCTTGTAGAAGCTGCCGAAGGCTGCGATCTTTTTCGGCATCAAATCGTCTCAAAATAGAGACAAGCGTTTCTTACAACACTCATAAACAAACACAATTCCCATATATTTCAATGACTTGAATGATTGGCACGAATCCCGCTAAAGCCCTCTCCCACAAAAGATTCACCTTACAAAAATAACAATTCAGGAGAGACACACCCATGAGTGTGATCATTGCCTTGGCAGCCCTCGCGTTGCTGATGCTGGCTGCTTACCGTGGCTACAGCGTTATCCTCTTTGCCCCGATTGCCGCCCTCGGCGCCGTCTTGCTCACCGACCCTTCTGCCGTCGCCCCTGCCTTCACCGGGGTGTTCATGGATAAAATGGTCGGCTTCATCAAACTGTATTTCCCGGTGTTCCTGCTCGGCGCGGTGTTCGGCAAGCTGATCGAGTTGTCGGGTTTCTCCCGTTCTATTGTTGCGGCGGCCATTCGCTTGCTCGGCACCCGCCAGGCGATGCTGGTGATCGTGCTGGTTTGCGCCCTGCTCACCTACGGCGGCGTGTCGCTGTTTGTGGTGGTGTTCGCGGTGTATCCGTTTGCGGCGGAGATGTTCCGCCAGAGCAACATCCCCAAACGGCTGATCCCGGCGACCATCGCCCTCGGCGCGTTTTCCTTCACCATGGACGCCCTGCCCGGCACTCCGCAAATCCAGAACATCATCCCCAGCACCTTCTTCAACACCACGGCCTGGGCGGCGCCGTGGCTGGGGCTGATCGGGACGATTTTCGTGTTCTGCGCCGGCATGCTGTTTCTCCAGCGCCAACGCAACAAAGCCCAGCGCGCCGGTGAAGGTTATGGCACCGAGTTGCGCAACGAGCCGGAAACCGCTGCCGACATCAAGCTGCCCAATCCATGGGTCGCGCTGTCGCCGCTGCTGGCGGTGGGCATCATGAACCTGCTGTTCACCCAGTGGATTCCACAGTGGTACGGCAAGACCCACAGCCTCGCGCTGCCGGGCATGGCCACGCCGGTGACCACCGAAATCGCCAAGCTCACGGCGATCTGGGCGGTTCAGGCAGCGTTGCTGGTCGGCATCATCATGGTGCTGGTGTTCGGCTTCCAGGCGATCCGCAGCAAGTTGGCCGAAGGCAGTAAAAGTGCGGTCAGCGGCGCATTGCTGGCGGCGATGAACACCGCGTCGGAATACGGTTTTGGCGCGGTGATCGCCTCGCTGCCGGGCTTCCTGGTGCTGGCCGACTGGCTGAAAAGCATTCCCAATCCGCTGGTCAACGAAGCGATTACCGTGACCCTGCTGGCCGGTATCACCGGCTCTGCGTCGGGCGGCATGAGCATCGCCCTCGCGGCCATGGCCAATGACTTCATCGCCGCGGCCCACGCCGCGAACATTCCGCTGGAAGTGCTGCACCGGGTGGCAGCGATGGCCAGCGGCGGCATGGACACCCTGCCGCACAACGGCGCGGTGATTACCTTGCTGGCGGTCACCGGCCTGACCCACCGCGAAGCCTACAAAGACATTTTCTGTATTACGATCATCAAGACCCTGGCGGTCTTCGTGGTAATCGGTACTTTCTACGCCACTGGCATTGTGTGAGGTATTCATGACGACTCTTACAGGCAAGACCGCACTGGTCACCGGTTCCACCAGCGGCATCGGCCTGGGCATCGCCCTGAGCCTGGCGAAGGCTGGCGCCAACGTGGTGCTCAACGGTTTCGGCGATGCCTCCAAGGTGATTGCCGAAGTGCAACAGTTTGGCAGCAAGGTTGGGCATCACCCGGCGGACGTGAGCAAACCCGAGGAGATCGCCGAGATGATCGCCTACGCCGAGCGCGAGTTCGGCGGCGTCGACATTCTGGTGAACAACGCCGGGATTCAGCATGTGGCGGCGGTGGAAGACTTTCCGCTGGAACGTTGGGATTCGATCATTGCGATCAACCTGTCATCGGTGTTTCACAGTACCCGCCTGTGTCTGCCGCGCATGCGTGCCAAAAATTGGGGGCGGATCATTAACATCGCCTCGGTTCACGGCCAGGTCGGTTCGGTGGGCAAGGCGGCTTATGTGGCGGCCAAGCATGGGGTGATCGGGTTGACCAAAGTGGTCGGCCTGGAAACCGCGACGACTCAGGTGACGTGCAACGCGATCTGCCCGGGCTGGGTGCTGACGCCGCTGGTGCAAAAGCAGATCGATGATCGCGCGGCCAAAGGGATCGATCCGCAGCAGGCGCAGCATGATTTACTGGCCGAGAAACAGCCGTCCCTGGAATTCGTGACCCCGCCGCAACTGGGTGAGCTGGTGCTGTTTTTGTGCAGCGAGGCCGGCAGCCAGGTGCGGGGCGCGGCGTGGAATATTGATGGTGGGTGGTTGGCGCAGTAATCCGCCACCCGGATCGTTCCCACGCTTGTGATCGTTCCCACGCTCCGCGTGGGAATGCAGCCAGGGGACGCTCCGCGTCCCAAGAGCGGACGCAGAGCGTCCATTGAGGCAATCCCACGCGGAGTGTGGGAACGATCTGACTGAAGAGAGGCAAACCATGTCCGACATCCTCTGGCAACCCAGCGCCAAACGCATCGGCAAGACCCGCATGGAGGCCTTTCGGCGCTTCATCAATCAGCGTCATCACCTCAAGATCGACGACTACCCTGCCCTGCACCAATGGTCCATCGACCAGCGGCAAGCGTTCTGGCAGGCGATTGTCGACTTCTTTGATATCCGTTTCCACGAACAACCCGACGCCGTGCTGCGCGAAGGCGCGCAGATGCCCAGCGCCGAGTGGTTCCCCGGTGCGACGCTGAACTTCGCCGAACACCTGCTGCGGCGCCGCGACGATGCCGTGGCGGTGATCGCGATCGCTGAAAACGGTCAGCGCGAACAACTGACCTGGGCCGAACTGGCCAGCCACGTCGCCGGTTTCCAGAACAGTTTGAAAGCGGCTGGTGTCGGCCTCGGCGACCGGGTGGCCGCTTGCATGCCCAACACCTGGCAAACCCTGGTCGCGATGCTGGCCACCACCAGCCTCGGGGCAATCTGGTCCTGCTCTTCGCCAGACTTCGGCACCCAAGGGGTGATCGACCGTTTCGGTCAGATCGAGCCGACGGTGCTGATCACCTGCGCCGGTTATCGCTACGCCGGCAAAGAGATCGACCAGCGCGCCAAGGTCAACGAAATCCTCGAACGCCTGCCAACCTTGCAGCAGTTGATCGTCGTGCCTTACGCCCGGGCAAACGTGCATATCGAAGAGTTTCACACCCAGGCCAACGTCACGCTCTGGGATGACTTTTACGATGTCGGCGGCGAGCCGGATTTCGTTCCCATGCCGTTCGCCCACCCGCTGTACATCCTCTATTCCAGCGGCACCACCGGCGTGCCGAAATGCATCATCCACAGCACCGGCGGCGTGCTGCTGCAACACGCCAAAGAACACGGGCTGCATGGCGATCTCGGCCCCGGCGACCGATTGTTCTACTACACCACGTGCGGCTGGATGATGTGGAACTGGCTGGTGTCGGCCCTCGCGGTCGGCAGCGCCGTGGTGCTGTACGACGGCTCGCCGTTTCATCCTGGCCCGGAGCGTTTGATCGACCTGATCGACGACGAACGCATCAATGTGTTCGGCACCAGCCCCAAGTTCCTCGCAACCCTGGAAAGCAGTGGCCTGAAACCTCGGCAGAGCCACGACTTGAGCAGCCTGAAAACCCTGCTCTGCACCGGTTCGGCGCTGTCACCGCAGAGTTACGATTTCGTCTATCGCGACGTCAAAGCGGACGTGTGCCTGGCCTCGATGTCCGGCGGCACCGACATCGTCTCGTGCTTCGTCAATGGCAATCCGCTGTCGCCGGTACGCCGTGGCGAGATCATGGGCAAGAGTTTGGGTATGGCCGTCGAGGTGTGGAATGACGTCGGTCAAGCGGTGATCGGTGAAAAAGGCGAGCTCGTGTGTTCCCGACACTTTCCGGCGATGCCCGTCGGCCTGTGGCATGACCCGGACGGCGAAAAGCTGCGCAAATCCTATTTCAGCCTGTTCCCCGGCGTCTGGGCCCAGGGCGACTACGCCGAACAACTGCCCCACGGCGCGATGATGATTCACGGCCGCTCCGACGCCGTGCTCAACCCCGGCGGCGTGCGCATCGGCACGGCGGAGATCTATCGTCAGGTGGAAAAAGTACCGCAGGTGCTGGACAGCGTAGCGATTGGGCAGCAATGGCAGGATGACGTGCGGGTGGTGCTGTTTGTGAAGCTGCGCGACGGTGTCGAACTGGATGAGGCACTGGCGCAAGAGATACGTCAGGTCATCCGCGCCAACACCACGCCCCGGCATGTGCCAGCGAAAATTGTCATGGTGACCGACATTCCGCGCACAATCAGCGGCAAGGTTGTGGAACTGGCCGTGCGCAACGCAGTGCATGGCCAGCAGGTGAAAAATACCGATGCCCTGGCCAATCCTGATGCATTGGCGCAATTTCGGGACCGGCCAGAACTAGCAACTTAAACTAATCTATGGACGTGTGTTATTCGACGCGCGTACCGGGTGTTCTATTGCCAGAGCCGGGTTGGTGCGCAGGCAAGATGTTCAGAGTGATCAAAACCGGCTCTTCGACCGCGCTATCGGGATATTCTTCAAGCGCGGCGCTGAGGATGGCCATGTTGTGGTCATACAGCCCACTGTCTGTATAAAGCTGGCTCAGCAACGAAGTGGTTACAGCCAGTGAGTCAGCATTATCAAAGGCTTTGGAACTGTCGTGACGCGCACTTCCCCCCTCCGTAACAAGACGCCCAGACGCCAGGTTCAATAGTGCCGCCACGTCCAGCAACTGGCCACTGTTTGCGATACTTCCTGCATCGCGGGCATAGCCGACATCACTGGAATTAGCGATACCGTGGAACAGCTCATGGATCAAGTCGTCCGCAATTACGTCATGGTTGAAACCCAAACTGATGAAGTGCATGTTGAGATTGGAGGTATACAGTTCGATAAATTTCGTTTCGGATTTCTCGGTTGCAGTTTTCCATTTTTGGTAAGCGCTACTGTCGAAAGCGGCAATGTTGTGAGTGTCCTTGAACGGATCGAGAAACATATTACTAATGGAAAGGCCTGCGAAGTCAGCCCTGATTAGTCTCAGGTAGTCCAATAATCGATTGGATGCATCGGCCGAGCTGCTTCCCATCAGGAGTTTGACGACAAAGTTACGCTGCTGTGTGAAGTCATGCCGGGTCAAGACGTTGATCGCGTTGTCGATTTTTGTGCGCGCCTGCGGCAAAGCCTGCTCAATGAACTGTCGGGTGTAACTGAGCGGCATTGTCTTGATGAAGTGCGACGACTGAATGGGAGTGACAAAGGTGAAGTTGTTCAACTTTGGTCCCCAGGTTCTACCACGTCGATCAAGCGCATACCATTGAAGGTCGCTGCGCGCCGCCACCACGGTGAGCGCGTCAGCGGTTGACCCATGGGGCCGCCAAGTGCCGTGACCGACATGGGGATTATTGGCTGCGTGAACCAGGTTATAGCTTTTATGATGGCCATTGAGTTTGCTCAGCTGTGATTTCGCCAGTCCGAGGATTTCCTGAGCCTGTCTGTTGAAGCGCAGCGCGCCCTTGTGAACCAGCTTTCCAACGCCCAACAATGCTGTCGGCACACCATCCAGAGGGTTGAACACGGAAACAGAGGTCAGCAAAGCAAGCTTGGTCAGGCGAGCTGCTTTGGCGGACAACGAGATCGCTTTCGAAGAGATGCTCAGCGCCTTGGCCCCGGCACCTGCAAAGGCCCCTCCCAACGCGATGGCATCCATGATGCACCCATAAATTCCGTCGACCACTCGATTGTGTTCTCCGGATGATAAATCCTCGATGCACTTTTTAAATGGCACCGCCAGATCGACAATATAGGTCGCGATTTCATTGCCTCTTTTACGCTCACTTTCAAGCTTTGTCGGCACCGTAGCCATGGTTTCAATTTCATTGAATGTCCGCAGCTGATGATTACTTACGATGAAATTGGCAATTCGCTCAAGCTGTGGATTGACAAAATTCTTAAAAGTACTTTTTTCCCGCATGACCGGATGAACAGCTGCGTTAAGCACGCCCAACTTTTCAATAACAGCTTCACTGCTTGTTTGATTGGAGGTGTTTGGAACACCTTCTTCGTATTCACATAAAAGAACAGGTAACATTTCGAGTGGTGCTATAGGTCCGGCCGCTTTCAGATCCCCTTTAAAATCCATTCTGGCAACCGCTTGCAGTTTCCCTGATGTGGTTATCAGGTTCTTGAGCGCGTCGTTTTTTCGCAGTTCACCCGTCAAAGTAAACAGTTCATAGCACGCAACACTGCTGCCATGGGAAGCGTACATCACTAGACCAAAACGCCCTCTGACAGCATCGTTGCCCTCCTGGCTTTCGAAGTCTGATTCAATAGTAAGTGGTCCCCCCACACGCCTTGAAGATCTCTGTATCGCCTGATTGCGAAGCGTAAAGAAAGTAATATTTCCTTTCAGGAAGATATCCAGATCATGGGGAACCATATGTGAAATAGCCAGTTTAATATTGGTTGCCAGCGCACCGTTCAAATTAGCGAGATAACCGCGCATCTGGCGATGAAACTCATTATTGTTGGGTGCCAGACGCTGCAACTGCGGAAACTGTTTATAAATACTGACAACAGCGGGATCGTAATGAGTGGGTCTTTTATCATTCGTAATACCCGCTAGCAATTCAGGCGTTTGACCAGCGTTACTGTCGGGAAAAATAGCACGCAGGTCCCATTGACCATCCACTAAATCCCCTGACATGTGCAACTCGACCATGGACATAACGGAAGGTGATGCATAGAGGCCGGGTCGTTGATAAATAACTTTTCCATCCAAAAAATCACACGTTGGCGCGGCTTTCTTCAAGGCGGCCATTGCAATATCTTTTCTGCTTGGCATCGGATTGGAGTAAACATGGGCAAGATGCGTAAAGTTTTCTGCATACGCTTGAAATACTGTAATCGCACGCTCCGTGGTTTCTTTTTCCGATTGAGTAAGCTCATGTAACGTCACGACGCCATTAATCAGCGCCCAATCAACAATTGGGTCGATCAATGCCAGTTCTCGCAGCCGGATCAACGCCTCACTGACAGATTCCAGATCGGCGTATGCCATGATTTGTTCATACGTCAAAACACGCGACGCCCCTTTCCGGACCGCTTCCACCAGTGTCACGCCCCGGCAGAATACTACCCAGGCAACAGAGCCTAAACTGAGCGATGACGGAACTCCTTTAACCAGAAATTCTGGAGCGATTTCCGCCATCAGCAAGTGGGACGCCAATGGCGCTACAGCGGGATCTACCCCGTTTTTGGTGTAGAGGAAGGCTTGCAGCTCCTCACGAACGACCGCCGACGGCCGCTCAACGTTAGTTGGCGCATACAACTCGAACCCGCCGATACTCTTTCGATGTTGAGCGCTGCCAAAAGACGAAGACAGGTCCAGCAAAATGGCCGTTATCAACAGCTGCTTGAGATCTTGTGCTGAAACGGGTTGCCCGGACTGTGCCCCAAACCATCCCAATTCATCCAGATATTTCCTGGCGTAGTCTTGAGAAGCCGTATGGCTTACCAATTCAACGACGCGTGCGGCAGCATTGCTGTGCGTCACAATGGCGCGCCCTGTTTCTCGATAAAGTTTGTCCAGCAGTTTCGTGTTGGGCCCCATGATTTTAGCGGTCGCTTGACGAACGGCAGTTTGTTGTTCTGCGGACAATACGAATAACGATGGATCATCAGTACTGAGTTGCCGCCAATAGTTATCCAACTCATCGACTTGAGGATCAAACTCAAAAAAAGCAATTAAATTTTTAGTCTCGGCAGCATTCAACGGAACTTTAAAATCGTGAAACCTTAGCCACTGATCGACGTCCACAGTATCTTGCGTATAGACATAACCTCCGGCCTGACTGGCTATATCCCCCACTATCGCAAGATTTTTGTAGACATACGTTATAGGGTGAAAATCCAAGACTGCCATTTCCCATGCATTCTTTTCATCTCGGTATATTTCCAGGTGACCAGAACCATTAATACGCGTTGATGCCATGTCTGGGACACGGTGAAGGCGGAGTTCATCCATCATGATCGTACGATCGGCCAATTTATTCCAAGCCATTCGACCCGGCATATGCACCCTGTAAAGCGAGGATCCCTTCTTCAGCCCAACTTCGTACCCTTGCCAACCATAGTTCACGCCCTCTTCTTGCTCATTCAAGATAGTTTTAAATTGTTGCAATACCTCTTCTCGCTCCTCGGCGTCGGCTTTGAAGCATTCATACTGCTCCTCGATACGCGCATCAGAAAGCTTGTACATCTTATACTTGGTTTTTGAGTACATCCGACAATCCTGTGAATTTAATTAATGACTGGCTCTACGTAGGCGAATCTTTACTTACGCAGGCAAAACCGTCCACTGACAATCCACAAGAAAACATTTCACAACCCTGACTAACCAGACGCCAACTAAAACTTAACTTAATCCATCAAACCCCACTCCCCCCCTGGCGTATCAACTGTCGCTTTCCCATCCTTGTTAAGTTTCAGACGCAACTTCAAATTATTGATCGAGTCCGCATGTTTTAGTGCCTCGTCCTCGCTGATCACGTTGTCCACTACCAACGCATACAGTGCACCATCAAACGTCTGCATCCCCAACTCCACCGACTTCTCCATAATCCCCTTCAACTCGTCAAACTCATTGCGCCGGATCAAGTCGCCGATGGTTGGCGTGCCCAGCATCACCTCCACCGCCGCCCGGCGCTGACCATCGAGGGTGCGCACCAACCGCTGGGAAACGAAGGCCTTGAGGTTATTGCCAAGGTCATGCAGCAGTTGCTCCCGGCGCTCTTGCGGGAAGAAATTGATGATGCGGTCCAGCGCCTGGTTGGCGTTATGGGCATGCAGGGTGGAGATCACCAGATGGCCGGTATCGGCAAACGTCAGGGCGTGTTCCATGGTCTCGCGGTCGCGGATTTCGCCGATCAGTACCACATCCGGAGCCTGACGCAGGGTGTTCTTCAAGGCGGCATGAAAACTGCGGGTGTCGACGCCGACCTCTCGCTGGTTGATGATCGACTTTTTGTGGCGATGGATGTACTCCACCGGGTCTTCGATGGTGATGATATGGCCGCTGCTGTGGCGGTTGCGGTAATCGATAAGCGCCGCCAGAGACGTGGACTTGCCCGAGTCGGTCGCGCCGACGAACAGCATCAATCCCTGCTTGAGCATCACGGTTTCCAGCAGCACCGGCGGCAGGTTGAGGTCTTCGAAGCGCGGGATGTCGAGCTTGATGTTGCGCGCCACGATCGACACATCGTTGCGCTGTTTGAAGATATTGACCCGAAAACGCCCGACCCCGGGCAGGGAGATGGCCAGGTTCATTTCCAGTTCACGATCGAACTCCAGTCGCTGTTCGGCGTCCATGATGGACTCGGCGATGGCGGCGATTTCCCCCGGTTTGAACCGCTGATCGGACAGGGCTTTGAGCACACCGTCGAACCGCGCGCTGGGTGGAGCTCCGGTGGAAAGGTACAGATCGGAGCCATCCTGGCCGGCCAGTTGCCGCAACAATAAATCGATTTCCATGGCAAAAAGCACCCGCGAAGCATTCAATGAGCAAATATGGCCCGACCGCGTGACACCTCGGGTCATCCAGCGACTACCGCCCTGCAAGGATAGTAGACGTAGCCACACCGACTGACGTGCAGGACATCTTGATGAACGCATCACCGACCGGCAGCGATGCCCAGGCCTTGATTGCCCGACTGGACTGGAGCCGCAGCCCCTTGGGCGCCGCCAGTCACTGGCCGCAAAGCCTGCGCACTGCGGTGGACATCGTGATTCATTCGCCGATGCCCATGCTCTTGCTGTGGGGGCCGGAGCTCACGCAGATCTACAACGACGGGTTCGCCCTGCTGGCGGGCAGCAAGCATCCGCACGCTTTCGGACAGCCGACACACCTGATCTGGCCAGAATTAAAAGACTTTACCGACCCGATCTACAGCGCCGTCCTACAAGGCCAGGTGCGGACCTACAGTGAACAGCGCTTTACCTTACAAGGTGACAGGCAGGATTCTGACTTCTGGCTGGATTTGACCTACAGCCCGATCCGCGATGAAAGCGCTGAGGTCGCCGGGATCCTGGTCACGGCCATCGAAACCAACGAACGGCGGCGCATCGCCCTCGAACTCGAACAGCGCTCCGCCGCCAGCCTCAAGGCCCAGCACGAAACCGAACAACGCCTGCAACTGGCCCTGGCCGCCACCGATGCGGTTGGCACCTGGGACTGGGACATTGGCGAAGACCGCTTCATCGCCGACTCCCATTTCGCGCAATTGCACGGCGTTGATCCGGCGATGGCCAGCCAGTTGCCGATCAGCGAATACCTGCACGGCGTGCACCCGGAAGACCGGGGCATGGTGGCGCGCAGTATCAAGCATTGCATCACCCACGGCACCGAGTACGCCGAGGAATACCGCCTGCTGCGACCCGACGGCCATCTGCGTTGGGTGTTTGCCCGGGGTCGTTGTTACAAGGATCACCATGGTCGGCCGACGCGTTTCCTCGGCGCCGCGCTTGACCTGACCGACCGCAAACACACCGAACAAGCCTTACGCCAGAGCCAGACCGAGCTGCAGTTGATCATCAATGCGATGCCGATCCTGATCAGCTATGTCGACCGCGAAGAGCGTTTTCGCCTGAACAACGCCGCGTACCTCGACTGGTACGGCCTGACACCTCAGGAGTTGTTTGGCAAAACCATCCGCGAAGTGCTCGGCGACGAAGCCTATGCCTCGCGCGCTGAGTACATCGCCGAGGCGCTGGCGGGCCGGCCCTGCTCGTTCAGCATCGACACCGCGCACCGTGACGGCAGCATTCGCAGTGCCCTGATGAATTACCTGCCGCGCCACGGTGCGGATGGTGCGGTCAACGGTTTCTACATTTTCGTGATCGATGAAACCGAGCGTAAACAGACCGAAGAAGCCCTGCGCAATCTCAACGAAACCCTCGAAGAACGCGTGATCGCCCGTACCCAGCAACTGGCCGAAGCCAATCAGCGCCTGCAAAACGAGATGTTCGAGCGCGAGCGCGCCGAAGACGCCTTACGTCATGCGCAGAAGATGGAAGCGGTCGGCCAGCTCACCGGCGGCATCGCCCATGACTTCAACAACATGCTCACCGGGATCATCGGCAGCCTCGACCTGATGCAACGCTACATCGCCGACGGCCGCACTGCCGAGATCGGTCGGTTTACCGAAGCAGCGGTGTCCTCGGCCAATCGGGCGGCAGCGCTGACCCACCGCCTGCTCGCGTTCTCCCGGCGCCAGTCGCTGGACCGCAAACCACTGAACGCCAATGACTTGATTCATTCTCTGGAAGACCTGCTCAGCCGCACCAAGGGCGACCACATCGAACTCAAGCTGCAACTGGCCGCCGAGGTGTGGCCGGTCAGCACGGACGTCAGCCAACTGGAAAACGCCCTGCTCAACCTGGTGATCAACGCGCGGGACGCGATGCCCGATGGCGGCCTGTTGCTGATCGAAACCGGCAACGTCTACCTCGACGGCGGCGACCTCGCCACCCTGGAGTCGGTCAAGGCCGGGGATTATCTGATGATTGCCGTCAGCGACAACGGCACCGGCATGAGCGCGTCGGTGCTGGCCAAGGCGTTCGATCCGTTCTTCACCACCAAACCCATCGGCCAGGGCACGGGGCTGGGGTTGTCGATGATCTACGGCTTTGCCCAGCAGTCGGGCGGCCACGTCAGCCTCGACAGCGTGCCGGGCCAGGGCACTTGCGTGCGCCTGTATTTGCCGCGTTTGCACCTCGGCGCACCGCAAGACACCTTGCTGCCAGTCACCGGCGAGGCGCCTTCGGCGATTGCCGGCGAAACCGTGGTGCTGGTGGAAGACGATCCGGCGGTGCGCATGCTGGTGCTCGACTTGCTCAATGAGCTGGGTTATCACGCCCATGAAGCCGAAGACGCCCGGGCCGCCCTGCCCTTGCTTGAATCCGACCTGCGGGTGGACCTGTTGGTGACCGACGTCGGTCTGCCGGGGATGAATGGCCGACAACTGGCGGAAATCGCCCGCCAGCATCGTCCGAACCTCAAAGTGCTGTTCATGACCGGTTACGCGGAGAAAGCCGCTGAACGCCAAGGCTTCCTGGAGGAAGGCATGGACATGGTGGCCAAGCCGTTTTCCATCGACCTGCTGGCCAACAAGATTCGCACGATGATCGGCCAACCGGAGTGAGTTAAGGCATAATCCCGCGCCCCGCTGTCACCCACGTTACAAGGTCTGCCTCAATGAAAGCTCAAGCCCGCCATATTCTGGTGAAAACCTCGGAAGAAGCCGAGCAGCTCAAACAACGCATCGCCAAGGGCGAAGCCTTCGATGTGCTGGCCAAAAAGTACTCCACCTGCCCGTCCGGCAAGCGCGGCGGTGATCTGGGTGAAGTGCGGCCGGGGCAGATGGTCGGGGTGATTGATGCGGTGATTTTCAAGAAGCCGCTGCGGGTGGTGCATGGGCCGATCAAGAGCAAGTTCGGGTATCACCTGGTGCAGGTGTTTTATCGGGATTGAGCGGTCATGATCGACCTGTAGGAGCTGCTGAAGGCTGCGATCTTTTGGTCTTGATCTTGAAAATCAAAAACAAGATCAAAAGATCGCAGCCTTCGGCAGCTCCTACAGGGGGATTGTGTTTCAAGTCCGGGGGATCAGTGCTCCGGGGATTTGGATGACTTTGCTCGCCAGCCGGTGGCCGGCCTCTGCAGCGTCAACCGGGCTCCCGCCCTTGAGCCGACTGGCCAGATACGCCGCACTGAACGAATCCCCCGCCGCCGTGGTGTCGACCACGCGCTCAACCTTCTGCGCCGGTACTTCGAACGACTCTTCACCACAGCGAATCAAGCACGCCTCGGCTCCGCGTTTGAGCACCACTTCCGGCGTGCCGATCTGCTCATACGCCTCAAACACCGCATCGCAATCGGAAAAATGAAACAGCGCCTGCTCGTCATCGACGGTCAACAACGCCAGATCCACGTACGGCAACACACTGCGATACGCCGCCCGAGCCTCCTCCACCGACGCCCACAAGCGCGGCCGGTAGTTGTTGTCGAAGACAATCCGCGCATCCCGCTGCCGGGCTTCGATCAGGGTTTCCAGCAACTTTTCCCGACCTTGCTCGCCGAGCACCGCCAGGGTGATGCCACTGAAATACAACACGTCGTAATCCGGCAACGCCGCCAGAATCGGCGCGGCGGCCGGGGTGGTGAAGCAACTGCGGACTGCCGCTTCGTTGCGCCAGTACAGAAAGCGCCGCTCACCCGCCGCGTCGGTCTGGATGCAATACAAACCCGGCAAGCGACCGGGCAAGCGCTGAACCATGTCCAGGCCGATATTCTCGGCGGCCCAGCTCTGGCACATGGCGTCGCTGAAACTGTCATCGCCCAGGGCCGTGACGTAATCCACCGTACCGCCTTCGCCCAGTTCACGGGATAGATAGACTGCGGTGTTCAGGGTGTCGCCGCCGAAGCTTTGTTGCAGGCTGCCGTCGGCGCGCTGCTGCAACTCGATCATGCACTCGCCGATCAGGGCAATGCGCGGGGTGTTGGGGCCCAGGGTGTTGATGGTGTTCATGGATTTAGGGTTCTCTGGTGTTGATCGTTCCCACGCTCTGCGTGGGAATGCCTCACTGGACGCTCTGCGTCCGCTTCGGTTTGTGACGCGGAGCGTCACGGGCTGCATTCCCACGCAGAGCGTGGGAACGATCAATTAGGGGTTAGAAACAGGTTTCCATGGTTTCAATCACCTGCAACTGCTCATCCACCAGACACCCCGTGCGCCATTTATCAAACGTCAGGCACGGATGCGAAGTCCCGAACGAAATGATGTCCCCCACCCGCAATTCAACCTCCGGCGCCACGGTCATGAACGCATGCTGGTCCATCACCGCCGTCACTTTGCAGGCACTCACATCGTCGCCAATCGCCGGCACCACGCCAGCCTTGTAACGTAACAACGGCACCGGCAAACCAGCGTCGTAAGCGACGTCGCGCTTACCCATGGCGATCACCGCAAAACCCGGCTCCGGCATCGACTGCACATGCGCCCAGACTTCCAGCGCCGGGCGCAGACCTTCGTGCAAATCGCTGCGACGGTCGAGCACGCAGCATTGCGCTTCTTTGTAGATGCCATGGTCGTGGGCCACGTAACTGCCGGGACGCAGCACGCTGAGGAAGCGTCCACCGGCGTTCTGGGCTTCGAAGGATTCGGCGATCAGGTCATACCAGGCCGAACCAGATGCCGTAATGATCGGCTTGGCGATGGCGAACGCGCCGCTGTCCTGCAACTGCACCGCCAGGCGCACCAGGGAAGCGGCGAACTCACGGATGCCGCTCTCGGCGTGGTCACCGTGAATCACACCTTCATAGCCTTCGATACCGGTCAGCGCCAGCGACGGTTGCGCGGCGATGGCCTTGGCCAGTTCGATCACTTCCTGCTCGGTGCGGCAACCGCAACGACCGCCGACCACGCCGTATTCGATCATCACGTTCAAACGCACACCGCGGGAGGCGAAGTACGCGCCGAGGTCAGCGACGTTATCCGGGTGATCGACCATGCAATGGAAGTCGAAGGTTGGGTCGGCCAGCAAATCGGCGATCAGCGCCATGTTCGGCGTGCCGACCAATTGGTTGGCCATCAACACGCGGCGCACGCCATGGGCGTAGCCCGCGCGGGTCTGGGTGGCGCTGGCCAGGGTGATGCCCCAGGCGCCGGCGTCCAGTTGGCGACGAAACAGCGCCGGGGTCATGCTGGTTTTGCCGTGGGGCGCCAGTTCTGCGCCGCTGTTGCTGACAAACGCCTGCATCCAGCGGATGTTGTGTTCCAGCGCTTCACGGTGCAGCACCAGCGCCGGCAGGCTGACGTCGCGCACCAGGTGCGCGCCGGTTTGCGCAAAGCCTTTTTCTACGGCAGCAGTGGATTCGGTAGAAGACATGGTCCAACTCCTTACATTCGCGGCCGCCAGCAGCCGCGGTTATTCGTTGATACGCCGGGCCAGGTTGTTGGCGCTGTCGATCAGCACCCGGCGATAGTCGTTGTAGTTATTCTTGGCATCGGCCCGTGGAGCGACGATGCACAGTGTCGCAATGGCCACGCCGTTGGGGTCTTTGACCGGGGCGGCGAAGCAATGGGTGAAGGTGTCGGCGACGCTATCGAAGGAGAAAAACCCATCGATCCCGGCCTGACGGATTTCCTGGAGAAACTGCTCCAGCGGCAAACGTTCGCCGTTGGGCAAGATGAAGTCGTCGTGGTCGATCAAGTCGATGATGGACTGGTCGCTCAAATGCGCCAGCAGCAGGCGCCCGGACGCGGTCCAGGGGATCGGCGCGTTTTCACCGATGTCGGAGGAAATGCGGAAGTGCCGCTCGCCCTCTTTCATCAGCGCCACGGTGTACTTGCGCCCGTTGAGCAGGCACATCTGCGCGGTTTCGTGGGTTTGGCTAACGATTTCCTGCAAGGCGTGATCGGCCTCGCGGGTCAGGTCGAAGTGGCGCAGGTGCGCCTGCCCGAGGAAATAGAGTTGACGGCCAAGGTAGACGTGACCGTCCTTGCCCACGGGTTCGAGGATGCGTCGTTCCAGCAGCGAGGCCACCAGTTCGTAGACCGTGGATTTCGGGCTGCCAATGCCACTGGCGATTTCGTTCGGGCGCAGGGGCTGGCCGATTTCCTTGAGGAAATCGAGAATATCGAACGCCCGGTCCAGACCACGTGCCCGGCGCTTGATGGTGTCTTCGGTCATGTCTTCAGGTTCCCATTCAAAGTGCCGGGAGTTTACCGCTAATGATCGTTCCCACGCTCTGCGTGGGAATGCATCCCGTGACGCTCTGCGTCACACAGCGGACGCGGAGCGTCCATGGCGGCATTCCCACGCGGAGCGTGGGAACGATCAGTGTGCGAATTCAGGCCTTTTTCTTGTAGGCGATGCAATCAATCTCAACCTTGCAGTCGACCATCATGTTCGCCTGCACGCAGGCCCGGGCCGGGGCGTGTTCGCTTTTGAAGTACTCGGAAAAGACCTTGTTGAAACTCCAGAAATCCCGCGGATCTTCCAGCCACACGCCAGCACGCACCACATCTTCGAGTCCATAACCGGCTTCTTCGAGGATCGCGATCAGGTTCTTCATGGCCTGGTGCGTCTGTTCGACGATGCCGCCGACGATGATTTCGCCATCCAGCGCCGGCACCTGGCCGGACACGTGCAGCCAGCCATCGGCTTCAACCGCGCGGGCGAAAGGACGAGGCTGGCCGCCACCGGCAGTGGCGCCGGTGCCGTAACGAGTAATGCTCATGAGTGTTTCTCCTGATTGAAATGCTTTAAAAGCGAGTGTTCTTGAGAAATTCCGCCAGTCGTGGCGATTTCGGGTGTTCAAACAATTCTTTAGGCGGCCCCTGCTCTTCGATCCGGCCCTGGTTCATGAACACGATTTTGTCCGAGACCTCGAAGGCAAACCGCATTTCGTGAGTCACCAGCAGCATGGTCATGCCTTCATCGGCCAGGCCCTTGATCACGTTCAGCACTTCGCCGACCAGTTCCGGGTCGAGGGCCGAGGTGACTTCGTCGAACAGCATCAGGCTCGGGTTCATCGCAATCGCCCGGGCAATCGCCACGCGCTGTTGCTGACCGCCCGACAACTGGCCGGGATAGTGATCGCGGCGTTCGAACAAGCCGACCCGCTCCAGCCATTTCTCGGCCAGCGCCACGGCTTCATCCTTGTGCAGCTTTTTGACCTTGAGCAAACCGAGGGTGACGTTCTGCAACGCAGTCAGGTGCGGGAACAGGTTGAACTGTTGGAACGCCATGCCGGTCATCGCGCGATGGCGGGCGATGACTTTTTCGGCGTGACGCACGCGTTTGCCGTTGACCTCGTCATAACCGATGGATTCGCCATCGAGCAGGATCTGCCCGCCCTGGAATTCTTCGAGCATGTTCACACAGCGCAGCAGCGTGGTCTTGCCCGAGCCGCTGGAACCGATCAGCGTGACCACGTTGCCGCGCTGCATGGTCAGGTCGACGCCCTTGAGCACTTCAAGCTTGCCGTATTGTTTGTGCAGGCCGCGAATGTCCAGCAGGGCCTGGCCGTTTGGTGCAGTAGAAGTCTGAGTCATGGCAATGCCACCCGCTTTTCAATGTGCCGGCCGAGTAATTCGATGGCGTAGTTGATGACGAAAAAGAGGAAACCGGCGAACAGATAGAACTCGAGGGTCATGAAAGTCCGGGCGATGATCTGTTGCGTGCTAAGCAGCAACTCGGCCACGCCGATCACCGACAACAAGGTCGAGGCCTTGACGATCTCGGTGGACGAGTTGACCCAGGTCGGCAGGATCTGCCGCAACGCCTGAGGCAACAACACGTAACCCAGGGATTGATAAAACGTCAGGCCAATGGCCTTGCTCGCTTCCATCTGTCCGCTCGGTAAGGCTTGCAGCGCACCGCGCACGATCTCGGCGACGTGGGAGCCGCAGAACAGCGTCAGCCCCAAGGCACCCGCCTGAAACGCGCTGATCTGCCAACCCAGCGCTGGGGCCATATAGAAGCAGGCCAGTACCAGCACAAACACTGGCGTGCCGCGGATCAGGTCGACGTAGAAGCGAAACGGTGCGCGCATCCAGACATTGCCGTAGGTCAGCACCAGCCCGGCGACGATGCCGATCAACGTACCCAGCAAAATGGCGAGTGCCGAGCACTGCACCGTGGTCAGAAAGCCTTGCCACAGGACGTCGCGGGCCACCCACAACTCATGCAACCAACTCGGGGATTCGTACATGGGAGGCTCCTATCGGCGGATCGCCAGACGCTGCTCGAGGTAACGCAGGATCATGGCAATGAGGTAACAGGCCGCAACATAGAGCGCTGTGGTCACCATCCAGGTTTCAATCACCCGGTAGCTCTCGACATTGATCTTGCGCGCGTAATAGGTCAGCTCCGGTACCGCGATTGCGGCCGCCAGCGAGGTGTCCTTGAACAGCGAAATGAAGTTGTTCGACAGCGCCGGCAGCACGTTGCGCAGCATCACCGGCACAGTGACGTAAGCCTTGACCTGCCATTCGCCGAGGCCGATCGCCAACCCGGCTTCGCGCTGGCCCTTGGGAATGCTCAACAGCCCGCCGCGGAACACTTCAGTCAGGTACGCCCCGGCATACAGCGACAGGGTGATGATGAACGAAGGGATCTTGTCCAGGCGAATGCCCAGACTCGGCAAGGCAAAGTAGATCAACAGAATCAACACCAGAATCGGCGTGTTACGGATCACCGTCACGTACACCGACGCCAACACCCGCAACGCGCGATGCTTGGACAACAAAGCAAACGCCATCATCAGGCCGATCACGCAGCCGATGGCGATCGACACCAGCGCCAGTTCAAGACCCAGACCGAGCCCCGCCAGCAAGGTGTCGAAATCGCGCCACACGGCGGCAAAGTTCAACTGATAGTTCATGGTCAGCAGTACCTTGAACGGGGCGCTGTTACAGCCGCCCCGCTCTCACGGGATCATTTGAATTCGACAGGGAAACCGATGGCCGGAGTCGGCAGATCGACACCGAACCATTGTTTGAACGACGCCGCGTAGGCAGGGAACTCGACGCCGGTCATGGCTTCATGCAACGCGGTATTGACGAAGTTCAGCCAATCCTGATCGCCACGTTTAACGGCGCAGGCGTAGGTTTGCGGGCTCCAGGCGTAGGTCGGGCTGCGATAGCGGCCAGGGTTCTGCACCATCAGGTATTTGACCGAGGACTGATCGGTGGCGGCGCCGTCCGCACGGCCCGAGTTCACGGCCTGGTACATCAAATCGACGCTGTCGTACTGATCGACCTTGGCTTTGGGCAGCGCCTGATGCACCAGTTCTTCGGCGTACACGTTCTGCAGCACAGCCACGGTCACGCTGTCGCCGGCGGCTTTGAGGTCTTCGATTTCCTTGTACTTGCTGTTCGCTGGCAACAGCAGGCCGACACCTTCGCGGTAGTACGGCAGGGTGAATGCCACTTGCTGCGCACGGCTGGCGGTCACGGTGATGAACTGGCAACTGATGTCGACCTTGTCAGTCAACAGGTTCGGAATCCGCGCATCGGACGACTGCACCACGTACTCGACCTTGCTCGGGTCGTTGAACAAACCCTTGGCGATCATGTGCCCGATGTCGATATCAAACCCCTGCAACTTGCCATCCGCTCCCTGGAAATGCCATGGCGCGTTGGTACTGCCTGTACCCACGATCAACTTGCCACGGGCCAGCACGCTGTCGAGCTTACTGTCCGCCGCCTGAGCGACACCCATGGCAGCGGCCGAAGCCGCAAGGATAAAAACACACGCTTTGAACAAGGAAGGTCGGCGATGCATGGCAAGCACTCCAGAGTGTTGTGTATTCCGTTATACCGGATATAGGTGTGTAACAGCGGAATAGACAGCAGAAAGTGTGCCATAGGATGCAGGGGTGATGTTGGGGAGATTGAAAAGTGTTTTTAATCAAAGGGATGTGCGATGGAGGAGATAAAGCGTTACCAAACGCACAGGTGAGAGAACGCTACCGGGGGCCACAGTGGGCGGGTAGTTGGTTCACATTGGAGCGGTGGTGAGCTAAATCAGCGCAGGGCAGTGAAGACAGAGCTGGTGATAGCTTGAGCGTGATCGCAGGCAATGGCATCGTGCCTCATCAAGCTTTTACCTCTCATCACACACGGATGTTTCAGATGCTGTGAAACCACTTAAAGAGTTTCTTGTTCGGGTGTCTAAAATCCAGTTGATAGAGGAGCAGAAAAAGGTAACTGATCCTGACTACAAAAATCGGCTGAGGGTGTCTATCGTTACCGCCAGGAATGCACCATCTCACGAGCGCGCAATTAATACGCTGAAGAGCTGGGGAGTCATGGCCAATGACGCGTTCTTTCTTGGTGGAATAGAAAAAGGCAAGGTTTTGAGCGTCCTACGTCCGCACATTTTCTTCGCCGATCAATCTGGACATCTGGCGTCTACGAGCACCGTAGCTCCATCTGTTCACATCCCCTTCGGGATCAAGAACATTCAAGAAGCTGATACAGAAAAATGAACTCAGGAAGGTGTGTTAGCGTTCACTTGCTTCCTTGTAAACATCGCCCCGCTCTCTTTTTCCCACGGCGATTACCGTCACTATCAGCACTTCATCTTTCACGCGATAGACGATTCGATAACCCGCACTGCGTAATTTGATCTTGTAGGCATTTCCAAGCCCATGGAGCCGGTCTGCGGGTACGTGTGGGTTAACAAGTCGTTCCTGAAGTTTCTTTTTGAACTGTTCCCTCAGGTTTGAACCGAGCTTCTTCCATTCTTTCCACGCCTTTTCAGAAAACTCCAGCTCATAGATCATCAATTGAAACCTTTATGGTCGGATCGTTTTCCCGTTCTTTACAAAGGGCAATCAACTCCAAATCTTCCAGGCGATTCATCATGGCTTCGTATTCTTTGGCGGGCACACAATAGAAAGCCGGCTCGTTGCGGTTGAGAATCGCGACAGATAGCCCACCGCCAGCAGCAACCGTACCCATTGGATTTTTTTTCAATTCAGAGATGCTCGCTACTACCTGCGAAAGCACGATATGTGTCATGGCCTTGTTCCTTAGGGTGCTTTAAGAAGTGCTTAAAATAGCACTCTAAAGCGCATCCGACTCATCCTTTGGTGTAAACATCGCGCTTAATGCCTGCTATTTGTCACCCCGTGCGATTGCCTAAAAAGTATCATGCCCTCCGCTTCTGCATTTCCGCGTTTCCTGCCGGGTCCGTCCTCCAATGTCGTGAGGCATGTCCGCATCAGCGTAGGAAATCCCCCACCTGTAATTTCTGACAGTAGATCCATTCTCCACCCTCCTTTAACGTCAACAAGACTTCGATGACCGTTGTAAAAAGGAGACTTCAATGACCTCGACACCCCCTCAATCAGCATTGGCTCCGACCTACCGCAAAGCCCTGAAAACCTGGCGCCCGGTGATTCTTTACTTCGGCAGTCAGCACTGTCCTGCCTGTGAAGAGGCCGGGCCGATTTTTCGGGGGATTGCCGAGACGTTTCGGCATCGGGCGGACATTTATATGTTGAATACCAGCGAATCACCCCGGCATCCGAGTGTCACCGGGACGCCGACTGTGCTGTTTTACAAGGATGGGAAATTGGTCAAGACGCTCAAGGGGATTAGTACTGAGCAAACGCTGGCGGCAGATTTCGTGGCGCATATTGGCAAGGTGAAGCCCAGGTTCACGGCACGGAAACCGGGGCATGATTTGGCGTGGTTGCGCCGGACGTTGCGCCGTTTATGTACTGTGGCTCGGGCGCGTTTTTTGGTCGGGGCTTGAGATTTGTGTTGTTGGGAAGACCGCTATCGCGAGCAAGCTCGCGATGAGGCCCTCAAGTTCGACGCAAAATCACCTGCCGGCAGGAACCAACAACACCTGCACCACCCGCCGCTCTTCAACCGCCGCCACCGTCATCGTCCAGCCGTCCCGCTCATGCCGGTCACCAATCATCGGCAGCCGATCCAGCACGCTCATCACCCACCCGGCCAGGGTCTGGTAATCCTCGGTGGGTTCAACGCTGAAACCGGTCAGTTGCCGCACCCGCGTCAGGTTCAACGCACCACTGACCATAAACCCGCCCTGCTCTTCGACCACATCCGGGCCTTCGATTTCGCTGGCATCCGGCAGTTCGCCGGCGATCGATTCGAGAATGTCGGTCATGGTCAACACACCGACGAAGTCACCGAATTCATTGACCACAAAGGCAATGTGGGTCGAGGCTTGGCGCATCTGCTCCAGGGCGTTGAGGATCGAGTAGCTGTCGAGCAAGTTGATGGTTGTGCGCGCCAGGTCTTCGAGGTCGGGCTTGTTGCCGGCCAGATAGTCCTTCAACAGTTCTTTTTTATGGACGAAGCCCAGCGGCTCATCCACCGCGCCATCGCGAATCAGCGGCAGGCGCGAGTAGGACGAATGCATCAGGCGTGTCCGAATAGCTTCGGCATCGTCGGCCAAATCGATATGGTCAACGTCAGCCCGCACGGTCATCAAGGTACGAATCGGCCGCTCGGCCAGTTGCAGCACGCCACTGATCATCACCCGCTCACGTCGGTCGAACAGCACTTCACTCGGCGCTGCGCCGTTATCCAGCAAGTCGGCAATCTCCTCGCCGACTTCCTCCACCGCCAACGTGCGACCGCCGAGCAGACGCATCACCGCATGGGCCGTGCGTTCGCGCATTGGCTTCAGACCTTGCATGGAGCGCTTGCGCCGGGCTCGGGCAATCTGGTTGAACACTTCGATCAGGATCGAGAACCCGATGGCCGCATACAGGTAACCCTTGGGAATGTGGAAGCCCAAGCCCTCGGCGGTCAGGGCGAAACCGATCATCATCAGGAAGCCCAGGCAGAGCATGATCACCGTCGGGTGTTCGTTGACGAAACGGGTCAGCGGTTTGCTGGCGACGATCATCAGGCCGATGGAAATGATCACCGCGATCATCATCACCGCCAGTTCATCGACCATACCCACAGCGGTGATCACCGCGTCGAGGGAAAACACTGCGTCGAGTACCACAATCTGCGCCACGATTGGCCAGAACATCGCGTAACCCGCATTGCTCGCTCGCTGGCCGACATGGCCTTCGAGCCGTTCGTGCAACTCCATGGTGGCCTTGAACAACAGGAACACACCGCCGAACAGCATGATCAGATCTCGGCCCGAGAAGCTTTTGTCGAACACCTCGAATAGCGGTTGAGTCAGCGTTACCAGCCAGGAAATACTCGCCAACAAGCCCAGGCGCATCAGCAGCGCCAGGGACAAACCGATGATCCGCGCACGGTCGCGCTGATGCGGCGGCAACTTGTCCGCCAGGATCGCGATAAACACCAGGTTGTCGATGCCCAGCACCAACTCCAGCACGATCAACGTCAACAAGCCCAGCCAGGCGGTGGGGTCAGCTATCCATTCCATAAAAATGTCTCGATCTCTTCAGCGAATTCAGAATGCCGGGCACGGCAAGGTGCGGCGCAAGGGCCGTGGGGTTGCGATAAAAAGAAGGGACAGAGGTCGGAAAACTGGATGTTTGACGTGCGTCAGGGTTACGCGAATGCGCGAAATGGAAGGCTGACTGGGAGGCTCCGAGAGGGTGTTCATGCAGGTCCTGAAAGGAAAAAGGACTTGGAGCGTACAGGTTGCGGCGACATTTCCTACAACAGGAAATCATTACAAAATCTGTAAGGCGTTTGAAATCGCGCTGTATTTGAATACGCCATCGCGAGCAAGCTCGCCTTCACAGGGCTCTCCAGCGTCCACAAAACCAATGTGTGTGAGCTTGCTCGCGATGCTTTTGCCTTTATCCCTTTCTGATCTGCTCGATATACCGAGCCACCGCCGGCGACTTCTCAAATCGCCGATAAATCATCGACAACCACGAACTGGCCTCACTCCCCTCGATCACCCGGTACACCACACCCGGCAATCCAACATGCCCGACCACCGACTCCGGCACCACCGCCACGCCCTGACCCAACGACACCAGGGCAATCACCGCCACCAATCCGCCCGGCTGCGCGCCCAAAATCGGTGCGAATTCACCTTGGGCGGCGACCTGCAAGGTACCGCTGATTTGCTCTGGCAGAATGAAGGTTTCGTTTTGCAAATGCGCCGGGCTGACCTGCGGCAGACGACACAGCCAGGAGTCACTCGACAGCGCCAGCACAAAACCTTCTGAATCGAGCCGAATCGCCTCCAGCCCTTCGGGCAAGGTCATCGGCGAGCGGACGTAGCCGATATCGAAACGCCCCTCGATCACCATGCCCGGCAACGCCGCCATCGGGCTTTCCCGCACATTCAGACTGACGTCCGGGCACTCGCGGCTAAAGGCTTGCACCTGCTTTTGCAGCAACCCCGAATACACCGCCGACGCTACGTAACCCAGTTCGATATGACCGATATCACCGCGCCCGGCACGCTGGGCATTGCGTTGAGCGAACTCGAATTGGCGCACCGTGGCTTCGGCCTCGGGCACCAGCGCGGCGCCGGCCTCGGTCAGGCTGACTTCACGTTGGCGACGCAGGAACAGCCGGGTGCCAAGCTCGGTTTCCATGTCCTGGATCTGTCGACTCAAGGTCGGTGGTGCAATCCCCAGTTGTTCCGCGGCGCGGGTGAAATTGCGCTGCCGGGCAACGGCCAGGAAGTAGCGGAAATGGCGTATATCCATGGTGCGTTAGCTCAAAGGTAATGAAGTCCCGACTGGCAACTCATAAAGCTTGTTGAAGACCGGGATAAGCTGCCGATGCAACCACAGTAGAGAGGCAAAATCATGCACGTCAAATACCTTACTCAAAAAGCATTCCCATCATGAGCAAGGTCAGTCCGCGTCTGACGCTGTTGACCGCCTCCGGGGTGTGTTCGCTGATCGTCCTCGACACCAACATCGTCGCGGTCACCCTGCCGACCATCGCCCGCGACCTGGGTGCCAATTTTGCCGACATTGAATGGGTGGTCAGCGCCTACATGCTGGCGTTCGCCGCGTTGTTGCTACCGGCCGGCAGCATCGCCGACCGCTTTGGCCGGCAGAAAACCCTGCTCTGGGGCCTGGGCATTTTCATCCTCGCCTCCCTCGGCTGCGGAGCCGCGCCGAATGCGTTGTTTCTCGACATCGCCCGGGCGATCAAGGGTGTTGGCGCGGCGTTGCTGTTGACCTCGGCGCTGGCCTCGATTGGCCATACCTTTCACGACGAGGTGGAACGAGCCAAGGCCTGGGCGTTCTGGGGCGCGTGCATGGGCGTGGCGATGACCGCGGCGCCGACCCTGGGCGGCTTGATCACCGAATACGTCGGCTGGCGCTGGATTTTCTACCTCAACCTGCCGGTGGGGCTGCTGCTGATGGCGATGGTCTGCCGCAACGTGCCGGAATCCCGAGACACCCAATCCGCCCGCCTCGATCCTTGGGGTAGCCTGGCCTTCAGCGCGAGTTTGTTGTGCCTGATCTGGGGCCTGATAGAAGCCAACCGCATCGGCTGGAGCAATCCACTGACCTACGCCCGACTCATTGGCGGCGCCCTGTTGCTGGGGTTGTTTGTGCTGATTGAGCGGATGCAGCAGCGGCCCATGGTTGATCTGCAATTGTTCAAGCATCCGCGCTTCATCGGTGCCCTGCTGGGGATGTTCGCCTACGCCGGTTGCGCGCAGGTGATGATGACGTTGCTGCCGTTCTACCTGCAAAACGGTTTGGGTTTCTCCGCCATTGCTTCGGGGCTGGGGATGTTGCCGTTTGCCCTGACGATGCTGATCTGCCCGCGTGTCGGTGCGCGGTTGGCGAGCCGTTTGGCCCCTGCGACCTTAATGGCGGCCGGTCTGACGTTGGTCGGTTGCGGCAACCTGCTCAGCGCCTGGGCGGTCAACAGCGGCGGCTACCTGCCGTTCGCCCTGGCAATTGCCGTAACCGGCGCCGGGGCCGGGTTGCTCAATGGCGACACCCAGAAAAACATCATGGCCTGCGTACCGAGGGACCGCGCCGGCATGGCCTCGGGCATGAGCACCACCATGCGCTTCAGCGCGATCATGCTGGCCATCGGCGTGTTTGGAGCGTTGCTGGCCAGTCACACCGAGTTGTTGCTGCGTAACAGCCTGTCGGGGCAATGGCTTGAGCAGACTCGCGGCATCGCCTCGCGAGTGGTGGCCGGGGACATGACGGCGGCGTTGGGTTTGCTGCCGGACACCGCGCGCAGTGTGGTCGAACCGCTGGCCCGGCAAGCGTTCGTTGGCGGTTTCAGTTTGTTGTTGCTGGTTGCAGGGTTATTGGCGCTGCTGGGTGCGCTGGTGGTTGGCACGCTGATGCGTAATCCGATTCCGATCCCCTCAAACCACTTATTGGAGACCGTCCGGTAATTTCTGACAGTGGCCCGTTTTCCTGTAATGCCAGTCAGCCAAGCCGTAACGCGATCTGTAGCAGCCCGCGTTCGGCGGCGAAGCCGTAACGCGATCTGTAGCAGCTGGCGAAGCCTGCGTTCGGCGGCGAAGCCGTAACGCGATCTGTAGCAGCTGGCGAAGCCTGCGTTCGGCGGCGAAGCCGTCGTGAAATCAAGCAGCGCGGTGCTTCAGGGAGCACGTGTACTCAGGTTTTACGACTGCTTCGCAGCCGAACGCTGCCTCGCGTTGCTCGTCAGCTGCTACGAAGAGTGTGTTTCGTCTAAGCAAAGGCGCCGTTAGCGGAGCATTAAACAAGCGTGTTTAATTCGACATCTCCGGACACGCTCTCGCCCTACACATCCTTGCGTCGCTGCCTACAGCTACGCCAGAATCCGCCGGCTTGTGTGCCTTTGGCCTGGGTTTTATCGTTTCCGGGTCGCTGACCAATCAGCGATCGGGTTTAGCAGCTCGGTAAATATCAAGGCGCATTAGTTCAGCCTGTCGACCAACGACTATTTTTTCGTCAATTGGTCTGCGTTATGGCGGCTGTACGTGGGGCACTTCGGTGCGCCGGGTTCCTTGATCCCTGGTCTGCTAACCCGCGTACAGTCGCCACCTTTTTCGTTTAGCAGCGAATCGTGGCGGCTACACCATCAAGGAGCCACAACAATGACAACCGCAACCACAAAATCCACCCCCTTCGCCCCCTGCGACCACGTCGACCATCACCTCTTCGCCGTACAACCCGGCATCCCCCCCTCCTCGACGCGCTGGAACACGACTCGGTCTACCTCAGCTGCGCCGAAGCCCTCGCCCAGCAAGCCCCAACGCCACACTCGCGGAACACACGGTGACATTACGCGGGGCCAGCAAGCACATGCTCGGCACTGCCCGTTCACTCGTTCAAGCCTCGATTGAAGGCTTGCACGCCACGCAAGCAGGAGGTGAGGCATGAACCCGCATATGCCGATGACCAACAACGAGTGCGACATCCCGGTGTTGCTGGTGGCCACGCAGGCGCCGCTGGATGTGTTGCACAGCAACGCCGCGACGCGGTTTCTGGCGGTGACGCAGATGATGGAAAGCCTGGCCAGTCTTGATATCACGCACGCCAAGGGTGCTGATGTGCAGCAATTGGCCAACGCGGCGGCGATGTTGTTGCGCGATGGGTGTGATGTGATGGATGTGTTGGGGCAGCAGATCCGGGCGCGGGTTTAATCGCCGGGTTTGATGTCGGATGTGAGAGCCTCTTCGCGAGCAAGCTTTAATCCTGCAGGGATCTGCGGGCGTGCGGCGATTAGCGCGACGGTTTGAATGACGCCAGTACCCGCTCGGCATTCGCGTCGCAGCCCATGCCTTCGGGCTTCGCCTGGATGTCGTCGATCACGGACAGCAGCTTCGCCTTGCTCTGCGTCAGGTGTTGCTGCATTTCTTCGATCTGCTCGACTTTGCGCTTGAGCCCTGCCAGCAGTTCATCGTGCTTGAATTCACCGGTGGCGGTGTCCGGCATCAATTGCCTCAACTCTTCCAGGCTGAACCCGGCCTGCTGGGCACACTGGATCAGATACAGCGTTTGCAACACCTGCTCAGGGTAATGTCGGTAGCCGTTGGCCCGGCGCTCGACTTTCTGGATCAGGCCCTGGGCCTCGTAAAACCGAATGCGCGACGGGTTGAAGCCACTTAACTCCGCCAATTCACCAATCTTCATCTGCGCCTCAATTGCCTGCTTGACATTAAAGTTAACTTTAAACTTAGCCTCCACTCATTACTGATGAGGAGTCAAGCATGTCGCCCTTTCAAACGCTGAATTTGCCCAACGGCCAGACCATCGGCAATCGCATCGCCAAAGCCGCGATGGAAGAGAATCTCGCAGACACGAGCCAGGCACCGTCGGATGCCTTGTTGCGTTTGTATCAAGCCTGGGCCGAGGGCGAAGCCGGGTTGTTGCTGACCGGTAACGTGATGATCGACCGCCGCGCCATGACCGGCCCCGGCGGCGTGGCGCTAGAAGACGAGCAGCATCTTGGGCGCTTTCGGCAGTGGGCCACGATTGGCCGGGCCGGTGGCGCGCAGTTCTGGGTGCAGCTCAACCATCCGGGGCGCCAGACCATGGCCAATCTCGGCCAGCAAGCCTGGGCGCCGTCGGCGGTGGCGCTGGATCTTGGAGGGTTCTCGAAGATGTTCGCCGAGCCGAAACCGATGTCTGACAGCGATATCAATGAAGTGATCCAGCGCTTCGCCACCAGTGCCGCTTTGGCGGAAAAGGCCGGATTTACCGGGGTGCAGATTCACGCAGCCCACGGTTATTTGCTCAGCCAGTTTCTGTCTCCGCTGACCAATCGCCGCACCGATCAGTGGGGTGGCTCGCTGGAGAATCGCGCGCGCTTGCTACTTAATGTGGTCAGTGCCGTTCGCAGCGCGGTGTCGCCGCAGTTCTGTGTCTCGGTGAAGCTCAACTCCGCGGACTTCCAGCGCGGCGGTTTCGATGCCGATGATGCCAAGCAAGTGATCCAGTGGCTCAATGAACAGCAGATCGACTTGCTGGAATTGTCTGGCGGCAGCTACGAAGCACCCGCCATGCAGGGTGAAGCACGTGACGGACGCACCCTCGCCCGCGAAGCGTACTTTCTGGAAATGGCCGGCGAACTGGCCAGCGTGGCGCGCATGCCAGTGATGGTGACCGGTGGCATCCGCCGCTTGGCCATCGTCGAACAAGTGCTCGACAGCGGCATCGCCATGGCCGGGATCGGCACCGCAATGGCCATTGAACCGCACCTGGTCAAACACTGGCGCGAAGGCAAGAACAGCCATCCGCAACTGCCGCCGATCCTTTGGAAGCGCAAACCCCTGGCAGCACTGGCGACCATGGCGGTGGTGAAGTTCCAGTTGCATCGCTTGAGTCGCGGACACCAGCCCCGGCCGCAGGTCTCGGCGCTCTGGGCATTAATCCGCGATCAGCTGTACATCGCCAAACGCACCCGCCAGTACAAAAAGGCGATGGCCGCCTAATGCGGGTAGCAGCTGCCGAGGCTGCGTTCGCGTGTAGCAGCTGCCGAGGTACGAGGCTGCGTTCGCGTGTAGCAGCTGCCGAGGCACGAGGCTGCGTTCGGCTGCGCAGCAGTCGTAAAACCTGAGCACGCGGTCTTCCTGACACACCGCATCGCCTGATTTCACGACTGCTTCGCAGCCGAACGCAGCCTCGCAAGCTCGACAGCTGCTACAAGCGAACGCAGTAAACCTGAGCACGCGGTCTTCCTGACACACCGCATCGCCGGACTTCACGACTGCTTCGCAGCCGAACGCAGCCTCGCAGGCTCGACAGCTGCTACAAGCGAACGCAGCCTCGCAAGCTCGACAGCTGCTACAAGCGAACGCAGCCTCGCAAGCTCGACAGCTGCTACACGCCGAACGCAGCCTCGTGCCTCGGCAGTTGCTAAAGGTCGCGCGGTGCCGTTAATGATGGGTAGTTGGCCAAGTAATCGCTAATCGGGGTGAGTCATGGCGGCCATTGAGTTGTCCTCTTTTAATCCCGAGGACAACTCATCGATCACTGGAGCACCCCATGGCGAAAATCACCATTGCCCAGCAACTGGCAACCACCCTTGAACAGGCCGGCGTCAAACGCATCTGGGGCCTGACCGGCGACAGCCTCAACGGTTTGACCGAAGCCCTGCGCACCATGGACAGCATTGAGTGGATGCACGTACGCCACGAAGAGGTCGCGGCGTTTGCCGCCGGGGCTGAAGCGGCAGTCACCGGGGAGCTGGCGGTGTGTGCCGGCAGTTGCGGGCCGGGCAATTTGCACCTGATCAACGGGCTGTTCGACTGTCATAAAAACCATGTGCCGGTGCTGGCCATTGCCGCACAAATTCCTTCCTCGGAAGTGGGCCTCAACTACTTTCAGGAAACCCATCCGCAGGAGCTGTTCAAGGAGTGCAGTCACTTCGTCGAACTGGTCAGCAACCCGGCGCAGATGCCGCAGGTGCTGCACCGGGCGATGCGCAGCGCGATCCTCAATCGTGGCGTCGCGGTGGTAGTGATTCCCGGTGACGTAGCGTTGCAGGAGGTTGAAGACAACCTCAAACCCTGGCCGAAGCTGTCACAGCCTCGCACCCTCCCCGCGCCCCAGGATCTCGATCGCCTCGTTGAGTTGCTGAGCCAAAGCAAAGCCGTAACCCTGATGTGCGGCGCCGGTTGCGCCGGGGCTCACGATCAAGTGGTGGCGCTGGCCGATGCCCTCGGCGCGCCGGTGGTGCATGCCCTGCGCGGCAAGGAACACGTGGAGTGGGACAACCCGTTCGACGTCGGCATGACCGGGCTGATCGGCTTCAGCTCCGGCTATCACGCGATGCTCAACTGCGACACCCTGGTGATGCTCGGCACCGACTTCCCGTATCGGCAGTTCTACCCCACCGACGCCACCATCATTCAGATCGACCACGATCCACAAGTTCTCGGTCGGCGCACCACGCTGGACCTGGGCATCGTCGCCGACGTCGGTGAAACCCTCGCCGCGTTGTTGCCGCGCCTGCCGTATCGTGGCGACCGAAGCTTTTTGGAGTCGTCCCTCGATCACTACAAGAAAGCGCGCCAGGGCCTCGATGACCTGGCCAAAGCCTCCGCGCCTGGCCGGCCGATTCACCCGCAATACCTCACTCGCCTACTCAGTGAACTGGCCGATGACGATGCGATCTTCACGGCCGACGTCGGCACGCCAACCGTGTGGGCTGCGCGCTACCTGAAAATGAACGGCAAGCGTCGACTGCTCGGTTCGTTCAACCACGGCTCGATGGCCAACGCCATGCCCCAGGCCATCGGCGCTCAAGCGGCGTTCCCGGATCGGCAGGTGATTTCGTTGTCAGGCGATGGCGGTTTCAGCATGTTGATGGGGGATTTCATCTCACTGGCACAGTTGAAGTTGCCAGTGAAAATCATCGTCTACGACAACGCTTCACTGGGCTTCGTCGCGATGGAAATGAAGTCCGCCGGGATGCTCGACACCGGCACCGACCTGCACAACCCGGACTTTGCGGCGATGGCCAATGCCATGGGAATTCTCGGGATTCGGGTTAAAGAGTCTGAAGAGCTGGAGCCGGCGTTGCGCCGGGCGCTGGCCCATGACGGGCCGGTGCTGGTGGATGTGATCACGGCGACTCAGGAACTGGCCATGCCGCCGACGATCAAGCTGGAGCAGGCAAAGGGGTTCAGCCTTTATATGCTTAAGGCCGTGATGAGCGGGCGTGGGGATGAGGTGATTGAGTTGGCGCGGACTAACTGGTTTCGCTGAAATGGGGTGATGCCGAAAAGATCGCAGCCTTCGGCAGCGCCTACAGGTGAACACCAAACCCTGTAGCAGTTGCCGCAGACTGCAATCTTTTATCGTCCAGAGAAGCGCAATCTGGAGAGCGCCCGCAAATCCCCCGCCACAAAATAATCATTGGTCCATCTATCATCTGGCGCCAACGGCTGGACCTCTTTCAACGCCAGTTTCTTCGCAAAATACCTGAACCGGTAATGCTCATAAAACCGCAACAACTCCAACCCATAGCGGTCCGCCAGATCGGTATCGCCGCGAATAATCAGATAGTTCTCGTCATTACCATTACTGGCCGCCGCACTGAGGTTGTGGCTACCGCTGATGATCGTCGGCGTGTCGGTAGTGAAGTCGGTCACCACGGCTTTGGTGTGCACCAGCAGGTTGCCCTTCTGGCCTTTCATGTTTTCCCTGAGCCAGCCTTCCAGCCCAGTGTTGAGCAGCGCGGTGGCGGCAAACTCGGCGGTGCGGTCGGCGTGGAAACCGGTGATGCGGCTGACGGTGTTTTGCAGGCCATAACGCAGAATGTCGTCGTGCGGTTCGCCGAGCAAGGCGTTGAGGATGTCGTTGGGCAAGGCGAAAGCGGTGACGAACAAGACATCCTTTTTCGCCCCGTTGATGATCTGCACAAACTCGTGCAAGTCCGCCTGACCGGTACGCGGCGAGAACCCGGCGAACAGCGGCTGCGTCGGGTCCATAGGGTTGTTTTTTGTCAGCCAGGTCCGCGTCGCGCCGACGTCCGCCGGGTTCGCCCACACCTCTTCGAAGGTTTGCAGGTAACTGGTGCCGACCCGCGCGTCGTCGAGCACGTGCACCACGTTGGCCTGACGATAGACACCGTTAGGGGTGAAATTGGTGCTGCCGCAGAGCACCGCTTCCGGACGATGCTCCCCCGCGCCATCCAGTTTGCTCAGGACGATGAACTTGTCGTGGAAGATGTTGTGGGTGACCCGCCCGCGCTTGTTCGCCGCCGGGATCTTTTCCAGGCTGGCCTCGTTCATGGTGGTGTCGTCATCGTCCGGTTGCGCGTGATACAGCACCCGTACCTTGACCCCGCGGGCGAACGCGGCGTTCACCTCATCGACGATCGACTGCAACTGATACTCGTAGATGGCGATGTCCAGTGCCCATTGGTCATCCACCGCACGCTTGATGAACCCCAGCAAACGCCCGAGCAAACCGTTCTCCAGCCATTGCTGCGCCGCCACCGGCCAGGCTTCGATGGGCATATTCTTGTTGGCGCTTATCTGCGCATCAAGGTCAGGAAACTTGCGCTGGAATGCCTGACTCGCCGCCACGGCGCGGTTGAAGATTACGCTCTGGTTGGTGGGATGGCCGTCGTCGGAGGTGATCGTCAGTTCGAGGAACTCACCCAGTTGCGGCGCATCGGGCGTGCCGTAGGCCAAGTGCACGCGGTAATGCATAGTCGTGCCTGGATTGACCGCGTAATCGGCCCAGCGAAATTTCTGCAACGGCGCGATATCACTGGGGGTGGCGTGGTACTGAGGGAAGGTGTGGACCTTGCCGGGGAAGGTCAGGCTGTTGAACAGGAACAACCAGGGTTTGCTGCCCGCCTGCTTTTCGATGGCAAAACCGAGCAAGCCTTTGCGGCGGGGTTCGGCCAGGTCCATGGCCAGCAGCACGCCGTTGGTGCCGGCGTAGGCTTTGACGCGGAAGTCATCCTGATGGTTTGCGACTAGAACGCGCATGGTTCACTCCTGTGAAGATCAAAAGATCGCAGCCTTCGGCAGCTCCTACAGGTTATGTGTATACAACAATCAATGTAGAAGCTGCCGAAGGCTGCGATCTTTTCGGCCCGCTACACGTCATCGATATGCCGATACTCCGCCTGCAACTGCGTAGCCAACACCTTAGCCCGCCCCAGCCGAATCGGCCCGCGCTCGATATCAATCAGCAGTCCCGGACACTCCAGCACCGGCAAACCCGGCCACTCCTTCAGTCGCCCGTCGGTCAGCAGCAACAAGCGCTGCTGTTCCGCCGGAAAGCGCTTCTGCCGAGCCGTCAGCCACTGCCCCGCCTCACGCAGCGCCGCCAGTAGCGGCGTGCCACCGCCCGCCCCCAAGCCGTCGAGCCAGTCCCGTAAACCGCTGGAAGCTTTCAAACCCTGCACCTGCCATTTCGGCGTGCGGCCACTGGCGGTCAACAACGCCAGCCGCGCCCTTTGCCGGTAAGCGTCGTCGAACAGGTGCGCCAACAAGCCCTTGGCGTCGCTCAGCGCCTGATGACGGCGGGTCGAGGCCGAGGCGTCAACGATCACCAGCCACAGTTCATGGGGTGAACGGGTGCGCAAATGAAACAACAGGTCTTCACGCTGACGCGGGCGGCCATTGAGCAGGGTGCCCGGCCAGTTGATCGTCCCGTGCGATGCCTTGCGGCGCTTGCCTTGCCGGCCATTGTCCAACCGTCCGGCGCGGGGTCTGGCATTCGCCCCCGCGTCAGATCGAGGGCGAATGCCTAGGGCTTTTTTGGCCAGCTCGGCACTTCACGTCGGGCGCCGATCGGCAGCGCTTGAGCGGGCATTTCGCCCCATTGGCCTTGGCCTTGGCCTTGGCCTTGGCCTTCGCTCGGGTTGGTGTTTTGGCCAGCGGGAGGCTGACTGTGTTGCGGTGTCGTTTGCGAATGCTCGCGGCGGCGATGGCGCAAGGCAAACTCGGCGACCGCGTCGATATCGTCCTCGGTAATCGCCTTGGCCCCGCGCCAGGCGGCATGGGCACGGGCGGCGCGCAGCCAGACCAGGTCGGCGCGCAGGCCATCGACACCGGCGGCAAAACAGCGCTCGGTGATCTGCGCCAGTGCGGCGTCGTCGAGAGGAATGCTCGCCAATGCACCACGCGCCTGCTGGCAGCGTTCGCGCAGCGCGTGTTGCTGGCTTTCCCATTCGGCGCAGAAGCCGTGTGGGTCGCTGTCAAAATCGAGGCGTCGACGGATGATCTGACCGCGCTCCGTTGGCGCGGTGTGACCACTGAGCGCGACGTTCAGACCAAAGCGGTCGAGCAGTTGTGGGCGCAGCTCCCCCTCTTCCGGGTTCATGGTGCCGATCAGCACGAACCTCGCCGAATGCCGATGGGAAATGCCGTCGCGCTCGATCAGGTTGGTGCCGCTGGCGGCCACGTCGAGCAGTAGGTCGACAAGGTGATCGGGCAGCAGATTGACTTCATCGACGTAAAGTACTCCGCCGTCAGCCTTGGCCAGTACGCCGGGGGAAAACTGCGCGCGCCCCTCGCTCAGGGCGGCGTCGAGGTCGAGGGTACCGACCAGACGCTCTTCGGTGGCGCCCAGGGGCAAGGTGACGAATTGACCACTGGCGAGCAGGTCTGCCAAGCCACGGGCCAGGGTCGATTTGGCCATGCCCCGCGGGCCTTCGATCAGCACACCGCCGATTTTCGGGTCGATGGCCGTGAGGTAGAGGGCGAGCTTCAAGTCGTCGGCGCCGACCACGGCGGAGAGGGGGAAATGGGGGGTATCGGTCATGTCGGGTTTCTCATTGTGGTCGGTGGTGATGGTTCCCCACGCTCTGCGTGGGAATGCCTCAACGGACGCTCCGCGTTCGGCTTTTGGGACGCAGAGCGTCCCGGGCTGCATTCCCACGCGGAGCGTGGGAATGATCAGGTCCTCAAGTATCTTCTTGATCGTTCCCCACGCTCTGCGTGGGAATGCCTCAGCGGACGCTCCGCGTTCGGCTTTGGGACGCAGAGCGTCCCGGGCTGCATTCCCACGCGAAGCGTGGGAACGATCAGGTCCTCAAGTATCTTCTTGATCGCTCCCCACGCTCTGCGTGGGAATGCCTCAACGGACGCTCCGCGTTCGGCTTTTGGGACGCAGAGCGTCCCGGGCTGCATTCCCACGCGGAGCGTGGGAATGATCAGGTCCTCAAGTATCTTCTTGATCGCTCCCCACGCTCTGCGTGGGAATGCCTCAACGGACGCTCCGCGTTCGGTATTTGGGACGCGGAGCGTCCCGGGCTGCATTCCCACGCGGAGCGTGGGAACGATCAGTGCACTAGCTGTCTTCTTCTATATCCAGCAACAAATTCTCCAGCGCCTCCCGATACTCACCGGGCTCCTTCCACATCCCCCGCTGCTGCGCCTCAAGCATCCGCTCAGCCATATCACGCAAGGCATGAGGATTATGCTCTCGGACAAAATCTCGAGTCGCCGGGTCGAGCAAGTACGCGTCCGCCAGCAACGCGTACTGGTGATCGTCGATCAACTGCGTGGTGGCATCGAACGCAAACAAGTTATCGACCGTCGCCGCCAGCTCGAAAGCGCCCTTGTAGCCATGCCGCTTGACCCCGTCGATCCACTTCGGATTCGCCGCCCGGGAGCGAATCACCCGGTTCAGCTCTTCCTTCAACGTGCGGATCTTCGGCAAGTCCGGCTGGCTGTGATCGCCGTGATAACTGGCCGCCGCTTCTCCGCTGAGGCTTTCCACGGCGGCCAGCATACCGCCCTGAAACTGGTAGTAGTCATTGGAATCGAGCAAGTCATGCTCGCGGTTGTCCTGATTCTGCAGCACCGCTTGCACCTGGCTCAGGCGCTGGGCGAACTGTTCGCGGGCGGCGGTGCCTTCGTCGGAGCCGCCATAAGCGTAACCGCCCCAGTTCAGATAGACCTCGGCCAAGTCTTCGCGGCTTTGCCATAGGCGACCGTCGATGGCGCCCTGTACACCGGCGCCATAAGCACCGGGTTTGGCCCCGAAAATGCGCCAACCGGCCTGACGTCGCGCGGCTTCTTCATCCAGACCGGAGGCCAGCAAGGCTTCACGCTCAGCCCGAACCTTGGCTGCAAGCGGATTGAGATCGTCCGGCTCGTCCAGTTCAGCGACCGCTTGCACGGCGGCGTCGAACAGTCGGATCAAATTCGCAAAAGCATCACGGAAGAACCCGGACACACGCAAGGTCACGTCCACCCGCGGACGGTCGAGCAAACTGATCGGCAGGATTTCAAAATCATCGACCCGCTGACTACCGGTGGCCCACACCGGACGCACGCCCATCAGCGCCATGGCCTGGGCGATGTCGTCGCCGCCGGTGCGCATGGTCGCCGTGCCCCAGACCGACAGGCCGAGCTGACGCAAGTGGTCGCCGTGGTCCTGCAAGTGCCGTTCGAGAATCAGGTTCGCCGACTGGAAACCGATGCGCCAAGCCGTGGTGGTCGGCAGGTTGCGCACGTCCACCGAATAGAAGTTACGCCCGGTGGGCAGCACGTCGAGGCGACCGCGACTCGGTGCACCGCTGGGGCCGGCCGGGACGAATCGGCCGCTGAGGGCGTCAAGCAAGCCGCGCATTTCTGCCGGGCCGCAGGCGTCCAGCCTTGGAGCAACCACTTCACGCAGACTGTCGATGATCGCTTTCACGTCTGACCAGCCTGGCTCGCTCAATTTGACAACTTCGGCGATCAACGCCTGCTCAATCAATTGCGCGGCAAACAACTCCAGGCGTTCACGGGCATCGCCCGCCGTACGCCACACCTCATCACTGACCGATTGCAGCTCATCAGGACGCGCACTGGTCCACGGCTCGGCCAACTCACAATCCAGCGGATCAAAGCCCAGCGCAAACGCCTTGGCCAACGCCCGCAGCAAACTCGACTGCGCCCCACGCCCATCACCCCGAGGAATCCGCAACAAGGCCAGCAACGTATCAAGACGCAACCGCCCGGTCGGCGACTCGCCAAAAATATGCAGGCCATCGCGAATCTGCGATTCCTTCAAATCACACAGGTAAGTGTCCAGGCGCGGCAACCAGATCGCTGCGTCGGCATCGCTGTTAAGTTTCTCGTCCAGTTGCAACTCGCGGTCGATGTGCGTCTCGCGCACCAGTTGCAAAATGTCGCGCTGCAACTCCCGGGCACGCCGTGGATCAAGCAATTGCGCTTCGTAATATTCGTCCGCCAGCAACTCCAGGTTTCGCAGCGGGCCGTAGGTTTCGGCGCGGGTCAGCGGCGGCATCAGGTGATCGATGATCACCGCTTGGGTGCGACGCTTGGCCTGGGCGCCCTCGCCCGGGTCGTTGACGATGAACGGATAGATGTTGGGCAGCGGCCCGAGCAGCGCATCCGGCCAGCAGTTTTCCGACAGCCCGACGCCCTTGCCCGGCAGCCATTCGAGATTGCCGTGCTTGCCGACGTGAATTACACCGTGGGCGCCGTAGGTATTGCGCAGCCAGAAGTAAAACGCCAGATAACCGTGAGGCGGCACCAGGTCCGGGTCGTGATAGACCGCGCTCGGATCGACCTGATAACCCCGGGCTGGCTGGATGCCGACGAAGGTCAGGCCGAAACGCAGGCCAGCGATCATCATCCGCCCGCCACGGAACATCGGATCGTTTTGCGGCGGCCCCCAACGCTCCAGCACGGCTTGGCGATTGGCTTCGGGCAATGCGTCGAACATCAGCAAGTAGGCATCCAGCGCCAGGCTTTGCATACACGGGCGCTGGTCGAGGGTGTCGAGGTCATTGCTGACGCCACCGAGCAATTGCTGGATCAACGCCGTGCCGCTGTTCGGCAATTCGGCCGGCAGCGGATAACCTTCTTTATGCAACGCACGGAGGATATTCAGCGCCGCTGCCGGCGTGTCGAGGCCGACACCGTTACCGATACGACCGTCGCGCGTCGGGTAGTTGGCGAGGATCAGCGCAATGCGTTTTTCGCCGTTGGGCACCCGCGCCAGATCAATCCAGCGTCGCGCCAGTTCGGCGACGAAGTCCATGCGTTCCGGTTGCGGCCGATAGCAGACCACGTCGGACTGACTGCGTTCGCTGCGCCAGGCCAGGTCCTTGAAACTGATTGGTCGGCTGATGATGCGCCCGTCCAGCTCCGGCAGCGCGATGTGCATCGCCAGATCCCGCGGGCCGAGGCCCTGCTCGCTGGCACGCCAGCCGGGTTCGTTGTCTTGGGCGCAAATCGCCTGGATCACCGGAATGTTGCGGCGAAACGGCCGCAAGTGCGGCGCTTCGGGGCTGGATTGGGCAAAACCGGTGGTGTTGAGAATCACCGCCGCTTCCACTTCATCGAGCCAGTCCTCGACCACCGTCAGGCAGCCGGGCTCTTTCAAACTGGCCACCGCAATCGGCAACGGGTTCAGCCCCGCCGCTTGCAAACGCTGGCAGAAAATATCGATGAAACCGGTGTTCGCCGCTTGCAAATGCGAGCGGTAAAACAACACCGCCGCCACCGGTTGACCGGCCTGCCAGTCGGCTTGCCAATCGTGAAGGTCTGCGGGGCTTTTATGCGGATGGTAGATCGCGGTGCGCGGCAGGGTTTGCGGTTCCGACCAGGCATAGTCGCGGTCCAGCCAGCGAGTGGCCAGGCAACGGAAAAAGTCCAGAGCATTGCCCATGCCGCCCTGGCGCAGAAACTGCCAGAGGCGGTCGCGGTCTTCAGCGACCACGGTGCTGAGGTCGCTGAGTTCCGGGTCCGGACGGTCATCGCCGGGCACCAGAATCAGTTGCACGCCGCGTTCGGACAGCTCGACCAGCCGCTCGACGCCGTAACGCCAATAAGCGATGCCGCCATGCAGCGAGATCAGAATTACCTTGGCGTGACGCAGCACTTCATCAACGTACAAATCCACCGAGGCGTGATTCTGCACCTGCATCGGATTAGCGAGGCGCACGCTCGGGTAGTCGTCGGGCAACTGCTGCGCGGCTTCGGCGAGCAGCGCCAGGCTGGAATCGCCGCTGCACAGGATCACCAGTTCGGCGGGGGTTTGTCCAAGGTCGGCAATGTTGTCATCCGACACGAAACCGCCGGGCTGGGTCCTGAGCAGGTGCATGGCTTAAACGCTGAGCGCGGCGCGCAGTTGCGCTTCGAGTTGTGCGGCGTCCAGTTCCTGGCCGATCAGCACCAGACGCGTGGTGCGCGCTTCATCGGCGCCCCACTGACGGTCGAAATGCTTGTCGAAACGGGTGCCCACGCCCTGGATCAGCAAGCGCATCGGCTTGTTCGGGATCGCGGCAAAACCTTTAACCCGCAGGATGCCGTGCTTGACCACCAGTTGGGTCAGCGCGTCCATCAGCAGGCTTTCGTCGGCTTGTGGCAGCTCAATAGAAATGGAATCGAAGGCGTCGTGGTCATGATCGTCATCACCGTCACCGTGGTGGTGATCGTGATGGCTGTGACGGCTGTCGATGTGTTCTTCGGAACCGGCGCCGAGGCCGATCAGCACGTCCAACGGCACGCGACCGCTGCTGGCTTCGATGACTTTCACGGCGGGCGGCAGTTCTTCGGCGACTTCCAGGCGCACGCGGGCCAAGTCTTCCGGGCTGATCAGGTCGGCCTTGTTCAGGATCACCAGGTCGGCGCTGGCCAATTGGTCGGCGAACAGTTCGTGCAGCGGCGATTCGTGGTCCAGGTTCGGGTCGAGTTTGCGCTGGGCGTCGACTTGATCCGGGAACGCGGCGAAGGTGCCGGCGGCCACCGCTGGGCTGTCGACTACGGTGATCACCGCATCAACCGTGCAGGCGCTGCGGATTTCCGGCCACTGGAAGGCTTGAACCAGGGGTTTTGGCAGGGCCAGGCCGGAAGTTTCGATCAGGATGTGGTCGAGGTCGCCGCGACGCGCGACCAGTTCGCGCATCACCGGGAAGAATTCTTCCTGGACGGTGCAGCACAGGCAGCCGTTGGCCAATTCATAAACGCGGCCGTTGGCTTCTTCTTCAGTGCAGCCGATGGAGCACTGCTTGAGGATTTCGCCGTCGATGCCCAGCTCGCCAAATTCGTTGACGATCACCGCGATGCGGCGACCCTGGGCGTTGTCGAGCATATGGCGCAGCAAGGTGGTTTTGCCCGAGCCGAGGAAGCCGGTAACGATGGTGACGGGGAGTTTGGCCAGTGTTTTCATCGGATGCCCTTTGGCAAGGTGGCGGGCATACGGGACGACGACCGCAGCGATGGATGCGCGGAAGATTTCGCCACCGGATCACCCCGCCCGGTTGTAGTGAGAATTCGTTTCGAGGCAGGTCTCCTGGCTGACGGTGTGCCGACTTTGCGGGCCTGGCATTCACTGCGCCTTCCCGCGAACCCTTTGGAGGGGGTTTGCAGTGGCGTGGCAGCGAACATCACCGTTCACAGTTGCGGGGGCAGCCGCGGCATCGACCGCGTTCCCTTCTTAGCTTCGGCAGACGCCGAAGAACCTCGAAAGCGCAAGGCTACGCATGGTGTGGGGGCGGGTCAATGTCTGCGGGGTGATGATCGTTCCCTCGCTCTGCGTGGGAATGCCTCAACGGACGCTCCGCGTTCGGCTCTGGATGGGACGCGGAGCGTCCCGGGCTGCATTCCCACGCAGAGCGTGGGAGCGATCAGGTCAAACGAGAACCCTTGCCAATTGACTACTCCGCCCCGCCCATGCTCTCCTACACGCTTTGTTACGGGTGCCCTTCACAGGGTGAAACGGGAAACCGGTGAATCATGTGCTTTACTCTAAAGCCATGTCAGTCCGGTGCTGCCCCCGCAACGGTAAGCGAGCGAAGAATCAGATCCACTGTGCCGGCAGTTCGGCATGGGAAGGCGATTCTTGCAGGTTACGGCGCAAGCCTTGACCCCTCGTGAGCCCGGAGACCGGCCCGCAACACAAAGTGACCAGTACGATCACTGAATAACAAACCCGCGGTGGGCGGGCGCTGTTTGAACCTCTGCGCGCACGCTCGCAGGGGTTTTCATGCGCTCAATTCACCCGCTGACAGACCAGAGGGAAGCGCCATGTCGATCATCAGCAGCACCGGCCACACAACCGCCAGCACCACCACAACCCTGAGCCAACGCCTGACCGCCGCCGTCTGCGCGTCGATCCTTGGCGCGTGCCTGGTGTACTTCGCCGGTTTCTCGCACATCGAAGCGGTGCACAACGCCGCGCACGATACCCGTCACAGCTCCGCGTTCCCGTGCCATTGAGACCTGCCGACATGATCAAGCGTATCGCGCAAACTGCAGGTTTCACCGGGCTGCTGGCCGCCCTGTTGCTGACCCTGCTGCAAAGTTTCTGGGTGGCCCCGTTGATTCTGCAGGCGGAAACCTATGAAAAATCCGAGCCTGCCGCCGTCGTAGCTCACGAGCATACCGAAGGCGCCATGGCCGCTCACACCCACGATGCCGAAGCCTGGGAGCCGGAAGACGGCTGGCAGCGCGTGCTGTCCACCACGGGCGGTAACCTGGTGGTAGCAGTCGGTTTTGCATTGATGCTCGCCGGGCTCTACACCCTGCGCGCGCCGACCAAAACCGCTCAGGGCCTGCTCTGGGGCCTGGCGGGTTATGCGACCTTCGTTCTGGCGCCGACCCTCGGCCTGCCACCTGAATTGCCGGGCACCGCCGCTGCCGATCTGGCGCAACGGCAAATCTGGTGGATCGGCACGGCAGCCTCCACCGCTGTCGGCATCGCACTAATCGTGTTCAGCCGTCACTGGCTGATGAAGATCCTCGGCGTGGCGATCCTCGCGGTTCCGCATGTCATCGGCGCACCGCAACCGGAAGTCCACTCGATGCTGGCCCCGGAAGCTCTGGAGTCGCAGTTCAAAATTGCTTCGCAGTTGACCAACGTGGTGTTCTGGTTGGCCCTCGGCCTGATCAGCGCCTGGTTGTTCCGCCGCAAAAGCGATGGTCAATACCACGCATGACCGATAACAGCACAGCACCGACCTTAGTGGTCGGCCTGGGCTGCCAGCGCGGCTGCCCCGCCAGCACGTTGCGGGCGCTGCTCGATCAGGCACTGCAGGCGCATCAAATCGAACTTCGGCAGATCAAGGCCCTGGCCAGTATCGACCTGAAACGCGATGAACCGGGCCTGGTCGAGTTGGCCGCGCAGCTTGGGCTGGAACTGATGTACTTCAGCAGCGCCCAATTGGCGGGCTATCAGCCGCAACTCAGCCATCAATCGCAAATCGCCTTCGAACGCACCGGCTGCTACGGCGTCGCGGAAAGTGCGGCCCTGGCACTGGCCGAGCACTTGGCCCAGGCACCCGCGAAGCTGCTGATTTCGCGACAAAAATACGCCCAGGCCACCCTCGCATTGGCCAGCGCTGCATAAAGTCCCCGATAATCCCCGCCTCGATCATGAGCAATCTTCATCTGAAGCCTTGCCCAGGCCTCTTTTCTGACAGGAACCGACGATGACCGTCTACTTCATTGGCGCTGGTCCCGGCGACCCGGAACTGATCACCGTCAAAGGCCAACGGCTGATTCGCAGCTGTCCGGTGATCATCTACGCCGGCTCGCTGGTGCCTGCGGCCGTGCTGGAAGGCCACCAGGCCGAAACCGTGGTCAACAGCGCCGAGTTGCACCTGGAACAGATCATAGAACTGATCAAGACTGCCCATGCCAGGGGACAAGACGTGGCCCGTGTGCATTCCGGTGATCCGAGCTTATACGGCGCTATCGGCGAGCAAATTCGTTACCTGCGTGAACTCGATATCCCGTTTGAAATCATTCCAGGCGTCACCGCAACCGCCGCCTGCGCCGCGCTACTGGGTGCCGAACTGACCCTGCCGGATATCTCACAAAGCGTGATTCTGACCCGCTACGCCGACAAAACCGCGATGCCAGCCGGTGAGGAACTGGGCAGCCTGGCGCAGCATGGGGCAACCATGGCGATCCACTTGGGGGTCAATCATCTGGAGAAGATCCTGGCTGAATTGCTGCCGCATTACGGCGCGGACTGCCCCATCGCGGTGATTCACCGGGCGACCTGGCCGGATCAGGACTGGGTCGTGGGCACGCTTGAGGACATTGCCGCGAAGGTTGAGGCCAAGGGGTTTCGGCGTACGGCGTTGATTTTAGTGGGTCGAGTGCTGGGGAGTGATCAGTTTAGTGAGTCGTCGCTATACCGCGCGGGGCATGCGCATTTGTATCGCCCGTAGAGTGATCGTTCCCACGCTCTGCGTGGGAATGCCTCAACGGACGCTCCGCGTTCGGCTTTGGATGGGACGCGGAGCGTCCCGGGCTGCATTCCCACGCGGAGCGTGGGAACGATCAAAAAAAACGGCGCTCACGGGGCGCCGTTTTTTAAGTTTGCAGCGAACACCTTACTTAGTAGTAGGCGTTTTCTTTCTGCGTGTGGTCGGTCACGTCGCGAACACCCTTGAGCTCGGGAACGCGTTCGAGCAAGGTGCGCTCGATGCCTTCGCGCAAGGTGACGTCTGCCTGGCCGCAGCCCTGGCAACCGCCGCCGAACTTCAGTACGGCGATGCCGTCTTCGACCACATCAATCAGGCTGACCTGACCGCCGTGGCTCGCGAGCCCCGGGTTGATCTCGGTTTGCAGGTAGTAGTTGATGCGCTCGTTGACCGGGCTGTCGGCGTTGACCATCGGGACTTTGGCGTTTGGCGCCTTGATGGTCAGCTGGCCGCCCATGCGGTCGGTGGCGTAGTCGACTACCGCGTCGTCCAGGAAAGCTTCGCTGAACGAATCGATGTACGCGGTGAAGCTTTTGAGCCCCAACGCGGTGTCTTCAGATTTTTCTTCGCCCGGCTTGCAGTAAGCAATGCAGGTTTCGGCGTACTGGGTGCCAGGCTGGGTGATGAAGACGCGGATGCCGATGCCTGGGGTGTTCTGCTTGGAGAGCAGATCTGCCAGATAATCGTGGGCGGCGTCAGTGATGGTAATAGCGGTCATGGAAACTCCTCGCAGGCTTGGGCGCAGTTTACGCCAATCATCGCGCTGCACAAAGTCCTAGTATTTTTGTCGGGAAAGCGCCAGCGCGGGTTGAGCAGCTGTTTCGCCGTCAATCCAGGCTTTAAGCCACCGATAGCTGCGTTTTTCCACCCATTCGTAACTTGCCCAGGACGCCAGGCCAATGGTCGCCGCGCAAACGGCGAACATCGCGTAGGGATTCACGCCATAACGCTGTGCGACAAATCCACCGGCGGATAACACCAGCACGTGCATCAGGTAGACCGAGTAGGAACAATTACCGAGCAGTGCAAACACCCGGTTGTTCTCGACATAGCGTTCCAACGAGATGCACGCCATCACCAGTACGGCGCTCGGCAAACCCCAGACGAGGAATCGAGGTTCCGGCGCCCAGTGATAAATGGCCAATAACGAGCAGCCAATCCCCAGCAGCGGCAGCCACAACCCCTGCTTGATCCAGCCTCGGCGGTAGATCATGCCGATGGCGATCCCCAGCAAGAACTCATAAACGATGTCCGAACGGTAGAACTCGCTGACCCAGCCATAACCGGTCCAGGCCTGACACACCGCGAACAGCAACGCCGCGACGATCAATAGCCTGAAGTGCAGGCGGAACAGCAACGCCCACCCGAACAACAGGTAAAACAGCATTTCGTAGTTCAACGTCCAGCCGACGTTGAGTGTCGGATAAATCCCGTAGCCACCTGGATTCTCCGTAGGAATAAACAACAGCGACAGCAGGAAATGCGACCAATCCACGCTCTGATCGGGCAATACCGGTCGGGCAAACACCACCACCAGCGCCATCAGCACCGTGTACAGCCAGTACGCCGGGACGATCCGAAACAGCCGATACAGCAGGAACCGCGTCGGCGGCAGCGACTTGCCCTCGGTCGACAGAAAAATCACCAGGCCGCTGATGACGAAGAACACATCAACGCCCACCGCGCCCTTGTCGATAAACGCCTGCCCCACCGGACCTCGGGCCTGGAAGTCGAAGAAAATCTGCATGAAGTGGTGGCCAACCACCGCCCAGGCAGCGATGAAGCGCAGGGCTTGTACCGAAATCAACATCAACCGCCCTCCCGTCAAATCACCCCACATCCCTGGCAGGAGCGAAGCTTGCTCGCGAAAGCGGTCTGACAGTCGACATCAATGTTGAATGTGACGGCCTCTTCGCCAGCAAGCTTCGCTCCTGTGGGGGATTGGCGGTGCATTACAGATGGGACACCGAGCGATCTTCAAAGGTCGATCAAAGATTCTCGTACCGGTTCATGTCCAGCACGCCCTCTTCCACCGGGTCGGTTTCGTGGATGTAGGTACTCAGGTCGTGGAAGTAAAACCAGAACTGCGGATGGCTGCGCCGAATCCCCCAGCGTTCGACGATTTTCTCGAAGCGATGAGCGTCCTTGGCGTTTTCCATCGCGTCGACAAAATCAGGCACCTGCTCCGCCGGGATGTTGAACATGAAGTTCGGATAACTACTGAGCACGCCCGGATAGATGGTCAAGGTGTCGAGCCCCGGCTGATAACGCAGGGATTCACCGAGCAGGAACGCCACGTTGCTGTGGGCGCGGTTGCGTAACAGGCTGTAGATCTCGCGGTTGCCGCTCGCGGTTTCAATGCGCAGCAGGGTCGCTTCCGGCAACTGATCAATCACCTTCAACCCCGCCGCCGGCCGCGATGTCAGGCGACTCAGGGCCTGCTCGGCGTTCTGCAACGCCGGGTCGATGTTCGGCCGCGAGCAATAGGCGCCGTCGCAGCGGTTGATCGGATCGGGCTTGGCATTGAGGTCGCCGTAACGGGTCAGCAACTGCATGGCGAAATCCCGTTTCGGGTCTTTTTCGTCGAGTTTCAGCGCCGTTGGTTTGTCATTGTCGATGGCTTCGTAATCCAGCCACATCTTGAACTTGCCGCTGCTCTGGTACCAATCGTCGAGGTAGTCGTTCCGGGAATCGGCGGGCATCAGGCGCAAAAAGTTCTGCTCGGCGCCGTTGCGGATCAGGTCGAAATACAGCCGCGTCTGAGCCTGGTGGGAGACGTTGCCGAACACGTCGAAGTTGACCGCCAACTGGTAATAGGTGCGCTCCAGCAGCGGGTAATCAAATAGCCAGATGGTTTGCGGCACATCACCGATCAGGCCTTTGTTCACCGAAGCGCTGTCGAAATGCCGAAAGATCGTCAGCAGCGCATTGTCATTGCCCGCCCACAACGTCGACCAGCTCGGCGCCGGTGCATCGGCGTAACTGTCCCGACGCAGGGCTTCGTATTCGTTGCGCTTGTTACGGTAGTCGTGCCACAGGCTCAGCACGCTGCCGACATCGTCGTTCTGCCCCGGCATCGCCAGCAACGGCGTGGCCTGGCCGCGGTAATTCGGGTCGGTGATATAGAGGTCGTGCTCCGGCGCCTGGAACAGCGCCCAGAAGTTATCGCGAATCACATCAGTGGCGATCTGGCCCCGGCACACCGGGCCGCGAATAAAGGTGCGCACGAAGTACTCGGCGTTATCCAGCATGAACTGATAGCGCGCCTGGGCCGGAATCGCCTCGAACGTGGTGAACGGATTGGCCCGGCGCTCCGGGCCGTAACCGGGCAAGGCGTTGACCTGCCAGTTACCGCTGAAGAACAGGCTCTTGACCCGAGACAGCTTCGCCGCGCTCAGCGGATAGGTGATATGGGTCTTTTGGACGATCACGCCCTGCACCGGCCACAGTCGGTAATAAACCTGTGTACCCGGATCGTCGTTCGGACGGCGCGTATTGATCAGGTCGATCGGCTGGCCGGTGGGCGTACGCGAACGCACCCATTGGAAAAAATGCCCCGGTTCGCCATCCTTGAAGTCAATGTGCGCCAGGAACCAATGTTCGAACAGCCAACGCCCTACCAGGCTGCCACGAGAGCCCGGCGCGTTAAGCAGGTTTTCCCACTGAACGACTTGCAGCGCTTCTTTGGCGCTGGGCACCAAACCTTGCTCGTCAATCGGTGCGCCGGACGCGAGCCAGCGCTGCAAGGTCTGGTACTGCTGATCGGTCAAGCCAGTCACCGCCAGTGGCATGCCTTCTTTCGGGTGGGCACTGGCGTAACCGTCGAACTCCGCCGGCATCGCGCACATGTTTTCCCGGTTCAGGCCCAGCACAATGTCTTCCGGCAACTTGGCGTTGGGGGTCAACGGGGTTTTGTGGCCGAGTTCCAGCATTCGCGCCATCAGCGCCGCCTGGCTGCCCTGAGCGTCGAGGACCGAATAGAAGTCCTTGTGCTGCCAGGCCAGTTTGCCGAAGGCGTCATAAAACAGCCGGGTTGGCGCCGCCGCCACGCTGCGCTCACCGTCATAGACCGGGACTTTGGTTGCGCCTCGGGCCGCGCCTTCGCCACTGCCCAGGTTGAGCTGACAAGCGGAGTCGTAGCAGGCATGGCAGGCCACGCACTTTTCGGTGAAGATCGGTTGAATGTCACGGGTGTAGGAAATTTCGGGACTTTGCGCAGCGGCGCCCCAGCTTGAAAGCAGCACTAAAATGCTGACGACGACGCGATACGACATATCCCTGGTCCCGATCATGACAAAACGCCGCGATTCTACCGGTCTACCACCGCCACCAACATGAGCGATATTCATGCAAAACCGTGACATGCTCTAAAAGCGCACAGGTTTGCTATTATCCCGGCCCTTCGTCATGGTCTTTCCGAGTAGTCCAAATGTCCGATCGCAGTGTTCGCCTTCAAGCTCTCAAGCACGCCCTCAAAGAGCGCATCCTGATTCTCGACGGCGGCATGGGCACGATGATCCAGAGCTACAAGCTCGAAGAGCAGGATTACCGTGGCAAACGCTTCGCCGACTGGCCGAGCGATGTGAAGGGCAACAACGACCTGTTGGTGCTGACGCGCCCGGACGTGATCGGTTCGATTGAAAAAGCTTACCTGGATGCCGGCGCCGACATTCTGGAAACCAACACCTTCAACGCCACCCAGGTTTCCCTCGCCGACTACGGCATGCAAGGCCTGGCGTACGAGTTAAACGTAGAAGGCGCACGCCTGGCCCGCAAGGTAGCCGACGCCAAGACCCTGGAAACCCCGGAAAAGCCGCGTTTCGTCGCCGGCGTGATCGGGCCGACCAGCCGCACCTGCTCGCTGTCGCCGGACGTCAACAACCCCGGCTACCGCAACGTGACCTTCGATGAACTGGTGGAAAACTACACCGAGGCCACCAAAGGCCTGATCGAGGGCGGCGCCGACCTGATCCTGATCGAAACCATCTTCGACACCTTGAACGCCAAAGCCGCGATCTTCGCCGTGCAAGGGGTGTTCGAGGAGTTGGGCATCGAGTTGCCGATCATGATCTCCGGCACCATCACCGACGCTTCCGGCCGCACCCTGTCGGGCCAGACCACCGAAGCGTTCTGGAACTCCGTGGCCCACGCCAAGCCGATCTCGGTCGGCTTGAACTGCGCCCTCGGCGCCAGCGAGTTGCGTCCGTACCTGGAAGAGCTGTCGAACAAGGCCGACACCCACGTCTCGGCGCACCCGAACGCCGGCCTACCGAACGAATTCGGCGAGTACGACGAACTGCCGGCGGAAACCGCCAAGGTCATCGAAGAATTCGCCCAAAGCGGCTTCCTCAACATCGTCGGCGGTTGCTGCGGCACCACACCGGGTCACATTGAAGCCATCGCCAAAGCCGTGGCCGGTTACGCACCGCGAGTGATTCCGGAGATTCCGAAGGCGTGCCGCCTGTCCGGCCTGGAACCGTTCACCATCGATCGCAACTCGCTGTTCATCAACGTCGGTGAGCGGACCAACATCACCGGCTCGGCCAAATTCGCCCGTCTGATCCGTGAAGACAACTACACCGAAGCCCTGGAAGTCGCCCTGCAACAGGTCGAAGCCGGCGCCCAGGTGATCGACATCAACATGGACGAAGGGATGCTCGATTCGAAGAAGGCCATGGTGACCTTCCTCAATCTGATTGCCGGTGAACCGGACATCTCCCGCGTGCCGATCATGATCGACTCCTCCAAGTGGGAAGTGATCGAAGCCGGCCTGAAGTGCATCCAGGGCAAGGGCATCGTCAACTCGATCAGCATGAAAGAAGGCGTCGAGCAGTTCATTCATCACGCCAAACTGTGCAAGCGCTATGGCGCCGCAGTCGTCGTGATGGCCTTCGACGAAGCCGGCCAGGCCGACACCGAAAAGCGCAAGAAAGAAATCTGCAAACGCTCCTATGACATTCTGGTCAACGAAGTCGGCTTCCCGCCGGAAGACATCATCTTCGACCCGAACATCTTTGCAATCGCCACCGGCATCGAAGAACACAACAACTACGCCGTCGACTTCATCAATGCCTGCGCCTACATCCGCGATGAGCTGCCGTATGCACTGACCTCCGGTGGCGTGTCCAACGTGTCGTTCTCGTTCCGCGGCAATAACCCGGTGCGCGAGGCGATTCACTCGGTGTTCCTGCTGTATGCGATTCGCAACGGCCTGACCATGGGCATCGTCAACGCCGGCCAATTGGAGATCTACGACCAGATCCCCGCCGAACTGCGTGACGCCGTGGAAGACGTGGTGCTCAACCGCACCCCGGAAGGCACCGACGCCCTGCTCGCCCTCGCCGACAAGTACAAGGGCGACGGCAGTGTCAAGGAAGCCGAGACTGAAGAGTGGCGCGGCTGGCCGGTCAACAAGCGTCTGGAACATGCCCTGGTCAAGGGCATCACCACGCACATTGTTGAAGACACCGAAGAATCCCGTCAGTCGTTCACCCGGCCAATCGAAGTGATCGAAGGTCCGTTGATGTCCGGCATGAACATCGTCGGCGACCTGTTCGGCGCCGGCAAAATGTTCCTGCCGCAAGTGGTGAAATCCGCCCGCGTGATGAAGCAGGCCGTGGCCCACTTGATCCCGTTCATCGAACTGGAAAAAGGCGACAAGCCGGAAGCCAAGGGCAAGATCCTGATGGCCACGGTCAAGGGCGACGTGCACGACATCGGCAAGAACATCGTTGGTGTGGTGTTGGGCTGTAACGGCTACGACATCGTCGACCTCGGCGTGATGGTGCCGGCGGAGAAGATCCTGCAGGTCGCTAAAGAGCAGAAGTGCGACATCATCGGCCTGTCCGGTTTGATCACGCCGTCGCTGGATGAAATGGTCCACGTCGCCCGCGAGATGCAGCGCCAGGACTTCCACCTGCCGTTGATGATCGGTGGCGCGACTACTTCCAAAGCGCACACGGCGGTGAAGATCGAGCCGAAATACAGCAACGACGCGGTGATCTACGTCACCGACGCCTCCCGCGCCGTGGGCGTGGCGACGCAGTTGCTGTCCAAGGAATTGAAGCCGGCCTTCATCGAGAAGACGCGCCTGGAATACATCGAAGTCCGCGAGCGCACCGCCAACCGCAGTGCCCGCACCGAACGCCTGAGCTACCCGGCGTCCATCGCCAAGAAGCCACAGTTTGACTGGAGCACTTATGAGCCGGTCAAGCCGACGTTTACCGGTTCTCGTGTGTTGGACAATATTGATCTGAAGGTGCTGGCCGAGTACATCGACTGGACGCCGTTCTTTATCTCCTGGGACCTGGCCGGCAAGTTCCCACGCATCCTCGAAGATGAAGTGGTCGGTGAAGCCGCTACTTCGCTGTACGCCGATGCCAAGGAAATGCTCGCCAAGCTGATCGACGAGAAACTCATCAGCGCCCGTGCGGTGTTCGGTTTCTGGCCGGCCAACCAGGTGCGTGAGGACGACATCGAAGTCTATGGCGATGACGGCAAGCCGATTGCCAAGCTGCATCACTTGCGTCAGCAGATCATCAAAACCGATGGCAAGCCGAACTTCTCCCTGGCCGACTTCGTGGCGCCGAAGGACAGCGAGATCACTGACTACGTGGGCGGGTTCATCACCACCGCCGGGATCGGCGCCGAAGAAGTGGCCAAGGCGTATCAGGACGCGGGCGACGATTACAACTCGATCATGGTCAAGGCCCTGGCCGACCGTTTGGCCGAGGCTTGCGCTGAGTGGCTGCACCAGCAGGTGCGTAAAGAGCACTGGGGTTACGCCAAGGACGAGACGCTGGACAACGAGGCGCTGATCAAAGAGCAATACACCGGCATCCGCCCTGCTCCTGGCTACCCGGCCTGCCCGGATCACACCGAGAAAGGCACGCTGTTCGCCCTGCTCGACCCTGAAGCCAGCGAAATGCACGCGGGCCGCAGCGGCGTGTTCCTCACCGAACACTACGCGATGTTCCCGGCGGCAGCGGTCAGCGGCTGGTACTTCGCGCATCCGCAGGCGCAGTACTTCGCCGTGGGCAAGATCGACAAGGATCAGGTGCAGAGCTATACGTCGCGTAAAGGCCAGGAATTGAGCGTGACTGAGCGTTGGTTGGCGCCGAACCTCGGTTACGACAACTAAGTTCCCTGCCCATGAGCGTTCCCATGCTCTGCGTGGGAATGCAGCCCGGGACGCTCTGCGTCCCAAAGCGGACGCAGAGCGTCCATTGAGGCATTCCCACGCAGAGCGTGGGAACGATCAACGTCAACACTTCCCGCCCTCGCCCCTACAGGATTCGCGTCGATTGTCTATGCTTGCCTGACACACAAACATGACGAGGGATTTATGGACGATCCAGTCGACAACAAGCCACCCACCTTGTGGCAGATGCTCCATAGCGTGATAGCCGCGGCATTCGGGGTGCAGAGCGGGAAGAATCGCGCCCGGGACTTCACCCACGGCAAGCCGAGTCATTTCGTGATTCTGGGGGTTCTGTTTACGGCGATTTTTGCGCTGTCGCTGTTTGGCATCGTGAAACTGGTGCTGTTGCTGGCCGGGGTTTGACCGGCCTCAGTGCATCAGCGTTTGCAGGCTGAACGGATAACGATAGGAGGTCGGCCGCCCCTTGGCTGACAGCTGCCGGAAGTTCACCCCGAAATCCGGCGAATCGCCCATGGCCAGCAATCGCTTGGCCTGGGCCTTATCGATCAACTGCAACAACGGAATTTGCCGGTCACGGCCACCATACTGATTCAGGTCCACGCCCTGATCGATATCGTGCAGTTCCACCAGTGCCCAGCCGCCCAGAGTGAAGTGCCCCCCCAACAACACGCTCAAGCGCCCGTCGACCAAAGCCTTCAGGGCTGCGGGAGAGGAGTTGAACGCGCTGAATAACCCGTCCTTGCCGGGCGTGCCCCCCGTCTCCGCATACGCCTGCATGGCGCCGAACGCCATCTCGTCATTGGCCGACCACACCAGCGACACCTTCGGGTATCGCCGAAACAGCAGTTTCGCTTGTTCATAGGCGCGTTCACGGGTCCAGCCGCTGTAGACCAGTTGGCGCAAGCGCACCTCAGGGTGTTCGGCCAAGGCGCGCAGCATGCCTTTTTCCCGCAGTTGCGCCGAGGGGGTGATTTTCAGGCCGGAAAACGCCAGTAACTCGACGGTTTGGCCAGGCGCCACCGGCGGATGCAGGCGGATCAGTTCCTTGAGCATCAGGTAGCCGCCCTCCTCGTCGTTGGGCACCAGGCTGCCCAAGCGATCCGGGCGGTCACCCAGCAGGCTCAGTTGATTGTCGGTCAGGGACGCATTGACCATGAACAGCTTCACCCCGCTGCCTTGGGCCAGGCGCAGAATTTGCGGGGCTACGTATTGTTCGTTGGCAAACACCAGGTAGTCCGGCCGATGAGGCCCTTGCAGCGCTGTGCGGGCCTGGGCAATCGTCAGTTCGGGCATGCGTTGGGAATAGAGAATCTGCAAGTCCATGCCCAGGTCCCGGGCAGCCGCCTGCATGAATTGCGAATAGCTGATCCAGAACGCTTCTGTGGTGCTGCCCGGATTAAGAAACAACACCGTCGCCGCCTGGGCGCACGGTCCAAAGACCGAACCGAGCGTCAGCAATACACCCAACAGAAACTTCAACATTAATGGTCCGAGCCCCGGAAATTCGCCGCGCATTATAGCCAGCGAACGCCCGAAAAAACGGGGATTATTCCGATTTTGTCCGACAATCCGTCGAAACCGGGCCCGGACAGTGTCGCTATTGGTGACTGACCCAGAACACCGCTGTTCCTACGACCAGGATGATCAGGAACAAAATCGCCCAGGCATCGACCGTACTGTCGCTTTTCCCTGCTTTGGTTGGGTTGCTCATTGCATCGCCTCTTGTCGGTTTTATCGGTGATTGCATAAAGACTCGACCACAGTAAAGACGACGATTGCCCGCACCACAAATGTGGGTTTAGCAATAATGGATCTCGTTAGTCGTTTTGGTTCTTTACATATACTCAAACATCACTTTTGCGCATAACTGCAAACTGGTATCTTGCCCCGGCTCCGTAGGGAGTGCGCGGCCGTGCGCGCAGAATTGCCGAGGCAGTATCGGAAACTTCAGCAAGCGAAAAACGCAACTGGAACCGACCGGCCCAAGCCTGAGAACAGGACTTATATGTACGTATACGACGAGTACGATCAGCGGATCATCGAGGACCGCGTCAAGCAGTTCCGTGATCAGACCCGACGCTATCTGGCAGGCGAGCTGAGCGAAGAAGAATTCCGCCCCCTGCGCCTGCAAAATGGCCTTTATATCCAGCGTTTCGCCCCGATGTTGCGGGTGGCGGTGCCTTACGGCCAACTGACTTCGCGCCAGACGCGAATGATGGCCAAGATTGCCCGTGACTTCGACAAGGGCTATGCCCACATCAGTACCCGGCAGAACGTGCAGTTCAACTGGCCGGCGCTGGAAGACATTCCGGACATCCTCGCTGAACTGGCGACCGTGCAGATGCACGCGATCCAGACCAGCGGCAACTGCCTGCGCAACGTCACCACCGACCAGTTCGCCGGTGTCGCTGCCGATGAGTTGATCGACCCGCGTCCATGGTGCGAAATCGTCCGTCAGTGGACCACTTTCCACCCGGAATTCGCCTACCTGCCGCGTAAATTCAAGATCGCCATCAACGGTTCGACCTCCGACCGTGCAGCCATCGAAGTCCATGACATCGGCCTTGAGCCGGTGCACAACGCCGCGGGCGAATTGGGTTTCCGTGTGCTGGTCGGTGGCGGCCTCGGTCGTACCCCAGTGGTTGGCGCGTTCATCAATGAATTCCTGCCGTGGCAGGACCTGTTGAGCTACCTCGACGCCATCCTGCGGGTTTATAACCGTTACGGTCGTCGCGACAACAAGTACAAGGCGCGGATCAAGATCCTCGTCAAAGCCCTGACCCCTGAAGTCTTCGCGCAAAAAGTCGATGCGGAAATGGAGCACCTTCGCGGTGGCCAGACCACGCTGACCGAGGCCGAAGTGCATCGCGTTGCCAAGCACTTCGTTGATCCGGACTACAAGGCCCTGGACAATCAGGCTGCCGAACTGGCTCAGTTCGACAAAGAACACCCTGGTTTCGCCCGCTGGCGCACCCGCAACACCCTGGCGCACAAGAAGCCAGGTTATGTGGCGGTGACCCTGTCCCTGAAGCCGACCGGCGTTGCACCGGGCGACATCACCGATAAGCAGCTCGACGCCGTGGCCGACCTGGCCGAGCGTTACAGCTTCGGTCAACTGCGCACCTCCCACGAGCAGAACATTATCCTGGCTGACGTTGAGCAGGCTCAGTTGTTCACCCTGTGGGGCGAGTTGCGCGAGCAAGGTTTCGCCACGCCGAATATCGGCTTGCTGACCGACATCATCTGCTGCCCGGGCGGCGACTTCTGCTCCCTGGCCAACGCCAAGTCGATCCCGATTGCCGAATCGATCCAGCGTCGTTTCGACAACCTGGACTACCTGTTCGACATCGGCGAGCTGGACCTGAACATCTCCGGCTGCATGAACGCCTGTGGTCACCACCACGTCGGCCACATCGGCATCCTCGGGGTGGACAAGAAAGGCGAAGAGTTCTACCAGGTTTCCCTGGGTGGCAGCGCCAGCCGTGACGCCAGCCTGGGCAAGATCCTCGGCCCGTCCTTCGCCCAGGAAGCCATGCCTGATGTGATCGAGAAGCTGATCAACGTGTACATCGAACAACGTCACGAAGACGAGCGCTTCATCGACACCTATCAGCGTATTGGCATCGACCTCTTCAAGGAGCGCGTCTATGCAGCGAATCATTAAGAACAACGAGGTCGTCGACGAAACCTGGCACTTGCTGCCCAAGGATTTCAACATCGACGAGATCAGCAACTGCGACGACCTGATCGTGCCGCTGGCGCTGTGGCGCGAACACGGTCGTATGCTCAAGGCCCGCGATGGCGGCCTGGGTGTGTGGCTGGACGCCGATGAAGAAGCCGAAGAAATCGGTGACGACGTGGACAACTTCCAGGTCATCGCCCTGAACTTCCCGGCCTTCACCGACGGCCGCAACTACTCCAACGCCCGTCTGCTGCGTGACCGTTATGGTTTCAAAGGCGAACTGCGGGCGATTGGCGATGTGCTGCGCGACCAGTTGTTCTACCTGCACCGCTGCGGGTTCGACGCGTTTGCCATTCGCGCCGATAAAGACCCGTACGAAGCCCTTGAAGGTCTCAAGGATTTCTCGGTGACGTATCAGGCCGCTACCGATGAGCCGCTGCCGCTGTTCCGTCGCCGCTGATCGCTGAAAGACCTTGAGTCTCGGCCGTGTGCCGGGACTCAAGGTTTTTTTTCGCCTGTCAGAAAGTGCGAGCTATTGAGCGGTGCCCGACGCCCGATAGTCAGCAATGCGTTCCTCCAGCCTGCGCAGGCTGACAAAGGGGTCAGCCTCGTCGATAGGCGCCCACTGCGCCTCCAGGAACAGGTGCCGGCACAGGGGCGGTGATGCCTCCATCGCGTCTACCATCCGCCATACCCGTTGTTGCAGCGGCAGGTAGTCCACCTGAAAATCCGCCGTGCGCCGAAGCACCTCAAGCGTGCCAAAAAACCGTTCGCTGCCCACCTTCGCCAGCAAACGCTCCCAACGTTGTACCTGCAAGGCCGACTGCGGCGGCGAAAGCCCCACCAGCCAGGCTTGCGGCCGGGCAATATCAAGGTTCGGCGGTCCTATCCACACGTTGATTCCGCTTTGCTGGCGGTGGGTCATTACCCAATGCAGCGTGTCCGCATCGCTCAATGGATTACCCATCACCAAGACGTTATCCGGGCTCACGGACTGTTTTCGCACCGCGTCGGGAATCCGCGAAATCCGGTTGTCGCGCAGATCCAGACGCTGCAGATACGGGTGATCGAGAATCCCCACCGGACAGACACTGATCCCCGTGGCGCGTAAGTTCAGACGCCGCAATGCGGGCATCTGCAGCACCATGGGCGGAACATTCAGTGGGTTGTCGCTGAGGTCGAGTTCTTCAAGACGGGTCAGTTCGCCCAACTTGCCAGCCGTTTGCTCGGTCAGCGCCAGATGGGTCCCCTTTAGATTGAGGCGCGTGAGTTGCGTCAATTGCCAAACAGGCTCAGGCACGCCAGCGCTCCACCCACCCTGCGGCTGCGCGAGACGCAGGTCGGTGCCCTCCAGATCCAACGTGCGAAGGTTGGGGAAGCATTCCAGAAACCTTGGCAGACTGTCGCGCTGCGTTATCGTGAAGTTCGAGGCAGAGAACGCTACGACATCCGGCAGTTTGACGTTCAGGACAGGCAGACAGTGCATCTGTTCGAAGTCAAGGCCCAAGTGAAAGCCCACAAACTGCCCCTCGACATACACACGGCTAGCCGGCTCGCCCCGCCGCTGCCACAAGGCTTCCAGGTCCATGGACAGCTCGATTCTGGATTGGCGTTCATATTCCATGGCGTCGTTGATGCGCTCGCCGTTTTCCTCTTCAATCTCCTCGACACTCATGCCTTGGGCATTCTCATCACCCGGTTCAAGCAACTCGATATCCATGTCTTCGGCATCGGCCTCGACCCGCTCGATCCAGTCCACCAAGTCGATGCGCAATTGCCGCAACTGAAAGTTGAGGCTCGCCATTTGGGTCTGGACGCTCGTGCCCCAGCGCTGCATAAATGCCTCGACCTCTTGCGCCGTCATCTGCGGATAGATGTCCTTGAGCTGTAACTTCACGACTTCCAGGGACAGCACCTCGCCCTGAGCCGTGACCGGATACCCGCCACCGCGCAAGCCCAGGCTGTCGAACGGCATGCCCGAATCCATTCGACGCAGCCCCACTTCGAGTTCGGCGCGAGGTAGCGCAGATTCACGGAGTTTGACCTGCAAGTCCTGAAGTGCGCTGCCTGGGCGCAAGCCCAGGGCGGAGCGTTGCTCGGGGGGCAGCGCATCCAGCAGCGCAGTCGGGAAGTCTCGCGTGCTGCCCGCCACTGGCGGGTTTGCCTGATACCGCGAACCTTGCTTGATCAGTTGGCGATAATGACCGCCCGCGCGAGGGCCGATGCTGTCCTGCACTCGGGCGCCATCGACAATCTCGATGCGCGTCATTGGAGACCATCCCGGCAACCGCGACAGCGAATGCAACGCCAGCACGTCGCTGTCGGCACACTCGACCGAGCGCAGGTAAAGACCTTCGTAGGCACGGGCCAACCGCACATGAAACTCATACTGCTGCGCCTTGGCGCTCAGCTGGCTCAATACCCGTTTGGCGTCGGCCGGGGTATGGGGCGCTTCGATCTCCACGCCGGAGCGCTCGAGTATCTGTTCAATGGCCCCCTTGGGTAATCCCGGATAGTGCTGCTGGAACAGTTTCACCCACCCATTATCCGAGTGCTGGAGCGCCGCGTAGCGTTGCTGGAACTGCTCGACACTCTGCACCTCCCGGTCGATTCGAAACCGGGCAATGGTGTCCGCCAGGATCGGCGTTGGCGCCCGCCGCCCGGCCTGCATCAGTTCCAGCAGTTCATTGTCGATCTCGCAAACGTGGCCGATCTGGCCCAACACTTCGTCGCTCAGCGACTCAACCTCGGGGCCGAGGCCACGTAGCAGGCGAAGCCGAACATCGGCCGCCATCGACGGTGCGGGCAACGACTCTTCAAGCACCTCGGGCACATCAATTACCTCCGGCACATGAACATTGGCCGATGCAGCCTGCGTCTCGGACTTGATGGCCGCGCCTGCCAACGGCAACGCGTTCAGCAAACCAAATACCGTACGGGTGACTCCGGCGGAGCGCTCATCCGGCGTCTTGCCCGCCACCGCCTGATCCAGGCCATAACCGGCATCGATCAACCCCGCCAGGGCCAGCAAACCTTCACTGCCCGGGACGAACAAGGCCAGCGGCCCGAAGCGGCTGATCCACTGCACCACCGGTTCAATCACAGCACTGAGGTTGTCCCGGTTGACCTGGGCATCGTCGCGAATGCTGTCGATGCTCGCCTGGGCGGCTTGCTTCATCTCCCGCACCCAGTGCGTGAACGGGTCAGTGGTGTCGGTCAGCGCCTTCAGGTGAATGTAATCGGCCGCAGGCCAGTACCCATCGTTATTGAAGAAACCGTGTCCCTTCTTCATCCGGTATTGCCGGGGGTAGATGGCCATACCCGCCAGCGCGGTCAATACGCCGGCATGGAAGGTGCCGTCCTCACGGTCGTCTTCGGCAAAATGCGCCGCCAATGCCTGACGTTTGAGAGCGTCCCGGCCGATATCGAGCACCCACTGATACAAGGCCGGGAGACCGACAAACTCCTGAAACGGCGATGAGTTCCCCGGAACGTAGAGCACAATTCGCCCGGAGGCCTTGTCGGTGAAGCTCCAGATATCGGTGGAGGTGTAGCGATAGAGGGTCAGGCGCGCCGCTTCGATTGACGGATCAATCGCTGCCCGCACCTGCATCTGCTCGACCGTCAAACGCCCCCACGTTTGTTGCCTGCTGAGTCCCGCAGCGCCCAGCGCCACAGCGAGCCCTCGCGCGCTCAAGCTGTTTTCCTGGTGTTGCAACCAGGCGGCCATCACAAACGCAGCCTTCACGGCCGTACGCAGTGGGTAAGCATCGGCGGCGAGCAGTGGCTCGTCCTCAGGCCAGGCATTACGCACATAAGCGGCGTACAAGTCCTTGAACTCCAGCGTCCAGACCCACTGCTTGAACGCGGCCGGTTGCAGGGCCAGTTGGGTGTCCGGGCCGTACGTTTGCGGGGTGATCTGGCGGTAGATGCCTTCGTAATCACGAAAGCCGCCGCCGGGGTTGATCGACTCGTCGATGCTGACGATACGCACCGACGGTCCGGTCACGGGCGGCGTATACAGCCCGAAAGCCGTTTCCCCGAAGCGCCCCGCGCCTACGGTCTGGTAGTTCCTCAACAACGCGTGCACCAGACTTTGTGAGGCGCCCACCTTGCCCAAGTGAATATCCCCAACGACGGGATAACCATAAAAATCATAATTGAGGTCTACCAGCAGCGCCTTCGCGGGCTCGGCGCCCCAGCGTTGCTCGATCAACGTTGCCGCGTATTGCGCTGGCGTCATTGGCAATACGCGCTCCAGGGCAAGGCTTGCCATGCCCTGTTCACTGCCCAAAATGGGCGTATGCAGTTCAACTGTCTTCATAAGCAATCCTTTGCAATGATCGGTTGTTCGGGACGTGTGCGCTTCAGCCGGCCACCGCCACCGGCAGTAACAGCCCGGGATTCCTTTCCAGGGTGTGCGACGTCAAGTGCCTGAACAGCGCCGTACGTTCGTTGGCATAGTTGGTGACGATGCCGTCCATGCTTTGGGTGAACTGCTCGCGGGTATAGTTCTGTCGCCCGTCCAGCTGGGCAAAGGACACCGCGGCCCGTATGACCAGCTCGTCGAACTGTTCGCGATAGACACTTTCCAGGTATTGGGTCCAGAATTCCTGAGCCGTGATCCAGTCCATCAACTGCGTGGTGTGCTCTGCCTTCACTACCTCCGTGTAGACCCAATCGAGGGTCTGCGGGATCACCTCGACACCCAGCCGGAAGTTCATCTCCCGAGGCTGGGCCGGCAGATTCAGCCGCTCAGCCAGGCCGATCCGATAAGACAGGCTGATTTCCATGGCTTGCTCGTCGGTGACCGGGCCGGTGCGCCGGCGCGAGAGGATGTTTTTCGAGGCCAGCCGCTCGACTTCCTGTAGCCGGAACAGACCGCGCAGCAATCGGGCCAGTTCACCTTCCAGGGTGTCGGCTCCGGTTCGGGCGACACTCATGGCCCGGTAACACAGCACCCGCACGTGCAAGTCACTGAACAACAATGAATAGCCATCGGCACTGATGCGGCCGGTGTTAGCCATGCGGAACAGTGATCGCCGCAAGGCATCGTCTTCGGTCGCCGCCGACACCACGTCCCAGACCCGCTGGCTCAATGAGCGATAAACCATCCGAAAATCGGCGGTGTAACGCAGTTGCGTCAGCAGCAAAAAGAACGGCCGGCCTTCCGGGTAGGCTAACAACGAGCTCCATAGCAAACGCTTTCGCACCGATTCCTCGACACTGGCACCTGTCAGCCAGGTAGAACTCATGGTCATGTCCTCCACGACCTCAACCAGTGCCAGCGACTGCCCGGAGGCCGTCAGGCCGAGGCTGATTTCCGAGGTCAGTTGATAACTCAAGACCCGCTGTTGCGTCTCGGGGGTCAGTGGATTACCGGCGATTTCAGTCCCACTGTTCAACTGGCTGGAAGCGGCATAAACGTCTTCGGGGATCTTGCTGATGCGGTTGTAACGCAGGTCCAGGACCCGCAGCCGGGACAGCCCGGTGGCGCCCGGTGGCCATTCATCGATGCCCGTATTGCACAAGTCCAACCGTTCGAGCTGGGTCATCTGCGCAACATTGGGCGTCAGGTTCAAGGTCGGGTTATGACTCAGGTTCAGGGTCTTGAGTTGGGTCAGTCCGGCCAGTTCATCGGCAGAAGCGCTGGTCAGGCGAATCTGGTTTTCACTTAAATCCAGGGTTTCAAGCCGGGGCATATTGCCTATGGCCTGCGCCACCCGAGTCAACTGATTGCCCACCAGTGACAGTTTTCGCAGTTGTCTGAAGTTATGCAAAAAGCTGTTCAGCCCGGCACTCGCTCCGACGCGATCCATTATCAGCGTGCCAACATGGCTGAAATCCCCGGTAATGAGCGGCATGTCCCCCATCTGCAACGGCGGTAACGACAGTTCATACAGCCGGCCATCGAGGGTGAACTTACTCGGTGTTTCCTTGCGCCAGCAGCGGATAATTTCCAGGGCGACCCTGGTTTTGGCCAGCGCCGAGACTTTGAGCCTTGCCCCCTCCGACGCGTAATACCATGTGTCGCGCTTGATCCAGTTTTGCAGCACTTCATGCAAGGTCAGAAACTCGAGCCTGAGGCTCTCCAGCTTCCTGACGGCCAGTATCTCGACCGGCCCCAGCCCGGTGAGAAAAGTATCGATCTGTTCCAGCGTATGAGTGGGGTACAGCTCTTGGGCACGACGGATCAGTGCAGCCGATTTGCCCGTCGACGTCACCGTCCGGGAGGGCAGCCCGGTCGCGGTACCCAGCAAGGGATCAGCCAGACGCATGGGCGAGACATAACCCGCATGGCGAAAGGCAACGCCCAGCGCCTGACCGGCCATCTCGCGACGCTCCAGTGCCAGCGCGGTGATCTTTTCCCGCAGCGCCACGCCGCGGTCATCCGCCACTACACCCAGCGCCGCACGACGAAGTGGCGAAAGCCCTTCCCAGAGGGCCTGGAAGTAATGCTCACGCGTGCGCCCGGGGAGGTAGCTGCGCACTTCATAATTTTCGTCCGCGACGTCGTATCGATCCGGGTGGGCGCTCATCAACAGTTTTTGTGTCGCAGTTTCCGAGCCCAGGCTGGCGAAATCTTCGGTATAGAACGACCACTCCAGCAAGCGGATATAAATATCGCCTGTCCAGCCCGGCAGACGCTTGAGGGTATTGAATACCAACCGATCGGTGTCGATCCCGCCGGCAGCGCTCAAATAGAGCCCCTCATAGGCCCGGCTGATACGCACCACCTGCTGAAATCGGCGGGCTTCCTCGGCCAGACGCAAGGGTACTTTGCCGGCGTCGAGCTCATCCCATTCAACGCTGTTGGCATAATGGACCAACTCATCGAGGATGCTGACCGGCAGGTCGGGGAATTGATTGCGCAAGGCTACGCAACGGCTTCCGTGCGCAGACGTGACGCGCTGGTACACCCAGGCAAACAGAGCCAGCCGCTGAACATCAGCCTGCTGCGCCAGCGCTTTCACCAGGGCTTCGACCTGTTCGGCAGGCACCTTGGTCGTCGAGCCCAGAAGGCTTTCCCGTTCAGTGGCGCTCAGGCCCGCCAGCAGGCTGGGGTAGAACTGCCCTTTGTGAACCTGCGCCTGGGTCAGGGCGATGGTTTTGCCCGTGGCGGTGGCATCGGCATGGGCGAATGCCTCAAGCGTCTTGCCTTCGGCATCGACCACTTTGATCCGCGTCTGCGTCGGCCATTTCTTCAGTGTCGGCAATAACCGCAATTGCAAATCTGCATCGGCCAAAGCCGCGGTCGTTACCCCGTTCAATTGCTCAATGAACCGCATCACCGTTTGATCGGCCGCAAAGCGTTGAACGGTGTCGACCAACAAGGCCGGCGGATTGACGCGGTCGATCAGCGCCCGACGCAAAACCCGCTCATCAATGGCACTGACCGTCAGAATTTGCAGCGCCCTGGCATCCGGGATGTCTCGCTCCGAGTAGCCCATTCGTCGAAACAGCCGCAGTCGATCCCACTCCCGGGGCAGTTCGGAATCGTGACGCCAGGCGCCCGCGTCGTTGGTTTCGAGTCGTGGCAGATAGCGGTCCCGAATGGACGGCCGCTGCACTTCCCACAGACCGCTGTTCGGCTGCGGTCGAACGGCATAGACATGTTTGCCGACCACCAGATAAGCCTGGCCGTCGAGCCAGCGCAGGCCTCGCTCATCAGGCTTGAGCCAGGCCGGCAGCGTGATGCCCTGGCGATACGGCACCAGACTCGGTTTCCACAACCGCTCCTCGTCACCGCTCAACCTGATCTGGCGCAAGCTTTCAACAAAGCCCGAACCGCGCACTTTGAGGTATGCCGCTTTAGCGGCACCAATGCCCGCGGACAGCGTCGCCATGATGATGAGATTTTCCAGCGTATCGAAAAAATAATCCGTGGCCTGCTCCTGCTCCCCGGCGGCCCAACTGTCGATGGCGTGATACACGCCGCCCAACAGTTCCACCGCCGCCACCGCCATCAATACCTCACCCACCACCGGAATAAACGACGCGGCGAACAGCGCGATATCAACACCTATCTCCTGGTAGCTCTCCAGTCGGGCCAACCGTGATTTTTCGTCTTCATCATCAGTCGGCACGACCAGTTGCCGCGCGTTCGCCATGGTGAGCACCACGTGCTGGCGATACAGTTCGGCAAACGGATCGCTGCCCGAGGCAATGGCGGTAATGGGGATAAAGGCTGTGGCGGAAGGCAGCATAAAGCCCGCTGTAGGCCGCAATAATCGGTCCTTGATATGGCTTTGAAACCTGGCACGGTCGGCCAATGAGACGGCCCCAGCGACAAACGTTTGAAACGTTGCGACTCGTAACCGAGTACTGAAGTGGAATTCAAACTGCCTGTAGGTCGGGTACTGCTTCAATGACTGATCCGGGTCGCCCGGCACATACAAAACGCAAGGGTTGTCGCGATAAGCCCCGTCGCTGACCGACACCAACAGTATGGCTCCATGAATCGCTGTGCCCAACAAGTCCAGGCGTTTGTAAGCAACGCTATGATTGTCGAGCTTGATCGACAGCTTGTTTTCCAGAACCTGCCCCAGCATCTGAAAAACCTTCTCATCGATGTGCCCCTTCATCAACGCCATCTGCCGGTCGGCATCAAACCGACGCCGCGAGTGCGCCGTGCATTTATCACGGACTTCGCCGTTGTTGGCGTACGGTTCGAACACGCTGTCGAGATGGGTTTGGTATTGCTTGCCCAAGTCCAGAGTGCGGCACAATTGAGCAAATTCATGGGGCTGGATTGCCAGCACAACATTACCTCTTCCGTTAACTCGCTCCGGCTGATAGATCAAGGATTGTTCATGATAGTTATCGGCCAGAGTTTCACTGACCTCAAAGTTTTCACAGGCTGCGGAAAGCAAGTCCCGATCGATGGGCAGCACGAGTTTTTTCCGTAGCCCCAACAAACTTGAAGTAGAGCGAACATGCTGAAAAACGACGCCTTTTATATCCAGAGGCACTCCCAACTTATCCGATAGAGCCTTGGCCAATAGCGGGGCACAGAACTGTTCCGGACTTTTCAACCCGGCCATGGCCTTGACGGCATCGGCGCGGGAATGGTGACTGCCGATCAGGCTGGCTTGCAGGGCCTTGCGCCTTTCAGAAGTGGCCTTGAGCAACCATTGCGGGAGTTCTTTACGCTTGAAGAAATCAAAAAAGACACCTTGCTCTTCAGGCGTCATGGTCTGAGCTTTTGAATCATTTGAAGTTGAAGACATATTCAGCGAGCCTTGCGACTGATAAGAACATTTAGTCTATCGCCCGACACCTCAAACAAAAGCGCTAATAGTTGATAACAACCACCACAAACAAATCAACAATTCAAACGCAAGCAATACATATATACCACCTGCAAACTTCCAACTTGTGCCGCCCTTTAAAAAAACAAATAGACCGCCCACAAAAAAGCCCGGCCACTTAAATTGGCCGGGCTCATATCGAAGTTACCAGAAGCGCTGTTGGGTCAGGCGACTCCACCAACTCAGCAACACGCGGTCGATGGAGCCGCTGGCCGCCAGGCCGACGCGTTCCTGAAGGCTCTTGCGTTCAGCGTAATGCAGGTGGAACAACTCGGCGCCCTTGGCGCGCTCGGAGAGGTATTCGTCGCTGGTCTTCAGCTCGTCAACTAGCTGCTTGTCCAGCGCAGCGACACCGAGCCAGACTTCGCCAGTGGCGACTTCGTTGATGGCCAGTTGCGGGCGATAGCGGGCGACGAAGTTCTTGAACAGCGCGTGGGTGATGTCCAGATCCTCCTGGAACTTCTCCCGGCCCTTCTCGGTGTTTTCGCCAAACACGGTCAGGGTGCGTTTGTACTCGCCGGCGGTCAGCACTTCAAAGTCGATGTCGTGTTTCTTCAGCAAGCGGTTGACGTTGGGCAACTGCGCCACCACGCCGATGGAACCGAGGATGGCGAACGGTGCGCTGATAATTTTCTCGCCGATACACGCCATCATGTAGCCGCCGCTGGCAGCGACTTTGTCGATGCACACGGTCAACGGCACGCCTGCGTCGCGGATACGCGCCAGTTGCGATGACGCCAGGCCGTAGCTGTGAACCATGCCGCCGCCGCTTTCCAGGCGCAGGACCACTTCGTCCTTGGGCGTAGCGAGGGTCAGTAGCGCGGTGATCTCGTGGCGCAGGCTTTCAGTGGCCGAGGCCTTGATGTCGCCGTCGAAATCCAGCACAAACACCCGGGATTTGGCCTCGGGTTTCTTCTTCTGTTTTTTCTCGGTTTTAGCTTGGGACTTGCGCAGGGCCTTGAGTTGATCCTTGTCCAGCAAGGACTGCTCCAGGCGTTCGCGCAAGCCTTTGTAGAAATCGTTGAGTTTGCTGACCTGCAACTGACCGGCCGACTTGCGCCGACCTTTGCTGCGCAATGCCGCGAAACTGGCCAGGACTACCAGAATGGCGATCACCAGTGTCACGGTCTTGGCCAGGAAACTGGCGTACTCGGCAAAAAACTCCACACAGGACTCCTTCAAAACGATGCGCCGCTTAAACGCGCGCGCGGGATGACTCCAGCATACCCATGCCCCGCCTTTGGGGCCAGCCGTGAAACCTCTGGCAACAGGCCTGTAACGGGCATTTCAAACAAGCGTATGTTTTTTCATTGACAGCTCACGGCCATCCTCATAACCTCGCCAAACCTTCAACGTACCGGGATGACGCGGACGTGGGCAGCATCTACTTGATTCGACATGGCCAGGCCTCCTTTGGTGCAGACGACTACGACGTCCTGTCGCCGACCGGTATCCGCCAGGCAGAAATCCTCGGCCAGCACCTCGCTGAGCTGGGTGTCAGCTTCGATCGCTGCCTCGCCGGAGACTTGCGTCGCCAGCAGCACACAGCCACCACCGCGCTGGAACAATTTGCCGCCGTGGGCTTGCCGGTACCGACCCTGGAAACCGATTCCGCCTTCAACGAATTCGATGCCGACGCGGTGATCCGCGCCCTGCTCCCGGCCATGTTGGCAGACGAGCCCGAAGCGCTGGAGATCCTGCGCAACGCCGCGCAAAACCGCGCCGAGTTCCAGCGCATCTTCGCCCTGATCATCGAGCGCTGGCTGGCCGGCACCTACGACACACCGGGGCTGGAAAGCTGGCTAGGCTTTGTCGAACGTGTGCAGGCCGGTCTGCATCGCATTCTCGAACAGGCCGACAACACCCAGAAAATCGCCGTGTTCACCTCCGGCGGCACCATCACTGCCCTGCTCCACCTCATTACGCAAATGCCTGCCCGGCAGGCCTTTGAGCTCAACTGGCAAATCGTCAACACCTCGCTCAACCAACTGAAGTTCCGTGGTCGCGAGGTGGCTCTGGCTTCCTTCAACAGTCATGCACACCTGCAACTGCTGAAGGCCCCGGAACTCATCACGTTTCGCTGAGTCCGGACTATTGTGACCCTGGCTGTAATCATCCAGCTGTAATTAACCAAGAAAGGATCGAACCATGACCTCCGTAGCTGATGCCGTACAAGCAATGAAAGCCAAGTTCAACCCAGCCGCCGCTGCCGGTCTGGACCTGGTATTCGGTTTCCGCATCGACGACACCAAGAACTTCTCGCTGATCGTCAAAGACAGCACCTGCGAGCTCAAAGAAGGCGAAAACCCGGACGCCCAGGTCACGCTGGTGATGGACGGCGAAACCCTGGAAGGCATCGTCGACGGTTCGACCGACGGCATGCAAGCGTTCATGGGCGGCAAACTGCGCGCTGAAGGCGACATGATGCTGGCGATGAAACTGTCCGAGCTGTTCCCGTCGTAAGATGACGGCTCCCTGCACTGGGGAGCCTCTCTGGCTACACACGAATCCCGCCCCTTGTGGCGGGATTCTTGCGTTTGGGCGTCGGGAAACTGATTTGCGGTCTATATTCCTTCTGGCCGCATGCGTCAGACATCGGCTGTTCAATCCCTTTTTCTTTTATGAAGAACTGAGCGGAGAACACTGCCATGAGCCCACCTGACGACCACGACGGATTCAACCGCCGCCGTGTACTGCAAGGCCTTTCGGCAGGCGCCGTCGGTGCCTGGGTCAGCCCACTATTCGCAGGGAGTAAAACCATGCCCGATGCCCCGGCCGATCTGGTTCTGTACAACGGTCGCTTGCACACCGTCGACCGCAAGAAACCCCAGGCCAGTGCCGTTGCAATCAAGGACGGACGCTTCGTGGTGGTCGGCAGCGACGCCCAGGCGATGGCCCTGCAAGGCCCCGGCACGCAGATCATCGACCTGCACGGGCGCACGGTGATTCCCGGCCTCAACGACTCGCACCTGCACCTGATTCGCGGCGGCCTTAATTACAACCTGGAACTGCGCTGGGAAGGCGTGCCATCGCTGGTCGATGCCTTGCGGATGCTCAAGGACCAGGCCGACCGTACACCCACGCCGCAATGGGTACGGGTAGTCGGTGGCTGGAACGAATTCCAGTTCGCCGAAAAACGCCTGCCAACGATTGAAGAACTGAACAAAGCCGCGCCGGACACCCCGGTGTTCGTCCTGCACCTTTATGACCGCGCCCTGCTCAACCGCGCCGCACTGAAAGTGGTCGGCTACACCCGCGACACGCCGAACCCGCCCGGCGGCGAGATCGTCCGCGACTCGAACGGCGATCCGACCGGCATGCTGATCGCCCGCCCGAACGCGATGATTCTCTATTCGACCCTGGCCAAGGGGCCGAAACTGCCGCTCGAACACCAGGTCAACTCCACTCGCCAGTTCATGCGCGAACTCAATCGCCTGGGCGTCACCAGCGCCATTGATGCCGGCGGCGGTTATCAGAATTACCCGGACGACTATCAGGTCATCCAGCAATTGGCCGACGATAAACAACTCACGGTGCGCATCGCCTACAACCTGTTCACCCAGAAGCCCAAGGAAGAACTGACCGACTTCAAGAACTGGACCAGCACCTCTCATTACGGCCAGGGCGACGACTTCCTGCGGCACAACGGCGCCGGGGAAATGCTGGTGTTCTCGGCGGCGGATTTCGAGGACTTCCTTGAGCCGCGCCCGGACCTGCCGCAAACCATGGAGCAGGAACTGGAACCGGTGGTGCGCCACCTCGTCGAGCAGCGTTGGCCGTTCCGTTTGCACGCGACCTACAACGAATCCATCAGCCGCATGCTCGACGTGTTCGAGAAGGTCAACCGCGACATTCCGTTCGACGGCTTGCCGTGGTTCTTCGATCACGCCGAAACCATCACCCCGCAGAACATCGAACGGGTCAAAGCCTTGGGCGGCGGCATTGCGATTCAGGATCGCATGGCGTTCCAGGGCGAATACTTCGTTGACCGCTATGGCGCCAAAGCCGCCGAACACACACCACCCATCGCGCGCATGTTGGCCGAAGGCATTCCGGTCGGCGCCGGCACCGATGCCACACGGGTGTCGAGCTACAACCCGTGGACCTCAATGTATTGGCTGGTCAGCGGCCGCACCGTCGGCGGTCTGGAGCTGTACCCGCAAGGCTTGAGCCGCGACACGGCGCTGGAGCTGTTCACCCATGGCAGCGCCTGGTTCTCTTCCGAGCAGGGGCAGAAAGGCCAGATCAAAGTCGGGCAACTGGCCGACTTGATTGCGCTGTCCGCGGACTACTTCCACATCGAGGACGAAGGGATCAAGTGGATCGAGTCGGTGTTGACCATCGTTGATGGCAAGATTGTCTACGGCAGTGTCGAGTTTGAAAAACTGTCACCACCGCCGATCCCGGTGGTACCCGAGTGGTCGCCGGTAACCAAAGTGCCGGGGCACTGGAAGCCATTGGCACCGCTGACGGCGCAGGTTCACCAATGTATCGGCGCGTGCGCGGTGCATGCCCACAGCCACCAACGGGCGCGGTTGTCGTCGGCGCCGGTCAGTGACTTTCAAGGGTTCTGGGGCGCGTTTGGTTGCTCCTGCTTCGCCTTCTAAACACTGACAATCCCCAGTGGGAGCGAGCTTGCTCGCTCCCACAATGAACACTCGCTCACACATGTTTGATCCCGGTCAGTAGCCAACCTTCCTGCAATCACTACTATCGCGCTTCCATCGAAAGCCAGGGACGGCTCATTGGGAGTCGCGGCTGAACATTCTCAAGGAAGAGGCAATCATGCGTTCACTGAAGATCATTCTGCTGTCATCGGCCTTCAACGGCCTGACCCAACGGGCCTGGCTGGAATTGCGCCAGGCCGGGCATTCTCCCAGCGTCGTACTCTTTACCAACGAAGATGCGGTGTGCGAACAGATCGAACAGTCCGGCGCCGACCTGGTCATTTGCCCATTCCTCAAGGACCGGGTGCCACAACACCTGTGGAGCAACCCCAAACGCCCGCTGGTGATTATCCATCCGGGCATCGTCGGTGATCGTGGCGCCAGCGCCCTGGACTGGGCGATTACCCACGAGCTTGAACGCTGGGGCGTCACCGCACTGCAAGCGGTAGAAGAAATGGACGCCGGGCCGGTTTGGGCCACCTGCGAATTCAACCTGCCCCAGGGCCTGCGTAAGTCCGAGTTGTACAACGGGCGGGTCAGCGACGCGGCGATCCGTTGCATCCGCGAAGTGGTGGAAAAATTCATCGCCGGTTTTGTCCCGGTGCCGGTGGACTACAGCCAGCATCAAGTGCTGGGCCGCTTGCAGCCGAATATGAAACAGGCCGACCGCACCTTCAGTTGGCACGACTGCTCGCGCTTCATCAAACGCAGCATCGACGCCGCCGATGGTCAGCCGGGTGTGCTGGCCAGTCTGGCCGGCGGTCAGTACTACCTGTATGACGCGCATCTGGACTCGCGTAGCGGTACGCCGGGGGAAATTCTGGCGGTGCATGATGATGCGGTGCTGGTGGCTACCGGTGATCACAGTGTGTGGATCGGCTCATTGCGGCGCAAACCGCTGCCCGGCGAAGAAACCTTCAAATGCCCGGCCCGGCATGTGCTCGCCCGGCAATTGCGTGAGGTGCCGACCCTCGACTGGTCAATCGCCTCCAACCCTTTCAACCTTGAGGCCTATCAACCGATCAGTTATCGCGAGTCAGGGCAGGTCGGCGAACTGACGTTCGAGTTCTACAACGGCGCCATGAGCACCGAGCAGTGCCAACGACTGGTCGAGGCGTTGCGCTGGGCCAAGGCCCGGGACACCCAGGTTTTGCTGATCAAGGGTGGACGCGGCAGTTTTTCCAATGGTGTGCACCTGAACGTGATTCAGGCCGCCGAGGTCCCTGGGCTGGAAGCCTGGGCGAATATTCAGGCGATTGACGACGTCTGTGAAGAACTTCTGACGGCCCGGCAATTGGTGGTCAGCGGCGTGACCGGCAGTGCGGGGGCTGGCGGCGTGATGCTGGCGTTGGCCGCCGACATCGTGTTCGCCCGCGCCGAAATCGTGCTCAACCCGCACTACAAAACCATGGGTCTGTACGGCTCCGAATACTGGACCTACAGCCTGCCCCGCGCCGTCGGCCAGGCCATGGCGGAACAACTGACCGAACAATGCCTGCCGGTGAGCACGATCCAGGCCTTGGAACTGGGCATGGTCCAGGAAATCGGCCCGCGTTGCCCCGATGAGTTCGGTCTGTGGTTGTTGCAACGGGCCAATGGCGCGTTGAGTGATCCGGCGTATGCGGCGATTCGTGAGCGCAAGGGTCGCAGCGATACGCAACTGATGCAGCATTGCCGGAATGCGGAGCTGGAAGAGATGCACCTGGACATGGTGCAGAACCGCAAGCAGTTCGCCGAGAAGTGCGGCAATTTCGTGTTCAAGCGCAAGGCGTGTGGCACGCCGTCGCGGTTGGTGGCGCAGTGGGCGCGGCTTCCGGAGATTGAATTGGCCAACTGATCGTTCCCACGCTCCGCGTGGGAATGCCTCAAGGGACGCTCCGCGTTCCAAGGGGACGCAGAGCGTCCCGGGCTGCATTCCCACGCGGAGCGTGGGAACGATCATTGCGGCTGTAAAAGCAACGCCACCAACGCCGTCCACCCCGTCTGATGACTCGCCCCCAACCCACGCCCGGTCTCGCCATGGAAGTATTCATGGAACAACACCAGATCGCGGCTGGCCGGGTCCGCCTGCAACTGCGCATAGCCTGCCATCGACGGCCGATTACCCTCTTCGTCTCGCAGAAACAGCTTGGTCAGCCGCTGGCTCAAGCTGTCCGCGACCTCCTCCAGCGACGCCAGAAACCCCGACCCCGTCGGGTATTCCACCGAAAAGTTCTGGTCGTAGTACCGGTGAAACTCGCGCAAGGATTCGATCAGCATGTAATTGATCGGCATCCACACCGGCCCGCGCCAGTTGGAGTTGCCGCCGTACAGCCGCGATTCGGATTCCGCCGGTTCGTACCGGGCGCATAGGCTGTCGCCGTTGATGCGGATGCCAAAAGGTTGTTCGGCGAAGGCCTTGGACAGAGAGCGAATGCCAAACGGCGAGAGAAACTCGCCCTCGTCGAGCATGCGTTTGAGCAAGTCCTTGGTCCGTTCACCCCGCAACAGCGCCAGCAACATGCGATTGCCTTCGCCGGGTTCGGTCCAGCGCGACACCAGGCTGGCCAGGTCCGGGCGATGGCGCATAAAGCCCAGTAAACGCTCGCGCAAACCGGGCAAGCCTTCGTGTTCGTGCTGTTCCAGCACCTGCACGGCAAACAGCGGCATCAGGCCGACGATCGAGCGCAAGCGCAACGGCTCGTTCACCCCGTCAGGGCGGTGCAGCACGTCGTAGAAAAACTGATCCTGCTCGTCCCACAAGCCTTCGGCCTCGGAGTCGATCTTGTTGATCGCCCCGGCGATGTAGAGGAAATGCTCGAAGAACTTCACCGCGATGTCGACGTACACGCTGTTGCGCTTGGCCAGTTCCAGGGCGATGCGCATCAGGTCCAGCGCATACGCGGCGACCCACGCCGTGCCGTCGGCCTGATCGAGTTGATAACCGGGCGGCAGCAGCGCCGAGCGGTCGAACAATGCGATGTTGTCCAGGCCGAGAAAACCGCCCTGGAACAGGTTGCGACCTTCGGCGTCCTTGCGGTTGACCCACCAGGAAAAATTCAGCAGCAGTTTGTGGAAAATCCGTTCGAGGAAGTCCATGTCCCCGGCCCCGGTCAACACCTTGTCCTGCTGATAGACCCGCCAGCAAGCCCAGGCGTGGACCGGCGGGTTGGCGTCGTCGAAGCGCCATTCGTAGGCCGGCAACTGGCCGTTGGGGTGCATGAAGCGGTCTTTGACCAGCAGCAGCAATTGATGCTTGGCGAAGCCCGGATCAATCAGCGCGAACGCCACCGCTTGAAAGCCCAGATCCCACGAGGCGTACCACGGGTACTCCCAGGTGTCAGGCATGGAGACGATGTCGAAATTCGACAGGTGTCGCCAATGGGTGATGCGGATGTGCGTGCGCTCGGGGGGCGGCGCGGGTTGTGTCGGGTCGCCGTCGAGCCACTGGTTGACGTCGAAATAGTAGAGTTGTTTCGACCAGAGTAAACCGGCCAGGGCCTGGCGTTGCACGTTGCGCGCGTCGGCGTCTTTTATCTCGGCTTGCAGCGCGGCGTAGAAACCATCGGCTTCGGCTCGGCGGCGTTCGAACAAGGTCCGGGCGTTGACGTGCGGGGAACCGGCCGGCGCAAAGCGCAGGAACACGCTGCGGGTCTGGCCGGCCTCAAACGTCAGTACAAAATGCGCCGCGACCTTGGTTCCGCTGTCACGGCGCACGGCATCAGCGGCGCCCTCGACAATAAAATCATTGATCCCGTCCTTGAACGGACCTTGCGCCGACACGCCGTCGAGCTTGGGGAAATTGCTCTGGTTTTCGCAGAACAACCATTCGCAATCAGCCTCGCCCCACGCGGTGGCTTGGCGGTCGGGCAGTTGTGGATGCCGGGCCAGAACCTGATCGCCGTCGAGCGTCAGGCTCGGTTTTTCCCCAGCGACGACCCAGCTCCAGGTGTTGCGCGCCCACAGGTGCGGCAACACGCGCAGGCGCGCCGGTTGATCGGCGCGGTTATGCACGGTGACGCGCATGAAGACATCGTCGGCGGTGTGCTTGGCGTACTCCACCGTCACATCGAAATAACGGTTGTCGTCGAACACACCGGTGTCGAGGATTTCGTACTCGGTATCGGCCAGGCCACGGTGGGCGTTTTCGCGGGCCAGGTCCGCGTAAGGGAATTCGGTCTGCGGGTATTTGTAGAGCATGCGCATGTAGGCATGGCTCGGCACGCCGTCGACGAAGAAATACAGCTCCTTGACGTCTTCGCCGTGATTGCCTTCGCTGTTGTTCAGGCCGAACAGGCGCTCTTTGAGAATCGGGTCGCGCTCGTTCCACAAGCCCAGGCCGAGGCACCAGTGCTGGGCCTTGTCGCTGAACCCGGCCAGGCCATCCTCGCCCCAGCGATAGGCGCGGCTGCGGGCATGTTCGTGGGGGAAATAGCGCCAGGCATCGCCGTCGCGGCTGTAGTCCTCGCGCACCGTGCCCCACTGCCGTTCGCTCAAGTAAGGGCCCCACTCGCGCCAATCCGGGGCCTCGTTGCCGGCCAGGCGCTGACCTTCAGGGGTGTCGAGGATGTTGGTCACGGGTTTTGCCGGCATGGGGTGGTCCGTTGGGGCGGGAGACGGTTGCAGTGTAGTGCGCAGGGCTTGGGGGAAATGTGAAAACTCTGACACTTTGGAATCACCGCAAATTGCCCGTAGCAGCTGTCGAGCACCGCGAGGCAGCGTTCGGCTGCGAAGCAGTCGTCAACCCTGCCACCTCAATTTACCTGACACACCGAGGTGTCTGGTTTTACGACGGCTTCGCCGCCGAACGCTGCCTCGCGGTGCTCGACAGCTGCTACAAAGGCAAGCTTCGAGATAGGCGAAGGCCATGGCTCCTCTTACAATGCCCCCACCTCCCGCACCGGCCACCCCATGGACATCGACCTCGCCCGCACCTTCCTGGAAATCGTCCGCCACGGCAGCCTCGCCGCCGCCGCGGAAAAACTCCACGTGACCCAGACCGCGATCACCGCGCGAGTGCAAAAACTCGAAAGCCAATTGGGCAGCACCCTGTTCGTGCGCAATCGCGCCGGCGCCCGCCTGACGCCGAACGGCGAGGCCTTTGTGGTCTATGCCAATCAACTGGTGCAAACCTGGGAAGCCGCGCGCCGGGACCTGCCATTGCCCGAAGGCTACCGCGACGTGTTGCACATCGGTGGCGAAGTTAGCCTGTGTAATCCGCTGATGCTCAGTTGGGCCGCCGAGTTGCGGGAGAAGATCCCCAGCCATGCCCTGCGCATGGAGATCCGCGACGGTGAAAACCTGCTGCGCCAACTGGAACTGGGTGTGCTCGATGCGGCGCTGGTCTATCAGCCCGAGTACTGGCCGCGCCTGCAAGTGGAGCAGGTGCTGGAAGAAAAACTGATCCTCGTGCGCTTGGCCGGCAAACCCGACCCGTACGTCTATATCGATTGGGGCCCGGACTTCCGTCGTCAGCACGATGCCGCCCTGCCGGAGAAAGCCAAGGCCGCCTTGAGTTTCAACCTCGGCCCGCTGGCCCTGCAGTACCTGCTGGAGCACGGCGGCAGTGGGTATTTCCGCACCCGCGTGGTGCAGAGTTACCTGGAAAGCGGCGTGCTGGAAGCCGTGACCAAGGCCCCTGAGTTCAGTTACCCAACCTACCTGGTTTACTCCCGGGACCGGGATTCGGCGACCCTGCAACAGGCGTTCGACCTGCTGCGCGAAGTGATCAAGACCGACGATGACTGGTCCCAACGCTGGAACCCGTTGAGCTGAGTCCATCAAGTGGCGCTTGTGCCATCGAGGTTCGCCAAGCCTGCACGGCCGGATCGGCTAATCTGCTGTGATAACAACAATCACAGGTGAGCGCAGTGAGGCAGACCACCCAGGCATTTCGCACCCGTTACCGTGCCGACATTCATCGGCTCTACAACCCGTGGCTGCACGGTGTCTTCGTGCTGCTGTTCGGCATCGTCGCCATTGGCGGGTTCTGGCGCACGGTGCAGCAGGTCCAGCCGCTGGAATGGTTGGCGGTGCCATTGACACTGTTGTTCTTCAACTTCGGTGTGTACATGGTGCATCGCCACCTAGGTCACCACAAAAAGAGCTTCGCGCGGATGTTCTACGCCCGGCATGCTGGCGACCATCACAGTTTTTTCACCCCCCGCCACATGACTTACGACAGCGCCCGGGACTGGCGGGTGATTCTGTTCCCGGCCTGGCTGATCGTGGTTCACACCGTGGTCATCACTCTGCCGCTCTGGTGGCTGTTTTCACAGGTCAACGCCAACGTCGCCGGGTTGTTCGGTGGCTGCATGGTCCTGGGTTACCTGACCTATGAAGTGTTCCATGCCTGCGAGCACTTGCCGCCGCGCAACCCGATTACGCGGTTGCCGTGGATCCGCCAGATGCGCCGCCTGCATGAACTGCATCACCGTCGCGAGGTGATGCAGGAGCGCAACTTCAATATCGTGTTTCCGCTGATGGACTACCTGTTCGGCACCCTGTACTGGGAGCCGGAGCACGCCAACCCGCACCCGACGAGAACGCCCATGACCCGCATGCAGCACCAGATCGACATTGCCGGAAACCCGATTGCCGTACTCGCCTACGCCAGCACCGTCACTCGTTGGCCGGAGTGGCATCCGTCGTCGCTGAAGGTCGCCGGCCAGGGCGGTCCGCTGCACGCGGGGTCGCACTTCGAAGAGGACATCCGCGCCGGTGGGCGCGACGGCCATTTGAGTTGGGAGGTCGAGGAGTATTTGCCCGGGCGGCGCTGGAGTGCCCAGGCTCGGGGCGATCATGGTTTGTCGCTGGTGGTGACCTACGAATGCGAGGCCTTTGGCGACGGCACACGGTTTGTCCGGACCCTGGATTATCAGTTCAGCGGCCTGGGCATGCGCATCGCCAATCAGTTGCTACTGAAACGGCGGATCGAGCATGAGTCGGCGGCGTCGATGCTGGCGCTGCGCGACAGGGCGCAACGGCACCTGGCCCCGGCGGGAGTGAGCGTGTGAGATCAGTCTTCAGGTTTGTGCTGTTGCTGATCGTCGCCATCGCCGCGTTTTTGCTGCTAATGCCGAGCAAAGTCGAGCCGGTGGCCTGGACACCGGCACCGGCGCCGTCACTGACCAGCGGCGTGTATGCCGACAATCAGCGGCTCAAAGACGTGGAGCGTGTCGGCGCCTCCGACATTGACGGGCCAGAGGCGTTCTTGCTGGAAAACGACCTGTTGATCACCGGTTTGCACGACGGCCGGGTGATTCGCAGCAGCCTCGATGGCAAGGTCACTAAGGTGCTGACCGACACCGGCGGGCGGCCGTTGGGGCTGGCCCGGCATCCCAATGGCTTGCTGGTGATCGCTGACGGGGTCAAGGGCTTGCTGTCCCTCGACGCCCAGGGTCGGCTGATCCCCTTGACCACTGCGGCCAATGGCGTGCCCTTCGGTTTTACCGATGACGTGGCCATCGACAAGCCGGGGCACTACGCGTATTTCAGCGATGCTTCGAGCCGTTGGGGCTATGGCAAGGATGGCGAGGCGATTATCGAACACGGCGGCGACGGTCGTTTGCTGCGCTATGACTTCCAGACCGGCAAGACTAGCGTGCTATTGGACAAACTGGAGTTCGCCAACGGCGTCACCCTCGGGCCCGACGATGCCTTTGTGCTGGTCAACGAAACCGGCGCCTATCGCATCAGCCGTTATTGGCTGAGCGGACCAAAAGCCGGGACCCATGAAGTGTTTATCGACAACTTGCCGGGGTTGCCGGACAACCTGGCGTTCAATGGCCGTGATCGCTTTTGGGTAGCGCTGTATGCGCCTCGTAATGAGCTGCTTGATGCCACGGCGCCGCACCCGTTCGTACGCAAGATGATTATGGTGCTGCCCAAACCGGTGGAGAAACGGGCGTTTGCGTTGGGGCTGGACCTGGACGGCAAGGTGATTGCCAATTTGCAGGATGCGAGCAGCGGCAATTATTCGCCGATTACGACGGTGCGTGAGTATGGGGACTGGTTGTATTTCGGCTCGTTGAAAGCGCAGCACATGGTGCGGTTGCCTTTGGAAAAGGCACTTCACTAAAAGATCAAAATCAAAAGATCGCAGCCTTCGGCAGCCCCTACACGCGTTCCCCTGTAGGAGCTGCCGAAGGCTGCGATCTTTTGATCCTTGAATCAACGCGGATCCATCTCCCCATCGCGCTCGGCATTGTCGGTTTCTTCGCGCACTCGCTCAGGGTCGAGGTCGGTGCCGTCGCGCTGTTCCATCGGCTTGGCGCCTTCGTTGTTTGGCAGTTCGTCGATGCCCGGTTCGTCCTCGGGGTGGACGGTCGTGCGGCCGGGGCTCAACGGTTCAGGATGAGTCGGAATCGGGTCATACCCGCCCTGTTCTTCGCTTGGGAATTTGGGATGAGTCATGAAGGCACCTCTGAAGCGAGTCATGAATGGTAAGACTCTGTACTTTCGAGGTGCCGGTCTTATCGCCGTTCCAATTATTCAGTCACCGGTCGTCGGTGGTTCAGGAAGACGCCTGGAGTTGTTTGACGATCTTGTCCTTGACCTGCAATCGCTGTTCCTTGAGCTTTTTCAGTGCGTCGTCGCTGGGGGCGTCCGATTGGGCGGTTTCAGCCTTTACCACCTCGGCGTCGGCTTGCGAATACTTGTTGATCAGTGAATCCAGTAACGGATCCTTGGTGCGTTTTTGCTGGATAACTTCCTTTGGAATGTTCAGGTCCAGATAAAGGTTGTGTGGCACCGGCATGGAACACCTCCGTTTGTTGATCGGTAGCAAACGCGATCGATTGCGTTCACCAACCATCAGAATGGCCTTGGTTACCCGGTTCTGTCGACCTCCTGTCAGACCAGCGGTGGCCGTTCGTCGTCGTTTTGCATTTGCGATCAAACCTTTCGTCGAGTCGCCACCTCCATTGAATAACGATCACCTCGATCGCTTATAAAACCCGTGTGGAGAATAACCAATGGACGGATTCACCCTGCGCCACCTCGCCCTGGCCGTTGCCTTGAGCACCAGCATGGGCACCGCTTTCGCGGCCACTTCCAATGACTTTGTCGACAACGCCGCTGCGGGCGGCATCGCTGAAGTCGAAACCAGCAAACTGGCCCTGGAAAAAAGCTCATCGGCGGACATCAAATCGTTCGCCAACATGATGATCACCGACCACACCAAGGCCAACGATGAACTGGCGGCTTTGGCGAAAAAGCATGACATCGAGGTGCCGGACAGCACGACGCTGGTCAGGCAGGCCAAGGCGAAAATCCTCGACCTGCGCGATGAATCCTTCGATGCGGCCTACGCCAACAATCAGGTGAAGGCCCACGAAGAAACCATCGCGCTGTTCAAGAAAGAAGCCGACACAGTGACCGACGACAAAAAACCGGGTGCCACTGAACTCAAAGGCTTCGCGCAGAAAATGCTGCCGGCGCTGGAGAAGCATCTGGACGCGGCCAAAGCCCTGCAAGCGGCGCATCCAAGCAAGTAAGTAACCCCCGACAAAAAAACCGCATCCTGTCGATGCGGTTTTTTTTCACCTGCGCCTAGCCCCCATCGGTGTCGATATCGGCATCGGTGTCCTCGCCGGGTTTTGGCCGGTCGGGATGTGGTTTGAAACCGGGGCTGAATTCGTTGTCGTTGTCGGTGTGGCGATTTTTCTGGTCGACCGCGGTGTCGGCGCTTTCCGGCTCGGCGGTTTTCTCATCGTGCCCGCTTTCACCTTCACCCGGAACTTGCGGGTCAATCGCCGGGTCATTGCGATCAACCGGCGTCCCGGCCTGATCCTGTTGCTGGGATTGCTCTTTCATAGGTACCTCGTTCGTCACTGCAGATGCACGGCTGGAAACAGTCGGGCCATGAGGATTCGAAGCCATACCCGGCGCAGGGTTCAATCCCATGAAGCACGATCCCCTGTAGGCGCTGCCGAAGGCTGCGATCTTTTGATCTTTGGTGTCGGTTGAGTCGTTGAAGATCAAGAACAAAGCCAAAAAATCGCAGCCTTCGGCAGCTCCTACTAGAGTGAAGGAAGAAAAATCCCGCCGCGAGCGAACAACTATTTCATACGGCAAATGTCACTGATTTGCGCCGGTCAATTTTTGGGGCATCGGCCATCACTTTCATGGAGTCAAGACACATGGCGGCACTGCACAGCAACACACTCGATGCGATGAAGAAAACCCAGGCGCAAGTGCTCGCCGAATGGACGAACAGCCTCGAGGCCAGTGGTGCCACGCGCAACATCAAGGAGCAAGACCTCAAGCAACAGACGTCCGATTTCCTGCAGTTGATCATTACCGGGCTGGAGCGCGGCAACGGGCAGAATATCGCGGCGCCGGGCTGGGACGAGATCCGTCAGTTCCTCGAAAAACTCTCCCATAGCCGCGCCCTGCTCGGCCAGGACTCGCAACAGACCGCCAGTTTCATCTTTTCCCTCAAAGGGCCGATGTTTGGCCTGCTGCAAACCGAGTACAAAGACAATCCGGCGCTATTGGCCGAACAACTCTGGGAAGTCTCCGAGCTCCTCGATGCCTTGGGCATGCACACCATCCGCACCTTCCAGAAATCCCGCGAAGCGGTGATCAAGCGTCAGCAAGAAGAACTGCTGGAGCTGTCGACCCCGGTGGTCAAGCTCTGGGACGGTGTGCTGGCGCTGCCGATGATCGGCACCCTCGACTCGCAACGCACCCAGGTGGTGATGGAATCGCTGCTGCAACGGATCGTCGACACCGGCTCGGAAATCGCCATTATCGACATCACCGGCGTGCCCACAGTCGACACGCTGGTGGCGCAACACCTGCTCAAGACCGTCACCGCCATTCGCCTGATGGGCGCCGATTGCATCATCAGCGGCGTGCGTCCGCAGATCGCGCAAACCATCGTCCACCTGGGCCTGGACCTGCACGGCGTGGTCACCAAGGCCAACCTGGCCGATGCCCTGAAACTGGCCCTGACCCGGCTGGGAATGACCGTCAGCAAGGCGGTATAAGCCGATGGAGCGCATTCCGATTCTGCAAATGGGCGACTTCTTGCTGGTGACCATCCAGGTCGACATGCATGACCAGTTGGCCCTGACCCTTCAGGACGATTTATCCGAACGCATCAGCCGCACTTCGGCCCGGGGCGTGCTGATCGATATCTCGGCGCTGGACATGGTTGACTCGTTTATCGGCCGGATGATCGGGACCATCTCCGGCCTGTCGAAAATCATGGATGCCCAAACGGTGTTGGTGGGCATGCAACCGGCCGTGGCGATCACCCTGGTGGAACTCGGCCTGACCCTGCCCGGCGTCAGCACCGCGTTGAACGTCGAGCGCGGGATGAAACTGCTGCAGGCCCGAGTACGCGAACAATGACCGTGCGCAGTAGCGGCAGCCAACCGATTCAGATCGAGCAGGACGTGGTCCTGGCACGGCAGACTGCGCGCAAACTCGCCCAGGAGTGCGGCATGCGCCTGATCGATCTGACCAAACTGGTGACCGCCGTCAGCGAGCTGGCACGCAACACCATGGTCTATGGCGGTGGTGGCGACATGGATTGGCAGATCCTCGACGAGAACGCGCGCACCGGGCTGCGCCTGACCTTTCGTGACGAAGGACCGGGGATTCCTGACATCAAACTGGCCATGACCGACGGCTGGACCTCCGGCAGCGGCCTTGGACTTGGGCTGACCGGGGCTAAACGGCTGGTGGAAGAGTTCGAGCTGGAAACCGAGCCTGGCAAAGGCACTCGCATAACGATTACCCGATGGACATGAACATTGGCGGAACCCTGACCCTGGTGCTGCCGATCGAAGACAGCAGTCAAATCGGTCACGCCCGGCGCACCGCGCAAAAGCTTGCGGAACAACACGGCTTCGACGCCACCGACGCCGGGCGTGTGGCACTGGTGGTCACGGAACTGGCGAGCAACATCCTCAAGCATGCTACCCGGGGCGAATTGCATATAAGAACGTTGCCCCGCCCGACCGGCGTCGGTATCGAGATCCTCGCCGTGGACCGTGCCGGCGGCTTCGATTTGCAGGCGTGCCTGACCGATGGATTTTCCACTGGCGGCACCCAAGGCATCGGTTTGGGCGCTGTGTCGCGCCAGACGGAAGTGTTTGATGTCTACGCCGACGCTCGGGGCGCCGTACTGCTGACTCGCGTGTACCCGCGCACCGACAAGGCGCCGGACCGGCGTATCGGCATCAGCCAGCATTCGCTGCACAACGACCCGGCGTGCGGGGATGTCTGGCACCTGGCCTTCGACGGGGCCTGCATCAGCGCCCTGGTGATCGACGGCCTGGGCCATGGCGAAGAAGCCGAACGCGCCGCCCGCGCCGGTGAGAAAATCTTCGCCCTGGCGCCATTTGCCTCACCGACGCTATTGCTTGAGGACATGCACCAAGCCATGACCGGCACCCGTGGCGGTGCAGCGGCTTTCGCCCAGTTCGACGGCGATGCCTTGAAGTTTGTCGGTATCGGCAACATCGGCGCCAGCCTGATCGCCCCAGACAAATCCCGTGGCCTGGCCTCCCACCCCGGCATCGTCGGCGGGCAATACCGGAAGGCCCAACCCTTTGACTATGCTCAAGTGAACGGACACCTATTGATCATGTACAGCGACGGCTTGCAGTCCCGTTGGAACCTGCAAGATTACCCCGGCCTGGTGCACCGCCACCCCGCCGTGATTGCCGCCGTCCTGCACCGCGACTTCTGTCGCGGGCGGGACGATGTAACGGTGTTGGTCGTTGCCCTGGAGACCGCCCATGGCTGAGTCACCCAACCTGACGCTGGACGAACAAGCGACGCTGATCGCCCAATTGCAGAGCGAAGCCACGGCGTTGCGCGATGAGCTCGATGAAACCAACCAGGGGGTTCTGGCGCTCTACGCCGAACTCGATGAACAGGCCGAGCAACTGCGCCAGGCCTCGGACCTGAAAAGCCGCTTCCTGTCATACATGAGCCATGAGTTCCGCACGCCGCTGGGCTCGATCCTGAGCATCACCGGCCTGCTGACCGATGAACTCGACGGCCCGTTGAGCCCCGAGCAGCACAAGCAAGTGGCGTTCGTCAGCGGTGCTGCGCGGGAGTTGAGCGACATGGTCGACGACCTGCTGGACCTGGCGAAGATCGAGGCCGGACGCATCAGCATTTCCCCGGCCTGGTTCGACATGCTCGACCTGTTCGCCGCGCTGCGCGGCATGTTCCGGCCGATTGTCGATGGCAGTGCGGTCGACCTGATTTTCGAAGAACCGGTCGGCATTCCGCGGTTGTACACCGACGACAAAAAACTCGCGCAGATCCTGCGCAACTTCATTTCCAACTCGCTGAAGTTCACCACTCGCGGCGAAGTCCGGGTCTCGGCGCAACTGGAAAACAGCGATCACGTGCGCTTCGCCGTCAGCGACACCGGAATAGGTATCGCCCCGGAACTACATGGCGCATTGTTCGAGGACTTTTCTCAAGTTGATTCACCCTTGCAAAAACGCCTGCGCGGCACCGGGCTTGGCCTGTCGCTGTGCAAACGCTTCGCCGCGCTGCTGGGGGGCGAAGTCGGGGTGCAGAGCACACCGGGCGCCGGCTCGACCTTTTTCGTGATCATCCCGCTGGCCATTGCCGTGGAGCCCGCCGATGAAACGTGACATCCGTTTGTTGATCGTCGACGACAATGTCGCCACCCGCTACGCCCTGCGCCGGCGCCTGGAACGCCACGGCTACGCCATCCTCGAAGCCGGCACCGGCAGCGATGGCCTGGCGTTGATCGATAGCGAACGGATCGACGCGCTGATCCTCGACGTCAACCTGCCGGACATGAGCGGCTTCGACATCGTGCGCAAACTGCGCGCCGAAGCAAGCACCGCGCTGCTGCCGGTGATTCATGTGTCCGCGGCCTCGATCCAGACCGGCGACATCATCACCGGCCTCGATGCGGGCGCCGATGCTTATCTGATCCATCCCGTAGACCCGGACGTGCTGCTCGCGACCCTGCGCACCTTGCTGCGAGTGCGCGACACCGAAAATGCCTTGCGCGAAAGCGAGGCGCGGTTCCGCGAGATTTTCACCAACGTCTCGGCACCCATTGCGGTGATGGACGCGACGTTGAAAGTCCACGAATGCAATCACGCCTTCGCCCAGCTGATTCAGGACAACCTCGACCCGGACACCCTGCGCGAGTGCTTTGCCGACGATCAGGGCGCGGTGATTGATGAACTGCGCCTGCGCCTGGCCTACGGCGAGCGCTGGAAAGGCACGCTGAACATGCGGGTCGAAGGTCAGGTGCGCGAAACCGAGTGGCAGATTTCGCCGTATCGCACGCCGGAATTGAGCCTGGTGTTCGTCGAGGACGTCACCGAACACCGCCACCGCGAACGCTCGCACCTGGCCCGGCTCGACGACGCCACCACGCAGTTGGCCAAGGAAGTCGCCGAACGGGTGCGCACCGAAGCGCAACTGCTGCAAGTGCAGAAGATGGATGCGCTGGGCAAGCTCACCGGCGGTATCGCCCATGACTTCAACAATTTGCTCACCGGCATCATCACCAGCCTGGAACTGATCCAGAAACGCGTGGCCGATGGGCGCACCGACAAGGTTCAGTTCTACGCCGAGGCTGCGCTGAACTCGGCCATGAGCGCCGCGTCCCTGACCCATCGCCTGCTGGCCTTCGCTCGCCAACAGCCACTCGATACCCGGCCGGTGGACATCAACGAGAACATCCGCTCGCTTGAAGAATTGCTGATTCGCACCATCGGCGAACGCATTACCCTGAGGCTGGAGCTGACCTCCAAAGCGGCCATCGCTTTGGTCGATCCGATCCAGCTGGAAAGCGCCGTGCTCAACTTGGTGATCAATGCCCGCGATGCGCTGCCCCAGGGCGGCAATATCTGGGTCAGCACCTACGCCGCCTATTCCCACGGCGACCCCAATCTGGCCGATGGCGCGTATGTGGCGTTGGCGGTACGCGATGACGGTACGGGCATCGAGCACAGTGTGATCGACAAGGTATTTGATCCGTTTTTCACCACCAAGCCGTTGGGTCAAGGCACCGGGTTGGGGCTGTCGACCATTTACGGTTTCGCCCGGCAGTCCGGCGGCGATGCGCATATCCGCAGCGTGGCCCGGCACGGCACCGAAGTGACCATCATGCTGCCGGCCAGCGCCGATCCTACAGCGACCGAAACCCAATCGGTGGTCATCGATTCCCAAGGCTCGGGCGAACATGTGCTGATTGTCGAGGACATGCCTTCAGTGCGCATGTTCGTTGCCGAGGTGCTGGTGGACGCCGGTTATCGCTGCACTCAGGTGGGCGACATCGAATCGGCGCTGGAGCGCCTGCAGAACGACCCGTCGATTGACCTGATGCTCACCGATGTCGGCTTGCCGCGCATGAGTGGGCGGGAACTGGCGGACGTCGCCCGGGGTTGGCGTGAAGGTTTGCCGATTCTGTTTATGACTGGCTATGCGGAGAATGCGCTTAATCGCCAGGTGTTCCTGGGTGAAGGCATGGACATGCTGGTCAAGCCGTTTCAGATCAGTGAATTGCTGGATAAGGTTCGGCGTACCCTCGACGGCGCCTGACAGTTACTGATCGTTCCCACGCGACCCGTGGGAATGCCTCAAGGGACGCTCCGCGTTCCAGTGGGACGCAGAGCGTCCCGGGCTGCATTCCCACGCAGAGCGTGGGAACGATCATTGGTACAGCACCCTGGCCAAAAACGGTGCCGTGCGGCTTTTCTTGTTCTTGGCCACCGTCTGCGGCGTACCCGCCACCACAATCCTGCCGCCCTGATCACCCGCCCCCGGCCCGATGTCGATCACCCAGTCACTCTGGGCCACCACGCGCATTTCATGCTCGACGACGATCACCGTGTGCCCCGCCGTCACCAGTGTGTCCAGCTGCTCCAGCAACCGATCAACGTCCCGGGGGTGCAAACCGGTGGTGGGTTCGTCGAGCACATACAGAGTCGCGCCACGCTGGTTGCGTTGCAGCTCGGTCGCCAGTTTGATCCGCTGGGCTTCGCCGCCGGACAGCTCGGTCGCCGGCTGACCAAGGCGCAGGTAGCCGAGGCCAATATCCCGCAACACCTCCAGCGAGCGACGAATCCCCGGCTGCTCGGCAAACACCGTGACCGCTTCGTCCACCGTCAGCTGCAAGACCTGGGCGATGCTCAAGCCCTGCCAGGTGATGGCCAGGGTCTGCGGGTTGTAGCGGGCGCCGTGGCAGGTCGAGCATGGCGCGTAGACGCTGGGCATGAACAGCAACTCGACGCTGACAAACCCCTCGCCTTCGCAGGTCGGGCAACGGCCCTTGGCGACGTTGAAGGAAAACTGCCCGGCGTCATAACCTTCGGCCTGGGCCTCGGGGGTGGCGGCGAACAGTTTGCGCACGTTGTCGAACAGCCCGGTGTAGGTCGCCAGGTTCGAACGCGGCGTGCGGCCGATGGGTTTCTGATCGACTTGCACCAGGCGTTTGATCGACTCCAACCCCGCCGAGACCTGACCGCCGCTGACTTGTGGCGCATCGTCTTCAAGGCTCAGTTCTTCCGGTTCGCTGGCCGTTCGTCCCAGATGCGCGCCGACCAGTTCCAGCAACGCCTGGCTGACCAGGCTCGACTTGCCGGAACCCGAGACGCCGGTCACCGCCGTGAAGCAACCCAGGGGGAACTCGACGCTGAGGTTGTTCAGGTTGTTGCGGGTGATGCCTTGCAGCCGCAGCCAATCCTTGGCCTTGCGAATAACGCGAGGTGCCGTGACCTGCTCGGCGAACAGGTAGGTGCGGGTCTGGGAAGCGCTGACGTGCTCCAGCCCCGAAGGATGCCCGCTGTAGAGAATGTGGCCGCCATGCTCCCCGGCTGCTGGCCCGACATCAATCAACCAGTCTGCGCGGCGCATGGTTTCCAGATCATGCTCGACCACAAACAACGTGTTACCCGCCGCTTTCAGACGTTGCAAGGCTTCGAACAACGCCTCGCCATCCGCCGGATGCAGACCCGCCGAAGGCTCATCCAGTACGTAGATCACACCAAACAATTGCGAACCCAATTGCGTCGCCAGACGCAGACGCTGCAACTCGCCGGACGACAGCGTCGGCGTGCTGCGCTCCAGCGCCAGGTAACCGAGGCCCAGATCGGTCAGGGTACTGACCCGCTCCAGCAAATCCTGAGCAATGCGTTGCGCCGCCAGGCGCTTCTCCACCGACAGGTTCGGCGTGTGGCGCACATCCGGCGCATTGGCGTGACCACTGGCGCCGTGGGCAACGCGCTGTACGCGGGCTTCGCGGGTCTGGTCATGGGTCAGGACTTCGCCGGGCTCATCGGCCTGTTCGAGGTAACTGTGCGCCGCCACCGGTTTCAGCACCTCGGCCACTTGCAACAAGGGCATCTGCGACAGTTCGCCGATGTCATAGCCGGCAAAGGTCACCGACAACGCTTCGCGCTTGAGGCGTTTGCCGTCGCACAACGGGCAGGGGCTGCCGAGCATGAATTGCGAAACGCGCTTCTTCATCAGCGCGCTTTGGGAATGGCTGAAGGTGTGCAGGATGTAGCGCCGGGCGCCAGTGAACGTGCCCTGGTAACTCGGTTCCATTTTGCGCTGGAGGGCGACGTTGGTTTCTTCCGGGGTCAGCCCGGCGTACACCGGCACGGTGGGGGCTTCTTCGGTGAAGAGAATCCAGTCGCGCTGTTTTTTCGGCAGTTTGCGCCAGGGAATGTCGACGTCGATGCCCATGGTCACCAGGATGTCGCGCAGGTTCTGCCCCTGCCAGGCCAGCGGCCAGGAGGCAATGGCTCGTTGGCGGATGGTCAGGCTCGGGTCCGGGACCATCAGCGCTTCGGTCACTTCATAGACCCGCCCCAGGCCATGGCATTCGGGGCACGCACCTTGCGGCGTGTTCGGCGAAAAGTCTTCGGCGTAGAGCATCGTTTGCCCCGGCGGGTAACTGCCGGCGCGGGAATAGAGCATGCGGATCAGGCTCGACAACGTGGTCACGCTGCCCACCGAAGAGCGGGTACTCGGCGTGCCCCGCTGTTGTTGCAGGGCCACGGCCGGTGGCAAGCCTTCGATGGAGTCGACGTCCGGCACCCCGACCTGATCGATCAGGCGCCGGGCATAAGGCGCCACGGATTCGAAATAGCGCCGTTGCGCTTCGGCGTAGAGGGTCGAGAACGCCAGGGACGACTTACCCGAACCGGATACGCCGGTGAACACCACCAGCGCGTCGCGAGGAATATCCACGTCGACGTTCTTGAGGTTGTGTTCCCGGGCGCCGCGCACCCTGACCATGCCGGAAGGAGGGGTTGAGGTGCGCTTTGAAGTCATGGGCCAGCCTTAATTCAAGATGCATTGAAGGACGCTGCTATCTGTAGGAGCAAGGCTTGCCCGCGATGGCAATCTCGAGGACGCCATCGCGGGCAAGCCTTGGTCCTACGGGGTTATGTGTTAACCATTGAGAACTGTGCGCACCATCCGGGTCAGCGCCTCCGGCCCATATGGCTTGCTGAGCAGATGTGTATCCGGGCTCAGTTGGTGATTGCGCGAGATGATGTCGCGGGTATGCCCCGAGGTGAACAGCACCGCCACCGGAGGTTCCTGCACTTTGGCCCAGGCCGCCAGGTCCGAACTTTTGATCAGACCGGGCATGACCACGTCGGTAAAAATGATGTCCACCGCCACGCCTTCCAGCAACATCTGCATGGCCGTGTCGCCGTTGCTGGCGGTCAGCACCTGGTAGCCCTCTTCGCGCAGCAACTCCACCGCCGCAACACGCACCGCATCGTTGTCCTCGACCACCAGAACGGTTTCATGTCCGCCCCGCTGCTGCTGCGCCTGAAGCGGTGTTTCATTGGGCAACGGCCGCAGGCTGCGCGGGAAATACAGCTGCACTCGCGTGCCTTCGCCGGTCACACTGGAGATCTCGATATGCCCGCCGCTCTGCTTGACGAAACCGAACACCATGCTCAAGCCAAGACCGGTGCCCTGGCCGTCGGCCTTGGTGGTGAAAAACGGTTCGAATGCCTGCGCCAATACCTCTGGCGCCATACCGGCGCCCGCGTCGGTCACCGTCACGCGCAGGTAGTCACCGGCAACGATGCCCTTGCCCGCGCAGAACCGCTGGTCCAGGACGATGTTCTCGGCGCTCAGGCCGATGGTGCCCTCACCCTTCATGGCGTCGCGGGCATTGATCGCCAGATTGAGGATGGCGTTTTCCAGTTGATTGCGGTCCACATGCAGGCGCCAGGCATCGTCGACCACGACCACATTGATCTGGATGGTTTCCCCCAGCGCCCGTTGCAACAACTCCCCCAGGCCATCGAAGATCTGCCGTGGTTCGCAGACGGCCGGCGACAATGGCTGACGTCGAGCGAACGCGAGCAGTTGCGAAGACAGTTTGGCCCCGCGCTCGACCGCCGCAATCGAGGCACTGACCCGGCGCTGCACGTTGGCGTTGTCCGGTTCGTGGCGGGCCAGTAAATGCAGGTTGCCGGCAATCACTTGCAGCAGGTTGTTGAAGTCATGGGCCACGCCGCCGGTGAGGCCGCCGATCGCTTCAAGCTTCTGTGCCTGGCGCAATTGCTCCTCCGCCGCCAGCCGTGCACCGACTTCATCGGCCACCTGTTGCTCCAGGTTGCGGGTGAACTTGAGCAAGGATTCTTCAGCGGTCTTGCGTTCGTGGATGTCGATCAACACCCCGGGAAAACGAAACGCCTTGCCCTGTGCATTGAACTCGCAACAGCCGCTGGCCAGCACCCACAAATAGCTGCCATCGGGGCGCAGCACTCGGTATTCGGCGTTGTAAGGCGCCCCGGTTTGCACGGCTTGGTCGACCTGTTCCTGAACCCAGCTGCGGTCGTCAGGGTGAATCCGTGATTCGGCGATGCTCGATGGCAGGTCGGCCAGGCTGTGCTCCGGGGGATAGGAGAATGTGCGGGCGAAACGCTCGTCCCCGGACAACACGTTGGCCTCCATGTCCCAGACGAACGAGCCGATCAAGGCCCCCGCATTGAGCGCCAGGCGCACCCGTTCGTTGTCGGCCCGATAGGCGTCCTCGGCTTCCTGGCGCCGGCGTTCGGAAATGACATGCGCGGTGGTCTCGACCACCATCGCCATGACGCCAGAAGGACGCCCGTCATCGTCGGCGACCGGGCTGTAATAGAGGTCCAGCCAGACGTCCTCGGGAACACCATCGCGCAACAACACCAAGGCTTTATTGCGATAGGACAAGGTGCCGCCCGCCAGGCAGGTATCCACCACGTGGCGGTTAAAGTCAGCGACTTCCGGCCACCCGAGTTCCACCGGCGAACCCAGCAGGTAAGGATGGCGGCCACCGGCGAAGACCGAGTAGGCGTCGTTGTAAATCATGTAACCCGCCCGCCCCCAGAGCATCACCATCGGCAAGGGTGAAGCGAGCATCAGTTGCACGGCACTGCTCAGGCTTCGTGGCCAGCTATCGATATTTCCAAGCTCGGTCAGGCTCCAGTCGAACGCGCGAATGCGTCCGGCCATTTCGCCATTCCAGCCGGCACATCCGTGGCTATCCGATAGAAACTGCATTGACTGACTCTGTGTCCTGTAATGGCATCCGTTTGTTTCGAGCACTGCGGATGCCAATGGTTTCATAGAGGTATAGCTGATTCTCGCTTTCCGCTGTGGGAGCCGTCTTGAAGATGCAGGCGGGGCATGTAGGAGTTGCCGCAGGTTGCGATGATCGTTCCCACGCTCTGCGTGGGAATGCAGCCCAGGACGCTCCGCGTCCCAGTGGAACGCAGAGCGTCCCTTGAGGCATTCCCACGCAGAGCGTGGGAACGATCAATCACGGGATGTCGAGATCAGTCAGTGCCGTATTTCGGCGAACGTGGTCCGTACAGCAAGCCTGCCGGGTGCCCGGCCGACAGCAACCGATTGCTGGCGATACCGGCAATCGGGTAACCGGCGTCGGTGGAGCTGTTGATGATCTGCTTCACCGCCGCGGTAATCAGCATGCCGATCAAATTGCCACCGCCGTTGTTGCCGCCCTCTTCGCTCGACGCACGCGCCGCGCCGGTCCACAGGGTGGTGCCGGTTTTCAGGTCCACCAGTTTGGCGGTGGCCGTGACGGCCGTTTCGCTGCTGATCACCATATAACGAGTACCGTACTCGGTCACCGTGATGTACAGCGCCGCGTCGGCACCGAAAATATCCCGCAGCTTGTCGGCCGGTGCCTGGTGAATATCCGCCGGCGTGGTCAGGCCATTCTGGCGAAACGTTTCGTCAACCAGGGCGATCGGCAGCACGTAGTAACCGGCTTCAGCCAACGGAAAAGTCACCTGGGACAGCATCGCGTAGGACGCCTTGACGTCCGGGGAGTCGTTCAGTGGCGGCAGCACCAGGATGGTTTTCGGGCGGGCTTGCTTGTACGCCGAATAGTCCACGGTTTTGGGGCTGACACAACCGCCGAGGACGGCCAATGCCAGCAAGCCGGCCATCAGCTTCAATGCGCGCGGGATCATTTGGCGTCTCCGGTTTTAGCGTTCTTGAGCAGAAAATCCATGTATTGCCCGGACTCGGGGAACAGCGTCTTCTCGGTTCGGAACTGCTGAACCATCTGATCGTCCTTGCCCATGCTCAGGTACAACAGACCCAGATGGGCGTGGTAACCCGGTGGCGGCGTCTTGCCGGTCGAGGCGATTTTCTGCAGATCGCGCTCCAGGGCTTCGGCCTGTGCTTCCTTGGGCGTTTCGCCCTTGAAGTACTCATAGACTTCCGGCTGATAGCTTTCCCACTGGTACAGGGTTTTCGGGCCGCCGTTGCAACCCGTCAGCAGCGCGCTGCCCGACAGGGCCAATGCCATCAGTGGCCACGCTAGAAATTTGTTCATGCGCCTATCGCTCCTTGATCAGTTGCCCGGTTTCCATGCACCGGAATTCATGCCGTCCACCAAGCGATTGATCGCCTCGCGCATGGCCAGGTCGAGCACTTTGCCGTTAAGGGTCGAGTCGTAGGCCGCAGTGCCGCCGAAACCGATAATTTCACGGTTGGACAACGCGTATTCACCGGCGCCCTGGGTCGAATAGACGACTTCCGAGGTACTGATGTTGACGATGTTCAGGTTGACCTTGGCGTAGGCCACTTGGGTCTTGCCGCGACCGAGAATGCCGAACAGTTGATGATCGCCGGTTTCCTTGCGGCCGAACTCAGTGACATCGCCAGTCACCACAAAGTCAGCACCCTTGAGGCGCTGGGCCTGGCCCTTGATCGACGCTTCCTGCTGGATCTCACCCATGTTGTCGCGGTCCAGCACGCTGAAGCGGTTGGTCTGCTGCAAGTGCGTGATCAGAATGGTCTTGGCCTGACCGCCGAGGCGATCCACGCCATCGGAGAAAATCCCGCGCATGTAGCTCGAACGGTTATCGAACTTGCCCACCGCCATCGGTACACGAACACCGGCCCAAGCCTGGGTGGCGCTTTCGACTTTCTCTACCGGCAATGCCCGGGAGCTTTCGGTCGCACACCCGCCGATCCCGCCCAGAACAGCAATCGCCGCCCCTGATACCAACATCCGAGAGATCATTCTCACTGTGCATTCCTTCTGAAAAGCTGTTGATCCCGGCACAGCAATGGCCAACCGCTGCGGGTTGCAGCGATGAAACAGCGATGGGGATTGAAATCGATAATCGACGTGCGAGACGTCGGCGGCGAGCATTATGCCAAAGTGCCATCATCCGTGACAGTGTTTAAATAATTTGGCGCCAGATCGTTGACCTCCTACTGATCGTTCCCACGCTCTGCGTGGGAATGCAGCCCGGGACGCTCCGCGTCCCATTGGAACGCGGAGCGTCCCTTGAGGCATTCCCACGCGGAGCGTGGGAACGATCAGCGATCAGATCGAGGTCAACGGAAATCCCGGCTGCGCACGCTGATGCCGTCGAGCAAGAAACTCAAATCGCTCAAGCGCCCGGCAATCAGGTGCCGCACCTCGCCTTCCCGTTCCCAACGCCCATCGACCTTGAGCAACTGCGAGCCCACCAACACCTGGCGCTGGCGTTCGGCCAAATCGCGCCAGACCACCACGTTGACGTTGCCGAACTCGTCTTCGAGAGTGACAAAGGTCACGCCACTGGCGGTGCCCGGTCGTTGGCGTCCGGTCACCAGCCCGGCGACGCTGACGGGCCGGCCATGCTCGACGTCGAGCAATTCCTTCGAACTGCGGCAACGCCGGGCCTTCAATTCTGCGCGCAATAACGCCAGCGGATGCGGGCCAAGGGTGGTGCCAACCGATGCGTAATCGGCCTGCAAGTCTTCACCCACCGTTGGTTTTGGCAAAGACACCTCAGGCTCTTCCTGACGCGGCAACCCGGCGAACAACCCGAGCTGCTTCTGCACCCCCGCCACTTCCCAGCGCGCCCGATGGCGATCGCCGGCCAATCCGCGCAAGGCCCCGGCATCGGCCAGTTGTTCCTGGGCGCGGGCGTCGAGTTGCGCCCGTTCGCCCAGGTCGGCGATGTCGGCAAACGCGCCCCGCGACCGGGCGGCTTCGATGCGCCGGGCATCACCCTCGCGAAAGCCTTTGATCATCCGCAGGCCCATGCGGATCGCCGGTTGCGCGCCGCTGATCGGTTCCAGGCTGCAATCCCAGTCGCTGGCGCGCACGTCCACCGGGCGAATCTGCAAATGATGCCGCCGCGCGTCCTGCAGAATCTGATCCGGGCTGTAGAAGCCCATGGGCCAGCTGTTGATCAGCGCACAGGCGAAGGCCGCCGGTTCGTGGCATTTGAGCCAGCAACTGGCGTAAGTCAGCAAGGCGAAACTGGCGGCGTGGGATTCGGGGAAGCCGTAGCTACCGAAGCCCTTGATCTGCTCGAAGATCTGCGCGGCAAATTCTGCCGTGTAGCCGTTTTTCTTCATCCCGGCGGCGAGGCGATCCTTGTGCGGTTCCAGCCCGCCGTGGCGTTTCCAGGCGGCCATGGAACGGCGCAGTTGATCAGCCTCGCCGGGGCTGTAATCGGCGGCGACGATGGCGATCTGCATGACTTGTTCCTGGAACAGCGGCACGCCCAGGGTGCGCTTGAGCACGGCTTTCAGTTCCGGGGACGGATAGACCTCGGGTTCTTCCTTGTTTCGACGACGCAGGTACGGATGCACCATGCCGCCCTGGATCGGCCCCGGGCGGACAATCGCCACCTCAATCACCAGGTCGTAGAAGTTCACCGGTTTGAGTCGGGGCAGCATCGACATTTGCGCCCGGGACTCGATCTGGAACACGCCAATGGTGTCGGCACGACCGATCATTTCATAGGTGGGTTTGTCTTCGGACGGAATGGTCGCCAGGCTCAGGTCAAGGTTTCGGTGGCGGCGCAGCAGATCGAAACAGCGGCGAATCGCGCTGAGCATGCCCAGCGCGAGGATATCGACCTTGAGCAGCCCGACCGCGTCGAGGTCGTCCTTGTCCCACTGGATGATCGTGCGCTCGGCCATCGCCGCGTTTTCCACCGGCACCAGACTGTCCAATGGCTGCTCGGAAATCACAAAACCGCCGGGGTGCTGGGACAGGTGCCGGGGGAAACCGATCAATTGCCCGGTCAGGCTCAGGACCCGGTGCAGCACCGGGCTCTCGGGGTCGAAGCCGCCTTCCAGCAGGCGTTCGACGGGGGGGGTCTTGTCACTCCAGTGGCCACAGCAATCGGCCAGCGCGTTGACCTGATCCGGCGGCAATCCCAACGCCTTGGCCACATCGCGCACTGCGCCGGCCGCATGGTAAGTGCTGACCACGGCGGTCAGTGCGGCACGGGTCCGGCCATAACGCTGGAACACGTACTGCAAGACTTCCTCGCGGCGCTCGTGCTCGAAGTCCACGTCAATGTCCGGCGGCTCGTTGCGCTCCTTCGAGAGAAAACGTTCGAACAGTAGCGTGGTGCGATCCGGATCGATTTCGGTAATCCCCAAGGCATAACACACCGCCGAGTTGGCCGCCGAACCCCGGCCCTGACAGAGGATTTTTTGCTCGCGGGCAAACCGCACAATGTCGTGAACCGTCAGGAAATAACTTTCGTAGCCCAGTTCGGCGATCAGTTCCAGTTCCTTGTCGATCTGCGTCAGCACCTTGGCTTGCGGTGCTTGGGGCCAGCGCCATTGAATGCCTTTTTCGGTCAGTTCACGCAGCCAGGACGTGGCCGTTTGCCCCTCCGGCACCAACTCCCGGGGATATTGATAGCGCAACTGGCCAAGATCGAAGGTGCAACGCCGGGCGATGACCAACGTTTCATCGAGCAACGTTTGCGGGTAGATCGATTGCAGTGCATCGAGGCCGCGCAAATGCCGCTCGCCATTGGGATGCAAGCGCAACCCGGCGGCGGCCACCGGCAGGTGATGACGGATCGCGGTCATGGTGTCCTGCAAGGCACGCCGGCCACGGGCGTGCATGTGCACATCGCCGCTGGCTACTGCCGGGATTCGCAGTTCCCTGGCCAACAGCAACAGGTCGTTCAGTCGTCGGCTGTCGTCTTGCCCACAATGCAACTGGACCGCCAGCCACAGGCGTTCGGCGAAGACCTGATTGAGCCAGTGACCTTGTTCAAAATCATCGACCGCGTCCGGCACCCACAACGCCAACAGCCCTGGCAGCGGTTCACTGAAGTCCTCGCGCAGCACCTGATACTGACCCTTTTGCGTACGCCGTCGGGCACGGGTGATCAGCCGGCACAGCGCCTGATAGCCTTCAAGGTTTTCCACCAGCAGCACCAGTTTCGGTCCGTCCTCGATGCGTATTTCGCTGCCGATGATCAGCGGCAGCTCAACAGACTTGGCCGCTTGCCAGGCACGGACGATGCCGGCCAGGGTGCATTCATCGGTGATCGCCAGGGCCTGATAGCCCTGTTGTTTGGCCCGTTGAAACAACTCCAGCGCGCTGGAAGCCCCACGCTGGAAACTGAAGTTCGACAGGCAATGCAGTTCGGCATAGTCAATGCTCATGCGAACCAGCCTTGCAGCCACAAAGGACCGCCCTCGCCCACCACGCGATAGGCCCAGCCTTGCTGACCGGCGCGAGTCTGGATCAAGTAATAATCCCGGCGCACATCGGCACCGTCCCACCAACCGGACTCGATGCGTTCCGGCCCCATGAGGATGCGCGCCGAACCTTCGTGCACCGCCAGTGCTTCGGTCAGCAGCCAGCCCGGCCGTTGCACCCTCGGCAGCCCGCCGCAGAATTGGCTGTCGGCACGGGTCTGCCACGCACACTCGGGTCGGTGATCGGCCTGGAAACGCAAACCCTGCACCGCCTCATCCCCCAGCCGTGCCCGCAGGCGTTCGCGCAACTGCTCCCAAGGCAAGGACTGCTGCGGGCGGTCGTCGAACAATTCCTGGCGCTGGGGCACGAAGCTCGGCAGGTCTTCGGCGCGCAGGCGAAAACCGCGCACCGGAGCCGCGACCTGCACCTGCTCCAACCGGCCTCGGGCCAGTTCGAAAAGCATTGCCGGATCACGCTCGGCGCTGAGCAGGCCGACCTTGATCACGCTGTCCGGTAACCCGGCGTGTTCCAGGTGCAGGTCGAAACGCTGCACGCCGCTGTCCCGGCCGCAGAGGAACGCCGACAGATCGCCAGTCAATCGGCGTAGTGGAAACAGCAGCGCCTGATGGGATTGCACATCAAAGTTGAGCTCGATGCGCACATCGAAGCGGTCCGGCGGCAGGTAGAACGCCAGGGCCAGGTGCCGTAAACCGAGCAAGGCGTCCAGATGCTTGAGCACCTGAGCCTCGAAGCGCCGGGCCAGGGTATGTCGCGGCAGCGCTTGCACCTGGCTCAGGGTGCGCAGGCCCATGCGCGATAACGCCGTGGCCACCGTGGGTTCCAGGGCAATGCGGTCGACCGGTAACTGTCCCAAGTGATAACGCAGGGCCTGATCGTCCGGCACCACCAGTCCGTCATAAACGTTGGCCAGCACCCGCGCCGCCACCGGGTTGGGCGCGGCGACAATCCGATGGCGAAAACCCAGCGCGGTGAGTTCGCTGCGCAACCGCGCTTCCAGCTGCGGCCAGGCGCCGAACAGCCCCAGGCTCGATTCAATTTCAAACACCACGGCGCGCGGGTAATGCACGCTGACCTGGGAGCTGAAGCCATAGGCCCAGGCCGCAAGGAACTGCTGCCAGTGTTCGATCTCGGCGGCGTCGTACTCAGCCGTGACAAAACCTTTACTCAGGGCCTGGGCGGCCGTCATGGACTGGCCGGGGCGCAAGCCGAGCGCCCGGGCCGAAGCGTTGACCGCTTGCAGCACCCGGCGCTGGGCCGGACCGGTCAGCAGCGCCAACGGCTCATCGGGGTCGGGGCGCTGACGCAGTACCGCGTCCAGCGCCAATTGCGGGAACAGAATGCAGACCCAGCGCATGGCAACCTCAATGTCCCATGGCAAAGGCAATCGGCGCCGTGCGCGCCAACCCGCCCCGGCACTTCAAGACCCGCAACTGTGCAGGCTTGGCGTCGATGGCAATGCGCAGCGCGGCCGGCGAAGGGTTGACCGCTTCGGCCATCGAGCGATAGGCAAACGCCAGGGTCGAGCCGGTTTCCGCCGCCACCTGCAAGCGCCGCAACGCCCGGTCATCAGCCTTGTGCGGCCAACACAGCACTGCGCCGCAACTGCCCGAACGCAGGCATTGTTCCGCCGCCCACAAGGCATCGCGTTCGCTGGCCTGGATGATCGACAACTGGCGCAGATCAACCCCGGCGTTCTGCCAGGCCTGGGGATACGGCACGTACGGCGGCGCTATCAATACGATGCGTTCACCCGCTGCCGACAGCCGCGCCAGCGCCGGCCACACCAATTGCAACTCGCCGACGCCCTGCCCGGCCAGGAGGATTTCGGTCAACGCCGCTTCCGGCCAGCCCCCGGTCGGCAATGCCGCATCCAGCGCGGCATGCCCGGTGGGTTGCGGGCTGGCGGCCGGTGGCGCAGGCCGGCCCTTCCAGACCTGGCCGCCATTGAACAGCGTATCCAACGCAACGACGGCGCCCATCACCCTTGCCTCACCAGACCGCAGAACACCCCTTCGATGGCCAAGTCCTGATCGGCTTCGACGATGATCGGTTTATAGGCCGGGTTGCGCGGCAACAGCCGCACCGTATCGCCGACCCGCTCGAAACGCTTGATGGTGACTTCGCCGTCGAGCCGAGCCACCACGATCTGGCCGTTAAGCGCCTCGGGGTTGCGGTGCACGCCCACCAGGTCGCCGTCGAGAATGCCGTCCTCGATCATCGAGTCGCCCTGGACCCGCAGCATATAGTCCGGCACCCGGGAGAAGATCGACGGGTCGAACAGCAAACGGCTGTGCACCTCGGCATCCGCACCAATCGGCGCCCCCGCCGCCACCCGACCGAGCACAGGGATGTCCAGCAACTCGGGCCGCGCCGGTTGCCCGAGCAAACGAATGCCCCGGGCCTGATGCGGGTTGACCTCGATAAAACCGGCGTCGGTGAGCGCCAGCACATGCTTGCGCGCCACGCTGCGGGAGGCAAAACCAAAGGCCTCGCTGATTTCAGCGAGGCTCGGGGACTGGCCGTGCTCCGCGATTCGATCACGGATAAAGGTCAGGATGGCGGTACGGCGGGGAGTGAGAGTCGTCATGGAGTACATTTGTACTCTTTTGGCTTTTTCCTGACAAGCCCCCGTAGCAGCTGTCGAGCAGCGCGAGGCAGCGTTCGGCGGCGAAGCCGTCGTGAAATCAGACACGCGGTGTTTCAGGTAAACCTCGCGTGTAGGTTTGCGACGGCTTCGCCGCCGAACGCTGCCTCGCGCTGCTCGACAGCTGCTACAAGGGGACCAGGTCAGTGACGAGCGCAGTCATCACCCAAGCCACGGGCCGCCAAAAATTCTGCGATGTAATCGATAAACGCCACGACCTTGGCCGTCGCCCGCCGATGGCTCGGGTACACCGCCAGAATGTGCGCGCCAAAGCTGTCCGGATCGATGTCGTAATCGGCCATCAGCCGCACCAGCCGCCCGTCGGCGATGTATGGCGCAGCGCTCCATAACGGCGTGTGCAGCAAGCCACGCCCGGCCAAAGCATTGGCCAACAGCAGGTCATAGTTGTCGCTACGCAAGCGTGGCGACTGGGGTTGCGGCAGGCTCAAACGCTGGCCGTCGCGCTCGGCCCACCAGAATTCACGGCTGAGCAACGGATGGCGATACAGCAGCCATTCATGTTCATCGAGGGTTTGCGGCGTCACCGGCACGCCCTTGCGCGCCAGATAGGCCGGGCTGCCGCACAGCGCCAGGCGATTGCTGCCGACCACCCGGGCGATCAGCCCCGGCAAGTCGTCATGGCCCTCGCGCAGGGCCAGGTCGTAGCCACTTTCCAGCAGATTGACGAACTCGTCGCACAAATCCACTTGCAGGTTGATCTGCGGGTATTGCTCAAGAAAACCGCCGCACACCTGATCCAGAAAGGCTTGCCCATACGCCAGCGGCGCAGTGATTTTCAGGCTGCCACGCAAACCATGCTGCATCTGCTCGACTTCCTCGCCAGCCTCCTCCAGGCGCTGCAACACCTGACGCGCGGTTTCCAGATAGAGCCGCCCCACTTCCGTCAGCAGAATCCGCCGGGTGCTGCGCTCAAACAACCGGGCGCCAAGCTCGGCTTCGAGGTGATTGACCGCTTTGGTCAGGGCCGACGGGGTCTTGCCCAGTTGCTCGGCGGCGCGGCTGAAACTGCCCAGTTGCGCGGTGACCACGAACATTTTCAATGCACCCAACTTGTCCATGCTTTTTCCATTCAGGCAAAAACGTTTTTCGTGAGGGAGGCGTTCTGCTGAAGCCAAGCAGCCACTAATCTGGCCATCAGACGCAATAACAAGGAAACATTCAATGAAAAGATTCATCCCGAATCTATTGATGGCCGCTGTTAGTTTTGCCTCGATGGAAGCCATGGCCGCCACCGATCTGGTGTTGCTCAATGGCAAGATTTTCACCGCCGACCGCGCCCAACCGAAGGTGCAGGCCCTGGCGGTAGAAAACGGCAAGGTGCTGAAAGTCGGTACGGATGCGCAGATCAAGGCGTTGATCGAGTCAGGCACCAAGGTGATCGACCTCGGCGGCAAAACCCTGATGCCCGGCCTGATCGACAGCCATTCCCACGCGGTTTTCGGCGGCCTGGAAATGGTCTCGGCGAATATGGAAGACGAGGTGGTCAGCCTCGACGAACTGGAAAAACGCCTGCGCGGCTGGCGCGACGATGGCAAGGCCAAACATGGTGATGTGTTGAGCGTGGCCGGCATGAGTTCGGCGTATTGGGCGCAAGCCGAAGCGTTTGGTAAAAAATTCAACAGTGGCGAGTGGGCCAAGGTGCCCGTGGTATTCACCGGCAGCGACCATCACACCGCCTGGGCCAACAACGTGATGCTGGAACGCGCGGGCATTGATGCCGCGCTGCTGAAAGCCCTGCCCGACGCCGAGAAAGACACGATCGGCAAACGCGCCGATGGCAGCCCCAACGGGTTCCTGGTGGACGCCGGTTGGGACCGGGTCGCCTCGAAAATGCCGGTGCCGAGCGCCGCCGAGATGCTCAAAGCCGCGCAATCGGCGATGCGCTACAACAACAGCCTCGGCATCACCGCGTGGATGGACCCCGCCGCCAACGCCGCGCCCGGCGAGCCGGTATTCGCGCTCAAGCCCACCGAGAAAACCGTCGGCGTGCTGCCGGCCTACAAAGCGCTGTCCGAGACCGGCGCCATGAGCGTCCACGTCGCCGCGCTGCTGGTGGCCAATCCGAAAAGCGTGCCGGCCGATCTCGACGTCCTGGACAAAGTCCGCCAGCAATTCCAGGGCATTCCCAACCTGACGTTGCCGGGGATCAAGATCTTCGCCGACGGCGTCATCGAATACCCGGCCCAGAGCGCGGCGATGATTGACCCGTACAGCAACTCGCATAAACAGGGCGAGTTACTGATCGATCCCAAGCATTTCGGTGAACTGGTCAGTGCCATCGACCAGCGCGGCTGGCTGGTGCATATCCACGCCATCGGCGACCGTGCTGTGCGCGAATCACTGAACGGCATCGCGCAGGCACGCAAGGATCGCCAGAGCGGCGTGACCCACTCGATCACGCACCTGCAAATGGTCAACCCGAAAGAGTTTGCGCGGTTCAAACCGCTGAATGTGATCGCCTCGATGCAACTGCTGTGGGCCACCGCCGACGATTACACCCTGGACATGATCAAGCCCTACGTCAGCGCCCTGGCCTTCCGTTATCAATACCCGGCGCACTCGCTGCTCAAACAGGGCGCGACCATTGCCGGGGCCAGTGACTGGCCGGTGTCCACGCCCAATCCGTTTAATGCCATGGCTCAAGCAATCACGCGTAAAGGCCCCTTGGGCGTGTTGAACGCCGATGAACGCCTGGACCGCGAAACGCTGTTCTACGCCTACACCCTCAACGCGGCGCGGACCATCGGACTGGAGAAGCAGATCGGTTCGCTGACCGCTGGCAAACAGGCCGATTTCATCGTGCTGGATCGCGATGTGTTCACGGTCGATAACAAAGCCCTGCACGACACCCAAGTGCTGCAAACCTGGTTCGCCGGTCGCGAAGTCTACGCCCCCACCCTCTAAGAAAACCCTTGCTGCCCGCCCCTGCGCTTGTCGCCGGGGTATGGCGCAGCCTTGCCCAAAACCTGCCCAAAACAATCAAAACAAAGGCATCGACCCATGAAAGCTTTCACCCTGTTCGCCCTCCGCTCTTTAAGTTTGTTGCCGTTGAGCATGCTGCCCTTGAGCAGCCAGGCCATCCCCTTGAATGACGACTTCAACCTGCTGGTGGACCTGACGCTGGCCAGCGATTACCGCACCCGCGGCATCTCGCAAACCCAGAACGATCCCGCCGTGCAGGCCGGTGTCACCCTGGCCCACAGCAGCGGTTTGTACGCGGGTGCATGGAGTTCGAATGTCGATTTCGGCGCAGGCCTGAAAACCCGCCAGGAAATCGATTACTACGCCGGTTGGTTCTGGCAGGCGACCGATGCCATCAGTCTGGACCTCGGCTATCTGAAATACGCCTACCCCAAAGAAGGCCAGTTCAATCAGAGCGAGACCTACGGCATTCTCAGCGTTTATGGGGTGAAGCTGGCCGCCTATTACTCGGCGGACGCGCCGGGTATCGACAGCAAGCAGAGCTCGCTCTACAGCTACATTGGCTACGAAACCGAATTGCCCTACGGCTTGGGTCTGAAGCTGCGCTACGGCGAAATGGACTTCAAGGACCCGCATCTGTACGCCTCGAACGGCCACGCTGAAGACGCGTACCACGAATGGGAAGTGAAGCTGACCCATGAACTGGCCGGGGTGTTGCTGGGGGTCAGCTACATCGATACCGACCTGTCGCAAAGCCAATGCACCAGCAATTGGGGGTTTGGTGATGTGTGCACGGCTACGGTAGTGGCGAGCATCAGCAAATCCTTCTGACCCCCCGCACATTCAATGTAGGAGCTGCCGAAAGCTGCGATCTTTTGATCTTGTCTTTAAAAAGCAAAGTCAAAAGATCGCAGGCTTCGCCAGCTCCTACAGCGTTCCGGTCAGTTCTGCCAGGTAAGGCCAGGGGTAAATGCCGCGTTCGTGGCCGTCGCTGAAGATCAGTTGCAGGCCGTAGCCTTGGCTATTCAACTCGACCACACGGATGCGCGAATCCACCTTCACCGTCAGCCCTTGCAGCCGAAACGCGCGGCATTGCGAGCATGGGCACTGGCGGCGCAACTCGGCGTGATCGAGTAACTGCTCGCGCCCGTCCGGCCAGTTCAGCCGCAGTTGCTGTTTGCTCTGGGAATTACCCACCGCCAGCGGGTTCATTGCAGTTGACTCAGGGCGATGCGCACCGCTTTGCGCACTTCCGGGTCGCCGTCGTCTTGCGCGGCTTGCAGGGCGGCAACCGCGCCTTGATCATTCAATTCGCCGAGGGCCAAGGCTGCTTCCTTGCGCAGGTTGCTGATGCGGTGACCAAGGGTTTCGATCAGCGCTTCCAGGGCCGGGGCGTACCGCAAGCGGCCGAGGCTACGGGTGGCGCGCAGGCGCACTTGCCAGTAATCGTCGCTCAAGGCTTCGACCAGTGCCGGGCCTGCATCAACGTGGCCGACCTTGCCCAGCGTGGTCGCGGCTTCTTCGCGCACTTGCCAGGCATGGTCCTGCAAGGCATGACGCAGGGCCGGCAGGACTTGAATGTCCGACGCCAGGCCGAGCGCACCGGTGGCAGCACGGCGCACTTCGGTGTCCGGGTCGTCGCTGGCCAGTCGGGCCAACGCGGGCAACGCATCCAGTTGCTTGAGCCAGCCCAGTACGCCAACGGCTTCGCGGCGCACGCTGGCGTCTTGATCGTTCAATGCGTTTAAAGCAGCACCGGCAGCATCGGGGAAACGCAATTCGCGCAGAGCCCTGAACGCCGCGACCCGCACGCTGATATCGGCATGCCCGGTCCACGGCAAAATCACCCGGCCCGCCGCCTCGCTCTTAAGCAGGCTGAGGCTTTGCGCGGCGGCCGATTGCACGACCAAGGATGGATCGGTCAGCGCCTGGCATAACGCCGAGACGACCGGCTCATCCTCCCACGCTTCCAGCAACCGCGCCGCTTCGGCACGAACCTCTTCAGTCGGGTCTTCAGCCAGGCGATTGACCAGCCAAAGCAAGCCCTCCGGCTCTTCGAGATCAGCCAGTTCGATCAGCGCAATGCGGCGCACGCCGGGGTCGTCATCGGTCAGGCGCGGTTGCAGGGCGAGGATGTCGTCGTTTTCGGTTGCATCAAATAATGAGGTCATAGGGCAAATCGCGGCAGTTTGTTTTCTGGGGGAAGTCCGAGGGGGTTCAAGCGTGGCAGCTGCCGACCGTCCTCGTGACGCAGGAGCTCAAGGCAGTGACGCTTCAAGCAGGAAAACTCGTGGCTGGTCACCAGTTCCGTGGTGCGTGGCCGGGGGAAATCAAGGCGCAGGTCTTCGATGATTCGACCGGGGCGTGAACTCATCACCAGCAGGCGATCGGCGAGAAACAGCGCTTCATCGATGTCATGGGTGACAAACACCACGGTGGTACGAATCCGCGTCCAGATGTCCAGCAGCAGTTCCTGCATGTTCAGCCGGGTGAGCGCGTCGAGGGCACCGAAGGGTTCGTCCATCAGCAACAGCCGTGGGCGATTGATCAGCACCCGGGCGATCTCGACCCGTTGCTGCATACCGCCGGAGAGCTGATCCGGCCAGCGATTGGCAAAGCCTTCCAACCCCACCAAAGCGAGGATTTCATCGGCGGCTTTGTGGCGTTCAGTCTTGCCGATGCCGCGCATTTTCAGGCCGAACGCAACGTTGTCGCGCACGGTTCGCCAAGGGAACAGCGTGTGATGCTGGAACACCATGCCGCGCTGCGGTGATGGGCCTGAGATCGGCGCGCCATCGACATTCAAGGTGCCGATGCGCGGTTGCAGATGCCCGGCCAACGCCCCGAGCAAGGTGGATTTGCCACAACCGGACGGTCCGAGAATGCACACGAATTGCCCTGGCTCGATCTGGCACTCCAAACCCTGGACGGCTTCGAACGCCGCGCTGCCCTCGCCCAGGCTGATCGACAAATCGCGGATATCGATACGCCCTTCCGGGTGTTGAAAAACGCTCATCAGGCTTTTCCTCGTGGTCGATGCCAAGGCGTGAACAACCCGCCCAGGCGTTTGATCAGCAGGCTGCTGCCCATCCCGAGCACGCCGATCAGCAACATGCCAACAACGATGTCGGCGTAGTTCTGGATGGTGTAGGACTCCCAGGTGTAATAGCCGATGCCGTATTGGCCGGAGATCATTTCCGCGGTCACCAGGCAGAACCACGAAGTGCCCATGCCGATGGCCAGGCCGGTGATGATGCTCGGCGCGGCGCCCGGCAGGATCACTTCCAGCAAAATGGCGCGGCGCCCTGCCCCGAGGCTGCGGGCCGAGGCGATCAAGCGTGGATCGACGCCTTCAACGCCGTGGATGGTGTTGAGCAGGATCGGGAACAGCGCGCCGGTAAACGTGATGAAGACCATCGACAATTCAGAGGACGGGAACATCAGGATCGCCAGCGGAATCCAGGCCACCGCCGGGATCGGTCTTAAGACTTCCAGAGGCGGCAGCAACAAGTCCTCGGCCCATTTCGAGCGGCCGATGGCCAGGCCCAGGGCGATGCCGATGACCAGCGCCGCAAGGTAACCAGCGAAGACCCGGCTAAGGCTGCTGCTCAGGTGCTGGGCGAGTTTGCCGGAGTCGCCGAGGCCCAGCGCGGCCTGGATGACCGCCACTGGCGTCGGCACGTTGGCAAAGGTCACCAGGCCGAGGTTCCAGTGACCACTCGCCGCGAGTTGCCAGAACAATAGGCAGAGCAGCAATGAGGCGGCTCTGGGGATCCATCGTGCAAACATATAGCACCTCTGATCGTTCCCACGCTCTGCGTGGGAATGCATCCCGTGACGCTCTGCGTCACATTCAAGAACGGAACGCGGAGCGTCCCTGGCGGCATTCCCACGCGGAGCGTGGGAACGATCTAACGGCCGGGATCGGTCGGAGGACTTCCAGAGGCGGCAGCAGCAAGTCCTCGGCCCATTTCGAACGGCCGATGGCCAGGCCCAAAGCGATGCCGATGACCAGCGCCGCAAGGTAACCAGCGAAGACCCGGCTAAGGCTGCTGCCCAGGTGCTGGGCGAGTTTGCCGGAGTCGCCGAGGCCCAGCGCGGCCTGGATGACCGCCACTGGCGTCGGCACGTTGGCAAAGGTCACCAGGCCGAGGTTCCAGTGACCACTCGCCGCGAGTTGCCAGAACAATAGGCAGAGCAGCAATGAGGCGGCTCTGGGGATCCATCGTGCAAACATATAGCACCTCTGATCGTTCCCACGCTCTGCGTGGGAACGATCTAACGGCCGGGATCGGTCGGAGGACTTCCAGAGGCGGCAGCAACAAGTCCTCGGCCCATTTCGAGCGGCCGATGGCCAGGCCCAGGGCGATGCCGATGACCAGCGCCGCAAGGTAACCAGCGAAGACCCGGCTAAGGCTGCTGCCCAGGTGCTGGGCGAGTTTGCCGGAGTCGCCGAGGCCCAGCGCGGCCTGGATGACCGCCACTGGCGTCGGCACGTTGGCAAAGGTCACCAGGCCGAGGTTCCAGTGACCACTCGCCGCGAGTTGCCAGAACAATAGGCAGAGCAGCAATGAGGCGGCTCTGGGGATCCATCGTGCAAACATATAGCACCTCTGATCGTTCCCACGCTCTGCGTGGGAACGATCTAACGGCCGGGATCGGTCGGAGGACTTCCAGAGGCGGCAGCAACAAGTCCTCGGCCCATTTCGAGCGGCCGATGGCCAGGCCCAGGGCGATGCCGATGACCAGCGCCGCAAGGTAACCAGCGAAGACCCGGCTAAGGCTGCTGCCCAGGTGCTGGGCGAGTTTGCCGGAGTCGCCGAGGCCCAGCGCGGCCTGGATGACCGCCACTGGCGTCGGCACGTTGGCAAAGGTCACCAGGCCGAGGTTCCAGTGACCACTCGCCGCGAGTTGCCAGAACAATAGGCAGAGCAGCAATGAGGCGGCTCTGGGGATCCATCGTGCAAACATATAGCACCTCTGATCGTTCCCACGCTCTGCGTGGGAATGCATCCCGTGACGCTCTGCGTCACATTCAAGAACGGAACGCGGAGCGTCCCTGGCGGCATTCCCACGCGGAGCGTGGGAACGATCTGACTCAGCGGGTGGCCACGGCCTGGGTGGTGGCGTCGGTGAAGTCGAGGACTTTGCCGCCCTGGGCCGTGGCGAATTGTTGGGCCTGGCCTTTGAGCAGGAAGGCGCTGAGGCGGCCTTTCGCGTCACTGGCAAACCACGCTTGATCCGCCAGCAACTTGATCCCGCTGTCACTCGCCTGGGCATACACCGCGCGGATGTTTTTGCCTTCGGCTTTCAAGCTGGCCAGCGCGGTGAACGCCGATTCCGCCGAGGCGTACTGCCGGACTTTCGGTTCACCGCGCACCCAAATTTCCGCCACATGGCTGAAATCGATGATGGCTTTGCCACTCGCCGCATCCACAGCCTTGAGCGGGGTCTGCGCGTAGTTGGCCAGTTGCGCGGTGTAGTCCAGGTTCGACGCCTTGAACGCAGCGCGGATGTACTGGTCGTCGATGAAGGTATTGAGGTCCAGCCCGCGATCAGCCTTCTTCAACAACTTGAGGGTATCGATGGCCGTGCCGACCGCTTGGCGATATTCCGGCTTCCAGCTCAGGTCGCGGGTCTGTACGCCCAGCGGACCATGGAACAGGTAATTGACCTCGGCATCGACCCCGGTGACCTTGGCGATCAACTCGCTGTATTTCTCCGGTTCTGCCGCCAGCAGTTGATTGGCTTCAATGCTGGCTCGCAGGTAAGCGACGACGATTTCCGGGTACTTTTTCGCATAAGCCTGATCCACCAAAGCGCCATGGAAAGTCGGTGCATTGGCCTGGGCACCGTCATAAATCTTGCGAGCAAAACCACGGCTCGGGAACAGTTCAGCAAACGGCACGAAATCAGCGTGGGCATCGATCTTCCCGGCCTGCAACGCCGAACCGGCGACTTCCGGCGGTTGGGCGATGATGTTCACGTCTTTCAGCGGGTCCCATCCCTGGGCGGCCACAGCACGCAGCAGCATGCCGTGAGCGGTGGAAGCAAACGGCACGGAAATGGTCTTGCCCTTGAGCTCCGCCAACGACTGCACGCCGGACGCGCTCGGCACCACAATGCCGTTGCCGCTGCCCTTGATACTGCCTGACAGCACGCTGATAAACAGACTGTGCTTGCCGGCGGTTTCGAACGCCACACCGTTGAACGCGCCGGGGAAATCGGCCATGGCCCCAAAGTCGAGTTTGCCGGCGACCATCTCATTGGTCAGCGGCGCGCCGCTGGTGAAGTTCTTCCACTCCACCTCGTATTTGGCGTCTTTATATTGGCCGTCGTGGGGCAGGTATTTGTCGAGCAAGCCGAGTTCACGGATCAACAGACCGCCAGCGGCGCAGTTGATGGTGGTGTCCTGGGTGCCGATGGCAATGCGGATGGTTTCAGCCGAGGCGGACAAGGTGAATGAGGCCAGAACCAGACCGGCGAATGCTGCACGCAATAACATGAGTATTTCCCCTCGAATCATTTATAGGATGTTCGTCTCCGCCACGATCAGGGCGCGGTGGGAAACGAGGGGTGTTTGAATCAGGCGTCCGGTGTTGCCGGATGGCTTTAACGCAAGCGGTGTTCAACGCAACAGATAAGGAATCTCGACCTTCACCGCCCCGGTCGGGCAGTCCTTTTCACACGGCATGCAATACCAGCATTCATCGAACGCCATGTAGGCCTTTTGCGTGGCCGGGTTGATCGCCAGCAGGTCCATCGGGCAGACGTCGACGCACACGGTGCAGCCTTTGTGGGCGATGCAAAGGTCCTCGTCGACCGTCACTGGTGCGTTGGAGCGGAAGAAGATTTCCTGGGGTTGATAGGCCATGGTTCGGGCTCTCTTGGTTTAGGCGTCAGGCCGCAAACGCGCCGACCCGCAGGCGGTCGTAGGCCTGCATTTCTTCGGCATCGAGCGGGATGATGTAAGGCTCGACGGCTTTCTTGAAACTGGTCATCTGGCCGTCGTCGCCCTTCTTCAGGTGGCAATGGCAGAACCAGTCGCTGTCGTTGCGTTGCGGGTGGTCGACCCGGTAGTGGTAAAGCCCCCAGCGACTTTCGGCACGGAACAACGAAGCCCGGGCGGCCATTTCGGCGCAGTCGCGGATCATGCTGACTTCCATGGCGCGCATCAGCTCGTGAGGGTTGTGGGCCTTGATCTGATCGAGGTCACGCTGGATATCGCTGAAACGCTGCAGGCCGATTTGCATCTTCTTGGTCACTTTCGGCGGTTGCAGGTAGTCGTTCACGAAGCGTCGCAGTTTGTATTCGACTTGCGCGGGCGGCAGGCCGTGTTCGCGGTCCAGGGGTGCGTAGACCCGTTGTTTTTCCGTTTCGACCTGCTGGGCATTGACGGCTGAAAACTCGCGCCCGGCGACAAAATCCGCCGCGTTGGTGCCGGCAAACCAGCCGTAGGTGAAGGCGCCGAGCATGTAGTTATGCGGCACCGCGGCCATGTCGCCCGCCGAGTACAAACCCTTGACCGACGTCTCGGCCCGCTCGTTGACCCACACCCCCGACGCCGAATGCCCGCTGCAAAATCCGATCTCGGAGATGTGCATTTCGACCATTTGCGTGCGGTAGTCCGTGCCGCGATTGGCGTGAAACTGACCACGACTCGGGCGTTCGTTGCTGTGCAGGATCTCTTCGATGTTCTGGATGGTTTCCTCGGCCAGGTGATCGAGTTTGAGGAACACCGGGCCGTTGCCGCTTTCGAGTTCCTGGTGGAACTCCCACATCATCTGGCCGCTCCAGTAATCGCACTCGATAAAGCGTTCGCCCTTGTTGTTGGCGGTGTAGCCGCCCAATGGGCCGGTGACGTAGGCGCAGGCCGGGCCGTTGTAATCCTTGATCAGCGGGTTGATCTGGAAGCATTCGAGGTTCGCCAGTTCGGCCCCGGCGTGATAGGCCATGGCGTAGCCGTCGCCAGCGTTGGTCGGGTTTTCGTAGGTGCCCATCAAATAGCCCGAGGACGGCAAGCCCAAGCGTCCGGCGGCGCCGCAGGCGAGGATCACGGCTTTGGCCTTGATCACATGGAAATCGGCGGTGCGGCAGTCAAAACCCATCAGGCCGTTGACCGCGCCCTCTTCGTCCGTCAGCAAACGCGTGCAAACGACGCGATTGGTGATGCTGACCCGCGCGCGTTTCAACTGGCGGTACAGCACTTTCTTGATGTCGTGCCCTTCCGGCATCGGCAGCACGTAGGCGCCCATGTGGTGGACCTTTTTCACCGCATAGTCGCCGGTTTCGTCCTTCTCGAACTTCACGCCCCAGCGGTCCAGTTGCTCGATAGTTTCGAAGCTGTGGGTGGCGTAGGCATACACCGCTGCCTGATTGACGATGCCGTCATTGGCGATGGTGATTTCCTTGGTGTACTGCTCCGGCGTCGAGTGCCCGGGAATGATCGCGTTGTTCAAGCCGTCCATGCCCATGCTGATCGCGCCGCTGCGCTTGACATTGGCCTTGTCGATCAACAACACACGCAGATCGCGGTTGCGTTCCTTGGCCTTGATCGCCGCCATCGGGCCAGCGGTGCCGCCGCCGATCACGACAATGTCGTATTCCTGCTCCAAAGTGTTTCGGGTCATGCCTGATCCCCTTTTTGCCGATCGATCCGCAAGCGGTACTGGAACGCATCGCCACGGTAGTAAAGGTGTTCGAAGTCCACAGGCTGGCCGCTGGCGTCGTGGGTCAGGCGTTCGATGCGCATGATCGGCGAGCCGGGTTCGACGTTCAGCGCCTGGGTCAGGTCGCTGTCAGCCAGCACCGCGTCGATGGCCAGGTCGGCGTGGCCGAGCGCGAGGCCGCAATCGTTTTCCAGGATCAGGAAGATGTCGCGGGTCACCAGGTCAGCCTTCTCCAGCCGCTCGCCGATGGCTTTGGGCAGGTAGGTGATTTCCAGCGAGATTGGCTCGCGGTTGATCAGCCGTACGCGTTTGATCTGCGCCACGGTTTCGCCTTCGGCCACCTGCAAACGCTCGGCGACCCGTTTGTCGGCGGCAATGAATTTGAAGCTGCGCAGGCGGTTGATCACCTCATAGCCGCGACCGGTCATGGACTCGGCCAGGCCTTGCAGGGTGCTGACGTTCTGGAAGGTTTTCGGCTTGGCGACGAAAGTGCCCTTGCCGTGGATCTTGAAGATCAGCCCTTCTTTCTGCAGATCCCCCAGGGCCTGGCGCACGGTGATGCGGCTGACTTTGAACAACGCGCCAAGTTCGCTTTCGGACGGCATCTGGCTGTCTTGCGGGTATTCGCCGTCGAGAATGCGGGCACGGAGTACGTCGCGGAGTTGGGTGTGCAGAGGAACACTGCTGAGGGAAAGAACGTTATCGGTCATCCGAGATCACTTGTTATAACGAGTTATGACGTGATCTTAGAGAACCGATGCGATGGTTGAGAAATACTGTTTGAGCATAACGATAGATTCGCCGCACGAACGCGAACCGATGTAGCAGCTGTCGAGCACCGCGAGGCAGCGTTCGGCGGCGAAGCCGTCGTAAACCCAGCGCTGCGGTCTATTTGAAACACCGCGGTGGCTGACTCTACGACGGCTTCGCCGCCGAACGCTGCCTCGCGGTGCTCGACAGCTGCTACGGAAAAACCGCGTTAACGCTTGAGGATCTGGTCCATCACCCAATCGGTCTTCAACGCCTGTTCGGCCACCGCCGGATGCTGCGCTTCGCCACGGATGTGCGCATTCATGCCCAGCACGTGATGCCACTGGATGTGTTCGTGATGATCGATGTTCAGGCTGAGGGTTTCATCGGCTTCGAGCACCACCGGATGCTCATCAAACACCGCGAAACTGATTCGGCCCTTGCTGCCAATCACCTCGACCCGATCCTCACGCCGATCCGCCACGAAATTCCAGCAGCCCATGCCTAATGCCCCGGAGGCAAAGCGCCAACTGGCGCTGACCGCGTCTTCTGCCGCATACAATCGGGCCTGCTGCGCCGTAAAACCGGCGACGTCGACGATATCGCCGAGCAAGTACTGGAACAGGTCAAACCCATGGCTGGCCAGGTCAGCAAAATAACCACCACCGGCAATCACCGGATCAGTACGCCAATTATCGGAGCCACCCAAATCTGCCGGTGAAGGGGTTTTGGTCAACGTCCAGGTCAGGTGCCGGACCTCGCCGATCCGCCCCTCCTCCAGCCATTGCCGCACTTGCTGGAAACGCGGCAGCGAACGTCGGTAGTAGGAAACGAACAGGTGCAGCCCGGCATCGGCAAAGACCTTTTGCATCTCACGGCTTTGCCCGGCATTCAGCGACATCGGTTTTTCGACGCAGCAATGTTTGCCGGCAGCGGCGACCATCAGAGCGAAAGCGTGGTGACTGTCGGGTGGCGTGGCGATGTACACCGCATCCACCTCGGGGTCGTTGATCAGCGACTGGGCATCGGTGTAAACCCGGGCGATGCCGTGGCGCGCGGCATAGTCGGTCACCGCCTCCCGCCGTCGCCCCATCACCGCCACCAACGCCGAACCGGGCGCCTTGTAGAAGGCCGGCCCGCTCTTGCGTTCGGTGACATCCCCACAACCAATCATGCCCCAGCGCACCACGTTCATATTCACTCCTTGATAGATTTAGCCGATGCGCAAAGCGCGCAGGTCCAGGTGACCGTCCTTCAGCGGCGGGCACCAGTAGTAGCCGCCAGTGATCGGCCGGCTCATGCGATACAAACCATCGGTGATGCCGTCTTCCAGACCGCTCATGCGCCGCAGTTGCGCTTCGAACGCGTCAAGGGAGAAGCCGAACGCGAGGAACATCAGGCCGGCGCGGTGACCTTCGATCCATGGCATCGAACGACGGACCACAAAGGCTTCGGGTGTGAAGCTTTCCTGGGCGGTGCGTTTGACGTGGGCGGAGATCGGCGCGTCGTCGAGTTCTTCGTTGTCGCTCAGGCGACGGCCCATGATGTTGTCCTTTTCATGGGACGGCATGGCGTTGAAGCCTTTCAAATTATGCTGCCACTGCTGGATCGCGGCGAAGCTGCCACCGACCGTGCCATCGGCGCCGTTACTGACCAGCGCGGCGGCCACGGCGGCCTCGTCGTGGGGGTTTTCGGTGCCGTCTTCGTAGCCAGTCAGGTCGTGGCCGGTGAGGTGGCGGAAGGTTTCGTTCATCTGCACCAAACGGAACGCCGGGGCCAGCGCGGCTTCGATGGCGGTGCTGCGATTGAGCAATTCACCACGGTCGACGCCATGCAGCCAGCACCAGAGCGCGTGTTGGGTCGACGGGTTGTCGACACCAACGCCGGTCATGGCCGGGAATGCGCGCAGGCCTTCGATCTGACCGTGCAGGGCCTTGACCAGGGATTCACCGAAACCGACCACCGCCGACTGGCCGTCCACCAGTTGTATCAATTTGTCGAGCGCGGCCGGCAGCTCGGCGGCGGATTCGAGGGCGAAGAACATATGACGGGCTTGAGGCGGAACGGGGGTGGCGAGAATGCCCGGCTGGTAGTAACTCATATGAACTCCTTGGGAAAGAAGCGCGGAGTTTAACCGGGGCACCGGCAAATGTGTGTTTTCACGGCAAAAGATCAACCACATCCCCGTAGCAGCTGCCGAGCACCGCGAGGCAGCGTTCGGCGGCGCAGCCGTCGTGAAATCAGACTATGCGGTGTGTCAGGTGGGCCGCGTGCATAGGTTTTACGACGACTTCGCCGCCGAACGCTGCCTCGCGGTGCTCGGCAGCTGCTACACACAGGGCTGCGAATCCTGGCGAAACGCGCTGGGGCTCATCCCCGTCCAGCGCTTGAACGCCCGGCGAAAGCTGCGCACATCGCTATAGCCGACCTCCTCGGTAATCCGCTCGATCGACATTTCAGGATTGGCCAACAAACTCAAGGTCCTTGCCTGGCGCACCTGTTCCAGTAACGTCTCGAAAGTCAGCGCGTGCTCAGTCAGGCGCCGACGCAACGTACGGCTGCTCATGTTCAAATCACCGGCAATCTTTTCGATATGGCTGCCGCGCGTCAGGTCCCGGGCAATCGCCCGCTCCACCGCTTGAATCAGATCAATCTTCTGATGCACCTGCGCCGCTTCCAGCTCCAGCAGCTTGACCGCCTGCCGCAACGCCAATGAATGATGATTAGGCAGTCGCACATCCAGCCAATGCGCGGCGATCACCATGCGGTTTTGCAGGCAACCGAAACGCACGTCCGGCCCGAGCAATCGCGCGTACTCGGCAACGTAATCCGGCGCGGCATGCACGAACTCCACCGCCATCGGCTTGAAATCGACCCCGACTAACGCCCGCCCGTAAACCAACAAACTGGCGAAAAACTCCTCCACCGCAAACACCTGCACATCGGCAAACGGCAGGCGGCATTCGATATCGACAAACACCCGATCCCCCGCCTCCTCCACGCTCGACACCACGATGCCGCCCGAGGTGTGCTGATGGCGGATGCCCAGCTCAAACGCATCACGCAAAGTCTTGCACAGCGACAACACATGCCCGAGCAAACCCAGGGTGCCGAGCACGTTCTGCGCGCCGACCCACAAACCGAGCCCGCGATTGGGCAGCACTTTGAGTGCGCGCTGGATCATCGCCACGGCTTGGCGATAGGAAATGCGCTGCGCCGGGTCCTGGAGATCTTCGAGGGTGAAGCCCAGGCCACGGCACAGGTTCTCGGAATTGACCCCGTTGAGCTCGGCGACTTCGGCCAGGGTTTGCAGCAGGAATGGCGAGACGAGTGCCAGTTCGTAGGTAGGATCGACGACTTTCATTTGCATGGGGCAGGACATCCCGGATCAGGCTGAATTCTTATTTTTGTTACCGGTTATGTCGAAAGAACTTAGCACAGGGTTTTACGGCTGTCCGCAGAAGCCCCCCTACGTGGCCGCCAATACCCTGCCCGCCAAGGTCCGAACCGCTTATTTCTATGCAACGGCCCGCGCGGCCGGCGGTGCGTCCCTAACAATAATAATGAGTACACCCATGAACCCGACCCGCACGACATTCCGCTTGCGACTGGCCGTCAGCCTGGCTGGTGTGTTTGCCATTCATTTGCAGGCCTCGGCCACCGAGGCTGGCGTCGACAACATCGGCACCGGCACCGATGGCTTTTTCATGCTGCCGCTGGACGTCAACAGCCTCCCGGACAACATGGTGGCCTTCAACGTCTACTACAACCATTACAAATCCAGGAAGCTGAACATCAGCTCCCTCGGCGGCAAAGTGCCGAACGTGGAAATCGAATCCACCGCCGTGATCCCGCGCCTTGATTACCTGAGCCCGGTGCGCATTTTTGGTGGTCGGCTGGCAGGCTACATCGCGCAGCCCTGGCTCAAACAGGAAGTGTCGGTGTTCGGCTTGCAAGACACCCGCGAAGGCATGGGCGACACCACCATCGCGCCGATCATTCTCTGGGACATGGGCAAGAATCTGACCCTCGGCGCCGCCGTGGAAATCACCGTGCCCACCGGCGAATACAGCCCCGATCGCCTGGCCAACACCAGCAACAATTTCTACACCTACAAACCGCTGTTCTCCTTCACCTGGCTGCCGACGGAGCGCACCGAGGTGTCGATGAAGACCACCTACAGCTTCAACGAGAAGAACAAGGACACCGACTACAAGTCGGGACAGATTTTCCACTTCGATTATTCCGCCAGCTACAAGATCACCGACAACCTGATGCTCGGTTTGAACGGCTACTACCTCAAGCAAACCACCGACGACAAACAGTTCGGCCGGACCGTGCAATTCAACGGCGAAGACGTCAACGACGGGGTTCGCGGCCAGGTCTTCGCCATCGGCCCGGCGCTGCACCTGACCTTCCTCAAATACGCCAGCGCCGAGATTCGCTGGGCCAAGGAATTCGACGTTGAGAACCGGCCGGAAGGCGAGATGTTGTGGGCGAAGATCAGTATTCCGTATGCGTTTTGACGGATAACTCAATCGAACTCATGTGTACAAGCGAGCCTGCTCGCGAAAGCGGCCGACCAGCCAATAATGATGTCAACTGACACGCCGCAATCGCGAGCAGGCTCACTCCCACAGGTTTTGCCCCTGACCGTCCGTCGCCACTGTCAGATCTGACAGTAGGCAGCGCAACGCCATTTCTTGTGTGATACCTCCACCCTGTCCTGCGGCGAAGAGGTATCCCCATGAACAAGTTCCATCCGGTTGAATCCGAAACACCCAATGCCCCTCTGGCGTTGCGTCCGCCGTACTTCCCGTCCAGCACCACCCTGACCGACCCAGACCACTACGCTGGCGGGATTCCGATTCGTGCACTCGAAGGGGATCTGCAATGCATCGTCAGCGCCTGGCTCGCCATGGGCATCGGCGATAAAGTTGAGATGTATTGGCAGAGCCTCACCTCACCGGTTGTCAGTAAAACCATTGAGTTTGATCACGAACTGGATAAGCCGGTGGTGCTCTGGATCCCCCGCGAACACGTCCTGGACGGTGACGCGATGCCGGTGTTTTACCAGGTCACGCAAGGCACCCAGACACCGGAACGCTCGGAGCCGCTGGAAACCTACCTGGTCAAGACCACCCGCCCTGGCAACTATGACGACAGTCCCGAAGAAGGGCATTCCGGGTTCAATTACACCTTTATCACCGACGTCTCCGGGGGTGTCGACGCGGACATGGCCGACCGGGGCGTGCAAATGCGCATCGAGCCCTATGAACACAGGACCACGTTCGACCGCATCGTTTGCCGCTGGGGCAGTCAGGAAGTGATTTATTACCCGGTGACTCAGGCGCAGGTCGACGACCCGGTCAACAACCCGATCATCATCACCTTCACGCGCGCCGTGATCGAAGCTGCCGGTGACGGCACGCGGGTGGTCGTGACCTTTCAGGTCATCGACCGCGTCGATAACCGCCCGGATGAGCGCGCGCCGTGGGCCAAATTCGCCTACGTGAAGGTGGATCTGGACGGCAATCGGCTGGAGGCGCCGCTGGTACTGGTTGGGAGCAAACCGACCAATACCATCAACCTCGAAGATTTGCGCAACGACGATGTGAACGTGCGGGTCTACACCCGTGCCACGGACTTCGCGGTGGACGACACTGTCCGCCTGACCTGGACCGGCACCCCGGCCCAAGGCTCGCCGATCATCGTCGGGCCGCTGGTAAAACTGGTGGATTACGTGCCGTTTCACCTCGACTTCTTCATCCCCAACGCCGCCGTCAAAGCCATCGCCCAAGGGTTTGCCACGGTGTCCTACGTGCGCATCCGCAGCGGTGAGGCGGATCAGCCATCGAAAAACGCCAGCGTCAGCGTGGAGGGTGACATCAGCCGTTTGCCGGCACCGAGCGTGGTGCAAGCCCCCAACGGTACCCTGCCAGCCGACTCGCCTTACGCAACGATTTCCGTGGCGTATTACGAAGGTCGCAAACCCGGCGACCTGATCACCATTCATTGTCAGGGCAAACGCCCGGGCGGTGGCGAGACCTACTACCAGATCCCCATCATCGTCAGCGGCGAGCCCGTCGGCACACCCATCGAGCGCGGCCTGCCCGGCAGCGAAATCAGCCCCCTCAATGGCGGCACCTTGAAGATCTATTACACAGTAGCCAATGATGACGAACTGGCGGTGCGCAGCGAGCGTGATTCCCTGGTGCTGGAACTCAACGTCGGTGTGGCCCTGCCCGAGTTCCGCGCCCCCGATGTCACCGAAGCCGACAGCAAAGACGTGCTGTTACCGGAAAACGCCCCGACCGGCGCCAACATCACGGCCCGTTTCAACGACCCGGTGATCGAAACCCGCGCCAAAGATATCGTCGGCTTGCGCTGGGTAGGTTCTGTCACTGGCGCCCACCCACTGTACGAAATCCCGCTGACCATCCACACCGCCGGCAAACCGGTGCCGTTCTGGGTGGACCCGAGACACATTGGTCCCAACCTCAATGGCACAGTGACGGTGGATTATTACCTCAAGCGCGCGGGGGAACCGCTGCGTTTTTCTCGCGAGCGGGTGTTGAGTATTGGCAGTGCGCGGCTGGAATTGACGCCGCCGACCCTGCTACCGCCGGCTACCAGTCCGATTGATGTGCTGACTTATGCGAGTGGCGTAACTGTGCAGATGACGTTTGCCAGCAGTCCCGGCGACAAAGCACAGCTGAAAGAGATTAACCCTGCACCGGGCGCCGTGCCGTTTCCCGAACAGGACTTTATCGGCGGACAATCGGACTTCAACCTTAGCCCGGCGTTTTTGGCGGCGCGGCATGGCAAGGATGTTGACCTGATAGGGGTGTTGATTCAGCCAGGAACACCGCCAGTGGAGTCATTGCCTTTGGTGCTGACGGTGAGTCGGATTGCGGATGGGGACGTGCGGTTGCCGGTGCCATCAATCCCAGAAACTAAAGGAACGGCGATCCTGGACCTCAATACATTCGCAGGGGACGCCACTGCCAGTATTGAGCCTTGGTTGCCATTAATCGCATTGGGACAGAAGGTTTGGTGTCAGTGTGTCGGTACGCGAGAAGATGGAAGCACGATAGTTATTCCAATACTCGAAAACAAAAATGTGACTGAAAAAGAATTAGCAGAGGGCATAAACCAGCCGATCCCTCGCACTAAACTCAACGACTTAAAAAATAACTCCGAATTATTACTTGAGTTCAGGGTCGCACTTAGCACGGCTGATGACGAAACGGAAACCTTGAAATTTCAAACACTAAAGACAAACATAATCTCTGCACCAAACATATTAATTGATGACTTTGATTATTTGACACCACACTTTAGTCTCCCTTCAGTAACGACCAAGCACATGACCATGCAAAAGAAAAGCGCTGGACTGGGGCTGGATGTGGTCGCCCTCGAAGATTATTATATGTACCCTGGAAAAGTTGAAGGCATAGCAATAAGTTTTAGCGCAAAACCGGCATACGCTACAGAAACCGGAACCATAATCTTCAATTCAACCCACCCGAAAGTAAAATTTTTTGTTAGCCTATGGAGTGGCTCCGACAGATACGATATAGAGTATGTGAAGTATGACTGTTACTCTTCTAGCGGAAGCTTTTTAGATAGCAAAACAATCCGACCAAAGTCACAAGGACCAACGGAACTTTTTGAAATAGTCTTTGAAAAACCCAACATAAAAACAATTGAAGTCACCACATTGAGGGCTGGTGGCAGCTTTATTTCTGCAATAGATAACATGGAGCTAACTCCATAACAACAATCTATCGAAAAAAGTGACGTATTTATTCAACAGGCTCCACTCATTGTTGTAGGAGCTGCCGAAGGCTGCGATCTTTTGATCTTAATTGTTAGGGCAAGATCAAAAGATCGCAGCCTTCGACAGCGCCTACGGGATCGGGGTCATGCCTGGAAAACGCCTACAGGAAAAGCAGCTGTTTCGGGCGTTGCGTTGGTTGACTGCCCTGCCCTCTCTCCCTATCCTCGCGCCTGTCACGACTCATTCGTGATCGGGTTTGACGGCTCGGCGTTTTTCAGGACCTTGTGCAGCGCTATGGCAGCTGTGCGTGGGGCACTTTCGAGTGCGCCGGGTTCCTGAACCGGTCCGTCAACCTGCGTACAGTTGCCACCTGATTCGTTTGACGGCGATGACGTGGCCACTCCATTTTTCAGGAGATGCACATGACCAACGCAACCACAAAATCCACCCCCTTCGCCCGCTGCGACCACGTCGACCATCACCTCTTCGCCGTACAACCCGACATCCCCCTGCTCGACGCCCTGGAACACGCTTCCGTCTACCTCAGCTGCGCCGAAGCCCTCGCCCATCAAGCCCCTAACGCCACCCGCCCGGAACACATTCAGACATTACGCTGGGCCAGCAAGCACATGCTCGATACCGCACGCTCACTGGTGCAGGCCTCGATCGACGGTTTGCACGCAGCACAAGCGGGAGGTGAGGCATGAATGCGCATATGCCGATGACCAACAATGACCACGACATTGCGGTGTTGCTGGTGGCCACGCAAGCGCCGTTGGATGTTTTGCACGGCAGCGCGGCCAGTCGTTTTCTAGCGGTGACGCAGATGATGGAAAGTCTGGCCAGCCTTGATATCACGCAGGCCAAGGGCGCCGATGTGCAGCAACTGGCGCAGGCGGCGGCGATGTTGTTGCGCGATGGCTGTGATGTGATGGATGTGCTGGGGCGGCGGATTCGGGCTCAGGGTTGACCGTCTGAGTTGATGTTGTTTGTGCTGGCGTCTTCGCGAGCAAGCTTTGCTCCTACGGCGGATCTGCGGTGTACGCCAGATTTGCGGACGGCGCCAATCTAGTGTGGGAGCGGGCTTGCTCGCGAAGGCTATTTCACATTCAACATTGATGTTGGCTGACACGGCGCTTTCGCGAGCAGGCTCGCTCCCACAGGGGATTTTTGGTGAACACACTATCTGTGTTCGGCGTTAATCCCGGTAGGAGCCGAGCTTGCTCGCGATGGCGATGGCCCGGCAAGAATACTGTCGCCTGCCACACCGCTATCTCGAACAACTCGGCTCCTCCAGTTCTATAACGTCAGTTGCCCGCGCTCCTCCTCGGTCAACTGCTGCCGGGCCTGTTCATCCAAGGCTCCGGCGCCCAGCACTTGCACCGGGCTGTCGGGGTTGTAGCCCTTCGTCGGTGCCAGGCTCGCGCCATCGCGGGACGGTGCCAATTGTTCCGAGCCAAAGCTCAGCACCTGCACGGTGAACACCGACGCCTGATTCTGTCGCGCCGCTGCTTGCTGCTGCCGCGCCACATCCTCCGCCGCTTGTGTCGCCGAAGACGCCGCCGAGCTGGCCGAGGTAATCGCCCCGGTATTGACCGACGCGGTCACCGGCACCCCGGACGACTTGCCCTGGGTCTGGATGTTCGCCGCGTTGACCACCGTCAGCGCGGCGATGTTGACGTTGCCCGACACTCGGATCCCCGCCTCGCCAGCATCGATGGTGCCCAGCGGTGCAATGAGGTCGATGTCCCCCGGCGCCACTTCGGGAATCGGATTCAACGTCGCGATCCCGGCGCCAGTGCTCGGCACCGACGGCGACAGGGTGACGTTGCCCCAAGTGTCGTAGACGCGTTTTGGCGGGGTGTAGACCACGGTGGTTTTCGAGCCGCGACCGGCGTTGATGTCGCCCTGGGCCGACCAGCCGAAAATCGAGCCGCCGAACGTGGTCATGATCCGGCTCTGGCCCAGCAGGATGCTGCCTTGGGAATACAGCTGGATATCGCCGGAACCCTGAGTGATCACCCCCGCCGTCGACGGTGGCGCGGCACCTTCGATGCCGTAGATTTGCCGTCCGCCCGGCGTCAGTACCTGGATGTCGCCACCGAAATCGGTGTGGATGCCCGCGCCGCCGTAGAGCGTGACGTCACCGTCGTAGTTGATGGTATTGCCGGCCACATCCTTGGTCGGGAACAGCGCAGCAATTGCCTCGCGCCCTCGCACGTAACTGCCGCTGCGGGTGGCGCCGACGGTGTTGTATTCGCGGCCGCCCACCTTCAGTTCGGCGAAGTAGATCTTGCGGGCAAAGACCCGTTGCTGCTCCGCCGGCAATGCCGCGAAATAGTCCGCTGCCTGACGGTCATCACCGCTGAAACCGAAGCGCTCGCGCAGCCACTGGTTCAAATCAGCGCTGTAGTTCTTGATCGCTCCCTGCCCCAAATAACGCGTCAGCAAACCTTGATAATTCGGCCCTTGGGCGCCGGCACCGACAATCAGCGAGATCGACGCACCGCTCTCATTGACCGAAGAGCGGGCATCGACATTGCCGATGCTGTTAAACCCGCCTTCCTGGTAGACCTGCCCCACGCCTGAACCGGCACCGTACAGGTTGCGGCCGGCACTGACTTCCAGCAAACCGGGGCCGGCGACGTTGAAGGTGCTCAAACGAATGTCACGCCCCGCCGACACGACGGAAATATCATCGGCCCGACTGTGGACGATCAGGTTGCCGGTGGATTGCCCACCCGTATTACCACTGACCTCCGTCGGCACGATGGTGTTTGTGCCCAACGGCACGCCGGCATTGACGATGTCACGCCCGGCCATGACCCGTAGCGGGCCACTGCCCTCATAGCGAACTTCGTTGCCCGAGTTTCCATAACGCAGGATTTCCCCGGTGCGCAAGCCAACGATGTCGCCGTCAATGGCGTAGAAGCGCACCGGTTGGCGCTCCGGCCAGGCCATAGTGGTGAAGGTATCGGCACCGAAGGTGAACAACGAGAATTTATTCACCTCTTTGTTGTAAATGTCCGCACTCAGGTTGCTGTAGAGAACGCCCCCGAACTGATTGGTGCCCATAAAAGCCGGGTTGAACGGCGTGGGGATTCGCGCCGGATCAGCCCCGGACTGTGTCACCGCATAACCGCCGGCATAGATCGAATCGCCAGCAATCAGTTGCAGTTCGGCATTGGCCGACGGTGCTGTCATCAGCGAAAAAGTCGATGACTCACTACTGCGACCGGATGCCGAAGAGCCGTAATAGAGACTGCCATTGGCCGCGACTGCGCGCAGGATCGAGGGATAGAACATCCGTCCGCCAACGGCAGGCGTGTTCAGGCTTGGTTTGTTTTCAGTGTTCAAAAATGGCGTCAGATTGCCGCCCGCACTGAACAAGTCGATCGCGGTGTTGGGGGTCCACAGAGAGAAGCCGCTGTATCCAAAACCGTCATGGTCTGTGCCTGATGCATCCTTGAAGCCCGTGGTGTTCTTCATCTCCAGACGCCCTGGGTCGCCCACCCCGTCGAGCACCAGATCACCTCGGCTGTTCAACTGCACGCCGGCATCACCGGCCACCACCGTCATCCCCCCTTGAGCCTCGGCCAGGGTTGCGACATAGGCATCATAAGCGCGGGACTCTTTGGGGTCCTGGTAGGAGCTATAACTGCCGTAGCTCAGATCCAGCGCACCGATAGCACCGGCCTGCAGTTGCAGTGAACCGCGCAGGTTGACCAGGGTGCCTTTGAGATCGGAGGTTGAGCCGCTGGTGGCTGCACGAGCGGTTGCCGACGGGTTGAGCTGGCCGCCGATGCGCACTTGCATGTCGCCACCGCCGGTCAACACCAGGTTGCCATCACTGGCCACTCGACCGCTGCTGCCCACAGCCAGGTTGATACCCTGGCTACGCTGCACTAACGAATCACCTGTCACACCGCTGTAACCCAGTAACCCCGCGTCACCGGCAGCACTGATATCCAGATTACCGCCGCCCAGCGTACCGATACCGGTGAAGCCCACCAGCGCCGGGTCGCCACTGGGTTGCCCCACGAACGTACCGAAGTTGATCCACCAGGCCGTCGGAATATCCGAACCGTTGCCCATGCCCTGACGCCACAGCCAGTTGCCGACCGCCGCCGACCCAAGCTGCGGGCGGATGCCTTGGGTTTCGGTTTTATGCCCGAGCGTATCGCCGTGCAGTTGCCCGCCGGCGTTCAGGCGCAGGTTACCGCCCTGCTCCGGATACCAGGCTTGATACGCCGCACCCTGGGTCAACGGTTCGTAGGCACTGGCATCAACACCCAATACTGTGCCGTCGGCCCCGCGTCCGCGAGATTGTTGCCAGGGATCACTGCTAGCACTGGCGAGCGAAGCCGATTGGGTGCCCGCCGTGTAGATACCAAATAGCGATTGCATGCTGAAGTCACCGGCGCTGAGCAGGTCGAGATCACCGGTGCCGGTGCGCAATACGCTGAACAACTGTGTGCTCGGAGTGGCGACGGTGCGCAGGGGCTCCGGCGGCACCGGAACTTCAACACACCATGTCGGGAAGAGCGTACAAAACTGGATCTGATCTTCCGGGACTGGCGTTCCCGGGTCCGCGACGGGATTGTCGGGGCCCCAAACCCATACCGTTTTGACCGGCACCGGCACACACCAGCTAGGAAGCATGTCACAGAGATACACCTGATCCTCAGGTACAGGCGTTCCCGGGTCGGCAATACCATTTTCGTCGCTCCAGAGCCAGCCAGTGCCGGGATCCTCACCGGTGGTTTCGCGCTTGGCCATGTAATGCCCGTCCGCCAGGCGCAAATGCCCTTCGCTGCCATCTACCCGCGTGAGGCGACTATCCGCCGCCTCGGTATCAGCCCCGGCCACCAGGCGCATCGACCACGACAACGAACCGTCCGGCAACATCGTCGCCACCGCCCAGTTGCGGCCCTGTTGACCGTTGACGCTGGGGCGCAATTCGATCAGGTCAGTGCCATCTGCCAACTTGACGTCGGTTTCGGCCGGGATCAGACCACCAATCGGCAAGGTATTGGCGCCCGATTGCACCAGCCCGGTGTCCGGCAAGGCCACGCCCTTGGGCCAGACACCGGACTTCACGGTGACCGCCACAGTGAAGCGGCTGCCAGCGTCCAGGCGTGTGTCGGACGGCAATGTCACGGCCTCGGGCAAGATCGTCCCGGCGGCGTACAACACATCGCCATTGGCATCGCGCACCGCGGCGCTGAGCAAGGTGCCGGCCGCCAGGTTCAGCGGGGTATCGAGCACCAACGCGTTGGGTAACAGGGTGCCGGCGTTCAGGGTCATGGCCTTGAACGGCAGGTCATAGTTGAGCACGCTGCCCGCCGGGTACTGGGTGCCGTCCGCCAGTTCGATGCCTCCTCGAGGCACCACCACATCGCCACCGAACGGTTGCTTGCCGGGGATCAGCAACCAACCGTTGCCATCGGTGCGCCCGACGGCATCCGCCGGGTCCGGTGGCATAAAACCATCAGTGACGCTGCCGAAAATATCCAGGTTGCCCCCGGCGCGAATCACCAGGCTACCCGGTTCGCCGGAACCGTAGACAGACGTTTTCTGACTGTGGGGGTTTAGGCTGGCGTAGCGGTAACCGGACAAGTCGACATCACCCGAAATCACCATGTCGCCGTTGGCCGTGGCACTGGCGATTTGCACACCGGGACGCAAATGGAAGGCATCAGCGTAGGTCGGGTTATTCAGCCCGGCGAGCTTGCCATTGAGCAACGCGGTGTTGACCAGCGCGGCGTCGATGAAAGCGGTGCTTTCGGCGTGCTTGCCGTCGAGATACGCCTGATCGATGACTTGATACGGACGACCGTCGGCATTGTTGCCGCTGCCCAACGGTGCATCGGTGTAGCGCTGCACGGCATTGAGCGTGATGTCCCGCGCGCCCTGAATCGCCAACGGCCCACGGGCATCGATGTCGATATCATCCGCGCCCAGGCGTCGGGCATTCAGTTCGAGGGTGCCACGCTGGCGGCCATCGTTCTGCCCGGCACCATTGCCCAGCGGTGCATCAGTCCCGTGGCGCAGGTCGATCCTTGAACCTTGCGCCAACACCAACGGGCCATCCTGGGCCGTCAACTCGATCAAAGCGTGGTTCGGTGAATCGATGATCTTGCCGTAGCTGTCGACCCGCAACTGCGTGCCATGGGCATCGAGCAGCGCCGTGCTCGCCAGGGTCAACCCGGTCTTGCCCGCCAGGCGAATACTGCCCACCTTGCGGCCACTGGCATCGACTGTGCCGAGTACCGTGAGGCTGCCGTTGTCCACCGAGACATTGATTTCATTGGCCTTGAGCTCATTGCCGATCACCAGGTCGCCGCGCTTGAGCTGGAAGCTGCGCGAGCCAAACACTTGATCGCGGTTCAGCCGCTGGTTGAGCGCGGCGAAATCCCCGACGCTCTGCGCGCGAATGTCCACACCGCCCGCCGCATAAGGCACCAGGGTGCCACCGGCGTTGTAGTCACCGCTGGCGCTGCCGAGGATTTGCCCCTGCAAATCCACCAGGCCGGCGGCCTCGTTCACGGCGTAGGCACTCAATTGCCCGGCGTAGTTGTTGCGCGCACTCAAGTCAATGACCGACCCGCCAGCCTGGCGGATGTTGCCGGTTGCGCTCTTGAGGATCAGGTCGCCGCCCCAGCTGTATTTGCGCACGTCGTTGAGCAGCAACTCGCGGCCGGCCAGGTCCAGTTGTGCGGCGTCGCCGAGGGTCAGGTCGCCGGTGCTGGCCAGGGTCAGTTTGCCGCTGGGCAGGCGCACGGTGCTGTCGAGCAGCACACTGAGGCCTTCAAGGGACAGTTCCGCGCCCAGTGCCGAATCGTCAGCGACTGCGGCGCTACGACCGGCAATCCCGGCCACCGTAATAGCGCCCCCGGCCTTGATCCGGTTGACCGAACCGGCCTCACCGGTCCACAGCGGCGTGTTGACCCGCAGATCGCCACCGCTGTAGGTGAAACCGCTGCCGGGCACGTAATCGCCTTGCGCCTGATAGACCTTCAGGCCACCGATATGGTTGGCTGTGATGCGCTGGTTCGCCGTCAGCTTGACCTGACTGAAGCCCAGGGCCAGGCGCTGACTGTCATTGTTGTTCGCCTGGCTGCTCGGCCCGTAACCGAACTCCAGGGTATCGACCAGAATATCCAGCGCACCATTGCCAGTACCTGCACCGTTAGCAATGGGTGCAGCGGCCGGGCTCGTGGTGCCGTTCCACACCAGGGTGCCGGTGCGAATCGTCGCCCGCTCATCCGCCGCGACATAGCCATAGATGGCCGGCGTGCCGAGCACCAGGCGTTGCAAGCGCGACTGACCGTTCTGGTCGAGGGTGCTGAGTTCGGCGTTGCCATAGAAGTTCACCGAATCTCGAGCGTTGAGCACCAGGTTTTCCAGGGCCGGCGCGCCTTTGGAAGCGTCACCAAGCAATAGACGATCAAGCACTTGCTGATTGAGCGTCAGCCCCTGGGGCAAGGCGTCGCGTTGCTGCGCGGCAGCCAGGGCCTCGGTCGAACCGATGTTGACCCCGCCCACCGCCAGGATCAGGTTTCGTGTGCCGAAACGTACCGAATCATCCAGGTTGAAGGTGTTATCGGTGGCCACCGTGATCGAGCCTGCCGAGTACAGCTCTGTCGTACCGGTGCAGGTCAGCGATGTACACCGGCCTATGCGCACCGGGCTGGCGCCGGTGACCCCGGCCGCCGAAGCGGTGGGTGGTAATACATCGAGCCAACCATTGGACACCGCTAGCAGACCATTTTGGCCCGGATCAAAAATGTAGCCACTGCGTGAATCGTAAGGCGCATTACCCTGCCCGAGGGTGTTGATGCTCGCGCCTTGCTCAATGACGATGCCATCGCCATTCTTTCCGTTCGCCACCAGAAACACTTCCCCGGCCTGCAGCGTTGCCCCTTGGCGCACATAAACATCGCGCACTTGAGCATCGAACGTCACCAGGTTACCGCCCTGGCCATAGAGCACGCCCGGCAGCGCACCGAGGGACAGTCTCGGTGCCTTGAGCGCATTGAGTTCGCTGGCATAGATCGATGGCCCGGTGAGGTCCGGCATCGCGGATTGTCCGGCCCCCAACACTTCCAGCGCGTTACCGCCGACGACGCCAACGCTGCCCCCCAATCCTTCGCTGGCCGGCGTAAACGCAGCCAGGCCCTTGAAGTTGAAGGTTTGCTCAGGGTTGCCGGTGCCGGTGAAATTCAGCAAAAGCGTCTTGCCGTCCGCCTCGATCATCGGCCGTGGCACACCTTTGAGCGCAGCATCTGCCTTGGCGAACGCGGCATAACCGGTTTCGTTGTACTGCGCGTAACGGCGCAGCACATCGCCGGAGGTGACGATCCATTGACTGGACAGCGGATCTCCAATCCCGGTGCCGGCGATGGATAAACGGCCAGAGGTGGCCCACGAACCATTACGCATCGCCAGGCTTTTGCTCAGGCTGCCAGCACTGGCCAGGCCATTGAGTTCAACCCGGAACGCGCCGGGCAACAGGGCGTAACTGGCCGGCATCAAGGTATAAGTACCGGCCGGCAACCCCGGCACACCGGCATCCAGCGTAATTCGCTGGCCGACTACCGGGTCCCGTACCCCGCTCTCACCCGCCAGCGGCGCGTAAGCCGATGCACTGCCCGGCACGATGGCGTACACCGGATTGCTCGAAAGCCCCGGCAAAGTGAAGCGGCCATCCGCGCCGTTTTGTACCAACGGGTTGTACCGCGCGTCAGTGGAGCCGCCGCGCCCGGCGATAAACCCGGCGCCGGTCAATTCGCCACCGCCGGACAAGTCCAACACCGCGTCTGGTTGCACATCAATGCGCGGGGATCTCAGTGAAATACCCACTGACAGCACGCTTTTGCCCACGCTGCCGCCTGCGCCAAGCAACTCGACCGTCTTGCCGTTGTATTGATAGGTCAGGCCGTCGACCGTGCCACCATAGGGCATCAACAAGCCGTTGCCGCTGACCGAAGTCAGGCTACCGGGCAGGAACGACAGGGTCTGCAAAACGTTTGGCGTGACACCGAAGCTCAACAAGCCGAGCGGCGCCCGAATTACTCCGCCCTGGAGAATGGTTCCGCCATCCAGGCTCAATTGGCCGAACGCCGAATAGGGTATGGCCGGCAACGTGTCAGTGGTCCGCCCGATGGCCAGGGTGGATTCGGCGGTGGTCCTGATGCTCGCGTTAGCCCCGGTAACCGGGTAAAGCTGCGCCGCCAGCAGTTTCAGGTCGGCGTTGCTCTGCAGTTGCGTCACACCCCCGGCATTAAGTGCCGAAGCGCCAAGGAAACGCAGATCACCGCCAGCTCGCAAAGTGGTTTGCGCAAAGCCGCGGCGGTCCACCAGCAGGTCCGGCCCCTGGTTTTGTTCCAGGAGACCATGGGCGCCAAAGGTGACGTTATCGCGCACCTCCATCAGCTCGGCGCTCAGTTGCAGTTGCGCGAGGCTGTCGCGGGTCGACAAACCGCCTTGCACCGTCGGCCGCACGGCCGCATCAGAACCGGTGGTAGAACCGCTGGCCGTGGCCCCCGCCAGGCGTAGGTACGGTGCCTGCAACGATACACGACTGCCGCTGGCGGCATTTTCCGTCAGTGCCAGCGAGCCGGCGTACAGGCTCAGGCTTTGTTTGAGGCTCAGATTCACATCACCGTCAAACGAAAGAATGCCGTTACTGAGTAGCGACAGGTTGTCGAAACCGCCATTGGCAACACGCTCTACGTCAAGCCGCCCCTGACCATAAGCCAGCGGGGCCGATAGATCGACCGCCGTACCCGGCCCTTGGGAGATCACCAGCTCCCGGGGGACCCGTAGCGCATTGTCAATACTGCGCTTGAGATAGAAACCCGTCTCCAGCGCCACCGACAGGCTGCCGCCTGCCGCGGCCACGCCACCGGATGCCGCGCTGAGCTGGCCGTCGATGACCAAGCCATTGTTGGAACTCAAGGCAATCTTGCCACCGGCGCTGGCTATCGAGCGCGGGCCTTGGTCACGAATGTCCAGCTCAGCCTGGGCGCCGTCGGCCAGCAGCCGCGAACCCTGTTCCAACACTACAAACAGGTCCGGTGCCTTGGTCGTGCCCTGATCGGCGTTGATGTCGCCGCCAATCATGATGCTGCCGCCCGCGCCGACCTGGCCGTAACGCCGGCCCTGGGCATCGATGGCCGTCACGGCCCGTGCCGACACATCGATCACGCCGCTGCTGCCCAGGCGAATCGAGCGTTGATGCGCCGCCTCGTCGAGCCCATTGGCAATCGTCACCGGGTTGATCTGGCCCAGGTTCACAGAACCGCCCCAGGCGTTGAGCTGACCGTTGACGGTCAACTGGCCGATGCTCGCCAGGTTCAATGCCCGTCCCGGATCGACGTTGAGCACCGCGCCCTTCTCAAGGGTCAGGCTGACGTCCGGCCGGTCGCTCAAAGGCGAGAGCAATGTGCCGGCGCTCAGGCTCAAATCCGCGCCCGCCCGCTGGCTGAGCACGCCCTTGATCGGGTCTTCCTGATACAGCTGCGGGGTCCACACTTCCAGCAACTGCCCGATCTGCGAACTGGCGTTGCCCTGCACGTCCGGGCGCAGGCGATACACCGGCCGGGTGACGTTGACCTGGCTGTCCGCCAGCACCGTCAGGCCCTGGTTACCGCTCACCCGGTACTGGCCGAAACCTTTGTTGAAAAAGTCGGCGGCCAGTACTAGCGAGTCGTCATCCATGCCCCTTGTCGGACTGCCGATTTGCACTTTTCCGGCCTGAATATCCAGGGTGCCGGCGCCATCGACGCCGTACCCCAGCAGCTCGGCACCGATCAACAACTGGCTGCTGGAACCGCTGCTGTTGGCGTTGGCCGCCAGGGTGATATCGCCACCGCGACCACCCTGCAATTTATTGTTGCTGAGCAAGGTCGCGCCCGACGATACATCGATCCGGCTGCCCTGCTGCAACAGCACGTCGCCACTGCTGCGCAACGCCACCGTGCCGCCGTTGCGATAGGCCAGGCCGTCGCTTTGCACGTCGCTCAACGATTGGTTGCGCCACAAGCCACTGGCATCCAGCTGCACGCCGTTGGTCACGACGACGGCGACTTTGCTGCCGGTCGGTGCATTCAGTTGCGTGTCTTCTACCTTGTCCAGATTCAGTTGATTGAGCACGTTGCCGACCAGAAGGCTGCCGCTATGCGCAGTCAGGTCGGCGTTCACGTCGATGCGCGGGCCGTACAGGGTGATGTCGCCACCGGGGGTCACCTGCAACGCGCCATCGACCACGATCCGGTCCTTGGCGGCGACCTTGATCGCGCCCAGTTCGAAGTCATTCAGCAGACGGCTGTTCAACGTCAGGTTGCCTTTGCGTTCGGTGGCTACCGTGTCGTCCAGCGCGATGGTGTCGCTGACCAACGGTGATTCATCACTGAAGTTGACCTTGTCCAGCACCGCGCCCAACTGATAATTCAGGGTGCCGGCACTTTGCAGATAACGCAGCACGTAACTGCCGACGATTAACTGCGCGCCTCGGGCGGCGCTGTTCTGGGTTTGCTGGTAACCGTCAAGCCCGGCCTGGGGCGCCTGGGTTTGCCGGTCACCCTGGAAGGTCTTGCCCACGAGCTCGCCTTCAAGCACGGCATTGTTGGTCGCAACCACCAGTTGCCCGGCATCGCGGCCCACGGTGTAGCCATTTTCGTAACGCTCACGGGGCGCAATAAGCGGGTTGTAGAAATAGTCGGTCTGGCCCCAGCGCTCGCTGTGATCTTCATAGCCTTTGTAGACGCCGGTGTAGAGCAAATCACCGGGGGCCTTGGACACTTCATACAGGCGACCATCGGCGCCCTTGAGCCAGCTCTGCTGAACCACGCCACCCTGCACATCGAGGGTGCCGCCCGACAGGTTGATCTGCGAGCCTTGCCGGGTGACCAGATCGTTACCGGTGAAGGTCAGGCTGCCGCCCTGGGCCATCCATTCACCGATGCTGTGGTTGCGGGTGCCGAGGTAGCCGCCGACTTCCAGCAAGCCGCCGGCGGTGTACCAACGGTCCGTGGCATAGCCGTTGACCCCGGCGGCCACGTGTACCAGGTCACGCACATCGACCCACACGTCCGTGCTGTTGAGGCTGCCCTGCTCACGGTTGCCCGAAGCATCGCGCTGTTCGTTACCCTGGATGTTGACCTTGATGCTGTTGGCTTCCATCGCCACTTTGACGCCGACCGCGCCAGACACGTCGATGATCGCGCCGTCGCGCACCAGGCTGCGTTTGCCGGCGCTGACCGCGACCTGGCCGCCGGTGGCCAGCACAATCGAGCCCCCCGCGAAATCCACTGTGCCGCCGCTGACGATCTCCACCCGCGACTGGTCGGTGCGATCACTGACTTTGCTCAGGTTGTCGAACCGCCCGGTGGCGTTGTTTGGTAGCACACCGTTGAGGTTGTTGATCGCGGCCTCGCGCTGACTGTCCAGCGCCGCCCCGTCTTGCTCCAACAGGATCGTACTGACGCTGCCCTGGCCCAGCGTGACGCTGCCGGTGGCATCGCTGGCGGCGTTGAGCAGATGAATCGTGCCCCGTGTGTCCACCGAAGTGCTGGCCAGCAGTACGCCGTTTTGCTCAATCTGATGTCCGGTCAGGGTGATGTCGCCGGTCGCGGCTTGAATGAAGCCGCTGTTGATCACCGTACCCGCCGTGCTGCCCGTCTTGAGACTGGTCGCCACTTCGTTGCCGCGAGTAGTCGATTGCTGGTTGCCCTCGGTGCCCGCGCCTCGGCGGATGTAAAAGCTGTCGCCAGCGGCCAGGGTTGCCTGGCCTTTGGGCGTGATGATGGTGCCGTCGTTGTGTACTTCGCTGCCGAGCAGTAAGGCATAACCGCCGGACTGCGTGGAGGAGCCGGCCGGCAGGGTTTGCAGCACGGCGCCCCGTTGCACCTCGACCTTGCCGAACGCCTCGCTGAAGGTGGGCTGGGTGCCGTTCTGGTCGACGTACAGACCGTTTTTGCTGAACTGGTCATCGCTGATGGTCGCGGCGGCGGCCACCAGATTGCGCACATTGACCTGGCTGCTGCCGCTGAACAGGATGCCGTTACGGTTGACCAGCAGCACCGTGCCCGGCGCGTTGATCTGGCCGGCAATCACACTGGCGCGGGCGCTCGGATCGTTGACCCGGTTGAGCACCGCCCAGTTCGACTGTTGGCCGAATTCCACGGTGGTATCGCGGCCGACGTTGAACGTTTCCCAATTGAGGATCGCCTTGTCGGCGGTCTGCTGGATACGCACGGTGGTCTTGCCGTCGGCCTGGGTCTGCTGCGGCGCGTTGGCGTTGATCCAGCCCTTGGTCAGCGCATTGTCATCGACCTTCAGCCCACCCTCGCCCAATCCATTAGGGATGCTCTGCGGTTGCCCCAAAGCAAACTGTCGCCCCGCCGCTTGCGCCGCTTGTTGCGCGGCAATCGCCGCCACGGTGTTGTTCAGGTTATCCAGCGAACGCTGCAATTGCTGATTGACCCGCTGCTGCTGGGCCAATGGCGGTGGCGCGCCGGGCACCTGTGCGCCGGGGCGTGCGGTACCACTGGCCTGGGCTGCGCCCTTGGCGGCGAACCAACCGGAACTGAACGCCGTGGCCGCTTCGGCACTGCCGGCGATCATCAGCAACGCGATGGCCTGGGCCAGCGGTTTCAAGCGCAACAACGGATGCTCCAGTGAGCGCACAGGGACATTCAGATCAGGCGTGGTTTTACCGCGAGGCATCACTACTCTTCCTTTTGCAATTCTCGGAAACGGGCTGCTGCAACGGCGGGCGCTGCTGATATGGGATAAGGCGGTTGGCGCTGGCCGGGACCGAACGCTTGTCATGCAATGTTCATATAGGTGGGGTAAGGCCCTGCCACGCCCACGCAAAAATCGGCAGCGCCCTGTTGGCCGCTGCCGATCGTTATTGCCTTCGCCTGACGGCGCGAAGTGATTTCAGACGCTTGCCTTACGGACGACCCACACCGTTGCAGACGCTGATGTTGGCGATGTTCAGACCGTCACCGTAGGTGTTGTCCAGGAAGGTTTTCTTGACTTCGGCAGCGAAGGCGCTTGGCAGGCTGACGAACGAGTGCAGCAGGATGGTGGTGGACTTGGTGCCGGTGTATAGGTCATTCAGGAAGGTACGTACTGCGGTGGCATCGGCGGCGGTGGCGTAGCACTGACCGACGAGGAAGTTGGTGTAGCCGACGATTGGGTAGCCAGTGGTTGGAACAGGTTTGTCACCGGCAGCGGTGTTGCTACCGAAGGTCGGTACCCATTTCAGCGGGTTGGCACGATCCACAGCGGTGGTGGGTGCCAAGGCAGTGCCCAGGGCGGTGCCGGTGTTGGTGGCGTTTGGCAGTGGCGCCAGAACACCCGAGGCCAGTGGCAGCTTGCTGACGCGAGCAACCACGGCAGCGCTGTTGGCGTTGACGTAGTCAGGGCTGACATAACCGATCGCGCCATCGTTGGCGTTTACGGCGGCGACGACGTCAGCACTGGTGGCCACGGCTTGCCAGTTGGCAGGCTCGGCACCGATGTTGGCGGTGATGAACGTGCCGTTGACGCCGAACTTGGTTGGGCACGAATCGTTGAGGAAGCGCGACAACAGTTCAGTGGTGCCGCTGGAGCCGGAACGGTAGATCACTTTGATCGCGGTGGTGTCAGCAGTACCCAGCAACTGGCCCCAGGTCGTCTTGGTGCCGGAGAACACGTCGCACAGTTGTGCGCCGGTCAATTGCAGGGAAGTCACGCCAGTACGTTTGTACGGAATGGTCACCGAAGTACCCACCGACGGCACCTGGATCAGTTTGCCGAAAGTCGACACTTTACCGGTGGTGGCGTTGTTGTAGGCGGCCAGTTCAGCGGCGCTCAGCGCCGAGTCGCTACCGGCGAAGTCCACCGGAGTGCCGGCGGGTTGACCGATCGAAGCCGGGGCGTTGGTCAGGAAAGCCGTCTTGCCGGCGCCGCTGCCGACACCGGTGTAACTGAAGTCGGTAGGCAACAGGCGTGGCAGGGTCGAGGTGCCGTTGTAGAGGTTTTCCGGCAGGGTTGCACCGCCACCAACTACAGCGGCCATGGATTGGGCCGAGGCCAGTGCGGCAACAGCCAACGAGGCTGCGATCATAGTGCGCTTAAACATGAAGAAGCTCCTTTCGTCGTGTTCGTACGTGGGTGTGATGTGCTCGTTAATGACGCCATGGCACTCAAATCCTTGCCTTGCTCTGAAGGTCGTCCGGGGTGAGGCCATGGGTTAGAAGTTCGCAGCTTCCAGTGACAGATAAAGGAAAAAACCTCGGGAGCCGGGTGCGGATTTTTTGCGGAATACTCGGGTGATTGCGCCTGGATTGCAGGCGTCTGGGGCGGGGTTTTGGCGGGATCTGGCAGAGTTTGGCTGGAAGGGTTGATCTGCCGTTGAACATGACAGGATGGAGAACCCGAGGATGGCTCGGGTGATGTTCGGATGAGGGGGAAAAAGTTTGAGGGTGATGGTGTTTGTGAGGCCTTCTTCGCGTGCAGGCTCGCTCCCACAGAGGATTTGTTTACGCCATAGATGCAGTGTGGGAGCGAGGCTTGCCCGCGAAGCTTTTTACTGCACCAACTGGTTGATCTCGATAATCGGCAACAACACCGCCATCACGATCACCAGCACCACGCCGCCCATGACCACGATCATCAGCGGCTCGAGCAAAGCGGTCATGCCCATGGCCCGGCGTTCGATGTCCCGGGACAGGGTTTGTGCTGCGCGCTCGAGCATCGGTGGCAGCGAGCCGGTTTTTTCGCCGCTGGCGATCAAATGGATCAGCACCGGTGGGAAGACTTTCTCCACGCGCAACGCGGCGGCGAGGTTGACCCCTTCGCGTACCTTGGCCGTGGCGTCGCTGACGCTCAGGCTCAAGCGGTCATTGGACAAGGTCTGGCGCGCCGCTTCCAGGGCGCGCAACAACGGCACCCCGGCGCCGCCGAGAATCGCCAGGGTCGAGGCGAACCGCGCGGTGTTCAGGCCGAGCACGAAGCGTCCGAACAAAGGCAGGCGCAGGATTCGGCTGTGCCAGCTCAGCCGCGCCCCCGGGTTGCGCAAATACAGGCGCCAGCCCCAGAAGCCGCCAGCCATGACGCTGAAACACAACCAGCCCCAGCCACGAATAAAGTCACTGGCATTGAGCATCGCCAGGGTCAGCCCCGGCAGGTCCTGACGGGCCTGGGAAAACGCACTGACCACCTGCGGCACCACGTAACTGAGCAAGAAGATCACGATGGCGATCGACACCAGCCCCACCACCCCTGGATAGATAAACGCGGTGAGGATCTTGCCCCGCAGGTTGTTGCGCTCTTCGATGTAGTCGGCCAGTCGCTCCATCACCTGAGCCAGGTCGCCGGACTCCTCCCCTGCGGCAATCAATGCGCGGTAGATCTCCGGAAAGTCCCGGGGCCGCGCCGCCAGGGCTTCGGCCAGGCGCATGCCGCTGCGCACATCGGCACGCACCGCGCTCAGGGTCTGGGCGATGTGTTTTTTTTCCGCTTGCTCCACCGTGGCACTCAACGCGGCCTCCAGCGGCAGACTGGCGCCGAGCAGGCTCGCCAGTTGCCGGGTGGCCCAGGCCAGGTCGTTGTCCGACAGCTTGGCGCTGAACATTCCACCGCCCGACCCGGCCGGTGTGTTGTTTTCGATCTGCACCAGCAATGCGGTTAAACCACGACTGCGCAAAACGCCGAACGCCGCGCTCTGGCTGTCGGCTTCCAAGTGCCCGGCCTCGATCTTGCCATTGGCGTCGGCGGCTTCGAAACGGTAGCGATTCATCAGGCGTCCCGTGTTACGCGAAGGATTTCTTCCGGCGCGGTGGCGCCGCTGCGTACCCAGCGCTCGCCGTCTTCGCGCATGCTGAACATGCCCGCCTCACGGGCCGCGGCCCGCAGCGCCTGTTCACCCGCGCCTTGGTGGATCAGCGTGCGAATGTCGTCGTCGATGCAGAACAACTCATGAATGCCGGTGCGGCCGCTGTAGCCGGTGTGGTTGCACGCCGCGCAGCCGACCGGACGCCAGGTGCCTGGAGTGGCCGGGTCTTGCTGTTTGCAGTGATTGCACAGGCGCCGCACCAGCCGTTGCGCCAACACCCCGAGCATCGAGGACGCCAGCAGGAACGGCTCGACGCCCATGTCAATCAGCCGGTTGACCGCCGACACCGCATCGTTGGTGTGCAACGTCGCCAACACCAAGTGCCCGGTGAGCGACGCCTGCACGGCGATTTGCGCAGTTTCCAGGTCGCGGATTTCGCCGATCATGATGATGTCCGGGTCCTGGCGCAGTATCGCGCGCAACGCCAGGGCAAACGTCATGTCGATCTTGGCGTTGACCTGAATCTGACTGATACCCGGCAAGTCGTACTCCACCGGATCTTCGACGGTGAGGATGTTGCTGGTGCTGGCATCCAGTCGCGCCAACGCCGCATAGAGACTGGTGGTCTTGCCGCTGCCGGTGGGGCCGGTGACCAGCACGATGCCGTGGGGCTGGCGGATCAAGGTATCGAGCTTGGCCAGCACCTGCGAGTCCATTCCAAGGGTTTCCAGTTGCAGGCGCCCGGCCTGTTTATCCAGCAAGCGCATCACCACCCGCTCGCCGTGACCGGTGGGCACCGTGGACACGCGAATATCGATCGGCCGCCCGGCCACGCGCAGGGCGATGCGCCCGTCCTGGGGCAGGCGTTTTTCGGCGATATCGAGTTGCGCCATGATCTTGATCCGCGACACCAGCGCACCGTGCAACGCCTTGCGCGGCGATACCACGTCGCGCAGGGTGCCGTCGACCCGGTAGCGCACCACCGAATGGCTTTCGTAGGGTTCGATGTGAATGTCGCTGGCCTCGTCCCGCGCTGCCTGGGTGAGCAAGGCGTTGATCATGCGGATCACCGGCGCGCCGTCCTGGGTGTCCAGCAGGTCGGTGATTTCCGGGATGTCCTGCATCAATCGGTCGAGATCGACCTCGTTCTCCGCCGCCCCGACCACCGCCGCCGCACTGCCGGTGTCGGCGTAGGCACTGGCGAGCAGGCCGTCCAGCTCTTCATCGCGCACCCGCTCCAAACGCGCCGGGCCGAACTGGCGGCGCACTTCGCTGATCGACCAGCCTGGCGTCGACGGGCACACGGTCAGCACACCCTCGCACAACAGAATGCGTTGGGCCTTGGCCCAGGCATAAGGCAAGGTACTCATGACCGTAACTCCCGACACAAATCCCCCGTAGGAGCTGCCGAAGGCTGCGATCTTTTGATGTTGATTGTTGGGGTGTCACCGAAGAGCAAGATCAAAAGATCGCAGCCTTCGGCAGCTCCTACAGGGATCATTGCACTGTCCCTCCACTGGCCGGCACCGCCCGAATCGTTGCCCGCGGCTGCACATTCGCCGCCGGCACGCCCTGCTCCGCCGTTGGCAATTGCGGCGCCTGCATGTCCGGCATGGCCCAGCTGCGTTCCGGTTGCAACCCGGCCTGGGCGCGGCGCATGAAATCGTAGCGGTTGAGGGTAATCGCCCGGCCGCCGGCGCTGTCGCGGATGATGTACGGGCGCAGGAACACCATCAGGTTGGTCTTGGTGGTCGCCCGGCGTTCGTTGCGAAACAGCGCGCCCAGACCGGGGATGCTCGACAGCCATGGCACCGCGTCGTTGCTCTGGCTGTAGCCGTCCTGCAGCAAGCCGCCGAGGACCATGATCTGCCCGTCGTCGAGCAGGATGCTGGTGTCGATCGCGCGTTTGTTGGTGACGATGCCGGCGGCGGTCACGCTATTGGAAGCGCGCTCGTCGATGCTGCTGACTTCCTGATAGATGTCGAGTTTGACCGTGCCGCCCTCGGAAATCTGCGGCCGCACATTGAGCTTCAATCCGACCTCTTCCCGGGTCACGGTCTGGAACGGGTTGTTGCTGGTGCCGCCGCCCCCGGTGACGTAGCTGCCGCTGACAAACGGGATGGTCTGGCCGACGAAAATGCTCGCTGCTTCGTTGTCCAGGGTCAGCAGGTTCGGCGTCGACAGCACGTTGGTGCCGCCCTTGCTCTTGAGCGCGTGGGCCAGCACTTTCAGGTCCATGACCTTGCCGATGCCGGGGATGTCCACGGTGCCGTTGAGAAAGCCCACGCTCAGGCCGCCGGGCAACACGTCGACGCTCGTCTTGCCGTTGACGTTGATCCCCGAACCGCCGAGATTGGCGCCGCCGATCACACCGTTGCCGGCCAGGTTGCCGGTCTGCCACTGCACGCCGAATTCATTGGCATCGTCTTCGCCGACTTCGACGATCAGGCTTTCGATCACCACTTGGGCGCGGCGCTGGTCGAGCATGTCGATGACTTCCCGCAGGTTGCGGTACAGCGGGTCCGGCGCGGAAATCAGCAAGGTGTTGGTGGTGGCGTCGGCCTGGATAGTCACGCCGCCGGCGCTGAAGGCGACGCTCTGGTCCGCCTGCTGGCCGCCGGTCTGGCTGCTCGAACTACTGGCGCCCTGCCCATAACCGGTGCCGCTGCCGGAGGGGCTGCCGGTGGTCGAGGTCTGGCCGGTACTGCTCTGATTCTGGCCGTTCTGTCCGCCACTGGCATTACCGCCGCCCATCGCACTGAGCACCGAGCGTCCGTTGTCGCTGCTGCCGCTGTCGCTTTCCCCGGTGAGCAAGCCGCGCAGGGCCTGGGCCAGTTTCGCCGCCTGGGCGTTGCGCAGGTACACCACGTGCAGGTTGCTCGGGTTGCTCTGGGCGTTGTCGAGTTTGTAGATCAGGTTGCGCGCAAGCTCCGTACGTTCCGGGCTGCCGGCGCGAATGATGATCGAGTTGGAGCGTGGGTCGCCGATCACCGAGATTTTCTGGGTCGGGTCGTTGCCCGGCTGTTCCAGCAGCTCCGCGACCATGCCGGCGATGTCCACAGCGATTCCGTTCTGGATCTGCACCACATCGGTGTCGATGGCGTTTGGCGTGTCGATGCCCTCGATGATCTGCGCCACCCGTGTCAGGTTATCGGCGTAGTCGGTGATCACGATGGTGTTGTTGCCGGGGTAGGCGTTGATCGGGTTGTTCGGCGAGACGATCGGGCGCAGCACCGGGATCAGGTTCACCGCGTTTTCGTATTGCAGGCGAAAGGTGCGGGTGAGCATGCCATTGCCCGCCGGTTTCCCGGGGCTGTAGATCGGCCCGCCGAGCAACTTGGCGTCGGCTTCCGGCACCACATGGGAAACGCCGCCGACATCGACCACGCTGAAACCCTGCATTCGCAACGCCGCCAGCAACATGTCGTAGGCCTGATGGGCCGGCACCTCACCTTCGGAGACCAGGGTCAGGTTGCCTTTGACCCGAGGGTCGACCAGAAACTGCTGCCCGGTGGAATGGGACAACGCCCGCACCACGGCCTGGATGTCGGCGTCGACGAAATTCAGCGTCACCGGCTGATTACCCAGGGGATTGCTCGCCGCTGCGCTGCCGGGGGTTGAAGCACCGCTACGGCCAGGGCGAGTGATTTTGTGCTGCGGCCGTGGTTGCTGTTGGGTTTGTGCCTGGGCGCGCTGCCGCTCCGCCAGTAGATCGCCACTTTGCTGGGTATTGGCCAAGGGCCGACCGAGTTCACTGTCTACAAGCAACGGCAGTTGATTCGACGGGGTCGTGCTGCACGCTCCAAGCGCCAGCAACAGAAACGGCGCGGCGGTGCGTGCCGACTTGCGTACGTAGTTGGAACCTGACCACTTCATGAAGCTTCCTTAGCGCCCAGCGCCTGATCCATGCGAACGGTTCCCGACAGAGTGCCTGCCGTGTCATCGGCCCCGGCCGCGCCTGCGCGTTGCAAACGAGCTTCGACCACTTCCAGGGAAAATTGCCTCGGGTTGCCCAACAGCCAACCGATCACCGCATCGGCCGGGGCGTCTTCAAACGTCAACTGCCAGGCCGCGTCCAGGGCTTGCAACTGGTAGTGCCCGGCCAGGCCGCTGGCGTCGAGCGTCTGCTGCAACGACTGTTGGAGGTTGTGTCCGGCGGGCGGCGTGGCCACTTCGCGCAGCAGTCCTTCCAGCGCTTCGTTTTGCGAGTGCAGCTTGGGTGTCTCGGCCTGCCAGTAATCGATTTTTTTCAGCGGCGGCTGGATCAACAGCAGCCAGGTCAGCAGGCCGCCGAGCACCAGCGCCGTGCCCGCGACCATGCGTTTTTCCCGCAGGGCCAGGCCTTGCCAGAACACGCGGGCGCGGAAAAGGATCAGCAACTGCTTATTCATCTTCAGCTCCGGTGCTCGTGTCATTTTCGCTGGCAGTGGACTCAGTGACCGGGCGCAGTGCCCAGCCCGCGTCGGTGGCGCTGACGGCGATGCCGGCCTGGGTCAGTGCGGTTTGCCACGCTTTGTCGGCGGTGGTGCGGCGCGCATCCTCCAGCAGACTCAGTTGCAGTTCACCGTTTTCGAACACCAGGCTTTGCACGCTGCCAGCCATGAACGGCATGCCACTGCCGGCCTGCAATACCAGGCTGGCGAAGCGTTGGGTGATGTCGGTTGCCGCAGCGGCCTGGCGTGCGGTCAATTGTTGGCGGGCCTGTTGCAGCGGGTTGAGAATCACCGGCAATTCGGGAAAGGCCTGCTTCACCCGCTGAGTCATCTGCGCCTTGAGCTGCTGCCCCTGCGCCGCTTCACGGGCGGCATACAGGTTCAGGCCCAAGGCCCAGACCGCCAGCGCCACCGCGCAACACACCGCTGCCCTACCCCAGCCCGTTTGATTCGCGCGGCGTTGCTGGACGCCAGCGTGCAGGCCCCAACCGGACAAGGGGCCGGTCCAGCGTTGCGTATCGGGCAAACGATTCAGCACGGCATCCGGTGCCGCTTCGCCAAGCCATTGCAAACCGCTGCCGGCTTCCAGCAACAGATCACTCAGGGCTTCGTCGAAATGCGGATGCACCACCGCGTGTTCCAGGCTACGGCGCACCAGTAAATGGTCTTCGTACAGGCAAGCGCTATTCACCGGCAAACCGTAGGCCGCCGGGTACAAGCCGCGCAGGGTCAAGCGCGCCAGGCGCAACAACTGGCCGAACTCGTTCAACCATTGCCGCGACAGCCAGGCGATATGCACCCGGCCCTGGGCATCCCGGGGGCTGTGGGCAATGTGCATGTGCTCGCTGGCGCCGAGGATCAGCGACTGCGCCGCACACTGCACCGCCGCTGCGGTTTTCGCCGCAGGCAGCAACGGCAAATCAATACTCGCCAACAGGCTGTCCCGGGGATGCAGGAAGAATGCAATCGCCGGGGTTTTACCGTTTTGCCCCAACTGCAACAACGTGCTTTGGCCCTCACGGGTCACCTGGCCCTGGCGGTCGAGCCAAACGAAGGTCACCGCGCTGTCGAGGGTCAGTTGCGCCAGGGGCGGCAAGGCCACGCGCAGCTGGCTCATACGCCCACCCGCGACCAGATCACCTGGGGCAAGCGGTCCTCGGTACGCCGTAACAACGCGTCGAGGCTGACGCGTTTTTGTTCGCTGCGGGCCTGGCCGCGCAGGCGGAACCAGTCACTGGTGATGCCGACCTTGATGGTCGTCAGTTCCAGTTCGGGCATGCGCAAGCGGTTGACGAAATCGCCGCGATTGATAAACCACTGGCCGCCGTCGCGCTCGGCGACCAGCGCCTGGGCGCGCTCGATCGACAGCCCCTGCACATACGCCGCCAACACCTGGGCGCTGGCGGTATTACCGTTGAGCCAAGTGTTGGCCGGCAGAATGGTGATGAATGGGCTGATCTTCGCCAGCAATGCCTCGGTGACGCCCTCGACACCGCGCAGATCATCGACGCTGCGCAGCATCGGACGCTTGGCCGGTTCAGGTTTGCGCACGGCATTCGGTGAAGTGGCGCGGCCGCTGTTGAGGCTGCTGCTGGCCGGGGCCTTGTCCGCCAGCGCCGGATTCAGTAGCCGGGGATACGCGGCGATCACCCGCTGGCTGATGCGTTGACTCAAGGTCGTGTTCACGCCGATCAGTTCGCACAAGCGCTGAAAATTGCGCAACTGCTCATCATCGATCCGCTCGTTGGCGACCAGGTTGCGCAGGTTGAATTTGCCTTGCTCGTCTTCCAGGCGTCCGTCGAAGGTGCGCGTCGCAACGCTGGTCACGATGGGCTGCGACCATGGCTGGTCCAGGCGGGTCAGCGGGTCACGCTGGCGGGCATCCCAGAGTAGCTGGCGGCTGATTTCGATCCCGCCGTTCAGCACCCAGGCGCCCTGTACCCGCGCCTGTTCGGCTTCAAGGCTGCGGGTGAACACGGTCTGGCGGGTGAGCATGCCCCCGGCAATCACCGCCACCACCGCCGCGATCAGCAAGGCGCTGATGATCGCCATGCCACGTTGCTTCGTCGCTGTCAGCGAATAGGTCTTCATGACCGGCCTTATAGCTGCCAGGAGCCGATATCGGCATTCACGCCGTCGCCGTCAGGCTGACCGTCGGCGCCGAGAGAGAAGATGTCGACTTCGCCGTTGGCCCCCGGATTCAGATAGTTGTAAGGCCGGCCCCACGGGTCGTTGGGCAAGCGCTCAAGGTACGAGCGCCAGTTGCTGTTCTTGGCGTCGGCGGGACGTTCCACCAATACTTTCAGGCCCTGGGTCATGTTCGGGTAAGTGCCGTGGTCGAGGCGATAAAGCTTCAGCGCCTGCATCAAGCCGCCAATGTCCTGTTTGGCAGCCGTGGCCCGGGCCTGGTCCGGACGGTCCAGCACCTTGGGCACCACCATGGCGGCGAGAATCCCGAGGATGACCACCACGACCATGATTTCGATCAGGGTGAAACCGGCCTGTCCATACGGTCGGCGTGGGCGGTGCTTGAGTGCTTTGCAGTGCGCGATATCCATCTCGTCATTCCCTGGCTTGATTCGATTCGACGCGCAGTGTTGCAAGAAGATATGTCAGTGACGTTGAAAATCCTCGGGAGCTTTGGTCGTCAAGCGGTCAAGCCCGGGTGCTTAAGCTGAAGGCTATTCACACTGCCCGAGTGCCTGATGCGCCGCCCTCCCCGACAAGCCGGTTTTACCCTGATCGAAGTGCTAGTGGCCCTGGCGATCATTGCCGTGGCGATGTCCGCTGCCGTGCGCGTGGCCGGGTTGATGACCCAGAGCAATGGGCTGCTGCGGGATCGTTCGATTGCATTGCTGGCGGCGCAAAGTCGCCTCGCCGAGTTGCGCCTTGAGGGGCGGTTGCCCTCGGGTGTGCGGGCGATCGAGTGTGATCAGGGGCGGTTGTTGCTGCGTTGCGAGCAGGTCATCGGCAGCGCCCGCAATGGCCGGTTGTTGCAGGTGGGGTTGCAGGTGTTCGATCGCAGCCGCGAAGCGCCGCCGTTGGCGCGGCTCGATACATTGTTGAGCCACCCTGACGTGAAATGATTTACCGCTTCAACAAATCCGACAAAAACGGCGAGTCCGGCAATTTACTCAGCTCGATCCGGTTTTTTTCCACGCCGCGCTCGATCACCACCGCATTCCCTTCGATGGCCACGACTTTAGCCCCATGACTTACGCTTTCCCCCACCAGAAAACTGCGCGGCGCCCCGCCATTGAGGCTAAGAATGGCCACCGCCCCACGGCTGCCGGCCATGACGCCGCTGACCTTGATATCTACCGCCGCCGGTTGGTTGGAAAACCATTGCAACGCCGGGTTATCGCTGCGGGCGGCGATCAGTTGCGGTGCAGCGTCCGGGGTGCGTGACTCGGCGGAGGTCAACAGCAGCGATGACCAGGTGACGACGCCCGCCAGTGCGGCCAGCAAGGCGATTGATTGCACCAGTTGCGGCGCGCTGAAGCGTTCGGTGAATGACATGGGCTGAATCTCCTTTTAGTCCCTGCCCCGAGCCTACAGCGCAATGTTCACGTTTTTATTTCACATACTCATCATCTTCACCGTGCACGATGAAAATCGACGCAAAGGAGCGCGCAGCGGATGAATGGCTTCAGACAACAGGGCTTTACCCTGATCGAATTGATGGTGGTGCTGGTGATCATCGGCATCGCCAGCGCGGCGATCAGCCTGAGCATCAAACCCGACCCGCTGCACCTGCTGCGCAAGGACGCCGCGCGCGTGGCGCAGCTGCTGCAAGTGGCCCAGGCCGAAGCCCGGGCCGATGGTCGGCCGATAACCTGGCGGACGGATGCCAAGGGTTTTCGCTTCAGTCGGCGCAATGACAGCGGCAAGGGTTTCGACCACTTCAACAACGATCCGCAACTGCGGCCTCGGCCCTGGGAGACGCCAGGGATGGAGGTGCGAGTCGAACCCCGGCAAAAAGTCGTGCTGAATGCGGAATGGATCAACCCGCCGCTACAGCTGACCCTCTCTGATGGCCTCAACAGTATCGCCGTGCACCGCAGCGCCGCCGGCCAGGTAAGCGTGCAATGAAAGATCAACATGGTTTTACCCTGATCGAAGTGATGGTCGCGATCATGCTGATGGCGGTGGTCAGCCTGATTGCCTGGCGCGGACTGGACAGCGTGACCCGCGCCGATGCGCATTTGCAGGCCAGCACCGAACAGAGCGAAGTATTGCTGCGTGCGCTGAATCAGTTGGAGCGGGACGTCGCGCTGCGCGCCAGCATCGAACTGGCGGAACCGGTGCGACCGGGCAACGAAGACGAACCCGTTAACGCCCCGCCCGCACTGACCGTGCGCAGTACCGAAGGCAAGGGCTTTCGCCTGGATGTGATTCGCGCTTCGGCCGATGGTAATGGGGGTGTGCAACGGGTGCGTTGGTGGCTCAAGGGTGACGTGCTGTACCGGGCGATCGCCCCCGCTCGCAGCCAATACCCGTTGCCCGCGCCCACGGAGGGTGTTGCGGTGTTGAATGAGATCAGCGATGCGACTTTGCGGGTTTGGGAGGCGGACAAGGGCTGGCGCAAATTGAGTGGTAACCGCAAGGAAAACCCCCTGGGAATTGAAATCAGCCTGACCCGCAAGACGCCGCAGGGGATGGAGAAATATCGGCAGGTGATGGGGCCGCTGGACTGACACTCCCACTGTAGGAGTGGGCTCGCGAAGGCGGCTTAACATTCAACATTGATGTTGACTGACACGTCACATTCGCGAGCAAGCTTCGCTCCTACAGATCAGCGCACGACGGCGCGGATTTACGTCTCAAACCACTCCCGCCGCTCCGCAAAGGTATTGCGGATCAGCTGCGCAATCATCTGCACCTCGGCCACATCATCAGAATCGGCATTCACCGCCAGCCACACCTGATGCTGCATTGGCTCGCGGAACAACCCCGGCAAGGCAATCAGGCTGCGGTCGTAGCGGGTCATGTAGGCGGGCAGCAGGCCGATGCAGGCGCTGCAGCGGATCATGTCCAGCATCAGCTCATAGGACTGCAACTTCACCACCCCCGCCAGGCGTTGCTCCACCAACGTATTCCAGGGGCGGAAACTCTCGATCTGAAGATCGTGCTGCCATTGCACCAGCATGAAATCCGCCAGGTCATCGACGCTGGCCGGCCGGGCCGTGACCCGGGAATAGCGTTTGGCAATGTGCGGCAGGTAACTCAGTTGCGCGAGGTGCAGGGGTTCGGTGGTTGCGAAGCTCGGACCGGGCTGCGGCGAATAGCCGGTTGCCAGCCACAGCACCACATCGGCGCTGATGGTTTGCAGGGCCAGCTCACTGTCCAGGGAGATAATCTCCAGGCGGACGCTGGCGTTGCGACGCAGCAGGGAGATCAGGTCCCGGCCGAGGATGTCATGCAGCAGCGATTCGGCCACGGCCAGGCGGATGCAGGGTTGTTCGACCACGGGTAACCGGCGTTCGTGGGCCAGGACGGTCAACTGCGCTTGCAAGTGCTGCCCTTCCCGGCTCAACGTCAGGGCGCTGCCCTGGAAGCTGAACAGTGACTGCTGCAAACGCGCCTCCAGTTGCGCCAATTGCTTGCGCAGCACCGTCGCCCGCACATTGAGACTGCGAGCCGCCTGCATGAAACAGCCACAGCGGGCGCTGACCAGGAAGTACTGAGCCACCTCATCCTCGATCCCAGCGGCCAGTGACTGCCAGGACTCGGAGGTGGGTGGCGGTGAGCGGTAATCGGTAGTGGCCTGGCGCCCTGCGGTTTCTGTAAAAGACATCGATGACTCCCTGTCGATCTTTGTTTGGTTTGAAGCTTTAGTTGCCAGCGATTCCCTATGGGAGCGAGCTTGCTCGCGATGGCGGTGGATCAGTCAATATCAATACTGGAGGTGATGGCCTCTTCGCGGGCAAGCCTGGCTCCTACATTGGTTCTGCGCTGTTCACAATTTTCATGCCCAGCCACAAATCCCCGGTGGGAGGTGCTGGGGCAGCTACAGTTTTCCCTCCAGAACTTTGTTCAACTCCGCCCCATCAATGCTCAACGTCGCGGTGTTGAGCATGCCTTCCAGGTAAGCCTTGGCGATTTGTTCCTGGCGTTGCGCACGCAGGGCCAAAGTCAGGCGTTCACGCAATTCGTCCAGGGTGGCGACGCGAGAAGGTTGTTGGTCGGTGAGTTTGATGATGTGGAAACCCGCTGCGCTTTGCACTGGGTCCGATACGGCACCGACCTTGAGCCGCGACACGGCGCCACGCACCTCGGGCACCAGTTGCTGCAAGGGTTGCAGCCCGGTATCGCTGACGCCGCCAGGCCCCGCCAACGCCGCAAATTCCCCCGGCGCGGTCTGAGCTTTTTTGCTCAGTTCCAGTGCCTGCTTGCGTAAGGCTTCAAGGTTTTGCGGATCGTTCACAGCCAGGAAAATCTGACTGACCCGATACATCGCCGGCGTCACCCACCGGATTTGCCCGCGTCATACGCCTGCTGCAATTCAGCAGCACTGGGATAATCCGCTGGCACCTGACTGACCGACTGCAAGTAATCGCGAAAGACAATCTGCTCCGTCGCCGCACGGGTTTGCTGCTCCACCTCCGGACGCTGGCGCCAGCCCTGAGCGTCAGCCTGTTCGAGCACCGCTTTCTCGGCCAGCCGCGAACGAATCCAGCTTTCCAGCGCCCCGCGATTGCCGCGCAGTTGCTCGCGAACCTCGGGCGCCACGGTGGCGAGCAAATCCTTCAACTCGTCCGGCGTGACCTGTTGATTGCCCAACCGCGCCACGGCCGGCCCGCTCACATTCACTGCAGATGGCACAGGCTGCTGAGCCGCGACCGGGTCATTTCCCGGTCGCAGCCCCAACGCAACAGCCACCACCAGCAAGGTCAGCGCACCGGCGCTGACCACCGCCGTTCGTTTTTTCACAGCGCCGGAACCTCGTCTGCCGCCGTCTCGACGGTTTGCGCCTGAGCCTGCAAGTTTGCCGCGTTCTGGCTGTATTCACGCAGGTACACGATGAATTCCTGGAGCAGGCGATCCCACAATTCCAGGTTGCCCTTCAAGTGATCGGCACTGACACCGGCGGCCACCACCACGTCCATTTCCATCACCAGAAACTCGCCCTGCACCGACAAGCGGGCAAAGCGGCGTGAGGCGTTCCACAGTTCCGCCAACCCGGCCGGCAATTCGCCCTGCACGCGCAAGGCGCAGCTGAAGGTGAAGTCGACGTAGCTGCCCGCCTCCGGCGCCGGGTTGCCGAAACGCACGGCGTAGCCGATGCCCTGGCTGGCGCTGAGCAGTTGCACGATGCCGTTCTGTTCGGTCTGGTTGACCCGGTAGCCGGCGGCTTGCAGCACCTCGGTCAGGGATTGCGGCGATACGTGGCTGATCAATTGAGTCATGAGGTTCATCCTTGGTTTAGTGAGCGAGCGCCGCTTGGGGCGCGTCGTATTGCGTCTTGTAGAGTTCGTCGCCAAAGCCCTGAGCCAGCTCTTCGAACTTGACCCGGGCACTGCCGGCAAACGGTTGGCGAATCTTCATCACTTCGGCGACGTCGATTTTTTCGTAGGCCGTCAGAATCTCCTTGGCCACGCCGTACATCTGCTGATTCTTGACTGAACATTGCTGCACTTGTGTGTCACGTTCAGCCAATTGCGTCTGGAGCTTAGCCCGTTCTGCCTCTTTAGCCCGGGCCATCACCAACAGCTCTTCATACGCCTTCTTGAACTTGCCTATCTGCTCGCTGCTGGCCGCCACTTGCGCCTGGGCCTGGCTTTGCAGGCTGCTTTGCTGGCCGGCCAGTTGCTCGGCCACACCTTTGGCCTTGGCCAGTTCTGCCGTCAGTTGCTTGATCTGCGCCTGGGCAGCCTTGGCCTCGCCTTGCGCCGCCAGTTGTGCGGCGCTGGCCTGGGCCTGCTGGCTTTGCAGGGTTTGCAGCTGTTGGGTAGTGCTGCGCAACTGGGTGCGCAGACGCTCCTCCATGCCTTCGGCATTCGCGCCCTGGGCGATCAACACCCCCAGCGTCAGCAGCACAAATAGTGATTTCATGAAGCTCTCCCTGCGCCCTAGAAGCGCGTGTTGATTTCAAGCTGCAAGACATCGATATCGAACGGCGCGCCGTACACCGCTTCGGAACTCAACCAGCGACCGGTGGCGGAGACATTCTTCGCCAAACCGTAGTTGCCGCCGAGGAAGTAACCCTTGGCATTGGTCCCGCCCAGGTGGAACGACGAATCGTTGAAACCATCGGGCAAAGCATCCGGCTGGATGTATTTGTAGCCAGCGAAGAAATTCCAGTCGCCCTGCTTCTTCAACTCCAGCGCACTGCCGAGGGTGAATTGCACCATCCAGGCATCGGCACCACTTTCGACGTTGCCATTGCTGTCGAGGTTATTGACGATCTGCCCGGCCGAGCGCTTGCGCATCTCGCCTTCGTCGTAACCGAGGTTGTGGATGTAGTTGCCCTGGCTGCGCAATTTGAAGTCTTGCGGCAGGTCGGCGTCCCACACCACATTCAGGTCAAGCAGGTTGAATTCCGAGGCCAGGCCGACGAACTGCGGCTGCGCCGTGGCGGCCGGGTTGAGCGGATTGGGCGTGATGTCCCGCAACAGGAACACGCTGTTGCCCTTCTGCATGAACGCCGAACGGCTGCCGTCGGTGTCGCAACCCGGCGCACCGGCCCAGGGTTCGCAGGGGCTGGAGCGCTGGCCTTCGATATCGTCGAAGCGGTAATAGGCCAAGGCACCCTTGAGTCGGTTATCGCTGTTGATCGCCCACTTGGCGCCGATCTGCGCGCCGTACAGCCACTTGTTATCGCTGTCTTCCTTGTCCAGGCCATTGCTGGTGCTGGTGTCGTTGGTGTACTCCACCGGGAACGCGCCGACGGTGCCGAACACGCCCCAGTCGCGGCTGAGTTTGTGGTCGAAAATTGCTGCGATGCCGTCGAAGTTCAGGTCGTTGGAATACAGCATGTCGGTGGAGAAAAACGGATTGGCGATCCGTCCGCCGGTCAACGTCACATCATCCGTCGCCTTCCAGCTCAGGTAACCCTGATCGAGCCAGATGTCTTTCTTGCCGAAGCCGCCGCCCAGGGTTTGCGTGGTCGACACCGGGTTGTTATCAGAACCGGTGGCGATGCGGATGCCGGCGGTCCAGTCCGGTGCGAGCACCGCTTTCATGCCCAGCCGCGCCCGCAGACGGAACAGGTTCTCGCGGTCTTCGCGGGTGTTGAGCAACGGCGGCAGGTTGGTGCTGCTGTTGGGGTTCACGTCGTAGGGGCCATTGTTGTTGAGCTTGGCGAAGTCGACGATTTCGTTACTGTTGGTGCCGGAGTAGTAGCGCGATTCGTCCCGCAGGCGAATGTCGCCATCGAAGCTGATGCGCGAGACCCAGTCCGGGAAGGTGTTGGGCTGGGCCCAGTTCTCTTGCTTGGCGGTGGCCATGACCTCGGCCTTGACCTGATCGCGGATCTGATCACGCACGGCCGCCGGCACGTATTGCACCCGCACATCCCCCGGTGCTGCGACCGGTCCGGCTGCAACCACCGGCGCACTCGCCGCCTGCCGCACCTGGGCCGCTTCGTTCTGGGCCTGGGCGATCAGCGCGTCGGCCTTGTCCTGCTTCAAAATGCCCTGCTCCACCAGCAAGCGGATCAGATTGATCGTGGCGTTTTCCGAGGGCGCAGGGGCTGCCGCTGCGTGCCCGACCAGGGTCGCAATGACCATGCCGACCGCCAGGGACAATCGATTCACGTTGGAAATCATCTGCACACAACTCCTTTTGACAAAACTGTTTTTTGGCAAAGCCGAAGAAATTCCGTTAACCCGGACGCCGCCCTTGCAGGGACAGGCGCACGGGCAAGGTCATGGAGGCCGGTGGCCGTTCGCTCAGGTGCGGCGCGCTGCGCAACGCCGCGAGTACTTGGGTGTCGATTTCGGGTTTACCGCTGGACTTGACCAACTCGACCCGAGTGATTTCACCGACGCTGCTCAGCCAGACGTCGGCCTGTAGTGAAAACGCCAGGTTGCGCAGGTCCGGGTTCTCCCGCAGCAAGCGCTGGAAGGTGAACGCCAAAAACTGGCTGTAGGTGCCGTTGCCCACGCGCCCGCCACCATTCCCGGCCATGCCGCCGCCCTTGCCCGCGCCGATGTTGAAGGCGTCGTTGCCGGACTGCGCATCGCCGTCCATTTGCATCGGGTTGGCCAAATCATCCGCCGGGGATGGCGGGGCCTCTTCGGCAGGCTTGATCTCTTCGGGCTCCGGGGTCGGTTGCGGCTCGATCATTTTTTCTTCCACCGGCGTTTCGGGTTCTGGCGGTTTTTCCGGCGGCGGTGGCGGCGGCGGTGGCAACGGAATGATCGTCGGCACCTTCGGCGCTTCCCGGCGGATACCGCTCATGTCGTTGGCCCACTGCCACAGAAACCACGCCGCGACGGCGCCGAGCAGCAACCCGGAGCCCCACTTGAGGAAGCGCACGGGAGACGGCTTCACCGGCAACGGCTTGAAAGGTTGTTGTGCGGTCATGGTCAGCCCTGGCTCGGTTTGCCGGTGACGAGACCGACCTGGGACAGTTCCAGGCGCCGCAGCAGGTCCAGCACCTCGATCACCTTCTGGTACTGCACCTGAGCATCGCCACGCACGATTACCGGGAAGTCCGGGCTTTGGGCCTTCTCGATGCGCAAGCGGTCTTCGAGCTCGGCCAAGGTCACCGGGTAGGCATCGAGGAACACCTGGCCGCTGTCATTAACCGAAATCGCCTTGGTCTTGGCTTCGGACAACGACACCGAGGCGCTGGCCTTGGGCAAGTTGATCTGGATGCCCGAGACCTGGGCGGTGGCGGTGAGGATGAACATCACCAGCACCACCATCAGCACGTCCACCAGAGGCGTGATGTTGATGGTGTCCACCGCTGCGTCGTCTTCGTCGTCGTGGGAGGCATTTACGGAAGCCATGTTCTTTTGCTCCTCAGGCCGGTACGGACGCGTTGGTGTGATTGCCACGGCGATGAGCCGATTCGCTGAACTGGCTCTCGCCGTGCATCTCCGCCAGGCGAGTGATGAACTCATCGACGAAGACCCGCATGTCGGCGCTGACTTCCTTGTTGCGGGTGATCAGGCGGTTGTAGCCAAACAGCGCCGGGATCGCGACGAACAGGCCCATGGCCGTGGCGAGCAACGCGGCGGCCATGCCGGGAGCGATGGCGTTGATATTTACATCGCCGGCCATCGCCGTGCCGAGGAACACCACCATAATCCCCAGCACCGTGCCGAGCAGGCCGATATAAGGTCCGCCGGCAATGGCGTTGGACAGGGTCGAGAGTTTCGAACTGAGGGCCTGGTTTTCCCGGGTGCGCACACCGTCCATGGAGCAGCGGATCGCTTCGATGGTCGCCGCCGAGACCGATGAGGTATCGGCGCCCTGCTCCCGGCGGGTGCGAATTTCCTTCACTGCCACCATGTACAAGCGCCACAGCGACGAATGCTGCAGACGCTGGGCCAGTTCCTGGTCGTCGGCGAACATTTCCAGGCGTGTGCCGACCTTGGCGAACTGCTCGCGAAAGCCTTCGTTGGCGGCGCTGACGCGGCCGACCATGCGGTTCTTGCGGATCATGATCACCCACGACTGCAACATCATCAGCACCAGCACGACGATGATCACCCAGGCGTCCAGCGGCACCGCGTTAAGCAGGAAACCGAGGCTGCCGAAGCCGTAGCCCGACTGTTCTTCATCGACGCCGTAAGCCACCAGTTTCGACTCGGCGCCCTGGGAGTTGGCGTCGGCCAATAACAGCGCGGCCGGGCGCGCAACCTTGGACAGGCGCAGCTCATCCATGGCCCCCGTGAACGGCAAGTAAGCGCTGGCGGACAGGTCAGCACCGATGGCCATGACCGAGTTGAAAGCTGGCATGACCAAGGCGAGGCTCGCGGTTTCACGACCGTTGACGTACAGCGAAACCTTGCTGCCTTCGGCGGTCAGCGCCAGGTGCTGCCATTGGCCGGGGTTCAGCGGTTGCGTCGATACCGCGCGCTGACCATCGATTTCCACAAACGGCATGCCTTGGTTCAACCCCAGCAGCAGGCTATTGGCGCCTTCACGCCTTGCGAGTACAAGCTGCTCGCCATTGGCCTGATCCAGGCGCAACCAGGCACTGAAGGTGAACGCAGTGCCAGCGTTGTGTTGCAGCGAAGGACTTCCCGGTAGCAGCAACGGTTGGCCGCTGAACTGCAAGGCGCGACCAATCACGCCATCGATGCTCGCGCCAGTCGCACTTTGCGCGGTGTTGCCATACGCGGTGGTGTCCTTGGCCGGAGTGCCATTGGCGCCGTCGAAGTGGTAGAGCGCGGTGTAATTCGGGTCGAACGTGAGCTGGCCGCTGCCGGTGGCCGGAGCTTTCTGGTTGCCGTAGTACATCCAGATGTCCTGGCGCTGACCGCCCTCGACTTTCGGCACATCGACCCAGATCAGCGCCATGCCCATCAGCGGGTCGAAGCTTTCGATCTGGTGGTTGAGCACGGTCTTGTCATCGGCGGCGACGAAACGCAGGTCCGAACCGTCCTCCTTGACCCCATCGAAAGTAAAGTTGCCGGTGTGCAGGCGCACCAACAGCGCCGTGCGGCCGAGGGCTTCGTTGATCGCCGCGCCCTGGGGCGTGGTGTCCACGGCAATCTGCTTGCGGTAATGCCAGTCGTCCTGCCACCAGGCCTGGGCGGTGGCCGGGAGCACGAAGCCCAGGCAGATCAAGAAAGCGATGAATAAGCGCTGCATGAAAATGCTCCTTTTAGAATGTGGCCTGAAGGTTGAAATGCAGGCGCGAATCGTGTTTTTGCGTGTTCGGCCCTTCGAGCAGCGGATAGCCCCAATCCAGGCTGCCGGACAGCCATTTGCTCAGGCTCGCGCGGGTGCCCAGGCCAACACTGGCCAGGGCGTAATCGGCGTCCTGATCGGGTAATTCGTCGCGCAGGTATAGCTGGGCGCCTTCGGCGAATGCATAGAAACGCCACTCCTGAACATAAGAGCCGAGGTACTTGGCCAGAGATGGCGTGCGCAGCTCCTGACTGAGCAGCACGCCGTCGTCAGCGGTGCGCTCGGCGGCCAGATATCCGCGCACCGAGGTCGCGCCGCCGGCGGAAAATTGTTCGTTGGATACCAGCGGCCCGGAGGCCAACTGGAACGCGGCTTTGCTCGCGGTCTGCCAGTCGCTGGTAAAGGTGTAGGTGAAATTGGTATCGCCCTTGAGCACGGCGAAACTGGGGCTGGCGCGGTAGCGTTTGTAGTCGAAATCTTCGTCGGAGCTGCCGTAGCCAAACAGGCTGCGGGTGCCGGCCACCAGGCTCAGGCCCAGGCCCAACTGGCTGCTCTCGGTATAGCGAAAGCCGTTGTAGGCGAAGGTAAATGGCGCGTACTTGAGCGGAACCTTGTCGCTTTCGCCGCCAAGGGTCAGTTGCTCGTCGAAGTCCTTGAAGTCGATGCCGGCGGACAGCGAGTTGGACCAGTTGTCGCTGGACGGCAACGTGTAGATCGCCGACACCCCGTAGGAGTGCCCCTTGCCCAACACGTTGCTGCCGCCGATGGTGGCAACGTTGCTGTCGGACTGATAACCGGAGAACTGCACGCTCCAGCGTTCGTTCAACGGCGCGGTGTAGGAACCGGACCAGACTTTGGCGTTATCCGTGTCCTGGGGCGCGGTGAAGAAGGTCAGCGAAATGCTATGCCCGAGTTGCCAGAGGTTGTTGTAGCCCAGGCTGGTGACGGTGCGCAGTTTCTCGGTGTCGGCGCTGTAGTCGTTGTTCAGGCCGACGCTAGCCTGCCACGGGTTCTGGTCCTCGACCTGCAAATCCACGTCCATGGTGCCGGGGCGCTGGCCTTCGCGTACCAGCGGCATCACCTGGCGGCCGGGAGTCTTGTTCAACTGCGCCAGTTCGCCCTGGACCTTGCTGAAGTCCGGCACCTCGCCTTCTTTGAGCGCCGGCACGTCTTCACGGATGTCCAGTGGCGAATAGTGCTTGGCACCGACCACTCGAACGCGGCCGATCTTGGTCTCGCTGACTTGCAGATAGACGATGCCGTCCTCGACTTTCTGCTCCGGTAACTCGACGAACACCGACTGATACCCGCGAGCCTGATAAGCCTTCTGCAACGCTTCGCGGGCGCCTTCGATATCGGTCAGGGCTTTTTGCGGGCCGAGAAACGGGTACACCGCTTCTTCAATGGCCCGGGCATCGAGCACGGTGTTGCCGCGCACGAAGTACTCGTTCACATCGACCAACTTGGCCGGCACGGCTTCTTCGGCCAACGCCGGTTGCGCGCTCGCCGTCACCAGCAACCAGCCCCACAGCGCCAGCCGCGACTTGAAAAGATGCTCCACACCACCCCCTGAATTCGAAATGACCGTCGCCGTTTGCCCGGCGTTTGGCCCACTCAATTGCTTGCTGTCGATGTCGCGGCGTGTTTGCCCAGCCAGGTGTGCAGCAATGCAAAGTTCAAGGAGAACTCAGGCATTTGCAGCAAGGCACCGCAGAACACTTCGCCAATGATTTTCTGGATCAGTTGCACCGCCCGCGGGTTGTTCAGCAGGGTGGCGATGTCGCGGCTCAGGACGTTGAAGCTCCAGACCTTTTGATTCAGGTCCAGGCCGACGAACCAGCGAAACAGCAGGTTGTAATTGAGCTGCTCGTAGAGTTGCTGCTCGCTGGGCACCGAATAGAGCAGCTGCAACAGCAGGATGTGCATGACCGTTTGCGGGGCGATGAGCATGCCGGGCTCGGCGTTGAGGCCGTGCAATACGTCGCAATGCTCATCCAGCAAGTCATCGATTTGTGGGCGCAGCAGCACCAGGGAATGGCCCGGCGGAATGTAGCTGGACACCTCTTTCAACGCGCCCTGCCAGTCATCCTGAGACACGATCCAGACCCACGGCGCGCCGTAGCGATACACCGAAACCGGCTTCTTGCGCGCCGCTTCAACGATCTTCGACAGGCGTTGATCAAGCTCTTGCATGCCCACTTTCGAGTAGCGTTCCATAGTCCCCATTGCCTCACTCCCGGCGTCCCGCCTCGGCTTAAAAAAGTGGCCCGAAGGCCCCCTCAAGCGCGTCACATAGGCATGACCGGACTGGCGATGTGCTACCGAACTTTTGTCATGAAAGCTTCATGTCGGGGGATGGGGATGGTGCCACTTGAACTTGGGTTACACACAAAACCACTGTGGGAGCGGGCTTGCCCGCGATGGCGCTGATCGGCCAATAATGATGATGCCTGACCCACCGCTATCACGGGCAAGCCCGGCTCCCACAGGGATCCGCAGTGTCCGCAAATTTTGTGTACGGCGCCAAACCACTGCGGGAGCGAGCTCGCTCGCGTTGGCGGCTGACCAGTCAATGATGATGTCGACTGACACACCGCTATCGCGGACAAGCCCGGCTCCCACAGGGGATCTGCGGTGTCCGCAAATTTTGTGTACGGCGCCAAACCAGTGTGGGAGCGGGCTTGCCCGCGAAGAGGCCGGTGTGTTCAGCAGAAAATCAACTGAGCACCACCACCCCACCTGGCAACTCGGTACAGGTCGCGCCATACGCATCGCGAATCAGCAACGCCACGCCGGCCAGTTGATCCAGTCTAAACCGCGCCTGAACCTTGCGTTTGCCCAACTCGGCATTGAGCAGCAACAACATCCCCGGCCGGTAGCGGTTGATCTCATCGATCACCTGGCTCAACGTCGCGTCGTTGAACACCAGCACCTGCTGACGCCAGGCAATCACCGCCGAGGTGTCGACGGTTTTCGGGGCGCTGACTTGCTGTGCGCTGTAGGTCAGTTGCTGGCCTGATTCCAGACGAATCCGCTGGCCTTGCACATCAACCTGCAAGGCGCCGTCAAGGCAGGTCACACAGACGCTCTGGTCGGTATTGCGCAGGTTGAAACGCGCCTGGCTGGCGCTCAACCACCCTGCCCCGGCCTGCACTTTCAACGGGGTCACCTGCCGCGCCAGCACTTCAACTTCACCGCTCAATAACTCGATGCCTTGTGCGCCGTCGGCCAAGGTGCGGCGGCTGACGCGGGTCTGGGTGTTGAGTTCCAGGCTGACGCCGTCGCCCAGGTCGAACCGCCGCTGTTCACCGACTTCGGTGATGTAGTCCGCGCTGATCCCGGAGAAACCACCCGGCACGCTGTAGCGCACCAGCAAAAACGCCGCCGACGCCGCCACCGCGCCGCCCAGAAATGCCCGTCGACCGAAATGCCGGGGCGCCTGCAAGGCCTCGGCCGCCGGCTTCAAGCTGTGCCACAACACCTTGGCGCGTTCGAACGCTTGCGCATGTTCGGCGCTTTGCGCGCACCACTGGCGCAAGGCCCGGGCGTCGGCGGCGGTGGCTCGGCCGGAGGTCAACAGGATCAGCCAGTCCCGGGCTTCGCTGTACAAGCGATCCTCGGGTGAAGGCTCAGGCGATGGGAAACGAAAGATGTTCAAGCGCGGGGATACTCACGGATTAGTTCGTTCTCTTCTTTCAAGACGGTTTTCCTGCCCCGGGACCGAACCGCTGAATCACTTTTCTTTCCAAACGGGCAGCGCAATGTCCCAGCGCAGCCTTGATTTCCTTCTCGACCATCCGCGTGGAGATGCCGAAACGCTGGGAGATCTCCAGGTGCGGCGCCTCTTCCAGGCGCGCGGCGATGAAAATTTGGCGGCGCCGTGCGGGCAGTTCGTAAAGGGCCTTGAGCAGGGTCTGGATCTCTTTCTGCCCGCCCACCACCCGCGCCGGGTCCTGGGCGTCGTCGGACAGCTGCAACAGCTCCTCGACTTCACTGCCCGTGAGCAAACGCGCATCGGCCTGACGCCGATCGGCGGCGATGTTCAGGGCCATGCGATAGAGATAGGCGTTGGGCTGCACGATGTTCGGCGGCGTTTCCATGCGGTCGACCCGCAGGTAGGTTTCGTGCAGCACGTCGTTGGCCAGGTCTTCGGAGCCGAGACGGCGGCGCAGGCGAACCTTGAAATCGTCGTAGGACGTCAGGAACAGCCTGACCATCGAACTCTGTCCGCTGTCTTTCATGCCCCGAAGGCTCCTTGCTGCTGAGTGCATTCCATGCGTTTTCCTGATGAGTCCGGTACGAGTAGCAGGGTCACCGGTTGGCGCAATGAGCTGGGCGGCGACCGTTCGATCCTGAGGTGTTGCATGCTGTCCACCAGCGCCGAATCGCGCTGACCATCGCCGCTGGAGGTGACCAGGCGACTGTGTTGCACCGCGCCATCGCGGCCGATCCACACTTGCAGCAACGCCCGGTAAGCACCGGGTCGGGTCAGGGGCGACGCACACAAGCGGCGTTCGATGGCCGATTGAATCGCCAGCGCGTAACTGCTGCCGACCTGACTGCCAGTGGCCGCAGCCCCCGGCGGCAACGGCACCGGTGCAACTTGCGCGACCTGCAAGGTGAATGCATCCGCCCGGGCGTAACGCGCCATCAATCCAGTGCCGACGAGCAAAGTATTCAATGCTTGAGTGGCGGTTAATCGGCCCTGAACTCCGATCGAACGCCGACCGCGAGTCAGTTGACGATCCACCAGCACCGCCATGCCGCTGCTGCGGCTGAACGCTTCAAGCGCGCCGCTCAGCTCCTGGGCCGAAATGTCGTAGGTGTTCCAGGCCTGGGGCGGCTCGACTTCGGCACGCGCCGGCAGCAGCCAGACCAACAGCCACAGGCACACAGCACCGCGCAGCAGGCCTCGAGCCCTCAATTCTGACCCCCGACGCCCTTCCTGGCGCTGCCTCGCTGCACGGCTGACGTACTCCTGAAAACCGTCATCCTGAGGGCTGTATATGACTCTGGTGTGACGGCCGGTGCAAAAAAACCATCACGGGACGGTCAAGGGCTTTGCACTAGACTCAAACCACAGAGCGGCCCGGTCGGGCCGGCTAGGAGGCCAGTGATGAAGCATCCATTGAGTATCGCGGCGGGCGTGTTGCTGATGTGTGGCATGACCATGACGCAGGCCGCAGAACCGCTGGGCTGTGTCGATGTCAGTGTCGGCGGCTACAAGGCACCGGACTACGACTGCCTGAGCCAGCAGATGGGCAACAACCCCGAGGGCGCGGCGGCGGCGCAGAAGAATCAGGAGGCGATGAATGTGCCGGTAGGTAAGAAGCCGCCGAATCAGTTGGGGTTGGCGACGCCGGCCGCTACCAGTACGCGGATGGGCAATACGTTTGGTACGTCGGTGAGGCCGCAGCGGCCGGCGGCGACTGGAGGGGGTACACCGTTACTCATTGGCAAGTGATCAGACACTGCAATGCTATTGAATAAACACTGTCCCCTGTGGGAGCGAGCCCGCTCGGGAATGCGGAGGGTCGGTCAACATTGATGCTGAATGGTATGCCGCCTTCGCGAGCAGGCTCGCTCCCACAGGGGTTATCGCAAGTTTCAGTCGCTGGGAGTCTGGCGGAAGCTCACGGCCAGACGATTCCAGCTGTTGATGGTGGTGACGGCGATGGTCAGGTCCACCAGTTCGCCTTCACTGAATTGCTCGCGCGCCAGTGCATAAACCTCGTCCGGCACATGACTCTCGGCAAGCAACGTCACCGCTTCCGTCCAGGCGAACGCTGCGCGTTCCCGCGGGTTAAAAAAGTTGCTGTCGCGCCAGACTACGATTGAATACAGGCGCCGATCCGTCTCGCCGAGGCGCCGGGCGTCCACTGAGTGCATGTCGGTGCAGAACGCGCAGCCGTTGAGTTGCGAGGCGCGGATTTTGATCAGGTGCAGCAAGGCCGGCTCGATGCTCAGGTTGCCGGTCAGCGCTTCCATGGCAATCATGGCTTTCATCGCTTTGGGCGAGGCGCTGTAGTAGTCCAGGCGGGGATTCATGACGGGACCTCGTAGCGCGAATGTGTACTCCCAAGGTAGGCGCTGATGCAGCAGCGTTACAGATCCAATTCAACGGAAAACCCCTGCACCACCCGGCAGCAGACCAATCCGGCGCTTTTCGCCTGCGCAACTTCTACCGGGCGGCGCAATAAGGGTAATCTGGCGCGACTCACAGTCGCCTAATCGCCCCAGGAGCCCCGCCGGTATGGAACTTCACGTTGTCATCAACGGCCGCAAGGACCTGGCAGGTCAGTTGTACCAACAACTGCGCAGCGCCATCGAAACCGGGCGCCTGGCCGCTGGCACACAACTGCCGCCCAGCCGTTTGCTGGCCGAGCAGTTAGGGATTTCGCGCAAGACCATTTCCGACACGTACTCGCAACTGACCTACGAAAACTTCCTCACCGGCGTGACCGGCAAAGGCACTTACGTCAACGCGCGGCCGGCGAAAATTCAGCGCAAGCAAAGCCATTCGGAGCTGGCCAGCAGCGAGGTCATCGAGTCCTGGCGCAACTTGCCGGTGTTCCTGCGCCACCCGACGCTGGAAGGTTCGCTGCGCTACGACTTTATCGGCGGCGCCACCAGCAAGGGCCAGTTTCCCCAGGACGACTGGCGGCGCTGCACCTCCCACGCGTTGCGGCAGATGGCCGGGTCCAAAGGCTTTTACAGCCTGCCCGAAGGCCTGCCGGCGCTGCGCAATGCGATTGCCCGGCACATCGCGTTTTCCCGTGGGGTCAATTGCCAGGACGAAGACGTGGTGGTGTGCAACGGTGCGCAGCAAGCGTTGGATCTGATTGCCCGGGTGCTGATCCAGACCGGCAGTCTGGTGGCGATGGAAGACCCCGGTTATCCGCCGGCGCGCTTATTGTTCGGTAGCCATGGCGCCACAGTGGTGGGAGTGCCGGTGGATGCCGACGGAATCCAGGTCGAGCTGATTCCGGATGGCACGCGGCTGATCTACGTCACGCCGTCGCACCAGTTTCCGCTGGGAATGCCGATGAGCCAGGCACGCCGGATCGCCCTGCTCGCGCGGGCTCACGAACTGGGCGCGATCATTATCGAAGACGATTACGACAGCGAATTCCGCTACGAAGGCCGGCCCACCGACTCCCTGCAAAGCATGGATGAGCGCGGGATTGTCGCCTACGTCGGGACCTTCTCGAAGACCCTGCTGCCGGAGCTGCGATTGGGCTACACAATCCTGCCGCCGGCGATCCTCGAAGCGGTGATCCGTGCCAAGCAGTTGACCGATCTGCACACCTCGACCCTGCCGCAATGGGCGCTGGCCAAGTTTATCGCCGAAGGCTGCCTGCTCAAGCATATCCGCCGCTGCCATACAATCTACGCCGGGCGCCGCGAGCGGATCCTGGCGCGCATGGCCGGTGATCTTTCGCCGTGGTTTGAGGCCGTGCCGACCGTCGCCGGGTTTCACATGGTGGTGCTGTGCAAGGTGCCGATCGACACCGCGTTGATCATCGAATTGGCCAGAAAAGTCGAAGTCGGGCTCTATTCCATTGAGGGGTTCTTCTATCAGCAAGCACCGCGTGCCGGGCTGCTCATGGGGTTTGGCGCTATCGAAACCCTGGACATCGACACCGCGCTGGACCGCGTGCGGGACATTTTGCAGCAGGTGGCCTGACGATTGGTCTTGGGGTTTATCCGGCGATTGGCTATTGGCGGTCCCCCGGTGCAGGCCTATTCTGCAGGGGCGTTATCCCTCAATGAGCAGGATTCGTCCGGCCTGATTCAGGAGTGTGAGCAATGTCCAACGAAGTGATCAATACCGTACAGGTGCAAGCGGCAGCGGGCCGCTCGGAAGAACTGGGCAAGCAACTGCAAAAGATTGTCGACACCCTGCGCGAACTTCCAGGCTGTGATTCCTATATGGTCGACCGCTGCCCCGAGGACGACAACCGCTGGACGGTCAGCGCCCGCTGGCAATCGGAAGCGGCCATGCAATCGCATTTCAACTGCCCCGAAGTGCAAGGCTTTATCGGCTTGATTGATAGCCGATTGGCGAATGCCGTGGACTTCAATAGCTTTCCTATCGTCTGAAAACACACCTCTTCCCGATGATCGTTCCCACGCACTGCGTGGGAACGATCAAAACCCACCGCCTCGTAGCAGCTGCCGAGCTGCGCGAGGCTGCGTTCGGCGGCGCAGCCGTCGTAATTTCTGCATACGCGTTTCTCCTGATAAACCGCATTGACTGATCTCACGACGGCTTCGCCGCCGAACGCTGCCTCGCGCTGCTCGGCAGCTGCTACATCTGATCGTTCCCACGCTCCGCGTGGGAATGCAGCCCGGGACGCTCCGCGTCCCCTCCAGAGCCGAACGCGGAGCGTCCGATGCGGCATTCCCACGCGGAGCGTAGGAACGATCAAAACCCACCGCCTCGTAGCAGCTGCCGAGCTGCACGAGGCTGCGTTCGGCGGCGCAGCCGTCGTAATTCCTGCATACGCGTTCCTCCTGATAAACCGCATTGACTGATCTCACGACGGCTTCGCCGCCGAACGCAACCTCGCGCTGCTCGGCAGCTGCTACATCTGATCGTTCCCACGCTCTGCGTGGGAATGCAGCCCGGGATGCTCCGCGTCCCCTCCAGAGCCGAACGCGGAGCGTCCGATGCGGCATTCCCACGCGGAGCGTAGGAACGATCAAAACCCACCGCCTCGTAGCAGCTGCCGAGCTGCGCGAGGCTGCGTTCGGCGGCGCCGCCGTCGTAATTCCTGCATACGCGTTTCTCCTGATAAACCGCATTGACTGATCTCACGACGGCTTCGCCGCCGAACGCAACCTCGCGCTGCTCGGCAGCTGCTACATCTATTGATCATTCCCACGCACTGCGTGGGAATGCAGCCCGGGACGCTCCGCGTCCCCTCCAGAGCCGAACGCGGAGCGTCCGATGCGGCATTCCCACGCGGAGCGTAGGAACGATCAAACCCCACCGCCTCGTAGCAGCTGCCGAGCTGCGCGAGGCTGCGTTCGGCGGCGCCGCCGTCGTAATTCCTGCATACGCGTTTCTCCTGATAAACCGCATTGACTGATCTCACGACGGCTTCGCCGCCGAACGCAGCCTCGCGCTGCTCGGCAGCTGCTACATCTGATCGTTCCCACGCTCTGCTTGGGAATGCAGCCCGGGACGCTCCGCGTCCCCTCCAGAGCCGAACACGGAGCGTCCGATGCGGCATTCCCACGCGGAGCGTAGGAACGATCAGCCAAGGGGAATTGGTCCCCTTACCTTCCCGAAAATTGGCCGTTTTGTTACTCCGGCCCCCGGCTTACTGTGATCCCTGACGACTAACCACCCCCAGGTGATCAACCATGAAAGCTCTGCATGTACTGGCCGCCCTGGCCCTGACCGTTTCGGCCTCGGCCTTCGCCCACGACCCCTCGGAAAAGGTCACGGTGCTGCAGGATGAACTGCTGCAAAACGTGCCCGGCAAAAAGGCCATGATGATCGAGGTCGACTACAAACCCGGCCAATCCTCCATTGCCCACAAACATGACGGCACGGCCATGGCGTATGTACTGCAAGGCCAGGTCACCTCTCAGGTCAAGGGCCAAAAAGCGATCACCTACAAGACGGGCCAATTCTGGTATGAGCCGGCCGGCTCCGAACATCTGGTCTCGAAAAACGCCAGCACAACTCAACCGGCCAAGTTGCTGGTGTTTATGGTGTTGTCGCCCGACGAGAAAGTGCTGACCCCCTTGAAAAACTGATCGCTGTTGCATCAGCCATAAATAAACAGGCTCGAATGGATGATTCGGGCCTTTTTTATTACCGGGCGCAATTAGATCAAGACGCTTACAGCAAACAAAACTATGGATCAGTCGATAAGTGTATTTATGGACGGTTTCATTCAGTGAAGACGGGTTTAGTCTGAGTCCACCGCCGGTATGACCGGCCACTCAACTTCCGTTGTTTCACTGGAGAAACACCATGAAACTTATACTTATCGGCACATTGACTATCGCCGCACTATTAACCGGCTGCTCGGTGCCCACCGCGCCCAAAGCCGTTTCGTCACTGGACACGCTACTCAGCGCTCCGGTCGGCCGATCCAGCGCCACGCGTGTGGCCAATGGCGGCAATGTGTCCCTGGGCATCGTCTACAGCCCGAGCACCCAGGCTAATCGCGACTACTTGCGCCATTACCAAGCCAACGCCGGCACCGGTTTCGGCCAGAGCCTGCTGGTGCAATCGATACATGATGCCTACGTAGCAACCTCCAACCCGGACTTTTCCGTAGACGGGGTCAAGGCGTCGTTGCAACGCCAGTTCGGTTCGGTCACGGTCTATCCCGATATGCAAAGCTTGCGGGCTGCCAGGCCAGATGTGGTGGCCATTGTCGATACCCACAGCCAATTGATAACCTCGCGCAGTTCGGACATCAAGGCCGATGTCAGTGCCGATTTTTATGATGCGAAGTTCAACTACATCGGGACCGCACAAGGGCATGACGCCAAGTCGCTGAGTCCTGTATGGGCGGACTTTAAACGCAGCAAAGAGATCGTCGCGGATATTAACCAGCAACAGGATGTGCAAGTTCGAGCACTGCAGAAGTTTGACCAGTCGCTCAGTAATTTATTGACCAGACCGACAAGTAATGTATCGATGATTGATAATCAAACGGGTCAGAAGTTGTATTGAAATTGATGGCCTCTTCGCGGGCAAGCCTTGCTCCTACAGGGTTGTTGTTCACAAATGATGTGTTCAACCCCCCCAATCCTGTAGGAGCAAGGCTTGCCCGCGAAGGCGCCCGAACTGACGCCACGAAACCCTTCTGCTGCCACAGAAAAGTGCGGCGGCGCCAAGGATGCGTTGATCCAGGGAGCGGTGTTTTTGCTCATGAGGTACCCCCTGAAAATCCATATCTGTCGCGGAAAAATGCCCCACCCCATCCTTGCCCATTACTACGCCGCTCGACCGGGCCGGCGCAACTGTCAACTCTGACAGTAGACACACCACTCTTGAATCCAATTCAATCGGACGGGAGGGCTGGTATCTGAATTCTCGACTCGACGCCCCGCTCCCATCCATTTTCAATGGGCTTCGATCATGAAAAATCAACAGTCAACCTCAACGCAAAATGCACACCGAGACCCCTTATTCGGCGAAGAAGGCAGGGTAATTCTCCAAAGCCCCAAGAACGAAACCGGCATTGCCCAAGCCATTGCCACCTCACAAGACGGAAAAATTTACGTAGCGGGCAGCTTCGGCCGTGGTTACTTCCTCGCTCGCTTGCAAGAGAACGGAATACCGGATGACAGTTTCGGAAAAAACGGTTTCATCCAGGACCTTTTTGCAGAGGGCGTATCGTCAGCGACGGGAATCTCGCTACTGAAGAATGAGGAAACCATCCTGCTGAGTGGCGTACATACACCCCTCTCCGGAAGCCTTACACCCGCTTTTGCGCTCTACGACAAAACAGGCAACCTTGTTAAAGGTTTCGGTTCTCAGGGAAAAACCATTGTTTCACTACCAAGAGGGCAAGCACCTGCCGTTAACCTGGCGCCCTATGTAAAAACAGCTAACGGCAGCGTGCCCTGCAGCTCGATTAACGCTGATGGAAAAATACTAGGAGTAATCCATCCCTATATCTTTCAGCTCGATGAAAATGGGCAGCTGGATAAAAACTTTAAAGGCCAGGGCTATATGCCTATCAGGCACCCTGAACTCCTTGTCGTGCCCACGAGCATAGTGAAAACGGCAGCTGCCAAGATCCTGGTGTCAGGCATTGCCTTTACGAACTTACCAGTAGGCGTCGGATTTTTTGCCCAATATCACGCCGATGGTGATCTTGACACTGACTTCGGTGAGGGTGGGTTCACCCTGATGACTGAAGTGGGTAACAGCAACACCATACTCGCTTTGCCGTATGGCCGAAAAATCCTTGGAGTTGGCATGACCAGGTCCCAACCGCACAAAGCGGTACTGGTACGCCTGAATGAGGACGGAAAATGGGATTCTTCGTTCAATGGTGGCAATCCAGTATTGATGCCAACCGATGAACGCCGCGAGTTCGGCTGGTATGGCGGAGCCGTCGATGCCGACGGACGAATCATCGCGACCGGCGGTTCGCTGGAGCCGCCCGCGCCAACGGGCGAAGGCTACATTGCCACCGCGCGATTCTCGGATATTGGGGAAGTTGATACCTCTTTTGGTTCTCGAACAGGATGGGTTCGCGAAGAAGGAGTGCGGACCGAAGTCGCTGCTGTGGATCGCAAGCGCCGCATCATCGTTGCAGGACTCATCAACTTAGGAGAAGACGTTGGCCGTCGGCCGGTCGTTCTTCGCTACTTGCCCTGAATCAGGCAAAAAAAAGCCCCCGCATCTCTCGACACGGGGGCTTTTTCATTCAGCGCCTATCAGGCCGCCGGTTCCAGCTCCAGGGCAGCAGCAGCGACAGGCACTACCGCCTGACCGCTCAACGCCAGGTCCAGCAACTCACGGTTGGCCACTGCATACATGGCGTAGTCCGTACCACTGGCGGCACGGATTTCCACCAGCATGGCGCGCCAGCGTTCGATCATGCCTTCATGCTCTTCCATCCACAGCGCCAGGCGTGTTTCCACGTCCTGGGTGCCGTCGCCCTGTTGCAGGACCGAGATGGTGATCGCACGTTGCTGCCAGTCCACATCATCGCGGAACGCTTCACGGGCCAGGGCTTGCCAGTTGTTTTCAACCGGCAGCGCGCTGATCTGTTGCAGGTACCAGGTGATGTCCAAAGCGCTGCCGACGGCGAAGTAAGCCTTCGCGACGTCTGCTGCGTTTTGGCCAGTCACGTCGGCCGCTTCGATGATTGGCAGCAAGGTGTACAGGTGCGAAGTGCCAGCCACCATACGCGCGAGCAATTCCGGCACACCGGCTTCAACGTACGCCTCATAGCGCGACTGCCAGTTTTCGTGGATCTCGCCACTCAGCAGTTCGTCGAGCTTGAGACCCAGCTCCTTCAGATGCGGACCGAAGTGCGCAACGTCACGGGCAGCGTTCTGCTCGTTGCGGCGGGCACGCAGGAACCAGCGCGTAGCGCGACGGCCCAGACGCATCAGCTCGTCCATCAGCTCCAGTTGCACGTCGGCGGAGACCTGGTAATCCAGGGCTTCGATCTGACGGAACCAGTGCGGGAGATGGAAGATGTCACGCACGATCACATAGGCGCCGGCCACGTTCGCCGGGCTCATGCCGGTCGACTCTTTGAGTCGTTGAACGAAAGTGATGCCCATGTGGTTCACCAGATCGTTGGCGATCTGGGTGCTGACGATTTCGCGCTTCAGACGGTGACGGCGCATGGCTTCGGAGAACTTGCTCACCAGGGATGGCGGGAAAGCGGTTTCCATGTCGCGGGTCAGGTAGTCGTCGTCCGGCACCAAGGAGTTGAGCAGCGCTTCCTTGAGGTCGATCTTGCTGTAGGAGATCAGCACCGACAGCTCGGCACGGGTCAGGCCATGGCCCGCCGCAACGCGCTCGTTGATGGCTTCTTCCGCTGGCAGGAACTCGATGGCGCGATCCAGTTTGCCGCGGCCTTCCAGATCGTTCATCAGACGCTTGTATTCGGCAATCCGCGGCAAGGCGCGACGAGCCGCCAGGGACAGTGCCTGAGTCTGCTTGTAGTTGTTGCCCAGCACCAGGTTGCCGACTTCGTCGGTCATGCTCGCCAGCAACTGGTTACGTTGCTTGTCGGTCATGTCACCGGCCTGAACCACTTCGTTCAGCAGGATCTTGATGTTTACTTCGTGGTCGGAGCAGTCCACACCACCGGCGTTGTCGATGAAGTCGGTGTTGGAGCCGCCGCCATTGAGGCCGAATTCGACCCGACCCAGTTGGGTCATGCCGAGGTTACCGCCCTCGCCCACGACTTTGCAGCGCAGTTCGTTGCCGTTCACGCGCAGTGCATCGTTGGCCTTGTCGCCGACATCGGCGTGGCTTTCGCTGCTGGCCTTGACGTAAGTGCCGATACCGCCGTTCCACAACAGGTCTACCGGCGCCTTGAGCAAGGCGTTCAGCAGTTCGGTCGGGGTCAGCTTGTCAGCCTTGATGTCGAAGCGCTCTTTCATCTGCGGGGAAATCGCGATACTTTTCGCGCTACGGGAGAAGATCCCGCCGCCTTCGGACATGATGCTGGTGTCGTAATCGGTCCAGGCCGAACGCGGCAGGTCGAACAGGCGCTGACGCTCGACGAAGCTGTTGGCAGGCTGTGGATTCGGGTCGATGAAGATGTGCAGGTGGTTGAAGGCTGCGACCAGTTGCAGCTTGTCGGACATCAACAAACCGTTACCGAACACGTCACCGGCCATGTCGCCGACGCCTACGACGGTGATGCTGTCTTCCTGAACATTGATGCCGCGCTCGCGGAAGTGGCGTTGTACGCCCACCCATGCGCCTTTGGCGGTGATGCCCATTTTCTTGTGGTCGTAACCGGCAGAACCACCGGAAGCGAACGCGTCACCCAGCCAGAAGCCGTAGTCGATGGCGATGCCGTTGGCGATGTCGGAGAAGGTTGCAGTGCCCTTGTCCGCTGCAACGACGAGGTACGGGTCATCGTCGTCATGACGCACGACGTTGGCCGGCGGTACCAGCGCGCCGTCTTTCAGGTTGTCGGTGATGTCCAACAGGCCCGAAATGAAGATGCGGTAGCAGGCGATGCCCTCGGCCGCGATCTCGTCGCGACCACCGCCCAATGGCAGGCGACGCGGCAGGAAGCCGCCCTTGGCGCCGACCGGTACGATGACCGAGTTCTTCACTTGCTGAGCTTTTACCAGGCCCAGCACTTCGGTGCGGTAGTCTTCTTCACGGTCGGACCAGCGCAGGCCGCCACGAGCAACGTTGCCGAAGCGCAGGTGCACGCCTTCGACGCGCGGCGAGTAAACGAAGATTTCGAACTTCGGTACTGGCTTCGGCAGCTCTGGAATCTGGTGCGGGTTGAACTTGAAGCTGAAGTAGGACTTGTTATGGCCCTGCGCATCGGTCTGGTAGAAGTTGGTGCGCAGCGTGGCCTTGATCAGGTCCAGGTAGCGACGCAGGATACGGTCCTCGTTGAGCACCTGGACGTCGTCCAGTGCGGTGACGATGGCTTGTTCCAGACGTTGCTGCTTGTCTTCCAGATCGTCGCTGGTCAGCTTGCGCGCCAGGTAGAAACGGGTCTTGAACAACCGGGTCAACTCGCGAGCGATGTCGGTGTGGTTGTTCAGGGTGCTGGCGATATAGCCCAGATCGAAGCCCAGACGAATCTGCTTCATGTAGCGGGCGTAGGCACGCAGCAGCGCCACGTCGCGCCATGGCAGGCCGGCGGTCAGCACCAGGCGGTTGAACGCATCGTTCTCGGCATCGCCACGCACGATGTGGACGAACGCGTCCTGCAAGGTGTCGTTGAGTTGCTGGATATCGAGTTCCAGGCCTTCGGCGGCGGTGAACGCAAAATCGTGAATCCAGAACTCGCGGCCACTGTTGTGACGCAGGCGATACGGGAACTCACCCAGCACGCGCAGGCCGAGGTTTTCCAGGATCGGCAACACGTCCGACAACGCCAGCGGCGTATCGGCGTGGTACAGCTTGCAATGCAGCTCGCGCTGACCGGAGACCTGGCCCAGCGGCTGATAGAAGCTCATGACCAGCGGGTTTTTCTCGGTCAGGCTCAGCAGGTGCTGCATGTCGACCACGGCCGAATGCGCCGCGAAACGCTCGCGGTAACCGGCCGGGAAGCCTTTCGGGAAGTCGGCCAGCACGTTGGTGCCGTGGGCTTCGCCGAAGCTTTCCACGACCAGGCTGGCGTAGTCGTCCTGCCAGCTGCGGCAAGCCTGGACCACTTCTTTTTCCAGCAGCACCGGGTCGATGTCCAGGCGGTTCTTCGGATCAACCCGCAGAATCAGCTGCACGCGAGCCAGTACGGACTCGGAGAAGAAGGTCCAGAACTCGCAGTCCGAGGCTTTCAGGCGATCCATCAGCACTTGCTGGATCTTCTGGCGCACTTCGGTGGAGTAGATGTCGCGCGGCACGTAGGCCAGGCAGTAGCAGAAGCGGCCGTACGGGTCTTTGCGCAGGAACACGCGGATCTTGTTGCGTTCCTGGATCTGCACGATCGACATCACGGTGCTGAACAGCTCGTCCACCGGGGTCTGGAACAGATCGTCGCGGGGCAGTACTTCAACCACCTGCGCCAGTTCCTTGCCCAGGTGAGCCTTGGCCTGGAAGCCGGAGCGGCGTTCGATTTCTTCGACCTTGCGACGGATGTACGGGATGACCCGCACGCTCTCGCCATACACCGAGGAGGTGTACAGGCCCATGAAACGGCATTCCTTGATGACTTTGCCGTCGGCGTCGATTTCACGGATCGACACGTAGTCCGGGTAAGCCGGACGGTGTACACGGCTTGGGTGCGCGGCCTTGGCGAACGACAGCAGGGTCGGTTCGCGCAGGTAGTTCACGGCGTAGTCTTCGATGCGCAGGTCTTCGTAGGTCAGGCCGGTGCGCAGCAGTTTGGTCAAGCCCAGGAAGGAGCTCTGGTCGTATTCGATGTGGCCGCCGTCGGCCTGGTCGCTGACCACGAATTCTTCGTAGCCCAGGAACGTGAAGTGGTTGCCCACCAGCCATTCCAGGAAGCTCTTGATTTCGGCTTTTTCTTCAGGATCGGCGTTGAACTGGCTGTTATCCAGGCCGGTCAGGATTTCCTGGACCTTGTCTTTCATCGGTTCGAAATCGGCGACCGCGACGCGGACTTCGCCGAGAACCTGTTCCAGCTCTTTGCTCAGGACATTCAGCTCGGCCGCGTTGGCGCAACGGTCGATTTCCAGGTACATCAGCGATTCTTGCAGGATGCCTTCGCCCTGGGAGCCCTTCGGCAGGATTTCCAGCAGCTCGCCCTTGCTGCCGCGACGCACGCTCAGCACAGTGGTTTGCAAGGTGTGGATGCTATAGCCGCGACGGTTCAGCTCGGTACGTACCGAGTCCACGAGGAATGGCAAATCGTGGTGCAGCACTTCGACTGCGGTGTGGGTCGACTGCCAGCCGTGGCGTTCGTAATCCGGGTTGTAGACGCGCACTTGCGGTTGCGCGTGATCGAAGCGCTCAAGCAGGCGCCACGCAGAAAGGGTGCAGCCGGCGAGGTCGGACAACCGACGTTGAGTCAGCTCGTCGAGGGAAATGATGCCGAAAAATTGTTCAGCAAACAGCGCCACTTGTGGCAGTGCCTGTTCACTGATGTGCTGCGCCAGTGCCGCTTGCAGTTGGTGCTGGAAGTCGGCTTTGCTGGCTGCGGTGAAGAACGCCATCTGTGGTACTCCGCTTGGGCTTGTTATTGATGGAAGCGTCGCGTGCAAAACCCCTTTCGGGGCGATCCGTCACCCTGTTCCTGATTCTCGGGCAGAGGAAACAGGGTGACAGGTGGGTGAAGCTGGACGAGACACTCAGGTCACATTCACCTTCCAAGAATGGGTATCGGCAAAAGCGACTGTACGATGAATTGCACAATGCCTTTACGGGTATCCATTCGATGCGCAGCTTAACGAGTGCGACAACGTGCCTGCTTGCGGCGCTGCGACATATTCGGTCATCGGCACGCAGCTTGCGCCTTGTGCATCGAACAACACTAGCAGCCACACGGCAAAACGGGGGGTTTAAGCCCGGTTTTGCGGCACATCCGTACCCGAAGTGACCAGCAACACCCTGGATGTTCACGACACATCCTCTGACACTCAGGCGAGCAGAAATTCCCGTCTGCTGGCAGAATCGCCCTTTGTTCGTCTTCACAATGCTCGTCGAGCCAGGAATTCCCCATGCAAATGACCACCGCCCTCTTGATCGTCAACCCGTGCGATGACGAAGAAGACAACATGGCCATGCTCTGCTGCCACAGCGATCAGGGCGACATGTTCCTGATGACCCGCTACCCGGACGAGGACGCGCTGGACATCACCCTCGACGGCGAGCCATCGACCCTGGACGGGGTGAAAGTCACCCTCAGCCCTACCCGCCTGCTGATCGAAATCGCGGCTGGGGATGCGGATGCGCTGAATGGCGATGATTCGCTGGAAATCACTCACATCACCGATGCCAGCGATCTGGCTGAAGTGGAAGAAACCTTGCAGAACATTCTCAAGGGCACTGGCACTTATATCAGCGAGCTCTGAATCTCAGCGCCCGCGAAGGCGTCCGAAAGAACACCACCCTCCCTGATCGTTCCCACGCTCTGCGTGGGAATGCATCACCGGACGCTCCGCGTCCCGCTTTAAAGTCGTGACGCAGAGCGTCACTGGCTGCATTCCCACGCAGAGCGTGGGAACGATCGGTCGTAAGGCGCGTTAACAAGCGTTGATCCGCACATTTCTACAAAATGCCGTTAGTCGCCACCCCCCGCGATGCATTAAAGTAACGCCCCCAGCCCTGGCGTTATTCGAACGTCTTCGGTCACCCTTTCCAGGAACAGTCATCGATGGAACATCGTGAAGCGCTGCTTGCGCTGCGAACCTTTCTTTCAACGCAGATTCTCGGCCAGGAAAAACTCATCGAGCGCTTGCTCATCGCCTTGCTCGCTGACGGCCACATGCTGGTCGAGGGCGCGCCGGGGCTGGCCAAGACCAAGGCCATCAAAGAGCTCGCCGAAGGCATCGAAGCGCAGTTCCATCGTATCCAGTTCACCCCCGACCTGTTGCCGGCCGACATCACCGGCACCGAGATCTATCGCCCGGAAACCGGCAGTTTCGTGTTCCAGCAAGGCCCAATCTTCCACAACCTGGTGCTGGCGGACGAAATCAACCGTGCCCCGGCCAAGGTTCAGTCAGCCTTGCTCGAAGCCATGGCCGAGCGCCAGGTCAGCGTCGGGCGCAGCACCTACGAGTTGTCGCCGCTGTTTTTGGTGATGGCCACGCAAAACCCGATCGAGCAGGAAGGCACCTACCCGCTGCCCGAAGCCCAGCTCGACCGTTTCCTGATGCACGTAAAAATCGGTTTCCCGGACGCCGCCGTCGAACGCCGCATCCTGCAACAGGCCCGTGGCGAAGCGCTCAACGGTGAAACCAAGCCCGAGCGCCGGGTCAGCCAGCAGGCGATCTTCGCCGCGCGCAAGGAAATCCTCGGTTTGTACATGGCCGACGCCGTGGAGGAATACCTGGTGCAACTGGTCATGGCCACCCGCACCCCGGCCAAGTTCGACCCGGAGATGGCCGAGTGGATCGCTTACGGCGCCAGCCCGCGCGGTTCCATCGCCCTCGACCGTTGCGCCCGCGCTCACGCGTGGTTGGCCGGTCGCGACTTCGTCAGCCCGGAAGACATCCAGGCGGTACTGTTCGACGTATTGCGTCACCGCATCATCCTGTCCTTTGAAGCCGAAGCGGCGGGCATCGACCAGGACCGGGTGGTCCAGCGGATTCTCGACGTCGTAGCCGTCGCTTGACCCCGATGAACGCCATCCTGCCGCCCGAGCCGGGCATCCGTGTCAGCCTCGCCGAGCTGATCGAGATGCGCCATCGGGTGCGCGAAGTGCAGTTGTTCTCGACGCCGAACCAGCGCAGCCCATTGATCGGCCTGCACCACTCCAAGCTGCGTGGCCGTGGCGTCGACTTCGATCAGGTGCGGGTCTATCAGGCCGGCGACGACGTGCGCACCATCGACTGGCGCGTCACCGCCCGCACACAAGAGCCGCACACCAAACTGTTCCATGAAGAGCGCGAGCGGCCGATTTTCATCATGGTCGAGCAAAGCCGTCGGCTGTTTTTTGGTTCGGGGCTGATGTTCAAGTCGGTACTCGCTGCTCAAGCCGCGAGCCTGATCGGCTGGGCGGCGCTGGGGCATAACGACCGGGTCGGCGGGCTGGTATTCGGCGATAACGAGCACTACGAAATCAAACCCCGGCGCAGCAAGCAGAGCCTGCTGCAATTGCTCAACCGGTTGGTGCGGGTCAATCAGTCGCTGCACACCGAAAGCGAGCAGAACCGCGACTCGCTAAACCTGGCCCTGCGCCGCGCCCGGGAAGTATTGCGCCCCGGCAGCCTGGTGATCGTGATCTGCGACGAGCGCGCCCTGACCGAAGGCTCCGAGCAACAACTGAGCCTGTTGTCACGCCATTGCGATCTGTTGCTGCTGCCGCTGTCCGACCCGTTGGACCACGCCCTGCCCGCCGCGGGCCTGCTTCGGTTCGCCGAACGCGGCGCGCAGCTGGAACTCGACACGCTGAATTTCGACCTGCGCCAGACCTACCGCGCCCAGGCCGAAGCGCGCATCGCCCACTGGGAATTGCTCGCGCAAAAACTGCGGGTGTTGTTGATGCCCCTGAGCACCCAGAGCGAGATGGTCGAGCAACTGCGCGAATACCTGAACCCACAGAAACCGGGGAAAGGTCGATGAGCAGTATTGAGCAGTTGCAACCGCTGATGACCCCGCCGCCGATTGGCTTCTGGCCGCCGGCGCCGGGTTGGTGGCTATTGCTGCTGTTGCTGCCGCTGATCGGTTTAGGCCTGTGGCAGTTGCGACGTTTCATTCCGGACAAACGCCGTATCGTGCGCGCCGAACAACCGCTGGATCCGGTGCGCGTCGCCGCCCTGGCCGAACTGGCGCGGATGCCCAAGCCTTACGACGGCGCGCCGGCCGGTGCCTGGTTGCAGCAACTCAACGGTTTACTCAAACGCCTGTGCCGCAACCATTACCCCTACAGCCAGAGCCACACCCTCAACGGCCGCAAATGGCTTGCGTTCCTCGACAACCGCTGTCCGGCCGCCGGCCTGACGCGCTGGATGGTCCTGGTCGAAGGCGCTTACAAACCCGAATGCAAACTCGACGACAAGGCCATCGCCGGCCTGACCCAAGCCGTCGACACCTGGATTCGCAAACATGTTTGAGTTCGCCTGGCCGTGGATCTTCGCCCTGCTGCCGATGCCGTGGCTGATGCGCGTGCTGCTGCCAGTGGCCGACAGCGGCGAACCGGCGCTCAAAGTCAGTTTTCTCAGCGACCTCGAAGGGTTGTCCCGCCGCCGTGCCCGCGCCAACCTGCCGGCCTGGCGCCAACAGGCACCGTTTATTCTGTTGTGGTTATTGCTGCTGATCGCCGCCGCGCGTCCGCAATGGCTCGGCGAACCGCTGCCAATTGCCGCCAGCGGTCGCGATTTGCTGGTGGCGGTGGACGTGTCCGGTTCGATGGATTTCCCGGACATGCAGTGGCAGGACGAAGACGTCAGCCGCCTGTCGCTGGTCCAACACCTGCTCGGCGATTTCCTGGAAAGCCGCGAAGGCGACCGGGTCGGCCTGATCCTGTTTGGCAGCCAAGCGTATCTGCAAGCGCCGCTGACCTTCGACCGCCGCACCGTGCGGGTCTGGCTCGACGAAGCGCGGATCGGCATCGCCGGCAAGAACACCGCCATCGGCGACGCGATCGGCCTGGCCCTCAAGCGCCTGCGCCTGCGTCCGGCGCAAAGCCGCGTGCTGATTCTGGTCACCGACGGCGCCAACAACGGCGGCGAAATCGACCCACTGACCGCCGCGCGCCTGGCTGCCAATGAAGGGGTGAAAATCTACCCGATCGGCATCGGTGCCGACCCGGAGCAAAGCGGCACGTTAGGCTTTCTCGGCGTCAACCCGAGCCTGGACCTTGATGAACCAATGCTGAAGGCCATCGCCGAGGCCACCGGCGGTCAGTACTTCCGCGCCCGCGACGGCAAGGAACTGCAAGCAATCAAGGACACCCTCGATAAACTCGAACCGGTGACCCAGCAACCGACCCAGGCCCGCCCGGCCCAAGCGTTGTATCACTGGCCCTTGGCGCTGGCGTTGCTGTTAAGCATGTTGCTGGTGATGCGCGAGCGCTGGCCGGATAACCCGTTGCAACGCTTGCTGACCAAGGACCTGTTTTTGCAAAGTCAATTGCCGGACTGGCGCCAACGGCTCAAACGCCTGCGCCTGCGGAGGCGTCGATGAGCGCGCTCTGGCCTTACTGGTTCCGGCCTTGGTGGCTGCTGCTGTTGCCGTTGCTGGGCTGGTTGCTCTGGCAACTCTGGCACCGGCAGAAACGCGCCGGGCGCTGGCAGATGATTTTGCCGCCAGCCTTCCACGCAGCATTGCTCAGTGGCGGCAATGGTCGCGACAGCAAGTTGCCGTGGATGGTCCTGGGCCTGGCCTGGGTGCTGACCATTGGTGCGCTGCTCGGGCCAAGCTGGGAGCGAGTCGAACAAACCAGTCAGAAACCCGCCGACCCGCTGGTGGTGCTGCTGGAACTGACCCCGGAAACGCTCGCCACCGACAGCCCGCCGACCCGCCTGGAACAGGCCCGACGCAAACTGTTCGATCTGCTGCAAAGCCGCAGCGATGCCCAGACCGCCATCGTCGTCTACGCCGGCAGCGCCCACACGCTGGTTCCGCTGTCGGATGACTTGTCCACCAGCCGCAACCTGCTGGATGCGCTCAAGCCTTCGTTGATGCCCGAGGCCGGTCATCGCGCCGATCTGGCGGTGATCAAGGCCTTGGCGCTGCTGGATCAGGGCGCCCTCGGCCAGGGCCGGATCCTGCTGATCGGCTCCTCCCTGACCGAACAGGAACGCTTCGGTATTGAGCGGGCGCTGAACGGCAAATCCACGGAGTTTCTGATGCTCGGCGTCGGCACGCCCGAAGGTGCGCCAGTCGCGCAAGAGGACGGCAGTTTCCTCAAGGATGACCAGGGCGCGATTCTCGTTCCGCACCTGGACAGTCCGGGCTTGAAAGCCTTCGCCAGTGATTTGGGCGGCCGCTACCACGCGGCACGACTGGACGACGCCGATCTTGGTGCCCTCGGCCTGCTCGATGGCCCGCGCAACCTGCGCAACGACGGCCAGACGCTGCGTCTGGACTCTTGGGCCGATCAGGGTTACTGGCTGTTGCTGCCGCTGTTGCTGCTGGCCTCCTTCGCCGGGCGCCGGGGTTGGTTGTTCTGCCTGCCGCTGCTGTTCCTGCTGCCGCAACCCAGTTACGCCTTCGACTTTGAAGATTTGTGGCTGCGCCCCGATCAACGCGGCCTGCATTTGCTCAATCAGGACCATCCGGCCGAGGCCGCGCAACATTTCGAAGACCCGCAGTGGCAAGGCGTAGCGCTGTACGAGGCCGGCGACTACAGCGGCGCCGCCCAGCGCTTCGCCCAAGGCAACGACGCGCGCGCGCACTACAATCGGGGTAACGCCCTGGCCAAGGGCGGTGAATTGGAAGCGGCGCTGGATGCCTACGAGCAAGCCCTGGAACGCCAGCCGGATTTGCGTCCGGCGCTGACCAACAAGGCGCTGGTGGAAAGCCTGATCAAACAGAAAGCCACGCCACCGGCGGTTGAACCGGACAAGTCCGAAGGCGATGATCCCGGCACCGCCAGCGACAGCCCGGCGCCCGGTGGCACCACCCAGCCGTCGAGCAGCGGCGAACCGAAAACCGATGCTCAGCCCAACGCGCCGGACACTGAACAGCCGGCTACCACGCCGCCGCAACCGGGGGCCAACGAGGTGCCAGGCAGCGAACTGGGGGACGAGCAAAGCACCACGCCACCGCGACGCCCGGCCAATGACAGCCTTGAAGGCGAACGGGCCCAGGCACTGGAGCAATGGCTGCGCAAGATCCCGGATGACCCCGGCGAATTGCTCCGGCGCAAATTCTGGTACGAACAGCAACAACATCAGGATCAGGGAAAAACTCGATGACCCGCTTCACCGCTTTCTTGCTCGCCCTACTGTTCTGGAGCTTTCAGGCCCAGGCAGCCGGGCTGGTCGCCAGTGTCGACCGCAGTCGCCTGAACTCCGGCGAGACGGTCGAACTGACCCTGGAATCCAACGACGTGACGCTGTTCGGCAAGCCCGACCTGACGCCGCTGGAGCCGGCATTCGAAGTGCGCGGCACCCGCCAGGTCAACCAGTTGACCACGATCAACGGTGATAACCGCGCCACCACGCGCTGGATCATTACCTTGCTGCCCAAGCAGAACGGCAGCGTGGAGATTCCGTCGCTGCAACTCGGTGAGGTGCGCAGCCAAGCCATCACGATCCAAGTGGTCGAAAGCGAAACCCAGGATACCGAGCACACCCTGGCGCCGGTCTTCATCGAAGCCAGCCTCGATCAAAGCAGCGTGTACGTGCAGGCCCAGGCGATCCTGACCCTGCGCATCTACCATTCGGTGTCGCTGTATGACGACAGCAGCCTGACCCCGCTGCAGATTCCCGACGCGCGCATCGAGCAACTGGGCGAGTCGCGCACCTATGAAAAGGTCATCAATGGCCTGCGCCATGGCGTGATCGAAATGCGCTACGCGATTTTCCCTCAGCACAGCGGCGTGCTGAGCATTCCGACGCAGGTGTTCAGCGCGACCCTGGTCCAACCGGCGCAGGACACGACGTCCCAAGGGCCGAAACCGGGCAAGCTGATGCGCGTCAGTTCTGCCGAAATCCCGTTGACGGTCAAGGCCAAACCCGAGACTTACCCTGCCGACGCGCCATGGCTGCCAGCGCGCAGCCTGAGCCTGAGTGAAAGCTGGAGCCCGGAACCGGATCACGCCCAGGTCGGTGACTCGCTGACCCGCAGCCTGACCTTGAAGGCCGAAGGCCTGGCCAGTTCGCAGTTGCCGCCACTGCCCGCCACCGACATCAACGGCTTGCGCCGCTATCCGGACCAACCGGTGCTGGGCAACCAGCACAGCGAACGCGGCCTGATCGGCAGCCGCGAAGACCGTGAAGCCCTGGTGCCCGCCCACAGTGGCGCCATCGAATTGCCGACGGTGGACGTGGTCTGGTGGAACACCTTTGAAGATCACCTTGAACACACCAGCCTGCCGGCCCGGACCCTGCAAGTGACCAATAATCCAAGCCTGATGGTCGACACCCCGGCCAGCACCGCACAAGTGAATTACGGCGCCGACAGCGAAGCTCTTTGGTGGTGGAAACTCAGCACCATGATCCTGGCCTGCACCACGCTACTGGGCTTCGGCCTGTGGTGGCGCGCCCGCTGGCAACCGGCGATCCTGCGGGCCGCGCAAACCGGCCCGAGCCCACGCACCGTACTCGACGAGCTCAAACGCGCCTGCCAGGCCAACGACCCCCACGCCACTCGCCAGGCCCTCGACGCCTGGGCCCGGCAACAACCGGAAACCCTGGCGGACATGGCGGCGCGGTTTGTGCCGTTGTCCGATGCGCTGGACGGCTTGAACGGCGCGCTGTACAGCGAAACCGGCCAGCACTGGCAAGGCGAAGACCTATGGCGCGCGACCCGGGCGATCCCGATCGCCGAGTGGGTGCAGGATCCGGTGGGTGATAGCGGGTTGCCGCCGCTTTATCCGAAATAGCTGTCAGAAAAGGTCGCCTTTCCCGATGTGATTCCGATTCGCGGACAAGTCCTACAGCAGATATCGAATCGACTGACTTCGCCAATTCGCAAACTCCAGCAAAGTCCCGTGCCTTAAAAAGACACAGGGATGTGGGATGCTCAGTACGGCGAAGGACGTTGTTTTCAGGCTCGATATTGCAGGTTTTTCCTACGACCTTCAGGTACTCGAGTTCCGGGCCAGGGAAGCGCTGAACCAGCCATATGAGGTCATGCTCGAACTGGTCAGCGAACGCCCTGACCTGGAACTCGAGTCGCTGCTGCATCGCCCGGCCTTTCTGGCGTTTGGACCCGACAATGGCGGCCTTCACGGCCAGGTCTATCGAGTCGCGCAAGGTGACTCGGGCAAACGCCTGACTCACTACCAGATCACCCTGGTCCCCCGCCTCGCTTATCTCGCGCATCGCCACAACCAACGTATTTTCCAGCACCTGAGCGTGCCGAAAATCATCGAGCGCGTGCTGATTGACCATGGCATGCACGCTGACACATGGCGTTTCCAGCTCAGCGCAGAGTACCGGCCGCGGCTCTACTGCGTGCAATACAACGAGTCAGACCTGTATTTCATTCAACGGCTGTGTGAGGAAGAAGGCCTGCACTTTCATTTCCAGCACAGTGCCACCGGGCATGTGTTGGTGTTCGGCGACGACCAGACCGTGTTCCCGCCCCCCTCGGGACCGACCGCTTATGCCCAGGGCAGCGGCATGGTCGCCGAAACCCCGGTGATCGATCGGTTCCAGGTCAGCCTGGAAACCCGCACCACCCACGTCAGTCGCCGTGATTACAACTTCGAAAAGCCGCGCGCCCCCCTCGAAAGCGAGAGCAAGAGCCCGCTGTTGCCGCACCTGGAGGATTACGCCTTCCCGGGACAATTCACCGAGCGTGAACGCGGCAAGCATCTGGCCAGGCGGACCCTGGAGCGCCATCGCGCCGATTATCGGCAAGCCCATGGGCGCAGTGATCAAAGTTTGATGCGCAGCGGACATTTCGTTGAGATGACCGAACACCCACGCGGTGACTGGAATGGTTTGTGGTTATTGACTGAGGTCGAGCACACAGGGAAACAGCCCCAGGTCCTGGAGGAGTCAATTACAGACGGTCATCCTGAGGACGGCTTCAGCCAGGGCTACCGCAATCAGTTCGTCGCAACGCCATGGGACGTAATCTTCCGACCGGCCCTTGACCATCCCAAGCCTCGAATAAACGGTAACCAACACGCCGTCGTCACCGGGCCACCCGGCGAAGAAATCTATTGCGATGAATATGGCCGGGTGAAAGTCCAACTGCTCTGGGACCGCGAAGGTCAGCACAGTGAACACTCAAGTTGCTGGCTGCGAGTAGCCACCGGCTGGGCCAATGACCGCTATGGCAGCGTGCTGATCCCGCGAATCGGCATGGAAGTGCTGGTGGGCTTCAGCGAAGGTGATCCCGATAAGCCTTTCGTGCTTGGCTGTTTGCCCAATGCGGCGACACCCGTGCCGCTGGACCTGCCCGCCGAACAGACGCAAAGCATCTTTCGCAGCCAGAGCAGCCCGGGCGGCGGCGGTTACAACGAATTGCGCATCGAGGACAGAGCAGGCGCCGAAGAAATAGCCCTACGTGCCCAGCGCGATTTCGTCCAACTCGTGCTCAACGACGAACGCATTCAAGTCGACCACCAGCGAACGGTCGTGGTCGGCGGCATTGCCAGCCACGACCTGCGCGGCGAAGAACACCATCTGACCCACGGCAATCGCCTCACTGAAGTCAAACGGGACGATCACCTGTTGGTCCAGGGAGACCAACACATTCGTGTCACCAGTCAGAGACTCAGCGCCACTCAGCAAATCCACCTCGATGCCGGGCAACAAGTCGTCATTGATGGCGGAGCACACCTGACGGTCAAGGCTGGCGGCCATTGGCTGACGCTGGGACCGGATGGCATTTTCAGCAGCGTGGCGATTGTGCAGGGTGGCTCCCCGGCCGTGGGCATGTCGGCAGAGCCGCTAATGCCGGGCGCGTTACCCCTGCTGAAGGTGACCTTCGACGCCGCTAAACAACGCCAGGCGCTGGTTTCAACGCGCAGCTCACGTTGCCTGATTTGCGAGGCAGCTCAAGCATGAAGCTCTCGACCTCACTGCCGACAGACCTGCCGTGGAATGATCAACAGGCCTTTGTGTTGCTGGACGGCGCGACCCGCAACCAGTTGCTGGAGCGCTTGAAACAGCTGAGTCCCGGAGTCAGCACTGTTGCGCTATACGACTACCCGCCCTTCACCGAGCTGCGGGATATCTCACCGCTGTTGGTGGTGATCGAACACCCTGACGCACCGGTTTTTCAGTTCTATCTGGAGCACGCACACGAGGAATGGGGCGTGCTGTTGTTCAGCCCGGAGCCGCAGTACTCCGTCGCCAGCACCTGCGTAAATTGCTGACCGTTGAATTGCCAGAGGGTCTGCCGGTGATCCTGCGGCTGGCCGACGCCGCCGTGGCACGGGCCTTGTTCGGCAGCGGCGATCAACGCTTGTTCGGTCCCGTTTCCTGTGTGATGACGGCCGATAGCGTCGGCGCGAATTGGCATCGTCAACAGCCTCGACTGACCGAGTGTCCCGAACTGCAGACGCCCTATCGCCTGAGCACCGAACAGAATTCAGCGTTGGACCACGCTGATCGGCGCCGCGTACTGCTCGAACTCGACGCCCATCTACTCACCCACTTCCCCGAACGTCACGGCGGCGAAACCGTGGCTCAGCGTTGGCCAATGCACGAACAGCACTTCGAGGAAGCCCAGGCCCTGGGGTTAAGCAGCCAATCCGAGTTGTTCTATTACGCCAACGTCATGGCCTGGCTGGATGGATCGCCGCTCGACCAGCATCCCCACATCGCCCGATTACTCCATACGCCATCGCTGCAATCACCCGGCGAGCGCGTTGCGCTGGCCGCCGACCTCGCTCACCAGTGGGCCATCCAACGGGGCCGCCCATGAACGCACCAGCCAACCTCGCCGCTGCTGCGGCGTCCAAAACCGCCATCGGCTCGCCTGGCGCCTGCCCTTTGCAGCAGACCCACGTGCAACTCCTGCCTTTGCGCTACGGTCTGGTGGAGAAGCCTCTGGGTCCGAGCGCCGATTTGAAGCTGCCCTACGCCCTGGAAACCCGTCCACTGGGTATTCGCCTATTGCGTGATGGCTGGTTGTACGTGATCGACAGCGTTACCGGCCATTTGCATGAATACCGCGTCCTCAACGGACTGGTCAGTGCCTTGCTGCACAAGGGTGCCAAGGTCAATGGCGATCAGCGCACGCCTGTCGAGGAGCGTCCGGCGCTGGTGTTTTCCAGGCGTAGCCTCTTGCACGTGTGTTTCGCTGAGGTGCAGTGGACCGCCGCCAAATGCGCTCAAGTGACCGAGAGTCGTGAGGAGCGCGAACACTTCATGCAAGTCGTTGACCTCGGCCCGGTGGATTGTAAAAGCGGTGGCGAGCATCTGCTGACGGTCGAGCAAGGCAGGCAGTGGCTGGCGGAGGTTGCCACGGTTGCGCCTCAGCAGGCGCCCGCCGCACAGGACGATGTCGAGCCTGGCACCGTTCTTTTGCCGACGGTACAGGTCAGCGATGCCCCGGAACATGAGCGCGAGCCCTACCTGTGGGAGAAACCTCGGCGCTTTCGCGAAGCACACTTGGGCGAGTTTCTCGGGCAAGTGCGCCCCGTTTATCAGGACGACACGCTGTTCCTCGTGGTGCAGGACGACCTAGGCGTGTTGCGCGATCTGGCCGACTATCAAGACATTGTGGTCGGCTGGGTCGACGATTGGACCAACGCCGACCACAACGAACGCAATTACCTGCTGGCCTGCTACATCGAGTCGTTGAGCCTGCTCAGTCCGGCGGATGTCGACACACTGTCCGAAGCCAGCAACGACCCAAAGGTCAAGGCCCTGCTGGGCGATCTGGAACAGTTGCCCGAACCCGACCGGGAGCAGACTCGCAAAGCCTTGCTCGACTACCTGAACAAGGGCGGCAAAGTCGAGCCGCCGAATGCTCCAGTGACGCCGGAGCTGGAGCAACTGCGAAAGCAGGCCCACACCGAAGCGTTCGAAATGGCCAAGTACCAAGGCGCCGATCCCGATTTCACCGCGCACAGCCGCGCCATTGATGATGCTGATAGCCATTACTACGCCCGTCGGCACTTTGCAGTCGCCCCTGCTGACTTCGTCGAGCGCCACCTCGACACGCTGGTCAAGCTCGGCAGGGAGCAAAACAAACGCATCCTGGAGGTGGTTGAAGGCTCTCGTTTCAGCGGCAAACGCGGGATCAACGACTTCATCGACCGCCCGGCCATGGACGACGAACTGTTTCAGTACCGGGCCGACCTCGGCCGCTGGAATCGCGTGCTTGAGCGCATCACCGCCGACCGCACGATGCTGGTGTGCGCCGGGCGCTACCACCGTTCGGCCTGGTACTACGACGCGCATGAACCGGCACAACTGGGCCAGGTGTTCAGCGCCGAATACGCCTGCCTCAAAGACATCTGCCGCAGCGATCACGCGAGCCAAGAAATGCTCGGTTATCTGGAAAAACACCCGGAACTGACTCGGCCATTGTTTTACACCTTGCCGCTGCGCCTGCAGCCGGAACAGGCCGTGCAATACACCCTGTTCTTCAATGCCGGCATGGGCGTGTTCAACAACTTGCCACGCTGGCTCGGCGAGCTGAAGAAAATCGAACAACCGCACCTGCCGGCCCTCGACGACTTGCCCGAGCACACCCGCGCCGTGGCCGACGCGGCCCGGCACAGCCTCAGCCCGGCGCTGAACCTGGGCCTGAGCCGGGCGCTGGAAGGCTTCGACCTGGCAGCAGACAAAATCCCCGACCTCGACGAACTGTTCCGGCGCCTGCCCAAAGCGCTGCACATGCGGCTACTCGATGCGGCGAAAACCACTGGCGTGACCTTTACTGTCGCCAGCCCGGCGGAACAGGCGGCGCTGCAAACCAACCTCAAGACCTTGATCCGTGAACGCAACCAGATCACCCACAACAAAAACCGCCAGGGGCACAAGACGCCACGGGCGGTGGAATTGCAGGGCGAGATCGCTCGCGTACGGGCGCAGTTGACGCAGCTTGAGGGGCGGTTGGCCGGGGCGCTGAGCCCGATTGCGGAACTGCCGGATCAGTCGGCGCGGCTCTACGGTGCAACGCAGGCGCGGGCGGGGGTGACGGTGGTGTTTCCTCCGGCGCAGCAGCAGGAGGTGCGAGGGTTGTTGAGGAATATTCGGTTGGGAGTCGGGGCGGTGCCGAATGCGGGGTTGATTAGAAGTGAGGGGATGGGGTTGTTGGTGTTTTTGGTGCAGGGGGTGAATTTGGTTTCGGTCGTGAGGGAGACGTTTAGCCAGTCGCGGGATAAGCGTAAGTTGGCTCCGTTGCTGAGTGCGGCGTCTGCCACTGGGGCGGCAGGATTCACTGCTGCCCAAAGTCTCACCGACACTGCCCTGAAGGCACGAAGCGCGGAGCTTGTCGCTGGTCTGCAGCGACACGCCTTGCAGAGTGTTCATGTGCAGATGGGGAAAATGCATATTGGGTTGGGTGGCTTTACCTACTTTTTTGGGGTTATTGCTTCGGCATTCAGCTTGAATACCCAGTACCAGAATTGGCAGCAGGCTACACGCAGCGGAAATAGCTCGGCACAGAACAGTGCAGCGCTTGCCACATTGGGTGCTGGAGGCATGACAACCGTTAATGCCTATGGCCTGAGCCATACCGTCCACGCCACGGCTAAAGTCCTGACTGCTCGAAGCGCCGAAGCACGAACAGCGGCTTGGGCCGCTGCGGGTACACGTCTGTCGACCGTGTTCTTCCGGTTCAATTTGGCCGGGGCGTTATTCACCGTACTGGAACTGGGTGGCTCATGGCTCTTCAATCGCTACAACATCAGCTCCCACGACAAGTGGCTCAAAACCACGCCATGGAGCCTGGATGCGGAGGCGCGCGGCGACCACACGCTGGATGAGTACAAAAGTTATCTGGCCTTTTTGCTTCATGCACCTTATGCCCAACTGGGTCCGAACGAGCATGACTCGTGGCTGAAAAACCTGCTGCTAAAGGCCAAACCCAAGGATATCCATTTGGTCCTGCCAGGGCTCAAGCTCAATGATTTTCAACCGCCCCTGAACGGTCAACCTGCCCGTCGCCTGGGGATCGGCGCCCACCGTATTTCTATCCCCCTTCACAGCCGCGGCACGCCGCGAGAAAGCAAGGACGTCATCAGCGAGGAAGTGGCGAACAGCCTGCGTATTGTAGAAACAGGCCCCGATCGGTTGGTACTGTGCCTGCAATACCCACTGGATATTGATGCCGAATATACGCCAGCCTCCGAAACACTGGAATTGACGGTCTGTCTACAGACCTTGGCCAACAACGGCGAATGGGTTTCTCGCAATCGCGTCATACGCCTTAACCCCCGTGGCGAGGGCCATTTTCCTGTGTCGCCCTCTCAAACTGTTACCGAGCGTCCACCGATGTTGCTGGTTGAAACCCATTTGCTGGAGATGGCTGACCATGCCCACCAAGATTGATAGCCTGCTGCCGCCTCCGAACCTTGAACAATCCCGAAACGCGGGCGAAGTCGAAGCGTTCCCCAGTGGAAGAATCACTTATCTCGCGCCATTGCCATTGCCGACACCACTACCACCATACGGCCCCCATATTGGGGAGCTAAATGAGGTGTACATGGACTTCGGTTTGGGATGGCCGCAGGTATTTTCATGGCAGGTCATCTTAGGCCTGCCATTCAGTGGGAGCTGTATGCTCATTTTCCTTTTCCCGTTGTTTTGTTTTTGTTTTGGTCTCGTATCAGGGTACGAGTGGTTGTACTCATGGGAGTTTACGGTAGATGTTTTTTATGCCGCTTCAGAAGTTGGACTTTTAGCCGCTTTTCTTTCGCTACTCATCGGCCTCTTCACTTGGCACCACAACCACAAAAAACGCCTCCAAATCATCCCCACCCGCTTCAACCGCCAACGCCGCAAAGTCTGCTTCATGCCCGAAGACGCTACCGAACCGGTCTTCGTCCCCTGGGAATCCCTCTCCGCCTGGGTCATCGAGTCCCAGGCCGCCACCCAATACGGCATCCAGCGCCAATACGGCATGGGCATCGGTTTCCAGCATGGCGAAACCCTGACCAGCGTCGAATTCCCCTGCTTTGGCTTGCCCATCGCCATCAGCCACTGGGAAGCGATTCGCGGGTACATGGAATACGAAATCCACGATCTCAAGAGCATTCAGGACCTTGAAGACCTGCAACTCCCCAGCGACCCGCCCCACGAAGGCCTGCACACCTTCCACAATGCCCGGGCGCGCATGCACCAGGAGATTCGCGACGGCGAGCGCAACCGGCTATCGGGGTTTTTCTGGTACCTGTACCACGTGATGACCCTATGGACGATCCCCAACTACCTGACCGAATGGGAAGTCCGTCGTCTCCAGAAGTTGGGCCCGCAAGCCATGCCTGAAGTGATGCAGCAATGGTCAGAGCCGCTGCCTAAGGAGCAATGGGCCAAGCCCAGCGAAGAACTTCTGCGGATGAGCGAACAAGTACGAGCGCTGCAAAAGCGCCAGCCGAGGCGAGCCATTACCGAGATTTTTGCTGAGGTGCAGCGATTGAATCCAAGTGGTAAGCGACGTGCATGATCGGCATTTACGTGCAGGCCTTGGAGGCCGTTTCCCTGCGCTGCCTGCCCAGTCCGTTACCGAGCGTCCACCGATGTTGCTGGTTGAATCCCATTTGTTGGAGCTGGCTGACCATGCCCACCAAGATTGATAGCCTCGCCCCGCCTCCGCCCATTGATCAAGCCCGAAAAGCCGGAGACATCGAGCCATTCCCAAGTGGAAGGATCACTTATCTGGCGCCTTTGCCGTTGCCGACACCCATGCCGCCGCATGGTCCTCACATTGGGGAATTAAATGATGTGTACATGGACTTCGGACTGGGATGGCCTCAGATATTTTCATGGCAGGTGATATTAGGCGGCCCATTCAGTGTTGCCTTCTCGGTTGCGTTTCTGTTTCCACTAATTGGCGGCTTCCTGTTTTTTCTGTTCGGAATGGGTTGGGACGACATCACTGACGCCATACAGGGCGTTTTTCTAGTGTCATACGGAAATGCAGCACTAACCGGTATTACTTCCTTAGTCATCGGCCTCTGCGTCTGGCACCACAACCACAAAAAACGCCTCCAAATCATCCCCACCCGCTTCAACCGCCAACGCCGCGAAGTCTCCTTCATGCCCGAAGACGCCACCGCCCCTGTCTTCGTCCCCTGGGAATCCCTCTCCGCCTGGGTCATCGAGTCCCAGGCCGCCACCCAATACGGCATCCAGCGCCAATACGGCATGGGCATCGGTTTCCGGCATGGCGAAACCCTGACCAGCGTCGAATTCCCCTGCTTCGGCTTGTCCATCGCCATCAGCCACTGGGAAGCGATTCGCGGGTACATGGAATACGAAATCCACGATCTCAAGAGCATTCAGGACCTTGAAGACCTGCAACTCCCCGACGACCCGCCCCACGAAGGCCTGCACACCTTCCACAACGCCCGCGCGCACATGCATCAGGAGATTCGCGACGGCGAGCGCAACCGGCTATCGGGGTTTTTCTGGTACCTGTACCACGTGATGACCCTATGGACGATCCCCAACTACCTGACCGAATGGGAAGTCCGCCGCCTCCAGAAATTGGGCCCGCAGGCGATGCCCGAGGTGATGCAGCAATGGTCCGAACCGCTGCCGAAAGAGCAATGGGCGAAACCGAGTGAAGAACTGGTGCGGATGAGCGAACAAGTACGAGCGCTGCATAAGCGACAGCCGAGGCGAGCCATTACCGAGATTTTTGCTGAAGTGCAGCGGTTGAATTCCGGCTGCAAACTTGGCGGATAAAGAGGCTTTTTGTGGCGAGGGAGCTTGCTCCCGCTCGGCTGCGCCGCAGTCGCAGCCCGGATAATCCGGTGTATCTGAAGGAAAAACGGGGCCGCTTCGCCCCCCAACGGGGACAAGCCCCTCGCCACAAGATCAGTGTCCGACCACATCCAACGTGTTTGCCAGTAAACTCCCTCCCCTTTAGCCGCCATCATTTCCCACGCGGCCATCACCTTATTTCCTACGGAGTACGCCTTGCGTCTGTTCCACACCTCCGACTGGCACCTTGGGCAGAACCTGCACGGCCAGGACCGCGATTTCGAGCACGGTTGTTTCCTTGAGTGGCTGTTGCGCCAGCTGAAGCTGGACCAGCCCGACGTGCTGCTGATCGCTGGCGATATTTTTGACACGGTCAACCCGCCGGTCAAAGCCCAGGAACGTCTTTACGATTTCATCGTCAGCGCCCACGAGCAGCAGCCGCTGCTCACCATCGTGATGATTGCCGGCAACCACGACTCCGGCTCGCGGATTGAACTGCCGGCGCCGCTGATGCGGCGTCTGCGCACTCACGCACTGGGCCGGGTGTTGTGGCTCGATGACGGGCAACTGGACGCCGAGCGCCTGCTGTTGCCGCTGCCCGACGCCAAAGGCGAGATTGCCGGTTGGTGCCTGGCGCTGCCATTCCTGCGTCCTGCGGAGGTGACCGGCGCGCAGTTGGGCGACCACTATTTGCGCGGTATTGGTCAAGTGCACGAATGGCTGATCGAAGCGGCGAACGCCAAGCGCAAGCCGGGCCAGGCCTTGATCGCCATCAGTCACGCGCACATGGCCGGCGGTTCAGTGTCGGAGGATTCCGAGCGCAGCCTGATCATCGGCAATGCCGAGGCGCTGCCGGCCAGTCTGTTCGGACCGAGCATCAGCTATGTGGCCCTCGGTCATTTGCACAAGCCGCAGAAGGTCAACGGCGAAGAACGCATCCGCTACAGCGGCTCGCCGATTCCGCTGTCGTTTTCCGAGATCAACTATCAGCATCAGATTCTCGACATCACCCTCGACGGCGAAACCCTGGTCAGCGTCGAACCGAAACTGATCCCGCGTGCAGTCAACCTGCAACGGATCGGCCCGGCGCCGCTGGCGGAAGTGTTGCTGCTATTGGCGGACCTGCCGAACATTGATCTGCTGGCCGATCTGCAACGCCAACCGTGGCTGGAAGTGCGGGTACGTCTGGATGAGCCGCAACCGGATCTACGCTTTCAAGTGGAAACTGCACTGGAAGGCAAAGCCGTGCGACTGGTGCGAATTGCCGCCGAATACGCCGGCAACGGCAGCAAGGACGGGACCGACGACGGCGCGACCTTGATCGAACTCGACCAGCTATCGCCCCAGGAACTGTTCAGCCGCGCCTGGCAGGACAACTACGGCAGCGAGGTCGATGAGCAAACTCTCAAGGACTTTGCCGAGCTGCTGCAAGACGTGCAGATGGAGAGCGAACAGCCATGAAGATCCTCGCGATCCGCCTGAAAAACCTCGCCTCGCTGGCTGGGCCGTTTGAAATCGACTTCACCGCCGAGCCGCTGGCCAGCGCTGGATTATTCGCCATCACCGGGCCGACCGGCGCCGGTAAAAGCACCCTGCTCGATGCCTTGTGCCTGGCCCTGTTTGGCGCCGTGCCGCGCCTGAACAACACCGGGCGCGATGCCAAAGTCCCGGACGCCGACGGTGAAATCGGCACCGGCGACCCGCGCACATTACTGCGTCGCGGCACCGGCGAAGGTTATGCCGAAGTGGATTTCGTCGGCATCGACGGCCGGCGCTACCGCGCGCGCTGGGAAGCCAATCGCGCCCGGGAAAAGGCTGGCGGCAAGCTGCAAGCCAGTCGCCAAAGCCTGCGCGATATCGATCAGGATCAATTGCTGGCCAGTCAGAAAGGCGAGTACAAGACCCAGCTCGAAGCTGCGCTGGGTCTGAACTTCGAACAGTTCACCCGCGCCGTGCTGCTGGCCCAGAGCGAGTTCAGCGCCTTCCTCAAGGCTGACGACAACGACCGTAGCGAACTACTGGAAAAACTCACCGATACCGCGCTCTACACGCGTCTGGGACGCCGGGCGTACGACAAGACCAAAGAGGCACGCGAAGCCCACAAGCTGCTGCAGGATCAGGCCACCGGCGTCACGCCGCTGCCCCCAGAGGCGCGCGCCGAACTGGATGAACGCTTCAACGAAGCCCAGCAGCAACTCAAGCTGCAACAGGCCCAACTCAAGCAGCTTGAAGAGCAGCACACCTGGCTCAAACAACTGCGCCAATTGCAGGACGAACAGCAGAGCGCCAGCGAGCAACTGCAATCCGCCCAGCAACACTGGGAAAGTCTGGCCGGTGAACGGCTGAAGCTGACGCGCCTGGAGCAACTGGCGCCGCAGCGGCATCAGTTCAGGCGCAAGACCGAACTCAGCGCCCAGCTCACACCGTTGGCCGCGCAGATTCAACAACACACACAACAGCAACAAGAACTGACCGCGCGTCAGACGCAACTCGAACAAAGCCTGAGCAGCGCCCACGCCGCATTGACCGAGGCGCAGAACCAACACAGTGCCGGTGCGCCGCTGCTGCGTCAGGCGTTTGAAGAGCAAAGCACCCTCGCCCGTCTGGCTAAGGATGCCGGCCTCAGTGCCGACGCCAAGCAACAAGCGGAACTGGCCTGCTCCCAAGGTCAAACCGCTATTCAGGGTTTGGTCGATCAGCAAACACAGGTCGCTTCACGCTTGGAGCGCATCGCCGGAGAGCTTGAACAAAGCACCCATCTGGCGCCACTGAGCGATGCCTGGAACGCCTATCGTGATCGCCTGCAACAGCTGATGCTGATCGGCAATCGCCTGAATAAAGGCCAGGCCGAACTGGCCGATCTCGAACAAAGCGCCACCCGCGCCGCCGAAGAACTGGCCGCGCAAAAGCAGAACCTGGAAGTGCTGTACAAAGAGGCCGGCGCCGAGCCCGAAGCCGTGGCCGAGCAAATCCAGCTGCTGAGCACGCTGTTGCAGGACAACCGCAAGCAACTGCGTGCGTTCGAAGAGTTGACGCGACTGTGGGCCAGCCAACAGGAACTGGACAAGCGCGGCGCCGAGCTTCAGCAACGTCAGCTCACGGCCCAACAAGAACGTGATCGTTTGACTCAGGACGGTGTAAAAACCAAGGCCGAACTGACCGTCGCCGAACAGACCCTGACTGTCACTCGGGACTTGCTGGAACGCCAGCGCCTGGCCCGCAGCGAAAGCGTCGAGGAATTGCGCGCACAACTGCAAGACGATCAACCGTGCCCGGTGTGTGGCAGCCCGGATCATCCTTATCATCAGCCCGAAGCGCTGCTGCAAAGCCTCGGTCGGCATGACGAAAGTGAACTGACCAATGCGCAGAAAGCCGTTGACCTGCTGAAGGAAAAACTCACCGATCTGCGCGCCGAAGTCGGCGGATTGATCGCGCAGCAAAAGGAACTGCTGCAACAGCAGGAACGGCTTGCGACCCAGCAACAAAGCCTGACACCAAGCCTCGAAGCCCATCCGCTGTCCGCTCAGTTACTGAACCAGGACATCGCCAAACGCGACGCCTGGCTGACCCAACAAAACAGTCAGCTAAACCAGAGCATCACCCAGGACGAACAACGCCAAACCGCCCTGCTCACCCTGCAACAGGATGCCGCGCGACTGGCGCAACAGCTGCGCAGCGCCGAAACCGCGAGCCAGCAATCGGCCCAACACCTGAGCAATCAGCACCAGGCGTTGAGCAATGATCGCCAGCGTCTGGACGAAGAACTGACGGCGTTCAGCAGCCTGCTCCCGGCCGATACCCTGGAAGCCTTGCGCAACGAACCGGCCGCGACCTTCTTGCAGCTCGACCGCCAGATCGCCCAGCGCCTGGAGCAACTCGAGCAGCAGCGCGACGAACTTGGCGAACAGCAACAGCGTCAACAGAAGCTTGAGAAAGAACAGGATCGCCAGCTGACCCGCGCCCAGCAATTGGAAGCCGCGCAACAGCAGTTCACGGTGCTCGCCGAGCAGCAACAAGCCTGTCAGCAAAAACTCGCACAATTGCTTGGCCAACACAGCAGCGCCGAGCAATGGCAGCAGCAACTCGACCAAGCCGTCGAACAGGCGCGAAATGCCGAGGCCGCCGCCAATCAGGAATTGCAAACCGTGTGCACGCGGCTGGTGCAATTGGCCGCTGAACTCAAGGCGCAGCAGGAACGCTCACAGGCGCTGGACACCGAAGATCGCGAGTTGAGCGGCAAGATTGCCGACTGGCGTGCGCAACACCCGGAACTGGATGACGGTGGCCTGGAAGCGCTGCTGAGTGTTGGCGATCAACAGGTCAGCGAGTTGCGCCAGCAATTGCAGCACAGCGAAAAAGCCATCGAACAGGCCAAGGTCTTGGTGCAGGAACGGGACAAACGCCTGGTCGCTCATCAAGCCCAACACAATGGAAACCTCGACGCCGAGCAACTGGCGACCGCGCTGACAGAACTGCAAAACCTATTCGCCACCAGCGAACACCGTTGCGCCGAATTGCGTGCCGAACAGGCCGAGGATCAGCGTCGACAGAACGCCAATCAGGCCCTGGCCCAGCAAATTGCCGGTGCTTACACCGAGTACCAGCGCTGGGCGCGCTTGAGTGCCTTGATCGGCTCGGCCACCGGCGACACCTTCCGCAAGATCGCCCAGGCCTACAACCTCGACCTGTTGGTGCATCACGCCAACGTGCAGTTGCGGCAACTGGTGCGGCGCTATCGCCTGAAACGCGGTGGTAGCATGCTCGGCTTGCTGGTGATGGACACTGAGATGGGCGACGAACTGCGCTCGGTGCATTCGTTGTCCGGCGGCGAGACGTTCCTGGTGTCGCTTGCGTTGGCGCTCGGCCTGGCCTCGATGGCGTCGAGTACGTTGAAGATCGAATCGCTGTTTATCGACGAAGGCTTCGGCAGCCTAGACCCGGAATCCCTGCAACTGGCCATGGACGCCCTCGACGGCTTGCAGGCTCAGGGTCGCAAGGTCGCGGTGATTTCCCATGTGCAGGAAATGCATGAACGGATTCCGGTACAGATCCAGGTCCGCCGGCAGGGCAATGGCCTGAGCACGCTGGAGGTGAAATGACCACGCTTTACTCCTTTCGCCGCTGCCCCTACGCCATGCGTGCGCGCATGGCCCTGCGTTATTCAGGGGTTGAGGTGCAAATTGTCGAAGTCAGCCTGAAGGCCAAGCCTGCCGAAATGCTTGCGCTGTCAAGCAAGGGTACAGTGCCGGTGTTGGAGGTGGATGGCCGGGTGATTGATGAAAGCCTGGACATCATGCGCTGGGCGTTGGCGCAGAACGATCCACAGGATTGGCTGCTCAAGGATGATTCATATGGTTCGTTATGGATGGAAAAACTGATCCTGGGCAATGACCAGATTTTCAAGGGCCTTCTAAATCGCTACAAGTACGCCGAGCGCTACCCCGAACAACCCATGGAGTTTCACCGCGCCGAGTGCGAGAAAGTCCTGCGCGAACTCAATGAGATGCTGGAGCGTAATGAGTATCTGCTGGCCGATCATCCGTGTCTGGCGGACGTGGCATTGATGCCGTTTGTACGGCAATTCGCGCATGTGGATCGGGAGTGGTTCGGGCAGACGCCTTATGTTCGGTTGCAGGCATGGCTCCAGCGGTTTCTGGACTCGGATCTGTTCACATCAATCATGAAAAAATAACCGGTTCTCCTACGGGATCGAGGTCAAGCCAACACCGAGCACATCCCCAACGCCGAGCAATCTACCTGAAATGGTCCGAGGAACCCGGCACGGGCCTTTAACGGCGGATTACCCACCAACAATCCCAACGCCTTGGCCGTCTGAATGTTGTGCGCAATGCTGTGATTGCATTCGATGGCCCGCGCCACCGACCCCGCCGAACCCTGCCCGATCCCCAACAGCGAAGCACCATTGGTCATGAACGCCAGAAAGGCGATGACCCAGAGTTTGCGTCCTTTCATGCGCCGACCACTCCCGCAACGTCTCCCTGATCAACCACCACGTTTTGCGTGCGGTGTTCAAACTGGATGGCGGGATAAGCGACCTGGATCGGTGCTTGAAGATCGTGTTGCGATTGAGCCGAAAGGCTCACCACAAGCACCATGGCCACGTAAAGACCGATGGCCAGGTAGGCGCCGTGTTTGGCAGAAGTGAGGATTGCGCTGGCCATGGTGTTCTCCGTAGGCATGTTTCAGTGCCCACAGAATCGATCAAAAAACCGAAGTTAACTAGCGACCTTTATGCATAGTAGCCATCAGTTTTTTTGATCATGGATCCAGCGTGTTTCAGTCCTCGATAAAGCTCATCAAGCGCTCGCGGGCCGCATCCGGCTCGTCTGAAACGGGCTGGGCAGCCGACAAAATCGGGGTGGAATAGAGAAACAGAAGTACCACTGCCAGACGCATCGCCATACTGCCGATCCTTTTCTAGTGAAGGAGTCAAAAAATCAGCGTCAAATTTAAACTGATGGCCAAGTGATATCAAGCGACCCATTGATATCAAGGTGATGCTGTCGTAAACGCGTTATGCAGGAGCGACATCACTCATGGCTTCTCGACGCACCGGCGGTCGATCAGAACAAGTGACTTCGCTCCTGCATAAAAGGTGCAGGGCTCAAATTTCAGGCTTGGGTTTTGTGATCCAGTGCAGCGTAGAAGTTGGCGCTTTGTTGCAGGTATTTCTGGGTGTAGCTCTGGGTGTGGGATTTTTTGCTGTTGATCTCAACGTTGGCGCTGGCTGGCAGGGCAACGGTGGCAGAGATAGCGGATGCAGCGATGATGGAGAAGAGATTGAAGTTCATGGCGGTGTTCCTCGGAGTCAGTTGGCTTGCTTGCCTGGTTAGGCCGTGAAGCAAACTTAACTCCCGAGGGTCCGCGCCTTGAAATGCTTTGTAGCATTAGCGGATATCAGTCTCATTAATAGAAGGTTGCAGGCCCCATCAACCGGGGCCTGCGGCCTATTGACGCACCAGGAACTTGAGATCGCTCGGGGCATCCATCGGCAGTTTCTGCACGGTTTTACCCAGCAAACCGGTCTTGGCATCGCGCTCGACGACGACAATTTCGTTGCTTTTCTGGTTGGCGATCAACAGGAACTTGCCACTCGGGTCGAGGCTGAACTCTCGCGGGTGATCACCCTCGACGGAACGGCGTTGCAATTCCTTGAGCTGGGCGGTGGCCGGGTCGATAGCAAATACCAGCAACTGATTGGCGGTGCCACGGTTGCTGACATAGAGGAACTTGCCATCAGCCGAAGCGTGCAACGCAGCGCCGGCCTTGTCGGACGTGGGTTGCCCCGCGGCCAGATCGACCAACTGCGTCTGCTTGAGCGTGCCGTCCTGGTAATCGAACACCGCGACCTGAGCGCTCATTTCCATGCTCAGCCAGGCGTGCTTGCCATCGGCGCTGAACAGCAAATGACGCGGCCCGCTGCCCGGTGGCAGAGACACCGAAGCCGGTGTGGCCGGCGTCAATGGCAAAAGCGGGTTGGCCTTGGGATTGAAGCGGTAGACAAAGATCTTGTCCGCGCCCAAATCATTGGAAAACACGTACTTGCCATCCGGCGAGGAGATCGTCGAATGCACATGCGCCGACACCTGCCGCTCGGGATTGACCCGGCTCGACGGATGACTGCTCATCTGCACCACTGGTTTGAGCTTGCCGTCAGCGCCCACCGGCAACACCGCGAGGGTGCCGCCCGGATCTTCGACCACCGAGTAATTGCTGACGAACAAATGGCTGGCATCGCCGCTGAGGCTCGAATGGGTCGGCTCGTTGCCCAGGCTCTGGACCTGATTGATCAGCTTCAGCTCAAACGTCTTGGGATTGATCCCATAGCTGCTGACCTTGCCGACTGGATCAGCCTGGCCTGGACCGTTTTCGTTGACCACGAACAGATGATGCTGGTCCTTGGAAATCGTCAGCCAGGACGGGTTTTCGCTCTTGACCACTTGCAGCGGCTTGGCAGCGATTTGCCCAGTGGCGCTGTCGAAGTTCAGGCGATATATGCCCTGGCTCTGACCCGCGGTGTAGGAGCCGACCAACAGCTGATAATCATCGACAGTGGCCGCCTGAACGCCCATGGCGCCGACGCTGCCGGCCATCAACAGTGGCCAGAAATTACGCATCTTCATGCTCTTCTTCCTCGTCGTCACGACCGCCGAAGGCAGCCATGCACACCAGCCGGTGTTCGCCGGAATCACCGGTGATGAGCCAGCTTTGCAGGGTTGGATCGAAAGTCGCTGCCTCGATTTGAGCCTTGCTGAATTCCCAATGCTTGAGCGCGCGGCCGTCCATGCATTCGATGTTCAGACTGTCGTCCTCTTCAGCAATGTAGAACTCGGAGGCGTGTAAGCCATCGATTTCCAGCAGGTCGCAGTTTTCGAGGGCGTTGAGCAAGGTGTCGGTTACGGCAGTCATGGCAATCAATCATTCAAATGGAAAGACGCAATGATAGCTCATCACGCCGCCCTCTCCCTCTGATCGTTCCCACGCACAGTGTCTGATCGTTCCCACGCTCTGCGTGGGAATGCCTCATCGGACGCTCTGCGTTCGGCTCTGGTGGGGACGCGGAGCGTCCCGGGCTGCATTCCCACGCGGAGCGTGGGAACGATCGGTTGCAGAGGGTTGCGTCCAGAAGTTAGAGCGCGTCGCGAGATGGCTTGCCATCTACCAGGCGCTGAATGCGCAGCGGGTTGCCATTCTTCAGCGCCTCCGGCAGCAAGCTGTCGGGGTAGTTCTGGAAGCACACCGGGCGCAGGAAACGATCGATGGCCAAGGTGCCCACCGAGGTACCACGCGCATCGGACGTCGCGGGATACGGTCCGCCGTGCACCATCGAATCGCAAACCTCGACACCGGTCGGGTAACCGTTAAGCAAGATCCGCCCGACCTTCTGCTCCAGCAACGCGGTCAGCTCGCCGAACTGTTCAAAGTCCGCCGGCTCGCCAATGATCGTCGCCGTCAACTGACCATGCAGCCCGTTCAACGCGGCACTGAGCTGCGCCTGATCCGCGACTTCGACGAACACCGTAGTCGGGCCGAAGACTTCTTCCTGCAAGACTTCATCGCCATCGATCAACAGGCTGACATCCGCCTTGAACAGTTGCGGCTGAGCCTGATCACCTTGTTGCGGACTGCCCGCCAAGTGCTCAATCCCAGGGTGCGCAAGCAGCTTTTGCAGGCCTTTGCCATAGCTGCCCAACGTGCCTGCATTGAGCATGGTTTGCGCCGGTTGATCAGCGATCAACCCGGCGACCTGCTGCACAAACGCACTGAACTGAGGCGAACGAATGCCGATCACCAACCCCGGATTGGTACAGAACTGACCACAGCCCTGCACCACCGACGCCGTCAGGTCGCGGGCCACGCTTTCTGCCCGAGCCGCCAGTGCCTGAGGCAACACGATAACCGGGTTGATGCTCGACATCTCGGCGAACACCGGGATCGGCTGCGGTCGTGCGGCGGCCATGTCGCACAAGGCGCGACCGCCCTTGAGTGAACCGGTGAAACCCACAGCCTGGATCGCTGGGTGCTTGACCAGCGCTTCGCCGACCCCGCCGCCGAAGATCATGTTGAACACACCGGCCGGCATCGCGGTTTTCTCCGCAGCTCGCAAGATTGCATCAGCGACAAGTTCAGCAGTCGCCATGTGGCCGCCGTGGGCCTTGAACACCACCGGGCAACCGGCGGCCAGTGCCGAAGCGGTGTCGCCGCCCGCCGTGGAGAACGCCAACGGAAAGTTGCTCGCGCCAAACACTGCCACCGGGCCAAGGCCGATGCGGTACTGACGCAGGTCGGGGCGTGGCAATGGCTGGCGTTCCGGCAAGGCCTGATCGATCCGCGCACCATAGAAGTCACCACGGCGCAGGACCTTGGCGAACAAGCGCATCTGACCGCTGGTGCGACCGCGCTCGCCTTGGATACGACCGGCGGGCAACGCGGTTTCGCGGCAGACCACGGCAACGAAGTCATCCCCTAGCCCATCGAGTTCATCGGCGATGGCGTCCAGAAACTGCGCCCGTCGTTCTGCACTCAGGCTGCGATACGCCGGGTAAGCGGTGGCGGCAGCCTTGGCGGCGGCGTCGACTTCTTCCGGGGTGGCTTGATAAAAATCGTGGGGCAAGGCCTCGCCGGTGCTGGCGTCGACGCTTTGCAGTTTGAGATTGCCGGCCGCGCTGCGCTGGCCGCCGATGTAGTTGTGACCAAGAATCTGGGTCATACGGGTCTCCTTAAAGGGTGCCGACAGTGCCGGGTTCGAATGCCGCATCAACCGGTGCAATACCGTTGATCAAAGGCGCGCCAAATTCGGCCTGGCTGATTTCGAACACATCACCCGGTTGGGTGCGGATGCCATCAGCGAAGGACAGGGTCGCGGTGCCGAAGAAGTGAATGTGCACGTCCCCCGGTCGCAGGAACTGGCTGTACTTGAAATGGTGATACTCAAGGTTCGCCAGGCTGTGGCACATATTGGCCTCGCCGCTGAGGAACTCGTTCTGCCACAACACTTCGCCGTCACGCAGGATGCGACTGCTGCCTGCCAAGTGTTGGGGTAGCTCACCGACGCGAAGTTCCGGGCCATAGCTGCAACTGCGCAATTTAGAGTGCGCGAGGTAGAGGTAATTCTTGCGTTCCATGACGTGGTCGGAGAACTCGTTGCCCACCGCATAGCCCAGGCGATACGGCTTGCCGTCATGGCCAATGACGTAGAGGCCGCTGAGTTCCGGCTCTTCCCCGGCGTCTTCAGCAAACGGTGGCAGCGGGAATGGCTGGCCGGGTCGAACGACGATGCTGCCGTCCCCCTTGTAGAACCATTCCGGTTGCACGCCCGCCTGGCCGGCAGCCGGCTTACCGCCCTCCACGCCCCACTTGAAGATGCGCATGGTGTCGGTCATCGCCGCTTCGTCACCGACGTGCTGGTGCATTTTGTCCCGGGCCGAAGCGCTGCCCAAGTGAGTCAGGCCGGTGCCGCTGACCAACATGTGCGCCGGGTCCGGGTGATCCAGCGGTGGCAGGATGCGCAGGTCGGTCAGCAGTTGCGCGTAGTTGTGGCTGATGCCCAGGCCAAGGGCCTCGACCTGCTGTTGCAGGCCGATACCCGCCTCGATCGCCGCCAGCGCCAAGTCGCGCACCGTGCGCGCTTCCTGGACTTCACGGACCAGACCCTCCTCGACAACGCCGACACGGCGCTCGCCATTGAGCAATTCGAACTGAACTAGACGCATGATTTTCTCCTGTAAAACGAAATTTCACGGTAGGAGCAAAGCTTGCTCGCGATGACGGTAAAACATTCAGCATTGGTCTCGACTGTCAGACCGCTATCGCGAGCAAGCTTTGCTCCTACAGGTTGGGTGTCAGGTACGGGTCGCGCCTCGGGCACTGGCGGCGAACTGGTCAGCCGGCAACACATGCTTGCGCTCCAGCAACCGATAAACCACGCCCGTCAGCACCAGCCCGAACACCATCACCCCGGACAGGAAGTACAACCCCGACGCCAAGTTGCCGGTGTATTCCTTCAACGCACCGATCACGAACGGCCCGATGTAGCCGCCGAGGTTGCCCACCGAGTTGATCAAGGCAATCCCCGCCGCCGCACTGGCGCCGGCAAAGAACCGCCCCGGCAAGGTCCAGAACACCGCTGTGCAGGAAAACAGCGCGAATGCCACCAGGCACAACGCCGCCAGTTGCGCCACCGGCAGCGTCAACCAGGCGCTGAGGAACAGGCCGATGGCGCCCAACACATAGAGCACCGCCAAATGGCCGTAGCGATCATTCAAGCGGTCGGAACTGCGCGGGATGATCAGCAAACCGATGATCCCGAAGATGTACGGCACCGACGACACGAACCCGGTCACCAGATCCGTGCCGCCAAACTGTTTGATCAAGGTCGGCAACCACAAACCCAAGCCATAGATACTCAACGTCACCGGCAGATAGAACAGCGCCAGCAGCAGAACCCGCTTGTCCTTCAGCGCATGCAACGGGTTGCCGTGGCGGGTCTGGCCGTACTCGGCGAGGTCTTTTTTCAGCTCGCCGGTCAGCCAGTCCTTCTCGGCCTGGTCCATCCATTTCACTTGTTGCGGGCCGTCGGGCAGCCAGCGCAGCACCGGCCAGGTCAGCAGAATCGCCGGCGTACCGATGACGATAAACAACCACTGCCAGCCGTGCAGGCCGAGGGTGCCGTCCATGCCGAGCAAACCGCCGGATACCGGGCCGGTGATCATCATCGCGATGGGTTGGGAGAGGATGAACAGCCCGAGGATCTTGCCGCGATGGCGCACCGGGAACCATTGGGTGATGTAGTACAGAACGCCCGGAAAGAACCCGGCTTCGGCGGCGCCAAGCAGGAAGCGCATTACGTAGAAACTGTGCGGGCCCTGGACGAAGGCCATGCCGATGGTGATCGCGCCCCAGGTGATCATGATCCGCGCGAACCAGCGCCGCGCACCGAAGCGTTCGAGCATCAGGTTGCTGGGGATTTCCAGCAAGAAATAGCCAATGAAAAACAGCCCGGCGCCGAGGCCGTACGCCGCATCGCCGATGCCGATGTCCGCGCCCATGTGCAGCTTGGCGAAGCCAACGGCGGAGCGATCCACATAGGCGATCAGGTACAGCAGGATCAGGAAGGGAATCAGTTTCAGCGTAATGCGACGAATAAGCCGCAGTTCCTGGCTCATGGGATCGGTCTCCGATTGTTGTTGTTATAGAACCTCGGGGGACGCCTCTCGCGGAAAACCGCCAGGGCCAATCCCTCCGTCGAAAACGACTATATAGTATTACTAATTAAGCGACAACGCTTCCAAAGCGCCGAATTTGCGCTTATGTTATCCGTCAGATTAAACAATATAGTCATACAATAAGAGAGCCGATTATGTCTGATAAGAAACCCACCCTGCGCTCCGCGCAATGGTTTGGCACGGCCGACAAGAACGGCTTCATGTACCGCAGCTGGATGAAGAATCAGGGCATCGCCGACCATCAGTTCCACGGCAAGCCGATCATCGGCATCTGCAACACCTGGTCGGAACTGACCCCGTGCAACGCGCATTTCCGGCAGATTGCCGAGCACGTCAAACGCGGGGTGATCGAGGCAGGTGGCTGGCCGGTCGAGTTCCCGGTGTTCTCCAACGGCGAATCGAACCTGCGCCCGACCGCCATGTTCACCCGCAACCTGACGAGCATGGACGTTGAAGAAGCCATTCGCGGCAACCCGATCGACGGAGTGGTATTGCTGACCGGTTGCGACAAAACCACCCCGGCACTGCTGATGGGTGCGGCCAGTTGCGACGTGCCGGCCATCGTCGTCACCGGCGGGCCGATGCTCAACGGCAAGCACAAGGGCCAGGACATTGGCTCGGGCACGGTGGTCTGGCAGCTCAGCGAACAAGTGAAGGCCGGCACCATTACCATCGACGATTTCCTTGCAGCCGAGGGCGGCATGTCCCGCTCGGCTGGCACCTGTAACACCATGGGCACCGCGTCTACCATGGCCTGCATGGCCGAAGCCCTCGGCACTTCCCTGCCCCATAACGCGGCCATTCCCGCCGTCGATGCGCGGCGTTATGTGTTGGCGCACATGTCGGGTATGCGCGCGGTGGAGATGGTTCGCGAAGACTTGCGACTGTCGAAGATCCTGACCAAGGAAGCCTTTGAAAACGCCATCCGGGTGAACGCCGCCATCGGCGGTTCGACCAACGCGGTGATTCACTTGAAAGCCATCGCCGGGCGCATCGGCGTCGAGCTGGAGCTGGACGACTGGACCCGCATCGGTCGCGGCATGCCGACCATCGTCGACCTGCAACCGTCCGGGCGTTTCCTGATGGAAGAGTTCTACTACGCCGGTGGTTTGCCCGCAGTGCTGCGTCGCCTCGGTGAAGCCAATCTGATTCCGCATCCCAATGCGTTGACCGTCAACGGCAAGACCCTTGGCGAGAACACCAAGGACGCGCCGATCTACGGCCAGGACGAAGTGATCCGCACCCTCGACAATCCGATCCGCGCCGACGGCGGCATCTGCGTGCTGCGCGGCAACCTCGCGCCTCTCGGTGCCGTGCTCAAGCCCTCCGCCGCCAGTGCCGAATTGATGCAGCATCGCGGCCGTGCCGTGGTGTTCGAGAACTTCGACATGTACAAGGCGCGGATCAACGACCCGGAACTGAACGTGGATGCCAACTCGATCCTGGTGATGAAAAACTGCGGGCCGAAGGGTTATCCGGGCATGGCCGAAGTCGGCAACATGGGTTTGCCGGCCAAACTGCTGGCCCAGGGCGTGACCGACATGGTGCGGATTTCCGATGCACGCATGAGTGGCACGGCGTATGGCACGGTGGTCTTGCATGTGGCGCCAGAAGCGGCGGCTGGCGGACCTTTGGCGGTGGTGCAGGAAGGCGACTCTATTGAGCTTGATTGCGCCAATGGGCGTCTGCATCTGGATATTCCGGATGCTGAATTGGCAGCGCGCATGGCTGATCTACAGCCGCCGGAACAGTTGATCGTTGGTGGTTATCGTCAGTTGTACATCGACCATGTGCTGCAGGCGGATCAGGGCTGTGATTTCGACTTCCTCGTCGGCTGCCGCGGCTCCGAAGTCCCACGCCATTCCCACTAACCCCTCCCTTGATCGTTCCCACGCTCTGCGTGGGAATGCAGCCCGGGACGCTCCGCGTCCCATTGGAACGCAGAGCGTCCCTTGAGGCATTCCCACGCAGAGCGTGGGAACGATCATTCAGGACCGTGTCCCGCCTGCTATCATGCGCCCCACCCCCATCGCCCAGGATCGCGCCGTTCCCCATGGATTACCGCAAACCCTCCGACCGCAAAAGCATGCACTCGCGCATCGTCCAGGAACTGGGCATGCAGATCGTCTCTGGTCGTTTCAAACCCGACGACAAACTGCCCGCCGAAGCCCTGTTGTGCGAAGAGTACGCGGTCAGTCGGCCGGTGCTGCGTGAAGCCACGCGCGTACTGGTTGCCAAGGGCCTGGTGTATTCCCGTCCGCGAGTCGGCACGGTGGTCAAGGCGCGCAAGGAATGGCACATGCTCGACCCGGACGTGCTGCACTGGTTGATGCAAAGCAGCCCGCAGAATGAGTTCTTCAGCCTGCTGACCAGTGTGCGCAGCATCATCGAACCGGCCGCCGCCGCCCTCGCTGCGCAGTACGCCACCGACGCGGATATCGCCTCTATCGGTGAAGCCTACCAACGGATGGAAGCCGCACCGACCCCGGAAGCGCTGCTGCAACCGGACCTGGACTTCCACAGCCGCATCGCCGACGCCACCCACAACGACTTGCTGGCCAACCTGTGCAACATGCTTTCGGTGGCAATTGCCGAGGCATTGAAGCACTCCAACCAGCGGCCAAACCTGCATGAACTGGCGCTGCCACGGCATAAGGCGATTCTGACCGCTATCGAGAATCGGGATGCGCTGGGTGCGCGGCATGCGACGCTGGTGCAGCTGGATGATGCGCGCAGTGCGTTGAATGTTGTGCTGGGCGCTGATTTGCCATAGAGCAAAATCAAAAGACCCTCTGAAAAGTAAAAGCCGCAACCCTCACAGGTCGCGGCTTTTTTGTTTCTGCGCCCCCCGCGCCATACCCCCTTCAATCGATGCATGTGCGGTAACCGGATACCGCACACGTCACTTCTTCAGAAGTTATGTTCAGGGCATCAACCATGCAAAGGACTGCATCATGCCCACCGCTTCAACCCCGACCGCCACAGCGGGATACACCGATATCATTGCCCGAACAATCAGCGCCCGGTTCAACACTCGCCCGACCCTACGCTCGGCAACCGCCAGCCTGCTCAAGGAAGCGCTGCTGGAAAAATACCCGCCACTGGATTTCGATCCCGAGCGGACCCGCCTCGCACAACCGCTCCCGGAGGGCGGTTGGCGTCTGACACTGCTGCTGGATGTCGTACTCGCGTATCTGGCGACCGGCACATCACCGGTACTCCGCGAACAGTATGGCCGCGCCTGTTTCCTGACCAACAAGGCCCCGACACACCTGACCCTCGACAGCACCACTTCGCGCGAACCGGACATGCAGGTTATCGCGGGCATCATTCGTGAATTACCTTCCATCGTCTTCGTCGCTTTTCAGCAAGCGTTGAGTGACTACTGGGATGGGCCGGTCGAGGCCGGGGCCAGCCGCTGGCAATGGTTGGGTGACTTGCTGAACGGCGTGCTGAAAACATCGGCAGTGCGTCTGTCATCCCTCAATCCTCTACACGCAGAGATCCTCATCGAGCTCAGTCAGCACCCCGATAAACAGCAGCGCCTCGAAGCACCGTGGTCAAAAGGCACCATCCAGGCTTGTTTTGTCAAAACGACTCTGGGCACCGGCGAGCACTCCATCAGCCTGCAAAGCCCGGACATCCTGGTGATCTGCGCTGAAACCGTGTTGCTGTGCAGCGTCACGGGCGGCATTGAATCCTTTCCTTCCCTGGACGCCTTTGGCCAAGCGTGGGCCGCGCGGTTTGAACAAGCCTTCAAGGCTGACGCCATCACCTGGAAACGCTATGAGCCCGACGGCAATATCTTCGACACTCAAGCGGCGCTGTTGTTGAACCAGCAATTGGAGGACCTGGCCGCGCTCAAATTGCCGGCGGGCCAACGCCAGGAGGAATTGGAAAAACGCTACGAAGCGATCACCGATGTGGCGGCGCTGTTCATCGGCCATCAGCCCCCCAATTCCGTGGTTCTTCAGCGCATCGCGAGCAATCTTCCCGATTGGCTGCAAACAGCCGACGCTGTCGACCGCATGACTTACCGCACACAAGTGCTGGAGCTCGCGAGCATCAAGCAACAGACCGGTGGTCGTACGTTCCTCGATGGCCTCGACGACCTTCACGCCTTCGCCAAAAAAGCCCTGCACAAACAGATGCTGGCGGACCAGCCACTGGCCCCCGGTTATGACGCCGACCAACTGGAGCTGACCTTCCATGTGCCCGTCGGCGACCTGGGCAGCGGCTACCTTGAACCGGTGAAAATGTCCCTGACCGAATTTGCGATCAAGAACCTCGCAGGCAAACCCAAGGGCCGGATGACCATCCGCCACACCGCTGATCAATTGATCCAGGACTGGACCACTGAAGCCTACCTGCTGGATCTGATCGCTAGGGTCAACGTCGGTAAACACTACCCGGAGTTCATCCGCACCGAGTTGCTTGCCGACACCGCCGAGGCGCGGGAACGTGGCCGACTGTTCGGCCTGGAACTGACCATCCGCTTGCCAATGCTTGCGCTGGAACAAGCGATCAAGGCAGAACAGGGGTTCAGCCGCCAGGGCTATCGCTACGTCGCGGCGCTGATGCACAAGACAGGGGCAGAGCGATTCGTCGATGAACAGGAGATCGTCCTGCGCCCGCTAGCCTTCCAGCGCAAAGCCGAGGCCGAGTGCGATGTGGCGGGCAACATGTTCATCATCGAACCCCGTGACCCGAAGGCCGATGGTCCGCACATTCTCTACCAACCGCTGTACTCACCTGCGCTGCGGCAGTACCCGACCCGGCAGGCCCTGCTGAACGCCATCGCACAATCGGGCCTCTTGCAAAGCAGCGTGCTGACCTGGCTGCCCGAGCGCGCCCGGCCAATCTACGCCAACAACGGCTTCAACGAACCGCACATCGTTCATATGCAGGTCGGTGACGAATTCAGCCGCCCCGAAAAGCCCGGGCCCGCGATTCTGGTCGGCGACGAAGCCGCGCAAGAATGGCTCGCAGCGTTGAAAAAAGGCCAGTTGATGACCCGGCTGTTCGAGAGCAACGCCCAAGCACTGGTCAAACTGGCGGATCAGCAATCGGTGTCCAATGCCGAGAGTCGCTGGGCGATCATCCTCGAAGGCAGTTGGCTGTTGTTCAACAACCTTGTTTTACCGCTGTTGCGCGGCCCGGCCATGCTGGTGGGCTGGATGCTGCAATTGACCCACAGCCTGACCCAGGACCTCCCCGCACTGGACAGCGATAATGCTACCGCGCGGGAGCAGGCCTGGGTCGATGTGCTGCTCAACCTCGGATTGATCCTGCTGCATGTGGCGCAGAACCGTGGCGCAATCGACGAACAACACCTCAAAGAGCTTCCGGTTACCCTCGGCCCGCTGCGCAGGGCCTTAGCGCAAACCCACGCCTCGGCGGAGATCGCAGTGACCCAGGCCACACCAGGATTGCCTTCCGAACCACCGGGCAGTGGCCACACCCTGCTGGACTTCAACTTGTCGACGGCACGAGACTCGGCCTCGGCCCGCCTATTCGGAAAGCTGTACGCGGTGCGGGTGCCATGGCCATCCTCGCTCCCGGAGCCCGTGGCCATTGGCGCGTTCAAAGGCCTCTACCGGATCAGCGACACCTGGCACGTCACCCTCGCCGGACTGTTGTTTCGGGTGCAGATTGTGCCCGGTCTCGGCGAAGTCTTTATCGTGCACCCAGAACGCCCTGACCATCCCGGGATCAAGCTTAAAACCGATGGCCATGGAAAATGGTCGCTGGATCAGGGCCTGAAGCTGGTCGGTGGCGGCCCCAAAAAGCGCATTGCGGCAGTACGAGAACAAAGGCAACAACGCATCGCGGAACTGAACCTGAGCCATCAGGCCTTCACCGGGCAGCAGGCGCAGATACAAAAGCGCGTCGACATTGCCGAGCAACTGATGCTGCTCAAGGACAAAGCCACCACCAGCACGCCACAGGAGCGGGCGGCGTTCCGGCAGCGTTACGTTGAAGAACTGGACAAGCAGACCGAGACGTATGTGACGCTAATGGCCGAGCACCACGAACTCTGCGCGCTGACGGATATCGCCATCGACTACGCCTTGCTCAGCGATATGCTGGAAAACATCATCAACAATGTGCGCAAACGGATTGTCATCGCTGACTATGATCGCTCCGCCGTCAACCTCAATTACAAGGAGTACAGCGGCAACGCACAGCAAATTTATGAGGCGCTAAGTGCCGAAGGCGACGCCGTGGTGGATCGATATTTCGATTTCATGCGCCAGACCGGCGCCATCAATGAAACCATGATCAAGTCCTACGAAGAGATAGACAGCCAACTCGAAGAACTTAAACGGATTCCCCTGCTGGGTGCCAGGGCCTGGCAACGATTGACCTCCGACAGATCGGCCAATGAGCTTACGGCCCTGAGAGTCAAGGCCTACCACCTGTTGATTTTGCGCACACTGAGCGTAAAGGCACTGGGAACCGAGGTGATGAACGCCCTGGGAACCGTCATCGAACCCTTGATGATGCTGTCGCGGTCCCATGCCGAGCTCCAGGGCAATCATGCTTACCAACGCAGTGATCGCATCGCTGTACTGGACAATCTAGTCGATCATTACGGCCAGGCACAGGATGCCTTGGAAAGCATCGGGATTTTCAACGCCGAAGAACTACAGATGCCGGCATTCAATCGCCTGCGAGAGCTGATTGACCAATTGCGCATTGATGCCGAACAGCGACTGGCCAAGGACATTCAACAAGCTCCGCCAACCGACGAAGATGCGCCGACAACCTCGGCAACCGCCAAGGACACGTCCACAACTTCGGCAACGTCAACCACGGAAAAAGGCACATCGGCCTCTAAAAGCCCGGCATCGACCCGCAAAAAAAAGGTGATCAAAACCGCCAAGGGCTCGATGATCGGTGAAGTTCGTCCGCCAACCGACGGCGAGACGGGTGAAATCGTCGACATCCTGGGACCGCTGGACGACAAGCCCGTGGCCTCGTTCCATGAACACACGGGTGAGCCGAACGTCTGGGTTGAAATGGTCGAAGCCAGGCCAACGCCCCCCAAAGCCTCGACCGGTACTTACGACCAAATCAAAGGTAATGCGCGCAAGGCTATGACCCAGGTGGACGGGCAAGTGCTGAAAATCGAAGGCTACGTAAAACGCGCCAGCTCACCCAAAGAAATCGAAGAACAGCTGCAGCGTGAAGCGCAAAAACTGGCTGGGTTTGCCGATGATCTACAACGGCACATTCCGCTACATAGCGATAAGGATTCAACACTGGTCGCCAACCTGCGGGATAAGGCGAAAACCCTCGAGCAAAAGGCAACGGATTTGCGCATCAAGATGACCCTGGATCGGCCGCCTACCAGTGAGGGCGTGCAGTACCTGTTGCAACGCAATCAGCTGTCGGTGCGGATGCTCGGCACCCGCGTCCAGCTGAAAACCGGGCGCAAGGATCTGATGCAGGAATACGCCTTGCTGAGACCCGGCAACAACACGCCCTGGTGGTATGCCCACTTCCACTACGCCGCCTTGACGGACGCCAAGACTGCTTACACCGTGGCACATCTGAAAACCGAAGCGCAACGCTTCGAAACCTACGAATCTACGTTGGCTAAAACGCAAGACCCGAAATCGATCATCGGCATCCATCGCGGCGTGATCAGCAAGGTATTGGCGGACACCGTGTTCCTGCCGCAGGAACCACGTTGAGTCGTCTTCCATAAAAAAGCCGCAACCTCAGGGTTGCGGCTTTTGGTTGAGCGCTGAAGGTCAGTGTGCAAACAACGAATTGCCCTTCTGCCCCGCCAGTTTTTCCGGTTTGATCAGGAACCTTGCCAGTGCTGGCAACAGCCACAGTGCGCCGAACATGTTCCACAGCAACATGAAGGTCAGCATCAGGCCCATGTCGGCCTGGAACTTGATGGCCGAGAAGATCCAGGTGCACACGCCAATGGCCAGGCACAGACCGGTGAACAGCACGGCTTTACCGGTGGACTTCAGCGTCTGGTAGTACGCCTCTTGCAACGGCAAACCGGCACGCAGGAAGCTTTCCAGTCGGCTATAGATGTAGATGCCGTAGTCCACGCCAATCCCCACACCCAGCGCCACCACCGGCAGGGTCGCCACTTTCACGCCGATACCCATGAAGGCCATCAGGGCGTTGCCGAGTACCGAGGTCAGCACTAGCGGCAGCACGATGCACAAGGTCGCTGCCCAGGAACGGAAGGTGATCATGCACATGGTCGCGACGCAGATGTACACCAGGATCAGGATCGTCAGCTCCGACTCCTTGATGACTTCGTTGGTCGCCGCTTCGATCCCGGCGTTACCGGCGGCGAGGATGAACTCCAGGCCGTCCTTGTTGTTTTCCTTGGCGAAGTCCTGCACCGCATGCACCGCGCGATCCAGCGTTGCAGCCTTGTGGTCGTTGAGGAACACCAGCACCGGCGCCAGGGAGCAGCTGTTGTTGTACAGCCCATCGGCCCGGGCGATGGAGTTGTTCAGCACGTCCGGGTTACGCGACAGGGTTTCCCACTTCAGGTTGCCCTCGTTCATGCCCTTGATCATCTGCTTGGACACGGTCACCAGGGAGATCGCCGACTGCACGCCCTCGGTGTTCTGCATCTTCCACATCAGCTCGTCGATCGGCGCCATGGCTTCGTAGCGCGAGCAGCCTTCGGCCTTGGTCTTGACCATCACCACCAACACGTCGGAACTGGTGGAGTAGTTGCTGATGATGAAGTTGTTGTCCTTGTTGTAGCGCGAATCCGGACGCAATTCCGGCGCACCCTGGTCGAGGTCACCGATTTTCAGGTTCTGGCTGTACCAGAGGCCGCCGCCGAAGGCGATCAGGGCCAGGGCAATGGAGATCGGTGCGACTTTCGGGCTGGCGAAGTTCGACAGCAGGCGCCAGAACGGGTGCTCGCGGTGCGCGTCTTTCTTGCTGCGCTCGACCGCACGTTTGCTGATGCCGACGTAGGAAATCGCCACCGGCAGCAGGATCAGGTTGGTGAACACGATCACCGCCACGCCGATGGACGCGCCGATGGCCAGTTCGCGAATCACGCCGATATCGATGATCAGCAGCGTGATGAAGCCCACCGCATCCGCGAGAATCGCGATCATCCCCGGTAGGAACAATTGCCGGAAGGTCCGTCGCGCAGCGGTCAGGGCGTTGTCCGCCTCGCTGGATTGCAAGGCGATGCCGTTGATTTTCTGCACGCCGTGGGAAATACCGATGGCGAAGATCAGGAACGGCACCAGCATCGAATAGGGATCGAGCCCGAAGCCGAAGAAGTGCATCAACCCGAGTTGCCAGACCACCGCCACCAGCGTTGTACTCAACACCGCCACGGTGCTGCGCATGCAGTTGGTGAACCAGTACAGCAGGATCAGCGTGATGACGAAGGCGATGCCGAAGAACATCACCACCATGACCAGGCCATCGATCAGGTCGCCGACTTTCTTGGCGAAACCGACGATGTGGATCTGCACGTTGGGGTTCTGTTTTTCAAACTTGTCGCGGATCTTATCTTCCAGCTCATGGGAGAACTTGCGGTAGTCCAGGGCCAGCAACTTGCCCTGATCCTGCGGGTCCGGGTAGGACTCCAGCAGCGGGATGTCGACGATGCTCGACTTGAAGTCGTTGGACACCAGACGCCCGACCTGGCCGGACTTGAGCACGTTGTTGCGCAGCAGGTCGAGGCTTTGCTGGGAGCCGTTATAGCTCTGCGGGATCACTTCACCACCGGCGAAGCCCTCCTCCGTCACCTCGGTCCAGCGCACGCTCGGGCTCCACAACGACTTGAGGCCGGAACGGTCGACACCGGAAATGTAGAACACTTCGTCGTTGATCTGGCGCAGGGTCTCCATGTACTCCTTGGAGAAAATGTCGCCGTCGGTGGCTTCAACGGAGATCCGCACCGTGTTACCGAGGTTCGCCAGATCGTTGCGGTGCTCCATCATCTTTTGAATGAACGGATGCTCGAGCGGGATCATTTTTTCGAAACTGGTGGACGGCCGGATCAGCGTCGCCTGCCAGAACAGGAAAATACTCACCAACAGGCAGATGACGATCACTGCCGGGCGGTTATTGAAAATCAGGCGTTCGAGAAACGTCGCCTTGTCTTGGTGATGACTTGTCATGGATGTCATGTCTCCGCCCTTCTTATTATGTGGCCCGGCTTATTTGCCCAGCTCGGCGCCGGTTGGCGAAGTGGCGCGAACGCCGCCCTGTCCTGCCAGAATCAGATTGCCGTTACCTGCGGCAGTCACCGATGACACGGAAATCCGGTCCGGTCGGTTGAACACCGTGAAGGTTTCGCCGTTGTCGCTGCTGCTGACCACCGAGCCGCCATTGCCGACGATCACGATGGAGCCGTCGTCGAGCAGCGTGGCGCCGGACAGGCCGAACTCCAGGGCGCCGCGCGCGGCCTTCAGCTCGACCGGCTCCCAAGTGGTGCCGAAATCGGTGGAGCGAAACAGATTGCCGCGCAAGCCGTAGGCCAGCAGCGTATTGGGTTGAGCGGTGCCGATGACGCCGAACAACGAACCTTCATACGGACCTTCGAGCTTTTCCCAGGTCTGGCCCCAATCGGCGGAGCGGAACATGCTGCCCTGCTCGCCGACGATGAACAGCCCGGCATCCTTGACTGCGGTGATGGCGTTGAGGTGGAACTGGTCTTCGTTGTCGAGACGGTCGCTGGCGTCTTCCCAGTTTTTGCCGCCGTCGGTGGTTTCCAGCAAGGCGCCATACGCGCCCACGGCAAAGCCGCTGTTGACGTCCTTGAACCAGACGTCGAGCAGCGGCGATTCGCGTTTCAGGTCTTCGAATTGCCTGGTCCAGGTGACGCCGCCGTCTTCGCTGGCGAGAATTTGCGCGTCATGACCCACCGCCCAGCCGTGTTTGTCATCGACAAAAAACACCGCAGTGAGCAGTTGTCGGGTCGGCACCTTGGCCTGGGTCCAGGTCGTGCCCTGGTCATCGGAATACAAAATGTGCCCGCGATCCCCGACCGCCACCAGGCGTTTGCCGGCGTGGACGACATCGAGCATCAGGCTTTTGGCGGCTTTGGCGGATTCAACGGAATAAACGGCATCGGCTGCCGGCGCGTCGGCGGCCAGCACCGGTGCCGACAACGCGGCACAGCCCAACAGCGAGAGCGCTGTAGCCAGCAACGCGAACTTGCGTAGTGCCGGCGGGCGGCAGATACCCACACCCATGACAGGCTCACTCATAGACCTTCCCCCATTATTATTGTTAGGTCGTTCAACCTTTCAGGGCGCCGTAAGGGTGCTCGTGGTGATTGACTGGTTGGAGCATAGTCCTGAAACCTGCAATCTAGAGCCCCTTCGGAAGCTGGCTTATCCTATCGGGCTTTGGAAAGGTCTGACAATCGACGCCACGTTATGTTTTGTTAACTGGAGGGGTATGGGTTGTGGGTGAATGATTGGGTATCAGGTGGGGTGATTTGGGTTTCGTGGGTTTGTGTGAATATCCACTCCTGCGGTCATGGCCACTGGCGGTTTCGCTCTTACAGCGAGTCACTTTGGAAAAGCCCCAAAGTAACCAAAGCGCTTTTGCCCCTTTCGTTCGGTGCCTCGCCCAGGCTCGGCATGCCCTCGCTCCGGTCCTGCTCCGTGGGCCCGCCGCCATCGGCCATTCATGGCCGGGGGCGGCTAACCCGGCATCCATGCCGGGTTGCCCACTGCGCAGAACCTCCACTCGGCCTCTCGAGGGGGCGGTGCGTCAACATCAAAAGCGAGGCGGCCGACCGGCCGGCCTGAACTCTGGATATGTGCACGTACACCTGATCACCTGATCGTTCCCACGCTCCGCGTGGGAATGCATCCCGTGACGCTCTGCGTCACCACAGTGCGCAGGGCTCAAGCCTGCGTCGACAGCGGGACGCAGAGCGTCCCCGGCGGCATTCCCACGCGGAGCGTGGGAACGATCAATCTTGTCGTTGCCGTTGCCGTTGCTTTGGCTTTGGCTTTGGCTTTGGCTTTGGCTTTGGCTTTTGATCTTGATCTTGATCTACCCGCCCCTTCGGGAGGCTGAGTGGAGGTGTTCATCTGGGGGGGAGGCGCGAAGCGCCGTTCGACGAAGTCGAACACATCGAGAGGAGGTCGAAGCGAAGCCGACCGGAGGCGATGCCCCCAGATGGATACCGGAACGAAGGCACGCCGAGCCTAAACGAGGGGCCGGACGCCGGGGCGAGCCTTTTTTTGCTTACTTTTTTTGGCGTTTGAAAAAAAAGTGAGTCGCCGTAAGGGCGAAACCCTAAGTGGCCGTTACCGCAGGAATGGATATGTACTCAATCCAAAAAACAGGTCGACCCGAAGACCGCCATCGCGGGCAAGCCTCGCGCCTACAGGGATTCGAGTGAACCCCTGAAGGAACCAGGCCAAACTCAAGCCAGGCTTTTGCTGACCACTTCAAACACATCACTGGACAGCTGACCCGAACCACGAATCCGCTCCAGCTCACCTTTCATCAACGCCTGACGAGCGTCGTCATACTTGCGCCAGCGCGTCAGCGGCGCCAACTGCCGGGAAGCAATCTGCGGATTAAACCCGTTCAACTCAATCACCAGATCCGCCAGGAAGCGATACCCGCTGCCATCAGCCGCATGGAAGTTGATCAGGTTCTGCCCGGCAAACGCGCCGACCAGCGCCCGCACCTTGTTCGGGTTCTTCATGTTGAACGCCGGATGCTCCATCAACTGCCGAACCCGCGCCAAACCACCCGGCAAGGTGCTGCCGGCCTGAACGCTGAACCACTGATCCATGACCAGCGGATTGTCCTTGAAGTGCTCGGCAAAACTGGCCAGGGCCGTGGCTTTCTCATCTTCGAACGACGAGTTGACCAACACCGCCAACGCCGTCAGGCGCTCGGTCATGTTATCGGCAGTTTCGAACTGTTCCAGCGTCGCCGCCAACACCTCAGGCTTACCGCTGAGCATCAGGTACGACAGCGCAATGTTCTGCAATGCGCGACGGGCGAAATGCTCGGCCTCGGCCACGTATGGGGTTTTCTTCGACAGGTCGCGGTTAGCCTGATAACGCAGCCACAGCGCTTCGAACAAGTTTTCCGCTAGTTGCTTGCGCACGAACTCACGAGCAGTGTGGATCGCGTCGACATCAGCCACTTCGCTGATTTCGGTCAGATAGGCTTCACCCGGCAGCGACAGCATTTCCGCGACCATGGCCTGATCCAGCGTCTCGTCAGTCAACACAGTGTGCAATGCCGAAATCAGGCGCTGATCCAGCACCAGTTTCTCGCCCTTCTGTTGCTGGGCAATCAACTCTTGCAGCACCTGTACCGACAACTGCTGACCGGCATCCCAGCGGTTGAAGCCATCACTGTCGTGCTGCATCAGGAACATCAGTTGGTCGCGGTTGTACGGGAAGCTCAATTTCACGGGAGCGGAGAAACCGCGCAGCAGTGAAGGCAACGGTTGCTCAGCGATGTCGACGAAGGTGAAGGTCTGCTCAGCCTCAGTCACCGAGATGACCCGAGAAGTGCCCTGTGCCGAAGCTTCGCCAGACAGACGCAGCGCAATTGCCGCACCCTTGGAATCCAGCAGGCCCAATTCAACCGGAATCACGAACGGCAGTTTTTCAACCTTGTCCGGGGTGGCCGGGCAACTCTGGCGGAAGGTCAGGCTGTAGGTTTTCGCGGCGGCGTCGTAAGACTCGCTCACTGCCAAGCGCGGCGTGCCAGCCTGGCTGTACCAGCGTTTGAACTGGGTCAGGTCAACACCGTTGGCATCTTCCATGGCTTTGATGAAATCGTCGCAGGTCACGGCCTGGCCGTCGTGGCGGTCGAAGTACAGGTCGCTGCCTTTGCGGAAGCCGTCGGCGCCGAGCAAGGTGTGGATCATGCCGACCACTTCCGAGCCCTTTTCGTACACGGTCAAGGTGTAGAAGTTGGAAATCTCGATAAAGCTGTCCGGGCGCACGGCGTGGGCCATCGGGCCGGCGTCTTCGGCGAACTGGTGGGTACGCAGGTACGCGACGTCCTGGATGCGCTTGACCGTGGCCGAGTTCATGTCGGCGGAGAAGCCGGAATCGCGGAACACGGTGAAGCCTTCCTTCAGCGACAACTGGAACCAGTCGCGGCAGGTCACGCGGTTACCCGACCAGTTGTGGAAGTATTCGTGGGCAACGATGGCCTCGACCCGCTGGTGCGCGGCGTCGGTGGCGGTTTCGGCCCGGGCCAGCACGGCGCTGGAGTTGAAGATGTTGAGGCCCTTGTTCTCCATGGCGCCCATGTTGAAGTCGTTGACCGCGACGATCATGAAGATGTCCAGGTCGTATTCGCGACCGTAGACCTCTTCGTCCCAGCGCATCGACTTTTTCAGGCTGTTCATGGCGTGCTGGCACTTGTCGATGTTTTCCGGCTCGACATAGATGCGCAGCGCCACGGAGCGCTCGGTCATGGTAGTGAAGGTGTCTTCGACACACCACAGATCACCGGCCACCAGCGCGAACAGGTACGCCGGTTTCATGAACGGGTCTTCCCAAGTCGCCCAGTGCCGGCCGTCTTCGCCAGGGCCTGAGGCAATCGGGTTGCCGTTGGACAGCAGCACCGGGTAGCTGTGCTGCTCGGCGACCACGGTGGTGGTGAACTTGCTCATCACGTCCGGACGGTCGAGGTAATAGGTGATCTTGCGAAAGCCTTCGGCCTCGCACTGGGTGCAGAACATGCCGCTGGATTTGTAGAGGCCTTCCAGGGCGGTGTTGGTTTCCGGGTGGATCCTGACGCTGGTATCGACCGTGAAACGGGTACTGGCCGGGTGCAGGGTCAGGTGGTTCTCGGTCAACTGGTAGTCGGCGGCGGTCAGTTCGCTATCGGCCAGGGTGACCGACAGCAACTCAAGCTGCTGGCCATCCAGCACCAGCGGCGGCAAGCCCGGGCCACGCTCGGGATTGCGGCGCATCACCAGTTGCGCATGGACCAGGCTGTGGTCCTCGAACAACTCGAAGGTCAGGTGCGTCTCGTCGATCAGGTACTCGGGCGCCTGATAGTCCTTCAGGTAGATCATCTTCGGTTGTTCGGTGCGCATGCTGGAGTCCTTAACTATGCACGGCGAGCTGATAGGCCGTGTATTTACGAATATTGATCACGCCGGTGTCGAAGATCAGGTATTGGCCCTTGATCCCCAGCAGCGTGCCTTCGGCAATCGGGTTCTTGTCCAGGTTGAAGCTGACGATCTTGGCCGGGTATTGCTCGATCGGATAGCGGATTTCGAGGACGTCTACATCGGCAATAGTCTGGATTGCTTGTAGTCCAAATCGTTCCTGCAAACCTTGTAAACCTTCGGCGCAGCTATCAAACAGTTGATCTCGAACCTCGGCCAGGTCCACCGACACCGCGTCGCCCTTGAGTAAAGCACGCCAATTGGTCTTGTCAGCCACTTGGCTACGGAACAGGTCTTCGACGAAACCCGACTGCTGACGGGTCGAGACGCGCATGATCGGCAGCGCCTGACGAGCGCCCTGGTCGATCCAGCGGGTCGGCATCTGGTTGGCGCGGGTAATCCCGACCTTCACCCCCGACGAGTTGGACAGGTAGACGATGTGATCGGTCATGCAGAACGTCTGGCCCCATTCCGGCTCACGGCAGGTGCCGGCGTCGAAGTGGCAACGCTCCGGGCTCATGATGCAGACGTCACACTGGGCCAGTTTGGTCATGCACGGGTAGCAGTAACCCTGGCTGAAACTGGTTTTGGTCTTGCGTCCGCAATGGGAGCAGAAAATCGCCCCCAGGTACTCCAGACGCACCGTCGTGCCGATCAATGGATTAACCGGTATCTCGGTGTCGCCCAGACGAAAAGCGTACTGCACGTTCGGCCCGTCCAGGCGTGCCGACATTTTGCTGATTGCACCGCGGCCAATCTCGATCAATGGATGGCATCCGACTTGAACAGGATATTCGGCACGCTGATCGACTTGGAACTGCATTCCTGCGGGCCCATGTAGCCGGTGCGCTGCTCCTCGGGCAGGTTCTGGAGTTCCCAGGCGATCATCGCTTGCAGGGACAGTTCGCGCTGCTCGGCGGTGAGTTTGCCACCGTCGGACCATTTGCCGATTTCTACCGCCAGCTTCAGGCTCTGGTAGATATCCGGGGTGATGTTTTTGATCATTTCGTTAAAAGAGGACATCAGGTCTCCGCGCTCTTTATTGACATAACTATTTAGACGGCGAGTTTACGACGGTTGTACAAACCACCCAACAAACCGGTAAAGCATCCGATGAGCAACCCGCCGACGTGGGCCGCGTTGGCAATTTCACCGAAGCCGATCATCGAGATCAGCCCGGACATACACAACACCAGCCAGACCAGCATCATCACCAACACGCCGCGCGGCAGGCGATAGGCCGGGTTCGGCGACAGCAACTGGAAGATCCAGCAATGCCCGAGCAGGCCGTAGAGCACGCCGGACAAACCACCAAACAACGTCGCGCCGCTGAACCAGTACTGGGCGTAGTTGGAGACGAGACTGAACAGCAACGTCAGGCCGATCAGGTTGATGCTGCCCTGCCGCGCCTCGATGCGCCGCCCCAGTTCCCAGTACCACATGCCGTTCATGGCCAGGTGCAGGAAGCCGAAGTGGATCAGCATCGGCGTCACCAGGCGCCACCACTGCCCCGCCGCCAAGCCATCGGCCAGGGGCGTGAACTCGATGTAGTCGCCGGGCACGCGGAAGTCGAGAAAGGTGAACCAGTGCAGAGTGTTGAGGTTTTCACCCAGCACCGTCACCGCGCCGACAATCAGGCACAGCAGCAGAATGCCCGCAGTCGCCTTGCTGTGGCGCAACTGTTCGACGAAACCCGGACGGCGCATTGTCTGCGCCACCGGAATGTCCAGCTGCTGATCGGGATCGCCCGCCGGGAAGCGTTCGTACAGCGAACGCACGTCTTCGCTAATGTTGGCCGGCACCCACAGCACCTGCTCGCCCGCCTCTTCGCTGACGCGATGGGGCACTTGCATGCGCTGCAGCAGTTTGACGAAACCGCTCAAGTCCACCGTCAGGGGCAGACGCAATACCGCAATAGTCGTCACTGCAACGCCTCCGGCCGTTCGACATCGACCCAGACAAATTTATGCGGGTCGAGACGGGTTTCCTGATCCAGACGATAGGCCACCAGTTTGCCGTACAGCACCGCGCTGTAATCGAGGCAGGCCAGATTCGGTCGGATCGGCGTCGGTTTGCCGCTGCGCCAGTAGTGGCCGACGAACAACAACGGTTCGTCGACACCGTAGCGCAGCAAGGTGGTTTTCTCGGTGGACGACAGTGGCGTACGCGCCACCGGCTCAGGCAAGGCATCAGGCTGGAACACTATGTCTCCGTAGGTTTGCGGGTCGTCTTCCCAGAATTTGGTGCGAAAGAACGAACGCGTCAGGCCATCGCCACTGGTCATGGTCTGGCCATCGGGCAGGCGCATGTCGGTGCCGCGCAGCAGGCGATCGAACACCGTGCAGGCAAAACTGCCGGGCACGGCCGAGGCCTGGAGGAAGTGCTCATCGACGCAACCGTCGGGGAACAGCGCACGCAACGGTTCGATCAGACCCGAATCCCAGCAGGCGTGCACCACGCGGAAACGTCCGGCATCGACGAACAAGGGCAGGTCGTAGAACCATTGCTGGAAGTCATGCCAGTCGCCCGGATAGTCTTCAAATTGGGTCAGGGTTTCTCCCAGCAGCCGGGCGTGGCGCGGGGTGTGTTCGCGCACGAACTGCTTGCCGCTGCCGGGCGGCGCCGGGGTGCTCCAGCCAAGGGCGTTGAATTCATGGTTGCCCATGATGCACAGCGCCTGACCGGCCTCGACCATGTCGTGGACGATGTGCAGCGCCTCGCGAATGCGCGGGCCGCGGTCGATGATGTCACCGACGAACACCGCCATACGCGACGGATGCCGCCAGACACCACCCTGTTTGTGATAACCGAGCCGGTCGAGCAAGTGCTCAAGGGTCAGAGCGCAACCGTGCACGTCACCGATCAGGTCGTAGCTACGCGCGGGATCGAGCATCAGTCGCCTCCACCACCCAACCGACTGCCCCAGCCGAGTTTGGTCCGGCACACTTCGTAGTAGTTGTGGTCGAGGGGGTGAATCAGCCGCAACTTCTGGGCTTTTTTGCTGATGGTGATGGTGTCGCCCGGCGCGCAGGTGAAATGGTTCTGCCCATCACAGGAGACTTGCGGGTAGATCTGCATATCCTTGGACACGACGATTTTCAGCTCACTGTTGCCATCGACCACAATTGGCCGGCCTGACAAGGTATGGGGGTACATCGGCACAATCACAATAGCGTCGAGCTTGGGATGCATGATCGGGCCACCAGCAGAGAGTGCATAAGCGGTCGAACCGGTCGGCGTGGCGACGATCAGGCCGTCGGCCTTCTGGCTGCAGACGAACTGGCCGTCGATATACAGCTCGAATTCGATCATTCGCGTGGATTTGCCGGGGTGCAGCACCACGTCGTTCAGCGCATCACCCTGACCGATGGCCTCGGCGTGGCGGCGGACTTCGGCTTGCAGCAGGAAGCGGTTTTCCACCAGATAGTGGCCGTCGAGCACTTCGGCGACTTTGACTTCCAGCTCATCGGGGCGAATATCGGTCAGAAAGCCCAGGCTGCCGCGGTTGATGCCGAGCACCGGGATATTGTGCCGGGCCAGCGCACGAGCGGCGCCGAGCAGACTGCCATCACCGCCGACCACAATCACCATGTCACAGACTTCGCCGAGCATCTTGCGCGACGAGGTTTGCAGGCCATGGCCCGGCAGGACTTCAGCGATGGTGTCTTCGAGGATCACGTGCAGGTGACGATCGAGCAGAAACCGTTTCAGTCGGCGGACGGTATCCAGCACCTGCGAACTGCCCAGGCGACCGATGATGCCGATATTACGAAATTGCTCCATGGGGCTCCTGCGAGGTTCTGCGTCGGGCTAAAGCGACGATTATGGGCGAAAGCGCGGGATAGACAAAATCCTTTAAGCCATGACTTAAGAGGCTATGCTCGCAGAATGATCTTATTCCCGGATTTGCTCCAGTTACCCCACCAGTTGCGCCACCCGGAAGTGCGCGACCTGGCGTGGGTCATCCTCGCACCGCCCATGCTCGGCGAACCGCCGTGGCCGCAGCGTCATCCGCTGACCGGCAGCGACTGGGTACAGGCGCCGGAAGGCCTGGAACGCTGGTTGCGACAACTGGATCGTGACAGTTATGACTTGCTGCACTGGCTCGCGCAGTCGCGGACCCGGCGTCTGGGGCTGTATTACGAACGCCTTTGGCAATATGCGGTGCGGCATGCGCCGGGCATCGAGCTGATCGCCGCCAACCTGCCGATCCGCCGCGAAGGTCATACCCTCGGTGAGCTGGACATGCTGCTGCGTGATCGCGATGGCGTGCATCACCTGGAGCTGGCGATCAAACTCTACCTCGGCCCGCAAAATGGCGATGGACACGACACCGCCCAATGGCTCGGCCCCGGCTGTCATGATCGGCTGGACCGCAAACTGGCGCACTTGAGCCAGCATCAATTGCCGATTTCCGCGCGACCGGAAAGCCGTGAAGTGCTGGCGGCGCTGGATATCCAGCAGTTCAGTGCGCATTTGTGGCTGGGTGGTTATCTGCTGTATCCGTGGCCGGGGCAGTCTGACTCGCCAAGCGGCGCTCATCCGCAGCATCTGCGCGGCAGCTGGCTGCATCAGAAGGACTGGGCGGACTTTGTCCTGCAGCGGCCCGCCGGTCGCTGGCAACCCCTGCCCCGCCATGCCTGGCTGGCGCCGGCGCATTATCCGGCGGAGCAGACCTGGAGCACTGAACAGCTGGATGCGTGGATCAGTGAGCTGGAGCCTTTGGCCCCGGCGCAGTTGATGGTGCGGTTGACCGAGAATGCCAGTGGGGATTGGGAAGAGGCCGAGCGGTTGTTTCTGGTGGCGGATCTTTGGCCGAATGTGCCGGGTAATGGTTAAACGATGTAGCGCCTGGGTGGACGCCAACCCGGTCTAAATGGACAACCGCAACGCCAGCGCCGCCAACGTCACCAACAACACCGGCACCGTCAGCACAATCCCGACCTTGAAATAGTAACCCCAGCCAATCTTGATGTTCTTGCGTTCCAGCACATGCAGCCACAACAACGTCGCCAGACTGCCAATCGGAGTGATTTTCGGCCCAAGGTCGCTGCCGATGACGTTGGCGTAGATCATCGCTTCCTTGACCACGCCCGTGGCCTGGCTCGCATCGATGGAGAGCAGGCCGATCAACACCGTCGGCAAATTGTTCATGATCGACGACAACAGCGCTGTCAACACGCCGGTGCCCATGGCCGCGCCCCAGACGCCGTAACTGGCAAAGCCGTTCAGCCAACCGGCCAGGTAGTCGGTGAGCCCGGCGTTGCGCAGGCCGTAGACCACCAGGTACATGCCGAGGGAAAAAATCACGATTTGCCACGGCGCTTCTTTCATCACCTTGCGCGTGGAAATCTTGTGGCCACGGGCGGCGATGCCCAGTAACAAGGCCGCGCACACCGCGGAAATCGCGCTGATCGGAATGCCCAGCGGCTCCAGGGCGAAGCAACCGACCAGCAAAATCACCAACACCGCCCAACCGGCATAAAACGTGGCTTTGTCGTGGATCGCCGTGGCCGGGTCTTCCAGTTGCTCGGGGTCGTAGGCCTTGGGAATGTCTTTGCGGAAGAACCACATCAACATCGCCAACGTGGCGGCGACGCTAACAAAGTTGACCGGAATCATCACCGCCGCATAGCGGTTGAAACCGATGTGGAAGAAGTCGGCGGAGACGATGTTCACCAGGTTCGACACCACCAGCGGCAGGCTCGCGGTATCGGCGATGAACCCGGCGCCCATCACAAAGGCCAGGGTCGCGGCGGGTGAAAAGCGCAGCGCCAGCAGCATGGAAATCACAATCGGCGTGAGGATCAGCGCCGCGCCGTCATTAGCAAACAACGCCGATACCAGTGCCCCGAGCAACACCATGAACGCAAACAGCTTGCGTCCACTGCCCTTGCCCCAGCGCGCCACGTGCAATGCGGCCCAGGCAAAGAACCCGGCTTCGTCCAGCAGCAAACTGATAATGATCAGCGCGACAAAGGTGCCGGTGGCGTTCCAGATGATCTGCCAGACCAGCGGGATGTCACTCAGGTGAACCACCCCGAAAATCAGCGCCAATACCGCGCCAAACACCGCGCTCCAGCCGACGCCGAGGCCTTTTGGCTGCCAGATCACCAGGGTGATGGTCAGCAGGAAAATCAACGACGCGATGAGCATGCACAGCAGCCTTGAACAGACAATCGGGATGGGGACATGCAACAGAGTGAATGGCCGGGACGATAATTCCGTGGGGGAATACAAAAAACCGTTGGGTCAGCAATTACAACTTGATGACATGCCCCTCGCCCGGCGCAACCTGCCCATGAAACAGCCGCGATATTACACGTTGCGCCGCTTCATAACCTTCATTCTCAACCACCTCCAGCAATGGCGTGGATGTCGCCGTCAGCAACCCATAAAACCGCTGTAATCCTCCACCAATATGCTGGCTGACCTGTTCCGGGCCCCATTCGATATTGCGTTTGCGGATCTGGATCGGTGCAAAAAAGAACACCGGCTGCGGCCCTGAGATAGCGCTCAACTGCGCCTTATCGGTGCTCTGGGCGGAACCGGCGAAACAGCTGTAGACCAATCGATCGGCAAAATGCTGATGCACCTGGTCACGTAACTTGAGGTCGCCGGAAAAATCCACATACAGCGTCGGACGATCATTCGCCAGGCTACCCAACTCCGCGTAGGACATGGTGCGCTCGTAACAACCCAGCGTTTCGACAAAGGCCTTGTTAGCGGTAGAGGTCAGGGCTACCCGTTCCAGGTCGGGATTGTTTTCCAGGCACACCGCAGTGCCGTAAGCGGTTTTGCTCGAAGCACTGGAAAACACCACACGGGTTGCGCCGAAGAGCTCTTTGTCTTGTAGGAAGTCCGCCAACATCGACGACGTCAGGAACAGCGGCTTGAGCAATATCTGCAGGTTTTCAGTGTCTGGCGTGTAATACGAATCCCAACTGCAACGGGTGTATTGGTTGTAGGCCGAGGTCAACGCTTGCCGGTGTTCAGCTGCATCGTAGAAACCGCGCTCGGCAACCCGGTCCGGGCGCATCCACAGATGGCTGGCAATCGGAAAGTAACCGTAAAAGCGCTCGCCAACCTTGATGCCAACGACATCCGACGCCACGACGTCGGCAAATCCCCAGGCCGGGATGTGGCCCCATCCCGTCAACCCTGTAGGAAAGAACCCCCAGTAGTTCATCGAATCGCCATACGCGGCGTAGGTAATGTTGTTGGTGGTCAACGCACAGCGATCGATCTTCAGGATAACTTCGCCGGGCGCCGGAATCAGGCTGCGTTGTTCCTGCTCGATCCGGCTCTGGTCAAAGGCGTTTTTGCGGGTGATGAGCCGTGTTACCGTGATCGGGCTTTGCATCTTTCAGACTCCTGCTGCGAGTAAGTGGCGGGAAGTACCAGAGTAGTTGCTGCCCATGAAGAGCGGGTTCGGAAACACCAAAGACCGCGCGCCCAGCCTCAACTCCCGCGCCAAGCCGTTGAAACGCCCGAGTCAGGCGCGGGCGATCTTCACTGTGGAGGCGATTTATCAGGCGTTTGTTCGGATTTGGCAGCGCAACGGCTGGTCAGGCTTGACCACCCGCCAAGTGGCGCTGGAAGCGGGCGTGGCCATTGGCACCTTGTACGACTATTTCCCGAGCAAGGAAGCCTTGCTGTCGGGTTATGTCCGGCATTCTCTGGATGAACTGCTACAGCATCTGGACGAACAGGTCGTACAGACCAACGACCTGGACTGGCTAACACGGATCAAACGCTTGATCCGCCTGACCTGCGAGCCGAATGATGCGCGACAACCGCTGTTCAACCATGAAGTGTTTGTGATCGAACACCAGTTCACCGAACCCAAACACCATCGGCGGTTGTTTCAGGAGCTGTCGCAAAAATGGCGTGAAGCCTTTGCTGCATGCGCCGACTTGCCCACACAACCGTCGCAAACAACTATTGATGCCTGGGTGATCATGGCCTGGGGTGGTCGGCGGTATTGCGTGGCGGTGCAGCCGACGACGGAGCAAACCGCCGCCTGGTTGTCGGAAATGGAGACGATGATTTGTAGCCGATTGCTTGAGCGCCCTGCCCCCCTGTAGGAGCGAAGCTTGCTCGCGAAGGCGGTATGTCACTCAACATTGATGTTGAATGTAACGACGCCTTCGCGAGCAAGCTTCGCCCCTACAGGTCATTTGTCAGACTTTTTTGTGTTGTTCCACCCATTGCCCGTAGGCATTGATGAAGCTTTGCAAAAACGGCTTCACTGATTCGGACAACTTGCCCGCCTCGTCAAACGCCGTCCCGGCCCCGCCGAGATAAGCTTCCGGCTGCTGCATGCACGGCACATTGAGAAACACCATGGACTGACGCAAGTGATGGTTGGCCCCGAAACCGCCAACGGCGCCTGGCGATACACTGATCACGCCTCCCGGCTTGCCGCTCCAGGCACTCTTGCCATAAGGACGCGATCCGACATCAATCGCATTCTTCAACGGCGCCGGCACGGAACGGTTGTATTCCGGGGTTACAAACAGCACTGCGTCGGATGAACTCACTTGTTGTCGGAAAGTGCTGTAGGCTGCCGGCGGTGAAGCGCCATCGATGTCTTCGTTGTAGAGTGGCAAGTCGCCAATTTCGACGATGTTCAATTTCAGATTGGCAGGCGCCAGATCAGCCAGGGCCAATGCGACCTTGCGGTTGATCGATTCTTTTCTCAAGCTGCCGACCACAACGGCGATCGTATAGACGTTGCTCATGGAAGATTCTCGACTGTCCGATGGAAAGAGCCTGTAGTTATAGATGACGATTCAATCAGCGGGCGAGCGAAAATCGCCGCCCCTGACTATTTTTTTCCTGTAGGAAAACTTACCTCGCCCAACCACGGTCTACAGAACCGCAAATTGAGTGATTTATCTCCAGAGGTTCTAAGCAGATGGCAGCAGTACTCGTCGGTCAGTTCCATGCAAGAGACGCGGAAGGCCGCGTTTATTCCGTGCATGAGTTCCAGGAATCCACCCCGTCGGCAGACGGTCTTGGCGGCACGGAGCCAGTCACCACCTATAAGCTGGCCATTGGCGATCGCGTCAAAAAGCTCGACGACAACCAGTTCCTGTTGATTCAGTCGGATGTCACCATCGTTCGCGAACCCGACACCTACGTCGGTAGCCTGCCGGAAACCACCGTCGCTTCATAACCCTGTGTTATGAGCAGAAGTCATATGCACGCACTTGAGTTAGGATTCAGCCACTGACTCCCTCACCTGCTGAACATGGACTTCACGCATGCGTTTACGTCATATCGAAGTGATCCAGGCGCTCTTGCAGACCGGTCACCTGGGCACCGCTGCCGAATGGCTGCAGTTGCCGGTGACCGAGGTCGAAGGGATTTTGCGCGACGCCGAGGGTCAGTTGGGCTTCATGCTGTTTTCCAGCGTGCGCGGCCGCTTGCAGGCTACGCGCGAGGCGCGGGAGTTGCAGGTCGAGATCGCCCACGTCTATGAAGCCCTTGAGCCGGTCCAGCGTCTGGCCAACAGCCTCAAGCAATACCTGGCGCCACCGCTTCGCGTCATCGGCACCCCGCCGCTGACTCAACAGTTATTGCCCCACAGTATCGCGGCCCTGCGCCGACATTTCCCCGATGCGCCGTGCACCCTCCTGAGTCAACCCACCCGCGAGATCGTCCGTAGCCTGCTGCTGCGCGAAAGCGATCTGGGTCTGAGCCTGCACGACCCCGACCACGCCGACATCGATTGCCAGGTGATTGCCCAAGGCAAACTCCAGCTGCTGGCGCCCCACGGCTGGCTGCAACCCAAGCAGAAATATGTGTCGGTGCAGGACCTGGCCGGTCAGTCGATGGTTGGCCTCGATGGTCACGACCCGCTGAGCCCGGCGCTGGAGACCAAATTGCAGGCGCTGCGCCCGGCCCTGGTGATTCAGACTCGCGTCCAGACTCATCAAATGATGCGCAGCATGGTCGAGGCCGGTGAGGGCTTGGCCATCGTCGACCCTTTCACCGCCCTCGGCGCCAAGTCGTCCGGGCTCGACGCCTGCCCGCTGGCGCCGGCCGTGCCGATCAGCCTCTACGCCCTGACCTTGAAGAACGCCGAGCCCACGCCCGCCGTTGAGGCGTTGCTGGCGATCATCACGGAACAAGCCGTGGCGATGATGGCGAGCTGAGCGGGTTTTCCAGCGGGTTATCGAACAATCGATACCAGAACAGCGCCACTTCGGCGGTGTTCGGATCGATGCCGCGATAGCGCAGATGATCGATCCCGCCTATCAGATAACCACAGCGTTCATAGAGCCGGCAGGCCCCCAGGTTGTTGTTCTGGGTTTCGAGCATGATGCCCGGCAGTTTCTTCTTGCGACTCCAGAACTGCGCCACATCCAGTAGCGACTTGGCCACACCATGGCGCCGGGCCGGCGCATGCACCGCCAGTTCGTCGATGTGGGCAAAGCCATTCCAGTTGGTGCTGATCACCAAGTGGCCCACTGGTTCGTCATCCAGATACGCCATGAAAATCGCACTGTCGGCGGCATCGCGGAAACTGCTGAACTCTTCCGGATCGATGCCGTAGCACTTTCGATAAGGAGTGATTGGCGTCACCGGCCATTGCGCCACCGGTTTACCAATTTCAGCAGCCCCATAGGCGGCGACTTCAAAACTGAAATCGCTGCCCCAGATGTAGGCCGCAAAACCATCGTCGGCGACGCGCACCGACAGCCCTGGGTATTTCGGATTCATGACCGGTTGCATACTGGGAAAGGTCCTCATTCCTTGATGCAATCGACGGTGTAATGCCGTCCATTGCCCTCATCTTCGTGTTGCAATCCGTGCACATCGGCGACAAATCCGGGAAAGCTGCTGTCGAAGGTACGGGCGAATGACAGGTAATCGATGATCGAACGGGTCGACTCGGTGAAGCGTTCACCGGGCATGATCAACGGGATTCCTGGTGGGTACGGCACCAGCATCACGGCGGCGATTCGCCCATCCAGGGCATCGATCGACACCGCCTCTACCTCACCGCGCACCAGATAATCATAGGCGTCGGCGGGCTTCATGGCGATTTCCGGCAGCACGGTATACATGCGTTTGAGGTGCTTGGCCGTGGCGTTGCTGCGATAACAGGCGTGCAGTTCATCGCACAGATCCCGCAGGCCCATGCCCTGATAGCGCGTCGGGTTTTCCTGGGCAACACAAGGCAGGCAGGCATTCAGGCTGACGTTGGCGTCGTAACTGCGCTTGAACTCCAGCAACTCGGTGAGCAACGTGCTCCACTTGCCTTTGGTGATGCCCATGGAGAACAGCACCAGGAACGAATACAACCCGGTCTTCTCGACCACCAGCCCGCGCTCCCAGAGGAATTTGCTGACCACCGCCGCCGGAATCCCGCGCTCGCTCAAGGCGCCACCAGCGGTCAGGCCCGGCATGACCAGCGTGACCTTGATCGGATCGAGCAGCACGTAGTCATCGGTCACGCCGCCAAAGCCGTGCCAGTCGGCATCGGGCTGCAGCAGCCAGTCTTCGGTGATGACCTGGGTGATGCCTTCCACCGACGGTGGCTGCCAGATGGAAAACCACCAGTCATCCGCCGCAATGTGCTGACGCAGATTGGCCAGCGCCCGGCGAAAACTCAGGGCTTCGTCGAACATTTCCTGCAACAGCGAACGCCCGGCCGGGCCTTCCATCATCGCCGAGGCCACGTCCAGCGAAGCGATGATGCTGTATTGCGGCGAAGTGGAGATGTGCATCATGAACGCTTCGTTGAAACGGTCGCGGTCCAGTTGCCGCGCACCACCGTCCTGTACGTGGATCATTGACGCCTGACTGAACGCCGCCAACAGTTTGTGCGTGGAGTGGGTGGTGAACACCAACGGGCTGTCTTCACTGCGCGAGGTGCCCATGCCGTAACGCCCGGCGAAGAACTCGTGAAACGCCGCGTAGGCATACCAGGCCTCGTCGAAGTGCAAGACCTCGACGCTATTGCCGAGGTTCTGTTTGATCAGCTCGGCGTTGTAGCAGAGGCCGTCGTAGGTCGAATTGGTCACCACCGCCAGTTTGACCTTGGGTTCCCGGCCCTTGGTCAACGGGCTGGCATCGATTTTGGCCTGGATCGATTCGCGACTGAACTCACTCAGCGGAATCGGGCCGATGATCCCCAGTTCATTGCGCTCCGGGCACAGGTACAGCGGGATGGCGCCGGTCATGATGATCGAGTGCAGCACCGACTTGTGGCAGTTGCGATCCACCAGCACCAGGTCATCCCGGGCGACCATCGAATGCCAGACGATCTTGTTCGCCGTCGAGGTGCCATTGATCACGAAAAAGGTGTGATCGGCGCCGAAATTGCGCGCGGCCCTTGCCTCGGCTTCGGCCAGAGGGCCGGTGTGATCAAGCAGCGAGCCGAGCTCCGGCACTGACACCGACAGATCCGAGCGCAGGGTGTTTTCCCCGAAGAACTGGTGAAACGCCTGCCCTACCGGACTCTTGTGATAGGCCACTCCACCGCCGTGGCCGGGGGTGTGCCAGGAATAGTTGGAATCGGCGGTGTGCTGCACCAACGCCTTGAAAAATGGCGGCAACAGACCATCCAGGTACTTGCGCGCCGCCCGGGCGACCTGACGGGCGAGGAACGGCACGGTGTCTTCGAACAGGTACAGAATGCCGCGTAGCTGATTAAGCTCGGCCATGGCATCGGCCGGGGCGTTTTCCAGGGTGACCTGCTCGCCCAGGGCGAAGATCGGCAAGTCCGGCGCTCGCACGCGCGCCAGGCCGATCAATTCGGCCATATTGTGTAACAAATGAGAGTTCGTGCTGGCGTCTTCGGCGGCGATCAACATGCACGACAGGCCGTGATGGGTCGAGGCAACAAGCCGCCCTTCGGTGTAATCCACCGCACTGAGAATGCTGAAGCCTTCCTGCTCCAGCTCCCGGGCGATGCCACGCACCCGGTCACCGGCAACCGTGTCGGCCTTGATGTCGCGGTGGACGATCAGGACCGGGAATTTCAAATCTTTATACATGGGGCTCGGTGTCCTGAGGCGGCAGACCGTGGCCCGCCAATCACCTCAGGGTAGAGGGTTGAGGAGGATGTGGCGAGGATGGCACCTTGCCCTTGGGCATGACGGCGACGCCGAAAATCAAAAGATCGCAGCCTTCGGCAGCTCCTACAGGGGTATGCGGTCTATGTAGGAGCTGCCGAAGGCTGCGATCTTGTAAGGTTTTATGCTTGAGCCTTGGCTTCCACCAACTGCTGCCACAACGACGGCGCACCGGCGGATTTGGCCACCGCTTCCAGACGCACCAAATGCTGCGCCAGATCATCTTCACTGGCGCGGATGATCCGGGTTGGCTGGCGATCGGCCGGCAGGCGACGAATCTCGGTGGCGGAGTTGTCCGCGCCTTCGCCGGAACCGTTGCCGTCAGACGCGTTACCCGCCAGGGACAGGCTGGTCTGGCCACCGGTCATGGTCAGGTAAACGTCGGCGAGGATCTCGGAGTCGAGCAAAGCGCCGTGAAGTTCGCGGCCGGAGTTGTCGACGCCATAGCGCTTGCACAAGGCATCGAGGCTGTTGCGCTGACCTGGGTGACGTTCCCGGGCCATCATCAGGGTGTCGAGGATCGAGCAGTGCTGCGTGATGTCGGCGCGATCCTGCTGGCCCATCAGCGCGAATTCGTTGTTGATGAAGCCAACGTCGAACGCCGCGTTATGGATGATCAGTTGCGCGCCCTTGATGAATTCGAAAAACTCATCGGCCACCTCGGCGAAGCGCGGCTTGCCCACCAGAAATTCGTTGGTGATGCCGTGGACGCCGATGGCGCCTTCGTCACTCTCACGATCTGGTTGCAGGTAAACGTGAAAGTGCCGGCCCGTGAGGCGCCGACCGATCAACTCGACACAACCGATTTCGATAATCCGGTGGCCGTCGGTCACCGGCATGCCGGTGGTTTCGGTATCGAGTACAACGGATCTGGTGGCCATCAGTGCTCAGCTCTCAACGGGTCAATCGTGCAAAAAACGGCGATGTTAACACGCTCGCGAGGACCCGTTGTGATCGTTCCCACGCTCTGCGGGGGAATGCCGCCCCGGACGCACCGCGTCCTGCATATGATGTGACGCGGAGCGTCACGGAATGCATTCCCACGCAGAGCGTGGGAACGATCAGCGGGGTCAATCCTGCTTATAACCGCGCACTTCGTCGACGCCGCGATTGGCCAACTGGTCAGCGCGTTCGTTGCCATGGTGGCCGATGTGTCCGCGCACCCATTTCCAGGTGACCTTGTGGCGGTTGACCTGTTCGTCCAGCAGCTTCCACAGATCGGCGTTTTTGACCGGTTCTTTCGCCGCGGTTTTCCAGCCGCGTTTCTTCCAGTTGACCATCCACTCGTTGATGCCTTTCATCACGTACTGGGAGTCGGTCACCAGCAGCACCTCGCAGGAACGCTTGAGTTCTTCCAGGCCCTTGATCGCGCCCATCAGTTCCATGCGGTTGTTAGTGGTGTTGGCTTCGCCACCCCAGAGTTCCTTCTCGACGCCCTTGCACACCAGCAGTGCGCCCCAGCCGCCGGGGCCGGGGTTGCCTTTGCAGGCGCCATCAGTGAACAGTTCTACGCTATCGCTCATGCCAATCTATCCAGAAAAATGCGGTGGCTCGCCGATCCAGGATCGACGATGCCCGAGGCCGGGCTAGCCCGGCCGGGAAAATAAAGAGTATTTACGGCTCGATATGGCGACGATTGACCTTGGCCATCGGCAACGGAATCAGCTTGCCCATCGGTTCGCGTCGCTCCTGACGCACGGGGCGCAGGCCCACCACGATCTTGCGCGCGACCAATAAATAGAAGCCGCCGCCCGACAGTTGCCAGTCACCGGCCTTGCGTTCCCAGCCCGCCAGACGGGCCTGCCATTTGGGCGAAGCAAGCGGCGGACGATAGCACCCGAAGCGGCGTTTCTCCAGCGCGAAACCCAGCAGGTTCAACCAGTCACCGACCCGCGACGGCGAAATGCAACGGGCCTTGCGCAAGGCGTCGTGGGCGAACACGTGGCGCAGGCCCCAAGTGCTCCAGGGATTGATGCCGATGATCAGCAGATGCCCGCCGGGCCGCACGCTGCTCGCCGCTTCACGCAGCAAACCGTGGGGCGACAGACAGAAATCCAGCCCATGCTGCAACACCACCACATCGGCGGCGTGCTCGCTCAAGGGCCAGGCCTGTTCTTCGCAGACGATCTCGACCCCAGGCAACGGCGCACCCAGTCGCACGTTTCGCTGCACCTGCGGCGCCGACGGTGGCGTCTCGGCCGATGGACCGTAGTGCACCAGATAGCCGCCGAAGAACCGGCCCAACTCGTCTTCGAGCATGCGCCGTTCTTCATCCAGCAGAAATTGCCCGATCGGGCCGGCCAGCCATTCACGGGCTGCGCTGATCAATGTCAGCCACTCAGGATCGGCCTGAGCGAACGCTTTATCGGTCATTGCATTCTCCAAAGCGCCAGGAAGTTCTAAGATGCGCCATTGTTTTCCGCTTGGCGAATCCGACGATGATACAGATCAGTGCCCTGCCCGCCTTCACCGACAACTACATCTGGTTGTTACAAGACCACCGCACCCAACGCTGCGCCGTGGTCGATCCGGGAGACGCCGCGCCCGTCCAGGCCTGGCTGGCCGCGCATCCGGGCTGGGTGCTCAGCGATATTCTGATCACTCACCATCATCATGACCACGTCGGCGGCGTCGAGCAGCTGAAAAAAGCGACAAACGCAAAAGTCTACGGCCCGGCCAGCGAAACCATCCCGGCACGGGACGTGGCGCTCCAGGACAACGACCGCATCAGCGTGCTTGGCTGGGACTTCGATGTATATGCCGTCCCCGGCCACACCTTGGGGCATATTGCCTTTTATCATCACGGCCTGCTGTTTTGCGGCGACACCCTGTTCGCCGCCGGTTGCGGCCGGTTGTTCGAAGGCACTCCGGAGCAGATGCACACTTCGCTGACGCGCCTGGCCTCGTTGCCTGAGGATACGCTGGTGTATTGCACCCACGAGTACACCCTGAGCAACCTGAAGTTTGCCGCAGCGGTGGAACCAGGCAATCCGGACACTGCCGCACGTCTGGAAAAAGTCGCCGCCCAGCGCCAGGCCGGAATCATGACGCTGCCCTCTACGCTGGCGCTTGAAAAGCTGACTAACCCCTTTTTGCGGGTCGACGAAACATCCGTTAAAGAAAAAGTGGACGAACGGAACGGAACCCAAAACCGGGGTCCGAGTGCGGTTTTTGCTGCCTTGCGGGCTTGGAAAGATAAGTTCTAAGCTGGCTACCTGTTGGTACAAAAATTCTGAATGGTTGACCGCAGGGGGTACGCTTTCTAGAATCGCCCGACATTTTTGCCCGGAACTTACTTCCAGCCAATGTCGTCATCTATTCGTAAAGCCATCAATTCAGACGCATTGACCCGCTTGGCTCAAGCCATCGCGGTGGCTGTGTCCGCCACATTGGCGGGCTGTTCAAGCCATGTCCCGCAAACCGAAGCCACGCATACCCCGAATATTGCCGCGCGAGCCAAGCAGAAACCGATCTGGCTCAGCGAGAAACCAACACCGCAAGTACCACAGGACGTCTGGGAGCGCATGCGCCAAGGCTTCCAGTTGCAGGACGGCCTGGGTGTCAACCCGCGCATCGAGCAACAACGACTGTGGTTTGCCAGTAACCCGTCCTTCCTCGAAAACGCCGGCGAACGCGGCAGCCTGTACATCCACTACATCGTCGAACGCCTCGAAGAACGCAACATGCCGCTGGAACTGGCGCTGCTGCCAGTGATTGAAAGCGCCTATAACCCGATGGCCTATTCCCGAGCCGACGCGGTGGGTCTTTGGCAATTCATCCCTTCCACCGGGCGTTACTTCAACCTGCGTCAGACCCGTTTCTATGATGGCCGTCGCGACATCACCGCCTCGACCACCGCCGCCATGGATTACCTGACACGTCTGCACGACATGTTCAACGGTGACTGGTTGCTGGCCCTCGCCGCTTATAACGCTGGCGAAGGCACGGTCAGCCGGGCCATCGAGCGTAACGAGAAGCTCGGACTGCCAACCGACTACTGGAACCTGCCGCTGCCGGCCGAAACCCAGGCCTATGTGCCGAAGTTGCTGGCCCTGTCGCAAGTAGTGTTGGCGCCAGAAGCCTACGGCGTGAACCTCAACCCGATCGCCAACGAACCGTATTTCCAGGTCGTCGAAATCAACCAGCGCATGGACCTGTCCAAGGTTGCCGCGGTGGCCAACATCGACGAAGACGAACTGTTCCAGCTCAATCCGGCCTTCAAGCAACGCACCACCATCGACGGCCCGCAGCATTTGCTGGTACCGACGTCCAAGGCGCAACTGCTGACCGCCAGTCTGTCAACCATGCGTCCCGAGGAGCTGATCAGCACGCGTCAGCTCAAGCCTGTGTTCGAAGGCGCTGACGACAACGAAATTGCCAAACTCAAGCGCGCCTATCGGGTGAAACGTGGCGACAACCTCGCTGCCATCGCCAAGGCGAACAAGGTCGATGTCAAAGACCTGCAGCGCTGGAACAAGATGACCGGCAAAAACCTCAAGGTCGGCCAGACCCTGGTCATGCAGGACAACACCAAACGCAGCGCCGGTCGCATCAACACCGTCGTGGCAGCGAACGGCAAGACGAGCAACAAGGCAGCCAGCAAGACGCAACAGACCCAGTACAAGGTCAAGCAAGGCGACTCGCTGTATATGGTTGCCAAACGTTTCAACGTTGAAATGCAGCACCTCAAGCGCTGGAACCCACGGGTTGGCCAGGCGCTGAAGCCGGGGCAGATGCTGACAGTGTCTTCGCCACGCTAATAAAAGAGCCCCTGAATTCAGGGGCTTTTTTTGCCTGCGATCTGGGTAACCGCTACAGTCGCCTGTAGCAGCTGCCGAGCCCGCGAGGCTGCGTTCGGCTGCGAAGCAGTCGTGAATTCAGACGACGCGGTGTATCAGGAAAATTTCTCACTCAGGTTTCACGACTGCTTCGCAGCCGAACGCAGCCTCGCGGGCTCGGCAGCTGCTACAGGCGGCCCGCACCCGCAATTAACAGCGCATTAACCCCCTGTCTTTTTCCTGCCGATACAAGCTGTTACTGTACGGCCCACAAAGCCCAAGCCGCCTGGATCGGATCTCTGACTTGAAGCGTCCCCTCCTCCTTCTCCTGATCAGCCTGGCCTTGAGCCCCTGCGCCAGCGCGACGATCAGCGAAAGCCATGGTTATGCGCAGTTCGGCACGCTCAAGTACCCGGCCAGATTTACCCACTTCGACTGGGTCAACCCGCAAGCGCCCAAGGGCGGTACGTTGCGGGTGATGGCGTTTGGCACCTTCGATACGCTGAATCCGTACACTTTCAAGGGCACCAGCCCGGTGACCACGGCGAATTTCCTGCAATACGGCATCAACGAGCTCAACGAACCGCTGATGGTCGGCACCGGCCAGTACGCGCCGTCCGGCGACGAGCCGACCTCCAGCTATGGTCTGATCGCCCAATCGGTGGAATACAGCGAAGATCGCAGCTGGGTGGTGTTCAACCTGCGCCCCGAAGCGCGCTTTCACGATGGCACGCCGATCACCGCCTACGACGTGGCGTTTTCCTACCGCTTGCTGCTCAAGGAAGGCCATCCGCAATACCGCACCAATCTTCAGGAAGTGTTGCGGGTCGACATTCTCAACCCGCAACGCATCCGCTTCGTGTTCAAGCGCGCCGGCAATCCGTTGCTGATCCTGCGCCTGGGCGAGTTGCCGGTGCTGCCGCAGCATTACTGGAAAGATCGCGACTTCAAGGCCACCACCTTCGAGCCGCCGCTGGGCAGCGGGCCGTATCGCATCACTTCGGTGCAGCCGGGGCGTCAGATCGTCTTCGAACGGGTCAAGGATTACTGGGGCAAGGACCTGGCGGTCAATCGCGGCAAGTACAACTTCGATCGCATGGAAGTCGAGTTCTACCGCGACAGCGACGTGGCCTTCGAAGCGTTCAAGGCCGGCGAGTTCGACATCTACATCGAGCACCAGGCCAAGAACTGGGAAAACGGCTACAACTTCCCGGCCGTAAGGCGCGGCGACGTGATCAAGGCGCAGATCCCGCACCAGATCCCGACCCAGAGCCAAGGCCTGTTCATGAACAGCCGGCGCCCGACCTTTGCCGAGGTCAAGGTCCGCGAAGCACTCGGGCTGATGTTCGATTTCGAGTGGACCAACCGCACGCTGTTCAGCGGCGCCTACAAGCGCGCCATGAGTTACTACCCCAACAGCGAATTCGAAGCCAGCGGGCTACCGGTCGGGCATGAATGGCTGATGCTCAAGCCCTATCGCGAGCAGTTACCCGCCAAGCTCCTCACCGAGCCCTTCAGCCTGCCGCAGACCGACGGGCGCGGCATTCCACGGGAAACCATGCGCAAGGCCCTGGGCCTGCTTGGCGAGGCCGGCTGGAAGCTGAACGGTCAACGGGTGGAAAACACCAAAGGCCAGCCGCTCAGGTTTGAGATCCTGCTGGTCAACCCAAACCTGGAACGCATCCTCCAGCCCTACGTCGAGAACCTCAATAGCATCGGCATCGACGCGCGGTTGCGCACGGTGGATCGCGCCCAGTACAAACAACGCCTGGATCAGTTCGATTTCGACATGATCCTGATGACCCTCAACCAGACCCTCAGTCCGGGCCTGGAGCAATGGCAGTATTTCCATTCCAGCCAGGTCGGGGTCAAGGGCAGTAAAAACTACGCCGGCATCGCCAACCCGGTGGTCGATCATTTGCTCGAACAATTGCTCGGCGCCCAGACGCGCGACGAACAAGTCGCTGCCGGCAAGGCCCTCGACCGGGTGCTGCTGTGGCAGCACTACAGCATTCCCAACTGGTACCTCAATTATCACCGCCTGGCCTACCGCAACCGGTTGGCCTTCGTCACCACGCCGCCCTACACCCTGGGTTTGAGCGCGTGGTGGCTGAAGTCTTCGGAGAAAGATCAATGAAGCCCCTACGCGCCCTGCTCCTGCAGGCCAGCGGTCTGTTGTTCGCCGGGCTGGCCTGCGCCGCCCCGCAACATGCCTTGACCCTGTACAACGAGCCGCCGAAATACCCGGCCGACTTCAAGCACTTCGATTACGTCAACCCGGACGCGCCCAAGGGCGGAATCTTCCGCCAGGCCGGTTTCGGCGGCTTCGACAGCCTTAACCCGTTCATCAGCAAAGGGGTAGCGGCTGACAACATCGATATGATCTACGACACCCTGGCCAAACAGGGTCTGGACGAACCGTTCAGCGAGTACGGCCTGATCGCCGGCAAGATCGAAAAAGCCCCGGACAACAGCTGGGTGCGTTTCTACCTGCGCCCCGAAGCGCGCTTCCACGACGGCCACCCGGTGCGCGCCGAAGACGTGGTGTTCAGCTTCCAGACCCTGATCAAGGACGGTGCCCCGCTCTATCGCGGCTACTACAACGATGTCGCCGACGTGGTCGCCGAAGACCCGTTGACGGTGCTGTTCAAGTTCAAGCACAGCAACAACCGCGAACTGCCGCTGATCCTCGGCCAGTTGCCGGTGCTGCCGAAACACTGGTGGGCCACCCGCGACTTCAACAAGGGCAACCTGGAAATACCGCTGGGCAGCGGGCCTTACAAAGTCAGCGAAGTGAAAGCCGGGCGTTCGGTGCGCTATGAGCGGGTCAAGGATTACTGGGGCAAGGACCTGCCGGCAAACCGTGGCTTCTACAACTTCGATGTGATGACCACTGATTATTACCGCGACAACACCGTGGCCCTGGAAGCGCTCAAGGCCGGGCAGTTCGACTACTGGCTGGAGATGACCGCGAAAAACTGGGCCAACGCCTACAACATCCCGGCGGTGACCGAGGGACGATTGATCAAGGAACAGATTCCCAACGGTAACCCGACCGGCATGCAGGGATTTGTGTTCAACCTGCGGCGCGCGGCGTTCCAAGACGTGCGCGTGCGCCAGGCCCTGACGTTGCTGCTGGACTTTGAATGGACCAACAAGCAACTGTTCAACGGCGCCTACGCCCGCACGCGCAGTTACTTTGAAAACTCGGAAATGGCCGCCACCGGCCTGCCGGACGCCGATCAACTGGCGATCCTCGACCCGTTCCGCAGCAAGCTTCCGGCCCAGGTGTTCAGCGAAGCGTTCCAGAACCCGGTGACCGACGCCAGCGGCATGATCCGCACCCAGCAGCGCAAGGCTTATCAACTGCTGCAAGAGGCCGGCTGGCGGATCGTCGACGACAAAATGGTCGACGCCAACGGCAAACCGGTGATCATCGAGTTCCTGCTGGCCCAGACCGAATTCGAACGGGTGCTGTTGCCGTTCAAGCGCAACCTCAGCGACCTTGGTATCGACCTGGTGATTCGCCGGGTCGACGTCTCGCAGTACATCAACCGCGTGCGCTCCCGGGACTTCGACATGATCGTCGGCAGCTTCCCGCAGTCCAACTCGCCGGGCAACGAACAGCGCGAATTCTGGATGTCCGCCGCCGCCGACAAGCCCGGCAGCCGCAATTCCATGGGTTTGAAAGACCCGGTGGTGGACCAATTGGTCGAGGGCCTGATCAACTCTGATTCACGCAAAAGCCTGGTGGCCCACGCCCGCGCACTGGACCGCGTGCTGCAATGGGGCTATTACGTGATCCCCAACTGGCACATCAAGACCTGGCGCGTGGCGTACTGGAACCACATCGGCCACCCGAAGGTTTCACCCAAGTACGACATCGGCATCAATACCTGGTGGGTCAAGCCCGATGCAAAACCGGCGATAGAAGTCGAAACCAAACTGCAAGCCGACCCTGCGGGCACGGAGTAATCAGATGCTGGCGTATATTTTTCGGCGACTGCTGCTGATCATCCCGACCTTGTTCGGCATTTTGCTGATCAACTTCGTGATCATCCAGGCCGCCCCCGGTGGCCCGGTGGAACAGATGATCGCCAAGCTTGAAGGCTTCGAAGGCGCCACCAGCCGTATCGCCGGGGGCGGTGCCGAGGTCTCGGTGGCCGGCTCGGCCTATCGCGGTGCCCAGGGCCTCGACCCGGCGCTGGTCAAGGAAATCGAGCACATGTACGGCTTCGACAAATCGGCGCCGGAACGCTTGTGGATCATGGTCAAGAACTACGCGACTCTGGATTTCGGCGACAGCTTCTTCCGCGACGCCAAGGTCATCGACCTGATCAAGGAAAAGATGCCGGTGTCGATCTCCCTCGGGTTGTGGAGCACGCTGATCATGTACCTGGTGTCGATCCCGCTGGGGATCGCCAAGGCCACGCGGCACGGCAGTCACTTCGATGTCTGGACCAGTTCGTTGATCATCGTCGGCTATGCGATCCCGGCGTTTCTGTTCGCCATTCTGCTGATCGTGGTGTTTGCCGGCGGCAGTTATTTCGACTGGTTCCCGCTTCGAGGGCTGACCTCGAACAACTTCGCCGAGCTGAGCATGGGCGGCAAAGTCCTCGATTACTTCTGGCACCTGGCATTGCCGGTGACGGCGCTGGTGATCGGCAACTTCGCGACCATGACCCTGCTGACCAAAAACAGCTTCCTCGATGAAATCAACAAACAGTACGTGGTCACCGCCAAAGCCAAAGGGCTGACCAATCACAAAGTGCTTTACGGCCATGTGTTCCGCAACGCCATGCTGTTGGTGATTGCCGGGTTCCCGTCGGCGTTTATCGGGATCTTCTTCACCGGCTCGCTGCTGGTGGAAGTGATTTTCTCCCTCGATGGCCTGGGCCTGATGAGCTTTGAAGCGGCGATCAACCGGGATTACCCGGTGGTGTTCGGCACGCTGTTTATTTTCACGTTATTGGGGCTGGTGGTGAAACTGATCGGCGATCTCACCTACACCCTGGTCGATCCGCGCATCGACTTTGAACACCGGGAGCATTGAGATGAGCCTGTCCCCCCTCAATCGCCGGCGTTTCGAGCTGTTCAAGGCCAACAAACGTGGCTGGTGGTCGCTGTGGCTGTTTTTGATTCTGTTCGGCCTGAGCCTCGGCGCCGAACTGATCGCCAACGACAAGCCGCTGGTGGTGCATTACGACAACGGCTGGTACTTCCCGGCACTCAAGCGCTACCCGGAAACCACCTTCGGCGGCGAATTCCCGCTGGAAGCCAACTACAAGAGCCCGTACATCCGCGAATTGCTGAAGGCCAAGGACGCCTGGATTCTGTGGGCGCCTATCCCCTACAGCTACCAGAGCATCAACTACGACCTGAAAGTCCCGGCCCCGGCGCCACCGTCGACGGACAACCTGCTGGGCACCGATGATCAGGGCCGTGATGTGCTGGCCCGGGTGATCTACGGCTTCCGGGTTTCGGTGTTGTTTGCCCTGACGTTGACCATTCTCAGCTCGATCATCGGCGTGATCGCCGGGGCCTTGCAGGGCTTCTATGGCGGCTGGGTCGACCTGGCCGGGCAGCGTTTCCTCGAGATCTGGTCCGGGTTGCCGGTGCTGTATCTGCTGATCATCCTCGCCAGTTTCGTCCAGCCGAATTTCTGGTGGCTGTTGGGGATCATGTTGCTGTTCTCATGGATGAGCCTGGTGGATGTGGTGCGCGCCGAGTTCCTCCGTGGGCGTAACCTTGAATACGTGCGCGCGGCGCGGGCGCTGGGGATGCAGAATGGTGCGATCATGTTCCGCCACATTTTGCCCAACGCGATGGTCTCGACCATGACCTTCATGCCGTTCATCCTGACTGGCGCCATCGGCACCCTGACCGCTCTCGATTTCCTGGGTTTCGGTCTGCCGGCGGGCAGCCCGTCGCTGGGTGAGCTGGTGGCCCAGGGCAAATCCAACCTGCAAGCGCCGTGGCTCGGCATGAGCGCGTTTGCCGTGTTGGCGTTGATGTTGAGTTTGCTGGTGTTTATCGGCGAGTCCGCTCGCGATGCCTTCGACCCGAGGAAGTGAAATGAATCAGGACAATCTGATCGAAGTGCGCGACCTCGCCGTCGAATTTGTCGTCGGCGAACGCGTGCAGCGGGTCGTCGAAGGCGTCAGCTTCGATATCAAGCGCGGCGAAACCCTGGCCCTGGTCGGTGAAAGCGGCTCCGGCAAATCGGTGACCGCCCACTCGATCCTGCGCCTGCTGCCTTACCCGCTGGCCCGGCATCCGTCCGGCACCATTGAGTATTCCGGGCAAGACCTGCTGAGCCTGAAAGAGAAAACCATTCGCCACATCCGCGGCAACCGGATCGCGATGATCTTCCAGGAGCCGATGACCTCGCTCAATCCGCTGCACTCGATCGAGAAGCAGATCAACGAGGTGCTGGGCATCCACAAGGGCCTGACCGGCAAAGTGGCGACCAAGCGCACCCTGGAGCTGCTGGAGATGGTTGGCATTCCCGAGCCGCACAAGCGCCTCAAGGCCCTGCCCCACGAATTGTCGGGCGGCCAGCGCCAGCGGGTGATGATTGCCATGGCCCTGGCCAACGAGCCGGAGCTGTTGATTGCCGACGAACCGACCACCGCGCTGGACGTGACCGTTCAGCTGAAAATCCTCGAATTGCTCAAGGAATTACAGGCCCGTCTGGGCATGGCGTTGTTACTGATCAGTCATGATTTGAACCTTGTGCGAAGAATTGCGCATCGCGTATGTGTCATGCAGCGCGGTTGCATCGTCGAACAGGCATCGTGCGAAGAGTTGTTCCGCGCGCCGCAGCATCCGTACACTCGGGAACTGCTGGCAGCGGAGCCCAGCGGCAAGCCGGCGACCAATGTTATTGGGCCGCCGCTGCTGCAAGTCGAGGACCTGAAAGTCTGGTTCCCGATCAAGAAAGGCTTCTTGAAAACCACGGTGGATTACATCAAAGCGGTGGACGGGATCAATTTCAGCCTGCCCCAGGGCCAGACCCTGGGGATTGTGGGAGAAAGCGGTTCCGGCAAGTCGACACTGGGGCTGGCGATTTTGCGGTTGATCGGCAGCAAAGGTGGCATCCGTTTTGAGGGCAAGCAGCTAGACTGCCTGACGCAGGGCGAGGTTCGGCCGTTGCGCCGGGAGATGCAGGTGGTGTTCCAGGACCCCTTCGGCAGCCTTAGCCCGCGGATGTGCGTGAGCCAGATCGTCGGCGAAGGCCTTAGAATCCACAAGATGGGCACCGAGGCGGAACAGGAACAAGCGATTATTGCGGCATTGAAGGAGGTAGGCCTGGACCCGGAAAGCCGGAACCGCTACCCCCACGAATTTTCCGGCGGGCAACGGCAGAGAATCGCCATTGCCCGGGCATTAGTGCTAAAACCGGCGTTGATCCTGCTGGACGAGCCGACTTCGGCCCTCGACCGGACAGTCCAGCGCCAAGTGGTGGAGCTTTTACGTTCACTGCAAACCAAGTACAACCTGACGTATCTGTTTATCAGCCATGACCTGGCTGTCGTCAAAGCGCTGAGCCACCAGTTGATGGTGGTCAAGCATGGCCAAGTGGTCGAACAGGGGGACGCGCAAAGTATCTTTGCCGCCCCCCAACATCCGTATACACAGCAGTTGCTGGAAGCCGCTTTCCTGGCACCAGCCACTGCGCAATAACCTGAAAGAGAGGAGCAACACATGGGTTTTCTCGCCGGTAAGCGCGTACTGATCGTCGGTGTCGCCAGCAAGCTGTCCATCGCATCCGGCATCGCTGCCGCCATGCATCGCGAGGGCGCTGAGCTTGCCTTCACTTATCAGAACGACAAACTGAAAGGTCGTGTTGAAGAATTCGCACAAGGCTGGGGTTCGAGCCCTGAGCTGTGCTTCCCGTGCGACGTGGCCAGCGATGAAGAAATCGCCAAGGTCTTCGAAGAGTTGAGCAAGAAGTGGGATGGCCTGGACGTGATCGTTCACTCCGTCGGCTTCGCCCCGGGCGACCAACTGGACGGCGACTTCACCGAAGCCACCACCCGTGAAGGTTTCCGCATCGCTCACGACATCAGCGCCTACAGCTTCGTGGCCCTGGCCAAGGCTGGCCGCGAAATGATGAAAGGCCGCAACGGTAGCCTGCTGACCCTGTCGTACCTGGGCGCCGAGCGCACCATGCCGAACTACAACGTGATGGGCATGGCCAAGGCTTCCCTGGAAGCTGGCGTTCGTTACCTGGCCGGCTCCCTGGGCCCGGACGGCACCCGCGTCAACGCGGTATCGGCTGGCCCGATCCGCACCCTCGCCGCTTCCGGCATCAAGAACTTCCGCAAGATGCTGGCCGCCAACGAAGCGCAAACCCCGCTGCGTCGCAACGTCACCATCGACGAAGTCGGCAACGCCGGCGCCTTCCTGTGCTCGGACCTGGCGTCCGGCATCAGCGGCGAAATCATGTACGTAGACGGTGGTTTCAACACCACTGCGATGGGCAATATCGAAGAGTGATCTTTGGTTAACCCATAAAAAACCCGCCGATTTTGGCGGGTTTTTTTATGGGTTAAAGATCAAAAGATCGCAGCCTTCGGCAGCTCCTACGGGGAATGTGTGTCTATCCGCTATTTTTGTGTGTAAACCCGATCCAGGTAGCAGCTGCCGAAGGCTGCGATCTGTTGATCTTCACAACAAACACCGCGCAAACAACTGCTGAATCGGCTGCATCCGCTGGCTGTAACGCTGCAACAACACAATCTCGCGGTAGAACGTCAACTCACCCAACCGAATCACCCTCACCTTCGCCCCATGCTCCACCCACAACCCCGATTCCGGCAGCAACGAAACCCCCAGCCCGCACTCGACCATTTTCACGATGGCTTCCAGCTCATCCAGCTCAAGTCCAACCTGCACATCAATCTGCTGTTCGCGCAGAAACCGCGTCACCAGCCGTCCACCGAACGAGTTGCGGTCGTAGCGCACGTGGGGATGCTTGGCGAGCAATTGCAGCGGGTCCTCGCCTTCGAGGTCCGCTGGCACGATCAGCACAAACGGTTCTTTGCGGATGACCTGCGCCGACAACTCCTTGGGCAGTTCGAATGGCGGCTTGATCAGGATCGCCAGGTCCACTTCGCCAGTGTCCACCTGACTCAGCAGGTTCAGCGACACTCCGGGCACCAGTTTCGGCTCCAGCAGCGGCGCCTGTTGTCTGAGCCGCAACAACGCCTGGGGCAACAAACCGGTCTGCACCGTGGCCACCGCGCCGATTTTCAGTTCGCCACGGTATTCGCTGACATCATCGCTAACCGCCATGCGTGCAAAGGTCTCCAGCATCTCCCGGGCCATCGGCAACGCCCGTTGCCCCGCCGCATTGAGCAGCGCCTGACGCCCGGTGCGATCGAACAGCCGAATGCCCAGCGCCTGTTCCAGATTACGGATCTGCGCACTGACCGCCGACTGCGTGAGGCCGATGTGCATGCCGGCTGCGGCGAACGTGCCGTAGCGGGTCACAGCGATAAAGGTTTTCAGTTCTCGCAACATAAGCACGCCATTAATCGAAATAATTTGAGCTCGACGCAAAAATTATCGTCTTTTAATCAAAAAGCACAGGACTAAACTCAGCTTCAACTTCCCACCGTTGAGGATTACCCGATGCAGCTCTCCCCTTTCCACCTGGCGATTCCGGTGTATGACCTGGCGGCCGCGCGCAGTTTCTATGGCGAAGTGTTCGGTCTGGAAGAAGGTCGTTCCAGCGACCATTGGGTCGATTTCAACTTTTTCGGCCATCAACTGGTGATTCATCTGGCGCCGAAAAACGCCTCGCAAGAAGCCGCCCACACCAATGCCGTGGATGGCCACAACGTGCCGGTGCCGCACTTTGGCGTGGTCTTGGGGATGGCTGAATGGGAAACCCTGGCCGGACGTTTGCAATCCCTCGGCACACAATTCGTGATTGAACCCGGCATCCGTTTTCAGGGATTGGTCGGAGAGCAAGCAACGATGTTTCTCTTCGACCCCTGCGGCAATGCCCTGGAGTTCAAGGCGTTCAAGGACATCAGCCAGTTGTTCGCCAAATGATCCGCCCCGCGCTGGATGCCACCGCCCTCAGTGAGGCGGTGCTGAATGGCCAGGCAAAAGTCACGGCCATTGCCCATTCCTTTCTTGAACGCATTGAAACCCTGGAGCCGGATGTCCAGGCCTTCGTTTCGTTCAAACCCCTGCAAGTACGCCTGCAAGCCACCCTGCACGATGGCCGGGGTTTGCTGGCCGGGGTGCCGGTGGGCGTGAAAGACATCTTCGACAGCGCCGATCATCCCACGCAGTTCTATTCGCCGATCTATGCCGACCATCAGCCGTCCCGGGACGCCCATGTGGTAACCCTGCTGCGCGAGGCCGGCGCACTGATCATGGGCAAGACCCATACCACTGAATTTGCCTATATGCACACCGGCCCGACGCGCAATCCGCATGACTTGTCGCGCACGCCGGGCAGTTCCAGCGCGGGTTCGGCGGCCGGGATGGCGGCGGGTTTCTTTGCTGTGGCGTTGGGTACGCAGACCGCTGGCTCGCTGCTGAAACCGGCGTCTTACTGCGGCCTCTTCGCTTTCAAGCCATCGTTGGGGCTGGTGTCGCTGGAAGGTGTGAAACCGCTGGCGCCGAGCTTCGACACCGTGGGCTGGTACGGGCGCTCGGTGCGCGACCTGAGCCTGGTGGCGCGGGTATTGATTCCCGGTTTTGAAGTCCCTGAAATCGAACAACGCCCTTTGCGTTTAGGGTTCTACCGCACCGCGCGTTGGGATCAAGTCGATCCAGAGGTGGCCCACGCTCTGGAACAGGCCGTTGAACACTTGCGCAACGTCGGCCATCAGGTCAGTGAAGTGCCGTTGCCAGACGAGTTTGCCGGGGTATTTGACGATCACCAGTTGATCAACGATTGCGAGGGCGCCCGCTCACTGGCAAAAGAATTCCAGCAACACCGAACGCTGTTGAGCCCGTCGACGCTGGCGATGTTCGACCGCGCGGCGGCCACCACATGGGCACAAGAGACCGCGGCGAAAGCCCGGCTGGCGGCGCTTGCACCGATTTTGAACGAGCGCTGCGAGCCCTTCGACGCGATGCTCGGCCCCTGCTGCGGGATCGTCGCACCGCAGGGCCTGGAAAGCACCGGGCCATCGGACTTCATCAAGTTCTGGGGGGCGTTCGGCTGGCCACAGGTCAATATCCCGCTGCCGCGCGCTAAAGGTTTGTTGCCCATCGGGCTACAGATGATCGGGCGGTTCAGAAACGACGGTTCGCTGTTACGAGTGGCCGAACGGGTGGCCGCTGACCTGCTTACCGATCGCGGCCAATAGGCCTTCCACCGTCTGGTGCAGCGCCGGATGAAACTCGATCTGGCGCACACTGAAGCGAATGTCATAACCGCGATGCACCGTAGCGTTGCGCTCGTCGAGCATCTCTTCGAGCCGCGCCCGAATCGCCGCGATCTCCACGGCGTTGGCACCGGTCAGCAACGCGGCAAACTCGTCGCTGCCCATGCGCCCGATCACATCGCTTTCGCGAAAGGCGATGCGCAGCACATCGGCGAACGTCTTCAAGGCATCATCGCCTTCGGCGCGGCCGTACAGGTAGTTGATGTGTTTGAAGTGATCGAGGTCGAAAAACAGCAAGGTCGCCGGTTTGCCTAACCGCAGGCAAGCGTCGAGCCCCCGTTGTGCCAAGGCATCAAAGCCATGACGATTGGGCAGCAGCGTCAGCTCGTCCATGCTCGCCACCTGCACCGCCGTCAGTTCTTGCTCGGCCTGGCGTGCCAGGTCGCGCAACAATTCGCGCTCCTGCAGTGCAGTGTCCGGGCCATGCAAGGTGTCTGCGCAAGTACCCGGTTTGATCGGTTTGCCTGGAACCAGCATGTGTCACTCCTGTGGGGATATGTACGTTAGAGCCGCACATACCCGGTTTGACTCCTAATTAACCCGCCGTTGGTCAGATGCCTGCCACCGGACACGGTCCTCCGGCGTCCGCCCAGAGCTTGAATTGCGTGACAAAGATGTCGTGTGGCACCGGCACCGGTACGCGATTACCGCCCGGGTTCCAGCCCCAGAGCACCAGTTTGTCGTCGCTGACGTGCTTGATCAGCGCGGCGAAATCCCGGTCACCGTTGCTGGAGCGGTCCTTGATCAACGCGCAGAGTTTGTCTGGCGGCAGGCCGATCCAGGCCATTTTGTGCGCCGCCGGCGGCAGGCTCCAGTGCGGCGCGCCCGGTGGTGCGTGGGGGCCGTAGCTGGCCGGCGGGTTGTTTTCGGCGTGGCAGGTGGCACAGGGCAAACCGGCGGCGCCCTTGCCGTCCATGCCGCGCACCACGTTCATCATGTGCGGCACGCCCGCGTCGAACTGCAACGGCGAATCGCCGGGAATGTGGCAGTTCTGGCAGCGCGGGCTCTGGAAGACCTTTTGCACCGTACCGAAAGCTTCCAACGCCGCCTGTTTGTCCGCCGCGAACAGGTCCGAGGCGTAGCCGGTCAGCCCCACCAGCACCACCGCCCCAAGTATCAAATGTCGTCTCATGTCACACCCCCGACAGTTGCAACGGCAGTTCGCGCAGGCGTTGCCCGGTCAGGGCGAACACCGCGTTGGCCACCGCCGGCGCCACGGGCGGCACACCGGCCTCGCCAATGCCGCCGGGTTTGTCGGTGCTGGGCACGATATGCACTTCCACCACCGGCATTTCGTTGAGTCGCAGCACCTGATAGTCGTGGTAATTGGACTGCACCACCTGGCCGTCCTTGAAGGTGAGTTTGCTGCGCAAGGCAAAGCCGAGGCCGAAGGTGACGCAGGATTCCATCTGCGCCGCAATGCTCTGCGGGTTGACCGCAATGCCGCAGTCCACCGCGCACACCACCCGGTGCACGCGAATCTTCAGGTTGTCCTCCGACACTTCGGCGACATGGGCGACGTAGCTGCCGAACGATTCGTGCACCGCCACACCCAAGGCGTGGCCATCCGGCAACGGCGCATTCCAGTTGGCTTTCTCCACCGCCAGGTTCAGTACGCCGAGATGCCGTGGATGGTCCTTGAGCAGCGTTCGTCGGTATTCCACCGGGTCCTTGCCAGCCGCTTCGGCCAGTTCGTCGATCAACGATTCCATGACAAAGGCGTTGTGGCTGTGCCCCACAGAACGCAGCCACAGCACGCTGATGCCGGTCTTCGGTGAATGCAGTTCCACCTGATGATTGGCCAGTTTCTCGATGTAAGGACTGTCGGCCACGCCTTCGACAGAAGTCTTGTCGACACCATCCTTGACCATGGTCGCCGCGAACGCCGTGCCGTCCATGATCGACTGCCCGACCATCACATGTTTCCAGGCCAGCGGCATGCCATCGGCATCCAGGCCGATGTTCGCCTGATGCAGGAACATCGAGCGGTAATAACCGCCGCGAATGTCATCCTCCCGGGACCAGACTGTTTTCACTGGCATGCCGGCAGCCTTGGCCACTTGCACCGCTTCGGCGACAAAATCCGAGGTCGGGTTGGCTCGACGGCCGAAGCCGCCGCCGAGGAATTCGGTGTGGATTTCCACTTGCTCGGGTTTGAGCCCGGTGATCTTGCCCGCGACCATTTGGTCGAGGGTCTGGAACTGGGTGCCGGTCCAGATTTCGCACTTGTCTGCAGTGATTTTTACCGTGCAATTGAGCGGTTCCATCGGCGCGTGGGCCAGGTACGGCACGCTGTATTCGACGTCGATGGTTTTCGCCGCTTTCTTTAACGTCGCGGCGGTATCCCCGGCCTGACTGGCTGGCATACCGGGGGTGGCGGCGAGTTGGCGGAAGCTTTCCAGCAGTTTGACGCTGTCGAGCCCGGTGTTCGGCCCCAGGTCCCAGTCAATTTTCAGCGCATCGCGGCCCAGTTTCGCCGCCCAATAATGATCGGCAATCACCGCCACGCCCGTGGGCACCTGCACCACTTTGTGCACGCCTGGCACCGCCAGCGCCTCGGCGCCTTCGAAGGATTTGACGCTGCCGCCGAATACCGGCGGACGCGCGACCATGGCGGTCATCAGCCCGTCGAACTGCACGTCCATGCCGAATTTGGCGCGGCCGGTGATTTTCTCCGGGGTGTCGAGGCGCGGCGTCGGTTTGCCGATGATCTTCCAGTCCTTGGCGTCCTTGAACTTGATCGAGGCCGGGTCCGGCACCGGCAGCTTGCCGGCGTCATCCGCCAGCTCGCCGTAAGTGGCGCGTTTATCGCCGGCAATCACGATGCCCGGTTCGGTGCGAATCTCGGACGGCGCAACGTTGAAGCGTTTGGCCGCGGCGTCGATCAACATCAAGCGCGCGGCGGCGCCGGCCTGGCGATAGCGGTCGAACTCCATCCAGGTCGAGGTCGAGCCGCCAGTGATCTGCATGCCGCCAAATCCGGCCAAACCATAGTCCTTGGCCGACGCAGGGGAATGTTCGACGCGGATTTTCGACCAGTCGGCGTCCAGTTCTTCGGCGATCAGCATGGTCAAGCCGGTCCAGATGCCCTGGCCCATCTCGGAGTGGCCGAGCAGGATGGTGACGGTGTTGTCGTTGCTGATGCGCAGGAAGGCGTTCGGCGCGAAGGCATTGCCCTGGTTCTCGGCGCCCAAGGCAAACCGATGGCCACCGGGGATGACAAACGCCACCACCAGTCCACCGCCGAGCACCGCGCTGCCCTTGAGAAAGCCGCGACGTGAGACAGGATGAATGCTGTTCATTGCGATGATTCCCCTCGACGTGGCTTCAACCGATCTCGGCGGCGCGTTTGACCGCGGCGCGGATCCTTGGGTAGGTGCCGCAGCGGCAGATATTGCCGGACAGCGCCTGATCGATGTCGCTGTCGGTAGGCTTGGGAATCTTCGCCAGCAAGGCGGCGGCGGACATGATCTGCCCGGACTGGCAGTAACCGCACTGCACCACGTCGAGTTCCGCCCAGGCTTGCTGCACCGGGTGTGAACCGTCGGTGGACAGCCCTTCGATGGTGAGGATTTTTTGCCCGTTGGCCACGGCGGTGGCCGGGGTGATGCAGGAGCGCAGCGGCGCGCCGTCGACGTGCACGGTGCAGGCACCGCACTGGGCCATGCCGCAACCGAACTTGGTCCCGGTCAGGTGCGCGACATCGCGCAGGACCCACAGCAGCGGCATGTCCGCAGGGATATCCAGTGCCTGGTCCTTGCCATTGATATTCAGGGTCAGCATGTGCGGTTTTCCTCAGACTCACGGTGTTCTGAAGGGGCGCCGCTGTGGTGATACAAGACCTACGCGCGCCTCGGGTTATCCATACAGCTAAGCGCAGATTGACTGGGCGGCCAGCTTCTGCGACCACCGGTCACCCTGGAGCTGGAGAGATGCCCGCTTCGTAGCAGCTGCCGAGCACCGCGAGGCTGCGTTCGGCGGCGAAGCCGTCGTGAAATCAAGCAACGCGGTGTGTCAGGTAGAACGCGTGCATAGGGTTTACGACGGCTTCGCCGCCGAACGCTGCCTCGCGGTGCTCGACAGCTGCTACGCGGGCGGAGTTTTAGAAATCAGTGGACTCTGACAGCGCGCGCCAGGTGTGCAATTCACCCGCAACGAACGCATTCTTGGCCTCGATGTAGCGCACCGCATCCGTCCCCAGCGGCAAACGCAGCGGTGGCTGTTCGGCCTCGACCAACGTGATCAGCGCCAGAGCCAGTTTCTCCGGGTCCCCAGGTTGTTGCTGATTAACAGTCTTGGCCAGTTTGCGCATTTCGCCGGCAGTCGGGGCGTAGTCGGCGATCGTTTCGGGGGACTCAACCAAGGAATTGGTATCGAGGAAGTCAGTGCGGAAATAGCCCGGTTCGACCACCGTCACCTTCACGCCCAGTGGCGCAAGTTCGTCGTGCAAGGCTTCGCTCAGGGCTTCGACGGCAAACTTGGTCGAGCAATACACGCCATAACCCGGCGCCGACTGAAAACCGCCCACCGAAGAAATGTTAATCACATGACCGCTACGGGCGGCGCGCATGTGCGGCAACACGCCACGCGTGACATTCAGCAGGCCGAAGACGTTGGTTTCGTAAAGCCGCTTGATCTCAGCGCTGCTCGCTTCTTCCACCGCCCCGAGCAAACCGAAACCGGCGTTGTTGACCAGCACGTCGATGCGCCCGAACTGTTCGATGGCGGCCTTGGCCACCGCCGCGCCCTGGGCTTCGTTGGTGACATCGAGGGTGGCGGCCAGCAAGCCCGGTTGATCGCCGAAGCGCTGGATGATCGTGCTGGCGTCGCGTGCCGTGGCGACCACCGCGTCACCATTGGCCAGCGCGGCCGCAACGATTTTTGCGCCGATGCCACGGGAAGCGCCGGTGACGAGCCAGACACGTTTGAAAGAATGAGGAGCGCTCATGATCGATACCTTGTGTGGGGTTGGGGTAGGCACAAAGGTACGCAGGAAGATTGGTCGGAGAAATGCCCTCGTGTTACAAGCACTATGAAACGCTCTTTCATAATGGTCGCACGATGAATCACGATCCTTTCGATGGCTTGACCGAATTCCTCGCGGTGGCCGAACACAAAAGCTTCACCCTCGCTGCCACCCGCCTGGCGGTCACGCCCACGGCGGTCAGCCACGCGATCAAGTTGCTGGAGCGGCGCACCGGCGTGCTGTTATTCCAGCGCACCACCCGGCGCGTGGCGTTGACCGAGGCCGGCGCCAGTTTGTTCACGCGCCTGCGTCCGGCCGCCAGTGAAATCGATGAGGCGCTGGCGGTGCTCAGCGGTTTTCGCGACCAGCCCATGGGCACGCTGCGCATCACCGCGCCACGGTTGTCCGGCGCGTTGCTGATCGAGCCGTTGATGCCGTTATTTCGCCAGGCTCACCCGCAAGTCACCCTCGATATTTCCCTGGACGACGCCACGGTGGATTTGATGGCGGGCGGCTTCGATGCCGGGATCCGGCTCGGCGAGTCGATCGAGAAAGACATGGTCGCCGTGCGTCTGACGCCTGACTTGCAATGGTCCGTGGTGGGCTCCCCGGCGTATTTCGCCAAGGCCGGCCAACCCGCCAGCCCGGAAGAACTGACCGGGCATGAGTGCATTGGCTTTCGCTTCTCGACCTCGGGCAATGCCCATCGCTGGGAGTTTCGCCGCGACGGTCGCGACTTTACCGTGGGCGTCGCCGGCGGCGTGATCGTCAATGATCGCAAACTGCTGGCGGCTGCGGCCCGGGATGGCTTGGGCCTGGCCTATGCCTGCGACCTGGAGATTGCTGACGAGTTGGCGGACGGTCGACTGCAACGGGTGCTGCAGCCGTTTGTACCGCTCAGTTCCGGGTTGTACCTGTACTTCCCCAGTCGCACCCAGACGCAGCCTAAACTGCGGGCGTTCATCGACATGGCCACTCGCTGGATTGCCGAACAGGGTGGCCTCGGCGCTAGACCCTCGGCTTGAGCAGGATGCCGGTGTAGCGCGTCAAAAACAGCCCGAACGCCATACTCCAGAGCAGCGCCGACAACCCGAGGCCCGCTCCCGAGAATGGAACGAGTAGCACTCGGCACAGGCCGGCAAGCATCAGTAAGGCAAAGCCCAGCACCACGGTTTTCGAGGGCTGGAGCAAGCGGCCGGTATGCCCCAGGCTGACCCGGGCAATCATCGCCAGGATCAGTCCGCCAATCCCGCCGACCGCCAGCGCATGGGTGGCCAGGCTCTGTTGCGGCATCAACCCGGCATGCCACAGCGCCATGGCCAATGTCGCCACCAGCAGCCAGACATACGCCAAGTACAGCGACCACAGCAGCGGCACTCGCCAGATCCCCCGGTCGTGCCAGCGCCACAAACGCAGCAGGTGCATACCGCCGAGCAGCAGGTACAACGCGGCCAGCCATAACCTTGGCGTATCGTTCAATCCGGCGGCAAACGACAGCGCGGCCAGCATCCCGCCCAGCAACAACACTCGGGTAGGCAGCGGATGCGCCGTTGCGAGCGCGGGCCGATTCAAACCGCGTTGAATGAAGAACGGAATGACCCGCCCGCCAATCATGCTCATCAGCGCCGCCACCAGCCACAAGGCGGCCAGCACGCCATGACGTTGCAGGATGGCGTCATGGGTCAGGATTCCCCACAGCGTCATCATCTGGCAGCTGGCCAGCAGCGTGATCATCAGCAGGATCGGATAGTTGTCGCGCTTGCGCGCCGCTACCAAATCTCGCCCCAGACACCCAGCCAATAGGGGCAGAAACGGTAGCTGTAACGTCAGCAAAGCCATTGGCGAGATCGGCAGCCACCAGGCCAGGCGCGCGACCAGCCACACCACCACCAGGCCGATCAACGGCCAACCGCAGAGTCCCGCCCTTCCCGTCCAGTTCGGCACCGCCGTCAACAGGAACCCGGCGATGATCGCCGTGGCAAAACTGAAGGGCATTTCATGTCGATGCCAGGCCAGCATCCCGCCGATCGGTTGCGCACCGGGCAAACGGCCGTATAACCACAGTGCCCAGATCGCCACGGCCAGCGCGGCAAACCCGGCGCCCGCGAGAAAGAAGGGTCGAAACCCAAGACTGAACGCCGATGCAGCCGCCAGTTTGCGCATCAGGCGATCGCCCCGACCGGATGGGTTGCCAGGCGATGTTGGGCGAGCAGGCGCATCACGTAGCCAATTTTCAGCAGCGTCGGGCCGATGATGGTCATGGCATGCATCGAGACCAGTACCACGATCGGCAAGTGCCCGGCGTATAAGTAAGCGCCGTAGATGCCAACCAAAAGCAGCATCAGGCCGAGGCCGAGCACTTTGCTCGACAGGTGCAGGACGTGTTGTGGATTGCTGAAAAAACCGAACATTTTTCCGTACTCCTGAAGTCGATCAGTTGTACGTTTGCTCTTCCAAAAGCCGTGCCAGGCTCTACAGGCTTATAAATCAATGGCTTGGTCGTATAGCAGTCAATATGACTCGACCACAGAATTGTCCTAATGACTCCATAAATGGTCATAGTGACTACGGCTCGTTAAATCCTTGCAACCAACAAGCTAAAAGCAAACCAATATCATTTGCGAAGAAACAGACCATTTGGTTTAATCGCGACCAATTCTTATTTGCACCGAAGGCGCACGTCGCCCATGGACATGTGCTCACGATGACGGTCGCCGAATCTTCCTGCGTTCAGAACCTCTACCTCGCTCATCACCGCTGGTTGCATGAGTTGCTGCGCCGACGTTTGAATAACGCCTTCGATGCCGCGGACCTGGCGCATGACACCTTTATCCGGGTGCTCAAACGCCCACCGGCATTCGACTGCCAAACCCGTGAGCGCTCTTATCTGGCGACCATCGCCCGAGGTCTGTGCATCGATCACTGGCGCCGTCGTCAGCTCGAACAAGCCTGGCTCGACACCCTGGCCGCGCGTCCTCAAGCCGTGCAGCCCTCGCCGGAGCAACGGGCGATCATCGTCGAAACCCTCTATGAAGTGGACGCCATGCTGCAACGGTTGCCGGCGCGGGTGCGCGATGCATTCATCCTGGCCCAGGTCCATGGCCTGCCCTACCGCGCCATCGCCGAGGAAATCGGTGTGTGCGAGCGCATGGTGAAAAAGTACCTGGCCCAAGCGTTGATGCATTGCGCGATGCTGGAGGCCGAACTCGACGGCCTGCTGATCGAGTAACCCATGTCCCGCCCTTCCCCGAACAGCATCAGCCACGCCAGCCTCGAACAGGCGGCCCAATGGTATGTGCAACTGCACGATCTACAGACCGGCGAACAGGACCGCGAACGCTGGCAAGCCTGGCTGGCGCAAAGCGGCGAACACCAGCAAGCCTGGCGCTACGTCGAGCGGGTCGGCCAACGCTTCGCGGCGCTTGAGGAAGATCAGCAACACGCCGCCGGGCATGTCTTGCGCACCACCGGGCGCTCATCGATCACCCGCCGCCAATCCCTCAAGAGCCTGCTTATCCTGGCATCGGGCAGCCTGTTGGGCTGGGGCGCGTGGCGACAGACGTCGTTGCCGGACACCCTGGGCCGCTGGACCGCCGACCTCGCCACCGGCACCGGCGAAACCCGGGAAAGCCTGCTCGGCGATGGCAGCCGGATCTGGCTCAACGCCCTGAGCGCGCTCAATGTCCGCTTCGATGACGCGCAACGGTTGCTGTTGCTGCGTTGCGGAGAAGTGTTAATCGACACCGCCAAAGACAGCCGCCGACCGTTCCTGGTGCAGACCGCGCAAGGCCAGATGCGTGCGCTGGGGACGCGCTTCAGCGTGCGTCAGGAGGAACAGCGCACGTTGCTGAACGTCTACGAAGGCGCGGTCGAAGTCCGCACTCTGCACGGTCAGGTGCAGATCGTCGAAGCCGGGCAACAACTGGCCTTCACCGAACACCACACGCCTGCCGCGACGCCCGCCGCCGCGGGGCGTGAAGCCTGGCGTCGCGGGGTGTTGCTGGCGGATAACCTGCCGCTGGGGCAATTGATCGAGCAATTGAGTCGCTACCGGCCAGGGCATCTGGCGTGCGATCCGGCCATCGCCGGGTTGCCGGTGATGGGCTCGTTCCCACTCAAGGACACCGATCAGGCCCTGCGCCTGCTGGAAGCGGCGCTGCCGATCCGGGTGCAGAAGGCCTTGGACTGGTGGGTCAGCGTCGGCCCGAGGGCATGATTCGCAACGCCCGTTCGTTCGCGCTCGCACTGGCAGTGAGTCTTGCGCCATGCATTGCCCCCGCCGCCAGTGAGCCGTCCGCCAGCCAGAAGCGTCATTACGCGATCGCCGCCGGCTCACTGGTCAGCGTGCTCAACCGCTTTGCCGAACAGGCCGGGATTTTCCTCGCTGGCCACAATGACCTGGCCAGCGGCAAACGCAGTCCAGGCTTGAATGGCGATTTCACCGAGCAGCAAGCCTTGCAGCGCCTGTTGCAAGGCAGCAATCTGCAAGCCCAGCCCCAAGCCGGTGGCGGTTATGTCCTGCAAACCGCACCCGAAGGCCTTTTGGAACTTGATGCGACGAATATCGCGGCTCCTGGCCTCGGCGCCATCACCGAAGACACCCACGCCTACACCACCGGTTCGACCTCCTCCGCCACTGGCCTGCCGCTGTCCTTGCGCGAAACCCCGCAATCGGTGACGGTGATCACCCGCCAGCAGATGGACGATCAGGGCGGCACCAGCATCGCCGACGTGCTGCGCCGCGCCCCCGGCATCAGCGTGCAGAACTACGACAGCGAGCGTTGGGAGTTTTCCAGCCGTGGCCTGCCGATCACCAATTTCCAGTACGACGGCGTCAATACCGACTACGACGGCGTCTACGATTACGGCACCACCAGCACCGACATGGCCACCTTCGACCGCGTCGACATCATCAAGGGCGCCACCGGCCTGATGACCGGATCGGGCGACCCGTCGGCCAGCGTCAACCTGATCCGCAAGCGCCCGACCAAGTCCTTCAAGGCCTCGGTCAGCGGCAGCGTCGGTTCCTGGGACAGCTACCGCAGCGAGGGCGACATATCCGGGCCGCTGAGCGAAAGCGGCAATGTGCGCGGACGTTTCGTCGGGGTTTATCAGGATCGTAGCGCCCACGCCGACCACTATCAAAACACCAAGGACATCGCCTACGGCATCCTCGAAGCCGACTTGACCCCGGACACCTTGCTCACCTTTGGTATCGACCAGCAAAACACCCGATCACGAGGTGCGAGCTGGACCGGTTTCCCGATGTTCAACAGCGACGGTTCGCGCACGCACTTCTCACGCTCGTTCAACCCGGCCACCGACTGGAGCCGCCGCGACTTCACCAATCAGACGCTATTCGCCGCGCTGGAACAGCAACTGGCCAATGACTGGAAACTGAAAGTCAGCTACGACCGCAAACACCGCCAGCACGACACCTTTCTCGCCTCGGCCAGTGGCGGCAATCCGGACCCGGTCACAGGGGACGGCATGTTCATGTACATGGGCAAGTTCAAGGGTGATGAGGTGCAGGACAACCTCGACGTCAACCTCAGCGGCCCGTTTAGCCTGTTCGGGCGCGAGCACGAGTTGATCGCCGGCTTCATAGCGATGAACACCCGCCAGGACATTCCGGTTCACGGCTCGGTCTACCCGGCGCTGGATGGCAGCATTTTCGACTGGCGTGGTGAGTTCCCGAAGCCGGACATTCCCCAGATCGGCCGTGACGACATCGTCCAGCGCCAGACCGGCGCCTACCTTGCCACGCGCTTGAAACTGACCGACGATCTGGCGCTGATCCTCGGCGGGCGGGTCAGCGATTTCAAGGGCAGCGATCACCTCGACTACACCGATCCCGGCAGGCCGGACGTGCGTGACCGCTACCGCCAGACCGGTGTGGTCACACCCTATGCCGGGTTGATCTTCGACCTCGACGACACTTACTCGGTGTACGCCAGCTACACCAACATTTATCAGCCGCAGATGAGCAAGGACGTCAATCGACAACTGCTCGACCCGGTCGAAGGCGACGCTTATGAAGCCGGCATCAAGGCAGAATATTTTGGCGGGCGGCTGAACGCCCGTTTTGCGTTGTTCCGCATCGAACAGGACAACCTCGCCGAGTACGTCAGCGGTGTCGATACCGAGTCGGTGTACCGCGCGGTGCAAGGCGCGACCACCAAGGGTTTCGAATTCGAGGTGGCCGGTGAAGTGCTGGACGGCTGGAAACTCTCGGCCGGCTACACCTACAACCACACCCGCGACGCCAAGGGCGATTACGTCTATGGCTCCGTGCTGCAAACCACCGCGCCCGAGCAAGTGGTGCGGGTGTTCAGCACGTATCGCTTACCCGGCGTCTGGGACAACCTCACCGTCGGTGGCGGGGTGAACTGGCAGAGCGAGTTTTTTGGCAATGTGTTCCAGCCGAATCCCAACGACAGCGGCCAATACGCGCGCATTACCCAGGAGAGTTATTACCTGGTGGATGTGATGGCGCGCTACCGCTTCAACGAGCACCTGAGCACCACGCTCAATGTGAAGAATCTGTTCGACAAGACCTATTACACCGGTCTCGGCAATTTTGGCACCGGGTTTTATGGGGAGCCGCGCAGCGTGCAACTGACGACCAAGTGGGATTTCTAGCGCCGCGCCTCAGGGGGTTTTTACGTAGCTGCCGCCGTATTTCCGGTACTCGCCGTAACCCGTCACGATCGCCGCTCCGTTGAGCAACTGCAGGCGAAAGACCGGCCCACCCTGGGCGTCCAGGACAATGGCCAGATTGCCCGCCAGCAACGCCGACTGATAATGGATTTCGCTCGGTGGATCCTTGAGCTGGGCGTAGTCGAGTGTGATATCGGCAGTCTCGGGTCCATTATCGATTCCCGGCAGTATTTTCACCGACAGCTCGCTGATTAGTCTCGCTTCAAAATTGGTCAGCCGGTACTCACCTTCACGCTGATTGTTGGCCACCCCTTCAAGTTTCTGCGGCGCAATCTTGAATTCGGCGAGACGCATTTTGGCGTTGAACTCGCGCTTGGCGCTGCGCCAGGTGCCTGTGTAAATACCCTGTCCGTCCGGTTCGTCTTTCAGGGACCAGTCGCCGGTGATCTGCCCGTCATCGTCCAATTCATGCAGCAACACACCGCGACCCTCGAGGGACTCGCCGACTAGCCGGATCGGTTTGCCGCTGCCGTTTTTGCCATAACGAACTTCACCGATGTACACCTCGCCCTGGATTTGCCACCAGAGTTCGAACGCGATCATGTCGTTCAGGGTGCCGCGAAACGTCAATGGCGGCTCGGTGTATGGGCCCTCGACAGAGCGGTGCTCGATCCACTGACCCTCCTTGAGTTCGCGCTCGGTGACATCCAGGTAGCCCAATGGCATATAGGGATTGGCTTGCGTCGGCATCTGCATCGCTTCGATCTTTTCGCCGACCATCACCGGTTCATTATTCGCGATCTGCCACGTCGCGCTTTGATGCCAGCAGCAGCCTCGTTTCGAACGGGTGTACAAGCGCTTCGCTGGCGGGTCTGTCTCGAACATGCCCAATTGGTTATCGCGGGTCAGGGAAGAGAACCCCGGGCTGAAGACCAACGTCGGGCTCGCCGGATCAGACAGGTAAATGTCATAGGACGGGCCGCCATAACCGCCCTCGCTGCCGTTGCGTACGGCCAGATCCTGTTGCCCGTCGAAATTGAAGTCCTCGAAAAACAACAGGCTCTGATCGCCGTAGGCCGGGGCCTGGTTGATTTCCAATTCCTGGCTGTCAGGTTTGTAGACGGCAAACGCCTCGGGCGAGTCGATGCGCTGCAGTACCTGGCCACTGGTTTTGTCGCGCAAGGTGATCTGCGCCGGCGCTCCCTCGTAGCTTTTTGCAGGAGGCTGCGGGAACAGCACCTCGATGGCATATTTCTGCGCGGGATCGGTGAGGTGATAAGTCAGCGGCGCGGCACTCGCGCCAGCGCTGGCGAGCAGGCAGGCGATAGCCAATAAACGAGGGGCAACCATGATGCTGAGCGTCCTTGCGGCAAATCGGGGCGGCCAGTCTAGCGACAAACGGTGCAGGCCGATATTGTTCGCCAACTCTTCGATCAAAAACCCGACATCGCCACGCGCCTTTAGCGGCGAGAGCTAATACACTCGTGCGATGAGCTACCCAGGACGCCGACGATGAAACACACCGTTGCCAAAGATGCCGACAAAGCCCCGCGTTTCTGGCGCGACGATGCCCTGCCCTTCATCGAGGCCCGGGCCATCGCCGATGGCCGCGAGGTCTGCTACGCCCGGCATTCCCATGAGCACTTTTCCATCGGCGCAATCACCGCCGGGCGCAGCACGTATGTGCATGAGCAATCGGCATTCGAGGTCAGCGCCGGCACCGTGGTGCTGATGAACCCTGGCGATGTCCACGCCTGCAACCCCATCGACGACCAGCCCTGGTCATACCTGATGCTCTACGTCGAGACACCGTGGCTGACTGACTTGCAGCATCAACTGGGGTTTAGCCAGGACCAGGCGTTTCGGCGGTTTTCCATCACCCACCTGCGCGACGCCAGCCTGTTTGCCGGGCTCAAGGGTTTGTATGAGGTGTTGGTCGATGATCAGCACGATGTGTTGCGTAAACACAGCGCGACGGTGGAGTTTTTCACCGACGTGCAGCAGCGCCTCAACCCGAACGATCAGCCGCTGCGCGAACCCAATTTCAAACTGGAACGGGCCGCCGATTACATCCGCGACAATTGCACACAGCTGCTCAAGCTTGAAGATATTTGCGAGGCGGCGCAGCTATCGCCGTCTTACCTGATCCGCGCATTCAAACAGCATTACGGCATGACGCCCCATGCGTTTCTGGTCAACCGGCGCATCCAGTTTGCCCGGGACCGATTGCGCAGCGGCAAGCTGATTGCGGATGTGGCACTGGAAGCCGGGTTTGCCGATCAGGCGCACTTTCAGCGGGTGTTCAAACAACATCTGGCAGCGACGCCGGGGCAGTATCGGGGCTGATGCTTTAACACCCGCGCACTACGGCAACATCAGGTAGATCGCACTCACCGCCAGCAGCAGCGCCATGCTCCGATTGAACAGGCGCATCCCCGCCGGATTATTCAGGTAGCCACGCAAAAACGTCCCGGCATAGGCCCAGCAGCCGACCGACAGGTAACAAACCACCAAATACACCGCCGCGAATTGCCAGACCAGCCGCGCCTCGCCATCGGCGACAAACGCGCCCATCCCTGCCACACAAGCCAGCCAGGCTTTCGGGTTGAGCCATTGCATCACCGCCCCGTAGAGCATCGATGGCGCCCGACCTGAGTCCTTTGCATCGAGCTGGCCGTTGTCGGCGGCCAACTTGTAGGCCATGAACAACAGGAACGCCACGCCCGCCCATTGCACGATTTGCGTCAGCGCCGGCCAGCGCCGTAATACCTCATGCAAGCCCAAACCCATCAGCACCAACAACAGCACGAAACCCAGCGTCGCCCCCGCCACATGCCGCTGACTGGCACGAAAACCAAACTGCGCCCCGGAACTCAACGCCACAATATTCACTGGCCCCGGTGTTATCGAAGCGACCAGTGCAAACGCCGCCATGGACATCATCAGACTCATCACAGACCTTCTTCAATTCAGTGGGAACAGCGCTCAAGGTAAAGAGCGCCCGGCCCCACGTATTGAAGAAAACTGCCCAACACGATGGCTCAATCGTCCTCGTGCAATTTGATCCCACGGGCATGCAGCAGGTGTGGCACCACCAGCACCAACAGCGTCAGTGCCAGAAACGAGGCCGCGATGGGTTGCGTGACGAAAATCGTCCAGTCGCCCTCGCTGATGGACAAGGCGTTGCGCAACTGCTTCTCGGCCATCGGCCCCAGCAGCATGCCGACGATCACCGGGGCGACAGGAAAGTCGAAACGCCGCATCAACACCCCGCCCCAGCCGATGGCCAGCATCAGCAGCAGGTCGAAGGACGAATGGCGCATGCCGTACACGCCAATGGTGGCGAACACCAGAATGCCGGCGTTCAAATAGGGTCGGGGGATTTGCAGCAGTTTGACCCACAGGCCCACCAGCGGCAGGTTCAACACCAGCAGGATGACGTTGCCGATGTACAACGAGGCCACGAGGGTCCAGACCAGTTCGCCGGAGGTCTGGAACAGCATCGGCCCTGGTTGCAGGTTGTAGTTCTGGAAGGCCGCCAACAAGATCGCCGCCGTGGCCGAAGTGGGAATGCCGAGTGTCAGCAGCGGCACCAACGAACCGGTGGCGCTGGCGTTGTTGGCCGCCTCGGGACCGGCGACGCCCTCAATCGCGCCCTCGCCCTTGCTGCCGGCAAACTCTTTCGGGTACTTGCTCAGTTTGCGTTCGGCGGAATACGACAGAAACGTCGGAATTTCAGCGCCACCCGCCGGAATCGAACCAAAGGGAAAACCGATCAGGGTTCCGCGCAGCCAGGCGGGGATCGAGCGTTTCCAGTCGGCGCGGGTCATCCACAATGAGGTCAAGCGGTGCCGCCCGGAGGTTTCCTCTTTTTGATACAGCAGGCTGTACAACGCCTCGCCCACGGCAAACAAACCCACGGCCACCAGCACCACTTCGATGCCATCCACCAGTTCCGGCACGCCCAAGGTGTAGCGGGCAATGCCCGAGGTCGCGTCGAGGCCGATCAGGCCCACCATCAGGCCAATCCCCAGCGAGGCGAACCCGCGCAGCATCGAAGCGCCAAGCACCGCCGACACCGTGGTGAAGGACAGCACCAGGATGGCGAAATATTCCGCCGGACCAAACTTGAGCGCCAGCGTGGCCACGAGGGGGGCAAACAGGGTCAGCAAGATCGTCGCGATAGTACCCGCGACGAATGAGCCTATCGCTGCGGTGGCCAGGGCCGGTCCGGCGCGGCCGTTGCGGGCCATGAGGTTGCCTTCAAGCGCCGTGACCATCGACGACGATTCCCCCGGCGTATTGAGCAGGATCGAGGTGGTAGAACCGCCAAACTGCGCGCCGTAATAGATCCCGGCGAACATGATCAACGCCCCGGTCGGGTCGACCTTGGCGGTGATCGGCAGCAGTAACGCCACGGTCAGCGCCGGGCCGATACCCGGCAAGACACCAATCGCGGTGCCGAGCAAACAACCGATAAAGCCCCACATCAGATTGATCGGTGTCAGCGCAGCGGAAAAACCAATGGCCAGGCTTGCGAGAATGTCCACCTTGTCGACCTCCTTAGGCCTGCATCAAATCCAGGCGTTGACCAGGGGCGGAAGGGAGACCCCAAGCCCGGCGTTGAACAGCCAGTAAATCGGTAGCGTCAAGGCAATGCCGATGGCCAGATCCCGCAGCGGCCGACGGCTGCCAAAGCCCCGTGCGGAACAGGCAAACAGCAATCCGGCTGCCAGCACGAAGCCGATGAGGTTAATCAGCACGGCCACCGCAACCAATCCGCCGGTGACCCACGCCGCGCCGAGTTTGCCGCCGGGCAACGCTTTGGCACTTTCGTCATCGTGGTCGGCCAGTTCGCGAAAACCACCACTGACCGCTTGATAGCTCAGCAACAGACCGACGACGCCGAGGAACGCGGCCAAGGCGTAGGGATAAACGTGGGCACCGAGAATGACGAAACCCATCTCCGCCGGAAAACGGAACGCGCCGACCGCCAACACGGCGCTGATGGCTATCACACCGACGCCAATCGCCAATTGCGCCGGGACTGTCTTGCGCGGCGTGGTCATTTCGAAATCAGCCCGACCTCAACCAGCATCGCCCGCAGTCGCACGTGTTCTTCGTCGACGAATTTGCCGAAGTCATCCCCGGTCAGGATGCTCGGTGACCAGGCGTTGATGGTGACGTTGTCCTGCCAGCCTTTGGTCTTGGCGGCGGCCAGCACGGCGCCAGTCACTTCCTGGCGCTGCTCGGGCGTGAGGTTGGCGGCGCCGTACACACCGCGCCAATTGCCGATAATCACGTCGTAGCCTTTCTCTTTAAGCGTCGGAGCATCGATGCCTTCAACGCGTGCGGGCGCGCCGATGGCGAGCACCCGGAACTGGCCGTTCTTGATGTATTGCCCCAGTTCGGCATAGCCACCGGTGATCACCTTGATCTGGCCGCCCAAGACCTGGGCCACGACTTCCCCGCCACCGGCGAAGGCAACGTAGTTGACCTTGTTCACGGGAATGTCCATTTTGCCGGCCAGATCGGCGATGCCGATGTGATCGATCGAGCCTTTGGAGCCACCGCCCCAAGTGATGCTCGAGGGTTTTTCCTTGAACGCCTTGAGCAAGTCGTCCAGGGTTTTGAACTCGGACTCCTTGCGTACGGCAATCACGTTGTATTCGGTAAACAGCCGGGCAATCGGGGTGACGTCCTTCAAGGTAATTTGCGGTTTGTTCTGTTCAATGCCCGCGACCATAATCGCGCCGACCACCAGCAACGCATTAGGATCGCCCTTGGTGCTGTTGGCAAACTGCGCCAAACCCAACGTCCCGCCGGCCCCGCCCTTGTTCTCGAATGTGACGGATTTGGCCGCTTTGGCTTCGACCAAGGCTTTGCCCAAGTCACGGGCGGTCTGGTCATAGCCGCCGCCCACGGAGCCCGGGGCCATGAACTTGACGGTGTCCAACGCAAAGACCGGCGTGGCGAGCGCGGCCGTGGTCACGGCGACAGCGATGGAGCGGGTGAATCGACGGAACATGGCCTGCATGGCTGGTCTCCTGCTCTTGTTATTTTGGGACGGCGGTTGAATCTCGCTCAGGAGCAAGCCCTGCTCACTGAACATGTGTCTGTGGACAGCGTAGGTCATAGATCGGTTTTTTGACGTGAAGGCCAAGTGTACGGCGACTTGCGTCCATCACTGTATGGTCCGGCTCCCCTTCCATCCGTGATAAAAAAAGGGTTCCCGGATCAGGAGCCCCCATCATGGACCTCGCCACCCTCACCCTGTTTGTCCCTGCCTGCTTTGCCTTGAACATGGCCCCCGGCCCGAACAATCTGCTATCCGTCAGCAACTCCACCCGCTATGGCTATCGCCGCGCCTGTGTGGCCGGGGTCGGGCGCTTGCTCGCATTTGCCGGGATGATCGCCCTCGCCTCGGCCGGGCTGGCGGTGGTGCTGCAAACGTCCGAACTGTTGTTCTACGGAATCAAGATTCTGGGGGCGGCGTATTTGTTCTATCTCGCCTGGCAGCTGTGGCGGGCCGATCCTGGCGCGCAAAACGTAGTGGCCGGCGCGCCAGTGGGGATGCTGGCATTGGCGCGCCAGGAGTTCCTGGTGGCGGCGGGTAATCCGAAGGCGATCCTGATCTTCACCGCGTTTCTCCCGCAATTCGTCGACCCGACTCGAGCGATAACACCGCAATTCGCGGTGCTTGGCGCGCTGTTCCTGATGCTGGAGTGGGTCGCCATCAGCGCCTACGCCTACATGGGCCTGCACATGCGCCGCTGGTTCGCCGAACCGCGGGGCAAGCGGATCTTCAACCGTTGCTGCGCGGGGTTGTTGTCGGCGGCGGCTTCGGTGTTGTTGATGGCGCGCAGGGCCTGACACCACCCTGCAGGAGCGAAGCTTGCTTGCGAAAGCGTCGGCACATTCAATATTTATGTGTCAGACAGACCGCTCTCGCGAGCAAACTTCGCTCCTACCGGTCACGTTGCCCCTTTTCAGGATGCCCTCAATGAACCTGAACATCATCTACGCCCTCGGCGCCGCCGCGCTGTTCGGTGCCAGTACGCCGCTGGCCAAGTTGTTGGGGCTGAACCTCTCGCCGATCCTGCTGGCCGGGTTGTTGTACCTGGGCAGCGGCGTGGGCCTGACCCTGGTCCGGTTGATCCGCGACCGCCGCTGGCAGCCCAGCGGTCTCAAGGCGTCTGAATGGCCCTGGCTGATCGGCGCTATCGCCTTTGGCGGCGTGCTGGGGCCGGTGGCGCTGATGTTCGGCCTGACGCTGACCTCCGGCGCTACAGCCTCGCTGATGCTCAACCTCGAATCGGTGCTCACCGCCGTGCTGGCCTGGGTCGTATTCAAGGAGAACGCCGACCGGCGCATCGTCGCCGGGATGCTGGCGATTGTGGCCGGTGGCTTGCTGCTGGCCTGGCCGCAAGGTTCGACGCAAACACAGGGCTGGATCGGGCCGTTGGCGGTGGCGCTGGCCTGTGCCTGCTGGGCCGTCGATAACAACCTGACGCGCAAGGTTTCGGCGTCGGATGCGCTATTCATTGCCGGCATCAAGGGCTTGGTCGCCGGACTGGTCAATTGCAGCCTGGCGCTGATCTTGGGCGCCAAACTGCCGCAGTTCGATGTGCTTGGGCCAACCCTGATCGTCGGTTTCCTCGGCTACGGCATCAGTCTGGTGCTGTTCGTGTTGGCCCTGCGCGGGCTGGGCACTGCACGCACCGGCGCGTACTTTTCCACGGCGCCGTTCCTCGGCGCGGCAATCGCCATTGTGCTGCTGGGTGAACCGGTGACGCTGACGTTCTGGGCCGCCGCCCTGCTGATGGGCCTCGGGGTGTGGATTCACCTGAAGGAAAGCCACGCCCACGACCATCAACACGAGGCGCTTAAGCACGGCCATCGGCATGTGCATGATGAGCATCACCAGCATGAGCATCCGTTCGAATGGGACGGCACCGAGCCCCACAGCCACGAACATGAACACACGCCCATGCACCATAGTCATCCGCACTTCCCGGATATCCATCATCGGCATCGACATTAGCCTGATGAATTCGCTGTCGATTTTCCGGTGGAGGCCACCCACGACCAGCCCTATGCTCACCCCATGAACCTACAAAACGCTGTGCTGCCACCCCACGCCGAGATGGTTCGCGCCATGCTCGAACGAGACACCGCCTACGAGGGGGTGTTTTTTACTGCGGTCAAAACCACCGGGATTTTCTGCCGCCCCAGTTGCACGGCGCGCAAACCCAAGCCGGAGAACGTCGAGTTCTTCGCCCACGCCGATGAGTGCATGTCCGCCGGCTATCGCGCCTGCCTGCGCTGCAAGCCGCTGGATGCGGCGGCCATCGCGCCGGATTGGGTGCAGCGGCTGCTTAAACAGGTTGATGCCGAGCCGGACCAGCGCTGGACCGACGCGCAGTTGCAAGCCGAAGGCATCGAGCCACTCAAATTGCGGCGCTGGTTCAAGCAGCATTTCGGCATGACCTTCCACGCCTGGCTGCGCACCCGGCGCCTGGGCATGGCGTTGGGCGGGATCAAGCAGGGCGAGTCCATCGACAACGTGGCCTTCGATTCCGGCTACGAATCCCTGAGCGGTTTTCGCGATGCTTTCCAAAAGTCCTTTCATATCACCCCGGGCCGCGCGGCCAATAGCGAGCCGTTGCTGTTCACCCGGCTGACCACGCCACTGGGGCCGATGATTGCCATGGCTGAACGGCGTGGGTTGGTGCTGCTGGAGTTTCTCGATCGTCCGGCACTGACTAAGGAAGTCGAAGAACTGCAAAACCGGTATGGCTACGTCGTGGCCCCAGGACACAACGGTCACTTGAAGCAAATCGAGACCGAACTGGCGCAGTATTTCGCCGGGCAACTGACCGAATTCACGGTGCCGTTGCACTTGCCGGGCAGCGAGTTTGCCCGACAGGTCTGGGCCGAACTGGCACAGATCCCCTACGGCCACACCAGCACTTATGGCGCTATCGCCGCGCTGCTTGGCAAACCCGGTGCCAGCCGCGCCGTGGGCTTGGCCAACGGGCATAATCTCCTGGCGATTGTGCTGCCCTGTCATCGGGTGATCGGCACCGACGGTTCGCTGACCGGCTATGGTGGTGGACAACCGCGCAAGGCGTTTCTACTCAGGCTGGAAAAAGCCGCCGTGCAGATCACTCAACAGTTGGCATTCTGATCATTTCATAGGGAAGGAAATTCGATGGAAGCGTTCGACCAACAGTTCCACAGGCTGCATCAGGACGGCTTGCTGATCCTCACCAACGTCGCCGATGCCACCGAGGCGCGGCTGGTGGAACAACTGGGCAGCAAAGCCGTGGCCACCAGCAGCGCGGCGGTGGCTTGGGCCCATGGTTATCAGGACGGCAACAGCCTGCCCCTCGAACGGTTGGTGGCGACGGTCGAGTCGATTGCGCGAGTCATTAGCGTGCCGCTGACCGTGGATATCGAGGCCGGTTACTCCGATGACCTGGTGCGGGTCGCTGAAGTGATCGACGCGGTGATCGCTGCCGGCGCCATCGGCATCAATATCGAGGATGGCGCCTCCCCACCGGAGTTGCTGGTGCGCAAGATCGAGATCGCCCGGCAGGTCGCCGAACGTCGGGGCGTGAAGTTGTTTATCAACGCCCGCACCGACGTGTACCTCAAGAGCCTGGTGCCCGCCGAAGATCGCGTCGCCGAAACGCTTAAGCGTGCGGCGCTGTATCAGGCTGCCGGGGCCGATGGGTTATTCGCGGCGGGCGTCACGGCGGAGTATGAGATCCGGGCGATATGCCAAGGCACGTCGCTGCCGGTTAACGTGCTGGGCAATGCCAGCCTGCCGTCGCCCGATGAGCTGAAAAAACTCGGTGTGCGACGGTTGAGCGCCGGTTCCGGTATTGCTGAATTCCTGTATGGCGCCATGGGAGCCTTGGCGAAAAGCTTTCTGGAAACCGGCAAGCTCGATAGCCACGACCTCAAGGCGCTCACTTATGGCGAGGTTAACGGCCTGCTCAAAAAATCTTGATCTCCATGCCCGATCTCTATCTGCCTGCCAGTACCTTTCTAGCGTCTATCGACGACGACTGGCAGCGGCACATCAGCGCCATCGGTCCCTGCCTGCATCAACCCCATCCGGCGCGCGATCCTTATGAGTCGCTGGTGCGGGCGATTGCCTATCAGCAACTGCATGCCAAGGCCGGGGATGCGATTGTCGGGCGGTTGTTGGCGTTGTTTCCTTCAGGTGCATTCCCGAGGCCTGAACAGATTCTGGCGACAGACTTCGATCAGATGCGTAGTTGCGGGTTTTCCGCCAGCAAGATTGCGACCATTCAAGGCATTGCCCAGGCAACCCTGGACGGGGTGGTGCCGGATTACGCCACGGCGTTGGCGATGGACGATGAGGCGCTGATCGAGCGACTGATCACCCTGCGCGGTGTGGGCCGCTGGACCGTGGAAATGTTGCTGATCTACAGCCTGGAGCGGCCGGATATTTTGCCGGCGGATGACTTTGGCGTGCGTGAGGGGTACCGGCGGATGAAGGGGCTGGAGGTGCAGCCCACTCGTAGGCAGATGATTGAGATCGGGTTGGACTGGAAGCCTTATCGGACGGTGGCTGCGTGGTACTTGTGGCGGGTGCCGAAACCACCCCTCACAACCCCGACTTCAACCGACTGAACGCCCGAATCAACGCCCGGTTAAACACCTTCCCGTTGTCATTCTTGCTATACAGCGACGCGCGCACTGCAGCCGACGGATACGTCCCCGGATCATTGCGAATCGCCGGATCAATCAACCCGTCCGCCGCGGTAATCGCATTGGCGTAGTGGATGGTGTCGGTGATCGGCGCAATCACCTGCGGCGTCATCAGGTAATCCATCAGCGCCAGCCCCGCTTGCGGATGCGGCGCATCCTTGGGAATGACCATGGCATCGAACCAGATCAACGTGCCCTCCTTCGGTATCCGGTAACTCAGTTTGAACGGTTTGTTCGCAGCCTCAGCCTGGCCGGCGGCGATGGCGACGTTGCCGTTCCACGACATCGCCACGCAGGTATTGCCGTTGGCCAGGTCGCTGATGTTCAGGTCGTTGTCGAAGTAGCGGATGTAGGGCCGGATTTTCGCCAATTGCTGTTCGGCGAGTTTCAGGTCATCGAGATTCTGGCGGTTGATGTCCAGGCCCATGTACTTCATGACCGCCGCAAACACTTCGTTGGGATCGTTGAGCAGACTGACCCCGCAATCGGCGAATTTCGCCACCACTGCCGGATCGAACAACATTGCCCAACTGTCCCGTGGCGCGTCAGGCAGACGGTGCTTGACCGCCTCTTCCTGATAGCCAACGCCCGTGGTGCCCCAGGCGTAGATTCCGGCGTAGCGATTGCCCGGATCGAACACCGCCATGTGCTGACGAAACTCCTCGCCGACGCCGGCAAAATGCGGCAGTTGCTGCTTGTCCACGGTTTGGATCGCGCCGCTCTGGATAGCCCGGGACAAGTGCTGCCCCGCCGTCAGCACCAGATCGTAACCACTGCGACCGGTGAGCAGTTTGGTCTCGACGGTTTCCAGGGAATCGAAATGATCGGCGACCACATGAATGCCGGTCTGCTTCTCGAAATTACTCAGGGTGTCCGGGGCCAGGTACTCGCCCCAGATGTACAGGTTGACCACCGGTTTGACGGTGTCGGCGGCCTGCACACACAGGGGTGCAAGCACCAGCAATAACGCTTGAGTCAGTTTGTGCAGGCCCATGATTAAGCTCCCTTCCCGGCGTATTGCGGCATGGTGATACAGGCGACGTTGCCGCCGCCGAGGAGGATTTCCCGGGAGTTTTCGATGCCGACAATCTTGTGCTGCGGGAACAGTTCGGCGAGGGTCGCCAATGCAGCCTGATCCTGACGATCACCGAACAACGGCACCACAATCGAGCTGTTGCCTGCGTAATAGTTGATGTACGACGCGCAAATTTTCGTCCCGGCCTGGCGGGTATGGGTGCTGTCCTGTTGATCGAGGCCTTCGGCTTCTTCGGCGGTCCATTCCAGCACATCCGGTTGCGGCAACTTGTGCACGATTAACTCGCGGCCACGACTGTCCCGGGTACTGCGCAGAATGTCGTAGGCCTCCTGATAGATTTCCCATTGCGGGTCATCGCGATTATCGGTCCATTGCAGCACCACTTCGCCGGGGCGGATGAAGCATGCGAGGTCATCGACGTGGCCGTCGGTTTCGTCGAACTTGCAGCCCCGTGGCAGCCAGATGATTTGCTCGGCGCCGAGGTAATCGGTCAGCCGCCGGGTGACTTCTTCTTTGCCCAGATGTTGGTTGCGATTGCGGTTGAGCAGGCATTGTTCGGTGGTGAGGATGCTGCCCTGGCCGTCGCTCTGGATGCCGCCGAGTTCGGCAATCAATGGGGCGCGGTAACGGTCGAAGCGTTCGATTTCGAGGATCTTGCTGGCGATCTGGTCGTCTTTGTCCCACGGGTAATACAAGCCGCCGTCGAGGCCGCCATACGCGTTGAACTCGAAATCCACGCCGCGCACTTCACCGCTGGCGTCGTTGACCACAAAGCACGGGCCACTGTCACGAAACCAGGTGTCGTTGCAGGTCATTTCCACTACCCGCACTTGCGGCGGCAGTTGCCGGCGCGCGGTGGCGAACTGCGTGGCGGAGGCACATACGGTGACTGGTTCGCTTTGGGAAATCGCAGTGACAATCTGCACCCAGACTTTCTGCGCAGGCTTGGCGCCGTTGCGCCAGACGTCGGTGCGCTCCGGCCAGCCGAGCCAGCAACCGGATTTGGTTTCGAACTCGCCGGGCAGGCGGAAACCATCGTGCTTGGGGGTGGAATCGAGCAAACGTGCCATGGGCAAACCTCATCAGCGGGGATTGGAATGACCACAGGCTAAAGTCGCCGGCACACTCCTCGCCAACGATGAATATTTCGGAACAGTTGAATTCAACTCATCAATCGATCAGTTGATCGTTGAACCATTCGAGCATCTGCGCCACCGCCGGGCGTTCCAGGCGGACCCGCTCACAGACCAGCGCGTATTGGCCCAATGCGGTGATGTTGGCAGTGAACGGCCGCACCAGCCGACCGCTAAGCAAGTCTTCCTGCGCCGTGAGGTTGTCGCCCATGGCCACGCCCTGCCCCTGAGCCGCCGCTTCCAGCGCTAAACCCGCATGGGCGAAATACAGCTGCCGTTCCGGGCGTTGATCGCCGGCATGACTGGTGAGCCAGGCGGTCCAGGTCTTGCCATCCTGATCGTCGTGCAGCAAGCAATGGCGCGCCAGATCCTTCGGGGTTTTCAGGGTGCCCTGATTGAACAGGCCGGGGCTGCACACCGGGAAGAACTGCAACGCCGGCAATGGCCGAACGAAGTACGCGCTGCTGTCCACCGGACCAGTGCCGTAAGTGATCGCCAGGTCGATGTCTTCCCCCGGCGCGGTGGCGTCGATCGGTTGTTCGTAGAGGTGCAAGGTGATGTGTGGGTAGCGTGCGTAAAAATCCGTGAGGCGACTCATCAGCCACTTTTGCGCCAGTTCGGCGGTGACGGCCAGGCGCAACACCGCCAACGATGACGGATCGCGCAGTTCATCGCAGGCCTCGCCGATCAGTTCGAAGGCCTGCTGCAAGCTCTGCATCAGGCGTCCGGCGGCCATGGTCGGGCGAACCTGCCGGCTTTCGCGGATGAACAGCGAAACGCCCAGTTGCTCCTCGAGCTGACGGATTTGATGGCTGACGGCGCTGTCGGTGACGCACAACTCCGCCGCCGCCCGGCCGAAATGCGCGTGGCGGGCCGCGCATTCGAAGGTTTTGAGTGCTGCCAGGGAAGGTAGACGTCGCATGAGTGGAGCCCCGATTTCGAGGGGCCCATGCTGCCCCGACCAGTCGCGGGCGTCCAGTGGGACCGCGTTATCGTTCTTCGCGAGCAACCTGTGCTCCTACAGCGAAGGAACCGGCCCATTCACCACCAATCCCCCGGCCCATCACCTCCCTTTATCCACCATGACTTCCCGCCAAACCCGGCGCATGTTGATCCCTCAACCGGAGGGATTCGCCATGCTCAACGCACTCAAACAGATCAATTCAACCTCAGCCTTCAACCGCTGGGCCGGCATCGAAGTTACCCGCGCCGAAAGCGGCGTAGCCGACTTGTCGATGGCCTTTCGCGAAGCCGACATGGCGCAATACGCCGGCTTCCTGCATGCCGGCCTGATCGGCGCGCTGCTCGACACCGCCTGCGGTTTTGCCGCTGGGACGGTGGCCGGCAACGTGCTGGCCTCGCACTTTTCGGTCAATTGCCTGGCGCCCGCCGTCGGTGAAGTGTTCATCGCCAAGGGTCGGGTGGTGAAGGCCGGGAAGAAGCAGGTATTCGCTCGCGCCGAGTTGTTCGCGCAAACAGGTGACCAGTTGAAACTGGTGGCGACCGGTGACGCGATTCTGGTACCGGTCGAAAGCCGCTGAGGGTCTAGGCTGTCTTGAGTCAGTTCAAGAACAGTCGGAGGTCGTCATGCAGCTCGAAGGTTCCTGCCATTGCGGCGCGGTGTCGTTCAGCCTCACCAGCGCCCACCCCTACCCTTATCAGCGTTGCTACTGCTCGATCTGCCGCAAGACCCAGGGCGGGGGCGGCTATACGATCAACATCAGTGGCGATGCCGCCAGCATGAAGGTTCGTGGGCGCAAGCACATTGCGATCTACCATGCGCGGCTCAAGGACGAAGGTGATAAGCGCGCTCACAGCAGCACGGCTGAGCGGCATTTCTGTTCGGTTTGCGGGAGTGGGTTGTGGCTGTTCAGCCCGGAGTGGCCAGAGCTGATCCATCCGTTTGCCTCGGCCATCGACACTGCGCTGCCGGTGCCACCGGAGCACACGCATTTGATGCTGGGTTCGAAAGCGTCGTGGGTGGAAGTCCAGGTTCAGTCCAAAGACAAGCAATTTGACGTCTACCCCGAAGAGTCCATCGCACAGTGGCATGAGCGCCTGGGTTTGACTCGTTAAGAATAAAAATCTCGATTTTTTACACTCAGCAGTTCCCCTTTGCATTTTTCGTTCGGTTAACCCTTCAGAAGCATTCAATGACCGATCGATTCGATACAAAGGGACCGCCATGTCGCACCACTTCGCCGCGCGTTTTCGTTTTGCCTTGTGCCCTTTGGCACTGGCCCTTCCGGCCGCTTTGCTGAGCCTTGCCCCCGCCGTCCATGCCGAAGAAAAAGGCGCATCCAAGGGCGACGCGCTGCAACTGGACGCCACCAATATCGCAGGCGTTGCCTTGGGCGCGACCACCGAGGACACGCACTCCTACACCACCGGCTCGACGTCTTCGGCCACCGGTCTGCCGTTGTCGATCCGTGAGACTCCGCAATCGGTCACCGTGATCACCCGTCAGCAAATGGACGACCGTGGCGTGCAGAGCGTCGGCGATGCATTGCGCAATACGCCCGGCATCTCGACGCAGAAGTACGACAGCGACCGAACCGAGTTTTCCGCCCGCGGCTTTGCCATCACCAACTTCCAGTACGACGGGGTCAACCAGCCCTACGACGGCGTCTACGGTGAAAACCCCAACAACAGCGACGACTCGGCCAGCCTCGACCGTATCGAAGTGATCAAAGGCGCGACCGGCCTGATGACCGGATCGGGCGACCCGTCCGCCACCGTCAACCTGATCCGCAAGAAACCGACCAAGGCGTTCAAGGCTTCGGTTAGCGGCACCGTTGGTTCGTGGGATGCCTATCGCAGCACAGGCGATATTTCCGGTTCGCTGAATGATTCGGGCAGCGTGCGTGGGCGCTTTGTCGGCTCGTATTCGGACAAGAATTCCTACCAGGATCACTACAGCCAGAAGAAAGACCTGTACTACGGCATCCTCGAAGCCGACCTGACCCCCGATACCTTGCTGACCTTTGGCATCGACAAATCCAGTGCGACCCCGCGCGGCAGCTCCTGGACCGGTAACCCAACGTATTTCTCCGATGGCGGCCGCACCGACTTCCCGCGTCACTTCAACCCGGCTGCCGACTGGAGCCGTCGCGATTTCGACGAAACCACCTATTTCGCCTCGCTCGAACAAGCCCTGGCGAATGACTGGAAACTCAAGGTCAGCGTCGATCAGAAAACCACCGACCACGATACCCAACTGGCCTCGGCGAGCGGCGGCAACCCGGACCGCGCCACCGGCGAGGGCATGTTCCTCTACTGGGGTCGCTGGGAAGGTCATCGGGTGCAGAACACCGCTGACGTGAACGTTTCCGGGCCGTTCACCCTGGGTGGCCGAGAGCATGAACTGGTGGCCGGCGTCATGACGTCCCACTCGCGCCAGACCGGTTCGACCTACGACACCAGCGCTTTCTCCGAGGTACCGGGGAGCATTTACGACTGGGACGGCCATCTGCCGAAACAGGAATTCCCGAAGAACGGCAAGTACGAACGCACCCAGAGCCAGAACGGCGTCTACCTGGCCACGCGCCTGCGTCCGACCGACGACCTGTCCGTGATCCTCGGCAGCCGCCTGAGCACCTTCAAGTACAACGAAGATTACGGCTACAACCCCGGCGCCGGCCTGGACGATACCCACACCAGCTACAAGGAACATGGCGTGGTCACGCCGTATGCCGGGGTGATTTATGACCTGGACGACGTGTACTCGGTGTACGCCAGTTACACCTCGATCTACCAGCCACAAACCTACAAGGACAGCAACGGTTCGACCCTCGCACCGGTTGAAGGCGACAGCTATGAAACCGGGCTGAAAGCGGCGTACCTGGACGGCAAACTCAACGCCAGCCTGGCTTTGTTCCGCATCGAACAGGACGGCGTCGCCGAGTCGATCGGTACTAACGCGGTCACCAACGAAGGCATCTACAAAGCCATCGACGGCGCCACCACCCAAGGGATCGAACTGGAACTGGCCGGCGAAGTGGCGGATGGCTGGAACCTGTCGGCCGGTTACACCTACGCCCGCACCCGCGACGCCGACGAACAGCGGATCTTCGGCTACCCGCTGTCCACCAGCAAACCGGAACACGTGGTGCGCACCTTCACTACCTATCGCCTGCCCGGCGCGCTGGACAAAGTCACCGTCGGTGGCGGCATCAGTTGGCAGAGTGCGTTCTACGGCAAGATCTACAGCCCGACCGTCGGCGACTACACGCAGATCAAACAGGGCGGCTACACCCTTGTGGACCTGATGACTCGTTATCAGTACAACGAGCATTTGAGCTTCACCGCCAATGCCAACAACGTCTTCGATAAGCGCTACCTGACCGGTCTGGGCAACTTCGATACGACGTTCTACGGCGAGCCGCGCAATTTGACGTTGACGACCAAGTGGGATTTCTAACACCGCAAGGTTGAGCCCTGACACGATCCATGTAGCAGCTGCCGAGGTACGAGGCTGCGTTCGGCGGCGAAGCCGTCGTGAAATCAGGCTACGCGGTGTTTCAGGAAGACCGCGTGCTCAGGTTTTACTGTAGCAGCTGCCGAGGTACGAGGCTGCGTTCGGCGGCGAAGCCGTCGTGAAATCAGGCTACGCGGTGTGTCAGGCATACCACGGGCATAGGGTTTACGACGGCTTCGCCGCCGAACGCAGCCTCGCGCTGCTCGGCAGCTGCTACGGATGTACCGCAGTTCACAATCTTTGACAGTTTCCCGACAAAGCTCTCAAAGATTGCTGGTCATCCGCCGCCTAGCATGGGCGCATCCAAACTCCCTCGGGTGCTCCCATGTTTCGTTCGCTGTGCTTGTCGCTGACTTCACTTTGCCTGCTCGTTCCCTCCACCTCAGTACGCGCCGAAGACTGGCGCTACACCTTGCGTGCCGGCGCTGCCAGCGTGCCGCGTTACAGCGGCAGTGACGAGCGCACCGTGGCGCCATTGCTGGGCGGCAAAGTCGTCAGTCCTTATGGGATTTTCCTCGACACCGAAAAGGGCCTCGGCTGGGCCTTTGACGAGGACGATTTCGGCCTCAGCGTGTACATCGGCGCCAGTGACGTGCGCAAGGATCGCAAGACCGGCTTCAAAGGCTCGGACGCGCTCAACGGCATGGGTTCGATCAAGTCGCGCCCGGTCATTGGCCTCGACGGCACCTATCACATGGGCCCGATCATTCTCGGTGCGAGCTTCGAACATGCGCTGGAAAAGGACGATGACGACCACGACACCGGCTCGGCCTGGAACCGCTTGAAACTGAGCATCAGCGCACCGTTTTACGAAGGTGAATATGGCAGTGTGGTCGGCAGCCTCAACAGTCAGTTCGGCGACAGCAACTACATGCGCACCTGGTATGGCGTCAGCAACGCGCAAGCCTCGCGCAGTCAATTCCGGGCGTATGACACCCATGGCGGGATGGTCAGTCGCGGAGCGAATTTGACCTGGTCGTTACCGATTGATGAGCGCTGGAGTTTTACCACGGTGCTGGCGGTGCAGTATTTGGCGAGCGAGGCGGCGGACAGCCCGATTGTCGAGCGGCGGCTGCAGACCTCGGTGGCTGGGCAGGTGGTCTACACCTTTTAAGATCGTTCCCACGCTCTGCGTGGAAATGCAGCCCGGGACGCTCTGCGTCCCTTGAGGCATTCCCACGCAGAGCGTGGGAACGATCATGCGACTAATCCAAATGCGCCCACGTCATCCGAAACGACGCCCCACCCCACGGCGAATCAGCCACTTCCACCTGCCCGCCATGGGACTGCGAAACCCGCCGCACCAACGCCAACCCCAGTCCAAAGCCGCCAGTACGCCGATCCCGACTGGCATCCAGCCGCGAGAACGGTTCGAAGATCTTCTCCCTCCCATACACCGGCACGCCCGGCCCGTCATCGTTGACCCGCACTTCGTAGCGGTCACCGCTGCGCACCAACGACACCTCGACGCGCCCGTCGGCATAGCGAATCGCATTACGCAGCAGGTTGATCACCGCCCGGGCCATGAAGCGCGGTTCGATCCGCACTTCATCAATCTGGCACTCGACAATCAACAGTTGCACCCCCGCCGCTTCCGCCTCCAACGCGACACTGCCGACCACGCTGTCGAGCCAGCTACTGGCCTGAATATTCTCCCGATTGATCACCGTGGCGCCGCGCTCAAGGCTGGCGTAGGTCAGCAGTTCGGAGACCATTTCTTCGAGTTCGCCAAGGTCGGCGTACATGTCGGCGATCAATTCGCGGTTCTGGGTCGGATCGGGTTGTTGCTTGAGCTGATCGAGTTCGAACGACAGCCGCGCAATCGGCGTGCGCAATTCATGGGACACGGCGTTGGTCAGCTCGCGCTGATTGGCGATCAGCCCTTCAATGCGCGCGGCCATCAGGTTGAAGTGCTCGGCCAGGTCACGGATGTTCGAGCGCTTGGACAGTTGAATCCGTGACGACAAATCGTTATCACCGAAACGCTCGGCGGCCAGGCGCAGTTTTTCCAGATCCCGCCAATGCGGTCGCACCCAGAAGAACAGCACGATGCCGATCAGCACCGCCAGCATCAGGTAGGCCGCCGAGATATAGAACGGCATCAGGCTCGGCTCCGCCGGCAGCTTGATGCTCAGCAGTTGCGAGCCGCCATCAATGGTTGAAATGAACTGCGTGTACTTCTCCCGAATCACCAACAGGCCTTGGGCCAACAGGGCTTTTTCCTGATCATCGAGCGCCAGTTGATCCGCCTCGACCAGCGTCAGCCCCAAGCCATAATGCGGGCGCAACGCCTCCAGTTGCTGCTCGCGCCCCGGACCTTCCAGGCCGCGCAACTGCTCCACCAGCGAATACGCCTGACCGCGCACGGCCTCGCGGTTATACGCCTGCATCTGATTATCAAGCAGCGCGTTAAAGGTGTGTTCGACGGTCTGCAACGCCAGCACCAGCCCCACGGCCAACACCAGGTACAACCCTAGAAATAACCGCAGCATCTAAAGCTCCCACGCGAATGGATTGAACAGGTAACCCTTGCCCCAAACGGTTTTGATACACGCCGGCTCCCGGGGGTTGTCCCTGAGTTTGGCGCGCAGTTTGCTGATGTAGACGTCGACGCTGCGGTTGAGGCCGTCGAAGGCAATGCCGCGCATGCGGTTGAGGATGTCGTCGCGGGACAGGATCTTGCCGGCGGCGCTGGCCAGCAACCACAGCAGTTCGAATTCCATGGTGGTCAGCTCGATGCCTTCGCCCGCCAGGCGCACTTCGCGGCAACTGCGGTCGATACTCAAATGGCCGAACTCCAGGGCGCTACAGACGCTGGTGTCCGGCGCCTGCCGACGTTGCAGGGCGCGCAAACGGGCGAGCAGCACCGGTGGCTTGATCGGTTTGATCACGTAGTCGTCGGCGCCGGATTCCAGGCCGAGAATATGATCGAGATCGTCTTCCTTGGCAGTGAGGATGACGATCGGCGTGTCGGACACGCTGCGAATCTCGCGGCACACATGCAAACCGCTCTGACCCGGCAACATCAGGTCGAGCACGACGACTTTCGGTTTGAATTCCAGAAACGCGGCCAACGCCAGGTCGCCGCGATGCACCGCCCGAACCTCGAAGCCATGTTGGGACAGAAAATGCGCGATCAGTCCGGCGAGCTTTTCGTCGTCTTCCACCAGCAATACTTTGCCAAAACCCAGGTTATCCATAACGACCGTGTGCCAACCCTTGTTTGAAGTGGGTGGCATTATGGCGGCAATCGATGGCGGGACGGTTAACGCAGGCAGCAAAAACCGGCCACGGGGGCCGGTTTTGGGTGATGTTTCATACTCTTAAGAGTTTTTAACAGTTTGTAAGATCATTTAACTACGCGGCGGTCGGGATACCGCTATGGAAGCGGAATTCCACGTCCGGCGACTCGATCAATTCCTGCTCGGCGGCGCGAACCCGGTCGATCACCTGGGCGATGTCCTTGGCGTCCCCGTACTGATAAGCCAGTTTCAGGTAACCCTGAAAATGCCGGGCCTCGCTTTTCAGCAAGCCAAAATAGAATTTGCCCAGTTCCTCGTCCAAATGCGGCACCAGCGCCTCGAAACGCTCGCAACTGCGGGCCTCGATAAACGCGCCAACCACCAGGGTATCCACCAGTTTCACCGGTTCGTGGCTGCGTACCACTTTGCGCAAACCCGAGGCGTAACGCCCGGCGGAGAGCTGGCGCAGCTCGATCTTGCGCTTTTTCATCAGGCGCATGACCTGTTCGTGGTGCACCAGCTCTTCCCGGGCCAGGCGCGACATCAGGTTGATCAGATCGACATGGGAGTGATACTTGGCGATCAGGCTCAACGCGGTGCTGGCGGCCTTGAATTCGCAGTTCTTGTGGTCGATCAGCAAGGTTTCCTGATCGGCCAGCGCGGCCTGGACCCAGCCGTCAGGGGTGCGGCAGCCGAGGAACTCGTGAATTTCGGGAAGGATCATGGGGCTCACGGATAAAAGGTTCAAAACGAAGGGCGCCGATTATACGGGCTTGTCGCAAGACCACCAGTCGCCGCCATTGATATGCATCAAGTCCCGTGTTGCCGGGCAGCAACTATAGTTGTCCAACGCAGTGTTTTTTACTTCCTGGAGATCCCGACTATGCAAGCCATTCGCAGCATCCTGGTGGTCATCGAACCCGAGCACTCGGAAAGCCTGGCGCTCAAGCGGGCCAAACTGATCGCGGGCGTGACCCAGGCGCATCTGCACTTGCTGGTCTGCGATAAAAAGCATGACCACAGCGCCATGCTGGGCGTGCTCAAAGCCGCGCTGCTGGAGGACGGTTACAGCGTCACCACCGAGCAGGCCTGGAATGAGAGCCTGCACGAAACCATCGTCGATGTGCAGCAAGCCGAAGGCTGTGGGCTGGTGGTCAAGCAGCATTACCCCGACAGCCCGCTGAAAAAGGCCCTGCTGACCCCGGCCGACTGGAAACTGCTGCGCTACTGCCCGACACCGGTGCTACTGGTCAAAACCTCGAAACCCTGGACCGGCGGGGTCATTCTGGCGGCCATCGACGTCGGCAATACCGACGGCGAACACCGTACGCTGCATGCGTGCATTGTCGATCACGGCTTCGACATCGCCAGCCTGGCCAAGGCGCAATTGCACGTTATTAGTGCGCATCCGTCACCGATGCTGTCGTCGGCCGACCCGGTGTTTCAGCTGCGCGAGACGATCGAAGCCAAGTATCGCGAGCAGTGCAAGGCGTTCCAGGCCGAATTCGACATCGACGACGAGCACCTGCATATCGAGGAAGGCCCGGCGGATGTGCTGATTCCATTCATGGTCCATAAGCTTCAAGCGGCAGTGACCGTGATCGGCACGGTGGCGCGGTCCGGGTTGTCCGGGGCGTTGATCGGGAATACAGCGGAGGTGGTGCTGGATGCGGTGGAGAGCGATGTGCTGGTGCTCAAGCCGGATGAGATCATGGATCATCTGGAAGAGGTTGTGACCCGGCATTGAGGCAAGATCAAAAGATCGCAGCCTTCGGCAGCTCCTACATGGGATTGCGTTCACCCTGTAGGAGCCGCCGAAGGCTGCGATCTTTTGACTTTAAAAAAAATCAGCCGCCGAAGGCGTCTTTTAAAAAACCCGGCGCGATGTAGCGCTGGTAATGCGCTTCCGACAGCAGGAAAAACTCCCGATCAATGGCATCGCGCAATTCCGGCAGGTTCCAGTCGCGAAACTCCGGCATCAGCACCATCCCGTAGGCCTCCAGATTGTTAATCACCCGTGCCCCGCGAGCGATCAGCTGATAGGCCCAGCAATATTCCGACTGATGCGGCACAAAGCGGATTTTGCGCTGTTCAAGCTGCAAACGCAGGCGTTGCGGGTCGAAAACCTCAAGCTTGCTGGCCATCACCTGGGACAGCAGTTGCTCAAGACGCAGCCACACTGCGCGTTTTTCTTCCTCGTTGTAACCGTTCCAGTTGATCACTTCGTGATGGAAACGCTTGCAGCCACGGCACACCAGGTCACCGTAAACGGTGGAGCAGAGGCCGACGCAGGGGGTCTTGATGGTCTGATTGGGCATAGGTAGGCAAAACACGGGAAAGCAGAACAGGTCGGCATGTTAGCCCTTTGTCTAACATTGATCACCCCTCAAAGTTCAGGGGCTAACTTACCTTTATATTTTTTTTGCCGTAGAATCAGCCAGCCTTTTAAGGCGCCAATGTCCGTTAGAAGCTGTTTTCAAAGCGTCACGAGCACAGTCGTTCCTTCAGAGCGGAGTTGGCGATGGGTTTTTCCAGCGGGGAAAAGCACAACGCCAACCCTCATCAGCTCCCCGTTCTGCAGGCGTAAAACTTTGAAAGCAGCTTCTGTAAGGAATTGCCGGTAATTCTGGCTAAGTGGCCCACAACGCCACGCAGCGCATGAGTACGGCAATTTCGGGATGAGCGTCCCGGACACCCATTTGGGACCACTGATGAGGGTAATAACTGTGCTTGAAGCCTACCGCAAACATATCGAAGAGCGTGCAGCACTGGGTATCGTTCCCCAGCCGCTTAACGCCGAACAAACTGCAGGCCTGGTCGAGCTGCTGAAGAATCCCCCGGCTGGCGAAGAAGCTTTCCTCGTTGACCTGATCACCAATCGCATTCCACCTGGCGTGGACGAAGCAGCCTATGTAAAGGCTGGTTTCCTGTCTGCCCTGGCCAAAGGCGAAGCAACCTCCCCTCTGATCGACAAGAAGCGCGCTGTTGAACTGCTCGGCACCATGCAGGGCGGCTACAACATCGTGACCCTGGTTGACCTGCTCGACAGCGCCGAACTGGCCCCAGTCGCTGCCGCTCAACTCAAGCACACCCTGCTGATGTTCGATGCGTTCCACGACGTCGCGGAAAAAGCCAAAAACGGCAACGAACACGCCAAAGGCGTGCTCCAGTCGTGGGCTGACGGCGAGTGGTTCAAGAACCGCCCTGTCCTGGCCGACAAGATCAGCCTGCGCGTGTTCAAGGTCACCGGCGAAACCAACACCGACGACCTGTCCCCTGCCCCGGACGCCTGGTCCCGCCCGGACATCCCGCTGCACGCCCTGGCCATGCTGAAAATGGCCCGCGAAGGCATCGTGCCTGACGCCCAAGGCGTGACTGGCCCGATGAAGCAGATCGAAGAAATGCGCGGTCAAGGCTTCCCGATCGCCTACGTCGGTGACGTGGTCGGTACCGGTTCGTCGCGTAAATCGGCGACCAACTCGGTGCTGTGGTTCTTCGGCGACGACGTTCCGTTCATCCCGAACAAGCGTGCTGGCGGTTTCTGCTTCGGCAACAAAATCGCTCCAATCTTCTACAACACCATGGAAGATGCCGGCGCACTGCCAATCGAGTTCGACGTTACCAACATGAACATGGGCGACGTGATCGACCTGTACCCACATGCTGGCAAAGTCTGCAAACACGGCACCGACGAAGTCCTGACCACCTTCGAAATGAAGACCCCGGTGCTGTTGGACGAAGTTCGTGCCGGCGGCCGTATCCCGCTGATCATCGGTCGCGGTCTGACCGACAAGGCGCGCGCCGAACTGGGCCTGGGCCCTACCGATCTGTTCAAGCTGCCTGAAGCACCTGTCGACACCGGCAAGGGTTTCACCCTGGCACAGAAAATGGTCGGCAAGGCGTGCGGTCTGCCAGAAGGCAAAGGCGTTCGTCCTGGCACCTACTGCGAACCGAAGATGACCACCGTCGGTTCCCAGGACACCACCGGTCCGATGACCCGTGATGAACTGAAAGACCTGGCATGCCTGGGCTTCTCGACCGATCTGGTAATGCAGTCCTTCTGCCACACCGCGGCTTACCCTAAGCCGATCGACGTGACCACCCACCACACCCTGCCAGACTTCATCATGACCCGCGGCGGCGTTTCCCTGCGTCCGGGCGACGGCATCATCCACAGCTGGCTGAACCGCATGCTGCTGCCGGACACCGTCGGCACCGGTGGTGACTCCCACACCCGCTTCCCGATGGGCATTTCGTTCCCGGCCGGTTCCGGCCTGGTAGCGTTCGCCGCCGCCACTGGCGTTATGCCGCTGGACATGCCGGAATCGATCCTGGTGCGCTTCAAAGGCAAGATGCAACCGGGCGTTACCCTGCGTGACCTGGTTCACGCCATTCCTTACTTCGCGATCCAGGCTGGCCTGCTGACCGTCGAGAAGAAAGGCAAGAAGAACGCCTTCTCCGGCCGCATCCTGGAAATCGAAGGCCTGGACAACCTGAGCATCGAGCAAGCTTTCGAGCTGTCCGACGCCTCGGCTGAACGTTCGGCTGCCGGTTGCACCATCAAGCTGTCGAAAGATTCGATCACCGAGTACCTGAACTCCAACATCACCCTGCTGCGCTGGATGATCGGCGAAGGCTACGGCGATGCTCGTACTCTGGAACGTCGTGCTCAAGCGATGGAAGCCTGGGTTGCCAACCCTGAGCTGATGGTTGCCGATGCTGACGCCGAATACGCTGAAATCATCGAAATTGACCTGGCCGACATCAAAGAGCCTGTGCTCTGCGCGCCAAACGATCCGGACGACGCCCGTCTGCTGTCCAGCGTTGCTGGCGAGAAGATCGACGAAGTGTTCATCGGTTCGTGCATGACCAACATCGGTCACTTCCGCGCTGCCGGTAAGCTGCTGGATCAGGTCAAGGGTCAGCTGCCAACCCGTCTGTGGCTGTCGCCGCCGACCAAAATGGACGCTCACCAGCTGACCGAAGAAGGCTACTACGGCATCTACGGCAAAGCCGGCGCACGCATGGAAATGCCGGGCTGCTCGCTGTGCATGGGTAACCAGGCACGTGTAGAGCCGAACTCGACTGTAGTGTCGACTTCGACCCGTAACTTCCCGAACCGTCTGGGTGACGGCGCGAACGTTTACCTGGCTTCGGCTGAGTTGGCGTCTGTTGCTTCCATCCTGGGTCGCCTGCCGACCGTCGAGGAGTACATGGAATACGCTGGCAAGATCGACAGCATGGCGGCCGATGTCTACCGCTACCTGTCCTTCGACCAGATCGCCGAGTTCCGTGAAGCTGCTGCGAACGCCAACATTCCGGTCGTTCAAGCCTAACGCTGCAACGCAATAGAAAACGCCGCCCATCGCGAGATGAGCGGCGTTTTTTTTATGCCTGCGACAACGTGGTCGCCTGTTGTACAGCGCCATCGACACTCAGGCCACTGAGAATGACCTGCTCCAGCTCCTGCGTCGGCAACATCGAGAGCACCGCTTTGGCCTCGTGTTTGAGCCGCGCCAAAATCAGCAATTTATCCTCAGCCCGCACCTGCAAAAAAAACCCTTCCAGCACTTCGATACTGGTGCCGTCCAGATCGGGCGATTCTTCCAGACTGAGAATAATCGTATGCACCGGCGGCTCTGCATGCCGGGCCAGCCGCAGCGCACCACCGAGAATGCGCTCCACGTTGGCGAAAAACAGTGCCTCGCTAGGCCGGACGATCAGCACCCCGGGGATTTCCACGGCATCAGGATGACGTTGCACATCGACGTAATCGTGACCGCCCCCCATTTGCCCCAACACTTGAATATCCGCCGACGACATCTGCTTGAGCATCAGCACCACGCTGATCACCACCGCCACCAGCAAGCCGTCCAGCACGCCCAACACCAGCACCGCCGCCACTGCGCAGATCACCAGCACCCGGTCGCGGCGCCAGATGAAATAGCGTCCCAGGGGCTGCAGGCTCAAGCCGCGCGCCAAGGCGTGGATGACGATGGCCGCCAGCACCGGTTCAGGGGTCAGGGCGATGTAGGGCAACATCGTCAAGACAATCAGCAACACCACCAGCGCCGCGACTACGCCGGAGAACCGCGAACTGGCACCGGCCGCCTCGTTGGCTGACGTCGCGGAGTAACCAGCGCCCGCCGGCATGCCATGGAACAGGCCGGACAGCAGATTCGCCGCGCCGAGGGCCAATAGGTCGCGGTTCGACGACACCCGATCGCCATGCTTCAAAGCGAAGGAACTGATCGAACCGTAGGATTCGGCGTACAGAATCATCACCATGGCAAACGCCAGCTCACCCAGGCGCAACCAATCGGCAAACGGCAACACCGGCAACCGGGGCACTTCGAGGCTCAGGTCGATGACGCCGATCAGTTTCACCCCGTAGGCCGGCAAGTTCAGCCATTGGCTGGCCGCGATACCGAGCGCGACCACCAGCAAACCGCCCGGCACCCGGCGGAATCGCGCGCACACCACCAACACTAACAGCGCCACCGCCGCGACCAGCAAGCCGACGCGATTCCACTGCGGCCACTGCTCCAGCAATTGCGGGACGAAACGGATCAGGTTGCCGTTGCTCAGGTGTACGTCGACGATGCTCGCCACCTGCTTGAGGATGATGGTCACCGCCAGCCCGAATGCAAACCCGCGCAGTACCGGCTTAGCGATGAATGACGTCACGCTGCCCAGTTTCAGCAACCCTGCCAACAGGAAAAACCCACCCGTTACCAGCACCAGGCCGATCGCCAACGACAGGCGCAGGGCCGAATCCCCATTGGCCAGCGTGGCGGTGGCGGCGGCGAGAACGGCGGCAGAGGATGAGGTCGCAGACACGATGGCAAAACGGCTGGTACCCAACAGCGCGTAGCACAATAAACCGGCAAACAACGCAATCACCCCGGCCTGGGGCGGCACCGCGGCGATGCTGGAATAGGCCACTGCCTCCGGCAACAGCAAACCGGCAATCGACAGCCCGGCCAACAGGTCCTGCCAACGATTGGGGGTATTGGCACGGGTTTGCACCGAGGCGCCTTGAGCACAAGCCATGCAGCGTCTCCAGAGAAAATCAACAGGCCGTCTACGACGCGTCCATGAAGGCTCTAGGTTAGCCGCTTATCCGGTTGGGTGTGTGCGCTGGGTCAGGTGCTTTGATCGTTCCCACGCTCCGCGTGGGAATGTAGCCCGGGACGCAGAGCGTCCCAAAGCGTGACGCAGAGCGTCACAGGAGGCATTCCCACGCAGAGCGTGGGAACGATCATGTGGCGCTATCAGGCGGTCAGCGAATAGATCAACGCCGAAATCGCCACCAGGCCCACCGCCGTCACAAAGACGTTAGAGGCCTGACCGCGATAACGCGCCATCGCTGGCACTTTGCGGATCGCGTACATCGGCATCAGGAACAGGATCGCCGCGATGACCGGGCCACCGAGGGTTTCGATCATGCCGAGGATGCTCGGGTTCCAGGTCGCGACGATCCAGCACACCACCAGCATGAACGCAGCGGTGATGCGGTCCAGGTTTTTAGGCGACGGACGCGCGCCGGTTTTGACGATCAGGCCTTTGAAACCTTCGCTGGCGCCGATGTAGTGGCCCAGGAACGACTTGGAAATGGCCACGAAGGCAATCAACGGTGCCGCGAAGGCGATGGTCGGGTTGCTGAAGTGGTTGGCCAGGTACGACAGGATCGACAGGTTCTGATCCTTGGCTTCAGCCAGTTGCGCCGGGGACAGGGTCAGCACGCAGCTGAAGACGAAGAACAGCACCATGACCACCATCAAAATGTGAGCACGGGACAGGATCTGCGAGCTGCGCTCTTCGGCGTGATCGCCGTAGCGACGCTTCTGGTCCACCGCGAACGCCGAGATGATCGGTGAGTGGTTGAACGAGAACACCATCACCGGAATCGCCAGCCATAAGGTGCGTAGCAGCGCCGATGGCTCCGGCAGCGTGGACGCGGTGCTGAGAATGCCGCCGTTCCAGTGCGGGATCAGGAACACCGCGAGGAACAGCAGCGCCACGATAAACGGATAAACCATCAGGCTCATGGCCTTGACGATCATTTGCTCGCCGCAACGCACCACGCCCAGCAGGCCGAGGATCAGCACGAGCGACAGCACCCATCGGCGTGGCGGCTCAATGTGCATTTGATGTTCAAGGAAGCTGCCCACGGTGTTGGTCAGCGCCACGCTGTAAATCAGCAAAATCGGGAAGATCGCCAGGAAGTACAGCAAGGTGATCATCGCGCCGGCGCTGATGCCGAAGTGTTCTTCCACCACTTCGGTAATGTCCGCGCCTTTGCGGCCGGACAACACGAAACGGGTCAGGCCACGGTGGGCGTAGAACGTCATGGGGAACGCCAGCACCGCCAGGATCATCAACGGCCAGAAGCCGCCCAGGCCCGCGTTGATCGGCAAAAATAACGTACCCGCCCCGATCGCCGTGCCAAACAGGCCGAGCATCCAGGTGGTGTCATGGCGATTCCAGCTTTCGAGGGTCGCTGGTGTCGCCGCTACATAGCGTTCGTCGACGCTATTGGCCTGATCATTCATCCGGTGGGATCTCCGCATTCCGGTCAGTTGCTACCCGGTCAGGACGAGTCGGAAAAACCCGACAGGCAGCGCCCTGGCCGAAACAGGGGCGCGATTGTCCGGGATTAATGAGCAGAAGCAAAGACTTAGCTGAGGAGTGGTTATGCGGATCAGATGCGCCGAAGGGCCTGCACCCAGCCCCATGTCAGGCACACAGGCAAATTTCGGTTTTTTAAAGTTCAACTGTCATGTATTTTGAATTGACCTACTGTCTGCCCGGAGTCATCCCATGCCACTGGTTCGCGTTGACATCAAAAAGCATCAGGACCCCACTTTCGCCAAACGCGTCGGCCAGCTGATTTACGCCGCCATGCGTAGTTCCATCAACGTGCCGGAACACGATAATTTCCAGATTCTGGCGGAGCACGATGAGCAGCATTTCATCTTCGACACCGAATACCTGGGCATCAATCGCACCGAAAACCTGGTGGTGATTCAAATCACGCTGAACGAAGGCCGTACCCTCGAGCAAAAAAAACTGCTCTACAAAACCATCGCTGAAAGCCTGAACAGCGAACTGGCGGTGCGGCTGGAGGACGTTTTCATTAATCTGGTGGAAGTGAAGAAAGAAAACTGGTCGTTCGGCAACGGGATTGCCCAGTACGCCAACTGATTCCCCGCCTCTTATACCTGTGAGCCGCTGATGCCTAGAGTCTCCCGCAAACAAGCCGATCTCAACCGCGAAATCATCGTCGAGGCCGCCACGCGGCTGTTTCGCGAGCGCGGCCTGCATGGCATCAGTGTCGTCGATGTGATGGGCGCGGCCGGCCTGACCCATGGCGGCTTTTATGGGCACTTCGAGTCCAAGGAAGCCTTGGCCAGGGAGGCCGGAGGCCGGGCGTTCGAGCAGTCGGCAGAACGCTGGAAAGCGCGGATCGCCGAGTACGACGACAAGAACGCCGCCCGCCACGCCGTGATCAAACCGTACTTGTCTGTCAGCAGCCGCGACAATCCCGGCGATAGCTGCCCGGTGGTCGCCTTTGCCGGGGACATGTGCCACGAAGCGACCGATAGCGGCTTGCGCCAGACCTTCATGGACGGCCTCAACCGGCTGCTGGAATCCTACGGATCGCTACTGAATTCGGGCGATGCCGAAGGTGATCGGCGCCAGGCACTGGTTGAGTATTCGCTGATGGTCGGCGCCCTGATCCTGGCCCGCGCCACCCGTGGGGATACCTTGTCCGATGAAATCCTCGAGGCGGCGCGAACCTTTCTAACGGCCGACGGTGGCGTTGACAAGCCTGCAACGCCGACAGCATGATCGGCCCTATGAATTTTGCTGCGCTGAACCTCACCCGCACCACGACCACGACCGCTTCCGGCGGGTCGTGGGGTGGCTGGCTGAGATAAACCCAGCGCAGTAAACCCAAGGCCCCGCCAGCAATGGACGGGGCCTTGTTGTTTCTCCCGTCCGCTCGGCACTTCACGGAGAAACACCTATGTCATCGGCACTTTTGATCATTGATATGCAAGTTGGCCTGTTCAACGGCCCGGACAAACCCCACGACGGCGAGCAGATACTGGCCAACATCCAGCAGCTCATTCGCCGTGCGCGGGCACTTGAGGTACCGATCTTTGCGGTCCGACATACCGGGCCTCAAGGTTCTCCCATCGAGGCCGGCAGCGCCTTTTGGCAGTTGCTGCCCGCTCTGGAGCTGGATGCCAGCAGCGACAGTCTGTTCGACAAGCGCAAACCCAATGCCTTTTACGGAACGGCACTGGCGGAGCAATTGCGTGCGGGGGGAATCAACGAGCTATTCATCGTCGGCATGAAAACCCAGTACTGCATCGACAGCACCTGCCGAGCCGCCGCCGACTTGGGATTCCAACCGGTGCTGGTAGCCGATGCCCATACCTGCATGGACACGCCTGCACTGCCGGCCCAGGCAATTATCGAGCACCATAATGCGACCTTGAACGGTGCGTTCGCCAAGGTCGTTTGCACGGCGGACATCGAATTTTGACCGATTGAAAGATCGCAGGCTTCGCCAGCTCCTACACTGATCGCATTCGTCGTCACTTTGCCGACAACCGCAATCCCGTAGGAGCTGCCGAAGACGCGATCTTTTGATCTTTGCGGCGATCTTTGGTGATTGCCAAACCGCTCTGGAATCAGCAATCTGAAACGACTTTCGAGCCCCGACATTTCGATGCCCACAGGAGCCCAGCATGACTGCAACCGTTCTGGTGTTGGTTGAAACCATCAATGACTACCTGCCTATTCTTGAGCATCAGGGCTTTCACCTGATCCTGGCGCCGACCCCTGCCGAACGCGCCCAGGCCATCGCCACCCACGGCGCACGAATCGATGCTGTGCTGACTCGCGGCCCGCTGGGGTTGTACAGAGAAGAAATCGCCGCCCTGCCCGCCCTGAAAATCATTTGCGTGATCGGCGCCGGCTACGAACACGTCGACTTGCAAGCCGCCAGCGACCGCGGCATCACGGTCACCAACGGCGCCGGGGTCAATGCCTCGTCCGTGGCCGACCATGCGATGGCACTGTTGCTGTCGCTAGTGCGCGACATTCCCCGGGCCGATGCGGCGGTGCGCCGTGGCGAATGGCCGAAAATCATGCGCCCGTCCCTGGCCGGCAAGCGCCTGGGGATTCTCGGGTTGGGGGCGGTCGGCATGGCCATCGCCCAGCGTGCAGCCAATGGTTTCGACATGAGCGTGAGTTACCACAACCGCCAGCACCGCAGTCACGTGCCATACAGCTATTGCTCGACGCCGACGGAGTTGGCCCGGGCTTCGGATTTCCTGATCGTCGCCACGCCCGGCGGGCTGGGCACCCAGCACTTGATCAACCGTCAGGTGCTCGAGGCGCTGGGCCCGAACGGTTTCCTGGTGAATATTGCCCGGGCCAGCGTCGTGGTCACGGCAGACCTGATCAGCGCGCTGGAGCAACGCAGAATCGGTGGCGCCGCACTGGACGTGTTCGACCACGAACCCAAAGTGCCCGATGCCCTCAAGGCCCTGACCAACGTGATCCTGACGCCTCATGTCGCCGGGTTGTCCCCGGAAGCGACCCAAGGCACGGTGGAACTGGTCGGCAAAAACCTGCTGGCGTTCTTTGCCGGCCAGCCGGTGCTGACGCCGATTGAGTTGCCGATATCCGTTGTTTCCCGGACTGTCTGACACCTGGCTTCCCGGCCATACAGACACCTCCGGTGGGCGCGGTGGTAAAGCTTAGAGGACGCCGAGTAAAGTCCAGAGCCGTCGCGACTCGGCATCCGCCGAAATCAGTTCACCCAACAATTCGCTCAAGGGCTTGTTGCCCCACTCCACGCCCCGCCTGATCAAGTACGGCACGGGGCTGTGGGGTTCGGTGCGGGCCAGGTACTCGGCAATCAACAACAATTACCAATAGGCCTCTTCGCGACTTGCAGGCTCGCGAAACACCTGCGGCGTCGTGATCACTTCCGTAGCACTCGCCGCCACTGGCGCTGTTTCAACGGGTGCCTCAGTGGATTGTCGTGGGGGCGTGGCGATGAACTCCTGAACCAAGGGCGGCACCGTGCAGACCGTGGACGGCGGCGGCATGCTGACGATCAAGGGCGGCCTGGTGAAGGTCAATTAAGGAGGCCTACGACGATGGCATCCAGCAAAGTCCTGGAAGCGCTGGATCCCCTTGAACCATAGGCCGCCGCGCGGGTTCGCGCATATCAGGAACGCTGATTATCCAGCAACACGCTAACCTATAAGACCGAGCCGCGCTTGTGGCACGTCCGTCTCACCATTAGATTAGCCAATGATGTTTGGCCTCCAAAATAAGCAGAAGGGATAAGCATGGCGCTTACTGATCAGTCCACCCGTATCCGCTCCGGCGAAGAACTTGATGCCAGCCTGATCGATCCGTACCTCAAGGCCCATATTCCGGGCTTGAGCGGCTTGCCTGCGATCAGTCAGTTTCCCGGTGGCGCGTCAAACCTGACGTACCTGCTGGAATACCCCGAACAGGAATTCGTCCTGCGTCGCCCGCCGTTCGGCCACAAGGCCAAGTCCGCCCATGACATGGGCCGCGAGTTTCGCATTCTCAACCAGCTCAAGGACGGTTTCCCGTACTGCCCCAAGGCCTACGTGCACTGCACCGACGAATCGGTGATCGGCGCCGAGTTCTATGTGATGGAACGGGTCAACGGCATCATCCTGCGCTCGGAACTGCCGCCGGAACTGGGCCTGGATTCAGCCAAGACCGAAGCGCTGTGCAAAAGCTTCATCGACAAGTTCGTCGAGCTGCATCGGGTCGACTACAAGGCCTGTGGCCTGGCCGACCTGGGTAAACCCGAAGGCTACGTGGCACGGCAGATCAAAGGCTGGAGCGAACGCTACGAGAAAGCCTTGACCCCCGACGCGCCGCAGTGGGACGTGGTCAAGGCCTGGCTCAACGACAAAATGCCGGCCGATCACCCGACCTCGAGCATCGTCCACAACGACTACCGCTTCGACAACGTGATCCTCGACCCGAATAACCCGATGGACATCATCGGTGTGCTCGACTGGGAACTGACCACCCTCGGCGACCCGCTGATGGACTTGGGCAACACCCTCGCCTACTGGATCGAAGCCGGCGACCCGGCGCCAGTGCAACTGATGCGCCGCCAGCCGAGCCACGCGCCGGGCATGCTGACCCGCCGCGAATTCGTCGATTACTACGCCGAACGCTCAGGCATTCAGATCGACAATTTCGACTTCTACTACACCTACGGCCTGTTCCGCCTGGCCGGCATCGTGCAACAGATTTACTACCGTTTCTTCCATGGTCAGACCCAGGACAAACGCTTCGCGCAGTTCATTCACATGAACAAACTGCTGGAGCAGATGAGCTTGCAGGTCATCCAGAAATCCAGCCTCTGATCCAGGCCCTCTAACAAGACTTTCTTATAAGAGAATTCCATGTCCAAGACTCAGTTGTTCGACCTCGACGGCAAGATCGCTTTCGTCTCCGGCGCCAGCCGTGGCATCGGTGAAGCCATCGCCAAATTGCTGGCCCAGCAAGGCGCCCATGTGATCGTTTCGAGCCGCAAACTCGACGGCTGCCAACACGTGGCCGACGCGATCATCGCCGCCGGCGGCAAAGCCACGGCCGTCGCTTGCCACATCGGTGAAATGGAACAGATCACCCAAGTCTTCGCCGGTATCCGCGAACAGTTCGGGCGCCTGGACATTCTGGTCAACAACGCCGCAACCAACCCGCAGTTCTGCAACGTGCTGGACACCGACCTCAGCGCCTTCCAGAAAACCGTCGACGTGAACATCCGTGGCTACTTCTTCATGTCAGTGGAAGCCGGCAAGCTGATGCGCGACAACGGCGGCGGCAGCATCATCAACGTCGCGTCGATCAACGGCATCTCGCCGGGGATCTTCCAGGGCATCTACTCGGTGACCAAGGCTGCCGTGATCAACATGACCAAGGTGTTCGCCAAGGAATGCGCGCAGTTCGGCATCCGCTGCAACGCTCTGCTGCCGGGCCTGACGGACACCAAGTTTGCGTCGGCGCTGGTGAAAAACGATGCGATTCTGAAGACTGCGTTGCAGCAGATTCCGCTGAAGCGAGTGGCGGATCCGAGTGAGATGGCAGGTGCGGTGCTTTATCTCGCCAGCGATGCGTCGAGCTACACCACTGGGGTTTCGTTGAATGTGGATGGGGGTTTCCTGTCCTGATTTGATTTACCGAGTACACGAAGGCAGCCTCAGGGCTGCCTTTTTTCATTTCCACCGTCACCACTGATCGTTCCCACGCTCTGCGTGGGAATACCTCTTCGGACGCTCCGCGTTCGGCTCTGGATGGGACGCGGAGCGTCCCGGGCTGCATTCCCACGCGGAGCGTGGGAACGATCGGGCAAAAGAACTTTAATTCTACTATTTGCAAATAAAGAATATTTATTCCATAAATAGCCTTCCTGAAAACAAAAATCCAAAAGGACCCCGGCTATGCGCGAACTCGGTATCGGACTCATCGGCACAGGTTTCATGGGCCGTGCCCACGCCTTGGCGTTTCGCAATGTCAGCGCGGTTTTCGAACTGCCCTTGAAGCTCAAACTCACCGCCCTGGCCGACGCCGACCCGCTGCGGGCCCGACAGTGCGCTGATGCCTGGGGTTTCGGCAGCGCCCACAGCGACTGGCAACAGCTGATCGATGACCCGAAGGTCAACCTGATCGCCATTACCACCCCCAATCACCTGCACTACCCCATGGCCATGGCCGCCCTCGCCGCCGGCAAACCGGTGTATTGCGAAAAGCCCCTGGCAGTGAGCCTCGAACAAGCCGATGCCATGCGCCTGGCGGCCAAAGCCGCGGGTGTGGTGACGCGAGTTGGTTACAACTATCAGCACAACCCGATCATTGGCCTGGCGCGCCAATTGATTGAGAACGGCGACTTGGGCGAGATCATCAGTTTCCAGGGTGAGTTCAGCGAAGACTTCATGGCCGATCCCGCCTCGCCTTGGTCCTGGCGTTGCGATACCGAGCATGCCGGTGGTGCGCTGGCTGACCTGGGCAGTCACCTGCTGTCGATGGCCCGTTATCTGGTCGGCGATGTCGAGGCTGTGAGCGCCGACACCCAGACCGTGCACCGCAAACGCCCCGCCACGGCCGGTAGCCAGGAACAACGCGTCATCGCGGTGGACGATCAGGTTCATGCCCTGCTGCGGTTTGCCAATGGCGCCCAGGGCACGTTCAGCAGCAGTTGGCTCAAGCACGGCTACAAGAATCACCTGAGTTTCGAGATCAGCGGCACAAAAGGCACCCTCGCCTTCGATCAGGAACGCCTGAATGAATTGCACCTGTTCCGCGCCGGGCAGGACGGCTTCCAGCGCTTGCTGGCGGGGCCGAATTTGCCGGGTTATGCGGCGTTCAGCCCGGCGCCGGGGCACCAGTTGGGTTACAACGAACTCAAGACGCTGGAAGTGCATGATCTGGTGATGGCATTGGCCGGGCTCAGCCAGGGCGGGACGGATTTCGAACAGGCGTGGGAAGTGGAACGGCTGGCGACGGCCATTCGCTTGGCCGCCAACGAATCACGTTGGGTCAGGATAGAAGAGGTTTAGCCGCCCATGACCTTCGGCAACTGCCAGCCATAATTCACTGACACCAGCCGCAACATCAGGCACGCCGCGCCGGCCAACAGCGCGGCGGCCACGGGCGGAACACCGCAACGCCGCCCGATGATCAGCACCCCGAGCAGGTCGAGGTTGCTGCGCATGGCACTGATCGCGCCTTCAACGGCAAATACCGCTGTGCCGACCAGGTCGGCCACCAGCACAATTTTCTCGACGCGGGGCCTCAACGACGACTTCGCTGGGCTTACTGAGTGACGCAACGGGTGGTCGTGGTGACGCGAGTCACCTGTGCATCCATGCGCGCATCACCCATCACGTCGGTTTTATCCAGGGTTTCACAGGTGCGTTCAGGGGGTGGCGGCGGTATGACGGGGGGCGGTGGCGGAGGACTGGCGCAACCACCTGCAATCACCGCGCAAAAGGCGAGCGACAGTGGCGTCAAAACGCGTTTCCCAAGAGTATTCATAGACTGACCTGCGGTGGCTGATCGACGTGTTTCCGCGACACGAAGACATCACCGCGCAGCCGCGGACCGGTCACAGAAAATGAGTACCACGCATTTCTTATAGCCTAGCCGCCGGCCAATGCCAGTAAACACCTTTGAATAGGGTTGTGTATCGATCACAAATGGCGAGAACACCATCAATTTAATGTGGAAGCGAGCTTGCTCGCGATGGCGGTGTATCAGTCAACGATGACGTTGAATTCGATTGCCTTATCGCGAGCAAATTCGCTCCCACAGGGGGATGTGGCTTACGAGGTTTCGGGCCGATGCAAGCCATTGCTCTCGAGCTCATAACGCAGCTCCTCGATCAACGCCCCCACCGCCTCCGGCGTCCTGAGGTGCGCCACACTCAAACCGCTGATCACCAGATCCACCTGCCCCGACACCGGGTGGTAGAGCTTCACGGTCAAGGAGTTGTCCCCCGTGAGTGTGCACTCACACGCCAGCGGCGAAAAACTCCGCTCCAGTTGAGCACGCAATTGCGCCAGATAGATCATCTCGACTCACCCGACCGACACGGCAAAATCGAAGACATTGTTGAACTGCTCGTGACTCATGTGGCTGTTCCTTTAGCTGATACGAAGGGGAAGCGATACGGGTCCGAAGACGCTTACCGCACCCTTATCAGACTAAGAACTGCACCACCGCGCCAGAACATCCATTTGCACCCCCACGACTAGTGCATTTGCACCTTATCGCTGCGCCTTCGGCCGCCACTCGCTAGAGAACAATCCACGTTCGCGCGCCCAGACAATCGCCTCGCTGCGACTGTGCACATCCAGCTTGGAATACACCGTCGACACATGGTTGCGCACGGTGTTCGGCGCCAGTTTCAGGCGTGCGGCGATTTCCTTGTCGGCCAAGCCTTCGCAGATCAACCCGAGCACATCGCGCTCCCGCGCCGTCAGGTCGGTGAACGACACGCTGGGCAACTTCGGCGAATTGACGTTCTTCACGTTGGCGAGTTTTTCGATCAGGGTACGGCTGAACCAGGAAGCGTCTTTCATCACCTCTTCAATCGCCGATACCAGCTCCAGTTCCGTGCGTTTGCGTTCGGTGATGTCCATGAACACCAACAGGTAGCAAGGGCTGTCCTGGATGTTCACGGTATCGGCCGACACGGCGCACTCAATCAGCCCGGCGCCCTTCTTGCGCACCCGGACGTCGATGCGGTCAAGGCTGCCGGCCTTCTCCAGCGCCTCAAACAAGCGCGCGCGCGCGCCCTTGTCATCGATAAAGTCGATCTCAGTCACGGTCTTGCCGAGCACTTCTTCGCTGGGGTAAGCGAGGGTATCGAGGAAGGCTTCGTTGACGTCGATCACCAACTGGTTCTCGGCGCCGCACACCAGCGTCGGCACCGGGGTCAGGCGAAAGGCCTTGGCGAAGCGCTCTTCGCTCTGGCGCAGGGCGAGTTCGACTTTGTGCCGCGGCTCCATATCGACAAAGGAAAACAGCATGCAGTCTTCTTCGTTGAGTTCCAGGGGTTGCCCGGCAACGACCACCTGCTTACTGCCGCCGTCGGGCAACTTCAGTTCGGCCTGCATTTGCGGAATTGTCGCGTGCTGGCGCAGACGCTCGATCGCCAGGTCTTTCTTTTCCGCGCCTTGCAGAATGTCCAGCTCATAGGTCGACACGCCGATCACTTGATCTCGGGTGTAGCCGGTCATTTCCAGAAAGCCCTGGTTGACCTTGATGTAACGCAAATCGCTGAGACGGCAGATCACAGCCGGGGCCGGGTTGGCGTTGAAGGTCTTTTCGAAACGCTGCTCGGCGCTGGCCCATTCGGTGACGTCGTTCATGATCAGCACCAGGGATTCCGGCTCACCGGCCCTGTCGGCCAACCCCATGCTGCGCACGCTGTGGACCCACAGACGTTCTTCGTCATCGGCCGGCGTCACTTCCACCAATACATCACTGAAAATCTCGCCCCGGGCAATGCGGTTGATCGGGTAGTTGTCCGCGGGTACCGGGTGGTTGTTGCGATAGCGCAAGGCGAATCGCTTGGCGTACTCCTTGGCATTCGCCCCCAGCTCACCGATCTCACTGACCCCGTGCATGGCCAGCGCGGCGTCATTGGCCCAGAGAATGGTCTGGTCAAGCTCCAGCAGAATCACCCCATCGGACAAGCCGGCGATGATCTGCTGCAACTGACGGCGATTGGTTTCGGTGGTCAAGACGTCCTGGCTCATTGGATCTCCACAAATGCGACGGTGCGTTTAAGCACCCATGTGAAGAGTACGACCGCACGGGCTTACGAACGTGCGAATACAGTCCCTGTGGCGAGGGGGCTTGCATCAACTCAGGGTTTAACGCGGTCCTCTACGATCAACTCACGCAACGTATCGAGAAACAACTTGAGCACCGGCGAGGCATCGTCGGCGCGGTAGGTGACGTACAGCGGCACTTCCGGCAGCGCCGGGGTCAGGCGGCGGAAGACCAGGCCGGCCGGGGCCATCTGCTCGATGGAGGCCGGCAGCAACGCCACGCCGAACCCGGCCCGCACCAAGCTGAGCAAGGTCTGCACTTCGATCACTTGCTGACGGATCTGCGGGGTAAATCCGGCCTTGATGCAGCACTGATAAAGGAAATCGGCAAACCGCGACTGCTTGAGCTCCAGCGCCACAAACGGTTCCTGCGCCAGGTCCGCAGGCGCCAGACTTTCGCGTTGGGCCAACGGGTGATCCGTCGGCATCACCACGCGGATCGGCTCATAAATCAGCAGTTCATTGCGCAACTGCGGATCATCAGAGCCGACTCGAAACACGCAGGCGTCGATGCGTTTAGCCTTCAACGCCTTGACCTGCGCCGCCGGGGTCATCTCGTGTAAGCGCCAATTGATCTGCGGATAGCGTTCGCGAAACAGGTGCAAGGCCCGGGGCAGAACGCCGACCATCACCGAGCTGATCATGCCTATCTCCAGCTCGCCCAATTGCCCACGCCCGGTCTGGCGAGTCAGGTCCAGTGCGCGGTTCAATTGTTCGAAGACCAGCGGCGCCTGTTCCTTGAGCATCTGCCCCGCTGCCGTTAACTCCACCCGATGATGCGTGCGCTCGAACAACGGCGTGCCGAGTTCCTCTTCCAGCAAGCGAATCTGCTGGCTCAGTGGCGGCTGGCAGATGTGCAAGCGCTCGGCGGCCCGGCCGAAATGCAGTTCTTCAGCCAGGGCCATGAAGTAACGCAGCAAGCGCAGGTCCATGGCGGCTATCCGAGGGTCAGTGGCGTCGAGCGCTGACGCACGCCGGTCAGGCTGAACAGCGCGTTGGCGATGGCCGGGGCCACCGACGGGCTGCCCAACTCACCGACACCTCCGGGTTTGCTCGGCTCGCCGTCCAGCACGAGGATGTCCGTTACCGGCATGTCCGACATCCGGGTCACGCGATAATCATGGAAATTGCTCTGCACCACCCTGCCCTGTTTGATGTCCAGCCGATCAAACAGCGCATGGCCGAAGCCCCACATCAGGCCGCCGTAGATTTGCTCTTCGACCCCGCCCGGCGACACCGCCAAGCCGCAATCAACCACGCAGGTGAGTTTCTCGACCTGGGTCACGCCGTCCTTTTTCGAGACTCGGGCGACCACGGCGATGAAGCTGGTGTAGCCCTGATTCGTCGCGATCCCCAGCGCGGTGCCTTCCGGTAACGGCTGGCCCCAGCCGGCGCGTTCGGCGGCGCTTTTGAGCACCGCGACATGCCGGGGTCGATCCTTCATGTTGGCCAGGCGAAAGGCCAACGGATCCTGCCCGGCGCTGTGGGCCAATTCATCCATGAAACTTTCCACGGCGAACACATTGGGAATGAAGCTGACTGAGCGATACCAGCCGCTGGGTACGTTGCTTTCGTGCCTGACCCAGGCCAGGTCGAGGTGCGGCGGCCGATAAGCGAAGTCCCACGCGGTTATCGCTTCGGTGGTGCTGTAATCCATCTTGTCCGGGCGTTCGAAATAGCCCGGTTCCCATTGTTCCGGCGAGGCCGGCGACACGGCGTTGAGTTGCAACGCAGTCAGCCGGCCTTCAGCGTCTAGGGCGCCTTTGATCCGATGCAGCGTCGCCGGGTGCATGAACAGCGCGCGCATTTCATCTTCGCGGCTGTTCATCAACTTGACCGGGACCTTCGCTTGTTGCGCCAAATAGGCGACTTCGAACAGCCAGTATTTGGATTCCCGGGCACCGAAGCTGCCGCCGGACACCAGCTCGTTGATCGTGACTTTGTCCTTGGCGATTTTGCATACGGTTTCGGCCGCCTCAAGCGCCGACGATGGCACCTGAACCCCGCCCCAGTAAATGATGACGTTGTCCTTGACCTGGGCGGTGATGCAGATCGGCTCAAGCGGGTTTTGCACCTTGTAGGGCATGCGGTAATCGGCTTCGAGCAGCTTCGCCGCGTTCGGCCATTGAGTGCTGACATCGCCCGCCGCCATCGCAGTGACCCGCTGTGCCGCTTTGTCATCCAGTGCGGCTGTCTGCGCTTTCACCAGTTCATCGCTGTCGAACCCGGCCAGCGGCGAGTCGCTCCACTTCACCTCAAGCACGGCACGGCCCTGATGCGCCGCCCAATAGGTATCGGCCAATACCGCGACCCCTTCCAGATTGCCGCCGAGCACATCCGGGCGACCGGGAATCGCGATTACTTTGCGCACGCCCGGCACTTGCAACGCAGCGACGGAATCCACCGACAGCACTTTCGCCCCAACCACGGGCGCCCGTTGAATCACCGCCACCAGCATCTGCGGCAACACCACATCGATGCTGTATTTGAAGCGCCCGCAAACCTTGGCTGCGGCATCGCGTTTGTGCCGCAGTTTGCCGATGTATTTGAACTGCGCCGGGTCTTTCAGCGTCACCGTGGTCGGTGCAGGCAACTGAGCGGCAACCGCCACCAGCTCGCCGTACCCAAGGCTGCGTTGGCTGCTGCTGTGCAGCACCCGGCCCTCTTCGGTGGTGCAGGTGTCGGGGCTGACGTTCCACTGTTTGGCCGCCGCCGCGATCAACAGCGCCCGCGCCGTGGCACCGGCCCTGCGCAAACGATCGTATTCCAGGGAAACGCTGGTGCTGCCGCCCGTGGAAAAGACCTTCCAGACCGGATGAATGTAGGCTTCGAAGAATGGATTTTCCGGGGTGATCACCTGCACGGTCATCGGGTTGACGTCCAGTTCCTCGGCCACGCACGCAGCCAATGCAGTCTGGGTGCCGGTGCCGGAATCGTGCTTGTGCACCACCAGTTTCACCGTGCCGTCGGGCAACACCCGAACCCAGGCATTGGGTTCGAATTCACTTGGCGTCGCCGCGATCCCCGAGGGCAAATGGAACGCAATCGCCAGCCCCGCCGTCACGGTGGCCGAGTGTTTGAGAAAGTCCCGGCGCGACAAAGGAGTCATCACGCCTCCTTCGGCGCGGACGCCGCGCGCTTGATGGCTTTGTTGATCCGCCCGTAGGTGCCGCAGCGGCACAGGTTGCCGGACATGGCGTTGCGGATCGACTCATCATTAACCGCCGCCCCGGTATTGAGCAACGCGGCGGCGGACATGATCTGCCCGGATTGACAGTAACCGCATTGCGGCACATCTTCGGCAACCCAGGCCAATTGCAGCGGATGCTGTTCGGTGGGCGACAAGCCTTCGATGGTGGTAATGCGATGCCCCGCCACGGCGGCCACCGGCAGTTGGCAGGAGCGCACCGCGACACCGTCCAGGTGCACGGTGCAGGCACCACACAGGCCCATACCGCAGCCGAATTTGGTGCCGGTAAGTTTCAAGTGATCACGCAACACCCATAACAAGGGCATGGAGGGCGACGCCTCTACCAGCTCGTGTCGTTCGCCGTTTACCGTGAATTCGATCATTGTCAGGCTCCAAGAGAGCGGCCCGTCTTTGTGCAGGCCTGGTGATCGATTATTGGAAGCCCGCGCAAAAGCCGGCCAGCGACGATTTCTGCCATCCTGTGTAAGTAGGACTAACAGCATGTACAAGCGATACCCGTCGGTGCAGTCCATGAGCGCGTTTATCCAGGCCGCCCGCAGCGGCAGCTTCTCCAGCGCCGCGCGCAAACTTGATCTGACCCACAGCGCCATCAGCCAGCAGATCCGTTCGCTGGAAGACTTCATCGGCCAGCCGCTGTTCGTCCGTGAAGGCGGCGGTAGCAACCTGACTGACGCCGGGCAGTTGTTTGCCAGCGTGTTGTCCGACGGCTTGGCGCAGATTGACCGGGCATTGTCCTCGGTGAAAAACCGCAGCGTGGCGCAACGGCTGACAATAGACGTGGACAGCGAACTGGCGCAGAGCTGGCTCAATCCGCGCTTGCCCGAATTGCTGGATTTATTGCCGGAGCATGAGGTGGTGTTGCTGTCGATGCCGCGTTCGGATCGCAGCGCATTTGAGCGCGTGGATTTGGCGTTGCGCTACGGCTATGGCGATTGGGACGACTGCGAGATGTCGCAGATTTGTGGCGACAGCGTTCGGGCCGTGGCCTCGCCTGCGTTGCTGGAACGGCATGGTTTGCAGGTGCCGATGACTCCAGCGCAGGTGCTGGAATTGCCGTTGCTGGGGTATACGCGCCGGTCGTGGATTCCATGGCTGGATGCGGCGGGAATGACCCCGGTTGAACCTTCGGCACGGGTGGTTTTTGATAATGCGGCGAATTTGATTGCTGCCGCCGAGGCCGGGGTTGGCGCCGGACTGGTGCGCGGATTGTTGGCAGCGGACGCCTTGCGCTGCGGGCGGTTGGTGGAGCTGAACGAGGCGCAGATTCCAGCGCACTACAACCTCTACGCGGTGTGGCCGCCGGGGCAGGCTGAACGAGTGGCGCCGGTGGTTGAGGTGATCAAAAACCTGGCCCGACGCACCTTCGAGCACTGATCGCTGATCGTTCCCACGCTACGCGTGGGAATGCATCAAGGGACGCTCCGCGTTCCAATGGGACGCGGAGCGTCCCGGGCGGCATTCCCACGCAGAGCGTGGGAACGATCGGTATGCAGAGCGTGGGAACGATCGGTTTGCCGCCCGATATCGAACACATATCAACACCCCGCCCAATTAATATTGTACGAACCGAACACCCCCTCCCAATACTTCCTCCCAAGCAACCAGCGTCCCGAACCGGATGCGACCAGGCGAGGGAATGCGCGTTCATGCGCATAGAAATGGCCGATAACCCGGGACGTGGTTGCTGTGAGCCCAAAGGCTCCCTTCCCCGCTATCAGGAGATCGACTTCAATGATCATCGATATCAGTTGCTATCCCACCGACCTGGTGGACCTCGCCTGGAGGCATGACGGTGACCCGTTCACCGGCGAGCGTCTGCTGGAGATGATGGATGGCCCCTACATGGTCAATGGCAAACCTCGCCGCATCGACAAAGCCTTCATCCAGCCGCCCCAGGGCAACACCATTTACACCTGGACCGACGGCGACCTGACCGGTCGCGAATCCATCGACGCCTACATGGCCTACACCCTGAAAATGGTCCAGACCTACCCGGACCGCTTCATCGGCTGCTTCGTCTACAACCCGCGCTGCGGGGTGGAAAACGGCGTCGAAGCCATCGAGCGCTACGTCACCGAACACGGCTTCAAGATGGTCCAGATGCAGGCCAACATGCACGCCTACCGTCCCGACCGCGCACTGGACTGGGTCCGTCCGTGCTTCGAGAAATGCGCCGAGCTGGGCATCCCGGTCAAGCTGCACACCGGTGACGGACCGTACAGCATCCCGTCGGAATGGGTGCCGATGATCAAGGAATTCCCCAACGTCGATTTCATCATGGCCCACTTCGGCGTGCAGACCGGCGGCGTCTACGTGTTCGAACCGATGCAATGGGCGATGGAATTGCCCAACGTCTACTGCGAATCGGGCTGGTGCCTGCAATCGCGGATCGTCGAGTTCGCCAAGGTCCTGCCGACCCACAAAATCCTCTTCGGCACCGACACTCCGCCGAACGAACCGGGCATGTGGCTGCGCCTGCTGGAAGTGCTCTGCCATGAGCCGCCCCAAGGGCTCAACCTCGACGAGGACACCCTCGAAGAGTACCTGGGCAACAACACCGCGCGGATGATCGGCCTGGAGCCGACTCCGCCGCCGCGCACTGTCAGCGAAGCAGAGGCGCAACTCAAGCGCCCCGTCACCACCCAACTGGCCAGGAGCTGAACCGATGATTATCGACACCCATCTGCACCCCACCAACCTGGTCGACGAGGCCTGGCGCCACACCGGGGAACCGTTCACTGGCGAGCGCATGCTCAAGCTGATGGACGGCCCGTACATGATCAACGGCAAGCCACGCCGTATCGACATGGGCTTCATCCAGCCGCCACCGGGCAACACTGGGTATCGCGACGGCAACCGTCGCGGCCGTGAGGGCGTGCGCGACTACATGTCGTACATCGCCGAGCTCTGCATGAAGTACCCCGACCGTTTCATCGGCAACTTCAACTTCAACCCGCGCTGGGGGCCGGAAAACGGTGCCGCGGAGCTGGAATTCCATATCAAGGAATACGGCTTCAAGATGCTCAAGCTGCACGCCAACATGCACGGTTATCGCCCGGACCGCGCCCTGGACTGGTTGCGTCCGGCGATGAAGGTCTGCGCCAAGTACAACATCGTGGTGCTGATCCACACCGGCGATGGCCCGTACACCATCCCGACGATGTTCTACCCGATCATCCGCGAGTTCCCGATGGTCAACTTCATCATCGGCCACTTCGGCATCCAGACCGGTGGCAACTACTCGTTCGAAGCGTTCTGGATGGCCATGGACACGCCGAACGTGTACTGCGAATCCGGCTGGTGCTTCCAGTCGCGGATCGTCGAATTCGCCAAGGAGTTGCCGCGCAACAAGATCGTGTTCGGCACTGACTCACCGCCTAACGAACCGGGGATGTGGCTGCGCGAACTCGAGGTGTTGTGCTCACCGGCGCCGCAGGGTCTGGGCATCGACGAGGATCACCTTGAGGACTACCTGGGCAACAACATCGCCCGGTTGTGCGGCATCGAACCGACGCCGCCACCCAAGGACCTGATCGAGGCGGACATTCGTCTGACCACGACGTACCTCTAGGCTTTTTAAACCAGAGCACAGCGACCTTTCAGGCGTTCAGATGAACCGGCGTTCGATCGACCGGCAGGCCAACGGCTTGTCGATCGAACGTCGCCGATCCCCTGCGCGCCTGCTTTTTACGAGGTGAAACCATGACCCTCTCGACGCTCGGCGATACCCAAGACTTCCACGCTTTCATCGACGCCTATCGCCGGCAGTACCCGGACGATGTGCTGACCGTTCAACAACAGCTTTCGGCCGACCAGGACGTCACCGCCCTGGTTGATGCCCTGGCCAGCCAGGGTCGTGACCCGTTGCTGATCTGCGAAAAAGTCGGCCGGTTCGGTGTGCCGGTGGCGACCAACCTGTTCGCCTCCCGGACCCGCATTGCGCGAATCTTCGGCGTGACGCCGGCGCAGCTGCACGAAACTTTCCAGGCCCGCGCCAACCAGCCGATCCCGCCGCGCTACGTGGAAACCGGTCCGGTGCTGGACCAAATCTTCGAAGGCGAAGCGGTGGATCTGGCGCTGCTGCCGATGCTCAAGCACTTCGACAGTGATCGCGGGCCGTACATTACCAACGCCATCATCATTGCCGAGGACCCGGTCACCGGCATCGCCAACATGAGCTATCACCGCTCGATGCGCCATGCCCGCCAGACCCTCGCCACCAGCCTGCATTCACGAGGACACCTGTGGCGCATGCTGCAAACCGCTCGCGAGCGCGGCGAAGAGTTGCGCGTGGCGATGGTGGTCGGCGCGCATCCCTTGTTCATGCTCGCCGCCGCCGCACGCTTGCCCTACGGCAGCGACGAACGTGCGGTGGCCGGTGGCTTGTTTGGTTCGGCGCTGGAACTGGTCAAGACTCCGCGCTACGGCATCGGTGTGCCGGCCTACGCCGAGTTTGTGCTCGAAGGCGCCATCGACCCGGCGGCCTATGCCGAGGAAGGTCCGTTCGGCGAATTCAGCGGCTATTCCTCGGATCGCTCGACCAACAACGTATTGCGCGTCGACACCCTGATGCGCCGTAAGGATGCCTGGCTGGTGGACGTGGTCGGCGGGCGTTACGCCGAACACCTGACCCTGGCGCGACTGCCTCGGGAAGCGGAAATGAGTGAAAAACTCAAGGCGCGTTTCCCGGCTGTCACCGCCGTGCACTACCCGAACTCCGGCACGCACTTTCATTGCTATGTGGCACTGGATCAAAGCCGCGACGGCGAGGCGCGGCAGATCATGCTCGCCCTGCTCGGCTGGGACCCGTACCTGAAAACCGTGATCGCGGTGGACAGCGACATCGACATCACCGACGACAGCCAAGTGTTGTGGGCCCTGGCCACGCACTTTCAGCCGCATCAGGACATCTTCGTCATCGACGGCTTGCCCGGCAGTCCGCTCGACCCATCGTCCTCGGTCAACGGCACCACTTCGCGTATGGGCCTCGACGCCACACGTGGCTCGGGCTTCGACGGGATCAAGGCGCAACTGGATCAGGACGTGATCGAGCGAGCGCGCACCTTGCTCAAGGGCTATCTGTCATGAACCGTCAGCGGATGGTGGTTGGCATCAGCGGTGCGTCGGGGTTTATCTACGGGGTGCGCCTGCTGGAATTGCTCGCCGGACTGAACATCGAAACCCACCTGATCATCAGCCGTGCCGCGCTGCTGACCATGGCCCATGAAACCGACTACAAACTTGCCGACGTCACCGCCCTGGCCAGCCATTACCACCGGGCCGACGATGTGGCCGCCGGGATTGCCAGCGGTTCGTTTCGTTGTTTGGGCATGGTGGTCGCGCCGTGCTCCATGCGCACCCTGGCAGAGATTGCCACCGGCACCTCTTCCGGGCTGATCGGCCGCGCCGCCGACGTCACCTTGAAGGAACGCCGCACCCTGGTGTTGATGGCCCGGGAAACCCCGCTGACCCTCGCGCACCTGCGCAACATGACGGCCGTCACCGAGATGGGCGGGATCATCGCCCCGCCGGTGCCCGCCTTCTACGCCCGCCCGCACAACCTTTCGCAAATGGTCGATCACAGCCTCGGCCGTGTCCTCGACCTGTTCGGCCTCGATGCCGGTACCGCGTTGCGCTGGGGTGAACCCGGCCCAGTGTGCGCCGGCCAATCAGCAACACAGAAGGAGCTCGCATGAACAGCCCATTCAACGCCCCAACCCCTAACCGCAAAATCCCGGTGACCATCCTCACAGGCTTCCTCGGCGCCGGCAAAACCACCCTGCTGAACTACATCCTCAAGGAAAACCACGGACGCAAAATCGCCGTGATCGAAAACGAATTCGGCGAAGTCGGCATCGATGGCGACCTGGTGCTCAGCTCCGAAACCGAAGAAATCTACGAGATGGTCAACGGCTGCGTGTGCTGCACCGCCGAAGTCCGCGAAGACCTGGTGCGCATCGTCCGCGAACTGGTGGCGCGCCCGGTGCGCCTGGATCACATCCTGATCGAAACCAGTGGCCTGGCCGATCCATACCCGGTGGCCCAGAGCTTTTTCATCAACGACCCGATTGCCGACGAAGTGGAACTCGACGCCATCGTGACCATGGTCGACGCCAAGCACATCGCCCAGCACCTGGAGGATTTGCAACTCGATGGCGTGGACAACCAGGCGGTGGATCAGATCGTGTGTGCCGACCGGATCGTGATCAACAAGGTCGATCTGGTCAGCACCGCAGACGTGGAAGCGCTGCGGGGCAAGATTCGCGGATTGAACGCGACGGCGGAGGTGGTGACGTCCAGTTATGCCGAGATCGACCTGACCAAAATCCTTGGCATCGGTGCGTTTGAATCGACTCAAAAGTTGATGGAAATCGGTTCGGAGCACGACCATCACGCCGAGGAACATCATCACGACGAACCAGACCATGAGCACGACCCGAGCGTGTCTTCAGTCGGCATCGCCGTGGACGGCGCGGTGAACCTCGGCGCATTCCACCGCTGGATCAGCACGTTGCGCACCGAGCAGGCCGACAACCTTTACCGCATGAAAGGCGTGTTGTCAGTGGAGGACCAGGACCAACGCTACGTGCTGCAAGGCGTGCACAGCCTGGTCGAGTTCCGCGCTTCGACCTCGTGGGGCACGGAACCGCGCTCCAGCAAAATCGTGTTCATCGGCCGCGACCTGGACCGCGCGGCGCTGAACCAGGGCTTTGCCGCCTGCCTGGCAGGCTGAACACGGCATCGGAGCCGGTGGATGGCGGTTCCGGGCACATAGAACGAATACCCCTCTCTACAGCACAAAAACAGCAAGAGGTGTTTCCCCATGTCGTCAGCCACTACCGTCTCCACCGTGCACCCGGTCGACCAGATTCTACCGGTCCGGCAAATGCTCACCCTCGGTCTGCAGCACATGGCCGTCTCGTACATCGGCGCCATCGCCGTGCCGTTGATTGTCGCCAGCGCGTTGAAAATGTCCCAGGCCGATACCGTCGTGCTGATCAGCACCACGCTGTTCTGCTCCGGTATCGCCACGTTGTTGCAAACCGTCGGCTTCTGGAAATTCGGCGTGCGCTTGCCGATCCTCCAGGGCGTGGCGTTCAGCAGTGTCGGCCCGGTGATCGCCATCGGCACCAACCCGCAGGTCGGGTTTGCCGGGGTCTGCGGCGCGGTGATCGGCGCGGGGATTTTTACCATGCTCGCCGCGCCGTTCGTGGGTCGATTGCGCCGGTTCTTTCCGCCAGTGGTGACGGGTTGCATCGTCACCGTCATCGGTTTGCAGTTGTTTCCGATTGCCTATGAGTGGGTCGGCGGCGGGCGCAACGCCAGCAATTTCGGCGCGCCGGCCTACCTCGCCGTCGCCGCCGTGGTGCTGGCGACCATCCTGTTGGTCAACCGTTACGGCAGCCCGATGATGCGCAACATGGCGGTGCTCGTCGGCATGTTGGTCGGCGCGGGGCTGGCCTACGGGTTAGGCATGGGTAGTTTCCACAGCGTGGAGGAATCGCCGTGGCTCACCGTGCCCTACCCGTTCTACTTCGGTTTGCCGACGTTCAGCCTGATCCCGATTGCCACGATGGTGGTGGTGATGATCGTGCAGATGGTCGAGTCCATGGGGCTGTTCGTGGCCATCGGCGACATCGTCGATAAACCGGTAGAAGAGAAACAAGTGATCAATGGCCTGCGCGCCAATGGCCTGGCCAGCACCATCGCCGGGATGTTCGCGGCGTTTCCGTTCATTGCCTTTATGGAAAACGTCGGGCTGGTGATTCTGACCGGCGTGCGCAGTCGCTGGGTGGTGGCGATCAGCGGCTTGCTGATGTGCTCGGTGGCGCTGGTGCCCAAGGCCGGGGCGATCATCGCGTCCATGCCCACCGCAGCACTGGGGGGTGCCGGCATCGCGATGTTTGGCGTGGTCGCGGCGGCGGGGATTCAGACCCTGGCCAAGGTCGATTACGAGCGCAATCGCTACAACGTGTTGATCGTCGGTTTCACCATCGCCGCCGCCCTGGTGCCGGTGCTCGCGCCGACCCTGTTCAAGCAAATGCCCGAGTGGTGCCAGCCGTTCCTGCACAGCAGCGTGGTGATCGCCTGCCTGGTGTCGGTGCTGCTCAACGCTGCGCTCAATGGCGTCAGCGTTCCCGATGCCGCCGCCAGCAAATCTGCCTCCCACATCCTCTGACCGGAGCCGACCATGACTCAACTGCAAAATATCCTGATCAAAAACCCCGTGGCCGTGATGACCGGCCTGCGCGACCCGCGTGCCCGAGCTGGCAATGTCGACATTCGCATCGTCAATGGCCGCATCGCCGAAATGGCCGTCGGACTGGAGGCGCAACCCGGCGAACGGATAATCGATGCACGTAATTCGGTGGTCTATCCAGGCTGGATCAACACCCACCATCACCTGTTCCAGAACCTGCTCAAAGCCGTACCCGAAGGTTTGAACCAGGACCTTCAAGGCTGGCTCGCCAGCGTGCCCTACCCGCGTCTCAACCGCTTTACCCCGCAGCTGACCAAGATCGCCGCACGGCTGGGGATGGCGGAATTGCTGCTGTCCGGCGTCACCACCTGCGCTGATCACCACTACCTTTACCACGCCAACGGCAGCACCGAGAGCGGCGATACGCTGTTCGACACCGCCGATGAGTTCGGTATGCGCTTCGTCCTGTGCCGGGGCGGCGCGCTGGAATCCGCCAGCGCCCATCCGGGGTTCTCGAAAACCGCGCTGCAACCGGAGACGCTTGATCAAATGGTCGGCGACATCGAGCGGCTCAAGTCCCGTTATCACCAGGACACCCCGGACGCGATGCGCCGGGTGGTGGTCGCACCCACCACGCCGACCTTCTCCCTGCCACCGACCTTGCTCCGGGAACTGGCCCACACCGCCCGAGGGCTCAACTTGCGCCTGCACACGCACCTGTCGGAGACGCAGAACTACGTCAACTTCTGCCGTGAGAAATACAACTGCCTGCCGGTGGAATTCGTCGCCGAACACGAATGGCTCGGCCCCGACGTCTGGTTCGCCCACGCCGTGCACCTGCAACCCGGCGAGATCCGCATGCTCGCGCAAACCGGCACCGGCATTTCCCATTGCCCGGTGAGCAATGCGCGCCTGGGCAGCGGCGTCGCGCCAGTGCCGCAAATGGTCGAGGCCGGCGTGCCGATTTCGCTGGGGGTCGATGGCGTGGCGTCCAATGAATCCGGGAGCATGGTCGGCGAAGCGCACACCGCTTGGCTGATCCATCGCGCCGAGCAAGGGGCCTCGGCGACCACCGCTGAAGACGTGATTCATTGGGGTACGGCCGGAGGTGCGCAGGTGCTGGGGTTGGGCGCGGTCGGGACGCTGGAGATTGGCCAAGCGGCTGACCTGGTGATCTACGGGCTGGATCATCCACGGTTCTTTGGCTTCCACGATATTGCCGTAGCTCCGGTGGTCGCGGGCGAGCCGATTGTCGTGCGTTATAGCCTTGTCGGCGGGCGTGTAGTGGTGGACGACGGCGTGATCCCGGGGCTGGATGTGGAGCGGATGCGCGCAGAAGCGTGGGATGGGGTGAGGCAGCTGATGGGCCAGGATGACAACTGAGCCGCGCCACAACGATCGTTCCCACGCTCTGCACTGAACCCACCGCAACGATCGTTCCCACGCTCCGCACTGAACCCACCGCAATGATCGTTCCCACGCTCCGCACTGAACCCACCGCAATGATCGTTCCCACGCTCCGCACTGAACCCACCGCAATGATCGTTCCCACGCTCCGCACTGAACCCACCGCAATGATCGTTCCCACGCTCCGCACTGAACCCACCGCAATGATCGTTCCCACGCTCCGCACTGAACCCACCGCAATGATCGTTCCCACGCTCCGCGTGGGAATGCAGCCCGGGACGCTCTGCGTCCCATTAAAAGCCGAACGCGGAGCGTCCTTTGAGGCATTCCCACGCAGGAGCGTGGGAACGATCCGCAATGTAGGAGCTGGCGAAGCCTGCGATCTTTTGACGTTGGCAGCCATGCATCTGGCCTTTCCATAAGTTTTTTCGATGCCCGCCCCACTCTGTTCTAAAGTTGATGGACACACCCGCCCCACTTCAAGCAGTGTCCGGCCCTGGCTTTGTATGGAAACCCAGGCAGGTAAAGGAGACAGCCAATGATTCTGGTCGCCCGCCCGTTGATCAGCGCCCCCGCGAAAAAAGGCACGGTACAGCTGTGGGTTGGCCTGTTTGGCCTCGACAATCCGACGTTACCGACGTTCTTCCTCGGCCTGACACCGACCGCGCAAGCCACGGCCAAACCCGCCCCCGACGAAAAACTGTATCCGATCGACGATGGTGTAAAGAACGCCGCCGAAAAACCGCTGAACCACCAAGGCGTGTTCACCTTTGCGCGCCTCGGCGCCGGCATCAATCACTGTTTTCGGATTGTCGCCAACGGTGTGGAATACAACCTGGCGTTCGTCTCCCAACCCGATGCGGTGCCAACCGCCGGCGCCCCGCTCAATATTCTGCTGACGTCCTGCTACTACCAGCCCAATGGCGATGACAAGGCTCTGGAGAACGCCGTCGCGCACCTGCCCTCTGGCTTCAAGCCACATTTGAGTCTGATGCTGGGCGATCAGGTGTATCTGGACGTGCCGGTGATTCCTTCGTGGCGTTTCAGCCTGGACGGCGTGCAGCAACTGATCGGCCAGAAGTACTACAAGAACTGGTGCTCCGACTCGCTCGGTACCGGCGGCTTGCAATCGGTGTTCAGAACGGCGCCGACGGCCTGCATCCCGGATGACCATGAGTTCTGGAACAACTACCCGCTCGATCAGTTTCAGCTACCGCCGCTGGTGTTTGTCGACAAGCAGGACTGGTCCGACACGGCCATGGACCTGTACGCCGGTTTCCAGTTGGGCGGGCCGGCCAGGACGCCCCAGGACATCCCCGGATTCCAGCGCATCGAAGTCGATCCGCTGATCATCCTGATGCTCGACACCCGCACCCGGCGCGACGAAGATTTCAAGCGCCTGATGCCCGACGATGCGGCAATGGCCCTGCAAAAATGGGCCGACGATTTGATTCTGGCCAAGCAGAACCACACACCGAAAGTCGGCGTGTTGTCGGCCGGCCAACCCTTGTTTACCAAGCCGCCGGGAGATTTCAGCAAGAAGTACGTCGATGCCGACCTGGCTAACTATCAGCAGTTCGAATTGATCGAGGTGCAACTTGAGCGCCTGGCCACACAGGGCATTCCGGTGGTGTTCCTGACTGGCGATGTGCATTGGAGCCGCGTGTGTGCCGCCCGTCACGGCTCGCAACCGACACCGATGCTGTACGAAGTGATCTGCTCGCCATCGACCATGATCCCGCGCTCTTCCCTGGCGGACATTGCAATGGACAAACTGCGCGGCAAGGACTGGCCCGGTTACCCTGCGGCACCGGAGGAAAAGGACAGCCCGCACAAGTTCGGCAGCCGCAACAGTTTCATCGTGTCCCGCACCACCGAGGACAACTACTTCCAATGCAACGGCAATCAGATTGCCGTGCTGCAATTCACCCGATCAGGTTTTGGCCTGGACATGAAAGTGACCTTTTTCGGGGTCAGTCACGACAACCGGCTCAAGCAACCCAAGTCCACCGCCAATTACCTCTTACGCTTTTATTGAATCGATCCGACAGGAGATCTGCCATGGCGCACGCGCGCAATTCTTCGGCAAAGGATAAAAACCCGGATTTAGTACCGTTGAAACGCAACAAGCAGGAAGGCAATGACGCCTGGGTTTTGCGAGCGATCCAGAAGCTCGACCTGGACCCGAAAGCGTGGTCGTTCATAGCGCTGTTCGGTGCCATCGATATCCTCGCGTTCCGTTTGCGAGTCGCCCAGTCGCACTTGCGCAACGACTTACTGCCTTCTTATTGGTCCGAGTCTGCGTTCATCAACCTGGCGCCGCGAGCAGCGTCGAAAACCACCGCGTTGCATGTGCCGCTGTTTCAGCCGGAACAGGCCGAGTTCGCCACCAAACGCAACGGCGTGGTGGAACAACCCTTGAGCCATTTTGCCGATGCCGCACATTGGGAAAACGTCTGCGTTATTGCGCTACCGGTGCCGCAAAAGACCATTCGCGAGTCCATCGAACGCTTCAAACATTCACGTTCGCCGGTCGACAGCCTTGAGCATATCCTGCGCTGGCTGGCCTATGCCTGGGGCGCCGATCGCACGCCCAACCCGATCCATGAAGGCATCGGCATGCCCGGGGCGAGCATGCTGGAGGCGGTCTACAACACCGCGCAGTTTGACGTCACGCCGGGGCTGGAATCCCGGGCGGCGTGCCCGGAATACCTGTGGATCATGGCCAAGTATTGGTATCCGTATTACCAGCAGTTGGGCACCCAGCAGACACCGCGCGGGTTCTTCCATATCCAGCACAGCTACGACATCAAGGAAACCCGCTGAATGATCGATTGTTCACGCCTCGTCGGGGCGTGAGCAATCGATAAGTTTCAACTCAAGCCGCAAGTTCGCCGCTGGCAATCGCCGCCGACGCCGCCAGCATCGCCCGTAATAACACCGCACAGCCATCCGCCAGATCCTGCGGCGCGGCGTTTTCGATTTCGTTGTGGCTGATGCCGCCTTCGCATGGCACGAAGATCATCCCGGCCGGGCCGAGTTCGGCGAGAAAGATTGCGTCATGCCCTGCCCCGCTGACGATTTCCATGTGCGACAAGCCCAGTCCTTGGGCGGCGCCGCGTACCGCTTCGACGCAACCCTTGTCGAAATACAGCGGCGGGAAGTCGGCGGTGGGGGTCAGCTCGAAGGTCAGGCCATGTTCCTCGCAGGTGGTTTCGATGACTTGGCGAACTTCGGCGATCATCGAATCCAGGCGTGCCGGTTCCAGATGACGGAAGTCGAGGGTCATGCGCACTTCGCCGGGGATGACGTTGCGCGAGCCGGGATAGGCCTGCAGGCAACCGACGGTGCCGCAGGCGTGGGGTTGATGGCCGAGGGCGGCGCGGTTGACGGCGCCGACAATCACAGCGGCACCGACCAGGGCGTCCTTGCGCAGGTGCATCGGAGTCGGGCCGGCGTGGGCTTCTACGCCGCGCAGCTTGAGGTCGAACCATTTCTGGCCGAGCGCGCCCATGACGATGCCGATGGTTTTGTGTTCGTCTTCGAGGATCGGGCCTTGCTCGATGTGCGCTTCGAAATAAGCGCCGACGGCATGGCCGCTGACTTTGCGCGAGCCGGCGTAGCCGATGGCGTTCAGGGCTTCGCCGACTGTCACACCGTCGGCATCGACCTTGGCCAGGGTTTCTTCGAGGGTGAATTTTTCTGCAAACACGCCAGAACCCATCATGCACGGGGCGAAGCGCGAGCCTTCTTCGTTGGTCCAGACCACCACTTCCAGCGGCGCTTCGGTTTCCACACCGAGGTCGTTGAGGGTGCGCAGCACTTCGACGCCGGCCAATACGCCAAAGCAGCCATCGAACTTACCGCCGGTGGGTTGAGTGTCGATGTGGCTGCCGGTCATCACCGGTGGCAGGTTCGGGTTGCGCCCGGGGCGGCGGGCGAAGATGTTGCCGACGGCGTCGACAGTGACGGTGCAGCCGGCCTCCTCGCACCAGTTGACGAAAATGTCCCGGGCCTGGCGGTCGAGGTCGGTCAGGGCCAGACGACAGACGCCGCCCTTGACCGTGGCGCCGAGCTTGGCCAGTTCCATGAGCGACTGCCACAAGCGGTCGCGGTTGATGTGCTGATGGGTGGATTGCAGAACGTCTACGGCAGCGTTCATGGGGATCTCCTCAGTTGTTTTTCTGATAGTTCCCACGCTCTGCGTGGGAATTCATCCATGGACGCTCTGCGTCCGCTTCTGGGACGCGGAGCGTCCCGGGCTGCATTCCCACGCAGAGCGTGGGAACGATCATTACGAGGGGGACTTGGCCAATGCCGGGCTGCCACGCATCGAACACAGCCCGTAATAGATCAACCCACCCAGCGCCGACCCGGTAAACCAGCCGTAGCTGTAGAACCAGCTGAAGGCATCGCTACCCAACGACAGCAACGTCAGCACCACCGGCACGCCAAACGCGATAAAGCCAAACCAGTTCCACGCCGGGTACACGTCATCGCGATAGAGCCCGGCCAAATCCAGCTGCTGTTTCTTGATCAGGAAATAGTCCACCACCATGATCCCGGCGATGGGCCCGAGCAGGCTGGAATAGCCGAGCAACCAGTTGGAATAGACGGTTTCCAGGCTCACGTCGGAGACGATCAGCCCGAGTTTTTTCAGCAGTTCATGGCCCATCAGCAGCAACCCGACCACACCGGTCAGCATCACCGCTTTGGTCCGGTTGATCACCTTCGGCGCGATGTTCTGGAAGTCGTTGGTCGGCGAGACGATGTTGGCGGCGGTATTGGTCGACAGCGTAGCGATGATGATCAGCGCCATGGCCAAGGCGACCCAAACGGGGCTCTGGATATGGCCAATCAGCGTGACGGGATCGGAGACGGTCACCCCGACCAGTTTCACCGATGCGGCCGTCATTACGACACCGAGGGAGGCGAACAGAAACATGGTCAACGGCAGGCCGATAATCTGCCCGACAATCTGGTCCTTCTGGCTTTTGGCGTAGCGGCTGAAGTCCGGAATATTGAGCGACAGCGTGGCCCAGAACCCGACCATCGCGGTGAGCCCGGCGGCGAAGTAACTGACCACGCTCGCGCCTTCCGGGCGTTTCGGTGGAATCGCCAACAGCTCGGTCATCGAGACGTTGGGCATCGCCCACACCAACAGGCCTATGCCGACCGCCACCAACAACGGCGCGGACAGGGTTTCCAGCCATTTGATCGACTCCGCCCCGCGTATCACCACCCACAAGTTCAACGCCCAGAACACCATGAAGCCAATGACTTCACCGGTACCGCCAAGGGATTTCCAGCCTTCGAAAACCGAGCCTAAAAACAAGTGAATGGCCAAGCCACCAAACATCGTCTGGATGCCGAACCAGCCGCACGCCACCAGCGCCCGAATCAGGCACGGCACGTTGGAACCAAGGATGCCGAAGGACGAACGCAGCAGCACCGGGAACGGAATGCCGTACTTGGTCCCGGCAAACGCGTTCAGGGTCAGCGGGATCAGCACGATGATGTTGGCAAACAGAATCGCCAGCAGCGCCTCGCCGACGCTCAGGCCGAAATACGCGGTGAGCACGCCGCCGAGGGTGTAGGTCGGCACGCAGATCGACATGCCGATCCACAGCGCGGTGATGTGCCATTTATTCCAGGTTCGTTCGTGCACCTTGGTCGGTGCCATGTCGTGGTTGTAACGGGGACTGTCGAGGACGTCGGTGCCGGCTTCGAGCTCAAACAAGCCGTCGCGCTCGGTCACTTGCGATCTGATCTGTTGCATGGCCGCTCCACTGTTCTTTGAATTATTTTTGCTCATCAGGGGCTGGCGCCAAGGGACGCGAGCCGACGATGGCCGGAGGAACTGACAACTTTCATGGACCGGCCAAGGTGTCAGCGGCGGCATCAATAAACGTGCCGGGGTCCCCGCTGGCGCCTCTTGCCGTGCCATAAAACCTTATAACCAACTGATGTTTATCAGTTTTATTAATTCAACTATTGGGTCTTCGGTTACTTGCAACGCCACTCAGGCCGAATGGGCAGCAAGTTGTCGGAACCGTCAGGACTCAATCTGGTGCATCAATGTTTTTTTCAAAGTTGCGCATCAACCATAGACCATCCTCAAGCGGCTGATTTCACATAGGAAATCTGGTCTTTTTTTCGATCCTGTCAAGTGCGTCAAATTGGTGAGAGGCCTCACCATTTTGGTGATTACAGTTTTTAATCGTTATTTATCAATAGGTTAATAACGATATAAGCTTATAAAAATTATTCTTGCTCATTCCATAAACTCCAGCTAGCGTCTATTCCTGACAGCGCTGACAGGAATACATCTGTTTGCGTCGGCTTCATATAAAACATTTAGAACCGGCATAAGTCGGTCATGCCTGCGAGGAACTCGGAATGTCTCTGTTGATCCGTGGCGCCACCGTTATTACCCATGATGAAAGTTATCGCGCTGACGTCTATTGCGCCGACGGCGTGATTAAAGCCATCGGTGAAAACCTTGATGTTCCGGCGGGTGCCGAAGTACTCGACGGCAGCGGCCAATACCTGATGCCCGGCGGCATCGACCCCCACACGCACATGCAACTGCCCTTCATGGGCACGGTGGCCAGTGAAGATTTTTTCAGTGGCACCGCGGCAGGTCTGGCCGGTGGCACCACGTCGATCATCGACTTCGTGATTCCCAACCCGCAGCAGTCGTTGATGGAGGCGTTTCATCAGTGGCGTGGCTGGGCCGAGAAGTCGGCGTCGGACTATGGTTTCCACGTCGCCATCACCTGGTGGAGCGAACAGGTGCGCGAGGAAATGGCCGAGTTGGTCAGCCATCACGGCATCAACAGCTTCAAGCATTTCATGGCCTACAAGAACGCGATCATGGCCGCCGACGACACCCTGGTGGCGAGTTTCGAGCGCTGCCTGGAACTCGGCGCGGTGCCCACCGTGCATGCGGAAAACGGTGAGTTGGTCTATCACCTGCAACGCAAGTTGATGGCCCAAGGGATTACCGGACCGGAAGCGCATCCGCTATCGCGACCGTCGCAAGTGGAAGGCGAAGCCGCGAGCCGGGCGATTCGCATTGCCGAAACCATCGGCACGCCGCTGTACATGGTGCACGTCTCGACCAAAGAAGCCCTCGACGAAATCACCTATGCCCGCAGCAAGGGGCAACAGGTCTATGGCGAGGTCCTCGCCGGGCATCTGCTGCTGGACGACAGCGTCTACCAACACCCGGACTGGGCGACCGCTGCCGGTTACGTAATGAGCCCGCCCTTCCGCCCGCGCGGCCATCAGGAAGCGCTGTGGCACGGCCTGCAATCCGGCAACCTGCACACCACCGCCACCGACCATTGCTGCTTCTGCGCCGAGCAAAAAGCCGCCGGGCGTGACGATTTCAGCAAGATCCCGAATGGCACCGCCGGCATCGAAGACCGCATGGCCGTGCTCTGGGATGAAGGGGTGAACACCGGGCGCTTTACGATGCAGGACTTCGTCGCCCTGACCTCCACCAACACCGCGAAAATCTTCAACCTCTACCCGCGCAAAGGCGCGATCCGCGTCGGTGCCGATGCTGATTTGGTGCTGTGGGACCCTGAAGGGACGCGAACCATCTCCGCTAAAACCCACCATCAGCAGGTGGACTTCAACATCTTCGAAGGCAAGACCGTGCGCGGCGTGTCCAGCCATACCGTCAGCCAGGGCCGCGTGGTTTGGGCCGATGGCGATCTGCGCGCCGAGCGTGGGGCCGGGCGGTATGTCGAACGGCCGGCGTATCCGGCGGTGTTTGATTTGCTGAGTAAGCGGGCTGAGTTGAATAAGCCTGTTGCTGTGAAACGCTGACCCACGATCGTTCCCACGCTCCGCGTGGGAATGCAGTCCGGGACGCTCTGCGTCCCAATGGAACGCGGAGCGTCCCTTGAGGCAATCCCACGCAGAGCGTGGGAACGATCAACCAATGCCCATCAGAGGCAGCACCTCAAAAACCATGAGGCCTTAAACCGTGATCAAGACCCTGAACCACCTCCCGCATCCCTACGAGAATGCGGCCGCCCTCGCCGGCCATTTCACCGACCTGGCACCGCCGCTAAACGACCGTCAGGCGCACCTGGAAGCCTCGCGCTGTCTGTATTGCTACGACGCGCCGTGCGTGAACGCCTGTCCGAGCGAGATCGATATTCCGTCGTTCATCCGCAATATCCATCAGGAAAACGTCCAGGGCGCCGCGCAGAAAATTCTCTCGGCAAACATCCTCGGCGGCAGTTGCGCCCGGGTTTGCCCGACGGAAATCCTCTGCCAACAAGCCTGCGTGCGTAACAACGATCATGAGTGCGCGCCGGTGTTGATCGGCCTGTTACAACGCTATGCCGTCGATAACGCGCATTTCAGCGAACACCCGTTCCAGCGCGCTGCCGCTACTGGCAAGCGTATCGCGGTGGTCGGCGCCGGCCCGGCCGGTTTGTCCTGCGCTCACCGCAGCGCCATGCACGGCCATGAAGTGGTGATCTTCGAAGCCAAGGAAAAGGCTGGCGGCCTCAACGAATACGGGATCGCCAAGTACAAACTGGTGGACGATTACGCGCAGAAGGAACTGGATTTCCTGCTGCAAATCGGCGGCATCGAAATCCGTCATGGGCAGAAACTGGGCGAGAACCTGACCCTGAGCGAGCTGCACCAGCAATTCGACGCGGTGTTTCTCGGCCTCGGCCTGGCCGCCAGTAAGCAACTCGGGCTTGACCACGAAGATGCGCCGGGGCTGGTCGCCGCCACCGACTACATCCGCGAACTGCGTCAGGCCGATGACCTGACGCAACTGCCGCTGGCCGACCATTGCATCGTCCTCGGCGCGGGCAACACGGCGATCGACATGGCCGTGCAAATGGCTCGCCTCGGGGCTCATGACGTCAATCTGGTCTATCGCCGAGGCGTCGAGGACATGGGCGCCACCGGTCATGAACAAGACATCGCCAAAGCCAATCAGGTGCGCTTGCTGACCTGGGCACAGCCTGAAGAAGTACTGCTCGACGTTCAGGGCAATGTGCGCGGCATGCGTTTCGCCCGCACCCACATGGTCGACGGGCGCCTGCAAACCACCGGGCAAACCTTTGAACTGGCTGCCGACGCGATCTTCAAAGCCATCGGCCAGGCCTTCGACAGCAGCGCCCTCGCCGACCCGCTGGCCCGGGAACTGAAACGTCAGGGCGAGCGGATTCAGGTGGACGAAAACCTGCGCACCAGCATCCCCGGCGTGTATGCAGGTGGTGACTGCACCAGCCTCGATCAGGACCTGGCCGTGCAAGCGGTGCAGCACGGCAAACTCGCCGCAGAAGCGATCAATGCCCAACTCATGCTCAACGTGGAGGCTGCGTAAATGGCCGATCTCTCGATTGTCTTCGCCGGCATCAAAGCCCCCAATCCGTTCTGGCTGGCCTCCGCGCCGCCGACCGACAAAGCCTACAACGTGATCCGCGCCTTCGAGGCCGGCTGGGGTGGCGTGGTCTGGAAAACCCTGGGTGAAGACCCGGCGGCGGTCAACGTGTCGTCGCGTTACTCGGCGCACTTTGGCGCCAACCGCGAAGTCATGGGCATCAACAACATCGAACTGATCACCGACCGTTCGCTGGAGATCAATCTGCGGGAAATCACCCAGGTCAAAAAGGACTGGCCAGACCGCGCGCTGATCGTTTCGCTGATGGTGCCCTGCGTTGAAGAGTCTTGGAAATTTATCCTGCCGCTGGTGGAAGCCACTGGCGCTGATGGCATCGAACTGAACTTTGGTTGCCCCCACGGTATGCCGGAACGCGGCATGGGTGCGGCGGTCGGCCAGGTGCCGGAGTACGTCGAACAGGTGACCCGTTGGTGCAAGACCTATTGCTCCCTGCCGGTGATCGTCAAGCTCACGCCGAACATCACCGACATCCGCGTCGCCGCCCGTGCGGCCCACCGTGGCGGCGCCGATGCGGTGTCGCTGATCAACACCATCAACTCGATCACCAGCGTCAATCTGGAGCAAATGGTCGCCATCCCCACCGTTGGCCACCAAAGCACCCACGGCGGTTATTGCGGCTCGGCAGTGAAGCCGATTGCGCTGAACATGGTCGCCGAAATCGCCCGCGACCCGCAGACCCAAGGCCTGCCGATCTGTGGCATTGGCGGCATCGGCAGTTGGCGCGACGCGGCGGAATTCATCGCGTTGGGCAGCGGCGCGGTGCAAGTGTGCACGGCGGCGATGCTCCACGGTTTCCGCATCGTCGATGAGATGAAGGACGGTTTATCGCGCTGGATGGACAGTCAGGGTTACACCAGCGTCTCGCAGTTTTCCGGGCGGGCGGTGGGCAATACCACGGACTGGAAGTACCTGGATATCAACTATCAGGTGATTGCCAAGATTGATCAGGAGGCGTGTATTGGTTGCGGGCGTTGCCATATTGCTTGTGAAGATACCTCGCACCAGGCGATTGCCAGCCTTAAGCAGGCGGACGGGACGCATAAATATGAAGTGATTGATGATGAGTGCGTGGGGTGCAATTTGTGCCAGATCACTTGCCCGGTGGCGGATTGCATTGAGATGGTGCCGATGGACAGCGGAAAGCCGTTTCTGGATTGGAATCATGATCCGCGCAATCCCTACCACGTTGCGCTGTAACTGATCGTTCCCACGCTCTGCGTGGGAATGCAGCCCGGGACGCTCCGCGTCCCATTGGAACGCGGAGCGTCCCTTGAGGCATTCCCACGCAGAGCGTGGGAATGATCGGGTTAAGGCTCCAACCCAATCCCGCGCAAAATCACACTCGTCACCGTCTGCACCGCCCGCTCGAACTGCATGTCCGACAACGGTTGATGCTCATTCAGAATATTCACCTGATGATCAAAGTCCGCGTAATGCTGGGTCGAGGCCCAGATCATGTACAACAGCGCCGAAGGCTCCACTGGCAGGATGCGTTTGTCCTCCACCCACTGGCGAATTTTCGCTTCTTTCATCTTGGCCCAGTCGTACAGGCTGGCGTCCAGCGCCTCACCCAACGTCGGTGCACCGTGAATAATCTCGTTGGCCCAGACTTTCGAACCGTACGGCCGGCTGCGGGAATGGTTCATCTTGGCGCGGATATAGCTGCTAAGCACCACCCGTGGGTCGTCGAACATCTCGAAGCACAAGGCGTCCTGCTTCCAGACTTCCAGCAAGTCGAACAACACCGCGCTGTAGAGTTCGCTTTTGGTGCTGAAGTAGTAATGCAGATTGGAGCGCGGCAGTTGCACTTCGGCGGCAATGTCGGCCATGGCGGTGCTGCCAAAGCCTTTTTCGGCGAAGACCTTTTCGGCCCCCAAGAGGATTTTCTCGACGTTACTGCGACGAATCTCGATCTTGTGATTGCCCATGAGGGCTCCCTGACAACAGCGTTGCCCAAGACTAGCATCCGCTCTGGGTCGCGGCGACAGACCTTTTTTCACTTTCCCGGGGAAAACCGATTGGGTAGCATCCGCCGCTCTTTTCATGCCGCAATGGATCACCCACTGTGAACATTCGACCTCGCGTCGCCACCGACGACACCGCCCTCGCCGCCCTGTGGGAACGCTCGGTGCGCGCCACCCATGACTTTCTGAGCGAAGACGACATTCAGTTCTTCCTGCCGCTGGTGCGCGATGCCTACCTGCCGGCGCTGACGGTGTGGGTCGGTGAAAACCCGGACGGCACGCCCGCAGGCTTCATCGCCACCGGCGGCAACACTGTGGAGATGCTGTTTATCGAACCGGCGCAACGGGGCCGGAGCATCGGCCGACAGTTGCTCGACCACGTCAAAGCCCTGCACGACACCTTGAGCGTCGACGTCAATGAACAGAATCCCCAGGCCCATGGCTTCTATCTGCACTATGGTTTTGAACAGACCGGCCGCTCGGAGACTGATGGCGAAGGTCGACCGTTTCCCATCATTCACCTGACATTGCGCGCGGCGTAAACATTCCCCGGCGCGTACCGTTCATGCTTAAGTGACACCCATTATTCTGCCCGGAAGGTAACTGACCATGCTGCTGAAAAAAGCCCTGACCACCGCCGCCCTGCTCGGCTCGCTGCTCGCCGCTTCCTCGGTGTTCGCCCATGCGCATCTGAAAAGCCAGACCCCGGCCGCCGACAGCACCGTGGCCGCGCCGACCGAACTGCGTCTGGTGTTTTCCGAAGGCGTTGAAGCGACCTTCACCAAGGTAACCATCAGCAAGGATGGCGCCAATGTCCCGGTGAAAAGCCTGGCCACCGAAGGCAGCGACAAGAAAACCCTGATTGTCACCCCGGCCGCACCGTTGGCCTCGGGTGCCTATAAAGTCGAATGGCATGCGGTGTCGGTCGATACCCACAAAAGCGAAGGCGCCTACAGCTTTAAGGTTGGCCAGTAATTCATGACCGACGCGCTGGTGCTGTGCCGTTTCCTGCATTTTGTGGTGGTGCTGATGCTGTTCGGGGCCTGGGTGTTCCGGCCCTTGCTGTTGAACGCTGACACTCTGGATCGGCGCCTGATGCACATCACCCGTTGGCTAACCGCCGTGGCACTGGTCAGCGGCGTGACCTGGCTGCTGCTGATCACCGCGAGCATGGCCGGCGCCTGGGAGGCAGCTTTCGATCCATCGACCCTGGGCCTGGTGCTGCGCAATACCTTTTTCGGCCAGGTCTGGAGCTGGCACTTGCTGCTCAACGCGGTGCTGATGGGGTTGCTGTTGACGCCATTGCGCGCGAACGTGCCGCTGAGGCTGGTCGTGAGCGGCCTGCTGCTCGCGACCCTGGCGCCGGTCGGTCATGGCGCGATGCTCGACGGGCTCAGTGGCCAATTGCTGATCCTCAACCAGATCATCCACCTGACCTGCGTCGGCGCCTGGCTGGGTGGGCTGATGCTCTTGGTGATTGTCCTTCGGCAGCCTGACGGCCACTCGTTGAGCACGATACTGCGCCGTTTCAGCGGAGTCGGTTATGGCTTGGTGGCGGGGCTGGTGATCACCGGGTTGATCAACGTGCGCGTGCTGACCGGGGCGTTCTGGCCGACGCCGTTGCTGTCCGGGTTTGCCTTGATTTTACTGATCAAGGTCGTGCTGGTGGCGGTGATGTTGGGGCTGGCGCTGTTCAATCGATTGCGAATCAAGGATTGCGAGCAGCGGGTTGGCGCGCTTAAAACCAGTGTGATGCTGGAATGGATGCTGGGGATGGGCGCGGTGGCGGCGGTTTCGTTGCTGGGGACCATGCCACCGATGATCGCCAGCTAAAAATCAAAAGATCTTATTGCTCGGTCCTCCCCTCTGCGGCGGTATCGATGCTGACGACCACCGACATCCCCGGCCGCAACCGCTCACTCTGCTCCTGCCCCTCATCCACCGTAATCCGCACCGGCACCCGTTGGGCGATCTTGACGAAGTTGCCGGTGGCGTTGTCCGCCTGCAACAGGCTGAACTCGGAACCGGTGGCAGGCGAAATCCGCTGCACCCTGCCCTTGAATTTACGATGGTCGAGCGCGTCGACGCTGAAGCTCACCGGTTGGCCGACTCGCACGTCGTCCATCTGGGTTTCCTTCATGTTGGCGATCACCCACAACTGGTTCGGCACCAGCGCCATCAACTGTGCACCGGAGTTGACGTAGGCGCCGAGGCGCACGCCAATTTGCCCGAGCTGACCGTCTCGCGGCGCCAGGACGCGGGTGTTGGACAGGTCGATCCGCGCCAGTTGCACCGCCGCTTCGGCGCTGGCAACCGCGGCTTCCAGCGAGCCGCGATTGACGATCACCGTTTGCAAATCCTGCCGGGCGATTTCCAGATTGGCCTGAGCCTGCGCCACCGCCGCGATGGTCTGGGCGTTGGCGGCCAGGGTTACGTCCAGTTCACGTTTGGACACCGAGCCGTCGTTGATCAGTTCTTTGTTACGGCGCAAGTCGGCCTCGCTCTTGCGCTGCTGTGCCTGGCTGTCGGCGACCGCAGCCTGACGCAATTTGATGGTCGCTTCGGCGCTGTTGCGTTGCTGCACCACGTTGGCCAACGCGGCTTTCTGCACCGCCAACTGCGCCAGGGATTGATCGAGGTGCTGCTTGTAGATGCGGTCATCGAGGCGCACCAGCAGGTCGCCGGCCTTCACAAACTGGAAGTCCGTCACCGGCACTTCGTACACGTAGCCGCTGAGTTGCGGGCCGATGATGGTCACCTGGCCGCGCACCAAAGCATTTTCCGTGGTTTCCACCGCGCTGCTGAACGGCGGCAGTTGCCAGGCGTACAACACGATCAGCACGCCGACGATGGCAATCGCCGCAAAGCCCATGGACGAGATGATCCACACCCGCAACGAGCGCGGCTCAGTGGCCGGCGAGGCCGGTGGCGCCACGCCTTCGGGAGTGGCGGCGATGGCGTTGGTGGTCGTGGTGGTCGGTTCGGTCATGAAGAAGTGGCACCGCTAGGTTGAACGGAAGGAGTGGCAGGCGCTGGGGCGACGGTTTGGGTGGTGCTCATCAGCCACAGGGCGCGAATGGAAATCCAGATCATGGTCAGCACCGCAATCACGGCGATCAACATGAACACATCGTTATAGGCCAGCACATTGGCCTCGCGAGTGGCGGCCGTGGCCAGGCTGCGAATGCCCTGAAGATTGCGCAGGCTCGGGTCGGCGATCACCGATCCCACCGCGTTGCCGCCGCTCTGCACCCGCGCGGCGACACGCGGATCGAGCATCGTCAGGTGTTCAACAATGTTGCTGGAATGGAATTTCTCGCGAACGATCTGGAACGTGCCCAACAGCGCCGCGCCGATCAAGCCGCCGAGGTTCTGGCAGATCCCGAATAACACCGAGAAACTCACCAGATTGCGCGGGTTGGTCAGTACGTTACGAGTGCCGAGGACCATGGTCGGGCCGAGGAAAAACGTGCCACCGAAGGCCAGCAAGAACTGGCTGAAGTACATGTTTTCCGGGCGGGTCAGGTTGTTCGAATGACTGTCGATCACCGAGCCGACTGCCATTAACGCCAGGGACACGATCAGCGGCATGAACAGGTGCTTGGGGTCGATAGTCAGGGCGCTAGTGGCCAGGCCCGCGATGCTGCCGAGCAACATCACCACGTACAGGCTGTGCAGTTGCTGACTGCTCATGTTCAGCGCCTGCATGAAGCCGACGGCGCCGGTGGATTGCTCGGACAACACCATGCGAATCAGGATCACCGCCAGGGCCAGGCGAATCATCACGCCGCTGCCGAGCCAACGGGTCATCAACATCGGGTTGCTGCGGTTATGTTCGATGGCCAGGCCGGCGAGGATCAACGCGATAGAGGCCGCCGAGGCGACACCAATCCACGGTGCTTCCAGCCACCAGTCAATGCGTCCCAGGGACAACACGGCGCAAAGCAAGGCCACGCCGCTGGCGAGGATGGCGAAGGTCAGGAAGTCAAGTTTTTCAAAGGTCTTGAAGCGGTCGCCCGGTGGCAGCTTGAGCAGGAACACGCAGCCCAGCGTCAGCAGCGCCATGCCCAATTCGAAGAGGTACAGGCCGCGCCATTCGGCGATCTGCATCAGGTCTTCGGAGAACAGGCGCGCCAGCGGCAGCGCCAGTTGCGACGCACCCAGCCCCAGCACCAGCGCCTTCATCCGCCATTTCGCCGGGAACGCCTGGATCATGTAATACAGGCCCAAAGAACTCAGCGCCGCACCGACCATGCCGTGGGCCGCTCGCACAGCGATGGCCGAACTCAGGTCGTTGACGAACAAGTGGCCGAAGGTCACCAGGGCATAGAGCACCAGAAACACTTCGGTGAACGCGCGCAAGCCGAACTGCTGGCGAAACTTCACCAGCAACAGGTTCATCGAGACGTTGGTCATCACGTAGGCCGCCGGCAACCAGGCCATCTCGGCGGTGGTCGCGCCGAGCGCGCCTTGCAGGTAAGGCAGGTTGGCGATCACCAGCGAATTGCCGAGGCCGCCGGTCAACGCCACCAGCAAACCCACCAGCGCATAGGCCAGGCGCTTGGGATTGGAGTGCACGGGCGTCGAGGGGGAACCGGGCAAACTGGGCCGTTCGTGGGGCTGCCAGTCGCGCGGGGCGTAGTGATCCATTCATGGGCCTTGTTCTGAGAGGCTGTCAGTTTGCCGCAAAACGTCGGGCAAAACACAAAACGTGTAGGAGCAAGGCTTGTCCGCGATGGCGGATCGTCAGCCGCCACCAATGTTGAATGTTAGATCGCAATCGCGGGCAAGCCTTGCTCCTACAGATTTCAGAGCACGTCGAAATCCAACGATGGTCATCGTACAACTTCTGATTGACAAGCCCGCAAAGCCTCGCAAATAATCGCCGCCAATGTTGTACGACGACGTATAACAAACAATAAAAACAACAAGAAACAAAGGGAACGTCACTGTGAGCAAACTCGTCCGTCATTCCTCCGTCTGCACCTCTCGCCCGACCTTCGTCCGCCGCCACACCCTGAGTCTGATCGGTTGCAGCAGCCTGGCCCTCGCCTTGCCCATGACCGGCCACGCCGAAGGTTTCGTCGATGACGCCAGCGCCACGCTGAACCTGCGCAACGCCTACTTCAATCGCAACTTCACCAACCCGGCCTACCCTCAGGGCAAGGCTGAAGAGTGGACGCAAAGCTTTATCCTCGACGCCAAGTCCGGGTTCACCCAAGGCACGGTCGGTTTCGGTGTGGACGTGCTGGGCTTGTACTCGAAAAAACTCGACGGCGGTCAAGGCACTGGCGGCACGGGACTGCTGCCGCTGGATCACGACGGTCGCCCGGCGGATAACTTCGGGCGCACCAACGTGGCGTTCAAGGCCAAGGTGTCGAAGACTGAATTGAAGGTCGGTGAATGGATGCCGGTGCTGCCGGTCCTGCGCTCGGACGACGGCCGCTCCCTGCCGCAAACCTTCCGCGGCGGTCAGGTCACTTCCAGCGAAATCGATGGCCTGAAACTCTACGGCGGCCAGTTCCGCGCCAACAGCCCGCGTAACGATTCGAGCATGGACGACATGTCGATGAACGGCAAAGCCGCGTTCACCTCGGATCGCTTCAACTTCGGCGGCGGTGAATACACCTTCAATGAAAAGCGCACCCTGGTCGGCGTCTGGTACTCCGAACTCAGCGACATCTATCAGCAGAAATATTTCAACCTGAGCCACAGCCAGCCCATCGGCGACTGGACCCTGGGCGCCAACCTCGGCTACTTCATCGGCAAGGAAGACGGCAGCGCCCTGGCCGGCGACCTCGACAACAAAACCGCGTTCGCCATGCTCTCGGCCAAATACGGCGGCAGCACCTTCTACGTCGGCCTGCAAAAACTCACCGGCGACGATGTCTGGATGCGCGTCAACGGCACCAGCGGCGGCACCCTGGCCAACGACAGCTACAACTCCAGCTATGACAACGCCAAGGAAAAATCCTGGCAAGTGCGCCACGACTACAATTTCGTCGCCCTCGGCATTCCCGGCCTGACCCTGATGAACCGCTACATCAGCGGCGATAACGTGCACACCGGAGCGATCACCGACGGCAAGGAATGGGGCCGCGAATCGGAACTGGCGTATACCGTGCAGAGCGGTGTGCTGAAGAACCTCAACGTTAAGTGGCGCAATGCGAGTATTCGCAAGGATTTCAGCACGAATGAGTTCGATGAGAATCGGATCTTTGTGAGCTATCCGATTTCGTTGTTGTGAGGCAGGTGTCGCGTCAAGGCTGACGCCTACCTGTGCGACACCACGTTCTATGTAGCAGCTGGCGAAGCCTGCGTCCGGCTCGTGTAGCAGCTGCCGAAGCCTGCGTCCGGCTCGTGTAGCAGCTGCCGAAGGCTGCGTTCGGCTGCGAAGCAGTCGTGAACCCAGGCGACGCGCTGTATCAGAAGGACCGTGTGCTCAGGTTTTACGACTGCTTCGCAGCCGAACGCAGCCTTCGGCAGCTGCTACAGGTGTCGAGCGCAGGCGTCGCCAGCGGCTACATCGATCGCGGCGTGGCAAGACCCTCCGTCAATTTCCACCGCTGGCGCGTTGACAACCACGGGAAAGGCTAACGATACTTCGCTCAAGTCATACGACAACTTACAACAACTGTAATGACTCCGTATTTAGGAACCTCCATGACCACTACGTCCCCTGCCCCATTCAATCGCCTGCTCCTGACCGGCGCCGCCGGTGGCCTCGGCAAAGTCTTGCGCGAAACCCTGCGCCCCTACGCCAATGTGATTCGCCTGTCGGACATCGTCGACCTCGCTCCGGCCATCGATGACCGCGAAGAAGTCGTGACCTGCGACCTCGCCGACAAGCACGCCGTGCATCAACTGGTCGAAGGCGTGGACGCGATCCTGCACTTTGGCGGCGTGTCGACCGAGCACTCGTTTGAAGAGATCCTCGGCGCCAACATCTGCGGCGTGTTCCACATCTACGAAGCCGCGCGCCGGCATGGCGTGAAACGGGTGATCTTCGCCAGTTCCAACCACGTCATCGGCTTCTACAAGCAAGACGAAGTGATCGACGCCCGCTCCCCGCGCCGCCCGGACAGCTACTACGGCTTGTCGAAGTCCTATGGTGAAGACATCGCCAGTTTCTACTTCGATCGCTATGGCATCGAGACCGTCAGCGTGCGCATCGGCTCCTCGTTCCCGGAACCGCAAAACCGCCGCATGATGAGCACCTGGCTGAGCTTCGGTGACCTGACCCAATTGCTCGAACGCGCGTTGTATGCACCCAATGTCGGCCACACCATCGTCTACGGCGTGTCTGACAACAAGAACGTCTGGTGGGATAACCGTCTCGCTGCCGGCCTGGGTTATGTGCCGCAGGACAACTCCGAAGTGTTCCGCGAAAAAATCGAAGCGCAACCGATGCCGGCCGTTGATGACCCGGCGATGGTTTACCAGGGTGGCGCGTTTGTCGCGTCCGGCCCGTTTGGTGACTGAGCCAACCTCCAAGGGAATGAGCTTCCATGCAAGCCGAATTGATTGTCGATGCCCGTAACGCGGTCGGTGAATGCCCGGTCTGGGTCCCCGAGGAAAACGCCCTGTACTGGGTCGATATTCCCGCTGGAGGTTTGCAGCGCTGGAGTGCCGCAACCGGTCATGTCCATGCCTGGAAAGCCCCGGAGATGCTCGCCTGCATCGCCCGCCACGCGTCTGGCGGCTGGGTCGCGGGGATGGAAAGCGGATTCTTCCGTCTCCAGACCCACAACGACGGCAGCCTCGACAGCGAACTGTCGGCCCACGTCGAACACGCCCGCCCCGACATGCGCCTGAACGATGGGCGCTGTGATCGCCAGGGGCGTTTCTGGGCTGGCAGCATGGTGCTGAACATGGGGGCCAACGTGGCTGAAGGCGCGTTGTATCGCTACAGCAGCGGGCAGCGTGGGCCGATTGAGGCACGACTCTCTGGCTTCCTCGTCCCCAACGGCCTGGGGTTCAGCCCGGATGGCCGGACGATGTACCTGTCTGATTCGCATCCGTTGGCCCAGCAAATCTGGGCTTTCGACTACGACATCGACAGCGGCACGCCAAGCAATCAACGGTTGTTCGTCGACATGAACCACTTCTGCGGTCGCCCCGATGGCGCGGCTGTGGATGCCGAAGGTTGCTACTGGATCTGCGCCAACGACGCCGGGCTGATTCACCGCTTTACCCCGGATGGCCGGCTGGACCGTTCCCTCGCCGTGCCGGTGAAGAAACCGACCATGTGCGCGTTTGGTGGCAGTGGGCTGGATACGTTGTTCGTGACCTCGATCCGCCCCGGTGACGACTGTGACGAACAGTCATTGGCGGGTGGAGTGTTCGCACTCAATCCTGGCGTAAAAGGCTTACCTGAAACGCTGTTTCTGGGCTGATGATCACCATGACCCCAACGATTCTCGAACTCGAAGACAACCTCACCCACCTCACCCTCGCCCCCGAGCTCGGCGCCAGCATCGTCAACTGGACGGTACGCAGCACCGGTCAGCCGCTGTTGCGTCACAGTGACCAACAGGCGCTGAACACCGGCCTGCCTGGCAAACTCGGTTGTTATCCCTTGGCCCCCTGGTCAAACCGAATTTCCGGAGGTGGTTTCGACTGTCCCGAAGGCTGGCTCGCCTTGCAGCCCAACAGCCTCACCGATCCCTTGCCCATCCACGGCAGCGCCTGGCAACAACCGTGGCGGGTCGTTTCCCAAACCCGAAACAAAGCCGTCCTGCAACTCGATTGCACAACCCCCTTCGCCTACCGCGCCGAGCAACGTTTCCATCTGAGTGAAGGTCGGTTGAGCATCGATTTGCAGGTCACCCATCTCGGCGAACACGCTGTGTGGCACGGCCTCGGTTTGCACCCTTACTTTCCACGCACCGCACACACCCAATTGCAGGCAACCGCCCGGCAAGTCTGGTTGTGCGACGCCGCCAAACTGCCGACCCAACTCAGCCCGATCCCCGAAGAATGGGATTTCCAGCAGCTCAAGGCCTTACCCGACACCCTGGTGGACAACGGTTTCTGCGAATGGGACGGTCACTGCCTGATCCAGCAACCCGAGCTGGGTTATGAACTGGAATGCCAAGCCACCGGCAGCGATTACTACCTGCTGTACTGCCCGGTGGGCCTGGGGTTTTTCTGCATCGAACCGGTGAGCCACCCGGTCAACGCGCACCACCTGCCCGGTCGGCCGGGGTTGCGTTTGCTGGAGCAAGGCCAGTCCACTGAACTGGGATTCAGCCTGCAATACCGCGAACTCAGCTACCCCAGCAACTGACTCAACACCGCGCGCAACTTGCCGGGTTTCACCGGTTTGTTCAGCAGCGGTGCGTCGAGGCGTTGTAACGAGCGACGGCACTGGTCGGTGCGGTCGGCGGTGATGATCACCGCCGGAATCGCCTGACCAAAATGCTCACGCAAGTGCCGCACCACGTCACAGCCCACCACCCCATGATCGAGGTGATAGTCCGCCAGAATCAGTTCCGGCGCTCGCCCCTGCAACGCCGCCAACGCAGAGAATTCGTCCGTGGCGATCACCACTTCGCAGCCCCACTGCCCGAGCAATGCGCCCATGCTCTCGAGAATGGTGATTTCGTTGTCCAGCACCAGCAAGCGTCGGCCCGGCAACGGGTTGCCGGTACCCGGTTGCGGCGCGGCCAGGCTGATCGGCAGTGGCACCTCATGGGAAATCGGCACGTCGATGCTGAACACCGAACCGCGTCCCGGCCATGACCGCACCTGAATCCGGTAGCCGAGAATCTTGGCGATGCGCTCGACGATGGCAAGTCCCAGGCCCACGCCTTTGCGGTCGGCAGCGCGGCCAACGTCCAGTTGATTGAACTCGAGGAAGATCGAATCCAGCCGATCCGGCGCAATCCCGCGCCCGGTGTCCCAGACCTCCAGGCGCAGCATTTCACCCCGACGCCGTGCCCCGAGCAGGATGCAGCCCTCATCGGTGTAGCGGAACGCATTGCTGAGGAAGTTGCGCAAAATCCGCGTCATCAGCCGCAAATCGGTGCTTATGGCGAAGTCGCCCATGTGCACCCGCAAGTTCAACCCCGCCGCCTCGGCCACCGACTGGAACTCCGACACCAGCGGCGCGAGCAATTCGTCGAGTCGATACAGCGCAACGTCGGGTTTTACTGCGGCCTGATCGAGCCGGGAGATGTCCAGCAAATCGGTCAGCAGGTCTTCAGCGCCTTCCAACGCCTGGTGCGTACGCTCTACCAGCACCTGCTCGACGTCAGGCAATTTGCGCTCGCGTAAGGTCGAGATCAGTAACCGCGCGGCGTTGAGCGGTTGCAGCAGGTCGTGACTCGCGGCGGCGAGGTATTTGTCCTTGCTGCGGTTGGCGGCCTCGGCGGCGTCCCGGGCATCGCGCAAGGCCTGGGCAATCTGTTTACGTTGGGTGATCTGCTGTTGCAGGTTGCGGTTGGCTTCGAGCAATTCGTCGGTGCGTGCGGTGACGCGTTGCTCCAGTTCATCGTTGAGTTGTTGCAGGCGCTGCTGGGCGAGTTTGCGTTCGGTGATATCGGCGACAAAACCTTCCACCAACCCTTCCTGATCGGGCTTGAGCAACAGGTTCATCAGCACGTCGAGGCTGCTGCCGTCCTTGCGCCGCAGCTGTGTTTCATAGCCGTGCAGGCTGCGTTCGGTCTTGAGGATCTCGCCGATGGTTTCCAGCTCCCTGGCACCACCGACAAACAGGTTGCTCGCCAGATCCGCCAACGAAAACAGCACCTCCTGCGGATCGCCATAGCCAAGCATCCGCGCCAGCGCCGGGTTGGCGGCGCGCATGCCTTCCAGCAGGCTGGCCTGGAAGATTCCGTGGACGGCGTTCTCGAACAGCCACTTGTAGCGATTGCGCTCGGTTTCCAGCTCATCCAGGCGCGCGGCGAGTTCCGGGTAATGGCTTTTGCGCGCCGAGTGACTGCCTAATCCCAGTAATCCGGCCAGCGCCCGTTGCTGCTCTTCAGAGGGCTTCGCCATAGACGACCTCGACGTCACGCTGACTGGATTCGCGCGGGTTGGTCAGGATGCAGGGGTCGTGCATGGCGTGCTGCGACAGGAACGGAATGTCAGCCGTGCTGACCCCGTGCAGGCTGAGGGTTTCGTGGAAGCCGATCGCATGTTTCAGGGCAATCAAGTGTTCGACCAAACGCTTGCAGATCTGCCGGTGATTCAAGCCCCGGCAATCAATGCCGAAGGTCTCGGCTATGACCTTGAAGCGGTCCGGCGCCGAGTTGTAGTTGAACGCCACCACATGTTCCACCAGCACCGCGTTGCACAAGCCGTGAGGCAAATCGAGAAAGCCGCCCAGACTGTGGGACATCGCGTGTACAGCGCCAAGGATCGCGTTCGAGAACGCCAGCCCGGCCTGCATGCTGCCGAGCATGATTTTTTCGCGCAGGGCGATGTCGGTCGGGTTGGCGATCATCTGCACCAGGTTGCCGTTGATCAGGCGCATTGCCTCCAGGGCGTGGGGGTCGGTCAGCGGGCCGTGACCGGTGGAGACGAAGGCTTCGATGGCATGCACCAACGCGTCGATGCCGGTACAGGCCGACAGGAACGGGTCCATGCTCAGGGTGGTTTCCGGGTCGATCAGCGACACGTCTGGCACGGCTGCCTTGCTGACGATGGAGAACTTCATGCGTTCTTGCTGGTTGGAAATGATCACGAATTGCGAGACGTCCGCCGACGTACCGGCGGTGGTCGGGATCAGGATCAGCGGTGGACTCGGCACGCGGATGGTGTCCACGCCTTCGAACTCAAGAATGCTGCGCCCGTGGGCGACGACGATGCCGATGCCCTTGCCGCAATCCATCGGGCTGCCGCCACCGATCGCCACGATTACATCGCAGTGGTTTTCCTTGTACAGCTCGGCGCCGAGCATGACTTCTTCGACCCGAGGATTGGGCGAGACGTCGCTATATAAAAAGTAATCGATGCCCTGGGCTTGCAGGCTGGCCTCGACATCCGCGACCCAACCGGCGGCAATCACCCCGGGATCGCTGACCACCAGCACCTTGCGGGCGCCGAAGGTCTTGGCGTAGTTGCCGACGTTGTGCCGGCAACCGGCACCAAAAATGATTTCAGGCGAAACGAATTTACGCAGCTGGCTGAGATTCTGGCTCATTGGAAAGCCTGTTTTTATTGTTTTGGAAGGTAGAACCCACACTAAAGCATCCGGCTGCGAATGCAATCAGACCAATGGGTAGCAGACCTCAGCCGCGATAGATCAACCGCGAAGCCTTCTCATTACGCAACGTCAGGTGTTCCATGCCCCGCCCCGGCGCGTCGGCTTCTTCGCGGGCCTTGAGGATCACCCCGTGGTGCGGCGACTTGCTGCACACCGGGTCGGCATTCTCGGCATCGCCGGTGAGCATGAACGCCTGGCAGCGGCAACCGCCCAAATCCTTGTGTTTTTCATCGCAGGAGCGGCACGGCTCTTTCATCCAGTCATCGCCGCGAAAACGGTTGAAGCCGAAGGAATCGGTCCAGATGTGTTCGATGCTGTGCTCGCGCACGTTGGGAAACTGCACCGGTAACTGCCGGGCGCTGTGGCATGGCAACGCAGTGCCGTCCGGGGTGATGTCAAGAAACAGGTTGGCCCAGCCATTCATGCAGGTTTTCGGGCGTTCTTCGTAGTAATCCGGGGTGACGAAGATCAGCTTGCACGGGTGACCCTGAGCTTCAAGCCGTTCGCGGTATTCGTTAGTGATGCGCTCGGCGCGCTGCAATTGCTCGCGAGTCGGCAGCAGGCCGACGCGATTGAGTTCGGCCCAACCGTAGAACTGACACGTCGCCAACTCGACGAAATCCGCTTCCAGTTCCAGGCACAAATCGATGATGCGGTCGATGCGGTCGATGTTGTGCCGATGAGTGACGAAGTTCAGCACCATCGGGTAGCCCTGGGCTTTTACGGCGCGAGCCATCGCGAGTTTCTGGGCGAAGGCCTTGCGCGAGCCGGCGAGCATGTTGTTCACCGCTTCGTCGGCGGCCTGGAAGCTGATCTGGATATGGTCGAGTCCGGCGACCTTGAAGTCACGGACCTTCTGCTCGGTCAGACCAATGCCGGAGGTGATCAGGTTGGTGTAGTAACCCATGTCCCGCGCGGCTTTGATCAGCTCGGCGAGGTCCTGCCGCACCAACGGCTCGCCACCGGAGAACCCCAGCTGCGCGGCGCCCATGTCCCGGGCTTCGCGAAATACGCGAATCCATTCTTCGGTGCTCAGTTCCTCGCCGGATTGGGCGAAGTCCAGCGGGTTGGAGCAATACGGGCATTGCAGCGGGCAGCGATAAGTCAGCTCGGCCAACAGCCACAGTGGCGGACCCGGCGGTGCATTATTCGATCCAGAATTGAGCATGGGCCACCTCCAGAAATGTCAGCACGTCTACGTCGATGCCTGGCACGCCGGGGAACGTGGTCGACAGGAGTTCGATGATCGCCGCGACACTGCGTTGGCCGTCCACGAGATCAAGGATCTGCCCGGCACTCGCGTTGAGTTTGATCATGCCTTCGGGGTACAGCAGCACATGGCAGTCCTGCCGGGGTTCCCATTGCAGGCGATAACCCTGTCTTAAGGACGGTGATTGTTCGCGGCGGATCAAATTCACAGGGCAATCCCCCGGTGCCAGACATTCGAGGGGGTGACGGTGTGATACGGCGGGCGTTCCAGTTCGTAGGCCATGCTCATCGCATCGAGCATGCTCCAGAGCACGTCGAGTTTGAACTGGAGGATTTCCAGCATGCGCTGCTGGCCTTCGAGCGTGACGTAGTGCGCAAGGGTGATGCGCAAACCATGCTCGACATCGCGCCGCGCCTGACTCAAGCGCGTGCGGAAATAGTCGTAGCCACCGGCATCGATCCAAGGGTAATGGGTGGGCCAGGCGTCGAGGCGCGATTGGTGGATCTGCGGGGCAAACAGTTCGGTGAGGGAGCTGCTGGCCGCTTCCTGCCAACAGGCGCGACGGGCGAAATTGACGTAGGCGTCCACGGCAAAACGTACGCCGGGCAGGACCAATTCCTGGGAGAGGATTTGCTCACGCTCCAGTCCCACCGCTTCGCCCAGGCGCAGCCAGGCTTCGATCCCGCCTTCGCTGCCGGGCTCGCCGTCGTGATCGAGGATACGTTGCAGCCATTCCCGGCGCACGTCGCGGTCCGGGCAATTGGCGAGGATCGCGGCGTCTTTCAGCGGGATGTTGACCTGGTAATAGAAGCGATTGGCGACCCAACCCTGAATCTGCTCGCGACTGGCGCGGCCGGCGTACATGGCTTGGTGGAACGGGTGATGGATGTGGTAGTAGGCGCCTTTGGCGCGCAGGGCGGCTTCGAATTCTGTGGGGGACATTGGGGGGTTGGTCATTGAGGTTCTCCGGATTTCGCGATGCCTGGGCTGGCCTCATCGCGAGCAAGCTCGCGAAAGGGCCATCCGCTACAACACAAGACTCATGCCGTCATAAGCCACTTCAACTCCCCGCCGCTCCAACAACGCCCGTTCGGCAGAGTCTTCATCAAGGATTGGATTGGTGTTGTTAATGTGGATCAGCACTTTGCGCTGGCGATTGAACCTCTCAAGGATTTCAAGCATCCCGCCAGGACCACTTTGCGGCAGATGCCCCATTTCACTGCCCAGACTCTGGCCGACTTCGCACACACGCATCTCGTCGTCGCGCCACAACGTGCCGTCCAGCAACAGGCAATCGGCGCGTTGCATCCAGCTCAGTACGTCTTCGTCGACTTGGCCCAGGCCCGGCGCATAGAACACCGAGGCGCCGTTGCGCAGGTCTTCGATAAACAGGCCGATGGTGTCGCCCGGCTGCGGATTGCCGCGATTGGGCGAGTACGGCGGTGCGTTGCTGACCAAGGGGATTGCGCGAAACTGCAGGTGTTCGCACGCCGCGATGCTGAATGGCTCACGGTCCAGTCCGATCGGTTGCCACTGCAAGCCGCCGTTCCAGTGCTTGAGCATGCTGAACAGCGGAAATCCGCTGCTCAAATCTTCATGAACCCGCTCGGTGCACCACACCGAATGCGGGCAGCCTTCGCGCAGGCTCAACAGGCCGGTGCAGTGGTCGATCTGGCTGTCAATCAGGATCACCCCGGCGATGGCGGTGTCGCGCAATCGGCGCGCCGGTTGTAACGCCGGGAAGCTTTCCAACTGCGCACGAATGTCCGGTGAAGCATTGCACAGCACCCAATCCACGCCGTTGTCGCTCACCGCAATCGAGGACTGCGTGCGCCGTTGGGCGCGCAGGCTGCCGTTACGCACACCCGTGCACTGGCGACAGTTGCAGTTCCATTGCGGAAAACCACCGCCAGCGGCGGACCCGAGAACACGGATGTGCATGAGCAATGCTCCAGAAGGCAGGCCCGGCCAACGCGTCGGCTAGCCGGGTGAACAATCAACGGTTGGCGAAATACATCGTCACTTCGAAGCCAATGCGCAGATCGGTAAACGCGGGTTTAGTCCACATGGGTCAATCCTCTTCTTGTGCCGGGCAATTCCGGTAAAGCCATTAATGCACGGGGCGCCAAGGGTCCGAATGCTACTTTCGAAGGAGATGGCGGCGTGCGTTGGTAGGGGGTCATCGCGGATCGTCAGAAACACACAAAACCAATGTGGGAGCGGGCTGGCTCGCGAAGGCGGTGGGTCAGTCAACCCACGAGTTGAATATGACGCCGCCTTCGCGAGCAAGCCCGCTCCCACAGGGGGTTGTGGTGCTCCTGGGGGTTAGAAGAACCCCATCGGATTGATGTCGTAGCTCACCAGCAGGTTTTTGGTCTGTTGGTAATGGTCGAGCATCATCTTGTGGTTTTCACGGCCGACCCCGGACTTTTTGTAGCCCCCGAACGCGGCGTGGGCCGGGTACAGGTGATAGCAGTTGGTCCAGACGCGCCCGGCCTTGATCGCCCGGCCCATGCGGTAGGCGCGGTTGATGTCGCGGGTCCACAGGCCGGCGCCGAGGCCGAACTCGCTGTCATTGGCAATCGCCAGGGCTTCGGCTTCGTCCTTGAAAGTGGTGATGCCCACCACCGGGCCGAAGATTTCCTCCTGGAACACGCGCATTTTGTTGTGGCCCTTGAGCAGGGTCGGCTGGATGTAATAACCGGTCGACAAGTCGCCTTCAAGCCGCTCGGCCGCGCCGCCAGTGAGCAGCTCGGCGCCCTCCTCCTGGGCAATTTTCAGGTACGAGAGGATCTTATCGTATTGCTGCTCGGACGCCTGGGCGCCGACCATGGTGTCGGTGTCCAACGGATCGCCGCGCTTGATCTTGACGATCTTCTTCATCACTTCAACCATGAACGACTCGTAGATCGATTCCTGCACCAGCGCCCGGGACGGACAGGTGCAGACTTCGCCCTGGTTGAAGAACGCCAGTACCAAGCCTTCAGCAGCCTTCTCGATGAACTGCGGCTCGGCGCTCATGATGTCTTCGAAGAAGATGTTCGGCGACTTGCCGCCCAGTTCCACGGTGCTCGGAATGATGTTCTCGGCAGCGCAATGCATGATGTGCGCGCCCACCGGGGTGGAACCGGTGAAGGCAATTTTGGCGATGCGCTTGCTGGTGGCCAAGGCTTCGCCGGCTTCGCGGCCGAAACCCTGGACAATGTTCAGCACGCCGGCCGGCAGCAAATCAGCGATCAGCTCGGCGAAAACCATGATCGACAGCGGCGTTTGCTCAGCGGGTTTGAGCACCACGCAGTTGCCGGCAGCCAGGGCCGGGGCGAGTTTCCAGGCAGCCATCAGCAGCGGGAAGTTCCACGGGATGATCTGCCCGACCACGCCCAGCGGCTCGTGGAAGTGATAGGCGGTGGTCAGCTCATTGATTTCAGCGGCGCCGCCTTCTTGGGCGCGGATGCAGCCGGCGAAGTAGCGGAAATGGTCGGCGGCCAGTGGCACGTCGGCGTTGAGGGTTTCGCGCACGGCTTTACCGTTGTCCCAGGTTTCGGTGACGGCGAGGATTTCCAGGTTTTGCTCGATACGGTCAGCGATTTTCAGCAGCACCAAGGAGCGGTCCTGGGCCGAGGTCTTGCCCCAGGCATCGGCGGCCGCGTGGGCGGCGTCCAGGGCTTTGTCGATGTCGGCGGCGCTGGAGCGCGGGAACTCGGCGATCACTTCACCGTTGACCGGCGAGGTGTTGGTGAAGTACTCGCCATTGACCGGCGGCACGAATTCACCGCCGATAAAATTACCGTAGCGCGGCTTGAAGGAAACGACGGCACCGGGGGTGCCAGGTTGTGCGTAGATCATGGTGGGCCTCTGTCTGGGTCGGTGCCTGTCGGGCAAACAGGCGATGAACCGATAGTAGAGAGCCCCGCGTGCCGGGCGAATGCGCCGTTGGAGGGGGGACTCTCGTTATTTGGTAGTAGGTGATCGTTCCCACGCGACCCGTGGGAATATCAAGAGCCGAACGCGGAGCGTCCGTAGAGGCATTCCCACGCGGAGCGTGGGAACGATCAGTGGCAGCGATCAGTGTTTGGCTACGACCAGGTCTTTCGGCAACTTGAACGTCCAGAGCATCCCGCCCTGATTGAAGTCCTTGATGCGCTTGGCCACTTCGCCGCCCCACAGTGGAACTGCGCCGCCCCAACCGGACAGCACCGAGACGTACTGTTCGCCGTCCATTTCCCAGGTCACAGGCGAGCCGAGCACACCGGAGCCGGTCTGGAACTCCCAAACTTTCTCGCCGGTCTTGGCATTGAAGGCCTGGAGGAAACCTTCCGGCGTGCCGGTGAACACCAGATTGCCTTTGGTGGTCAGCACCCCGCCCCACAGCGGCGCGTAGTTCTTGTGGCGCCAGACTTCTTTGCCGGTGACCGGATCGATGGCGCGCAGCACGCCGATGTAGTCTTCGTTCAACGGTTTGATGGTGAAACCGGCACCGAGGAACGCCGCGCCTTTCTTGTAGGCGATGCCTTCGTTCCAGATGTCCATGCCCCACTCGTTGGACGGCACGTAGAACAGCTTGGTGTCCTTGTTGTAGGCCATCGGCATCCAGTTTTTCGCACCGAGGAACGCCGGCGCGACAAAGACTGAACTGCCCTTGGCTTCAGTGCCCGGTGCGCCGGGGCGGCTGGCTTCGTTGTAGATCGGCCGGCCGTCCTTATCCAGGCCGGTGGCCCAAGTGATTTTGTCCACGAACGGGAAGCCACGGATGAACTTGCCGTTGGTGCGGTCGAGCACGTAGAAGAAACCGTTACGGTCCGCAGTGGCGGCAGCTTTGATTTCTTTGCCGCCCTCGGTGTAGTTGAACGACACCAACTCGTTCACGCCGTCATAGTCCCAACCGTCGTGGGGCGTGCTCTGGAAGTGCCATTTGATCGTGCCGTCGTCCGGGTTCAGTGCCAGGCGCGATGAGGAGTAAAGGTTGTCGCCAGGACGCAGGTGCGAGTTCCATGGCGCCGGGTTGCCGGTGCCGAACAGCAGCAGATTGGTTTCCGGGTCGTAGTAGCCACCGAGCCAAGGCGCGGCGCCGCCGGTTTTCCATAAGTCGCCGGGCCAGGTCTTGCCCGCTTCGCCGCCGGAGATGCCGTTCTCTATCGCTTTGCCGTCCTTGTAGACGTAGCCCATGTGGCCTTCGACGGTGGGCCGAACCCACAGCAGCTCGCCGTTTTTCGGGTCGTAGGCGGAGATCTTGCCGACCACGCCGAACTCGCCACCGGCCACGCCGGTGATCAGTTTGCCGTTGATCACCAGTGGTGCGGCGCTGATCGAATAGCCTTCCTTGTGGTCGGCGACTTTCTTGCTCCAAACGACTTTACCGGTGTCCTTGTTCAGGGCCACAAGCTTGGCATCGAGGGTGCCGAAGAACACCAGGTCGCCGTACAGCGCCACACCCCGGTTGATCACGTCGCAGCACGGGCGGATGTCATCGGGCAGGCGCGCATCGTATTGCCAGAGCTTCTTGCCGGTGCGCGCATCCACCGCGAACACCCGTGAATAAGAACCGGTCATGTACATCACGCCGTCCTTGATCATCGGCTGCGCTTGCTGGCCACGCTGTTTTTCACCGCCGAAAGAGAAGGCCCAGACCGGCCGCAGATCCTTGACGTTGTCGACATTGAGGGTGTCCAGAGGACTGTAGCGCTGACCCTGGACGCCCAGACCGTTGGTGACGATCTGCTCCGGGTTCTTGGGGTCCTGGAGAATGTCCTGGTCGCTGACGGCAGCCAATACCGAGCCGGACAACAGCATGGCACTGAGCAGCACGCTCAAGACGAAGGGTTGGCGACGTGCGGGTTGGGTCATGACGGCTACCTCTGCGGTTTTTGTTATACCCGGGAAATTTTCCCGGTCTGGTGCAGATTCTTGGCCGCCGCCGCCCTTGCAACAATTACCCGCAGTGTGGAGATTGCTAGTTCCTTAGTACCGGGTCCGATGATCCCAACCCGAAAGGGCTCAACTCAACCTGTAGCAGCTGGCGAAGCCTGCGTTCGGCTGCGCAGCAGTCGTAAACCCTACTTGCACGGTTTGCCTGATGCACCGCGAACTCTGATTTCACGACTGCTGCGCAGCCGAACGCAGGCTTCGCCAGCTGCTACAAGGGTTGGTAGGGTCACTGGTCCGCGGTGGAATCGACGCGGGTCATTTGTGCGCGCTCATAGCGCGGGTACAAATGGCTGACACTGCGAATCAGTTCATAGCGGCTCAGGCTGATGCCAGCAAAACGCTCGGGGATGGGGCTGCGGATCATCTCGGCCATGTCGCTGCCGTTGGCGGCGCCGTCGCGCAGCAGTTGATCGAGCCAGGTCAGGTAGTCGCGCATTTGCTCGAAGGGTTTGGCATCCGTGGCCAGCGGGCCGTGGCCAGGCACGATCAGCGTCCAGGGCAAGCCTTGCAGGGTGGCGATGTCCGCCAGCCACACCGCCAGCCCCGGACTGTTCGGGGTGGTCAGAGCCCGTTGATAAAACACCAGGTCCCCGGCAAACAGCACGCCGGTTTGCTGGTCGAGAATAGCCAGATCCGCGCCGGTATGCCCACCCAGGCTTAGCAGGCGCAAATCGTGGTTCCCAAAACTTTTCACACCTGGCGTCAGCGTCTCGGTGGGCAATACCACTTCGGTGCCGCGCATCCAGTCGCCCACCAGCCGATACATGTTCTCGGCCATGGCATCGCCCTGTTGATGCAGCAGCTCGGTGGTACCGGCCAACGCGCCGATCGGCACATCAGTAAACGCCTGATTGCCCAGCGCATGATCGGGGTGATGGTGGGTCAGCAGCACTTCGATCACCGGTTTATCGGTGACCGCCGCAATTGCCTTGCGCATGGCTTCGCCGTAGCGTTTCGACGGCCCGGTGTCGATCACCACCACCCCGCGCTCGGTGACGATGAACCCGGTGTTGACGATGTTGCCGCCGTTGGCCTTGGCGAAATTGTCGGTGCTGCCTTCCAGCAGCCAGGTGTCGGCAGCGATCAGCCGGGGCTTGAGTGAATATTCAAGCTCCGCCAGCGCTGGCAGGCTCAAACCGATCAACAACAGCAGGATCCAGCGCATCGCGCGCTCCTTGGGTCAGGGGATGGCCGCATCGAACTGATTGCCGCTGTTGTCGCGCAGCAACAGGCGCGTCTGCCCTGCTCCTTCGATGTCGAAGGCCAGGTTGGGGTTTTCGCTGACGGCGGGAAACAGTTCCAGCGTGGCCAGCAACTGATCGTTCTGATCACGCAGTTCGGCGTGGTTGATGAAAAATTCCGGGATGCCACTGACCATGCCGTTGTCCATCGGGTGCGCCACCTGCACGCGCACGCGGCTGAACTCGCCACGGGGATAACGCCCGCCGAGTACTTCACCAATGTGTTCTTCCCAGCCCGGCTGGGTGCGCACCACGCTCGGCGCCGTGCAACCGCCGCCCGCCGCATCGATCAGGGTCGAGCCGACATGCCAGACGCCATCACGGGTCAACACCGCCGCACGCAACGGCGTGGCCTGCTCGATGCGGATACGGATCGACAGCCATGGCAGCACTCGATCCAGCGGTTGGAAATCGACGATTTTTGGCAACGGGTTGAGTTCGGCCCAGGCAAGGATTTTCACCACCTCGCCCTTGAACGCCCGCGCGTCGATTTCCAGTGGCACTTGGCGCGCATCTTCGGCGAATGGCGGCGCCAGCAGCTTGACTCGCTCGTCGAACACGAACGGCGCATCGCCGAGCATTTGCTTGTGATAGAACGCCCACATCACCGACGGCACCGGGTCCTGGCCCGGATCGATGTCCACCGCATGGGCGGCCAACGGCAGCCAACAGACCAGCAGGCAACTCGCTCGCCAGTTCACTATTGATACATCTCCGGCACTTCATATTGCAGGCCGTAACGGGCATAGATGGCTTGCACCGAGCCCTCACGGATCATGGCTTCCAGCGCTTCCTCCAGGGCATAGGACAATTGACGGTTACTTTCATGCACCGCCATGCCGATCTCCCAGCGTTGCTTGCCCATGTTCGGGTAGGCGTTTTCCGCCAACGCCACTTGCGGATCGTTGGCTTCATGCACCTGCCAGTCGACCTCACCGCGCATCGCCATCACCGCATCGACTTCACCGGCCTTCATCGCCGCAAAGGCCTGGGGTACACCCGGATAGTGGTGGGTCTTGGCGGCGAGCATGCCGTTGAACACCGAGGTCAGGTAGAACGATGGCACGCTGTCGACTTCAACGCCGATCGGATGCTGTTCGAACACCGCAACGCTGCCCACCGAGTCCAACCGGCGGCGATCATAAGCGACTTGCCATTGTTCGTTCTGGTACGGGCCGAACATCACCACGTGATCGTTTTCCAGCTCACCGAGCTCGTTGCGTTTTTGTGAGTAATCGCGGTCGTAGGGCACGCGCATCATCAGGTCGGCCAGTTGCTGATCATGCAACTGACTGGCTCGCCAGATGTAATCGCGCAGGTCGTCGTCGAGCTTCTCGCCGGCCGGGGCCCAGACCAGCTTGAGCTTCACGCCCAGCGCCGTGGCCAAGGCTTGCGCGAGGTCGACATCCACCCCGCGCGGCTGGCCGGCATCTTCAAAACTGTAGGGGGCGAAATCCTTGTACACCGCGACTTTCAGCTCTCCGGCGGCGATCATTTGGTCATAGGTACGGACCTGCGCCTGCGCCACCTGGCAGCACAGCAACACAGCACTGATCAACACCGCGAGCAGGCGCATGGATTACTCCTCGACGTGCACGCTGTCCAGGTAAGTACGCACAGCCCATAGGGCTTCCTGACTCAGGTAATCGGCCATTTTCGGCATGTAGACCCGACCGTCGCGCACGGCGCCGTTGCGCACCCGCTCAACGAACCATTCATCACCGGCGTCGCCGACATCGAGCATGCGCAGATCCGGGGCGATGCCACCGGACTTGGCTTCCAGGCCATGGCAAGCCGCGCAGTTCTGGTTGTAAGCAGAGGAGCCGATTTCGACGGCTTTATCGTGTTGCGGCGAGGTGCGATACGGGTTCACTGCCGCCCAGCCATCGCCATCGACTGTTACACCAGCGTCCTTGATCGGGGTCAGGCCCGGGGTTTCCACCGCTTGTGGCACCACGTTGCCGTGGGCCCAGGCCGAGCCTGCGCTGATAAAACCGGCCAGCAGTCCGGCAACAAGCAAGGCGTTGCGTTTTGTTGTCATTGTTATGCCCTCAGGGTTGCACGCAAAACCTCCGTGAAGAGGCTATGGCACCCATCTTAGGAACCCTATTGCGCCAGCCCCATGCTGCTTTGGTGGCCGCCTTCTAGTCCCTTGGTAGTAGGGCTTGTGGCGCACACCCAAATCAGGTGCCGTTTGGGAAGTCTTCCCGGCAACAGCGGGACTTTTTCCGTATCCGCCCACCCGCCGGGCGCACCACCCTGTGCAAGCCAAAACCTCCACTGGGAACTGCAACCATGACAATAAGATCGCTACCCGCCCTTTCCCCTCTGTCTATCGCCGTGCAGGCTTTTCTGCTGGTGGGCAGCCTGTCCTTGAGCGCTGCCAGCCAAGCTGCGACCGCTCCGGCCACACCGACCCATAACGTCACTTGGGAAGACATTGCCAACGACCACCTGACCACCAAGGACGTGCTGCAATACGGCATGGGCACCAACGCCCAACGCTGGAGTCCGTTGGCCCAGGTCAACGACAAGAACGTGTTCAAACTGACCCCGGCCTGGTCCTACTCGTTCGGCGATGAGAAGCAGCGCGGCCAGGAATCCCAGGCCATCGTCAGCGACGGCGTGGTCTACGTCACCGGTTCCTATTCCCGGGTATTTGCCCTCGACGCCAAGACTGGCAAGCGCCTGTGGACCTACAACCATCGCCTGCCGGACAACATCCGTCCGTGCTGCGACGTGGTCAATCGCGGGGCAGCGATCTTCGGCGACAAGATCTACTTCGGCACCCTTGATGCACGGCTGATCGCCCTCGACAAGAACACCGGCAAAGTGGTCTGGAACAAGAAGTTCGGCGACCACGCCGCCGGCTACACCATGACCGGTGCCCCGGTGCTGATCAAAGACAAAGTCACCGGCAAGGTGCTGCTGATCCATGGCAGCTCCGGCGATGAATTCGGCGTGGTCGGCCAGCTGTTTGCGCGCGACCCGGATACCGGTGAAGAAGTCTGGATGCGCCCCTTCGTCGAAGGTCACATGGGCCGCTTGAACGGCAAAGACAGCACCACCACCGGTGACGTCAAGGCACCGTCCTGGCCGGATGACCCAACCACTGAAACCGGCAAGGTCGAGGCCTGGAGCCACGGCGGCGGTGCCCCTTGGCAGAGCGCCAGTTTCGATCCGGAAACCAACACCATCATCGTCGGCGCCGGCAACCCTGGCCCATGGAACACCTGGGCGCGCACCTCCAAGGACGGCAACCCCCACGACTTCGACAGCCTCTACACCTCGGGCCAGGTCGGCGTCGATCCGAGTACTGGTGAGGTGAAATGGTTCTACCAGCACACCCCGAACGACGCCTGGGATTTCTCCGGCAACAACGAGCTGGTGCTGTTCGACTACAAGGACAAGGACGGCAAAGTGGTCAAGGCCACCGGCCACGCCGACCGCAATGGTTTCTTCTACGTGGTGGACCGCAACAACGGCAAATTGCAGAACGCCTTCCCCTTCGTCGACAACATCAGTTGGGCCAGCCACATTGATCTGAAGACCGGCAAACCTGTCGAGAATCCGGGCCAGCGTCCGGCCAAACCGTTGCCGGGCGAGACCAAGGGTAAGTCGGTGGAAGTCTCGCCGCCGTTCCTCGGTGGCAAGAACTGGAACCCGATGGCCTACAGCCAGGACACCGGGCTGTTCTACATTCCAGGCAACCAGTGGAAAGAGGAATACTGGACCGAAGAGGTCAACTACAAGAAAGGCTCGGCCTACCTGGGCATGGGCTTCCGCATCAAGCGCATGTACGACGATCACGTCGGCACCCTGCGCGCAATGAACCCGACCACTGGCAAAGTGGTCTGGGAGCACAAGGAAGCGCTGCCGCTGTGGGCCGGGGTGTTGGCGACCAAGGGCAACCTGGTGTTCACCGGTACGGGCGACGGTTTCTTCAAGGCGTTTGATGCGAAAACCGGCGAAGAGCTGTGGAAGTTCCAGACCGGCAGCGGCATCGTCTCACCGCCGATCACCTGGGAACAGGATGGCGAGCAGTACGTCGGCGTGACCGTCGGCTACGGCGGCGCGGTGCCGTTGTGGGGCGGCGACATGGCCGAGCTGACCAAACCGGTGGCTCAGGGTGGGTCGTTCTGGGTGTTCAAGATTCCGAGTTGGGATAATAAGACGGCGCAGAAGTAACGCCACCAACCTTGCCGATACGAATCACGTAGCAGCTGTCGAGCCCCGGCGAGGCTGCGTTAGCGGTGTGTCAGGCACACCGTCGACGCAGCCTCGTTTCACTCGACATCTGCTACGTGAAGCCGTATCGATCCCCATTTAGAGGTTTCGTGATGAAATATCTGCCTTTATTGCTGCTCTTGACCCTGCCCCTCGCTTACGCCGACGACGGCGACGACGCCCCACTGATCATCAACGGCTGCACCATCGCCGAACACAGCCAATGCCCCGGTGCCAATCTCAAAGGCGTCAACCTGAGCAATCAGGACCTGCGCAGCATGAACCTCAGCGGCGCCGACCTGCGCGAGGCCGACCTGCGTCACGCCCGGCTCGACCTTGCCAACCTGGAAAAGGCCCAATTCCAAGGCGCCAACCTGACTCGTGCCAGCCTGCAACAAAGCAACCTGCGACTCGCCGATTTCACGGGAGCGACGCTGATGGCAATTCAGGGTTGGGGCCTGTTCGCCCAAGGCGCGCAATTTGAAAACGCCAACCTCAGCGCCGCCTACCTGCAATTCGCCCGCCTCTCCGGCGCCAAACTGCACAACGCCAACCTGCGCGCCGCCGACCTGGAAATGACCTGGCTGAGCAAGGCCGACCTCAAGGGCGCCAACCTCAGCGATGCCAATCTGCAGGAAGCCAAGTTCGGCGAAAGCAACCTCGAACAGGCGAACCTCAGCGGCGCACGGCAGCATTATGCGAATTTTCAGGATGCGAACATGGAGGGGTGTTCGGGGTGTCCGACAACGTGGGATAAGTAATCCGGCCGCTGATCGTTCCCACGCTCCGCGTGGGAATGCCTCCACGGACGCTCCGCGTTCGGCTCTGGAGGGACGCGGAGCGTCCCGGGCTGCATTCCCACGCGGAACGTGGGAACGATCATTAACTCGCTACCCGCACCACCCCCATATCAATCCCCAAATGCACCAGTTCGGTATGGGACGTGACCTGCAATTTGCTCTTAAGCAACGTCAGATGATTGGAAACCGTCTTGCTGCTGATATTCAACTGCTCGGCAATCAACCGCGCCGGCGTGCCTTTGGCCAGCATCACGAAAATCTCCAGTTCGCGCTGGGTCATGCTTTGCAAGCGCGGGTCGCTGGCATCCTGTTGCGGGTGGCACGCCAGCTGGGTCGCCAGCGGCTGTTCGATGTAGGCATGGCCGGCAAGGATGCGGCGCACCGCCTCGATCAGCACCTCGGGCGCCGAGCTTTTCGTCAGGTACCCCGAAGCCCCAGCGTCCAGCGCCTGGCGCACCAACGGCAGTTCATCGTGCATGCTGAAAAACAGCACGCGCAATTGCGGCAAGCGCTGACGCAAGCGTCGGGTGGTTTCCAGTCCACTGATCCCCGGCAAGCCGAAATCCATGATCACCAGGTTCGGCACCGCTTCCTGGACCCGAATCAGCGCCTCCTCACCCGTAGCCGCTTCACGCACTTCCATCGCCGGCAACAACGCCCGCAACAAACTGGCGTAGCCCTGACGGACCACCGCATGGTCGTCGACCAGCAGAATATTCATGACGCCTCCAAAGGCATGCTCAAGGCCAGCGCCCAACCGGCGCCGGGGTGGCTGATGATCCGCAGTTCACCGCCAAGGCTGCGGGCGCGCTCGAACATCGAGTACAGCCCGACACCCGGGCGCTGCGGCTGCGCGGCACCGCGACCGTTATCGCGAATCAGCAGGCGTAAATGCCCGCCACGATGTTGCAGGCGAACCCGCACCTGACTGGCCTCAGCGTGCCGGGCAATGTTGGTCAACGCTTCCTGCAACAGGCGATAGAGATGGGTCTTGCTCGGCCCCGACAGCGCCGGTAACTGCGCACTGACCCGCAACTGGCAATCGATGCCCTGCCGGCCCTGCCACTGCTCCACCAGCAACGCGAAGGCTTCGGACAGCGGCAGGTGTTGCAACACCACCGGATACAGGTCGTGAACCAGCGCCCGAAAGCCCTGTTGCAGGTGCTCGCAATTGTGTTCCAGCTCGCGCACCGTGCGCTCGACGGTGTCCGGTTGGTCCGCCACCAGTCGTAGCAGACAAGCTTGAGCACGAATGCCAGCCAGGTACTGCCCGAGATCATCGTGCAGCGTCTGCGCCAGATGGGTGCGTTCCTGCTCCTGCACCGCGAGCAAGGTTTGCGTCAGTCGGGTGTTGTCGGCACGGGCCTGTTCCAGCGCGCCGGTCATGCGATTGAAATGCGTCGCCAATTGCCGCGCTTCCGGCACACCTTGCCCGCGCAGGCGCACGTTGAGCTGGCCGGCGGACACTTGCTGCAAGGCACGGAGCAATTCATCGAGCAGGCCCATGCCCCGGCGCACCGCCCAGCGAATGGTCAGCAGGCTCACCACCAGCGCCAGGCCGCAGAGGAACAGCACCTGTTGCAGGGAATCCCAGACTTCATCGATCTCGTCGCGCGGATCGACCGCGATCAGCACGCGCCTACCATCCTTTAAATCCAGCACCTGGGCGCTGTGACGGGCCTCGGCGAACAACAGCCGTCCGAGCCAGGCATCGAGGCCGTCCTGCACCGGCAGCCGCACCGTTTCGCCCGGATCCAGCCAGCGCACCCGCACATGGCGCAGACTTTGGGTCAGTCGCGGTTGCAGGCTGACCGGGTCACGCTCGGCGGTTTCGCTCAGGTACTCGACCACCGCTTCGGCGGATTTCAGCTCACGTTCGACATCCGCCAGCGCCTGGTGCACCAGCAACGCCATGCACGCCAGGGTGACCAGGGCAAAAAAGCCGCCGACCCACAGGTTGATCCGCCACAGCGCCGACACGCCTAGCGCCCCGGTGTCATGGGCAAGGCCTGCACCAGGGCCGGTCGCGGGCTGTGGAATTTGTCGAGGCCGATCAGGGTCAGGATCAACAGCAACGGCAGGAGCAGCGCCTTGAGAATTCGCATGGTCGACCTCCTCTTCAGTGATGACCGTTGAAACCCATGCTAAAACCGCGCCGCCCGGGATGAGTTACTACCTTGGTACTGCCTTAGCGGTACTTTCTGCATATTTCCTCCGCCCCGCAGGGTTCCTATGCTGGCGCTACCGTCATGGAGTGCCCTATGCGCCAGCTTGCCCCCTACGCCTTGATCTACCTGCTGGCGATTGCCTGCGCTGCCGCACTGGCGACTCAAAGTCAGGCGGCCGACGCGCCGTTGCAGGTGCAGATCGGCTACCTGGGTTATCGCCCCGATCCAGGGCCGCTGTTGTCGAACGTCATTCCCGAGCCGACCGATGCCGGGCTGCGCGGCGCCGAACTGGCGATCACCGACAGCAACAGCACCGGGCGTTTCCTCAACCACAGCTACAGCTTGGTCAGCGCCAGCACCGATAACGCCGATGCGCTGATCGAAGCGGCCAAGGCCCAGCACGAACAAGGCTTGCGCCTGTTTGTGGTGAATGCCCCGGTGGAAACCCTGCGCCGGCTCAGCGCGGTGCTGACTGACAGTTTGCTGTTCAACGCCGGCAGCCCGGATGACAGCCTGCGCAGCACCGACTGCTTACCGAACGTGCTGCACAGCCTGCCGAGCCGGGCGATGCTCGCCGATGCGCTGGCGCAATTCCTGGTGGTGCGCAAATGGCAACGGGCGCTGCTGATCGTCGGCCCGACGCCGGACGATCAAGCCTACGCCGCCGCCCTGCGCCGCGCCGCCAAACGCTTCGGCCTGAAACTGGTGGCGGAAAAAGCCTGGAGTTTCGACAACGATCAACGCCGCAGCGCCCAGGCCGACATGCCGCTATTCACCCAGACCGCCGAGTACGACGTGGTGCTGGTGGCGGATGAACGCGGTGACTTCGGCGAATACGTGCCCTACCAGACCTGGTATCCGCGCCCGGTCGCCGGCACCCAGGGCCTGACCCCGGTGGGCTGGCACAAAACCGTGGAAACCTACGGCGCCGCGCAGTTACAAAAACGCTTCGAGGCCATGGCCGGACGCTGGATGAATGACCGGGATTTCGCCGCGTGGATGGCCGTACGCAGCATCGCCAGCGCGGTGAGCAAGTTGCGCCAGACCGATCCGATGGCGATCCGTGCGCTGGAGATCAGCGATCAATTGCCGCTGGACGGTTTCAAGGGTCGCAAGCTCAGCTATCGGCCGTGGAACGGCCAGTTGCGCCAGCCGATCCCCATCGTGCAACCGCGAGCGCTGGTCAGCACTTCGCCCCAGGACGGTTTCCTGCACCCGTTCAACGAAATGGACAGCCTGGGATACGACAAGCCCGAAGTGACCTGCCGCTTTCCCTGATTTTTTCCACCACAACGACAATAAAAAGGAATCCGCCATGCGCCGTACCCTGCTCTCATGCGCCCTGCTGCTTGCTGCCGGGCACGCCGTGGCCAGCACCGCCTGGGTCTCCAACGAAAAGGACAACACGCTGAGCCTGATCGACATGCAGACCCTGCAAGTCACCGACACCCTGCCCGTCGGCCAGCGCCCGCGCGGTCTGTTGCTGTCCCATGACAGCAAGTTGCTGTACATCTGCGCCAGCGACTCGGACCGGGTCCAGGTGATGGACGTGGCCACGCGCAAGATCATCAAGGAGTTGCCGTCGGGCAAAGACCCCGAGCAATTCGCCCTGCACCCGAATAATCGCTGGTTGTACGTTTCCAACGAAGACGATGCGCTGGTGACGGTGATCGACACCGAAACCTCCAAGGTGCTGAGCCAGATCAACGTCGGCGTCGAGCCCGAAGGCATGGCGGTCAGCCCCGACGGCAAATGGGCGGTGAACACCAGCGAGACCACGAACATGCTGCACTGGATCGACACCAGCACCCAGACGTTGGCCGACAGCACGCTGGTGGACCAGCGCCCGCGTTTCGTCGAGTTTTCACCGGACGGCTCACAGCTGTGGGCCTCGGCGGAAATCGGCGGCACGGTGACGATTCTCGACGTCGCTACGCGCAAGATTCTCAAGACCATGAACTTCCAGATCAAGGGCGTACACCCGGACAAGGTGCAGCCAGTGGGGATCAAGCTCAGCGCCGACGGCAAGTACGGTTTCGTCGCCCTCGGCCCGGCCAATCACGTGGCGGTGGTCGATGCCAAGACCTTTGAAGTGCTCGATTACCTGCTGGTCGGCCGGCGCGTGTGGCAGATGTCGTTCACCCCGGATCAGAAGCAATTGCTCGCCACCAACGGCGTCAGCGGCGATGTGTCGGTGATTGATATCGACAGCCTCAAGGTCAGCAAATCGATCAAGGTCGGGCGCTATCCCTGGGGCGTGGTGGTGACCCCATGAACGCACTGGAAGTCAGCGAACTGAGCTTTGCTTATGGGGCGAAAGAGGCCCTGCGCCAGGTGAGTTTCAGCCTGGCGCCGGGGCGTTTTGCCGCATTGCTGGGGCCGAACGGCGCGGGGAAATCGACGCTGATCGCCCTGCTGACTCGGCTCTATGATTTGCAGCGCGGCGACATCCGGGTCGGCGGCTGTTCGTTGCGTGATACGCCGCGCCCGGCGCTCAAGCAATTGGGCGTGGTGTTTCAACAAAGCACCTTGGACCTGGACCTTAGCGTCGAGCAGAACCTGCGTTATCACGCCGCGCTGCACGGCCTGTCTCGGCGCCAGACCGGTTTGCGGGTCGAGGCCGAACTGGCCCGCCAGGCGCTGACCGAACGCCGTCGCGAAAAAGTCCGCGAACTCAATGGCGGTCATCGCCGACGGGTGGAAATCGCTCGGGCCTTGCTCCACGAACCGCGTTTGCTGCTGCTGGATGAGGCCAGCGTCGGCCTCGACCCGGCCAGTCGCCTGGCGCTCAACCAACACATCCGCAGCCTGTGCCGCGAGCAAGGCATCAGCGTGCTCTGGACCACGCATTTATTGGATGAAGTGCAGCCGAGCGACGACTTGCTGATTCTTCATCAGGGACGACTGGTCGCCAGTGGACAAGCCGACGCCCTGAGCCTGGAACACGGTGGCGACCTGGGCTCGGCCTTCACTCGACTGACCACCTCAGGAGCCGCCCGATGAATGCTTACTGGCAGTGTTTCAACGGCATCGTGCTGCGCGAATGGCTGCGTTTTGTGTTGCAGCGCACACGGTTTCTCAGTGCGCTGGTGCGCCCGCTGTTGTGGCTATTGGTATTCGCCGCCGGGTTTCGCGCGGCGCTGGGCATCGCGATCATCGAGCCGTATGACACCTACATTCCGTATGAGGTGTACATCATTCCGGGGCTGGCCTGCATGATCCTGCTGTTCAACGGCATGCAGGGTTCGCTGTCGATGGTCTATGACCGGGAGATGGGCAGCATGCGCGTGCTGCTGACCAGCCCCCTGCCTCGGACCTTTTTGCTGTGCAGCAAGTTGTTGGCGACATCGCTGATTTCGCTGCTGCAGGTGTATGCCTTTCTGGCGATTGCCTGGGTGTATGGCGTGCAACCACCGGCCATGGGCCTGCTCATTGCCTTGCCCGCGTTGCTGCTGGTGGCGCTGATGCTCAGTGCGCTGGGGCTGTTGCTGTCGAACGCGATCCGCCAGTTGGAGAACTTTGCCGGGGTGATGAATTTCGTGATCTTCCCGCTGTTTTTCCTGTCATCGGCGCTGTATCCGCTGTGGAAAATGCGTGAATCCAGTGAGTGGTTGTACTGGTTGTGTGCGCTGAACCCGTTTACCCACGCCGTGGAGCTGGTGCGGTTTGCCTTGTATGAACGCTTCAACCCGTTGGCGCTGGCGGTGTGCGTCGGGCTGACGTTGCTGTTCGTGCTGCTCGCGGTCCTCACCTTCAACCCGCAACACGCAGCCCTGCGCAAATCCAACTGAATGATCGCTCCCACGCTCCGCGACATTGATCGTTCCCACGCTCTGCGTGGGAATGCCTCAATGGACGCTCCGCGTCCGCTTTGGGACGCGGAGCGTCCCGGGCTGCATTCCCACGCTGAGCGTGGGAACGATCAGCCTCTGAAATTACTACTTTAGTACTGCTTTACCTGTCTATCGTCGCATTCCCATCGCACCGGGACTGGCATGTAATAGGTTCATAACTATAAGGATTGAACCCCCATGCCGCGTGCCCGACGTCGTCTGCTGCGCCCTTGCCTCGCTGCCCTGTCGCTTAGCCTGTTGCTGAGCACCGCGCACGCCGAAACCCCGCTATTCTCTGCCGACGGTTACCGCATCGGCCTGTACCGCAGCCCGACGCCCAATCAGCTTCCGGGTGCGACTATTCTCGATACGTCCGCCCTGCAAGCCCTGCTCACCCGGACTCCGCGCCCAGTGTTAATCGACGTCTACCGCCGCCAATGGCTGCAAGGGCGTTTCATCGAAGACCAGCCCCACGAGAACCTGCCCGGCAGTCACTGGTTGGCCAATACCGGCGACGGCGACCTGACAGCCGACTGGCAAGTCTACTTTGCGCGTAATCTGGATAAATGGAGCGACGGTGACCGCCAGCAACCGCTGGTCTTCTACTGCCGCTCCGATTGCTAGTTGAGCTGGAACGCGGTAAAACGCGCCGCGGCCATGGGCTATAAGTCAGTGTATTGGTATCGCGATGGCCTGGATGCCTGGCAAGCGGCGAACCTGCCCGTTGCGCCGGCCCAGCCCGAGCCCTTTCCCTGACTGAACACCTGCGTGTTGTTGCCCCACCAAAAAATCAAAATAATGAGGTGAATGGCTATGTACAAAATTCTGATTGCCGACGATCACCCGCTGTTTCGCGAAGCTATTCATAACGTCATCAGCGACGGTTTCCCCGGCAGTGAAGTGATGGAAACCGCCGACCTGGACAGCGCCCTGCTGCTGACCCAGGAACACGACGACCTGGATCTGATCCTGCTGGACCTGAACATGCCGGGCATGCACGGCCTCAACGGCCTGATCAACCTGCGCAACGAGGCGCCAACCATTCCGGTGGTGATCGTCTCGGCCGAGCAGGACAAACAGATCGTGCTGCAAGCCATCACTTACGGCGCCGTGGGTTTCATCACCAAATCTTCGCCACGATTGCAGATGACCGAGGCCATCCAACAGATTCTCAACGGCAACGTGTACCTGCCGCCGGACATCATCCGCACGCAAAAACCCGGCACCCACCGCCGCATGAATGACAACCCGAGCTTCCCGCCGGAACTGCTCCAGGCCCTGACTCGCAAGCAGTTGCTGGTACTTGAACGGATGACCAAGGGTGAGTCGAACAAACAGATCGCCTACACCCTGGAAATCGCCGAAACCACGGTCAAGGCTCATGTGTCGGCGATCCTGCGCAAACTCAACGTGCACAACCGGGTGCAGGCGATCTTGAGTGCCGGGGATATTGATTTCGGGTCTTATCTGCGGCGTTGAAGCACAATCCACGCAAGACGCGCACTCTGTAGCAGCTGGCGAAGCCTGCGTTCGGCTGCGCAGCAGTCGTGAATCAGACAATGCGGTTTATCAGGAAAACCGCGTCGTCAGGGTTTACGACTGCTGCGCAGCCGAACGCAGGCTTCGCCAGCTGCTACAGGTCGGGGGGCGACTCAAGTTATCGGGATGGACCGAGTAGGTGACTCATCGCGGTCTTCAGCTTCATCGGCCGCACCGGCTTATGCATCAAGGTGTGCCCCAACTCACGGATCTGCAGCTTTAGCTCGTTGCTGTAATTGGCCGTGATCATCATCGCTGGAATAGCCGAACCCCGCCGCGCATTGATCCGGGCCACGGCATCGACGCCGTTCTGGTCGTCGTCCAGGTGGTAGTCGGCAATCAGCAAGTCGGCTTCCTGGTGATAGTTGTCCACTTGCCGGGCCAAATCCTGCTCCGACAGCGCCGTCACTACCAGACACCCCCAACCTTCCAGCAACGTGCGCATCCCCGCGCAAATCGCTGCGTCGTTGTCCAGCACCCACACCCGCGCACCGCGCAGGCGCTCAAGCATCGGCTCGCTCATCAACAAGCTCGGCAACGCCTTGGGCGCCGTGGCGCTGAGCGGCACTTCGACGGAAAACATCGAGCCCTTGCCCGGCCACGAGCGCACATGAATCCGGTGCCCGAGGATCCCGGCGATTTTCTCGACGATAGCCAGGCCCAGGCCCAAGCCGCGATCCTGATCCGGACGCTGTACATCACCGCGCTTGAACTCCTGGAAAATCTCTTCCAGACGGTTTTCGGCAATGCCCATGCCGCTGTCCCAGACTTCAATCGACAAGCGCTGATGATGGCGGCGGCAACCGAGCACCACACGGCCGCTGTAGGTGTAGCGAATCGCATTGCTCAGCAGATTGCGCAGGATCCGCGCCAGTAACTGAATATCACTGCGCACCAGCGCCGAACACGGGATGAAATGCAGCTCCAGCCCTTCACTGCGCGCCACTTGGGTGTACTCGGCGGCGAGGTTTTCCAGCAATTCGCTGAGGGCGAACGGCGCGATGTCAGCCTTGATCACCCCGGCATCGAGTTTGGAAATATCCACCAAAGTACCCAGCAGGTTTTCCACGTCTTCCAGGGAATTGCTGACGTTGCGCACCAGAATCGCGTTGGCCACTGGCTCCCGGCGTTCCAGCAAAGCGCTGGTAAACAGCCGCGCCGCGTTGAGCGGTTGCAGCAAGTCGTGGCTGACGGCAGCGAGAAACTTGGTCTTCGACAGGTTGGCCTGCTCGGCTTCGAGTTTGGCTTCGCGCAGGCGTGATTCGACGCGACGGCGCTCATCGATTTCGCGCAGCAGTTGATCGTTGAGGGTGGTCAGTTCCGCCGTGCGTTCGCGCACCCGCAACTCAAGGTTTTGATAGGCCTGGTGCAAGGCCTCGGCGGTGCGGCGGCGTTCGGTGATGTCACGGATCAACACAAAAATCCCCACCACCTCCCCGGTGGCCAGGCGATTGGGCACGTAGGAGCGCAGCATGTAGCGTTCCTGATTGTTGATGTTGGTTTCGGCGAACTCGAAGGTCACGCTTTCACCGGCCAAGGCCCGGGCGACATAGGCTTCCAGGCGCTGGTAATGCTGCTCACTGTGGACCTCGCGCAGGCTCTGCCCGAGCATCACGCCCCGGGGCCAGCAGTACCATTCTTCGTAGACCTTGTTGGTGAACTCGTAGACCAGATCGGCGTTCAGGTAGGCAATCAGCGCCGGCACATGGTCGGTGATCAAGCGAATCCAGCGTTCGCTTTCGCTGAGCGCTTCGGCGTGTTGGTAGCGTTCAGTGATGTCGGTGAAGGTATTGACGAAGCCGCCCGTGGGCAGCGGATGGGTGCGGATTTCCAGGACCCGGCCATCGTAGAGACGCTGCTCGCATTCCTGTACCGACCGCCCGTTGCTGTCACGACTGGCCGGGGTCAGCAGGTTCAATTCGCTATCGGCGATCACCTCGGCGAACGGCCGATGGGCCGCCACCGGCGCCAGGCCGCTGAGTTCAAGAAAACGCCGGTTCCACAGTTCCAGGATGCCGTCGGCGTTGACCATCGCCACGCCTTGGGACAGGTTGTCCACGGCCCGTTGCAGCAGGTGGGATTTCTGCGCCACGGCTTGCTCACGGCGCACGGTTTCGCTGAGTTTGACGTCAGTGATATCGGTAAACAGAATCACCCGCCCGCCTTCCTGGGTCGGCCGTTCGCTGACTTGCAGCCAGCGGCCATTTTGCAGGCGATACAGCAGATTCTGGTCGGCGTGACCCCGGGGTTCCTCGGTGAACAACCCGGTGGCCGTCATCAAGCGTTTGACCTCGGCCAGGTGCATACCGGCAATGATCCGCACCCGACTGTTACCCCAGAAAGCCTTGAAGCGGCTGTTGAACAGCACGATGCGCTGGTCTTCATCGAACAACACGAAAGCATCGGAAATGCTCTCGATCGCATCGATCAAATGCTGATGGGCGGTTTCCGCCCGCAGGCGTGCATCGCTGAGCAAGTGATTGCCGGCCTTGAGTTCGGCCATGGCCTGATTCAAGGCGTCGGTGCGCTCGCGGACCTGTTCGGCCAGCACCACCGAATGCTGGAACGCCGCATACGGGTCGTTGCCCCGGGTGATGCCGGATTCGATCCGTTCGATCAGCGCGCCATTGATGCGCTGCAGCTTGTGGTTGTCGCGCTGCAGGCCGGCGACCTGCGCCTGGAGTTCAACGGTGTCCAGGGGAACGGCCTCGGGCAATGGCAACCCCGGTGAAGGTCTGGTTGATGTGCATGCCATTGAACTGTTCTCCGTAGGTGTTGAAACCCATCACCCGATGCTCACGCAAAAACGCCCCGATCGGTTCCAGGCTGCCGCGCTCTTCCAGTTCCAGGCGTCGCAGAAAGCAGTCGCAGCCGATGGTCAGCAACAGGTCGCCGAGGCGTTCCTCCAGGCCCGCGAACAGCGCTTGCAGGTTCGGTAGCATGGGGCCTGGGGTCATGGCGGTGAGGACAATGCCGTTTTCCACGGCGCAGTAAAAACTCAGGCTCAGGTCCGGGTGCACCTGCTGGATGGCGCGCACGTAGTACTGATCGTTGATCCGCACCGCCAACGGGTGCGCGGCGAAGATCCGGTGATCGAGCTCGGCGACCGGCACACCGATATGGCGGGCGTACTCCTCGGCGGCAGGTTCGGCGTTAAGTTCGAAGACCCGTCGCGATGCGCTGTCGGCCCCGGTCACCACCAGTTTTTCCGCCCGGGGCAGGATGTGGTGCGTAGTGAAGACTTCGAAATCGAGCCAGGTGTTGACCAGCACCACCACCGCCGCGCCGCTGTGGAACACGCCATCGAAGTACACGTGGGTGTGGGTCAGGTAGTTGTCATCGCCAGCGGAACCGCCGAAATGCGGGATATCGCCCAAGGCTGCGCTCAACGCGGCGAGGACCATTTCCTCACGGCTGGACAGGCCATCGAGCAGGGTCAGGGCAAAGCTGTTGCCCTTGATCGGCGCCAGGGTATTGCTGCGACAGCCGCCCACCAGGCGTTCGACCATTTGCTGGGCGTCGATCAGGCTGAAGCGCTCCATCTCGTCGATCAGTTCAATGGCGATGGAAAAGTGCCGATGGTCGAACCCGACTGCCGTCACGCAATTGCGGCCGTAGCCTTGCGGGGTGATTTCCCCGGCGCTGGTGCAGCCCACCAGGCGAATCCCGCCGAAGCTTTGCTGCAAGGCCTGGCCCAGCGCCTGCAAGTCGTACTCGGCGGAACAGAAAAACAGCACAAAGCCCAGGTGTGGATGCAACAGCTGTCGCGCCAACTCCTGGGCTGCCTGCTGCGCATCGGTGGCCTGGGACATCGCACTGACCACGCCTTCACTCTGGACCTGCTGCATCGTCGCCTCCCGCAGGTGCGCATGTATGAGGTGCGAGTGTACGAAGCCTGCGGGCCGGGACGTATGCTACTTGGGTAGCGGTCAGGCGCTTCGATGGGATGAGAGTGCAAGCGTAGAGATTGAATGGCGGGAGCTTTTGTGGCGAGGGAGCTTGCTCCCGCTGGGCGGCGAAGCAGCCCCCCATTGGTCGATGCGCGACCAGAATCGGGACCGCTTAGCGCTCCAGCGGGAGCAAGCTCGCTCGCCACAGGTGATCAGTGTCGCTAGAGGCTCACCAGGTAAGCACCGCCCCCACCGCAACCGTATCGGTGTCTTCGTTCTGCGCACTGGTGTCGTGACCATCGATGCTGAACTGGTTGTACTCGGCCACCAATTTGAGGTTGTCATTGACGTCATGGAACAGCGCAATGCCGCGGGTTTCATAGTCCGCGCCACTGCCGACCACGCCGTTGCCGTCGTCGTTGGTCTTGCCGTAGGACAGCGCCAAACGGTTCTCGCCCAGTTTGTAGGAGCCCTGCATCAAATAGCCTTTGCTATCGACATTGCGCAACGTCGCTTCGCCGGCATTGTTGGTGAAGAACGGGTTGATGCCCTTGGCCTGGAACCCGGAACCGGTCAGCGATAACCCGCCCATTTTCGCCTGCACGCCGTAGCCGAGGCCTTTGGAGGTGACGGATTGAACGGTGGAATCGGTGTTGTCAGAGGTCTGGTAGCTACCGTTGACCCAGCTGTAGATCTTCGCCCCCGCGACATCGAACTGGTAGGTGATCTCGCTCTCGGTGCGCGGGTTTTCCTGGTAAGCCTTGCCCAAGGGGCTGCTGTCGTTGGTGTCCACCGGGTCCATGATCCCCACCGCCACCCGCAAGCCTTCCATCACCGGCGTGCGGTAGGTGATTTGCGAGGTGGGAAACGGATACGGATAACCGCTGCCGATGTTGCCGAACGACACCCCGCCACCGTCCACCAGCCCCAGGCTGTCACTGACCTGGCCGTAACCGGCGAGCAGTTCATCGAGCAGGATGTTGGAGCGGGCAAATAGGCCGAAATCCTTGCCGATCAACACTTCGCCCCACTCCGGATTGGCCACGGTGCCGTAGAACTGCCGCACATCGATGGCGGTGTCGGTGCCGTTGGTTTCGCTGTCGTTGATGGTCACCCAGAACGAGGCGCGGGCGCCGAGCTTGAGGTCATCGACCTGCTTGCCCATGTTGAAGCCCAGGTAGTTGGGCAGAAAACCCATCTTGACCCGGGCCTGCCGACGGTCGTACTGATCGCCAGCCCGGTCGACTTTACTGTTCACATAGAAGGCGTTGATGTAGCCGTCAGTGGAGAACGTGGTCTGGTCCTTGTCGTACAGCATGATCTCGGCCTCGGCCATTGAACTCAGGCCAAGGGACGACAGGCTGACGATGACGGCCGGCAAAAAACGATGCGAGAAATTCTTATTGTTATGCATGACGCGCTCCGCAACAGGGGGAAAAGTTGTCGGAGGCGATTATCGAAAGCTGACCGGCGGCGTCATACGCTGCCTTGGCGGCGGTTTTGAAGTGCTTTGGAGGGGCCGGGGATGCGCGGCAAATTCGGCGTAAGACCGGGCCGCGGCAAGGCCCGGAACTTTGGGTGTACGCCTGCGAGCGGTACTGGCGCCCGGAGGAGCCGGTACCGGCTAGACGCCCGCTCTAAACAGCATGTAAGCGGCGACCACGATGCAGACACTGGCGAAACCGATTTGCAGCGCACGGGCGGGTACACGGGCACACAGCTTGCGGCCAATGACCATGCCGACGATGCTGGAGACGATAAACGCCACGCCCAAGCTGTCGATCCGTACCCCGGCATGGAACGCACCGATCACGCCGATGGCCGAGATCAGGCTGATCACCATCAACGACGTGGCGATGATCCCGCGCATCTGCACGTCCGTCAGTTGCTTGAACGCCGGGACGATCAGAAAGCCGCCGCCGACGCCCAGCAAGCCCGACACCACACCAGTCACCGCACCGAGGGCCGCCAGGGTCGCGGTGCATTTGGCGGTCCAGGAAAAGCGCCCGGTCTGTTGATCGAGCATGCAGTTTTTCTGGCCCCAGTTGGCGTGGCCATGGTCGCTCGGGCCTTCGTCCTGGCGCTCCTTGCGCAACATCCGCCAGGCCACCATGACCATCAGCAGGCTGAACAAAATCATCAGGATTTTTTCCGGCAACTGATGGGCGAAGTAGATCCCGAGCGGAGAAAAAATCGCCCCCAGCAAGGCGATCAACAACGCCGCGCGATAGCGCACCAGACCGTGGCGCAAGCCGTCGATAGCGCCGACCGCTGCCGCGCTGCCTACCGCAAACAACGCGACCGGCGCCGCTTGGGTCATGGTCCAGCCGAGCCCCAGTACCAACGCCGGCACCGCCAGAATTCCGCCCCCGGCCCCGGTCAAACCAAGGACCAGGCCCATGAGCACACCAAAAAAACTTGCCAGCAGCATAGGGTTCTCTCAATCGACCTTGGACACAGCGGTCAGCCACTCTCGGCCCTTGAGCATGCCGTTCCAGTAGAACCACGGCAGCAGGGACGCCTTGAGCCACCACGCCGAACGACGCGGCACTGTCGGGTCGAGGGGAAAGGTCGGCAGCAACTTACCGGCATAGCCAAACTCGGCGAGGATCACCTTGCCTTTCTCCACCGTCAGCGGGCAGGAGCCGTAGCCGTCGTACTTGAGCGGCAGCGGTTGCTGCTTGCGCAGGGCCAACAGGTTTTCCGCGACCACCACAATCTGCTTGCGCACCGCTGCGGCGGTTTTCGCGTTGCTGGTGGAGCAGATATCACCCAGGCCGAACACCTCGGGATAACGCACGTGTTGCAACGTGTGCATGTTCACTTCGCACCAGCCAGCGGCGTCGGCCAAGGGACTTTGGTGGATGAAATCCGGGGCCACTTGAGGTGGCACGACGTGCAGCAAGTCGAAGGTTTTTTCTTCAACGGTGACCGTACCGGCCGCATCCTTGACCTCGAACCACGCGGTTTTCGCCGGGCCATCGACCTTGATCAGATTGGAGGTGAACGCCAGCCGGGCGTTGTACTTTTCGATGTATTTCATCAGCGGCGGCACGAAGGTCGGCACGCCGAACAGCACAGCACCGGCGAGGTTGAACTCGACGTCGATGTTTTTCAGCACGCCGCTTTTCAACCAGTGATCGCAGGACAGGTACAACGCCTTTTGCGGCGCCCCGGCGCATTTGATCGGGATCGGTGGCTGGGTGAAGATCGCCTTGCCGCCGCGCAGGTTCTTGACCAGCTCCCAGGTGTAGGCCGCATGCTGATAACTGTAATTGGAGGTCACGCCGTGCTGGCCGAGGGTTTCCTGCAAGCCTTCGATCTTCTCCCACGCCAGGCGCAAGCCGGGGCAGACAATGAGGTTTTGATAGCCGACGGTGCGGCCGTCGTCGAGGGTCAGGTGCTTGTTGTCGGCGGCAATTTCAGTGACGGCAGCTTGCAGCCAGGTGGCTTGCCGCGGCATGACGCTGGACATCGGGCGCACGGTGTCTTGCACCTTGTAGGCGCCACCTCCGACCAAGGTCCAGGCTGGCTGATAGAAGTGCTGGGTATTGGGTTCGATAACGGTGATGTGCAACGACGGATCGCGCTTGAGCAGGCTGGCGACAAAACCAATCCCTGCCGTGCCGCCGCCTATCACCACGATGTCTGCACTGATGGTTGGGCCCCAGTGTTGATCGTTCATTGGTTGTTCCCTTTTTTACTGCTGCACGCATTTAGTCGGGTCAGGCACTTTCTCTGTAGCAGCTGCCGAAGGCTGCGTTCGGCTGGTAGCAGCTGCCGAGCCTGCGAGGCTGCGTTCGGCTGCGAAGCAGTCGTAAAACCTGAGCACGCGGTCTTCCTGATGCACCGCGCCGCCTGATTTGACGACTGCTTCGCAGCCGAACGCAGCCTCGCAGGCTCGGCAGCTGCTACAGGCGAACGCAGGCTCCGCCAGCTGCTACAAAGGGCATCGTCACGCCCAGCTTTTCAGTACCGCTCCGCAATACAGGCCGGACAGCGTCTTCATCACTTGAATCACTTCGTGACTGGCCAGGCCATAGAAAATGTATTTGCCTTCGCGGCGGGTCGCGACCAGGCCCTCATCGCGCAAGATGCCCAGCTGTTGGGACAGTGTCGGCTGGCGTACGCCGGTCATGGTTTCCAGTTCGCCGACGTTACGCTCGCCTTGGGTCAACTGGCAGAGAATCAGCAAGCGATCCTCATTGGCCAACGCCTTGAGCAGCGCGCAAGCTTTGGAGGCCGAAGCCCGCAGTTGGGCGACTTCACATTCGGTCAGACTGGATTGCATTTGCAGGATGCCTTCGACGTCACTTAAGCTGCAGACATTATGTGTAAACATAAAGTGTTGCAACCGGTTACTGTCTTCCCACCCCTTTCACAGGTCCGAGTCCCATGCCCGCGCTGATTGAAGCCTTCCTCGACCCCGCCTCGTCGACCTACAGCTACGTGATCTACGAGCAGGCTGGCGGGCAGTGCGCGATTGTCGACACCGTACTCGATTACGACCCGGCGGCTGGGCGAACCTCTACTGTCCAGGCTGACCGCGTCATTGCCTTCGTGCGCGAACACCAGTTGCAGGTTCAATGGCTGCTGGAAACCCATGCCCACGCCGATCACTTGTCCGCCGCGCCGTATCTGCGCCGGGAACTGGGTGGGAAGATCGCGATTGGGCAGTCGATCAGCAAGGTCCAGGGCGTATTCAAGACCCTGTTCAATCTCGAGCCGGAATTTTGTGTGGACGGCTCACAGTTCGATCACCTGTTCGCGCCGAACGAGTCATTCATGATCGGCAACCTCAAGGCCACGGCCCTGCATGTGCCCGGCCATACGCCGGCGGACATGGCTTATTTGATCGACGGTGATGTGATTCTGGTGGGCGATACGCTGTTCATGCCGGATGTCGGCACCGCGCGTTGCGATTTTCCGGGAGGCAATGCCAACCAGATGTTCGCCTCGATCCACAAGCTGCTGGCGTTCCCTGCTGGTGTTCGGCTTTACGTTTGCCACGACTACCCGCCTGAGGGCCGTGAGCCTGAATGCCAGACCACCGTCGGTGAGCAGCGTAAAAGCAACATTCATGTGCATGACGGTATTGATGAAGCGGCGTTCGTCGCCATGCGCACACAGCGCGATGCCGGGTTGGGCATGCCGAATCTGTTGCTGCCGGCGATTCAGGTCAATGTGCGGGCGGGGAATTTGCCGCCGACTGAGGATAACGGCGTGACGTACCTGAAAATCCCCATTAATAAACTCTAACGCTCGATCATTCCCACGCTCTGCGTGGGAATGCATCCCGTGACGCTCTGCGTCACATTCGAAGCGGAACGCGGAGCGTCCCCGGCGGCATTCCCACGCGGAGCGTGGGAATGATCAGCGTCAACTGCCGAGGGTCAGTCCGTTCGCCGGTAACGGCAGTGCAGTTTTGTACCGCACCTGCTTCAGCGCAAAGCTCGAACGAATGTTGGCCACGCCAGGGACTTTGGTCAGAAAATCCATCATAAAGCGCTCCAACGACTGAATGCTCGGCACCAACACCCGAATCAAATAATCCGGATCCCCCGCCATCAAGTAGCACTCCATCACTTCCGGACGATCCGAGATCGCCTCTTCAAAATGCGCCAGCGCCTCTTCCACCTGTTTCTCCAGGCTGACATGAATGAACACATTCACATGCAGCCCCAGCAGGTCGGCATCCAAGAGCGTCACTTGCTCACGTATCAGCCCCAACTCTTCCATCGCCTTGACCCGGTTAAAGCACGGCGTCGGCGACAGGTTCACCGAGCGGGCGAGGTCGGCGTTGGTGATGCGGGCGTTCTCCTGAAGACTATTGAGAATGCCAATATCGGTACGATCCAATTTGCGCATGAGACAAAACCACCTGTTATTTTTGTTTATGCAGATTTTTTATCCTCAAATGACCGCCAACGCAACGAAACACAGATAAATATTCTCCTGCGCCGGGCCTATGATGTTTGTAGGACAAGATTTCCACTAACCGTGGAATGACCGTCAGCTCACTACAAAAAATTCACAAGATCGAGCGTAGAAGCCATGAACCAAGCGTACGAACCGCTGCGCCTGCACGTTCCCGAACCCTCGGGCCGTCCCGGCTGTAAAACCGACTTCTCCTACCTGCGTCTGACCGACGCCGGCACGGTGCGCAAACCCCCAATCGACGTTGAACCGGCCGACACGGCTGATCTGGCCAAGGGCCTGATTCGCGTGCTCGACGACCAGGGCAACGCCCTTGGCCCATGGGGCGAAGGCGTGCCGTCCGAGATCCTGCGTAAAGGCATGCGCGCCATGCTCAAGACGCGGATTTTCGACAACCGCATGGTGGTCGCCCAGCGTCAGAAAAAAATGTCGTTCTACATGCAAAGCCTCGGCGAAGAAGCCATCGGCAGCGCCCAGGCCCTGGCCTTGAACATCGACGACATGTGCTTCCCTACCTATCGCCAGCAAAGCATCCTGATGGCCCGCGAAGTGCCGCTGGTGGACCTGATCTGCCAACTGCTGTCCAACGAGCGCGATCCGCTCAAGGGCCGACAGTTGCCGATCATGTACTCGGTACGCGATCACGGCTTCTTCACCATTTCCGGCAACCTCGCCACCCAATTCGTACAAGGTGTGGGCTGGGGCATGGCCTCGGCGATCAAGGGTGACACCAAAATCGCTTCGGCCTGGATCGGCGACGGCGCCACCGCTGAATCCGACTTCCACACCGCCCTCACCTTCGCCCACGTTTACCGCGCGCCGGTGATCCTCAATGTGGTCAACAACCAATGGGCAATCTCGACGTTCCAGGCGATTGCCGGTGGTGAAGCCACCACGTTTGCCGGTCGTGGCGTCGGTTGCGGGATTGCCTCCCTGCGGGTCGATGGCAATGATTTCGTCGCGGTCTACGCCGCCTCTGCCTGGGCCGCCGAACGGGCGCGCCGCAACCTCGGCCCGACCATGATCGAATGGGTCACCTACCGCGCCGGCCCGCACTCCACCTCCGATGATCCTTCGAAATACCGTCCCGCCGACGACTGGAGCCACTTCCCGTTGGGCGACCCGATTGCGCGCCTCAAGCAGCACCTGATCAAGATTGGTCAGTGGTCTGACGAGGAACACGCCGCTGTCAGCGCCGAACTGGAAGCCGAAGTGATTGCCGCGCAGAAAGAAGCCGAAACGTACGGCACCCTCGCCGGGGGCCAGACGCCAAGCGCCGCGACCATGTTCGAAGACGTCTACAAAGAGATGCCGGAGCACTTGAAGCGCCAGCGTCAAGAGTTGGGGATCTGACATGAACGACCACAACAACACTATCGAGCTAAACACGGAAACCGCCATGAGCACGACCACCATGACCATGATCCAGGCCCTGCGCTCGGCCATGGATGTGATGCTTGAGCGCGACGACAACGTCGTGGTGTTCGGCCAGGACGTGGGCTACTTCGGCGGCGTGTTCCGTTGCACCGAAGGCTTGCAGAGCAAGTACGGCACCTCCCGGGTGTTCGATGCGCCGATCTCGGAAAGCGGCATCGTCGGCGTCGCCGTGGGCATGGGCGCCTACGGTCTGCGACCGGTGGCCGAGATTCAGTTCGCCGACTACGTGTACCCGGCGTCCGACCAGATCATTTCCGAAGCCGCCCGCCTGCGTTATCGCTCGGCCGGCGAGTTCACCGCGCCGATGACCCTGCGCATGCCGTGCGGCGGCGGCATCTACGGCGGCCAGACTCACAGCCAAAGTATTGAAGCGATGTTCACCCAGGTCTGCGGCCTGCGCACCGTCATGCCGTCCAACCCGTACGACGCCAAAGGCCTGCTGATCGCCTCCATCGAAAACGATGACCCGGTGATCTTCCTTGAGCCAAAACGTCTGTACAACGGCCCGTTCGACGGCCACCACGACCGCCCGGTAACCCCGTGGTCGAAACACCCGGCCGCGCAAGTACCGGACGGTTACTACACCGTGCCGCTGGACGTCGCCGCCATCGCCCGTCCGGGCAAGGAAGTCACGATCCTGACCTACGGCACCACGGTCTATGTATCGCAAGTGGCCGCCGAAGAAAGCGGTGTCGACGCCGAAGTCATCGACCTGCGCAGCCTGTGGCCGCTGGATCTCGAAACCATCGTCAAGTCGGTAAAGAAAACCGGCCGCTGCGTGATCGTTCACGAAGCCACCCGCACCTGCGGTTTCGGCGCGGAACTGGTCGCGTTGGTGCAAGAGCATTGCTTCCACTACCTGGAAGCGCCGATCGAACGCGTCACCGGTTGGGACACCCCCTACCCGCACGCGCAAGAGTGGGCGTATTTCCCAGGGCCGTCCCGTGTGGGCGCGGCGTTGAAACGGGTTATGGAGGTCTGAATGGGCACGCACGTTATTAAAATGCCGGACATTGGTGAAGGCATTGCAGAAGTTGAGTTGTCGGTGTGGCACGTCAAGGTCGGTGACATGGTCGTCGAAGATCAGGTGCTGGCCGATGTCATGACCGACAAGGCAATGGTCGACATCCCTTCGCCGGTGCATGGCAAGGTCATCTCCCTCGGCGGTGTGCCGGGGGAAGTGATGGCAGTTGGCAGCATCCTGATCAGCATTGAAGTGGAAGGCGCGGGTAACTATAAAGAGTCCGCTCAGCCTGCAGCCGTTGCCGTTAAAGAAGCACCGGTGGCGGTGGCGCCTAAAGTTGAAGCTGAAAGCAAACCGGTAGCGGCACCTCGCCCAGCCGCCGTGTGCCAAGGCCCGATGGTTGCGCGTGAAGCCGATGAGCGCCCGCTGGCCTCCCCGGCCGTGCGCAAACATGCATTGGACCTCGGCATCCAGTTGCGTCTGGTGCGTGGCACCGGCCCGGCCGGTCGCGTACTGCACGAAGACCTCGACGCCTATCTGGCCGAGGGTCAGTCGAATGCATCGACCGCTACCGCCGCTTACGCCCAGCGTACCGACGAACAGCAAATTCCGGTAATCGGCATGCGCCGCAAGATCGCCCAGCGCATGCAGGATGCCACTCAGCGCGCCGCCCACTTCAGTTATGTCGAGGAAATCGACGTCACGGCCGTGGAAGAACTGCGCGTGCACTTGAATGAAAAACACGGCGCGACTCGCGGCAAGCTGACGTTGCTGCCGTTCCTCGTACGTGCCTTGGTGGTTGCCCTGCGCGACTTCCCGCAAATCAATGCCCGTTACGACGACGAAGCCCAGGTCATCACCCGCCTCGGCGCGGTGCATGTCGGCGTCGCCACCCAGAGCGACATTGGCTTGATGGTGCCGGTGGTGCGCCACGCCGAAGCCCGCAGCCTGTGGGACAGCGCCTCGGAAATCTCGCGTTTGGCGACTGCCGCACGCAATGGCAAAGCCAGCCGCGATGAGCTTTCGGGCTCGACCATCACCCTGACCAGTCTTGGCGCGTTGGGCGGGATAGTCAGTACTCCGGTGTTGAACCTGCCGGAAGTGGCGATCGTCGGCGTGAACAAAATCGTCGAACGCCCGATGGTGGTCAAAGGCCAGATCGTGATTCGCAAGATGATGAACCTCTCCAGCTCCTTCGATCACCGCGTGGTCGATGGCATGGACGCGGCGCAATTCATCCAGGCCATTCGTGGCTTGCTCGAACAACCCGCCACCCTATTCGTGGAGTAAGGCATGCAATCTTTGAACACCACGCTGCTGATCATTGGCGGCGGCCCTGGCGGTTATGTGACGGCGATTCGTGCCGGCCAACTGGGCATTTCGACCATTCTGGTGGAAGGCGAATCGTTGGGCGGCACCTGCCTGAACATCGGCTGCATTCCATCGAAGGCGCTGATTCATGTCGCCGAACAGTTTCACCAGACGCAACACCACAGCCAGCACTCGGCTTTGGGCATCAGCGTTTCGGCGCCGACCCTCGATATCACTAAAAGCGTCGAGTGGAAGGACGGCATCGTTGATCGCCTGACCACCGGCGTCTCGGCGCTGCTGAAGAAGCACAAGATCCAGGTCATTCAAGGCTGGGCCAAGGTGATCGACGGCAAGACCGTTGAAGTCGGCGACACGCGCATCCAGTGCGAGCACCTGGTGCTGGCCACCGGCTCGAAGAGCGTGAACCTGCCCATGCTGCCGATTGGCGGGCCGATCATTTCGTCCACCGAAGCCCTGGCGCCGAAAAGCGTGCCTAAACGCTTGATCGTGGTCGGTGGCGGTTACATCGGCCTGGAGCTTGGGATTGCCTATCGCAAGCTCGGTGCCGAGGTCAGCGTGGTCGAGGCACAGGATCGTATCCTGCCGGCCTACGACGCCGAATTGACGCACCCGGTGCACGAAGCGCTCAAGCATCTCGGCGTAAAGCTTTACTTGAAGCACAGCGTTCAAGGCTTTGATTCGGCTAGAAATACACTGCAAGTTCTTGATCCGACTGGCGACACCCTGAACCTGGAAACCGATCAGGTGCTGGTGGCCGTCGGCCGCAAGCCGAATACCCAGGGCTGGAACCTCGAAGCGCTGAACCTGACGATGAACGGTTCGGCGATCAAGATCGACAACCGCTGCCAGACCAGCATGCGCAACGTTTACGCCATCGGCGACCTGAGCGGCGAACCGATGCTCGCGCACCGGGCCATGGCCCAGGGCGAGATGGTCGCCGAGTTGATCAGCGGCAAATCCCGCGAGTTCAACCCAACTGCCATCGCTGCCGTGTGCTTTACCGACCCGGAACTGGTGGTGGTCGGCAAGACGCCGACTGAGGCCGAGGCTGCCGGGCTGGACTGCATCGTTTCCAGCTTCCCGTTCGCCGCCAATGGCCGGGCGATGACCCTGGAGTCGAAAACCGGCTTCGTGCGGGTGGTCGCTCGTCGGGATAATCATGTGATTGTGGGTTGGCAAGCGGTGGGTGTCGGGGTTTCGGAGTTATCGACGGCATTCGGCCAGAGCCTGGAAATGGGCGCACGGCTGGAAGACATCGCCGGCACCATCCACGCGCACCCGACACTGGGTGAAGCGGTGCAGGAAGCGGCGCTGCGTGCCTTGGGTCACGCGCTGCACCTCTAAAGCAGGACGCAAATCCTGTAGCAGCTGTCGAGCGGAGCGAGGCAGCGCTCGGCGACGAAGTCGTCGTAATCCGGCTGACGCGGTCAGTCTGAAAGAACGCAATCGCCGGTTTTACGACGACTTCGTCGCCGAACGCTGCCTCGCGGTGCTCGACAGCTGCTACATCAGTGCGTCAATGGTCGTAGAGATCGAATTCCAGGCTGCGAAACAGGCCCGGAATGAAGTATTGTTGTCCCCATCCAAAAAACGTCAGAAGCCTTGAACCGTTTCGGCGGTTGTTAAGTGATAGAGGGTGTCATGGGTAACGAAAGCATCAATTGGGACAAGCTGGGTTTTGACTACATCAAGACAGACAAGCGTTTCTTGTCGTACTGGCGCAATGGCGAGTGGGACGCGGGCACCCTGACCGAAGATAACGTGCTGCACATCAGCGAAGGCTCGACTGCCCTTCACTATGGCCAGCAGTGCTTCGAAGGCATGAAGGCCTATCGTTGCAAGGACGGCTCGATCAACCTGTTCCGCCCGGACCAGAACGCCCTACGCATGCAGCGCAGCTGCGCACGCTTGCTGATGCCGTTCGTGGAAACCGAGCAGTTCATCGAAGCCTGCAAGGCCGTGGTCCGCGCCAACGAGCGTTTCATCCCGCCTTACGGCACTGGCGGCGCGCTTTACCTGCGTCCGTTCGTGATCGGCGTCGGTGACAACATCGGCGTGCGTACTGCGCCCGAGTTCATCTTCTCGATCTTCGCCATTCCGGTCGGCGCCTACTTCAAGGGTGGCCTGACCCCGCACAACTTCCTGATTTCCAGCTTCGACCGCGCCGCCCCACAAGGCACCGGTGCGGCCAAGGTCGGTGGCAATTACGCTGCCAGCCTGATGCCCGGTTCCCAGGCCAAGAAGGCGCACTTTGCCGACTGCATCTACCTGGACCCGATGACCCACACCAAAATCGAGGAAGTCGGCTCGGCCAACTTCTTCGGGATCACCCACGACAACAAGTTCGTCACCCCGAAGTCGCCGTCGGTCCTGCCAGGCATCACCCGCCTGTCGTTGATCGAACTGGCAAAATCGCGTCTGGGCCTGGAAGTGGTCGAAGGCGACGTGCTGATCGACAAGCTGTCGGACTTCAAGGAAGCCGGCGCTTGCGGTACGGCTGCCGTGATCACCCCGATTGGCGGCATCAGCTACAACGACCACCTGCACGTGTTCCACAGCGAAACCGAAGTCGGCCCGGTCACCCAGAAGCTCTACAAAGAGCTGACCGGTGTACAGACCGGCGACATCGAAGCGCCAGCGGGCTGGATCGTCAAGGTTTAACCTGACGAAGCTGTCCGTTTGAACACAAAAGCCCGGCCATCACTTGGATGGCCGGGCTTTTTTTGTCCGTGCTTTCATGCAAAAGTCTCACTAGACTTGCTGACTACCGGTCAACAGGCGCCACCAACACCATGGGCAAACTCTGGCGAAAGTATCTGGCCTTGCTGGACACCGACTTCACCACGCAGGTGTTCGACAACATCAAGAACCTGTTGGTCTGTGCGTTATTGTTCGCGGCGGGCACCAATGCGTTGCATAGCGAACACCATCCGTACATGGGGCTGATCACCTCGGACGTGGCGGGCTGGACGCTGATCGCGGTGTCGGCGCTGCTGATGCTGCTCAGCGTCAGCGACGGTCTGCGGCGCTTGTCCCGACTTCCATATCACACGGCGTTCCAGGTGATTTTGTTTTTGATCTACCTGGTGCTGGCGGTGCGGGTGGTGGAGTACGTCTGGGATTTTCGGGCGTAGGGCAGATCAAAAGATCGCAGGCTGCGTCAGCTCCTCCACCGGTTTCCTAGAATCACACCACCCCCGTAGAAGCTGCCGAAGGCTGCGATCTTTTGACCTTGATCTGCTGAACCGAATACTCCGGCACCACCAAACCAAACCGCACCCCAATCTCCTTGCGCCCCAGCGCCGTCAACGCCAGCGCCCGGCTGTCCGGATCCTGAGTCACCCATTTGCGCTTGATCGCCGTCTGCAACAACGCCGCCCCCAACGAACCGCCCAGATGCGGCCGGCGCATGCTCCAGTCCAGGCACGGGCAGGCAAAGCGACGGCGTAATGTGCTCAGGTCTTTGACTTCGATGCCCAACCCTTCGAACAGCGCCTGGCCACTGTCACTCAGTTGATAAACCTGCTCGTCAGTCTCCAGCAACCACCCCGCCTCGATCATCCGGTCATGTAGCAACACCGCCAGGGTGCCGGCCATGTGGTCGTAGCAAGTGCGGGCGAATTGCAGGCGATCCGGGGTGCGCGGGTTGAAGGTCGGCGCGGCGTTCTGGCCGATCACCATCAACGCTTCCAGCGCCTGGGCCACGCGCTTGTCCGCAAGGCTGTAATACCGATGGCGACCCTGGACGTGCAGCCGCACCAGGGCCGATTCCTTGAGCTTGGCCAGGTGCGCACTGGCCGTGGAGGCGCTGACCTCGGCAATCGCCGCCAACTCGGTGCTGGTGCGGGCATGGCCGTCCATCAACGAACAGAGGATCTTCGTCCGGGCCGGTTCCGCAATCGCGGCGGCGACCTGAGAGACGCCGATATCGTGTTGTTCAACGTTCATATTTCGCTCCTGGACGAATCAAGGCCCTTGTGAACTGGAGATAGTAGCAACACTTTCCCCACCACGAACAAGGCTGCGACCCATGGACCCGATCATCGCTGCGACTCATGCCGATCCTTATCCTTATTACGCGCAACTGCGCGCCGAGGGCGGACTGGTTCTTCATCAAGGACTGAAGTTATGGGTCGCCAGCAGTGCCACCGCCGTAGCTACGGTTCTGGCGCATCCTGATTGCCACGTGCGCCCATTGAGTGAGCCAGTGCCCAAGACGATTGTTGAAGGTGTGGCCGGCGAAGTGTTCGGTCGGTTAATGCGGATGAATGAAGGCGAACGGCAGCGTTGCCCCCGGTCGGCAATTGAACCAGGGTTAGCACTGATCGACCCTGTTGAAGTACAAGCGTTGGTCAGTGCGCGGTTGATCAGCCCCAATGCCGAGGGTTTGTCTAAAGCCATGTTCCGCGGCCCGGTTTGCGTGGTGGCGGCATTGTTGGGGTTCTCCCCTGCCCAGGCCCGGGTGGTCAGCGAGTTGACGGCGGACTTTGTGGCTTGCCTGTCGCCGTTGAGCAATCAGGCTCAACTCGACGCAGCCCATGCTGCAGCGGAAACGCTGCGAGGTTATTTCATCGAGTTGCTGGATGATTCAGGCAGCCCGCTATTGAATGGCATCACGCAGCGGTTTGCTTCTTCAGATAAGGAGATGCTGATCGCCAACCTGATCGGGCTGTGCTCGCAGACGTATGAAGCCACGGCCGGATTGATCGGCAATGCGCTGGTGGCGGTGATCCGCAATCCTTTGTTGAAGAGCGATGCCGAGGATTTTCTGGCCGAGGTCCAACGCTTCGACCCTTCGGTGCAGAACACCCGCCGCTTCGTCGCTGCTCCTTGCGTAATCGACGGTATCAGCCTGAACCCCGGCGACACCATCCTGGTGCTGCTGGCCTCGGCCAATCGCGATCCGCAGCTCAACGAGCAGCCCGATACATTCCTCGTCGACCGCCCAAATCGTCGCAGCTTCACCTTCGGCGCGGGCAGCCATCAATGTCCGGGGCAGACGCTGGCACTGAGCATCGCCAGCGCCACATTGAGGCAGATTCTGTCGATGAAACTCGCGCTGGACGGATTGACTTGGCATTACCGCCCTTCTCTCAATGGCCGAACTCCGCTGTTCAGCGAGATGCAAAACACCTGATCGACCGCGAAGACGGACCGCCAAACGACACATCACTTCCAACCTGACCGATCGTTCCCACGCTCCGCGTGGGAATGCAGCCAGGGACGCTCCGCGTCCCAAAGAGCGAACGCGGAGCGTCCGGTGAGGCATTCCCACGCAGAGCGTGGGAACGATCACTAAACAAAAAAACCGCGCAACAAATCAATCATCCCGAGTCAAAACTTCCAGCAACTCAATCTCAAAAATCAAATTCGAATTAGGCGTAATCGCACCCATCGTTCGCTCGCCATAGGCCAAATGCGCCGGCACCAACAGCTTGCGTTTCCCGCCAACCTGCATGCCCATGATTCCCTGATCCCAGCCTTTAATGACTCGACCTGTCCCGATCACACACTGAAAGGGTTTGCCACGGCTGTAGGAAGAATCGAATTCGGTGCCGTCTTCCAGCCATCCGCGATATTGAGTGGTGATCAGCGCGCCTTTGACCGCTGCTTTGCCATCGCCCAGTTCAAGGTCGATTACCTGAAGTTCATCATTCATTACATGCACTCGTCTGTTCGCTCCCCCGAAAGGGCTTCATGGCCGCCGTTTTCCCAGAATTGCGCGCCATTGGCAACTGTTCGGCGCGGTTTTGCTCTATTTCCGCACGTAACCGTGAACTAAGATAAGCACCATCACCCCCACGGTTAAACACCCGATGATGGCTATCCCTGAATGAGTGTCCTCTGGATCAGCGCTCCCATCGGCTCAGTGATGCTTGCCGTACTGATTGCACTGGTCTGTCGCCAGTATGTCCTGCAACGGCAGTTGACTGAATGCCGCGCGCTGATCGTCAGCCTGTCCACGGCGCGAAACATTCATCTGGACGGTGACGCCGAGCGCTTCAAACGCAGCCAGTACTTCGCCCGCATCGGCACGTGGGACTGGGACGTGGACACCGACAAGCTGTATTGGTCGGACGCGATCTACGGCATGTTCGGGTTCAAGACCGGCGAAGTCACGCCCTCCTATGCCTTGTTCTGTTCCTGCGTGCACCCGGACGACCGGGCCAAGGTCCGCGCCGGCGAGTTGCGTTGCCTGGAAACCGGCGAGAATCATGATGAGGAATACCGCGTGGTCTGGCCCGACGGCACGATCCGCTGGCTGCGCGAGACCGGCAACGTGGTGAAGAACGACCACGACACCACGATCAAGATGATGGGCGTAGTGCGCGACATCACCGAGGAAAAAGCCTCCGCCAGCTATTTGCAACACCTGGCCCACTACGACCCGTTGACCGGCCTGCCCAATCGCCTGGTGCTCGAAGAACGTTTATCCGAAGCGCTGGAACAGGCACGTATCAGCGCAACACGGGTGGCGCTGGTGTTTGTCGATCTCAACGGTTTCAAGGCAATCAATGACCATTACGGCCATGCGGCCGGTGACCGGGTGCTGGTCACCACCGCCACGCGGCTCAAAAGAATCCTACGCTCAACCGACACCGTCGCCCGGATCGGCGGTGATGAATTCGTGGTGATCCTCCAGGGCCTGACCCCAGGCATCAATCTGCAGGACGAAGCGCGCAGCATCTGTCAGAAAATCTTTGTCGAGCTTTCACCGCCGGTGACGATTGGCAATGACCAGCGACACATCGGCACCAGCCTTGGCGTCGCGGTATTCCCGGACCATGCGCCGAGCATGGATCGGCTGATTCATATTGCGGATCTGGCGATGTATGAGGCCAAACGCAGTGGGAATAATCAGTATCGGTTGGGGACCAACAGTGCGGTGCGCGTGCACAGCGAATAGCTCCAGACGCGCGCCTGCATTTTAGTGCTGCGGCTTACCGCTCCACCGGCGTGACATCCACAATCGTCCCGCTGGTAATCAACACCATCATGTACTTGTCATTGATCTGCACCCACTGCGCGTCAGATGCCGGCGCTTTCAGGCCTCTGGCCTTCCAGTTTTTCAAGGCTTTTTCGCTGCGCTGATAAACCTCCGGCGCACGGTCGCCTTTCACCAGGCTGCGGGCGTTGATGGCGCCGGGCTGGACGGTTTTCTGCGCTGTTTCGGCGGCTTGGACGATAGGACTGATAGCGGTAATACCGGCGACAAGGGCGAGGCTGGCGATAAGGGTTTTGCTGTTCATCGGTGAACCTCTTGGGATGTCGTGGTTACTGAGTTCCGACTGCGCTCGTGGCGAATCATTCCTTACTGTAGCGATGATTCTGCGCCGGACTGTACGGAAGGTGCGCCGGTGGGCGAGAAAGACGACTACATCGCGCGGGCGCTTACACACATCGAAGCGAACCTGTAGCGGCATCATCCGCAATGTATTGATCCACTTCACACATCAATACATGCCAACTATGCAATTAACATATCGATGCCTCTGCGCCACTATCCGCCCCAATAAGAACCGTGCGCAGCCCCACGCGGCGCACGTCATAAAAGCGGTGGAGTACAGGTCAATGACAGCAGCAATCCCTTCCGGTCGTTCCCGGGCCGGTGCGATTTTCCGGGTCACGTCGGGCAACTTTCTCGAACAGTTCGACTTCTTCCTTTTTGGCTTCTACGCCACACAAATCGCCGCCGTGTTCTTCCCGGCCAGCAGCGAATTCGCCTCCCTGATGATGACCTTCGCGGTGTTCGGCGCCGGGTTCCTGATGCGCCCGCTCGGCGCTGTGGTGCTGGGTGCTTACATCGATGATGTGGGCCGGCGCAAAGGGCTGATCGTCACGCTGTCGATCATGGCCAGCGGCACGATTCTGATTGTGCTGGTGCCCGGTTACGAAAGCATCGGGCTGTTCGCGCCGGCCATCGTGTTGATTGGCCGCTTGCTGCAAGGCTTCTCGGCCGGTGCGGAAATGGGCGGTGTCTCGGTGTACCTCTCGGAGATTGCCACGCCGGGCAACAAGGGCTTTTTCACCAGTTGGCAGTCGGCCAGCCAGCAAGTGGCGATTATCGTCGCGGCGGCGTTGGGCTATGGCTTGAACCAATGGATGGCGCCGGCAATGATTGCCGATTGGGGCTGGCGGATTCCGTTTTTCGTGGGCTGCATGATCGTGCCGTTCATCTTCTTCTTGCGCCGCAACCTGGAAGAAACCGAAGAGTTCGCCGCGCGCAAACACCGCCCGAGCATGGGCGATGTGTTTCGCACTCTGGCGCAGAACTGGGTAATTGTATTCGCCGGGATGATGATGGTCGCCCTGACCACCACCGCGTTTTACCTGATCACCGTGTACGCGCCGACCTTCGGCAAAACCGTGCTGCACTTGAGCACTTCCGATGCGTTGCTGGTCACGCTGCTGGTCGGCGTTTCCAATTTCTTCTGGCTGCCGCTTGGCGGTGCCTTATCCGATCGTATCGGCCGGCGTCCGGTGCTGATTGCCATGGCGCTGCTGACCCTGGCCACGGCCTATCCGGCGCTGACTTATCTGGTGAACGCGCCGAGCTTCATCAACATGCTGCTGGTGTTGCTGTGGCTGTCGTTCATTTATGGCTTGTACAACGGCGCGATGGTCGCCGCGCTCACCGAAATCATGCCGGTGGAAGTGCGGGTCGCCGGGTTCTCCCTGGCGTACAGCCTGGCGACGGCGGTGTTTGGCGGGTTCACTCCGGCGATGTCGACCTTGCTGATCCAATACACCGGCGACAAGGCTGCACCCGGTTACTGGATGAGTTTTGCGGCGCTCTGTGCCCTGTGCGCGACGCTGTTTCTCTATCGCCGCTCCACCGGCCGCCTGCAACCGGCCGTGTCGTAACCGACGTTTGACTGCGAGACATATTCCATGAAAAAACTTATCAACTATGCAGCGCTGGCCCTCATCGCCAGTTTGAGCACCGTCGCCCAGGCCGAAGAGATTCGTGTGATGACCTCGGGCGGCTTTACTGCCGCCTATAAAATCCTTGGCCCTGAATTCGCTGCCTCCACCGGCAACACCCTGGACACCGCCCTCGGCCCATCGATGGGCAAGGCGCCGGAAGCGATCCCCAATCGCCTGGCTCGCGGTGAACACGCCGACGTGGTGATCATGGTCGGCTACGCGCTGGACGACTTGATCAAGCAAGGCAAAGTCGATCCCGCGTCACGGGTGGAACTGGCGGATTCACGGATCGGCCTGGTGGTGCGCGAAGGTGCGGCGAAACCCGACATCAGTTCGGTGGAGGGTTTGAAAAAGACTCTGCTCGATGCGCATTCGGTGGCCTACTCCGACAGCGCCAGCGGCGTGTACATCGAGGAACAGCTGTTCAAGAAATTGGGCATCGAAGACCAGCTCAAACCAAAGTCGAAGATGATCCCGAAAATCCCCGTGGGTTCGGTGGTTGCCACGGGCGACTATCAACTGGGCTTCCAGCAGGTCAGCGAGTTGCTGCCGGTGCCGGGGGTGAGTTTCGTGGCGAAGATTCCCGAGTCGGTGCAGTCGGTGACCCGTTTCGCCGCAGGCATTCCGGTGGGCGCGCAACATCCGGCGCAGGCCAAGGCGTTGCTGGATTACCTGGCCTCCCGGGCCGTTCAGCCACAGGTACAAGCCACCGGGCTGGATTCGGTTAGCCGCTGATCATCGGTGACTGGACTTTCATTTCCACCACCAGCCGTTCCAACTCCAGGGCTGCCGGGGTCAGGGTGCGACCCCGGCGCTTGATCAGCCCAACACTGCGCATCACCTGCGGATCGGTCAGCGGCACTCGGGTCAGAATCGGGTGATCTTCCGCCGGCATCGCCATTAACGGCACTGCCGCCACGCCTAGCCCCGCCTCCACCAAGCCGATCATCGTCGTGACGTGACGGGTTTCGCAGATGCTCGGCCGTTGCGGCACCACGCCGGCCAGCGCTTGATCCAGCAAGAAGCGATTGCCCGAGGTCTTGTCCAGCGAGATGTAGTCCTGCTGGTAAAACTCGTCCCAGGTCACGCTGCTGCGCCCGGCCAGCGGGTGATCCCGTCGGCAGGCCACCACGTAGCCTTCCTGCACCAAGGGTTCAAAATCGACTTCGGCTTCGAGCGTCCCCATGAAACTCAGGCCGAAATCCGCCTCGCCATTGACCACGGCGCTGAGCACATCGTGAGCGCTGGAATCCAGCACCTTGACCTTGATCCGGGGAAACTGCCGGTGGTAGTGAGCGATCACTCGCGGCATGAAGTAGTACGCCGCCGACGGCACGCAGGCGACGGTGACATGGCCCAGCCGGGTCGAGGCGACTTCGCTGATGCCGAGCAGCGCTACGTCCAGATCGTCCAGCAGGCGTTCGACACTGGGAATGAAACCGCGTCCAGCCTGGGTCAGGCTGACTTTTCGGGTGGTGCGTTCGAAGAGTTTTACACCGAGGGCATCTTCGAGTTTTTCGATGCGCCGGCTCAGGGCAGGCTGGGAAATGCGCACGGTGTCGGCGGCCTTGCGAAAACTGCCCTGCTCGACCACGGCGCGAAAGGCTTGCAGGTCGTTGAGGTCGAAATTGATGGCCATGGTGCGCACTCGCGGGACGGGCAGATTGATCAGCTTATCCTATGAATGTAACCAATTGATGCGAATTGTAACAACTGTGCCGCTACGCTTTGCTGACGCATCCGGTTACAGCCTTTATCCTTAGCCCCCCATGCCGTACCGAGTCTTTGGAGTTTCGCCATGCCCCATGAAGGCAACCTGTTGCAAGCCGCTGTCGTGTTTCTGTTCGCGGCGGTGCTCACCGTACCTTTGGCTAAACGCCTGCAACTCGGCGCCGTGCTCGGTTATCTGTTTGCCGGGGTGATCATCGGGCCGTCAGTGCTGGGCTTGATCGGCAATCCGCAAAGCGTCAGCCACATCTCCGAGCTTGGGGTGGTGCTGCTGCTGTTCATCATCGGCCTGGAGCTGTCGCCGCGACGTTTGTGGGTGATGCGTAAATCGGTGTTCGGTGTCGGTCTGGCGCAGGTACTGCTGACAGGGTCGGTGATTGGCGTGCTGGCGTTGTTTGTGTTCGGCCAGTCGCTGAACAGCGCGATTGTGCTGGGACTCGGTCTGGCGCTGTCGTCCACCGCGTTCGGCTTGCAAAGCCTGGCCGAGCGCAAGGAACTGACCAGCCCCCATGGGCGGCTGGCGTTTGCGATTCTGCTGTTCCAGGACATCGCCGCGATCCCGTTGATTGCCATGGTGCCGCTGCTGGCCGGCGGTGATCACACCACCAGCGCCGCCGAAGATTTGAATCACGGTTTGCGGGTGCTGGGCAGTATTGCGGTGGTGGTGATCGGCGGACGCTATCTGCTGCGGCCGGTGTTCCGGATCGTGGCCAAGACCGGCCTGCCGGAAGTCTCCACCGCCACCGCATTGCTGGTGGTGATCGGCACCGCGTGGTTGATGGATTTGGTCGGTGTGTCGATGGCGTTGGGGGCGTTCCTCGCCGGGTTGTTACTGGCAGACTCCGAATACCGTCACGAACTGGAAGCGCAGATCGAACCGTTCAAGGGTTTGCTCCTGGGGCTGTTCTTCATCAGCGTCGGCATGGGCGCCAACCTGAGTCTGCTGTTGAGCGCGCCGATCACGGTGCTGGGGCTGACCCTGTTGCTGATCGCCATCAAGTTGCCGCTGCTGTTTGTCGTCGGACGCCTGGCCGGTGGCTTGGGCAAAGTCAGCGCGATTCGCCTCGGCATTGTGCTGGCGGCCGGTGGTGAGTTTGCGTTTGTGGTGTTCAAAATCGGTCGCGACCAAGGTTTGTTCGAGCCGCGCCTGTACGACTTGCTGGTGCTGACGATTACCTTGTCCATGGCAGTAACGCCGCTGTTGTTGCTGCTGTGCGCGCGGTTGTATTCGCCCAAAGTACAGCCGGTGGTGGTGCCGGAGAAATTCCGCGAAATCGACACCGACGCCCCGCGTGTGGTGATCGCCGGCATGGGCCGCATGGGTCAGATCGTCGCGCGGATCCTGCGGGCGCAGAACATCAAATTCGTGGCCCTGGATACGTCGGTGGAAACCATCGAACTGTCCCGCAGCTTTGGCGGCGTGCCGGTGTTCTACGGCGACCCGATGCGCCCGGAAATCCTCAGTGCGGCCAAGGTCGAGCAGGCGGAATACTTTGTCATCGCCACCGACGACCCGGACACCAACATCAAGACCGCCGAAGTGGTCCACCGCTTGTATCCGCACATTAAAATTATCGCCCGGGCACGTAACCGTCAGCACGTGCACCGCTTGGTGGACCTTGGCGCCGAAGCGATTCGGGAAACCTACTACTCCAGTCTGGAAATGAGCCGGCGTACGTTGGTTGGCCTCGGGCTGACCCAGGCGCAGGCGGATGCGCGGATCAAACGCTTCAAGCATCACGATGAACAGGTGCTGGAGGCGCAGCATGCGGTTTATGACGATGCGGCGAAGGTCTTGCAGACGGCGCAGGAAGCGCGGGCAGAGTTGGCCAAGTTGTTTGAAGCGGATCAGTTGGAAGAGCAGGAATCGGGCAAGGCTTGATCGTAATCTGATCGTTCCCACGCTCCGCGTGGGAATGCAGCCCGGGACGCTCCGCGTCCCTTTCGAGAGCTGGAACGCGGAGCGTCCCTTGAGGCATTCCCACGCAGAGCGTGGGAACGTTCATCGCCAGGCGTCAGGCCATTTCCAGCGCCTGCACTTCAACCCCGGCCTTCACCTCAAACCGATCCGCCAAAAACGGCGTGATATCCAGCGGCAACGGTTCATTGTTGACCAGCTTATCCAGCAACACCCCGGTAATCGCCGACGTCAGAATCCCCGTACGGAAATGCCCGCAGGCGTTGAGATACCCTTCCACGCCCTGCATCGGCCCAAGAATCGGCAACTCATCCGGCGAGCCCGGCCGCAAGCCCGCCCAGGTGCGTTTGAGGTTGACGTCGGCCAGTTCCGGAATGCAGCGCACCGCGCCTTGCACCAGCCCGGCGATTTCCGGGTAGGTGGTGGTGACGTCGAAACCTTTGTCCTCGGTGGTGCTGCCGATCAGGATTTCACCGTTGTCCTTCTGTGCCACGTAGCAATCGCTGGTGGTCAGGCAACCGCGCAGGATCTTCGGCATGCGTTCGGTCAGCAGGATCTGGCCCTTCACCGGGTTCACCGGAATACGAATACCAGTGGCCTGCTCGCTCAGGTCCGCCGCCCAGGCACCCGCCGCGTTGATCAGGGTGTCGCAATGAAACACCCCGGCCTCGGCGGTTTGTACGCCGGTCACCCGCGAACCGTGATGCAGCACCCCGGTGACGTTGGTGTTGAAGTACATGTCGACGCCGTTCTGCCGCGCGCCTTCGGTGTAGGCATCAGCCAGGCGGAACGGGCTGACCTGGTGATCGCACAGAAACTCCAGCGCGCCCCTCGCCTCGTGGCTGACACTCGGCTCGGCTTCGCGCAGCGCTGCCTGGTCGAGCCAGCGCACCTGGTCCGCCAAGTGCGGGATGCAGGCGACGATATGCTCGGCGTAGAGCCGGTCTTCATCGTCGTAGATCACGAATTTCAGCCCGGTTTTCTCGAACTTGAAATCCATCCCGTGGTTGTCCTGCAGCTCTTTGTGCAGGGCCGGGTACAGGGCGTTGGACTGCAAGGCGAAATCGAAGAACGACTGCGGCAGGATGTGCGGCGTGCTGGAATCCACCACCACCGCCGAACCCTGGGCTTCGCGCTTGCGGTTGGCCGACATCATCCGAAAGAAGATCACCCCGCAACCCAGGCCTACCGACTCGCCGATGGCCCACAAGCCGCCGGCCGAGGCGCGGGTCGCGTTGCCCGGGCGCTTGGCATCGATCAGCGCGACCTTGAGGTTTTTGCGCTTGGACAGTTGATAGGCGCAGGACGCCCCGATCACGCCACCACCGGCGATGACCACGTCATAGAACTTACTCATGGCTGGCGCCCTCCGTGGCGGCGTTGTGAAAGGCTGAAAACGGAATCGGATCGATGGGGAAGCGCGGGCGCAACCAACCAACATCCTGGCGCCCGGTGGCTTCGCGCAGCCGGTCGCTGCAATAGCCGACGCACATCCGCCCCTGACAATCGCCCATGCTGACGCGGGTGCGCATTTTCAGGCTGGCCATGTCTTGCACGCCCTGCTCCAGCGCCCGGTCGATGTCGGCGCGGGTGGCGTGTTCACAACGGCAGATCACCGTGTCGCTGGCTGGCAATGCGGTCTGCCCGGCGCCACGTTCGGTGTAGCGGTCAACCGCGGCGCGAAAACGCACGATCGACTTGAGTTTCGACAGGTAGCGATCACGCCTGACCAGCGCCAGTTCGGTGACCAGCACGCCCCGTTGCTGCAGGATCGACAGCGCAGCGATCCGCCCGGCCAACATCGCCGCTTCGCCACCGCGAATCCCGCCCATGTCCCCGGCCAGATGCACGTGCGGCTCATTGCTTTGCTGCCAGATATTGGCGCTGGCCCGCAGGTAACCGTCATCGCTGAAGCCGTGGTTCAGGCCCATTTGCTGACTGAGTTGAGTGCGCGGGATAAAGCCGTAGCCGACGGCCAGGGTCTGCGCCGCAATCTGTTCGGCGCGACTCAGGTCCGGCACCCACGTGCTGGAGTAAGGCGCCACGGTGACTGACTTCAACTCGGCATCGCCCTGGGCTTCGACCACACCCCAGCCGTAATACATCGGGATACCGTGTAATTTGAGGAACGCCAACATGCTCAAACCATCGAGAAACAGCTGCGGTTTGTTCAGCAGCGCCAGGCTTTCCCGGGCGATCTTGCCGAACGCGCAGGCCTCGTAAACCCCGGCGACGGTGACCCCGGACGCGTGCAACTGACACGCCACCAGCGGCAGCAACGGACCGGTGCCGGTGATGACCACCGGACCTTGGGGCTTGACCACCCCGCTCTTGATTTGCAGTTGCAGGCCGCCCAGCAGGATCACCCCGGGCAAGGTCCAGCCGGGAAACGGCACGCTGCGTTCATGGCACCCAGCCGCCAGCAGCAGTTGCGGGTACTCGATTTCGTGCAACTGTTCGTCGGCATCCAGCACCACCAGCGCACGCGTGCCTTCGGCGCCGACCACACGATGATTGAGGCGCACATCGATCAGGCCCGCGTGCTCCTGGAATTCGCCGTGCAATTTGCCCAGGACTTCGGAATAGCGCGGCCCCAGATAATCGAGCTGGACGCCATCGCGCAGCGGTCCGCGATAGACCACACCGCCGAGCCGCGAGGCTTCTTCCAGCAAAATACTTCGCACCCCGTGTCGGGCCAGTTCAATGGCCGCGGCCATGCCCGCCGGCCCGCCGCCGACGATGACCGGATGCAGGCTCATAAGGCCTCCTGCTCGGCGATGCGATTGACCTGGGTTTCGACGGTCATGCCGTCACGCACGACGGTCTGGCAGGCGCGGCGCTTGTGCCGGCCATTGATTTTCACCAGGCAGCATTGGCACACGCCCATGCCGCAATAAGCGCCGCTGATTTGATCGTGATCGTTGCGAGCCACCTGGCGCAGACCCAGGGATTGAATGACCGTTAGAACGGTTTCGCCGATGGCGGCGCTGACCGGTTGGCCGTTGATGTGCAAAGTCATGTCCGCCCTGGCCAGCGGCTGGATATCGAAGGTTCTGTCTAAGCGTTGCATTGCGATGTTCTTCCGTGAAAAGTTTCAGGTGGGTTCTACAGCTCCATGCTGCACTACACCTTGCCGGCCAACTGATACACACACAATAAGGAGGTCTGCATGGGTACTTCGACAGCGCATCAGCTGCGCACCGAAGCACTGTAGTCGATGCCGCAGCGAGGGCTTGGATCTTTTACGTTAAGCGATATTTCGCTTCGAAATATTGATCCAAGCCAGTGAAAGGCGCCCCGCTCTACGCCGTGCGTCAGTTGGAAAACACGTACTGACCTTTGATTTTTTTCGGACCGAAAAAAGCCAGGTCCGGGAACAGCTTCATCTTCAGGTACAAGACGAAATACACCATGCCCAGGGTGATGCCGGCACCGATCAGCGTGGTCACCGGGTCTTCGGCAAAGTCTTTGAACAAGCGCGACGACTGACTGAGGGAAAGGACGATATAGACGGTGTAGAACTGCGCCAGGTTCTTGTAGAAGCCATAAGCGAACCACAACGGGATGAGCCCGGCGAACAAGGTGAAAAACACCGTCGCCTTCGGCCCGATCATCGATCCCAGGAAAAACCCTGCGACCGCGCCGAGCACGGCCTGGGTGACCGTGAGCACAATCAGTATCGTGAGCTTGCGCCGATGCTGCCGATTGAGCGCCGGGGCCGGGTGCGCGCCGATCCAGTAAGCCAGCACCCGGTCCTTGACTGCCCCGCCAGAGAACGCCTTGAACGTCTCGGTGCGGGACCGCCCGGCGTCGAGCATGGCCACCAGTTGCCGTTTGATTTCCTTCTTATCCAACGTTTTTCTCCCTGATACGACACAAAAAAAAGTAGGAGCAAAGCTTGCTCCCACAAACATAGTGCCCCAGAACGCAAAACGCCGCTTCTACCAAAGGCAGAAGCGGCAGAGGCATGTGCCTCAGAGTGATATCAGTGCATGAACAGGGCGATCAGGATGATGATCGGGATGGGCACGCCGAGAAAAAACAACAGTAATGAGCGCATGATGATTCTCCTGGGTTAGCGAACTGGGGGCAGTGTGGTGGTGGTCACGTAGGCATCCGATTCCAGATACACCACGGCATCCCGGCGACGACCGCCGTAGGTTGCGGCAAGGCTGGCGAAGAACGCACCGGCCAGCAGCGCGATGAACATCCACAATGCGGTCCAGGCAGCGACCTTGGCGGCGGTGTCGGCCGCTTGTTGAGCGGCAAGCTTCGCGTCGGCTATGGCTTTCTGGGTGCGGGCGTAGACTTCATCGACACGACGCTCCGCATCGGCCTGGGTCAGGTTGGTGCGTTGGGCGACCATTTGTGCGAGGTAAGTCCGGTCTTCAGCAGACAGGCCGTTATTGCTCAGGCTGCGCGCAAAGATGCGGGTCACGGTGCCACGGGCGGCGTCATCGCTGACGGCGGCGGGACGATCATCGCGGAACAGGCTGTCGACGAAGTAACCGTACTGGTCACTGTTGGTGTTGGCGGCGGCAGTGCCGGCAGCTGCAGTCATGGCCGTTGCAGCGCCACCGGCGACACTCGCCCCGGCTTGCACACCACCACTGACGATGCTGCTGACCGAACCGACCACCAGGGTCGCGGTCACTAGGGTCGCCACGCACCACGCGAGGAAGCCATGGGCCGTGTCACGGAAATAGACTTCATCTCCATGCATGTTGGCCCACTTCACCCGCAGGCGACCGGCAATGTAACCGCCGAGCCCGGAAGCGACGATCTGCGTAACCGCTAACCAAATGATCGTTGAAATGCCCAGGCCCTTGGCGCTGACGCCCTCGTTGGCCCACGGTGAGACTGCGGAAAAGCCCAGGCCGAAGCCGAGCAATACCAGAATCAGCGACAACGCCGCGGCTGCAGCAGCCCCGGCGAAAATCGCGCCCCAGGACACGCCCGACAGCGTGCTCGATTCATCTGCGGCAGGATAATAACCCTCAGAAGATCTATTCATTATTGTTCAGCTCCAGGCATGAAAGATGGTGTTACAACTCGTCAAAAGAGGAATTGCAGGCACCGTGCCATTTGCCAGCTCGAAATAAATCTTTGAATATCAACAGGTTGAAATTAATCCGCATCTGAGGACCATGCATTTTGCAAGAGCTGGCTAATATCAGCGGGTTTTATGCATTGAGCTTTGCTGCGCAAATCAACGCCGCGCACCCGGTTCCCAACCCAACATGAAAGTTAATTTAATAACCCGCGCGTATTTCTTGGCAAAATGCCCTCATTCTGTAACGAACCAAATAGCAGGCCCGCCCTATGACCCGCATCTTGACCATCGAAGACGACGCCGTGACCGCCCGGGAGATCGTGGCTGAATTGAGCAGCCACGGTCTGGACGTGGATTGGGTGGACAATGGCCGTGAAGGCCTGGCGCGGGCCGTCAGCGGTGACTACGACCTGATCACCCTCGACCGCATGTTGCCGGAGCTCGATGGCTTGGCGATTGTCACCACGCTGCGGACCATGGGCGTGGCCACGCCGATTCTGATGATCAGCGCCCTCTCCGACGTCGACGAGCGCGTGCGGGGCTTGCGCGCCGGCGGCGACGACTACCTGACCAAGCCCTTCGCCACCGATGAAATGGCGGCGCGGGTGGAAGTGTTGCTGCGCCGGCAGAGCACCGTCAGCACCCAGGCCACCACGCTGCGGGTGGCGGACCTGGAGCTGAACCTGATCAGCCACGAGGCCAGCCGCGACGGCGAACTGCTGACACTGCTGCCCACCGAATACAAACTGCTGGAATTTCTGATGCGCAACACCGGGCAGATCCTGTCGCGGATGATGATTTTCGAAGAGGTCTGGGGCTATCACTTCGACCCCGGCACCAACCTGATCGACGTGCACATCGGCCGCTTGCGCAAGAAGATCGACCCGCCCGGCAACGTCCCGTTGATCCGGACTGTGCGAGGCTCGGGGTATGTCATTGCTGAACCCCTCTAAAGGCTGGCGCTCTTCCAGCAGCCGACTGCTGGCGCTCTACAGTTCCCTGTTCGTGGCCTGGAGCGGGATCCTCATGGGGGTCATGTATTACGAGGTCTCCGGCTACCTCGACAACCTGGCCAAGCACTCGCTGATGCAACGTCAGCACCTGTTTTCGCGCTTCCAGGGCGAGCAACTGGTGGACGCCCTCGCCGCCAGCATGACTTTCGACATCCGCGGCATCGACGCCTACGGCCTGTTCGACGCCCAGCATCGCTACCTCAGCGGCGCCCTGCGCGATATCCCGGCGAACCTGCCGCTGGACGGCCGCATCCACATGCTCGACAACTGCGCCGAGTCCGACGACCCGACCCTGCCCGCCGACAGCTGCGACGCCGTGGCCACTCCGACCCTCGACGGCCGTTGGCTGGTGTTGGTGCGCGACAACGGCTCGTTGTTCGCCGTGACCCAGATCATCCTCCACGCGTTGTTCTGGGGTGTATCCCTGACCATCCTCCCCGGCATCGCCGGTTGGCATCTGTTGCGCCGCCGTCCACTGCGGCGCATCCGCGCGATCCAGGCCAGCGCCGAGGCCATCGTCGCCGGCGACCTGACCCACCGCCTGCCGCTGTCCAACCGCCGCGACGAACTGGACATGCTCGCCGCCATCGTCAACGCCATGCTCGAACGCATCGAACGACTGATGAACGAAGTCAAAGGTGTGTGCGACAACATCGCCCACGACCTGCGCACCCCGCTGACCCGCCTGCGCGCGCAGCTGTACCGGATTCAGCAACAGGCTGGAGACGGTTCGCCGCTGGCGGTGCAACTCGACTCAGTGCTGGCCGAGGCAGACACCTTGATGGCGCGGTTTCGCGGGTTACTGCGAATTTCCGAGCTGGAGGATCGGCAGCGGCGTTCGGGGTTTGTGCAGCTCGATCCGGTGCCGTTGCTGCGCGAGCTGCATGACTTTTACCTGCCATTGGCGGAAGAAGGCGAACTGGTCTTTCACCTGCAGCTGCCTGTGGTTTTGCCGACATTAAATGGCGATCGGGCGTTGTTGTTCGAGGCGATTGCGAATCTGCTCAGCAACTCGATCAAATTCACCCCGCCCGGTGGCCAGGTGATCTTGCGCGGGATCAATCAAGGCGGGCATACGCGGATCGAAGTGCTCGACTCAGGACCTGGCATACCGCCGTCTGAGCGGGAAGCCGTGTTCCAGCGCTTTTATCGGGCGGAGGGTGGCAGTCAGCAGAGTGGGTTTGGTTTGGGGTTGTCGATCGTCGCGGCGATTGTCAGCCTGCACGGATTTACCCTGGACGTCGGCACCAGCGACAGCGGCGGCGCACGGTTGGCGCTGGATTGTCGGCAGAGTTTGATTCCTCAGACCTGACTCACCCGACCTGATCATTCCCACGCTCCGCGTGGGAATGCAGCCCGGGACGCTCCGCGTCCCTTTCTGGAGCTGGAACGCGGAGCGTCCCTTGAGGCATTCCCACGCAGAGCGTGGGAACGATCAGCGTCGAATGCCTCAGGCCGGGTAGTTGGCCCGCAACGCTTCAAGACCACCCTTGTAGATCCCGTCAAACAACGCTTCCACTTCTTCATCGGTCACGCCTTTGGCGGTAAACCGACCAGACCAGGTCACTCGTGCGCCCTGCCCTTGAGCTTCCACGCGCAGCGTTGCCAGGTAATCGGTGGCCGGGAACGGTGCCTCCTCAATCGAGTAGCTGTAGGTTTTCGCCCCGTTGTCGAACGTTTGCAGACGCTCGATCACCACCGCGCCATCCGCGGTTTGCAGGCTGCGCACGCGCCCGCCTTCACTCAGCTCGCTTTTGACAATGAACGGCAGCCAATCCGGCAGCGAATCGAAGCCGCCGATCAATTGCCAGACGTCATCGGCCGAGGCCGGGATGTCGATAGATGCTGATGCTGTTGCCATAAATAAACGTCTCTCTTAATGAATTCAGGTTCAGATGGCCATGCTATCAACAACGCCGCCATCGACCCGCAATGCCGCACCGGTAGTGGCCGAGGACAGTGGCGAGGCAATGTAGGCCACCAGATTGGCGACTTCTTCGACGTCGGCCACGCGCTGGATGATCGAGCTCGGGCGGGCCTTGCGCACGAAGGCGTCGGCTTCTTCCCGGGCGCTGCGGCCGGACTCGGCGGTGGCGTCCTTGAGCATCTGTTCCAGGCCGTCGGTGAAGGTCGGGCCGGGCAGGATTGCGTTGACCGTCACGCCAGTGCCGGCCAGCCGTTTGGCCAGGCCATGGGACACCGCCAGGTTGGCGCTTTTGGTCACGCCATAGTTGATCATGTCGGCCGGAATCGCCACCCCGGATTCCGAGGACAGGAAAATCACCCGCCCCCAACCGTTCTTGACCATTTCTGGCGTGTAGTGCCGGGACAGGCGCACGCCGGAGATTACGTTGACCTCATAGAAGCGCGTCCACTCGCTGTCCGGCGCATCGAAGAAATCCACGTCATCGAAGATCCCGAGGTTGTTCACCAGAATGTCCGCTCGCGGTTCGGCAGCGAACAGTTGCTCGGCGCCTTCAGCGGTGCCGAGGTCCGCGGTCAGGCCACGCAATTGCGCGCCCGGCACGCTGCCCCGAATACTCGCCAGCGCCTGCTCGACCTTCGCCGAGTCGCGACCGATCACCACCACCGTGGCGCCGGATTCGGCCAACGCCTTGCTGATGCCCAGGCCAATGCCAGCGGTGCTGCCACTGACGATGGCGAGTTTTCCAGTCAGATCGATTTTCATGCCACACCTCCTGGCAATGGAGCCCGTTCGGAAATCAGTTTTGCATCACGAAGTGCCTGCCAGAACGCCGCAGGAATCACCTCGGACAACGCCGCCACATCTTCAGCGATGCGATCAGGACGGCTGGAACCGGGAATCACTGCCGCCACTGCCGGGTTAGCCAGGGAAAACTGCAACGCCGCCGCTTTGATACTGACACCATGCGCCGCCGCAATCCGCTTGATCTGCTCGACTTTGCTGATGATCGCCGGGCTCGCCTTCTGATATTCGAAGTGCGCACCACCGGCCAGAATGCCCGAGCTGTAAGGACCGCCGACCACGATCTCGACGTTCTGCGCCAGGGCCGACTCCATCAAGCGTTGCAAGGCACGATCATGATCCAGCAGCGTGTAGCGACCGGCCAGCAGAAAACCGTCCGGCTGGGCTTCGGTGAGGTCCAGGGTCAGCTCGCACGGTTCAACCTTGTTCACCCCCAGGCCCCAGCCCTTGATCACGCCTTCTTCGCGCAAACGGGTCAGCACTTTGAACGCACCAGTGCGGGCCTGGTTGAAGTATTCCAGCCATTGATCGCCGTAGAAGTCCTGGGCGATGTCGTGGACCCAGACGATGTCCAGACGATCTGTTTGCAGGCGCTTGAGGCTGTCCTCGATCGAACGCATCGTCGCGTCGGCGCTGTAGTCGTTGACGATTTTGTTCGGGCGACCGTGTTCAAACACGCCGGCCTTCTCGCCGAGATCACGAGCGGCGGTGTCTTCGACTTCATCGAGAATGACCCGGCCGACTTTGCTGCTGAGCACATAGTCGTCGCGTTTGTATTTGGCTAATGCGGCGCCCAGACGAATCTCCGACAGGCCCGAACCGTAAAACGGTGCGGTGTCGAAGTAACGCACGCCGGCATCCCAGGCAGCGTGCACGGTGGCCATCGCCTCTTCTTCCGGGATGGCGCGGAACATGTTGCCCAATGGGGCGGTGCCGAAACCCAGCGCGCCGGGCAGTTTGTCTTTCAAGCTCATGGGTAATTCCTCTTGAGTGTCAGTGGTCAGCTCATGGGTGACCGTTGAGCAGATCGTAGATTGCGATGATCGGACCGTCCAAGACATAATGCGCAGCACTTGAGTCCCTAGAGGTCTGACATGATCGACATCCGCCAATTGCGCTACTTCGTCGCCGTCGCCGAAGAAGAACACGTCGGTCGCGCCGCCGAACGGCTGCATATTTCCCAGTCGCCCCTGAGCCGGCAGATCGCCCAGCTCGAAGAACGCCTGGGCCTGACCCTGTTCGAACGCAGCCAGCAACGCATTCGCCTGACCCGTGACGGCCAGACCTTTCTCGCGGAAACCCGCGCGCTGTTGACCCACGCCAATCGTCTGGAATCCCTGGGCAAACGCCTGGGTCGTGGCGAAGAAGGCGGGTTGTGCATCGGCTACATTGAGAACGCCATGCACGCTGGCGTTTTGCCGAACGCCTTGCGCGTGTTGCGCGTGGAGCGGCCGAATGTGCACGTTGCGCTGTACAACCTCAGCTCTGCCGAACAATTGGAAGGCCTTCGCCAGCGTAGTCTGGATATCGCCCTGGTCAGTGAACCACCCGTCGCCGATGATCCAGATTTGCTGGGTTTCCAGGTGCTGGATGATCCGATGTTGCTGGCCTTGCCTGAAGATCATCCGCTGGCTCAGCAGGCGGTATTGACGCCCGAAGACCTCGCCAATCAAGAATGGATCGGCGTGCAACATCACCATAATCTCGCCAGCCGCGAAAACTTCGTCAGCGCCTGCATACGCGCCGGCTTCACCCCGGACATCCGCATGGAGGCCACCGGCCCCTTCACGGCATTGGCCCTGGTGGCCTCGGGACTGGGCATCGCCATGATTCAGAAAGGCCTGAGCCGCAATGCACCGCCAGGCGTGGTCCTGCGGGAAGTGCCGTGGATTTGCTACACCAGACCGCTGTGGGCAGCGTGGCACCGGATCAATTTGCGGCCGTTGGTGGAGACGTTCAGGAAGGTGCTGACGGAACCGGGTTCATGATCGTTCCCACGCTCCGCGTAATGATCGTTCCCACGCTCCGCGTGGGAATGCAGCCCGGGACGCTCTGCGTCCCTTCCCGGAGCTGGAACGCGGAGCGTCCCTTGAGGCATTCCCACGCAGAGCGTGGGAACGATCAGTCCAGTGTCCGGCTCACTATCCGCTCTGCCAACGCCAGGCAACTGGTCAAACCCGGTGATTCAATACCAAACAGATTCACCAATCCCGGCACACCATGGCCGGCCGGGCCACTGATGACGAAGTCAGCGGCCGGTTCCGTCGGGCCGGTGATCTTCGGGCGAATGCCGCTGTAGGCCGGTTGCAGACTGTTTTCCGGCAATCCCGGCCAGTAGCGACGAATCGCCTGATAGAACCCATCAGCCCGGTGCGGATCGACGCGGTAGTCGATGTGTTCGACCCACTCCACATCCGGCCCAAACCGCGCCTGACCGCCAAGATCCAGGGTCATGTGCACACCCAACCCGGCGCTTTCCGGCGCGGGATACACCAGATGCCGAAACGGCGCCCGACCACTGAAACTGAAGTAGCTGCCCTTGCACAATCGCGCCGCTGGAACGTGCTCAGCGGGCAAGCCAATAATCCGGCTCGCCACCTCAGGCGCCGACAACCCCGCACAATTGATCAACTCACGACAGCTCAACGTCATCGGTTGCGCCCCGCCCATTTGCAGTTCGAAACCCTGCGCAATGCAACGCGCCGACACCAACGGCGTATGAAACGCAATCGACGCGCCCGCCCCTTCAGCGTCCGCCTGCAACGCCAGCATCAACCCATGGGAATCGACGATGCCGGTGGACGGCGACCACAGCGCGGCGACGCAGGACAATTCGGGTTCAAGCTCCTGCGCCTGCCGGGCATCGAGCCATTGCAAGTCATCAACGCCATTGCGTAAACCCTGTTCCAGCAACCGCTGCAACGCCGTTTGCTGATCGTCATCGGTCGCCACAATCAACTTGCCCAACCGCTGATAATCCACCCCGCGCTCATCGCAAAAGGTATACAACCGCCGCTTGCCCTCGACACACAGCTGCGCCTTGAGGCTGCCACTCGGGTAATAAATCCCTGCGTGGATCACCTCGGAATTGCGCGAGCTGACGCCCACGCCAATCCCCTCGCCCGCCTCGACCACGACTACTTCGCGCCCGCTCAAGGCCAGGGCCCTGGCCACCGCAAGCCCGACCACGCCGGCCCCGACCACCACACATTCAATATCGACGCTCACCTGCCCTCCGCTCATTCACGCCAGACCCCGTTCCCGATAATCGATCAGGCTGGAGAAAATCGCCAGCAGCATGGCCATGACCACAAAGAAGATCAGCACCAGGAAGTACGAACCGGTGAACTGCACGATCAAGCCAATCAGGATCGGCACGATCACCCCGGCCATGTTGCCGCAGAAATTCATGGTGCCGGCCAGCACGCCGGTTTTCGAGGTGCCACCGAGGATCGACGGAATGCACCAGTACATGCCGCACCAACGGATGAAAAACATCGCCACACACAGTAGGCCAATTGCTCTACTCGCCTCGGTCGTATAGGCCACCGCCAGCATGCACAGGGCCGCCACCAGCGCCGAGCCGCTGAACATGCTGCGCATCACCAGGTTGGGCGAGGCGCCGCTGGACTTCCATTTATCGCCCAGATAACCGCCCACCAGTTCGCCGACGAAGCCGCACATGAAAATCAGGAAGGTCGCGCCGCCCATGCTGGAAATGTTCAAACCGTGAGTCTGGTGCAGGTAGCTCGGCATCCAGGTCAGCAAGCCGTAGAACACGCTGAGGATGCAGCAGTAACCGGCGAACATTGCCAGCACCGAACGGTCCTTGAGCAGTTCTTTGAGGGCAATGCTGGTCACCGCGCCGGGTTGACTGGTTTTGCGATTGCCTTCGGTGATGTGCGCCAGTTCCGCAGCGTTGACGCCGGGGTGTTCACTGGGGTGGTTGCGGATGTATTTCCAGGCCAGCACACCGGCGAGCATGGTGCCAATCCCGGCGATCACAAACGCAATGCGCCAGGAGTCGAACCAGCCGATCAGCCCGGCAATGATGATCGCGCCAAACGCGCTGCCCAGCGGCGCGCCGCCGTCCACCAACACTGCGCCGCGTCCACGTTCGTTGGGGGTCAGCCAGGCGCCGTTGAGCTTGGCGCCGGCCGGCATGATTGGCGATTCGGCGATGCCCAGACCCATGCGCGTGACGAGCAGGATGATCCAGTTGTGTGCGCCAGCGGCCAAGGCCTGGAATGCGCCCCAGGCGACGGTTGCGATGACGATCACACGGCGGGTCTGGAAGCGATCCAGCAGCATGCCGCCGGGAATCTGCATCAACGCGTAGGACCAGAAAAACGCGCTGAGCATCAAGCCTTCCAGCGCCGGCGGAATCTGAAATTCGCTGGAAATCAGCGGCAACGCCACCGACAGCGAGGCGCGGTCGATGTAGTTGATCGCGGTCAGCAGCAACATGATCAGGAAGATTCGCCAGCGCACGCTGGTGGGACGTTCGGTAGCGGCCAGGGAAAGGGTTTCGGCACTCGGATTGTTCATGAGGGGCACTCTTTATTGTTGTGGATGCAAGCGACCCAATGCCCGTCAACCAAACGCAAACCCCGTTTGTGTCTGACGGGCATCAGGTAGCGGCCCCACTCTAATGACGCGCCCGACGAGTGAATAATGAGGGGATCTGATTGGGGGATCACCGAACGTCATCCCCCCAAAAGATCAGAACGTTCCCGGGTAGCTGCCGCCGTCCAGCAGCAGGTTTTGCCCGGTGAGGAACCCGGCGTGGGCGCTGCAAATGAATGCGCAATAGGCACCGAATTCATCAGGCTGGCCGAAGCGCTGGGCCGGCACGTGTTTGCGCCGTTGTTCGCTGATGGCTTCAACGCTGGTGCCGTTGGCATCGGCGGCAGCACTCAGGGTTTTGTGCAAGCGCTCGGTTTCGAACGGGCCGGGCAGCAAGTTGTTGATGGTCACGTTGTTCCCGGCCAGCCGCGACTGGCGCGCGAGCCCGGCGATAAAACCGGTCAAGCCACTGCGGGCGCCGTTGGACAGACCCAGCACGTCGATGGGTGCCTTCACCGCGCCTGAAGTGATGTTGACGACACGCCCGAAGCCACGCTCGGCCATGCCATCGACGCAAGCCTTGATCAGTTCGATGGGCGTGAGCATGTTGGCGTCCAGCGCCTTCAACCAATCTTCGCGCTGCCAGTCGCGGAAATCACCGGGGGGCGGGCCGCCGGCGTTGTTGACCAGGATGTCCACCTGCGGACATGCGGCCAGAACCTGTTCGCGCACCGAGGGTTCGCTGATGTCGCCGATCACGGTCCGCACTTCGACGCCGAGGCCACGCAAGTCAGTGGCGGCGACTTGCAAAGCGTCTTCCCCACGAGCGTTGATCACCAGGTTGACGCCCTCCTTCGCCAAGGCCCGCGCACAGGCCAGTCCCAGCCCTTTGCTGGCGGCGCAGACGATGGCCCAGCGGCCTGATATTCCCAAATCCATGACGATGCCCCTGACAGTTGGAAAACCCCACGTTACCACCGCCACCTGACGCTTCGGGGGATGACAAACAGTGATCCCCGGATCAGACCTTTTCATTATCAGCCGCCCGCGCCGCTTATTACTGTCTCCCGACCAATAAGAAACCGGAGACACCCATGAACCCGTTCCAGTTTTATTTCCCCACGACCTTGAAGAGCGGCAACGGCCTGGTGCGTCAGGCCGGTGCATTGCTCAAGCCTCACGTTCGAAAAAAACTGCTGGTGGTCACCGATGAAGGGTTGATGGCGTCGGGCGTGATGGAAGGCTTCTTCGCTTCGCTGACTGAAAGCGAGATCAGTTACGAAGTGTTTTCCGGCGTCGAGCCCAACCCTACAACTGACGTGCTGGAGCGCGCCGTTGCTTTCCTGAAAAACCATGACTGCGACTCAGTGATCGGCGTCGGTGGCGGTAGCAGCATCGACACTGCCAAGGGTGTCGCGGCCATGGCCACCAACCCCGGCAACATCCTCGACTACGAAGGCTACGACAAACTGCTGCACCCGCCGCTGCCGGTTTTCGCCATTCCCACCACCTCCGGCACCGGCAGCGAATGCACAGCGTCCACGGTGTTCACCAACACCAAAACCCTGTTCAAGACGGTAATCATCAGCCCGGCGCTGTTTCCAAAACTGGCGATTCTCGACGCTGAACTGACCCTCAAATTGCCGCCGTCGATCACCGCCGCTACGGGCATGGACGCCTTGACCCACGCCATCGAATCCTACGTGTCGAAGCAGGCCAACCCGGTCAGCCAGGCCCTGGCGCTGCAAGCGATCAAGATGATTTGCACACACCTGCCCAAGGCGTTTTTCACCGGCTCGGACCTGCATGCCCGCGAGCAAATGCTGCTCGGTTCGTTCCTCGCCGGGGTCGCCTTCGCCCAGTCGAAACTCGGCAACGTCCATGCGATCTCCCACACCTTCGGCGGCGTGTTCAACATCCCCCACGGCATCGCCAACGCGACGCTGCTGCCCTACGTCATCGAATACAACCTGGCGGCCTGCCCGGAGCTGTTTCGCGAGATTGCCATCGCCATGGGCGAAGACGTCGACGGCCTGAGCCCGACTCGCGCCGGGCACAAGGTGGTGGAGCACGTGATGGCCCTGAATGAAGCCATCGGCATCCCCGCCAACATCAAAGACCTGGGCGTGGACCTCGACTACATGCCGCAGATGGTCAGCGACTCGATGCGCAGCGGCAACGTGCTGGTCAACCCACGCCTGACCACCGCCGCCGACATCGAACGGATCATCACCAATGCCTTCCACGGCACTCATTCCTGAGAGAAGAACCCCATGTTTTACGAGATGCGCACCTACACCCTTCAGATCGGAAAAATGCAGACCTACCTCAAGCACTTCGAAGAGAACGGCCTGCCGGTGATCTCCCGCTACGCCACGCTGGTGGGTTGGTGGTACACGGAAATCGGCGAGCTGAACCAGGTGATCCATATCTGGGCCTACCCGAGCCTCGATGAGCGGATCAACAAGCGTGCGGCGCTGTATCAGGACCCGGACTGGCTCGAAGGCTTCGTGCCGATCGCGTTCCCGATGCTGGAGAAGATGGAATCGAAACTGCTGATCGCCGCGGACTTCTCACCGATCAAATAACCCCCAGACGCCACCGCTCCTACGGGGGCGGGTACGGCCGTTAAATCCAAGGACAACCCTCATGTGCGACCACAACACCAATAACACCGCCGCCGACCGTTCTCCCGACGCTAAAAAACTCCTCGAAGGCCTGCCCACCAACTGGGGAAAATGGGGGCCGGACGATGAAGTCGGCGCCCTGAATTACCTGCAAAGCACCGAGATCCTGCGCGGCATCGCCTCGGTCCGCCAGGGCAAGACTTTCACCCTGCAAGTGCAGATCGGCCATCCCAAGGGAGAACCGCTATGGCCCGGCCGCCGCCCGTCGATGCGGGTCAACGTGTTGGACAAGGGCCATTTCCTGGCCGGCAAAACTCACTTCGACGGCCATGTGGAATACGCCGACGACGTGATCTTCATGCACCTGCAAGGCTCGACCCAGTACGACGCCTTGGGCCATGTCTGGCACGACAACAAACTGTGGAATGGCTACGACGCCATGAGCACCATCGGCAGCATGGACAAGGCCAGCATCCTGCCGATTGCCGAGCGCGGGATTGTCGGGCGGGCTGTGCTGATCGACATGGCCCGCCATCGCGGCAAAACGGTGCTGGACAAGGGTGAGACCTTCACCCATCTGGACTTGCTGGCGGCGGCGAAAGCCCAGGGCATCGAGATCGAGAAACGCGACATCCTGATCATCCGCACCGGCTGGATCGGCTCGTTCTACGAGCGCGAGCCGGACGAGTTCTACAAGGATTTCGCCGAGCCGGGCCTGACCTTCAGCCGTGAATTGGTGGAGTGGTTTCACCAGATGGAAATCCCCAACCTGGTCACCGACACCATGGCCAACGAAGTGGCGGTCGACCCGACCTCAGGCGTAATGATCCCGCTGCACAACGCCTTGATGCGCAACCTCGGCGTGACCTTCACCGAAGTGGCGCTGCTCGATGAGCTGGCCAGCGATTGCGCCGCCGATGGCCAGTGGAAATTCCTCTACACCGCCGCGCCGCTGAAGATTGTCGGCGGCACCGGCGCACCGGTAAATCCGATTGTGATCAAGTAATCAGGTCCTGTTGCAGTTCGTTGATCAGCAGGGTCGCCGCCGGAGACAAATCGGCGCCGGCCCGGCTGATCACGCCGTAGGGCTCGATCAACGCGCGCAGCGACACCGGCAGTTTCACCAGCAAATCGTATTGCTCACAGAACTCGGCGACTTCCACCGGGATCACCGCCAACAGCGTCGGGTCTTGCTGCACCAAAAGGATGGTGGCGAAGGTTGATGAGGTTTCCAGCGGATAACGCGGGATCTCCAGCCCCGCTTCGTTGAGCTCGCGCTCCAGGGCTTGGCGCATCGGCATGTCCTTGGGGTAGACGACCCAGCGGTAATCGCTCAATTGCGACAACTGCAACGACTCGGCGCGGGCCAGTGGATGGTCCTTGCTGGCGACCACGGCCAAGGGTTCTTCACTCAGTTCGATGCAGTCATAGGCGTCCGAGCGCTGGCCGACGCTGGTGCGACAAATCGCCAGATCCAGCCGTCCCTGATCGAGCAAACCGAGCAACGTGGCGCTGGTGTTTTCCACCAGTTCCACCGACAACTCCGGCTGTTTGAGCCGTAACGCGCTCAAGGCCCGGGTCAACAACGGCACCGCGCCCATGATCACCCCCACCGACAACCGCCCGCCCTGCCCTTGCATGATGCTGAGCATTTCCTCGCGCAGGTGCTCGACATCGCTGTAGATCAGCCGCGCATAACGAATCATGCAGCGCCCCATTTCATTGGCCACCAGGCCTTTGGGTTGGCGCTCGAACAGCGGCATGCCGAGCAACGACTCGACTTCATGCAAGGCTTTGGTGGCGCCGGACTGCGAGATCGAAATCTGCTCGGCCGCCTTGTGCAACGAGCCGCGATCATCGAGGGCAATCAGCAAGCGCAACTGTTTGAGGCGCAAGCGTGAAGCGATGCTGGCAAGGGAAGGAACCATGTCGATGGGTGCTCGATTCAAGGGACGAATCCGTCTAGGCCCACGCCGGCACGTACCGGCGCGGGGGTACGTGGTCAGCTCAGGGGCGCCCTGCTCCACTGGCCGTTGACCAGTCGATTGAGGCCCAGTGGATTATCGTTTTGCAGTGCCTCGGGCAGGTACTCATCAGGATAGTTCTGATAGCAGACCGGGCGCAGGAAGCGATCGATGGCCAGGCTGCCGACCGAAGTGCCACGGGCATCCGAGGTCGCCGGGTACGGGCCGCCGTGCACGATGGCATCGCTGACTTCCACCCCTGTCGGGTAGCCGTTGAGCAACAGGCGCCCGACCTTGTCTTCGAGCAGCGGCAGCAGGTCGGCGAAGCGATCCAGGTCCGCCGCTTCGGCGATGAGTGTGGCGGTCAGTTGACCGTGCAGGCTGTCGAGCACGGCGCGCAATTGTTGCGGGTCAGCGACTTCCACCACGACGGTGGTCGGGCCGAAGATTTCTTCCTGCAACAACGGATCGCCGTCGAGTAATAACTGCGCGTCTGCTTTGAACACCTGCGGTTGCGCCTGGGACTCGCCCTGCGGTTGACCGGCCAAGTGCACGACGCCATGGTGAACCGAGATGTGTTCGAGGCCAGCATGGTAGCTTTTCAGGGCGCCGGCATTGAGCATGGTCTGCGGCGGTTGCTGGCCCATGTTTTTGGCGAATACGTCGAGGAATTCGCTGAACTGCGGTGAGCGCAGGCCGATGATCAGGCCGGGGCTGGTGCAGAACTGGCCGCAACCGAGGTTGATCGAAGCCGTGAGTTCCTCGGCGATTTTCCCGCCACGGACGTTCAGCGCTTCGGGCAGCAGAATCACCGGGTTGATGCTCGACATCTCGGCGAACACCGGGATCGGTTGCGGGCGCGCAGAGGCCAGATCGGACAAGGCTCGACCGCCCTTCAGCGAACCGGTGAACCCCACGGCCTTGATGCCATCAGCCTTGACCAATGCCTGGCCGACACCCGCGCCGTAGATCATGTTGAAAACGCCGGTCGGCATCCTCGTGCGTTGCGCGGCGCGAACGATGGCGCTGGCGACGTGGTCGGCAGTCGCCATATGGCCGCTGTGGGCCTTGAACACCACCGGGCAACCGGCGGCCAGCGCGGAGGCGGTATCGCCACCGGCCGTGGAAAACGCCAAGGGGAAATTGCTCGCGCCGAACACGGCTACCGGACCGACGCCGATGCGGTATTGGCGGATATCCAGGCGTGGCAGCGGCGTGCGCTCGGGCAATGCCTGATCGATGCGCGCACTGAGAAAATCGCCGCGACGCAACACGTCGGCAAACAAACGCAACTGGCCGGTGGTGCGATTGCGTTCACCGCGAATCCGCCCCTCGGGCAACGCGGTTTCCCGGCAGACCAGCGCAATGAAATCGTCGCCCAGCCCATCGATTTCCTCGGCAATCGCTTGGAGAAATTCGGCGCGGCGCGCTGGCGACAACTGACGAAACGGCGCAAAGGCGCGCGTGGCCGCCGCTACCGCCAACGCAACTTCCTGCTCATTGGCTTGATGAAAAACATAGGGCAGCGCCTGCCCGGTGCTCGCGTCGAGACTGCGCAGTGTCTCGCGCCCCAAAGCACTGCGCTGCCCATCAATAAACTGCTGGCCCAAAATAACGGACATCAAAAACTCCCGCGCCCGCGCTCGGCGGGCGATCACTCGAATTGAAGGGTTACGCCTGTGGCGCACGCTTCACTCTAGGGCTTGGGGTCATGGCCAAACAAAGGACAACAACGGGCCAGGGGATGAGCGTTGGTCATCCCCTGGCGAACGGTCCGTCAGTGAATGGCGACCGGGTTGATGTTGACCTGGGTCGAGCCCTTGTACAGCGGCTGCCCGAGGACAAACATGAACTCCCAGGCCTTGTCTTTCACCAGCGCGCGGCTGTCGATCAGCTCAAGGTTGTAGATGCCGTTCTTGGCCAGCATGTACTGGTTGACCGGGAACTCCTGGCCGTCTTTGGCCGGGTAGATTTCCGAAGCCCACGTGTCACCGCCGAACGCGACGATCTGCTTGTCCACCAGCCATTTGGCCGCCGACATGCCGATGCCCGGCTCCACGGCGAGGAATTTCTTGTTGTCCTTGCCCAGCAACTCCAGCCAACCGGTGTTGAACAACACCACATCGCCTTTCTGGATGGTGATGCCTTGCAGATCGAGCGCTTTCTGGATATCAGCGACGCTGAACTCGGTTTTCTCCGGCACGATCGGCGTGCCGTACACGGCGGTCATGTCCAGCACCACACCACGGGTGACGATGGGCGGGACCTTCTCGATGCCGAGTTTCTTCACGCCTTCGACGGTGACGAAATCGGCGGCGCGGTTGCCGTTGTAGTAGACGTAGTCGATGCCGATATGGCCGATGCCGTTGAGCTGGGTGCCGACTCCGGTCCAGCCCACTACCAGTTCATCGTTGAAGGTGAATTTGTTCGGGCCCATGGTCGTACCGCCCGCCTCGCCCGGCTGGACGTTGGTCAGGTTGAAGCTGCGATGGCGGAAGGCCGGGAGGTTTTTGTCGATGGGCACGGCCAGCGGGTAGGTCTTGCCGGTCTTGATCAGTTTGGCGGCGTTGAGCACCGAGTCGGCGTTGAGCAGGTTGAGCGCGCCGATTTCATCGTTGGCGCCGTACTTGGAGGGGTACCATTTTTCGGCATCTGCGGCCTGGGCGGCGCTGAAGGTGAAGAGCAAGGTGAAAGGCAGTATTAAACGATTGAGCATGGGGGCGTCCTTATGGGGTTGCAGTGAACCCAAGGTACGCAGCCCGTCGGTGGGGAAACAGACAGGTGTGGGCAATACATTTGTTCTGGATAGTCACGAGTAATGCGAGTGCCGGAGCTGCCGAAGGCTGCGATCTTTTGATCTTGGCATTTCAACAGCCGCCACAGATCAAGATCAGGATCAAAAGATCGCAGCCTTCGGCAGCTCCTACAGGGACCACCATTAACTGTCATTCACCTGAACAAGTTCTAACTTCAATAAGCAGATCCGAAGTTTCTCCATTCAATTGAACTTTAATCAGGTATTGATGGTTGACTTCACCCACCTGCCTGAGTAAATTGCGCGGGCCGGTTTCACAGGCCTTTTTTCAACTCACAAAAGAATCCAATGGACACAGTATCTAGTCGCTGTCGGGCAACTGCGAATTCGCAGGACCTGGCACATAACCCAGAACATGACGGGACTCGACTTTGCGGTCGGGTGAGCTGCGCTAGAGCTTGATGCTCCACCGTAACTTGCCTCGCCGGCGTCAGTCCGGTCCAGAGGTATGTTATGAACTTCAAAGCCACTGTAATGCCCGGCGTACGCGCCTTTGCCTCGACGATGCGGGTCCGGCTCTGCCGTGAGCGCCTGCTGACAAACCGGGTTGTCGCCCCGTTTTCCAGCCCTTCCTCCCCTGCCTCGGCGCACCTGCGTGCCAACTGGCGCGTCTGCCCGATGACGGGTCAGCTTCAGCAACGCTGGAGCCTCGACGACAGCCAGGAACCACCGAGTCGGCGCATCGCGCGCCTGTTCCAACGGGCGAACCTGATGCTCGGGGCACGCACTTTCCATTGAGCTGAAGGCACTATCAAAGTCCTTCCCTTAACGTTTTCCTTATAAAGGAATTCGGCAACTTCTTATTGCCTGTTAAATAGTGAGTTAGTTATGGACGAAGCCAGTAGACGGTTCGCTGCCCGTCACTTTTCAATCGACGGCCAGCGAACATTAACTATTAAAAACGCAACTATCAGAATCGATCGCCTATTGGCGGCTCGACATACGTGCGCTCGTCTTTAATTAGCTGAAGTGCCTGTGTGTCGTGCCGCGAGCCTGCGGCAGGAGCACAGCAATGACCCTTGTAAAAACCGCAAAGAAAACCACCCAAGGCGCCAGCAACGACAACGCCAAACTGTCGATGCGCGCCGCTCGGGAAGCGCAAAATGGCCTGGCCGTGACGCTGACCAACCTCAACGCCACCGCTGATGGCCTGACCGAACTCGAAGCCCAGGGCCGCCTGGCGCGCAACGGTCACAACGAAGTGGCCCACGACAAGCCGCCTCACGCCCTTATCCAACTGCTCAAAGCCCTGAACAATCCCTTCATCTATGTGTTGCTGACCCTGGCCGCCATCAGTTTCTTCACCGACTACTGGCTGCCGATCAACAACGGCGAAGCGGATGACGCCGACCTGACCAAGGTCATCATTATCATGACCATGGTCAGCCTCAGCAGCCTGCTGCGGTTCTGGCAGGAATACCGCTCGGCCAAGTCCGCCGAAGCCCTGAAAGCCATGGTGCGCACCACCGCCACCGTGCTGCGCCGCGAGCACAAGGACGGCAAACCGCTGCTGCGTGAAGTGCCGATGCGCGATCTGGTGGCCGGCGATATCGTTCAGTTGAGCGCAGGGGACATGATCCCGGCCGACATCCGCCTGATCGAATCCCGCGACCTGTTTATCAGCCAGGCGGTGCTGACTGGCGAAGCGTTGCCGGTGGAGAAATACGACACCCTGGGCAACGTGGCGCAAAAGTCCGCCACTAGCAGCGCGCCTGATCAATCCAACCTGCTGGACCTGCCGAACATCTGCTTCATGGGCACCAACGTGGTCAGCGGCACCGCCAAAGCCGTGGTGGTCGCCACCGGGGCACGGACTTACTTCGGTTCTCTGGCCAAAGCCATCGTCGGCTCGCGGGTACAAACCGCGTTCGACCGTGGGGTGAACAGCGTCAGTTGGCTGCTGATCCGCTTCATGCTGGTGATGGTGCCGATCGTGTTCCTGCTCAACGGCTTCTCCAAGGGTGACTGGGGCGATGCGTTCCTGTTTGCCCTAGCCGTTGCCGTTGGCCTGACCCCGGAAATGCTGCCGATGATCGTCAGCGCCAACCTGGCCAAAGGCGCGATGGCCATGGCCAAGCGCAAAGTGGTGGTCAAGCGCCTTAATGCGATCCAGAACTTCGGTTCGATGGACGTGCTGTGCACCGACAAGACCGGCACCCTGACCCAGGACAAGATCATTCTGGAGCACCACGTCGACAGCCATGGCCGGCGCGACGATTCAATCCTCGAACTGGCGTGGCTCAACAGCCATCACCAAAGTGGTTTGAAGAATCTGATGGACCAAGCCGTCGTGCAGTTCGCCAACAGCAATCCGAAGTTTCGGGTGCCGTTCGCCTATAGCAAAGTCGATGAACTGCCGTTCGATTTCGTCCGTCGGCGGCTGTCGATCATCGTCAAGGACAGCCGCGACGATCACCTGATGGTGTGCAAGGGCGCGGTCGAGGAAATGCTCGGCATCGCCAGCCACATCCATGAAAATGGCCAGGTGATCGCGCTGGATGCCCAGCGGCGCAAAGACCTGCTGGCCCTGGCCAACGAGTACAACGAGGACGGTTTCCGGGTGCTGCTGGTCGCCACCCGCGACATTCCGAAAGCCCAGAGCAAAAACCAGTACAACACCGCCGATGAGCGCGAGTTGGTAATTCGCGGCTTCCTGACCTTCCTCGATCCGCCAAAGGAAACCGCCGGCCCGGCCATCGCGGCGCTGCGCGACATGGGCGTGACGGTCAAGGTGCTGACCGGTGATAACGCCGTGGTCACCTGCAAGATCTGCCGCGAAGTCGGCCTCGATCCAGGCACGCCGCTGCTCGGCCAGGACATCGAGCACATGGACGACACCACGCTCAAGCTGCGGGTCGAAGAACGCACGGTGTTCGCCAAGCTGACGCCGCTGCAAAAATCCCGGGTGCTCAAGGCCCTGCAAGCCAATGGTCACACCGTCGGTTTCCTCGGCGACGGCATCAACGACGCCCCGGCGCTGCGCGATGCCGACGTCGGGATCTCGGTCGATAGCGGTACTGACATCGCCAAGGAATCGGCGGACATCATCCTCCTGGAAAAGAGCCTGATGGTGCTCGAAGAAGGCGTGCTCAAGGGCCGCGAAACCTTCGGCAATATCATGAAGTACCTGAACATGACCGCCAGTTCCAACTTCGGCAACGTGTTCTCGGTGCTGGTGGCCAGTGCGTTCATTCCGTTTTTGCCGATGCTGGCGATCCACCTGCTGCTGCAAAACCTCATGTACGACATCTCTCAGCTGGCGTTGCCGTGGGACAAGATGGACAAGGAGTTCCTGCGCAAACCGCGCAAGTGGGACGCAAAAAACATCGGCCGTTTCATGCTGTGGATCGGGCCGACCTCGTCGATCTTCGACATCACCACGTTTGCCCTGATGTGGTACGTGTTCGCCGCCAACAGCGTGGAAATGCAGAGCCTGTTCCAGTCCGGCTGGTTCATCGAAGGGCTGCTGTCGCAGACGCTGGTGGTGCACATGCTGCGCACCCAGAAGATCCCGTTTTTCCAGAGCACCGCGGCGTTGCCGGTGATTCTGGCGACCGGGGTGGTGATTTGCCTGGGTATCTACATACCGTTCTCGCCGCTGGGCACGTTGGTCGGCCTGGTGCCGTTGCCATGGGACTACTTCCCTTGGCTGGTGGGCACGCTGCTCAGCTACTGCGTGGTAGCGCAGACCATGAAGACGATCTACATCCGCCGCTTCAAGCAGTGGTTCTGATGCACTGAGCACTCCTTGGGATCGGGGTTGCAAACCCGATCCCTGTAGGCGCTGCCGAAGGTTGCTCCTACAGGGTGAGGTCACGATCCGGCCTGCGGGCCATCAATAAATGAAATGCTGAAAAAGGAGAGTTCTCATGTCGGGAACGACTCTACTGATCAACCTCGCGGGCGCCATTGCACTGTTGCTGTGGGGCACGCACATGATTTCTTCGGCGCTGTTGCGCGGCTTCGGCACGCCACTGCGCCTCTGGATGGGCCGGCACCTGAATAACCGCTGGCTGGCCCTGCTCGCGGGCATCGGCATCACCGGCGTCTTGCAAAGCAGCACCGCCGTCAGCCTGATGGCCACCTCGTTCACTGCCGCCGGCACATTGGGTCTGGCGCCAGCGCTGGCGGTGATGCTTGGCGCCAATATCGGTTCGACGCTGGTGGTGCAACTGCTCAGCGCTGACATCTCGATGCTGACGCCAATCGTTTTGCTGGCAGGCCTGATCGTCTTTCGGCTGCGGGATGACTCGCGTTTCGAGAGCGTCGGTTGTGCGCTGATCGGCTTGGGGCTGATGCTGATGGCCCTGCATATGCTCGGTTCGACATTGGCCGAAGTGGAAGGCACGCCGGTGTTCCAATTGATCATGCAAAGCCTGGACGGCGATCTGCTGATCGCGCTGTTGGTGGCGCTGCTCCTCACCTGGCTCTGCCATTCCAGCGTCGCTGTGGTGTTGCTGATCGTGTCCCTGGCGGCGACCGGGATGCTCTCGGCAACCACCACCGTCGCGTTGGTGCTTGGGGTAAACATTGGCGGTGCATTGCCGTCAGTGATCAATGCAGGATCGAACGTCGGCCGGCGCCTGCCCCTTGGCAATCTGCTGGTGCGGGCGCTGGGTGCTGCGGTGGTGTTGCCACTGGCCGGGTGGCTGGCGACCTTGAATCTCGATCCGGCCGCGCGGGTGGTTTACCTGCATACCGGCTTCAACCTGCTGCTGGCGCTGGTGTTCATCGGCTTCACCGCCCCCATGGCCAAACTGCTGACTCGGGTGCTGCCGGAACCGGTGCGGGATGTCGATCCGGGCATGCCGCGCTACCTCGACGAAGCGGGTCTGGAGATGGCCAATATCGGCCTGTCCAACGCCGCCCGTGAAGCCCTGCGCATCGCCGACATGCTCTCGGCGATGCTGGCGCGCACGCTGCAGTTGTTCCACACCTCGGCGCCGGTGTGTGCCGATGAAGTACGGCGCATCGATCAATCCACCGACTTGCTGAGCGCGGCGATTCGCGCCTATCTGGCAGACATTGGCCAGGAAGGCATCAGTGACAGCGACGCTGATCGCGCCCAGGAAATCCTCACGTTCGTGATCAACCTCGAACACGCGGCGGACATTCTTTCAAGCAGCCTTACGCAATTGGCCATGCGCCGTTTGCGTCGTGGTGAACACTTTTCGTCGTTCGAGTTGAGGAACATTGCGCCGCTGCACGAAGCACTGCTGGAAAGCCTGAGCCTGGCGATCACCGTTTTCCTGCGCGAAGACATCGCCACCGCGCACCAGTTGATCAGCCGCAAGGAGAGCGTCCGGCGACTCGAATCCGACGCCAGCCGTCAACACTTTCGCAAACTGCAGGAGGACAAAAACACCTGGGCTGAATCCGGCGACATCTTCCAACGCGTGCTGCGTGACTACCGTCGGGTACACCACCACATCGCCGCCCTCGCCTATCCGCTGCTGGAACGAGCCGGTGAACCGCTGGGCGATGATCAGGCCAAGGAGGCCTCGCCATGCGCGTCCTGATGTGTGCCGGCCGTCATTACACCGACAGCCGCCAGTGCCGACGCGTGCTCGACGCCTTCCAGCGCTTGCACCCGGTGCTGGTGCTGATCCATGGCGGCAATCAATACCTGGGCGCCGACATCGAAGAATGGGCCCGGGAGCACGGCGCCGACATCGTGCGCTACCCGCCCAACTGGCAACGCCATGGCAAGCTGGCCGAACGTTTGCGCAATCACTTCATGCTGCACGACAGCCGTCCCGACGTGGTCATTGCCCTGCCCGGTGGTGAAGACACCGAAGAGCTGGTCGCCCAGGCCCGGGCGGCGGGTTTGCAAACTTTATCGGTGGCGGATCGCGGCTGAGCCGCGCCTGCCAACACAACTTTCGAGGCAACTCCCATGCAAAAGCCAACGCGTTTGCTCTCATCTTTCGTGCGCAGCCTGCCGCCCTCCCTGGGGCGGATGCTGCGACGCAATCTGTTGTTTGTCAGCTTCACACTGGGCGTGATTGCCCTGTTAACCACACTCTCCAATGCTCGCGCCGCTGGCGGTTCGTATACCGTGGATGACGCCGGAATCAACGCGCCCGGTGAATGCAACATTGACGCTTGGTATCAGAACGGTCGGCACTCGTCATCCAGCACCAGCGTGGTGTCCCAGGACTGCACGTTCAAAGGGCTGCCCAACGTACAACTCGGTGCCGCCGTGGAATATGGCCGCGAGGATGGAGATGCCGAAACCCGACTGAGCCCGCAATTCAAGGCGCAGCTGTTCACTTGGGACGATCTCGGTCTGGAACTGGCGTTGGCCGGTTCGGCGCACGTTGCCGTCAATCGCGCTCATGCCTTCGATGGCGGCGACTTGAACCTGCCGTTGACCTACCAACCGCTGGAAACCCTGCGCCTGAACCTCAATGCCGGTTGGGCCCACGCCTATGACGACGGTGAACAGAACCATCGCTGGACCTGGGGCGCGGGCGTGGAATACGACCTCGCCCGTTCCCTGACACTGATCGCCGAACGTTACGGACAACGAGGTGGCGAACAGGCGTGGCAGGCCGGTCCACGGTTGCACATTGGTGAGCGGATCGATGTCGATCTGGTGCTGGGTCGCAACCTGATCGGCGAGCGGGACCAGTGGCTGACCACAGGAGCGACGCTGCGGTTTTGACGCCCCGCCTCCTGTGTTTCAGCGATACCGCGCTGCTGCCGTGGAGTGGCCGAATGAGCCGCTAAGCACCTGGCGCTGGGCCTCGTAAGCGGCCCATTTCTCGCCCTCATGCAACCCCGGAATCGTCACCACTTCACCGTTGGCCAACCCGGCCAGCGCGGCATCGACCATGTCCTGGGCCGACATCACGATTTCTTGCGGCAGGTTTTCCACCGGGTTGCCGGCTTCGCTCCAGAAGTCGGTGGCGGTGGCACCGGGCAATACCGCCTGGATGCGAACGCCCTTGTCGGCCAGTTCGTGATGCATGGACTGGCTCAGACCGAGCACAAACGCCTTGGTCCCGCCGTACACACCGTTGAGGATTTCCGGGCCGATGGCGACGATCGAAGAAATGTTGATCACGGTCCCCGCACCTCTCGCCACAAAACCGGGCACTGCGGCATAAGCCAGGCGCATCAGCGCGGTGACGTTGAGGGTGATCATGTCTTCCATGTCATCCACCGGACTGCCGAGCAGCGGCATCACCCCGCCGACCCCGGCGTTGTTCACCAGCAAGGTGATGCTGGCGTCGGTGCGCAGTATGGTTTCGACGCGCAGCAGGTCGGCCTTGTTCTTCAGGTCGGCGGCGACCACTTCCACGGCGCGCCCGGTTTCATTGCTCAAATGGTTGGCCAGGGTGTTCAATTTACTTTGGCTGCGGGCCACTAGAATCAAGTCATAACCTTGCCGCGCGAGACGGTCGGCGTAGACCGCGCCGATGCCGGAAGAAGCGCCCGTAATCAGGGCGGTGCCTTTGGATGAAAGTGCCATTTTGGATTTCCTTCACAGTGAGGCGATAAGTTCGCCGGGTGTGAACCGTTATAAATGGGCTGACGCTTGTCTCAAATGACGTTTAAAGTACGTTTTCAGGACATGACCTTTTTGAGGACTCAGCAATGACTTCCGTGGCGTTTGTGGTGTTCGAGGGTTTCCAGTCCATGGCGCTGGCAGCCATGCCGGTGTTCGAGTACGCCAATTTCAGTGCCGGCGAAACCCTGTATGAAGTCAGCGTATTGTCCGAAGATGGCCGCACGTTGCGCGCCTCTGGCGGGTTGAGCGTGGGCACCGAGGCGTTCGATGAACGGGTGTTCGACACGGTGATCGTGGTCGGCGGCGATTCCATCCTGCAACAAGCGCCAGCGGCGGTGCTGACGTACCTGCGCGACAGCATGAAAACCGCACGGCGCACGGCGTCGATCTGTTCCGGGGCGTTCGTGCTGGCCCAGGCCGGGCTGCTTGAAGGGCGTCGCGCCACCACCCATTGGGCGTACGCCCGGGAGCTGCAAGCGCGGTTTCCGTCGATCAAAGTCGAAGAAGACCGGATCTTTGTGATCGACGGCTCGATCTGGACCTCGGCCGGCATGACCGCCGGTATCGACCTGGCACTGGCCATGGTCGAAAAGGATCACGGCGCCGAACTGGCCCGGGCGGTGGCGCAGAAACTGGTGATGTACCACCGTCGTGCAGGTGGGCAGTCGCAGCATTCGGCGTTGCTGGAACTGGAACCGAAATCCGACCGTATCCAGACCGTGCTCGGCTACGCCCGGGAACACCTGACTTCAGCGCTGTCGGTGGAACAACTGGCGGATGTCGCGCGGCTCAGTCCACGGCAGTTCAGCCGGGCGTTTCGCGCTGAAACCGGGCAATCGCCGGCCAAGGCGATTGAAAACCTGCGCCTGGAAGCGGCGCGGCAGATGCTGGAACGGGGGCGGTTGACGCTGGATCAGATTGCCGAGGAGAGTGGGTTCAGTGATCGGCGGCGGATGCGCGAGGCGTTCCTTCGAGCATTCGGCCAACCGCCGCAAGTCATCCGACGTAACGCCCGATCAGCGTAGGAGCTGCCGAAGGCTGCGATCTTTTGATCTTGATCTTCGGCGCCCTCAAGATCACTACACAAGCAAGATCAAAAGATCGCAGCCTTCGGCAACTCCTACAATGAGGTGTGTGGCTTGCGGAGGTGCGTATGAAAATCTCACCCAAACTGGCGTTTTTCGCCGTCGTCTCCACCCTTGCCTACCTCGGCCTCGCCGTGTGGGGGCTCGGCGGGTTCGCGGCGTTCTTCTCCCATGGGTCGCTGGTGGTGGTGGCGTTGGCAACGGTGGTGATGGCGGTCGCTTCTCTCTTCAGCGAGGTCAACCTGAGTTCCGGCGAACGGGAAGACCGGGCCAATCGCTGGGTGTTGCCGGTGTTCGGCATCATCGGACTGCTCAGCGGCTTTCTTCCAGCCTACACCGACCGCATCGACGTCTGGACCTTTGGCGGTGAAGGCGTGCGTTGGCTCGGTGCGCTGCTGTTCATCCTCGGCGGCGCGCTGCGGTTGTGGCCAGTGTTTGTGCTGGGCAAGCGTTTCAGCGGGCTGGTGGCAATTCAGCCGGGGCACACGCTGGTGACGGACGGAATCTATCGAACCCTGCGTAACCCCAGCTATCTGGGGCTGATGGTCATTGGCATCGGCTGGGCGTTGGTGTTTCGTTCGGGGGTGGGCCTGGTGCTGGCGGCGCTGACACTGATCCCGCTGATCGCCCGGATTCACTCTGAAGAAGCCCTGCTGCGGGCGCAGTTCGGCAGTGAATATGAGGCGTATTGCGGCAAGACCTGGCGCCTCGTCCCCGGTATTTATTGACCCACACCCTGTCCTTGCTTCTACAGAGGACGGTGTTCAGTTAGATGGAATGCAGGAGGATTCGGCCGTCGGTGTCCGTATAGACCTCGACCGAGTCATAGCTGGCCAATGTCGCATGTGGGGTCTGAATCGGATGGTCATGAGTCGACGTAATCACCAGCAAATCAGCCCCCGCCGCTTCGGCCGCCTGGATACCAACCGAGGCGTCTTCGAAAATCAGGCATTGCGTCACTTCAACGCCTAACCGCTGAGCCGCCAGTCGATAGCCGGCGGGATCAGGTTTGCCCGCCTTCACATCTTCTGCCGTGACCATCACCTCAGGCTCTGGAATTCCGGCCGCCGCCATCCGACGCAAGGCCAACGCCCTCGGTGCGGAAGTGACAATCGCCCACTGAGCGGCAGGCAGCGACTTTAGAAAAACTGCCGCACTGGCCACCTCGACAATCCCTTCCACATCCTCGATTTCCGCCTCGGTAATAAACGCTGCCTCAACCTCGGCATCCACCCCCGGCAAGGCTTGGCGATTGATGGTGTCGATGGCGCGAGCGCCGTGGATGGTCGGCAGAAAGGTGGCAACGTCGAGCCCGTGGCGCACGGCCCAGACCGTCCAGATCCGCTCGGCGGCGGCGATGGAGTTGAGAACAGTGCCGTCCATGTCGAACAGAAAGGCGCGGTAAGGCGTATTGAAGACGGATTGTTGAGCAGGCAAAAGACAGCTTCCTATCGCAAGGGGCCGGAACAGGTAGGGTCGACAATGTACCACCGTCGGTCACGATCGACGTAGGAGCTGCCGAAGGCTGCGATCTTTTGATCTTGCTCTTCGACAATCTAAAAATAGCCAAGATCAAAAGATCGCAGCCTTCGGCAGCTCCTACAGGGTATTGCGTGATTTCAAGGCGCCTTCCACGCAATCGAGCAACTGCCCCAGTGCCCAGGGCTTCTTGATGAACGAAACCGCATGCCGCACCCCGGCGCTTTCCGGAGTTTCAAAGCCGGACATGATCATGATCGGTTTGTCCGGCCAGCGATCCCCGAATTCATTGGCCAGGTCCGCACCGTTGCGTTTGCCGGGCATGGTGATATCCGTCAGCAACAACCTGACCTTTCCCGCGTGTTGTTCCAGATACTCCGACGCCGCATCCGCACTGACATGCGGCTCTACGACAAAGCCTTCTTCCTGAAGAATTTCACAAAGAAACTCCAGAATCAGCGGGTCGTCCTCCACCACCAGGATCAGGCCGTCAGGTAACGACTCGCCCGCCATTGTTATTGGATTCATGACCTGACCACTCCCTGATTGCACCAATGATTTTGCAGCTCAAATCCGCCACCTATCTGGTATGAGCGGCGGAGTGGGCGGAAATTCATTTTTGATACAGCCAGACGACGAAATCAGACGAACAAGGCCGAACCACGGCGTCTTCGCGATAATTTTTCGCGCCGGCAAACCGTGGTTCGACCTCGAAGGACGTGTTCGATTATTGGTCTTTTTTCATAGCGTCCTTGGACATGGCATCTTTCTTCATGGCGTCCTTACTCATAGCGTCCTTGGACATGCTGTCTTTCTTCATGGTGTCCTTGGCCATGGAATCTTTTTTCATCGTGTCTTTCTTCATCGCGTCTTTGGACATCGAGTCTTTGCTCATGCTGTCGTTGCTCATGGTATCGGCGGCGTACACGCTGGCGACGCCCATGGCCAAGAACAGGGACAGTGCGGCGGTGGCTAGCTTTTTCATGGTGGTGTTCCTTATAGAGTTGAGTGTGTTTGCGGTGAAGTGCTTGGGCGTGCGTCAGCTGCCGCCGAACCAGTTGTAGCCCTGGTCTTCCCAGTAGCCGCCGCTGTAGGTGTTGCTGACGAAAATTGCCTGGATGTGTTTGGGGTTCTTGTAGCCAAGCTTGGTGGGCATGCGCAGTTTCATCGGGAACCCGTACTCGCGGGGCAGCACGGCGCCGTCGTAGGTCAGGGCCAGTAAGGTCTGCGCATGCAGGGCGGTGGCCATGTCGATGCTGGTGTAGTAGTCGTCGGCGCATTTGAAGCCGACGTATTTAGCGTTGGTGTCGGCGCCAATGCGCTTGAGGAAATCGCTGAAGCGCACGCCGCCCCAGCGGCCTATGGCACTCCATCCCTCAACGCAGATGTGCCGGGTGATCTGGTCGGTCTGGGCCATGGCGCGCAGCTCTTCGAGGCGCCAGCTGCGTTTGTCGGCGACCAGGCCGGTGACTTCCAACCGATAGCTGTCTTCCTCGACAGTCGGTGCTTCGTCGATGCCGTAGAAGGCATTGAACGGGAACGGCCGGGTGATCATCGACTCGGGATAGGTCGGCGCCATGGCGTTGGGGTTGAACAGCCAGCCCTGAACCCGGTCGTTGAGGCGCGACATTGATGACAGCGCGGTTTCGACGCTGTCGTTGTCGGTGATATTGCAGCCCGACAACATGGCCACACCGCCGAGGGTCAGGCCGCGCAGCAGGAACGAGCGCCGGGAACGGTCTTCGATTTGCGGCGCCAGTACCTTCCTCGCTTCGCTGAGAATGGACGACTCGTCGAGTCCTTCGATGCGCTTTTTCATACCGGCTCCTTGCGACCAACGATCATGGCCCACAACGTTTTCGGGACCAGTAGCACCATCACCAGATGCACCACGATGAAAGCCACCAACAGCGACATGGCGATGAAATGCACCTGCCGCGCCCCTTCGTAACCGCCCAGCAGCTCTCGCAAAAGAGGGAACTGCACGGATTTCCATAGCACTAGCCCGGACACCACCATCAGCGTGATGTCGAGCATGACGAACAGGTAGGCAAACCGCTGGACCTGGTTGTAATGACTGAGGTCGGCGTGCCCTAGCCGTCCTCTCAAGGCTGACCACAGGTCATGCAGAACGCCTTTGGGCGACACCGGGAAAAACCGGCGAAACAGACGACCGCTGGCGAGGTTGATGATCAGGTAGACAAGGCCGTTGATGGCGAGGAACCACATCGCCGCGAAATGCCATTGCAACGCGCCACCCAGCCAGCCGCCGAGGGTGATCGAGGCCGGGAAGCTGAAGTCGTAGAGCGGTGAGGCGTTATAGATGCGCCAGCCGCTGGTGATCATGACCACGACGGCCAGGGCGTTGAGCCAATGGGTCAGACGCAGCCAGCGTGGATGGCTGGCCTTGGGCGAAGCAGTTGGCTGCGACATGTCCGGCTCCTTGTTTGTTGTTCGATGGGGCCAAGTATGGGAGCCGACTGTTCGCCAAATCCTCACGTAAAGTTAAATTAAACGTGATAACTATCCGGGCGTCGCCGGGGTGCATTTGTGGTTAAAATGCCGCCCACTTACATTGCCGACGTTGCCTGATGAACCCTGACGCCCTCGCCACCCTGCACACGCACTTGCTGACCGCCCTGGCCACCGCCCCGGCCGAAACCCGCCGCTTGTTCCACGGCCGCGGGCGTTGCTGGCCGGGGCTGGAGCAACTGACCGTGGACTGGTTGCAGGGGGTGGTGCTGGTGTCGCTGTTCAAGGAGCCGGAACCGCAACAATTGGAAGACTTGAAACGGCTGCTGCTGGACATCACCCAGTCAGCCGAGTGGCAGCAATCCGCCGCACACACGTTGTTGCTGCAACACCGCTACCTGCTGCAAAGCACCACTGAATGGCTGTTGGGCGATGCGCTTGAGGAAATGACCATCACCGAGGGCGGCCTGAAGTATCGGGTGGACCTGGGCCGTAAACAGAATGCCGGGCTGTTCCTCGACATGCGCTATGGCCGCGATTGGGTGCGCGCGAATGCCGATGGCAAGCGGGTGTTGAACCTGTTTGCCTACACCTGCGGGTTTTCGGTGGCGGCCATCGAGGGTGGCGCGGCGCACGTAGTTAATCTGGACATGTCCAGCTCGGCCCTGAGCCGTGGTCGCGACAATCATCGGCTCAACGGCCACGACTTGAGCAAAGTGACGTTCCTTGGCCACGATCTGTTCAAGTCCTGGGGCAAGGTGATTGGCAAGGGGCCGTATGATCTGGTGATCATTGATCCGCCGTCGTTTCAGAAAGGCAGTTTTTTGCTGACCAAGGATTACCAGCGGGTGCTGCGTCGGTTGCCCGAACTGCTCACTGAACAGGGGACGGTGCTGGCCTGCATGAATGATCCGGCGTTTGGTTCGGACTTTTTGATTGACGGCGTTACCCGTGAGGCGCCGAGTTTGAGTTTTGTCGAGCGGCTGGAGAATCCGCCGGAGTTTCCGGATGCGGATATTGAGTGCGGGTTGAAGGCGTTGGTGTTTCGGCAGGGCTAGCTGAAGATCAAAAGATCGCAGGCTTCGCCAGCTCCTACATTGACCGCGTGAAAACCCGACCCTCAACGCGGCTGCAGCACCAACGCAAACAACTCGCCATGCCCGCTGACATTGAGCTTGTGGTAAAGATTGCGCCGATGCACCTTCACCGTTTCCGGGGAGATGCTCAGTTGCTGGGCGATGGCTTTGCTGGAGAAGCCCTGGAGTATCAGGCGCGCAGTCTCGACTTCACGCACGGTCAAGCGTGCGTCGAAGCGATCAAGCAAGGTCGCCAGGTCCCCCGCCACCGCCGTCGGCCCCTCCGGTGGCACCAGTTGCAGGTGTCGGCCCATCGCCGCCAACACCCAATCGCGCACGCACAAAAGACGACCCTGCTCTTCGGCGGTGAACCGCGTCGAGCGGCCCAGCGACAATCCGAGCACAGCGCCGTCCACGTTGATCATGAATTGCAGCTCATCACCGCCCACCACCGAGCGGAAGTAACTCTGGTAATACTCGCTCTGCTGAAACTGGTCCGGCGCCACTGAATCGAGGCTGTGCAAGCCGTCGGTGATGCCGGCACAAGCGGCCTGATAAAAAGGATCGAGCAGGTACATGCCGGCGCTGTAGTCAGCCAGTTCTTCCTCCTCGTGCGCGCTGGCGCGGGAGTCGAAATCGATCAACAGTTGCGGCACCCGCTCCGCCTGCATCACCGCGACCAAGGCATTATCCAGTGGCACCAGCAACCGCAGGGTATCCACCAGCGCCCGCCAGAAACTGTCGTGGCCCAGCGCGCCAAACACTCGCGCCAACCCTTGGTGCACCGGCAACTCCTTCAGCAACGCCTCCACGCTCTACCCCTTTTGTGTAACCCATGATGGGAATGGGTGACGACCACCCCGATCGATACGCTGGACGCTCTTATCTACCACCGGCCTGACGCAGGCCAGGAGTGCCGCATCATGAGTCGTCACCGCACGTATTTCAATCTGGGACTGGGCGCCTGTCTGTCGACCTGGATAGCGGTCGCAGCGGCGGATGAACCCACCGTGCACGTCTACAACTGGTTTGACTACATCGGCCCGACCACGCTGAAGGATTTCCAGCGCGACACCGGGATCAAACCCGTCTATGACACTTTCGACAGTGGCGAAGTACTGGAAGCCAAGCTGATGACCGGCCATAGCGGTTATGACGTGGTAGTGGCCAGTAACTTCATTCTGCCGGCCCTCATCAAGGCCGGAGCCTTGCAGAAACTGGACCGTAGCCAACTGAGCAATCAGCAACACATTGACCCGGTGTTGCTGGAAAAGCTGCGCGCGAACGACCCGGACAACCAATACGCCGTTCCTTACCTGTGGGGCACCGACGGCATTGGCTATAACGTTGACAAGGTCCGCGCTGCCCTCGGCGATCAGGCGCCGGTGAACTCCTGGGACCTGCTGTTCAAAGAGGAAAACCTGGCCAAGCTCAGCCAATGTGGCGTGGGGATTCTGGACGCTCCCGCCGAGGTCATCCCGATCGCCCTGCACTATCTCGGCCTGCCGCCCAACGGCAGTAACCCCGCGGACTACAAAAAAGCTGAAGCACTGATGCTCAAGTTGCGCCCGTACATCACCTATTTCAATTCGTCGAAGATCCAGACCGACCTGGCCAACGGCGATATCTGCGTCGCCCTGACGTGGTCCGGCACCGTGTTCGGTGCCATGCAAGCCGCCAATGAAGCCGCGAAGGGGGTAAAGATTGAATACAGCATCCCGGTCGAAGGTGCGCCGCTGTGGTCCGATAACCTGGTCATGGTCAAGGACGGCAGCAATCCAAAACAGGGTCTGGCCTTTATCAACTACTTGCTACTCCCCGAAGTGATCGCACCCGCCACCAACCTGGCGCTCACCGCCAACGCCAACAAAGACGCGACCGCGTTGCTCTCGGACGAGGTGCGCCGGTTCAGCAACATCTACCCCTCCGCCGAGGTGATCGCCAAGGCATTCACCCTGCAACCGCAGCCCCATGAGATCGAACGTGTGCGCACGCGCTCCTGGAGCAACATCAAGAACGGCAACTGAGCCGGCCTCCACCCCTTCTGTTTAACTTGCCTGAGAGTTCCTGCATGAAACCACGTGCTCGCGATTTGAATATCCAGTTCGGACAACTGCAACCCGGCCCGCTCAACGCCATCACCGACGTACCCGGCGTGCGGGTCGGCCACAGCGATGTGCGCGGCCGCACCGCTAACGGCCGCGACATCCTGACCGGCGTCACCGTGATCGAACCCCGCGCCGGTTCCACCAGCCAGCAGCCGTGTTTTGCCGGCGTCCATGTGCTCAACGGCAATGGTGATGCGACCGGGCTGGAGTGGATTCGCGAGGCCGGGCTGTTGACCAGCCCCATCGCGTTCACCAACACCCACAGCCTGGGCGTGGTGCGCGATGCGCTGATTGTGCTGGACCGTGAGCAGCAACCGGATGATGGGCGACTCTACTGGAACATGCCCGTGGTACTGGAAACGTTCGATGGTTTGCTCAACGACATCAACGGTTTTCATGTGAAGCCCGAGCACGTTGCCGAAGCCCTGCGCACGGCGGTGGGCGGACCGGTCAGCGAGGGCAATGTCGGTGGCGGCAGCGGCATGATCTGCCATGAATTCAAGGGCGGGATCGGCACTGCTTCGCGGCGCTTGAACAGCGCTCAGGGCGGCTGGACCGTGGGCGCCATCGTCCAGGCCAACCACGGCATACGCAACGAATTGCGCGTTGATGGTTACCCGGTCGGGCGCTATATGGAAAAGGCCGACTCGCCGTTTCTCAAGGCGTCGCTGCCGCATCCGGGCATGGGCTCGATAGTCGTCTGCCTGGCCACCGATGCGCCGTTACTGCCCCACCAGTGCACCCGCCTCGCGCAACGTGCCAGCCTCGGCCTGGCCCGTACCGGCGGGGGCAACGAAGATCACAGCGGCGACATCTTTATCGCCTTCGCCACGGGCAACGATGTGCCGCACGCGGCATATGAAAGCAAAAAGGCGCCGACCTGCGACAACCTGCGCATGGTCAACAACGACCACATCAGCGAACTGTTTTTGGCCGCTACCGAAGCCGTCGAGGAAGCGATCATCAATGCCTTGCTCGCGGGCGAAACCGCTGAGGGTAACGGGCATGCAGTGCCGGGGCTGGATGCCGAGACACTGCTCAACGCCTTGCGCCAGGCGGGTTGGCCGGGTGCCCAATAACATGATTGAAGCGGTGTGCCGCACTCACACCGCCTCGCTCACCTCGCATGATTTGAAGAGGTTTCGGCCCAAGGCCCGCGCAGCCTTCAGGTGAATCTGCGGTTCCTGGACTTCCGAATCCAGCAACAATTCGGACGTCACCACCCGCGCGCCGCAGTATTCGAAAATGCCGTAGTCGATCTGGGTCTTCATCGCCGCATCGTAACCATGCCGGGCAAAGGACCCGGCATCGGCGCCGCCCACGCCGACCAGATGAACGCGCAAGTGGCCAAGCTTCTGCACAAAGGGGCTGTCCAGGCTGAAGTCGAACGCCCAGCCATTGGAGAACACCCGGTCAATCCAGCCCTTGAGCAACGCCGGCATTGACCACCAGTAAACGGGATAGACCAGCACCAAGGCGTCGGCGCGATCAATCCGCGCCTGCTCGGCGAGCACATCGGCGGGTGGACGCGCCTCGCGATGATGCACCGCCATGTCCGCGGTGCCGAAAACCGGATCGAAACCTTGCGCCGAGAGATCGGCGATTTCATAAGTATTGCTGGCATCGGCAAGGGTCAGGCCCTCGGCGATTTGATTGGCCAGGCTGTGGGTGAGCGACTGAGGATTGGGATGGGCCACAACGATAAGTGCGTGCATGCTGAAACTCCTGATTGAGAGCACAAGGCGGACCTTATATACTCTTGGTAAGTTACGATCAGTAAGTTACTTTTGGTACATAGCCATGTCAAGCACCGAAAAACCCGAGCAGGATTCCACGCCACAGCCCCGTCGTCGCCTGTCCCGGGAGGACCGCCAGCGCCAGTTGCTGGACGTCGCCTGGCAGATGGTCCGGGAGGAAGGGACGGATGCGTTGACCCTCGGACGCCTCGCCGAACTGGCCGGCGTGACCAAACCGGTGGTCTATGACCACTTCACCACGCGCTCGGGTTTGCTGGCGGCGCTGTATCAGGATTTCGACGCCCGGCAGACGGCGATCATGGACGCGGCGCTGCTGACTTGCGAACCGACTCTGGCCAGCACGGCCCACGTGATCGCCTCGTCGTATGTGGCGTGTGTGCTGACCCAGGGCAACGAAATTTCCGGGGTGATTGCAGCGTTGGCGAGTTCGCCGGAACTGGAGAAGATCAAGCGCGACTACGAAGCGATTTTTCTCAACAAGTGCCACGACGCCCTGCTCCCCTTCGCTGGCGCGAGCGCGATCAGACCCGCGAGTTTACGGGCGATGCTTGGTGCCGCGGAGGCCTTGTCGAATGCGGCGGCGACGGGAGAAATCACCGCCGGGCAGGCAGAGGATGAATTGTTCGAAACGATCATCGGGATGGTTGAAAGAACAGCCCGAAGTGGCTGACATTACCGTTCATGGATTGCAGGCTTCACCCGTGCAAATCGATCGCCACGCCGCTTCTGCCAGCAGGTCCCGGTAAGCCTTTGGCCGGCCCTGCACCCGCCCCGACAACCAGGTCCGGCAGTAGCTTTCGGCCTGGCCGATGATCAACGACGGCATCAACTCCGCCGGAACCCCTTTCAACTCATCGCCCCGGGCCGGGGCTGAAAGCCATTCCCACAGCTTGCGGTTGCGGGTTTTGTTACGGGTCGCCAGTTCATCCTTGAACGGTCCTTTGGTCACGGCAAATCGCGCGTGGTATTGAAACCGTGCCCACTCGGGCTGGTTATCGACCCAATCCACATAGCTATGCACCAGCGCGTAAACCCCTGCTCGCGTCGTTTCGGCGTCGGCCAGGTATTGGTCGCGAAGCTGCGCCTGATCATCCAGCGCAGTGAAAAACAGCGCCGCCACCAAGCCTTCCTTGTTGCCGAAATGGTGGTAGATCGCGCCCACGCTGGTATCGCATTCGGCGCGGATCATCTCGATCGTCGTGGCCTCGATCCCCTGCTCGTTGAACAGCTTGAGGGCTTTTCGAAAAATGTCGCGCTTGAGTTCGGCTCTTCGTCCGGGGTAGCAACGCTCGAGTAAATCTGCGGTTTCCATGCTGAACACAGGCCCAAAAAGTCAACGGTAAGGCAGGCGACTGCCCATGGATAAGTCGCGCTAGGTTGACAGATTTCCCATCGACAGAATACTGTTCCGTTACAGAACATTATTCTGTTACGGAACATCATTCTGTTAATCGACCCTTTAGCGAGGCTTCAACATGAACCAGGTTCTCAGCATGTTCACCAGCGCCGGCCCAGAAGCGTTCAGCAAAATGGTCTGCCAGATGGCGCCCTACTTCAGCACCATCAACCCAGTGTTCTCGGAACTGCGTCAAAACTACGCGAGCGTGCAGGTGCCGTTTTCCAAGGAGATCACCAATCACCTGGGCACCGTACATGCGATCGCCCTGTGCAATGCCGCAGAACTGGCGGCCGGAACGATGACCAACGTGTCGATTCCCGAAGGCGCGCGCTGGATTCCAAAAGGCATGACGGTGGAGTACCTGGCCAAGGCCAAGACGGATGTGACGGCGGTCGCGAATGGGGAAGCGGTGGATTGGTTGACCGAGGGCGACAAGATTGTGCCGGTGGATGTTCATGATGCCGAGGGCAAGAAGGTGTTCACGGCGCGGATCACCATGAATGTGAAGCTTTCATAGGCGCTGAAGGGCTTTTAACTGTTGGAGCAAAGCTTGCTCGCGAAGTGGCCGGCACATCCAACATCGATGTCGGATAACAGGACGCCTTCGCGAGCAAGCTTTGCTCCTACAGGGGGATGTGTGGTCAGACCAACCGCAGTCGCGGAGCCATGGCCGGCACCGCCCCATCTCCTAGCCGCTCCCGCACACACTCATTGGCCTTGCGCGTCAGTTGATCCAGATGCCGATCCCGCTGCTTCTCGGCATCGGTCATCGCCCGTTTGCCGTGCTTTTGCAGCAGGTAGGTATGAATCTGCCGCACTTCCAGCGCGCTGTAGATCGGTGCCGTGTCCAGCACCGCCATCAGGCCGTCGGTCCCGTGATCGCGGGTGTTCATCAGCACTTGCGTCGCGCGCACGCCCAGCACTTGAAAGCCCAGCGCTTCAAAATAAGGAACTTTGCCAACGCTGCAGGTCAGCTCGGCATGAGGGTAGCGACCGACCATTTCCCGCAGCATCGCTCGGGCCACACCCTGGCGCCGATGGCTGGCGTCCACCGCCATATAGGCCACGCCGCACGCCTCGGGATCGTCCTTGACCGGCAGGTACAACACGAAACCGATGACCTTTTCGGGATCATCCAAATCCGTCGCCACGATCAACTCAACCGCAAGCCCCTTAGCCCCGTTCAACGCCTCCAGATAGAGGTGGACCTCATAGCCGATCGCGTACTGGTACACGTTGTACAGCAGATTACTTTGCGGCAGTGCTACCGCGCTGATGTCGGTCAGGTTGTCGACCACCAGTTGCAGGATCTGGCTGGTGATGTGCTCGGGGCACGGGGTTTTGAAATGGCTGATCTGGGGCATCGAATGGCTGACTCCGGGAGTTCGTGCGCAATTGTAACGTGCCGTGGCGATTACGCCGCACAGTGATTGCGGAACGACTCGTCCAAAGAGAGCGGATCGCCGCCCTGTTTTTCCAACGTTTCAATCGGCCTAAGGTGGCTTCCATTCACTGATTGGAGCTCACCATGAATCACCCCACTCTGCTTTCCACGATCCAGATCGGCCCGCACGCCCTCGCCCACCGCGTGGTCATGGCGCCGCTGACCCGTATGCGTTCCGAACCCGGCGATGTGCCCGGTGCGTTGATGACCGAGTACTACGCGCAACGTGCCACTGACGGCGGCTTGATCATTTCCGAAGCCACGGTCGTGTCCACCACCGGTAACGGCTACCTCGGTTCGCCCGGCTTGTACAACGACGGGCAAATCCCTGGCTGGAAAGCCATCACCGACGCCGTTCATGCCAAGGGCGGCCGGATCTTTTTGCAGCTGTTCCACGCCGGTCGCCAGTCCCACAGCGACATGCAACCCAACGGCGCCCAACCCGTTGCCCCATCGGCAGTCGAGTACGACGGCGTGGCTTACACCGCCAGCGGCTGGGTGCCGAGTACGCCACACCGAGCCCTCAGCGAAGCAGAAGTCGAAGCGCTGTTGGAAGATTTTCGCAGCGCCGCACAGCGGGGCCTGGCCGCCGGTTTTGACGGGGTGGAAATCCATGGCGCCAACGGTTACTTGATCGACCAGTTCTTGCAGGACGGCAGCAACCGTCGCACCGACGCCTACGGCGGCAGCATCGCCAAGCGTGCGCGGTTTCTGCTGGACATCACCCGTGCGGTGATTTCGGTCTGGGGCAGTGATCGGGTGGCGGTGCGCCTGGGTCCGAGCGGGACGTTCGGGGACATGAAGGACAGCGATCCTGAAGCGTTGTTTGTCTACGTCGCCGAGCAATTGGCGCCGTTGAAACTGGCCTATCTGCACTTGATCGAGCCGCGCGTTTTGGGCAATTCGATCGATGAGAGCAAGGACCAGAACCCGGTGGCGGCGCAGTTGATTCGTCGGCATTACGATGGGCTGATCATGGCGGCCGGTGGGTTCACCGCCGAGTCTGCCGAGCAGATTTTGCAGGCCGGTGATGCGGACCTGGTGGCGTTCGGGCGGGACTTTATTGCCAACCCGGATTTGCCGGAGCGTATTCGGCATGGCCGGCCGTTGAATGCTTATGACCGGGATACGTTTTACGGGGGTACGGAGGTTGGGTTTACGGATTATCCGTTTTATCAAGAAAGTGCCTGAGTAGGCGCTCGCTTTTGATCTCCCTTTGCAAATCCCCCTCTCACCTCTACTCTGCGCCTACCCTTCTGCATCGAGCACATCCCCCATGATGGACAGCCTCAGCGGTATCACGGCCTTCATTCAGGTGGCCGAAACCCGCAGCTTCACCGAAGCCGGTCGCCTGTTGGAAATTTCCTCCTCGGCGGTCGGTAAAAGCGTGGCACGCATGGAAGAACGCCTGGGCGTGCGGCTGTTCCATCGCAGCACTCGCAGCGTCACGCTGACCACCGAAGGCGAGCTGTTCCTGGACCGTTGCAAGCGCATCCTCAGCGAAGTGGAAGCCGCGCAAATGGAGTTGCTGGAGTTGTCCGCCACGCCCAAGGGCAAGGTGCGTATCAGCGTGCCGTTGCAGAACGTGCTGATCATGCCGGTGTTGGCCGGGTTCATGCGCGCCTACCCGGACATCGAGCTGGATGTGGACATGTCCGACCGCATGGTCGACGTGATCGAGGAAGGTTTCGACGCGGTGATCCGCACCGGCGCGCCGCAGGATTCGCGGCTGATGGCGCGCAAGTTGGGTGGCTATCAATTGCAGTTGGTGGCGTCCCCCGAGTACCTGGAACGCCACGGTGAACCGATGCACCCGGACGAGTTGATCAACCACGTCTGCCTGCTGCACAAGTTTCCGGCGACCGGGATGATCGAGCGCTGGCCGCTGCGCATTGGCGAGACGCACATCGAGCCGAATCTGGCGAAGGCCATGACCTGCACCACGATGGATCCGCTGACGTATTTGGCGCTGGATGGGGTGGGGATTGCCTGCCTGCCAGACTTTTCAATCCGTCAGCCGTTGGCCGATGGCAGGCTGAAGGTGGTGCTGGCGGACTACACCGACCACTCCGGCAACCTGTGGATGCTCTGGCCTGCGTCAAAGCAGACCGCGCCGAGGCTGCGGGTGTTGATCGATTTCTTCAAGGACAACATTCTCAAGGTCTAGCGTTGCAGGGCCTCGGCAATCGGGGCCTTGCTGATGCCGAAACTGAGCATTACCGCCAACCCGAGCACGCCGATCACGGCTCCTAGCCACAGCGCCGACGGCACGCCGAAGTGATCGACCATCAAGCCACCGAACAGCGAACCCGAGGCAATCGCCAATTGAAACGTCGTCACCAGCATGGCTGAACTGGCTTCCGGCAATTGCGGCGAGGTCAGTTGCATCCAGGTGCTCACGCCCAACGGAATCGCGCCATAAGCGATGCCCCAGACCAATACCGCCAACGCCACGCCCCAGCCCTGTAATTCTGGCAAGGCCAATTGCGCGATCACCATCAACACCACCACCGCCCCCAGGGACAGGCGCAGATGCTTGACGATACTGTTGGCCATGCCGAAATTGGCGAGCATACCCACCAGGCCGAAACCCAGCAGAATCGCGGTGATCGCACTTGGCGAGTAACCGGCCTCATGCGCAAGAAACGGCGCGACATAGGTGTAGGCCGTGAAGTGTGCCGCCACCACCAGGCCCAACAGCAGCATGCTGCGTCGAGCGTTGCTGCGCGCGAGGAAGCCCAGCAATGCGCGCACCTGCAAACCTTCTCTGGATGGCAACGAAGGCAACGTCAGCCACTGCGCCAACAACGTTAACACCGCCAACCCGGCCGTGGCCGCGAACGAGATCCTCCAGGAAAACAACGTGCTGACAAACGTCCCGAATGGCACACCGAGCACCGTCGCCAGGGTGATGCCGGCAAAGATCAACGCTGTCGCTTTCGCGGCTTTTGATTCGCTGACCAAACGCCCGGCCGCCGCAATCGCCACGGCCCAGAAGCCGCCCAGCGCGACACCCAACAGTCCTCGGCCGAGCAACATGATCGTCAGTGACGGCGCCACGGCCGACACCAAATTGGAAGCCACCAGCAACAGCGTCAATAACAGCAACAGATGTCGCCGATTCATCTTCCCGGCACCGAGCATGATCGCCGGTGCCGAGATGGCCGCGACGATGCCCGGCACGGTCACCATCAACCCCGCCACGCCGTCGGTAATCCCAAGGCTATTGGCGATTTGCGGCAGGATGCCCACCGGCAGGTATTCGGTGGTGACAAATGCGAAGGCGCCGAGGGCGACCGAGAATACGGACAACCAGTCGCGGGAGGAGGATGGCGGCTCAAGCGCAAGCGCCGGAGTGGCCGGTATAACGTGCATATCGTTCATGGGGAAAGCTCCACAGTAATGAGTAGAGCCATCGTAGGTAGCGATCCGACACGGAAAAACGGTGCAGAGCTCCGATCACTGTGGATCGATCCATCCACAATCCGGCGCTCTGGCCCGCGCATTAGCGCCGTATCTGTCCAAAGTGTCCGGCCCTCCAGGCTGTTTTTCCCGAAGCCAACGCTCCCTAGACTTTGCCTCGTCTGCCATCCACCTTACGAGGCCACACCCATGACTACTTCAAGCTCCCCCATTCGCGTCGGCATCGTCGGCGTCGGCACCTGGGCCCGCCACGGCCATTTGCGCGTGCTCGCCCTGCTGCCGCAATACCGCGTGCAAGCGGTGTACAGCGAACACCGCGAACGCGCCGAAGCGGCGGCCAGCGAATACGACATTGCGCAAGTCGCCGATTCGCTCGATGCATTGGTCACTAACCCCGACGTCGACCTGGTGGTGGTGCTCAACACCGCGCCCCAGCACGAACAAACCGTGCGCGCCGCCATCGCCGCCGGCAAAGACGTCTACTGCGAATGGCCGCTGACCACGACCACCGCAGCCTCCGAACAATTGGTGCATCTGGCGAAGGACGCCGGCGTGCGCCACATTGTTGGCTTGCAACGCCGCCACGCACCGCACAACCGCTACCTGCAAGACCTGTTGCAACAAGGTTATGTCGGCCAATTGCGCTCGGTACGCCTGCACGTCAGCACCCATTACCTTCAGGCGCTGCGCTCCAACTCTCTGCGCTGGACCGCCCCCGAGGAAAACTTCTCCAGCGTCATCGCGATCTACGCCGGGCACTTTCTCGACATGCTGTTCACCGCCACCGGTTGGCCGCTGAGTGTGTCGGGGTTGATGGTCAGCCAGTTCCCGAAAATCACCATCGTCGAAACCGGCGAAGTGCTGGACAGCACCGCGCCGGATCAACTGGTGCTCAGTGGCCTGCTGGAAAATGGCGCGGTGGTTTCAATTCATATCGAGGGCGGCAAGCGCAACGGTTCCGGTGTGCAGATCGACATTACCGGCGATCAGGGCGACCTGAAAATCACCAACCGCTCAGCCTTCGGCGGCGTGGGCGATGACTATGTGATCGAGGGTGCCCACGGCGATGACCTGCCGTTGCAAAGCCTGCCGGTGCCGGACAGTTATCAGCGCTTGCCTGAATCGGGATTGCCGTCGGCGGTGTTGGAACTGGCGGAGTTGTATCACGTGTTTGCGCAGGATCTGGCGGATGGCACGCATGCGGCGGCAACGTTTGAGGATGCGTTGCGGATGCATCGGTTGTTGGATGTGGCAAAGAAGGACAGCAGTCGCCTTTTGGAGTGACGTTGATCGGCGCTACGCTGGAGAACACGGCGCAGTCTGTAAAAGAATAAAACAACAACTCATTCAATTCAGGGCGTAACAAAACGGACTGAATTGAATGACATATACAATTTAAAGTAACTGCATAATCCTCAAAGACTTTTATCTCGAAACCCCATGCATGGGACACACCTGCAACTCCAAAAATTGTCAGAAATATTTCTACTCTTATAGAACAACTTAGATAGCTAACTACTGAGCCTTTCAGCGTTGCCCGTCGAAACTAAATTTCCAGGCAAAACTTGACAAGTCTCACGCATGATCTTTAGTGACACTGTACAAGTCGAGCGCTTTAACCCAACCAATTAATTATCTGTAACGCTCACTTAACAGCGTGCGCAAACAGGCCGTAGATCCCCTCTGATGCACGGTTGAGCACTAGGGTTTTATAAAGATGTTTCGAGGACAGGGAAGCTGATGAACGTCTTGACGCAACCTTTTTCGTGGCACAAGAAAGGACTGACAACGCTACTGCTTTTTTTCATTTTCAGTCACGCGATAGCCGAAGTTTCCACAGAAGGTCCAGCATCAGACTTCCAGGTCTGGCTGGGCTCGGACGACGCTCAAGGACAAATCATCAACGGTGTAATACCCGCTGATCCGTCCAAATGGCGATCAATTTATCTCTCCCAAAAGAATGGTCGATGGTGTACCGCATTCGCCGTCGGCCCGCGCACGATCATGACCGCCGCACATTGCATACCTTCCGATAAAAAAATTATGCTTCAGCGACCAGGCAAAGATGAAGTAACAGCCTTGTGTAAAGTTCCCACGTCATATCCCAGTGATATTACCGCCGACTATGCACTATGCGGCTTGGCAGCCGACATCAGTTCAGGCCCTTATGAAACACTGAACCAGCAACCCGACCGGCTTAAACCGGAAATGAAAGTACTGCTAACAGGGTACGGCTGCCGCCAATTCAGTAATCAAGACGAGCAAACTTTCTCGATCGGCACTGCCACGTTCCGTAATACAGCGGGTGGAAACCTTGGTGTTGTTAACGGAGAAGCATCGGTTTGTTTCGGGGATAGTGGGGGGCCTGCCTTTCTGGCGTCCGAAGATGATGTAGCTCAGCGAATACTGATTGGTTTGAACTCTCGAATGCTAGCCGACGGTGCAACGTCGCTTCTGTCGCTATTACCTACTAACATAGAGTCCTTTTTTCAGGGACTCAATGATGAAGGTTGGGTAATCTGCGGTATCACGCCTGCTGCCAAAAGGTGCCGCCATGAATAACTCACTCTTAAGAACTTTTTGGTTTCCCTTGATCTGTGCCTCACTGCACAGCCAGTACACCTATTCTTTTCAGATGAGTTTACCCACCATTACGGTCGCGCCGGCGAGGTTGAACTCGGTTGAATCGATAAAAATTCTTGCAGAAATTGCCAAGCCGACTCCTGTGCAAATGCTAAAAGGGGAAAATCCGATAGATTTAGTCCGTACTCGATGTGGCGCTGTTAACTCGGACTATTTACCACTTCTTCAACGGGCGAACCCTGGGCTCACGCTGGATAAACTTAGTGAAGACACCGTCGTCTCCCTTCCTGCCTGTTTTATAGTCGCACCGGAAAAAAAGGTGTTGATTGAGAAAGGTGACAATTTAGCCATTATTGCCAACCAATACTATGGATCGGCGGGAAGCGATACACTCGCAAAAATAGTAAAAGCAAACGAAAAGAAAATAAACTGTGGTACGCCAGACCTTTCTTCATTATCAGGAGCCTCGCCAGCGGCGTTTGATCGTTGCATCCTCCAACCGGAACAAACCCTTACGTTACCTAACGTCCCGATTCCCGCTAGCTATTTGGCTAATACCCATTCAGCGGACGATTTGGAAAAACTAAAAGACCAGCTGACAAACAGTTTACAAAAGGACTCACCAAGCTCCGAGCGCACCGGCATTGTAGAGTTTCCAGAAGATTTGGTGGCCGCCGCAGAAACCAATGTAAGCTCCAAATTTCAGTGTGCGGAAAGCGAGGCAACCATCCCCGTTCAACGAAGTGAATTGATTAAACTACTTGAAGCCAACGATCGGGACAGAAACAAGGCCATAGAGGCAGGTGAGACCGTCCCGAGCAACACGGCAATCATTGTAATCGCAGACACAGGTTTATCCGGGTTCGATAGCCCGGCTTTTCCAAAGGCGACCTTCCGTACAAAATACCCTGGTTACAATGAAGGACCGCCTCGTAACTATGGAGTTAACGTATACAACACGCAGTATGAACCTGCGGAATGGAAGCAATACAACCGATACGGCCATGGAACACACATCGCGGGGATCGCCCGTGGCGGTATAAACCTATCCAAAGACGAAGTAAGATTTTTCTCCAATCGCATCAAGCTCTTGATCGCGGCAATGCTTGATATCAAACCCGTTGCGTCACGTTCGGGTCAAGGCATTGAGTACTCCGTCACCACGCCTTCAGGTGGAATTATCAATGCCGCTACTTATGCCGCTGAGGAAAACGCCAACGTACTGAATATAAGTTTTACGTCCACCGTACAAATAATTGGTTTGGCTGACATCATAAAAAAACAAAAGAATCTTTTAGTGGTTGCTGCAGCTGGAAACACCCCGCGCGACACTGACTCCATCAGTGATGTTTTCCCATACAGTTACGGCGGCATCAATACGGACAGCTTGGCGCCGGATCGCTTCATTATTGTCGCTGCGCATCAACAGAATGGAAAACTCGCCCCTTTTTCTTCATACGGGCCACAAAACGTCGACTTGGCCGCTCCAGGATGCCGGGTCCAATCCAACGGCACTTCGGGTGATATAAAAGCGTTCAGTGGCACTTCCGAAGCGGCCCCGAGTGTTTCAAATGTAGCAGGACTATTACGCTTTGAAGGTATCGAGCAAGCACGGCGAATCAAGGCAAGGATTGTTGCCAGTCTTGATCGCTCGGCTGAATTGCAAAAGCAAGTGGCGTGGGGTGGCAAACTCAATATCATGAAAGCCTTGAATGTCTATCACGATACACTAGAGTTGAAATCTTCCCCAGGCCAACTTGTAACGGGTCGACTCCCCATGGATCCTCCTACGTCAATGACCTGTAAGTCAGGCACAGTTGACATTAGTGCGCTGGGCAAACTGTATCGTAACTCAGACGTGAAAGCAGACGGTTTACATGCACTGAGAAAAGGGTCTGACGGTTATATAAAACAAGCACCTGAAGACTGCACGCCCAGCAATAAAACCTTTACTTTTATAGTGGCAGGGGAAACCAGAACCATCGAATGGGAAGATGTAGTGGACTTTGTACCCAGGCACTTTCGATTCGATTAACTTTAATGCACCACCGTTTGACAACATCACAAAACAAAGGAGCTATCATGAATAAGTTTTCGACGTCGACCTTGCTTGGCGCCTTGATAATATTTAGTGGTTGTTCATCACCGCTTGTCAAATACGGCCAGATTCAAAAATCTGACGAAAAGGGCCTCGCAAAGTTTAGCCTTTCCGAGTCAGTCATTAAGTTCAATCTGAAAAAAAGTTCACTAGGAGCCATCGAAGGTGTTGATATAGTTTCGGTGCCCGTTCCCGAGGCGAGTGGCAAGATATTTTATATTGCAGGAACCTCGGTCATGGAAAACTGGGGAGTAGAAACAGTCGTGGTGCCCGCCTACCGTGGTGACACCACACTCCTCAAAAGTATTGCTGTCACCACGACTGACAAGCGGGTCACCTATATCGAAAAAGGTGCGGGACTGATAGCCAAAGCGATAGGTTTTTTTGTTTCGGCTACTAACTTCTCCGCCGATAAATTGCCGGACGGCGTGGCCGTCCAGCCTTTATTGGATGCATGCGATAATCCCCCAAAATTATGCACCCGAACTTTTACCCCATCCGAATCACCAAAATACGAGATAACACTCACCATTGGTGCTCTCCCGTTGGATAAATTTGTATTCCCTGTGACCTCCGATACCGTCTATAAATCAGGAGCCTTCCTATACTCAGCTTGCCGACAGGTTGATGTGCAGTTGTATTTCACCAGCAATTCTAAAAGGGAAAAAATCGCGGAGTCGACGCTAACAGTAGCCGATTCCAAGTTCGTTCAAGCATTGGCGTTTCCAGAAAAGGGGACGATCACCGCCGGAGCATCTTGCGGTGCAACTGCGGCGGCCGAGGCATCATCCAACCCCGATGCAATGGGTTACGTCGATGCCTTCATGGGGGCCGCACAAACAATTGCCAAGGCTTCGAAAGATGGAAAAGACGCACGAGCGGCAGCAGACGCAAAAAAATAGAACTTGAGCTTTTGGGCTTTTCGAGCGGCCTTGATCTTACGCACTCTGTCATTGCTTCGTTTAGATTGAATCATTCGCCAGGCAGTGCTGGACCCGGTCCGGAGGCGAATGACGGTGACAACCGTTCTACAGAGTATTGCCAAACCACCACTGACTGGAAATGTGCAGATCCTCTTATCGCTCAAGCCCCAATCCCGATCTTCCGATCCCATTCAGTGCCCCAATCCCAAACCTGGCCTTCCAACCCGTTTCATAATCCTCCTGCGGAAAATCACCCGGCGAAGTACCCGCAGTAAAAGCGTTGAACACCGCCTCGGCATAACGCCGATTCTTGGGACACATCGGCGCTGCAGGCACATACATCACGTTGCCCCAGCCCTGCTGATTTTCCACTGGCGCGACGCTGTGGATCACGTCGCAATGCCACCAGACCGAATCGCCCGCCTCGACATCCGGGATCGGGCTCAGTCCCTCGACCAGCAACGGGTGCCACTGCTTCGAAACCGGCAGCACTTTGCCGGGCATGACGCCGCACAGTTCATCTTCCGGCACATCGTCGAGCAGTGGCCGCAGCAACAGATAAGCCATCGCTTTGGGGATGGGCAACGTGTGCAGCACGCCTTGATCAGCCTTCATATCACACAGCGCGGTCCAGCCCTGGAAGGTACGGAAGGCCGAACATTTCACCGTGTCCTGGTAGGCGTATTCGTCGACCTCGGTGCGATAGGCCGCATCCCAAGGGTCATAGGATTTGAAGTCATTTCGATAGATTTTGTCGAAAACCTTCAGGTAGGCCGGGTGCAACCAGCGCTCCAGCGCCCCGGAGTCGGTGTGCGGACCAAGCCCTTTGGACGTGGTGCCCGGCGGGCGACGGCGGACCCTGTCGGGGTACAGCGCATTCACATCGGGATCGAACCATTGCTGGCCGTGGGAGTGGGTTTTCCACAGTCGATTGAGAAACGATTGCGCGGTGGCCATGCGTTCGTGCTGGCGCACCTGCATCTGCGAGCGCGACCAATAGATCGGAAAGATCTCCGGGCGCGAGCCTTCAAGGTTGCCGAAGAACTGGTCCATCGGGCCTCGGTACGTGGCATCGAAGGCATTGTCATCGAGGTAATCGAGCAAGCCTTTGTCCCATTGCGCAACTTGTTCTGTAGGAAAGTGCCCTTTTATCACCAGACAGCCACGGCGGCGGATCATCGACAATTGCTCGGTGGTCACTGTGCCTGCGGCGATGGCCTGGTAATCCAGGGTCGGCCAGGCACTGCCGAGCCGCGTTTGCTGGTCCTTGATCGAGATGATTTCTGCTTCGATAAACGCGCTTACTTCGGCAAACAAGGCGTCCACATCGCCGATTTGCGCACGCAAGGTGCGCTTCATCCGCACGATGTTGTCTCGGTAGTGTTCTGGCAGCACAGCGCTTTCAAAGGTGTGATCGTTGCTCATGGTCGCGACCTGCAGAGGGTTGTTAAAAGCCACCTGCACTTAAACACCCGCGCCGCGCTCGGCTCAGTCGGTTTTGCCGCGTAAACCGATACGATTGTGGCGTACACCGGGCGCACCCAATCCTCCGCAGGCTTCGCCAGCTCCTACGGTGAGGGTGTGCCGTTCCTTAGCGAAAATGATGGCCATGGCGCTTGCGGAAATCGCTCGGGGCCAGGCCTTTCTGGGCCTTGAATTGTCGGTTGAACAGCGCCAGCGACGAATAACCCACCGTCTCGGCAATCAGCGCAACAGGCGTATTGCCTCGCAGCAACAGCGCACACGCCCGTCCGATGCGTAACCGGGCGATGTAGTCCAGCGCCGTGCAATGGGTATGACGGCGGAACATGCGATGAAACGCCGACACACTGATGCACGCAATGTGCGCCAAGTCGGGAATACTCAGAGGCTCGACGTAGTGCGCATGGATATGCTCGAGCACCCGTTGCAGGCGTGCGTCCTCAGCCATCGCGACGGCGGATTCGGCCGGTTCCGTGGGGAGGATTCGCTGGGCAGCCGTATCCCGAGTCAATCGGGTCAGCACGTGCAGCAGAGAAACCAATCGCTCCGGCCCTTGCTGCTCCACCATCGCTTCGATGACGGGTCGCAACTCGGTTGAAGCTTCGTCGCTGAAGTGCAACGCGCACCGGGCGGCGGCCAGCAACGTTTGCACTGATCCCATTTCTGGAAACAGGCTCACCAACGATTGCGCCCAGGCCTGGGAAAACCAGATCACCAGCGCCACATGGGGCTGGTCCGGGTCAATGCGTTCGGCGGAACACCAACTGTGTGGCACATTCGGCCCCAACAGCAGCAGGTCGCCGTCGTCGTAAAGCCGCACGTCACTGCTCACATAACGGTGGCCACGACTGTTGAGGGTCAGGGTCAGTTCGTATTCCGGGTGATGGTGCCATTCAAACGGAATGTCGTCGGGCAACCGCCGATTCAGCATCGACCACGACGCATCGGCGGGCGTAGGGATTTTCTCGAAGCTTGGCTTCATGGCAATACGTTCCTGCTCCACGCCTGAGTGCAAACGCCAGAATCGTATCACTCACCTCATCACAAAACCCGCAGTGCCTTGATACAACCCCGTTACCCAACCTGTTACCTGACCGACCGCCCCCACCTGAACCAGCGTCACGAATGTAACGCCAAGACACTTCGCCCCCCCTGCCCGCCGCGCCTAATGTGAAGCCGTCAATGTGCTTACAGGGTTGTGACACATCATCGGCATCGCCCGCCTCCCGTCAGTGGAGGCATGGAAGACCTGTCACGGGTGCTGCCTGATTGCTGGTCGGATTCGACGCCCGCTGCCCATTGATTGCCTAAACACAACCAAGACAGAACAGAGGGACACCATGAGTAAGTCAAGCGCTGCAAGCACCCAACAAGCACTGCACGACGACGTTCAAGCGGCCGTCAAATCGATTCTCGGCGCCTCAAGTTCAACGGCCCTGAAAACCACCGACTACAGCAAAGTGCTGACGTCGACCCTGGCCGCTACCCAGAAATCGGTCAAGATTCAGATCGCTTCCGCGGACCTGACCACGCTCAAGCAGTCAGGCTACAAGCTGTGCTTTGCCAAGAAGGTCGGTACCGAAGACTACAACGTGGTCTGGCAGTCCTACGTCAGTTACCTGAGCAACAACACCTTCAGTTGGACGCCTCAATACCAGTTGTTCGGGTCCAACTCGTTCCAGGCCAACGTTCAGGTGGATGTTTCGACCAACCTCGTCACCATCGGCCTGGGCCAACAGTCGATTCTTGACTCGTCTGGCTTGCTGGGCAACGCGACCACCGGTGGGCCCGACACCTCCATCACGCTGGTCAATCAATACGGTGCGATTCACCCCGGCGTCAGCCAGTTGTCCACGGGCATCGACGGCAAGCAGGTCGCCACCCCGATCTACGTGGCCATTAATCAAGTGGTCACCGGACAAACTGTGCTGACGCCTGTCGAGACCATTCTTGTCTGGTTCGAACAGAATGTGCAGACCAGCACTATGTTCAGCACCTCGCGCTCCCAGGCTATCGAGGTCGACCTCACCTTCGATAACAACGCGACCCGTCTCTACTCGGGTGGTTCCTGGACTGTCGTGTAACGGCGACATCGGGGGCAACCTCGCGGTTGCCCCTTCTCTCAGCCATCGTCACTGCCCCGGTCGAAATAGCCCGTCAGTGAACGGCAGATCGACTCGGCCAGATCTTCCTGGGTCGCGATGCTATAGGGTCGATTGCGATCAAATTGTGCCGACCAGCGAATCCTCCCTTGGGCGACATCGATCAGGCGCACCGACGCCCGGACCCGGGCCGACTCCACCCGCACGCTGCCCTCCAGTGAATAGCAGCCGCGCCCCACCCGTCCCGGCACCGGCGTTTTAACGCTGCTGCGCGGCACTTTCATCAGCACATGGTTGGCATGGGTCTGGGAATGTTCGAAGGAATCGAACAGCCGGCAACTCAACTCTTCGCACAAGCCGCGGGTAAAGTCGTCGCCATCATGAGTGATGCAGGTAAACGGCTGGAGTTGCAGCACCGGATGATGCTCGCTGGCGACTTTCGGCCTGAGCCGTTCGTACGCCAGGCGATAATTGCCAGCCGGCAAGCTCAGGCGCATCAGGTCGTGTTGGCCGAGGGTCGCGTAATAACTGGCGAGTTTGCGCCGCAAGCGCCCCACCTGCACCCGCACCACCGGATCGTCGCCCGTGGAATAGACCGCCGGATCCCGGCGAAACACGGCGATGCCAATGGCGTGCTCGGTGAGGGGGATGTTCGAGAATTGCAGGTCGTGTTCAACCAGAAACCGCAGCAGGCCGCCCATCCGCCGGGACTTGGCAAACAATGGACTGGCCAGCAGCAGCGCCAGCACCCGTTCTACTTCGTCGCGACCGAACGGCTCGGTAACCGTGTGCACACGTGTATCGGCAATGCGTTTGATCACCATCAGTCTGCCTCCATGCAGATTGTTGCGTTCAACTCGGGCGTTGCACGGGCGAAGCTTAGCAGTTGCGGGAGATTGTGTAGTGGCACCTTGATGTTCGGTGGGTCAGAAGATCAAAAGATCAACAGATCGCAGCCTTCGGCAGCTCCTACCGAAGCCTGCGATCTTTTGATGCCCGGTTGCACCGCCATCACTGCTCCGGCGCCACGATGCGAAAGCGGATGTTGATGTCTTTGGAAACCACACCGTCAGCCCACTCCCCCGCGCCGATCTCAAAGTCGCCACGGTTGAGCGCAAACTCGCCGACAAACACACCGATGCCGCTTTCCGGCTTCAATTCGACTTGTACCTGCACCTTACGGGTGAGGGTCTTGAGCGTCAGGTCGCCGGTGAACAGGTAGCGGTTATCGCCGAGGGCCTTGACGCTGGTCGATTGAAAAGTGCCCACCGGGTAATGTTCCGTGTCGAACCACGGCGCTTTTTGCAATTCGGTGTTCGCGTCGCTACTGCCGGCGTCGATGCTGGCCAATTCGATACGGAGCGTGGCGTGGGCGGCTTCAGGGTTTTGCGTGTCGAAGTCGAGGCTGCCATCAAACTTGCCGAACGTGCCGTAGACCCGCGAGCCAAACTGGCTGAAGGTGAAACTGATCTGGCTGGCGTCGGTGTTGACCTCGTGATACTGAACGGCTTGGGCACTGGCGGCGAACACCATGGTGGCAGCAATTGCGGCGAAACGCAGGAACCGAAAGCGCATGAGTTTCTCCGATCAGAGGCCGCCCATGGCAGAGGTGCCATGTACGTTGGCCAGCGATAGGAGGAATAAAGCAAAGAATGGAGCTTTGTTCCACTGCGGTGTAGCCCTTTCCGGGCACTGCGCGGCGGCTCAGTTGGCGGCCCACTCTTCAAAACACAAAGGCGCCCGATCCTCGAAGGGGCGCCGTTTGTGCATTGACGCTTACACCACGCCGACGAAATCACTCGCCGTCAGGGCCACATGCCCGACCAGATCAATCTGAATATCGGCCGCGTTACCCGTGTTTACATTGCCCTCCACGTACGTGTGATCAACCCCGCCGACGTTGACGAAGTGGTACTTCAATTGCGCCTGGTTGTTGAACTCGTTGCCGGCGCCATTCCACTCGCCAAGGAAGGTGAAGTCCTGATTACCGGCCGAACCGGCGCCGGAGGTCCGGGCATCGATCAGCGACAGATCGATGTGATCGGTTCCATGCACAAAGTCGGTGATCACGTCGCGGCTCGCGGACGATGTGCCGGAGTCGTTGATCGAGCTGAACACAAACATGTCCGCCCCTGCACCACCGGTCAACGTATCGCGGTTGCCATTACCGTCCAGCGTGTCGGCGCCACCACCACCGCTCAAGGTGTCGATGCTGCCCTGGCCGGTCAAAGCGTTATCGGCATTGTCGCCCGTCAGGCTGTTGGTACCGCTGCTGCCGATGACGTTTTCGACGCCAGTCAAGGTGTCACTACCGGTTTGCGAACTGCTGGCCAGGCCGGTGGACAGGTTGACCGTGGCGTTGGCCGAAGTCCCGGACAGGTCGTAGGTATCGGTGTCAGCGCCACCGTCATAGGTGTCGTTGCCATCGTTGACCGACGCCTGGAAGGTGTCATTGCCAAGACCACCAAACAGGTTGTCCAGACCTTGCCCGCCGCTCAAGGTGTCATTGCCGCTGCCACCGTCGATCCAGTCGTTACCGCCCTGTCCCGGCAACTGGTTGTTGGCCGCATCGCCCTGGAGGTGGTCGTTGCCAGCGCTGCCGATGACGTTCTCGATACCCGTCAGGCTGTCGCTGCCGGTCTGGGTACTGGTTGACGTCCCGGCCTGCAAGTCCACCGTGGCCGCCGCCGACGTGGCCGACAAGTCATAGGTGTCGGTGCCCGAACCCCCGTCATAGTGGTCGTTGCCGTCATTCAACGATGCCAGCAGCGTATCGTTGCCGGCTTCACCAAAGACGCTGTCGTTGCCGGCCAGGCCGCTGAGCTGGTTGTTGCCGCTGTTGCCATGGATGACGTTGTCCAGTCCGTTACCGGTGCCGTTGATGTTGTTAGAGCCCAGCAAGGTCAGGTTCTCGACGTTGGCGCCCAGGGTGTAGCTGACCGAGGACATGACAGTGTCGGTGCCCTCGTTCAGGTTCTCCTGAACCACATCGCCACTGGAATCGACCATGTAAGTGTCGTTGCCGGCGTTACCGCGCATCGTGTCATTGCCGCTGCCGCCGTCCAGCAAGTCAGAGCCCAGGCCACCGTTGAGTACGTCATTGCCCGAATAGCCCATCAGGATGTCCTGATAGTTGGTGCCATTGAGCGTGTTGCTGAAGAAGTTGGTGCCTTCGATGAAGCGTCCGACCGCCTCCGACGGGTCGGACGTCAGTTGCTCCACCGTGCCGTTGTTATCGGTGTAAGTCGTGATCACCCGCAGCTGCTGGCCGAACTGTGCCGAGGTCGGCGCAAAGGTCGCCGCATTCGCCCCGGTGATACTCAACCAGGCCGCCCCCACCAGCGCTTGCCACTGATAGGAGAACCCGCTCGGCCCAGGCAAGCCGTCGGCGTCCTGGATCGCCGCCGTGTTGGCGGTCAGCCGGTATTGGGCCGGTACCGGACGACTTGGCGTCGTTGGCGCTGTGGCAAAACCTGACAACACCACATTACCGGTCGGCAGATGGTTGGTGATGCTCAGGTTGACCGTGCGGTCGGCGAAGCGCAGTTTCTCCACGCCAACCACAATGTCGGTGCCATCGACGTTCGCCGCGCCGACCCGCAGGTCCACCACTTTAAACGCCGTGATCAGTTCGCCACCCGGCCGGGTATCGGTGAACTTGGTGATGCTGTAGTTGGCAAAGTTGCCCGAGAACAGCGCCGTGTCTGCCGCACCATCGGCCGTGCCGGGCGCCGCGTGGTTGTCACCCAGAATGAAGTCGGGGCGAGTCGATTGCAGGCCGGTAAAGTGCTGAGCGAACCCCTGACTGGCGAGCAAGTGATTCAGGTCGGCAAGTTTGATCGAGTCACCAACGATCACATCATTGCCGCCGTTACCTTGGGAGACATCATCACCACTGCCGCCAATCAGCCAGTTTTCCGTGGCATCACCGATCAGGCCCGCCGAAGGATTGGCCGGGGTGACCGAGTTCGGCCGGCTGTCGCTGAAGCGTGAGCCGATCAAGCCTTCAATGTCTGTGAGCAAGGCGTTGAACGGTTGGAACAGCACTGCAGTGCCGGGTGCCGCCACGATGTTCTGATTGTTCAGGTCGGCCGCCGCATCCAGCGCAATATTCACATCGCTGAACGCGGCGATATCGAACCCGACATCACCAATGGCTTCATCACCATCACCCTGGCCAGGCGCGCCACCGAGGCCCGGCAGCAGAATGTCGTCACCGGCACCGCCGAACTCTTGGTCACCGGTGGAACCACCGGAAATGATGTCGTCGCCATCCTCGCCAAACAGAATGTCCGGGCCGTCGCCGCCGTAGATCTCATCGTTACCGTCACCGCCATGCACCAGGTCGGTGTCGCCACCGGCATCGATGTAGTCATTGCCGGCACCACCGTAAATTTCATCGATCCCGGCTTCGCCGTAGAGGTGATCGTTACCGCCACCGCCAATCACCACATCGAGGGCACCGGCGCTGGTCCCTGCGTAAATGATGTCGTCCCCTTCCCCGCCATCGAGGAAGTCTTCGATATCACCGCCATAGATCACGTCGTTACCGTCGCCGCCGTAGATATGGTCGGCGCCGGCCTTGCCATCCAGGATGTCATCGCCGCCTTCGCCGTAGATCGTATCGTCACCGTCACCGGCGTCGAGCCAGTCATTAAAGTCGGTCCCCACCAGCACTTCGTGGGAGTTGTAGCCCACTGCCGCCGTGCCGTCGGGGTTCTCGCCCTGGTCCGGACGGTAGTCGCGGATGTAGGTTTGCGCGGTGTGGGTTTCCGGATTGGTCAGGCTCATCAACAAACCGTTACCGCCAATCCCGCCGGTACCACCGGTGGAGTAAACGCCGACATGGTTGGCCGCGATCAGCGTGCCGTACTTGTGCTCGCTCTTGTACGCGGTCGCGCTGGCGCCGGAATCGGTGTAGCTCAACTCCACATAGCTGTCGGCATAGCCGAAGACATCACCGGCCAGGTGCCGGGCGTCGGTGGTGCGCTCGATGATGTCCTTGAATTGCTCGGTCACCACTTGCTCGTTAAGGTTGGTCATGGCCGGCAAGCCGAGGTCGAGGCGGAACAGGTAGTAGAAACGGTCACCGTCCATCAACCGTTCCATCTGATCCTCGAAGATCGCGTTGAAGGTGGTGCCCAGTTGCCCGGTGTAGACGTGTTTTTCCGCCAGGCCACCGATCCACAAATCAATGGCGTTGTAGCCGTCATAACCGGCCACATGATTGCCGTCGGCATCCGCCGCGCCGGAAAGGAAATACGCTGCTTGTTCGGCCGTGACGCTGCCACCGGCATAGTTGACGGTGAGGCCCGAGACATCAGCATCAATGATCGCTTGGGCATGGGCCACGTCACCATCGAAGGAATACGCGGCGATGAAATTCACCAACGATTCGGGGTGAATCATGTTGTTGGCGAAGTCACTCCAGCTCGTGTAAGGCGTCAGGCCATCGACGATCAGGTTGGTGTGGTGTTGCGCGCCGGCCGGTGACGCCCGTTCGGCAATCAGCGCATCGTGAATCTGCTGACGTGCCTGGTTCAGGGTTGGCAGGCCCAGGTCGCGGCCACGGGCCAGGTTGATGGTCGCCAGATCCAGCGGCTGACCGAGCAAACCTTGCTGCAAGGCCGGGGTCACGAATTCGTCGATTTCGTTACTGATCTGCCGGGTCATGCCCAAGGCAATGGCCGTCGGCCCGATATCGGCGAAACCGCCGGGATTGAGGAACGCCTGTTCCAACGCGTAGTGGGTGATCGCGCCGGTCAGGTCGTAGCCGCCACTGGCATTTTTCTCCAGGGCATCGATGGTTTCGCGCAATTGCGAGTGGCCGAAGCGGAATGCAGCCTGGCCATACTCCAGCGAGATATTGGTGTTGATGCCCGAGTCGTAGGTCACGAATTCCGGCAGGTCCGGGGTGATCAACCGGGCGTATTGGTCGATCGCGACGTGCTGGTATTCCATCTCCACGGTCAGCTTGGCGGCATAGAACAGCTTGTCCTGATCCCAGGACACAGTGACGCCATCGGCCAGGGTGAAGTTGCCATTGGCATCGCTGTAGAAACCACCACTGCCATTGCTGATTTGCACCTGCCAGTTGTGCCGCACATTGACGTCGGTTTGAGCCAGTACCTCGTTCTGCAGGTTGATCAACTGCACGTTGTGGTCTTCGTGGAAGACGTGGTGAATGGCGGTCAGCCCGAAGTTTTCGTTTACCCGGCCGTCACCGGCAATGTAGTGGTCGCCCACCGACTCCAGCAGCAATTCGTTGGCCACCGCGAACGCGGCAGTGCCAGCGGCGGCGCTGATGGAGAAATCAGCGAAGTTGACGAAGCTGAACAGGTTTTTCGGCCCGGAGTTGTCGTAATTGAAGACCATGCCATACGGGTTGTTTGCATCGAAGGTGATGCTGGTGATGTGCGCGTCCAGCGACATCAGCTTCGCTTGATCGATATGCAGATCATCGAAGTGCGGGTTCATGTCCAGCAGGATCGCTTCGCGGGTGTACACCGCTTGCACGCCGGCGGTGGTCGGGTCGGCGTCGAGCACATGACCGTTAGCATCGCGCACGCGGAAGTTGGCGATGTCGTCCCAGGTCAGGTCGTCACGCCCGGTGGCCAGCACATGGGCGCGCAATTCGCTCAGGGTTGGCAGGGTCTGGTGGGTCAGCACGCCGTTGAGGGTCCAGGCGGCGTCGTCACTCAAGGTGGTGCCGTCGAACAGCGCCGCCCCGGCGATGAATTGGCCAGGGTGATTGGGGTCCGCGACCCACTGGCGCAGCAATTGGGTCACCGCGTCGTTGGAGCCATAAGTCTGGTTCTGATCGATGTACGGCGAATCCAGGTTGACGTATTGCGCCTGGCCTTGGCCGTCCACTTCGCTGACCGAGGCACGGTGCACCTTGATCGAGTAAACCGGCTGGCCGTCCGGGCCAATGGAGCCGTACAACGGATCGTCCGGCGCCAGGGGAATGGTGATCGTCGCGTTCTGATTGGGCTTGTTGATGAAGTCCAGGCCGTGGTCGAAGAACTGCCCGAACAAGGTAAACCAGCCGGTGGTCGACGGATCGCCACTGACCGTGTTCTGGTTGCGAATGTAGTACTGGCCGGAGTCCGGCGAGGTGGTATCGACTTCGCCGATGGCGCCGAGAATCCCCGGATCGGTGACGATCGCCACGCCCGTGGCGGTGTGCTGGATATGCCCGTTGGCATCGGTGGCGAAGGTGACACCGCCACTGACGATGGTCTGGCTGATCATCCGGGGCGTGTAGTCCACCAGTGAAGCTGTCGGATCGCTATACAGTGAACTACTGTCAGTCATGGGCGTGGCGCCGACGGGCACACCCGGCCCAGTCAATGCGGCATTGCTCAGGTTCTGATGGACGTAGTGCGTGTAGTCGGAGTGGGTCAGGCGGATGAAGTTCTGACCGAAACTGCCCCAGGCCTGACCATCCTGGGTCATGTTGTTGAAGTGTCCGGAAACGTTGCGTAGGCCAATCGGGTCGCGGGCGCCGTTGTACCAACTGGTTTCACCGGGAGGTGTGTCCAGCGGGTTGAAACTGCCCAGCACACCGAGCACATGAACATTGCCGTCCGAGCCGTCGTAGCCGTACAGCGGCTGACCCGCAGTGTTGTAGCCAACAATATGAATGGTGGGGAACGTCACCTGCTGCTCAAGAAACGAAATATCGTTTTGGTTGAGGGTGAAGCGTTTTAGCGCATACATGGCAAGCTCCAGATATTCGTTGAGTTGCAGGGTTTTCCAACCGACTTATCACGATGATCAGGGAACCGGACCGATGGCAAAAGATGCAAAAGTCGAATCAAAAAACGAGACTTTTGTCGGTGATCAGATTGAGACTTTGGTCGGGCCCGCACCTGCCTCCAAGCCGCGCTACATCCTCCAATGGCGTAACCGGATCAAGGCTCTGGCGCGCAACCTGAGTCGCTCGACGCAGTTCGTGATTGCCGCCGCGCTGATCCTGGGACTGACGATGTTTTTCGTCGGCAAACTGGTGAGTACGCGGATAGAACGGGCCGCCGTGCAAAGCGCCGCAGAGGCCGGCGCCCATTACATGGAAGCGTTTCTGGAACCCTACGTTCAGGAGATGAGTCGCGATAACGGACTGTCGCCCTCAAGCGTCAAGTCCCTGGACCGGCTCATGGAGGGCCGTTCGCTGAAACGGCACATCGTCTCGATCAAGATCTGGCGAGCCGACGGCACGGTGGTGTACAGCACGAATAAATCCATCACCAACCGCCAGTTCCCGATGGACGAGATCGCCGAAGCGCTCGAGGGCAACGTGGTCACCGACCTTGAGGACCTGGATCAGGAAGAGAACGCGTTCGAGCGAAAGATGAACGTGCCGCTCTACGAAATTTATGCGCCGCTGCGCGAGTTCAACACCGGGAAAATCATCGCGGTGGGCGAGTTCTATGAAAAGGCTGAAAGGCTGGAGCAGGAAATCAATCGGATTCGCCAACAAGTGTGGATGGTGGTCGGCGCCGCGACGCTGGCAATGCTGACGCTGCTGTTCTTCCTTGTCCGGCGCGGTGACAAAATCATCCAGCGCCAGCAAGTCGCTTTACGACTGCGGTTGCTGGAACAAACCCGGTTGCACGCCACCAATGCAGCGCTGCAACGCAGGATGACTATCGCGACCCAGGAGTTTTCACGGATCAACGAACTCACCCTGCGCCGTATCGGCGCGGACCTGCACGACGGCCCGGCACAGCTGTTGACGCTGATTCTGATCCGGCTCGACGACCTCGCAGAGAACTGCAAGGACGTCGATCAGGAGTCGATGGAAACCATCCGCGGCGCGGCGACCGATGCATTGCGCGAGGTGCGGGACTTGTCCCGGGGATTGGCCCTTCCGGAAATCAACGACCTGACGCTGCTGGAGGAATTGCGACTGGTGGCGCAACGGCACGAGCAGCGCACTGGCACCAAGGTCAAACTGAAACTGGGGCCGTTGCCCGACGAGGCATCACTGCCGCTCAAGCTTTGTATCTACCGTTTCGTGCAGGAAACCCTGAACAACGCTTACCGTCATGCCCGGGGTAAAGGTCAGGTCGTCAGCGGGAACCATGTCAACGGGAGGGTGCTCATCACCGTCAAAGACAGTGGCCCGGGCATGGCTGTCGACGCCCTGGTGGTCGACACCGACGGCAGGACACGGTTGGGGCTGGCCGGTTTGCGTTATCGCGTCGAGTCGCTGGGCGGGCAGTTCAGCATTGATTCATCACCCGGCAAAGGCACCTCGGTGAGCGCACAATTCAAGCTGTAGTCAGGAGCCGCCGTGGGCGTCCATGTGTGCCGCCGCACCGATGTGCAATCGGCCAATGGCCTCATGCTCCCAATAGCGCCTCAGCGCTGTGACCGCTTCGACACGGTTGCGCGCATGCAGCTTCTGCATCACGCAGGTCATGTAGTACTTGACGGTTTTTTCGCTGATCAACAGCTTTGAAGCCACTTCCTTATTAGTCAGGCCCTTTGAGACTTCACGAATGATCTGCTCCTCACGATGGGTGAGGTCGATCTTGCGTACTTGCGCTTCATGCTTTTTGAAGTTGCTCAGTAACCTATTGGCAAATTCGGGCGTGATGTACGTGTCACCCCGGGCGATCGAGCGGATCGCCAGCACCAGGTCCGGCCCGCTCACCCCTTTGAGCACATAACCACGCGCCCCGGCCTCAAGCGCCGAATAGGCGTCATCTTCGGATTCGGAAACAGTCAGCATCAACACTTTGACGTCCGGCAACGTAGTGGCAATGAAGCGCACCGCGCCAAACACATCGCCCGGCATATTGACGTCCATCAGCATCACATCCGGGCGTTCGCGCTGGGCGATATCCCGGGCATCATCGGCGCTGGCGCCCTGCTCCACGACTTGCAGGTCTGCCCTTTTCCTCAGCGTATTGGCCACACCTTCACGCAACAGCGGATGATCGTCGGCAATGCCGATTCGGATAAAAGGGTTCATGACGCGCTCCCGGGAGGCCAAGTACTCGGACACACATTGATTAATAGCAGGTAACCCCATCGGACGCCGGTTGCCGGTCGGGTGCACCAAGGGCCGAAGCATCGAAAATTAGACTTAGGTCGGACGAAATTCAGTCGTCAACAAGCCTTCCCCATCACAACCCGCTGAAAAATATACCGCCAACTCATTGTTTTTTAACACAGTAAAAACCGCCAAAAAAACGCCATCGGCATAAAACCCGGACCTGCCCCTCATCCGACCAACAGTCGCTCTCCTACGCTGAGGTACATAAAACCACGGCATTGGAACCTTCCGATGGACAAGAAAACCCAGCAGCGATCCGAGTTTGCCGAAGTGTTTTTTCGGCTGCGCCATACCTTCTATTCGCTGGCCGGCTTCAGTGGCGTGATCAACGTGCTGATGCTGGCACCGGCCATTTATATGCTGCAGGTGTATGACCGGGCGTTGGTCAGCAGCAACCTCACCACGCTGCTGATGCTGACGATTCTGATGATCGGTTTGTACACCCTGCTGGCCATGCTGGAAGTGGTCCGCACACGAGTGCTGATCCGGGTTGGCAATCGGCTGGACATGGCGCTGAACCGCCGCGTATTTACCGCCGCCTTCGAGCGCAATCTGCAGCGTGCCGGCGGCAACCCGGCGCAGGCCCTGCAAGACTTGGCGCAAGTGCGGCAGTTTCTCACCGGCAATGGCCTGTTTGCGTTCTTCGATGCGCCGTGGACGCCGATCTACCTGTTCGTCGCCTATCTGATTCACCCGTTGCTCGGGATGGTCACCCTGGGCGGTTCACTGATCCTGGTGGCCCTCACCTGGCTCACCGAAATCGCCACTAAAAAACCCTTGGGTGAAGCGGGCATGGCCGCCCAGGTCTCCGGCACCTTCGCCAACAACAACCTGCGCAATGCTGAAGTCATCGAAGCCATGGGCATGTTGCCGGCGATCACCGGGCGCTGGTTCGGCAGCCACCTGCGGATTCTGGAGATGCAAACCCTGGCGTCTGACCGGGCAGCCTATATCAGCGGTTTGGGGCGTTTTGTGCGGATCACCCTGCAATCGCTGATCCTCGGCACCGGTGCGCTGCTGGCGATCGAAGGCTCGATTACCCCGGGCATGATGATCGCCTGCTCGATCCTCAGCGGCCGAGCGCTGGCGCCGGTTGAACAACTGATCGGTGCCTGGAAGCAGCTGTTGACCAGCCGCCGCGCCTGGTCCCGACTCAAGTACCTGCTGCAAGAGTTCCCACCCCGGGCCGATGCGATGAAGTTGCAACGGCCACTGGGCATGATCTCGGTGGAGCACCTGCACGCCGGGGCGCCGGGCATGAGCCAATCGATCATTCGCGGTCCGCACTTCAACCTGTCGCCGGGCGAATCCCTGGGCATCATCGGCCCGTCCGCTTCGGGAAAATCGACCCTCGCGCGCTTGCTGGTGGGCATCTGGCCGGCACAAAGCGGCAAGGTACGCCTCGACGGAGTGGACGTTTACCTGTGGAACAAGGAGGAACTCGGCCCGTGGGTCGGCTACCTGCCCCAGGACGTGGAATTGTTCGAAGGCAGCATCGCCGACAACATCGCGCGCTTCGGTGACGTCGACAGCGACGCAGTGATCGTGGCGGCCAGACGCGCCGGGGTGCACGACATGATCCTGCGCTTCGCCCATGGTTACGACACCGTCCTGGACGTGGACGGCAATCCGCTGTCCGGCGGGCAGCGCCAGCGCATCGGCCTGGCCCGCGCGCTCTACGGCGAGCCGGCGATCATCGTGCTCGACGAGCCGAACGCCAACCTCGACGACGCCGGTGAAAAGGCCCTGATCGAGGTCCTTGAAGATCTCAAGATTCGGGGTTGCACCACGGTCCTGATTTCCCACCGCCCGAGCATCCTCGGCACCGTCGACAAAGTGCTGATGCTGCGTGAAGGCAGCACCCAACTGTTCGGTCCCCGGGAGGAAGTGTTTGCCGCGTTGCGCCAGACCAGCGTGCTGCCGACCGTGGGCGCACCCACCCTGTCAGCTGTTCGCGGGAGAGAATAAATGGGCGCCTTGAGTCTCGATCCCCGTGGCCAGGAACTGGTACGCGCGATGGCCAATATCGATGTCGATGACCACCGTCCGGCACGCTGGGGAGTGTTGCTGGTGATCATCGGGTTTGGCGGGTTTCTGCTGTGGTCGTGGCTCGCGCCGCTGGACGCCGGGATTGTCGCCACCGCCACGGTCAAAGTCACCAGCAACCGCAAGACCATCCAGCACCTCACTGGCGGAAGCGTCGAAGCGATTCTGGTGCGCGAAGGCGACAGCGTCAGCAAAGACCAGGAACTGGTGCGCCTCGACGCTACCCAGGCACGCTCGGAACAAGGGGTGGTCAACGCCCAGTTCATCGCCACCAAGACCATGGAAAACCGTTTGGAAGCAGAACGTGACGGCTTGACCGACGTGGTCTTCGACCCCGCCATGGTGCAGCGCTACGCCGGCAACGAACACCTGAATAACGCGATCCTCCTGCAACGGCATTTATTCACCACGCGCCGCGCCGCCCTTGAGGGCGAGATCGGCATCCTGCGCGGGTCGCTCAACTCCGCCGAGGCGCAGATCAAGGGATTGCAGCACATTTACAGCGCCCGCTCGGCACAGATCGGCTTTCTCAATCAGGAACTGGTCGGGGTCCGCCAACTGGCCGCCGAAGGCTATGTGCCGCGCAACCGCATGCTCGAACTCGAACGCTCCGGTTCCGATCTCAATGCCTCGCAGGCCGACAACCTCAACAACATTGCCAGGGCGAAGGGCCAGGTGGCCGATATCAAATTGCGCATGCTTCAGCGCGAGTTCGATTACCGCAAGGAAGTACAGTCGATGCTGGCCGATGTGCAAAAGGAAAACAGCGCCCTCACCGACCGTTTGCAGGCCCTGGATTATCAAGTCCGGCACACGGTGATCCGAGCGCCCATCGACGGCATGGTCCAGGGCTTGAGCGTGTCGACCATCGGCGGCGTGATCGCCCCCGGTTTCAAGATCATGGAAATCGTACCCGGCCACGAACCGTTGCAGATCGACGCAATGATCCCGGTGCAAGCGATCGACCGCATGACGCCAGGCTTGCCGGTGATCATCTCGTTCCCCGCGTTCAATCATGTGCAAACACCGAACATCCCGGGCCAGGTGCTGACCATCTCCGCCGATCGGCTGCTGAATGAAGAAAACAAGCAACCGTTCTACCTGGCGCAGATCGAGGTGACGCCGGCCGGTATGGCCATGCTCGGCAGCAACCATATCCGTGCGGGGATGCCGGCCTCGGTCACCATCAAGACCGGTGAACGCAACATGCTCAGCTATCTGTTGAAACCGCTGCTGGACCGCGTTAATAGCGCATTCAAGGAGCAATGACATGAGCGGCGCTCGTCTGCTCATCGGCGTTTTAGTCTGTGTAGCCCAGTCGGCCCAGGCACTGGATCTTCGCGAATCCTGGAACCTGATGCAGTATCAAGGCCCGACCTACCTGTCTGCCGGGCACGAAAGAGACGCAGCCCTGGAAAACCGCGCAATCGGCCATTCCGGGTTGCTGCCGAAAATCGGTATCACCGCGTTCGACAACCACATTAACGGCACGCAAAAGCAGCCGGATTTTTACGGTAACAGCCACACCAACGACCTGAACTACAACTCCCGGGGCGCGACGTTGCAGCTGCGCCAACCGCTCTTCAACAAACAGAAAATGGCCGAGTATCGCCAGGGCGAATATCAAGCCGACTACGGCGTGGCGGTTTTCGATGGCAAAGCGCAGGACGCGGCAGTGAAGCTGGCCGGGCGTTACTTCGACGTGCTGCTGGCCCACGAAACCGTGGAACTGGCGATGGCCAAACTCAAATCCTTCGATGAACAAGTGGCCTCGACCCAACGGCGCAAGGACCTGGGCGACGGCACCATCACCGACATCGACGAAGCCGTGGCCCGCCGCGACCTGGCCCAGGCTGAACTGATCGAAGCCGAGGACAGCGTGACCGTGGCCCGGCGCCTGTTGCAGGAATACCTCGGCCAGCCTCCCGAAGACATCGCCACCCTGCAAGACACCTTCCCGACCCCGCCCCTGCAACCGGACAACCTGCAGGAATGGATCATCCGCGCCGGCACCGACAGCCCCTCAATCCGTGCCCGGCGTTTGAACGTCAACACCGCCGACGAAGAAGTGGCCAAGGCCAAGGCCGGGCACTGGCCGACCCTTGATTTGGTCGTCGGTTACACCGCCGCCGACAGCGAAACCCTGTCCACTCAAAACCAGCGCAACCGCTACACCTCGGCCGGGCTGGAGCTGAACATTCCGTTGTACAGCGGCGGCTACGTCAGCGCCCGCGCCCGGCAAAGCGTCGCCACCCGGGACCAGGCCGAAGAGGACTTGAACGCCACCCGCGAAGAAATCATCTCCGGCACCACCCGGGAATTTCGTGGCGTGCAAAGCGGCGAAGCGCGCATCCATGCCTTGGAAAAAGCGGTCAAGTCCAGCGAACGCTCACTGGACTCCTCGAAAAAAGGCTTCCTGGCCGGCAGCAGTACCAACGTCGACATCCTCAACGCCCAGGAACAGATCTACACCGCCCGCCGCGACCTGTTCGAAGCCAAGCTGCGTTACCTGCTGGCCAAACTGCGGCTGGCGGCGGATGTGGGGGCGCTGGGGGATGACGACATCGCCAGCGCCAATGCTTATCTGGGGCCGAAATTGGCGTTTTGAGCCGAAGGGCTTGAGGCACCCAAAAGCGCCAATTTAGACAAGCGTTGGATTTAAAGTCTTTCGCAGGTAACTCGCCGATGCAGGACACAAATGTTTGAACTGGGCGGTTCGGGTGATGGCGGCGGGCGCTTCCTGCCGATCGAACCGTTCATAACCATTGGCCAAGAAAAACTCAGCGGCGCCTTGGGTCAGTAAATGCAGCCGGAGAACACCCTGGGAAGCCGCGTATTGTTCAAGTGCAATCAGCACTTGCTTGCCCAACCCTTTTCCACGAAACGCATCACACACCACCATCGAGCGAAGCAATGTGTCGGGAGCAGAACCCTCCAACCCTCCAAACACCATCCATTGCCCAGCCTCTTCGAAACGGAAAAACTGCCGACCGGGTTCGCTGACATCATCACAGGGCAATGCCGCCTGACGCAGTGCATTGCGGAGTTGCTCCAGCCCGTCATCACCGACTTTAATCATCTGCATGTGCCGCGCCTTTGAAGGTGCTGATGCGTTGAAGGCTAGCAGCCCTAATAGTGGGGACGGATCTATTTATCTCAGGCTCGAAGATTCCTGGAGATGATTAATCTTCACGCTTGCGCCCTGTAATCATGCTTGAAACAAGATTCTCCTTATGTCTCCAGCTGACCGCTAAAGCCGCGAACACATGAAACCCGACGCAACCCCATAACATGCTGGACAAGAGCGAATGCAAGTCTTGTAACCACTCTTCACCGAAGTAAGTATCCGTGCCCATTAAATAGCCGGTTACACCCAGGCTTACAATCAGTGTCCACATGAACAGCATCATCACCGCCCCGGCCGGATTATGGCCCAACGTTCTGGGTTCTTTACCTTGGGTCATCAGCCGTAAATAAGGCAGGAGGATGCTCGGTTTAGGGAACCAATCAGAGAATCTCGCATGTTGAGTACCAATAAAACCCCAAACGGTACGAATAAAGACAAGCGCACACGCCCCATACCCGACCCATCGATGCGGGGCTTCACCACTTTCGAGGAAAATGAGATTTGCTAAAACAGAACTGGCGACCAGCCAGTGTGTTGACCTGACAAGCGGGTCCCAAACGACCTTACCAGGAAGGTTTCGCATGGTTCACCCCTTTATGGCAAACGCCATAGCGTGTGTTCTTGCGGGCAGGATGAGGCACCTATCAATAGGGCGTTGATAGGTGCCTTGGTGTTTTAGAACCTCCACGTAAGTCAATCATCTTCTTTTACGACTGCGAGGGTCTTGGCATCGTAATAAATTTCCACTTTTTGGCCGGCCTTGTTATGTCCATATAACTCGTAGCAGTTCTTGGAAATTTTGAAGACTTTGATCTTGTAACCCTCTGCCTCCAACTTCGCTCTTGCGTCTGCCTCTTTCATCCATTCGTTTTTCGGGTAAAGCGGGCATTCTGCCGAGGCCATTGCCACGCTTGAACCCAGTGCCAAAAATAGAGCGACAACGGTAGGAATGTGCTTCATGGCTTGCTCCGAATTAAGACCGGACATCAATGATGTTTTTTGACCGATCTATCACGATGATCCAGTAACCGCCCACGGGGCAAAAGATGCAAAAGTCCAATCAAAAAACGGGACATTTGTCGCTGATCAAACTGAGACTTTGGTCGGGCCCTCCATCCGCCCTTTCAAATACCCGATAAACGCGGTCACCTTCGGCGATGGCAAATGCTCGCGCGCCGTGACCGCATTCAGATCCTGCGGTGGGCCGATCCACTCCGGTAACACCCGACACAACCGCCCTGCTTCAACGTCAATCTGCATGCTCTGATCCATCCCCAGGCTCAGCCCTTCACCCGCCAGCAACGCATCCTTTAACAATGCGGGGTCGTTGGCGAGGATCGTTGGCTCAACGAGGTAATTGCGCAACTTGGCGCCCACCTTGCGCAACGGCCAGACGTAACCGACATCGCGTCGGGCCTGATTCAGTACCAGCGTGCAGTGCTCAATCAACGCGTCAGGCGTGGCCGGCGCGCCATGACGTTCGATGTACTCCGGCGCCGCGTAAATGCCCGTCGCATAACTGGCCAGCCGCCGAGCCACCAGACTCGAATCCGGCAACGCACCAAGACGCAACGCCACGTCGATCTCTTCCCCCACCAGATCCAGCGGCACATGGGACGCGAGGATCTCCAGTTTTATCTCCGGATACGCCCGGCGAAACCCCGCCACCAATGGCGCAAACCAACTGACCCCGAACGAGTACGGTACCGTCACCCGCAACCAGCCGCGCGGGCCATCGCGCAACTGATGCACCGCCAGTTCGGCGTGTTCAAGGGTGGCGGCGATGTCCTTGCATTGCTCGAAGTAAACCGCCCCGGCCTCGGTCAGGCTCAACTGGCGTGTGGTGCGGCGCAGCAGTTGCACGCCGATGGCCTGCTCCAGTTCGCGCACGCGGCGGCTGACGGTAGTCTTGGGAATCTGCAACGCCTGCGCCGCCGCGGTAAAGCTGCCCAGGCGCACTACCCGCACAAACACCAGCGTGTCATTCAAGTCCCGGATCATCGAACTGCCTGCCCTGTTTGATTGGCTCGATTGTGCCACCAGCGGCACATTTCATGCCGACTTTATGGGCTAATCAGCGACCACTGCGCGCCCTATGCTCGAGTCTTCTTAAACGGAGACTGCTCATGAACTTGAACGAATACGCAACCTACGACGGCATCGCCCTGGCCCAATGGGTGGCGGCAGGCGAAGTCACGACGACCGAATTGGCCGACCTGGCACTAGCAGCCGTGCAACGGGTAAACCCGAAAATCAACGCCGTCATCGAAACCTGGACACCCACCGTGACCGAGGGCATCGGCCCATTGGCGGGCGTGCCATTTCTGATCAAGGACCTGGCCATCACTTCGGCCGGCCGCCGCGTTGAATTGGGCAGTCGCCTGGCTCAAGGACTGGTCGCCGAATCAGACTCGTACCTGATGCAACGCTTCAACGCCGCCGGCCTCGCCACCCTGGGCCGCACCACCACACCGGAAATGGCTTTCAGCACCGAAACCGAATCCACCCTGCAAGGCCAGACGCGCAACCCGTGGGACACCCGACTGTCGGCCGGCGGATCGAGTGGCGGCTCAGGCGCCGCCGTCGCCGCCGGCATCGTCCCGATTGCCCACGCCACCGACGCGGCGGGCTCGATCCGCGTACCGGCAGCCTTCAATGGTCTGGTCGGGCTCAAACCGACACGCGGCCGCGCCTCCAACGGCCCGGCGCTGGATGAGGTGTTCGCCGGTTTCGGCGTGCAACTCGGCCTGTCGCGAACCGTGCGCGATAGCGCAGCGTTGATGGACATCGTCCAGGGCGGTGCGCCGGGCGATCCTTACCATACCGCCGCACCGGCGGAGGGCTTTCTCGCCCAAGTAGGCCGCGACCCGGGACGGCTGCGCATCGGCCTGCTCGACACTCCCTGGAATGGCGCCCCGCTCGACCCCGACATCGCCGACGCCACCCAAGCCGTAGCGCGCGAACTCGAAGCCCTCGGCCACACCGTCGAACGCGTCAACGCCCCGCTCGGCACCTCGTGGGACTCCTTCGTCGAAGCCAACGCGCACATCTGGTGTGCCACCCTCGTGCGCTGGATCGACGGCCTCGCCGCCGTCACCTCGCGCCCCATCGACCTGACCACCCTCGAACCCGCCACCCTCGCCTGCTACGCCTACGGCCAACAGGCTCGGGCCGTGGAATTCGCCGCTGCGCTGGAAGTGCGCAACCTCATCGCCCGCAGCGTGGCCGGTTGGTTCGAAGGCTTCGACGTGCTGCTTACGCCAACCTTGCCGCGCCTGCCTCAGCCGTTGAATACCTACAGTCTTGGTGCCGAGCACATGGACGGTTTGCAATGGACCGCGCGGGTATTTGAACACTCGCCGTTTACCCCGGTGTTCAACGTGGCGGGGACGCCAGCGATATCGTTGCCACTGGGGATGTCGCAGGTGCAAGGTTTGCCGATTGGCGTGCAATTCGCGGCGCGGTTTGGGGCGGAGGATGTGTTGCTGCGGTTGGCGGGGCAACTGGAGTTGGCGATGCCGTGGCATCAACGCCGGCCCGTTGTTTGGGCGGGTAACGTCTAAGATCAAGGATCGCAGCCTGCGACCGCTAACCTTCAGCAGATCAAAACCAATCGAAGGCATTGAGCCGATGAAAAGCACCCTCGACCACCTCGCCATCGTCGCCTCCGACCTCGACACCGGTTGCGCCTTCGTCAGCCGCGTACTCGGCGTCGACCTGCAACCAGGCGGCGCGCATCCGCGCATGGGCACCCATAACCGACTGCTGCGACTGGGCACGGACGTGTACCTGGAAGTGATCGCCATAGACCCGACAGCCAATCGCCCCGACCGACCGCGCTGGTTCGGCATGAATCAACTGGCCGTTGACGCGCCGCCGCGCCTGGCGACCTGGGTCGCCCGCACCGACGACATCCACGCCATGAACGAAGCTTGCCGCGCCATCGTCGGTGATGCCGAGCCCATGACCCGAGGCACCCTGGCCTGGCAAATCACCATCCCCGCCGACGGCAGCCTGCCGCTGAACGGCTCAGCGCCGACGTTGATTCAATGGGAGCAAACGCCACATCCCGCGAGCGCCATGCGGGATCAAGGCTGTGAGCTGGTGGCGCTGGAGGTGTTTGATCCGGATCCGGCAAAAATCCAGACGCTGCTGACGGCGATCAACTTTTCCGGGCCGGTTCAGCTTCATGGCTTGGAAGCGACCGCAAAGCCTTACTTGGTGGCGCATATCCAAACCCCAAACGGCTTGAAAACACTGCCGTTATGAAATTTGTAAGATCAAAAGATCGCAGCCTTCGGCAGTTCCTACAGGGGGATGCGTACACCTGTAGCAGCTGCCGAAGGCTGCGATCCTGGCGGTTAACTCCGCACTAAATCCCTCAAGCGAAAGCCCTGCGCCTACACCAACCGCTCAATCTTCTGATGCCGCCAAACAAACTTGTAATACACCGTCTGCAACGCCAGCATCCCCAAATACGCCACCGGAAACGCCATCCACACACCCTGCAATCCGTACTTCGCATCCAGCAGATACGCCACCGGCAATTGCACCCCGACCACGCAAACAATCGAAATCACCATCGGCACCAACACCGTGCCGCTGGCGCGCATGATCCCGCCGATAATCGCCTGGAAGCCAAACACCAACAGACTCCACAACATGATGTGCAACAGATGCTCAGCCATCGCCCGAGTCGAATCCTCCGTCAGGAACAATCCCAGCAACCAGTGCGACAACAAATACCCCAGCAACACCAAACCACCGGTCAAACACACATTAATCAAAATCCCCGTGCGCAAAATCGGCGTGATCCGCTCCAGCCGCCCCGCCCCAATCGCCTGCGCCCCAAGAATCGATGCGGTGATCGCAATCGACAACGCAGGAAACTGCACGTAATTCACAATCTGCGTCACCGCCCCATACGCCGCCGTCGCCTGCGAACCGTGCTGATTCACCAACGCCAGAATCACCAACTCCGACGCCGACAACACCACCATCTGCAACCCGGTCGGCAACCCGATACGCAACACCTTGCCCAGAATTTCCAGATCCAACCGCATCGCCGCAAACATCTCCCGATCCGGCGCCAACGGATGCCCCTTACGAATCAACCGCCACGCCAACCACCCCATCGCCGACAAATTCCCCGCCAAACCTGCGAAGGCTGCACTCTGAATCCCCATCGGCGCAAAACCCAGCCAGCCTTTAATCAAGGCAGGCGTCAGCGCCAGACCGATGCACGTCGACACCACCAATGCCACCAACGGCGAAACCGTATCACTCACCCCACGCAACAACTGCGTGAACAGCACGTAAACCAACAGCGACGGCATGATCCACATCATCACATGCGCATACGCCACCGCATCGTCCAACACATCCGCCGGCGTGCCCAAACCCTGCAAGGCTGGCCGGGCAAACACACTGCCCAACACCGCCGCAACCAACCCGATCATCGCGCCCAACAGCAACGTTGTGGCGGCGATGGTTTTCACCAGATGCGTTTCCCGCGCGCCCCAGGCTTGGCCGATGAGCACACCCGCGCCCGCGCCGAGGCCGATGACCAAGGCGATGAAGAAGAAGACGATGGGGAACATGCCGGAGACGGCGGCCAGGGCTTGGGTGCCGAGCATTTGGCCGATGTAGATGCTGTTGATCGTGCCCGACATGGATTGGAGGAAATTGGAGAGGACCATGGGGGCTAGGAAAAGGAGGTAGGTTTTCCAGAGGGGGATCGTTTGACTGGGGGTTTGCATGCGTAGGGCTCGGGGTGGCAGATGGTCGAGGTGGGTGGAGTCTACGTCATGGGGAAATGGGATCGCATTGGAAAAAACGGGATTTTAGATTTCTTAGTTATTAAAAGGCTGGGATGGCGAATTGCGACTACTTTGATAGTGGTTCACAAAACGTGATTTCTGGAATGTTAGATTTTCGATAAAGGAAAAAACAGGCGTCATCTTGTTGACGCATTTATAAATCCGGTTGATGTCGGGCACATCATTAAAATACAACCATAAAAAGAAAAGGATTTTAAATGATCAAGTCAATCACGACACTTAAAAAATTTGGGATATTCGAAGACTACACGAAGCCTAGAGAACTTGATGAATTTGCGAAATTCAATTTAATCTATGGATGGAATGGCAGCGGAAAATCAACTCTCTCAAAGGTTTTTGAATGCGTCTCCAAAGGGCACATTATCACCGACTTCCCAGATGCAAGCCTTAAAATTGATGCTGACATTGGACCAATCGACAACAAAAATATCATAAAGCAAGAATTAGATATTTGCGTTTTCAACTCAAATTTTATAAAAGAGAATATAAACTGGGACAGCATCGTTAAAAGCATACTAATAATATCCAAAGAAAAAATTGAAGAAAAGAAAGCATGGAAAGAAAAAAAGGACATCCTGAAAGTAAAATCCGACTCTCTAGAACAGAAAAACCTCGAAAAGCAAACACTTGATGATAACGCCCAAAAACTACTTAGCGCCATAGCCAAAAATATCAAAAACCGATTTCAAATTCTTGACAGTACCGATAGTTATTTTGTGAGCTACAATAAAAGCAAAGTCCAAACAAAAATAACTGCACACGCCACCGAGTTAAAGAACGGCAGTCTGCTACTTAATAAAGAAATCTTGGATAAAACACAGAAAGCGATTTCTCCAAAATTCAAAAGCTCAGTCCAACATTTTACACCTTCCATAAAAGAAGAGGACTTTATACAAACAGCACAACGCCTAAATGCACTTTTTAAAGAGACGGCGACCTCTACCTCTATCGACCATTTACTACAAAATCCAAAAATTCAGTCTTGGATCGAAACCGGACTTGAGATACATGCAAACAATGCAATCTGTGAGTTCTGCGAAAACACGCTCACTGTAGAAAGATTGAAAACACTTAACGACCACTTCAGCGAATCATTTAAGATTTTTAAAACCCGCCTCACCAGCGCAACGCAATGGATACAAGGCAATGCGATTGCGAGTTTAACAAGAGTATCTATATCTGAGCTTTACGAAGAGTTTGCAACTGACATCCCCACGTTGGAACAAGACGCTGAGGGTGCAATACTCCTTTTAAATGAATACCTCCAAGGCTGGCAAAAGATCCTGGATCAGAAAACCGAAAATCCCTTTGACACAAACCTTACGGTTGAAGCGCCACCTTCCTCGATTTTTCTCACATTGCAACGGGCCACGGCAGAGATTGATAAAAAAATCAAAGCTCATAATGACAAAGCTGAAAATTTCAACAATGAAATCACAACAGCCAAATCCTCTCTCGAGTTGCACTTTCTCAGTGAAGAAATTCGCGACTCTGAATATCAGGCAATCGAAGATAACTCTAAAGGCCTCTCAAAACCCATCACAGACCTAGGGCAGGAGGTTCAGACTTTAAACTCAGAAATCTCGGAACTAGAAAAACTACTGAATAATGAAAGTATCGCCGCCGAAGATTTTAACGACGCTTTGCATCGTTTCTTGGGAAGGAGCAGCATATCATTACGCTTCGACATGTCTCAGAAGGGCTACAAAATAATCAGAATGCCAGAAAACCTTCCAGCGAAAAACCTAAGTGAAGGTGAAAAAAACGCAATTGGCCTTATCTACTTCCTAACGAAGTTATCTGAAAACGAACGTGACATTAAAAACTCAATAGTAGTTTTTGACGATCCAGTCTCAAGTTTTGACTCCAACAATCTATTTAATGCGCACTCCTTCTTGCGAGATCGCTGCCAACAAGCAAAACAACTTTTCCTACTCACTCACAGCTTCAACTATTTTAAGTTGGCACGCGACTGGTTAGAAGGAAAAAACAAAGATAAAGACGCCGAAAAAAAACTTATTATAAGGGCTAAATTTTACAGTGTAGAAGCATCTCTCTCATCGCCTAGGGTGGCGGCGTTAAAAAATGCACCACCATCGCTCACGAATTTCAATTCCGAATATCACTTTCTTTTTTCCACACTTAAACAATACTCAAACACACAAACATTATCTATGGATGTAGCTTTTGCTGTTGCAAATATGTCAAGAAAACTCTTGGAGGCTTTTTTGACCTTTAAATTTCCACATGGTCGCGGAAACTTTAGAGGCCTTATGGAACAGGCCATCACTGACCAAGTGAAATGTGAGAGAATTTACAAATTCATTAACAAATACTCTCACAACCAAGTCATAGAATTCGACGACAGCGCCGCAGACAACGTAGTGGCAGAATCAGAATATATAGTTAGAGAGATTTTTGAAGAAATCAGAGCATTAGATGCCCTTCACTATGCAGGAATGGAAAAAGCATTAGAAGCTTCTTAAAACGACGCCAGAAAGCCAGAGAAGCAAATCATAAATTTCATAAACTAACAAAACCATGCCGCCTTTTGAGTACAAAAGGCGGCTTTATTTTGCTTACTTAGCGTCACCAACCTTCAAATATCTTCTTGGAGCTCAGGTCATTCACCAAACAAAGTAAGGACTTCAATATAAATCGACAAAGAGATTTTTTACAGCGCTTTTGCCACCGAGACGTATCACATCGACAATCTAAACTGCTCGATCTTATTCCCAAGTATTTGCTCCGGGAGTCGTCCATCTGATTTCGCAAGTAGCATTGAAATGACATCATCGTCATCAAAGATAACTATCATCTTTTTATTAATAAGCCATTGCTCTCGCAAAGTAAATTCACATCCTGACGAATCACCGCCACTTCTTGAAAATATCAATCCGAATAAGCCTGCGCCGTGCGATTTCAGATAATTAGCAATCTGCAATACATCTTTTTTTCCTACTTTTTTTGTATAATTTTTCGCATCAACTATCACGTAATCGGCTGAGTATCTAGCTCTTAAAAAAGCCCAGAACCCAGCATCTGCATAGTTGGGCATAATAAAATCCCGTCGATTAGATTTTGAGTTATCAGACAACTCGGAAATCGGTGCAATCAACGGAGGTGAAAATAAATGAGCTAAAATTTCACCCACTAGCTTCTGATAAACATAACAATCCCGCTTTCCCGGAGCGCACGATTTTATACTTGAGATAAAATTTTCTTCTATCGTAGGTGCGCCTGCTCGGGCCGCATGATCTTTAATTGCAGCTTTGAAAAAACTTTCAGGTACTTTCTCGATTACCTCGATAAACTCGCTTGAAAGAAAATCCAAATCCCAAACTTCAATACCCTCGGCCTTCAAAGCCTCTAGCGTTTGTTCAGACAATGTTGCCGGAATTGCAAGCACCAGTTTACTGCTTTTATTGACCCCTCTATACTTGGCAAAAACCCCCAACAACCTCTTTAGTTGCCCGTAGCTGTTAGGAGGGACCACCTTACATTCGATTATTAAATTCTCAGAGCTTTTTCCAAAGTTTCGACTAGCTAATATATCAATTCTGTACCGCGTATCCAGACCAAGCAACGAGTCCTGTTCTACATGCGAATATGAACCATGTACCTCCAAAACGCCGACTAGAAAGCTCTCAAACTCCATCTCTCTTAAGCTTCCTCCAACGTAGGTATTGAACTTGCATTCTGGATGATGTGGGTTATTTATCGCGGAACGAAAAAACGGCACCCGAGCTTGGCTCATCATTGAGCAAAGAAAAAGCTCTACACCGCAGGAAGGACAGGAGAACTTTTCTGCGCCATTTAATTCACACGCCTGTTGCGCCGTAATAGTCGTATGAGTACCTGAAATGTTTGCAACTTGCATAAAGCCCCCCATGGCTACTTAAAATAATAAAAATCATTCTAGAACACATAGAACCAATCAACGACACCGACTTTAAATTACAGAGAGCAGGTTTTTCTGAACGGGATCACAAGGCTGGCTCCTTTCAGCAGACTTCTCGAACTGTAATACAAAAAAAGCCCTCAACAGGGCTTTTCTTCTAACCACTACAGTGTTGATTAATCTGCACTACGCCAGTGATCTGGATTTCCGATACTAGTGTTCCTCACTCGGGCCACACTTGGCTTGTGACCAAGCGCTCTAGCTTTGTCAATAGCCTCTTTTTGGGTTGCAAAGGTTGTCTCGACGAGCTTCTTTCCCTCGGCCAATTTCAAGTGGTATCCGGTGATCGGGGCGCCATCAGGGCGGCCAGTTGGCTGAGGCTCTACGTATACGTTAGGCATTGCTGATTCTCTAAAAATGCCGGAATTGGCAGTCCGAATATGTACCCGGGTTGACGCAACCACAATGGATCCAATCATGTGCTTTAGTCTCATAGACAATCGGGTACACAACGCGCTCGATAGCCCTCGAAAAAGGCCAACAATACAGCGCCATCGAGTTGAACACGCAGGTTCAGTATCCGTCCTACAACAACTTCGGAAATGCCTTCTAGGCTCCACAAGGCAATAAAATTTATAGTCACCCCGTCCCCCAAAAAGCGACCAGGTTTGGCGACCTGCAGATCGGATCAGTCCCTTTAATCTGATTCGGAGTTTTACCCATGGAAAGATACATGCCCCTAACCGGAATCGACCTGGTCCCGGCTTCCCTGCTCATCGACACCCACGCCCCACTCGACGTCCTGCAAGCCATGGCCGATTACCGCATCCGCACGGTCACGCAGGTGTTGGAGAACATTGCTTACCGCGCCGAGATCGGTTGCGACACGGTGGTGCTGGCGGACTTTTCCAAGTTGTTGGTCATTCCGTTGCGCGATGGCTGTGATTTGATGGATGTGATCGGTCGGCGCTTGCGGGCGCAGGTTAAGGAGTAAGTGAAGACGGGTGCCGCGCAGGCACCCGTTTTTTTTGTCGGTTGGGTGCGTGGAGGCATAGAATCCGTCGCTCACCTCGCCCCGACTTCGCAAGGACTGTGAATGCCTTCCCATAAACGCCTCAGTAGCGTGTGTCATAGCCTCGCTCACCACGCCGGCAGTGCGCTGTCCTTGGTTCATCCCAATTTAAGTGAGGCGTTGCGGCCGTTGGGTATCAGGGTTGCGGCGGTTGATTTGACGAAAGACGAGCTCTGTCCTCCGGCGCTGAGAAGTCATCCCCATTTGTCCAACGGGCTCAATGCGTTGAAAACGCGTTTCGAGGAGATTCTTGGGGCGGAAGGTTTCGCGCTTTCGGAGCTACAAGAAGCGACGGTGCTGTTTAACTTCGAAAACGGTAGCGACGACTATTGCTGTGAGTGCCATGCAAGGTTGGTCAACGTTAATGGCCGACAGTACGTGGCGGCCGTGAATTATTTGGGCAAGTCCATCGTTCCGCAGTTTGGGTGTTTTCAATAATGGGACCGAAGACTGAGCAGCTTATTGGCGTGCTTGAGCAACTTGCCGTGGTGCTTGAAAGCGATGGCGCCGTTCACTGGGGTCAGTGGATGCGCAAAGCGCGGGCGCACTTGTTGAACGGGGATGCCTACGGGGTTGAGTATCTGTTGTCAGCCTACGGTGGGATGAGTTCGCTCAATGATCTTGTTCTTGGCCAAAGCTTTGTCGGGGGTGTGTTTGCCTGGAAACCCGGGCATGTTGAGTTGAATGAAACGTTCGATGCGCTCAGGGATGAAGCCGCCACGCTCGCTTATTCGATTAAACGGGCTCAGGATTGATCGGCGAACACTTATCCGGCGTCCGCTGTGCCTTTACCCTCCTCTTTTTTATTCGAGTAACCGATGAACATGGATGAATTTCATCAAGGCAGTTGTCTGTGCGGGGCCGTGAAGTATGAGGTTTCGGGTCAGCTGAAAGCCGTGTCCCACTGTCATTGCGGTAAATGTCGAAAGGCTCATGGTGCCGCATTCGCGACGTATGCCAGTGCCCCCAGATCGGCGGTTTCCATTTCGAGCAGCGTAGAGGCGCTTAGGCGTTTTCAGTCGTCGGCGGGGGTGACGCGGCAGTTCTGTTCGATCTGTGGCACTTCGTTGTTCTGGTCGGATTCGAATGGCGCGTTTGCGGATTGGATTTCGATTGCGGTGGGTACGCTTGATACGCCGTTTCATGCGGAGAAGCAGCGGCATACGTGTGTGTCGGAGAAGGCGTCGTGGTTTGAAATTGGGGATCAGTGGCCTCAGGATTGATCAGTTGTAGTCATGGCTAATTCATTGAATGGATTAGTTTTTCTTTGCGCTTAAATGGATGGAAACGCAATGCACCCACCGGTATCTGACCCGATAAAACGGGATTACTCTCCACTGATCGTAGGCTCCGCTCTCGTCGTAATCTTCGGTTTGTTGATCATGTTGTTGCGAATTGCGCAGCAGAATTACTTGCTGGCTATTGGCGCAGTCTGGGTAGCAAACGGTCTGACGTTTGTCCTGCATGTGCTGTATTGGCGGCGTTATGGCTTGTCCGATGGCCTCAAGGTTGCTGTCGTGTTCCAAGGCTTGATTACGATCGCACCGCTGCTGGCAGGCCAGTTTGGAGTGGCGTTGATTTTCTTAATGCTCGGTGGCGAACTCCGCTTTTGGTAGTGCGGATGTAATGACCCGAAGCTTTCGCTTTCACGGACGGCTCTTTAGCACGACGCCAGAAGCACTTCGAGCCCGGCCTGAACAGCCGGGCTTTTTCGTACCTGAAGCGCCGCTATGCGGCAAGCTCAACGTAACTGGACTCCCCTCCTCCAGTCGCGCCCGACAACCAACCCCATACGAAGGACAATGTGGTGCATCCTGCGTGATCAACGCCTACCGTGCCTCGAGACCAGCCGGCAAGGATCTCGCCATCTGTCGTTAAGCAATGATAAAGAAGCTCAATGGTGTCTGGGCCTGTCACGCGCCCGACCTGCTGTCCGGTGCGGATCCGGCCGCCCTGGTAAGTGCCCGAAATGGCACCTTCCTCGACGTGGTAATGAAATACGGTGCCTGCACCGGATAGTCCGTGGGAGTTGTCCGCTACGGTAAATCGGCGATTGTTCAAACGCTCGCTGATTTGAGCAAAGGGGGTATCCATCAATGTCGCGTCCTTGAGTCGAGAGGGTCCATTCCAGCTTTCGAGGATCTTAAGTCATTCTGTCGCGACGGATGAAGGCACTGTTTTGGCTAACTTGTCAGAATTTTTCCGGAATTCGCTTCAGCGGGTAATCCGGTTCACGATAGCCGCCCGGCTTCTGCCGCGTGGGCAATGTCACCTTTGCATGCGGCACTGCCTTGTATGGGATGCGACTGAGCAGATCGGTGATGATGTTCAGGCGAGCCCGCCGTTTGTCGTTCGAGTTGGCCACGAGCCAAGGGGCATGTTCAGTATCCGTCGCTGCGAACATGTCATCACGTGCCCGTGAGTAGTCATACCAGCGGCTGTAGGACTTGAGGTCCATGGGGGTTAGTTTCCAGATTTTGCGCCCGTCCTTGATACGGGCCACAAGCCGGCGGGTCTGTTCTTCCTGACTGACTTCCAGCCAATACTTGAGCAGGATCACGCCCGAGTCGACGATTGCACGCTCCACGAGGGGCACGGCCTTCAGGAAACCGACCACTTGCTCTTTGGTGCAGAACCCCATCACGCGCTCGACGCCCGCCCGGTTGTACCAACTGCGATCGAAGATCACCACTTCGCCTGCCGCGGGCAAGTGCGGCAGGTAGCGCTGGATGTACATCTGGCTTTTCTCTCGATCCGTCGGCGCAGGTAACGCCACCACCCGAAAGACCCGCGGGCTCACGCGTTCCATGAGCGCTTTGATCGTCCCACCCTTGCCCGCGCCATCACGTCCTTCGAAGACGATACAGACCTTGATGCCCTTGGATGTCACCCACTCTTGCAACTTGACCAACTCGACATGCAGACGGCGCAGTTGATCCAGGTATGCCTTGTTCTTCAGTTTGGGGCTTTCAGCGGACTGGCGCTCAGGGGCTTTTTTCTTGTTCTTTGCCATGACCAAGACCTCACTAAACACGTCTTTGATGGGTAAACACGCTTATTCCAGACAGTGGACCCATTCCGGTTGAGTGTAGTTTGAAAAGACTTTTTCGCTCCTGCGACGTTGCCATCACCCCAACCATTGCCAACGTCGATAGTCACCATCACGTCAATGAAGTTCTCATAAAAAATCCCCGGCGTAACATCCGCTCCATACCAACCAATAAACACCCGGAGCACACGATCATGAAACGCCAAATCCTTCTCAGCATCGCTTTCTCGGTTTTTGCAGTTAACGCTTTTGCCGCGTCTTCTCACACCATGATCGCTGAAGGCGGTTCGGATCGTCTAATTGAAAGCCGTGTGGCTGAGGGTGGTTCGGATCGGTTGCAACAGAATCGTGTTGCTGAAGGTGGTTCTGATCGTTTGATCGAGAATCGTGTAGCTGAAGGTGGCTCGGATCGTCTGCAACAGAATCGCGTTGCCGAAGGTGGTTCGGATCGTCTGCAACAGAACCGCGTAGCCGAAGGTGGTTCCGACCGTCTGATCCAGAACCGCGTCGCATGAATGAATGCCTTTAAAGCGGTCCTCAACAAAAAGCCCGGCCTAACCAAGCCGGGCTTTTTCATGCCTGAAACAAACCAATTCCTTTCAGGCACTACGATTTAAACGTTGCTTTGGGTACCGGCACGCTCACTAACGTCGAGCAAAGCATCAAACGCCTCAATATCCAGCGGCCGGCTCAGGTAGTAGCCTTGGCCTTCATCGCACTCCACCGCTTTTAGCAATCTCAGGTGTTCGGCCGTTTCAATGCCTTCTGCCGTCACGGTGAGGGATAACGCGCGCCCCAAGCCGACGATGGCCTGGACGATGGCCTTGTCATCTTCGCTTTCCGCCAGCCTGTTCAAAAAGCTGCGGTCGATTTTCAGGCCGTCGAAGGGGAAGGCGCGCAGGTAGCTCAGCGAGGAATATCCGGTACCAAAGTCGTCCATGGAGATGCGCACACCGAGGCGTTTGAGCGTTCGCATCACTTCAAGTGCGCCAGTGGCGTCTTCGAGCATGACGCTTTCGGTGATTTCCAACTCGACTCGGCCAGGGTCGATCGCTGAGTCGCTGAGGGTTTTCTGAATGCGCTCGATCAGGTTGCCGCGCTTGAATTCAGTCGGTGAAAGGTTAACGGAGACGAACAACCTTTCCGGCCACTGTGCGGCGCAACGGCAAGCGGTGCTGAGCACCCAGTTGCTCAAGGACAGAATCAGCCCGGACTCTTCGGCAATCGGGATGAACGTGTCAGGGGGTATCAAACCGAACTCAGGATGTTGCCACCGTACCAGCGCTTCGGCGCCGACCATCTGGCCGTCGGCGATACGGTAGCGCGGTTGGAAATGCAGCCGTAGCTCACCGTGTTTGATCGCGAAACGCAGGTCGCTTTCCAGGCGACGGCGCTCAATGATCCGGGTGTTCATATCGCCCGCGTAAAAGCGCCAGGTGTTACGGCCTGCGGCCTTGGCCTCGTACAGTGCGATATCGGCATAGCGCAGCAGTTCGGGGGCCTCACACGCGTCGGTTGGCGCCATCGCGATGCCAATACTGGCGCTGACGAATACTTCCTGCTCATCAATCTCTATGGGCCGCTCGATGGATTCGATCAGGCGACGACAAAGCGCCTCGACTTCATCCATCGAACTTACGTCGGTGAGGATCAATACAAACTCATCGCCCCCGACCCGAGCAACGAGGTCGCCGTGGCGCACGCAGTCCGCCAGGCGGCGCGACACTTCATTGAGGACCCGATCACCGGCGGCATGGCCGAGCAAGTCATTGACCGGTTTGAACCGGTCAAGGTCCAGGCTGAGCATGATCAGGGGTTGCTCCGCCGTCGGCATCGCCTTGAGTTTACCGTCAAGAAACTCCTGAAGACGCGTCCTGTTGGGTAGCCCGGTCAAGGCATCATGTTGTGAGAGGAATTCGATGCGGCGACGGGCTTCAACCTCCTCCGTCACATCGGTCGCGGTGCCCCGGAATCCCTCCCCGGCCATTGCTCGAGCCGACAGACGAGTGATTCGTTCCTGACCTTTGGTGTCGATATAGCGACACTGGACGCTGATGTCTGGGCGACGGTTCGGGATGCTGAGCCACTTGGATAACGTGCCTGATTCGGTGCACAACAGATCATCGATCACCGCACCTATCCAGGCGTCCCTGGACAGCCCCGTTACGTCTTCAAATCGCTCGGACAAAAAAGTCAGATGCCAGCCCGCATCAATTTCCCATACCCAGTCCGAGCTGGCTTCTACGACGTCGCGAAAACGCGCTTCGCTGATGGCGAGGGCGTCTTGACTGCTTTGAAGCGATGCATAGCTGGCGTCAAGGGCCTTCGCCCCGGCGGTGGTCCGGCGCAAAATGGCCCACGTCATCAGACACACCAACAGCGCGGCGACGCCGATCAATGGCAACCCGATCCCCAATAAGCGCAGGCCTGGCTTTGACGAGCGCCAATGCAGGCTGCCAGCAGCACCGTCATCGCCCAATGGCAGAAAAGCCGTGGTGCCAGCGTCGTCGGAGGTGGCGACGTGCAGACGATCTACCCCGAAATCGTTGCCCATCAGCTCGAGCTTGGTGCTGTTCAACATGTCCACGAAAATCAACACCGACGGCGGCCTGTCATCCGCCACCACGGTCGGGTCAGTTCCCGGTGTAATCGCTGCGGCCGCGACGAGGGTGGGTACGCCCCTGACATTGATAAAGGCTGTTATCGGCGTTTCTGTTTCCGCACCTGCACGCGCTTTATCGAGAATCCCGGCAATGGACGATTGCTCGAGCCACTCTGCGGCTTCAACGGATTTCAGCTCACCCTTGACCACTGAGTAAACAGTGCGATTGACGTCGTTGACGACAAACAGCCCCTGAAATCCAAAATCCGTATAAAGCGTTGGACCAACGTTTTGCCGGACGTAGGCCCAGTCAGGGTCCACTTCAGTGTGCAGGTGCTTGTAGGCATCGCCCCAAAACGCGTAATCCTTGACGGTTAAGCGCAGGGATTTTTCCAGCGATTGCACAGCCTTCTTCGTGTAAAACGCACTTTCTACCTCCTCCGTACGGTCCAGATCATGCGCTAGATAAGTAAGGGACACGCTGGCCAGTAAAAACACCGCGGCCAAAAGCCCCACAAACTTGAACAGGGAGGTACGTGCCAGCGACACGCTCGAACGGTTGGTGAGGGTATCGACGATAGTGGCGAGATTGTTCGGCATAATTTCCCGCTGGTCGTGGATGCAAGTCGGTTGCCTATAACGCTATCGGCTGCGTTAACGGAATAGTGAGTAATCTGCTTGTTCCCGCTGCCCTTCTAAACATTCTCGTCAATGTTAGTCGAAGATCTGCTATTCGCTGACGGCGAAGTACCTCTTCTGACTGTGCCTGGGATCGCTGTTGCAGACGCTCTGTAGCAGCGGTTTGTGGCTGATCATCATGGCGCCCTCCCGTCACGCGTTGGCTTTCAACCTTGATGCAGACCGTCAACTACGCAGGGTAATGCCCAGGGCGTATCGGCCAAGGCGAGAGCGCCACTGTTTTTCAACTCATCGACGGCCCCATAGCCCCAAAGTGCCCCCACTGGGATCACCGCATTTCGCTGGGCGGCCTGCATGTCATCACGCTTATCGCCAATCATGAACACGCCAGAGGGTGGCATCGCAAGGGAGGCTAGCAGTGTCTTTACCAGATCAGCTTTGTCATCCAGTTTACCGTCGGGCGAGGTGCCGAAAATCGCCTGAAAAGAATCGAACAATCCGTTGTGGATGAGCATTTTTTCCGCAAACTCTTGTCGTTTCGAAGTAGCAATGAAGAGCGAATAATCACGCTCCGAAAAATAGCTGAGCGCCTTGGTTATACCTGCGTACGGAGGGCTTTGGTAAAGCCCTTGCTCCCTGTAGTGAGAGCGGTACAAGTGAACGCACTCTTCGATTCGATCATCTGCAAAAGGCGCCAGCAGTTCTGCGACGATTTGGTTCATCGGGGGGCCAAACAACTTCTGCGTCTCCGCGCCGGGAACAAAGTCATGGCCCAGTTTGCGTATGGCGTACGTCAAACTCTCAACGATTCCGGGTGCCGAATCGAGGACGGTACCGTCCAGATCGAAAATGATGACGTTGAAATCAGCCACGTGTGGAGCCTCCCCGTAGCGCAGGGGCTTTTTCAAAAGGGCTGATGCCCGATAGCGTTTTCAAGCACATTGGCGACCTGCCCCGTCGTTGAAATAGCTGTTTAAAAATCTATGGTCGGAAGGTGGCATTTGCTCACTGAGTTTCAACCATTGCCAACGTCGATAGTCACCATTACGTCAATGAAGTTCTCATAAAAAATGCTCGGCGTAACATCCGCTCCATACCCAACTAATAAACACCCCGGAGCACACGATCATGAAACGCCAAATCCTTCTCAGCATCGCTTTCTCGGTTTTTGCAGTTAACGCTTTTGCCGCGTCTTCTCACACCATGATCGCTGAAGGCGGTTCGGATCGTCTGATTGAAAGCCGTGTGGCTGAGGGTGGCTCGGATCGTCTGCAACAGAATCGCGTAGCCGAAGGTGGCTCGGATCGTCTGCAACAGAATCGCGTAGCCGAAGGTGGTTCCGACCGTCTGATCCAAAACCGCGTTGCCTGAATGAATGGTTTTACCGCGGTACTCAATGAAAAACCCGGCTTTATCAGCCGGGTTTTTTTATGCCTGCGATTCGGCGTTGTTCATGGGTGTTTAGGCGTTTGTTGAAGATCAAAAGATCGCAGCCTTCGGCAACTCCTACGGGGGTACGCCATATGAAATAAGCGTTACCGATCTATCTCAACCCGCCCAAACCGCTCCACTTCCGCCCTCTTACGCCCCTGAATCCAATACCCCATCGCCGCCATCGGCACCGTCCCCAACATCACCACCACCGCAATCTGCAACGGCTGCTCGATCCACGTCGACACCAGCAAACTCGCGCCAAAGCACGCCCCCAGTTGCAACGCGTTCTGCAACGCGGCCGCTTTGCCGGAGTTTTCCGCAAATGGCGTCAGTGCATTGGTAATGATGATCGGGAAACTCGCACCGTTGACCAAGCCCATCAAGCAGAACGGGATCAGCAATGTGGTCAGGGTTGGCGTGGTCAATGTCGCCACCAGGTACAACGCGATCATGCTCACGCAGTAGGCGAGGATCAGCCAGGGCAGCATGACGTGACCGCTGATCCGTTGCAGCAAACTGCGGCAGCTGAAGCCCCCGATCAGGAAGCCAAGGGTTGGCAGTGCGTAGCTCAGGCCGATGTCGCTGGGGCTGTAGCCCATGCCGCCGAGGATGAACGGTGAGGCGGTGAGCCAGGCGAAAAACGCGGCTGAACAGGCGGCGTAGATCAGGACGTTGCCGCTGAAGGCCTTGGTTTTGAGGAGTTGTCCGAAGCTGATGCGGGAGCGTTCGCCGTTGGCTGTCAGGCGTTTCGGAGTGGTTTTGAGCAACACCGTGGGCACCAGCAAAAGCACACTGACGCCGAGCAGCACGGCAAAAATCGACAGCCAGCCCCAGTGATTCAGCAGCAGCGCGCCCAGCAGTGGCGCGAGTGCGGGTGACAGGGACATCAGCGGGATGATGCCGGCGAACAGGCGATTGGCTTGCTCTGCCGGGTAGCGGTCGATCACCAGCGCTTGCCAGCTGACCGCCGCCGAACACACGCCGACAGCCTGGATAAAGCGCAGCGCCCAGAGTTGCACGTCGGTTTCGACCCAGAACATGCCCAGGCAGCCCAGGGCAAATAGGCTCAAGCCCATTAGCAACACCGGTTTGCGACCGATGCGGTCGGACATGGGCCCCCACAACAATTGGCCGACGGCAAACCCGGCGAGGAAAATGCTCAGGCTCGCGCCGACCGCCCCGGCCGACAGGTGCAGTTCGCCGCCGATGGCGCCGAACGCCGGCAGATACATGTCCATGCCCAAGTAGCCGAGCACACTCAGCCCAATCAGGTAACAGGTGAAGCCAAACGAGTTTTTCATTAACGCCCTAACGGAATCTTCAAATCAAATAATTTGTTAGCAGCGTGCCATTATGAGTGGTGAGCTTTTGCTGTGAAGCGATAATAATTGGACGTTCTTATCAATATTTTTGAAGGCAACTGAATGTGGTCTGAATATTCCCTCGATGTGGTCGATGCCGTGGCCCGGCATGGCAGTTTCAGCGCGGCGGCGCAGGAGTTGCACCGCGTACCGTCGGCGGTCAGCTACACCGTGCGCCAATTGGAACAATGGCTGGCGGTGCCGTTGTTTGTGCGGCGCCATCGCGATGTCGAGCTGACGCCGGCCGGCAAGTTGTTTATCGAGCAGGCCCGTGGCGTGATGAAAAGCATGCTCGACACCCGGCGACTGTGCCAGCAAGTAGCCAATGGCTGGAGCGGTCAGATGAAAGTGGCGGTGGATGCCATCGTCAAACAGGAGCGCTGTCGGCAACTGGTGCTGGATTTTTATAAACAGTTTCCCGACGTCGAGTTGCTGCTCAGTTACGAAGTGTTTAACGGCGTGTGGGATGCCCTCGCCGATGAGCGCACCGACATCGTGATCGGTGCCACCAGTGCCGTGCCGGTGGCCAGTCATTACAGCTTTCGCGACATGGGCCTGTTGAACTGGTTGTGCGTGGCCAGCGCCCGGCATCCGTTGGCGGCATTAAACGGTCCGTTGGACGACGATCAACTGCGCCCCTACCCCGCGCTGTGCATGAACGACACTTCTCGTCATCTGCCGAAACGCGATACCTGGTCGCTGGATAATCAGCGGCGGTTGGTGGTGCCAAATTGGGCTTCGGCCCTGGATTGTTTGCGCGAAGGTTTGTGCGTGGGCATGGCGCCGGCGCACTTGATGCTGCCGCTGATCGAGCAAGGCGAATTGGTCGCCCTGAACCTGCAAAGGCCCTTCGCCGCCAGTCCGTCGTGCGTGGCGTGGAACCAGAACAAGCATTCGCCGGCCATGGCCTGGTTGCTCGATTACCTGGGGGATGCCGAGACAATGAATCAGGAATGGTTGAATGGCCCGGGCGTTCGGGTTGCCGATTGAAAGCATTTTTGACGATGAAGTGGTTTGAACCCGATCAGTTCGCCGACACCAACTTCAGCCCGATAACGCCGCCCAGGATCAACGCGATGCAGAGAATCCGCAGCGGCGTAGCGGCATCGCCCAATACCGCCATGCCCAGAATCGCCGTCCCCGCCGCGCCAATGCCGGTCCAGACCGCGTAACCCGTGCCCACGGGCAGTGAACGAAGCGCCAGTGACAGCAGAAAAACACTCGACACGCCGGTGGCGGCGGCGATCAGTCCCGGGGTCAATCGAGTGAAGCCGTCGGAGCCTTTCATTGCAAAGGCGAAGACGATTTCGAGGATGCCGGCGAGGCTTAAAAGTACCCATGCCATGGTGACAGTTCCTTTCGTTAGGTCAGCGAGCACCGACGCGGTGCTCGCCAATTAGGCTCAGGCCTTGGCGGCTGCCGCGGGGATTGAGCGGAAGGTAATGCCGAAGCGGTTAAACGCGTTCATCAAGCCGATGGCATAGGTGAGGTCGGCGAGTTCTTTGTCGTTGAACTCGGCGGCGGTGGCTTGGTAGTCAGCGTCCGGCACACCGGTTTCGGCAACCCGCGTGACGGTCTCGGCCCAGGCCAGGGCGATGCGTTCGCGGGTGCTGAACACGGCACCGGAATCGCGCCAAACTGGCACCAGCACCAGTTTTTCCACAGTTACGCCGAGTTTGAGCAGATCCCGCGAGTGCATGTCGATGCAGTAAGCGCAGCCGTTGAGTTGGGAGACCCGCAGGTACACCAGGTCGATCAGTTCGTGCGGCAGACCGGACTTTTGGAGTGTGACGTACACACCGCCGAACGCCTTGTAACCTTCAGGTGAAGCACTGGCGTAGTCGATACGGTTAGTCATGATGAATCCTTCTGGTGGCTGTTTGGAGGACTCCATCGTGGGACGTCATGGCCCAGGGTTGAAGGTCCATGATCTGTCTTCCACTCTGGGCCATACTTGCTCCATTCATGGACCAGTCACAAAGGCGATTCATGGATCTTTTGGCTAGGTCATGACCTTCGTAGCATGGGCACCTCAATCGATAACCTTGAAGTGAGCCAACCATGAACATCCTGCACGTCAGCTGCAGCCCGCGCGGGCAAGCGTCCGAGAGTTATCGGCTCTCGCAAACCGTGATCGGGCATTTACTGAAGAACAATCCCACCGCCGAGTTGATCAACCGGGTGGTGGGCTCGGGCGGGATTGCGCATGTGGATGAGAACTACGCGATCTCCCAGCAATCACTCGAAGACATCGCTGAGGATGGTTCTTTCATCCAGTCCGAAGTGTTGATCAATGAACTGCAAAGCGCCGATGTGTTGGTCATCAGTACGCCGATGCACAACTTCACCGTGCCCTCGGCGTTGAAGGTCTGGATCGATCACGTTGCTCGGGTGCGGCGGACGTTTAATGTCGGCGCGCAAGGCAAGACCAGCCTGCTGCGTGATCGTCCGGTGTTTGTGGCGATTGCTTCAGGCGGTCGATTTTCCGGGGAGCGTGCGCGTCAGCCGGACTTTCTGACGCCGTACCTGAAAGCGGTGCTGAACATGATCGGGCTGCATGATCTACATTTCTTCACGGTCGAAGGCACCGCCCTGGGCCCGGACGCTGTCGCTGAAGCTCGGGCCAACACAGATCAGGCGCTTCAGGCGTATTTCCAACATCACGAGGCGCAATGACAAATCCTGGCAAGGCTTTTTCACCGCTGGACCCGGCGTCCAAAGAACCCATCTACCGGCAAATCTACTGGCGGTTCCGGGGCGCCATAACGGACGGCGTGCTCACGCCGGGCGAACGGATTCCGGCGGCTCGGGCGCTGGCGAAGGAACTCGGGCTGGCGCGGGGCACCATCGACACCGCGTACTCCCTGCTGACTGCCGAGGGCTACATTCAGGCGCGCGGCCAGGCGGGAACGGTGGTGGCGCCGGGGATCAACGTGCGGGCACCCTCCTCGGCTGCGCCGCGAACCGTCGAGAATCCTTCGATCCGGCACAAGGCGCCGATCCTGCCGTTTCAAATGGCCTTGCCGGCGCTGGACGCCTTTCCACGGAAAATCTGGGCGCAAATGGGCGCCCGTTGCGTGCGGGCTACGCAGGTGGCGGACATGGCCAATCCATCGGTGTATGGACTGGAATCGTTGCGCACGGCGATTGCCACTTATCTGCACGTCGCCCGCGGTATTACCTGCGCGCCGTCCCAGGTATTTATCACGTCGGGCTACCGCAACACTTTGGCGTTGATCACCCATGCGCTGTTGAAACCGGGTGATCGGGTGCTGGTAGAAGACCCTGGCTACCTGCCTACCCGCCAGTTGCTTGAACATCTTCAGATCGAGATTGAGCCCGTCCCGGTGGATCAGGACGGCATGCAGGTCACGCACGCGGTGAACCACTCGATGGGTGCGCGTGCCGCCGTCGTCACGCCGGCCCATCAGAGTCCTTTGAGCGTGTCGCTGTCGCTACCGCGCCGACTGGAGTTGCTGGAGTGGACGAGCCGCGAGCAAGCCTGGATTGTCGAGGACGACTACGACGGCGAATACCGCTACATCAGCCGCCCGCTGCCCGCGCTCAAGAGCCTGGATCGCGAGGGTCGGGTGCTCTATGCCGGCACGTTCAGCAAGGTGCTGTTTCCGGGCATCCGCCTCGCGTATCTGGTGGTGCCTCCGGCGCAGGTCGAACGCTTCGAACGCGTCAGCCAGACCTTTCTCGGTGGCTGCCCGGAACTCACCCAAGCCATCGTCGCGACATTTCTCACCGAGGGCCATTTTGCCCGGCATATCCAGCGGATGCGCAAACTCTACGGTGAACGCCGGGAGGCGACTGCGCGGGGGCTCAAGGCAGTCTTGGGCGAGCGCATTCGCATTGATGCGCAGCCGGGTGGCATGCACCTGATCCTGCGGCTGACGGATCAACAATCCGACCGCTCACTGGTCGAGCGCCTTCAGCACGCGGGGATCTACGCCGAAGCGCTGAGCGATTTCAGTATCCGTGGCCAGACCGGGTCGGCGCTGCTGCTCGGATTCGCCAACATCGATTCCCAAGCCACCGCCGAACGTCTCGGCCAACGCATCCTGGAATTGCTGTAAGCATGGCCCACTCAAACACTCGATTCTTGGCGCTGTTGCGCTGATCCAACAGGCCGCAGGATGGGGCGCTCCCGCCCTCAACCGGACCTCATTCGATGCCTTCCCCACTTCGCAGTATTGCTGTTTTCTCCGGCTCCAATTTCGGCTTCAACCCCGCCTATGCTGAAGGCGCTCGCGCCTTGGGCCGGGAGATTGGCAAGCGCGGCTTGCAACTGGTTTATGGCGGCACCGACCGGGGTTTGATGGGCATCGTGGCCGATGCCGTGCTCGCCGAGGGTGGCGAAGTGGTCGGCATCATCACCCGCTATTTGCACGACCTCGGCCACCTGCACGGCGGGCTGACCCGGCATGAAGTAACGCCCGACATGCGCAGCCGCAAGACGCGCATGAGTGAATGGGCGGACGCGTTTATTGCCTTGCCCGGCGGTCTGGGGACGTTTGAAGAACTGTTTGAAGTCGCGACATTGACGCAACTGGGTGAACACCATAAAGGGGTTGCTTGCCTGAACATCGGCGACTTTTTCAACCCGGTTCGCAGCCTGCTGGAGCATGCGGTGAAAGAAGGTTTCATGAAAACCGAGCACAGCGAAATGCTGATTCTCGGCACGGATCCGGCGGCGCTGATCGATGCGTTGGAACAGTGGCAGGCGCCGAGCGTTAACAAATGGATTGGCCCGGTGGGGTCTTAACGTCACCGCCCCCCCACAGGCTTGCGTCTTAACCGGCTGGCCCGACAGTGATCGGCGCGTGCTGCGCCATCAACTCAGCGACCCAATCGATGAACACCCGCAGCTTGATGCTGATATGCCGGTTGGGCGGAAAAGCCACGTAGAGCGGCATCGGTTCAAGGCGCCACCCCTCGAACAACCGCACCAGTTCACCGCGCGCTTCGGGGCCCTTGGACATGTAGTCCGGAAGCCAGAAAACGCCCATCCCAGCCAGGCCCGCCGCGAGGTAGGCATTGCCATCGTCGACCGCCAGCACGTAGCGCCCCTTGATATGAAGCTGCTCATTGCCGCTGCTCATGGCATAAGGCAAGGCTTTACCGGTGCGCGCCCAGAGGAAGCCGACGATCCGATGCTCGGAATCTTCCAGCTCCCGTGGATGCGAAGGTGTACCGAGGCGTTCCAGATAACTCGGCGCGGCAAACACGCCAAGCTGAAGCTCGCCGACGCGCCGGGCCATCAGCGATTGATCAGTGAGCTCGCCGCCGCGCACCACGCAGTCGACGTTCTCACCGATGATATCGACGATGCGATCGCTGACGCCCATGTCGATCTGGATGTCCGGGTAGCGCGCATGAAACGCTGGCAATGCCGGCATCAGAATCAGGCGAGCCAGCGGGCTGGGCACATCCACCCGCAGCCGTCCCCTGGGCTGCACCGAGGCGCCAGACAGGCTGGTTTCGGCATCGTCCATATCCGCCAGCAGCCGCACCACGCGTTCGTAAAAAACCGCGCCGTCGGCAGTGACGTTGACCTTGCGCGTGGTGCGATTGAGCAATTTCACCCGCAACCGCGCTTCCAACTGCTGCACCAGTTGCGTCACGCTGGTCTTGCTCATGTGCAGGGTCTCGGCGGCCTTGGTGAAGCTGCCGGTTTCCACCACCCGGGCGAAGGCCTGCATCGCGTCAAAACGGTCCATTGTTGCCCCTGATGCCAGTCGGATTGTTTGGGTATTACAAACAGTGCTGGTTAAGGTTGCTCGTTTATCGGGCAGGTGCAAGCCCTTACAGTCACTTCATCGTTATCGATTGATGGAGGCACTGTATGACACCGCGTGATGTGGTTTTCCCACTTGGACGCCAGGCACTTTATGAGCGCAATCGCTATTCGCCGGCGATCAAGTCCAATGGCTTTTTGTTCGTTTCAGGGCAAGTTGGCAGCAACGAAGATGGCTCGCCGGAACCGGACCTGGAGGATCAGGTTCGGCTGGCGTTCAACAACCTGAACGCGATTCTGGTGGCGGCCGGTTGTACGTTCGATGACGTGATTGATGTGACGGTGTTTATCGTCAATCCCGAAGAAAAGTTCGAAACGATCTGGAAAGTGATCCCCGAGTTCTGGGGGAACGCACCGCACCCGACGCTGACCGGTGTCGGCGTTACCTGGCTGTATGGGTTTGAGTTTGAGATCAAGGTGATTGCCAGGATTCCAGAGACAACCGGAGGCTGATCTGCACACTCGGCGCATGTCGCTTCAGGCGTGACGCAAAAAAAGACCTTCCCGGTGCAGGCGGTATTGCCACCTGCACAAAGAAGGTCTTTACCCTGTCCGGGCGTTTGAATGCTGCGGCCTAACAGGCGCTCGCCACGGCCCGCCGATGGAACGTGAAGGCCTCCGGCTGTTTGGCTCGCCACGTCAGCACCAGCATCGTCAGGAAGCCCAGCGCAATCAGCAGCGGGTAGGCCAACAACAGTTCGGAAAGGGAATATTTCCAGGCCAGCGGGCGTCCGACCCCCAACATGGCGGCATACATCCACGACACCGCCGACAACGAACCGCAGAACAGCGCCAGCATCCGGGCACTGAAGCCCAGTTCTAGCAAGGAGCCGGCCTTTTGCAGTGCCGGCAACACCAGGCGATGTAGCATGACGCCGTTGTAACTCAACAACATGACAATGATGACTTTGGCCTGGAGCTTGGGATTCATGAAGTAATTCATGCCTTTTTCCAGGTAATCGATACCGACAATCGCAATGCCAGTCACCCACAAACCTACTAATGCAAAAACGACCGACTTCTGAAGACTTTCCATGTGAGCGTTATCATGCTCGGTGAAGGTTTTTCGTTTAAATAGATCCCTGACCATCGCAATATCGCTGGTTAACACCAAGCCAATGGCTACACAACACGCTACTAAATGAACGTACACCACGCCCAAGCGTAAAAACTCCATGAATTCTTTATTTTCAATCAGGCTCATAATTGTATTTATCGCCACGGTACATTCTCCACCTTATTCGACAGTACAGATCGGTTATTTAACAGGGCGTTTAGCTGCTCAATTAACCCTGCGCGATCTTACTTATACAAGACAAGCCAAATCATAGACTTGGCACTGCTAAGTTCATTGATTCGCCCGGCAAATCAACGACCGATGTGGTGTTGCCTCCTGAATTTCAGGAAAAAAAATCCCCATTTGCATACTCTGCACATGAGGTTCCAAATTCCACTTCTTTTCTGCGACTGCAGGAGCAGGTCATGGGTGACGTGCTGAAGGATCAGAGACCCATGCACCTGGTTTGTTCCTGAATTGAGCAAACTACCGACAAACGGCGGCTGTATTGGATTCAATCTGTGCAGTCATAAAACCGGCAACTAATCGTCAACGCCCATGCTAACTGGCCTGGTCGATTACAGCGCAGGACTTAGTTAGCTTATTGGATCCACTAGTTACTGAGTCGTTTACCGCTGACGCAATAGCGACCCCCTCTCATTCACACCCCTCTCACGCTCTAAACGTCAGACTATTCAGGGCGCAATCCTCTCTCCTGAAAAACCGCTCCGGTTCGACAATGTGGGAAAACGGATCCAAATCGGCGCCGAGTGATTCAGCCGTGAATGCTAAAACTTACAATTAACACCGGTTTAATTAGTTGATACCCACTAACTATCTCGAAAATTATCTGGCAACTATGCCGCCAACAGTCCTGCACCGTTGTACCGATTGGCGACGCAAGGTTGCGACGGGCGCCATCCGGGCCTATGGTCCAAGCGAGGTCTGCCTGCAATGGGCATGCACTGACTCACCGCCCGTTGCTGTCCATCCAGTGCGACCCCCACAGGAGGTGACAACATGCCAAACGACTCCCGCCCCGCCGTGCTCGAACTGATCGGCAACACGCCGCTGGTGCGCGTCAGCCGCTTCGATACCGGCCCGTGCACGCTGTTTCTCAAACTCGAATCGCAGAACCCCGGCGGCTCGATCAAGGACCGTATCGGCCTGGCGATGATCGATGCCGCCGAGCGCGATGGTCGCCTCAAACCCGGCGGCACCATCGTCGAAGCCACCGCTGGCAACACTGGCCTGGGCCTGGCGCTGGTCGGCCGCGCCAAGGGCTATCGGGTGGTGCTGGTGGTGCCGGACAAGATGTCCACGGAGAAGGTCTTGCACTTGAAGGCCATGGGCGCCGAGGTACACATCACCCGCTCCGATGTCGGCAAAGGCCATCCCGAGTATTACCAGGACGTGGCGGCGCGACTGGCCAAGGAAATTCCCGACGCGTTCTTCGCCGATCAATTCAACAACCCGGCCAACCCGCTGGCCCACGAATGCAGCACCGCGCCAGAGATCTGGGCGCAGACTCAGCATGATCTGGACGCGATTGTGGTCGGCGTCGGTTCCGCCGGCACGCTCACCGGTCTGACCCGATTCTTCAAGCGCGTGCAGCCGGACCTGGAAATGGTCCTGGCCGATCCGGTCGGCTCGGTGATGGCCGAATACAGCCGCAGTGGCATTCTCGGCAAGCCCGGTTCGTGGGCGGTGGAAGGCATTGGCGAAGACTTTATTCCATCGATCACCGACCTCTCCAGCGTGCGCCACGCCTACTCGATCAGCGATGAAGAAAGCTTCGACCACGCGCGCCAACTGCTGCGCGCCGAAGGCATTCTCGGCGGCTCCTCCACCGGCACCTTGCTGGCCGCAGCCCTGCGTTACTGCCGCGAGCAAACCGAGCCGAAACGCGTGGTCACCTTCGTTTGCGACACCGGCACCCGCTACCTGTCGAAGGTCTACAACGACCAATGGATGAACGACCAGGGCCTGTTGCAGTACAAACGCTACGGCGACCTGCGCGACCTGATCTCCAGGCGTTTCGAAGATGGCCGGGTGATCAGCGTCGGCCCGGACGACACGTTGCTCACCGCGTTCCAGCGCATGCGTTTGGCGGACGTGTCACAACTGCCGGTGCTGGTGGATGGCAAGCAACTGGTCGGCGTGATCGACGAATCCGACATTCTGCTCGGCATGCAGGAAGACGCCTCGCACTTTCGCTTGACCGTGGCCAGCGCGATGACCGACAAGGTGCAAACCCTGTCGCCCGGCGCCAGCCTGCCTGAACTGCAAGCCGAACTCGACCGCGGCCTGGTGGCGATCATCGCCGACGCCTCGGGCTTCCACGGCCTGATTACCCGCGTCGACCTTCTCAATCATTTACGGAGATCCCTTACATGAGTCAGCACGATGAAACCGGTGCGCCGCGCGCCTTCGCCACGCGGGTGATCCACGCTGGCCAGGTGCCGGACCCGTCCACCGGGGCGCTGATGCCGCCGATCTACGCCAACTCCACCTACTTGCAATCGAGCCCCGGCGTGCACAAGGGCCTCGATTACGGGCGCTCGCACAACCCGACGCGATTTGCCCTGGAACGCTGCGTCGCCGACCTTGAAGGCGGCACCCAAGCCTTCGCCTTCGCCTCCGGGCTGGCAGCGATCTCCACCGTGCTCGAACTGCTCGACGCCGGCTCGCACATCGTCTCCGGCAATGACCTGTACGGCGGCACCTTCCGCCTGTTCGACAAAGTGCGCCAACGCAGCGCCGGGCATCGCTTCAGCTACGTCGACTTGACCAGCCTGGCGAACTTCGAAGCCTCGCTGCAAGACGACACGCGCATGGTCTGGGTCGAGACGCCGAGCAATCCCCTGCTCAGCCTCACCGACCTCAGCGCCATCGCCCGCACCTGCCGCGACCGAGGCATCATCTGCGTCGCCGACAACACCTTCGCCAGCCCATGGATACAACGTCCGCTGGAGCTGGGCTTCGACATCGTCGTGCACTCGACCACCAAATACCTGAACGGCCACTCCGACGTGATTGGTGGCATCGCCATCGTCGGGCAAAACCCGGAACTGGCCGAACGCCTGGGCTTCCTGCAGAACTCCGTCGGCGCCATCTCCGGCCCGTTCGACGCCTTCCTCACCCTGCGCGGCGTGAAAACCCTGGCCCTGCGCATGGAACGCCACTGCAGCAACGCGCTGGAACTGGCGCAATGGCTGGAAGCCCAGCCGCAAGTGTCACGGGTTTACTATCCGGGGCTGCCATCACACCCGCAGCATGAATTGGCGCGGCGGCAAATGCGGGGTTTTGGCGGGATGATTTCCGTCGACCTGAACACCGACCTGGCGGGTGCCACGCGCTTCCTTGAGAACGTGAAAATCTTCGCCCTGGCCGAGAGTTTGGGTGGGGTGGAAAGTTTGATTGAACATCCAGCGATCATGACCCATGCCAGCATTCCGGCTGAAACGCGGGCGCAGTTGGGGATTGGGGATGGGTTGGTGCGGTTGTCGGTGGGGGTTGAGGATGTGGAGGATTTAAGGGCGGATTTGGCGCAGGCGTTGGCGCTGATTTGAGTTGAGGGCTGGGAGTAGCGAGTCATTGTGACTGGCTGCTTTCGGCGAGTTGACATTCGACGGCGACAACGCAATGCCAATCGTCAGCCGCTTGTAGAAAGCCAGCTGGATCTACACCGGCACCGTGTCAAAAACACTGCTGCCGGGACTGCGAGTCGGCTGCCTGATTGCCAGTACGGACTTGTTCCCGCACTTGCTGAAACTCAAAAAATCAGCCGAGCGGCCCACCAATCGGGTCGGTCAGTGGCAGGCGCTGCAATGGATAGGCACCGACAAATTCCAGCGTCACCTGAGCGAGTTGCGGGACTTTTACCGGGTGCGTCGAGATGCATTTCAAACTGCATTGGAAGCGCTCTTTTCCGATCTGGCGGATTGGAACGTGCCGCAGGGCGGACTGTTTTTCTGGCTGAGGCTCAAGCAGCCGCTGGATACCCGCACACTGCTGAATGCTGCACTGGCGGCGGATGTGGCGTTCATGCCAGGTGCACCGTTCTTCCCCGAACCGGACAACAACCCGGGGTATATGCGCCTGAACTTCAGCCACATCGATCCTGCACGGCTGGACGAAGGGCTCAAGCGGCTGGCAGCAGTGGTGAGTCATGCCCAGGCGGCACAAGCAGCCTGAGGTTACTTGAGAGAGATGTAATCGCCATAGGAGACGGCCTTAACAATCCGTTCTCCTGCCACGCCGGTATGACCGTACCGGGCAATTTCGGAGACTATTGTGAAGCCCGGGAAGCAGTCTTGGGGACTGGGCATCCGTATTGAGTACTTACGCCGCCTGCCGCCGTATGGTCAGGATGGCAGCGCCGAAACCGATGAATGTCGCCCCCACCACCCGGCTGATCCAGCGGGACAACGCAGGCCGGGTCAGCACACCCTTGGCCCGCGAGGCGAGCGCGGCATAGAGGCTCAGGGACGACACCGACAATGCCATGAAGATCGAGGTGAGGATCAGAAATTGCGGCAGCAATGCCGCGTTCTGATCGATGAACTGCGGGAACAGCGCGGTGAAGAACATCGTCGCCTTCGGGTTGGTCACTGCCGTCAGGAAGGCCGATTTGTACAGTTTGGAACGAGTCGGCCGGCTTTTCTTCAAGTCATCCTGAATCCCGTCCGGGAGCATCGGGCCCTTTTTGAACAATTGTCTAATGCCCAGATAGAACAAATAACCGGCGCCGATGAACTTCACCGCGTTGAACAGCCATTCGGAACTGGCGAGCAGCGCCCCCAGCCCCAGCATGGCAGCAGACGACAGGCAGAACAGGCCACTGGCGTTGCCAAGCGATGACCATATGGCGCTGCGCTGCCCATGGGCCAGGCTATTGTTGATCGCCATCAAGGTCGCAGGTCCTGGGCTGGCGATGGCAATCGCGGCGACCAGGGTAAAAGTCAGAATCGAGTGAGAATCCATTTTCAAAGCTCGTGGTGGTGGAGGCTGGCATGTTACAAGAGCGAGCGTGACAACGAGTTAAGTGGTGTTCGGTTTCCCAGGCGGTAATTGGATTGAAAGCGCTCCTTGCCCACCGACAGCAATCAGCCAAAAGCAGCCATTGCGACGATGCAGTACGATACACGCCTACCGGTAGATCATTAGGGCTAACCCATGCAATTCCATGGTTTCGTATTCGGGCATATCGAGGTTGAGATTCAACACCGTGCGTACGACCTGCATAACTTCTACCAAGCCAGCACCATCAATTACGAAATCGTGGATAGGTCGGCTGTACTTATCTTTACTCGACGGACTGAAGCTTGGGTGCCGACCGAAGAAGCACGCAACATTACTATCAGCTTCCATGAGGTCGATTACTTTTCAGCAAGTGGGCGGGATGAACACCCAATTGATGGCGACGGTAGTGTTATTCATTCGATCGGAGCCGTGGAGCCTAACGCAGAGACACAAGCCTTTTACCTTACAGATAACATCCAACCAGATCATCACCTTGTCATGTGCTTCGAGTCTGGTCTGACATTACGAGTACAGGCCGCTGAAGCACGGTGCGAAATCGATTTTTAAACGGCATAAATTCTGGCGCGTGATACCTGCTTCGGGTTGTTTTCAGCCGGTCGCCACAGGCAGAAAACGGCAGGAACGGCCAGGAACGGACGATCGAGTCTAGTGAAAAGCTCAGTATTAGGAGTGAAGCAATGCAATGTAATTGTGGCAGTCGGGGCGACCTCGTAGAGATTGGTCATAACTATGCGGAGTTTTTCGCTGGTTTACGCTGCCTTGAGATAGGCCAATGGATCAAACTATTGCAGTGCCTTGATTGTGGTCAGTTTTGGCGAACGGATGAATGGGACAAATACCAAACCCTGTATGCGTTGAAGTTGAGTTCGCCAAAGGGCTGGGAGTCGGTCGATATAAAATCCTTGATAATAGAGCGTATGGTTGAGAATCACGGCGGATTAGATGCGTCTTTTTGTATAGCTAAGAACTGCAAGCTAAACGCACTCAAAGGGCGAGCATATTGCGTCCAACATTTTTACGACACTGGTGCAAGGGCTTGAGCAATCTGATAGGGCTGACTGAAACCTGCCAATTGCTGCCTGTCGCCACCGTCGGCTTTGGGTCGATTTATGCCTTTCGCCACCGGCAGCAATGGGGCGCTTTTAGCCCTTCGCAGCAGTCAGCGATTGGCCGTTCCCTGTCGGTCGTCACTGCGGCGCCTGTTGGTCAAGTGGAATGCAATTTTCCACCCTCAAAGAGTCCAATTTTTCCCGCATTACATTGGGACTCGCTCATGAAGGAGGGGCCGCGCCGCATAAGTGGCAACCAGCGTAATGAGGCAAGGTGGGTTCGCCAGCCGCTTTCGGATGCCCGGACGGTTACCCATTCGCTGTACTGCTGACCACTCAACAGTAAGGGCAGTTGTCATATCGCCGATTAATTCTGTTTTTTTTGGTGAATATCAGTGCAAGTTCAACCGAGAAATAGCTATTTTACGGTCTGACTTTTTTCATGATTTCTTCTATCATTTTAAGCGTGTCCGAGCCACGGCCCTCGATAAGTTCAACATAAAAATTGCTGTAAGCATCCGAAAGCTCCCGATATTTCCGAAGGTTTGACTCCTCCATGATGCGATGGCCTGGTATACCCCTTGCTTCAACTTGGGTATTGATCTCACCACGTTCAGCTGCGGATATCAAATATTCCATTTGTCCGTACAAAGCCAGTGCTGCCGGTTCTTTTTCTTTATACAATTCCAGTTGTTTTCGCAATTCGATTGCGGTCTGTTTTAACGCTAGAATATCCATACTAATTCCTAATTGTCGATTTCGCCAATGAGCTTTGCTGCAGACCACTCTTGCCGATTAGGCACTAGATATTGTGCCGCCTCTCCCGTTCTCGTGATTCTACCGTTGGCGCGACCTTGCTAACGAAAACTTCAGTAGGCTCAAGTGGCTTAATTTCAAAAATAGAATATCAGGCGTTTTCGCTGATGACCGGCAAACCGAGTGAATCCGCTAGCGTTTTATCGGACTTAGCTGCCGCCTGCAATTCTTCCATTGTAGTGAAAAATGGTGAGCAGTCGGAAATGTCTTTTTCACCCACAGGTACGATCATCACAAGCGGCGTTGTTATGCTAGTGGTAACTGGTACAGTACTTCCTGATGCCACTTGGCCAAAAGCTCTCTCTAAAAGACTTGCAGATGATGCCTTAGGGTCTGCCAATGCGAGTTTAGCGATGTATTTTTGCCCGTCCGCGCTCTGGAGATAATCATGGATTTTCTGGTTACTTAAGCCCCTTGGCTCAAATGTCTTTACCAACTTTCGTTTGTTTTCGGCTGAAACGAATTCAGTATCTTGCTTCGCGTAAAACTCGCGCATCTGATTTTCCCGCGCAAGCTTCTCAACTGAAGTGCCCCCCTAATCTGTAGCTCCGGATGCTCCAAAAGTAGTTTTTCGTTTTGCGTGAGCCATACAGCGAACGGCTTGTTGGAAATCTCTGATCGAAGCTTGGCACTTCTCGTCGCGATACTTTCCAGGCTGTTGACCACCCCCGCTTTCAAGCCGCCGATTGCCATCCCCCACCAAAGATCGATAGTGCGCAGATGACCACGCTGCATGCACTTCCTTTTCGGAGCCCTCCAACGTATGGATGACGGTGGCAATATGGTGATGCCGCCCCCAGCACCGCTCATCAGCTGCTGGCAAGGCCAAGTTGCTGCTGCATTACGGAAGCCGCGTTGTAGCAATTAAAGGAAATAACCTTTCCATGTTCCAGACGAAAAACATCGCAGCACAGAGCATCTATTGCCTTGCCCGTTGGAGCGACAATTCCTGAGGCAAGTGTGAAGACACCTTGATGCGTCCCCCGAATTGCGAGCTCGACGACGACATTCTCCGCGACATAGATGTTAAATAGCTCGCGGTGAACATCAGGAAATGCACTTGCGAAGTGCGTCGATAGCATCGCCAATAACCTGCCCGTACAACTTCAATCCGGTAGGGATGTCGCACATATCTCCTTCATCCGAGAAGAAGGAAACAAACTTCGCGATGTCTTTCCCGCTTCCCTCCCCGGCGGCGCACAGTTCTTTTTTGTGAATAGTTTCGTGTGGTATCAGGGCCTGGAGCCCGCGTCCATCTCGGAGGCCCGCGCCAGTGCTTGCGTATCGATATACTCCCGGATGTTCGTCAGTTTTCCATTTCGCACAGTAATGGCGAAGACCCAATCGTCCTCCCACGTCATATTCGTGGCTTTAATTCTCCCCCTGGCGAAGCCGACGACCAGAACCCGGTCTCCCTGCGCTACGAATTCGCGGGGCTCCATGAATGTGGTTTCCATCGATTCGGATTGTGTCTGAAACAAATCCGCCAATCCTGCGTGCCGGCCAGCGGCCAGTCCTCGCCTGGAATGATCCACTCGATATCTTCGGCAGACAACGCCAGCAGACTTTGCATATCGCCGCGGCCGATTGCTGCAAACGCATCTTTTACAAGCTGGACATTCTCTTGTACGTTCATCGAAATCTCTCCGTTTCTCTCACTTCAGATCGCGACGCAATGGACCTGACGGGTGTCGGCGATTCAGCCGATATCGACGTTCAAGGCGATGTCCCAAGTGCCGGCGCCATTTTTTGCAAGACCTATCATCATCAGGCCGAGCGCCTCGAGCGTCTGGGCCATGTGCAGGCCACCGACATCCAACGGGCGCAGCCCGAGACTTTCGATGAACGTGGAGACGCGCGCCTTGGCCTCCGGATTGTCGGCGGCGATGAACGCGTCGAGGGGGCCTCCCTTAGCGAGGACGTGGCCGAAGAGGGTGTTGAATGCCTTCACGACATGCGCGCTGGCGGGGGCGATCTTGGCGATCTCCTGCGCACCAGAACTTCCGGCGGGAGAGACAAGGCCCGTGAGGTCCGGAGAGGCCGTGTTGGTGATGTCGATGATTACCTTGCCGTCGAGCGCGTCCCCGTAATCGGCCATCACCGACGCCGCACCGGTGTACGGCACGGCGAGGATGACGATGTCGCCGGCCGGAATGGCCCCGTACTTCCCTGTGGTCGCTCCGGCTGCGAGCTTGTCGGCCAGCGCCTGCGCCTTGGCGGGGTCGCGGCTGACCACCTCAACGGTGTATCCAGCTTTGGCGGTACGACCGGCGATCGCCGCGGCCATGCCTCCTGAACCGATGATGCTGATAGTGCTCATGTGCAGTCTCCTCGTGAATTAGGGTATTGCTCGTTGTCTCAACGGCATCCCACGATTGATATCCCGGGTATGCCGAGCTGCGTGCGTCATTCCTCATGCCATCCCCAGGTCGACAGAATCGTTACCCGAACGGATCACGCATCGCGACATTGCTGTCCGCCGAGCCCGTTGCGCCCGGGCGCCCTCCTCGACTCAACTCAGCCGGCAGGGAAGTAATGGCCGTTGTCCAGGTCCTCGAGCAGGCCAGGCTGAGCAGGCTCCCAGTCGAGGGTCCGGCGGGTGATGAGGTTGGATGCCGGGAGGTCCAGCGTGACCAGATTCGCGAGGAACCCAAAGTATCCCGGCAGCATCAGTACGTCCGCGGGAATGCTCACGGCCGGCACGCCCAGACGGCTGCCAATGGCCTCGGCGATCTCACGGAACCGGATGCCCTCACTCTCGACCCCGTGCCAATATTTGCCAGCCTCACCCTTCTCCAGCGCCAGGCGGAACAAGATGGCGAGGTCACGGGCGTGTACGGCCGGCCACAGGTTCGCGCCTTCTCCCGGGTAACCGATGACGCCCTTTTCCTTCGCCAGCCCGATCAACAATGGAAGGAAGGCGACGTCGGTCGTGCTGTGCGCGATCGTAGGAATCCGCACGATCGAGGACCGCACGCCCCGCTCTGCGAGGCCGATCACGGTGGTTTCGACGATGTTGCGAACCCGCAAGGTCCCCTTGTACGCATCTCCGCCGGGAAGGGACGGGTCTTCCTCGGTGGCTGGTCGGCCCAGCTTTTCCCACCCGGGCGCGCCGATGCTCCCCGACACGACCAGCGGCTTGCCGCTTCCAGCCAGCGCCTCGCCGTACGCGAGCATGATCTGGAGTTCCGCAGCGGCCACGGCGTCAATTCCGCCAGTGGGAAGCAGGTCTTGCCGGTGCGCGACGTGAATGACACCGTCGGCGTCCGCCGCTGCCGCTTTGAGCCCGTCGAGGTCGGAAATATCCCCGCGACGTACCTTGGCGCCGAGTGCGGTCAGCGCAGCCGCGGACTTGTCGGACCGGGCCAGGCCGGTGACCTCGTGGCCGGCGGCGATGAGCTCGGGGATGATGTACGAACCGATATGGCCGGTTCCGCCAGCGACTAAAACGTGCATGTTATGGCTCCATATGCGTGATGTGATGCGAGAAATGGTGATACGGGAACGCTCAGCTGAGATGGCTGACGCCGATTGAGAAGTGGGTGTGCTTGACGGAGTGGGCGATGAGGCCGCCGATCGTTACTGCCATGTCACCTGAGCCGATAAGGCTGCTGGTGCGATCCGGTGAACTCCTTCAACGTACGATCCATGCTGGTCGCTTTACTTGCTAAAAGCAAGTGACATGAAGGGTTTTACTTGCAGCATGCAAGCGATGCTAAGATCCAGCCATGAAGACAACTCTTAAAGAAGACTTTCGGTCCCATTGCGCAGTGAACTACGGCGTGGAGATTTTCGGCGACCGGTGGTCGCTCTTGATCGTTCGCGACATCGTTTTTGTAGGAAAGAAGACGTATGGCGATTTCCTGAAATCGGAAGAGGGAATCGCGACCAATGTTCTTGCTTCTCGACTGGCCTTTCTTGAGAAGCAAGGCGTTCTCTCGAAGGCGCCCAGCCCCGACGACAGGCGCAAGGACTTTTACACGTTGACCGAGAAGGGCCTGGACCTCATTCCTATTGTGATCAACATTGTGCTCTGGAGCGCGAAGCATGATTCGGAGTCGTACGTGCGGCGCCACGAGGATTTGGTTGCTCGATTCAGTCAAAACCCCATGCAGGCGGGCGAGGAAGTGAAGGCGCTGGTCCGCAATGGCGGGTGCCTCTTTCCTGAGAGTGGGAGATGAACAAGGCGGCGAACGCGCCTTTTCACGGCGCGCAAATGAGTGGGTATCGGTCCTGATGACTCAGGGCCTTGGGCTCGCGACCCTTTCTGAGGCCCGCGCCAATGCTTGGGTGTCGACATACTCGCGGATGTTCGTCAGCTGGCCATTGCGAACAGTGATGGCGAAGACAAAATAGTCCTCAAACGTCCTGTTCGTGGCTTTGACTTTCCCCGTCGCAAAGCCAACAACCAGAACCCGGTCGCCCTGCGCTACAAACTCGGGGGGTTCCATGGATGTTTCCAGTTCTGCGGAAGCCTTCTGAAGCACGTCCGCCAATCCCGCGTGCCCGCGGTGCGTGCCAGCCAGCGGCCAATCCTCCCCCGGAATGATCCACTCGAAATCTTCGGCACACAACGCCAGCAGACCTTGCCTATCGCCGCCGCCCATTGCTGCAAAAAAGTCCTTCACAACCTGGGTATTCTCTTGAATGCTCATAAAGACGTCTCCATTGCGCTTGCATCGGATCGCGTGGTGTCGGTCATTCAGCCGGGGACGAGGCCAAGTTGTTGCTGCATCGCGGAAGCCTCGTTGTAGCAATGGAAAGAGATGACCTTCCCGCTTTCGAGGTGGAAAACATCGCATGACGGAACATCTATCTTCTTGCCCGTCGGAGCCAGCGTCCCTGAAGGAAGAGGCAGATCACCTTTGTGCGTGCCGCGAATCGCGAGTTCGACAACGACGACGTCTCCCGCGACATGGATGTTAAATATCTCACGGTGGACATCAGGGAACGCACTGACCATACCCGCGATAGACTCACCAATGGCCTTCCCGCGAAACTTCATGCCGGATGCCATATCCCACATGTACCCTTCCTCAGAGAACATGGAGACAAACTTCTCGATATCCGTTCCTTGCCCTTCCGCGGCGGCGCAGAGCTCTCTGACTATTCTTTCATTATCAATCATCATCATTCCTCTCCTTCATTATTGAGCACTTACCTGGTCACATAAGTTGTGGCCAGGACCGCCCTCAAAATTTGCGATCGAGATTTATCAGTCGAACTTGACCAAGTCCTTGAAGATCAGTTGGCCCCAGGTATTTCCGCGCGCCTGCACCAGCAGTCCACCTTCCGAAAGCCCGCCCAGTTTGATCGGCGAGTAACCGAGATTTTCTGCAAGCGCACCAACTTCCGCTGCGGCGCTGTCATCGTCGCTCGCCAGAAATACGACCCTGCTGCCACCCTGTACGGCCGGATCCTTGCCAAGGACGGCGGCACCCAAATGGTTGAAGCCCTTGACCAGTCGTCCACCCGTAAAGGCCTGCGCGACGACTCTGGAAGAAGGCTCTCCTCCCAGTTCCTCAGGGGACACGCCGTAGGCATTGGTCACATCGATGATGGTCTTCCCCTTCCAGGTCGGCAACGCCTTAGCGACGTCCGGGTGCGACTCGAAACGGACAGCCAGAAAGACGATGTCCGCCTTGACCGCGTCCGCCAGTGTTTTGGGAATGATTTGGGGTCCGATCGCGGCCGCGACAGCTGCAAAGCTTTCCGGTTCACGCGTGGTTGCAACGGATACTTCGATGCCATTGCGGGCAAACGCCTTGGCCAAGGCCTGGCCGATATTGCCGAAGCCGATAATTGCGTAGCTCATAAGTTCTCCTTGGGTTTACCGGGCCCTATGGCGCTCCGAATAATCGAATGGAGCGTCTGGGCGTGGGGCGTCAGAGTTGCGCAAGACCGCCGTCAACGGCGACTTCGCTGGCGGTCATAAAGCTGCTGTCCGGCGACGCGAGAAAAGCGGCCACGGCCCCGATCTCTGCCGGATCAGCCATACGCTGAAGCGGAGTCATCGCGGCGTAGGCTTTCTGGCCCTCCTCGCCCAGCGCTTCCTTCGCGAGTTCGGTCGCCGTCGCCCCGGGCGACAGCACGTTTACCCGAATGCCGGTGCCCTTCAGGTCCTCGGCCCAGGTTCGCGCAAGGTTGCGCACTGCCGCCTTGCTCGCGCTGTAGGCGCTCATTCCCGGAGCGCCCGTGGTGCCGGCGCTCGATCCGGTCAGGATGATCGAACCGCCCTCGCCCATCAGCGGCAGCGCCTTCTGAACCGTGAAGATCGTGCCCTTCACGTTGGTGTCGAACGTTTCGTCAATGTGCTCGGCGGTGATCTTGCCGAGCGCAAGCTGGCTTCCCGCCCCGGCATTGGCGAAGACGATGTCGAGGGTTCCGCGCTCGGCCTTCACCGCCGCGTAGAGTCGGTCGAGGTCGGCCAGATCGGAGACAGAGCCCTTCACCGCGCGGGCATTGGGACCGAGTTCAGCTACAGCGGCATCGAGCGCTTCCTGCCGGCGGCCGAAGATGAAGACGAAGGCGCCCTCCTCGATGAAGCGTTTTGCGGCGGCGCGGCCGATGCCGGTGGCCCCACCGGTGATCACAGCGGTCTTTCCATTGAGTCTGGTCATGTCGTGCATCCTTCCTGAGCGTTGCATGGAAGCAGGGAGTTGCTTGCTTGAGGACGACTATGCGACCCTGATTACCTAACGACAAGTATGCACTTTTAGGTAAGTACCCAATATGACGACGCCTTCTGAAACCTGCGACCCCGGCTGCGGGCTGAACGCCACGCTCCGCATCATCTCCGGCAAGTGGAAACCGCTGGTCCTGTTTTTCCTTCGCGACGGCCCAAAGCGCTATGGCGAACTAAAGCGCTTGGTTCAAGGCGTCAGTGACAAGGTGCTGATCCAGCAATTGAAGGATCTAGAGGCCGATCACGTGATAACGCGGACCGACTACAAGGAAGTACCGCCGCGCGTGGACTACGCGCTGACCCCGCTCGGTCGCAGCTTGGCTGACGCGATCATCCCGCTGTGCACCTGGGGGACCGAGAACATGGCGGAAATGGCAAGCATCTTTGCCAAGCGCGACACGTTGCCCTAGCGGGATGCTGAAGAACCGATGCGTCGCACGCCCCTGCGCATTGGTGGGAGGGCGGCAGGTCGAATGCCTCCGATCAGACCGTCGGGATGCGCGATTTTGGCGCCCTGGCCCATGTTTGTGTTGAAACGATAGCCGGAAGTCCGCTTCTGGCCGAGGCGTTGTAAAAACGTTTTTGAGCGCGACAGGTACTCAAAACCGGACTGGAAATCGCGCTTCTACGCGAAATCCACATCTGCTGACGTGCCAATAAATTTCAGATTTAACGAAGACGCTCACACTTCAATTTTGGCCAATTGTTTTGACACACTGTGGGCCGATTGCTGCCTGTCGCGAAGGGCCGCAATCGGCCAAAAGCGGTCAGTCATGGTTGGTATATCTCTGTCTCCGCCCAAAAGGGACCGGACGATCAACCACACCGATGGCATAATCGCAAACTGTTTATAACAGGGGCGTAAAAATGACGGTCGAAAGCTATGACCAACTCGCGATGTTCTCGGCCGTGGCCCAAGAGCGCAGTTTCAGCCGCGCCGCCGCCAGGCTCGGCATGTCTCAACCAGCCTTGAGTCGGGCGATGCATCAGCTGCGCTAAAGATAACCACTCGGCACACAGGGAAGTCATGGCGTCTGTATTGAAAATGCAGTTCTCGCAGGAGCATACGACAGCGACCAGCGGCATTACCCTGGGAGGGCAAGTCGCGCGAATTGAACAGTGGCCGACCAACCCCGACGGTGACCCGCTGACACTGGTCGCCACCATCAACTGCCGTCAGGCTTTCGAGTGCACTGCTGCTCAGTGCCTGCCCTCGGACGGCATGTTGTACGTGTTCTCCACCTACAGCGCATCGGTGTACTTCCTGGACAACATCACCTACGACGGCGCCATGTCGAAATCGGGCTCGCAGGTGAGTGGCTATACCGCAGTGGTCTCAGGTTGCGATCATGAGCTGCATCACAGTCCTGTTCCGGATATTCCCCAAGTCACGGTCATGCTCAGAGAAAAAGTACTGTCTGAGCACGATATCCCGCTTTGTTCTCTGGTCGCCATAGTGCCACCGAAGTGGGCTGAACTCCCTCCGCAACTTGCCGTCGACTACGAGTTTTTCTGTCAGTTTTACTCAAACGATTTCCTGGCACCCTTTGCTGATCTGTTTTATCTGACCGATGCCGTTGCGTATCTTTACCTTCGTAAAAAAGACAGTCAGGCCAAAGCGCCGGGTATTTTTTTCGTTGGCACGGCGTGATGCCCTGCCCCGGCAGTTGTAGAAATTCTTCATCTGGTGCATCCGAATGAACGTGCATTACACAGAAAAAAATCCGCCTGCCGGGGTCGAAAAAATCACCCGGGCAGTGCAACAGCTATCCATCAAACCGGGTTCATGGATAACCAGATTCTGGTGGTCCTGCGACGGCGCAATGATCGAAGACCTTGTGAAAATTTATTCGACGGATGAAATAGCCGAGCGTCAACAGACATGCGAAATAGCCGAGTACTTCCCCGGGTATCTGTTGATCGGTGATGACTCAGGCGGCCGGCTGATACTGGTGGACAGTTCTGCGATAGAACGTTTTTATCTGCTGGACTCGGGGTGCCCATCCATCACCGACGGGCTGGCCTTTTCATCCATGGATGCCTTGATCAAAGAAGTTGTGGGCTAATCCCGCCCATCACCGGCGCTGGACGACATCATTAGCAGCCCTTCATGAGGACCCTATGAAGACTTACAGCATCCGCGAAGTTCTACAGCAGATCGAGCACATGCCCAATGCCTGGTTCTACTTGCCCAATACCGGGTGGACGCTGGACACACTCGGCGCGTTCTCACTGGACAGTCGGGATTTCCCCACCAACTCGAATGAACACCTGCCACCACAGGTGCACAATGAAGGCTGGGTGGAGACTCTGGAAACGGCCATGATCGAGGATGTTATTTCCAACACGAACCAACAACTGGTCCAAGCCACACTGGATGATTACTTCATAGCGTTTAAATACTATTACCAGAACGATGCGTTCATCGTACTCAAGCCTGGCGACGACTCATGACCCGTACAGCGAGAAGCCCGATGTTGACCTTGAGTAGCGAACGTCTTCAACGAAAGATTCAGGCAGCATCCCTCAAGGCAATCGAACAATTTCGCAAGGACTTCCCGAACGCCGAGGTCTGCGGATTCGCGTTGTATTCAGACGTCGATGCGCGAAGCCTGGCGCCGGCCTTTAATACCAAATACCACCTGAAACGTGTGCAGGCTGAAAACCCCGATGACCGTCAGTACTTCAAGTGGTCTCCCGCCGAGTGGAGCCACGAAGCCTTTGGCGGACACTTCTTCGCGGACCTGTCGAAAACGCTGTGGAGCATGGCCGACGCAAGCTCCCTAGAAAACTTCGAACAGCATCGCAGACAGGTTTTTTGCGTTATGTGTGGCAGCCATGCAAAAGCTCACAGGCTCGACTTTCGAGCACGCCATCCATGTGTTTTCAGTTTCTGACTTTGAAAGCGCACCTGAGGAAATTGCCTGGATTTGTGCGTTGAACACCCCTGAGCAGGCTGTCGAATTCAAGTCTTGGCTGGAGCAACACTCGGACGGGTGATGTATCGATGTAGATAAAAGGCATTTTGAACCATGACCACAATTCGCAATCTGACTGTTTTTACCCCATTGCCCTCAAGTTCAAGGAAGAATATTGCGATGTACGCTAACGCTTCCGGCTCAGGGCATGACTTTGGATCAAGGACTTTCCAATGAATCTGCCACAATTCACCTACCACCCAGACCCAGTTACCAGCGGCTCGGTACAACCCTCCACAAACATCTGCATCAGCTGCGACCAGGCTCGCGGCTACATCTATGTGGGGCCGGCATACGCCGTCGAAGATTACGAAGCCTGCATCTGTCCCTGGTGCATTGCCGATGGGAGCGCTCACCAACGGCTCGGCGCAACCTTTATCGATGAAGACAGCATTGGGCTGGACGCTGAAGAAGAACTCGATGAAGCGCTGGTCGCCGAGTTGAGCCAGCGCACACCCGGTTTTAATGGCTGGCAGCAGGAGCGATGGTTTACCCATTGCAATGACGCAGGCGAGTTCATCGGCAAGGCAGGCCATGCCGAGCTGCTTGCACTAGGGGCAGAAGCAATGACTGCCGTGCAGGACGCGACGGGGCTGGAGGATGGGCCGCAATGGCACACGTTTTTCAGTGCACTGGACAAAGACCACGGCCCTACCTCCTACCTCTTCAGATGCCGCCATTGCTCTGCGCTGGGTGCCTATCAAGACAACCATTGAACGAAAAACCAAGCGCATTGAGTCCGATCTCACCGCTATAGCAAGGACTACTTTCATGTCTCTCATAGATACCTATCTTGCCGGTCTACGCCAAGTGTTGCCGACTGAAAACCTCGATCAACTGAAATTGGCACATGGCGCTTCGGCGACAGACTTGCAGCAGCTCACAGAGCATTATCCGCTGTGCCCGGCAAGCCTGCTGCAACTGCTCAGCCAGATCGACGGCACACACTTCAGGGACTACCCCGACGGCACCATCATGGTACTGATGCTCGGCTCGGATGTGTTCGAGTACCCCTATTACCTCAGTTCCGTAGAGCAGATACTTGAGGACGCCCACGCTGATACCGAGAGCATTGCGCAGATATATGAGGGCTACCTGGATCAGGAAACCGACCTGATCGGCCCGCGCATCGACAGCACATTGCCTATGAACAAACGGCTGTGCTTCTCCCACTGCATGAACAATGGGGGAACCTCAAGACTGTATATCGACTTCAACCCAGCCCCCGGAGGAACGGTGGGTCAAGTCATGCGATTTCTGCACGACCCTGACAGCTACAAAGTCATTGCGCAAAGCTTCGATCACTACCTGCAACAGCTGATCGATGACAACTACTCGTTTATTTACGAGGATGAATAAAGTCATCGTTGGTGCTTGCTGCCCTTGCCGACGGACGCGAATCGGCCAAAAGTGGACATTGCAAGATGGACGCTTCAACCTCTAGGGCAATTTACGAAACCCTATGTGATAACTATCAGCATATGCAGTCCTTCTACGAAGACATTCGAGATTTCCTGAACAAAGGCACTGTAGTGGGTGATCTTCTTTTGCCCACGCATTATGCCAAATTCGAGCGCCTCGATGATTTTCAGGCTGGCTTCCGCACACATGGCCATAGCGGCGAAAACCTGGTTTCAGATACTGACGGCGGTTGGCATCCCGAATGGTATGTCATCGCAATGACGGGGCTCGACGACCCCATTTTTATTGCCGCAGTCGAGGCCGAAAGCGGTTATCCAGTCTATACCGCAGCCCACGGCGCCGGACGATGGGACGCGGTGCAAATAGCACCGAGCCTCGCGGTTTTTGGCCGCCTGCTAGAAGCACTAGCAGAAGTGAAGGAGGACATCTTCCAATTCAAATGCTTGATCATCGCCGAGGCCGGCCCTCTGAATGAATACTGGTGCGAGGTTATCGACGAACGTCAGAATGCAGAGATTTCGGAGGAACCGTCGTCTGATATCGGTGGCTACGATTCGACCGACTTTGAAACAGGCAGCCTGATCGTAAATGACTTAGGCCCTCATAAACTGAAAGTTGTTCAGATAATCAGTAAATGTCGCGGACTGTCACTGAAGGACACACTGGCGCTTGCCGCAGTTCCTCAATTCGAAGCAGGAAGCGGTATGAAATTGCAACTGCGGCGGTTGAGGGACCAACTTGAAGCTTTAGACGCGACGGTCGAATTCCGACCTGCGGGATAGCAAAGCGCTTTAACCAGCTGGACAAGCTTCTTCGGTGAAAGTCAGCTTCGGGTCCAGGCTGTGTGAAAACGTGTGCAGCACTCCGTCCGGTTAAAAAACAACCTGAAAAACTGCGCTTCTACGTGAATTCCGGGTTGGTTGGGTAGCCAAGCTTTTTCAGTATCTGCGTAGCAGCGCGCTCTTCGTATCGGCATCGGAGTTTTCACACAGCCTGGTTCAGTTGCTGCCCTTCGTGACGGGCAACAATCGGCCAGAACCGGACGGTCACTACGTGTCCCAACCGATACCGATAAGAGGCAATCCGCTAAACGCTCTTGAGAAACCTGCGCCATGCGTACTGGTTCGTATGTATCAATCGCCGTGTTGACGGTTTACGGGACTGCATCAGGCGTTTGACGTGTGTCAGGGTCTATACTAATTTCGCCCTTTTAATCAGATCCACCCTTGATCACCGCACAGCCCACCAGGCAGAACACGTGAAACATTCGACACTTACTGCCGCGCTGCTCTGTCTATTACTTGGCACTCCCGTCAGGGCCGAGCAGTATCAGGTCGTTACTGAAGAGTGGGCGCCGTACAACTACCAGGAGAACAATCAGCTCACCGGCATGGCCACGGAGATCGTTCGAGGCATAATGGCGCTGACCGGGGATGACTTTGAGGTGGTGCTGCTGCCCAGTATGCGAAGCGCCCGTGCATTGAAGACCCGGCCCAAGACCATAATGTATTCCCTATTCCGCACGACGGAGCGCGAACCGTTATACAAGTGGGTCGGACCGATCGTGGAAGAGTCCATTCACCCCTATCAGTTAGCCAATGCGCAGCAGCCGGTGAATTCCTTGGAGCAGCTACTGCACGCCCCAAAAATTACGACGAGACATGCCGGCCTGATACCCGAGACTCTGCAGTCGCGGGGCTTCAACAACCTCGAAAAAACTGCAACCGAGAGCCAGCAGCTCTATCGCATGCTGCTAGCCGGGCGCACCGATATCATCATAGGCGACACCGATGCGGGGGTGGCTTACTACAGCCGCCAGTTGAACATCGCCCTCGGCACGCTGCGGCAGATTCCCATCGAGCTCTATCGCTCATCGCTGTACATCGCCTTCAGCCGCGACTGTGACGACGAACTGGTAGCCTCCTGGGCCCACGCCCTGGAGCAGCTGCGCCACTCGGGCGAGCTGGAGCGCATCCAGGATCGATACAATCAACCCATCAGGCAATGAAAGCACGGAACCAGCGCAAGCCCGCTTCGCACTTATCCAGCCTTGCTCTCACTCAACGCGGAGGATAAGCCATGAACATCAGCCATCAGCCTTGGAACAAGGGAATGGCTTAACCCGGCCACGCCAAAGGAGCTTGCCGAGCAGATGATGCTTCACCAAAGTGAGCAGTCAGAGGTGCTCGAGTGGTTCAGGTCGACACTGCCGTTGGGAACGCTCGGAACAACGGACCGGATCTGATCATTGCGAAGTAGCTTGGCCACAGTGGTACCCGCATGCTTGTCCAGCGCCCGCACTTCCTAAGGACTGCTATCGGCCCAGGCTGTGTAAAAACGCAGGCGCCATTTTGAAGTCTGCGTCGCTACGTAAAATCTGCCAGCGTTTGGTTATGCGGCAGATCTGAAATTTGCGTAGGCGCGCGATTTTCGTTCCGAATCAGACCCTCAAACCTGCTCTAAAACGTTTTTACACAACCTCGGCCAAAAGCAGACGCTCATACAACGCTATATCTCAACTATCTGCCAAGCGATATAGCGCTTGAACGTGGGATGTCGCTAGCCCCGTACGCTGTAAATTACGGCGACTTTGCGAGCTGGCAAGCGCAGTTGCGGCGATCACAAGGCTGCCGTGCTTCTTTGCTTGCTCTATCCGGTGAGATATCAGGGCTCCATGGTAGCCAAAGCCCCGTGCATTTTTTCGGGTGGCAGCCGTCCCAAGGTAGGCAATACCATTGCTGGCCAGATACATCAAGGCTCCTGCCACGACTTGTCCATCCGCTTTAAGGATGTAGATTTTCAGACGTTCATTTGACAGCAGCCCCGCAAACGAAGCTTGGCTTAGCTGACGGTGCTCTGGCTTGGTATGAAATCCACTCGCATGAACAGCTGCGAACTCAGGAAGCGTGTGTGAGGTGACCTCTTCGATTTCGAATGAGTGGTGATTCAAGGCCACGTCCTCGATGGAGCACGCGAGTTGCAGGTGCGTCCAGCCCCTCAGGCGCTCCAATCGCCCGTCCCCCACAAAAGCGTATTGCTCCAACGTCGAGGCCTTCCCGATAAGAGGCGTTACGGTCGAATACTCTGCTGATTCCGTAAGCAAGCTCAACAGTGACTGGTGTTCGCCGGTGCTATCGCCGTAGATGCGATTGAACATCGGGCTAGGTGTTGCCTTTACTTGAAAGCATGGAAAAGCTCCGTTGAAAAAAACACGAGCACCAAAAGGGTTTCCACTTACCCGCGACAGGCTCTCAACGCGTGAACACAAATACTCGCTTTCTGCGGCCTCGATCGCATGAGCCATTCCAACATCCATGTGCATAGTCCTTTTTGCGAGATGTCCAAGGTAGGTAGCGGCACCTCAAACAATACGCACCTGCACAGACACCTGCCAGTAGAAAGCCTGCTTCAGCGTCCACTTTGGGTCGATAGCCGCCTGTTATTAATGCCCAGTTTGTAACCAGCAACCCCCACCCATCGCTTGCAAGTGTCCCTCCCCGTGCGTCTTCTACACTGACCAAGCCCGTTCGTGCCCCGTCGTTCGCGACCACGAGCCCGCTACCTTTTGCACGCCCCACACCCACTAGATCACAAGGGGACACACGCCATGAACACAATCACGACCAAAGACGGCACCCGGATTTTCTACAAGGATTGGGGGCCGAAAGACGCCACGCCCATCGTGTTTCACCACGGCTGGCCATTGAGCGCGGATGACTGGGACAATCAGATGATGTTCTTCCTGCTCAAAGGCTTCCGGGTGATCGCCCACGACCGTCGCGGACATGGGCGCTCGACGCAAACGTGGGAAGGCAACGAAATGGACACGTACGCCGCCGATGTCATCGAGCTGACCGATGCGCTCGACCTCAAGGGCGCAATCCATGTCGGCCATTCCACCGGTGGTGGTGAAGTCGCGCGCTACACCGCGCGAGCCAAACCGGGGCGCGTTGCCAAGGCTGTATTGATCAGTGCGGTGCCGCCGATCATGGTCAAGTCGGAAAAGAACCCCGGCGGTTTGCCGCTGGAAGTGTTCGACGGGTTCCGCTCGGCACTGGTTGCCAGCCGCGCGCAGTTTTACGTGGACGTGCCGACGGGGCCGTTTTATGGCTTCAATCGACCCGGGGCCAAGGTCTCGCAAGGCGTCATCGACAATTGGTGGCGTCAAGGCATGATGGGCGGTGCAAAAGCGCATTACGATTGCATCAAGGCGTTTTCCGAGACTGATTTCACCGAAGACCTGAAGGCGATTGAGGTGCCGACGCTGGTCATGCATGGCGAGGATGACCAGATCGTGCCATTCGCCGACTCGGCGCCGCTTTCGGCCAAACTGCTGAAGCATCCCACGCTCAAGACCTACCCGGGCTTCCCCCACGGTATGCCGACGACCAACGCGGATCAGATCAATGCTGATTTATTGGCGTTTATTCGCGGTTGAGCAGTACATATAGATAAGGGGACAGATCTATTTTCAAGGAAACAGATCTGCCCCTTATAACTTTATTGTTTGTTATCGCGAATCCGTATTAAAAACTGTCATTTCTGACAGATGATATTCCACGCCCACCTACTTAATCTCTCAACGACGCCAGATGGACAGCTGGATCAAATAGATCCTGTCTTTCTTTTCTGCTTTATTGATTGATAAGTGGACGATAAACAAATGACTGATTCCAAGGTTGCACCGCGTTATAAAATCCAAGGCATGTTAGGGATGAATCTTCACTTGAGAGATGTTGGCCCTCAAGGATCAACGGTGACGTTCGAGCCGGGGGAGTTTGCTAATAGAGTCAGTCTTCATGTTAGTGCTGAAGATGACTATCTGGACATGTCGGGTACTTCTGGCGCAATCGCTGCTGGGTTGATCATTCCTCTTGTGTTTCTTAGGGCGAATCTGGGTAAAAAGATGAGTTTTGTAATACAGGAAATACCTGGCGAAGTCGATCAGCTGGAGCTTAACGTGGTTGATTGAAAGGAAGATAAGGGACAGCTATTTGCCAGTCTCCCGGAGAAAATAGATCTGTCCCCTTATCCAAGCCGTAACGCGACCTGTAGCAGCTGGCGAAGCCTGCGTTCGGCTGCGAAGCAGTCGTTAAATCAGGCGATGCGGTGTATCAGCATGCCCACGGATTCAGGTTTTACGACTGCTTCGCAGCCGAACGCAGGCTTCGCCAGCTGCTACAACGTGGGGTTTTCGCCTGAGTCCTGTTAACTGACCAGCATCGTTAATCGTAGAACGGCTCAACCGACGCCCGACTGCCCACAAAAAAACTATCCGCAACCAGCCGCAACGGCTGAAGGTCCAAATCACTGGCCTTATCGCCAATCAACTGCTGAAAATGCCGATACACCGCCGCGTACTCGCCCTCCTCCGATACCGCCTGGCGCACACCGTCGATGCTCAACAGGGCGCCACCGTTGTCCAGGCGCAGGACGCCTTCGGTGCAGCGAATCTCGATGCTCCAGAGTTCGTCATGACCGTGGTCGAAATCGAATTCCGCGCGGACCTCGAGGTGGCGCGCGTCGGACATTTTGATGGACGCGGCAATCGGCGACTGGCAGTTGCTGGGGACGCGCAGTTCGGCGGACTCGACAAACAGCGGCAACGCCAGCAGGTGGGTGGCAATCGATAAGGCATTGATGCCGGGATCGAACACGCCGAGGCCGCCGGGTTGCCAGATCCAGGCCTGGCCGGGGTGCCATTTGCGCACGTCTTCCTTCCAGTCGACCTGCACGCTTTGCAGGGTGCGGCTGGCCAGCCAGTCACGGGCCGCCTCGATGCCGGGGGCGTAGCGTGAATGCCAGGCGAACAAGCCGCTGACGCCTTGCTCTGCGACCTGATCCACCAACGCCATCGCCTCACCCAACGTGGCACACGGCGGTTTTTCGACCAGCACGTGTTTGCCAGCGGCCAGTGCTTGTTGCACCAGGGCGAAGCGACCTTGTGGCGGTGTGCAAAACGCAATCGCATCGACGGGCGGGCCGTTTTCCAGCAGCTCGCCCAAGGACTTGAAGTTCTCAACCCCGGCGCAGGGCTGCCCTTGCGTGGCGACAGACACCAACTGGAACGCGGGGTTGGCGTGGATAGCGGGGACGTGTTGATCCTGGGCAATCTTGCCGTAGCCCACCAGACCGAGACGGATCGGTTGCATCAATGACTCCTGATTATTTTTTTTATCCGGGTATGCGAGCGGGCAAGGTTACACCTCTCATGACCATTGATCGCCCCCCCACCGAACCTTTACCCGACAACCACCGTCCGAGTTAGAGCATTAACGCCCCCCACTCGCCGCGAGGTCCGCGCTTGAAAGCCGCCATCATCAAAAAATACCGTCTGATCATCAAGACCATGGGCTATGTAGGCTGGGCCCTGTTCTGGTTGCTGCTGTGGGATATCGCCGTCACCGTGGACTTCATGCTGATTCTCAACACCAAGATCACCCTGCCGCTGATGCCTCTGACGTTGCTCGGTTCGGCATTGGTGGTGCTGATCAGTTTTCGCAACAGCAGTGCCTACAATCGCTGGTGGGAAGCGCGCACGTTGTGGGGGGCGATGGTCAATAACTCCCGCAGCTTTGCCCGGCAGGTACTGACGTTGCTGGATGACCCGGGCAACGAGGTCAATCCGATGAAGTCAACCCTGTTGCGCCGCCACGTGGCCTATGTGAACTGCCTGGCGGCGCATCTCAGGGGTCAGCCGTGCCCGCCCGAGGTACAGGCGTTTATTCCCGCCGAGGAGTTCGCGCGCAGTGGCTCTACCAATAACTTTGCCAACGATATTCTCAACGGTTCTGCGGCGCTGTTGGCCCAGGAATACAAGGCCGGGCACCTGGATAGCATTCGCCTGGCGCGGCTCGAGTCGACCCTGGTTGATCTGTCCAACAGCCAGGGCGGCATGGAGCGGATTGCCAATACGCCGCTGCCCTACCCTTACGTTTACTTTCCACGGCTGTTTATTTCAGTGTTTTGCCTGATTGTGCCGGTGGGGCTGGTCGAGTCCCTGGGCTGGTTTACCCCGTTGGCCTCGACGGTGGTGGGCTTCATGCTGCTGGCCATCGAACGCATCGGCACCGATCTCCAAAGCCCGTTCCGCGACAGCGAACATCAGATTCAGATGGAAGCCCTGTGCGAAACCATCGAGAAAAACCTCCAGTCGATGCAGAGAGATTCGTTGGGCGGCGATCGACTCAGCTACCCCAGCACAGCGGTGATTTAACAAAAAACCGGCTAGCGGTGAATTATTCAGTGTCCTCATGTATCTGAACCAATAAGCGCGCGCCATTAAGACAATGGCATCGACAGGGATCAGGGACAGAGTAATCCGCATGAAATCAAGCAAGAAAACCGTCAATCCGATCGGATTGGACGACATCACCATTGTCGACGACGCCAAGATGCGCAAGGCGATCACCGCCGCCGCACTGGGCAATGCCATGGAATGGTTCGACTTCGGCGTCTACGGCTTTGTCGCCTATGTGCTCGGCAAGGTGTTCTTTCCCGGCGCCTCCCCCAGCGTGCAGATGATCGCCGCGCTGGCGACCTTTTCGGTGCCCTTCCTGATCCGTCCTCTGGGTGGTCTGTTCTTCGGCGCGTTGGGCGACAAATACGGTCGGCAGAAAGTCCTGGCGGCCACCATCGTGATCATGTCCCTGAGCACTTTTGCCATCGGGCTGATTCCGTCCTATGACACGATCGGCATCTGGGCCCCTATCCTGCTATTACTGGCCAAGATGGCCCAAGGCTTCTCCGTGGGCGGTGAATACACCGGCGCCTCGATCTTCGTCGCCGAGTATGCCCCCGACCGCAAGCGTGGCTTTCTTGGCAGTTGGCTGGACTTCGGCTCCATCGCCGGGTTTGTCCTCGGCGCCGGCCTGGTGGTGCTGATTTCCGCCGTGATCGGCGAGGAGCAGTTCCAGGCATGGGGCTGGCGCCTGCCGTTCTTCCTCGCCCTGCCCCTGGGCATGATCGGCCTCTACTTGCGTAACGCGCTCGAAGAGACCCCGGCCTTCCAGCAACATGTCGAAAAACTCGAACAAGGCGACCGCGAAGGCCTGGCGCGCGGCCCGAAAGTGTCGTTCAAGGAAGTCGCGACCAAGCACTGGCGCAGCCTGATGACCTGCATCGGCGTGGTGGCGGTGACCAACGTCACTTACTACATGCTGCTCACCTACATGCCGAGCTACCTCTCGCACAACCTGCACTACAGCGAAAACCATGGCGTGCTGATCATCATCGCGATCATGGTCGGCATGTTGTTCGTCCAGCCCCTGATCGGTTTTATCAGCGACAAAATTGGCCGCCGGCCCTTCATCCTCTTCGGCAGCATCGCGCTGTTCTGCCTGGCCATTCCGGCCTTTATGCTGATCAACAGCGGCAAGCTCGGGCTGATTTTCTCCGGGCTGCTGATCATTGCCGTGGTGCTCAACTTCTTCATCGGCGTGATGGCCTCGACCCTGCCGGCGATGTTCCCCACGCACATCCGCTACAGCGCTTTGGCCAGTGCGTTCAACGTGTCGGTGCTGATCGCTGGCCTGACCCCGACTCTGGTGGCCTGGCTGGTGGAAAGCACCAACAACTTGTACATGCCGGCGTACTACCTGATGGTGATCGCCATCGTGGGCCTGGTGACCGGCATCACCATGAAAGAAACCGCCAACATGCCCTTGCGCGGCGCGGCCCCGGCAGCGTCAGACCTTGAGGAAGCGAAGGAACTGCTGCAAGAGCACGAAGACAATATTGAACAGAAGATCGAAGACATCGACGCGCAAATCGCCGAATTGGAAGCCAAGCGCAAGAACCTGGTGCAACAGCATCCGCGCATTGACTGACGAGGCGATCCGTCATCAACCCTGGCGACTGATCAGCTCACTCGCCAACAACGCCGCCAACCCCATCGGCTTGGCAAAGTAATAACCCTGGGCCTGCCCCGCGCCCATTTCGCGCAGCAGGTCCAGGGTCGCTTCATCCTCGACGCCTTCCGCCACCACACTCAGGTCCAGCGACTCGGCCATCCGTACAATCGCCCGGACGATGGCGCGACTGCGGGGGCTGGCGGTCAGTTCGAGGATGAACGACTTGTCGATCTTCAAGCCGCTGAAGCGGTATTGATGCACGTAGCTCAGGGATGAAAACCCGGCGCCGAAGTCATCGAGCACCACCGACATGCCGTTGTCGGCCAATTGCTGCATGGTCAGCCGGGCAATCGCCGGTTCGGCCACCAGCGCGCCTTCGGTCAATTCCAGGCAGATCCGCGACGGCGCGACCCCATGCCGCGCCAACAGGGCCAGCACATCACTGGCAAAATCCGGGCGGGTCATGCTGTAGCTGGAGCAATTGACGTGCACCGGCGGCCAGTTGGCGTGCTCGGGCTGGGCGAGGATCACGGCGACGCTGGTCAGCATGTACAGGTCCAGACGACCGATCAGGCGCAAGCCCTCGACATCCGGCAGAAACTCCCCTGGCGCGATTACTCGGCCGCCCGGCTGGTGCCAGCGGATCAGCGCTTCAAGGGCCAACAGCTCGCCGGTTTCGACGCTGACAATCGGCTGGAAATACGGCAGCAGTTCGTCGGTACGCTTGAGCGCGTTGCGCAACGCCCCTTCGCGCTCGACCTGGTCCGAGACTTCCCGGCGCACTTCCTGGTTGAACACCGCGTAGCTGTCGCGCCCGGCACTCTTGACTCGGTACATCGCCGCATCGGCGTCGCGCAGCAAGTCGGCGGGTTCGTGATGGAACTGACTGTCGGCGCTGACAATGCCGATGCTGCAGGACGAAAAAACCTGATGGCCGTTGATGACAAACGGCAGGTCAAACGCCACCAGGATCCGTTCGGCGATGTCGATCACCACCTCCAGCGGCGCTTCGGGTGCGAGCACCGAAAACTCATCACCGCCCAGGCGCGCCAGCATGTCGGTGTCGCGCAGGCAACCGCGCAGACGCTGGGCGGCCTGCATCAGCAGCAGGTCGCCAAAATGGTGGCCGAGGCTGTCGTTGACCATCTTGAACCGGTCGAGATCGATGAACATCACCGCTAGGTGCCCGCCGTCGCTGCCGAACTGCGACCAGGCCAGATTCAGGCGCTGTTGCAGATAGGTCCGATTCGGCAACCCGGTCAGTGCGTCGTGGGAGTTTTCGTGTTGCAGCTTGGCATTGGCGTGATCGAGTTCGCGGGTGCGGTTCTGCACCCGGGCTTCGAGCTTGAGATTGGCGGCATGGATCGCTTCGGCGGCGGTGCGGCGCGACAGCGCGGTGTCGATGTGCCGCGACACGAACGTCAGCAGTTCCTGGTCACGCAGGGTGTAGCGCACTTGCGAGGTATAGCTCTGCACCGCCAGCACGCCGCGCACCACATCGCCATCGAACAACGGAATGCCGAGCCAGGAATAGGATCGGTAATACACATCAGCGACTTCGATTTCACCTTCCGAGGTCAATCGTTCGGCTTCGTCGGCGTCAATCAGACACGCCCGACGCTGACGAATAACGTACTCGGTCAACCCCCGACTCCCCCGCCGTGCCTCCGGGCGGACCGTCTGCCGCTCATCGACGTAATAGGGAAAGGTCACTTCATTGATCCCATCGTCGAACAGCGCAATGTAGAAGTTCTGCGCGAACAGCAGATCACCGACGATGCCATGCAAGGTTTGAAACAGCTCGGCCATGTCGCCCGGCTGGCTCGACAGTTCGGCAATCTGGAACAACGCGCTCTGCAGATGTTCGGCGCGCTCGCGGTCGGCCACTTCCTGGCGCAAGGCGTCGTTGAGTTCCGACAGCTCCAAGGTGCGACGCAGCACCGTCTCTTCCAGGTCGGCGCGGTGCAGGATCCGGTCCAGCGCCATGGCCACGTGGCGGGCCACCACCAGAAACAGCGCGCGGTCTTCAGCGCTGTAGATCCGGGACACGTCGTAGACCTGCATCGCGAGCATGCCAAACACGTCATCCGAAGCGTTCTTCAACGGCGCGCCCATCCAGAACTCGGGACAATCACCCACGCAGTAGAAACGGCCCTCGGCCTCCGCCGCGTGAATGCCGGCGGCGTCGATCAGCAACGGTTGGCCGGTGGTCAACACTTGGGCGGTCAACGACAGGTGCGCAGGGTCGAGGTATTCGTAGTTCTCCGATTCCAGGGCTTCGACATCGATGATGTCGACGTAATACGGGTAGTCCATCTTGCCGGTGTGCGGGTCATACAGCGCGAGATAGAAGTTCTCGGCGTCGATCAGGCTGGCCAGCAACTGGTGAACCCCGACCAGAAACACGGCTCGGTCGCGGGTCGAACTGGCCAGGTAGGTGATTTCATACAGCACGCGCTGAGTAATCTGTGCACGGGCCAGGGTATCGGTCTGCACCTGAATGCCCAGGCGCTGGGCAAACTCGGCGAGCGCCGGTTGCGCGGCATCGCAGATGGGTGCGAGTAGCCAACCGAGCACACTTTCGCCTCGACCGGTCGGCCAGCGATGCAACTGCCGGCTCAGGCAAAAGGCTTCAAACTCTTCATTGGCAACGCTGGACGGCCACTGCACCTGCGGATCGCCCTGCCCGACCAGATGCATTTGTTCGCCAGCGCGATAAACCACCCACGCGGTGGTATGGGCCCAGCCGCGGGCCGAGTCCAGCAAGTGCTCGATGGTGTCCCCGTTGCCAGCGTAGGCCATGCCGACGGTTTCCAGGCTCCCTTTCAATTGGGATGCGCTAACGCCGCAATCGTTCGATTGCGTTGGGGAGTCGGTCAATGGGCGAAAACTCATCAGCGCTTCCTGAGCCAGAAACTGGCGATACTTACTTATTATTTGCTAGCACTGCGCCAGTGATCTTCCCGTTTAAAGCTTATAGCGGTTTTTTTCAATAGCTTTATCGCTTTAGTGCCAACCAGGGCACGGACTTGAGCCAGGGTTCTGCTCGCTGGAATTTGACATGCACAGCATTGCTCGCCAGAGTCGCGCCCCGATCTGGCCAAAGGTGCCGGACGTTCGTGGTGAAAAGGGGTTGCAGTTGAACGAACAGACATTGTCCATGCGCCTGGAGCGCGTGGCGGCGCATGTGCCAGTCGGTGCGCGCCTGGCGGATATCGGCTCGGATCACGGCTACCTGCCGGTGGCGTTGATGCGCCGTGGCGTCATTGCGGCGGCGGTGGCTGGCGAGGTGGCAATGACGCCGTTCCGCTCGGCCGAACGTACCGTGCGCGAGAATGGCCTGGAGCAGCAAATCACCGTGCGCCTGGCCAGTGGCCTGGCGGCGATCGAGCCGGGAGACGGGATCACCGCAATCAGCATCTGCGGCATGGGCGGCGAGACAATTCGCGACATCCTCGACCACGGCAAAGCGCGCCTGAGCGGCCAGGAACGCCTGATCCTGCAACCCAACGGCGGCGAGCAGCCGCTGCGCCAATGGCTGATGGAAAATGGCTACTGCATCCTCTGCGAGGAGCTGCTGCGGGAGAACCGCTTCTACTACGAAATCATCGTCGCCGAACGCGCCGGGCCGGTGATGTACAGCGCCGAAGAGCTGTACTTCGGCCCATTGCAAATGCAGGCGCGCAGCCCGGCGTTCCTGGCCAAGTGGCAACGCATTCTGCGTGAGAAGCAAAAGACTCTGGACAACTTCACCCGGGCGCGGCAGGCCGTGCCCGAGGAGAAGCTGCAAGAGATCGCCCGGCAAGCCCGGTGGATCACCGAGCTGCTAGGCGCGTAGTTCATCAAGCCATCAAGAGCGCCCGACGGAACCTGTCACCGGTAGATTCCCCAGTAACTTGAGCCCGGTGCTTTTGACGAACGTGTCGTAATCCATCGGTTTCTGGATACGGGTTTCAGCGTTGGGCAAAACGTAGGCCCAGGCACGCTGGGACGATGTGTCGTAAACCAGTTTGAACAGGCGGGTTGGCACCCACACCTTGTTGGCGCCGATGGTGCTGTGGCCTTCGTCAAACAGCGGGCCGGTGAAGACAAACACATTGCCATCAGCGCGCTTGGCAAACTTCCTCACATCAGCCTCGACCTTGCTCCAGATCTTCCGGTTGTTGGTAGGGTCCTGCGGTACCATGTTCGACAATGCAAAGGACTGGGCCATGGCATTCGGATTCGGTGCATCGGCGGCCGGGGATTGATGGCCACGGTCCACGGCCGGATGTTGGCTGCGGTAGTCGCTCAACTCTGCCCGCCCACTCTTGGGGATGCGCGGGTCCGGGTAAAACTGATTGGTGCGTTCCTCGCCTTTGGCATCCTTTAGTTGCGCGGCATTAAGGCGCTCGACCACTAACAGCGGCGTCCGGCTGGTTTGCGAGTACAGCACCGCAAAGTTGTCGGAACACAGGGCCATCGGTTTCATCGTCGCAGGCACGGTGGCGGTGCTGATCGGTTTCGCGGCCGGGAACAGCTCTGCGCAGCCGTCAAACGAGGGCTGTTTCTGTTTGTTTGAATAGAGGTCCAGGGCGGCGTTCTGGTTGATCGAGCCCGAGCGGGACGTTTGTTGATGATGCTCGGTGACGGGTTTGAGGAGATCCAGCAGACTGCGGGCTTGCGCCCCGGTCGAGAGCAAAACAAGGGCCGACAGCCCAACTGCAATTTTGCGTAGGTGCATGCTTTAATTCTTCGAATGGGATTGAGGGACAAACACAAGGCGAGTTCCGATTCACGGAACCAAGTGGAGGCGGTGGCGGATTATAGTGCGGCGAGCATGCGTTTACTTTCCTTGATCAAAATACCGATGCGCAGTACGACCGCTGACGGTCGTGGGGGATTTATGGACCGTGATAACTCACTTTAGTGCTGAGCCTTTTTACATTCTATTAATGCCTCTGCGCGCTCCATCGTTTTAACGACGCCAAGTAGCACTTTGAATTCGCCCATCTATTATCGAGGTAATGGTGACCCACTCTTCCGACCAACCTGCTGACGAAAAAAGCCTGCCGCGATTATTGCTCGATCTGCTTTGGCAACTCGCCGTGCTGTTGATCCCGATTTTCCTCGTGACGGTCATACCGTTGCTGTGGGCGCTCGGTGTCGTACTGGGTTGTGCCGCCTTGATGTGGCTGGCGGCGCGGGCGGGTTGGCTACGCACCGGCCGAGGGGTTGCCCAGTTCATGACTTCCGCCGCCATCGGCCTCGGATTTAACCTGGGCCGGGCATTGCCGGCGTACTGGGACATTGCGGGGGCAGCGGTAGTGATGTTTGTCGGGCTGGCGTGCGTCAGTCATCTGGAGCGACGACTTGGCCTTGTCGATCCAACGAAGGCGAAGGCCAAGTCATCACCGCTAGCGTCGGGCCAGTCTTCCGGCGACGCGAGTGCCTGGGGTGGGGACGAACCCCGGCAAACACCCGAGGGCGAGCCCATACGCGTGTTCAACTACAGCGAAATCGCCATGGGCGGGCCCGTCCTGTGCGATTACCTGTTCCCCGATGGCGTGCTGCTCCAGGGCCTTGGATCGTCGGCGCGCTTCTCCAATGACGGGCGTTATTTCGCCGCGCCTTTGCCCTCGCGTCAGGCCTGGGGGTTGGTGATTCTGGATCGACAGCTGCGTCAGCTCTACCAATGTTCGTGCGATGAATTCTGGGAACTCGATGCCTTCAACGACGGCACCCTGAGTGGGCGTTACAGCCCCCTGGTCGACAATGGCGCGCGGCAGATCAGCCTGGAGCAACTGCTGGCGACGGCTGAGCGGATCAGCCTGGTGCCCGTTGCCGACCTGTGGATCGAGCCGGGTGTCTGGCAACAAAACCTTGCGCGCGAAACGCTCCAGCATACGTCCCCCGATGGCCAGCAACGTTTGGACGCGAGTGTGGCGCTGCCCATCAGCTTGCGCGAATTGCCGCAGCCTTGCGACCCGCTGAGGAACCCGGAATACCGTGTGAGCATCAACGGTGAGCCCACGTCGTTGCTGATCATGGCCGACACCGCCATCATCTGGCACCCCGATAGCCGCTCGTTCGCCTGCCGTGCACGGATGGCTGATGAGCAGGCCCTCGAATACTGGCTCTGGCACGTGGACCGAGGTTGGCAAGCGCTGCCATGCCCGTGGATACCGGCTGACAACGAACCCTCCCTGGGTTGGAGCGAGCCACTGGAACTGGATGACCACTGCCTGCGGTTATCGTCCTACTTCGACTACCCACAGCCTGATCACGGCCGTTACGGTTACGGCTTGTACAGCATTCACAGCGACTGCGAGACTCAGGTGGGCCATGCGCCGAACGGCCGGATGCAGGTCGCGGAACGGCAGCTGACTCGCGTGCAGTTGGCCGTGCCGCTGGCGGGTGATGGACAGCGCGGCGCGACGAAGGTCGAGTCCGCCCCCTTGAGCGGTAAAACCCGGGCTCAATTCAGCTGGCAGCAAGACAACAGCCAGGGGCTTGGCGGTTATACCTGCCGGATTGGCGACTGGGATTTACCGGGGGTTTGGCAACTCGATCATCGGGTTTCAGACACTGGGCGCTACATCGCCTTGATCCCGTTCGCTCTGCCGCCGGCCACAGCAAGTCATGTGGTGGTGGCCGACGCGCAGGAACGCCAATTGCTGAACAGCCCTGCCCTGTTGGTCGCCCGCGTGTTGGACTTTCGTGGAGCGAAACTGAGCGTGGCCGTGATTCGAGGTCGCCTCGATCAGGATCGGCAAGGCACGCCATTGCAGCGCTTTGACCAGTCACCCCCCGCGGCGGACGCCGCCGCTGTCTTCTGCCAGCATCGACCGGACTCACGACTTTACTATGAGTGGTGTGAGCTGCTGGTCAGCACACAAGGCCTGACCGTCCTCCCCGACTGGCGCCTGGTCAAACAGCCACAGTCTGCCATCGCCGATGGCAACTTCATCCAGCCTGCCCCGACGGATAAGGATGTCGCCTGGCTGTTCGGGTGTGAAACCGAATACGCCGACAGTTGGCTGCGCATCCAGAGCCCACGCCTGGGCGGGCATTTACTGACGGCATCCGGTTGCGCCATCAGCGATCTCGCGCCCTCGATGATCTGGTCCGAGGATGCCCGCTATCTCGCCCTGACTCGACTCCATACCGACGCCGACGATGACCACGGCGGCCGATTGGCCTGGCAGATTTTGCTGCTGGATGTCCAGGCGCGAACCTTGAGGCAGTCACCGCAGCGGCTGCACAATCGTCCACAGTTTGAAAGTTTTAAAGCGGATGTCTTGAAGGTCCGTCTGTTTCTGCACGACTGGGAAGCCGAGGATGAAACGGACCGAGGCTCGATCAACGTGATGAAGTTGAGCGACCTGCTGGCACTCCCCGCCGAGGCCCTGTGCCCGTACTCAGGACTCTGGCTGACGGAAGATCAACTGGTGAATGGTGAAGCGTGGCAAGCATTGGATGTATCGGCGTTGAGCGATTGGCGCTAGTCATGTTCATCGAAGGGGCAAGGCCATTGACGGCCGCCCCCTTCTCTCCAGAGAACGGCTCACCACAACGCATCAAGCGAGTTCTGTCGGAATGAGTCCCGCCTCTTGATAGCTTTGAATCAGTTCGTCGAACAAACCGATATCGAAGCGAGTTCGGGCAATCAATTGAGCGCCGGCAACGGCGGTGTAAATGGCGCGGGCACGTCGCTCGCACATGTCGACACTTCCCAGACCGATATCAGAGAGTACTTGCGTCAGCCATGCCACGTTGATGTCTACAAACGCCAGCACTTCGCTCTTCACCTCCTCGGGCAAGCCTTGATACTCCGCTGCCATGAAGCTGGACAAACACAACCGGTTCCCTTCCTCCAGTGACCGTCGAAAGATGCTCGGGTACTCCAGCAGGCGGCGAATCGGATCGGGGTTTTCTCCGCGCATGACCTCCAGAACACTGGCAGTGTCCTCCCAGTAGCGTCTGGCTACCGCGGCACCGAGGTCGGCCTTGCTCGAGAAATGGTAATAGATGCTGGCGTTCTTGATCCCCACCGCATCCGCAATGCTGCGGAAATTGATCCCACTGTAGCCGTGGGTTTGAGCGGCGCCTTTAGCCGCTTCCAATATGGCTTCCCGGGCATTTTCGCTCACGCTTTCATTCCTCGATTCTATGATTTGCAGGTCGTTCAGCCCGATGTTACTCGCATAGCTCGCTACCTGCCAACTGGTAGGTAGTGGTTGACAAAGCCAAATCAAGCGCCCAATCTCCTACCTACCATTTGACAGGCAGGCGAATAAATCATGACTTTTCAGCAGCCACACTCCGACGCATCCCAGCTCCCGATGATGAAAATTTACGACTGGTACGACGGGCCCTACCCGGCGCGGGTCCGTATTGCATTAGCAGAGAAAGGCCTGCTGTCGCGGATCGAGTTTGTACCGGTCAATCTATGGACGGGCGAGCACAAGAAACCTGTGTTTCTCGCCATCAACTACTCCGGAACACTTCCCGTCCTGGAACTGAGCGACGGCACGCTCATTGCCGAGTGCACCGCCATCACTCAGTACCTGGACGTTCTGGATGGCAACCCCCTGCTCACCGGTAAGACGCCAACCGAGAAAGGCCTCATCCATATGATGACCAAGCGTGCGGAAATTGAATTTCTGGACGCTGTCAGCACCTACTTCCATCATGGAACGCCTGGGCTTGGGCCGGACGTCGAGCTTTCACAGAATCCTGAGTGGGGTGAGCGGATGCGGGAAAAGGCCGTAAGGGGGATGCACTATTTCAACAGCGTCCTGGAAAACCGGCCTTTTGTGGCGGGCCCCGAATTTTCGATGGCCGACATTGCAGTGCTGGGCGGCATGATTTTCGCCTCGCTGGTGAAACTGCCCGTCCCTGATGAATGTGAAGCCTTGCGTGAATGGCATGCCAGGATGCAAGAGCGACCAAGCGTTCAGGAATGGCGCGCGATGGTGAATCGAGGCGAGCCAAAAAACTGAGACCTGAATTGCACTGATCGAAGCTGGCGACAGTGCAAACGCTCGCTATTGAGACTCAAGCCCAGGCGCATAATCCGGCTTTCCGACGCGCAGCAGGTCCTTTCCAGAATACTCGTTAACCTTTCACTGATTGCAGCCGATGCCTCTACCTTAGGGCATAGGAGCAATACAGATGAGAAACAACCAACCGGTTACGCAGCGCGAGGTTGCCCTTGGACCTCAACAAAAACTCATCTCTACCACGGATGCACGAGGCGTCATCACGTACTGCAATGACGCCTTCGTCGAGATCAGCGGTTTCAACAAAACAGACTTGATCGGTGCACCGCAAAACATCGTTCGTCACCCCGACGTGCCCTCCGCGATATTTGCCCATATGTGGGCGGCGTTGAAGCAAGGCAAGCCGTGGATGGGCATCGTCAAGAACCGCACCAAAAATGGCGACCACTACTGGGTCAACGCCTACGTCACGCCCGTTTTCGAAGGTAGCCAGGTGGTGGGCTACGAGTCGGTCAGGGTCAAGCCGACCGCCGAACAGATTCGCCGCGCCGAAGCGCTCTATAAACGCATCAGCCTCGGTAAGTCAGCCGTCCCGAGCCGAGATCAATGGCAACCCGCCCTGCTCGGCTGGCTGCCGGTTTTGGCGATGGGTCTGGTGGGCACCCTCGGCGGCGTCTTCCTCGGCACACCGGAGGCCATCATGCTGGCGATCGGGGTATCGATTCCGATCGGGCTGTTGGTGTCGAGTCGGCAAAACCGCGGAGCGTTGCACCTGTTGGCACTGGCTGAATCCTCCACCTCCGATGCGTTGCTGGCCAAGATGTACAGCGACGAACGCGGTCCTCAGGCTCGGCTTGAAACGGCCTTCGTGAGCCAGGCCTCTCGCCTCAAGACCTGCCTCACCCGGCTGCAGGATACGGCTGAGCAATTGACCCTCCTGGCCGGCAGATCCGATGGCCTCGCCGCCGACAGTTCTCGCGGACTTGACCGCCAACGCGTCGAGACCGAGCAGGTGTCGACAGCGGTCAATCAGATGGCTGCCACCACGCAAGAAGTCGCCAGCCATGTGCAACGTACCGCCGATGCCACCCAGGAAGCCAATGTGCTGACCGGACGTGGACGCGATGTGGCCCGGGACACTCGCGAAGCCATTCAGCGCCTCTCCGTGGTGGTTGGTGAGACCGGGCTGACGGTCGCGCAACTGGCCAAGGACAGCAATGAAATCGGCACGGTGGTCGATGTGATCAAAGGCATTGCCGATCAGACCAACCTGCTGGCGCTGAACGCCGCCATTGAAGCCGCCCGTGCGGGTGACATGGGTCGAGGCTTCGCCGTTGTCGCCGATGAAGTGCGTCAGCTGGCACAGCGCACGACGGAGTCCACGACGCAGATTCATAGCCTGATTTCCAAGCTGCAGGTCTCGTCCAACAATGCGGTAAAGACCATGGAGAGCGGTCATCGACAGGCCGAAGAAGGCGTGGCGTGGGTGCTTGAGGCCGACAAGGCGTTGGTCGGTATCAGTGAAGCCGTGGCGAACATCACGGACATGACCACCCAGATTGCCGCCGCGACTGAAGAGCAAACGGCGGTGGCCGAAGAAATCAGCCGCAACATCACCACCATCGCGACGCTGGCGGATCAAACCTCTGAACAAGCCAGGCATTCGGCCGAGTTGAGCAAGGAACTGACCCAGACTGCTAAAACCCAGTATTCACTGGTTGAGCGGTTTAACCGGTAGTTAGGGCTACAGCCATCGAATGTCGCTACAACAGGCAGCTGAGGACTACCGGATTTTCGACAAGCGAGAAGAGGACTGCCGAAAAGTCGTCCTGACGCAGGGTGGTGTACCTATTTGACCAGCCGCGTTTCCTTGGATGGCCTGTAACCGAAATACGAGCTGTAGCATTTGCTGAAATGGCTCGGCGAAACAAACCCGCAGGCCACCAGCACATCGACTTGGGACAGTTCGGTGTGCTGGAGCAATCGGCGCGCCTCGGTAATGCGCAATTCCATGTAATAGCGTTGCGGCGTGGTGCCCAATTGCTCTTTGAACAGACGCTCGAGTTGGCGACGTGAACGACCGGCGTAAACCGCCAGTTGCTCCAGCTCCAGCGGTTCTTCGAGGTTGGCATCCATCAGCTTCACCACCTCGCGCAACGGTGCGCTCACGCAGATATTTTCCGTCGGTTTGATGCGCCGGTAGCGCGACTCCTCGAACGCCAGAATGTCCTCGATACCTTCGACCAGGGCTTTGTCGTGCAAGCCTTTGATCCAGTCCAGCGCCATGTGGAAGGCACCGGAAGGGCTGGACGCGGTGAGCCGGTCGCGATCAATCACAAAGGGCTCGCTGGTGACCTGGGCAGCCTTGGCAATTTCTGCGAGTGCGGGGCGATGCTCCGGGTGAATGGCGCAGCGGTAGCCGTCGAGCAGGCCAGCGGCGCCGAGGAACCATGCGCCATTCCATAATCCGGCCAGGATGACGCCATGGTCCGCCGCGGTTCGCAGCAAGTGGATCAGCTCATCACTGGCTTTCAGTTCTGTGCGGTAGCCGCCGCAAATGACCAACAGGTCCAGGTCTTGAATCGCGGCATTGTCAAAACGGGCATCGGGCCGAATGACCAGGCCCAGATCGCTGACGACCTCCCCCTCGTTCAAGCCGAATGTTCGGGAAGCAAACAGCTTCGGTCGTAGCAGATTCGCGGTGATGATCGTATCCAGCGCCTGGGTAAACGCCGGCAGCGAAAAATGCTCAAGCAGCAAAAAACCGGCGTGAACCGGTTGGCTGGTCCCGCTGGGTTGCTCATTCAGATAGCGAAGGTTTTTCCCCTTCATGCCACCGCTGAATTGGCGTCGTTCGATCAAGGTCTGGGCCACTCGATGTTGTTAGCGAACAGGTGCGCTGATATCGCACCATGCTAACCTCCAGCCGCATAAAAAGCCCTTCCCTCTTCGCCATTGTGCGACTGATCAGGTCTGAAAAAGGAGATACCTACATGGACGTCATCAATCAGATGCAACCCGCAGAGTGTGCCGATATGGAGGACATCCGGCGCGAAATCGATGCCCTTGATCAAACCGTTATCAAACTGTTGGGGAAACGTTTTAACTATGTGCTGGCGGCGTCGAAGTTCAAGACCTCGGCCACTTCGGTGCGCGCCCCGGAACGATTCAAGTCCATGCTGGAAACACGTCGCGAGTGGGCTGCGGCCGAAGGCCTGAGCCCGGATGCCATTGAAAAGATGTACAGCGATTTGGTGAACCACTTCATTGCTGAAGAGATGAAGCACTGGGCGGCGCTTCAATCGGGGTAACCGTCTGGCCAACACGCCTTCCTGCGAAAAAGTATATGTGCCATGCGCTTTACCCCATGGAGCGCGCTGCGGCGTGCGAAGCGGGGCCACGTTAGGATTGTGCTCTTTTTGGAGATACCCATGTCTGCACCAGTTTTTGCAGCAGCCCAGTGCGCCGTTCGGGCTGGCCGGCGATATCAGTGCAAACCTGACGTTACACATTGAATTTATGCAGCACGCCCGCGAGCAGGGAGTGGGGTTATTACTCTTTCCCGCGTTATCGCTTACAGGGTATGAACCAACCCTAGCTGAGGCCTTGGCGCAGGATATTGATAGCCCACTTCTCTCTCCCTTGCGACACCTTGCGCGGGAAGCCTTATCGCTCTTGATCTACCGGTCGGGTAGATTACTTCGCCAGCCGCTTACGGTTACCATGTGTTCCGAAATGGACTTTAAGAAAAGGGAGTGGCAGGAGTGAGTGTGGTAATTACGGCGAATATTATCCAGGCGATTTATGTTCATCCTCACGAGGCGTATATCAAGCCGTTCGGTAAGGCCTGGAGGTTTATGGAAGCGAGTACAAATTGGATGTACGCCGTTATTGTGTTCGGTGTCGTGTTTGCGAATGTGTTTGGAAGGCCTTCATTTTCCGATCCTGTTGCTTATTTGTTACTCGGTGTAGTGGCGATTGTCGTGTTCGTGATCGTGACCATCAAACTGGTAGAAAGGTCGGAGAGTAAGGCTCAGGTCGATAATGAAAGTCCTGCCGAGACCGGTTTTCACGTGGGCTTTGATTCGTCGGGTGTCACTGTCGAAAGGCAGATGAGTTCAGAGCATTTTTCTGGCGTGATACCTCGATCGGACATCAAAAAAATTTCCGGTTATGTTCAGGGCGGATGGCTAGGCGCGCGGGATCGCGGCGTTGTCATTGAGAGAAATGACGGTGCACAGTTTCGCTTTGTTTTGTCTCTTCAGAAGTCTCGGTTGAATGATTTTCTCAGTGAGTTTGAATTGTCGCTGAAGCAGCTGGATTACCCTGTGGGGCCGCTGAGAAAGTTTCAGGTGTGACTGGCAAGGAAAAAGGTGACAGATCTATTTTCTCGAAAAATAAACCTGTCACCTATTCTTCGTCACCTTTTCTTCTCAAAGCGAATATCCCCCTCCGGTAAATGCTCTACCGGCAGCCAGCCAAGGTTTCGATAAAAGCCACTGGCGCGGCTTGCATCCGCGGTTTCCAGCCATATCGTCTGATGATGCTGGAACAGGAAAGCCTCGGCTTTCTCCATCAGGCTGCGGCCTAAGCCGTCGCCCTCGAATTCCGGTCGAACGAACGCGGCAAACACACATCCTTCCTCAACGTCAGCCATGGAAAACCCTGCCGGGACACCATCGACCTCTGCGATCCAGATGCATGGAGCCTCTGAAATCGCCTGCCGTATAGTTTCGGGGGTAATCCCCATTTCCGTGAGCTGATCGAGGGAAAGGTGGTTTTCTTTGACGCTGGTTCGAATATCAAAGATGGCACTGATATCGGCCTGATTGGCGACTCTTACTCTTTTCTCCATGACGTACTCCTTGTATGCCATTAAAGCGATCTGTAGGAGCGAGCGATGCGGCGATCCGAATTGCCCGCGAAAAACGATAACGCGGTGTATCAGGCATGCCTGCACCGTAGGAGCAAAGCTTGCTCGCGATGAACGATAACGCGGTGTGCCAGATCCGCTCGCCTTCGCGAGCAAGCTTCGCTCCTACAGGGGAAACGCCTGGCGACTACCCAGGCTTGTGGTTATCCAGTACGCGATTGACCGCTAACTCACCCAACATGATTACCCGTTGCAGCACCAGCATCGTGTAGCGTCGCGGGCCATCCGCCAGGTCAACGAGGTCGTTGACCATCTCGCGGGCTGATGCCAACGATTCGCTGGCATCGACGAGCAACGTTTCGTCATCCACCGCTGTGCCGATGGTGTAAATGCTGCTGGATTTGCGGGGCGGTATCGGCTCTTTCAGCGCCCCCGGGTTGAGGTAGAAGTTGAGCGCGCGGTCGGCCGCCAATTTCATTTTCTTAGGATCAAGATCAAAAGAGGCGTCGTAGGGTACCGGATCGATATTCGGGGGGTTGGGAGTTACCTTGAACATAAGCAGAGTTCTCAAATTGAGTGCCAATCCCCTCCTGCTACTAAACAAAGAGGGTGGCAGCTGTACGCAGGTTAGTAGACCGGGGAACTCAGCAAGCCGGCGCGCCCGAGGGCGCCCTACGTACAGCCACCATCAAGCACAGATATGAAAATCCTGTCCGACGGATGCACGTGCAGCCTGAATTGCCACGGGCTACTAAACCCGACCACTGATGAGCAGTGGCAGGGAAACGATAGAGCCCAGGCCCAAAGCGCACAAGCCGGCGGATTCTGGCGTACGCGTAGGTAACGGCGCAAGGCGTTGTAGCCTCTTATGACGTAACACCGAGTGTCCTTAAACGCGCGCCTTAAACAGAAAAAGGCAACAGATCTATTTTCTCGGAAAATAGATCTGTCACCTTTTTTGTACGGGAAATTGCGTTTACAGATCAGTGATTTCCTTGTGGCGCGGCACCAGCATTTTCATCACGCTCCACGCCACCAGATAGGCCAGCGCACAGATGGCAAACATGATCATGTAGCCGGTGTGAATATCGTTAATCGATTTGTAGTAGTCGAACACCCAACCACCGATCTTGGTCATCACCACACCGCCCAAACCACCGGCCATGCCGCCAATGCCGACCACCGAAGCCACGGTCTTTTTCGGGAACATGTCGGACACGGTGGTGAAGATATTGCACGACCACGCCTGGTGCGCCGACGCGCCAATACCAATCAAGATGACCGGCACCCAGAAGCTGATGTAGCCCAATGGCTGCGCCAGCAGTACCAGCAGCGGGAACAGCGCGATCACCAGCATGGCTTTCATGCGACCGTCATACGGCTTGTCGCCGCGGGCCATGAAGTAGCTCGGGAACCAGCCGCCGCCGATGCTGCCGACCATGGTCATGCTGTAGAGCACGGCCAGCGGCAACACGATGGCTTGGCCTTTCATGCCGTATTGCGCGGACAGGTAGGTCGGCAGCCAGAACAGGAAGAACCACCACACGCCGTCAGTCATGAATTTGCCGAAGGCAAAGGCCCAGGTCTGGCGATAGGTCAGCAACTTGAACCACGAGACCTTTTTAGCGACCTCACCCGCGACCGGCGGGGCGATCACTTCCACCGTTTCATCGCTGCGAATGTAGGCCAGTTCCTCAGGCGACAGACGTTTTTGCTTCTCCGGTTTTTCGTACAAGGCAATCCAAACGGCCACCCAAACGAAGCCCAACATACCGATCACGATGAACGCCGCTTCCCAGCCCCAGAGGCCGGCAATCAGCGGTACGCAAATCGGTGCCAGGATCGCGCCGACGTTGGCGCCGGAGTTGAAAATGCCGGTGGCGAAGGAGCGTTCCTTCTTCGGGAAGTACTCAGCGGTGGCCTTGATCGCGATCGGGAAGTTACCCGCTTCACCGACCGCCAGCACAGCGCGCGACAGCATGAAGCCGGCGATCGAAACCGGGATGACGGCCAAGCCGAACGCGCTGCTAACCGCGGCGATCCCCTCGCCCATCGGCACCGAAAACGCGTGCATCATCGCGCCGGTCGACCAGATGCAAATCGCCACCACATAGGCTTTCTTGGTGCCGATCTTGTCGACGAAGCGACCGGCAAACAGCATGGAAATCGCGTACACAAACTGGAAAACCGAAGCGATGTTGGCGTAGTCAGTGTTGCTCCAGCCAAATTGCGTCGACAGGTCCGGCGCCAACAGGCTGAGCACCTGGCGGTCGAGGTAATTGACGGTTGTAGCGAAAAACAACAGCGCGCAGATCGTCCAGCGGTATTTGCCTACGGCCTGGCCGACACGTTGCGCATTGATGGGCTCGTTCAGATTCATAGCATCACTTTATTATTGGATTAGGGTGATGAGCTCTCGCCGCCATGACGAGAGTGGACGTTCTCCATGCCCGGCGGCAGGAGTTGGACCGGTAGCAAGGTGCTATGAGGCGTTTAAAAGGGCCGACTGGGCATGAAAGCATGCAGCCGAGATCGAACCACGGGAAGATGCATTCGGAGAGGCGAGTACGCAGGTTGGATTCATGATGGGGCCGACACTCATTTTTTATTTTTAGGTTTCAACAGTCGATCTATCGTCTGTCGTCGTACAACTGTGCCTTTTATATCGAGCCCGATACCCGGCTGTCAATCTGAAAGATGGCCGTTCGTCATGACACGGTCTGTCTATTGAGATCCGGTTTTTCATAGAGGGAGTTGGGTGCAGGGCTGCGAGCTTTAGATTTTAGGGTGCGGAGGGAAGAGGAGATATGGTCAAAGCCGTTGTACGACAACATCCATAAAAATGAAGTCGAGGGTGAGTCGTAGGGTCAATCAAAACGCGTCGTGGCAATTCGGGATCAAAAGCAGCTTTTGGTGACTGGCCACGAACGGCCAAAAGCGAACGGTTCCCGAAAAACACAATTGAAAGCATTTTGCTACTATCGGGCGCTCTTGCCCATTAGCGGACCTTAGGTTCTTCCATGTTCGACAGAAGCGACTTTGATCAACTCTCCAGTGAGCAACTGACTTTTTGGACAGCGCACAATGATTGTCCCGGTCTTTATTACGTCACCTATCCAGCAATCGCCTTTCGATGCTCTGCCTCTCAGGAGATCATCAGGATAACCCGCGCGCCCAAACGGCAAGGCGAAAACGGATTAAACTTCTGGCTTCACGCGGAATGGATGGATTGGCGGCCTGGAGGAGAAAGTTATTTCCCAGGCTACGTTTCTGACGCTCAGTTTGAGGAAGTCTCGGAAGCTGTTTTCAATCAGATGGTTGCGGATCAGGCGTTTGAATTGATCGCTCCGCTCAAACAACCGCTGCATGAGACGACCGGTTTCGTCGGAGCGTTATTGATGTACTCAATGAAGACGGAGTTCATCGTTTCGCTGTTCGCGGAGTATGAAGACGAGTACATCCATTTCTATTGGGACACGACTTCATGAGCGGCAGCTAAGGGTCGTTTCCTGCCGGTCGCGAAGGGCGGCAACCGACCCAAAGCTGCCGTTGGCCAAAGGCAGAAAACGGCCAAAAGCAGTCTGTCGACAACAACAATTCTGCCTGATTATTTGCGGATATCAGGTTCAAGGAGTGCCCCTGAATAACTGATGCCTTCCAGGGATGCTTTCGTTGTTGCACGTTAAATACCAAAATTTTTCACGACCTAAAGCAACTTTTCCCACTTCAATTGCAGCCAAGCCGAAAAAGCCATAGGAGAGCCTTCGCTAGCTATGGCCGCGTGTCGCCTGAAGATCTGCACCCTATCCAGGGTGCAGATAATGCCAAGTCGAACAAGTCTTCTGAATCAGCACTTCGTCAGTGTTACTGCCAATGCAATTTATCGCGGTTCAAGTAGCCAATTGCTTCATTGCGCACCGGCGTTCTAGGCAATTTGACGAGCGCGGTTCTCCCAGAACAGCTTGCGCAGTTCCGTCTTCAACACTTTCCCGACACTGGATAATGGCAACGAGTCCCGGAACTCAACACTACGCGGAACTTTGTAACCGGCAATGGATTCGCGGCAGTGGGCGATAACTTCTTGTTCGGAGATACGTGCGCTAGGGTTGCAAACGATCACTGCGTGCACCGTCTCGCCCCATTTATCGCTGGGAATACCGATAACTGCAACCTGGCTAACAGCCGGAAGCCTGACGATGGCGTTTTCGACCTCGGCGGTATAAATGTTCTCCCCGCCACTCACAATCATGTCCTTCAGCCGATCGCAGATAAAAACGAAGCCATCTTCGTCCATGTAGCCACCATCGCCGGTGTGCATCCAGCCGTTACGCAACGCTTCGGCAGTGGCTTGTACGTTGTTCCAGTAACCGAGCATGACATTCGGCCCGCGTACGATGATTTCCCCAACGGACCCACGCGGCACCTCCCGATCTTCGGCATCAACGATACGGATTTCAACGCAGTTGACCGGCACCCCTGCCGAGTACATCTTGCCGCTGCGCTGATGCTCCTCGCAGTGATACTCGGCATTGAGGATGCATGCGAAGGGAGACAGTTCGGTCATGCCGTAGCCCTGGATGAAGTCGGCTGCCGAAAAGGACTGGCGGGCTTGGTCGAGCAGTGCCGGGGAGATTGCCGAAGCGCCATAAGTGATTTTCCTTAGCGCGCTCAGATCAAGTTTGGCCGCAGCGGGATTGACTTCGCGCCAATCGAGGAGCATCTGCAGCATGGTCGGCGCCAGCCTGGTATTGCTGATCCGTTCCAGACCGATGCATTCAAGTACCTCCTGCGGTTTGAAGGTCGGTAACACCACATGCGTACCGCCGCTAATGAACAGTGAGACCATTGCCGACAGATCGGCTATATGGAACATCGGCATGGCATGCAAGAAGATGGTCTCAGGTCCGATCCCTGTCTGGTCGAAAGTGGCCAGGGCTGATAACACGAGATTGTTATGACTGAGCATTACCCCTTTGGGGAAGCCCGTGGTTCCACCGGTATAAAAGACGCCCAGCAGAGAATCGCCACCACGAAGGGCATCTTCGACCGGCTCGTACTGGGTGATCAGCATTTCGTAGTTGAGCATGCCCGGCGGAGTTTCGCCGTCGCCGGCATAAATCATCAGGCGCAGGGTTTTCGCAGCAGCGCTGATTTTTCCTGCCAGATCCAGGAAACTATCGTCGACGATCAGTACACAGGTTTCAGAATCGTCCAATGAATAGACGATCTCCGCAGCGCTCCAACGGATGTTAACCGGGTTGAGCACGGCATCGGCCCAAGGGACCGCCAGACAATATTCGATGTACCGCTGCGAGTTCAGCGAAAGCATCGCCACCCGCTCGCCGCTGGTCACGCCCAGGCCTTTTAGTGCGCCGGCCAGACGGGCAACTCGTTGGCCCAACTGAGCAAAGCTCAGACTACGACCTTGGTAACGAATGGCCGGTGTTTCGGGACGCTGTTGCATATGGCGATGCAACCCTTGGGTCAAGTACATCGAAATCTCCCGCCTTATTTTTTAAAGAGTTGCAAGTTTCTTAACTGAAGGTTTGATCAAAACGTCTTGCTGGCACTGACCACTACAGTCGCCGTGCACACATCGGTGTAACCGTAGTAACTCGCGCACTCGCTCTTGGAAAGATCCGTGTCGACGTAGCTAAGGCCCCAGTCGACCCCAAATACGCTGCGGGTAAGCTTGGCTTCCCATTCGTGATAATCACCTCGAGCCTTGCCACTGTTTGACAAAAACACATCATCCTTGAAGTCGAAACGGCCATAGCGGACCTCCAGACCGACCTGATCCACAATTTCATGGCTGTACCCCAAGTAGGTGTAGAGCGTGTCCTGGTCTTTCCCTACAAAGTTCTTCAAGTCGCTGGAGTAATAACTGCCGAACTTGAAGCCATAGGCTTTGACAATGGCGTAGACCTCACTCATGTTGAACTGTGCTTCCTTGGCATAGGTGTACTTGAGATATCCCACATCCAGGCTGACATCGTCATTGAATGGAATGAAAAAGCCTGCGTAGTAATCTTGTTCCAGCCGCGTTTTCAGGTTCATCCCAAAGTCGACGTTTGAAGTCCATACGCCCGCATAGGCACCGCTGCTGTGTATCAAGGTGGCTTCCAACTGCGCAGCGGGGTCTCCGAGTGTCATGGACAATCCGCGGCTGCGGTAATCGCTGACCACCTGCGGCTTGAGCTCCAGTTGCAGGTCGTCAGTCAGCGGCACAGCCCAGGCAGCAAAAGGCATAAGCGTGCAACAGACAACGGTCGTAAGGGCAAGGCGATGCATAGGTCGAATCCTGTTTATTATTATTGGCAGGCAAGACTTCGTTCTTCCCGTGCCCCGAAGGGCACAGGTCAGGCATACGTTGGGCGGTTACGGGTGGCTGTAGACTTCGCGCCCGGAAAAGTAGGTCTTGAGCACTTGCGTGTCAGCCAATTGCTCATCGGGCACGCTGAACACATCGCGGTCGAGGATGATCAGGTCGGCCTGTTTGCCCGCGGTGAGAGAGCCAATCTCTTTCTCCAGGCCAATCGCCCGAGCGGCGTTGCGGGTGTAGGCGTAGAACATCGTTTCCCGATCAATGTCCTCTTCTTTATTAAGAATGCCTTTTGGGCCTTTGCGGCTGATCGCCTGGCCGATGGCTTTCCACGGATTCGGCGTGCTGACCGGCCAGTCGCTCGCACCGGCAATGGTCGCACCGTTTTTCAGCAATGAGCGCGCCGGGTACATGAACTGGAACTGCATGGCGCTGATGTAGGGTTTGAGCAAATCGATGCTCGTCTCATCCGCCGAGGCCCAGTACAGCTGCATGGAAGCAATGACATTCAAGGGCTTGAAGCGGGCGAACTCCTTGGGATTGACCATCTGCAAATGGGTGATCGAATGCGTCACGCCACTCTGCCTGTCACGCCGTGCCTGCTCGATCCCATTGAGCGCTTCGCGTACCGCCCGGTCGCCGATCGCATGGACATGCACCAGCCAGCCACGGGCATCCGCGGCGCTGACCAGTTCACCGAAATGAGCCGGATCGATCAACAACTCCCCGCCTTTCTTTGAATTCTTGTAGGGGGTGAGCAACGATGCGGTTTGTGCAGGAAACTCAGCAACGCCATCGGCAAAGATCTTGATGCCCGGCAGGCTGAGATTTTCGACGCCAAGGAACTGCTTCCTGACCTGATCCAGGACGTCCAGATCCGCAGGCGCGCTTTTCGGATTGGCAACCATCAGCGCGGCTACCCGCAATTGAAGCTCACCTTTTTCCGATAACGCTTTGTAGATAGGCAAGACCCCCAACGTCTGTGCTGTGGGCTTGAAGTCGAACAGCCCATCGGCTGGCATGGCATTGGCCGCGGGGTCCATCAGCGCGGTGATCCCAAGGCTGTGGTTCAGATCACGCGCGGCACGTCCGGCTGACATCAACTGATCAAAGGTCGGTGACGGCAGTTGCGACATCACTGCCGCCAAACCCGCATCTGCCACGAAGCCATTGGGGGTGCTGTCCTCATGATGACCGATGGTCGCCACGGCTTCGCCTTTCAGCGACTTGACCCGTTCGGCATCGATACCGGCGCGCTTGAGCATCGCCTTGTTGGCCCAGCCGGTGTGATAATCCCAGCCGATAAACGCAATAGGGGTTTCAGCCCATTCACCGTGATTGAATTGTTTCTCAAATTGAGCGACTTCACTCCAGTAGGTGGAGGGGAAACCATTGATACTGAGCATATCGCCGTGTTTTGCCTTGCCATTATCTCGCCAGGCGCGCAAGCGCTGTTCCAGTTCGTCGAAGGGCAGCATTTGTCCTTCAAGGTCGGCTGCCTTGAGTTTCATGCCGCCAAAAATGGCATGGCTGTGGCTGTCTATGAAGCCTGGCATGACGACCTTACCCTTCAAATCCACCACTTGGGTCATGGCATCTTTGAGCGAAAGAATCTCGACATCACTCCCGACCTTGAGGATACGGCCATCGGCGACCGCGACCGCTTGTTGCAGCGGCTGACCCGGCTCGGCGGTGAATACCTTTGCGTTGTACAAGAGCAAGTCGACAGCCGCCATGCTTTCCATTGATGCAAAAGAGACAGCAATTGCCAGTGTCGTCCCGAGAACCTTCTTCATTGCCTGAACACCTTTTATTATTAGGGTGTTCGGGAGACTATCCAAAGGAGGCGATGTTAAGAATACCTAAACCTCGAAAGACATACTTTCCAGAAAGGTAAAAGCGAATGGACCAGCTCGGCGCTATCACTATGTTCGTCGCCACGGCAGATCAAGGCAGTTTTACGCGCGCGGCTTCCTACTTAGGCAAAACCACGTCGGCTCTGACCCGGGCGGTAACCCACCTTGAGACGGAATTGGGCACACGTCTTTTTGAGCGCTCTACCCGCCGAATTGCCCTGACCGAGGCCGGGCAGATCTATCTGGCAAGCGCTCGACAGGTGCTGATTCAGCTACAGCAAGCTCGGGAAGATCTTGCCCAACTCCAGCAGGAGATGTGTGGCACCTTGCGAGTGGCGGCGCCACCGTCCTACGCTCCAGCGTTTCTGAATGCGGTGTGCTGTCGCTTTCTTGATAGATACCCCCAGATGCGTCTTGAGGTAATTCTCACCGAAGAGTTCGTTGACCTGTTAGAGGGCAGCTACGATCTTGCTGTGCGTGACGGACCTGTGGGGCCGGATCTGATTGCCCGACCACTGACCGTCAACCGTATCCGACTTTGCGCCAGCCCACGCTATCTAGAGCGCAAGCCTCTAGAAGTCCTACCGCAAACGTTTGATCAACATGACTGGTTGATCTATCGACACCCTGCACTTAACCCGCATTACTGGTGGTTGACCCATGAAGGCGAGCGCCGGCGCATATTGCAGCCTGTGCCTCGCCTGTCTAGCGATAACTATGATCTTCTGTTTAATGCGCTGCTGGATGGGCAGGGATTGCAATTTTGTCCACAGTGGAGTGCTGCACCCTATTTACGGCGTGGCGAACTTGTGCAGCTGCTCCCCGATATAGACCCGGACCCGGAGCGATTCGGTTCTACAGTCCATGTGATCTATCCGGCACACAGACGCCACACACGCAAACTTCTGGCTTTTGTTGAATGTCTTGGTAACTACCTAGAAGAAGAGGCGCTACATTAAAGGGGCAGCGCGGTACTGAACAAACGTGCTTATAGAGAAGGGTTTTTATGCCGGACATCCGTGGATAGCCCCCCTAAATGGCCGGCTGTTATGGGTCGACAGCTGCTCGCAATGATAGGCGGCAGATGGAAACGCTGACACTCGCCGGTATCTGCTGGCCCTTACCACTTGAGGTCTCTGTAGTGGTCAACTAATCCCGGACACGACGTTAAGTTTTTCTTCGGCCCGAGCTGGCGCCAGCCCACCATTGAATTGATGGGGTCGAACCCAGTTGTACCGATGCATCAAGAAATGGCTGATATCGCGCTGGGCTTCTTGAGCCGTTCGGTAACCCGTGGTCGGTATCCATTCCGTTTTCAAGCTGCGGAACACGCGCTCCATTGGCGCGTTGTCCCAGCAATTCCCCCGGCGACTCATGCTCTGGCGCATGCGATAACGCCACAGCCGCTGGCGAAATAAACGACTCGCATACTGCGACCCTTGATCCGAGTGAAACAGCAGGCCCTGAGGTCTTCCGCGCTGCTCGTAAGCCATATCCAGCGCCTTGATAACCAGATCGGCGTCCGGCTTTTCCGACAACGCCCAGCCCACCACCCGGCGCGTGCAAAGATCCAGCACGACAGCCAGGTAATGCCATTTCCCCTGGGCCCAGATGTAGGTGATGTCGCCGCACCACACCTGGTTGGGTGCCGGAACATCGAACTCCCGATTCAAGATGTTCGGGATATCCAACCGTTCAACCGTCGCTCGTTTATAGGCATGTGATCCGGGCTGTTTACTGACGAGGTCAAGCTCACGCATCAGGCTGCGCACTTTGAATCGACCGAGCTGCTCACCGTCGTCACGCATCAGCGACAGGATGCTGCGGCTGCCCGCAGCACTGCGACTTTGCGAGAACAGCTCGCTCACCCGGCTGCGCAACCGAAGCCGTTCGACATCAGGCGTTCGGCGCCTAAGGTGCTGGGCGTAGTAGCACGAACGGGTGACTTCAAACACCTTGCACAGCCAATCAATCGGCTCATGGACGCTCAGCTGATTGATCAGCGCGTACGCTCGTGATCTTCCGACATCAAGAGCGCGGTAGCCTTTTTTAATATCGATTTTTCCCGTTCAAGGCGGGCGATCCGGGCTTCCAGCTCCTGGATTTTCTGCTGTTCCGGGGTCAGCGCTTTGCTCTGCGGAGTGACGCCTTGGCGCTCCTGCTGAACCTGATCAACCCAGCGGCGCAGGGCCGACTCGCCGACGCCGAGTGAACGGCTGGCTTCGATGTAGCTGTAGTTTTGTTTGAGCACGAGGTCGGCAGCCTCGCGTTTGAATTCAGCAGAAAAGGAACGGCGTTGTTTGGTCATTTGACACCTCGATCTGGCGAGCATTCTCACCTAAATGGGTGTCCGGTTTCATTAGACCACTACACTCACCCCAGCGACGCTTTACAACAGAGTCTGGTCATCCTGATAGAATCGATCAGGTTATAGATAACACCCTTCTGAGAAATGGCATGAATACAGAATTGATGGAAGATGAGATGCGCCGGGCGCTATTCGGTGATCCTGAGCCCTCTGCGCCGGCAATTCACTCTGACGTGCAGGACACAGTCCCGGATGTTGTGATCGTGCAACCGGTGAAGGCAGCGAAGAAAAAGTCAGTCTCAAAAGGCTTCACACCTAGGTTGAGAGTCACGCTCCGTGTGGGAAATGAATTTGAAGGTGAGATGCACGAGATGATACATGAGGCCGATACGCTGAGCTCCCTAGTTGCAGAACAAGAAGCTACTAAGACTGCCAGAAAAAAATCCAGGTTTGTGGAAGTGGTATCGGTCAAGTCGATGTAAGTGGGTACTTCCCCTTGGCTCACCCGCCTGGGCATTAAACCGCATTCGGTTACCGCGGATCACCCAACAGGTTCGTGTCGAATGAAGCCTCAAAGATTAGGGGGCGGTAGTCGTATCCCGGACTGGATTTAACATCATCACTCCATACCGCTCTCAATGTTAATTGGTGCCAGCCCAAGCCACATAACTGAGGGTGGCGACAGGCAGAAGTCGGCCAATAGCGGGCATTCGAGAATCGTGCGCTCGCAGTCATGTTATGGTTAGAAACTGAAAGGTAACGTACCAAAATCAAACATGGATCTGGTTCAGCTCGCGCCTGCGACATATCACACAACGGACGACTACTGGCAGCTTCTTCGCGCAGGAGATGGCTCAATCTATGTCCTCGTCAACTGCGAGGCGTCTTTTGTGAGTTACGAATGTCTGATTAAGCTCAACGACGAGGAATTGCGCGACTACCGAGGCTTGGGCTGGCTATCCATTCAGCACCTGGCTAACTACCCGGCTCGTAGATGTAGAGGCTGCTCTGCCCCGGTGTTTCCTCGCGCAACATGCGCAAGCCTTGCCACAGAAAATGCTTCTGTTCGGTGACGCCGTTGACCGCTGACACCTTGGCCACACGACGCCCCAGGCTGTCGTAACGATAAGCGCCACTACTTTCCAGCTTGCCGTTGACCAACGTCTCAGCCTCAACCAGCCGATTCTCACAGTCATAACTGAGCGTCTGCAGCTTGCTCATGCCGCTGCGCTTTTCTATCAGGTTGCCCCAAGCATCGTAGGCATATTCCCGATCCCGCCACTGCTTGAGCCCCTTTAACTATCTAGCATTACCTATTGAGAAATCCTGAAACCTCAAGCTCGCTCAATTATCAAATCAAGCATGAACCCCAACAAACCATCAAACGTATCAAACTCCTCAAAAACGTTATCAATAGCTTGTTTGTCTCTAACTTGATAACTATTATTTGCAATATCCAAAACATACTCATCTTGGTCACTTTCGCCAAAAATCAAGAACGCTTCCATGAACTCAAGATCTCGAGCAATTAAATTTTGCTCTATAAAGGCGTGACTAAAACCATCGCTATCCGAATACTTATGTGGCCGACTCGAATATATAAAAACACCGCTAGAAACCAACCCGTCATGTGCTTTCAAAAATTCTAGATATTGCTCAGGCACACTTTGAAAAAGCGTATCCTTAGCTTCTGAAACAAGGCCTATTATATCTTCATCCCGTGCGGGCTCGCCAAGAAACATGTCCGCCTCATCAAGCTGCCGCCGCAGCCCCATAATCTTATTTTCAATTTCAGGATTCATCTTTACATTCCTGGAGGAGGATAGATTTTAGTATCAATCATAGGCCACTCTACAATTTTGCTATCACCGGAGACCATACCTTTAGTTGCAGACCGCTGAGCATTAGTAATGACTTTATGATAGGGTTCATTTTTTATAAGAGTTAGATTATCAGGAGCGTTAGTCCCGCCATCATCCAAAGGTTTAATATGGTGGACCTCCCATTCTTTATTGGGCAGCTTCCCGTTTTGAATTTTAGCAATCTCGATATCGGTAAAGCCGGATTTTTGTAAGGTATGGACGTTCTCTGGCGTGTCTGACAAACCCTTCAGAAAACTTGATCTCCCAGTACTATTAAACTCATTTCTTAGAGTTTTCAACTCACTAGAGGAGCGCTTTACATATAGAAAACTTTCACTCTTGACGCTTGGGAGCTTATATTCCTCTCCACGCAGTTTGCCAACATAGCTACTTTTTGGATCGCGAGGTACAACTCTTAAGTTCCCGAGATTAGATCCCAGACCCTGAGTCTTAAATTCATACCGAGCATCAAACCACTTACCACCCTTAGCCCCAAGCCCGCCCCCCAACAACGCCCCACCAAAAGCCATAAGCTTCTGTCCATCGGAGCCTTGACCAAAAAGTTCACCACCAGCCCAGTTCCCCGCTAACCCGCCTGCAATACCACCAGCAAGGGCTGCGATGACGATTACCGGGCTTGCCAACACAAAAGCACTGGCCAAACCGACGACGAGCACCGCTCTTTCTAGCCACTCGGGAACTTCTGGGTCAATTGCATCCGTGGTCTCAGTCCCGCCGCCAATAAAAACGTTACTAGAACCTGCACTAATCTTGCCGTCACAGACGGTTTTATCTCCAACGCGCGCAGCAGGCTGGCCGTTGATATAAACCGAGTCACTACCCTGAGCCAAGATCTGGGGCGCCGGGCCATGTTGAGTACACATCGCGGTATCAACGTGAGCTCTCGCTGCGGCTCTCCCGTTTATAAAAACGTCTCCCGAACCGCTTTTTATCTGACCTGCGTCGTGAGTGGCAAAAGATAGACTGCCGAGCAATTGACCAATGCCGGCACCTGTTGCAGCGCCGGCTCCAACCATGGCACCCAACGCAATCGCGCCAAGACCACCGGTTCCGACTACGGCAATGCCAATCAGCACAGCGCCAGCACCAATCGCAAGGCCTGCTAACAAACCTCCCAATGCACTGGAGTGCTCGATAGGATCATTGAAGCGAGCAGCCGCCTGACTCATGCCGGAGCATTCTCTTTGGCGTCGCCATCAGCGCCAGGCGCGTTGCGCAATTCGAGACTTTCAACCAGCGAATCGAAGGCTTTTCGCTCTTCAGGCGTCATTCCTTTGGGGTTGTTACTAGTACCGGTGATTTGCATGAGCAGTCCTTGCTGATGTTCGTCCTGATGGATGAATATCAACTGCAATTGATGGACCGGTTGCCCTTGCTGTCTCCAGCGAAACTCTACTCGACGAGCATCCAATCCAGCCACCTGAACAGGGGTGGCAGGTTCAACCCATTCGAGATGCGACAAGGATTTTTTCAGCTCACCCAATAACTGCTGAGCCAGGGTTTCAAGATCCGCACCGTCTTCTATCGTCGAACGGCCAACCACGAATGAAAAAGGGCTTGGCCCGATATCAGTCATGGTGAACACATGGAAGGTCTTGTCTTTAAGCTGGGCTGGACGGACAAAACTCAGTTCATTGGTATGGAAGCGCTCGGGAGGCGGTGGCGGCACGTCGAGTGCCTCTTGCTTCAAGCGTTCCTTTTCGAGACGTTGTTCCTCAAGAATGCGTTTTTCGGAAATTCGATCGTAAATACTGGTTCGCATGCGGCATTCCTTATCCGTCAGCTTGATTTATTAAGATTGATGATGGTTTTACCTTCCACATCAACCACGAGACCGGACAAGGTAATGGTCCCGTCCTGATTCATGACCAGCTTGCTAGCGCCAACTTCCAGAGTGATTGAAGTCGCGGCTTTGATCTTTACTTCGCCCTTATCGACAGTGACGTAATACGACCCGTCCTCAACAGCAATACTGGTCTCTAGCTTGATTGTTTCCGAATGCTTGCCTTCCACTTTGATCTCACGATCCCCTCCGACTTTGTGGGTCTCATTCGCCTCGATCTCGGTGTCCATATTGCGTTCGGCGTGGATGACTACCTGTTCGGCACCCGCCTTGTCTTCAAAGCGGAAGAAGTTGGCGTTGCCACCTTTGCCCTTCATCGACCGCGTCAAAAATCCGCTCTGCGTCTTGTTCGCCGGCAGCGATCACGGCGGCGTGTTCTGGCTGTTGTAGAGGCTGCCCATGATCAGCGGTCGGTCGGGGTTGCCGTCCAGAAAGACCACGACAACTTCATCGCCGACCCGGGGAATGAGAATGCTGCCGAAGCCGCCGCTGGCTCCGGATTGGGCCACGCGGACCCAGCACGAACTCTTGTCGTTGTGCTCGCCTTTGCGGTCCCAGTGGAACTGTACTTTCACGCGGCCTAGTTCGTCGGTGAAGATTTCCTCGCCCGGCGGGCCGACAACGATGGCGGTTTGCGGGCCGGAAATGGTCGGGCGCGGTGTGGTCAGTTGGGGGCGAAATACGATCTTTTTGCGCACGCAGGAGAAGGTGTTGTAGTAACTCGCCTGGTACCCGTTGAGGTAGTTGTTGTGGCCTTCGCTTTCGACGCTCATCAACAGGAACTGGCGATCGTCGGGCGAGCCTTGATCGTGGTCGTAATGCTGCAGCAGTTCGAAGGTGTAGCCGGGTTTCATCGCGCGGCAGTTACTCGCGCCCTGAAAGCTTTTGCCTTTCAGCTCCAGCGCTTCAACGCGCAACCGGACCAGCGCCTCCCCTTCGTCGTAGGTGCCGTGGGTGTACTGGCCGGGGAAGTCGTAGATCTCGAAATCTTCGACATCACCCTGCTTGTTCAGGCTCTTCATGGTGACCGGCAAGCGATTGGTCGGCTGACGGTAATCGAAGGTCTGGACAGCGATCTTGCCGGACTGCAATTGGCGGTTGCCGCTCCATTGGGTAATGGAGTCCGCGGTCTCGGTGACCGAAGCAGTGTGATAGCGAATCTGTGGCTGCTCAGGCAACGGCACCAGCGTGGTGGAGTCGTCGCAGATGATCATGGTGTGGCCTTCGGCAGTGTGCTCGAAGTAGTAGAACATCCCCTCTTCTTCCAGCAGGCGCTGGACGAAGTTGAAGTCGGTTTCGCGGTATTGGGTGATGTACGTGTAGCGTTTGAGCGGCTTGCTCAGGCGGAATTCATGTCGGGAAAACGAGGAGCATAAGGCGAACACCTGAGTCACAACGTCTTCGACGGTGCAGCTCTGGAAGATGCGGGTGTCGAAACGGTTTTTCAGCATCGAGAACCAGGGGTTCAGCGTCGCGGTGTAACGGGCCATGCCGCCGTCGCTGCCGATACTGGCGAAGCGTGTCAGGTAACCCGCCAGATACCGTGGGCCCGCCTCGGCCAGCTCGATCTCCAGCACCACGTGCTGGCCCATCATCGACTTCAGCTCAACCTCCGAATCCTGGCACACCAGCAGCAATTCGAAGTTGTAGGCACGTGACAGACCTTCAGTTCCCTTGAAGGACTCAAGCAATAATTGCTGGTCGGGATTGGCAAGGTTCGTGAACTTGAACAGGCGCCGATTCTGCGGCGAAAGCATTGCGGCAAGGTCCATCAACATGTGTATCTCCTTGAAAGCAGTGGAAACGCTACCGTCCTCGCCAGCCACTGCGCATAACGAATCTGACAAGAGGATCGAAACCCGATTGCAACATCATGGATCAGGGAAACAACCCGCCGCCTTGTGAGATTGCGGACCTAAATACCTGAAACTTTGTATGAAACTGCCTACAAACTTTTACCCGTCATACTTTTGAGACCGTAGAAGATTTCTGAAAACGGGATTCAAAGTCTGGTACTGCGACCGCGGAGCAGTGCGAAAGTGCCACTAACCACGCAAAATTGAGAGAACGGTCACAGTCTCAGCGGCATAACGGCGCTTCGAAAGCGGCAAAGGAAACACCTTCGCCCTGCACCGTGTCAACCCGGAACCGGCCTTGCACAGCGATCTCCAGACGCGAACTCGTCCATCAGGAAAGTTTGAAAAATATTTATGAGCCCATTCAGCACGGCAGAAACGCCTGTATATCAACGAGGAACGGGAATTAGGTTCTATTAAAAAGCGACTAGTGCCTCATTGACATCATTGCCGAGTGTAACGTGAATAATAAAAATGGGATCCACATTGAATTTTATTACCCGTAGTGAGGTATAGACTGCGGCTAATGGCCAGTACTTCGGCTCACGCATAGAGTCGAATATCCGACACTTCAAACGTAGCGACAGGGAAGCTTCTTCCACCCAAGGACAGTGATGTGTAAATGGATCTTTTAGCGAATATGCCCAGCTGGGCCGACGTCGAACGAAATCTCGATCAGAAATTCAGCGAGCTGAACCAGGGCGTCAATGAGGGCTTGCAAAGCGCTCACGACAACTGGAACGGCTTTACCCGCCGCGTCAGTAACGGTCCGAGTCAAGTCTATGGCTACATGGGCGGGCACCGGATCGATGCGGTGGGTCGTGCCATGACGCTCTCCTACCCGATCATCCAGATGGACCTCAAGCGCAAGTGGGCCTCGATCGAAATCGAGCAGATCCTCCCTGTGCTGCTGTAGCTGGTCAAAGAAGTCTCGATGATTCTGGGCGGTAGCGTCGCAGTTGGCACAATCGCCGGGGGCGCAGCGGGTGCCTTCGCATTCGGTATCGGCGCCGCACCCGGAGCTGCCGCCGGGGCCGGTATCGGTTTGCAAGTGGGCAACCTGATTCTCATGGGCCTGGGCTTGTCCGCCATTGCCGAATATTTTTACCAGGGTCTACCCGCCTGCCTGTCTACATTGCAGGAAGGCATCGCCACAGCCTGGCACTCGGAAGAAGGTGTCAAACCTGCTGGCCTGGACCCTACTGGTGGTTCTGCCGCATTGGTACAGGAACGTATCGAACGAGCAGCGCGACAACTGGCGCGCGGGCAAGAGCAACTGGTGCTGTTGCTGCTCACTGCCATCGTGACCTACCTGACCCGTGGCCAGATAAAAGCGGGCGTCGTGGGCAGCATGGAAAGCATTGCGACACGCAGCGCGAAGCTACAGGCGGAGATATCGAACAAGCAGTTGGCGAGCTGGTTGGCACGCAATGAGCAGAAGTTGTTGGCTCAAGCCGAGTTGCAGGTGAAGGAACCGACGCCTTTGGTGAAGGCTGAGCCGGAACCGCAGATACTTCGCGAAAGCCCTGCAAAGCAAGCGACAAGCAAGCCAACCAACGATGCGGCACCAGACTCAACCCGCCGCGATTATTTGAACAAAAAATTTGGCCGAACTGGAGACGTTGGCAAAGACATTTTCATAAGAGGGAACAAGGAAACAGCGACGAACTTCTTCAAAATAATGGGTTACGAGCCCGAGAATTATCGTTCATACATGAACGGCCTTAATTTTGCAGAACCAGTCAGAGTCGAGACAATCAACGCCGGCAAACAGCTTTGGCAGTATCAGGTACCTGGAGGGAGACAGGGTTTATGGTACTCTCTGACTCCGAAAGTGGTGCCGTCTCAACTCGGAATCAACCCCTTGGGGACGATTTATAACACCGAAACTGTCGTACCTAAAATTGTGAACGTTTACCAAACCACTGAAAAAATCACCTTACTACGAAGCACCTCAGCGCCCGCTTTGGACAACTGGTCCGTTCCCTCTAAGCCATTTCAAACATTAGGAGGAGCAAGACAAATTACCTCCGATCAGATGAACCTCTTTAAACTCATTAGCCCAGGTGAATAATGAAGCCAACTACACCACTTGAATACATCAATAAAGCTCTTATGCTGGCTATTGACAGACGTAGCAGCTGCCCTCAATTCCCCGTTTACACCTTGGTAATAGACCAACTCAACTATGTAAAGTCAGTATTCGAAGGTTCTGAGCCGGACCAATCCAGACTCCACGACCTTACGATTGGCGCAATAGGATCCAAGGAGTTTGAAGATACCGACTACGAACTTGCTCGGGCGTTAATGGATGTCTATTACATAGCCGAGCAGAAAGCAAACGGATTGAAAATCAGATTACCCGGTGAGCGTTAAAAAATATACCGCTCCGCGTGGACGCGAAGCATTCATACACCAAATATTTGACGCTACAGTGACGAACTCTCAAATTAGTGCTCATGACGTCTGTGTCCGGGAACATAGCAAAACTCTCATTATCCAGAACTGGACAGATAGCTGGGGGCTTGCCTGAAGAATTGGTCTATCTGATCGCAGGTTCGGAGCATATCCGAGACTTGACGAAAAAGTTGTTCGAGCATGCCCTCTTAACGATGACGTGGACGTGGGGATTGCAAGGGCCCAGAAGACCGCCCACCCATGGAAAGATCGAAAACTTCATCGAGTTTATTCTATGGTCAAATTACTACGCCGTCTGAAAAAAATCTTCGCGCAAAGTGCTGCTCCTAGAAGTGTAGCCATTGGACCACCGGAAGAATCTGAAACTCTTTCAATTGAGACTGGTAGGCCACTTTCCAAGTAGAAAAAAACCTGTCCTGGATTCCAATCAATAGAGAGCCCAACGTTCTTATATTGCTAGAACCGCCAGCCTGCCCGAACCTGATACTTATTGATGCGTTATTGCTACAACGCTATCGCGCCTTCGTCGCCGAAGCAGAGCAACCCGGCTTACGACCAGACTCAAAAACATTCGCGGGTGAGGGAAGCCAATTAGCTCGCGCGCTACATGATCGAGCAGTAGATCTCGCTTATTCGCGAGGAACAGACTCCTCATGGGAAATCTATTGGCTCATGCAATGCGCAGCCATCATCTCGCTATTTGCATTTGGGCGGGAGTCGGCACAATTTCTCGAATATAGAAAAGAGGTTCATTCTCATAACAACTCCGCCATCGCCAGGGAGCAGGTTCAACTGTTCGATGATTATGTGACTTCGCGCAGCGATGCCAAGTGACGACGAAAACGATACACCGCATCGACAACGGAACTTTATGGATAGCAGGTCAACCCATTTACCTGCCTCACCCCGTCAAAGAGGCCATCCAACACAACGACAGTCTCTTGATTCTGGTTGAGCCCGCGCCGGATGTGATTTTCAATAGAAACGTCTTCGCACTGTCGATGCACGGTGAATTGCTCTGGCAAATCGAAGAAAGCCCCCATGGCACGGAAGTCGACAAGCCCTACATGAATCTCTACTGCGGCAAAAATGGGGCGTTGATGGCTGGTAACTGGAATGGCCTCAGCTACTCGGTCGATTTGCACAATGGCACCGTCACCGAGTGCAAACGTCAGCGGCACAAAGGCACGTAACGATTTGCCTTGCTCACCGCGCCACGAGCGGATGAAGGCTGTGAGCTGGCTGTAGCCGCCGTCATAACCCTGGGCTTTGATCTGCTCAAAGAGTGCTTTGGCGCTCCTGCGGTTGTGCTTTTCCTGAAACGAATCAGCCTTCAGCGCCTGCTCCAGCGTCTCGTGGAATGGGCTGAGTTTGTTGAAGGTTACGCACCGCTGGTACGCCGGCTGAGTGGCTTCGGGTGCTCTGACCCATTTTCGGATGGTGTTTCTCGACAGCCCGGTACGCTTGGCGATCTGGTGCAGCGACAGCTTGTCGCGAAAGTACATCCTCCGAATTTTCCCCAACATTTCCATGCTGATCACCCTGTGTTCTCCTGCTCGGAAAGTGAGCAGAAGTAGTTGAACACCTGGGTCAGTTTTCAGTCGGCAGAACAGCCTTTACTGGGTCAGTTTTCGGTCAGCGGCAACAGATTGACGGATCTCGTTTAGGTGCATGCATACTTTTTTGTGCCAATTTGCATTTAATTCCAGCCACCCCCCCCCCCTGAGTCCATATGCCCGTCTGCAAATGCAACGTCAGCTTCGGTCAAAATCGACCCTTCACGACAGGCGTCAATCGGCCAGTTGCAGCCCTTTGCGACAGGCAACAATCGGCCAGAAGCAGCCACTCGGCTGGATCCTTTCGTTTGATTAACGGATGGGGTTTATCCCGTCCCCGACGAGTGAAGCGAACGCTTGAACCGTAGGCTCGGCTCTAGGAGTACACGGTACCGGGCGGCATCTTTGTGCCGCACAGTGTTCGGTAGCAAACACCATTTCCATATACTAAGCATTTATCGTGGGCTTGGGCTTTAAGCATTAACGCTCGCAATCTTTGGACAATCCGAACGGCTCGACGTCTGAATAACAGCGGTTTGATTGGCCGCTTATCTTGCCTTGGATGTTGGATTTCACCGAGATACTCCTGCCAACTTTTTGGTTGCTGACAGAGCTGTGTTTCGAGATCGTTCAAAATTGCCAATACGTCAGCTAGATCGTCATTTCTCAAGCGGAACATTACATTCATTGATTCAATGCCTATCCCTGCATCTCTTTGTGCATATCGTTCAAAAGCAGGTGCTATAAGGGAAAAATACCCAAACGTATGAAAGCAGTCAGATCTGAAAACAATTCGGTCTTCTGGGTCTAGCGACCACAAATGCTCTGTTTTTTTCGAGGTATATAAGCCGATTATATGATGCATGGTACCTGTACCAGACTACTGACGTACTTATGGATGAAGGCAAGCTCTCACTCCTGAGAGGACTCAGCGTAGCAGGTTCGTGCCATCCATTGGCCACTTCTTCTGGCCGTTTTCTGACGGCTTTCACCGGCAGCTATGGGTCGATTGCAACCCCTCACGAAAGAACGCAATCGCCCCGAAGCGCTCATTCAGGTTGATCACTCTCCAGAACGCCTCCGACCTCGGCGCTAAACCTGCGCACCAGCGTAGCCCCATCCGTCACACCGAGAATTTGATCTATCGCAGCGATTTTGCAGGTTGCATCGCCAAGCTCAAAGTCAGCGTTGTTGTAGGCAGCCTCCGCCTCGTTGTGGAGTGCATAAGCTATATGAGCGGCGATACGAATGTTCATTGGCGCCTCTACATCACTGCCCAAATGATCGGCAAGCAATGTCCTGATCTCAAGCAGTGCAAGCGCGAGTAGCCGAGTCTGGTCAGACGGCATGAAGTGATCCTTGTATTGATCTGCCAGAGGTTTCACTCAAGGCTGCTTGCGGTACATCCCCGTCAACATGTCCTGGGAATCCGGCGCTGCGTTGTAGTTGATGACCGCGAAGTTTTTCACCAGTTGTATGTGGTACGGGCCATTTAGTTTGGACGCTTGCGGCTCACGGACAATGATCAGGTTTTCGGCTTCCATCGGTACGGTGTGATGCTCGGTCGCGATGTCTTTCAATGTCGCGGCGTCTTTCAGTGTCACGGTGAATTCCGCCACTTCCCTGCCCTGGGCATCGCGGTCGGGCAGGATTTTCAAGTCCAGGTCGCCATCGCGCCCGAGAAAGTCCCGGCGCATCTGGTAGTGGCCGTTGCGCTGGTTACGCTCGACTTCGCTGAGTTTGGCGTATTCCGGTTCACGCTGTTCATAGTGCAGTTGGATCGCCAGTTCGCGGTCGTCACCCTTGGCGCCGCTGACCCAGGTGCCGGTGTAGTTGAAGGGTTTGACCCTTTCCTGGGTGAGGCGCCAGATGCCTGTCTGACGACCATCGTCGGCATATTCGTGAAGGCCGAAGTTGTCGTCGCTGATGTCTTCCCGAGCACCCACCAGTTTGATCGGCGCACCATTGCCGCCCTTGGTGTAGCGCACTTCACCAATGATCACCGCGCCCTGCTCCTGGTACCAGAGTTCTACCGGGATCTTGCCGTTGAGGGTACCGGCGAGCATCTGTGGATCGTCGTTGATCGGGCCTTCCAGGCTGGGTTGTTCGTGCCACTGGCCGTCCTGCCAGTCGCCGGTGGTGCGCAGCATGTAGCCGCGAGGCATGCTGGAGTTTTCGCCAAACTCGGTCGCCGGCACGTCTTCCTGGGTGTACGTAGAAAGCTGCGCCAGCTCACCGTCGCGCATTTTCCATTTAGTAAAGCGCATCCAGCAGCAGCCGCGGTCGGTTTGCGTATGCAGAATGCCGTCCTGCGGAGTGAGCGAGAACATCCCGCCGCTGACGCCCTTCGCCATGTCGGTCAACGCACGGTTGAGGACCCACTGGTTTTGCTGCGGGTCTTGCAGATAGATGTCGAACTGCGCCTGGTAGTCCATTTCGGGATGGGTGCCGTTGCGAATCGCCAGATCCTGATGTCCATCGGAGTCGAAGTCGGCGAAGTACAACAAGCCCCCATTGCCGAGCAGCTCGGGATCGGCTTTGCCGTCACGCTCCCTGGGCACATTGCCGGCCTGGGTCTGCAATTGCTGCAGGGTTTGGAGGGTGTTTTTGTCGCGCACCGTGATGAGCGCTGGCATCAGTTGACGCGGTTCCGCCGGCGGCTCGGGGAACAGCACGTCGACCAGGTATTTCCCAGTCGGATCGTTTACCGCAAATGACAGCGGTTCGGCCACGGCCGGAGCCGCCAGGGCCATCGAGAAAAGCACACCACTGACGAGTGAACGCATACAACGCTTCCTTGCGGTAAATTCGGGACCGCTATGTAGCGGCAAACGTGGGGGTTATCGCGAGAGTGGCCAGCCTTTAAGCGGCCGTTCACTCATCAGCATTGCAGTCGACATCGCCTGCACCCATATGATCGAAGCCAGTCAACATCACCGAAGTCAGCCCGTTGGCCGGGTCACCCTGAACACTGGTGTCCATGATGTTTTCGGGCAAGGCACCCTGCTCCGCTTCGGATAACGTGAAGGCTTCGGCACGCGGCAACTTGAATGCGTTGCGCACCGCGGCCTCGTCGAGTGTGCCCTTGAGCACGATCGTGACCTGTTGCAACTCCCCATGCTCCCAGCTCAGTTGCACTTGCGTCGCGAGCGGGTGAACCCTGGCAGCCAGGCGGGCGGGAAAGTCGGGGCCTTCTTCGTAGGCAGCGGTGTTGGTACACGGATCGCCTTGATTTTCGTAGCCCTTCAAGGCGCAGTTGAAGCGCGGGTCCCGATGGCCTAGCGTCTTCTCCATGTAGCAACCAAACTCGCTGGAAGACATGCGCGGCCATGCCAATACGTCGACGCTGGTTGGCGGCAGGTCCGCAGCCAAGGCGTGATGTGTACTGGCAAACAATACGATGAACGCGCACAACGGACGTAAAAGCCGCGTTGGCCACTGGAATACGAAGGTATTGAACGAAGGGATAACCACGTTATTGCACCCTGCCTTTTTGAAGTAAGGGCCGTGATCAGAGAAGTAAACGCGGCTACTTCAGACTTTCCTTAAGTAACTGGGCGGCGCCTACTGGGGACGTAGATGCCGCGCATCAGGTCTACGCAGTGAACTTAGTGCGCATTCAGCAATGCGATGACCGCAATCACTGCCCACAACACCGACACATATTGCATAGGCACAAAAAACAAAGTGTTTTTCTTGCGAAAGACGACTTCGCCACCGGTGGCTGGATCAATGTAGATTTTGCCCGGCTGGTTATTCAGTTTGTGGCCAACAAAGGCGTTGACGGCCGCGCCCACCAACAGACCAAATCCCAGACCGAACCCGCCGAAGAGCCCTACAAAAGGAACCATGCAGATCAACGGGATAATGATCGAAAGAACGCCCCATCCTTGCCAAATAATAAACATCACTCGTCCCTGATTAATTTTTGAGGCGCGCAATCTAACAACAAACAGGGGGCGCAGCAACAAATTGAAACAGGTTGTCGGCATCTTGATGAATCATCTTTGAGCAATAACAGGCCGAGCCCTCAAGGGTCCACCTGCCCCATCATTTCAGCGACCGTTTCCTGGCGATTGGCATAGCGCTGCGCCAACACTGCACACACCATCAATTGAATCTGGTGAAACAGCATCAGCGGCAAAATCAACACACCCAAAGTGCTACCCGCGAACAACACCTGGGCCATCGGTACGCCGGTCGCCAGGCTTTTCTTCGAACCGCAGAAGAGGATGGTGATGCGATCTTCCTGATTGAAGCCGAAGACTTTGCCGAGCACGGTGGCCGCGACTAACACCAGCGCCAGGACGACGCAGCAAGCGACCACCAGCCCGGCCAGTTCCCACAGCGGAATCTGGTGCCAGATGCCTTCATTCACGGCCTCGCTGAACGCGCCGTAGACCACCAACAGGATCGAGCCCTGATCGACGAACTTCAGCCAACTCTTGTTGCGCGCCACCCAGTTGCCGACCCAGCGCCGAGCGATCTGCCCAGCCACGAACGGCAGCAACAGTTGCACGCTGATTTTCAGGATCGCATCGATGGTCGAGCCGGCGTCGCCGTGCACATTGAGCAGCAACGTCACCAGCAACGGCGTGAGGAAGATCCCGAACAGGCTGGACGCCGCCGCACTGCAAATCGCCGCCGGCACGTTGCCCCGCGCCAGCGAGGTGAAGGCAATCGCCGACTGCACGGTGGCGGGCAGCGCGCAGAGGTAGAGCATGCCCATGTACAGGTCTTTGCCGATCAGCGGCGACAGCACCGGTTTGAGCGCCAGACCAATCAACGGGAACAGGACAAAGGTCAGGCTGAAGATCAGCAAATGCAGGCGCCAGTGGCCGGCGCCGGCGATGATCGATTCACGGGAGAGTTTGGCGCCATGCAGGAAAAACAGCAGGGCAATGGCGAAGTTAGTCAGCCAGCCGAAGCCGACCGCGACCTGACCGCTGGCGGGCAGGAAACTGGCGAGAATCACCACGCTGATCAGGGTCAGGGTGAAGTTGTCGGGCAAGAAACGGGGACGGGTCATCTTCAGGTATCCGGGCGCCAGGAACAGTGTTGCCACTCTAACGCGCAGGCCAATGACCGACTAACGCCAACAAGCCAGTAGATGTCGGCTAACGGACACAAAGGCTTACATTAATCGCACGGGACTCAACCGAGGGTGGTAATCCCCTCCCGCCACTGCCCGCAAATAAGCCTCATCCGCTTCGACCCGCAAGTCTCGCCACTCTTGCCAATTCACAATGCCTTGACGATCCATCTCGTCTGCCTGACGTAGTAACTCTTCATGATAGGCATCGGGACATTCCATGCGCAGCGAGCAGTCGTCGAGCGCACGGTACCAAGCATCCAGCGCGCAGAGCCGCTGTTCCTGAGCCGGGGTCAGCAGGTTTTTGAATGAGTTCATAACGGTATCCCCAAAAAGGAACTACACCGATAGGCGTCGCGTGACGATCAGTTCAACGGCCGCGATTCGTTCAACATGCTCGTAACCCGCTTCCAGCAACTCTTCGCCGAAGACGTCCGGGTCGAGTTCCCGGTAATGCCAATCCAGCGCTGCGCTCTCCAGCGTCTCTTTCACGGCGGCGAGGAACGGATCCTGGCCATCCACGATGGCGACGCCGGTATACAGCACCAGCGACCCGCCGATGGACAAACGCTCAATCGATTCACGGACGATTCTGACGGACAGGTCAGCGCCCAACGCATCACCGCCATGTCGATAGGCGCGTTGCCGGGAATCCTTCATGTACGGCGGGTTGGCGACGATCAGGTCGAAGCGCCCTTCTACATCATTGAGCACATTGCTGGCGTGGCAGGCCACGTTATTCAAGCCTGCCAACTCGGCGTTGATCCTGGTCAATTCCAGCGCTTTGGGGTTGATATCAACCGCCAAAACGTCAGCCTGGGGATGCGCCCGGGCGATGAGCATCGCGCCAGCGCCGGTACCACAGCCGATGTCGACAGCGCGCTTGATGTCGCAATGGGTCGAACGCAAATGCCGTTCTATCGTTTGCGCAAAACGATAGGTATCCGGGCCGAAGAACACCGAATCTTCCTGGGTGGTCGGAAAGGCAGAATGCACCAGCAGCAGGTTATCCAGCGTCGACCATCTGACCGTACTTTTGAGCCGCTCACCGTCACGTTCCAACAGGCCACACGCAATCAATTGCTGCTCATCCGTCGGTGGCAGCAGGCCACGCTCGAATAACCTGTTCCAGCCAAACGCATCACGCAGCGTTTTGCCGATGCGGTTGCCCACCCTCTCGTTAACCCGTTGATGAGTGACGGGCGTCGGCGTCACGAACGTGTAGTCGCTTTCGCGCAGCCGATGGCCCAGTTGCAACAGTGCGTGCTGTTCACTCATGCCGGTAGCCCCTTGGTGTTTTCACTCATTGTCTTGACGAACTCCCGTGTGGCGAAGAGTCCGGCAGGCGTCGCATGCATGGCTGGACACATGAAATCCTTCAGCAACGACATCTTTTCAGCGGGCGCACAATGCTTGAGATCGCGGGTCAACCCTTGCAGGTCCGGGTCGGTTTGCACGACCGGAGACGGTACATCCAGTGTTCCGGGGGCCTTGCTCCTGAACTGGAATCGAAAGGCATTGGCGGCGCTTTCTTGCACCACCCGTTCGCCGGCAATCCAGTCCCAGAGCAACTGTTTTTCGTAGCCCGAAAACACCCCGAACATCGGCGCGCCAGCGCCCTCGATCAACGTCCAGAAACGACTGTTGGCCGGGTCTTCATCGCGCTTGATCCAGCCCTTTTTCAGCAAGGCATCGAGAAACGCCGGGATCTGATCCGGCGTGGCCAACCACTCATTGATGGTCCGGCCTTCCAGGCGGCAATAGTCGGAATGCATGTGCTGCCCGAAAGCCCTCTTACGCTCGAGCATGGCGATGACTTCCTGCTCCAGGTCGAAAGACTTGATGACCGTCGTCGAGCCAATCCCCAGTTCATTGAGCTTGTAGCCTTGCACGACACGCCGATAAAACTCATCACGCTCAGCGCCCATCGGCATCAGCGAAAGCACGCTTTGCGCCGCCTTGCGCGCATGCCCGGTGCTGGCGTTATCGATGGTCACGTGCAACGTGAAATAGTGCGGATCAATGCCCAGCTCATTCAACTCGAACGAGGTGATCAGCAAGTGCAACGGCAGCTGTTCATAGCCCAGGTTGTAGCCGATCACTTCAGGCAAAAACGCCGAGCCATGGTGACCCAACGCCAGCTGGATAGCGCCTTGGACATAATAATCATCGGCCAGCGAATAGCCGGGGGCGCAGTCCATATCGGCAATCAGTTTTTTATACAACGCCACATGATTGAGCGCGGGTTCGCCGTCGCCCAACTCTTCCAGGTACGTGCGAATCAACCCATGAAACCGATAATCCGCCCACTGCGGCAACAGGCCGTAAAGCCAGGCGCCGTCTACCAGTTTGGTCGGAGCGACATGCTGCAGGAAATACATCGCATGGCTGCGACTGCTGAAAAATCGTCGCGGGCCACCCGCATGCCGCTCTTGCAGGTACGTCGAATACTGCTCGGCAACCTTCGCCACGCCCTGCTCGATCCAGCCTTCAAGCTGCTCCGGCGCGGTCGGCACCTCACAGTGTGCGTGGTCGGCGCGGGCCAGTTCTCGCTGCAGAAAATCGACAACGTCGACCTGGCGTAATTTTTCGCTCGGTTGCATCAAGGTGTCATAGACGGTTTTTGCCTGATCGCCGTCGGCTACCGCAGGATGACCTATTGGCGTTCCTGTAAGGGTCTGAAGGGATGTCATAGGTCCACCTGGCCGTTTCAAAACTCAAGGAATCCCGGCATTTCGCCGCTCTAATTCTTACGATTCATCCCACTTCGGAACATTCATTTAATTTCACGGCTGTCCGGTGGACGGCAATTTCCCCAGCCTCCAGCTACCCTCCATTGGCTCGCCAGTCCCTTTGGAGAAACCTTCATGATCCGCGCCTTGTTGACTGCTTTTGCGCTGCTTGCTCTAAGCCTTCCAGTACGGGCCGAGGTGATGCCGTTCCCCGGCTCCTTCCGCACTCAGGACATACCCGTAGAAGGCGCCACTATTCATGTGCGCGTCGGCGGCAAAGGGCCCGCCGTGGTGCTGTTGCATGGTTTTGGTGACACCGGCGATATGTGGGCGCCACTGGCCGCCGACCTGGCCAAGGATCACACCGTGGTGGTGCCGGACCTGCGCGGCATGGGCTTGTCGTCGATCCCGGACAGCGGCTATGACAAGAAGACCCAGGCTGGCGACATTCGTAGGGTATTGGCTGCTTTGGGCATCGAACACTCGGTAGTGGTCGGCCATGACATCGGTACCATGGTCGCCTTCGCCTACGCAACACGTTACCCGCAACGCACCGATCGGCTGGTGGTGATGGATGCGCCGGTACCGGGCATTCCACCGTGGAACGAGATTGTCCGCTCACCGATGCTCTGGCATTTCGACTTTGGCGGGCCGGATGCAGAACGGCTGGTCGCCGGGCGCGAGCGTATTTACCTGGACCGGTTCTGGAACGAGTTCGCCGGCGATCCAAGTAAAGTGGATGAAGCCACCCGCCAGCATTACGCCAAGCTCTACGCCCGCCCCGGCGCCATGCGCGCCGCTTTCGCCCAGTTCCGTAGCATTCGCCAGGACGCCGTTGACAACGAGGCGTCGATGAAGACGCGCCTGACGATGCCGGTGCTGGCTATCGGCGGTGAAAAATCCTTCGGCAACAATGAAGCGATCGTCATGCGCAACGCTGCGGACAAGGTGACAGAAGTGGTCATTCCCGGAGCGGGTCACTGGTTGATGGAAGAAGCGCCCGCCCAGACTATCCGGGCGGTGCGCGACTTTATTGCGCAATGACGTTCATTTAGCCGGTTTCGACGTATTGAGCGTCACGGCCGCGCGAATCAGCGTTTTCAGCGCGGATTCATTAATCTTTTCGCCCTCGTGAATATCGATGGCCCGCCGGGTGTTGCCTTCGAGACTGGAATTGAACAGGCCCGAAGGGTCTTCCAGCGACGCCCCCTTCGCGAAAGTCATTTTCACCACCGACTTGTACGTCTCGCCGGTGCAGATGATGCCGGCGTGGGACCACACCGGAACGCCCCGCCACTTCACTTCCTCGACCACATCGGGGTCGGCCTTGTGGATGAGCGCGCGGACCTGCGCCAGGGTCTTGCCCCGCCAATCGCTCAGTTCCTGGATTTTTGCGTCGATCTGCGAAGAGGCCGCACCGCCTTCCTCTGCGTCCGTTTCCTTATTCATGGTTGGCTTCTCTCGTGTCAGTTGCCGACTGTTGAGTATTGCTGACGAACGATTTTTTTCCAGGCACCACGACCGCTGGGCCTGTCGCCTCGTGCATCCCTGAACCTCGACCGATAATTGCAACGTCGTGCGCTGCACACGTTCATCGAGGACTGAAAGATGCCGCTGACTCTTTATTACCATCCGCTCTCGTCGTACTGCCACAAAGTGCTGACGGCGCTGTACGAAAATGGAATCGAGTTCGAGAAGAGGATCGTCGACCTGGCAAACGAGGCCGACCGGGCGGAGCTTCAGGCTCGGTGGCCAATCGGCAAGTTTCCGGTCGTCCACGATCACACTCGCCACCGCGACGTGCCGGAATCCACGGTCATCATCGAATACCTGGACCGGTTTTATTCTGGCCCGCAGCCCTTGGTGCCCGAGGATTGGGAGACCGCGCTGGAAGTGCGTTTGTGGGATCGGTTTTTCGATAACTATGTGCAGGGGCCAATGCAACGGATCGTGGCTGATCGCCTGTTCGCCGCGCACGGAGATTTGACCAAGGAGCGCGCCCTGCTGACGACGGCGTATCAGATGCTGGAGCGGCGGATGGCTTCAAGAATCTGGGTCGCCAGCGAGGCCTTCAGCATGGCCGACTGCGCGGCGGTCCCGGCATTGTTCTATGCCAGTACGTTGGTGCCATTCCCCAATGACTGCGGGCACTTGAGCGCTTATTTTGAACGGTTGATGCAAAGGCCATCGGTGCAACGGGTTATCGATGAGGCCAAGCCCTATTTTCAGTTTTATCCGTTTGCGGAGGCGATACCTATGCGGTTTCGTTGATGCCGTACGCGATCTGTGGCCTGCGCCGGGCTCCTGTAGCAGCTGGCGAAGCCTGCGTTCGGCGGCGAAGCCGTCGTAAAACCTGAGCACGCGGTCCTTCTGATGTACCGCATCGTCTGGGTTTGCGACGGCTTCGCCGCCGAACGCTGCCTCGCGTTGCTCGGCAGCTGCTACACGGAGCATGTTTTGCCGCAGTCCGGATCACTGCGACTGAAAGGTCTCGAGGTAAGCCAGCAGGTTTTCAATCTTCTCCGGATCGCTGATGCCCCAGAAGATCATGCGAGTGCCGGCCACCACGCCTTTGGGGTTTTCGATGTACTTGGCCAGTGTTTCGCGGGTCCAGACCACACCGGATGACTTCATCGCCTCGGAGTACTGGTAGCCCGCCGTGCTGCCGGCCGTGCGCCCAATCACGCCATTGAGCTGCGGGCCAAAGCCCGGTCGCGCCGATTCGCCGACTTGATGGCAGCCGCCACAGGTGCGGCCGAACAGTTTCCCGCCCGCCTCGGCATCGCCGGCCGCGTGAGCCCCGGTGCCGAACAATCCTGTGGTGAGCAATAAAGCGATAGTCAGTACGCCAGCGTGGTTCATGGAGCGGCTCTCTATCCGAGGGTGCTTACTGAAAAATACGAGGCGCTATTTCATCACGACCGGCGTCTGGACCGAAGCCTCATTTACGCGCCAATTTGTACCGCACGCAGTCCTCATAAAAGCTCTTGCGGATTGCTTCCGGCTTGAACCGCGACTGGCTGTCATAGGTTTGCTCGGTAATGCCCATGGCCATCATGTGCATCCACGGTTTGTTGAACTTGTAAACGTGGATCTTCTGCCGCGCGGCATACAGCGAAACGCCCTGCAACTTGAGTTCCTGAGCCCTCGCCGCCGTCCCCGCGCCCCAGCTGCACATGTACCGATCATTGGGCTTCAGCTCTTTGGCCTCGACCGAGACGGCAACGCTCGCCAGGGCCAGCGAGATCACTAGATTGCGCAATTGAATGTCACCTAACCATCTGAAAGTGCGGCGATTCTGGCGATTAGTCGAGGGTTTGGGGGCCAGCAAAATGCCTTATCTGCAAAAGAGAGCTGGAACACCTGACTGACGTTGGTTGTGCCGCTTTAAGACCTGTTCACGACGCAGCAAATCGGGCAATCGCCGCCTCGATAAATCGCCGCAGTTTGGCGGTTCTCTGGCGGTTGGCCGTGTAGAGCAAATGCATCTGTCGGCTCGGGGCTTCGAAATCGGCCAATACGCGCACCAACTCGCCACTGCGCAACGCGGGCTCAAGAAAGTCTTCGGGGCCCAGGACAATCCCGAACCCGTCCAGCGCTGCCGACAGCAGTGCTTTGCTCTCGTTGACCTGTAATCGACTGGTGACGGGCACCCGCTGAATAACGGTGCCCTGGCAAAACACCCATTCGCGGTCAGCCGGGCGGGACCAATAGGCATAGCCCAGACATTCATGCTGCTGGAGATCATCCGGCGTTTGCGGCGTTCCGCGTTCGGCCAGATAGCTCGGTGCCGCACAGGTAACCAACCGGTAAGGCGCCAACGGCCTGGCGGTCAAACTGGATGAAACCAAAGGGCCGATCCTGAACGCCACTTCAAACCCCTCCTCCACCAGATCAACGAAGCGGTCGGTCAGGTGCAGATCGATTTCGACCTCCGGGTGCTCGCGCAAAAACGCCGTGACAAAGGGCATCAGGCTGTAGGAACCGAAGGTCACGGGCGCGCTGACTTTCAGTTTGCCGCGCGGGGTGTCGTTCATGATCTGCGCGAGCGAATCAGCCGCCTGGGCCTCGCTCAAGATGTGCTTGCAGCGTTCGTAGTACGCGCTGCCCAGCTCCGTCAGGCTCTGACGCCGAGTCGTACGGTTCAGCAGCCGTGCGCCCAGGCGTTGCTCGAGTGCGGCGACATGCTTGGCCACCATTTGTGGCGACATACCGAGTCGCTCGGCGGCGCTGGCATAGGAGCCCGACTCCGCCGCCATCACAAACGCGCTCATGCTGGTCAGGCGATCCATCATTCGACACTCCTGGTAACGAGTCTAAGTAGCCGATGATTATTTATCTGCCACTGGTTGGCAATCATCATGGACCCTTACTTTCCATGAGCGGAGCAATGACATGAATATCGGGATCATTGGAGCAGGCTTTATCGGACGCGCCGTGGCGCAATTGGTCATCGCTGCCGGCCACGAAGCGATGCTCAGCAATTCACGCGGGCCACAGACCCTGAGCAGCGTGCTCGCCGGCATTCGCGGCAGTCAGGTCGGCACTATTGAAGAGGCGGCACAGTTTGGCGACGTGGTGCTGGTGGCGATTCCGCTGGAGCACTACCGCAGCGTGCCAGCCCAGTGGCTGGAGGGCAAAACCGTGCTGGATGCCAACAACTATTACCCGCAACGCGACGGCCACATCGACGCCCTGGACCGCTTCGAAACCACCACCAGCCGCCTGCTCGCCGAGCACTTGCCCAATGCCCATGTGGTCAAGGTGTTCAATGCGATCCTCGCCCAAGACTTGTTGCAGGACGCGCGCCCGACAGCGGCACCCGACCGTCGCGCACTGCCGATTGCGGCGGATGATCCGGCGGCGAAAGCGTTGGTGATCCAGTTGCTGGATGAGATTGGATTCGACGCGGTGGATGCTGGTGGTCTGGATGAGAGCTGGCGTTTTGAACGGGCGAAACCCGCCTACTGCATTCCGCTTGATAAGGCCGGGTTGAAAGCCGCCCTGGCGGCGGCCGAGCGGCAGGTCGAGGTGCCCGAAGGGTCGTGGCGCCACTAAGTGGCGCACACGCCATAGGCCATTTTAGGTATTGGTCTTCAGCTTGTTCCAAAGACGCGTGGTCAATCGCGCAATGGCCGGCGGCAGGTCCTCAACGGTGAACAGTTTTTCCAACACCGTTTTCGGCGGGTAGATCGCCGGATCCTGCTTCACGTCCGGACTGACAAACTCGTCCGCCGCCAGGTTGGCGTTGGCGTAATGCACGCTGCTGCTGATGTTGGCAATCACCTTGGGCTCAAGCAGGTAGTTCATGTAGGTGTAGCCATTCTTCTCGTGGGGCGCGCTCTTGGGCATGACCACCATGTCCATCCACAGGGTCGAGCCTTCGTCCGGGATCGAATAGGCGATGTCGATGCCGTTCTTGGCCTCTTTGGCACTGGCGGCGGCTTGCACGATGTCGCCGTTGAAACCGATCACCGCGCAGATGTTGCCGTTGGACAGGTCACTGACGTACTTGGAGGTGTGGAAGTACTGGATGTAAGGCCGGATTTTCAGCAGCGCCTGCTCGGCCTTGGCGTAATCCGCCGGTTCGTGGCTGTGGTGCGGCAGCCCCAGGTAGTTGAGGGTGATCGGCAGGATCTGCGTCGGGTTATCGATAATCGCCACGCCACACTGGCTCAATTTCTTGATGTTGTTCTCATCAAAAAACAGGCTCCAGGAATGGGTAACGTCGGTGTTGCCGAAGATCGCCTTGATCTTCTCGACGTTGTAACCAATACCCGCCGTGCCCCACATGTAGGGATAGCCATACTGGTTGCCCGGGTCGTTGACCTCGAGTTTTTTCATCAGCGCCGGGTCGAGGTTTTTCCAATTCGGCAGTTGGCTTTTATCCAGTTTCTGGATCGCCCCGGCCTTGATCAGCCGCGACATGAAGTGGTTCGACGGACTGACCACGTCATAACCGGTGTTGCCGGTCATTAACTTCGATTCCAGCACTTCGTTGCTGTCGTGGATGTCGTAGGTCGCCTTGATCCCCGTGGCCTTGGTGAAACTGGGTAAGGTGTCCTCGGCAATGTAGCCGCTCCAGTTGGAGATATTGACCTGTTCATCGGCGTGCGTGACGGCCGAAAACGTTGTGAGCAAGACCGCCAGGGAAACAGGATTAAAGCGCATGTTCGATCACCTGATTTTTTGAAGAATTTTTGTTGTTTGTGATGTCCGGTTTTCTAGATTTCTGTTCTGGCCCTGACCGCCTCCACACGCATGCGAAGCATGGCACCGATATCGAGAAAGGGTTTGGGCGGCAGCCAGCCGGGCTGGGCCCGTTGCATCACCGAGGCCAACATCGGCGAGTCGGTGCCCGAGGCCAGTTCGGCCAGCAACCGGCCCCAAAGGGTGCCGCGCGCCACGCCCGAACCGTTGCAACCGGCCACGGCAAACACGCCCTCTTCGACCTTGGCGAAAAACGGCTGTCCGGAGCGCGAGGCGCTCAAATGACCGGTCCAGGTGTAGCGAATGTCCTGTTCGGTCAGCCACGGAAAGCGCCGTTGCAAACCCAGCACATGGCGTTTTCTGCGCAACAGCAGATCGCTGTTGGATAAATCCTTGGAGCGGTATTCGGCGGTGTTGCGGATCATCACGCGACGGTCTGGGGTCAGCCGCACCGTGGCGCCGAGCGGCCGGGTGGACAGCACGCCCCAGGGCTCGACGCTGCCCATCGCTTGAAATTCTTGCTCGGTCAACGGCCGTGTGAGGCTGGCGCTGAGTTCCATCGCAAATGTGCCGCTGTCGGCGATTCCCGAGCGTGGGATGAAGGCGTTCAGGCACACCAGTGCTTGCTGGGCCTCGATGCAGCCTTCGGTTCCCTGGGCGCGAATCCGTCCTTTGGCCACACGTTCGAGGCCAGTGATGTCGGTGTTTTCGTACAGGGTGACATTCGGCGGCAGCGCTTCCAGCAAGCCCTTCACGTATTTGGCCGGTTGCAGCAAAGCATTGCCGTTGCCGCACCAGATCGCCGCCTGGTAATGATCGATTCCGAGTTTTTGCTTCAGCTGTTCGCCTTCCAGAAACTGCGCGGAGGCACCCACCGCGTGCAGCGTTTGCAGTTTGGCCTCGACGCGGGTCAGCTTGGCGGGATCGCTGACGGCGAAGAAATAGCCGGCATCGCGAAAATCGCACTCAATGCCGTGACGGGCAATCCGCTGGCGGACTTCCGCACTGGCGGCGCGGGAAATCGCGGTATCCACTTCATAACCGGCGAATCCAGGATGGCCCGCCAGCTCATCGGTGCTCGGATGTTCATGGGCCACGACGAACCCGGAATTGCGCGCCGACGCGCCTTGCGCCGCCCGCTGCCGGTCGACAATCACGATGCGCGCCTGAGGGTGCATTTCGGCGAGTGAATGAGCGGCGCACAGCCCGGTGATACCGGCACCGATGATCAGCCAATCGGCTTTTTGCGTACCGCTCAGGCGATCACGAACCGGGGCGTTGCCCGCTTGCGCAATCCAGCCACAACTATTTTCCATGCCTCACCTCATTGACGGTCGTTCGGCGCGCCGCATCTAACGCTACATGCAGCCAGCGCATGAGGTGTTTGAGATAACGGTAGCCAGAGCTAGAATCTATAAGGTCTGTAGCGTTACAACCAACGTTATAAAATCATCGGGGCATTCTGAAAACGCATGGATAAAATCAGGCACGTCCCTTCCCTCCAGGGCCTGCAAGCACTGGTCGAGGTCGCCGATTCGGGCAGCTTCACGCAAGCGGCGCACAAGCTCTGCCTGACCCAAAGTGCGGTGAGCCGAAAAATCCAGCAGTTGGAAACTCACTTCGGTGTGCCACTGTTTGTCAGGAGCAGCCGCAGCCTGCAACTGACCGTCGAGGGCGAACAGGTGCTGGCCAGTGCGCGCAACATCCTTGAGCAACTGAAAACCCTCGAGGATCGGCTTTCGCCACAAAAGCGCCCCTTCCGCATCCGCATGCATGTGTCGCTGGCGGTGCGCTGGTTGCTGCCGAAACTGAGCGACTTCTACCTGCGTCACCCGGACGTTTCCCTGTCGATCGAAACCGTGGCCACGGAAATCGTCGAACCGGCCGCCGACAGCGACGCCTACATCCTCTATCTGCCCGAGCCGTCGAACGACCCGGCCAGCCTGACCCTGTTCGAGGAAGCGCTGGTTCCCGTGTGTGCGCCGGGGTTCGGCCCACTGGATTCGATGGATGATCTCGTACGCTTTGCGCTGCTGCATCGCTCGGCGGACAAGCAAGCGTGGATTGATTGGCTGGCGGCCAATGGTGGGAAGTCGCTGGAGGACTACCGGCACATCCCCTTCAACCTTGATGAGTTGGCGCTCGATGCGGCGGCGCGGGGTTTGGGCGTGGCGATGACGGATCTGACCCTGGCCCAGGAGTCGCTAGATCGCGGGGTGCTGGTGGTTCCGTTTGGTCAGCCGTTGAAGACCCGGGGGATTTACTCGCTGTGCCCGCAGCCGTCGGCGGCGACCCATCCGGCGTGCGGTGTGATCATGCAGTGGTTTGCGGAGCAGGCAGAACGTGAGTCCAGCACATGGTCTGCACCCTGATGTGCGGGTGACTTTCCAAAGGCTCCCATTCATCCATGAACGAGAACCCTTGCTTCAGATAGAAATTTGCGGCTCTGGCATTGTCCGGCGAGACATCGAGAAAAACGCGTTCATGACCATTTTCCATCGCCTGGGTTTTCACCGCCTCGACCAACCGAGCAGCGACCCCCGAGCCTCGTGCAGAGGGCTCAACCCACATGCCGATCAGGTTGAAGCGATTTGCTTGACTGAGGCCGGCACCGATCATGCCCATCGGTTGATCGTCCTCGATGGCCAACCAGAATTGCGTGCCGGCAGACGAGGCGCGTTCTTTCCATTGCTCGTCGGTGTAATTGGCTGCCGTTTGGTAACTCACGCCGAACGCCGTCGGTGCGTCCAACAGCGCGGCAAGACGGATGTGCTTCAACAACAGCCAGTCCTTTGTTCCCGTCAGTCGAATATCCATGACCTTCCCTGATAAATAGCGAAACCTCATCGTCCCATAAGAATGATGAAGGGGAAAATAACGGGTTGGTGGGCAATGGGCGACCAGCCCGCGCTGCATCTCGAACGTCTGGGTCAGTTGCAGGCTGGCCAGTTGCAGGTCATGGGCCCAGAACAGTGACAGGAAGTATTCGCGGGTCCTGGCGATGATCCTCGAGGATCAGGCATTCATTGGCCAGGTCCGCCAGCGACACCCGCTCCTGCAAGGCCAGAGGGGCGGCTGGGAAATGTGCTTGGTGCGCGCCGCAACACTGACACTGCCTGGCTCGGCGGCGATGAAATACTCCAACCGACGGAAGATGAAGCCGATCATCGCAATGCGCCCTTTCGGATGCTTGAACCAACAGCTGCGCCGCTACCCCGCCAGAGCCGGGTCTAACGCCGCTGGCGTACGCCAGGGTATATCGTTCCAGGCACCGCTGCCGGGCGCCAGCAACTGGCGCAGATGCTGCTCGTGGAACGCTTCGCCCAGCGAGTCGACGCGAAACGCCGCCACCCACTGCTCGCGCCCCAGCTTATAAGCCTTGCCGAAATCTTCCCAACTGTCGAAACAGTCCTGCGCCCGCTGCGCATTGAGCAGCAGCACTCGCCAGGCGAGATCGGGCTCGAGCCAACGCATCAGTAGCGCACAACGGACCAGAAACGCCACCCGCGCGCAGGCAAAGGCCATGGCCGCACGCGGCTCATCGCCGGCCGTCAGCGCCTGCAGGTCGAGGCTGTACCATTTTTGTTCGAGGGTCGCACTGAAGTGCGCCCGCACCGCCTCGTCATTGCAATTGCTGCGTATCCCGGCCTGGTGCAGCAACGCTGCCCGCAGGATCTTCTGCGCTTGCTCGGTGAAGTGATCGCACGCCGGAGAGTAGAAGCCCTCGACTTCCATCGCATCGGCCATGGGCCTGGCCAGCAGCAGCGACCAGTGCTTGCGCTGGCTGAACAACGGCGCGCCGCGTGGCCGGAATGCTCGCCACAACAACCAGGCTGAAACAACACCTGCGATAAACAAAAACATGCTGCTCTCCTTACCTTGCCCGGGCCTGCCAGGCCTGGATTTCCTCGGCCTGGGGCGAGGTCATGTCAGGCCACGGCACACCTTCTGTGAGGTACAGCGGATCATTGGGCTGACGCTCAATGCGTTTGCTGAAAATATGCCGGGTGGCGTACTTGACCGACACCGCTTGCGGGGCAATCTGCAAGAACTGCTGCGGCTGACGCCCGGCCACCAGCCATTCGACCATGGCCGAAGGCGCATCGAGGCGCTCGTACAGTTGCGGATAACGGGCTACCAGGCGCGTCTGGGCGGTCGGGTCGCTGACCTCTTCGATGCGCAGCCAGCCGGCTTCGGTGCACACGATGCCGATGGCGATGCAGTCGGCGGGCGTCTGCTGGTCAGTGCCCAGGGCATTCAGGCACTGCAGCAGGTCCTGGTAATAGCGTTCGACCGGCGGCCGGTTCTGCTTGCCCTTGACTTGCTCGACGGTCAAGGTGCCGTCGGTCTGGACGATCAGGCTGATGGTGATGTGTGGCTGACCCTGGCCGTCGCGAAAACTGAACACGCGCATGCGCCGCTGCTCCACCGCTTCGGCATAGCGCTCGCCGTAGCCGCCGCTCAAGGCGCGGCGATCGGCAAACTGGCCCAGGCAGTGGCGCATCACGTAGCTTTCAAAGGCCATTTCCGCGCGCAGCGAAGAACTCTCGGGGCGCAGCTCCTGCAATACGTGCTCAGCGGTGGTCACCCGCGTGAGCAAGGCCTCGGGCTGGCTCTGGCGCCAGCCCTGCTCGACCCGCGCAGCCATCTGCACGTGTTCCTTTTGCCACAGCGCCAGCGCCTGCGGGCAGTTGATACGGTCGAGCTTGCCGGCCAGCGCCGTGCCCTGACGCGAGGTCAGGAATTCCACCAGCAAGGCCTCCTGGGCCAGCAGCGGCGCCTGCTGCGGATCGACCCAGACCAGCGGCGCAAGCGCCGGCTGCGAATCTTTGCCGGCGTCGCTCAAATGCCTGACCACCCATGACGGCGGCGCGGTTCCCAGTGCCTCGACAGCCTGCTCCAGGGTCAGGATCCGCCGCGCAGGCTCGAAGTTGCCGACCAGATGACGGTAGAAATGGTTGAGCAACCATTTGCCCACCTCTGGCGCATCACTGCGGGCCTTGCTGCGCTCGGCAATGCCGCGCTTGAGTTGATCGGCATTGAGTGCGTTGCGCGGGGCGTAACCGGACTGTCGCAGCTCCGGTGTCACTTCCATATCTGCCACCAGGCCTTGGCCGGTTTTTCCGAAGCCAGCAGCTCGGCGATGCTCTGGCGGAAGATTTCATTGTTGCCCTGGTCAACCTCGCTGTTCGGATCACTGCGCAGGATGGAGCGCTGGTAATAGGCCAGGGCCTCTTCCTTGCGCCCGAGGCCCTTGAGCACATCGCCGGCGCAGCCCAGCAGGGAGGGTTCGTCGCGTTCGTCGATGTGCGGCGCGTAACGCAGCCACAGGTTGGTGGCCGCCTCCGGCAGGCTGTACGACAGGTACGTGGCAACTTTTATCCGTGCAAACAGCGCCGAGTACTCCAGCTCCTTGTCGCTGATTCCGCGCTCTTCCTGCCATTTGAGAATACGCTCCAGCCAGATCAGAATCTCGCGTTCGCGGTCCAGGCGGTACAGGGCGCGGGTGACGTCTTGCAGGTATTCTTCCGGGTCGTGGCGGCTGTAGCCAAAGTCGGCTGCGTAGTGCCAGAGCTGTTCGGCGGCTTCGGCGATGCCCGGGTTACCCTGCAGCAGAATACGGTTGTGGAGGATGCCCTGATAATGTTCTGCGAACGTGCTGGCGGCGATGCCGCGGGTATGCAGCTCAAGGGCCTGTTCATACATGCTGTTGTAGCAGCGGTAGTTGATCGCCAGGTTGTTGCACAGCATCGAGTACAGGTGCGCGCAGGCATCGAAGCGGTGCCCGCGGCCGCTGGCGAAGCATTGCTCCATACGGGACTGGCCGTGTTCGTAGGCAACCTTTTGTACTTTTCGCAGCAGCACCCAGGCCGGTTCTGCCTCCTCGCTCGAGAGCTTCTCGACATGTGTTTCGACCAGGTCCTCGAGGGCGTTCGCAAACTGGTAGTAGTACATACCACTAGCCATTGGCGGCAAGGGTTGGCGCAGGGCATCGATAATGCCAAACACACTGGCATGGGCGCTGAACAGGCTGTAGGCACTGCGGTTGTCCTGCATTTCGCCGGCCGGGACGGCCTCGCGCAGCATCGTAAGTTCGGTGTTGGCGTCGATGCGCCCGGCCTGGCGTTCACGCACCGCCATCAGGCGGGTGATCCACGGGTGGTTCGGCGCACGGCGCCGGGCTTGTGCAAGGGCCTGGACGAAGACGTTGTCGATCTGCTCAAGGTCATCGCGCGCGCCATGCAGCGCATCGAGCAGCGGGCCCTGGGACGGCGTCGACTCGTCACGCCACGGCAGGCCGGAAATGAACCGCTCCAGCACCGATTGATCGTCACAGGCACGCATCACGCACAACGGCCACCACGCGGACGGGTCCTCGGCATCGAGCAGGCGATCGTGTACCCAGAAGGCCGTGCCCGGCCACATTTCGCCGCGCATTTCATAGATTTCCATGAACGCACGTTGCCCGGCCTCGTCGTTTTGGCCGCTCTCAAGCAGCCAGGGCAAATGGAAGTTAACGAAGTTGTCACCGCCGCTGGACTCCAGGCTCAGCGTCGCCACTTCACAGATTTTCAATGCGCCGGCCAGGTCGCCCAGGGCCTTTAATGAGCGGGCAGCCAGACGCGCCAGACGCACTTCCCATTCCCGGCGCTGGGGCAGCGATAATTCGGCGATCAACTGCACCACAGGTTGCTCGAACATCGCCAGGCGCAGCGGCACGATTTCGATCAGCGCATCGCCCAGCCACAGCCAGTCGTTACCGTCGACATCCTGATCTTCGCCGGCGGTGCGCAACGCGGCAATTGCCGCCAGCGCGGCTTCGCGAGCCTCTTCGTCACGTTCATGGGCGGCCAGCACCCGGGCCCGGCGCCGGTGTTGATCGGCATCGTCCCAGGCCCGCAGGGCGTGACGGCCGGGGTTGATCAGGGCCAGGGTATGACGCACCTCGATGGCCTTGAGGGCGACGTCGAGGGTGGTGTGCTGCAGATCGTCGAAAATGCGGTAGCGCCGGTACTGCTCGATGTCGAATGGCAGCCGCTCGTTGCTCAGTTGCTGCAGGGTGTCGAGCGCCTGCAGCAGGCCCTGCTCGTCTTTGAAGTAGTTGCCCAGCCGCAGTTGGTAGATCAGCAGGTTGACCTTGAGTTCGTTGCGCGCGTCGTCAGGCGTAGCGTCGAGCAGTGCCTGGCCGTCGTCGGCCAGTACCGCCTTGGCCGCGTCAGCGTCACCGGCGTTGACCCACAGCACGTGCAGACGGTCGATCGACTCCAGCGAGGCCGCTTTGAGCGGCTGGGCGCGCAGCTGGCCCAGCAGGTAGTCGGCACCGTGCTCCTGATGCTCGACCTCAAGACGATCCATGAATTGATCCAGCTGAATACCGGACAGCACGGTACTGTTTTGCGTCATTGTGAACTCCCTTTGCGAATGACTGTGCATTGCCCGATACACCCTGCGCCGGCGCCCTCGAGTGGAGCAACGGGTGCGTACGTCTGCCTTGGACAGGCCACGAATGACGAAAGGGATCGGGCAATACAGCGAGGTGCGGCACGCTACCAGTTGGCGTTTGAAAAACCAAGAGCGCGCGAGGGGGCAAAGTCAGTGATTAATGTGCAAACAGCGGAGCGACACTGCTCCAGTTCACGGTTACGCCAGATACCCCTAACGATTGCCAATATGAAGGAACACGGCCGACTACTTTTCAGCCAAAGGCGATGACAACCTATCCCCTTCCATGGAGTGCGGCGAACAGGCCAGGTCTAGTGATCCCATCCCCGCCGCGCTCGAAATCTCTCACTTGATCCTGAAGTGAAAGGTGTTGCGCACCGACGGCACTGCGACGGCCACACCCTCGACGATGCGCGGCTGATAACGGAAGGTTTGGGCGGCCGCCAACGACGGACGAATGAATAAGGGGTGGCAGCCGTCCAGCACTTTGGGGTTCTCGATCTGGCCCTTCGGGTTGACGGTGTATTCCACGGAACAGTCGCCCTCGATATTTTTGTCCAGCGCCCGTGCCGGATACTCCGGCGCTTCCTTGCTCAGTGGCAGGTACTGACGGCTGTCAGCTGCGGCTTGCTGGCGGGCGCGCTCGGCGCTCTGTCGGGACTGCTCCGCTTGCTGGGCTTGTTGTTGGGCCTGGCGCTGTTGTTCGGCGGCCTGCTCGCGCTCCCGAGAAGCCTGTTGCTGACGTTGCTGCTCGGCCTGTTGTTCGCGCTGGCGCTCTTCGACCCGTTTGCGCGCCAGGGCCGCTTGCTCGATCTTGCGCGCCTGGATCTGCGGGTCGATCAGCGGCTTGGCCGGTTCGACCGGCACTTTCGGCGTCACTGCCGCGGCAGCAACCACAGGCTCGGCCACTGGCGCAGGCGGCTGGACTGTCGGCGCCACCATCACCAGTTGCGTGGTCATGACCTTCGGTGGTTTCACCGCTGGCACGTCGGGGGACCAGTTGTGGATCAACACCATCACCACGACGCCATGCAGCGCCACCGCCAGACCCGCCGCGAAGCTGTGTTGCCATAGGTCGCTGCGCCGCATCGAGGTCCATTTCCCGGTCGCCAGCGGTGCCGTGTCGTGCAGGATCATCGTTGTCATTGCGGGGCCTCGGTCACCAGCCCGAGGTTGCTCACGCCGCCCTGTTGCAACGCCGCCATGGCCGCCACGACACTGCCGTAACCGGCGTTCTGGTCCGCCCGGATATACACTTGCGTGTCTTGTCGCTGGGCGATGATCTGCTCGACCTTGGCGCGCAGTTCATCGAGGCCCACAGCGCTGTCGGTCTGGTGCTGGGTGTCGAGTTCACCGCCCAGGTTCCAGTAATAGCCGCCCTCGGCTTTCACCGACAGAGTGAGAATCTGCTGGCGCGTGTCGTTGACCAACGCCTCACTGGCGACCTTGGGCAGCTCGATTTTCACCCCTTGGGTCAGCATCGGTGCAGTCACCATGAAGATCACCAACAGCACCAGCATCACGTCGATGTAAGGCACTACGTTCATCTCGGCCTTCGGCCCATGCTTGCGTTGCGGCCTGACTAGCATCTTGCCTCTCCTTAAAGTCCGTTCAAGCCGCAGCGGCCAGGTTCAACGGCGCGCCGTGCAACGTGCGGTGCAGGCGCACTTGCAGCTCGTTGCCGAAGGCGTAGTAACGCGTGAGCAGTGTTTGGCTGCGCGCCGCGAAGCGGTTGTAGGCGATCACTGCCGGGATCGCCGCGAACAGGCCGATAGCCGTGGCGATCAACGCCTCGGCGATGCCGGGCGCGACAGTCGAGAGCGTCGCCTGCTGCACTTGCGACAGTCCGATGAACGAATTCATGATCCCCCACACCGTGCCGAACAGACCGATGTAAGGACTCACCGAGCCGACCGTGGCGAGAAACTGCAACCCCTTTTCCAGGCGCACTTCCTCCTCGCTGATAGCGACGTACAGCGCCCGCTCGACGCCCTCCTGCACCACGTCGGCGTGGTGACCGGCTTGCTGGTTCAAATGGCAAAACTCTTGAAAACCTGCGCGAAAAATCGGTTCGATCCCGGCCTCCACGTCCTTGACCTGTGCGGTTTCGCGCAGCAACGACAGCAACTCCGGTGCACTGCGAAAGCGCTGCATGAAGCTGTTCAACCCGCGCTCGCGGCGGTGCAGCACACGGCTGCGCTGGATGATCAGGTACCAACTGAGCAACGAGGCCAGCAACAGCGTGAGCATCACGGCTTTGACCAATAGGCTGGCGTCGCTGATCAGCCCCCAGATCGTCATGTGTTCGAGCGTGGCCTGCATGGTGAAACTCCTTGTGTGGTGCGTCGCGACCGTTGATGCGCAACGGCCGCGAGGCTATTCGATGGAAAATTGATGACCGAATGATGACGGTCCGGATCAGGGCAGCTTCAGCGCTTGGGCGACCTCGGCCCAGGGCACGAATTTAAAGTTCTGGGCTTGTTCGGGCATGCGCTTGCGGCCGTCCTGCACCACCAGCATGCCGTGACTCCAGGGGCCACTGAGGTTGACCGAGGTCACCTCCAGACCATCGGTTTCCGACGCGCCGTCGATGCCCGCCTCCGCGTTCAAACCAACCCGGAACGCGCCATGACTGGCGAACGGCGGCTCGGCGTCGAGCACCAGGTAGCTATCGTTGCCCTGGCTGGACACCACCAGATAGTCCCGCCCCGCACTTTGATACAGCGCCAGGCCTTCGACATCCGCCTGCAACTGCGCGCCGACCTTGATCACGCTGGTCAGCGTCGCCGGTTGATCGGCGCGCGCGTCTACGGCCCAGACCCCGACATCCTCTTCTCCGAGAAACAGCCGTTGGCGCTGGTCGTCGGCGACACAGCCTTCCGGCTGGCTATCAACCTTGAACTGGCGCACCAACTCACCCTGGGCCCGGCCATTCGCCGCACTGAGGCGGTATTGCAAGAAGGTGCCGTCCTTGTCGTTGGCAATCGCGTAGAGCTCGCCGCTGGCCGGCTGAAACAGGCAGATGCCGTAGATGTCTTTGAGCGGCGTGGCCACTTCGCCGATGTCGCGAAGCTCGCCACTGCTGCGGTCGATGGCGAACAGGCTGAGGCTGTTGTGATCGCGATGGCTGGCCACCGCGACGTCCACTGTTTGCTCGCCGAGCTTGAAGTTGGGTCGAACATCGACGTTGTTCAAGCGCCCGACCGGCAACTCCTGGAGCAATTTTCCTTGCAGGTCATACGCCAACAGACCCTGTTTTTTATTGGTGCCCAACACCCGACTGAGGGCCGGTTGTTGCGGGTGAATCCAGATCGCCGGATCGTCCGCGGCATCGCCCTGACGGGCCATCGGATCAGTCTGAACACTCGCCAGCACGCTCGGCAACACCGGCGCCAGGGGTACCGGTTTAGCTTGCCAATCGATCTGGCCCTGATACACACGCCCGTCGGCATCGTCTCGGATCAACACTTGCAGACCGTTGCCGGTGTTACGCAGGGCGAGGCTTTCCGGTTCTTTGAGACCGGCCAACGGCAAGGTTGCCTGGGACGTCCAGCGCTCGCCCTGCTGCTGATACAAGTGCAGTTGCGCCGCTTTCGGGTCGAGTCCGACGACGCCACCGGGGACCAACGCCAGCGCACCGGCAGCGCGCTTGATGTCGCCGAAGGGTTCACGCATCGCCACGGGTGTGCGGGTCACATCGGCTTCCGCGTGAGCCGGGTACGCCCACCAACCGACGTTTTCTTCGTTGACCACCAGTTGGTGCGCAGCGTCATCGACCTGACAAAACTGCGCCGACGGTGGCAACGGCACACTGCGTACCTTTTGTGCCTGGGCGTTCAGGACGTTGCCGTTGCCCAGCAGCCATTGCTCGCCCTTGCCCTCCTCGCCCACCAGAAATACAAACAGATTGCTGGCGTCGTCTCGGTACAGGCACAGGCCGTTCATCCCGAAGTCCCGCGTCGGCACATACAGCGGCGTACCCCACGTGCGCTTGGCCGAATCCAGGCCGACCACCATCGCTTGCTGGCGGCTGTTGTCGAGGCTGGCGACAAACACCTGCTGTGCGGTGGCGCGGCTGTCGAGGCTGCTGAATGAACCGTTCATTCGAGCCAGTTCGGCACCGTTGGCATCCAGCAAAAGCAAGCCATCACGAGGGCTGACCGCCAGGCGTTGATCGGCAGACAGGAATACCAGTTCCTCGACCTTGAGGTTCGGCGCCCATGGCGTGAGCGTCAGGCCAGGCGTCGCCGCCAGGGTCTGGCCAGCGGCCAGGCTTATCATCGCCGCCAGCAGGCAGTGTATGTGTCGCAAAGAAATAGTCATTAACAGGCAGAGTCCTTGTCGTGCATCCATCGCGACGGCAGCACCGGGCTGCCGTCCCGGCACTTAGAAATGGGTGAAAGTCAGGCCGAGCTTGTAGGTCGGGCCGTACTCTTCGTATTGGCCGTTGTAGGAGCGTTGGCCGGTGTAGACGAAGTAGGACTCGTCGGTGAGGTTTTGCGCCTCGAAGCTCACTTGCAGGTTTTTCGTCAGCGAGTAGCGCGCACTGAAATCGACGAAGGTCTGGGAATCGACGTGCAGGTCGTGGGCCTTGTCGTTGATCGGAGCCAGCTCATAGAGGTAGTCCGACTTGTAGTTGGCCGACAGGCGCAGGCTGAGTTTGTCGTCTTCCCAACCGAGCATCAGGTTGCCGACGGTGTCCGACTGGTTCGGCAAATCGATGCTGCGTTTGAGATTCGTCCCGCTGGCGGCGTCGAAGCCTTTGATCTCGGCGTCGGAACGACTGAAGGTGGCGTTAGCCCCGACCAGCAAGCCGTTCCAGGGTGCCGGTAGCCAGTCAAACTGCTGCGAATAGGCCAGTTCCAGCCCGTACAGTTTGGCGCTGTCACCGTTGGCAAAGGTGTGGGCTTCGGCGAAGTCCACCCAGGCGCCGGTGCCTGCCACATCGGTGTTGTAGACGAAGTTCTTGATGTCCTTGTAGAACACAAAAGCCGAGACCGTGCCGGCACGTCCCATGAAGTGCTCGATACCGAGGTCGAGGTTGCTCGACTCCAGCGGATTGAGATCAGGATTGCCAAACGTGGCCTCGTCGCCGTCGATGACAAAGCCCGGCGCCAATTGGCCAAAAGTCGGGCGCACCACGGTCTTGGTCCAGGCCGCACGCACCTGGGTGTTCTTGTCCAGTTGGTAACGCGCATGCAAGCCCGGCAACCAGTGGTGATATTTACGTTTGGTGTCGGTGGCCTCGAACTCGCCATCGTTGACGCCAGTGCCTTTGGCATCGAACTCGGTGCCCTCGTAGCGCAAGCCGGCAATGAACCGCCAGTCGTCGATGTCGAAGGTGTTCATCAGGTAACCGGCGTTGATGTCCTCGCTCATCTTGAAGTCATTGACCGCCGATTCCACTGGATCGTAGAAGTCGTCCCGGTTCAGCCCGCCGATCAACTGCTTGATCGCACGGCCACTGATGCCCGGCCCGAACTGGCCGAGACGGTAGTCCACCGAGCCTTTGCGGAACTGGTTGAGGTTGAGCTGTTCATCGTTGAACCCCAGGTCGTCGAAGTCTTCGTACACCCAGGCGTCGAGGTTGTTGTCCTTGTTGCGCCGGCTGACCTTGCCGCCGAACTTGACCTGTGAGGCGTATCCGTTGAGGTCGTAATCACGGGCCAGGTCCAGGCGCAGGTTTTTCTCGGTGTCGGTGGTGTTCTGTTTTTCCCAATCGACTTTATCGAGGGTGAAATTGTTCGGGTCGTAGAACCCCTGTCCAATGATCGGCCGTGGCTTGTCGTTGCTATAAAAGCCGCTGTCAGTGAAATCGTCATTGCCCTCGAACACGGCGTTGGCGATGTGGCCGGGGCTGTCTTCACTGGAGCGGCTGTAACCGGCCTGACCGCTGAGGGTCCACAGACCGAACAGGCGTTCACCGCCCAACACGTACGACTGAATTTCCTGGGTCTCTTCGCGCTGCTTGAGCTTGCGCGTGCCTTCGGCATCGCCCAATTCACCGGCCGCCTGCGGGTCGGCGAACTCGAAGCTGGTGGAGTTGCGGGTTTCGCTGTCCTTGTAACGGCTGTACAGGGTGCGCAGGTAATAGCTGCTCAGGTCATCGGGTTTGTAGTCGAAGTTCAGGCCGCCGCCGGTGCGTTCCCGGCTGATGTCGTAGTCGCGTTGCTCGAATTCTTCCAGGCGAGCACCGCGCTGAAAATCCCAGGCGCCGCCGGTTTCGACGTTGTCCGAACCAAAGTCACGCTTCTGCCAACTCAGGGCCGCCGCCACGCCAAAGTTATCGATGCCGTCGCCAAGGCTGAAACGGTCGCTGACCGCGCCGGAAAATTTCGGGCTGGTCTGGTGGGTGTTCTTGTCGTAACTGGCCTCGCTACTGCCGGTGTAGAACAATCCCGGGTGATCGAAGGCCGACAGGCTGCGGACATCGACCGTGCCTCCCAGGGAGTTGGCGTCCATGTCCGGCGTCAGGGTCTTGATCACCGACAGCGATTGCACCAGCTCCGAAGGCAACACATCGAGGGCCACGGCGCGGCGTTCGCTTTCCGGGGAAGGCACCAGCGTGCCGTTGATGGTGACGCTGTTCAGGTCCGGGCCCAAGCCCCGCACGCTGACAAACCGCCCCTCGCCCTGATCACGCTCGACACTGACACCCGGCAGGCGCTGCACCGCTTCGGCGACGTTCTCGTCCGGCAACTGCGCCATGCCATCGGCATGCACCACGCTTTCGATAGTGTCGGAGCGGCGCTGCTCCTTGAGCGCCGAGTCGATGCTCGCCGCCTGACCGACCACTTCGACATGCTCGACATTGGCCGTGGCGTCAGCGGCGCTCAACCGTTCACTGGCCAACGCCATGGTCAACGCCGTGAGCGTGAAACTGAAGATCCCGGCGGTGCCGCGGCGCGGATGACTGCTGCGCTGGTACATGAATGTCCTCCCCCAAAGAGTCCGTTAACGCCAGGCAAGTGGCCCGGCAACTGGGAGGGCAAGCTAGGCACGGGGCGTGACGGTTCTGTGACAGCACTGGGCAGCAAGCCCCTGAAACTGCCCGTTTTCAGGGCATTGGGGGTGGGAATGAGCTGAAATGACCTGCTGACAATAACGGTGAGTTAGCCGGCTCGCTGTTGGATGTGCTGACACCCTCGTCGGAACGCCGTTCGGAGAACGCGAGCGCTGATAGGAAAGCGCTGCGCGGCGCTGAAAAAAACAATTCGCGGTGAGCTGATTCGACCTCCCCCTTCCCTTCGCGCCTCGTCACCCGACTGTCACAAACATCTGCTGTGCTGGCGCGCATCGCTTCCTCATCCAAGGACCACTGTCATGTTCTCAGTGCTCAAGCCCCACCGTTGGAAACTCACCGCCCTGCTGCTGGCGGCCAACCTCGGGTTGTTGCTGCATTTGGCTTTCGGCGACCTGAAAGCCGTCAGTGAGTGGGTCTGGCTGGACATCATCGGCGAAGGCGGTTCGGCGCTGCTGGCATTGGTCTGGCTGGGGCTGGTGCTCAAAAGCCGCCCCGCCGGACGGGTCACCAACTACCTGGCGCTCGGGCTCAGTTGCATCTTTTTCTCCTGGTGGATCGACAGCCTCGACGAGTTCATCCGCCTGCCTGACAGCATCACCTGGGACCACTGGCTGGAGTCCGGGCCGATGCCGGTGGGCATGATTCTACTGACCATCGGCATCTATCACTGGCATCGCGAGCAACTGGCGATCAGCGCGCAGATGGAGAAACGCGAGCGGCTGTTTCGCGAACATCGACTGTTCGACAAACTCACACCGCTGGGCAGTGCCGACTACCTCAAACGGCAACTGGCCGACAGCCTTGCCGACAGCATCAGGCAACAACAACCGCTGTCGCTGCTGGTACTGGATCTGGACAACTTCGCCTCAATCAACCAGAACTTCGGACATGCCGAGGGCGATGCCGTGTTGCAAGCCCTGAGTCATTTGCTGCTGCTCAACTTGCGCCGGCAGGACCTGCTTTGCCGTCTGGCCGGCGACCGTTTCGTGGTGCTGCTGCCCAACACTGGCGAGCGTCAGGCGCAGCTCCTGGCGCAAGAGCTGCAACACGCCGTGCACAGCCTGGCGCACAAGACCCGCCAACATGGCGAACGCCTGCAACTGGCGGCCAGTACGGCGGTGGTAATGGCCCTCGACGAGACGCCCGAAACCCTGCTTAAACGCCTGAACCTGGCGCTGGCACGGGCCAAGCAACCACTGGCCAAAAGCGCCTGAGGCCCGGCGATGACCGTCAAAACCACTTGGTACGAAACCGACAGCCGTTTCATCCCCGGGCATTACCAACCCGCCACGTTGATCGATCTGGCGTTGTCCCGGGACATAGACAGCCATCGCCTGCTACGCGGCACAGGGTTGTTCCATGAAGACATTCTGGCGGGCCAGACTCGCCTGAGCCCGCAGCAGTTTCTGCAACTGATCGGCAATAGCCGGCGCCTGCTGGATGCCGACGACAGCAGTTTCCTGTTCGGCCAACGGTTATTGCCCGGGCACTACGGAGCCGTCAGCCACGCCTTGCGCCACGCGCAAAACCTGCACCAGGCCCTCGACTCGCTGGTGCAGCAACAGGCGTTGCTCAGTCCGTTGGCCACGCCCCGCCTGTTGCTCGATGAACAGTTCGCCTACGTCTATTGGCTGGACAGTTGCAGCGCTGGCGAGCAATGGCGATTCCTGCTGGAAGCGAGCATGACCTCGCTGGTGGCCATGAGTCAGTGGCTCAGCGGCCGGCGCCTGCCGTGGGTGTGCAGCCTCAGCCATGCCGAGCCGCGGTACGTCGAACAGTATTGGGTGCACCTGGGCGAAGACACCCAGTTTAAACGTCCGCTGGACCTGATGCGCATCCCCCGGGAATACCTCGCCCAACCCTGGCCCAACGCCTCCGCCACCGCCGGCCAGGTCGCCCGCCTGGAAGCCGTGGGGCAAATCGAGCAACTGGGCTTTGCTGCAAGCTTCACCGACTGCCTCTACAACTACTTGCTGGATCAGGTGCGCCAACCGCCGAGCCTGGAACAAGCCGCCCAGGCCTTCGCCATGAGCCCCGCCACCCTCAAGCGCAAGCTGCAAAAACACGACACCGGTTTTCAGCAGCAAGTGGATCGGGTGCGCAAACAGGTGGCGCTCTATCTGTATCAAGTCAAAGGACTCAGCAACGAGGAAGTGGCCGACTACCTGAGCTTCAGCGATGCAGCCAACTTTCGTCGCTCATTCAAACGCTGGACGGGCAGCACACCGAACCTGATCCGCCAGTTGTTCAGCATCGGTTGACCCGCGAGTCCCTGACGCTGCAACGGCCACGTCGACCGGTTGAATCCACAGCCAAAAGCGGTCATTGGATTTTGCTAGCAGACGGCACCAAATTAGCGGCAAGTTCCTCCAGTAACGCACTGACCTTGGGAAGCGCCTGTCGACTTTTGATCCAAACCAGATTGATCGCCAGGCCATCGGTTGCCAAGTGAGGAAGCACTTCAACCAATGTCCCCTCTTCAAGCTGACGTTTGATCAACCATGAGGGTAACTGCGCGATCCCGCATCCTGCCGATACCGCGATCACCAGACCTTCGCCATCTCCCACAACGAACTTTGCGCCTATAGCCCTGCGTTCAATTTCGCCCGGATGCTTTCCTGAAAAACTCCAAGGGCTAACCGTTCCATCCACCCAGCCGTAAGCGATGCACTGATGATGTTCCAGATCGCGATCGGTCACGGGCGTGCCGTGCTTACTCAAATAGGCGGGAGACGCACAGAAGATATGCCACTCACTGCCCAGGTAGCGGTGTTCCAATGCGGCGGGCCAAACGTCCGAACCACCGATGCGTACGACGATATCGACACCTTCCTCGATAGGGTCGATGAAACGGTCGGAAAATGAAATGTGCGGGAGCAGCAGCGCATGTTCCTGGGCAAATCGCAAAATAATCGGAAGTGCCTGCAGACGGCCGAATGCACCTGGAAGGTCAATGCGAATCCTGCCACGAGGTTCAGTGTTTTCGGCAAGTAGGGACAGCTCAGCCTCTTCGAGGTCAGCCAGCACGCCTGTGCATGTGCGATAGAACGCAATCCCCGCATCCGTCAGTGACAAGCTTCGAGTTGTTCGGTGGAACAACCGAGTCCCAAGCCTGCCCTCCAATCTAGCTATCCCTTTGCTGATTGCCGAAGCCGTCAGACTCATCCGCTCAGCAGCGGCTTTGAAGCTGCCGGAGTCGGCGACGCAGACAAATACATCAATGCCCTTTAATCGTTCGGAGGAAAACATGGGCGCCCCGCATTCATGAATTGAGTTCTGTCTAGCAGATAAAAAACATCATAAATCAGAACACAATTCCGCAGTAAGCTTGATCGTGCATCAATCAACGCTGTGCGACTGGCGAATACCCTAAAACAACCTGCTGAACGATGAGGCAAGGATGCTGACCACGCTAAAAAACTATCCGACGACAATAAATTTGCTGCTATCGGCGTCCCTGATATTGACCCTGGCGCGAGCGATCACCCTGCCCTATCTGGTCATTTACCTTTCCGGAAGTTTCAGCTTGAGCGTCGCCGATATCGGCCTGGTCATTGGCAGCACACTGATCATCGGGTCGTTATTGAGTCTTTACGGTGGCTTTCTGGTCGACAAGATGTCCGGTTACCGGCTGATCCTGGGCTTCAGCGGTGTGTTCACGCTGGGTTTTTTCGGGACGTTTCTTGCTCGCGATCTTTGGCTGTTCTACAGCTGCCTGGTACTGATCAACCTGGCTTATGCGGTCATTGATATCGCGGTCAAATCAGGATTTGGCAGCCTGCTTCCCGTCACTGATCGCAGCGAAGTTTTCTCGATCAAATATACGCTGACCAATATCGGGTATGCCGTCGGCCCGTTTCTTGGCGCCGGGATGGCCAAGCTGGATATCAGCCTGCCATTCCTGTTATCTACCGGGCTTGGGGCAGGATTCTTCTTCATCTATTTCGTTTGGGGCGATAGAGACCTGAATGCTACCGATGAAGCTCAGAAACCCGCACCGTTTCTGGCCGTGGGAAAACTACTGCTCCGGGATTATCGGTTGGTGTGCTTCACCCTTGGCGGGCTGTTCAGCGCGGTGGTCTTTGGCCAATTCACCGCTTACCTCTCGCAGTATCTGGTGGTCACTACTACGCCAGAATCCACCTACCAGATCATCAGTACCGTTGTGGCGACCAACGCGCTGATGGTGATCGGGTTGCAATATTCCATAGGCAGAAAGATCTCCCACAGACACTTGAATTTGTGGCTGGCCGCGGGACTGAGCATGTTCATGTTGGGGTTGGCGGGTTTTGCCCTGTCGACCTCTATTCTGCTCTGGGTCATTTCCATGGCCATCTTCACGGTCGGCGAGATCATCGTTTTCCCCGCCGAGTACATGTTTATCGACAAAATCGCTCCGGACAACCTGCGCGGTATGTATTACGGAGCGCAAAACCTGCCCAACCTCGGCGCCGCACTGGGCCCGGTTCTTTGCGGAGCCGTATTGGCGACCCAGCGTCCTCACTACATCTTCTACATGCTCGCGCTATTCATCGTTGCAGGTGGACTGTTTTACTTCCTGGGAGCTTCCAATTTGAGCGCTAAAACGGGTAAGGATCCTGATTGACGGACAGCAATGAGGAGGCCGGTGAGGAATGTCCCGTCCTGAATAAGGTTTAGACCTTCTGATCTATTTCCAGGAGGGCAAAACCGGTCGGGTTGATCTAGCCTTGAATAAAATCACGCGGGAGAAAACTCCATGTCCCTCGTTCTCAGAAATCTGTTTGTCTTGGCCTTGGGAGGCTTTTTTTACTTCGCTGCATTCGCTCAAGAGGAAGCAGATTCCAATCATCCTCCGGCAATACTCCCGTTGGAATCTGAGACGCAGCCAAAACTCATTGCCTATCCGCCGCTTGCCGAGCCACTCGCCCGCGGTGTAGTGATCATTCAGTATCGAACTGAGCACGCCAGGATCATGCCGGTATTTGGCAAAGCCGCGAGTGACGTTTCGCCACGTCTCGGCCACCTCCACGTGACCGTTGATGACTGGAAAGGTACGTGGGCGCATACCAGTGAAGACCCGATTATCCTGGTTGGGCTGACGCCCGGTACTCACAAGGTTCTTCTGGAAGTGGCCGACCCCACTCACAAGATCCTCACCAGTACGACAGTGAGTTTTACAGTCCCCTAGAAGGCATACCATTCCATTGGCGGACGTCTTGTACCGCACAATCGCAATCCAGGATGATCGACCGTGCCGGAGTCAGGAAAACCTTTCCTGATGAGTTGTACGCAGCTCCGAAAAGCTGGTCGCAGAAGGCCTATCCCAAACTCGCGCATTACAACAAGCTGCCCAAAGGGAGGCACTTTGCTGCGTGGGAGCAGCCGGCGCTTTTCTCACAGGAAGTGCGGGCCGGATTTAAGTCACTGAGATAAGTGGCAAGCCCCCAGACAACGAAGTCCTGATTCTGGTTGTGTAAGGATCAGGATGACTCGGTTCGGATCGTTGATCGTCATGCGTGAAGGGATCCGAATCGCGCAACCAGAGGCTGAGGCCGAGCCTACCGCTCGTCGTCTAGCCGCAAAATAATCTTTGACATCACCAGGGCTTTGATTGAATATTTATCAATCGCATACGATTCAATCGAACGCGACAACAAACCCACAACTTGCCGTTTGGAGATTCAGCCATGAACACCGGAAGCCGCTACACAATGTCCTTCACTACCGATCACGCTTCCCATGGCCACAACGGCAACAACTGGATCACAGCAGCGGGCAACTGATAAACGTTGCCTTTTTAAACGCCATAAATAACGCATGCGATGCTATCGCACACAACTATTAAATCCTGAGGAATCACCCATGAGCAAGATCGAAAAAGTACTGGCGACCGGCAAAACCCACACCACCCTCAGCGGTGCCGACACTACCTTGCGCGGCCATAACGGCAACCTCGATATCGAGCTGTCGTCGCCAGGTTCCACTCAGCCGGCCCACGTCTTCGCCGCTACCCAGCCACACCCGAAAGCCGAGCAACTGTTTGCCGGCGCATGGTCGGCTTGTTACACCGCCGCGGTTGGGCTGGTGGCCCAGGAACGCAACATCGTATTGCCGGCGGATCTGGCCGTCGACATCGAAGTTGACCTGGGCCAGACTGGTCCGGCCTATTTCCTTCAGGCCCGACTGACCCTGCGCGTGCCGGGGCTGGCACACGATGTCGCGACCGAACTGGCGCACATCGCCGACTCCATCTGCCCGTACTCCAAAGCGACACGCGGCAATATCGACGTTGTCCTGAACGTAATTACGGCGTGATGCCGGGACGCATCGAAATCATCGCAAGCGATACAAGCGCGCACGAATCATAAACCTGTAAACCTGAGGGAATCATCATGAGCAAGATCGAAAAAGTACTGGTCACCGGCAAAACCCACACCACCCACAACAGTGCGGGCAACACGTCGCGCGGCCATAACGGCAGCCTCGACATCACACTGTCGTCGCCCGGCAGCGCCAAACCGGAACACGAACTCATCGCCGTGCAGCCGCACCCGAAAGCCGAGCAATTGTTCGCAGGGGCGTGGTCGGCCTGCTACATCGCAGCGGTGGGCCTGGCCGCCCAACAGATGAAGGTGACACTGCCGACCGACACGGCCGTCGACATCGAGGTGGATCTCGGCCAGACCGGGCCAGCCTACTTCCTCCAGGCTCGACTGACCCTGCGGGTGCCGGGCCTGGATCAAGGTGTTGCGACGGAACTCGCTCACAACGCCGATCAAATCTGCCCGTACTCCAAAGCAACACGCGGCAATATTGACGTCGCTATCAACGTCCTCACCGCATAACGCAACGCACCGTCAGCTCGCCAGGGGCAACCTTGGCGAGCCGGTTGTCGACGTTCATAGATTTGATGGCCTTGGATAGCAATTGCCAAAGGTGTGAGCACTTCCGACACCATCGCATGCGATGTATAGTCCAGCCATGCGCTCTATCCGTCTTCAGCCACAGAGAATGCTTATGAAACCCACTGAAAAGACATCCGCATTGGACCTGAAGCTTTCCGAATTCCTGTGTTTTGCGGTCTATTCCTCAAACCTCGCCTTTGGCAAGGCTTACAAACCGATGCTTGAACGGCTCGGCCTCACCTACACGCAATACATCACCCTGGTGGCGCTGTGGGAAGAAGACAACCAGACCGTTGGCAGCCTCGGCGAAAAGCTATTCCTCGAATCCAATACCCTCACACCGATCCTGAAGAAGCTGGAAGCAATGGGCTATTTGTTGCGCCAGCGTGACCCGGAAGATGAGCGTCAGGTGAGGATCAATCTTACGAAAGAAGGTCGAAAACTGCGTGAAGGCCTCTCCGAAGACGGCTTCCCGCAAACCGGTCTTGATCCTGACGATTTTGTGCAAATGCAGAAGGCGATTGTGAAATTGCGCGAAAATCTCATTCGCACGACGAAAGACAGGGACTGATTTCCATTGGGAAATAAATCAGTCCCTTTTTACACCTTTTACACGCGGGCCAAATAATGACTGTGGCAAGCGCCTGGAAAATCCGGAGCTATTGCGCCGGTTGCAAGCTCAAGGAAGGCTGTAGTGAAAATCAGCAAGACGCAGGTCATTCTCAATAGCCTATTGCGCCTTCTGCAGGTGCTCATGGGCTTGGCGGGCTGGATAGGCGCAGGGGTGACTCTGGGGCTGCACCTGCGCTTCGACTTACAACCGTTTTTGTCGATGATCCTGGCGTCGGGGTTAGGTGTCGTTGCCTTGGTCGTGCATGAAGGCGGTCATTACCTGGGCGCCAGGTTGCATCACATGCCGGTGTTGATGATGCGAGTCGCCGCCGTGGAGGTTCAGGTACGACGCCGTAATTGGCAGATTCGCTGGTCGCCACAGCTCAAGGGTCGTCGACTCGGCGGTTACGTAATGGCGGCGACAAACTGTCAGCTTCCGCTGCGCCAGCAGATGCTGTGGTTTGTGGTGATGGGGCCCTTGGCCAACTTGCTAATGGGCCTGGTCTCAGCGGGATTGGGCTGGCTCACCGGTGGGCTAATGTCAGCATTCTTCCTGGCGTTTGCCATGCTTAACCTGAGCATGGCATTGGCTAATCTGGTCCCAACCTCCCGCATTCTGCACAGCGACGGTATGCTCCTTATCGCCTGGTGGCTGCACCGCGACGACCAGCGTGCCGAATTGGCCGAGGTGCGCTTGCTGGCAATGTCAGTGGCAGGAGTAGCCTGCGAGCAACTGCCGGAAACCGACATTGCACAGCTGTCCCAAGGCGCCATGCCTCAACCCTTGATTGCCATCGGCTACCGCCTTGGCGCCTTGCTGGACCAAGGCGATTTCCGGGCGGCGACGCAGCTGGAGCAGAATCTGGAGGCGGTGTTGCAGGAACATGCGCAGTCACTCACGGGCATGGGCACGCTGATCACTCTGTTGCGCGTTGAGTTCGCTTTCGTCCGCGCTTATCTAGAACAGGACGCGAGGCACCTGTGGGACGACTGGGCGAACAGCGACCTTGACTGGTTTAACCCTTGGCTGCGTCCACGCTGTGCGGCGCTGCGGGCGTTTTTGCAGGGAGACCTGCAACTGGGTGAACAATATTTGCAGCAGGCGCTAGCAGCTGCGAACAACAGCGTGGTAGCTACGACAAGCCGCAGCGAGGCACTTCTGGCGGACAGCCTGCGGGCATTACCGGCAGCGGTGCAAAGCAAGGATCTGGAACCCGAGTGCGTGTCATGACCAGGAACACCCCATAGGTTCGCAAAGCAGGTAAATCAGTGTCTAGTCCTGCGGCGAGGGGACTAGCCCCCTCGCCACAAAAACAGCGCTAGACGCTATTCCGACGGCATTGCCCGCAACCGCCGCCCAAGTACATCCAGCACATCACACCCATCGCGTAATGGAATGGCGCACAGCAAGGCAAAGTCGCTGAGGATGAAGGATTCACATTCGATTGAGCCGCGCATGGACAGGTTTTCCAGCGCTTGGGTTACGGCGCGGATTCGGTAATTGGCGGCGTCATACAAAACATCGAGCGGCGCGTGGGTGTCGACGAACAGGGTGGGCATGTCGTCGCAGTTGCTGGTAAGCGCCATGAAGCGGCTTTCGGGATGGGGAGTTGGTTTTTCGTAGGGTGGATCAGGATGAAGATTTTTCATGCTTTTAGCCTCTGGTAGTAAATGAAGCTACCAACAGCCCTCCTACAGGCTTGGGTGGCAGCCATACGCGGGGTAGGAATATCGAGACCAGAGAACTCGACCACACCGAAGCGTGCCCGCGCACAGCCGCCGCTGCTGATATTACGGCCGCACGTAGCCGGCCGCAAATCAGGTATCGACGCCAAAGCGTTTCTCATGGTCGGAAGGGTTCCTACACCCTGTCACTGAAAATGCAGCGACCACCAAAGCCTACCGATCAAACTCACCGCGCACCAGTTCACCAAAACCGCCACAACTTGAAGGAAATTTCCGAAGACCTTGCCCGGAAATTTCGCTCATTAGGAAGTAGACGTGGTGAAAGTATTCGCCGAAGCCGAGCTTGATTTTTTCCCCGCTGGGTAACCGCTTTCGGCCAAAAGCGGACGGTCAGCCCCTTCTTTTTAGAGCGTGGTTAAATTTCCAGCAAGAAACGAATATCGGCGACCATCTGCTTACAACTACTGGCACTTTTCGGGAGGCGCACTGGGTATCGCAATGCCATTGTGCGCAAAAAGTTGCGCTCTTACTCGGTAAAAACAGCTACCGACTTCGCTCAATTCGTCGAGCAAATCGGCGCCAGCCTCTGAATGATGGCGCATGGCCTTGATGCGCAAGAAGTTGCGCAGTACTGCGCAACTTCTTGCGCACTTTGTGAGGTGATTTCCCTCCAAACTCACCCAAGCGATTGAAAAACCTCGGCCATCCCCCCGGTTTATATAGCCCTCATAATTTCTGGCACGGACCTTGATAACAGTTATGCACCCACCGGGCGATTTCGCCTCCCGGGCACCTCTATTTATCAAGCAAGGAGAGCATCCCATGGCAACACCTGCATACATGTCCGTCACTGGCGAAAAACAAGGCCTGATCACTGCTGGCGCATTCACCGCTGACTCCGTTGGCAACACCTACCAGGAAGGTCACGAAGACCAGGTCATGGTTCAGGCGTTCAGCCACGACGTGATCATCCCGCGTGACCCGCAGTCCGGCCAACCAACCGGTCAGCGCGTTCACAAACCAGTTGTGATCACCAAGGTCTACGACAAAGCTTCGCCACTGCTGCAAGCTGCTCTGACTTCCGGCGAGCGCATGAGCGAAATCGTTATCCAGTGGTACCGCACTTCGGCCCAAGGGACCCAAGAGCACTACTACACCACCAAACTGGAAGACGCGATCATCGTCGCCATCAACAACAAAATGCACAACTGCCAGGATCCGTCGAACTCCCACTTCACGCACCTGGAAGAAGTGCAGTTCACCTACCGTAAAATCACCTGGACCCACGAAGTATCCGGTACTTCGGGTTCCGATGACTGGCGTCAACCAGTCGCTTAATCGCGGCTGACCGCTTTACGCATCGGCCAGCTCTGCTGGTCGATGTTGTTTACGCCTTTCCAGAATTTCGCGTCTGCTGATCCTTTGATCGGGTATTGGTTTACGCCGCAGCACTGCACGAGGAACAAGGGATGTTCGCGCCGGCCAATCAGACCCACTTTGCCCTGACCATCGAAGGCCTTTCCAACGACTTTCAGGTGTTATCCCTGCAAGGTCGGGAAGCCATCAGCCAGCCTTTTGTGTTTGAGGTGGAGCTGGTCAGTGAACAGCCGTCCCTGGACCTCGAAACGCTCCTGCACAAACCGGCCTTTCTGCAGCTCTCGCCTGACGGCAGCGGCATCCATGGCCAGATCTATCGCGCCGCCCAGGGTGATTCCGGCAAACGCCTGACCCGCTACGCGGTGACCCTGCGCCCGCAACTGTCCTACCTGGCGCACCGCATCAACCAGCGCATCTTCCAGAACCTCACCGTGCCGAAAATCGTCGGCATGGTCCTCGAAGAGCACGGCATCCAAAGCAACGCCTACGAATTCAAAGTCGGGGCGATTTATCCCGAGCGCATTTACTGCGTTCAATACGATGAGTCGGACCTGCACTTCATCCAGCGCCTGTGCGAGGAAGAAGGTATTCACTACCACTTCCAGCACAGCGCCACGGCCCACAAACTGGTGTTCGGCGATGACCAGACGGTATTCCCGAAACTCGCACCAGTGGCCTACCAGCAAGACTCCGGCATGGTCGCCAACGACCCGGTGATCAAGCGCTTCGACCTGCGCCTGGAAACCCGCACCAGCCGCACCACCCGTCGCGACTACGACTTCGAAAAACCGCGCCTCACCCTCGAAAGCGAAAACCGCGGCGACGCCCTGCCCGACCTCGAAGACTACGACTACCCCGGCCGCTTCATCGACCGCGAACGCGGCAAGCACCTGGCCAAACGCGCCCTCGAACGTCACCGCAGCGACTTCCAGCTCGCCGAAGGCCGCAGCGATCAACCGCTGCTGGTCAGCGGCCACTTCCTGGCCCTGACCCAACACCCGAAAGCCAAGTGGAACGACCTGTGGCTGCTGACCGAAATCCTCCACGAAGGCAAACAGCCGCAAGTGCTGGAAGAGTCGGTCACCAGCCACACCACGGCGTTGAAAGATGACTTCCACCAAGGCTATCGCAACCGCTTCCAGGCCACCCCGTGGGACGTGCCGAATCGCCCACCGCTGAACCACCCAAAACCGCGAATCCTCGGCAGCCAGAGCGCCGTCGTCACCGGGCCAAAAGGTGAAGAAATCCACTGCGACCAATACGGCCGCGTCAAAGTCCAATTCCACTGGGACCGCGAGGGCCAGGCCGACGACAAAACCAGCTGCTGGCTACGCGTCTCCTCCGCCTGGGCCGGCGCCCACTACGGCGGCATCGCCATCCCGCGCATCGGCATGGAAGTGCTGGTGACCTTCCTTGAGGGCGACCCCGACCAACCCCTGATCAGCGGCTGCCTGTACCACAAGGAAAACGTCGTCCCGTACGACCTGCCGGCGAACAAAACCCGCAGCACCTTCAAAACCCTCAGCTCCCCCGGTGGCGGCGGCTACAACGAACTGCGCATCGAAGACAAAAAAGGCCAGGAACAAATCTTCCTCCACGCCCAGCGCGACTGGGATGAAAACGTCGAGCACGACCAGAAGATCCGCGTCGGCAACGAACGCCACGATACGGTTGAGAAGAACAGCTATACGGAGTTCAAGGCTGAAGAACACCACACGGTTTATGCAGACCGGAAGGTGGAGGCGCAGGCGAATGATCATTTGACGGTGGGGGTTAACCAGCACGTCAAGATTGGGACTGGGCAGTTTATTGAGGCCGGGCAAGAGATTCACCTGAGCAGCGGCATGAAAGTCGTGCTCGAAGCCGGCAGCGAGTTGACCCTGATTGGCGGGGGCAGCTTCATCAAGATCGACGCCGGCGGCGTAACGTTGAGTGGGCCGGTGATCAACATGAACTCGGGTGGCAGTCCGGGGAATGGGACTGGGGCTGCGCCGTTGTTGCCGGGGCCGTTGAAGCAGGCGGATGCGGATAAGGCTGGGGAGTTGTTGGTGCCGGCGCAGCGGCAGGCGTTGATGCGCGGAACACCACGCTGTGAAATCTGCGAGCGTGCAGCCAAAGAGCGAGCCGCGAAGGAAAACGCCAAGTGAACAATGTTACCCAAGCCAATTTTTTGTTGATTGACGGCGTGTTGCGACCTGATGCAATTGTCCAGCTGTACCAACGTGGTGAGCCGCTGGAGATTGAGCCGCTGTACATTGGGACGCGGTGGAAGGAGTTGCATGATTTGGGGCCGATATTGGTATCGCTCCGAGGCTCATCCAACCTGATCAACGAGACCTACCAAAACGCGATCCAACAGGCAGATGCCAGCCTGCTGTACAGTCGCGCTCCGATGCAACTCGTTGCGGATCATTTGCGGCGCTTCATTGCACCGCCTGATGTGCTTGGCGGTAACGGATTGCTGCGTTTTGCTGATCCATTGGTGGCGCGCTATTGGTTAGATAGCTATAAGGGCGATCACCTCGACGCAATTTTAGGGCCAATAGAAGCATGGCATATGCCCGAAAGCCAACACTCCTGGGAATCATCCAAACCATTCGGATGGCGGAGTTTTGTCCGCACCAACTCTGTGCCTGAGAGGGTTGATGATCAATTGGGAGAGGTGCAGCTAAATGCCCTGGACCAGGCTGCCCGTTGGCGCTTTACGGAGCGGCTAAATCGCAGTTTCGAGCGGAGCCACCCTCAGTTCCTCGCACAACATGACAGCCGCATCAGAACCCAATGGTTCGATAAACGGTTGGATGAAGCCGATGCCTGGGGGCTGTCGAGTGAACGTAGTCTTGCCATCTGGGTCGAATACAGCCTGCGTTGGGGCGACGAGTTTACGCTGCGCCCTGACGGGCCTTATCAGCACTGGCTAGCGGACACTCCGGACGCTCTCAAGCTCGCACCAGAATTGCGTATCCAGCAGATGGATAACGATTGTCTGAACATCGAAATAAACAAGGAAGTGTGATGACTCAGCCAGCGACTGAAGCCCAACTGAAACAGGCCAATCGTAATCAGGAATACCCGGACACATCGATGGCCAAGGGGCAGTGCGCATTGATGCAAGGGGAAGTAGCCGTTTTCCCTGTTCGGTATGCCCTGGACGAGTCGCCCAAAAAAGGCAGCAACAAAGGCCCGAATCCACTTCCGATAAATTGGTCAGGCGGCGCCTTGCCTCCTCTGAAAAGCCGTAGCTATACGCTGCGTCAACTGCGTGATGGATGGCTGTATGTGTGGAACAGCGTCGACAAAACCTTCCATGAGTATCAAGTGAAGGGTGAGATGCTCATTCGTCACAAATGGACTGATAGTCAACTGAACCAAGACACACGTAATAACCCCGGCGAAACACACCCCTACCTGCTCTACCCTCGCCGGAGCCAACTTCGTATCGCCTACTCACCAGTGCAGTGGACCTGGCGCATGTGCGAACTCATGCGCAAGGGCGCTACCGAGCAATCCCAATGGATGCGTAAAGTCGACATGTCGACGTATTGTGCTACCGCGAAAGTGGCACATGGTGATGCGATCACAGAGCTTGGTAAAAGTGTCGCGGATATTCTGGTTTCAGGAGAGAAGGCCCCGACTTTCACCAGCACCCTTCTGCCGACCAAAGCAGCAGAAGGAGACACTCCATTCAAGCCTGCCTTTGAGGAAGCACTGGTACGCGGCAAGGTTCCTGCACAGGACACGGCCCTCTTCGTTGCTCTGGATGATCCACTAGCGATCGTCGATGACCTGAACATGAACCTGATTGGTCGGCTCATGGAGCAAAGCCAATTCGAAGCCCTGCACCAACAAAAACTGCAAAGTGCGTTTGCCGTGCAGAGTTTATGCGGGTTCGATGCTGATCCTTTTATTCCATCCTCAATCAAAGACCCGGTTAAACGCCAAGCCTATACCGATGACCTGTACGCACTTCTGAGTACCAATGATGAAGTCGAACGGGGAAAAGACATGGTGTCTGCTGATCAAGTTGGAATGGTGGAGATGGGCGCTGCGTCCACAGTTTCTGCCGCCGAAACCCCATTTAAGGCAAAGTGGGGCCAACTGCCCGACAAGGAGAAATGGCAAGTCGCCCTTGAAGAATGGAACTCCAAACGCTTTTGGCGTGAGGATGTGCGTTTTGATGAGGTGCAAAAATACCTAAGCCAGACCACCGTGGAAGCACTAAAGCTGCAGGGGCACATCCAGCGCAGTGAAGGAGATCTGGTCACTTGGCTTGAACAACTGAGCCCTAGTGCCGAATCCATATATCACGACACCTGCAATGAAGATCAAGCCAGCCAACTTCTAGAAACCGCACACGCTATTTACACCTCGTTAGGCAACGGCGAAAGCGGACAAAAATGGTTATGTAAACAAGCCAAGGAGCCAAGCAAGTTATTTGGCATGGCGCTATTCAACTTCAATCCGGAAGTTGCAGCCCTGATCAAGAAGGTGACGCACAACTTCAGCACTACCGGCAAACTCGACGACCAGGGACGTGAAGGTGATGGCTACTCACCTGCTCTCACTCCTACCTCAGCCGGTGACTCTACGAACATCGCCACCCGCTCCAGTGAAATCAAAGCAGTCTTCGACCTAGAGGTCGTTAAGAACAGCAAGCTCTACAAGGCAATGAGCAGTGCCGGCAAGCAAGCCATGACGACACTGATCAAGGTTGCCAACAACCAGGCAAAGGACGCTTGGCACGGGCTAAGCGGCCTCCTTTTGCCTGCGATGAAACAACAAGCGGCGTTAGCCATCACTGCACCTCAGGTGTTGATCTCCACCGAAATTTCCAGCGCCACCCAACTAACCTTCAACCCGACCTACCAGCGCGACTATCAGGCCTGGCTGATGAAGCTCATGACGGTGGAGAAAAAAATAGCGGGCGACAAAAAAGTCTTGCTCCGTTCCGGCGCCGTTTATGATCAACGCTCCGCTCGCATCTCTCTGCAAGCAAATGAAGAGCAACTGAAAAACCTTTTCTTGAAGGCCCCCATTCAGATCATCGCCAAAGCATCCGGCAGCACGCGCCTGAATGCCAGTATTCCCCAAATTAACAGTTGGCTCGCAGACCTGGGACAATCGGAGTTGATGGCACAACTGAAAATTGCAGGTACGCACGAGTATTTGACCCGGACCAAAGCTTGGATGGGACAGAACCTAGGCAATGCCCTACCCGCCTTATTAGTTGGTTTAAACGCATGGAACTTATATAACACTGCCAAACAAGCGCAAAACGACGGTAAGTTTTCTGCAGATGAGTGGCGCAATATGGGTGCCGCCGCAGCATACACTGGCAATGCCATCGCAACGTTATGGGTTGGACCAGCTTGGAGTCGTGCAGGACAGATGTCTGCTGAACTGGGTCAAAAGACTCGGAGCGTAGCGCAAGCATCATATAAAAGTTGGCTGTCAGCAGCTAAAGACGCTGCGGAAAACGGAGATACAGCCAAAGCAGCACTGGCAAACGAGTTTGCGACTGTTTCGAAAGGTCTAATTTGGCGCACGGTGTCATGGGCAGTATTGGGAGCTATTGCAACCGGACTTGAGGCTTGGCAGATTTCCCAAGACGCTGGCGGCGCCACCAGCGGGGAAGAGAAAGTGCTGCTGTGGACAAAGTTTGGCGTGGTCTTCGGGATGTCTTTCGTTGCTACGGGTCAAATAGTAGGCGCAGCCCTAGGTCCTTTGTTAAGTTTTGCGTGGGTGATGTCCACTCCGGTTACGATCATTTTGGCGGTCCTCGGAATCGCCTATTTGATGATCACAATGGCCGCCAATCGTTACAAGCGTGAGGGACTGCGTTTGTGGCTCTATCGTTGCTGCTGGGGTCGCGGAGCAGAACCTGAATGGCTAGGTGATGAGGGCCATCAAAAGCAGATGCAAGCTCTGTTGGAGACCCTGCAACGACCTAGCGTCGTAGGAAGGGCCTTGTATTACGGAGGCGGAAGTACGCCGAGAAAATGGCTGGGCTTCTGGGTACAAATTCAAGTGCCTAATGGATTAGCGGGCAAAGAAGTGATGCTGCAACCAGCGATGATCGAGAGGAAGTACTTTTTTGCCGACGACGAACTCCAAACAACAAGAAGCAGCTTTTACGAGCAGTTCCTCAACGGTAGCTGGGTCGACCCAAAGCAACTGGGACAGTTGCCCGACGGTGCTGGAAGTAAAACCAGCCCAGCTGACTTCACTTACAAGAGCACAGAGCAGCACCGTCTTTGGCAAGTGTGGATTGACACGTCAACAGACAGTCCGATCCTAGAATTGGAAGTTAAGTATCCGCCCGGAGTGCTTCAGCGCAATGACAACCGCGGTTATATGTTTCGATTGGCACTCGAATGGGCTCCTAGTGAAGCTGACAGAGCCAACAATGCCTTTAATGGCGAACTAAAGGAAAAGGACAGTATTGTGTTGAGACAGAACAGCACCCAGCTGTTGAAGCTGGCGGTCCCTAACTGAATGAGTCAATGAGCCCTACAATGTTCAATTTTGACAAAGCACCTGATCTGCCGCAGCAACTCCAATGGAAGTATGCAAATGAACCAAAACTTCTGGAATGGACGATCCGAGCGCGAAATTACAACACATTTGTGGCGAATTGCATGTTTGCATTTATGGCCACGCTAACACTAGGGGGGGCATTCATAATGTACTCTGTATACGAGGGCATGGATCAACCATGGAGGACTCTATCCTGCGTGTTGTTCTTCGTTTTCATATTGTTTACAGTTTCATGCATGACTCACCAGCGAATAAACTACGCTTATCGCTTCAGTCAGTCTGGATTAGAGTATTGCGAATGGAAAGATTTCCCTAAGTGGGCACTAAAATTTTTAAAATGGTTTTCCGGCATTACGGCACTCATTTTCATCTTCTTGGCGACCATTGATCCAGCGTTCTTAATTGGTGCACTAATAGGCCCTGGGGGAATGGGCATAATGTATCTATCCATGGCCAATTCCAAGAACTACCAGAATTTGCAAACCGAATACCACCACTATTTTTTACATTGGACAGAACTAACGAGATCAACGATAGCAACCAATAGAGAAATGGTCGAGCTAAAGTACAGCATCCCCAAAGAAAACTCTATTTACATGACTATAGGAAGGCAGTATGTTTTTTTCAATCGGCAGACAAAAGTGCAAGTGATAAAACTTATCAAGGCTTATCTCCCTTCTAGCGTACCTTGTGTCATTGAAAAGGTAGACGTCCTAAACTAAAGCAACAAAAGGGGACAGATTAATTTTCTGTTTATTCAAAAATAAATCCGCCCCCTTTTCTCTATGCAAAAGCCTTGATCAGAAACACTGACGAGGACTTCAACGCTATTTATGTTAAACCGGAGACTTCGACTCGCACACCAGAAAGCAGACGTTCACAAAGGGCTGATATCGTCCAAAAGCAGCCGCCCGGGAGTGGCGTCTTTCGACCCGAAGCAGACGATTGCGGCCAGGGAAATCAAATCCCCCCGTATCCCTTGCTAACATCTAGTCGGTGCCCAGCCATAGATCGACTTAAATGATGCATTCAGGCAAAGCGCAACGTTGTAATCCCCTCGGTCATCAGTGGAGAGACTCATGGACTGTCGAGCCATCATCTTTGCATCCATTTTCGGCGTATGGGCCCTATCTGCCGCTGCGCAGACAAAGCCAGGTGCCAGCGTGTACCTTTTGTGTGAAGGCGAGATATGGACGCATCAAGACGGGTTTGGTCGAAGCGAGGGAGCGCGTGGACAACTGACAATTGAGATTGATCCTCAGAGCCGAGCGCTAACGGTCACGACGCCACTAACAGGTAAGATCACTGGCGACCTCGCTGTCACGAATGAGTGGTACTCGTCGTTCCCGTATATCGTATCTACCAAAGAGCAATTTGGTCGGAAAGTCGTCAGGCTTCATGTAAGTTTGAATCGACTTACCGGGAGCGGCGGATTGATGTACGAACTGGACGATGGCCAACAGTTCGCTGCCTTTATCGGCGACTGCAAGCCTGCGACCGCGAGGTTTTAGTCAGATGTTTCACGCGTCGAAAGGGACCCGTCGCGCGGCTCCACTGTGAAGTCTATTGGGAGCTACTTTGCTGACTTGTTTGTGCTAGCTCCAACGTCCGCTCTTGGCCGCTTCCTGCCCATCACGACGAGCTGAAAACGACCAAAAGCAATCACCGCTCCCCTACTCCGCCAGCGGCAACCGCAACCGGCTCCGATGAGACAACCCCACCTGCAACGCAAACGCCGCAACCACCGTAGAAGGCGCAGAAAAACTCCCCAATCCACCACCAGAAAACATCAGCGCAAGCCCCAATGCCGTAGCGCCAAACCAGGCTGTCAATCCCACCGGGTTAAACGCGCTCACCCGCTCAAGCGCCGCCACGTCACTACGCCCATAGAAAATCTGCGCCAACGCCACACCCACCCAGGCCACCACGAAAATCCCCTGATAAGCCAACGCCTTGAGGATGTACGCAAACACATCGGCAAGCATCAGGCCGTACACGATTACCCCGACCGTCAGCGCCCACATTAGGTAAGAACCGCGAATGCCAAACCGCGCAAAAAACGCCTGCATATTGAGAGTCGCCAAATAGTAATTGGCGGTGTTGATCCGGGTTTGCGTGGCCCAGACAAACAACAATCCCCACAGGCCCATCAGTTGCAGAATCGCCATCACCACCGAGACTTCGTTCAGCGCACCTTCGTGGGGAATGCTGCTGACCAGGTAGATGCCCGCTGCGCCGTTGAGCAGGAAGGTCACCGCGTAGAACGGCATGCCGAAGTTCCAGCGACCGTGATACTCGGCGTCTTCTGGCTTGCCGAAACGCGCATAGTCGAAGGTGAACAGCATCAGCACCCAGACGCCCATGTAGGCGACGAAGCAGTCCCACCAGCCGAAGGCGCTGGGGGTGGCCGGACCGAAATCCAGCCATTGCGGCTGGTAGCCATACCGACTGATCGACAGCCCCACCGCCACCAGCAGGCCGCCCAGATACACCGGCAGCAACACGCCGTTGAGCTTGTCCAGCCAGTGCTGCACGCTGCCCAGAATCATCGGCACGCTGTAGAGCACCACCGCCAAGGCGGCCAGCGGGTAGACCAGTTCCGGGTACAGGTGATTGAGCGCGACGGCGATCACCGAACCCTCGAACACCGCGTAATAGATCGCCGTGGAAAAGAAGATCAAGGTCGCCAGGCACGCCCCGGTACTGCCGAATAGCAGCCGTGAAAACAACGCCACCGACAAACCGCTGCGAATGGCGAAGCGACTGAGCACGCTGTTGACCAAGCCGTAACTGATCACCGACAGGACCATGCCGATCAGTGCGTTGCGCGCGCCATAGGACAACGCCAGTGACGCGCCGACCACGATGTAGAACATCGCGCTGCACACCGCCCACCAGGCCATGGTCAGGGACAGTCGCCCCATGCGGGCTTCGGCGGGGACGGGTTGATTGGCCGGGTCTTGCCCGGTTTGACTCGATTGCGATAAAGCAGCCATATGCGTGAACTCCAGAACCAGTCAAAGGTTGAAGCGCGGGCAGCCGCCACCGCACCGAAATGCGGCGTTGGCTTACCGTTTGGCATGACCCGCGCTGTGCGGCGGGCAGAATCAGGAAGGGAACAGCTTGCTCAGGCAGCTGAGTTTTTTCTTATAGGAACGTCGCGCTTCCAGCGCCTCTTCGAGGGTCACCGCGACAAAGCGGGCCTTCTGGTTGGGTTGCATCTGGCCGATCAAGTCGAGGTCGGCACTGATCACCGTGCCGATCATCGCGTAGCCACCGCCGGACACGGCGTCGCGGTGCAGCACGATCGGTTCGAGCCCGGCCGGGACCTGGATCGAGCCAATCGGGTAGCAGCTGTCGACGATGTTCGACGGATCGGAACCGGCGCCGAACGGCTGCTCGCGGGGCTGAAAGCTCAGCGCGCTGCCGCCCTTGAAGCGATAGCCGATGCGGTCTGCTTCCGAGCCAACGGTCCATGGTTCGGCAAAGAAACTGCGAGCGGCGGACTCGGTCAAGCGGTGGTAGTACAGGCCTGGCACCACCCGCAGGGTGATTTCGCCACCCAAGGATTGCCGCAACGCCATCGGCAAACTGGCCCCGACGCGGCTCTTGCCGCTGGCAATGCCCACCGGCAATTCGTCGCCCGCGATCAGACGCCGCCCTTGAAAACCACCGAGTGCGCCGAGGGCATAGGTGGAACGACTGCCGAGCACTACCGGCACATCGATGCCACCGGCCACGGCCAAATAGGCACGGGCGCCAGCCTTGGGAAAGTCAAAGCGCAGCACTTGCCCGGCCTTCACCGCGAATGCCGTGTCGTGGTGCATTTCCACGCCATCGACCCGTGGCGTCATGTGCGCACCGGACACGGCCACCAATGCGTCTTGCTGAAACTCCAACTCCGGCCCCAGCAACGTGCATTCCAATGCCGCCGCTCCCGCCGGGTTGCCGACCAGTTGATTGGCCGCGCTCAAGGCGTATTGATCGAGCGCGCCGGAGGGCGGGATGCCCAGGTGGTAATACCCTTCGCGACCCAAGTCCTGCACCGAAGTGGCGAGACCGGGTTTGAGGACCTTGATCATGCCAACACCTCCTGCAGCGACTTGGGATAGCCGACGGGATCGGCCAGAAACGCATCCAGCGAAAACTCCACCGGCCGAATCCGCAGATCGAAGCAACCGGCTTCCACTTCGGCCACCGCGTGGTCATAGGCCTCACGGTCCATCGGTTTGAACTGCACGATGTCACCCGGACGGAAAAACACCATGTGCTCTTTCAGGTACGCCAGGTTCTGTTGCGGGTCGTAGATCGGTGCCGGCGTGACGCCAAACATCTGATAACCGCCGGCACCGCGTACCGAGTAGATGCAGCCGAAGCAACCGCCGTGGCCGAGGGTCAATTTCGGCGTGTCGGTGCGCGGTCGCAGGTATTTGGGCACTTGCAACTGCCGCTCGCGCTCGACCATCTGGAACATGAATGGCAGCCCCGCGACGAAGCCGACCATCGAGACAAACCACGGCGCACCACTGTGGGCGGCGATGAACGCCTCGACGTCCGCCAGGCCGTTGATCCGCGCGGCGTATTCCAGGTCTGTGGCGCTCGGGTCCTGATGTCGGTCGCGAAAACGCATCAGAGTTTCATGGGTCCAGGGGTCGTTGTAGAGCACCGGAATCTCGATGATCCGCGTCTGCAACGTGCGCTCGGCGACGGCCCCGGCCTCAGCGATTTTTACCGCTTCGAGCAAGGTATGAGGGGCGATGCGATCCGGGTCAAAACGAATCTGGAACGAGGCATTGGCCAGGCAGATATCGAGCACGCCATCCAGTGCCAGCCGCTCTACGGCGCGGGTGACGGCCAGACCTTTGAAGAACGCGTCCAGGGACATGCTGTCGCTGACTTCGGCAAACAAATGCTCATCGGCGCCAAAGCTGTAGCGGATGGGAGTGCTCATGCTTCACCTCCGCTGCGGCGCTCGGCCAGCCAGGTTTCGAGGGTGCCTGTGTGGAAGTCGGCGCTGTGCAGCCACGGTTGTTCCAACAGTTCGCCGTGTAACGCCAAGGTGCTGGCCATGCCGGTGAGCGTGGTCCGCCTGACCGCAACCCGCGCACGGGCCAGGGCTTCGGCGCGATCAGCACCGTGCACGATCAGCTTGGCCAACAGCGAGTCATAGTACGGCGGCACTCGGTAGCCTTGATACAGATGAGTATCGACGCGGATGCCTTCACCCTGCGGCCAGATCAGTTCCTCGACCAGTCCTGGGCTGGGAAAGAAGTCCCGCGCCGGGTCTTCGGCGTTCAGGCGCATTTGCAGGGCGGCGCCGTTGAGCCGGATGTCACTTTGCTTGAAGCCCAGCGGTTCACCACCGGCAATGCGCAACATGGCCTGGACCAGATCGATGCCGGTGATCAGTTCGCTGACCGGGTGCTCCACCTGAATCCGCGTGTTCATTTCGATAAAGAAGAACTCGCCGGTGGCGTCGTCGTACAGGTACTCCAAAGTCCCGGCGCCCTTATAGCCGAGGGATTCGGTCAGGCGCACGGCGCTGGCGCAAAGGGTTTCCCGTTGCTGCTGGCTGAGTACCGGCGATGGCGCTTCTTCAAAGATTTTCTGCCGCCGACGTTGCAGCGAGCACTCGCGTTCGAACAGGTGCACGGCGTGCTGACCGTCACCCAAGACCTGCACTTCAATATGCCGGGCCTTGCTGATAAACCGCTCCAGATACACCGCACCATTGCCGAACGCCGCTTGGGCTTCGCGCTGGGAGCGGGGAAATTCTTCAGTCAGTTGCTGGGCGTTTTCGGCGAGACGAATACCGCGCCCGCCGCCACCGGCCGAGGCTTTGATCAACAGGGGGAAACCAACGGCTTCGGCTGCCTTGAGCGCCGATTCGACGTCGAACAGTTCACCGGGAGAACCCGGCACCACCGGTACGCCGGCCTCTTGCGCGGTGCGCCGGGCCTCGGCTTTGTCGCCCATGCGCCGGATCGTCTCCGGGCTCGGGCCGACGAAAATCGCCCCGGCAACGAGGACCGCTTCGGCAAAATCGGCGTTCTCCGAGAGAAAGCCATAACCGGGGTGTACCGCATTGGCGCCGGTGGCTTTCAAGGCGCCGAGCAATGCCTCGACGTTCAGGTAACTTTTATCCGCGCGGGCCGGGCCGAGGACGTGGACTTCGTCGGCCATGCGTGCGGCCTGGGAATCGACGTCTGCCTCGCTGCACGCCGCAACGGTGGGAATCCCCAGCGCTTTGGCAGCGCGGATAATCCGCACGGCGATCTCGCCACGGTTGGCGATCAATAATTTACGAATGCCTTGAGTCATGATCGCGCCCTCACTCGTCGTCGAGTGTTGCGACGACCTGACCCGGTTCCACCGGATCGCCGTCTTCTACCAGGAATGCGCTAAGTCGACCGGCCGTCCCGGCGGTCAGTTCGGAAAACTGCTTCATGACCTCAATCAGGCCAATCACCGTGTCGGCACTGACCTGCGCGCCCACCTCGACGAAATTCGCTGATTCGGGGGTGGCTTTGCGGTAGAAGGTCCCGGGCAATGGAGTGATTACAGTGTGTTCGGCCATGTCTGTTCCTCTTGGAATAGTTGTAGAAAGGCAGGCAAAAATGAATCGGTGTGCAAACCCTGGCGTCTGTGTGCCAGGTGTTTCGTCCTGATTTAACGCGGTGCGCGAACCTTGATTCCGGCGCTGTCGAGCGCACTGCGTGTGGCTTCGACCAACGCCAAAGCGCCCGGGGTATCGCTGTGTAAACAGATGGAATCGAATTCGATCGCAAGGTCTTCACCCTCGACCGTCCGCACCACGCCTTGCTGACACGCGCGCAGCACTCGCGCGGCGACCTGCGCCGGATCGTAGGCACGGACGTTGCGGGTGAAGACGATGGAGCCCGTGAGGTCGTATTCGCGGTCGGCGTAGAACTCGCGGATCACCGGTTGGCCGAGTTCTTTGGCGACCCGCCAGATCACTGAATCGGGCATGCAATACAGCAGCAACTCTGGCTCCAGGCGCTGGAGGTTTTCCACCAGCAAACGGGCGGCCTCCTCGTCTCGGGCCAGGTGCATATAGAGCGCGCCATGGGGCTTGATGTGTTGCAGGGCCACGCCTTGAACCCGGGCGAGTTCACGCAGGGCGCCCAACTGATAGAGCATGTCGTCGACCAGTTCCTGGGCCGGCGCATTGATGTGCCGACGGCCGAAACCGACCAGATCGCGAAACCCCGGATGCGCGCCGATGGCCACGCCCAGGCGCTTGGCCTGCTCGATGGTGCGGCGCATGGTGCTGGGGTCGCCGGCATGAAAGCCGGTGGCGATATTGGCCGAACTGATGAAGCCCATCAGTTCGTTGTCGACGCCATCGCCGATGGTCCATGGGCCGAAGCCTTCGCCCATGTCCGAGTTGAAATCTACTGCTTGCATGACGCTTGCTCCTGACGCTTGTGACTTCATGCAAGCCAAGTTAGATTTCTGCTTACCCCTTGGGAAGATCTATTATCAGATAGGCCATCTTCTGAAAAACAGATACCTCGTCATCTGGAGTGCCCATGTCACTGACCCTGCGCCAAGTCCGCTATTTCGTCGCCACCGCCGAGATCGGGCAAATCTCCCAGGCAGCGATTCATCTGAATATTTCCCAGTCGGCGGTGACCACGGCGATCAAGGAACTGGAGGGCATGCTCGGTACGCTGTTGTTCCAACGCTCGGCCCAGGGCATGAGCCTGACCGATGCCGGGCGGCATTTTCTGAATCGGGCGTATGTGATTTTGCGCAGCGTCGATGACGCGATGAACAGCCCGTTGCCCGACATTCGCGCCAGTGGCCTGCTGCGTCTGGCGGCGAGTTACACGGTGATCGGCTACTTCCTGCCGCACCATTTGCAACGGCTGGAACATTGGCACCCGGACGTGGCCATCGAAGTCCACGAACAGGAACGGACGGCCATCGAAGAAGGCCTGCTGGAAGGTCGATTCGACATGGCCGTGGTGCTGACCGCGAACCTCACGCACCCGGACATCGTCTCGGAAATTCTCTTCAATTCCGAACGCCGGCTGTGGCTGCCCAGCCATCATCCGCTGTGCGAACGTTCGGCGGTCAGCCTCGCCGACGTGGCGAAAGAACCCTACATCCTGCTGACCGTCGACGAAGCCGAACAAAGCGCCATGCGTTACTGGGAGCATGCACGCCAGCAGCCCAACGTGCGGGTGCGCACCAGTTCAGTTGAAGCGGTGCGCAGCATGGTAGCCAATGGCAGCGGTGTGGCGATCCTCTCGGACCTGGTGCACCGTCCTTGGTCGCTGGAAGGCAAACGCATCGAGACCCTCACCGTCACCGATAAAGTGACGCCCATGAGCGTTGGTCTGGCGTGGCATCGCGAGCGCGAGTTCAGCCCGGCGATGCAGGCGTTTCGTAATTACTTCCACGATGCGTTTTTAGCGCCGCAACAACTGTCTGCGCGACGCTGAAAGCGGCACGCACGATCCTCCAGCATCCGAATAACGCCTTATAAATCGGTGATGGTCGTCCCGGCAATTGTTTCGGCAAACCCCACCCCAAACACTCGTCCAGGCGTTTCAAAACCGGCTCGCCGTTCACCGCCCAATACCCGACGCGCTGCTTCCACGGCAGCCAAAGGCGTGTAGCTATAGCCGTTGACGGTCTCGATCACTGAGCGGGTAACCGTGCCGTCCGCCCCGGTGACTTCAGCCACGGCGCGGGCGCGATGGGCTTCTCGTTGCTGAAAACTGGGGCCGTCGGGCAGTTGAGACAGATCGCCTTCGGGGAAAGCATCGCCGGTGATGTGCACGAACATGGCGATATTGGGAATGCCGGTGGAGTGCCAGCCAGTGACCAGGTCACCGAACGACAGTGGCGCACACAATGCCGGCCCCTCACCAAAATCGAAGGGTTGCGGCTGCGCCTGCGGCGTTGCGACCAGTTGGCCGTCAACCCGCGCCAAGAGGCCCGCACCGATGATCTCGCCGACACTCATGGCCGATCCCCGTGACATCGAACCGGCGACTTGCAGGGCCACCCTCAGCGACTGCGGATTCTGCACCCGGCGCGCGACATGCAGCGCCAGGCAGTCTGTCGGCACCACATCCCAACCGACCCCGGGCAGCAGCATGACACCCGCCTCGATAGCCTGGGCGCCCAGCCGTTCCGCCAGCCGATAGACATTGATCTCGGCCGTGATGTCCAGATAATCGACGCCCGCCGTGATACAGGCATTCATCAAGGGGCCCGCCGTTTGCGCGAACGGCCCGGCGAAGTTGAGCAGCACGCCAATGTCGGCGAGGTCTGCCGGGGCATCAGCGCTGAACACTCGGTAAGGAACATCCAGTTGCGCCGCGAGAGCCACCAGTTTTTCGGCATTGCGCCCGGCGATGACAAGGTCCAGTCCCAGCGCCCTGGCCTGCTCGGCCGCCATGCGCCCGGTATAGCCCGTCGCCCCGTAGATCATCAACTTAGTCATGTGCCCGCCGCTCGTTCAAGTCAGTCACCACGGTATCCCTCGCCGTCGCAGCGAGCGCCGCCGTTTCTACTCGAATCCTGCCTGTTTGTGCTTTTGTCGTGGCGGCAGTTATCAGCTGTGATCAGTGGCCGGTTCCTCCCCCATACTTGCCTATTCTTCTCAGGCGTCTTGCTTTGCTCTTGGACCTGCGCCAGGGTCGGTCACATGAATGAAGCAATGAATGAGCTGCGTAGCATCGTGATGCGCGCGGAAAACAAGTGGACGGAAACCGGGTTAACGCGTGTGGCAATGGTCCGGGCCGAAGCGTGTGCGAATCAGGTTTATCAGCCGATGCTTCACCTGGTGCTGCAAGGTTCAAAGACGTTGTCGATCGGAGATCAGGTGTCGGAGTACTTGCCGATCAGCTATTTCCTCGTGCCCGTGGACGTACCCGCCACTGGCGAGATTCACCCCGGCGGACCCGGTGAGCCCTACCTTGCAACCAGCCTGACTCTGGACCCCAATGTGATTGCCTCATTGCTGGTAAATGAGGTGAAAACGGCCGAGCAGCCCACCAGCCGTTGCTTTGCTGCGGTGACGGCACCGGCTGAAATGATCGACGCGTGGTTGCGCATGATGCGGCTGATGGATCGGCCAAACGAAGCCGCGGTGTTGGCGCCGATGATCGAACGAGAGATTTTGTTTCGAGTCTTGCAAGGGCCGTTCGGGGAGATGCTGCGTGAAATCGCGCGACCGGATGGCCGACTGGCGCAGATCCGGCGCGCCACCCTATGGATCCGCGAGCACTTCACCGAGCCCTTTCGTGCGGAGCCACTCGCGGCGATGGCCGATATGAGCGTTTCGGCGTTCTATCGTCACTTCAAATCCATCACCGGCATGGCGCCCATTCAGTACCAGAAGCGACTGCGCCTGCTCAGGGCGCGCTGGTTGCTGTTGTTCGATCCTCGCGATGCCGCTTCCATCGCATTCACCGTGGGCTATGAAAGCGCCTCACAGTTCAGCCGTGAATATGCGCGCCTGTTCGGGATGCCACCGGGGCGAGATGCGGCGAGGTTCAGACCGCAATAAGCAAAAAAAAACCCCGCGACCTAATGAGGCGCGGGGCAAAAAATTGGTTGGTTGCGGCCAACCAAAGGAGCATCGTTGAAAATCGCTGATGTGTTACAGGCACTCCTGCGCGGCACGCTCGAAAGTGGAAGGCATGAAGCTCGACGCCAACAATTGGCGCTCATACACAAACACTTTGCCGCCGTTCGGGGCCTTGTAGGCTTCCAGCACGTTGTCCGCCGTGACTTTGCTCGGCACCACGATCCGGTAGCTGCGCTGGGTTTGCGAGACCGTCGGGGCCAGTGCGCTGCCCTGTAGCTTCGGCACGATGCAATCAGCGTACTGGGCAGGCGTCTTTTTGGTCTGCAGGGTCAACGTCGGGTCGTTAGGCGCCGAGGCACAACCGGCCAGCAGCAACGGAACAACCGCCAGTTGGATCAATGTCTTCATCGCACATGTTCCTGGAGCAGCGTCTTCGATGGAGGCGATTCTCGACGTTTACCCGGCGAAGCAGAACTTGCGTTTGTTAATTGTCACTATTGATCGAACCGATGGTCACGCGACGGCCCCAAAAAAGGGGACAAAAAAAGGGGACAGATCTATTTTCCAGAAAATAGATCTGTCCCCTTTTTAGGGAATATGGCAGGGGCGGCTGGATTTGAACCAACGCATGGCAGGATCAAAACCTGCTGCCTTACCGCTTGGCGACGCCCCTGCAAGAACGCGCGGAAATTTATCAACTTTCGCGGCGTATGGGAAGTCCCCCAGGGCATATAAATTTGTTTTAAAACAGCCAGTTGCCATTAAACCGATGGTTGGTGGCTGGTGACACAGTGAATACCGCCTCCCCCGGCGCTGATCGCGTCGATATTAAGCTGCACCACTTCACGGTCCGGGTAGAGTCCGGACAACAACTTAAAAGCCTTGGTGTCCGCCGCCCTATCACCAAACTCGGGTGCAATAACCGCCCCATTGATCACGAAGTAGTTGATGTAGCCGGCCGCAAAGTCCGGGTTATCGCGGTTGAATTTGCTCTTGCGCGGCTTGAGCGGTGGCGACACGGTATGCACCTGTAACTTGCGCCCATCGGCATCCGTGGCGTTTTTAAGAATCTGCAGATGAGCGCGGGTGACCTTGTAATCGAATGACGCAGGGTCGTTGTCGAGAGTGGCGATCACCACGCCTGGCGTGACGAAACGTGCGTAGAAATCCACGTGAGCATCGGTGATGTCCTTGCCCTTGATGCCCGGCAGCCAGATGATTTTGCGCAGGCCCAGACGGGCTTTCAGTTCCTCTTCGACTTCGGCCTTGCTCCAGTCGGGGTTGCGGTTGCGGTTGATCCAGCTGCTTTCGGTCATGATCCCGGTGCCGTGACCATCCACTTCGATAGCGCCGCCCTCGCCCACCAATTCGCTGCGCAGATACTCGGCCTGCGCGTTACTCGCCACCCGAGCGGCCAACTGCGCATCCTTGCCGTGCTGCTGTTTGTTGCCCCAGCCGTTGAAGTTGAAATCCACGGCACCCGATCTGCCCTTTCCATCGATGACAAAGTTGGCGCCGATATCGCGCATCCAGATATCGTCGAGTTCGCTGATGACGAAGGTGACATTGCTGGTACCGCACTGTTTCTCGGCCAACTCACGCTCATGCTGACGGCAGAACACCGTCACCGGTTCAAAGCGGGCGATGGTGCGCGCGATCAAGCCCAGGGCGGCTTGCACATCAGGGGTGAAGTCAGCCCAGATCGCCTCCTGCGCGCCAAACGCGATGAAGGCCCGCAGGTGTTTTTCACCCTCGTCCGGCATGTGCCAGCTATGAGCGGCAGCCGCATGCGCGCGTGTCAGCCCCAAGGAAGCGGCGATGCCCACACCGGCAACAACCGATACCTGTTTGATGAAATCCCGACGCGTTGACATGGATGGCTCCCTGATCATTTTGCTGTGGCTGTCTTGAATTTGGTCCACGTCCGCATCCGCGCCCGCATATCCGACTGGGGAATGTCCTTGCCCGGAATCAGCCGTGCATAGGTCGTCTCGTCGAGGTAAATATCCGGGTTGTTGCGCATCGTCGCGTCAACGTCTGGACGAGCCTTGGCATTGGAAGTGGGATAGCCGGTGAAGTTACTGATGGCGGCCATGTTCTGCGGGCGCATGACGAAGTTGATGAACGCGTAGGCGTAATCCGGATGTTGGGCGTCGACCGGAATCGCCATGGTGTCCATCCACACCGTGGTGCCTTCCCGGGGAACGCGGTACTGGAACGAGGTCTTCTTGCCGGCGCTGTCCGAGGTGCGTTGCGCCTGGGTCATGTCGCCGCTGTAGCCGAGGGACAGGCACAGGTTGCCGTTGACCAGGTCGGTCACCGGTTGCGACTGGAACTTGCGAATGTACGGCCGCAGTTTCATTAACAGCTCACTCGCCGCCGCCAGGTCTTCAGGCTTGGCACTGCGCGGCTCGCGGCCGAGGTAGTTGAGCACCACCGCCAGCACTTCGTCCGGCGAGTCGATCATCGAGATACCGCAATCGGCGAATTTGGCGGCCAGTTCCGGCTTGAACAACATGTCCAGGCTGTTGACCGGCGCATCCGGCGCGCGCTGTTTGAACTGCTCGGCGTTGTAGGTCAGGCCGATGGTGCCCCAGGTGTAGGGCACGGTGGCTTTTCTCGAGAATTCGTAATGGGAGCGCAGCTTCTGCAAACCGGGCTCGATATCGCCGACCGCACTGAGTTTTGATTGATCCAGCGGCAGCAGACTGTGGGCGCGCATCAAGCGTTCGGCCACGGTGTCGCCGGGGAAAATCAGGTCGTAACCACTGCCGCCGGCGAGCATTTTCGCTTCCAGTGTTTCGCTGCCATCCATGACGTCGTAGATCACCTTGATCCCGGTTTCGGCGGTGAATTTACTCAACGTGTCTTCGGCAAAATAATCGGCCCAGTTGTACAGCCGCAGGGTTTTCTCTTCGGCGTGCAGCGACGGCGCGGCGCACGCCAGTGTCAGGGCAGCGAGCAACAGTTGGTTGGCAATACGCATGTTCAAACCCCTTGAGTAGCCCAGCGTGAATGGAGGTGACGACCGTCCTGACTCAGCAGCGCGCCGTACATGTCCGGGCGACGGTCGCGATAGATGCCCCAGCTCAGGCGTTCTTCGCGCATGGCGGACAAGTCCAGGCTGTGGACCAGCACACCGCTGCTGTCACGATCGGTCTCGGCGAGCAATTTGCCTTTGTGATTGCAGATAAATGAGGAGCCGTAGAAGCTCATCTGCAAGGCCGGATCGGTGGTCGCCACTTCTCGGCCGACACGATTGGCCGCCACCACCGGCAGGATGTTCGCCGCCGCATGACCGCGCATGGTCATCTGCCAGTGGTCACGGGAATCCAGGGTTGCGCAGCCCGGTTCAGAGCCGATGGCGGTGGGAAACAGCAACACTTCGGCGCCCATCAACGCCAGGCAGCGCGCGGTTTCGGGGAACCACTGGTCCCAGCAAATCCCCACCCCGAGGCGCCCGAACGCCGTGTCCCAGACCCGAAAGCCGGTATCGCCGGGGCTGAAGTATTCCTTTTCCTGATAACCGATGGCGTTGGGGATGTGGGTCTTGCGATACACACCCAGCAGACGCCCATCGGCATCGGCCACGCTCAAGGAATTAAAGTAGGCATTGCCGGCCTTTTCGAACCAGCTCAGCGGCAGCACCACACCCAACTCCTTGGCCAATGCGGCGAAGCGCTTGAGTACGTGGCTGTCGCGATATTCTTCGGCGAGCGCCAGGTGTTTGTGGTTTTGCTCGATGCAGAAATACGGCGTGGCAAACAGCTCCTGCAACAGGATGACCTGCGCACCCTTCGCAGCCGCCTCACGCACTAACTGTTCAGCCTGATCGAGGTTATGTGGCAAGTCCCAGGTGCACGGCATCTGGGTGGTGGCAATCGTCAACAAGGTCATGGCTTCAACCCTCCACTGGCCAGACGGGCTGTTGCTGGGTGATGCAATGCACCCCGCCACCGCCATGGGCCAGGTGATTGATTCGCACCGGCACCACTTCGCGCTCCGGGAATGCCTGAGCCAGTACTTTGGCCGCCGCGTGGTCGGCGTCGATGCCATAGGCCGGCATGATGATCGCGCCGTTGGCGATGTAGAAGTTGGTGTAGGAGGCGCAGAACACTTCGGCTTCGGTGTCCACGGCGTCGGTGGCCTCAAACAACTCGATCAGCTCGAACTTGCGGCCTTGGGCATCGGTGGCCAGTTCCAGCGCACGACGGTTTTCGCGGGCCACTTCGGCGTACACCGACTGTTTGTCGTGGGTGGCGTCGACTAGCAACACACCAGGGCGGGCGAAGGCGCAGACGCCATCGACATGGCCGTCGGTCATGTCGCCGGTCACGTAGTCCGGATCGCCCGGCAGCCAGATGGTTTTCTTCACGCCCAGCAGACGGCTGAAGATTTCTTCCATCTCAGCCTTGCTCGTGTCCGGGTTGCGATTGGCGTTGAGCAACACCGATTCAGTGGTGATCAACGTACCTTCACCGTCGACATGAATCGCCCCGCCTTCATTACTCAGTGGCGTACCAAAGCACGGTACGCCGAGGTGATTGAGTGCGCGGCGCGCCAGGCTTTCATCGAGGTCGTGGGCCGACTTGCCGCCCCACGCGTTAAAGCGCCAGCTCACACCGGCCAGGCCTTGTTGCGGATGGCAGACGAAGCTCGGGCCGGAGTCGCGAAACCAGCTGTCGTTCACCGCCAACGGGATCAATTCGATGTTGCGGCCGCACAGTGCTTTGGCACTGGCGACCGCCGACGGATCAACGACCATTTTCACCGGTTCGAAACGGGCGATCGCGTTGGCCACCCCGGCGAAATCCTCTTGCACCTGCGCCAAGGTGACACGCCAACCGGACTCCCAAAGCGCCTGATTGTGTGGCCACACCATCCAGGTCGCGGCGTGCTTGACCCACTCTGCGGGCATCATCCAACCACTGTTTTTATTGTCGTCCCGCTGCATGACCAGTACCTTTTAGTTAAGACATTGTGTTCAATGAAAACTGTCTTGAAAGACTTGCCATGCATGCTACGGCTGTAAAAACAGGCAAACAAACGATGGATTTAGTGGAAAACTGATTAGAGGAACTTATCAATATGCTCAAGCACTGGCCCCCGCTCAGCACCCTTCGCGGCTTTGAAGCCGCCGCTCGACTGGGCAGTTTTCACAAGGCTGCCGCCGAGCTGAACCTGACCCAATCGGCGATCAGCCAGCAGATCCGCAGCCTTGAGGCTTACCTCGATCAGCCGTTGTTTTTCCGCAGTGGCCGCAGCGTCAGCCTGACCGATGCCGGGCACGATTTGCTCAGCACCACCCAGGCGCTGCTGCAACAACTGGCCGTCGGCATTCGCCGCCTCGGGCAATACCAGAAGCCCAATCAACTGGTGCTCAACACCACGCCAGCGTTCGCCCGTCACTGGCTGCTTCCACGGCTGGGGGATTTTCGCCGCCAGCATCCGGAGGTTGATCTGTGGATTTACAGCACCGATGAAATCCCGGACATGACCACCCAGACCATCGACGTTGCGGTGCGCGATGACATCAGCTCCCAGGCCGAGTGCAGCTTCAAAGTGCTGCACGCCGACCGCCTCTACCCGGCATGCCATCCGAGCGTGTTGGCGCTGCCTACCGAACAGCGCACCACCTTGCACGGCGAGCGGGAAATGGATTGGAGTCATTGGGCGGTCGAGGCTGGCGTTGATGTCGGACAGCGCGATCAGGGGCTGAATTTCTCCGATCCCGGCCTGCTGCTGGACGCCGCGTGCGCGGGGCTCGGTATCGCCCTGGTCAGCGAGTTGTTGAGTCGTCAGGCTCGGGCCAACGGCTTGTTGCAACCCTTGGTAGAGCAAAACATCCGCGGGCCGAACTGGGCGCTGCTGACTCACCGCGACAGTGAAAACAATGCGCAAAGCTTTAGCGAGTGGTTGCTGAGTCAGCTGGAGCGGACCTAACGGCTTTATTCATGCGAAATCCGGCAACAGTGTTTGTCCAGTTGCCGGCTATTTGAGGGAAAGCTAAACCCCTAGCATCGTCTCTACCCGCTGAGCAAACAGCTCAGAAGGTCAAACAACTAACCTTGAACGAGACGGTGAACATCATGAAACTTTCAGGCATTGCGCTGTTTTTTGCTCTTTTCGGTGTCGGCGCGCACGCATTTGCAGACGAGGCTGATTCAACTAAGGCGACCAGCCAACCACCGGTTGTAAGTTATGCCTACGGCATGAAACCCGACATCCAGAAAGTCATTTCGATTAGCGATACTGGCGATCAGTGTGGCCCGGTCCCGGCGCAAATGACCTATGAAGACTCCCAGGGTCAACGCCACGTCATGCAGTATCAAGTGATGGGTAGCGGCTGTTCAAACGGTTGAGTACCGTGCAGACGATGGAGGGTCGACACTCCATACCTGCGGTCACGCTACTTCGCTGAACTTACTATTTTTTCATCGGTAGCCAACAAGCCTGGAATGTACGTTTTAAGAAATTCCACCCAGGTCTTTATTTTTGCGTCCACGAACTTTCGTGACGGGTAGATGGCAAACATATTCAATTCTTCAAGATGGTATTCGGGCAGTACACGCACCAACGTGCCCGCTTTCAAGCCGTCAACCGCCGAAGCGATCGGCTGGATACCAATGCCCATCCCGCTCAGCAGGGCGACGGTCATGGCGTCAGCGGTGTTTACATGAAACGGCGACAACGGCACCGTCACCGTCTCTGCGCCGTCCGGCCCCTCGAATGCCCAGTGTTCCGCGGGCATGACCGTGTTAACAATCTTCAAACAATCATGTGCAGACAGAGCGCCCGGCGAATCGGGAATGCCGCGTTTCTTCAGGTACGCGGGCGAAGCGCAAAGGATGCTGTAGGTGATGCCGAGCCGCTGGGCGACAAACCCCGAATCGGGCAGATCCCGCGCCAGCACAATCGACATGTCATAGCCCTCCTCCAGCAAGTCAGGCAGCCGATTGGTCAGGGTCAAATCAAACATGACCGAGGGCTGCGTCTCCCGATATTGGGCAATGGCATCGATCACGTAATGATTGCCGATGGCGGCCATCGCGTGAATCTTCAGCCTGCCAACGGGCATGACCTGTGCTGTCCCCGCCTCCTCATCCGCCTCACGCACCTCGTCGAGGATTTTCTCGCAGCGCTGTAAATAGCGCGTTCCGGCTTCGGTCAATGCCAGGCGTCGGGTGGTGCGGTTGATCAGGCGGGTTTGCAGCCGGGCCTCCAGGCTGGAGACGGCTTTGGAAACGTTGGTAGTGGTGGTGTCCAGTAACTCGGCGGCGGCGGTGAAGCTCCCGCTTTGAGCGACAGCGATAAAAAAACGCATGGTCTGGAAAACATCCATCAATGGCACCTCAGATACGACGGATAAAAGGGGGTCACTGTGGGAGCGAGCTTGCTCGCGATAGCGGACTTTCATTCAACACATGTGTCGTCTGCCAGTACGCCATCGCGAGCAAGCTCGCTCCCACAGGTTCTGCGCTACTTCTTGCGCGGAATAAATCCTGGAACACCGGTTTCCACCACCGAGTTGAATCGTACTCGGGTGGTGATCTCTTCCTTGATTTCCCGCATCGCTCTTTGCGGCAAGGTAGCAATATCAATGTTCTCCTGGATATGGCTAGGTGTTGCAGACGTCGTCAGGAATGCCACGCCCCGCTGTACCGACCAGGCCAACGCCACTTGCGCCGGGGTCTTTTGCAGACGCTGGGCGATCCCGGTAATCACCGAGTCTTCCAGAACTTTCGGTTCCATGCCATGCCCCAGCGGCGCAAAGGCCAGGACGATGATTCCATGCTGCTGACAAAACTCCAGTAGTTCCCACTCTGGCAAATAAGGATGGGACTCAACCTGCACGACGGCGGGTTTTATCCGGGCTACCGCCACGATCTCTTTTAACGCCTGCAACGTGATATCAGACAAGCCGATGGATTTGCATCGGCCTTCATCCACCAAGTGTTCAAGTGCCCGCCAAGTCTCGATTAACGTCACGCCCGAATCGTAGATAACATGCCCCAACGCGTCTCTCGGATCCTGGTTATCGCCAGGCTGAAAGGCAAACGGCGTATGAATCAGATAGCAATCGATATAGTCCACTTGAAGCCGCCGGCAACTGGCTTCGAAAGCAGGCTCGACGCGCTCGGGACGATGGTTGGTGTTCCACAATTTCGTGGTGATGAACACGTCCTCGCGCCGGATCTTACCGGCCGCCAACACTTCCTTTAACGCAACGCCAACCAAGTCCTCGTTGCGATAACGTTCCGCACAATCGAAGTGGCGAAACCCGGCGTCCAGCGCATCCTTGACGGCTTGCGTCGTGACGCTGAGATCTCGAAATAACGTACCGAATCCAACGGCTGGCATCTGGCCCGAACCGTGATTCAGAGGGAATCGGGTATCGCGAAGTTCATCGTGAAAAGCTTCATAAAATGACATGTCTTTACTCCACTAACTGGGCCGCAGCCGCTATTGATACGAACGTTTCTGTACTTCGCGAGACGCCACTTTCTGCTCAAACACACCCACGGAATTACCGCCGAGCGCCATATACAGCCGCACGGTGTCGAGGTACTGCGCCGTCTTCACTCTGATTTGCCCCAGCAAGGCCTGTTCGTAGGCGCGCTCCGCCTCCAGCACTTGCAGGATGCTGTTCTCGCCTTGGGCGTAGGCTTGCTGGTTCAAGCGAAAACTCGTGTCGGCCGCACGTAGAGCATCTTCCTGCGCGAGGTTTTGCTCGGCGTCGTGGTTGATGGCCTGCAGCGTGTCGGCGACCTGACCGAACGACTTGATGACCGTCTGTTGATAGCCCGCGAGAGAAGCCTGGTAGCCGTCGACAGCGGCCTGACGTTCAGCCTTGAGCGTGCCGCCATTGAAGATCGGCGCCGTCAGCCCGGCGGCGAAGCCCCACAGTGCGGCGCCGCCATTGCCGGATGCCGCTTGTGCCAGCGAGGCGGAAAGCTCGATATGCGGATAGAGATTGGCAGTCGCGACGCCGACGGCAGCGCTGGCCATGTGCAGCTCAGCTTCGGCCTGCCGGACATCCGGGCGGTCGTGGGCCATCTCCGAGGGCAAACTCACCGGCACGTTGGACGGCAAGGCAAACTCGGCCAGTTCAAACTCAGGTGCGATCCAGTCACCGGGGCCTTTGCCGGTCAGGATTGACAGCGCGTGACGCGCCGAATCACGCTGCTGCGCGAGGGGCGGCAACAGCGTGCGGTCCTGGGCGAGGCGTGTCTCGGCCAGCGACACGTCGATCTGCGTGGTGGCGCCACTGGCGTGTGCCCTGCGCACGAGTTCGAGGTTCTTCGCGTCATTGGCCAGCAGCGTTTCGACGGCTTGCATCTGCGCGTTGGCAGACGCGAGCAACAACGCCTGACTGGCGACATCGCCGGTCAGAGTCAGGTACGCCGCTTCGTAGAGATGCTTCTGCAGATCGGTAAACGCTTGCTGCTGTTCAACCAGGCGCTTGTTACCGCCAAAAGCGTCAAGGTCAAAGCCGACCCGCGGCCCGATCGCGTAGAAATTGGAAACCGAGGCCTCGGGCGCGTTGTGGGTCCGTTGGCGACCAGCCTGAGCACCGAAATCGACTTGCGGATACAGGGCACCCTCCGCCGCCGCGACCGAGGAAGCTGCCTGTCGGATGGTGGCGTCTGCCGCCACCAGTTCAAGATTGCCGTCGATGGCGCGACGTACGAGTGCATCGAGCTTCGGCGAACGGAAGGCCGACCACCAATCACCGTCGACCTTTTTGCCCAGGACAATCTGCTGGGCAAGACGCTGCTCGGCCTGTTGGTCATAGTGCTGCGACTCGCTCGCCGCAGGGGTTTGAAAGTCCGGGCCGACGGTACAAGCGGACAGGAATACCAGGAACGACATCGCACCGACCATCCTTGGAAGCTGATGTCTGTTGATGACAAGCGTTTGAGATTTCATTTGGCAGACTCCACGACAAATTAGAGGGTCGGAACGGGTTTGCGAAGAAACAAAACCAGCGGGCTCACCACCAGCATGGCCACCATCAAAATCTTGAACTGGTCGATAACGGCGATAAAAGCCGCCTGGCCGGTGATCATTTCGTTGAGCCCGCCCAGTGCTTGCAGGGATATCGCCTGCGCACCGGCCCGATAAGGCGTCACGTTGCTGACCAGCGCCATGTGCATCGCCTGGGTGTTGTTGAAGAAGAACGTCTGCACCACCGCCACACCAATCGTGCTGCCGTAGACCCGGGCCAGATTGAAAAAACCGGTGCCTTCCGGACGGAGCTTGGGGTCGAGTGTGTTGAACGCCACCTTGCTGATCGCCGGCATCAGTACACCGAGGCCGACACCCTGAATGGCGCCGGCAATCGCCACCGGCGGCCAGTCCATCAACGGCGAATAGCCGAGCATCAGCCAGTTGCCATACACCACCAGCGCGATGCCCGCCGCCACGAAAAATCGTTGGTCGAGACGAGCGGGAACACGGCCCATCAGCAGGAATGCTCCGACCAGTCCCACCCCTCGCGGTATCGTCATGCAGCCCGTCAAGACCGGTGGATAGCCGAGAATCTCGTCGAGCATCGGCGACGTCAGTGCCATGGTCGACAGCAGCACGAAACCGAGGGCGAAAAAGATGATCGTCGAGAACACGAAGTTGCGATCCCGGAACAACCCCTTGTTGAGGAAATGCACCTTCGCGGTCAGCACGTGCACCACGAACAGGTACAACCCGAGGGCAGCGGCCAGCGCTTCCAGCCAGATCTCGGGCGAAGCAAACCAGTCCAGGCGTTCACCGCGGTCGAGGAACATTTGCAGGCCGATCATGCCCAGCGTGAAGGTGCCGACGCCGAAGAAGTCAAACGCTGGACGCTGCTCGGCTTTCTTCTCGGCCAGCAGCAGCGTGACCACCAGGTAGATAAACGCCGAGATCGGAACGCTGACGTAGAACATCGAGCGCCAGCCGTAATGTTCACTGAGCCAACCGCCGATACTCGGGCCACTGGCAATGCCCAACAGCACAATGGCGGTGAACACCGAGCCAAATTTCGCCCGCCGCGCCGCTGGCAATGTTTCCATGGCGATCGCCATCGACAGCGGCGCCAGCATGCCGCTCGCGATGCCTTGAACAATCCGCGCGCCGACGAATTCCAGCGGGGTCGTTGCAACCGTGGCGAGCAGCAAGCCGAGGACGAAGGTCGCCAGCGCGGCTTGGTACACAAACTTCAAGCCAAAACGCCCGGCGAGCCACTGCGCAACCGGCAGGGTGATGGCGCTGGCGGCGAGGTACGCGGTGAATATCCAGCCCGCTTGGTCGTCGGTCATCGACAGGCTGCCCTGGATAAACCGCAATGCCGAGTTCGGCAGCGGCAGGTTCGCCGACTGCATGTAGGTCGCGAGCAGCGCCGCGAACCTTAATGTTCCCGTATTCATCAGAAGTTACCCCGCGGTCAGCAGCGATTTGAACGGGCGCCACCAGGGCGTGCGAAACCCGGTATCAACCTTGACCGTGGCGCTGGTGCCCGAGAACAACGGCAGCGCCGGATCCGCCTCATCGAGTTCCAGTCGCACCGGTACCCGCTGGACCACCTTGACCCAGTTGCCAGTCGCGTTTTCCGGCGGCAGCAAGGCGAAGTCCGCACCGGCGCCGGGGCTCATGCTGGTCACGTGGGCTTTGAATACGTGATCCGGATAGGTGTCGATGCGGATCGTCGCTTCCTGGCCTGGGCGCATGTGCGTCACCTCCGTTTCGCGGAAGTTGGCCTCGACCCAGACCTGGCGATCGGACAGCAGCGCAAAGGCTGGCGCGCCGTTGTTCACGTAGTTGCCGACCTGCAAATCGTCGACCTTGGCGACGATGCCGTCGTCCGGCGCATACACCGTCGCGTAGGAAAGGTAGAGCTGCGCCTCGTCGAGCTGAGCCTTGGCTTCACGCACCGACGGATGATTATCGGCCGCGATGTTGGGATCACCGTTCAAGGCAACGACGGTGCTGGCGAGCTGCTGTTCGACCGACGCGATGCGTTGCCGGGACACTTTCAAGTCGGTGTCGGCACGTTCGTAAATGGCGCGGGAGACGAACTCGGTCGCGACCAGCGCCTTTTTGCGCGCAAATTCCTTTTGGTCGAAATCCGCTGACTCTTTGGCCGATTGCAGTTCAGCCTGTTGCTGGCGGTAACTGGCCTTGAGTCCATCGATGCGCAACCGTGCGACGCTGAGCTGTGCTTGCGCCCGATCAACCGCGATCTGCAGCGGTTTCGGGTCAATCCGAAACAGCACCTGGCCCTTGTGAACCGGCTGATTATCCTCAACCGCGATTTCCACGACTTGCCCGGAAATCCGCGCGTTGATCGAGGCTTTGGCCACTCGGGCATAAGCGTTATCGGTCGAAACAAAGGGCTCGCCCGCTACGTAGTGGGCATAGCCGACTGCGGCGAAGAGCACGGGAAAACCCACCATCAGCAGAGGCCGCAATTTCTCCTTGAGCGGTTTCTTGATGGGCGAGTCGGCCTGGATCGGTCCTGGATGCTCGATGGCCTGTGTCGCTGAGATGTCGAACTGTTTAGTCATGATCGAATGCACCTATAACCGGGAAATTGGGGACTACATCCACAAAAAACAGCCATACCGTGCGCGGTTGGGAGGATCGCTCCGCCGCACCTGTTTCGTCGCCGCAATACCCCGTTCGAGTTCGGCCACAACAAACCTTCAAGCCAAGGAATTTTTGGTTCCTTTATTTTGTGCGATGATGTAAGAATATCGGCGAACCCATCTTCCATCAAGAGTTTTGTACGACATGGCACAAAAAAAGATTACAGAGGGGAAAGGTCGCGGCCGCCCTCGCGCATATGACCCGCAGACGGCGCTGCAACAGGCGCTTGGGGTTTTCTGGAACACCGGCTATTCCGGCGCGTCCCTGGACAGCATCGCCACGGCGGCTGGCATGAATCGCCCAAGCCTTTACGCGGCGTTCGGCGACAAACACGCGCTCTATATCAAGGCGCTTGAGCAGTACTGGGAATTTGCGGCGGCGGCCATGCACGAGGCGCTGACCGACAGCACCCTCACTTTGCGCGAGGCGCTGATGCGCTTTTACGAGGGACAGTTGTCGATCTACTTCTCGGGCGAGGGCCAACCGCGTGGCTGTTTTGCGATCGGCACGGCGACCACCGAAGCCGTCGAGGATCCGGAGATACGCGACGTGCTTTCCGATCGACTCAGCCGACTCGATGCCGATCTCGAAACGCGTCTGCAAGCGGCCGTCAAAGCCGGCGAGTTGAAGGACGACGCCGACCCGGCAGCCCTGGCCGTACTCGCGTCATCTTTGCTGCACAGCATTTCGATCCGCGCGCGAGCGGGCAAATCCCGCGCCGAGTTGACGGAACTTGCCCGTAATGCGGTCAGCGTCATCTGCAGATAAGGGGCTTTTAAGGTGGGACTCGAAGACATTCTGGCCGAGCAGCTTGAGGTGATTTTTTGCGGGATCAATCCGGGCATGACGGCGGCGGCCCAGGGTCATCACTTTGCCGGCCGGGGCAATCGCTTCTGGCGCACCTTGCATCTTGCCGGTTTTACCCCGGAGGAAGTGCGCCCGGAAAACGATCGGACGATCTTGCAATATCACTGTGGATTAACCGCCGTGGTCGACCGCCCAACCGCGCGGGCGGATCAACTGTCCGTGGCGGAATTCACCGCCGCCGCCAAGGACTTCGAACAGAAGATCACGCGCTATGCCCCACGCTTTGTGGCGTTTCTCGGCAAAGCGGCGTATTGCGCGTTAACCGGTCAACGGGACATTGCATGGGGATTGCAGCCGAAGACATTTGGCGGCGCGGCGGTTTGGATTCTGCCGAATCCGAGTGGACGAAATCTGGCGTTCACTTTGGATCAATTGGTGGATGCGTATCACCCGCTCTATTTAGCCGCGATAAATCAATCAAGACTCCGGTAGCATTACCCCAAAGGATCAATCCCCCTTCAAGGAAGCTTCAATGCTGCTCACCCAACGCTCGACCCACACCCCGTTTCTGCTGTGCCTGGCGATCTTCTTCACCTTCTGGCTGGTACAGCTCAACGCGTTCAACATCATCGTCTGGAGCTACAACTTCTGCCATTTCCTGTACGGCTTCTGCGCCGCGCTGTCGTTGGGCTACGTGACGATTCCGTCGAGGTTTTTCAAGCAGTCCCTGCGAGAGAATTTTCACGCGCTGAAAGCAGGCTTCCCGTGGAGTCCCTGGGGTGGCTTGATCATCGTGTTGTTCCTCTCAGCGTATAACGAGATGTACGTTGATCCGCGAGAAAACGGCATCCCGTTCAGCGCCGCCTACCAGAACTTTGTCGCCGATATGCTTGGCCTCGCGCTGTGCGTGATCCTCAGTCACTTCACCTTCCGCGACCGCCTGGGCAACACCCGAACGGACTACGCAGCACGCTCCAACATGGGTTCGATTCGCTCGGCGTGATCAACGCTGACTCATCAACCCATGCATCACCCCAAACCGTAACCCCGGCTCGGACGGTGTCATGTGCGAGATGCCAAACACCTTGAACGCCGCCAGCATGACCACCAGGCCGCCGGGCAAGATGCTCAGACGATGGGGTTGCAGCCCGGCCAGCTTGAGTTGTTTGACATGCCCGACTTCGAGCAGACGCAATGACAGGCGCAGCAACCCGCCGTAGGTGATGCCGCTCTGGTCATCGTCGTTCAAGCCGTTGGCCTTGAGCACTTTGGCCAGCATCCGTGCGGTGCCGGACGAGCCGATGGTCTGCTGCCACCCCAGGGCTCGATAACGCCGGGCGACTTTTTCAAACTGCAGCGAGGCCACGCGCTCGGCCTCCAGCAGCGCCTGAGCGGTGATGCGGCCGCCATGAAAGTAGCGCGAGCCGAAGGTGCCGCTGCCGATGGCGATACTTTCTGTCACCAGCGCCTGAGTGCCCCGTCCCAGAATCAATTCGGTGGAGCCGCCGCCGATGTCCACCACCAGACGCTGACTCTCTGCACCCGGTAACGTATGCGCCACACCGGCGTACACCAGTTGCGCCTCTTCCTGCCCGGAGATCACGTCAATCCGAAACCCCAGATGCCGCTCGGCGCTGGCCAGAAACAGCTGCGCGTTGTCGGCTTCACGCACCGCGCTGGTGGCCACGGCCCGCACCCGACACGACTCAAACCCCCGCAGTTTTTTGCCAAATCGCGCCAGCGCCTGCCAGCCGCGGTCCAGCGCTAACTCATCGAGTGCCCCACCCTGGAATCCCTCGGCCAGACGCACCGGCTCACGCAGGGTTTTCACTTCCTGGATCGCCCATTGCTGGTTCCGTCTGACCGACTGGCCGATCATCATGCGAAACGCATTCGACCCCAGGTCAATGGCCGCAAACAGAGAGGCGTCACCTTTCATGGTAGGGATTCCTGGCAGATTCATCGGCCCGCAGACGGGGCCATAAAGACGGTTTGTGAAGAGCTTGCCATGACTTAGGTGACACGAAGATGACAGCGACCAAGCCATGTCCTACAGCCTTTTCGTCACTACTTCGTCATATCTCCCGGAATACCATCGTCAGGCCACCTTCCACGGGAGCCTCCGACCATGCTTGCCAACAACGACACCTTGATGCAGCGGATCCATCGCGAGCTGCTCGATCACAACGACGAAGAGCTGGAACTCGAATTACTGGAGGATGGACACAACCTCGATGCGCTGTTCGACGGTCACGTCGACGACGGCAGCGAGAAGGAAGAGAGACGGCGCTATTTCAGCGAACTGTTCCGCCTGCAAGGCGAGTTGGTGAAGCTGCAAAGCTGGGTGGTCAAGACCGGGGCCAAAGTGGTGATTCTGTTCGAGGGACGCGATGCCGCCGGCAAGGGTGGCGTGATCAAGCGCATCACCCAGCGGCTCAATCCCCGGGTCTGCCGTGTCGCCGCCCTGCCCGCCCCGAATGACCGCGAACAGACCCAATGGTACTTCCAGCGCTACGTCTCGCACCTGCCGGCGGCGGGCGAAATCGTGCTGTTCGACCGCAGTTGGTACAACCGCGCCGGGGTCGAAAAAGTCATGGGTTTTTGCAATGACGATCAGTACGAAGAATTTTTCCGCACGGTGCCGGAGTTCGAGCGAATGCTCGCCCGCTCAGGCATTCAGCTGATCAAATACTGGTTCTCGATTTCTGACCAGGAACAGAACCTGCGCTTTCTCAGCCGCATTCATGACCCGCTCAAGCAATGGAAACTCAGCCCCATGGACCTGGAGTCCCGCCGGCGCTGGGAAGCCTATACCAAGGCCAAGGAAATCATGCTCGAACGCACCCACATCGCCGAAGCGCCGTGGTGGGTGGTGCAAGCCGACGACAAGAAAAAGGCTCGCCTGAACTGCATCAACCACCTGCTCGGGCAAATGCCCTATGAAGAGGTCGAACAGCCAACGATCGAGCTGCCGAAACGGGTGCGGCAGGAAGATTACTCCCGCAACCCGACGCCACCGGAACTCATCGTGCCGCAAGTCTATTAAGCGTCATCATTCTGTAACCTGACGACGTCAATACTCAGGCCATACAACGCGTGCTTTTTTATTGCTGCCTTAACCGGCAGCTTTTTTTTGCCTGTCGTTTATGGCGCCGGATAGCCTTCAACCTGATCCGGCCAAGAAGTCAGCACTTCGAAGCCGTCATCAGTTACCGCCACCATGTGCTCCCACTGAGCCGACAGCGACAGATCCTTGGTCACCACGGTCCAGTCATCAGCCAGGGTTTTCACATGGCGTTTGCCGGCGTTGAGCATCGGTTCGATGGTAAAGATCATCCCGGTTTTCAATTTCAGCCCTTGGCCCGGAAAGCCGTAATGCAAGACCTGCGGTTCGTCGTGATAAACCTTGCCGATGCCATGCCCGCAGTACTCGCGGACCACGCTATAACCGTCGCGCTCGGCGACGCTCTGGATCGCGTGGCCAATGTCGCCCAGGGTTGCGCCGGGGCGCACGAGGCGGATAGCGGCGCACATCGCTTCATAGGTGGTCTGCACCAGGCGCCGCGCCTCCGGGCTCGGTTCGCCGACGAAGTACATGCGGCTGGTGTCGCCGTACCAGCCATCCTTGACCACGGCAATGTCGATGTTGACGATGTCGCCGTCCTTCAGCACCTGGGGCGAAGGGATGCCGTGACAGACCACTTCGTTGACCGACGCACATACGGTTTTCGGAAAACCGTGATAGCCGACATTGCCGGGAATGGCTTTCTGCACGTTGACGATGTAGTCGTGACACATACGATCGATGTCGTCGGTGGTGACCCCGGCCTTGATGTGCGGCGTGATCATCGCCAGCACGTCGGCCGCGAGTTTGCCAGCCACACCGGACTGGGCGATTTGTGCCGGGGAATTGATCGGGACGTTGGCCTTCACTGCACGGTTCATTGCGCGACTCCTGCGACGGCTGGCGACGCTTCGGCGAGTGCGCAGACCTGTTGCAAGTCGAGGCCGCCGGCCTGTTCGGCACGGATCAGCAAACGGCAGATCGCGTTGTGATCCAGGTCGGGGTGTAATTCGGCGAGCATGCCGATGCGCATCCAGTGTTCGGCCTGAGCGTTGATCGAGCGGCTCAGCGCATTACTGGCGACGCGCAGATTCTCGTGCATGTCTTCTGAAATTTTTACGATTCCCACAAATCCATCCGATATGAAATGCATATGAAACGTATACTACTTCAACTAAATGCGAGGTCGCAAATGCCGATAGCGTTTTTCCGTCCTGCGACGCTTTTGCTTGGGCACAATCGATCTAAAAAGACTGGCCCGGGCCTGGGTCTTTTTGGCTATTCTGAAGTGGTAGGTGAAGACGCAGACTGATGCGCAAGAGGATAGCGAGAACGCGTGGGGCGCGCTCCGAAGGGTACACGGTTAGAAAGATCTCCGCGCTGAGATCCAGCCCTTATGCCGTGTGAGGCAGTAACGCACAAAACGTTGCTGTGAGAGGCCTGATAAATCTCGTAAGCCGGAGACCAGCACCGGCCACCTACTCAAATTCAAAAGCCCGCCGAGTGCGGGCTTTTTCGTGCCTGACCGGCTTTGCGCGTAACGCGACCTTTGTAGCAGCTGCCGAAGCCTGCGTCCGTCTCTCGTGTAGCAGCTGCCGAAGCCTGCGTCCGTCTCGTGTAGCAGCTACCGAAGCCTGCGTCCGTCTCATGTAGCAGCTGGCGAAGCCTGCGTCCGGCTGCGAAGCAGACGCGAAATAAGCCGACCCGGTGAATCAGGAAGACCGTGTGCTCAGGTTTACGACTGCTTCGCAGCCGGACGCAGGCTTCGCCAGCTGCTACACAGAGCGTGTGTTTCGCCGCAGCTTTCTTAACTGATCGACGTAAGTCCTGGTTCACCCTTCCCGCAATTCTGGAATACCGCTTGGCGTTCTTCGCCCTAACCCTGAAAACAGCCGCGACTTAGACTGGAAGTAGTGCAGTCCGCACCGCGATCAGGGAAGACAACGTGCAAGGCATTTTCAGCATCAACTGGCTGCTTTGGCTGTCCACCATGGCACCGCTGACCCTCAGTGCCGGCCCCGGCAACCTGATGGTCGCGACGTCTGGCGCGCAAAGCGGTGTTCGGCGCTCGGCGCGGTTTATCGTCGGGCTTGATATCACCTACTTCTTGCTCGCCCTGCTGGTCGGGCTCGGGCTTTATCACACGTTGATGAACCACCCGACACTGGTCTGGGACCTGCAAATGCTCGGCAGCCTCTACATCTTGTGGCTCGGTCTGCGGCTGCTGCTTCATCCCTTGAAGGCCCCCGGCGACAAGGTCATGCACCTGCAATTTCGTGACGGCATCGTGATGCAACTGGGCAACGTGCAGGGGATCGTGATGTTGCTAGTGATGTTCTCCACGTTCTTGCCCGCCGGCGACACCAGCAGCAGCGTCGTGCTGATCCTGAGCGCGGCGCTGATTGCGCTGAATTTTTTCTCCCACATCATCTGGGTCTCGATGGGTTCGACCGTGCAGAAACTGATCCGGGCACGGCCCAGGCTGCTGGTGTTCCAGAACGCGGTATTTGGGCTGATGCTGATTGCGGTGGCGGTCTGGATATTCTTGCGTACCAGCCCGTTTTAAGGAGCATCCAGCAAAGAAACGACCGTTACTGCATCTCCGCAGTTTTGCTGTGGAACAGCCCTGTCAGGAAATCCAGCACCCGATCCACCCGGCCGACGCCTTGCGTCGCCTGATTGCGCAGCAACCAGATATCGGAGCGATGCGCCGGCCGGTCGGCCAGCACCGGCAGCAACCCCGACTGCTGCCCGACATACGCCGGCAACGCGGCGATGCCGAGGTTGGCTTCCACCGCTTTGAGCTGGGCATTGAGGTTGGAGACGCGCATCCACGGCTTCTGTTCACCGCTCACTTCATTCAACCATTGAGCGAGCGGCATATAGGCCATGTCCTCGGTCCAGCCGATCAGGTGGTGGTGCTTCAACTCGGCGGGTTCCGTCGGCACGCCATGGACGGCCGCATAACCTTCGGAGCAGAAAAGCCCCTGCATCAATGTCCCGACCCGGCGCATGGTGAAGTTGCCGTTTTCGGGTCGACGCAAGCGGACAATGATGTCGCTGTGGCTTTGCGTGAGCTTTGACGACACCGCCGAATTGACGAAGTCGAAGCTGATTTCGGGGTACTGATTACGGAATTCGGCCAGCCCCGGAATGATCAAGTGCGTGCCCATCAGCTCCGGGCAATCGATTCGCACCTGCCCCGCCATCCGCTCTCCTGGCTGCGAGATTTGTCTTTCGATGAGTTTGAAGCGTTCCTCGGTCTCCAGCGCCAACGGCAGCAGTGCCCTGCCGGCTTCGGTGAGGAAATAACCATTGGTGGTCTTCGAGAACAACACGGTACTGAGCGAGGCCTCCAGCGCGGCGATCTTGCGTGACACCGTCGATGCCGAGACTTTCAATGAATGTCCCGCCTCGGTCACGTTGTTCGATTTGGCGACGAAGATAAAAACCTTCAGGTCATCCCAGTTCACGTTCTGACATCCCTAAAAATGGACAATCGATCCTGACCCATGATGGCATGCCCCGCCAAACGCCACAGACTAAAAAGCCCGGCTGAACCGGGCTTTTTCACGTCTCAAGCACCCTCGCCAAGCGGCGAGGCGGCGTGCTTACTGAACGTTGTTCAGCTTGATCACATCACCCGAAACCTTGGTGGTGTAACCGGTCAGGACGTAGGCCCAGAACCAGTTTTCCTGCACTTGGGTGTTGATCATGGCGTCGCCGCCCTTGGCCTTGATCGCTGCGTCTTGCGCGCGAACAAAACGGTTGTTCTGTTTGATCGGGATGCAACCCAGCAACAGCATGCCAGTGGCGGTCGCTTCGCTGTGGCCCAGGACAGTGTATTGGCTGCTGTCATAGTGCTGGGTCTTCATCGCGGTGCCGGTGCAACCTGCCAAAACCAGACCGAACACTAAAACGGCGACCACTTTACTGAGGTAATTCACGGTGTAACTCCATTAGAAAAAGCCGGGATCCGTCTCCCGAGCGGCGCATACTCTAACGGACGTAGTGGCAAATTGGTATCGCCAATACAGCATCTCTTTCAGGTGACGGCCTGGACCACACCCCGCTCCTCCAGCAAACGCACAAACATGGTCAGGCTTTGCGACACCGTGCCACGTCGCCACACCAGCCAAGTGCGCAAATAGCGGAAGGATTCCGACAGCGGCCAAATGCTCACCGTAGTGCAGCCGGGCATGCTGTCGAGCATGCTGCGGGGCATCAGCGCCAGGCCGGCCCCGGCGCTGACGCAGGCGAGCATGCCGTGATAGGACTCCATCTCGAAAATCTTGCCGGGCACCGAAGCGTCCTTGGTGAACCAGCTTTCAAAGTGATGGCGGTACGAACAATTGGAGCGGAACGCATAGATATTTTCACCGTTGACGTCCCGCGCGCGGTGGATCGGCGCATGGTTGAGCGGTGCGATCACCACCATCTCCTCCTCGAACGCCGGCACGCCTTCCAGCGCCGGGTGCAGCACCGGGCCATCGACGAATGCAGCGGCCAATCGACCCGAGAGCACGCCGTCGATCATGGTCCCGGAAGGTCCGGTAGACAGGTCCAGTTCGACCTTGGCGTGCTTTTGGTTGTAGGCGGCCAACAGCTCGGGAATCCGCACCGCCGCCGTGCTCTCCAGCGAACCCAACGGGAACGACCCTTGCGGCTCTTCTCCGGCCACCGTGGCTCGGGCTTCCTGAACCAGGTCGAGGATGCGCCGGGCGTAGTCGAGAAAACTCCAACCGGCTGGCGACAGGCGCAAGCGGCTTTTCTCGCGGATAAACAGGTCCACCCCCAGATCCAGCTCCAGTTGCTTGATCCGTGTTGTCAGGTTCGACGGCACCCGGTGGATGTGCTGGGCGGCCGCACTGATGCTGCCGTGCTCGGCAACCGCTTTGAAAATTTCGAGCTGGACCAGATCCAAGTCATTCTCCAAACGTGAACGATACGCTCAGTATTATTCAGTTTCCAGAAAACTACCACCGCCGTAACCTGAGCGCATTCCCACCCAGCAGGACGGTGCCATGACCCAGGTTTCCAGTCTCACCCATGCGATTTCGATCAACCCCGCCACTGGCGAGCAGATCGGTCACTACCCTTTCGAATCCGCCGTGGCACTGGACGCCGCCCTCACCCGTGCCGCCGCCGGGTTTGCAGTCTGGCGTCGGACGCCCTTGGAACAACGCTCGCAATCGCTGATCGCCTTGGCTCAGGCACTGCGTGACGACGCACAAAAACTGGCGCACATGATCACCCTGGAAATGGGCAAGCCCACCACCCAGGCACGCGGCGAAATCGAGAAATGTGCGCAACTGTGCGAGTGGTACGCCGAACACGGTCCGGCCATGCTGAGCGCCGAGCCGACACTGGTTGAAGGTGGCAAGGCACGCATTGAGTACCGTCCGCTGGGGCCGATCCTCGCCGTGATGCCGTGGAACTTCCCGATCTGGCAAGTGCTGCGGGGTGCCGTTCCAGCGTTGATCGCCGGCAACACCTACGTGCTGAAACACGCGCCAAACGTGATGGGCAGCGCTTATCTGCTGCGAGACGCTTTCCAACGCGCCGGTTTTGCCGACGGTGTGTTTGAAGTCATCAACGTCACGCCGGAGGGGGTTTCCACCGCGATCAAAGATCCACGCATCGCCGCCGTAACCCTCACCGGCAGCGTGCGCGCCGGCATGGCCATCGGCGCTCAGGCCGGTGCCGCCCTGAAGAAGTGCGTGCTGGAATTGGGCGGTTCCGATCCGTTCATTGTGCTCAACGATGCCGACCTGGACGACGCCGTCAAAGCCGCAGTGATTGGCCGTTACCAGAACACCGGGCAAGTCTGCGCGGCGGCCAAGCGCCTGATTGTCGAACAAGGCATTGTCGAGGAATTCACCCGCAAGTTTGTCGAGGCGACGCGCCAACTGGTGGTCGGTGATCCGCAGTCCAGCGACACTTACATCGGCCCCATGGCCCGTTTTGATCTGCGTGATGAACTGGACCAGCAGGTCCGCGACACCCTGGAAGAAGGCGCGACCTTGCTGCTGGGTGGCCAGAAGGCTGAAGGCCCTGGCAACTTTTATGAGCCTACCGTGTTCGGTGATGTCACCGACCAGATGACCTCGTTCAAACAGGAGCTGTTTGGCCCGGTCGCCTCGATCATTACCGCGCGAAATGCCGAACATGCCTTGGCATTGGCCAATGACAGTGAGTTCGGATTGGCGTCGACTATCTACACGCGCAATCTCGAACTGGCCAAGCAAATGGCCGACGAGCTGGAAACCGGCGGCGTGTTCATCAATGGCTACTGCGCCAGCGACCCACGCGTCACCTTCGGCGGCGTGAAGAAAAGCGGTTTTGGCCGTGAGCTGTCGCATTTCGGCGTGCGGGAATTCTGCAACGCCCAGACGGTGTGGCTGGATCGTCGCTGAGTCCACTGCATCAACACGCCCGGGAGTGTTTGCTCCCGGGCTTTTTTCGTACTACTGCACAGAAAAAAATCGGCATTATTCTCAATATCAGATTGATGGCTATCGGCCATCAGCCGATAATCCCGCCCCCGAAACTCACGCAAGGAAATGCCGTGAAAAAATCCCTTCTGCTCGTCCCGTTGTTCGCCCTGTTGTTGCAAGGTTGCGGCGTCACCATGACCCGCTATGAACCGAACTATGAGAACGTCCAGCAGCTCAAGCAAACGCCACCGCTGCAATCGATCAGCAATGCCGAGGTCAAGGCAGATGCGGGTCAAGGCTCGCTGACTGTTCGAGCCAATCCGATCAGCTCGCCGAGTGGCAGCATCCCTTTGCATATCCAGGACGCCATCAACGAAGAGTTGCGCCGGGCGGGTTTGCTGGATCCGCAAGCACAGCGGCACTTGAATGTATTGCTGGTGAAGAATGAGCTGACAGCGGGCATGGGCACCGGTACCGGTCAACTCGCTGCGCGCTTTACCCTGCTCAAGGGCAATGACGTGGTGTACGACGCCACCAAGGACGTGAGCAGCCAGTGGGACAGCAGTTTCTTCGGCGCCATTGCGATTCCCCGGGCCGCCTATTCCTACAATCCGATGGTGCGTGATTTGCTGAAGACGTTGTACAGCGATCCGCAATTCATCCAGGCCCTGAAGTAAGGGCAAAAAAAGAGCCGCGATTGCGGCTCTTTTTACATTAGGCCCGAGGCACGCCGGCATCCAGCGCCGAGTACTTCAAGCTTTTGCTGTCGACCATTTGCTTGAGCAACGCGTTGACCTGACGGCTGAACGTATCAGTCACCGCCTCTTTCGGGGTATTGCTCATCAAGGGCACAAACCAGATGCCCATCCAAGTGTTGACCGAGTCATGGTTGGTCCCGCTGGTGACGGCCTGCCCCTGGGGGTCAAGCGTCTCGAGGCTCATGGAATACTGATCAGTCGCCAGCGCCGGGATGATGGTCATGGTCAACCCGCTGATAAAGGCCATGACCATCTGCCCCCCACCCGGTGGATGGTTGTAAACCTTGAGGCGCAGGTTGTAATCACCGGGCTGCTTCTGGAACTCATCGAGGGTCACCCGGCCAAACAGCCCGGAATCACTCAGCACTTTTTGCAGCTGCGGCTTGAGCATGTCGCGAGCCTGGGGAATTTCAACCGCTGTAGAGCTTTTCAGTGTGCCCTGGTAGAAGTCGAAATCGACGTAGACATTTGGCTTGTTCGAATAACTGGACATGGACGGCAGGTTCACCGGGGCCACTTCGTCCTGGGTAAAGCTTGCGCAACCGCTCAGCCCGAGCGCCAGGGCCAGCCCCAGAATTTTTCCGATTTGCATGACAACTTCCTTAATTGATGGCATAGCGCCTCCATCGCGGAGAACTGCGGCGGATTCTAGAGAGTGGCAAGTGATCGTAAAAGGCCATTACCGAAAAAAATCTGTCCGAAAGCACAGATCCGACTACTGACCGACCCCGCCAAGCTGATTGGCCATCGGATTAAGCTGACGAGTCACCGAGCCCAGGTCGAACAAACCATTGCCCGATAATCCGCCCACCCCAGTGCTCCCCTGCTTGCTCCTGCTGTAACGTGAACCCCACGTCTTCATACAGCTTGCGCGCCGCATCCAGGCCCTTGAACGTCCACAGCCGCGTTGCCGTAAAACCCCATTCGTCACAGAACCGGATGGCTTCAGCCAACAAGCGCTTCCCGACGCCTTTGCCCCGCGCACTGTCATCCAGAATGAAACAGCGGAGCACCGCGCCGCCCTCCTCGCCTTCGCCATCGATCGCAATCGAACCGACGATGCGCTCGCCGTCCAGTGCCACCCACACCTCGTTGCGCGGATTGTGCAGACGCCCCATCAGCTCGGCCATATCGGAAGCGACCAGGCTTTCGAACGGCTGACCGAAGTTCGCGTGTCTGGCGTAGTAACAAGCATGCATTTCGACGATGCGGCCGATGATGCCGGGGCGGTAACCCCGAGCAATCTGTAACGGCGCCGTGGGCGGTTCGGTGCCGAGTCGCTGGGATTGCAGGGCCACGGCGTAATGGCCCAGACCTTCACTCACCGTTTGTTGTTGCGCCTGGCTCAAGTGCCTCATGGCGGCCCCGACCCGTTGGTTGGCGAAGGTATCCACCGCGTGCAAGGTCTGCCGGCCCTGTTCCGTGAGCTGCAGTTTTTTCGAGCGCGCGTCCTGCTCGTTCGGCACTTCTTCGATCTCACCGGCCTCGATGAGCTTGCGCACCATGCGGCTGACACTGGATTTTTCCAGGCCGAGCAGCGCCACCAATTCCACCGCCGTCAGCGAGTCACGGTTGCCCAATTCCACGATGGTGTGCACGGATGACGGCGGATAGTCCGTCGCCGCCAAGGTCGCCTGCATAAAACCCAACTCCCGCACCATCAGGCGCGACGCCGAGCGAACGTGGTGGATCAGATTGGAATCGGTCACGGCGCGCACCTCTCGGGAAACGATCATTTAGTTGTATCGCACAACAAAATAATCGTCAATCGGAGCGAGCCGTAGGATGACCGTCCGTAACCCTGCCCAAGGGCGCACCCCGGCTTAACTATCCTTAACGACACAGAGCAAACCGGAGCTGGGATCTTGATAAGGAGCAGCCACTTCAACCGAGAATCCAAACATGAAAATGCTAATGACGGTCGAGTTCCCACACGAACCCTTCAACACCCTGGTGCGCGCCGGCAAAGTCGGTGAAATCATCGGACGCGTGCTGGAAAGCCTGAAACCCGAGACGGTTTACTTCACTGAGCAGGACGGCATGCGCGGCGGGATTTTACTGATCGACGTGCAGGACGCTTCTGAAATCCCGCGTTTTTCCGAACCGTTTTTTCTCAACTTCCAGGCCAACTGCAAATTCCGTATCGCCATGAGCCCGCAGGATCTGCAAAACGCCGGGTTGGATGCGCTCGGCAAAACCTGGGGCTGAAGCGTGATCAAATCCGGCGCCCACGACTGGCCAACGCGATGACGAGCGCGGCGACGATCAGCGCGGCGGCCACCGCAAACGTAATCCGCAGACCGGTAGCGACTGCTTCGGGGGCCGCCGTTGTCAGGTCGGTCGTCGCCGAGGCGAACGCAAACACCGCCCCGATAACGGAGGCACCGGTGATCAGCCCGAGGTTGCGCGACAGGCTGAGCAAACCGGACATCACGCCGCGCCGGTCCGACGGCACGTCCAACATCACCACCGTATTGTTCGCCGCCTGGAACAGTTGATAACCCGGGGTCAGGATGGCGATGGCCGCCACATAACCCGCCAGGCCAAATATCGCCGGGAGCACGGACAGCGCAATCGAACCTGTCGCCATCAAGATCAGTCCGACGATGACCGTGACCGGCGCGCCAATACGGTCAACCACCCGCCCCGCCGGAAAGCCGCTCAACGCGGAAATGATCGGGCCGATCGACATCACTACACCGACAACAGCCAGGTTGAGTCCGAGCCCGCGAGCAAGGTAGAACGGCCCGACCACCAGCGTCGCCATCATCACCGTCGAAACGAACACGTTGGTGGCGAGGCTCCCGCTCAACGAAAGATCGCGGAACATTGCCAGGCGGATCAACGGCGAGATCACCGTCGACTCGACGAACACAAAGACTCCGGCGCCCAACGTAGCCACGAATAACAGCGCCACATTGAGCACACCAAAACTGCCCTGGCCCAGGGTCATGGCGAGGGCATAGGCCGCAAGCGTCAACGCCAGCAGCAGCGTGCCCAAAGGATCGAAACCGCCACGCTTCGGCTCTCGACGATCCGCTGGCAGGTACAGCCAGGCGAGCGAGAACGTCAGAATTCCCAGCGGCACATTGATGAGAAAAATCGCCTGCCAGCCGAGGCCGGCAATCAGCACGCCGCCAAGGGATGGACCGAGCGCGGTACCCATCGCCGACATCGTCCCCAGCAAGCCCATGGCGCTACCGGTCCGAGCCTTCGGCACCACCTCACCGATAAACGCCATGGTCAGCGCCATCATGATCGCCGCGCCAAGACCCTGTGCGGCCCGGGCAGCAATCAACAACCAAAGCGACGGCGCCAGGCCGCACAGGGCAGAAGCCAGCGTGAACACTGCGATGCCGGCCAACAGCAACCGGCGACGGCCGATGAGGTCACCGAGCCGCCCGACGCTGACAATCAACGTGGTAATGGCGAGCAGGTAGGCGAGGACGATCCACTGCACTGCCTGATAGGATGCGCCGAACACCTGCGCCAACGCCGGCAAGCCGACATTGGCGATGCTGGTGCCCAGCGACGACAGCAACATCGACAACGACAGGCTGGCGAGCACCCAGCGCACCGAAGGTGTCCGTTGCGTACTGGCGGCGAGGGTCTGATCGGGGTGGGTCATAAAGATGAGTTCCTTGGCTGGCGACTCCCGAACTGGAGCTGTCCACAGCGTACGGCGCGGCCTGACAAGGCGGAAGACGCACCGTTTGCACATTACTTGTGCACCAGACGCCCTATCCCATGCTACCGTCGCCGTATGTCGATGCCCGATCTCAACTTGCTCATCACCCTCGATGTTCTGCTCGCAGAAGGCAGCGTCACGCGCGCCGCCCAGCGGTTGCGGCTGAGCCCGTCGGCGATGAGCCGGGCGCTGGCGCGATTGCGTGAAACCACCGGCGATCCGCTGCTGGTCCGGGCCGGTCGCGGCCTCGTGCCTACGCCCCGTGCGCTCGAATTACGCGAACGGGTCAGCCAATTGGTGCTGGACGCCGAAGCGATCCTGCGCCCCGTCGAGCAGCTCAATCTGCAGCAACTGGTGCGAACCTTCACCGTGCGCACCAGTGACGGATTTGTGGAGACCTTCGGCCCGGACCTGCTGGCTCGCATCAGCGAAGAAGCACCGGGGGTGCGCCTGCTGTTCGTGCAGAAACCGAACAAGGACAGCACGCCATTGCGCGACGGCACTGTGGACATGGAAACCGGTGTGGTCGGGACATCGATGGCGCCGGAAGTGCGTGCACAGGCGTTGTTCCGGGACCGTTTCATTGGCGTCGTGCGCCGGGAGCATCCGCTGAGCCAGGGCGACATCACCGCTGCCCGTTATGCCGCTGGCCGGCACATCGGCGTGTCGCGACGGGGTCTGGAAAAAGGCCCGACAGCCATTGATGACGCCTTGGGTGCACTCGGGCTGGAGCGGGAGATCGTCACCGTCGTTGGCGGTTTCTCGACCGCCCTGGCGCTGGTTCGATCCTGCGACCTGATCGCCAGCGTGCCGGAACGCCATACCGCCAGCCTGCGCGCCGGCCTGCACAGTTTTCCCTTGCCGGTGCCCATCCCGCCGATCACCGTGTCCTTGCTCTGGCACCCACGGCTCGATGCCGACCCGGCGCATCGCTGGTTGCGTGGGTGTATTCGGGATGTATGTGCCGAGCCACTTTTCTAGAGCGACACATACCTCGTCTTTATAAGATCTTTATCCCCACGCCCCCAATCCTGATAACAACTTACCAAGCATCCCTCTAGGCTTTTCCTCATCACTGGAGGAAACGCCATGGACTTCATCTTTGTGGTACTCGGTGCTCTGTTTTTCATCAGCCTGATCGGCCTGGCCCGTGGCTGTGCGGCGCTTAACAGGAGGCGGTCATGACCGGTTTCTATCTGTTCGGCGGCATCATCGCGGCCGGGTTGCTGGTGTACCTGATCGCCGCGCTGTTCTTTCCGGAGGACTTCCTATGACCACGCAAGCCTGGGTCCTCCTCGGGGCCTTTCTGCTGGCGCTGGGTCTGTTGGCCTGGCCGCTCGGGCGCTGGTTGACCACGGTGATGGAAGGCCGATTTGCCCTCGGTGCGCGCATTGAATCGCCGCTGTTTCGCCTGGCCGGCGTCACGCCCGAAGTGCAGATGAGCTGGCTGCAATACGCCCTCGCCCTGATCCTGTTCAACGCCCTGGGATTGCTGTTCGTCTACGCGCTGCAACGCTTGCAAGGTGTGCTGCCGTTTAACCCGCAAGGCTTCGGCGCCGTGACGCCGGACTCCTCGTTCAACACCGCCGCCAGTTTCGTCACCAACACCGACTGGCAAGGTTATGGCGGCGAGTCGACGATGAGCTATCTGACGCAGATGCTCGCACTCACCGTGCAGAACTTCCTCTCGGCCGCCACCGGCATCGTGGTAGCGGTGGCGCTGATCCGTGGTTTCGCCCGCCATAGCGCCACCAGTATCGGCAATGCCTGGACCGACCTCACACGCATCACGCTGTGGGTGCTGCTGCCGCTGTCGCTGATCTTCGCGCTGTTCTTCATCAGTCAAGGCGCGATCCAAAACCTTGACCCCTATAAAGAAGTCACGACGATGGAGGTCGTGCAATACCAGGCCCCAGTGCTCAATGACGCCGGCCAACCGAAGCTCGATGCCCAGGGCAGTCCCGTCACCGTGGCCGCCAGCACCGACAAGCAGACCATCGCCATGGGGCCGGTCGCCTCGCAAGAAGCGATCAAGATGCTCGGCACCAATGGCGGCGGTTTCTTCAATGCCAACTCGGCGCACCCTTACGAAAACCCTACCGCGCTGACCAATTTCTTGCAGCTGATCGCGATCTTCCTGATCCCGACTGCGCTGTGTTTCGTCTTCGGCCATGTCGTCGGTGACATCCGCCAAGGCTGGGCACTGCTGGCGACGATGACGATCATCTTCGTCATTGCGGTGGTCGCCGTCACTCATTACGAACAACTCGGCAATCCACAGTTTTCCACGCTGGGCATCGACACGGCGGCAGGCAACATGGAAGGCAAGGAGCTGCGATTCGGCATCAGCGCCTCCAGCCTGTTCGCCGCCGTGACCACCGCCGCTTCCTGCGGTGCGGTCAACGCGATGCACGACTCGTTTACCCCACTGGGCGGCGCGGTGCCGCTGGTGTTGATGCAACTGGGCGAAGTGGTGTTCGGCGGCACCGGCTCGGGCCTGTACGGGATGTTGGTGTTCGCGATTCTCGCGGTGTTTATCGCTGGTTTAATGATCGGCCGCACACCTGAATACCTGGGCAAGAAGATCGAAGCCTACGAGATGAAAATGGTCGCCATCGCGATTCTGGTGACGCCATTGCTGGTGTTGTTCGGCACCGCCATCGCGGTGATGGCCGAGGCTGGCCGGCTGGGGATCGCCAACCCCGGCGCCCATGGGTTTTCAGAAATCCTCTACGCCTTCACCTCGGCCGCCAACAACAACGGCAGCGCCTTCGCCGGGCTGTCCGCCAACACCCCATTCTACAACACGATGCTGGCGATCGTCGCCTGGTTCGGCCGGTTCGGCGTGATCGTCCCGGTGCTCGCCATCGCTGGCAGCCTGGCGGCGAAGAAACGCCTCGCGGTCACCGGCGGCACCATGCCGACCCACGGGATGCTGTTTGTAGCGCTGCTGATCGGCACAGTGTTGCTGGTCGGCTTGCTGAACTACGTACCGGCGCTCGCGCTCGGGCCCGTCGTCGAACACCTCATCCTGATCAAGTGAGACCACGAACATGACACGCAAAGCGTTCTCCTTGTTCGACCCGAAACTGATAACCCCGGCCATGGTCGAGTCCGTGCGCAAGCTCAGTCCCCGGATCCAGTGGCGCAACCCGGTGATGTTCGTCGTCTACATCGGCGCAATTATCACCAGCGCCCTGTGGGTCCAGGCCTTGCGCGGCCAGGGTGAGGCCAGCGCCGGATTCATCCTCGCGATTGCCTTGTGGCTGTGGTTCACCGTGCTGTTCGCCAACTTTGCCGAAGCCCTGGCCGAGGGTCGCAGCAAGGCTCAGGCCGCCTCGCTGCGGGACCTGAAAAAGGAAACCTGGGCCAAGAAATTGCGCGAACCGCACTACGGCGCCGAGTGGCAACTGGCGCAATCGAGCGGCCTGTGCAAAGGCGATGTGGTGGTGGTCGAGGCTGGCGATCTCGGCGACTCGATCATCCCCGCCGACGGCGAAATCATCGAAGGCGCGGCCTCGGTGGATGAGTCGGCGATCACCGGGGAATCGGCGCCGGTGATTCGCGAATGTGGCGGCGATTTCTCGGCCGTAACCGGCGGCACCCGGGTGCTTTCGGATTGGATCGTCGTTCGCGTCACCACCAACCCCGGCGAAACCTTTGTCGACCGCATGATCGCCATGGTCGAGAACGCCAAACGGCAAAAGACCCCGAATGAAATCGCCCTGTCGATCCTGTTGGTGGCGCTGACGATTGTGTTCCTCGGCGTGACGGTGACGCTGCTGCCCTTCTCGCTGTTCGGCGTCGCGGTGGCCCAGGCCGGGACGCCGGTTTCCATTACCGTGCTGATTTCGCTGTTGGTGTGCCTGATCCCCACCACCATTGCCGGTTTGCTGTCAGCGGTCGGTGTCGCGGGCATGAGCCGCATGATGGAAGCCAACGTCATCGCCACCTCCGGGCGTGCGGTGGAGGCTGCCGGTGATGTGGACGTTCTGCTGCTCGACAAGACCGGCACCATCACCCTCGGCAACCGTCACGCCTCGGCGTTTTTACCGGCGCCAGGGGTCAAGGAAGCGGAGTTGGTAGACGTGGCGCAACTCGCCTCCCTGGCCGATGAAACACCCGAAGGGCGCAGCATTGTGGTGCTGGCCAAACAACGCTTCAACCTGCGCGAGCGTGACATCGGCGCGCTCGACGCCCACTTCGTGCACTTCTCGGCGCAGACCCGCATGAGCGGCGTCGACATGGGCACGCGCCAACTGCGCAAAGGCGCCGGCGAGGCGATCCTGCGGTACGTCCAGAGTCTGGGCGGACACTTCCCGGACGCGGTGCAAACCATCGTCGAAGACGTCGCCCGTCGCGGCAGTACGCCGCTGGTGGTCGCCGATGGCGCCAAGGTCTTGGGCGTGATCGAGCTCAAGGACATCGTCAAGGGCGGGATCAAGGAACGTTTCGTCGAACTGCGGCGCATGGGCATCAAAACCGTGATGGTCACCGGCGACAACCGTGTCACGGCTGCCGCCATCGCCGCCGAGGCCGGTGTCGATGACTTTCTGGCGGAAGCCACGCCGGAACAGAAACTCGACCTGATCCGCCGCTACCAGGCCGAAGGCCGCTTGGTGGCGATGACCGGCGACGGCACCAATGACGCCCCGGCGCTGGCCCAAGCTGATGTCGCGGTGGCGATGAACTCGGGGACGCAAGCGGCCAAGGAAGCCGGGAACATGGTGGATCTGGACAGCAACCCGACGAAGCTGATCGAGGTGGTGGAAACCGGCAAACAGATGCTGATGACCCGGGGCTCGCTGACCACGTTCTCGATTGCCAACGACGTCGCCAAGTATTTCGCCATCGTCCCGGCGGCGTTTGTCACCACCTATCCATCGCTTGCGGCACTCAACATCATGGGCCTGACCAGCCCGAATTCGGCGGTGCTGTCGGCGGTGATTTTTAATGCGCTGATCATCATTTTCCTGATTCCCCTGGCGCTCAAAGGCGTGAAATACCGCCCGGTCGGCGCCGCCCTGCTGCTGCGGCGCAACCTGTTGATCTACGGGCTGGGTGGGGTCATCGTTCCATTCATTGGCATCAAAATCATCGACATGGCGCTGGCCGCTGTCGGTCTGGTTTGAGGGAGCACTGTCATGACCACTCTGTTGCGTCCGGCGTTGACCCTGTTGATTTTCTTTTCGCTGCTCACCGGCCTGGCCTATCCGTTGGTCACCACCGGGATCGCGCGGCTGGTGTTTCCCCATCAGGCCGCCGGCAGCCTGATCGAAAGAGACGGCAAAACCGTGGGTTCGCTGTTGATCGGCCAGGGTTTCAGCGATCCGAAATACTTCTGGAGCCGCCCTTCCGCCACCAGCCCCATGCCCTATAACGCGCAGGCCTCCAGCGGCTCGAACCAAGGCCCGTTGAACCCGGCGCTGATGGACGCGGTCAAGGGGCGGATCGAGGCCCTGCACGCGGCCGATCCCGGCAACACCGCCACGGTACCCGCCGACCTGGTCTACAGTTCCGCCAGTGGTCTTGATCCGCATATCAGCGTGGCGGCCGCGTTGTATCAGGCCGGCCGGGTGGCGCGGGTGCGCAATTGGCCGATCGAGAAGGTTCGCCAACTGATCGGCGAGTATGCTGAAGGCACAGTGCTCGGGTTCCTCGGCGAGCCTCGGGTCAACGTGCTGGCCCTGAACCTGGCACTCGACGCTGCCCACTGAGCGCCAACTCCCACACGGTGAGCGTGATGGCCGAACAACGTCCTGACCCGGACCAGCTACTGGCCCGGATTCGCGAAGAGGAAGCGCAAGCCAAACGGGGTCGGCTTAAGATTTTTTTCGGCGCCAGCGCTGGTGTCGGAAAGACTTACGCCATGCTGGCGACCGCCCATACGGCGAAGCTTCAGGGCATCCACCTGCTGATCGGCGTAATCGAAACCCATGGCCGCGCCGAAACCGAAGCGCTGATCGGGGGCCTCGAATTGCTGCCCCTCAAGCACGTCGCCGACAAAAACCGCACCGTCACCGAATTCGACCTGGACGCCGCACTCATCCGCGCACCGGACTTGATCCTGATCGACGAACTGGCGCACTCCAACGCCGTCGGCTCCCGGCACCCAAAACGCTGGCAAGACGTGGAAGAGCTGCTCAGCGCCGGTATCGATGTCTGGTCAACCATGAACGTCCAGCACCTGGAAAGCCTGAACGACATTGTCGGTGGCATCACTGGCATTCGCGTCTGGGAGACCGTGCCCGATCATGTATTCGACACCGCCGATGAGGTGGTCATCGTCGACTTGCCGCCCGATGATTTGTTGCAGCGTTTGAAGGAAGGCAAGGTTTACCTGGCGCAACAGGCCGAGCGCGCGGTGCAGAATTTCTTTCGCAAAGGCAACCTGATTGCCCTGCGCGAATTGGCGCTGCGCCGTACCGCCGACCGGGTCGACAGCGACATGCTGCAGTACCGCCAAAACAGCGCGGTGAAACCAGTCTGGGGCACTCGCGACTCGTTGCTCGCTTGCATTGGCCCCCATGAACAGGCGGAGAAAACCGTGCGTTCGACGGCGCGCCTGGCCACGCAACTGAATGTGCCCTGGCATGCCGTGTATGTCGAAACCCCAGCCTTGCAGCGCCTGCCCGAGGCCAAGCGGCGTCGGGTGTTGGCGACGTTGAAACTGGCTCAGGACATGGGCGCGCAGATCGCGACCCTGGCCGGTCAGGACATTGCCGAAACACTGGTGAAGTATGCGCGTCTGCACAATCTGTCCAAGGTTGTGCTGGGGCGGGATGAACGTCCGCGACGCCGATTATGGCGCCAAGTGCTGGCGGACCGTATCGGTGTGCTGGGCGCCGATCTGGATGTGATTCAAGTCTCGTTGCCGAGCAGCAGCCCACGCCCCGAGACGACACCCGAAACCCGCGAAAGCCCGATCCAGTGGTCGGCCTGGCTCTGGAGCGCCGGGTTATGCGCAGTGACGACCTTGGTTGCCCTGCCGTTGGCAGGCGTACTTGAGCAGGCCAATATCGTCATGCTGTTCCTGCTTGCCGTGGTCACCGTCGCTGTGCGCTTCGGCCGTGGCCCGGCGGTGATGGCGGCGTTCATGTCCGTCGGCGCCTTCGATTTTTTCTTTGTCTCGCCGCGTTTTTCCTTCGCCTTCGCCGATGTTCAGTACCTGGTGACCTTCGTCGTGATGCTGGTGGTCGCGCTGGTGATCGGGCAAATGACCGCTGGCCTGACGTACCAGGCGCGGGTGGCGCAACGGCGCGAAGACCGCATGCGCGCGCTCTACGACATGTCGCGCCTGCTGTCCGCCGCGCTGATCACCGAACAGATCGCCGATATCAGCGCGCAGTTTCTGAGCGCCGAATTCGGCGCCCGATCAGCCTTGCTGGTGGCCGATGACAACAACAAATTACTGGCGCCGATGATCACCGGCGATGCACCGCAAGTCGACCTGGCCATTGCCCAGTGGTCGTTCGACAAAACCGAACCGGCCGGTTACGGCACCGACACACTGCCCTCCAGCTCTACGCTTTACTTGCCGTTGTCGGCGCCGATGCGCGTGCGCGGAATACTCGCCGTGCAGCCCCGCGACACCACCCGGCTAGTGGTGCCGGAACAGCGGCGCCTGCTCGACACCTGCGCCTCATTGCTGGCCATTTCCCTCGAACGGATTCACTACATCAACGTGGCCCAGGACACGACCGTGCAAATGGAATCCGAGCGGCTGCGCAACTCGCTGCTGTCGGCCATTTCCCATGATTTGCGCACGCCGCTGTCGGTGATGGTCGGGCTCGCCGAAGCGCTCAAACTGACCCAGCCAGCGTTGACCGGCGAAGCCGCCGAGATCGCCACGGCGGTGGGTGAATCGGCGCTGCGCATGAACACGCTGGTCAACAACCTGCTGGACATGGCGCGGCTGGAATCCGGCAAAGTGGTGTTGAATCGTCAGTGGCAACCGGTCGAAGACGTCGTCGGCAGTGCCCTGCGCGCCGTGCAACCGATCCTCGGCGGGCGCTCGGTGCATGTCGCGCTGGAGGATGACTTGCCGCCGGTTCGGATCGACGCGGTGCTGATCGAACGCATCCTCATCAACCTGATCGAAAACGCCGTCAAATACACCCCGCCCACTACTACGATCGGCTTGGGCGCGAGGGCCACACCGGATGCCATCGAGATGTGGATCGCCGACGAAGGACCGGGGCTGCCCCAGGGTCACGAAGAAGCGATTTTCAGCAAATTCATGCGCGGCAAAAAGGAAAGTTCGATCCCCGGCGTCGGCTTGGGCCTGGCGATCTGCCGGGCCATCGCCCAGGCCCATGACGGCACCATCGTCGGCATCACCCGGCCCGAGGGCGGCGCGTGTTTCACGCTGCGTCTGCCCCGCGAAACCCCGCCCGTCATCGAATCCTTCGCCCCGCAGACTGACGAGGAACAGCCATGACCGAATCTGTGCCCCACGTCCTGATCATCGAGGACGAAAAGGAAATCCGCCGCTTCGTGCGCATGGCCCTGCAAGCCGAAGGCCTGGACGTGCATGAAGCCGACACCTTCCACCGCGGCCTGATCGACGCCGGCACTCGCCGTCCCGACCTGATCATCCTCGACCTGGGCCTGCCCGATGGCGACGGCATCGACCTGATCCGCGATGTGCGCAGTTGGTCACCGGTGCCCATCATCGTGCTGTCCGCCAGAGGTGCCGAGTCGGACAAAATCCTCGCCCTCGACACGGGTGCTGATGACTATCTGGTGAAGCCGTTTGGCACAGGGGAACTGCTTGCCCGGGTCCGCGCGCTACTTCGTCGACAGGCGAAAGATGCCGATAGCAATTCAGTGCTGAGCTTTGGCGATGTGCGCATTGATCTAGAGCGGCGCGTGGTGGAACGCTCCGGCGCGCCGCTGCATTTGACGCCGCTGGAGTATCGGTTGCTGGTGCATCTGTGCTCGCATCCGAATCGGGTGTTGACGCATTTGCAGCTGTTGAAAGCGGTTTGGGGGCCGTCGCATACGACGGATACGCCGTATCTGCGGGTGTTTATGGGCGGGTTGAGGAAGAAGGTCGAGGTGGACCCTTCGCAGCCGAGGCATCTGGTGACGGAGACGGGGGTTGGGTATCGGTTTATTCCATGAAGAAAACTGATGCCCTGTAGGAGCAAGGCTTGCCCGCGAACAACGATAACGCGGTATCTCAGGCCTGACGCCTTCGCGAGCAAGCTTCGCTCCTACAGGGGGAACGCCTGGTTGCTACCCAGGCTTGTGGTTATCCAGTACGCGATTGACCGCTAACTCACCCAACATGATCACCCGTTGCAGCACCAGCATCGTGTAGCGTCGCGGGCCGTCCGTCAGGTCAACGAGGTCGTTGACCATCTCGCGGGCTGATGCCAATGATTCGGAGGCGTCGACGAGCAACGTTTCGTCATCCACTGCTGCGTCGATGGTGTAGAAGTTGCTGGATTTGCGGGGCGGTATCTGCGTTTTCGTCGCCCCCGGGTTGAGGTAGAAGTTGAGCGCGCGGTCTGCCGCCTCTTTGAGTTTCTTGGGGTCAAGGTCAAGAGCGGCGTCGTAGGGTACTGGACCGGTATTCGGGGGGTTGGGCGTAACTTTGAACATAGATGGAACTCCGATGCTGCTTAATTGGAGCCATCACCATCTCGCTACCAAACGGAGGGTGGCGGCCATACGGAGGTTGGTAGACCGGGCATCGGAACCGGCGCCCCCGAAGGAGCCCTACGCATGGCCACCATAAAAACGCAGTCCTGAAAAAGGACCGCCGAAGGTGACGCTATGCGTCGATGCTGAGGGTCTACCAAACCCATCGCTGTATTTCAGCGACGGAGACACGATAAAACCCAAGCCATAGACGCACAAGCCGGCGGATTCTGGCGTACGCGTAGGCAACGACGCAAGGCGTTGTAGCCTCTTATGACGTAACACCGAGTGTCGTTAAACGTGCGCCTTGAAACGTGTTTATTCGCTGCAATCCCATCTTGAAACACGATCCCCTGTAGATACCGTCTTGAATCTCACCGAGCAAGCGCAAATTCCGGGTCATATGGCTGGCCCGACTTGAGCACTCCGTAAATGAAATGCAGCAGTTTGCGCATGGCGGCACAGATAATCTGCTTGGGGGCCTTGCCGTTGGCCTTCAGGCGATCCTTCATGGCGATGATCGCCTCGTTATGCTTGACCCCGAAGCCGCCGTTCAGCCCGAGACAAGGGATGCCCATCACCGTGAACTCGACCGTCAGGACATCGCCCTGTTTGCCCGCCGGATAGTCGCCCGGCGCGCGGTGCACGGCGCCGACCGCACTGTCCGGGAAGGTCTTGGCGTAGAACGTCGCGGCGTCCAGCGCGGCACCGTCGTACCAGAGGCAAATGATGTTTTTGCTGACCATTACGGTTCTCCAACATTGAGACTGACCCGTTCATTCTAGCTGCGCATTTCAGCACCGATGGTCACCGGCCCGAGCCAGTCGCCAAGAGCGATCTATACTCATTAGTTGGTTATCCCTTTGTCATGCAACACGTCGACACCCGTGCGCTGTACGGCGTACCCGTGCCAATCGCCAACGTAATCAGCCCGAGTCCGTGCCTCGTGTCGCCCAGGATCGAACGACCGACCGTGCTCAATGGCTTTGTGGCTGATGAGTTATGGAGAACATCATGAAATATAAGTTTTTTTCAGGCGTTGTATTGGCGCTCGCGGCGACGGTGGTAATGCCCGGTGCCTGGGCTGCAGAGGCACGAGCCCTGGCGTCGGATGGCGCTGACCATGTCGGGGCGGGGTCGGTTGCGGCAGATGGTTCGGACCGGGTCGGTGCCGGGGCGGTCGCGGCAGACGGCTCGGATCATGTGGGCGCGGGTGCGGTCGCGGCGGATGGTTCGGATCGAGTTGGCGCTGGGGCGGTTGCCGCTGACGGCTCGGATCGGGTCGGTGCTGGTGCAGTCGCCGCAGACGGCGCTGATCGGGTCGGCGCGGGTGCGGTCGCGGCGGATGGCTCGGATCGAGTTGGCGCTGGGGCGGTTGCCGCTGACGGCTCGGATCGGGTCGGCGCAGGTGCAGTTGCCGCTGACGGCGCAGATCGGGTCGGCGCAGGTGCAGTTGCTGCTGACGGCTCGGATCGGGTCGGCGCTGGGGCGGTCGCTGCTGACGGCTCGGATCGGGTCGGCGCTGGTGCAGTTGCCGCTGACGGCGCAGATCGTGTCGGCGCAGGTGCAGTTGCTGCTGACGGCTCGGATCGTGTCGGTGCTGGGGCGGTCGCTGCTGACGGCTCGGATCGGGTCGGCGCTGGTACAGTCGCCGCAGACGGCGCTGATCGCGTAGGCGCCGGAGCCCTCGCAGCAGACGGCTCCGATCACGTCAACGCCGCTCGCCTCGCCTATTCCCGCAGTGGCATCGGTTCGGATCGAGTGGCATCCTCGCTGATGGACGGCAGTTACTCCGACCAGTTCAACGCTCCGATCAACCAGTAACGGACTCTTTCATTGAGGGAAATGACCGCTTATGACGACGCAAACCGAAACCGCCATCCTGGCCGGTGGCTGCTTCTGGGGCATGCAGGATCTGCTGCGCCGCTACCCCGGCGTGTTGTCCACGCGGGTGGGTTATTCCGGTGGCGATGTGCCGAACGCGACCTATCGCAACCACAGTAACCACGCGGAAGCGATCGAGATCGTGTTCGACCCGCAGCAGATCAGCTACCGCCAGATCCTCGAGTTTTTCTTCCAGATCCATGACCCGACGACCCAGAATCGCCAGGGCAACGACATCGGCGCCAGCTATCGCTCTGCCCTCTTCTACCTCAGCGATGAGCAGAAACGGGTTGCCGAAGACACCGTGGCCGACGTCGAAGCTTCCGGCCTCTGGCCCGGCAAGGTGGTCACCGAAATCACCCCGGCCGGGCCGTTCTGGGAAGCCGAACCGGAACACCAGGACTACCTCGAACGCTTGCCCGACGGTTACACCTGCCATTTCATCCGCCCAGGCTGGAAACTGCCCAGGCGTGGTTAATCACTGAACAGAGGCGGCTCGAATGAGCCGCCTCTGGCTTTGCGAGCAAAGGCACACCCACACGTGGAGTGAAGTCATATGACGCAGATATTGTTCGTTGGGCAGACGGCGGAAACAGTCGACTTCTCTGATCCGGCCTTGCCTCCAGGCTTGACGGTCGAGAAGATCCGGGCAGGCATTGCCATTGCCATGGCGTCGATGGCGGAACGGGGATGGCTGGCCGACCTTTGTTTGATCCCGCCCGACGAAACCGCCGAGCCTGTGCTGGAAAAACAGCTCGCAACGAAGGCCTACGATTGTGTGGTCATCGGCGCTGGCCTTCGCCTGCCACCAAAAAGTCTTTCCCTGTTCGAAACCGTCATTAACGCCGTGCACAAAGGTGCGCCCAACGCATCAATCGCCTTTAACACGGGGCCTGAGACCACCGCCGAATCGGCTGCCCGCTGGTTAAAGGACGACTGATGGTATTGGTCCCCTCAATGATGTGGATGCACCGTCAACGACACCAGTCTGATCACGACAGGGCGAACGACGAGTATGCACAGGAACGCCACGGGCATCGCCAACTTGTAGGCGTGCAGCGCATTGCTTAGAAAACCCGTCTGAATACCGGAATTGGCCGCAGTAATCACGAACGACATCAGGAGCGCCATGATCGCCGCCATGTACAGGGCGAACACATAGGGCGTCGCGCGGACCGAAAGTTTGCGCGGGTTTGAAAATAGTGTTTTGGCGGATGGTTTTGAATTCATATCAGACCTTGTTGACCTTCGATTGATAAGTGATCCGCACCATAACAAGCCCGGCAACCGCCAACTAGACGCTTATCTGTGAGTGCTTTATAAAGAGAATCTTACGAATCGCCTCAGGCCAAACAATGAATCTGCTCGGCGCAATAGACAGCTTTATCAAGGTCGTTGAAGCCGGCTCCATCGTCGGCGCAGCCAAGACTTTGGGCGTCAGCGCCGCCGCCGTCAGCCAGACCCTCAATCGTCTGGAAACGCACCTGGACACGCGCCTGCTCCAGCGCACTACACGCAGCATGGCGTTGACCGAGAATGGCGCGGCGTACTACGAAAAAGTGAAACACATCGCGCGTGATCTCGAATCGGCGCACAGCGCAATCACCTGCACACAAACCCAACTTCAGGGGCGCCTGAGCATCGCGTCTACCTCTGCGTTTGGGCGACATGTATTGGCCTCAGTCATCGCCGGCTTCGCGGCACGTTACCCGCGCCTGATCCTTGAACTCTCCACCACCGATCGCAAAATCAATCATATTCAGGAAGGCATTGATCTGAGCCTGCGGATCAAGCCGCAACTGGAAGAAGGCATCGTCGCGCGCAAGATCGTTTCGGTGCCTTTTATCATCTGCGCCTCCCCTGCCTATCTGGAACGCGTCGGCTGGCCGCACGCCCCGGAAGATCTGCAACAGCACGCCTGCCTGGCATTTCGTTACCCGCTCGACGGGCGCTTTTTACGCTGGGGTTTTATCCGCGATGGGCAGCGGTATGACGCGACGATCAACGCCACCGCCATCAGCGACGATATCGACGCCTTGGCGCAAATGGCGATCCGCGGCGCGGGCATTACCCGCCTGGCCGAGTTCGTCGCTGCGCCTTACATCGACAGTGGGCAACTCGTTCCGCTGTTCGAACATCGCCACGCCGCAACGTATGCCTACGCCGAACCGCTCGACATCTATGCCTGCGTCCAGGAACGCGCCGCTCTGACACCCAAGGTCAAGGCCTTCATGAGTTATCTGACTGAGTACCTGGAAACGCGCTGGCCGATGGACGTTGGCGACATCGATCGGCATCGCAGCCCCGGCTGATACGCCAGAGTTACCGGCAGAACGCCCCTGCGCTAACAACCTCGGTTGCCTATCGTCGAGCGCACCGGCAAGCTGGTGGCGTCATCGACCCACATCACCTGACGGTCACGGGCAATCCTGTTTTAAGCTGACATCATTCAAGACCTTACCCGCTGAGTAGAAAACATGAATCGTCGTAAAAAAATCACCCAGTTATTAAAGGCCCACGCCAAAAAGGCCAGTGCCAAATTGGCACCGGCAAACAAGTCCAAATACATCAGTAAAGCCGACCGATTGAAACTGGCTGCCGAGCCCGGTCAAGACGCAATTATTCCAGCCAACGATGCTGTTGATTGAAATCACGTCCGCAATGGAATCGTGAAATTTTCATGACCGTGTCCGCGTTATCGGACGCTGCCTGGACAGGCGCAATACCAGCTAATCTAAATAGACACGCCCACCAACACGCCTCCAGCCTGTTGATCCAGGGGGAAATGGCATGACCGGAAAAACAACGCGCCACTGCTTGTCATGGGGCCTTCCCTTCCTGCTCGCCATCAACCTTGCGCTGACAGCGGGATGTAGCGGCCATCGCCATTCGGCCGCCAGCCTCGGCTCAAGCTGCTATGCAAAAGCGCTACCGACTTCCGGCGAAGGTGGCCTGGCCTGGGGCGACACCCTGAGCATGGCGCGCAAAAAGTCGCTGAATAATTGCATGCGTTATGCCGGCCGCTCCGGTGGCACGCCGAGTACTTGCCAGGTGGTATTGGCGGAGTGCAAAAAATAAGAGTGCATCCGGCAGCGACCGCTCGTTGAGCGCCGCCGCCGGATAACCCCGTAAATTCAGGCCTTGGCCGCCATCGCGGTGACTTCCACGCGCATGCCTTCGACCGCCAGCGCAGCGACGCCCACCGCAGCGCGGACCGGCCACGGCTTGGCGAAGAAGCGCTTGTAAACCTCATTGAAGGCGGCGCGATCGGCCATGTCGGTGAGGTAGATGGTCAGGTGCATAACCCGATCCATCGAACTGCCCGCGCGCTCCAGCGCCACCTTTAGCGCCTGCAAGGTGCATTCACTTTGCTCGACGATACCGCCCAGCTCCAGGCTGCCATCGGCGCGGGTGGGGATCTGCGTAGAAACCAACAGGCCGCCGAAACCGGCGACGTCGGAGGAAATGGATTCTGCGTCTGGATCGGGGGTGAACGTGATGTCTTGGTTTGCCATGGGGATCTCTTGTTTGAGGTGATAAAAGGCGGCCAGTTTACAGCTCATCGCCGGCTTGTTCGCAGATTGGCGCAAAAAGCGCAGCCTCGACCACTCGTCGGCCAGTGGCCCTGAACGTTCTGACGGCGTGATGTTCCCCGTCCGGTCTGGCGAGACTCTGCTCGTCAAACCCGGCGGCCTTCTACGAACTTGGTGCACTTCAGACACCATCGCACACGATGTATATTCCACGCATTCGAGCCATCACCCCATGGCCAAAAAGGATGCCCATGAAATCCAAAGACAGCCCATCTCCCGCTTACCTGAAGCTCCCTCACTTCCTGTGTTTCACCACTGGGCTGATGCAGGACGAATTCACGCAACGGCAGAAAGCGATCGTGCGGTTACGCTGCAATGTCATCAAGTCGACGAAAGACCAGGAATGACGACTCACCGCCCTGCCCTGACGGCCCGCGAGGTGTGCCAGTTATTGCGCGATGCCGCCCTGGGCGTTCGCTCATTGCAGCGCCTCGATAGTCCCTGCGCGTCCGGTCACGTAACGGTTGATATCGAAGGATGGCGCTTGACCCTCGACTTCGATGGCAATCACCTGCGCCACTGCCAAAACTGTCGGAGCCCGGACGGCCGCGAGGGCGCTTTCGACACCTGGCAACGTTACGGCACCGACCCGGTCAGTTTGCTCAGCACCTGGGAACTGGCGCAGATCGAACACCTGCTGGCGCCACTGACAACCCCCCGATAATGCCGATCAGCCAAGCCACCCCACGATCTGTAGCAGCTGGCGAAGCCTGCGTCCGGCGGCGCGGCCGTCGTAAAACCTGAACACGAGGTTTACCTGAAACACCGCGCTGCCTGAATTCACGACTGCTGCGCAGCCGGACGCAGGCTTCGCCAGCTGCTACAGGCGAAACAAGCAGCGAAACCACTCGCGTAGCAGCTGCCGAGCCCCGGCGAGGCTGCGTCCGGCAGCGCGGCCGTCGTAAAACCTGAACACGAGGTTTACCTGAAACACCGCGTTGTCTGGATTTACGACGGCTGCGCCGCCGGACGCAGGCTTCGCCAGCTGCTACAGGGGAAACAAGCAGCGAAACCACTCACGTAGCAGCTGTCGAGCCCCGGCGAGGCTGCGTTCGGCGGCGCAGCCGTCGTAAAACCTGAACACGAGGTTTACCTGAAACACCGCGTTGTCTGGATTTACGACGGCTGCGCCGCCGGACGCAGGCTTCGCCAGCGGCTACAGGGGAAACAAGCAGCGAAACCACTCACGTAGCAGCTGCCGAGCCCCGGCGAGGCTGCGTTCGGCGGCGCAGCCGTCGTAAAACCTGAACACGAGGTTTACCTGAAACACCGCGCTGCCTGGATTTACGACGGCTGCGCAGCCGGACGCAGGCTTCGCCAGCTGCTACAGGGGAAACAAGCAGCGAAACCACTCGCGTAGCAGCTGCCGAGCCCCGGCGAGGCTGCGTTCGGCGGCGCAGCCGTCGTAAAACCTGGGCGCCAGGTCTACCTGAAACACCGCGCTGCCTGAATTCACGACTGCTGCGCCGCCGGACGCAGGCTTCGCCAGCTGCTACAGGGGAAACAAGCAGCGAAACCACTCACGTAGCAGCTGCCAAGCCCCGGCGAGGCTGCGTTCGGCGGCGCAGCCGTCGTAAAACCTGAGCGCGAGGTCTACCTGAAACACCGCGCTGCCTGAATTCACGACTGCTGCGCCGCCGGACGCAGGCTTTGCCAGCTGCTACACAGGGGCGTGTGTGGCTAGCGATTGTTGGACTGATCGGCATTACCCGATCACCCACTTCACTTTTTCCAGGGCCAGGCGCAGTGCACCCATTTCGGCAGAACCCAGCGCCAGGCGGATCGCATGGGGCACATGGGTTGAAATCGCAAACGGCTCGGCGGTCGAAACCGACACCTGTTCACGCATCAATGCCTTGACGATCTGCTCAGCCCGCGCATCTTCGGGCAGCGGCAACCAAAGAAAATACGACGATGGGTGACCCACCCACGGCAGCCCCGCCAGCACCTCGCGGGCCAGCGATTGCCTGGCTTGCGCATCCAAACGCTTTTCCGCTTCCAACTGCGTGACGGTGCCGTCGTCGAGCCACAGGCTTGCGATGGCGGTCAATACGCCGGGGGTGTTCCAGGTGGTCGCCCGGATCGCTCGTTCCAGTGCAGGGACTTTTTCGACGGGGGCGGCAATGAAGCCGACGCGCAATCCGGTGGCAACACTTTTCGATAACCCGGAAACATAAACCGTCCGCTCGGGGGCAAGCTGCGCCAGCGGTGCCGGCGGGCTCTCGGCCAGGAAGGCATACGCCGCGTCTTCGATGATCAGCAGGTCATGCTGGCGCGCAATCGTCACCAGGCCCTGGCGCTGATCGGCGTCCATCACCCATCCCAACGGATTGTGAATGGTCGGCATCGAGTACACGGCACGCACTCGGCGCTGGCGGCACAGACGCTCCAGAGCCTGCAAATCAGGTCCGTGGTCGAGCACCGGAATGGGCAGCACTTCCAGGTGCAGCGACTCGGCCAACACCTTGAAACCCGAATAGGTCAACGCATCGGCGGCAATCACATCACCGGGTTGCAGCAGCGCCATCATCGTCACGGCCAGCCCATGCTGGGCGCCACTGACCACCAACACCTGTTCGGCCTCCACCGTCAGCCCTCGCGTGTGCAAATGCCGGGCGACCGAAGCACGTTCATGCAGGCGCCCCGCGTGTGGCTGGTAGCGCAGCAACGACTCAAGATCGCCGGACGACGCCAACTGGCGCAGCGCACCGCGCAGCAAGTCGGCTTGCCCCGGGAGCGAGGGATAGTTGAAGTTGAGATCGGTCATGCCCACGGCAACGACTTTCTGATCCATGCCCAAACCCGGCGGCAGCGAGGTTTCCCGCACGAACGTGCCGCGCCCCGTTTCACCACTGACCAGGCCCATGGCTTCGAGCTCGGCATAGACCCGCGAGGCGGTCACCAGCGCGAGCCCTTCCGTGGCCGCCAGTTGACGGTGCGTCGGCAAACGCGTGCCCGGCGACAATCGTCCCGAGCGAATATCCGCCGCAAAGGCGTCGACTAGTGACTTGTACCGTGAGCGAGGCATGTCGAAATGTATCCATGACGATTTTTTGATTGTCTTGATATTCGGTCATACGATGGATATCCGCAAATTGAGCCGGATCTCACCATGGAACAGACATCGAAGCTGCAAAACCCGGCCACGGCAAAAACCACGAGCGGATGGCTCAATGGGCTGATCGGCGTCATCATTTTCAGCGGCTCGCTGCCTGCAACCCGAGTGGCTGTGCTGGAATTCGATCCAGTGTTCCTGACCGTTGCCCGGGCGACCATTGCCGGGCTTCTGGCGCTTTGCCTATTGGTGCTGTTTAGGGAAAAGCGCCCAGCCAAACATCAACTTCTGTCCTTGGTAATCGTGGCCATCGGCGTCGTGTTGGGGTTTCCGCTGCTGACCGCGCTGGCATTGCAGTACGTGACGTCGGCGCACTCCATCGTCTTCGTCGGCCTGCTGCCGCTCGCCACCGCCGTGTTCGGGGTATTGCGGGGCGGTGAACGTCCACGGCCGGTGTTCTGGTTCTTCTCGGTGTTGGGAAGCCTGTTGGTGGTCGGGTTCGCGGTGTCCCAGGGGCTGACGGCTTCGCCGGCCGGCGACCTGCTCATGCTGCTGGCAATCATCGTCTGCGGGCTCGGTTATGCGGAGGGCGCGAAGCTCTCAAAAACACTGGGCGGCTGGCAGGTGATCTCCTGGGCACTGGTGCTGTCGCTGCCGGTCATGGCGCTGCTGACCGTGTTCGTGGCCCCTACTTCGTTCACAACCATTTCTACACCCGCATGGCTGAGCTTGGCTTACGTTTCGGTCTTCAGCATGCTGATCGGTTTCGTCTTCTGGTACCGCGGGCTGGCCCAAGGCGGGATTGCCGCAGTCGGTCAGCTTCAGTTGCTGCAACCCTTTTTTGGCCTGGCGCTGGCGGCCACGTTGCTGCATGAACAAGTTAGCGTGGGGATGCTTGGGGTGACGATAGCGGTGATTTTTTGTGTGGCTGGGGCGAGGAAATTTTCTAAATAGACACTGGGCGCAGCCCTCCGCCCGTATGAGCAATCACCGAGGCTATCTATTGTTCTTTACCCCAGCGGATGGGATAGCATTGCCCGTTTGCAGCAAGGGAAATGCTGATGCAGCGCATCGTGATACTGGGTAACTCGGGGAGTGGCAAATCGACCTTGGCGCGTGAAATAGGCAAGCGTCTTGATTTGCCGGTGGTCCACCTCGATACATTGTTCTGGGAACCCGATTGGGTCGAAGCGGATACCGACATTTTCCGCGCACGGGTTCGGCAAGCTGTCGCCGGGGACGCCTGGATTTGTGAAGGCAATTACTCCACGAAGACCTTCGCGTTAAGGCTGCCCCGGGCGGAGCTCATCATCTGGCTCGATACACCGCGCACCACCTGCTTACGGCGAGTCATTCTGCGCAGCGTGCTGAACCGACCACGCGCTGATCTTCCGGCAGGCTGCACCGAGAGGCTGGACAAGGCATTTTTCGGTTTTCTGAAGTATGTCTGGGATTTTGACCGCACCACACGCCCCCACACCGAGGCTGCGCGCCTGGCCATCGGGCCGCTGATTCCGGTTGTTCACCTTCGCAGTGCGCCACAGATTTCTGGGTTTCTGGCTGGCCTGAATCGACATCGAGCTGGAGGGGCTGGCCCATTGGGACATGTTCCAAACTCTGCTCAAAGAGCGAGTATTCAGATCGCGCTGGCCGAGGCGTTTGTGGACAGCGCTGTCGATTACGCGTCTATCGCTGAGCGAATCCGCAGCTATGACCTGAACGTCGTGGAAGACATCCTCTACTCGGAAGTCGCACCGGTGTGTTTCAGCAACCTTGAAACGCCTGTCCCCCCGGTCTGGACAGGTTTCAAGGATGAATGGCTATTGAGTGAAATTGAAACGAAACTGCAAGCGCGGGCACGCAGCGGTACTCGCCGCGCATTGGCCAAACTGAAAATCGCTTGGCTGCGCTATAGCTACGCTTATGTCTGGAAAGAAATCATGAGAGTCATAGACTGAAATCCTCAAGGGCTCCGCTTGATTCGTTGGGATAAGCGATTACTTAAAGAGCATGATTTGATCCATGAGAGATGACGCCTACACACAATTCATGCGCTTTCAGACACCTGACGCAGCCATTGCCCCACGCGAACAGGCGCCGATGCTCGCTCAGGAGCAAGCCTGGGCGCGTGAGCACGCGTCCATGCACCGCTTTAGCTGGATCGCCGTGTTACTGCCGCCGTTGTGCTTTGGTCCTGTTCTGCCGGGCATCGCGTTTTTACTGGGCTTGTTGCTCTATCGATCAATAGTCGCCCCCGACCTGGATATCGACCGGATCATCGGCGCCTCCTTTGGCTGGCTCGCGCTCGCGACGCTGCTCTTCATGGCTGCCTGGGGGTTGCGCAACTTCTGGCGCGATAGCCACGATCCGACCAAACGCTACTGGCAATCCATGCCGGACCAAGGGCTGGTCGAGCTTGAGCGTCATACCCTGATATCCGGCTTCAGCCTGTGGTCCTGCGCTTATGATCCGGACTGCAACACCCTCATGCGATGGAACAACGGCAAGCTTGAATCCGTGCAAGACAGCGGCGTGGCGCAATGGGTCCTGGCCAAGACCGCTGCGGGGCACTGGCTGGTGCTCAAGGAACCATATGCGGGCAACTTCAGCTACGCACGGGTCGGGAAAATGCCCTCGCAGGACAAGCAAATGCAACCCGGCCAGGAACTGGCGATTGCCTTTGCCCCTGGTACCAATCTCGCTCTGGGCCGGCGTTTCAGCGGTGCGCCGATGCCCTTGGTCGACACGCCGTATTGGGTGTCTGCCGATGAGCTCAAGCGCCTTGTCGAGATGGCTCATCACTGGACTTTTTTTCCGCCGGATCGCTACGCCGTGGTCAATGAGCAGGATGCCGAGTGGGTGCTACAGCTGGTGGACAAGGCGCAGAATTGCTCAACGCTTGATTCCGCGAGCGACGTTCCAGCAATCCAGTAACAAGTCATCCAGGAATGGAGTGATTTCCAGCGATTCCATTAGATCCAGCAGCTCTGCGGCGGCCGTTCTGATCGGCTGCCACTCGTGATGATCAAGTATCAGCGGGTCATGACAGTGGAATGCCGCCTCAGTCAGGCTATTGCAGAGCGCCCAAATGTCTTGCAGCCGTGTCTTGATCTGCGCAGGTAACGCGCTGCCACAGATTGAAAGAACCTCGTTCAACGGAAGGATCATCGCTGACCAGGCTTCACAGGCTGGGCAATCCGGGATGGTTTTCTGCTGCAGAACCGAGGTGAGTGCCAGGAACTCAAGCGCCGGGATTGCCTCGCACACCGCAAGAACCCGCTTGTATTCATCCTGGCCGTACCACTCCCACAGCGTTGTGGAGAAACCCATCATCAAGCTCCAAAAACAATCCAGTCGACCTATTGCCATCGGTGGGCGGATTCAACTCTATCAGTTCGCTCTTGCGTTGGTCGGACGACCACCTGGAAAGTGGGGAAATCGAGCCTAGCTTCAGCGAAACCTTTCGCCACGTTTGCCGTTTTATGGGCGAAATTTCTGGGCAAGCTCTTCGGAAATTTCCTTCAAGTTGTGGCGGTTTTGGTGAACTGGTGCACAGTGAGTTCAATCGGTAGGCTTTGGTGGGCGCTGAATATTCAGTGACAGGGTGTAGGAACCCTTCAATATCTTTTAGAGCTACATTGGCGTCGATACATGATTGCGGCCGTTAACACGCGTCCGTAAGGTCCGTTTCGGCGGCTATGTGCGGGCACGCTTCGGCGTGGTCGAGAATTGCTCTAAAGGACTCGATATTCCTACCCCGCGCATAGCTGCCACCCTACGAAAAACCACTCCCCCACCCCGAAAGCCGCTTCATGGCGCTCACCAGCAACTGCGACGACATGCCCACCCCGCGCGCCGCTCGATGTTTTGTATGACGCCGCCAATTATCGAATCCGCTCGGTAACCCAAGTGCTGGAGAACCTGTCCATGCGTGGGTCAATCGATTGTGAGTCCTTCATCCTCAGTGACTTTGCCTTACTCTGCGCCATTCCATTGCGCGATGGGTGCGATGTACTGGATGTGCTTGGCCGGCGGTTGCGGGCGATGCCGTCGCAATAGCGGCTAGCGCTGTTCTGTGGCCGAGGGGGAGCAAGCTCCCTCGCCACAGGATCAGGATCAAAAGATCGCAGCCTTCGGCAGCTCCTACGGGATGTACGCGATACTTCTGTAGGAGCTTTGCCCGTCACGACGGTTATACGCGCAACGTATCGACCACTCTCCTGACCTGACTCAACAGATGATCGACATCCTCGGTGGTGGTCGCGAACGAGGTGACAAAGCGCACGATGTTCGGTCCCCAGCGATCATGGTAGAACCCGAACCCGGCCTTTAGCAGGGCTTCGATGATGGCCGAATCCAGCTTGCAGAACAGGATGTTGGCCTCGGTGTCGCCCGATACTTCAACGCCTCTCAAACCCGTAAGCCCACGTGCCAGACGCTGGGCGGCATCGTTGGCCTGGCGCGCGTTGCGCAGCCACAGGTCGTCGGTCAGGTACGCATCGATCTGCGCCGAAAGAAAACGCATCTTGGACAGGAGATGGCCGGAGCGCTTACGCCGATAGCTCATCTCGGCGGCCAGCGCGGGATTGAACAGGACGATCGCTTCGGCAGCCAGCGCACCATTCTTGGTAGCCCCGAACGACAATGCATCCACCCCGGCTTTCCACGTCATTTGCGCAGGGGAGCACCCAAGAGAAACCAGCGCGTTGGCGAATCGGGAACCGTCCATGTGAAACCCCAGCCCGCCTGCTTTGCACACCTCACCGATGGCGGCGATTTCGTCCAGGTTGTAGAGGCTACCGACTTCAGTGGCCTGGGTAATGCTGACGCAAGCAGGTTGGGTGGTGTGCACGTCGCCGACCTTGTCACGGGTCCGTTCGCGCAGGCGAGCAATATCGAGCTTGGCCGATGGGCCGTCGATGGTCATCAGCTTTGCGCCGTCGGAAAAGAACGCGGGTGCGCCGCACTCATCGTTGTTGATATGGCTGGCCGGATGGCAATAGATGTTGCCCCAAGGCGGCGTCATCGCACTCAGGCACAGGCTGTTGGCGGCGGTGCCGGTGGGGACGAGAAAGACGTCCACGTCACGCTCGAATATCTCGCTGAGCTTGAGCGTGACCTGCCGGGAGAGTTCATCCGTGCCATACGCACTAGCCTGGCCGGTGCTGTGTCTGATCATGGCTTGCGCCACTTCTGGCGAAGCTCCCGCAATGTTGTCGCTTGCAAAACCCAGTGCGGGCGGTCTGTTTGTTTCCCCGTTCATCTTCCTGTCCTCGACTGCACGGGCGAAGAAGATTCGCCCGGTTTTGCACATCCTAGGGACAGGGACGGTGCTCAGGCTTGTAAAAAATTGACGGCCACCGAAATGCCGGAACTCAATTCCTGTAGCGTGAAGGCGCGACGCCGAATGCGTGTCGAAAAGCGCGGTTGAAATGGCTTTGATCGTAAAACCCGACCGCGCAGGCAACATCGATAATCGGCAGTTCGCTGCGTGACAGCAGGCCACAGGCCTGTTCAAGACGCAGTCGCAGCAGCCAGGCGTGCGGCGTCATCCCGATGGTCCGTTTGAACTGCTTGAGGAACGAAAACCGCCCCAGCGCACAAAGCCCGGCGAGGTCATCGAGGGTAATTCGCTGATCGATGTGGCAGAAACAATAGTCCCTGAGGCGTGACCATTGCAGGGGCGAGAGTGCGCCTGAAATCGCCTCGGGCATGATCAGCCGTGACTGACGCAACAGGCATTCAACGAGGGCGATCCATTGCGTCTGCACCGCGAGCCCGCCAGGTCCAATGGCCTGTTGCATGACCTCGTGCAAGCCGCGCAAGTTGCCGACAAGCCCGGTGTTCTCAAGCAACATGCCGGCCAGCTCCAGGTCCTGGGGCCGACCACTGATGTCCTCTGTGAGGCTCGCGACCAGAGCCTGGGACAGACGGAACGTCTTGAGCGTGTAGGCGCCGCCGCCTTCGGCCACGCCATCGTGGATTTCGCCCGGCGGCATCAGGGCTATATTGCCCGGCCCTAACAGAAACGACTCGCCTTTGGATCGGTGACGCTGGATGCCTTCGGTCACGAAGCCAACGTGGAAGTCGAGGTGGTAATGGCGATCGAAACCGGCATCTGTCAGGCGCGCCGAGCCCAGCACCAGGCCAGGCACTTCGGTAACGTGATGGTAACTTGCGTGCTCAGTCATGGAACCCGTACCAGGATCGGCGGCGAGGAAGGCCAGTAAATTCTAGATCCGCGCGGGATATAGATCTACAGGATGTCAGGTTTTGGCTGTTGTGAAGGACTGCAAACCCAGGGCTGCCCTTTGCGACTGGCAGCTGACGGCCATTTGGTTAAGGGGCGGGCTTTAGCTCGTCCCTGTGAACGAAGCGAACGGTTTGAACCAGTTGTTATGCGTGTTTTACTAGCCGTTTCTTTAAATGGTACAGGTTAGTCCCGATTGGTCGATCCTCAAGAACACCATAAATCTCATACCCATGCTGCTCATAGAACTGTTTAGCATCAACGGTTTTTAAGAATGCAACTACTGCCCCATTGTTGGCGCCAATCGTTTCTGCTTTTTCCAATAGCATAGAACCGACTTTTCTACCGCGATGAGATTCCTTAACCCAAAAGGTATCAATTTCTAAGCCATCCCAGTAACAATGACAGCTTATTGCACCGATGTAGTCGCCTACTTCATCGTGTGCAACCACCATAAATATTTTATCTTCCGATTCTGGCGGTAGATTTGGATATTGAATTCGAAGATATTCTGAAAACCTATTATTCAGAACTCCTTGATCCTTTTCTGTTGGAGAATCCAATATATCAATCTTCATTTCCACTTTATTGCTCCGATCATTCAACTTTGAGGTGCCGTACGGCTTTTGGCATAACAATTAATTTTGCGATATGCGATGTCGCATAACATTCCATGTTCATGCGTAACCCCTTGACCAATCAAAAAATCGAGTCTGTAAACGCGACATCAATTAGAGGGGAAGCGGCATATTTTTTTGCACATTACTGACGTATTAGCTACGTGTCCATGGTCTGCTTTTGGCCGATTGCTTCCTGTGGCGAAAGACAACAATCGACCCAAAGCGGTCATCCACTCTTGACTATTGGGATCATGCGCCCACGTCATTTATCAGTTCGCGCCAGACATCCCTTGCCTTCTGCTCCGAGGTAAAGACTTGTACTTTTGGATGCCAGAACTGCCCCTCAATTACGATGCATTCCAGGGTAGAGTCCTGAAACGTAAAGACATAATGGATGGCATCTTTTAGAAACCGCTGTTTATCGTGTCGCGGATGAATGGCGTTTCTCTGCTCAAGCTCTGCTAGCCAAGGTGAATTATCTATTCGATGAATTTGGTAATGCTTGAGGCCAAGTCCAATAAGCGGATGGCCGCCCAAAGCCTCGTCGTTTGGTGAGCCGAACTGAATTTTTTTAACTAGGGGAAAATGGATTACAGCTATTTCTTCCCCAGCGGTGCAATACCGTAAACATAGCTGCGTGTCCGTGGCAAACACGACGGGTCCGGGCGACGTACTTGGCTGTGGCCAGGAGTCGAGCAGCACTACGGTTGCGAATGACATAGGGAAGCCTAGTGAAGAAATAAGGGGCAAAACAGAGTGCGAGAGCGACGCGTTGTCGTCAAACGTTTCTGATCGCGATGGGCTGCTTCTGGCCGATTTCTGCCTGTCGCCACCGTCAGCTTTGGGTCAATTGTGACTACTTGGCAAGTGGGGAAATCGAGCCTGACTTCGGCGACAGTATTGGGCGAAATTTCCGGGCAAGGTCTTCGGAAATGTCCTTCATGTTGTGGCGGTTTTGGTGTACTGGTGCGCATTGAGTTCAATCGGTAGGCTTTGGTGGGCGCTGCATATTCAGTGACAGGGTGTAGGAACCCTTTAATATTTTTTAGAGTTGGTTGCGGGCGATGCCGTCGCACTAGCGCTTGTGGCGAGGGGGTTACTCCCCGTTGGGCTGCGCATCGACCCCAAAACCTGCAATCCGGATTTTTCTGGTGCACCGCGCTACATGGTTTGGCGACTACTTCGCCGTCGAACGGGGGGCCCCCCCTCGCCACAGGATCAAGTTCAAAAGACTGCAGCCTTCGTCAGCTCCTACGGGATGTACGCCATTCTTCTGTAGGCGCTGCCGAAGGGCGCGATCATTTTGTGTGGCAATAACCGACGCAGTACATCGGGCGTTAGGGCGAAAGCCCGGCTGCATGTCAAAGAAGGCCACGGCGCCATTTTCGAACTCGCCACCGACGATGCCCTCGGTCGGTAAACCGAGGCCCTCCTTAGTAGAAACGCATCGCTCGGTTGAGGTCGTCGACAGCCCAGGTGATCAAGCTAACTCTGGGTTTCATCGCGTCAGTCCCGGAGGATGTCTGCTGGGATCGTTCAACCCTAGACGCATAGACGATCACCGACTACGCGGAGGATGAAACAGCTAGTGCCATCATGAACCAGATTTAAAACCCGCAGTCTTAGACCTGCCCTGAATTGCGCTCGCCCACCCACGCGGCAAGCGCAGCCTCAGCCCCATGGTCGTCTTTCATCAGAGCCGTTCGTCCCATGCGCCAAACCATCGTGTCCTTTCGCGTTGTTTCGCTGTGCCTTTTTCCTTTGTTTTCCCTGTTCGCCACCCCCGTCCACGCCAGTGAGGAACGGCAACTGGTGTCGGACATCAATGACTACCGTGCCCACCCCCGCCGCTGCTCGGTTCGTCCGAGCCAGGCGTTGACGCCGTTGACGCTGAAGTCGAACCTGGCCTTGCCGGTCGGTTATGGCGGCGCCTTGCGCGAGGGGTTGAAGCAGAACGGCTATCAAGCGGTGACCGTGCGCACCATCCGCCTGGTCGGTGCGCAAGATGCCGAGGACGCCTTCGACATGTTGCAGAGCAACTATTGCGGGGCGCTGCTCGATGCGCAGTACGCCGACATCGGCATCAGCCGCGCTCGCAGCGAGTGGCAAGTGGTGCTGGCGCGGCCGTTGCTCGACAGCCGCATGGGCGATAGTCGAGCGGCGAGCAAGACGCTGCTGGCCGAAGTCAACGCCGCCCGGGCAAGGGCGCGCATGTGTGGTCGCCAGCGCTTCGCCGCCGCCCGGCCGTTGAGTTGGAACGCCGCATTGGGCGCCGCCGCGCAAGGCCACAGCAAGGCCATGGCCTACGGCAATTACTTCGCGCACCAGGACCCCGACGGTGAGATGCCGGCGGATCGGGCCAGGGCGGCAGGTTATCGTGGCCGGCAGATCGGCGAAAACATCGCCGCAGGCCAGGGCTCGCCGAGCAAGGCAATGGCCGGTTGGCTGGCCAGCCCCGGGCATTGCGCCAACCTGATGAACCCGATGTTTACCCAGGTCGGCGCCGCTTTTGCCACGGATGCGCGCAGCGACGAAGGCGTCTATTGGACGATGCTATTCGGGGCGAAGTGAGTCGCGGAAGCGTCTACAGAACCGCAACGGATTTAGGTAGAGTGAGGGCCTTGCGCAACGCCTGCACGCGGGGATTTTCAATGATCAGTCTTTCAGTCCTGGCCAGTCGCAGCTGATGACTCAGCCCGCCGCGAATCTGCCCGCCGTCACCCCCGGCCAACTCACCCCCCGTGAACGCCGAGGGCTGTTGGCGATTCTGGTGTCGATTGCCCTGGCAGTGCTCGACACCGCCATCGCCAACACGGCGCTGCCCACCATTGCGGCGGATTTACAGGCGTCACCCGCCGCGTCGGTGTGGATCATCAACGCCTATCAACTGGCGGCCGTGGCCACGTTGCTGCCGTTTGCCGCACTGGGCGGGATCGTCGGGCATCGCAAAGTGTTCCTCGGCGGGATCATTCTGTTCGTGGCCTCTTCGGCATTGTGTGCCCTCGCCTGGTCACTGCCGACTCTGACCGTGGCCCGTGTCCTCCAAGGCGTCGGGGCCAGCGCGATCATGAGCGTCAACGCCGCGCTGATCGGCTTGATCTTCCCCCCGGAACGCCTCGGTCGAGGCCTGGGCTTGAACGCGCTGGTGGTCGGCACCTGCTTCGCCGCCGGCCCGACCATCGCCTCGCTGGTGCTGTCGGTGGCTAACTGGCCGTGGCTGTTTGCGATCAACCTGCCTCTCGGTGTGTTTGCCCTGGCCTTCGCCTGGAGTTCCTTGCCGACCAGCCAGCCCAAAGCTGTGGTGTTTGACGGGCTGACGGCGCTGCTCAATGTCATCACCTTCGGCGCACTGATTTTCTCGCTGAGTCAGGCAGCGCAGCTGGGTTCGATGAGCAGCGTGGTGATCGCATTAGCGGTGTTCCTGATCGCCGGGGCCTTGATGTTACGCCGGGAGGCCGGGCATCCGGCGCCGATGTTTCCTCTGGATTTGCTCAAGCGGCCGATGTTTGCCTTGTCGACGCTGACCGCGTTTTGTTCTTTCGCCACCCAAGGGTTGGCGTTTGTCTCGCTGCCCTTCTTCTTCGAAACAACCCTGGGACGCGATCCGATCCAGACCGGTTTTCTGATGACCCCGTGGTCCATCGTGGTGGCGCTGATCGCGCCGATGGCCGGACGCCTGTCCGACACCTATCCGCCCGGCCTGCTCGGCGGGATCGGCCTGGCCATCCTCAGCGCGGGCATGGTGTCACTGGCGATCATGCCGAGCGATCCTAGCGCCATCGGGATCGTGATTCGCATGATCATCTGTGGCATCGGCTTTGGATTTTTCCAGGCCCCCAACCAGAAAGCCCTGATGACCAGCGCACCCCGGGAACGCGCCAGCGGTGCCAGCGGCACCATCGCCATGGCCCGGCTGATCGGCCAGGCGACGGGCGCGGCGTTGGTGGCGTTGAGCTTCGGGATTTCAGGCACCCACGGCCCGGTGCTGGCGTTGAGCATCGGGGCCGGGTTTGCGGCGGTGGGGAGTGTGGCGAGTGGGTTGCGGTTGGTGGCGCGTAATACGGCGAGCTAGAGCGCCGAAAAAAAACAAGGGCTACAGAGAGTGGGCAATCCCTCCCTCTCTCTGCGAATCAACATTTACCCTCTTCGAAACTCAGCCTCCAATGGCAACCGCTTCCCCATCAACTAGCACTAGTAACTATTAGCCGACCTTCTCGCAGCTCCAACCGCCTGCTACTTGTCAGTTGATCGATTCTTTCTTCCAGCAGCGCGGTTACCTTAGCCGTCGCACGACCGAAGCCGAGAAGTCTCAGAGCGCCAGATATCGCGTCGTCTTGACTCATGGAAAAGCCCGAGATGATGATTTCTACCAAGGCCTGATCAAGTTCTTCCGGCGCCACCCACTCAAGTTTGCGTTCGGCGGACTCCCAATGGGCTCGGCTGCGGATGACAACTGGGCGATTGTCCACCGGGTGCAGAAATTCACCCCGGCGCGAGAAGTGCCTTTGCTTAACACCCAAACCAATTGCGTTCTCCACGGCGGCAGTAATTCTCGTGCCTTGCCGTGTCACCCCGAAGGCCTCCATGAGACGTCGGGTAACCTCCGCTGAATGCACCGGAGACTCAACTTCGACCACTGTGCGTATCAGCTGCAGTAGATGTTCGACTTGGTGTTGATGCAACTCCACTTGGTTAGTCACTGCAGCGAGTCGAGCCTTTTTATAAGGCTGGCTAGCGACCGGGTCGACTTCGGAAACGGTTTCGTCACGGATAATTTCATGTAGAGGCTCGACCGAAACTTCTTTGACCGAGGACGCACTACGACGATTTGCTATGCGCTCACGGGCCGCGTCAATGGCCGCCACGGTGCGGATAATTACTTGCTGAGGATTGCGAAACCAATCGGTGCTCCAGATTCGATGGAAGTTCCAACCCAACCCTTCGAGCACGCCTTGACGCAAGCGGTCGCGATCACGCGCCGAGCGCGAGCTGTGATAGGCAGCGCCATCGCATTCAACAGCCAGCACGTATCGGCCAGGGAAGTCGGGATCTTTCACGGCCAGGTCGATGAAGTACCCGGCAGTGCCGACTTGTGGCTCAACTTGATAGCCCAGATCGCGCAACGAACGGATCACCTCATCTTCAAAGGGTGAGTCGGTCGCCTTTCCGGTTTCCGTGGCGACTTCTAGTTCACCTGTTTCTGCGTACTTCAGAAAGTTTTTCAACGCACGAACGCCGTGTTTGGCGGTGGCATCAATCTCCAACTCATCGCCACGGAAGTTACAAAACACGCGCATCGCCAATTTGGCCCGCGTAATCAAAACGTTGAGCCGGCGATGCCCGCCATCTTTATTGAGTGGGCCGAATTCTCGAGCGATACGACCGGATTCGTTGCGGCCATAACCAATACTGATGAAGATTACATCGCGCTCATCCCCCTGAATGTTTTCCAGGTTTTTTACGAAGAATGGCTCGCTTCCCTGTGCGGTGAAAAACACGTCGGCTTGGGGTGTCTTGCGCCGCAACAACTCAACTTCAACGTTAATCAGGTCACGCTGCGGAACGCTGAATGCTGCCACGCCCAACGAAAGTTCCGGCGTTTCCAGCGCATGTTTCATTACCGCTTGAGCAACCGCTTTGGCTTCATCCTTGTTAGTCCGTGTGCGGCCACGGTCATACAGTGCCTGTGGTAGATAATCAAAGCTCACACCTTTGGCGTGGATATGCTGGCCTGCCGAAGGGAATACCACCAGTTTGCTTTCGTAGAACTCCACGTTGGAGACCGCGATAAGTGATTCGTGTCGGCTGCGATAGTGCCAGCGCAAATAGCGCTCCTGACTACCCGCTGCCTTGAACATACTGAGGATGCTTTCGATGTCCGCAGTGACGTCGTTTTCGTCATCAGGTGCGATGTCACGGCTAAACAAATCGCTAGGTGGCATTTGCCGGGTGTCTCCCACAACCACCACTTGCTTGCCGCGTAAAATCGCGCCGAATGCGTCGACGGCCTTCACTTGAGAGGCTTCGTCGAACACTACGACGTCGAATGCCAGCTTGCCCGGGGGAAGGAAGTTGGCGATGGACATAGGACTCATCATGAACACGGGCTTGATTTGCTGAATGGCCCGACCAGTCTTGTCGATCAATTGGCGAATCGGAATATGCCGGCGCTTTTTATTCAGCTCCGCGCGCAAGATTGCCATTTCACCCGGCTGATTCACGTTAGGCATGTCCTCCCATACCTGACGCGCCAGATACGTTTGAGCATGATTCAACGAAGCGGTATCAAGTGCCTTGAACCTGGCAATCTGATGTTCGTGCTTGATTCGATCAAATTGTTGTAACGCCGGCTTTTCAGCGTAGGCCTTCTGTACAAGTCCCGAATACCAGGAGAAGTCGAGAATCGCGGGTATCTGATCGGGATTTTCGCTTCGCAAGGCGATATTCAACAACTCGTCCAATTGAGCCTGATGCATCTCGCCCGACAGCACGTTGAGGCGAGCCAGTTGGTACAGCGCGCTGAGGCTGGACTGCCATAACTGCAAGCGCGCTCCCAAGGCAGAAAGATCCAGGCTTTGCAGCGTCTGCGCCGTGTCATCCTGCATGCCGATGACCTCCAGGCCCCTTTGCAATGACTCGGCGAGGCCAGCGAGATGCTCCTCGATGTCACTCACCGTATCCCCAAGCCCACTGGCGTCCGTGTGCCCGGCGAGGAACGCGATGATCCCTTGTGGAACATGGCCATTACCGAGATCTTCGTATAGCTGGACGACCCAGGCACTGACGCGCTCAAGTACTGCCCAGTCGGACTGCTGACGCTGCCATTGAGCGCCGAAAAGAGCGTTGCCCAGGCCCTCGTGTAGGTCGTAGACCTTCTGGCTTTGTTGATAGGTCAGAACCGAGTCGACCAACAGGAGTTGTTCGGCATTACTCGCAGGCAACGCACCCTGTGCAAGCCCTTGTAAACGAGCTTTGGACCCGCGATAGCGCCCCGAAAACACCTTCCACCATTTGTCACCGTAAGCCAGCAGGTTCTGGCGAACCTCCAACAAGTCCTGCTCCCATGCGGCCTCGATCAATTGGCCGCCATGGCTAGCCTTGCACGTGCTCATGCGCTGACCGGCATCGAGCAATTCGCGAATGGCATCGCGGCGCAGTTGCCAGTCACCGGTACTCAGCTCTACACCTTGTAAACGGGGCGCTTCGGCCGCACGCCTTGCGGCGCGGCAGATGACAGCAACGTCAGCGAGGGTCGCAGGTTGGGTCAGCATCAGTCGTAACGAAAGCGCCTTGGCGGCTGCGTCAAGTGCCGCCAAATGTGCACTTGCTTGTTGCAACGCGTCATTAGCGCTGTTCTGTTCAATAGGAGAAAAATAAGTTCGCTTGCTACCCCAGAATGGGTTCAGGTCTGGACGCCCCATTTCCTTAAGGTGGAGTGTCAGTTCTACAACTAAATCGCGACGTTTTTTCTGATCAATTTGAGTCCATGACGCCATCGGTGCGAAGGCGATCGTTGGCAATACGCCGTAGTTTCGCTTGAGTGAGAGGTAATGACCCAACACCTCGACAAAATCCTGGCCACTGGCACCTACATGCGCACTTACTGCGGCGCAATACTGGTTTAAATTGCCTTGTAACTGCGCCAGATTGGCCAGGTCGTCCTCGCCCACCTTAGTCAGCGGGCGACCCTGATCAAGCGTGCGACCCAGCTCCTTGAGCACCGAGGTTTTGGTGGATTTGTGGCTGTGTAATTCAAGTACCGCATCGCCTAAGTGGCATTCGTCGAGTCGACGTTTAACCACTTCCAGAGCGGCCATTTTTTCGGCCACGAACAATACGGTTTTTTTCTGGGCAATCAGTTCCGCGATGATGTTAGTGATGGTCTGCGACTTACCGGTGCCCGGAGGTCCCTGGATAACCAGGTTGGCGCCCTCTCGCACTTCGAGAATCGCTTCAGTCTGGCTGCTGTCTGCATCTTTGACGAATCGCACTTCTCCTGGCTGGAGCACCGAATCGATGTTCACATCCTCGGCATAGGCAGGTCGCTGATCACCAAAGCCAGAGCCCAGTAGTCGATTGATTACCGGGTGGACATCCGGTTGCTGGTCCTGTGGCCAACTCTTCGGGTCCAGATCCTTGAACATCAAAAACTTGCCAAAGGAGAAAAAACCGAGGGCTGCCTCGTTGACTGACACTTTCCAGCGGGGTTGTTTACTAACCAGATCCGCCACTTCAGCATAAAAACCGTCGAGGCTACCTTCTGTAGTCTCGAAGCGATCTTCACTGAAATCACAAGCCGCGAGGTCGAGGCCAAAATCGGTCTTGAGCTTGGCGATTAATGACAAGTTCGGCATCAACTCGTCGCCAGAGTACTTCAGTTTGAAGGCGTCCTTTGCGCCGCCGCGCTCAAGAGTCACCGGCAACAGCATCAAGGGAGCCTTGCGCAAATTCTCCGAGCTATCGGCTTCGTACCAATGAAGGAAACCCAGTGCCAGAAACAGCGTGTTGACCCCTTGCTCCTCGATAAAGGCACGCGACTCAGAATGAATCCTGAGCAATTGCAGGAAAAGCCGCTCCTCCTCCAGAACGGTCTGCAGCCGCGTATCTGTATACCGCCGCGCCCGACCCGCCTCGTCTACCTCATCGTCGACAGCATATGACTCACCCGAACTGTCGAGCTCATCCAATAGCAACTCATCAGTCGCAGCGTCCTGAGCGTCGTCTTCGTCTGGCAGCTCGAACCTCGCCAAAGTCACCATCCTTTGGCGCGCCTTCGGAGAAAAAGTCATGGACTTTTCCTGCCGATAGAGCAGGTTGAACACCGATTCGGACAGCTCATCCACCACCGCCAGCGTCCTGGCTGACGCGCGGAAATTCAACATGGTGTTGCGAAGGCCGATATCAAGCAGTTCCTTGCGGCTACCCTGCAGCTTTTGACTAATCCCTGAACTCATGGAGACTCTCTTGAAACGTGGTCGAGGCTGGAAACGACGAGGCCAGATGGCCATCACTCAACGGCGGAGCCTTGGATCATGAACGACGATCATCACCGTCACAACGAACTAATGGCGTCTGTAACCATTAATTTCCGTTAAGACTATAGATGCTGTTGGCATAGCTTCGAGGATATGAAGGGTTGCTTTTATATAGATGACGGACCACACGTCTCTAAAAAGCGGATTCGATGCGGCACAGGCAGGGCCACAACAAGGCAGATACCACTCAGGCATCACACCGAACCTGTGGCGAGGGGGCTTGCCCCCGTTGGACTGCGCAGCAGTCCCCTTCTTTGCTTGGAAAAGCGAGGGCCGCTTCGCGACCTGACGGGGGCAAGCCCCCTCGCCACAAAAGCCCTATCGCCACAGGTTTTTCAGTGTTCGCTCTGACTTAACGCGCCGCCCACGCATTAAACCGCTCTTCCAGCTCCTCACCATGATCCACCCAAAACTCCGCATCCACCGCCCGGGCCTTGGCCATGTTGGCTTCAGCAGTCGGCAATTGCTCCTGCACTTGCTTCGGTAGCAGCGCGAGGGCCTGGCGGTGGACCGGGCCGTAGGGGATGTTTTCCGAGAACACTTTCTGGGTCTGTGGCTGGCTGGCGAAGGCGATGAAACGCTCGGCCAGGGCCTTGTTCGGTGTGCCTTTGACCACGGCCCAATATTCCGGGTCGTAGAGGCTTTGCGGCCAGACGATGCTCAGGTTCATGCCTTCTTTCTGCGCCGAGGCGATGCGGCCGTTGTAGGCGGCGCTCATGACCACGTCACCGGCAATCAACCATTGCGCCGGTTGCGCGCCGGCCTCCCACCACTGGATGTTCGACTTGATCTTGTCGAGCTTGGCAAAGGCGCGACTCACGCCTTCGGGGGTGTTTAGCACTTTGTAGAGTTGATCCGGCGCGACGCCATCGGCCAGCAGCGCGATTTCCAGGGTGTACTTGGCGCCTTTGCGCAGTCCGCGCTTGCCCGGGAAGTCGCTGACGTTCCAGAAGTCCGCCCAGGAGCTCGGGGTCTTGGTCAGCTTGTTCTGGTCGTAAGCCATGACCATCGACCAGACGTAGGTGGCCACGCCACATTCGGTAAAGGTCCCCGGTACGTACTGGCTCTGATCGCCAAAACTGGCCGCGTCCAGTTTCTCGAACAAACCGGCATCGCAGCCGCGCAACAGTTCCGGGCTTTCGACTTCGACCACGTCCCAGCTGGTATGGCCGACATCGACCATGGCTTTGATCTTCGACAACTCGCCGTTGTATTCACCGGCGACGATGCGTCCGGCGCCGCTGGCGTTGAAGGGTTGGAAGTAGGCTTTGTCCTGGGCCTGCTTGGTGACGCCGCCAAATGAAATGACGGTCAAATCCTGCGGTGCGGCGAACACGCCGGTGCACAACAGGGCCAGGGAAAAAGGGATGCACGTACGTAAGGTTAAAGACATGGAACGCTCCCGCAGCTGTTTTTTTAAAATTAGGGTAAAGCCGGGCAGTGCTGGCCAGAGACCAATAACAGTTCCATCGTGCTGGCCTCATGGGACCTACATCGTTCTGAGTAACGGCTTCCATCCAGGAACGCCGAACCACGCAGGGTGTGGCTCGATAGTGCGACATCCCTCTACAGAGGAAAATTATTAAAAATATGCTTGGGAGCGATAAAAAAGCTCGTTAGCAGGTGATCCGACTGACGGTATTCCCCACCTCTTCGTCCCGCTGAAACCCTCCTGCGACCAGCCTCCAAGCCTTCAAGACCTGAGCAAACGCGGGATTTTTTGCGCTCCGTTTTGATATGTTTATTTTCAGTGTATTGATTTGTGAAATATTACATGTCATTTATAGCCACACCAAAACCACCAGAAATCGCCAGCCAAACACGGTTTCTGTAGCAGCTGGCGAAGCCTGCGTTCGGCTGCGAAGCAGTCGTGAAATCAGACACTGCGGTGTTTCAGGAAGACCGCGCACTCAGGTTTTACGACTGCTTCGCAGCCGAACGCAGCCTCGTACCTCGGCAGCTGCTACAGATCCTGTGGCAGCAGCAATACCCCCAACCGTCCCACCAAGGAGTCAACAATATGAACAAGACAGCACTTCTAGGCGCCCTGACGCTATGCGCCGCCAGCTTCCTGGCCCACGCCGATGAAGACAGCCTGCGCATCGGGATCGAAGCCGCTTACCCGCCCTTCTCCTACAAGACCCCGGAAGGCAATGTCAGTGGTTTCGACTACGACATCGGCAATGCGCTGTGCGAAGAAATGAAGGTCAAGTGCGAGTGGGTGATCCAGGAATTCGACGGCATGATCCCCTCGCTGAAAGTGCGCAAGATCGATGCGGTGCTGTCGTCGATGTCGATTACCGAAGACCGCATGAAGTCGGTCGACTTCAGCAAAAAGTACTACCACACGCCGGGCAAGTTCGCGATGAAGGCCGGCAACGTGATCAACGATCCATTGGTGGATCTCAAGGGCAAGAAAGTCGGCGTGCAACGTTCCTCGACCTACGACCGTTTCGCCACCGAGCAACTGGAAAAAGCCGGGGTCTCAGTGGTGCGCTACGGCTCACAAAACGAAGCCTTCCTCGACCTCGCCTCGGGTCGCCTCGACGCCACCCTCGCCGACATCGTCAACACCGATGAGAGCTTCATCAAGACCCCGGCCGGCAACGGTTTCGCCCTCGTTGGGCCGGACATCAACGACCCGAAATACTTCGGTCGCGGCGCCGGGATCGCGGTGCGTAAGGGCGACAGCGTGAACACCGCACGCCTCAACACCGCGATTGACGCGATCCGCGCCAACGGCAAGTACCAGCAAGTCATGGCCAAGTACTTCGCGTTCGATATCTACGGCGAGTAATCCCCTACCTGCAACCCTGGCGCCGGTCTCTGGCAGACGGCGCAGTGGTTTGTCTCGCGGTTTTTTTGAGGACTTCATCATGCTGCACGGCTACGGATCGAGCATTCTCGATGGCGCCTGGCTGACCATCAACCTGGCCCTGACCTCCATGGCCATGGCGATTGCCCTCGGCCTGATCGGCGCAGCCTTTCGCCTGTCGCCGCTCAAATGGCTGGCCATGCTCGGCGAAAGCTACACCACGCTGATTCGCGGAATTCCCGACTTGGTGCTGATCCTGCTGATCTTCTACGGTGGCCAGGACCTGGTGAACCGCATCGCTCTCGCGCTCGGATACACCCACTACATCGACATCAATCCCTTCATCGCCGGCGTTTGCACCATGGGCTTCATTTTTGGCGCCTACCTCTCGGAAACCTTTCGCGGTGCGTTCATGGCGATCCCCAAAGGCCAGGCCGAGGCTGGCATGGCGTATGGCATGAGTGGCGCGCAAGTGTTCTGGCGAATCCTTGTGCCGCAGATGATTCGCTTCGCCATTCCGGGGTTCACCAATAACTGGCTGGTGCTGACCAAATCCACTGCGCTGATTTCGGTGATCGGCCTGCAGGACATGATGTTCAAAGCCAAGAACGCGGCGGATGCGACCCACGAACCGTTCACGTTTTTCCTCGCGGTGGCGGCGCTGTATTTGATGCTCACCAGTGTGTCGTTGCTGGTGCTGCGCTATCTGGAAAAACACTATTCGGTCGGCATCAAAGCCGCCGAATTATGATCGGGAGCCAACACTGATGCTCGACTACAACCTGATCTGGGAAAACCTGCCGCTGTACCTCAACGGCGCCTTGTTGACCCTCAAAATGCTGCTGATTTCCCTGGCGTTCGGCCTGGTGCTGGCGATCCCGCTGGCCCTGATGCGCGTGTCGCGCTCGCCGTTGATCAACTTCCCGGCCTGGCTCTACACCTACGTGATTCGCGGCACGCCAATGCTGGTGCAATTGTTCCTGATCTATTACGGCCTGGCGCAGTTCGCCGCCGTGCGTGAAAGCGCGCTGTGGCCGTACCTGTCCAGCGCGACCTTTTGCGCCTGCCTGGCCTTTGCGATCAACACCAGTGCCTACAGCGCCGAACTGCTGGCCGGCAGTTTGAAGGCCACGGCCAACGGCGAGATCGAAGCCGCCAAGGCCATGGGCATGTCGCGCTTCACCTTGTACCGGCGAATCCTCCTGCCCTCGGCCCTGCGCCGGGCGTTGCCGCAATACAGCAACGAAGTCTTGATGATGCTGCAAACCACCAGCCTGGCGTCGATCGTCACGCTGGTCGACATCACCGGCGCCGCGCGGACGGTCAGTGCCCGGTTCTACCTGCCGTTCGAGGCGTTCATCACCGCCGGCCTGATCTACCTGGCCCTGACCTTCATTCTGGTGCGTCTGTTCAAGCTGGCCGAGCGCCGCTGGCTGGCGTACCTGGCACCGCGCAAGCATTAAGGAGCGTTTATGGAACACATTGAATATTTGTTGCCGTGGAGTGCTTCGGGCACGGAGCGGCGCCTGTCGCTGTTTCGTTTTGGCAACGGACCGCGCAAGGCGTACATCCAGGCCTCGCTGCATGCCGATGAGCTGCCGGGGATGCGTGTGGCGGTCGAGCTCAAGCGCCGTCTGCGGGTGCTGGAAGAACAAGGTCGGCTGAACGGTGTGATCGAGTTGGTGCCGATGGCCAATCCGATCGGTATCGGCCAAATGTTCCAGGCGACGCATCAAGGTCGTTTCGAGTTCAACAGCGGCAAGAATTTCAACCGCGACTTCCCGGAACTGACCGAAGCCGTAGCGGCGCTGCTGCAAGGTCAGCTGGGCGACGACGCCGACGCCAACACCGCGCTGATCCGCCGCGCCATGGCCGAAGTCCTCGCCGACATGCCACCTGCGACCTCGGAACTCGATGGCCTGCGCCGTCTGTTGCTACAACACGCCTGCGACGCTGACGTGGTGCTGGACCTGCACTGCGATTTCGAGTCGATCATGCTGCTTTACGCCATGCCGCAAAACTGGCCACGCCTGCGTTCATTGGCCGCCCGCCTCGGTGCCGGCGCCGCGTTGCTGGCCGAAGATGCCGGTGGCAGTGCTTTCGATGAAGCCTGCGCGTTTCCCTGGTTGCGACTGGCCGAGCTGTTTCCAGAAGCCGCTATTCCACTGGCCTGTGCGGCGACCACCATCGAATTGCGCGGCATGGCCGACACCGAGCGCGAGCAATGCATCGACAGCGCCGAAGCCATTCTCGGCTACCTCGCCGAACAAGGCCTGATCAGCGGTGAATGGCCAGAAGCGCCATTAACCTGCTGTGAAGCAACGCCGTTCGCCGGTGCGCAATACGCGTACGCGCCGCACCCCGGCGTCGTGAGTTTCCTGCAACCGCTGGGCGCGCGGGTCCGGGTCGGCGATCCGCTGTTCGAAGTCCTGGACCCGCTAACCGATCGCCACAGCATCGTGCGCGCCAGCACCGACGGCATCCTCTATGCCCGCGAGCGCCTGCGCTTTGCCCAACCCGGTTTGTGGCTGGCCAAAGTCGCCGGCACCCGCCTTATTCGCCAGGGTCGCTTGCTCAGCGACTGATTCCAGAAGAGTGAACAGCATGTACAAACTTGAAATCCAGAACCTGCACAAAAGCTACGGCTCACACGAAGTGCTCAAGGGCGTTTCCCTGGAAGCGAAGGCCGGTGACGTGATCAGCATCATCGGCTCCAGCGGCTCCGGCAAAAGCACGTTCCTGCGTTGCATCAACCTGCTGGAACAGCCGAACGCCGGCAACATCGTGCTCAATGGCGAACCGCTGAAACTGATCACCAACAAACTCGGCGGGCTCAAGGCCGCCGAGCCGAAACAGCTGCAACGCATGCGTTCGCGACTGTCGATGGTGTTCCAGCACTTCAACCTCTGGTCGCACATGAGCGCCCTGGAAAATGTCATGGAAGCCCCGGTGCACGTGCTGGGCATGGGCAAGAAAGAGGCGCGGGAAAAGGCCGAGCATTACTTGAACAAAGTCGGCGTCGCCCATCGCAAGGACGCCTGGCCGGCGCACATGTCCGGCGGCGAGCAACAGCGCGTAGCGATTGCCCGTGCATTGGCGATGGAACCGGAAGTGATGCTGTTCGACGAACCGACCTCGGCCCTCGACCCGGAACTGGTCGGCGAAGTACTCAAAGTCATGCAGGACCTGGCTCTGGAAGGCCGGACCATGGTGGTCGTGACCCACGAAATGGGCTTTGCCCGCGAGGTCTCGAACCAATTGGTGTTCCTGCACAAGGGCCAGGTCGAGGAGCGTGGCGACCCGCGCGAAGTGCTGGTCAATCCGCAGTCCGAACGCCTGCAGCAGTTTCTGTCCGGGAGCTTGAAGTAATCCCGCTGGCGCTGCGCACCCACGGTTGGCTTCGGATACACTCCAGCCAACCTTATGCCCTCAGGAACTGTTGAGCCGCACATGCCGACCTCTTCGAAAAACACCACGGTCTATGCCGCGCCGGTCATGCGCAAACTGGCGGAAATCGTCACCGAGTTGCCGCCGTCGCTGCGCAAGGTCGCGGACTTTATCCTGCGTCACCCCTTGCGCGCCGCTACGTTGACCATCGAAGAGATGGCCCACGAAACCTCGACCTCGCCCGCCGCGGTCAACCGCTTGGCCAAGGCCCTGGACCTGGGCGGCTACACCGGCATGAAGGCCGAGCTGGTCGCCACGTTGCAGCAGATGGTTTCGCCGGTCGACAAACTGCGCAACGAACTGGCCCATCGCACGGGCGGTGCATTTGGCCTGCATGAGCAAATCCAGAGCGCCAGCAGCAACCTCGCCACGGCGGCGACCAACAACCATGCCGACACCTTTGAGGCCTTCGTCACCTGCCTGATCAACGCACGCAAGATCTACATCCTCGGCTTTGGCAACAGCGTCTACTTCGCCGGCCTCGCCGCCTCGACCCTGATGCCGTTCTGCGCCGACGCCACCGCGATCAGCATGGAAGGCGGCAACGAAAACGCCGCGTACCGTTTGGCCGCGATCACCGATCAGGACGTGTTGCTGGCGATCTCGCTACCGCGCTATTCCCTCGACACCCTGCAACTCGCGCGCTTCGCCAACGAGCGTGGCGCCACGGTGCTGGCGATCACCGACTCCCCCGCCTCGCCGCTGACCAGCATCGCCGAACACACACTGTTTGCCCCGGCCGATCATCCGGTGCTGACCAGTTCCAATATCGCCGTGCTCGCGTTGATCGAAGGTCTGGTCGCGGGGGTGATGGCGCGGAACAAGGAAGCGGTGAAACTGGCGACGGAGTTGACTGAAAGCGTGATGGCTTACCTGCACATTCCCAGCAGCGCTAAGGCGCCGAAAAAATGATGACCACTACGACGCAATTGATCCTGAGGCCAGCGAAAGCCGATGACCTGGCGCGTCTGTTTGCGATCTACGGCGACCCCGAGACCAATCAATTCAACCCGGCCGGACCGCTGGCCGACATCCATCAAGCTGAAACCTTGCTGGAAGGCTGGCTTGAACACTGGAACGCCAACGGCTACGGACAATGGGCGATTGCCACCCGTGAAGCGCCGGAGCACATCATCGGTTTCGGCGGTATCGCGTTATACAACTACCTCGACGTCGAGCGACTGAACCTCGGTTATCGGTTTGACACCGCCGCGTGGGGCAAGGGTTACGCCACGGGACTAGGTAACGCTGCGCTGACGTTCGCCTTTGATGAGCTGAATGCCGAGCAGGTGTTTGCACTGGTCCGGCCGAGCCACCTGGCCTCAATCGGCGTGCTGGAGAAGATCGGCATGCAGCGCATCGATGTGCTCGATGACGTGCCGGGACAACCACAGAGCCTGGTATTCAAGGCCTGCCGTCACTTATGAGTGCTGCCAGCTCTTATAGACAAATTCAAGGCTATAGCCGTCCGGGTCGAACACATTGGCGGCGTAATAGCGCGGGTCGTAATACAGCCGTGCACTGGGCGCGCCATTGTCGGTAGCACCCGCCGCCATCGCCGCGGCGTAGGCGGCATCCACTTCGGCGGTGCTGTTGGCGACGAACCCGACATGCGCGGCTCGCCCTTCCACCACCCCTTCACGCAACCAGAAAAACACCCGCCCTTGCGCGCCGAACCCCTTGAGGTCCGGGTGGCCCGGCGGACCGTCCTTGCCCTCGAAGTCGAGGCGCCCGGTAATCCCCAGCGGGGCGAGCGCCGCGCTGTAGAAACGCACCGAGCGATCGATGTCGCTGACCGAAATAAACACATGATCAAGCATGGATTCGCCTCCCTGAATCAGATGATATAGCCGCCAGACACCTCGATGCTCTGCCCGTTGATCCAGCCACTGTCCTCGGACAATAGCGTGGCGATGACCCGCGCGACATCGTCCGGTTCACCGACCCGACCGAGGGCGGTTTGCGAGGCGAGCAGTGCTTCGAATTCGTCGTTCAGGCCACCGCCCAGTTCCGTGCGGATCGCGCCGGGTGAGACGGCATTGGCGCGGATACCTCGCTCGCCAAATTCCTTGGCCATGTAGCGGGTCAGCACGTCCAGTCCACCCTTGAACGCGGCATAGGGCGCTACGCCGGCCGTGGCCACGCGGGTTGTTGCGCTGGTCAGGTTGACGATGCTCGCGCCCTCCTCCATCAGCGGCAACAGCGCCTGGGTCAAGAAGAACGGGCCTTTGAGATGCACGCCCATCAGGCTGTCGAACTGTGCTTCGGTGACCGTCTCGATCGGGTTGAACAGGCCATGACCGGCATTGTTGACTAGGCCGCGCAAGGTCGTGGTCTGCCAGGTCGATTGCAGCGCTTGCCGAACCGCGCCAACAAAAACGTCGAACGACCCGACATTGCCCACGTCCAGTTCAAGCGCGACAGCCTTGCCGCCCTCGGCGTTGATGCCCGCCACCACTGATTCGGCTGCCTGCGGATTGCTCTTGTAGGTCAGGATGACGCCCATGCCGCGCCGGGCACATAACTGGGCGGTGGCGGCGCCGATGCCGCGGCTGCCGCCGGTGATCAGGATGACGTTCATGTGCTGCTCCGCTGTGAATGAGATGAGTCACCACAGTAGCGATTGACCTCCCGACGAGCACAGCCGTTTCTACTCGAAACCTGCCTGTTTCTGCTTTTTGCTTGCGCAGTGGGTGGCCTTGGGATCAGATGTCCCCCCATGAACACTCAACTGAATGAACTCAGAACCCTCGCCGCCAGGGCTGAAAACCGCCGTACCGAGACCGGTATTCCACGGGTGGCGATGGTCCAGGGCGCGATCCCGGAGCACCTGCTGGCCGCGGTCTACGACCCGATGATCAACCTGATCCTGACGGGCAGTAAGTCGATGACCGTCGGCGACCGCACGCTGCGCTATGACCCGGCGACGTACTTCGTCATGTCTATCGAACTGCCGGCCGTAGGCCAGGTGCACCCGGCCGCGACCGGCGAGCCTTATCTGGCCGTCAGCCTGACACTCGATCCCGCGGTGGTGGCTAACCTGTTGGCCGACCTGCCCCCGGCAGTCGAACGTCACGAACAGGGTTTTTCAATTGCTGCGGTCACGCCCGAGTTGATGGATGCCTGGGTGCGGATGCTGCGCTTGATAGACCGGCCAGCGGATATCGCGGCATTGAGCCCGGTCTACGAGCGGGAGATTCTCTATCGGGTGTTGCAAGGTCCCCACGGTGGAATGCTGCGAGAAATCGCCGCGCCGGATTCGGCGATGACCCGCGTGAGCCTGGCCATCCAGTGGATCCGCCGCGACTTCGCCGAGCCATTGCGAGTGGACGCCTTGGCGCAGAAAGCGGCGATGAGCGTGTCGGCCTTCCACCGCCACTTTAAAGCCGTGACCAACTTCAGCCCCTTGCAGTATCAAAAACGCGTTCGCCTGCTGCATGCCCGCACGCTGCTGGTGGCCAGCGCTCACAGCGTCACCAGCGCCGCGTTCGACGTCGGTTATGAAAGCGCCACCCAGTTCAGTCGCGACTATGCTCGCGTATTCGGTCTGCCGCCGGCGCGGGACGCGGCGCGGATTCTGGCGGATACGCGAGGTGCGACCCGGTGAATATGGACACTCTCTGGAGGCATCGCATGAACGCTCTGAGCAAAATCCTGGCAACCCTGTGCCTTATCGTGCCGAGCATGGTCAGCGCCGAGCCTCGGCCCGAGCACATGGTTTATCTGCGTTCGATCGCCCCGAGTATCGAGCAAGACATCCGCTACGCCACGGCCCACAATTTCACCGGCCACCCACTCGACGGTTACGAGGCGCCCGAATGCCTGTTGTCAGCGGACGCGGCGAAAGCCCTCGCCCGGGTGCAAACCGCGTTGCACGCGCAAGGTTACGGGTTGAAGGTCTTCGATTGTTATCGCCCTGCCCGCGCCGTTGCCGACATGGGCAATTTCGCCAAAGTGCCGGGCGATCCGAGCAAAGCCGAGTTCTATCCGCGCGTGAACAAGCAAGACTTCTGGCGCCTGGGGTATGTGGCGCGGGTTTCTGGGCATTCCAAGGGCAGCACGGTCGACCTGACCCTGACCAGCCCCAGCGCCCTGCCCGCCGACACCTGGACACCCGCGGCCAAACAAGTCGATTGCACCGCCCCTTATGGTCAGCGCTGGCACGACGGTGCGCTGGACATGGGCACCGGTTTCGACTGCTTCGACGAACCGGCACACACCGACAGCAGCGCGATCAATGCGACCGCCAACGCCAATCGCCAGCGACTCACCAGCGCCATGGCCAAAGAAGGGTTTGTCGGCTATTCGAAGGAATGGTGGCACTTCACCTGGAACGGCAATCCGGCGTTGAATCAGGTCATGGATTTCCCCATTACCCCAATGGAACTCAGCAGCAGTCATCAGTTAATCATCGTCACCACGAAAAACTGGACCGACATCCAGGGCAGCGCCCAGCGCTATGAACGCCAGGGCAAAACCTTTCAAAAAATCGGTGAGCCGTTTGCGGTGGTGGTTGGTAAAAGCGGACTGGCCTGGGGCAAGGGCCTGACCGTCGTTGAACAGCGCGCGGGACCGATCAAGCACGAAGGCGACGGCAAGGCCCCGGCCGGGATCTTCAAACTGGGCACGGCTTTCGGCTACGACAACAGCGCCGATACCCAACTGCCTTACCTGCCGCTGACCCCGACCGTCGAATGCGTGGATGACAGCCAGTCCAAACACTACAACGAACTGGTCGACGGCGCGACGGTGACCAAGGACTGGAACAGCTCCGAGCGCATGCGCCGCAACGATGACATGTACCGCAACGGCATTTTCATCGAGCACAACACCCCGGCGGCGGCCGGTTCAGGCTCGTGCATTTTCTTCCATATCTGGCGCGGGCCAACTGCGCCGACGCTGGGCTGTACCGCCATGGACCCGGCGGACATTGCGCGGTTGTTCACCTGGCTGGATCCGCGTCAGATACCGCTGCTGGTGCAGTTGCCGGAGACGGAATACGCGCAGTTGCGTGAACGTTGGGGGCTTCCGGAGCGGTGATCCGCAAGGTCAGTCGAACACAACACCTGTGGCGAGGGGGCTTGCCACAAGGAATGGTGCCCACCCGCCAATCCCGGATGAACTACCGAGTGCCGGGGACCAGATCGAGTATTTCTTCGATCCCCAGGCAATGGGTTTCCATCTCCAGGGTGCGACCGTTGGCCAATATGCCATCCGCCATATCGCGCATGGCCAGGTAGGCGCTGCGCAACATGTGATTGGCGTAGATCACCGCGTTGAACCCGGTTTTCTCCAATACCTCGAACCGCAGATGGGCGTAACTGGTGGGCACACAAATCAGCGGCACGTGCGCGCATTGCCGGCGGAACAGCCGGGCAAATTCGAGGATTTCCAGACCGTCCTTTTTGCGGCTGTGGATCATGATGCCGTCGGCGCCGGCCTCGACGTAGGCCATGCATCGGGTAATGGCGTCGTCCATGCCCCGGTCGAGAATCAGGCTTTCACAACGCGCAATAATCATCAGCCCCTGACTGTCGCGACTGGCACAGCCGGTACGAATCTTCTCGCAGAACTCGTCGATGGACTCCTGCTCCTGGCTCACGGCATTGCCAAACAACGAGTTCTTTTTCAGCCCGCATTTGTCTTCGATGACCACCGCCGAGACGCCGGCCCGTTCGAGCATTTTGATATGAATCGCAAAGTGCTCCGATTTACCGCCGGTGTCGGCATCGAATATCAACGGCATCGAGCACACATCAAAAATCTCGCGAATGCCGTGCAAACGGTTGCTGGGCGAAAGAATCTCGATGTCCGGCAAACCTCGCTGGGTCGAGTCCGTCAACGAACTCGACCAAATGGCGTCGTAGGTCACGCTCTGCCCTGGGGCCAGTTCAAGTCTGGCCCGCTGCGCCAGTAAGGCGGATATCGGGCTATGGGCTTCAAGTACGCGCAGGCAACGCTTGCTCTCGAACAACGCGGCCAGGTGGCTTCGGCGGGTTTCAGTATCCATCATGCAAATCCAGCTCCTTTTTTATTATCAGGCGAGCGACGGCGCAGCGGTTACGGATGAGTCATGTCCAACGGCACAACGTAGCGGTCAAAATCCGCCGTCGACACCAGGCCCAGCTGTTCGGCCACCTCGCGCAACGACTTGCCCTGGTGATGGGCGGTCTTGGCGATGACCGCTGCTTTGTCGTAGCCGATATGCCGATTAAGCGCGGTGACCAACATCAGGTTTTTTTCGAGGTTGTCGTTGATCTTTTGAAGGTTCGGCTCGATACCGACGGCGCAGTTATCGTTAAAGGCCCGGCACGCGTCCGCCAACAAGGTGATGCTTTCCAGCACGTTGTGCACCATCACCGGTTTATAGACATTGAGCTGGAAGTTGCCCTGACTGCCGGCGAAGGCCACGGTCGCATCGTTGCCGAAGACTTGCGTGCAGACCATGGTCAGCGCCTCGCACTGGGTCGGGTTGACCTTGCCCGGCATGATCGACGAGCCCGGTTCATTCTCCGGAATATCGATTTCGCCAATGCCGCAGCGAGGTCCGCTGGCCAGCCAGCGCACATCGTTGGCAATCTTGAGCAGTGCCATGGCCAGCGTGCGGATCGCGGCAGACGTGTTCACCAGCGCATCATGGGCCGACAGGGCAAAGAATTTGTTGGCGCAGGACTTGAACGGGTAACCGGTCAACTCGGCAATGACCTTCGCACACTCGTCACCAAACGACGGATGGGCGTTCAGACCGGTGCCGACCGCCGTGCCGCCAATGGCCAGGTCGTACAGGCCGGTCAGATTGTGTTGGATCGACGCCAACGCATAATCAATCTGCTCGACCCAACCACCAATCTCCTGCCCCAGGGTGATCGGCGTCGCGTCCTGCAAGTGGGTGCGCCCGACTTTCACTACGTCGCAAAACTGCAGCGATTTTTCGGCCAGGGTATCGCGCAAGCGGGAGACGTCCGGCAGCAGCGTTTCGAAGACCTCACTGACCACCGCCATGTACATCGCGGTCGGAAAGGTGTCGTTTGACGATTGCCCGCGATTGACATGGTCATTGGGGTGCACGGGCGACTTGCTGCCCATCACGCCGTCCAGCATCTCGATGGCGCGGTTGGAAATGACCTCGTTGGCATTCATGTTGGACTGGGTGCCGGAGCCGGTCTGGAACACCACCAAAGGGAAATGTTGGTCCAGTTGCCCGGCAATCACTTCCTCCGCCGCCGCGACGATCGGCAACGCGATGGACTCGGGCAATTCACCCAGTTTTAGATTGGCCAGCGCCGCCGATTTCTTCAGGAGCCCCATCGCCTTGATCATTGGCGTGCCCCATTGAAAGCGAGACCGGCCAATCGGGAAATTGACGATGGAACGTTCGGTTTGAGCGCCCCAATATTTGTCGGAAGGCACCTCGATGGTACCCATTGAATCGGACTCGACACGCATGATAAGTGACCTGTGGAAAGCCGCTGTCGGCGGGATCGGTAAATGGCCGGGATGGAGGTCAATCCCAGGCAGGCACTTCGCTTCGCAACACCGACGCCATCTTGCCAAGGTGCTCGCAAGCCTTGGCCACGTAGTCCTTGGAAAGACGCTCGATGCGCAGGTAGTTGATCGGTTGTTCGGTCGCGCTGGCGTAGAGCTCCAATGCCTGTGCCGCATGCTTGAAATGACGGGCCTCGACGCTGCCGCAATGGACACTGAGGAAAGCGGCGACGCGATTGGCTTCACCCGACGGGTAGCCACGAACTTCGCGCAGCCATTGCTTCCACATGGGGGTCATCAAGTTGTATTCGCCAGTGTTGAACAACTCGGTCATGGCCATCATTTCCAGCGCTTCGATGAGGTCCGGTGCCAGGGGTCTTTTTTCCCCGACCCAACTGGAAAACTCTTTGGTGACCGGGTCCAGGAAGCGGTCCTGGAGGCGCCAGTCATCGGAGCCACAGATGGCCGATGCCATGCGGTAATACAACTTCGAATGGTGCGGATGCCCGTGCATTTCGCCGAGCCCCACATCTTCAATGATGATTTCCCCACAGTGCCGCGCCGCGTCCAGCATCTTCAACTTGGCATCGTCCGTTAACGATTCGGACTCCTGAAGTATCCGCACAATAATGCTGGAGACCGCGTGGGCCGCCCCGTCCGGGCTGCGCCAGCCACAAAAGAACGTACACAGTGACGACTCGGTCCAGTTGCTGGACGTCATGTCGACATAGGTCTCGCAATACTTATCCAACTTGTCGGGGTGGCGGTGAAAACCACTCAGCAGCGCTTCAACAAGATTTCTGTCCTCGACATCAATCAGAGCCTGATTGACGTACCCGATAAAATTCCAGCTCAACTGTTCCACGGCTTATCTCCTTATTAGGTGGTTCATTGCTCTACGACAAGATGGATACCCGCCGTCAATCCGCGACGACTTCTGCCATGAACTGACCGAAGCGCGTCAGCCCTTCGATTAACTCTTCACGCTCGACGGCGTAGGAAATCCGGATGCTATTGGGGTCGCCGCAGCCCGAGCCGGGGACAACGGCAATATGTGCCTCGGTCAATAACAGATCAGCGAAATGATCGACGTCGCGGATTGTCGTGCCGAGGTAACGGCAACCCAACTTTCGGGAGACATCGACATAGAGGTAAAACGCACCCTCCGGTGGCGCGCAGGTAATGGCGTCGACATAACCGAGACAGGTACACGCCGCCTGCAGTTGTCGGTCGAGGAAGGTATTGACCTCGCGAGCAAAGTCCGGCGAATCGACGATCAAGGTGTTCAGCGCCGCATATTGGGCGAGGCTGCTGGGGTTGGACGTGGTGTGACCCTGCAAGTTGTGCATGGCCGCGATGACCTCGGCCGGGGCACAGGCATACCCCACGCGCCAGCCCGTGACCGCCTGACTCTTGGAGAACGAATCGACCAATACCGTCTGGTTTTTCAGGGCCGGAAACAGCGACACGATGTTGTGATGTTCATGGGGATGGCGTACCAGTTTGCGGTAGCACTCATCGAAAACCACCCAGAGTCGATGATCGAATGCGAGCTGGGCAATCTTGCGCAACTCCTCTCGCTGATAAACCGTGCCCGTGGGATTGTTCGGGGTGTTGATCACGATCATTTTGGTGCGGGGCGACAAGGCTCTTTCGACGGCCTTGCAGGTCAGGCGATAGTCGTCGGCTCTGGTATCGACAAACACCGGAGTGGCACCGGCCAACAGGATCTGCGTGGGAGAAGTTTCCCAGTAAGGCGTCGGAACAATCACCTCATCACCGGGATTGAGCAGCACCATGGCCGCGTTGTAGAGCGCCTGTTTCGCTCCTGCGGTCACGGCTACTTCATTGGCGGCGTATGGGATGCCGCAGCGCTGGCTGACCTGTTGCGCCAGTCGTTCCCGAAGTTGGGGCAGGCCAATGGGCGGCGTGTAACGATTTCGCGCGCCGTTGATGGCGTCGATGGCGCCCGCCTTCATGTCCTGGCAGGCATCGAACGATAACTCGCCCGCCGCAAAGTTGATGACCTTGATGCCACTTTCTTTCAAGGCATTGGCTTTGCTGCGCATGCTGGATGTTCCGGGCGCCTTGAGAATCAGGGCTCGATGGGATAACGACAATCGGAGTGCAGAGGGCTCACTGTTATTCATTTTTCTACCTGCGAAAACGACTTTAAAACCAAGCGACCTGGCCACGGGCGGTGTCCCGTCAACTGCTCGCGCTCTGATAGAGCCGCGCATCAGCGTCCAGGCCACGCTGCACAAACCAGGACAACGGCAGCGTCAGCAACAGAGTGGCGGCCAACAGCATCACTGCGACGGGCACCCCGGTGACGTCACCGAGGCTGCCAAACAACACCGGCGCCAGCGCACCGCCGCCGATGGTGCCGGTGTAAAACACCGCGAACGCCTGCTCGCGTTTACCCGGCCCCGCCAGATCCGGCACGGCGCCGTACAACACCGATGACGTGCCGTTCAACGCCAGCCCCAGCAGCGGCAACATCACCATCAGGCCGAAAAACGGCAGGTACACCGCCATGACGATCAAAACCGCCGTAGTGAACTCGGTCAACCACACGGTCTTCACCATGCCGATGCGCGCGCCCAGGTAGCCGCACAGCAACTTGCCGAACGCGCCGCCCACGAACAACATCGTCAATGCCAGGCCGATGCCCGCCGTGCCGGCACCCTTGTCTTTCAGCAGAAAGGGCAAAAAGGTGAGAAAGCCCATGCGCACTGCGCTGTCCAGGGTGCCGGTCAGAATCAGGGCGCGCAGCCCGCTGGCAGAACCCTGTCCCTTGATCGCCTTCGACGCTTTGCCGGGTGCGGACAAAGACTCGGTGCGCGCCGGGATCAGCCACCACAGCAAACCCGCGGCGGCCAGCCCGAGCAGGCCCAGCAGCGTGACACTGGCGCGCCAGCTGATGACCGTCAGCAACAGACCGATCAACCCCGGGATCAACGTTTTGCCGATGTCACCGGAAAAGTTGTACTGCGACAACGCTTGTTTGACCCCGCCGCCCGCCTCGTAACTGTCGGTGATCAACGACGAGGCCAGTGGGTGCTGGGTACTGGCGCCCAATCCGCCCAACAGCAGCGCCAGCAACAGCACCGTCAACCCGCCCGCCTGCCCCGCCAGCAAATAGGCCAGGCCGGCGAGTGCCGTTCCGCCCACCAGCAGGCGCTCGCGCCCCCAGCGTTTGGCGGCTCGGCTCGCCAACAGCTGGAACCCGGCCATCATCCCGGCATAGGCGCCGCGCAACAGGCCGATCTGGGCAAAACTCAGACCGAACTGCGCCTGCCAGATCGGCAACAGCACATAGATCACATCGGTCAACCCGTCATGCACCGCATGTGCGCCGCAACCCGCCACCAGGGAGCGACGACGCACGGAGGCATCGGCAGGTGGCGCGGGGCGCGGGGAAACTACTTCGTGTGTCAGGTCGTTCATCGTCTTGTGCGGCTGGAAAGTGGATGTTGATAGTCAAGAAGGCTGAGCCCCGGTCACTGCAACAGCTGTGCGCAATCCTTCATCACGGTGGCTTTGCGGCGCAGGTATTCAGCGAAAATTTCCCGCGCGGTTTGGTGGTCGACGGCAATCTGCATGGCCTCGACAAACTCACTGACCGCTGCCACGGCATGGGCGAAATGATTGCTCTCGGTGCCGCCGGTGTGCACGGTGACCCAGGCGACGGTGGCGCGGGCCTTGGCTTCCGGTACGCCCATGTCGCGGACGAACCACTGCTTGTACAACGGGTGGATAAATTCCACTTCACCGTGGGTGTACACCTCATGGATCAAAGTGGTCAGCAAGCCCTGCAACAAATCGCGATCGCGCAGGCGGCGGGTGTCGGTCCAGTCCTTGAAGGCCTGGGCCGAAGGCAGGCAGTTTTCCTTCAGCAGCCACTGGTCATCGCCGCACAACGGCGTGGCCATGTTGTAGAACAGGTCCGAGTGCAAGGTATTGCCCAGCGCACCCAGGTCCTCGTCGGTAATCCGTTGCAGACTGCCGCAGGCCCGGTACAGCTGCTCGGCGGATTCGGAACCTTGCTCGGAGCGCGCCAGCAAAGTAATGCGGTTGGCCAGGCCGGACACACTGGTGGCCGAGTTGTTGGTCTTGGACCAACTGGCGAAAAACTTGCGCAAGGCGACCGGCGAATGACGACGCGAGGTGAGTTGCTCGAATGCATTTTCAATGTCCACCAGCGCCTCTTCTTCACTCCAGAAGGCCTCGAACAGCGCATGCTTCAACACACTGGCAGGCATGTCATTCAGCACCGGTTCGACGATCTTCAACAACTGGCTGTGGCGGGTCATTACGTTACTCATGGTCACCTCTTATATTCCCTTATTGGATGATGAATCAGGCAGGTTCACCGGTTCGGCCGGAACCGTTGCGGCCGCGTGCGACCGGTGTATCGGGGGTATCGGGTTTGAGGGGTTTCCAGCCGGCCAAGGCGATCAGCAGCGACAACAGTTGGAAGCCGATGATCAATGCCACGCAGCCTTGCCAGCCCCAGCGGGTCCAGATCATCGCCGGGACGATGGCGCCGAAACTGCCGCCCAGGTAATAGCCGGTCAGGTACAGGCCCACGGCCCCGGCCTTGTTGTGCCGGGCGGTGGCCGTGATGAAGGCATTCGCGGAGGCCTGGGCGAGAAACACCCCGGTCGAACTCAGGGCCAGGCCCAGGACGATCAGCCACAGCGAAGGCATCAGGGTCAGGATCGAGCCGCAGACCCCGAGCAATACGGCGCCCGTCAGCAATTCGGATTGCGGTCGCAGTTTGCTCAAGCGGCCGGCAATCGGGATGACCACCAGCGCGAGCAGGAACACCGCATAAATCGTCCCCAGCGCCGCCGCGCCCAGGTTGAACGGCGCCTGGCTGAGATACAGCCCGGCGTAGGTAAAGGTCGCCACTTGCGAGAACAGCACACAAAAACCGACGCCATACGCCGCCAGCAAGGGCTTGTGGCACAGGTCACGAAACGTGTGCTGACGAACAGGCGATGCCTGGGTCACTAACACCGGGTTGGCCGGCAGCAGGATGTGGATCGCTATGCCGACCAGCAAGCTGATGATCGCCAGCAGTTCAAAGGCCTCACGCCAGCCCACGTATTGCGTCATGATCCCCGACACGAAGCGCCCGGCGAAACCGCCCAGCACCGTCCCCGCCACATACAGGCTGGTGACTTCGGTGACGGTGCCGCCGCGCCAGCGGTCGCCGATGTACGCTACGCTGGTGGCGAACACCACCGGGATGAGCATGCCTTCGATAAAGCGCCAGACCAGCAGCTCGGCAAAGCTGCCGGCACGCGCGGCCAGCAGCGCCGGCACTGCCAATAGCAACGCCGCGACCACAATCACCGAGCGTTGCTCGAAGCGACCGGTCAAGCGGCTGATAAACGGGGCCGTGAGGGCGACCGCCAGGGTGGTCACGGTGATACTCCAACCGGCCTGGCGAGCGCTCACCTGAAAACTCAGGGCAAACTCCTGGAGAATGCTCTGGGTTGAATAGAGGTTGAGAAAAGCCGCACAGCCACACAGAAACAGGGCGACGCGAGCACTGTGCAGGCGCGAATTCATGAGACCTCTCGTTTTATGACCAGAGGTCTTTATAGAATACGCAGCCCGCCGAACACCAATACCGAATTCGGACCGATCAATACCTAGGGATCAGGATGCTCGACCTACGCAAGCTACGTTACTTTTTGACGGTCGCCGAAGAGCTGCACTTTGGCCGCGCGGCGTTGCGCCTGCACCTCGCTCAGCCCCCCTTGACCCGACAGATTTCAGCCCTGGAAACCGAGCTGGGTTTTCGCCTGTTCGATCGCACCAGCCGCACGGTCACGCTCACGGCTCAGGGCCGGCATTTCCTGCCTTACGCCCAGGCCGTCCTCGATCAGGCCAGTCTGACCGAAGTCATCGCCGGCAAGCTGGCCGCCGGTTCGGCCGGCCAATTGGCGCTGGGTTACGCCAGTTCGATTGCACTGTCGGATCTGTTCAGCCACACCCTGCAAGCCTTTGCCCAGCGTTTCCCGGACGTGCAACTGACCCTGGTGGAAAGTGCGTCCGGCAGTCTGTATTCGCAGGTGGTCGATGGCCGCATCGATATCGGCCTGAGCCGCCTGCTACCTTCGCGCGGGCAAAACGAGGTTCAGGCCCTGTCGTTGGGCGGCGAACCTCTGGTGGCCGCTCTCTCCAGCGACAACCCGCTGGCCAGCCAGGACGAGGTCACCCTGGCCCAACTCAGCGCGCACCCCTTGATTCTGTTTCCGGCCGATTATGGCTCCGGGCTCAATGAGTCCATCGAGCACCTGTACCGCAGCAACGACCTGCCCATCCGTCCGGGGCCGTCGGGGCGGCAGATCACCTCGATCATCGCCTTGGTGGCCGCCGGCCAAGGTGTGGCCCTGGTCCCCGAGTGCGCCAGGACCCTGGCCAAAAAAGGCGTGACCTACCGGCCGCTGGTAGACCCCGCAGCCCGCGCGGAACTGCTGATACTCACGCGAACCCAAGGACGCAGCCTGCTCGTCGAGGCCTTTATGGGCGTGGTCGAGGAACTGCTCCAGCGAGATCGCTGAACCCGGCGTTCTCGATCGCCCTGGCGATCAGTAATCCCCGCCCGCTCGCTTGAGCATTTGCTTGCAGCGCTCCGACAAGTGAAACACCCGCAGATGCTTGCCCGCCTTGTCGTAGCGTTCGCGCAGGGTCTTCAGCGCAGCGATGGCCGAGTAGTCGACGAAGCTCAGGTGACGGCAATCAAGGGTCACTTGAGCAGGGTCGTTCGCCGGATCGAATTGGTTGAGAAATGGCGCGGTTGAGGCGAAAAACAACGTGCCATGCAGGCGATAGAGTTTGCTGCCGTCGGTTTCCAGATAGGTGTCGGCGTACAGTTCACGGGCCTGCTGCCAGGCGAAGTTGAGCGCGGCAATGATGATCCCGCAGAGCACCGCAGTGGCGAGGTCGGTGAACACGGTAATGGTGGTCACGGCGATGATCACCAGCACGTCATTGAGCGGCACTTTGTTGATCACCCGCAGCGAGGCCCAGGCGAAGGTCTGCTGCGACACCACGAACATCACCCCCACCAGCGCGGCTAGCGGGATGCGCTCGATCAGCGGCGACAGAAACAGCACGAACAGCAGAATCATCACCCCGGCGATCACCCCAGAGAGCCGACCACGACCGCCGGAACTGAGGTTGATCACGGTCTGGCCGATCATCGCGCAGCCGCCCATGCCACCGAACGCACCCGACACCATGTTCGCCGCGCCCAGCGCCACGCACTCGCGATCCGGGTAGCCGCGACTCTCGGTGATTTCGTCGGTGAGGTTCAGCGTCAGCAAGGTTTCCAGCAGGCCGACCAGCGCCATCAAAATCGCGTAAGGCGCGACGATACGCAGGGTTTCCAGATTCCAGGGGATGTCCGGCAACGCCAAGGTCGGCAAGCCGCCGGCGATGTGCGCCATGTCACCGAGCGTGCGGGTCGGCAGGCCGAGCAGGTACACCGTCAGCCCGACACCAAGGATCGCCACCAAGGCCGGCGGCACGGCACGGGTCAGGCGCGGCAGCAAATAGACGATGGCCATGGTCAGCGCCACCAACCCGCTCATCACGTAAAGCGGCGTGCCACTGAGCCAAGTGTCGCCGCTCTTGAAGTGCTCCAGTTGCGCCAACGCAATGATGATCGCCAGACCGTTGACGAAACCGAGCATCACCGGATGCGGCACCATGCGCACCAGTTTGCCCAGCCGCAACAGCCCGAACGCCATCATGATCAACCCGCCCAACAGCACCGTCGCCAGCAAATACTGCACGCCGTGCTGCACCACCAACGCCACAATCACCACCGCCATCGACCCGGCAGCACCGGACACCATCCCCGGCCGGCCGCCGAACAGCGCAGTCAATGTGCAAATGATGAAAGCGCCATACAGGCCCATCAGCGGATTGAGATGAGCGACCAAGGCGAAGGCTATGCATTCGGGCAGCAACGCGAAGGACGTAGTGAGCCCGGCCAGGGCATCGGCGCGTAGGCGTTGTGATTTCATGGCTTACCTGAACATGCGGGCCGGTGGAGTTGGCCGCGGGAGTTGCGGGGAATGAGGGGTGGGGATGTTACGGAATTGGGGGCGGTTGGGCCAGTGGTTGAAGGTGACTGATAGACCCGACGCCGGTCTCTTGCTGGATTGCTTGAGCCCGCAGTACTGATTTGTCACGGACATGGCTGCTATGAAACCTGCAATCAGTTGTCCGTGATTGCTCCTGAAAAAACGGCCTCTACCGGTCCGATGAGAAAGACAGCTCCCGCTCTATCCCACCGAGCCGTTACGGTTCCGCCATCACATTCAACCTCGACGCTATTGTCTAACAAGCCCGACGAATTTCGTTAAATCCGACCAACCTGGGCCGGCCAAGACTTACTGGTCGTCCAAAACGTAGATTGGATAGCTTTCAGGGTAGGGGCTGTACTGGGCTGCCCACTCGTCCTTACCGATCAGCGTATTGGAAACGCCATACTGGTAGACCTGCGATACCTTCCAGCCATTGGGAGTCTTTTCGACGAGGTATCTGAGTTGTACACCCTTATTTCGGGCTTCCTCATCCTCTTCAGTGTGGCTCACAGACGATGGCGTCACGTTGGTGACTTTGACAGTCGCGATAGCCCGTGTCTCAGTCTCCTGCCTTATCTCGATTATCTCTCGTTTATAAACGGTCTTCTTGCACAGTCGCCCGCGACTTTTGAAGGACTGCACCACTTCTCCCGTCGCAACTCTGCTCACATCAAATTCGTCTGAGCGTTCTTTGATGATTGTTTCGCAGTTAGCGTCCGCGACAGCGGCCATGGCACCAAGATAGCGCCACCATGTATTGAGCGCTTGTTCGGGTGAGCCTGTGTTGATTTCAAACTTATAGACAAACTTCTCAGCCGGGACTGGCGCTTGTACGGTCGGAGTCGCTGGCGATGAGGTGGTATTTCCCTGGTTTGCGCCTGGAGCATTGGCGATTTTTTCACAGCCCGAAAGTGACAGGAAAAGGGGCAGCAGCAAAAATGCTCGTCTCATAAAATCCATTTTTTCGAGGTGATAGTAGGGCTCGCATTCTGCCTAAGGATTCTCCCGAGGGCTACGCGTTAATGGGAAGTTTGCCTGGCTCACTAAAACTGACAGGCTTACGCTATCAACCCTGCTTCAAATCCAGCATATAAGTGTAATACCCCGTATCCCGCACATACCCCAGCGACTCATACAACCGCTGCGCGCCGAAGTTATTCGTGGCCGTTTCCAGCACCAACCCCTTCGCCCCCGTCGACAGCGCAAAAGTGCGGGCGGTGTTCATCAGCAACGTCCCTACCCCGCGGCCCCTCGCAGCCGGTGCGGTGAAGAGATCGCTGAGCAGCCAGGCTCGGTGAGCGTCGATGGAGGAAAACGTCGGGTAGAGCTGGACGAAACCCAGCGCCTCACCGTCATCGTCCAGGGCCAGGAAGATCGCCGATTCATCCAGGGCAATGCGCTCGGCGATGAAGTCTCTAGACTGTTGCAGGTTCGAAGGCTGGCCGTAGAAACCGCGATAGGCGTCGAAGAGTCCGGCAACTGGGTCGAGGTGGCAGGCGTCGGCGCGTTGGGTGTGGATGGCCATGGTGATCGTCTCCGTACGGGTTGAAAAAACATCGAACACGACGTTAAGCCATAACGCGACCTGTAGCCGCTGGCGAAGCCTGCGTTCGGCTGCGAAGCAGTCGTAATACCTGAGTGCGAGGTCTTTCTGAAGCACCGCGCGGTCTGATTTTACGACTGCTGCGCAGCCGAACGCAGGCTTCGCCAGCTGCTACAAGAGGTGGGCCTGGCCTGATTCCAAGAAAACGCAAACACCCAGCAACGAGTGTAAGCGCTTACTCCAGATTCGCTTCCTTCAAGCCTTCGATCTCTGCTCCGAGGCCACCACCAGCGCCGATGTCCTGGCCAACCCGTAATAAAGCACCCCCGGCACGACCAGCCCGACAATCCAGGAAATATCCACCCCGCCGAGCTGCGCAACCATCGGCCCCGAGTAGAAGTGCGTGTCCACAAACGGCAACTGAATCAACACCCCCACGACATACACACTGATCCCACGCATGTTCCAGCGCCCATAACGCCCCGCGGGGTCGGACAACGCCGCAATGTCATAACGCTCTTTGTTGATGAAGTAGTAATCCACCAGGTTGATCGCGCTCCACGGCGTGAAGAACGTCAGTAGAAACAGGATGAAGTACTTGAACGTGTTCAAGAACGAGTACTGCCCCAACAGCGCCAGCGTGGTGGAGGCCGCGACGATCAGCAGCACAAACACCATGCGCTGCCGGGCGCTGATGTCGAGGCGGCTGCGAAAGCCGCTGATGATCGTCGCCACGCACATGAAGCTGCCGTAGGCGTTGAGCGTCGACACCGTGACTTTGCCGAACACCACGCTCAAGTACAGCAGCGAAGCCATCACGCCGGTACTGCCCAACCCGACGATGGTCGCCACTTCGTGACCGCGAAAGTTAGCGCCCGCCAATGCCGCCGCGAACACCCCGAGCACCATGGAAGCCTGAGCCCCCAGCACCGTTCCCAAACCAACGGCGGCGAAGGTTTTCCAGGAAGAAGTCTTGCTCGGCAGGTAGCGCGAGTAGTCGGCCACATAAGGCCCGAACGCGATCTGCCAGGACGCGGACAGCGACACCGCCAGCAGGAAAGTGCTCCAGCCGAAGTGGCGGTTTTCCAGTAGCAGGCCAATATCGTTGAGGGTCATCAGCCGGGTGAACAGGTAGACGAAGGCAATGATGCCCAGCACGCTCGCCACCCGGCCGACCCAGTGAATCACCCGATAACCGAAGATCGTCAGAAACGCGATGCACGCGGCAAAAATCAGGATGCCGGCGCTGTCGCTGACATGGATCAACTGCGCAATCGCTTGCCCCGACAGCACCGCGCCCGTGGCGCTGAAGCCGAGGTACATCAGGCACACCAGCACAATCGGGATCGCCGCGCCGTAGACGCCGAACTGCACCCGACTGGAGATCATCTGCGGCAGGCCCAGCTTCGGCCCTTGCGCGGCATGCAGCGCGACGACGGTGCCGCCGAGCAACTGGCCGATCAGCAAACCAATCAGCGACCAGAACACATCACCGCCCAGCACCACCGCCAGTGCACCGGTAACGATGGCGGTGATTTGCAGGTTGGCGCCCAGCCACAACGTAAACTGGCTGTAGAGGCTGCCATGGCGCTCGGCCTCGGGGATGAAATCGATCGAACGGGTCTCGATCAGCGGACTTCGTTGTTGAGTCATTGCGGTGTGCTCTTCAGAAAAGGTAGACGCCAATACCGAGCAAGGGAAGCCGCGTCCGGCGTAGCAGCTGGCGTAGCCTGCGTTCGGCTGCGAAGCAGTCGTCAGTTCAGTTCACGCGGTTTGTCTGATGTACCGCGCGCTCTGGTTTTACGACGGCTTCGCAGCCGAACGCGGGCTTCGCCAGCTGCTACATAGAGCGATGCGTTCGGCTGCCGTCACGGTTCGCGTGACACTTCATTGATCGGTATTAATGTTTGGTGGTGTTTTTATTGTTGTTGTCCAGCGTTCAAAGCGGTGACGGAAATCGGCTGCCGATCAACGCCAACGAACGGCGCCTTGGCCCACACAACCTTGCCGCCGACCATCGTCAACAGCACGTTATTGCGCGCCAGTTCCGCCTCGGGCACTTGCATGAAGTTCTTGTCCAATACGATCAAGTCCGCGAACTTACCGACCTCAACTGAACCGACCACCGCATCCAGCTTCAATTGCTCGGCGGCGTTCAGGGTGATGGTGCGCAATACTTCCTCGCGGGACAGCGCAGGATCAGCGTTCAGCCTGCCCGCGTACTTGGGGCCATAGCTGTGCGGGTTCTGCGGATCGCCCGAGCGGGTGACGCCGACTTTCAGCGCGAGGAACTCGTCGAGCGGATCCACCGGCCAGTCGCTGCCATACGCCACGCGGCCGCCCGCGCGCGCGATGCTGCCTGACGGTTCCATGCGGGCAAACCGCGCAGCGCCAAGATGATCGCTGGTGCCGTCAACGGTGGACGGTGCTTGCTGAGCCCACTGGAAGGACATGTTGGCCGTGACGTCGAGTGCCTTGAAGCGTGGATAGTCGGCCGGGTCCACTGATTCGTTATGAGTAATGGCCGGGCGGAAAGCATTGCCCGGCAGCTGATGACGTACGTATTCGATGCCGTCCAACGAATCGCGCACCGCTCGGTCGCCGGTCGCGTGAAGGTGCGGATCGAGGCCAGCCTCAACCGCCTTCAGCAGCAACGGATTGAGCACTTTCGGCGGGAAGTACAGCTCACCGATATTCTTGCCTGGCGTCCACTTCGGCACCTTCTCGGTGCCGGCATTGCGCAGGTACGGCGTCAACATCGCGCCCGTGTCTGCCGGCGCGTTGATGATGCCGTCCATGAACAATTTGACGTGACGCATGCTCACGCCCGGTGCGACTTTGGTTTCGCCTTGATCGTAAGTGTTGGCCAGCGTTTTGGCGTCGGCGATGGTTTTCGCCGGATCTGCGGCAGCGGCGGCCGGGTCGAGTTTGATCGCCAGCAACGCGCGCGCGGTCAGTTCACCTGACTGCTGCAAGGTCGTGAACGCCTTACCATTCTCGGGCCCCGACATGGCGTCGAAGAAACTGGTGATGCCCTGCTGGCGCATGGCGTCGAGCGCCGCGCGGGTCTGAGTCAGTTTCTCGGCATCAGTGGCCGGCGGCACCACGGCGGCCATGGTATCGGCGGCGCCGTCTTCGCAGATGCCGTTCGGGTTGCCGGCGCTGTCGCGCACGTATTTACCGTCGCTTGGGTTGGGTGTTTGCTTGGTAATGCCGGCCACTGCCAGGCCGCGGGAGTTGGTCAGTACGGTGTGGAAATCTGTCGAACGGACCTGAATCGGGCGCTGGGTCTTGAGCGCGTCCAGGGTCGATTTGTCCGGGTCGCCGTCGAGCCCGTCCATGCCCATGCGATCCCAACTGCCGACTTCGAGCCACACATCGGGGCCCTTATCCTTGTCGGCATCCAGGCACGCCTGAATGGTTTCCTGGAACACCTTGCGCGTCATGGTCTGGTATTTCAGGTCGCACAAGGTCATCGCACGGCCACCGTCACCCGGATGCATGTGCGCGTCGATGAAGCCCGGCATCAGCATGCGCCCGGCCAGATCGATCAGTTGGGTCTGTTTGCCGATATAAGACGTGACGCCTTCATCGCTGCCGACATACACAATCTTGCCGCCAGTGACAGCGATCGCCTGCTGCACCGAGTTCTTGCCATCGACGGTGTAGACATAGCCGTTGCGCAGCACCATGTCGGCAGCGCTCGAACCCTGGGTCTGACACCCGACCAATCCCACACCCGCCAATGCCGTCGTCGCGGCCACCGCGATAAATAGCCCGGAAAATTTCAACTGACCCACCTCTGTTCTTATAGTTTTTGAAGTGCCCGGACAGACTGGCGCGCCAGCCTGTGGCAGGCAGGGCCTACCCTATAGCGCGCCGTCGAAATCCGGACCTCCGCAAATGAGGAGGGGTCAGGCAATTAGTGGGAAATACGACGGGTATCGTGCGACGGCGAACGCAGGACAGAACCCAGTTCTACCTTGCTTTTAACGCCGAGCTGCAAGTAGCAGTTGCGCAGATAAGTGCGCACTGTGGCCGGACTCAGGCCCAGGGTTTTGGCGATTTCTTTATAGGAATGGCCGGCGGCGAACAACATGGCGGCCGTACGCTCGCGCGGCGCCAGCACCGCCCCGCGCGACTGCGCTTCGAGGGACAGAATCACATGCTCGGCGTTCGGGCTCAGCGTCAGCGTGCAACGACCAAAACGGATCACGCACGGCGCTTTGGCCAGTTGCGCGATCACCTCAAACGGCAGCGTCGAGCCGCTCCATCCCGGCAACTCACGCTGAATGGCGGCGCACAGGCTGGCGCCGACATACAGCAGACTGCCGTCGAGTCGGGCGATGCCGAAGTCGGTCGCGCCGTTGCCGGTGTCGAAGCGGATCATGTCCTGCACCTGGAATCGCCACAGCTGTAGCAGATGATCGCAAAACGCAGAAAACAACTCGGCCTCATTGTCGCTGAACCCCGGCGCATCAGCGCCACGGTACAGGCAGACGAAAAACAGCAAGCCGCTTTCGGGCAATTCGAAGGTGATGCACATCGGGTGATAGAGGTCGTGACGCCGCGCGAAGTCGTTCACCTCTTCACTCGGGTCGGTGAAGCCGCTTTCACGCACCACCGCGCCGAGTTGGCTCAGGGTGTCGTTGGAAAACTTGTCGATGGCCGCACAGGTGTGCCATTCGGCCGCGAACGATTCCGGCAGATTGATGCGCCCGTGCATCCAGCTTTGGGGCGGCGCATCGGCGTCCGACCCCGACATCTCGCCCCACCAGGAGGACGCGAACGGCACCAGTTCGCTGAAGGCGTGCAGGCCGTCTTCGATAAATTGCGAGTCGCCGCGATCCCGGGCCAGGCGACCGAGGTGGAGGATGCAGCGGTTGAATGTGTTGAGTGTGGCCATCGAGGTCATGGCACCGATTCCTTCACCCTCCTCCATCGTTTTTTTCCTGTTAGCTACATGACGTATTAATTCGACCATGCCATAGGGGCAGCAATCGCGTCCAGTTCAGGACTTTTCAAGGCGATGCATTGAAAAATCACTCCCGCAGAAACTCGATAAACCGCCGGTTCTTCGCTGGAACGATGTGTGTTGCCGAATGGAATTGCGAGCACGGGTGCACTACCTTGTATGTGTAACACCGTCGTTTCGCAATCCTATTCAGGTTGAGAGGTGGAAGTCATGAACAACATCATCTACATCGTCGGGGTCGTTGTGATTGTCGTGGTTGTCTTGTCATTCCTCGGGTTTGCATAGATTCGACGACCGTCTCGATTCATCGTTTGTGCTCGACTTTTCTTGACGGGGACGTCCGCCATTGGCGTTCCTTCGATTCTGCCAATAATCGGTCAGTTGCCGATTCCCCTCTTGCTTCAGATCTATTTTTGATAAAGCCGCCCCGTTTGCTCCTGTGCCTTTCAAGCTTTTACACGGCTTGAAAAAGTCATGCGAATGGGGCTAGATCGCCTTGAACGTCAACTTACCTAAGTCTCGCCGCCAAGGTCTCTTCATGCCGCTGAGTTTCCACAAAATGCACGCCAACGGTGATGACTTCGTTATTGTCGACTCGCGAAATTCGACCCACCCCATAACAAGTGCCCTGGCACGGCGAATGGGCGATCGGAACCGAGGAGTGGGGTTCAATCAACTCGCGGTAATGCTCGATTGCGATGATGCCGCCGCGCGCTTGATGTTCTGGAATGCAGATGGCTCCACGCTGGACGCGTGTGGCAGCGCCACGCGAGGTGCGGCGGATAGGCTGATGCGTGAATCAAATACGACCTCGATCGTATTGCGAACCCACCGTGGACTACTCACGTGCGAACGCACCTCAACCGGCGCCATTTCCGTCGCCATGGGAGAACCGCTGTTTGGCTGGTCGGACATTCCCCTGGCGCTGGAACTGGACACGGCTGTTTTGCCACTGGCTGGCGACCCGGCAGCGTGCAGCATGGGAAATCCGCACTGCACTTATTTTGTGGACGACCTGACAGCCGTTGATATAGCGGCAATCGGACCGACCCTTGAAACCAACCCTCTATTTCCACTGAAAACGAATGTGCATTTCGTTCAGGTCATTGACCGCAAGCGCATTCGGTTGCGTATTTGGGAGCGCGGCGGTGGTATCCCGCTCGGCTCCGGTTCCTGCTCGTGTGGTGCCGCGGTCAACGGCATTCGCCGGGGCTTGCTGGACAACTCCGTCGAGGTTGAATGTGATGGCGGGACCGTTACGGTTCAATGGGACGGCGTGGGGCCGGTCTTTCTCATCGGCCCGGTAGAGAAGACGTTCTCGGGAACACTGTCCGATCGATTTTTACAGGCTCTGTAGCTGCTCTGTTCAATCAACCGGAATCACCGCAGGCGTCCCAGCATCTTTCAGCAGAAACACCAAAAACTTCGCCGGCTTGTCCTGGCTGGCATTGCGCCCAACCGCATGAAAAATGAAAGAGTGACAGATCTATTTAAATAGATCCGTCACCTTTAGTTTTGCGTCCAGATTGCAGTTCCGTTTTAAAACAATCACGCTACGCGCCTGCAAGTTGTTCATGCACAAACGCGTACTCATTAACAGGGATGTGGATTACAAGATGTTCAAGGCGATTTCATTTGGTTTGCTCTCCACTCTATTGGTTCTGCCGGTGTTCGGTTTTGCCATTTCGCTCTTGCTTCCACCCGAATTTGTTGCCGTTGGCGCTCAGGGATGGGAGCAACAGCACAATCAGTTGATCAGCGTGAACTTGGTCAAATGGCTGACAGTGCTCGGCTGGGTGGTGGCGGCCTGTCTGGGAGGGCTTGTCAGTACCCGAATCAGCCCAACTAAAACCCTGCGCGCAGCAACTTGGGTGGGAGCGGTCATCCTGCTTACCTGGGGCATACCGGTCGGGATAATCTCCGGCAACAATATAACTTGGGTACATGTAACCAGCGCTCTGCTCATCATGCCCGCTGTGTTGCTCGGCGGTGTACTGGCACAGGGTTTGGGTGGTCGACGCGCTTAAGTCTCTGACCCCCTGACAACTGTGTGCAACATACAGGTGACCGATCCATTTGATTGGAACGGTCACCTTTGGTCCACATTGATTTCAGTCAAGCCTCCGGAATCACCGCAGGCTTGCCAGCATCTTTCAGCAGAAACACAAAAAAATTTTGCCGGCTTATCCTGGCTGGCATTGCGCCCCACCGTATGCACATCTTCAGGCCCTTCATGGAATCTCTGCTCCGGCATCAGCGTCACTTCCTTGCCGCCCTTCACGCTCATGACGATGGAGCTTTCGAGCACATAGATGAAGCCATGGGCATCGTGCCGGTGCACCGGATCGGCGTCGCCCGGTGGAGACTCACCCACCCTGCCCGCTAAGTGTTCTTGAGCCACGCATCGAAGCGGGTCGCGCCGATGATCGGATCGACACCAGGGGTCAGTGACTCGTCGTCGATGGCCGCGCCGAAATAGGTGGCCTCGGCGTCTGCGATCACCTCGCGTGGATCGTCGTTGTGTTTCAGGAAAGCTTTGACGAATGAGACGATCGGCAGGCGCTCGGGGCCGGCCACTTCCTCTGTCTGCCGGGTGGGCGGTTGTTCGGCGATGTCGGCCAGTGCCGCCGCGACGTCGGCCGAGGCGATCGGTTGCAGGTCGGCGGCGGGCAATCGGGTGGTGTTGCCCTCGTTGCCGGATTGGGCGATGGCGCTGATGAATTCGAAGAATTGCGTGGCCCGCAGGATCGAGTAGGGAACGCCCGAGGCCTTGATCAGTTTTTCCTGGGCCATTTTGGCGCGGAAGTAGCCACTGTCGAGCATCAGTTCCGTGCCGACGACGGACAGGGCAACGTGGTGTTTGACCCCGGCGGCTTTCTCGGCGGCGAACAGGTTACGCCCGGAAGTCTCGAAGAACTCCAGCACGGCGGCGTCTTCGAATGACGGCGAGTTGGCAACGTCGACGACCACCTCAGCGCCGGCCAGCGCCGCGTCGAGGCCTTCGCCGGTCAAGGCGTTGAGGCCGGTACTCGGTGAGCCGGCCAAGACGTCGTGTCCGTGCTGACGCAGGTTATTGCAGAGCTGGGTGCCAATCAGGCCAGTTCCGCCGATGACGACAATTTTCATCGGAATGCCTCCATGTTGGATGGTGCACCGTGGGGTGCATCTGTCGGCGTTTGATGAACGGCTATCAAGCCAGGGCCGAAGCCTGACTCAGTTTAGGACACGGATCGCGGAATGCCCTTTGGCTCTGCACCTCCTTGCCGTGCAATCGGACGAATCGCATCTGGCTCATTCGCTGTATAGTTTTATATATTACGAAACCGATTTCCCAAGACATTCCCCATGCCCCTCTCCCTCGTTCCATCCCCATGACCAACATTCGCCAACGCAATCAGCACCTGATCCTGGCCGCCGCCAGCGAAGAGTTTGCTGCCAAGGGTTTCGACGCCACCCAGACCCGGGACATCGCCGCGCGTGCGGGGGTGCCGAAGGCAAATCTGTATTACTACTTCAAGAGCAAGGAAAACCTCTACGCCAAGGTGTTGCTCGGGTTTGTCGAGCCGCTACTGGAGGCCTCGGCGGCGTTGCGCGAGAGCGATGATCCGGTGGAGGGCTTGCAGGCCTACATTGCGGCGCGGATTCGCATTGCGCGCGAGCATCCGCATATCGCCAAGGTGTTCAGTGGCGAGCTGTTGCTGGGGGGACGGCAGTTGCCCGAGGAGTGCCGGGATTTGTTGTATGCCGAGGCGCAGCGCAATGTCGAGTGCCTGCGCAGCTGGATTGAGCGCGGGCTGTTGGCGCCGGTGGACCCGGAGCATTTGATGCTGTTTATCTGGTCGGCGACGCGCACCTACACCAATCTGGGTTGGCAGATGGCGCACATCACCGGGCGGCAGGTGCCGGAGGATGGGGATTACCGGAAGGCGGCGGCGACGATTACCCGGTTGGTGTTGGGGGGCGTGGTGCCGGAGCGGGTTGGGGCGATTGGGGGGTTGATGTTTGCTACTTGAGGTTTGTTGGGAGCTGCTGCGCAACCCAGCGGGAGCAAGATCGTTGTGTGTAGGAGCGAGCGGTGCGGCGATCCGACTTGCCCGCGAAGAACGATGACGCGCTGTACCAGACCCGACCCCTTCACCGTAGGAGCAAAGCTTGCTCGCGATGAACGATAACGCGGTGTGTCAGGCCTGACGCCATCGCGAGCAAGCTTCGCTCCTACAGGGCCTGGCGGTTATCCAGGCTTGTGGTTATCCAGTATCCGATTGACCGCTAACTCACCCATCACGAGCGACCGATGCAACACCAGCATCGTATGGCGTCGCGGGCCGTCCGTGAGCTCTACGAGATCGTTGACCATCTTGCGGGCCGTTGATAACGATTCGTAGACCTCGACCAGCAACGTTTCGTCATCCACCGCTGCGTCGATGGTGAAGAAGGCGCCGCAGCTGCGGGGCGGTATCTGCGTTTTCGTCGCCCCTGGGTTGAGGTAGAAGTTGAGTGCGCGGTCTGCCGCCAATTTCATTTTCTTGGGATCAAGATCAAAAGAGGCGTCGTAGGGTACTGGATCGGTATCCGGGGGGTTGGGCGTTACCTTGAACATAGATAGAACTCCTTATGTCGTAAACAAAGAGCCAACCAACCTCGCTACCAAACGAATGGGTGGTGGCCATACGCAGGTTGGTAGACCGGGACATAAGGAAACCGGCGCACCCGAAGATGCCCTGTGCATGACCACCATAATGCCGAGGCGAAGAAACGCCGCGAATGGTGATGCCGTGCAATCCTTACGTCCGGGCTACCAAACCCGATCACTGTTTTTCAGCGACGGAGAAACGATAAAGTCCCGGACCTGGACGCACAAGCCGGCGGATTCTGGCGTACGCGTAGGCAACGACGCAAGTCGCTGTAGCCGTTTATGACGTAACACTGAGTGTCTTTAAACGCTCGCGCAGAAGCCTGTTTAAACATTGCAGAAGCCGAACGAAATCCAACTCGTCCTTGCCGCCACTTCGGTTACCTATTGCGTATTGCTTCATCGACTTTAAGCACGAATTCAATCCTCGAGTAGTTGGCATACGTGTACGAACCCCGCTAAGGCATCTGGTCCAGCGGCAAAGACCCGGCCGCCGCTCGTTTGTCATACCAACGCTTGAGTGTTTCGGGCAGGCGCCCTTTCCAGCCTGGCACGTTGGTGTAGTAACGGGCGCGAAGATTGCCCTTCGAATCGCTCACTATCAACACCAGCCAGAAGCGCGAGTCTGTGGCGTGCATGAAAATTGAAGCGTTGATACCGCCGAGCCCGCGTACCCACATTTCATCGACTCCGGCGCCCGGAACATCGCTGGACGCCTCGCCCAGGGTCCGCGAACTGCTGCTCTCGACCAACCGTTGGTAGTCGTCCTTGAGCAATGTGCGCAGCGCGTCGTCCTCCTGTTGAGTGCGCACTAATCCGACGCTGAGCAAATCGTTTTCCAGTGCCAAAGACTGTTCCGATGCCACGTATCGTCCGGCATAAAACACGCCCATCCCGGCGCCGCAATCCGAGTCACTGCCCTCCTGATTGACATCCAGCACGCCGTTCATGGCGATGAAGGTCAGCGCACAATCGCCCTCGGCGTAATGCGCGGTCGTGCCTTTGAGGGTGGCGATGCCATCCAGGTTGCCCATGTTGGCGCCGTTTGCAGCCAAGACCTCGAACGTGATGTGGGTCGAATCTTTACGCCGGGTCTTCAACTCGCCACCGGTCTCTACGCCCCACGGAATCATCTGCCAAGTGGCGTCCCACGAAAACGGCGTGGCCATGTGGCCAAGTTCGGTGATGCGCATTCGATACTTCTGCCGCAGGCAAGAAAGGTTATCGGCGCACTGATTGCGCTGTTTCAGCCACTGGCGCTGGTCGGTCTTCAGCGCTTTGGGATCAGCGACTTTCGCAAGCGTGACGCTCCACAGTTCGCCCAGTTTTTTATCCAGGCTGGAGGTGTAGGCGTCGGCGCAAATGGCTTTTTCGCTGGGGCTGGTTGCGCTGATGCAGTCGAAGCTGCTGGCGTGGGTGGCGGTGGAGAATGCGAGAGGCGCCAGTAACGCGGCGCACGTGGCGGTGAAACGTGAGGGCATGGGGAGATTCCGTTCTTCAGGCGGGCGCTGGTCGGCGCTGGTCCTTGGTGCGAGGCGTTGGTTTTTATGGTTTGAGAGGGGTCGGGGGCTGCTGCGCAGCCCAGCGCGAGCAAGCTCGCTCGCCACAGAAAAGCCTCTTCACCCCCCAGGTTTGGAGAACGGTCATAGACGGATTTCGGCGGTGGGCAGGACGTCGATCCGTGCCACAGGGCCCGTCAGGTGCGCGAGGTCGGCGTTGTGCTCGGCGATGATGTCCTCGGCGGCGAGGTTGCCGTTGTCGACGGTGGAATGCGCGTCGCTGGCGAGTACCACGTCATAGCCCATTTTCAGTGCCTGGCGCACGGTGGCGTTGACGCAATAGTCGGTTTGCAGGCCGCAGATAACCAGTCGATCTGTGCCCTGGTCTTGCAGCAATGACTGCAGGTGGGTCTGGTAAAACGAGTCCCGGGTGGTTTTGCGCACGCGCAGGTCTTGCGCTGAAGTCTCCAGGCTGTCGGCCAGTTGCCAACCCTCGGAGCCGTGTCGCAGCAGGTCGCCCTTCTCTTCGTGCTGGATCAGGACCACCGGGACCCCGGTTTCCCGGGCCTTGACGCTCAGGCTATTGATGTTCTCGATGACGCGTTTGATGTCGAAGCATTCGTACTCGCCGGTGCACAGGGCATGTTGGACGTCGATGATCAGCAGTGCGGTGGTCATGGCGGGGGGCCTTAAAGTAATCCATCAGATTAAGGGGGACGCAACCGGGTCTCTGAGGGCCGAACGAGGATCGCGCGCAATCGATAATGCCGCAAAACGCGCCGGTATAAAACAGCGCCGTTTCAGCACGTGGACAGCCTCCCCACCGCCGCTAATGTGAATTAAAAAAGCATTAAACCATATTAAACATGACAGTAATTTGTTATTCCATTGTAACGAGCAATATCATTTCAATAACACAACAATAAGAGTAGGCAATATTGATAGTTTGCTTTAGGGTGAATCACCGATATCGAGAAGTTTCGCCAGGACTGTGACCTGTTTAATAACAGGGCTGCGGCTTTGCCGCTGGCTATCAATGGATTTCAGCCAGTGACTGTGAGTAATCAACTGATCGTTCTTTATTGAACGGGATGGACACTTACAATCCTGATTCCCGCTGATGCTGTTATATCCATTGAGTACACTTGATATGAATGACAACAAAGTCCTGGTCTTGCGCACGTGTGCCAATGACATGTCGGACCACGCTGGCCACGTCTGGCCTGAAGCCGGACCGCTAGTGTGCAAGCACTGGCTACCCAGCAAAAAGCTCGAGAACGGTCTGGTCGGGCTGTTGTGGGGTGAGGGTTCTTCTACTCAGCTAAGTCTGCGAGCCGATGCCAGATGGATTGTGTGCGAAGTTGACGCAGCGCATATCATCAAACTTGAAGAAGACGGCATGATCAAGTTTCCGGAAGCGGAAGTTGTTCATACCGGCACACAAGAAAGCGCGACCAATTACATCTTACAAAACATCGACAATTATCAAATCGCCAACTCCACTTCAATCGAAACAACACTGGAATCATCCAATAAACCATTAAGCCGCGAATTCGAAAGTCGCCGAGCGCAGGGATACAGTCCTTCCGGTATTGGCGCTAAAGTCGACGCCTCGCAAAAGTTCGAAACGGCTGTTTATGGCAGCACCCTGACCGGCGGGCATCAAAGTTATCTGCTGGCCGGCTACGGCAGCACCGAAACAGCGGGCGGCCAGAGTTCGTTGATTGCCGGTTACGGCAGCACCTTGACCGCCGCCGACAGCAGTTCGTTGACCGCCGGCTATGGCAGCACGGAGATGGCCGGCAACGACAGCGCGCTGATCGCCGGGTATGGCAGCACCCAGATTGCCGGCCAGAAAAGCACCCTGACCGCCGACTACGGCAGCACGCAAACCGCCCAAGACGACAGCACCCTCACCGCCGGTTATGGCAGCACGGCAACGGCAGGACGCGACAGCTCACTGACCGCAGGTTACGGCAGTACGCAGACCGCCAAGGATGGCAGCGCACTCACGGCGGGCTATGGCAGCACTGAAACCGCCGGATCGGAAAGCTCCTTGATCGCCGGTTATGGCAGCACACAAACAGCAGGTCAGGACAGCACGCTGACGGCAGGCTACGGCACCACCCAAACCGCTCAGGACAGCAGCGCCCTGACCGCCGGTTACGGCAGCACTGGCACTGCCGGGCCGGAAAGTTCGCTGATCGCCGGTTACGGCAGCACCCAGACGGCCGGCCACGAAAGCACGTTGACCGCCGGATATGGCAGCACCCAGACCGCTCAGGAAAGCAGCTCCCTCACTGCCGGCTATGGCAGTACCGAAACCGCTGGCGGCGACAGCTCGTTAATCGCTGGTTATGGCAGTACGCAAACCGCCGGCTACAACAGCACGTTGACGGCCGGCTATGGCAGCACCCTCACTGCTCAGGACGGCAGTTCCCTCACGGCGGGTTATGGGACGACAGAAACCGCCGGGCATGAAAGTTCGCTGATCGCCGGTTACGGCAGCACCCAGACGGCGGGCTATGAAAGCCATCTGACTGCCGGCTATGGCAGCACGCAAACCGCCCGGGAAAGCAGCGTCCTGACCGCAGGTTATGGCAGTACCGCGACGGCGGGCGGCGACAGCTCGTTGATCGCTGGCTACGGCAGTACACAAACCGCCGGTCACGACAGTACGCTGACGGCAGGCTATGGCAGCACCCTCACCGCCCGGGAACACAGCTCGCTCACCGCCGGCTATGGCAGCACTGAGACGGCCGGTTATAAAAGCACCCTGACCGCAGGCTATGGCAGTACGCTTACCGCTCGGGAAAGCAGCGTGCTCACCGCCGGTTACGGCAGTACCGAAACCGCCGGCAGCGACAGTTCGCTGATCGCCGGCTACGGCAGCACACAAACCGCCGGCTACGAAAGCACCCTGACGGCCGGTTACGGCAGCACCCTCACGGCGCAGGACAACAGTTCCCTTACCGCCGGCTATGGCAGCACCGAAACCGCCGGCTACGAAAGTTCGCTGATCGCCGGTTATGGCAGCACGCAAACCGCCGGCTACGACAGCACATTGACGGCGGGTTACGGCAGTACCCTCACCGCCCAGGACAGCAGTTCTCTCACCGCCGGTTATGGCAGCACCGAAACCGCAGGCTACGACAGCACGTTGATCGCGGGCTATGGCAGCACCCTCACCGCCCAGCACAACAGCACCCTCACCGCCGGTTATGGCAGCACCGAAACCGCGGGCCAGGACAGTTCGTTGATCGCCGGCTACGGCAGCAGCTTGACCAGCGGCATTCGCAGCTTCCTCACGGCGGGCTACGGCAGCACACTGATCAGCGGCTTGCGCAGTGTGTTGACCGCCGGGTACGGCAGTTCGCAAACCGCCGGTTACGAAAGCACGTTGACCGCCGGCTACGGCAGCAATCAGATTGCCAGTTATCGCAGTTCACTGATCGCCGGCCCCGACAGCACACAGATCGCCGGACACAAAAGCATGTTGATCGCCGGCAAGGAAAGCTCCCAGACCGCCGGTTATCGCAGCACGCTCATTGCCGGTGCCGGGAGCATCCAGACCGCAGGCGATCGCAGCAAATTGATCGCCGGCAAGGACAGCACGCAAATCGCCGGCGACCGCAGCAAGCTGCTGGCGGGCAGCAACAGCCACCTCACGGCGGGTGATCGCAGCAAGCTCACGGCGGGTGATGACTGCACGTTGATGGGTGGCGATAAAAGCGTGTTGACGGCGGGCAAGAACAGCATTCTGGTGGGCGGCGCGCGCAGCAAGCTGATTGGCAGCCTGGGTTCGACCCTGACCGGCGGCGAGAACGCGACGCTGATTTTCCGCTGCTGGAACGGCAAGCGTTACAAGAATGTCGTGGCGCGTACCGGCAAGGATGGCGTCGAGGCGCATGTGCCTTATCAGGTGGATGAGGCGGATAACATCGTCACCAAACCCGATGAATGACTTTCGAACTGCCATAGCACCGTTGTAGCAGCTGCCGAGCAACGCGAGGCTGCGTTCGGCGGCGAAGCCGTCGTAAATCCTGCGCACGCGGTCTGCCTGATACACCGCAGTGCATGGCTTGACGACGGCTTCGCCGCCGAACGCAGCCTCGCGTTGCTCGACAGCTGCTACAAGGGCCACCCTCAGATTGAGGGTGGCGTTTGCGACTTAGTAGCCCAGCGACAACCCGGTATTGCGGCGCGGATCATTCGCCCCGTAGTAGCGGTTTTTGCCCACCGGTTTGCCGCCCAGCGAAGGCGCGCCGACCAGGATCGCCGCCACATGGTTGGCGTCCTGCGGCCCGGCAAATTTATGGCCCCAGCTTTCGAGCAGCTTCACCGTGTCCGGGCTGGTGGTGAAGGTCTCCAGGTTGGTCTCTTCCGGCAACCACTGCTGGTGGAAACGCGGCGCATCCACGGCTTCCTGGATGTTCATGCCGTAGTCGATCACGTTGAGAATGGTCAGCAAGGTTGCGGTGATGATGCGGCTGCCACCGGGGGTACCGACCACCATCACCACTTTACCGTCCTTGGTGACGATGGTCGGGCTCATGGACGACAACGGTGCCTTGCCGGGCGCGATGGCGTTGGCTTCCCCTTGCACCAGGCCATACATGTTCGGCACGCCGATTTTCGAGGTGAAGTCGTCCATTTCATCGTTGAGGATCACCCCGGTTTTGCTCGCCATGACGCCAGCGCCGAACCAGTCATTGAGGGTGTAGGTCATCGACACCGCGTTGCCCCATTTGTCGACGATGGAGAAGTGCGTGGTGTTGCTGCCTTCATGCGGTGCTACGCCAGGTTTGATCTCGCGGGACACGCCAGCCTTTTGCGGGTCAATGGCTGCGCGCAGTTTGGTCGCGTAATTTTTGTCCAGCAAATGGGCGATCGGGTTCTTCACAAAATCCGGGTCGCCGAGGTAGCTGTTGCGGTCCACATACGCGTGGCGCATCGCTTCGATCTGATAGTGCATGCCTTGGGCCGAGTGATAGCCCAGGTCTTTCATCGGGTAGCCATCGAGGATGTTCATGATCTCGCAGATCACCACCCCGCCCGAACTTGGCGGTGGCGCCGAGACGACGTGGTAACCGCGATAATCGCATTCCACGGGGGCCAGTTCGCGGGTCTTGTACTTGTCGAGGTCGGCCTGGGTGATGATGCCTTTGTTGGCCTGGCTGGAGGTGACGATAGCGTCGGCCACCCAACCTTTATAGAACCCGTCGGCGCCCTTCTCGGAAATTTCCCGCAGGGTTTTGCCCAGGTCTTTTTGTATCAATTTTTGCCCGACCTGCATCGGCTCGCCGTTGCTCAGGAAGATCGAGCCCGAATCACGCATGTCCTTCTTGAACACGTCGGTCGCGGTTTCCAGCAGATCGACATCGCCCTGCTCCAGGACGAAGCCTTCTTCAGCGAACTTGATCGCCGGGGCGATCACTTCCTTGCGCGGCTTGGTGCCGTATTTGCTCAGGGCCAATTCCATGCCGGACACCGTGCCCGGCACGCCAACGGCCAGGTGACCGCGAGTGCTCAGGTCCGGGACGACGTTGCCGTCCTTGTCCAGGTACATGTTCGCCGTAGCGGCCAACGGCGCTTTTTCGCGGAAGTCGAGGAAGGTCTTGCGCCCGTCCGCCAGTTGAATGGTCATGAAACCGCCGCCGCCCAGGTTGCCCGCCGCGGGATAAACCACCGCCAGTGCATAGGCCACCGCGACCGCGGCATCCACGGCGTTGCCGCCGTTCTTCAACTCATCCACGCCCACATGGGTGGCCAGGTGCTGGGCTGTAACCACCATGCCGTTTTCGGCCGCAACCGGTGCCACAGAGGCTGCGTAAGCACTGAGGCAGCTGAGCGCCAAGGAAGTCGCCACCAGCGTTTTGGCAAAAGGTTCGAACTTCATGATTCGGTCTCTTTTTTGTTTTTTGGCTCTGCAATAACAGAGGGAACGCTTCAAGAGCAGTAGCCAGTATGGCTGGGATTGCGTATTGCGCCTCCCCGATGAGGCAGTATGCTTGCCTCCTGTTCAGCTGCTTTGGGAGTTCGCCGGTATGACCTACACCTTCACCACCATGCCGTCCCCCGTGGGCGAGCTGAAGCTGGTTGCGAACGGTTCGAGACTGGCAGCCATCCTCTGGGAAAACGACAAACCGAACCGCGTGCGCCTTGGAGTGATGACTGAAGCGGCCGACAATCCGATCCTGAAACGAACCGTTCTACAGTTGCAGGAATATTTTTCCGGTACGCGAAGTCAGTTCGATCTGGAGCTGGATTTTGCCGGGACGGAGTTTCAGAAAAAGGTCTGGCAGGCGCTGTTGACCATTCCCTTTGGCGAAACCCGCAGCTACAGCGAGATCGCCGAGCAGATTGGCAATCCGAGCGCGGTTCGCGCGGTGGGTGCGGCGAATGGCAAGAATCCGATCTCGATTATTGCGCCGTGCCATCGGGTGATTGGCGCTTCGGGGAAATTGACGGGGTTTGCGGGTGGGCTTGAGGCGAAGGAGCGGTTGCTGACGCTGGAAGGTTGCGAGTGGTCGGGAGCCAGCCGGACGGGCGAGCTGTTCTGACTGAACTAAAACGGCAGCCTGTAGCAGCTGTCGAGCACCGCGAGGCAGCGTTCGGCGGCGAAGCCGTCGTAAATCCTGGGCACTCGGTTAGCCTGACACACCGAATCGCCTGACTTCACGACGGCTTCGCCGCCGAACGCTGCCTCGCGGTGCTCGACAGCTGCTACACGGGTTGGCCGTCGTTCAAACTTGGGCGAAGATGTTTTTCATCGCCGCATACTGCAGCAGCATGATGGTTTTCGCGTCGCAGATCTCCCCGCGATAAAACGCCTCAAGTGCCTCGTCGAACGTCCACTCCAGCACTTCCAGCTCTTCGGTCTCTTCCTCCAGCCCACCGCCATCGCTGACTTTCGACGCGGCGTCGTATTCGGCGATGAAGAAGTGCAGTTTTTCGGTGACCGAGCCGGGGCTCATGTAGGACTCAAAGACCTTTTGCACGTGGTGCACGCGATAGCCGGTTTCTTCTTCAGCTTCAGCGCGAATCCGTTCTTCAGGCGCCGCGCCTTCGAGCAATCCAGCAGCCACTTCGATCAGCAAGCCATCGTGACCGTTGACGAACACCGGCAGCCGAAACTGGCGCGTCAGCACGACGGTTCTCTTCTCGCGGTTGAACAGCAGAATCGCCGCACCATTGCCACGGTCGTAGACTTCACGGTTCTGGCGTTGCCAGTCACCGTTGTTACGCTGATAGTCGAAGGTTATTTTCTTCAGCAGGTACCAGTTGTGGGACAGCACCTCAGATTCGATGATGTTGACCCGATCGGCGGTGTTCGCCATCACAACGCATCCTTTTTTCGTGAGTGGATGCGCATGGTAGACGAAAACCAAAAAGCCCGGCATCTGTGCCGGGCTTCTTTTTACCGCTAGTTGGCGACTTCAGGTGCCACGAGTTCTTCCTCGTGGGACGAGAGCCGCTTGCCGTTGATCAACGGCCCGTAACGACGGCTGAACTCCCAGTTGTACGGCACGTGGTCCTTGTTGACGCCATTGTCCCAGTTCACCGACCAGGTCATCAGTCCTTTGATCGAAAGCCCTTTGGCATCAAGACGCTTGAAGGCATTCATTACTGCCGCCGGGTTGATCACGTAACCGGTGGCCGCCGCGTCGACGTTGGCGGGCAGGCCAATGACGAATTTGTCCGCCGGGATTTTGGTGAACCCGCGAGTACCACTCACCAGGCTTTCGGTCAGGTAAAACAGGAAGTCCTCTTTCATCGCGTCGTTGTTCTGCGCAATCCACGCGCCATTGCCGTTATTGGCTTCCTGCACCCAGATCCCGTCACCACCCTGGTTGTAATACTGCGGGGCGATGAAGTCGTAATAGCCTTCCAGGGCCTGGAGGTATCCGACGTATTTGCCAGCGGTGGTCAGGTATGGAAACTCCGGGGCCATGCTGATGATGAAGTGTTTGCCTTCACCGGCGTAATGGTCCTTGACCAGTTTCAGCGCGGCGGGCAGGACGGTCTTGTTGTCGGCGAAATCAATCGCGCTCTGTTCAAGATCGATGTCCAGTCCATCGAAGCCATAGGTTTCCACCAGGCGGATGATTTCGTTGGCCAGTGGCTGTTCGTTGCCTTTGTGCAACTCGATGTGCGCGTCGGCGCCACCGAGGGAAATCAGCACCGCCCGGCCCTGGCTGTTCAGCACGCCGACCTGGCGGCGGAACTCGGCATCGGACAGGTTGTAGGGTTTGAAGGTCGGGATGCCGTTGCCCTTCATGAAGGCCACGGCCACCACGTTGTAATCCTTGGGCACATCCTGCAGCGCGATGTTGGCGAACTGCCCACGCTGGTAACCGTCGCTCGGGCCGGCGGGCCAGTTGTGCCAGAAGCCCATGAGGATTTTTTTGCCGGCAATGCTCGGCATCAACGAAGCCGCATCGCTGACGGGGGATTTCAATAACGTAAAGTCGAATTTTGACATGTTCTATTCCTTCAGAACGTGTGGGGGGGGTTAACGCTGCGGGATTACTTGAAGTCCACGTCGAACGCTTGATAGAAGGCGTTGCCGGTGTTGGCCACGAGCCACACCAGCACGATGACGTGATGCCCCTGTTTGTTGCCCGGCAATTTCACTTCGTGGTTGACCTTGGCCTTCATCTCGGCGGAATGGCTGTAATACGGAACCTGGGTGTAGAAGTCGTCGAAGAACGATTTCGGCTCCAGTTGCGCACGGCTGATGCGCTGTTTCGGGTCCCAGCCATCCTTGGTGATGAACCAGCTGTAGCCACGAGTGACGTGGGGGGCGGTGTATTCCCAAGTGACTTTGAAGGTCTGGCCCGGGTCGACGTTCAGCAGCGGCCAGGCGAAAGGACGGTTAAGCTTTTGGCTCAGTTCCTCGTTGGTGAAGTTGAGGCAGTCACGGGCATCGACCTTGCCGCCGCTGAGGATATGGCCGTCGGCAGGTGGCACGTCACTGGCACTGTCGGTTTGATATGGCGCCGGGAACGGGCCGGCAGTCAGCGACGGGAAGTTCTTGCCGCCTTCCATTTCGTTGACTTGCCAGTTACCCAGCAGCCCCAGCTCGACGGCTACAGCGCCGCGGCTTGAAGGGGATGTAACGCGACCGTGTCGCAGTTCTGGTTGAGTCTGTGGTTTGTTCATTTTTTTCACTCCGTTGATTTAAGAACTCTCCTTCCTGCGGAGAGGCCTTCAACCTAACGGAGCTGCTTTTTTTGTCCACCCACCCATTTATCGCTGCGAGTGATGCCTGGTTAGCTAATCACCCGAAATACTGGATGCATATCCAGTGTTCCAAGCCAAATCTTACGTCCCCTGTAGCAAAAGGACTACACCGCGACGTAGCAATCGGAACCATTCTCAACTCAAGACAGCTGTGCTTTGTATTCCTTCTCATATTGGCCAGCGAGGGATTCTTTCTGCTGCTCGTCGAGCAGCTTGCCGGCCATCTGGAAGAACTTCTGCTCTTCTTCCTTCAAGTGGTGATGGACCTTCTCGGAGAGCTTTTTCGCCGTCACCAGCCACGTCGGATCAGACATTTCGGTCTCATCCAGGGTCTCCATCATTTCGTCCATTTCATGGTGTTCGGAAATGGCATGACGGCTCAGGTCGACACCGTTGTCGAACTCCATCAGCGGAATGTAGAAATACCGTTCCTCCGCGGTTTCGTGGGCCTGAAGTTCGGATTTGAGCTGTTTGTAGGCCTCGGCCCGCTGCGGGGTGTCACCACTGGTCTGAATCAGTGCGTCGGCATAGCTGCGCTGGCGGTCGTGACTTTCGCGCAAGGCTTCGAAAATGTTCATGGGTTCTCCTCATGGCCGCGTTCTGAATTGACGCTCTAGAGGCTAGACATCTGCGCGCAAGTGGCGGTTCCACCTGCGTTCGGGGATGGAACAATGCCGAGGAGACAGATAGTCTTCTCGACTCACCGCCATAAGGACATAGCCATGACATTGCGTATCGAGCTCTCGCAAAACCCCACCCCCCAAGAGCGCGAGGCAATCCTCGCACCATTGATCGCCTATAACGCAGCGCAAGCGGGGGCAGCTAACCCGCAACCGTTTGCCTTGCTGGTGCGCGACGACCAGGGCGAGATTCTCGGCGGGCTCTACGGCCGGGTGTTTTATCAATGGATGTTTATTGAATTGCTCTCAGTTCCGGAACAAGGCCGTAGACAGGGGCTCGGTTCGAAACTGATGCACATGGCCGAAGAACTGGCCCGTGAGAAGGAATGCGTCGGTATCTGGCTCGACACCTTCGACTTCCAGGCGCCGGAGTTCTACCAAAAACTTGGCTATAGCGAACTCGGCCACATCGCTGACTATCCGCCGGGGCACAAGCGCTTCTTTTTTCAGAAGCGCCTGATTGATCTTTAATCTCTGATACCGACAAAAGATCGCAGCCTTCGGCAGCTCCTACATGGAAATGCATTCTCCTGTAGGCGCTGCCGAAGGCTGCGATCTTTTGATTGCGATTCGATTACAAACAGGTCGCCAACGCCGCCAACCGGCGCTTGGCCACGAAATCATCGTGCTGCGCGTAGTAATTCAACTCCGTCCCGGACGCATCGCTGCTCAGGTCCACAAACGATTCCGCCGAGCGCGTATAAACCGTCGAGCCACCCTTCTTGCCCGGTTGCAGATAAGCCCCGGCATCCACCCCGAACACTGCTTCGTCCTGCCAGGCGAATTGCACGCACTGGGCGACGACTTTTTCCGGTTTGTCCGAGGTCAGGGTCTTGGTCGGGGCCTTGGTGCGGGAGTCGTCCATCGCCGAGCCCGCGCAGCCCGCCAGCAGGGTGGCGGCCAGCGCCACCATCAGAATTCGCATTGTGTTCGCTCATCAAGAAAAAGCGGACTGTATCACCGTGGCGCGGCGTATCGTTCTGCTTTACTTCATTTATAGCGCGACACCGCGTGACGATTCGCGCACCCTGTCGCGCAATTAACAGCGCATCACCTCTTTTCTGGAAAGCCACATGACACCCAACGCCGAATTCTACAAACCAACCGCCGAATACGCTGACAAGCTGATAAGCCAGATCGGTCAGACCCCGTCCTGGATCGCCAAGCGAATCGGCGTCACCGACAAACGGATTCGTTACATCCTCGACGGCGAAAGAACCGTCAAAGGCGAAACCACGCCGATCCAGATGACCTACCCGGAGCAATTCGCCCTCGAGTGCCTGGCCGCAGCGGCCAAGGCCAAGAAGCAGTCTTCGTAACCTGACCTTCAAGGAGCGACCATGGCAGCCACCGAACAGCAACACGAGCAGGCACTGAACAAGTTTCTCGAGGAGCGCCCGGAACTGCGCCACGAGCTCGACAACCTCAACCCGCTGCTCGCCCAGGCCAAGGGTGAAACCCCGGCCCAGTACCGTGAAGAGCGCTTGCACGAAGCCTTCGAAGCCGAGGCCGAGCGCCTGGGGTTGTTTGCCTGGGAATTGACCCTGCAATTGACTGCCACCACCGCCGAGGACTATGAGGCGCAGCGCATGGAAGTGCATAAAGAAGTGGCCGAGATGGCCGGCATGGACTGGCTGGAGTATTGCGAGTTATATGGATTGAGTAAGTGACCGCCACGCTCGCTGCCTAAGGACGACCTGCACCGATGCTACCATCCGCCTCTACTCACCGGGCCAGCCCTGGCCATCTGCATATCCAGAAATGGCGCGGGCGCATCGGCATGTCGCTGGTGGCCACCCTTTCAGTGCTCGCCGGCATGACCGACGCCATCGGCTTCATGGCCAGCGGCGACTTTGTGTCTTTCATGAGCGGCAACACCACCCGGCTCGCCGTTGCTATCAGTGATGGTGACCTGGGGCTGACACTGCGCCTGTTGATCCTGGTGGCCACGTTCATCATCGGTAATGCATTGGGTATTGTTGTCAGCCGACTCGGCGGGCGCCGGGCGTTGCCGTTGCTGCTGTGCATCGCCACCCTGCTCTGCGGTGCGGCCGCCTGGCCTTATGACGAACAACTGCCAGCGCTGCTGGCGGCGATCATCGCCATGGGCATGCTCAATGCCGCCGTGGAAGAAGTGAACGGGCTGCCGGTCGGCCTGACCTACGTCACCGGCGCCCTGTCGCGCTTCGGCCGTGGCCTGGGGCGCTGGATGCTCGGCGAGCGGCGCAACGGCTGGCGGGTTCAATTGATTCCCTGGACGGGCATGTTCGCCGGCGCGATCCTCGGCGCGGTGCTGGAACATCATCTGGGGCTCAAGGCGCTGTTTGTCAGCGGCTTGCTGGCCGGCCTGATCGGGTTGCTGTCGTTGAAAATCCCGCAGCGCTGGCAGTTGGGCTACATGCCGCGTTGACACAGTGATCGTTCCCACGCTCCGCGTGGGAATGCAGCCCGGGACGCTCTGCGTCCCATTGGAACGCTCTGCGTCCCTTGAGGCATTCCCACGCAGAGCGTGGGAACGATCACTCGGGAGCGTAATCGCCCTTCGCCGCCCCGGCGATAAAGCTTTATCATGGCCGCAGTTTTGCTGATCGAGTCCGTCATGAAGTTCGCCATCGCGCTGTTTTCCGCCGCCCATGCGCCCTCCTCGCGCCGTGCCTTGCTGTTCGCCCAGGCCGCACTGGCCGGCGGGCATGAGATTGTCCGGTTGTTTTTCTATCAGGACGGTGTCTACAACGCGTCCGGCAGCGTGGTCACACCCCAGGATGAGCAGGACCTGCCCAAGCAATGGCGCACCTTTGTCGCCGAGCATCAACTGGACGGCGTCGTGTGCATCGCGGCAGCCCTGCGCCGCGGCGTGTTGAACGACGAAGAAGCCAAGCGTTACCAGCGCGAAGCGATCGCCGTCGGTGCCCCGTGGGAATTGTCCGGTCTCGGCCAGCTTCACGATGCGGTGCAGGATGCCGACCGCCTGATCTGTTTCGGAGGTGCGTGAGATGGCTAAATCCCTCCTGATTATCAGCCGCCAGGCACCGTGGTCCGGGCCGAGTGCGCGGGAAGCGCTGGACATCGTGCTGGCCGGCGGCGCGTTCGACCTGCCGATCGGCCTGCTGTTTCTCGATGACGGCGTATTGCAACTCGCAGCCCGTCAGGATGCCAAGGCCCTGCAACAGAAAGACCTGAGCGCCAACCTGCAGGCGTTGCCGATGTTTGGTGTCGAGGACCTGTTTGTCTGCGCCGACAGTGCCGCCGAGCGGGGCCTGGACCCGAGTGGTCTGGCGCTGGAAGAAGCCCAGGTGTTGGCCGCCGGCGAAATAACCGCCCTTATCGACCGTTACGACCAGGTGATCACCCTCTGATGTCGACTTTGCATGTGTTGTCTCACTCCCCGTTCGGCGACGACCGCCTGAGCAGTTGCCTGCGCGTGATCGGCGTTGACGATGCGCTGTTGCTGTCCGGTGACGCCGCTTATGCCTTGCAGCCGGGCACCGCGCCGTTCAACGCGCTGAATGCTCGCAGCCTGAAATTGTTTGTGCTGGCCGAAGATGCCCAGGCCCGGGCTTTGGTTGTGCCCGACTGGGCCAAAACCATCGATTACCCAGCCTTCGTCGAGCTGTCGATTCACTACGACAAGGTCAACAGTTGGCTATGAATTCCCTGACCGTCGGCGCCCGCGCCATCGAGCTGGACAAGGACGGTTTCCTGGTCGAACTGAGCGACTGGTCCACCGACGTGGCCAGTGCCTTGGCCGCGGCCGAAGACATCGAGCTGAGCCCCGAGCACTGGGAAATCCTCGAACTGCTGCGCCGTTTCTACGACGAATTCCAGCTGTCTCCGGCGACCCGCCCGCTGATCAAGTACACCGCGTTGAAGCTCGGCCCGGAAAAAGGCAACAGCCTGCACCTGAACCGACTGTTCAAAGGCACCCCTGCCAAACTCGCCGCAAAACTGGCGGGCCTGCCCAAACCGACGAATTGTTTATGACCGACTACCCCGCACTGACCCTTGAAACGCCCGCCGAGCACCCGTTCGCCCAATTCGTGCGAATCCTCGGCAAAGGCAAACGCGGCGCCCGCGACCTGACTCGCGAAGAAGCCCGCCAAGCCATGGGCTTCGTGCTGGACGACAAGGTCGAGGACACCCAACTCGGCGCATTCCTGATGCTGTTGCGGCACAAGGAAGAAAGTGCCGAGGAGATGGCCGGTTTCACCGAAGCCTTGCGCGAACGCTTGAAGGCGCCGGCCTTTAAGGTCGATCTGGACTGGCCGACTTACGCCGGCAAGAAGCGTCACCTGCCCTGGTTCCTGCTGGCGGCCAAGTGCCTGGCGCAGAACGGCGTGCGGATTTTCATGCACGGCGGCGGTGCGCACACGGCGGGTCGGCTGTACAGCGAGCAGTTGCTGGATGAGTTGAAAATCCCGCTGTGCCGCGACTGGCAGCAGGTTGGCGATGCGCTGGATAACGGCGGCCTGGCGTTCATGCCTTTGGTGGATTGGGCGCCGCAGCTGCAACGGATGATCGACCTGCGCAACACCCTGGGCCTGCGTTCACCGATCCATTCCCTCACGCGGATCCTTAACCCTCTGGGCGCGCGCTGCGGCCTGCAAAGTATTTTCCACCCTGGCTACCAGGCCGTGCATCGCGACGCCAGCGGTTTGCTCGGCGACACCGCGATTGTGGTCAAGGGCGATGGCGGTGAAATCGAGATCAACCCGGACGCCGATAGTCACCTGTACGGCACCACTGGCGGTGAAAGCTGGGATGAGGAATGGCCGCAACTGTCGACGCAGCGCCACGTTAAACCGGCGACCCTCGACCCTGAACACTTGAAAGCCGTGTGGCGCGGTGATGTGGTCGACAGCTACCCGCAAATGGCCCTGATCTCGACCATGGCCCTGGCCTTGCGCGGCCTCGGCCAGACCCGCGAGCAAGCCTTCGAAACCGCCCAGCAGTACTGGGATGCCCGGGACAAATCGATTTAACCGATCATAACTGCCCAACCTTTGCGCTATTTTATCGAACCTATGCGCATAGACTCCTCTCCAACGCTTATCGGTTGAGGAGTCTTGAAATGGGTTTGTTAGTTGAAGGCCGCTGGCACGACCAGTGGTACGAAAGCAGCAAGGACGGCGCGTTCCAGCGCGAACAAGCGCAGCGCCGCAACTGGCTGACCGCCGACGGCCAACCGGGCCCGACCGGTGTCGGTGGCTTTGCGGCCGAAGCCGGGCGCTATCATCTCTACGTCTCCCTCGCTTGCCCGTGGGCTCATCGCACGCTGATCCTGCGCAAACTCAAAGGCCTCGAAAAGCTGATCGACGTCTCGGTGGTCAGTTGGTTGATGCTGGAAAACGGCTGGACCTTCGATAAGACCCTCGGCTCGACCGGCGACAAGCTCGATCACTTCAATTTCATGCACCAGCGCTACACCGCCGATGCCGCAGACTATACCGGCCGCGTCACCGTGCCGGTGCTGTGGGACAAACAGCAGAACCGCATCGTTAACAATGAATCGGCGGAAATTATCCGCATGTTCAATAGCGCGTTCGATGACCTGACTGGCAATGATCTGGATTTCTATCCGGCGCCGTTGCGCAGTGAGATCGATGCACTGAACGAACGGATTTATCCGGCCGTGAACAACGGCGTGTACCGCGCCGGGTTTGCTACCTCGCAGAAGGCTTATGAAGAGGCGTTTGATGAGGTGTTTGCCGAGCTGGATCGGCTGGAACTACTGTTAGGCGCGAACCGTTACCTGGTCGGCGAATTCCTGACGGAAGCGGATATTCGGCTGTTCACTACGCTGATTCGTTTTGATGCGGTGTACTACGGGCACTTCAAGTGCAACCTGCGGCGGATTGCCGATTATCCGAATTTGTCGAACTGGTTGCGGGAGATGTATCAGTGGCCGGGGATTGCCGAGACGGTGAGTTTTGAGCACATCAAGAATCACTATTACGGTAGCCACAAGACCATTAACCCGACGGGGATTGTGCCGAAAGGGCCGAAACAGGATTTCAACGCGCCCCATGATCGGGAGCGGTTGAGTGGGAAAGGGGTTTGGCGTAACGCCTGACAGATGATCGTTCCCACGCTCCGCGTGGGAGTGCATCCCGTGACGCTCTGCGTCACATCCAAAGCGGAACGCGGAGCGTCCCTGGCGGCATTCCCACGCGGAGCGTGGGAACGATCAACAGATTTCAGATCAAACCTGCGCCTGAGCCCCTTCAAACCACGCCAGTTTCTCGCGCAGTTGCACCACTTCCCCAACAATCACCAGCGTCGGCGCATGCACTTCATGCTCCGCCACCAGCCGTGGAAGATCGGCCAAGGTGCCGGTAAACACCCGCTGATTGACCGTGGTGCCCTGCTGAATCAACGCTGCCGGGGTATCTGCGCCGCGACCATACTTGATCAACTGCTCGCAGATGATCGGCAAGCCCACCAGCCCCATGTAAAACACCAGGGTTTGCGCTGGCGCGACGAGGTCGGCCCACGGTAGATCGGTGGAACCGTCCTTCAGGTGCCCGGTGACAAACCGCACCGACTGCGCATAGTCACGGTGAGTCAGCGGAATCCCGGCATACGCCGCACAACCACTGGCCGCGGTGATGCCCGGCACGACCTGGAACGGGATGCCATGGGCCGCCAGTTCTTCGATCTCTTCGCCGCCACGGCCGAAGATGAACGGATCACCGCCCTTCAACCGCACCACGCGTTTGCCAGCCTTGGCCAGATCCACCAATTGCTTGTTGATCTGGTCCTGCGGTACGGCGTGATCGGCGCGACGTTTACCGACATAAACACGCCCGGCATCACGACGACACAGATCCAGAATCGCTGGCGCCACCAAGCGGTCGTACAACACCACATCGGCTTGCTGCATCAGGCGCAAGGCGCGGAAAGTCAGCAGGTCCGGATCACCGGGGCCTGCGCCGACCAAATACACCTCGCCAGTTTTTGTCGGCGGCTCACCCGCGATTTTCGCCAGCAGCAAGCGCTCGGCTTCAGCGCCCTGCCCGGCCAGTTGCCGGTCGGCAATCGGGCCCTGGAACACATCTTCCCAGAACGCCCGACGCTGCTGCACATCCGGCAGCATGTTTTTGACCTGCGTGCGAAAACGCGCCGCCAGACCGGCCAGTTGCCCGTAGGTGGAAGGAATCCAGGTTTCGATTTTGGCCCGGATCAGCCGCGCCAGCACCGGCGCATCGCCGCCGCTGGAGATGGCAACGATCAGCGGGGAACGGTCGACAATCGCCGGGAAGATCACGCTGCACAGGGCCGGCGCATCCACCACGTTGACCGGCACGCAGCGCCGATGGGCATCGGCGGACACTTGCGCGTTCAGCGGTTGATCGTCGGTGGCGGCAATGATCAGCCCGCAACCGTCCAGATCCGCCTCGACGTAGCCACGCAATAGGCACTCGCCACCGCTACCGACCACCAATTCACGCAGTTGCGCTTCGATTTCAGGTGCGACCACCCGCAGCAGCGCACCGGCTTCGGCCAGCAGGCGGGACTTGCGCAAGGCAATCTCCCCGCCGCCGACGACCAACACACGACTGCCGCGAAGGTTATGAAACAGCGGCAGATAATCCATTTAGCCGATGACCTCGAGGCCACCCATGTACGGCTTCAGTACCGCAGGCACACGGATCGAACCGTCGGCCTGCTGGTAGTTTTCCAGCACGGCGACCAAAGTACGACCTACGGCCAGGCCGGAACCGTTCAGGGTGTGAACCAGTTCAGGCTTGCCGGTTTCCGGGTTACGGAAACGCGCTTGCATCCGACGGGCCTGGAAATCGCCGCAGTTGGAGCACGACGAAATCTCGCGGTACTTGTCCTGGCTCGGGATCCACACTTCCAGGTCGTAAGTCTTCACGGCGCTGAAGCCCATGTCGCCGGTGCAGAGCGCCAGGGTGCGATACGGCAATTCCAGCAATTGCAGGACTTTTTCAGCGTTGGCGGTCAGGCCTTCCAGCGCGTCCATCGACGTCGACGGCTCAACGATCTGCACCATTTCAACTTTGTCGAACTGGTGCTGGCGAATCATGCCGCGAGTGTCACGGCCCGACGCGCCGGCCTCGCTACGGAAGCACGGCGTGTGAGCAACGAACTTGATCGGCAGCAGTTTCGAATCGACGATTTCGCCAGCGACGATGTTGGTCAGCGACACTTCGGCGGTCGGGATCAGGTACAGATCGGCTTCGCCTTCGCGGGTGATCTTGAACAGGTCTTCTTCGAACTTTGGCAACTGGCCAGTGCCTTGCAGGGCCGGCGCTTGAACCAGATAAGGCGTGTAGGCCTCTTCATAGCCGTGTTCGGTGGTGTGCAGGTTGATCATGAACTGCGCAAGGGCGCGGTGCAGGCGAGCGATCGGGCCACGCAGCAGGGCGAAACGGGCGCCGGACAGCTTGGCGGCGGTTTCGAAGTCCAGCCAGCCGAACTTCTCGCCCAGGGCCACGTGGTCCTGGATCGGGAAATCAAACGCGGTCGGGGTGCCCCAGCGGCGCACTTCGACGTTGCCGTCTTCATCCGCTCCGATCGGCACGGACTCGTGTGGCAGGTTCGGGATGCCGAGCAGGATCGAGTCCAGGTCGGTCTGGATCTGGTCCAGTTCTACCTTGCCGGCACTCAATTCATTCGCCATGCGCTCGACATCAGCCATCAGCGGTGCGATGTCTTCGCCGCGCTGCTTGGCCTGGCCGATGGATTTGGAGCGCGCATTACGTTCAGCCTGCAGTGCTTCGGTGCGGGTCTGGACGGTCTTGCGCTGTTCTTCCAGCGCTTCGATGCGCGCAACATCCAGCACAAAGCCACGGGATGCCAGGCGGTCCGCTACGTCCTGAAGGTTGCTACGTAACAGTTTGGAATCGAGCATGTCGGTCTCTCGTTATCAAAGTTTGGTCAAAGACAGGCCGGCCCAGGTGGCGAGCAGCCCGCCGAATACGCTGATGGCAGCATAGCCCAGGGCCAGCGGCACCTGCCCGCTTTCCAGCAGGCGCACCGTATCCAGTGAAAAGGAAGAAAAAGTCGTCAGCCCCCCGAGGAAGCCGACCATCAACCCGGCGCGCACCTCGATCGGCACCTCCGGGCGTATCAAAAACAGACCGTATAAAACGCCGATCAGCAAACAGCCGACGATATTAACGGCCAGCGTCGCGGTATAGAAGTGCCGCGGCCAATTAGCGTTGATCCAGTTGCCCGTGGCAAAGCGCAACAGCGTGCCGGCGATCCCGCCGACGGAAACCGCAACGATCAATGGAAGCACTATTTTCTCCGCTGCCGAGGGCTGAGTCGGTCAAGTTGGGCCAGGTGGTTGAGCTTCTCGCCGATCTTCAGCTCCAGGCCACGGGGCACCGGCTGATAGAAGGGTTGTGGCTCGAGCTCTTCCGGGAAGTAGTCTTCGCCAGCGGCGTACGCGTCCGGTTCGTCATGGGCATAGCGATATTCATCGCCATAACCCAATTGCTTCATCAGCTTGGTCGGCGCATTGCGCAGGTGCAGCGGCACTTCCAGCGAACCGTGTTCAGTGGCGCTGCGCATCGCCGCTTTGAAGCCCATGTACACCGCGTTGCTTTTCGGCGCGCAGGCCAAGTAGGTGATGGCCTGGGCCACCGCCAATTCGCCTTCGGGGCTGCCGAGGCGTTCCTGCACTTCCCACGCCGCCAGGCACAGGCTCAGGGCGCGCGGGTCGGCGTTGCCGATGTCTTCGCTGGCCATGCGCACCACGCGCCGGGCCAGGTACAGCGGATCGCAACCGCCGTCGATCATGCGCGCGAACCAGTACAGCGCGCCGTCGGGGTTGGAGCCGCGCACGGATTTATGCAGCGCGGAAATCTGGTCGTAGAACGCTTCGCCGCCCTTGTCGAAACGCCGACGGGTATCGCCGAGCAGACTTTGCAGCAGATCGATGCCGATCTCGCTGTTGTCTTCGGCGAGGTCCGAGGCATTTTCCAGCAGGTTGAGCAAACGCCGGCCATCGCCATCGGCGGCGGACAGCAGCATCTGGAAGCTTTCGTCGCTGAGGGTCAGTTGCCGCTTGCCCAGGCCACGCTCCTCGGTCAGCGCGCGATGCACCAGTTTGCGCAGGGCCGCTTCGTCGAGGCTTTTAAGCACGTAGACGCGCGCCCGGGAGAGCAAGGCGTTGTTGAGTTCAAACGATGGATTTTCGGTGGTCGCGCCGATGAAAATCAGCGTGCCGTCTTCAACGTAGGGCAGAAACGCATCCTGCTGGGATTTGTTGAAACGGTGCACTTCGTCAACAAACAGGATGGTCCGGCGGCCGTACTGCCCGGCCTGTTGCTTGGCGATTTCCACCGCCTGACGGATTTCCTTCACCCCGGCCAGCACCGCCGACACCGTTTCGAAATGCGCATCCGAGACTTCCGCCAGCAGCCGCGCCAGGGTGGTCTTACCCACGCCCGGCGGCCCCCAGAAAATCATCGAATGCAGGGCACCCTGCTCCAGGGCTTCGCGCAAAGGCTTGCCGCGAGCGAGCAGGTGTTCCTGACCGACGTACTCATCCAGATTGGCCGCACGCAAGCGGGCGGCCAAGGGCTGAGCGATCGGGGCACTGCGAAACAGGTCCATCACGTACGGTTAAAACCTCTTATTCCTGGATCACATCGGCACCCTTCGGGATGTCGAACTTGAACTTGGACGCCGGGATCGGCTCGTTGGCTTTCACACCGGTGAACAGGAGGTTGGTGCGCTGACCCACGCTGTCGATCATTTGCATGTCATTAAGCAAGCCGTTGCGGAACGACAGGCGCAGGCTATCGAACAGGGTGTCCTTGGTTTTCGGCTTCAGGGTGAAGTCGATCACGCCACCCGCTTCCTTGGCGCTGATGTCGAAGCTCTCTTTGATCTTGGACACGTCACCGGACAGCAACAGGGCCGGGGTTTGGGTCAGGCGCTCATCGAGCTTCTTGATCGTGACCTGCTCCAGATCCGGGTCCCACAGGGTCACTTTCTTGCCGTCGGAAACCATGGTTTGTTCGGCCGGCGCGTCGGTGTGCCAGTAAAACAGGCCCGGGCGCTGCAACGACATTTCACCGGCGGTTTCCTGCAACTGGGTGCCGCCGCCATCGAGGGTCAGCTGCGAGAAACGCGCAGTCAGGGTTTTGGATGTTTCCAGCAATTGGGTCAGGCGCGCCACGTCCTTGTCGTCGGCGTGGGCGGAAAGTGTGGTCAAAGCCAGTACCGGCAGCAACAGCATGCGGATAAGACGCATGGGAGTCCTCTTGAATATTCGTGGGGTTCGGGTGGCGCGTCACTGCACCACCCTTTTTACTTCAACTCAGTCGCGTACCGGGCCTGGGGCCAGGACTTCACGCGAACCGTTGGTGTTCATGGACGTCACGACCCCGGCCATTTCCATGGCTTCGATCATGCGTGCGGCACGGTTGTAGCCGATTTTCAGCTTGCGCTGCACCGCTGAAATGGACGCGCGACGGCTTTCCAGTACGAACTGCACGGCTTCGTCGTAAAGCGCGTCGGACTCGCTGTCTTCATCGCCACCAGCACTGCCGCCGTCGAAACCGCTACCGGCCTCTTCAACACCGGCGAGGATGTCGTCGTTGTATTCCGGCGCGCCGCGCAGTTTCCAGGCTTCAACCACCCGGTGAACTTCGTCATCGGACACGAACGCACCGTGAACCCGGATCGGCAGGCTGGTCCCCGGCGGCATGTAGAGCATGTCACCGTGGCCCAGCAGTTGTTCAGCGCCGCCCTGGTCGATGATGGTCCGGGAGTCGATCTTGCTCGACACCTGGAACGCCATGCGGGTCGGAATGTTGGCCTTGATCAGGCCGGTGATCACGTCAACCGACGGACGCTGGGTCGCGAGGATCAAGTGGATACCGGCGGCACGAGCCTTCTGGGCGATACGGGCGATCAGTTCTTCAACCTTCTTGCCGACGATCATCATCATGTCGGCGAATTCGTCGACGACCACGACGATGGTCGGCAGCTTGGTCAACAGCGGTGCTTCGTCGTGGATGCTTTCGCGCTTGTACAACGGATCGGTCAACGGCGTACCGGCGTCCTGGGCTTCCTTGACCTTGGCATTGAAGCCCGACAGGTTACGCACGCCCATCTTCGCCATCAGTTTGTAGCGACGCTCCATCTCCGCCACGCTCCAGCGCAGGGCGTTGGCAGCGTCCTTCATGTCGGTGACCACTGGGCACAGCAAATGCGGAATGCCTTCGTAGATCGACAGTTCAAGCATTTTCGGGTCGATCATGATCAGCTTGGCGTCTTCCGGGCCAGACTTGAACAGGATCGACAGGATCATCGCGTTCACACCCACCGACTTACCGGAACCGGTCGTACCGGCCACCAGCAAGTGCGGCATTTTCGCCAGGTCGGTGATGACCGGTTTGCCGCCGATGTCGTGGCCCAGGGCCAGGGTCACCGGGGACTTGAAGTTATCGTATTCCGGGGTCGACAGCACTTCGGAGAAGCGCACGATCTGGCGGTCTTCGTTAGGAATCTCGATACCGACGGTGGTCTTGCCCGGAATCACTTCCACCACCCGCACGCTGGTCACGGCCAGGGAACGTGCGAGGTCTTTGGCCAAGTTGGAGATGCGGCTGACCTTGACGCCTGCGGCCGGCTGGATTTCGTAACGGGTAATTACCGGACCCGGGTGAATCGAATCCACCGAGACTTCGACGCCGAATTCCTTCAGCTTGATTTCCAGCAAATGGCCGACGGCTGCCAGTGACTCCGGGGAATAGTTGAGTTGCTTCTTCTCGGCCGGGTCGAGAATCGAGATCGGCGGCAAGGTGCCTTCGACGGCGCTGTCGACGAACAATGGCGCCTGTTTTTCTTTTTCCACGCGCTTGCTTGGCGCTGCCGGTTTCGGCGGCGCTGGCGCTATCACTGGCGGCACCTGCTTCTCGCGGTCCGACATGTGCTTGCTCAGGGCCTGCTCGCGCTCGATCAGGCGTTCCTTGACCTTCGCCTGCTCACGTTTGTCGGTGACCGTCGGGGCGACCACGTCATGCACGCGGTCGTCGACTTCACGCAACTGCGCAACCAGCTGCTTGCGCTCAACCCGTGCCGCCCACCAGCGATTGGCGGCGCCCTGGATCAGTTCGAACAGGTCGAGGGTGATCTTGCCGGTGACGTCCATCACCTTGAACCACGACAGGTCGGTGAACACCGTCAGGCCGAACAGGAACAAGGCGATGAACAACAGGGTGCTGCCCTGGATGTTCAGGGCATTGCGGGCCAGGTCGCCCAGGCTTTCGCCCAACGCGCCGCCAGCACCGGCCGGCAGACCGGTCGCCGCATGGAAATGGATGTGGGCCAGCGCCGCGCCCGACAACACCAGAAACACCAGACCGATCAGACGCCAGGAAAACAGCCAGCCGCTCCACTGCCACTGTTCGTGGCGTTGACGGAAGATCTGGTAGGCCTTGATCGCCAGCAATAACGGGAAGATGTAGGCAAAGTAACCCAGTACCATGAACAGGATATCGGCGCTGTAGGAGCCGGCCGGCCCGCCGAAGTTCTGCACATCGTCGATCTTGCTGTTGTGGCTCCAGCCCGGATCGTCCTTGCCATAGGTCAGCAAGGCCATCATCAGGAACAGGCACAAGGCGCCGATGGCGATCAGCGCACCTTCCTTGAGTCGGTAGTGCAATTGCTGGCGCCAGAGCGGAACGACGGCTGGTTTAGGTGCTGCGGTGGATTTCTTCAAAACGCTACTTTTCCTGCGCCTATGGCGCGTCCATCTGTTGAATGACTATAAAAACTGCCTAATCCAGGCAGGTAAAAAAGTTAACCGGTACAACTGGGACTACTTTTAACACTGCACCCCGGTGTTTCAAAACAGGGCGGGCACTGCTTTTTTAATACAAGCGCTGTTACAAGCAGGCATTGTACGGGTTTGTTCGCCCGATGCCATGCTTGCGGCCCTTGGGTGTAGCATAGCCAAAAGCCCATGACACACGGTTCAATTTGAGCACGCATTCTCTTTTGTGACAAAGGCTTATGAGGTGTTTTTATGAGCGAAGCTAAGCATTCACGCCTGATCATTCTGGGTTCCGGCCCTGCCGGTTACAGCGCCGCCGTTTATGCCGCCCGCGCCAACCTCAAACCCGTGGTCATTACCGGGATACAGGCAGGTGGCCAGCTCACCACCACCGTCGAAGTCGACAACTGGCCCGGCGATGTCGAAGGCCTCACTGGTCCGGTGCTGATGGAACGCATGCAAAAACACGCCGAGCGCTTTGACACAGAGATCGTTTACGACCACATCCACACCGCCAAGTTGCAGCAGCGCCCTTTCGAACTCATCGGTGACAGCGGCACCTACACCTGCGACGCCCTGATAATCGCTACTGGTGCCTCGGCGCAATACCTGGGGCTGCCCTCGGAAGAAGCCTTTGCCGGCAAAGGGGTTTCGGCCTGCGCGACGTGCGACGGCTTCTTCTACCGCAATCAAGTTGTCGCGGTGGTTGGTGGCGGCAACACAGCGGTTGAGGAAGCGCTGTACCTGTCGAACATCGCCAAGGAAGTTCACTTGGTACACCGGCGCGACAAGCTGCGCTCGGAGAAGATCCTTCAGGACAAGTTGTTCGAAAAAGCCGCCAACGGCAATATTCGCCTGCATTGGAACCAGAATCTCGACGAGGTGCTGGGCGATGCCAGCGGCGTCACCGGCGCCCGCCTGCGCGACAGCCTTACCGGCGAAACCAGCAAATTGCCGCTGGCCGGTGTGTTCATTGCCATCGGTCACAAGCCCAACACCGACCTGTTCCAGGGCCAACTGGCCATGCGGGACGGTTATCTGCTGGTCAAGGGCGGCAACGAAGGCGACGCCACCGCCACCGAGATTGAAGGCGTATTCGCCGCCGGCGATGTGGCCGATCATGTTTACCGCCAGGCAGTAACATCCGCCGGGGCCGGCTGCATGGCCGCGCTGGACGCCGAGAAATACCTCGACGATATTCCTGTGGTTTGACGCTCCATTTCACGGCGGGACCAGTTGCCCGCCACCGCCCTCCCCCACTGCAAGCCCGGATACCATGCTGACTTGGTTACAACGCAACACCCTGACTTTTCCGCCCCTGGAAAAAGCCATGCGCGATCCCAACGGGTTGTTGGCGGCGGGCGGTGATCTGTCCGCCGACCGGCTGGTCCAGGCCTATCGCCACGGCTGTTTTCCGTGGTTTTCCGAAGGGCAGCCGATTCTTTGGTGGTCGCCGGACCCGCGCACGGTTTTGTTTCCCGACGAACTGCACGTGTCCCGCAGCCTGAACAAGTTGCTGCGCCAACAACGTTATCAAGTGACCTTCGATCAGGATTTTGCCGCAGTCATTGGCGCCTGCGCCGCACCGCGGGATTACGCTGACGGCACCTGGATCACCGAAGCCATGCAGGACGCGTATCTGGAGCTGCATCGGCGCGGTTACGCCCATTCGGTCGAGGTCTGGGACCAGGGCGAGCTGGTCGGCGGACTGTACGGCCTGGCCATGGGTCAGCTGTTTTTCGGCGAATCGATGTTCAGCCGTGCCGACAACGCCTCCAAATATGGCTTTGCCACATTGGTGCGACATCTGAAAGACTCAGGCTTTGTGCTGATCGACTGCCAGATGCCCACCGACCATTTGCACAGTCTTGGCGCCCGGGCAATTCCCCGTAGCGAATTCGCTACTTACCTTGCGCAGCATCTGGACCAATCCAGCCGTGCCACCTGGGTTTGCTGAGCGACTTTTGCGCGCGTGGCTTACACTTATTCAAAAGCTTATCCCGAGGGTTGATCATGACCGAGTTGGCGCGCTTGAAGTTTTATGCCACTCAGCCCCACTCTTGCAGTTATCTGCCCGAGGAGCAGGCCACTACCCTGTTTCTCGATCCTAGTCAGCCCATGGATGTGCATGTCTACGCAGACCTGTCGGAAATGGGTTTTCGTCGCAGCGGCGATCATCTCTACCGGCCCCATTGCCAGAATTGCAATGCGTGCGTACCGGCGCGCATCCCCGTGGCGCAGTTTTCGCCCAACCGTCAGCAAAAACGCATTTTCAAGCGCAATGCTGACTTGCAGGTGCGCCCGGCCAGGCCCAAGTTCAGCGAAGAGTATTTCGACCTCTATCAGCGCTACATCGAACAGCGTCACGCCGACGGCGACATGTACCCGCCAAGTCGTGATCAGTTCTCGACGTTCCTGGTGCGTGACCTGCCGTTTTCCCGGTTCTACGAATTTCGTCTCGACGGCCGGCTGGTGGCCGTGGCCGTAACCGACTTGCTGCCCAACGGCCTGTCGGCGGTCTACACCTTCTATGAGCCCGCCGAGGACCATCGCAGCCTTGGACGCTACGCCATCCTCTGGCAAATCGCCGAAGCCCAGCGGCTGGGACTGGAAGCGGTCTACCTTGGCTACTGGATCAAAAACTGCAAAAAGATGAACTACAAAACCCAGTATCGCCCCATCGAACTGCTGATTAATCAGCGCTGGGTCATCCTGAACTAAGGCAATCCGTAAACCGCTTGGCGTAAACCCCATTTTTCGGGCACAATGCACGCCGCTTTTGCCTGGCGCAGTTGCACCGGGCCATTCATTGGATACCGAGGGCTTTACTGCATGTCGAAAGAAGACAGCTTCGAAATGGAAGGCACTGTCGTCGACACCCTGCCCAACACCATGTTTCGTGTGGAGTTGGAAAATGGGCACGTCGTAACCGCGCATATTTCCGGCAAGATGCGCAAGAACTACATTCGTATTCTTACCGGTGACAAAGTGCGCGTCGAGCTGACGCCCTATGACTTGAGCAAAGGGCGCATCACTTACCGCGCTCGTTAATCAAGTCAATACAAAACGCCCGGTTATGCCGGGCGTTTTTGTGTGCGGATCGTTCCCACGCTCTGCGTGGGAATGCCTCTACTGACGCTACGCGTTTGACGCTACGCGTTCGGCCTTTGGGACGCCGAGCGTCCCGGGCTGCATTCCCACGGGGAGCGTGGGAACGATCACCGGGAGTGCACGGCGTATAGGCAGACAGCAAAAAGGCGCCTTTCGGCGCCTTTTGCTTTGTTGCGGTTAACGTCAGGCCATTTCTGCCGTGGTCTCGAACTCGAAGGTCAGCTCGCCGTCCTTCAGGTCGATGTGAACCACACCACCATGGTCGGCCAGTTCGCCAAAGAGGATCTCTTCGGCCAGTGGACGCTTGATCTTGTCCTGGATCAAACGTGCCATTGGTCGAGCGCCCATGGCCGAGTCGTAGCCACCCGCTGCCAGCCAGCTGCGCGCAGCGTCGGTCACTTCCAGCTGCACGCGCTTGTCTTCCAGCTGCGCCTGAAGCTCGGTAAGGAACTTGTCCACCACGCTTTTGATGACCTCATGACTGAGGCGACCAAACTGGATAATGGTGTCCAGACGGTTGCGGAACTCTGGCGTGAAGCTCTTCTTGATCACTTCCATCGCATCGGACGAGTGGTCCTGATGGGTGAAACCGATCGAAGCGCGAGCTGCGGTTTCGGCGCCGGCGTTGGTCGTCATGATGACGATCACGTTACGGAAATCCGCCTTGCGCCCGTTGTTATCGGTGAGCGTACCGTGGTCCATGACCTGCAACAGCAGGTTGAAGACTTCCGGATGCGCCTTCTCGATTTCATCGAGCAACAGCACGCAGTGAGGCTGCTTGGTGATGGCTTCGGTCAGCAGACCGCCCTGATCGAACCCGACATAGCCTGGAGGTGCACCGATCAGACGCGATACGGTGTGGCGCTCCATGTACTCGGACATGTCGAAGCGAACCAGTTCGATGCCCAACGCCTTGGCCAACTGACGTGCCGCTTCGGTTTTACCGACACCGGTAGGCCCGGCGAACAGGAACGAACCGACTGGCTTGTCAGGCGACTTGAGGCCGGCACGGGACAGTTTGATTGCGGTCGACAGTGAGTCAATCGCGGCATCCTGGCCAAATACCGTCAGCTTCAGGTCACGCTCAAGGTTACGCAGCAACTCTCTATCAGAGCTGTTGACGTGCTTAGGCGGAATCCGCGCGATTTTCGCCACGATGTCCTCGACCTGAGGCACTTCGATGCGTTTCACGCGTTTCTCGATTGGCTGCAGGCGCTGGTAGGCACCCGCTTCGTCGATGACGTCGATGGCCTTGTCCGGCATATGCCGGTCATTGATGTAGCGCGAGGCCAGTTCAGCTGCCGCACGCAGGGCTTCATCGCTGTACTCAATGCCGTGGTGCGCTTCGAAACGCCCTTTCAGGCCGCGCAGGATGCTGATGGTGTCTTCTACCGACGGCTCCGACACATCGACCTTCTGGAAGCGGCGCGCCAAGGCACGGTCCTTCTCGAAGATCCCGCGGAACTCCTGGAACGTGGTCGAGCCTATGCAGCGGATATCGCCGGACGACAGCAACGGCTTGAGCAGGTTCGAGGCATCCATGACGCCACCGGACGCGGCACCCGCACCAATGATGGTGTGGATTTCGTCGATGAACAGGATCGCCTGCGGACGTTTTTTCAGTTCATTGAGTAACGCTTTGAAGCGCTTCTCGAAATCACCGCGGTATTTGGTCCCGGCCAGCAAGGCGCCCAAGTCGAGGGAATACACCACGCTGTTGGCCAGCAGATCCGGCACCTGGTTGTCGACAATGCGCTTGGCCAGGCCTTCGGCAATCGCGGTTTTACCCACGCCTGCCTCGCCCACCAGCAGCGGATTGTTTTTGCGACGCCGCGCGAGGATCTGCGCGACACGCTCGACTTCCAGCTCACGGCCTACCAATGGATCGATTCGACCCTGGCGCGCGAGTTCGTTGAGGTTGCTGGCATAAGCATCCAGGGGATTGCCTGAAGAAGAAGACTCACCGCCCTCGTCGTCCTGCATATCTTGCTCACCTTCAGAGTGATCGCCGTGCCCCGGTACTTTGGAAATGCCATGGGCGATGTAGTTGACGACATCAATGCGTGCAACGCTCTGCTGTTTCAGCAGGAACACTGCCTGGCTTTCTTGCTCACTGAAGATGGCGACCAGCACGTTGGCGCCAGTCACTTCGCGTTTGCCCGAGCTCTGTACGTGAAAGACAGCACGCTGCAGAACACGCTGGAAGCCCAGGGTGGGTTGGGTCTCGCGATCCTCGTCATGGACGGGGATCAACGGCGTGGTGGAGTCGATGAACTCCTGCAGGTCATGCTTGAGTTTGTCGAGGTTTGCGCCGCAGGCACGCAAAACGGTGGCGGCAGCCTCATTGTCCAATAGGGCCAACAGGAGATGTTCGACGGTCATGAATTCATGACGTTTCGAACGAGCCTCCTTGAAGGCTAAATTGAGGGTGACTTCGAGCTCGCGGTTTAACATAGCTTCACCTCATACCCAAGTGGTCGGCGATTAACCGTCCTTCTCGATTTCACAGAGTAGCGGATGCTGGCTTTCCCTGGCGTACTGGTTGACCTGCATGGCCTTAGTCTCGGCGATGTCGCGGGTAAACACTCCACATACTGCCCGTCCTTCTGTGTGGACGGCCAGCATGACCTTGGTCGCCAGCTCGCGATTCAGGTTAAAAAACACCTCGAGCACTTCGACGACGAAATCCATCGGTGTGTAGTCATCATTAAACAAAACCACCTTGTACATCGGCGGCGCCTGTAAAGCAGGCTTAGCCTCCTGAACAGCAATGCCTGCGGAATCGTCGTCGTGTTCCTCCGGGTGATCTTTCTGGAGAGTCGGGCGATCCTGATTGAATGTTAGTCGAATCTGGCTGATTGCATGCATGGAAAGAAAGGTTCGTCAGTTGTGCAAATACAGTGGTGGGGGCGGCTATCAACGATTTCAACTCCGACTGCCCGGTCACCTTGACTATCGGGAAAACGGTGTTACAACCAATAGAGCCCACAGTGGGTAAAAAAGGTCCGCGGAGTCAATCTTATTTGTGAGATTCGACTGCGGATGTACTGGATGATACTCCAGTGATGGAGTCTGTTGCAGAGGGATATGAGCATGGCAGTCGGCAAGGTCAAGTGGTTCAACAATGCCAAGGGGTTCGGCTTCATCAACACCGAAGCCAGAGAAGGCAAGGACGAGGATGGTAAAGACATCGACTTCTTTGCCCACTTTTCGGCCATCGATATGGACGGATACAAGACCCTCAAGGCCGGTCAAGCGGTAAACTTCGAGATCGTCCAGGGCCCCAAAGGCCTGCACGCCGTGAAGATTACGTTTGCAACTGTTGAGAATGCACAGGCCGCGCCCGCCACTCAATCAGACACGGTGCCGAGCTGACGAAACCGGTCATCCAGTCATGAAAAAACCGCCCGAAGGCGGTTTTTTTATGCCGGCTCGCTTACATAAGCGACTTACATATGCGAGATAAGCGCATCACCAAACGCCGAAGAAGACAGCAGTTTCGCGCCTTCCATCAAACGGTGGAAGTCATAGGTCACGGTCTTGGCGGAAATCGCGCCGTTGGTGCCCTTGATAATCAGATCAGCCGCTTCGGTCCAGCCCATGTGACGCAGCATCATCTCGGCGGACAGGATCAAGGAACCCGGATTGACCTGGTCCTTGCCGGCGTACTTCGGTGCAGTACCGTGGGTCGCTTCGAACATCGCGATGGTGTCGGACAGGTTGGCGCCCGGTGCAATACCGATACCGCCCACTTCCGCCGCCAGGGCGTCGGAGAGGTAGTCGCCGTTCAGGTTCAGGGTCGCGATCACATCGTACTCGGCCGGGCGCAGCAGGATCTGCTGGAGCATGGCGTCGGCGATGGCATCTTTGACGATAACGTTCTTGCCGGTTTTCGGGTTCTTGAACTGCATCCACGGACCGCCGTCGAGCAGGGTCGCGCCGAACTCTTCAGCCGCCACTTCGTAGGCCCACTCCTTGAAGGCACCTTCGGTGAACTTCATGATGTTGCCTTTGTGCACGATGGTCAGCGAATCGCGATCGTTATCGACCACATATTGCAGTGCCTTGCGCGCCAGACGCTTGGTGCCTTGCAGCGAAACCGGCTTGATGCCGATACCGCAGTTTTCGTCGAAACGGATCTTGGTAACGCCCATTTCATCTTTAAGGAACTTGATGACCTTGGTCGCTTCTGGCGAACCGGCTTTCCACTCGATACCGGCGTAGATGTCTTCCGAGTTCTCACGGAAGATCGTCATGTCGACGTCGCCGGGCTTCTTGACCGGGCTAGGCACGCCTTCGAACCAGCGCACAGGGCGCAGGCAGACATAAAGGTCGAGTTGTTGACGCAGGGCCACGTTCAGCGAACGGATGCCGCCGCCGACCGGAGTGGTCAGAGGGCCCTTGATGGAAACCACGTAATCCTTGACTGCGTCCAGGGTTTCCTGAGGTAGCCAGGTGTCCTGATCGTAAACCTGAGTCGCTTTTTCCCCGGCGTAGACTTCCATCCAGGAAATTTTGCGCTCGCCGCCGTAAGCCTTCTTAACAGCAGCATCGACAACCTTGATCATGACCGGGCTGATATCAACGCCAATACCATCGCCTTCAATGAAGGGGATGATCGGGTTGTTAGGAACATTGAGAGAATGGTCCGCGTTGACGGTGATTTTGTCGCCGACTGCTGGAACCTGAATCTTCTTGTATCCCATGCTGAACTCCATTGTTTGGATTGAACATCTGGCTTCGTTCGAGCGTACCCCAGTTAAATCGGCGCGCAAACCCTATGTTCCACCCATCTGCCGCAAAGCTGTGCAGTTCGCGATCTACAAGCCTGAAAGCAAAGGGAAAAGCGCCAAACTCAAGCACGGTGCAAGACTCTACGCCGCCCACTGCCCTGCGACCTTTAGACCAATGGACGAGAATCGTTGCATATGAACCATCGGCAGATTGCCAGCTACCTATGTATAATGCCGCCGCTGACCGAAGGGTCACAAAGGCCAAGCTCTCTATTACGAGACTTTCAGCCAGATTGAAGCCGGGTTGTTACCGCAACCCACCCGCTTGACGCTCGACTGATGCACCCAACATCACCGCGAAGAAACCTCGACATTCGGCTCATGGATGACTTTGAACGAACGCGCTTACCCGGCGCCCCTCGAGTTTTCTGCGCATGCTTTAGCAAAGAAGAGAGTTAATCCGAATATGCCCACCCGCTCGAAGATCATCTATACCTTCACCGACGAAGCCCCAGCCCTCGCCACCTATTCACTGTTGCCTATCGTAGAGGCCTTCACCGCCTCCGCTGATATCGCCGTGGAAACCCGCGATATCTCTCTTGCAGGGCGCATCCTGGCCAGCTTCCCCGAGCAATTGGGTGACAAAGCCGTAGCCGACCACCTCGCCGAACTGGGCGACCTGGCCGTTACGCCTGAAGCCAACATCATCAAGTTGCCGAACATCAGCGCCTCGGTTCCGCAACTGCAAGCAGCCATCAAAGAGCTGCAAGCCCAGGGCTTCGCCCTGCCGGACTACCCGGAAACCGTGACCACTGACGCCGACAAAGAAGCCAAGTCGCGTTACGACAAGATCAAGGGCAGCGCCGTAAACCCGGTCCTGCGCGAAGGCAACTCCGATCGTCGTGCCCCGCTGTCGGTCAAGAACTATGCGCGCAAGCACCCGCACAAAATGGGCGCCTGGGCTGCGGACTCCAAGTCCCACGTCGCGCACATGAGCACCGGCGATTTCTACGGCAGCGAAAAAGCCGCCCTGATCGACGCCGCTGACGCCGTTAAAATCGAACTGATCGCTCAAGACGGCACCACCACCGTCCTGAAAGCAAAAACCACCGTGCAAGCCGGTGAGATCCTCGATTGCGCGGTACTGAGCAAAAACGCCCTGCGCAGCTTCATTGCGGCCGAGATCGAAGACGCCAAGCAAAAAGGCGTGCTGCTGTCGGTTCACTTGAAAGCCACCATGATGAAGGTCTCCGACCCGATCATGTTCGGCCAGATCGTTGCCGAGTTCTATAAAGACGCACTGGCCAAGCACGCTGACGTGCTGGCGCAGATCGGCTTCAACCTGAACAACGGCATCGGCGACCTGTACGCTCGCATCAAAGCCCTGCCGGCTGAACAGCAAGCACAGATCGAAGCGGACATTCAGGCGGTCTACGCCGTTCGTCCGTCGTTGGCCATGGTCAACTCCGACAAAGGCATCACCAACCTGCACGTGCCGAGCGACGTTATCGTCGACGCCTCGATGCCGGCGATGATCCGTGACTCCGGCAAGATGTGGGGCACTGACGGTCAGCTGCACGACACCAAGGCTGTGATCCCGGATCGCTGCTACGCCACCATCTACCAGGCGGTCATCGAAGACTGCAAGGTCAACGGCGCTTTCGATCCAACCACCATGGGCAGCGTGCCAAACGTTGGCCTGATGGCGAAAAAAGCCGAAGAGTACGGCTCCCACGACAAGACTTTCCAAATCAAGAGCAACGGCGTGGTTCGGGTTTCCGACGGCGCTGGCCGCACTCTGCTGGAACAGTCGGTTGAAGCCGGCGACATCTTCCGCATGTGCCAGACCAAAGACGCGCCGATCCAGGACTGGGTCAAACTGGCCGTCAACCGTGCTCGTGCAAGCGCCACACCAGCGATCTTCTGGCTGGACCCAATGCGCGCCCACGACGGCGTGGTGATCGAGAAAGTTCAGGCTTACCTGAAGGATCACGACACTTCCGGCCTGGACATCCGCATCATGTCCCCGGTTGACGCCATGGCGTTCACCCTGGGCCGCACCCGCGAAGGCAAGGACACCATTTCGGTGACCGGCAACGTATTGCGCGACTACCTGACTGACCTGTTCCCGATCATGGAACTGGGCACCAGCGCCAAGATGCTGTCGATCGTACCGCTGATGAATGGCGGCGGCCTGTTCGAAACCGGCGCTGGCGGTTCGGCACCGAAGCACGTGCAACAGCTGCTGGAAGAAAACTTCCTGCGCTGGGATTCCCTGGGTGAGTTCCTGGCCCTGGCCGCTTCCCTTGAGCATTTGGGTGTGACTTACAACAACCCTAAAGCCCTGGTGCTGGCCAAGACCCTGGACCAGGCCACCGGCCAGTTCCTGGACAACAACAAGTCGCCATCGCGCAAAGTCGGCAACATCGACAACCGCGGCAGCCACTTCTACCTGGCGCTGTACTGGGCTCAAGCCCTGGCTGCCCAGTCCGAAGACACGGCACTGCAAGCGCAGTTTGGCCAACTGGCAAAAACCCTGGCCGAGAACGAAGCGACCATCGTCGCCGAGCTCAACGCCGTCCAGGGCAAGCCAGTGGACATCGGCGGTTACTACCACGCCAATGCCGAACTGATCAGCAAGGCCATGCGCCCGAGCAACACCTTCAACGCCGCGATCGCCGCGCTGGTTTAAGGTTGTAAGGGAACATCACAAACCCCGGCCCCGTGCCGGGGTTTGTGTTTCTGTCATGCGCAACACTTGTAGCAGCTGCCGAGCCTGCGAGGCTGTGTTCGGCGACGAAGCCGTCGTAGAATCAGGCCCTGCGGTGTTTCAGACTGACCGCGGGCACAGGGTTTACGACTGCTGCGCAGCCGAACGCAGCCTCGCAGGCTCGGCAGCTGCTACAGACCACACGAGGTATTTTCATGACCTGGCTACCCCACATCACCGTCGCCACTATCGTCGAAGACAATGGCCGCTTCCTGATGGTCGAAGAATCCAAGGGTGGACGAGCGGTACTCAACCAGCCCGCCGGCCACCTCGACCCGAACGAAACCCTGGTTGAAGCCGCCGTGCGCGAAACCCTTGAGGAAACCGGCTGGGACGTCGAGCCAACCGGCGTGGTGGGCATTTACCTCTACACCGCCCCGAGCAACGGCGTGACTTACCAACGGGTCTGCTTCATCGCCAAACCGATCAAACACCACCCCGACTATCAGCTGGACGACGGCATCCTCGGCGCCAAATGGCTGACCCGTGGCGAACTCATCGAACAGCGCGCAAACTGGCGCAGTGAGCTGATCATCCGCTGTATCGATGATTATCTGGACGGCAAACGCTTCAGTCTCGAACTGATCCGCCCTTCTCTTTAGCCTTGCGGGCTTCGGCCTGTTAGAATCGCGTCCTTTTTCAAGACACTCATTGAATCCCTATGCGTGATCCAGCCCCTTCTGACATACAAAAGAAGCGCGTCATTGTCGGCATGTCCGGCGGCGTGGACTCTTCCGTTTCCGCTCTCCTGCTGATCGAGCAGGGTTATGAGGTGGAAGGCCTGTTCATGAAGAACTGGGAAGAAGACGATGGAACGGAATACTGCACCGCCATGGACGACCTGGCGGATGCTCAGGCCGTGTGCGACAAGATTGGCATCAAGCTGCACACCGCCAACTTTGCTGCCGAGTACTGGGACAACGTGTTCGAGCACTTCCTGGCCGAATACAAGGCCGGCCGCACGCCGAACCCGGACATCCTGTGCAACCGCGAGATCAAGTTCAAGGCGTTTCTCGACTACGCCATGATCCTCGGCGCCGACCTGATTGCCACCGGCCACTACGTGCGCCGCCGCGACATCGATGGCCGCACCGAGCTGCTCAAGGGCCTGGACCCGAACAAGGACCAGAGCTACTTCCTGCACGCCGTGGGCGGTGAACAGATCGCCAAGACCCTGTTCCCGGTCGGTGAGTTGGAAAAACCCGAAGTGCGCGCGATTGCCGAGAAACACGAGCTGGCCACCGCGAAGAAAAAGGATTCCACCGGGATCTGCTTTATCGGCGAACGCCGCTTCAGCGATTTCCTCAAGCAATACCTGCCAGCGCAGCCGGGCGAGATCAAGACCACCGAAGGCGAAGTCATCGGCCGCCACCACGGCTTGATGTACCACACCATCGGTCAGCGCCAGGGCCTGGGCATCGGCGGTTTGAAAGACGCCAGTGACGAGCCGTGGTACGTGCTGATCAAGGATCTGGTCAACAACGAACTGATCGTTGGCCAGGGCAATGACCACCCGTACCTGTTCTCCCGCGCCCTGCTCGCTTCAGACATCTATTGGGTCAACCCGATTGATTTGAGCGAACCGCGCCGCTTGACCGCCAAGGTCCGTTATCGCCAAGGCGACCAGCCGTGCACGCTGGAAAAGACTGCCACCGGCTACCGCGCTACCTTCGATGATCCGCAACGCGCGGTCACCCCAGGCCAGTCCGTGGTGTTCTACGACGGTGAAATTTGCCTCGGCGGCGGCGTGATCGAAATTGCCGAACCGTGGACCAGCAAAGGCACTCCTCAAGGCGAGCAACAATGAGCCCGACTCAGGAGCAACTGACGGCCCTCGGCGGCGTGTTTCTCGCTGCCGTACTGGTGGACAAGATCGCCAAGACCGGCCAGACCACCGAGGCGGGCCTGACCTGCATGCTCGGCAGCCTGCTGATCCGCGACCCCAAGGACACCCTGGAAGTCTACGGCGGCGACGACATCAACCTGCGAGAAGGCTATCGCGCGTTGATCGGCGCCCTGGAACGCGACCCGAGCACCCTGCAGCGCGAACCATTGCGTTACGCCCTGGCGATGCTGGGCCTGGAGCGGCAACTGGCCAAGCGCGACGACATGCTCGATGTGATCGGCAAACGCTTGCCGCAGATTCAATCCCAGGTCGAGCACTTTGGCCCGGCCCACGAAAACGTGATCGCCGCCTGCGGTGCACTGTACCAGGACACCCTGAGCACCCTGCGCCAACGGATCCAGGTCCACGGCGACATGCGCAACCTGCAGCAACCGAGCAACGCCTCGAAGATCCGCGCCCTGTTGTTGGCCGGGATTCGTTCGGCGCGCCTGTGGCGGCAGTTGGGTGGTCATCGTTGGCAGTTGGTGATCAGCCGTCGCAAGTTGCTAAAAGAGCTTTACCCGCTGATGCGCAGCAGCTGAACCGCGCCCGCAACACCGCTTTGTAATCAGTAACGCGTAGTACGCCGGTCAGTTGGCAACGGACCGGCGGATTTATTCATGTATGATACGCGCCCCATTTCGTTGCCCGACTGTCCGAGAACACCCCATGCAGCTTTCTTCGCTCACTGCGGTTTCCCCTGTTGACGGCCGCTACGCCGGCAAAACCCAGGCCCTGCGCCCAATTTTCAGCGAATACGGTCTGATCCGTGCTCGCGTTCTGGTTGAAGTGCGCTGGCTCCAGCGCCTGGCCGCCCACCCAGGCATCAGCGAAGTGCCGGCGTTCTCCGCCGAAGCCAACGCGATGCTGAACACCCTGGCGGACAACTTCGCTCTGGAGCACGCCGAGCGTGTCAAAGAGATCGAGCGCACCACCAACCACGACGTCAAAGCCATCGAGTACCTGCTCAAAGAGCAAGCGGCCAAGCTGCCGGAATTGGCCAAGGTCAGCGAGTTCATCCACTTTGCCTGCACCAGCGAGGACATCAACAACCTGTCCCACGCCCTGATGCTGCGCGAAGGCCGTGATGACGTGATGCTGCCGCTGATGCGCCAGACTGCCGAAGCTATCCGCGAACTGGCGATCCGTTTCGCTGACGTGCCAATGCTGTCGCGCACCCACGGTCAACCGGCTTCGCCGACCACCCTGGGCAAAGAGCTGGCGAACGTGGTTTACCGTCTGGAGCGTCAAATCGCCCAGGTCGCTGCCGTTCCGCTGCTGGGCAAGATCAATGGCGCTGTCGGCAACTACAACGCACACATCTCTGCCTACCCGGAAATCGACTGGGAAGAAAACGCCCGCGCCTTCATCGAAGACGAACTGGGCCTGGGCTTCAACCCGTACACCACGCAGATCGAACCGCACGACTACATCGCCGAGCTGTTTGACGCGATTGCGCGTTTCAACACCATCCTGATCGACTTCGACCGCGACATCTGGGGCTACATCTCCCTGGGTTATTTCAAACAGCGCACCATCGCTGGCGAAATCGGTTCGTCGACCATGCCGCACAAGGTCAACCCGATCGACTTCGAAAACTCCGAAGGCAACCTGGGCATCGCCAACGCACTGTTCCAGCACCTGGCGAGCAAACTGCCGATCTCCCGCTGGCAGCGCGACCTGACCGACTCCACCGTGCTGCGTAACCTCGGTGTCGGCTTCGCCCACAGCGTGATCGCATACGAAGCGAGCCTCAAAGGCATCAGCAAACTGGAGCTCAACGCCCAGAAAATCGCTGCTGACCTCGACGCATGCTGGGAAGTACTGGCCGAGCCGATCCAGACCGTCATGCGCCGCTACAACATCGAAAATCCGTACGAGAAGCTGAAAGAGTTGACGCGTGGCAAGGGCATCAGCCCTGAAGCACTGCAAACTTTCATCGACAGCCTGGACATGCCAGCCGCGGCCAAGGCCGAGCTGAAATTGCTCACCCCGGCGAACTACATCGGCAACGCTGTAGAGCAAGCCAAACGCATCTGATCGACCGCTTGACCCTTTTGAGACGCCCGGCAGCGCCGGGCGTTTTTATTCCCGTCTGAAAAGTGCATTTTTTCAATAGGTTACGCATGAATCCTGATATTCCTCTTCAACTTCTGGGCGGCATCACGGCGCGCGAATTCCTGCGTGACTACTGGCAGAAAAAGCCGCTGCTGATCCGCCAGGCGATCCCTGATTTCGAAAGCCCGATCGACCCCGACGAATTGGCCGGCCTGGCGCTGGAAGAAGAAGTTGAATCGCGCCTGGTGATCGAGCACGGCGAGCGTCCTTGGGAAATGCGCCGCGGCCCGTTCGCCGAAGACGAATTCAGCAAGCTGCCAGAAACCGAGTGGACCCTGCTGGTGCAAGCAGTCGACCAGTTCGTGCCAGAAGTCGGCGAGCTGCTGGAAAACTTCCGCTTCCTGCCGAGCTGGCGCGTCGACGACGTGATGATCAGCTTCGCCGCCCCGGGTGGCAGCGTCGGCCCGCATTTCGATAACTACGATGTGTTCCTGCTGCAAGGTCACGGCAAGCGCAATTGGAAGATCGGCCAGATGTGCGATTCCGAGAGCAAGCTGCTGCCGCATGCGGACCTGCGCATCCTCGCCGACTTCGAAGCCACCGAAGAGTGGGTTCTGGAACCGGGCGACATGCTCTACCTGCCGCCGCGCCTGGCCCATTGTGGCGTTGCGGTTGATGACTGCATGACCTACTCGGTCGGCTTCCGCGCCCCGAGCGCCTCTGAAGTGCTGACTCACTTCACCGACTTCCTCAGCCAGTTCCTGACTGACGAAGAGCGCTACACCGATGCCGACGCCCTGCCGGCGGTCGATCCGCACCAGATTCAGCACGACGCCCTTGATCGCCTGAAAGCGTTGCTGGCCGAGCACATGAGCGACGAGCGCCTGCTGCTGACCTGGTTCGGCCAGTACATGACCGAGCCGCGCTACCCGGAACTGGTGGTCGGCCCGGAAGAAGTCGAAGAAGAAGACTTCCTCGCCAGCCTGGAACAAGGCGCTGTGCTGATTCGCAACCCGAGCGCGCGCATGGCCTGGTCCGAAGTCGATGACGACCTGCTGCTGTTCGCCAGCGGCCAGAGCCGTTACCTGCCGGGCAAACTGCGCGAGCTGCTGAAATTGATCTGCGCCGCCGACGCCCTGCACACCGACAACCTCGGTGACTGGCTGAGCGACGAAGACGGCCGCGGCCTGCTGTGCGAGCTGGTCAAGCAGGGCAGCCTGGGGTTTGCTGATGAATAAAATCCACGTTCGTGTCGCAGACTGGCAGAAGGACATCGCCGAGATCCGGCGCATTCGTGAGACGGTATTCATCGCCGAGCAATCCGTTCCGCCTGAGCTGGAATGGGATGCTGATGACGCGACGGCCGTGCATTTTCTGGCCTTCGAAGGCGACTTTCCGATTGGCACCGCTCGCTTGCTGCCCGACGGCCACGTCGGCCGGGTGTCGGTGCTGAAAGACTGGCGTGGTTTGAAAGTCGGCGATGCACTGATGCAAGCGGTGATCGGTGAAGCCGAAAAGCGCGGACTGAAGCAGCAGATGCTGAGCGCACAGGTACAGGCCACGGCGTTCTATGAGCGCCTGGGCTTCAGCCTGGTCAGTGAGGAGTTCCTGGAAGCAGGGATTCCGCATGTGGACATGGTGCGGCATTCAGTTTCGTAACCGATCGTTCCCATGCTCTGCGTGGGAATGCCTCTCGGGACGCTCCGTGTCCCATCGCGGCAAGTGACGCAGAGCGTCACAGGCTGCATTCCCACGCGGAGCGTGGGAACGATCACGCCCCGCCATCCACCGATGCCGGGGCGTTTTGCTGTCTACGATTCAACTTGCCCCACCCCGGGCCGACAAACTGGCAATATCAAGCCTTTCGAAAGCGGAGATAACGGACATGTCCCTACGCACCCTGCTCACCACGCTGCTGCTGACCTGCAGTTTTTCGGTCATGGCGGCCACCGAGATCGTGCCCCTGAACTACCGCACCAGCGCCGACATGCTGCCGGTGGCGCAGAACTTCATCGGCAAGGATGGCCAGGTCAGCGCCTATGGCAACCAGCTGATCGTCAATGCGGAACAACGCAAGATCGACGAACTTAAGGCCTTGATCACTCAACTCGACGTGGCCGCCAAGCGCCTGTTGATCACCGTCGACACCAATGAAAACAACTTCCAGGGTGATCAGGGCTATTCGGTGAACGGCGCCGCGCCGAGCCAGACGCGCATCATCAATCGCAGCACCGATAGCCGCGACGGCGGCATCCAGCAGGTTCAGGCCAGCGAAGGCACACCGGCGCTGATCCAGGTTGGCCAGAGCGTGCCGTTGACCAGCACTCAAACCGATACGTACGGTCGCCTGCAAAGCCAGACGGAGTATCGCAATGTCACACAGGGGTTCTACGTCACCGCCAGCGTCACCGGCGACATCGTTCACCTGGCGATCAGCACCAATCGTGACCGCATGAGCCAGGAACGTCCCGATGTAGTGAATGTGCAAAGTACCGACACAACTGTCACGGGGCGTCTGGGCGAGTGGATCACCCTGGCCGGCGTGAATCGCCAGACTCAGGCCGACAAACAGGGCCAGACCCGCAGCTACTCTACTCAGGGCCGGGATGACATGACCTTGCGGGTGAAAGTCGACACGCTGGACTAAAGCACCAAAAACTGACTGATTAGTCGTATTAGACTAAAGATGTAGTGCTTGAAAAAAAGCACTACAAAACGTTTGACGAGCCAAAAAAGCAAAGGCATGATGGCCTCGCTCCCGCTAATCAGGGGCCCTGGCAAGGGCCTTCGAGTCGCCGCCTGCATCTACCCCGCAAGCCGATTCGTGTCTGTACCGCCCACAAGGTGTGTTTGACGAGGTTGCCGACTGGAACGAAGTTGTCCCGAGGGACGGAAGCGTAATTAGGTAACCCGGCATCACACTGAAGTTCGTACCAAGGCCCACGACGCCCGAATGCGCTCGCCAGTTCGCCCTTACCTGCTCACTTCCCCTCGAGCCCATCGTTCATCCCGTCGCCTTCCCCGCCGAACCCGACTTGACCACCTAAGCTTCTGGTCAGCGAGCAGCCTTTTACGCCTTCAATGCGTACTTGGCAGGAGCAGGAATTTTCCACCCCAGACCTATGCGACGAGGTTTATCTCCATGGCACTGACACGCGAACAGCAAATTGCAGCCCTCGAAAAAGATTGGGCTGAAAACCCACGCTGGAAAGGCGTGACACGCGCTTACTCCGCTGCTGACGTCGTCCGCCTGCGCGGCTCGGTTCAACCTGAGCACACCTTTGCAAGACTGGGCGCCGAGAAGCTGTGGAACCTGGTCACCCAGGGTGCCAAGCCGTCCTTCCGTCCTGAGAAAGATTTCGTCAACTGCATGGGCGCCCTGACCGGCGGCCAGGCTGTACAACAAGTCAAAGCCGGTATCCAGGCGATCTACCTGTCGGGCTGGCAAGTGGCTGCGGACAACAACTCCGCCGAATCGATGTACCCGGACCAGTCGCTGTACCCGGTGGACTCGGTTCCAACCGTGGTCAAGCGCATCAACAACTCGTTCCGCCGTGCTGACCAGATCCAGTGGAAAGCCGGTAAAGGTCCGGGAGACGAAGGCTACATCGACTACTTCGCACCGATCGTGGCTGATGCTGAAGCCGGTTTCGGCGGCGTACTGAACGCTTACGAGCTGATGAAAAGCATGATCGAAGCAGGTGCCGCCGGCGTTCACTTCGAAGACCAACTGGCTTCCGTGAAAAAATGCGGCCACATGGGCGGCAAGGTACTGGTTCCTACCCAGGAAGCGGTACAGAAGCTGACCGCTGCTCGCCTGGCTGCAGACGTTGCCGGTACACCGACCATCATCCTGGCCCGTACCGATGCGAACGCCGCTGACCTACTGACCTCCGATTGCGACCCGTACGACCAGCCGTTCGTCACTGGCGAACGTACCCAGGAAGGCTTCTACAAAGTGCGCGCCGGTCTCGACCAAGCCATCGCTCGCGGCTTGGCTTACGCTCCGTACGCCGACCTGATCTGGTGCGAAACCGCCAAGCCGGATCTGGACGAGGCTCGTCGCTTCGCTGAAGCGATCAAAAAGGAATACCCGGACCAACTGCTGTCGTACAACTGCTCGCCTTCCTTCAACTGGAAGAAAAACCTGGACGACGCGACCATCGCCAAGTTCCAGCGCGAACTGTCCGCCATGGGTTACAAGCACCAGTTCATCACCCTGGCCGGCATTCACAACATGTGGCACAGCATGTTCAACCTGGCGCACGACTACGCCCGCAACGACATGACTGCCTACGTGAAACTGCAAGAGCAAGAGTTCGCTGACGCTGCCAAGGGTTACACCTTCGTGGCTCACCAGCAGGAAGTGGGCACCGGCTACTTCGACGACATGACCACTGTGATTCAAGGTGGCTCGTCTTCGGTAACCGCACTGACCGGTTCGACTGAAGAAGAACAGTTCCACTGATACTGAGCAAACGGCCGTTGCGGACCGAGTAAAAAGCTAACCGCAACGTCGCACATCTGACGCCCCGACTGGTTCGGGGCGTTTTTTTGCCCGGGATTTCACCAACCACCACAGGGGACGATGGCGCCCGAGGCAAAACATTGATCCAGAGGGGTACCGCGATCAGAAAAAAGCGGTAAAACGACCTCGGCTGCTACTTGCAGTAACGGCTATATAAGACAACTTCCCGACCGCTCACCCGTTAAACAGTTTAAAAACCAACCCAAACAATATTGATTATCATTTAGCGGCAACTATGTTCGTTACATTTCCTACAAAACATAATTGATGAAAAGCCTGCTAATGCCCGCACCGCATGGGCTACAGGGCTTTGGAGGTACGCTATGTCCTTATTCCTATAAATAATTTCGCTATAGGAATTTTACTTGCACGGTGTTGTGCCATAAAATCACCGCGATTGATTGCTGCGACATATCGTCACTGCTTTGTTTCTTTTCAAGCTCAGAGACCTTTGCTCTCTGTTAAGGATTACCAGCATGCCCGAAGCGACAGGACTCATGGCCCACAACTGGGGCTTTGCCATTTTCCTTCTGGGCGTTGTCGGCCTCTGCGCCTTCATGCTCGGCGTCTCCAGCCTCCTCGGGTCAAAAGCCTGGGGCCGCAGCAAAAACGAACCGTTCGAGTCCGGCATGCTACCTACAGGTGGCGCCCGCTTGCGGCTCTCAGCCAAATTCTATCTGGTCGCGATGCTCTTCGTGATCTTCGATATCGAAGCCCTCTTTCTCTTTGCCTGGTCTGTGTCCGTCCGCGAAAGCGGCTGGACCGGATTCGTCGAAGCTCTCGTTTTCATAGCAATTCTGTTGGCAGGTCTTGTCTACCTGTTCCGAGTGGGCGCCCTTGACTGGGCTCCGGAAGCTCGTCGCAAGCGGCAGGCGAAGCTGAAACAATGAGGCTTTGGCAATGCAATACAATCTCACCAGGATCGACCCCGATGCTCCTAACGAGCAGTATCCGATTGGCGAGCGGGAAACCGTTTCCGATCCGTTAGAAGATCAAGTCCACAAAAACATCTTCATGGGCAAGCTCGAAGACGTGCTTAACGGCACGATCAACTGGGGGCGCAAGAACTCCCTGTGGCCGTATAACTTCGGTCTTTCGTGCTGCTACGTGGAAATGACCACCGCCTTCACGGCGCCCCACGACATCGCGCGCTTTGGCGCCGAAGTTATCCGGGCATCGCCGCGCCAGGCGGATTTCATGGTTATCGCCGGTACCTGCTTCATCAAGATGGCGCCGATCATCCAGCGTCTCTACGAGCAAATGCTCGAACCTAAATGGGTTATCTCCATGGGTTCGTGCGCCAACTCCGGTGGCATGTACGACATCTACTCTGTCGTTCAAGGGGTGGACAAGTTCCTGCCCGTGGACGTCTACGTGCCTGGCTGCCCGCCCCGTCCTGAAGCTTTTCTGCAAGGCTTGATGCTCTTGCAAGAGTCGATTGGACAGGAGCGTCGTCCGCTTTCCTGGGTCGTCGGCGATCAAGGCGTGTACCGCGCCGAGATGCCTTCGCAAAAGGAACAGCGCCGCGAACAGCGAATCGCAGTCACCAACCTGCGCAGCCCCGACGAAGTCTGATCCAGCTCTGCTTCTTTTATAGAACGAGACACTGGATTCATTCTTTACGTTGACCGAAAGCGATAAATAACCATGACTACAGGCAGTGCTCTGTACATCCCGCCTTATAAGGCAGACGACCAGGATGTGGTCGTCGAACTGAATAACCGTTTTGGCCCCGAGGCGTTCACCGCCCAGCCTACCCGCACCGGCATGCCGGTGCTTTGGGTTGCCCGTGCCAAACTCGTCGAAGTCCTGACCTTCCTGCGCAACCTGCCCAAGCCGTACGTCATGCTCTATGACCTGCACGGCGTGGACGAGCGTCTGCGCACCAAGCGACAAGGGCTGCCAAGCGGCGCCGACTTCACTGTGTTCTATCACTTGATGTCGATCGAACGTAATAGTGACGTGATGATCAAGGTCGCCTTGTCCGAGAGCGACCTCAGCCTGCCGACCGTCACCAGCATTTGGCCGAACGCCAACTGGTACGAGCGCGAAGTCTGGGACATGTACGGGATCGACTTCAAAGGTCACCCGCACCTGACCCGCATCATGATGCCGCCGACCTGGGAAGGTCACCCGCTGCGCAAGGACTTCCCGGCCCGTGCCACCGAGTTCGACCCGTTCACCCTGAACCTGGCCAAGCAACAGCTTGAGGAAGAAGCCGCGCGCTTCAAGCCTGAAGACTGGGGCATGAAGCGTTCCGGGGCGAACGAGGACTACATGTTCCTCAACCTCGGCCCTAACCACCCTTCCGCGCACGGTGCGTTCCGCATCATCCTGCAACTGGACGGTGAAGAGATCGTCGATTGCGTGCCGGACGTTGGCTACCACCACCGTGGTGCCGAGAAGATGGCCGAGCGTCAGTCCTGGCACAGCTTCATTCCGTACACCGACCGTATCGACTACCTCGGCGGCGTGATGAACAACCTGCCGTACGTGCTCGCGGTCGAGAAACTCGCCGGGATCAAGGTTCCGGAAAAGGTCGACACCATCCGCATCATGATGGCCGAGTTCTTCCGCATCACCAGCCATCTGCTGTTCCTGGGGACTTACATCCAGGACGTCGGCGCCATGACTCCGGTGTTCTTCACCTTCACCGACCGCCAGAAGGCGTACACGGTGATTGAAGCCATTACCGGTTTCCGTCTGCACCCGGCCTGGTATCGCATCGGTGGCGTTGCTCACGACCTGCCGCGCGGCTGGGAAAAACTGGTTAAAGACTTCATCGAGTGGATGCCAAAGCGTCTGGACGAATACCAGAAAGCCGCGCTGGACAACAGCATCCTCAAGGGCCGAACCATCGGCGTCGCCGCCTACAACACCAAAGAGGCCCTGGAATGGGGCGTCACCGGTGCCGGCCTGCGTTCGACCGGTTGCGACTTCGACTTGCGCAAGGCGCGTCCATACTCCGGCTACGAGAACTTCGAATTCGAAGTCCCGCTGGCGGCCAATGGCGATGCCTATGACCGTTGCATCGTGCGCGTCGAAGAAATGCGCCAGAGCCTGAAGATCATCGAGCAGTGCATGCGCAATATGCCGGCCGGTGCGTACAAGGCGGATCACCCGCTGACCACGCCGCCACCGAAAGAACGCACGCTGCAACACATCGAGACCTTGATCACGCACTTCCTGCAAGTTTCGTGGGGCCCGGTGATGCCGGCCAACGAATCCTTCCAGATGATCGAAGCGACCAAGGGCATCAACAGTTATTACCTGACGAGCGATGGCGGCACCATGAGCTACCGCACCCGGATTCGTACCCCAAGCTTCCCGCACCTGCAGCAGATCCCTTCGGTGATCAAAGGCAGCATGGTCGCGGACTTGATCGCGTACCTGGGTAGTATCGATTTCGTTATGGCCGACGTGGACCGCTAAGCATGAACAGCACGCTTATCCAGACAGACCGTTTCGCCCTGAGCGAAACCGAGCGCTCGGCCATCGAGCACGAGCTGCATCACTACGAAGACCCGCGCGCGGCGTCGATCGAAGCCCTGAAGATCGTCCAGAAGGAACGTGGCTGGGTGCCTGACGGCGCGCTCTACGCCATCGGCGAGATCCTCGGCATCCCGGCCAGCGACGTTGAAGGGGTGGCGACGTTCTATAGCCAGATCTTCCGCCAGCCGGTCGGCCGTCACATCATTCGCGTCTGCGACAGCATGGTCTGCTATATCGGTGGCCACGAGTCCGTGGTCAGCGAAATCCAGAGCAAGCTCGGCATCGGCCTGGGTCAGACCACCGCCGACGGTCGTTTCACCCTGCTGCCGGTTTGCTGCCTCGGCAACTGCGACAAGGCGCCGGCGTTGATGATCGACGACGACACATTCGGTGATGTGCAGCCTGCTGGCGTCGCCACATTGCTCGAGGGCTACGTATGACCCTGACTTCCTTCGGTCCTGCCAACCGCATCAAGCGTTCGGCCGAGACTCACCCGCTGACCTGGCGTTTGCGTGACGACGGCGAGGCTGTGTGGCTCGATGAGTACCAGGCCAAGAACGGTTACGCCGCTGCGCGTAAAGCCTTCGCCGACATGGCCCAGGACGACATCGTCCAGACCGTGAAAGACGCCGGCCTTAAAGGTCGCGGCGGTGCAGGCTTCCCCACTGGCGTGAAGTGGGGCCTGATGCCGAAAGACGAATCCATCAACATCCGCTACCTGCTGTGCAACGCGGACGAGATGGAACCGAACACCTGGAAAGACCGCATGCTGATGGAGCAACTGCCCCATCTGCTGATCGAAGGCATGCTGATCAGTGCTCGCGCGCTGAAAACCTACCGTGGCTACATCTTCCTGCGTGGCGAATACACCACCGCCGCCAAGCACCTCAACCGTGCCGTGGAAGAAGCCAAGGCAGCGGGCCTGCTGGGCAAGAACATCCTGGGCAGCGGCTTCGATTTCGAGCTGTTCGTCCACACCGGCGCCGGGCGTTACATCTGCGGTGAAGAAACCGCACTGATCAACTCCCTCGAAGGCCGCCGCGCCAACCCGCGCTCCAAGCCGCCCTTCCCTGCCGCCGTTGGCGTGTGGGGCAAGCCGACTTGCGTGAACAACGTTGAAACCCTGTGCAACGTGCCGGCGATCATTGCCGACGGCGTGGACTGGTACAAATCGTTGGCCCGCGAAGGCAGTGAAGACATGGGCACCAAGCTCATGGGCTTCTCCGGCAAGGTCAAGAACCCGGGCCTGTGGGAATTGCCATTCGGCGTCACCGGTCGCGAGTTGTTCGAAGACTACGCCGGCGGCATGCGCGACGGCTTCAAGCTCAAGTGCTGGCAGCCAGGCGGCGCCGGTACCGGTTTCCTGTTGCCAGAACACCTGGACGCACAAATGTACGCCGGCGGCATCGCCAAAGTGGGCACCCGGATGGGTACCGGCCTGGCCATGGCGGTGGATGACAGCGTCAACATGGTGTCCCTGCTGCGCAACATGGAAGAGTTCTTCTCCCGCGAGTCGTGCGGTTTCTGCACCCCTTGCCGTGACGGTTTGCCGTGGAGCGTCAAGCTGCTGCGCGCGATCGAGAACGGTGAAGGGCAAGCCGGCGATATCGAGACCCTGCTGGGTCTGGTCGGTTTCCTCGGCCCGGGCAAGACCTTCTGTGCTCACGCACCGGGCGCCGTGGAGCCATTGGGCAGCGCAATCAAATACTTCCGTCCAGAGTTCGAAGCCGGCATCGCGCCTACCAGCGCCGCCGTCCCGCCTCTGGCAAGGCCGATCGTAGTCGGCGCGTAAACGCTTAAAAAGGCGAAGGGTCCGTGCCCTTCGCCTTCTCGTTCGATGACGCCTTTCAAGGGCTGTTTGGATTCGGACGAATAACAAGATTCCATTAGCCACGCCCGCTGACACCGGGCCAACGAAGAACTTTGAACCATGGCCACTATCCACGTAGACGGCAAAGAGCTCGAAGTCGATGGGGCAGACAACCTGTTACAGGCATGTCTGTCGCTAGGCCTCGATATCCCTTATTTCTGCTGGCACCCCGCCCTTGGCAGCGTTGGCGCTTGCCGCCAGTGCGCGGTCAAGCAGTACACCGACGCCAACGACACCCGTGGTCGGATCGTCATGTCCTGCATGACCCCCGCCACCGACGGCAGCTGGATCTCCATCGAAGACGAAGAGGCGAAAGTGTTTCGCGCCAGCGTCGTCGAATGGCTGATGACCAACCACCCTCACGACTGCCCTGTCTGTGAAGAAGGCGGTCACTGCCACCTGCAAGACATGACGGTAATGACCGGCCACAACGAGCGCCGTTACCGCTTCACCAAGCGTACCCACCAGAACCAGGATCTCGGCCCGTTCATCGGTCACGAAATGAACCGCTGCATCGCCTGCTACCGTTGCGTGCGCTTCTATAAGGATTACGCGGGCGGCACCGACCTCGGTGTGTTCGGCGCCCACGACAACGTGTACTTCGGTCGCGTTGAAGACGGCACCCTCGAAAGCGAGTTCTCCGGCAACCTCACCGAGGTCTGCCCGACCGGTGTGTTCACCGACAAGACTCACTCCGAGCGCTACAACCGTAAGTGGGACATGCAGTTCTCGCCGAGCATCTGCCATGGCTGCTCCAGCGGTTGCAACATCTCCCCGGGCGAGCGCTACGGTGAACTGCGTCGGATCGAAAACCGCTTCAACGGTTCGGTCAACCAGTACTTCCTGTGCGACCGTGGCCGTTTCGGCTACGGCTACGTCAACCGCGAAGATCGCCCGCGTCAGCCATTGCTGGCCAACGGCGCCAAGCTGAGCCTCGACGAAGCGCTGGATAAAGCCGCTGACCTGCTGCGCGGTCGCAACATCGTTGGTATCGGTTCGCCGCGCGCCAGCCTTGAAAGCAACTTCGCGTTGCGCGAACTGGTCGGTGCCGAGCACTTCTACTCCGGTATCGAAGCCGCCGAGCTGGATCGCATCCGTCTGGTCATGCAGGTTCTGAAAGACAGCCCGCTGCCAATCCCGAACATGCGCGACATCGAAGACCACGACGCGATCTTCGTCCTCGGTGAAGATCTCACCCAGACCGCTGCGCGCATGGCCCTGTCCCTGCGCCAATCGGTCAAGGGCAAAGCCGAAGACATGGCCGACGCCATGCGCGTACAGCCTTGGCTCGACGCTGCGGTGAAGAACATCGGTCAGAAAGAACTGAACCCGCTGTTCATCGCCAGCCTGGCTGAAACCAAGCTCGACGACATCGCTGAAGAATGCGTACACGCCGCTCCAGACGACCTGGCCCGCATCGGTTTCGCCGTGGCTCACGCCCTTGACGCCAGCGCACCCGCCGTTGAAGGCCTGGATGCTGAAGCCGTTGAATTGGCCCAACGCATCGCCAACGCCCTGCTGGCCGCCAAGCGTCCGCTGATCATTGCCGGTACTTCGCTGGGCTCCAAAGCCTTGATCGAAGCCGCCGCCAACATCGCCAAAGCCTTGAAGCTGCGCGAGAAGAACGGTTCCATCAGCCTGATCGTGCCAGAGGCCAACAGCCTCGGCCTGGCCATGCTCGGTGGCAACTCGGTCGACGACGCGCTGCAAGCGGTGATCGACGGTAAGGCCGACGCTATCGTCGTGCTGGAAAACGATCTGTACACCCGCACCGACAAAGCCAAGGTCGATGCTGCCCTGAACGCCGCGAAAGTAGTGATCGTTGCAGACCATCAAAAGACCGCCACCAGCGATCGCGCACACTTGGTTCTGCCAGCCGCGAGCTTCGCTGAAGGCGACGGTACGTTGGTCAGCCAGGAAGGTCGCGCCCAGCGCTTCTTCCAGGTGTTCGATCCGACTTACCTCGACGCGAGCATCCTGGTTCACGAAGGCTGGCGCTGGCTGCATGCCCTGCGCGCGACCCTGTTGAACCAGCCGATCGACTGGACCCAACTGGACCATGTCACCGCTGCCTGCGCCGCGAGCACCCCGCAACTGGCGCGCATCATCGATGCCGCACCGTCCGCCGCGTTCCGCATCAAAGGCCTGAAACTGGCTCGCGAGCCGCTGCGTTACTCGGGTCGTACCGCCATGCGCGCCGACATCAGCGTGCACGAACCGCGTACTTCCCAGGACAACGACACTGCGTTCTCGTTCTCCATGGAAGGTTACTCGGGCTCGGTCGAACCGCGTCAGCAAGTGCCATTCGCGTGGTCTCCGGGCTGGAACTCGCCGCAAGCCTGGAACAAGTTCCAGGACGAAGTCGGTGGTCACATCCGCGCTGGCGACCCGGGCACCCGCCTGATCGAAAGCACTGGTGATGCACTGAACTGGTTCGCCAGTGTTCCGCGCGCATTCAACCCGGCGCCAGGTACCTGGCAGGTTGTGCCGTTCTTCCACCTGCTCGGCAGTGAAGAGACCTCTTCCAAAGCCGCACCAGTTCAGGAACGCATCCCGGCCGCCTACGTCGCGTTGGCCAAATCCGAAGCTGATCGTCTGGGTGTCAACGATGGCGCCCTGCTCAGCGTGAACGTCGATGGCCAGACCCTGCGTCTGCCACTGCGGATCAATGAAGAGTTGGGCGCTGGCCTGGTGGCATTGCCTGCGGGTATCGCCGGCATTCCAGCGGCGATCTTTGGCAAAACCGTTGACGGTCTGCAGGAGGCAGCTCAATGACCTGGTTCACGCCTGAAGTGATTGACGTGATCATCGCGGTCGTCAAGGCCATCGTGATTCTGCTCGCCGTGGTGGTGTGCGGCGCGCTGCTGAGCTGGGTCGAGCGTCGTTTGCTCGCCCTCTGGCAGGACCGTTACGGTCCGAACCGCGTCGGCCCGTTCGGCGCGTTCCAGATCGCCGCCGACATGATCAAGATGTTCTTCAAGGAAGACTGGACCCCGCCGTTCGCCGACAAGATGATCTTCACGTTGGCACCGGTCGTGGCCATGAGCGCCCTGCTGATTGCCTTCGCGATCATCCCGATCACCCCGACCTGGGGCGTCGCGGACATCAACATCGGCATCCTGTTCTTCTTCGCCATGGCCGGTCTGTCGGTCTACGCGGTGTTGTTCGCCGGCTGGTCGAGTAACAACAAGTTCGCCCTGCTGGGCAGCTTGCGGGCCTCGGCACAAACCGTGTCGTACGAAGTGTTCATGGGCCTGTCGCTGATGGGCATCGTGATCCAGGTCGGCTCGTTCAACATGCGCGACATCGTTGAATATCAAGCGCAGAACCTGTGGTTCATCATTCCGCAGATCTTCGGTTTCCTGACCTTCTTCATCGCTGGCGTCGCCGTGACTCACCGTCACCCGTTCGACCAGCCGGAAGCGGAACAGGAACTGGCCGACGGTTACCACATTGAATACGCCGGCATGAAATGGGGCATGTTCTTCGTCGGCGAGTACATCGGCATCGTGTTGATTTCGGCGCTGCTGGTGACCTTGTTCTTCGGTGGCTGGCACGGTCCGTTCGGCATTCTGCCGCAGATCCCGTTCATCTGGTTCGCGCTGAAAACCGCGTTCTTCATCATGATTTTCATCCTGCTGCGCGCCTCGATCCCGCGCCCACGGTATGACCAAGTGATGGATTTCAGCTGGAAGTTCTGCCTGCCGCTGACCCTCGTCAACATGCTGGTGACCGCTGCGATCGTGTTGCTCAACACGCCCGCCGTCGCGGCTCAGTGAGGATAGAGAATCATGAAGTACATATTTGACATCGTGCATGGCTTCTTCACCCAGCTTCGCAGCCTGGTGATGATCTTCGGCCATGCCTTCCGCAAGCGCGACACGCTGCAGTACCCGGAAGAAGCCGTGTACCTGCCGCCGCGCTACCGTGGCCGTATCGTCCTGACCCGCGACCCTGATGGCGAAGAGCGTTGTGTAGCCTGCAACCTGTGCGCCGTGGCGTGCCCGGTCGGTTGCATCTCGCTGCAGAAAGCCGAAACCGAAGACGGTCGCTGGTACCCGGACTTCTTCCGCATCAACTTCTCGCGCTGCATCTTTTGCGGCCTCTGCGAGGAAGCCTGCCCGACCACCGCGATCCAGCTGACACCGGATTTCGAGATGGCCGAGTTCAAACGTCAGGACCTGGTTTACGAGAAAGAAGATCTGCTGATCTCCGGCCCCGGCAAAAACCCTGATTACAACTTCTATCGTGTTGCAGGTATGGCGATTGCCGGGAAGCCGAAAGGCGCCGCGCAGAATGAAGCCGAACCGATCAACGTGAAGAGCTTGCTGCCTTAAGGAAGAAAGATGGAATTCGCTTTCTATTTCGCATCGGGTATCGCTGTTGTGGCCACGCTTCGCGTGATCACCAACACCAACCCTGTGCACGCCCTGCTCTACCTGATCATTTCGCTGATTGCCGTGGCGATGACGTTTTTCGCCCTCGGCGCACCGTTCGCCGGTGTGCTGGAAGTGATCGCCTACGCTGGCGCCATCATGGTGCTGTTCGTGTTCGTGGTGATGATGCTCAACCTTGGCCCGGCCTCGGTTCAGCAAGAGCGCGTCTGGCTCAAGCCCGGCATCTGGCTCGGCCCGGTCGTTCTCGGCGCCCTGCTGCTGGCTGAACTGCTGTACGTGTTGTTCAGCCACTCCAGCGGTCAGGCCGTCGGCCACACCACCGTAGACGCGAAGGCCGTAGGCATCAGCCTGTTCGGTCCGTATCTGCTGGTGGTTGAACTCGCCTCGATGTTGCTGCTCGCCGCAGCCGTCACGGCGTTCCATCTCGGCCGTAACGAGGCGAAGGAGTAAGTCATGCCTGCTATCCCAATGGAACATGGCCTGGCGGTTGCCGGCATCCTGTTCTGCCTCGGTCTGGTCGGCCTGATGGTCCGCCGCAACATTCTCTTCGTGCTGATGAGCCTGGAGGTCATGATGAATGCCTCCGCTTTGGCCTTCATCGTCGCCGGTAGCCGCTGGGGTCAGCCGGATGGACAGATCATGTTCATCCTGGTGATCAGCCTGGCAGCCGCCGAGGCCAGTATTGGCCTGGCGATTCTGTTGCAGCTGTATCGCCGCTTCCACACTCTCGATATCGACGCTGCCAGCGAGATGCGCGGATGAATCTTCTCTATCTGACTTTCGTATTCCCTCTTATAGGTTTCCTGCTGCTGTCGTTCTCTCGCGGCCGCTTCTCGGAAAACCTGTCGGCGCTGATTGGCGTCGGTTCCATCGGCCTGTCTGCCATCGTCGCGGCTTACGTGATCTGGCAATTCAACGTCGCCCCGCCGGAAGGCGGCCACTACACCCAGGTGTTGTGGCAGTGGATGGCCGTTGAAGGCTTCACGCCGAACTTCGCGCTGTACCTGGATGGCCTGTCCGTGACCATGCTCGGTGTGGTGGTCGGCGTCGGCTTCCTGATCCACCTGTTCGCGTCCTGGTACATGCGCGGTGAAGACGGTTACTCGCGCTTCTTCGCCTACACCAACCTGTTTATCGCCAGCATGCTGTTCCTGATCCTGGGCGATAACCTGTTGTTCCTGTACTTCGGCTGGGAAGGCGTGGGCCTGTGCTCGTACCTGTTGATCGGTTTCTACTACAGCAACCGCAACAACGGTAACGCCGCACTCAAGGCCTTTATCGTTACCCGGATCGGCGACGTGTTCATGGCCATCGGCCTGTTCATCCTGTTCCAGCAACTGGGCACGTTGAACGTCCAGGAGCTGCTGGTGCTGGCGCCGCAGAAGTTCCAGGTCGGCGATTTCTGGATCGTTCTGGCGACCCTGATGCTGCTGGGCGGCGCTGTCGGTAAATCCGCGCAACTGCCGCTGCAAACCTGGCTGGCGGATGCGATGGCCGGTCCTACCCCGGTTTCGGCATTGATCCACGCCGCAACCATGGTGACCGCTGGCGTTTACTTGATTGCCCGTACCCACGGCTTGTTCGCCCTGGCGCCGGATATCCTGCACCTGGTCGGCGTCGTCGGCGGTGTGACCCTGGTCCTCGCCGGTTTTGCCGCACTGGTCCAGACCGACATCAAACGTATCCTCGCCTATTCGACCATGAGCCAGATCGGTTACATGTTCCTGGCCTTGGGCGTTGGCGCATGGGATGGCGCGATCTTCCACTTGATGACCCACGCCTTCTTCAAGGCGCTGCTGTTCCTTGCGTCCGGTGCGGTGATCGTTGCCTGCCACCACGAGCAGAACATCTTCAAGATGGGCGGCCTGTGGAAGAAACTGCCGCTGGCCTACACCAGCTTCATCGTCGGCGGCGCGGCCTTGTCGGCCCTGCCACTGGTGACCGCAGGCTTCTACTCCAAGGACGAAATCCTCTGGGAAGCGTTCGCCAGCGGCAACCACGGTCTGCTCTACGCAGGTCTGGTCGGCGCGTTCATGACTTCGCTGTACACCTTCCGCCTGATCTTCATCGCGTTCCACGGTGAAGCGAAGACCGAAGCCCACGCCGGTCACGGCATCGCTCACTGGCTGCCACTGTCGGTGCTGATCGTGCTGTCGACCTTCGTCGGCGCCATGATCGTGCCACCGCTGCACGGCGTGTTGCCAGAGAGCGTCGGCCATGCCGGCGGCGAAGCCAAGCACAGTCTGGAAATCGCCTCGGGCGCCATCGCCCTGGCCGGTATCCTGCTGGCCGCGCTGCTGTTCCTCGGCAAGCGTCGTTTCGTCACTGCTATCGCCAACAGCGGCATCGGCCGCTTCCTTTCGGCCTGGTGGTTCGCTGCCTGGGGCTTCGACTGGATCTACGACAAACTGTTCGTCAAGCCATACCTTGCGATCAGCCACGCACTGCGCAGAGACCCGCTCGATCAGACCATCGGTTTGATCCCGCGTATGGCCAAAGGCGGCCACACCGCCCTGAGCCGTACCGAAACCGGTCAACTGCGTTGGTACGCGGCCTCGATGGCAGCCGGCTCCGTGCTGGTCATCGGCGCCATCGTGCTGGTAGCGGTCTGAATATGAACCTTGCGAACTTGCGAAAGGAATTGAGCCCGTCATGATTCTGCCTTGGCTAATCCTGATCCCCTTCATCGGCGGCCTGCTGTGCTGGATGGGTGAGCGCTTCGGCGCTACCCTCCCCCGCTGGATTGCGCTGTTGACCATGACCCTGGAACTTGCACTCGGCCTCTGGCTGTGGGCCCACGGTAACTATTCATTTGCTCCGGCGCCTGGCGCCGATCCGGTCTGGGCGCTTGAGTTCAAGCACATCTGGATCCAGCGCTTTGGCATCAGCGTGCACCTGGCCCTCGACGGCCTGTCGCTGCTGATGATCCTGCTGACCGGCCTGTTGGGTATCCTCTCGGTACTCTGCTCGTGGAAAGAGATCCAGCGTCACGTTGGCTTCTTCCACTTGAACTTGATGTGGATCCTGGGCGGTGTCGTCGGCGTGTTCCTCGCCCTCGACCTGTTCATGTTCTTCTTCTTCTGGGAAATGATGCTGGTGCCGATGTACTTCCTCATCGCGCTCTGGGGTCACAGTTCTTCGGACGGCAAGAAAACCCGGATCTACGCGGCGACCAAGTTCTTCATCTTCACTCAGGCTTCCGGCCTGATCATGTTGGTGGCGATCCTCGGTCTGGTGCTGGTCAACTTCAACAGCACTGGCGTAATCACGTTCAACTACGCCGACCTGTTGAAAACCAAGATGTCGCTCACTACCGAGTACATCCTGATGCTCGGCTTCTTTATCGCCTTCGCGGTGAAGCTGCCGGTCGTACCGTTCCACTCCTGGTTGCCTGATGCTCACGCCCAGGCGCCAACTGCAGGTTCGGTCGATCTGGCCGGTATCTTGTTGAAGACGGCGGCTTACGGTCTGCTGCGTTTCGCCCTGCCGCTGTTCCCGAATGCCTCGGCCGAGTTTGCGCCGATCGCCATGACCCTCGGTCTGGTCGGGATCTTCTACGGTGCGTTCCTGGCCTTCGCCCAAACCGACATCAAGCGTCTGATCGCCTACTCCTCCGTTTCCCACATGGGTTTCGTACTGATCGGCATCTACTCCGGCAGCCAACTGGCGCTGCAGGGCGCCGTAATGCAGATGTTGGCGCACGGTGTGTCGGCCGCTGCACTGTTTATCCTCAGTGGTCAGTTGTACGAACGCACCCACACCCGCGACATGCGTGAAATGGGCGGCCTGTGGTCGAAGATCGCTTACCTGCCGGCCATCAGCCTGTTCTTCGCTGCGGCTTCGCTGGGCTTGCCGGGTACCGGTAACTTCGTCGGTGAGTTCCTGATCCTGATCGGCACCTTCGCCGCTGCGCCGTGGATCACCGCGATCGCGACGTCGGGCCTGGTGTTCGGTTCGGTCTACTCGCTGATCATGATCCACCGTGCCTACTTCGGCCCGTCCAAGTCGGACGCGGTGTTGCATGGCATGGATGGTCGCGAACTGATCATGGTGGTCGGTCTGGCGGTACTGCTGATTTACATCGGCGTGTACCCACAACCGTTCCTCGACACTTCTGCCGCGACGATGCATGGCGTGCAGCAGTGGCTCGGTACCGCCTTCACTCAACTCGCTTCGGCCCGGTAAGAGCGCTATGGAATTCACGACTCAACACTTTATCGCGCTCGCGCCGTTGTTGATCACCACCGCCACGATCATCGTGGTGATGCTGGCCATCGCCTGGCGCCGCAACCACTCGCAGACCTTCCTGATTTCCGTGGCGGGTTTGAACCTGGCATTGCTGTCGATCCTGCCAGCCTTGAAGGTCGCGCCCCTGGCCGTGACCCCACTGCTGCAGATTGATAACTTCGCCTGTCTGTACATGGCGCTGATCCTGGTCGCCACCCTCGCTTGTGTAACCCTCGCCCACGCCTACCTCGGCGATGGCGGCACGGGTTACCCGGGCAACCGCGAAGAACTGTACCTGCTGATCCTCATGGCCGCCGCCGGTGGTCTGGTTCTGGTTAGCGCGCAGCACTTGGCCGGGTTGTTCATCGGTCTGGAACTGTTGTCGGTGCCGGTCTACGGCCTGGTGGCTTACGCCTTCTTCAACAAGCGTTCGCTGGAAGCCGGTATCAAGTACATGGTGCTGTCGGCTGCCGGTTCTGCGTTCCTGTTGTTCGGTATGGCTCTGCTTTATGCCGACTCCGGCAGCCTGAGCTTCGTCGGTATCGGTCAAGCATTGGCCGCTACTGGCCTGCCAAGCTCGCTGGCGCAAATGGGCCTGGGCATGATGCTGATCGGCCTGGCGTTCAAGCTGTCGCTGGTACCGTTCCACCTCTGGACCCCGGACGTTTACGAAGGGGCTCCGGCACCGGTTGCCGCGTTCCTCGCTACTGCTTCGAAAGTCGCGGTGTTCGCGGTGATGGTGCGTCTGTTCCAGATCTCCCCTGCCGCCAGCAGCGGTGTCCTGAGCGACGTGCTGACCATCATCGCCATCGCGTCGATCCTGTTCGGTAACCTGCTGGCACTGACCCAGAGCAACCTCAAGCGTCTGCTGGGTTACTCGTCCATCGCCCACTTCGGTTACCTGCTGATCGCCCTGGTGGCGAGCAAGGGTCTGGCCGTGGAAGCCATCGGCGTTTACCTGGTCACCTACGTGATCACCAGCCTCGGCGCGTTCGGCGTGATCACCCTGATGTCCTCGCCTTACAAAGGCCGGGACGCCGATGCCCTGTACGAATACCGCGGCCTGTTCTGGCGCCGTCCGTACCTGACCGCCGTACTGACCGTGATGATGCTGTCCCTGGCCGGTATCCCGCTGACTGCGGGCTTCATCGGCAAGTTCTACATCATTGCTACCGGTGTCGAATCGCACCAATGGTGGCTGGTGGGTTCCCTGGTACTGGGCAGCGCCATCGGCGTCTTCTACTACTTGCGCGTGATGGTCACCCTGTACCTGATCGAGCCGAACCTGCGTCGCCACGATGCGCAACTGCACTGGGAACAAAAGGCAGGCGGCGTGATGCTGCTGGCCATCGCCGCACTGGCGTTCTTCCTTGGGCTGTATCCGCAACCGTTGCTGGTCCTGGTTCAACAGGCCGGGTTGGCGGGTTGATCGCTTAAGCGATACTCGGTAGAAAAAAAACGGCACCTTCGGGTGCCGTTTTTGCGTTTAGGGGTTTGGGGGGACAAGATCAAAAGATCGCAGCCTTCAGCAGCTCCTACGCACCTGTGGGCGCTGCCGAAGGCTGCGATCTTTTGATCTTCAGTGCTCTCCCCTTCCCGTCTATATACAGAATTCCCTCGCGGGCAAATCCGCCTCGTCCTACATCCTTATCTGCACCCTCAAATTACTGTAATGACTTGACCGAATTGGCAAGAACAGATGCCTTGACCAATTCGATTCTTGTGATAGAAATATACGCAGGTAACGTACAAAACATGGACGCTCTCTTTATCGAATTACCCGTATTTCAGAAGCACAGAAATGACTACCTGGACGATGACCTGTTTCGCAGCTTTCAACTCGAGCTGCTAAAAAATCCAGAAGCGGGCGATCTAGTGGAAGGTATGGGCGGGTTGCGCAAAATCCGTTTCTGCGACCGGCGACGGGGCAAAGGCAAGCGCAGCGGATTACGGGTGATTTATTACTGGTGGTCCGGTTTTGATCAATTCTGGCTGTTCACCGTATATAGCAAAAACGAACAAGACGACCTGTCGCCTTCTCAGAAGAAACTTTTCAGGCAAGCGCTAGATAGAGAAATCAATACGAGATCCCACTATGAAACGTGACATTTTTACCGAACTGATGGAAGGCCTCGAAGCCTTGGCCGACGAGCGCCAAGGCAAAATCACGCTGCGAACTCACAAGGTCAAGTTGCCAAAACTGGTGCCAATCACTGCTGAGGAGGTGGTAGCCATCCGCCAACAGCTCAATCTTTCCCGGTCGGTATTCGCGATGTATTTGCGTACAAATACCCGGACTCTGGAAAACTGGGAGCAAGGACGTGCACAACCGAATGCGCAGGCAACGACACTGATCCGGCTTGTTGAGCGGTTTCCCGAAACGGTGGAGCAACTGGCGGCGTTGACCTGAATGACTGATGTCGCTATCAAAGATGCCTTCGCGAGCAAGCCCCCTCCCACAGTGGACCTGCTGTGAGCACATTATTTGTGAACAGCTCCGAACTACAAGCGAGCTTGCTCGCGATAGCGGCGCAACAGCTACAAACGAAAACGGCACCTTCCGGTGCCGTTCGCGTTTCACATCACAGCCTCTTACTTCCGCGCATCCGCCCACGATTTCAGCAGCTCGGTGTAGCTCACGGTTTCGCCCTTAGGCTTCTCGTTCGCCAGTTTCGGCTTCGGCGCACCCGGCTGATCAAACCAGTACTGCGCGTCTCGTTCCGGATTCATCTTCGGACCACACACCGGTTGTACCTTGGAGCGTTCGAGCCGCGCCATGATCGCGTCCTGGTCCTTGGCCAGGCCATCGAGCGCCTGTTGTGGGGTTTTCTCGCCGCTGGCGGCTTCGGCGATGTGGCTCCACCACAGTTGTGCCAGTCGTGGATAGTCCGGCACGTTGGTCCCGGTCGGGGTCCATTGCACGCGGGCCGGGCTGCGGTAGAACTCGACGAGGCCACCGAGCTTCGGCGCCAGGTCGGTCATGGCTTGCGAGTTGATGTCCGACTCGCGGATGGGGGTCAGGCCGACAATGGTTTTCTTCAGGGAGACGGTTTTCGAGGTCACGAACTGCGCGTACAGCCAGGCCGCGAGTTTCTGTTTCTCAGGCGTGGATTTGAGGAAGGTCCAGGAACCCACGTCCTGATACCCCAGCTTCATGCCCTCTTCCCAGTACGGGCCGCGCGGCGACGGCGCCATACGCCACTTCGGCGTGCCGTCGGTGTTCATCACCGGCAGGCCAGGCTTGGTCATGTCGGCAGTAAACGCGGTGTACCAGAAGATCTGTTGGGCGATGTTGCCTTGGGACGGCACCGGGCCGGATTCGGAGAAGGTCATGCCCGCCGCTTCCGGGGGGGCGTAGGCCTTGAGCCAGTCGACGTATTTCTGCGTCGCGAAGACCGCCGCCGGGCCGTTGGTGTCGCCGCCGCGGGTCACGCTGGAACCGACTGGGTGGCAGTCTTCAACGCGGATACCCCACTCGTCCACCGGCAAGCCGTTGGGAATGCCCTTGTCGCCGCCACCGGCCATGGAGAACCAGGCATCGGTGAAGCGCCAGCCCAGGGACGGGTCTTTCTTGCCGTAGTCCATGTGCCCGTAGATGCGCTTGCCGTCGATTTCCTTGACGTCTTCGCTGAAGAACTTGGCGATGTCTTCATAGGCCGACCAGTTCACCGGCACGCCCAATTCGTAACCGTACTTTTCCTTGAACTTGGCTTTCAGCTCCGGCCGTTCAAACCAGTCGGCGCGGAACCAGTAGAGGTTGGCGAATTGCTGGTCGGGCAGTTGATAGATCTTGCCGTCCGGCGCGGTGGTGAAGGAAATGCCGATGAAGTCCTTGATGTCCAGGGTCGGCGAGGTGTAGTCCTTGCCTTCGTTGGCCATCAGGTCGGTGATCGACTCGGTCTTGCCATAGCGAAAGTGTGTACCGATCAGGTCCGAGTCGTTGACCCAGCCGTCATAGATGCTCTTGTCCGATTGCATCACGGTCTGCAGCTTTTCCACCACGTCGCCTTCTTGCAGCAGGTCGTGGGTCAGCTTGATCCCGGTGATCTCGGTAAAGGCCTTGGCCAGCACCTTGGACTCATATTCGTGAGTGGTCAGGGTTTCCGAGACGACCTTGATGTTCATCCCGCGAAACGGCTCGGCCGCTTTGATGAACCATTTCAATTCCGCGAGCTGCTGATCGGCCGTCAGGGTGGACGGTTTGAATTCGCTGCCAATCCACTTTTTTGCCGCGTCTTCGTAGGCATCGGCCCAGGCCGTCGCGCTCAAACCGCTGAGTGCCAGCATGGCTGCCAATGAAATGCTATGTCGCAGCTTATTGTTTTTGTCGAACATAGAGACCTCCTGTTTAAGTTTCGGAGCAACTTTGCCGAGCGATTCGACTAGCCCCAACGCATCACAGCCAACAGCCACACCAGGGACAACGCGGACGCGACCCAGATGCTCCAGTCGGTGACGCCGATTACCAGCAGATGCAGGTAGGCGCTGCCGAGAAGACCGATAAACAAACGATCGCCACGGGTAGTGGCAATCGGCAACAAACCACGCCGAAGGATGCTCGGCGAACGCAATTCCCAGGTCGTCATGCCCACCAGAATCAGGCCAATGGCGATAAAGAATGCTGCGGTCGGGGTGGTCCAACTCATCCATTCCATCATCAGCTCCTCAGACCCGGCCCAGGGCAAAGCCCTTGGCCACGTGGTTGCGAACAAACCAGATCACCAACATGCCCGGCAGGATGGTCAACACCCCCGCCGCCGCCAGCACGCCCCAGTCGATGCCGGACGCCGAGACCGTGCGGGTCATCACCGCAGCAATGGGCTTGGCGTTGACCGACGTCAGGGTCCGCGCCAGCAGCAATTCAACCCAGGAAAACATGAAGCAGAAGAACGCCGTTACACCGATGCCGGAGCCAATCAGCGGGACGAAGATCTTCACGAAGAACTTCGGAAAACTGTAGCCATCGATGTAGGCCGTTTCGTCGATTTCCTTCGGCACCCCAGACATGAAACCTTCCAGAATCCACACCGCCAACGGCACGTTAAACAGGCAGTGCGCCAGGGCCACGGCAATGTGGGTATCGAACAAGCCAATCGAGGAATACAACTGGAAGAACGGCAGCAGGAATACCGCCGGCGGTGCCATGCGGTTGGTCAGCAGCCAGAAGAACAGGTGCTTGTCGCCGAGGAAGCGATAACGCGAGAACGCATACGCCGCTGGCAGCGCCACGCTCAGGGAGATCACCGTGTTCAGGCTCACGTAGTACAGCGAGTTCAGGTAACCGTTGTACCAACTCGGGTCGGTGAAAATCACCTTGTAGTTGGCGAAGGTGAAATTCTGGGGAAACAGCGTCAAACCGCCGAGGATTTCGGTGTTGCTCTTGAAGGACATGTTCAGCAGCCAGTAGATCGGCACCAGCAGGAACAGGATGTAGATCAGCAGCGGGATGAGCTTTCTTTTACTCATGGCAGACCTCAGCGGTTGGCGTCAGAGTGAGTCATGGCCGTATAGAACAGCCAGGACACCAACAGGATGATCAGGAAGTACACCAGCGAGAAAGCCGCCGCCGGGCCGAGGTCGAATTGCCCTACGGCCATCTGAGTCAATGTCTGACTGAGGAAGGTCGTGGCATTCCCCGGACCACCGCCGGTCAGCACGAACGGCTCGGTGTAGATCATGAAACTGTCCATGAAGCGCAACATCACCGCGATCAACAGCACGCTCTTGAGCTTGGGCAACTGGATGTGTCGGAAAACCGCCCAGGCCGATGCCCGATCAATCCGCGCGGCCTGGTAGTACACATCCGGAATCGCCCGCAGACCGGAAAAGCACAACAGCGCCACTAACGAGGTCCAGTGCCAGACGTCCATCACCAGCACCGTGACCCAGGCGTCCAAAGTGTTGGCCGCATAGTTGTAGTTCAGGCCCATGGCCTTGAGGCTGGCGCCGAGCAGACCAATGTCCGCGCGGCCGAAAATCTGCCAAATGGTCCCGACCACGTTCCACGGGATCAGCAGCGGAATCGCCAGAATGATCAGCACCAGCGACGACCAGCGGCCCTTGGTCGGCATGGTCAGGGCGATGGCGATGCCCAGCGGGATTTCGATCAGCAACACGCAGCCGGAGTAGATGAACTGGCGCAGCAGCGAATCGTGCAACCGAGGATCGAGCAGCACCTGTTTGTACCAGTCGGCGCCGACGAAGTAGCGGCTGGATTGGTCGAAGATATCCTGCACCGAGTAGTTGACCACGGTCATCATCGGGATCACCGCACTGAACGCCACCAGCAGGAACACCGGCAGTACCAACCACCAGGCCTTGTTGTTCTGCACCTTGTTCATGGCTGCATCTCCAGGAGGTAATCGTCGGCATAGACCATCAACCACTGCGCCGGGAAGCTGATGTACGCCGTGCCTTCGGGCACCGGCTTGTCTTCGGCCAGGCGTACTTTCAGCGGTGCGCCATCGAGGTTGAGGGTCATGATCTTGTAGGTGCCGAGATCTTCGATGTGTACGACCTGTGCCTGCATCGCGTCATCAAATGGCTCGTCCCACACATGGACGAACTCCGGGCGGATGCCGACCTTCAGGGTTTTCCACTGTTTCTCGGCGATTTGTTGCTGCATCGCGTCAGACAAAGGCAAGTGCGTCGAAGCGAAACCGACCCCACCGGGCTGCGGCTGCACCTCAATCAGGTTCATCCCCGGGCTGCCGATGAAATAACCGACAAAGGTATGGCTCGGCCGCTCGAACAATTCCCGTGGCGTGCCGAACTGCACGATCTGCCCGCCGTACATCACCGCGATCTTGTCGGCGAAGGTCGAGGCTTCGAGCTGATCGTGGGTGACGTAGACCATGGTGATGTTGAACTGCTCGTGGATCTGCTTGAGCTTGCGCCGCAGTTTCCACTTCAGGTGCGGGTCGATCACGGTCAATGGTTCATCGAACAGGATCGCTGACACGTCATCGCGCACCAGCCCACGGCCCATGGAAACCTTCTGTTTTTCGTCGGCGGTGAGGTTGCGGGCTTTTTTGCTCAGCAGTGCCTGGAGGTCGAGCACCTCGGCGATTTCCTGCACCTTGCTGTGAATTTTCGCCTCGTTCATGCCCTGGTTTCGCAGGGGGAAGGCCAGGTTGTCGAACACCGTCATGGTGTCGTAGACCACTGGAAACTGGAAAACCTGGGCAATGTTGCGCTTTTCCGGGGTCAGGTCATTAACGACTTTGCTGTCGAACAACACCTGGCCCTGAGACGGGCTGAGCAACCCGGAAATGATGTTGAGCAAGGTCGACTTGCCGCAGCCCGACGGCCCGAGCAAGGCATAGGCACCACCCTGCTCCCAGACGTGGTCCATCTCGCGAATCGCGTAATCCTCAGGGCCACTCGGGGTGCGGGTGTAGCTGTGGGCGAGGTTCTGCAATCGAATTTCGGCCATCAGGCAACCCTCGCGATACGGCGACCGGGCGCCTGGACCAGCCGCCCCTGCATATCGAACACAAACAGTTTATGGGTCGGGATATAGATGCGAATCGGCGCATCGACGTCGTATTCATGGACACCCGGCAGGTGCAGCACCAGCAGGAAATGCTCGTTGCGCACATGCAGGAAGGTTTCCGAACCGCTGATCTCGGCCACTTCGACGGTTACCGCCAGTTCCAGGTCGTCGTCGTTGCTTGGCACCAGCGAGATATGGCTGGGCCGCACACCAAAGCGGAACTCGCCCTCGCCCACCGGCCGCAGATCGACGTTCAACGGGAAGTGGACGAAATTGGCGAAACTCACTTCGTTGCCGGCAATCCGCCCCGGCATCAGGTTAATCGGCGGCTCGGAGAACAGCTCCGCCGCCAGCACCGTTTGCGGCTGGTGATACACCTCGGAGGACTTGCCGCTCTGGATCACCCGGCCTTCGTGAAGAATGGTCGTGGTGCCGCCCAGGGCCAGGGCTTCGTTGGGTTCGGTGGTGGCGTAGATGGCGATGGTGTGCCGGGCCTTGAACAGCTCGCGCATTTCCTGGCGCAGTTCTTCGCGCAGTTTGTAGTCGAGGTTGACCAGCGGCTCATCGAACAGGATCAGTTCCGCATCCTTGACCAGCGCCCGGGCCATGGCCGTGCGTTGCTGCTGGCCACCGGACAGTTCGAGCGGATGGCGCTGGAGAAACTTCTCGATGCGCAGCATCTTCGCCGTTTCCAGCACTTTGCTCTGGATCAGTTCGTTGGAAACACCGCCCTGGCGCAACGGAGAGGCGATGTTCTCGAACACCGTCATGGTCGGGTAGTTAATGAACTGTTGATAGACCATCGATACGTTGCGCAGCCGCACCGGGCGCTGGGTGACGTCGACGCCGTTCATCAGGATGCGCCCGCTGTCGGGCTTGTCCAGGCCGGCCATCAGGCGCATGAGGCTGGTTTTGCCGGACAGCGTGCGGCCGAGCAAAACGTTGAAGGATCCGGGTTCGAAAACAAGGCACGCATCGTCGATCCAGGTCTGGCCCTCGACGGTACGGCTGACGTGCTCCAGGGTTAATGACATGGCTCGGCCTTTTTTATTATTTGGAGTCAAGCGACCGAAGCGATAGAGCGACATTCGTGCCAGAAATCACAAGCCTTTGATCCAGCTTGAAAATCCTGCAAAAGAGGGGAAAACCGCGTTCGTTGCTGAACAGAAATGAACAATCGCGGCTGAACAATTGAACAGTTCGACGGTTGACAATGAACAATAGTGAACAACACTCTACGGATGCTTTTACTGCCGGAAATCCCGAATTTCACACGCACTTGTAGCAGCTGCCGAAGGCTGCGTCCGGCGACGCAGTCGTCGTAAAATCAGGCGTCACGGTGCGTCAGGATGACCGCAAGTACAGGATTACGACGACTGCGTCGCCGAACGCAGGCTTCGCCAGCTGCTACGGGATCGCATCAGGCCGTAGAAACCAGTAAAAACGAACAATGCGTTTACCCATAACAAAAACAATAAAAGCTTGCTCAGAGATCGACTGCCATGGCCGTACCCGCCTCGCCGCTCTCCCATGACGCCATCATTCAGGACTCCTGGTCCCGTTGCCGCGCGTTCGGTCTCAACCATCACAGCGTCCCGACCTTCGACCAGCTACCGGCCGACGGCATCGCGCAATTGCTGGAGAGCCAGCATTCCCTGGTGCAAACCACCCATCAGGAAGTCCTGCCGTATTACGAGAACATCCTGAGCAATTCCAACTGCCTGATCATGCTGGCCGACAGTCAGGGCCAAGTGTTGACGTCCTGGGGCACCCAGCGCTTTATCGAGCCGAGCCTGACCCGCGGCTTCAGCGCCGGCGCCAGCTGGATGGAGCGCTGCAGTGGCACCAATGCCATCGGCACCGCCCTGGCCTGCGAGCAGGCGGTGCATATAGAGCACGATGAACACTTCCTCAAGGCTAACCGCTTCATGACCGGCTCCGCCGCGCCGATTTTCGATGCCGAGCGCAAAGTGATCGCGGTACTGGACGTGTCCAGCGACAGCTATCTGCCGCCATCCCACACCTTGGGCATGGTCAAGATGATGAGCCAGACCGTGGAAAACCGGCTGATCCTCAACCTGTTCCATGGCCAGCATTTTCAACTGACGTTCAACACTGGGTTGAACAACCTCGACAGCCAGTGGGCCGGGTTGCTGATTTTCGATGAAACCGGGCAAGTGCTGTCCGCCAATCGCCGCGCTGACAACCTGCTGGGTATCAGCCTGTCGCGGGTCAGCGTCGAGAGTTTGTTCAAGGTTTCGCTGCTGGAGTTGTTGAACCAGCCCGATGGCCTGCCGTTTGCCCTGCAAGCCTCCGGGCGCAATCGGTTCCAGTGTTTGTTGAAGCGACCGAAACAGGTGCCGATTCAGGCGCGAGTGTTCGCTGAACCCACCGTCACAACGCCCGCCACGATTAGCCTGAACACCTTGCACTTCGGCGACAGCCGCGTGGAAAAAGCCGTGCGCCAGGCCGAGCGTTTATTGGAGAAAGACATTCCGCTGCTGATCCACGGCGAAACCGGAGTCGGCAAGGAAGTCTTCGTCAAAGCCTTGCACCAGGCCAGCTCCCGCAGCAAACAACCGTTTATCGCCGTCAACTGTGCAGCGATCCCCGCCGAACTGGTGGAGTCCGAGCTGTTTGGCTACGAAAAAGGCGCGTTCACCGGCGCCAACCAGAAAGGCAGCATCGGCCTGATCCGCAAGGCCGACAAAGGCACCCTCTTCCTTGATGAAATCGGCGACATGCCACTGCCGACTCAGGCACGGTTACTCAGGGTTTTGCAGGAGCGTTGCGTGCAACCGGTGGGCAGCAGTGAGTTGTTTCCGGTGGATATCCGCATTATTTCGGCGACCAACCGTTCGTTGCGCGAACAGGTGCAGCTCGGACGGTTCAGGGAAGATCTGTATTACCGGATCGGTGGGCTAACGCTAGAGCTGCCGCCATTAAGGGAACGCAGCGACAAGCAGGCGTTGTTCAAACGCTTGTGGGAGCAACACCGGGAGCCCTCGCAATGGGCCGGGTTAAGCCGGGAGGTGATGGAGTTGTTCAGCCGTCATCCGTGGCCGGGGAATCTGAGGCAGGTCAGCAGTGTGATGCAGGTGGCGTTGGCCATGGCCGAGGAGCAACCGGTACGGCCGGAGCATTTGCCGGATGATTTTTTTGTCGATCTGGAAATGGAGCCGGTGGAACCAGCGGAGCCGCTGGCGGTGGATTTGAATGATGCCGAAGATTTGAATCGGTTGTTGCAGGCGGCGGGGGGGAATATTTCGCATTTGGCGCGTAGGTTAGGCGTTAGCCGAAACACTTTGTACAAACGTCTGCGGCAGTGATCGTTCCCACGCTCCGCGTGGGAATGCAGCCCGGGACGCTCCGCATCCCTTCCAAAGCCGAATGCAGAGCGTCCGTTGAGGCATTCCCACGCAGAGCGTGGGAACGATCATCATCGGCTGTTGCAGGCCGCAGGGGGAAACATTTCGCATTTGGCGCGTAGGTTAGGCGTTAGCCGAAACACTTTGTACAAACGTCTGCGGCAATGATCGTTCCCACGCTCCGCGTGGGAATGCAGCCCGGGTCGCTCCGCGTCCCTTCCAAAGCCGAACGCAGAGCGTCCGTTGAGGCATTCCCACGCAGAGCGTGGGAACGATCATCACACCCTGTGCATAAACAAAAACCCGCACAAGGCGGGTTTTGTTTTGTAGCAAGCGCAGCTATCAGTCAGCCAAACGCCAGGTCGTGCCGCCCTTGCCGTCTTCCAGCACCACGCCCATGGCGGTGAGCTGGTCGCGGATACGGTCGGATTCGGCCCAGTCTTTACCTGCCCGCGCCGCCAGACGCGCAGCAATCAGCGCATCCACTTCAGCCGCATCAACCCGGCCTTCAGCGCCGGCCTGCAAGAAGTCATCGGCCTCAAGCTGCAACACACCCAGCACACTGGCCAATTCCTTCAAGCGAGCCGCCAAACCGGCCGCCGCATTGAGATCGCTCTCGCGCAGACGGTTGATCTCGCGAACCATTTCAAACAGCACCGCGCAGGCTTCCGGCGTGCCGAAGTCGTCGTTCATCACCTGGGTGAAGCGCTCGACAAAGGCTTCGCCACCGGCCGGCGCCACGCTCGGCAGGCCTTTCAACGCGTGGTAGAAACGCTCGAGTGCGCCCTTGGCGTCCTTGAGGTTGTCTTCCGAGTAGTTGATCGCGCTGCGGTAGTGGCTCGACACCAGCAGATAACGCACGACTTCCGGGTGGTACTTTTCCAGCACATCGCGAATGGTGAAGAAGTTGTTCAAGGACTTGGACATCTTCTCGCCATTGATGCGAATCATGCCGCAATGCATCCACGCGTTGGCGTAGGTCTTGCCGGTGGCCGCTTCGCTCTGGGCGATTTCGTTTTCATGGTGCGGGAACTCAAGGTCACTGCCGCCGCCATGAATGTCGAAGGTCTCGCCCAGGCAGCAGGTCGACATCACCGAGCACTCGATGTGCCAGCCCGGACGACCGTCACCCCACGGCGACGGCCAGCTCGGCTCGCCCGGCTTGGCGCCCTTCCACAGCACGAAGTCCAGCGGGTCCTGTTTCGACTCGTCGACTTCGATCCGCGCGCCGATGCGCAGGTCTTCGATTTTCTTGCGCGACAGCTTGCCGTAGCCCATGAACTTGGCGACGCGGTAGTACACGTCGCCATTGCCCGGGGCATAGGCGTAACCCTTGTCGATCAGGGTCTGGATCATGTTCTGCATGCCCGCGATATGATCGGTGGCCCGCGGTTCCATGTCCGGCTTGAGGATATTGAGGCGCGCCTCGTCCTCGTGCATCGCGGTGATCATGCGCTCAGTCAGCACGTCGAACGGCTCGCCGTTCTCCTTGGCCCGATTGATGATCTTGTCTTCAATGTCGGTGATGTTGCGCACATACGTCAGGTTATAACCGCTGAACCGCAACCAGCGGGTCACCAGGTCAAACGCGACCATGCTGCGGCCGTGGCCAATGTGGCAGTAGTCGTACACGGTCATCCCGCAGACGTACATGCGCACATTGTTGCCATCCAGCGGCTTGAACACTTCTTTGCTCTTGGTGAGCGTGTTGTAGATCGTTAGCACTTTAGTTGTTTCCTTGAATCACTGGCCCCACGAATCACGCAAGGTCACGGTACGGTTGAATACCGGAGCGCCCGGTTTCGAGTCCTTGATATCCGCGCAGAAGTAACCTTCGCGCTCGAACTGGAAACGGTCTTCCGGCTGTGCGTTGCCCAGCGAGGGTTCAGCACGACAACCGGTGAGAACTTGCAGCGAGTCAGGGTTGATGTTGTCCAGGAAACTGGCGCTGTCTTCGGCCTTCTCAGGGTTGGCCGAACGGAACAGACGATCGTACAGACGCACTTCGCACTCGACGCTGGCAGCCGCCGGCACCCAGTGCACCACACCTTTGACCTTGCGGCCTTCAGGGTTCTTGCCCAGTGTTTCCGGATCGTAGGAGCAACGCAGTTCTACGATGTTGCCATCGGCGTCCTTGATCGCTTCGTCGGCGCGGATCACGTAGCTGCCGCGCAGACGCACTTCGCCGTTCGGCTCCAGGCGCTTGTAGCCTTTTGGCGGCTCTTCCATGAAGTCATCGTGGTCGATGTAGATTTCACGGGCGAACGGCAGCTTGCGCACGCCCAGTTCTTCTTTCTGCGGATGCCGCGGCAGTTCGAGGTTCTCGACCTGGTCTTCCGGGTAGTTGGTGATCACCACCTTCAACGGACGCAGCACGCACATGGCGCGCGGAGCGTTCTGGTCCAGATCCTGACGGATGCTGAACTCGAGCATGCCGAAATCGACGACGCCGTCAGAACGGTTGGTGCCGACCATGTCGCAGAAATTGCGGATCGACGCAGGCGTATAGCCACGGCGGCGGAAGCCCGACAGCGTGGACATGCGCGGATCGTCCCAGCCGAACACGTGCTTTTCATCGACCAGTTGCTTGAGCTTGCGCTTGCTGGTGATGGTGTAGTTCAGGTTCAGGCGGCTGAACTCGTACTGGCGCGGGTGCGCCGGTACTGGCAGAGCGTCCAGGAACCAGTCGTACAGCGGACGATGGCTTTCGAACTCCAGGGTGCAGATCGAGTGGGTGATGCCTTCGATGGCGTCCGACTGACCGTGGGTGAAGTCGTAGTTCGGGTAGATGCACCACTTGTCGCCGGTCTGGTGGTGGTGCGCGTGACGGATGCGATACATGATCGGGTCGCGCAGGTTCATGTTCGGCGAAGCCATGTCGATCTTGGCGCGCAACACGCGTGCGCCGTCCTGGAACTCGCCGGCCTTCATGCGGGCGAACCAGTCGAGGTTTTCTTCCACGGAGCGGTCACGGAAGGGGCTGTTCTTGCCCGGCTCGGTCAGGTTGCCACGGTATTCCTTGGCTTGCTCCGGGCTCAGGTCATCGACGTAGGCCTTGCCGGCCTTGATCAGCTCGACGGCCCAGTCGTGCAACTGGTCGAAATACTGCGAGGCGTAGCGCACTTCACCGGACCATTCGAAGCCCAGCCATTTGATGTCGCTTTCGATCGCGTCGATGTATTCCTGGTCTTCCTTGGCCGGGTTGGTGTCGTCGAAACGCAGGTGCGTGACGCCGCCAAATTCCTGGGCCAGGCCGAAGTTCACGCAAATAGACTTGGCGTGACCGATGTGCAGGTAGCCGTTGGGCTCAGGCGGGAAACGGGTGACGATCTGCGTGTGCTTACCCGAGTCCAGGTCCGCCTGGATGATCGGGCGCAGGAAATTGACCGGCACGGCAGGGCCAGTCTTGGAATTCGAGGTAGGGTCGACAGTGGGCTTGCTCATAGGATCCTTGAACGTACGAGTGCGCGGCCGGAACTAAAGGCCTGACAAAACAAAGCCGCTATCATAGCCGATGCTGTCAAGCCGCTGACAGAGCAGGCCTGCAAACGGCAGCATTTAATCGCCTGCAAATGAAAAACAGCCTCGAAATTGGCGCACGTCGCGCTAAACTGCGCACCTTGGTTGAGACAGACCAGACCGGTTGCGGGCTCTGATGCCCCGAAACCCACGAATTCATAGAAAGAGTACCGATCATGACCCAAGTCAAACTGACCACCAACCATGGCGACATCGTCCTGGAACTGAACGCTGAAAAGGCACCGGTGACCGTTGCCAACTTCATCGAGTACGTCAAAGCCGGCCACTACGAAAACACCGTTTTCCACCGTGTAATCGGTAACTTCATGATCCAGGGCGGCGGTTTCGAGCCAGGCATGAAAGAAAAGAAAGACAAGCGCCCAAGCATCCAGAACGAAGCCGACAACGGCCTACCGAACGAGAAGTACACCGTGGCCATGGCGCGCACCATGGAGCCGCATTCGGCTTCCGCCCAGTTCTTCATCAACGTGGCTGACAACAGCTTCCTGAACCACAGCGCCAAGACCACCCAGGGCTGGGGCTACGCAGTCTTCGCCAAAGTGGTTTCCGGTACTGAAGTCGTGGACAAGATCAAAGGTGTTTCCACCACCATGAAATCCGGCCATCAAGACGTACCAGCAGACGACGTGATCATCGAGAAAGCCGAGATCATCGAAGCGTGATACTGCTGATTTCAGACTTGCATCTGGAAGAGGAGCGCCCGGACATTACCCGGGCGTTTCTGGATTTGCTCGCCGGACGCGCCCGCTCGGCGAGTGCGTTGTACATTTTGGGTGACTTCTTCGAAGCGTGGATTGGCGACGATGCCATGACGCCCTTCCAGCGTTCCATCTGCCAGGCCCTGCGCAATCTTAGCGACAGCGGCACGGCCATTTTTCTGATGCACGGCAATCGCGACTTCATGCTCGGCAAGGCCTTTTGCAAACAGGCCGGCTGCACGCTATTGAAGGACCCGAGTGTCGTGCAGTTTTACGGCGAGCCGGTGCTGTTGATGCACGGCGACAGCCTCTGCACCCGCGATGTCGGCTATATGAAGCTGCGTCGCTACCTGCGTAATCCCGTCACGCTATTTATCCTGCGGCACCTGCCCCTGAGCACCCGGCACAAACTGGCGCGCAAGCTACGCAGTGAAAGTCGGGCGCAGACGCGGATGAAGGCCAATGACATCGTTGATGTCACGCCGGAAGAAGTGCCGCGGGTCATGCAGGCATTTGGCGTGAAAACGTTGATTCATGGGCACACCCACCGTCCCGCGATCCACAAGTTGCAGATTGGCGAGCAGGCGGCCAAACGCATTGTGTTGGGGGATTGGGATCGTCAGGGCTGGGCGTTGCAGGTGGATGAGCAAGGGTTTGCACTTGCCCCGTTCAACTTCGCCCCGCCACCACAACTCGCAGCCCCTTCTGCCTGATCGTTCCCACGCTCCGCGTGGGAATGCAGCCCGGGACGCTCCGCGTCCCTTCCAAAGCCGAACGCAGAGCGTCCGTTGAGGCATTCCCACGCAGAGCGTGGGAACGATCAGCCCTCTAGTGGCCGGAGGCCGCTGGCCCGCGCGTTACAGGTGGATGGGAACGGGTTTGCACTTGCCCCGTTCAACCTCGCCCCGCCACCACAACTCGCAGCCCCTTCTGCCTGATCGTTCCCACGCTCCGCGTGGGAATGCAGCCCGGGACGCTCCGCGTCCCTTCCAAAGCCGAACGCAGAGCGTCCGTTGAGGCATTCCCACGCAGAGCGTGGGAACGATCAGCCCTCTAGTGGCCGGAGGCCGCAGGCCCTGGGCGTTGCAGGTGGATGAGCAAGGGTTTGCACTTGCCCCGTTCAACCTCGCCCCGCCACCACAACTCGCAGCCCCTTCTGTCTGATCGTTCCCACGCTCTGGGTGGGAATGCAGCCCGGGACGCTCCGCGTCCCTTCCAAAGCCGAACGCAGAGCGTCCGTTGAGGCATTCCCACGCAGAGCGTGGGAACGATCAGCCCTCTAGTGGCCGGAGGCAGCAGGCCCTGGGCGTTGCAGGTGGATGAGCAAGGGTTTGCACTTGCCCCGTTCAACTTCGCCCCGCCACCACAACTCGCAGCCCCTTCTGCCTGATCGTTCCCACGCTCCGCGTGGGAATGCAGCCCGGGACGCTCCGCGTCCCTTCCAAAGCCGAACGCAGAGCGTCCGTTGAGGCATTCCCACGCAGAGCGTGGGAACGATCAGCCCTCTAGTGGCCGGAGGCCGCAGGCCCGGCTAGTGGCCGGAAGCCGCAGGCCCCGCCTTCGCCGCAAACGGCGGCTTGGCCAGCCACACAATCAGCATCAAGCCCAAAAACCCCCACCCGAGCAACGTGAAGTAATCCACGGTGGAGAGCATGTACGCCTGGCTGGTCAGCACTTGATCGAGTTGCGCATACGCTGGGGTACTCGCCCCGCCCAGGGTGTTCAAGGCATCCCGTGTCGGTTGGTCATAAGTGGTGATGCTTTCGCTCAAGTACGCATGATGCTGATCCGCCCGGCGAATCCAGATCCAGGTGGTCAGCGACGCCGCGAAACTACCGCCCAAGGTCCGCAGGAACGTCGCCAGGCCCGCGCCATCGGCAATCTGGCTTGGCGGCAGGTCCGACATCAAAATGCTCAAGGTCGGCATAAAGAACAGCGCCACGCCAATCCCCATGAACAGTTGCACCAGGGCGATGTGCTGGAAGTCCACTTCGTTGGTAAACCCGGCGCGCATAAAGCAGCTCAGGCCAATCGCCAGGAACGCCAGTCCGGCCAGCAAGCGCAGGTCGAACTTGTGCGCGTACTTACCGACAAACGGCGACATCAGCACCGGCAGAATCCCGATCGGCGCCACCGCCAGCCCGGCCCACGTCGCGGTGTAGCCCATCTGGGTTTGCAGCCATTGCGGCAGGATCAGGTTGATGCCAAAGAACCCGGCATACCCCAGCACCAACACAATGGTGCCGATGCGGAAGTTGCGATAAGCAAACAGCCGCAAGTTCACCACCGGGTGCTTGTCGGTCATTTCCCAGATGATGAACACCGCCAGGGCAATCACCGAAATCGCCGCGCCAATGATGATGAAGTTCGATTCGAACCAGTCCAGGTCGTTGCCTTTATCGAGGATTACCTGCAACGCGCCGACGCCAATGATCAGCGTGATCAACCCCACGTAATCCATCGGCTGGCGACTGGTTTCCACCGGACGCGCCTTGAGCTGGGAGCGCACCACCATCACCGCGAAAATCCCGATCGGCACGTTGATAAAGAAAATCCAAGGCCAGCTGTAGCTGTCAGTAATCCAGCCACCGAGAATCGGTCCGGCAATCGGCGCCACCACCGTGACCATCGCCAGCAACGCCAGGGCCATGCCGCGCCTGGCCGGGGGATACACCGCGATCAGCAGCGTCTGGGTCATCGGGTACAACGGACCGGCCACCAAGCCTTGCAGCACACGGAAACCGATCAGTTCCGGCATCGACGTCGAGATGCCGCAAAGAAACGAAGCCAACACAAACAGAATTGTCGCCCAGAGAAACAGTTTCACCTCACCGAAACGCCGACTGAGCCAACCGGTCAGCGGCAGCGCGATGGCGTTGCTCACGGCAAACGAAGTGATCACCCAGGTGCCCTGCTCCGAACTCACGCCCAAGTTGCCGGAAATCGTCGGCAAGGCCACGTTGGCGATGGTGGTGTCGAGCACTTGCATGAAGGTCGCCAGCGACAGGCCGATGGTGCTGAGCACCAGGCTGGGCGGCGTGAAAGACGCGTTATTGCTCATCGCTAATCCTATGAACCTTGGCGTGCGCGGCGCCGTTCAACCGGCGCCGCTGAGGGATTGGCGAATCAGCGTTGCGCGGTCTTGCTGACCGCAGCGCTGTTGTCATGGATCAACTGCGTGATCATCGCGTCGGCTTCGGCCAACTGACGGTCATAGACGTTGGTGCTGAACGAAGCCTTTTGTGGTGGCTGTTGCGCCAGTACCGGGCCGCTCTGGTCGTGCAGGTTCACATCGACCTGAGTCGACAGGCCCACCCGCAGTGGGTGCTTGGCCAGCTCTTCGGCGTTGACGTGAATCCGCACCGGTACGCGCTGGACGATCTTGATCCAGTTACCGGTGGCGTTCTGCGCCGGCAGTAAGGCAAACGCGCTGCCGGTCCCGGCGCCAAGGCTGTCGATGGTGCCACTGAATTTCACGTCGCTGCCGTACAGGTCGGCTTCGATGTCCACTGGCTGGCCGATCCGCATGTCACGCAGTTGGGTTTCCTTGAAGTTGGCGTCGATCCACAGTTGATCCAGCGGAATCACCGCCATCAGCGCGGTGCCTGGTTGAACCCGTTGGCCCAGTTGTACCGAGCGTTTGGCCACGTAACCGGTGACAGGCGCAATCAGGGTGCTGCGGGAATTGTTCAGATAGGCCTGACGCAGATTCGCAGCAGCGGACATCACGTCCGGGTGCGACGACACGACCGTGTCATCGACCAAAGCGCTGGTGGTCTTGAGTTGTTGCTTGGCGTTGGCCAGGGCGTTTTGCGCCGAGGTCAGGTCGTCGCGGGCGTGGGACAGTTCTTCCTGGGAAATCGCGCCACCGGCAGCGAGATTTTTCCTCCGGTTGAAGTTGTCCTGGGCTTTTTGCACTTCGGCCTGCTGGGCGTTGACCTGGGCTTTCATGCCGTCGACGTTGCTGTACAAGCCGCGCACCTGGCGCACGGTGCGGGCCAGGTTGGCCTGGGCACTTTGCAGCCCGACTTCGGCGTCGTTCGGGTCGAAGTTGACCAGCACCTGGCCTTCATGGACCAGGTCGCCATCGTCAGCACCAATGCTCACCACGGTGCCGGTGACCAACGGAGTGATTTCCACCACGTTGCCGTTCACATAGGCATCGTCGGTGCTTTCATTCCAACGACCGTAGAGTTCGTGATAGGCCCACACGCCGACGCCGGCGAGGATCACCAGAATCGCCAGCACGGTCAGCATGACTTTGCGTTTGCGCGGGTTGCTGGTGTCTTGAGCGTTTTCAGGGGCTTTAGTAGTTTCGGCAGTGGCCATGACAAATACCTTGAATTAGTTGATCAGCTTGGCTGGGGCTGGATTGGCCGAGGCGATGGTTTCGGCCTGGAAGCCGCCGCCGAGCGCCTGCATCAGTTGGATCGACAAGTCGATCTGCTCGGCATTCAGGTCCGCCAGTTGACGCTGGGCCTGGAGCAATTGCTGTTCGATGCTGAGCACGTCCAGGTAATTGCCGATGCCGGAACCGTAGCGCTGGACCACGGTGTTGTAAGAGTCCTGGGCAATCTCGGTGGCGTGCTGCTGGGCACCAATCTGCCGGCCGATATCGCGCAACTGGTTGATGGTGTCGCTGACATCCCCCAGCGCTTTAACCAAGCTCTTGTTGTACTGCGCCACCGCCAGGTCATAGTCGGCGTCGCGGGCATCGAGGTTGGCGCGCAAGCGGCCACCGTCGAAAATCGGCACCGAAATGGTTGGGGCGATGTTGAAGAAGCGACTGGCCGAACCGAACATCGCGTCACCCAGTAAGGATTCGGCACCGGCCGCGGCGGTAAGGTTCAGGTTGGGATAGAACTGGGTCTTGCTCGCGGCAATGTCCTTGCTCGCGGCTTCAACCCGCCAGCGTGCGGCCACCAGATCCGGGCGACGGCCAAGCAATTCCGCTGGCAACACCGACGGCAAAGCCACGGCGCTGGCCTGGAGGATTTTTGGCCGGGCGATTTCGTTACCGCGATCCGGGCCTTTGCCGAGCAGCACGGCCAAGGCGATTTTCGCGCTGTTCAGGCGCTTTTCCGCATCGATCAAGCTGGCTTCGGAGCTGGCTTCCAGGCTTTCGGTTTGCTGGAACTGGTACTGACTGTCGATCCCGGAACTCAAACGGCGCTGGCTCAGATCGAGCATTTGCTTGGTGCGCTTGAGGTCATCATTCGACAGGTCATAAACGATGTGCGCCTGACCCAGGTCGCTGTAGGCGCGAGCGACGTCGGCGGACAAGGTCAACTGCGCGGCCTGTTGATCGACTTCGGCGGCGCGAGCCTGGCCCAACGCGGCTTCCCAGGCGTCACGCTGACCGCCCCAGAGGTCGAAGTTGTAGTTGAAGCTGGCGCTGATGTTACGCACGGTGGCGTAGGCATCGCCCTTCCCGAGCGGGTCCTGATCCTTGGCCAGGCGCGAACGGCTGATGCCGGCGCTGGCATCGAGGGTCGGCATCCGCGCGGCATCGGCGGCATACGCGGCGGCGCTGGCCTGGTGGGCGCGGGCTTCGGCGATTTGCATGTCCGGGCTGTCGTGCAGGGCCTCGCGGATCAGACCGTCGAGTTGTGGGTCACCGAGGCTTTTCCACCAGTCGCTTTTCGGCCAGGCTGCCGGGGACAGGGTCACGCCGCTCAGGGATTGCCCGGCTTTGAGGGTTTTCGCATCGACGCTTTTGCCTTCGGTGTTCAGGCCGCTGTAGCTGGCGCAACCGGCCAGAATCATCGATACCAGCACCAGGCTCAGGCCAGTACGCAAGGTTTTACTGCTCATTTGTCACCTACCCGCAGCAAGGTGATCGAGTCACCGGCTGCCACCAAGATTTTCTTCAGGATCTGTTCCAGGGTTTGCAACTCGTCCGGGGTGATGGCGCCGGCCAGTTCGTTCATGGCGTCGGCGCCGATGTCCGGCAGACGGTCAGTCAATTGCTGGCCTTGTTCGGTCAGCACCAGTTGCACCTGACGGCGGTCGGCTTCGGAGCGTTGGCGGGCGAGGAAACCTTTCTGTTCCAGGCGATCAAGCATGCGGGTCATCGACCCGCTGTCCAGGGACAGGTGCCGGCAGAGTTCGGCCGGGGTATCGACGCCGAACTGGGCCATGATGATCAACACTTTGAACTGCGCGGCAGTGATGCCGTGGGGTTCCATGTGCGTGTCGATGATCCGGTCCTTGAGCAGCGCCGCGCGCCCGAGCAGGAGGCCGAGGTGGCAATGCTTGAATTGTTCCGGGGTGAAATGTTTCATCTGACCACCAATTAGCTGCCTAGGCAGAGAATGTATGTCGAGATGTTACTGCCTAGGCAGCGAATGTCAACGTAATAGTTAGGATGCTTTGTAATTGGCGGATAAATGGCGACGTGACTGATCGTTCCCACGCTCTGCGTGGGAATGCAGCCAGTGACGCTCTGCGTCACGATTCAAGAGCGGAACGCGGAGCGTCCCAAGAGGCATTCCCACGCAGAGCGTGGGAACGATCAGATGAGGGGGTTTAGAAATCCCGTTTGTAGAAGATATCCAGCGAACTCGCCACGCCACCGACGGCTTCGAGATACACCTGGGCCGCACCCAAAAAGTTGGACGATTGTGGCTCTAGGCATGAGCGGATTGAGTCCTGTATTCCACAGGGCTCATTGATCGTTCCCACGCTCTGCGTGGGAATGCAGCCAGTGACGCTCTGCGTCACGATTCAAGAGCGGAACGCGGAGCGTCCCGGGAGGCATTCCCACGCAGAGCGTGGGAACGATCGGTGCGGGGTTTAGAAATCCCGTTTGTAGAAGATATCCAGCGAACTCGCCACGCCACCGACGGCTTCGAGATACACCTGGGCTGCACCCAAAAAGTTGGACGATTGTGGCTCTAGGCATGAGCGGATTGAGTCCTGTATTCCACAGGGCTCATTGATCGTTCCCACGCTCTGCGTGGGAATGCAGCCAGTGACGCTCTGCGTCACGATTCAAGAGCGGAACGCGGAGCGTCCCGGGAGGCATTCCCACGCAGAGCGTGGGAACGATCAGATGAGGGGGTTTAGAAATCCCGTTTGTAGAAGATATCCAGCGAACTCGCCACGCCGCTCGCAGCTTCGAGGTAAACCTTCTTGCTCAGCTTGTAGCGCAGGGCAATGGTGTTCGCCGGTTCAAACACCCCGACGCCATAGCGCAAACTGAGCTTCTCGGAGATGTTGCCGCTGGCCACCACGCTGGTGCTGTCGCCGCTGCCCTGGGTGTCGAGCTGGAAGTCTTGAATACCCAGGTCCTTGGCCAAACCGCTGGTTACCCCGGAACTGCCCATCAACCCCAACCCGAGCGCCGCCTGCGCGAGCATGTTGTTGTCTTCGCCAGTAGTGCTTAACGGACGCCCGAGCACCAAATAGGACAACGCCTGCTCCTGGCTCATGGCCGGTTCCGAGAAGATCTGCGTGGTCGGTTGCTCGGCGCTGCCGCTCAAGCGAATGCCGGCGATTACGTCGTCGGTCTGGCGAATCGCTTCGATGTCCAGATACGGCTGATCGAGCGGGCCGGCAAACAGCAGACGCGCACGCCGCACGGTCAGTCGCTGGCCGTAGGCGCGATAACGACCGTCGTTGAGCCACAGTTCGCCGCGCGTATCCATGTTGTCGCCGATGTGCACATGCCCTTGCAGATTGGCGGTCAGGCCAAACCCGGCAAAGCTGAGTTTGTCCTCGCCGACCACCACATCGATGTCCATCTTCATGGCCAGTGGCGGTTTGCCTTCCTCGGTCTGCGCGCCAACGATGACCGTGTCGTCGGAGACCTTGACCGTCGATGGCGGCAATTCACGCACGGTGATTTCACCCTTGGGCACCAGCACTTTGCCGGCAATGGCCAGTTCGTCGCCCTTCATCGAGATTTTCAGGTCCGGCGCCATCTCGAGCTTGGCATAGGGCTCGACGGTGACCGGCAATTGCGTGCCTTTGAGCGCCAGGTCGACGACCAGCGCCTGACCCCAGGCGATGTTACCGTTCAAGCTGCCCTGCCCGCTCTTGCCGCTTTTCCAGCCGCCGTTCAATTGCACGGTTTCACCGGCAATCACCGCTTGCAGCTGCAAGGCTTCAAGGTCCATTGGCAATTCAGCGCCGGAGATCTCGCCGTCACTGAGCACCAGGTTGCCGTTGACCAACGGCGCCAACAGTCCGCCGGACAAGGTGCCGCTACCGTTCAAGCGACCGGTGAGTTTCTCGACCATCGGCACAAACGGCCGCGCCACCGACAGGTCCAGGCCATTGAGGCGGAACGAACCGGTCAACGGTTTGTTCTTCGGCAACGGGTTGATCTGCGCCTGCACCATCAATTCGCCGAGCTTGCCACCGACGAAGTTAAGGTCGGTGTCGATGCGCTTGGGCGTGAGTTTGCTGGTGAGTTTCAGGGTCTGGTACGGGAAGTCCAGCCACTGATCCTTCTCTTTCATGCGCAAGGTGCCGCCGCTGGCATCGATGCTGATCTGGCCATTCGGGCCACTGGCTGGCAGGTCCAGTTGCAGGTCGGCGTTGAGCTTGCCCTTCCAGGCAAAGTCCTTCGGCAACCACTGGGCGAGGCTGTCGATCGGAAATTGCTTGAGGTGATAACGCAGCTTCGGTTCCGGCATCAGGCGCTGGTCTTCGCCGCACAAACTGGCCGGGCCGGACATCCAGCAATGGGCGCCAAAATTGATTTTGCCGTCCGCCAGCCGCTCCAGCTTCGCCGGGCCTTGCAGTTTCCAGTCCTGACCACCGGCCTGGATATCGCCGCTGGCCAGGCGTCCGCGCCAGTTGCCCTTGTCCAGTGCGCCGTCGAGGCCGAGGGCCAGTTTCAGCTGCGGGCCTTGCAGGTCGAGGCTGAGTTTCTGGTTTTTGATGTCGCCCTGACCGCTGGCAGTCAGCGCACCCAAGGATGTTTCACCGGCCTGAATGCCGCTGCCCTTGAGGTCGATCTTCGCCCGCTGGGCGCTGTCGAGGGTCGCGTCGAGGTTGAGGCTTTGCAGGCGATTGTCTTCGAAGGCCAGTTGCGAGCCTTGCAGACCGAGCTTGCCTTGCGGCGCTTTCAGCGTACCGGCGACATCGACCCGACCGTTAAGCTGACCGCGCAGTTGCGGCCAGAGCTGGGCCAGGCGCGGCAGCTTGATGTCGATTTGGCCAGCGAGCTTCTGTTGCAGGCTGCCCTTGCCGTTGATGCTGTTGTCGCCCAAGCGAATCTGCAAGGCGTTGAGGTTCCATTGCTCGCCAGCACCATCGGCCTTGGCCTGGATCACTGCCGGTTGGCCGCGCAGTTTGCCTTTCAAATCGAGGTCGGCAGTCAGGCTGAGCTTTTCATTCTTCATCTCGCCTTTACTGCGCAACGGCCCGGCCAAAGTGCCCGGCAATTCCGCCATCCAGTACGCCGGGTTGATCGCCGACAGGTCCAGCGCAGTGTCCCAGGCAATGCCGTCGGCGAATTGCAGATTGAGGTGACCTTTGGCCTTGCCCTGCCCGGCTTCGAGTTGGAATTGTTGCAGGTAGATTTTCGTCAGGTCGCCGGCGAACGGGCTGCTCAGGCTGAACGCGCCGGCCGGGCCATCGAGTGCGGCTTTGAAGTTGCCGAGGTATTTGCCGTCGGTGTAGGAGACTTCGCCGTTGAAGCTGCGCAACGCGACTTGCGGCTCGTCGATCAGCGGATAGAGGCGATGCCACGGAAAGTCCAGCCAGTCGATGTTCGCCTGGGCGCTAAGGCCTTTGCTCCAGTCGAGGTTGCCGGTGAGCTTGAGGCTTTGCTTGTCATTGGCGGTCAGGTCGAGCCCGGCAATCTGCGCACCCTTGGCGTCGACCTTGCCTTGCAGCAACAGCGCGACCGGGCCTTGTTCTGCGGGCAGCGTGGCTTTGCCGAGCAATTGGTAACCGTTTTTCAGGTCGCCTTCGCCGGTGAGTTCCAGTTGATTGAGTTGCAGGGTGTCCGGCAGGTCAGCGGCAGGTTTGAAGCCGTCGGCGGTGATCCGCACTTTGGCCGGCAGGTTTTCCACCAGCGGTTGCAGTTCGCCAGTCAGTTGCCCGTCCAGATAACCGCTGCTGTCGGCTTTCAGGTTCAGGGTTTTCAGCAGGTCGCCATCAACTTTCAAGGCCAGCACCCAAGGCGCGGGCGTCGACATCGTCAGTTTGCCTTCAGCGGTCAACGGCCAGTTACCACCGGGTTGCAGCTGGCCGGAGAGGTTCAGGCTCAGGTCGTCGCGCTGCAACTGCACCGAGTCGATCTGCAAACCCTTTTCGGTCCAGTGCGCAGCCAGTTGCAGACCCCTGAGTTCTTCGCTGCCGTTGAACAGCAGACTGCCTACCTTGACGTCGCCCAGTTCAATGGCCAGCGGCAGCTTTAAGTCCGGAAGTTTGATCGGGCCGCTGCTTTCTTCCTCGGTACTCGGCGGGAATTGCAGGCTGACCTGATCGGCCTGCAACTGCTCGATGCACAGGGTCATGCGTGTCAGGCACAGCGGCGACCAGGCGAAAATCACTTTATTCAGTTCAACCCGGCTGCTGTCCTGTTGCCACAGCAGATGATCGGCGCTCCACTGCCCGCCCAAGCGGCCCTGGAAATTGTCCACGGTCAAACCCGGCACAAACCCCAGCGCCCAGCGACTGCCCGTCGCCGTGCCCAGCACCGTGGCCAATGCCAATACGATGAGCATCAGCAACGCCAGAATCGCCAGCAGCGATATTTTCAAACCACGCTTCACAGCTCAGGCCCCATGGAAAAGTGCAGTCGAATGCCGCCGTCGTCGTCCATCGCGTGGGCCAGGTCGAGGCGGATCGGCCCCACCGGGGAGACCCAGCGCACGCCGATACCGACGCCGGTCTTGAGGTTCGGCAGTTCGAGTGTGTTGAAGGAGTTGCCCTGGTCGATGAAGGTCGCGACTCGCCATTTTTCGGCGATGGAATATTGATACTCGACACTGCCGGCAATCATGTAGCGGCCACCGATGCGGTCGCCCTCGGAGTTTTCCGGGGACAGGCTTTGATAGTCGTAACCGCGCACGCTCTGATCGCCACCGGCGAAGAAGCGCAGGGACGGCGGCACGGATTTGTAGCCGTTGGTGGCGCTGCCGCCGACCTGCACCCGCCCGAGGAAACGGTGTTTGTCGAAGACCGTGGTCAGGCCTTTGACCAGCGCCGTGCCGTAAAGCAGGTTGGTGTCCGAACCCAGTCCTTCCTTGGCGACTTTGGTTTCGAAGGTCAGGCGATAGCCGTTGTGCGGGTCGATGCGGTTGTCGCTTTTGAGGTACGAATAGCTGACGCCCGGCATCAGCAACGTGCTTAACCCCGAGTCATCGCCGAGGGTGTATTCCTCGCGTTGCCATTTCAGCGACACGACCCGTTGCCAACCGCTGGGCAGCTTGCTGTGCCATTCCGGGCCTAGGGTGAGCAGCTTGCTCAGGCTGTCGGTGTCGGCGATTTCTTCATATTGATAACCGGCGGCCCAGCGCAGTTTGTCAGTGAGCGGCGGGTCCAGGGGGATGTCGTAGAACACCCCGACGTTCTGCCGCGGCGCCGACAGTTCGGCTTCCCAGCCATAGCTGTCGCCCTGCGGGTTGACCCAGTGCCGGGTCCAGTTGGCTTTGATCCGGGGGCCAACGTCGGTGGAATAACCCAAACCGAGGCCCATGGTGCGCGGCTTGCGGGTGTCGAGTTTGACCGCTACCGGGATCACATCGTCCTTGGACGCGGTCGGTGCCGCGTCCACGCGCACGCCCTCGAAGTAGCCGCTCGATTGCAGTGCCTGGTTGAGTTCGGCGATCAGTTCGGAGTCGTATGGCGCGCCAGCCTTGAACGGCACCATGCGTTGCAGCAGGTCTTCATCGAACGGCGTGTCGCCTTCAAAAGTAACTTTACCCAGGGCGTAGCGCGGGCCGCTGTCGTAGATCAGTTCGACGTCCGCCACACCGGCGCGCGGGTCCACCAGCAATTTTTGGCTGGTGAAGCGTCCGCTGAAAAAGCCGAAGCGCGAGGCCTGGTTCTGGATCAAGCGCTTGGCGTCTTCGTAATGACCGTGATTGAGCACTGCGCCAGGCTTGAGCAGCTCCGGGGGCGGTGCACGAAAGGATTTGAGCGAGGCGGCGGGCCCGTCGATGCGCACGGTGACGTTGCGCAAATGGATCGGTTCGCCGGGGTCAATGTTCAGGGTCAGGCGCGGCGTCTTGCCGCCCTTCACTTCACTGTCGATCTGTGGCTGGTAATAACCCAAGGCCTGGGCGGCCTTGTGCGCCTGTTCTTCGGCGCCGCGACTGAAGCGCAGCAAAGCTTCTTCATCACGATCGCCGAGGCTGCCGATATAGCCCTCTATATTGGCTTTCAGTTCATCGTTGGACGGTTTGATCCGCACAGCCAATTCACTTTGCGCCAGCGCCGTGCAGCTGGATAACAGCATGAGCACGCCACTGGTAAATCTTCCTGGAAACTTCATAGGCGCGGATGCTATCACGAGCTTGGGAGCGTGATAGAGCCTGGCGTGCGGTGAAAGTTCTACCTTTATGCCGTTGCTGTTTGTAACACCTGAGGATTGGCGTGGAAAAACACGTGCTCGCGGATCGGTCCTACCGCCACTTCGCCGATTTCCTCATAGCCCTGACGCTTATAGAACTCCAGATAACGTGGATTCCCGGTGTCGAGGATCACGCCTTGAGAGTTTTCATCCACGGCGCACCAGTTGTGGACGGCTTGCAGCAGTTGTTCACCGAAGTGTTTGCCCTGGAATTGCGGGTGAATCCCCAACAAGGGCAGTACGTGCACCGCATCGGATGGCGCGCAGGCGGTGACAGCTTCGTGGTATTCGAGATAGCGCCGGGTGCAGCGAAAACCGGTACTGAGCACCATGCGCAGGCGCCAGGCCCAGCTCTCGGTGATGCCCAGGCGACGTTGCGGCGGCGCGATCAGGGCGATGCCGATCAAGCGGTCGTTGACCAGCAGGCCAATGGCCGGCAAGTCCTGAAGGAAATGCTGTTTGACCAGTTCGCGCACTGTCGCCCGCACCCGCTGTTCGTATCCGGGGCGCTCGGCTTCGAACAGGTAGCCGAACGTCGGCTCGTGCCGGTAAGCCTGATACAGCAAGGAGCGCGCTTCGCGGGAGTAGCCGCTGTCGAGCATGTGAATATCGGCGATGGCGGTCGAGGTTTCAGGCATATCGGTAATTCTCCCCGGGGCACCGTTCAAATGACGGCACTCTTCTGGTTACGAGCCTATAGCGCTGGCACAGTTCCTTTCTGATCCGAATCAGTATTGCCGCTTAGAGCAGAGCCGCTCCCACACAGGTATAGACCAAAACCTACCGCCAAACACGAATCCCCTCACCCCAAGACTGGCCCCATTCCTACATGTCAGCTAGCATCGCCCTTTTGCCAGGACTGCCGACCATGAAGATCGTCTCCTTCAACATCAACGGGCTGCGCGCTCGCCCGCATCAGCTGGCGGCGCTGATTGAAAAGCATCAACCGGACGTCATCGGCCTGCAGGAAACCAAGGTCCACGACGACCAATTCCCGCTGGCCGAGGTCCAGGCCCTGGGCTATCACGTGTATTTCCACGGGCAAAAGGGCCATTACGGTGTCGCCCTGCTCTCGCGCCAGGAACCGATTGCCCTGCACAAAGGCTTTGCCACCGATGAAGAAGACGCTCAGCGGCGCTTCATCTGGGGCACCTTCGCCGACGCCAATGGCGTGCCGGTGACAATCATGAACGGCTATTTCCCACAGGGCGAAAGCCGCGACCACCCGACCAAATTCCCGGCCAAGCAACGTTTCTACAACGATTTGCAGCACCTGCTGGAAAGCCAGTTCACCAACGAGCAGCCGCTGGTGGTGATGGGCGATGTGAACATTTCCCCGGAAGACTGCGACATCGGCATCGGCCCGGACAACATGAAACGCTGGCTGAAAACCGGCAAGTGCAGCTTCCTGCCGGAAGAACGCGAGTGGATGGCGCGCCTGAAGAATTGGGGCCTGGTGGACAGCTTCCGCCACCTGAACCCGGACGTGATCGACCGTTTCAGCTGGTTCGACTACCGCAGCCGCGGGTTTGAAGACGAACCCAAGCGTGGGCTGCGGATTGACGTGATCATGGCCTCTCACGGGTTGATGCCGCGGGTGAAGGATGCGGGGGTGGATTACGACTTGCGGTCGATGGAAAAACCTTCGGATCATGCGCCGATCTGGCTTGAATTGAGCTGATCTCGCACGACCGATGATGATCGTTCCCACGCTCTACGTGGGAATGCCGCCAGGGACGCTCCGCGTTCCGCTGTTGAATGTGACGCAGAGCGTCACGGGATGCATTCCCACGCGGAGCGTGGGAATAATCGGTGTCATCTTTCGGAAACCTTACTGACTTATTCTCCCGGCACTTCCTTTGGCTTATTAAGGTGCCGGCATGACGCTGCGCGTAGTGTTCCTGTTAATGGTGTGTCTCGGCTTGCCGTTAACGGCCACCGCCGGCGATTTGCCGACACCCGAACACGGCCCCGTTTTGCGAATCCAGGGGTCCAACACCATTGGCGCGGATCTGGGCCCGGCACTGGTTGAAGGACTGATGCAGGAACAGGGCTTACTCAAGGTGCACAGCGAAACCCCGGACAAGGCCAACGAACAAAGGATCGTCGGGCAAACGGCCCAAGGTCGCCGGGTAATGATCGAAGTCGCAGCCCACGGTTCCAGCACCGGCTTCACCGCACTGAAAAACGCCTCCGCCGACCTGGCCGCTTCTTCGCGCCCGATCAAGGACAGCGAACTGGCGGATCTCAAATCCCTGGGCGACCTGAAAAGCCCCGCTGCCGAGCAAGTCATCGCCATCGACGGACTGGCAATCATCCTGCACCCGCAAAATCCGCTGAATCAGCTCAACACCGAACAACTGGCGCGCATCTTCAGTGGCGAGGCCAGTACGTGGGAAGAACTCGGTGGTGTCGGTGGGACAATTCATCTGTATGCGCGGGATGATCAGTCGGGCACTTACGATACGTTCAAGGAGTTGGTCCTCAGCCGGCGTGGGAAAACTCTGAGCAGCGCGGCGAAACGTTTCGAGTCCAGCGAGCAATTGTCCGACGCAGTCAGCCTCGACCCACAAGGCATCGGCTTCATCGGCCTGCCCTACGTGCGCCAAGCCAAAGCCGTGGCCATCGTCGATGGCCAGTCCCAGGCGATGTTGCCACTCAATAGCCTGATTGCGACCGAGGACTATCCGCTGTCCCGTCGGCTGTTCTTTTATCTGCCGCCGAACGGGAAAAATCCCTGGGCCGAGGCGCTGGTGGCCTTCGCTCAGAGCAGCAAGGGCCAGGCGATTGTCGCGGCCAATGGGTTTATCGCCCAGACCGTCCAGGCCATGGCCGTTACGCCCAACTCGCTGATGCCCGAGGGCTATCAGGCCCTGAGCCGTCATGCCCAGCGCTTGACGGTGAATTTTCGCTTCGCAGAAGGCAGCGCGAGCCTGGATAACAAGGCTCGGCAGGACCTGTCCCGGGTACTCGACTATATAAAGCAGCACGACAAGAGCAACCGCGAGGTGACACTGGTGGGGTTTGGCGATGCCAAGAGTGATCCGGCGCGAGCCGACCTGTTGTCGAAACTGCGGGCGATGGCGGTACGGCGGGAATTGGTGAAAAGCGGCGTGGTGTTTCGCGAGATTCGCGGCTTTGGTGCGGAGATGCCGGTGGCGGCCAATAGCGCGGATGAGGGGCGGATCAAGAATCGACGAGTTGAGGTTTGGGTGTATTGACCAAGCCGATCGTTCCCACGCTCTGTGTGGGAATGCATCCCGTGACGCTCCGCGTCACATCCCAAGCGGACGCCGAGCGTCCATGGCGGCATTCCCACGCAGAGCGTGGGAACGATCTGTAGGACTTAGTGACTGCTACGCATCATCTCTTTCGGCACATATTTACCGATCTCGAATTTGCCAATCGCCGCGCGGTGCACTTCGTCCGGGCCGTCGGCCAGGCGCAGGGTGCGTTGCATGGCGTACATGTAGGCCAGCGGGAAGTCGTTGGAGACCCCTGCCCCGCCATGGATCTGGATCGCCCGGTCGATCACCCGCAAGGCGACGTTCGGCGCAACAACCTTGATCTGGGCGATTTCGCTCTTCGCAATCTTGTTGCCCACGGTGTCCATCATGTACGCCGCTTTCAGCGTCAACAGCCGCGCCATGTCGATTTCCATCCGCGAGTCGGCGATCTTGTCGATGTTGCCGCCCAGTCGCGCCAATGGTTTGCCGAACGCAGTACGGCTTACCGCACGCTTGCACATCAGTTCCAGCGCGCGCTCAGCCATGCCGATCGACCGCATGCAGTGGTGAATCCGGCCAGGGCCAAGGCGACCCTGAGCAATTTCGAAGCCGCGTCCTTCGCCCAACAGGACGTTTTCGTACGGCACCCGGACATTTTCGAACAGCACTTCGGCGTGACCGTGGGGTGCGTCGTCGTAGCCGAACACTGGCAACGGACGCACGATTTTCACGCCCGGGGTATCCACCGGCACCAGAATCATCGAGTGCTGGGCATGGCGCGGCGCATCGGGGTCGCTCAGGCCCATGAAGATCAGGATCTTGCAGCGCGGATCACACGCGCCTGAGGTCCACCATTTCTTGCCGTTGATCACCCACTCGTCGCCATCACGCACGGCGCGGGCGGCCATGTTGGTGGCGTCGGACGAGGCCACGTCCGGCTCGGTCATGGCGAACGCCGAACGAATCTCGCCGCGCAGCAGCGGTTCGAGGTAACGCTGCTTCTGTTCTTCGTTGGCGTAGCGCACCAGCACTTCCATGTTGCCGGTGTCTGGCGCCGAGCAGTTGAACGGCTCGGGACCGAGCAGCGAGCGACCCATTATTTCGGCCAGGGGCGCGTATTCAAGGTTGGTCAGGCCAGCACCGAGCTCGGACTCCGGCAGAAACAAATTCCACAACCCTTCGGCCTTGGCCTTGAGTTTGAGTTCTTCCATGATCGCCGTCGGCTGCCAGCGATCGCCTTCGGCGACCTGACGCTCGAACACGGCTTCAGCGGGATAAACGTAGGTGTCCATGAACGCGGTCACGCGCTCACGCAGTTCTTGCACCTTGGGCGAATAAGCGAAATCCATGGGCAGCTACCTTCTTTTGGGAGGTTGTTCAGGGCATGCAATCGATGCTAGAACAGCGTTGATAATTTACCTAGCCTATTCTCGGCGTGTATTAACATTCATCACCGATATATGATCGGCTGATCGAGAGCCCCACAATAAGAGTGCAGCGCAATGAATCTGAGCAAGGTCGACCTCAACCTTTTCATCGTCTTCGACGCGATCTACACCGAAGCCAACCTGACCCGCGCCGGGCAGATTGTCGGCATTACTCAGCCTGCGGTCTCGAACGCTCTGGCCCGCCTGCGCGAGACGTTTAACGACCCATTGTTCGTGCGCACCGCCCAAGGCATGGTGCCGACGCCGATGGCCCAGAACATCATCGGCCCGGTGCGCAACGCCCTCTCCCTGCTGCGGGTGTCGGTGCAGGAAAGCCGCATCTTCAACCCGTTGCAGGCGGTCAAGACCTACCGCATCAGCATGACCGACCTCACCGAAGCGGTGATCCTGCCGGCGCTGTTCCAGCGCCTGCGTCGTCTGGCGCCGGCGGTGATCATCGAGAGTTTCCTGTCCAAGCGCCGCGAGACCACCAAGGAACTGGCGGCCGGTCGCCTCGACTTTGCGGTGGATGCGCCGCTCAACACCGACCCGCAAGTGCGACACGTCAAGTTGATGGAAGACCGCTACGTGTGCGCCATGCGCAAGGGCCATCCAATGGCAGGCAAAGAGAAGTTCACCCTTGATGATTACCTGTCACTGACCCACATTCACATTTCCAGTCGTCGCAGCGGTTTAGGGCATGTCGACCTGGCACTGGGGAAAATGGGGATTCAGCGCAAAATCGCCCTGCGCTCCCAGCATTATTTGATGGCGTCCCAGGTGTTGCAGCAGACCGACATGGTCATGACCGTGCCGGAGCGTTTTGCCCGGCGCCATGATCTGCACGCGTTTAACCTGCCGGTCAATGATGTGCCGCCGGTGGAAACGCACCTTTACTGGCACGAAAGCACCGACCAGGACCCGGCCAACCGCTGGATGCGCGAGCAGATGATCGAGTTGTGCCAGCAAGTGACGGCGCATGAGAAGAAGCTCGATAAGCAGCCCGGTTGAACAAAGATCAAAAGATCGCAGCCTTCGGCAGCTCCTACCTGGAATTTGCGTTCCCCCTGTAGGAGCTGCCGAAGGCTGCGATCTTTTCGCCCTTGACGTAAACGTCAACCTGCCATTAGCTTAGCGCATGACCTTTTTCGAGCGCGCCCATGAGCAGCCAGACCTACAGCATTTCCGACCTCGCCCGCGAGCTCGATATCACCACCCGAGCCATTCGTTTTTATGAAGAGCAAGGCTTGCTCAGCCCCGAGCGTCGTGGCCAGGAACGCATCTATTCGCCCCGGGACAAGGTCAGCTTGAAGCTGATCCTGCGGGGCAAGCGCATCGGTTTTTCCCTGGCCGAATGCCGCGAGTTGATCGAACTCTACGACCCCACCGGCGGCAATCAGAAACAGCTGCAAACCATGCTGACCAAGATCGCCGAGCGGCGTGACCAACTGGAGCAACAGATGCTCGACATCGAGCAGATGAAGCTGGAACTGGACACCGCGCAAGAGCGCTGCACCCAGGCGCTGGAGCAGACGATCAAGAGCCAGCAGGTCATTCAGTAATTGATCGTTCCCACGCTCTGCGTGGGAATGCAGCCCGTGACGCTCCGCGTCACCTATCAAGAGCGGACGCAGAGCGTCCATTGAGGCATTCCTACGCAGAGTGTGGGAACGATCTCTAACAGACAGGTGAATTGTTATGTCCCTCCCCACCCACGTACGCCTGATCGAAGTCGGCCCCCGCGACGGTCTGCAAAACGAAGCCCAACCCATCAGCGTCGCGGACAAGGTGCGACTGGTCGACGCCTTGAGCGCTGCGGGCCTGGGCTATATAGAAGTCGGCAGTTTCGTCTCGCCCAAGTGGGTGCCACAAATGGCCGGTTCCGCCGAGGTCTTCGCGCAGATCCAGCGCAAGCCCGGCGTGACCTACGGTGCACTGGCGCCGAACCTGCGCGGGTTTGAAGACGCCATCGCTGCCGGGGTCAAGGAAGTCGCGGTGTTCGCCGCCGCCTCCGAAGCGTTTTCCCAGCGCAACATCAACTGCTCGATCAGCGAAAGCCTGGCGCGTTTCGTGCCGATCATGGACGCGGCCAAGCAGCACGGCGTGAGCGTGCGCGGTTATGTGTCGTGTGTGCTGGGCTGCCCTTACGAAGGTCACGTCGCGCCGGAGCAAGTCGCTCTGGTCGCCCGCGAGTTGTATGCGATGGGCTGCTACGAGGTTTCCCTGGGCGACACCATCGGCACTGGCACCGCTGGCGCTACTCGCCGGATGTTCGAAGTGGTTTCAGCCGATGTGCCGCGGGACAAACTGGCCGGGCACTTCCACGACACCTATGGCCAGGCCATGGCCAATATCTACGCCAGCCTGCTGGAAGGCATTGCGGTGTTTGACAGCTCTATCGCCGGCCTCGGCGGCTGCCCGTATGCCAAGGGCGCCAGCGGTAACGTCGCCACCGAAGACGTGGTGTACCTACTCAACGGCTTGGGTATTCAGACCGGTATCGACCTGGACGCCTTGATTCTGGCGGGCCAACAGATTTGTACCGTGCTGGGTCGCCCGACCGGTTCGCGCGTGGCCAAGGCTCGTAGCGCCCAGTGAGGGCGCGGATGTGTCCGGGTGTTACCGCTGTGTTTGGTATGCGGGTACAAAACGAGTAACACGGAAACAAACTGTGGGATTTGAGCAGAGGTTAAAATCCACAAAAAACTCAAGCCATTGAATTTAAAGGGTTTTATAAAGTTGGCACGGCTTCTGCTATCTCTTTGGTATAACAAAAATAAAAAGCGGCAAACCTAATAAAAATAAGACGTAACGACTCTGACATAACAAGAACAACACGGCAGAGACGCAGCTAACAGATTTTTTTGGAGAAGGTGTGCTTTTCAGGGTGCTTTTCGGAGTAACCCGCAACCGGGCAGAGAACAATAAAACTACCTTCAGGTAGCTCCCGAACTGGTTGGATCGCTTGGCGAAAAAGCAGATCAGCGCTCAAAAAAATACGTTTGCTCTTGATCCCGGATGGGGATCGACAATAACAGCGGTAAAGGGCCACGGTTGCCAAAAACAACAACAGACCGCCCCTCAATAATAAAAAAGAGCACGCGCAACGACAAATTAAAGGGGAGCTTCGGCTCCCCTTTGTGCTTTCTGCGTTTTACTAAAACCGGTTTCTGTAGGAGCAAGGCTTGCCCGCGAAGGGAACGCCTCGATCCAACAGGAAAACCGCGTCATCGTTCTTCGCGGGCAAGCCTCGCTCCTACGGTATCGCTTTGAGCTCCTCGATACTGATCTCACGCATCCGGAACTTCTGGATTTTGCCCGTCACCGTCATCGGAAACTCTTCCACGAACTTGAAATGCCGCGGTGTCTTGAAGTGCGCAATGCGCGATTTGCACCAGGTTTTCAGTTCTTCTTCGGTGGCGTTGTGGCCGGGGTGGAACTTGATCCAGGCGACAATCTCTTCGCCATAGCGCGAGCACGGAATGCCGATCACCTGAACATCCGCCACCGCAGGGTGGGTAAAGAAGAACTCTTCCAGCTCCCGCGGGTAAACATTCTCACCGCCACGGATGATCATGTCCTTGTTGCGCCCGGCGATGCACACGTAGCCCTCGTCATTCATGCTCGCCAGGTCGCCGGTGTGCATCCAGCCGGCCTGATCGATGGCTTGCGCCGTGCCCTGCGGGTTGTTCCAATAACCGAGCATCACGCTGTAGCCCCGGGTGCACAGCTCGCCAATGGTCCCGCGCGGCACCAGGTTGCCCGCCTCGTCGATGATCTTGCTTTCCAGTTGCGGCTGGGTGCGGCCGACGGTGGTAACGCGCAATTCCAGTTCGTCTGACGGACCGGTCTGCAAAGACACCGGACTTGTTTCCGTCATGCCGTAGGCAATTTGCACTTCGCTCATGTGCATTTCATTGATGACCCGGCGCATCACCTCGATCGGGCAAGTCGCCCCGGCCATGATCCCGGTGCGCAGGGTCGATAGGTCGAAGGACCCGCGTTGCGGTTGATCGAGCATGGCGATGAACATGGTTGGCACGCCGTAGAGCGCGGTGGCTTTTTCTTCGGCGACGGTGGTCAGGGTCAGCAGCGGATCGAAGGCATCGTTGGGGTAAATCATCGTGCTGCCGTGGGTGATGCAGCCGAGGTTGCCCATGACCATGCCGAAACAGTGATACAGCGGTACCGGAATCACCAGCCGATCATCGGCGCTCAGACCCAGGCTTTCGCCGACCATGTAACCGTTGTTGAGGATGTTGTAGTGACTGAGGGTCGCGCCCTTGGGAAAACCGGTGGTGCCGGAGGTGTACTGGATGTTGACCGGCTGGTCGAAATGCAGGCTGTGCTGGCGTTCGCTTAACTGCTCGACAGAGACGCTGGCCGCGAGATCGGCCAGTTGCGACCACGGCAGGAAGCCCGATGGCGGCTGGGCGTCCAGGCTGATGACGCCGCGCAAGTCCGGCAGGCGTTCGCTCTGCAATCGGCCGATAGATTGCTCTGCCAACTCTGGCGCCAGACCTTGCAGCATCCCGTGATAATCGGAGGTCTTGAAGGCGCCAGCACAGACCAGCCATTGGCAGCCGGACTGCTTCAACACGTATTCGAGTTCGGAACTGCGGTAGGCCGGGTTGATGTTGACCAGGATCACGCCGATTTTCGCGCTGGCGAACTGGCTGATGCACCACTGCGCGCAGTTCGGTGCCCAGATGCCGAGACGGTCGCCGGTCTTCAGTCCCAGTGCCAGCAGCGCCCGGGCGTGCAGGTCCACGGCGTCGGCCAGTTGCTGCCAGGTGTAGCGCAACTGTTGATGGCGCACGACCAGCGCCTCCCTGTCCGGGTACTGCGCGACCGTGTGATCGAACTTCTCGCCGATGGTCATCGCCAGCAAGGCTTTGTCCTGGGCACCACGGGTGTAGCTGCGCGGCGGTTTTGCACTGGGTTGATCCATGACGACCCCTATTGTCTTTATTAGTGGGTTGATACAGAAAACGTGGCCCTACTCTCGCTCAAGTTGACGTTAACGTAAAGGGTGATTGACAGCCATTCATCACAGGCTTACGTTAACGTAAAGGTGAGAGCCGAATCACTGCCCTCCCCACCCTACAAAAAAGCCAAAAGGTGACCCATGAGCTACCCATCCCTGAACTTCGCCCTCGGTGAAACCATCGACATGCTGCGCGATCAGGTTCAGTCCTTCGTTGCCAAAGAGATCGCCCCGCGCGCCGCTCAGATCGACATCGACAACCTGTTCCCCGCTGACCTGTGGCGCAAATTCGGTGACATGGGCCTGCTGGGCGTTACCGTGCCGGAAGAGTACGGCGGCGCTGGCCTGGGTTATCTGGCGCACGTAGTGATCATGGAAGAAATCAGCCGTGGCTCCGCTTCGGTTGCTTTGTCCTACGGCGCGCACTCCAATCTCTGCGTCAACCAGATCAACCGCAACGGCAACCACGAACAGAAAAGCAAATACCTGCCCAAACTGATCAGCGGCGAACACATCGGCGCCTTGGCCATGAGTGAGCCGAATGCCGGTTCCGACGTGGTGTCGATGAAGCTGCGCGCCGACAAACGCGGCGATCATTACGTGCTCAACGGCAGCAAGACCTGGATCACCAACGGCCCGGACGCCAACACCTACGTGATCTACGCCAAGACCGACCTGGAAAAGGGCCCCCACGGCATCACCGCGTTCATCGTCGAACGTGATTCGAAAGGCTTCAGCCGCAGCAACAAGTTCGACAAGCTCGGCATGCGCGGCTCCAACACCTGCGAGCTGTTCTTCGATGACGTCGAAGTGCCGGAAGAAAACATCCTCGGCGTGCTCAACGGCGGCGTGAAAGTGCTGATGAGCGGCCTCGACTACGAGCGCGTTGTCCTGTCCGGCGGACCGACCGGGATCATGCAGTCGTGCATGGACCTGATCGTGCCGTACATCCACGACCGCAAGCAGTTCGGCCAGAGCATTGGCGAATTCCAGCTGATCCAGGGCAAAGTCGCCGACATGTACACCCAACTCAACGCCAGCCGCGCCTACCTCTACGCGGTGGCCCAAGCCTGCGAGCGCGGCGAAACCACGCGCAAGGATGCGGCGGGCGTGATCCTCTACAGCGCCGAACGCGCCACGCAAATGGCCCTCGACGCGATCCAGATTCTTGGCGGCAATGGCTACATCAACGAATTCCCGGCCGGTCGTCTGCTGCGTGACGCCAAGCTGTACGAAATCGGCGCCGGTACCAGTGAGATCCGTCGCATGCTGATCGGTCGCGAACTGTTCAACGAAACGAAATAAATTTCGTCAGCGGCAAGCGGCAAGTTTCAAGCGGCAAGAGAACCGCGCTCTTGCTTCAACTTGTAGCTTGTAGCTTGCAACTCGAAGCTGCTACGGAGTAGCCCATGATTCTGCATACCCAGCTCAACCCCCGTTCGGCGGAGTTCGCCGCCAACAGCGCGGCGATGCTCACACAGGTTGACGCCCTGCACACCCTGCTCGCCCAAGTGCAGCAAGGTGGCGGTCCGAAGGCACAAGAACGCCACACCTCGCGGGGCAAATTACTGCCCCGCGAGCGGATCAATCGCCTGCTCGATCCGGGTTCGCCGTTCCTCGAAATCAGTCAATTGGCAGCTTACGCGGTGTACGGCGAAGACGTTCCGGCTGCCGGCGTAATTGCCGGAATTGGCCGGGTTGAAGGCGTCGAATGCATGATCGTCGCCAACGACGCCACGGTGAAAGGTGGTTCTTACTACCCGCTGACCGTGAAAAAACACCTGCGCGCCCAGACCATCGCCCAGCAGAACCGCTTGCCCTGCATCTATCTGGTGGACTCCGGCGGCGCCAACTTGCCGCGTCAGGATGAAGTGTTTCCGGATCGCGAGCACTTCGGACGGATCTTCTTCAACCAGGCCAATATGAGTGCCATGGGCATTCCGCAAATTGCCGTGGTCATGGGTTCGTGCACCGCCGGTGGTGCTTATGTACCGGCGATGGCCGACGAAGCGATCATGGTACGCAATCAGGCAACGATTTTCCTCGCCGGCCCGCCGCTGGTGAAAGCCGCGACCGGTGAAGTGGTCAGCGCCGAAGATCTTGGCGGGGCCGATGTGCACTGCAAGATTTCCGGTGTGGCGGACCACTACGCCGAGAGCGATGAACACGCCTTGGCCATTGCCCGACGCAGCATCGCTAACCTCAATTGGCGCAAGCTTGGCGAGCTGCAACAACGTACGCCGATTGCGCCGCTGTACAGCAGCGACGAGTTGTATGGCGTGGTCTCGGCGGACGCCAAGCAGCCGTTCGATGTGCGCGAAGTGATAGCGCGACTTGTCGACGGTTCGGTATTCGATGAATTCAAAGCGCTGTTCGGGACCACGCTGGTCTGCGGCTTTGCCCACTTGCACGGTTACCCGATCGCGATCCTCGCCAACAACGGCATCTTGTTCGCCGAAGCCGCGCAGAAAGGCGCGCACTTTATCGAACTGGCCTGCCAGCGCGGCATCCCGTTGCTGTTCCTGCAGAACATCACCGGTTTCATGGTCGGCCAGAAATACGAGGCCGGCGGCATCGCCAAGCACGGCGCCAAACTGGTGACCGCCGTGGCGTGTGCCAAGGTACCGAAATTTACCGTGATCATCGGCGGCAGCTTCGGCGCCGGTAACTATGGGATGTGCGGGCGAGCTTACGATCCGCGCTTCTTGTGGATGTGGCCGAACGCGCGTATCGGCGTGATGGGCGCTGAACAAGCAGCTGGCGTGTTGGTCCAGGTCAAGCGCGAGCAGGCTGAACGCAGTGGCCAGGCTTTCAGCACCGAACAGGAAGCCGAGATCAAGCAGCCGATCCTCGATCAATACGAAGAGCAGGGTCACCCCTACTACTCCAGCGCACGACTGTGGGACGACGGCGTCATCGACCCGGCCCAAACCCGGGATGTGCTGGCCCTGGCCTTGTCCGCGTCGCTGAACGCGCCAATCGAACCGAGCCGCTTCGGCGTGTTTCGGATGTGATCGGGAGAACATCATGAGCGACTTCAACACCCTTGAACTGCTGACCGACCCACGGGGTTTCGCGACCCTGTGGCTCAGCCGTGAAGCCAAGAACAATGCGTTCAACGCGGAAATGATCCGCGAGCTGATTCTCGCCCTGGACAAGGTCTCGGGCGATGCCAGCCTGCGATTTTTGCTGGTGCGTGGACGCGGCAAGCACTTCAGTGCCGGCGCCGACCTGGCCTGGATGCAGCAATCGGCCGAGCTCGATTACCACACCAACCTCGACGACGCCCGGGAACTGGCGGAGTTGATGTACAACCTGGCCAAGCTGAAAATCCCGACCCTGGCCGTGGTGCAAGGCGCGGCGTATGGCGGCGCGCTAGGCTTGATCAGTTGCTGCGACATGGCCATCGGTGCCGATGACGCGCAGTTCTGCCTGTCGGAAGTGCGCATCGGCCTGGCGCCAGCGGTGATCAGCCCGTTCGTGGTGCAAGCCATCGGCGAACGCGCGGCGCGGCGTTATGCCCTGACGGCCGAGCGTTTCGGCGGGCAACGGGCCCGGGAGATCGGTCTGCTGTCGGAGAGTTATCCGGTCGCGGAACTGGAGCAGATGGTCGAACAGTGGATCGACAACCTGCTGCTCAACAGCCCGGCAGCCATGCGTGCCAGCAAGGATTTGCTGCGAGAAGTCGGCCACGGCGCGTTGACCCCGGCCCTGCGCCGCTACACCGAAAACGCCATCGCCCGCATTCGTGTCAGCCCTGAAGGCCAGGAAGGCCTGCGCGCCTTTCTGCAAAAACGTCCGCCGAACTGGCAAGCCGCAACCACCAAGGAGCCGCGTTGATGAGCGCACCTGTTCTCACCACCCTGCTGGTGGCCAACCGTGGCGAGATTGCTTGCCGCGTGATGCGTACCGCCAAGGCCTTGGGCCTGACCACCGTCGCCGTGCACAGCGCCACCGACCGTGACGCCCGGCACAGTCGCGAAGCGGATATACGCGTGGACTTGGGCGGCAGCAAGGCCGCCGACAGTTACCTGCAAATCGACAAACTGATCGCTGCCGCCCAAGCCAGTGGCGCCCAGGCGATCCATCCGGGCTACGGTTTTCTCTCGGAAAACGCCGGGTTCGCCCGCGCGATCGAAGCGGCTGGCCTGATCTTCCTCGGCCCACCCGCCTCGGCCATCGACGCCATGGGCAGCAAATCCGCGGCCAAGGCCTTGATGGAAACCGCCGGCGTGCCGCTGGTGCCGGGTTATCACGGCGAAGCCCAGGACCTCGACACCTTCCGCGACGCCTGCGAACGCATCGGTTATCCGGTGCTGCTCAAGGCCACGGCCGGTGGCGGCGGTAAAGGCATGAAAGTGGTCGAGGACGTCAGCCAATTGGCCGAAGCCCTGGCCTCGGCCCAGCGTGAAGCGCAATCGTCGTTCGGCGATTCGCGGATGCTGGTGGAGAAGTACCTGCTCAAGCCGCGTCACGTGGAAATCCAGGTGTTTGCCGATCAACACGGTAACTGCCTGTATTTGAATGAACGGGATTGCTCGATCCAGCGCCGCCATCAGAAAGTCGTCGAAGAAGCGCCGGCCCCAGGCCTGAGCGCAGAACTACGTCGCGCCATGGGCGAAGCTGCTGTGCGTTCGGCCCAGGCGATTGGTTATGTCGGCGCCGGCACCGTGGAGTTTCTGCTGGATTCGCGCGGCGAGTTCTTCTTTATGGAAATGAACACGCGCCTGCAAGTTGAACACCCGGTCACTGAAGCCATTACTGGCCTTGACCTGGTGGCCTGGCAGATTCGTGTGGCACGCGGTGAAGCATTGCCAATGACCCAGGATCAGGTTCCGTTGATCGGCCATGCCATCGAAGTGCGGTTGTACGCTGAAGATCCGAGCAATGATTTTCTGCCGGCCACCGGGCGCCTGGAGTTGTATCGCGAATCGGCTGAAGGGCCGGGGCGGCGCGTAGACAGCGGCGTCGAGGAAGGTGACGAGATTTCGCCGTTCTACGACCCGATGCTCGGCAAGCTGATTGCCTGGGGCGAGGACCGTGAACAGGCGCGTCTGCGCTTGCTGAGCATGCTCGATGAGTTCGCTATCGGCGGGCTCAAGACCAATATCAACTTCCTGCGGCGGATCGTCGGCCATCCGGCTTTTGCCGCGGCGGAACTGGATACCGGATTCATTCCACGTTATCAGGAGCAACTGCTGCCAGCCCCCACTGACCTCAGCGATCAGTTCTGGCACGCGGCCGCACAGGCGTTTGCGCAGGGCTTACCGTCGTTGTCTCGTGCCGATGACCCGAGTTCGCCGTGGGCGAACAACAATGGGTTGCGCGTTGGGCTGCCAAAAGAAATCACCTTGCATTTGAGTTGTGAAGGCCAGGATCGCGCGCTGACGCTGGGTGCTGTAAGTACGGCGCAACTCAAGGGCGAACAGTTGCTGATCGAGCACAACGGTTTGCGCCGCCAGCATCGGGCCATTCGCCGTGGCGACAGTCTGTATCTGCAATGGGAAGGCGAATTGCGCCGCGTCGAGTCTTACGATCCGATCGCTGCCGTCGAATCCAGTCACAGCCATCAGGGCGGCCTGACGGCACCCATGAATGGCAGCATCGTGCGGGTGTTGGTGGAGGCCGGGCAAACGGTCGAAGCCGGGGCGCAATTGGTGGTGCTCGAAGCAATGAAGATGGAACACAGCATTCGTGCGCCCCATGCCGGGGTGATCAAGGCGCTGTATTGCCAGGAAGGCGAGATGGTCAGCGAAGGCAGTGCGTTGGTGGAGCTGGAAGAAGCGTGAAATGAAGATCGGTCCTACGCATTGCGAGGACCGATCTGATTAGAATTTGGCTGTCGCCTGAACCACCACGCCGATAATTCGGCACTCCTCGGTGAAAAGGGCTTTCGGATACGTCGGATTGAGCGGGACCAGGTAACGCTGCCCGCCCTCTTCGATCAGCTTGCGAAACGTCGCCTCGGTGCTGTCCGGCCACTGGGCGATCACCAGTTTTCCGGGCTCCGGCACAATGGCCGGGTCCACCAGGATCATCATGCCCTCAGCAATGCTGATGCCAGTGGGCGCGGTCATCCCATCGCCCACCACACTCAGCCAAAAGGCCGGGCCCTGGGCGTGGTAGTCGGTCAGCTCGAAGCGTTCCTCCTTGCGATACACCGTCAGCTCACCATCGCGCACCTGCGCCGGCTCCTTCCAGTCGCTGACCGGGTAGCGGAAGTACGGGTTGTACTTGAGCGCCAGGGGCATCTCCTCCTCTTCCAGAATGAGTGGTTCGCGGATCACCAGCGCCACTTCGAGAAAATCCATGCCCAGCGCCTTCAACACACGGTTCATGTTGACGACGCCAGGATCGCGGCGTTTGTTCAGCCAGTGGCCGACGCCGCCCTGGGACATCCCGAGGCGCTCTCCGAGTTCTTCTTGAGTGATTTTGAGTTCACTCATTTTGGCCTTGACCAATTCAATCCATTTATCCATGTGCGGCACGATACGTGGGGGACTCCGACCCTCAAAACACAAATTGTAGTATTTAAATTCTCGTCACAAATACAGTACGTACTAGGATGGATTCACGGATCTGAATCTATCACGGAGTTCACCATCATCATGACCATGCCCAGCCACGACACGCCCGACACGCATTTCGACACCACTTTCACCTCGCCCAAAGGCACTGCCGCCGCGCAGCGGGCGCTGGACTATTACTTGAAACCAGCTGTTTCAGAAGTGGAAGTCCAGGCGCGGTTTTTCGACGTCAACCGCAACATCAGCAGCGAAGAGGCGTTGGTTCATGCATCCGATCTATTGCGCTGTGCCGCCGCGACCGCACAAGAATCAGCGGACAACCTGCAAGGCGCAAATCGGGCGCTGGCATTTTCTGTGGTGCACATGATTGATATGGCGCAGGCGATGGTCGACCGATCCCTGGATGGCGATCAGAACGACTGAGACGGATTGATTTTCGAGGAGGAAAGGAAAGAATTTTCCAATCGCACAGATAAAAATGTTTGACTTGCAAACGAGAATGATTATTATTGCATGCAGCTGGTCGCGAGATCAGTCGATGGACCAGAGGACCTTAGGTCGGTCTCCTGGACTATCTCCTCATCAGGCTAATCACGGTTTTTGACCCGGCTTTTTGCCGGGTCTTTTTTTTGCCAGTTATTCTGGCTTTGGCTTCAGGCTAATGAAGACTGTAGGTGCTGCGAATTCGATGGCGGGCATGATATCAAAAGAATATCTATTGGCAAGAAACCCCGGCAGCATTGGGCCAAACTAATCCAAAATAGCGCTTGAGAATCAATCACACAGTCTCTAAGCTGCTTCGGCGTCAAGGAGGACGCCCCCCGTTCCACCCTGCAATTTTCCCCCGATTCATCCCCGCCTTGCGTGTAAAGTAGCAGCCATAAAATCATAATCAGGAATCGACTATGACCGTGGCTAAATCCTCTTTCGACATCAGCGCCAACTTCGACAGCGGCAACATTGAAGTGCTGGACATCAGCAATCCGCTGCAAGCCCTGTTGGCGATCAAGCCAGACACCCGCAGCCAACATTTCCAGTGGTTCCACTTCAAGGCCAGCGGTCTGCATGTCGGTCAAGAGCATTGGTTTCGCCTGAACAACGCCAGCAAATCCTCGTACCACAAAGCCTGGGATGGTTATCAAGCCGTGGCGTCCTACGACCACGTCAACTGGTTCCGCGTGCCAACCATCTTCGAAGGCGACTGCCTGCGCTTCAGCCTCGAAGCCACGGCCACCCACGCCTGGTTTGCCTATTTCGAACCCTACAGTCGCGGTCGTCATGACTGGCTGATCGAGCAGGCGCTAACCAAGGCCGGCACCGAACTGCTGGCCACCGGCAAAAGTGTCGAAGGCCGCGACATCCAGTTGCTGCGCAAAGGCACAGGCGCTGAAGGGCAACGCAAGATCTGGATCATCGCGCAACAGCATCCGGGCGAGCACATGGCCGAGTGGTTCATGGAAGGCGTGATCGAACGCCTGGAAAAGCACGACGATCCGGTGCTGCAAAAACTCCTGGCCAGCGCCGACCTGTACCTGGTGCCGAACATGAACCCGGATGGCGCTTTCCACGGTCACCTGCGCACCAACGCCATGGGCCAGGACTTGAACCGTGCCTGGCAGAGCGCCAGTCAGGAAGTCAGCCCGGAAGTCTTTTTCGTCCAGCAGCAGATGGAAAAGTATGGCGTCGATCTGTTCCTCGACATCCATGGCGATGAAGAAATCCCCTACGTGTTCACCGCCGGTTGCGAGGGTAACCCCGGCTATACGCCGCGCCTCGAGAAGCTCGAAACCCACTTCCGTGATCACTTGAAGCATCTGACCAAAGACTTCCAGATCAAGCATGGCTACACCCGCGACTTGCCGGGCAAAGCCAATATGACGCTGGCCTGCAACAGCATCGGGGAGAAATTCGATTGCCTGTCGCTGACGCTGGAAATGCCGTTCAAGGACAACAACGATGCGCCGAATGCGTTGACGGGTTGGTCGGGTAAGCGTTCGAAGCAGTTGGGTAAAGACGTGCTGACGACCGCTGCGGAGATGGTTGATACGTTGCGCTAAGATCAAAAAGATCGCAGCCTTCGGCAGCTCCTGCGAAGGCGTGATCTTTTGACATTTAGTCGGCCGCCACCCGCACACAATCCTCCGGCCCCAACAACCGCCCATCCTCGGCGCGCAATTCCAACGGCCGCACCGGCCGCCCTTGTTCACGATCAACCACCCGTGAATGCGCCTCCCCCGCCTCAAAGAAAAACGCCTCGCCCCACTGCCGCAAACCGATGATCAACGGGAACAGGCCTTTGCCCTTCTCCGTCAGCACGTATTCCTGGTACGCGCTGCCATCCGACGCCGGCACCAGATCGAAAATCCCGTGGGCCACCAACGTTCGCAACCGCGCCGAGAGGATGTTCTTGGCCATGCCCAAATTGCGCTGAAACTCGCCAAACCGGCGAATGCCATCAAACGCGTCGCGCACAATCAGCAACGACCACCAATCGCCAATGGCATCCAGTGAACGGGCAACCGGGCATTCGGCGCCTTCCATGCTTGTACGTTTGACCATGATCGCGCTCGCCAACAAATGTGGTTGCAATATAAAACCAGTCTCCTTACCGTACAACTGGTTTTATTTTGAAACCACATCAGGAGCTTGGCATGAAGCCTAATCATCCATTGAACAGCGGCGCGGTGCTGCTGTTCGCCGTCGCTTGCGGCCTGGCCGTCGGCAATGTGTATTACGCACAACCATTGCTCGATGCCATGGCCGAGGCCTTTGCCATAAACCCGGCAACCATCGGCATCGTCGTCACCCTCACTCAAGTCGGTTACGGCGTGGGCCTGTTGTTGCTGGTGCCACTCGGGGATCTGCTCAATCGTCGGCGCCTGATCGTCACGCAAACGCTGTTGTCAGCGCTGGCGTTGCTGATGATCGCCTTCGCGCAAAACAGCGCCTGGCTGCTGATCGGCATGGCGTTGACCGGGTTGTTGGCGGTCGTGACGCAGGTATTGGTGGCATATGCGGCGACCCTGGCAATTCCGGAACAGCGCGGACGCGTGGTGGGCGTGGTCACCAGCGGCATTGTCGTCGGTATTTTGCTTGCTCGCACCGTGGCGGGTGGCATGGCCGATCTGGCCGGCTGGCGTTCGATTTATCTGCTTTCGGCGGGGCTGACCTTGCTGATGGCGCTGCTGTTATTTCGCGTACTGCCCAAACAGGAAGCCCCGCAACCGCCCCACACTTACGCCGCGCTGATCGGCTCGGTCTTCACCTTGTTCAAGGAAGAACCGGTGCTGCGTCAACGGGCGATCCTCGCCCTGCTGACCTTCGCCAGCGCCATGGTGTTGTGGACGCCCATGGTGTTGCCGCTGAGCGCCCCGCCGCTGTCGTTGTCCCACACACAAATCGGATTATTCGGACTGGCCGGTGCGGCGGGTGCACTCGCGGCGGCACGCGCCGGACACCTGGCCGATCGTGGTCTCGGTCAATGGACCAGCGGCCTGTCGTTGTTGCTAATGCTGGCTTCGTGGCTGCCCATCGCCTTCACCCAGTCTTCGCTGTGGGCGTTGTTGCTTGGGGTGATCACGCTGGATCTGGGTTTGCAGGCGGTGCACGTCACCAGCCAGAGCATGATCTACAGCGTGCGCCCCGAAGCCCAAAGCCGACTGACGGCCGGGTACATGCTGTTTTATTCGATAGGGAGCGCGTTGGGCTCGATTGGCTCGACGGCGATGTATGCGTGGGGCGGGTGGATGGGCGTGTGCTTGTTGGGTGCCGGGATCAATGCTGTGGCGCTGGGTTATTGGTGGCTGACGCTGGCTACCAAGACCCAACGTCTCACACAACCTGTGTAGCAGCTGCCGAGCACCGCGAGGCAGCGTTCGGCGGCGAAGCCGTCGTCAATCCTGCCACCGTGGTACACCTGAAAAAACGCGGTGGCTGATTTTACGACGGCTTCGCCGCCGAACGCTGCCTCGCGGTGCTCGGCAGCTGCTACAGGGAGTCATCGAAGGATGATCAACCGCGATTCTTACCCCGCAACATGCTGTCCAGTACATCATCACGACGCACCCAGCCATGAAACAACGCCGCCGCCAGATGCAGCAGCACCGTCAGGAACAACAGATAAGCCAGATAGCCGTGGGCCTTGCGCAAAAAGGCAAACACCTGCGCATTCGCCGGCACTATCGACGGCAACTGCAACGAACTGCTGAGCATCACCGGGTCGCCGGCAGCGGAAATCATCGCCCAGCCCAGCAGCGGCAAAACCAGCATCAGCGCATACAGCAAGACATGGGATGCCTTGGCCGCCAGCGCCTGCCAACCCGGCAGGTCCGCCGGCAGCGGTGGTTGCTGCGTAGAAAAACGCACGGCCAGGCGCACGATCACCAGCAGCAGAATCGCAATACCCAAAGGTTTGTGCAGGTGAATCAGCCACTCATGACGCTCGGACACCGAGGCCACCATGCCCGCGCCGATAAACAGCATCGCGATGATCATCAGCGCCATCAGCCAGTGCAGCAGGCGCGCCAGCGGGGCGAAATGCTTGGGTTGGGCGCTCATTGTTGAGCCTCCTGTTTGGCGGCGGGCAACTGATTCACTTCACTGGTGCGACGCAGGTAGGAACTGGCGTAACCAGCCGAACGAGCAGCGAGCAACGGGTCGTCGGAACCTTCGATCCCGGCAGGCAATACCAGCGGGTCGTAGTTGATGTCACGGCACTCGCCATTGAGTTGCGGCTGGGTCGCTTCGAGCACCAGGGTCCCGGCATTCAAGACTTTGCGGCCATCGGGCCAGGCCTTGCTGGCGTCGTTCACCGGATCGCCCGGGTTGGCCAGGGTGATGTTCAACTGCCAACGCAACGGCCCTGCGGAAATCCGTTGCACCAGGTCTTTCTCAAGGAAGTCGCCGCCTTCAGGCGCCGTGGCACCCGCCGCGTCCTTGACCACAGGGACCATGCTCCAACGCACCGCCTGCTTCTGCCCGGACGCGTTTACCAAGTAGAACGCGTTGACGCTGTTGTAGGTTTCCGTCACGTAACTGGCCGACGGCTTGGCGGTTTTGATCCAGGCCAGGAACGGCCCGGCTTCCGGATGCGAACCAAAGAACGCCGGGACGGCGGCAGGGTTCGGTTTGCCCGTGGCCGGGTCCGGCGATTGAGCTTGCTGCAATTGGTAGAACGCCTCAGGCGTGCCCACCGGGAACACCGGCATGCTGTTCATCCCGGTGCGCCACTGTTGGCCATTGGCCTGGGTGAAACGCAGCGCCATGCTGCGGATCGGCACGGCAGAGTCCGGCGCGTAAGGATTGCCGGCCGGCAAGGCGAAACGTCCGACCACCGGGGTCTGTGGCTCATTGAACACCTGAGCGCTGGAATAGCTGCGAGCCTCGCCGCTGCTCTCGAAGTGCCCCATCACGCACACGCCTTTGGAGTGATTACGCCGGAATCCCGGGTGCACGCCGTTGTTGGTTTCCAGTACGTTGATCAGCTTTTTCGGGGTCAGGCGCTGTGGGTCAAAGGTGCCGTTGACGTAGGCAAAAGCCCCGGCCACTGCAGCGACGATGACCGCGATGCCGGCCAGGCGCATGATCAGGCTGGCGGTACTCAGCGGCGGCCGGGTGGGCGGTGATGAGCGATCTACCATGAAAGACTCCAGGGCCATCGGCCACAAGTGAGAAGAACCAAGCAGACGCACCCCGCGCAGGTTTATTCCATCGGTCGGTATTTATTTTTACAGGCGTGGAATAACCTTCAGTGCCGGGCGTCTTCCTAGTCCACAGCGTAGTGACTAGTCAGAACTTCATGAACGATATCGACGAACAACTGAGAGAAATCATTCCCAGATTGCGCCGGTTTGCCGTGTCGTTGACGCGCAACCCCAGCAGCGCCGACGATCTGGTCCAGGCCAGCCTTGAACGGGCGCTGTCGAGTTGGAGCGACAAACGCCCCGACGGCGACCTGCGCGCCTGGCTGTTTTCGATTCTGTATCGGCAGTTTCTCGACGCCCACCGACGCTCCCGGCGTTATGCGCGGATGCTCGAATTCTTTACCGGGCGTGACGATGCGCAACCATCGGCCGAGCGCACCGTGATAGCCCAAACCACCTTGCAAGCCTTCGACCAGCTCAACACCGAACAGCGCGCCCTGCTGCTGTGGGTGTCGGTGGAAGGCCTGACTTATAAAGAGGTCGCCGAGATTCTCGGCGTCCCGACTGGCACCGTGATGTCCCGCCTGTCCCGCGCGCGCCAGGCCTTGCGCGAACTCAGCGATGGCGAAATCAGCCGCCCTTCCCTGCGGAGACTCAAATGATCAGCATGCCCCCAAGCGAGCGTGACCTGCACGCCTACGTCGATCACCAACTTAACGAGGACGACCGACGTCTGGTGGAGACTTTTCTGGCCACTAATGCGGAAGTTTCCGAGCAGGTGCGCGCCTGGCAGCAGGATGCCCAACAGTTGCGCGCGGCGTTAAGCGGCGCATTGCAGCAAACGGCCAACCCGGACCTTGATCCAGTCGTGATTCGCCAGCGCCTGAAACGCCAGTCCCGGCGGCATCTGGCCAGCGCGGCGGTATTGCTGATCGCGGTCAGCATTGGCGGAATCAGTGGCTGGCAGGCGCGGGAGATGACCCTTCTCAGCACCCAGGCGCCGATGGCCGATGCGATGCAGGCCTACCGGTTGTTTGCCCAGCAAGGCATGTTGCCGGCGGATTACAAGGTCAGCGATGACGGCGACATGCAGAGCTGGCTCGACCGCTATTTCACCCAGGCCAATCGCTTGCCGGACCTGGCGAGTGCCGGTTTCAAACCGGTCAGCGGGCGTTTGCTCAGCACCGAGCAAGGGCCGGCAGCGATGGTGGTTTATGAAGACGCGGGCGGGCACAAAATCAGCTTCTACGTCCGCCCACCAGGCCCGAAAAATTACCTGCTGCCACGGGGCAGTCGCAGCGATGGCGAGTTGCAGGCCGAATATTGGTCGGGCGCCGGCTACAACTACGCAATGGTCAGCCCGAGCGACACGGCGGCGGCGCGGATGCTCAAGCAAACCGTGCAGTTTTAGCCGACCGATCGTGACCGATCGTTCCCACGCTCTGCGTGGGAATGCCTCAAGGGACGCTCCGCGTTCCAGCTCCGGGAAGAGACGCGGAGCGTCCCGGGCTGCATTCCCACGCGGAGCGTGGGAACGATCATCACGCAGAGCATGGGAACGATCATCAGTTCTGCCCGAACACCTGCGAAGGCCGCCGCAGTAAAGGATCAAACGGATTAATCCGCGGCCCGATCAGCGCCGCTTCACGCTTGAGCATCTCCACCACCGTCGGCAAGCGGTCCGGCCCCAATCGATCGCTGACAGTCGCCACACTCAACGCCGCCACCGCCCGACCATCACGATCCAGAATCGGCACCGCCACCCCCGCCATGCCTTGCAACACGCCAGTGTTACGCCCGGCATACCCCAACGCCCGCACGTTCTCGACTTCCGAACGCAGGAACACCTCGTCATACAAATGGAAATCCTTGAGTCGCGGCAAGTTGTAGTGAATCACCGTGTCCCGCTCTTCTTCCGGCAGAAACGCCAGGATCGCCAGACTGCCCTGCCCGACACCCAACGCCACGCGCCCGCCGATGTCCCCGGTAAAGGTGCGAATCGGAAACGGCCCTTCACTGCGATCCAGGCAGATCGCATCAAAGCCACTGCGCGCCAGCAGAAACAACGAATCCCCCAACGACGCCGACAGCCGCAACAACGCCGGCCGCGCCAGTTCTCGCAGGTTGCCGGTATTCCCCGCACGCGCCGCCAGGGCGAAAAAATCCAGGCTCAGGCGATAGCGTTTAGTGCGCGCATCCTGCTCGACCATGCCCTCGTCCATCAGGCTGCGCAGCAAGCGATGCGTCGTCGGTTGTGACAAACCAATGCGCTGGGCCAGTTGCGTCACGCGCTCGCCGCCCTCGACCGTATCACCGAGGCTGCGCAGCACTGCAAACAGCCGGGAGACCGCGCCAACACCGACTTCATTTTTATTTTCATTCCGCTCAATGGAATCAGACATGGATTTTCTCGACTAAAAATTTACTCACTGAATGAAACTGAAAATAGTCATCGTCTCAGTGAAATAGACCATTGAGCCCATCCTATTCTTCGTCCTACTCTGCGTCCATACAGGGGCGATTCGAACAACAGCGGCAGCCGACCCAAGTCGAGCGCCAACGCACCCCGCATCATCCTTTCGTATCTGCCCATACAAAAAAGCGCGACCCCAAGGCCGCGCATAACAATCTCAGGTGGAGCGCAGCTATGGCATTCGTGCAACTTGAAAACCTCGGTAAACGCTACGGCGCAATCGACGCGGTCGTCGCCACTAATCTTTCGGTAGAGAAAGGCGAGTTCGTGTCCCTGCTCGGTCCTTCCGGCTGCGGCAAAACCACCACGCTGCAAATGATCGCCGGCTTCGTTGACGTCAGCAGCGGGCGCATCGTGCTCGACGGTCGCGACATCACCCACGCCAAACCCGCCAGCCGTGGCCTGGGCGTGGTGTTCCAGAGTTACGCGTTGTTCCCGCACATGAGCGTGCAAGACAACGTCGCCTTCGGCCTGCGGATGCGCAAAGTGCCCAACACCGAGTTGCAGCAACGGGTGGCTCGGGTGTTGAAACTGGTGCGCCTCGACCAACATGCCGAGCGCTACCCACGGGAGTTGTCTGGCGGTCAGCGTCAGCGTGTGGCGCTGGCCCGGGCGCTGGTGATCGAGCCGCCGGTGCTGCTGCTCGACGAACCGCTGTCCAACCTCGACGCCAACCTGCGCGAAGAAATGCAATTCGAAATTCGCCGCATCCAGCGTGAAGTCGGCATTACCACGTTGATGGTCACCCATGACCAATCCGAAGCGCTGTCGATCAGCGACCGCGTGGTGGTGATGCAGGCTGGGCGCATCACCCAGATCGACGCGCCGTACACCCTTTACGAACACCCGCGCACCGAGTTCATCTCCGGGTTCGTCGGCAAGGCCAACCTGCTGCCTGGCGCGCGTGATGACGCGGGCGTAGTCCAAGTGCGCAGCGGCGGTGACCTGACCCTGAGCCTGCGCCCGGAAAAAATCGACCTTCGGGAAAAAGATCACGGCCGCTTGCAAGGTCAGATCGTCAGCCGTTTCTTCCTCGGCAGCCAATGGCTGTACGGCGTCTCGACCACCCTGGGCGAACTCAGTGTGGTGCGCCGCAACGACGGTTCGGCGCCGCTGGCCGAAGGCACGGCGGTGGGCCTGGACTGGGACGCGGCGCTATTGCGGGTGCTGAGTGTTGACGAGGTGTCGGCATGAGCCTGCTCGCCTCCCTCCGCCAGGGACGCCAAGGCTATTTATTGTCGGCACCGGCGCTGGCGTTGTATGTGTGCCTGCTGGTCATTCCTTTAGTGCTGACGCTGGTGCTGTCGTTCAACGTCTTCGACTACAGCTCGGGGATCAACAGCAACGCCTACACCCTCGACCACTACAGCAGCCTGTTGGGCGATCCGTACTTCTACGAAATTTTCCTGCGCACGTTCTGGATCAGCGGCCTGACCACGCTGCTGTGCGTGGTGATCGGTGTGCCCGAGGCTTACATCCTCAGCCGCATGGGCGCGCCGTGGCGTTCGATTTTCCTGATTCTGATCCTCACCCCGCTGCTGATTTCGGTGGTGGTACGCGCCTTCGGCTGGAGCCTGTTGCTCGGCGCCGACGGCTTGGTCAACCAGACCTTGCAGGCCTTCGGCGGCTCGCCGATGAAGTTGCTCTACACACCGTTCGCGGTGGTGATTGCGCTGGTCCACGTGATGCTGCCGTTCATGATCATTCCGGTCTGGACCTCGTTGCAGAAACTCGACCCGGCCGCCGAACAAGCCGCGCTCTCGCTGGGCGCCAGCCACCTCACGGTCATGCGCAAAGTGGTGCTGCCGCAAATCATGCCCGGTGTGTTGTCCGGCACCTTGATCGTGTTCGGCCTCGCCGCCAGCTCCTTCGCCATTCCGGGTTTGCTCGGCGGACGTCGCCTGAAAATGGTCGCGACACTGATCTATGACCAGTACCTGTCGGAGCTGAACTGGCCGATGGGCGCCGCGATTGCCGTGGCCCTGTTGCTGCTCAACCTGCTGATCATGTTGTCGTGGAACCGGATGATCGAAGGCCGCTACAAGAAGTCATTGGGATAACTCGACATGTCCAAGAACGGTCCTTTCGCCCTGCTGTTTCATGCCCTGGTGGTGCTGTTCATGCTCGCGCCGCTGGTGGTCGTGTGCCTGGTGGCTTTCACTCCGGAAAACACCTTGAGCCTGCCGACTACGAACTTCTCCCTGCGCTGGTTTCGCGCGGTGTTCGAGCGTGCCGATTTTGTCGATGCGTTCTACAACAGTCTGATTCTGGCGTTCTGCGCCGCGACATTGGCGACGCTGATTGCGGTGCCAGCGGCACTGGCCATCACCCGCTATGAGTTTCCCGGGCGCGGCTTTTTCAATGGGCTGTTCCTGTCGCCGATCATCATTCCGCACTTGGTTTTAGGCGTCGCACTGCTGCGCCTGTTTGCGCTGATGGGCGTGAATGGCAGCTTCGGCTGGCTGATCTTCGCCCATGTGCTGGTGATCACGCCGTATGTGCTGCGATTGGTGCTGGCGTCGGCGATTGGCCTGGACCGCAGTGCCGAGCACGCGGCGCAATCGTTGGGCGCCGGGCGCTTCACGCTGTTCAAGCAAATCACTTTGCCGATGATTCTGCCCGGTGTCGCCGGTGGTTGGTTGCTGGCGTTTATCAACAGTTTCGACGAGGTGACGTTGTCGATTTTTGTCACCTCGCCGGCCACGCAAACCTTGCCGGTGCGCATGTACGTGTACGCCACCGAATCCATCGATCCGATGATGGCGGCGGTCTCGGCTTTGGTAATCGGTCTGACGGCGCTGACGATGATTCTGCTCGACCGGGTCTATGGCCTGGATCGGGTTCTGGTGGGTAAACAATGAGGGCGCCATGGCTCTGCTGAAACGACTGGCTGAAGGCGACCGCCCGGCCCTGGACTTTGTCCTCGACGGCCAACCGGCCACCGCCCTGCTCGGCGACACCGTGCTAACCGCGGTGCTGACCTGCAGCGACCACCTGCGCGGCAGCGACTTCAGCGCCGAACCCCGCGCCGGGTTCTGCCTGATGGGCGCGTGCCAGGATTGCTGGGTGCGTTTAGGCGACGGCCGCCGGGTGCGAGCCTGCTCGACGTTGCTTGAAGCCGGGCAACAGATCAGCCGCGAACCGGGGCGTTTGGTATGAATCCCGTGATCATCATCGGCGCCGGCCCCGCGGGTATCCGTGCCGCACAAACCCTGGTCGCCCATGGCGTGCGCCCGATCCTGCTGGATGAAGCCGCACGCGGCGGCGGGCAGATTTATCGGCGGCAACCCGCAAACTTCACACGCTCAGCAAACAAGCTCTACGGCTTCGAAGCGCGCAAGGCCAATGCGATTCATCAAACCCTCGACGCCCTGCGCGAGCAACTCGACTACCGCCCCGAAACCCTGGTGTGGAACGCCGAGGCCGGTGCGCTCGACACTTTGCAGAATGGCCGCGCCACGCGCCTGGCCTTCTCCCGGGTGATCGTCGCCACTGGCGCCACCGACCGGATTCTGCCGGTGCCGGGCTGGACGTTGCCGGGGGTTTATAGCCTCGGCGCGGCGCAGATTGCGCTGAAGTTTCAGGGCTGCGCCATCGGTGAGCGAGTAGTGTTCGCTGGCAGCGGACCGTTGCTGTATCTGGTGGCCTATCAATACGCCAAGGCTGGGGCGAAGGTTGTCGCGGTGCTCGACAGCTCGCCCTTCAGCCAACAGGTCCGCGCCCTGCCCGGCCTGCTGGCACAACCGGCGACGTTGGCCAAAGGCATTTATTACCGCAGCTGGCTGACCGCCCACGGCATCCCGGTGCATCAGGGCGCCAGCCTGGTTCAGGTCAACGGCGAACAACGCGTGCAATCGCTGATCTGGCGCAACGCCAAAGGCTCACAGCAAATCGATTGCGATGCGGTCGCCTTCGCCCATGGCCTGCGTAGCGAAACCCAACTCGCCGATTTGCTCGGCTGTGAATTCGCCTGGAACCCGCTCAACCGCGCCTGGCTACCGCAACGAGACAGCGCCGGTCGCAGCAGTGTCGCCGAGGTTTACCTGGCCGGTGACGGCGCCGGGATCATGGGCGCTGACGCGGCGGAAATGGCCGGTGAGCGCGCCGCGTTGGCACTGCTCGAAGACAGCGGCTACCTGATCCCGACCGAGCGACCCATCGCCCTTGAGCAATCACTGGAGCGAGTCGGCACCTTTCGCAAAGGCCTGGAACAAGCCTTCGCCTTCCCCGAGGACTGGGCCGCCAACACCGCCGACAACCTGATCGTCTGCCGCTGTGAAGAAGTGCGGGCCGGCGATATCCGCCAGGTCGTGCGCGAAGGCCACTGGGAAATAAACCGGGTCAAGGCCCACTGCCGGGTTGGCATGGGGCGCTGTCAGGGCCGGATGTGCGGGGCCGCTGCGGCGGAAATCATTGCCTGTGAAAGTCAGCGTCCGGTGTCGGACATCGGCCGGTTGCGCGCGCAGTCGCCGATCAAACCGTTGCCGTTTGGCCTGGAGGTCGAGCCATGATTGAAGTCGATGCAATCATCATTGGCGGCGGCATTGTCGGCGCTTCGGCCGCACTGTTTCTCAGCAAGGCCGGTCGCCGCGTGGCGCTGCTGGAGCGAGACTTTTGCGGCTCCCACTCCAGTGGCGTGAACTACGGTGGCGTGCGGCGTCAGGGCCGTCCGTTGTCGCAACTGCCCTTGTCGCAACAGGCTCACGAGCTCTGGGCCCAACTGCCGCAACTGATCGGCATCGATGGCGAATACCAGCGCAGCGGTCACTTGAAACTGGCCCGCAGCCTCAACGACCTGCGCGCCTTGCAGGACTACGCCGCCAGCAGCCAGGGGTTCGGCCTCGACTTGCAGATCCTCGAACGCGATGAGCTGCGCGCACGGTTTCCGTGGGTCGGTGATGTAGCGGCCGGTGCGTCATTTTGCCCCGACGACGGCCACGCCAACCCGCGTCTGGTGTCCCCGGCGTTTGCCCAAACGGCGCGGCGCCATGGTGCGCAGATTCATGAGCAATGCGCCGTCACCCAGGTTGAACACGACGGCCAGCGCTTTAACGTCAGCACCGCGAGCGGCCTCAAACTCCGCGCACCGTGGTTGCTCAATTGTGCCGGAGCCTGGGCCGGAAAATTGGCCGAACAGTTTGGCGAAGCGGTGCCGATGCACGCTGGGCACCCGGCGATGCTGGTCACCGAACCCCTGCCGCTGGTGATGAACGCCAGCACCGGGGTCGAGGGTGGCGGCATTTACGCCCGCCAGGTCGCGCGCGGCAACTGCGTGTTGGGCGGCGGCCAGGGCTTTGCTCTCGACGATGCCCGCGCCCGGCCCGGCCAGAACGCCGTGCTTGAGATCCTCCGTCAAGCCGTCGAGCTCTATCCGTTTCTCGAAGGCGCCCAGGCGATTCGCACCTGGAGCGGCACCGAAGGTTATCTGCCTGATCGCCAACCGGTGATCGGGCACAGCGGCACCCAGCCCGGTCTGTTGCACGGGTTTGGCTTTGCCGGCGCCGGTTTTCAGATCGGCCCGGCGGTGGGCCAGGCGCTCACCGAGATCATCTGCAGCGGCGCCTCAAAAACGTCGCTGGATGCGTTTTCCATCACCCGGTTTCACTCCATCTCCGTTGCTTGATAGAGGAAGGTCGCGCCAATGAATAACGTCAAACGCACTGCACTGCTCGGTTTGTCCTGCATGGGCGCCCTGCTCACGGTCACTCAGGCCCAGGCCGAACCGACGCTTTACCTGGGCATGAACGGCGGGACCATGGAGCGGCTCTACGCCGACAAGGTGCTGCCGGTGTTCGAGAAAGCCAATAACGTCAAAGTCGTGATCGTGCCGGGGACCTCCGCCGACATCCTGGCCAAGGTCCAGGCCAGCAAGGGCAACCCGCAACTGCACGTGATGTTCCTCGACGACGGCATCATGTACCGCGCCATCTCCATGGGCTTGTGCGACAAACTCCAGGACAGCCCGACCCTGGCGCAGATTCCGGCCAAGGGTCGGATCAAGGATGAGGCCGTGGCCGTCAGCCTCGGCGTCACCGGGCTGGCCTACAACACGCGACTGTTCAAGGAAAAAGGCTGGGCCGCGCCGACCTCGTGGATGGACCTGGCCGACCCGCGCTTCAAGGACAAAGTGGTGTTCCAGTCCATGGCCTCCTCGACCTTCGGCCTGCACGGTTTCCTGATGTTCAACCGGATTCAGGGTGGCAGTGAAACCGATGTCGAACCGGGCTTCAAGGCCTGGCCGAACACTGTGGGCCGCAACGTGCTGGAGTACATCCCGAGCTCGGCGAAAATCTCGGAAATGCTGCAAACCGACGAAGCCGCGTTGTTCCCGCTCACGCCAACCCAAGTCACCGCACTTAAGCTCAAGGGCATGTCGGTGGAGTACGCGCAACCGAAGGAAGGCGCCGTGGTGCTCAACGTCGCCGAATGTGCGATCGCCAACAACACCCAACCGGAACTGGCGCAAAAACTCGCGGCGTTCCTGCTGACACCGGACGCACAAGCTGCGGCGCTGGAGGATGGCGACCAGATTCCGTCCAATCCCAACACCCCGACCACCGACAAGACTCGTGGTCAGGTTGAGGCGATGAAAAAGTATCTGGAGACAGCGATTGCTGTTGATTGGGACCAGGTGAACGAGCAGCGCCCGGCGTGGAATGCGCGGTGGAATCGGAGTATTGAGCGGTAGTCGGTAACAGCCGAAAACCCATGGTTTCACACCGCCCCTGTAGGAGCTGCCGAAGCCTGCGATCTTTTGACGTTGATCTTCAACAAGCCTCGTCGCACTGAAGATCAAGATCATAAGATCGCAGGCTTCGCCTGTTCCTACAGGTGTATGGCGTTTTCTGTGGCGAGGGGGCATGCCCCAACTGTATCGACACAAGTGGTAGGACAATTCCCCATCTGGTTAAACTACACCGCCGCTGCTCGGTGAGCCGGCCTGAAGAACCCGGGGGTGACATTATCGTGGCCGTTCGACCGCCAATCCGTTCGCGACTCACACCGCGCTGGCCCGCACTACGCCGCTTGCTCGGCAAGGCTGTTGCGCCCACCGCCAGCCATCGGGTGATCCACGATTACTTTCAGCACAAAGCCCTCGCCCAGGGCTATACCCTCAGCCACAGCCAGCAGCGGGTGATCGACTGCATGGCCCAACATGCAACGACGCTGCTCGGTACGTCAGCGAAAACCCTGCCCGGCCTGTACTTGCACGGCGCGGTCGGGCGCGGCAAGAGCTGGCTGCTGGACGGTTTTTTCCAGGCCATCCCCCTCGCGCAAAAACGGCGCCTGCACTTTCATGAGTTTTTTGCGCAACTGCATCAGGGCATGTTCAGCCATCGCGAACAACCCGATGCCTTGGCGACCACTCTGGATGAGCTGCTGCAGGATTGCCGGGTGTTGTGTTTCGATGAGTTTCACGTCCACGACATCGGCGATGCGATGCTCATCACCCGGCTGTTCAAGGCCTTGTTCCGCCGGGGCATCCTGCTGCTCGTCACCTCCAACTACCCGCCGGAAGGCTTGCTGCCCAACCCGCTCTACCACGCGCGTTTCAAACCGGTGATCGATCTGATCAACACGCGCATGCAAGTCATGGAAGTCGGCGGCCCCCACGACTACCGAAGCCAGGCGCGAACCCACGCCCAGCAAATGTTTACCCACGGCCACTACGTCTGGCCGGCGACGCGGGCCCAGCGCCAGGCGTTGAACCTGCCTGAAAGTGGCTCGGTCCTGGCGTTGCCGGTCGGGACCCGGCACCTGCCCGCGCGGTACTGCGAAGGGCGAACCGTCGGTTTCACCTTCAGCGATCTGTGCGACCACCCCACGGCGGTGATGGATTACCTGGAACTGTGCCGGCGTTTCGATCACTGGATCATCGATGAACTGCCCAGCTTGAGCGAGTGTTCGATTGCGGCGCAGCAGCGGTTTATCAACCTGATCGACGTTTTGTACGATCAGGACAAGCATCTGGTGTTGCTGGGGCAGCGGTCGTTGCGCGAAAACCTGGGCGGCGATGCTATTGACCTGGCGCGGACTCGCAGCCGGCTGGGACAGTTGGTGGAGGTGCGGGAGCCGTAAAGATCGCAGCCTTCGGTAGCGCCTACGCGGCGGTGGGCGCGGCCGAAGGCTGCGATCTTTTCAGCGCCGGCACTGCCTCATATCGTTATCATGTCGCCCGCGTTCTTCTTCACCTTCAATAGCGAATCCGTTCATGAATACCCTCGCACAACTGCAGGCCGGCGAGCTGGCAGGCATCACTCGTCTGGATCTTTCCTGCGGCCTCACCGAGTTCCCCCGGGAAATCTTTGACCTGGCGGACTCGCTGGAAGTGCTCAACCTCAGCGGCAATGCCTTGAGCAGCCTGCCGGACGACCTGCATCGCCTGACCCGTTTGCGGATTGTGTTTTGCTCCGATAACCAGTTCACCGAACTGCCGGCCTGCCTGGGCCAGTGCGCTGCGCTGAGCATGATCGGCTTCCGCGCCAACCGCATTGAACGGGTGCCGGGCACTGCGTTGCCGCCGCTGTTGCGCTGGCTGATCCTGACCGACAACTGCATCAGCGAACTGCCCAGCGAGCTGGGTGAACGTGCGCTCATGCAAAAACTGATGTTGTCCGGCAACCGCTTGCAGCAACTGCCCCAGAGCCTGGTGCAATGCCATCGACTGGAGCTGCTGCGCCTCTCAGCCAACCGATTTACCGAACTGCCCGAGTGGCTGCTGACCCTGCCGGCCCTGACCTGGCTGGCTTACGCCGGTAACCCGCTGGAAACCGAAGCCGACGCGGCCGCCCTTGACGCCACACCGAGCATCCCTTGGTCAGCGCTGCAGCTTGAGCAAAAACTCGGTGAAGGCGCGTCCGGCGTGATCCATCGCGCCACATGGGAACGCCCGCAACAGCCGACCACTCTGGTGGCGGTAAAACTCTACAAAGGCGAAATGACCAGCGATGGCTCGCCACTGCACGAAATGAACGCGTGCATCACTGCCGGACTGCACCCCAATCTGATCCGCGTCGAAGGGCGAATCGTCGAGCATCCGCTAGCGCAGGCAGGGCTGGTGATGCAACTGGTCGACCCGAGTTATCGCAATCTGGCCGGGTTACCGAGCCTGGCGTCCTGCAGCCGCGACGTCTACACCGACGACACCCGCTTCACAGCGGCTGTGGCTTTGCGCATCGCCCGTGGCATCGCGTCGGCGGCTGAACATTTGCACCAACAAGGCATTACCCACGGCGACCTCTACGCCCACAATATTTTGTGGAACGAGCACGGTGATTGCCTGCTGGGTGACTTCGGTGGTGCGTCGTTTCATGCGACCACGGACAACTTGGAAACTCGCGCGCTGCAACGGATCGAAGTGCGGGCGTTCGGGGTGCTGTTGGAGGAATTGCTGGAGCGGATTGATTCAGGCTTGAGCGATGAAGATCGGGTGGCGCTGGGGGATTTGCAGCGGCGCTGCTGCCAGGCGGATGTGCTGGCGCGGCCGGGGTTTAGCGAGGTTGTTGGTGTATTGCAGGGGATTGTTGCGGCGGCTTGAAGAAAAAGATCGCAGCCTTCGGCAGCTCCTACGCGCCTGTGGGCGCCGCCGAAGGCTGCGATCTTTTACAGACAACACCATTTTTGCTGAAAGAACTTAACCCGCCAACCCGACAAACATGTCCTGCACGTCATCGTGGTTATCGAGGCCTTCGAGGAAGGCTTCGACTTCAGCCATTTGCTCATCGCTCAAACCCGTGACCGGGTTCTTCGGCTGGTAGCCCAGTTTGGCCGACAGCACGGTGAAACCTTGCTCAGGCAGGGCTTTCTGTACCGAATCCAGGTCCGCAGGCTCGGTCAGGAACAGGGTCGTGCCCTCTTCTTCGCCCGGCTCGAAATCCTGGGCACCGGCTTCGATGGCGGCCATTTCCGGGTCGGCGTCAGGGCTGTCCGGGGACGCCTCGATCATGCCGACGTGGTTGAAGTCCCAGGCTACCGAACCGGAAGCGCCCAGTTGGCCCTTGCGAAACGCCACGCGGATTTCCGCCACGGTGCGGTTGATGTTGTCGGTCACGCATTCAACGATCAGTGGCACCTGATGCGGGGCAAAGCCTTCGTAGGTCACGCGATGGTATTGCACGGTCTCGCCCAACAGGCCCGCGCCTTTCTTGATCGCGCGATCCAGGGTTTCTTTGGGCATCGAGGCCTTCTTGGCCTGCTCGACCACCAGACGCAGATGTGCGTTAGTGGCGGTATCGGCACCGTTGCGCGCAGCAATGGTGATTTCTTTCACCAGTTTGCCGAAGATCTTGCCCTTGGCGTTGGATGCCGCTTCTTTGTGTTTAACCTTCCACTGTGCGCCCATTACTCACTCTCTTGATCTGTGGCGCCGAGACATCTATTGGCCGACGCATGGCGGCAAGTTTATACGGCCTAAAGTCGGCAATCGACCAAAAATTCCATCCTGTTTACCGACATGACGTCGACATTTTCAACAGCCCTTGTAGGGCAAATCTGAAAAGTCGATTTGCGATGACTATTCAGGCTCGTGGTTTCGTACCCTCTGCGCCCCCGTATTTCATGGCAGAAGCCCACGCGATGCACAACGACAAGGAAAGTCCCTTCACCCTGACCCTCGTCGAGGCTGATCTGAGTTTGCAGGTGTTGCAGTTCAACGGCCATGAAGGCCTGAACCAGCCCTATCGATTCGACATCGAAGTGATCGGCCTGGCCCCGGCGATGAACCTCGACCGGCTGCTGCAACAACCGGCCTTCCTGAGCCTGGGAGATGGCCAGGGCTTTCACGGCGTTCTGAGCAGCGCCAGTCGCGAGCATCGTGGCACGCACCGGATCGGCTACCGTTTGGTGCTGGTACCGCACCTGCAAAGCCTCGACCAACAGCCCATCCGGCGCGTCTTTCATCGCCTCAGCGTGCCGGCCATCCTGCGTCAGTTATTGGAGGAGCATGGCCTGCCTGAGCACAGTTACCGTTTTGAACTGGGCACCGGGCACTACCCCGCCCGGCCCTTTTGCATTCAATACGAAGAAAACGATCTGGGCTTGCTGCAACGGCTTTGCGAAGAGGAAGGCATCCACTATCACTTCGAACACCGACGCAACGGGCATGTGTTGGTGCTGGCCGATGACAGTTTGAATTTCCCCCAGGAACCGGTCATCACGCCTTTCCATGGCGATCCTTTCGAAGAGCCGGACTTTGCGGCGATCCGCGAAATGTTCCAGCGCCATGATTCGCCGCTGATCCTCCCGCAAACAGAGGCCCGCGACAGAAGCACTGCCGTCGTCAGCTTTGGCGCAGCCAATCATCCGCTGACTGGCATCACCCCGAACAATAAGCACCCCGCTTGCGCGCAACGGCACCGCGATCAACGCAGCCGTCGGACTTTGGAGCGATTGCGCTGCCAGCACCGGCAGGTCCATGGCCAAAGCGACCAGACCGGTTTGCTCAGCGGGCGGATCGTACAGGTGGAACAACACCCGGTGTCGAGTTTCAATGACCAATGGCTGCTCACCGACATTCGGCACCAAGGGCAACAACCTTCGATCCTCGCTGACGAACCCTCCGGTTCCGCCGGTTACTGCAACCGGTTCAGCGCCATTCCCTGGTCAACGGTGTTCCGGCCTGCGCTTAAACAACCCAGACCGAGCATTCCCGGCTATCAGCCCGCCCGGGTGTCAGGTGGGCCCGGACAACCGGCGACGCGCGATGAACAGGGCCGGATTCAAGTCAGTCTGTGGCCGGGATCCGCCGTTCAGGACCCGATGGGTCTCTGGCTGCCAGTGGCCGTGGGCGCATCCGGACTGCCCAATGCCGACAGTGACGTGTTTATCTGCTTTCTCGACAGCGATCCGGATCGGCCGGTCATTTGCACCGGCTCAAACGGGCAGAATCCACAACCGCCGCCTACCCCGCCAGCGTGCGGCGATACTCGCCTGTTGCTCGATTGGCTAGTGAATCGCCCGGATACACCCTGATGCCTGGAATGCAGGCCTGTGGCGAGGGAACTTGCACCCTCGCCACACATTTGGTGATACCACCATCAACCCTTGTCAGCCTTCCCGGCCGCCGCCGCGAACTTCGCCAGCCGCACGTCCAGATGCCGAGGTCGGTGCCCATGATCCTCGGCGCGCTCCTTGCGCCGGATCGCATTACGCACCATCAATGAGCCCAGGTAACGAATCGGCTCCGGCGGGAAGTAACCCAACGGTCCGTTGACCAGCGGCGAGCGGGTCCAGGTGTTGTCCAGGCCTTGCACCATCGAGGCAAGAATCTGCCCGCCCATATGACATGGCCCGACCCCACTGCCGGAGTAACCAAAGCCATAAAACACATTACCGCTGGCGCTCATCTGGCCGAAGAACGGCAACCCGGTGACCGAACGATCCGAAGGCCCGTTCCAGGTCGCCTCGACCTTGACCTCGGCAAACGCCGGAAAGAAATCCGCCAGGCTGTTGCGTAACAGACCGGCGTATGGCGACGGCTGGTCGAACACCGGCAACATCCGCCCGCCGTAGGCGAAGGTGTTGCCGCCCTTGCCGAGCATGATCCGGCCGTCCGGGGTGTTGTGGTAGTAGTGCACGAAAATCCGCGAATCGAGCACGGTGACACCGCTGGTCAAGCCGATTTCATTCAGCAAGTCCGGGCGCGGTTCGGTGATCAGCATGTCGCTGGAGACAATCGCCACGCTGCGCTCGAACTGCGGGAACGCCCGGGCCATCCAGGCGTTCATCGCCAGCACCACCCGATCCGCGCGGACCGTGCCGTTCGGGGTTTGAATGCCCGCAGGCTTGCCCTCCTCCAATCCGGTCATGGCGGTGTTTTCATGAATCCGCACACCGAGTTGCAACGCGACCCGGCGCAAACCACGCACCAGTTTTCCCGGCTGCACACTGGCCGCCGCCGGGGAAAACCAGCCTTCCAGATGCTTGCTGGAACCGGCCATGCGCTGCACATCCGCCACTGGCCGTTGAGTGAAAGAATTGATGCCGTTGCGCTCCAGCGCCGCGATCACCGCGTCGGTCGAACCGCATTGGGCGCGGTTGGTGGCGGTATAGAGCGTGCCATCGAGGCGGTAATCGGCGTCGACCCCGTACTGCTCGCAGAAGGTGCCGATCGCATAAATACTGCGCTCCGACTCCTTGACCAATCGCACCGCTTCTTCGGCGCCGAACAAGCGTTCCAGGGTGAAATACTTGGCCGACCACGACAACGCACATCCACCGTTGCGCCCACTGGCGCCGGCACCGCAGATATCGGCCTCGATCAGCAACACGTCGAGTTCGGGGTTTTGCTCCTTGAGCATGATCGCGGTCCACAGCCCGGTGTAGCCACCGCCGACAATGCACACGTCGGCGCGGGTGTCGCCCGCCAGTGGCTCGCACGGCGCGCAGGACTCGGCCGCCAGCGCTTGGTCCAGCCAGAAAGGTCTCATGGGGGTTTCCTCAGGTACGCAGGGGTTTGATGGTCATGGGTTGGTTGGGCACGAAGGCGCAATCGAGACTCAGACCGGCCGGACGGCTGTTCCAGTGCGGGATCAGGACGAAGGCCGAGAACATGGCGCAACCGGCGAAGATGATGAACACCGTGACCGAATCGAAATACCCCGGCAGCAAACCACCGAGAATCGCCCCGACCGAGCCGCAGCCGTTCACGAAACCCGCTGCCGTGGCGCCAGCCTTGGCGGTGCCGAAATCAATCGCCGCCGCACCACTGATCATCGAATCCGGCCCGTAAAGGGTCAGGCCCATGACGAACAACAGCGCCACCACCAGCATCACACTGCCGGTGTGCAAGGCGCCCATGAACAGCGCCAGGGAAACCGTCAGCGCCAACAGACTGATCACACAGGCCGGCATCCGCCGGGCGCCGAACAGTTTGTCCGAGGCCAGACCGAGCAGGATCGGCCCGAGCAACCCGGCCAGTTCGAACGAGGTCGGGATGATCGCCGCGCCGACCTTGCCCACCGAGGGCATTTGTTCGAAGACGATCACCGGGCCCCACAACAGAATCGCGTAGCGCGCCGGCTTCAACAGGAAGTACGAGAGCCCGAGTACCAGCACGGTACGGTTGCGCAGGATTTCCTTTAACGGCTCCAGAACGCTGATCTTGCTTTGTGCGTAAGCCTCTTCAGCGCTCAACTCCGGTTCCGGCTCCACGGCGGGCAAGCCAACGTCTTCGGGTTTGTTGCGTTGGAAAATAAAAAACAGCACGGCGACCAGCCCAACCACCGCCGCACTGGAAATGAACGCCGCGTGCCAAGTGCCCACCAGCGTGTAAGCCCACCAACCGGCGAACGGTGACGCCACCAGTCCGCCGAAGGCATAACAGGAACTCCACAACCCCAGCACCCGTCCGCGCTGCTCGGAGGGGAAAAAACTGCCGATGTTCTTGCACAGCCCCGACCATCCGGTGGACTGCGCCAGGCCTTGGATCAACATGCAGGTGGCGAAGATCGGCAACGTGGCGAAATTGCCCATCACCAGCGCCGCCGCCGCAGAAATCAACAACCCGCCGAGCACCACAACCCGTGGTCCGAAACGGTCAGCGAGGATGCCCCAGGTGAATTGGCCGATGGCGTAGGCCGCCAGGTAAATCGCGTCGAGGTTGGCCATGGCCATTTTGTCGAGCATGAAGGTGGGGTCTTCGGCGATCCCCAGTTTGGCGACTGAAAAGGCTTTGCGGGTGAAGTAGAAAGCGGCGTAAGCGAGCCAGGTGATGGCGAAGATCTGCACGCGCCAACGCTTGATGGTGCCGATGTGCTTGTTCATGGTGGTTCTGACCTCAGGGTGTGAGTGTGCCGGCAGAAATTGAGAAATAACGCCTGTTTTTTTATTGTTGAGCACTTCGATATCGCGGCTTCCCTGAAGCGATACCGGTCAGATGAGTCCTGCTGTTGCACCCGCAGGCTCATGGCACCCGACGCTGTTCGACTGACCAGTCACCGGGGCTGAGGCCGATAAAAACAATTACTGATTAATAAGTGAAATCGATTTATCGTATTTCCAATATAAGCTCAGCTTGTTACTGGAGGTTTCGATGTCGGTTTCCCACGCCCAACTCAAAGCCTTCCACGCCGTGGCGGTTCACGGAAGCTTCACCAGGGCCGCCGAGCGGCTTTTCCTCACGCAACCGGCGATTTCCGACCAAGTGCGCAAACTCGAAGAGCGCTTCGGTGTGTTGCTGTTCCATCGCAACAAACGCTCGGTGCGCCTGACGGATTTGGGCGAGCGCTTGTTGAGCATCACCCAGCGGCTGTTCGTCATCGAGGCCGAAGCCCAGGAGCTGTTGCAGGATTCCCAGGCGCTGCAAACCGGCAGCCTGATCCTCGCCGTCGATGCGCCAGTCCACGTGCTGCCGCAGATCGCCCGGTTTTGCGAGCGCTACCCCGGCATCAGCGTGAAAATTGAAACCGGTAACACTGATGAATCGCTGTTTCGGCTGTTCAACTATCAGGCTGATTTGGCGTTGCTCGGTCGGGACGTCAGCGATGAACGCTTGATTTCGTTGCCGCTGCGCAATGACCCGATGGTGGCGTTCGTCTCGCGCAATCATCCGTGGGCGGATCGCGAATCCATCTGCCTGGCGGATCTGGATGACACGCCGTTGGTGCTCCGGGAAATCGGCTCGGTGACGCGCCAGACCCTGGAAGAAGAAATGGCCGGGGCGGGGTTTCGGATTCGCCCGGCGATTCAGGTCGAAGGCCGGGAAGCGGCGCGGGAGGCGGTGGTGGTCGGGATTGGCGTCGGCGTGGTGTCGGCGGCGGAGTTTGGAGCTGATTCCAGGGTTTGCGCGTTGCCGATTACCGACTGCAAGCGGCGGCTGACGGAGACGTTGGTGTGCCTGCGCGAGCAGAGTTCGCGGCGGGTGGTGGCGACATTTTTGGAGATGGTGCGCGAGAGTTTGCCGCAATGATCGTTCCCACGCTCCGCGTGGGAATGCCTCAATGGACGCTCTGCGTCCGCTTGTGGGACGCGGAGCGTCCCGGGCTGCATTCCCACGCGGAGCGTGGGAACGATCAGGTTAGGTGGAAGGCGCCAAATCAAAAAATGCCTGAATCAAGCGCAAATCCCGCCGCCGTTCCATGCAGCCGATCATGTGCCGATTGATCAGTCCCTCACCAATAATCGGCACCGCCACCACCCGCGGGTCATGACTGACTTCCACCGACGACACCACCCCAACCCCCAATTCTGCGGCAACGGCTTCAGTCACCGCCTCACGACTGTCCAGCTCCAGCAACACCCGCGGATTGACCTTGGCCTGACTACAAGCATCATCAAACGTGCGCCGGGTAATCGAACTCGGTTCACGCAACACCATGATCACCTGATCCAGTTCTTTGAGCGGCACGCCTTTCGAACGCTGCGCCCAAGGATGCCCGGCCGGCACCAAGGCGCAGATCCGCGATTCACTCAACGCTTGCAGATGCAGGCCCTTACGCGGCTCGACTTCGGTCAGCACCGCCACGTCAGCATGCTCGGACAACAACGCCGCCAGGGTTTCCTGAGCATTGCCCAGACGCAGGTTCACCGTGATCCCCGGATAACGCGCACGCAAACTGGCGAGCATCGGCATGACCATGTGCGGCCCATCCGCCGCCACTTCCAGGCGCCCAGTGAGCAATTGCCGGTTGGCTTCCAGCATCACCTGCGCTTCTTCGGCCAGGCCGAACATCGCCCGGGTGATCGCCGCCAGTTTGGTGCCCTCCTCCGTCAGCTCTACCCGTCGTGCGGTGCGGCGCAACAGGGTGATCTGGTAATGCTCCTCCAGCGCCTTGATGTGCCCGGTGACCGCCGGTTGGCTGATGAATAGCCGCGCGGCGGCCCGGGTAAAGCTGCCTTCCCGGGCCACGGCATCGAACGCGCGGAGCTGGAACAGGTTCATGGATAACCCTCACTGATGGTTGGCATAACAACAAACAATTTGATTGATGCGACGGCAAATTGCAATTTAAGCCCCGTAACGTCATCCCATCGATTGCGAGGACATGAGAATGAGTACTGCCGAACCCATCCTGCTCACCCCCGGCCCGTTGACCACATCGGCCCGCACCCGTCAGGCGATGATGGTTGACTGGGGTTCATGGGACGACCGCTTCAATCAACTGACCGCCAGCCTCTGCGAGCAACTGCTGACGATCATCAACGGCGCCGACAGCCACCACTGCGTGCCCCTGCAAGGCAGCGGCACCTTCGCCGTCGAAGCGGCGATCGGCACGCTGGTGCCGCGGGATGGCAAAGTCCTGGTGCTGATCAACGGCGCCTACGGCAAACGCCTGGCGAAGATCTGCGAAGTGCTCGGCCGCCCGTTCAGCACCTTCGAAACCGCCGAAGACGAACCGACCACCGCCGCCGATGTGGATCGCCTGCTGCGGGCGGATCCGAGCATTACCCACATCGCACTGATTCATTGCGAAACCAGCACCGGCATCCTCAACCCACTGTCGGAAATCGCTCACGTTATCGCACAACACGGCAAACGCCTGATCATCGACGCCATGAGCTCCTTCGGCGCCCTGCCGATCGATGCGCAACAGGTGCCATTCGACGCGATGATCGCCGCTTCGGGCAAGTGCCTGGAAGGCGTACCGGGGATGGGCTTCGTGTTCGCTCGCAAGGAATCGCTGGCGAATGCCGGCGGCAACTCGCATTCGCTGGCAATGGATTTGTTCGACCAGCACACCTACATGGCCAAGACCGGCCAATGGCGCTTCACCCCGCCGACCCACGTAGTCGCGGCGCTGCACGAAGCGCTGCTGCAATACAACGAAGAAGGCGGTTTGCCGGCGCGGCATCAGCGCTACGCCGATAACTGCCGGGTGCTGCTGGATGACATGGCCAAGCTCGGTTTACGCAGCTTCCTGCCTGCCGCGATCCAGGCGCCGATCATCATCACCTTCCATGCGCCGAAAGATCCGCGTTATCAGTTCAAAGAGTTCTACGAACGGGTCAAGGCCAAGGGTTTCATCCTCTATCCCGGCAAATTGACCCAGGTCGAAACCTTCCGCGTCGGCTGCATCGGCCACGTCAACCCGCCCGAGATGCACGCGGCGGTGGCGGCGATTGCCGAGGTGTTGCGCGAGATGGAAGTCCTGGAAATTTAATTCACGACGCCTTGTAGCAGCTGCCGAACCTGCGAGGCTGCGTTCGTCTGCGAAGCGGACGTAAAAACATCCACCTCGGTGTTTCAGGTGGACCGCGTTGCCAGGGTTTACGACTGCTTCGCAGCCGAACGCAGCCTCGCTGGGGCTCGACAGCTGCTACAGAGATCACCATTCCCCAAATACAGGATCTGATCACCATGAACTACAACAACCCAACCCAACTCCAGGCCGCCATCCTCGACTGGGCCGGCACCGTGGTCGATTTCGGCTCGTTCGCGCCGACCCAGATTTTTGTCGAAGCCTTCGCCGAGTTCGACGTTCAGGTCTCCATCGAAGAAGCCCGCGGGCCGATGGGCATGGGCAAGTGGGACCACATCCGCACCCTGTGCGATCAGCCGCAAGTCGCCGAGCGCTATCGCAAGGCGTTCGGCCGTACGCCGACCGACGATGACGTCACTGCGATCTACAAACGTTTCATGCCGCTGCAAATCGAAAAAATCGCCGAGCATTCGGCACTGATCCCCGGTGCCCTGGAAACCATCGCCAATCTTCGCCAGCAAGGGATCAAGATCGGCTCGTGCTCCGGCTATCCGAAGCAGGTGATGGACAAAGTGGTGGAACTGGCTGCCACCAACGGTTACGTCGCCGACCATGTGGTCGCCACCGATGAAGTGCCCAATGGCCGCCCATGGCCGGCCCAGGCTCTGGCCAATGTGATCGCCCTGGGCATTGACGACGTCGCGGCCTGCGTGAAGATCGACGACACGGTACCGGGCATTCTGGAAGGTCGGCGTGCCGGCATGTGGACCGTGGCATTGATCTGCTCCGGTAACGCGTTGGGTCTGGACTACGCGGGTTATCAAGCCCTTGGCAGCGAAGAACTGGCCAGCGAGCGCAAGCGTATTCACGGGATGTTTGAAGGTTCGCGGCCGCACTACATGATCGACACCATCAGCGATTTGCCGCAGGTGATCGCCGATATCAACAAGCGCCTGGCCAATGGCGAGATGCCGCAAGCCAGCTGATTCACCGAATACCCTGTAGGGGCAACGCTTGCCCGCGATGATGATCTCAAGGACGCCATCGCGGGCAAGCCATGCTCCTACACGGTTTTTTGTTGTCAATTAGCTGAACCAGCGCATTGAACGGGCAAATCGTCTCAGGCAAATCCGGCAAAACAGGCTTACAGTTAAAGCACAGCGCCGCACAAGAACGGCACTTTGAGCATTGACCTGTGGAGAGCCCCGTATGCCCTGGAAGAACTCCGACTCACGTTACAGCACGGTGTCGATCGCGTTGCACTGGCTGATGCTGGTGCTGCTGGCACTGGTTTACGCCTGCATCGAATTTCGCGGGATCTTTCCCAAAGGCAGTGGTGGCCGGACGCTGATCACCGAATCGCACTTCATGCTGGGCCTGACGGTGTTTGTGCTGGTGTGGCTGCGGCTGTTCGCCCGTAGCCTCGGCCCGGCGCCGCAGATCTTCCCGGCTTCGCCGCATTGGCAAACCACGCTGGCCAAATTGATGCACTGGGCGTTGTACCTGTTCATGATCGCCATGCCGATCCTCGGCTGGCTGGTCACCAGCGCCAAGGGTCATCAGGTGATGTTCTACGGGTTTGACTTGCCGTTACTGGTCTCTGAAGACAAGCCGCTGGCCAAGCGGATCCAGGGCTGGCATGAACTCGGCGGCACTATCGGTTATTGGCTGATCGGCCTGCATGCCGTGGCCGGGCTGTATCACCATTATGTGGTGGGGGATAACACGTTGATGCGGATGATGCCGAAGCGGGTGAGTCGCAATACCTGAGCCAGTGAGCATTAGCTGACACAACACTTGCCCCTGTAGGCGCTGGCGAAGCCTGCGATCTTTTGATCTTGGCGAGGCGGAAATCGCTGAAAATCAAAAGATCGCAGGCTCCGCCAGCGCCTACTGGATATTAAAACCCCGTCGACCTTGCAAGCCACCGGTATGGATGAAGATCAACCGCGTGCCTTGAGGGAATCTTCTCGCTTCAATCTGCTGCTTAAGCGCCAACAACGCCTTGCCGGTGTACAACGGCTCAAGGGGAATACCGCTGGCCTGTTCGGTCTGCTCGATGAATTCAAGCAACAGCGAATCAACCTTGGCAAAACCGCCACGACTGGCCTCGAACAGTTCATACGCCGGATCCGACAATCCGCCCTCGCGCACAATCGATTCAACCTGCTGCGCCACGCCATGATCGTCGGGCACCGCCAATGCACCGTAAACCGGATGAGCGCCCGCCTCGGCCAACACCAGCCCGGCCAGAGTGGTGCCAGTTCCGCAGGCCAGCCACCAGCCGTCATAGTCGTTCCAACCCAAACCGTTCAATTGCTCCCGGACTTGATCCCTGAGCGGCATGCAGCCCCGCGCCCCGCGCAAACCGCCTCCCCCTTCCGGCACCGGGTGCAGGGTCGGGTATTGCGCCTGCCATGGCTGCCAGAAACCCGGTTCGTGCCGCGCGCGATAACCGCCGTAACCCAGCCAATGCAACTGCATGCCGAAGTCCTGTAGATCCTTTACGGTCGGGGTGTCTTGCGGATGGCCGCGCAGTAATCCCACCGTTTTGAAGCCGAAGCGTTTGCCCGCAGCGGCTAATGCATGCAGATGATTGGAGTGAGCGCCACCGAGACTGATGATGCCGTCGGCACCGGCCTGGTCAGCGGCGTGGAGGTGTTCGATGAGTTTGAACCACTTGTTGCCGCTGATCAGCGGGTCGATTTGGTCGAGACGCAGGATGGCGACTTCGATGCCGGCTGCGGTGAGCCAGTCGAGGTGAAGGGGGTTGAGCGGGGCTTGGGGGAGCCAGTCGTTGGGAGGGGAAAGCATAGGCGTTACGCATTCTGTCAAAAAACAGCAGTCTACAGTGAGCCCCGCCGTAGCAGCTGTCGAGCCCCAGCGAGACTGCGTTCGGCTGCGCAGCAGTCGTCAATTCGTTCACCGCGGTTTATCTGTAACACCGCGGTGATTGGTTTTACGACTGCTTCGCAGCCGAACGCAGCCTCGCTGGCGCTCGACAGCTGCTACAAGGATGTGGCGAGGCCTCAGAGTTCGGCTGCGAGACGCGACCCTTGATTGATCGCCCGCTTCGCATCCAGCTCCGCCGCCACGTCCGCGCCGCCAATCAGATGCACGTTCTGCCCCGCCGCGACCAGACCGTCCTGCAATTCACGCAGCGGGTCCTGCCCGGCGCAGATCACGATGTTGTCCACCGCCAGCACGTGCGGCTCACCGGTTTCGCCGATGCGGATGTGCAGGCCTTCGTCGTCGATTTTCAGGTATTCGACGCTATTGAGCATCTGCACCTGCTTGTTCTTCAATCCGGTGCGATGAATCCAGCCAGTGGTCTTGCCCAGGCCGTCGCCGACCTTGGACTTCTTGCGTTGCAACAGGAACACCTCACGAGCAGGCGCATGAGGCTGGGCCTTGATCCCCGCCACGCCGCCGCGCGCTTCCAGATGCGTATCGATGCCCCACTCTCTCCAGAACGCTGCGCGGTCGAGGCTGGTGGCCACACCTTCGTGCACCAGGAACTCCGAAACGTCGAAACCGATACCGCCGGCGCCAATCACCGCGACGCGTTTGCCCACCGGTTTGCGCTCAAGGATCACGTCCAGGTAGCTCAACACTTTGGCGTTCTCGACACCCGGAATCGCCGGGGTACGCGGCGCGATGCCGGTAGCGAGGATGATCTCGTCGTAACCGCCAGCCACCAGTTGCGCCACGTCGACGCGGGTGTTCAGGCACACCTCAACATTGGTGGTCTGCAACTTGCGGTTGAAGTAGCGCAGGGTTTCGAAGAACTCTTCCTTGCCCGGCACACGCTTGGCGATGTTGAACTGGCCGCCGATTTCGCTGGCCGAATCAAACAGCGTCACCTGATGGCCACGCTCGGCGGCCACGGTTGCCGCAGAAAGACCGGCAGGACCGGCACCGACCACCGCGATCTTCTTGATCTGCTGCACCGGCAGGTAATTGAGCTCGGTTTCGTGGCAGGCCCGTGGGTTGACCAGGCAACTGGTCAACTTGCCGCCGAAGGTGTGATCGAGGCAGGCCTGGTTGCAGCCGATGCAGGTGTTGATTTCATCGGCACGGCCAGCGGCAGCCTTGTTGACGAAATCGGCGTCGGCGAGGAACGGCCGCGCCATCGAAACCATGTCGGCATCGCCTTCCGCCAGAATCTGCTCGGCGACTTCCGGGGTGTTGATGCGGTTGGTGGTGATCAGCGGAATGCTCACCGAACCCCGCAGCTTGGCCGTGACCTTGCTGAACGCCCCGCGCGGCACTTTGGTGGCGATGGTCGGAATCCGCGCTTCGTGCCAGCCGATACCGGTGTTGATGATCGTCGCGCCGGCCTGCTCGATAGCCTTGGCCAGGGTGACGATTTCTTCCCAACTGCTGCCGCCTTCCACCAGGTCGAGCATCGACAGGCGGAAGATGATGATGAAATTCGGACCGACCGCTTCGCGCACCCGACGGACGATTTCCACCGGCAGGCGCATGCGGTTTTCGTAGCTGCCGCCCCAACGGTCGGTGCGGTGGTTGGTGTGGGCCGCGAGGAACTGGTTAATGAAATAACCTTCGGACCCCATGATTTCGACACCGTCGTACTCAGCTACTTGTGCCAGTGTCGAGCAGGTGACGAAATCGCTGATCTGCTTCTCGATGCCTTCCTCGTCCAGCTCTTTAGGCTTGAACGGGTTGATCGGCGCCTGGATCGCGCTCGGTGCTACCTGTTTCGGGCTGTAGGCATAACGCCCGGCATGAAGGATCTGCATGCAGATCTTGCCGCCCGCCTCGTGCACCGCGCGGGTGACGATCTGGTGCTTGAGCGCTTCTTCCTCGGTGGTCAGCTTGGCCGCGCCGGAGTAAACGCCGCCCTCATCGTTCGGACCAATGCCGCCGGTGACCATCAGGCCAACGCCGCCCAGGGCACGTTCGGCGAAATACGCCGCCATGCGCTCGAAGCCGCCGGGCTTTTCTTCCAGGCCGGTGTGCATCGAGCCCATCAGGGTGCGGTTGCGCAGCGTGGTAAAACCCAGGTCCAGCGGGGCCAACAGGTGCGGGTAATGAGCGGCGGCCATCGGTAACTCCACATCGAGCGATCACGGAAAAAGTGCAGGAGCTCTTCGGCCCCCGTCAGTCATGTTGGACAGACTAAGAGTCGCACCGCTGTCACTCAATGACCCAAACTGACAACTTATTGATCCAAATGCGCAGCGCCTCTTGGCAAGCGCCGACCGGGGCCCTACCCTAGTCGACGAATCCTGCACACGGCTGTTGACTGCTTTCCCATGCGCAAACTTTTGTACCTGACCTTTTCCATGGCGTTGATCGCCGCCCTCACGACCTACGCCATGTGGGCCGCGGACCGTCCGGTGGGTCATTACCTGTCGGACCTGCGGATCAATCTGGCGGTCGATCAAGGCACCCCGGCCGATCGCGGCAACCTGCTGGGCATCCAGCCCGAGTTGTTCCCCACCGATTACCAAAGCCCCGAGCGACTGCACCGCAAGCTCGCGGCCTATCTGCAAAAGGCCCAGGACCAAGGTCTGTTGAACGAAAAGACCATCGTCGTGCTGCCGGAACATGTCGGCACCTGGCTGATGGTCAGCGGTGAGAAAGATGAGCTGTACCAGGCCAGCACCCTCAAGGAAGCCATGAACTGGCTGGCGGCGAGCAATCCGTTGCAGTTTGTCCGCGCGTTGATCAGCGCCAAGGGTGCTAGTCGCCTCGACGACGCTCATCTGCGCATGAAGGCCAAAAGCATGGCCAAGGATTATCAGGCGCTGTTCGGCGGCCTGGCGAAAGAATTTCACGTGACCCTGGTGGCCGGTTCCATCGTGCTACCAGAGCCGAGCGTCAGCGACGGCACTTTGAAAATCGGTCACGGCGCGCTGTTCAACAGCACCGTGGTGTTCGGTCGCGACGGCTTGCCCATCGGCCAGCCCCAGCGCCAGATGCATCCGATCTTCGCGGAACAGGAGACCCTCGCCGCAAATACCGATCACACGGTTAACGTGATCGATACTCCGGCTGGACGTTTGGGCATCCTGATCGGCAGCGACAGTTGGTACCCGGACAACTACCGCAAACTCGATGAACAGGGCGCGCAGCTAGTGGCGGTCCCGGCGTTCGTCGTCGGGCGCGGGACCTGGGACAAACCGTGGCGCGGTTACAAAGGCTTGTCGACACCCGGCTCCGTCAGTCTCAAGGCCGGCGAACTCAGCGAAGGCCAGGCCTGGCATCGCCTGACCCTGATCGCCCAGCCACCCAGCAGCCAGGCGATTGCCGGCATGAGTGTGTTCCTGCGCGGGCAGTTCTGGGACAAGGGTAGCGCCGGCCAGAGCTTTCTCAGTCGCAACGGCCAACACTCCGGCGACGGCAATGACCGTGGCGCGCGTTTGTTGAACCTCTGGTTGTAAACCATGAAACCGCTGCCGATGCGCCTTGGGGATTTGTCGGTGGGCTTTGTTCATAGCCTGGCCGACGCGGTGCACAGCCACGGTGCCGACCCGCAGCCTTTGCTCGATCAGTACGGCCTCGACGCGGCGCGCCTGGGTGAGGCTGGCGCCCGACTGTCGATCCCGCGCTACATGCGCCTTGGCCACGGGGCGATTCAACTGACCGGCGACCCGGCACTGGGCTTGCGCATGGGCCAGCTCAGTCGCCTTAGTCAGGCAGGTTTAGCCGGCGTCACCGCGGCCCAGGCCCCGACAGTCCGAGAAGCGGCGCGTTGTCTGATCCGCTTTGAAGCCTTGTACGGTTCCAACTATCGCGGCCAGTCGAGCTTCCACGAAGATGCCCGCGGCGCGTGGCTGCGCTTCTATTCCATCAGCCCCTACAACGCGTACAACCGCTTCGTGGTCGACTCGATCATCGCTGGCTGGTTGCAGCAATTGTCCAGCCTGAGCCCTGCCCCATTGCGTGCCGAACGCATCGAGATCGAGTTCGAAGAGCCGGATTATCGGGATGCCTACAGTGTCTTGGGCGATTGTCCGATCCAGTTTGGCGCCGAACACAATCAACTGCGCCTGAGCCTGGCCAGTCTCGCCCAGCGCAACCCACAACACTGCCCGAGCACCTGGCGGCACCTGCTGCAATTGTGTGAACGGGAACTGGAACAGCTGACACGCACCCGCAGCCTGCGTGAACGCATCACTCAGTTGCTGGGGCCGTTGCTCAATGGTGGCCGGGAACCCGACCTGGAAGAAGTGGCGGCACGCCTGAAGCTGCCCACCTGGACCTTGCGTCGCAAACTCGCCGAGGAAGGCACGCAATTTCGCGCGATTCTCAACGACACTCGCCGCGACCTGGCCATGACTTACATTCGCGATACCGAACTGGCGTTCGGAGAAATCGCCTACCTGCTCGGCTTTGCCTCAGCCGAAGCCTTTCAACGGGCCTTCAAACGCTGGAACGGCCAGACACCCGGCGAGTTTCGCCGCAGTCATCGCCAATCCGCGTAAAGCCTTACAGCTCGGTGGCGTCTTCGGCTGGTTCCAGCGGATCCAGTTCAAACGCCGAATACTCGAGCAACTCTTCTTGATATTCGTCCATTGTGGTGTCCCCCATCGCTCATTAAAAATGGCCTGATCAAATGACCAGCGCCTTGAGCATAAAGTGCCCGCGTGAAAGAAAAATGACGCTCACACGACACTCTGCCGCTACTGAATAAAACGTAGCAGGTGGTCAGGAATTTATCACAGGATTTTTTCGATACAGGCCGTAGGACAACGGCCTGGTTTGACGTGGATCAATCTGGATGGCCGTTACGGGCGTCGTGCCGTCTGACACGCCCCCGTAACGCCTGGAGCGCTTACTGGGCCGGGATTGGTTCGCTTGGAGGTGGCATGTTGTCCGGGTGCGACGGTGGCGTGATGGTCTCGGTGGCTGGAGCTGGCTCGGAGGTTTCAACCGGCGTGATCGGGGTGGATTCCGGTGGTGGAGCGACGGGCTCTGAAGCGGCAGGGGCCGCTTCGACAGGTACCGGCGCCGCTACAGGCTCTGCGGCAGGTGCGGGCGCTGGCGTTGGCACCAGTGGTGCTGGTGCTGCCTTGGCTTCAGGCACGCCCAGATCAGTTTTCGGTTTTTCGACAATGTGCGCGGCTTTCTTCGCTTCCGGCGGCAGGAACAACTCCACCAAGGTAAAGAAGCGCTCGTAAAACTTGGCCGAGGACACGGTTTCGCTGGCCACCTTGACCATCGAATCATCGGACGAGCCGATCGGCATCGATACCGAGCCCAACACACCCACGCCCAGGCTGGCGGAGTTATTGGTCTTCTTCAGCGCATAGCGATCCTGCAAGGCGTTGGCGAACATGGTTGCATGGTGCCCTTCGGAGCCGTCATCGGCACAGACCACACTGAAGCTGATCTCCATGTGGGTCTCGCCGGTCTGCTGGAAGCTCTTGTGCCCGCTGACCAGTTTCGGATCGCTGCTGGTGATGATGTAGCCCTGGCTGAGCAAGGCACGTCGAGCGGCTTCGCAGGTCTGCGCGTCGGTCACCGGGTAGTTGCGCGAAAACGTTCCGGAATCGTCGAAGTTCTCATGCTCATAGATGGCGGCTTTTTTCGACGAACAACCGGCAGCAACGGCCAGCACCAGTGCCAGCCCGACAACACGCATGGGAATTGATCTAAACATTGAACATCCTGAGAGAAAACGGTCCGGGGCGTATTGTGCAACAGAACGATGCTTAGCGTCGCATCGATTAGTGTCTTAAAACGGTTACAGGTGTGTTGACCGTTATATGCGGGAAAAGTCGCACATCGTCGTTGTTTTCCGATGGGGGGGGGGAAAGCAAAAGATCGCAGCCTTCGGCGGCGCCCACAGGCGCGTAGGAGTTGCCGAAGGCTGCGATCTTTTGCTTTTTGCTCTCCCCAAAAAAAACCGGCCTTTCGGCCGGGTTTTTTGTGTAGCCAGAAACTCAGTCAGCCATCAAAAACGCTTGATGTCCGCTTCGCTTTCCAGCTGCTTGCGGTAGGCCGCAAAGTCTTGCTGGCCAATGCGCGAAGCGAGGAAGCGACGGTATTGAGCCTTCTCTTCATCGGTCGGCGCTGCGGCTTCGTTCACGCCGTTCAAGCGCACGATCACCAAGCTACCATCGGCCAGGGTCACGCTGCTGAAGGTCGGCTTGTCCTTGGCGGCAGGTTTTGGCATGCGGAACAGTGCTTGCAGCACGGCTGGGTCAACCCCTTCCTGCGCGCGAGTGGCCGCTGCGGTGACTTTCCAGTTCTGGCCGTCGATAGCCTTGTCCAGCGGTGTCTTGCCGTCACGCAGGCTGGCGATCAACTGATCAGCCTTGGTCTTGGCGGCAGCACTCGCGTGCTCCTTGGCCAATTGCGTGCGGATGCTGGCGGCCACGCTTTCGAGCGGCAACTGCGCAGGCTTCAAGTGCTCCTTGGCGCGCAGCACGATCACGGTTTCCGGATCGAGCTCGATGGCGGTGCTGTTGGCACCTTCATCCAGCACTTCAGGACTGAACGCTGCAGTGACCACGGCACGGTTGGCCGCAACACCTTCGCCACCTTCACGGCCAAACGGCGCGGAGGTGTGGACGGTCAGCTTCAAGTCTTGCGCCGGTTGGGCCAGGTCAGACGCTTCGAACGACGAATCTTCCAGTTGCTTGGTCGCCTCAACGAAACGCTGCTCAACCTGCTGGGTTTTCAGCTCACGGATCAGCTTGCCTTTGAGGCTGGCCAAAGTCGGGACTTCCGGTGCTTCAACGCCCAGCAGCTTGATCAGGTGAAAACCGAAGTCAGTGCGGATCGGCTCGGACACCTGATCCTTGTTCAACGAGTACAGCGCTTTTTCGAACGCTGGGTCGTAGACGCCAGGACCGGCGTAACCGAGATCACCGCCGTTGTTCGCCGAACCCGGATCCTGGGAGAATTCCTTGGCCAATGCCTCGAACTTCTCGCCCTTGGCCAGACGCGCCTGAACTTCTTCGATCTTCGCCTTGGCTTGCGCTTCGGTCACCTTGTCGTTCACTTCGATCAGAATGTGCGCAGCCCGGCGTTGTTCGGCCAGGTTGGCGGTTTCTTTCTGATACGCCGCTTGCAGGTCTTCGTCCTTGACGGCGACCTCATCAAAGAAGGAAGCCTTCTTCAATTCCAGGTAATCGATGACCACCTGATCCGGCGTCATGAATTCCTTGGCGTGTTCGTCGTAGTAAGCCTTGACCTCATCGTCGGTCAGCTTCACAGCCGCCGGGTCAACCTTGATGTTCAGGGCAGCGAAATCGCGGGTCTGCTTTTCCAGACGGGCGAAGGACAGCACCTGTGCATCGGTGACGAAACCACTGCCGGCCAGGCCAGCGCGCAACTGACCGATCAGCATTTCCTGAGCCAGCATCTGGCGGAATTGCATACGGCTGTAGCCCAGCTGACGGATCACCTGGTCGAAACGCTCAGGGCTGAACTTGCCGTCGGCCTGGAATTCAGGCGTCTGCAGGATCACCTGGTCCAAAGCGGCTTCGGAGAAAGCGAATTTCGATTTTTCTGCGCCTTGCAGCAGCAGTTTGCGATCGATCAGGCCTTTGAGGGCCGATTCGCGCAGCATTTTTTCGTCGAGCAAAGAAGCGTCGAAATCCTTGCCCAGCTGTTGCATCAGCTGACGGCGTTGCATGTCGACGGCCTGGCTCAGTTCGTTCTGGCTGATTTCTTCGCCGTTGACCTTGGCCGCATCCTGGCTGTTGGTCGTCGCCTGGAAAATGGCCTCGATACCGGTGAAAGCCATCAGTACAACGATGATTCCGATAATGGTCTTGGCAATCCAGCCTTGTGAATTGTCCCTGATATTCTGCAGCATGCGTCCCCCAGAAACGGTTGAACTTCAAAATTAGGCAACCGTGGAGCGTGGGTAGAATCCGGATAGAAGAAAGGCGCATCCGGGGATGCGCCTTCTCGTAACTGGCGGAACGGACCGAGGGTTCGAACTTGCGACCCTCGGTGTCTCAGATCAACGATGTGTTGGCTGGACTACCGCTCCGCTGCCAGGTCAGGCATGACCCCGACCCGGATAGGCAAAAACCTGAATCGAACTTAGTTGACAGCTTCTTTCAGTGCTTTACCGGCTTTGAAACCTGGTTTTTTGGCTGCAGCGATTTCCAGCGTCTTACCGGTCTGTGGGTTACGACCGATGCGAGCAGGACGATCGGTCACGGAGAACGTACCGAAACCAACCAGAACAACGGAGTCGCCAGCCTTGAGAGCGCCAGTGACGGATTCGATTACAGCGTCCAGCGCACGGCCAGCAGCAGCTTTCGGGATATCAGCGGATGCAGCGATAGCATCAATCAGTTCCGACTTGTTCACTCTAAGTCCCCTTATATCTATTTGAGTATGATTCTAAGTTTTTTGGTGAAAGCAAAAACGAGTGCTGAATGGCCTACAGACACTTAAGAGCCGCTTTATAACAAGGGCTCTAAAAAGCTGTCAAGGAAGCCCCCCAGGCAAATGCGTACTAATGCGTGCTAATTCTTTCCTTAGAGTCAGACTCGCGTTTTTCATCCTTTGCAACTATCTCCGGAGCCACATCCGGCAAGGGCTCCGGCGCGTATTGCAGCGCAATTTGCAGGACCTCGTCAATCCATTTAACTGGTTTAATCTGCAGATCTTGCTTGATGTTGTCAGGAATTTCCTTCAGATCGCGTACGTTCTCTTCAGGAATGATCACCGTCTTGATCCCGCCACGGTGAGCCGCCAGCAGTTTTTCCTTCAAACCGCCGATCGCCAGCACTTGGCCACGCAGGGTAATTTCGCCGGTCATGGCGACGTCCGCGCGTACAGGAATCCCGGTCAATGCCGACACCAGGGCCGTGCACATGCCTACACCAGCGCTAGGGCCGTCCTTCGGGGTCGCCCCTTCCGGCATATGGATGTGCGTGTCGCGCTTCTCGTGGAAGTCCAGGGGGATCCCCAGGCTCTTGGCACGGCTGCGGACCACGGTCAGGGCGGCGGTGATCGATTCGACCATGACATCGCCCAGGGAACCGGTCTTGATCAACTGGCCTTTACCCGGTACGACAGCGGCTTCGATGGTCAACAACTCGCCGCCCACCTGAGTCCAGGCCAGGCCGGTCACTTGACCAATCTGATCCTGCGATTCGGCCAGGCCGTAGCGGAATTTGCGCACACCCAGGAAGTGTTCCAGCATCTCGGCAGTGACCTTCACCGAGAAGCGTTTTTCCAGTGCGTGCTCTTTGACCGTCTTGCGGCATACCTTGGCAATCTGGCGCTCAAGCCCCCGTACACCGGCTTCGCGGGTGTAGTAGCGGATGATGTCGCGGATCGCTTCAGCTTCGAATTCCAGCTCGCCTTTCTTCAAGCCGTTGGCAGCAATCTGCTTCGGCGAGAGGTATTTGACGGCGATGTTGATCTTCTCGTCTTCGGTGTAGCCCGGCAGACGAATCACTTCCATCCGGTCCAGCAGCGCCGGTGGAATGTTCATAGAGTTGGAGGTGCAAAGGAACATCACATCGGACAGGTCGTAATCGACTTCCAGATAGTGATCGTTGAAGTTGTGGTTCTGCTCCGGATCGAGCACTTCCAGCAACGCCGACGCCGGGTCACCACGCATGTCGCTGCCCATTTTGTCGATTTCATCGAGCAGGAACAGCGGGTTACGAACCCCAACCTTTGTCATCTTTTGAATCAATCTTCCTGGCATCGAACCGATGTAAGTCCGGCGATGACCACGAATTTCCGCTTCATCGCGCACGCCACCGAGGGCCATACGGACGAATTTGCGGTTGGTGGCGTGAGCAATCGACTCCGCCAGGGAAGTTTTACCCACCCCAGGAGGACCGACAAGGCATAACACCGGACCACGAATTTTCTTCACGCGCTTTTGCACGGCGAGGTATTCGAGGATGCGTTCTTTGACTTCGTCCAGACCGTAGTGGTCGGCGTCGAGAATGTCTTCGGCACGGGCCAGATCCAGACGCACTTTGCTCTGAGCCTTCCACGGCACCTGAACCAACCAGTCGATGTACGAACGCACCACGGTCGCTTCCGCAGACATTGGCGACATTTGTTTCAGCTTGTTCAGTTCGCCCTGGGCTTTAGCCAAGGCATCTTTTGGCAGACCCGCGGCATCGATGCGCTTTTTCAGCTCTTCGATTTCGTTGTGGCCTTCCTCGCTGTCGCCGAGCTCTTTCTGAATGGCCTTCATCTGCTCATTCAGGTAGTACTCGCGCTGACTGCGCTCCATTTGTTTTTTGACACGACCGCGAATGCGTTTTTCGACCTGCAGCAGGTCGATTTCGGCATCCAGCAACGCCAGGACGTGCTCGACCCGGGCCGACAAATCGATGATTTCGAGGATTTCCTGCTTCTGCTCGATCTTCAGGGCCATGTGCGCGGCCATGGTGTCGACCAGACGCCCAGGCTCGTCGATGCTGTTGAGCGACGACAGGACTTCAGCCGGGACTTTCTTGCCCAACTGCACATACTGTTCGAACTGAGCCAGCAGGCTACGGACAAACACTTCCGACTCGCGCTCAGGCGCGTCGACTTCGTCGATCAGCGAGACTTCGGCACGGCAGTGGCCGTCCACTTCGCTGAAGCGCTCCACGGCGCCCCGCTGCTCGCCTTCGACCAGAACCTTGACGGTGCCGTCAGGCAGCTTGAGCAGTTGCAGAACGGTGGCGATGGTACCTACGCGATAAAGTGCTTCTTCACCGGGATCGTCGTCAGCAGGGTTCCGCTGAGCCAGCAGAAGGATCTGCTTGTCGCCCGTCATCGCAGCCTCGAGGGCTTCGATGGATTTCTCGCGCCCCACGAACAGCGGGATAACCATGTGCGGATAAACCACGACATCACGCAATGGCAAGAGAGGCAATTCGATGGTTGTCTTCATGATTTCGCCTCTACGGCGGCCATAAGGCCGTAAACAGATGGAAGTAAGCTTGAAACCAAGATGGGGGCTGCTTTCAAAAAAAACAAGCGCAAAGAGGGTGTTAAAACGCTTTAAAAGAAAAGGGGCCCGAAGGCCCCTTCTTTATTCCAGCTGCGTGACGCTTATGCGTCTGGCGCGGCCTTGGCTGCCGGTTCACTGTTTTCGTAGATATACAGTGGCTTGGACTTGCCTTCGATTACGCTTTCATCGATCACTACTTTGCTCACCTCGGACTGCGAGGGGATTTCATACATAGTGTCGAGCAATACACCTTCGAGAATCGAACGCAGTCCACGGGCACCGGTCTTGCGTTCCAGGGCACGTTTGGCGACCGATTTCAGTGCGTCCGCCCGGAATTCCAGGTCCACGCCTTCCATCTCGAACAGCTTGGCGTACTGCTTGGTCAGAGCATTTTTCGGCTCGGTAAGGATCTGCATCAACGCAGCCTCATCAAGCTCGTCCAGCGTGGCGAGGACCGGCAGACGACCGACGAATTCCGGGATCAGACCGAACTTGACCAGATCGTCAGGCTCGACTTCACGCAGGGATTCACCGACTTTCTTGCCTTCTTCCTTGCTGCGCACCTCGGCGTTGAAGCCGATGCCGCCACGGGTGGAGCGCTGTTGAATAACCTTCTCCAGACCGGAGAACGCGCCACCACAAATGAACAGGATGTTACGGGTGTCGACCTGAAGGAATTCCTGCTGCGGATGCTTACGACCACCTTGCGGTGGAACGGAAGCGACCGTGCCTTCGATCAACTTGAGCAAGGCCTGCTGCACGCCTTCACCGGAAACGTCCCGGGTGATCGACGGGTTGTCAGACTTGCGCGAAATCTTGTCGATCTCATCGATGTAAACAATGCCCATCTGGGCTTTTTCTACATCGTAATCGCACTTCTGCAACAGTTTCTGAATGATGTTCTCGACATCTTCACCTACATAACCCGCCTCGGTGAGGGTGGTTGCGTCGGCGATGGTGAACGGAACGTTCAGCAAACGGGCCAGTGTTTCGGCAAGCAGGGTTTTACCCGAGCCTGTCGGGCCGATCAGCAAGATGTTGCTTTTGCCGAGTTCGACGTCGTCATTCTTTTTGTCACGCTGGTTCAGGCGTTTGTAGTGGTTGTACACCGCTACGGCCAGAACCTTTTTCGCACGCTCTTGACCAATCACATACTGATCAAGGATGCCGCTGATTTCTTTAGGCGAAGGCAATTTATGCGCGCTGCTCTCGGCCTGGGCTTCCTGCACCTCCTCACGGATGATGTCATTGCACAGGTCGACGCACTCGTCGCAGATAAAGACCGAGGGGCCGGCAATCAATTTGCGCACTTCATGCTGGCTTTTGCCACAGAAGGAGCAATAGAGCAGCTTGCCGTTGTCCTCGCCGTTGCGGGTGTCAGTCATTCGTTCGATCCAAATCCGATAGGCTTGCAACACAAGATGAAGGCTATTGCGGGCTTTTTCAAGCCCGCTAGTGATCGGAGCGGCCGACCAAGCCTATTTTGTGCTGCTTATTTAAGCGGGGCGCTGGCTGATCACTTCATCGATCAACCCGTACTCACGCGCGGCTTCTGCACTCATGAAGTTATCGCGGTTGGTGTCGCGCTCGATTTCTTCAAGCGTGTGCCCGCTGTGCTTGGCCATCAGCGTGTTGAGACGCTCACGAATGAACAGGATTTCCTTGGCATGGATTTCGATATCCGATGCCTGGCCCTGGAAACCGCCCAATGGCTGGTGAATCATCACACGCGAGTTCGGCAGGCAGAAACGCTTGCCAGCGGCACCGGCCGTCAGCAGGAAAGCGCCCATGCTGCACGCTTGACCGATACAAGTAGTCGATACGTTGGGTTTGATGAATTGCATGGTGTCGTAGATCGACATGCCTGCTGTCACCGAACCGCCCGGGGAGTTGATATAGAGATGGATGTCCTTGTCCGGGTTTTCCGCTTCAAGGAACAGCAGTTGCGCACAGATCAGGTTGGCCATGTAGTCCTCTACTGGGCCAACCAGAAAGATCACTCGCTCCTTGAGAAGGCGCGAGTAAATGTCGTAAGCGCGCTCGCCACGAGCAGACTGCTCGACAACCATCGGGACCAGGCCGCCTGCGGCCTGGATATCAGAGTTCTGCTGAATATACGAATTACGGAACATGCTCTGCAGTCACTCCCAAATAGTTATGTCTTGAATACGCATAAGCCAGCACGAAGGCTGGCTTATGGTGATTACTTCTTAGCGTAAAAGCGATCAGTCGGCTTGTGGAGCTTCTACCGGCTTGACTGCTTCTTCGTAAGAGACCGCTTTGTCGGTCACGTTAGCCTTCTGCAGAACAGTATCCACAACTTGTTCTTCCAGCACAACCGAACGGACTTCGTTCAGTTGCTGGTCGTTCTTGTAGTACCAGGACACAACCTGCTCAGGCTCTTGGTAGGCCGAAGCCATTTCCTGAATCATTTCGCGAACGCGGGCTTCGTCAGGCTTGAGGTCGAATTGCTTGACCACTTCAGCCACGATCAGACCCAGCACAACGCGGCGCTTGGCTTGTTCTTCGAACAGCTCGGCCGGCAGTTGGTCAGGCTTGATGTTGCCGCCGAACTGCTGAACAGCCTGCACGCGCAGACGGTCAACTTCGTTGGACAGCAGAGCCTTTGGCACTTCGATCGGGTTGGTGGTCAGCAGACCGTCCATTACCTGATTCTTGACCTTGGATTTGATCGCCTGACGCAGCTCGCGCTCCATGTTCTTACGAACTTCGGTGCGGAAGCCTTCCAGACCGGTTTCCTTGATGCCGAATTGAGCGAAGAATTCTTCGGTCAGTTCTGGCAGTTTTGGCTCGGAAACAGTGTTCACGGTCACGGTGAACTCAGCAGTTTTACCTGCCAGGTCGAGGTTCTGGTAGTCCTCTGGGAAGGTCAGGTTCAGAACGTGCTCTTCGCCGGCTTTAGCGCCAACCAGACCGTCTTCGAAACCAGGGATCATACGGCCGGAACCCAGAACCAGCTGAGTACCTTTGGCGGAACCGCCAGCGAACACTTCGCCGTCAACCTTGCCAACGAAATCGATGTTCAGTTGGTCTTCGTTCTGGGCAGCACGATCGGCTACTTCAAAACGAGTGTTCTGCTTGCGCAGGATTTCGAGCATTTTGTCCAGGTCAGCGTCAGCCACGTCAGCGCTCAGGCGCTCAACGGTGATACCGTCGAAACCAGCAACAGTGAACTCCGGGAACACTTCGAAAATCGCGACATATTCCAGATCTTTGCCAGCTTCGATCGATTTAGGCTCGATCGAAGGAGCGCCAGCCGGGTTCAGCTTCTGCTCAACAACAGCTTCGTAGAAGGAGGACTGGATTACATCACCAACAGCTTCCTGACGTGCATCAGCGCCAAAGCGACGCTTGATTTCACTCATTGGCACTTTGCCTGGACGGAAGCCAGCAATCTTGGCCTTTTGGGCGGTCTGCTGCAGACGCTTGTTGACCTGAGTCTCGATGCGCTCAGCCGGCACAGTGATGCTCATGCGGCGCTCAAGAGCAGAAGTATTTTCAACAGAAACTTGCATGGATATTCCTCGTTGCACAGACGTTAGCCGGCCGTTTCCGACCCCAGAATCAAGGGCATGCATTCTAGTGGGTCAAACTCAAGAAGTCACCCTACTGAAAACGGGTAAAAAAGCAGCAGGCAATTTATAGGCGAGGGACAAACGGTTGTGCCTCGCCCTGTTAGCAAATACAGCCAGTGAAACCAGGGCTCTGCACCAACCCTTCTATATATAGAAGAAGTTGCCAATTATCTCCCTGACAGCCGATCTTGCGAGCAAGGCCGGCGGGCGGCGCGGCATCATCGAGAAACATAAATACGACGAAACACCCCACCCCGGCGACCCAGAACCTGCAGCCGCTGAACACTCGAACCGCTAAAACAAAAAAGGCGCCAGACTGTTAAATCTGGCGCCTCTCGAAATATGGGGTGGACGAAGGGGATCGAACCCTCGACAACGGGAGTCACAATCCCGTGCTCTACCAACTGAGCTACGCCCACCATATTGCCTTACAAAGAAGCCAAACAACTTCCTTGCTGCGCTCCAACCCTGGCCAATGGCCTGAGTGAAGCTTTATTTGGTGCGGATGAAGAGACTCGAACTCTTACACCTTTCGGCGCTGGAACCTAAATCCAGTGTGTCTACCAATTCCACCACATCCGCAGTTGAAGCTGTTAAAGCAAAGGCGCCAGACTGTTAATCTGGCGCCTTTTGAAATATGGGGTGGACGAAGGGGATCGAACCCTCGACAACGGGAGTCACAATCCCGTGCTCTACCAACTGAGCTACGCCCACCATATAACGCTACTTGTGCCAAAGCTGCCTAATGGCGCACCCGGCAGGACTCGAACCTGCGACCATCCGCTTAGAAGGCGGATGCTCTATCCAGCTGAGCTACGGGCGCCTTATTAATCTGTACTCTTGGAGGACTACAAACTAAGTGCTTCCAGCCTCACAGAACCGTAATCCTGCTTGACCTTCTCATCCAGTGCTAGGCTGTGCCCGACAAGTGCGACGAATAATATAGAGCGCCCCAAAGGCCGTCAAATCCTTTTTAAAAAAAATTCATTTAATTAAAGGGCTTAGAGGAATTTGCAGACCAAGCGCCTTTGCCCTTGCCGCCTGACATGCGAGAATGCGCCCTCTTTTTTTCCCCTCTCGATGGTTAATCACGCGCAATGACTGCACAACTAATCGACGGCAAATCGATCGCCGCCAGCCTGCGCCAGCAGCTCGCCAAACGAGTTACCGAGCGTCGCCAGCAAGGCCTGCGTACGCCCGGCCTTGCGGTGATCCTGGTCGGCAGCGATCCTGCCTCTCAGGTTTATGTCTCGCACAAGCGTAAAGACTGTGAAGAGGTCGGCTTCCTGTCCCAGGCCTACGACCTGCCTTCTGAAACCACTCAAGAAGCGCTGACCGAGCTGATCGATGGCCTGAACGACGACCCGGCAATCGACGGCGTCCTGCTTCAGCTTCCTTTGCCTGCCCACCTGGACGCCTCCAAATTGCTGGAGCGCATTCGTCCGGATAAAGATGTCGACGGGTTCCACCCTTATAACGTCGGTCGCCTGGCCCAACGCATTCCGCTGCTGCGCCCGTGCACACCCAAAGGCATCATGACCCTGCTGGAAAGCACCGGTGTTGATCTTTACGGGATGGATGCTGTGATTGTCGGCGCCTCCAACATTGTTGGCCGCCCGATGGCGATGGAATTGCTGCTGGCCGGCTGCACCGTCACCGTCACCCACCGCTTCACCAAGGATCTGGCCGGTCACGTCGGCCGCGCCGATCTGGTCGTGGTAGCCGCCGGCAAGCCGGGCCTGGTTAAAGGTGAGTGGATCAAGGAAGGTGCGATCGTGATCGACGTCGGCATCAACCGCCAGGAAGACGGCAAGCTGGTCGGTGACGTGATCTATGAAACCGCGCTGCCCCGCGCTGGCTGGATTACCCCGGTACCGGGGGGCGTCGGCCCGATGACCCGCGCCTGCCTGCTGGAAAACACGCTGTACGCCGCAGAAACGCTGCACGGCTGATTCCATCGGCTACGCCGAACAGACAAGAAACCCCGCCATTGGCGGGGTTTCTTGTTTTCAGACACGGGACACTCAACGCCTTTTATCCTGCCAGCCCCGAGAACCCCACCTTCAAATCCCCTTTAATCTACAAGCTAGTTTGCCACCCGTTGTACCTGAGGTTTCTGATGGCGCTCTGAGCGACACCGGACATGACGGCCGAACACTTTCTGTTTGCGCGGCTCGACACTCTTAACATCCTGATCGGGGCGCATTTTGAATAAAAAGAACTGTTAGATCCGTTTAGTGAACAAGACCGACGCGATCAGCAGAACGTCGCCATGCTGGCGCCCCTGATCAAACGCAAACCCGACCCGCGGCGAACGATCAAAAGTGAGTCACTCCGGCGCCTGCTCGGCAACGGCAGGCATCAAAAAACATTAAATTTTCTTCATATAAAGCGCTCGTCATACAGGCGCCTAGCACTTTCGTGGCTCATACTCATAAAATGCGTCGTTTTTAAGAAACAGCCCGTAACAAAACGGCATATCCACCCTTATGAGTCCGCCCGCGTGAAAATCCGTCTTTCCATCCTGAGCCTATTTTTTGCGTTGACAGGGACTGTTATCACGCCAATGACCCACGCTGCGGAAACCACCGCAGCACCACGCGACGCCTCGCAACTCAAGATTGCTTCCGGCAGCGCTCTGCTGATGGATCTGCAGACCAACAAAATCATTTATTCCAACAATCCCGACGTGGTGGTGCCCATCGCCTCGGTCAGTAAACTGATGACTGGTCTGGTGGTGGTTGAAGCCCATCAGAACATGGACGAATACATCAACGTCGACATCAGCCATACGCCGGAAATGAAAGGCGTGTTCTCCCGGGTCAAGCTCAATAGCGAGCTACCGCGCAAGAAGATGTTGCTGATTGCGCTGATGTCCTCGGAGAACCGCGCTGCCGCCACCCTCGCCCACCATTACCCAGGCGGCTACGTCGCGTTCATTGCAGCCATGAACGCCAAGGCCAAGGCGCTGGGCATGTCCAGCACCCACTTCGTTGAACCCACCGGGCTTTCCCCGCGCAACGTCTCGACGGCTCGCGACCTGAGCAAATTGCTGATCGCTGCGCACAAATACCCGCTACTGACCGAACTGACCACCACCAAAGAAACCACCGTGGCGTTCCGCAAACCCAACTACACCCTGGGCTTTCACAACACCGATCATTTGGTGAAAAAGGCCAATTGGGACATCAAGATCACCAAGACCGGCTTTACCAATGAGGCCGGTCATTGCCTCGTCCTGGTGACCAGCATGGGCAATCGTCCCGTGGCGCTGGTAATTCTCGATGCATTCGGCAAGTACACACACTTTGCCGACGCCAACCGAATCCGCAGCTGGGTCGAAACGGGTCGCAGCACCGATGCGCCCTCCGTTGCCTTGCAATACAAAGCCGCGAAGAATCTGAAGCATCGTCAGAGTGGTGTGGTTGAAGCCTCGAAATAGGCCGGCGCCAGCAATAACAAAGCCCCGATTTGTCGGGGCTTTTTTTTATCGCGGATCCGTGGACTAATCGTTGGGCAGCGGCATCTGGTCGTCATCTGGAATGCCGTCCCCGGCACTCGGGTCTTTGTGGCCTTGCGGATGCTCCGTCGGTACCACCATGGGACGCGCCAACGGATCCCTCAGCGGGCTGTCCGGATCCAGCACAGGGTCGATGTCATCTTCGGGGGTAGTCGGGACGCTGTCCGGACGTTTGTCGTCAAAACTCGAATCGGTAGACATAAACACCTCACTGCACGTCAGGGTTTGAGATCAGCCAGTGGGTCATACGGTTTCGCCGGCTTCTTGTCGTCGTCGCCCGGTTTGATATCCCTGGGCGCCTTGGCAGGACCGACGGGATCGACCTGAGGGTCAGCGAGGTCCGGCGAGTCGGGATCGAAACCCAGCTCATTGCCAGAAGAATGCTCGGAAGAATGCGGACCGTCTGGGGTGGTGGAATGTGCCATGGACGCCTCCTTGAGTCTGGCCCGGAGAAATCCGGGCCCTACCCATAAGAGGCCAAGGGCACGCGACGGTGCCCTGGAGATGACGAACGGAGCTCACGAGACTTACTGAGCCTTCAACGCCTTGGTCGCCCGCGCCGCAGCCTGCTCTTGACCCGCCTGCCCCAGATCGCTCGCGGCCTTGAGCCAGCGTTGTTCATCGACCCTGGCCGGAATCTGGTTCGGCTTCTGGATCAGCACGGCCCAGCCGCCAGCATCCTTGAAGGATGACTCAAACGAATTGAAACCCATCAACAAGCGACGGTTCATCCCGGACCGCAACAACACCGTCTGCTTTTGACGGTTGTATCCGGCGAGGATGGCGTAGCGCGGTTCGGCCCAGAACGCCGAGCCTTCCGTGAAACGCACCATGACCGGATAACCGGCGGCGACCTGGGTCAACAACGCCGGCAGATTGCTATCGAGGGGATACACCACCATGCCGTATTCGCGGGCCAGGTTCTGCATGTTCTGCTGCAACTGAGCCTCGGCGCCCGGCAAATGCAGGGGTTTTTCCAGCAGCCCCGGCGTAATCACCACGCCTTGCTGGGACAACATGCTGGCGAGGACTTGCGGCCCGCTTTGATTGGCCTGGCCGCGGTAGAACGTACCGCTGAGTTCGACACGTTCCGGCAGACGCTTGACCTCCGGCGCCACGCTGCCCGCGCAACCCGCCAACAGGCTGACGCAGCCCATCACCAGCACTGCAGAACGAATTCGAGAAAATACCCGCACCATCATCACTCTCTTGTTCAGACGCCAGGCAATCGTGCCCCCGGCTTGGCCATTGATCATAGGACGCCATGCGACAGCGGTATAGCCTTAACCGGCAGTTGTTTGCATTCGATAGAGCGAAGTGGTTGGTGACAGGCGACCTTTGGTCAATAGCCTGAAACACAGCAGCGACTAGACTGTCACTTGCATAGCGTGTGCGCCCGCAGCAGGGCAAAGAGGAGGCACCGATGAGCCTGACAATGACAATCGTAATGCTGATTTCCGGCTGGCTGGCCGTTGCCGCCGCCATGTTATGGGGAGTCCTGCGTATCACCCGCCGGCACCATCACCACCCGGTGCAATCGGCACCTGCGAAACCCGATCAACCAACGGCGCGCCCCGCCACAGCGCACTGACCGGCGCTTTCAGCCCGCCAAACAAAAACGGCCGCCTGGACTCTTTCGAGTGCAGGCGGCCGTTCTGTTTAGCGCCGGTTAAGCTTCAGCAGCGATTCGCTTCTGCTTGGCCCGCCGGGACATCATGTTCAACCCCTCGATCGTGGCCGAGAACGCCATCGCCGCATAAACGTAGCCTTTCGGTACGTGGGCACCGAAGCCTTCGGCGATCAGCGTCATGCCGATCATGATCAGGAAGCCCAAGGCCAGCATCACTACGGTCGGGTTGTCGTTGATGAACTTGGCCAGCGGATCAGCGGCCAGCAACATCACCAGTACCGACACCACCACCGCGATGATCATGATCGGCAAATGCTCGGTCATGCCGACGGCGGTAATGATGCTGTCGATGGAGAACACCATGTCGAGGATCAGGATCTGCCCGATCGCCGCCGCAAAACCCAGGCTGACGCCGGAGGTGGCCGACTTCGGATCGTCCGGCGCCGGGTCCATGCTGTGATGGATTTCAGTGGTCGCCTTCCACAACAGGAACAAGCCACCGGCGATCAAAATCATGTCCTTCCAGGAGAACGTCTGGCCGAGGATGTCGAGCACCGGTTCGGTCAGCTGGACGATGAAGGCGATGGTGCTCAACAGCGCCAATCGCAGGATCAGCGCCATGCCGATACCGATGCGGCGCGCTTTCTGCCGATGCTGTTCCGGCAGTTTATTAGTCAGGATCGAAATGAAGATCAAGTTATCGATGCCGAGCACGATTTCCATGACGATCAACGTGGCCAGGGCGACCCAGGCGGTGGGGCTGGCGGCTAGTTCTACAAGGTATTCCATGGGTCAGTCCTGACTCGCTGTAAGACGGATTAGATTTCCTGAGACGAAGATTCGGATTTCTCTTTATCTTCGCCCGCTTGCTCTTTCTTGCTGATCAGGCCGCCGGTGGCGTCGCTGAGGGCCTGTTCGGCGGCCTTATGGGTGTCGTCGATGGCCTGTTTGGCGGTCTCGGTGGCCTTGCCCATCAGTTGTTGGGCGCTCTTTTCGGCTTGGTCGCAACCGGCCAATACCAGTAAAGACGTGATTAACACTGCCGTAGCGGTAAGTTTCATGGGCTTTCCTCGTTAGAACGGACAGGCGCGAAAAGGCACCCCGTCGATAGCGAGGCATTCTATGCAGGCGAACACTTCAGGAAAATTCGTTTTTTTAACGGGTATACTTCGGGTTTAACGAAGTGTAGGTCGCCATGCTGAATTATCGACAGCTGCATTACTTCTGGGTGGTGGCCAAGACCGGCAGCATCGTCCGCGCCTGCGAGCAACTGAACCTGACGCCACAAACCATCAGCGGGCAGATTTCCCTGTTCGAGCAAACCTACGGCATCGAGTTGTTTCGCCGGGTCGGCCGTAATCTGGAACTCACCGAGGCCGGGCGCCAGACCCTGCCCTACGCCGAGCAGATGTTCCAGCTCGGTGGCGAACTGGAGCTGATGCTCCGCGCCCAGCCCAATGAGCAGCAGATTCTGTTCCGGGTCGGCGTAGCGGACGTGGTGCCAAAATCCATCGTCTATCGACTGATCGCGCCGACCATGGAATTGAGCGAGCCGCTGCGCATCACCTGCCGCGAGGACAAACTGGAACGTTTGCTCGCCGACCTGGCGATCCAGCGCCTGGACCTAGTGATCTCCGACAGCCCGATGCCGTCGCACCTGGACATCAAGGGCTACAGCCAGAAACTCGGTGAATGCGGGATCAGTTTTTTTGCGACAAAAGAATTGGCGGCGCAATACGGCCAGGATTTCCCGCGCAGCCTGCACGGCGCACCGCTGCTGATTCCCGGGCCGGAAACCGTGGTGCGCAGTCGTTTGCAGCGCTGGTTTGCCGAGCAGCAGATTCAGCCGCGGATCGTCGGTGAGTTCGACGATAGCGCGTTGATGCAGGCCTTCGGTCAATCCGGCAGCGGGATTTTCATTGGCCCGAGCGTGATTGCCGACGAGGTGAAACGCCAATACGGCGTGGAATTGATCGGCCAGACCGACGCAGTGACCGAGTCGTTCTATGCCATTTCAGTGGATCGCAAGGTCAAGCACCCCGGCATTGTCGCCATTACCGAAGGTGCCCGACGCGAGCTGTTTACTGAACTATGACCGGCTCACGCGGCTTCATGGTCATCAGCGCCATGGCTAGCAGGATCGAAGCCAGGATGAAAGCAGCCGCCGCAAAACCCAGGCCACTCAGGCCGACAGCGTTGATCACCCGACCGCCAACCATCGCGCCGAGGCCAATCCCGAGGTTGGCCCCGGCGATGTTCAGCGACGCGGCAAAGGCCGGCGCCTCGGGAGCGGCTTTCATCAAACGCACATGGCTGACCAAAAACAGGGCTGCTTGAGTGATCCCCCAAATGCCCATCGCCGCCGCCAGACCGAGCGGCGAATGAATGTTCGGCACCAACGCGATCATGCCGGCAATCAAGAACGCGCAGAACATCATCGACGCGATCAGCGGATGACGATCCACCGCACGGCCGCCCCACCAGTTGCCGATCAGCCCCACCGCACCGAAGCCCATCAGGCACCAGCCGACCAGTGTGCCATTGAAACCGGCCAGGCGTTCAAGAATGTCCGCCAGGTAGGTATAAGCGGTGAACATGCCGGTAAACACCAGAATCGACAGCAGCACATGACCGATCATCAACGGGCTGCGCAAGATTTTGAACTGTGAACGAAAGCTCACTTGATTCTGATGCAGGATGGTTCTCGGCAAGTAGATAAACAGCAGCAAAGCCTTGGCAAACGCGATCACCGCCAGAATGCCGAAGGCGCTGCGCCAGCCGAATGCATCGGAAATCAGCGTACCGACCGGAATGCCAAACACCATGGCGCAGACAATCCCGAACCCGATCTTGGAAATGGCCCGTCCAGCATGATCCGGTCCGACGATGTCCACCGCTGTTTCACTGGCCAGGGCCCAGAACACCGGTAAGCCTAGCGCTGGAATCAACCGGGCAAAGGCCATCACCCAGATATTTGGCGCTAACGCTGCGACGGTGTTGGCCACGCCAAACATGATCAGCACCGAGATGAACAGTTTGCGCCGCTCGAACCGGGCGAAGTACGCCGTCAGGAACGGGCCGAACGCGGCCACGGTAAAGGCGAACAAGGTCACCAGCAATCCTGCTTGGGGAATGCTGACCTCAAGGTCCCGAGCGAGCGCCGGCAACAGGCCGACGATGATGAATTCCGTGGTCAGCACCGTGAAACCGGCGGCCGACAACAGAAGAATGGGCAGCAGCATGTGGAACTCCAGAAAACGACGACAGCAGCGATAGCCCGAAGGCCCGCTGGCAGAACTTGAAAATGAGGAGGGCGAATCTTAACAGAGTGTTTCCGAACCGGGTTGCATGAACCTGCCTATTGCGTTGAAACCTGAGTGGCAGATCGTCACAGGTCTGAAGGATCGAGACGACCCTGTGATAAAGTCCGCGCCCTGCGATTCGTACACCCTGTTCATCGGCCAGTTGCTGGCATTGATGTCGCGATACCCCCTCGGTTCCTCCATGTAGCCTGCCCTGCTTACTGCTGCGTGACCTGCGGAACCCTGTACCTAAAAAATCAGAGATACCGTTATGAGCGCTTCATCCCCTTCCCTACTGCACCGTTTGAAACGCACCAGCCTGGTCACGCAAATCGTCATCGGCCTGATCGCCGGCATCGCCCTGGCCCTGTTCGCACCGGAAGTGGCGAAGTCCACCGCGTTCATCGGCAAAGTGTTTGTAGCGGCCCTTAAAGCCGTCGCACCGATCCTGGTGTTCGTGCTGGTCATGGCCTCGATCGCCAACCACAAACACGGCCAGGAAACCCACATCCGGCCGATTCTGTTTCTTTATCTATTGGGTACCTTTGCTGCCGCCGTGGTCGCGGTGGTTGCCAGCACGCTGTTCCCGTCGAGCCTGGTGCTGGCGACGCATGATGTTGCGGTAACTGCGCCGGGCGGTATCGGTGAAGTGCTGCAAAGTCTGCTGCTGAGCGTGGTCGACAACCCGGTCAGTGCGCTGATGAACGCCAACTTCATCGGCATTCTGGCGTGGGCAATCGGCATGGGCGTTGCCATTCGCCACGCCGGTGACACCACCCGCGAGGTACTGGGCGACTTGTCCAACGGCGTGACCTTGATCGTGCGTCTGGTGATTCGCTTTGCGCCACTGGGGATTTTCGGGCTGGTGGCTTCGACCCTGGCGACCTCGGGTTTTGGTGCCCTGATCGGCTACATGCACCTGCTGGCGGTATTGCTGGGCTGCATGGTGTTTGTGGCGCTGGTGATGAACCCGGCCATCGTGTTCTGGAAACTGCGGCGTAATCCTTATCCGCTGGTGCTGATGTGCCTGCGGGAAAGCGGCATCACCGCGTTCTTCACCCGCAGTTCGGCGGCGAACATTCCGGTCAATCTGGAATTGAGCAAGCGCCTGGGTTTGCATGAAGACACCTACTCGGTGTCGATCCCGCTCGGTGCGACCATCAACATGGCTGGTGCGGCGATCACCATCACCGTGTTGACCCTGGCGGCCGTGCATACGCTAGGGATTACTGTGGATATTCCGACGGCCATTTTGCTCAGCGTTGTCGCAGCAATTTGCGCCTGTGGCGCTTCGGGCGTGGCGGGTGGTTCGTTGTTGCTGATTCCACTGGCGTGCAGCCTGTTTGGCATTCCGAGTGAAATCGCCATGCAGGTGGTGGCGGTGGGTTTCATTATTGGTGTGTTGCAGGACTCGGCGGAGACGGCGTTGAATTCGTCTACCGATGTGTTGTTTACCGCCGCAGCGTGTTTGGGCGAAGACGAGAAAGCCCGGCGTTTGGTGTAAAAGATCAAAAGATCGCAGCCTCGTTTCACTCGACAGCTCCTACAGAGTGAAACGAGGCTGCGATTTTTTGACTCAAAAAAAATCCCGCCAAGGCGGGATTTTTTGTAGCCGGGTGTTTTAGAACGCGCCCATGTAATCGCGCTTGCCCACTTCTACACCGTTGTGACGCAGCAAGGCGTAGGTGGTGGTGACGTGGAAGAAGAACTGCGGCAGGCCGTAGCTCAGCAGGTAAGCCTGGCCGCTGAAGCGCTTCTCTTTCGGCGTGCCTGGACGGGTGACGATCTCGATGCCTTCCTTGCCATCGATCTGCTCAGGCTTGATCTCGCCGATGTAAGCCAGAACTTTGGTGATCAATGCTTGCAGCTCGGCGAAGGTGGTTTCGGTGTCTTCGTATTTCGGTACTTCGATCTCGGCCAGACGAGAAGAAACACCCTTGGCAAAATCAACGGCGATCTGCACCTGACGCACCAGGGGGAACATGTCAGGGTACAGACGGGCTTGCAGGAACGCGTTCGGGTCGATGTTCTTGGCGGTGGCGTGGGCTTCAGCCTTGTTCAGGACATCGCTCAGGGCGTTGAGCATTTGTTGGAAAACCGGGACGGAAGCGGCGTACAAAGAAATGGTCATGGCAGTCTCGTGTTGTGGCGGGTGTGAAAACGTGGAGCGATTATAGCCATGCTTGATGACCGGGCGGCTTGCCTTTTGTTTCGCAAGGATTAGGCTAGGCGGCTTCGACTGCACGCTTCGACAGCAAAGGGAAAAGCGCGAATGAGCACTGAGCAAGAGACGACCTTCGACGAGCCGCGCCTCAACAGCGCGGAAATCCGCATTCTGGGCTCCTTGATCGAGAAACAGGCCACCAGCCCGGAAACCTATCCGCTGACCCTCAATGCGCTGGTCATCGCCTGCAACCAGAAAACCAGCCGCGAACCGGTGATGAACCTCACCCAGGGCCAGGTCGGCCAGAGCCTGCGTGCCCTCGAAGGGCGCGGGTTTACCCGACTGGTGATGGGCAGCCGTGCCGATCGCTGGGAACACAAGGTGGACAAGGCGCTGGAGCTGGTGCCGGCCCAGGTGATCTTGACCGGGCTGTTGTTTTTGCGCGGCCCGCAAACGGTCAATGAACTGCTGACCCGCAGCGGCCGCATGCATGAGTTCGAAGATGCCGAGCAGGTGGTGCATCAGCTGGAACGCTTGATCGCTCGCGGTTTGGCGCTGTTGATTCCGCGTCAGGCGGGGCAGCGTGAAGACCGTTATATGCATGCATTGGGCGATCCGGCGGATATCGAAGTGATCCTCGCGGCCCGGCAGAACCCGGTGGAACGTGGCGCTGGCAGCGGCGTATCGGTGGAGCGGATCGAAGAGCTGGAAGCGCGGATTGCCGCACTGGAAGAACGACTGGCACGCCTCGAATAATGAGGCTGTTCGTAGCAGCTGCCGAGCCCGCGAGGCTGCGCTCGAGGACGAAGTCCTCGCAAATCCTGCGCTCGCGGTCTACCTGAAATGACCGTGGAGCCTGATTTTACGACTGCTCCGCAGCCGAACGCAGCCTCGCGGGCTCGGCAGCTGCTACAAAAAAATGGATCGATCGGGAATATTACTCGCCGTTCCAGTAGTCGATCCCGTCGGCCTGTCTGGCCACGGCGACGAAACCTGAAGTGTTGCCTTCAGCGTCGACCTTGAAATCATCCATCACCACGTACTTGCCTGAATCCGGGTACTCACAAATCTCCGGTGATTGCTGGGTGCTGACCGCCAAATAACGCAATTCGGCGTTGCTGCTATTGATGATCTGATGCGCCATTTCAGGACCGCCCGGCGGGCAGGCGATCACGTCACCGGCGCGGATCGGGAAGCGCTCGGCGCCGAGGCGGACCTCGCCTTCCCCGGCGACGACGTAAAACATCTCCTCATTGACCCGATGGCTATGAAACGGACTGCCACGCATCCCCGGCTCCAGCGCATACAAACGATAACCGAGCTTCTGCGCGCCCAGTTGCTGGCCGATGCGGGCCATGCGTTGTTGATAGCGGTCGGCGGTGTCGCCCTCCGGGGCCACCGCTTCAGGCAGCGGCAACAGCTCGGCCTGATCCAGATTAAGAATGGCAGGATGCATGGAGACCTCGATCACGGTGATGTGGGTGGCAAGTCTTTGCTTGCTGATGGCCAGTATAGAACCGGCCCAATGCAAAAGATCGCAGCCTTCGGCAGCTGCTACATGGATTGTGTACACCCTGTAGGAGCCGCCGGAGGCTGCGATCTTTTGACTTTTAGCCGTAATCAGCTCCGGGCAAACGCCACCGCCGCCTGGAACTGCTCAGCCGTCGGCCGCACACCGGTATAAAGCACAAACTGCTCCAGTGCCTGGATCGCAATCACTTCCAGCCCGGTAATCACCCGCTTGCCTTCGGCCCGACCGCGCACGATCAGCGGTGTTTCCGAGGGGATAGCTACTACATCGAATACAGTCTCTGCAGACTTGATCACCTCAGCGTCGAATGCCAGCTGATCGGCCTCCGGCCCGCCAGTCATGCCGATTGGCGTGACGTTGATCAGCATCTGCGGGCGCCTGGCGCCCAGTTCGGCTTGCCATTCATAGCCCAGCGACTCGGCCAAAGCCCGCCCGGCGCGCTCGTTTCGGGCCACGATCAAACCGTTTGCGTAACCGCCATCGCGCAAGGCACTGGCCACCGCTTTAGCCATGCCGCCGCTGCCGCGCAGGGCAAAGCTTGAGTCCTTGGGCACCTGGTGGGTTTCGAGTAATTGGGCGATGGCGATGTAATCGGTGTTGTAGGCCTTGAGGTGGCCATCGGTATTGACGATGGTGTTGATCGACTGAATGGCCGCGGCGGAGGCGTCCAGTTCATCGACCAGCGCGATACAGGCTTCCTTGAACGGCATCGACACGCCGCAACCGCGAATGCCCAAGGCGCGGATGCCACCGACCGCGCCGGTCAGGTCCTTACTGCTGAAGGCCTTGTAGTAAAAATTCAGCCCCAACTGTTCGTACAGATGATTGTGAAATCGCAGGCCAAAGTTCCCGGGGCGCCCTGAGAGCGACATGCACAGCTGGGTGTCTTTGTTGGGGTTCATCTGCATGAAACTTCTCCTTCCAATGTACTTTCGGATAGACGGGATTAGCCATGCCATCCTGTTCTGTTCGATCATAAGGCCTGTCTGCACGGGGCTTTGCAGGACCGTAAGGAAGCCGGTACAGACCTTACACAAAATTTACCTAACGGCCGTGCTGTTTTTCAAAAAAGCGCTGTCTTAGAAGTATCCCCGCGACAATCCTTGGGTCTATTGCAGATTCAAGCGCCGGGTCGAAGAACCGAGGAATTATCATGATCCGTAAAATCCCCACAGTAGCCTTGTTGATTGGTGTACTGGCTGTCGCAGGACAGGCAGAGGCCCATGGCGGTGGCGGTTGGCAAGGTCCAGCGGTGTTTGGTGCTATCGTTGGCTCGGCCATCGTCGGCTCGGCCCTCATCAACGCCAATCGGCCCGTCTATGTAGAGCAGGCGCCGGTTTACGTTCAGCCACAACCGGTTTACGTACAACAACCGCCACCACCGGTTTACTACCAGCCGGCCCCGGTGTACGTGCAGCAACCGGTCTACTACCGCCCGGCGCCGGTTTATTACGGCCCACCACGCGGCTATTACGGCCGTCCCCATGGTTACTATGGTGGCCCACGCTACTAACTGACTTATCAGGCCCCGCCTTAAAAGCGGGGCCTTTTTTATGCCCGCCACTCGGGCGAAGTCTGAATAAATCTCGTCAAGGTCGCTGTCGGGACAGTGTCGGCGGGTAAAGTAGGCAAGATTGACTGGACCGCCCTACCCTTACTTTGGGAAAAACGGTCATATTTATGTCATGACAGGTCCGCACAGTTGGAGCTGTCCGTAAACAACAGGTTGATAAAAACAAGGACGACCTCATGCCCACGCAAAACCCGCACCGCAATGTCGGCTTGTGCACATCCAGTAAGGTGTACAACGCATTGACCGAACTCAAGCACCTGGAAGGCCATCGCAGCGCCAAGTTTCTTTCGCTGCTGGCCGAAAACCTGGTACGTAAAGGCCTGCTCAACGAGCAGGAAGTCGTGCATATGCTCGATCTGGTCGTGGATTGACCGCCACACTCGCTGGCGTCAATGACCACTATCGAGAACGTTGATTATCCGTCGAACCGCTTGGTCCGTAAGGTAGCCCCCATAGATTGATGGAGGTACTTATGTCCCAGGTTCAGATCATGTCCGTTATCGGCAGCGCCGTTCCCGCATCACTCAGAGAGCTGGGATTGCTCGCCTGTTGGTATGTGATGCGCGACGGCGAACCGGTCAGCGGCCCGCTCACCTCGCTTCCCGCTGCCCAGGCCCTTTCGCAACGCATCGGCACCGTCCAGCTCATCGCCTAAGGTAGCTGCACCCGCGGTTTGGTTTCGACGAAGATCGCCCAGCTCGACATGAAGAGCGCGGCAATCAACGGCCCGATCACAAACCCGTTCAGACCGAAGACGGCCATGCCACCCAAGGTCGAGATCAGGATCATGTAATCGGGCATGCGAGTGTCTTTGCCCACCAGGATCGGCCGCAGCACGTTGTCCACCAGGCCAATCACAAACACCCCGAACAGCCCCAGCACCACGCCCTGCCAGATCGACCCGCTGAGCAGGAAGTACAAGGCCACCGGCGCCCAGACAATCCCCGCCCCGACCGCTGGCAACAACGACAGAAACGCCATCAACACCGCCCAGAGCAGCACACTGGGGATGTCCAGAAACCAGAAAATCAAACCACCCAACGCACCCTGCGTGATGGCCACCAGCAGGTTGCCTTTGACGGTGGCCCGCACCACGCGATTAAACTTGAGCTGCAAGCGGCGTTTCTGTTGTTCCTGCAACGGCACGGCGGTGCGGACTTTGCGCGCCAGCTCGGCACCGTCCCGCAGAAAGAAGAACAACAGGTACAGCATGATGAAAAAGCTGACGATAAACTCGAATGTCCCTTGGCCCACACTGAACACCTGCGTGGCAACGAATTGATTGCCCTGCATCGCGCCCTTGACGATTTTGTCCTGCACCCCCTTCAACTCACCCACGCCGAACCGATCAAGCAAATGCTGCAAATACGGCGGCAAGCCATGCTTGAACTGCGACACATACCCCGCGATATCCAGCTCACCGCTTTCGATGCGGTTGTACAACGACGTGCCCTCCTGAACCAGCAAGACGCTGATGATGATCACCGGCAAAATCGCGATCACCAGACAGATGCTCAACGTGCAGAGGGAGGTCACGTTGCGCTGCCAGCCGAACTTCAATTGCATCCGCCGCTGCAAGGGCGCGAAGACGATACCGAGGATCACGGCCCAGAACACCGCACCGTAAAACGGCAAGAGAATCCAAATAAAGGCGAGGGTCACTACCAGCAGTAATACGAGCAGCGATCTGTTTTGTAGCGTGATTTCTTTCATGTCCAATCCATGTCAGTGCGCAAAGGGACGCCTGCTCTTGTATTGAAGAGCCGTCCTGATGCTTAGTCCGCCACGGTTCGCGCGAGTGCCATCCGTTTATTCATCAAGCATAGATCCAGATCAGTAAACCCTTGGCGCAAGCCGCTTACCCTGCCGGGCTTTTGCGGTCGACCTCCTCATGCCCCTCATCGCCCCTGAACTGCTCGCCCCCGCCGGCACCCTGAAAAACATGCGTTATGCCTTCGCCTACGGTGCCGATGCGGTGTACGCCGGGCAGCCGCGCTACAGCCTGCGGGTGCGCAATAACGAATTCGACCACGCCAACCTCGCCCTCGGCATCCGCGAAGCCCAGGCGCAAGGCAAGCGCTTTTACGTGGTGGTGAACATCGCGCCGCACAACGCCAAACTCAAAACGTTTTTGAAAGACCTCGAACCGGTGATCGCCATGGCGCCGGACGCGCTGATCATGTCCGACCCTGGCCTGATCATGCTGGTACGCCGGCACTACCCGCAGATGCCGATACACCTGTCGGTGCAGGCCAATACGGTGAACTGGGCGAGTGTCGAGTTCTGGCAGCAACAGGGCTTGAGCCGGATCATCCTCTCGCGCGAATTGTCACTGGAAGAAATCGCCGAGATCCGCCAGCAAGTGCCCGCCATGGAGCTGGAAGTGTTCGTTCACGGTGCGTTGTGCATGGCCTATTCCGGCCGCTGCCTGCTGTCGGGCTACATGAACAAGCGCGACGCCAACCAGGGCAGCTGCACCAATGCCTGTCGCTGGAAGTATTCGGCACAAGCGGCCACGGAAAATCAGCTCGGCGAGATCGTCCAGCAGTTCCAGCCTGAGCCGACCCTGGGCATTGGCGCACCGACCGATCAGGTATTCCTGTTGCAGGAAGCCAATCGCCCGGACGAACTGATGCCGGCGTTCGAAGACGAACACGGCACCTACATCATGAACGCCAAGGACCTGCGCGCTGTGCAGCACGTCGAACGCCTGACGCAGATGGGCGTGCACTCATTAAAGATCGAAGGCCGAACCAAGTCCCACTTCTACTGTGCGCGCACCACCCAGGTGTATCGTCGGGCCATCGACGATGCGGCGGCGGGTCGGCCGTTCAACCGCAGTCTCATGACCGACCTGGAATCCCTGGCCCAGCGTGGCTACACCGAAGGCTTCCTGCGTCGGCATGTGCACGACGAATACCAGAACTACCAGAACGGCAGCTCGGTGTCGGAGCGCCAACAGTTTGTCGGGGAATTGACCGGTGAGCGGCGCGATCGACTGGCGGAAGTAAAGGTCAAGAACCGCTTTGGCCTGGGCGATCACATGGAGCTGATGACGCCCAAGGGCAACTTTCACTTTGACTTGCATCAGTTGCAGAACGTCCGCGGCGAGCCCATCGAGGTGGCGCCGGGGGATGGGCACACGGTGTATGTGCCGATCCCGGATGCGGTGGATTTACGGTTTGGATTGTTGATGCGCGATATCAGCGGGAGCTGAAGCGCTTCAAACAACTCAAAACCCTGTAAGGGCAGGCTAGGCGAACTCTTCGCGCAACATCCCCACAAACGCCTCCCGCGCCGGGTGAACCCCGGCGTTTTCATGCCAGTAGAACAAATTCTCCACCGCCGTCAGTTCGGGGAACTCATAACCCGCGCAACCGGCGCCTTTGGCGTACTGATCAAACACCCCTTTCGGCACCAGCGCCACCCCGGCCCCGGCACTGACACAACCAACAATCGCCCCATAACTGGCCAGGCTGACAATCGGCAACGCCTGCCCTTGGCGCAGCAACCAATGCTCCAGCGCCGCGCGATACGGACAGCCCGGCGGCCACATGAACACGGTTTTGTCCTGCAAATCGGCAATATCGCGTACCGGCCCCAGCGACGTCGAAGCAATCAGCAGCAGGTCTTCGCGGTACATCGGCGTGCGCTTGAGTTGTGAGCGCTCGACATCGACTGCGACGATCGCGCCGTCGAGACGGTGATTGGCGGTGTCGTCGAGCAATTGGCTCCAGGTGCCGGTGGTCAGTTCCAGGGCCACGCCGGGATAACGTTTGTGGAACTTGGCCAGCAACCGCGGCAAGCGCCCGGTGGCCGAGGATTCAATGGCGCCGATGCGCAACGGCCCGGACGGCTCGGCGGACGGGTCCACGGCACGTTTGGCTTCAGCCGTCAGCGCCAGAATCTTCGAGGCGTACACCAGAAAGGTTTGTCCCGACGGGCTGATTCGCAAGCCCCTGCCCTCGCGCAGGAACAGCGCCACTCCCAATTCGGCCTCCAGCGCTTTGATCCGCGCCGTGATATTCGACGGCACGCAGTGCAACAGCTCGGCCGCCCGGGCGATGCTGCCGACGTCGGCGACGGTCTTGAACATGCGAATCTGCGCCAGCTCCATAATGCTCACCAAAAGTGATGTATTGACGCAGTATAAGTCAGTTGTGGCGAATGGTTGGTGTTCTGATACTGGGCGCATCAACCTACAGGTACCTGACCATGCCGCGACTTTCGCCCGCCCTCAAAATCTTCCTCGCCATGGCGTTTGTTGTGGTGTGCTGGGGTTACTCTCCGACCGGCATCCACATTGGCCTGCAGGCGTACGAGCCCGGCCATCTGGCGCTGCTGCGGTTTCTGGTGGCGTCGGTGTTCATGGCGATGGTCGCGGTATGGCGAGGTATCAGCCTGCCAAAAATCCGCGATCTGCCGTTCTTGATTACCCTCGGTTTCTTTGCCGTGAGCCTGCACCATGTGTTGTTGAATTTCGGTCAGCAAGGCGTCAGTGCCGGGGCCTCCAGCGTATTGGCGCAATCGACGCCGTTGTTCAGCACGCTGCTGGCGCGGTTTGTGTTCAAGGATCGGGTGAGCGTCTGGCGTTGGGGTTGTGTGTTGCTGGGGCTGATTGGCGTGGTGATTGTGGTGGCCGGCGATAAAGGGTTAGGCAGCATTGATGCGCACGGCTTGCTGATCTTGCTGGCGGCGGTGTCTTGGAGTGTTTACTTCGCCCTGCAAAAGCACCACACCGGTCGTTATGACGGTTTGACGCTGACCTGCTATTCGGTGTGGTCCGGGACCGTGCTGTTGCTGGTTTATCTGCCGGGGTTGGCGGATCAGGTCGCGAAGGCGCCCGTCGATGTGCAGATGGCAGTGATTGGATTGGGCGTTTTTCCGAGCGCCCTGGCGTACCTGGCCTGGGCGTTTGTGCTGGCGCATGTGGATTTGAGTCGTGCGGCGATGACGCTGTATCTGGTGCCGCCGACGGCGATGGCGATTGCCTCGGTTGCATTGGGGGAACGGCCGGCGTTGATGGTGATCGTTGGTGCGGTGGTGGTATTGATCAGTGTGCTGGCGTTGAATCTTGAGCGCAGGCCGGCGGTGGTTCGCGTGATGGAGGTCTAAAGGAACCCCTGGCGCTCCGGGTACTTGTAGCAGCTGGCGAAGCCTGCGTTCGGCTGCGAAGCAGTCGTGAGATCAGCCGGCGCGGTGCTTCAGACAGACCGAGTGCTCAGGTTTTACGACTGCTTCGCAGCCGAACGCAGGCTTCGCCAGCTGCTACAAGTTACATTGCGGCTGGCTGACTGCATTCGGCATTTGGCTCATCTACCGCAGGTCATCCGATAGCGGTGTCTCTTCATCCGCTGCGGGTACATCTTCATCGGCAGCCGGGTCCTTCCAGTCTTCAGGACGATCAGCATCAGTCAAGGTCGGGTCTCGCGAAGGGTCCAAGCCGGATGGCGCATCCTGGTCCAGCGTCGGTTCGTCCGTGCCGGGCATGGGTCTGGTCGGGTCGGTATTGGGTGTTGCGCCCTGGAACATCGAATCGTTAGCCATGATGCACCTCACTGATGAGGTCCAGTAAATCTGGGCCGTACAGATTGGAAGCGGGGCGCAGGATCGGCGTGCTATCGACTAGACCAACGGTTGTCAGCCCTGGGCCAGAAACCGGTCGCGACTGTTGGTCAGGTGCAGCCACATCGCCGCTCGCGCCGCATCCGGGTCCTGGCGCTTAATGGCATTGAGGATCGCCTCGTGTTCCTGATTGGCCAATTGCCCGAGCTTGCTCAAATCCGTCGCACCGCGCTCGGCCGCATTGACCCGTGTCCGCGGGATCATCGCACCGCCCAGGTGCTGCATGATTTCGCTGAAGCACACATTGCCGGTGGCCTCGGCGATCAACAAATGAAAACGCTTGTCGGCATCCACGCAGCTGTCGTTGTTGGCCAGCAGGCGCTGATAGTCATCCAGCGCCTCGCGCATGTGCGCCAGTTGTTGTTCGCTGCGGCGGGTTGCAGCCAGGGCGGCGGCCTGGGTTTCCAGGCCCATGCGCAACTCCAGAATGCTGCGCACCCCTAGCGCAGTGTCGACGTTCAGCCGCAGTCCCTGCTCCGCCACGCGCTCAATCACAAACGTGCCGATGCCGTGCCGAGTCTCCACCAGCCCCGAGGCCTGCAACTTCGAGATCGCCTCGCGCACCACCGTGCGGCTGACGCCGTGCTCCTGAACAATCGTGTTTTCCGACGGCAGCTTGTCCCCCGGCAGCATCTGGCCGAGCAGGATGCTCTGGGTCAGTTTGGCCACCAGGTCATGGGCAAGGTTGTGGCTGCGCTTGCGGGCAGGTGCGTCGAGGTCTTCTTGCATGGCGATCATCCGAAAAGCAGGGCTATCGCGATCGTAGCACCGGTCACTGCAAAAAACAGCGGCCAACTTGTATGACAACACTCAAGAAAACCGTTGTAAACGCCTATAAAATCACTAAATCCAATCAAATAAAGAATAACAAACTGCCCTGCAAGCGCGATTTCACTGGATAACACCTCTTGCGCGACGAAAAACCGTAGTTGTATGATGTCTATCAACATCGCAGCACTCAGCCACACCCCGCATAAAAATAATCAGTGGGAGAAACGCAAGTGAATACATCCATATCCGGGATGAACGATGGCACCGATTCGGTCCTCAAGTCCGCCATCTCGAAAGTCAAACGTCATGTCCTGCCGCTGTTCGTGATCATGTTCATCGTCAACTACATTGACCGCGTGAACATCGGCTTCGTCCGCGCCCACATGGAGCAGGACCTGGGCATTGGCGCTGCCGCCTACGGCCTCGGTGCCGGCCTGTTCTTCATCGGTTACGCGCTGTTCGAAGTCCCTTCCAACATGCTTCTGCAAAAAGTCGGCGCGCGCATCTGGCTGACCCGCATCATGCTGACCTGGGGCCTGGTCGCCGCCGGCATGGCGTTCATCCAGAACGAAACCCACTTCTATATCCTGCGCTTTCTCTTGGGCGTGGCCGAAGCCGGTTTTTTCCCAGGGGTGATCTACTACTTCACTCGTTGGCTGCCAGGGGTCGAACGCGGCAAGGCGATTGCGATCTTCCTCAGCGGCTCGGCGATTGCGTCGCTGATCTCCGGTCCACTGTCCGGGATGCTCCTGCAAATCAACGGCCTGGGCCTGCACGGCTGGCAATGGATGTACTTCATTGAAGGCATGTTCTCGGTTGGCCTGTGCGTATTCGTCTGGTTCTGGCTTGACTCCAAACCCCACGACGCCAAGTGGCTGAGCCGCGAAGAACAGGACGCGCTGGTCAAGGCCATCGACGATGAACAACTGGCTCGCGAAGCCGCCACGCCGATCAAACCGTCGCTGGGCAAACTGCTCAAGGATCGCCAGATCATTCTGTTCTGCCTGATCTACTTCTTCATTCAGCTGACCATTTACGCCGCGACCTTCTGGCTGCCGAGCATCATCAAGAAGATGGGCGACCTCAGCGATATTCAGGTCGGGCTGTTCAACTCGATCCCATGGCTGCTGTCGATTGTCGGCATGTACGCCTTCGCCGCGTTCTCGGCCAAATGGAAACACCAACAAGCCTGGGTCGCTGCGGCGCTGCTGATTGCGGCCGCCGGGATGTTCATGTCCACCACCGGTGGACCGATCTTCGCCTTTGTAGCGATCTGCTTTGCGGCACTGGGTTTCAAATCGGCATCGTCGTTGTTCTGGCCGATTCCCCAGGCGTACCTGGATGCACGAATCGCTGCGGGTGTGATCGCGTTGATCAACTCTGTGGGCAACCTTGGTGGTTTCGTCGCGCCGACGACCTTCGGCCTGCTGGAAGAACACACCGGTTCGATTCAGGGCGGGCTTTATGGCTTGGCTGCAACCTCGATCATCGCCGCGATCATCGTCTTCTCTGCGCGCAATACGCCCAAACCAGCACCCGCCGTCGTCGGCCAAGCCACTTCCAGCCACGCCTGAATCTTAGTTTTCAAGGACAATAAAAATGAATGCACAAGACACTGCCAAAGCGCCGATCATCACTAGCATGCAGGTGGTTCCGGTGGCCGGCCACGACGGCATGCTGCTCAACCTGAGCGGCGCCCACGGGCCGTTTTTCACCCGCAACATCGTGATCCTCACCGACAACGCCGGGCACACTGGTGTCGGTGAAGTGCCGGGCGGCGAGCGTATTCGTCAGACCCTGGAAGATGCGCGTTCGCTGGTGGTCGGCAGCCCGATCGGCACCTACCAGAAGATCCTCAATCAAGTGCGCCAGACTTTCGCCGACCGCGATGCCGGTGGCCGTGGCCTGCAAACCTTCGACCTGCGCATCACCATTCACGCGGTCACCGGGCTGGAAGCCGCCCTGCTCGATTTGCTCGGCCAGCATCTGGACGTGCCGGTTGCCGCACTGCTCGGCGAAGGTCAGCAGCGTGATGAAGTAAAGATGCTCGGTTATCTGTTTTATGTGGGTGACCGCAACGAAACCGACCTCGCTTACCGCAGCGAAGCCGATGCCGACAACGACTGGTTCCGCGTCCGTCACGAGAAAGCCATGAGCGCCGACGCTGTGGTGCGCCTGGCCGAGGCCGCCCACGCGCGTTATGGCTTCAAGGACTTCAAGCTCAAGGGCGGCGTACTCAGCGGCGATGAAGAAATCGAAGCGGTTACCGCCCTGGCCGAACGCTTCCCGGATGCGCGCATCACCCTCGACCCGAATGGCGCCTGGTCACTGAAAGAAGCGATCCGCCTGTGCCGCGATCAGCATCATGTGCTGGCCTATGCCGAAGACCCGTGCGGTGCCGAAAACGGTTACTCCGGTCGTGAGGTCATGGCTGAATTTCGCCGCGCCACCGGCCTGAAAACTGCGACCAACATGATCGCTACCGACTGGCGGGAAATGGGTCACGCGATCCAGCTGCAATCGGTGGACATTCCGCTGGCCGACCCACACTTCTGGACCATGCAGGGTTCGGTGCGCGTGGCGCAGATGTGCCATGAATGGGGCCTGACCTGGGGCTCGCACTCCAACAACCATTTCGACATTTCCCTGGCCATGTTCACCCACGTCGCGGCGGCTGCGCCGGGTGAAATTACCGCCATCGACACCCACTGGATCTGGCAGGACGGCCAGCGTTTGACCAAGGCACCACTGCAGATTGTCGGCGGTTGCGTGCAAGTGCCGAAGAAGCCTGGGCTCGGCGTGGAACTGGACCTGGATCAACTGGCCAAGGCCCATGAATTGTATAAAGGCATGGGGTTGGGTGCGCGGGATGACAGCGTGGCGATGCAGTTCCTGATTCCGGGCTGGAAATTCGATAATAAGCGGCCGTGCCTGGTGCGCTAATCCCCGAGAACACCGCACCGCTCCTAAGGGGACTTATGGGCGGCTTGCAGTAACCACGCCTTGAACGCCGCCATGGCTGAGGTTTCCGGACGCGACTGCAAGCGGGTCAACCAGTAGCTGCCGGTGGTGATGTGAATGGCGAATGGTTGCTCGATGGCACCCGCCGCCAGTTGCCGGGCGAACATCAGTGGCGGCGCCAACGCCACCCCCGCACCTTGCAGCGCCGCCTCCATCATCGCCAACGACGAGTCGAAGACGATGCTCTGGGGCACTGCGGCGTGGGTCGAGAGGCCGGAAGCGGCGAACCAGTCCGGCCATTCATCGGTGCGATAAGAACGCAGCAGGGTTTGCCCAGACACATCGGCCGGCTCACGCAGTTGCCGGGCAATCTGGGGCACACACAACACCGACAGCGGCGCCTCGATCAGCCGCACCGCTTCAATCCCATGCCACGCCCCCGCACCGAAACGGATCGCGTAATCCAGCCCCTCAGCCGCCACATCCACCCGGTTGTTATTGGTCGACAGGCGCAAATCTATGAACGGATGTTTCCCCTGGAAGTCCGCCAGTCGCGGCAACAGCCAACCCACCGCAAACGTCCCCACAGCGCCCACCGTCAACACTTCCCGGTAATGTCCGCCTTCCAGTCGTTCGAGGGTTTCGGCTATTTGATCAAAGGATTCACGCAACACCGGCAACAGGGTTTCACCCTCGCTGGTCAGCATCAGGCCACGGGGCAGGCGTTTGAACAGGGTTACGTTAAGCTGCGCCTCAAGGCTCTTGACCTGATGACTCACCGCCGCCTGGGTGACGCACAACTCCACCGCAGCCCGAGTGAAGCTCAAATGGCGCGCCGAGGCTTCGAAGGCGCGCAGTGCGTTCAACGGTAATTGAGGCCGGATCATGCCCACTCCCAAATTTTTCTAATGGCTCGTGCGAATTATCATCGGTTGTCGATCAGCGGCAGACTGCCTAGATTTGCCACGCCGTTGACCGGGAAGTCTACCGGTCAGCCGCCTCAATTCGCAGGGAATAGAAGCAATGACGAACATAATCAACACAACCAAACGGACTGTTTTCGGGGCTTGCGTCGCATTGCTCAGCGCTGGCCCATGCCTGGCGCAGGGTCAGACCGATCAGCAGGTTCAAAGCGTTGTCGATGCCGCCATTAAACCCGTGATGCAAGCCCAAGGCGTTCCCGGCATGGCCGTGGCCGTCACCGTCAACGGCAAGCCACATTACTTTAACTACGGCGTCGCCGACAAAGAAAACGCCAAAGCGGTCACAGAAAACACCTTGTTTGAAATCGGCTCGGTGAGCAAAACCTTCACCGCCACCCTCGGCGGCTACGCTTACGCAACGGGCAAACTGTCCCTGACGGACAAGGCCAGCAAGGTCCTGCCAGATTTGCGCGGCAGTGCATTCGATAACGTCAGCGTGCTGCAACTGGGCACCTACACTGCCGGTGGTTTGCCGTTGCAGTTTCCTGTTGCCGCGGATCATGCGGACAAGATGCTCGGCTATTTCAAGCAGTGGAAACCGGTGTATGCGGCGGGCACGCAGCGGCAATATTCGAACCCCAGCATCGGGTTGTTCGGTTACTTGGCCGCTCATCAGCTAGGCATGCCGTTTGATGAGGCCATGGCGAAAACCTTGCTACCCAAACTCGGGCTGACACACACCTTCCTGCGGGTACCGCAGGATCAGATGAGCGTTTACGCCCAAGGCTACGACAAGAATGACAAACCCGTGCGGGTCGAGCCGGGGGCGCTGGATTCAGAGGCCTACGGCGTGAAAACCAGTGCGGCGGACATGATTCGCTACGTTCAGGCGAACCTGAAACCGACGTCACTGGAAAAACCGTTGCAGCAAGCCATCGCCACGACTCACACCGGTTACTACACCGTTGGCGACATGACTCAGGGCCTGGGCTGGGAGCGCTACACCTACCCGATCACTCTCGACAAATTGCTGGAGGGCAACTCGACGCCAATGGCGATGCAAGCGCATAAAGTGCAATGGCTGAACCCGCCGCAACCCGAGCCGAAAAGCGTGTTGCTCAACAAAACCGGTTCGACCGGTGGCTTCGGTACTTACGTGGCGTTTGTGCCCGCCAAAGACATCGGCATCGTGATCCTGGCCAACAAAAACTTCCCGATTCCGGAGCGGATCAAGGCGGCGCACCAGATTTTGAGCGCGTTGGCCGAGTAATCCCGCCTGGCTACAGGTGAAGAACCGGCATAAAAAATGGGCGACCCATTGAGGTCGCCCATTTTCGTCAGGGTCTTTCCACCGCACCCTTTTTGCGCTCCAGGCAAGCCAGCGCACTGGCCGCCAGACACAACGCGGCTACCGTATACACCCACTCCGACGGCGCCACTGGCAATAGAAACCCGGCCAACAACGGCCCCACGCCCGCCCCGATATCCCGCCACACCGCATTCCCCGCCAGCGCCCGCACCCGTCCGCTATCGGGATGACGTTGCGCGATGACGGTCACCACCAACGGCAGTTGCAACGCGCGCAACACCAGCACCAACGCCCCGCCGACCACCAGCCAGTGAAAGCCAAAGCCGATCAGCGCCATCGACGTCAGCAATGAGAAGACGATCAGCATCCGCGTCGCCCCCCAGCGCTGGGCCGCCATCCCGCCCAAGGGGCTGAGCAACAGCTCCGAGACATACCGCAACGCCAGCAGCGTCCCGGCGACCACCACAGCGTTGCCTGCCAGCAGGTGTTGCGCCAGCAACGAGAGGCCGATGATGAACAGTCCATCGAGGGTCAGCCCTTCAATAAACGACCACATCGCGACACTGTCGGGACGCTTGAAGCGGCGGGTCGACGCCGACATCGGATGCGGCGTCGACGGCAAACCCAACGCCAGCCACATCGCGATCAACGAGGTGGCGAACATCAGGAAAAAAATCACCCGCGGCCCATACGCCACGCTCAGCAGTGCCCCCAACGGCAACGCCAGCATCGGCCCCGCCGCAATCACCGCCCGCGAACGCCCGGTGCGACGCGCAGCGCCCAAGGGCTCAGCAGTCGCCATGACCTGCGTCGACAAATTCAGCGCGGCATAGGACAAACCCCAGCCCAGGCGCAACAGCAACAACCACCAAAATCCCGACAAGGTCGCGTAGCCCAATGCGCACAACGCGGCAGTCCCGGTGGCCAGCAACAACGCCGGGCGATCACCCTGGCGGGTATAAAACTCCATGACGTAGCGATAGCCGAAAATCCGCACCAACCGATTCGCCGCCAGCAAAATGCCCGCTTCAGCCAGGCTGATGCCAAACGCCTGCGGCTGCATCGGCAACAGCAGGTACAACAAGACGTCGCCAGGTAGACACAGGGCCAATACAGATGCGGCTCGGGCGGAGTGTTTGTCGGCGGTTTTTTCTGACATGGGGGCGGAAGGCCTTGGTAGAAATCGGCGGCCCCTCAGACTGGCGTGAAGAGATGCCGCTGACAAACTTTTTAACAACAAATGATCGGCCCCACCAATGTCGGGACAGGATGGAAAGTTGGGCGATCTTCTCTTGAACTAGGCTAACCGCCACGCAGTCCTCCCTCTTACCTCCCCTTCAAGAGCGCGATCCCCATGAACATCGATCTATCCAACAAAACTGCCCTGGTCACCGGGTCCACCCAAGGCATCGGTTTCGCCATCGCCAAAGGCCTGGCCCAGGCTGGCGCCGAGGTGGTAATCAACGGCCGCAAGCAGGACGCCGTGGATGCCGCCGTCACCCAACTCAAGCACCTGCTTCCATCAGCCAAGGTGCGGGGTGTCGCGGCCGATGTCGGCACCGCCGAGGGTTGCAAGGCAATGGTCGCCGCCCTGCCCCAAGTCGATATCCTGGTGAATAACGTTGGGATCTACGGCCCGCAGGATTTCTTCGAAACCGAAGACGACGTCTGGGAAAAATTCTTTGAAGTCAATGTGATGTCCGGTGTGAGGCTGTCCCGTGCCTACCTGCAAGACATGGCGAAGAACGGCTGGGGCCGGGTGGTATTCATTTCCTCGGAGTCGGCGCTGAACATCCCGGCGGACATGATTCATTACGGGTTTACCAAGACGTCCAACCTGTCGATTTCCCGGGGTCTGGCCAAGCGCATGGCCGGCACCGGGGTGACAGTGAATGCGATTCTGCCGGGGCCGACGCTGTCCGAGGGACTGCAGGATATGCTCAAGGACGAACAGCAGAAGTCCGGCGAGTCGATTGAAAAAGTGGCCGCCGACTTTGTCATGGCCAATCGTCCGACGTCGATTATTCAGCGGGCGGCGAACATGGAGGAAGTGGCCAACATGGTGGTTTATGTGGCTTCGCCGCAGGCATCGGCCACCACCGGTGCGGCCTTGCGAGTGGACGGTGGCGTCGTGGACACCCTCGCCTGACCGGACCCACACTCCCTGTGGCGAACCCCCTCGCCACAGACGGTGGCGGCGCCAGCTACTGATTTTCGCAAATGCCCCAGCGTTTCGCGCAATCGCTGCGCGCCCGCCCCTATCGCCCCGCCACGCAAACCGCGTAGGATCGCCCCCTTTTTTACCGTCCTCGCCACGCATCAGGCCCTCTGAGCCGTTTCTCAGCTCCGGGGCTATGCTGAATCTGGGCACGAGGGCTGACCGATGAAAGTATTACTGGTCGATGATCACGCAGTGGTGCGCATGGCAATCGGGATGATTCTGGCCCGTGAGGGCCATGAGATTGTCGGCGAATGCGACAACGGCGTGGATGCCCTGAGCAAGGCGTTCGAGCTCAAGCCGGACGCGATTGTGCTGGACCTGGACATCCCGCAGCTCGACGGCATGGCAGTGATCGACCGCTTGCGTATCGGCGGCAGCAAGGCCCATGTGTTGATCCACACCGGCCTGAAAAGTCAGGCCTATGCGGCGCAATGCATGCGGGCCGGTGCCTCGGCCTTTTTGTCGAAAGTCGACGACCCGGGAGAAATCGTCACAGCCCTTAAGGCCGTCGCCAGTGGCAAAACCTGGTTCCCCATCGGCACGTTCGCCTCGGTACGCCAAAGCGATTTCGCCCAGAACGATGCACAGTTGCTGAGCGCCATTACCCGTCGCGAACTCAAGGTGTTGCATGGCCTGGCCTTGGGTAAAAGCAACAAGCAGATTGCCGACGACATGCTGCTGAGCAACAAGACCGTCAGCACTTACAAAACCCGGCTGATGCAAAAGCTCAGCGCCTCCACGTTGCTGGAACTGATCGAATTCGCCAAACGCAACCATCTGGTCTGAACCATGATCCGTCGAATCCTGTTAGGCGTGCTGATGCTGACGTCGCTGATAGCGTCTGCCGAACCGCTGACGCTGCTCAGCCGCGCCTCCAACAGCAGCGTGACGCCCACACTCAGCGCCTCGCAACGGCAATGGCTGGCCAACAAAAGCGTGGTCAATGTCGGTATCTACCTGCCCGACCGACCGCCGCTGGACATGACATCCAACCAAAAAGACTACGAAGGCCTGTCCGCCGACTACCTCGATGTGTTGGCTCGTGGGCTGGGCGTACGCTTGCAAGTCAATCGCTATCCGACCCAGCAACAGGCGCTGGCCGCCCTGCAACAAGGGGAGGTCGATCTGGTGCCGCGCATCAATCACCTCGAACCGATCCACAGCGATATTGTGCTCAGTGCGCCGTATGCCTACGACCAAGCGGTGTTGATCAGCCGCTTTGGCACCCACTGGCCCAACGACAAATTGCCCCCCGGCACCACTGTGCTGTTTGACTCGGACTGGATTCAACAGGAACGCGTGACCACGCTGTTTCCCGACCGACCGGTGGAACCGGTGCTGTCCACCGAACAAGGCCTGGGTCGGGTGGCCTATGGCGAAAACAGGGTGTTGTTGACCGATGCAATTTCGGCGCAATACCTGCTGGAACGCAGCTACCAGCAAAGCCTGAAACAAACGATCCAACGCGATTCCGAAGGGCTTGGCTTCAGTTTCGCGCTGCGGCGCCAGGACCCTCAACTGCAAACCTTACTCAACAGCACCCTGGCGAAAATCTCCCTCCAGGAGCATGCCGTCATCGCCCGCCGCTGGGGCATCGGCGCCAATCCAAAACTGGGTTACAGCCGCTTGCAACTGACCGACGCCGAACAGCAATGGATCAAGGCCCATCCAGAGATCGAAGTGCTGGCCAACGATCTCTATTCGCCGTTCAGTTTTTTCAATGCCGATGGTCAACTGCGGGGAATGGCCGCCGATCTTTTGGAGATGATCAACGATCGCACCGGCCTGGTGTTTCGCCCGACCCAAATGACCTCGGTCGACGCCATGGCCAGCCGCGTCCAGCGCGACCCGGTCAGCCTGATCGGCGCACTGACCTACAGCGTCCAGCGTGATGAAAGCCTGGCGTTTACCCGCCCCTATGCGGTCAACCCGTTTGTGCTGGTGACCCGTACACAGCCCGAGCATGCCGGCCTGGTCAGCCTCAAAGGTCAGTCAGTGGCACTGGTCAAGGGCTCGGCCGCGGCTAACTGGCTCGAACGCGAGTGGCCGAGCATTCGACCGGTGGAAGTCGACACCCCGATTGAAACCTACGAACTGCTTGCCGAAGGCCAGGTCGATGGCGTGATCCAGCCACAATTGGGCGCGGCCTACCTGATCGACCGGTTTTTCCGAGGCCGGCTGCAAATCGATTCGGTGATTGGCTCGCAGCCCGCGCTGATCGGTTTTGCCACCGGGCAGCAGAACAGCGAACTGATCTCGATCCTCAACAAGGCCCTGCTGGACATCCCGCCGGACGAGTTCAGCGACCTGGCCAACCGCTGGCAAAGCCCACAGGAAAGCCCGGCCGGCTGGAACGCCTACAAGGACTGGTTCTACCGTGCCGTGGCCGGAGCGCTCGTGGTGCTGATGGGCGTTCTGGCGTGGAACCTCGGCCTGCGCCGGCAAATCGCCGAGCGCCTGAAAGCTCAGAAAGCCTTGAACGACCAATTGGTGTTCATGAAAGTGCTGGTCGACGGCACGCCCAACCCGATCTACGTGCGCGACCGCATAGGCCGGCTGCTGACCTGCAACCGCGCGTACTTGCAAACCATGGACGTCGAGCTTGAGCAAGTGCTGAACAAGGGGTTGATCGAAGCCGACATCATGGCCCTCGACGCCACCCATAGTTACAAGCGCATCCACCGCGCCACCCTTGAAAGTGGAGAACCGTCGTTCGACAACTTCGACCTGACGATCAAGGACAAGACCTACCATATCTACCACTGGGCCCTGCCCTACCGCGATTCCGACGGCACCATGACCGGGGTCATCGGTGGCTGGATCGACCTGACCGAGCAACAAAACCTGCAACATGCACTGCACCAGGCCAAGGACCTGGCCGAAGCCGCCAACCGTGGCAAAAGCCACTTCCTGGCCGTGATGAGCCATGAGATCCGCACGCCCATGAGCGCGCTGATCGGTGTGCTGGAACTGATGCGCGACACACGCCCCGACAGCGAGTTGATCGAGATTGCGCAGAAGTCGGCCAGCGGCATGATGGAGTTGATCGGCGAGATTCTCGACCTGTCGAAAATCGAGTCCGGCAAGTTCGAACTGCGCACCGGCGCCTGCCATCCCGAGCGGCTGGTGAGCACGGTGATCGAGGGTTTCGCCAGCCTCGCCCGGCAAAAAAACGTGGTGCTGGAATTCGTCAACCATGGCACGGACATCGCCGTTGCGCTGGACTCCCTGCGCGTGCGGCAGATTGTGTCGAACCTGATCAGCAACGGGATCAAGTTCACCCCTGAGGGCACGGTGAGTGTTGAATTGACGCTGGTGCCCGATGACGATCTCGTCCATTTGCGCCTGAGTGTTTGCGACACCGGTATTGGTATGGACGAACAGCAGCGCCAGCGCCTGTTCCAGCCCTACACGCAATTCGAGGCCAGCGACACCGAATTGCAGATCGGCACCGGCCTTGGCCTTGCGATCTGTCAGCAATTGACCGAGTTGATGGGCGGCCGTTTGACCTGCGTGAGCGAGCCGGGACAAGGGTCGTGTTTCACCTTGACCCTGGACGTTGCCATGCTGCAGGACGACGAGGCCGTGCCGTCATTTGACACACAAAATCTGCCGCCCCTGCCCGCGCGCAACGTCTTGATCGTCGAGGACCATGAGTTCAACCGGGTGGTGTTACAGCGTCAATTAGAGTCGTTGGGCATGCGGGTCACCTGCGCTGAGAACGGCCTGGAAGGGTTACGCATGTGGGCTCTGGAAGACTTCGACTATGTGTTGACCGACTGCAATATGCCGCAGATGAACGGCGATCAGATGACCCGTCAGTTGCGGGCGCTGGAAGCCAGCGAAGGACGCCCGCCCGCCCATGTGCTGGGCCTGACTGCCAATGCCCAGCCCCAGGAAATCCAGCGCTGCCTTGAGGCAGGCATGAACGACTGCCTGTTCAAACCGGTGACGCGCAGTGTGCTGGAACACTATCTGTGCGAGGTCGAAGCGGCGCGTCTTTGCAATGGGTGCTGCTTCGATATTGCCAAAGTCCATGACATCACCGCAGGCGACGCGGTGATGACCCGGCAGTTGCTGGACACGGTGCTGCGCACCAATCAGGAAGACTTCGATGCCCTGCAAGATTTGTATAGCGCCGGTGACTACAGCGGTGTGGGCCGGCGCTGTCACAAGATCCTCGGCAGTGCACGAATCATTCATGCGACGGCGCTGATCAGCGCTTGCGAGCAGTTGGAACACAGCTGCCAGGCGAACGCCGAGGGCCATGATTCGGGCCCTTTGCTCGACGTCTTCGTGACGCAAATGAATCGCCTGCAACAGCACATCCGCGCCAGTATTCAAGGCTGACCGCGTAGGACGTTTCCTACAAAAAAATCGGAACCCGCTGCGTTACCCGCCTTGTTGCCACCCGCAGAATTCGCCGCTCTTTTCCATGCAGTCGGCGGATCACTATGTTTGCGTTTGGTGTGCGGTTTTCTCGTATTTCGATGTCGGGTGCATTGCTGCTGTTAGGGGCCTCGCCATTGCTGGCAACTGCCGCATGCGAACCTGATTGCCTGACCACGGCGCAGGACAACCTGGTGCTGGACAATGGTTCGAATTTCAATGTCGGTACTGGCGGCAGACTCACCGACAGCACGGTTAACAACGGGCAACTGCAGCTCTGGGACTCGGGCGTTGCCGTCCGCACTACCGTCATGGACGCCGGCTGGCTGAAACTTCACGACAACAGCCAGGCCTACGACACCGTCATGGAAAACGGCGTAATGCTGGTGAGCGGCTCGGCCACCGCCCTGCGCACCACCGTCAGCGGCGGCGATCTGGAGGTCGTCGAAAACGCCGTGGTCAGTGACACCCTGCTCAATGGCGGCAGGATGTACGTGTACTTTGATGCCAAGGCAAAGAACACCACCGTCAACAAAAGTCAAATGACGGTTTATCAACAGGGCAACGCCGACCGCACCACCGTCAACGAGGGCGGCGTGTTGTCAGTCAATGATGACGCCACGACCACCGACACCGTGATCAATCAGGGTGGGAGGATGGAGAGCGTGGCCGGTACTTACGTGCACGCCACCACCGTCAATCAGGGCGGGATGATGGTGTTGGGTGACCGGGCTGAAGCCGGTGACACCACGATCAACCAGGGTGGCGTTCTACAGCTCAAGGGGGATGCGATTCTCGGTCACGCGAGCCAAGTGGACGGTCAAGTCGCCTTTGCCGACCCCGCCATCAACGGTTTCCATACCCTGTTGGTCAAAGGTCCGCTGAGTGGCAATGGGACGTTTGTAATGAACACTGACCTGGCTTCGCTGCAAGGCGACCGGCTTAACGTACTCGGCCCGATCACCGGCAGTCATACGCTGGTGGTCGCCGACTCGGGCAATGCCCCGACAAACGCGCGCCCTTTGACCCTGGTGGATGGCAATGGCGGCAACGGTAGTTTCAGGCTCTATGGCGAGACGGTAGATGCCGGAGCGTATCGTTATCAGTTGCAGAATATTGGCGAAGATTGGTACCTGATGAATTCGGCCGAGGTCGATCCGATAGACCAGCCGGATGGGCCGAACGAGCCGCAGCCGCCGGTTGATCCAGCTGATCCAATTGTTCCTGTCGATCCAGTTGTCCCAGTCGGTCCAATTGATCCGGCTGATCCCGCAATACCGGTTGAACCTGCAAAGCCCGTCGATCCTGTAGCACCCACGCCACGACCCGATTTTTCTCAGGCCGAAACCCTGAGCAAAGGCGCCAACGCCGCCGTCGGTATTCAGACCGCCAGCGCCGCTCTGATCAGCGCACAAATGAACGCTACCACCGGGCATTTCAACGCACTGCGCTCGGGCAAGGATCAGGGTGGTTTGTGGGCTCGCGGCTATGGTGCCGAACAACACCTGGACACCGGCACCAGCCGGGGTTTCCAGCAGCAACTCGATGGCCTGGAAATCGGTGCCGACACAGCCCTGTCCTTCGCCAACGGCACGTTGTTCGTCGGTGGTTTGCTCGGCAAGGGCCAGGGCCGGCAGCAATTCGGTGAGGCCAGCAAAGGCTCGATCGACAGTGCCACCCTCGGCGGTTATGCCAGCTACCTGGATCACAGCGGGCTGTACGTCGATGGCGCGTTGAAATACAGCCACCTCGACAACCAGATCAACATCACCAGCAATGTCGGTGACAGGGTCAAGGCGCGCTACAAGAACCACGCGGTGAGCGCCGATGTTCAAGTCGGCCAGTCCATCGATCTGGGCAAGGGCTGGTTTGTCGAACCGCAGGTGGGCGTTCAGGTGTCGCGTATCAGCGGCGGGCGCTACACGGCCAGCAATGGTTTGAGCGTCGAACAGGATTCGATGTTGTCGGTGCAAAGCCGTGTCGGCGGGATGTTCGGGCGCAATCTGACGCTGGATAACGGTATCGCGATGAAGCCTTACGCCAAGGCTACATGGGTGACCGAACACGCCGGGGACAGCCACGTGAAAGTCAGTGGTGCGCGACTGGACAGTCGCCTGCCGGGGTCGCGAGCGGAAATCGGTGGTGGGGTCATGGTGACGGCGGCGGACAAGCACACCTTCTACGTGGAAGGGGAATACACCAAGGGCCGCGAGATTGAGCAGCCTTGGGCGGTGACGGTGGGTTATCGCTATAACTGGTAACTGACGCGATTGAGGCCTGAACCCTGTAGGAGCTTGCTCCTACAGGGTATTAATCAATCATCTGGCATTTCAGGCGGTTTGGCTGGCTTGGCCGGTTTACCCGGTTTGGTGCCCTTGGCCCCTTTGGTCGTGGCCGGTTCGGCCGCTACCGGTGGCGGGGTCGGTGCTGCGACTTCCTTCTCCTCTGCCGGCAAGGCATCAATGGTGGCGAAGACTTTCTTCAGATCGACCGACTTCGATTCATCCCCCGAACTTTCGAGTTTCTTCTCGCCGTCCTTACCCAGCAAGATGACTTTGGGCAAGGCCCCGGCCCCGAGTTTCAGCGAACGGATCAGCGCCATGGTGTCCTGTTGCCCCATGTCCTTGCCGTCGAGCTGACCGGACATGTTCAGCACGCTGTAGACCTTGATGTTGCGCTCGGCGACCCCCTGTTTGTTAGCCGGTTCCTCGAGCGACTTTTTCAGTCCCAGCCAGACCGGGTCGATGGTACTGGACGTGATCACGATCAGCGGTCGCGCCCTGCCCTTATCGACATCCAGAGGGGAATCGCCATCTGCGGCGAGCAAGGGGCCGGCAAGCGCCAGCAAGGTTGTCAGGGTCAAAGACCTGATGAGCATGCGCATCTCCTTTTGATATCCACGCTCTAATGATTGCGCATTGCCGCGATCGTTCCGGGTGACGATCCGCAAATGTGTTTCGCTTAGCCCCAAGCTTAGGTCAGGGCCGACATTGCGCAACAAACTGTGAAGGATTGTGAGCGCTGTTTGATTAGCTTTTATGATCGTTTAGGGTGGGTCGTGATGCCCGCGAGCGAATCGCCAAGGGCCGCAATAAAGGAGCTTCAATCCACCATGGAAATCGACTACCTCTGTGACCATCCCGAGCTGATCAACGAATTGGCTGAATTGAATTTCAAGGAATGGGGCCACTTCCGGGCCGATGACACCGTAGAAGCACGCATCGAACATTTGCAGGCCAACGCCGGCAAAGGCTCGGTGCCCACGGTAATGGTAGCCATTGAGGACTCACAGTTGCTCGGCGGCGCCATGCTGCTGACCCGCGACATGGCAGCGCGCGCCGAACTGACCCCGTGGCTGGCCGGTGTCTACGTCAAAGACGAACATCGTGGCCGGGGCATCGCCTCGCAACTGGTGTCGCGCATCGTCCAGGAAGCGGCGGCGCTGGGCGTGCCTGAACTCTATTTGTACACCGACACGTCACAGACGCTATATGCGCGGCAAGGCTGGGAAGTGCTGGAGCAACGGGTTTACCAGGGGCTTGATGTAACGGTGATGAAGCGTGGGACTGCTGCCCCATAACACCCGTAACCCCGTAGCCCTCGTAGCAGCTGTCGAGCACCGCGAGGCAGCGTTCGGCGGCGAAGCCGTCGTGAAATCAGCCAACGCGGTGTTTCAGTGAGACCGCGTGTGCAGGTTTGACGACGGCTTCGCCGCCGAACGCTGCCTCGCGGTGCTCGTCAGCTGCTACAGGTGACCCATCGCCAGCAGGGAAGAGGTAAACACGCTGCCGACGCAGGGCTCGCTTTCAGCCCACAGGTCCCCGCCGTGGGCCTCGACGATGCTGCGGCAGATGTACAACCCCAGGCCGCTGCCGTTGGGATTGCCTTCGCGCGCCGGACATCGCTTAGCAGTTGCTGCTGATCTTGCCGATGATCAACCCCGATTCACTCAGGGTCAGCAGCACGCCATGGGGCTGATTGACCCCGGAATACGGATCGGCTCATTGACATATTGGGCGAGCGCGGCCTCCAGTTGCTCGGCGCTGAGACGGATCATTGCAACACCCCACAGCGCTCCAGCCAGTGCTCGAAAGCCTTGAAGGTCGCCTCGGCGGCTACCACCGATTGCGCCCGCTCGACCGGGTCGCGCACCTCATACAGGCACGCCAGAAAACCACGCCACATCATCAGGGTCGAGGTGCCGTACACGGCAAAAAACCGCCCGCCCTTGTGTTCATCAATCCCCAGGCGTGAGTACAACCCGTTGCGCAAGGATTGCCCGCCCAGGGTGGCGCCTTCAAGCACATACAACACGCCCAGCACATCGGCAGCGGAGTTGATCTGCAAGAAAAACGGGCACTGAGGAATCGTCGCAATCTCGGCTGCGTCCAGGCCCAGCGCATACAGGTCGGCCTCCAGGGACGGGGTTTTGCTGCGGATCAGCCAGTCCAGGTCAGGAATGGTCATGGCCCGCTGGCGCAGCAGGTTTTCCAGTGGCCGATAGAAACCGAAATAGGCTTCGATCAAACGGGTGTAGAGCACCTGATCGGCGGTGAAAAAAGGGATGCGCTTTTCCAGCATCTGGTGTTGCTGGGTGGTGGCGATGCGCAGCTCACTGAGAATCAGCGGCAGGCTTTTGGGCGGGACGGTCACGACAAGGTGTCGAGGCGATACCCGGCGGCGATGAGTTGATGCTTAGCGACATCGATTAACGCGTGCACGTGCCACCTCTTCCTTGTCGACCATGGGGAAATGCCGACAGGTCATTCACGAACGAATGAAAGGGTGGCTTTGCACCGTAGCACCTATGAGGAGGGAGAAGGGGTTTGTTTGCGTGTGGTTTCGAAGGCGCATTTGATTTGGCTCTGTGTAGCAGCTGTCGAGCAGCGCGAGGCAGCGTTCGGCGGCGAAGCCGTCGTGAAACCGGACAACACGGTGTATCAGATAGATCTCGCGTGTAGGGTTTGCGACGGCTTCGCCGTCGAACGCTGCCTCGCGGTGCTCGGCAGCTGCTACAGGGGGTGTGTTAGAGATTCAGAACGCGAGTTTATAGCCGATCAACACCAGCATCGTCGCCAGGCACGGGCGCAGCAGTTCGTCGGAGATGCGCCCGGTCAGGTGGCTGCCCAGCCAGATCCCCGGCAGCGAACCGATCAGCAGGAAACCCAGCACATGCCAGTCCATATTGCCCATGCTCGCGTGGCCAAGGCCGGCCACCAGGGTCAGGGGCACGGCGTGGGCGATTTCCGTGCCGACCAGGCGGCGGGTCGGCAGCAGTGGATAGAGGATAAACAGCGCCACCGTGCCCAGGGCGCCGGCACCGATGGAGGTCAGGGCGACCATGGTGCCGAGTATCAGGCCGGTGATGACGGTCAGTACATTGAGGCGCGTGCCGCTGGGGTTGTAGTTGCCACCGGCGCGTTTGTGGGCGAAGTCGAGCAGGCGTTTCTTGAAGAAAATCGCCATGGCTGTGGCAAACAGCACGAAGCCCAGGGCCTGTTTGATGATGGCGTTCATCGCCTCGGGCGCGGTGTGCAGGCTGCTGAGGAACCACAGCGTCATGGCCACCGCCGGCACGCTGCCCAAGGTCAGCCAACCGGTAATCGCCCAATCGATGTTCTTGTTTTTGCGGTGCACCAGCACGCCGCTGGATTTGGTAATGGCCGCGTACAGCAAGTCAGTGCCCACCGCAGTGGCCGGGTTGACGCCGAACCACAACAGGATCGGCGTCATCAGCGATCCGCCGCCCACGCCGGTCATGCCGACGATGAAGCCCACCACCAAGCCTGCAATGACTAACCCGAAATTACCGAAATCCATTAACACGCCCACAAAAACCGCATGAAAAATCTGGCCCGCAGCATAGCGATTTTTCTTATAACCACTTATATCGATACGGTCTATCGTTATTCCTTGAACAAATCTGCTGACACAGCGGAATCCCTGTAGGAGCTGCCGAAGGCTGCGATCTTTTGACGTTGCTTTTCAAGAGCAAGATCAAAAGATCGCAACCTTCGGCAGCTCCTACAGGGGATCCGGGGGCTACTGAACGGGGAGGAAATTGAGGAACAACAGGCTCTGCGCGTAATTCAAACCAATGCGCCGATACCGCTCATCCAGCATCTGCGTCAGCAAATCCAGCCTCGCAACAATCTTGCCGAACTCCACGGCGAAACTCAGGTTGCTGCCCTCCTCCGAGATTTCGTTGGAGAACAGCAAGGGCTCGCCATTCTTGTTTTGCCGCTGGCTAAGGATCCACGTGGCTTTCTCGATGTTGCGCGCGGCGTTGCTGACGAAGACCGGGTTGATCGCATCGGTCATGTAGAACTCCAGCCGATTGCCGTGGGCGGTGACCAACATGCTGCCGATGGCATAGATGAAGGCGCCGACCCGGTCGCCGAGAAACTCCGGGCTCATGGCGTAGCTCAACGCCGCCAGGTCTTTCTTGCCGCCGAGGGTCGGCAGCGGTTGTTGCATTTCGATGGCCTCGCGCACTTGTTTCTCGGCGGTGCGGGCATCGAGGAAGCCGGATTTCTTCAGTTCCTGGGGGTTGCGCAGGTACAGCTTGCTCATCAGCAGGTAGAGGCTTTCGAGGTTGTCGTGCATCGACAACGTGGCCATGCGATCGACGCTGGTCTGGAGGAATTCCTGGGGTTTGCCTTCGCGGAACTGACTGATGACGTCGCTGCCCTGCTGCTGGCTGCAACCGCTGGCGAACAGCAAGGTCAGGCACGCCAACAGGCGAATTCGGGATTGAAGCTGGGGTAACACTCGGGCCATGGGTTCTTGGGCTGACACATTCCTGTGCGGCGGGAGTCGCCGCAACCTGGCCATGGATAGAGCCGGTTAATCCGAAAAAGTGCAGTGCTGACGGTACTCGACCGATCACCGGCACGGTACCGCTCTTCATTTAGTCCGACTTTATTATGGAATAAATCGACTAATAGACTATAAATCTTCTTTCAATCGATATTTAGTATGACTACTGACCAAAACAACAAAAAGGAAGATCAACCATGCCTCAATCCCGCTACCTGCTCTCCGGCCTCGGACTGTCCCTGATGATCGCCACCCTTCCCGCCCACGCCGCCGGCCTGTCCAGCGAACACAAAGCCTTTGGCAAAACCAATGACGGCACGCCCGTCGAGCAATACATCCTGCGCAACAGCCATGGCCTGCAAGCCACGGTCATTACCTACGGCGCCACCTTGCAGTCATTGAAGGTGCCGGACAAAAGCGGCAAGGCCGAAGACATCGTCCTCGGTTTCGATGACGTCCAGGGTTATCAGGCCGGCACCGCGTACTTCGGTGCGACCATCGGCCGCTTCGGCAATCGTCTGGCCGGCGGCGCCTTCGAACTGGACGGCAAACGCTATCAAGTGCCAAAAAATGACGGCCCGAACTCACTGCACGGCGGCACCCAGGGTTTCGACAAGCATGTGTGGAAAGCTGAACCGAACAAAAGCAAGGATTCGGTGGGTGTGACCCTGACGTACTTGTCGAAGGACGGTGAAATGGGCTTCCCCGGCAATATGAAAACCGAAGTCACCTACAGCCTCACCGAGAACAATGAACTGCGTATCGAGTACAAGGCCAGCACCGACAAACCTACGGTGCTGAACCTGACCAACCACAGCTATTTCAACCTCGCCGGCGCCGGCAATGGCGACGTGCTGAAACAGCTCGCCACCCTGCACGCCAGCCATTACACGCCGATCAACGGCACGCTGATCCCGACCGGTGAATTGGCACCGGTGGCCGGCACGCCGATGGACTTCAGCCAACCGACCGCCATTGGCAAAAACATCAAGGCCGATCACCCGCAGCTGAAATTCGCCGAACCGAAACAGGGCGGCTTCGACTTCAACTGGGCGCTGGACGCCAAGGGTGACGTGAGCAAACTCGCCGCCGATGTCAGCGATCCGCAATCCGGCCGGCGCTTGCAGCTCTACACCAGCGAGCCCGGCGTGCAGTTCTACACCAGCAACTTCCTCGACGGCACGGTCAAGGGCAAGGCCGGCAAGGTTTACCCGCATTGGGGCGCATTCACGCTCGAGACCCAGCATTACCCGGACTCACCGAATCAGCCGAATTTCCCGAGTACGCGGTTGGATCCGGGCAAGACCTACACCCAGCACACCGTGTTCAAGTTCTCTGCCAAATAAAACGCTATCTGTAGCAGCTGCCGAGGCACGAGGCTGCGTCCGGCTGATGTAGCAGCTGTCGAGGTACGAGGCTGCGTCCGCTTGTAGCAGCTGTCGAGGTACGAGGCTGCGTTCGGCTGTAGCAGCTGTCGAGGTACGAGGCTGCGTTCGCTTGTAGCAGCTGTCGAGGTACGAGGCTGCGTTCGCTTGTAGCAGCTGTCGAGGTACGAGGCTGCGTCCGCTTGTAGCAGCTGTCGAGGTACGAGGCTGCGTCCGGCTGATGTAGCAGCTGTCGAGGTACGAGGCTGCGTCCGCTTGTAGCAGCTGTCGAGGTACGAGGCTGCGTCCGGCTGATGTAGCAGCTGTCGAGGTACGAGGCTGCGTCCGCTTGTAGCAGCTGTCGAGGTACGAGGCTGCGTTCGGCTGTAGCAGCTGTCGAGGTACGAGGCTGCGTTCGGCTGTAGCAGCTGTCGAGGTACGAGGCTGCGTTCGGCTGTAGCAGCTGTCGAGGTACGAGGCTGCGTCCGGCTGTAGCAGCTGTCGAGGTACGAGGCTGCGTTCGGCTGCGAAGCAGTCGTCAAATCAGGCGATGCGTTGTTTCAGGAAGACCGCATGCGCAGGTTTGACGACTGCTCCGCAGCCGAACGCAGCCTCGTACCTCGGCAGCTGCTACATCAGCCGAACGCAGCCTCGTACCTCGGCAGCTGCTACAAGCGGACGCAGCCTCGTGCCTTGGCAGCGGCTACAAGGTTGCGATCTTTTGATTTTGGCCATCATTTGAACCCCGCAAGCTATCCTGCTGCCCAAATGAAATACAGATCGCATTTCACACAGGAGGTTTTTCATGCGAACCCTTGAACTGGCCGGCGTTCAGGTACCGATCATCGGCCAGGGCACCTGGCGCATGGGCGAGGATCGCTCGGCGCACCGCAATGAAGTCGCCGCCCTGCGTCAGGGCGTCGAATTGGGCATGACCCTGATCGACACCGCCGAAATGTACGCCGAGGGCGGTGCCGAAGAGGTGGTGGGTGAAGCCATCGCCGGCCTGCGCGACCAAGTCTTTGTGGTCAGCAAGGTCTACCCGCACAACGCCAGCCGCAAAGGCATCCCTCAGGCTTGCGAGCGCAGCCTGCGGCGCTTGAACACTGATTACATCGATTTATACCTGCTGCACTGGCGTGGCCAATACCCCCTGGAAGAAACCGTCGAAGCCTTCGAACGCCTGCGCGAAGAAGGCAAGATCGGCCGCTGGGGCGTGTCCAATTTCGATGTCGACGACCTGCACGAACTGGCATCACCGGCCTGCGCCACTAATCAGGTGCTGTACAACCTGGAAGAGCGCGGCATCGAATTCGACCTGCTGCCCTGGTGCCAGCAACAGCAATTGCCGCTCATGGCCTACTGTCCCATCGGCCAGGGTGGGCATATGCTGGTGAACTCGACGCTCAAGCAAGTGGCCGCCCGTCACGGCGTGACACCGGCCCAGATTGCATTGGCATGGATACTGCGTCAGGACACCGTTATCGCCATTCCCAAAGCGGTCCGACCCGAGCACGTGACGCTCAATGCGCAAGCGGCGCAGTTGAAGCTGGAAGCTGCGGATCTGGAGGCGCTGGACCAAGCGTTTCGCGCGCCACAACGTAAGCAGCGATTGGCCATGGTCTGAGCCATCGCGCCCTGTCAGAGGGCTTCGGAATGAGAAGCACCGATCAGCTCGACTCGTTCAATCTGCCCCGCTTTGTCCAGGCACAGGACCCGGTGTTCGAGTGGGTCCAGGAGGAACTACGCGACGGCAAGAAGCGCCGGCACTGGATGTGGTTCATCTTTCCGCAGATTGGCGGGCTCGGTGGCAGCGAGATGTCGCGCTACTTCGCCATTCGTTCCGCCGAAGAAGCGGCGGCGTACCTGAATCACCCACTGTTGGGGCCACGTTTGCGCACCTGCACTCAATTAGTGTTGAACCTGAAAAAACGCTCGATCGCCGAGATCTTCGGCCACCCCGATGACCTCAAGTTTCACTCCTCCATGACCCTGTTCGCCCAGGTTGCTCCCGATGGCAGCCTGTTCCATCAAGCGCTGGAGCGCTATTTCCACGGCATTCAGGATGACTGGACGCTGTCACTGCTGGACTTAAAACAAGCCAAGCTGCCCACCGATCAGGGTTGAAAAATCGTCATCGACGAACGGCAGGATCGCATCGGCCACCGGTTGCAGTTGCCGGGTGACGTAGTGGTCGTAGTCGATTGGCGCACTGCGGATTTCCAGCGGTTCGGGCCCGGCGACAGTGATCACGTAGCTGATCCAGCCGCCATTCTGGTATTGCCGTGGGCGACCTTGCTCGTCGTTATAGGCGTCGGCCATCCGCGCCGCCCGCACATGCGGCGGCACGTTGCGTTCATAGTCATCGAGGGTGCGGCGCAGGCGCTTGCGATAGACCAGGCGCTCGTCGAACTCTCCGGCCAGGGTCTTGCGCACGTAGTCGCGCACATAGTCCTGATACGGCTGGCGGTGGAAGATCCGCGAGTACAACTCCTGCTGAAATTGCCGGGCCAGCAGCGACCAGTCGGTGCGCACGGTTTCCAGGCCTTTGTAGATCATTTCGTCAGTGCCGTCGGCGCGGGTGACCAGCCCGGCGTAGCGCTTCTTGCTGCCCTCCTCGGCCCCACGAATGGTCGGCATCAGAAAGCGTTTGTAGTGGGTTTCGAACTGCAGTTCCAGGGCGCTTTCGAGTCCGTATTCCTGCTTTACATGCTCGCGCCACCATTGGTTGACGTGATCCACCAGGGCGTGACCGATCTGCGCCGCTTCTTCCTGACCGTGAGCGCGACGCAGCCAGACGAAGGTCGAGTCGGTGTCGCCGTAAATCACCGCGTGGCCCTGGGCTTCGATCAACTGCCGGGTGCGCAGCATGATTTCGTGGCCGCGCAGGGTGATGGACGAGGCCAGCCGCGTATCGAAGAAGCGGCAGCCGCTGGACCCGAGAACGCCGTAGAAGGCGTTCATGATGATTTTCAGCGCTTGGGACAAAGGTGCGTTGTGTTCACGCTTGGCGGTTTCACGCCCCTCGGCAACCCGGGCGACGATGGCCGGCAGGCAATGCCGCGTCCGGGAAAACCGTGCGCCACGAAAGCCTGGCACCGATTTGCTGTCGTCGGGGTGCTTGAGGCCCTCAATCAGCCCCACAGGATCGATCAGGAAAGTGCGAATGATCGACGGATACAGGCTTTTGTAGTCGAGCACCAACACCGATTCGTACAGACCCGGTTGCGAGTCCATCACAAAACCACCGGGACTGGCCTCGGGTGGCTTGCCGCCGAGGTTCGGCGCAACGAAGCCCTGGCGGTGCATCAATGGCATATACAGGTGCGTGAACGCCGCCACCGAGCCGCCGCTGCGATCCGCCGGCAAACCGGTGACGCTGGCCCGCTCCAGCAGGAAGGTCAGCAACTCGGTCTTGGCGAAAATCCGCGTGACCAGTTCGCAGTCCTTGAGGTTGTAGGTAGCCAGCGCCGGTTTGTCCTCGGCGAACATGCGGTTGATTTCGTCCATGCGCTGGTACGGCGTGCTGATCGCCTTGCCCTCGCCGAGCAGGGTTTGTGCGACGTTTTCCAGGCTGAACGAAGGGAAGCTCCAGGTTGCCGACCGCAGGGATTCGATGCCGTCGATGATCAAGCGACCGGCGGCCGAGGCGAAGTAATGGTTGCGGCTGCCGTGTTCACGCCACTGCATTTCTTCGCCGCCACGCCCCAGTTTCAGCGGCACCGCGAGGCGCCGGGCGTGCTCGTGAAGGACCCGCAGGTCGAACTGCACGACGTTCCAGCCGATGATCGCGTCGGGGTCGTGGCGGGCGAACCACTCATTGAGTTTTTTCAGCAGCAGGGTTCGGCTGTCGCAGTACTCGAACTGGAAATCCACCGCACTGGCGTCACCGTTGGGTGGGCCGAGCATGTACACCTGACGCTCGCCACAGCCTTCCAGCGCGATGGAATAGAGTTCGCCCTGGGCGGTGGTTTCGATGTCGAGGGACACCAGGCGCAAATTCGGTCGGTAGCCGGGGGCCGGTTTCATTTGGGCGTCGAGCAGCAGGCCGTCGGCGCTGGGCGTGCCGCCGAACTGCACGGGGGCGGTGATGAAGCGCTCCATCATGTAGCGTTCCGGCGGGCGCACGTCGGCCTCGAACATCTCGACGCCGACCTTACGTAGCGCCGTTTCCAGGCGCATCAACTGACCGTGCTGCTGGCAATACAAACCGAGCACCGGGCGATGTTCGAAGTCCAGCAGGGCCAGGGGCCGTAGCTCGACGTTCTTTTCGCCGCGCAACACGGTTTCGGCCTGCTCGCGCTGCTCGGCCGGGATGAAGGCCACCGACGGTTGATGAGGCAGGCGGATGCGCCGGGGACCGGCATCGGTCGCCAGCCAGAACTCGACTTCGGTGCCAGCCGGGGTATCGCGCCAATGCCGGGTCAGGACGAAGCCCTGCTGTAAATCCACCACTGCAACCTCGAAACTGATTCAGGGCGCAATTCTACGCGTGATTGCGGGGGATAGCGCCCACGGCGATAGCGTTGATCACACCCTCTGTAGCAGCTGCCGAGCCCGCGAGGCTGCGTTCGAGGACGAAGTCCTCGCCAATGCGGTGTGCCTGAAGTCCGCGTTGCCTGACTTTACGACTGCTTCGCAGCCGAACGCAGCCTCGCAAGCTCGACAGCTGCTACAGGAGTCCGCTGTTTGCGAGGGTTTATGACCGGATACGTGAGGTTTACCGAAGAAAAACCGCCGAATGACGTTTTTTGCGTGTTATCTGACGCTTTGCGCCTTGCCCTGCGCGCTTGTGTCTACGATTCTTCAAGAACAACGACAACACCAGAGAAGCTGCCATGAAAACCGTCGCCCAACTGCTCAAGTTAAAGGCCAACGAAAACCAGGAAGTCCATACCATCGCACCACACCAAATGGTGCTGGAAGCGCTGATGGTCATGGCCGCGAAAAACGTCGGTGCGCTGCCGGTGCTGGCCAATGGCGAAGTCGTGGGCATCATCAGCGAGCGTGATTACGCACGCAAACTGGTGCTTAAGGGGCGCTCCTCGGTGGGTACGCCCGTCAGCGAAATCATGGTGTCGCCGGTGATTACCGTGGACACCCATCAAAGCGTCGAAACCTGCATGGGCATCATGTCCGACAAACGCCTGCGGCACTTGCCGGTGGTGGAGGGCGGCAAACTGCTGGGTTTGCTGTCGATTGGCGACCTGGTCAAAGAAGCGATTGCCGAACAGGCGGAGTTGATCAAGCAGCTGGAGCAGTACATTCGCGGGGAATAATGTTCCTCCTGTAGGCGCGAAGCTTGCTCGCGAAAGCGGTATGTCAGCTGGCATTGATTTGACTGACACACCGCTTTCGCGAGCAAGCTTCGCTCCTACAGGTGGTTGCGGTGTTCTTCAGGTAGGCCAATGCCGGGCGAAGACTGGCGCCAGCGTCGGATGCCGATCAATGCGCATCAACCAGGCATAAAACCCCGGCCGTGCATGGCGCAAATGTTCCCGAGTCCCGGCCCAGCGGGTCACCACCGCCGCCAGCACATCCAGCGCGCCGGGCGTCTCATCGTTCAGGTACAGCTCACCGGAAAACTGATCGGCAAACACTTCCCAACTCCAGTGCAAGCGCTGGCGCGCGCCGGCCATGAGGTTTTCCCGTGAAGGCTCGTCCGCCGCGACCAGCCAGCGCTCGGGGTAATCGATGATGCCGATGGCCGCATAACAATTGCTGACGATGTACACCAGGCCGCGAATCGCCTGATCCCGTTCTACCGGGTTTACCGGCAGCAGGTCCGACTTGGGAAACGTCAACCCCAAGTGAATCAGGATCGCCGCGCTTTCGGTGAGAATGCTGCCGTCGGGCAGTTCCAGCACCGGAATCTGCTTGAGCGGGTTGAGTTTTTCCAGCGCGTGAGCCGCTTCTGCCGACGCGGCAACATCAATGAAGCGATAAGGGATCTCGCAGAGTTCGAGGGCCGCTTCAATCGCCGCAGCGCCGGAATTCTGATGTCCGTAAAGCTGATACATGTCGCGCCCTCCCGGCGAACAAACAGTCAGTCGGTAGACGGCTGGCCATGGGAGCATGTTCCCTGCCATTTAGCCGATTGAAGCAGGTAAGATGCGCACCCCGGGGCGCACTGCTGACGTCCCGCTGCACACTTCAAGGAAAGATCATGCGCCAACCGGATGGCAAACCTGCCTCAATGCCTCGCGTCTATTGGTTTGTACTGGCCTGCCTGGCCCTGAGCGGCTGCTCGCCGAGCGAACGGTCGTCATCGGCCAGTCTAGCCGGTGAACAAGGGCGCGGCGGCGCAATGCTCGCCTATGAGCATGAGTTGCAGTTAATGCTGCCGCAAGCGCAAATAGCGCCGCGCTTGCAGGCCACCCGCGAAGCCTGCGAAACCGCGCGTTTTGGTGCCTGTAACGTGTTGCGCATCGAACAGGGTGCCGGCCGCGCCGAGATCACCTTGCGCATGGCCCCCGCCGGCGTCGAGCCGTTGGTCGCCATGGCCGCCGAGGGCGGCGAAATGGGCCAGCGGATCACCAGCGCCGAAGACCTGGCCGATGCCGTGGACGACACCCGCCGCCGTCAGGAGCGGCTCAAGGCCCAGCAACAGCGCCTGGACCAATTGGCCAGCCGCAAAGACATCAGCGTCACCGACCTGATCGCCTTGAGCAAAGAACAGGCCGGCATCGAAAACGAGCTGCAAGCCCTGGCCCAGGTCGCCGCCGGGCATCAGCGTCGACTCGACACCAACCGGGTCACGCTGTCCTTCCAGCCGACCGGCGCCAGCAGCCGCTCGTCGTACCTGAGCCGGGCGTTCAGCAACATGCTGGATAACCTGGCCGATGGTGCCGTCGATGCGTTGGAGAAAGGCAGCTACGCGTTGCCGTTCCTGATCCTGGCCTTCCCGCTGTTGATGTTGTGGGTCTGGTTGTGGCGCAAGTTTGTGCGTCGTCGCGTGTGAGCCGGGAGTCGAAAATGTCCGAATTATTACCTCCAACCTGTTCGGTGGCCGGTCTAGGCGTCCGCAAACTGACCCTGGAAGATGCCCCGTGTCTGTACGCATTTTTCGAGGCCAACCCAGACTACTTTATGCTCGTGGAAGGTGGACCGGCCACCCTCGAACAGGCGGAAGAGGAATTGCTCGGCGAGCTGCCGCCAGGCTGGAACTACAGCGAAAACTGGATGCTGGGCTATCAACCCGCCGATGCGCCGTTGGTGGCAGTGCTGCAATTCGTAACGGACTTGGTGGCGCCGAAGTTGTGGCACATCGGCAGGTTACTCGTGGCCACAGATCGGCACGACTCCGGCATCGCGCAGGCGATCTATCACGACTTTGAAACCTGGGCCCGCTCACAGGGCGCCGACTGGTTGCGCCTGGGTGTAATGCATAACAACCCACAAGCCGGGCGCTTCTGGCGTGCACAGGGTTTCACGCACGTTCGAACGAACGAAGGCGTACAGGTGGGCTGGCTGATCCATACCGCGGACATCCTGTTCAAACCGTTGAATGGCGGCACGCTTGAACAGTATTTGGCGTTGATCGAACAGAATCACCCCAAACAAAGCGATTTCTAACGCTCCACGTCCCTCGCGTAGCAGCTGTCGAGCACCGCGAGGCAGCGTTCGGCGGCGAAGCCGTCGTAAACCCTGAATGCGCGGTTTGCCTGATACACCGCGGTGCATGGTTTGACGACGGCTTCGCCGCCGAACGCTGCCTCGCGCTGCTCGACAGCTGCTACGGGGCTACGGGCACAGGGGTGTTGGGCACTTCTGTAGAAAATTTCTTACCTGTGTGTCCGTTTTGGCACGCCTTTTCCATGCACCCGCAGCTTGCGAATCCATAACTCGCAAAACAGCGCTTACGGTGCCCACCCCGCACCAAGAGCAATCATTGGACGCTATCCGCGTTCTTATAAGGTGCGATGCCGAACCAAAAGTTCGTGTATCCAGGCTGGCAATAAGGAAATCACAGCGTGAATCTTCAAACGTCATCAAGGCCTGTTCTGGCCACCCCTTCCAACGTCATGCCCTGTTTCCCTGCCAGTACACTTCGCGATTACTTTATTACCTGACTCGCGTCACCGCGCTCCTTGTTTGGCGATTGCACTCGCCGACAGGACAGTGCTATTTATTTTTTAAATATTACATGCCCGGTAAGTTAATGATCGACGGCCAGGTATTGTCCGACAATAACTTACCCCGCCCATTTACAGACACCCGTTGCACTCAACAGTTAGTTTTAACAAACGCACCAAAAGTGTTCCTGCGCGTTTAACTAACGTTATTGAGAGCTACCGATTACATGTGGACAAAAACAAGGAATAGCCCCTGTGACCCGCTAAAACACTGACACGCACCAAATCAAACCGTCGCGCACCATTGCGTGCATCGACGCACAGGCCCGTAGCCGCTCTGTTCCGCTGATTAACGGAACATAGCGACCGGCATCACTCGCCCCTGAAAAAGCACAGCTTTTAGAGGTGAACGGCCAGGCTTTGTCAGCAATAAGCGAGTCATCCCGCGAAACTTATATAAATGCGACATGCGTAACGTTGTTGAAATAATCGTCCAACCGGACAGCAATATTTGGCACAACGGTTGCTATGTACCAACTATGAGACAGCGTCGATACATCGACCGTCTCACCCAATAAGAGATCAACCAAGGACACGTTAATGAACACACGAAGTCGATGGCACTGAGCCAGTAACCCGCACAAGCCACTTCAATAGATAGTCCAACTATCGGCCTGCGCACACCCTTGAAAAAGTTGAAATAAAACACTCGAACATTACGCCAATGTTCGGACGGCACCTTATTGCCCTTCATCTACCCGAGGGAGCTTTAATGAACGATGCGGTAAAGCACAGAACCCTGCCGGGGCCGTTACGGGATGATCCGATCCTGCCGGTGTCGGGCAGTCTTCCCTATAAAGGCAACACGTCGAAACCCGGTGGGTTGAGCAAGCAACAGGTGCTGTTGCTGGTGGCGGTATCGGCGCTGATACACGGCGGCGCCTGGTGGTTTTTCCAGCAGGCCAAGGCCGAACCGCTGCCGACGCCACCCGAAATTCCGGAAATGACCGTCGAGCTCACCAGCCCGACGCCACCCGCGCCGCCGCCCCCGGAGCCACCGCCCCCGCCTCCACCGCCGGAACCCGAGCAACCGGTCGAGGACGAAGACGCGGTCAAACCGCCGCCCAAACCGGTGGAGAAGCCCAAGCCAATCGAAAAGCCGAAACCGCTGGAGAAACCCAAACCAGTGAAAAAGGTCGAGCCGCCGAAAGCCCCACCCGCCCCCGCTCAACCGGCAGCGCCCGCCGCGCCATCGACGCCGAGCGCGCCGCCGGCACCGGCGGCAGCCCCTGGTCCGGTGAAAGAGTCGGCGGCCGTTTCCGGCCTGGCCAGCCTCGGCAACCCGCCGCCGGAATACCCGTCCCTGGCGTTGCGCCGGAGCTGGGAAGGCACCGTTGTACTGCGTATTCAGGTGCTGGCCAACGGTCGTGCCGGCGCGGTGACGGTGACCAAATCCAGCGGCAAACCACAACTGGACGATGCAGCGGTCGCGGCGGTGAAAGCCTGGAAGTTTATTCCGGCCAAACGCGGCGACACGCCCATCGACGGCTTCGCCACCCAAACCATCGACTTCAAATTGCCCCAGTAACGGCGCAACGAACTGAACTCATAACCGATTAATGCAAGCGAGGTGTAGCCATGAACGATTCACTCTCTTCGATGATTGTCCCGGGCGTGCTCTGGGCCCTGGTGCTGTTTTCCGTGGTCAGCTGGGCGATTTTGCTGGTCAAGTCCGCGCAATACCTGCGGCAGAAATCCCAGAACAAACAGTTCAGCAAAGCCTTCTGGGGCGCGCCGGACCTGCTCACCGCCGCCGAGCACGCCAGCCAATACCCGGGCTCCCTGGCGCGGATCGCCAGCAGCGGTTTCGAAGCCTTGCTGGTGGATGAATCGCCGCGTACCACCCAGCAACTGGCCCACACCATCAACCGCTCTGATCGGCTGGAACGCAACTTGCGCCAGCAAATCCAGAAGGAGCGTCGTTCCCTGGAAAACGGCCAGGCAATCCTCGCCAGTATCGGCAGCACCGCGCCGTTCATTGGCCTGTTCGGCACCGTGTGGGGAATCATGGAAGCCCTGCAAAGCATCGGCGCCAGCGGTTCCGCCAGCCTGGAAACCGTGGCCGGGCCCATCGGTCACGCGCTGATCGCCACTGGCGTCGGTATCGCCGTCGCGGTGCCGGCGGTGCTGATTTACAACTTCTTCCTGCGTCGTTTGAAACTCGCCTCCGCCGACATGGATGACTTCGCCCACGACTTCGACGCCCTCGCCTCGCGCAGCGCGTTTTCCATCACCCGCCAGGCCATCGCCAAAACCACAGCCGCCGTGCGGGAGGCCAGCTGATGTCCTTTTCCACCCAAGACAGCGATGAAGTGCTCAGCGAAATGAACGTCACGCCACTGGTGGACGTGATGCTCGTGCTGTTAGTGGTGTTCATCGTCACCGCGCCACTGATGACCAATGCGATCAAGGTCAACCTGCCAAAAACCGACGCCGTGGCCCCCGCCGAAAAGAAAGACCCGGTGGTGGTCAGCGTCGATCAGGACGGCAAGTTCTACCTGGCCAAGACTGAGGTCGCGCCCGAGTCCCTGGAAGCCAGCCTCAAGGAGGTCAAGGCCAAGGACAACGAGGTGCGCGTGCAGCTGCAGGCCGACTCCGCCGTCAATTACGGCCAGGTGGCCAAAGCCATGGCCTCGATCGAGCGTTCGGGCATTACCAAAATATCGGTGATGACCACCCGCTGAGTCCGGTGCCGCGCGCGCAGTGAGGGAGTCGCCCGGCACCGTTCGTTGTATCCCGTCGCAATCAGCCGACCGAAAAACGCACCGCGTCTTCGGAGGGGATCGGCTTGCTTGAAGAAAGTGGTTTTCCGCGCGCGGTACCACCGATGCCGGAGCAATGAGGGCTCACAAGGCCATTTCGATAAACGTCTAATAAAGTCGGAAGTAACCATGCTGATGAACACTCCACGTTTCACGCTCAAGCCGTTGGTGGCGACGATTCAACGTCACCGTTTTGTTCCGTTGTACCTGGTGGCCATGGGGATGAGCGCCGGGTCGTTGCAAGCCGCTGAGGCCGGCACCGAGGACGACAGCAGTAAAGTCGTCCCGGCCGCCGTGGCACCGGCCACCACGCAACTGCAACGGGTGGAAGTGACGGGCTCGGCGATTCGTCGGGTCGATGCGGAAACGGCGGTGCCGATTACCGTGCTGCGTGCCGATGACTTGCGCAAACAAGGCGTGAGCACCACTGCCGAGTTGCTGCAACGGGTCACGGGTAGCCAGTCGGTGATCAACAGCTCCAGCTCCGTGGGCTCGGGCAGTGGCGGCGCGTCCTATGCCGACATGCGCGGCATCGGCGCGAACAAGACGCTGATCCTGCTAAACGGCCGACGCCTGGCGAACAACGCCCTGTCCGGCACCAACACCTCCAATGGCGCCGGGGTCGATCTGAACCTGATCCCCTTCGCGGCCATCGACCGGGTGGAGGTCCTGCGCGACGGCGCCTCGGCCCTTTACGGCACGGACGCCATCGGCGGCGTGATCAACTTCATCACCAAAAAAGCCATGACCGACGGCCAGTTGACCTTCGGCGGCGAAACCCCGACCCACAGCGGCGGTGGCAACAGCAAGGACATGAGCGCCAGTTGGGGCTTCGGCGATCTGGAGCAGGATCGCTTCAATGTGCTCGGGGTGTTCAACTACAACAAGCAGGAAAACCTGCAAGCCAAGGACCGCAGCTTCGCCACCTCTTACCGGCCTGAACGTGGCCTGGATCAAACGTCCGGCACGGCGTTCCCGGGCAACTACAGCCAGGGTGACAACGCCACCAACCCGCTGGCCAATAGCAACTGCAACGGTCCCAACCTGGTGTCGCGCCAAGGGGTGTGCCGCTTCGCGACGTCCTCCTACATCGACCTGGTTCCGCAAACCGAGAAGACCTCGTTCTTCGGCAAGGCCACCGGCAAACTGGCGGACGATCACAACGTCAACCTCGAATACTTCTGGGCCCGCAACAACAACGCCACAGCGGTGGCCCCGGCGCCGTTGACCGGCCAGACGCTCGACTCATCGTCGCCCTACTACCCGGGCAACGGGATCACTCCCGGGCCAACCGATTTCACCCTCGACCCGACGCAACCGGTCGACGTGAACTGGCGCGAAACGGCCGCCGGGGCTCGGGAATCCAAGGATCAGAACACCGCCCAGCGCTTCATCCTGAGTTTCGACGGCTTGGTCGGCGGCTGGGATTACAACGCGGGCGCCTCGTACAACCAGAACAAAGTCATCTCCAGCGTCACCAGCGGTTATGTCAGTGACTCGGCGATGACCGCCGGCCTGGCCAGCGGTTTGCTCAACCCGTTCGGCCCGCAAAGCAGTGCCGGGCAGGAATACATCGATCAGGCGATGTACCACGGGCCTTACACCTCGGCGGTCGGCCGGGTGATTGGCTTCGACGGTCGGGTCAGCCGCGAAATCGGTGACTGGTTTGGTGCGGGGCCTTCCGGCCTGGCGCTCGGGGGTGAATACCGCAAGGAAAAATTCCACCAGGACTACGAATCGTTCGTCGACGATATTTCCAGCCTCGGCGCTGACTCGGCCGGCAGCGTCGAAGGCGACCGCAGCGTGAAAGCCGCGTATGCCGAAATCAACGTGCCGGTGCTCGACAGCCTCGAACTGTCCGCCGCCGTGCGTCACGACAAATACAGCGACTTTGGCAGCACCACCAACCCGAAATACTCGTTCCGCTATCAGCCACTCAAGGAATTGGTGGTGCGTGGCGCCTACAGCGAAGGGTTCCGCGCACCGTCGCTGTACGAGCTGTACGCCCCGCAGAGCCTCACCTTTACCCAGGCCAACTACAACGACCCGGTGCTGTGTACCGGCGGTGTACTGCAAGCGGGCGGCAACGCCGGTCGTGACTGCGGTCAGCAGTTCCTCGCCAAGGGTGGCGGCAACCAGAGCCTGGCCCCGGAGAAGGCGCGCAACGTGACGCTGGGCTTTGTCTATCAACCGGTCCGCGACCTCTCGGTGGGCCTGGACTTCTGGTGGATTCATATCTCCAACCAGATCCAGCCGTTCCCTGAATCCACCGTGTTTGAGCAATCCGGCGCCTACACCGACCGCTTCGTGCGCAACGCCGACGGTTCACTGGACTACATCGTGACGGGCAACGCCAACCTGGGCATCGTCAAGACCAGCGGTGTCGATGTGTCCCTCGACTATCGCTTCCCGAACACACCCTATGGTCAGTTCGGTCTGGGGCTGCAAGGCACCTATGTCGACCGGTATGACTTCCAGAGCACCATCAAAGGCCCGTACACCGACAAGGTCGGCGACTTCGAAGGCGATGGCGTGATCGCGCGCTGGAAGCATGCCTTGAGCGGCACCTGGACCCTGGGCGCGGCGCGGGCGTCGTTGGTCAACCGCTTTACCACCGGCTACAACGACTACGACCGCACCACCTACGACCGCGTTGCCTCGTACTCGCTGTGGGACCTGTCGGCCGGCTACACCTTCGACAAAGTGCTGGACCTCGACGCCGGGGTGAAGAACGTCTTCGACCGCGATCCGCCGTTCTCCAACCAGGCCTACACCTTCCAGAGCGGCTATGACCCGCGTTACGCCGACCCGATGGGCCGCACGCTGTTTGCGCGCATGACGTACCACTTCTGAGTCAGGGTCGGGGGAGCGCAATACTCCGGCCTGCCCCGACCTCATTGCGAATTCGCGCCCCACGGTGGTCCCGCCGGCCGCCGTGGGTTTTTCAGGCTTTGAGGAAAGACTTCATGACATTCACGCGCAACGTGGCGGGTCTGCTGCTCGGTGCCGCCCTGCTCTGCAACGCGGCGTCCGCGCTGGCCGCCGGCAGCTATGCGATGACGGTGTACGGCGAGCCGCCGAAGTACCCGGCCAGTTTCCATCATTTCGATTTCGTCGATCCCAAGGCGCCCAAGGGCGGATCGCTCAGCCGCGCGTCCATGGAGATCGGCCAGTACAACTACATCACGCCGTATGCCGACCAGGGCATTTCGGTGGTGCAGGTCAACGATTGGGTCTACGCGCCCCTGGCCTTTCGCTCACTGGACGAGCCCTACACGGTCTACGGCCTTGTAGCGCAGCAAATGGAACGCGACCCTGAAGGCCTGTGGGTGCGTTTCACCCTTAATCCAAAGGCGCGTTTCGCCGACAACACGCCGATCACCGCCGAGGACGTGCGCTATACCTTCGAGCTGCTGATGACCAAGGGCAGCCTGAGTTATCGCCAGCAATACGCCGACGTCCAGGACGTGGTGATCGAAGGGCCCGAAACGGTGCGCTTCAATTTCAAGAACAACCTCAACCGCACATTGGCGCTGGATCTGGCGACGATGCGCGTGGTGCCGGAGCACTGGTGGAAAACCCGCGACTTCGCCAATGGCGGCGGTTTTGAACCGCCGCTGGGCAGCGGCCCGTACACGGTGAGCAAGGTCGACGCCGGGCGCAGCATCAGTTTTGCCCGCGACCCGAACTGGTGGGGCAAGGACCTGCCGGTCAGCCGCGGGCTGTACAACTTCGACACCCTCACGGTTAATTTTTACGGTGACACCGACGTCGCCCGGCAGCTGTTGCAGGCCGGCGCATTTGATTACAACCGCGAGTTCTCGTCGTCCGGTTACGTCGTCGGTTACGACAGCCCGGCCCTGCGCGATGGTCGTCTGCAACAGTCAATTCTGGCCCAGGAAAAACCGACGGCGGCCCAGGGTTTCGTGTTCAACCTGCAAAACCCGATCTTCCAGGACCGCCGCGTGCGCCAGGCCCTCACCTTGCTGTGGGATTTCGAGTGGACCAACAAGCAGATGATGCGCGGCTTCTACGTGCGGCAGAACAGCTACTGGCCGAAAAGTGAAATGGCCGCCACCGAACTGCCGGACGCCCGTGAACGGGAGATCCTCGAACCCTTGCGCGGACAGGTCCCGGACGAAGTGTTCACTCAGGTTTACCAGGCACCGAAAACCGATGGCAGCGGTTATATCCGCGACAAGCAATTGCAGGCGCTTCAGTTGTTGGCCGAGGCCGGCTGGACGCCGAAAAACAATCATTTGGTGAACGCCGCCGGCGAACCGATGGAGTTCACCTTTCTCGACGGCCAGGGCGGCTTCGACCGGATGTTGCTGCCGTTCAAGCGAACCCTGGCGCAGATCGGCATCACCCTGAACCTGCGACGCATCGATTCGGCGCAGTACGTCAACCGCCTCAACGCCCGGGACTACGACATGATCGTCACCAGTTTTCCACGCAGCGGCGACCCCATCGTCTCCCCCGGTCGCGAGCTCTACAGCCTCTACGCCTCGCAAAGTGCGACCCAGGTCGGCAGCTCCAATTCCATGGTGTTGGCCAACCCGGCGGTGGATCGGCTGATCGATGGCCTGGTCCAGTCCAACTCCCGCGACGACATGGTGCATTACGCCCGCGCCCTCGATCGGGTGCTGCAATGGGGTTACTACATGATTCCCAACTACTACTCCAAAGGTACGCCGACGGTGTATCAAAACCGCTTCGGCATGCCCGCCACCCAACCGGCCTACGACGAAGGCCTGAACACTTGGTGGGAAGTCGCCGCCAAACCGCTGGACAACCAACAGATGAGCGCCCTGCGCCAACTCGCAGGGGTGCAGTGACATGTGGCGCTATATGAGTCGTCGTTTGCTACTGATCATCCCGACATTGCTGTGCATTCTGGTGGTCAACTTTTTGATCGTGCAGGCCGCGCCGGGCGGTCCGGTGGAACAGGCCATCGCCCGCCTGCAAGGCTTTGGCGGGAACGTCATGGGTGGTGGCGGCGGCGAGGTTTCTGCCGTCGGCGGTGCCGGGCGCAGCAGCCGAGGGCTGGACCCGGCGCTGATCGAGGAGATCAAGCACCACTACGGTTTTGACAAACCGATGCACGAACGTCTGTGGCTGATGCTCAAGAACTATGCGCAACTGGACCTGGGCAACAGCTTCTTTCGCGGGGCCAAGGTCACCGACCTGATCCTGCAAAAACTGCCGACGTCGATCTCCCTCGGGCTCTGGGCGACCTTGATCACTTACCTGATCTCGATACCGCTGGGAGTGCGCAAGGCAATCAGGAACGGCAGCGCTTTCGACGTCTGGACCAGCACCGCGATCATCGTCGGTTACGCAATGCCGGCGTTCCTGTTTGCGATCCTGCTGATCGTGGTGTTTGCCGGCGGCAGTTACGTCAACTGGTTCCCGGTGCAAGGGTTGGTCTCGGACAATTTCGACAGCCTCAGCCCCTTGGGCAAGGTCGGCGATTATCTCTGGCACCTGGTGTTGCCGGTCACGGCGCTGGTGATCGGCGGCTTCGCGACGCTGACGATCCTGACTAAAAACAGTTTCCTCAATGAGATCAGCCGACAGTACGTAGTCACCGCGCGGGCCAAGGGTTTGACCGAGCGCCGCGTGCTTTACGGCCATGTGTTTCGCAACGCAATGCTGCTGGTGGTGGCCGGGATTCCTCAGGCGTTGATCGAGGTTTTTTTCGCTGGCTCCTTGTTGATCGAAACCATCTTCAACCTCGATGGCCTCGGGCGCATGAGCTACGAAGCGGCGGTGTCCCGGGACTATCCGGTGGTGTTCGGCGCGCTGTTTCTGTTCACCCTGTTCGGGCTGCTGATCAAATTGATCGGTGACCTCTGCTACACCCTGCTCGACCCGCGCATCGACTTCTCGGCGAGGACTGCCTGATGTTCACACTGTCGCCATTGGGCAAACGGCGCATCGCGCATTTCAAGGCCAACCGTCGCGGGCGCTGGTCGTTGTGGCTGTTCATCGGCCTGTGCCTGTTGTGCCTGGGCGGCGAGCTGATCGCCAACGACAAGCCGCTAATCGTGCAATACCACGGCGCCTGGTACTTCCCGATTATCGAGGATTACGACGAAATCACCTTCGGCGGTGAGCTGCCGTTCCAGCCGGATTACGCCAGTGCCTACGTGCACAACCTGATCGAAGGCCAGGGTGGCTGGATGCTGTTTCCGCCGATTCCGTTCAGCTATGACACGGTCAATTACGACCTTACGGAACCGGCGCCCAGTCCGCCGTCGGCGAGCAATTGGCTGGGCACCGATGACCAGGCCCGGGACGTATTGGCGCGGGTGATTTTCGGCACGCGGATTTCGATTCTGTTTGCTTTGATTCTGACCGCGATCAGTGCGGTGATCGGCATCGGTGCCGGGGCGTTGCAGGGGTATTACGGCGGCTGGGTTGATTTGATCGGTCAGCGCCTGCTGGAGATCTGGTCGGGGCTGCCGGTGTTGTACCTGCTGATTATTTTGTCGGGCTTCGTCTCGCCAAGTTTCTGGTGGTTATTGGGGATCATGGCGCTGTTCTCCTGGCTGGCGCTGGTGGACGTGGTACGCGCCGAGTTCCTTCGTGGCCGCAGTCTGGAGTACGTGAAAGCCGCGCGAGCCTTGGGTTTGACCGACAGCGAACTGATGCGCCGGCACATCCTGCCCAATGCCATGACCTCCACCCTCACCTACTTGCCGTTCATTTTGACCGGCGCCATCGCCACCCTGACGGCGCTGGATTTTCTCGGTTTCGGCATGCCCGCCGGCACGGCATCGCTGGGTGAGTTGATCGGCCAGGCCAAGCGCAATCTGCAAGCGCCGTGGCTAGGGCTGACGGCGTTTTTTGCCCTGGCGCTGATTCTTTCGTTGTTGGTATTTATCGGTGAGGCCTGCCGCGATGCGTTTGATCCAAGGAACTGAGATGAACGACAACCTGATCGAAATCCGCAACCTGCGCGTCGCCTTCGGCGACCGTGAAGTGGTGCATGGGCTGGACCTGGATATCCGTCGCGGCGAATGCCTGGCGCTGGTGGGTGAGTCGGGTTCGGGCAAGTCAGTAACGGCGCACTCGATCCTGCGGCTGCTGCCGGGTAAAACCGTCACGACCTCGGGCAGCATTCGCTACAACGGCGTGGATCTGGTGCATGCCAGCGAGGCGCAATTGCGTGGCTTGCGCGGTAACCGGATCGCGATGATTTTCCAGGAGCCGATGACCTCGCTGAACCCGCTGCACACCGTGGAAAAACAAGTCAGTGAAGTGCTGGAAATCCATAAGGGTTTGAAGGGCCGCGTCGCTCGGGCACGGACGCTGGAGTTGCTGGAACTGGTGGGCATTCGTGAGCCGCACAAACGGCTCAAGGCCTACCCGCATCAGTTGTCTGGCGGCCAGCGGCAGCGGGTGATGATCGCTATGGCGTTGGCCAACGAGCCGGAACTGCTGATCGCCGATGAACCGACCACCGCACTCGATGTGACGGTGCAGCAGAAGATTCTGGAGCTGCTGATCGAGTTGCAGCAGCGCCTCGGCATGTCGTTGTTGCTGATCAGTCATGACCTGAATCTGGTGCGGCGGATTGCCCAGCGAGTGTGCGTGATGCGCGAGGGCGAGATCGTCGAGCAGGCCACTTGCGAGACGCTGTTCCGCGCGCCGCAGCATCCCTACAGCCGTCTGCTGATCGAAGCCGAGCCAACGGGGGCGCCGGTGCCCAGCGAGTACAGCCATAACCTGCTGGAAGTGGACAACCTCAAGGTCTGGTTTCCCTTGCCCAAAGCGTTGTTCAGCCGCACGCAGGACTACATCAAAGCCGTGGACGGGGTCAGTTTGAGCCTGCATCGCGGCAAGACCCTGGGCATCGTCGGCGAGTCGGGCTCGGGCAAATCCACGCTGGGTCAGGCGATTCTGCGACTGGTGGAGTCCGAGGGCGGCATCCGCTTCGGCAACAAGGAACTGAGTATTCTCAATCAGCGCTTGATGCGGCCATTGCGTCGGCAGATGCAGGTGGTGTTTCAGGACCCGTTCGGTAGCCTGAGCCCGCGCATGTCGGTGGAGCAGATCATCGCTGAAGGGTTGCTGACCCATGGCATCGGCACCCCGGATGAGCGGGAAGCAGCGGTGATTCGGGTGCTGAAGGAAGTCGGCCTCGACCCGCAAAGCCGTCACCGCTATCCCCATGAGTTCTCCGGTGGCCAGCGCCAGCGCATCTCCATCGCCCGGGCGCTGGTGCTGGAACCGGCGCTGATCCTGCTGGATGAACCGACCTCGGCACTGGATCGCACGGTGCAAAAGCAAGTGGTGGCGTTGCTGCGTGAATTGCAGATCCGGCATGGCCTGACGTATTTGTTCATCAGCCATGACCTGGCGGTGGTGCATGCCCTGGCCCATGACTTGATCGTGATCAAGGACGGCAAAGTGGTGGAACAAGGCTCGTCGCGGGAGATTTTTTCGGCGCCGCAGCATCCGTATACCCAGGAATTGCTCGCCGCCTCCGGCCTCACAAAGGCAGACGCGCCATTGGAATTGGCGTAGGAGCTGCCGCAGGCTGCGATCTTTTGATTTTGCTTTTTAAGATCAAGATCAAAAGATCGCAGCCTGCGGCAGCTCCTATGGGGCAGGCGGTAATTTTATTTTTGGGGGGCTGCATCCAAATCCCTGCGTGGTGGGTAGTACCTGTAGCAGCCCCCTGAGCTGCCGAGCGGTTTACTCATTTACGGAGAGATGTTCATGAACGCCAAACAGCTGCTGTGCCTTGCCGGTGTGTTCGCCGCCATCCCTGTTGCCTTCGCCCAGTCCGAGTTGCCGGACAGTGTCAAAGTCCCGGCCGGGCATAAGGTCGCGATGGAAACCACCGGGGTCGGCGAGATTACCTATGAGTGCCGGGACAAGGCCAATGCGGTCGGCCAGACCGAATGGATTTTTGTCGGCCCCAAAGCGGTGCTCAACGATCGCAGCGGCAAGCAGGTCGGCACTTATTTCGGCCCACCCGCCACCTGGCAAGCCAAGGACGGGTCCAAGGTGACCGGCACGCAATTGGCGGTCGCGCCGTCGAGCCCGGGCAACCTGCCCTATCAACTGGTCAAGGCCAACCCGTCCGAAGGCAAAGGCGCCATGAGCGGCGTGAGTTACATCCAGCGCGTGGCCCTCAAGGGCGGCGTGGCCCCGAGTGCCGAGTGCACGGCGGCGAACAAGGGCAAGCAGGAAGTGGTGAAATACCAGGCGGACTATATTTTCTGGGCGGCCAGTTAAGGTCCATATTGGGTCGGCGCCGGTTTCGACTTGCGCCGGCGCATCTCGGGATTGTTTGCTAGATTGAATCCAGCGTGCCCCACGCTCTGACCGACGGCTGAGCACAGTGTCCTTGCCCGAACCCTTTTTCGATTACGAAGCCCATCTGGCCGCCTGCGGGCGTGGCGAGCGTGAGGCCCTGCAGGATTTATATGTGCAGGAAAGTCCACGTCTTTTAGGTGTGGCCAAACGTCTGGTGGGCGATACGGCGTTGGCCGAGGACATCGTCCACGATGCGTTTATCAAGATCTGGTCCGCCGCCAAGGGTTTCGATCCGGCGCGGGGTTCGGCGCGGGGCTGGATGTTCAGCATCACCCGGCACCTGGCGCTCAATGTCATTCGTGACCATCGCCGCGAGACGCCCATGACCGAGGACAACGAGCTCGCCCTCCACGACCCTTTTGAATCGCTGGACCACGCCGGGCGCATTCATCGCTGCCTGGAACAACTGGAACCGGAGCGACGCAGCTGCATCCTGCACGCTTACGTCGACGGCTATTCCCACGCGCAAATCTCACACCGGCTCGGCACCCCGCTGGGCACCGTGAAAGCCTGGATCAAACGCAGCCTGACGGCCTTGCGGGAGTGCATGGGATGACCGCCCGACCTGTGAATGAAACCCCGGAAGAACGGGACGAACTGGCCAGCGAATATGTGTTGGGCACGCTGTCGGCGGAGCTGCGCAATGAGGTTCAACAACGCCTGGGCGATGAACCTCAGTTGCAAGCAGCCGTGGACGCCTGGGAGCGTCGATTGCTGGGCCTGACCGATCTGGCCGAGCCGCACGCACCCTCCCCGCATCTGTGGCGGCGCATCGAGCGCAGCGTCAATGACTTGAGCCGGCCACCGACGTCGACGGCTTTCTGGTGGAACCTGCTGCCGCTGTGGCGCGGGCTCGCCGGGGCCGGTTTAGCCGCCAGTCTGTTGCTCGGCGCATTGCTGCTGACCCAGGCCACAGTCAAACCGACGTATTTGGTGGTGCTGGTCGCCCCGCAGGACAAGGCGCCGGGCTGGGTGATCCAGGCCAGCAACCCAAGGGAAATCCAGCTGATCCCCCTGGGCGTCGTCGAGGTCCCGGCCGACAAGGCGTTGGAGTTCTGGACCAAGGCTGACGGCTGGCAAGGCCCGGTGTCGCTGGGGCTGGTGAAACCGGGGCAAACCCTGTCGGTGCCGCTGGACAAACTGCCGCCCCTGCAACCCAACCAACTCTTCGAGCTGACGCTTGAAGGAGCGAACGGCTCACCGATCGGCAAGCCGACCGGGCCGATTCAGTTCATCGGGCGCGCGGTGAAAGTCATCTGAGCTGCTCACCCCAGCGCTGCGACCCACTCCGCTGTCGTGACAATCGAATGGGCATACGTCGGCCCGTTGATCTCATGGGCGGCGTGCATCGCTTCGGCGCTGAACGCCGCGGTGGCGTCGCGCACCAGGGTGACGTGGTAACCCAATTCAGAAGCGAATTTGCCAGTGGTTTCGATGCAGGTGTTGGCCAGCATGCCCACGATCACCACCCTGTCGATCCCATGCTGTTTGAGCAGGTAATCCAGATCGGTGTTGGCGAAACCGCTGCCGCCCCAGTGCTCCTTGACGATCACATCGCCGGCCTCGGGCTGGAAGTCCGGGTGCCATTCGCCGCCCCAGGTTCCGGCGGCAAAGACCTGGGCGTGGCTGGCGCCTTGTTGATAGGGGCTGGGGTGTTTCCAGCGCGCCAGTTCATTGGGCTCGGCACGGTGGTGCGGCACGTAGAACACCTGGATGCCGGCCTTGCGGACCGCCGCCACCACAGTCTTGAGATTGGCCAGGGTGCCGACGCTGTCGGCCACCGGTTTGGCGCGACTGTTGAGCTTGCCGCCTTCGCTGAGGAAGTCGTTGTACGGATCCACCAATAACAGGCCGGTGCTGGCGGGAACATAGGAACTGGCATTCATGATCGACTCCTCGGGGACAAAGGCACGCGCCAGCTAACCAGTGTAGAAGCCGCCATCGTCACCGCAGGGGCCAGCCGACGACCGCCCCATCAACTGCGCAAGGGGGACTACTTGCCAACCATCATTACTGTCGATGTTCACCATCACATCAATGAAGTTCTCATAAAAAATCCCCGGCGTAACATCCGCTCCATACCAACCAATAAACACCCCGGAGCACACCATCATGAAACGCCAAATCCTTCTCAGCATCGCTTTCTCGGTTTTTGCAGTTAACGCTTTCGCCGCTTCTTCTGCTCACCCGGTTGTCGCTGAAGGCGGCTCGGATCGTCTGATTGAAAGTCGTGTGGCTGAGGGTGGTTCGGATCGTTTGCAACAGAATCGCGTTGCTGAAGGTGGCTCCGATCGTCTGCAACAGAATCGCGTCGCTGAAGGTGGTTCTGATCGTCTGCAACAGAATCGCGTTGCTGAAGGTGGCTCCGATCGTCTGCAACAGAATCGCGTCGCTGAAGGTGGCTCCGATCGTCTGCAACAGAACCGCGTCGCTGAAGGTGGCTCGGATCGTCTGCAACAGAATCGCGTTGCCGAAGGTGGCTCGGATCGTCTGCAACAGAATCGCGTCGCTGAAGGTGGTTCCGATCGCCTGATCCAGAACCGCGTTGCCTGAATGAATGGCGTTACAGCGGTACTCAACGAAAAACCCGGCCTCATCCGCCGGGTTTTTTATGCCTGGGATCTTTTGATCTTCAACGCCCCTTCGCCATACACCGCTGATACCGCTCATCAACCCGCTTGGCAAACCACGCCGTGGTGAGTTTGCGGGTGATCTTCGGGCTTTCCAGCACTATCCCCGGCAACACCGCACGCGGCAACGTCCGGCCTTCAGCCTTGTCAGCCAGGGCGAAAACCTCCTGATAGAGCCGGGTTTCCTCGAATTCCAGGGTTTTGCCTTTCTCCAGTTGATCGCGAATGGTCGGATTGCGCATGCCCAGCCGCTTGCCGAGGGTGCGCACCGCCAGTTCCGTGGTGCCGGGCATGATCGAATCGTAGCGGATCAAATCACCGTCCAGCGCCAGCGGGATGCCCGACGCGCGGCTCAACGCGTTCTGAAACGCCGCATTGCGGCTGGCGTACCACCCGGCATTGAAATCGGCAAAGCGATACAGCGGCTGTGTATAGCTCACCGGATAACCGAGCAAATGGGCGATGCCGAAGTACATCCCGCCGCGACGGCTGAACACTTCATGACGAATCGTCCCCTGCACCGGGTAGGGATAATTGCTCGCCTGTTGCTCGGCGAATTCGATGCTGACCTGCATCGGCCCGGCGGTGTGCACCGGATTGAAACCACCAAACAGGGTCCGGCCCATGGGCACCATGCTAATGAAGTCATCGAAAATCGCGCTGAGTTCTTTTTCGCTGCGGGCGGCGTTAAGCCTGTCGCTATAGCTTTTTCCGTTGGACGAACGGACCTGTAAGGCACCGCTGACCAACAGGCTGGGAATATGCACCTTGGCGGCGCGGCGGTCGATCTCGTCCCGGGCGATCTTGCCCAGGCCCGGCACCGGCGGGTCGACCTGAAAAGTCGATTCCTGCTCGGTCACGGCCAGTACCGCGCAGAGGTTTTGCGTGGACGGCGAAATGTCCTGGGCAGCAAACGCGGCGTAGATGTCCGTCGCCCAACCCTCACGGTCGACGGTCTTGGCCGGCAACAGGCGCACGATCTGCGCCTTCACCTCGGCGGGCTTGCGGGGCGGTGCTTCCTGGGTTTGCCGAGTGCCGCAACCGGCCAGGACCAGCAAGGCAGCGAGGCTGATGATTAATCGGTGGGTGTGCACGTTGCTCCATGAAATCCGTTTAAGCCGGGGTAACCATACGATCAATGGTGGGACGCAGGCTATGACTCTCACCCTTCCACACTGTTCCGTAGTAGCAGCTGTCGAGCACCGCGAGGCAGCGTTCGGCGGCGCAGCCGTCGTAAAATCAGCCAACACGGTGTGTCAGGTAAACCGCGTGCGCAAGGTTTGCGACGGCTTCGCCGCCGGACGCTGCCTCGCGGTGCTCGACAGCTGCTACAGAGCGCCTTGTGCTGGTCGCTGATAACAAACTTATTGCAGAGCGTTACTGAGAAAACATATCATTTGCGCCTGGAGTCGCATTTGCGCAAGGAGTTCCCCGCGCCGTTATCTCTTTTTCTCATCGGCGGCGCGCCGTCAGGATCGAACATGCTCACTCCTCCCTTTCGCCCTGCCCTTCTTGCCTTGGTGTGCTCTCTGTCCGTCACCGCCCATGCCGCCACATCAGAAAATGACGACAAGGCGCTGGTGCTGGAGGATGTGAACGTCAACGCCCAGGCCCCGACAGCGACGAACGCCCTGCCCCCTGTGTTCGCCGGCGGTCAGGTGGCGCGCGGCGGTCAATTGGGCGTGCTGGGCAATCAGGACGTGATGGACGTGCCGTTCACCATGGCCGCCTACACCGAACAACTGATCCAGGATCAGCAGGCCGAAGACGTCGCCGACGTGCTGCTCAACGACTCGTCGGTGCGCCAGGCCTCCGGTTTTTCCAACCAGGCGCAGATCTTCATGATCCGCGGCTTGCCACTGACCGGCGACGATATTTCCTATAACGGCCTGTACGGCGTGTTGCCGCGCCAGATCATTTCCACCGACGCCCTGGAGCGCGTGGAAGTGTTCAAGGGCCCGAACGCCTTCATCAACGGCGTGACCCCGACCGGCTCCGGCATCGGCGGCGGCGTCAACCTGCAACCCAAGCGCGCCGGTGACGTGCCAACACGCCGCTTCACCACCGACATCAATGACGAAGGCCGCGTCGGTCAGCACCTGGATCTAGGTCAGCGCTTCGGTGAAGACAACCGTTTCGGCGCGCGGGTCAACCTGGCCCAGCGTGAAGGCGACACCGGCATCGACCACGAAAACCAGCGTTCGAAACTGTTCTCCATCGGCCTCGATTATCGCGGTGACGCCCTGCGTATTTCCGGTGATTTCGCCTACCAGAAAGAACGCGTCAACGGTGGCCGCAACACCGTGAACCTCGGCACTGCCACGCACATTCCGGATGCGCCGTCGGCGGATACCAACTACGCGCCGAAATGGGGTTACACCGACATCGAAGACACCTTCGGCATGCTGCGCGCCGAGTACGACCTGAACGACAACTGGACGGCCTACGCTGCGGGCGGCGCCAAGCACACCCGTGAAGTCGGGCGCTACAACTCGACCACGCTGGTGGGCAACGACGGTGCGTCCACCACCACCGGTTCGTTCATCCCCCACGACGAAGACAACACCAGCGTCATGACCGGCCTCAACGGCCGATTCGCCACCGGACCGGTCACCCACAAACTCAATTTCGGCCTGGCCGGGATCTGGACCGAACAGCGCAGCGCCTACGATTTCGACCTGACCCGCTACTCGAACAACATCTACCATCCGGTGGAAACCCCATCGCCGGTCGGCAATTTTTCGGGCGGCGACCTGAGCGACCCGGGCATCGTCGGCAAGACCTTCAACCGCAGCGCGGCTGTGTCCGACACCCTCGGTTTCTTCGATGACCGACTGTTGCTGACCGTCGGCCTGCGTCGCCAGCAATTGGTGGTGCAAGGCTACGGTTACGCGCCTTACGGTTCCGGCAGCCGCACCTCCTCCTATGACGAATCGATCACCACACCGGTCTACGGCATCGTCTTCAAGCCGTGGGAGCATGTGTCGTTCTACGCCAACCGCATTGAAGGCCTGGCGAAAGGCCCGATCTCGCCGACCACGTCCGGCAGCCGCATCGTCACCAACGGCAACCAGGCGTTCGCCCCGGCCCGTTCGAAACAGATCGAAGCCGGCGTCAAGGTCGACATGGGCACCTACGGCGCCAGCCTCGGCGTGTACCGCATCGAGCAACCGAGCGATGGCTACTCAGTGATCACCAGCGCGACCACCGCGGAGTTTGTGCGCCAGGGTGAACAGGTCAACAAAGGCGTCGAACTCAACGTCTTCGGCGAACCGATCGAAGGCCTGCGCCTGATCAGCGGCCTGACCCTGATGGACACCGAACTGAAGAACACCCAGAACGGCGCCACCGACGGCAACCGTGCCATCGGCGTACCGACCTTCCAGTTCAACGCTGGCGTGGATTGGGACGTGCCAGGCCTGCAAGGCGTAGCGCTGAACGCGCGGATGCTGCGCACCGGCGGCCAATACGCCGACGCGGCGAACAACCTCAACCTGCCGACGTGGAATCGCTTCGACGCCGGCGCTCGTTATGGTTTCAAAGTCGACCAGAAAGACATCACCCTGCGTCTGAACATTGAAAACCTGGCCAACGAGAAGTACTGGGAATCGGCCCAGGCCGGCTACCTGACCCAAGGCGAGCCACGGGTGGCGAAGTTGTCCGGCACCATCGACTTCTAAGCCCTTTGCTCAATGAAAAGGCCCCGCAGCTTTGCCGCTGCGGGGCCTTTTTTATTTGCCATACTGATTCCATACATCGCGGAGAACAGGCCCATGAACCGTAGCGACGTGTTGGTCATCGGTGCCGGCCCGACCGGCCTGGTGCTGGCGCTGTGGCTGAGCAAACTCGGCATCCACGTGCGCATCATCGACAAGACCCTGGCCGCCGGCACCACCTCACGGGCCCTGGCCGTGCAGGCGCGAACCCTGGAGTTGTACCGTCAACTCGACCTCGCCGATGCCATCGTGCAAAACGGCCATCGGGTGGCGGCAGCAAATTTCTGGGTCAAGGGCGAACCCGTGGCGCACCTGCCCTTGACCAGGATCGGCGAAGGCCTGACACCCTACGCGTTTCTGGAAATCTTTCCCCAGGACGAACACGAACAACTGCTGATCGAACGCCTCGAAACCTTCGGCATCCGCGTGGAGCGCAATACCGAACTGGAAAGTTTCACCGAAACCGGCGACGGCATCACCGCGCAATTACGCCTGCCCGATGGCCAGGAGGAAACCTGCCAGGCCTGCTACATCGCCGGGTGCGACGGCGCCCGGTCGATTGTGCGCAAAACCCTGGACAGCGGTTTCCCCGGCGGCACCTACCAACAGATTTTCTACGTCGCCGACGTGCAGGCCAGCGGCCCGGCGTTCAATGGCGAACTGCATGTGGACCTCGATGAAGCGGACTTCCTCGCTGTGTTCCCACTGGCCAGCGAAGGTCACGCGCGGCTCATCGGCACCGTACGCGACGAACGGGCCGATCACGCCGAAACCCTCAAATTCGAAGACGTCAGCAGCCGGGCCATCGAGCATTTGAAAGTGCAGGTCGAACAGGTGAACTGGTTCTCGACCTATCGCGTGCATCACCGGGTCGCGGAGTTCTTTCGCAGCGGTCGTGCGTTTTTGCTCGGCGACGCGGCCCATGTCCATAGCCCGGCGGGCGGCCAAGGCATGAACACCGGGATTGGCGACGCAATCAACCTGGCCTGGAAACTGGCCGCCGTCCTCACCGGCGGCGCCACCGCCAAACTGCTCGACAGCTACGAAACCGAACGCATCGCCTTCGCCCGGCGCCTGGTGTCCACCACCGACCGGGTATTCAGCTTCGTCACCGCCGAGGGCAAAGTCGCGGATCTGCTGCGCACGCGGCTGGCGCCATTCCTGATTCCAAAATTGACGAAGTTCGGGCCGGAGTTCCTGTTTCGCACTGTCTCGCAAATCACCCTCAACTATCGCGGCATGCCACTGAGCGAAGGCGTTACCGGGCACGTCCACGGCGGCGACCGCTTGCCCTGGGCGCATGATGGCGAAGGCGATAACTACGAATCCCTGAAAAACCTGACCTGGCAGGTGCATGTGTACGGCGACACCAGCGACGAAATGATCGCCTGGTGCATTGAGCATCACTTGCCATTACACGTGTTCGACTGGCGGCCGGCGTTTGAAACTGCAGGGTTGGCGCGTAACGGGTTCTATTTGCTACGGCCGGATACGTACGTGGCGATTGCTGATAACAGTGCGGATTCGAAGGTGATCGAGCGGTATTTCCGGGATCACGGGATACGGCTGTATTTTGGCTAAATCTGCTCCCAGTCAATAGGCAACAAACCGTAGAAACTTGGAGAAAGTTCAACACACCGTTCATCGAACACCGGTAAAAACCGAGACCAACCTGTCAACTTTGACAGTAGACGACCTGACGACCACCACCGTTTAATAAATTCGAAAATAAATTTATCAAATGGGAGGTTTAAACATGTCGCAGTCAACAATTGAGTCAGAACTCAACGCTATCGGTACTCTAAACGCCTTAATCAGCGGCGCCAACCACCAACCCTTTAAAAGCGAAACCGTAAAAATGCACTCCGAACCCTACTACCCGGTGGTTATCGAGTGGCTGATGCCTCAAGGAGAAACGGTGAGATCAATGACATTCAGATCCAGGGTCAAACTTGAAGACGGTGAAAAGGACTATCTCATTGGTCAATCATTCGTAAACATACGGTATATCAGTAACGGGAACTATTTTTGGAGTTCATTCGGCGGAACGTTAAAACTGAAAGTAAAAAACAATGGAAAACATATAACTGGAGAGTTTTCCAACGTAGGTTTTGCAAGAGACGAATACCCCGAACCGGACTTGAGCATAACGGCTAACTTTGTCGTAGAAGACGAAACCCCATAAGTTCCGAAAACAATACAGCCCATGCTGAATACAGTGCAGGAGGCGGAATTTGACCGTCTGGCAACTGAACCTCAAGACGCCACAGAAATGGCGAGCGGGCTTACTCCCGAAGACCGATGGGTCAGTCGCCATTTACATGGCCTGACCCATCGCCTTTGTGAGCAAGCCCACACACAGGGGTTTGGGGTGTTTTTAGATCCCGGCCAGAGCCAAATCCATCGCAAAGTAAGTAAAGATCAGGTCCGCCCCTGCCCGCTTGATCGCCCCAAGGCTTTCACGCACCACGCGATCTTCATCAATCGCCCCGGCCTGGGCCGCAAACTTGATCATCGCGTACTCGCCACTGACCTGATACGCCGACAGCGGCAACCGCGAAACCTCGCGGATGTCGCGGATGATGTCGAGGTAGGCGCCGGCTGGCTTGACCATCAGCGCGTCGGCGCCTTCCTGTTCGTCCAGCAGCGATTCGCGCACGGCTTCGCGGCGGTTCATCGGGTTCATCTGGTAGCTTTTGCGGTCGCCTTTCAAGGCACTGCCGCCCGCCTCACGGAACGGGCCGTAGAGCGCCGAGGCGAATTTGGTCGAGTAGGCCATGATCGCGGTCTGGGTGAAACCGGCTTCATCCAGCGCCCGGCGAATCGCCTGGACCTGTCCGTCCATCGCCGCTGACGGGGCGATCACGTCGGCGCCGGCACGGGCGGCGGCCACGGCTTGTTTGCCGAGATTGATCAGCGTCTGATCGTTGTCGACTTCGTGGTTATGCACCACGCCGCAGTGGCCGTGGTCGGTGTACTCGCAGAAGCAGGTGTCGGACATCACGATCATCTCCGGCACCGCGTCCTTGGCAATGCGTGACATGCGCGACACCAGGCCATTGTCGTTCCAGGTATCGCTGCCGCTGCTGTCCAGATGATGGGACACGCCGAAGGTCATCACCGACTTGATCCCGGCACGGGCATAACGCTCGATTTCACCGGCCAGTTTCGACTCGGGAATGCGCATCACACCGGGCATGCTTTTGATCGGCACGAAATCGTCGATTTCTTCCTCGACGAAAATTGGCAGCACCAGATCGTTCAGGCTGAACTCGGTTTCCTGGAACAGGCTGCGCAGGCTCGCATTGCGGCGCAGACGGCGTGGACGTGCTTCGGGGAACTGGCTGGACATGGATTTTCCTGAGACAAAAGTCGTAGGGGGCGAAGCTTATGCCCTGTGCGGCGCAGGACACAAACATCAGGTGAGGAACAAACCTTTACCGGGTTGGCAACAATCCCCGTTTGTCCCTGTAGGAACATGGCTTGCCCGCGATGGCGTTCTCAGAATTACCATCGCCAGCAAGCGTTGCTCCTACAGCGTCAGGGTCCCGTCGATGCACGTCACCACGGCGCCGCCGATCCAGATCTCGTCACCGACTTGATCCACCTGAATCCGCCCGGCGCGGCCCATGGTCAAGCCCTGGCTGACCACGTAGGGCGCCGGCGCCAGCCTTTCGCTGAGCAGCCATTGGGCGATCCCGGCGTTGAGGCTGCCGGTGGCCGGGTCTTCCGGCATGCCGTCGCCGGAGATGAACGCGCGCACTTCGAACTGCGCGTCATCGCCATCGCGCTCGGAGTGCCAAGGGGCGATAACCCCGACGGCCAGGCCGAGCATCTGCGAATGGTCCGGCTGCAAATCGAGCACCTGCTGCCGATCCTCGACCATCACCGCGAGCCACCCGGCACCGTTATCGACCCATTGCGCCCGAACGATGGCCCCCGCTGCCAACCCCAGCCCACGCCGGACCCGCTCCACCACATCGGCCTCTACCGGACCGGTCCTGAGCAGCGGCGGCGCCAGAAACGCCAATTCCGCGCCTTGCCGGCGAACCCGCACCAGCCCGACACCGCACTCCTGAATGATCTCCTCGCCCTTGGGCACGCCACCGGCCTCAAGCCAGGCGTGACACGTGCCCAGGGTCGGGTGACCGGCGAATGGCAGCTCTGACAGGGTGGTGAAAATTCGCACGCGGTAATCGGCCCGTGGGTCCTGGGGTTCGAGCACGAACGTGGTTTCACTGAGATTGGTCCAGCTCGCGAACGCCGCCAGGCGCTCATCGCTGAGTTCATCAGCGCCGAACACCACGGCCAGCGGATTGCCTTTGAGCGGCGTACGGCTGAAGACATCGACTTGCTTGAAGGGGAATGAACGCATGGCCTTCCTTGGTTCTAAAAGGCTTACTTGGGAATTTCCAGCCCACGCATCACCGCTGGCCGGGCCATGAAGCGCTCCAGCACCCGCGTGATGTTCGGGAAGTTCTTGATACCCACCAGATCACCGGCCTCATAGAAGCCGATCAGGTTGCGCACCCACGGAAACGTCGCGATGTCGGCGATGGTGTAGCGCTCGCCCATGATCCAGTCGCGTCCTTCCAGGCGTTCGTCGAGCACCTTCAACAGGCGTTTGCTTTCTTCGACGTAGCGCTCAAGGGGCCGTTTGTCCTCGTAGTCCTTGCCGCCGAATTTGTTGAAGAAACCGACCTGCCCGAACATCGGCCCGATACCGCCCATCTGAAACATCAACCATTGGATGGTCTCGTACCGCGCCGCCGATTCCTGGGCCAGCAACTGGCCACTCTTGTCGGCGAGGTAGATCAGAATCGCCCCGGACTCAAACAATGGCAGTGGCTGGTCCCCTGGACCGTGGGGGTCGATGATCGCCGGGATCTTGTTGTTGGGGTTCAACGACATGAACTCCGGCGACAGTTGATCGTTGGTCTCGAAGCCCACACGGTGCGGCTCGTACGGCAGGCCGATCTCTTCGAGCATAATCGAGACCTTGACGCCGTTGGGGGTCGGCAAGGAGTAGAGCTGAATCCACTCGGGGTACTGGGCCGGCCATTTTCCGGTAATCGGGAACGCAGAAAGATCGGTCATGGGGTGATCCGCGCAGACATTGGAGCGCTGATCATAATGTAGGAGCTGCCGGAGGCTGCGATCTTTTGATTGAGATTTTCTAAAAGCAAAATCAAAAGATCGCAGCCTCCGGCAGCGCCTACAGGGGCGATACGCCGTGAAAATGCAGCAACGTCCATAAATCCGCAACATCCTGTCGATAACCTTCGGCCAACCCGTCAAAGGTTGCGGCTAAAGTGCTGCGAACTCGCCGTCATCGAACCAAATGGGCTTCAGAGGACTCTGAGCATTGCCCTTTACGGAAACAGATCGGCTCAACGACATGGAAAACACCCGCTGCTGGGAGCGCGTGGTGTAAAGGTTTGTCAGCCTTAATCGAATGCGCTGAAGATCCCTTTATTCAATGATGAACCTTTCGAAATTCGCCCAACGCTTCAAACATCGTGCGTATATCTTTCTGCCCTCGTTATTGGCGGTCAGCGCGCTGTTCCTGTCGCTTGAGTCCAGCGAAAGCCGCGCCCAACCGGCAGACGGCACGCAGACCCTGGTATTTCTGCGCCATGCCGAAAAACCCGACGGTGGCCTAGGCCAGCTCAATTGCCAGGGTTTGAACCGCGCGATCAACCTGTCCACCTTGCTCCCCGAAAAATTCGGCAAGGCCGATTACGTGTTTGCCGCCAACCCGACGCGCAATGTCGAGGAAGGCGAACTGGACAATTCCTACAGCTACATCCGCCCCCTGATGACCATCAGCCCCAGCGCCATCAAGCTCGGCCTGCCGGTGAATATCGAGTACTCGGCCAACGACACCAGTGATCTGGCGGACGAATTGCTGCACGACAAGTATCACAACTCGATCATCTACACCGCCTGGTCCCACGGCTACCTGCCGGAGCTGATCAACAAGGTGGCCGGCGACGCGGTCGGCAAGAAACAGAACATCACTGAGGATTGGGAGTCCAGCGACTACGATTCGCTGTACGTGCTGACCCTGACCTGGCACAACGGCAAGGCCAGCCTGGTCAGCCACACCTATAAACAAGGGCTGGATAACGGCTCGCAGAACTGTCCTACATAAGAGGTCGGACAGGTCCCACGCACTGTTGGGACCACGAGGAACAAGGGGCTGGGCTATCATGAGCTCATCTTTCCATTGCCCGGAACCTCGCCATGTCGCTCTCATCCACAGCCGTCCCCGCCCGGGGTTGGTCGTTCTGGTGGAAACCCGCTTTGTTCGTACTGGTCGCCTGCGTCGGCCTCTACTACGTCAAGTGGTCGCCCTACTACCTCAAGGCCTTCGTTGCCGCTGACAACCACAGCATCGGCGCCTCGATCATCAATGACCAACTGTCCGATCCGCTGACCGCCGCCCTGGCGTATGCCAAGGTGTATTTCCTGGCAATCTGGAAAGCCGCGGTACTGGCGGTGATCCTCGGTTCCCTGCTGCAAGTATTGATTCCGCGAGACTGGCTATTGCGCCTGTTCGGTCGCGCCGGTTTTGCCTCGACCCTGCGCGGCGGCCTGTTCGCCCTGCCCGGCATGATGTGCTCGTGCTGCGCCGCCCCGGTGGCCGCCGGCATGCGTCGGCAGAACGTGTCGGTGGGTGCGGCGCTGGCCTTCTGGATCGGCAACCCGGTGCTCAACCCCGCCACACTGGTGTTCATGGGCTTCGTGCTCGGTTGGGGGTTCACGGCGTTGCGGCTGGTGGCGGGCATCGTGCTGGTGTTCGGTGTGTCGCTGGTTGCCCAGCGGATCGCCGGGCCCGAGGTCTTGCCTGAAGCCGCCGTCGAAGCCGTGGTCGAAGCCAGCGAAACCAACGCGCAACCGTTCCTGACCCGCTGGGGCCGGACGATCTGGCAACTGTTCTGGAGCACCATTCCGATCTACATCCTGGCGGTGCTGGTGCTGGGTGCGGTCCGGGTCTGGGTGTTTCCGCACATCGATGGCGCTATGGCCAACAGCCTGTTGTGGCTGGTGCCGCTGGCGATCATCGGTACGCTATTCGTGATTCCGACCGCTGCCGAAATCCCCATCGTGCAAACCATGATGACCCTGGGTATGGGCACCGCACCGGCGGTCGCGTTGCTGATGACCCTGCCGAGCATCAGCCTGCCGTCGCTGCTGATGCTGCGCAAGGATTTCGACACGCGGGTGCTGGTGAGCGTGGTGCTGATGACCATGGGGGTTGGGGTGATCAGCGGGTTGATCGGGGCTGCATTGCTTTAAGTCATTTGGCGTCTGTGAGGACCCCTTCGCGGGCAAGCCTCGCTCCCATAGTGGACCTGTGTCGTGCACAAAATTTGTGTTCACTGAAAATCTACTGTGGGAGCGGGCTTGTTCGCGAAAGGGCCGGCAAAAACAACATCACTGCAACTGACTGCCCCGCTCCTGCAGGTATTCAAGAACAGCCGCTTGCTCCCCGGTAAACTCGATCCGCGCGCCTTTCTTCTCGCGCTGAAACGCATACATCGGGTCGTAATACTCACGCAACAGCACTTCAATCCAGTCCCGAAATAATTCTACCGACCCTGAACGTGCCTGCTCCGCCAAGGCGTCTTCCATCTGTAAAAACATGCGTTGGTGACGCTCGCCACCCAGGCGTCGGTGAATGTTGTTCAGGCTTGAGATCAGCCGTTCGGCGTACAACGCAAAGCCGTGTTCGCCGTACAGAGCAACAAACTCGGCGTGCAGGTCGATCACGTAATCCTGAAGGATTCGCTCAACCCGGCCCTCAACGCTGTCCTCCAGCCAGACCATCGCAAACTGTTGCATGCCCTTGTACAACGGCAACGGCAAGGCGCAACTGCCGACCATTCGGCTCTCGTCTTCCAGCACGAATTGCTCGATACCGTTGGCGCGCTTCTTCAGCACATCCACAGCCAAGCGGTTTTCGAAATCGATGTTGGTCGGTTGGCCTGTGGCTCGTTTGCCAAAACTGGAACCACGATGATTGGCGTACCCTTCCAGATCCAGGCCGTTGCTCAATTGCGTGAGCACTTCAGTCTTGCCCGTACCGGTCATGCCGCCCAACAGGACGAAATCGCACTGCTCGACCGCCTGATCCACAGTCTCCAGCAGGAAAGTCCGCATCGCCTTGTAACCACCGCCAATGCGTGGATAGTCGATGCCGGTCTCTTCCTTGATCCATTGCTGGACAATCTGTGAACGCAAGCCGCCGCGAAAGCAATACAAGTAGCCATCGGGATGGGCTCGGGCAAACTCGGCCCAGGCTCGGATGCGCTGGTCCTTGACGGTGCCGGACACCAACTTTTGTCCCAGTGCGATTGCCGCCTGCTGGCCGTGTTGCTTGTAGCAGGTACCGATTTGTTCACGCTCGCTGTCGCTCATCAATGGCAAATTGACCACACCGGGGAACGAGCCCTTGATGAATTCAATCGGCGCACGAGCATCCATCATCGGCCGGTCGTTGAGAAAGATGTCGCGGTAATCGGTGTAGTCGATGGACATCAAAACACCTCGACCGCGTTGGTCTGTCGCTCAACCAGTTCACCGATTGGCTCAAGGCTCAAGCCCAATTCGGCGGCGGCGGCGAGGAACTGATCGTTGCCCTCAGGGGTGACCGCAATCAGCAGACCACCGCTGGTTTGTGGGTCGCACAGCACGCGTTTGTGCAATTCCTGCAAGCGCCCGAGTTTGCTGGCGTAGCTGTCGAAGTTACGCAAGGTGCCGCCGGGCACGCAGCCCTGTTCGAGGTAATACTCGACACCCGGCAGACGCGGCACCCGCTCATATTCGATGCGCGCGGTGAGTTGGCTGCCGTCGGCCATTTCCACCAGGTGCCCCAGCAAGCCGAAACCGGTGACGTCGGTCATCGCGGTCACGCCGTCGAGTTTGCCGAAACGGCTTCCGGGTTTGTTCAGGGTGCACATCCAGTCACGGGCCAGGCCGATGTCGGCGTTGCGCAACTTGCCCTTCTTCTCGGCGGTGGTGAGGATGCCGATGCCCAGGGGTTTGGTCAGGTACAACAGGCAGCCGGCGGTGGCGGTGTCGTTGCGCTTCATGTGGCGTTTTTGCACCAGTCCGGTGACGGCCAGGCCGAAGATCGGCTCCGGGGCGTCGATGGAGTGGCCGCCGGCCAGGGGGATGCCCGCCTCGTCGCAAATCGAGCGGCCGCCGCGAATCACTTCCCGGGCGATTTCCGGGGCCAGTACATTGACCGGCCAGCCGAGGATCGCAATCGCCATCAACGGATCGCCACCCATGGCGTAGATGTCGCTGATCGCATTGGTGGCGGCGATGCGGCCGAAGTCGAACGGGTCGTCGACGATCGGCATAAAGAAGTCGGTGGTCGAGACCACACCGCGCTCGTCGTCAATGGCATAAACCGCCGCGTCATCGCGCGAGGCGTTGCCGACCCAGAGCTTGGGGTCGAGGTTCTGCGCGCCGCTGCCGGCCAGAATCACTTCCAGGACCTGAGGCGAAATTTTGCAACCGCATCCTGCGCCGTGGCTGTATTGGGTCAGGCGAATCGGCTCGCTCATGGGGTGCACCTCGTGGGATCAATGCGGCCGATTCTAGCAGACGACTGATCGTTCCCACGCGCTGCGTGGGAATGCAGCCGGGGACGCTCCGCGTCCCATCAATACCGCAGGCAAAAAAAACCGCCCTTGCGGACGGCAAAAACACTTCGACCATGACCCTCGTTTAATTCCAGAGCCGAACGCGGAGCGTCCGTTGAGGCATTCCCACGCAGAGCGTGGGAACGATCACCGCCCTTGCGGACGGCTAAAACACTTGGACCGCGATCAGAACCCGAGGCTGAAGCTGATCGTCATCGCGTGGTCCTCGTTTTTGCTCGCGAGCTGGCCTGAGTAGCCGAGGCCGAGTTTGCCGGTCGGGCTGATCTGGAAGTCCACGCCGGCTTCAAGCAGCGCACTGTCCTTGGCAATCGGCACGCCCTGAGTGCTGAACGAGGCACCGCCGTCGATAAAGCTCAGGTCAGCGTCCGGTTTGGTGTCACCGAAGGCATGACGCCAGCCGATGGCCGCACGCGGGGTGAATTGCCCGCCGTTGGCCAGGGTGATGACTTTACCGGCGCGCAGGCCCAGGGTGGAGAAGGTGATGTCCTGATTGGAATCGGCCTTCAAGCGCCCTACTCCGCCTTTTTCATGGACGGTGTCGCTGTCGTAGTTGACGTAGGCCAGGCCGGCGAACGGTTCCAGCGCCAGGCCAGCCGCTTCGACGGTGTAACCCACCTCGCCGAACACTTGGGCACTGCGGGCGTCATAGTCACCTTTCAACCGATCGTTGTAGCTGCCGACGCTGACGTCACGTTTGGTTTCAATGTCGTGCCAGCTATACGCGGCGCCCAGGCGCACGGCCAAAGCGTCAAATTGCGAGTTGAGGTACGCGGACAGGTGGTAGCTGTCGACCGTAGCGTCGGAACGACGGTCATGGGCATCCAGGTCGCTGCGGGTGTAACCGGCGGCCATCCCGGCACGCCATTGATCGTCGATCTGTTTGTCAGTGCCGAGCATGAAGCCGCTGAGGTTGCGATCAAGCTTGGCGCTGTTGCTGTTGCCATCCATTTCGCCCCAGGCGCCGAGTGCGCGCATCCAGCCGACCATTTCGCCGTGGCAGCCGCCGCTGGTCAGGCGATTTTCGCTAGGTGCCAAGGCACGACGAGGATCGTCAGGCCCACTGCAGGACGGTTGGCGCATGCGATCGTTGACAGCGTCGCGGATGTAGCGCGAGTCCTCGAGGATTGCGCTGGCGGTGCTGGCGTGAATCTCGCCGGACAAGCTGTCGAAGGCCGCACGAGCACCGCCAGTGCTCAGGTTGATGATTTCGTTTTGCAACGCCGCACCGGCCACGCCATTGCGGTTCAGCGCGGACGCCGCCCCCCGTTGGTTACCCGTGGCCGCGACCGAGGCGAAGGACGTCTGGTTGCGACTGACGGCCAGATCGACTTCATTGGCGCTGTACACCAGTGACGTGTCGAGGAAGGCGCGCTCCGGAAGATCGGCGGCGCTGAAGGTACCGTTGACGCCGCCGTCCGCCGTAATCAACTTATAAGTGGTGTCGCCGCTGTACGGCAGCAGATTGGTCACCTGCAGAGCACCATCGAGGCTCGCGGTGCCGCCCACCACCAACGGTGTGATGGTCGGTGAGGTGAACGTCAGCGCCAGCAGACCGTCCGAGGCGTTGGTCATGTTGCCCACCACCCGCAGAATTTCTCCGTTAGCGCCGGTGGAAAACACCCCATGGTTGACCACGGAACCGACACTGCCGTTACCGGTCAGGGCAGCACCATTGAACACGGTGACCTGCCCGGCCAACGTCGCCGGTTGGTCACCGACTATCAACAGGCCCTGCTCTACTTCAACGGTGCCACTGAACGGATGATCGCCCTCTAACAGCAGCGCCCCGGCGCCTTGTTTGACCAAATCACCGGTGCCACTGAGTACGCCGTTGAAAAGCCCGTTGCTGGTTTGTGCAAACAACACCCGCGCATTGTTCGCGAGACGACCTTGCAGGCTGGTGGTGTTACCGACCAATGTACCGCCGCTGACGGTGGTGCCGCCGCTGTAGGTGTTGGCACCGCTCAGCACCAGGGTGCCGGAATCGAGTTTCTCGATCCCGCCCGTGCCCACCAACGGTGCCGAGATTTCCGTGGTCACGCCGCCGTTGATCCGTACCGGGGCCAGGCTGCCATCGGCGCCATTGACCGGGCTCAAGCTGCCGTCCGCACCTGCAACCAGGCGATACCCGCTGTCCAGGACCTGCAACCCGGTGAAGCCCTGGTTGCCAACCACCGTCACAGTGCCGCCCTGCCCACCAAATATCGCGAACCGACGAGCCGAACCCTGGCTTTCCGTACCACCGGCATTCGTCCAGTTGGTGCCCGAGCCCCAGATCCCGTCGCCGCCGCTGATCGTACCGTCAGCGTTGGTTTTACCACCGTTCCAGAACTGAGCTTCACCCTCGGCACTTTGCACCAGCAGGTTGATCTGATTGGCCAGCGCGGTTTGCAGAGTCAGACTCGCTGGCAATACACCGCCGGGCAACGTGCCGTAGGTCAGGCCGTTGTCGGTCAGGTCGCCGCCGTAGCGGAACAGTTGATAGACGCCGGTGCCGAAGCCGCCGGCATCGCTGACGTTCAGCGTGCCATCGAGGGTCAGGTTGCCGGCGACGTTGACCACGTTGGTGGAACTGGTCGCCGAGCCGAGGCTGAAGTCCAGGTCAGTGCCCGAAGACAAGGCGAGGGAGCCGACTGACAAAGGCGTGACGCTGCCACCGCCGACCAGGGTCGCGCCGCTGGCCAGTTGTACCGCGCCAGTGAGTTGGCCAGTGCCGCCGAGTTTTGCCCCGCTCGCCACATTCACATTCGCGCTGTTGAGCGTGCCGTTGACCAGCAATGAGCCGGCCTGGACGTTGGTGTCGCCAGTGAGGCCATTGGTGCCCGTGAGCAACAAATCGCCGGTGCCGTTTTTAGTCAGCGTACCGCTGCCGGTGAGATTGCCGGTGTAGCTGCCGTTGCTGGTTTGCTCGAAGGTCAGCGCGGCGTTGTTGAGGATCGCGCCTTGCAGACTGCTGGTATTGCCACTGGTGCTGCCGGCGTTGAGGGTGGTGCCGCCGCTGTAGGTATTGGTGCCGTTGAGCAACAGCGCACCGTTGCCGTTTTTCACCAGGCTGCCGGTACCGGCGATCACGCCGCTGAGGGTGGTGTCCTGGGTGCCGGCCAGGGTCAACTGCCCGCCGAGGTTGATGGCGTTGGCCAATTGCAGGGCCGCGGTGCTGTCCAGCTGCGCGCTGCCACCGACGCCGAGTGCACCGGTGCCAATCGCACTGTTGTTGCCGAGGATCAAAGAACCGGCATTCAACTGAGTACCACCCGCGTAGGTGTTGCTGCCGTTGAGGGTCAGGCTGGAAGCGCCGTTCTTGATCAGGCTGCCGGTGCCACTGACGACGCCACCGAGGGTCAACGCGTTGGAGCCGGCGACGCTCATCCCGCCGTTCAACACCACCGCGTTAGCCAGGCTGACCGCAGTGTTGCTGTCCAGCGTGGTGCCGTTGGCGGCGGTGAGTATACCGTTGCCCAGCGCCGCGTTATTGCCCACGACCAGGGTGCCGCCGTTCAGCGCGGTGCCGCCGGTATAACCGTTGGCGCCGTTGAGCACCAGGGTGCCGGTGTCGTATTTGCCCAACGTGCCAGCGCCGTTGATCGCCACGCCAATGGTCGCGGTGCTGTTCGGATCGACGCGGAATGTCGCGTTGCCCAAGCCACCGTTGACCAGGTTCAGTGCGCCCGCCGTGCCGTTAACCAAGCTGTAGCCGTCGCTGACGAACTGCATGCCGGTGATGCTTTGCGTGCCGTTGACCGTGACCGTGCCGGCCGTGCCCTGGAATACCGCGAAGCTGTTGGCCCAGCCCAGATTGACCGTGCCGTCGACATTGGTCCAGTTGGTGTTGCCACTGGCCCAGGTGCCGCTGCCGCCATCGATGGCGCCGTTGCCGACCGCTTGTGCGCCATCCCAGAATTGCACGGTGGTGTTCGGTGCGGTGACCAGCAGGTTGACCTGATTGCCCACGGCGGTCTGCACTTGCAGATCTCCCGGCGTTACGCTGCCCGGCACACTGCCGATCAACAGACCGTTGTCGGTCAAGGCACCGGTGTAGTTGATGATGCGATAGACACCGCTGCCGAAACCGCCGATGTCGCTGACGTTCAAGGCGCCGTCGAGGGTCAGGTTGCCGCCAACATTGATCAGCGCATTGCCGCCACCCGACACCGGCACACCGAGCCCGACATCAAGGTTGGAGTTGCCGCTCAAGGCCAGCGAGCCCACCGACAAGGTACTGCCGGTGGCCAGCGCGACGTGACCGCCATCGGCGACATTCACTGCGCCGACGAGGCTGCCGCTGCCGGCGAGGGTCCCGCCGCTGTTGACCGCGACGTTGGCGCTGGCCAACGAACCGCTGACATTGAGTGTGCCGCCGTTGACGCTGGTGTCGCCGGTCAGGCTGTTGATGCCGGTGAGGTTAAACGTGCCGCTGCCAAGTTTGTCCAGCAAGCCGCTGCCGCTCAGCACACCGTCAAAGGTACTGCTCGTGTTGCCGCCGCCGATGGTCAGCGTATTGCCGGCACCGACCAGTGCAGTACCGCTGCCGGTGAGGCTGGCGAGGCTGCCGGACGCACCGAGGTTGAGGCTGGTGCCCGCCCCCAGATTGACTCCGGCATTGTTGCCCAGGGCCGTGGCGCTGGTGGTGCTCAAGCTGCCGCCGAGAACGTTGAAGGTGCCGCTGAAGATGTTGTTGCCGCTGAGGGTCAGGTCCGCCGCACCATTTTTGCTCAGGGTTCCGGCACCGGCGACGACACCGCCCAGGGTCAGGTTATTGACACCGGCCACATTCAGCGCGGCGTTGACGTTGACGTTGTTGGCCAGGCTGAGCGCCGCGCTGTTATCCAGTGTCGAAGCACCAGCGACGGTCAATGCGCCAGTGCCCAGCGCCGCGGCGTTGCCGAGGGTCAGGGTACCGGCGTTGAGGGTCGTATCGCCCTGATAGGTGTTGACGCCATTGAGCGTCAGGTTGGCCGCGCCATTCTTGCTCAGGCCACCGGCGCCGCTGATCACACCACCGAGGGTCAGGTCATTGCTGCCGCCCACCGCCACGCTGGCGTTCAGGCCAACGTTGTTGGCCAGACTCAGCACCGTGTTGTTGTCCAGCGTCGAAGCACCACTGACGGTCAGGTTGCCCAGGCCCAGGCCTGAGGCATTGCCGACCGTCAGGGTCCCGGCGTTCAGGTCGACACCGCCGAGGAAGCCGTTGAAGCCATTCAGAACCAGATTGGCCGCGCCAGTTTTGCTCAGGCTACCGGCGCCATTGACGGCACCAGCGAGGGTCAGGTCAGCGGTGCCGGCGACGGTGAGGTTACCGGCCAGGTTCACCACGTTATTGACGGTCACCGCTGTAGCGGCATCCAGCGTTGTGGCGTTGGCGGCATTCAGCGCACCGGCGCCGAGTGCCGAGTTGGAGGCCAGCACCAGGCCGCCCGCACTCAGTGTCACCGGACCAAGGAAGCTGTTATTGCCACCGAGGGTCAGGTTGGCCCCACCCGCCTTGACCAGACCGCCTACGCCACTGATCGCGCCGTTGAGGGTCAATGCATTCGAACCACCGATATTCAGGTTACCGGCCAGATCCACGGCGTTGCCGAGGGTGACGGCGGCGTTGCTGTCCAGGGTGACGCCCGACGCGGTGGTCAGCAAACCGCTGCCCAGCGCCGTGTTGCTGCCCACGACGAGCGTGCCGCCATTGAGTAATGTGCCGCCGGTGTAGCTGTTGGCGCCGTTGAGCACCAGGGTGCCGCTGTCGAGTTTGGCCAGGGTTCCGGCACCGTCGATGCCGACGCTGATGGTCGCCGTGGAACCCGGATCAACCCGGATCGCGGTGTTGCCGCTGGTGCCATTGACGGCGGTCAGTTTCCCAGCCGCACCGGTCAACAGGTTGTAGCCATCAGTGACGAACTGCATGCCGGTGAAGGTCTGCGGACCCAGCACCGTCACGTTGCCCGCCGTGCCCTGGAAGATTGCGAAATCGCTGGCCCAAGTCTGATTGGTCAAACCATCGACCGAGGTCCAGTTGGTGCTGCCGGCATTCCAGGTGCCGCTGCCGCCGTCCACCGAACCGTTTGGTAGGGTCTGACTGCCGTCCCAGAAACGCAGGTTCGCGTTAGGCGCGGTCACCAGCAGGTTGATCTGGTTGCCGACCGCCGTTTGCAGCGCCAGGTCCGCCAGGCTGTAGCCGATCGGGATCGCGCCGACGTTCATGCCCAGGTTCAGCAGGCTGCCGGTGTAGTTGATCAAGCGATACACGCCGACGCCGAAACCACCGGCATCGCTGACGTTGAGCAGGCCGTCCAGGGTCAGGTTGCCGCCGATGTTCAGCAGCGAATTGGTGGACGGTGTGCCGAGAGCGACGTCCATATTGGAGGTGCTGTTCAAGGCCAGCGAACCGACCGACAACGTGTTGCCGCTGCTCAAGCCCAGGTGACCGCCGTTGACTACGTTCAACGCGCCCAGCACCGAACCAGTGCCGGTCAGGGTGGCGCCACTGTTGACGTTCACGTTGGCACTGCCCAGGGAACCGCTGAGGTCCAGGGTGCCGCCGTTGACTGCGGTGTCGCCGGTGAGGCCGTTGATACCGGTGAGGTTGAGGGTGCCGGTGCCGACTTTGGTCAAGCCGCCAGGACCGGCCAGGCCACCGTCGAAAGTGCTGGTGGTATTGATGCCGCCCACCGACAAGGTATTGCCCGAACCGATCAGCACACCACCACTGCCGTTGAGGCCGGCGAGGCTGGCATCAGTGCCCAGGTTGAGGCTGGCGCCAGCGTTGATGTTCGCGCCGGAGGTATTGCCCAACGCGCCAATGCTGGCCGCGGTGACGCTGCCGGAAAGAATGTTCAAGGCCCCGGTGAAGCTGTTGTTGCCAGTGAGGGTCAGGTCAGACAGGCCGTTTTTATTCAGCGCACCGGCGCCGTCGATGACGCCTCCGAGGTTCAGGTTGTTGTTGCCAGCCACGTTCAAGTCGGCATTCAGGGTCACGGCGTTAGCCACAGTGAAGGCCGCGCTGGTGTCGAGAGTCGAAGTGCCACCGACGATCAGCGCGCCAGTGCCCAGCGCTGCGCCGTTGCCCAAGGTCAGGGTGCCGGCGTTCAAGGTCGTGGCGCCCTGATAAGTGTTGACGCCATTGAGGGTCAGGTTGCCCGCGCCATTCTTGATCAGTTGATTGGTGCCGCTGACGACACCGCCCAATGTCAAGTTCGAGGTGCCGCCGACGGTCAGGTCGGCATTCAGCGCCACGGTGTTGCCCAGGCTGACCGGGGCATTGCTGTCCAGAGTCGCCGCGCCGCCGACGATCAAACCACCGAGGCCCAGTGCCGAGCCGTTGCCGACAGTCAGGGTACCGGCGTTCAGGGTAGTGCCACCGAGGAAGCCGTTGGCACCGCTGAGCACCAGATTGCCGACCCCGTTTTTCACCAGGTTGCCGGCGCCGTTGACCAGCCCGGTCAGGGTCAGGTCGGCCGTGCCGCCGACGTTAAAGGCACCGGCCAGGTTCACCTGGTTGCTGAGGCTGACGGCGGTGTTGCTGTCGAGGGTGGTGTTGGCCGCTGCGTTCAACGCACCGGCACCCAAGGCACCGCTGGCGCCGACGATCAATGTGCCGCTATTGAGCGCCGTAGCGCCCAGGTAATTATTGCTGCCGTTGAGGGTCAGGTCCGCCGCGCCGTTTTTGATCAGGCCGCCGATACCGCTGACGACGCCATTGAGGACCAATGCGTTGGTGCCACCGAGGGTCAGGTTGCCGCCCAGGTTGACCGCGTTGGCCAGGGTGGCCGCCGTGCTCGCATCGAGGGTGGTGCCGCCCGACGCGTTCAACGCGCCAGAGCCCAATGCGGTGTTGGAACCAACAATCAGCGAGCCGGCATTCAGCGCGGTGGTGCCTGCGTAGGTGTTGGCGCCGGTGAGGGTCAGGCTGGACGCGCCGGTTTTGATCAACCCGCCCAGACCGCCGATGGTGCCGCCGAGGGTCAACGCGTTGGCACCGCCGGTGGTCAGGTTGGCGTTGAGGTTGATGGCGTTGGTCAGGGCCAGGGCCGAACTGCCAGTGAGCGTGCTCGCGCCGGCCACGGTCAGGGCACCGGTGCTCAGTGCGTCGGCATTACCGACGGTGATGCTGCCGGCATTCAGCGTGGTGCCGCCCTGGAAGGTGTTGACGCCATTAAGCGCCAGGTTGGCCGCGCCGTTCTTGATCAACTGGTTGGTGCCGCTGAGCACGCCATCAAGGGTTAGCTGGTTGGTGCCGCCGACGGTCAGGTCGGCGTTCACCGCAATGTCGTTGCCGATGGCGACGCCGGCGCTGCTGTCCAGCGTCGAGGCACCGGCCACGGTCAGCACGCCGCTGCTCAAGGCATTGGCGTTACCCACTGTCAGCGTGCCCGCGTTCAGGGTGGTGCCACCGAGGAAGGCATTGGCGCCGTTGAGCGTCAGGTTGGAGGTGCCGTTCTTGATCAGGCCGCCCGTGCCGCCGACCACGCCACCGAGGGTCAGGTTGGCGGTACCGCCGATGTTCAGGTCACCGGTGGTGTTCACCGCATTGGTCACTGCAACGGTGGAACTGGCATCCAGTGTGGTGCCCGCCGCCGTGTTCAACGTGCCCAGGCCCAACGCCGTGTTGGAGCCGAGGATCAGCGTGCCGGCGTTCAGCGTGGTGTTGCCGGCGTAGCCGTTGTTGCCGCTGAGATTCAGTGCGGCGCTGCCGTTTTTGATCAGCCCGCCCGCGCCATTGATGGCGCCGGTCAGGCCCAACGCCTGGGTGCCACCAATGGTCAGGTCGCCGCCGATGTTGAGCGCGTTGGCCAACGTCACCGCAACGCTAGTGTCGAGGGACGTGCCGGCGGCCGCGTTCAGTGCGCCAGTGCCCAGCGCGGTGTTGGACGCCAGAATCAGTCCGCCGGCGTTCAGCGCGGTCGGGCCCAGATACGTATTGTTGCCGCCCAACGTCAGGGTCGACAGGCCATTCTTGATCAAGCCGCTGGAGCCGGAAATCAGGCCATTGAGGGTCAGCGCATTGCTGCCGACGACGGTCAGGTCGCCGTTCAGCGCAACCGAGTTATTCAGGGTCACACCGGTGGTGGTATTAAGACTCGCCGCCGCGCTGACGTTCAGCGAGCCGCTGCCGATCGCATTGTTGTTGCCCAGGCTCAGGGTGCCGGCGTTCAGGTCAGTGCTGCCGGTGTAGCCGGCATTGTTGCCGGTCAGCGCCAGGGTGCCACTGCCGTTTTTCGTAATACCGCCCGCGCCGCTGATCAGCCCGGCCAGGGTCAGGCTACCGACACCGGAAGTGCCGACGGCGGCGTTGAGCACAATGTTGTTGTTCAGGGTAATGGTGCCCGGCGCCTGCAAGACCGTCGAACCGCCCACGACCACTGTGCCGGTGCTGAACGCCAGGTTGTTGCCCAGTTGCACCGAGCCGCCGTTGAGGGCGGTGGCACCCAGGTAGGTGTTGGCGCCGTTGAGAATGAGTTGGAAGGTGCCATTCTTGGTGATGCCGCCACTGCCGCTGATCACGTTGCCAAGAGTGATGGCGTTGGTGCCCAGCAGTTGCATGCCGCTGGCGCCGAGGTTGATCAGGTTGCTCAACGACAAGCCGCCACTGCTGGCCTGCAACCCGCCGCCGTTGGAGGTCAGGACGCCGCTGCCGAAGGTCGCGCTGTTGTTGAACTGGGCGATACCGCCATTGAGCGTGGTGCTGCCGGTGACCAACGGACCTTGCAGGGTCCAGGTGCCGCTGTTGACCGTCAGGTTGTTGAAGTTGACGTAGTTGGCGCTGGAGACGACGCCCACGCCTGAAGTGCCGCCGCCGATGCCGATCGGGTTTTGCAGGATCAGCGAGTTGATGCCCCCGGCCCCGCCGTCGATCTGCCCGGTCGGAGCAAAGGTCAGGTTGACGCCGATCAACCCGCCCAGTGCCAGGCCAATACCGCCGCCGGCGGAAATGGTCGAACCGGTAATGGCGGTGAAGGTGTTGGTGCTGCCGACGCCCATCGATACGCCACCGGAGATAGTGCCGGAGTTGACGAACGTGTTGCCGCTGGCCGACGACTCGAAGGCCATCCGGCCGTTGATGGTGCCGGCGTTGATCACGTTGACCTGGGCGCCGCCCTGCGCCGCCACGATTGGAGTGTCGGCGGAGAACAGCGTCAAGTTCAGCAAAGCGGTCGAGCCGATCGTGCCGTTGTTGACGATGTTGGTGCTGCCGCCAGCGCCGTTGTTGAGGTTCAACGCCATGCCGTTGAGACTGGTCAGGTTGATGCTGAGCAAGTCGGCGGTGCCACGGATGATCCCGGTGGCGGCGTTGGTAACGTTCAATACCGAGGCGCCCGCGTTGCCGATCACCGCGCCCGCGCTCAGGGCCGTCACCGCGCCGAGCAGCGCAGGGTCAATCAACCCGGCGTTGTTCAGCGTGATGTTGTTACCCGTGAGGTTCAGCACCTGTCCGCCCAGCGTGGCATTCAACTGCGCGGCGGACCCGACGTTGACGGTCAGGTCGTTCACCGCACTGGAAAAGGTGTTGAGGAACAGCGGCAGCGAGGGCACGCCGCTACAGGTCACCGTCCCGCCCGCCGCTGGGCTGCCGGGCGTACAGGCGGCCATGGCTTGTGGGCTGACGAGGCCGACAAACACTCCAACCATACCGAGGCGAACAGCGAGAAAAAGAGGGGAGACGCGGAAAATCGGGGCGATGACGGCTCTCAAGTCCACGGGCAGTTCCTTTACGTGGTTAAACCTTCTTCCTTGAAAGGCGTGCTACAGGGCCACCCTGGCCGTGAATCCAACGACACGCAAATCAAGCTACGACGCTGTACGAAACAGTTACATTCTCGACACATTAGTAGATGCCCGTTAATGGGGCAGAAATCCGCGCGGGTTAATTAGCATTAATACTTTGGTGCACGCGCCCATAAGGGATCTGCGTTGTTTGAGCAATTGCATTCCTTGACCGAGTCGACAGAAATAAACCCGAATCCCCCGGTTTTTCATGGAATTGAAACAATTGGTATGGGATGTGCAAACGTTTGCGAGTCGCCGATAACGGCATTTTCGCTACCTAACCGCGCAAGCCCGAAAAACCGGGCCTTCGATCCGCACGAAAAGGGACTTTTAATGCACCGCACGTCCAGCCGCGTGACTTGCTCGCGCACCTTTGCTGTTTCCTTGCTACTGGCCAGCGTTACAGGACTACTCAGCAGCACCGTTTTGGCGCAACCGGCCCTCCCCGAAGAATCCGCCCAGGGCGAAGCCCTCAGTGTCGATGCCAGCCCGCCGAAAAAAGGCGCGTACCTGTCGGACTGGTTCAACCAGGACCTGACGGTCATCGGCAGCAAGGACATCAGCTTCGGCCCGCAACCCTCTGATGATGTGTACCTGGAATACGAGTACTTCGGCCGCAAAGGGCCGTTCGAGTTGTATGGCTACGTCGACATCCCGAAGATTTTCGACATCGGCAACAGCCATGACAAAGGCGCGTGGGACCACGGTTCGCCGCTGTTCATGGAGCACGAACCGCGGATCTCCATCGACTACCTGGCGGGTCGCAGCCTGGCCGTCGGGCCGTTTAAGGAATGGTACGTCGCCTTCGACTGGATCTATGACCACGGCAGCAACACCCGCAACCGTGCCAACACCCTGTACAGCGGTTTGGGTACCGACATCGACACTCACTCGCGGGTCAACCTGTCGGCGAACTTCTACGGGCGCTACCAGTGGGAAAACTACGGTGCGAGCAACGAATATTCCTGGGACGGCTACCGCGCCCAGCTGAAATACATCGTGCCCATCAGCAGCTTCAGCAATGGTGCGTCGCTGACCTACATCGGCTTCACCAACTTCGACTTCGGCTCGGACCTGCACAAGGACAACCCGGCCCGCACCGCCAACGCCACCGTGGCCACCAACGTGTTGCTGTACTCGTTTACTCATCTGCGTTTCACCCTGGTCGGCCGTTATTTCCACAACGGCGGCAACTGGGAGGATGGCAGCGAGTTGAATTTCGGCGACGGCGATTTCCGCGCCCGTTCCAACGGCTGGGGTTACTACGCCGGCATCGGGTATCAGTTTTAAGCGCCAAGGTTCAAGCGGCAAGCTGCAAGTGGTTTGTCTTGCGTTCAGTCATGGAGATTTTTATGCACGCAGTTACTCGTTATTCCCTGTCCGTTGGTTTGGCTTGCGGCGCTCTGTTCTCGTCCTCCGTATGGGCGACTGAAAAACCGATCCAGCCGAAAGTGATGCTGATCACCATGTTCGCCCCCGAAGCGCAGAACTGGATCGATCGCCTGGAACTCAAGCAGGAGGTTCGCGTACCAGGCCTGTCCGCCGAGTACCCGAGCATTCGTTGCAACACGCAGCAGGTGTGCCTGATGGTCACCGGCATGGGCCAGACCAACGCCGCAGCGTCGACCCTGGCGTTGGCGCTGTCGCCGAAATTCGACCTGCGCAAAAGTTATTTCCTGATCGCCGGAATCGCCGGCATCAGCCCGAAACACGGGACCATCGGCACCGCTGCGTGGGCGCACTATCTGGTGGAATTCGGTACCCAGTGGGAGATCGATTCCAGGGACGCGCCGAAAGACTGGCCAACCGGCTACATCGGCATCAACACCAAGGGGCCGAACGAAAAACCGCCGCTGGACTACCAGACCGAAGTCTTCGAACTCAACCCGAAGTTACAGGCCAAGGCGTTTGCCCTGTCGCATAAAGTCGAGCTGAGCGAGAGCAAGGAATCGGCGGCGTGGCGCCTGAAGTACCCGTCGGCCCCGGCTAATCAGCCACCGGTGGTGACGAAGTGCGACACGCTGGCGGGCAACACCTGGTACTCCGGGACGCGTTTGAGTGAGCGGGCCGAGGTCTGGACCAAGCTGCTGACAGATAACAAAGGTGAGTACTGCACCACTCAGCAAGAAGACAACTCCACCTACGAAGCGCTGCTGCGGGCCAGCCGTGAGGGCTTGGTCGATGTGCAACGTCTGGCGGTGGTACGCGCCGGTTCCGACTTCGACCGACCGGCACCAGGGCAGAGTGAGGTGGATAACCTGCTCAAGTATGCGGACCAGGGCGGGTTTGTGCCGGCGCTGGAAAATCTCTATCGCACCGGGAATCCGTTGGTGCAGGACATCTTGAAGAATTGGTCGGCTTGGGAAAAAGGTGTGCCTGAGGCGTAAAGCAGAATCAAAAGATCGTAGCCTTCGACAGCGCCCACAGGCGCGTAGGAGCTGCCGAAGGCTGCGATCTTTTGATCTTAATGTTCACGGCAACAAAATGACTTTATCGCCACCGCCCGCATTCACCTCGGCATAACGCTCCAATCCTTGCGCCAACGGCGATTCAACCAACCCCTCCGGCAACGGCAACAAATCCTGATCGAAGAACTGGCCAAACTGATCCAGCATCGCGGCACAGGCTTGAACGCCGTAAAGTAGCGAATTGATCCCCACCACCGACCCACCCTTGCGATACAACGCCAGCGCCGGCAATTGCACGTGACCGTCCCCCGGCGCGGCAATGATCGCGATGCGGCCGAATGCCGCCAGCGCCGGGACCGAGGCCGGTAGCCAGAAACCGGTGGTGTCGAAGATCACGTCTGCGCCGCCGGCATACACGGCATTCACCTGGGCGCCGAGGTCTTCGGGCTTGTCCAGTTGCAGCGTCTGATAACCCTGGGCCTGCAATTCCTTGACCTGCTCCACCCGCCGCGCCGCCGCCAGTACCTGGGCGCCACGGACTTTCGCCAGCGCCAGGGCCGCACTGCCCACCGCCCCACCACCGATCACCAGCAAGCGAGTGCCCGAGGTCACCAGGCTGCGTTCCAACGCATCCCACGCCGTGGTGTAGGGCACGCCGAGGCTGGCGGCCTGGGCGAAACTCAGGTGAGTCGGTTTCAGCGCCACGCCGTTGGCCGGCAACTTGACGAATTGCGCATGGGAGCCATCGGCGAAAAAGCCCAGCTCACGACCGGTGCCCCAGACATCCTGACCGATCAACGCCTGCGGCCCTTCCACCACCACCCCGGCGAAATCCCGACCGGGAATCCGTGGCAACGTGGTGTAGGGAAAACGCCCGAGCACGTTCTTCACATCGCTGGGGTTGAGGCCGGCAGCCTTGATTTGCACCAGTACTTCATCGGCGCCGGCCACAGGGGTCGGGACCTCAACGTAGCGCAGGGCCGAGAGGTCGCCGGTCTTGTCGAATTGCAGAGCTTTCATGGGGAGCTTCCGTTAAAGGGTTGAAGGGTTTTCAGGAGATCCAGCCAGCGATCAACTGCCGGCCCATGGGCCACAACTGCTCGCCGGCGAGCATGCCCAGCAACCCTACCAACGCGATGGCCGGTGGTGCCGGGGAGCGAAAATCCAGTGCGCCGTAGAGCAGACCGACGCCAAGGCCGATGGCCAGCGAGATGAGGTAGTTCATGACAGACTCCGTGGCACAGGGGGTATGCGCAGAGTCTAGAGAAAGGCCACGAAACCAATCGGCCAAGGGCTTCTGAATATCGGCCAAATAGTAGCCGTTGCGTAGGAGCTGCGTAGGAGCTGTCGAGAGAAACGAGGCTGCGATCTTTTGATCTTGATCTTGATCTTGATTTTTAAGGTCAAAAGATCGCAGCCTCGTTTCACTCGACAGCTCCTACAGAGGTTCGGGTTCGGGTTCGGGTCGTGATTGGGGTTGGGGTTGGGGTTGGGGTTGGGGTTGGGGTTGGGGTTGGGGTTACCCCACCAGGAATTGCGAAGGCGCGACACCCAATTCCCGGCGGAACATGTCGCTGAAACTGCTCGGCGAATAGCCCAGCTCACGGGCAATCGAGCTGACCGGCACCCCCTGGATCAACTCCGCCACCGCCGTCGCCAGTTGCACCTGTCGCCGCCACTCGGCGAAGCCCATGCCCAGGCCATCCTTGAACAGCCGCGCCAGAGTGCGCACGCTGGCTCCGGCGTTTTCGGCGTGCTGTTCGAACGCAATGTCCAGGGACGGCGCGACCATGACTGCCTGACACAGGTTCAACAAGCGTCGATCAGAATCGTCCGGCAACGGGATTTTCAGCATCGAGCGTTTGGCCCGTTTGAGTTCGAGCAAGGCCAGGCCGACCAGCGCCTCGTAATACTCAGGTGCACCGTCGTCGCCCTGCTCCACCAATCCAACGATCAATTCACGCAGCAACCCGCCGACTTCGATCACCTGCACGCTGTCATCCAGAGTCGCCGCCAACGCCGGTCGCAGGTAGATATTGCGCATCTGCAAGTCCGACACCACCCGAATCCCGTGGGGCACGCCCGGTGGCAACCACACCGCCCGTTGCGGCGGAACGACCAAGGCCTCATGCGGCGTCTCGACCCACATCACCCCGCTCATGGCATATAACAACTGGCCCCAGGCATGCTCATGAGGCTCGATAAACAAGCCGCGCGGATAGGTCCGCGCCAGCGGTTGCACGGGCACATCGGTGTCAGTCAGGTCGGGCGGTGCGGCAAGGGCCATGGGCAAGGATCATTGGGGTTCGGGGAGCTGCCATGGTAACGAGGCGCCCGGTTTGTCGCCAGTAACGGCCACCGTCTGCCAATTCGACTGAATTTTTAGTGGCGCCCGCGATCCCTGTATTACTACAGGGAGGAATACGGGCTTTATGAACAACGCAAAACTTTTCGTCATTGAATACACCCTTCATGGCGTCCCCAAGTCTTTCATTATCCGCCTCGACAAGATGGACAACGCGGAGGCTTGGCATTGGGCGAGTTGCGACGCAGGCGTGGGACGCATCCCGCGCTTCGGCCGTGAGAAGGTGCAAAAGACCAGCAAACCGCTGGCGGAGAAATTCGGCGTCGAGAACGTCAAATGGCGACCGACGAGCTAACGTTCATAAGGAGGACAGGGAACGTCTAAAACAAAAAATGGAGCCCCTGTGGCTCCACTTTTTTTGGGCGAGCGGTCAGCCGTGGGCACATTTGCAGCCCTTGCCGGAACATTCTTCACCGCCTGCGTGGTGCTTGGCGCAGGCTTCGCAGCAGTAGTGCTTGCCATGACGCGCGATCGGATGTTCTCCCAATTTGCAGGAGCATTTGGGGCAGTCGCAGATACTTTCGCTGTCAATCATGAGTCGGACTCCACTGTTATGGTCGTCCGGTGCGACGGATGCGCACCGTATACACCAGTGTAGTGAAAGTCTGTAGCAGCTGCCGAGCCTGCGAGGCTGCGTTCGGCCGCGAAGCGGTCGTAAATCAAGCGCCATGGTGGGTCAGGAAAACCGCATATAAGGATTGGCGAGGACTGCGTCCTCGAACGCAGCCTCGCAGGCTCGGCAGCTGCTACGGGATCGGTATTAAGCGGAAGTTCGAGTACTGCTGCGATACATAAACACCAACGCCAGCCCCAGACACACCATCGCCAGTACCCGGCTGCTGGATAACTCAATCGCCGGGTTGCCGAGCCAACCAAAGTTGTCGATCAGCATGCCCATGCCCAGTTGCCCGACGATTACCGCCACGGTCGCCACCGCCGTGCCGACCCGGGGTACCGCGCCGACCATGACCATCATGTACACCACGCCGAACAGCGCCCCGCTGAGTTGCCATTTCGGTACATCCAGCAGACTCACGGCATGGGCCGGTTCGAAAAACAGGATCAGTAACCCGCTAACCACCGCGCCAACCACAAAGGTGAGCAAGCTGCTGCGCAACACGCCGACCGTTTCCCCCAGACGTCCGTTGATCGCTGCCTGGACACTCAACACCGCGCCAGCCGCCACGACCACCGCCAACAAAATAATCAGATTCATCATCAACCCCGAGCGATCAAAACGAGTGCCGCAACAATCAGCAGCAAGGCCAGCCAACGTTCACCATTGACCTTTTTGCGCGTGGCACCGAACCAACCGAAGTGGTCGATCAGCACACTTTTGCCGACCTGCCCCGACAGGATCGCAATCATGGTCATGGCAATGCCGATGTACGGCGTGGCCAGGGTCAGCACCACCACGTAGATCGGCCCGAGAAAACCGCCGATCAACTGCCAGCGCGGCAACTCGCTCAGGGCCGGACCTTGCTGCGGGCCACTGAACAGCAACAGTAGAAACAGAATCGCCGAGCCGACACCGAAGATACTCAGGGTCGCCCAGAGGTGCCCGACCTGAACCCCGAGCGGCCCGAGCAGACCGGCCTCCACGGACAGGCCCATGCCGGCCAGGATGACCAGGGGCAGCAGCAATAGGCGCAGCCCCGGTTTGGTGGTCGGTATTGCGACACCGCCGACGTTATCGATTGAAGAAGATTGCATAGAGAGAACCTGCCAATGAGTTGAAGCGCAAACCTGCGAGAGTGGATTCACCCAAAACCTGTGGCGAGGGAGCTTGCTTCCGCTGGGCTGCGCAGCGGCCCCACATTTCTGTGAGCGTTGCGCACTCAAGCGGGAGCAAGCGCCCTCGCCACAAAAGCTCCACCCTCAGGATTTGCAGTGGCGCGCATTATCGGCTGGCGGTCCTTTGCGATAAATGGGAGCATCCAGACAACACTTTTGCGCAACTCGCACAATAGGAATGAACATGCACGGCCTCAACGAGCTGGGATTCAAGGCACTTCGGCTGTTTGTCGCGGTGCTCGACCACGGCAGCTTTTCCGAAGTCGCCCGTCGCGAAGGCCTGGCACCCTCTTCGATTTCCCGGCAAATCCAGTTGATGGAACAAGCGCTGAACCAGCAATTGCTCTACCGCCACACCCGCGCGGTCACGCCGACGGAAGCCGGACGCATGCTCGGCCATCACGCGCGGTTGGTGCTGGTGCAATTGGAAGAAGCCGAACAGGCCTTGCAGGAACAGCAAAGCGAACCCAGCGGCCTGGTGCGGATCAATGCGCCGGTGGTGTTTGGCCAACGGCATCTGACGCCATGGCTGGGGCAACTCTGCGAGCGTTACCCAAAGCTGCAACTGGATATCCAGCAGACCGACAGCTACGTTGACCCGCTGCAGGAAGGCGCCGACCTGTTGTTCCGCATCGGCCCGCTGCACGACTCAAGCATGCAGGCGCGGATTCTGGCGCCCCATCGCTTTCAGGTCGCGGCAAGTCCCGCGTATTTGAAACGCCACGGCGTCCCGCTACATCCTGAAGACCTCGCCGCCCATCAATGCCTGGCCTACAAAGGCGTGACTGGCCAGCAGCGCTGGTTCTTTCGTCAGGGTCAGCAAGACTGGACGCCCTATACGGTGAAAGGACCGATCACCGGCAACCACGCCGACACCCTCACCCAGGCCGCCGAACAGGGGCTGGGGCTGGTGATGTTTCCGTCGTGGTTGATTGGTGAAGCGGTGCGCGCCGGAACGCTGATGCCGGTGCTAAAGGACTATCAGGTGTCCAACAGCCTTGAGCCGCAACAGATTGCCGTGCTGTGGCCGGGTAGCCGACGGTTGTCGGTGAAGGTGCGCACAGTGATTGATTTCTATGTGGAATGCTTCGGCACCGTGCCGTATTGGGACAGACCATAGGGGCCTTGTCGCAGCTGGCGCAGCCTGCGTTCGGCTGCGAAGCAGTCGCGAAATCAGGCAGCGCGGTGGGTCAGGTAAACCGCGAGTATAGGGTTTACGACTGCTTCGCAGCCGAACGCAGGCTGCGCCAGCTGCTACAGGGAGTGCGTCGCGGTCTAGATGCGGAACTGACCGACCAGCTTACCAAGGCGCTGACCGAGGTCAGCCAGGCTGCGAGACGTCTGCGCACCGAGCTGGGTTTCATCCGCCACGCTGTCCACCGCCACCGCGATCTGATGCACGCTGCGGTTGATCTCTTCAGCCACGGCGGTCTGTTCTTCAGCCGCACTGGCAATCTGGGCGTTCATCGAATTGATAGTGCCGATCAACTGCGCCATGGTATCCAGCGAAGCACCCGCTTCATTGGCCTGGGCCGAGGTGCCGTCGCCGGCCTCGCTGGAACGACGCATCGCCTCCACTGCCGACTGAGTGCCAGCCTGCAAGCGGTCAATCATGCCCTGGATTTCCTGGGTGCTGATTTGCGTGCGACTGGCCAACGCCCGCACTTCGTCCGCCACCACGGCAAAACCACGACCGGCCTCACCAGCCCGGGCGGCTTCAATGGCGGCGTTCAGGGCCAACAGGTTGGTCTGCTCGGCAATCGAACGGATCACCCCGAGCACGCTGACAATCGACGACACGTCTTTCTGCAAGCTATCAAGCGATACACCGCTGGTGCGAATGTCATCCACCAACGCATGAATTTTCACGATGCTGCCGGCCACCACACGCTTGGCGGCCTGGCCTTCGGCGTCAGTCTGCTGGGCGGCGACCGCAGCGTTTTGGGCACTCTTGGCCACTTCCTGCGCGGCGGCGGACATTTCGTTGATCGCCGTGGCCACCTGATCGGTTTCGTGACGCTGGCGCTCCATCGCCTGATCCGAACGCTGGGCCTGATCGGACACCTGATTCACCAACCCGGTCAGTTGCGTGGTCATTTCAGTGATCTGCCTTACCAGGCCATGGATCTTGTCGACGAAACGGTTGAAGGAGCCGGCCAGTTGCCCGAGTTCGTCTTCGCTGGTGATGGTCAGGCGCCGAGTCAGGTCGCCCTCGCCTGCCGCGATGTCGTCGAGGTTGGCTTTCATCAGGTTCAGCGGTCGCAGAATCGCGTTGGCCAGCAGCATCCCCGCCGCCGCAATCACCAGCAACACCACCACGGCAATCCCGACGATGCTCAGCACCACGCCTTCCATCCGTTCGGTGACCTTGGCCTGGACCAGTGCAACCTGGGCTTCGATGCCATCGAGGTTGACCGAGGTGCCGACCGCCATGTCCCACTTGGGCAGGTATTCGGTGTAGCCGAGCTTGGGCACCAGCACCTGGCTGTTGCCGGGCAGCGGCGAGCTGTATTGCAAATAGTGGGTGCCGTCCTTCGCGACTTTCACCAGGTCGCGGTTGACGTAGACGCCGTTCGGATCGCGGTTGTCCTTAAAGCTCTGGCCCACGCCTTCAGGGCTGTTGGCCTTGAACAGGCGCACGGTGTTGGAGTCGTAGCCGAAGAAGTAGCCGTCCTTGCCGTAACTGATGCTCGACAGCAACTTGACCACTTGGGCACGCGCGGCGTCATCGCCGGGGGCGGCGGCGTCGTAGAGCGGCTTGATCGCGGTCATGGCCACGGCGACGTAACTTTGCAGGGTGGCCTTGGCGTCCTTGAGCAGGTTTTGGCGAGTGTCCTCGACCTCCTTGCGCGCCTGTTCCTGAAGAATGAATAGCGTGGTCAGGCTGATGACCAAGGCAAAGAGCAACACCGGGAGGACGGCAAGGGACAGGACTTTAGCCTTCAGGCTCATGCGCATGACGGTTCACTCTTTTGGTTTTTTTTGGCGTGGTTAAAGGCTTTAACGGCAGGCCAGATCAAAAGTTGAACCGCAAAAAAAAGATCGCAGCCTTCGGCAGCGCCTACGCCGATTATGTAGGAGTTGCCGAAGACTGCGATCTTTTGATCTTCAATCAAAGCACCATCGCCGCCACCCAGCCAAACGCCAGCAGCGGCAGGTTGTAATGCAGGAAGGTCGGGACGACCGTATCCCAGATGTGGTGATGCTGGCCGTCGATGTTCAAACCCGAGGTGGGGCCGAGGGTCGAGTCCGAGGCTGGGGAACCGGCGTCACCCAGGGCGCCGGCCGTGCCGACGATGCAGACGATCGCCATCGGGCTGAAACCCAATTGCACGCACAACGGCACGAAGATCGCCGCCAGGATCGGCACGGTGGAAAACGACGAGCCGATGCCCATGGTCACCAGCAGGCCGACCAGCAACATCAACAACGCGCCGACGCCTTTGCTGTGACCAATCCACGACGCCGAAGCCTGCACCAGCGACTGCACGTCACCGGTGGCTTTCATCACTTCGGCAAACCCCGAGGCGGCGATCATGATGAAGCCGATCATCGCCATCATCTTCATGCCTTCGGTGAACAGGTCGTCGGTGTCGCGCCACTTCACGATGCCCGACACCGAGAAGATCAGGAAACCCGCCAACGCACCGATGATCATCGAATCCAGCAGCAACTGAATGATGAACGCCGCCGCGATGGCCATGCCGGCGACCATCAGGCTCAGCGGGTTGTACTCCACCGCGACCTGCTCGACTTTCTCGATTTTTTCCAGGTCGTAGACGCGTTTTTTGCGGTAGCTGATGAACGCGACGGCCAGGCCCACCACCATGCCCAACGCCGGAATGCCCATGGCATGGGTGACGTTGATGCCACTGATGTCGACGCCGCTGCGGGCGACGTTGGCCAGCAGGATTTCATTCAGGAAGATGTTGCCGAAGCCCACCGGCAGGAACATATACGGCGTGATCAGGCCAAAGGTCATGACGCAAGCGATCAAGCGGCGATCCAGTTGCAGCTTGGTGAGTACATATAAAAGCGGCGGCACCAGCAACGGAATAAAGGCGATATGTATCGGCAGAATGTTCTGCGAAGCGATGGCCACCACCCACAGCAAGCCGATCAGCAGCCACTTGACCGAACCGCCACCGCTGGCATGTTGACGATCAACCATCGCCAAGGCTTTGTCCGCCAGCGCGTGGGCCAGGCCGGACTTGGCAATCGCCACTGCGAAGGCACCGAGCAGCGCATAAGACAAAGCCACCGTCGCCCCGCCGCCGAGGCCACTGTTGAACGCTTTGAGCGTCGCGTCGATGCCCAGGCCACCGGTCAAACCACCCACCAGTGCGCCGACAATCAGCGCGATCACTACGTGCACGCGGGACAGGCTGAGCACCAGCATGACGCCGACCGCGGCAATTACAGCATTAATCATCGTTACCTCAAGGCAAGCGGAATGAGCTCCGCCGGCAGTCTGCGAAGAGCCGCCAGCGAAATAAGGAATGGGTTTTATTAGAGGGCGCGCACTGTGCCGCACGGTCGCCACCTTGTCAAAGCCAACGCCGCTCCTTTTTCAACGCGAACGCCGCCCCTTGTAGCAGCTGCCGAAGGCTGCGTTCGACCGCGAAGCGGTCGTAAAACCTATGTGCACGCTCCTCCTGACACACCGCGTCAGCTGGATCACGACTGCTGCGCAGCCGAACGCAGGCTTCGCCAGCTGCTACAGGGTTTTGTGTGACTTCTTATTTAGTTGAACAGATAAAGAAAGCCGATTCGCAGCCGTTACAGTGCAAAGTCGCAGATAAATATCGAATAAGGACGTCTCTCCATGTCGCTCAGACAACTCTCCATCCAATGGAAAATCACCCTGCTGGCCGGGCTCTGCCTGGCGGGTATCGTGACGCTGCTGTTGGGTCTTTCGCTGTATCGCATGGAGCACAGCTCCGCGCTGGTGAAAGCGTCGAGCATGGAGATGCTCACCGAATCGGCCCAGGCGCGGATCGAATCCCAAGGCGAAAACCAGGCACTGGGGATTCGCCAGCAGTTTATGGACGCCTATCAATATGGCCACGGCTTTTCGCGCCAGGTGCTGTTCCTGCGGGATCAGGCCGAGAAGCGCTTTCTCGATGCCTTCGACCTGCGCGAAGACCTGACCCGGCAGGTCAAGTCGGCCCTGCAAGCCAACCCGGAACTGCTCGGCCTGTCCCTGGTGTTTGAAGCCAATGCGCTGGACGGCAAGGACGAACTGTTCGCCGGCCAGTCTGAACTCGGCAGCAACGACAAGGGCCGCTTTGCCCTGTATTGGTCGCAGCCGACAGCGGGCAAACTGACCTCGATGGCGCTGCCCGAAAGCGACATGGCCGACATCAGCACCGGCCCCAGCGGCGAGGCGGCCAACGCCTGGTTCACCTGCCCGCGCACCACGCTCAAGCCGTGCGTGATCGAACCCTACTTCTATGTGATCGACGGCCAGAACGTGCTGATGACCAGCATCGTCTTTCCGCTGATGGTCAACGGCAAAGTCATCGCCTCGCTGTCGGTGGACATCAACCTCAACAGCCTGCAAGCGATCAGCCAGGGCGCGAGCAAAAAGCTCTACGACGGCCAGACCAGCGTCAGCATCCTCAGCCCGGTCGGCCTGCTGGCCGGTTACAGCCCGGACGCCAGCAAACTCAGCCAGCGCCTGGATGCCGTGGACAAAACCAACGGCGCCGAGCTGATTCGTATGCTCGGCACCAACAGCAAAACCACCAGCCTGCACAGCAACGAGCAGTTGAAAGTGCTGTCGCCGTTCCAGCCAATTCCTGGCGGCAAGTCGTGGGGCGTGTTGCTCGACGTGCCGGAGAAAGTCCTGGTGGGTCCGGCCGAAGCGCTGAAAAAACAGCTGGATGAAAGCAACCGCGCTGGCACCCTGGTCGAACTCGGCCTGGGCGTACTCGCTGCGCTGATCGGCCTGTTGCTGGTGTGGCTGATGGCGCGCAGCGTGACCAAGCCAATCCTCGGCGTGGCCCACATGCTCGAAGACATCGCCAGCGGCGAAGGTGACCTGACCCGACGCCTGGCCTACGACAAACAGGACGAACTGGGTCAGTTGGCCGGTTGGTTCAACCGTTTCCTCGACAAGCTGCAACCGATCATCGCTGAAGTGAAACGCTCGGTGCAGGACGCGCGCAGCACCGCCGACCAATCCTCCGCCATCGCCACCCAGACCAGCGCCGGCATGGAGCAGCAATACCGTCAGGTCGATCAGGTGGCCACCGCGTCCCACGAAATGAGCGCCACCGCCCAGGACGTCGCCCGCAGCGCGGCCCAGGCGGCCCACGCCGCGCGCGATGCCGATCAGGCCACCCGTCAGGGCTTGACCGTGATCGACCGCACCACCACCAGCATCGATAACCTCGCCGCCGACATGAGCGCGGCGATGGTGCAAGTCGAAGGTCTGGCGGCGAACAGCGAGAAGATCGGTTCGGTGCTGGAAGTGATTCGTGCGATCGCCGAGCAAACCAACCTGTTGGCCCTCAACGCCGCCATCGAGGCGGCCCGTGCCGGTGAAGCCGGGCGTGGCTTTGCGGTGGTGGCCGATGAAGTGCGCAACTTGGCGCGGCGTACTCAGGAGTCGGTCGAGGAAACCCGTCAGGTGATCGAGCAATTGCAGAGCGGTACCCAGGACGTGGTCGGCTCGATGAATAACAGCCATCGCCAGGCCCAGAGCAGCGTCGAGCAAGTCAGCCAGGCCGTGACCGCGCTGCGCCAGATTGGTGATGCGGTGACGGTGATTACCGACATGAACCTGCAAATCGCCAGTGCGGCAGAGGAGCAGAGCGCGGTGGCCGAGGAGATCAATAACAACGTCGCGACCATTCGCGATGTGACTGAATCGTTGTCCGGGCAGGCGAATGAATCGGCGCGGGTGAGTCAGTCGCTTAACAGCCTGGCCAATCAGCAGCAGAGTTTGATGGATCAGTTCCGCGTTTGATCGGTGGCGGCCCGGATGATCGTTCCCACGCTCTGCGTGGGAATGCAGCCCGGGACGCTCCGCGTCCCAAAAGCGGACGCGGAGCGTCCGTTGAGGCATTCCCACGCGGAGCGTGGGAACGATCGGTGGGTGTAGACCCGGGTTTAAAGGCCCGCGAGTGGATATTTGCGCGAAGCTGATTATGCTTTAGGGAACCTTGCAGCGATGCGAGGCTGTCAGTTCCCCTGCTTTGCGCAATCCATGACATCAGCCCCAGGGCCTGGGTGCGACAATAAGAGTAATGAGGTGCTCCGGCCTACAACAAGAGCAAGACGGAGAAGACCCATGGCCGTAATCGACAGCACAACCACGGGCAGCGCGCCCCACCACGGCATCACCAAAGAGGAGCGCAAGGTCATTTTTGCCTCTTCACTGGGCACTGTGTTCGAGTGGTACGACTTTTACCTTTACGGCTCCCTCGCCGCGATCATCGCCAAGCACTTCTTCGCTGGCGTCAATGAGACCACCTCCTTCATCTTCGCCCTGCTCGCCTTCGCCGCGGGCTTCGCCGTTCGGCCCTTCGGCGCGATTGTGTTCGGCCGACTGGGCGACATGATCGGGCGCAAGCACACGTTCCTCATCACCATTGTCATCATGGGTATCTCCACGGCTGTGGTGGGCTTTTTGCCCGGATACGCGACCATTGGCGTCGCGGCACCAGTGATCCTGATCACCCTGCGCCTGTTGCAAGGCCTGGCCCTGGGCGGCGAGTACGGCGGCGCGGCAACCTACGTCGCCGAGCATGCGCCGAAAGGCAAACGCGGCTACTTCACATCATGGATTCAAACCACCGCGACCCTCGGTCTGTTCCTGTCGCTGCTGGTGATCCTCGCCTGCCGCACCGCGCTCGGCACCGAAGCGTTCGAGGCCTGGGGCTGGCGGATTCCGTTCTTGCTGTCGATCCTGCTGCTGATTGTCTCGGTGTACATCCGCCTGCAACTCAGCGAGTCGCCGGTGTTCCTGAAGATGAAGGCCGAAGGCAAATCCTCCAAGGCGCCGCTGACCGAATCCTTCGCCCGCTGGGACAACCTGAAAATCGTGATCATGGCCCTGCTCGGCGGCACCGCCGGCCAGGCGGTGGTCTGGTACACCGGGCAGTTCTATGCGCTGTTTTTCCTGCTGCAAACCCTGAAGATCGATCCGCAGACCGCCAACCTGCTGATTGCCGGCTCACTGCTGATCGGCACGCCGTTCTTCGTCATCTTCGGCAGTCTGTCTGACCGCATCGGCCGCAAAGGCATCATCATGGCCGGTTGCATTCTTGCGGCGCTGACCTACTTCCCGATCTTCCATGCGTTGACTCAGTACGGTAACCCCGACGTGTTCATCGCCCAAGAGAAGAACCCGGTGACGGTGATTGCCAATCCCGACCAATGCTCGTTCCAGTTCGACCCGGTGGGCAAGGCCAAATTCACCAGTTCCTGCGACCTCGCCAAGACCCTGCTGGCGAAGCGAGCCATCCCCTACAAGAATGAAAAAGCCGAACCGGGCACCGTCGCCCAGGTGCGCATCGGTGACAAAGTGATCCCGAGCTTCGAGGGCACCAGCCTGCCGGCCGCGGACTTCAAGACTCGCAACGACGCGTTCACCGCCACCCTCGGCACCGCCCTCAAGGACGCCGGTTACCCTGAAAAGGCTGACCCGGCCAAGACCAACTACCCGATGGTGCTGCTGCTGCTGACCATCCTGGTGATCTACGTGACCATGGTCTACGGCCCGATCGCCGCCTGGCTGGTGGAACTGTTCCCGGCGCGCATCCGCTACACCTCGATGTCGCTGCCCTATCACATTGGTAATGGCTGGTTTGGCGGGTTCCTGCCGACGGTGGCGTTTGCCATGGTCGCGGCCACGGGGGATATCTATTACGGGTTGTGGTACCCGATTGTGATTGCGGTGATGACGGCGGTGCTGGGGATTTTCTTTATGCCGGAAACCAAGGATCGGGAGATTCATCACACGTAAGCAGATAGCTATTTGTAGGAGCCAGGCTTGCCGGCGAAGGCGTTTTTGAGGACGCCTTCGCCTGCAAGCCTGGCTCCTACAGGTGTTGGGGGTGTACGTGAGATTCGTGTCAGCGCTTGGGCAATTCGATCACGACTTTCAACCCACCCCACTCGCTTTCCTGCAACAGCAGTCCACCGCTCCAGGTGTCGACGATGTCGCGCACAATCCCGAGCCCCAACCCGTGCCCATCCGTTTGTTCATCCAGCCGCGTGCCGCGACTGAACACCTGAGCGCGCTGGTCTTCGGGGATGCCCGGGCCATCGTCTTCCACGCTCAGCTCAAACTTGTCTGCCCTCTCGACCACACTCAAGCGAACCTCGGCGTCCGCCCATTTGCAGGCGTTATCCAGCAGGTTGCCGAGCAGTTCCAACAAGTCTTCGCGATCCCAAGGCAGTTGCAAGCCGGCCGGGGCGCGATAGCTCAAATCAAGGTGCTCGCCATGAATCATGTTCAACGTGGCCAGTAACCCCGGCAACTCTGCATCGCAATCAAACAACACTCCCGGCAGCGCATCGCCGGACAAGCGCGCGCGATTGAGTTCGCGATTCAAGCGTTGCTGAACCTGTTCCAGCTGTTGCTGGATGACCTTGCGCAACTCCGGGTGAGCGTCGAGTTTTTCGCTGGAAGCCAGGCTGAGCAACACCGCCAGCGGGGTTTTCAAGGCGTGGCCGAGGTTGCCCAGGGCATTGCGCGAACGCTTGAGACTGTCTTCGGTGTGGGCCAGCAAATGGTTGATCTGCGCCACCAGCGGCTCCAGCTCCACCGGCACCTGATCATCGAGTTGCGAGCGCTGGCCCTGTTGCAGTTGAGCGATCTGCTCGCGGGCCTTTTCCAGCGGACGCAAGGCGCGGCGCACGGTGATTCGTTGCAGCAGCAGAATCAGCAGCAGCCCCGCCAACCCGAGCCCGAGGCCGACTTGCTGCATGCGCAGGAAACTCTGACGCACGGGCGTGTAATCCTGGGCCACGCTGATGGAAATCGACTGGCCGAGCCGTCGATAGTCCGAGCGCAACACCAGCAATTGCTGCCCTTCCGGGCCCAATTGCAGATTGCTCTCCAGACCGGGGGTCTCAAGGCGAGGCAGTTCCTGGTCCCACAACGAACGGGAGCGCCAGTGGCTGTCGGCAAAATCGATACGGAAGTAATGCCCGGAAAATGGCCGTTGATAGGCCGGCGCCAAATGTCGTTCATCCAGTTGCAGCCCCTGAGGTCCGCGCACCAGCGCCGACAGCAGGTTTTCACTGTCATTGCGCAACCCGGCTTCGAGATAACGCTGCAAACCCACTTCGAACAACCACAGACTGGTTTGCGCCAGCACCAGGCCGACAATCACCATCACGCTGATCAGGCCCAGGCTCAAGCGGCGCTGGATCGACCTCACTGGGATTGCCCGCCGAACAGGTAACCCTGGCCGCGACGGGTTTCAATGACGCTGCGGCCGAGCTTGCGCCGCAGGTGGTTGACGTGGACTTCGAGCACGTTGGAATCGCGTTCGGTTTCGCCGTCGTAGAGGTGTTCGGCGAGGTGGCTTTTGGAGAGGATCTGTTCCGGGTGCAGCATGAAGTAACGCAGCAGGCGGAATTCAGCGGCGGTCAGTTGAATGTCGGCGCCATCGCGGGTGACGCACTGGCGACCTTCATCCAGATGCAAGCCAGCGGCCTTGAGCGTTGGCTGATTGGCCTGGCCGTGAGAACGACGCAGCAACGCCTGGACCCGCAGGTGCAGTTCTTCGGGGTGAAAAGGTTTGGTCAGGTAATCGTCGGCGCCGGCCTTGAGGCCTTCGATCCGCTCGGCCCAGGAACCGCGCGCGGTGAGGATCAGCACCGGCGTCGACAAGCCGCCGGCGCGCCATTGGGTCAGCACCTCGAGCCCCGGCAAACCCGGCAGGCCGAGGTCGAGGATGATCAGGTCATAAGGCTCGCTGCTGCCCTGATACACCGCGTCGCGCCCGTCGGCCAGCCAGTCCACGGCGTAGCCCTGGCGGTTGAGGCCGGCCATCAATTCGTCGGCCAGGGGCACGTGGTCTTCCACCAGGAGCAAGCGCATCGATCAATCTTCCTTGTCTTTCAATAAACGGCCGGTGGCGGCCTCGATGTCGAGTTCACGAACCACGCCTTCGGTGGTCAGCAGCTCGACTTCATAAATGTAGACGTCGTGTTTTTCTTCAAGCTCCGCCTCCAGCAATTTGGAGCCGGGATAGCGGTCGAGCGCCTGCTGCAACAGCTGCTCCAACGGCAGGATCACGCCCTGCTGACGCAAGCGCAGCGCCTCGTCCTGATCCAGGTCGCGAGCCACGACCACCGAGCAAAACGCCAGAAGCACCAGCGCCGTGCGTGAAACTGAAAAAAACTTCATTACGTATCCTGATGATCCTTGAGAACCTGCCCGCTGACAGCGTCCAACTCCAGGTCCCACTCAATACCCTGCGGGTCGCGCATTTCCACCTGATAGATGTACTTGCCGTACTCTTCTTCCAGTTCGGTTTCGCTGATGGTGGAACCGGGATGTTTGGCCAGCGCGGTGGCATTGAGCTTCTCGAAAGACACAATGGTACCAGCGTCGCGCAGTCTCAGGGCTTCATCGGGACCGAGGTCACGAGCGTGAGCGAGGCTGGCGGTCATGGCTATGACGGACGCGGTGAACAGGGCAGTCAGGGTTTTCATGGGGTGTCTCCGTATTTTTTTATGTGTTGCGTACGGGGTGCACCATAGCGGGGCGAACTTAACTGAAACTGAATTGCCATCATTGGTCATGACAACACTGCACCCTGTAGGAGCTGCCGAAGGCTGCGATCTTTTGATTTTCAGCGGCTTCCCTATCGTCAAAGATCAAGATCAAAAGATCGCAGCCTTCGGCAGCTCCTACATTGATCGGGTGCGGCGCGTCTATAATCCCCCGCTTGCCCGACATCGAGACCGGTATGACCGCTATCCACATCAAGTTCCCCTCCCTGACCCTCAAGGCCGGCCCTCGGGCCTTTGCGCGGATTCGTGAAAACGGTCTGAGCGCCGCCGACGTCGGCACGCTGCCGGGAGCGGCCGGTGGCCCCAAGGCGTTGGGGATTCAAGGTCTGGACCTGGCGCTGTTCGGCGAATGGCTGCCCGCGGCACCGCGGGAGCGTTCGTTGATTGGTGCGTCGGTGGGTTCCTGGCGGTTCGCCAGCGCGTGTCTGCCGGATGCGGCCGAAGGCATTCGCCGCCTCGGGCATCTGTACACCGAGCAGAATTTCGACAAGGGCGTGACCATGGCGCAAATCAGCCAGAGCTCCCGGCGCATGCTCGATGAGTTGCTGGACGGTCGCGATGCCTTGATCCTCGACAATGCGCATTACCGACTGAACATCATGGTGGTCAAAAGCCACGGCCTGCTCGCCCACGACCATCGCGGCCGCCTCGGGCTGGGCCTGTCGTCGGTGATCGCCGACAACCTGCGCGGTCGGGCGCGGCTGTCTCGGCATTTCGAGCGACTGATCATCCACGACCCGCGCCTGGCACCGCCGGTCAATGCGCTGAATGACTTCCCGTCGCGCTTCGTTGCCCTGAATGCCGGCAACTTGCGCCAGGCCTTGCTGGCATCGGGCTCGATCCCGATGGTCATGGAAGGCGTGCGTGACCTGCCGGGGGCCGGTGCCGGGACGTTCCGCGACGGCGGTCTGCTGGACTATCACCTGGACCTGCCCTACAGCGGCAACGACATCGTGCTCTATCCGCACTTCACCGATCGGGTGATTCCCGGCTGGTTCGACAAGACCCTGCCGTGGCGCCGCGCCTGCTCGACGCGCCTGCAAGATGTCCTGCTGCTGGCGCCGTCGAAGGATTACCTGTCGCGCCTGCCCTACGGCAAACTGCCGGACCGTAACGACTTCAAGCGCTTCATGGGTGACGCCCCGAGCCGGCAGAAATACTGGCGCGCGGCGATGGATGAAAGCCGCCGCATGGGCGACGAGTTCCTCGAACTGGCCGCCAGCGGTCGCCTCGGCGAGCGCTTGCTGACCCTTTAGTCAGGACAAACTGGTAAACTCGCCGCCTGCCCACATCGCCGCGGCGATCGCCACCTGACAGAGCTGAAAATCACTGTGGAAATCTTCAAAGAGTTTACGTTCGAATCCGCCCACCGCCTGCCCCACGTGCCGGATGGCCACAAGTGCGGTCGCCTGCACGGTCACTCGTTCAAAGTGGCGATCCATCTGAGCGGCGACCTTGATCCGCACACTGGCTGGATCCGCGACTTCTCGGAAATCAAGGCGATCTTCAAGCCGCTTTACGAGCGCCTGGACCACAACTATTTGAACGACATTCCTGGCCTGGAAAACCCGACCAGTGAAGTGCTGGCCAAATGGATCTGGACTGAATTGAAGCCACTGCTGCCGGAACTCAGCGCGATTCGTATCCACGAAACCTGCACCAGCGGTTGCATCTATCACGGTGAGTAACAACACCTGATTGAGAAGAACCACCGGCGACGGTGGTTTTTTTATGCCTGTCGTTTCACCCTCACGCCGAGTACAGTCGGGCCCCATCCTTGGCCCAAAGGAACCTGTCTCATGTCGCTGCTTATTCGTCCCGCTACGCTTGAGGACATCGCGCAGATCGAGGCCATCGTCGAGGCGGCGTACTCGCCTTACATCGAGCGCATCGGCCGCAAACCCGCGCCGATGCTGGATGACTACGCCAGTCAGGTACTGGCCCGGCGCGTCCATGTCCTCGTGCATGAACAGACGCTAAGCGGTTTTGTGGTGCTGATCGACACGGAAGAATACTTGCTGCTGGACAACATCGCGGTCAGCCCGGCGGTCAAAGGGCAAGGTTATGGCCGGCAGTTGCTGGACTTCGCCGAACGCCATGCGCTCGACGCGGGTTACCCATCCATTCGGCTGTACACCAACGAAGCGATGAGTGAAAACATTGTGCTGTACATCCGCCGAGGGTATGTCGAAACCCATCGGGTCGAAGAAAACGGCCTGCGGCGGGTGCACATGAGCAAATCACTGAGCTAAAAAACACTCGCTCCCACGGGGAATAGGCATTTCGTCAGTGAATATAAAAACAGCCTTCAATGGCTGTTTTTTATGCCTATGCTTTTTGGCTCCCACTTGCCAAGAGGACACCCCCGATGACTGACTGGCCGCTGCCCCAGACCTATCGCTTCAATGGGCATTCCGTACGCTACGCCGTACGTGGCGACGGCCCGCCGTTGGTGTTCGTGCATGGCACGCCGTTCTCGTCTTACGTGTGGCATCGGATTGCGCCGCACTTCATCACTACTCATCGCGTGCATTACTTCGATCTGCTGGGTTATGGACAATCCGAGAAAATCGACGGCGATGTGTCCCTCGGCGTCCAGAACGAGTTGCTGGCCCAGCTGTTGGACCACTGGGGGCTGAAGCGGCCAGACGTGGTGGCCCACGATTTCGGCGGCGCCACCGCCCTGCGCGCCCATCTGCTCAACGGCAGGGATTACCGCAGTCTGACCCTGATCGACCCCGTGGCGCTGACGCCCTGGGGTTCGCCGTTTGTGCAGCATGTGCGCCAGCATGAGGCGGCGTTCAGCGGGCTGCCCGATTACATTCAGCGGGTGATTGTGCCGACCTATATTCGCGGGGCGATCAAGCGTGAGATTCCCGCCCCTGAGCTGGCGCCCTATGTGCAGCCGTGGTTGGGGGAGCCGGGGCAAGCGGCGTTCTACCGGCAGATCGCGCAGATGGACGAGCGCTATACCCGTGAGGCCGAAGGGTTGTACCCGACAATTCGTTGCCCGGTACAGATTCTGTGGGGGGAGGATGATCAGTGGATTCCCATCGAACGCGGGCGGGCGTTGCATGGAATGATTCCTGGCTCCCGTTTCCATGCAGTTCCCAACGCCGGGCATTTGGTGCAGGAAGATGCGCCGGAAGCGATTGTCGCGGCGTTGCTGCGGTTTTTGCCCTCGGTCGGGTGACGATCGTTCCCACGCTCCGCGTGGGAATGCAGCCCGGGACGCTCCGCGTCCTTGCCGAAGCGGACGCGGACGCAGAACGTCCATTGAGGCATTCCCACCAGAGCGTGGGAACGATCATCGCTCCCACATGGGTCTTGTGGTCCATCCGTTGCACTGCTTTCGCGCCCTGGTCCCCCGCCTCGTCTATAAATAACCCCACCACCCACGCTTGGCACGACCACTGCAACCCTCTTCGCGTCTCTCATCCAGCAAGGAACGCCCCATGACGCAGAACGACCCGGGTAACGATTACCCCCTCAGCGAAGTCCCAATGCACGCGCGCAAGGGCCTCGCCTCCACAGCCATGGTGCTGCTGGGTTTCACCTTCTTTACCGCGACCATGTTTGCCGGCGGCAAGCTCGGGGTAGCGTTCAGTTTTGGCGAGATGATGGCGGTGATTATCGTCGGCAATCTGCTGCTGGGGATCTACGCCGCCGGGCTTGGCTATATCGCCTTCAAGAGTGGACTCAACTCGGTGTTGATGGGGCGATTCTGTTTCGGCGAGGTCGGCAGCAAGCTCAGCGACCTGATCCTCGGTTTCACTCAGATCGGCTGGTACGCCTGGGGTACGGCCACGGCCGCCGTGGTGCTGGGCAAGTATTTCGAACTGGAGCAAGGCACGGTGCTCGGGCTGATGGTGCTGTTCGGCATGGCGTTTTGCGCCACGGCGTATGTCGGTTATCGCGGACTGGAGATTCTGTCGTACATCGCGGTGCCGGCGATGATGTTGCTGCTGATGCTGTCGATGTGGGTCGCGACGGTGAAGGTCGGCGGGCTCGACGGCTTGCTCGCGGTGGTGCCGAGCGGCACGCTGGATTGGTCGACCGCGATTACCCTGGTGTTCGGCACCTTCGTCAGTGGCGCCACCCAGGCGACTAACTGGACACGGTTCTCGCGCTCGGCGCGGGTCGCGGTGCTGGCCAGCCTGATCGGTTTTTTCATCGGCAATGGCCTGATGGTGCTGATCGGCGCCTACGGGGCGATCGTCTATCAGCAACCGGACGTGGTCGAAGTGCTGCTGTTGCAAGGCTTCGCCATGGCGGCGATGGCGATGTTGCTGCTCAATATCTGGAGCACCCAGGACAACACCATCTACAACTTCGCCGTCGCCGGCTGCAACCTGCTGCGCACCGGGCGGCGCAAAACCGTGACCCTGGCCGGCGCCGTGATCGGCACGTTGCTGGCACTGTTGGGCATGTACGACATGTTGGTGCCCTACCTGATTTTGCTGGGCACGGTGATTCCGCCGATCGGTGGGGTGATCATGGCGGACTTTTTCTTCCGTTATCGCGGCCAATATCCACGTCTGGCCGACGCCCGGCTGCCGGCGTTCAACTGGCCCGGCCTGAGTGCTTATGCGGTCGGGACTGTCGCCGCGTTCAGCTCACCGTGGGTCGCGCCGCTGGTAGGGATTGCCGCTGCCGCGCTAACGTATGTGATATTGACCGGCGTGCTGGGTGTCCGCACTGCCGATGCACCACTACAAGATCTCTAAAAGGATTCGCCTGATGCACATCATCAACGCCCGCCTGCGCAACCAAGAAGGCCTGCATGAGTTGCACCTGGAAAACGGCCTGATCGGCAACATCGCCCGCCAGACCGAAGCCCCGACCCTGGGCCCCGACGACCTCGACGCCGGCGGCAATCTGGTGGTGCCGCCCTTCGTCGAGCCGCACATTCACCTCGACGCCACCCTCACCGCCGGCGAGCCGCGCTGGAACATGAGCGGCACACTGTTCGAAGGCATCGAATGCTGGGGCGAACGCAAAGCGACCATCACCCTGGAAGACACCAAGACCCGCGCCAAGAAAACCATCCAGACCCTGGCCGCCCACGGTATCCAGCACGTGCGCACCCACGTCGACGTCACCGACCCGACCTTGACCGCGCTCAAGGCCATGCTCGAAGTGCGCGAGGAAAGCCGTCACCTGATCGACCTGCAAATCGTCGCGTTCCCCCAGGAGGGCATCGAGTCCTACCGCAACGGACGGGAGTTGATGGAAGAAGCCATTCGCATGGGCGCCGATGTGGTCGGCGGCATTCCGCATTTCGAGTACACCCGGGATCAAGGCGTGAGTTCGGTGAAGTTCCTGATGGACCTGGCCGAACGCACCGGTTGCCTGGTGGACGTGCACTGCGATGAAACCGACGACCCGCATTCACGCTTCCTCGAAGTGCTGGCCGAAGAAGCCCGCAGCCGCGACATGGGTTCGCGCGTCACCGCCAGCCATACCACGGCGATGGGCTCTTACGACAATGCGTACTGCGCCAAGCTCTTCCGCCTGCTCGGGCATTCCGGCATCAGCTTCGTCTCCTGCCCCACCGAAAGCATTCACCTGCAAGGACGCTTCGACAACTTCCCGAAACGCCGCGGCGTCACCCGGGTCAACGAACTGCTCGAAGCGGGCATGAACGTGTGTTTCGGCCAGGATTCCATCGTTGATCCGTGGTATCCGCTGGGCAACGGCAACATCCTGCGCGTACTCGAAGCCGGCCTGCACATCTGCCACATGCTCGGTTATCGCAACCTGCAAAGTGCGCTGGATTTGGTGACGGATAACAGTGCCAAGGCGATGGCTTTGGGGGATCGTTATGGACTTGAGCGCGGGCGCCCGGCGAACTTGCTGATCCTGTCGGCGGACAGTGATTACGAGGTGATTCGCAGCCAGGGCTTGCCGCTGTATTCGATTCGCGGGGGTGAGGTGTTGATGAAGCGGCAGATGCCGGTGGTGGAGTGGGCGGATCGGTCCTGAATAGACGGTGATTGAACGGACGCCATCGCGAGCAAGCTCACTGGGATCTGTGATGAACAGAACGTGTGCCCACTGAAGAACAACGGTGGGAGCGAGCTTGCTCGCGATGACGATCCTGAGTTCACCCCATTAATCGGGCCATGCCGAACAACCTCACCCGACTCAACTCGCCGCCCTGTTCTTCCAGCGAAATCGGCGCCGTCCCCCCGGGCATGACCACCTTCACCTCTCCCGCCTTCACCCAACCCACGCGCCACGCCGCGCACGCCACCGCACTGGCGCTGGTGCCCGACGATGCCGTCGGCCCTTCCCCACGCTCGAACACCCGAGCCACGATTCGTCTTTCAGACTCAAGCATTGCCCATTGCAAATTGACGCCCGCCGCGCAGGGCTGCCCGGCCCCGGTCGGCGTGGCATAAGCGATGCGGGTCAGGCCTTCGGACAACGTCGGTTCGCGCATTTGTTCATTGCTCGGCAGTGCGGCGGCGTCGGTGAGTAGCGTCACGCAATGGGGATTGCCGATTCGCACAAACTGGCTCCGCGTCCAGGCCGGATCGAGCGCCGACAATGGCTGCACATGGTTGAGGTCGCGACTGTTCAATGTCACGCGTTCAACCCCTTGCGCGCCCACCGCTTGCGGCCCGAACAGGGGCTTGCCCAAATCCAGCCAGAATCCGTGAACACCATCGACCTCGGCCGGTTTCACCGAAGTCTCCACCGGCGAAACCGAATCGCTTTTGTCGTGATGAACCCGCAGCTCGCAGGTTTCCTCGCTCGGCAGCAACCCTTGCTCACTGAGCGCCTGAGAGAAAATCGTCAAGCCATTACCACTGCGTTCGGCGAGGGTGCCGTCGGTGTTGACGATCAGCAGATCAAAGGGCGCCGCTGCTTGAAACGGGCCGACCAGCAGGCCGTCGCAGCGATGGTCCTTGCTGTCGGGCGGTTGAGTGCCAGGTGCCCAGCCGCAGAATGCCTCGATGGCTGATAACGCCCAATGCTCACGGTTTTGTGCGGCGTGACTGGCCTGTTCGGGTAATTCGATACCGCTGTGGCGAACTGCATCAGGCGTCACGACCGCATAGATATTGCCTCGGGCATCGTAGAACGGCGTCATGGATCGATCCTGAAGTCAGCGTGAAGAGTGCCTGTACTGTAGGCGTCAAAGCCCGGCAATAAAATACCGCCCCGGCGTCATCCCAAACGTGCGCCGAAACATCGCAATAAACGCGCTGACATTGTCATACCCCAACTCCAGCGCAACGTTCGTCACCGCCTCCCCTGCCGCCAGCAGTTCCAGCGCCCGCAACAATCGCGCGCGCTGGCGCCATTGGCTGAAGGTGAAGCCGGTTTCGCTGACAAAGCGTCGGGCGAGGGTTCGCGCCGACAACCCGCCCCACTGCGCCCATTGTTCCAGTGAGCGGTTGTCGGCCAGGTCATCGGCCAGTGCCTGGGTGATTCGCCGCAGTCGCGGATCCTGGGGCAGTGGCAGACCGAAAGGTTCGGCGGGTGATGTGGCGATTTCGTCGAGGATGAGTTGGGCGATCCGATCCTGGCGCTGATCGAGTGCGCCCTCGCCCCAGGTCGCGGCCCGGTCAACGGCTTCTCGGAGTAAACCCGAGGTCGCAATGATTAACGGCTGCTCCGGTAACCCGACGCAATCCGGCGCCACCACATAAACGCTCCAGCCATGGAACGGGCCGTGGGAGCGCAAGCCGTGCAGGCAGTCCGGCGGGATCCACACCGCATGGGTGGCCGGCACCACCCAATGATGATCCGCCGCGTCCACCGACAACAAACCGCGACGCGCCCCGAGCAATTGGCCACGAGCATGCTGGTGCAAGGCGCTTTGGCGCTCGACCGGGCTGTCCAGCATGACGGCGATCACCTGCGCAGCCGTGGCGGACTGTGCCAACTCTGTAGATATCAGCGGTTTAGCCATTGGCAGCTTCACAGTATCGAATGACCCAGATGACGCAGTTTAGCCACAACCAACGCTTTAGGCTGAGCACTCATTCAACAGGAGTCACCGTTATGCGCGCCGAAGACCTGCTTCCCGACGATTTGAACCAAGGCCAATTCAACGGCACCACCGTGCGCAAAGGCACGGTCGGGGCTTTCCTTATCAATGCGCGAGTGCTCGCCGACGCAGGCGCCAGCGATGAACAACGACGGCAGGCCGAGCAGGACATCATCGAGGCCTTGCCGGCGCTAAAGGCGTTGGGTTTGTTCGAAATCCTGCAAGTGCGGGACGAACAACTGCGCCGATTGTGCGAAGGCCAGTGACACCCGCGCTCGCGATGGAGGGTCAGGCTGTGCAAGGATGTCACCCTGCCTGACCGCGAACCGCTGCGGACGCTGATCGAACCTGACCGGTAAGTCACTGTCCCTTGGGTACGCGACGTTTTTTGCCAAGGATCGATATGACCAACCTCAACACGCAAGCCGCATTTGTTCCCGGACGCCTGGAACAGATGTCCACCCGCATCGCCTTTTTCATCGCCGGGTTCGGCATCGCCGCGTGGGCGCCACTGGTGCCGTATGCCAAGGCGCGGGCCGGACTGGATGAAGGGACCCTCGGCTTGCTGCTGTTGTGCCTGGGGGTGGGGTCGATTATTGCGATGCCCATGGCGGGTATTCTGGCCACGCGGTTTGGCTGTCGTCGCGTGGTCAGCGCCGGGGTGTTGCTGATCTGCGCGGCGTTGCCGTTGCTGGCGACGGTGTCGTCGATTCCGGCGTTGATCGCGGCGCTGTTCATGTTTGGCGCGGGGCTGGGAACGGTGGATTCGACGGTGAACCTGCAAGCGGTGATCGTCGAGCGGGCCAGCGGCAAGACCATGATGTCGGGCTTCCATGGCTTGTTCAGCCTCGGCGGGATCGTCGGTGCGGCGGGTGTCAGCGGTTTGCTCGGCCTGGGTGTTTCGCCGCTCGGCGCGACGCTGGTGGTGATTGTGATGCTGATCGTGGCGTTGCTCAAAGCGGCGCCGCATCTGTTGCCTTATGGCAGTGAAAGCTCCGGACCGGCGTTTGCCGTGCCCCATGGCATCGTGCTGTTTATCGGCATGATGTGTTTCATCGTTTTCCTCACCGAAGGCGCGGTACTCGACTGGAGCGCAGTATTCCTGGCCTCGGAGCGCGGTATCGACACGGCGTATGCCGGGCTCGGTTATGCGGCGTTTGCGCTGACCATGACCGCCGGGCGTTTGACCGGGGATGCAATTGTGCGGCGCCTGGGCGCGACAAAGGTGATGGTGTTTGGCGGGCTGACGGCTGCGGTGGGCTTGGCGCTGGCGACGTTTGCTCCAAGCTGGGAAGCGGCGCTGATCGGTTATGCGTTGGTTGGCGCGGGTTGCTCGAACATTGTGCCGGTGCTGTACACCGCGGTGGGCAAACAGACGGTCATGCCGGAAAGCATCGCCGTACCGGCCATTACCACCCTCGGTTACGCAGGGATTCTCGCCGGACCCGCGCTGATCGGGTTTATCGCCCATGGCAGCAGTTTGAGTTTTGCGTTTGGGTTGATGGCGGTGTTGCTGGTGGCGGTGGCCATTGGCGGGAAGGTGTTGAAGGTTTGAAGCGCTAAAAGATCGCAGCCTTCGGCAGCTCCTTCAGGGTGTACGACATCCGAATGTAGGAGCCGCCGAAGGCTGCGATCTTTTGCTTTTAGCCGTTAAAAGCCGACGCTAGCCTGCACAAAGAACGTGCGCGGCGCGCCAACGTAAATGCCCGAGTTGTTGTCGCTGGAACGGGTGAAGTACTGGTGGTCGAACACGTTCTTCACCCCGGCACCCAGTTTCAGGTTCGACAGTTGCGAACCGAAGTCATACCCCCCGCGCACGTTCCAGGTCACGTAGCCCGGCATGTCGCCGTACTGCCCATCGGCGCTGCCATCGGTGATGTAGTTGCCGGTGAAGCTGCCATCAGCATTCACGCCAGTGCCCGGCGAGTGCTGCTTGGACTGGGCAAAACCGTCGATGTTGTAAGTCCAGCGATTGACGTCGTAACGCAAACCGACCGTGGCCACCTGGCGCGAATAGAACGGCAAGTCACGGCCCTTGAAGCCCGGGATCTCACCCTCGTAAGTGGCGCGGGTGTAGGTGAAACCGGCGTTGGCGGTCAGCCCGTCGAGCCGTGGGTCGAGCGCGGACATGTCGTAATGCACCGACGCTTCCAGGCCCTGGTGCTTGGTTGCGCCGAGGTTGGTCCAGCCCACGTCGTTGCTGATGTATTGCAGTTCGTCATCGAAGTCGATGTAGAACAGCGTCACTTCCCCGCCCCACACATCATCGTTGTAGCGCGTGCTGATCTCGTAGGTCTTGGCCTTTTCCGGGCTCAGGCCGTTGGCGGTGCTGTCACCCGAACCGCCCTGGCCGAGCTGGAAATATTGCAGGCTGCCGAACGAGGTTTCGTAGTTGGCAAACAGCTTCCAGGCATCGGACAAGTGATACATCACGCTCAGGGCCGGCAGCGGCTCGTTGCTTTCGATGCTGCGGTTTTTCTCCGGGACGCGCTTGCCGGCAGTGTCGAGGACGGCGCGGTCGTGCCAGTCAGTGCTGATATGTTCGAAGCGGATGCCCGGCGTAATGGTCCAGTTGCCAACATCGATTTTGTTGTCGAGGTAAACCGAATTAGCCTCGGTGCCGCCGGTACGGTCCTGGAACACGTGGCCGTCAGACGTCGGGGTGATCACCGGTTGATTGTTCACCAACGCCACGCGGCTCGACTGCTCGTGCATGGCTTCTTTCAAGTAGCGATAACCGACGCTGACTTCCTGAGTGGTCGGCCCAACGTCGAACACATGGGACACCCGCGGCTCGACGCCCAAGGTGTAGTAGGAACGCGGATAGGAGCTGAGGGTTTTCTGGTCGCGGGCGGCGATGGTGCTGCCACGAAAGCTGTCCGTGTAGTAGGTCAGCACTTCGGCCTGGGTGCGATCGTCAATCTGCCGCGCCCACTTGAACGAGACATCCTTGCGCCGGCCGGTGAAGTTGTCGTAGTCGCGATCCGACTGAAACGGACTGGCGTCGTACTGCTTCTGCGTCAAGCCGCCTGGCATGTCGGCGTTGGCGTCGTAGTAATGGAAATTCAGGCTGAAATCATCAACATCGGTCGGCGCCCAGTGGGTCTTGAGAATCACGTCGTCGATGTCGTTGCCGTTGTTGCTTTCGCGATAACCATTGCCGTTCACCCCGGTATACAACAGCGCCACGCCCATGCCGTTGTCTGCGGTGCCGCCGACAAATGCGGTGTCGATGTGTTTCCAGCCGCCGTGTTGGGAGGTTTCCAGGGTGGTGCCGATTTCACCGGTGGCTTTCTCCGGGATCGCGCGGGTGACGAAGTTGATCACCCCGCCGACGTTCTGCGGCCCGTAACGCACGGAACCGGCGCCACGCACCACGTCGATGCTGTCGAGGTTACCTGAGGAGATCGGGGCCATCGACAGCTGCGGCTGGCCATACGGGGCGAACGCGGCCGGTACGCCGTCGATCAACACCGTGGAGCGCGGCGACAGGCGCGAGGTCAGGCCGCGCACGCCGACGTTCAGGGCGATATCACTGCCGCCAGTGCCGTTGGCGTCTTGCACTTGCACGCCAGGAACGCGACGCAGCACGTCACCGACGTTCATCGCGCCCTGCTCGATCATCGCTTCGCGGCGGATCACGGTGCGGGCGCCAGGGTGGTTTTGCACCACGGCGGCATCGGCGTCACCGAGCCAGTCGCCGACAACCTTGATGTCGGTCACGCCGAGTTCCAGCGGGCCGTTGGACGCGGCATTCGGCGCGGGCGTCAGGGTCACCGAGCCTTCATCTATCTGATATTCCAGACCGCTGCCTTGCAGCAATTGGCGCAAAGCTTGTTCCGGGGACAGGTTGCCGTCCACCGCCGGGGCCTGTTTGCCGGCGACCAGTTCAGGGCTGAAAAAAACCTGTAGCGAGGTTTGCTGGCCGAGCTGACTCAGGGCCTGGCCCAACGGCTGCGCCTGGATGTGAATCCCATCGGCGGCGAACGCCTGGGGCAGTGCAGCGCTGACAGCCAACGCCAAAGCGAGCGGCAGCCAAGGTGATTTGTTGTTTTTAGCGGTGGTTTTTTTCACGTCGAACGTTGTCCTGTGAATCGCAAGAATACGCGGCTGTTAATGCAAACCAGTTGCAGTTGGACAAGAAGACGAAGAACTCGAAAAAAACCTGAATCTATCGCGCAATTATTTCCTGACTGCCGTCAGAAAGCGTGCGCACGGCCACCGGCAGAATGCTCGGCAAGGCCTTGAGCAAGGCGTCGGTGTTGTCGGATTTGAACACGCTGGTCAGGCGCAGATTGCCCACTTTGTCGTTGCCGACCGTGAGCGGCTTCTCCCGATAGCGCGACACTTCGGCGGCGACTTCGGCCAGGCTGGCGTTGTTGAACACCAGTTTGCCGCCGCGCCAGGCGGTCAGTTCCTGTGGGTTGACCGCGTAGGCGGCGGCCACCTTGCCTTGGGCATCGATGTGCGTGCCCAGGCCGGCGGTGAGGCTAATGAAGTCGGCGCCCTGCCCCTGAACCTTGACCGTGCCCTGTTCGACCGCGACCTTGGTTTGCGTCAGGTCCCGGCGCACATCGAAGCGGGTGCCGGTGACCGTGACCTGGCCGTTGCCCGTCTCGACCACGAACGGCCGGGTGGTGTCGTGCTCGACGCTGAACATCGCCTCGCCTTCGGTCAGCTCGATGCCACGACGATCCTTTTCAAACCGCACCTGCACCCGACTGCGGCTGTTCAGGTCGATGATCGAACCGTCCGGCAACGCCACATGCTGGCGCTCGCCCAAGGCCGTGGAAAATTCCGCGGTGTAGGTCGCCGGGTGATTCAAACCGCTGAACAATCCCAAACCAAGCGCCACTGCCAACACACTGGCAGCCACCGCATAACGCACCAGCGGACGACGTTTGCGGCGCTCCGGCGGAGTTTCGCACAAGGCTTGAAGACGTTTGGCAGGCAACAAATCGGCCGCCGTCCACAAGCCCTGGAGCAATTGAAATTCATCGCGATGCTGAGGGTGCTCTTGCAGCCAAGTCTCGAAACGTCGATATTCTTCGACGTCCACGGCAGGCTCCTGCAAACGCACAAACCACCGTGCCGCCTCGTCGCGAACCGCTGTTTGCCCGCACGCACAATCACGAGTATCCATCATGGAAATTCCTGTTTGGCTGGGGATGAAAAGGCGCGGCCGATCATGGCTGCAATCCGTCGAGGCGATCACGCAAGTGCCGCAGGGTGCGGATCATATACTTTTCCACCATGTTCTTGGACAGCCCCAACCGCTCGGCAATTTCCGCCTGGGTCAGGCCTTCGATCTTCTGCCAGACAAACACCTTGCGGCAGTTGATCGGCAACTCGGTGAGCGCCCGTTCAATGGAATCGGCCAACTGGATCGCATGCATGAAATGCTCCGGGTCGCCGGACGACGACACACTGTGATCAATCGCCTCGGACTCCATGGCGCCCCGCCGATCCTCACGCCGATAGCCATCCACCGCAATGTTGCGTGCGGTCTGGTGCAAATACGCCCGAGGCTGCTCCACCGCCGCCGAATCCGACTCAAGCACCCGCACGAAGGTGTCATGGGCCAGGTCCTCGGCCTGCTGACGATTTCTCAGGCGACGGGTCCAGGTGCCGATCAACTCTTCGTAATGCTCGAAAAAGCCGTGTCTGCGGGGCAGCTTGGGGGTCATTGCGGTGTGCTGTGGGAGGGAGGCGTGAATACTAATGCTTCCTATTAAGCCCGGCAAATCATTCCTCAGGAGGTCGATACCTGCTCAAAGCAGCCAGCCCTGAAATAGTGCTTGGATTTCTGTGCCCGCCGCATATCTCAAGATCATCGTTTCGAAATCACGCCACTCATGTATTGATGCAGATCGCGAAAATCATTAACACTCCAAGCGTGCGGCGGAATCTTCACACCATTCTCTCGCAATGTTTTTGGAATCAAGTTTCCATTGGGGCGCAGTATTATCGACGACACAATAACGCCCGGATAATCATTCAGACGTTGCTTGAAAGTGGCGGTTGTAAGGTCAGGTGTTGGAGGATTGCTCTTATTAGCCAATGGCCCTGTTCCTTTGATATCTGCGCCATGGCATACGGAACATCGCTGTAAATAGAGGTTCTTCCCATTGGCCATGTCCGCAAAGGAAAGCGATGTTTGAATCAGTGATAAAACTCCCAGTAAAGCGATGAAGGATACTTTCATTTCCAAACGTCCTTGTTGGCTAAGTTAGAGGTGCGTAGCTGTACGCCGTACGTTAAACGCGCGATGAATTCTATTGGCAAAAACGGACGCTCGCGAGCACATTGCCAGTGAATAATCTCGGTTCAAATGTTATCGAGCGTATCGAGTGTTGCAGTGGCACTTCTGGAGTTTGCCGGCTGTGGGTCGTTGTGGCGGTGCAATGCTGCCTCGTGCCTTGATCATTTCCCCGCGCAACTGGTCGCAATCCATCAATCCCCAATCTCCCTCGCCCCCTAAATTAACTCCCAGAACAAGCCGCCGTGCCGTGCGGCCAGCCACTGTGGAGATCACCCCATGCAAAACTTCCAGACCCGCAAACAGCAAAGCCCCGTCGAGGGTTGGGATCATCAGGACCCGGAAGAAGCCTTCACCCTGCCCTCGCGTTATTTCTTCGACGAGACGTTGTTCAAGGCCGAGCGCGACAATATTTTCATGCACGCCTGGCACGTGGCCGGGCATGTCAGTGAGTTCGCCGAGCCGGGTCAGTACGTGGTGACGGATCTGTTTGATCAGAGCGTGGTGGTGGCGAGGAATCGTCAGGGCCAGATCCACGCCTTCCACAACGTTTGCCAGCATCGCGGCAATCGCTTGCTCGAAGAACGGCGCGGCACCACCGGTGGCGTGGTGCGTTGCGCCTATCACTCGTGGTGCTACGAGATGGATGGCACCCTGCGCGGGGCGCCGCGCTGCGAGAAGATGAAGAACTTCGAGTTGCAGCAGTTCAACATTCCGCAGGTGCGCACCGAAGAGTTGGGCGGGTTCATTTACTTCAACCTTGACCCGGCGGCGCCGTCGCTGCGCGATCTGTTTCCCGGTGCCGACGAAGAGATGCGCCGGGTGTTTCCGAACCTGGCGAACATGCGCCTGATCGAGGAGCAGGACGTGATCGTGCCGGCCAACTGGAAGGTGATCATGGACAACTCCATCGAGGGTTATCACTTCAAGTTGTCCGGGCCGTGCCATATCGACCTGGCCAAGCTGATCGATTTCAAAGGCTATCAGTTGACCAAACGCGACAACTGGTGGACTTACATTGCCCCGGCCAACCTCTCGGTGACCGAAGCCTACGGCGTTCCGTTGAAACCTGAGGTGAACCCCGACGAATGCTTCTTCAACATCGGCATGTGGCCGAACAACACCTTCTACACCTTCCCGTTCTCGGAGTTTCTGGGCTCGTTCATCATGATTCCGCTGGACGCCGAGCGCTCGCTGCTGCGCTTCGGTTACTACGCCAACAATGGCGAAACCGCGACGGTCAGTGCGTCCTGCATGAAGTGGATGAACGAGGATTTGGGGCCGGAAGATATCGCGCTGAATATCTCGGTGCAAAAAGGCCTGCATTCGCTGGGTTACGACCAGGGCCGCTACATGATCGACGCCCAGCGCAGTAATGAAAGCGAGCACCTGGTGCATCACTTTCACAAGTTGGTGTTCAACGGGATTCATGGTCCGTCCGCAGTCTGAATTTTCTTAGATGGAGCACAGCGAACCATGGCCGATCATGAGTTTGATTACCTGATTGTGGGCGCAGGGTCAGCGGGTTGCGTGTTGGCCAATCGCTTGAGCGAAGACTCAAAGGTGCGGATTCTGGTGCTGGAAGCAGGCCCGGCGGACCAGAGCTGGACCATCGACATGCCCTCGGCAGTGGGCATCGTCGTCGGCGGCACGCGCTACAACTGGAGCTACAGCTCCGAGCCGGAACCGTATCTGGATGGCCGCCGGATCGGCACACCACGGGGCCGGACGCTGGGCGGGTCGTCGTCGATCAACGGCATGGTCTACATCCGTGGTCATGCCCGGGATTACGACGGCTGGGCCGAGCAAGGTTGCACAGGTTGGCGTTATCAGGAGGTGCTGCCGTACTTCAAACGGGCGCAGACCCATGCCGATGGCGCCGACGATTATCGAGGCGCGACCGGGCATCTGCACGTCACCCCCGGCGACACGCAAACGCCGTTGTGCGCGGCGTTTCTGGCGGCCGGTGCCGAGGCCGGGTATGGCTTGAGCAGCGATTTGAATGGCTATCGTCAGGAAGCGTTCGGGCCGGTGGATCGCACGACTCGTAATGGGCGGCGCTGGAGCACTTCGCGGGGTTATCTGAGCGAGGCGCTGGCGCGGGGTAATGTGCGAGTGGTCACCGATGCGTTGGCGTTGCGCATTCTGTTCGATGGTCTGCGCGCCACCGGCGTTGAGTACGAGCAGAATGGTCAGACGCATCAAGCGTTCGCCCGCCGCGAAGTGTTGCTCACCGCCGGGGCGATCAATTCGCCGCAGTTGTTGTTGCTGTCGGGCGTGGGTCCGGCGGCAGAATTGCGGGATCTGGGGATTACGGTGAAACATGACCTGCCCGGTGTTGGCCGGCGGCTCAACGATCACCCGGACACGGTCGTGCAATACCTGTGCAAAAAACCGGTGTCGCTGTATCCCTGGACCACCGCGCCGGGCAAGTGGTGGATTGGCGCCCGCTGGTTCGTCAGCCACGACGGCCTCGCGGCGAGCAATCATTTCGAGGCCGGGGCGTTTATTCGTTCGCGGGCCGGGGTCGAGCATCCCGACCTGCAACTGACCTTCATGCCACTGGCGGTGAAACCGGGCAGTGTCGATTTGGTGCCGGGGCACGCGTTCCAGATCCACATCGACCTGATGCGCCCTACCAGCCTGGGCAGCGTCACCCTGAACAGCGCCGACCCTCGACAGCCGCCGCGTATCTTGTTCAATTACCTGAAAACCGAGCAGGATCGCGCCGACATGCGCGCCGGCGCACGGCTGGTGCGCGAGATTATCGAGCAACCGGCCATGGCGGTGTTCAAGGGTGAAGAATTGGTGCCCGGCCCTCAGGCCCAGAGCGATGAAGCGCTGGATGCGTGGGCCAGGCAGGTCACGGAAACCGGCTACCATGCCAGTGGCACCTGCAAGATGGGGCCGGTCGGCGACCCGCAAGCGGTAGTCGATCCGCACCTGCGCGTGCACGGTCTCGACGGCTTGCGCGTGGTGGACGCTTCGATCATGCCGGTGATCGTCAGCGGCAACACCAATGCGCCGACGGTGATGATCGCGGAAAAGGCCAGCGACCTGATTCGTGGCCTGCCAGCGCTGCCGTCTACCGAAGCACCGGTCTGGATTCATCCGCAGTGGCAGACTCGACAACGATAGAGATCGCTCATGACTGATCAGCCGTCCAACAGCCCGGAAACCCGTTTCACCTGGCGGCGCGGCGATGTCGCGCCGCTGCGGGTGGCGGTGTTGCTGCTGCCGTCGTTTTCCAACTTCGGCCTGGCGGCGGTGCTGGAGCCGTTGGCCATCGCCAATTGGCTGACCCAACGGCAACTGTTCGAATGGACATTGTTGTCGCTGGACGGCGAGCCGGTGCAAGCCAGCAATGGCCTGACCACTGCGGCCAACGACGGGTTGCGCGCCGATCAGGGTTTTGATGTGTGCCTGGTGATCGCCAGTTTCGATGTGCACAAACACAGCCGCAACCTGGCGCTCAAGAGTTGGCTGCGCAAACAGGCGTTGTTCGGCGCGGTGCTGATGGGCGTGGAAACCGGCACTGAACTGCTCGCAGCGGCCGGTGTTCTGGACGGTTATGAAGCGGCGGTGCACTGGGACAATCTCCAGGGCTTTCAGGAAAGTTATCCGCGGGTCCACGCCAAGCCGCAGCTCTACACCCTCGAACGTCAGCGCATGACCTGCGCTGGCGCGACCACAACCCTGGACATGCTGCTCGGCTGGATCGGCCAAAGTGTCGACGGCGACCTGTCCCGGGAAATCGCCATGCACCTGTTGATGGGCCATGTGCGGGCACCGGCAGACAATCAACTCGACGGCGGCTTGAGTAACACCGGGATGTACGGCAGCAAGATCCGCCGCGCGGTGCAGTTGATGGAAAAAGCCCTGGAGGAGCCGCTGGATTGTGAGGCGATTGCCGGCCAGGTCGGGCTGTCGCGGCGGCAACTGGAGCGTCAGTTCAAGCATCAAACCGGCTTGTCGCCGCTCAAGTACTACATCACCTTGCGCCTGGCCAAAGCCCACAGTTTGCTGCAACAAACGCAATTGAGCGTGGCGCAAGTGGCGGCGTGTTCGGGGTTTGGCTCGCTGGAGCATTTCTCCCGCACTTACCGCGCCCGCTTCGGCTGCCCACCCAGCGAAGACCGCAGCCAGGTCTTCACCGCCCCGGTGATGCGCCAGCCCTTGAGCAAGGAACGGCGCCCGGCCGAGGCGGACTGACTTTATACGAAACACACTCGTTGGTAGCAGCTGCCGAGGCACGAGGCTGCGTTCGGCTGCCGAGGCACGAGGCTGCGTTCGGCTGCGAAGCAGTCGTAAAACCAGAACACGCGGTTTTACTGAAACACCGCATCGCCTGATTTCACGACTGCTTCGCAGCCGAACGCAGCCTCGTGCCTCGGCAGTTGCTACAAACCGAACGCAGACTGCGCCAGCTGCTACAGATCGTGTTATGGCCTGATTAACCGATAGTCAGGTTCTTCCTCATCCAGAATGTCCATCAATGCGTTGAAATGCTTGTCGGCGAAGCCCGGGTAATCGAGCCATTGTCGGCAGGTCTTGCGCGCGATCTCGTCACTGGCGATGCGCAGCTCGCGGCCGGTTGAGAGCGCGGTGATGTAGGTCTCGCAGGCGCGTTCGAAATAGTACAAATCGTCGAACGCCTGGGCGATGGTCGGCGCTGCCACCAGCAAGCCGTGGTTGCCCATCAAAAGGATCGGTTTGTCGCCGAGCAAGTGGCTGACCCGCTCGGCCTCCTCGCCCAAACCCATGCCGTCGAAACCGTCGTCGATGGCCACGCGCTCGAAAAATCGCATCGAATTCTGCTCGATCGGGGGCAGCCGCGAATCCGTCAGGCAGGCTAGCGCTGTCGCGTATTTGGAATGTGTATGCAGGATGCAACGAGCGTGGGGCTGGTTACGGTGCAAGGCGCTGTGCAAGGCCGACGCGGTGATGTCCGGCGCGTCCGGGCGGTCGAGGCTGGCCGGTTCATCGGCATTCACCAGCAGCAAGTCACTGGCCTTGATCCGCGAGAAGTGCTTGCCATACGGGTTGATCAAAAACTCCCGACCGTCCTCTGACACCGCGACGCTGAAGTGATTGGCGACGGACTCGTGCAGGTTCAGCCGCGCCGCCCAGCGAAAGGCGCAGGCCAGGCGGATGCTCAGTTGCTCGACAGATTGACTCATCGTGTGCCCTCGACGTAGTGGATCGGCTTTTGCGCAGTGTAGAGAGACGCTGCGCCGGCACTTGATGGGAAACGACATTGACTGCCGTTATTTCGCGGCCCCGACGCCGCGGGAAAACGTTCGGTCAGACGACGGTGTATACCAATGTGCGCAAGGACTGCCTCACTGAGTGCAGCAACGTCGGCAAGCTGCTGCAGAACATAGAGTTCAGCCTGACGATGGAGAATCAGTTGATGGATGCGGTGTTGAACAGAATCAAAAACCAAGGGCGGCGGCGAAAGCGTGGTTGAAGGCTAATCCGAAGGTGCTGGAGGCTTGGTTGGCCGCTCAATAACGCTGATTGCATGATCGTTCCCACGCTCTGCGTGGGAATGCAGCCCGGGACGCTCCGCGTTCCAGAAGCGGACGCGGAGCGTTCATTGAGGCATTCCCACGCAAAGCGTGGGAACGATCAGTGGCAGGGAGGCGTGGGGCTTAGATGTTTTTCTCGTCAATGCCGGCCTGCAGCGATTGGCTGTCGTAATGACCGCCAATTGTCACGGGACCGAGTTTGACGCTGTGTTCACCCGCAGGCAAAACCTCGGGGTTGCTGCCCTCGGCTTTCGATTTTTCAGGCAGATCGAGACCGACCGTTACACCATAGTCGCGGCTGCTCAGGTCGGTGGAACGGACTTTCGAGCCACCCAGATCGACCCGGCCTTCGGTCGAAGCAATCCGTGCACCGGTCAGTTGTGTGGCGCCGTCGACCTTCAGGTTCACGCCTTGCGTGCCGCTGATACCGGAAGCCTGACCGACACTGTCTTTATGCTCGTAGTCGCCATCGAGTTTCAGCGTCGGCTTGTAATCCGTCCCGCCGATCTTGGTGTTTTCGGCCACTTTGTCTTTTTCGCCCGGCGCTGCTTTTTTGCCGGTCACGCCCAGGTCTACATCAACCTTGGCAGTGGTCTGGCTGTCCTGACGACTCTCCACGCTCAAGTCACCGCCCACCTTGCCACTGACCGTCGCCGCATCAACCCGCGCGCCGGCCAAATGCACATCCCCCGCGCTATTCAGCACCACACTGTCAGCCTTGATCTGGCTGTTCTGCTGGGTCGTGCCTTGCAAGTAATCAACGCCAACCTTGGCCCCGGCATTGAAACCGTGATCGCTCGTGGCGACGTTCTTTTCATCCACGACAGCCGGTGTGCTGTTGCTCAGGTTACCGCCGGCATTGAGCGCAACATTCCAATTGGTGCGGTTCTGCGTGGACTGCGCCGATTCCTGATTGATCCCGCCCTTCTGCGCATCAAGGCTCACGCTCGGGGCGCTGACCTGGGTGCCTTGCAGATGGATGGCATCAGCGCTGAGGGCAATCTTGTCCTGGCTGTTGAGTTGGCCGCCGGTCAGGGTCTGGGTCGATTCATTGACCCGACCGATGTTGAAATTGGCGCTGAGGTTGCCGCCCTGATCAGCACTTTTCTCGGTAGTGGTTTTGCTGCCACCGATCTTCAGACCACCGCCGAGATTGCTGCCGGTAGCGGTGTGAGTGTCGGTCGCCGCTTGCAGATCGAGTTTGCCGCCGGCCTTCAGGTCGATGGCGCCAACGGTGTCGACCTTCGTCCCTTGCAGGACTTGATCGACGCCGCTGCTCAACAGCACCGGCCCCTTGCCCTGAATGCTCGCCACCTGAGCCTGGCTGTCCCGAGTCTGATTGCCGGTGTGATCAAGCTGAAAACCAGCGCCCAGGTCGACATTGGTGCCGTTGGTTCCCGGTGCCGTGCCGACGTTCAGCGAGCCATTGCCGCGCAGGCTGGTAGTGTCGCTGCTCTGACGGTCGTTGGCCTGATTCAATGCCAACTCACCACCGGTCTTGATCGAAACACCACCCTGGCCGCCATCGAAATGGCTGCCTTCAAACTGGCCATCGCCCCGCAGGTTGATGTTCACCCCTTCGCTGCCGGCATAGCTGCCGACCACGGCGGTGGCGTTGTCCTTACGGGTCTGGCTACTGCCGCCCGCGCCGCTAGCAGCGACGTTCACGTCCTCACCGGTTTTGGTGTAGACCCGCACGTCAGCCTTGGCATCCAGTGCCTGATCGCTGCTGCTGTGGGTATTGCTCGCCGCGTTCGCCACTAACGAGTCGGCGCTGATGTTTACCTTGCCCGCGCTCGCCTGGTACTGCGTGCCCTGGTCCTGCAACGTGCCGTCGACCTTCACGTCCACGGTGCCGCCCTTGTACTGGCTGACCACGGCGTTAGTGTTTTGCTCGGTGTGGCTGGCCTCCTGATGCCCGATGGCCACGTCGATGCCGACATTCGGCTGGCCGAGATTGGCCAGCGCATCCTTGTCCGGCACTTTGCCGTTCAGCACTTCTTTGACCGCCCCGGCGATGGGCCGGGCGATGTCCTTGTACTCGACGTTGGCGCCGATGTCCGCCTGCCAGTTGCTCTCTGTATGCGTGCTGCTGTCGGTATTGCTTGCGGCCCGGTTGTCGACCTCGCCAGCCGCGACATTCAGCCCTTTGCCGGCATCAAGACGCGCGCCTTCGGTCGTGAGTTTTCCGGTGTTGATATTCAGGTTGCCGCTGCTCTGCACGCCGGTGGTTTGCGCCGTGGTTTTGCCAGTGGTGTCCTGCGAGGTGCTGTGGGCGAAATCGACGCCGCTGCCTGCACGGTCGAGACCGCCGGTGTAGTAGAAACCGCCGCTGGTGCTGGTTTTATCGGTCGAGGTGTTGTGACTGTCCTGCTCGGCCAGCAGCGAGACGTTTTTGCCGCTCAGGGTCGTGTCTCCATGAGTGGATTTGACCTCGGCGCCTTTAAGCGTCAAATCGCCGGCCGCCGAGAGCTGCACATCTGCGCCGCTGAGGCTGGCCCCCTGTTGCTTCACATCATTGCTGGTTACGGTTTGCTGTTTGTCTTCGTAATGCACACCGGCACGGTATTGGCCGGCGTCCGGGGCATTCTCCTTGGCGTAGGCGTCGAAGCCGCGCGTCTCGGCGGTCTTGCTGGTTTCGCTGGTGTTCTGGGTGGAATGCACCTTCACATCCCCCGCTGCCTCAGCGCTCAGGGTGCCGTCAGCCTTGACCGTGGCGCCGGCCACTTCGATGTCCTTGGCGCTCTTGAGTTTGAGGTTGCTGTCCGACGTCAGCTCGCTACGCACGGTAGTGCTGTCCTTGGCGTTCTGTCGGGTTTCGTCCTTGGTGATGCCGAAGAACTTGCTGTCCTTGTCGTGGCTGTTGGCGTGGGAGGTGTCCTGCACGCCATCGATGATCAGTGAACCCTTGTCGCTGATGACGCTGGCCTCGGTGCCGCCTCGGACCTGGCTGCCGCTGATGCGCACGTCGTCAGCCTTGACGATCAGTTTGCCGGCAGCATTGACCTTGCTGCCCTGGTTCTGCGTCTTGCCCTGATCGGCGTCGCCGGTCTTGCCGAAGAAACCGCCACCGACCAAATCGCCTGAGTAGCTGTTGTCACTCTTGCGCTGGGTGCGGCTGGCGCTGGTGATTTCAACCTGTTTGCCAGCCAGGTTGATGTCGCCCTTGCTGCTCAACTCCGCACCTTCGGAACGCAGCAACGCCGCCGAGGCCAAAGCGATATTGCCGCCCTTCAACTGGCTGGTGATGCTGCGTTGCTCTTCGCTGCTGGTGTCCCAGTTGGCTTTCCACAGGTGTTTGCGGTGGTTGCCCTGGTCGGTTGTGGTATGGCTTTCGGTGGCGGCGGTCAGGCGCAGATCGCCGCTGCTCTGGACGCTTAATGTATTAGCCGCTTCGACCTTGGCCGCTTTGAGTTCGGTGTCGCCCCCCGACGACAACACAGCATCACGACTGGCGAGAATCTGGCTGCCGTGCTGGCGCGAGTCGCTGTCGGTCTGGGTCCGGTCGTAAGTTTCCCAGGTGATACCGATGGTGCTGTTGTTCCAGTTTTCGCGGGTCTGCTGCAGCTTGCGGCTTTCGACGGTGCTCAGGGTCAGGTTGCGTTTGGCGTCGAGTTTGACGTCACGGCCACTGACGTCGGTGGCGGCCAAGGTCAAGTCTTTGCCGCTGCGTAAGGCGACATCGCCCTGACTGCTGCGCACGCCGGCACGCACCACATCGAGGCTGTCTGGAACCGCCTGGCCGCTGATGCTCAAGTCACCGGCGGAACGAATCTGCACACCGTCGCGGCCCGCCACTTGCACCGGACCAACCCGCACACCCGCGCCTTCCGCGGTGCTGACAATGTTGATGCGTCCGGCCTGCATGGCGCCAAACAGGCTGGCGTCGATGCGTTGGTCGGTGGTGTTGCCAGCCGGGTCCACGGTTTTCACCTGGCCTGTGGCGTAATCCACCTGATTGCGTCCGACCGTAAGGTTCAGTTGATCACGGGCCGTGAGGCTGCCCTGGCTGTCGATGCGTGGGGCGATCAGGTTGATCGAGCCTTCGCGGTTTTGCAGGCCCGCGCCTTGAATCTGCAAGTTGCCCGTGGCGTCGCGGGTGCTCAGGGCTTGCAGTTTGCCGTCGTTCAATTCGGGGCGACCGACCACCAGATTGGCGTTCGGCGTGTTGATGAAGCTGCCGCCATTCACCGAAATACCGTTGGGGTTGGCCAGCACGTAATCGGCGGACTTGCCGAAGATTTCCTGGGCGCCGTTGAGGGTCGAGGCGTTGCGGCTGATCACTTCGTTGAGGATCACGCTCGCCGCCTGGCCCTGGAACTGCGGGTTGGCCGCCAGTTGCCCGGCGAGCTGGGATTGCCCGGCCTGCAAGGCGTTGTTCAGCACCAGGCCCTGGCGATCGACGTTGTAGTCGAGAAACTGGTTATGCGACAGACCCGAACCGTTAGGCGCAACGATATTGACGATGGGCACGCCGCCCTGGGTTTGCAGTTGCGCAGTGCCGCCGGGGCCTGGCGCGACCACCACGCCACCCGCGAGGGCGCTGGGCAGATGGGCGATCAGGAACAGGCTGGCAATCGCCCAACGCAGTTTGCCCCGAGGGGAAAGATGAAACGCAAATGTCTGTGCAGGCATAAAAACCTCTCAATTAAAGTGCGGCATCACGTTGCGCGCTGTGTTGTTGGCCGTGGCTGTGGCGCTCAGGTCCGACGGCTGTTTTTAAATTCATAACGCCAGTCCCACACGCATCAGCCAGGTTTCTGGCTCCTGATGAAAACCGCTGGGCGTGTTGAGGCTGCGTTGGTAATCGACGTCCACTTGCAGGTTTTTCCAGCTCAGGTTGATCCCTGCGCTGGCCCCGCTCAGGCGTTGGCCCTGGGCGCCGTGGTCGGCCTTGATCCAGCCGTTGTCCAGGCCCAAACGCGGGGTGATCTGCACGGGCAAACCGCTTTTTAAAGGCAGGCGCAAGGTGTTGCGCCAAATCGCACCGCTGGCGCCGGAAGCATTGTTGACCCGGTAACCGCGCACTGCCGAATCGTCGGTGCCCAGCAGTTGTTCGATGGCCGGTAACGGATCAGGGCTGTATTGCACGTTGAACTGGCTCTGCCATTGCCAGGCCTGCCGGCCGAACTGGCCGTTGCGCCACTGACTGAGGCCGGCGCGGTACTTGCGAAACTGTGCCTTGGGCTGGTTGTTGACCTGTCGATTGGCGTCGTCGTAGGCGCCGAGCCAGCGCAGACCCTGGGCGACATTGACGTCGAGGTTCCACACCGCGCTGTTGAGCCAGAACAGGTTCAGCCCGGCTTCGGCCACGGTCAGGGTCGGGCTCTGGATGCCGAGGCGAACGTCTTCCAGGTAACTGTCGACGTCCTTGTGCGCCAGTTGCAGGTTGGCGCTGAGCTGATGGCTTTGGTCGCGCCACAACACCCGGTCGGCGCGCAGGCTGAGTTGATCGGTGATGCCGGTGCTGTGAAACGTCACGCTGGGGAGTTTGAATGGCGCGCGGTATTCGGCGTGGCTGGCGAACACACTGTAAGTCCAGTAACCGTAAGGGATTGCGTAATACAGGCTGGCGTTGCGGCTGTAGCGATCGCCCTGATTGAGGGTGTCGCTGGCGCTGAGGTTGAGTGAGTCGTTGAGTTCCAGTGGGCTGTCGAGGCTCAGGCTCACGGTGTCGCGATCACGCCCGGTGCTGGCGCTGCCCAGGTTGTCCACGCCCAAGCCCAAGGCCCAGCGCGATTGGCCGCTGGTGCGCGAACGCAGGATGATCCGCGAGGCGCCGGGCTGGCTGCCGGGGGCGATGTCGGCGGTCAGGTCTATCGAGCGCAAGCGGTTCAACTGGTCCAGACCCTGCTCCAGATCGCGCAGGTTCAGCGGTTGGCCGAGCATGCCGGGGAAGGCGCCGCCGAGGGACACCGGCAGGCTCTGGTCGGCCAGTTCGATGGACTCGACATAGCCTTCATCGACCACGATATCCAGCGACTGCCCTGCCGCTGGCGCACTGCTGAGGTAGGGTCGGCTGGCGATGTAACCGGCGTCCACGTACAGCGCGGTGATGGTCGCCAGCAGATGATTGATCTGGCCGACGCCCATGCACGCCGACAGTTGCGGCTTGATTCGCTCGTTGAGTTTTGTGCTGCTGATCAGCGTGACGCCGCCGATGCGCGTGCCGCTCAGGGGCCAGCAGCGTTCATCCGGGGTCACTTGGGCGGGCAGCGCTGGCGTGACCGGCGGCGCACTGAAGCTGCCGCGTTCCAGTTGCCGGCGGCGTTGCTCCAATTGCAGTTGTTGCAGGTCGCGCTGTTGCTGTTGCTGCTGGCGCAGCACCTCCTGACCTGGCGCAGAAGGCTCTGCGGCCTGAAGTGACGAAACACCCAGACTCGCCAGCAGAGCCGGCACCCACATACGACGAAGCACAGCGCAAAACGAATACGGCACTCAACATCCTTGCGATCATCAAATGGCTTAATGCCACTCCATCAATTTGCGTGATAGTCAGATCCATCCCACGCAAATGCAAGACACGTCCTACAACGCTTACATTTCTTAAACAATTGATCAGCTTTTTTGCCGCCGCCCTCCACCTGACGACCGGCAGCAAAATTAAATTGCCACAATATATTACCTACGTCATATTACATGCGTAATAAAGACCGATTCCCACAGGTATTTCCCCATGACCAGCATGCCCACCGTTGAACCCGACCTGGCTGTCCCGGTGAACACAAAGCCACCCGTGCTCAAACGTCTGCTGCTGTTGACCGTGGCCATCGCGGCGCTGGTGGGCCTCGGGCTGTACGGCGCGCACTGGTGGAGCGCCGGGCGTTTCCTTGAAGAAACCGACGATGCCTACATTGGCGGCGACGTGACGGTGATCGGGCCGAAAGTCGCGGGTTACATCGAAGAAGTGCTGGTGACCGACAACCAGAAGGTCAAGGCCGGCGATGTGCTGGTGCGCCTGGATTCGCGCGATTACCGCGCCAACCTGGCCAAGGCTGAAGGTGCGGTCGCCGCCGAAGAAGCCCTGCTCGCCAACCTCGACGCCACCGAACAACTGCAACATGCAGTAATCGGCCAGGCCCGCGCCGGGATTGATGCTGCCGGCGCCGAAACCGCCCGTTCGCGGGATGACGATGCGCGCTATAAAAAACTGGTCGGCAGCAACGCGGTCTCGGTGGAAAGTGCCCAACGCGCCAACGCGACCTTCAAGACTGCCCAGGCGATCAGCGCCCGGGCCCAGGCGGAATTGCTGGCCTCGCAGCGTCAGTTGGACGTGATCGAAACCCAGAAACAACAAGCCCGCGCGGCACTGATGCAAGCCAAGGCTGAACGGGATCTGGCGCAATTGAACGTTGGCTACACCGAACTCAAAGCGCCCGTGGATGGCGTGGTCGGCAATCGTCGGGCACGGGTTGGCGCTTACGCGCAGGCCGGTTCGCAGTTGCTGTCGGTGGTGCCGTCCAGCGGGCTGTGGGTCGATGCCAATTTCAAGGAAGATCAACTGGCGCGAATGACGTCGGGGCAGCGGGTGATCATTCGCGCTGACGTGCTTTCGGGTCAGGTATTCCACGGCCACCTGGACAGTCTCGCCCCGGCCAGTGGTGCGCAATTCAGTGTGTTGCCACCGGAAAACGCCACCGGCAACTTCACCAAAATCGTCCAGCGGGTGCCGGTGCGAATCGTGCTGGATCCGGCGGATGGCGTCCTCGGCCATTTGCGTCCGGGCCTGTCGGTGACCGCTGAAGTGGACACCCGGGCCGAAGATAAAACCCCAGCCGTGGCCAGCGCACCATGAGCACCGTCGCCGCCCCAGCGCAGCCATTCAATCCCGCGAACATGGCGACGGCGACCAAGGTCTTCGCCTTTGCCAGCATGTGCATCGGCATGTTCATTGCGCTGCTGGACATCCAGATTGTCTCCGCCTCCTTGCGTGACATCGGCGGCGGACTCTCGGCCGGCACCGACGAAACCGCATGGGTGCAGACCAGTTACCTGATCGCTGAAATCATCGTGATCCCGTTGTCAGGCTGGTTGTCCAGAGTGTTCTCGACCCGCTGGCTGTTCTGCGCCTCGGCGGTCGGTTTCACCCTGGCCAGCCTGCTTTGCGGTGTGGCCTGGAACATCCAGAGCATGATCGCCTTCCGCGCCCTGCAAGGTTTTCTCGGCGGTTCGATGATCCCGCTGGTGTTCACCACGGCGTTCTTTTTCTTCACCGGCAAACAACGGGTGATCGCGGCTGCGACTATCGGTGCAGTGGCGTCGCTGGCGCCAACCCTAGGCCCGGTGATCGGTGGCTGGATTACCGACATTTCGTCCTGGCACTGGCTGTTCTACATCAACCTGGTGCCGGGAATTTTCGTCGCCGTGGCCGTGCCGATGCTGGTGAAGATCGACCAGCCGGAATTGTCGCTGCTCAAGGGCGCTGACTACATCAGCATGGTGTTCATGGCGCTGTTTCTCGGCTGCCTGGAATACACCCTCGAAGAAGGCCCGCGCTGGAACTGGTTCAGCGACAGCACGATCCTGACCACCGCGTGGATCAGCGGCCTCGCCGGTCTGGCGTTCATCGGGCGGACGCTGCACGTGGCTAACCCGATCGTCGATCTGCGCGCCTTGAAGGACCGCAACTTCGCCCTCGGCTGCTTCTTTTCATTTGTCACCGGGATCGGCCTGTTCGCCACCATTTACCTGACGCCGCTGTTTCTCGGCCGGGTTCGTGGCTACAGCGCGCTGGACATTGGTCTGGCGGTTTTCTCCACCGGGGTGTTCCAGATCATGGCGATTCCGCTGTACGCCTTTCTGGCCAATCGCGTCGATCTACGCTGGATCATGATGACTGGCCTTGGGTTGTTCGCTTTATCGATGTGGGATTTCAGCCCGATCACCCATGACTGGGGGGCCAAAGAATTGATGCTGCCGCAAGCCTTGCGCGGGATTGCCCAGCAACTGGCGGTGCCTCCGGCGGTGACCCTGACCTTGGGCGGCCTGGCGCCGTCGCGACTTAAACATGCTTCGGGATTGTTCAACCTGATGCGAAACCTGGGTGGCGCGATTGGCATTGCTGCCTGTGCAACCATCCTCAATGACCGTACCAACCTGCACTTCACACGGTTGGCAGAACATCTGAACAGCACCAACGAAGCGCTCAACCAATGGCTGTCCCAGGTCGGCAGTAACTTCGCCGCCCTCGGCCAAAGCGGTGACGCCGGTATCACCGCCAGCCTGCATCAGCTGTGGTTGCTGACTTACCGCGAAGCCCAGACACAAACCTATGGCGACGCGTTTTTGATGATCATGGTCTGCTTCATTATTGCAACGCTGATGGTGCCCTTGATGCGCAAGGTGCAACCACCGGCCGCGCCGTCAGCAGACGCTCATTGATCAGGCTTGCGGCATTTTGCGAAAGCCGATCGCCAGGCGGTTCCAGGCGTTGATCGTGGTGATGGCCACGGTCAGGTCGACCATTTCCTTGGAGCTGAACTCGGAGACCGCCAGGTCATAATCTTCGTCCGGGGCGTGGGTCTGGCTGACCAGGGTCAGGGATTCGGTCCAGGCCAGCGCGGCACGTTCACGCGGGGTGAAGAACGGTGTTTCGCGCCAGGCCGACAGCGTGTACAGACGACGCTCGTCTTCACCGCCCTTGCGGGCATCGGCGCTGTGCATGTCGAGGCAGAAGGCGCAGCCGTTGATTTGCGAGGTGCGCAGCTTGACCAGCTCGATCAGGTTCTTTTCCAGTGGCAGTTTCGAGACCGCGGTTTCCAGGGCGATCATGGCTTTGAGAGCGTCCGGGGAAGCGGTGTAGAAATCGATACGAGGTTTCATGGAGGGGCTCCGTCACAAGTGGGTGTGGCGCTAAGTTAATCCCGCCCGCGCCTGTGACAAATAGCCAATATTCGGGAAGACGAGGAGGCCATTCACGCGCGATTTCTCAGCCACTGCAAAAACCCCTTCTTCGGCACCACCACCGGTTCGTCCTGGGTCAACGTTCGCGCCTTGTGCAGACGGAAATCCAGCAAGGCTTTCATGGCATCGTTGATGTCGTGACGGGCATCCAGGCATGGCTTGAGGTAGGCCTTTTCGATGCGATAAAGGGCGCAGAAGGTCTTGGCGGTAAATGCGGCGGGCACCGAGGTATCGGACAAAATGCCGGCCTCGCCGATCACCTCGCCCGGCCCCATGCGCCCCGATTCGAAGGGGGTGCCGTGGCGGGTCAGGGTCACCGAAATGACCCCGGATTCAATGATGAATAGATGATCGCTGACCTCCCCCGCCCCGAGAATCGTCTCGCCGGCACGGAAGGTTTGCAGGGTCATGTTCTGGCTGAATGTGTCTTTTTCTTCCTGACGCAGGGTGGAGAAAATCGTCGAGCTTTCCAGCAGCGCCCGTGGCCTGGACACGTTGCTTGGCGCGTTGGGTTCCACGCTCGACAGCAGATTGATGCCAGACGCCTGCAAGTGCCGGTACGCCAGGTCGAACAGCAAATTGCGCACCGTGCGCTTCTGGTCCATCGAGGCGACAAACCCGCTGATTTCGTATTCCACGCCGGTGCTGCTGGAGCTTTTCAAAGCAACACTCGGTGCCGGGTGGTCCAGCAGAAGGCGGCAACCCTGCATTGCGCGTTCGAGGGCTTCGACCACGGTATTGGGCCGCGCGTGTGGGCTTAGTTGCAGGCTGATCGACACACCGAACATGTCACTCGGCCGGCTGAAGTTGATGATCTTGGCCTTGGCCGCCAGGGAGTTGGGAATCACCGCCAGGCTGCCCTGGGCGGTTTGCATGCGCGTGGCGCGCCAGTCGATGTCGGTGACCCGGCCCTCGGTGCCGTCAATGGAAATCCAGTCATCGATTTGATAAGGCTTGGTGGTGTTCAAAACGATGCCGGAGAACACGTCGCTGAGGGTGCTTTGCAGCGCCAGGCCGACGATGATCGCCACTGCGCCGGAGGTGGCGAGCACGCCTTTGACCGGCAGGTCGAGCACATAGGCCATGGCTGCGATGATCGCGATCAGGAAAATCACCGCGCCGAGCAGATCCTGAAGCAAACGCCCGGTATGCCCGACCCGTTGCATCATCACCGCGCCGATCAGCACCGTCAGGGTCCGCGCGCCGAACAGCCACCAGCCGATCTGCAAACCGGTAGCGGCCAGGTGCAGCGGCACATTGTCGGCCCAGGGCGCCGGCTCCATCGGGTTCAAGCCTTCGTTGAACAGCACGACGCTGAACAACCCGAAAATCACCAGCCGCACGACCAGTTTCCAGTTGCTGCCATTGGTGCTGATCAAACGCCATAAGCCAAGATCAATCAGGATCAGGGCCAGCGCGGCGAGCAGCGGGTGATCGGTGAGCAGTGACAGCATCAAGCAACTCCACAAAGGCCAATGGCGCGAAGATCTCACACATTGTAGGAGCTGGCGAAGCCTGCGATCTTTTGATCTGGATCTTTTTGAGGAAGCCGAACACCAAAGGCCAGATCAAAAGATCGCAGCCTTCGACAGCTCTTACGGGCCGATCAGCTCATCCGCCCAAACCGCCCCGACTGAAAGTCGGCAAACGCCTGGTGGATTTCCTGCTCGGTGTTCATCACAAACGGACCATGGCCGACGATGGGTTCGTCGATCGGCTCGCCGCTGAGCAGCAACACCACCGCGTCGTTATTGGCTTCCAGGCTGAGCTGATGACCGTCGCGCTCGAACAGCGCCAACTGCCCTTCGCGCGCCAGTTCCAAGCCATTGACCAGCACCGTGCCGCGCAGCACCACCAGCGCGGTGTTACGACCTTCGTGCAAATCCAGGGTCAGCAACTTGTCGGCGTTCAAGCGAATGTCCCAGACGTCGATCGGCGTGAAGGTACGTGACGGGCCGGTGTGGCCGTCAAACTCGCCGGCGATCAGGCGCAGGCTGCCGGCCTGGTCCTTGAGCGGGATGTTCGGGATGTCGCTATCAAGAATCGTCTGGTAACCGGCGTCGGCCATTTTGTCCTTGGCGGGCAGGTTGACCCACAGTTGCACCATTTCCAGGGTGCCGCCGGTTTTGGCGAAACCTTCGGAGTGGAACTCTTCATGAAGAATCCCCGAGGCCGCCGTCATCCATTGCACATCGCCGGGGCCGATCGTGCCACCACTGCCGGTGGAGTCTCGGTGTTGCACTTCGCCGTCGTAGACGATGGTCACCGTTTCAAAACCACGGTGCGGATGCTGGCCGACGCCACGCCGCTCGGTGGTCGGGGTGAATTGTGCAGGACCGGCGTGATCCAGCAGCAGGAACGGGCTGATGTGTTTGCCCAGGGTGTCGTAGGAAAACAGCGTGCGAACCGGAAAACCGTCGCCGACCCAATGGGCCCGTGGACTGGTGTAGATACCGATGATGTTTTTCATCGTGCCTCCGAAAAAGGTGGGTGAAGCCATGAACCCAGCTTAAATCTGATATCAATTCTGCACTAGACGGCAACAATCAGCCTCAGCGTTCCATCAGTAGAACAATACGGTGTTGATTCAAGCAAACGAGGGCTGGCAAGGTTTTTATTTCGGACATAATATCGATGCGAATTACAGCCGTAATATCCGACTGAGGACCTGATCATGCAAAGCCCCACCCGCGAACCACCCTCTCCCAATGGATCGCCCAGGAACAAACCATACGCGCCCGCCTCGCCGGCCCTGGCAGCCTGTCGATGGCCGAGGTCAGCGCCCTTTCGCCCGCCGAGTTTTTCGAGGGCATAGGCAACGGTGAACTGCCCTCGCCGCCGATTGGCACGCTGATGGATTTCATCCCGATTGAATGGTCGGCCGGGCTGTTCATCTTTCAGGGCACGCCGGATTCGCGGCACTACAACCCGTTGGGCAGCGTGCATGGCGGCTATGCGGCGACCTTGCTGGATTCGTGCATGGGTTGTGCGATTCACACGCAATTGAAGAAAGGTCAGGGTTACACGACGCTGGATTTGCGCATCAGTTATGTCCGCGCATTGACCGGCACCAGCGGACCGGTGCGGGCCGAGGGCAAGATTGTGCATCTGGGGCGTTCGACGGCGTTGGCCGAGGGGCGGATTTATGACGTGGATGGGCGGTTGTATGCGACGGGGTCGACGACTTGCATGATTCTTGAGGCGCGGGGGTAAGGTTCCGGAATCGCGGCGCGGCTATCGCGGGCAAGAACAGTCACCCACAATTTCCCGATTCATGACTTCCCGTCAACATTGACTTGACCCACCTGCGGTTTTTCCCAAGGGCATCGGCGCGGATACTGGTGTCCATTCCCACTGCAACCCTGGAGTCATCAATGTCTATTCCCGCATTCGGTCTTGGTACGTTTCGCCTGCAAGGCCAGGTGGTCATCGATTCGGTGAGCACCGGTCTTGAACTGGGCTACCGGGTCGTCGATACCGCGCAAATCTACGAGAACGAAGCCGACGTCGGCCAAGCCATCACCGCCAGTGGCATTGCTCGCGAAGAGCTGTTCATCACCAGCAAGATCTGGGTCGCCAACTTCGCCAAGGATCGCTTGATCGACAGCCTCAAAGAGAGCCTGAGCAAGTTGCAGACCGACTACCTGGACCTGACGCTGATCCACTGGCCGTCCCCGGAAGATCAGGTGCCGGTGGCAGAATTCATGGGCGCGCTGCTCGAAGCCAGGAACATGGGCCTGACCCGCCAGATCGGTGTATCGAACTTCACCGTCGACCTGATGAAACAGGCCATCGCCGCGGTCGGCGCCGAAAACATCGCCACCAACCAGATCGAGCTGCACCCGTACCTGCAAAACCGCAAGGTCGTCGATTTCGCCCAGAGCCAGGGCATCCAGATCACGTCCTACATGACCCTGGCCTACGGCGAAGTGCTGAAGGATCCAGTCATCCAGCAGATCGCCGAGCGCCTGCAAGCGACACCGGCACAAGTCACCCTGGCCTGGGCCATGCAGTTGGGTTACGCGGTGATCCCCTCCTCCACCAAACGCGCCAACCTGGAAAGCAACCTGCAGGCTTGCGCCCTGACCTTGAGCGACGCCGACATGGCGTTGATCGCCGGTCTGGATCGCGGCCATCGCTTGACCAGCCCTAAAGGGATCGCCCCGCACTGGGATTGATCCTCAGCTAGCCAAGACTCTTGTCGAGGCGCGCCATGGTCTGCTGCAAACGCTCGACGGCATCGTCGATCAACGCCGCACGACCTTCGGCGCAGGCCTGTTCCAGTTGCTCGCAACACTCGATCAGGCGGATCGCCCGCACCATGCGCGCACCGCCCTTGATGCGGTGCGCCAGGTCCTGGAGATCCTGGCGATTACCCGCCGCATGCGCCTGAAGCAAGTGTTGGCGATCCTCGCGGTTGGTTACCGCCAGATCGTGTATCAGGCGATTGATCAACGTGCGGTCGCTGCCGACGTAGCGTTCCAGATTGCTCAAGTCGATCTGGACTTCAGATTGTGCCTCCTGTGGCATGGGCGATTCGCCGGCAAACCTGGCCGCCAGCCAGGAACTCAGATCCCCAAGACGAATCGGTTTGAACAGGCAATCATCCATGCCGGCTTCCAGACAACGCAGCTTTTCCTCGGGTTGGGCATTGGCGGTAAACCCCAAAATCAGCGTCGCGGGCAACCCTTGCGCCTGTTCTTCATCACGGATCGCCATCGCCAGTTCATACCCACTGAGGATCGGCATATTGCAGTCGGTGATGAGTACGTCGAGCACCTGTTTGCGCCATTGCTCCAGCCCCTCCCCGCCATCCTCGGCCTCCAGCACCCTGTGCCCCAGATAACTCAGTTGACGCGCCAGCAACAGTCGATTGGCCGGGTAATCGTCGACCACCAGAATCGTCAACGGCCGGGTCGGCAGTGGCATTTCACTCGGCGGCATCTCGTTGGACAGCAACGGCTGCAGGGCTGGTAAATCCAGATGGATTTCAACCTGCGTGCCCCAATCCAAGTCGCTGTGAAGTTGCAACCGCCCGCCCATCATTTCGCACAAGGAGCGGCTGATCACCAACCCCAGCCCCGAACCGTTGCGACCGGTTTGCGGGCTGTTACCCGCCTGGACAAACGGACTGAATAGCCGCTGCTGATCGGCAACGCTGATACCGACGCCGCTGTCTTCGATAGTCACTGTCACCGTCAAATGGCCGGACAGACCAGGCTCCACGCACAGGGTCAGGCTCACCTCACCTTCTTCGGTGAACTTGATGGCGTTGCTCAACAGGTTCGACAGCATTTGCTTGAAGCGCAGCGGGTCGATCAACACATCGCGGTTGCTGTGTTCGTCCAGCTCGACTCGCCAGTCCAGCACCTTCTGTCGTGCCAGGCCTTCGAACACCCGGCATACCGATTCCGTCAATTCGCGCAGGTTGGCCCGTTCCGGCGTCAACGACAAATGCCCGGATTCGATGCGGGCGATGTCTAGAATGTCGCCGATCAACTCCAGTAACTGCTGCGCGGAACTGGACGCCACCTCAATGGCGAAACGGTCGGTGATGCCCTCTTCGGAGCGTTTTAGGGCCAGTTCGAGCATGCCGATCAGGGCGTTCATCGGCGTGCGGATTTCATGGCTCATGGTCGCCAGAAACGTGGTTTTCGCGCGGTTGGCGTCGTCGGCGGCGTCCTTGGTGTCCTGCAACTGCTGCAACCACTGCTGGCGCTGGCGAATCTGTCGGCGTTGCCAGGCGATCCAGCCCAACGCCAGCAACAACAAGGCGCCGGCGCCGGCAAAGCCTTGCAAAATGGCGTACCGATAACGTGACCAATAGCTGTCGTCCACCATCACGTCATTGCTCCAGCGGGCCACCAACTCGTCCATTTCCTCGGGCGAGATGCTCAGCAGGGCCTTGTTCAGGATCGACTGCAATTCCCCGGCGCCACGATCGGTGGCCAGGGTGATGAGGGCCGGCTCATTGCCCACGGTACTGTGGATCTGCAGGCGGTCGCGGTAGTGCCGGGCAATCAGGTAACGGGTCAGGATCAATGAACTGAGTGCCGCGTCGGCTTGCCCCTTTATCACCAGTTCCAGCCCTTGAGCCGGACTTTCTACGTCCACCAGCCGGATACCTGGTGCCCGCGCCAGAATGAACCCGCGCAACGGATGACTGTGATTGATTGCCAGACGCTTGCCGGCTAGATCGTCCAGCGTCTTCGGGCTGTTTGGGGTGGCGGCACTGACCAACACGAACGGATTGCTCAGGTAAGCGCGGGTGAAGCGCAACTCGGCCTCACGCTCGGCGCTGGGAATGATCGCAGGCACCAGATCAATGTCACCGGCCTTGAGTTGCTGGATCTGCTGATCCAGTGAACGGCTGCGTTGCACCGTGAAGGTCAAGCCGCTGCGCTGACTGATCAAGGTCAACAACTGCGCCGTCAACCCGCTGAACCGGCCCTGGGCATCAAAAAACGTCAGCGGCGCGAAATCCTCGACAACGCCCACGGTGAGCGTCGGATGTCGCGCCAGCCAGCGCTGTTCACTGGCGCTCAACCGAACGCTTTGCTGGCCTGAGTTATTGACCCTGCCAGCACGCCAGCGCTGTTCGATGGCCGCGCGCTGATCCATCGGGATCGCCGCCAGTGCCTGATCGACAATGCCCGACAGTCGCCAATTGCTCCGGGCCAGGGCGAAGCCGAACGGATTGGCGTCCAGGCCGGATGGCCCGGTCAGGTGAACGTTGTTGAGGTAGTTATTGTTAATCAGGTAATTGGCGCTGATGAAGTCGCCCAGGTACACGTCATCCTGCCCGAAGGCGACGGCGCCAAGCGCTTCGAGTGTCGATGGATAAAGGTGCAGGCGCGCCTCGGGATAAAACGCCTCGACGCTGGACGCCGGCAAATAATCGTCCACCATGGCAATGCGCTTGCCGGCCAGATCGTCGGGCATGCGCTCGTCCAGACGGGTGACGAGCATCGGCTGGTCTTCGGCGTAGGCGCGCGATCTGGTCAGTTCGGGATCGGCCACCTCGAAATTATTCGATGTTCCGAGCAGATCCAGCTCATCGCGTTTAAGCGCCTGCATGGCCGCTTCGCGCGTACCGTAACGCAACACCTGGACCTTGACGTGCAGCAGCTGCGCCAACAGATCGGCGTAGTCGGCCGTGATGCCTTCCAGCTCATCGAGGTTGCGCGTCACTTCGAATGGCGGGTAGTCCGGCCCCGATACGCCCAGGCGCAACACCCGCTTGTTGCGCAGCCATTGCCAATCGGTTTCATCCAGCCGGACCTCGTACCCATCCACTGTCGAGCGACCGAGCAGACGCTGCGTCTGCGGCTCGTCAGCCCGCACATTGATTGCTGGCAGCACGCCGAACAACATCAGCAGGAACAGACAGGCGCGCACGATCCGGCTCATTCAAATCAGCTTGTTGCGTTTGGCGAAGTCACGCAGGTGCACCGCCGAGCTCACCCTGAGTTTTTCGACCAAACGCGTCTTGTAGGTGCTGACGGTCTTGTGGCTCAAGTGCATGACCTCGGCGATTGCCTTGTTACTCGTGCCTCGTGCCAGGTGCTGAAGGATGGCCAATTCGCGGTTGGAAAGACTGTCGATCATCTGCGTTTCACTGCGTTGCAGATTGTCCAGCGATACCGAAGGTAACCGGGCGAAATAGGTGTAGCCGTTCATGACGGCCTGCACCGCTTTATGCAATTGGCTCAGGTCGTTGGTTTTTGAGACATACGCCAAGGCTCCCGCACGCATGCAACGCTCTTGAAAATGCAAAGCGTCCTGAGACGTAAACGCCACCACCCGGCTCGACACATTGCTGACCTTGATCCGCTCCAGCACATCCAGCCCATCGAGGCAGGGCATGACCAGATCGAGCACCAACAGATCCGGCGAATGCTCGCGCAGCATCGCCATGACCTCATTACCGCTGGACACCTCGTAAATCCGTTTAAAGCCCTCCTGTTCAAGGACTATTCTGACGGCGGCCCGCACAACCGGATGATCGTCCGCAATCAATGCTGACTTCCTGGCGTGTTGCTGCGCAAATAGCGCTGGTTTCATGGCAACTCCCTATGCAAATAAAGGCGATATCGCGACACATGGCCATGGAACAGCCCCCGGATAGGCACAACGGCTGCGCAATGACTTTTGCACGGGAGGACAGGCAAAACTACCTGTCAGATCTGACAGTAGCGACGAACGGTCAACCGCTCTTTTGCTTATACAATCGGGTCAACCAGGGTTGGTCGTCCTCGTGCATCGGCGGATCAATGATTGCCATCAGCCGCTGGATGCAGGACAGATCAGGTTGTAGCGCGTGACTCACCTGCAACTTCTGCCGCCCACAGAGGGGGATCGGCGGTAACTGCGCCTGCTGACCGTTGAAGACCAAAGCGTGATGAACCTGCGGGTTGTCGAGGAAAAATCCTTGCAGGTTCAACGCCCCACCCGCCAGTGATGCATTGATGACCACCAGGTCGAAAGGCTCGCAACCGTATTCGATGACCGTCAACATTTCCGTAAGGCTGTGCACCGGCGCGACCCGGTAGTAATCGAGCGAATTGAACAGCCGCTCGATTTTCATCCGGTGAAAATGCTGCTCGTCGGCGATCAGGATTCGTAAGGCTTTGTTCGGCATCGTTGGACCCAGGACAGTGACAAGTTCGTGAGGGCGCAAGGCTACGGAACACTTGGCGGTTCTTCTGTAGGAACTTTCCTAAAATTGGCATCCGCTGGTCCAGGATCAACAGATCGCAGCCTTCGCCAGCGCCTGCAGGTGATGGCGTACACCTGCTGGCGTTGGCGAAGCCTGCGATCTTGATCTACGGCTTCAACGTCTGCGCCTCACCGCGCAATGGCAACCACCACAGCAAATCCTCACCACTCATGGGCCGCGCATACCAGTAGCCCTGCCCTTGCGTGCAACCGAGCGCCAGCAATTGCAAATTCCAGACCCAGCAGGGAAACGATTTGATGCACCGCCCGCCGCAAATCAGCCGACAGTGAACGGCTAATGATGATCGACTTCATCAGCGCCGAAGTGCCGGCCTGCTGCAAAAACGCCAGACCGTCCATACCTTCCATCTGCAAGTCACACAGGGCGATGTCCACCGGGCCGACCGTTTCCAGAACCTTCAGCGCCTGGGCGCCGTCGCTGGCTTCGAACACCAGGACACGCAGTGGCAGGTTGGGCATGGGGGCGGCTCGACGTTGGGGGCGTCCGACGATTGTCCGCGAGGCATCCACAAAACGATTTAGGAAACGTCCCAAGCTTTGTAGGAAACGTCCGAAAAAACCTCCCCCGGATCGTTCCCACACTCTGCGTGGGAATGCCGCCATGGACGCTCCGCGTCCGCTTCGAGAGGTGACGCGGAGCGTCACCGGATGCATTCCCACGCGGAGCGTGGGAACGATCGTCCTCAGCTTATTGCCAGCCAAACCGACGGATATAGAACCCCTTCACCGCCTGAGTCAGGCCCATGTACGCCAGCAAAATCACCGGCAGGAACACGAAGTACAGCGACGGCAGCGCCTGCAACTTGAAGTAGTGCGCCAGCGGCCCCATCGGCAGGAAGATGCCGACCGCCATGATGATCCCGGTCATGATCATCAGCGGCATGGCCGCGCGGCTTTGCAGGAACGGGATCTTCGGCGTGCGGATCATGTGCACGATCAGGGTCTGGGTCAGCAGCCCGACCACGAACCAGCCGGACTGGAACAGGGTCTGGTGGTCCGGGGTGTTGGCGTCGAACACGTACCACATCAAAGCAAAGGTGGTGATGTCGAAGATCGAACTGATCGGGCCGAAGAACAGCATGAAGCGCCCGACATCCGCCGGTTGCCAGCGTTGTGGTTTTTTCAGCATTTCTGCATCGACGTTATCGAACGGGATGGCGATCTGCGAAATGTCATAGAGCAGGTTTTGCACCAGCAGATGCATCGGCAGCATCGGCAGGAACGGGATAAATGCACTGGCCACCAGCACCGAGAACACGTTGCCGAAGTTCGAACTGGCGGTCATTTTGATGTACTTGAGCATGTTGGCGAAGGTCCGCCGCCCTTCCAGCACACCCTCCTCCAGCACCATCAGGCTCTTTTCCAGGAGGATGATGTCGGCCGCTTCCTTGGCGATGTCCACCGCGCTGTCCACCGAAATACCAATGTCGGCCGCACGTAGCGCCGGGGCGTCGTTGATGCCGTCGCCCATGAAACCGACCACGTGGCCGTTGCCCTTGAGCAAACGGACGATGCGCTCCTTGTGCGACGGCGTCAGTTTGGCGAAGACGTTGGTGGTTTCCACCGCCAGCGCCAGCTCGGCGTCGCTCATGCGTTCGACGTCGTTGCCCATCAGCAGGCCTTGCTGCTCCAGGCCGACTTCGCGGCAGATCTTGGCGGTCACCAGTTCGTTGTCGCCGGTCAGCACTTTCACCGCGATGCCGTGTTCGGCTAATGCGCGCAGGGCCGGCGCGGTGCTTTCCTTGGGCGGATCGAGGAAAGCCACGTAGCCGATCAGGGTCATCTGTTGCTCATCGGCGATGCTGTAGACCGCTTGATCTTTGGGCGTGTGCCGCGCCGCTACGGCCACCACACGTAGCCCTTCTTCGTTGAAGGAAGCGGTGACTTCACGGATGCGCGCCAACAGTTCATCGGTCAGCGGCTCGTCGTTGTCGCCGTGGCGAACCCGAGTGCAGCCAGCGAGGATTTCTTCCACCGCGCCTTTGCACACCAACAAGTGATGCTGTTGATCATGTTCCGCGACCACCACCGACATCCGGCGCCGGGTGAAGTCGAACGGCACTTCATCGACCTTGGCGAACGCCGTGGCCACTTCCAGTTCCCGGTGCACTTCGACGTGTTGCAGCACCGCCACGTCCAGCAGGTTTTTCAGACCGGTCTGGTAGTAGCTGTTGAGGTAGGCCATTTCCAGCACGTCGTCGGACTCTTCGCCCCACACATCCACATGCCGGGCAAGGAAGATTTTGTCCTGGGTCAGGGTCCCGGTCTTGTCGGTGCACAACACGTCCATGGCGCCGAAGTTCTGGATCGCGTCCAGGCGCTTGACGATGACTTTCTTGCGCGACAGAAACACCGCGCCCTTGGCCAGGGTCGAGGTGACGATCATCGGCAGCATTTCCGGGGTCAGGCCCACGGCAATGGACAGCGCGAACAACAGCGCCTGCATCCAGTCACCCTTGGTGAAGCCGTTGATGAACAGCACCAACGGCGCCATCACGAACATGAAGCGGATCAGCAACCAACTGACCTTGTTGACCCCGTTCTGAAACGAAGTGGGCGCCCGGTCGGTGGCGCTGACCCGCTGCGCCAAAGCGCCGAAATAGGTGCTGTTGCCGGTGGTCAGGATCACCGCGATGGCCGAACCCGACACGACGTTGGTGCCCATGAACAGGATGTTGTCGAGGTCCAGCGGGTTGCGGGTGTCGCCGTCCTGCTGGCGCGGGAATTTTTCCACCGGCATCGATTCGCCGGTCATGGCCGCCTGGCTGACGAACAGGTCCTTGGCGCTGAGCACCCGGCAATCGGCGGGGATCATGTCGCCGGCCGAGAGCACGATCAAATCCCCCGGCACCAGTTGCTTGATCGGCAATTCGATGCGTTGCGCACCCTGGCGCAGCACGGTGGCGGTGTTGCTCACCATGGCCTTGAGCGCATCGGCGGCCTGGTTCGACTTCGCTTCCTGCCAGAACCGCAGCAAGGTCGAGAGCACCACCATGGAGAAAATCACCACGGCGGCCTTGATGTCTTCCGTGAACCAGGACACCGCCGCCAACAACGTCAGCAGCAGGTTGAACGGGTTTTTGTAGCAGTGCCACAGGTGAACCCACCATGGCAGCGGCTGTTCGTGCTCGACTTCGTTGAGGCCGAATTGCTCGCGCAGGGTGTCGGCTTCGAGCTCGCTCAAACCATCGCTGTGACTGCCGAGGCTGTCCAGCAATTGGCCGGTATCGCTGTTGGCCGCCGACACCAGGGTTTGCGCCAGGGTCGGCGGTACTTCACGGCTGACCGTGGTGTCGTTGATGCTTTCCAGCAAGGCCAGGCGACGGAAGTGCCGGGCGATGTGGCGGGTGCGCAGGAATCCGGCGAAGAATTCTTTGAGCAAGGTCAGGTTCATGGCAGTTGTCCCCCAGGGTCAGCCGGGGAAACCGTCGAGCAGGCGCGTCGAGTCGCCGCGATGACGACAGGCAAGTCGACCATCACGCACGGTTCAGCGTCGATGAGAGGGACGTCGGGAATCGGGCCGCCACTGGCCGCGATCGGGATGCCGCTACTCGCTTTTCAGCAAGGTAACGGCACGAAAAAGGCTGCGCGTTACTTTGCCGAGAAGGTGCCGGTTACTGAAACCGGCCGACTACTGTCACTCGAACAAGTACCCACTGTGGGTCTCCGCTATTGATGAAAACGCGCGAAGCTTACGCCCCGATTTCTGGAGAGTAAACGATGCCGGGGGCTGTGCCGGGGGAATCGGCGGGTTCTTCAGGAAAGGTTCAGGATGATCGTTCCCACGCTTGATCGTTCCCACGCTCCGCGTGGGAATGCAGCCCGGGACGCTCCGCGTCCCATTGGAACGCAGAGCCCCTGGAGGCATTCCCACGCGGAGCGTGGGAATGATCTGGGTGGGGGATTAGCTGGCAGTGGCCAACAACAAATCCATCACCGAACGACCATGCCCACGGGATTTGCCATGGTCATACAACGACCCGGCAATCTCATCAGCCCGGATCGGCAGGATCGACAGCAAGGTGTCGCTCAAGCCGTGGCTGGCCTGGCAGAAGCCCTGCATGTAGATGCCGGCCTTGCAGCGCTCGTCGGTGATCAATTTGTAATTGCGATCGACCTCGAAGTCGCCCAGGTACTCTTCCAGCGGCGCCAGCAGTTTGCGGTGCATTTGCCGCTCGTAACCGGTGGCCAGCACCACGGCGTCGTAATGCCGAACCGTGACTTCGCCAGTGGCGTTGTTGCGTACAGCCAGCTCGATGCCGCGCTCGGTGGCGGTGGCTTTTTCGATCGTGGTCAGGGTGCGGAACGCATGGCGGGCAATCCCGGAAACCTTCTGGCGATAGAAGATGCCGTAGATGCGTTCGATCAGATCGATGTCGACCACCGAGTAGTTGGTGTTGTGGTACTCGTTGACCAGGCGCTCACGCTCGCTGCTGGCCTGCTGGAACACCAGGTCGGTGAACTCCGGCGAAAACACTTCGTTGACGAACGGGCTGTCGTCCGCCGGTTTCAACGCCGAGCCGCGCAGGATCATGTCCACTTGCACCGACGGGAAGCTGTCGTTCAGATCGATGAAGGCTTCCGCCGCGCTCTGCCCGCCGCCGATGATCGCGATGCTCATCGGTTGGTTGTTCACGCACGGCTGCTTGGCCATCTGCGCCAGATACTGGGAGTGGTGGAACACGCGGCTGTCATCCTTGAGCGCCTTGAACGCTTCGGGAATACGCGGCGTACCGCCAGCACTGACCACCACCGAACGAGTAGTGCGAATGTGCTGCTGGCCCTGTGCATCACGGGAAATTACCCGAAGCGCTTCCACTTGCTGCTGGTGCAGCACCGGCTCGATGGTCAGCACTTCTTCGCCGTAGCGGCTCTGTTCGGTGAACTGCCCGGCAACCCAGCGCAGATAGTCGTTGTACTCCATGCGGCACGGATAGAAGGTGCCCAGGTTGATGAAGTCCACCAGACGGCCGTGATGCTTGAGGTAATTGACGAACGAGTACGGGCTGGTCGGGTTGCGCAGGGTCACCAGATCCTTGAGGAAGGAAATCTGCAACTCGCTCTGGGTCACCAGGGTGTTGCCGTGCCAGCGGTAGTCGGCCTGCTTGTCGAGAAACAGTACATCCAGCTCACCCTGGCTCGGCCCGCGCTCTTGCAGAGCGATGGCCAGCGCCAGGTTCGAAGGGCCGAAACCGACGCCGATCAGGTCGTGAACGATGGGCGATGCAATTGCCTGTGTCATTTCCAGTGTCCTCTGGATGAACCCCTCAACAAGGGGAGGAAGCCTAAGTGACCTGGCCGGCCTTGAGCAGCACAGCAGATCGTCTGTTGAGTAGGAACGAGGACAATGAAAAAAAATTTAATGGGAGGGGATCAATGGGCGTCCCATTGCTTGATGCGCACCCGGCAATGCTTCATGGCATTGACGATGTGCTTCTCCACCAGCGCCCGGGAAATACCCAGGTGCTCGGCGATCTCGGGGTGCGACAGGCCATCGATCTTGCGCAGCAAAAAACTCTCGCGGCACAGTCTTGGCAATTCCGCCAAGGCACGTTGGAGCATGGCCAGGCGTTGGCCGTGATCGAGGCTGGTATGCGGCGATGGGGTGAAGTAGCGCTCTTCGTTATCGAGCACTTCCAGGGATTCGACCTGACGCAGGGCATTGCGCCGATGGTCGTCGATTACCAGATTGAGCGCGGTGCGATAAAGGAAGGCCCGGGGCTGCTCGATCGGCGTGTCGCTGGAACGCTCCAGTACCCGCAGATAAGCGTCATGCACCACATCTTCGGCCACCTGACGGTTGCCCAGCTTGGCGTTCAGGAAACACACCAGCTCGCGATAGTAGTTTTCCAACATGACTCCCGGCCGCACGGGGTGCGGTTTCTGTCCTTGAGCCAAATCCACGACCGCCAAATGGGCAGTAGCCGGATGATGGCAATTTGAGCCGCGTAATTTATAGTAATTCTCATATAGATTTAAAGTGCTGTTTCGGTTTGCCCGACAAATAGTGCTGCTCTATACCTGTAACACTGTATGTCCGCGCTTAAATTCCGCCCTTCTCTCCTCGTTTACAGGACAGCTCCCCGTGTCTGTCGCCCTGCGACAGCGCCCGGTTGTCGCCTGATTGTGGGCGGCATTCGGGCGACGGGCCGATTTCCATTGGCCGGAACCCTGCATGAAACGTCCCCGCACCGCACGACGCGCCTTGCTTGTAGCACTGTGTCTGATCCCCGTTATCGCCGTCGCCGCCTGGCAGATCCTCCCGCCCGGCCGTGATCAGTTCGCCACGGTACAAGTCACCCGCGGCGACATTGAAAGCAGCGTCACGGCCCTCGGCACCCTGCAACCGCGGCGTTATGTCGACGTCGGCGCCCAGGCCTCGGGGCAGATCCACAAGATTCATGTGGAAGTCGGCGACGTGGTCAAGGAAGGTGATCTGCTGGTGGAAATCGATCCGTCCACCCAACAGGCCAAACTCGACGCCGGGCGGTTTTCCATCGACAACCTCAAGGCCCAGCTGCAAGAGCAAAAGGCTCAGCACGAACTGGCCCGGCAGAAATTCCAGCGCCAGCAGAACCTCGCCGCCGGCGGCGCGACCCGGGCCGAAGACGTGCAAACCGCCCAGGCCGAGCTGCGCGCCACCCAGGCCCGCGTCGACATGTTCCAGGCGCAGATCCGCCAGGCCCAGGCCAGCCTGCGCAGTGATCAGGCCGAACTTGGCTACACGCGCATTTATGCGCCAATGAACGGAACCGTGGTCGCCCTCGATGCCAGGGAAGGCCAGACGCTCAACGCCCAGCAGCAGACGCCATTGATTCTGCGCATCGCCAAACTGTCGCCGATGACGGTTTGGGCGGAAGTCTCGGAAGCCGACATCGGCCACGTAAAACCCGGCATGCACGCCTGGTTCACCACCCTCAGCGGCGGCAACCGTCGCTGGAACAGCACCGTGCGGCAGATCTTGCCGATCCCGCCCAAACCGCTGGACCAGACCAGCCAGGGCGGCGGCAGCCCCGCCAGCGCCAGTAAAAGCGGCACCGGTCGCGTCGTTCTGTACACCGTATTGCTCGACGTCGATAACGCCGATAACGCCTTGATGGCGGAGATGACCACCCAGGTGTTCTTCGTCTCCGACCAGGCGAAAAACGTCCTCACCGCGCCGATTGCCGCGTTGCAGGGAGGCCCGCAGGCCGATAGCCAGATCGCGCAAGTCGTCGCGAAAAACGGCGCCATCCAACAACGCGAGGTGCGCACCGGCATCAGCGATCGGCTGAAAGTGCAGATCCTTGATGGCCTCGACGAAGGCGATCACCTGTTGATCGGCCCCGCTGACGGGAGTGGCGGCTGAATGCAGACGCCCCTGATCGACCTGCAGGACATCCGCAAAGCCTACGGCGGCGGTGACGCTCCGGAAGTTCACGTGTTGCGCGGCATCGACCTGGCGATCCATGCCGGCGAGTTCGTCGCGATTGTGGGCGCTTCCGGCTCCGGCAAATCGACGCTGATGAACATCCTCGGTTGCCTCGACCGGCCGACCTCGGGCGAATACCGCTTCGCCGGGGAAAACGTCGCCGGCCTGGACAGCGATGAACTGGCCTGGCTGCGCCGCGAAGCCTTTGGCTTTGTGTTCCAGGGTTATCACCTGATTCCGTCCGGCTCGGCCCAGGAAAACGTCGAGATGCCGGCCATCTATGCCGGCACCCCGGCCGCCGAACGCCACGCCCGCGCCGCCGCCCTGCTCGATCGCCTCGGCCTGGCCACGCGCACCGGCAACCGCCCGCACCAGCTCTCCGGCGGTCAGCAACAACGGGTGTCGATTGCCCGCGCTTTGATGAACGGCGGCCACATCATCCTCGCCGACGAACCCACCGGCGCCCTCGACAGCCACAGCGGCGCCGAGGTCATGACCTTGCTCGATGAACTGGCGAGCCAGGGCCACGTGGTCATCCTCATTACCCACGACCGCGAAGTCGCGGCGCGGGCCAAGCGCATCATCGAAATCCGCGACGGCCTGATCATCCACGACAGCGCCCATGACGATCCTGGCGCACAAACCTCGACCAACCCCGGCGCGTTGCAAGCGGTGGACCTGCGCAAGCGCCTGACCGAAGGCGCCGAAGCCACTGGAGCGTGGAAAGGCGAACTGGTGGATGCGGTGCATGCGGCCTGGCGGGTGATGTGGATTAACCGTTTCCGGACGGCTTTGACCCTGCTCGGAATCATCATCGGCGTCGCGTCGGTGGTGGTGATGCTGGCGGTCGGTGAAGGCAGCAAGCGGCAGGTCATGGCGCAGATGGGCGCCTTCGGCTCGAACATTATTTACCTCAGCGGCTCGGCGCCAAACCCGCGCACACCGCCGGGCGTGGTGACCCTGGAGGACGTCGCCGCGCTGGCCAGCCTGCCGCAAGTGCGGCGGATCATGCCAGTCAATGGCGCCGAAGCCGGGGTGCGTTTCGGCAACGTCGACCATATGAGTTACGTCGGCGGAAACGACACCAACTTCCCGGCAATCTTCAACTGGCCGGTGGTCCAGGGCAGTTACTTCACCGAGGCCGACGAACGAAACGCCGCGGCGGTCGCGGTGATCGGCCACAAAGTTCGCAGCAAACTGCTCAAGGACGTCGCCAACCCCATCGGCCAGTACATCCTGATCGAAAATGTGCCATTCCAGGTGGTCGGTGTACTCGCCGAAAAAGGCGCCAGCTCCGGCGACTCCGACAGCGACAACCGGATTGCCATTCCCTATTCAGCGGCCAGCGTCCGGCTGTTCGGCACCCACAATCCCGAATACGTGGCCATCGCCGCGGCCGACGCGCGCAAGGTCAAGGAAGCGGAAGTCGCCATCAAGCAATTGATGCTGCGCCTGCACAGCGGCAAGCAGGATTTCGAATTGACCAACAACGCGGCAATGATCCAGGCCGAAGCCCGGACCCAGAACACCTTGTCGCTGATGCTGGGCTCGATTGCCGCGATCTCGCTGTTGGTCGGTGGCATCGGCGTGATGAACATCATGCTCATGACCGTGCGCGAGCGGACCCGCGAGATTGGCATTCGCATGGCCACCGGCGCCCGTCAGCGCGACATCCTGCGTCAGTTCCTCACCGAAGCGGTGATGCTCTCGGTGGTCGGCGGCATTGCCGGGATTGCCCTGGCGCTGATCGTCGGCGGCGTGCTGGTGCTCAGCGAAGTCGCCGTCGCGTTTTCCTTGATGGCGGTGTTCGGCGCCTTCGGCTGCGCCCTCGTTACCGGTGTTGTCTTCGGCTTCATGCCGGCCCGCAAAGCTGCCCGGCTCGACCCGGTCACGGCCCTTACCAGTGAATGATCGACCTATGAAGCCGCAATTGAGCCTGTTGACCCTCTGCCTGTTACTCAGCGCATGCGGCAGCCCTGCCCCGCGCCCGGACAGCGGCCTCGCGCCGCCCGCCACGTGGCAATCGCCCCACAGTGACAGCGCCACATTGAATAACCGGCAATGGTGGGCGCAGTTCGGCAGCCCACAACTGGATCGCCTGATCGAACAGGCGCGAGTCGGCAGTTTCGATCTGGCGGCAGCGGTCGCCCGCGTGCGTCAAGCCCAGGCCGGGACGGTGATTGCCGGCGGTTCGTTGCTGCCCGAGGTGAAGGCCGCAGGGAATGCCAACCGACAGAAACTGCTGCGTGGCAATGGCTACAGTCAGCTCGATGCCGACAGCAGCAACCAGGCGGTGGACTACTTCGATGCCAACCTCAGCGCCAGTTATGAAATCGACTTCTGGGGCGGCAAACGCGCTTCCCGGGACAGCGCGCAATTCGGCTTGAAGGCCAGCGAGTTTGATCAAGCCACGGTTGAGCTGACCTTGCTCAGTGGCGTGGCCAACAGTTATGCGCAAACCTTGTCGCTGCGAGAGCAAAGTCGTATCGCCGAGTTGAACCTGGCCAATGCACAAAACGTCCTGAAGCTTGTGCAGACCCGTTTCGATTCAGGCTCGGCCACGGCACTGGAACTGGCCCAGCAGAAAAGCCTGGTGGCCGCCCAGCAACGGCAATTGCCATTGGTGCAGCAACAGGCTCAGGACGCGCTGATCAGCCTCGCCGCCCTGCTCGGCCGACCGGTTCAGGAACTGGCCCTGAGCCAGGAGCTGTTCGATGGCCTGCAATGGCCGAGCATCGGCGCCGGTCTGCCCAGTGAACTGCTGAGCCGACGCCCGGACATCGCCCGCGCCGAAGCGCAATTGGCGGCGGCCCAGGCAGATGTCACCGTCGCCCGCGCGGCCATGCTGCCGACCGTGACCCTGAGCGCCAACATCGGTTCAGGGGCCAACAACTTCTCCGACGTCATGCGCAGCCCGTTCTACAACCTCACCGCCGGGCTGGTCGCGCCGATCTTCAACAACGGCCGCCTCGGCGCCGAGCGCGACAAGGCCACGGCACGCCAGGAAGAACTGTTGGAGATCTATCGCGGGGCGATCATCAATGGCTTCGCCGACGTCGAAAAAGCCCTCAACAGCATTCGCGGGCTGGATGAACAACGGCAGTGGCAAAGCGAGGAATTGAATCAGGCACAGACCGCTTTCAACATCGCGCAAAGTCGCTATCAGGCCGGTGCCGAGGATTTGCTGACGGTGCTGGAGACGCAGCGCACGCTGTATGCGGCGCAGGATTTGAATGTGCAACTGCGCCTGGCGCGGGTGCAGGCCAGTGTGGCGTTGTACAAGGCATTGGGCGGTGGGTGGCAGAGACTTTAAAGATCAAAAGATCGCAGCCTTCGGCAGCGCCTACATAGGATGGCGTACACCCTGTAGGAGCTGCCGAAGGCTGCGATCTTTTGCTCTAGGCTTTGGCCTTCAGATTGCGCGCATACCACGGCCGTTTCGGCACGCGGCGGAACAGGTCGGCGAGTTTCTTTTCGTCCTCGCCAAAGGTGATGCGCAAGGCGAGCTTCATGGTTTCCGGGTCCATTTCCACTGACTTGCCGACCTGCAATCCGGGTGTAGTGCTGCAACCGTGGGTGGTCGGCCCGAGCCACGGGTCATCGACCTCGACCCAACGCCCAGGGGCGAACCAGTGCACGCCGTTGACTTGCAGGCGACTGACTTCGCCCGGATGGAAACGCTCATGCGCACGGAACCAGTCCTCCACCCGATCATCGATCCAACCATGGAAATGCCAGAACACCGGGTTCACATGGGACGAAAACGGATCGCCGAGAAAGTCGTTCTCCGGGGCAAACCAGCGCGCGGCAAAGTCGTCCAGATCGCGGGCAAGCGGCACCGGTGCGCCGTTCGAAGGGTCGTGTGGCACCGAAGCCCAGCGCATGTGCAGCCAGTCGTGCAAGCCCAGTTCCACCTCGGAACCGAACTGACCCAGGGTCAGCTTCGACAAGTACTGCGGATCGCGGTACTGCGATTCCCAGACCTGGAAATTGGTTTGATAGGTCTCGGCGGTCTTGAGATCGGCGACCCACTGGGTGTACTCATCATCGCCTTCGGCCAGCCAGGTCGGCGGCAGCGCGGTGCCGTCGTGGTTGTCAAAATAACGGGCGAAGCCGGCACGATCACGCACCAGTTCTGGCTGCGGCAGCGGGAAGTACTGCCAGGACGGCAAGTCCTGCATCGAGCGCGCAGTGCCGAGCATGTGCCGGTGCATGAAAAAGAAGTCGATCCCGGAGCCATTGCGATCTTTGTGCTTGCCTCGGGCATCGCGCTCTTTGTCGCGGGGGCCGGGCTGCCAGCCAACACCGCGCAGGGCATCGCGCTTGTCCTCGGACAAGGTGTGCCATTTGTCCCGGGAGGCATGCCAGAGTTGGTGAAACAACCGATGCTCGGGCGATACCAGCCAGGCCAGCAGTGGCGGGTTCAGCGCCGTGCGTTCCCGGGCTTCCGGGAATACGTGTTTGACGGCGATAAAGCGATTGTCCTGCGCCGGCAGGACCAACGGACGATCAAGGCGCGACACCCGACCACTGAGGCTGCCGCTGCCGGCATTGCCAAACGCGGCCCAGACTTCATCCAGGCGCATGTTGAATTCGTAATCGGTCTTGCCACTGGCCCCGACCAGTCGCCAGCTCAACTGCGCCGCATTGGCGTCCGCGAGGTCGCCGAAGATCCGGTAACGCGGCGCATCGACGCCGCGCAAACGCTCGGCTGTGTCGAGAAAACCACTGACACCACGGCCCTTGTGGCCAATATCGAGAAACACTTCTAGCCCGTCCCGGGGCAAGCCTTCGATGCCGGCATCACGGCCTTCGAAACGAATCGTCCAGACACCGCGCAAGGCATCCGCCAATCGCTGGCCGGCGACATCCGCCACATCGAACGACGCTTCACCGGGGGTGATCGTCGGGTCCGGTTTCGTCCATTCGCGATGCCCATAAAAAGCCGCAGGCACGGCGGCGCCGGTCAGCGCCAGGCCCGCCATGAACCATCGTCGAGAAATCGTCATTGCCCTACCTGTGTCAGCCATGAAGCAGGCTTTATCCAAGCTAGAACGTTCATCCCCGCCACAAATTTATGGTGCAGCCAAAAGATCGCAGCCTTCGCCAGCGCCTACAGGGCTACGCATTCCAATGTAGGAGTTGTCGAAGGCTGCGATCTTTTAAAGTAGGGACCTAAATTCCTGTGCCGATCACTCGTTCTTCCCAGATAGCAAAGGCCCCTGCGCCTGCACCGGGGCGGCGAACCTGACTGAGATGGCAATGACAAAACCACGTTCGAAAAAGGCTCTTTACATTGGCCTGCCGCTGGCCCTGGCGATCAGCGCCGGTGCAGGTTTTGCGGTTTGGGATCATTGGTTCAAGGACAATCCGGGTTACCCGCTCAAAGTGCTGCAACAAGCCGATGAGCTGCACGAACGCATGCTCTCTTTCGACAGCCACATCACCGTGCCCCAGGATTTTGGCACCGTCGGCAACGAAATCGACAAGGACGGCACTGGCCAGTTCGACCTGGTCAAGGCCAATCGCGGACGGCTGTCTGGCGCCGCCCTGACGATCTTCGGCTGGCCGGAACTGTGGAACGGCCCCAACGCGCCGCACAAGCCCACCGCCGGCTTTGTCGCCGAAGCGCGCAACCAGCAAGAGATCCGCTACAAGATCATCTCCGGCATGGTCCGCGACTTCCCCAACCAGGTCGCCATCGCCTACACCCCCGCCGATTTTCGGCGTCTGCACGGCGAAGGCAAGTTCGCGATCTTCATGAGCATGCTCAACGCCTATCCCCTGGGCTATGACCTGAACCTGCTGGATCTGTGGGCCGCTCGCGGCATGCGCATGTTCGGCTTCAGTTACGTGGGCAACAACGATTGGGCCGACTCTTCGCGCCCGCTGCCATTCTTCAATGATTCGCCTGATGCGCTGGATGGGTTGTCCGACATCGGCAAACAAGCCGTGCAGCGTTTGAACGACCTCGGCGTGATCATCGACGTCTCGCAGATGTCGACCAAGGCCCTGGAGCAAGTCGCGCAGTTGAGCCGCGCACCGCTGGTGGCCTCGCACTCGGCACCACGGGCGATGGTCGATATCCCGCGCAACCTCAGCGACAAGGAATTGCAGCTGATCAAAAACAGCGGCGGCGTGGTGCAAATCGTTGGCTTCTCCCAATACCTGCGCCCGCTGACCCAAGGCACCCAGGACAAACTCAATGCTCTGCGCGCCCGCTTCGACCTGCCGCCGCTGCCGAACCTGGCCTACGCCTTGATGCCAGGCGACCCGATCATCGCTGCGTGGTCCGAGCAGAAGTTCGGCGAGTACGCCGGTCAGCTCTACGCCATCCTTGAAGAAGAGCCGAAGGCCAGCCTCAAGGACCTGGGCGACGCCATCGATTACACGGTCCGCAAGATCGGCATCGACCACGTTGGCATCAGCTCCGACTTCAACGAGGGTGGCGGCGTCAAAGGCTGGGAGAACGTCGGTGAAATCCGCAACGTCACCGCCGAGCTGCTGTCGCGCGGTTATTCCGAGGCGGACATCGCCAAGCTGTGGGGTGGCAACTTCCTGCGGGTTTGGGATCAGGTTGAGAAGCTCTCCAAACCGGCGCTGATTTCTGCCCGGGAAGCCGCCAAGCCATGAGCAACCGTCGAGACTTTCTCAAGCAAGCCGGGATTCTCGCGGCCGCCCTGCCCTTGGGCGCCGGCCTTCAAAACGTCGCCAGCGCCAGCCCGATCCCGCCGCTGCCCCGGGACAAATGGGCGCAGTTGCGCCAGTTGTTCAATCAGGACCAGGATTACCTGCACTTCTCCAACTTCCTGATCACCACCCACCCGAAACCGGTGCGTGACGCCATCGAAATGCACCGCGCCGCGCTGGATAAAAACCCGGGGCTGGCGATGGATTGGGACCTGGGCGTGATCGAACAACGGGAAGGAAACGTACGGGTCTGGGCCGGCAAATACCTGCAAGCCGACCCGAAGCAAATCGCCCTGACCGGCAGCACCACCGAAGGCCTGGCGATGATCTACGGCGGCGTGCACGTACGTCCGGATCAGGAAATCCTCACCACCGAGCACGAACACTACGCGACCCACACCATCCTCGAATTGCGCACGCAACGGGACGGCACCAAGGTGCGCAAGATCAGGCTGTTCAAGGACCCGCGGACCGTCACCAAGGAAGAAATCCTCGCGGCCATCGACCGCAGCATCAAACCCGAAACCCGGGTCCTCGGCATGACCTGGGTGCACTCCAGCAGCGGTGTGAAAACTCCGATTGCCGAGATCGGCGCCTTGGTGGACAAGCACAACCGCAACCGCAGCGACGAGGACCGCATTATTTACCTGGTCGATGGCGTGCACGGTTTTGGCGTCGACGACTTGAGTTTTCCGGCCATGAACTGCGACTTCTTTATTGCCGGCACGCACAAATGGATGTTCGGCCCGCGCGGCACCGGCATCGTCTGCAGCCGCACCAGCGAGGTCAAATACGTCACGCCGATCATCCCGACCTTCTCCGAAGCCGAGGACTTCTCCACCACCATGACGCCGGGCGGTTATCACTCGTTCGAGCATCGCTGGGCGCTGGACGAAGCCTTCAAGTTGCACCTGCAACTGGGCAAGGCCGAGGTTCAGGCGCGCATCCACGAGCTGAACAGCTACCTGAAAAAACGCCTGCAAGAACGTCCGCAGGTTGAGTTGGTCACGCCGCTGAGCCCCGAACTATCGGCCGGTTTCACCTTCTTCCGGGTCAAGGGCAAGGACAGCGACAAGATCGCCGCCTACCTGATGAAAAACCGCGTGGTCGCCGATGCCGTCGAGCGCGACGTCGGGCCGGTGATCCGCACCGCGCCGGGCCTGCTCAACACCGAAGCGCAAATCGACCAATTACTGGCGCTGCTCGACAAGACCCTCTGAACCCAGGCGATCCCTTTTACCTTTTATCGAGATCAATGATGAACAGTGACCTGCGACGTTTTTCCTTGAAGGCACTCCCGGCCCTGCTGCTGGCTGCCCTGGCCGCCGGCCTGGTGCCAGGCGTTGCCCAAGCCGCCGAGCCCGCCAAACCGGGCAAAGTATTCAAGGACTGCAAGGACTGCCCGGAAATGGTCGTGCTGCCCACCGGCACCTTCACCATGGGCACCCCGGACGATGAAGTCGGCCGCGAGCCCGATGAGGGCCCGATGCACCCGGTGACTTTCGCCAAACCGCTGGCGATCAGCCGCTTCCAGGTGTTGAAAGGCGAATGGGATGCCTATACCCGCGACACCGGCTACGTCATGCCCGACGGCGACGATCGCCCGGGCCGCGAATGCAAGGCTGGCATCCCGCGCTATGAATACACCAACAAGCACCCGGCCGTGTGCATGGACTTTGCCGAGGTCAACGCCTACGTGGCATGGCTGTCGAAGAAAACCGGGCAGCAATATCGACTGGTCAGCGAGTCCCTGCGCGAGTACGCCGCGCGCGGCGGCACCAGCGGCCCGTTCCCCTTCCCGTTCGATGAGGGCAAGGAATACAGCATCGCCAAACACGCCAACACCTACGGCGCGGCCGACGGTTACAACTTCACCGCCCCGGCCGGCAGCTTCCCGGCCAACGCCTTCGGCGTGTACGACATGCACGGCAACGTCTATGAGTGGACCGCCGATTGCTACAACGAAAACTACGTCGGCGCGCCGAGCGATGGCAGTGCCTGGTTGACCGGCAAGTGCGAATTCAAGCGCATTCGCGGCAATGACTGGGGCGAAGCGCCGGTGTTCTCCCGCTCCGGCAACCGCAACGCACTGGTGCCGGGTGATCGCGGCGACTGGATCGGCTTCCGCGTCGCCCGCGACCTGTAAGCCCGGGCTGTAGCAGCTGCCGAGGTACGAGGCTGCGTCCGGTGTAGCAGCCGCCGAGGCACGAGGCTGCGTCCGGTGTAGCAGCCGCCGAGGCACGAGGCTGCGTTCGGCTGCGAAGCAGTCGTAAAACCTGAGCACGCGGTCTTCCTGAAACACCGCGCCGCCTGATTTCACGACTGCTTCGCAGCCGAACGCAGCCTTCGGCAGCTGCTACATGAGCCGAACGCAGTAAAACCTGAGCACGCGGTCTTCCTGAAACACCGCGCCGCCTGATTTCACGACTGCTTCGCAGCCGAACGCAGCCTTCGGCAGCTGCTACATGAGCCGAACGCAGCCTCGTGCCTCGGCAGCTGCTACAGGGTGCGTGTTTCGTCTGAGATTTTTTTACGGCGGGTGGCCGCTAAATTAGCTACCCCGCCAGTCGTTCTATAGGAGTGCGCGTGCGTCTGCGGCGCGCCACCGCCCTCCATGTCCTTCAGCGATGCCCGGCCGTCGCCACTCTTTTCAAGCAGGGAACCTCCATGAGCAAACCAACACGCGGGGTGATCAATGAATTGTTCACCCTGCTCAAACCCTTTCGGCTGATCGTCGCCGGCTCCATCCTGCTCGGCATGGTCGGCGGTCTGAGCGTCACCGCGTTGCTGGCGACGATCAATAATGTGCTGCACTCCGAGGGCGGCCTGACCAATACCGTGGTCGCCGCCTTCGCCGCCCTCTGCCTGTTGGCATTGATCAGCTCGATCTTCTCCGACATCGGGACCAACTTCGTTGGCCAGCACATCATCGCCAAGCTACGTAAAGAGCTGGGCGAAAAAGTGCTGTCGGCGCCCATCGAGCAGATCGAACGCTACCGCAGCCATCGCCTGATCCCGGTGCTGACCCACGACGTCGACACCATCAGCGACTTCGCTTTCGCCTTCGCGCCGCTGGCGATTTCCCTGACCGTGACCCTCGGTTGCATGGGTTATCTGGCGATGCTGTCATGGCCGATGTTCCTGATGATGGTGGTGGCGATCGTGATCGGTACGGTCATCCAATACATCGCCCGTGGGCGCGGCATGATGGGGTTCATGAAGGCACGGGATTACGAAGACGAGCTGCAAAAGCACTACAACGCAGTGGCCGAAGGCGCCAAGGAACTGCGCATCCATCGCCCGCGTCGGCATCGCATGTTCGTCTCGGGCATCGAGGCCACGGCGGACAAAATCTGCGACACCCAGGTGCGTTCGGTGAACATTTTCGTGGTGGCCAAGACCCTCGGCTCGATGCTGTTCTTCGTGGTGATCGGCCTCGCCCTCGCCCTGCAATCGCTGTGGCCGAGCGCGGACAAAGCGGTGATGAGCGGCTTCGTTCTGGTGTTGCTGTACATGAAAGGCCCGCTTGAACACCTGATCGGCACCTTGCCGATTGTCAGCCGCGCGCAGATCGCCTTCCGCCGCATCGCCGATTTGTCGGAGCAATTTTCATCGCCCGAGCCGCACTTGCTGCTCAGTGATCAGGGCCACAAAAGCACTGTCGTCCATAATCTGGAACTGAACGAGGTGTCCTACAGCTTCCCGGCCACCGAAGGCAGCGCGCCGTTCCGCCTCGGGCCGGTGAACCTGAAGATCGATCAAGGCGACATTATTTTCATCGTCGGCGAAAACGGCTGTGGCAAGACCACGCTGATCAAGCTGTTGCTAGGCCTGTATGCGCCGCAGCACGGCGAGATTCGTCTCAACGACCAAGTGGTCACCGCCGTGACCCGCGATGATTACCGTCAACTGTTTACCACGATCTTCGCCGACTATTACCTGTTCGACGACGTGGTGCAGGGCGACACCCATATCCCCGAAGACGCGAACAAATACCTGCAACGCCTGGAGATCGCGCACAAGGTCAGCGTGCGCGACGGCTCGTTCACCACCACCGACCTGTCCACCGGCCAACGCAAGCGTTTGGCGCTGGTCAATGCGTGGCTGGAAGAGCGCCCGGTGCTGGTGTTCGACGAATGGGCCGCCGACCAGGACCCGACGTTCCGGCGCATTTTCTACACCGAGCTGCTGCCGGATCTGAAACGCCTGGGCAAGACCATCATCGTCATTTCCCACGACGATCGTTACTTCGATGTGGCCGATCAACTGGTGCGCATGGACGCCGGCAAAGTGGTTACCGAGCTTCAAACTGCCTGATTGTGAAAATTTCGTAAAAAAAGACGTGGAGTCTTTCCGGTTTCCGGAAGGCTCAACGTCTCACTAACAGTTAATAGAAATAGTTCTCAGTCAACACTTTGAAGAGTAGAAGAATAATGCCCGCACCGCACGGACTCAACCCGCTCGCCAAGGCTCTGCTGATTCGCCATTCACTTCGCCCGACGCTGCCGGCCCTTTGCGCCCTGGCACTGACGTTGCCGATGATCGGCCAGGTCCAGGCCCAGACCGCCGCGATCAATATTCCAGCGCAATCGCTGGGCAGCGCCCTGCAGGAATTCGGTCGCCAGACCAACCTGCAAGTGCTCTACAGCCCGGATGAAGTCAGCGGCCTGCGCAGCACCGCCGTCAACGGCAGCCTGGAACCGGCCGCCGCCATGGCCCAGATGCTTCAGGGCACCGGCATCGCCTACTCCGTTGAAGGCAACAGCGTTGCCCTACGTGCGCGCAGCAGCGGTGGCAACACCCTGGACCTGGCGCCGACCAGCATTTCCGCCACCCAGGAATCGGCCTATGGCCCGGTGGACGGGATCGTGGCCAAGCGCAGCGGCACTGGCACCAAAACCGATACACCGTTGAATGAAATCCCGCAGACCATCAACGTCATCACCGCCGATGAAGTGAAGATGCGCGGCGCGCAATCGGTCACCGAGGCCCTGCGCTACACCGCCGGCATGACCGGTGGCGGCTTCTCCGACCGGGTGAAGATGTTCGACGAGCCAACTTCCCGTGGCTTCTCCCCTACCCCGCTGTACCTCGACGGCCTGCACTTGCCTTACGGCGGCGGCAGCACCGGCGGTTCGCTGCAGATCGACCCGTACACCCTGGAGCGCATCGAAGTGCTCAAAGGCCCGGCCTCGGTGCTGTACGGCCAGAACCAGCCTGGCGGTATCGTCAACATGGTCGGCAAGCGTCCGACCGCGACCCCGCTGCACGAAATCGTGTTGGGCGGCGGCAGCTACGATCGCAAGTACGGCGCCTTCGATATCGGCGGCCCGATCGACGATCAGGGTGAATTCCTTTATCGCCTCACCGGCCTGGTCAACGACAGCAACTCGGAAATCGACTACGCCGACCAGAACCGCATGCTGCTGGCGCCGAGCCTGACCTGGCTGCCGAACGATCGCACCAGCGTCACCGTGTTCGCCCAGTACCAGAAGGACCGCGATACCCCGGAAGCCCAGGGTCTGCCGGCTGAAGGCACCGTGTTCAACAGCCCTAACGGCAAGATCAGCCGCAAGCTGTTCATCGGCGAACCTGGCCTGAACAAGTACGATCGCGAGCAGTTCGTGACCGGCTATGACGTGTCCTACGAGCTCAACGACGTCTGGACCCTCAAGCAACGCGGCAGCTACGCCTACATTGATGACCAGTATGTCGCGCCATTGCACGGCTACTCGTTCCCGACCAACCCGGTCACCGGCCGCGATGACAACAGCTACCAGAGCCGCTTCGGGGTGGACTGGTCGCAGACCAACAAGGTCTACGGCATCGATAGCACCGCGCAAGCCAAGTTCAAGACCGGTGAGCTGGACCACACCGTGCTGCTGGGCGTGGACTACTACCACTTCAACACCAAGTTCCTCGGTCTGTATGACCGCCAGGGTCCGGGCATCGACCTGTACCACCCGGTCTACGGCAGTGAGTTCAACTTCACCCAACCGTATCGCTGGGACAACACCATCAAGCAGACCGGCCTGTACGCACAGGATCAGTTGCGCTGGAACCAGTGGTTCCTGACGTTGGGCGGTCGTTATGACTTCGCCGAGACGGACAACAAAGAACCACTGGCCGGCACTCACTCCAACATCAAGGATGAGAAATTCACCGGCCGTGCGGGCCTGGGCTACGAATTCGAAAACGGCCTGACGCCTTACGTCAGCTACTCGGAATCGTTCCTGCCCCAGACCGGCGTCGACATGAACTCGCAGCCGTTCAAGCCGACCACCGGCAAGCAGTACGAAGCGGGCATCAAGTACGAGCCGAAGTCCATCGACGGCTTCATTCAGTTGTCGGTGTACCAGATCGACCAGGACAACATGCTGACCAACGACCTGCAAAACCCGGGTTTCAGCAGCCAGAGCGGTTCGGTGCGTTCGCGCGGTGTGGAACTGGAAGGCAAGGTCAACGTCACGCAGAACCTGCGTGTGCTGGCCGCCGTGTCGCGTAACCAGAACAAATGGCGCAGCGTCAACGATGGTCGCGAAGGTCGCACCCTGGCCATGAGCCCGCCACTGACCGCCTCGACTTGGGTCAACTACGACTTCGACAACACCACCGTGCTCGCCGGTCTGGGCGCCGGTATTGGTTTGCGTTACGTGCGCAGCAGCTACGGTTCGGACTACGAGGAAGATTCCTTCCAGATTCCGTCCTACACCGTGTATGACGCAATGGTCTCCTACGACCTGCAAAAATCGCCGCTGCACATCAAGGGCACGAAGCTGAAGCTGAACCTGGAAAACCTCGACAACAAGAAATACGTCGCCAGCTGCAACAGCACCCTTGATTGCTACTACGGCGAAGGTCGTACGGTGACAGCCGATGTGACCTACAACTGGTAACAGGCTACACAACGCAATAAAAAACGCCGGCTGATGCCGGCGTTTTGCTGTCCAGGACTTGATGCCCTGACACTAAACCTGTGGTGAGGGAGCTTGCTCCCTCGCCACAAAAGTGTTCAGTGCAGTGAGGGAGTGGCCTCCCTCACTGCCGTGCCTGTTCTACCCAGGCTTGTGGTTATCCAGTACGCGATTGACCGCCAACTCACCCAACATGATCACCCGTTGCAACACCAGCATCGTGTAGCGTCGCGAGCCGTCCGTTAAGTCAACAAGGTCGTTGACCATCTCGCGGGCTGAGGCCAACGATTCGCTGGCATCGACGAGCAACGTTTCGTCATCCACCGCTGCGTCGATGGTGTAAAAGATGCCGGATTTGCGGGGCGGTATCTGCGTTTTCGTCGCCCCGGGGTTCAGGTAGAACTTGAGCGCGCGGTCGGCCGCTTCTTTCATTTTCTTGGGGTCAAGATCGAAAGAAGCGTCGTAGGGTACTGGATTGGTATCTGGGGGATTAGGCGTTACTTTGAACATAGACGGATCTCTACTTGAATATTGAGGAGCCATCACCCTCGCTACCAAACGAAGGGTAGCGGCCATACGTGGGTTGGTAGACCGGCTCAAGTAGTAAACCCGGCGCTCACAATGGAGCCCCACGCATGCCCACCATAAAAGCAGAATCCCAAAACAGAGACTGCACAAGGTGTCGCCATACGACTACTTAATGAGCAGGGCTACCAAACCCGATCACTGTTTTGCAGTGACCAGCAAACGATATAGCCCGCCCCAAAGCCGCACAAGCCGGCGGATTCTGGCGTACGCGTAGGTAACGGCGCAAGGCGTTGTAGCCTCTTATGACGTAACAGCGAGTGTCTTTAAACGCGCATCCGTAAACATGTTTATCCGCATCAAAAATCGGCAATTGCTTCGCCCGTTTTTTTGATGGGGGGTTGCCTGCAGATTTTGCAGTGGGCAGCAAAACGCCGGCAATCGCCGGCGTTTTGTTGTAACTGATGAAGCAATCAATCCACCGCAAACACCTGCACCAACCGCTCGGCAATGTGCTGCTGCGCTTCTTCGGCCTCGTCGATGATCGCGCCCATGCGCATGAAGTCGTGGGTCATGCCCTCAAAGATTTTCAGCTCCACCGCCACCCCCGCCGCCTGCAAATGGCGGGCATACGCCACGCCTTCGTCGTGCAGCGGGTCGCATTCGGCGAGGATCAGCAGCACCGGCGCCATGCTCGCCGAGACCTGGGCCAGCAACGGCGAAAAGCGTGGATCAAGACGATCGCTGACGTCGCGCTGATAGTGCTCGTAGAACCAGCTCAGGGAATCCTTCTCCAGCAAATGCCCCACGCCATAACGCTCAATGGACGCGGTACTTTGGCTGGCATCGGTGACCGGGTAGATCAACACCTGCAACAACGGCTGCACCAACGGTTGCGCGGCCAACACCGTGGCCAAACTGCCGCCAACGCTGTCGCCGCCCACCGCCAGACGCTGGGCATCGATGCCCAAATCATCGGCGTTGGCCACCAGCCAGTCCCACGCATCCAGCGCATCATCGGCGGCGGTCGGAAAGCGAAACTCCGGCGCCAGCCGATAGGCCACCGACAACACCACGCAATTGGCCATGACCGCCAACGCGCGGCACAGCGAGTCATGGGAGTCGAGGCTGCCGACCACATAACCGCCGCCATGGAAATACAACAGCGCCGGACGCTTGGCGCCCTTTTCCAATGAGTGGTTACTGTAGATCCGCGCGTTCAGGCGCGTGCCGTCACGCACCGGCAGTTGCAGTTCATCGACCACTTCCAGTTCTTCACCCCCCGCGTCCATCAACAGCGACGACTGATCGAACTGTTCACGGGCCTGCTCGGGGCTCAGCTCATGCATGCCTACGCGTTTGCCGCTGGCCCGGCCGTTGCCGACCAGCTCCAGAAATGCGGCGATATCAGGGTTCAACGACATTACCAATTCTCCAAACCGGTCGAGCACAGCGCTCGACCGGTTTTCAGGTTTATTACAGGGCTACTGATTCAACGATCGCGCCGAGCATTTCTTCAGCCTCGGCGAGGAACGTTTCATCGCGCGGAATCTGGAAGTGCCCGCAATCGATCCATTCACCCACCAGCGCCGGTTGCGCCAATTGATTGGCCAGTTCGACGGCTTCGTCTTCACGCCCCAGGGTCCACCAGCAGGTTGGCTCGACGTTCAGCGCTGTGCAGCGATCCAGCTTGAGGGACAACAGCTTGAGGCGCCGCGCGACGCTGAACACATGGGCCAACTCATCGGCGCCCAGTGCCGCGTAAGTCGAAGCCGCTGCGGTCATCGCCGTAGTCAACACCGTCCGCACGTTTTGCGATGTCTCCTCGCCCTCGATCACCCAACCGTGCGCGGCATCGCCCAAGGTCACCCGCAAGAAGTCCCGCAGATCGGCTTGCCAGTCATCCACCGCGCCGGCATTGATCGCCGCCGACGGTACGAAGCTGTCCACCAGGCCGACGACCTCCACACGCTGGCCTTCGCCCTCCAGTTGCGCCGCCATCAGCAACGCCAATGTGCCGCCCAACGACCAGCCCAGCAGGTGATACGGCCCCTGCGGCTGTTTCTCGCGGATCTGCGCCACGTAAGCACTGGCCATGCTTTCCAACGAAGCATCGTTCCAGGCCGGATCCAGAAGCATCCGGCACTGGATCGCCAACACCTGGCGTTGACCGCTCAAGCGACGGGCCAGCGGTTCGTAGTCGAACACCGTGCCGAAGCCGGCGTGGATGCAGAACAGCGGCGCGACGCCTTTGACTTCAGCGTTCATCGCCAACAGCCCCGAGGTTTTCTCGACGGTGCCCTGAGTGCTGGCCACCAGCTCGGCGATGGTCGGTTTCTGCATCAAGTCGCGCAGTTTCAAGCTCAGGCCCTGGGCCTTCAGCGGTCGGCTGCGGGCAATCACTTGCAGGCTGAGAATCGAATCGCCGCCCAGTTCGAAGAAGTTGTCGGTCAGGCCGACGCGCTCGATTTTCAGCACGTCCTGCCAGATTTTCGCCAAGGCTTTTTCCAACACGGTGGACGGCGCCACGTGCTCTTGACGCTGATCCGCCTCAGGACTTGGCAAGGCCTTGCGGTCGAGTTTGCCGTTCGGCGTCAGCGGCATGCGCTCCAGCAATACCAGGTGCGTCGGCACCATGTAGTCCGGCAGGCTGGCCTTGAGCTGTTCGCGCAGTCCTTCGCACAAACCGCTTGCCGGGGCGTCGGCATTGGCCAGCACATAACCGACCAGTTGCTTGCCGCTGACCCCTTCGCGAGCCACCACGGCGGCGTCGCGCACACCCGGTTGCTGCTTGAGGCGTGCTTCGATTTCACCCAGCTCGATGCGGAAACCGCGAATCTTCACTTGATGGTCGATGCGCCCCAGGTAATCGATGGTGCCGTCCTCGCGCTGGCGAACCAGGTCGCCGGTGCGGTACAGGCGACTGCCATCGGCGCTGAACGGGTTGGCCACGAATCGCTCGGCAGTTCCAGCGGAACGTCCCAGATAACCCCGAGCCAACGCGCCGCCGAGGTACAGTTCCCCGGCGATACCGGCCGGCAAACGGTTGAGGTCGCTGTCCAGCACATAACCGCTGCGCTCACCGACCACACTGCCAATCGGGGCGTAAGCCGCGCCGCACACATCCTCGGCGCCGGCCTTCCAGATCAGTGGCGTGACCACGGTTTCGGTCGGGCCGTAGCCGTTGATGATGTATTGCGGTTTCAATGCACGCTTGGCCAGTTCGAAACTCGCCGCTGGCACTGCATCGCCGCCGAAGCAGTAGATGCGCACCGGCGGTGGGTTGCCCTGCTGCTCGGCGTGTTCGGCCAGTTGCTGCAAGTACACCGGCGGGAATGCCGCCACGGTGACGCCATGCTCGTGCAACGCCGTGAAGGTTTGCTCGGCGGTCCACAGGCTGTCGTCACGAATCAGCAAGCGCCCGCCGTGGGTCAGGGTGGTCAACCAGCGTTCATGGGCACCGTCGAAGGCGAACGACATAAAGTGCAATTCGCAGTCGGCTTCGCTCATTTCATAACGCTGACCGATCGCCTGGCAGTGCATCGCCAGCGGCCCGTGGGCCACGCCAACACCCTTCGGTTGCCCGGTGGAGCCGGAGGTGTAGATCACGTACGCGAGGTTGCCCGGTTGCACGTCGATTTGCGGCGCGTGGCTTGGCTGCGCGTCGAGGTCCAGTTGATCCAGGGCCATGACGTGCAAGTTGTCCTGACTCGGCAGCACCTCGCGCAGGCTCGAATCGCTGAGCAGCAAGGCGATCCCGGAGTCGCGCATCAGGTAGCTCAACCGCTCACGGGGATAAGTCGCGTCCAGCGGCACATAGGCACCACCGGCCTTGAGCACCGCGAGCAGCGCGACAATCATGTTTTCGCTACGCGGCAACGCCACGCCAACCCGCACTTCCGGGCCGACGCCTTCGGCGATCAACGCATGGGCCAGGCGATTGGCCCGGGCCTCGATCTGGCCGTAGCTGAACGCCTGACTGTTGAAGATCACGGCGGTTTTTTCACCAAGAGGCGCTGCCCATCGCGCGATGCGCTGGTGAACCGGCGCTGCAACTTTTTGCGTCTCGACCGCTGTCGTCGGCAACGCCTGCCCTGTCACCAAACCGATACGGCCCAGTGGCTGCGCCGCGTCCTGCGTCAGCGCCGCGAGCAAGCCTTCCATGTTGCTGCGGATGCCTTCCACGGTCGCCAGATCAAAATGCTCGCGCAGGAACATGTACTCGATCACCAAACCTTCTTCGAGGGTGACCATCAGGTCCATCGGGAAGTTGGTCAGGCCGGCGCTGTTGGTTTCGCCAAACTTCAGCGAGTCGTCGCGCCACTCGCGCAGCGCCTGGTCGATAGGATGGTTCTCGAACACGATGATGCTGTCGAACAGCGATTGCCCGGCACGACCGGCCCAGCGCTGCACATCACTGAGCGGCGTATATTCGCGCTCACGCATTTCCAGGTTGAAGTCCTGCAAGTCGCGCAGCCAGTCACCGACCGCTTGCTCGGCGCGCACATCCTTGATCACCGGCAAGGTGTTGATGAACAGGCCGAGGATCGATTCCGACGCCGGCAGACTCGCCGGACGCCCCGCCACCGTGGCGCCGAACGCCACGCAACGCTGACCGCTGTAACGGCTGAGCAGCACCAGCCACGCACCCTGCACCAAGGTGTTGAGGGTGATTTGCTGGGATTGCGCGAAGGCCTTGAGTTGCTCGGTGCGGGTTTCGCCCAGGCGGCTGTAAAGCGCTTCGTGACCATGACCCTGCCCAACCCGCGGCACGGCGTCGGCCAGATAGGTCGGCTCATCCAGCTGCGCCAGTTGCTCACGCCAGAACCCTTCGCTGGCGTTGGCATCCTGTTGTTGCAGCCAATTGATGTAACGACGGTACGGCACCGCCTCGGACAAGGCCTGGCCGGAATACTGGCTCAGCACTTCGCCGATCAGTTGCGAGGAACTCCAACCGTCGATGAGGATGTGGTGGTAGGTCCAGATCAGCTGATAGCTGTCCTCCCCTACCCGCACCAGTGTCAGGCGTTGCAGCGGCGGACGATCCAGGTCGAAGCCCTTGGCCCGTTCGCTGTCGGCCAGTTGCTGCAAGGCTTCGGGCGAACTGTCCTGGTCGCGCCAGTCGAGCAGGCTGATCGGCAATTGCGGATCGGCGAGCACGAATTGCAGCGGCTCGGCCATGTCCTGCCAGAGGAAACCGGTGCGCAGGATGTCGTGACGCAAGCTCACTGCTTCCCAGGCAGCCTTGAACCGCAGCGGCTCCAGGCCTTGCACCGGAATGCACAACTGGTTGATGTAGAGGTCGGCGTCCGGCGAGTTCAAGCCGAGGAACAGCATGCCTTGCTGCATCGGTGACAAGCGGTACAAACCGTCGAGCTGACCTTCCGGCAACGGCAACGCGGCCAATTGCGCGTCGTTCAAGCCATGCAGCGGCATGTCGATCAGCGCCACCGGTTGTTGATGCGTGCCTTCGGTGGCTTGCGCTCGCAGGGCCAGTTGCTGGATGGTCGGCTGCTGGAACAGGTCTTTGGGGCTCAGTTCGATCCCTTGCTGACGCGCACGGCTGACCACCTGAATCGAGATGATCGAATCGCCGCCCAACGCAAAGAAGTTATCGGTGGTGCTGATCCGCTCCAGGCCGAGCACCGCTTGCCAGATGTTGACCAGCGTCTGCTCGGTAGCGTTGGCCGGTTCGACGTGTTGCTGCGAAGCGGCAAACTCCAGCGCCGGCAGACGTTTGCGGTCGAGTTTGCCGTTGGGGCTGAGCGGCATCTGCGCCAGCCACACGCGGTGCGCCGGGACCATGTAATCCGGCAGGCTTTCGCCCAGCCAAGTGGTCAGGTCGTCGTTCAGCGATTCGGCGACATCGACAGTGGCCGGATCGACCGACACCAGGTACGCCACCAGTTGCTTGCTGCCCAATACGTCTTGAGCTACAACCACCGCTTCGCGCACGGCGGCATGTTCCATCAGCCGTGCTTCGATCTCCCCAAGCTCGATCCGCAGGCCACGCAGCTTGACCTGATGGTCGATGCGCCCGACGTACTCGATCACGCCATCAGCGCGATAACGCGCCAGGTCACCGGTGCGGTACAGGCGCTGGCCATCACCGAACGGGCTGGCGACGAAACGCTCGGCGCTCAACCCGGCACGGCGATGATAACCACGGGCCAGACCGACGCCGCCGAGATACAACTCACCGGCGACGCCGATTGGCAGCGGATTAAGGCCGCTATCAAGAATGTAGGTGGTCAGGTTGGCAATCGGTTGCCCGATCGGCACGCCGTCGCGACCTTCATCGCGGCAGGTCCAGTGCGTCACGTCGATCGCCGCTTCGGTCGGGCCGTAGAGGTTGTACAACCCGGCGCCCGGCAGCTTGGCGAACACTTGGGTTGGCGCGTCCACCGGCAGCGCTTCACCACTGCACACGATGCGCGTCAGGCTGCTGCAACTGCCGACGTTGGCATCTTGCAGGAACGCTTGCAGCATCGACGGCACGAAGTGCAGCGTGCTGACCTGCTGCTGGTTGATCAGCGCAATCAGTTTCGCCGGATCGCGGTGATCGCCAGGGGCGGCCACCACCAGACGTGCGCCGGTCATCAGCGGCCAGAAGAACTCCCAGACCGACACGTCGAAACTAAATGGGGTTTTCTGCAATACCGTGTCGGCAGCGCCCAGCCCATAAGCCTGTTGCATCCACATCAGACGGTTGGTCAGCGCTTTGTGCGAGTTGCCCGCGCCCTTCGGCATGCCGGTCGAGCCGGAGGTGTAGATCACGTAAGCGAGGTTGCTCGCGTCGTAACTGACCTGCGGATCGCAACTCGGGAACCCGGCAAAATCTGCGCCGGACGCTTCCAGGCACAGGGTCTGCACACCGTCGGGAATCGGCAGGCTGGCCAGCAGGTGCGGCTGGGTCAGCAACTGGTCGATGCCGCTGTCGGCGATCATGTAGCTCAAGCGATCACGCGGGTATTCCGGGTCCAGCGGCACGTAGGCGCCGCCCGCCTTGAGAATCGCCAGCAGGCCGACGACCATTTCCAGGCTGCGTTCCACCGCGATACCCACCAGCACGTCCGGGCCAACCTTGCGTGCGATCAAGGCATGGGCCAACTGGTTGGCGCGGGCGTTGAGTTGGGCGTAGCTCAAAGACTCGGCGCCAAACGCCAGCGCAGGAGCATCCGGCGTGCGTCGGGCCTGGGCTTCGATCAGGGTGTGCACGCCCTGCTCCAGCGAGTAGGCAACCCCGGTGGCATTCCATTGCTCGACCATCAATTGCTGCTCGACGATGCCCAACAGGTTCAGCGAACCGAGGGTCGCTTCGCCGGACTGGACCATTTGCTGCAACAAGGTGTCGAGGTGTTGGCTCAACTGCACGATCACCGAGTCGGCGAACTGTGCGCGCTGGTAGCTGTAATGCAGCGACAGTTCCTCGCTGACATTCACCGCCAGGGTCAGCGGGTAGTTGGTCTGCTCGTGGTTGTTGACGTTGCCAAAGCGCAGCTCCGAAGGCGCGCCCTGCTCCAACGCCTCGGACACCGGGTAGTTCTCGAACACCAGGATGTTGTCGAACAGCGCTTCGCCGCTCTTGCCGGCCCAGCGCTGGATGTCGAACAACGGCGTGTGTTCATGCTCGCGCAGGGTGATGTTCTGCGCCTGCACACTCTGCAACCATTGGCCCACGGTGAGTTCCGAACGGGGGCTAGCGATGACTGGCAGGGTGTTGATGAACAGGCCGATTTGCTGCTCGACGCCTTTAAGCTCGCTTGGACGACCGGAAACGGTGGCGCCGAACGCCACGCTGTCCTGGCCGGTCAGGCGTTGCAACAGCAACAGCCACGCGGCCTGGATCAAGGTGTTGAGGGTGACTTTCTGTTGGCGGGCGAACTCACCCAACTCCCGAGTCTGCTCGGCGCTGAGGAAGCAATAACGCTCGCCATGGCCGTCGAGGTTTTCATCAGTTTGCTGACGCTGGATCGCCTGGGCCAGGCGCGTCGGTTCCTGAAGGTTGGCCAGTTGACCTTTCCAGTAGCTTTCGCTGACCGCCACGTCCTGGCGTTGCAACCAGTCGATGTAGTCGCGATAACGCCCGGCCAACGTCGGTATCGGCTCGCCGCTGTAGCGTTGCAATACTTCGCCGAGCAACTGCGAGTTGCTCCAGCCGTCCATCAGGATGTGATGGTTGGTGTAGATCAAATGGCAGCGCTGATCATCGAGGCGCACCACGACCATGCGCAGCAACGGCCCTTGGGCCAGGTCGAAACCTTGCGCCTGTTCAGCGACGGCCAGTTCGTCGAGGGCTGCTTGCCAATCGCTGCGATCACGCCAGTCGAGCACGCTGAACGGCATGTCCAACTGCTTGTGCACCACTTGCACCGGGCGCACCACCTGCCCTTGCCAGACAAAACTGGTGCGCAGGATGTCGTGGCTGTCCACCGCCGCTTGCCAGGCTTGCTGGAAGTGCTGCGGGTCGAGGCCTTCGACGTCGAGGCGGACCTGGTTGATGTAATCGCCGCTCGATTGCTCGTAGAGGCTGTGGAACAACATGCCTTGCTGCATCGCCGACAGCGGGTAGACATCGGCGATCTGCTGCGCGGCCACCGGCAGGCTATCGAGTTGCAGCTGGGTCAGGCCGGCCAGCGGGAAGTCCGAAGGCGTCAGGCCCTGGACGCCAGGGGTCACGCAATGCGCGATCAGCGCCGCCAGTTCGTCGGCGTAGTCCTCGGCCAGGCGTTCGATGGTGGCGCTGTCGAAGCGCTCGCTGCTGAAGCTCCAACCGACACTCAGTTCGCCGCCATACACCTGACCATTGAGGGTCAGCCAGTTGCCCATCGGCGCGTCGAGGCTCTGCTCCAGCCCGGCATTGTCTTGCGCCGGGGTGAACAGCGCCGCGTCATCGCCCTCGAAACTGCCGTCGAACTGGCCGAGGTAGTTGAAGGTGATCCGTGGGCTCGGCAAGGCGCGCAGGGTTTGCTGCGCCTGCTCATCGCCGAGGTGACGCAGGGCGCCGAAGCCGATGCCCTTGTGCGGGATCGAACGCAGTTGTTCCTTGATCTGCTTGATCGAGTCACCGGGCTCGGCGGCCGGGGTCAAACGCACCGGGAACAGGCTGGTGAACCAACCGACGGTGCGGGTCAGGTCAACGCCGTCGAACAGCTCTTCGCGGCCATGGCCTTCGAGCTGGATCAGCGTCGATTCCTGACCGGTCCAGCGACCGATCACCCGCGCCAGTGCAGTCAGCAAGAGGTCGTTGACCTGAGTGCGATAGGCCGCCGGGGCTTCTTGCAGCAATTGCCGGGTCAGGTCCTGATTCAGGCGCGTCTGCACGTTCAGCGCCAGACGATTCTGCTGGCCGGCATCAATGCGCTTGCACGGCAGATCGGTGCTGACGTCGCTCAAACAGGCTTGCCAGTACGCCAGCTCCTGCTGCAACGCCGGGCTGTTGGCGTAGCGCTGCAAGTGTTCGCTCCAGTCCTTGAAGGCACTGGTCTTGGCCGGCAGTTTCAGCGCCTGGCCGTCGAGCAGTTGCTGATAAGCGTTTTGCAGGTCTTCGAGCAGGATTCGCCACGACACGCCGTCCACCGCCAGGTGATGGATCACCAGCAACAGGCGCTGACTGCCATCGGCGAAAGTCGCCAGCACGGCGCGCAGCAGTTGACCCTGTTGCAGGTCGAGACTGCGTTGCGCGCGGTTGCCCAAGGCTTCGAGCGCGGCGGCATCGGCCACCGATTCCTGCCATAGCAATGGGTGCTGCAGTTGTTCAATCGACTGATGTTCCGCCACCCAAGCATCGTTCTGTTGGGTGAAACTCAGGCGCAACGCATCGTGATGCGCCACCAACGCCAGCAGGACTTGCTCGACTGTTTCCGCATCCAGCACCACTCGCGGCTTGAGCAGTACCGACTGGTTCCAGTGGTGACGCTCAGGGATTTCATCGTCGAAGAACTGCTGCTGGATCGGCAACAGCAACGCCGCCCCGCTCACTGCTTGTTGATCGATGCCGGATTCGTTTTCGCCGACCTGCGCCACCAGCGCCAGACGTTGCACGGTCTGGTGCTGGAACAGGTCTTTGGGGCTCAGGCGAATGCCCAGTTGTCGGGCACGGCTGACCACCTGAATCGAGATGATCGAATCGCCGCCGAGTTCGAAGAAGTTGTCGTTGAGGCCCACTTGCGGCAGCTTCAGCACGTCTTGCCAAATCGCCGCGATGCGCTGCTCCAGCTCGCTTTGCGGGGCCTGATAAGCCTGCTGCGCCTGGCTGGCGTCCGGGGACGGCAAGGCGTTGCGGTTGAGTTTACCGTTGGCGGTCAACGGCAGTTGCGCCAACAGCAACAGGTGCGCCGGGATCATGTGATCCGGCAGGTTTTCCTTGAGTGCGGCGCGCACGCTGTCGCGCCATTGGCCTTGTTCGGTCGCAGTGGCATCCAGCAATGCGGCATCGCTGGGCACCAGATACGCCACCAGTTGCTGACCGCTGAGGCCCGGCTGCGCCAGCACAACCGCCTGACCGATGACGCTCTGTTCCAGCAGTTGCGCTTCGATTTCACCGAGCTCAATGCGGAAGCCGCGAATCTTCACCTGATGGTCGATTCGACCGACGTATTCGATCACGCCGTCAGCGCGATAACGCGCCAGGTCGCCGGTGCGGTACAAGCGGCCACCGTCAGCGGCGAATGGATCGGGGATAAAGCGCAGGCAGGTCAGGTCGGCGCGGTTCAGGTAACCCCGGGCCAGGCCGGCGCGGCCGACGTACAGTTCGCCGATGCAACCTTTGGCGACCGGGTTCAGATCACCGTCGAGCAAGTACCACGATAAGTCCGGGATCGGCTCGCCAATCGGGCTGCTCGCTTCGCGTTGCAGGTCAGCCAGGGTCAACGGCCGGTAGGTCACGTGGACCGTGGTTTCGGTAATGCCATACATGTTGATCAGTTGCGGGGCCTGGTCGCCAAAACGCTCGAACCATGGACGCAGGCTCTTGACCTCCAGCGCCTCGCCACCGAACACCACGTAACGCAGGGACGGTTGCAGCGCGGCGTGTTCCGGCGCGCAAGCGACTTGCATCAGTTGCTTGAACGCCGATGGCGTCTGGTTGAGCACGCTGATGCGCTCGCGGCACAGCAACGCGTAGAAGTCTTCCGGCGAACGGCTGGTCTCGTAAGGCACCACCACCAATTTGCCGCCGTAGAGCAGCGCGCCAAAGATTTCCCAGACCGAGAAGTCGAACGCGTAGGAGTGGAACAGGCTCCAGACATCCTGCGGGCCGAAATTGAACCAGTCCTGGGTCGCTTCGAACAGGCGCAGCACGTTGTGATGGGCGAGCAAGGTGCCCTTCGGCTGGCCGGTGGAACCGGAGGTGTAGATCACGTAAGCCAGGTTGTCCGGGCTCATGACCACCTGCGGATTGGCATCGCTGTAGCCTTCGAGGCCATCGCGATCCTGATCCAGCATCAGGCTGCGCACCGAATCCGGCACCGGCAGACGACCGAGCAGATGGCTTTGGGTCAACAGCAGGCCTATACCGCTGTCGCCGATCATGTAGGCCAGGCGTTCTTCGGGATAGCTCGGGTCCAGCGGCACGTAGGCGCCGCCGGCCTTGAGGATCGCCAGCAGACCGATCAGCATCTCCAGGCTGCGCTCGACCGCGAGGCCGACGCGCACATCCGGGCCGACGCCGCTGTCGATCAGTTTGTGCGCCAATTGGTTAGCGCGGGTATTCAGCTCACCGTAGCTCAGGGTCTGCTCGTTGTAGCTCACGGCAATGGCTTCGGGCGCACGCAAAGCCTGGGCTTCGATCAGTTCATGCAGGCAACCCTGGCTCGGGAAATCGACCACCGTCGGGTTCCACTGCAACAACGTGGCCTCGCGTTCGGCGTTGTCCTGCAACGGCAACTCGGCGATGCGTTGGCCGCAATCGGCGACGATGGCGTTCAGCAGGTTCGACCAATGCCCGGCCAGACGCTGCATGGTGGCGGCGTCGAACAGGTCGGTGGCGTAAGTCAGTTCGGCCCAAACGTTATCGGCGGACTCAAAGGTGTCCAGGGTCAGGTCGAACTGAGCAGTGTGCGAGACCCAGCTCAGGCCTTCGATTTCGATCTGCGGCAAACGCGCCGCGCCCCGCCCTTCCCGGGCCTGACTCTGGTGGTTGTGCATCACCTGGAACAACGGACTGTGGCTCAGGCTGCGTTCCGGTTGCAGCGCATCCACCAGTTGCTCAAACGGCAGGTCCTGATGGGCCTGGGCGCCAAGCACGGTGTTTTTGACTTGGGCCAACAGGCTGCGGAAGGTCTGCTGACTGTCGATCTCGGCCTTCAGCACCTGGGTGTTGACGAAGAAGCCGATCAAGCCTTCGGTTTCGAGGCGATTGCGGTTGGCTACCGGCACGCCGACGCGGATGTCGGCCTGACCGCTGTAGCGATGCAGCAAGGTCTGGAACGAGGCCAGCAACAGCGCGAACAGCGTGACGTTTTCCTGCTGCGCCACGTGCTTGAGGCCGGCGGCCAGTTCGGCGCTCAGCAGAATATCCTGACGGGCACCGCGATAGCTTTGCTCGGTTGGGCGTGGACGGTCGGTCGGCAGTTCCAGCAACGGTTGATCGCTGCCCAATTGCGCAGTCCAGTAAGCCAGTTGACGCTCACGCTCACCAGCCTCCATCCACTGCCGTTGCCACACGGCGTAGTCGGCGTATTGCACCGCCAGCGCCGGCAATTGCGGCGTCTGGCCCTGGCTGAAACCGGCATACAGCGCGATCAGTTCATCGACCATGATCCCCATCGACCAGCCATCGGACACGATGTGGTGCAGGGTGATGATCAACGCATGGTCATCGGCGGCCAGGCGCAACAGCTTGACCCGCAGCAGCGGGCCTTGTTGCAGGTTGAACAGGTGCAGGGTTTCTTCGGCCACCAGGGCCTGAAGTGCGGCGTCGTCGAGTTCACTGTCGAGCGCCAGCACTTGCAGATCCAGCGAGGCGTTAGCCTGGATCAATTGCAAGGTCTGCCCCTGCTCTTCAACGAAGCAGGTGCGCAAGGATTCGTGACGGGCGATCAAGCTGTCGAAGCTTTGCTGCAACGCCGACAAGTCCAGCTCCCCGCGCAGTCGCAGCGCCGCCGGGAGGTGATACGCGGTGCTGGTCGGTTCCAGTTGCCAGAGGAACCACTGACGTTCCTGGGCATACGACAACGCCATCGGTTGCGAGCGCGGCAACGCCACAATCGGCGGTTCCTGCTGAGCCTGCTCGACGCCGAGCGCGGCAACAAAATCCTGCAAGGTGCTGTGCTCGAACAGCGTGCGCAGCGGCACTTGCACATTCAGCGCCTGCCGCACCCGCGAGACTACCTGGGTCACCAGAAGCGAGTGGCCGCCGAGTTCAAAGAAGTTGTCGCTCAAACCGACCTGTTCCAGCTTGAGCACCGCTTGCCAGATTTCGGCGACGGTGTGCTGGGTGACGGTTTGCGGGGCGATGTAAGTCGATTGCAACTGACTGGCATCAGGCGCCGGCAATGCCTTGCGATCTACCTTGCCATTGGGGGTCAGCGGCAGTTGCGCGAGGAACAACAAGTGCGCCGGCACCATGTATTCCGGCAGCTCGGCCTTGAGATTGGCCTTGAGTTCGGCGCGCAGTGCGGCTTCATCATCAACCGCCACCGCCGCAACTACATAAGCCACCAACTGTGGACCGGTCGGACCGTCCTGCGCCACCACCACGGTTTCGCGAACGCTGTCGAGGGCCAACAAACATGCTTCGATCTCGCCGAGCTCGATGCGGAAACCACGGATTTTTACCTGGTGGTCGATCCGCCCGATGTACTCGATCACACCTTCGGCGCGATAACGGGTCAAGTCGCCGGTGCGGTACAAGCGTTCGCCGCTGAACGAGAACGGGTCGGGTACGAAGCGTTCGGCAGTCAGCGATGGACGCTCGAAGTAGCCACGGGCCAGGCCTTCTCCGCCGATCAGCAGTTCGCCCGGTGCGCCGACCGGGTTCAATTCCAGGTCGCTGCCCAGGATGTACAGCGCCGTGTTGTCGATCGGTTTACCGAGGAATGGACGACTGTTTTCAGCGGACAACGGGTGCAGCGCCGACCAGATGGTAGTTTCGGTCGGACCGTAGAGGTTCCAGACTTTGGCCGACAGCGCGAGCATGCGCTGAGCCAGTTCCTGCGGCAGCGCTTCACCGCCACACAGGAACATGCGACCCGCCAGAATCTGTACCTGCTCGCTGTCGAGCAGCATGCGCCAGGTCGAAGGCGTGGCTTGCAACACGGTCACGGCGTGGCGCTCGATCAGTTCGAGCACCGCTTGCGGGTCTTGGTGTACGTCCTTGCCGGTCAGCACCACGCTGGCACCGGCCAGCAGCGGACCGTAGATTTCCAGGCCGAAAATATCGAACGAGAACGTGGTCAGCGACAGCATCCGGTCCTGAGCATTGAGGCCCGGTTGATTGACCATGCTCGCAACGAAATTGCACAGCGCCGCATGGCGCACCATCACGCCTTTCGGCTTGCCAGTGGAACCCGAGGTGTAGATCACGTAAGCCAGGTGTTCGCCATTCAGCGCCACCGTTGGGCACGTCTGTGGATAAGCGGCCAGCCACGCTTGCGGCTGATCGAGCAGCAAGGTGTTGAGCCCGGTCGGAATCGGTAGCTGCGCTTGCAAATGGGATTGGGTCAACAGCAGTTCGAGGCCACTGTCTTCGATCATGTAGGCCAGGCGATCCTCGGGATACGCCGGATCCAGCGGCACGTAAGCGCCGCCGGCCTTGAGGATCGCCAGCAGGCCGACGATCATTTCCACGCTGCGTTCGACGGCGATGCCCACCAGTCGATCCGGGCCGACGCCCGCCTCGATCAGTTTGTGCGCGAGCTGGTTGGCGCGGGTGTCGAGCTGAGCGTAAGTCAGGGAGTCTTCGCCAACGATCAGGGCAATCGCGTCCGGCGTTTGTTCAGCCTGAACGGCGATGCGCTGCTGCACGCACGGTGCTTGCGCGCGGTGTTCGACCACGCGGTGCCAATCCTGCAACAGCGCGGTTTGCTCAGTGCTGTCGAGCAGCGGCAGTTCGCCGATGCGCTGGTTCGGCTCATCGACGATGCCTTGCAGCAAATTCTGCCAATGCCGCGCCAGGCGTTCGATGGTCGCAGGTTCAAACAAATCGGTGGCGTAGGTCAGTTCGGCCGCGACGCCTGCGCTGGACTCGTAAGTGCCGAGGGTCAAATCAAACTGCGCGGTGCGGCCCTCCCAAACGATGTCTTCGACGCTCAGTTGCGGCAGTTGCACCTGGCTCTGGCGTTGGGTCTGGTCGTTGACTGCCTGGTGGTTGTACATCACCTGGAACACCGGGCTGTGGCTCAGACTGCGTTCCGGTTGCAGGGCTTCGATCAATTGTTCGAAAGGCAAATCCTGATGGGCCTGGGCGGACATCGCCGACTGTTTGACCTGAGCCAGCAACTGCCTGAACGGCAGTTGCCCGTTCACTTCGGCGTTGAGTACTTGAGTGTTGACGAAGAAGCCGATCAGCCCTTCCGTCTCCACCCGATTGCGGTTGGCCACCGGCACGCCGACGCGGATTTGCGGCTGGCCGCTGTAGCGATGGAGCAAGGCCTGGAACGAGGCCAGCAACACCATGAACAGGCTCGCGCCTTCGCGTTGGGCCAGTTGCTTGAGGGATTCACCGAGGTTCGCCGACAGGTTCAGGTCCAGGCGCGCACCGCGAAAGCTTTGCACCGCTGGGCGTGGATGATCGATCGGTAGTTCCAGCACCGGTTGCTCGCCACCCAGGGTTTCCAGCCAATAGGCCAACTGACGCTCGCGCTCGCCGGCCTCCAGCCAGTGACGCTGCCAGATTGCGTAGTCGGCGTATTGCACCTCCAGTTCGGGCAGGGTCAGCGACTGACCGCTGGTGTCGGCGGCGTAGTGTTTGATCAGCTCACCGACCAGCACTTGCATTGACCAGCCATCGGAGATGATGTGGTGCTGGATCAGCGCCAGCACATGATCGTCTTCGGCAATTTTCAGCAGCGAAACGCGTAGCAGCGGCCCTTGTTGCAGATTGAACGGGCGCGCGGTTTCGTTCTCGACGAAGGCCTTGATGTGTGCTTCGACGCCGGCGGCATCCAGGCCTTGGGGCAACGCCTGCAACGCGATGCTCAAGGGCATCTGCGGATGAATCACCTGGCAGGTCTTCTCGTCCTGCTCGACGAAGGTGGTACGCAAGCTTTCGTGGCGCGTGACCAGGGCGTTGAAGCTGCGCTCCAATGCCGCCACATCCAGCCGACCCTTGAGGCGCAGGGCGCTGGGAATGTGATACGCGGTGCTGTGCGGGTCCATCTGCCAGAGGAACAACTGGCGTTCCTGGGCGTAGGACAGCGGGATCGCCTCAAACCCGGAGCGGGTCTCGGGGATCGGCAGGTTCGCCGGGGACACGCCCTCTTCCAGCATCTTGGCCAGGTACAGCTTACGTTTGTCCAGCGGCAGAGTGATAAAGCGCTTGGCAATCCTCAAAGCAACACTCTTGTCCATTAGACTTCCTCCATTTCGTCAAGCAGGGCTTCCAGCTTGTTCAGTTTCTGTTCATCGATGGCCCCGTCTTCGGCATCGAGGTGAGCGACAAAATCGCTCAGGACGGGGTGCTGGAATAACAATTGCGGCGTCAGCGTCAGCCCCAGTTCAAGGGCAATACGCGACACCACGTTGACCGCCAGCAGCGAATGCCCGCCCAGTTCGAAGAAGTGGTCGTTCAAGCCGATGCGCTCAACGGTAAGAACTTGCTGCCAGATCGCCGCGACCTGTTGTTCGAGTTCGCTGACCGGCGCGACATAACGGGCTTGCATCTGGCTGGCGTCCACCGCCGGCATGGCCTTGCGGTCGAGTTTGCCGTTGGGGGTCAGGGGCAATTGCCCGAGGAACACCAGATGCGCCGGAATCATGTAGTCAGGTAACGAAGACTTGAGCGCAGTCTTTAGTCCCTCGCGCAGTTGTCGTTGCGCTTCGCTGTCGTCCAGCGCCAGTTGCGGAGCGACCACATACGCCACCAATTGCGCGCCGCCCTCGGCATCCAGCGCCAACACCGCCACTTCCGTGACGGTTGGTTGCGCCAGCAGTCGCGCCTCGATTTCACCCAGTTCGATGCGGAAACCACGGATCTTCACTTGATGGTCGATGCGGCCCATGTACTCCAGCTCGCCATCCTCGCGATGACGGGTCAGGTCACCGGTGCGGTACAAACGTCCGCCATTGCTGGAGAACGGATTAGGCACAAACTTCTCGGCAGTCATGCCCGGCCGTACCAGATAACCGCGCGTGATGCCGGCGCCGGCCAGGTACAACTCGGCGGAAACGCCTTGTGGAACCGGCTGCAAATCGGCGTCCAGCAGATGGCTGCTGGTGTGTTTCAGTGCGCGGCCGATACTTGCGGTGCCACCGGACTGGCGGCGAGTCCAGGTCGAATAGGTGGTGTCTTCGGACGGGCCGTAGAGGTCGTAGACGTGTTCGATAGTCGCTTGCTCATACAGCGTGTCCACCAATGCCTGTTTCAGCGGTTCGCCGGCCAGGTTGATGATGCGCACGCTGACCGGAATCTGCCCGGCGCGCTGCAATGCGGCAATCGCCGACGGCACGGTGTTGATCAGACGCACCTGATCCCGGGCCGGCAGTTGCGGCAGTTCCAATGCATTGCGGGCGATGATCAGCGAGCCACCGTTGGCCAGGGTGACAAACAGCTCCCACACCGACAGGTCGAAGCACACCGAGGTCGAGGCCAGCACGCCTTGAATGTCGTCGCGGCTGTACACCGATTGCGACCAGTCGATCAGCGCCATGACATTGCGATGGGCAATGGCCACGCCTTTCGGCTTGCCGGTGGAGCCGGAGGTGTAGATCACGTAGGCGAGGTTGTCCGGAGTGACCGACGTTTGCGGAGCGCTGGCCGAATAATTGCCGAGCTGGATCTCATCCATCAGCAACACCTGTGTACCCGCGCCGACTTGCAAGGTTGCAGCCACTGCTTGTTCGGTCAGCAACACCAGGGCGCGGCTGTCTTCGAGCATGTAGGCCACGCGTTCGGCCGGGTAATCCGGGTCGAGCGGCACGTAGGCACCGCCGGCCTTGAGCACCGCCAGCAGCGCGATCAACAGTTGCTCGGAACGCTGCATCGCAACACCGACCCGCACTTCCGGGCCGACACCCAGCTCAATCAGCTTGTGCGCCAGGCGATTGGCCTGGCCGTCGAGTTCGGCGTAGGTCAGTTGCGTTTCAGCGAAAGTCACGGCCAGAGCATTCGGTGTCGCGGCAACTTGGCGAGTGATGCGCTGGTGAATGCACAGGTCCGTCGCGAAGTTGGCCTCGGCGGTCAGGCTGATAGTGTCCTGCAAGGTCAACTCGCTGAGCGAGCGCTCGCCGGCCTCGCTCATCTGCGCCAACAGATGCTGCAAATGCGCGCCCAACTGCGCCACGGTGGCCGACGCAAAACTGTCGTTCTGATAACTGAAGTGCACCGACAGTTGATTGCCGAGGCTCACCAGCAAGGTCATCGGGTAGTTGGTCTGTTCATGGTTGGCCACCGGGCCGAAACGCAGCCCTTGCGGCGCACCTTGTTCCAGAGCTTCGGAGATCGGGTAGTTCTCGAACACCATCAAGGTGTCGAACAACGCCTCACCGCCCTGCCCGGCCCAGCGCTGGATATCCGCCAGCGACGCGTGCTCGAACTCGCGCAATGCCAGGTTCTGCGCCTGCACGCTTTGCAGCCAACTGGCCAGGCTCTGCTCTGCACGCGGGCCGGCAATCACCGGCAGGGTGTTGATGAACAAACCGATCTGCTGTTCGGAACCCGGCAGGTCTGCCGGACGCCCTGCGACCGTCGCGCCGAACGCCACATTGTCTTTACCGGTATAGCGCTGCAACAGCAGCAACCACGCGGCTTGCACCAGGGTGTTGAGGGTGACTTTCGAGGCGCGGGCAAACTCGCCCAGGCGCTGGGTCAGCTCGACGTCGAGCACTTGATAGTGATCGCCATAACCGACGCTGACGTCTTTCGGCCGAGCAATGGCGTGGGCCAGTCGGGTCGGCTCCTCCAGTGTGCTCAGTGCCGACAGCCAGAACGCTTCGCTGACCGCAGCGTCCTGACGTTGCAGCCAGGCGATGTAGTCGCGATAACGCCCCGGCTGGCGCGCCACGCCCTGACCGCTGTAATGCTGCAACACCTCACCGAGCAACTGTGCGCTGCTCCAGCCGTCCATCAGGATGTGATGGTTGGTGTAGATCAGGTGATGACGGTCGGCGGCGGTTTGCACCAGCACCAGACGCAACAGCGGCGCCTGGGTCAGATCCAGGCCTTGAGCACGCTCTTCGTCGGCCAACGCCTTTAAAGCAGCGTCGAGATCGACTTGATCACGCCAGTCCAAGACACGGAACGGCACTTCAATGTGGCGATGCACCACTTGCACCGGCTGTTCAAGATCGCCCTGCCAGTGGAACGCGGTGCGCAGGATGTCGTGGGCATCGAGCACCGCTTGCCAGGCGTCGCGGAAGCGTTGCGGGTCGACGCCATCGACGTCCAGGCGCATCTGGTTGATGTAGTCGCCAGTGCCGTGTTCCAGCAGCGTATGGAAGAGCATGCCTTGCTGCATTGGCGACAATGGGTAGATGTCATCGATGGCTTGCGGCTGCTCGACCAAAGCATCCAGTTGCGCTTGCGACAGCCGCGCCAACGGGAAGTCCGACGGCGTTACGCCACGGTTGGCGCTGTCGCAGCAATGGGTGATCAGCGCAGTAAGCTCTTGCAGGTAGTCATCGGCCAGGCGCTGGATCGTCGCCTCGTTGAACATCTCGCCGCTGAAGGTCCAGCTCAGGTCCAGTTCACCACCGAATACCTGGCCGTCGAGGGCCAACTGGCTGCCGAGCGGACCTTGCATGTTGACTTCCTGGCCGCCGGATTCGCTGGTCGGCACGAACAGGGCATCGTCCGCCGCATCGAAACTGCCGTCGAACTGGCCGAGGTAGTTGAAGGTCAGGCGTGGTTTGGGCAAGGCTTGCAGGGTTTGCCGCGCGTGGTCATCGCCCAGGTGCGCGAGGGCGCCGAAGCCGATGCCTTTGTTCGGGATGGCGCGCAGTTGTTCCTTGATCTGCTTCAGCGAGGTGCCGAGCTCGGTGACCGGGGTCAGTTTCGCCGGGAACAGGCTGGTGAACCAGCCCACGGTGCGGGTCAGGTCCACGCTGTCGAACAGGTCTTCGCGACCGTGACCTTCAAGTTGCACCAGCACGCTGTCGTCGCCGGTCCAGCGCACCATCACCCGCGCCAACGCGGTCAGCAGCAGGTCGTTGACTTGGGTGCGATAGGCCGCCGGGGCTTCTTGCAACAGCTGCTGGGTCAGGGTTTTGTCGAGGCGGCTACGGATTGCCAGGGCTTGTTGATGTTGCTGCCCGCCCTGCGGGTTATCGCACGGCAATGCGACCGGCGCGCCTTGCAACGCTTGCTGCCAATAATTCAGCTCGGCCTGCAACGGTACGCTGGCGGCATAGCCTTGCAGCGCTTCGGCCCAGGCTTTGACGGCGCTGGTCTTGGCTGGCAATTGGCCTTGGCGATAGGCGGTCTGCAAGTCTTCGAAGAGGATGCGCCACGACACGCCATCCACCACCAGGTGATGGACGATCAACAGCAAACGTTGCGAGCCGTCGGCGAGGTTCGCCAGCACGGCGCGGATCAGCGAGCCGCCGCTCAATTGCAGGCTGCGCTGGGCTTCGTTGCCCAAGGTTTCGAGGGCGGCCAGATCGGCGACGTTGGCTTGCCGCAAGATCGGTTCGGCATTGTTGTTGCCGTACTGCGCGGACCAGCCTTCGCCCTGCTCGACGAAACTCAAACGCAGACTGTCGTGATGAATCACCAGCGCAGCCAAAGCCTGCTCCAACGTTTCAGGATTCAACGCTTGGGTCGGCTTGAGCATCACCGACTGGTTCCAGTGATGACGATCAGGTATCGCCTGGGCAAAGAACACCTGATGCACTGGCAGCAACGGCATTTCACCGCTCACCGGACCTTGATCGATCCGTTGCAACGGTTCGCCGGTCTGCACCACCGCCACCAAGGCCTGAATGGTCTGGTGCTGGAACAGGTCTTTCGGCGTGAAGCGCAATCCAGCCTGACGGGCGCGGCTGACCACTTGAATCGAGATGATCGAATCGCCGCCGAGCTCGAAGAAGTTGTCGCTCAAACCGACCCGCTCCAGCTTCAGCACGTCTTGCCAGATCGTTGCCAGTTGCTGCTCCACGGCGCTTTGCGGCGCGACGTAGGCCTGCTGCAATTGGCTGATGTCAGGGCGTGGCAGGTTCTTGCGGTCGAGCTTGCCGTTGGGGGTCAGCGGCATGCGTTCGAGCAGCAACACGTGGGCCGGCACCATGTGTGCCGGCAGTGCTGCTTTCAGTTGTTCGCGCAGTTGCTCGGCAAAATCCTTACGTGTCGCGTCGCCGACCACATAAGCGACCAGACGTTTGCTCCCGCCGGTTTCCTGAGCCACTACCACTGCTTCACGCACGCCGTCGAAGGTTTGCAAGCGCGCTTCGATTTCGCCCAGCTCGATACGGAAACCGCGGATCTTCACCTGGTTGTCGATACGTTCCAGGTAATCGAAGGTGCCATCGGCGCGTTGGCGCACCAGGTCACCGGTGCGGTAGAGCAAACCACCGGTGCTGCTGAACGGATCGGCGACAAAGCGCTCCGCCGTCAACCCCGGACGATTGAGGTAACCCCGGGCCAGCCCGGTACCGCCGAGGTACAACTCACCGGCCATGCCTTGGGGCAACAGGTTCAGGTCGGCGTCGAGCACGTAGGCGCTGCGATCACCGATGCGGCTGCCGATTGGCGCATAAGCGGCGCCACACTGCACGTCACGCCCGGCCTTCCAGATCAGCGGCGTGACCACGGTTTCGGTCGGGCCGTAGCCGTTGATGATGTACTCCGGGTTCAGCGCACGCTTGACCCGTTCAAAACTGGCATTCGGCACCGCATCGCCGCCGAAGCAATAAATGCGCACCTTCGGCGGGTTGCCTTCACGCTCGGCGTGTTCGGCCAGTTGTTGCAGGTAGACCGGCGGGAACGCGACCACGGTGACGCCGTGTTCGATCATGGCGTTGTAGGTCTGCTCCGGGGTCCACAGGCTGTCGTCGCGAATCAGCAGCGAAGCACCATGGGTCAGGCTGGTCAGCCAGCGTTCATGGGCGCCGTCAAAAGCGAACGACATGAAGTGGAATTCGCAGTCGCTGTCGCGCATTTCATAACGTTCACCGATGGCCAGGCAATGCATCGCCAGCGGACCGTGGGTCACGCTCACACCTTTCGGATTGCCGGTGGAACCAGAGGTGTAGATCACGTAGGCGAGGTTGTCCGGATCGAGGTTTACCGTCGGTGCCGTGGCCAGACGCGCACTCAGGTCGAGGCGATCCAGCTCCAGAACGTTCAGCACGTTTTCGATCGGCAGTTGCGCCGCAATCCGCGAGTCGGTCAGCAGCAACGCCAGACCCGAATCCTGCATCAGGTACGCCAGCCGTTCGCGTGGGTAACTGGTGTCCAGCGGCACGTAGGCGCCACCGGCCTTGAGCACCGCCAGCAGCGCCACGATCAAGCCTTCCCCGCGCGGCAAGGCCACGCCGACCCGCACTTCCGGGCCGACGCCTTGCGCCACCAGTTCATGGGCTAGGCGATTGGCCCGCAGGTCGAGTTCGCCGTAGCTGAAGCGCTGTCCGTCGAAGATCACCGCCGTGCGATCGGGACGCTCAGCCGCCAGCGCTGCAAAACGCTGATGCACCGCGACATTCACCGGGTACGGTTGCGGCTGATTATTCGCTTGTTGCAGGGCGTGTTCTTGAGCCGTGACCAGGGCGATTTCACCCAGACGTCGCTCGGCGGACTCGGCAAAGGTGTCGAGCAAGTGCAGCAAATGAGCACTGAGACGCTCGACGGTCGCGACGCTGAACTTCGCCTGATCGAAACTTAAATGCAGTGTCAGGGTTTCGCCTAACGTCACGCCGACGGTCAGCGGATAGTGGGTTTGATCCTGGTTGGCGACTTCGCCAAACACTACGCCTTGGGCGGTGCCGTGTTGCAGGGCTTCGGAAATCGGGAAGTTTTCGAACACCAGCAAAGTGTCGAACAACGACTCACCGCCCTGCCCGGCCCAACGCTGGATATTCGCCAGCGGCGTGTGTTCGAACTCACGCAGGCTGAGGTTCTGCGCCTGCACGGCGGCCAGCCACGCGCCGACGCTCTGGTCCGGGCGCGAACCGGCGATCACCGGCAAGGTGTTGATGAACAGGCCGACCTGTTGCTCGATGCCCACCAGATCCGCCGGACGCCCGGCCACGGTGGTGCCGAACGCCACGCACTCGCTGCCGGTATAGCGCTGCAACAGCAGCAACCACGCAGCCTGGACCAACGTGTTGACGGTGACTTTCTGCTGACGGGCAAAATCATTCAGACGACGGGTCCGCAACGCGTCCGCCTCGAAATGACGCAGCGTGTGGCCGGTTTCGACCAACACTTCGCCGCCGCTCGCCGCAGCCTGGGCCAACACGGTCGGCTCCTGGAAATCCCCCAGTTGCGCCAGCCAGAACGCCTCACTGACCGCCCCGTCCTGACGTTGCAGCCATTGAATGTAATCGCGATAACGACCGACAGGACGCGGCGGCTGTTGACCGCTGTAGCGCTGCAACACCTCGCCGAGCATCTGCGCGCTGCTCCAGCCATCCATCAGGATGTGGTGGTTGGTGAAGATCAGGTGATGACGGGTGTCCCCGGTCTGGATCAGGGTCAGGCGTAGCAAGCCGGCCTGGGTCAGGTCGAAGCCTTGGGCGAGGTCAGCTGCGGTGAAATCGACGAGTGCCTGGGCGATATCGCTGCGTTCGCGCCAGTCGAGCAGCACGTAAGGCAGTTCCAGGTGGCGATGGATGATTTGCAGCTGTTCCTGCAATTCACCCTGCCAGATGAAGCCGCTGCGCAAGATGTCGTGGGCGTCCATGGTCGCCTGCCAGGCCTCACGGAAACGTTCGGCGTCGAGGCCGTCGACATCGACACACAATTGGTTGATGTAAGTGCCGGTGCACTGTTCATACAAGGTGTGGAACAACATGCCTTGCTGCATCGGCGACAGCGGGTAGATGTCCTCGATACCAGCGGCCAGCACTGGAATCGCGTCCAGTTGCGCTTGATCGATGCGCGCCAACGGGAAGTCCGACGGCGTCACGCCCATCGACTCCGCCAGACAGCAATGACTGATCAGCGCTTCGAGTTCGCGGGCATATTCGTCGGCCAAACGGGCGATGGTCGCTTCGTTGAACACGTCGTTGCTGAAGGTCCAGCGCAGGTCCAGTTCGCCCTCGAACACCTGGCCTTCGACACCCAGCCAGTTGTCCAGTGGCGCTTCGGCACTTTGCTCAAGGCCGGCACTTTCACCGGCAGGGCTGAACAGCGCACCCTCGTCGGCATCGAAACTGCCATCGAACTGGCCGAGATAGTTGAAAGTGATGCGCGGTGCGGGCAAGGCGTTGAGGGAAGATTGTGCCGCCTCATCGCCCAGGTATTTGAGCACGCCAAAACCAATGCCTTTGTTCGGGATCGCCCGCAGTTGTTCCTTGATTCGCTTGAGCGTCGCTGCCAGGGAATCGGCAGGTGTCAGGCGCACCGGGAACAGGCTGGTGAACCAGCCGACGGTGCGGGTCAGGTCGATGTCGTCGAACAGGTCTTCACGACCGTGGCCTTCGAGCTGGATCAAAGTGTCGGCGTGGCCGGTCCAGCGGCAGATTACTCGGGCCAGAGCCGTCAGTAACAAATCGTTGACTTGGGTGCGGTAGGCGGCCGGCGCCTGTTGCAACAGTTGTTGGGTGAAGGCTTTGTTGAGTCGGCTGTGAACGACATGGGCATGGCGGCTTTGCTGGCTGCCTTGTGGGTTGTCGCACGGCAACTCGACGGTTGCGCCGTTCAGTTGCTGGTGCCAGAAACCCAGCTCCGCTTGCACGGCTTCAGTGCGCGCATAAGCTTGCAGATGTTCGCCCCAGACCTTGTAGGAACTGGTTTTGGCCGGGAGTTTTGCACTCGCGCCCAACGAGGCTTGCTCGTATGCGAACTGCAAGTCTTCCAGCAGGATGCGCCAGGAGACGCCGTCGACCGCCAAGTGATGGATCACCAGCAACAGGCGCTGACTGCCATCAGTCAAGGTCGCCAATACGCCGCGCAGCAGTGGGCCGTTTTGCAAGTCGAGGCTGCGCTGGGCCTTGGCGTAGAGTGCGTCCAGTTCGGTGTTGCTGACGTTGTCGGCGGTCCACAGCAATTCGTTGTCGGCAGCGATGGCCGCCACTTCAGCACACCCTTCGATAAAGCGCGAACGCAATACATCGTGGTGCGCCAGCAACGCGTTCAACGCTTGAAGCAATGGTGCCGAATGCAGCCCTTGATGGGTGCGCAGCAGCACAGCCTGGTTCCAGTGGTGACGTTGCGGAATCAGTTCTTCGAAGAAGGTTTGCTGGATCGGCAGCAACGGCAGTTCGCCGCTGACCGGTCCCTGATCGATGGTCAGCGACGCGATGCCTTGCTGCGCCACGCCTGCCAAACCCTGCACGGTCTGATGCTGGAACAGGTCACGCGGGCTGAAATGAATCCCGGCCTGACGCGAGCGGCTGACCACTTGAATGGAGATGATCGAGTCGCCGCCCAATTCGAAGAAGTTATCGGTCAGGCCGACCTTCTCCAGCTTGAGTACGTCCTGCCAGATCCCGGCGATTTTCTGCTCCAGTTCACTGCGCGGCGCCACATAAGCCTGCTGCATCTGGCTGGCATCCGGGGCCGGCAAAGCCTTGCGGTCGAGCTTGCCATTGGGACTCAACGGTAATGCCGCGAGGAACAGCAGGTGCGTCGGCACCATGTAATCCGGCAGGTTGTCTTTGAGTTGAGCCTTGATCGCTTCACGAGCCGCGTTTTGCTCGTCGGCGGTCGCGTCCACCAGCGAGGCGTCCTTCGGCACGACATAGCCAACCAATTGCAGGCTGCTACCGCCCTGCACCGCCAGCACTACCGTGTCAGCCACGGCCTCCAGTTCCAGCAGTCGCGCTTCAACTTCACCCAGCTCGATACGGAAACCGCGAATCTTCACCTGGTGGTCGACGCGACCGACGTATTCGATCACCCCTTGGGCATTGAACCGGGCCAGGTCGCCGGTGCGGTACAGGCGTGCGCCGGAACCGGAAAACGGATCAGGCATGAAACGCTCGGCGCTCAGGTCCGGACGCTGGAAGTAACCGCGGGCCAGCAGCTCACCGCCGATGACCAGCTCGCCGATCACCCCCACCGGGGCTGGCTGGCCGTTTTCATCGAGCAGGTAAGTGTGGCGACCGGGCAGTGGTTTGCCGATCGGCAAGGTCAGCGGCAGCGGCAAGCGGCCAAAGATGTAATCGCTGCAATCGAGCGTAGTGGCCGTTACGGTTGCTTCGGTCGGGCCGTAGGTGTTCAGCAGTTTGACGTGTTCGAGCCCAGCCTGACGCCAGGCCAGTACACCTTCCGGCGGCATCGCTTCACCACCGCTGTGCACCTGGCGCAGCGCCGCGTAGTCACGTGGGCCGACGGCGGCGAATTCCTTGGCCACCATATTCCAGTAGGCCGTGGTCAGGTCCATCACGGTGATGCCCTGCTCGACGATCTGCCGATACAGGGTTTCGCTGTCCCAAATGTCGTTACCGCGCAGCACCACCGAGGCGCCGCAGGTCAGCGGGCCGAAGAGCTGCTCGCCAAAAGCATCGAAGTTGAAGGTCGCGAATTGCAGTGCGCAATCGGCGGTGCTGAGGTTGTAGTAATGCTGCGAGGCAAAGGCGTGTTTGCTCAATGCACCGTGGCTGATACCGACGCCTTTCGGGCGACCGGTCGAGCCCGAGGTGAACATGACGTAAGCCAGGCTATCAGCCCATACCGGGCGAGCCAGGTTGCTTTCGTCCGGGGACATCCAGGCGTCATCCTGATCCAGGCACAGGCAATCCACGCCGTCCGGCACCGGCAGACGTTCCAGCAAATGGCTTTGGCTGAGGAGTAACTCAGTGCCGCTGTCTTCGATCATGCACAGCAGACGGTCGCGAGGATATTGCGGGTCCAGCGGCACGTAGGCGCCGCCAGCCTTGAGCACCGCGAGTATGGCGACGATCAGGTCCAAGCCACGGTCGACCGCGATCCCTACCAGCACGTCCGGACCGACACCTCTGGCCACCAGCGTACGCGCCAAGCGGTTGGCCCGGGCGTTGAGCTGACCGTATACCAGGCGTTGGCCGTCGAAGATCAGCGCGGTGGCGTCGGGGGTTTTCTCGGCTGCGGCTTCAAACAATTCATGCACCGGCCGTTCACTTGGCCAAACCGTGTCATTGCGGCCCCAGTCAGCGACCAGTTGCTGATATTCGTCAGCCTCCAGCAGCGGGATCTCGCCTACTCGTTGCTGCGGATCATTGACGATGCTGCGCAGCAGGAACGTCCAGTGCCGAGCCAGACGCTCAATGGTTTCAGGCTCGAACAGGTCGCTGGCATAAGTGAACGCCGCGTGCAGCTGCCCGCCCTTCTCATAAGTATCCAGGCTCAGGTCGAACTGGGTGCTGCGGCTTTCCCACTCGATAACGCCCAGTTCCAGACCGGTGCCGACCTTCAGCGTGGTGACATCCGCCACTTCCGGCTGATGGTTGTACATCACCTGGAACAGCGGGTTGTAGCTCAGGCTGCGTTCCAGTTTCAGCGCCTCAACCAGGCGCTCGAACGGCAGGTCCTGATGGGCCTGGGCACCGAGGGCGGTTTCCTTGAGGTCGCGCAGCAGATCGCCAAGACGGGTCTGCCCGTCCAGTTGCACACGCAAAACCTGGGTGTTGACGAAGAAGCCGATCAGCCCTTCGATTTCCCGACGATTGCGGTTGGCAATCGGCACACCAATGCGCAGGTCGTTCTGGCCGGTGTAGCGGTGCAGCAGAATGTTGAAGGTGCCCAACAGCAGCATGAACAGCGTCACGCAGTGCTGACGAGCAACGCCGCGCAGTTGCTCGGCCAGTGCGGCATCGACCACATGCTCATGACGACGACCGCGATAGCTCGGCAATACCGGGCGCGGATGATCAACCGGCAGTTCCATTACCGGGTGTTCGTCACCCAGTTTCGCCAACCAGTAATCCAGTTGTTTTTGCTGCTCACCGGCTTCCAGCCAGCGGCGCTGCCACAAGGCGTAGTCGCTGTATTGCACCGCCAGCGGGGAGAAATCTGGGATGTTGCCTTGATCGTGGGCATCGTAGAACCGGCAGAATTCGTCGATCAATACGTTCATCGACCAGCCGTCGGACACGATGTGGTGCAAGGTCAGCAGCAGCACGTGCTCCTGCTCCGCCAGCTTCAGCAAGCGCACCCGCAGCAACGGGCCTTGGGCCAGATCGAAAGGAATCAACGATTGTTGCTCGGCCGCTTCGGCCACTCGGGATTCACGATCCGCCGGCGGCAAGGCGCTCAGGTCGATACGTTCAATGTCCAGGGGTTGTCGCACCGACACTTGCAGCAGGCTGTCGTCGGGTTGTTGCTGGAACACCGTACGCAGGGTTTCGTGACGCGCAATCAGGCTGGCGAACGCTTGCTCCAGCGCAACCTGGTTCAAGCGACCGGTCAGGCGCACCGCCGCCGGCAGGTTGTAGGCGCCGCTTTGCGGGTCCAGGTGCCAAAGAAACCACATGCGCTGCTGGGCATAGGACAACGCCTGGCGATCCTCGGCCTCCACCCCTGCCGGGATCGGGAACTGCGAGAAATCCACGCCTTCCTTGTGCAAGGCCGCAAGGAACATCTGGCGCTTTTCCAGGGGCAACCCGATAAACCGGCGAGCAAGTTTCAAGGAGTCTTCAGCATTCATTTCTTAGCATCCGGATCAGTAGGCAGGAAGCACAAAGGCACGTCGTCCCTATAAAACGAATGCAGACCGGAAAAATTAGCGAATGAGAACAACTATCAGAAGGGAGGTTGACTGACGGGATTGGAGGGAGAACGCGGTGACTGTAGGCGCTGGCGAAGCCTGCAATCTTTTGATCTTGCCTTTAATGCGAAGAGCAAAAGATCGCAGCCTTCGGCAGCTCCTAAGGGAGGTCGGGGTTAAGCGATGGCGAGGGCATGGCGCCGATGATGCACATCCAGTTGATCCTTGATCACCCGCAACACCTTGGCCTCGTGCTCATGAATGAAAAAGTGCCCACCCGCCAGCATATCCACGGAGAAACTGCCCTGGGTTTCCTTGCTCCAGCCGATCAGTTGTTCGGTGGTGGCCTTGTCGGCCTTGCCGCCGAGCACATGCACCGGGCATTTGAGCAAGGGCCGCTGCACCGGCTGAAAACGTCCGCACAACAGAAAGTCGGCGCGCAGGATCGGCAGGGTCAGGCTCATCAACTCTTCATTGGCCAGCACTTCTTCGCTGGTGCCATTGAGGGTGCGCAGTTGCTCGATCAGCTCGGCATCGGTCTTGGGCTCGGCAAAACCGCGATCATAGTCGGCGCGCATGGTGGGTGCCGCAGTACCGGAAGCGAACAGCGCCACCGGCTCCGGGCAACCGAGTGCGCGAAAAGCGTGGGCCAATTCACAGGCCATCAACGCACCGAGGCTGTGGCCGAACAACGCATACGGCGCCTTGAGCGTCGGGCGCAACTCCTTGGCCAATTGCAGGGCCAGCGCGCGCATGTCTGTGTGCAAGGGTTCGTCGAAGCGGGCGCCACGGCCGGGCAACTCGACAGGTTGTAATTGCAACCACTCTGGCAACTTGCGCCGCCAGCGGCTGTAGACCATGGCGCTGGCGCCGGAATACGGCAGGCACAGCAGGGTCAGCTTGGTCACCATGGGCTCCTCAAAAAGATGTCTGTACTAAGGAACGGCCCAGCGCGCGTGCAAATTAGTCATCTCGGGTTAAATTCTGCGCGCAGGTGCTCGTTCTCTCATCAGACCAAAACCAACAAGAGTGAACGTCGTGGACCTGCAGACCATCCTGGGCAAACTGTTCGCCAATGCCGGCGCCGTCGGTATCGAAGGGGTTTTTCAATTCGTCTTCGGCCCGCACCAGGCGTACTGGTCCGAGGTCAAGGCCAGCAGCCGCACCGAAGCCGGACGCCACGCCAGCCCCGACGTAACCATTGAAGTCGCGGAAAAAGACTTTCTCGGGATCATGGGCGGCGTGGCCAACGTCGAGGAGCTGTTCGCCAGCGGCCGCTTGAAAATTGGCGGCAACATGGGCCTGGCGACGATGCTGCCGCAGATCATCGACCATGCTCGTCATGGCGGCGCCGTGGTGGAAAAGGTCGACATGAACAAGCGCTACCCGACCCCGCCGCGCCTGAGCGAACGCCTTACCGCCGGTCTGCCGACCCAGCGCACGGTAGAGCGCCGACCGCGCAGCGCACTGTCCAAGCGTGAGTTCGACACCCATTATTTGCCCCACGGCATTCCACTGGTCATCAGCGATGCCTTGCAGGATTGGCCACTGTTCAAGCTGAGCCGCGAAGAATCCCTGGCGCATTTCGCCGAATTGCAGGGCATCACCCGTCATGGCGACTACGTGAAGAAGACCTTCTCCACCGAGCGGGATTTCCGCTCCACGTCCATGGCTGACTTCATCGCTTCGCTGGACAAGCCCGCGGTCAAAGGCGCGAACGGCGAACCACCGGCGTACATGGGCAACAACATCCTGCCGGCGCAGTTAATGCAGCAGATCAAATACCCGCCCTACTTCGATCAATCGCTGTTTATTCCGCCGCGGATCTGGATCGGCCCAAAAGGCACCCTGACGCCGCTGCATCGCGACGACACCGACAACCTGTTTGCCCAGGTCTGGGGCCAGAAAACTTTTACCCTTGCCGCACCGCATCATCGCGAGGCACTGGGCACCTGGTCCACGGCGCCTGAGGGTGGATTGGACGGTTGCGACTTCAACCCCGATGCACCGGACTATCAGCGCTTTCCCAAGGCGCGCGACGTGACGTTTATGCGCGTGACCCTGGAAGCTGGGGATTTGCTGTTTTTGCCGGAGGGCTGGTTCCATCAGGTGGAATCGGTGTCAACATCGTTGTCGGTGAATTTCTGGGTCAACTCGGGCCGGGGTTGGTAATCCAGAACCCTGTGGGAGGGAGCTTGCTCGCTCCCACAGGTAAAGCATCATTTCAGGTGACGGAAGCTCTGAATCGCCGCCCCCAACACCACCACACCCGCCGCAATCGCCACCCAAAACCCGCTACGCGCCCCGAACGCATCCACCAGCCAACCCGAACTTGCCGCGCCAATCGCCACGCCGATGCTCAACCCGGTGATCAGCCACGTCAGGCCTTCAGTCAGTTTGGCCGGGGTCACGATGCGCTCCACCAACGCCATCGCCACAATCAGGGTCGGCGCAAAGAACAACCCGGCCACAAACACCGCCAGCGACAACCCGAGAATGTTCGTCGCCAACAGCAACGGCAACGTCGTCACTGCAGTCATCACACCGCCATAAAGGAATAGCCGCGGCAACGGCAATTTCGAGCGCAGCGCGCCAAACGCCAACCCGGCCAGGCACGAACCGATGGCGTACACCGACAACACGATACTCGCCGCCGCCGGTTGGCCCTGCTGCTGGGCGAAGGCGACGCTGACCACGTCCACCACACCGACGATGATGCCCATGGCGGTCATCAACAGCATCAGCAGGCGGATTTCCCCGGAGCGAATGATCGAGCCTTGATGATGAACTTCGTGCGGATGCACAGGTGGTTCGGTGCCACGTTGCAAGACAAACGCCGTGACCCCGATCGCCAGCATCAGCAATGCCGCCAACGGCCCGGCCTCGGGGAACGCCACCACGCACAGGCCCACTGACACTGGCGGCCCGACGATAAAGCAGACCTCGTCCAGCACCGATTCCAGGGCATAGGCGGTTTGCAATTGCGGCTGGCCGCGATAGAGCTCGGTCCAGCGGGCCCGGACCATCGCCGACATGCTCGGCATGCACCCGGCCAACGCGGCGAAGAAGAACAGCGTCCAGTTCGGCGCTTGTAACCGCGTGCAAAGCAACAGTAGCGCCAACGAACCACCACCCAGCAGCGCCGACACCGGCAAGATCCGCCCCTGACCGTAGCGATCCACCAGCCGCGACACCTGCGGTGCGCAGAATGCCGTGGCCAGGGCGAAGGTCGCCGCCACGGCGCCGGCTAATCCATAGCCACCCTTTAGCTGCGCGAGCATGGTGATCAGGCCGATGCCGGTCATGGAAATCGGCATGCGCGCGATCATCCCGGCCAGCACGAAGGCCCCGGCGCCAGGGGCTTTGAACAGTTCGCGGTAGGGGTTTGCCATGGGTCGGCCTCATTCAGGGCCTGCAAGTTGCCATAAAGGCTGGTTTGGGGGAAAGCGGGGAATTGTTGGTTGAATGTTAAGCCCCCTTCGCGAGCCTGCTCGCGAAGGGGCCGCACCATCACCGCACAAATGAACTCTCTGCCCTGCAAACCAGTCAGCTAATTAGGCCCTCCCTTCAAGGCGCTAACCTGCATGCAGATTTCCCTCGACCAACAAGTCGCCCTGGTCACCGGCGCCAGTTCCGGCATCGGTGCCGGCGCCGCCAAAGCCCTGGCCGCGGCCGGTGCTGCCGTCGTGATCAACTACAACTCCCAGGCCGAACCCGCCGAAGCACTGGCGCGACAGATCAACGACAGCGGCGGTCGCGCCATCGCTATCGGCGCCGATGTCTCCAAAGAAGCAGACGTCGAACGCCTGTTCGCCCAGACCCTCGAGGCCTTCGGTTTCCTCGACATTCTGGTGGCCAATTCCGGGATGCAAAAAGACGCCAAAGCGGTGGACATGAGCCTCGCCGACTGGAACCAGGTAATCGGCGTCAACCTCACCGGCCAGTTCCTCTGCGCCCGCGCCGCCCTGCGGATTTTCAATCAACAAGGCATTCGCCAAGGCGTGTCCCGATCCGCCGGCAAGATCATCCACATGAGTTCGGTGCACCAGCGCATTCCCTGGGCCGGCCATGTCAATTACGCCGCGTCCAAGGGTGGCGTCGACATGCTGATGCAGACCCTGGCCCAGGAAGTCAGTCAGCAGAAAATCCGCATCAACGGCATCGCGCCGGGAGCGATTCGCACGGCGATCAACCGCGCCGCTACCGAGGGCGATGCCGCACAAGAGTTGCTCAAACTCATTCCTTACGGCCGCATCGGTGACGTCGAAGACGTCGCCAACGCAGTGGTGTTCCTCGCCTCCGATGCGTCCGACTACATCGTCGGCACCACCCTGTTTATCGACGGCGGCATGAGCCTCTATCCGGAGTTCCGTGGCAATGGCTGATCATCATCCCGAACGACAAAGCGCCATCGACGCCCACGGCATCATTGGCGACATGCGCAGTGCGGCGCTGGTCAACGACAAGGGCAGCGTGGATTTTTTCTGCTGGCCGGAATTCGACAGCCCGTCAATCTTCTGCTCGCTGCTGGACACCCCCGAGGCCGGAATCTTCCAATTGGCTCCGGACCTGCCCGACGCTCGCTGCGAGCAAATCTACCTGCCGGACACCAACGTGCTGCAAACCCGCTGGCTGAGCGAGCGTGCCGTGGTCGAAGTCACCGACCTGTTGCCCATCGGCGACAGCGAAGATGACCTGCCGATGCTGATGCGCAGGGTGCGGGTGGTCAGCGGCACCGCGACGATGCGCATGCGTTGCGCGGTGCGGCATGACTACGCCCGGGCCAAGACCCGCGCGCGCATGGACGAAAAGGACGTGGCCTTCGAGGCGGCGGATCAGCCGTCCCTGCGCCTGTCTTCGGATCAAGCGCTGAGCCTCGATGGCAACGCTGCCATCGCCGAATTCACCCTCAAACAAGGTGACAGCGCGGCGTTTCTGCTGGGCGCCATCGACGACCCACGTTTCAAGGAAGGCGCCGCCGAACTGTGCATGGAGCGCACCCTGAAGTTCTGGCGCGACTGGATCGGCCAGTCCAACTATCGCGGTCGTTGGCGGGAAATGGTCAACCGCTCGGCCCTCGCGCTGAAGCTGCTGACCTCGCGCAAACACGGCGCCATTCTCGCCGCCGCGACCTTCGGCCTGCCGGAAACCCCGGGCGGCGAACGCAACTGGGATTACCGCTACACCTGGATCCGCGACGCCTCGTTCACCGTGTATGCCTTCATGCGCCTCGGGTTCGTCGATGAAGCCAACGCCTATATGAAATGGATGCGCCATCGGGTCAGCGATTGCCACGGCCAGTCGATGAAAATCAACATTCTCTACGCCATCGACGGCCGCCAGGAATTGCCGGAAACCGAACTCACGCACCTGGCTGGCCATGGCGGCGCGAAACCGGTGCGCATCGGCAACCAGGCTTACGATCAGATCCAGCTCGACATCTTTGGCGAGCTGATGGACGCGGTGTACCTGGTCAACAAGTACGGTGAAGCGATTTCCCATGAGGGCTGGAAGCACGTCGTGGAAGTGGTCGATCAGGTCTGCGAAACCTGGCAGAGCGAAGACGTTGGCATCTGGGAAATGCGCGGCGAGCAGCATCACTTCCTGCACTCGCGACTGATGTGCTGGGTCGCCGTGGACCGCGCGATTCGCCTGGCCTCCAAACGCTCCCTGCCCGCGCCGTTCGCCCGTTGGGACCAGACCCGGCAAGCGATCTACGCTGACATCTGGGAAAAATTCTGGAATGAAGAGCGCGGGCACTTTGTGCAGCACATCGGCGGCACCGCCCTCGATGGCTCGATGCTGTTGATGCCACTCGTGCGTTTCGTCAGCGCCAAGGACCCGCGCTGGCTCTCGACCCTGGAAGCCATCCAGAAAACCCTGGTGCGCGACGGCATGGTCTACCGCTACCGCAACGACGACAGTCAGATCGACGGCTTGCCCGGCACCGAAGGCGCCTTCGCCGCGTGCTCGTTCTGGTACGTCGAATGTCTGGCCCGGGCCGGTCAAGTAGAAAAGGCCCATCTTGAGTTCGAACAGTTGCTGAGGTACGCCAATCCGCTGGGGCTATACGCCGAAGAGTTCGACAGCCATGCGCGGCATCTGGGGAATACACCGCAGGCACTGACGCATCTGGCGTTGATCAGTGCGGCGAGCTTTCTGGATCGCAAGTTGAGTGGGGAGAAGAACTACTGGCAGCCTTGAGAACCGTCGCCGGCCATCATCCTGCCCAATGCCGGCGACTCACACATTAAACTTACAAACAATGATCAGATCATCGCCAACAATACAACAGCCGCACTTTATTGAATCTTATCGCTACACTTTCAAACTTCCTCTTTCACCCGATACCCGATTATAAGTATTTCAAGCCCACGATTCATATGACACACCACAAGAAGGGCTTACTACTTTATCAACCATTCAATAGACCCATTTATTATGACCCCTACAACAACTCGCAATAACTACGCCAACTGGATGAGCGCGACCCCACACATTGACAGTTTGAACATCGGCCAATTTGTCTGGCCGGGCTGCCACAATGCGGGCATGGATTGGGACATCGGTCATCCGTTCCCTGAATCTGTATTAGCCAACTGGGTGCTTTGTCAGAACCATGACTTACTTTGGCAAATGAGGAATGGTGCACGCTCGTTTGATCTACGCATCATGCTGAAAAACAATGAATTCAAGACCTATCACGGGACGACCCGCGGTCGACTGCTTAAAGAAATCATCGCTGCAGCCAATACTTTTCTCGATGAAAACCCTGACGAGTTCATAATTCTTGACTTCAATACGCTGCTTAACGAAAAAGATAACCGGTTTGATCACCAGGCCTTCAAAGCGGAAGTACTTCGTGGCTTGAAAGAGCGTTTGATTCCTTTTAGCGACAGAGACCTTAGCTTTGCCCAACTGAAACACATCAGCCCAAAACGACGAATCATTCTTTCCATTGAGTACTATGAAACGTTTTCTACCGAACTGTTCTGGCCCGCCTTTAAAAACCGTTGGCAGGGAGACACCTTTGTTTCAACGGAACTTCTTGCAAAATACATCACTGACGTGATGCAAAACCCACCCACATCCACTTATCCGTGGAGACTGTCCATGACTCAATATACAGTTGCGCGCGGCCCCACAAAATTAACCAAAGAAATCAACAACTGGTTTGATATGGATAGTTACTTCCTTTACCGATCGAGCATTATCAGTGTCGATTTTTTTGACGAAAGCAAACTCGTGGAGTATTGCATCGGCGCCAACAGCCGCCTGGTTAAGGACCCCTATTTAAAATATCCTTTTAATTGAGGCGGGTACGTCGACGGCCCTGACAGCTTTCGGGGTCAGACATAACCAACAGAACGTGTCGGAAATATCTCTTTTTTAATCACCGCAATACACAAAAACGTGAGCCCTCTGATGGCCGCACATCCATGTGCCGAGGGGGCTTGCCCCCGTTGGGTCGCGCAGCGGCCCCTCTAATCTGCCACCCCCCTTATGCCAAAAGCACCGCGTTTGTTGGTCTACGACTGTTTCGCAGCCGAACGGGGGCAAGCCCCTCGCCACAAAGACGTGTAGGCCAGCACCTACAACAGCCAAACAGATTGGAGTGTTACACCCTCCTCCACCTGCTTCCGGCCGCCACAAATAGCTTGTTGCCAGCTGTTACATCCCCCCTAACATCCACCGTCAACGGGTACAGCGGAGCTGTCCAACAAAACCCGAATTCAAGGACACAGAATGATCCAGCGCATCCACCGCACCATCGACGCCCCCCTGCGCTCCGGCCTGAACCGGGACGAACTGTGGGAAGCCCACGACAAGGGCCTGATCAAATGCTGGGAAATCGGCCGCCAACGCGCCGCCCGATTCCCGGGCGTCGCCCAACAGTGCCTCGCCGGCGAACTGCCGGTGCTGGGCTGGAAAGGTGGCGTAAGCCGCAGCCTGAAAAAACTCGAAAAGTACGGATCGCTCAAATACCTGGCGCAATGGCAAGGATTGCGAGGGGAGGATCTGGATATTGATTTGGCTACGGAGCGGGCGTTGACCTGCTCCCGGACCAAAATGATAGTGACGTTTACACCGGATCGGTCCAAGTACTTTAATCAGGTGGCGGAAGTGGAAGCTTAAGGAGAAGGATCGATGGTCGATTTACATCAGGAATTTCAAAACAGTGGCTTCTTCCACGAAGCACGAATTAACCGACGCTCAGCTGACGCGTTAGTCGGCATTGCTGCAGGACTGGCCGCTGATGGCACGATCAACCAACAGGAAGCCGAATTCCTTAAGTCCTGGATCGAAACTCATCTGATCCACCTTGGCGACCCGGTTGTCAATATTCTCTACAAGCGCATCGCCGGCATGCTGGATGACGGTGTTCTGGATGCAGAAGAATCCACCGAATTGTTGGAAATGCTCCGTCAATTCGCGGGTCTTCCGATAGGCTCGGCCCAGATTTTCACAACTCCAACCAGCCTGCCTCTCGATAACCCGGCCCCCAATTTGAATTGGGTTGATCGCGTTTTCCTGTTTACAGGTGTGATGGCATACGGACCACGTAAAGATTGCGAGTCGTTGATAGTCGAACGTGGCGGGCTGATTGGAGGATCTGTCAGCAAGAAAACTCACTACTTGGTTGTCGGAAGCATTGGCAATGATCAATGGCTTCACAGCACGTATGGAACCAAAATCAAAAAAGCCGTTGAGTTGAGAGAAAGCGGCGTACCGATTGCGATCATCAGCGAAGAACATTGGCAAAAGGTGCTGTTCGGTTAGGGTGAACATCCCCTTTTTGGAGTGTCGCAATGAACCATGACGTACTGATTCAATATGTCCCGACACCTAATCTAACTTTCGCTTACGAACAACACGGCCCCACCACTGGCGAGCCAATCATCCTGCTCCACGGCTTCCCCTACTCCCCCCGTGCCTACGACGAAATCGCTCCAACCCTCGCGGCACAAGGCTATCGCGTTATCGTTCCGTACCTGCGCGGCTACGGCCCGACTCGCTTCAACAGCCCCGACACCCTGCGCTCCGGCCAACAAGCCGCCCTTGCCCAGGATTTGCTGGACCTGATGGACGCCCTCGGCATCTCGCAAGCCGCGCTCTGCGGGTATGACTGGGGCGGTCGGGCGGCGTGCATTGTCTCGGCGCTATGGCCGGAGCGGGTTCGCTGCCTGGTGACTGGCGATGGCTATAACCTGCAGAACATTCCCGGCTCAACCAATCCGCTGGACCCCGAGACCGAACATCGCCTCTGGTATCAGTACTACTTCCACACCCCGCGCGGCGCTGAAGGCTTGACCCGGAACCGCCGAGCCCTATGCAAATTGCTCTGGCGTTTGTGGTCGCCGACCTGGGCCAGGAACGACGAGCGCTATCCCTTGAGTGCACCGGCCTTCGATAACCCGGACTTCGTCGAGGTGGTGATTCAGTCGTATCGGCATCGCTTCATGTATGCCCCCGGCGATCCGGCGCTGGAATGGATCGAAGAGGCTCTGGTCAAGCAACCGCCGATCAGTGTGCCGACGATTTCCCTGTGCGGTGCCGACGACGGCGTGGGACCGGCGCCGGAGGCAGACGAAGACATCGAGCACTTCACTGGCCGCTATGAGCGCCGCGTGTTGGCAGGCGTGGGACATAACATCCCCGAGGAAGCCCCCGAGGCGACGATCAAGGCGTTACTGGATCTACTGAAAGGCTGACGCTGAAGCGCTCGCGATACGCCTGTGGCGTCACGCCCATGGCCCGCAGGAAACCGCGGCGCAAGGTCTCTTCGCTGCCGAACCCGCATTGCACCGCCACCCGTTTGATCGGCACGCCGGTATCGCTCAGCAGCCGCCGCGCGGTTTCGACCCGAATCAATTCGATGGCCCGCGCCGGGGTCTGGCCGGTGTCGGCGCGGTAGTGGCGGATAAAGCTGCGTTCGCTCATCCCGGCCTGCAGGGCCAGGGTCGGGACGCCGAGGTCCATGGTGAGATTTTCGCTGATCCAGGCGTGAAGTTCGTCGAAACGGTTGCCTACCTGCTGCAGGGACAGGGTCACACTGAACTGCGACTGACCGCCCGGACGCTTGAGAAACACCACCAGTTGCCGGGCGACGTCCAGGGCCATGGCGCGACCGAGGTCTTCTTCGACCATGGCCAGCGCCAGGTCAATGCCGGCGGTGACCCCGGCCGAGGTCCAGACCGGGCCGTCGTTGATAAAGATCGGGTTCGGTTCGACTTGCAGGCGCGGGTGCTTTTGCGCCAACTCCTCACAACGGGTCCAGTGCGTCACTACCCGGCGACCGTCGAGCCAGCCACTGGCCGCCAGCAAAAACGCCCCGGTGCACACCGAAGAAACTCGTCGACAACCCGTCGCGTGTTCACGGACCCACGCCACCAGAGACGCATCCTCCGAAGCCGAGTACACGCCCCAGCCACCCGCGACGATCAAGGTGTCACTGCGGCCCGATGGCAGCGACTCCGCCAGCAGCGCCAGCCCGGCCGACGACATCACCGCCCCGCCACCACTGGCAATCACCGTCGGCGCATAGGGCGGCGGCATGCCCTGTTGACGGGCAATGTCGTTGGCCGAGGCAAACACCTGCAACGGCCCGGTGACGTCCAGCAGCTGTACGTTGGTAAACGCGAGCACATGAATAGCTTTGGGCATGATTGGCGTAATTCGTGGGGTAATTGGCGGATGCGCCAAATCCTACGAGCCTACAGTGAAGCCGTCCACCCCCAACCCGGAGAAAAACACCATGACGTTGCAGATCGGTTTTCTGCTGTTTCCACAGGTTCAACAACTGGACCTGACCGGCCCCTATGACGTGCTGGCCTCGCTGCCGGACGTGAAGGTGCATTTGATCTGGAAGGACCTGGTGCCGGTCACTGCCAGCACTGGCCTGGTGCTGAAACCGACCACCACGTTCGACGATTGCCCCGCGCTGGACGTGATCTGCATTCCCGGTGGCAGCGGTGTCGGACCGTTGATGGAAGATGAAGTCACCCTGACGTTCATCAAGGCCCAGGCGGCCAATGCCCGTTATGTGACCTCGGTGTGCACCGGCTCGTTGGTACTCGGGGCGGCGGGTCTGCTCACGGGCAAACGCGCCACCACGCATTGGGCCTATCACGACTTGCTCGGGACATTGGGGGCGATCCCGGTGAAAGATCGGGTAGTGCGCGACGGCAATCTGCTGACCGGCGGCGGGATCACGGCGGGCATCGACTTTGCCCTGACGCTGGCCGCCGAGTTGTTCGATAAGGACACGGCGCAAGTGATACAGCTGCAATTGGAATACGCGCCAGCCCCGCCGTTCCAGTCCGGCAGTCCGGAAACGGCACCGCAGAACATCGTGCAAGAGGCGCAACGGCGAGCGGCGCCCTCGTTCGTGCAACGCAAGTTGATCACCGAGCGGGCAGCGGCCAGGCTCGATCTTTGATCCTTCCTGTGCCGTAGGAGCATGGCTTGCCCGCGATGATCGATGACGCGGTTTTGTCTGAAGCACCGCGTCAGCTTCTTCGCGGGCAAGCCTTGCTCCTACAAAAAGCGAGGTACGACGGATGATTTTCGGCAGACGAAAAAAAACCCGCCTAAGCGGGTTTCTCAAGACCATTGCGACATCCTGTCGGCAGCCATCCTGGCTAATGGTCGATCATCCGTGATCCTGAGCACTTCCTGTGCTTCAGTTGATGGATTCAGAATATGCGCATCGCAGAAACTTAAACAGACGACATACCCGTGAGAGCGTGTAAGCCTTTGACCATTGATAGCCAAAATCCCTGCTCGCCTCGCTCCTACAACAACGTGATACGCCGGATGATTTACGACAGACGAAAAAAAACCCGCCGAAGCGGGTTTTTCCCAAGACCATTACGACTCCCTGTCGGCAGCGTGTCCTTGCTTATGGTCGATCATCCATGATCCTGAGCACTTCCTGTGCTTCAGTTGATGAAGCTAGATTACGCTTCGGATCCAATGTGCAATAGACGACATAGCTACTACCGCGTGTAAGACATTCGCCATAGCGCTCCTTCCGAAAACCCTTAGAGGCATCAGGCATCCAGCCTGCAAGCCGCGAGTTTAGCGACCTGCAGCTGACCTTCGGCCGCCAGGGTGTCGTCGTCCTCAAGAAACCAGGCTGCCGACAATCCGGCAAAGGCCAGCACCCATTGCAGCAAGCGCCGATGCTCAAGCCCTGCCGCTTCGCTCACCACTTGAATTTGCCGCTCAAAGCGCAGCGGATCCCCCGCCGTCGGCAGTTCGGGATTACAGATCAGGTTCGCGTAATCAAAACCCCGCTCACCGGTCACCCGCTTGGGATCGATGGCCAACCAGCCGCGTGGGCCAAAATCCAGAATGTTTTCGTGATGGATATCGCCGTGCAGCACGACCACGTCTCGCGGCTCGGCCAGCAATGCTTTGGCAGTGGTCAAACTGAGGGAATAGAGGCCGCCGTGTTGCTCGGCCGCCAGGCGTAACGATCTAAACCACTCCGGCAACGGCACCAGCGGCGGCAACGGCCACGGACGCGGCGCATGCAAACGCGCCACCGCCGCACAGATAATCCCGCTGGCCTCGTCATCCTGCCCGTTGAGCGCCATGTGCATCAGCGAGCGCTCACCCATGGCGCGTTCGATCAACAACCCGTCACCGTGATGGGCGAACACTTGGGCGGCGCCCTCACCGTCCCACCAGGTCATCAGCAGATTGCCGAATTTTTCCTCGGCATCCACTGCAACCTTCAACATGGCCGGTACATCAGCCATCCGTACCGGCAGCAAACGACTGCCAGGGGTGATGATTGGCACGCCGTCCGGCACCAATGCCCAGCGCTTCAACCAGGGCTCAAACATTCACTCTCCCTGATGTTCGCGGGCCTTGGCGCTGGTTTTCAGAAATTCTTCGATATTGTTCATCTGCTCATCCCAGCCACGACTGTCCATGCGGAAGGCCTTGAGCCGGCGTTCCTGGGGAACGTGGTCGAAACCCGACTCTGTGACCTTCAGCAAGGTGCCGTCATCCATGTCTTCGAGTTCGAACAGCACCAGGGTGGTGGGTTCCTGGGAGTAGTCGATGTGGGGCTCCACGGCATACGGATGCCAGCGAAACGAAAACACGCGCTCCGGCTCGACCCGCTCCACCAGGACATTCCACAGCAAGTGCTCATAACCGGGATAAGTAATCTGGCCCTGGGTCCATTCACCGGCGACAAAGCGCTTGCCTTCGAGCGACACGCCAAACCACTGGCCGAACGCTTCGGCATTGGCGACCACGCGCCACACATGCGAACGCGGCGCCTTGAGCAAAATCTTCCTTTCGATGCGATCTGATGCTGGATTCATAAGTCACCTCCTGTACTGAACAGTAGGCCTGTAAGACCACAAGACCAACCCTAAAGTTGTATCAAGCGGGTGCGACAATCTACATAACCTGAAATATTAGGCTGTATTTCAGACCATCAGTTCTGGATTAAGGACAAGAGTCAGCCAACCGAAACTGCTAACGTTTGCAGCAAAGTTGAATCAGACAAGGAAGATTCATGCAGCCTTCACTCTCGGAGCGTTATCGCGGGGCCCTGCTGGGACTGGCGTGCGGTGATGCCGTTGGCACCAGTGTCGAATTCCAGCCACGCGGCTCGTTCCTGCCCCTGACCGACATGGTTGGCGGCGGCCCTTTCAGCTTGAAGCCGGGACAATGGACCGACGACACCTCAATGGCGCTTTGCCTGGCGGAAAGTCTGTTGAACAAAACCGGTTTCGACGCCGTCGATCAAATGGGCCGTTACCTCAACTGGTGGCATTGGGGCTACTTGAGCTCAACTGGCGAGTGCTTCGACATTGGCATGACCGTGCGTGAAGCCCTGACCCGTTATCAGGAAACCGGCGACCCTTTTGCCGGCTCTATCGATCCGAACACCGCCGGCAACGGCTCGTTGATGAGGTTAGTGCCGGTTGTGCTGTATTACTTTCCCGACCGGGAGCGGATCAGGATCTTTGCCGCGAACAGCTCCCGGACCACCCATTCGGCGCCGGAAGCGATCGAATGCTGCCAGTTGTTTGCCGAATTGATTGGCAAAGCGCTGCTCGGCGCACCCAAAGCGGATTTACACAGCCCGTCAGAGACGACATTCGTTGAACCAAAGGTCGCAGCCATCGCCCGAGGCGATTACCTGAGCAAATCGAAAAACGAGATCCGTGGCAGCGGTTACTGCGTGGCCTCGCTGGAAGCGGCCTTGTGGTGTTTTCACCATACCGACAGCTTTGAAGGCGCCATCCTGGCGGCCGCGAACCTGGGCGACGATGCCGATACGACCGCTGCAATCGTCGGTCAGTTGGCCGGGGTCCATTACGGTGTACAGGCCATTCCCCCGAGTTGGCTGGCAAAGTTGCACCAACGCCATGACATCGAAGCCACGGCGCAAGCCTTGTTTCATGCGGCAACGGACTCCACCGGAGAAACGTCATGAGTGGCCTGCTTGGCAGCTGCTTGTGCAAAACCATCGAATACCAACTCGACGGCCTCGATATGCCGATCGTTCATTGCCATTGCCAGACTTGCCGCAAAGCTCACGCCGCAGCTTTCGCCTCGACCGCCGGAGTCCGGCGCGAGCACTTTCGCTGGACCAAGGGCCAGGACCGGCTGAGCAGCTACGAATCGTCGCCCGGCAAGCTTCGGCATTTCTGTTCGGTCTGTGGTTCGCAGTTGATGGCGGAACGCTTGGCTCAGCCGCATGTGATCGTGCGGGTGGCGACGCTTGATGATGATCCGGGGATGATGCCGCAAGCGCACATCTGGACGTCTCATGACGTGCCGTGGCTTGAATATGAATCGAACGAGAAATGTCCGCAGTGGCAGACATAGATTCACCGTCCGCTTCGCGACACTGCATCCCGACTTTCCAACATCACCACGAGAATCCCCCATGCACCCACGCTTTCTCCTGGCGCTGATGCCGCTGCTGTTCACCACCGTGGCTCACGCCGTGGACTGTGACAATGCCAGTAACCAGAGCGACATGAATCAGTGCTCCGCCGAGCAGAACAAGGCTGCGGATAAGGAACTGAATGCGCTTTACCAGCAGATCACCAAAAGGTTGAAGGACAGTCCCGATGCCAGGAAGCTGTTGGTCAGCGCCCAACGTAGCTGGGTGGCGTTTCGGGATGCTGAGTGTGAGTTTTCGGCTTCCGGAGTGGCGGGTGGCAGCATGGAAGGGCTGATCTACAACCAGTGCACCACCGACGTGACCAAGGCTCGCGTCGAAACCTTCAAGCGCTACCTGAAGTGCGAGGAAGGCGATATGAGTTGCCCGGTGCCTGGGGCTTGATGCGCCAGTGGCGGTGATGGCCTCATCGCGGGCAAGCCTTGCTCCTACAGCTGATTTTCGGTGTACGCGCGATTTATCTATCACCGTCAAACAGTGTAGGAGCAAGGCTTGCCCGCGAAGGCGATCTGTTCAGGCCCTTTCAAACTCAGATCTGCCACACCTCGGCATTCACAAAAAACGCCCGCGCATTATCCTCAAGACTCTCCAGGTGATACCCACCCTCCTGCACTATCAGACACGGCACCCCAAGGCTGCGAATCCGCTCGCCGAGCACCGCAAACCCTTCCCGGGTCACCGCCACTTTACTCTGAGGGTCCAGCTCGAAAATATCGAAGCCCAGGGACAACACCAACACCTCGGCACCGAAGTCTTTCACCGCCGTCAGCGCCACCTCAAGTTGCCCGAGGAAGTCCGCCTCACTGGCGCCATGGGCCATCGGCAAGTTCAGGTTGAAGCCTTCGCCTGCCCCGGCCCCACGCTCATCGGCAAACCCGGCCACTCCCGGATAGAAGTTGGTCGGATCGCCATGCACCGAGACGTACAGCACGTCATCGCGGTCGTAGAAAATCTCCTGAATGCCTTGACCGTGATGCATGTCGGTATCGAGCACCGCCACTCGCTCGAACCCTGCGCGCAAGACCTGCGCCGCTACTGCAGCGTTGTTGATGTAGCAGAAACCACCGGCCGCTTCTGCACGGGCGTGATGCCCTGGCGGACGGCATAAAGCGTAAGCAGCCGGTTCACCATCGAGCAACGCCTGGGCCCCGGCAATCGCGCTTTGCGCCGACCAATAAGCCGAGCGCCAGGTCTGCTCGCCCACCGGGCAACTGCCATCGGCCAGGTAGCGGGCAGCCTGGGCGAGAATCCCGCGCAGGGCGTTGGGCTCGCGGACGAAGATATTCGACATCACCTCATCGCCCCAGTCCTCGGGGATTTCCTTCCAGCGTTGATGGGCTTCCTGCAGGAACGTCAGGTACGGCGCACCGTGGACAGCCAGCAATGGCGCCAGTCCGGCGTCGGCCGGTTGCTCGACGTTGAAGCCTAAAGAATGCGAGGCCTGCACCAGTCGCTGAGCGCGCTCTGGCACTTCCTGTGGCGTGCGCATCTGCCCGCGGGAGTAGTAGCTGCGTGGGTGATGGAGCAATTGTTCGGGGTGGAAAAAACTGCGCATGGGATAAATTCCTGTCAGTTAACGCACATCTTGAAACCAGGCATGCCCCCTGCAGGAGCGAGGCTTGCCCGCGAAGGCGGTGTGTCAGTCAACGTCGATGTTGAATTTGCTGACGCCTTCGCGGGCAAGCCTTGCTCCTACAGGGATTGGGGTTATTCAGTTGTTCCGGCGCGGGCCAGGACGGCGTTGAGCAACACGTCCGTGCCCTGGCGTACGTCTTGCGGCAACACATCCTCGGCTTCGTTATGGCTCAAACCACCGACGCAAGGGATAAACACCATCGCCGTCGGGCAGTACCGCGCCAAGTGAATCGCATCATGCCCGGCACCGCTGACAATCGATTGCTGAGCGTAGCCCAAGGCATCCACCGCTTGCTGCACCGCTGCCACGCACTCGGCGTCGAACGGCGTGGCCGGGCTGATCCAGTGTGGGGTGATGGTCAGCTTCAAACCGCGACCATCGACAATCGCCTGAAGTCGTGCGCGCACTTGCTGCTCCATCGCCTCAATCGCGTCGTCGCGGTGATGTCGCAAATCCACCGTGAAGTTCACCAGCCCCGGAATGGTGTTGCGCGAAGACTTGTTGATGCTCAACTCGCCGACCGTGGTCAGGCCTTCCGGGGCGAAATCCGTGGCCAAAATTTCGATAGCCTGGATCATCCGCGCGACGCCGTAGAGCGCGTCTTTGCGCAACGGCATCGGCGTGGTGCCCGCGTGGGCGGCCATGCCTTCGACCCGCACGTCGAGCCAGCGAATCGCCTGGCCGCCCGTGACCACGCCGATGCTCTTGGCGTTGTCTTCGAGGATCGGGCCTTGCTCGATATGCGCTTCAAAGTACGCATCCACCGCACCGCCCAACGGACGCTCGCCGGCATAACCGGTGCGTTGCAGGGCTTCGGCGACGCTGATGCCATCGATGTCACGCACCGCCAGCGCCGCGTCCAGTTGCATGATCCCGGTGAACACCGCCGAGCCGAACATCGCCGGGGTGAAGCGTGCGCCTTCTTCGTTGGTCCACACCGCCACTTCCAGCGGTTTGCGGGTCTGGATGCCGAGGTCATTGAGGCAACGGACCACTTCCAGACCGGCCAGTACACCGTAGACGCCATCGAAACGGCCGCCTTCCGGTTGGGTATCGAGGTGGCTGCCCATCATCACCGGCGCCGCATCGGGATCGGTGCCTGCGCGGCGGGCGAACAGGTTGCCGATGGCGTCCACGCTCAGGGTCATGCCGGCTTCGCGGCACCAATGGGCAAACAGTTCGCGACCGGCCTTGTCTTCATCGCTCAGGGCCAGACGGCAGCTGCCGCCGCGCGCCGTGGCGCCGATTTCGGCCATGGCCATCAGGCTTGCCCACAGGCGTTCACCATTAATCTTCAACATGAGTTACTCCTCAAAAACCGGGATTAAGCGTTGGCCAGTTCGATGCGCTCAGCACTGGCATGGCGACGGGCAAGGGACAAAACGCAGATCAGCGAAGTCGCAGCGATCAGGCTGTAGAACACCGCCAACGGCCACCATTGCCCGGCGAATTTGTGCGCCAGCATCGTGCCAACCAGCGGCGTCAGGCCTCCGGCCACGGCACCGCAAATCTGATAAGCGAGAGAGATCGCGGTGTAGCGCACCCGCGTCTCAAACATGCCGCTGACGTAACCGGCGATCACCGCGTAGAACGACGCCATGCACACCACCGCCAGGGCGATGCCGAGGATGATCAGCGACGGCTGGGCCGAGCTGACCAGCACAAACATCGGGTACGGAGAGGCCATCGCCAGCACCGACATCAGGCACAGGAACCGCGTCGCGCCGATCTTCTCGGCAGTCCACGCCGCCAGCGGTTGAATGCAGAACTGAATGATCGCCACCACAAACAAACACTCGAGAATCAACGAGCGCGGCAACTCAAGTTGCTGGGTGGTGTAGGCGATCATGAAGGTGTTGGTGAAGTACACGCCGGCGATCCCCAGCGTGTTGGCGCCGATGCACAGCAGCAGCGGACGCCACGCCGTACGCAGCACTTCCATCACCGGCGCCTGCTCCTTGCGCGTGCTTTTGCTGGCCAGTTCGCGGCTGGCGAGGAACTCGGGCGATTCATTCACGCCGAGACGAATCGCCAGGCCCACCAGCAACAACAGCGAGCTGGCGAGGAACGGCAGACGCCAGCCCCAACTCATCAAGTCTTCTTCCGGCAAGCGAGTGACTGCGCTGAAAGCCAGCAGCGACAGGATCAAACCGGCCGGGCTGCCCAGCTGCGCAAACGAGGCGAAGAAGTTGCGACGGCCCTTCGGCGCATGTTCACCGGCCATCAACACTGCCCCGCCCCACTCACCACCGACGGCGATGCCCTGGACGATGCGCAGCAGGATCAACAGCACCGGCGCAGCGACGCCGATTTGTGCGTAAGTCGGCAGCAAGCCGATGCACACGGTGACCACGCCCATCATCAGCAAGGTGATGATCAGCGACTTCTTGCGCCCGATGCGATCGCCGATATGGCCGAAGATTATCCCGCCCAACGGTCGAGCGAAAAAGCCCACGGCGAAGGTGCCGAATGCAGCCATGGTGCTGAACAGTTTGTCGTCGGAGGGGAAGAACAGCGCGCCGAACACCAAAGCGGCGGCGGTGGCGTAGATGTAAAAATCGTACCACTCGATCATGGTGCCGATAAAGGCTGCGGCTGCCGCACGGCGCGGCTGTGACGAAGCTTGAGGCTTCATGGGTCTGGGCTCCTTTGGTTATTTTTTTGGCAGGAGTGGAACAGCAAATCCGAGGCGCTCTGATGGCGCCTGTCTGGGAGTGATTTATCGTCTCGGGGCTATGATTAGTCAATTTTCTATTTATTATGCGGACTATTACGCCAGCTTATAATCGAGAGTCACCATGGCCGAACGCGAAGTGCAACGCCTGCTCAATGACCGTCTGGACTGGAACCTGCTGCGCACCTTCCGGGTGATCGGCCAGGAACTGAGCATCAGCCGCGCCGCCGCCCGCCTGCACTTGACGCAACCGGCGGTGAGCCAGGCGCTGAAGCGGCTGGAAGAACAATTGGGCCGGCAACTGATCGCCCGGCGCGGGCCACGATTTGCCCTGACCGAAGTCGGCGAGCAGATCTTCGAACTGGCCGGGGAAATCTACGGGCAGATGTCGCAAGTCAGCAGCGTGCTGGAGCAACCGGCCGATGAAGTGATCGGCAAGGTGCGGTTGCTGATCATCAGCCGGATTTTCTCCGAGCGTTTCGATGACTTCCTCGCCGATTTCCACCGTCAGCACCCGCGAGTGGATCTGGAAGTGGATGTGATGCGCAGTTCCGACATCGTCAGCGCCTTGCAGGAGAAGACCGCCACCCTTGGTTTGAGCCTCAATCGTCGGCCACAACCGCGCCTGGAACAGCGGCTGTTCCTGCGTCAGCGCTATGCGTTTTTCTGCGGCAAGCACCATGCGCTGTTCGGCCAGCAGAACGTCGCCGAAGGGGATTTGCAGCGGGAGAATTTCGTCAGTTTCACCAGCGACCAAATTGGCGGCATGCTTTCGCCGCTGACGATTTTTCGAGATCAGCAGGGTTTTAGCGGGCGGATTGTGGCGTCGTCGCCGAGCCTGGAAGAAGTCCGGCGACTGGTGATCGCCGGCTTCGGCATCGGCTGCTTACCCGAGCACGTGGTGGCGGCCGACGTCGACGCCGGATTGCTCTGGCGCCTGCCGCCCCACGAAGGGATTGCCGATGTGGACATTCATTTGCTGTGGAACCGCGAGCAGCGCATGAGCCGCGCGGAGACACTGTTTATCGAGAGCTTACAGGCGTGCCTGACGGCTTAAACCTTTAAAACCTGAGCAACCGGCTCGCCGGCGTTTAAGCGTTCCAGCAAACGCGGCTCGTCGCGGTCGGAAGCCAAAGCCTGATCGATGACCGCGGCCGCGGTTGGCCCATCGAGAAACAGCACGCCGTTGTCGTCCGCCAGCACCAAATCTCCCGGATGCACCGTGACGCCAGCACATTGGATCGGCTGATTGATCTGGCTATCACCCCGACCATGCAACTTGGTGGTCAGCAGGCTGGTGCCGCGAGCGAAGACCGGCAGCCCGGCCTCACGCAGCTCCAGCAGATCAGTGACCGCGCCGTCCACCACAATGCCCACCGCTCCAGCACATCGGGCCGCGCAACTGGTAACGGCACCGACCGGCGCGTGCTGGTGATCGCCACCGGTGTCGATCACCAGCACATCGCCAGGCTTGATCAGCGCCAAGGCCTGGTTGACCGCGATAGCATCGGCGCCGACCAGTTTCAGGGTCAGCGCCCGGCCCACCACTTTCACATTCGGCACCATGGCCCGCAGTTGCGAATCGGCAAAGCCTTCCTCCAGGAAATGCCCGAGGGTTGGAAAACTTACGGCTTTGAGCTGCTCGATCAATCGGGACTCATCCATGTTGTGGCTCCTTGGCAATCAACTCGGCGACACAATCAATTTCCAGCGACACGCCCCACAGTGCGACACAAACGGTGGTGCGAGCCGGTGGTGCATGGCCGAGAAACTCGCGATACACCGCGTTGAACGGCTCCAGTTGCACCGGATCGGTGAGGTAGGCGTTGACCTTGATCACATGGCTGAAATCGGACCCGGCTTCAATCAGGATCGCCTCCAGATTGCGCAAGGTTTGCCGCACTTGTTCGGTGAAATCGGTGGGTTGGTCATCCAGATTGTTCTGGGCCGGAATCTGCCCGGCGGTGAACACCAGATGGCCACTGACCACCGCTTGGGAGTAAGGGCCGACCGGGCCGATGAAGCCCGGGGCGGATTGAATTCTGCGCATGGCTTGGAACTCCTGGGCTTAGGCCGCAGCCGATTTGAAGGGTTTGTGCTGCGAGTCGGCCGGAGCCTCGACCGGGACTTCGCTGATGTCGCGCTTGAAGGTCTCGGTCAGCAACAACAACGCCAGCAACGAAATCAACGCCGCGCCGATCATGTACCAGGCCACCGAAGAGCCCTTGCCGGTCGCCGCCAGCAACGCGGTAGTGACAATCGGCGTCGCCGCGCTGCCCAGCAGACCGGACAACATGTAGCTGATCGACAACCCCGAATAACGCACCCGCGTGCCAAACAACTCGGCGAGAAAAGTCGCTATCGGCCCGTAGTTGGCAGCGAACGCCGTCATCAATAGCAGGTAACCGAAGATCACCAGCGGCAGCTCTTTGGTGTCCATCAACCAGAACATCGGGAACGCCACCAACGCTTCCGCGACGATGCCGGCGACGATGATCGGCTTGCGTCCAAAGCGGTCCGACAGCGCCCCGAACACCGGCAGCATGACGATGCACCAAGCGCAGGACAGCAACACCACGCCGAGCATCGTGCTGCGGCTGAAGCCAAGATTCTGCGTGCCATAAGTCAACCCGAACGCGACGATGATGTTGAACGAAGCCCCGGTCGACATGGTGGCGATGCCACCGAGCACCACTTGCTTCCAGTACTTGCGAAAGACTTCCGCCAGGGGCATTTTCACCTGCACTTCGGCTTCCTTGACCTTGTTGAAGGCCGGGGTTTCGGCGATGTTCAGGCGGATGTACAAACCTACGGCGATCAGCAGCACGCTGGCCAGAAACGGGATTCGCCAGCCCCAGGCCAACAGGTCTTCCGGGGACAGGTAGGCGGCGATCAACAGGAAGGCCAGGTTGGCGATCATGGTCCCCGCCGGAACGCCGATCTGCACCCACGAACCATACAAGCCGCGCTTGTTGGCCGGCGCATGTTCCACCGCCATCAACACCGCCCCGCCCCACTCGCCGCCCAGCGCCAGGCCTTGAATCACCCTGAGCAACAGCAACAGGATCGGCGCCCAGATGCCAATGGCTGCGTAGTTGGGCAACAAGCCAATGGCGAAGGTCGCGGCGCCCATGGTCAGCAGCGAAATCAGCAGCATCGATTTGCGGCCCAGCTTGTCACCGAAGTGCCCGAACAGGGCGGCGCCAACGATGCGTGCCAGATAGGCCGAGGCGAAGGTGCCAAAGGCCAGTAACGTGCCGATCAACGGCACGAAGTCCGGGAAGAACACTTTGTTGAAGACCAGCGCGGACGCCGTGGCGAAAACGAACAAGTCGTACCACTCCACGGTGGTGCCGATGACACTGGCCACGGCGACTTTTTTCATACTGATTGGCGCTTGCGGCGGCGTGCCGGACTTTTCTGCGGACGATAGATCGCTCATCACTGACTCCAGGAATTTATTTAATTGTTTTGACTGGCAGTAAATCGTTTCGAGGCGAAGGATTGTTGTTATGTCTCGCCCAACTTAGTGGGCGAGTTTGTTGTTAGTAACCGAGTGTTCTGTCCGCACAATTCAATAGCGGTTCATCGGCGTTCAATCGGCGAAAGTTCTCCGCTATTTGTTCGGCAATACAATCGTGGGAGGCGGCCGAGGCCATGTGCGGGGTGATCGTGACGCCGGGCAGGGTCCAGAGGCGATGATCGGCCGGTAGCGGTTCCTGTTCGAAAACATCCAGTAAGGCGCCGCGCAGTTTTCCTCGTTTCAGGGCGTGTTCGAGGTCGTCGATATTCAGGTGGCCGCCGCGACCACAATTGACCAGCGCGGCGCCATTGGCCAAGTGTTCGAACGTCCCATTGCCGAGAATGCCGCGGGTCTCGCTAGTCAGTGGCAGCAGGTTGATCAACACCTCCAGGCCATCGAGAAACGGGTTCAATTGTTCCGCACCCGCGAAGGTCTGGACTCCGCTCAGATCCTTGCCACGACGTGCCCAACCACGAACGTCATAACCCGCGTTGGCCAGATCCTCGGCAATGGCGCTACCCAACGAACCCAGGCCCATCACCCCGACCTTGAACTGCCCCGCAGCCCGTTGCAGCGGTCGTTCCCAATGCTGTTTCCGCTGTTGTTGCAGTACCTGATCGAAGCCACGGTGATAGTGAATCACCGCCCAGCGCACGTACTCGGTCATGCCCTGACGGTGGCCGGGATCGACCACCCGACACACCGGCAAATCCGGGCACGACGGGTCGTGTTCGAGGTGATCGATCCCGGCGGCGACCGAGTGAATGACTTGCAGGTTCGGCAATGCGCCGAGGCTGCCGGGCAACGGAAACCAGCACGCGGCAATCTGCGCATTTACGGCCAGCGGATCATCGGCCAGCACGGTGGTGAGTTGCGGCGCGCTGCGGGCAAACGCGGCTTGCAGTTGTTTGAGCAACAGGTTGTCGCGGGACAATAGAACAACGGTGTTCATGACAGATAGGACTCGCGCTGGGATTCGATCAGGGTTAAAGCGGCCTCCCAGGCCAGGTCGATGATGTTGTCCTGTTCATCACGGTCAAATTGCTCGGCGGTGTGGGCGCAGACTTCCGGCGACGGGTAGTGCAGCGCCGATCCGCCGGCCAGCGCCGCCACTTGCGCCTGACAGGCACGCTCCAGAAAGTGGATTTCCTGGAACGCCTGGGCCACGCCGGAACCGCCGACCAGCAAGCCGTGGTTGCGCAGGATCATCGCACGGTGCGGCCCGAGGTCGGCGATCAAACGCTCGCGCTCATCCAGCGACAGGGCGATGCCTTCATAGGTGTGATAGGCCAGTTTTCCGTAGAACTTCAGCGCGTGCTGACTGATCGGCAACAAGCCCTGTTTCTGCGCCGCAACCGCCATGCCCGCTGCGGTGTGGGTGTGGATCACACAGTTAAGATCCGGTCGCGCCATGTGGATCGCCGAGTGAATGACAAATCCCGCAGCGTTGACCCGATGACCGGCGTACTCGGGGTCGACGATGCGCCCGTCCTGATCGATGCGCACCAGGTCCGAGGCGCGCATGCGGTCGAAAATCACCCCATAGCGATTGATCAGGAAATGATGCTCGGGACCTGGAATGCGCAGAGTGATGTGGGTGTCGATCAGGTCGGTCATGCGAAAGTGCGCGACCAGCCGATACAGCGCCGCCAGTTCGCAACGGGCTTGCCATTCAACCGGGTCGATGTGTGCAGGTTTACTCACGAATACACCTCTTTAGTAGCGTGGGTGACGACCGGGTTGGCGCGCAGGCGGGCCAGGCCGCAAACACCGATCAGGGACAGCGCCGAGAGCAAGGTGAAGAACACCGCCAGCGGCCACCATTGCCCGGAAAACTTGCTCGCCAGCAGCGTGCCGATCAGCGGCGTGGTACCGCCGGCCAGGGCACAGCTCAACTGGTAAGCGATGGAAATTCCCGAGTAGCGCAGGTGCACCGGGAACGCTTGGGTCATGTACCCGGCAATCACCGCGTACAGCGCCGAGAGGATCACCACCGCCAACGCGATGCCGAGGGTCATCAGCACAATGTTTTGTGTGGCCACCAACAGGAACATCGGGTATGGCGTGACCATGCACAGCAGTGCGACGAGTTTGAGAAAGCGACCTTCGCCGATGCGTTCGGCCAGCAGCGCGGAAAGCGGTTGCGAGAGCAACTGAATGACTGTCACCAGGAACAGGCAATCGAGAATGGTCGAGCGCGCGATGCCCTGATATTGGGTGACGTACGTAATCATGAAAGTGTTAGTGAAAAAGAACCCGGCCGAACCGATGGTCACGGCGGCAGCGGCGAACAGGATCTGCCGCCAGCAGGTGCGGATCACGTCCTTTACCGGGTATTGAGAGGTTTCGTTATTGTCCCGGGCCTTGGCGAACTCCGGTGATTCGTGGACCCCGGAACGGATCATCAGGCCGACCATCATCAGCACGCCACTGGCGAGGAATGGCAGACGCCAGCCCCAGGCGAGGAAGTCCGCGGGATCAAGGGAGGTGACCAGACGGAAGGCAATCAAGGCCAGCAACAAACCTGCCGGACTGCCGAGTTGGGCGAACGAGGCGTAGAAGGTCTTGCGCTTGGCCGGTGCGTGTTCGCTGGCCATCAGCACCGCCCCGCCCCACTCGCCGCCGACGGAAATCCCCTGGATCAATCGCAGCACAATCAGACCGACCGGCGCCCAGATGCCAACACTGGCGTAGCTGGGCAGCAGACCGATGCCGGCGGTGGCCAGGCCCATCAGCGCCATGGTCACCAGCAACATCTTCTTGCGACCGAGGCGATCACCCAAATGACCGAAAACCATGCCGGCCATCGGGCGGGCGATAAAGCCGACAGCGAAACTGCCGAACGCCGCCAGGGTGCTCATCACCGGGTCACTGCTGGGAAAGAACACTTGCCCGAGCACCAGCGCCGCCGCAGTGGCGTAGATGTAGAAGTCGTAGAACTCGATGGTCGTGCCAATGAAGGCAGCGGCCGCGGCTCGTCGCGGTTGAGGGGTGGTGTGCATGCAAGGACCCTGTGTATTTATAGTTTTGGGCAGGTACTGAAGGCTGGCTACGGTTGCACTCTGTGGCGCTTGTGGGCTTTATCGCTTCCATGCCAGGATTAGTCAATTTTCAAATTCTTATCTTTACTATTAGCACCGCTACTACCTGGAGTATTTATGTCCTCCGTTACCAACCCATGGGTCGGTCGGCGCTTTCTGAATGATCGCCTCGACTGGAACCTGCTGCGCACCTACCTGGTGATCGGCCAGGAAGGCAGCATGAGCCGGGCCGCCGCGCGTTTGCACATCACTCAGTCGGCGGTCAGCCAGGCGTTGAAACGTCTGGAAGAACAACTGGAGTGTGTGTTGATTGCCCGCAGCGGGCGGCGCTTTGATCTGACGGAGACCGGGGAAGAAGTCCTGCGTATTGCGGCGGATATCTATGGCGATATTTCCCGCTTGGGCACGGTGGTCGAAAGTCGGCATGACGACGTGGTGGGCAAGATCCGCATCCTCACTGTCAGTGGCGTGCAGGCGCGGCACTACGATGAATTCCTCGCCGACTTCCATGAAACCCACCCGAAAATCGAGCTGGAAGTCGAGGTGATGGGCAGTTCGAACATCATCAGTTCGTTGCTGCAAAAGACCGCGACCATTGGCGTCGGCCTGTGCCGTTTGCCGCAACCACGGCTGGAGCAGCGGGTACTGTTTCGTGAGCGTTATGCGTACTTTTGCGGGCAACGTCATCGGTTGTTCGGGCAGGAGAATCTGCCCCTGGAACAGTTGGCGGCGGAGAACTTCGTGAGTTTTACCAGCGACCAATTGGGCGGCAATCTTTCGCCGTTGACGCTGTTTCGCGACGAGCAAGGCTTTACCGGCAAGATCGTCGCCTCCTCCACTAGTTTCGAAGAGATTTACCGCTTGATCTGCGCAGGGTTCGGGATTGGTTGTTTGCCGGTGCACTTGGTGCGGCGGGATGTCGAGCAAGGTTTGCTCTGGCGTTTGCCGCCGGAAGACGGCGTAGTGGATTTCGATATCCAGCTGCTGTGGAATCGCGAGCAGAAGATGACTCAGGCGGAAACGGTGTTCCTGGAAAGCTTCCAGCACATGCTCAGTATTCGTGAGCCTGTGCTGTGAAGCCTTTCATTCCTAGACGTGAGGATCGCCCGGCGGTTTAGCGGGCGTGGCGTACTGCGGTTTGAGATGACCGTCTTGGTCGAGTAGCCAGGCGTCCATGATCTGCCGCACCACGGGACCGGCCACACGCCCACCGGCCTCGCCGTTTTCGATCATCACCGAGATCACAATCTTCGGATGCTCGGCCGGTGCGAAACCGACGAACAAGGCGTTGTCGCGGTTACGTTCCAGAGTTTTCGCCCGGTTGTAACGCTCGCCCTGCTTGATCGCGACCACTTGCGCGGTGCCACTTTTGCCGGCGATGCGGTACTGGGCACCCACCGCCGCTGCCCGGGCAATCCCGCGCGCATCGTGCATCACCATTTGCATACCGTGGTTGACCTGTTCCCAGTCACGCGGATCCTTGAGCAGGATGTTCGGCATCGGGTTCTCGTCCACCGGCGCGACGCCATCGACGGTCTTGGCCAGGTGCGGCCGGTTCCACACGCCTTTGTTGGCGATCAACGCCGTGGCCTGGGCCAGTTGCAGCGGCGTGACTTGCATGTAGCCCTGGCCGATGCCGAGGATCACGGTTTCGCCGGGGAACCATGGCTGACGCCGCGTGGCGCGTTTCCAGGCCTGGGACGGCATCAAGCCGGGCGACTCTTCGAACATGTCCAGCGAGACCTTTTCCCCGAGCCCGAACATGGCCATGTAATCGTGCAGCCGATCGATGCCCAGCTTGTGCGCAAGATCGTAGAAGTAGGTGTCGTTGGAGCGCATGATCGCCGCGTCCATGTCCACCCAGCCGTCACCGCTGTGGTTCCAGTTGCGGTATTTGTGATCGAAGTCCGGCAATTGGTAGTAACCGGGGTCGAAGACGCGGGTTTGCGGGGTGACCACGCCGGCGTCGAGGCCGGCAATCGCCATTTCCGGCTTGATGGTCGAGCCCGGCGCATAGAGGCCGCGCAGGACGCGGTTGAACAGCGGCCGGTCGATGGAGTCGTGCAGCGCCGCGTACTCCTTGAAGCTGATGCCGGTCACGAACATGTTCGGGTCGAAACTTGGCTTGCTGACCATGGCCAGCACTTCGCCGGTCGATGGATCGAGGGCGACCACCGAACCACGGCGATCACCCAGGGCATCCTCGGCGGCTTCCTGCAGGTGGACGTCGAGGCTCAGAACGATGTTTTTGCCGGGTGTCGGATCGGTGTGCTTGAGCACGCGCAGCACGCGACCCTGGGCGTTGGTCTCGACTTCTTCGTAACCGACGTGGCCGTGCAACTCGGACTCGTAGAATTTTTCGATACCGGTCTTGCCGATGGATTGGGTGCCGCGGTACTCCACCCCATCCAGCGCCTTGGATTCTTTCTCGTTGATGCGCCCGACGTAACCGATGGAGTGGGCGAAGTGCGCGCCCATCGGGTAATGGCGGACGAACTGAGGCTCGACATCCAGCCCCGGCAGGTGGAATTCGTTGACCGCGAGGACGGCGATCTGCTCTTCGGTGAGTTCGTAGAACAAGGTCACCGGCACGAACGGATGCCGCGCCTGTTTCATGGCTTTGTCGAACAAGGTGCGGTCTTCGGCCGGCAAGTGCAGGAGGTTGATCACCTCATCCAGCTCTTCTTTGACATCCGTGGTGCGTTCGCGGGTGATGGTCAGGTTGAAGCTGGGCCGGTTGTCCGCCAGGACTACGCCATTGCGGTCATAGATCAGCCCTCGCGTCGGAGTGATCGGCAATACGTGAACGCGGTTGTTTTCGGAGATGGTGGAGTGGTAGTCGAATTCGACCACTTGCAGTACGTACATGCGCACGACCAGCGCGCAGGTGATGGCGACCACAAACAAGGCGCAGGCCATCAGCCTTTTATTGACCAGGCGCGTCTCTTTTTCGTGATCCTTGATCGGTATCGGTTCGGGCATTTCTGCAGCAGCTCTTTGACTATGAAGGGGGTGCCGATCCTCAGCGTTGTCATCAGTCCATTAAAAAACGAGCTGCACCATACCAAAAATGACGCCGGCACTTTAGCGCGATTTCCTCGAACGGTTGTCCTTGAGGGCCAAAACGACGGTCGGACGTAGGTTGTGATGCGGTGTACTCGTGCGTTTTACTCAAGATTGATATTCCCATTCATGCATTTTTCTTGCAGATGGGCCTGTGGATACTGGGTGCATGTCATTCCCTCTCTGGAGTTTTTCATGCACTCACGTTTTCAACAATTACTGGGGTCGAATGGGTTTTCCATTGGCCTTGAACTGCCGCTGGATAACGACTGGTCCAGTGATGGCCAACGACTGCGACTGGACGAGGATAGGCCTTTCGGTGTTCCCGACCTAAAGCAGCACGCGGCTATGGCACGTTTGGCCGACAAGTCTGGGTTTCGCGCCCTTTGGGTGCGCGACGTACCGGTTTATGACCCCAACTTCGGCGATGCCGCACAGGTATTCGAAACCTTTTCCTACCTCGGCTACCTGGCGGGAATCACCGACAACATCATGTTGGGCACGGCCGCGGTGGTGCTGCCGTTGCGTCAGCCGTGGCTGACACTCAAGGCTGCCAACAGTGTCGATGAGTTGAGTGACGGACGCCTGCTCCTTGGCGTGGCCAGCGGTGACCGTCCGATGGAGTATCCGCTGTTTGGTGTCGACTACGCCCAGCGGGGCGAGATCTTTCGCGATACGGTTGAGTTGTTGCGTAGCCAGGGTGAAGGTCGCCTGCCTGAAGGCGCTCGCCTGCTGCCGGAGCGCGATCAGCCAGTGCCATTGCTGGTGGCCGGGCTTGGTCAGCAGTCTCCAGCCTGGATCGGCCAGCATATGGACGGTTGGCTCGCCTACCCCGGCACGCCGGATGAGCATCGTCGCCGGGTGGGGTTATGGCGTGAAGTCGGCGGCGATAAACCTTACATCAGCTTTGTTCATCTGGATCTGGAGGCGAATCCGTATGCGCCGATGCGGCGTGTGCGCTTCGGTGGCAGTTGTGGGCGCCTGGCATTGATTGATGAACTTCAGGCTTTGCGAGACGCAGGTGTACAGCATGTCGGCTTGCACATGCGCCGCAGCGAACGACCGGTGGCGGAGGTGATTGAGGAAATCGCCGAACACGTACTGCCGAAGTTTCATTGACGGTGCGGCTGGAACCAGGGATAGCCATTGGGCTGTCCCTTTTTCGTGCAGCCACTTTCCTGCGGGCAAAACAAAACCCCTACCTGCATACGCAGATAGGGGTTTCGGAATTTAATCTTGACGATGACCTACTCTCACATGGGGAAACCCCACACTACCATCGGCGATGCATCGTTTCACTGCTGAGTTCGGGATGGGATCAGGTGGTTCCAATGCTCTATGGTCGTCAAGAAATTCGGTAGCCAGGTCGTTCACCTTTCGGTTTACGCTCCAGCGAATGGGTATGTGACAGATTTGTGTGTTTTTTTGCTGCGAACTTTCGGTTCATTGCGTCTTCACACACCGCAATCTGATGCTCTCTCGAGTAGTCAAATTGCTTGGGTGTTATATGGTCAAGCCTCACGGGCAATTAGTATTGGTTAGCTCAACGCCTCACAGCGCTTACACACCCAACCTATCAACGTCGTAGTCTTCGACGGCCCTTCAGGGGACTCAAGGTCCCAGTGAGATCTCATCTTGAGGCTAGTTTCCCGCTTAGATGCTTTCAGCGGTTATCTATTCCGAACATAGCTACCCGGCAATGCCACTGGCGTGACAACCGGAACACCAGAGGTTCGTCCACTCCGGTCCTCTCGTACTAGGAGCAGCCCCTCTCAAATCTCAAACGTCCACGGCAGATAGGGACCGAACTGTCTCACGACGTTCTAAACCCAGCTCGCGTACCACTTTAAATGGCGAACAGCCATACCCTTGGGACCGGCTTCAGCCCCAGGATGTGATGAGCCGACATCGAGGTGCCAAACACCGCCGTCGAT
>NZ_CP166810.1:4747500-5185000 GCF_059716165.1 Pseudomonas sp. LBUM1646
GCCGGAAGTGGGGCGAATTATAGACTTCCAGAATCTGCCGTCAAGCCCTGATTTAGCTTTTCTATCAAGAGGCGGAAAATCCCTGCTATATATAGACGCGACCGCGACGAATGCGCAGTATATTGCCCAACACGTAAACAATACTTTTGCTTCCTACCTCGGACGATGCCTCGCAATGAATGACCAACCCCGCAGCCTTGCCTCGACCCTCTTCTCGGTTGGCCTGCTATTGATAGCCATGGCATCGATCCAGTCCGGCGCCTCCTTGGCCAAAAGTATGTTCCCCATTGTTGGCGCCCAAGGGACCACCACTCTGAGACTGATCTTTGCCAGCGTGATCATGTTGCTGATCCTGCGTCCCTGGCGAGCCAGGCTCACCGCAAAATCCCTGCGCACCGTCATCATTTACGGGATGGCGCTGGGCGGCATGAACTTCCTCTTCTATATGTCGTTGCGCACCGTCCCGCTCGGCATTGCCGTAGCCCTGGAATTCACCGGCCCGCTAGCCGTCGCTATCTATGCCTCACGGCGCGCCATCGACTTTCTGTGGATCGCGCTCGCCGCGGTGGGCTTGCTGCTATTGATACCTACGGGAGCTACATCGGCCGGGATCGATCTGGTGGGCGCTGGCTATGCACTCGGCGCTGGCGTCTGCTGGGCGTTGTACATCCTGTTTGGCCAAAAGGCCGGCGCCGACAATGGCGTAACGACCGCCGCCCTGGGCGTCATGATTGCCGCACTCTTCGTCGCACCTATCGGTATCGTTCACGCAGGCGCAGCCCTGCTGACCCCATCACTGATCCCCGTGGCTCTGGGCGTTGCCATTCTTTCCACCGCCCTGCCCTATACCCTGGAAATGGTCGCACTGACCCGAATGCCAGCACGCACCTTCGGCACGCTGATGAGCATCGAACCTGCGATCGGCGCGCTCTCAGGCCTGCTGTTCCTTCACGAGTACCTTTCCTTGTCACAGTGGATGGCCATCCTGTGCATCATTCTGGCTTCCGTCGGCGCAACCATGACCATGGGGAGTGCTGCCAAGCCTGCGGTCGCGGCAGATTGATAGCGGATTTGACGAAGCTCTGGTATTTGCCGCTCAATTAGGCCATGTTTAGGCCCGCAAACTAGTGCCACACATGGACTCTTTCAGATAGGGATATCGGAGCGCGTCAAGCGAAAGTAAAAGCGAACGCAGCCAGACCCGGGCGTAAGATCCGGGCGCTTAAGGACAGTAATGAAACGAATTTTGATACTGATCGCCGTACTTGCAGTTGCGGGCTGCGCGGCGACCACGAAAACCCAAGTCAAACACGGCAAGAAAGGACTGCATATCAACTGTTCGGGGCTCTCGTCCTCCTGGGACAAGTGCTACACCAGCGCCGCCAACTCGTGCGCGCCCAAGGGTTACAAGGTGATCGCCAAATCCGGGGACGCCGTGGAAGAGCCCGGTGACTATCCATTCGGCCTCAACCCCGCCGGCTACACCAGTCGCAGCATGATCGTCATTTGCAAGTAGCTTGATGCCGTCCGGCGATCTGGCGGCCAATCTCATCGTGACTGGACTGCAGCACGGTTCGCTGGATATCCGCAGTGGCCAACATACGCGCCACGACCAGCGCACCGATGCATTGCGACAGAATCGCCCACGCCAGGCTGTCGCTGTCCAGAATCCGCGCCCAACTCTCCTGAAGCCGACAAATCCAGAGTTCTGCCTGCTGGCGTACCACCAGGTCTGAGCGGGCAATCTCCGCCCCCAACGCCGGCAAAGCACACCCCGACTCAGGCTGCTCGACATGGGCCATGCTCAGGTAGTGCTTGAGACAGCGTTCAAGCCTGGCGCGATCCGGCTCGCCATGCCCGCCCAGCCGGGCCAGGCTTTGGCATAGTTCTCGCTCGACGATCGCAGCGAACAGCTCATCCTTCGACGAAAAGTGACTGTAGAACGCCCCGCCGCTCAAGCCGATCGCCTTCATCAAACCATCGACACCGACTGTGGCAAAACCAGACGTCTTGGCCGACACCGCGCTGCTTTCCAGCAGCTTCTCTTTTGTTTCCAGCTTGTGATTGGGCGAGTAACGCATTGTCGTGTCCTCAGGATTGATCGCCTTGACGCTGGCCGGATCGTAGCATAACGTTCGTTCAGTTAACGATCGTTTATCAAAGGGATCTACCCATGAATAACAAGAAAGTCGTACTGGTTGTGGGTGCCGGGGATGCTACCGGAGGCGCCATCGCCAAGCGTTTTGCCCAGGAAGGCTTCATTGCCTGCGTTACCCGTCGCAGCGCCGACAAACTCCAGCCGTTGGTGGATGCGATCAAGGCCAGCGGCGGCGAAGCTCACGGGTTTGCCTGTGACGCGCGCAAGGAAGAGGATGTGATTGCGCTGGTCGAGCAAATCGAAACCGAGATCGGCCCCATCGAAGCATTAATCTTCAACATCGGCGCCAACGTGCCGTGCAGCATTCTCGAAGAAACCGCTCGAAAGTATTTCAAGATTTGGGAAATGGCCTGCTTCTCGGGATTCCTCAATGCCCGGGAAGTGGCCAAACGCATGGCGAAACGCCAACAGGGGACGATCCTGTTTACCGGTGCCACCGCTGGCATGCGCGGCGCCGCAGGGTTTGCAGCGTTTGCCGGCGCCAAGCACGGCATACGCGCCCTGGCCCAAAGCATGGCCCGAGAACTCGGGCCAATGAATATCCATGTCGCCCACGTCGTAGTCGATGGCGCCATCGACACCGATTTCATCCGCGACAATTTCCCGGAAAAGTACGCGACCAAGGATCAAGACGGCATCCTCAACCCTGAGCACATCGCCGAGAACTACTGGTATTTGCACAGCCAGCCTCGGGACGCCTGGACGTTCGAGCTCGACCTGCGCCCCTGGAGCGAACGCTGGTAAGCCCTCCCCCACAACAATAAGCAGAGTGCATCGACCATGAGCAAAACCGTGGAGTTTTATTTCGACCTAGGTAGTCCCGCCACCTACCTGGCCTACACCCAACTGCCGAAGATCTGTGCACGGACCGGCAGCCAGTTGATCTATATTCCCCTGCTGCTGGGTGGCGTTTTCAAAGCCACCGGCAATGCCTCACCGGCGACCATTCCGGCCAAGGGTCGCTATATGTTTCAGGATCTGGACCGCTACGCCAAACGCTACGGCGTGCCGCTGAAGTTCAACCCGCATTTCCCGATCAATACGCTGATGTTGATGCGCGCCGTCATGGGCATGCAACTGCGTCATCCGCAGCGTTTCCAGGCATTTATAGATTGTCTGTTCACTGCGCTGTGGGTCGAAGGTCACAGCCTCAATGACCCGGCGACCGTGGCGGCCGTGCTGACGCAGAATGGTTTTGACCCGAACGAGGTGCTGGCCCTGACCGCCGACGAGGAAGTCAAAGCCGCCCTCAAGGACAACACCGAGAAGGCGGTGCAGCGCGGCGTGTTCGGTGCGCCGAGCATGTTTATCGATAATCAGCTGTTCTTCGGCCAGGACCGGTTGGACTTCGTCGTTGAAGCACTGAGTTAAGTCCTGCCAACGACATGAGCCAGGCGCCCGATAGAGCGCCTGGCTCAATCCGTTCAGATAGACGCAGTCCGAGTGTTCAACCATTCAAGCGCAGCACCGTCGAGCAACGGGCTCAAGCGCTGACGTACTTCAGCGTGATAGCCGTTGAACCACTGTTTCTCGTCCTCAGTCAGCAGCGACGGCTCCAGGCAGCGGGTGTCGATCGGGCACAGGGTCAAGGTTTCAAACTTCAGGAATTCACCGAATTCGCTTTTGCCCGCCTCGCGGTTCAACACCAGGTTTTCGATCCGCACACCCCAGCGACCCGGACGATAAGTCCCTGGCTCGATGGAGGTGATCATCCCCGGCTGCATCGCGGTTTGTGGTGCCGCCGCGGCTTGATAGGCAATTACTTGCGGGCCTTCGTGAACGTTGAGGAAGTAGCCGACGCCGTGACCGGTGCCGTGACCATAATCGACGCTCTCCGCCCAGATCGGCGCGCGGGCGATGGCGTCCAGCAACGGCGACAAGATCCCTTTTGGGAACTGCGCCCGGGACAAAGCGATCACGCCCTTGAGCACCCGCGTGCAATCGCGCTTCTGCTCATCGGTTGGCGTACCGACCGGCACCATCCGGGTAATGTCGGTGGTGCCGCCCAAGTACTGGCCGCCGGAGTCGATCAACAATAGACCGTCACCTTCGATCACCGCGTGTTCTTCTTCAGTGGCGTGGTAATGCGGCATCGCGCCGTTGGCGTTGAATGCGGCAATGGTGTTGAAACTCAGCGACACATAATCCGGACGCCGCATGCGCGCTGCAGTCAGGTGTTCGTCGATGGTCAGTTCGGTGATGCGCTCACGGCCCCACGCCGACTCCAGCCAGGCGAAGAATTCGCACAGCGCCGCGCCGTCCTGTTCCATGGCCTGGCGGATGTGTTCAGCGTCGGCCAGGCTTTTTTGCGATTTGGCCAGGGTGGTCGGATTCAGGCCTTCCAACAGTTTCACGCCGCTGTTCAGGTTTTCCAGCAATCCGGCGGTGACGCGGGCCGGATCGACTTGCAGGCTCGCCCCGCTCGGCACAGCGCGCAAGGCGTCGGCCACTTCGCTGTAATCGCGCAGGGTCACGCCGTCCTGTTCGAGGATGGCGCGCAGTTCGGCGCTGACTTTGCTCAGAGCCACAAACAAAGTCGCCTGTTGCTGGCTGATCAAGGCGAAGGACACAAACACCGGGTTGAACGACACGTCGCCGCCGCGCAGGTTGAACAGCCAGGCGATGTCATCAAGGGTGGCAATGAAATGCCAGTCGGCACCGCGCGCTGCAAGCGTTTCGCGCAACTTGGCGAGTTTTTCGCCGCGGCTCACAGTCGCTTGCGGTGGTAAGTGTTGATAGATCGGCTCGTTCGGCAGGCTTGGGCGATCGCTCCAGACTTCGCTGAGCAGATCGATATCAGTGCGCAGACGAGCGCCGCGCTCTTCGAGTTTGCCGCCCAACGTACGTGCCGACGCCACGGCCATCACCGCACCATCAACTGCAACCACACCACCTTCAGGGGTTTGCTCGGCCAGCCAGTCCAGCGGGCTCGGTTGACCCGGTTGCAGCTTGACCAACTCGATGCCGCTGCCCTTGAGTTCCTTGCTCGCTTGCTCCCAGTAGCGGCTGTCGGCCCAGACCCCGGCGAAATCCGGCGTAACAATCAGGGTGCCCACCGAACCGTGGAAGCCCGACAGCCATTGCCGTCCTTGCCAGTAACCCGGCAGGTATTCCGACAGGTGTGGGTCGGCCGACGGCACCAGCAGGGCGTGAATGCCCTCCCGGCTCATCAGTTCACGGGTTTGCGCCAGGCGCTGGGATACCAATCCATTGGTCAAAGGCTGCGTACTCATCATGTCTCCTGCTAACCACTTCATCATTATTGTTGAGTGCCGATCTGAGTCGGCGCTGCTTTAACGGCTTATTGCCAGAACGCCGGCGCGCTGGCGGAGGCTGCTTTAATCAGTTCGACCGCTTGGTCGATATCCTGCTCGGTGGTGAACCGTCCCAGGCTCAAGCGGATGGTGCGACCCGCCGAACGGGCGTCGTGCCCCAAGGCTAGCAGCACATGGGAGGGAGCATTGCTGGCGGAGTTGCAGGCCGAGGTCGCGGAAAACGCGATCGAATGGCCCAACGCCGTTGCATTGAACTCGCCTTCGCCGAAGGTCAGGCTCAGGGTGTGAGGGATGCGTCGCGTTGCGCTGCCATTGAGGCGCACGCCCGGAATACTCAATAGTTGTTCGAGCAAGCGCTCGCGCAGATGAACGATGGTGGCTTTCTCGTCTTCGAACAAGGTCGCCGCCAACGCAAACGCTTCGCCCATGGCCACGATCTGGTGAGTGGCCAGGGTGCCGGAACGCAACCCGCCCTCGTGACCGCCGCCGTGGATCTGCGCCTGCAAGCGCTGTTGCGCCCGCGGGCCGACGTATAGCGCGCCGATGCCTTTGGGGCCGTAGATCTTGTGCGCGGAAAATGACATCAGGTCCACCGGCCATTCGGCCAGATCGATCACGACTTTACCCGCCCCCTGGGCCGCGTCGACGTGAAACAACGCGTCACGATTACGCACCACCTGGCCGATGGCCGGGATGTCGTTGACCGTGCCCAATTCGTTATTGACCAGCATCAGCGACACCAGAAAGGTGTCGTCGCGCAGGGCTTCGCTGACCGCTTGCGGGGTAATCAGACCTTCGGCATCCGGCACCAGATAAGTGACCGCCACACCGGCGTCCTGCAATTGTTTCGCGGTGTCGAGAATTGCCTTGTGTTCAATCTGGCTGGTGATGATGTGGCCGCCGGACACACCTCGGGCCTGGGCGACGCCCTTCAAGGCCAGGTTGTTGGATTCGGTGGCGCCGGAGGTCCAGACGATCTGATCCGCCTGGGCACCCACCAGTTCGGCGACTTGCTGGCGTGCCTGCTCGACCGATTGCCGGGCCTGTTGGCCAAACGCATGGGAACTGGACGCCGGGTTGCCGAAATTGCCGTTGAAACCCAGACACTCGACCATGACCTTGATGACCCGCTCATCCACCGGCGTGGTGGCGGCGTAATCGAAATACAACGGACGTTTATTCATAAAAAGGCTCGCAGAGCGTGTTCCGGGATCAGGTATGCGGGATGAGGACACCAGCAATACCTGATCGGATGCTGTTAAAGAAATACGACTTCATTTCAAAGTGCGTAGGAACGCTCCTGAAGTCGAGCTTAACAGGCATCGGGCAACCGGTTGAAGCAATGCGTCAGCTAAAGCTTTCGATCAACAACGGATACAGCGAAGCCACCAGCAGCAAGGCCATGCCCCAGTTGAAGATCCGCAACCAGCGGCGATCTTTCAACACATTGCGCAACAAAGTACCGCAACCCGCCCAGACGCCGACGCTCGGCAGATTGATCAAGGCAAAAACCGCAGCAATCACAATCACATTGGTGAAATAGCCCTGCATCGGCGTGTAGGTGCTGATGGCGCCAATGGCCATGATCCAGGCCTTGGGATTGACCCACTGAAACGCCGCAGCACTGAGGTAACTGATCGGTTTGCTCTCACCCTTTTCGCTCTCGGAGACAGGCCCGGAGTGGGCAATTTTCCATGCCAGATACAGCAAATAGGCCGCTCCGACATAACGCAAAACGGTGTAGAGCAACGGATAGGTTTTAAACACCGCGCCCAGGCCAAAACCCACCGCGACCACCAATACGAAGAAGCCGCAGGTGATGCCGAGCATATGGGGGATGGTGCGGTTAAAGCCGAAATTCACACCCGATGCCAGCAACATGGTGTTGTTCGGGCCGGGGGTGATGGAGGTCACGAGGGCAAACAGGGCAAAGCCCAGCAGCAGATCGAGCGAGAGCGTCATCGGTGGCAGTCCGTCAGGGTCAGTCAGGTATTGACCCTATCGCACACCTGCCGGGAAACCCACGGACAGTTGCGTAAAAGTTCGAGCAGTACAGTCGCTGTTTAGCTTGGACGACCGTGAAGGTGTACGGCACGTTCGGCGTTCATTTCGCCCTGGCTATCGAAGCCAAAAGACTTTTGCGGCTGGCCGAGCAGTGCAGCTTTTTTCGAGTGGTACTCATCGAAGGACAACCCTTGGCGGTTCAACGCTTCCAGCGCCAGTTCCTTGCTTTCTTCAGCGGTGTAGGGCCGCAGTTCCGGGGAAACATGGCTGGCACATCCGGCGAGAACGGAAACGGCGAGCAGCAGGGAAACAGTGAGTAAGCGGTTCATGGGGAGCGTCCTGACAAGGTTGTGTTTGGCGATAGGTGAAGGCTACGCCCGACCCGGGTCTGGCAGAAATCAACGCTCTCGATAGTGGCTATCAGGATCAAAACATCGCCAGCCGCATATTCGTTAAAGATCTATAAATATCTTTTAATGATCTTTTACGGAATAACAGCGAGGCTTTATAACAACAACATCGCTCAACCCGCTGTTGCCCACGCAACTGTTTGCCTGGCAACAGTCATTCAACAAACAGCCCTGCCAATCGCACAGTTCGCCCCGACCACGGCGCTGCAAGCCCCGGAAATCGGGCCTCCGAAGGATTGGTACAGGTCTTGCTCAAGCCCAGTGACTCTTCACTGCTCCCTGAGCAACTGTTTAAAAAGGAACTGATCATGTCGCGTCCACTGAAAGTCGTTGCCCTCTCCGGCGGTACCTGGCGTCCGTCCCGTACCTTGGTGCTGACCCAAGCGCTGTTGGCCGAACTCGGTGAACAGTTGCCGATCGAGAGCAAGCTGATCGAACTGGGCGACATCGCCCGACCATTGGGCGCTGCCCTCGCCCGTCAGGAATTGAGTGCCGAGATCGAGGCCGAGCTGCAAGCCATCGAAAGCGCCGACCTGCTGATCGTCGCCGCGCCGGTTTATCGCGGTTCCTACCCTGGCCTGCTCAAGCACCTGTTCGACCTGATCGACCTCAATGCGCTGATCAACACCCCGGTGCTGCTGGCCGCCACCGGTGGCAGCGAGCGTCATGCGCTGGTGCTCGATCATCAGCTGCGACCGCTGTTCAGTTTCTTCCAGGCCCTGACCCTGCCGATTGGTGTCTACGCCACCGAAGCCGATTTCTCGAATTATCAAATAACCAGTGAGCCCTTGAAGGCCCGCATTCGTCTTGCTGCAGAACGCGCCGCGCCGTTGTTTGGCGTGCACCCCAAAAATCTGCTGAAAATCGCTTAAGGATCTCTTCATGGATGTTTTCTGGTTTCTGCCCACCCATGGCGATGGCCATTACCTGGGCACCACCCAGGGCGCCCGCCCGGTGACGCTTAACTATTTGAAACAAGTGGCTCAGGCCGCCGACAGTCTTGGCTACCACGGTGTGTTGATTCCTACCGGGCGCTCCTGCGAAGACTCGTGGGTGATTGCCTCGGCATTGGTGCCGCTGACCGAGCGCCTGAAATATCTGGTGGCGATTCGTCCGGGGATCATCTCGCCAACCGTTTCGGCGCGCATGGCCGCCACGCTGGATCGACTGTCTAACGGCCGCTTGTTGATCAACGTAGTAACCGGCGGCGACCCGGATGAAAACCGGGGCGACGGGATCTTCCTCGATCACAGCGAACGCTACGAAGTCACCGACGAATTCCTGCAAATCTGGCGTCGGGTGCTGCAAGGTGAATCGGTAGATTTCGAAGGTAAACACCTACAGGTGCAGAACGCCAAGGCGTTGTATCCGCCGGTGCAGAAACCGTATCCGCCGTTGTACTTCGGTGGCTCATCGGAAGCGGCCCATGAACTCGCCGCCGAGCAAGTGGACGTGTACCTGACCTGGGGCGAGCCACCGGATGCCGTGGCGGAAAAACTCGCCGATGTGCGTGAACGTGCCGCGCGTAACGGGCGCACGGTGAAGTTCGGGATTCGCCTGCATGTGATCGTTCGCGAGACGGCCGAAGAAGCGTGGAAAGCGGCGGACAAATTGATCGAGCACATCAGCGACGAAACCATCGCCGCCGCGCAGAAGTCGTTTTCGCGGTTTGATTCCGAAGGTCAGCGGCGCATGGCCGCGCTGCATGACGGGCGTCGCGACAACCTGGAAATCGCCCCTAACCTCTGGGCCGGTGTCGGCTTGGTGCGCGGCGGTGCCGGGACTGCGCTGGTGGGTGATCCGCAGCAAGTCGCGGCGCGGATCAAGGAGTATGCGGACCTGGGGATCGAGAGCTTTATCTTCTCCGGCTATCCGCACCTTGAAGAGGCATATCGCTTTGCCGAGCTGGTGTTCCCGTTGTTGCCAGAGCCTTACGCGAGTCTGGCCGGACGTGGCGTGACCAACCTCACCGGGCCGTTTGGCGAAATGATCGCCAATGATGTGCTGCCCACCAAAGCCACGGCCTGACCGCCACGCCTGATCGTTCCCACGCTCTGCGTGGGAATGCAGCCCGTGACGCTCCGCGTCACTGGACGCGGAGCGTCCCCAGAGGCATTCCCACGCAGAGCGTGGGAACGATCGGTCACCAGAAAAAAGGAACCCCCGCGTGCCGGCCAAACCACAAAGCGCCCTGCTATCCCCCTTGCACACCGCTCGCCAACTGGCGGCCGAGTTCGCCCTGACTGCCGTCGAGCGCGACGAACGCGGCGGTACGCCCAAGGCCGAACGTGACGCTTTGCGTCACAGCGGTCTGCTCGCCTTAAGCATTCCCACCCAGTACGGCGGCCTCGGCGCCAGCTGGAGTGAAACCCTGACTATCGTGCGCGAGTTCGCCAAGGTCGACAGTTCGATTGCCCATGTTTTCGGCTTCCACCACTTGATGCTCGCCACCGTGCGCCTGTTCGCCAAACCTGAACAATGGCAGCCGTGGTTCGAACAAACCGCGCGCAAGAACTGGTTCTGGGGCAATGCCCTGAATCCGCTGGACACCCGCTCCGTGGTGAAGAACCTCGGCGGCTGGCGCGAGTTTTCCGGCAAGAAAAGCTTCTGCTCCGGCGCCAGCGATTCACAAATGCTGATCGCCTCGGCGGTCGACGAAAGCGCCGGTGGCAAGCTGTTGATCGCCGCGATTCCCAGCGGTCGCAGCGGCATCACCCTGCACAACGACTGGAACAACATGGGCCAGCGCCAGACCGACAGCGGCAGCGCCACGTTTGAACGGGTGCGCGTCGAAGAGTCGGAATTGCTGCTCGATCCCGGTCCGTTGAGCACACCGTTCGCCTGCCTGCGGCCATTGATCGCTCAGTTGACCTTCACTCACATGTTCCTCGGCATTGCCGAAGGTGCGTTTGAAGAAGCGCGGCAATACACCCTCACCGAAACCCGGCCCTGGCATAAATCCAGTGCCCAGGATGTGCGCGAAGACCCGTATGTACTCAGCCACTACGGCGAGTTCTGGGTCGCCCTCGAAGGTGTCCGATTGTTGGTGGAACGCGCCGCCGACCTGCTCGACAAGGCCTGGGCCAAGGGCCCGAATCTCAGCGCCGAAGAGCGCGGACATCTGGCGACGGCGATTGCCACGGCCAAGGTCGCCGCCACACGCAATGGCCTGGAACTCTGTAGCCGCTTGTTCGAAGTCACCGGCGCGCGCTCGACCCACGCCTCGCTGCGACTGGACCGCCACTGGCGCAACCTGCGCACGCAAACCCTGCACGACCCGGTGGATTACAAACTCCATGAACTGGGTGATTGGGCGTTGAACCAGTCCCTGCCGATTCCGACTTTCTATTCCTGACCTTCTCTTCATGGAGCCTGCCATGCAACTGCTGACCCTACCGCCTTCACCCGCCCTGGCCACGTCGATCCGTGCCACCGCGCAAGTGTTCGAAGACCCGAAATCCCAGGCCTTGCTCGCGCATTTGCAACAGGTCGCGCCGAGTGAAGCCAGCGTGCTGATCATCGGTGAAACCGGCACCGGCAAAGAGCTGGTGGCGCGGCATATCCACAACCTCAGCGCCCGGCGCAACCGGCCGTTCGTGGCGGTGAACTGCGGCGCGTTTTCCGAATCCCTGGTGGAAGCCGAGTTGTTCGGCCATGAGAAAGGCGCTTTTACCGGGGCGTTGAGCGCCAAGGCCGGATGGTTCGAAGAGGCGGATGGCGGCACCTTGTTCCTCGACGAAATCGGCGATTTGCCGATGGCGATCCAGGTCAAGTTGCTGCGGGTGTTGCAGGAGCGTGAAGTGGTGCGCCTCGGCTCGCGCAAGAGCATTCCCATCGACGTGCGGGTACTGGCAGCGACCAATGTGCAACTGGAGAAAGCCATCAACGCCGGGCATTTCCGTGAGGATCTGTATTACCGCCTCGACGTGGTCAGCCTGGAATTGAGCCCGCTGCGCGATCGTCCCGGCGACATCCTGCCGCTGACTCGACACTTCGTCGAAGCCTACAGCCAGCGCCTCGGTTACGGCACCATTACCATCAGCAAAGAAGCCGAGCTGAAACTGCGCAGCTACAGCTGGCCGGGCAATATCCGCGAGCTGGAAAACGTCATTCACCACACCCTGCTGATCTGCCGTAACGGCGTGATCGAACGGGATGACCTGCGTCTGTCGAACATGCGCATCGAGCGTCAGGACGATCACCACGGCACGGTCGACGATTCGCCGGAAGCCTTGCTCGACCGCGCCTTTCAAAAGCTCTTTGAGGAACAGGCCGGGGCGCTGCACGAAAAAGTCGAAGATGCCTTACTGCGCGCGGCGTATCGCTTCAGTCATTACAACCAGGTGCACACCGCTGCTTTGCTGGGGTTGAGCCGCAACGTGACCCGCACGCGGCTGATCAAGATCGGCGAACTGGCGGTGAACAAGCGCCGGCCCACGGAAAACGTCCAGGGCGAGCGCTTGATGCAGTTGTCGATCTAACTAGCTCACTAGGTTGCAATGCAGCGCATCGTCGTGACTGCGCTCCAGGCTGTGCAGCACCTGAAATGAACCGAAGGTCACGGTTTTCGCCTGATGGGCGCGGATCAGATGCCAGAAATCCTGTTCGCCACTTTCAAAGCGCTGGAACGCGGCTTCCCCGGCCTCGCGGGATTGCCATTGCAGGTAATTGAGCACCCGTCGGCCATCGTCGCTGGCCTGGATGCTGGCACTCAGGAACCCGCTGAAATCCTGGGCCAGGCGCTCGGTCTGTGCGGACAGCGCCGACACCAGTGCCGGTTGTTGATGAGGTTCGATCTCGAATTCGATCAATTGGGTGAAACTGCGGTTTTTCTCTGACGTTTGCATGAATAGTCCCCACTCACCTGAAAACCGGACCTTGCGATCCGAAGGCCTGCAGGGTAAAACCTCTAGTTAACTAGAGGTCAAGGGGCATTTTGCAAATGGTCACCTCGGAAAATCTGCACAAGGAACTCACTGTCGGCCAAGTGGCTGCCCGCAGCGGCGTGGCCGTGACCGCCCTGCACTTCTATGAAACCAAGGGTTTGATCAAAAGCCATCGCAATCAGGGCAACCAGCGGCGTTATCCGCGTGAAGTATTGCGGCGAGTGGCGTTGATCAAGGTCGCGCAGCGGCTGGGAGTTCCGTTGGCGGAGATCGCCGCGGCGCTGCAATCCTTGCCGGACAACCGCGCGCCGACGGCGGCGGACTGGCAGGTGTTGTCGGCGCAGTGGAGTCGGTATCTGGATCAGCGGATTCATCAGCTGACCTTGCTGCGGGACCGGCTCAATGGCTGCATCGGCTGTGGGTGTTTGTCGATGGAGGCGTGTCCGTTGCGTAACTTTGGCGATGTGCTGGGGGAGCAAGGGACGGGAGCGCAGCTCCTCGAGTAATGATCGTTCCCACGCTCCGCGAGGGAACGATCATTTAGAAACCGGGCGCTATCTGCCCTTTATAGCGGGTCAAGATGAACTGCCTAACTTCATCGGAATTCAACGCCTTGGCCAGTTTCTGAATCCGCGGGTCATTGATGTTGTCCGGGCGGGCGACGAGGAATTCGATGTACAGGCTCTTGCCCTTCTCGACGATCAACGCGCTGTTGGTGTCGATCCCCGCTTCCAGCGCATAGTTGGCAAACACAAACGCCAAATCCACCTGGCTTACCGACCGCGCCAGTAATGCCCCTTCCAGCTCACGAATCTTCAGGTGTTTCGGGTTGTCGATAATGTCCCGTTGCGTGGCCAAGGTGTTGCTCGGGTCCTTGAGTTTGATCAGCCCTGCCTCATGCAGCAGCAGCAACGCACGGCCGGTGTTCACCGGGTCATTGGGGATCGACACGCTGGCGCCATCCTTCAATTCGCTGATGTTTTTGATCCTGGTCGAATACGCGCCGAACGGCTCGATGTGCACGCCGACCACCGGCACCAAATCGGTCTGGCGGGTCTTGTTGAAATCATCGAGGAACGGTCGGTACTGGTAATAGTAGTTTTAGCGTCGGCTGTAACGCGCCACCAGGCGGTCGCCGGTCATTTGCAGGGCTTGCACCAGGATCAGCGTGTCGAGACAGGCCTGGGCGATGTCGGCCCAATAGGTGTTTTTAAACCACTCGGCCATGGTCAGGACCAGTCGTGGCGTGGCGGTTTAACGCCGTTGAGCAGCCAGTTGCCGGATAAATGGCAGATCCAGGCATACAAGACTCTCGACAACACGGTTTTGAGAGGGTCATTACAGCTTCTGTGCCGACCGCATCGGCCAATGCTTACGGGGGTTTCGCGGGTTTCGTGGTGATAAACCCGAGCAATCTGCTGCTTCGCTGTTGATGGCTGAACAGTGGCGCTGCTGCTCGTCGGGCACCCGGTTGCCGAAATGGCGCTGACCTATAGTTATTCGACCGGAAATCGGCGAAGGAACACCTTCAACTCACAACAAAAAGGGAGAACCGTCATGAGCGTCAAACCCATTCCAGAGGGTTATCACAGCATCACCCCCTACCTCGGCATCCAGAAAGCCGCCGAAGCCATCGAGTTCTACAAAAAAGCCTTTGGCGCCATCGAAGTGATGCGCCTGAGCATGCCCGACGGCGGCATCGGCCACGCCGAACTGCGTATCGGCGACTGCCCGATCATGCTCGGCACGCCGTGCGATCAAGGGCCGTTGAGCAATCCGGACACATCACCGTCCGTGGGGTTGCACTTGTATGTGACCGATGTCGACAAGTCCTATAAACAGGCGATTGACGCCGGTGGCACGGTGGTGTCCGAGGTCAAGGATCAGTTTTATGGCGACCGCTCGGGGACCTTGAAGGATCCCTATGGGCATTTGTGGTTTTTGGCGACGCGCAAGGAGGATTTGACTCAGGAACAGATTGAGCAGCGGGCGAAGGAGATGTTTAGCCAGGCTTGAACACCCCGATCGTTCCCACGCTCCGCGTGGGAACGATCGTGGCTCAACACACTTCATGAACAACCGCCCCACGCTTTGCGCCTTGCCGTAACCGCCGAACAATTTCAGGATGCAGGCAACTACAACAAGGAGTCATCCCATGTTCGCCGGATTCCTGAAAGACCAGCGCCACGTCAACGGCGTGGACATTGCCTACCGCATCGGCGGCAACGGGCCGGGCCTGCTGCTGTTGCACGGTCACCCGCAGACCCACGTCATATGGCACAAGATCGCCGAGCAACTGACCGAGCATTTCACCGTGGTCGCCGCCGACCTGCGCGGCTATGGCGACAGCGGCAAACCGCCGGCCAACGATCACCACACCAATTACTCCAAACGGGAAATGGCCAAGGACGGCGTCGAGCTGATGAAGTCCCTGGGCTTCGAGCAGTTCTCGGTGCTGGCCCACGACCGTGGCGCCCGGGTCGCCCATCGCCTGGCGCTGGATCATCCCGATGCCGTGCAACGCATGGTGCTGCTCGACATCGCCCCGACCTTGTCGATGTACGCGCAAACCAACGAAGCGTTCGCCCGTGCTTATTGGCACTGGTTCTTCCTGATCCGCCCGGCGCCGCTGCCGGAAACCCTGATCGAGGCCGATCCAGAGTCGTACCTGCGTAGTGTGATGGGCAGCCGCAGCGCCGGGCTCAAGCCGTTCACACCTGAAGCGTTCGGCGAATACCTGCGTTGCCTGAAACTACCCGGCACCGCCCGGGGCATCTGCGAGGACTACCGCGCCAGCGCCAGCATCGACCTGGACCACGACCGCGCCGATCTCGACGCCGGCCGCCATCTGAATTTGCCCCTGCTGGTGTTATGGGGCGCCGAAGGCACGGTCGGCCGTTGCTTCGAGCCACTCAAGGAATGGCAACTCGTGGCCACCGACGTGCGCGGTAAAGCGCTACCCGCCGGCCATTACATCGCCGAAGAAGCCCCCGAGCTGTTGCTCGCCGAAGTTCTGGGTTTCCTGCGCTGACACCCGCGCTCTACTGACCTGAATCCACCTCCCACCGCGGGCCGTCGCTGGCCCGCGCGGGATCGTCATGCCCAAAAACCGTCTCGAGATAATAAAAATGACAATCAGAAAACTGCTGGGAACCCTCTATGTGCAGGTGCTTATCGCCATCGCGATGGGCATTGCGATCGGGCATTACTGGCCGCAAGTCGGAATCGATCTCAAGCCGTTGGGCGACGGTTTCATCAAGCTGATCAAGATGATCATCGGCCCGATCATCTTCTGCACCGTGGTCTCCGGGATCACCAGCATGCACGACGTGAAACAGGTGGGCCGGGTCGGCGGCAAGGCGCTGCTGTATTTCGAAGTGGTGTCCAGCATCGCGCTGTTGATCGGCTTGCTCGCTGCCCATGCGTTGCATCCGGGCGCCGGTTTCAACATTGACGTGAAGACTCTGGATTCGTCAGCCATCGCCGGTTTCGTCGGCCAGGCCCAACACGGCGAAGGCGTGACCGGGTTTCTGTTGCATGTGATTCCGACGACGTTTTTTGAAGCGTTTTCCCAAGGCGAAATCCTGCCGGTGCTGTTTGTGTCGGTGCTGTTCGGGATTGCGCTGGTGATGGTCGGAGAGAAAGGTCGGCCGCTGGTGGGCATCATCAACCAGGCCAGCGAGGTGTTTTTCCGCATCGTCGGGATCATCAGCCGCGTCGCGCCGATCGGTGCCTTTGGTGCGATCGCGTTCACCATCGGCAAGTACGGCCTCGGCTCGTTGTTGCCGCTGCTGAAACTGATCGGCACCTTCTATCTGACCGCGTTTATCTTCGTTGCCTGTGTGCTGGGCAGCATCGCCCGCTACGCCGGATTCAGCATTTTCAAACTGCTGGCGTACATCAAGGCTGAGCTGTTGATCGTGCTCGGCACCAGTTCTTCGGAATCGGCGCTGCCGCAGTTGATCCAGAAACTGGAAAGCCTTGGCGCGTCGAAAGGCGTGGTCGGCATCGTGGTACCGACCGGTTACACGTTTAACCTTGACGGTACCAACATCTATATGACCCTGGCGGTGTTGTTCCTGGCCCAGGCGACCAACATCGACCTGACGCTGGAGCAACAACTGACCTTGCTGGCGGTGGCGATGCTCACCTCAAAAGGTGCCGGCGCCGTGGTCGGCGCCGGTTTCGTTGCATTGGCGGCGAGCCTGGCGGTGGTGCCGACTGTGCCGGTGGCGGCGATGGTGTTGATCCTCGGTGTCGACCGGTTCATGGCGGAATGCCGGTCCCTGACCAACATCATCGGCAACGCCGTGGCAGCCTTGGTGGTGGCCGCGTGGGAAGGCGAACTGGACCGCAGCAAAATGGCGCCGATTGCCCTCAAGCGCGGGCGACATGCCCGGGCGGCTGCGGCCAAGATTGCCGCTGAACTCTCCACCAAATAAGTCCCTGCAAACAGCGATGCTATGCTGGCGGCTCATGCCGCCACTGCTCGTTCTGTCATGACCCTCAAGAAAGACACCGTGCCCCTACCCGAAGATTTGCGTGTATTGCTCACCGTCATCCGCAAAAGCGGTTTCGCCGCAGCGGCCGATGAGTTGGGCCTGTCCCCTGCTTATGTCAGCAAGCGTATCCAGATTCTCGAAACCACCCTCGGCACGCGCCTGCTGCATCGCACCAGCCGCCGCATCGCGTTGACCGAGGACGGTGAACGGGTGCAACGCTGGGCCCTGCGCATTCTCGATGACTTCCAGCAACTGCACGACGAACTCTCCGACGCCCACGACAGCCCTCGCGGGCGTTTGCACTTGTGCAGCAGCTTCGGCTTCGGTCGTAATCATGTGGCGCCGGCCGTGTCGCTGTTGGCCGAGCGTTACCCGGAACTGGAAATTCGCCTGGACCTGTTTGATCGGGTAGTGGACATCGTCAGCGAAGGCTTCGACCTGGAGATCCGCGTCGGCGATGACATTCCCGGCCAGCACATCGGTCGGCGCCTGGTGAGTAATCGGCGGGTGTTATGCGCGGCCCCCACTTATCTGCAACGCCACGGCACGCCGCAGACGCTGGCGGATCTGGAGCAGCATCATTGCCTGGTGATCAAGGAGCGCGACAACGCGTTCGGCATCTGGAACCTGGAACGCGACGGGGTTCAGGAGAGTGTGCGGGTCAGCGGGCCGTTGTCGTCCAACAACGGCGAGATTGTCTTGCAGTGGGCACTGGACGGGCGCGGGGTGTTGCTGCGTTCATTGTGGGATGTGAAACCGTTGCTGGAGCAAGGGCGGTTGGTGCAGGTGCTGGCGGATTACACCCAGAGTGCGAATGTGTGGGCGGTGTATCCGACGCGGTTGGCGTATTCCGGGAAGTTGCGCGCGTGTGTGGAGTTTTTGCAGGAGCATTTCAAGGGCTTGTCGGTTTAGCAGATCAAGGTCAAAAGATCGCAGGCTTCGCCAGCTCCTGCGGGTGTACACAAAACCCGGTAGGAGCTGGCGAAGCCGGCGATCTTTTCCCTCAGGACAACCAGGGATTCGCAGCCAGATGCTCACGCTCAAAGGCTTTGATCTGTTCACTGCGCTGCAAGGTGCTGCCAATGGCATCAAGCCCCAGCAATAACGCGGTCTTGCGCAGGGTGTCGATCTCGAACGGAATAATCTGCCCGTCCTGCAACCGAATCTGCTGAGCCTCCAGATCGACGCTGATTTCTGCACTGTCCGGTTGGCTGACAACTTGCCCCAGCCGCTGCAACACTGCTTCTTCCAGCGTAATCAGCAACACCCCATTGCGTTGGCAGTTGTCATAAAAGATCCCGGCAAAGCTTGAGCCGATCAACGCCCGAATCCCCATCTGCTTCAAACCCCACACCGCATGTTCCCGGCTCGATCCGCAACCGAAATTCGGCCCGACCACCATAAAACTCGCGCCCTGCCAGGCTGGTTGATTGAGCACGAACTCAGGATTGAGCGAACCGTCCGGCAAAAACCGCACATCAAAAAACAACCCACGATCCAGCCCCGCGCGGTCGATGCCCTTGAGGAATTGCTTGGGCATGATCACGTCGGTGTCGATATTGGCCGCCAGCATCGGCGCAGCCTTGCCGCTGACTTGGGTAAAAGGTTGCTGGCTCATGCTCGGTCTCCAAAGTGGCGGATGTCGGTCAGGCGACCGGTGATCGCTGCCGCGGCGACCATCGCAGGGCTCATCAGGTGGGTGCGGGCACCGGCGCCCTGGCGGCCTTCGAAATTGCGGTTGGTGCTGGAGGCGCAGCGGTCGCCCGGGGCCAGCACGTCATCGTTCATCGCCAGGCACATCGAGCAGCCGGACTGGCGCCATTCGAACCCCGCCTCGATAAAGATCGCCGCCAGGCCTTCGGCTTCGGCCTGATCGCGTACTTCGGTGGACCCCGGCACGATCATCGCGCGCACATGGCTGGCGACGCGTTTGCCGCGCACCACGCTGGCGGCATCGCGCAAGTCTTCGATTCGCGCGTTGGTGCAGGAACCGATAAAGGCATGGCTGATGACGATCTCGCTCAACGGCATGCCCGCCTCCAGGCCCATGTAGTTCAGGGCGCGGCGCATGTCCTGGCGCAGGATCAGGTCGCTGACGTCCTGCGGATCCGGGACCCGCGCGCCAATCGGTGAAGCCTGGTCCGGGCTGGTGCCCCAGGTGACCATCGGTTCCAAAGCACCGGCGTCCAAATAAACTTCACGGTCGAACTGAGCGTCTGCATCGCTGTGCAAGCTGCGCCACTTCTCTACCGCGCGGTCCCACAATTCGCCTTTCGGTGCGCGAGGTTTGTCCTTGAGGTAAGCGAAGACTTTCTCGTCCGGCGCCATAAATGCGCCTCGGGCGCCCGCCTCCACCGCCATGTTGCAAATGGTCATGCGCGCTTCGACGCTCAAGGCATCGATGGTCGAGCCACGAAATTCGATGGCGTAGCCAGTGGCGCCCGATGCGCCGATCTGGCCGATCAGCGCCATGATCACGTCCTTGGACGTCAGCCCTGGCGTCAGCTCCCCGTCCACGATCACACGCATACTTTTCAGGCGTTTGTAGACCAGGGTCTGGGACGCCAGCAGGTGTTCGATCTCTGAGGTGCCAATGCCGAAACCGAAGGCCCCGAGGGCGCCATAGGTGGTGGTATGGCTGTCGCCGGCAGCAATGACCATGCCCGGCAGGATGAAGCCTTGCTCCGGGGCGATCACGTGTTCGATGCCCTGGCGTTTGTCGAGGATGTCCAGTAATTCGATGCCGAAGTCCCGGCAGTTTTCCGCCAGGTACGACACCTGCCGCGCCCCGCCGGCATCCGGCATGGCGGCAATGCGCACCGGGGCGGTGGGGTTGACGTGATCGACCACGGCCAACGCGGTTTCGGGGCGCCAGACGTCGCGTTGAGCTTCGCGAAGACCGCTGAAGGCCTGGGGGCTGGTGTATTCGTTGATGACCTGGCGATCGATGTACAACAGGACATGGCCCTGGTCATCGAGGCGACACACCGTGTGGGAATCGATGTGTTTGTCGTAAAGGGTTCTTGCTGGGGTCATGGAAGTGCTCGCTCGGGGGACGGTACGCCGCAGGCGTCTGGGTTCCATCTTAAGGAGCGGCGGTTGGGCATCAATGGGCTGACAGTGATGGCTTGGAACATGGATCGTGTTGGATCGGGGCGCAAAATCAAAAGATCGCTCCATTCGCAGACAGCAATACGAAACATTTACTTTCATATCCTCTTTCGGGATTTTCGCTGCTCATCCGTCTTATCTAGATGCAGTCAGGCCGCGTAGGCAAAAGCCACGGCCCGGCCCTTCAGGGGTCACCGTGCTACGAAGCCCGTGGCAGAGGCCCTCTCATCGAAACAAGACCTTTAATCATGTCGAAGAAATCCCGTTCCAAACTCTGGTTTCTGGTCCATAGCTGGCTGGCGCTGCCGATCTGGTTTTTCGTGCTGATCGTCTGCGTGACCGGCACTCTGGCCGTCGTCAGTCAGGAAATCGTCTGGCTGGCCAACCCGCAAATGCGCGCCAGCCAACCCTCGGACGACGCGCCGTTGCTCAGCTACGACCAGATCCTCGCGGCCATCAAGAAAGCCGAACCCCAGACCCTGGTCCAGAGCATCAACCGCCCCGACGAATCGCACTTCGCTCTCGACGTAGACGTCGCCTATCCCGACGGGCGTTCGGTGACGGTCTACGTCAACCCGTATACCGGGGTAATCCAGGGCGTGGCGCCGGACTTCAATTTCAAGGCTTTCACCCGCGCCTTGCATGGCTGGTGGCTGGTGCCGTTCACCAATGGCTTCAGCTGGGGCTGGTATCTGGTGTCGTTCCTCGGCTTGCCGCTGTTGGTTTCCCTGATTACCGGGCTGGTGGTCTACAAGAAATTCTGGAAAGGCTTCCTCAAGCCGACCCTGCGCATTCGCCATGGCGCGCGGATTTTCTGGGGCGACTTTCACCGTCTCAGCGGGATCTGGTCGATCTGGTTCATCGCGGTCATTTCCATCACCGGCGTCTGGTTCCTGATTGAAGCCCTGCTCTCCGACAACCAGATTTCCATCTCCAGCGCCCCGATCATTCCGGCCATGGCCCGTGAAGCCGTGCCGTTGTCGCCGGACGGTACGCCGCCGCCACGGATCGACCTGGATCGCGCGATTGAAATCGCCATGCAAAAGATTCCGGGGCTGGAAGCGAGTTTTGTCAGCCTGCCGGGCAATGGCTACAGCCACCTGGACATCGGTGGGCGCGGTTGGTATCCGCTGATGTACCAGACGGCGACCATCAACCCGTACAACGGTGAAATCGCCGCCTCGCGACTGCTGTCGGACCGTAACGCCCTGGAGTTCGTCACCGAATCCATGCGTCCGCTGCACACCGGGGATTTCGGCGGTTTGTGGATCAAGTTGATCTGGTTCTTCTTCGGCCTGGTGCTGAGCATGATGGTGCTCAGCGGTCTGCTGATCTGGACCAAGCGCACCGCCCTCGCCACCGCCAATGCGCTCAAGCGCAGCAACAAGAAGCAGCGCAGCACCACGGTGCAACTGAACCGTGAAACATCGGAGGCCAGCCAGTGAACAAGATAACCATCGCCCCGCCACCCTCGCGCCTGAGCGTGCTGTGGCACAAATGGCGCTTCCACTTGAACATCCTGTTGCTGCTGATCCCGTTGGGTTTCATGCCCAAATACTTCAGTGATGCGGCATTGTTTCGCGGTGACGTCGGCCTCGGCGAACGGGATATCGGCGAAATCCAGGTCGGCCCCTGGAGCCTGCGCCTGGCCGAGTTGCGCAATGAAGCACCGCGCCCGGATGGCCCGGCCGGCTACCTCAAAGGCTTCAATGCCGCCCTGTGCAACACCTGTGTCGAGCAGGTCAAGGCCACCTACCTGCGCATCGGCAAACCCCGCAGCCTGCGGGCCGCCGGGGTGATTTTCTTCGGCACGCCATACCGCATGGGCGCTTCGCTGCCGGTGCCGGAAAAAACCAAAGCCGACGCCGAGCTGTGGATCACCATGGAAGGCTGGGACGGCAGCATGCATCAGGCATCCATTCCCCTGAGCCAGGCCTCCCCCGCCACGCTCGCCTGGCTGAACAAACAAGGAGGCAAACCATGATCAACGCATTTCGCCCGCTCAGCGCCGCGTTACTGGTGCTCTGCGCCGGTTTCAGCGCCAGTGCCCTGGCCCACAACCCGATGTGCGAGTGCAAGGCCATCGATGCCGAGCAAATCAAATGCACCGGCGGTTTCTCTGACGGCAGCGGCGCGCCGGGGGTGACCCTGGACGTGATCGGCTACGACGAAACGATTCTGGTACCGGGCAAGCTCGGCACCGACTCGACCCTGACCTTCAAGAAACCCGGCGCGGAGTTCTACGTACTGTTCGACGCCGGTCCCGGCCACGTGGTCGAGATCGACCAAGCCGACATCGAGGCACCGTGAACATGAGCACGCCCACCACGCAAATCGTCCGTCCGGCCGGTGCCGGTCATGAAACTCTCTATGTGTTGCTGTTGTGCCTGATGATCCTCGCGGTCGCCGGCTCGGTGGTCGCCTGGCGCCATGAGTCCCAGGAAGTGAGCAACATCAGCAGCCATCAACTGGATGCCCGCCGTGACCTGAGCGCTTCTGAACAGGGCATCTACGCCGATCTTCGGGTGACCCTGGACGAGATTCACTTGCTGCGCCAGGAGCAAACAGCGCTGCCTACCCCTGAAGTATTGGCCAACGAAGGCTTTGCGCCGTTTGCCCAGGACGCCAGTTCGGTCAGTCGCGGTAGCCATGCCTGGCAGTTGCTCGAAGCCAAGGCTTACTTCGGCCAGAGCCAGACACCCACGGTCGCGGGCTCGTTTCTGCTGCGCTTGACCGCTGACGACGATGCGCCGGACGTCTGGCTCAACCGCGGGCAAGCGCTCGCCGCCCCGACCGATCTCGCCGACGCCGCGCTCGAAAGCACCGGCTGGCAGCAGATCGTCGCGCAATTCGATGCCGGCGTGACCCGCCAGCACCGGCACTGAACCCTCGCCTTCACCCGAGAGAAGACCGCTTTCCCATGCCTATTTCATCTCAACGTTCAATTTTGCGCCTGCTGCTGGTCGGTCTGTGCGCCTTGCTGCTGACGCCACTGGCCAGCGCCGATCAGGCCAAGCGCCTGCGCATCGGCATCACCCTGCACCCTTATTACAGCTACGTGGCCAATATCGTCGGCGACAAGGCCGAAGTGGTGCCGCTGATTCCGGCCGGTTTCAACCCCCACGCCTACGAACCCCGCGCCGAAGACATCAAGCGCATCAGCGGGCTCGACGTGATCGTGCTCAACGGCGTCGGCCATGACGACTTCGCCGATCGCATGATCGCCGCCAGCGAAACCCCGAACATCCCGGTGATCGAAGCCAACGAAAATGTGCCGCTGCTGGCCGCTACCGGTACCGCCGCGCGTGGTGCCGGCAAGGTCGTCAACCCACATACCTTCCTGTCGATCAGCGCCTCGATTGCCCAGGTCAACAACATCGCCCGGGAACTGGGCAAGCTCGACCCGGACAACGCCAAAACGTATACCCAGAACGCCCGCGCCTATGGCAAACGTCTGCGGCAGATGCGCGCGGACGCCCTGGCCAAATTGACCCAGGCGCCGAACGCTGAACTGCGGGTGGCCACGGTCCACGCGGCCTACGACTACCTACTGCGTGAGTTTGGCCTGGAAGTGACGGCGGTGGTCGAACCGGCCCACGGCATCGAGCCGAGTCCGAGCCAGTTGAAAAAGACCATCGATCAACTGCGCGAACTCGACGTGAAGGTGATCTTCTCCGAGATGGATTTCCCCTCCACTTACGTCGACACCATCCAGCGTGAATCCGGGGTGAAGCTGTATCCCCTGTCGCACATTTCCTATGGCGAATACACCGCCGACAAATACGAAAAAGAAATGACCGGCAACCTCAACACGGTGGTGCGGGCGATTCAGGAGTCCGGCGCATGACCGCCCAAGAAAACCTGGCGGTACAAAGCGCCGGCCCGACCCTGGATTTCACCGATGTCAGCCTGACCCTCGGCCGCACGACGATCCTCGACAACGTGACCTTCCAGGTCCAGCCCGGCAGCGTGCATGCGCTGGTCGGCCCCAACGGTGGCGGCAAGAGTTCTCTGATCAAGACGTTGCTCGGGCAGATGCCGCATCAGGGTCGCCTGAGCCTCAAATGGCCCGGCGAGCCCGGCACCATCGGCTACGTGCCGCAGGCGCTGGAGTTCGACCGGGGCTTGCCGATGACCGTCGACGATTTCATGGCCGCCATGTGTCAGCGGCGCCCGGCGTTTCTCGGCTTGAGCAAACATTACGCGGCGGCGATTGGTGAAGCGCTGGAAAGGGTCGGCATGCAGGACAAACGCAAGCGTCGCATGGGCGCGTTGTCCGGCGGGGAACGCCAGCGGGTGTTGCTGGCTCAGGGGCTGATCCCGGCACCGCAATTGCTGGTGCTCGACGAACCAATGTCGGCCCTCGATGAAGCCGGCATTCAGGTGTTCGAACGCCTGCTGGGCGACTGGCGCCAAAGCGGCATTACCGTGCTGTGGATCGAGCATGACCTGGAAGCGGTCAAGCGTTTGGCGGATCGGGTCACCGGGCTCAATCGTCGGGTGCTATTCGACGCCACGCCGCAGCAGGCATTGACGCCGGAGCGCTTGCTGACCCTGTTTTCTACCCATCCACGGAGCGCTGCCTGATGAGTTATGAAGCCTTTCGTTTGATGGTCCAGGGCTGGGCCTCTGCGGGTTATTTGCCGGAAGCGCTGGCCTATGGATTTGTCGTCAATGCGCTGCTCGCCGGGTTGTTGATCGGCCCGGTACTGGGCGGTTTGGGCACGCTGGTGGTGGTCAAACGCTTCGCGTTTTTCTCCGAAGCGGTAGGTCACGCGGCGTTGACCGGCGTGGCCATCGGCATCCTGCTTGGCGAACCCTACACCGGGCCGTATGGCAGCCTGTTTGGCTACTGCTTGTTGTTCGGCATCTTGCTCAATTACCTGCGCAACCGCACCGGCCTGGCGCCGGATACGCTGATCGGGGTGTTCCTCTCCGTGTCGTTGGCGCTGGGTGCCAGCCTGCTGTTGATTCTGGCGGGCAAGATCAACGTACATATTCTGGAAAACGTGCTGTTCGGTTCGGTGCTGACGGTTAACGGCAACGACTTGCTGGTGTTGGCCATCGTCGGTTCACTGGTGATGGCCCTGGCCTTGCCGCTGTACAACCGCATCATGCTCGCCAGTTTCAACCCGCAACTGGCAGCGGTGCGCGGGGTGGCGGTGAAGACCCTGGATTACCTGTTCGTGATTCTGGTGACCCTGATTACCGTCGCGGCGGTGAAGGTTATCGGCGCGATCCTGGTCGGCGCCTTGCTGGTGATTCCGGCGGCGGCGGCGCGGTTGCTCAGTCAATCACTGAAGGGGTTCTTCTGGTGCTCGGTGGCGATCGCGACGGTCAGCACCCTGTGCGGCATCCTTGCGCCGATTGTCTTCGACCTGCCGATCCCGTCCGGTGCCGCGATCATTCTGGTGGCCGGTATCGCCTTCGCCCTGTCCGCCATCGCGCGCGGTGTCGTTCCAAGTCTGAAAGGGAATCTCGGATAAATGTCTTTTACCCTGCGTCAATTGACCCTGGCCATGGCCCTGTGCGGGGCGGCCTCCTGCAACGCGTTTGCTGGCGATAGCTTCGAACCGATGCGCCTGGTGGCCAATCACGGTGTCGGTAATACGGCCCTCTTTTCCTCGTCGTCCGCGCATAAAACCCTGGTCCTGGCGTCGCTGCCGGTGACCTACGGCCTCGGTACCCTGCTGCTGGACGGCACCGATGTCGTCATTGAGCGTGCGGCGCCAGCCAACCTGCCCGGCACTCGGCAAGCCGCCTACTTCACCGGCCGTGGCGCGGCGGAACTGAGTAAGCTGGCGACCGACGCCGACGCGGTCATTGGCTTGCGCTCACTGTGGCCGGACGATCCGCTGTACCCGAATGCTCGTCGTAGCAATATCCGCATCATCGAAATCGACGCCGCTCGCCCGGTGGACGGCGCCCTGCCCGGCATCGCCGTGCAGCCAGGCAACAAGGTCGATGGCTTGAACAGTCAGCCGTGGTTTTCCAGCAACAACATGGGGCGTATGGCGGACGTGATGGCAGCGGATCTGGTGCGCCTGGCGCCTGAGGCCAAGCCGAAAATCGACGCGAACCTGGCAGCGCTCAAACAGCGTTTACTCAAGTTCAGCGCCGACAGTGAAGCGCGCCTGGCCAGTGCCGACAACCTCACCGTGATGAGCCTGAGCGATCACTTCGGCTACCTGATCGGCGGGCTCAACCTGGAACTGGTCGGGCTCGATGCCCGACCGGATGCCGAGTGGACGCCTGAAGCGCTCAAGCAACTGGGCGCGACGCTCAAGGACAATGATGTGGCGGTGGTGTTGCATCATCGCCCGCCGTCGGAGGCGTTGAAAGCGGTGATCAGCGAGGCCGGGAGTCGGTTGGTTGTATTAAGCACGGACGCGGCGGACCCGGTGGCGGAGTTGGAGGGGAATGTGGATTTGGTGATCAAGGGGTTGAGCGACGGGCCTTCGGCCTAAGATCGTTCCCACGCTCTGCGTGGGAGCTCCGCGTCCCAAAGCGGACGCAGAGCGTCCATTGAGGCATTCCCACGCAGAGCGTGGGAACGATCAAAACAACACAAACTCCAGATATGAAAAAGCCCGCTGACCTTCTCGGTTCAGCGGGCTTCTCGGCGACTCAGCGAGCCACTGCCGCCTGCTCTTCCATCTTCTGGCGCAAGCTCAGCGGACGCATGTCAGTCCAGGTTTCTTCGATGTAAGCCAGGCACTCTTTCTTCAGGCCGCTCTTGCCCACGGTACGCCAGCCTTGTGGCACGGCTTTGTAGTCGGGCCAGATCGAGTATTGCTCTTCGTGGTTGACCACGACCTGAAAGAGGATGTCCTCGCGGTCGAATACTGACGTCATGGTGTGTCTCCATCGCTGTAGGGGTGGGCTGCACGGCGTGTGCAGCCGGTATGTAGAAGGAACGTTCGAGTCGCTGGAAAATTTAGAGCGCGGCGGTGGCCGCCGCCAACGCCCGGCCGAAAATCTCCGCGACCCGGTCGATTTCCGTGGCGGTGATCACCAGCGGCGGCAGGAAGCGCACCACCGCACCATGACGACCGCCCAGTTCGAGGATCAAGCCGCGCTTGAGGCATTCACGCTGCACCAGCGGTGCCAGGCGACCGAACGCCGGTGGATGGCCTTGCACGTCCGGGGTGCCGCTCGGGTCAACCAGTTCGACGCCGAGCATCAAGCCGCGACCGCGAATATCGCCCAACTGCGGGAAGTCCCGTTGCAGGATGCGCAGGTGTTCGCTCAGGCGTTCGCCCATGGCGGCGGCGTGGGCACAAACATTGTTTTCTTTCAGGTAACGCATCACCGCAGAGCCAGCGGCCATGGCCATCTGATTGCCACGGAAGGTCCCGGCATGGGCGCCTGGCAGCCAGGTGTCGAGCCAGTCGCGATAGACCACCACCGCCAACGGCAGACTGCCGCCGATGGCCTTGGACAGTACAACCACGTCCGGAATGATGCCGGCGTGTTCAAAGGCGAACATCTTGCCGGTGCGGGCAAAACCGCTCTGGATTTCATCGACGATCAGCGCCACGCCGGCCTGCTCGGTGATGCGCCGCAAGCCGCGTAACCAGTCAAGATCCGCCGGAATCACGCCGCCCTCGCCCTGCACCACTTCGACGATCACCGCCGCCGGCAATTGCACGCCGGCCTCCGGGTCGTTGAGCAGATTTTCCAGGTAATTAAGGTTGACCTGCACCCCTTGCGTGCCGCCGAGCCCGAACGGGCAGCGGTAATCGTAGGGGTACGGCATGAACTGCACGCCGCTGCTGAGCAACGCGCCCAAGGGTTTTTTCGGCCCCAGGCTACCCATCAGGCTCAACGCGCCCTGGCTCATACCGTGGTAACCGCCCTGGAACGACAACACGGTGCTGCGCCCGGTGGCGGTGCGCACCAGTTTCAGTGCGGCTTCCACCGCATCAGTGCCGGTGGGGCCACAGAACTGAATTTTCGCTTCTGCGACCAGGGCCGGTGGCAGCAGGCCGAACAAGTCCTGGACAAACTGATCCTTGACCGGGGTAGTCAGGTCGAGGGTGTGCAGCGGCAGCTCATCGGTCAGCACTTGCTGGATCGCTTCGATCACCACCGGATGGTTATGCCCCAGCGCCAGCGTGCCTGCCCCGGCCAGGCAATCGATAAAACTGCGACCCTCGACGTCTTCGACGTAAATGCCCTTGGCACGCTTGAGCGCCAGGGGAATGCGTCGCGGGTAGCTGCGGGCATTCGATTCCTGCTGGCTCTGACGGGCCAGCAATGGCGATTCATTGAACTGGTAAAGCGTCTCGGCAGACGTCGGAGCGACCCGGGCCGGCTGATCTTCGATAAGGCTGGTAGCGACTGACATCTCTCGACCCCTCAATACGCTGTTGATAGTGACCAAAACTGCACACCGGGCAGGTGCGCGTTCCGGTCACGGGGCGCACTTGCAGGTTTTCCTGTTCTGGAAACGCATCAGGGGCTTGGGGATTTAGACCCGCGAGCAGCTTTCTATGAAGGTGGCGTCAGTGCCTTGTGCATCGGAATGGCTTGAAGGCCCGCCACGTTGAAGGTTTCAGCGCAGGTGCGATAACCCAGATGTCGATAAAAGGCTTCGCTGGTGCGGGTGCTATTGAGTCGAACCTGGTGCAAGTCCTGATCGCGCAACCAGGCTTCCAGGTCACGGACTAAGGCTTGCCCGGCACCGCGGCGAAACCATTCCGGTTGCACGTAGCAGAAGGTGATTTTGCCACTGCTCGCGGCCATGGCGACGCCGATCGGTTTGTCCTGAAGCAGGGCAATAGTCAGGTACAACCGTTGGTCGGTCAGCCATGCGTGGATATGTTCGGCGGTTTTGTTGTGGGTCCAGGCGGCGACGATTTTCGCGTTGTTGCGGTGGTCGAGTGCGCAACCGACCCGGATCGAACGCTCGATGATCCGGCTGATAATGCCGGCGTCGGAGGGGGTTGCCTTGCAGGTGATAAGCGGTGCATCCATAGCGCTGTTACCTCAATCCATTGAGTCAAAGCTGCGGAGGACGATAGCGCCAGCGCGGGCAGGAATGCCAATGGAGAGACGTTACATTTGGTGTACGACGCAAATCCAATGTAGGAGCTGCCGAAGGCTGCGAGCTTTTGATCTTCATGCTTAGAAGCAAGATCAAAAGCTCGCAGCCTTCGGCAGCTCCTACAGGGATTAGGCCGGTTGCAGCGGCATCGTCAACTCAACCCGCAACCCGTCCGGTCGACTGTCGAAATGCAACGTACAGGCACAACGCTGAACGATCGCCTGAACAATCGCCAACCCCAGCCCGCAACCGGTGCTCTGGCCGTTACGCCAGAAACGTTGGGTCAGGTGTTGCAGGTCATCTTCGGCAATCCCCGGCCCGTGGTCGCGAACCACGAAGCGCACGCGGTTGCCGGTGGTTTCCAGGCTCAACTCCACGGCCCCGTCGCTCGGGGTGTGGCGCAAGGCGTTGTCCAGCAGGTTACGCAGCGCAGCAATCGACAACACCGCGGGCATTTGCACCGGAGCGGCGGAACACTTGATCGGCGGCTGAAACTTGATGCGTTGGCGATCACCGCTGGCGGCATCCTGAATCGCCAGTTTCGCCACTTGCTCGGCGCTGCACTGCACGCCGTCATCGAACGACAGGCTGCCCTCGACCCGCGCCAGCAGCAGCAATTGTTCAAGGGTACGGTGCAGGCGATCGGCGCCCTCTTCGGCCCGGGCCAGGGATTGATCCCGGGCCGCGCCTTCGGTCATGCGCGCCACTTGCAGATGGGTCTTGATCGCGGTCAGCGGGCTGCGCAATTCATGGGCAGCATCGCCGGTCAGGCGGCGCTCGCGCTCGATGGTCCGGCCAATGCGCTGGAACAGTTGATTCTGGGTGTCCAGCAACGGTTGCAACTCGCTGGGCAGCGGCTGGATCTGCAACGGTTCAAGGGAATCGGCACTGCGCCGCATCAAGGCATCGCGCATGCGATTGAGCGGCGCCAGCCCCTGGCCGATCCCGAGCCAGAGCAGGCACAGGCAACCGAGCAGCGCCACACCCACCGGCACCGAGGCGGCCAACAGGATCGACATGTTCAGAGCTTCGCGCTCGATCTGCCGATCCGCCGTGGTGATCCGCAGATCACCACGCGCCAGGGTGAAACTGCGCCACGGCGCGCCGTCGATCATCTGGTCGTGAAAGCCCATTTTCTCGGCTTCCAGGGTTTGTTGCGGGTCGGTGTGACTGCGCGCAAGGATTTCGCCGCGCAACGAACTGACCTGACACGCCATGCCACCGGGAACATTCAATTGTTCCGCGCTGAAATGGGTGCCCTCACCCTTGGTCGGCAACGCCGGCAATTGCTCCATCAGGCCGGCAACCATTCGTGCCGATGCCACCAGCCGCTGATCGAGGGAAAACATCATCTGGTTACGCAGGTCGCTGAGCATCCAGGCTGCCGCCAGCGCCCAGATCAGCGCAAACGCGGCGCCGAGGGTCAGGCTCAGGCGCAAACGCAGGCTCATCACTTCGATTGATCTCCGCCGTCCGCCGGCCCGAGGCGATAGCCCAGGCCGCGCACCGTTTCGACGATGCCATTGCCGAGTTTGCGCCGCAGGTGATGGATATGAACGTTGAGCGCGTTGCTTTCCAGCTCATCGTTGAAACCGTAGACGCTGTCCTTCAACTGCTCGGTGGACAGCACCCGGCCACGGTTGTGCAGCAAAGCCTGCAACAGCGATTGCTCACGGCGCGACAGATCCACCGGCTGGCCGGCGAGCATGGTTTCGCGACTGCTCGGGTCATACGTCAAGGCGCCATGTTCGATCAAGTTGACGCTGCGCCCGGCCACGCGCCGCAACAAGGTGTGCAGGCGTGCGGCGAGTTCACGCAGGTCGAAGGGTTTGAGCAGGTAATCGTCAGCGCCGGCCTGCAGGCCATCGACCCGGTCGGTAACCGAATCCCGTGCGGTGAGGATCAGCACCGGAATTTCCAGACCATTATTGCGCAGCTGTTGAAGCAGCTTGAGGCCATCTTCGTCCGGCAGGCCGAGGTCGAGCACCATGACGTCGAACTCGGCGACCTTGAGCATCGCCCGGGCGGATGATGCCGTGGCGACGTGCTCCACGGTCAGCCCTTGGGCGGTGAGGCCAGCGACGATGCCGCTGGCGATCAACTCGTCGTCTTCACAAACCAGTACGTGCATGAAAAGCCCCGTAGAAAAAAGCTGATTAGGCCGATGGCCGATTAAGCGGACATTATGCCCCGATCGCCGGCGCCACAAGGCCATGACGGTTAATCATCGGTTAATCGCCGCCGACCATTGTGCACTTCACTTGCACAGGGATAAGGCTTACCCATGCGTCGACTGTTTTTATTCTTTGTTCTCTTGATTTCGGGTATGGCCCAGGCAGGAACGAATCCGTTCGAAAGCAAACCCGACTTTCTCCCGGTAGAAAAAGCCTTCATCTTCACGTCCGAACGCCTCGAATCCGGCGAAACCCAGCTCTATTGGCAAATTGCCGACGGTTATTACCTGTATCAGAAGCGTCTTAAATTCGACGGTCTGACCCCGGAGCAGCACCCCGCGCTGCCTGAGGGCGAGTCGCACAGCGATGAGTTCTTCGGTGAACAGCAGGTCTATCGCCAAGGCCTGGAACTGAAGATCCCGGCCGGTGCCACGGGTCAGATCAAGGTGGGTTTCCAGGGCTGTGCCGATGCTGGCTTGTGTTATCCACCGAAAACCCAGGTCGTAGACCTGGGGAACGCTACGACGGCGTCGGCTGCAAATGAAGCACCGGACCAGGCCCTGGCCAGCAACCTGCAACAGCGGGCGCTGGGCTGGAGTTTGCTGGTGTTCTTCGGTCTTGGGCTATTGCTGGCGTTCACCCCTTGTACGTTGCCGATGTTGCCTATTCTCGCCGGTTTGATCGTCGGTAGCGGCGCCACACCCAAGCGCGGTTTTGCCCTGGCCACCAGCTATGTGATCTGCATGGCGCTGGTGTATGCAGCGATGGGCGTTCTGGCGTCGCTGCTGGGCGCCAACCTGCAAGCGCTGCTGCAAAATCCCTGGTTGCTGGGCAGTTTCGCGGCGGTGTTCGTGTTGCTGGCATTGCCGATGTTCGGCTTCTTCGAGCTGCAATTGCCGGTGGCGGTGCGTGATCGGCTGGAAAACGTCTCGCGCAATCAACGCGGCGGCAGCCTGATCGGTGCCGGTGTGCTGGGGGCCTTGTCCGGTCTGTTGGTCGGCCCGTGCATGACTGCGCCGCTGGCCGGCGCCCTGCTCTACATCGCCCAGAGCGGCAATGCGCTGCACGGTGGGCTGATTCTTTTCGCCATGGGCATCGGCATCGGTGTGCCGCTGCTGTTGCTGGTGACCGTCGGCAACCGTTTCCTGCCCAAGCCCGGCGACTGGATGAACCTGCTCAAAGGCGTGTTCGGTTTCCTGTTCCTGGCCACCGCGTTGCTGATGCTGCGCCCGGTGCTGGATCAGTCCTTGTGGGTCGGCCTCTGTGGCGCCCTGCTGTTGATCGCCGCCTACAGCGCCTGGAAACAGTCGGAAGGTTTTGGTCGCATTGCCCACGTGTTCGGCGCCAGTTCGCTGCTGCTCGGCATCTGGGGCAGCCTGTTGCTGATCGGTGCGGCGGGCGGCGGCGATGATCTGTTCAAGCCGTTGCAGGTTTACGCCGCTTCAAATTCCAGCAGTGCTGCCACCCCTGTCGGCCATGAAGCGTTCACCACAATCAAAGACCCCGCCGCCCTGCAACGGGAACTCGATGCGGCGCAGGCCCAGGGCCAGTGGGTGTTGCTGGACTACTACGCCGACTGGTGCGTGTCGTGCAAAGTCATGGAAAAACAGGTCTTCGCCAAACCCCAGGTATTGGACGCCTTAAAAGACGTACGCTTGCTCCGGCTCGACGTCACCGCCGACAATGCCGCCAGTCGCGAACTGCTCGGCCGCTACAAAGTGCCGGGGCCGCCAAGTTTGCTGTGGATCGGTGCCGACGGCAGCGAGCGCCGCAGCCAGCGCATCACCGGTGAGGTCGATGCCGAGACTTTCCTGCAACGCTGGACCACCACCCGAGATGCCCGTTAATGCTGACCTTTACCCTCGGCACCTTTGCCATCGCGCTTAACCACCTGCTGCTGATCAGTGCCCTGGCGCTGGCTACCCTCGTCGGTTGGCGGGTGGCCAAGCGCGGCGGCGAGAACCCCGAGTCGGTGTTGTTCAGCCTGTTCCTGCTGGGCATGCTGGCGGCGCGGATCAGTTTTGTGATCGCCTACTGGGCGCAGTATCGCAACGATCCGTGGCAGATCATCGACCTGCGCGATGGCGGTTTTCTCGCCTGGCCGGGGGTGATCGTGCTGGTGCTCGCGGCGTTGTATCGCGGCTGGCGCCGACCGGGTTTGCGTCGGCCACTGGGCTTCGGGGTCGGCACTGGGCTGCTGTTCTGGCTGCTGGCGACCTTCTCCTTGAGTATTTACGAACAAGGCACGCGGTTGCCGGAAATCACCTTGCGCAATGCCGCCGGTGAAACCGTGCAACTGGCCGATTATCAGGGTGGCCCGTTGGTCATCAACCTCTGGGCCACTTGGTGCCCACCGTGCCGCCGGGAGATGCCGGTGCTGGAAAACGCCCAGCAACAGCGCCCGGACCTGACCTTCCTGTTCGTCAACCAGGCCGAAAGCATGCAGAGCGTCAGCACCTTCCTGGAAACCCAGGGCCTGAGCCTGTCCAACGTGTTGTTCGACGGCAGTGGGCGCCTGGGCCAGGCCGTCGGGTCCATGGCATTGCCGACTACGCTGTTCTATAGCAACGACGGTCGCCTGCTGGGCAGCCATCTGGGCGAACTGTCAGAAGCCAGCCTGGCCCGCGCCCTGGAAAACTTCGAGACTCCTAATCCTGCCGCACCGGCCACCTCTGCAAGGAAACTGCCATGCCCCGCCTCCGCCACCTGCTGACCCTGACCCTGGGCGCAGCCTTGCTGCACCTGCCGTCGGCGCAGGCTGTTGAAGAACTGCCCGAGGCGATCAAGAAGATCGAAGCCAAAGGCGCGAAAATCGTCGGCCAGTTCGACGCCCCGGACGGTTTGCGCGGTTATGCGGCGCAATACCAGAATCGCGGCATAGCGCTGTACCTGACCCCGGACGGCAAACACGTGCTGCTCGGCAATCTGTACGACGCCGACGGCAATGACCTGAGCAGCGCGCCGTTGCAGAAACTGGTCTACGCGCCGATGTCCAAGGAAGTCTGGGGCAAGATGGAAGCAAGCAATTGGATCGCCGACGGCAACAAGGACGCGCCACGCGTGGTGTACCTGTTCAGCGACCCGAACTGCCCTTACTGCAATATGTTCTGGGAACAGGCGCGGCCATGGGTCAAGTCGGGCAAGGTGCAGTTGCGGCACATCATGGTCGGCATCATCCGCGAAGACAGCCCGGGCAAATCCGCCGCGCTGCTGGCCGCCAAGGACCCGAGCAAAGCCCTGGCAGAACACGAAAAGGCCGGTAAGGAAAGCGCGCTCAAGGCCTTGAAAGACGTGCCACCGGCAATCCAGGCGAAACTGGCGGCGAACATGCAATTGATGGAAGACCTGGAGTTGCAGGCGACCCCGGCGATTTTCTACATGGACGACAAAGGCGAGTTGCAGCAACAGCAAGGCGCGCCGTCGCCGGACAAGCTGTTGAAGATTCTGGGACCTAAGTAGTACGAGTGATCGTTCCCATGCTCTGCGTGGGAATGCCGCCCCGGACGCTCCGCGTCCGCTTCAGATCGTGGCGCAGAGCGCCACAGGATGCATTCCCACGCAGAGCGTGGGAACGATCTTTACCTGCACTCAGCCAAAAACTTCAACAATGCCTGCGTCACAAACCCCGGATTCTCTAGATTGGAGATATGCCCCGCCTCCGGTACCAACACACACGGACAACCGATCAACTCGGCCATCTCTCGGGCCTCGGTTGGCGGTCGCGGCTTGTCCTGATCGCCACACATCACCAACGTGGTTTCAGGATTCAACTCCGCCAGACGCGATAACAAATCATCACGGCCAAAGGTAATCCGCCCCATCGGCACGATGCTCTCGCGCAGACGCTGCGCAGGCAGCGCCGCCAATGACGCGCGGAAGTCCTGATACAGCGCCGACTGCGGATCGATGCCCGGACGGAAGAAAATCGGCACCACGATGTCCAGCAGCTGCGGCGAGATCACGCCGCTGTCTTCGATCTGCTTGAACAGCGAGAAATAGTATTGGCGAGTCGGCTCGGGCTCGACGCCGAGGTAGGTGTCCATCAGCACCAGGCCGTTGAGCCGTTGCGGTGCCGACAGCGCCAGACGCACGCCCCACATGCCACCGACCGACAACCCCACCAGGGTGACGCGATCGATGTCCAGGTGATCGAGCAGCGCCAATGCCTGGTGAGCAATGTCATCCAACGACGTCGTGCCTTCGGGCACTGGCCCGGATTGACCGTGGCCCCAGAGGTCCAGGGCAATCACCCGATACTGCTGCGACAGCGCGGCAATCTGTGGCGCCCACATGGCCTGGTCCCACAGGTAACTGCCGGCCAGCAGCACGGCCGGGCCGGAGCCTTGGTCGATGTAGTGAAGGGGTTGTCCGTCTATTGTTGCGAAGGGCATCGAGTGTCTCCTTTGTGAAGGGGTCTACCGAAAAAGCCTTGGCAGGCTGAACCGCATGGGTTTCACAGTCAACCTTGTTGAAGATCAAAGATCGCAGCCTTCGGTAGCGCCTACAGAGGTTCGGCGTATACCTGTAGGAGCTGGCGCAGCCTGCGATCTTTTGACTTTAAAGCCCCTCCAACTCCGCCATCAGGTCATTCAAGCGATCGACCTTCTCCTCGGTGATATCACTCGCCGCCAAGCCCTCGATGTACTCCGCCAACTCCTCCACTGAACTGCACTCGAACATTGCCCGCAGCGGCACGTTGCGTTGCAGGGCCTTTTGCACCCGCGAAGCAATCTGTGTCGCCAGCAGCGAATGGCCGCCCAGTTCGAAGAAGTTATCGCGTACACCGACCTTCTCGACCTTCAGCACTTCAGCCCAAATGTCGGCCAGGGTCTGCTCCAGTTCATTACGCGGCGCCAGATAGTCCTGACTCTGCAACTGGCCGATCTCCAGCGCCGGCAGCGCCTTGCGATCCAGCTTGCCATTGGTGTTCAGCGGCAGCGTGTCCAGCCACAACCAGTGCAGCGGCACCATGTATTCCGGCAGTTCGGCGCGCAGGCGTTGCTTGATGCGCTCCAGTCGTTCGCTCGGATTGAGCGGCGAATCGGAAGCCACCAAATACCCGACCAGATGCTTGCCGTTGACGCCTTCCTGAACGCCGACCGCCGCATCGCGGACTTCCGGTTGTTCATGCAGACGCGCCTCGATTTCCCCCAACTCAATGCGGTAACCGCGAATCTTCACTTGATGGTCAATCCGGCCAACGTATTCCAACACACCGTCACTGCGCCGACGGGCCAGGTCGCCGGTGCGATATAAACGATCTCCCGGCTCGCCAAACGGATTCGGCACAAACACTTGGACAGTGCGCAGCGGATCGCTGACATAACCGCGACCAACACCAGTGCCGGCCACACACAACTCACCCACCGCACCCAACGGCACCAGTTCCAGCGCGCCATCGAGCAGGTACAAACGGTTGTTGTCGGTGGGCGTACCGATCGGCAAGTAACTGCCGCGAGTCGACGCCATGTCGACACGGAAGAACGCCACGTCGTCCGAGCATTCCGCTGGGCCATAGGCGTTGACCAACCCGATCTCCGGGTAGCGCAGCAGCCATTGGTGCGCCAGTTCCGGCGGCATCGCTTCACCGGTCGGCAGCATCCAGCGCAGGCCGTCGAGGCTCATGCGTTCCTGGGCGAGCATGCCCTGGATCAGCGACGGCACGCTTTCCAGCACGGTGATGCCCTGGCTCTGAACGTGGGCCAGCAAACCTTGGGGATCGTGGGCGATGGTGTTCGGCACGATGTCCACCCGCGCGCCGAACAGCGGCGCGGCGAGGAACTGCCAGACCGAAATATCGAAGCTTTGCGAAGCGGTTTGCGCGATCACGTCCGTAGCGCTCAAGTTCAGGTACGGCACTTTGCTCAACTGGTTATTGAGCATGCCGCGCTGTTCGACCATCACGCCTTTCGGCAAACCGGTGGAACCCGAGGTGTAGATCACGTAGGCCAGGTTATCCGGGCCGCTGTAGATGCCCGGGTTTTGCACCGACGCATCGCTCGCCTGCACGTCTTCCCAGACCAGCAACTTCGGCCGATTGGCACACCCAAACTCGTCCAGCAATGCGACCGCTTGCTCACGGCAAGCCTGAGTGCAGACCAGCAACGGCGTGCGGCTCAGGTCGATGATCCGGCTCAGACGCTGACTCGGCAGCCCCGGATCCAGCGGCAGATAACCCGCGCCAGCCTTGAAGCTGCCGATGATCATGCCGAGCAGGTCGAGATTCCGTTCCGCCAGCAATGCCACCGGTTGATCGAGCCCGACGCCCGCTGCGATCAATGCATGGCCGAGACGGTTGCTGCGCTGATTCAGCTCGACGTAACTGTGCAGCCGATCAAGGCAACTGGCGGCGATGCGCCGCGGATGCTGCGCGACCTGGGCTTCGAACAATTCGACGTAGCTCTGCTCCAGCGGGTAATCGTGTTCGCTTTGGTTGCAGCCATGGACCAGGAAGTCCTGTTCCTCGGCACCCAGCAGCGGCAAGTCGGCCATATCGCCATGGAAACCTTCGACCAACGCCAGCAGCAAACGCTTGAACTCACCGAGCATGCGCTCGACCGTGGATTCGTCGAAATAACGCTGGTCGTAGGACAGGTGCAAACCGAGGTCATCGCCCGGATAGCACACCGCCGTCAGCGGGAAGTTGGTGTGGGTGCGGCCCGAATCCGAGGTGGCGTTGAGGCTTTGCGCACGGTCCAGCACCGAGACTTCCACCGGGGCGTTTTCAAACACGAACAGGCTGTCGAACAACGGCTGGCCTTTCGGCAGTTCGCTGTTTTCCTGAATGGTCACCAGTGGCAGGTATTCGTACTCGCGCAGTTGCATGTTGCTGTCGAGCAAGCCGCTGAGCCACTGACGAACGCTGATACGTTGATCGTCCTCGGGCATTTTCACCCGCAGCGCGATGCTGTTGATAAACAGCCCGACGGTGCGTTGCATCTCCGGCATTTCCACCGGACGCCCGGCAACGGTGACGCCGAACAGCACGTCGCGATCACCGCTCAAGCGCCGCAGCACCAAGGCCCACGCCGCCTGGGCGAAGGTGTTGATGGTCAGTTGATGGGCCTGGGCCAGTTCACGCAGTTGCGCGCCGTCACGAGCATCGAGCCGAGTGTAGCGGTCGCCGACGATCATGCCGCCGCTGTCGCCGGCGTGTTCACGCAGGAATGGACGGTCGCTTGGAATCGGCGTGGTCCGCTCGAAGCCTTGCAGGTTGGTGTTCCACCACTGCCGCGCCTCGGCCAGGCTCTGGCGTTGCAGCCAGCCGATGTAGTCGCGATAACGCGGCGGTACGGCCAGTTGCGCGTCCCGACCTTCGCCGAGGGCCATGTAGATTTCAAAGAAATCGTTCATCAGCAGCGAGCGGCACCAGGCATCGATCAGGATGTGGTGGTTGCTCATCATGAACCAGTAGCGCGCTGCGCCGACCTTGATCAGGCGCAGGTGGAACGGCGCCTGGTTGAGCAGATCGAATCCCGCCTCACGCTCGCTTTTCAGCAGCGTTTGCAGCTTCGGCTCTTGCTCGGTTTCAACCACAGCGGTCCAGTCGAGGTACTCGATCGGCGTACTGCCTGGCTTGTGGATAACCTGCAACATGTCTTCGCCGACGTTCCAGCAGAACGACGCGCGCAACGCTTCATGACGGGCGATCACCGCTTGCCAGGCCTGGGCAAAACGCTCGGGGTCGAGTTCGCTGTTGATGCGGTAGCGATCCTGCATGAAGTACAGGCCGGTGCCCGGTTCCAGCAAGGTGTGCAACAGCATGCCTTCCTGCATCGGCGTCAGCGGGTAGACGTCTTCAATGACGGCGGCCGGAATCGGCAGCGCATCGAGTTGCGGTTGGGTCAGTCGGGCCAGCGGGAAGTCTGACGGGGTCAGGCCACCGGTTTCATCGAGCAGGCAATGTTCGATCAGGCTTTGCAGCTCGCCCAGGTAAGCATCGGCCAGATCACTGATGGTTTGCGGGTCATGGCGTTCGGCGCTGAAGGTCCAGCGCAGCACCAGTTCGCCGCCGTAGACCTGACTGTCGATACTCAGCTCGTTAGGCAGCGGCGCGTGCGGATCATGGGCGGCGCCGACCGGCTCATCAAGGGGACGGAACAACGCATCCGCGCCGAAGCTCTGGTCGAACTGGCCAAGGTAGTTGAAGGTGATCGGCGCCACCGGCAACGCGGCCATGGTCTGGCGGCACAGGTCATCGGCGAGGTAACGCAGCACGCCATAACCCAGGCCTTTATGCGGCACGGCGCGCAGTTGTTCCTTGATCGCTTTGATCGAGTCGCCCTGCTCTTCCAATGGCATCAGACGCAGCGGATAAGCGCTGGTAAACCAACCCACGGTGCGGGTCAGGTCGATCTCGTCGAACAGCGTTTCGCGGCCGTGGCCTTCGAGTTGAATCAGCGCCGATTCGTGACCGCTCCAGCGGCACATCACGCGGGCCAATGCGGTCAGCAGCAGGTCGTTGACCTGAGTGCGATACGCGCTCGGCGCCTGTTGCAGCAATTGGCGGGTGCGCTCGGCATCCAGGCGTACGCTGACGGTTTGCGCATGCCGATTCTGCTGCCCGCCCTGGGGACGATCACATGGCAGCTCGGCGCTTGGTCCGGCCAGTTGCGTCTGCCACCAGCTCAGTTCTTCACGCAGGGATTCGCTGCCGGCGTAAGCCTGCAGGCGTGCCGCCCAGTCCTTGAAGGCGCTGGTTTTGGCCGGCAGTTTGACGCCTTGCTGAGCGTCCAGTTGACGGTAGACCGTTTGCAGATCGTCCAGCAATACCCGCCAGGAAACACCGTCTACCACCAAGTGATGAATGGCAATCAACAGGCGTTGTTGTCCTTCAGGACCATCGACCAACAGCACCCGCAGCAGCGGCCCTTGTTCAAGGTCGAGGCTGCGTTGGGCATCGGCGAACAACGCGGTGCATTTGTCCATGGACGAGACGCGCACCTGCCACAGGATCGGGGTGTCATTAACGGATTGATGCTCGGCGTGCCATTGAGTCGCGGTTTCAGTGAAGCGCAGGCGCAAGGCATCGTGTTGCTCGATCACCGCCAGCAGCGCTTGCTCCAGGCGATGGGGTTCGAGGGCCTCGGTCGGTTCCAGCAGCAACGCCTGGTTCCAGTGCTGACGCTCGGGAATGTCGGTGTCGAAGAACCAGTGCTGGATCGGCGTCAAACCCGACGCACCGCTGAGCAAACCTTGCTCGGCGCGGACCTGCTCGGTGCGGGTCGCCACGGCGGCGAGGGTCTGCACGGTCTGGTGCTGGAACAGATCACGCGGGCTGAAGTGAATACCCTGCTGCCGCGCCCGGCTGACCACTTGAATGGACAGGATCGAATCGCCGCCCAGTTCGAAGAAGTTGTCGTTGAGGCCGACTTGCGCGACGTTCAGCACTTCGCACCAGATCCCGGCCAGGGTCAGCTCAAGTTCGTTGCTTGGCGCCACGTAGTGCTGACGGTTCAACTCCGGGTCTGGCGCCGACAGTGCGCGGCGGTCGAGTTTGCCATTGGCGGTCAGCGGCATGCTGGCCAGCAGGATCAGGTGCGTCGGCACCATGTAGTCCGGCAGTTGGGATTTGAGGTGGGCCTTCAGCGCTTCCCGCAGCACGGATTGTTGGGCTTCGTCTTGCTCCGCGACTTCGGTGACCAGATAGCCGACCAGTTGTTTGCCGCTCGGCGCATCCAGCGCCAGCACCACGGCTTCGCGGATGGATTCGTGTTCCAACAGACGGGTTTCGATCTCGCCCAATTCGATGCGGAAACCACGGATTTTCACTTGATGGTCGATACGGCCGAGGTATTCCACCAAGCCATCGGCACGCTGACGCACCAGGTCGCCCGTGCGGTAGATACGCCCGCCATTGTCGGCGAACGGATCCGCGACAAAGCGCTCGGCGGTCATGCCCGCACGTTGGTGATACCCCTGAGCCAGACCGGCACCGCCGACGTACAACTCGCCAGTCGAGCCTTGTGGCACCAAGGCCAAATCGGCGTCGAGGATGTAAGCCACCCGCGCGCCGATCACACTACCGATCGGCACACTGCCCAGACCTTCTTCCAACACTTGCGGGGCAAGACTCGCCAGCGGCATGACCACGGTTTCGGTCGGACCATAAGCGTTAAAGAACACGCTCGGTTTGAACGCCGCGCGAATCCGCGCCAGGTGTTCGCCAGTCAGGGCTTCACCGCCGGTGATGCACATGCGCACCGGCAGGGTTTCGCCCCGGGTTGCCAGCCATTGCGCCAACTGGCTGCCATAGCTCGGGGTGAAGCCGAGGATGTTGATCTGGTGCTGACGAATCAGGCCGCAGATTTCTTCCGCATCCCACTGCCCCTGAGCACGCAACACCACCTGCGCACCGCTCAACAACGGCACCAACAAACGCTCGGTGGCGGCGTCGAAGTTGATCGAATAGAAGTGCAACTCGCAGTCGTCGGGACGCATGCCGAAGCGCTCGATCACCGCTTGGCAATGCATGGCGATTTCACCGTGGGACACCACCACGCCTTTCGGTTTACCGGTGGAGCCGGAGGTGTAAATCAGGTACGCCTGATGCTGCGGCAGGCTGATAAACGGCAACTCGCCAGCCGGGTAGTTGGCCAGTTCGGCGGCGTCCTCTTCCAGGCACCAACGGGCCACGGTCGATGGCAATTCACCGAGGGCGTTGAACATGGCTTTGTCACTGAGCAGCAGGCCAATGCCGCTGTCTTCGATCATGTAGCGCAAACGATCGAGCGGGTATTCCGGGTCCAGCGGCACGTAGGCGCCGCCAGCCTTGAGGATCGCCAACAGGCCGATGACCATTTCCAGCGAACGCTCCAGCGCCAGGCCCACCCGCACTTGCGGGCCGACACCGCGCTCGCGAAGCATCCAGGCCAGGCGATTGGCGCGGCTGTCGAGTTCGGCGTAGCTCAGGGTTTTCCCGGCGAAGGTCAGAGCTGGCGCGTCTTTGCGGGCCAACGCTTGCTCGCTGAACAGGTGATGGATGCACTGGTCCAGACGATGCTCGCCCGGCTCGATGCCGAGGCTGTCGAGCAGGTTTTTTTGTTCGGTGGTTTCGAGCAACGACAATTCGCTGAGGCGTTGTTGAGGATCAGCCAGCAGCGCTTCCAGCAGATTGCGCCAGTGCCCGGCCATGCGCGCAATGCGCGGTTCATCGAACAAATCAGTGCTGTAGGTCAGGCAGCAACCCAGGCGATGGTCGAGGTCGGTGACTTCCAGGTTGAGGTCGAACTTGGTCGCCCGGGCATCGTTGGCCAGGTACTCGACGGTCATGCCGGCCAGGGTGCGGCTCTGCTGGAATTCCCAGCGCTGGACGTTGCACATCACCTGGAACAGCGGGTTGTAAGCGGCACTGCGCGGCGGCTGCAAAGCTTCCACCAGATGGTCGAACGGCAGGTCTTGATGGGACTGACCTTCGATTACGGTGTGGCGAACCTGCTCGAACAATTCGCCGACCGACATTTGCCCATCGAGTTGGCAACGCAGCACTTGAGTGTTGAGGAACGCCCCGATCAGCCCTTCGCTTTCCGGACGAATGCGGTTGGCCACCGGTGCGCCGATGCGCAAATCGGTCTGGCCGCTGTAGCGGTAAAGCAGCACGGCCAGGGCGGCGGTCATGGTCATGAACAGGGTCAGACCGTTTTGCGCATTGAACGCACGAACCCGAGCGGCGAGGTCATCGCTCAGGTCAAAACGAAACAGTTCGCCCTGATGGCTTTGCACCGGCGGACGCGGACGGTCGGCGGGCAATTCCAGCAGTGGATGTTCGCGGCCCAGTTGCGCGGTCCAGTAGTCGAGTTGGCGTTGACGCTCACCGGATTCCAGCCACTGACGCTGCCAGACGCTGTAATCCAGGTACTGCACCGGCAGCGGTTGCAGCGGCGATTCGCGGTCATCGACGAAGGCTTCGTAGAGCGCACTCAGTTCCCGGGCGAAGATGTCCATCGCCCAGCCTTCGGTGACGATGTGGTGCAAAGTCAGCACCAGGTAGTGTTCTTGCTCGGCGGTCTTGACCAGACAGGCGCGCAGCAGCGGGCCGGTTTCCAGGTCGAACGGCTTGTGCGCCTCATCGTCCGCCAGTTGCTGGACTTGCCATTCACGGCCATCGGCATCCAGTGCAGTGAAGTCCTTCCAGTCCATGCGCAGGCCGGTGTCGGCATGCACCTGTTGCCGGGCCACGCCATCGACGCTCGGGAACGTGGTGCGCAGGGTTTCGTGGCGAATGATCAGCGCTTGCAGCGCCGCTTCGAACCGCCCGACATCCAGCACCCCGCGCAACCGCGCCATGCCGCCGACGTTGTAGGCCGGGCTGTCCGGCTCCATCTGCCAGAGGAACCACATGCGCTGCTGGGAATAGGACAACGGCACCGCTTGGCTGCGGTCGACTTTTTCGATTGGAGGCTGTTGGTTGGTTTTGCCACTGGCCTGGATCAATCGGACCTGTTCGGCGAAGGCGCCCAGCTCACTGTTTTCGAACAATGCGCGCAGCGGTAATTCGACGTCGCAGGCCTGGCGGGTGCGGGAGATGATTTGCGTGGCCAACAGCGAATGGCCGCCGAGGGCGAAGAAATCGTCGCGTAGACCGATTTGGCTTTGGCCCAGCACTTCGCGCCAGATGCCGGCGATTTGTTGCTCCAGTGCGGTGACCGGTTCGACGTGTTCGCGGACTTGCCATTGCGGCTCCGGCAAGGCGCGACGATCGAGTTTGCCGCTCGGGCTCAGGGGCATTTCATCCAGACGCATCAGCTGCGCCGGGACCATGTATTCCGGCAGCTCGGCGGCCAGCGCGGTTTTCAGACGTCCCGTTTGAGCATCGATGTCCTCAGACGAATCCGTTGAGGTGTAGTAACCAATCAACTGCCCACCGGCCGCCGTCTCGCGCACCAGCACCACGGCTTGAGCAACGCCGTCCTGGGCCAGCAAACGGGCTTCGATTTCTTCCGGTTCGACGCGGAAGCCACGCAGCTTGACCTGCTGATCGAGGCGGCCGAGGTATTCGATCACGCCATCAGCGGTCCAGCGCGCCCGGTCTCCGGTGCGGTACAGGCGTGCGCCCTGCTCGCCCAGCGGATCGACGACAAAACGTTCTGCAGTCAGAGACGGACGACCGAGGTAGCCCCGGGCCAAGCCAATGCCGCTGATGCACAACTCGCCTGGCACACCGGCCGGTACCGGGTTGAGATCGCAGTCGAGCACTCGGCAGATGACATTGCCCAACGGGCGGCCAATCGGCGAGCGTTCGCCATCGGCCGTGGTGCAATGCCAATGGGTGACGTTGATCGCGGTTTCGGTCGGGCCGTAGCGGTTGTGCAGTTGAACGGCTGGCAGTTGCTCCAGCACGCGGTTGCGCAATTCGGCGGGCAAGGCTTCACCGCCGGAGAACACCCGGCGCAGGCTGGTGCATTCGGCGGTCAGCGGTTCTTCGATAAACAGCGCCAGCAATGGCGGCACGAAGTGCAGCGTGGTCACGCCGTACTGCTGGACAAGCTGCGCAATGCGATGCGGATCGCGGTGTTCGCCGGGGCCGGCAATCAGCAAACGCGCGCCAGTGATCAACGGCCAGAAGCATTCCCACACCGACACGTCGAAACTGATCGGCGCTTTTTGCATCAGCACGTCGGTTTCGTCGAGGTGATAAGTGTTCTGCATCCATTGCAGCCGCTCGGCGAGGGCGGCGTGGGTGTTACCGACGCCTTTCGGCTGGCCGGTAGAGCCCGAGGTGTAAATCACGTAGGCCAGGTTATCGCCGTGCAAGTGCAGGCCCGGTGCCTGGCTCGGCCAGTTTTCCAGTTGCAGGGCGTCCATCGCGATGACGCTGACGCCGTCGGTGGCCGGCAAGCGCTCGAGCAAATTGGTCTGGGTCAGGAGCAATTCGACGCCGCTGTCGCTGAGCATGTAGGCCAGGCGTTCGGCCGGGTAATCCGGGTCCAGCGGCACGTAGGCGCCGCCAGCCTTGATGATCGCCAGCAACCCGATCAGCAGTTGCGGCGAACGCTCGGCGGCGATGGCCACGCAGACGTCCGGGCCGACACCTTTGTCGCGCAGGTAATGGGCCAGGCGGTTGGCTTGGGCGTGCAGCTCGGCGAAGTCCAGTTGACCGCCGTCCCAGATCAGCGCGGTGCGTTCAGGGGTTTGGCGCAGTTGTTCATTGAGCAGTTCCGGCAGCCATTGGCTGGCCGCTGTGCAGGGGGCTTCGCTCCACGAGGCGTGTTGATCGTGCTCGCCCGATGTCAGCAGTTTCAGGTCGCCGATGGCTTGTTGTGGACGCTCGCAGACGTCACGCAGCAGGTGGGTGAAGTGCTCGGCGAGGCGCTCGATGGTCGCGGCATCGAACAGTTCGCTGGCGTAGTCGAAGGACAGGCTCAAGCGCCCGTTGCGATCTTCTTCGCTGTGCAATTGCAGGTCGAACTTGGCTTCGCGGCTGTGCCACGGCAGCTCTTCGGCCAGCAGCCCCGGCAAGCGGCGCAGTGCACTCAAGTCCCGTTGCTGGTGGTTGAACATGACCTGGAACAAGCCCGATTCGCGAGCCTGCGGGAAGGCTTCGAGCAGTTGCTCGAACGGCAAGTCCTGGTGGGCTTGCGCGCCCAGCGCGGCTTGGCGGGTTTGCGCCAGCAGCTCAACGAACGGCAGGCGGGAATCGACATCAGCGCGCAGCACTTGGGTGTTGATGAAGAAGCCGATCAACCCCTGGGTTTCCAGACGCGGACGGTTGGCGTTGGGCACGCCGATGCGGATGTCGCGTTGACCGCTGTAGCGGTGCAGCAGGCTCTGGAACGCCGCGAGCAAGAGCATGAACGAAGTGGCTTCGTGGGCCTGGGCGGTTTGGCGGATGGCTTCGCTCAGGCTCACGCCCAAACGCACAGTGTGGCGCGCTGCGCTGTGATTTTGTTGTGCTGTACGCGGGTGGTCAGTGGCCAGGCTCAGGACTGGATGTTCGTCGCCCAGCTGGTTTTTCCAATAGGCCAGTTGCCGCTCGCCCTCGCCTTGCGCCAGCCATTGACGCTGCCAGCTGCCGTAATCGGCGTACTGGGTGGGCAATGCCGCAAGCGTGGCTTGTTGGCCTTGGGACGCCGCCGCGTACAGGCGTGAGAACTCGTCGATCAGCACGTTCAGCGACCAGCCATCGGCGATGATGTGGTGCATCGTCACCAGCAGTTGATGGTCCTCGTCGTCGAGGCGCACCAGCGTCACCCACAGCAGCGGGCCTTTTTCCAGATCGAACTGGGTGCGGGCTTCGTCTTCACGGATTTGTTGCGCGCGGACTTCCCGTTTGTCGACCGGCAAGTCGCTGATGTCGATCAGTTGCAGGTTGAATTCGCCGGCAGCATCGACCTGTTGCAGGGCTACGCCGTCGCGTTCGAAGAACCTTGTACGCAAAGATTCGTGGCGCTCGATCAACTGCTGGAAACTGGCGCGCAACGCGTCTTCGTCCAGCTCGCCGCGCAAACGCAAGGCGCCGGGAATGTTGTAGGCGCTGCTCTGCGGATCGAGTTGCCAGGTAATCCACAAACGGTTTTGTGCCAGGGATTGCGGCATCGCTTCGTTGCGCGACAGTCTCGTGATCGCGCCTTGCGCCAGGCCGCCGTCCTGTTGCAGCCGAGCGACAGCATCGGCGAAGGCGCCGAGGGTCGGGGCTTCGAACAGCAGGCGCAAGTTCAGCTCCAGGCCGAGTTCTTCACGCAGGCGGGCGACCACCTGAGTAGCGGCGATGGAGTTGCCGCCGAGCAGGAAGAAGTGATCGTCGGCGTTGATCTGTTTGACGTTGAGTTGCTCGCGCCAGATCGTGGCAATCAGGGATTGCAGCTCAGAGGTTGATTCGGTGGTGTCTGCGCTCTCGCTGGTCGCCGACGGGAATACCGCATAACTGTCGAGGCTGCCATCCGCCAGGCGACTGCGGCACGCCGAGCGTTGCAGTTTGCCGCTGGAGGTCTTCGGCAATGCCCCCGGGTTGAGCAACACCACCACGCTCGGCGCTTCCTGATACGCCTCGGCCACCGCTTGGCGAATGGCTTTGATCAGGGCGTCGGGCGGGAGGATTTTCTGCACGCTGCGGCTGATTTCCGCGGCGATGCCGATGCCCTCCTGGCCATCGATATTGACCGCGAACGCGGCGACGCGACCTTTGCGTACCACTTCCACTTCGCGCTCGACAGTCTGCTCGATGTCCTGCGGATAGAGGTTGTGACCGCGCACGATCAGCATGTCTTTCAGGCGCCCGGTGACGAACAGTTCAGCGTCGCGCATAAAGCCCAGGTCGCCAGTGCGTAGCCAAGTGCGGCCAGCGTGCTGGACGAAGGTCTTGGCGCTGGCCTCGGGGTTGCGCCAGTAGCCATGGGCGATGCTCGGCCCGGTGGCCCAGACTTCGCCGACGACGTTGTCGGCCAGTTCGGTTAGCGCAACAGGATCGACAATCAACACCGCGTGATCCGGCTGGCTGATGCCGCAGCTCATGATCGCCGCGCCCTCGCCCGCTTCGGCACGGTTCTGTGCCAAGGCTTGATCGTCCACCCGCAGGTTGCCGATCCCCTGGCGGCGAGGGGTGCCGGCCACGAACAATGTGGCTTCCGCCAGGCCATAAGACGCCATGAAACTGTCCGGGGTAAAACCGCACGCGGCAAACTTCTCAGCGAAACGCTCCAAGGTGTCGAGGCGAATCGGCTCCGAGCCGGAATAGGCCACACGCCAGCCGCTCAGGTCGAGCCGTTCCAGCGCCGATTCGCTGACCCGTTCGCTGCACAGTCGATAAGCAAAGTCCGGCCCGCCGCTGATGGTGCCGCCGTATTCGCTGATCGCTTCGAGCCAGCGCAACGGTCGACCGAGGAAGTAGGCCGGCGACATCAACACGCACGGCACGCCGCTGAAAATCGGCTGCAACAGGCCACCGATCAGGCCCATGTCGTGGTACAGCGGCAGCCAGCTGACGATCACGTCGTCCGGGTTCAGGTCAATGCCGAAGCCATGGCGGATCAGCAGTTCATTGGCCACCAGGTTGCCGTGGCTGACTTGCACGCCTTTAGGCAACGCGGTGGAGCCGGAGGTGTATTGCAGGAAGGCGATGTGATCGTCTTCAAGGTCCGGCAAAACCCAGCGCTCGGCATTGGAACTGTCGAGGGTATCGACGCAGAGCAACGGCGGCGCCCCGTCGATTTGCAGCAAAGCCTCTTGCAGGCCGGCGCTGGTCAGCAGCAGACGCGGCTCGGCGTCGCTGATGATCGACAGCAGCCGTTCCTGGTGGTGACGCTTGGTCGATTCCGGCGGGTAAGCCGGCACCGCGATCACCCCGGCATACAGGCAACCGAAAAACGCCGCGACGTAATCCGGGCCGCTGGGAAACAACAGCACCGCGCGATCGCCCAATGCGGCTTGAGCCTGCAACGCACCGGCAATGGTCCGTGCGCGCTGATCCAGCTCGCGATAACTGAGTACCACCGCCTGATCCGCGGTTTCGGCGAGAAAACGCAAAGCCACTCGGTCCGGCGTCAGGGCCGCGCGGCGCTGGAGGGCTTGGACCAGTGTGCTGGGGAGTTCGAACGCGTCGGTCATGAGGTTTCCTGCCTGAATTCGGCTTACAAGTTGGAATCGGTTTTCCTACGTCACGCTCATACAAATGGCGTGCAGGGCGCGGTCTTCGCCGACCGCGCAAGGCTTGGGAATGCGGTTATGGCCGGATCGTGTCCGGAACCATTCACCAATGAGAACGATTGACGTCTTGAAATAATTAGTCGCCAGGCTTGAACCTCAACAGGGCCGGGCGCGACAGCGTGTCGCAGTTCGCACTCTGCACTTTTGTGGCGCATTAATTCTCTTTCTCAATTGACAATCATTATCATTCAACATAATTTGTCGCTCGATGTGTAGGACGGCTCCGATGCGCTCGTCGTCCCACGACCCTATTTGCAGCAAGGTGATTTCCATGACGGAACAAGTATCCACAAGCAGGTGCGATTCACCGCTACTTCAGGCCTTTGTCGACAACCGACTGATTCTGGTCAAAATTGCAGCCCGTATTACCGGCTGCCGGTCGCGGGCTGAGGACGTGGTGCAAGATGCGTTTTTCCGGCTGCAATCGGCGCCGCAGATCACGTCTTCGTTCAAGGCTCAGCTCAGCTACCTGTTCCAGATCGTGCGCAACCTGGCGATCGACCACTATCGCAAACAGGCATTGGAGCTGAAGTATTCCGGCCCTGAAGAGGAAGGCCTGAACGTGGTGATCCAGGGCGCTTCGCCGGAAACCTCGCACATCAATTTCTCGACCCTGGAACACATCGCCGACGCGCTGACCGAGCTGCCGAGCCGCACGCGCTACGCGTTCGAGATGTACCGCTTGCACGGCGTGCCGCAAAAGGACATCGCCAAGGAGCTCGGCGTCTCGCCGACCCTGGTGAACTTCATGATTCGCGATGCGCTGGTGCATTGCCGCAAAGTGTCGGGCAGTCGCGCGGATACTTTCGCTCGTCGCTGAGCCGGCGCCGGCTCCATAAAAAAGATCGCAGCCTTCGGCAGCTCCTGCACCGATCAACGTAGGAACCGCCGAAGGCTGCGATCTTTTGCTTTAGCGCTGAATCACGCCAACTCGCACCGATCAAAAAACCGCTCACGCCCCAACACCATCAACGCCGCGCGCTTGTGCGGGAAGTCGAATTCTTTCTCGCAGTGGAAACACTGGTTGTGCATATGCCCGATCATCTTCGCGTTGTCGGCGCGGGGTTCGGCGACCACGCGCTGGGTGCGCGGATCGTCGAGAAACAGGTAATGCACCAGCGCCGATAACCAACTCGCCACTTTGTGTGGACCGCGATGCGCCTCTTCACCCACCAACATGTGAATGCCGCGGTCGTAATCGCCTGCGTCATAGAACGGCGCGATGCGATCTTCCTTGGCCCAGTAGGCTTCAAAATAGGCGAACGGCTGATCATCGAAACAACCGATCAGCGTCAGGGTGTGCGGGTCGGCGTCGAGCTTGCTCAGGTACTCGCGATGCTTTTCGAGGCTGCCCTCCTCCTGCCAGAAACTGGCGACCCGCGGGCTGTTTTGCCAGCGATTGAAGCGCGGCAGATCCTGTTCGATTTCCACTGTACGCAAGGACACCCAGGCACCGAGCCGTGCATCGAAACGGCGATAGACTTCACCGCGAGGTTTGACCGGACGCAAGGGATGACGCTTGCCGCTACTGATGACCATCTGTTGCGGGTAGCTGCCGCTCAGTGATTCGCCCAGCCACGGTTGCGGCAACTGCCAGAACAGCGTGCGCTCGCAGCGGTACTCGCCCACCGTTTCGGTCGGGATCAGCAAACCGCTGAACAAGGCTTCGGTGGGCACTTCGTCCAGACGCCAGGTCAGGCGCTGGCAAGCCGGATCCCGGGCAAACAGCCAATAACAAGCCGCCCAGAAGGCCTGGCCGGCAGGCAGGCCGAAGCGCTCGTCGACTTCAATATGCAACTCGGGCTCACGACTCAGGCGCAAGCGAATCAGCGGCTGCCCTTCCAGGCTGAGGCTCAGGCGGCTTTCGGTTTCATCGGCTACAAGACTGCGCCCTGACGGCAAGGCCAGGGCAGTCAGGTCATTCAGATTGGACATGGGTCAGGCTCACAGTAATCGTCGACAGTTCAACGATGTGACGTGAGCCGGGGCAGGAAATTTAAGCGAAGTCGTTAAATCCGCGACCTGCGGCAGGTTTTCAGGGCTTGGGCACCGGCACCACAGCGATCTTGTACGGCTGGAAAATCTTCAACATCTGGCCGTTGTCGCGCAGGCCTTGCAGCAACTTGCTGAACGCCGGGCCACTGATCGGTGCGGCCGGGCTGAGCAGCGCGTAGTGGTGGTAGACCTGATCGATGCGCTGGGACACCAGCAACTCATCGGCGACTTTCTCGTTGCGCAGCAGGTAATCGCTCAGATAAGAGCGCGTGACCAGGGCAATGTCGGCTCGATCGCGCAAGACCATCAGCAGGTTGCTGTCATGGGAATAGGTCAGCGTGGCGTTGAAATTCTGCGCGAGGAATTTCGGGTCGGCGTTGAAGTTGGCGAATTCGTAGTGATAACCGCTGAACAAGGCCAGGCGCTTGCCAGCGAGGTCGGCAAAATAACTCTCGCGGCGATCAGGCTTGCGTTGCGCGACAAAAATCTCGGCGTCTTCCAGGCCCATGTCGACGGTGGTGTGAGGAATGTCCTTCCAGCCCCAGTCCGGGTTCTCGAAGATCGCCATGTCCACCCGACCTTGCTTGAAATCACCGAAACGCCGGGGAATGGAGGTGGGCACCAGCACGAATTCGTAATCGGTTTGCAATTGATTCAGCGCTTCCACCAATTGCGGCAACAGACCGGTGTCGGCACCAGACTCCGGGCGCACCGTGTAAGGCGGAAAATGCGCGGCACCCACCCGCACCTGTTGCGCCGCCTGGGACGGCAACACCCATAGCACCGCAAGTGCCGCCAGCAAAAGCCGCGACACCGTCCAAATTGGCGAAGACATCAAAACAACCCACTCCCCGAAAAAATACGCATCAATGCATTCAAGCTAGGCGGTTTCGCCTACTTAGCCAGTTTATCGTCGAGATAGACGTTTCACTGTTTCTCTTCCAGCACCAGAATCAATGCCTCATCAGCCAATTGATCGAGGCTCATGCTGCCGCCGGCGCGGAACCAGGTGGTGGTCCAGGACAAGGCGCCCGTCAGGAACCGCCGAGTGATGAACACATCCCCGCGGATAAAACCGGCGTCTTTGGCCTCCCCCAGCACCTGCAGCCAGATCGCTTCATAAATGTCCCGCAGGGCCAGCACCTGGACTTGCCCGTCTTCGGACAGCGAACGCCATTCGTAGACCAGCACCGCCATGGCTTCGCCGCTACCGCCCATGATCGACTGCAATTCGCAGCGAATCAGCGCCAGCACCCGTTCGCGCACGTTGCCGGCCTCGGCCAGGGCAGCCTGCATCAACGCGGTGTTATAGCGAATGGTTTCCTCCATCACCGCCCGCAGGATCTCGTCCTTGCTTTTGAAGTGATGAAAAATACTGCCCGACTGAATGCCCACCGCACTGGCCAGATCTCGCACGGTGGTGCGTTCATAGCCTTTATTGCGGAACAGGTGAGCCGCCACTTGCAGCAGTTTGCCGCGGGCGCTGTCCGGGTCGGTCAATTGGCCGTTGTCGACCAATTCGCGCATCACCCTCAGGGCTTTTTGCTCGTCCACCCGTTCTCTCCTACAGTCGATCAGTCAAATGCGCCGTTCGCCGCTAAAACAGCGGGGTTGCGCGGGCAATTTAAGCTGGCGAGGGCGACCAAGCAAGCGCTTGGGGTGAAGATATTTCAGGCGTTTACAAACCAAGCGCTTGCTTGGTAGTCTCGAGCCACTTCTGTCGGAGCTGAGCATGGAGTTGACTGTGCCAAAAACAATCCGCATCGGTTGCGCCAGCGCCTTCTGGGGCGACACCTCCACCGCCGCCGCGCAACTGGTGCAAGGCGGGCGCCTGGACTATCTGGTGTTCGATTACCTGGCCGAAATCACCCTGTCGATCATGGCCGGCGCCCGGATGAAAGATCCCCAGGCCGGCTATGCCAGCGACTTCATCGAAGTCCTCAGCCCTTTGTTGTCGCAACTCGCCGAACAGAAGATCCGCGTGATCAGCAACGCCGGCGGCGTCAACCCACAAGCCTGCGCCGCCGCCCTGCAAGCGGCGTGCGACAAGGCCGGGGTGGCCCTGAAGATCGCCGTGCTGCTGGGCGATGACCTGCAACCGCAGTTCAAACAGTTGAGCAGCCAAGGTATCCGCGAAATGTTCAGCGGCGCGCCCTTGCCGCCAATGTGCGTGTCCACCAATGCTTATCTCGGCGCACCGGGCATCGTCGAAGCCCTGCGCCTGGGGGCTGACATCGTGATTACCGGCCGGGTGGTCGACAGCGCCGTGGTCAGCGCCGCACTGGTGCATGAATTCGGCTGGTCGTGGCACGACTACGACAAACTGGCCCAGGCCGCGCTGGCCGGGCACATCATTGAATGCGGCGCCCAGTGCACCGGCGGCAACTTCACCGACTGGCGCGAGGTGCCCGACTACGAGCACATCGGTTTTCCCATTGTCGAAGTCAGCGCCGACAGCCAGTTCATCGTCAGCAAACCAGAAGGCTGTGGCGGACTGGTCACGCCGCTGACCGTCGGCGAGCAAATGCTCTATGAAATCGGCGACCCGAGGGCCTATCTGCTGCCGGACGTGGTCTGCGATTTCAGTCAGGTCAAACTTCAGCAACAAAGCAAGAATGCGGTGCAGGTGCATGGCGCGAAAGGCTTGCCGCCGACCGATCAGTACAAGGTCAGCGCCACTTACCCCGACGGTTTTCGCTGCACCGCCAGCTGCCTGATCGCCGGCATCGATGCGGTGGACAAGGCGCGGCGGGTCAGCGAAGCGATCATCAACAAGACTTCAGAGATTTTCAGCCAGCGCGGCTGGGCGCCCTACAGCGAAGTGAACATCGAACTGCTCGGCAGCGAGGCCACCTACGGCCCCCACGGCCAGCGCCAGGACAGCCGCGAAGTGGTGATCAAACTCGCCGTGCGCCACCCCAGCAAGCAGGCGTTGATTGTGTTCTCCCGGGAAATCGCCCAGGCCGCCACCGGCATGGCCCCGGGATTGACCGGGATCGTCGGCGGTCGGCCGACGGTGTATCCGCTGATCCGGCTGTTCTCGTTCCTGATCGACAAAAGTGCCTGCACGCTGGACATTGATCTTAATGGCCAGCGCCATTCCTGCGGCATGCCGAGCCTGGATCCGCTGGACACCGACGCCCTGCCCGCCCCGCATGAACTGCCCAAACCCCAGGGCCGGGCCGACGCCAGCGTGGCGCTGGTCAAACTCGCCGTGGCGCGTTCCGGCGACAAGGGCAATCACAGCAACATCGGGGTCATGGCGCGGCAGTCGCAGTTCCTGCCGTGGATCGCCGAAGCGCTGACGCCGGAGGTGATCGTCGACTGGATGAGCCACGTGCTCGACCCGGTCCACGGCCGTGTCGAGCGCTGGTATTTGCCCGGCACCCACAGCTTGAATTTTCTCCTGGAAAACGCCCTTGGCGGTGGCGGCGTGGCCAGTCTGCGGATTGATCCGCAAGGCAAGGCCTTTGCCCAACAACTGCTGGAGATCCAGATTCCGGTGCCCCAGAGCATCGCCGACCAGGTCAACTAGAGGACCGCTGCCATGGCTTACGACTCGATTTTCAAACCCGACCTGTTCGCCGGCCAAACCATCATTGTCACCGGCGGCGGCAGCGGCATTGGCCGGTGCACCGCCCACGAACTGGCGGCCCTCGGCGCCCATGTGCTGCTGGTGGGGCGCAACGCCGACAAACTGCGCAACGTCGCCACCGAGATTGCCGAGGACGGCGGCAAGGCGGACTGGAAGACCTGTGATATTCGTGAGGAAGAAGCGGTCAAGCATCTGGTCAGCGAGTTGATCCGTCTATTCGGGCCGATTCACGGCCTGGTCAACAATGCCGGCGGCCAGTTCCCATCGCCCCTGGCCTCGATCAACCAGAAGGGTTTCGAAACCGTGATGCGCACCAATCTGGTGGGCGGTTTCCTGATGGCCCGGGAAGTGTTCAATCAGTCCATGAGCAAGCACGGCGGGGCCATCGTCAACATGCTGGCCGACATGTGGGGCGGCATGCCTGGCATGGGCCATTCGGGGGCCTCGCGCTCGGGCATGGACAACCTGACCAAGACCGCCGCGTTCGAATGGGGTTATGCCGGGGTGCGGGTCAATGCCGTGGCGCCGGGCTGGATTGCCTCCAGCGGCATGGACACCTACGAAGGCGCGTTCAAGGCGGTGATCCCGACCCTGCGCGAGCATGTGCCGCTCAAGCGTATCGGCACCGAATCGGAAGTGAGCGCGGCGATTGTGTTCCTGCTCAGCCCGGCGGCGGCGTTTGTCAGTGGCAGCACGTTACGCATCGATGGGGCCGCGAGCCTGGGCGGTCGGGCGTGGCCGATTCACAAAGCGCAAAACAGTGAGTCGTTCAACGGTTTCCACCGCGCCTATTTGCCGGACGTACTCAAGGACAAGGAATAAGCCATGCCGGTGATCCAGTCGCAAATCGACCCTTTCAGCGAACAGTTCGCGCAAAACCGCGCGGCGATGCTGGTGGGCATTGAGCATGTTCGTGAGCTTGAACAGAACCTGCTGAACAAGGCTTTTGAGGCCAAGGCCAAGTTCGACAAACGCGGCCAACTGCTGCCCCGCGAACGGCTTAATCTGCTGCTCGACCCCGGTGCACCGTTCCTCGAACTGGCGAGCCTGGCCGGCTACAAGCTGCACGACGACAAGGACGGCAGTTCGGCAGGCGGCGGTTTGATTGCCGGCATCGGTTATGTGTCCGGCGTGCGGGTGCTGGTGGTGGCGAACAACAGCGCAATCAAGGGCGGGACCATTTCCCCCAGCGGTTTGAAAAAATCCCTGCGCCTGCAACAGATCGCCATGGAAAACAAACTGCCGGTGATTACCCTCGCTGAAAGCGGTGGTGCCAACCTCAATTACGCCGCCGAGATTTTCATCGAAGGGGCGCGCAGCTTTGCCAATCAGGCGCGCATGTCGGCCATGGGCTTGCCGCAAATCACCGTGGTCCATGGCTCGGCCACTGCGGGCGGCGCGTATCAGCCGGGTTTGTCGGATTACCTGGTGGTGGTGCGCGGCAAGGCCAAGCTGTTTCTTGCCGGCCCGCCGCTGTTAAAAGCCGCCACGGGGGAAGTCGCCACCGATGAAGAACTGGGCGGTGCCGAGATGCATGCACAAACTGCCGGCACTGCCGAATACCTGGCTGAAAACGATGCTGACGGCGTGCGCCTGGTGCGCGAGATTGTCAGCCTGTTGCCGTGGAACGAGCAGTTGCCATGGTTACCGGAACCGCAGTGGAAAGAACCGCTCTACCCCATCGACGAACTGCTGGGGTTGATCCCGGACGACCCGAAGAAACCCTACGACGTGCGCGAAATCATCGCCCGGATTGCCGACGGCTCGAACTTCCTTGAGTTCAAGGGTGAGTTCGATCAACAGACGATCTGCGGCCAGCTGAAAATCCAGGGCCGCGCCTGTGGCTTTATCGGCAACAACGGCCCGATCACGCCCAAGGGCGCGAGCAAGGCAGCGCAGTTTATTCAGCTGTGCGACCAGAGCCAGACGCCGCTGCTGTTTTTCCACAACACCACCGGATTTATGGTCGGCACCGAGTCGGAGCAGCAAGGGGTGATCAAGCACGGCGCGAAGATGATCCAGGCGGTGGCCAATGCCCGGGTGGCGAAACTGACCATCGTCGTCGGCGGTTCCTATGGTGCCGGCAATTACGCGATGTGCGGCCGCGGCCTGGACCCACGCTTCATCTTCGCCTGGCCCAACAGTCGCACCGCCGTGATGGGCGGCGCCCAGGCCGGCAAAGTGCTGCGGATCGTCACCGAGGCCAAACAGCTCAAGGACGGCTTGGTGCCGGACCCGAAAATGCTCGACATGCTGGAGCAGGTCACCGCGCAGAAACTCGATAGCCAGTCCACCGCACTCTACGGCAGCGCCAGTTTGTGGGACGACGGGTTGATCGATCCGCGGGATACCCGGACGTTGCTCGGGTATCTGCTGGATATCTGCCACGAGGCCGAGGTTCGGCCGCTGCAAGCCAACAGTTTTGGTGTCGCACGTTTTTGAACACGATCGTTCCCACGCTCTGCGTGGGAATGCCTCAATGGACGCTCTGCGTCCACTCTTGGGACGCAGAGCGTCCCGGCTGCATTCCCACGCGGAGCGTGGGAACGATCAAAACGAAACGGCTACGATCCGTACTTCAGGAGAACAATAAAAATGATCTTCACCCAGGAACACGAAGCACTGCGCCGTACCGTTCGCCAATTCGTCGATCACGAGATCAATCCGCACGTCGAAGAATGGGAAAAGGCCGGACGCTTTCCGATCCATGAGATTTTCCGCAAGGCCGGCGATCTCGGTTTGCTGGGGATTTCCAAGCCGGAGAAGTTCGGCGGCATGGGCCTCGACTACAGCTATTCGATCGTCGCCGCCGAAGAATTCGGCACGATTCATTGCGGTGGGATTCCGATGTCCATCGGCGTGCAGACCGACATGTGCACCCCGGCGCTGGCGCGTTTTGGCTCCGATGAGTTGCGCGAAGAGTTCCTGCGCCCGGCGATCACTGGCGAGCAAGTCGGTTGCATCGGTGTCTCGGAAGTCGGCGCCGGTTCCGATGTCGCCGGGTTGAAAACTACCGCGCGCAAGGACGGCGACGATTACGTGATCAACGGCAGCAAGATGTGGATCACCAACTCGCCGAGCGCCGATTTCATCTGCCTGCTGGCCAACACCTCGGACGACAAACCCCACGTCAATAAGTCGCTGATCATGGTGCCGATGAACACGCCGGGCATCAGCCTGAGTTCGCACCTGGACAAGCTCGGCATGCGCAGCTCGGAAACCGCCCAGGTGTTTTTCGACAACGTGCGCGTGCCACAGCGCAACCGCATCGGCCATGAGGGTGCGGGGTTCATGATGCAGATGTTGCAGTTCCAGGAGGAACGCCTGTTCGGCGCAGCGAACATGATCAAGGGCCTGGAATACTGCATCGACAGCACCATCGAGTACTGCAAGGAACGCCAGACCTTCGGCAATGCATTGATCGACAACCAAGTGATTCATTTCCGCCTCGCGGAACTGCAAACCGAAATCGAATGCCTGCGGGCGCTGGTGTACCAGGCCACCGAGCAGTACATCAAAGGCCAGGACGTCACGCGCCTGGCGTCCATGGCCAAACTCAAGGCCGGGCGTTTGGGCCGCGAAGTCAGCGACAGTTGCCTGCAATATTGGGGCGGCATGGGCTTTATGTGGGACAACCCGGTGGCCCGGGCTTATCGCGATGTGCGGCTGGTGTCGATTGGCGGTGGGGCCGACGAAATCATGCTGGGGATCATCTGCAAACTCATGGGCACCCTGCCGGGGAAAAAGAAATGAACAGCTTGCCGGTTTGCCAGACGCTGTTGCTCGAACTGCACAACGGCGTGCTGCACATCACCCTCAACCGCCCGGAAAGCCGCAATGCGATGAGCTTGCAGATGGTCGCCGAATTGCGCGCGGTGCTGGCGGCAGTGCGTGATGACCGCGCCGTTCGGGCCTTGGTGATTGGTGGTGCCGGCGGGCACTTCTGCGCGGGCGGGGACATCAAGGACATGGCCAACGCCCGTGCTCAAGGGCCGGAAGCTTATCGCGACTTGAACCGGACATTCGGTGCCTTACTGCAAGAAGTGCAGCACGCCCCGCAAGTGGTCATCACCGTGCTGCAAGGCGCGGTGCTGGGTGGTGGTTTTGGTCTGGCCTGCGTCAGCGACGTCGCGCTGGCCGATCATCAGGCCCAGTTCGGTCTGCCGGAAACCAGCCTCGGCCTGCTGCCGGCACAGATCGCCCCGTTCGTGGTCCAGCGCATCGGCCTGACGCAGGCCCGAAGACTGGCCCTGACGGCTGCGCGGTTCGATGGCACCCACGCGCGGCGAATGGGCTTGGTGCATTTTGTCGAGCATGACCCGCAGGCATTGGCGGAGCGCCTCGATGAGGTGTTAGCCCATGTCTTGTGCTGCGCGCCGGGGGCGAATGCGTTGACGAAAAAACTGTTGCTGGCGAGCGCCGGGCAGCCTTCCGGTGCGCTGCTGGATCAAGCGGCTGAGTGGTTCAGCGAAGCGGTGGCCGGGGTTGAAGGGGTCGAGGGGACGATGGCTTTTGTGCAAAAGCGTAAACCGGGGTGGGCCTCTTAAAAGCTTCGCGGGCAAGCCTCGCTCCTACAGGTTTTCTGTTTGCGGCCCCTGTAGGAGCGAGTCTTGCCCGCGAAGAGGCCCTCAACTTCACCGCATAACATGAGAGAAGCCCCCATGCCCGGACTCAACAAAATCCTGATCGCCAACCGCGGTGAAATCGCCTGCCGCATCCAGCGCACCGCCCAGGCCCTGGGTTACCGCACCGTCGCGGTATTCAGCGATGCCGACGCCGATGCCCTGCACGTACAAATGGCCGACGAGGCCGTCAACATCGGCCCGGCCCCGGTGCAGCAGTCGTACCTGAACATCCCGGCCATCATCGACGCCGCCCGACGCACTGGCGCCGACGCGATCCACCCCGGCTACGGTTTCCTCTCGGAAAACGCCGGCTTCGCCCTCGCCTGCCGAGAGGCCAATATCACCTTCATCGGCCCCAGCCCCGATGCCATCGAGTTGATGGGCAGCAAGCGCCTGTCGAAACTCGCCATGCTCGCGGCCGGTGTACCTTGCATCAAAGGCTATCAGGACGCTGAACAGGACGACGCCACCCTCAGCCGCGAAGCAGAACGCATCGGCTATCCGCTGATGATCAAGGCCAGCGCCGGGGGTGGCGGGCGCGGGATGCGCCTGGTGCACGATGCCAGTGATTTGCTGGAGCAACTGCGCACCGCGCGCTCCGAAGCCCTGCACGGGTTTGGCAGCGATGAACTGATCCTCGAACAGGCGCTGATCGATCCGCGCCACGTCGAAGTTCAAGTGTTCGGCGACCAGCACGGCCACCTGATCTACCTCGGCGAACGCGACTGTTCGATCCAGCGCCGGCATCAGAAAGTCATCGAGGAAGCGCCCTGCCCGGTGATGACCACCGAACTGCGCCAGGCCATGGGCGAAGCGGCGCTCAAGGCCGGGCGTGCGGTGAATTATGTCAGCGCCGGCACCGTGGAGTTCCTGCTGGATGCGCGCGGGCAGTTTTACTTTCTGGAGATGAACACCCGGCTGCAAGTGGAACACCCGGTAACCGAACTGATCACCGGCCTCGACCTCGTTGCCTGGCAACTGCACGTCGCCGAAGGCCGACCGCTGCCACTGAATCAGGAGCAGGTGCAACTCAATGGGCACGCCATGGAAGTGCGCCTGTACGCCGAAGACCCGGCCCAGGGTTTCCTGCCGCAGACCGGGCAGATCAGTGCCTGGGAACCGGCGTTGCACGGTGGCGTGCGCATCGACCATGGCCTGATCGAAGGCCAGCACGTCAGCCCCTTCTACGACCCACTGCTGGGCAAGCTTATTGCCCACGGCGCCACCCGCGAAGAAGCCCGGCGCAAGCTGTTGCGGGCGGTGCAGGACAGCGTGCTGCTGGGCGTGCAAAGCAATCAGCGCCTGCTCGCCAGCCTGCTGCAACACCCGCAATTTATCAGCGGCGAGTTCAGCACCGGGTTTATCCCGACGCATTTTTCCGACCACCCTTGCCTGCATGCCCATCTCCCGAGCGCTGAAGAACTGGCCATTGCGGCGGCGCTGCTCTATCAGGCCTCAGCGCAACATCACACCGCCCCTTTGGCAGGCTGGCGCAACAACGCCAGTGTGCCGCTGCACTATCGCCTTGGCGTGGAAGCTCAGGACTGGACGGTGGAACTGAACGCGGTACCTGGCGAGCCCTACCGGCTTCAGGTCGGCGAGCGAACACTCGAACTGAAGCTCATCCACTGCGACGCACGCCAGGCCACCCTGGAAATCGACGGCATCCGCCAGCGTCATGCCTATCACCTCGACGCCGGGCAACTGTGGTTGTTCACCCGCCCCGGCAGCTTGCGTCTGGAGGATCGCACTCAACTGCCGGTCAGCAGCCAGGCCAGCGTCAGCTCCGGCACGCTCAAGGCGCCAATGGACGGGGCGATCGTCGATGTACTGGTCAGTGAGGGTAGCCCGGTCAGCAAGGGCCAGCTATTGGTGGTGTTGGAGGCGATGAAAATGGAGCATCCACTCAAGTCCGGCATCGACGGTGTGCTCAAGCGCTTGCAAGTCCGGGTCGGCGATCAGGTCAAAAATCGTCAGATTTTGCTGGAGGTCGAATAAGGCGCTAGGCGGATCCGCCGGGTTTGGCTACGCTCAAGCCCTATCAGCACGCGGATACCAGGAACCCTGCGATGCCTCACTGGTTGGTCATTGATCTGGAAGCCACCACCGATGAGGGCGGCTGGCCAGTTACAGAAATGGAAATCATCGAAATCGGTGCCACCCTGGTGGACCGAAAAGGTCGAGAACTGGATCAATTCCAGCGCTTCGTACGCCCGACGCGCCGGCCTTTGCTGACGCCGTTTTGTCGGGAACTGACCCACATCACCCAGGCCAACATCGATACCGCGCAGCCGTTGACCGAGGTCTGGCCGGCGTTCGAGCGCTGGCTCGGCCAGCATCATGCGCGCCTCGAAGGCTGGGTCAGTTGGGGCGACTACGATCGCAAGCAATTGCTCCAGGAATGGCAACGCCTGCAACTCGACAGCTACTTGAGCCAGGTGCCGCACATGAACCTCAAGCAGCGTTTCGCCAAGGCGCGGCGGTTAGAGCGCCCGCTGGGGCTCAACGGCGCGTTGCAACTGGCGGGCATGCAATTCAATGGTCAACAGCATCGGGCGCTGGAAGATGCACGCAATACCGCGCGGCTATTACCGCTGGTGCTTCCCCTCTAGGAAGGTGACGGCGCCAGGGGCGTTGTGCATACTGGCCGGCCCTTTTAAGCCCTTTTCGAGGAATCGCCCATGTTTAAAGTCAACGAGTACTTCGACGGCACCGTCAAGTCGATCGCTTTCGGCACTGCTGAAGGTCCGGCGACCATCGGCGTCATGGCCCCGGGCGAATACGAATTCGGCACCAGCCAGCGTGAAATCATGCACGTGGTGACCGGCGCCCTGAGCGTCAAACTGCCGGACAGCAGCGACTGGGAAACCTTCGCCGCCGGCAGCCAGTTCAACGTGCCAGCCAACAGCAAGTTCCAGCTGAAAGTGGCCGTCGACACCGCTTACCTGTGCGAATACCGCGGCTAAACCCCCGGATTTTCACAGTGCCAAAAAAATGCCCGTGTCCAACGACACGGGCATTTTTCATTCAGGGGCGGCTATTCGAGGATCGTCACCGGCATGCCGACTTCCAGCCGACCATTGCTGTCGTTGACCAGGTTCTGGCCGAACATCGCGCCGTCCTCCTCGGCACGATACTTTTGCAACGTGGCCAAGGGCTCGCGATCACCGCTGCGTTCACCGGTTTGCGGATCGATGGTGGTCAGGATGCACCGTGAGCACGACTTGACCACGCGGAACTCGACATCACCGATGCGAATGCGCTTCCAGCCATCCTCGGCATAGGCCTCACTGCCCTCGATGACCAGATTCGGCCGAAAGCGCAGCATTTCCAATGGACGTCCAACCTTTTGCGACAAGTCCTCCAGAGAAGCCTGGCCGATCAGCAACAGCGGAAAGCCGTCGGCGAAGGCCACTTGGTCGTCATCCTTGCCGTAGCCCGACTGAGTGGTGCGCGCACGATCCAGCGGCACTTGCACTAGCCGCGTCGGCTTGCCGATGAACTCACTGACCCAAGCCCCCGCCGCGTCGCCGGCATCCGGCACGCGCAAGGTGTCACGCCAAATGGTCACGCCGCGCAGTCCGGCGTCGCTGCCGGGCAAAGCGATATCGATCGGTGAATGACCAGGCGCGCTGAGGGTCAAGCCGCCGTCGGCATTCCACAGCGCCGACAACTGGCTCATCTGCGCCACCGCACGCTGGGTCAGGAAACGCCCGCTGGCCTCGTCCACCAGCATCCAGCGTCGATCCCCGTCCAGACCCAGTTTGTCGAGGCCGACTTGATGCAGGGTCTCGCCCTTGCCGGATTTCAACGGATAACGGTAAAGCGCGCTCAGACGCAACATGGCCAGCTCCCTGGTGGGCAAAAACGCCACCCTATACGAGCTTGATCGCTGAATCAAAGGCTGACTCTGCGCCAGCCTTTGTAGTCGGGATCAGGCCGGTACTTCGTCGAGCATCAGGCGCTGGCGCACCACGTCGACGAGTTTGTCTGGCTGAAACTTGGAGAGGAAGTTGTCGCAGCCGACCTTCTTGACCATCGAGTCGTTGAAACTGCCCGACAACGAGGTGTGCAAGACCACGTAAAGGCCACGCAGGCGCGGGTCGTTACGGATCTCGGTGGTCAAGCGGTAGCCGTCCATTTCCGGCATTTCGGCGTCGGTGAAGATCATTAGCAGCTTGTCAGTCATGACCACGCCGGTATCGGCCCAGGCCTTGAGCATGTTCAGTGCCTTCAGGCCGTCGCTGGCGATGTGCATCTTCACGCCCAACTGGCCGAGGGTGTCGCGCAATTGCGAGAGCGCCACATTGGAGTCGTCCACCAGCAACACTTCACGCCCGCGGGCGCGTTCCAGGATCGGGTCATCCAGTTTGTCCTTGGACACCTTGGCGTTGTACGGGACGATTTCGGCGAGGACTTTTTCCACGTCGATGATTTCCACCAACTGGTCATCGACCTTGCTGATGGCCGTCAGGTAATGCTGGCGACCGGCGCTGGTCGGCGGCGGCAGAATTGCTTCCCAGTTCATGTTGACGATGCGGTCCACGCCACCGACCAGGAACGCCTGTACCGAACGGTTGTACTCGGTGACGATGATGGTACTGGTTGGGCTTGGCACCAACGGACGCATGCCGATGGCCTGGGACAGGTCGATCACCGGTAGCGTCTGGCCACGCAGGTTGACCACGCCGCAGACAAACGGATGGCGCTGGGGCATCAGGGTCAGTTTCGGCAGTTGCAGCACTTCTTGAACTTTGAAAACGTTGATCGCGAACAATTGCCGCCCGGCCAGCCGGAACATGAGAATTTCCAGGCGATTCTCACCCACCAGTTGCGTGCGTTGGTCTACCGTGTCGAGAATGCCGGCCATCAATGACTCCTGGGCTTGTTCTGATGAATTCACTAAAGAGGGTTATCGGCTGTTATTGCTAGAGCTTGACCCCCCGACAAAATGCCATGTCCAAGCATTGATGTCACATTAACATCATGCTTTACTGGCCTTGTGATTTCATCTGCTTCATTCCCTGTCGCGCGACCTCAGTTTGCACGATAGGTTCCCCTGCGTAAGGGATTCCCCTAGTAACAATCAGGCCCAACCTGATATTCGCAATATCCAATAGCCATTAATGTGACGCCATTCTCATTGCATGAACGGAGTCAGGCTTTTGTGTGCGATCGCAGGTCAGTGGCCCTCCACCCTCTCGAGTTCTCCAGCGCACGCAAAAGCGGGCCGGAGTGCGCTCGGGCGACAACTCGTGATCATCGACACACACGACATTCCCTCATCAGACGTGACGTGGTGGAGATAAGCATGCCGAACGACCATAAAGAGGGGGCTCAACGCCTTCCCGAGTTTCTCGTCGAGGCTGAAACACTCCTGGCCAAGTCCGAGGAATGCCTCAGTCATCTGCAACTGATCAGCAATGATACGGATGCCATCGACTGCATGCTCAGCAGCCTGCTCAAACTGGCGAACAAGGCCGATGCCCTGGCGCTGGAAGCGGTTTCGGAGTTTTCGCTGCACATCCATGGCTTGTTGAACCATGCCCAACATCACATGGCCCTGCACGAGCAGGCCCTCGATGCGCTGAAAGACTGCTTTACGCTGATGGCCTGGCAACTTGAACTCATCGATCCAAAAACTGGCCAGTTGACGCTCGATGACAGCGAGCAGGCATCGCTGATCGAAGCCTTCGCCTTTCAGGTCGGACAAAGCCGGTTTCAACCACCGGTCCACGCCAAACCGCTCACCCTCGTGGCGTTCTCGGAACGGCAGGCTTAAATTTGTCGGGCAACTATGCGCCGCCTGGTTTTCGTATTCCCAGACCCGACTCAGTAACTTGATCGCCTATGTCGCAATTGAATATTTCATACCTGTCAACGACAGCTCAATAACCAATCATTATTTTTGTCGAGCGCGGACTATCTGTTTCGGGCTCAGGTAGCGCCTGACTTTAAAATAAAATCCTGGCGCCCCCACTATATTCGAACGAAAAAAAACCAAACTTTTTCCATTATGGAACAAACGTCCTGACACCTAATTCCTGACTGTATGGACATATATACCAAACGCGACCAACGGTATCTAAAGTGGTATTATGCCGGCCGTTAGTTGGCTTCAATTAATGGCACCGAGATTCAAGACGAGAGCAGCCCGCTAAACTTCATCGCTGGATTTCGTCTTCTGGTTTGCCCGTTGAAGCCGGTGAATTACCCAACAGTTTTTCAGACAGAGACCCGTCAGCCCTCATGGCCGGTCTGCCCGCAGCGAACATCCATTGGCTCCATCTGCTATGTACGCCAGCCTCAAGTCAATCACCACGTGGCCACCTTCCCGAGTAAACGCGCGCCGGTTCACGCTGTTGCTGTGTACCTGCTCGGCGCTTGGCAGCCTGCTGGTCTATGGCTTCTCCACTCGCCTGCCGGTGAGCCTGTTGGTGCTTAACCTGGCAGCACTGGCCTGTGTCTGGGTCGGGCATCGCCTGTCGCGCAAGTCGATCAAGTTTCAACCTCAAGAATTGGCCGACCGCCTTCTGGAAGTACAGGAAAACGAACGCCATCGGCTCAGCCGCGAGTTGCATGACGACATCGGCCAGTTGCTGACGGCGGCAAAACTCCAAAGTGAATGGCTCAAGCGCCGTCTGCCCGAAGAACTGCAGGGCCAATGCTCGGTGCTCTGTGAAACCCTGGAAGAAACCTTGACCAAGGTGCGTGACGTCTCGGCCATCCTCAACCCCCGACAGCTGACCAGCCTTGGGCTGGAGGCCAGCCTGCGGGCACATTTGCTCAAGACCCTGGCCAATACCTCGGTGCACTGGAGCCTGGAATGCCATCAGCGCCTGACCGGCATTCCGGAAGAAATGGCTGTGGCCGCCTTTCGAATTACCCAGGAAGCGGTGACCAACATACTGCGCCATGCCGACGCCAGGAATTTGCTGGTGCGCGTGCAGCGCCTGCCCCAGGGCCTGACTCTGCTGATCAGCGACGACGGCCTGGGCTTTGCGCCCGCGGCAAACCCCGGGCGCGAGGGGCAACGCGGCATGGCCGGGATGTCGGAACGGATCGAACAATTGGGCGGGACCTTGGCTGTGACCAGCGAACCGGGCAAAGGCACTCAAATCGAAGCACTTTTCCCCTGGGCGCCCCGTGCGCTTGAGCGGGCCAGTACGAATAAGGTTATGCGTTGACTTGTAACTTACTTCTGGTGGATGACCACTCGCTTATCCGGGCAGGCGTACGCGCTCTGGTGCTGGATATTCCCGGCTATGCGGTAGTCGGCGAAGCCAATGACGGCTCGCAACTGCTGGAGATGGTCGAGCAACTGTCCCCGGACATCATCCTGCTGGATATTTCCATGAAGGAAACCGGCGGCCTCGAAGCCTTGCAGCGCCTCAAAAGGGTTCGGCCACAAAGCAAGGTGCTGATCCTGTCGATGCACACCGACCCGGCGCTGATCATGCAGGCACTGGAATCCGGGGCTCATGGCTACTTGCTCAAGGACACCACGGCCACCGAACTCGAACACGCCCTGGACGCCTTGCGCAACAATGAGCGCTACCTGAGCCCGGCCATCGCCCACACCGTGATCAACCAGGCGTTGACCCGCAACCAGAAAAACCAGCCGCCCATCCCGGACTCCCACAACCTGACCGCACGCCAGCTGGAAATCCTGCGACTGATCGTTCGTGGCAAATCCACTCGGGAAATCGCCAACGGCCTGGGCCTGAGCATCAAGACCGTCGAAACCCACCGCTCGCAGATCATGAAACGCCTGCAGATCTACGACGTGGCGGGCCTGGTGCTGTTCGCCGTGCGTGAACAAATCATCAGCCTGGACGATTGACCGCCTGCGATGAACCCAGCAACGGCGAGTTCGGCGGCAGGTGCACGCGCAATGCCGCCGGACGCGCTTCGAAACGCAAGTTGTCACCCTCCAGGGGCTCGCCATCGAGGTTGATGTGCAGGCCTTCCGACACCTTGATCTCGACCCACGGCAAACGGGCCCGCACGAACATGTTGTCGATGCCGAAGCCCTCGGTCAGCAAATTTTTCAACGTGCCAACCACCTCCTGCGGTGCCGGCAGAATGCTGATGTCCAGCAGTCCATCGTCCGCCAGCGCCTCCGGGCACAACACACGGCCGCCGCCGGCCTGTCGGCCATTGCCGATACCCAACGCCAACAGCTCGCCACGCCAGTGAAAGTCCGGCCCCTGCAATTCGCCATAGGCTGCATGCAATTCGCTGAAGCGCGATAAACCGGTGAACAGGTAGGCCGCCCCTCCCAGGATCTTTTTCAGGTCCTCCGAGGTATTGGCCGTGACGTTACTGCCAAAACCGCCGGTGGCCATGTTTAGAAACACTTGTCCGCCGACCTCGCCCAAATCGATCGGCACCGGCGCGCTGTCCAGAAGCTCCAGGGCCTGGGCAGGCTCCAGCGAGATGCCGGCGGCACGCGCGAAATCGTTGGCGGTGCCCAAGGGCAGTAGCACCAGGCTGGCCTCGTTCGAATGCGCCGCCATGGCTTCGGCAATATCGCGTAACGTGCCGTCACCGCCACCGGCAATCACTTGCCTGTAACCGGCTGCCAGCGCTTCATCCACCAGACGCCGGGCATCACCGGCCTCCCAGGTCACCCGAACGGCCAGTTCCCACCCCTGCTTGCGCTTGCCTTCAACCGCCGCGCGGACTTCTTCGTTGAGTGCCTGCTTACCATGCAGAATCAACAGCGCCTTGCGCTCACCCATTGCGATCACTCCCATAATTGGCATCCGTATGCGAGATGTTGACCTCACAGGCACGCAAAAAAGTCAGCTGAACTTGAATAAATTCGAAGTCACAGCGTCTTGCGTCCTACAGAGCGGTATTTTTTCTTACAAAACGTGAGGAATCGGCTCAATTGACCGAGCAGGATGATTGGTACACCTTGGGGGCTTGCGGTATCAATCATCAAATTACAAACACACAAGGATGTGCACGCAATGAATGCAAACGCCCTAAGGGCTCAACAGGCTGATTTCAAAAACAGCGCAAAACCCGCTGGAGAAGTTGATATGGAACCTCGCGTCGTTGAACTGGAGACACACCTCAAATACATCCGCCGGGACATGGACGAAGTACGTGGTGACGTCAAATCCATCAAACACCGATTGGCCTATTCTGCCGGCGCAATCGGCGTGATTCTGGGGCTTCTGGGGTGGATCGCCAACAGCCGGTTCGAACAGGTCGTGACCCTTCTGACTCATTAAACGGCAGGCGTGGACGCCAGGCCCGGCTCGATCAACCGGGCTTGCAGTGTCATTCGATGGCAGGTATCAGCTCAAGACTTCACTCAAGGGAATGAAGTTGACGTAATCACCCTCGACCAGGGTGCGGCCTTCCAGCACTTCCACAAGGCCTTCGGCCCAAGCGGCGCTGCGCAGTACGCCAGAACTCTGATTCCGGTAAATGGTTGCCCTACCCTGTTCGAGCCGCCCGCGCAGGTACTCGCGTCGATTGCCAGCCTTGGGCCAGACAAAACCTGCCGGCACCTGGAAGGTCAGCGGCGTGACGTCTTCGACACCTTGGCGGCGCAGGAGATAAGGTCGGGCCAGCAAAGCGAAGGTCACCAGCGTCGAAGCCGGGTTGCCCGGCAAACCGATCACCGGCACGCCCCGGAAATGCCCGAATGTCAGCGGCTTGCCGGGTTTGATGGCGAGCTTCCACAGTGACAACTCCCCCTCCTCACGCAAGGCAATACCGAGGAAATCGGCTTCGCCCACTGACACACCGCCAGTGGACAGAATCAGGTCGACATGGGTCAGTTCGCCCAAGCGAGCGCGAGTCACCGCCAGATCATCCACCAGGATGCCGGCATCGATCACCTCACAGCCCAAACGCTGCAACCAACTGCACAACAACACCCGGTTGCTGTTGTAAATCTGCCCAGGCCCCAGGGCCTGGCCGGGTTCGATCAGTTCATCGCCGGTGGACAACACCGCTACACGCACTTTGCGTACTACATCCAGCTCGGCACGTCCCAGGGATGCAGCCAGCCCCTGCTCGATAGGGCCCAGACGCGTGCCCGCCGTCAGGACCAACTCACCGACCGTGGTTTCCTGGCCTTGGGGGCGAATGTTCTGGCCTGGGGTCATGGTTTCGGTGAACACCACACGTTCATCCGCCTGGACTTCGGCGTTCTCCTGCATTTCGACACAGTCGGCGCCCTCAGGCACCGGCGCACCGGTGAAGATTCGTGCGCAGGTCCCTGGCTGCAAGGGTTGCGGTGCCTGGCCAGCGAAAATCTTCTGGCTGACCACCAACGGTTCGCCGGTCCAGTCGGCCACGCGCAAGGCATAACCGTCCATGGCGCTGTTGGGCCAGGGCGGCAGATCGAGTGTCGAGACCAGATCCTCCGCCAGCACGCGCCCCTGAACCTGCGCCAACGGCAAGCGCTCACGTTCAAGAATTGGCGCCGCTTCGGCCATTTCCAGCAAACGCGCCAGCGCCACCTCGACAGGCATCAAACTGCCGGTCTTGCCAGGCTTACCCGCGGGATTCACAGGGTGCCGCCTGTTTCAGATGAGGGACGAAATTGCACGGACGGTGCCGCGAATCCAGCTGCTCGGCGAGGATGCCATCCCAACCGGTACGCACGGCGTTGGTCGAACCCGGCAAGCAGCAAACCAGCGTGCCGTTGGCCAAACCGGCCAATGCCCGGGACTGCACGGTCGAGGTACCAATGTCGGCCACGGAAATCTGCCGGAACAACTCGCCAAAACCATCGACCTGCTTATCCAGCAGGCAACTCACCGCTTCCGGTGTGCTGTCACGGCCGGTGAATCCGGTGCCGCCAGTGATCAACACGACCTGCACCACCTCATCAGCAATCCAGGTAGCGACTTGCGCGCGAATTTTGTAGAGGTCATCTTTAAGCAGCACCCGCGCCGCCAGGTTATGACCGGCAGCGCCCAGGCGGTCGACAAAGACCTGGCCGGAGGTGTCGGTTTCCAGGGTCCGGGTATCACTGACAGTCAGCACCGCGATGTTGAGCGGTGCGAAAGGTACATCAGCCTTGGCTTTCATAGGCTCGTCCAGTTGTAGGGGAAACAGCCCGGTGTTATATCACAGCGCCTCATTTTTTTGCCGCCCCCATGGAGAGCTGCCATGACTTCCAATACAGCGTTGCCGCCCTGTTCAATTCTGCTCCTGGCGGGTGGGCGCGGCCAGCGCATGGGCGGCCAGGACAAGGGGCTGATCGAGTGGCACGGCGAACCGCTGATTGCGCACTTGCACCGCAAGACCCGCGCGCTGAGCGATGACCTGATCATCTCCTGCAACAGAAACCAGGAAACCTACACGCCTTACGCCGATCAATTGGTGGTTGATGATCACGCCGGTTTTCCGGGGCCTCTGGCCGGTATCCGGGCCGGCCTGAAGGCGGCCCGTCATTCCCATCTGCTGGTACTGCCCTGCGATGTGCCGCGCATTGATGCCGCCCTTCTTCAAGGCATGCGCGAAACCGCTGCACTGCATCCGGATAAACCGTTGATGCTGCGCCACGGCGACCATTGGGAACCGCTGCTCTGCGTTATCCCCGTGGCCCTTTCGGAGGCGTTCGAAAATGCCTGGAACGAGGGTGAACGCAGCCCCGGCCGAATCATGCGACAGCTGGGCGCCACGGCCCTGCAATGCCCGGACAATGACCCTCGCCTGGCCAACCTGAACACGCCAGAACTGTTAAGTGCACACAACAGTGTGTCAGACTGACACGAGAAGGAACTTGCACGCGTTGCATACGTCTACAAGCTCAGTAACCAAAAGTATTCATATTCGGAGACACACTCATGACTCAACGGACCCTCGCCACTTTCATGCTCGCACTGGGCCTCGCCACCCTCGCCGGTTGCGCATCGCCAACAGTGATCACCTTGAATGACGGTCGTGAAATCCAGGCCGTCGACCAGCCTAAATACGATGAAGAGTCGGGTTTCTACGAGTTCGAACAGCTGGATGGCAAGCACACCCGCGTCAACAAGGATCAGGTTCGTACCGTTAAAGATTTGTAATCTTTGCGGCGATAACCGGATACAGAAAAGCCCGCTAAATGCGGGCTTTTTCGTGGCCGAAGAAAAATGTCGCGGGGTCACCACTGCAAGGTGATGTCGCTCTCGAAGCTACGCTCCTGACCGGTCACCGGGTCTACAAAGCGCAGTCCCTGGGCCAGCAGCTTCAAGGGATTGGCGTAGTCATCCTCGACATCCTTGAGCACCTGCGGATAGAACGGATCATTGCAGATGCTGGCGCCCAACGCCGTCATGTGCACCCGCAACTGGTGCTTCTTGCCGGTCACCGGGTAGAGCCCGTAACGCCAGAGTTCGCCGTTCTTTTCCCTGACCTCGACCGCCGTCTCGGTGTTGCTGACGCCCGGCCCCTCCTGCATACGGAAGAACGGCTCGCCCTCCACCAGTCGGCTTTTATGGACTAATGGAAAGGACAACTCAGGCAATGCCCTGGCAATGGCCTCGTAGCGCTTCTCGATCTGCCGCGTCGGAAACAGCGACTGATAAGCCGAACGTGTCTGCGGATTGGCGGAAAACAGCACCAGGCCCGCCGTATGCCGGTCGATGCGATGCAAAGGCACCAGATGGGGATTGTCCAAACGGCGGATCAACCGCCGCAGCAGGGTCTGTTCCACGTATTCGCCAGCGGGTGTCACCGGCAGAAAGTGCGGTTTGTCGGCGACTACCAAGTGTTCGTCGGCGTACAGGATCGTCTCGATCACCGGAATCGGTTTTTCGTCCGGCACCTCGCGGAAATAGTGAATCCGCAAGCCTTCCTTGTACGGCAGGTCAAGGGCGATCGGCAGGCCCTGGCCATCAAGAACCCGACCGCGCGCGATCCGGTCCAGCCATTGCTCACGACCGATAGCGCGAAAGTGTTCGCACAGGCAGTCGAGTACGGTCTGCCACGAGCCAGGTGGCAGGTAGAGGGTGCTGGCCTGGCTGTGCGCGGCGGAAAAAGATGAAGTGGACATACGAAAAACTCTAACCCTCAATGCAGAACGGCATTATCCAACAGTGATCGGATCGAACCTAGCAGAGAATCCTTAAGCCTGTATCGACTGTGCCCGCGCGGCCGCTTCGGTGAATTCCTTGAGCCAGCGCAGAACATCCACCGCTTCCCAGCGGCCGGGATCGTAAAGCGCGTACATCAACCCCTGATAACCCACGACATCCAGTTGCCGGTGATACCCCGCGCGCTGGAACAAGGCCTCGATTTCGGCAAAACAGGTGTTGAAATGCAGCTTGTTGAAGGGGGTCTTACCTTCGGTGACCAGGCCATCCAGGCGCAGCTCGATCACCGCCTCGCGTACCACATCGACCGACATCCGGTTCACGCTGTTCTTCAATTGTTCGACATTGACCACGGTTCATCCCTCTGACTAGCGGGATCACCTGGCCAAATCCGGAATAGGAGGATGCAAGGCAGGCAATCCGAATAACTGTATGAACATACAGTAACCGAATAACCTGTTTTTCGCCAATGAACGAACACAACACCGCGACGGGTGGGGAAGCCTCAGCGCAAGAACGCCACGACCTGCTCGGCATCGAAGGGCCAATCGAGTTCGGCGCCGGTGTCGAGGCGACGCAACACCGGGATGCGCAGACCGTAGTCTTCGACCCAGTCTTCGTTTTCCGAGATATCGACCAACTCGACCATCAAACCGTGCTCGACCAAGGGCATCAGTTCTTCTTCGGCAACTTCACACAGATGGCAACCCAAGGTGCCGAACAGCTGACATTCAGGAGGCATGACAAACAGACCCGATAAAGTAAGGCTTCATTCTAGGCCCCGTCGTCATAAACCGTCGAGCCAATGCCCGCCAAGGCCTGCAGACGTCTGCATCAGGCGACTTCAAAAGGTTTCGGCAATTTCCTGATGCATATCATTTGCCCTGAATCCCGTTTGCGCGATGCTCTGGCCTTTTTTTGCCTCTACGCTTGGGTTGCCCGAAGCCGTCACCGGAGTTTTTTGTGTTTGCCAATCTGTTGATCATCCTCGCCTCCTCCCTGGTGGTCATTGCCCTGTTCCGGCGCTTGCGTTTACCGCCGGTGCTGGGCTACCTCTGTGTGGGGCTGATGGTCGGGCCCACGGCGCTCGACTGGGTCAACGAAAGCGACGAATTGCCGGACCTCGCCGAACTGGGCGTGGTGTTTTTGCTGTTCTCCCTGGGTCTGGAGTTTTCCCTGTCGAAAATGCTCGCGCTGCGCCGGGTGGTGTTCGGACTTGGCAGCCTGCAAGTGTTAATTTCCGGGACGCTGTTGGGGATCTTGCTCATGCTGTTCGGCATGTCGGTCACCCCGGCCTTGTTGCTCGGTGCCGGTCTGGCGTTGTCGTCCACGGCCATCGTCAGCAAGGAGCTGGGCAGCCTGGGGGAGATATTCAGCAGCCACGGCCAGAACGCCATCGGCGTGTTGCTGTTCCAGGACGTGGTCGCGGTGTTGCTGCTGACTCTGGTGCCGGTGTTCGCCGGCAGCAGCGACCAAGCCTGGTATTGGGCGCTGCCCCTGACACTGGCCAAGACCGTGTTTTTGTTTGTCGGTCTGCTGCTGGCCAGTCGTTGGTTACTGCCCCGACTGTTCCAGGAAGTCGCCGCATCCCGTTCCGCGGAACTGTTCGTGTTGCTGGCCCTGGTGATTGTGCTGCTGACTGCCTGGCTGACCCATTTGCTCGGTCTCTCCCCTGCCCTCGGCGCCTTCCTCGCCGGCATGCTGCTGGGGGAAAGCCATTACCGGCATCAGATCGAGGCCGACATCCGCCCGTTCCGCGACATCCTGCTCGGATTGTTTTTCGTCAGTATCGGCATGTTGATCGACTTGCAGCTGTTTGCCAGCCATGGCTTGCTCATCCTCGGCCTGACCCTCGGGTTGCTGCTGATCAAGGGCAGCGTGGTGGCGCTGCTGGTCAAATGGCGTGGCAGCGATGGTGAGACCGCTTGGCGCAGCGGCCTGGCATTGGCCCAGGGCGGCGAGTTCTGCTTTGCCTTGATGGCGCAGATGCAGCAGCACAAGATGATGCCCGCCGACCTCAGTGGCCTGCTGCTGGCGGCGACCTTCTGCTCGATGCTGGTCACGCCGTTGTTGCTGCGCGCCGCGCCGCGTATCGCCGCCAGCCTGCACCGCAAGCCCAACGAAGAAGCGAAACTCGAAGAAATCAGTGCCCTCAATGCCAGCCTGAATGGCCATGTGGTGATTTGCGGTTACGGTCGCGTGGGGCAATCCATCGGGCGGTTCCTGCACAACGCGCAACAAACCTACATTGCTCTGGACAACGACCCCGTGCGGGTCCAGGAGGCCGCAGCCGGTGAAAGCAGCGTGCATTACGGCGACTCACGGCGCGGCGAGTTACTGGCCGCCGTCGGGCTGGAACGCGCCCGGTTGCTGGTGATCGCGGTGGACCAGACCGATATTGCGCTGCTGATCCTCAAGGAAGCGCGCCGATTCAACCCGAGCGTGCCGATCCTCGTGCGCACCCGGGACGACAGTCAGTGGGCCGAGCTGAAAGCAGCCGGCGCCAATGAAGTGGTGCCGGAGTTGCTGGAGTCGAGCCTGATGCTCGCCTCCCATGCGCTGATCATGCTCGGCTTGCCCGCACATCAGGTCCAGGAGCGGGTCGATCAGGTCCGGCATGACCGCTACAGCCTGCTGCACCGGTTTTATCCCGGTGCTGAAGATGAGGAGAACTAGTCTTGGCTGACGGCGCCGATCTTGTGCACCGACAAGTCTGCGCCGTAATACTCTTCTTCCTGGCTCAGGCGCAAACCATGGAACGCTTTGATCGTGCCGTACACCGCAAAGCCACCGGCCAGCGCCACGATCACGCCCAGCGAGGTGCCGATCAACTGGCTGATCAAACTCACACCGCCCAGGCCACCCAAGGCCGTTTGACCGAAAATGCCGCAAGCGATCCCGCCCCAGACACCGCACAAGCCATGCAACGGCCAGACGCCCAGCACATCATCGATGTGCCATTTGCCTTGGGCCGCGGTAAAGCACCAGACAAACAATGCGCCGGCAATCGCGCCGGTCAGCAGCGCGCCCACCGGGTGCATCAGGTCAGAACCGGCGCAGATCGCCACCAGCCCGGCCAACGGGCCGTTATGCAGGAAGCCCGGGTCATTGCGCCCGACGATCAACGCCGCGACGGTGCCGCCGACCATGGCCATCAACGAATTCACCGCCACCAGGCCACTGACGCCTTGCAACGTCTGCGCGCTCATGACGTTAAAACCGAACCAGCCGACGATCAGAATCCACGAGCCCAAGGCCAGGAACGGAATGCTCGATGGCGCGAACGCCACCAGTCGGCCGTCGCGATAACGTCCTTGGCGCGGCCCGAGCAACAGCACGGCCGCCAGCGCCAGCCAGCCGCCCATGGCGTGAACCACCACGGAGCCGGCAAAGTCATGGAAACTGGCGCCAAAGCGCTCGAGCAACCAGGCTTGCAAGCCGAAGTTGCCGTTCCAGATCATGCCCTCGAAAAACGGGTAGATGAACGCCACGATCAACGCCGTCGCGCACAACTGCGGAACGAAGCGTGCACGTTCGGCAATACCGCCAGAAATGATCGCCGGGATCGCTGCAGCGAAGGTCAGCAGAAAGAAGAACTTCACCAGCGCATAACCGTGATCGGCATTGATCACCGCCGCCGGTTGCATGAAAGTGACGCCGTAGGAAATCCAGTAGCCTATAAAGAAATAGGCAAGGGTCGAAATGGCGAAGTCGCTGAGGATCTTCGACAAGGCATTGACCTGATTCTTTTGTCGAACCGTGCCGACTTCCAGAAACGCGAACCCGGCGTGCATGGCCAGCACCATGACCGCACCGATCAAAATGAACAACGTATTGGAGCTATGGACCAGACTGTCCACAGCGCTTTGCAGATTTTCCATGGGGTTGGCAGACCTGAAGGCTAAAAAAGCACCAAAGCAGTTCGCGCAGGCAATCCATGCACCAAGTTGCGACTTGCCGGAACCAAGGTATTGATTCCAATGAACCGCTTTGGCGCACAAGGTCACGACCTTTGCGCGGGTTTTGATTATTTGAGTTATGGTTTTGCTCAAATCATGCCCAGCAACAGCGCAACGGCGCAGGCTGACGCACCATGACATAGCAAAAGTTGTACCAGTCATTTGTACTGAACCTTCGCCCAAGGCTCATACTCGAACGCATCAGAAGCCACTTACGGAGATCCACCCATGGCCAGCATCAAGGCAAAGACTGCTCAAGAAATCCTGATGAACGATTTTCAAACCCTGGTCAGCGACACCGAACGGTTGCTGGAACACACCGCGTCCCTGGCCGGCGATCAGGCCGATGAGTTGCGCGAACAGATCCACGACAGCCTGCTGCGTGCCCGGGAAACCTTGAAACTGACCGAAGATTCCCTGCGCCAGCGCGGCCAGGCAGCGGTCACCGCCACCGAAGACTACGTCCAGGCCAACCCATGGCAATCGGTCGGGATCGCCGCCGGCGTGGGCTTCCTGATTGGCCTGCTGGCCACACGGCGCTGATATGTCTATCGGCGAATCCGGCTCGTCCGCGACGGGCACCAGCGCTACAACGCGGCGCCTGGGTGCCGCATTTCTAGGGTTGCTGCACAGCCATGTCGAACTGTTCGGCATCGAATTGCAGGAACAGAAAGCACGCACCGTCAGCCTGTTGCTGTTTGCAGGCCTGGCACTGGTCTTTGCCTTGCTGTTGCTGGTGGGGTTGTCGACGCTGGTGATGATCCTGTTTTGGGACACCTATCGCCTGGCCGCGATCATTGGGCTTTGCGTGTTCTACACCCTGGCCGCGATTTTTTGCGGGATGCGCCTCAAAGCAGCCGTTTTCGATGAGTCCTCGCCCTTCCACGGTACTTTGGAAGAATTTGCCAACGACCGGGAGCGCCTGCTGCCATGAGCCTGCCTCAACTGCCTCACAACAGTTCGCGCACGGAAATGCGCAAGGCGCTGATCCGCTTGCGCATGGAAATGCACCGCCAGGAAATCCGCCAGGAATCACGGCAACTGCTGCAACCCTTGCAGCGGGTGCGCGGGATGACGCAAAACCTGCACGATGGCTTCGGCATCAAGCATGCCCCGCTCTGGGGCATGGCCGCCGTGACCCTGCTCGGTTTTCTGACCGGCAAAGGTGCGAAAAGCGGCGGCGTCAGCAGCGTGACCCGCCTGGTTCAGTTGGGCGCCAGCCTGGGCCCGCTGATCAAGCTCGTCATGCAGGGTTCTTCGCGTAAACCCTGATCGCACATTATCTGGCTGCATTCTTGCAATAACACCGGGATCAACCTCTTTATCGAGGGGTTCGATCCTGCGTGCCTCCCCGGTCATCAGGTTTATCCAAAAACAAGACCTTACTAAGGAGGCCTCGTGATCGACGGGCAACCGCTCGCCTGCTTTCAGCCGTTCATCGATACCGCCACCGGCCGTATCGCCGGCGTTGAAGCATTGGGTCGCCTGCGCCAGGCCGATGGTCAACTGACCTCCGTAGGGCCGCTGTTCGCCGACCCGCGAACCCCTGCCATCGCCCTGCGCCGCCTCGACCGGCAAATCCGCGATAACGCCCTGAGCCGTTTGCACGCGGCCCCTGCGGAATGGTTTCTGAGCCTGAACATGTCGCCGCGCTGGATCAGCCGCTTGCGCCCGGACCAGGCGTTGCCGAGTCTCAAGCAACTGGCCCGGCATGGGGTCGATCCGCAACGCATCGTCTTCGAAATCACCGAACTGGGCGGCGACAGCCAACGTCTAGCCGACGTGGTGGCGCGCTACCGCCAGGCCGGCGCGCGGATCGCCATCGATGACTTCGGTGCCGGTTACTCGCAACTCGATCGCGTGCTGGCCTTGCAACCGGACATTCTCAAGCTCGACATGCGCCTGTTTCAGGCCGCCGCCCTCGGCGGGCCGAGCAGCGATGTGGTCAAGGCCCTGGCGCTGATGGCCGAGAAAACCGGGTGCTGGATCATCGCCGAAGGCGTGGAGACCGAAGCCCAGTTGAATTTCGCCCTGGAGTGCGGCTCACGCTATGTGCAGGGTTTTCTGTTCGCCCGGGCGCAAAGCGATTTCTTTGCCACCGACGCCTTCGTCGAGCAGTTCGCACAACTTCGTCAGCGCTACGTGCAGCGCAAGCTCGTAGAGCGCGGCCAACTGATGGTCATGCGCCGCCAACTCAGCGAACTGATGGCGATCCTGCAGGACTGGGCCCAGGCCCGCGCCCCCCTCAGTGCCCTGCCCCAACTGGACGCTTTTCCCTGGCTGTTGCGCTTCTACCAATGCGACCGTCACGGCACGCAACTGACGCCCAACCTCGAATGGCGCAACAACGCCTGGGAAGCCGACAATCGCTACCTGGGCCACAACTGGTCATGGCGGCCGTACTTTTATCACCTGTTGGCCGAGGGTTGGGATGAGCGACGGCTGACCCTTTCCAATACCTACCGCGATGCCACCAGCAACCAGTATTGCCTCACCGCCGGACAGTTTTTCGATAACGGCGAGCGACTGCTGCTCATCGATATCGACGCCGCCGGGCTGTAGTTCCGCTTGCAGGCGATGATGCGAGACAGGACACTGGGCCATCAGTCCCTTGACGGAGAGAACCAGCCTTGGATTGGCAAACCCTGCTTACTCGCGAACGCCTCGGAAAGCCTGTGCACAGCCCGGAAGAACTCGGCCGCAGCCCTTTCCACAAAGACCACGACCGCATCATTTTCTCCGGCGCGTTCCGCCGCCTGGGGCGCAAGACCCAAGTGCATCCGGTGTCCAGCAACGATCATATCCACACGCGCCTGACCCACTCACTGGAAGTCAGTTGCGTCGGCCGTTCCTTGGGCATGCGCGTCGGCGAAACCATCCGCAGCGCCCTGCCCGACTGGTGCGAACCGAGCGACCTGGGGATGGTGGTGCAATCGGCCTGCCTGGCCCATGACATCGGCAATCCACCGTTCGGTCACTCCGGCGAAGACGCAATCCGGCATTGGTTCCTGCAAGCCGCCGGGCGTGGCTGGCTGGATGCAATGAGCGAGGTCGAACGCAATGACTTCCTCAACTTCGAGGGCAATGCCCAGGGCTTTCGCGTGCTCACCCAGCTGGAATATCACCAGTTCGACGGCGGCACCCGGCTGACCTACGCCACCCTCGGCACTTATCTGAAATACCCCTGGACCGCCAAACACGCCGATTCCCTGGGCTACAAAAAGCACAAGTTCGGTTGCTATCAGAGCGAACTGCCGCTGCTGGAACAGATCGCCCACAAGCTCGGCCTGCCGCAGCTGGAAGACCAGCGTTGGGCGCGTCATCCGTTGGTGTACCTGATGGAAGCCGCCGATGACATCTGCTACGCGCTGATCGATCTCGAAGACGGCCTGGAGATGGACCTGCTGGAATACGCCGAAGTCGAGTCCCTGCTGCTGGACCTGGTGGGCGACGATATTCCGGAAACTTATCGCCTGCTCGGCCCGCAGGATTCGCGCCGGCGCAAACTGGCGATCCTGCGGGGCAAGGCCATCGAACACCTGACCAACGCCGCCGCCCGCGCTTTTGTCGAGCAACAGGACGCGCTACTGGCCGGCACACTGCCCGGTGATCTGGTGGAACACATGCACGGTCCGGCCAAGCGCTGCGTACTGAATGCCAAGGACATGGCGCGCAAAAAGATCTTCCAGGACAAGCGCAAGACGTTGCATGAAATCGGCGCCTACACCACGCTGGAAATCCTCCTCAACGCCTTCTGCGGTGCGGCACTGGAGCAGCACAACGGTCGCACGCCGTCTTTCAAGAGCCGCCGGGTTTTGGACCTGTTGGGCAACAACGCGCCCGATCCCCACGGCCCGTTGCATACCTCGTTTTTGCGCATGATTGATTTCATCGCCGGCATGACCGACAGCTATGCCAGTGAGATGGCCCAGGAAATGACCGGCCGCTCGGTCCACGGATAAAAACCTGCGGATCAGCCGTGTCAGAGGCTTCTGACCGGCTGATTGAAGGCACTCGACCTTCAACGCCATTTCAACAACCGCAGAATCCCCCTACGTGTCGCGCTGAGCTTACTGATCGAATACCCCGCCGGCTCGGGGAATAATCAGACCCTCACTGCTGGCGGCGTATTCCATTTAATGCAAACTCCACTGTTCGACAACGACTTGCGCATCTTGCTGGTGGAAGATCATCCCTTTCAGCTCCGCGCTACCCAATGCCTGCTGGAAAGTTTCGGCTTCACCCAACTGACGATCAGCGACAGCGCCGAAAAGGCCATGCAAAAGATGCTCGAGGCCAGCCAGCCGTTCGACATTCTGCTCTGCGATCAATGCCTGCCCGACCTCCCCGGACTCGATTTGATCCGGTTTGCCAGCCGCCGGGGCATGATCAGGCAGGCGATACTGCTGAGCAGCCTGACATCGTTTGAAATGAACGACCTTGAAAAGCAGGCAAGCGAACACCGATTGCCGTTGCTGGGATGCTTGACCAAGCCGCTGAAACAATCCGACTTTAGAATACTGTTGACCTTGGTTTTAGAGTAAAAACGAGCTAACTCCTGACACTTTTCATGCGCAATCAAATACCGCGTATTACTGACACAGTAAGCCTCACCCATTTCTGATTACACAATCAGAACTTTCACATTCCTTATGCAAAACCCAGTTGATACGTAGCCCTATTCTTTTTCAGTTGTAGGAAATGTCCTATATCGCCGCTATAGACCCGTCCGTTCATGCGCCCTCTCAATTAACTGAGCTAAGGTGCGCGCTTTATTCGCGCACGTATGGGACTTGATTATGAACTCCGTTTTTATTGTCGACGATCACCCCGTCATCCGCCTTGCTGTGCGGATGCTGCTGGAACATGAGGGTTATAAAGTCGTGGGCGAAACCGATAATGGGGTCGACGCCATGCAGATGGTTCGTGAATGCATGCCCGACTTGATCATTCTCGACATCAGCATTCCAAAACTTGATGGTCTGGAAGTTCTCTCTCGTTTCAATGCAATGAGCACACCGTTGAAAACACTGGTGTTAACAGCACAATGCCCAACACTTTTCGGCATTCGCTGCATGCAATCCGGCGCCTCGGGGTATGTGTGCAAACAGGAAGATCTCAGTGAACTGATGAGTGCCATCAAGGCCGTACTGTCGGGTTACAACTACTTCCCTAGCCAAGCCTTGAATCCCGTGCGACCGGACGACGTGCGTTACGCCGAACTTGAATTGTTCAAGTCCGTCAACGACCGGGAACTGATGGTCTTGCAACTATTCGCGCAAGGACGCACCAACAAGGAAATCGCCAAAGGCATGTTCCTGAGCAACAAGACTGTCAGCACTTACAAGAAACGCCTCATGCAAAAACTCAAGGCCAAATCCCTGGTAGCGCTCATCGAGATGGCAAAACGTAACGCGTTAGTGTGAGAGACAGGATGCCCAGTCGCATAAAGGACTATCTAATAACATTGAGTGCAGGTTTATGCCTGAGCACCTCAGTGACCGCAGCATCGACCGCCGTCGAGAACTACACCCTGCTGAGCCGCTCAACGGGGGGACATCTGGAAGTCCAACTGGATAAACCCCAACGCCAATGGGCACAGAACAAGCGCGAACTGATACTGGGCACATCCGCCCCGGACTACCCTCCTTTCGACCTGACCGTCAGCGACCGTGACTACGAGGGATTCACCGCTGACTATGCCGGGATCCTCGGCCAGGCCACGGGATTGCCGATCAAGGTCCAGCGCTACGCTTCGCGCCAGGCCGCCATCGAGGCGCTGCAACAGGGTGAAATCGACCTGCTCGGCACGGCCAATGGCTTCGAAGCCCAAAACCCCGACATTGTGCTGTCTGCCCCCTACGCCGTGGATCAGCCGGTGCTGGTGACACGTGAGGGCGAAACCCGATCGTTGACCGATGGCCTCGCCGGGCTGCGACTGAGCATGGTGTATCACTACTTGCCGTTGGAGGAAGTGAAGGCGCTGTACCCGAAAGCACTCATCATCGACTACCCGTCCTACCAGAATGCAATCAATGCGGTGGCCTTCGACCAGGCGGACGTCTTCCTCGGCGACACCATTTCAACCCACTACATGATCAACAAGGGTTACCTGAACAACATCCGCATGGCCAACTTCGGTAAACACGAAGCTCATGGTTTCAGCTTTGCGGTGCACAAGGACAATCCGCAACTGCTGCAGATCGTCAACACCGTACTCATAGCCATCCCCACCAGCGAGCGGGACAACATCGCCAAACGCTGGAGTGCCGGCAGCGACATTCTCCTCACTGATCACAAACTGCAACTGACTGACCGTGAGGAACGCTGGCTGGCGCAACACCCGGTGGTGCGCGTGGTGGTCAATGAGGCGTTTGCCCCTCTGACGTTTTTCGACAGCGACGGTAATTTTCGCGGTGTCACCGCCGACCTCCTTGAGCTGATCAGGCTGCGTACCGGTTTGCGCTTCGAGATCCAGCGCAGTCGTAGCGACGATCAAATGATCGCCCGAGTCAAAGACAATCAGGCTGACCTGATCGCCGCGTTGCTTCCCAGCGCCCAACGCCAGACCCAGTTGAATTTCAGTCGCCCCTATCTGGAAAACTCCTTTGTGCTGTTGACACGCAAGTCCGCCGACAGCGCGACGAACCTGTCGCAACTGCAAGACAAACGCCTGGCCATCGCCCAGGGCAATCCACTGGTGGACTACCTGCGCCGCGAATTCCCGCGGGTCCACCTGATTGAAACGCCGGACACCTTTCACGCCGTGGAATTGCTCGCCGAGGGCCAGGTAGAGGGCGCCGTCAATTCATTGGTGATCGCCAACTACTTTATTTCGTCGCGAATCTTCGAACACAAACTGCAGATCAGCACCACCATCGGCACCCGGCAAGCGGCGTTCTCGCTGGCCACGGCCCGAGGCGCCACGGAGTTGAGCGCCATCATCGACAAAGCGCTGCTGAGCATCGCGCCGGAAGAGCTGGGTGTCATCAACAGCCGTTGGCGAGGCTACTCGGCGGCCTCGGAAAAAACCTGGAACAACTTTCACCGGGTGTTCTATCAGATCGTGGCCGCGGCCAGTGTTCTGTTGCTGATTTCCATGGCCTGGAATGCCTGGATGCGGCGCCAGATCAAACAGCGCCAAGCCGCCGAGCGGGCGCTGAATGATCAGTTCGAGTTCATGCGCTCACTGGTCAATGGCACGCCTCACCCGATTTATGTGCGTGACCGCCAGGGGCTGCTGCAAAGCTGCAACGACAGTTACCTGGAGGCTTTCCAGGCGAAACGCGAGGACGTGATCGGCAAGAGCGTCATGCAGGGCAAGATGAGCAATGCCTTTGAAGCCCGGGAATATCAGGCTGATTATCAAAGGGTCGTGGCCGAAGGCACACCGTTGATCCTCGATCGCCCGCTGCACATTGGCGGCCGGCGTCTGACGATCTATCACTGGATTCTCCCCTACCGTGATTCGAGCGGTGAAGTGCAAGGCATCATCGGCGGCTGGATCGACATCAGCGAACGGCGGCAGCTGTTCGACAAGCTGCGGGCAGCCAAGGAGCAGGCCGATGAGGCCAACCGGGCCAAGAGCACGTTCCTGGCGACCATGAGCCACGAAATCCGCACGCCGATGAACGCGGTGATCGGCATGCTTGAGCTGACCCTCAAGCGCATGGACCAGGGGAGCCAGGATCGTTCCTCGATCGAAACCGCGTACAGCTCGGCGAAAGACTTGCTGGCATTGATCGGCGACATTCTCGACATTGCCCGGATCGAATCCGGGCGCCTGAGCCTGAGCCCGGAGCGGGTCAATCCGGGGGAAATCGTCGGCTCGGTGGTGAGGATTTTCGACGGACTGGCGCGGCAAAAAAATCTTCGCCTGACGTTGGCATTCAATCCGTCCCAACCGCCTGTCGATGTGCGGCTCGACCCGCTGCGATTCAAGCAGGTACTGTCCAATCTGGTCAGCAATGCCATCAAGTTTACGGAACAGGGTGAGGTCAGGATTACCGTCGACCTGCTCCCTGGCGAAGAACCTGAGCGGACGCGAATGCAGGTGCAGGTTCAGGACAGCGGGGTCGGCATCAGCAAAAAGGATCAGCAGCGCCTGTTCGAGCCCTTTGCCCAGGTCGACAATACCGGGCAGTTGGCCAGGGGCGGCGCGGGGCTTGGCCTGGTGATCAGTCGCAGTTTGTGCGAAATGATGGGGGGCAGTCTGCAGCTGAGCAGCCAGCCGGGGGTGGGCACCCAGGTCAGCATTTCACTGTATCTGCCGACGCTGCCACCCGAGCAGGTGCCGGACCGGGTTGAGCCAGACATCCCCAGCAGCGGCACGTCCTTGAGCGTGCTGGTGGTCGACGATCATCCCGCCAATCGTCTGCTCATGTGCCAGCAGCTGGAATACCTGGGACATCGGTTTACCGGTGCCGATGATGGCCGTGCGGGACTGGAAGCCTGGCAGCGCGAGCCATTCGATCTGGTGGTGGTCGATTGCAACATGCCGATCATGAATGGCTACGACCTGACCTGTGCTATCCGCCAGCAGGAACAGCAGGAACAAAGCTCCCCCTGCACCATCCTCGGCTTTACCGCCAACGCGCAGCCGGAAGAAATCCAGCGCTGCAAACAAGCCGGGATGAACGATTGCCTGTTCAAGCCCCTCAGCCTGACGGCGTTGAGTCAATGGGTCGAAGGCATCAAACCAGCAGTTCGTGAGCAGCCGTTCAATCTGGAAGGGCTGGACCTGTTGACTGGCGGCAATCCGGAAATGGCCCGACGCCTGCTGGCCGAGCTCCTGAACAGCAACCGCCTGGATCGCCAGGAGTTGCTGGGCTTGCCCCGACTTGAGGACCGTCAGGCATTACTCGACATCGCGCATAAAATCAAAGGGGCGGCCCGCATCGCCCAGGCCTGTCGATTGATTGATAGTTGCCAGGCCCTTGAACAAGCCTGTCATGACGCAGCGCCCGCGGATGAAGTCGCCCAATGCATAAAAGCCATGGATCAGGTGATGCTCGAACTGGAGCAAGCACTGCTGCACCAGATAGGTCGCAACGACAACGGCAAAATGGTGGCGCCTTAACTATGCTTGGACGCTGAGCAGTGCGTTAACCACTATGGAGAGCCCCGTAATGCCCAGCCCACTGCGCCCGGATCCACGCCGATTTCCACTGCACGTGCATATCAGCGTCATGTTCACCTTCCTGTTGCTGCTGACCGGTGTGGTGCTGGGCATTTTCAACTATCGGCAAACCACCCAGATCATTCTTTCGAGCAGTGAAAAGCTCTTCAACCGTATCGAGCAGGATGTACGCCTGGACCTGCAGGCCACCTATGAACCGATTCGCCATCTGCTGAGCCTGCTGGCCGACACGCCGGCCACCCAGGCCCCGAACCTTGAGCAACGACTGGCGTTGCTCAAACCGTTCAGCCAATCGCTCAAGGACAACCCCAACCTGGCCTCGCTGTACCTGGGCTACGCCAATGGCGATTTCTTCATGGTGCGTCCGCTGCGCACCGATGCGTTGAAGGCGCTGCTCAAGGCCCCGGACACCGCGGCTTACCAGGTGTGGAGCATCGAACACCCCGCCAGCGGCAACCCGGTCGTCTCGCAATCCTTATTCTACGATCAGGCCCTGAACCTCATCAGTCGCCAGGATACGCCCGACGAAACCTATGACCCACGGACCCGCGCCTGGTTTACCAACGCTCGAGCGCAAGCGGACCAGATCACCACCGAGCCGTACGTTTTTTTCTCTACCCATAACGTCGGCACTACCCTGGCCCGACGCAGCGGCGACGGCGCGGTGATGGCCGCCGACCTGACCCTGGCCGAACTCTCCGCGACCCTGGCCAAACACGTCGTCACTCCCAGCACCGACATCGTCCTGTTCGATGCTGAGGGCAATGCCATTGCTTACCCGGACAGCAGCAAACTGATCATCGACGACCAGACCGCCCGCCTGAGCAAAGCCGCGGACCTGAGTCCTGCGCTCGGTGCCCTGCTCGCCAGTCCACCGGCGGGCAATCGCCTGGACGTCGCCGGCCGTCAGTGGATCGTCGCCCGCAGCCACATGCAGGAGGGCGGCCCCCAGGGTTTGCAAATGGCAATGCTGGTGCCCGAGGATGAATTGCTCGTCGACGCCTACCGCATGCGCTGGCAAGGGGCATTGATTACCCTGACCACGCTGCTGCTCTGCCTGCCAATGGGCTGGCTGACGTCGCGGATCCTGGTCAAGCCGCTGCGTGCCTTGGTGAAGGAGTCCGATGCCATTCGCAGTTTCGATTTCAACTTCCCCGTCACCCGCCGCTCGCCGGTGCTGGAAGTCGATCAGTTGAGCGTGTCGATGGCGCGGATGAAGGACACGCTGGGGAGTTTTTTCCAGATTACCGACAGCCTGTGCGCCGAAACCCGCTTCGCACCCTTGCTGCAACGGGTGCTGTTTGAAACCGTAAAAATCGCCCAGGCCCAGGCCGGCCTGATCTACCTGCGCGAAAGTGATGGCGATCGCATCGAGCCCCAGGGTCTGGTCATCAATGGCACGTCCCAACCCTTGCCATCGTTCGACGTCCGAGGCCACGAATTGCAGAATTCGCAGAACCCGGCGTGGTTACAACAACTGGCGAATGCCGACAACGTGGTCGACAACCTGGGTTACGAACAAGCGGGGGATTTGCAAAAGGTCTTGCTTGCCATGGAGAGCCCACGGGTGCACCTGATCGGCATTCGCCTGCGCAATCGACATAACGAAACCGTGGGCCTGCTGATTCTGTTGTTGGCCGACAGTGGCAGTCAAAGCGATCTGGAAAAACTTCGCCCGGATCGCATCGCGTTTCTTCAAGCGGTGTCCGGCGCGGCAGCGGTGAGTATCGAAAGCCAGCGTTTGCAGGCCAAGCAAAAACAACTGCTCGATGCCTTTATTCAATTGCTGGCCGGCGCGATCGATGCCAAAAGCCCTTACACCGGTGGCCATTGTCAGCGTGTGCCGGCGCTGACGCTGATGCTTGCCCAGGCTGCCGCCGCCAGCCAGGCCCCGGCATTCAGCGGCTACCATCCCACCGAAGATGAATGGGAAGCCCTGCACATCGCCGCCTGGCTCCACGATTGCGGCAAGGTCACTACGCCCGAATATGTGGTCGACAAGGCCACCAAACTGGAAACCCTGAACGATCGAATCCACGAAATCCGCACCCGTTTCGAAGTGCTCAAGCGTGATACCTGGATCAACTATTGGCAGGCCATCGCCCTGGGTGGCGACGAGCAGCACCTGGCCGAATTGCGCAACGCCAACCTTGCCGGCCTGGACGATGACTTCGCTTTTATCGCCCGCTGCAATCTGGGCGGCGAGGCGATGGCCGAGGCCGATCTCCAGCGCCTGAACCTGATCGCCCAACGCACCTGGACCCGAACCCTGGATGACCGACTGGGGGTGTCCTGGGAAGAGAATCGGCGCCAAACCCGCACGCCGGTGCCGACGCTGCCGGTCAGTGAACCGCTGCTGGCGGACAAGCCCGAGCATCTGCTGGAACGTGCCGAAGGCGAACTGATCCCGGAAGACAATCCCTGGGGCTTCAAGCTCGAGGTGCCGCACTACAAATACAATCGCGGCGAACTCTACAACCTGAGCATTGCCCGTGGCACCCTGACTCGCGAAGAGCGCTACATCATCAATCATCACATGGTGCAGACGATCCTGATGCTCAGCCACCTGCCCTTCCCCGGCCACCTCAACAACGTCGCGGAAATCGCCGGCGGCCATCACGAAAAAATGGACGGCACCGGTTATCCCAAGCAGTTGAAGCGCGAAGACATGAGCCTGCCGGCGCGGATGATGGCCATTGCCGATATTTTCGAGGCGCTGACCGCGGCCGATCGCCCCTACAAGAAAGCCAAGTCCTTGAGCGAAGCGCTGGGCATCATGGCGACGATGTGCCGTGACGCCCATATCGACCCTGAGCTATTCGGGCTATTTATCAACGAGCAGATTTACCGGCAGTACGCCGAGCAATTCCTCGACCCGAAACAGATCGATGCAGTGGACCCGGCAAGCCTGCTGGTCAAGGCAGGCTTGCGGGTGTGATCAGCAATCAGTCAGGCGCAGGAAAATCGCGGCCAGCTGTTCGATACCGGCCTGGTCGTCGGCGGTGAAACGCGCCAGTTTCGGGCTGTCCAGATCCAGCACGCCGATCAGTCGGCCGTCCTTGACCAGTGGCACCACCAGCTCGCTGTTCGAGGCGCTGTCGCAGGCAATATGGCCAGGGAACGCGTGCACGTCCTCAACCAACTGGGTCTGCAAGGTAGCTGCCGCCGCCCCGCACACGCCGCGGCCGAACGGAATTCGCACACAGGCGATCTGGCCCTGGAATGGACCCAGCACCAGCTCTTCGTTGCGATTGAGGTAGAAACCGGCCCAGTTCAGGTCATCGAGCTGGTTGAACAGAAACGCGGAAAACTGCGCGGCGTTGGCGATGAAATCCCGCTCGTCCGCCAGCAGCGACTCCAACTGTGCCCACAGCATGCCGTAGCCTTCGAGGCCCTGGCCGCTTTGTTTTAAATCGATCATGCCTTGTGCTCCAACAGCTTTAACCCAACCCAATAACGCGCAAATTGATAGGCACAGCGGCCATTGCGATTGCCCCGGCCGGTCGCCCAACGGACGGCGAGAATGTCGAGTTCCTCGTCGCGCTGCCAGGCCAGGCCGGCCTTGTCGGCCAGTTGCCCGATCCAGTGTTCAACGACATTAAGGAAGTGTTCTTGAGTGAACGGATAAAACGACAGCCACAGCCCGAATCGATCCGACAACGCGATCTTGTCTTCCACCGCCTCGCTGGGATGCAGTTCGCCGTCTACGCGCTTCCAGTTTTCGTTATCGCTTTCCTTTTCCGGCACCAGGTGGCGACGGTTGGACGTGGCGTACAGCAGGACGTTGTCCGGCGCCTGTTCGAGGGAACCGTCGAGCACGCTCTTGAGCACGCGGTAATCGCCTTCACCCGATTCGAACGACAGGTCATCGCAGAACAGCACGAAACGCTGGGGCAGCTTGGCGATCTGCTCAACGATACGCGGCAAGTCCGCCAGGTGATCACGCTCGATCTCGATCAGGCGCAACCCGGCCTCGTGATGTTCGGCCAGCAACGCGCGGACCAGCGACGATTTGCCGGTGCCACGCGAGCCCCAGAGCAACGCGTGGTTGGCCGGCATGCCGTCGATGAATTGTTGGGTATTGCGCCCCAGTTGCTCCACCTGGCGGTCGACACCGATCAGGTCGGTCAAACGCGTGTCGAGGCTGACTTGCAGCGGCAACAGAAAACCGCTGCGGCCCTCATGCTGCCAGCGTGCGGCCAGGCAGTGCGTCCAGTCGATGGTTTGCCGAGGGGCCGGCAGCAGGGGTTCGATACGGGCCAGAACGGCATCGGCGCGTTCAAGAAAAGCATTCAATCGGGAATCCACGTCTTCTCCTCAGGCACGTTTCACAGTAATGATGGCGATACAGCGACTAAACACAGCGTTCAACAACCGCCCCAACCTTGCAAAGGCTGGACGCGGGAACATCGGGATACATACATGATCGACTATGCTTGAGCAGCGAAGGGAAACGGAAGTGGTTCAACACCCCATGGATATCAAGTTCACCCACCGGCTGTCATACAAGCAAGCCCGGCTCACTGTGCTGGTCGGTTTCATACTGGGCACATTGCTCAGTCTGGTGCAAATAGGCATCGATTATGCCAGCGAAGACGCCTCCATCAACCGCGAAATACTGTCTTTGCTGGAAATCAGCCACAACCCGGCCTCACGTATTGCCTACAACATCGACGCCGAACTCGCCCAGGAACTGACCATGGGCCTGTTGCGTTCGCCGGCGATCATCAGCGCGCAATTGACCGATAACAACAATACGGTGCTGGCCAGCGTCAAACGCCAGGGCCTGGAAAGCGGTTATCGGCTGATCAGCGACTTCCTGTTCGGCGCCAACCGTCAGTTCGAAGACCGCCTCTTCCTCGACCACTTGCCCGACGAATCCCTCGGCACCTTGCAACTGGAGGTCGACACCTACTCCTTCGGCAGCCGATTCCTGCGCCGGGCCGAAGTGACCCTGCTCAACGGTTTCGCCCGCAGCCTGATCCTGACCGGGATCCTGCTGGCGCTGTTTTACGTGATGCTGACCAAGCCGCTGGTGCGGGTCATCCGCGAACTCAGTGGCCGCGATCCGCGCAGCGGCGAATCGACGTGGCTGGAATATCCGGCGGGGCATGAAAACGACGAAATCGGTGTGCTGGTCAAGGTTGCCAATCAACAGTTCGAAAACATCGCCACCGAAATCCAGCAACGGCGCAACGCCGAAAACCGCCTGACCGATTACCTCGGGCAACTGGAAAACATCGTCTCGGCGCGCACCGCCGAACTCAAGGCGATCAACACTCGGCTCAGCCAATCCAACGAGGAACTGGAAGTCGCCCGCCGGACGGCCCTGGACATGGCCGAAGCGCGCTCGGCGTTCCTCGCCAACATGAGCCACGAAATCCGCACGCCGCTCAATGGCCTGCTGGGGATGATCGCGCTCTCCCTCGACGGCCCGCTCAACGCCGAGCAGCAGCAACAGCTGTCCATCGCCCATGACTCGGGCAAGGTACTGGTGGAGCTGCTCAACGATATTCTCGACTTGTCGAAATTCGATGCCGGCCAATTGGAACTTGAACACATTCCGTTCGACCTCGGCTCGCTGATCGAGGACACCGCCAACCTGCTGTCGCAGAACGCCGCACCCAGCGTCGAACTGGCCTGCCTGATCGATCCGCAGTTTCCCGCCCTGGTACTGGGCGACCCGACCCGGGTCCGGCAGATTGTCAGCAACCTGTTGTCCAACGCACTCAAGTTCACCCGTTTCGGGCGGGTCGATGTGCGTCTTTCAACGTTTGAGGATGGCGTGCGCATCGAGGTGTGCGACACCGGCATCGGCATCGCCCAGGACGCGCAGGTGAAAATCTTCCAGCCTTTCACCCAGGCCGGCGCCGGCATCACCCGGCAATTCGGCGGCACCGGGCTGGGGCTGGCCCTGACGTTTAACCTCTGCGAAGCCATGCAAGGACGCCTGACGATCAGTTCCGAAGCCGGGTTCGGCAGCCAGTTCTGCGCTGACCTGCCATTGCCCAGCCACACCCGCGCCATTGCACCCCAACCGCTGCAAGGCAAGGTCATCGCGATTACAGCGGCCAGCAGTGGCCTGGCGGAACTGTTGAAAGGCTTGCTGCCTCTATGGGGACTCGACTATCAGCAGCGCTCCATCGAAGACTCGATGCTCGGCCTGGAACCCGATGTGCTGATTACCGACTGCCCGGAATGCCTGTTCGGCCTACGGCCCACACTGACGGCGCCGATCCTGCTGGTGACGGCTTATGGCAGTTTCATGCCCAGCGAAGAAGCCGCCGCCCTGGCACCTTTGCAGCAACAGGCGCGGCCATTGGCCCGCAACGCGCTGTATCAGACGCTGCGCCGGATCCTGCAACCGGACACCACCACCGTCAACGACGGTCGGCCCGAAGCCCTCACCCCGCAACGCCGCGGCCGGGTGTTGCTGGTGGAGGACAACCCGGTCAATCAATTGGTGGCCAAGGGCATGCTCGGCAAACTCGGCTGCGAAGTAATTGTCGCCGCCCATGGCGCAGAAGCCCTGGATCAACTGGAGCTGAGTGAGTTCGACCTGGTGCTGATGGACTGCAATATGCCGGTGATGGACGGCTACGAGGCCAGTCGGCACATCCGCCGCAGCGGGCGTTGGCCGCAACTGCCCATCGTCGCCCTGACCGCCAATGCCATGTCCGAAGAACGCGAGCGCTGCCGTGCAGCAGGCATGAGCGACTACCTGGCCAAACCCTTTCGCCGAGAGGAACTGGCCGCCCTGCTCGACTTGTGGATACCGACTACGACAACGCTTTGATCTGCCCCAACAGCTGATCGAGGCCATCGCGCAGTTCGTTCAAGCGATTGAGGTCAACGCCGCTGTCGCACAGCAGGCGCGCCTTGAGCGGCCCGACCTGCTCACGCAAGGCAAGCCCTGCTGGCGTCAGACTCAGGTGCACCTCACGCTCATCCCGCGCCGAACGCTGGCGCTGGACCAGTTGCAGTTGCTCAAGACGCTTGAGCAACGGCGTGAGCGTGCCGGAGTCCAGCGCCAGGCGTTCGCCCAGGGCCTTGACGGTCGGCTGCTCCGGGGCCGCTTCCTGCCATTCCCACAACACCAGCATCGCCAGGTATTGCGGGTAGGTCAGGCCAAGCTGATCGAGCATCGGCTTGTAGCCACGAATCACCGCCCGGGAAGCGGCATACAGCTTGAAACAGAGCTGGCTGTCGAGCTTCAGCGAATCGGCGGACACGCTGTTCATTTCAGCAGAGCTTCGATCTCGGCGCTCAAATCCTGCGGCTTGGTCGCCGGGGCGAAGCGCTTGACCAATTGGCCATCCTTGCCGATCAGGAACTTGGTGAAGTTCCACTTGATGCCTTGGGAGCCCAGAACGCCCGGTGCGCGTTTTTTCAGTTGAACGAACAGCGGATGGGCGTCGGAACCGTTGACGTCGATCTTTTTGAACAGCGGGAAGCTGACCCCGTAGTTCAACTCGCAGAACTCGGAGATCGCCCCTTCATTGCCAGGCTCTTGCTTGCCGAACTGATTGCAGGGAAAACCGAGCACCACCAGGCCTTGGTCCTTGTAGGTCTGCCACAGTTCTTCAAGGCCTTTGTACTGCGGGGTGAAGCCGCATTTGCTGGCGGTGTTGACCACCAGCACAGCTTTGCCGGCGAAATCGGACAGGGTTTTTTGTTCACCCTTGATGGTGGTAACCGGGATGTTCAGCAGGTTGTCGCTCATGGTTCGGGCTCCAGATGAAGGAAGAAGCACTGAACATAGCGAGCAATTGAATTGTGTGCAATTTAATAAATCAATACACCCGATTGACTCACGACAATCCACATACCCGTAGGAGGTGCCGAAGGCTGCTCCTACGGGTGCACCGGTAGGACCGGGTTATTCGCGGGGAACGAGGTCCAGACACACCGAGTTGATGCAGTAACGCAGGCCGGTCGGTGGCGGGCCATCCGGGAACACGTGCCCCAGGTGTGCATCGCATTTGGCGCAGACCACTTCGGTGCGGATCATGCCGTGGCTGACGTCACGGATCTCGACCATCGCACTGTCGCCGATCGGCGCGTAGAAGCTCGGCCAGCCGCAACCGGAATCAAACTTGGTCTTGGAGTCGAACAACGGCTCATTGCAGCAGATGCAGTGGTAAACGCCGTCGGTCTTGGTGTCGTTGTACTTGCCGGAGAACGGCCGTTCGGTGCCCTTGAGGCGGCAAACGTTGTACTGCTCCGGATCGAGCATCGCCTTCCATTCTTCCAGGGTTTTATCCAACTTTTCCATCGTCACACCTCAGCAGCTGAAAAAGCCCGATCTGTACCTTTTCCACGGATCGGGCGGCACGTATGATTGCGCCTCGTCAAACGCCAGTCTGGCAGCCAGACCCCGCGCATTCAAACGGATTATGAGTGTCGCCATCGGAAGGCGTCAGGCCTGTGTGAATACGCAGGATTCCCAGTACGGTTGTGCATACGCCGCCTGGATCGTTCATTTTCGGGAACACATCGCCATGCAGGTCAGCAAATCGAACAAGCTCGCCAACGTCTGCTACGACATTCGCGGCCCAGTGCTCAAGCACGCCAAACGCCTGGAAGAGGAAGGCCATCGCATCCTCAAGCTGAACATCGGCAACCCGGCGCCCTTTGGTTTCGAAGCGCCGGATGAAATCCTCCAGGACGTGATCCGCAACCTGCCGACCGCCCAGGGCTACAGCGATTCCAAAGGCCTGTTCAGCGCGCGCAAGGCTGTGATGCAGTACTACCAGCAGAAGCAGGTCGAAGGCGTCGGCATCGAAGATATCTACCTGGGTAACGGCGTTTCCGAGCTGATCGTGATGTCGATGCAGGCCCTGCTCAACAACGGCGACGAAGTGCTGGTGCCGGCCCCCGACTATCCGCTGTGGACCGCCGCGGTGAGCCTGGCCGGCGGCAATCCGGTGCATTACCTGTGCGATGAGGGTGCCGACTGGTTCCCGGACCTGGCCGACATCAAGGCCAAGATCACTCCGAACACCAAGGCCTTGGTGATCATCAACCCGAACAACCCGACCGGTGCTGTGTATTCGAAGGAAGTGTTGCTGGGCATGCTCGAACTGGCCCGCTCGCACAACCTGGTGGTGTTCTCCGACGAGATCTACGACAAGATCCTCTACGACGACGCCGTGCACATCTGCACCGCGTCCCTGGCGCCAGACTTGCTGTGCCTGACCTTTAACGGTCTGTCCAAGTCCTACCGCGTGGCCGGTTTCCGTTCCGGCTGGATCGCCATTTCCGGCCCGAAACACCACGCCCAGAGCTACATCGAAGGTATCGACATGCTGGCCAACATGCGCCTGTGTGCCAACGTGCCGAGCCAGCACGCGATCCAGACCGCACTCGGCGGCTACCAGAGCATCAATGACCTGGTGCTGCCGCAGGGTCGTCTGCTGGAACAGCGCAACCGCACCTGGGAACTGCTCAACGACATTCCGGGCGTGAGTTGCGTCAAGCCGATGGGGGCGCTGTATGCCTTCCCGCGCATCGACCCGAAAGTGTGCCCGATTCACAACGACGAGAAGTTCGTGCTCGACCTGCTGCTGTCCGAGAAGCTGCTGGTAGTGCAAGGCACAGCCTTCAACTGGCCATGGCCGGATCACTTCCGCGTGGTTACCCTGCCCCGGGTCGACGAACTGGATCAGGCCATTGGCCGGATCGGCAACTTCCTCAAAACTTACCGCCAATAAGCTGACGGACACCGTGCGGCGCGGGTCCGGGTCGCACGGTGATTGATTCAGCAACACATCTCTGCGCCCTGCCGCACCTCCTTGCCGTCATCACCGCCTGCTGACCGGTTTCGTGCTCGCGTCTAACAAAGACGGGGGCAGCGTAGTCTATCGACTGACAAACCCTTCCTGCATCAACGTCGGAAATGCCCTGCACGCGGCTAAACTGTTGCTGTAGGACACAGTTTGAAATAGTCACTCGGTTGAATAGCACGGTGCAGCACCTTATATACCCCGCAGTACGCTACATCTTTAGCATGAGGAGATTTCTACAACCATGATGCGCATCCTGCTGTTTTTGGCCACTAACCTGGCGGTCGTGCTGATTGCCAGCATCACCCTGAGCCTTTTTGGCTTCAACGGGTTCATGGCGGCCAACGGGGTTGATCTCAACCTCAATCAGCTGCTGATTTTCTGTGCGGTCTTTGGTTTCGCCGGTTCCCTGTTCTCGCTGTTCATCTCTAAATGGATGGCGAAGATGAGCACCAGCACCCAAATCATCAGCCAGCCGCGCACCCGTCACGAGCAATGGCTGCTGCAAACGGTGGAGCAACTGTCTCGCGAAGCCGGGATCAAGATGCCCGAAGTCGGGATTTTCCCGGCCTACGAGGCCAACGCCTTCGCCACCGGCTGGAACAAGAACGACGCGCTGGTCGCGGTCAGCCAGGGCCTGCTCGAGCGGTTCTCGCCGGATGAAGTCAAAGCCGTGCTGGCCCACGAGATCGGTCACGTCGCCAATGGCGACATGGTCACCCTGGCGCTGATCCAGGGCGTGGTGAACACCTTCGTGATGTTCTTCGCGCGGATCATCGGCAACTTTGTCGACAAGGTGATCTTCAAGAACGAAGAAGGCCAGGGCATCGCCTACTACGTGGCAACCATCGTCGCCGAACTGGTGCTGGGTATCCTCGCCAGCTCGATCGTCATGTGGTTCTCGCGCAAACGCGAATTCCGTGCCGACGAAGCCGGCGCACGATTGGCCGGTACCAGCGCGATGATCGGTGCTCTGCAGCGCCTGCGGGCAGAACAAGGGCTGCCGGTGCACATGCCGGACACCCTGAACGCATTCGGCATCAACGGTGGCATCAAGCAGGGGTTCGCCCGCATGTTCATGAGCCACCCGCCGCTGGAAGAGCGTATTGACGCGTTGCGTCGTCGGGGCTGATAGCCCTGCGCAGAAACACGAAGGGGCGATCAATTGATCGCCCCTTTTTTGTGTTTTGAAGATCAAAAGATCGCAGCCTTCGGCAGCTCCTGCGCGCCTGTGGGCGCTGGTGAAGCCTGCGATCTTTGCTTTTGAATCAGCTCATCAAGCGATACACCCGCTCTTCAAGCCGAGTAACACCGCTTTCGACAAACTTCCAGCTCTCACCCAGAATGTCCTGGTCTTCCAGAATCTTCAGTTCCCAGCTTGCCCCGAACAACCGCTGCACTTCGTCATCCAGCACGGCAAACGGCGGCCCGTCCTTTTGTGCCTGGTCGTAATCCAGGGTAATTAACAGCCCCAAAGAATCCTTCGGCAGAATCCGCTTCAGGTGCTCGGCGTATTGCTCACGCATCTTCGGTGGCAAGGCGATCAGCGCCGCGCGGTCGTACAGCGCGCTGCAATCGGCGACATCGCCGGCGGTCAATGCGAAGAAATCACCACACCAGATCTCGATCGAACCGGCACGATAGACCGTGAATGGTCCTTGATCGCTGACGTCCGGGTCAAATTGATGTTCGTGGAAAAAGTCCTCCACGGCTTTTTCCGACAACTCGACGCCCAATACCTCATGACCGCATTTGGCCAGCCACAGCAGGTCCAGGCTTTTCCCACATAACGGCACCAGTACCCGCGCGCCTTCTTCCAGGCCCAATTGCGGCCAGTACCGTTGCAGATATGGATTCACTTCCGGCAGGTGAAAGCCGATCTGATTCGACGTCCACCGCTTGTGCCAAAACTCCGGCTGCATAATTAATCCCGAAAATTCGATCAAAAGACCCTAAAACTTATATTAGATTTAGATCAATGATCTGACTGAAGATGACGCCATCTTACCCCTCAGGAGCTCTTTCATGTTCCCCAGCCTCTACATATCCCATGGTTCGCCCATGTTGGCACTGGAACCGGGCGCCAGCGGTCCGGCCCTGGCGAGCCTCGCGGCGGAAATGCCGAAGCCCGAGGCGATAGTGATTGTATCGGCGCACTGGGAAAGCAACGAGTTGCTGGTCAGCGGCAACCCACAGCCTGAAACCTGGCACGACTTCGGCGGTTTCCCGAAGGCTTTGTTCGAGGTGCAATACCCGGCGCCGGGCAATCCGCAACTGGCGGCTGAGGTTGTCGAGCTGCTCAAGGCGAATGACCTGCCAACGCGCATCGACGCCAAGCGCCCATTCGATCACGGGGTCTGGGTGCCGTTGTCATTGATGTACCCGCAGGCCGACATTCCGGTGGTGCAAGTCTCACTGCCAACCCGTGGCGGCCCGGCCCTGCAAACCCGTGTCGGCCATGCGCTGGCCAGCCTGCGCGAGCACGGTGTGCTGTTGATCGGTTCCGGCAGCATCACCCACAATCTGCGCGAACTGGACTGGCATGCCGGCCCGGAAAGCGTTGAGCCGTGGGCCAAGGCATTCCGTGACTGGATGATTGAAAAACTCGCCGCCAACGATGAAACCGCACTGCACGATTATCGCCAGCAGGCGCCGAATGCAGCGCGCAACCATCCGAGCGATGAGCACTTGCTGCCGTTGTACTTTGCTCGTGGGGCTGGGGGTGAGTTCGGGATTGCGCACCAGGGGTTCACCATGGGGGCGCTAGGCATGGATATTTACCGCTTCGGGTAATTGATCGTTCCCACGCTCCGCGTGGGAATGCAGCCCGGGTCGCTCCGCGTCCCAACAGAGGACGCAGAGCGTCCGTTGAGGCATTCCCACGCCGAGCGTGGGAACAATCAATCAAACAGCAGGCAAAAAAAATCCCCGAACCAGTCGGGGATTTTTTATGTTCGATCAATCAGCCCGAGAGCGGATTAATCTTCGCGGTAGCGACGCAGCTTCAACTGCTTGCCAGCAACGCGAGTGTCCTTCAGTTTGGTCAGGAGTTTTTCCAGACCATCTTCCGGCAGTTCGACGAGGCTGAAGCTGTCACGCACCTGGATGCGACCGATTGCTTCGCGAGCCAGACCACCTTCGTTGAGGATGGCGCCCAGCAGGTTCTTGGCGGCGATACCGTCACGCGCACCCAGCGCAGTACGGCAACGAGCACGACCTTCGGCCAATGCAACCGGAGCACGACGCTCACGATCACCACGGTCCGGACGATCACCGGTACGCTCTGGACGATCGCCACGCGGTGCGTTGTTCGGCACCAGTGGACGTTCTTTCTCGATCGCAGCCAGGGTCAGCGCCTGAGCGTTGGTGGCCTTGCGCAGCAGCGCAGCGGCCAAGGCACGCGGGGTGCAACCGATGTCAGCGGTCAGGCGATCAAGCAATTCGCCATGAGTCGATTCGGCATCAGCGACCAGCGGCGACAGGCTGTTGGTCAGTTTCTTGATGCGGGCATCGAGAACAGCTTGAGCGTCCGGCAGGCGAACTTCAGCAACCTTTTGACCAGTTACACGCTCGATCACTTGCAGCATGCGGCGCTCACGTGGAGTCACCAGCAGCAGTGCACGACCTTCGCGACCGGCACGGCCAGTACGGCCGATACGGTGAACGTAGGATTCCGGGTCGTACGGCATATCAACGTTGAACACGTGAGTGATGCGCGGAACGTCCAGGCCACGAGCAGCAACGTCAGTCGCCACAACGATGTCCAGACGGCCATCCTTGAGGGATTCGATCACGCGCTCACGTTGGTTCTGAGCAATGTCACCGTTCAGCGCAGCGGCTTTGTAGCCTTTGGCTTCCAGGGCACTGGCCAGGTCCAGGGTCGCTTGCTTGGTGCGCACGAACATGATCAGGGCGTCGAAGTCTTCGACTTCCAGCAGGCTCAATACAGCCGAGGTCTTCTGGTCAGCGTGAACCAACAGGTGAGCCTGTTCGATCGCGGTAACGGTCTGAGTCTTGGTCTGGATCTTCACGTGCTGCGGATCACGCAGGTGACGCTCGGCAATGGCACGGATCGACTGCGGCAGGGTCGCCGAGAACAATACGGTCTGACGGGTTGGCGGCAGAGCCTTGAAGATAACTTCGAGGTCGTCCATGAAACCCAGTTTGAGCATTTCGTCCGCTTCGTCGAGAACCAGGTGGTTCACGGTAGACAGGACTTTTTCGTCACGACGCAGGTGGTCGCACAGACGACCCGGAGTGGCGACAACGATCTGTGCGCCATTACGGATTGCTTTCAGTTGTGGGCCCATAGGGGCGCCGCCGTAAACGGCCACAACGGTAACGCCCGGCATTTGCTTGGCGTAGGTTTCGAAAGCGGTTGCTACTTGCAGCGCCAACTCACGGGTTGGCGCCAGGATCAGGGCTTGCGGCTCGCGCTTAGCAGGATCGATGCGATGCAGGATTGGCAGAGCGAACGCGGCGGTTTTACCGGTACCGGTTTGCGCCTGGCCAATCATGTCGTGGCCGGCCATGATGATCGGGATCGATTGCTGCTGAATAGCCGAAGGCTCTTCGTAGCCAGTCGCGATGACGGCTGCAAGAATATTCGGATTAAGATTAAAAGCGGCGAAGCCGCCGGTTTCCTGGGTCATGGGTCTGCCTCTAAGTGCATCCGCAAAGACCCATGCTCCAAAGCTGCGCATGCCGTGTAAGACTCAAGAGTCGCCCTGGCTGCTTTGTCGGCGGGGATTTGCGAAAACGAATGAATGAAAAAGATTCGTCAAGGAAGAGTCCGCTGTGCGGACGTGCAGCCGAAGCTGACTTCGGGGAATTGCGCTACCTAAACGCGGCCCGGTTAAAGGCCGGCGCGCACTATACCGGAATTCGCCCAAAAAGGGAGCATTATTTGTCGGAAAACTGACGTATACACCGTTGTGTCACAGGCTTTGCGGATAATCGTGCAACGGTCTATTTTTCAAAGGCCCGGCCCTGCTGGCGATGGCGCTAAAACGGTTCACCCTGGTGACCCGGACCTTCGGTCTGGCACCCCCTTCCCGCCCGAGGAAATACCTCATGAATCAGCCTGTTTCCAGTCGTGTCAGCCGCGAACGGCGCGGTCATGTCTTGTTACTTGGCCTGGACCGGGTCGCCAAACGCAACGCCTTCGACCTAGATCTGCTCAACGAACTGAGCCTGGCCTATGGCGAATTCGAAGCAGACAGCGAGGCGCGAGTGGCGGTGGTATTCGGTCACGGCGAGCATTTCACCGCCGGGCTCGACCTGATCAATGCCAGTTCCGCCCTCGCCGAAGGCTGGCAGGCTCCGACCGGTGGCTGTGATCCGTGGGGCGTGTTCGCCGGGCCGAGGGTCAGCAAACCGGTGATTGTCGCCGCGCAAGGTTATTGCCTAACCATTGGCATCGAGCTGATGCTGGCCGCCGACATCAACCTCTGCGCCAGCAACACCCGTTTCGCCCAGATGGAAGTGCAGCGCGGGATTTTCCCGTTCGGCGGCGCCACGTTGCGGCTGCATCAAGTGGCCGGTTGGGGCAACGCCATGCGCTGGCTGCTGACCGGCGATGAATTCGATGCTCATGACGCGTTGCGCCTTGGGTTGGTGCAGGAGGTCATGGCCAGTGAGGATTTGCTGCCAAGGGCGATTGAATTGGCGGAGCGCATTGCCCGGCAGGCGCCGCTGGGTGTTCAGGCAACGTTGATGTCGGCCAGGCAGGCGCTTTATGAAGGCGAAACCGCGGCGGCGCAGGGGTTGCCGGCGGTGGTGAAGAAGTTGCTTAACAGTGAGGACGCCAAGGAGGGTGTGCGGTCGATGATCGAGAAGCGGCCGGGCGTTTTCAAAGGGCTTTGAAGTTTGAGACGAATAATGTCTTCGCGGGCAAGCGTCGCTCCTACAGGTTGCGCGTAACCCTTGTAGGAGCGAGGCTTGCCCGCGAAGAGGCCCGCGCAGACGCCGAATTATGTCGCCGGTCGAATCGCCTTGATCAACGACAACAACGAATACCCCAACCGTGGCGCCAGTTCTTCGGCCCGGGCGATCAAACCATCCCTGTCCAGTTCCTGATCCAGCTCCGACGGCACGATCAAAATCACATTGCCCTCCTTCACCGGCAGCTCCCAGTAATGCCGGTGATAGAGCCCGCGAAACATCGCCGCGCCCAGCGGTTTGCCGTCATCGGTGGCCCACTGATTGATCACCAGCCAGCCACCCGGACTCAGGCGTTTCTGACAGTTTCCCAGAAAGCTCCAGGCCAGATGCCCGACGCCCGGCCCGACATCGGTATAGAGGTCGACGAAAATCAGGTCCGCCGGTTCCGCCGTCTCCAGCAACTCCAAGGCATCGCCGACCCGGATATACAACCGAGGATCATCATCCAGCCCCAGGTATTCGATGGCCAAGCGTGGTACATCGGGGCGCAGTTCGATGGCTTCGACGTCTTCCAGCGGCAGGAACTTGAGGCAGGCCTGGGTCAGCGTGCCGGCACCAAGCCCCAGGAACAGCGCGCTTTCCGGCTGTTCATGGCACAACGCACCGATCAGCATGGCGCGGGTGTAGTCGTACTCCAGCCAGCTCGGGTCGGCGGTGAACACGCAGCTTTGCTCGATGGCATCACCGAATTCGAGAAAACGGTAATCGGCCACTTCCAGCACGCGAATCACGCCGAACTCATCTTGTACCTCGGCGAGCAAATGCTCGACGCGCTCCTCAGTCATTTCGTCTCCTGATCGTCACCGGGCCAGCAACCTGGCCAAACAGCAACGCGACAAGCCGCAACATGAAGCGGCAAAGGCGCGATTGTCCGCGAAGCGACGGGAACAGGTCACGCACTAATTGCTGATAACATAAGCGCCCGTGCGTAAACACTAGAGACCGTGATGAGCCAACCCTGGAGCCCTGACAGCTGGCGTGCCTTGCCGATCCAGCAACAACCCCGCTACCCCGACGCCGCACATTTGCTGCACGTCGAGCAAACCCTGGCCAGCTATCCGCCGCTGGTGTTTGCCGGTGAAGCCCGGGAATTGCGCCGTCAGTTCGCCGAAGTGACCCAGGGCCGCGCGTTTCTGTTGCAGGGCGGCGACTGCGCCGAAAGCTTCGCCGAGTTCTCCGCCGCGAAAATCCGCGACACCTTTAAAGTGCTGCTGCAAATGGCGATCGTCATGACCTTCGCCGCCGGTTGCCCAGTGGTCAAAGTCGGGCGCATGGCCGGCCAGTTTGCCAAACCGCGTTCAGCCAACGACGAAACCATCGACGGCGTGACATTGCCCGCCTACCGTGGCGACATCGTCAACGGCATCGGCTTCGACGAAAAAAGCCGCGTGCCGGACCCGGAACGCCTGCTGCAGTCCTATCACCAGTCCACCGCGACCCTGAACCTGCTGCGCGCCTTCGCCCAGGGTGGTTTTGCCGACCTGCATCAAGTGCACAAGTGGAACCTGGACTTCATCGCCAACTCGGCCCTGGCCGAGAAATATAGCCACTTGGCCGACCGCATCGATGAAACCCTGGCCTTCATGCGCGCCTGCGGCATGGACACCTCGCCGCAACTGCGCGAAACCAGTTTCTTCACCGCCCACGAAGCGCTGCTGCTGAACTACGAAGAAGCCTTCGTGCGTCGCGACAGCCTGACCAACGATTACTACGACTGCTCTGCCCACATGCTGTGGATCGGCGACCGCACCCGTCAGCTCGACGGCGCGCATGTCGAGTTCCTGCGCGGGGTGAACAATCCGATCGGCGTGAAGGTCGGCCCGAGCATGAATCCCGACGACCTGATTCGTCTGATCGACGTGCTCAACCCGGACAACGATCCAGGCCGCTTGAACCTGATCGCGCGAATGGGCGCAAACAAGGTTGGCGATCACCTGCCGCAGCTGATTCGCGCCGTTGAGCGGGAAGGCAAGAAAGTGCTGTGGAGTTCCGACCCGATGCACGGCAACACCATCAAGGCTAGCAGCGGCTACAAGACCCGCGACTTCGCGCAGATCCTCGGCGAGGTGAAGCAGTTCTTCCAGGTGCACGAGGCAGAAGGCACGTATGCCGGTGGTATCCACATCGAAATGACCGGGCAGAATGTGACCGAATGCATTGGTGGGGCTCGGCCGATTACTGAAGACGGGTTGTCGGACCGTTACCACACCCATTGCGATCCGCGGATGAATGCTGATCAGTCGCTGGAATTGGCGTTTTTGATTGCCGAAACCCTGAAGCAGGTTCGACGCTGAGTCAGTGATCGTTCCCACGCTCTGCGTGGGAATGCAGCCCGTGACGCTCCGCGTCACTGGACGCGGAGCGTCCCTGGAGGCATTCCCACGCAGAGCGTGGGAACGATCAGGTTAAGGCCCGTTTACTCAATCCGGGCCAATGCCTCCCGCAACCGCCCCGCACTCACCCGCTGACAATTCAACTGCACCTGCTCAAGCCCCAACCAATCCGCCATCCGCCGCAAATTAACCGCCAACGCCAGCATCCCCGCCTCATCCAGCCCCGGCTCTTCCTCATGCACGGCGTGCACCGCCAACCGGCCCAACGCCCGTTCAGCGCGCAAATCCACCCGCGCGGCAATCCGTTCGTTGTGCAAAAACGGCAGCACGTAATAGCCGTAGACCCGTTTGTCCTGCGGCGTGTAAATCTCCAGCCGATAACGGAAATCAAACAACCGCTCGGTGCGGCTGCGTTCCCAGATCAGCGAATCGAAGGGTGACAGCAAGGCACTGGCCTCGACCTTGCGCGGTACCTTGGGCTCGGGCAGGCAATAGGCCGGTTGGCGCCAGCCCTCGACTTCGCAAGCCAACAACTCACCCGCCTCCACCAGTTCCGCCAAGCGCGGCCGGGCATCACCAGGGCTCAGGCGAAAATAGTCCCGCAAGTCCTTTTCCGTCGCCACACCCAATGCGTTCGCGGCGTGCAGCAACAGGCCGCGCAGGGCTTCGGTTTCAGTAAGCAAAGGCTGCTGCAAAATCGCTGAAGGAATTACCCGCTCCGGCAAATCGTAAAGCCGTTCAAACCCGCGTCGGCCAGCGACCGTCACTTCACCGGCGGCAAACAGCCATTCCAGCGCATGCTTTTCGGCGCTCCAGTCCCACCATGGGCCAGCCCGTTCCTGACGGGTCGATAAACTTCCAGCGCCCAGCGCGCCCAATTCCTGAACGGAACCCAGCACCCGGCGAATCGTGTCCTGTTGCTCACGACCAAACCGCGCCAATTGCTGATAGATGTCTTCGCCACGAGTCGCACGCAACATGCGCCAGCGCATCAAGGGGTACATGGATAACGGCAATAACGACGCCTCATGGCCCCAATATTCGAACAACGTGCGCCGCCGCCCCTGACTCCAGGCAGCCTGGTCGAGAAGGTCGGATGAGTAATTGCCAAGACGAGAAAACAAGGGAAGGTAGTGCGAACGCACCAACGCATTGACCGAATCGATCTGCAAAATGCCCAGCCGTTCAATCAACCGATTGAGCTGGACCGGTTTGATCGCCGCTGGCGGCTGGCGCCCGTTGAACCCTTGGGCAGCCAGTGCCAGACGTCGAGCCTGTTTGATGGAAAAGGACAGCGTTGCGGGCATGAGCATCTCCTTGTCTGCTCGCAACCTACCTCACCAGAGAGGGGTTTGTGTAGCAATGGCCTCATCATTTATGCATCGGATCGTCCCAGAACGGCCGGATCGATTCGTGCTCGACGTCCGCACGACTGACACCGATGTCCTTCAGCGCTTCATCGCTCAAACTCGCCAATAGCTCACGTTCGCGGTGAAGTTCGTACCAGCGACTAAACTTGTGCAGCAAATCGGAAACCGCGTGGATTGAGAATTTTTCTGCCGTTACTTGCTCGTGTTGACCTTTCATCATGTCGCCCTCCTTTAGGGATGGCTCAAGTCTCGCCCCGGAGCTAAGATCAATCCAACGAATGTTTCTGATGGTATGCATCTCGGAGATTGATGAATGTCGGCGTTCCCCAGTATCGATACCGATGTACTGCGCACTTTTGTCGCCATCGCCGACCTGGGCGGTTTCACCCGCGCCGGCGAAATGGTCAACCGCACGCAATCGGCGGTGAGCATGCAGATGAAACGCCTGGAAGAAGACGTGTTGCAGCGCCAGCTGTTCGAACGCGACGGGCGCCAGGTCAAGTTGACCGCCGAAGGCCAGGTGTTGCTCGGCTATGCGCGGCGCATTCTCAAACTGCACAGCGAAGTCTTCAATACCCTGCGCGAGCCGCACATGGTCGGCACGGTGCGCATCGGTACGCCGGATGATTACGTGATGCGTTTTTTGCCGGGGATCCTCTCGCGTTTCGCCAAATTCTACCCGCTGATCCAGATCGAAGTGCACTGCGAATCGACCAAGCAGCTGTTGCAGCGCCAGGACCTGGACCTGTCGATCGTCACCCGCGAGCCTGGCACCGAGATTGGCCAGTTACTGCGCAAGGAGCGTTTTGTCTGGGCCGAAGCGCAATGTTTCAGCGCCCACGAGCAAACACCGTTGCCCCTGGCGATGTTCAACAGTGATTGTTTCTGCCGGTTGTGGGCCTGCAACGCCCTTGACGCGATGGGCCGCGATTACCGCATCGCCTACAACAGTTCGAGCCTGTCGGCGTTGATGGCCGTGGTCAGCGCCGGCTTGGCGGTGACCGCGCAACTGGAAAGCCTGATCACCCCGGACATGCGCATCCTCGGTGCCGCCGAAGACCTGCCGTTACTGCCGGAGGCCAGCATCATGCTGGTGCGCAACCTGCACAATCCGTCGCCGATCACCGAATGCCTGGCCGAGCACATCGTCGAAGGCTTCAAACTTTAAGGGCGAGCATCACCGCACAGAACACCAGGAAGCCGCAGAACAGCCCGCGCAGCAGCCGTTCCGGCATCGCGTGGGCGATCTTCACGCCCCAACTGATGCTCATCAGACCACCGACCGCCAAGGGCAGGCCGATCATCCAGTTCACCTGATGATGCACCGCGTACGTCACCAGGGTAACGCCGGTGCTCGGCAACGCCAGGGCCAGCGATAAACCTTGCGCGACCACTTGCGAGGTGCCGAACAGGCTGGTCAGCACCGGCGTCGCCACCACCGCCCCGCCCACGCCAAACAATCCGCCCATGGTCCCGGACGCGGCGCCGAGCACGCCCAGCCACGGCCATGAATAATGCATCTGCGAAGATGCCGGCGCGTTGGCGGTAAACATTCGCACCAGGTTGTAAGTCGACAGCGCTACCAGGAACGCGACAAATCCCACACGCATGGTTTGCGCATCGATGCCCACGGCCCAGATCGAACCGATCCAGGCAAAGCAGAATCCCATGGAAGCCAGCGGCAATGCGTGGCGCAACTCGATGCGATTACGCTGGTGATAGCGCCACAGCGCCAGCATCACATTCGGCACTACCATCACCAACGCCGTGCCTTGGGCGATCTGTTGATCGAGACCGCACAACACGCCGAGCAGCGGAATGGCAATCAGGCCACCGCCGATGCCAAACAAACCACCCAGGGTGCCCAAGGCAGCGCCAAAGATCAGATACAGAAAAAACTCAAGCACAGGCTCATTCCCTCTTGTCAGGCGTTTCATCCTACGCAGTCGGCCCTAGCGGGGAAACGCACAGCAACGCACAATGGCTGTGCCGATTCCGCACAAGCGCTGGTAAAAACCATGAACCCCAACCAACTGACCGACCAACTCGGGCTGTTCCTCGATGTGCTCGAAACCGGAAGCTTTTCCGCCGCGTCCCGGCGCCATCCGCTGACGCCTTCGGCGGTGGCACGGCGCATCGACAGCCTGGAGAGTGCGGTCGGCAGCCAGTTATTCCTGCGCAGTACCCACGCGGTGCGGGCGACGCCGGCTGGTTTGGCGTTTGCCGAGCGGGCGCGGCGGATCGTTACCGAGTTGCGCCTGGCACGGGCGGAAGCGGTGTCCCTCAGCAGTGCCCCCGAAGGCTTGATTCGGGTGGACGCGCCAGCAGCATTCGGCCGGCGACATCTGGCGCCGGTCATTGCCGATTTTCTGATGTTGTACCCCGGTCTCGACGTGCAACTGCACCTGATCGACAGCTTTGTCGACATGCAGGGTTTGAATCTGGGCAAGGTCGACCTGGTGCTGCGTGCCGGACAGATGGAAGATACCCGGCTGGTGGCCACGCCGCTGGCAAACATGGTACGCATCGCCTGCGCCAGCCCCGATTATTTGAAGCGCCGAGGCGTGCCGACCAATCCGGCGCAGTTGATTGAACACGATGGCCTCGACTGGGACGGTCTCGCCCCGCCCTTCGCCTGGCGTTTCGAGCGGGATGGGCGCATGCAGTTGCACCGCCCCGCGCACATCCGCATGAGCGCCAACAATGCCGAAGCGCTGGTCTGTGGCGCACTGGCCGGGCTGGGTATCGCGCACTTGCCGACCTGGCTGGCCAGCGAATACCTGTTGCGCGGTGAACTGCTACCGTTGTTCTGCGAAAACGGCCTGCCAAAACCGGAAACCGCAGGCATCTACGCCTTGCGTCTGGAACAGCAGGCCAGTTCCCGCAGTCGTTTGTTGCTGGAATATCTGAAAACTCGCTTCAGTCCGATTGCGCCGTGGGATCTGGCCCTGCAAGGCAATCTGGCCGGCCACTGAGTCATAATTATCTGGCGCATTAAAGATTCGCCCGCTAGATTCATGACGATCACTGATCAAGGCTTTGACATGACCACCGAACGCAACACCCCGGACACCTGCGACCACCTGCTGCTGGACAACCAGGTCTGCTTCGCCCTGCACTCCACTTCGCTGCTGATGACCAAGGTTTACAAGCCGCTGCTGCAAGCGCTGGGCCTGACCTATCCGCAATACCTGGCGATGATGGTGTTGTGGGAACGGGATGGTTTGACCGTAGGCGAAATCAGCACACGACTGCTAACCGATCCTGGCTCGTTGACGCCATTGCTCAAGCGCCTGGAAGTTGAAGGCTTGCTGAGCCGGACCCGCAGTCGTGAAGATGAACGGGTGGTGATCGTCGAATTGACCGAACAGGGCCGCGCCTTGCGGGACAAGGCCCGGGACATTCCGCAGTGCATCCTTGGCGCCAGTGGGCGGACGATTGAGCAGTTGAAGAAGCTGCAAAATGATCTTCAAGAGCTGCGTAGCCACCTGCAAGACAGCCTCTAGCCCAAAACCAACATCAGTCCCCTGTGGGAGCGAGCCTGCTCGCGAAAGCGATATGACATTCGGCATTGTTGTTGACTGGCACACCGCTTTCGCGAGCAGGCTCGCTCCCACATTTGTTTTGTGGCTCCCTTCAAAAAAAATTCCCTCCTGAAAATCCTGAGCAAACCGCTCTAAATCAATAGCCTCCACATCCATCAACCACCCGCTCGTCTCCCTTTCTCAAACTTTTTCAAAAATTTATCTTGCGCGCTAAATATTCGCGCGATACATTCATCTCGCACTTACTTAGCGCGCAAACATTTAGCGCAAAAATACAAACCCGAATGAGGCTCACACCATGCAAACTCTCTACACCGCAATCGCAACTTCCACCGGTGGCCGCGACGGTCGTGCGGTTTCCAGCGACAACATCCTCGACGTCAAACTCGCCACCCCGAAAGAACTCGGCGGTGCTGGCGGCGCAGCGACCAACCCCGAGCAACTGTTTGCAGCCGGCTACTCCGCCTGCTTTATCGGCGCACTGAAGTTCGTCGCCAGCCAGACCAAACGCACCATCCCGAACGATGCGTCGATCACTGCCCATGTCGGCATCGGTCAGATCCCTGGTGGTTTCGGCCTAGACATCGACCTGCACATCAGCCTGCCAGGTCTTGAACAAGCGGATGCACAAACTCTGGTCGATGCGGCTCACCAGGTCTGCCCGTACTCCAACGCCACCCGTGGCAATGTCGAAGTGCGTTTGCACGTGACCGTTTAACGTCCGGGCAAAAGCTCGCAGCCTCGTTTCACTCGACAGCTCCTACAAGGATTTTGATTTTTCCCTGCGTAGGAGCTGTCGAGTGAAACGAGGCTGCGAGCTTTTGATCTTGAAATCCAAGGCACAAAAAAGCCCGACTCAATGGTCGGGCTTTTTCATTCCTCGAGCTGTGCTTATTTAGCACGGCCTTTGTAGGAACCGCCTTCGCGGGTATCGATCTCGATCATGTCGCCGATTTCGATGAAGTCAGCAACCGACAGTTCGGTACCGTTCTTCAGTTTGGCAGGCTTCATCACCTTGCCGGAAGTGTCGCCGCGAGCGGAACCTTCGGTGTAGTCAACCTGACGCACGATAGTCGTCGGCAGTTCTACGGAAACCAGACGCTCTTCGAAGAAGATCGCTTCGCAAACATCGGTCATGCCTTCTTCAACGAAAGGCAGAACGGCTTCGATGTCTTCAGCGTTCAGCTCGTACATGGTGTAGTCGGTGGTGTCCATGAACGTGTAGGTGTCGCCGCTGATGAAGGACAGGGTCGCTTCTTTGCGGTCGAGGATTACGTCGTCCAGTTTGTCGTCAGCGCTGTAAACGATCTCGGTCTTGTAACCGGTCAGCAGGTTCTTCAGCTTGGTCTTCATGATCGCGCTGTTACGACCGGACTTGGTGAATTCAGCTTTCTGAACCAGCCAAGGATCGTTTTCGAGACGGATCACGGTACCGGGTTTCAGTTCTTTACCAGTTTTCATTGCGAATATCCGAATTTGGATGGGATTTACAAAAATCTAGGCCGCGTATCATATCCAATTTACATAAAACTGTACCAGCGCCGCGGCAAGATCCGCCTGCAAGGCTTGTTCCAGACACCACGTTTCGGCGTGTTTTTCCAGCTCTGGCCAGTGTTTACGGGTGGACTGCCAGTGGTCGGTCATTCTGTCGCCGGCATTCCAGGCCCGCCAAAGACCGCTGATCGCCTCGCTGGCGGGTGCCGACAGGCCTTTTGTATAGAGGGCGAGGAACGCTTCGAGCTTGTCGAGGTGGATGTCTTCGTCCTGCTGGTAGATGTGCCACAGCAGCGGCCGCCCTGCCCATTGGGCCCGGACAAAGGAGTCTTCGCCGCGCACTGCGTTGAAGTCGCAGCACCAGAGCAGGTGATCGTATTGATCCTGTCGGATGAACGGCAGCACCTGAAGGGTCAGGGCATCGCGCACATGCAACGCTCCGGGCGCCAGATCATTCACCGCGAGCCAGCGCTCGACGTCTGCGAGAATCCGCCCTTCCGGCACCAGCAGATGCGTAGGCGTCGAATCGGCGGCCATGGCGTCAAGCCAACTTGCCAACCCCGTGTTTTCGTAGGCAAACAGCGAGATCAATTGCGCAGCGGGTGCACGATTGATCCCCAAACCCTGCAGGAATTCTCGCTGGGCCTCGGGGCTTTGCTGAAACTGCCGACGCCGCTCCAGCAATCCGCGCTCTCGCAGCAAGCCACCGGTGCCCTTCTGAAATCCCGGGAAGAAGAAGTACTTCTGCACTTTTTTGTACTTCACCGACGGCAACCCGTGGCAACCGATGACCCAGTCCTCGGCGCTCAGGTAATCGAGGTTCATCCACAACGGCGGCTTTTCTCGCTCGGCCATGGCTTCCATGTAGGCGCCGGGCAGCTGGCAGGCGAACGCGGCGATCACCACGTCGGCGGCAGCAATGGGTTGCCATTCGGCCGCCCAGTGACACACTTCGACACCTTGCTGCCATTGCTGTGCAGCATGGATGTCGATCTCCGGGCATAGGCGTTCGAAGGCCCGCAGATCATCGACCCACAAGCGCACGGCCACCGAATGCTCGACCACCAGTTGCCGGGCCAGACGCCAGGTCACGCCGATGTCGCCAAAGTTATCGACTACGGTGCAAAAAATATCCCAGCGGGCTTTCAGTTCAGGCATTCCAGGCTTCCGTTGGCAAAGGCACCGATTGTCCGCATAAATTACCCCGTGCAGAAGAGCCAACGACGATTAATCTTCGTGCGACAATCGCCATCCGCCCGCGACCACCCGCCAGGAGGCAGCCATGCCCTACCGTCCCAACCCGCGCCGCCCGTTGCCGATCCAGCTTAATGCCCTGCAATTGACCGGCAGCATTGCTTTGGGTCTGTGGCTGGGGTTCCTGGCCATTGCGCTGACTTGCTGGCTCGCCTCGCGCTTTTTGTTCCCCGAACAATTGGCACCGGTGGCCCAGGCCGTACAGCAACTGGCCAAACCGCCGGTAGTGCAACCGGTGCCGGACATTGCGCCTCAAAGCCCGCTGTTCGAGCAGTACAAAGAAAACCTGCGCAAGAACGAGCAACAGCAATTCCTCGATCAGGCCCGCAGCAACAACCGCAACCTGTCGAACCCAAAATGTCAGTTCTGGCTGCAGCAGGACCAGACGGCGCCGAGTGAAAAAAGCCGCGCCAACGTCCAGCAATTCTGCGATTGATCATGAATAAACACATCGTCCACCAACTGATTCTCGACAAGCTGCGCATCGATCTCGACATCGCTGAACGCGCGGCGCAAACCGCCTACGAAACCGCGACCCACGAAGAAAACATCGCCGAAAACAAATACGACACGTTGGGGTTGGAGGCGTCTTACCTCGCGGCCGGGCAAGCAAAACGGGTCGAGGAAATCCGCCATTCACTGACGCTTTGCCAGAACCTGACGCTGCGCCCGTATGACGATCAGCGCGGTATCGAAGTCGGCGCCCTGCTCGGCCTTGAAGACGAAAAGGGTCGTGAACAATGGCTGTTCCTGGCCCCCGACGCGGCGGGTTTGAAGGTTGATCTGGTGGGGCAGATGATTACCGTCATCACCCCCCGCTCACCGCTGGGCAAAAGCCTGCTGGGCAAGTTCGAAGAGGACGAGGTGGAGATTCTGGTGGCGGGCGCTCGGCAACAGTTCTCTGTTACCGAGGTGGTCTAGAACGGTGTCCTACCTCGTGAATACGTTCCTCTTTTGACGAGTGGCTGTTGTCGTCAGGCAAGGCGCCGCGACGAGTCATAACCCGCTATGGCGAGGAGCGGCAACGCAGCATGACGGCAACAGACGCCGTCAAAAAGGAACAGTATTTGCGCGGTAGGACACCCTATTAATGGACCGGCAGTTCAACGCCGTCGAACAGCTCTTCCAGTTCCTGCTTGTTGTGGCACTGGATGGCCTTGGCCATGACTTCACGGGTCAGGTGCGGGGCAAACTTCTCGATGAAGTCGCACATGAAGCCTCGCAGAAAGGTGCCGCGACGGAAGCCGATCTTGGTGATGCTGGACTCGAACAGGTCGCTGGCATCAAGCATCACCAGGTCGCTGTCGAGTTTGGCGTCGACCGCCATTTTCGCCACGATACCCACGCCCAGACCCAAACGAACGTAAGTCTTGATCACGTCGGCGTCGGCGGCGGTGAACACCACTTTCGGCGTCAGGCCGCGATGGCTGAAGGCTTCGTCGAGTTTCGAACGGCCGGTGAAACCGAACACGTAGGTCACGATCGGGTATTCGGCCAGGGCTTCGAGGGTCAGCTTCGGCAGCTTGGTCAGCGGATGGCCCTGGGGTACGACCACGCAGCGGTTCCAGCGGTAGCACGGCATCATCACCAGGTCACCGAACAGCTCCAGGGCTTCGGTGGCGATGGCGAAATCCACGGTGCCGTCAGCGGCCATTTCGGCGATCTGCATCGGCGAACCCTGGTGCATGTGCAGGGCAACGTCCGGGTACTGCTTGATGAAATTGCTGATCACCGGCGGCAACGCATAACGGGCCTGGGTGTGGGTGGTGGCGATCGACAGGGTGCCTTTCTTCTCGTTGGAGAATTCCTGGGCAATCTGCTTGATGCTTTCAACCTTGCGCAGGATTTCGCCAGCGGTGGTGATGATGCGTTCGCCGGCCGGTGTGACGCGGGTCAGGTGCTTGCCGCTGCGGGCGAAGACTTCGACGCCCAGTTCGTCTTCCAGCAAGCGAATCTGCTTACTGATGCCCGGCTGCGAGGTGTAGAGACTTTGGGCGGTAGCGGAAACGTTGAGGTCGTGGTGCGCCACTTCCCAGATGTAGCGCAGTTGTTGAAGCTTCATATGAATCCCTCAAAGCAGGTAGACGCCACGGGCATCAGCGACGGTATATAACTATATTAATGGCTTGAAGAATAAATCTAGAACTTTTTTATCAAAACGCCATTATTCGTGTTCTAGCGATCACCCTGCCGACGACGTTCTACCAGCGGCACCAGATAGACCGGCACCCGGGCCAGTTGCAGCACCCGCGCGGCGGTGCGGCCCAAAGGGGTTTCCGCGCCCGTGCGGTGGCTATGACTACCTACGATCAGCAAATCCACAGAGAGTTTCTGCGCCTGGTCGAGAATCACTTGAGCCGGATCGCCTTGAAGCACTCGCACCGCTTGAATCCGCTGCAGATCCTGCTCCCCGTCTTCCCCCAGTTCCTCACGAAAGCTTTCCAGCACTCGACGTTCGATATTGGCGATGACCGTATTCAGGCCCTGACTGTGAAACTCGTTCAACGCCTGTTCATCGAGGTAGCTTTGCAGCACCGATTCGGCGAACAACCCCATGGGCTCCACCGCGTGCACCACGTACAAGTCGCAATTGAATGTGCGTGCCAGTGCCAGCGCATGCTGCATTACAAAAGGTGCATACAGGCCGAGGTCGGTGGCATACAGCATGGAATGAATCATCTGACCTCCTCGCGTGCCAACATGGCGGAGATTGATTCAGCTTAGCAGTGCCTTGCCGAGTACGACGGGCCGCGTAACACCTTGACGCAGGGGCTTAAACTTTCTGCTCATTGCTTATGCCATGAGGCACGTGACCGGTGGCGACCACTTCGCGGGCCAGTTCGCAATGACCGGCCTGATCGTCGAAAAACACGTCGGCGGCAAAGGCTTCCAGGAACGCTGCTTTGGTCAGTCCACCCAGAAACAGCGATTCGTCCAGGCGAATGTCCCACTCGCGCAACGTGCGGATCACTCGCTCGTGGGCCGGTGCCGAGCGCGCGGTCACCAGCGCCGTACGGATCGGGCAAGCGTCGTCAGGGAACTCGCGCTGCAACAGATTAAGCGCCGCCAGGAAGCCTTTGAATGGCCCACCGCGCAACGGCTCACGGGCCGCTTCGCGCTCGCTGGCCTGGAACGCTTCCAGCCCACCGGCCTGATAGACCCGCTCCGACTCATCGGAAAACAGCACCGCGTCACCGTCGAAGGCGATGCGCAATTCATCACTCGCTGCCCGGCTCGCACCGCCCGAGAGAATGGTCGCTGCGGCGAACCCGGCATCCAGTGCGCTGCGTACATCTTCGGCATGGGTCGAGAGAAACAGGTCGCAGCCGAAGGCCTTGAGATACGGATACGGACTGCGCCCGCCGACAAACGCCGCACGGGAAATCGCCAGGCCGTAATGGTGAATCGAGTTGAAGACCCGCAGGCCAGTGTCGGCACTATTGCGCGACACCAGCACTACCTCGACCCGCGCGCGGCCCAGACTGGCATTGAGCTTCAGCAGTTTTTCCACCAGCGGGAAGGCATCGCCGGGCTCGAGGATTTCGTCTTCGTGTTCGATCTGGTACTGCCGATAGGCTTCGACCCCGCTCGACAAATACACCTTGTGGCTCTCGCTCAAGTCAAACAACGCTCGCGACGAAATCGCCAGCACCAACTTGTCATCTATGTCTTTCGCCATGCCCTTCCCCTCTGGTGGATCGACTCAAACGTTACGTCGATCGATAAAACCGAGCGCCCGATACAGGGCCTCGATGCGCGGCAATTCACATCCCGCCGCTTTCGCCGCCGCCAGGGGCCGGGCGTAAATCGCCTCCAGCTCCAGCGGTCGTTTGTGCAGCAAATCGTGGTGCATGCTCGGCCAGTAGTCGGGCATTTTCTCGGTCATCATGAACAGGTAGTCGGCGTAACCGGGCGGTATGGCGTGACCGCAGGCCTCGGCGCCTTGCACCACTTCGGCCATCAACGCCTGGATCAGCGCGCGGCTGTCGGCATCGGCCATCAACGGCGTGGTACTCGCCCCAAGCAGCACCGACAAACCGTTGTAAGGAATATTCCAGACCAGTTTCTGCCAGCGCGCCTGATGCAGATTAGGCATGGCTTGCGAGTCGATGCCGGCAGTGCGGAACAGCCCGGCGCCCTCCTCGACCAGCGCCATACGCGCCGCATCATCTTTGGCCGGGCCACTGTGGTAACCGACATTCACCGACCCCAGCGCCTGGTGGGTGATTACGCCCGGACCTTCACGATGGACGCAAATCAGACACAAGCCACCGAGCAGGTGCAGTGAATCGGGCAACAACTCACGCAGACTGTCTTCGACATCCAGGCCATTTTGCAGCAGCAAAACTTTCGCGCCGGGGGCGGCGGCTTGAGTGATGATCGGGGCTAGACCCGAGCTGGTGCTCTTGGCCGCCACCAGCAACCAGTCGCACGGCGGCATGTCTTCAGCCGATGAATAGGCCTGGACCGGGTTCAGGCTCAGCGCGCCATGCACCGCACTGTTCACTTGCAACCCGCGCTCGGCGACCGCGGAAAACTCACTGCGCAACAGAAAGTGCACATCGAAACCGGCACGCGCCAACATCACCCCGTAGAAACCGCCGATCGCGCCGGTCCCGATAATGCCGATTGTCGGCTTGGCAACTGCTCCCATCATGGCAACTCCTCAGCAATTCGATTCAGCGCCTGCCCCACCGCTGCATTGAGTTCGGTGCTGGTCAGGCGCGACTGTACCGCCCCAAAGAATTCACCGTCGCGCACCACAAACAGCGCCGGTAAATGAAAGACCTCATAACGTTCGACCAACCCGCCATTGTCGGCAGCGTCGATCCAGCACAGGCGATCGACCGCCAGATCGAGCCTTGGCAACTGCTCGCGGGCAAACCGGCAACTGGCGCAGCCGACACTGGTGAAAACCACCAGTGAGGTGCCGCTGATCGCCAGCAGCCGTTGGTCGGCGTCGAAATCGGTCAGTTCCGATTCGACCACTATACTGGGGGAAACAATGTCAAATGGGCGACACAGGGAGTCCGTGTTCATGGGACGTTTTCTTCCTCATCCTGACGATGTACCCGTGGAGCTGACGCTACTCAAACATGAGTGCATTTCTCGGCAACGGCTGCACACTATCAGCCTCGGGGGCATGGCTTGCAATTACCACCGCGCCTGGCGTCACGGCACGGCGCTGGAAGTGCGCATGCCAACCTTGAACCCCGACTTGCGTTACCTGGGCTATGTGGCCTGGTGCCTGCGACGAAAGCGCGGCTATCTGGTGGGCATTGCCTTTGTCGACGAGCAGATGCTGTTCAGCGCGCGGATGGGCGAGCAGGTGTGCCAGATTGAACGTTACTGTCGCCTGCATGAGGCGCACGAAGATTTGCAGGATATTCAGGCCCTGGCCCTCGAATGGGTCCAGCAACATGCCGACGAGTTCTCCCACGACACGGTTCGCAAGGCTTTTGCTCAGCCTGTGCTGGATTAAACCCGTGTCTGCCCATTGTCGAACAGGCGCTTAACGCGCTAAGGTTCCGCTCCCCGACGCGCTTAATTTGCTGTGCTCCGCCGCGCGGGTTCGCTGGCGGATGGCACCCGTGACCTGACGAGTAAACGATGGCTGATTTACCGATCAACGACCTAAACGTCGCTTCCAACGAAACCCTGATCACTCCCGATCAGCTCAAGCGTGATATCCCTTTGAGCGACGCTGCCCTGCGCACCGTGACCAAGGGCCGCGAAGTCATTCGCAACATTCTTGATGGCACCGACCACCGTCTGTTCGTGGTGATCGGGCCGTGCTCGATCCACGACATCAAGGCTGCCCACGAATACGCCGATCGCCTGAAGACCCTGGCTGCCGAAGTGTCGGATACCCTGTATCTGGTCATGCGCGTGTATTTCGAGAAGCCGCGGACCACCGTCGGCTGGAAAGGTCTGATCAACGATCCGTACCTGGACGACTCGTTCAAGATTCAGGACGGCTTGCACATCGGTCGCAAATTGCTGCTGGACCTGGCCGAGATGGGCCTGCCCACCGCTACCGAAGCCCTCGACCCGATCTCCCCGCAATACTTGCAGGACCTGATCAGCTGGTCGGCCATCGGCGCGCGCACCACCGAATCCCAGACTCACCGTGAAATGGCCTCCGGCCTGTCCTCGGCTGTCGGCTTCAAGAACGGCACCGATGGCGGCCTGACCGTGGCGATCAACGCCTTGCAGTCGGTTTCCAGCCCGCACCGTTTCCTCGGCATCAACCAGGAAGGTGGCGTGTCGATTGTCACCACCAAGGGCAACGCCTACGGTCACGTGGTCTTGCGCGGCGGCAACGGCAAGCCGAACTACGATTCGGTCAGCGTCGCGCTCTGCGAGCAAGCGCTGAACAAGGCCAAGATCAAGCCAAACATCATGGTCGATTGCAGCCACGCCAACTCCAACAAGGACCCGGCCCTGCAACCGCTGGTGATGGAGAACGTCGCCAACCAGATCCTCGAAGGCAACCAGTCGATCATCGGCCTGATGGTCGAGAGTCACCTGAACTGGGGCTGCCAGGCGATCCCGAAAGACCTTGCCGACCTGCAATACGGCGTGTCGATCACCGATGCCTGCATCGACTGGTCCGCCACCGAAAACACCTTGCGCAGCATGCATGCCAAGCTCAAGGACGTGCTGCCGAAACGCGATCGCAGCTGATCAGCCGTCTAGCGCACACAAAAACGCCGGGCTTAACCCGGCGTTTTTTTATGCGTTGCGTTTACTGGCTCAGCTTGGCCGCGTGCCGCTGATGACGCTCCATGTAGCGCTCCACGTAAGAGCACGATGGAATCACCGTGTAGCCCATTTCTTCGGCGTACTGCAGGGCCTGCTCGGTCAATGCCGCCGCAATGCCACGGCCACGCAATGCGTTGGGCACGAAGGTGCGATAGATATCCAGGGTCTGTTTCCCCAGATCCATATAGGTCAGGTAGGCACGATGACCGTCCACATTGGTCTCGAACTGATGACCAGCCTGGTCATGGTGGATGGACAACGCCTCGCTCATCACTACTCCTCGCGGGTCTTGGATTCTGACCCCTACCTTACCGATGTTTTTCCGGCGAAGGAACATCTACGCCACCCTGTGCCTGAATGGACACCGAGAAGAGCGACACCGATCTCGCGCAACCTGGCACGTATCAAATAGTAGGCACCATTGGCGAAAATGCTCAAGGTGCGCTCGTCATCACGCTAGGGTGGCGGGTGCTGCTCCGGGTTACGCAGGGACGGCTCGACCGAAGATCTTCCCGGGTCGAAGCCTGAACATTGCCGGATGTTGAGACTTAAGACGAGCGCCCGTTGTTAAAGTCACCTCTACATGCACAAAGATATGAGAGGCGCTGCGCAAAATCCGAACAAAAGTGTAGACGAAACCATGTAGACAGACTTTAACAAAGACCGGAAATAATGCCGCTGGGATAGGGAACTTTTCGCATGCGGCTCGCTCATTTCGGGCCTTGCAGCTGAGTATTTTTTATACAGCGCAGTTAAAAGTTGCTCGAAAAAGAATCAACGCCTACAATTTTTTTTGCTTCTTGCTTTACGTCAGTTTACTTACGACAAGTAATGGGTAGTATGTACGCCGGCTATTTCCTCACTCTGAGGAGACAGCTACTTAATAGAATGTCCTTGAAGGGGAACACGATGAACAACGTTCTGAAATTCTCTGCTCTGGCTCTGGCCGCAGTTCTGGCTACCGGTTGCAGCAGCGTATCGAAAGAAACCGAAGCACGTCTGACCGCTACTGAAGACGCAGCTGCTCGCTCCCAGGCTCGTGCAGACGAAGCTTACCGTAAAGCTGATGAAGCTCTGGCTGCTGCTCAAAAAGCACAACAGACTGCTGACGAAGCTAACGAGCGTGCTCTGCGCATGCTGGACAAAGCTAGCCGCAAGTAATAGTCCTTCGGGATTGTTATCAAGCCGATCCATTTATGGGTCGGCTTTTTTATGCCTGGCGTTTAGTACCGGCCATAAAAAAACCCGCCGACGGCCAACGTCGGCGGGTTCTTTTTGGGTGCTTACTGCTGCAGATCGACCGGCACGCTCGACACCATCGGTGCGGAGGTATTCGGTATAGCGATTTCCACTGGCAGGCCATCTTCGGCCGCCACCACGTCACGCACCACATCCCAGTTCATGCGCAGGTTGTTGGTGATGTCTTCACGCTTGAGCATCGCGTTGATCACCGCGGTGTGCTTGTCGACCACCGACGGGTTGCCGTTGTCATCCAGTGGCGTATGCGCTTCGAGGTAAACCTTGCCGCCGCTCATGCCGAATTTGTACGGGTCGTTGATGATCCGCACCGACGTACCGACCGGCACCATGCCCGCCATTTCCAGCACGTTGTTGTTAAACATGCGGAAGCAACCGTGGCTGGTGCGCATGCCGATGCCGAACTTCTTGTTCGAGCCGTGGATCAGGTAGCCCGGGGTGCCCAGGCTGAACTTGAACGGCCCCAGCGGGTTGTCTGGCCCGGCCGGCACCACATTCGGCAACGGGTCACCGTCGGCGAGATGCTCGGCCTTGATCGACGCCGGAGGGGTCCAGGTCGGGTTTGGCGTTTTCGCCGTGATGGTGGTGTGGGCGATTGGCGAACCCCAACCTTCACGACCGATCCCCAGCGGGAAGGTGTACACCACGTTCCGGCCTTTCGGGAAGTAATAGAGGCGGTACTCAGCCAGATTGATGACGATACCTTCGCGCGGACCCGGCGGCAGGATAAAACGGGTCGGCAACACGATTTCAGTCCCGGCGCCCGGCAGCCAGGCGTCGACGCCCGGGTTGGCCGCAACCATCTCCGAATAGCCCAGATCGTAGGTGGTACCAAGGTCAGCGAAGGTGTCTTCGTACTTGGCCTTGATCACTTGCACCTGACCGATGATGTCTTCACCAGGTGGCGGTAGAGGCAGCTCTAGTGCTGAAACTGGACCGGTCGCACAGAGGGCGGCAAGGGTCAGACAGCGGGTGACGGCAGGAAAGCGCGGCAACATCCGGAAAATCCTTCGCAGGGTCGACAATGGGTATAAGAACGCGATTGTACACCGACACCCGTAAATTCGGGGAGATCGAGACATTGCAGGCGATATATGACGTTTTTTTCATGTGGGCGAGCTTGCTCGCGATAGCGGTCTACAGCTCGAAGCGCAGTTCTGGCCAGATCGGCGAGGTGCCGCGTTTTTGCGACTCGAGGATGGCTCGGCACAGCGAGCACAAACGCTGATCCTGGAACACCCTGCGTTCCACGCTCGACCAGCGCGGCTGCGCTGGCAGCAAGCTGCCGCACAACGTCCGGTCCGCCGAGCCGCCGAGCTCCAGCTGACGGGTCACCAGATGCACCCGCACTTCCTGGCAGGCGAACAGATCCAGCTGTTCGTCAGGCTCGATCAGTTGGTAGGCAAAAAGGGACCAGGCGGGACGCGGCATCGGGGGCTCCAAATCGGGGGCGCCACCTTAGCCGAAACACCGCCACTAGAAAAGCGTCAAAGCAGCGGTTTCAGCGTCGGCCAGACATTTTCCAGCAACTTGTCCTGTGCCGCTGCTGCCGGGTGCAGGCCGTCGGCTTGCATCAGGTCAGGATGACCGCCGATCCCATCGAGGAAAAACGGTACCAGCGGGATTTTTTTCTCCTCTGCCAGCGCGCCATAGACCTTCGCAAAGGCCTCGGTATAACGGGCACCGTAGTTGGGCGGCAATTGCATGCCCAGCAACAGCACCTTCGCACCGCTGGCCCGAGAGCTGTCGATCATCGCCGCAAGGTTTTGTTGCAATTGTGTTGGCAGCATTCCGCGCAAGCCGTCGTTGCCCCCCAGCTCGAGGATTACCAACTCCGGTTTATGCTCTGCAAGCAGCGCCGGCAGGCGTGCCTGGCCTCCGGCACTGGTGTCCCCGCTGATGGAGGCGTTGATCACTTTATCGTCGAAACCTTCGCGCTTGAGCCGTTGCTCAAGCAGCGACACCCACCCCAAGCGGGTATCCAGTCCGAAACCGGCGCTGATACTATCGCCAACGATCAGGACTGTACCCGCCGCTGCGTTCTGGGCCATGCACATCAAGGCCAGGCCAGCACTCAAAAACCACACACGCATCGGATTCTCCATGGGCGCAAGCATTCTCACCGCGAAGAACCTCAGCAAAGTGGTTCCCAGCGCGGAAGGTGAACTGACTATCCTGCACGAACTCAGCCTGGAACTGAACAAGGGCGACAGTCTGGCCATCGTCGGCGCCTCCGGTTCGGGCAAATCCACCCTCCTCGGCTTGCTGGCCGGCCTCGACCTGCCGAGCAGCGGCGAAGTCACCCTCGCCGGGCAAGCCCTGAGCAATCTCGACGAAGATCAACGGGCGCGCATCCGCGCCGAGCACGTGGGTTTTGTCTTCCAGTCTTTCCAACTGCTCGACAGCCTCAACGCCTTGGAAAACGTCATGCTGCCGCTGGAACTCGATGGCCGCAAAGACGCCCGGGAGCGCGCCACCGAATTGCTGCAACGGGTGGGACTGGGCCAGCGCCTGACCCATTCGCCACGCCAGCTCTCCGGTGGCGAACAGCAGCGCGTGGCAATCGCCCGTGCCTTTGCCGCTGAACCCGACGTGTTGTTTGCCGATGAACCCACCGGCAACCTCGACAGCCACACCGGCGAGCGCATCAGCGACTTGCTGTTCGAACTGAACCAGGAACGCGGCACGACCCTGGTGCTGGTGACCCACGACGAACGCCTGGCACATCGCTGCCGGCGCCTGATCCGCCTTGAAGCCGGCCTGCTGGTCGCCCCTCTGGAGCCTTGATGGCACGCTTGCCGCTATTGCGCCTGTTCAGCCTCGCCATCCGCCAACTGCTGCGCGACGCCCGCGCCGGTGAGCTTCGGGTGTTGTTCTTCGCCTTGCTGGTGGCCGTGGCCGCCAGCACTGCCATCGGCTACTTCGGCGCCCGACTCAACGGCGCCATGATGCTGCGCGCCACCGAGTTTCTCGGTGCCGACCTGTTGCTCGAAGGCAGTTCGCCGGCGCGGCCCGAACAGATCAGAAGCGGCACCGAACTGGGACTGGAACATGCCCAGGTCGTGGAATTCTCCAGCGTCATCGCCACCGACAACGGCATTCAGCTGTCCAGCATCAAGGCGGCTGACGAGGTCTATCCGCTGCGTGGCGAACTGAAAAGCGCCTCCGCGCCCTTCGCCCCGGAAGAAACTGGTGGCGGGCCGAAACCCGGTGAAGCCTGGGTCGAGGCGCGCCTGCTGACCGCGCTGGACCTGAAGATCGGCGACAACATCGACGTCGGCATGAAAACCCTGAAACTGGCGCGAGTGTTGACCTATGAGCCGGATCGCGCCGGCAATTTCTACAGCTTGACGCCACGGGTGCTGATCAACCTCCGCGACCTCACAGCCACCGGTGTGGTGCAGCCCGGCAGCCGGGTCAGTTACCGCGAACTCTGGCGCGGCAACGCCCAGGCGCTGGAAACCTATCGTCAGTTGATCAAACCAGGCCTTGCCGCCAACCAACGCATCCAGGATGCCCGGGATGGCAACCGGCAGATCGGGGGGGCATTGGGCAAGGCCGAGCGCTACTTGAACATGGCCAGTCTGGTCGCAGTTTTGCTGTCCGGTGTGGCGGTGGCGCTGTCGGCGACGCGTTTCGCCACGCGCCGATTCGATGCCAGTGCCCTGCTGCGCTGCCTGGGTCTTTCCCGACGGGAAACCATGGTGCTGTTCAGTTTGCAGCTGACAGTACTCGGCCTGCTCGCCAGCCTCAGCGGCGCCCTGCTCGGCTGGCTGGCGCAGCTTGGGCTGTTTGCGCTGTTGCATGACTTGCTGCCCACCGACGTTCCACCGGGCGGCTTGTTGCCAGCCATTGCCGGGATCGGCACCGGGCTGGTAGCACTGGCCGGTTTTGCCTTACCACCTCTGGCAGCACTCGGCCGGGTGCCGCCATTGCGCGTATTGCGTCGGGACATGCTGCCGATCCCGTCCAGCACCTGGATGGTCTATGGCGCGGCGCTGGGCGCGCTCGGCTTGATCATGTGGCGTTTGAGCCTGGACCTGGTCCTGACCTTCGCCCTGCTCGGTGGTGGCGTGATCGCGGCCGTGGTGCTCGGCGGTTTGCTGCTGTTGTTGCTCAATAGCCTGCGACGGATGTTGGCTCGCGCGTCTTTGCCTTGGCGTCTGGGCCTGGGCCAATTGCTGCGACATCCATTGGCAGCGGCCGGCCAATCCCTGGCCTTCGGCTTGATTCTGCTGTCGATGGCGTTGATCGCATTGCTACGCGGCGAGTTGCTCGACACTTGGCAGAATCAGTTACCGAAAAACGCACCGAATTATTTCGCCCTGAACATCATTCCTGCAGACAAACAGGCCTTCACCGACCGCCTGATCGAACTGTCGGCGCAATCAGCCCCGCTGTATCCAGTGGTGCCCGGCAGGCTGATCAGCATCAATGGCGAAGCAGTGCAGGACATCGTCAGCAAGGATTCGGCCGGTGACCGGGCGATCCAGCGTGACCTGAGCCTGACCTGGGCGGCGGACTTGCCGGCGGGTAACAAGCTCACCTCAGGTAACTGGTGGACCGAACAAACACCGGATGATATTCCCGGCGTGTCGGTCGAAGGCAAGGTCGCCGAGAGCCTGAAACTCAAACTGGGCGATCACCTGGTGTTCACCGTCGGCGGGGTCAATCGGGAAGCGAAAGTCACCAGCTTGCGGGAGATCAACTGGGACAACTTCCAGCCGAACTTCTTCATGATCTTCCAGCCCGGCACCTTGAAGGACCTGCCAGCGACCTACCTCACTAGCTTCTATCTGGCGGCGGGTCACGACCAGCAGATTGTCGATCTGTCCCGGGCATTCCCGGCGGTGACCATCCTGCAAGTCGAAGCCTTGCTGGAGCAACTGCGCAGCATCCTCGCCCAGGTCACCCTGGCGGTGGAGTACGTGCTGTTGTTCGTATTGGCAGCGGGGATGGCGGTGCTGTTCTCCGGCCTGCAGGCAACCCTGGATGAACGTATTCGCCAAGGTGCGTTATTGCGGGCTCTGGGCGCAGAGCGGCAATTGCTGGTCAAGGCGCGGCGCATCGAGTTCGGCTTGCTCGGCGCAGTCAGCGGCTTGCTGGCGGCACTGGGTTCGGAGTTGGTCAGCCTGGTGCTTTACCGCTACGCCTTCGATTTGCCCTGGCATCCGCATCCGTGGCTGCTGGTGTTGCCTCTGATCGGTGCGGTGCTGATCGGTGGCGCCGGCGTGTTCGGCACGCGTCGCGCCTTGAACGCGAGCCCCCTGACAGTCTTGCGCGAGGGTTGATAGACTCAAGCGCTCTCTACCACAAGAAGTCGCCATGAGCCGTTATCGCCCTCCCCGCACCGCTGGCACCGCGCTGATCACCCCCGAAGGTGAAGCGCGGATGCGCGCCGAGTTCCACGAGTTGTGGCACGTGCGCCGACCACAGGTGACGCAATCGGTCAGTGAAGCAGCGGCCCAGGGTGATCGCTCGGAAAACGCCGAATACCTACTATGGCCCCACCACCCATACTATTAAGCAGGAGAAGCCTGAGCTAGAGCACCTCGTTCAATAGTATACATACTAAAATGAGTACTATTTTAGATACTCGATTTTGTTGACCCACCATTCAATTACTCCTTGAGGCGTTTGAACGAAGGCCTCATCGCCTACCTCCTTTTTGAGGAGCGCCCTTGCCATCGGCGAATCAATTGAAATGTAGTCATTACGACCATAAATTTCGTCATATCCGACAATCCGAAAGCGCTTAACTTCGCCGCCCTCATTTTCCACCTCGACCCATGCACCGAAAAACACGCGTCCCTCTTGCTCAGGTGAAAATTCGACCACCCGCATGTCCTCTAACCTCTTACGGAGGTAGCGCACACGTCGGTCAATTTCTCTCAAAAGCTTTTTATTATATTGATAATCGGCATTCTCACTCCGATCACCGAGCGAAGCTGCCCACGTGACTTTTTGTGTCACATCTGGACGTTTTTCTCTCCACAGATAGTCAAGCTCGTTTTTAAGAGCCTCAAAGCCTTCCTTCGTGATCAGCTTCGTACTCAAACAATCTCTCCCTCTAAATAACCTGCGGCTCGAACGTATTCGCCCCCACCAGCCAATCCGGTCGTGCAACACCAACCAAATCACGTATCCGGGACCATATCTGTCCGTGATTGACCGGCACTACGCGAGATTCCAAGCGTCAATCGACTGATTGGATGGACACAACATCAACGTATTTGAATTTTTTTTTCTTCGCCGCCGCCTTGGCTTCAATCTCTGCCGTCAACGTACTGAGAGTACTCACGTCGTAAACGAAGATCTCTAGCTCGCCTTCAAATTCTTTGGTGACATGCATAGTCACCCGAAGCTTAGGAGACAGGGCTTTTGCTACCGGACGTGGCTTTGTGGGAGTGGCTACCTGTATCGGCAGCGCAGTTTTGTCGGAGGTCGGAGTCGAAGCGGCTGTACCAAAAAGCGCTTGGCGCATTTCTGCTTCAAGATCGTTCATACCATGCCCTGATTCTGATGTTTAGTTACTCACAGGCGAGCTTTGCGGGATTTCGTTTCTCTACGTCATGGGTACGGCGAGGTCAAGCCAGGCCCCTTTTCATTGCAGCAGCAAGGAACGAATTGAACGCTCATTTAGCAGCGCCCACACTGAGATCCTTCGCAATGATTTTTATAAGCGAGCGCAGCTCAGGGGCTTCAGGGTCATGGATGAATGTCTGAGCCAGTAGCGACATTGGGTGCACATTCAGAACCTCCGAGAGGTTTCGGATAAGCTCTAAATTCGGCTGACTGACACCACGTTCTAATCGCGACAAATGCTCCCTGGTTACAACCCCCGCAAAATCCTGCTGGCTAAGGTTCCTGCGCAAACGCAGCTCCCTGAGCGCCATGCCAAATGCATTCTTGCTGTCCATATATTAGCCGGCAAATGTTTACATCTGACCAGAAATGCGCAAATATTGATGTGACATCAATGTCACACAAGGCATCGCTTTCGCAGGTGTAGCCGGCACAGGACCTCCCGCTAAGGAGCATTCGCCATGGCGAACGATCACTTCGAACAAAGTTTGATTCGAAAATACCCTGGGATTTTCCATGATCCAGATGCAGTGTGGCCTAGGGTGGGATGGCGGGGCTTTGACTGTGGGGAAGGATGGTTCCCCCTGATCGAAAGGCTTTGCAGCGAGATCCAACAACGCACTGAAGAGTCCCCAGCAAGCACAGTATTCATCAGTCACATTAAAGAAAAATTTGGGGTCCTGCGGGTCGCATATCAAGGCGGTAGCGTTTCGATCACTGCGTTGATAGAAATGGCCGAGAGTGAATCTAGTAAGGTTTGCGAAGCCTGTGGTGCTCCTGGCAATTTGGTTCGCACGCGTCACGGATGGATCAAAACTTTATGCGCAACTTGCACAAATCAGGCGCCCATTAGCTTCTGATCCCCCTCCCCATCAGGTCCCGAGAAACGAATAAGGCAAAACTATATGTTTATTGTCCCGGAGCAAAACGAAGATGGCCAGGTTGACCCCGGCTGGTTGCGCAAGCGCGTGTTCATTGCAGCGGACTCCGACCTCCTTCTGCTCGCGTTGGTCTCCACCAAGAGCGTTGAAGGTGATTCAGATACTGATTGCATTTGGGGCTTTCGGCGTGCAGATGATTTGGATGCGCTGATTAGGGGGATCCTTCAGGGCGATGGCCGAACAGCGGTCACTTCAATTAGCATCCTCATACCACCGGAGAAGAACGGCCCAACCGATCTGAGGACCGAGACCGTCACAAGAATCCATGAGCGGACATTCCTCAAGAGCTATAAGGTCCCTGACAAACAGTACATTTTCTATACAGATACCGGCTCTAGCTATCACTCAGATAAAAACAACTATTCCGGACTAGAATTTGGACGAGATATCTATGTGTCTAAGAAACATAAATTCGCTTGAGCGCTTATGCGTCACACTTCGAGTTTTGGTGAAGACTCAAATATCATAGGTGCGCTATGACATGGATTTTATCCTTTCGCAAACTGAAAGACAGTTCGATAAAAATCTTGCGCATTCTTTTTGAAGACAAAGAAATGCGAGGCGATAGATTCGACGACTTGAAATGTTCCAAATCAGGCGCACTATCTGTAGATATTAAGGATATTCAGGCTAGTGAATCGTATAAAAAAGCTCGCATGCAATCTGACCGGGTCTTAGGGATTAAATCGAAGCCAGAAAACAATAGCGTCAGTATTTCTAATGCCAAAATTGATTCAGTCGGTCGGATTTCACTTCCTAATGCTATACGTAACAAAATAGTTGGAGGATCCGAGATTGAGTTTGCAGAGTTACCTAAAGGGAGAATACTAATTCTTCTGACACCTCACACATTGATTACTGAACGAGATCTGTCCGATAACTGAAGCTTGGACCTAGGACAATTCCGTGTAGCGGGTTCGCGGACGGAACAGTGCCGCTACGCGGAAGAAGCCAGTGAGCTATTCCATACACATGGGGACGCGTTACAAAAAACGCATCCAAGGATGTAGTGTGGCCGAACAATTTTGGCGGACTGTGACACTTACACAAAAGAAGCCCCCTCCAAAACCCGCTGTTTATGCGTCTGGTATTGACGTCATAACACGATGTGCCGCGCCTTTGAGATAGGCAACCTAAACAGGACTGAGGACTAAATGGCGCGAAGCTACGCGCCTCCGTCGCAATCTATCTACCGCCTACCTCGCCTAAGGCAAATCTGAGACAGCAGTCACGTCATTCTGATATTGTCAACAGATACGGCACGCATCGTCGCGCCCCACAAAATGCAAAGGAATGTGCTAATGCATCTCTCAAAAGTAACGCTGGTAAACTATAGAAACTTCGAAAGAGCTAAGTTTATTTTTGAGAAAGGGATAAATACTATAATCGGTGAAAATGGAGCCGGAAAAAGTAATTTGTTCAGAGCAATTAGATTATTGCTAGACGCAAATATCTACCGATCAGCCTACACACTTGATGAAAAAGACTTCTTCAGAATGAAAGGGTCTTGGAAAGGACACTGGATAATAATCAGCCTAGAGTTCGATAATGTGAGCCAGGATGAGGCGATTCAATCACTATTCGCGCATCGAGGCGCTGTAATCGACCGACAGAAAGTCGGGAAAGCCACTTACAACTTAATATTTCGTCCCAATCAATCTACAAGAGCAAGGTTTGCCGCATTAGAACCAGGTGATATTGCTGGCCTGAGCAATCTTCAGAACGAAATTTCCGCAAGTGACTACGAGTCATTTTTTACAGGGAGAAGTGACGCAGACTTTACAGACCCGGATCAGTACCGGATTGTAGTTGGAGACTTTAAAGCTGTCCGATTCCCAGCGATAACATCACACCTTGTTGGATCGCCGATCCCAAACCAATTATCCGTATCAAAAGAAGTATCTTTCACTTTCATCAAAGCCCTAAGGGATGTAGTGGCAGATTTCAGCGGAAACAAACAAAATCCACTACTTAATCTCCTCAAACGGAAAAGCGAAGAGATAGATCACAAAAAATACATCTCAATCACGGATAAAGTAAAGACTCTGAACAACGACATCGAAGCGCTTTCAGACGTTCAAGATGTTCGCAGTGATATTCGCGAAACTATTACCGAGACGGCTGGCGAAGCCTATTCTCCCGCAAGCCTCCATATAAAGTCCGATTTACCTACTGAAGCAGAGGATCTTTTCCAATCGCTTAAACTCTTTGTCGGAGAAAATGATGAAAATTATGCAGGCGACATTAGTGAACTGAGCTTGGGCGGCGCGAATTTAATATACCTGACACTGAAGCTTCTTGAGTTCAAATATCAGAAGCAAAGGGAGACAGTCGCAAACTTCCTTATCATAGAAGAGCCCGAAGCGCATATTCATACGCACATTCAAAAAACCTTGTTTAGCAATATCAATTTCGAAAACACGCAAATCATATACTCCACTCACTCCACTCAAATCTCAGAAGCAAGCAATATAGAAAATGTAAATATTCTTGCTAGAAAGGGCTTGAGGTGCGAATCATATCAACCTTCCAATGGCTTAAGCGCACCAGAAATTCGCCATTTACAACGTTACCTTGATGCCACCAGAAGCAGCCTGTTATTTGCTAGGGGTGTAATACTTATCGAAGGGGATGCGGAAGAAATAATAATTCCGGCACTCGTAAAAGAGGTATTAGGGATCAGCCTTGATGAATTGGGCATAAGCCTCATTAACATTCGTAGTACTGGTTTTGAGAATGTGGCCTGCGTATTCCACAAAACTAGGATAAAGCGATATTGTAGCGTTATCACTGACCTCGACACCGCTATATCTGAAACGGAAGCTCAAGCGGATGATTCAGAAGCCGTTAAAAAATATAAGCGTAAAATGTCCGCTTCACAAAAGTCTGGATTGGAACGCAAGCTTCGGCTAGACAACTTTGCTAAAGGGAATACCTATCTAAAAAATTACTACGCAGATCACACTTTCGAAGTTGACTTTATCAAAAGTGGAAACGCGGAAGAAGTGCATGAACTAGTCGAGGTTATTTATCAGGACCCCAAGACCATCCTTCTTGCCAAGGCAGATATTAATTCAAGTAAAATCGCCGTGTATGGCAAGCGAGTCTTAACTATGGCTGCACACGCTGGGAAAGGCTGGTTTGCAATTCAACTCGCAGATGAAATAAACCCTTGCACAACCATTCCGAACTATATACTAAACGCTATATTCAATGCACAGGCTGCGATATCAGATAGTCTAAGACTGCGAATTTTGAAGTACAGAATAAACACCTTTAGAGAATTCCCATACTTTGAAGACTACGCAGCAGCCGTTTGCGAAGCTGATGAGCAAATCCAAGCATTTGAAGAAAACATTATAGACAATGAAAGCTTAATGAATGCGCTGGAGATAATTTTCCCGGAAGACAACATCGTAAAAAAGCTAGTGGAGATTTAAATGGACTCGTTAACATCCGCTGGTCTCAATGAGGAACAGATTCGAGCTATAAATCATCCGGAGAGCGTATTCTTGACCGCGTGCCCCGGCAGTGGAAAAACAAAAACACTGACCTATAAAATCGCTCATGAACTTACAAAGATTGAAACACACCGAGATTTTATTATCGCTATAACTTACACGCACAGAGCCGCCGATGAAATTCTTGAGCGTGTGGAGAATTTCGGTCTGAACACCCAACAATTATGGATCGGGACAATTCACTCATTTTGCCTAGAGTGGATTATAAAGCCATATGCGATATACGAACCCCGTTTGCAATCGGGATTCACTATAATCAATCAACCTGATGCTGACGCATTGCTTGACGAAGTTTGCTCTGATCTTGGCAAGCCAACTATTAACTCCTTCGATTGCGGTTATTTTTTCAAAGACGACAAAGTTACCCTTCTTAGCAGCGACAATAAAAAGCATGAGAACATACGAAAAGCGCTAAAACAGTATTTCAGGATTCTGAAGAATGAGCGAAAAATTGACTTTGAACTAATCTTATATTTCGCACACAAACTTTTAAAGGCACACCCAGCGATATCGAAAGGACTATCAAATCTATTCCGCCACATACTGATAGACGAATATCAAGATACAAAATCAATTCAATACCAAATTGTTTGCGCGATTTTCGAAGCAGGCAAAGGGAGCACAAAGGCCTTTATTGTAGGAGACCCGAATCAAGCCATTTTCAAAACGCTCGGAGGTTTCCCAATAGAACTACATCATTTCGTCGAGCTATCAAAGCTAAACGTTGCCGAATTTTCGCTTACTAAAAATTATCGCTCATCAAAAAAAATCATTGATTATTATGGTGAATTTAGCCTGAACAAAGCTAAGATCACAGCCTCATCCGATGAAAAAGATTACCCTAGCACAATAGCTTACAACCACGCAGTACACACCAACATACTGGAAGACGAAATAGTTAGACTAATTAATTACAGTATAAATGTACAAAAGATAGACCAAGAACAAATATGCGTTATCGGCCCTCAATGGCAGTCTCTTGCCAAGATGACACGTCGACTAATGAGTCGGCTGCCCCAGTGTAATTTTGACGGCCCTGGCATGGTTCCTTTCGGGAGAGAATTAGATAACTTTTGGTACAAGCTCAGTAAAATTTGCCTATCAGAACCAGCACCTGATATGTATATCAGACGTCTACGCTGGGCAGGAGAGATTCTCAACTCGCTTCACACAGAAGGTGTCAAATGCGATTTCTCGAAGAGCCGCTTACTAAAAGAGATAAATCAAATTAATGTAGAAGAAAATAAGGGAATGACTTATTTAAAGGTTTATTTCGATAAATTCATTAACCTACTAAATATAAATATTGAACATTTCCCCGGACTAGAAAATCATTACTCATCTTTTTTTGAACATGCTACAAAAAAAATCGAGCGAGCAAAAAAAGAAGGCAATGACTTGCTTGAGGAAACTGAATATTTTAAGCGAGTTTTTAGGCCTCGCACAGGAATAACCATATCAACAATACACGGAGTCAAAGGCGCAGAATTTGATAATGTCATCGCCTTCTCATTGCTACAGGGGGTGGTTCCGCACTATAAGGATCCTGAACCACTCGAAAGCGCTAAAAAGCTGATATACGTTATTTTATCCAGAGCCAAGAAAAACATTTATCTAATTTCAGAAACCGGAACACGAAACCCTCCAAACACAATATTAGCAAACTACAAGTATGAGTATTCCATGCTACATTTAAAAAACTAACACATTATAGCTATATCGTATTTAGCAGCCATTTATTTTGCGGTATATTGCCGCATCAGGCATCCAGATCTGAGATCCCTTTTATCAGCTGACATAAGCTGTAATGGTAAGGGGGTCTCGGGACCACTGAATTCCAAAGGCAAAGTCAGGAATATGCCCAAACCCCACAAGAGAAGGCCTACACCAGCAGCGCGCCAGGAAATCCGGGGGCACGTTGAAGTTGCCATTCAATTTGTAGGCGTGCTGTGGAAATAATATCTGTAAACAATAGGCAGCTGACTCCTGGCTCAAGCTCTCGGGTCGGGAAGCCGTCAATCCGACCTCCTATTACCAGAACTTTTATTGGCTTAGCGCTATACCCGGCAAGCTCATGTCGATACCTAGTTGCTTGTTGGTAATCCGCAAAGCTCAAAGGATGCGAGGGACGCTTAAACTCGATCAGCAAGAACCGTACCCTGCACCTCAGTGAATTCGCTTTCAAGATCATCAATGCCCAGCGGTTTACCATCGATGATAATTTTGAAGTCCTTCTGACGACCGTACTCCATGATCAGTTCTTGGCGTAGCCGATCAGCGCTTGGGTAACGAAGCCTTTGGACCGTCCAACGCTGATCCCGCTTTGTAGCTGACTCATCATCTCCCTCCGTATCCTCCAATCCGGATGGCTCGCCACACCGGCCGCTCGCAGCGTCAATTCCATACCGGCGTTATTTGCAGCCTTGAGATATCATCTTTCGTCTGAATCTAAGGTTCACATCGACTCAGCAGGCCTTTCTTGCCTGCTACTCTGACCTTTGAGAGACGAGCAAATGAACGAAATCGCCCATTTAGGTTACCTTTCAAAGATCGTGTGTCATGAGTGTGTGGGGGAAGAGTTCCTCATCAATCTCATCAACAACAGCTGCGGTCTTAGCACCTGTTCATACTGTGAAGTGGGCAAGCCGTGTATTTCCATCGCTGAGCTAGCTAATCATGTGGAAAGGGCAATTGGCGAGCACTATGCTCGCACCTCGCCTGAACCGGACGATTCTGAGTCCGCTTGGATGCGCTATTCAGATTTTGATCATGATTGGGAGCGCGCGGGCGAGCCCATTAAGGACGTCGTTACCGATCTGTTGGATTGTGACGAAGCAATTGTGATTGATGTCCTGACGCTTCTTAGCAAGCGCCACGACACCTATGCCCCAGGCGACCCGGACGAGGGGGAAAATGAGTTTTCGGCAACCTCCCATTATGAGGAAATGGCTCCATCCCTCTATCGTTGGTCCATGATGTGGAATCGGCTAGAGGAAAGCCTCAAGCATGAAGGTCGCTTCTTCAACCAAAGCGTACATGACGTACTACGATCAGTATTTGCAAACCTCGATCAGGCTCGCTCGTATCAGCATGGTCTTGCGATTGTCACCATTGGCCCAGGAACCGCGCTCAAGGCTCTCCATAGAGCTAGAGAATTTCAGTCGATGGACGAACTACAGGCGGCCCTCAAAAACCCAGTAGATGAGTTGGGGCCGCCACCTGCACGCTTAGCTAAAGCTAACAGGATGAATGCATCAGGGATCTCCGTATTTTATGGTGCGGAAGATTCCCACTCGGCTCTGGCCGAGGTGCGTCCAGTGGTAGGTAGCAATGTGGCTGTGGCGAAGTTTGCAATTATTCGCCCCCTCAAACTTCTGGATCTCCGCGCCTTGGAGACGGTTAACTGCCCTGGAAGCCTTTTCGATCCAAATTTTGCGGAGGAGTGTGAGCGTGTAGGCTTTCTGCGCACGTTGACTAAACGGTTGACCGTTCCTGTTATGCCCAGTCAGCAGGACCGTGAGTACCTAACTACTCAGGCTGTTGCGGACTATCTAGCAGGGTTAGAGCAGCCTGCAATAGATGGCATCCTCTTTCCATCAGTTCAAGATGGTACAGGAGTCAACGTAGTGCTTTTCCATAAAGCTTCACTGGTTGAGAAGCTTGAGGTTTTACGAAATGGCAGAATTGAGGCTTCACTGACGGAGTATGATCAAGACAGTGGAGTTGAGTACCCGTCATATAGTATCGGTATCGTTGAGCGCCAAGAGAAGAAAACCGATACTCAAACTAGTGATCGGATTTCCAGCTTATTCTCTTCCGCGACGCTTAGGATACCAGCTCTGCGCCTTGAATTAGATTCTATAGAAATTCATCAGATTAGTGCCGTACGTATCATCGCGGATTGTCACAAGGTATCGCTTTATAAGGGCGGCTATCTTGCCTCGCACCATTCTGAAGAGCCGGCAACAGATTTCTAATGAACGAGACCACCAGGCTGCGAAACTACTGAATTTAAATTCGCATACGCCGCACAGCGAGAGTTGCATACGTTTTTACAGGAGGCTGAGCAGCTGGTTTCGGGCCGACTTATACCCAGCCCTTGCTCAATCTCTGCCATTCGAGCTAGGCCGTAGCCAATTAGGCCCGGCCCGAGCGTGAACTTCAGAACTACGCTGACGCTTTACTTTTCAGTATGCAAAAATGGCTTGCTCTTTAGCCCTCGATTGATACGGGCTACCGCTTCAGATTATTCCGCATACGAGGGAGAATGATTAATTGAGAAATTACTTTCAAGCCATTCAAGAAGTCCTCGCTTATCTCTGAATACTCTTTCGCAGCTCTGACTAATCATGGGATTATTTCCAGTTGGCAACGCTTGCCGAACATCCTCTTGCAATGCAATGCACCGTTTCCCATGCGCGAAGCAGTATCCTAATTCGAAAGCCACACCTTCATCAATATGAGCACCATGAAGCACAGCCAGTACGATATCGGCCTCAGTCATTGCTTGCACATCTGCATCAAAAACCATTCTTGCAGCTACATCTTGAGATATGCCACCGCTTATGAGATCCCGCATCAGTAGGCCGTCCTTTTGAGGTAAAAAAAACGTCAAAAAATGGCGAAAGTTCCTCTGCTAGTGATTCGTTGTAAGCAAGCTCCATCTTATTGAACAGTGGGGCGGCAAAATAAAGGCTCATTTTCTTAGACATTGGCAATCTTGCTCATCTCAGCATCAAGGTCGACTGGAGAATATGCAGGCGAAAAAATAATCTTCGCCACATCGCGGACTACGTCCACTTCTCGCCTACTGGTAGAATGAATAATTTTTGGCATTAATGGCTCATAAAGTTCCAGACTTTTGGACTGAAGCTTTGCAATCTTTTCCGGTGGCCAGCTAGTTTCTTTTCTCTTGGTAATCAACCGAGACCAGATTTCGATTGGTTCGCCTACCATGTGAATGATTTCGCCACTTTCAATAAGCTTTGATGATTTTCCAGGTCTGATGCCCTGATTAAGCATCGAGCGAGCCCGTTCCGCTTCAGTCACGTCAACCACAAATGTGAGCGGATCGATTGGAGATCTGTCAATGAGAAACAGGCCAACCGACTTTCCTACCAAGTAGCTGTTCTTTTTTCCAAACTGCTCGTTTGTCCAAGAATCAATTGTCATCGTTTTTTGAGTAGATAAATCTTCTGGAGAATTCGCCATTTCAGAAGGACGTTCGTCAAACCACTCATCGAGCGTTATCAAATTCCCAAATTGACTCAAAACTGTAGACTTTCCAATACCTATGGAGCCTACCATATAATAGCAATACTTGGTGGGAAGCCCGAGAATGTCTGACTCGTGTAAAAACTCATCTTCTGGAATAGTTATTGCCAACAAAAACTCTTGAATGTCGGAGTTTTTAAAAAACAAGGTTATTAAATTATAGTTATTGAAATTCGCCTCAAAAATAGCTGACTTTGACTGGGCATCTATCACCTCGTCATCGCTCATAAATCTGATAAAATAATTATAGTTCCCAGGGCTTATAGCTGCTGCCTTGCGCAACAAATGCAATAACGTTGAATCGGTGAGTGAATGCCCTAACAAGATGCTCGTTTTTTTTGTTAAGACATGAAGAAGCGTTGATAGTCCGCCACCTATTCCGTCCAGTAATTGATCTGCAAAGGCCCCGTCCGAAAATATCAGATTTTCACTCTGGAATTTTTTCTTATCAAAGGGCAAAAAACCATTTGGATGATAAATCACACATTTATCTTTAGTGAACTGAGCATGGTGTGACCAAACAGTCTGGTAAGGGCGCTCATGTTTAGTCGGATTTAGATCCGTACGTGATAACCCGTACTCCACATAGTCGTCAAAATTGTAATTCACAGTCAGCTCTGATTGCTTTATAAAAGCAATCATTTCCTCGAAATATGGATGATTATCTATCGTGGCACGACGCTCACCCTCCTTCGTTTCACTATATAGAGCATCATGAATTAGCTCACGCCAATCCGATAGAATCTTTTTTTCAACCAAGTTGGCATTCGCGTAAAGCTCTCCTTCTAATATTTCAAATTTCTTATAAGAGTGAAACATCTCAAAGAGAACTAAAGCCGCTTTGCCTGGTGCATCTGTCACCAACATAGATTCAGGCGCTTTCGAATGCATTGCTTTCTTGATTTTTTCAATCAGGCTACCCCAAAGAGGTAGCTTTAGATCCCAACTGATGCCAGCCCCCAACACTAAGCTCGCTTTGTTTTTATGTAGTTGCACTCGAAGTTGACAGATATACTTCCAGGCCGAGATGACTTCGCCAGACTGAAATTTTGATCCCGCAGAGGCCATTGGTCTCATCCCTATGTGGTGAATAACAGCAACATAATCTAGATGGCTTTGGATATGATAAATACTCAACGAGAGGCTTTACCATCTAAATATCAATGATGCCAGTATATTCGACATTTCCAACATGACGAAAGCGCAATCCGAGGTTCTCGTCCTTGCTTCCGACGCATGCCAGGAAATGAAGGGTGTTCGATGATTGGCGGTGAATGCACTACCTTTGCGTGGTGCCGCCAAACATTAAGGGTGCTGATTGTGGGCATAAGCACCGCAAGCGGTGTGGATAGCATTGGTCTCATACGTCTCTTCCACACAGTGGCCCATGGCGGGCAACGATTAGGCATAAGCACCTTCTCCTACCGACGAGCCAGCTGACGGAGCTATGCGCGGCTTCACCGTCTGGCAGCAAGCTTAGCCCGACAGTGAGGCCTAATAGCTTGGGGTCAATCTATATAGCTGTCGCTATATTGACCCGCTTGACGTCCATCAACTGTCAAGGTGAGGTTGAAACGATTGATGTCTGGCTCCATTTGGAACGGACCACTCGGATCGTAGGAGCGGAAGGAAAGCTCGACAGAATTACCGTCCGAATCCGAAAATTTGTACTCGTATCGTAGTATCGTGATCGAGCGTTTATCCTCCCCTCCCCGCATGCCAGTAGATCCGGCGATCCGGAGCACTCCGCCGAATTCCCTGGCCTGGCACGCATGCTGGATAGCGTCCTTCAGCGCTGAAAATATCGATAAGGCATTCATGGCTGTCATTTACCTTGTAGTAATTGGTAAGCGTACCCCACCGACCTCTACGGCGTGATGTAACCACAGCATAGCCGTCAATGATTATTCAAACGTTATTAACCCTGCGACGAAAATCGCTCATACAGAGATCTTATCAATCACCTCCTTTTTTGTCTTTTATTACCGCAAATAGTATCGGAACAAAAAATGTATACAGTGGTAGAAGTAACGCACCATAAACAGGTAAGTACCATGATAGTTTGGCATACAAGAATGGTCCCCCAAGCGCAAAGACCCAGACCGCGAACGAAGCAGTAGAAATCGTTGCCTGTAAATGAGCAGAAGGAAGCATAGGGAGCTTTGATATATAAATCGTGTAAAAATACGTACCAACAAGCAAGAAAGCAAATATAATCCAGTATACAACTGAGGGAATTGAGTTCTCCGCAGAGCTTTTAATTATACCATCGATTGTTACAAACACAGCGACCACATCGGCCGGTATTAATTTCAGCAATCTTGAGGAATAGTCATCTGTTTTCGGAGCTTTAGGTCTCTGAGGGGGAGGCTCATCCAACTCGCTAGCGAATCCATGGGCCACTCTTGGTACAGTACGTAGAATAATCTCGTATAACGATTTGTCTATCGATGTAATAATCCGCCTTGTCATACAACCCTCCGAATACCGGACTTGCATATTCAGCAGCCCAGTAAATATCGACAGTATTTTTTAATTACCCCATTCAGAATAGCTGATTTTTTTGAGGTGGTATGCAATCTAAATTTTACTTTTCAACCATTCCATACACTAAAGCGGATCGCCTTAGCCCCTTCTACCCCAATCATCAATTTTGTGTTGGTAATAACTATAAATGTTTTATTTGAATCCGATTTTATGCCGTTATGTCGATTCAAATCAGGTCGTAAGCTCGTCATCAACGATTCCATCAATAAGAGATCGAGCATCTTCCGTTTTAGTTGGGTAGACGCTCCACCCACTTGTTTACCCGTACGCCGCGATTCTCAGGATCTCCCCATGTCCCTTCCTCCTCTCAAAGGCTTTTCCGCCTCACTGCGATTACCGCAACGGTGGGACTACCATTTTCCTCACTGGCCTTCAACACAGTGGCGATTGATTTGCCCCTGATTTTGCCGACACAAATGACTGGCATCTTTGGGTCGATTACAGCCCTTCGTGGAAGGCGACAATCAGTAAAAAACGGTTTCGTTGACTCCAAAAACCAAGAGTGAATTCAACCAGCCAACCATCTGTAACAGATATGATCGCACTGGACGGATTCTTCAAATTTGCGAGATCTTGGAATGCCGCAACTACGCAAAGACAATCACTACGTACCGAAGCTCTACCTGAAGCAATGGGCGAACAACGGCAAAATCCCCACTTATCGTTTGCTGGTACAGAATGAAAACGTACCCCTCTGGAGGGAGCAATCCCTGAAAGGGATCGCCTTCCATCAACATCTCTACACCTACTTGGCAGGGCAAGAAGAGACGGATGAGTTCGAACGCTGGCTCGACAGTGAATTTGAAAATCCTGCTGAAGACTCCATCCGCCGAGTTGTCAGTGAAGACCGCCTTTTCCCTGAGCATTGGAGGCGGCTGGTACGTTTCGCGGTAGCCTTAGATGTCCGCACTCCCGCTCGCCTTAGGCAATTCATTCGAACCCAGAACGCGACATTGGAAGCGTTGATGGATGAGACCATGCAACGTTCAGTCCGTGAAATGGAAGAATCAGTTGGAAGAAACGAGCTGCTACCGAGTGACTTGGAAGATCGTGATGCTCTCTCCCTTTTCAAGATATCAATCGAGCCGCTGCCCGACGGCGGCGGACAGGTAAAAGCCGAGACCATCATTGGTAGACGATTGTGGATATGGCAGATGAGGCACGTGTTAACGAAAACACTAGGCCGCATACCGGCCCACAAGTGGACAATTTTGCATGCTCCGCCTGGCATGTCATGGCCAACATCAGACAATCCACTAATACGTCTTAATTTCCAAGACTCAAAAAACTATGACTTTGGTGGAGGTTGGGGAGTCAAGAACGGAGACATACTCCTGCCTTTGAGTCCGAAGCACCTTCTTCACACGTCCATTGGTAACAGAGCATGGCGTCGAGGTACGACACCTGATGTTAAGACCTATTGGCTGATACGAAAGATCATAATCGAGCACGCTGATCGATATGTATTCGCTCAAGCCCCTAGTGATATCCACTTGATTAGACCCAGGCTTGTCTGCCCGAAGACCTATGAAAATGAACTGGAGACCTGGCAGAACTGGCATCGCTCTCAGTGCCAAGCCGAAATAGAGCTAAAGCGATAAATTGTCACTCTGGGATGTGAGCTGGCAATAATGTACTCATCTCAAATTTGCGACGATGGTCAGTTGTGGGGTCGCTGTATAACTAGCGACTTTCAACCCCACTACCATTGAAGCCAGCGCGGTCCGAGCAGCGCACCGATAACGGTTGGTATCAACATGCCAAGCAAGTACCAGACGCCCCAGAACGGGACTTCCATTTCAGGGCAATGCAGGCAATAGGCGATGGTAGCCATCGCCCCTGAAAGCAGTCCGCCGCAGGCGCCGGCCAGTCTCAGGCGAGTGGGTGCCAACCCGCGCAGCGCCCAAAAGACCGCAAAGAACCCCGGAATCGAAAGCAAGGTGATGTTCAGCGTACACAAGCGCCAGGTTTTACCGAAGATCATCGAAGCACGCACGTCCGGGGCTGCTGTCATCAGGACATAGAGGGCGCCAGCCCACACCGCTGCAACCGCAGCAATAACAAGCAGTTGTCCGGCGCCTGGCGTAACTCCGGGCCTCGCCAGGCGCACAACCTGGCTCAACGCGCCGACCATCAGGCACAGGGGCAAGGCAATCTTTGCCCAGAAAATCGGAGTTGCCGCCACTTCGGCCAGATCCGGACGTGCGCCAAACATGACCAACACCAGCAAGAAGGCCGTTATCAGACCGACCAGCACCGCGACGCCGAAGCGCTTTGCGAGCGCATGCCGGTCGACCGGTGTAACACCAGTCGCCAGCATGGAAATAAGATCGTCAGTTTTCATCGTGTACCTCTAATCCTGTCGGCCAACGCCTTAAGCCCGCGATGGATGCCAATCTTTACCGCTGACTCCGAAAGCCCGGTCATTTGCGCGGACTCGGCGACCGACAAGCCTTCAAGCTTCACCTGCTGAATCGGCAAACGCTGCCGGTCAGGCAGTTGCTCAAGTAACTTGCCGAGGTCGCGATGGGCCTGCTCCGGCTCCAGATGAGGCTCGGCAAACAGCTCCGCCACATCGTCGAGCGAGTCATTGAGCACTTCATTGCGCGACCTGCCACGAAAAAAGTCCGTGAGTTTGTAGCGGGTGATGGCAAACACCCAGGCCGTCAGCGGTTGGTCCGCACGGTACGTTTGTCGACCGTTATGGACGGCCAGCAAAACCTCTTGCAGCAAATCCTCGACTTCACCCGGTTGCCGCTGAAGTCGGGTTCGAACAAAGCCGCGTATATGACCACTCAGCTCCTTGAGGAAAGTGCCATAAGCCCGCTCGTCTCCACCCAGGCCCGCGAGGAACAAAGTCTGAAGATGAATTTCCCGGCTGCGCAATGCGTCGTTATGTGTAGTTCGTTCCATCGTCCACTCTGGTTACACGAGGATGAAAATATTCTGTACTTGCATAACGCCAGCGCCAATAACGGGCGATGGATCATGCTTGCCGCCAAAGGCATAAGGCAACAAGCAGATTCATTTTGCGGTTCTAAAAAATATTTTGCGATGGCTGTAACCGGATTTGAAAACTCAGCGAACTACCTTTCGGATCTGAAGCACAGCGCACTCCTGCACTGATGCGACGACCCACCCTCATGATCCCGGAGAATAACCATGAACAATCTGAAGCTTGCTGCCATCGCCGTTGCCTTTTCCTCCTTTGCTGCCGGCGCCATTGCCGCCGAGACCCCAGCCGCCGCAGGCGCCATGGAAAAATGCTACGGCGTCGCCATGGCCGGTCACAACGATTGCAAGGCCGGTGCAGGTACCACATGCGCAGGTACGGCAAAAATGGATTACCAGCCGAATGCCTGGAAAAACGTTCCCGCTGGCACTTGCACCACCATCAAGACACCAAAAGGCACCGGCACCCTCACACCAATGTAACGTCAACGCCACGGGGCACGTACTTATCATGAACAAGGCATTCCAGATCGGGGCCGGACTTGGCCTCAAACCGAACCATTACCAAGAGGCCCACGACTGCACGGTCGAAGGTCTCTGGTTCGAAGTTCATCCGGAAAACTACATGGTTGGTGGCGGCCCCCGTCTGGCATGGCTGGAGGCCATTGGCGAGCGGCACCCATTGTCGTTGCACGGGGTGTCACTTTCGCTGGCGGCCGATTGCCCGCCGGACCCGGAGCACTTGAAGCGCCTGAAACAGCTCGCTGATCGCGTTCAACCGGCACTGATTTCCGAGCACCTGGCATGGTCAGCCTGGCGCGACCAATACCACCCCGACCTGTTGCCTTTTCCCCGAACAAATGAAGCGTTACAACGTATAGCAAGCAATATCCAGCGCACACAAGACGCCCTCGGACGTCGCATTGCCATCGAAAACCCGACCCATTATTTGCACCTGGACGGGCATGACTACAGCGAACTGGAATTTCTCACCGAATTGAGCACGGTGACTGGCTGCGGCTTGTTGCTGGACGTCAACAACGTGCACATCAGTGCGCACAACCTGGGTTTTAACGCCGCCGATTATCTGGATGCCTTTGCGGCCGACGCCATCATGGAGATTCATCTGGCGGGGTTCACCAAGGATCCGGGTGAATCCTCGTTACTGATCGACAGCCATGATGCCCCTGTCGCCGAAGATGTCTGGTCGCTCTACCAGCGGCTGATCGAGCGGATCGGCCAGCGTCCGACACTGATCGAACGCGACGACCATATCCCCGCTTTCGACGTTTTACTGGCCGAGCGCAACCGAGCGCAGACGTTATTGAACCTTGGGCAAAATCAGCGAATGAAGGTGGCGATATGAAGCCCTCTCTCGCAAGCTTTCAGGATGCCTTCGTCGATGCGTTATACGGCACTGGATCATCCACGATGGATTCGCTGACCCAACAACCAGGCTTTGCGGTCTATCGCAATACCGTACTCAAAGGCACGACGGATGCGTTGCTAGCCAACTTCCCTACCGTAGAGCGCCTGGTGGGAACTGACTGGCTTAAAAGCGCCGCCGCCATACATGCCCGGCTTTCACCGCCAACAGATGCACGTTTACTGAATTACGGAGCGGGCTTCCCCGACTTTCTCGACAAATTCGAGCACGCGCAAGACATGCCGTATCTGGGCGACGTCGCCCGTCTGGACCTGCTCTGGACACAGGTTCATTGCGCCGCTGATGAGCCTGGTCTTGGGCTGAACGATTTGGCGCAGATTCCCGCTACGGAATTGGGCAACTTGCGGCTTAAACCACGGGACACCGCCCGTTGGGTCTGGTTGCCGGACTGTCCCGCCTACACGATCTGGTGCGTCAATCGTGAACAACGGGAAATGCCTGAAAAACTCGAATGGCAAGGTGAAGGTGCACTACTGACACGCAAGGCCGGCCGCGTGTATTGGCAAGCTGCCAGCGCCGCAGACTGTGCCTTTCTCGACGCCTGCGCGGCCCACCTGCCCCTCGATGTCGCCGCTGACTGGGCCATTGATGTCGAGTCTGACCTGAACCTGGAAAACCTCATTATTCGCCTGGTGAGTGCTGACGCGTTTGTAACGGCGGAACTCCTGACAACTAGTTACTGAAGCCATCAACGGAGCACAGCATGGATACCATCAACACCCGCTCACCTGCCGCCGACAATTCCCTGCGTGGCCTCTGGAATCGCTTTGCAACCCGTTTGGGCAATCTGATCAGCGATTCGTTTCTGGTGTTGGTGGCGCGCATCGCCATCGCCGCCATTTTCTTCATGTCCGGGCGCACTAAAGTCAGCGACGTTCTGACGATTACGCCGAGTACCTACGAACTGTTCCGTACGGAATACGCCTTGCCTGTGATCTCTCCAGAACTGGCAGCACACCTTTCGACCTACAGCGAGCACCTATTTCCACTGCTGTTGGTCCTCGGGCTGTTCACCCGTCTATCCGCCTTGGCGTTGCTGGGTATGACCTTTGTCATTGAGGTTTTCGTTTACCCCGATGCCTGGCCGACGCACCTGTCTTGGGCGGGATTGCTGCTAATCATCATCGCACGCGGTGCAGGAGCACTTTCGCTGGATCGCAGACTGGGCATCCGGTGATCCATTCACGTATGGGGAACTCTCTAGCAGGAGTTTGCGAGTAGTTATCGCCCACATCAGCGTGAAGTTCGCCGTCATTCCAAGAGCACGCCTTTGTACTGGTTAACAATCCTGAGGCTGCCTCATGTGGGCAAGCGCAGGGCACGCACGCGCATTGCGTAGGCAATACGCAACTAAATAAGCGAATACAGCCGATCTATCTTCAACCAATTTCTACATACCGGTGAAAAATATGCAAAGCAACATCGTACGATTCTCCTGTGTAGGCTGCGGTATTTGCTGCAAGGGCCGACTGATACCGCTGACATTGGCTGAGGCACAACAATGGTTAAACCGCGGTCACGACATCGCGGTGATTCTTGAGGCCTTTGATGAATCAAGTTGGCCTCATTCATCAGCGGAGTTTGCCCACGCCAAAGGCCGATCTGTAAGTGTAAATTGTGGTAAGACCCAGATACAGGTCATCGCTGTGTTTGCCGGCAAAGCACTTGAGCAATGCCCTAATCTCAGAGCTGACAATCTTTGCGGCATCTACGAAGAACGCCCCCTGGTTTGCCGCATTTATCCGATGGAAATCAACCCATTCATCGCGTTACGTCAAGATAACAAAGCGTGCCCGCCACAGGCGTGGGAGAGCGACGACATTCTCTGCACAGATGGGCGTACAGATCCGGCTCTGGAAGCACTCGTCAATCAATCTCGACAAGCAGACAGAGCCGATGCATCAAGCAAAATCGCCATCTGCGCGCAACTGGGCCTGAATGTGGCGAGTTGGAAAGACAACGCGCTGGCCGTTTACTTTCCACCACGAGAAAAACTGCTCGAAGCGATACACCGCGTCAAAAGTACTCTTGAGGAAGATCCAAGCTGCGAGTGGCAGGTGCGGGTCGATGATTTATCGCTGCGCGAGCGATTGACCGCATCGGACGTGTCTCTGGCTGCCAACGAGTCCGCCGAGTACATCTTTCATGTTTTATGAACCGCCTTTAACGCAGAGTTCGCTCATCAATACCGAACTACTGTGCGTACTCGCGCGTTTATTTTTCACGCAATATGACCAAGAGGCCACACGGGTTGATTGCAGTCCTCCGGACGGGCAGCTGTAGCTTCACAGAATAGTTGATCATTTTCACAAGTAGTTGAGCAGACGCCCCCTGACAGGAAAGCGACAAAAACGCCAATTCTCCGAATTGGCCGAAAGCAGACCTCCGCCATGGATTAGCCATCGCGAAACTCGCACGACTAGCTTCAGCAAATTCTCCAGCAACTCTTTAAGCTCAGCGCGATACTCATCATTTTCACGGTACGTGTAGCAATGGAAGATCTGCTCAGCCGTCATCAGTGGCCAGCGTTGTCGCAGACCTACCCCCTTCCCCATCAGGCAAGATTGATCAGAACCAGTTAGCCCTTTGGACTGACGCTGTGGGTCGAGGAGCGCGGCTCAGATGAGGTTGGAGGCAATGTGCGCAGTGCGCTGGCAACGATCAGCAAGAACGAAGAGTTCATTAACATGACGTTAGCGGTACTCATGACATCTGAATGACTTCTATTGAAATACAGCAATCGGCCAATTTCAGCTATTGCTGACCGGCAGCTATGGGCCTGTACGCCGGTCGCCAAGCGAGCGATGCAACCCTTAGAGTTTCAGGTCGGGATTACTGTCAGGGCGATACACCATCTTGCAGGGCAAGGCACCCACCCGTCGACTCCAATTGAGAAAGGTTTGATGTACTAGCTATATGCCGCTAAAACTTAAGCGAGGATAAAAATATAGGTGATGACATGGTATCGAGATTTGTTGTCGTTCCGGCGATACCTACCGAGACTGGATCGGTACGTGATGGTGCTCGCTTCTACTCCAGCATGGCGCCTTGTGGCTACAGCATCTACGACAACAAGGAAAAGTGTCGTCTTCACCTGTCATTTCCGACGCGAGATGAAGCGGAGGCTGCGTGCGAATTGAAAAACTCAGAGCAACTATTCAGCTCAATGTCCTGACTGCGACCACCGTGGGACCTCCATAGCACTGCGCACAAACTCTAGAATTTCGACCACAATCTGCCAATCGATCCAGTAAGGGTGTAAAGATCTGAGTGGTGACCTATGACGGCAAACGAGGATTTGATTGATTGAAATGGCCGCTGGCATATCACTAACGGCGTCGTGTGAATGCCATCTGCAAAAAGCTCGGTCAATGGGTATAGGTAGCTTTGAGTGTTCGTCTTAGACATCTTTGACTAATAGAAGACTTCTCAGTCCGCCGACGGTCCATAGCTACCTGTGGCCCGCCCATCTAGCATAGGCATCGGATCAATTTTGGGGGAGTTAAGAAAAGTAGCCCACGCCTCATACGCCAGCTTCTGGCGATAGGTAGTGTAGTGGTCAACTAATCCCGGACACGACGTTAAGTTTTTCTTCGGCCCGAGCTGGCGCCAGCCCACCATTGAATTGATGGGGTCGAACCCAGTTGTACCGATGCATCAAGAAATGGCTGATATCGCGCTGGGCTTCTTGAGCCGTTCGGTAACCCGTGGTCGGTATCCATTCCGTTTTCAAGCTGCGGAACACGCGCTCCATTGGCGCGTTGTCCCAGCAATTCCCCCGGCGACTCATGCTCTGGCGCATGCGATAACGCCACAGCCGCTGGCGAAATAAACGACTCGCATACTGCGACCCTTGATCCGAGTGAAACAGCAGGCCCTGAGGTCTTCCGCGCTGCTCGTAAGCCATATCCAGCGCCTTGATAACCAGATCGGCGTCCGGCTTTTCCGACAACGCCCAGCCCACCACCCGGCGCGTGCAAAGATCCAGCACGACAGCCAGGTAATGCCATTTCCCCTGGGCCCAGATGTAGGTGATGTCGCCGCACCACACCTGGTTGGGTGCCGGAACATCGAACTCCCGATTCAAGATGTTCGGGATATCCAACCGTTCAACCGTCGCTCGTTTATAGGCATGTGATCCGGGCTGTTTACTGACGAGGTCAAGCTCACGCATCAGGCTGCGCACTTTGAATCGACCGAGCTGCTCACCGTCGTCACGCATCAGCGACAGGATGCTGCGGCTGCCCGCAGCACTGCGACTTTGCGAGAACAGCTCGCTCACCCGGCTGCGCAACCGAAGCCGTTCGACATCAGGCGTTCGGCGCCTAAGGTGCTGGGCGTAGTAGCACGAACGGGTGACTTCAAACACCTTGCACAGCCAATCAATCGGCTCATGGACGCTCAGCTGATTGATCAGCGCGTACGCTCGTGATCTTCCGACATCAAGAGCGCGGTAGCCTTTTTTAATATCGATTTTTCCCGTTCAAGGCGGGCGATCCGGGCTTCCAGCTCCTGGATTTTCTGCTGTTCCGGGGTCAGCGCTTTGCTCTGCGGAGTGACGCCTTGGCGCTCCTGCTGAACCTGATCAACCCAGCGGCGCAGGGCCGACTCGCCGACGCCGAGTGAACGGCTGGCTTCGATGTAGCTGTAGTTTTGTTTGAGCACGAGGTCGGCAGCCTCGCGTTTGAATTCAGCAGAAAAGGAACGGCGTTGTTTGGTCATTTGACACCTCGATCTGGCGAGCATTCTCACCTAAATGGGTGTCCGGTTTCATTAGACCACTACATAGCTTCATTCCACAAGGTCCCCTCCAACTGTCGTGCCGATACAAGCATCATAAGATTGGTGGTGGCTGCATCAAGCTCAAGCAAAAGCTCGTGGGACTGGAAGCGATAGTCGTCTAGGTTGTTCATTATAGAGGTACACCAGTCATGGCTCTGAATTACGAGTTGTTGTTCCTATATAGGATCAGTGTGACATCAGTTTCATCATCGCGTTGATCCGCAAGACAACCGGCTTCATCTTAGGCAGGCTAGAACGTCAGGTAAACACTTTCCCTCCACTCAAAGCGAGGTAGCATTGCGCAAGGGCTGAGCGACGGCTTTGGCTCGGATAGCAACCACGCACCGTGACTGATCCCCCCTTGCCCTCGGCCGTCCGATGAGCCTGTGTGGGTTCCACATCCACGATGACACCGTGCTCGGTATAGATCAGATAATTCGTGGAGTAAGCGTAGAAAGCTGGGCCACCTGGAGCACCGGTCCAGCGGGCTTGAAGATCCGTCAGCGACAGGCGCATCGGTAGCATTTCGGCCAGAGCCTTTTCATCGAGCGCCTCAAGATACTCATGCACGGCGCGAGTGCTCAGGGCCGAATCGCTCCAGTTTACCGGTTCATCACCCGGTACACCGCGCTGCCGACTCGCATCCGCTTTGATGGTGCTGGTGTCCAAGGCGAAGCCCTCGCTCTTGACCAGGCCAGCGCCCATGCAGCGACGCCGCACTTCATTAAACAACCAGCGAAACAGATCGCTGTTCCGAAAACGGCCGTGTCGATTTTTGGAAAAGGTCGAGTGGTTGGGGACTTCATCTTCAAGGCTCAACCGGCAGAACCTGAGATACGCCGGGTTCAGATGGGTTTCTTCGCGCAGCCCACGATCAACATGCGGATCATCAGCTCGGGATCAATTGAAGGACGCCCAATTGGGATGTAGAAATCGCCGAGGTAATGGCGCAAATCGCTCATATCAAGACACTGATCAATGCTGCGCAGAAGGTGATTTGCTGGGATGTGATCTTCAAGGTTGAACGAGTAAAACAGTCGGTCCTACCCACTCGATAACTGTCCCATCATGCTGCGTGCTTCCCTGCTGGCCAATGTTGAGATTTTGCCGCAGGCCAGAGAGGGGAGCTACTTTTTCAACAGAATCGACCAATAGCTGCCCGTCAGAACCGGCGAAGCGGGGGCGATTCAGTATTTGCCGACAGGCTAACGAATATCCAGACGACAAAAAGCCCGCGTATGGCGGGCTTTTTGTCGAAGGGGAACCAAATCCTTTGGTCTTGGCCCAGTATTGCGCAGCAATACACAATGTATCAAGGCAAACCAATTGGAAGATTAAAAGATTTGGATAGCTGGACTATGTTGAGCTTCTCGCTAACGCACCCGATGAAATTGTCACAACTGGTATTGCGAATCCGGACGCTAGGACGTGGTAAACGGGCTTCCTGGCGACTCAAAGGCGAAGCGATCAATATCTCCAGAACACAGGTGTCAAAATCACCAGCACCGTCAGAATTTCCAACCGCCCAAGCAGCATGCCGACGGTCAGCAGCCACTTAGCAGCGTCAGGCAACGAAGCAAAATTGCCCGCAGGCCCAATGACCGTGCCAAGCCCCGGCCCAACATTGCATACTGCGGTGGCGGCCCCACTCAAGGCAGTCGTCCAATCCAGTCCAATCAACGCTAACCCCAAAGCGATCACAGCAATAGTAATTGTGAAGAAAAACGAGAAGGTCAACAGCGAACGCAAGACGTCCTCATCGATGGAATGGCCGTTGTACTTTTTCTGGATCACCGCACGGGGATGAATCAGTTGTTTCAAGCCACTCAGGAGCAGCGCAGCGGCAACCTGAAAGCGGAAAATTTTAAGGCCACCGGCGGTTGAGCCGGAGCATCCCCCGACGAAGGTCAGGTAGAAAAACAACAACACGGAAAAACTGCCCCACAATGTGTAGTCACCTACCGCGATGCCGGTAGTCGTAACGACCGAGGTCACATTGACAGCCACGATGCGAAAGGCATCCCACCAGGTGTAATCACTGTGGAAACACAACCAGGTTCCCACTACCAACCAGGTAACGATCAGGAACCCAACAAACCCGCGCACCTGATGATCCTTCAGTAACACACGCCGATGGCCGCGCAATGTTGCGACGTACAAGGTAAAGGGCAGGCTACCCAGAATCATGATGACCACCGCTACCCAGTGAATCGCTGGCTGCGTCCAATGCCCAAGCGAGGCGTCCGAAGTGGAAAATCCGCCAGTAGAGATCAAAGACATTGCGTGGTTGACCGCTTCAAACGGCGTCATCCCAGCGATCCAGAGTGCCAGAGCCCCGGTGCCAGTAAGTCCCAGATAGAGAAAGAGGATGTACTTGGCTGCCACATGAGAACGCGGTGTCACTTTCTCCGACCAGTCTGAGGACTCTGTCTGGAAAAGACGCATGCCACCCACTCGCAACAGTGGAAGGATCGCCACCGCCATGCCGATGAAGCCTATACCCCCCAGCCAGTGCAGCATCGAGCGCCAGATCAACAATCCCGGTGAAGCGGTATCCAAACCACTCAGGACAGTTGAGCCCGTGGTTGTGATGCCGGACATCGTTTCGAAGAAAGCGTCGGTGTAACTGATGTGACTGATAAACACCATTGGCAACGCAGCGAAGGTACAGACCACCACCCAACTGCCAGTCGTCAAAAGGTACATATCCCTCGGACGGAGCTGGCCAGTATCAGGGCGCCCACGCACGATCAAAAGAAGGCCGCAGATGAAGGTAACCAAACTCGACCAGAGAAAGGCCGACAGATCGTCGCTACGCTCATAGGCCACCAGCGTAATCATGGGAATAGCCATGCTTACGGCCAGCGTGATCAGAAAAATGCCTAGGATGAAGCCGATGAGCCGCATTGCCGCGATGGACATAGAAATAGCCTGCCAGATTTAAGCTGCGAAGCCTTTCAATCAGGCCTTCAGAGCGCTACCGACCATCCAACTCATAGCCAACGAGTGGAGAGTATCTGCAACGTTATTGAGTAATGTTTCCTACAAATAAAAAACCCGGCACAGGGCCGGGCTTGCCTGTACTCCCCTACTACACAGTTCCCAAATGAGAGGGATGGAGAACCGACTGAGGAGCACAGGTCGCCGATATTGCCAAAGCACGTTTAGCAAAGCAATCCATCTATGAAAAATGCTCCGACAGCTAACTGTCGCTACACCACTGCGATGAGCAGACTAAAAAACCGCTAATTCATTGCGCCGACAAATCCCAGCTCCAATTGAAATTGTAGGTTTAGAGGGGATCGCGGGTTGGGAAGAATTTCAAGCAGATTCCCCCGAGCTTTGTAGACTGATCATTTTTTCCAAAATTGGGGAACTACCCCCATTGGTTGGGGAAGACCCACCAATTTATAGGAATATGCCCCATCATGTTCTGTAAGCGCGCAGAAACACTCTGAAACAACTTACTAATTCATTAGTACTTTTTTTTCGAGGCCAGATGATGGCCTAACAGTTGCAATTTCCCCACTACCGCAGCATCTGCCGTCACTGAACAGGATGGCGGGTTTCGCCGATAGGCATGACGCGAGGGGAATAAAATGAAATCTGCTACACAACATATCCATTCAGTGAGCTATTTACGCAGGGCAGGCCTTACCTCTGCGATGCTCGTGACCCTGGCCACGGCCAACGCGGTACCGCTTGACGATGTCAGCGAGCCGCCAACGACAGACCCCTCAGCATACTACACACCTCCCGCCGACCCGCTGGCAGCGGCTGCCGAGTTGGACGCCATCAAAGGCCTGCCCGAAGCCAACCAGGGAGCAATCGCCTATCCCGACGGCGTGTACGGCGACCGAAACACACCGCGCGCCGAAAACGTACTGCCGCCGAGCGTTCAGACCTCGTTCAATTTCCCTACCAACGGCAAGCCCAGCCCGTTGTTCGGCGCCCAGCCTTACACCCAGCAATTGCTGCTGTTCGAGGAGTTCGGTACGGAAAAACTCGACCCCACCCTGCCTGCACCACCACTGACATTCCCGGTACCCACCGTCGGCCCATTGCCGCAGCAAGACCCGAACAGTGTCGCCCGCAGCGGCCCTTCGAGTTCGGCATTGGAAGCCTTCATGCGCCAGCCCGGGCTGTACCCGTTTCCATCGCAGTTCTCCAACGTGCTGGACCGCAACCCTTGGAAGGCGCAGATCGAAACCTTCCTCAACCGCCATCCGGTGGGTTCGCCGGCCGAGGGCCGGCCACCGGGAAAAGGCTGGTCGCATCAACGCTGGAACGAGTTCTATCCACAGGTCGCCTTCAAAACCGTGCAAGCAGGCGCTAAGCTCAATAGCGGCATGCGTGACCGCCGGCAATTGCACAACTATGCCGTCGGTGAGTTCGGGCCAGGCGGGCTCTACTACCAGACCTCGGACATTCCGACCACGACGGGCACGACCAAAGGCATCGATACCCGTTTCCACCCCAGCATGCCGGTTCAGAATCACAATGCACTGTGGACCTTCGACGGCACCTTTCCGCCCAAATTACTTATGGTGCGTTACGGCCAACCGGTGCTGATGCGTCACTACAACGCCCTGCCGATAGACCCGGCCGCCAACATGGGCTTCGGCCTGCACACCATCAGCACCCACGAACACAATGGCCACTCCCCGGCCGAAAGCGACGGCTACACCAACGCGTTTTTCTTTCCGGGGCAGTACTACGACTATCGCTGGCCGCTACAGCTGGCCGGTTACGACACCATCAACACCAAAGCGCAGGACCCGCGGGCGGCGTTCCCATGCGCACCGGGTGAGAAGCTGTTCGTCAACGACGCCAGCCCCGGTCTGAAGACCTGCGAAAACGGCACGATTAAGATTCGTGGCGACTGGCGCGAAACCATGAGCACCCATTGGTTCCACGACCACATGCTCGATTTCACCGCACAGAACGTCTACAAGGGCAACGCGGTGATGATGAACTACTACAGCGCTCTGGATCGCGGCAACGAAGCTATCGAGGACGGCGTCAACCTGCGCCTGCCCAGCGGTTCGGCAATGCCCTGGGGCAACCGCGACTACGACGTCAACCTGGTGGTCGCCGACAAGGCCTGGGATGCCAACGGCCAGTTGTGGTTCAACCCATTCAATACCGACGGCTTTCTCGGCGATCAGATCCTGGTCAACTGGCAGTACCAGCCACGCTTGAAGGTACGGGCACGCAGTTACCGTTTTCGCATTCTCAACGGCTCGGTGTCGCGCTATTTGAGGATTGCCCTGGTACGTGAAGTCGCCGGCAACGGTGGCGAATTTCCAGGGCCGGCCGGCTCGAATCTGTCTTATACCCGCGTGCCTTTTCACTTGATCGGCAACGACGGCAACATCATGGAACACGCTGTGCCGTTCGACGGAAGCATGGATCTGGACGGCGATGGGGATAAGCAGAACCACAACGCGATCCTGCCCACCCAAGGCATTGCCGAGCGCTTCGACATCATCGTCAACTTTGCGAAAAACGGGATTAAGACCGGCGACAAGCTGTACTTCGTCAATCTGATGGAACACAAGACCGGCAAGGGTCCAGAGAAGAACGCCCTGAGCCTCGCGGACGTGCTGTCCGAGAAGTACAAAGCGGTGATCAAGCAAGGCAGCAAAGGTCCGGAGTGGGACAAGGGCGATCCGGTAGTGGGCAAGTTCATGCAAATGATCGTGCAGCCCTACACCGGTACAGATGTCAGCATGAATCCTGCCGAATATGAGCCCGCCAAACCGGGCAAAGCCGCCGGCAAAGTCATGATCCCGCTGACCCTCGACCGCGATGACCCAGCCGTGCAGGCCAAGCTGAAACTGGCGCGGCACCGCGAGTTCGTCTTCGGCCGCTCCGACGGCACAGACGAAGCTCCGTGGACCATCAAGACCGACGGCGGTTTTGGCTACAGCATGGACCCACGCCGACTCAACGCGGCCCCGCAACTGGCCAACGGCCCGACCGATGGCGGCTACGTCGGCGACGGTACGCTGGAAGTGTGGAAAATCAAGAACGGCGGCAACGGCTGGAACCATCCGGTACACGTGCATTTCGAAGAAGGCATCATCCTCAGCCGCGACGGCAAGGCACCACCGGAATGGGAAAAATGGGCACGCAAGGACGTGTACCGCATCGGCCAGGGCATCGACAGTTCGGTCGATGTGGAAATGGCGATCCACTTCCGTGAATTCGCCGGGACCTACATGGAACACTGCCACAACACTCAGCACGAGGACACTTCGATGCTGCTGCGTTGGGATATCGAGCATCCCGGGCAGTTCCAGTTGATGCCGACGCCTCTGCCTGGATGGGACGGTGTCACCTACGTCAACTCCGCCGCGCTGCCGACCTTCCGCACTGGGGACGCGAAGAACAATGACGATGATGACGATCAGGGTTCGAACAAAAAACCCGTCGCCAACCCGGACAGCGCCGCCAGCGCCAACGGCCAAGCGGTGACCATCAATGTGCTGGCCAACGACACCGATCCGGACGGCAACCTACCGCTCAAAGTGGTAGGCCTGAATCAGCCGGATTCGGGCATGGGCACGGTCATCACAGACGGTGCGCATGTAATCTACACGCCACCGCCTAGCATCACTGCGCCATTCACCGCGACCTTCGCCTATCAGGCCAGCGACGCCAAGGACGCCGTCTCGGAACCGGCAATGGTGTCCGTGGTGGTCTCGGCACCGGCAGCAGTCAACGAAGACTTGGTTGTCACCAGCGCCACCGTCACCGCCCGCAGCAACAGCCGCTACACCTGGGACCTGGCAGGCACGACGTCGCGAGGCACGGGCAACAGCATCACGGCGACGGCCTCGACCACCGCCGGGCCGCTGAGCCTCGGCACGGCCACTCTAACCCCGACCGGCACGGGTGCGCGCTGGCGGGTGTCGGTGACGACCACCGGTAGCGGTCCGTCGCCGAGCCCAACAGTCACCATAAGCTCGGCGTTTGGAAAAAGCACCACTGCCCCCATCAGCAGTCGTTGAACCGTATTTAGGAGGGCTTTGCGCCACTTGTATGAATTTGGGCATGCTTGTAATCGCCACCGAGCAATGGCAAGTCAGCCGTTGCCGGGTGGCGATTGCATCGTTGCAAACTGGCACATAGTAAATGTGCTTAGTACTTCAGCTTCCCCCAAATCAATCCGATGAGTGCGGCTAAGCCAGACGCCGCGAGCACGCTAAGTTTCGCCGTTGAGAGTAACGCCGGATCAGGGAACGCTAACGACGCTATGAAAATGGACATGGTGAATCCGATACCCGCCAGCAGTCCCACCAGGCCGACACCCGCCCAGGTCACGCCCTCAGGTAGCTCACAAATTTTGAGTTTAACGAGGGTTACGCTGGCCAAAACGATTCCGAGAGGCTTGCCCAGTACCAGTGCCAATACAACCCCAATGAATACATTCAGTGAGACAGCATCTTCCAGGCTGTTGCCCTCTAGACTCACCCCAGCGTTTGCCAGTGCGAAAAGAGGCATAACCCCAAAAGCTACCCATGAATGCAGTCCTGCCTGGACTCGCTGCACTGGGGGCAGTATTTCCCGCTGGGCGTGCCGGAGTTGTTCCAGCGGTTTCGCCACTGCCTGCGGACTACTCCCGGACTGGGCAAGTCGATCCATTAGTTCATGGAACGTACGACCGATGGTATCTAGCGGGCGTTCCGTTGTGGGTTTAGATTTGGTCGGTGTCATCAGTCCGAGAACGACCCCAGCGAGCGTTGGGTGCACACCGGTTTTCAGGAGACCAAACCACACAATGGCGCCAGGCAATACGTACGCGTAGGCCTTGCTAATGCCCATTCGCTGAAAAGCCAGCACCAGAGCCAGTCCGCTCAACGCCACCACCAAGCCGAAATAGTCCAAGGTTGAGGTATAGAACACGGCGATGATGAGGATGGCGACAATGTCGTCGATGATGGCCAGTGCCAATAACAGAACACGAATACCGCCTGGAATCGACTTCCCCAAAAGCGCGAGAACACCTACTGCGAATGCAATATCGGTGGCCGTCGGCACGGCCCACCCAGCACTGCCCTCGGTTCCATGATTGAACAGCGTGTAAATGATCGCCGGCACCAAGACGCCGCCCAATGCGGCTCCTAGAGGCAGGGTCGCCAACTTGAAGTTCGCAAGCGCACCGTCATGAATCTCCTGGCGTATCTCCGCCCCAACAACAAGGAAGAAAACTGCCATCAAGCCGTCATTGACTAAAAAGTGTAGTGAGCAAGCGACTTTGAAGTCACCTAGCCCTAAAGTGAGTTGGGTGTTCCAGAAATGCTCGTAGGAGTCGGCAATCGGGCTGTTCGCCCAGATCAGCGCTACCAATGCCGCGAGTAATAGAACGACACCGCTGACGGCTTCGATATGGGTAAACCGCTCAATCGCTGTCAGCGCGCGTGCGGTCAACTCTTGGGGAAGTGGAATAGAGGGGGACGCCAAGTTTTTATCAGGCACATTAACTCTCCGCTGGCGGCCCGACCAACGTTTGAGCATTAACCTGCGATGTGCCGTATGCAGCAACGCACCCGGCTCGATGATAGGTAGCTTAACAGCGGGAAGCAAATGACTCCGCCAATGAACCTTCCGCCGGCAATGTCACTCCATCAAAGGTGATCGAGTTGTTGCATTGGCAGACCGAACTTGAATCGTGGACCAGTGACGTCGCTATAAAAGGTATTGAAGATGATCGCTCGTTGGCGCTGGCTGCTACATCAGATGACGAAACGGCTCTGGTTCAGAGCCAGTTTATTTTCTGTACTGGGTGTGGCGACCGCATTGCTCGCCGTTGTCTTCAATGACTACATTCCCGCCTCACTGCCAGCGCGTATCGGCGCTGACGCTGTTGACAAGATTTTGGGCATCATCGCCTCCAGCATGCTCGCCGTGACCACCTTTTCGCTCAGCACAATGGTGACGGCCTACGGCGCCGCTAGCAGTGGCGTAACACCCCGCGCCACCACACTGGTGATGGAAGACCGCACTACCCAAAATGCCCTCGCCACCTTTATCGGTTCATTTCTGTTTAGCTTGGTGGGAATCATTGCATTAAGTACTGGAGCCTATGGCGCGCAAGGAAGGGTTCTGCTTTTTGCAGTGACCATCGGCGTGGTGATTCTGATCGTGTACACACTTCTGCGTTGGATCGATCACCTATCGAGATTGGGGCGGGTGGGTGAAACCATTGATCGCGTCGAAGCGGCCACCATCCATGCGATACAAAATCGGGTCGAATGGCCTTATCTGGGGGGCGTCGCCTACCCTGCCGATGGGAGTGTTCCGTGCTCAGCGAAAGCCGTTACGAGTCTTCAGACCGGGTATGTCCAACACGTCGATGTGCATGCGTTGGGTGCGATTGCTGAAGAGCATGAGACGCAGATTTATCTCGATATTCTTCCCGGCAGCTTTGTGCATGAAGGCATGCGTCTGGCCCAGGTCGTGATTTTAAGCAATGAACACATCGGAGATCCGGGGGCCTGCGCTGAAAAAATCCTGGGTGCCTTGACCATTGGCGTACGCCGAACCTTTGAACACGATCCACGGTTCGGGCTTTCGGTGCTGTCGGAGATCGCCTCACGAGCCTTGTCGCCTGCGGTCAATGATCCTGGAACTGCAATTGACGTACTGGGACGCGGGGTCAGGAGCCTTACCTGCTGGGGTAAACCAACAGAACAGATGGCGGAAATAGGTTCAGGGTGCGAGCGAGTCTTCCTGCACGGACTGGATGTCGGTGACCTGTTCGACGATTTTTTCGCTCCCATCGCCAGAGATGGTGCGAGCTTGATTGAAGTGGACGTCCGACTGATGAAGGCCCTGATCAGTCTGGCGCAGATAAATCCGGATATTTTCAAAAGTGCCTGTACCAGACATATGAGTCTACTGCTCCAACGAGCGGAACATGCGCTCACATTGTCGGAAGACCAGGCGAAGCTCAGTGCACTGGCCCGAACACTGGTCCACTAGAACACCCTAAGGATTTGTCTTTCGGGTTGTGACGTCATTATCCGGCGATTGCAGAAAGCCACGAGCCAGCTGCTGATACAACTCGGGCCCCATCCGTGCGCTGACCGCTTTAGCAATCAATGCGACTGCCATGAGGCTGATCACCATCCCATGGCTGTCGATCATCTCCATCACGATAATTGCGGAAGTGATCGGGGACTGTGTTACTGCGGCCAGAAAACCGACCATGCACAGCGCAATGATAGGCTGCGTCGCCAAACCAAAGAAGTCCGCGACGTTGGCTCCTACAGCGGCGCCGACTGCCAGGGACGGGGCAAAAATGCCGCCCGGGATACCGGAGAAGTAAGTCACTACCGTCGCAAGAAAACGCGTGATCGGTGCGTGCCATGGCAGGCCGACATCGGACACGATGATCTGCGACGTGATCCCGTAGCCGCTGCCAAATGACATACCGCCACTCAACCAGCCCAGTATTGCCACGATCATTCCACACGCGCCGGCGAACCATACAGGATGCGTGCGCCGCCATTCCCAGAGGACGAATCGATGATGGCGCTGGGGCCACAGCAACATCCGACTAAACAGGCCGCCCAGCAGCCCGCAGCCAACTCCGATCACCAGCACCGGGGCAATGATATCCAGGCCGATTTCGTGTATGTCGAAGTGACCGAAATAGTTGTAGTTGCCCTGCAAGGCGATGGCGACCATCCCCGACAGGATGATCGTGCTGAGCAAGACTCCGCTGGTGCGGGTCTCAAGCTTGCGCCCCAGCTCTTCGACGGCAAAGGCCACACCGGCCAGTGGTGTATTGAAGGCTGCCGCGATGCCTGCCGCCCCTCCGGCCAGAATAAGGTCCTCGCTGCGGATGATTCGCGCATTGGGCAGATAGCGGTGAAAGAAATGCATGATCGAAGCAGCGACTTGCACCGACGGCCCCTCGCGTCCTGCGGAAAAACCACCGGTCAGCGCCAGTGTGCCAAGTCCTATCTTGGCAAAGGCAATGCGCAGCGACACCAGTTTGTCGACGGGTTTGCCCTGATGCGCCAGGCGCGTGGCGGCAATCACCTGGGGAATGCCGCTGCCTTGGGAGCCGACAAAAAAACGGGTGGTCAACCACACTACCAACATGCCGACCAAGGGTGTGTAAATAAACGGCAACCAGGGCCGTTCGGCAGTCTGTTGCGCAAATTGCGTCAGTGCCAGATCAGCCAACCGAGCAAACATCACGACAAGTAGGCCCGCCAGGGTCGCAGCCGCCCAGAGCGTCACGCGTGTGCGCCAGCGTATGGAGGCGAAGCGGCGGCGTAGTAGCACTATCGGTTTGATCACCCGAGCAAATTCCCATTGAGTTTCAGGACTGTGGTGCTGGCAAGACTAACCGGATATGCGCTGTCGTCCAACGGCTCTAGCTCCAATGCGGACAACCATCCCGTCACTGCAAGCCTTTACCAGCACTTCCACCGCCGAGATTGGCTCAATCCACCACTGTCCGCGCCTGAATCAACTACAGTGGAATCACTCTGCATACAGACAAAAACAAGACGGAGATTTCCCATGCGAGTAATAAGCCGCTTTGCCCTGTTAGCCGCCGCTACGTTGGCTGTCACCACCGCAGTTCAGGCTGCTCCAGTATTCATCAACATTCTAACGGGGGGAACCAGTGGGGTTTACTACCCAATTGGTGTTGGCCTGTCGCAGATCTATAACGACGGCATCCCAGGCGTGAAGACTTCGGTTCAGGCCACAAAAGCTTCGGTGGAAAATTTGAACCTGTTGCAAGCCGGTCGTGGAGAGTTGGCACTCGCACTGGGGGACTCCGTAGCCGATGCGAAGAACGGCGTGGAAGACGCCGGTTTCAGTGCGCCGTTAACCAAATTGCGCGCCATCGCGGGTGCTTACCCTAACTACATTCAAATAGTGGCCAGCAAAGAGTCAGGAATCAAAACTCTGGCGGACCTTAAAGGCAAGACCATCTCCGTAGGAGCGCCAAAGTCAGGCACTGAACTGAACGCGCGAGCGATCTTCAAAGCCGCAGGCCTGACCTATGAAGACATGGGTAAAGTGCAATACCTACCCTTTGCCGAATCGGTCGAATTGATCAAGAACCGGCAGTTGGATGCCACCCTGCAATCTTCCGGGTTGGGCATGGCGGCTATTCGCGATTTGTCCTCTGTCATGCCGTTGAACTACGTTGCAATCCCGACTGAGGTGGTCGCAAAAATCGGCAACCCCGCCTATCAGGGCGCGATGATTCCGGCCAATACCTATGATGGGCAACCTGAAGCGGTACCTACGGTTGCGATTACCAATATTCTGGTAACGCGTGCCGATGTATCCGATGAAGTGGCTTATGAAATGACTAAGCTGTTGTTCGAAAACCTGACTCGCTTGGGCAACTCTCATTCAGCGGCCAAGGACATCAAGCTGGAAAATGCAGCTAAAAACCTGCCGATAGCACTGCACTCGGGCGCGGAACGCTACTACAAGGAAAAGGGCGCGTTGTAATGACACAAGGCGTGGCGGCAGGACCGCTACGCCTTCTTTCGCTCTTTTCAATGTGGTCATGAGGCAGGCAGCTAATGAGTGAAGATCATCAGGGCATCTCTGCAAATCCGCGAGACTGGCCAAAAACCCTGTTTTACGTGGCGTTGCTGTTCTCGATCTTTCAGATTGTCACCGCAGCGTTTGCACCCATCTCAAGTCAGGTTTTACGCGCCGTACACGTCGGTTTTTTGCTTTGGGTAGTTTTTCTGAGCTACCCCGCTTACGGCAAGGATCGTCCCTGGCAACCGCTGGCTTGGGTACTCAGTCTGGCTGGGATTGCCACGGCTTTGTATCAGTGGGTGTTCGAGGCTGACCTGATTCAGCGCTCCGGCGATCTGACGACAGCAGACACCGTGATTGGTCTTGTGCTGATCGCACTGGTGTTCGAAGCCGCCCGACGGGTAATGGGAATTGCGCTTCCAATCATCTGCGGCCTGTTCTTGGCTTATGGCTTGTTAGGCGAATATCTGCCCGGCGACTTGGCACACCGGGGATATGGATTTGACCAGATCATCAACCAACTCTCATTTGGTACAGAAGGGTTGTACGGAACACCAACCTACGTGTCGGCCACCTACATTTTCCTGTTCATCCTGTTCGGTGCCTTTCTGGAACAGGCTGGCATGATCAAGTTGTTCACAGATTTCGCCATGGGGTTGTTCGGTCACAAGCTGGGCGGTCCGGCCAAAGTCGCAGTCGCCTCGTCGGCACTGATGGGGACCATAACCGGTTCCGGGATTGCCAACGTCGTGACGACAGGGCAATTCACTATCCCGTTGATGAAGCGTTTTGGGTACCGGGCGGCGTTTGCCGGCGGGGTCGAAGCGACCTCCAGCATGGGCAGCCAGTTGATGCCGCCCGTGATGGGGGCCGTCGCCTTTATCATGGCTGAAACTATCAACGTGCCGTTCGTGGAGATTGCCAAGGCAGCGTTGATTCCCGCGATTCTTTACTTCGGCTCCGTGTTCTGGATGGTACATCTGGAAGCCAAGCGCTCGAACCTCAAAGGCCTGCCCAAGGACCAATGCCCCAGTGCACTGGGCGCGGTAAAGAAGAGCTGGTACCTGCTGACTCCTCTCTTGGTTCTGGTTTATCTGCTGTTTTCCGGTCGCACGCCCCTGTTCTCCGGCATGGTGGGGCTGGCACTGACGGCCATCGTCATTCTCGGCTCGGCGATCATTCTCAGAGTACGTAATTTTGGCCTGCGCTGTGCGTTCTGGATCGCCCTCGGAGTTCTGTGCACAGGATTCTTCCAGCTGGGAATCGGAGTGATTTTTTTAGTCATCGCGGTGCTGGTATTGGTGTGCGGATTCATAAAAGGTGGCCGGGAAACGCTGACGATTTGCTTGCATGCGCTGGTCGAAGGTGCGCGACATGCGGTACCGGTGGGGATTGCTTGTGCGCTGGTTGGCATCATCATCGGCGTAGTGTCACTGACAGGCGTCGCCTCAACCTTTGCGGGTTACATTTTGGCCATTGGCCGGGACAACCTGCTGCTTTCACTGGTGCTGACGATGATCACCTGCCTGGTATTGGGCATGGGTATTCCGACCATTCCCAACTACATCATCACCAGTTCAATCGCAGCACCTGCACTGTTGGAACTGGGTGTGCCCCTGATCGTGTCACACATGTTCGTGTTCTATTTCGGCATCCTAGCCGACCTAACGCCACCGGTGGCCCTCGCCTGTTTTGCCGCAGCACCGATTGCGAAGGAGACCGGATTCAAGATCAGTTTATGGGCGGTCCGTATTGCGCTCGCTGGGTTCATCATTCCGTTCATGGCCGTCTACAACCCGGCGCTAATGTTGCAAGGTGGCAATTTATGGATGACTGCCTACATGTTGATCAAGACAACGTTGGCGGTCGGTCTCTGGGGAATGGCATCAACGGGATACCTGCAACAAAAAATGGCGCTATGGGAACGCTTGTTGAGTGTTGGCGCGGGAGCATTGTTAATCGTGGCGTTGCCGCTGACCGATGAAATTGGCTTTGCACTTGGGCTGCTGGTGATCCTTCAACACGTGTGGCGGTCGAAGCAGGTCGGGACGGCTAACGCATGATTGGATTGTGTCTGGGTCTCGCTGGCGTCGTCTGGGCGCAGTTGCCCATTTCGCAGTTCACGCTGGCGTGGGACCACACTATCGAGAAGATCCGTTGGGAGGAGGACTACCGCGTCACCAAGCAAGGCCTTGTGTTGAAGGAAGCCAGAATCCGGGGCAATGGTGCGGGAATGGAAGTTCCTGAGGACGCCCGACTGGAAAATGGCAGTTGGCACTACCAACGTCAGCTGCCACCGCTGCAACCTCTGCGCTTGGGGCGTACTCCGGAGGCTGGAGACTACCAATTGTGCATTAATGGGGCGTGCAACTTCATGAGCCGGTGGGTTGGAATACCGACCAACAGCCAGCCTTTCATACAGATGTGGAGTTGCGAGACGGGCTAATGCCTGGATATCCGAATTCGAATTTGGAAAGACAGGTAAACGACTTGGCAGACTGAAAAAACGCCTATCGACATTTATGAGCGCATTTTGCCAGCGACCAAAGGTTAGGATGGATAACGAGAAAGGTCATCGCGCCCCATCAGATTTAAACTTTGGCATACGGTCTCTGCTTCTTCGCACACTAAGTACTTTTCACTGAAGAAGATACCCGTAACCGTGTTGACGATCCGGTAATAAAAATACGTGTTGGAATTGTTCACCGCGTCTCGATAAACAGGCCCATCGTCCGTAGGCAATGGACGTTTTTGCACGACAAATATTTCGTCCATTCCCCTCCCCAGTTTTTGCTCACCGATAGACAAAGCCACCCTCTCCAATTCGCGCAAACGATTCGAGCGTCTGTGGCGTAGCAAGATACCTCAAGCGGGAGAAATAGGTCGACTAGGTGCGGGGCCCCGTTGCGACTCCTTTAGTGAATCAGGTGAATGGGACGTATATCGCACGAAGCGCAGACTCAGCGCGCCCACTCACCCCTGGAACTGCACACCTGTGGTAGACGCCATGATCTGGAAATCTATTGAAATGAAGGTCAGTCGACAGCCTGGAAGTCTCCGTAACCTCTAGGAAGCTCCATCCAAGTGTCAAGAGCTGCGAGCTGCCTGGCGACAGCAGCATCCCACTCGGAACCTACGGCCATGTTTTTACTCATCATGGCGTGGATGACAGCTGTCGCCTGTTGGTACTCATGATGTATTTCCAACGCTTTTGCTAAAAACTCTTTTTGCCGAGTCATAGGGGGCTCCAAAGGCTGAAACCGAGCATTGATCTGCATCCTTATACAATTGACATCAGCATGAATTCGTTGGTTGCAAGAGGCTGGTTGATAGCCCCAGATCTACATCAGGTACACCTGAATGCTTCATGCAGTGACCCAACTTGCGTAGGTACACATCAAACCAAAGGCTAACAAAAAGAACGCCAAATAAGGGGTCATGTTTTCCCTCCTCTCGGTGCGGAGCGCATCAGTTTTCGAATATATCGGTGCTTTGGCATGCATCAAGGTTAAGGTGGGTTAAGAAAATTTAATCTTCGGCCGCTGCGCTGGTCACTAAGGTGGACCTGTAGTGGTCTAATGAAACCGGACACCCATTTAGGTGAGAATGCTCGCCAGATCGAGGTGTCAAATGACCAAACAACGCCGTTCCTTTTCTGCTGAATTCAAACGCGAGGCTGCCGACCTCGTGCTCAAACAAAACTACAGCTACATCGAAGCCAGCCGTTCACTCGGCGTCGGCGAGTCGGCCCTGCGCCGCTGGGTTGATCAGGTTCAGCAGGAGCGCCAAGGCGTCACTCCGCAGAGCAAAGCGCTGACCCCGGAACAGCAGAAAATCCAGGAGCTGGAAGCCCGGATCGCCCGCCTTGAACGGGAAAAATCGATATTAAAAAAGGCTACCGCGCTCTTGATGTCGGAAGATCACGAGCGTACGCGCTGATCAATCAGCTGAGCGTCCATGAGCCGATTGATTGGCTGTGCAAGGTGTTTGAAGTCACCCGTTCGTGCTACTACGCCCAGCACCTTAGGCGCCGAACGCCTGATGTCGAACGGCTTCGGTTGCGCAGCCGGGTGAGCGAGCTGTTCTCGCAAAGTCGCAGTGCTGCGGGCAGCCGCAGCATCCTGTCGCTGATGCGTGACGACGGTGAGCAGCTCGGTCGATTCAAAGTGCGCAGCCTGATGCGTGAGCTTGACCTCGTCAGTAAACAGCCCGGATCACATGCCTATAAACGAGCGACGGTTGAACGGTTGGATATCCCGAACATCTTGAATCGGGAGTTCGATGTTCCGGCACCCAACCAGGTGTGGTGCGGCGACATCACCTACATCTGGGCCCAGGGGAAATGGCATTACCTGGCTGTCGTGCTGGATCTTTGCACGCGCCGGGTGGTGGGCTGGGCGTTGTCGGAAAAGCCGGACGCCGATCTGGTTATCAAGGCGCTGGATATGGCTTACGAGCAGCGCGGAAGACCTCAGGGCCTGCTGTTTCACTCGGATCAAGGGTCGCAGTATGCGAGTCGTTTATTTCGCCAGCGGCTGTGGCGTTATCGCATGCGCCAGAGCATGAGTCGCCGGGGGAATTGCTGGGACAACGCGCCAATGGAGCGCGTGTTCCGCAGCTTGAAAACGGAATGGATACCGACCACGGGTTACCGAACGGCTCAAGAAGCCCAGCGCGATATCAGCCATTTCTTGATGCATCGGTACAACTGGGTTCGACCCCATCAATTCAATGGTGGGCTGGCGCCAGCTCGGGCCGAAGAAAAACTTAACGTCGTGTCCGGGATTAGTTGACCACTACAACCTGCCAAGGCGGCATTGAGTCGCAAGCGTTAAGAGCAGGCTGAAGCGGAGGAAGGTATGAATTGCGCATTGGTCATAGAGGACGACAAGGTGACGGCGGAAGTCATCATCACTGAACTCCAACGCCATGGTTTCAGTGCGAAATGGGCCGCAACTGGACGCGACGGATTAGCACTGGCGATTGCGGGAGGTTATGACGCCATTACCCTGGATCGAATGCTTCCCGATTTTGATGGCCTAACCATTGTCAGTACGTTGCGTAGTCTTGGGATTCAAACACCTGTCCTGATGATCAGTGCACTTTCAGACGTCGATGAGCGCGTTCAGGGTCTGCGTGCGGGCGGCGATGATTATCTGACCAAACCCTTTTCTGCTATCGAGATGGTTGCGCGTCTTGACGCATTGCTTAGGCGCACCAGTGTAGACGCAGGCCATCCGCAACTTTGTTGCGGAAACCTGCGACTGGATCTGGTCGAACACAAACTGACTCGAAATGATGAACACATTCTGCTGCTACCGACCGAGTTCAAGCTGCTCAATTACCTGATGCGCAGTGCCGGCCAGTTGGTCACTCGGACCATGCTGTTTGAAGAGGTCTGGGGTTATCACTTCGATCCTGGGACGAACATCATTGATGTTCACATTGGTCGGCTTCGCAAAAAGCTTGAAGGCGACGAAGGCACACCCGTCATTCATACAATACGCGGTGCCGGCTATGTCCTTGCTACCAAAAACTGAGGAGTGGCGCTCATCCGGTAGTCGATTGATCGGGTTCTACGCCATATTTTTTGTGGTTTGGGGGGCACTCTTCACCGGGGTGTTGTACTGGGAAATCTCCCACTACCTGGGCACCGTTGCAGAGCGGACATTATTGCAGCGTGCCCACTACTATCAAAAAATCGATGACAAAAAACTGGTGAAAGAACTGGCTGCCAGTGAAGCCTACTCAACGCCCGGGATCGATGCTTACGGATTGTTCACTTCCGACGGACAACACGTTGCAGGAGACCTGCTCAAACTGCGCTCCAGTTTGCCTGATGATGGCAAGGTTCATTATCTTGAGCGCGGACTGAGCATTGCGTTACCTGACAAAGAAACCAGAAGCAGTTATGCCCTGCTAGCACGTCGCCCCGACGGGCATATTCTTATTCTCGCGCGTGACGGCGGCTCGATTTTAGCCGTTGGCGGGATTATCGAGCAGGCATTGATGTGGGGACTTTCGTTAACACTCATCCCCGGATTGATTGGTTGGCACTTGTTGCGGCGTCTGCCCTTACGCCGTGTCAAACGCCTACAGCTTTGTACCGAGAGCATCGTTTCAGGCAACTTGTCGGAGCGTTTACCCTTATCCGCCCGTCGCGATGAATTGGATATGCTGGCAAATGCCGTGAATACGATGCTCGATCATATCGAGCAACTGATGCATGAGGTCAAAAGTGTTTGTGATGGTGTCGCTCACGATTTGCGTACGCCACTAACTCGGCTGCGTGCAAGGCTTTATCAGCTCCAGCAACTGCCTATGGACAACGATCACGAGCAAACTTTGAACCAAGCCCTTGAGGAAAGCGAATCGATCATGGTGCGTTTTCAAGGATTGCTTCGGGTTGCTGAACTCGACGACATTCGTCGCCGCTCGGCATTTGCACCTTTCAAAATTATGGCGCTGTTACAGCAAGCGCATGAATTTTATGAGCCTTTGGCACTCGACCGCTCTCAGACGCTCTCTCTGGAAATTGCCAATAACCTGCCTCAACTGTATGGCGACTCTTCGTTGATGTTTGAAGCCTTGGTCAACCTGCTCGATAACGCCATCAAATTCACCCCAGAGGGAGGGCACATCAAACTGCGGGGAAGTATCAAGGATTCAACGGTCATCATTGAAGTTGCTGACGATGGCACTGGCATACCCGAGACAGACCGTACACACGTCATCCGCAGGCTCTATCGAGGGGACGCTAGCAGAATGCAACCCGGCCATGGCCTCGGATTATCCCTGGTCGCGGCCATCGTGAAATTGCACGGCTACACGTTGGATATTCAGCCTGCCGCTATGCATAGCGGAACCCGTGTCTTGATTATCTGCCCGACGGTTTCCGGTTGATTTGCGGATTTATCGATACCGGCACATTAAATTTAAATTAATCCAGCTTAATTTTGAGGCTCGCCACCCTGAGGGCTAGCTTTACACCACTTTATGTTGATCTAGGGCCTCTTCCTTGTGAGATACCTGTTGTCCCCGCTTGTGTTAACCCTGTTCTGTCTAACGATGCCTGTAGTCTTCGCTAACCATGCCCTTGCTGAAAATAACGCGCCAAGAGCGATGATCCCAGCCGCGCCAAAGCTCGGGGCTAGAGCCTGGATTCTGATCGACTCGGCTACGGGAAGCGTCATTACCAGTCACAACAGCGATAAGCGACTTCCCCCTGCAAGCCTGACAAAAATGATGACGGCGTTTGTCGCCACACGTGAGATCAAGGCCGGGCACATGAAAGATGATGACAGCGTCTCAATTAGCGAAAATGCCTGGCGCACGGGTGGCTCACGTATGTTTCTCGACCCAGGCAGTTCGGTTTCTGTTCGCAACTTGCTGAGCGGTGTGATCATTGACTCTGGTAATGACGCAAGCGTTGCACTCGCCGAACATGTGGCTGGAAGTGAGGGCGCCTTCGTCGGGATGATGAATTCGACTGCATCTGTATTCGGCATGAGTAACACGCACTTTGTGAATTCCACCGGGCTGCCTGACCCAGAGCATTATTCATCTGCCCGCGATATGGCTTTGTTGGCGCGGGCAATCATCAGCCAAGGGGCTAACTCTTACGCGCTTTACTCCAAAAAACACTTTTCTTGGAACGGCATTCGGCAAGCCAACCGCAATCTACTTTTATGGCGCGACTCAAGCTTTGACGGATTGAAGACTGGCCATACTGAGGCCGCTGGTTATTGCATGGCGGCTTCGTCGCACCGAGCTGGGCGACGCTTGATCAGTGTGATATTTGGCGCCAGCAGCGCGCTTAAACGCACGGCAGAGACGGAAAAGCTCATGGGCTATGGTTTTCGCTTCTACGACACCCAAACCTACAAAAAAGCAGGGGAAATACTCACGTGGTCTGCACTCTGGAAGGGTAAAGAACGATTGATCGCCTTGGGATTGTTGGACGATATGACCCTCACATTACCCAAGAATGAAAATCGTGAAGTAGAGACACGTCTGGAGATTGACGGACCACTTGAAGCGCCTATCTCTGCTGGCACCGTCGTTGGAAGACTGGATCTGTACGATGCTGAGCAAAAACTGGGCAGCCTACCACTGGTAGCACTTGAAGACGGTGAACCGGGTGTTTGGTGGAGACGTTGGTGGGACACAATGCATCTGTTTTTTTACCAAACGATCCGCGGTTGGTTCGATGAGCCGGAGATTGCATGACCGTGGCAAAGGCGACCTCACACTGGGAAGAAAATGCCCGGACGACTCACAGGGCCGGAGTAGCTGATGAACTCGGATGACTTGCGAAGAGAATTAGCGCTGTCGAAGTTCTTCAATGGCGACTCATCACTCAACGACGCCGTCCAAGGACTGAGTCCGGACGATAAAAAATTCTGCATCGAGTCGGCCTTTGAACAAGAAGCCATGCGGCTGGGGATCGAGGTATGGGAGCTAACGCTTACATTGATTTCAGAGTCTCCCGAAGAACTGAAAAATTTGACCCTGGAGTTTCATCGAGAGGTGGCAGAAATGGTAGAAATGGAGTGGGAGGAGTATTGCAAACTGAATGGGATTAATGGGTAGTCTTCTTAAGTCATTGGAGTACGAATATGAGTTATGAAGATTTTTCAGCAGGTAACGAAATTCCCGATGATTTTTTTACGGTCATTGATATCCCTGCAAACCATTCTCCAGTTAATTACGAGGTGGATAAACTAAGTGGGCAGATTTTCGTCGAACGCTTCCTCAGTACAGCAACGCTCTATCCGGCGTACTACGGATTTATTCCAAATACGCTATGTGATGATGGCGATCCTCTGGACGTACTGGTGATTTGCCCTTACCCAGTATCGCTTGGCGTTGTTGTTCGCAGTCGACCAGTTGGTGTTATGTACACAACGGACGAAACCGGCCCGGGAGCCAATATAATAGCGGTACCGCACGAGAAGCTTAGCGCGTTGTACAGCAACGTGAAGGAATGGGAAGACCTTCCCGTACTACTGCTCGCCCAGATCCAGCATTATTTCGAAAACTCCAGAGTGTTAGAGCCGGGCAAGTGGGTGAAGATGGGCCGCTGGGGGAGCGCAGATGAGGCGAGGGAGGAGATTCGCAAGTCGGTAGCCACCTATGTAAAAAGCTAGATTTTGGAACTCCTGAGTCAAAGTGACATATCCATACTTATGACGCAGAACATAAGCGGGCTTAGGCCGATGGCACATTCGCAGTCTTCGCCATCGTTTACTTCATTGTTATCATCCCTGATTGCGTAGACACATGTTTCCGTCAACTTGTGGTTCTATTTGCGCATTATCGCCAGCGACAGATTTTGCTGAGTTCCGCCCTTGCTGACCGACAGCTATGGGATGTTTACTGCCCCTCACAACAGGCAACAATCAGCCGATTCTGTTGAAAAAGTCGGTCTGCCGCCATTTTGACGAAAACGACTGCTGAGCAGTATTCGCTGATGAGCCAAATTGCAGCGCTTCGCAACGCGCACGAAGGAAATCGCGCAAACGGATGGTTGAGTGCAAAACGCTGTCCGGCTAGTGGGGCTTTGCAAAAGGAGGCACCCCATATTTAACAGCTAGCGCCTCCACCTCTTCAAAGCTGATAACTCCTGACTTGCCGGAATGGGCAACGATGTCAAACAGAGCATGTACTACCTCTTCAGTATCCAAAATGGGTACTTCGGTGTTCCGGCAAAAAAGCGTGCGGACGCGTTTTCCGACATCTACCTGCCGAACCAGAATTTCGTAGCGATATTTTTCAGGTGGCTTATCTGCCGTGAGTTCTTTTGATAGGCTCGGGGCCTCCCCATCGTACATAGGCCTCATTCGATGTGATCGGCTCGGATGGCTCTTAAACCAAGCAGCATCATCAGTCTTCCAAGGAGTGTCTCCCATAGACACGCTAGTCGGCTGACGTTTAATCCCTGCCTGCTTCATCACAGTGTCAGACATCTGATCCAGAGAAATGAAATGCGACCGTACCGAGTCAATAGCGATTGCAACGTCCTCTTGCGATAGTGGATGTCTTCCACGAGTAGCGCTCCCAGGCGGAAGGCTTTCAATATTTTTGGTGACATAGACGCCAGAAACTAACGTCGCAGCCAGCCGATGCGAACAACACTCCCCCGACAGCACCACTTGAGAATGAGCGTCAAAGCCCCCAAAGGTTTTACAGTTATGCTCTAGAGCTTTTCCGCACAGCCCGCAATGGTCGCATCCCGTGCGAATCAACTTCCTGAATTCCGTTTCAAAACGACGCCTATCATTCCTATTCATATTCATCCGCCTGTTGTGAGTAAAAAAACAAAACGAAAAGCGCCTAAAAAAACCAGTGCCGCTGCGACTGATGATTAACAACGCAGTACGCCTTCTTTTCCGTTTTGGTTGCGACGACGCTCTTCCCCGGTATTGCAAAATAGTTTCAGGCAAGTCAGTTAACTTCCCCTATTCGCTGAGCCATCGCCATGACCGGCCGACAACGGGCTGACGATAATGCAGGCGAAGAAGCTATTGGTACAGGACACTAATTCGAATCAACCGCTTGGCGTGGCTAGTTTTTAATTTCCCTTTCGCATGGCACACCCACCAACTAGGGAACCCATGAATTTTCGGCACACCTAATTACTAGTTGGTATAGCCCAATACCGCAAGAAACTTTTTGGAAAATTTGACAAACCGTATTCTGTACGTATTTATGGGAACGCGCACTGGAGACTCACTTGGCAGACGCGTCCATCAAGGCGTACGCCACCTAGCAAAACAGCGCCTCATCTGTGTTACCATCGCAAGTCAGTTACGTTGATATTTTAATCACCGCATTTCGCTTGAAAGCCCGCCGACAGATTGGGTTAATATCTGTTCACAACAACCAGCCCTCTGCAAGCTTTCCGAACGCCCTTCAAATACCGGTCGCCGGTTTGGCCGCCCGCCCACTTAGGTAATGGAGTATCCCTGAGTAGGGACATAAATTATCAATATTCCTTTAGTAACTCACCTATGATACGCGCCTGGAATGAATTGGCGCTATACATGTCCGTGGGTTGTGAGATACGTTTGTATCATAGATGCTGCAACGCTTTCTTAATAGCATCTATAGTCATAGGCTTGAATACTCTTGTACCATTCTGATCCAATATATCCCCCATTGACCCGAGCTTAAATCGCCACATAGCCAAAAAGTCGGGAGATACCAAATACTCCAATGCACGACGTTCAACTTCGTCAAATCTAAAATCAGCCCGCGGCCCCTGACGATCATCGATTCTAATCTCCAATCCCGGCGGCACAAACTCTCTAATAAGACGATTGGCCTCCGCCAGCTCTGCAAGTTTCATATTAACAAGCAGCCTTAACCTCAAATCCTTAATATCTTCAACCCAGCCATCACCACTCTTACCTCTTTCAGTTGAAGTATCTGGTTTCGCCGTAGCGGCGAAAGATTGTATGAGAGTCCTGTAATTTTCTCCGGTCGAGTTCCTGATGCTCTGCACTTTCGGAACACCTTTACCTCGCCCGAGCTTGGATATCATTGAATAAGAAAAATCTTTTGAGCCATGAGCACGCTGCTCGTCACATATCAAATAGATTGCATCTAGTGTTTTAGCTACTTTGGCCGACGATTTTGATTTTAAGGTATTGAGAAGGTCTAACTGATTCATACAAACCACCTATCTGATCTTTTTCAAATCCGACCGGAACAGCGCTTTTAAATCTGCTTCTGTTATCCTCTCATCGTCCGCTAAGTCGACCATATGAATTTTTCCGGCGACCAGCGCGTCGATTCGCTCCCAACTCTTAAGCCTGCTTAAGACGAGCTTCGTAAGTTGATTACCAATAACCAGTTGTTGATTTGTATCAAGCAAGCACATCACTGGCCTAAAATTGTTCAACAAAAACATTTTATCCAGCATCTGCGAGCGACTTGAGAGCGCTAAAGAGGCTGAAGCTGATTCGTAAATTTCAGCATTCTCACAGACTTCACTTAATTGATGAAAATGGGAGGTTTCCTCCGCAGCCAAATGAATTTCATGTCCTGATTGAAATATAAGCTGCGGCAAATTACTCGAATCCTTCTGATGCACTTGCTTATTCAACAAGGCCTCACACTGCTTCACAAGTTTAGCGATACTTTGTATATCGCACAGAAACATATCCAATTTCATAGCAGCACCTTCAAGCTCCGAACGGAGTTTTCTGATCCTACTTTCATTGAAGTCACGATCACCCGAATCATATTTTTTACCTAACTTCAAGGATTTCAACTGCTCGTCATCGCAAGCATCGACCGCCTTATTTAGTTCGTTAATTCTCACCTCAATATCACTATACTTTTCATATTGAATTCGCGCTTGCAAGCAAATTTCATTCTGTAATGAAATCAACCCTCCTAAGAAGACCGGCCCTGACAGGAAGTGCCGGCAACGCGGACAATTTTGCCGCCCTAGATAACCATTTTGGACTGGACTCCTCACTCCAGTTTGACCAACAAAATCTCCACCATCATTACATCTGCTACCTGCAAACGGACAAACGCCGTAATCTCGAAATAAAAAACCACCAGAGCCGCTCTTACTCAGACGAATAAGTGATTCTTCAGAATTTGAAACAAACTCATGTTGAATTTCGTCCACTCTATTCTGTTCAAGCATCGACTGAACCGTCATGGCCTTATTTTTAAGCGCCAACTTCTCCCCCTCATCAAAGCGCTTTCGCAACGATTCGGAATTAACCTTCACGTAATAAATACCCATAACAATAGAGGAGTGACCTGCGATTTTCATCACAATCGACATAGGTAACCCGAACTCCAGTATGTAAGCAGTAATTAGGCTTACCCTCATACTGTGGGGAGTATAGATACTAGAATATGACCCCAAAGCTCTTGGTGAACCAATACAACTAGCTAATTTAATCCCTCTCTGTTGAACATTAAACAAAGCAGCCGCCAGACGATTCGATATACGACTTGAGAAAAAACCACATTCCTCGGAGCCAACGTCTCGAAACAAAAAACAGTTCGCCCCTTTAGCCCTGCGTTGCTTTTCGTTCAGTGTTGTACGGTTACACTCAACCCAAGGCATTGCTCTGGTGATCGGATTATACTTCGATTGCCATTTTCGGAGTTGCACCAACCAATAAACCAACTCGACGGGTATCCATGGAACATCTAACCCGGCGTCGGAGGCACTCGTCTTGTTAGTGGTAAAGTGCATACCAAGTTCCTGCCCTGGATAACTTCTGATAAAACTTTGGTTGTTAGTTACACCTGATAATGCATGGTCATTTTTTATCCAAATGGCTTGGCCGTCTGATGAGATATCCAGTACTTGTTCATCTCCTTCCCCTGAATCATTGTAAGCAATTTGCCGCCCCCGAGCTGGTACTGCGGTACACACATAAGCGTGCATCCAATAGATCGGGCACCAAACTCTCACCTTCCCTGCATACTGGCGGATGACACAGTTAGGATCATTTAAATCAATGAGTTCCTCATCCACATCGACCCAGTCAGCATCAAACTCATGCAAATGCTTTAGATCTGAAAAGCTCTTTGCCTCAGGAGGCAACATCCAATTTTTGATCTCTGTCACAAAATGATAAGCCAGCGCAGGCTTGTTTGACTCATCAAGTGTTTTAGATGAACCCTCAAGTTCCAACTCAATTGTTAAAAATGGATTTTTCGCATTCAAAGCGACTACAAGCTCACCGGTTTCTTCATCTTCTTCAGTCAAATAACTCTTAATTACAAAATTCAAAAAACCATTTACAGAGGTTAACATCTTCCTTTCGCCGCCTGGCTTACATGCCTGCGCCATAAATAGCATAAATGGACGGCGGTCCGTATTCATACGAGTCAAAAACAGTTCTGGCGTATCACCCAAGTTTTGCTTCTGAACATAATCCCTGACAAACCTACACAGGGTATTTTCCTTACTACCCCCACCCCTCGCAATTTTTTTATACTCGACTATAAGTTCACCCCATCTCAAAAATGGCGTCCTAATATTCACTGAAATATAAGGCTCAGGCTTACCAAGAAAAATATGCCAACTAGTCCATTCGGAGATATATACTTCAGCCGGAGTTCGAGGCAACCGTCGATCTCCAGTTTTTTTAATATAAGCCACATAGTCTGCTTGTGTGGTTATACCTGCAAGCTGCGCCACTTCACTTGCGTCAACATAACTATAAAACGGCTCCACCCCTAGAAAATCACTCCACCCTATCCACTCATCAGAAAACACTCTTTCAGGATGGGCAGGCAATCTTGGGCACAATTTATATTTTTTCCGGTAATCGAGAGCGCTCTTAATGCCCAATACCTTTGCAGCATGTGCAATATGATCGAGACAATCCAATTTAAGCGGGATCAAATAAGAAATCCAGCCAGACCACTGATTTCTATAAAAACGGGATGGTGCCGACGGCAACGCTGGGTCAAACTTATGCGCATTACGGTATTGGTGCGAAGACGTAATGCCTAGTCGATAATTTGCACTCTGGGCATCTTCAATAACATGATACTTTGGGTTGGAAGTCGAAATTTGTAAAAAACGGTTCCAGCTTACCCAAACTTTTGAATAAACCTTGTCTGGCCTAACCGGCAACTTAGGATCTTGAGAGAAAAACTCAGTATATTGTGCACGCGTTTTAATTCCTATTTTCTGCACTGCCTCCTGCGCTTCTATAAGCGTTGAATATATCCTGATGCTACCCATTATTATAAAATGGATCCAGCCCTGCCATTCTGATTTATATGTTACTTCAGGAAACTCAGGCAACCATGGGTCCGCCGTATATTTTTCACGATAATCCGATTCGTTATGAATATTTAAAGAACGAACCGCGTCGCTTGCTTTACTTAATGTTTCATACACAACAACAGGAATCGTACCAGAAAGAAAATCACTCCATCCAACCCAATAATCACGGTAGTAAAGAGCCGGATAACACGGGAGCCCTGGATCCAAATAATAGTTTTTTTTGTAATCCTGGGCTCCCTTTATACCAAGCTTCTTTGCAGCATGGGATGCCTCATAAATAGTAAAATAATGATTACGATGCTTAGGCTTTTTTACATCTAAAAATTCATACCAGTCAGTCCAATCAGGGTAATATTCGTTTGGTCTACGATGCAGTCGCGGGTCTTCTTTATATATAGCCACATAAGCCTTTCGACTTTTTACACCTAACATTCTAACTGCTTTTGCGGCATCACTGAGCGATTCGTAATATCCCCTTCCGCAAAAATCCCTCCAACCTTTCCACTCTGCATAAACCATTTCCGGCTTAGAAGGCAATTTTACATCTTGCCTGTATCCTTTTTTATATGTTGGAGCATCGACTATACCTAAAGCAATTGCGGCCCGACTAGCATCTGCCAGAGTCGGATAAAATTCCTTAAAACCTCTCACAAGCCCACCCCCCTCATTTTATTTCTAATTTCTTCGGATGTGTTCTCAATATAAATCAAACAAGAGTCTGGGCTTTTGTGATGCATTGCCTTTTGAATTTCGATCTGACTAAATCCATGATCAGACAAACGATAACCATAACTATGTCGATGTCCGTGTTCAGTCGTACCGTGGTACTTCTTATGCTCTAAGCCAATTCGCTGCACCGCCGCAGTGTGAATTCGCTGATAATTCTTTAGAGTTTCAGGTGCTCCGTCACTATTTGTGAATGCATACGGGTGATCTGCCCATTCCGGCGGATCGACTCGTTGAAACATTAGATAGTTACGAAATGCAGCCAGAAATAATCGAGCTGCGCTGGGAGGGAAAAAATTCACCTGAAAACACCCTCTTGAGTCCGTTAGAAGAGGAGCTTTCCATCCTGCGTGCAAACGCTTGCTCTTAGGATACTCATTGCGAGGCAACAATCTGTATCGAGCGGCTAAAAATTCTCTCCTGGTTCGGTAAGCAGGGTCTGGCGACTCACCATCAGCTGGATGAAATACACGGACTATCGCTTCGTTCCGCAGATGATCTATCTCAATATCTGAGAGATACAACGGCGCAAATTCACTTTTCCTCAAACCACCATAATGAAGCAAAATAGCAATTGCTTGGCTTTTATAATCAGGTTGCGGTCCATCAAAATTACCCCTTGGGTTTTTTTTAACTACAAACCCATTAGAAAGGAGTCTCTGAATTTGAGACTCTGGAAACCGCTTAACCTCGACTATTTGTTTTTTAGACCCCAAAGAAATTTTAACTGCTCTCGTGTACACAGCTCTCTTGGCTGCCTCTTCGTCACTCATCAAGTGATTAAGAAACACGTTGTATTTTTTATGATAGTACGCGCACCAATTGAGGCGCTGCTCGACAGATGTGGCCTTACGAAAAGGGTTGATTCTAAAACCGGAGTACCCATCTTGATTAGTTAGCCAATCAGTATAAAAAGTCACCATCTTCAGAATATCTTCCGCGTCCTTGGACTTGCGTGGAGACCAGTACAGACCGCTAGGATCAAATGCATCCTCCAATCTAATTGATCCAGTGACGAGGCACGCTGAAAAATTCTCCAGCAATGTAGTTGCGTTCACAAATCTTCCAACATTAGCGTTGATATACTCAATTAAAAGCCTGACGGAAAAAACGCACTTCTCGCGCCATGATTCACTCATTCGCTTGGAGGCCAAGTATCTCAGCAGTGAGATCAGAATCCCAGTTTCGGTAAATAACGCAGGCAGGCGTATATCACGACCAGTAGCATCGCTGCGGTAGCGCACCCGTAACTTGATCACATACGCCATAGCGTTCACCATGCGAGCTGTTACCTTCATTCCGCCAGAAGGCGCACAGCTTTTACAACATGGTTTTTAAGCAGTCACGGCAAATTATTAGCATATATCCCCACTTAGTATCCTCGACATACTATTCTTCGCAGCGCAGCGCGGGGGAATTGTCATAAATTTTTAGGTATTTTTCCTAGGAACTACCTTTCATCGGAAAACTTTACTTCCCCTCGGAGCCTAACTGCTTATCCAAGCTCATTCTTCCAGTCAGCAACCTCTATACCTACCGATAGAAACTACAACCGGAACATATCTTGCGTATCAGACATAGGATTAAAATAGTATTGATGGCATGGGGTGCTAATACACCTACGGCAAAAAAATGCTGCGCGAAATCGACAGCCGCGTGCGTTTTCTCACCAAGCGACTGGAAGCCCTGAAAGTCGTCAGCGAAAAACCCAGCGATCCGAACAAGGTGTATTTCGGTGCCTGGGTCACCATTGAAGATGAAGAGGGCAAGGAATCGCGCTATCGCATCGTTGGCCCGGATGAGCTGGACCTGAAACTGGGATTGATCAGCATTGATTCGCCATTGGCGCGGGCACTGATCGGCAAGGCGCTGGACGCTGAAGTTCGGGTCCAGACGCCTACCGGCGAGCAATGCGTATATATCGTGGCGATCGAGTATCCCTAAGCCTCAGCGGCGAGTAATCAGCCCCTGCCGAGCGACACGGGTTAATTGTTTGATCACTTCGGGCGCGTCTTCGAGGCTCGGCGATTGAATCACCGCCAGGTCAAAACAGTCGTTGGCAAATCGCGTCAGGGACTCGCCGTCTTCGACAAACTGGATCAGGAACGCGGCAGGACCGCCGGTGCGACGTGGCCAGCCATCGAGATAACGCAGGAGCGTCGGCTGATGATTGCCGCCAAGCAGGATTTTTGGATTGCGCTGGGTGAGGTGTGCCGTGATCGGCGCGGGGCGTACAACTGGGCTTAGTGCATTCATTGGGTCGTGTCTCTGCCTCAAAAGTCTGCATGGCAGGTGAGAGGCAACACCGAACCAGCGCTTTAGCGGTATTTCGAAGCCTGTTTCAGGCTTCTATCGGCAACTGAATGAGTCACCTGGCGCCCCGCAAGTAGCTGTTTAAATCGGCGCATGAGCAGCATCCTAGAGAACCTGACCGGACAGTGTCAAGAATGACGCGCAACAAAAAAGGCCCGCACAATGCGGGCCTTTTCGTTGAGCCAGAGCGGTCAGCCGGCGATGGCGCGGTCTATCGAAAGCTTGCCGGCACCTTCGATCAGCACCGCGAAGCTACCACCGAGCAGGGCCAGGGCGAACTCGTAACCGTTGTTGGCCATGAACAGACCGTTAGGCAGGTGCACGGTGAAGATCGCCACCAGCGAGAGGAAGATCAGCCCCAGCGCGGCTGGACGTACCAGCAGGCCGATGATCAACGCCAGGCCAGCGAAGAACTCCGTGCCACCGGCCAGGATCGCCATCAGGTGACCCGGCGCCAGGCCGAGGCTTTCCATGTACTGCGCGGTACCGGCGATGCCGTAACCACCGAACATACCGAAGAGTTTCTGCGAGCCGTGGGCTGCGAAAATGATGCCGACAAAGATCCGCAGAACAGTCAGGCCGTAGCCAGCGCGGGTAAACAGTACCTTGTTGATCAGTGTGCTCATGCTGTGTCATCCATTGAGTGTGTGTTGGTTGGCCGCTATATTAATCAGTAAATCGAATGTTAAAAGCGCAAAAATTCCGCTATAACAATCAGTTTAGTCGATCATTTCCGTGAGGCCACTTTTTGCCCCTGGGGCTCCAACGACTCTCGCTCCCGATCGAACGCCAAATAATACTTGTTCACGCTATTAACATAGCTGACGGCGCCCATCCCCACCTGCTCCATGGCAATGCGCTCGACCTGGAAGAACCATTGATTTGGATTCAAGCCCCGCCGCCGGGCTTCGGCGCGCATGCCTTGAACCCGCTCCGGGCCCATGTTGTAGGCCGCCAGCACGAACGCCATGCGCTCACGCTCATTGAGTTTGGGGCTGGAGAAGAACTTGCGGCGGATCATCGCCAGGTACTTGGCCCCGGCCTGCACATTGGCATCGAGGTTCTGAATATTGTTGACACCGACCCGCTGGGCCGCGGATGGGGTGATCTGCATCAAACCAGTCGGGCCACTGCCACTGCGGGCCCCGGGTTGCAACGCCGATTCCTTGAACGCTAGCGCCGCCAGGTTCAACCAGTCCATGCCTTGCGCATCCGCGTGCTTCTGCAGCACCGGGCGAAGTTTTTCCAGGCGCTGTCGATCAGCCTTGGCCAACGGATAGTGCACTTGGTACAAGCGTCGGTAGATACGCAGGAACGCCACGTCCTCATCCGAAGGCTTTTTGTAGGTGGTCAGGAACCGATCAATGCTCGCCCGCAGCATCGAGGCATCGCGGCGCACGAACCAGTATTCCTCACCGGGCTCGCTGATCAGCACTTGTCGATCAAAACGTAACTTGGGCAGGATCTTGCCCCAGCGCTCGGCGATCGGTTGCTCGACGATGGTCAGGTGGAAGATACCGCCCTGGACCATCTCCAGAACATCTTCGACCGCCAGGCTCGGATCGACCCACTCGACTTTCACCGGCGCCAGTTTGTGCAGAGCGAGTTTTTGATTGATCTGACTGACCGCATCCCCGGCGGCGCTCCCCGTGGGCAGCGCCAGGGTTTTGCCGGAGAGTTGTTCGAGTTTCGTGTAGCGACGCTCACCCTTGATGCCGACCAGAATCAGCGGCACGTTGCTGGCAATCGGTTCACTGGTACTGACGGCGTGACCGGATTGCGGATCGAGCAATTCCCCCGGCGCCACCAGATCGCCCTCCCCGCGCTGTAACGCGCCGAGCAATTGATCCTTGGCTTTAGGGATGATCTTGAGGGTGATTTCCTGGCCGTCGCGCGCATGGCCGTTGAGGTATTGCTCGAAGGCTCGCAGGCGATGGTATTCGACGCCGATGGCCTGGCCCTGGACTTCGCCGGAGCTGTTGCGGCTCTGGTTGACCAAGACCTTCAGCACGCGGCTGCTGCGGATTTCCGCCAGGTCGCGCACTTTGGTGGACGGCACGGCTTGCAGCGGTCCGGCCAGACGCGCAACCGCCGGCATCGGCAGCAGCAACGAACAACACAGCAGTAGCAAAACCGAGGGACGTGTCATCCACTCTCCGGAAAGAATACTGGCCGACCTCACGAAAATTCATGACATCGAACGACAGAAACAGAGCGCCTTGAGCGCTGGCAAAGTGCGAAAGACTGGCACAGTGATGGCAGTTTCACCAACCCGACCTGTCTCGCGGCATCAAGAGACAGCTTTAACTCGTTGTAGTTCTTGGCTTTTCTTATAAATCTACAGCTCTGATATGCTTTCCGGCCTTTGGTCCGAGGTAGCACCATGCAACTCATCGATATCGGCGTCAACCTGACCAACCCCAGTTTTGCCGAAAAACACCAGGCTGTACTTGATCGCGCGTACGCCGCCGGGGTCTGCCAATTGGTGCTCACCGGCACCAGCGTCGAGGGCAGCGAACAGGCTCTGGAGCTGTGTCGACAACTGGACGAAGGCGCGCAACGACTGTTCGCCACCGCCGGCATTCACCCCCACTCCGCCAGCGACTGGAACGCCGACAGCGAGCGAAGCCTGCGCAGTTTGCTCAAGGAGCCGAACATGGTGGCCGTGGGCGAATGCGGGCTGGATTTCAATCGCGACTTCTCGCCGCGTCCGCAGCAGGAAAAGGTCCTTGAGCAACATCTGGCCATGGCGGTGGAGTTGCAATTGCCGGTATTCCTCCACGAGCGCGATGCCAGTCAGCGCTTGCTGGAAATCCTGCGTGACTACCGCGATCAGTTGCCCGCCGCCGTGGTGCATTGCTTCACAGGTGAAAAGAAAGCGCTGTTCAGTTACCTCGATCTGGATTTACACATCGGCATCACCGGCTGGATTTGCGACGAGCGTCGGGGCACGCATTTGCATCCGCTGGTGAAAGAAATCAAACGCGGCCGCTTGATGCTTGAAAGCGATGCGCCTTATCTGCTGCCGCGCAGCCTGCGGCCGAAACCGAAGAATGGCCGTAACGAGCCGGCGTATTTGACTGAGGTGTTGCGTGAAGTGGCGCTGCATCGCGGGGAGAGCGAGGAAGACCTCGCGGCGCACACCACTGCCTGTGCGCGAGCATTCTTTGGGCTGCCTTCAATCGATTGAAACCGTGCCGACGCTATCGCGGGCAAGCCTTGCTCCTACGGATTGATGTCGTCCGCCCGGTAGGAGCAAGGCTTGCCCGCGATGGCGTCCTTGCGCCAACCCCTCACTCAAACTTGACCCATATCAAAACCTCCTGACCTGCATAGCGGCACAATGCTGGCACCTTGCCAATGCTGTTTCCGCTATCAGAGAAGACCTTCCTATGGGTGCCTGGCTTAGCAACATCTCGCTGAAATACAAATTCTGGGCGGTCAACGCGGTCGCCTTCGTCACCACCCTGCTGTTGGTGTTGTACGCCGTGCAACTCGAACAACAGGCCCGCAGCCATGCATCCCAGGCATCGGCCCAGGCCCAGGCGCGTTTGCTTAACGCTTGGCCCGCCGGGCAACCGCTGCCCAAGGCCGACAACGTGCTGACCTTCAGCCACGGCCAGGCACCACGGTTGAACGAACAACCGGTGTTGGAGCTGACGGATACCAACAGCGGTTGGGTCGAGATCAACAACATGCCGCTGTTCGGCGACAACCCGTTGATGGGCGCCGAGGTGTTCAGCCGCGCCGACGGCCAGCAAGTCGCGGTCATCGCTTACGGCCCGAGCCTGAGCCAAGTGTTCGGCGAGCGTTTCTTCAACTATGCGATGGCGGTGGCGATCCTGATGCTGGCGATGCTCGGCGCTTCGCAATTGCTGATCCGCTTCTTGCTCAGCCAGCTCAACACCTTGAAAGACGTGATGCTGCACGTCGAGAAAACCGGCGACCTGTCAGCCCGCGTTCCTTTAGCTTGCAAAGATGAAGTCGGGCAAATGGCCAATGCCTTCAACGCCATGCAGGCCGGTTATCAGCGGGTGGTCAACACGGTTGCGAACACCGCCCGGCAACTGGATGTCGGTGCAGCTCGGCTGGCGGCGAGCATGAATGATGTGCGTCACGGCATGCTCGGCCAGCAAAGCGAAACCGACCAGGCCGCCACAGCGATCAATGAAATGACCGCCACGGTCTACCATATCGCCCAGCACGCCGGCGCCACCCGCGACCTGTCGCAAAGCGCCGACACCCTCGCCGGCAGCGGACAGGAAGTGGTCAGCCGGGTGCAAAAGTCGATTGCCGGGTTGTCCAGCGGCGTGCAGCAGACCGCCGAGATGATCCAGCGCCTGGCCGAAGACAGCCAGAAGATCAACGGCGTGGTCAGTGTGATTCACAGCATCGCCGAGCAAACCAACCTGCTGGCGCTCAATGCCGCCATCGAGGCCGCGCGGGCCGGTGAAATGGGCCGTGGTTTTGCGGTGGTCGCCGATGAAGTACGCAACCTGGCCAAGCGCGTGCAAGCCTCGACCGATGAAATCACCCTGATGGTGTCGGCGTTGCAGGCTGGGACCCGGGACGCGGTGGACTTCATGCAGGAAAGCTCGTTCAAGGCCGACGATTGCGTGCAGCAGGCGCAGGAAGCCGGCGCGGCGTTGGCGCAAATCACCAGCGCGGTGGCGCAGATGCGTGAAAGCAATACCCAGATCGCGGTGGCGGCGGAGCAGCAGAGCCATGTGGCAGAGGAAATGAATCGATCGGTGGTAAGCATTCGCGACGTGACCGAGAATACCGTGCAGCAAACCGTGGATTCAGCAAACACCAGCAATGAATTGGCGACGTTGGCCGGGGAGTTGAGCAAGGCGATCGGACAGTTGAAACTCTGAGGGCGCCATCGCCGCTATCACTCCGATAGCCAACCTCGATTCGCCGCCCGCCCGCGCCACGCCTATTCTTCAACCATTGTGTTCAACATGGATTTGAGGAGTTTCATCATGGGCAAACGTCACCCCAACCTTCCGGCCTGGCAATGGAAGTCCTACCCGCAGAATCACCAGCACCCGACCAATCTGGCATTGCACCTGATTGCCGTGCCGCTGTTCATCATCGGGTTTCTGTTAATTGTTTCCGGGGTGTTCAGCCTGAATCTGCTGAATATCGTGATTGGCGTCATCGGCGTGATTGCCGGCCTGGGCCTGCAGCGCCACGGTCACAGCCTGGAGGCACAAGCCTCCGAGCCGTTCAGTGATCGCAAAGATGCAATGTCGCGCTTGCTGGTCGAGCAATTCCTGACCTTCCCGAGGTTCTTCCTCAGTGGCGGCTGGTGGCGCGCCTGGCGCAAGCGCCACCGGCGCTGAGTCAGGCGAAAATCGTCACGGTCTGCCGGCTCATGGCGATCAACTGACCCTCGGTGCTCCACAGCTTTGCCGCTGCGTGACCATAGCCGTCTGCGGCGTACTCGATGTCTACCAGGTATTTGCACCAGTCGAGGGTGCTCAGCGCCCGCAACGGCTGGACGAATTCGATGGTCCAGGTCAGCGTACTGCCCGCCGCCGGTTTGTTCAGGTGTGGCAACAGGGCCGGCGGCCAGGCGTCGACCAGCGCCAGGATATGCGCCTCGCTCAGCGCTTCCTCCTTCACATCCCCACGCAAGCGCACCCACCCGCCCATGTCCCGGGATTTGTTGCCGGTGAACGGCAACCCGCCGACACTCCAGCGCATCGCCAGGTGCTTCATGAATTCCGGGGTCACGCCTTTGATATAGGGCAGTTCCTGGCAGTCGTCCCAATGTTTCATTTCGGGAGCAGGCTCGGCCGCCACGGCCACTTCGGAAGGTCGCGAGGCACCGAAACTGCCTTGGACCAACGTCACCACCTGGCCTTTCTGCATCACCCGCCCCAGCACCTGGCTGACGGCTTTGCCTTCGCGCAACACATCAACCTCAAAACTGACCGGCACATCGGGCTCGACCGGGCCGACAAAAGTGATCGCCAGCGAACGCACCGGACGATCCGCCGGGACTTTTGCGCGCATGGCTTCGTACTGCAAAGCGGCGACCAGGCCACCGAAACTGGCACGGCCCTGACCCCATTCGGCGGGAATAGACAGTTCCTGCGGCTGGCTGCGGACAGCGTCGAGCAGATCGGAAAAGCGCATGAAAACCTCAAAGATGCAGGAAAAGGATGAAGGGATGTTAACCAGCCTGCGCGGGCGATACAGCGCTTATTCCGGCCAAAGAAACTGACAGATAGGACGTCCTGCTCCCGTAGGCGCTGCAGAAGGCTGCGATCTTGATCGTTCCCACGCTCTGCGTGGGAATGCCGCCATGGACGCTCTGCGTCCGCTTCAAAAGTGACGCGGAGCGTCACGGGATGCATTCCCACGCGGAGCGTGGGAACGATCAATCACAGGGAATTACTGCTGGATTCAGGATTTGAAGCAGGCAGCGCTGAGTTTATCGAGCACTCGGTCGGCCCGCCCTTCAGCCTTGGCCATGGTGGTTTTCCAGACGGCGACGCAGGGCAGCAGATCCGCTTCCTGTTCGGCCCGCAGCAGCCACTGCCAGCAGTCGTGCCAGTCACCCAGCGCGGCCTGGGCCGATTTGAGTCGTGGCATCGCCGCCTTGGGCAAACGGTCCAGCTCGGGGTAGGCCTCGATGCCATAGCGCACACGCTTGATCAACAGGCGTAAGCGATGGCGGTCATGAGCCGGGTCGTGCAGGGCTTCATCGAGTTTTTCCCATTGCTTGGCCAGGCGTTTTTCAATGCGCTTGCGCAGGCCCGTGAGCAACCCTTGACGCTGGGAAGCCCGCAGGAAGCGTGGGAAGGCGTCGAGGATCATCAGCAATTGAATGACTTCAGGGCTGGTCGCCACAGTCGGATACGCCACGTCCATTTGCGCCATGCGTCGCCGCGCCGCCTCCGGCTGACCGTGCTCAAGCAAATACGCCGCCAACACCTCGCGATCACGCAGCGGCGTGGTCAGTTGACCGACCCCGGACGCCGCCACTTCCAGTTGCTCAACCCCGGGCAAGCCCCGCAGCGGCCGCAACAGGCTACGCAAACGGCGAACCGTGGTGCGCAGATCGTGCAGCGCTTCCGGGTCGGTGCGGGCGCTCAAGCGTGCCTGACAGGCCAGCAATCGAACTTCAATGCTCAAAACCTGAGCCACCAAACGGTCAACCAAGGCAGACATCACTTGCTCCCTGAATCAAATATGAGTGATCCGCTCGATGCCATCATGCCCGCATCGAAACGCGCAGTCCTTGCGCTACATCATGCGCTTATCGACCCGCGCGGGACTCACGAATATAGAAACGCGCCTTCTCGGCCTTGCTGGTGCAGCCCTCGTAGGCTTCGAATTGCTGCTGGGTCTTGGCGCCAGTCAGCAGCGACAAGGCCTTGGAGTAACTGACGGTGCCGGCGAAACCTTCGGCCTTGGCCAGGTCCAGCTCATGCCAGGCCCCGTCGATCTGGCTGCCGCAGCTTTCACGGTACGCGGTTTTCCCGGCACAACCAGCCAGTGCCAACGCAATCAAAGGCACACAGATCCAGGCTTTCATCGATAACACCTCAAAGATAGGTAAACAGTCGTGCAGGTAAGACGGTGCGGCGCGCAAAAAGTGCCTTGTCCCGTCTCTACAAACTATAGCGCTGGCGAGCATACCCATCTGTCGCCACGCAGTGTCGAAAAAACGACGCTCCTGTCCCGGCAAACGACCTTAGCGATTGAAGCGCGACCCTCGATGGGTGCATTGTTGAACCTTGTCAGACGAGGGCGATTCATGAAAAAACGTGTCGCACTGGTGCTGGGCTCAGGTGGAGCCCGGGGCTATGCCCATATCGGTGTCATTGAAGAGATCGAACGGCGTGGCTACGACATCGCCTGCATCGCCGGTTGTTCCATGGGCGCCGTGGTCGGCGGGATTTATGCCGCCGGCAAACTCGACGAATATCGAAACTGGATCGAAAGCCTGGACTACCTCGACGTGTTGCGTTTGGTGGACGTCAGTTTTCGCTTGGGCGCCATTCGCGGCGAGAAGGTCTTCGGCCAGATCCGCAAGATCGTCGGCGAGATCAACATCGAAGACCTGCGCATTCCCTATACGGCGGTGGCCACCGACCTGACCAACCAACAGGAAATCTGGTTCCAGGCCGGCTGCCTGCACCAGGCCATTCGCGCCTCGGCAGCGATCCCCAGCTTGTTCACCCCAGTGATGCAGGGCAATCGCATGCTGGTCGATGGCGGCTTGTTGAACCCGTTGCCGATCGTTCCGGTGGTGTCGAGCCATTGTGATTTGATCATTGCGGTCAACCTCAACTCGACCAACCAGCGGCATTACCAACTGCCGGTGATCCAGCGTCCGGCGGCGTTCAAGTCGCGGTTCAACAGCCTGATCAACTCGCTTGGCTCGAAGATGCCGTTCCGGCGTAAACAGGCCGAACAATTGCTGCTGCTGGAACAGGAAGCGCTGAAGGCCGAGGCGGCGGAAATCAATCCGTGGATCGAATCCGCCGAACCTGAAGCCCAGCAACCCGCCGCGGCTCCGCAGGGCGAAGGCGCTCCAAAGTCGGCGACCGGTTCGTTCATCATCGACAACGTCGGGCCGGCATCCTTGCTGGATTTGATCAACCAGAGTTTCGAGGTCATGCAGACCTCGTTGGCGCAGTACAAGATTGCCGGGTATCCGCCGGACATCCTGATCAACGTGCCAAAGCGCGTGTGCCGGTTTTTCGAGTTTTACAAGGCACCGGAATTGATCGCGTTGGGGCGAGAGATTGCGCGGGACACGATGGATCGGTATGAGAATGAGCAGAACTGAGGGGCTGCGTACCTGATCATTCCCACGCTCCGCGTGGGAATGCCGCCATGGACGCTCTGCGTCCGCTGTTAAGGTCGTGACGCGGAGCGTCACAGGATGCATTCCCACGAGGAGCGTGGGAACGATCAAAGACTACCCTCACTCAACAACCGGTACCCCACCCCCGCCTCGGTCACGATAAACCGCGGCTGAGTCGGATCATCCGCGAGTTTCTGCCGCAGATGCCCGACCACGATCCGCAGATAATGACTGTCCTCGGTATGGGTCGGCCCCCAAATGTCCTTGAGCAATTGCTGCTGGGTGATCACTCGCCCCGGATGCCGTGCCAGTTGCGCCAGCACCGCGTATTCCTTGCGGGTCAGCGCGACTTCGGCGCCGTCGAGCAGCACCCGGCGATACGCCAGGTCCACAGTCAGCGGGCCGAACGTGAGGGCTGCTTGCTGGGCTTCACCGGCCGGCGCCTGGCGCAACAAGGCGCGAACCCGAGCCAAAAACTCCTGAATGCCGAACGGCTTGGTCACGTAGTCGTTGGCCCCGCCGTCCAGCGCTTCGACCTTCTGTCCTTCACTGGCCCGCACCGACAGCACCAGCACCGGCACCGTCGACCATTCACGAAACTCGCGCAGCACTTGCTGGCCGTCCATGTCCGGCAGGCCGAGGTCGAGCACCAGCAGATCGGGTTTGTTCAGCGCCGCTTGCGCCAAGCCTTCGTTGCCGGTGCCGGCCTCCAGCACTTTGTAGCCTTGGGAGGCGAGGCTGATGCGCAGGAATTTGCGGATCTGCGGTTCGTCGTCGATGACCAAAATGGTCGTGGTCTGGCTCATGGGTTCACATCAACAAATAGAAGTGGCAAGAGAGTAGCGCAAGCGCGGTCAGGCTTCACTTTCGAAGCCCGGTTGCGCCTGCAACGGCAGGTGCAAGGTGATGCAGGTGCCGCGTCCTTCGATGCCATCGGCAACGCTGATCCTCCCGCCATGGGCGCCGACCATGCCCTGACAGATCGCCAGCCCCAGCCCGGTGCCCTGCCCGCCACGATCACCGCGGGCGGCGGTATAGAACATATCGAAAATCTTCGCCCGCTCATCCTCCGGAATCCCCGGCCCTTCATCGCTGACAGAAAAAAACAACTCGCTGTCGTCCGCTCCGGCGCGCACTTGCAAACGTCCGTGAGCCGGAGAAAATCGCGCGGCGTTTTCGATCACGTTGACCAGTGCCTGTTCGATCAACGCCGCATGGACGTACAGCAGCGGCAGCTCGGCCGGCACTTCGGTACTGACCTGCAACGGCGCCAGCACCGCGCGCAGGCGATTGAGCGAACTGCCGACGATGTCGGCCGGTGACACCCAGTCCCGGGCCAGTTTCAGGGCGCCGTGACCGAGGCGGGTCATGTCCAGCAGGTTTTGAATGTAGCGATCGAGGCGTTCCGCTTCATCGCGGGTGCCTTCGAGCAGCTCGCGGCGATCCTCCAGCGGAATCGCTTCGCCGAGGGCCAGCAGGCTGTCGATGCTGCCGCGCATGGACGTCAGCGGCGTGCGCAAATCATGGGACACAGAGGCCAGCAGCGCACTGCGCAACTGCTCGGTTTCACCGTGCAGCCGCGCCGCTTCCAGGTCTTCGGCCAGTTGTGCACGAGCCAGGGCCTGGGCCAACGGCTGGCTCAGCGCAGTCAACAAGCGTCGACGCTGGCCGCTCAACGTCTGGCCTTCTTTGGCGCACACGCCGAGCAATGCAAGTGGCCCGTCTTCGACCGACAACGGCCACCACCACCAACGCCCGAACGGCAAAGTACCGGTGCCCGCGCCGGCCGGCTGATCGTGTTGCCAGGCCCAGTCGGCGGCGGCGCGTTCGGCTTCGGAGAACTCCAGCGGGCCGCCGGTTTCGACTTTCCAGCCGCCCTGCCCATCCTGATTGAGCAGGCACAATTGCAGATCGCTCCAGCCGTTCAGGTGCTGCGCGGCGGCGCTGACCACGGCTTGGCGGTCGGTGGCGGCGGTGAGTTTGCGCGACAGGTCGAGCAGTTCGGTGGTTTCTTCCTGGGTGTCGCGCAACGCCTGCAATTGCCGGCGTTGCCGCGCGGCGAGGTTACCGGTGAGCGCCGCCATCAGCAGAAAAAACAGCAAGGTCAGGACGTCTTCTTCGCGCTGGATGGCGAACGAGAAATTCGGCGGAATGAACAGAAAGTCATAGGTCAAAAATGACAGCGCCGCGCAGGCCAGCGCCGGGCCGAGACTGCTGCGCACCGCCACCAGCAACACGGCGGCGAGGAACACCAGGGAGATATTCGGCAGCGGCAGAACACTCGCCACTGCCCAGGCCAAAGCACTGGCCAAAACCGTTGCCACCAAGGCCAGCGCGTAGTCGAACCAGACCAGTGAATGCGCCGAACGCTGACGTGGCTGATGCTCTTCGTGATCGCTGTCGAGCACGTTGATTTCCAACCCACGAGCATCGCGCAACAAACGTGACGCCAGACCGCCGCCGAACAAGCGCCGGTGCAAGCGCTTCCGGGACTGTCCCACTAACACCAGACTGGCGCGGCGTTCGGCAGCATGCTGGATCAAGGTTTTCGCCACTTCGCCAGCGCGCAGCAACACGACTTCGCCGCCGAGGCGTTCGGCCAGTTGCTGGGCACTTTGCAGGCGCAGGCGCGATTGCTCGTCGCGCACCCGGCCGTTGTCCACGTGCACCAGGCTCCACGGCAGATGCCGACGCTGGGCGACGCGGCTGGCGTGACGCACCAGACGCTCGGCCTGGGCATCGCCATCGACCCCGACCAACAAGCGACCGCGCACTGCCGGCGCGGCTTGGCCGAGTTTGCGATAACCCTGGGCCAGATCATCGTCGACCTGGGCCGCAGCGGTTTGCATGGCCATTTCACGCAGGGCGGTGAGGTTGGTCTGAGTGAAGAACGCATCGATGGCTGCCCGCGCCTGCTCCGGCACGTAGACCTTGCCATCGCGCAGACGCTCCAGCAATTCGCGCGGTGGCAAGTCGATCAGCAGCAGTTCGTAGGCCTCTTGCAGGACCCAATCCGGCAGGGTTTCGCGGACCTGGACACCGGTGATACCGCGCACTTTATCGTTGAGACTTTCCAGATGCTGGACGTTGACCGTGGTGTACACGTCGATGCCGGCGGCCAGCAGTTCCTGGATGTCTTGCCAGCGCTTGGTATGACGACTGTTGGGGGCGTTGCTGTGGGCCAGTTCATCAACCAGCACCAGTTTCGGCTTGGCGTGGAGCAGGCCGTCGAGGTCCATTTCTTCGAGCATCACGCCGCGGTATTCCGAGCGCACCAGCGGCTGTTGCGGCAGGCCGCCGAGCAGTGCTTCGGTTTCAGCGCGGCCATGGGTTTCCACGACGCCAGCGATGACTTTTACGCCTTGGCGCAGTTGGGTGTGGGCCGCTTGCAGCATGGCGTAGGTCTTGCCGACGCCGGGGGCGGCACCGAGGAAAACCTTGAGCCGGCCACGGCCGTCGCGGGGCAGGTCTGCTAACAGCGCGTCAGCGCGGCCGGAGTCACTCATGCTTGAAGCTCTCTTGATCGTTCCCACGCTCCGCGTGGGAATGCAGCCCGGGACGCTCTGCGTCCCAACAGCGGACGCAGAGCGTCCATTTGATGCATTCCCACGCAGAGCGTGGGAACGATCTCTTACTAAAGTTTTTCCAGCGCAATGTTCAATGCCAACACATTCACCACCGGTGGCCCCACCAGCGGCTGCTCGATGTTCGCGTTCAGCAATTGTTGAAGCGTAGACACCGGCAGATTGCGCGCCGCGGCAACACGCGCCAGTTGATAGGCAATCGCTGCCGGTGGCAAGTGTGGATCGAGGCCGCTGCCGGAGGTGGTCAGCATCGCCAAGGGCACCGGGCCCTGGCCAGGCACGATCAGTTTGTTGGCATCGTCAATCACTCGCGTGGCCAAGGCCGGGTTGCTTGGCGAGAGGTTGCTGGCGCTGCTCGATACGGTGGCAAACGCACCGGCCGATGGCCGTGGATGGAACCAGGCGTCACCGACGAAGTCCTGGGCAATCAGCGACGAGCCACGGACCTTGCCGTCGGCATCGCGCACCAGACTACCGTTGGCCTGGTCCGGGAACGCGACTTGCGCGACGCCGGTCACCACCAAGGGATAGGCGACGCCGGTGATCAGGGTCATCAGCACCAGCAGACTCAGGGCCGGACGTATCATTGTGGACATTTCAAAATCCTCGAATTCGGAGAGCAAATACAGCGTTCAGTCAGGTGAACCGTGTCGGGTTCTTCGCGAGCGGGCTCGCTCCCACAGGGCAATGCATTTCAAATTGTGGGAGCGAGCCTGCTCGCGAAAGGGTCAAACCAAATGCAACGCCGTCAACACCATGTCGATCGCCTTGATGCCCACGAACGGCACCAGAAGCCCGCCCAAGCCGTAGATCAGCAGGTTGCGGCGCAGCAACGCCGCCGCACTCGCCGCTTGTACACGAACACCGCGCAAGGCCAACGGAATCAGCACGACGATGATCAAGGCGTTGAACACAATCGCCGAGAGGATCGCGCTCTGTGGGCTGGTCAAATGCATGACGTTCAGCACGCCGAGTTGCGGGTAGATCGAGGCGAACAGTGCCGGCAGGATCGCGAAGTACTTGGCCACGTCGTTGGCGATGGAAAAGGTCGTCAACGCACCGCGCGTCACCAGCAATTCCTTGCCGATCTGCACCACGTCCAGCAGCTTGGTCGGATCGCTGTCGAGGTCGACCATGTTCGCCGCCTCGCGCGCCGCTTGTGTGCCGTCGTTCATTGCCATGCCGACGTCTGCCTGGGCCAGGGCCGGGGCATCGTTGGCGCCGTCGCCGCACATCGCGACCAGACGACCGTCGTTCTGCTCGTGGCGAATCCGCGCCAGTTTTTTCTCCGGGGTGGCTTCGGCCAGGACGTCATCGACGCCCGCTTCAGCAGCAATCGCCGCAGCGGTCAGCGGGTTGTCGCCGGTCACCATGACCGTGCGAATCCCCAGTTTGCGCAACTCGGCGAAACGCTCACGAATGCCAGGCTTGACCACATCCTTGAGGTGGATCGCACCGAGCAATTTACCGTCAGCACACACCAACAACGGGGTGCCGCCGCTCTGGGCAATCTTGTCGATTTCCCGGGACAGGGACGGTGCCAGGTCTGCACGTTTCAGGCCGACGAAAGCCAGCAGCGAATCCACCGCGCCTTTGCGGTACACGCGGCCCTGATAGTCGACACCGGACAGGCGTGTCTCGGCGCTGAATGGCACGGCGGTCAGCAGCTCAGGGCTTGGTTCTGGCTGCGGATGCAGGCCACGCAGGTACTCGACGATGGATTTGCCTTCAGCCGTGTCATCGGCCAGCGAAGCAAACAACGCGCCTTCAGACAGCTCTTTAGCGCTGACACCCGGTGCCGCATACACGGCGGTGCAGCGACGGTTACCGAAGGTAATGGTGCCGGTTTTGTCCAGCAGCAGGACGTGCACGTCCCCCGCCGCTTCCACGGCGCGACCGGATTTGGCGATCACGTTCAACCGCACCAGACGGTCCATCCCGGCGATACCGATGGCCGACAACAAACCGCCAATGGTGGTCGGAATCAGTGTGACCAACAGCGCCACCAGGAACACCAGCGGCAGGCTGCCGTTGGCGAAGTGAGCGAACGGTTGCAGGGTCACGACCACCAGCAGGAAGATCAGCGTCAGGCCGATCAGCAGGATATCGAGCGCCACTTCGTTCGGGGTTTTCTGGCGTTTGGCGCCTTCGACCAGGGCGATCATGCGGTCGAGAGTCGACTCGCCCGGGTTGGCCGTGATGCGCACCAACAGCCAGTCAGACACCAGTCGGGTGTTGCCGGTGACGGCCGAACGGTCGCCGCCGGACTCGCGAATCACTGGCGCGGACTCACCTGTGATCGCCGCTTCGTTGACTGCTGCGATGCCTTCAATCACCTCGCCGTCACCGGGGATCATTTCCCCAGCTTCGACGCGCACCACATCATCCCTGCGCAGGCTGGCGGCGGGCACCACTTGAAAGGTGCCATTGGAGGTTTTGCGGCGGGCGCTCAAGCCTTCGCTGCCGGCCTTGAGGCTGTCGGCGCGGGCCTTGCCGCGACCTTCAGCCAACGCTTCGGCGAAGTTGGCGAACAGCACCGTGAACCACAGCCACAGCGCAATTTGCGCCGCGACGAAGGTCGGCACGCTGCCGTCGGGAATGAAGCACAGCACGGTGGTCAGCACGGCGGTCAGTTCGACCACCAGCATCACCGGCGCACGCTGCAATTGCCGTGGGTCGAGCTTGACGAAGGCTTGCACCAGCGCCGGACGCCACAGGGCCGAGATCGCGGTTTTCGGTTGTTCCGGCGCCTTGGCGACGACGGGTTTAGTTACGGGCATATTCATCATCTGCTCCTCAGAAATACTTGGCTCAGAAGCCCATGCTCAGATGTTCAGCAATCGGGCCCAACGCGAGCGTTGGCAAGAAGGTCAAACCGCCCACGAGCAGAATGGTCACGGTCAACAGAGTCACGAACAGCGGGCCATGAGTCGGGAAGCTGTTCTGGCCAATCGGTGCGGTTTTCTTCATCGCCAGGCTGCCGGCCAAGGCCAGAACCGGGAGGATGTAACCGAAGCGACCGATCAACATGCCCAGCCCCAGCATCAGGTTGTGGAACGGGGTGTTGGCACCAAAACCGCCGAACGCCGAACCGTTGTTGGCACTGGCCGAGGTGTAGGCATAGAGCAACTGACTGAAACCGTGGGCACCCGGGTTACTTACCGCCGCGACCGGACCTGGCAGGCTGGCAGCAATCGCGCCCAGCACCAGCACGCCCACTGGCATTACCAGCAAGGTCACGACCAACAGTTGCACTTCCTTGGCTTGCAGCTTCTTGCCGAGGTATTCCGGAGTGCGGCCGATCATCAGGCCGGCGAGGAATACCGCGATCAACACGTTGAGCAACATGCCGTAGAGGCCGGCACCGACGCCGCCGAAGATCACTTCGCCGACCATCATGTTGACCAGCGCGACCATGCCGGTCAGCGGGTTGAGGCTGTCGTGCATGCCGTTGACCGAACCGTTGGACGCCGCAGTGGTGGTCACCGACCAGAGCACTGTCGCAGTCGTACCGAAACGCGCTTCCTTACCTTCCAGCGGCGCGGTCTGTTCGACGGCAGCATTGGTCAGCGCTGGGTTCGGTTGGTACTCGGCCCACAGCGACGTGGCGCCGCCGATCAGGAACAGGGCAAACATACAGGCCACAATCGCCCGGCTCTGACGCAGGTCCTTCACGTAGTGGCCGAAGGTGAACACCAGGGCCACCGGGATCAGGATGATCGAGCCCATCTCGAACAGGTTGCTCCAGGCCGTCGGGTTCTCGAACGGATGCGCCGAGTTGACACCGAAGAAGCCACCACCATTGGTGCCCAATTGCTTGATCGCAATCTGGCTGGCGGCCGGACCGAGCGGGATCACTTGATCGACGCCTTGCATCGTCACCGCATTCACGTACTGCGCGAAAGTTTGCGGCACGCCCTGCCAGACCAGGTACAGCGCCAGCAGCAGGCACAGTGGCAACAGGCCGTAGAGGGTGGCGCGAGTCATGTCGACCCAGAAGTTGCCCAGGGTCTTGGTGGACTTGCGACCGATACCACGGCACAAGGCAACCAGGACCGCGAGGCCGGTGGCGGCGCTGACGAAGTTCTGCACGGTGAGGCCGGCCATCTGACTCAGGTAGCTCAGGGACGCTTCACCGCTGTAGGCCTGCCAGTTGGTGTTGGTCATGAAACTGATGGCGGTGTTGAACGCCAGCGTCCACTCCTGGCCCGGCAGGTTTTGCGGGTTGAGCGGCAAGTGATCCTGGAACAACAGGATCGCGAACAACAGCAAGAAGCCCGCAAGGTTGAAGGCGAGCAAGGCCAGGGTATATTTCTGCCAGCTCTGTTCATCCTGCGGGTTGACGCCGGCCACCCGATAACAGCCACGCTCGACCGGGCCAAGGATCGGTGACAGCCAGGTGCGCTGGCCTTCCATGACCTTGTAGTAGAAACGCCCTAGAAACGGTGCCGGGATCAGCACCACGGCGAAGAAGGCCAGGATCAGCCAATAGTCATAACTGTGCATAGCCGCTCCTAGTTCCGATCCGCGCGCAACAGCGCAACCAACAGATAAATGAACAGCCCCACTGCCAGTAGCAGTGACACCCCGTCCAGAACGCTCATGGAAGTTCTCCGTGTTACGGCGTATTGCCGCTTGTGGAGTCATTGTCCGCAGGGAGGCTGTAAAGGAACGAGAGCGAGGGGTATGGCGGGGCATAAAGAAAGCGTAAAGAGTGGGTTTATGCCTTCGTTACAGCCGGGTCTTGCGGCGTCTGGGCGGGCGTCTTCGCGAGCAGGCTCGCTCCCACAAGGGATTTGTATTGTTTGTGCGAATGCATTTTAAATGTGGGAGCGAGCCTGCTCACGAAGGCGGCATAACAGGCGAAGCTGCTCCCAACTGGCGCACAAAAAACGCACATCCAGCAGCGATCATCCCCGATACGACAGCTTTCAGCCCTTTACGACGCGCCAATACAAAATGGCACGCCCGCTGCACGCGCCCTCCCCCGAGCTTTTCAAACCGTTCGGGGAGCAACGCATGAACACACAACTCAAACCCACGCTGGGCACGCTGCACCTATGGGGCATTGCGGTCGGGCTGGTGATTTCCGGTGAGTATTTCGGCTGGAGTTATGGCTGGGGCGTAGCAGGCACATTGGGCTTTCTGGTGACGTCCTTTATGGTCGCGACCATGTACACCTGCTTTATTTTCAGTTTCACCGAGCTGACCACGGCGATTCCCCATGCCGGCGGTCCCTTTGCCTACAGCCGCCGCGCCTTTGGCGAGAAAGGTGGACTGATCGCCGGGCTGGCGACGCTGATCGAATTCGTCTTCGCCCCGCCCGCCATCGCGTTGGCGATTGGCGCGTACCTGAATGTGCAGTTTCCGGCGCTTGATCCAAAGCACGCGGCCGTCGGCGCCTACATCGTGTTTATGGGCCTGAACATCCTCGGGGTGAAACTCGCTGCAACCTTCGAGTTGATCGTCTGCGTATTGGCCGTGGCCGAACTGCTCGTGTTCATGGGAGTCGTCGCGCCAGCGTTCAGCTTCAGCAACTTCGCCCTCAATGGCTGGGCCGGCTCCGATGTGTTCAGCATGCCGGCGATTGCCGGGATGTTTGCGGCGATCCCGTTTGCGATCTGGTTTTTCCTGGCCATCGAAGGCGCGGCCATGGCGGCCGAAGAAGCCAAGGACCCGAAGCGGACGATTCCGAAAGCCTATATCAGCGGCATTCTGACCCTAGTGCTGCTGGCCATGGGCGTGATGTTCTTTGCCGGTGGCGTGGGCGACTGGCGCACTCTGTCGAACATCAACGACCCATTGCCACAGGCGATGAAAGCCGTGGTTGGCGAAAGCTCCGGCTGGTTGCACATGCTGGTGTGGATCGGGCTGTTCGGTCTGGTGGCGAGTTTCCACGGCATTATTCTTGGCTACTCGCGGCAGTTCTTCGCCCTGGCCCGGGCCGGATACCTGCCTAAATCCCTGGCCAAGCTATCGCGCTTCCAGACGCCACACCGAGCAATCATTGCCGGTGGCTTGATCGGTATCGCGGCGATCTACAGCGATGGTTTGATCAACCTCGGTGGCATGACGCTGACAGCAGCGATGATCACCATGGCGGTGTTCGGCGCAATCGTGATGTACATCATGAGCATGCTCAGCCTGTTCAAACTGCGTAAAACCGAGCCGAACCTGGAACGGACTTTCCGCGCCCCGTGCTATCCGCTGGTGCCGATGATCGCGCTGGTGCTGGCGGTGGTATGCCTGGTGGCGATGGCTTGGTTCAATGCCTTGATCGGGGTGATCTTCCTTGGCTTCATGGCGGTGGGTTTCGTGTACTTCATGCTCACCGCGCAATTGCGTGCCGATGCACCGGCGGATGCGATGTTGACCGGGTTGTAACGACATAAGACCCGTAGAGGTGTTTCGGGCAACCGTGACACCGAGCAGGTGAACGAGGCGTAACAGGCATAGAATGGAACCACTGCGAAAACTAATCGCTCAAAGTGGTAGGCACGATCGGTTGGCGAAACCCGCGAACCGGCCTGCCCTCAAGGAGAGCCCTATGCCCTGGTATGCCTGGTTGATTCTGGTCGTTGCAATCGGCTCGATCGTTGGCGGTTTGATGATGTTGCGCGACACCGCCACCAAGGTCGATCTGACCGAAGAGCAACGTAAACGCGTCGCCGAACGCAATGCGGAAATGGATGCCAAGGAAGCGCAGGACCGCTAACCGAAAAACCCCATCATTCAACTCGAATGATGGGGTTTTGCGTTTCTACTTCTCCCAATCGGCCTTGGCGATGTGCAAGCCATGCTGGCCTTTGTACGCGGCACGCTCAGGCTGGCTCCAGCCCTCAAGTAACGAATCCTCCAATCGATAAATCTCCACCCCCAGCGGGCGACACACGCTCAGCGGATCCTGCGCATCCGGCCCCCACATGGCCAGCGACAAATCACCGCCCGGGCAGGTCGACAGCGCACACAACAAATCGATTTCGGCAAAGAACTCCAGGTAATCGCCCTTCTGCGCCGGGCAAGCCTTCATGAAGTACATGTCGTCATGGTTCAGGCCGGTGCACTGGAAGATGTTCAGCACATCATGCACGTCGAACTCGGTCAGGCCATGAGGCAGCACGGCGCGGGTCAGGTTCGAATGGCAGTGGTGATGAAAGTCCTCGCCAGTGAGCATTTTGTTCACATACGGATCGCAACGCGTGCCGAGCAGATCATGCAAACGACCGCCGTGCTCGTCGATGCCGTAACCCGCCAGGCTGTCATCGGTGATGGTCACCAGCGGGCGTAAAAACGGCAGGTTCGACCACAGACGGTCGTGGGTGCTGACATGGGCGCCCTGCAACTGCCGGGTGCGCGCGGCCCACAGGCGTTCCCGTGGGTCATGGGCATTCCAGACGTTGAAATCCCCGACCTGCGGGCCGACAGGGGTGGTGACTCGAAATACGTGCCCGGCCGGCACATGCCAGGCGCGGCCGGTACGGATCGGCACTTCGAACTGCTCGATCAACGTGCGCCCGTCCTTGCTGTCACGGACCCGTTCATAGAACGCCTTGTCCACCTGCAACGCCGAGCCTTTGCTGACTTGATAGGCCGCCGGATAGTCTTTGTACATGGCACGAGTCCTCGATCAGTGATGGGAAACAGGGGTCATTATCTGCAACAGCAGTTGCTCGGAATCGTCGAGATACAGGCTCATCGCATCCAATGCCATGGCCTTGTTCCCTTCGGCCAGCAGGTCGTGGATCAGCCGGTCGCGGGCCAGCCATGGCGCCTGGAAGCGCGCTTCATCAGGCGCGCTGCAAAACACCAGGCGCAGCTGCGCGACGACGTTGGTGAAGAACTCATCGAACAATGGGCTGCGCAGCAACCCGACGATATGTTGATGAAACGCCAGGCTGTGGGTGCCGACCGCGCGCCAGTCTTCACGATCCCGGGCCAGTTCCGTGGCCTCGAGGGCTTCGAGCATTCGGTCGGACTGGTATTCGCGCAGCGGCTGGCTGCTGCTGATGGCTTGCAATTCGAGCGTGCGGCGTACCTTGAACAAGTCGCGCACGTCATCGGCGCCGACCCTGCGCACCATCACGCCTTTGTTGCGCACATAGCGGGTCAGGCCTTCCTGCCCCAGCCGATGCAGCGCTTCGCGAATGGTGTTGCGCGAGGCGTTGTAGGCCGACACCAGATCGTTTTCCACCAGCGCCATGCCCGGCAACAAACGGCCGCCGATGATGTCGGCGCGCAACTCCAGGGTGATGTGATCGGCCAGGGACAATCCGCTACTCATATGTGTCGCCTCGTGATTGTTCAACAATCGTTAGCGAATGAGTAATCACTATTCATGCCAATCTCAAGGAACATCCCAACCGATGTTGGACGCATCTGCATGCTTTTTAGAAGTAGAAGTACAGTCACCATTCAACATTCATTGGTTAATATGGCGCATTGTCGCGGAGATTCGAGATGCGTTACTCGCAGGACCATAAAGCCCAGACCCACCAACGCATCATCAAGGAAGCGTCAGCACGTTTCCGCCGCGACGGAATCGGTGCTACCGGCTTGCAACCACTGATGAAAGCCCTGGGCCTGACCCACGGCGGCTTCTATTCTCACTTCAAGTCCAAGGATGAACTGGTGGAAAAGGCTCTGGTGGCCGCAGGCGAAGAAGTTGAAGGGTTGTGCGCCGAGCTGTTCGCTTCCGAGCATCCGCTGGACGCCTTCATCGATACCTACTTGTCCGAATGGCACCAGACGTCACCCCATCAAGGATGCCCACTGCCGACCATGTCGTCGGAACTGGGGCTGCGCGGGCAAGCGAGCCCCACCAGCGATGCGGTGCTAAACGCGCGTCTGGAACAGGTGCAAGGCACCCTGGAAGGCGAAAACGCTGCCGAGCGCAGCATCGTCATCATGTCGACGCTGGTCGGGGCGCTGCTGTTATCACGCAGTGTCGAGAACCCTGAGCTGGCCCAACGGATTCTCGACGTAACTCGCGATCATCTCAAACAGGACAACAACTAGTCCTGCCAGCGCTTGAACAGCACACTGGCATTGACCCCACCAAAGCCGAAGCCGTTGGACAAGGCGTATTCGATCGGCATCGACCGCGCCTGGCCGTGGACGATATCCACCCCTTGCGCCGCCGGGTCCGGTTTTTCGAAATTGAGGGTTGCGGGCACGATCTGATCGCGGATTGCCAACAGCGTGAAGATCGCCTCGATCCCGCCAGCGGCGCCGAGCAGATGCCCGGTGGCGGACTTGGTCGAGGTCACGGCAATCTTGTTATCCGTGCCAAACAACGACTTGATCGCCGCCAACTCCCCCAGGTCCCCAACCGGTGTCGAGGTCGCATGAGCGTTGAGGTGCTGGACCTGCGCCGGCGAAATCCCCGCCTGCGCCAACGCCAGCGACATCGCCCGACGTGCACCGCTACCATCTTCAGGCCCGGCCGTCAGGTGATAGGCGTCGGCGCTGGTGCCGTAGCCGACCAGCTCCGCAATAGGCTGAGCCCCACGGGCCAGCGCATGCTCCAGGGATTCGATCACCAGCAGACCCGAACCTTCACCCATTACGAATCCGTCGCGATCACTGTCGAATGGCCGCGAGGCGCGCTCCGGCGTTTCATTGAAACCGCTGGACAAGGCACGAGCAGCCGCAAACCCGGCCAGGCTGACGCGATCGATCGCCGCCTCCGCCCCGCCGCACACGGCAATATCGGCCTCGCCACAACGAATCAGTCGCGCCGCATCGCCGATGGCCTGAACGCCCGCCGCACACGCGGTAACTGGTGCACCCAACGGGCCTTTGAAGCCATGCTGGATCGACACATGGCCGGCCGCGAGATTGACCAGAAACGACGGAATGGTAAACGGCGACAAGCGTCGCGGCCCGCGAGTGTCAGTGGTGCGCACCGCATCGGCTATCGCACCAAAACCGCCTACACCTGAGCCGATGATGGTCGCTGTGCGTTCCTGGGCATTGGCGTCCTGCGCTTGCCAACCGGCCTGCTCCAGCGCCTGGCGTGCCGCCTCCATGGCAAACATGATGAAGCGGTCCATCTTCTTCTGTTCTTTGGGCGGGGTGGCCCGGTCCGGGTCGAAACCGGCTTCAGCGTCTTCAGCCAGGCTCGGCACGGCGCCACCGACCTTCGCCGGCAAATCGGCGACCACTTCGTCCGGCAACACGCGCAACCCGGAGCGCCCGGCCAGCAGGCGAGCCCAGACTGCCTCGACGCCACTGCCCAGCGGCGACACCAGGCCCATACCCGTTACAACGACTCGACGATCACTCATACCGCTTTCACCTCAAACCGATTCATGGCGCCTCACTTATAGCGTGCGGCGGCTTTGTCTCGAGACAAGTTCGGCGCCATCACATGACGGGCCGCAACAAAGGCTTCCCACTCGGACGCTTCCGGCAACGAAGGAATGGTGATCAGTTCACCCTGGTCCAGACCGGACAACGCCGCGTCGACCATGTCCCCTGTTTCCATGACCATTTCCGCCGGAATGCCACTGGTGTCGATGCCGGAACGCTCCCAGATCTCGGTGCGTGTCACCCCCGGCAACACCGCTTGCACCTGAACTCCGGTGCCATCCAATTCAGCATTCAGCGATTGGGTCAGACTCAGAACATACGCCTTGCTGGCGCTGTAAGTCGCGTTGAAACGTTCAGGGAACAGTGCCACCACGGACGCGATGTTAATGATCGTGCCGCGACCGGCCTTGGCAAAACTGGCTGCTGCCGCCGAAGCCAGCCGCGTGACGGTGGTGACGTTGAGCTGAATTAAACGCTCCAACTGATCCATATCGGCGTTGGCCAACAAACCATCGGCTGCGACGCCCGCATTGTTGAGCAACAAACTGATACTCGAATCGCTGCGCAGACGCTGCTCAAGCTTCAGCACTTCTTCTTTTTGCGTCAGGTCGGCCTTGAGCACCTCGACCCGAACACCATGCTCGGCGCGCAACTTGCTCGCCGCCGCCTCCAGTCGCTGCTCGTCGCGAGCAACCAACAACAAATCAAAACCACGGGCTGCCAACCGCTCCGCGTAAATCGCCCCGATACCGGAAGAAGCACCGGTGACGAGGGCCGTACCTTGGGACTGGGTGGAAGTCATGACTGTGCTCCTGGAATGCTTGAGGGAAGATGAGCGCCACAGCGCTTCGGCCTTTTATTATAGGCATAATCCAAACGCAATATGATAGACGTAATTTTTTACGGCCCGACCAAAGGCCGATCATCAACGCTGACGCCAGAATGCAAAAAGGCCGGTCAATGACCGGCCCCCTTGGCGTTGATCTACAAGCTTAGTTCACTTCGAGCTTTTCACGATTCCTGTCCAGAATCGCTTTGCCAATACCCTTCACTTCCAACAACTCGTCCACCGATGCAAACGGCCCATTCGTCTCACGATACGCAACAATCGCCTTGGCCTTGGCCTCACCGACACCCGCCAGTTCGCGCTGCAACGTCGTGGCATCGGCGCCGTTCAGATCGATTTTTTCGCCCTGTGCCTTGGCGGCGACATCCAGCACCAACGGTGCATTAACCGCTTCGGGCTTGGTTGCAGGTGCAGCAATGGCAGCGATAGAGGCGCTGGTGAGCAGGGCAAAAACCAGGGAGGAGAAATAACCTGTACGCATAAATGAAGCTCCATGACATCGATTGGGAAAGCAGCTTTTCCGAAGCTGCTCTCCAAACTTAGGCGATGGCGTGGAGCTGTCAAAAGTGTGTACGTTACAGAATGTGAAACAATCAGGGTTCGAGGCGGCGCTGCTGGTAGATCCAGTCGACGATCTCGCCGTCGGGGGTGTAGCCGCTGACGGTTTCGCGCAGGAGTTGGCGGACGCGGGAGTAGTCGTGTTTTTCAACCGCACTCACCAGCTCGGTCAGCTTCGCTTTCAGGTCATCCCACGGCAGATGATCTTCGTTGGCAGTCATGATCATCGGATGCTGGGTGACCGCTACGTTGTCACCGATCAGCAACTCTTCGTAAAGTTTTTCACCCGGCCGCAAACCAGTGAACTCGATAGAGATATCACCGTGCAGGTTTTTGTCCGAACGCACGCTCAGGCCTGACAAATGAATCATCTTCTCGGCCAGCTCGACGATTCGGACCGGCTCACCCATGTCCAGAACAAATACGTCTCCACCCTGCCCCATGGAGCCGGCCTGGATGACCAATTGGGCCGCTTCTGGAATGGTCATGAAGTAACGGGTGATTTTGGGATGCGTGACGGTCAATGGACCGCCTGACTTGATCTGCTTATAGAACAGCGGAATAACCGAACCTGACGAGCCCAGGACATTCCCGAATCGCACCATCGTGAAACGCGTTTTGTTGACTCGTGAAACATTTGAGCTGTCTCCAAAGAGCACTGGTGCAAGTTCACGACTAAGTGCCTGCAACGTCAGCTCCGCAAGGCGCTTGGTACTTCCCATCACATTGGTAGGTCGCACGGCCTTGTCCGTCGAAATAAGAACAAAGTTCGCTACCCCTGCGGTCAATGCTGCTTGCGCGGTGTTTAGAGTGCCGATGACATTATTCAAGACGCCTTCGGCGATATTGTGCTCGACCATTGGGACGTGCTTGTAGGCTGCCGCGTGATAAACCGTATCGACACGCCAGGTTTTCATAACGTCTAACAGCTTGTCCTGATTACGCACGGAACCCAGGATTGGCAATAGTCGCACCGAAAGGGACTCACGGGCGATACGCTGCTCGAGCTCCGAAAGGATCGAATACAGGTTGAATTCGCTGTGCTCAAACAGCAAAAGCGTCGTGGGATTCAAGGCCAGTATCTGTCGGCAGAGCTCAGATCCGATGGAACCACCCGCTCCCGTCACCAAGACCGATTGCCCCTTGATACAGTGTTCAAGGAGGTCGCCCTGGGCCGGGACCGCATCACGCCCCAGCAGGTCGGCGATGTCCACTTCCTGAATATCGTCGACCTTTACACGCCCGCTCGCCAGGTCCATGAAACCCGGGACACTGCGAACATGCAGCGGGAACTGCTCCAGAAAACCGAGGATCTCTCGGCGTCGACCGCGATTGGAGGAAGGGATGGCGAGGAGAATCTCCTGTACCCCCGTTGAATCAATCATCTGCTGTATATGCTTGGGCTTATAGACCTGCAGACCCGAGATGACTCTGTCGGCAATTCCGCTGTCATCGTCGATAAATGCCACCGGCCGCATGACCCGGCCCATGCGCAACGCAGCAACCAATTGATTGCCTGCCGCACCGGCACCATAGATCGCCACTCTTGGCAGACCATCGTCACGATTGGTGAACGGTACATGTTGGGCAGCTGCAAACCAGTCACCCAGAAAGTACTGGCGCATCGCCAGACGCAGCCCACCGATCATGATCAAGCTCAACCACCAGTAGTTGAAGATGATCGAGCGTGGAATCACATTCGCATGGTTGCTGTACCAATATACAATCACGCCGAGAATCAGCGCGGACAGACTGACCGCCTTGACGATGGCTATCAGTGCATCATTCCCGAAATAACGCATGACCGCGCGGTACATGCCAAAGCGGATGAACAAGGGGATGGCAACGAGCGGCGCGAAGACGAACAGCCAACGGTGGGTGGTAAACGGATTAACGATCTCATCCAGACCCAGTCGAACAACAAAAGAAAGCCAAAGTGAGAACCACACCAGCACGGTATCGGTCGCAACCTGTAAAAGGCGCTTATAGCGCCGAGGCAAAGCCAGCAGCCGGGTCCGTATCTGCTCCATAAATCCGTTCACCACTTCGTTCTGTTCCCCTGATTTCACGCTACAACTTTCCTGAGTTCTGAAGATGTGAATTTATGCCGTCAAACGACTCTCTCGAATTCTCCAGCCTTGAACTTCACGGCCAGTAGAATCAACGGAACATAAGCGACCGCCAATCCAGTGGCACCGTCCAATCCCAACAAGGTTACGCTGAGTGAGAGCGGAAGTAACCAAAGCAGGTTGATCAAGGTAACGGCGAGGGTGACCGGCAGGTGCTTGCCGTAAAGACGGGAGGCGTACTGATAAGCATGACTACGATGAGCCTCATACACTTTATCCCCCCGAACCAGTCGGCGTATCAATGTGAAAGTGGCATCAACGACAAATACCCCCAGCATGATCAGCCAGGCAAATAAGAACTCACTACCGATCCACGCCGCCTGAATGGAAAGCACGCCCAGAATGATCCCGAGAAAACCGCTGCCAGCGTCGCCCATGAAAATTCGCGCAGGAGGAAAATTCCAGTACAGGAATCCTATGACAGACATCGCCAATAAAAGCGGTGCCCATATCATCGACTCATGGCCCGTCAACCAATAGCTGAACGTCAGGCCGACGCAGGCACAGATGGCCTCCAGGCTGGCAATGCCGTCGATACCGTCCATGAAGTTGTAAAGATTAAGCATCCAGACCAGGTAGAACGCCGCTAGTGCGTGACCGAACCAACTCAAGTCGACACTCAAGCCAAAGAAATTCAGGGCAGGCAATCCTTCAAGCCAGAACAATGCCCACAATGCCGCCACAAAGTGCCCGAGCAGGCGCCAACGCGCAGCAATATGGCCATGATCGTCCATAAAACCAATCACCGCCACGAGAATGCCGGAGCCGAACAACGCCGTGATTTGCGCATAAGCTTGAAGTTGCAGACAGGCGAGCAGTACAAGTGAAAGCAGGAACGCAACGACAATCGCGACACCACCGCCACGAGGTGTAGGGATCGAATGAGAGCTGCGGGCATTGGGAATATCAATGATGCTTCTATTCAACGCATATCGACGTAGCACCGCCGTCAGAACCAAAGACGCCAATGCAGCTATCGGGAATACATACCAGTACGTCATCAATTTCGCTCGCTCAAAAAATATTCTGCGGTTTCGCGCAATCCTTGATCAACCGTTACAACCGGGCTCCAGCCCAACAAGGAGCAAGCCTTGGTGATATCGACCTGAAGTGAGCCGCAAAGTCGCTGAGACAATGCCGCTTTACCCACCAATCTGGCACTGGCCGTCAACACCCACTCGGGAACAGGCATTAAGCGCGCTGGAGCGTTCAACGCACGGGCGAGTTTCTGCAATAACTGCGTGGTAGAAACATCCTCGCCATCACTGACCAGGAATGTTTGATCAGCTGCTGCCGGATGCTGGGTACAGGTCAGCATAAAATCCACCAGATTATCCAAAGCGACCAGGCTGCGATGATTTCGGATCGCACCAAAAGGTAATGGAACCCCCTTGCTCAGCCACTTCATCATGCTTTCAAAGTTGGCTTTGACCCCGGGGCCATAAACGAGCACCGGTCTAATGATCACAACTTCCAGCCCAGTCTCGGACGCCAATAGACGCAAACCTTGCTCCGCCTCCATCTTGGAAACGCCGTAGGGATCTGTAGGAGTCGGCACATCTGTCTCACGATAAGGATGGCCGGGCATGGTCCCCTCACCGTTAACCTTGACCGAGCTGACGAAGATGAACCTCTTGACTCCGGCTTGCGCGGCACTGCGGGCGAGTTGCAACGTGTGTTCGACATTCACGCGACGGAACGCGGCGAGCGGATCGGCCTCCGTATCATTCATGACGTGCACCCGTGACGCCAAGTGAATAACCACGTCGACATCCTTCAGCGCATCGTGTTTGTCGGTGATCGTCGAAAAGTCGCTTAACTGGTGATAAACCGCGCACTCGCAAGGATGAGCGGGCACCCTGCGAACCAGCGCTCCTATCTTGTAATCCTCCAGTCCGGCCAACGTCCCAAGCAGGTGGCGTCCCACGAACCCGCTACTGCCAGTAATCAATAAGCTAGTCATTTTCTGTGTCTCAGAATAGCAAGCACGAAGCAAAGCGCCGAGAAGACCAGTTTGTCTCGGGTACGCCTACGACATTTGTAACCGGCCATCGACAGCCGCAACAGATCCAGGCGTCGTAACTTGATCCAGCTCCGTACGAAAGAACTGTCTGCAATACCGGTCAATCTGGAAATCAACGCTGCCTGGCTCAACCACCAACCATCAAACACCCGCGAAAGCCTTATTCGAAATGCCTTCAGACCGCTGTTCACCCCAACCTGATTGTTGTCGTGCTGGCGATATCGCATGTATGGCTGTTCATCTATTACCCACGTATAGCCGTGATTACGGCTGAAGGCATAGCAATACCAATCGTGAAGGGTAACGTTCTGGATCTCGGAGAAGCAATTGACGATATGACCCTGCAACTCTCGAAATAGTTGCCTTGAGAATACGTAAGTGCACCCGGGACCTGCGGCTTCGAATAAATGGTCGTACTGGACCTGAGGCTGGGATTTTACAATCAGGTTTTCCCGACCATCAGGCCAGAAAGCGGTGACATTCCCCGAATAACCATCTGCATGGGCCGAAGTCATAACACCGATGGCTTTGATCAGCTTATCAGGCAGCCAGATATCGTCCTGGTCGGCAAAGGAAAAATAGTCAAATCCCTCCAGCGGGGCTTCTTTGACCAGCCGGAAAAAATTCCGGGCCGCTCCGCCAAACTTCTCACCATGGGCAAGGTATTTGACTCGAGGGTCAGCCTCAGCCAACTTCGAGACCCATTCCTCAGTACCGTCACTGGAATTGTCGACACTAATCAAAAGCGTCACCGAGACCCCCTGCTGGCGGAGGATTGACTCCACCTGCTCGCATATCCATTGCATACCGTTATAAGCGGCGAGAAGCACAAGGTAATTAGGTTTCATAATAAATTCACTTCAAAACATTGAATAAATCAGGACAGCACGGAAGTATATACATCAACTAATTTCAATGATGAAATATAGAAAACCACCGCTATCCCAAAAAGCAGAAACCCGTAGATCAGTCTGCTTCGATAATTTAAAAACCTCATCAGCATGACAAAGCACGCCATATCAAAAAAACCAAAGATTTCAGCCGTTCTCAGCGAGAACGAATCATTCCATGAGAGCAGCATCTGAAACGCCAGTCCTGCCACTGACATACACAAAGTAAAATGCTCAATCCCGGACAGACGCTTGTAATAGAACGTCAGGATAGAAGAAATGAGCGCTAACCTAACCAGAAAATAAAAGGAAAATAGCGACAAAACGCCCGTATGGTACTCACCATTAAGATAGGGTGCCAATCGACTGAACCCCATCAATTGGGCAGAGAACCCGGCAATCAAACTGCTCAATGCAAAAGAGGCTATCAATAGCGCTACCAGTTGCACACGAGTGAAATGTCGAAACCCCAACGTAATAAGAATAATGAAAGGCAAAAACATGACCACTGACAGGTGAAAGCTTAGCCCCAAACAATAGAACAACAACCCTTTTGCAACTTGGCTCCTGTAGAAAAATATGACGCCACAAGATGCTAGCGCGACGGCCACACCTACTCGGACCTGAACCATGTCATGAACGATGTAAAATCTGGCAAAAATCAGGAAAAAGATAAAATACGCGAAATAACCCTGAAAGATTTCTTTTGAAAAAATCGCTTTCGCTTGAAGTGACAGAAAGGCAACCAGGGTAAAAAAAACAAAATCCGGCAGCCCTATCCAGTGAATAAAGCTGAACGTAAGCAGAAACCCCGGATCTTTAAACTCCTGCAAAATAGTATCAGTAGACAGACCGACGCTATAAAGCCAGTCAATGTAATTAAAATAATCCGGTGCTACTTCGGCCCCTCGTAGCCCCGCAAACATAACCAGAAAAAACAGTACAAAAGAAAATAAAACACCTGAAATAATCTTTGTACTATTCTCTTCGCGCACAAAAGGAAAAAGCCCACACAGGGCTGTTGAAAAAAATACGGCCAAGTACAACATTAAAAACGACCCTTGAACATTCTTTTGGTGACACCGTCGTAGAATGCAAGGCACAGCAACTTTGTAGAGTACAACTTACGCGTCGAGCATAGCGAATAACACACAATGTAATACGGTAATTTCCGGGCGAACTGGAACCGACTGCGTAATGCGATATTTCCCCAGAGGGCAAGATAGGTCGCATTCCTCACAATAAAATAGTTACGGAAATCACTATGAAGACTGATCTTCCTGCCAAACAAATACACAAACTCGTCACCGATACTATGACGCATGGTTACAAGGGGGGTGAGATAAGAAACATACCCTGCCATCAAGGCTCTCTCACACCATTCTATATCCACCCAGTCGATAAACAGGTCTTCCTGCATCCCACCGATATCGTTCAACACTTCGAGACGAATCAGCGAACCCGAAGCAATAATATAGTTACTGGACACCGGGAGTGTGGACTTCAAATCAATTGGGTTTTTCTTCGTCCCGAACAATGATGACGATAGTGCAGGTGCCGCATCGCCGGTTTTTTCATCGACAAAAACAGGTCCAATCGTCGCAACTTTTTTCCCTGCATCAAGCAGCTTACGCTCTTCAGCTAGCAATACTTCGACTGTCTGTGGCATCAACTCACTGTCTTGATCCATTAACAAGACGTGAGAACAACCTGATTGCTTTGCTAGCTTTATTCCAACATTATGGGCATGGGCAATCCCATAGTTTTCCCGCAAGGGATGATAAACCCATCCTTCGTTATCAAACTTTCGCTGATAGCTGCCCACGTCAGCACCTGGTGTATTATCGACTATGTAGACGAAATCCACCTGCCCACTGATGCTCTGAAGCAACCGATCCAAAGTCACCAAGTCCGGTTTGAATAGAACGACCACAGCGGCAACAGAGATTTTCATAGCGGCACTCTTAGAATATAAAGAACTCATTTACTCAGCCGCGCAAACGAATCAACCATCTTTTTAGCTATTTCTGACCAACCATACGCTCGCACGTCATTTTCCGCGTGATCTCGCATGCTTGTCAGATTAGTCTCGTCCATTTGAAGATAGCGCAAGATCTGATGCGCAATTTTTTGTTTTGTAACGCCACTAAAATAAAGGGAGTTTTCATCAGTGGCCGGGCCATAATTTGATATCACGATGCAACCAGAGGCCAGCGACTCAAGACATGGGTAATGAAAGGCGCCATCCTGAAGAAGACCTGTGGCGATGAATAAATCGACCTCCCTATAAAACGAGGCGAGGTTCTCATCACCGTGAGGACTGTACATCCTGACGAACTCATAGCTTGCCAGATCGATCGTTTTAGGAAGTTCAAATGCTACATTCAGAATCAGGTTCCTGCCCGTCGCCTCCCTTACCGATTTGACGGCCTCGATAATTTCGTATGTTCCCTTCCATGCCAATTCGCGACCTATACAGCCTAGAACAACTTCCGACTCATCCAATGTTTTCGGGGAAAACTTATAAACTTCAAGATCTATACCTGGTTCAACCACGTACTGCGAGTTCAACAGCTTGTAGTTCTTATATATGGCCCCGTTCACGATACGTTTGAGTGGCAAAAAATAAGAGGCTGATGCCATCAGATAGCTCAGGAAACCAATAACCGATTTTCTGTTGTAGAACTCAGGCTCGTACGCTTGCACGTAATAAAATCCTTTACCGCTCCCCAACGCCGCAAGCGAAACCGGGAACGCCGTCAAATTGTAATTTGCTAAGAATACGTCGTAGTCTTTCCGATGCCTTAGAATAAAAATAAATAATCCAATCAGGTTGAAAACACCTCTGACAATCGGAAGAAAATTAAAATGGTTTTTAAAGGTCCGCACCTTCGCCAAGGTTGGATAATAGGGCTCATTTATATCATGAGGCCCCAACAACTCGACCTGATGCCCCTGTTCGATCAGCGTGCTGGAAAGCTTCGACAGAACTCGCATTCCACCTGCGCTTGAAAAAGCAAGAACCGGTACCAAAATTTTCATTTTTTTCTCTTTTTCAGTCGGCCAGCTTCATCGGCGTTTTCACGACTCATTGCAAATTTAATGCTGCCCGCCATCACAACCCAGTATAGAAAATAATTAAATGCATAACCTTCGACGACGCCCTCAAAACCATGCCAGCGGGTAAAGAGCAGGACCAATGCGTACAATGATATGGCAAACAGAATTTCCGTCACGATATACAGCTTGTACATCGCCTTGCCCAACATCACGTATGCGAGTATCCAACTACCTATTTTCAGTACATCACCGACAAGTTGAAAAGCAAAAAGATCTCTCATCGGCAAGAATTGATTACTAAATAAAACCTGGATAACAAAGTCGCGTAACAAATAAACAACCAAGCAACATGCAACTGCGGCAGGCAGTATGAATTTGTAGCCCTCCACGACCTCTTTACGCACTGCCGGATAGCCCACTAACTCAGAAAGCCGGGGTAAGTAATAAACACCCAGCGTCGTCGTCACCAGCAACAGGTAGGCGCTGCTTAGCCTCCACATGGCTTCCCAATAACCAGCGTATTCAATACCATATTCGTTGATCAGATGGTTTCGAATCAATATTTGAGCAACGGGCAAGCAGGCAGCGGTAGTTAAAGCCATAGCCGCATACTTGCTTAGATCAAGAGCAATACCCTTGTCGATCCTTCCAAAGAAATACTCGACCTGGAACCAATCTGCTCGCCGGCATAAAAAAACGGTGGTGATAAAGGCCAACGCCTGATAAATCCCCAGGGACACCAAGGCGCCGTAAAGCCCTAGAAACCAAGAAAGCAACCCGGTGACAATCAAGGACAAAAAGCTGCCTGCAATATTGGCAATCACCAATGTCTTGACATCTTTCTTGCCGTTGATAATGGCGAGTAATAACGCATTGAACGTGAAAAATATCAGTGACAGCGCCACCCATAAAAACACGCTTCCAAAATCATCTCTTTTGAAAAAATACAACGATAAATTTTCGCTAAAAACAGCAACAACAATACCGACAGTGAGAGATCCCACTGCCGCCAGAGTCGATGATGTTTTCCATACGGCGTGTTGTCTGTCGGGTTCTTCAACATACTCAGCGGTGTACTTGGTAACCCCTGTATTGACCGCACCACTGGATAATGTAGTGATCATAGTCAAGGCATTCTGAAGCTGCCCCAGTGCAGCGTAACCAGATGGGCCGACATACAGAGCCAGAACTTTGTTAATCCCCAACAGCGTCAACATCTTAATGACAACAGCTATTCCATTAAATAAACTGGTTTTTATAAGGTTCATTTAATTTCTTTAGCGATAAAACTATTGCACGCTCGCACGACAGCTTCAGCTTCAACCAATGATAATGTTGGCCCCATCGGCAGACTCAGAATCTGGCTGTGGATTTTTTCCGAAACTGGAAACGAGTGGTTTGCCAATTCAGCGTAGGCTTGTTGATGATGTGGGGGGATCGGATAGTGGATCAACGTCTGGATGCCACTGTCCTTCAAATGCTGCTGTAAAGCCTCCCGCTGTTCGCACATAACGGTATAAACATGCCACACGTGGCTGCCGTTCTCAGACACCGCAAAGCTGTCCGTCACAGGCAATGTGATCGCTGGATTATTGATTGTCCGCGTGTAGAGTTCAGCTATATTGCGTCGGTGAGCGGTTTGCTCATCCAGATACTTGAGCTTAACGGACAGGCATGCAGCCTGAATCTCATCCAGTCGACTATTCACGCCACGGTAGAGGTTTTTGTATTTCTCATGGGAGCCGTAGTTGCGCAGCGCCCGCAAGGTGGTTGCCAGCAATTCATCGTTGGTTGTAATCGCACCAGCATCACCCAGCGCACCAAGGTTTTTGCCCGGATAAAAACTGAAGCCCGAAGCGTGCCCCCAGCTTCCTGCTTTTTTACCCTCGATGTTGGCGCCATGGGACTGGGCGGAATCTTCAAGGACCAACAAGCCACGACGCTCAGCGATGTCCATGATCGCTGGCATGTCAGCAATTCGACCATAAAGATGAACGGGAAGAATCGCTTTGGTTTTTTCCGTGATAGCCGCCTCTGCCTGCACAGGGCAGATATTAAACGTGGCGGGATTAGGCTCGACCAGCACTGGGACAAGGCCATTTTCCGATATTGCCAGAATGCTGGCGATATACGTATTGGAAGGCACAAGTATCTCATCACCTTCGTTTAAATAACCAAGTTCCTTCCAGGCGCGAATGACAAGAACCAATGCATCCAAACCGTTAGCCACACCAATGCAGTGCTGAGTACCACAGTATTCTGCATAGCTGGCTTCAAACTCTTGGAGTTCGGTTCCCCCGATATACCAACCGGAATCGATAACACGCGTGCAAGCGGCGACCAACTCTTCGCGGCAGGTCTGATTAACGGCTTTCAAGTCAAGGAAACTGATCATTTTGCGAGATACCTGATTACTTTTGCTGGATTACCTACTACAACTGCACGATCTGGAACATCCGAAACGACCACCGCACCAGCGCCGACCATAGCGTCTTCACCGATGGTCACGCCAGGTAACAGTGTCGCGTTCGCACCGATACTTGCACCTTGCTTGATGGTAATACCCGAGAAAGACTCTGGATAAACTTTAGAGCGTGGCATTGAATCGTTGGTAAATGTTGCATTGGGACCGATAAATACGTTATCGGCTACAACAGTGCCTTCCCAAAGATAAACACCAGACTTAACCGTGACGTTACTGCCAACGGTGACACCATTTTCGATGAGCGTGTGTGCGCAGATATTACAATTCTCACCAATAACGGCACCGTCAAAAACTACCGCAAATTGCCACACTCGAGTATCTTTTCCGATGCATTTACTTCTCACATCGGCGAGCGGATGAATTTTAGGCATTCTTCGTCAACTCCAGAAAAGCGTCATAGTTTCTGATGTAATCCTGCTCATCATAAAAATCACTGGCCAGGACAAGTAGTACGCAGTCAGCACTGAACTCATGCATTTCGTGCCAGATCATCTTGTGGATCAAAATCGCTTTATTGGCAGCATCCAGCCAGACCTCCTCCTGATGGACGCCATCATCCATCTTCATCAAACAGCGACCGGAGACACAAACAGCGACTTGAACAAGCTCTTTATGCGCATGAAACCCGCGCGGAACACCTTCCAGGGTGTCCGTCAGGTAGTAAACGCGCTTGATATCGAACGGTATATTTTTACTGTTTTCAAGGGCAATAAGATGCCCCCTCTCGTCGCCAAGTGTCTTGATGTCGAGAAAGTTGATCAGGCTCATTACTGTGCCACCAACCAACTAGCGGCCGTTGATACTTGGTTGAATTTCGAAAACCATGCTATCAAGTGACGATCATCACCGCCAATCAGGCATGCCATATCGGCAAAGTAGGTAATGCATGCGTCACCCAATCTCATACGCTGGCAGCCTCAACCAGAAGCTTTTGCAGGTACTGCCCATAACCGGTCTTCTTAAGCTTCTCAGCTTGCACCGCGAGTTGCTCTGGAGTGATCCAGCCGCTATGGAACGCAATCTCTTCGAGGCACGCCACTTTCAAACCTTGGCGATGTTCGATGGTATGGACAAAGTGACTAGCCTCGAGGAGCGACTCATGAGTACCCGTATCCAACCATGCAAAACCGCGACCGAGCATTTCCACGGTCAACGATTTATCGTCCAAATAAGCTCGGTTTACGTCAGTGATTTCGAGCTCCCCACGTGCAGAGGGCTTGATGTTTTTTGCGATTTCAACGACGTGATTATCGTAGAAATACAAACCTGTAACTGCATAATTGGACTTCGGATGAGCCGGCTTTTCTTCGATGCTCAAAGCCCGGCCCGTGCTGTCAAACTCGACGACACCAAAACGCTCTGGATCGGAGACGTGATAACCGAAAACGGTAGCCCCTGAAGTTTGGGACATGGCCGAGCGCAGATTGTCAGAAAAATGCTGTCCGTAGAAAATGTTGTCGCCCAGGATCAGGCAGCACGGATCATCACCGATGAACTCTTCGCCAATAATGAAAGCCTGAGCCAGCCCATCCGGGCTTGGTTGTTCGGCGTAAGTCAATTCGATACCGTACTGGCTCCCGTCTCCCAAAAGCTTCTTGAAGCAAGGTAGATCCTCAGGAGTGGAGATAATCAGGATTTCACGCATTCCGGCAAGCATGAGCACGGACAACGGATAGAAAATCATCGGCTTGTCAAAAATAGGAAGCATCTGCTTCGACACGCCCAACGTAAGGGGGTGAAGGCGCGTACCAGAACCGCCTGCCAGAATAATGCCTTTGCGTTTGATGACCGTCATTTCTCTAACACTTCCTTTAACATCCGGATCACTCCACTCCGCCAATCGGGCAAGTGGATGGAAAAAGTCCCGCGCAGTTTCTCGGTATTAAGCCGGGAATTCAATGGCCGACGCGCAGGTGTCGGAAACTGTGCGGTTGCAATGGGGTTGACGACTCGCGTTTCTATCGGAAGGCCTTTATCCCTACCGTAGTCGATGACCAGACTGGCGTACTCATACCAAGAGGTAAATCCACTGGCGGCCAGGTGATAGATACCTGCTACAGAGGGGTCAACCAGCGCCTTTCTAATTGCCACAACCGTAATATCAGCGATCAGGTCCGCACCTGTCGGCGCGCCGACCTGATCGGCGATGACATTCAATTCCGGGCGATCTTTCGCATGCCGCAGCATGGTTTTAGCGAAATTGTTGCCTCGCGCGCCGTATACCCAGCTCGTACGCAAGATCAAGTATTTACATCCCGATGCGGCAATAGCCTGTTCACCAATGAACTTGGTCATACCATAGTAGTTGGCTGGCGACGCCGAATCGCTTTCTTGCCATGCCGATTCTCCGGCACCATCGAACACATAATCTGTGGAATAGTGCACGAACCAGCTACCCAGTCGATGAGCCTCTTCAGCAATGACCTGGACCGCCGTGGCATTAACTTGCAAAGCCAACTCTTTATCGGACTCCGCCTTGTCCACGGCAGTATAGGCTGCGGCATTGACGATGACATCCGGCGCCACCCGCCGGATGGTTGCCCGCAATGATTCTATGTCAGCCAAATCCCCGCATAGAGCGTTTTCGGGGTAACGACCAAGGGCAACCACTTGGCCCAATGTCGCAAGTGAGCGCTGGAGCTCCCAACCGACCTGGCCATTTTTACCCAGTAGCAAAACTTTCATATCACGCTTGTCGATCGGCATAATTTTGATCAATCCACTGCTGGTAGCTACCGCTCTTGACGTGCTCTACCCATAGCTGGTTGTTCAAATACCACTCAACGGTCTTGCGAATACCGGATTCAAAAGTTTCCTCTGGCGTCCAGCCAAGCTCGCGTTGAATTTTGCTGGCATCGATCGCATAACGCTGATCATGACCAGGGCGATCTTGAACGTAGGTGATCAATTGCGCGTGTGGTCGGTGCACCGACTCGGGGCAGAGTTCGTCAAGCAACTCACAAACCGTGTGAACGACTTCGAGGTTTTTCTTCTCGTTGTGGCCACCGATGTTATAGGTCTCGTCGACTTCACCCTCGGTCACCACCTTATAAAGTGCACGTGCGTGATCTTCAACATACAGCCAGTCGCGTACCTGATCACCCTTGCCATAGATAGGCAGAGGCTTGCCTTCCAGCGCATTCAGAATCACCAGTGGAATGAGCTTTTCAGGGAAATGGCAGGGACCATAGTTGTTCGAACAGTTGGTTACGATCGCAGGGAGGCCATAAGTGCGACTCCAGGCCCGAACCAAATGATCGGAACTCGCCTTGCTAGCCGAGTACGGGGAGCTTGGCTGATAAGGTGTCTGTTCGGTAAACAGGTCTTCAGGCCCTTCAAGGTCGCCATAAACCTCGTCGGTAGAAATGTGATGGAAGCGAAATTGCTCCTGTGTCGTGGCGTCCAAACCTTTCCAGTATTGACGCACAGCTTCAAGCAAGGTGTAGGTGCCAACGATATTAGTCTGGATAAAATCCGAAGGACCGCTGATCGAGCGATCGACATGGGACTCTGCCGCGAGATGCATCACCGCGTCAGGGCGGTGCTCGTTAAATACCCGCTGCAACTGGGCGGCATCACAAATGTCAACACGCTCGAAAGCATAGCGGTCGCTTTTGGCGCTCTCACCCAATGATTCCAAATTACCGGCGTAGGTCAATTTATCCAGATTGACCACCGAGTCAGTGGTATTGGCGATGATGTGTCGAACAACTGCCGAACCAATAAATCCAGCGCCACCGGTCACTAATATCTTCAACTTTATCTCCCTCAAGCTCAAACGGCACTCCAATCGCGCCGTTTGCCGTTGATACTGTTACGTTGCAGCCCCTGCGCCGATTACGCTTCAAGGCTGGTGTCTTCAATTCTTACGCCGACCGCCGTCGGTATTTGTTCACGCCGGCTACGCAATCGTGTATTCGGCCTTGCAGGCGGACGGTTCTGCCCTAAGCGACTGCCACACGATTGCAGTTTACACCTACAGCCCGCGTGAAACGGTTCGCGTTTGTCGTCCCAGTGCTATTTTACGACAAGCCACCGGTAAAAACGGCGATCTAACTTGGACCACTCAGCAAAAGCGCTTGACATCAAAGAGACATCAAACCTCTCTACGATTAAGCACAAAGTGGCGAAGTAGAGCGAACCCAACGCCAAGCAGTCCTCCGATCATGAGACCAAGAACCAGAATAAGTAGTTTTTTAGGTTTAACCGGAGACAAAGGCTGGTAAAGGACACCGTCCTGACGGAACGCCGTGATATCAAATACCTCTACTGACAACTGTTTATAAAAATCATACTTTTCTTGGAGCTTTCGCAAACCCGGAGTAAACGGGTCCTCGGATTGACGATTTTCAAGATTTTTCAGCTCAGCCTCGAGAGCTTTGCTACCACGCATGTAGGTAGAGGCGCCAGACATACCTCCAGCCAGCTTCGCGGGACCATTACCTGAGAAAACAAGAGAGTTCTCCAGTCCGCTGGCCTTAGCGACAACTAACGCCTCGCGCAGTTTACTGATAGCGTCCTCACGAACTCTGGTGCCTGACTCCCGAAGCGTATCAATTCTCAATTTAACATTACGAGCCAGTACCGAAGCCTCTTTGGTGGCATTTTTTGTCAATTCGCGCTTAGTACTCTCGCCCACCTGGTTGACATATAACTCAACCCATTCCATGGCATGAGCCGCGTCAGGATCTTGCAGGGATACCGACCATCGACCTTCCTCATCCTTGCCGACCGGAGCAATGGTCATCATTGCCGAAAACCTGTCGTAAGAAGCACTGCGAGGTAGCTGCGCTCCCGATTCACCTAGGCTTGGCAGATAAACGCTCTCAAAAAAAGACCGACGTTGTGATTCAGACTGAAGATTGCGCAGGAAGCTTTTATAAACTTCAGCGACTGAAAAAGGTTGCAAACCAAACTCATCGGTCCGACCGTAATTTAGATTAGCGATATCGTTTACGGTAGGCGGTGCTATGTAGTATTTTGACTCATATATAGGCGTTGACAACCACGCATAGGCCGCAGCTATACATCCCACCACAAGCATCATTGAAAAAACCACCCACTTTTGTTGCCACACCGCAACAGCAATCTCCAGAAGATCTAACTCCCCTGAAGAATTGATAGCGTTATTATCATTTTGCATATGATTGCTCGCCCTTCACTTAATCTGCTTCAGCAAACCCAGTAACATAGTCATTGTCCAACCACCAGATCACTTGAAATTCAGTTTAAACCCATCACTTAAAACACAATGACATCGTTCTGAAATGGAAAATCGGGCGATAAAAAAGGGCTATCAAAGCCCTCGGCAGGACAAAATAATAACACACGACGCCAGTCCACCTCGTCGAAGACAATACGATACACTCTCCACCCTCCTCGGGCTCAAAGCCTGGCTTTGGTCCTACGTCCAACTATCAACCCCAGCATCGGCCCCAGCAGCATCCCCAGTAACAAAGCCAGGATGACATAAATAGAAACCGGCAACACCGTAGTAGAAAAGCCTAAAAAAAACAACGAGACCGGCTGATGGTTCTCTAGGACGAACACGACAGCTAGCAACACAAGCAGCAACATCAATGCAGCCATCGCAATGCGCTTGAACCCTTGCACGCTACTCCTCCTCCTGAAAACTAGAGATCATATGCTTCATCCTCTTCCTCGTTCACCCGATCACGCAGTTCCTTGCCCGGCTTGAAATGCGGAACGAACTTGCCATCAAGGCTGACGGACTGACCGGTTTTCGGATTGCGTCCTACGCGCGGCGCGCGGTAGTGCAGGGAGAAGCTGCCAAAACCACGGATCTCGATACGATCTCCTGTGGCCAGACATTGGGACATTTGCTCAAGCATGGTCTTGATGGCCAGCTCCACATCCTTGGATGAGAGCAGCCCTTGATGGGTGACAATTCGTTCGATCAACTCCGACTTCGTCATATTTTCCCCTTCTTTTTCAAGCAGCTAGATCAGCGCTTCAAAGGTTTTAGCATGCCAGAGAGCGTTTGAACAGCCCGCGCATTGACTTATCTGCGAGCCCCTACAGACGCCTTGTAGGAGTGCATTTCGCGACCGTCATTCTCATGAGACACACACGACGAGCATCGTTCTTGTGAAATACCCTGCCGGGTTCCAGCCGAATGGATAGTCCCCCTCTCCATCTTTGACATCATCGGATTTTGTCACCACCTTATAACCCTGCTGCTTGCACTTGCGTTCGGCATGCTTGTAGCACCTTTCCCAACTAGACCCGAACCCCGAGCAATCGATCTCGATACCTGTGACGCCATGCACTACATGGACCTTGCTATTGGTTGTGCAGCCCACCATCCCCAGAAGCAATCCCACCACAATCGTGACCACATACCTGCTCATCGCTATCCCTTGCCGGATGACGCACCGGCATCCTCATTCCGTCAGCTTAGTTTGACTTTCCAATCCTTCTGTACGGACTCAGACCACAGTCAATGGCGGTTGTTCACAAGAGATAATAAGGAGCAATGGCTGCCAACAGAGGAGCCATCCGCCCCCCCTTCACTACTCCCCCCCACAAAGCATAAAAGTGTGTCCAAATATTTTTTTACCTGAGAGCTTCCGAACCGGTCGAGCCTAGCTTCGCCTGCATCGCCCCACGCTTGCAGGTGCCGGGCCGAGTCGCAACGGATAAAAATGTGAACAAAATGTGAAACCGAAACGTTTCGAAGGCGAGTTGAAGATAGTTTTGTCGAACGACAATAGTTATTATGCCCGCACATTGTAGGAGCTTTCCTTTTCCGGTCGCAGAAAAAGCCCTGGGAAAACGCGTGGATGCCATTTTTTTGGCAATACGACCGGCTGTACACCGAGCTGGGGATGGGGATCTTTAATAGATGGTCCCGGCCTGCCCGCCGTCGAGGCTGTAGCTACCAGGCTTTGCGCCCCCTCTCTGTCCGACATTTGATAGGTGCTTTATGAACACCCAATTGGCAACACTACTGTTACCCCACACCTTCCCTCACCAGGGCATGGGCTCTTTCTAAAAAAAAACGCGCATACGGATCTATCCGATCAGCGTTGCTTTGCTTGTCCCGGCCTGGTTACAGGCCAACTGAAAAAAAACCGAGCTTAAGCATTGGCGTCATTCGCCGATAGCAAGCCACCTGCCCAACACTTGCACATCTACGTCAGCACGTCAGGCGCAGTTTATTTAACGCCCTGTTCCTGCTCACTTATAAGGACATAACCATGTCGATTCAGCTGTTCGTTCCAAAATTCCGTATTGATGAATGTCTAGCCGCGATTCGCGAATGCCTAGAAAAAGGCTGGACCGGCCTTGGCTTCAAAACAGCCACTATGGAAGAAGATTGGAAGGCCTATACCGGCCTGCCAAACGCCCACTTCTTGAGCTCCAACACCGTTGGCCTGCACTTGGCCATCGAGCTGTTCAAAAAGAAATTCGGCTGGTCTGACGACGATGAAGTTATCACCACACCGCTGACCTTCATCTCAACCAACCATGCCATCCTGTATGCGGGAATGACTCCTGTATTCGCAGACGTCGACGAATCCCTGTGCCTGGATCCTGAAAGCGTTCTCGAGCGCATCACCTCGAAAACAAAAGCACTGATTTTTGTGGGTATCGGCGGCAACATAGGTCAATATCAAAAAATTGTCGAAATCTGTAAAGAACGTGGAATCAAGCTGATTCTTGACGCTGCCCACATGGCAGGCACTCGCCTTCGTGGCAAGCACGTCGGACAAGAGGCTGACTGCGTAGTGTTCAGTTTTCAGGCCGTGAAGAATTTGCCGACTGCAGATTCGGGCATGATCTGCTTCAAGAACCGGGAAGACGATGAACGAGTACGCAAGCTAACCTGGCTGGGTATCAACAAGGACACCTTCGCACGCACCGCGGCACAAGGTGCTTACAAGTGGATGTATGACGTTGAGGAACTGGGTTACAAATACCACGGCAACTCAATCATGGCTGCAATGGGCCTGGTACAGCTGAAGTATCTGGATCAGGACAATTCCTACCGTCGCCAGCTTGCCAACTGGTACCGCGAAAACCTCGCCGGACATTCCGCTATCAAGATCGTCGATGTTGCTCCAGGCTGCGAGTCTTCAACTCACCTGCTGCAAATCCGGGTCAAGGATCGTGACACCGTCATGTTGGCGCTGAACGAACACCAGGTTTATCCAGGTGTTCATTATCGCGACAACACTGAATACGCCATGTACTCCTTCGGTGCCGGAACTTGTCCGAACGCCGCACAGGCAAGCCAAGAAGTCATGTCGCTACCGATGCACCTAAGCCTGACCCGTGCTGACGTTGACACTGTCTGCGATCTGCTGATTCGTTACGCAAAATGAAGCGCTCACTCCGTTCGTTCGGCGATGATGCCTTGCGTCTTCGCCTTATTGAAGAGAGTGACCTGCATGAGACCTTGTCCTGGAGAAATCGGGACGAGGCTCGCGTTTGGTTCAAGACTTCGACACCGCTGACCTACGAACAGCACTCCAACTGGTTTCGCCAGCGCTACCAGCAAAACGACAATGACTTTCTGTTCGTCGTTGAAGCCGAAGGCAAACTCGTGGGTCAAGCATCTGTCTATGACATTGATTGGCAAACACGTTGCGCCGAGGTAGGACGTTTCCTGGCAGCACCCGAAGGTGCTGGAAAGGGCTACATCAGCCGCGCCTGCGCCCAGTTGTTGCTTGTCTGCTGGAGCGAACTGAATCTTGACTACGTATTTCTCGAAGTCATCGAGTCTAATGATCGCGCTATCGGCCTCTACAGTAAACATGGCTTTTCTGAAGAACAACGTTACGACGGCCTGATTCGAATGGGCCTTCGCAAACCATTGGCGGGAACCGAATGACAAGTGTCGCAAGGTTATTGGGCGATAGCACACGCGCTCTGAAAATGTGGCGCGTGTGGACATACCTGGGCATTCAGGACATCAAGGCAAAATTTCACCGGTCATTTTTCGGTCCTCTATGGATTGTATTAACCACCGGTTTTTTCGTGACAGGTGTGGGACTCATTTACGGATTACTGTTTGGGCAGCCCGTGCATGAATTCCTGCCCTATCTCGCATGCGGTTTCGCTTTATGGGGCTTTATCGTCGCGTCGATAACCGATGCCAGTGCAAGCTTTGTTCGGGCCGAGGGCTATATAAAGCAGTTCTCCTATCCCAAGCAGATTTACCTGCTGAGGAGCCTGATTTCCAGTGTCATTGTGTTGATCATCGGGATTGCCGTAGTAATTCCTGTCCAAATCTTCTTCAATGAGTTCAGTGCAAAAGGTTGGTTGCTGGCAATTCCCGGACTGATATTACTGATCATGGCAGCGCTGGGGCATATTGCAGTCAGTGCTTATCTGGGGGCAAGATTCCGGGACTTTCCCCACGCCATGGCTGTCCTGCTGCAGATGATGTTCTTCATTACTCCCATCATGTTTCCAGTAAAACTACTGCATGAAAAAGGGGTAGGATTCATCTATCAGTTAAACCCGCTTTACTATCTTATCGACATCGTGCGTCATCCGATCATTCAGGGTGAACTTGCATTGCCCGAAAATTATCTATGCGCCGGCGTCTATGTTTTGATCTGTTGGTCGCTGGCTCTCCTGACGGCCCTGAAGCTTGACTCTCGCGTGGTTTTCCTTTTATGACTCATGCATCGCTCGTCCTGAAGAATGTCGGTATTACGTTCGAAGGAGCCCTGAGCAGTGAGGAAGGGCTGAAAAGCTGGTTCCGGCGCAAGCTGCTACGCGCCAATTCCTCTGTCGCCACCAACTACCGCATTGATGCATTGAAAACCATTAATCTGGAGATCAACCACGGTGAGCGCGTCGGGCTCATAGGGCTCAACGGAGCGGGGAAAAGTACGCTATTGAAGGTAATGGCCGATATTTATCCTCCGACATCGGGCTCTGTCACGATCAAAGGCCACGTCTGCCCGATGTTTGAATTTGCCACTGGATTCGAGATGAACCAGTCGGGCTGGGATAACATTCGTATCCGCGGGCTCCTGCTAGGTATGTCCGTGGAAGCCATCGAAGAAAAACTTCCGGAGATTGCTGAGTTCACTGAACTAGGTGAATTCCTGGACTACCCCGTCCGCACTTATTCCTCGGGCATGTTCATTCGCTTGGCATTTGCGGTATCGACCAGTATCAACCCGGAAATACTGCTGATTGATGAAGTCATGGGTGCTGGCGATATTTCCTTCGCGGAGAAAGCGAAGAGGCGGATGTTCGAATTCATGGAGCAAGGAAAAATACTGGTATTCACGACCCACAACTTCAACCTTCTGAATGACTTCTGCAACAGAACCATATGGCTACATAAAGGCCAGATCGTTGCAGATGGGCCAACCAACGAAATCGTAAAATTATACAACGATGCTCACACAGACAGCCTCTAAGTTGGCTCTATCAAGTAGCGTCAAGACATTAAGCAGGGAAGAAAAAAAATGGCTGGTACTCCCACATTAAAAAACATACAGGCACTCCGCTTGCTCGCCGCAGCGCTAGTGTTTCTACAACACGCCTATTTTTTTGCCAGCCAGGCGGTTGGCGACAACGCAATTGAGTTTCGAAAGTTTAACCTTGGCGGCTTGGGCGTTTATATTTTCTTTATCATTTCTGGCTTCGTCATAGCGCTCCAAACAGAGAAAAAGTTTGAAACGTTTGCTGGTCATCGCCTAGCAAGGATCTACCCGGCCTATTTTATTGCCCTGATTGTTTCGACAGCTATTTTCTACCTGTTCTCCGATTTTCGTCCTTCGTTTTCCGACGCGGCATCACTTTTGTTACTTCCAACCGGAACATTAAACAGCAGCTTTCAGATCCCGTACTGGACACTCATTTATGAAATGTACTTCTACACGTTGATCCTATTGCTGATGGCGCTTACTCGTGCACGTCCGTCGTTAATCAACGCAGCACTTCTGCTTTGGTTGGTTTCGATCCTCGCTGCAAGTCATAATGGCATCAAAGTCAACATGCCAAGCCCTGACTACCTTTCAATTTTCCTGTCCCCTCTTAATATCTATTTTATTACGGGATTCTTTCTCGCAAGATTTAGTCTTTCGGGCGACCAGACTGCTGCGCGTCTCGCCTTCCTGGTCATTGGCTTTGAGCTAGTGTTCTATGCCGAAATGAGATACATCCTGTCTATTTGCGTGCTTGGAGCGATGATTCTAATTTTCATCACCCAACTCAAGCCGTTACCCGCAGCGCTCAACCGTCTGGGTGATTACTCATACGGTATATATTTACTTCACCTGCCAATTATCTATTGCCTCTACCTGGCCCTGAAGCCCGCCGGTGCAAGTTTTACGACCTCGCTGTTGGTAATGACCGTAGTCGCGCTGCCGATCGCCATCGGTTTTGGAAAATTCGAATACTGGCTATATCAAAAGAAAATACGGCCCGCTGTTGATCGCTTTCTTTCCCGTAACGCCGCGCCTCAGTTAAATCAACCTTTGGAACAGCCATGAAATTTAGCGACTTTTCTACTGACCTGAAGATTCATGCCAGTACCAAGGCTCCGTCGGCCCCCAAAATTACGGTGATCCTGCCAACTTACTCACGTGGACATGGCCCGCTACAGGAATCGATCGACAGTGTACTTGCGCAGACCTATCGCAATTTTGAGTTAATCATCGTCGACGACGGCTCTCGTGATGGCTCAGCAGCAGTTCTGCAGGATTACCTGAAAAAGGACCCGCGTGTCATCATTCACTCGTACCACAAGAACAGCGGCCTACCGGCTCTGAGAGTCAATCAGGCGGCACTGCTTGCCAAAGGCAAATACATCGCCTACCAGTTTGATGATGATCTCTGGACAGAGCACAGCCTGGAATTACGCCTCGAACAACTGGAAAAATATACTAAGCCAACAGTTGTCTACGCCAACTCGAGCGTAGATATCGCTCTTGCCGACGGCACAATCACGACCCGAAAACTCGGCGGACCTTTTAATTACGGCTTGCTGATGAATGGTAACTACATCGCCAACAATACGGTGATGCACCATAAGTCCTTGTTCGAGCTGACAGGCATGTATGACACCCACGTCATGATGCGTCGCTACTCCGATTATGACCTTTGGCTACGCTTTGCCAAACATGCCGAGTTCATTTGGGTCGACGAAGTGACCTCGTACGTGCGGGCGAACCTCGCCGACTCGCTGGGTAAAGAAATCCCACTATTTTATACCCGGTATCGAAAAAGTCTCTCCTTGCAACGTGATCATCTTCTTAAACCATCAACCATCAATGACTACGACGTCATTGATCTTTCTCAGTTTGGAGATGCCTTTACAGACACGGAAATCAGCGAATATCAGCGAATGGAAGCGTCGCCCTTCCTGACGAAATTCAATGACTATTGCAGTGACACTGAAATGGCTGTCGCCGCCGGTGCGCGCGGACGCAAATTGCATCTGTTAACCGTCAAGCCGGACTACTCCACATCTATCGATGTGACGATTAATAACTTCACACTGCTACCGGGTCAGCGTGCAATTACCAGCACGTTCATTAAAGAAAATGATCTATCGGTCATCGACTTCACCGGCATTGATGCGGCGGTCCTCTACCGCACCGTCGGTGCCGCGGGCAGCCAGTTTCTTGATAGCAAAAAAGGCAAAGTCCCCATCGCCTACCTGATGGATGACAACATGTTGCATTTCCACGATGTGGGCCCTGCACATAGCTTTCTTGCTCCAGGTACTTTCGCTTATGAGCAGATCGTCAAGCAAATCTCCGGAGCTGATACGTGCATAGGCTACAGCGACGCAATCAATGAAGACCTGCAGGCGCTTAACAGCAAAACCGCTCGGCTTAACACTAATATCAATGCCCGCTTCGTTCAAAAGCGTCCATACACCCGGGGCAAGCGCCTGAAAGTAGCAATCATGTCCGGGGCAGTGCGTGAAGATATTTTGGAAAAGCTCTGGCCTGCCCTGTCAGACTTCGCCAGCGCGCATTCACATTCGGTAGAGTTTCACTTCTGGGGACTTGATCCCAAGAAATTCTCGCCGCTGGAATGCCCAGTATTTTTCAAATCCTTTACTCATGTTTATGAAAGCTATATTCGTGACCTGAGCGAGACTAGTTTTGATATAGCATTGGTACCGCTTGATTTCAGCACCCGAGCCGCTCGTAGCAAGAGCCCGGTAAAGTTGTTGGAGTCTGTGGCTTGCGGCGCGATTTGTATCTTCACCGATTCAGTCCCATATGCCGATTTGCCAGATGCATGCTGCATCAAGGTTGAAAACACCATTGACGCCTGGGCAAACGCACTGGAATTGGCTTATACGATGGGGCAAGACGCGCGCAATCGTATGCTGGAGAACGCCCGGGAACTGGTGCTTTCCCGATACACGACTGAATCGCAGTTCTACGATTTCCTGGCAACCTTCGAATCAGTCAAGTTGCACTCAAGATTAGGCGACAAGGCCATTGCTTTCGCGTTTCACGAAACCGCATTGGGTGGCGCCACGCTTCACCTGATGAGACATGCGAGCCTGGTTGCCTCTTTAGGCTTTCGCGTGGTTGGCATCGTGCCTAAGGATTCGACCTACTCAGAAACCTTCAAATCCCGCTGGGATGCCGCCACTCGACACTCGAGCCTGATCGAAGAAGAGTGGCCATCAGGCTACGTGGCGGGCGCCCTGCCCCAGCGTCCTTTCCAGCCCCAGGACGAACTAGCATCCATCCGTCTGGCCGCGAAACTCGCACACGAACAAATCGGCTTACTGCACTTCGCGGCTTGGTCTCCCACCATGAGTCTGCTTGCCCGACAGTTACGAGTTCCGTGCTCCGCCAGCGTCCATCAGTATTATGAGGGCGCCAGCAATTCGATCATTCGCTTTGCCGATTCGATTCACTGCTCCTCTCTGCGTTATGGTTTCAAATGGTCGGCTTTGTCCAAAAGCCCGGCCAGACGCATAGTCTGCCCTGTGGACACCGATTACTTTGCCAATTTCTCCGTCAATCGTGAACGAGTGGCAAAAACCGGAAACTCATTGCGCATACTGGTGTCCGGTACATTACAACCGCGCAAGAATCAACTTGGAGCAATAAGTGCCGTCGCGTTACTGAACGAGGCCGGTTTCGACGTGACGTTAGACCTCATCGGCTACTCCGTATTCCACGATCAGTATCTGCAAAAGTGCAAAGCGTTGATCGATGCCTGTGGCTTACAGGACAAATGCACGATCCACGGTTTTATCGACGATCCCAAATCGTTTTATAACGATGCAGATCTGTTGTTGATCTCCGCCACCGACGAGTCAATGCCCCAAACCATGCTGCAAGCGATGGCCATGGGTGTTCCAGTGGTGTCGACCAATGTCGGCGGAGTCAGCGAGATTATTAAACACCGCTACAGTGGGTTCCTGACTAAAGACGACAGCCCTGAAGCAATGGCTTCAGCGATTACTCAGTACCTGTTGCTATCACAGCCACAGCGCTTGGAAATGGTCGATCGTGCACACCGTTCGATGGAGTTTTTGGCTCGACCGACGTATGTTCGATTCGAGGTAATCGATTTGTACAACCAGGCCTTTGACGAATTTTTCAAGCAACAGACCCTTGGCGCGCTTTCTGCTGCTCCTGCTCTGCCACGGGGACACCTTCCTTCGCGTGACTCGCATGAACATATATTGTTTGAAACACTAACCAAAACACGTAGTCAGATCAGCCAGCTAAGCAGAGAGTTGGACATATGACCCTTGAAACAAAGCGGGTAAAAATTGACCTGGGCTGCGGTAAACGCAAGCAAGAAGGTTTTGTCGGCATTGATCGATTCCCCATGCCTGAAGTGGATATTCTCGCCGACATCGATAACGCTCTTCCCTTGGAAGATGATTCAGTCGATATCCTTTTTTCATCGCACTCGCTGGAACATGTAAAAGACCTGATGTTTACGATGCGCGAGATTTATCGCGTGTGCAAGCATGGCGCACAAGTGTGCATCATTGCCCCTTACAACGAACAAAAACTGAACATTGCCAACCCGTATCACATCACGGTTTTCAATGAACATACACCTCGATTCTGGACGGATTACACCCAGACGCCGGTGGATCCCGAGGACTACCTGGATTCAGTGAAACGTCCGTGGGGATTGTCCAAATCGGACAACTCCAATCCAGGGCTCGATATTCGTTTGATCAACATGGAGTTCTTTTACTTCCCCGAATATCAGTATTTGCCTCTAGATAAAAAAAGAAAATATCGTAACGAACGATTCAACGTATGTGAGCAAATCATGTATCAGCTAATCGTTTGGAAGGGTGACGAACATTCGTCCGATGTAAACTATTCGGACCATGTCAGCAAATTCGCGCCCTATGAACCTCATTACATCAGGCACCTCAAAATGCGCGAGCAAGAAGAAATTATTCAAAAATTCACTCAATCAGAAAATATGCTTCGTCAACGAATTGAAGACCTGAAAGCTCAACTCGCTGAAGCCAAGATCCTTCCTCCACCAGCACCAGCATCGATTGTACCCGTCGTGCCTTCCGCTGCTGATTTGAGCATGGAACGCCGCATCAGCGAGTTGACCGAAGACCGCACACTGACTGAGCGTGCATTGCACGACGCCCGCACCGAAAACCATCAGCTGCGCCTACAAATAATGGGCTTGTTCGAGAAGTCCGAAGCACTAAATGGCCAGTTGCACGACGCCAACATCCAGCAGATGAAGTCACAGTTGCACACGGGGCAGATCAGCGCGCAAATACTGGAGCTGACTGAACAGAGTGACCTGCTTGGCAGCGATTTAGCCCTCTCTTCAGAGCGGATCAAAGAACTGGAAAGCAATCTGCGCGAAGCACAATCAGCCTGCCAAGAGGTAAACGCTGCAATCCTGTTACTCCTCAGGGAAAACCAGGCGTTGCGCGATCAGCTTGAAACCGTTGCCACGATCAAAGCAAAAAATGCACTGATCAAGTCAGAACTCGTGGCCGCCAATGGCATCATCGACTGGTACCGTGCCTGCGAAATAACGTGGAACAACGAGAAAAACCATCTGAACCGCGAATTACTGAAAGTTGCACAGACTCCATCGCCGCTCGTACATGAAGTCAACAGCCTAAATCAGGCCCTAAACGACGCTCAACAACAAGCTGATCGCTCGCGCCATGAAGCTATGCATGTAATCGGCACCTTGCACACAGAGGTGAGTGCCTACCGCTCCTCACGTTCGCTGCGATTAGTCTCCCAATACAGGAGCACAGAATCCTTGTGGAACTTGGTCTCGCCAGCATTTGCTTCACTTAAGAGCTACAGCGAAGAACACCTTTTAAACACCTCCCGTCCGGTCCTTATTCTGGGAGGTGATCTACGTAACATGCCATATCGCGAGTACATGGTATCGGCCGGTCAGAACAACCTTTCGGTAGTGTCGCTGGCAGTGCGCCCCCTCATTCGTGGAACCCAGGGGTTGATTGGCATTGAGATTGTTTCCAGCAATAAGGAAGTCGTAGCTCAATCCGTGGTAGCGCTGAACGAGATCAATCCGGATCTACCAACCCGATTCGAACTACCTGCTCCTGTTGCATTGAAGAAAAACTGGTACCTGCGAATTTTTGTCAAGGAAGCGGACGTTCCAGTCGGTCTGTATGAGGTCTGCGAGTACTCCATCATGAAAAAACGAACCAAATACTCGCCGTTCGCTTTTCTGCAGTGATGGGTAAAAGATTGGGCGTTATGAAGTCTAAAATCGACATCCTGATGGTGATCGAGGGAGAGATTGCAACGACTCATTTGATTGAGCACGTGCTTTCTGCCTGTCTTCGCCACGGGATTGTCTATCGAAAGAAATTCCTCTCGGAACTTTTGATATCGGACATTCACAAATACACTATTCCGTTGTTCGTGCGCTGCGGTGATCCATCGCTCAGGCTTTGGATTGAGCGATTGCAGCATGCCAGACATCCGTACCTCTATTACATTGATGATAATTTCTGGAAAATCGAAGGCGATACACCGCTTGCCCTCTATTACCAGCATCCGCTAATCAGGCACAGCCTGGAAACTGCGGTCACGCATGCTTATAAAGTGCTGACCAACTCGGATCTTTTAGCCGAATTCCTTCGCCAACACAGTAGAACAGTTGAGGTCCTTCCCTCTTTCTTCGACTTCTCGCTTTTGCAATATCCGCCACAGCGACAACTCGATGAAATACGGGTGGGCTTCGCAGGTAGTTCGTCCAGGGAACAAGACCTCGAAATCATAAAACCGATAATTCAGCCGATTCTCGACAGTATCCCCAATGTGGTCTTCGAGTTTATCGGTGTGATGCCCGCAGATCTCAAGCCGAATGATCGAATCCGCTTTTTCCCTCACACGTCCGATTACGAAAACTTTATCCGCTTTAAAGAGGAGCGTCAGTGGTCAATTGGGCTGGCGCCACTTATTGACTCATATTCAAATCGCTGTAAGACGAATAATAAATACCGAGAATATTCGGCATGCCGAATAGCGGGAATCTATTCGGACTTGCCACCGTATCAGCGAGCAGTTACGCATGGTGAGACGGGACTGCTCGTCGAGCACACTGCAGATGCGTGGACATCAGCGATACGCCAGCTCATCTTGGATACGCCATTGCGAGAGAAAATCGCAAAGCAGGCGTATGACAATACTTTCGAAAAACACTGCGTGACGCGTGTATCGATTATTTGGGCTGAGCAATTCACCCTTGTGCATCGGCATATGAAATCAACGCGTGGTTATGCGCTAAGGGCAAACAACTTTCGCAGTTTCGTTGTTACGCGTTTTCTCCAGTTTGAGTCGCTATGGGTCAGAACTGCTAATATTTATGCCCAAGGTGGATTACGGCTTCTGACCATAAAGATCTTTAATCGAACCAAACTCTTTTTTTCGCGCAAGACATCTCTCTAAGGAAGCCACACGAGCTCCCCGCATTTATCAGGATCATAAATCATGAGAATTACAGTTTTTGGCACAGGTTACGTTGGATTGGTTACCGGTGCCTGCCTCGCTGATGTCGGACATTCAGTTATTTGTGTAGACATCGATAGCGCGAAGATCGAAGGCTTGAAGAAAGGCGTTATTCCGATTTATGAGCCCGGACTGGCAGATCTTGTCGTTCACAATCAGCGCCAAGGCAGACTTGCCTTCACGACAGATGCGAAAGAGGGCGTTGAGTTTAGCGATATTCAGATCATCGCAGTCGGAACCCCTCCCAGCGAAGACGGTTCGGCTGATTTACAGCACGTACTGGCTGTGGCCGAGACGATCGGCAGACATATGGGCAATTGCAAGATAGTCGTGAACAAGTCCACTGTACCGGTAGGAACGGCAGATAAAGTACATCTCGCGATTAAATCTGTACTGGCAGAACGAAAATTCGAAGTCGATTTTTATGTTTGTTCAAATCCTGAGTTTCTCAAGGAAGGTTCAGCCATAGACGACTTCAGTAAGGGCGCTCGCATCATCGTTGGCACCGACTCCGACTATGTCAAGACGACTATGCGTGAGTGCTATGCCCCGTACAGCCGTAATCATGACAAGATGATTTTTATGGATGTACGCTCCGCGGAACTCACTAAATACGCAGCTAATGCGATGCTTGCGACAAAAATCAGTTTTATGAATGAAATTGCTCAAATGGCCGAACGACTGGGCGCAGATATTGAGCAAATCAGACTCGGCATTGGCTCCGATCCTCGCATAGGTTTCCAGTTTATCTACCCAGGCTGCGGCTATGGGGGCTCGTGCTTTCCGAAAGATATCCAAGCCTTGGTCCGTACCGCCCACGCAATTGGCTACGATGCGGAACTGCTGAATGCCGTGGAGTCAGTCAATAATCGCCAGAAGAATGTATTGTTCGATAAGTTATCCCAAGCCTTTAATCATGATCTGGCTGGCAAGACAATTGCGGTCTGGGGACTTGCCTTCAAACCAAATACAGATGACATGCGCGCGGCTCCGAGCCGGAGCCTGATTGAATCAGTGTGGGCGGCAGGCGGTAAAGTTCAGGCATACGATCCAGCGTCTATGGAAGAAACGACACGCATTTATGGGAAACGTGACGATCTAAAGCTGGTTGGTAATCGCGAGCAAGCTGTCGACGGTGCCGACGCACTTGTAATCTGTACCGAATGGAAGCAGTTTCGCACTATTGATTTTAATTGGCTAAAGACGTGTTTGAAGTACCCCGTATTGGTCGACGGACGTAACTTGTTTGAGCCTGCCGCAGCCAAAGACGCGGGAATTATGTACTTCGCGATAGGCCGAGCCGACTCGATTCGCCAAGTATCGGCGCTCGATGGAGAACCCAATTGAAGATACTCGTAACAGGGGCTGCCGGATTCATCGGTTTCCACGTAAGCCGATATTTACTTGAGCGTGGAGATGAAGTTGTCGGCATTGACAATCTCAATGACTATTACGAAGTCTCTCTCAAAGAGGCGCGCCTCGCACAATTAACTTCGCGTCAAGGTTTTCGCTTCATACGCATGGATATTGCAGATCGAGAAGCTATGACCTCACTTTTCGAAGGCGAAGGTTTTGACAAGGTTGTCCATCTCGCAGCCCAAGCCGGTGTTCGTTATTCTCTGGAAAAACCTCATGCCTATGCCGACAGCAATCTGATTGGCTTCTTGAATGTTATTGAAGGCTGTCGCCATGGAGCAATCAAGCATCTCGTATATGCCTCATCTAGCTCGGTTTATGGCGCGAACGAGAGCATGCCGTTCGACGTACGTGACAACGTCGATCATCCTGTATCTCTCTATGCAGCGACCAAAAAAGCCAACGAACTGATGGCTCATTCTTACAGCCACCTCTATGGAATACCCACTACCGGCTTGCGATTCTTCACGGTGTACGGTCCGTGGGGAAGACCTGACATGTCGCCATTCCTGTTTGTCAGGGCCATTCTTGAGGGTAAACCGTTAAAGGTTTTCAACTATGGCAAACACCGCCGCGACTTTACCTACATCGACGATATTGTCGATGGAGTAGTACGGGTGCTTGACCAAGTTGCGAAATCAAATGCCGAATGGTCTGGACTTACACCTGATCCGGCGTCTAGTCGCGCCCCATGGAAAATCTACAATATCGGGAACAGCGAACCGGTTGAATTGCTGACTTACATCACTCAAATCGAAAATGCATTGGGCAAAACCACACATAAAGAGCTACTGCCGTTGCAACCGGGTGATGTAGAACATACTTACGCAGATGTCGGACAGCTGAAGGCCGATACCGGCTACGTACCCAGCACTCCCATAGAGCACGGCATTAAACAGTTCGTGAGCTGGTACAAGGACTTCTACCGCATCACAGACTAATGAGTGGCTCCAGCTGACACGGCAGCAGTCACCAAAAAGCAGGAATCGGCATTAGGGGCCGGCCTTCACAGGCCGTTCCCCTGCCACACCACCTGGCATGTGGGTCCGCACCGGGCGGTTCGAGAGATTGAGGTTATGAGAGAAGCACTAATCCCAGCCCGTCGAACCACGCGATATTAAGCACGCGGTTCAGATCAAGACGACTGTTATGCCACCTACTGCGCCACCTGGTTACTCGCGCCAAGTGCTCGCAGCACACGATACGTCGTCGTTCCACGCTTCCATTGTTTAAGCTGGATAGCTCGCAATCGGTGTCATATCCATTTGTCCAGTTCACGCCAGACGGCTGGGGTTTGCGAAAATCCGAATTAGGCTATCCAACCAAAAATGTAAGGTCTCAGTTCATCGACGATCTACTGCAAGCTACGACCATACGAGCGCCGGGTATAGCTTGAACTGCTTTTGCGACTTGTAAGGCGCTGCGCACTTGATCTCGTTTCGGGAGAGCCACAGTTCGTAGTCCAGGAACTTGCGACCAAACGCAGTCGCCACCGCACTCTTGTTCTCGTTGACACTCAAGTGCGGCTTTTCATACAGACGCCCCAGCAAGACCATGACTCGCTCGCCTGCCTTCCGGCTGCGAACATACACGTTCGTCGTCGGTATAGCGCACAAAACAATGGCATCGGCGTTCAAACTCCCGCTCCACTTCGTCCAGCAGCACGTTCGCCAGCAATGGCAATAACGGGCCGCCTTGCGGCGGCTTTTCTCGACTACACCATTGATCAGCGGTCCCGCATCCAGAAATGCGCAAATCAGCCTGACAACCGCCCGATCCTCGATCCGATTGTGTAAACGATCTATCAAAATGTCATGGTCGACCCGGTCGAAAAATCTCTCCAGATCAGCATCCACCACCACTTTGCGCCCCGAAGACACGTAGCGCAGCCGACAAGGAAGGGTCCTGTGCGCGGTGGCCCGGGCGAAAGCCGTAGCTGTGTTCACTGAAAGTCGAATCGAGTAATGGCTGCAGGACTTGTAGTAGCGCTTGTTAGATCAAACGGTCGATTACCGTCGGGATACCCAACTCGCATTGTCCGCCGTCAAGTTTGGGAATGACCACACGTCGCACGCGATTGGGTCGGTAGACACCTGAAAGAAGATGTTCACAAATCGCTGCCCACTGGGTTAACAAGTGTTCGGCGGTCTGTTCAATATCCAGACCATCGAATCCCGCTGCCCCCTTGTTGGCCGTGACCCGTTTCCACGCCCGTTTCAGTTTTTCTCTCGCAAAGACCCGTTCCCGCACCTCTTGCCCTGCGTTGTCGGATTTGTCTTGCGGGCGATTGACCTCGTCGCTGACGGGAAACCTCACGGCTTCACCGCTCGCTATCTCCTACTATGGCCTCTGTTGAATTCTCGCTCCGGTTCGCACCGTCGCCCTTTCAGACATAAGGTGAAATCTCGCCCCAGGTAAGAACGCAATATTTCACCACACAGCCGCTGGACTTACACAGTCTGATCCTTGGCCACAAGAGCTTCGCTTCCTCCCCACACTCGGTCGCCCTCATGTAGTTGTGCCTCACTTCGTTCGCTGTGGTCTGCTTACAGAGCACACAAAAAAGGGCGACCGAAGTCGCCCTTTTTCTATGGTCTGACAGAACTTAGTTCTGTTTTTCCATTTGTGCACGCAACAGGTCGCCCAGAGTGGTAGGACCAGCAGCAGGTTCCGAAGTCGCTGGCTTGTCGCGCAGGCTTTGGATTGCTTCTTTCTCTTCAGCATCGTCTTTCGACTTGATGGAGAGCTGGATTACGCGGCTCTTGCGGTCAACGCTGATGATCTTGGCTTCTACTTCCTGGCCTTCTTTCAGAACGTTGCGCGCGTCTTCAACGCGGTCACGGCTGATTTCGGAGGCTTTCAGAGTCGCTTCGATATCGTCGGCCAGAGTGATGATGGCGCCTTTAGCGTCAACTTCCTTCACGATGCCTTTAACGATTGCGCCTTTATCGTTCTCTTGAACGTACTCGGAGAACGGATCGCTTTCCAGTTGCTTGATACCCAGGGAGATGCGCTCGCGCTCTGGGTCAACCGACAGGATAACGGTGTCCAGCTCGTCGCCCTTCTTGAAGCGGCGAACGGCTTCTTCGCCCACTTCGTTCCAGGAGATGTCGGACAGGTGAACCAGACCGTCGATGCCGCCGTCCAGACCAATGAAGATACCGAAATCGGTGATCGACTTGATGGTGCCGGAGATTTTATCGCCCTTGTTGAACTGGCCAGAGAAATCTTCCCATGGGTTAGATTTGCACTGCTTGATGCCGAGGGAGATACGACGACGCTCTTCGTCGATGTCCAGAACCATAACTTCCACTTCGTCGCCGACTTGTACGACTTTCGAAGGGTGGATGTTCTTGTTGGTCCAGTCCATTTCGGAAACGTGTACCAGGCCTTCAACGCCTTCTTCCAGCTCAGCGAAGCAGCCGTAGTCGGTCAGGTTGGTTACACGAGCGGTAACGCGAGTGCTTTCTGGGTAACGGGCTTTGATAGCAACCCATGGATCTTCGCCCAGTTGCTTGAGGCCCAGGGAAACACGATTGCGTTCGCGATCGTACTTCAGAACCTTGACATCAATCTCGTCGCCAACGTTGACGATTTCGGAAGGATGCTTGATACGCTTCCAAGCCATGTCGGTAATGTGCAGCAGGCCATCGACGCCACCCAGATCGACGAATGCGCCGTAATCGGTGAGGTTCTTGACGATACCTTTGACTTGTTGGCCTTCCTGCAAGGATTCCAGCAGAGCTTCGCGCTCGGCGGAGTTCTCGGCTTCCAGGACGCTACGACGGGAAACGACAACGTTGTTGCGTTTCTGGTCGAGTTTGATGACCTTGAATTCCAGCTCTTTGCCTTCCAGGTGCGTGGTGTCGCGCACTGGACGAACGTCAACCAGAGAACCTGGCAGGAACGCACGGATGCCGTTAACGTCGACAGTGAAGCCGCCTTTAACCTTACCGTTGATAACGCCCTTGACCACTTCTTCGGCTGCGAAGGCTGCTTCCAGAACAATCCAGCATTCAGCGCGCTTGGCTTTTTCACGGGACAGCTTGGTTTCACCAAAGCCGTCTTCAACCGAGTCCAGAGCAACGTGAACTTCGTCACCGACGTTGATAGTCAGTTCGCCAGCATCGTTGTAGAACTGCTCAAGCGGGATGAGTGCTTCAGACTTCAGGCCAGCGTGAACGGTTACCCAGCGAGCTTGGTAATCGATATCAACGATAACACCGGTGATGATGGAGCCTGCCTGAAGGTTCAGGGTTTTTAGGCTTTCTTCAAAGAGTTCCGCAAAGCTTTCGCTCATTTTAATTCCTGTTGAATAAGGGCGAAGGATACGCCCATCTCCACATCCCAGACGACGTGGGTTACGTTCATTAGAAGAAGCATCGCAAGACTATGACTGGTCCCCTGCGAAGCTTCTTGGTCACCCGGCGATATCGCGAATGGCGATTTCACTCATGATGCGTTCCAGCACCTGATCGATGGATAATTCCGTGGAATCCAGCTGTATGGCGTCAGCCGCCGGTTTGAGCGGGGCTACCGCTCGCTGGGTGTCACGCTCATCGCGGACACGTATCTCATCTAGCAGACTCGACAGACTAACACCATCGACTTTGCCCTTCAACTGCAAGTATCGACGGCGCGCACGCTCTTCGGCACTGGCAGTCAGGAATATCTTCAGCGGCGCGTCCGGAAAAACCACGGTGCCCATGTCGCGGCCATCAGCCACCAGGCCCGGTGGCTCCTGAAACGCCCGCTGGCGTTGCAGCAGCGCGTCGCGCACCGCCGGCAGCGCAGCAACCTGGGAGGCCCAGGCGCCAACCTGTTCGTTGCGCAGATCATCAGTGACATCGTCACCTTCAAGGATGATTCGCTGCGGATGACCTTCGGTCGCGCCGACGAACTGCACGTCCAGATGAGCGGCCAACAGCTTCAGCGACTCTTCATTGGTCAGATCGACACCATGATTGCGCGCCGCGAATGCCAGCAGACGATAAAGCGCACCGGAATCCAGCAGGCACCAACCCAGGCGCTTGGCCAGAATCCCGGCAATAGTGCCCTTGCCCGAACCGCTAGGGCCGTCGATGGTGATGACCGGTGGCTTGATAATCACGACTGAGCCTCTTGTGCAACACGAATACCGACCTGCGCGCACAGCGCGAGGAAATTCGGGAACGAAGTCGCGACGTTGGCACAGTCATGGATGCGGATCGGCGCCGTGGCGCGCAATGAAGCCACGCTGAAGGCCATCGCGATCCGGTGATCGCCGTGACCATGCACTTCGCCGCCGCCGATCAGGCCGCCGTCGATGATGATGCCGTCCGGGGTTGGCTCGCACTTGACGCCCAACGCCAGCAAGCCATCGGCCATGACCTGGATCCGGTCCGATTCCTTGACCCGCAGCTCTTCGGCGCCGCGCAGCACGGTGCGCCCTTCGGCACAGGCCGCGGCCACAAACAGCACCGGGAACTCGTCGATGGCCAGAGGTACCAGCGCTTCGGGAATCTCGATACCCTTGAGTTTAGCTGCTCGCACGCGCAGGTCGGCTACAGGCTCGCCACCCACTTCACGCTGGTTTTCCAGGGTGATGTCGGCGCCCATCAGACGCAGGATGTCGATCACGCCAGTCCGGGTCGGGTTAATACCGACGTGTTCAAGCACCAGCTCCGAACCTTCGGCAATTGACGCCGCGACCAGGAAGAACGCCGACGACGAGATGTCACCCGGCACTTCGATGTGGGTCGCGGTCAGTTTGTGGCCGGACTCGACCGACGCGGTAGCGCCGTTGACGGTCACCGGGTAGCCGAAGCCACGCAGCATGCGCTCGGTGTGGTCGCGGGTCGGTGCCGGCTCGGTGACGGTGGTCTTGCCTTCAGCGTACAGACCCGCCAGCAGCAGGCAGGATTTAACCTGGGCGCTGGCCATCGGCATGGTGTAGGTCAGGCCTTTGAGCTTGTTGCCGCCACGAATGGTCATCGGCGGACGACCTTCTGCGGCGGTCTCGATCACGGCACCCATCTCACGCAGCGGATTGGCTACGCGATTCATCGGACGCTTGGACAGAGAAGCATCACCGGTCAGGGTGCTGTCGAAGCTCTGCGCAGCCAACAGGCCGGACAGCAGACGCATCGAGGTGCCGGAGTTGCCCAGATAGATCGGACCCGGCGCAGGCTTCAGGCCATGCAGGCCGACGCCGTGAATGGTCACGCGACCGTGGTGCGGACCTTCGATCACGACACCCATGTCACGGAAGGCTTGCAAGGTCGCCAGGGCATCTTCGCCCTCGAGAAAACCTTCCACTTCGGTGGTGCCTTCGGCCAGGGAGCCGAGCATGATCGAGCGGTGGGAAATCGATTTGTCGCCCGGTACACGAATCCGCCCAGTCAGGCGGCCACCAGGTTGTCCCAGGAAAATCAGGTCGTTGGAATTCATAGCGTCCACATATGCCCGGCGGGCCAGGATTTTACTGAAATGTTCGCGAGCAACCCGGGCGCGAGTGAACACGCCCAACAATTGGTGCCCATCCCCTGCATCGACCGCGTCGCGCAAGGCGTCGAGGTCACTGCGAAATGTATCGAGTGTGCGCAGGACAGCTTCGCGGTTGGCGAGGAAGATGTCGTGCCACATCACCGGGTCGCTTCCGGCGATTCTTGTGAAATCGCGAAAACCGCCCGCAGCGTAACGGAAGATCTCAAGATTTTCATTGCGCTTGGCCAACGAGTCGACCAAACCGAACGCCAGCAAGTGCGGCAAATGGCTGGTTGCCGCCAACACTTCGTCATGGCGCTCGACCTGCATATGCTCGACATCGGCGCCTAATTCGCGCCACAAACGGTCAACCACGGCCAGGGCTGCCGGATCGGTTTGATCCAGCGGTGTCAAAATCACTTTATGGCGACGGAACAACTCGGCATTGGAGGCTTCCACCCCGCTCTGCTCGGAGCCGGCAATCGGATGCCCCGGCACGAAACGCGCCGGCATGCCGCCAAATGCTTCGGTGGCCGCACGCACCACGTTGCCTTTGGCGCTGCCGACGTCGGTCAGGATCGCTTGCCCCAGGTCCATGCCCGCCAAACGGACAAGCATTTTTTCCATGGCAAGAATCGGCACGGCCAGTTGAATCACGTCGGCGCCCTGGCAAGCAACGGCCAGGTCTTCTTCGCAACGATCCACTACGCCCAGCTCAACCGCCAGCTTGCGCGACTGCGGATCGAGATCGACCCCAACCACTTCGCGGCACAGGCCACTTTCGCGCAAACCCTTGGCAAACGAACCACCGATCAACCCCAGACCGACCACCACCAGGCGCCCGATCATAGGTTCAGCAGATTGCAGTGCAGTGACATCAACCACGAGCCAGAACCTTGGTCAGCGCCTCAAGGAAGCGACTGTTTTCAGCCGGCAGACCGATGGTGATGCGTAAGTGGTTCGGCATGCCGTAATTGGCCACCGGACGCACGATCACGCCTTCGCGCAGCAGGCCCTGGAAGACTGGCGCAGCGACCTGCCCCAGATCGACGCAGATGAAGTTGCCTTTGGACGGAATCCAGCTCAACCCCAGCTCACGGAAACCCGCTTGCAGTTGCAGCATGCCGGCTTCGTTCAGGCGACGGCTTTCAGCCAGGTATTCGGCGTCCTGCAGTGCAGCGCACGCGGCGGCCAGGGCCAGGCTGTTGACGTTGAACGGTTGGCGCACGCGGTTCAGCACATCGGCCACCACAGCGGTGGACAAGCCATAACCGACCCGCAGCGCCGCCAGACCATAGGCCTTGGAGAAGGTGCGCGAAACCAGCAGGTTCGGATAGGCCGCGAGGAAGTCCAGGCCATCCGGCAAGTCGCTGCCTTCGGCGTATTCGATGTAGGCCTCATCCAGCACCACCAGCACATGCGCCGGGACGTCCTGGAGGAATTCGTCCAGCGCTTCGGCACCGAACCAGGTCCCGGTCGGGTTGTTCGGGTTGGCGATGAACACGACTCGGGTGTCGGCATCGATCGCGGCCAGCATGGCCGGCAGGTCGTGGCCCCAGTCTTTGGCTGGGATAACACGCGCGTCAGCACCCACGGCCTGGGTCACGATCGGGTAAACCGCGAACGCATGCTCGCTGAACACAGCATTCAGGCCCGGGGCCAGATAAGCGCGCGCGACCAGTTCCAGAATGTCGTTGGAACCGTTGCCCAGCGTTACTTGATTGAGCTCGACGCGGCACTGCTCGGCCAGCAGGGTCTTGAGCGCAAAACCGTTGCCATCGGGATAGCGGGTCAGCTCGGCCAATTCTTCACGAATCGCGGCCAGAGCCTTGGGACTGGCGCCCAACGGGTTTTCATTGCTCGCCAGTTTGACGATTTTCGCCGGATCGATGTCCAGCTCGCGCGCCAGTTCATCCACAGGCTTGCCCGGAACGTACGGCGAAAGTTGTTGCACGCCCGGCTGTGCCAGAGCGAGGAAGTCACCACTCATTTGCTACCCCTTAGAGAACTGCTTTCGGGTAGGAACCCAGCACTTTGAGTGCTACTGCTTCCTGACTGATCTTTTCCAGCACACCTTTGATCAACGGATCGCGGTGGTGGCCGACGAAGTCGATGAAGAACACGTAGGTCCATTTACCGCTGCGCGACGGACGGGTCTCGATCCGTGTCAGATCGATGCCGTTGTCGTGAAACGGCACCAGCAACTCGTGCAGCGCGCCGGGTTTGTTGCTCATGGAGACGATGATCGATGTCTTGTCGTCGCCGGTCGGCGGCACTTCCTGGCTGCCGATCATCAGGAAGCGCGTGGAGTTGTCCGGGCGATCCTCGATTTTCTCGGCCAGACGGGTCAACCCGTACAGGCCTGCGGCCATGTCGCCGGCAATCGCCGCCGAGTTCCACTCACCCTTGACCCGCTTGGCCGCTTCGGCGTTGCTGGACACCGCCACGCGCTCGACATTCGGGTAATGGGCGTCCAGCCACTTGCGGCACTGGGCCAGGGACTGGGCGTGGGAATAGATGCGGCTGATGCTGTCGGTCTTGGTGTTTTCACCGACCAACAGGTGATGGTGAATCCGCAGCTCGACTTCGCCACAGATCACCATGTCGTGTTCGAGGAAGCTGTCGAGGGTGTGGTTGACCGCGCCTTCGGTGGAGTTTTCCACCGGGACCACGCCAAAATTCACCGCGCCGGCCGCCACTTCACGGAACACTTCGTCGATCGCCGCCATCGGCTTGCTGATCACGGCGTGGCCAAAATGCTTCATCGCCGCGGCCTGGGTAAACGTACCTTCAGGGCCGAGGTAAGCCACTTTCAGCGGCTGCTCGAGGGCCAGGCACGAGGACATGATTTCGCGGAACAACCGCGCCATCTCTTCGTTGCCCAACGGGCCCTGGTTACGCTCCATCACGCGCTTGAGCACCTGAGCTTCACGCTCAGGACGATAGAACACCGGCACTTCGCCTTCGGCCAGCGAGGCCATCTTTACTCGCGCAACTTCCTGGGCGCAGCGTGCACGTTCGCTGATCAGCTCCAGGACTTTGGTGTCCAGGGCATCAATGCGAACGCGCAGCGCCTTGAGTTCTTGCTCAGACATTAGCCGTGTTCCTTCTCGAACTCTGCCATGTACGAAATCAGTGCGTTGACCGCAACGATGTCGACGGCGTTATAGATGGAGGCGCGCATGCCGCCCACGGAACGGTGACCCTTGAGGTTCAGCAGGCCACGTTCGTCGGCGCCGACCAGGAACGGCTTGTCCAGACGATCGTCGGCCAGACGGAACGGCACGTTCATCCACGAGCGATCCGACTTGTTGATCGGGTTGCTGTACAGGCCGCTGGCGTCGATGAAATCGTACAGCGTGCGCTGCTTGACTTCATTGAGCTTGCCGATGGCCTCAACACCACCCTGCTCTTTCAGCCACTCGAATACCAGACCCGATAAGTACCAGGCCAGGGTTGGCGGCGTGTTGTACATCGAGCCGTTATCAGCCGCGACCTTGTAGTTGAGCATGGTCGGGCACAGGGAACGGGCGTGACCGAGCAGGTCTTCGCGGATGATGTTCACCAGGATGCCGCTCGGGCCAATGTTTTTCTGGGCGCCGGCGTAGATCATGCCGAAACGCGAGATATCCACGGGGCGCGAGAGGATGTCCGAAGACATGTCGGCGACCAGCGGAATATCACCGGTTTCCGGGATCCAGTTGAATTCCAGGCCGCCGATGGTTTCGTTCGGCGCGTAGTGAACGTAGGCCGCGTCTTTCGACAGGCTCCATTCGTTCTGACCGGGAATGGCGAAATAGTCGTAAGGCTTGGCGGTCGCGGCGACGTTGACGTGGCCGTAGCGCGAAGCTTCTTCGATGGCTTTCTGCGACCAGATACCGGTATCGATATAGTCGGCAGAGCCGCCTTCAGGCAACAGGTTCAGCGGAATCTGAGCAAATTGCTGGCTGGCGCCGCCCTGCAGGAACAGCACTTTATAGTTCGAGGGAATATTCAGCAGATCACGCAGATCCTGCTCGGCCTTGGTGGCGATGGACACAAACTCATCACTGCGATGGCTCATTTCCATGACCGACAGGCCCTTGCCGTGCCAATCGAGGAGTTCACCCTGAGCGCGCTTCAGGACAGCTTCAGGCAGCGCCGCAGGACCGGCACAGAAGTTATAGGCTCTCTTGCTCACATCCAATCTCGCTCTGATTTGGTGGTATCACGCAATAAACTGAAAATTCTGAAATTCTGAAATTCTGAAATTCTGTAGGAGCTGTCGAGTGAAACGAGGCTGCGATCTTTTCCTGGATCCTACAAAGCAAGATCAAAAGATCGTAGCCTCGTTTCACTCGACAGCTCCTACGGCTCCTACATTCCATATTCAAACAGGAGAAACAAGAAGGGGCGAATTCTCATCCGCCCCCTGTTTACCCGATTATTCCTGTGGCTCTTCGTCGGCTGCGGCGTCGAGTTGCTGGTCTTCGGCAACGTCGTCGATCACGACCTCACCGTCGAACACTGCACCTTCTTCGCCCTCTTCACCTTCGAGCTCTTCGCCCTCGACTTCCGACGGCTCCTGAACCCGCTCCAGACCGACCAGCGTTTCGTCGCTGGCGAGTTTGATGAGGGTCACACCCTGAGTGTTACGACCCAGGCTGGAGACTTCGTCGACACGGGTACGAACCAGTGTGCCCTGGTCGGAAATCAGCATGATTTCCTCGCCGTCGAGCACCTGGACGGCACCGACCAGACGGCCGTTGCGATCGTTGCTGACCATGGCGATAACGCCCTGACCGCCACGCTTGTACTCAGGGAACTCGGTGATCGCCGTACGCTTGCCGTAACCACGGGCAGACGCGGTGAGGATCTGGCTGCCTTCTTCCGGGATCAGCATGGAAATCAGCTTCTGGCCTTCCGGCAGACGCATGCCGCGGACACCGCGAGCGGTACGGCCCATGGCGCGAACGTCAGTTTCCTTGAAGCGCGTTACCTTGCCGCCGTCGGAGAACAGCATGACTTCGCGGCTGCCATCGGTAATGGAAGCAGAAATCAGCACGTCGCCTTCGTCCAGCTCCAGCGCGATCAGACCAACGCTGCGTTGACGGCTGAAGGATTCCAGCGGGGTCTTCTTCACGGTGCCTTTGGCGGTCGCCATGAAGATGAAGTGACCTTCGGTGTATTCATCAACCGGCAGCATGGTGGTGATGTATTCATCACTGTCCAGCGGCAGCAGGTTGACCAGCGGACGACCACGGGCAGCGCGGGACGCTTCCGGGATTTCGTAGGTTTTCAGCCAGTACACTTTGCCTTTGCTGGAGAACAGCAGCAGCGTGGTGTGGCTGTTGGCGACCAGCAGGTGAGCGATGTAGTCCTCATCCTTCACGCCAGTGGCCGATTTGCCTTTACCGCCACGACGCTGAGCCTGATACGCAGCCAAAGGCTGGGTCTTGGCGTAGCCACCGTGGGAGATGGTCACGACGCGCTCTTCTTCCGGGATCATGTCACCCAGGGTCAGGTCGAGACGGGCATCGAGAATTTCGGTGCGGCGCACGTCGCCGTATTCGGCGCGGATCACTTCCAGTTCTTCGCGGATCACTTCCATCAGGCGCGTGGCGCTGCTGAGGATGCGGATCAGCTCGCCGATCTGGTTGAGGATCTCTTGATACTCGGCCAGCAGCTTCTCGTGTTCCAGACCGGTCAAACGGTGCAGACGCAGCTCCAGAATGGCTTGTGCCTGTTCTGGCGAGAGGAAGTACTTGCCTTCACGCAGGCCGTATTGCGGGTCCAGGGTTTCCGGACGGCAGGAATCGGCACCGGCACGCTCAACCATCGCGACCACGGCGGAAGATTCCCACGCGGTCTTGATCAGCGCTTCCTTGGCTTCCGACGGCGTCGGCGAAGCCTTGATCAGGGCGATGACCGGGTCGATGTTCGACAGGGCAACCGCTTGACCTTCCAGGATGTGGCCACGTTCGCGGGCTTTACGCAGCTCGAACACGGTACGGCGGGTAACCACTTCGCGACGGTGACGAACGAAGGCTTCCAGCAGGTCCTTGAGGTTCAGGATCCGTGGACGGCCGTCGATCAGCGCAACGATGTTGATACCGAACACCGCCTGCAACTGAGTCTGGGCGTAGAGGTTGTTGAGGATCACCTCAGGCACTTCGCCACGACGCAGCTCGATCACGACGCGCATACCGTCCTTGTCGGACTCGTCGCGCAGTTCGGTGATGCCTTCCAGCTTCTTCTCTTTTACCAGCTCGGCGATCTTCTCGATCAGACGGGCCTTGTTCAGCTGGTAAGGCAGTTCGGTGATGACGATCTGCTGACGACCACCGACCTTGTCGATGTCTTCAATCATCGAGCGGGCACGCATGTAAATGCGCCCGCGACCGGTACGGTAGGCTTCGATGATGCCGGCGCGACCGTTGATGATCGCGGCGGTCGGGAAGTCCGGACCCGGGATGTATTGCATCAGCTCATCGATGGTCAACTCAGGGTTGTCGATGAGGGCCAGGCAACCGTCGATGACTTCACCGAGGTTGTGCGGCGGGATGTTAGTCGCCATGCCCACGGCGATACCGCTCGAGCCGTTGACCAGCAGGTTGGGAATACGGGTCGGCATGACCGCCGGGATCATTTCGGTGCCGTCGTAGTTCGGCACCCAGTCCACGGTTTCTTTGTGCAGGTCAGCCAGCAGCTCGTGCGCCAGCTTGGTCATGCGCACTTCGGTGTATCGCATGGCGGCGGCGTTGTCGCCGTCCACGGAACCGAAGTTGCCCTGACCGTCTACCAGCAGGTAACGCAGCGAGAATGGCTGCGCCATCCGAACGATGGTGTCGTACACCGCGGTATCACCGTGAGGGTGATACTTACCGATCACGTCACCGACAACACGGGCAGATTTCTTGTACGGCTTGTTGAAGTCGTTGCCCAGCTCGCTCATCGCGAACAGCACACGCCGGTGCACGGGCTTCAAGCCATCGCGCGCATCCGGCAGTGCCCGCCCGACAATTACGCTCATCGCGTAGTCGAGGTAGGACTGCTTCAGCTCGTCTTCGATATTGACCGGGAGGATTTCTTTGGCCAGTTCGCCCATGAGAAGCCTGATTCCTTTTTCTGGTGAAACTTCGTCACATCCATATGGGACGAACGAAGCTCGCCGACGCAGGCTGAGTGCCATGCACCGACTTACGACAAATCAACGAGTTATGCCATGGATCTGCGCAGTAAAGACAACCCCGCGGGACTGCCTCGGAAAACGCCGGATGTTATCACAAGAGCCGCCACGCACCTATCCCCCTGATGCGCATGGAGCATAGTTAGTTGACCGGTGACAGGCTTAACGGGGACGAGAGAGGCTTAGAGCCGTCACAACCCTCTATTCGCAAGCAGAATATGGGACAGCAGGGACGAGAGATCGAGTCATGGTTCATCGCGGGCAAGCTTTACTCCTACAGGAATGTGGAACCTGTAGGCGCGAGGCGTGCCCGCGAAGGCGTTTTAACTGACAACAAATACCGTCAATGCAGGCGCTTGCGACACATCAACTGCGCCATTTTCGCCGTATCCGGTCGCTCGACGATGCCCTTCTCGGTGACGATCGCATCGATCAGATCCGCCGGGGTCACGTCGAACACCGGGTTGAAGGCCTCGACATCGGCCCCGACCCGCTGACCACCCACATCCAGCAGTTCGCTGCCGGCGCGTTCTTCGATAGGAATGTCGTCGCCACTGGCCAGGCTCATATCGATGGTCGAGCTCGGCGCCACCACCATGAACCGCACACCGTGGTGCATGGCGCTCACCGCCAGTTGATAGGTGCCGATCTTGTTGGCCACATCGCCATTCGCGGTGATCCGGTCAGCGCCGACGATCACCCAGGTAATGCCTTTGGTTTTCATGATGTGCGCGGCGGCGGCGTCGGCATTAAGGGTCACTGGAATGCCTTCATTGGCCAGCTCCCACGCGGTCAGCCGCGAACCTTGCAGCCACGGGCGGGTTTCGTCGGCGTAGACGCGCTCGACCATGCCTTCGATGAAGGCGCCGCGAATCACCCCCAGCGCCGTGCCGAAACCGCCGGTGGCCAGGGCGCCGGTGTTGCAGTGAGTGAGGATTGCCTGGGCATTGCCTTGATGCTTGCGGATCAGGTCCACACCCAACTGCGCCATGGTCAGGTTGGCCTCGCGATCACTTTCGTGAATGGCGATGGCCTCTGCCTCCAGAGCCGCCAGAGGGTCTGCATCTTCCTTCAGGCGATCCAGGCGATCACGCATGCGACTCAAGGCCCAGAACAGGTTCACGGCCGTTGGACGGGAATCGGCCAGCAATGCGTAATCCTCTTCCCACGCGGCCTGCCAGTCACCGCCCTCGGCAATACGGGCGCGGGCTGAAAGCACCATGGCATACGCGGCACTGATGCCAATCGCCGGCGCGCCGCGCACCACCATCGAGCGAATGGCCTCGGCCACGCCAGCAGCGCTGGTGTAGGCGATCCAGGTTTCCTCGAATGGCAAAATCCGCTGATCCAGCAGGTACAGGGCGCCATCACGCCAATCGATGGCCTTAACCTTCTCCGCAGCCAACAGTCGATCGCGCATCCCACACCCCGCACTCATGAACAAAAGCCGCCGATTATAGCGATCCCCCCGCGAAGACGCTCGGGTATACTTCGCCATCCTTTACAAAAGCACTGGAACCGACCCTCGATGCCGAAACCTGCCGTTGCGCTCGACTTATTATTGCTGCCGACCTGGCTGGTACCCGTCGAACCCGCTGGCGTGGTTCTCAAAGAGCACGGCCTGGGCATTCGCGACGGTCGCATCGTGTTTATCGGCCCGCGTGCCGAAGCGCTGAAGTGTAACGCGACAGAAGTCCGCGAGCTGCCGGATGTTCTGCTCGCCCCCGGCCTGATCAACGCCCACGGTCACGCGGCGATGACGCTGTTCCGTGGCCTGGCCGACGATCTGCCGCTGATGACCTGGCTGGAAAACCACATCTGGCCGGCCGAGGCCAAGTGGGTCGATGAAGACTTCGTGCGCGATGGCACGGACCTGGCGATCGCCGAGCAGATTAAAGGTGGCATCACCTGTTTCTCTGACATGTATTTCTTCCCGAAGGTTGCCAGCGAGCGGGTTCATAACAGCGGCATTCGCGCACAAATCGCCATTCCGATCCTTGATTTCCCGATTCCTGGTGCCGCTACAGCGGATGAAGCCATTCGTCAGGGCGTTGAACTGTTCGGCGATCTCAAGCACCACGAGCGCATCAAAATCACCTTCGGCCCCCATGCACCCTACACCGTGGGCGACGAAAATCTGGAGAAAATCCGGGTGATCGCCGAAGAGCTGGACGCAGCGATTCACATGCACGTCCACGAAACCGCCTTCGAAGTGCAGCAATCAGTGGAACAGCGCGGCGAACGCCCGCTAGCCCGCCTCGGGCGCCTGGGTTTGCTAGGGCCACGCTTCCAGGCGGTTCACATGACCCAGATCAGCGATGAAGACCTGGCCTTGCTGGTAGAAAGCAACACCAATGTGATTCATTGCCCGGAATCGAACCTGAAGCTGGCCAGCGGTTTCTGCCCGGTGGAACGCTTGTGGCAAGCCGGGGTGAACGTCGCCGTCGGCACCGATGGCGCGGCCAGCAACAATGACCTGGACCTGCTCGGCGAAACCCGCACCGCCGCGTTACTGGCCAAGGCTGTCGCCGGCTCGGCCACGGCGCTGGACGCCCACCGTGCGTTGCGCATGGCCACCCTCAACGGTGCCCGCGCGCTGGGCATCGAGGCTGAAGTCGGCTCGCTGGAAATCGGCAAGGCTGCGGACATCGTCGCCTTCGACCTGTCCGGTCTCGCCCAGCAACCGATCTACGACCCGGTTTCGCAGCTTATCTACGCCACCGGTCGCGACTGTGTGAAACACCTTTGGGTCGCCGGCAAGCAACTGCTCGACGACCAGCGCCTGACGCGTCTGGATGAAGCACAACTCTGCGCCACGGCCAAGGCCTGGGGCCAACGCATCAGCGGCCACACCGAATCGTAAGCACCCCGGGCGTAAACCTGGGGCAACAGGATTTTTCAAGTTTTAGAGGACTTAAACCATGAGCAACGTCGACTACGCCGAAATCGCCAAATTCGAAGCCCTGGCTCACCGCTGGTGGGACCGTGAAAGCGAGTTCAAACCGCTGCACGACATCAACCCGTTGCGGGTCAACTGGATTGACGAACGGGTCAACCTGGCCGGCAAGAAAGTCCTCGACGTCGGTTGCGGCGGCGGCATCCTCAGCGAAGCCATGGCCCAGCGCGGTGCCACTGTCATGGGCATCGACATGGGCGAAGCACCGCTGGCGGTCGCGCAACTGCATCAGCTGGAATCCGGCGTGAGCGTCGAATACCGCCAGACCACCGCCGAAGCCCTGGCCGAAGAAATGCCCGAGCAGTTCGACGTGGTTACCTGCCTGGAAATGCTCGAACACGTGCCGGACCCGTCCTCGGTGATCCGCGCCTGCTTCCAGATGGTCAAGCCCGGCGGGCAGGTGTTCTTCTCCACGATCAACCGCAACCCGAAGGCGTACCTGTTCGCCATCATCGGTGCCGAATACATCATGAAGCTGCTGCCGCGCGGCACTCACGATTTCAAGAAATTCATCCGCCCGTCCGAACTGGGTGCCTGGAGCCGCATGGCCGGCCTGACCGTCAAGGACATCATCGGCCTGACGTACAACCCGCTGACCAAGCACTACAAACTGGCGGCCGACGTGGACGTCAACTACATGATCCAGACCCTGCGCGAGGAGTAAGCCGATGCGAATCAGAGCAGTCCTTTTCGACATGGACGGCACCCTGCTCGACACTGCGCCGGACTTCATTGCTATCTGCCAGGCAATGCGCGCCGATCGCGGCCTGCCACCGATGAACGACCAGCACATTCGCGACGAGATCTCCGGCGGCGCCAAGGCGATGGTTGCGGTAACGTTTTCCATGGACCCGGAATCACCGGGGTTCGAGGAGTTGCGCCTGGAGTTCCTGGAGCGTTACCTCGTGGGTTGCGCGGTTCACAGCAAACTCTTCGACGGCATGGGTGAACTGCTGGCCGACATCGAGAAGGCCAACCTGATCTGGGGCGTGGTCACCAACAAGCCGCTGCGGTTTGCCGAACCGATCATGCAACAGCTTGGATTGGCCAAGCGTTCGGCGCTGCTGATCTGCCCGGATCACGTGAAGAACAGCAAACCGGACCCTGAGCCGTTGATCCTCGCCTGCAAGATGCTCGAACTGGACCCCGCCAGCGTGTTGTTTGTCGGTGATGATCTGCGCGATATCGAGTCGGGGCGCGATGCCGGCACCAAGACCGCCGCCGTGACCTACGGCTACATCCATCCGGACGATAACCCGCGGCATTGGGGCGCGGATGTGGTGGTCGATCATCCGCTGGAGTTACGTAAGGTGCTTGATAGCGCGCTGTGTAGTTGCTGAGCGGCGACGCGGAGCGTCACTGGCTGCATTCCCACGCGGAGCGTGGGAACGATCTAACTCTCGTAGAGGTTTTTTATGTTTGATTATTCCGCCCGCCCTGAATTGCTCAAGGACCGGGTCATTCTGGTCACCGGCGCTGGCCGTGGTATCGGCGCCGCCGCCGCGAAAACCTACGCGGCCCATGGTGCCACCGTGCTGTTGCTGGGCAAGACCGAAGCCAACCTGACTCAGGTCTACGACGAAATCGAAGCCGCCGGTCATCCACAACCGGCCGTGATTCCCTTTAACCTGGAAACCGCCCTGCCCCATCAATACGATGAGTTGGCGGCGATGATCGAGACTGAATTCGGCCATCTCGACGGCTTGCTGCACAATGCGTCGATCATCGGCCCGCGCACGCCGATCGAGCAGTTGTCCGGCGAAAACTTCATGCGCGTCATGCACATCAATGTCAACGCCATGTTCATGCTCACCAGCACTCTGCTGCCGTTGCTCAAGCTATCCCAGGACGCTTCGGTGGTATTCACCTCCAGCAGCGTCGGACGCAAGGGTCGGGCGTACTGGGGCGCTTATGGCGTCTCCAAGTTTGCTACCGAAGGGCTGATGCAAACCCTGGCCGATGAAGTCGACACCGTGGCACCGGTGCGCTCAAACAGCATCAACCCCGGCGCCACCCGCACCAGCATGCGTGCCCAGGCCTATCCGGGGGAGAACCCGCTGAACAACCCGGCGCCTGAGGAGATCATGCCGGTCTACCTGTACCTGATGGGTCCGGACAGCACGGGCATCAACGGCCAGGCCTTTAATGCCCAGTAACGCCCGCACGTCGCATTTGTGCCGCGACATTTAACCGTCGCGGCACGCAACAACCGCTGCAACCTCCACCCTTTCCAGTCAAACAAATGCCGCCGGATCCGCCGACATTTTCAAAGCAGCGCTCTAATCCGATGATTTAGAACGGCTTTTATTCAAATGAACCGAATGGCACGACTTTCGCTCTAATTTTGTTCAGACACGCCGTGTGAAAGCAGCTGGCAGTCGCGCCTGAGTCGATAGGTACTTATCTTCGACAAAGCGGACTAAACTCGTACCAAATGTCCTACGGGACTGATGGACCAGTATGACGCGCAGCCCAAAGCCGCTCTCACCCAGCCTGTAAGACAGCCTTACTGCTTAGGGGCTCACGCCATATGAAATCACCTTCCCAGACCAACGCAATTGACTTCGATAGCGCCAAATTGCAACGCCTGGGCTTTGGTCAGCAGCCTCCTCTCCTGGAGCGGCCAGTCAGTCTCGCGCAATTGCGCCAGCAACTGGGCCAACAGCTGCAAACCAGTCTTGAGCCGCAACGCATTCTCGGGCTCTTTTTCCGCGAAATTCAACGCCTTGTTCCTCTGGATGCCTTGAGCTATCAGCACAAGGCCAGTGACTTACGCCTGGAATTCGGTCAGCGCGGTCATCACTCGGTCAGCTATAGCCTGAGCCACGAAGGTGAACATCTGGGTGAACTGGTGTTCCGCCGCAATAAACGCTTCAACGAACAGGAACAGGGCAATCTGGAGTCGCTGCTGTCTGCGCTGCTCTATCCGATGCGCAACGCCCTGCTTTACCGTGCAGCGACCCAAAGCGCCTTGCGTGACCCGCTCACCGACACCGGCAACCGTGTTGCCATGGACCAGACCCTGCAACGGGAAATCGAAATGTCGCGGCGGCATTTACAACCGTTGTCGTTGCTGATGCTGGATATCGACCACTTCAAACGCGTCAATGACAGCCACGGGCACAGCGCCGGCGATGAAGTGCTCAAAGCGGTTGCCGCTTCGATCAAGGGCCAGTTGCGTAACGTGGACATGGTGTTCCGGTTTGGCGGCGAGGAGTTTTTGATTTTACTGTCGAACACCACTCGGGAAGCGGCGGCCATGGTTGGCGAACGTTTGAGGTTTGCGGCACAGGCCCAGGACTATCAAGCCGATGGCCATTCAATCGAGCTGACCGTCAGTCTTGGTTGCTCGACCCTGCTGCCCGGCGAATCTGCCGAAAGCCTGTTGCGCCGAGCCGACAGCGCGTTGTACGTGGCCAAGCGCGAGGGGCGTAATCGCCTGGCGATGGCGGGTTGAGCCCGTGAGGGCTCATGTAGGAGCTGGCGAAGCCTGCGATCTTTTGGCGACCTTGAGACCGCAGAGGATCAAGATCAAAAGATCGCAGCCTGCGGCAGCTCCTACAGGGTTTGATTACCTTTAGCTTTCAGCCAGCGCCATCCGCTCACGCGCTACCGGCACCCGCTCCGCGTGTTCCTGCTGCATGCAGCGCTCCAGGAACAGGAACATGTAGTCGTAGCTCTTGCACACGGCCTGGCGCAATTCCACTTGCAAGGATTTGCTCGGGTGCATGCCCGCCAGGGTGCAGATAATTTCCAGCGCTTCCCACGGGTGGGCGTCATCGTACTGGGCGTGCATCTTCAGCCACTTCATCGCCCGCTTGCGATCTTCCTCAGGGAAGGCCGCCGCGTAGAGCCCACTGGAACAAACCAGCGCCGACCACTCCCCGGTCGCACCTTCAATGGCGTAGTTGGTGGCAGCGATGGCCACGATCAGCGAATCCGCCGAACTGGTGTGCCAGCACCAGTGGCTCAAGGCATGAAGCTCAGGGGCAACCTGTTGCGCTTGCAGATCTTCCAGGCTGACACCATGCGCCCGACTCCAGTGCACCCAGTAATCGGCGTGGTTCAGCTCGACGCGAATGTTACGCATCAGCCAGCGTCGCGCCATGTCTTCGCCGGGGTGGCGGGCAAAACGGGTCTTGGTGAGATTTTGTGCCATATACAACGCGAACTGCTCGACCACCGGCCAGCCACCTATCAGGTACTGACGCATAGTCTTGGCGCTGAGTTTGTTATCTCGCATGCGCTGATACAGTTCGTGTTCGACAACCCGGCGTTTGCTCTCGCTGCAATCCTGGATCAGTTGCTGAGCCCAGGCGGGATAACTTGCAGCTTCCATGAGTGGTCCGGTTCGGTTGAATGTGTCGATCACTGTTCGGCTCCTTTTGATTTGTGATTGTAAGGATCAGCAAGAGATTTCAACGGAACGTGCCAGGCGCCTTGAATAACAGCGGTTGCGGTCTGGCGGGACGACTTTGCAAACTGTCACAGGTAAACAACTGCGGGCGTTCGATGACATACCCTTGAGCGTAATCCACACCGATTTCGAGCAATGCCTGCTCGATCTGGGGTGTCTCGACAAACTCGGCAATAGTGCGCTTACCCATGACATGGCCGATGTGGTTTATCACCTCGACCATTGCGCGGTTAATCGGGTCGTCCAGCATATCCTTTACGAAACTCCCATCGATCTTCAAGAAGTCTACAGGTAAATGTTTCAAGTAAGCGAACGAGGACATTCCGGCGCAAAAGTCATCAAGTGAGAAGTGGCAACCTAAACCTTTGAGTTCATTAATAAATCTGATTGCACTTCCCAGATTCGAAATAGCGCTGGTTTCTGTAATTTCAAAACAAATCATTTCAGGAGGAATAGCGTAAGTAACAAACTGTTCACGCAAGAAGTCCAGGAACGCCTCATCTCCGATAGTAATACCTGACAGATTAATCGCACACATGGCCAACGGACCTTTGCGCTGTTCGGCAATACATTGGGCAATGATCTTGAAGACGTTCTCCACTACCCAGCGATCCAGCGACGTCATCAAGCCATAACGCTCGGCGGCCGGAATGAAACTGTCGGGCAAAATCATCCGCCCGGCCTCGTCATGCAGACGCAGCAGTATTTCGATGTGTCCGCCCTGTTCGATATGCCCCAGCGGCGCAATTTCCTGGGCGTACAGGCAGAAGCGGTTCTCTTCCAGCGCCATGTGCAAACGCTGGACCCAGGCCATTTCTCCGAAACGCAGGGACAGTTCCGAATCGTCGGCATGGTAGACCTGAACCCGGTTGCGGCCCTTTTCCTTGGCCATGTAACAGGCCATATCGGCGGCACGCAGCGAGGTTTCGAGGGTCGTCGGCGTCTGGGCGACATGCACCAGGCCGATGCTCACGGTGGTCAGGAACGGCCGCCCCTTCCACACAAAGTGCAGGTTTTGCACAGTCTGGCGCAGCACCTCGGCGATTTTTTCCGCATGCTCCGGCGCACAGTTCTCCAGCAGGATGCCGAACTCGTCACCGCCCAGCCGGGCCAGGGTGTCGCCTTCGCGCAAACCGGATTGCAGCAACGCGCAGATATGCCGCAGCAGCTCATCGCCCGCCGCATGGCCGCAGGTGTCGTTGACCAGTTTGAATTGGTCGAGGTCGAGGAACATCAAGGCATGCCGCCCAGGCTGGCGCGTCAGGTTGTGCAGCGCTTGCTCCAGGCGATATTCGAACTCGCGGCGGTTGGCCAGCCCGGTCAAGGCGTCGTGGGTGGCCTGCCAGGACAGGTTGGCGATGTATTGCCGTTCCTGGGTCATGTCGTGTAGCACCAGCACCGTACCACTGACTTTACCGGCGTTGCGGATCGGCGCGCCGACCAGGGTCACCGACACCGTGCTGCCGTCCAGGCGCTGGATCAGCTTGGAATGCTCGCTGCCGCCGCTGAGCTGGCCACTCAAGATGTGCTCGATCAAGGTAAAGCCGTCGGCCTGGGCATTCTCGTCCAGCAGATTGAACAACGCCGCCAGCGGTAACCCGGTGGCCTGCTCGGCTTTCCAGTGGGTCATGGCCTCGGCGGCCGGGTTCATGTAGGCAATCGCCCCTTCGACATCCGTGGTGATCACGCCATCGCCAATCGACTGCAAAGTGATCTGCGCCCGGTCCTTCTCCAGTTGCAGGGCCTCGGCAAAGGCATGTCGCTGCTTGAGCAGCTTGTGGGTGCGCAGCAATGCCAGCACGATCAACCCCAGCGCGGTGGCCAGGTTGGTCACCAGCAACAGCCGCAGAATCACCCGCGAACCCTCGCCCAGCGCATCGCTGAACGCCTTGGCAGCTGGGGTTACACCGTCGTTTATGGCAAAAATCTGATCCTTCCAGCGCTTGATATCGACCACGTTGGCCTGATTGTCGACCACATGCTGGTGCATCTCCCGAGCGACGTCATCCAGTCGCACCAGATAAGAGTCGCCCACCGTCCAGAGATCAATGGCTTTTTCCAGATAACTGAAATGCCGGAAGTTCAAGTACAGCCAGATAACGCTGGAAACGTCGTCCGGATGGTTACCCCCCTTGAGAATCCCCAGCCGTGCGGCTTCGAGGTCCGGCGGCTGCTTATCCAGTGCCACGCGCAACTCATGCCCGCCCTGGGGCACGGCAATCGCGTTCTGGTATTTGAGGAAGATCGTCTCGTCGCGGCTGTCGGCGTAGAGATTGAGGTAATAAATGGCGTCCTTCTGGCCCTTGGACCAAAGGCTTTCCCCGGCCACATAGCCACGAACCGCCGACAGCACATACAGGCTGACGCCGCCGAGCAACGCTTGAAACAGCACGACGGCGATAAACGGCCAGACGATGCCCAACAATCGTGGCGTTCCGAGAGTCCGTTTTGGCTTCATGAGGTCCCTTGCATAGGTACTGCCCTGATCATCATCCAGATCTGACCACTCCCGCAAGACTAGGAGGCGTTCCCTGTCCCCGCAAGGAGACGCCTGCTCCCGACGTGGACAAGTTGCCATAAATAACGGTTTTTCAGTGCAGATCGGACAAAAAGGAGGATCAACCGCCTCTGGAAAACTCCCCCGGCATAACTATGTACCGCCTGATCCTTCACTTGATCGCTTGTAATCGAGCCCGGACGCCAACGCCCCGAGCGATGCGCAGTTCATCGACAATCAAGAGAAGACTCTCATGCAAACGATCACTCCCGGTGGCCTGTTTCCCCCCACAAACCCTTCCGAAGCCGAACTACATAAAGGTCAGTTGGAAGATTATGAACTCATGCTGTCTGCCCTGCGTGAGCTGCCCACAACAGTCAATCTGAGCAACTTAATATCGACAGGGCTTTTTTCACCGTTACATAGGGTGAGTGAGGATGGGCTTAATGCTCTATGGCATGTGTTGCGTGATCGAGACTACATAGACATGTGCACAACACACCAAATAAAGCAGGGCGACCTGAGCGTCACCCTTGAAGAGGGCAAGTATGTTTATCAAGGCTGGAGTAACGAGGGCCACAAAGTCACTTTGGAACTGACGCAGAAGGCAAGTTGGCAAGTACTCAAACCCCGGATCGAACGGGCAGCCACTTTATTGGGCGGGCAGATCAACTCTAACCGTACTATCAGCCTGGGCAGGATGTGCGGGTTTTACGGTCTCGTGCCGTGGAGGCCGCGACACCTGCAGGAACATCCGGCCGCGATACAGGCCCTGCAAGAAAAAATAGCCAGCCATCATCTGAGACTGGAGGACGACTTCGACATTCTGGCGCTTAGACGACGTCCCACCGATAAAGATCGTGCCGCATTCCGGACCAGTCGACGTAATGCGTCCGATTCTGCACTGATTGATACACAGCAAATACACGGCCGGCGTCTCTGGACAGTGAAGCCAAACTGATCAGCGTGATCCGCGGGAAATACCCGGATCGCGAAATGATGCAGTCAGTCAATATCGCCACGACCATGCCGCCGTGCAACAGCTGCTCGGTCGTGGTCAAAGAGTTCGGATACGACGGTGGGCAGAACGCGCTGGAAGTGATGTGGAAATGACTTACAACTGCTGGAGATGCCCATAAAGCTTGGCGTACAACCCACCATCGGCAATCAATTGCTGATGGTCGCCATCCTCGGCGATGCGCCCGCCGTCGAACACCAGCACGCGGTCGGCCTGCTTCACTGCTGACAAGCGGTGGGCAATGATCAGGGTCGTGCGTTCGCTGAGGAATCGCGTCAGCGCCTCGTGCAGGTTGTATTCAGTGGCGGCGTCCAGCGCGGAGGTGGCTTCGTCGAGAATCACCACTTTGGGTTGGGCCAGGACCATCCGGGCAATAGCCAGGCGCTGGCGCTGGCCACCGGACAAGCGCACGCCGGAGCGGCCGACGACACTGTCCAGGCCCTGGGGCAAGGCGCGAACGGTGCCATCGAGCTGAGCGATTTCCAGGGCCTGCCAGCACGCTTCGTCGCTGCGTTCGCGGCCCATGGTCAGGTTGGCGCGCACGGTGTCGTTGAACAACGCCGGATGCTGCAGCACCACGGCGACATTTTCCCGCACGGTTTCCAGGCCGATCTCTTGTTGCGTCGCACCACCAAAGCGAATCGTCCCGGCCAGCGGCGTGTACAAACCCAGCAGCAACTGCACCAGAGTACTTTTGCCGCCACCGCTGGCGCCGACAATCGCGACTTTTTCACCGGGGGCGATGGACAGGTTCATCTGGTCCAGCACCAGTTCGTCGCCGTAGCTGAAACTCAAGCCTTGAACGTCGATGCCCACGGTGTTGCGCCCCTGGAATGGGTCGATGCCACCGGGGTATTGCGGCTCATCGGCCCGGGCCAGCAACTCGTTGATCCGCGACAGCGCGCCACCGGCGGCGTAGTAGGCATATTGCAGATTCAGCAACTGCTCCACCGGACCGATCATGAACCACAGGTAGCTGAACACCGCGAGCATCTGACCGATGGACAGGTCGGAAAACAGCACCGTGAGCATCGCCGCCGCGCGAAAAATATCGATGCCGAACTGAAACAGCAAGCCGCTGGCTCGGTTCGAGGCGTCGGTTTTCCACTGAGAGTTCACCGCGTAATCGCGCACTTCCCGGGCGCGCTGACCGAGGCGTCCGAGGAAGAATCCCTGCCGGTTGCCGGCCCGCACTTCCTGAATCGAATCCAGGGTTTCGGTCAATGCCTGGGTGAAGCGCGAAGTGCTGTCGTTTTCGAGTTTCTTCAGGTGTTTGACCCGTTTGCCCAACTGCACTGTGGCGTAGATCACCAGCGGGTTGAACAGCATGATCAGCAGCGCCAGCTTCCAATGCATCCAGATCAGGATGCTCGCGGTGCCGACCAGGGTCAGCATCGCCACGAGGAAACGACTGAGGGTTTCGCCGACGAATTTGTCCAGGGTATCGAGGTCGGTGACCAGGTGTGTGGTCACTGTGCCGCTGCCCAAACTTTCGTATTCACCCAGGGAAATCCGCTTGAGCCGTTCGATCAGCCGCACGCGAATCCGATAAACGATGTCCTTGGCCAGCGCCGCAAACAACTTCGCCTGCACCACGTTGAACAGCAACGCGCCACAGCGCAGGACAAAGGTCACCAGCAGCATCAGGCCGATGTAGCCGGCGGCTTTCTGCCAGGCATCAGGCAGTGCGTGGTTCATGACCTTCAGGGCGGAATCGCCGTGGCCCAGCAGCACTTCGTCCACCAGTAACGGCAGAAGCAAAGGTATTGGCACGCTGCACAGGGTCGCCAGAACGGCCACGCCGTTGGCGATCCACAGGGATTTTTTGTGATGCAGGGCCAAGCGGCGGATTTCTGCCCAGCTCAGTCGATCGACTCGCGGGGCTGCGGGTGCGTCATCGGGCAAATCATGCACAGGCAGCGCGCTCCAGCCAGCGGCCGAGCAGCGGTGACAGTTCACTCAAGGGTTGATAGCCGTTGGTCAGCAGCGCCAGTTGCCCGTCGCGTTCGGCGAGCAAGGTCGGGAACCCGGCGATGCCCAGGTCCTGGACCCAGGTGAAATCGGCCGCGGTCGCGGCGTGCTGATCGGCGCGATCAAATGCAGCGGCGAATTCGATGCGCGGTAAACCGGCCTGTTCCGCCAACTCCACCAGCACGCTGGCGTGGGTGACATCGCGCCCCTCAGCGTAGAACGCATGCTGAATCAGCCCCATCAGCTTCCACGCACAATCCGGCGCCAGGTTGCGCGCCGTGACCAAGGCCCGGCAAGCGGGCTCGGTGTCGTAGACAAAACCGTCGGGCAAGGCGCCTTCGGTTTTGAACGGCTGGCCGGTGGCCTCGGTGACCGCCTGCCAGTGCTCAAGAATGTAGCGCCGAGTGGTCGGCTCCAGTGCCGCGCCGCTGCCGGTGCGCAAGCCGCCCACCACCAGATGCAATTCCACGCCCGCTGCCTGTGCCTGCTCGACCAGCGCTTCGGCCACCGGCGCGAAGCCCCAGCACCAGGAACACATCGGGTCCATCACATAGAGCAGGCGGCGAGCAGACATGGATTCAAGCCTCGGAAGGGGTTTGCTTGTAGTTGTAACCGATCGGGTGCGGCAAATTGCGCGCCTTGGCCAGTTCGATCTGCTTCTGCCGATCGATGGCGCTGCGACGGGTTTTCTCGCTCAGCTTATCCCAGCAATGCGGGCAACTGATGCCGGCCACGTAGTGCTCGGATGCGCGGTCTTCGACGCTGATCGGTGTACGACAGGCATGACATTGATCGTAGTCGCCTTCGCTCAAGTCGTGGCGCACGGTCACGCGGTTATCGAACACGAAGCAGTCGCCCTGCCACTTGGTCTCTTCCTGCGGCACCTCTTCGAGGTACTTCAGAATCCCGCCCTTGAGGTGATAGACCTCGTCGAAACCCTGGCTGAGCATGTAGCTCGAAGCCTTCTCGCAACGAATGCCACCGGTGCAGAACATCGCGACTTTCTTGTGCACGGCCGGGTCGAAGTGTTCTTTGATGTAGTCAGGGAATTCGCGAAAACTGGTGGTTTTCGGATCGATGGCGCCTTCAAAGGTGCCGATCGCGACTTCGTAGTCGTTGCGGGTGTCGATCAACAGGACTTCCGGGTCGCTGATCAGCGCGTTCCAGTTCTCTGGATCGACGTAGGTGCCGACGGCTTTGTTCGGGTCCACGCCTTCGACGCCGAGGGTGACGATTTCTTTCTTGAGCTTGACCTTGGTGCGGTAGAACGGCTGGTCATCGCAGTACGATTCTTTGTGATCGATATCGTCCATGCGCGGGTCGTTCTTGAGCCAGGCCATCAGCCCGTCAATGCCTTCGCGGCTGCCGGACACGGTGCCGTTGATGCCTTCTTCGGCGATCAGCAGGGTGCCTTTGACGCCGTTGTCGACCATCGCTTGCAGCAATGGCTCACGCATTTCGACGTAGTTTTCCAGGGTGACGAACTTATACAGTGCCGCCACGACAATCTGTTGTGTCATGGGTGATTCTCCAGGTGGCTACCCTCGTAAGGGGTGAACCGGATGCGAAAAAAAACGCGCCGGGTGAGCGGCGCGTTGCGGATTTTAGCAAGAAAGCAGCTTCGAGCGGCAAGCTTCAAGCGGCAAGTTGAAGCAGGGCGCCGTAATCTTGCAGCTTGAAGCTGCTTTTTACTGCTTTCCTCCAGCACAGGTCGGTGAGGCCGGAGCCGCATCCATCTGTGCCCATTCTTCAGGCGTGTAGGTATGCAGCGCCAACGCATGAAACTCACCCATCAGCTCGCCCAGAGTGCCGTAGACCTTCTGGTGACGCTTGACGCGATTGAGCCCCTCGAACTGCTGGCTGACCACCACGGCCTTGAAGTGAGTCTGCAACCCACGGCTGTGCATGTGGCTTTCATCCAGCACCTGCAGGTGCTGGGGCTGCAGCAGCCCCAAGGTCGATTCAATGCGTTGTTGCATGGTCATACCCGACTCCGCTTAAGGCTTTTTCTTGACGGCAGGAGCAGCGGCGCCTTTCGGCTCCAGCTCGGCGGTCATATCAGCCAGCAGTTTGTTGACCACAGGTACTGCGCTTTCGAGCTTGGCCTGGGTCATCTGGGCCGATTGCTGAGTCAGCTGCGGCATTTTTTCCAGGACTTTTTTACCCAGTGGCGACTGGTAGAACGCGACCAGGTCCTTGAGCTCGGATTCGCTGAAGTTGGTGGTGTAGAGCTTGACCATGTCAGGTTTCAGCTTGTTCCAGCCAATGGCTTGGTCCAGAGCGGCGTTGGCCTTGGCCTGGTAGGTTTCCAGCAGGGCTTTTTTCGATTCAGGGGCTTTGGTCTGTTCAAAGCGCTGAGCGAACATTTGCTGCACTTGCATGTACACCGGAGTGCCCAATTTGTCAGCGTGCGCCAGGGTCAGGAAAGCTTCGGCACTGGCGTTGTGGCTGGCGGTATCGGCAAAAACCTGGCCGCTGGCGCAAACCAGTGCAACCGCGGTACAGATGGCACGAAGACGAGTCATCGAGTTTCCTTTTCTAGCAGGCGAGGTCGTTACCCCAAGGACGACCATTCTGCACCTAAAAAAGTGTGTCACTCAACCCCAAGCCTTATCGGGCCTGATTTAGAGGGGTTAAAGGGGCAAAAACCAGACTGATGGAACCACAGCGGCCGAACACGGCCTAAACTGCGCAATCAGACCTACAGGAGTGTGAGCGATGAGCCGTATCGAAACCGACAGCCTTGGTGAAGTGAACGTCCCGGATGAGGCCTACTGGGGCGCTCAGACCCAACGTTCGCTGATCAACTTCGCCATCGGTCAGGAACGCATGCCTCTGGCGGTGTTGCACGCCCTGGCGCTGATCAAGAAGGCCGCGGCCCGGGTCAATGACCGCAATGGCGACGTGCCCGCCGACATCGCCCGGCTGATCGAGCAAGCCGCCGACGAAGTACTCGACGGCAGCCATGACGACCAGTTCCCGCTGGTGGTCTGGCAGACCGGCAGCGGCACTCAGAGCAACATGAACGTCAACGAAGTGATTGCCGGTCGCGCCAACGAACTGGCCGGCAACGCCCGCGGCGGCAAGTCGCCGGTGCACCCCAACGATCACGTCAACCGCTCCCAGAGTTCCAACGATTGCTTCCCCACCGCCATGCACATCGCCACCGTCCAGGCCGTGCAGCAGAACTTGTTGCCGGCGATCAGCGAATTGTCTGGCGGGCTGGCCGAGCTGTCGGCACGGCACATGAAACTGGTCAAGACCGGCCGCACCCACATGATGGACGCCACGCCGATCACCTTCGGCCAGGAGGTTTCGGCGTTTATCGCGCAGCTGGATTACGCCGAACGGGCGATCCGCAGCGCCGTGCCGCAGGTCTGTGAACTGGCCCAGGGCGGCACGGCGGTTGGCACCGGGCTCAATTCGCCCCACGGTTTTGGCGAAGCGATCGCCGCTGAACTGGCGGCACTCTCCGGCCTGCCGTTCGTCACTGCGCCAAACAAATTCGCGGCCCTCGCCGGCCATGAACCGCTGACCACGCTGTCGGGGGCGCTGAAGACTCTCGCTGTGACCCTGATGAAAATCGCCAACGACTTGCGCTTGCTCGGTTCCGGGCCGCGCGCCGGTTTCGCCGAAGTGAAGCTGCCGGCCAACGAGCCGGGCAGTTCGATCATGCCCGGCAAGGTCAACCCGACCCAGTGCGAAGCCCTGTCGATGCTCGCGTGCCAGGTGATGGGCAACGACGTCGCCATCGGGTTTGCCGCGAGCCAGGGTCACCTGCAATTGAACGTGTTCAAACCGGTGATCATCCACAACCTGCTGCAATCGATTCGCCTGCTGGCCGATGGTTGCAGCAACTTCCAGCAGCATTGCATCGCCGGGCTGGAACCGGATGCCGAGAAAATGGCGGAACACCTGGAACGTGGCTTGATGTTGGTGACCGCGTTGAACCCGCACATTGGTTACGACAAGTCGGCAGAGATTGCCAAGAAGGCCTATGCCGAAGGGCTGACCTTGCGTGAGGCGGCGTTGCAGTTGGGGTATCTGACTGATGAACAGTTCGATGCCTGGGTGCGGCCGGAGAATATGCTGGAGGCGGGCGCCAAGGGCTGAGCGTCCTGCTCTGATCGTTCCCACGCTCTGCGTGGGAATGCCTCACTGGACACTCTGCGTCCGCTTCAAAAGGGACGCGGAGCGTCCCGGGCTGCATTCCCACGCAGAGCGTGTGAACGATCATCTTCAGGCCATTCTTACCCGCCGCGCCCTGAGCCCCGCCATCAACGACGGCCCCAACGCCACCAGCGCCGACCCCAGCACCACCAGCAGCGCCCCGCCATACCCCAGACCATTGATGGTCTCGGCATGCACATACTCCGGCCATGCCCACGCCGCCACGGCCACCGCAACAAATGTCACCAGCGGCGTAATCGCCAGCGTCGCACTGACCCGCGAAGCCTCCCAGTGCGCCAGCGCTTCGGCGAACGCGCCATAGGCGATCAACGTATTCATGCAGCACGCCAGCAGCAACCAGCCTTGTCGCGGACTCAGACTCAGCGCCTCCAAAGGATGCACCCACGGCGTCAGCAGCAGCGCGCAGAACAGGTAGATCACCATCATCACCTGCAACGAATTCCACACCGTCAGCAATTGCTTCTGGCCCAGGGCGTAGAAGGTCCAGACCGTGGACGCCGCCAACACCATCAACACGCCAGCGGTGTAGTCAGTCAGGGAAGTGAGCAATTCACTCAGGCGCTGATTGAAAAACAGCCCGAAACCGATCAGCAGCACCAACAGGCCAATGCCCTGCCCCACGCTGAAACGCTCCTTGAACACAAACAGACTGGCGATCAGCAACATGATCGGGCCCATTTGCACCACCAGTTGCGCAGTACCGGGGCTCAGCAGGTTGAGGCCCATCAGGTACAACACGTAATTGCCCACCAGCCCGAGCACCGCCATCAGCACCAGCCAGCCGCCCCTGGGGCCGAGCACTTTGCGGCTTGGCAGGCGCCGGGTCGCGGCCAGATAAAGGAACAGGCAGCCGCCGGATACCAACAGGCGAAACCAGGTCACCGTCACCGGGTCCATCACCTGCAGCACTTGCTTGAGCTTGATCGGCAAAATGCCCCACAGCAGCGCCGTCAGCAAGGCCAGGAACAGACCGTAAACCCAGCGACCCGATGAAATATGCATGCCGACCCCGAAGCCCAATGACGAGAGCCGTCATTCTAGGCCTGGCACCCGGCGGCACACAGGGACAGTTGCCGCCTAGCCGCGAATGAAACTGTGCAGGTCGCAACGTTAAATTGACGCAGTGCCGTCGATCAGGTCGCCGGGCACCGCAAGTACTTCAGATCTAAGCTCATTAGATCCGTAAACAGGACCTAGCCTCAGGAGATCGCTATGTACGGCATGCGCGCCCAGGACAACGCCCCCGCCACGCACTTTCGCAGTGACCGGATGTGTCGTGTGAATGGGGAGTTGTATTTCAGCACCCGGGAAAACACCCTTGAAGGGCCGTTTGATAACCCCGAGGCGGCGGCGCGGGAGATTCAGGCGTATATCGAGCGGATGCAGCTTCAGAGCAGGAACCGGTAGACCGAGCCGCACCATTCGCGGCAAGCCTCGCGCCTACAAGAGATCGCATTCGCTCGTAGGTGCGAGGCTTGCCGCGAAAGCAAGTGACCAGTCGCTACAAACCTTCCGGTTTCAGCGCACTGCCTCAAACAACCCCGTAGCCCCCATCCCGCCACCGACGCACATGGTCACCACGCCATAGCGCAAATTGCGCCGTTGCAGTTCACGCACGATGTGCCCGACCTGCCGCGACCCGGTCATGCCAAACGGATGACCGATGGAAATCGAACCACCGTTGACGTTGTACTTCGCGCTGTCGATTTCGAGTCGATTGCGGCTGTACAGGCACTGGGAGGCGAACGCTTCGTTGAGCTCCCACAAATCGATATCGGCAATCTGCAACCCCTTGGCCTTGAGCAACTTCGGTACCGAGAACACCGGGCCAATGCCCATTTCATCCGGCGCGCAACCGGCCACGGTAAAACCACGGAAGAACGCTTTGGGCTTCAAGCCCAGCTCCAACGCTTTTTCCAGGCTCATCACCAGCGTCATGGACGCGCCATCCGACAACTGCGACGAATTGCCGGCCGTCACCGAACCGTCCTCGGCAAACACCGGTTTCAAACCGGCGAGGCTTTGCAGGGTGGTGTCCGGGCGGTTGCAGTCATCGTGATCGACCACACCGTCGAGGATCTGTATTTGCCCGGTGGCCTTGTCTTCGACCCGGTACTTGACCGCCATCGGCACAATTTCATCGTCAAACAACCCGGCGGCCTGAGCCTGCGCCGTACGTTGCTGGCTCTGCAATGCGTACAGATCCTGTTCTTCGCGGCTGACGTTGTAACGCCGGGCAACGATTTCGGCGGTTTGGCCCATCGGGAAGTAGATGCCCGGCACCTGCTCCTTGAGCAACGGGTTGATCAAGTTGTCGGTGTAGACGCTTTTCATGGTCAGGCTGATGGACTCGACACCACCGGCAACGATGATGTCGCTGCATCCCGAGGCGATCTGGTTGGCGGCAATCGCGATGGCCTGCAAGCCCGAGGAGCAGAAACGGTTGAGGGTCATGCCAGCGGTGCCGATGCCCAGGTGCGAGAGCACCGCGACATTACGCCCGATGTTGTAACCCTGAGCGCCTTCGTTGGAGCCGGCACCGACAATGCAATCCTCGACACTGGCCGGGTCGATGTCGTTGCGCGTAAGCAGCGCATTGACGCAATGGGCCGCCATGTCGTCCGGGCGGGTCTGATTGAACTTGCCGCGAAAGGATTTGGCCAGGCCGGTCCGTACGCTGTCGACGATCACCACTTCACGCATGGCATACCTCATTGTTGTTGTCGGTTGGGAGTGGACCGAGCATAAGTCCACCCCATTACCGACCGCGACAATCATTCACCTCGCGTATGCGTAACCATCGTCTTACTTCTTGTGCTTCTTCGCCTTCTTGTCGGCTTTTTCGAACGCCTCTTCCAACGCTCGGTTGATCGTGCGCAGCACCTTGACCCGCGCCCAGCGCTTGTCATTGGCTTCCACCAGGGTCCAGGGCGAGATCTCGGTGCTGGTGCGATCGACCATGTCGCCGACGGCGGCGCGGTAAGCGTCCCACTTGTCGCGGTTGCGCCAGTCGTCCTCGGTAATCTTGAAGCGTTTGAACGGGATCTCTTCCCGGGACTGGAAACGTTCCAATTGGGTCTGCTTGTCGATGGCGAGCCAGAATTTGACCACGATGACGTTCGACTCGGCTATCTGCTCTTCGAAATCGTTGATCTCGCTGTAAGCCCGCAGCCAATCCGCTGGCGGGCAGAACCCTTCAATGCGCTCCACCAGGACCCGGCCATACCAGGAACGGTCGAACACCGTGAACTTACCCTTGGCCGGGAGGTGCCGCCAGAACCGCCACAGGTACGGTTGCGCCCGTTCCTCTTCGGTCGGCGCTGCAATGGGGATGATGCTGTACTGACGCGGATCGAGTGCCGCCGCGACCCGGCGAATCGCCCCGCCCTTGCCCGCCGCATCATTGCCTTCGAACACCGCCACCAAGGCGTGCTGACGCATGCGTTTGTCGCGCATCAGGCCGGAGAATCGTGCCTGCTCGGTAATCAACTGTTCTTCGTAATCGTCCTTGTCGAGGTTCTGGGTCAAATCCAGACTGTCGAGCAGGTTCATTTGATCGACATGGATGGGCAACGGCGCGGCGTTGACTTTGTCGGGATGGACCTTGGCTCGCTTCAAGGCATTTTGCAGGCCTTCGAGCAGGATCTGGCCCACCGCCAGACTGCGATAATGCGGGTCAACGCCTTCGATCACATGCCAGGGCGCGTAGTCGCGACTGGTACGGCGCAACACGCGTTCGCCGTACTTGACGAATTTGTCGTAGGTTTCAGATTGCTGCCAATCCAGCGGGCTGATGCGCCAACTGTGCAATGGATCGTCGGCCAGCGCCTTGAGTCGCGCTTTCATTTGTTGCTTGGAGAGATGGAACCAGAACTTGAAGATCAGCGCGCCTTCGTCGCAAAGCATTTTCTCGAAACGCTCGGACTGGTTGATCGCCTGATCCAGCACCGCATTCTTGAACAAGCCATGAACTCGCCCTTGCAGCATCTGGCTGTACCAGTTGCCGAAGAAAATCCCCATTCGGCCCTTGGCCGGGAGCATCCGCCAGTAGCGCCAGGCCGGTGGCCGCGCCAGTTCTTCATCGGTCTGCTGGTCGAAGGTGCGCACCTCGATCAGGCGCGGGTCCATCCATTCGTTGAGCAACTTGACCGTCTCACCCTTGCCGGCGCCTTCGATGCCATTGATCAGAATGATCACTGGAAAACGTTTTTGCTGCTGAAGTTCGAACTGCGCTTCGAGCAAGGCCTCACGCAGGGCCGGCACTTCGGCGTCATAGGTTTCTTTGTCGATGGCGTGACCGATTTCGGCAGATTCGAACATGGGCGGCTCCCTTCCAAGATTGAGCAAGACTAGCGGATTGACCTCTCCAACGGGGGGAGAAGTTCAAGCTTTAAGATCAAAAGATCGCAGCCTTCGGCAGCTCCTACAGTTGTACATCGATCCCCTGTAGGAGCTGCCGAAGGCTGCGATCTTTTGATCTTGCTCTGCATTTTCCTCGCCTTGCCTGGACCAGCCCTTGCCATGGATCAAGCACACACCCGCCGATCAGCTAGAATGCCCGCCTTGCCGCTGCCGAGCCTGCCATGAACCCTGAATTGCCCAACGCCCAGCTCGACTGGGACGACCAGGGACGCCCTTATTCGAGGGTGTTCGATGATGTGTATTTTTCCGACCTGTCCGGGTTGGACGAAACACGCTATGTGTTCATCGAACAAAACCGTCTGAAGGAGCGCTTTGCCGCATTGCCCGCCGACGGTCGACTGGTGATTGGCGAGACCGGTTTCGGCACCGGGTTGAATTTTCTCTGCGCCTGGCAACTGTTCGAAGAGCAGGCCGTGGCCGGCGCGCGATTGCATTTTGTCAGCGTGGAAAAGTACCCGCTGACCGCCCCGGATCTGCAACGGGCGCTGGCGTTGTGGCCAGAGCTCAAGCCGTTCGCCGATCAATTGCTGGCCCAGTACGTGGCCATCCATCAAGGCTTTCAACGGCTGGTGCTGGATAACGGCCGGGTGACCCTGACGTTGCTGATCGGCGATGCGCTGGAACAGTTGCCGCAACTGGATGCGCAGATCGATGCGTGGTTTCTCGATGGTTTCGCCCCGGCGAAAAACCCCGATATGTGGACCGCCGAGCTGTTTGCTGAACTGGCGCGCCTGGCCGCTCCCGACTCGACCATCAGCACCTTTACCAGTACGGGTTGGGTCCGTCGGCTGCTCAACGCGGCGGGCTTCAAGATGAAGCGCACGCCGGGCATCGGCCACAAATGGGAAATCCTGCGGGGCGCCTTTGTCGGCTGGCCTGCCGAGGTGGTAGCACCGACACCTGCCAAGCCTTGGTTCGCTCGCCCTCCCCGACCCGAAGGCGAGCGCCGCGCATTAGTGATTGGCGCCGGCCTGGCCGGTTGTGCCACTGCGGCCAGCCTCGCGGCACGCGGCTGGCAGGTGAGTTTGCTGGAGCGTCATGCCGACATCGCCCAGGAAGCCTCGGGCAATCCGCAAGGCGTGTTGTACCTCAAGTTGTCAGCCCACGGCACCGCGTTGTCGCAATTGATTGTCAGCGGTTTCGGTCATACCCGGCGGGTGCTCGAACAGTTGCATCGCGGCGTCGACTGGGACGGCTGCGGCGTGCTGCAACTGGCGTTCAACGCCAAGGAAGCCGAGCGTCAGGCGCAACTGGCGGCGGCATTCCCCTCGGACTTGCTGCACGTGCTGGATCAATCACAAGCCGAGGCGCGGGCCGGCATTGCCTTGGCTCATGGCGGATTGTTCTATCCCGAGGGTGGTTGGGTTCATCCTCCGGCGCTGTGCCAGTGGCAGGCTTCGCAGCCCAACGTTCAACTGCTGACCCATCGTGATGTACTGGAACTACGCAAGGTCGATGACCAGTGGCAAGCCTGGGACGGCGACACCCTGCTCGCCAGCGCACCGGTGGTAGTGTTGGCCGGCGCCGCCGAGATCAAACGTTTCGAGCAAAGTGCCGACTTGCCGCTCAAACGCATTCGCGGGCAGATCACCCGACTGGCGCAAACCACCGAGAGCCAGAGCCTGGCCACGGTGGTCTGCGCCGAAGGTTATGTGGCACCGGCGCGGCTGGGCGAACATACCCTGGGCGCCAGCTTCGATTTCAACAGCGATGACCTGACACCGACCACCGCCGAGCACCTGGGCAACCTGCAATTGCTGGAAGAGATTTCCAGCGATCTGGTCACTCGCCTGCACGCCGATCAACTCGCCGCTGAACAACTGCAAGGCCGCGCGGCGTTCCGTTGCACCAGCCCCGACTACCTGCCCATCGTCGGTCCGCTCGCCGACGGCCAAGCGTTCAACCAGGCCTATGCCGCCCTGAGCAAGGACGCCCGACAAGTGCCGGACATCCCATGTCCGTGGCTCGACGGCCTGTATGTCAACAGCGGTCACGGCTCACGGGGTTTGATCACTGCTCCGCTGTCCGGCGAGTTGTTGGCCGCCTGGCTGGATAACGAACCGTTGCCCTTGCCACGCAGCGTGGCCGAGGCCTGTCACCCGAACCGCTTTGCCTTGCGGCGGTTGATCCGCGGAGTTTGATCCGGTCACACCTGCGCGATAGCGTAGACACCTGGGTCCGGCACTGCTTCGAGCCGTCACTTGCAGGCTTCGTATAACTATCTACCACCGGGCACACCTCCTGTTGTGCCTGTCACCCGCAAAGCCCTCGCCCCGCTGCTTATAACCGATCGATCTAAAACTCCCGCCAAGCTACCGGGTCAGTTTCAGGGTACCCGCCGTTTTGGCGGGGTATTGATTGACCCTCCCCAACGGAAAAACCGGTAAGGACTTTATGTGCGGATTAGCTGGCGAGTTACGCTTTGATCATCAACCTGCGGACCTCGCGGCCGTTGAACGAATCACCCATCACCTGGCCCCTCGCGGCCCTGATGCGTGGGGCTTTCATAGCCAAGGGCCGATTGCCCTGGGCCATCGTCGCCTGAAAATCATGGACCTGTCGGACGGCTCGGCGCAGCCAATGGTCGATAACCAATTGGGCTTGTCCCTCGCCTTCAACGGCGCGATCTACAACTTCCCGGAGCTGCGCACCGAACTTGAAACGCTCGGTTATGCCTTTTATTCCGGTGGCGACACCGAAGTGCTGCTCAAGGGCTATCACGCCTGGGGCGAAGCGCTGCTGCCCAAGCTCAACGGCATGTTCGCCTTCGCCATTTGGGAACGTGACGCCAAACGCCTGTTCCTCGCCCGCGACCGTCTCGGCGTCAAGCCGCTGTACCTGTCGCGCACCGGCCAGCGCCTGCGCTTTGCCTCGGCGTTGCCGGCGTTGCTCAAAGGTGGCGATATCAACCCGATGCTCGACCCAGTGGCGCTCAACCATTACCTGAATTTCCACGCGGTGGTCCCGGCGCCGCGCACCTTGATCGCCGGCATCGAAAAACTGCCCCCAGCGACCTGGATGCGCATCGAGTCCGACGGGACCACCGAGCAGAAAACCTGGTGGACCCTGCCCTATGGTCCCCACGCCGACGAGATGAACCTGACCCTGGAAGACTGGCGTGACCGCGTGCTCGACAGCACTCGCGACGCGGTAGCGATCCGTCAACGCGCCGCCGTCGATGTCGGCGTGCTGCTTTCCGGCGGTGTCGATTCGAGCATGCTGGTCGGCCTGTTGCGTGAAGTCGGCGTGGAAAACCTCTCGACCTTTTCCATCGGTTTCCAGGATGCCGGTGGCGAGCGCGGCGACGAGTTCCAGTATTCGGACCTGATCGCCAAGCACTACGGCACCCAACATCATCAACTGCGCATCCAGGAGAGCGAGATCATCGAGCAGTTGCCCGCGGCGTTTCGCGCCATGAGCGAGCCGATGGTCAGCCATGACTGCATTGCTTTCTATCTGTTGTCCCGAGAAGTGGCCAAGCACTGCAAAGTGGTGCAGAGCGGCCAGGGCGCGGACGAGTTGTTTGCCGGTTATCACTGGTATCCGCAAGTGGACGGCGCGGCGGATCCGTACACGGCGTATCGCGATGCGTTTTTCGATCGCAGTTACGAGGACTATGCCGCCACTGTGCAGCCGAAATGGCTGACGGCGAATGACGCCGCCGGTGACTTCGTGAAGGAACATTTTGCACAACCCGGCGCTGATGCGGCGGTGGACAAAGCCCTGCGTCTGGACAGCACGATCATGCTGGTGGACGACCCGGTCAAACGCGTCGACAACATGACCATGGCCTGGGGCCTGGAAGCGCGTACGCCGTTTCTCGACTATCGCCTGGTGGAATTGTCGGCCCGGGTGCCGGGCAAATTCAAACTGCCGGATGGCGGCAAGCAAGTCCTGAAAGAAGCAGCGCGATTGGTCATTCCAAGCGAAGTGATCGACCGTAAAAAGGGCTACTTCCCGGTGCCCGGTCTCAAACATTTACAAGGCGACACACTGAACTGGGTACGCGAACTGCTGCTCGATCCGAGTCAGGATCGCGGTCTGTTCAACCCGGCCATGCTGGATCGCCTGCTGACCGACCCGCAAGGCCAGTTGACCCCGTTGCGCGGCTCCAAACTGTGGCAATTGGCGGCGCTGAACCTGTGGCTCAGTGAACAAGGAATCTGATCGATGAAACCCCACGCCACGGCTTACAGCCAACGCTTGTTGCGCGGTCAGGCCCCCTCCTACGAACGCTTGCAGGCGCGGCTGGCAGAAGACGGCAGCGAATTGAACACGGCGCCGATTGCGGTGCATTGCGGTTGGGGCCGGCTGCTGATCGGGCATACCTTTCCCGATGCCGGGAGCATCGCGCAGGAGTTGCTCAACGAGCAGCCCGGCGAGCGCGACATCGCACTCTATGTTGCTGCGCCCCAGCAAGTGCTGGGGCTGGAACCGGCGCAGTTGTTCCTTGACCCGTCCGACACCTTGCGCCTGTGGTTCAGCGATTATCGCCCGTCGACCCGGGTGTTTCGCGGCTTCCGCATTCGCCGGGCGCAAAGCGATTCGGATTGGCAGGCGATCAATCAGCTGTACCAGGCCCGCGGCATGTTGCCGATTGACGCGTCGTTGTTGACCCCGCGTCATCAGGGCGGCCCGGTGTATTGGCTGGCGGAAGACGAGGACAGCGGCGCGATCATCGGCAGCGTGATGGGCCTCAATCATCACAAGGCCTACAACGACCCGGAAAACGGCAGCAGCCTCTGGTGCCTGGCCGTTGATCCTCATTGCTCGCGGCCCGGCGTTGGCGAAGTGCTGGTGCGGCACTTGATCGAACACTTCATGAGTCGTGGGCTGAGTTACCTCGACCTGTCGGTATTGCACGACAACCGCCAGGCGAAAAGTCTCTACGCCAAACTCGGTTTTCGTAACCTTTCAACCTTCGCCATCAAGCGCAAGAACGGCATTAATCAGCCGTTGTTTCTCGGGCCGGGCCCGGAAGCCGAGTTCAATCCCTATGCGCGGATCATTGTCGAGGAGGCTCATCGGCGTGGCATCGACGTGCAGGTCGATGACGCCGACGCCGGGATGTTTACCCTCAGCCACGGCGGGCGCCGGGTACGTTGCCGCGAATCCCTGAGCGACCTGACCAGCGCCATCAGCATGAGCCTGTGCCAGGACAAGAGCCTGACGCACAAGGTGTTGAAAGCGGCCGGTCTGAACCTTCCCTCCCAGCAACTGGCCGGTAATGCCGACGACAACCTGGCGTTTCTCGACGAGCACGAACGGGTGGTGGTCAAACCGCTGGACGGTGAACAGGGTCAGGGCGTGGCGGTGGATTTGCAGACCATCGAAGAAGTCCAGCAAGCCATCGAAGCGGCTCGCAAGTTCGATACCCGCGTGTTGCTCGAAAGTTTTCACGAAGGCCTGGATTTGCGGATTGTGGTGATCGGTTTTGAAGTGGTCGCCGCCGCGATTCGCCGGCCGGCGGAAGTGGTCGGCGATGGTCAGCATTCTATCGGTGCGCTGATCGAAGCCCAGAGCCGGCGGCGTCAGGCGGCCACCGGCGGTGAAAGCAAGATCCCGCTGGATCACGAGACCCAACGCACCTTGCAGGCGGCGGGATACGACTACAACAGCATCCTGCCGGCGGGCGAGCATCTGTTCGTACGGCGCACAGCGAATCTTCATACCGGCGGCGTGCTGGAGGATGTCACCGCGATACTCCACCCGACCCTGGTGGATGCCGCTGTGCGGGCGGCGCGGGCGCTGGATATCCCGATGGTCGGGCTCGACCTGATGGTGCCGGCCGCCGACCAGCCGGAGTATGTGTTTATCGAAGCCAATGAACGCGCGGGCCTGGCCAACCATGAACCGCAGCCGACGGCGGAGCGGTTTGTGGATTTGTTGTTTCCGCATAGTCAGCCGGCGGTTTAACCCCCTTCATGATCGTTCCCACGCTCGGCGTGGGAATGACTCCTCGGACGCTCCGCGTCCGGTCTTGGGACGCAGAGCGTCCCTGGCTGCATTCCCACGCAGGGCGTGGGAACGATCAGTCGTCAACTCATCAGGAGTTTCCATGACCAGCAAAATTCCCGAACCGGATCTCAACTACCTGCAAAAAGTCCTGCTGGAAATGCTCGCCATTCCCAGCCCGACCGGGTTTACCGACACCATCGTGCGTTACGTCGCCGAGCGGCTCGAAGAGCTTGGCATTCCGTTCGAGATGACCCGCCGCGGCACCATCCGCGCCACCCTCAAGGGCAAGAAAAACAGCCCCGACCGCGCGGTGTCCGCGCACCTGGACACTATCGGTGCGGCGGTTCGTGCGGTGAAGGACAACGGTCGCCTGACGCTGGCCCCGGTCGGCTGCTGGTCCAGCCGGTTTGCCGAGGGCAGCCGGGTCAGCCTGTTTACCGACAACGGCGTGATCCGTGGCAGCGTGTTGCCGTTGATGGCCTCCGGGCACGCGTTCAACACCGCCGTGGATGAAATGCCGATCAGTTGGGACCACATCGAGTTGCGTCTCGACGCCTACTGCGCGACCCGCGCCGATTGCGATTCCCTGGGCATCAGCGTTGGCGATTTCGTCGCCTTCGACCCGTTGCCGGAATTCACCGAAAGCGGCCACATCAGCGCCCGACATCTCGACGACAAGGCCGGAGTTGCCGCACTGCTGGCGGCAATGAAAGCCATCATCGACAGCGGCGAAGAGCTGATGATCGACTGTCATCCGCTGTTCACCATTACCGAAGAAACCGGCAGTGGCGCGGCGGCGGCATTACCGTGGGATGTCAGCGAATTCGTCGGCATCGACATTGCACCGGTCGCGCCGGGGCAGCACTCCAGTGAACACGCGGTGAGCGTGGCGATGCAGGATTCCGGCGGGCCGTACGACTATCACCTGTCGCGGCATCTGCTGCGGCTGGCCAGTGACAATGAATTGCCGGTGCGCCGCGACCTGTTCCGCTATTACTTCAGCGATGCCCATTCGGCGGTCACTGCCGGGCATGACATTCGCACTGCGCTGCTGGCCTTTGGTTGTGATGCGACTCACGGCTATGAACGGACGCACATCGACAGCCTGGCGGCGCTCAGTCGCTTGCTCGGCGCATACATTCTGAGCCCGCCGGTGTTCGCCAGCGATGCGCAACCGGCCAAGGGTTCGCTGGACCGGTTCAGTCATCAGATCGAACATGACACGCAGATGGAAAGTGATACGCGGGTGCCGTCGGTGGACAGTTTGGTCGGGCAGCGCAACGATAGCTAAAGCGAACACGGACTCGTAGGAGCTGCCGCAGGCCGCGATCTTTTGACTTTCAGCGATGTCACTGACGCCGAAGATCAAAAGATCGCAGCCTTCGGCAGCTCCTACTGGTGGTGTGTTCATAACCGCCGTAGCATCGCGACATTGTTTTAGCCGAGGTGCTTATGCTGATCCCCTACGACCAACTTGAAGTCGACACCCTGACCCGCCTGATCGAGGATTTCGTGACCCGCGACGGCACGGACAACGGCGATGACACACCGCTGGAAACTCGCGTGCTGCGGGTTCGCCAGGCGCTGACCAAGGGCCAGGCGCTGATCGTTTTCGACCCGGACAGCGAGCAATGCCAGTTGATGCTCAAGCACGACGTGCCCAAGCACCTATTCGACTGAATCGCTCAACTACCTTTGCTTTTAGCCAGTTTGGTCTGGATGCATTCGTAGACTTCAGCCCGATGCACATTGACGTTTTGCGGCGCTTCAACGCCGAAGCGCACGCTGCCGCCGTTGACCGCCAGAATGCGCACGGAAATGTTGTCACCGATGGAAATCAACTCGCCTACAACGCGACTGAGTACAAGCATGGCATTCGTCCTTCAGGGTTACCGGACCCTGAAGATGCCCGGCGCACGACGGGGCTTCAATGCGCCGCAGGCAAATCAGTCCTGCCCTACAGCGCAGGGCATCGCGACCTACAGACAACTCGTACAAACGCTTTGAATGAAGGACCTGTCCTTCAGGACGCGGATAAGCGCGGGCCGAAAAGGATGACAGTCGCGCCGATTACGCACAGCGCCACGCCAACCCAGTCCGAGCCCAGCGGACGAATCCGCTCGACCACCGCCAGCCAACCAATCGACGCAATGATGTAGATGCCACCGTAGGCGGCATAGGCGCGGCCGGCGTAAGTGGCTTCGACCCGGGTCAGCAGCAACGCGAACAAGGTCAGGCTCAGCAGCGCGGGGATAACCCACCAGGCACTCTTGCCCTGACGCAGCCACATCCAGAACGCGAAGCAACCGGCGATTTCGAACAGTGCGGCGAGAAAAAACCACAGGTAATTGAGCATGCCGATGTCTCGTGAGGATGGCCGAATGCGGCCACCCTAACGGCGCGGTTGCCAGCGGGCAAGATCAGCCTGCGGTTTGTTTGGCCTTGGCGCGCATTTTATCGGCCATGACGGTCATTTCGTTGTAGAGCAGTTGCGGGTTTTTCTGTTTGAGCGCCCAAGCCATGCGGCCCTGTTCGTGGGGCAGGATCATGAACTCGCCGGCGGCCACTTGCGTGTAGATGTAGTCGGCAATGTCGGTGGCGCTGATCGGTGAGCTTTCCAGCAACTTACCGACCTGAGCTTTCATGGCCGGTGTCGGGCCACGGAAGGAATCCAGCAAGTTGGTCTGGAAGAACGACGGGCAGACCACATGGACGCCGACTTCTTGCTGAGCCAACTCGATCAGCAGGCTTTCGGACAGCGCCACTACACCGGCCTTGGCCACGTTGTAGTTGCTCATGGCCGGACCTTGCATCAGCGCGGCCATCGACGCGATGTTGATGATCTTGCCTTTGCTTTTTTCCAGCAGCGGCAGGAAGGCCTTGCAGCCTTTGACCACGCCCATCAGGTTGATCGCGATCTGCCAATCCCAGTCTTCCAGGGACAGTTCGCTGAAAAAGCCACCCGAGGCGACTCCGGCATTGTTGACGATGACATCGATGCCACCGAGTCTCTCTTCGCAGGCTTGGGCGAACGCGGTTAGCTGGCTGTAATCACGCACATCGCAACGCTGGATAAAACCATCGCCGCCGGCTTCGCGAACCAGCTTCAACGTTTCCTGCAAGCCGGGCTCACTGACATCCGACAAGGCCAGTTGCCAGCCTTCGCGGGCCCAGCGCAGCGCGATTTCGCGACCCAGGCCTGAGCCTGCGCCAGTGATCATCATGCGATTTTGCATAGCAAACAGCCTTGTTGTTCTGGGGAAGATGCGCCGAGTGTAGCGAAGGATATTGCCTGACCCACGCTCCATCAGATTGCTGAATGGTCGGGGCAAACCCGCGCGCGGCTTGAGACCGAGTCACGGCCTTCGCGGGCCAGCCTTGCTCCTACAGGTTTTGCATCGATCACCGTCGACATATACCTGCAGTAGCGAGGCTTGCCCGCGAAGAACGTTAACGCGGTCCAACTTGCGAACTAGTCTGAGGGGCAAAAAGAAATAACGCTTCAATCTAAAAAACATTAAAAAACTTTGAATTTTTTTTCATGCGCGTGAGTCGGATTTTGTAAGCAGTTCGGATTTATCGCATTCCGGCTGATAGTTAACTACTCGGTCAATCCAGAACACTTCCAACAAGGAAATCGTCATGGGCACAATTCTTATCGTTATTCTGATCCTCTTGCTGATCGGTGGTTTGCCAGTCTTCCCGCACTCCAGAAGTTGGGGTTATGGCCCATCAGGTATCCTCGGCGTGGTGTTGGTAGTGCTGTTGATTCTGCTCTTGCTCGGCAAGATATAAAGAATTAACCGGCAAAAAAAAGAGGCCCTTGAAAAAGGGCCTCTTTTTTATTGCGTCAGACGTTAGTCCGGCTTGCCGTTAACCACACCGGCGGTGTTATCCAGCAGGCTCTTGGTCGCGGTTTGCAGGAACGACTCAAGTTTCTGTTTGAGCGCCGCTTCATCAGCCGACTCCGGAATCACCACACCTTTGGGGTTAGCGCCCAGTTCGTATTGATACAGCTTGGGCGGCATCTCTTTAGGCAGCACCAGCACGCGGTCCGCCGTCAGCAATGCCACGGTCTGATCGCTACCCGACGGCTTGATCACGCCAAAACCTTTGTCGCCTTCCGGCAGGTTCAGCAAGTCGCGGCCCCAGCATTGGTGAACCACATCGCCACCGACGCGGCCCATGATGGTCGGCACGATGTCGATCTGAGTGCCCACGGTGTGGTCACGCTGACCGAATTTTTCCTGGATGCCCGGTGCGATCATCAGCATCGGCACGTTGAAGCGGCCCAGGTCCATTTCAGTGATCTGTTGCTCGTCGCCGAAACCATGGTCGCCGACAACCACGAACAGGGTTTCGTTGAAGTAAGGCTCTTTGCGCGCCTTCTCGAAGAACTGACCCAGTGCCCAGTCGGAATAGCGCATGGCGGTCAAGTGTTCGTTGAGGCTGCCGCGATTGGTCACAGGCTCCACCGGCAATGGCGTCGGCAAGGCATACGGCGTGTGGTTGGACAGGGTCTGCAGCAAGGCATAGAACGGTTTTTTGTCCTTGCCGTCGCGCGCCTTCAGTTCTTCCAGGCCACGGTCGAACATGTCCTGGTCGGACACGCCCCAGGTCGGGTCGGAGAACACCGGATTGACGAAGTCATTGCGCCCGATGAAGTTGGTCATGCCCTGGTTGCTGAAGAAACCCGACTGGTTGTCCCAGGCGAAGTCGCCGTTGTAGACGTACACATCGTCATAGTCACGGGTACTGAGCAATTGCGGCAGGCCGGACAGTTTGTGGCTGCCTTCCGGGGTCTGCATCAGGTATTCGAAACCTGGCAGGTTCGGGAAGCAGGCCATGGTGGCGAACATGCCCTGGTGGGTATGGGTGCCGTTGGAGAAGAAGCGATCGAACAACAGGCCTTCTTTCGACAACTTGTCGAAGGCTGGCGTGATGTTGCCCGGACGACCCAGGGCGCCCACCGAGTGACCGGCGAAGCTTTCCATCAAGATGACGACGACGTTCTTGATCGGCAGGGTCTTGTTGGCGTCAGGCGTGTAGTTACGGCGTACCGCCGCGATGTCTTCATCGACCAGTTTGTCGCTCGGGGTCAGCAACATGTCACGCACGGTTTGCTGAGCCAGAGGCTGTGGCAACGTGGCTTTCCAGATGTTGTCGCGATCTTCGGACAGCCGCGCCTTACCCGCCGCAATCAGCGACAGCGTGCCGTTAAGGCCCAACTGGTTGGCGAAGTTGGAGTCGGTGGTGTAGACGTCACCCCAACGCAGGGGCGGGCCTTGACGCAGGGTGCCACGGGCGGCGACCACGCAGACCAACAGGCACACCACGAAGACCGCGATGCGCGCATACCACGGGGCGATCTGGCGCGTGCCGATGCTGCCACCGCTGAACGGACCGCGAGGACGGGTGGCGCGGTCGGCGCCCTTGAACGCCAGGGTCAGGATCAAGGTGCCCACCGCCCAGGCCAGCAAGTAACGAACCACAGGGAAACCGTACCAGAGCATGCTCATCACGGTTTTCGGGTCTTCTTTCACATACTGGAAGACCAGGCCGTTGAGGCGCTGGTGGAATTCACGATAGAAGTCCATCTCCATCAGGCCGAGGAACAGCGCGATGCTCGAAGCAATGGTCAGCCAGAAACGGAAGAACCCGCGGGCGGCCATGGCCCGCGCGCTGAACAGTGCCAGCAGCAGCGGAATACTGAGATAGACCACCAGGCGCAGGTCGAAACGCAAGCCGTTGGCGAACGCTTCGAGGAAAGTCGAAGCCGGTGTGTCGAGGATCATCGCGCGGTTGTAGACCAGCAGCGCGACGCGCAGCAGGCTGAACATGACCATCATGACCAAGGCACACAGCAGCGTGTAGGCCAGATGCGATTTGACGGTCGGTTGCAGCAGGCGACTAGAAGCTCGCTGCTGATTCAGGGCGTCCGGGTTTGCCATGTCGTTTTAGGACCCATTGGAAGTTGAAGTTGCAAAAAATACAGCTGCGCCCTGCCCTCTGTTGGCCACTACTTGGCCCCGGGGCTTGCGCGGTGCGCAAATGTTGCACGATCACTCGCGGCATTGCCATTGATTACTGTCCGCAATGTTGGCGCGGACGGATTGTCTTGGACACTTTGTGAAAATTTCGTGCAACGAATATCCGGAAACACAATAAAGCCCAGGCAAAACACGCACTTTGTAGCAGCTGCCGAAGCCTGCGTTCGCTCGTAGCAGCTGCCGAGGTACGAGGCTGCGTTCGCTCGTAGCAGCTGCCGAGGTACGACGCTTCGTTCGCTCGTAGCAGCTGCCGAGGTACGAGGCTGCGCTCGCTCGTAGCAGCTGCCGAGGTACGACGCTTCGTTTGCTCGTAGCAGCTGCCGAGGTACGAGGCTGCGTTCGGCTGCGAAGCAGTCGTAAGAACAGCCGCCGCGGTGCTTCTGGCAGACCGTGCGCTCAGGTTTACGACTGCTGCGCAGCCGAACGCAGCCTCGTACCTCGGCAGCTGCTACAGACCGGGCTACGGCTTAACTGACCGGTATTTTCCCTGTACCACAAAGAAAAACGCCCCGAACAAGTCGGGGCGTTATCGAAAGACCAGCGCGGTTACTTCTCGGCGCGTTCTTTCAGGGCCTTCAAGGTATTGAACGGTGCGTCGACCACGAACTTGTTGGCCACCATCGACGGCACACTGCCACCCGGCTCGGTGTGCACCTGATAGGTCACTTCGACCTGATCCCCCTTGGATACGAACTTCCAGAAGCCGTCGACTTTGGCGACCCGGACGAAACCTTTTTCCTCAGGAATGTACTTCGGCACGCCTTCGAGTTTGCGGGTCAGGCTGCCATCGGCGCCTTCAACGGTGGTGACGTGCAACACCGAATCACGCGGGGTGACGGGCCAAGGGGTATTGAACTGGGTGTAGGTCCAACTCTGGTCGCCTTCGTGCTTGAGCAGCTTCTGGGCTTTGCACTCGTGAATCCAGGCGCAGGCGCCCGATACGTCTTCTTGCAGCGCGCGCAGTTTGGCGATGGTCGTCTTCATGAGGGTGACGCCCTGATAGGCCTTGTAATCGGAACCGGCCACTTCACTCAGGGACACCTTGATGCCGTCTTCGTTTTTGGCGACTTTCCAGTCTTCAGCCTGAACGGCCGTGGTGGCCAGGAAAACCGTCAAACCACACAGCACAGCAATACGATGCAACGAACCCATAGTCTTATTCCTTATTGTTGAAGTTCCGTTCGTTTGAACACATCACGCCGCCGTCATTCGCTCCCACCAGCCAATCAGCCGGATGGCTTCTTCACTGCTGTTTCCGCAGACCTCGGCATCCGCCTCAAACGCTGAACAAACGGCCGGACGTTCGGCTTGGCCGAAAATATTGCACAGGTTTTCGACGGACAGTTGCACGCAACGTTCCCCGGCGGGTTTGCCTTGCGGCATACCGGGAATCGGTGAACTGATGGAAGGGGCAATACAACAGGCGCCACAGCCTTCACGGCATTTCATGACGACAAACACCTCGCGACGGGCAATGTGTAAAAGGGACGTGGCACAGAGTAACCGCTAAAACGACTGTTTAAAATTACCTGGCCCGGAGTTTTTACGCTCAAGTGAACGTGACTGACCAGTCTCCGACGAAGTGTCTGGCCCGCGGCTCACCGATGGGAATGATTTACCGCTTGAACTCGAATTCCAACGCCGCGCCTTCGACTTCACGACGCTCTTCGTTGCGCAGTTGCAGCTGCATTTCGTTGCTCAGCAGACGACCGTTGAGTTGGAAGTCACTGGTTTTGTCTCCGAACATTTGTGGCAATACCCCATCGTGTTTAGGCAACGGCACAGTGCCAACGGGCTTGAGTTCTTCGACCATGTGCTGGGGCAGGCTCAAGTCGAGAGTGGCCGGTGGCAGTTGAGTGGTTTTGACCACTTCACTGGCCGATTTGGACTTGGCGGCAATGGGAGGACGTTTTTTTACCGGGGCAGCCTTCTTTTTCGCCGGAGCGGCTTTACTGGTTGCCACCGGTTTTTTCGGTGTTGACTTGGCGCTGCTGGCTGCCGGTTTATCCTGGACGGCAGCCGCCATGACACCGACCGGGAACGTAGTCACCAACAGGCAAATCGACAGCCAGGCAGCAGAAAAAATCGTTTTCATGGACCCAACGGCACTAACGGCAGAGGGCGATATGCTCGCCTGTTGCAAGCGACATGACAAGCACGGGCAGCAGATGACCTGCCCGTGCGATCAAAAACCGCTGGCCGTCTCCTGACAGAGCTGGGTCGCCAACATGCCAAGCGTCATCAATGCCCGCTCGGCCTCACGGTTCCAGGGGGTGCCACAGTTCAGTCGAATGCAATGATTGAACTGCTCGGTGTTGCTGAAGATCAGCCCCGGCGCGATGCTGATGCCCTGCTGCAAGGCTCGCACATGCAATTCCTGAGTGTTGACCCGCCCCGGCAAACTGACCCACAAAATAAAGCCACCGGTTGGCCGGCTCATCTGCGTGCCTTCCGGGAAGTACTGCTGCACCGCCAATTGGAAGGCACTGAGGTTTTTACGGTACTCCTGACGGATGTAGCGCAAATGCCGGTCGTAGCCGCCGTTTTCCAAGTATGCCGCGATGCCCATCTGCGTGACGCTGCACGCTGAATGCGTGCTGAACGTTTGCAGACGCTGAATCTCCTGCTGGTATTTGCCGGCGATCATCCAGCCGATCCGCACGCCCGGCGACAGGGTCTTGGAGAAACTCGAGCAATAGATCACCCGATCCAGCCGGTCGTAAGCCTTGAGCGATTTAGTGCGGCCTTGCTCGAACATCAGTTCGCCGTAGATATCGTCTTCGACGATCTGGATGTCGAAATCCGAGGCCAGGCGCAGCAATTGTTTCTGGCGCTCTTCGGGCATGGTGCCGCCCAATGGATTGCTCAGGCGCGTGGTCAGTACCAGCGCCTTGATCGACCACTGGTTGGCGGCCAGTTGCAGCGCTTCGAGGCTCATGCCGGTGGCGGGATCGCTGGGGATCTCAATAACTTTGAGGCCAAGCAGGTCGGCCAGTTGCAACAGACCGTAATAAGTCGGCGACTCGGCGGCGATCAGGTCGCCCGGCCGGGTCAGTACGCGAAGCGACATCTGCAAGGCATCGACGCAACCGTGGGTGATCACCACTTCGGACGGATCAACCACCACACCGGCATCGCGCATGCGGATCGCCACCTGACGGCGCAACGGCTCGAAACCCGGGCTGAACATGTAGCTGAACGCCCGTGGACTGTGGAAACGAGTGACTTTGGCCAACTGCTGATGCAGCGCCCGCACCGGCAAATAATCGACACTCGGCACCGCAGCACCGAGCGGGAAAACACCCTCGCGGCGCGATTCGACCAGGACCTGCTGAATGATGCTGCTGCGAGTGACCAGGCCGGGCCGTTCAACCCGGGCAATGTCCGGCGTCGGTGCCGTCAGGGCCGGGGTCTGGTGCACGTAATAACCGGACTGCGGACGGGCGCGAATCAGGCCTTGATCCTCAAGGTTGGCGTACGCCTGCAACACCGTCGCATGGCTGACATTGAGCTGCGAGCTCATCTTGCGCACCGAAGGCACGCGCTCCCCCGGTTGATAGACACCACGGCGGATGTCCTCGGCCAGTTGCTGAGCAATACGTTGGTAGAGCAAGAGATTGGTCATGACGCAGCACTCGATTTCACGGGCATTTTATTCTTGTGTGAAACAATACCGGAACAGTTTAGAAGTGTACGGGGACAGTTGCCACAATAGTCGACCGTACAGTGCAGTGTCAGCAAAATCTGTACTGCTTTGCGAAGCAATTCGCAGACACAAAAAAACCCGGCGCTGACTGACAGGCCGGGTTTTCCAGTGACGCAGCTCTAGCGAGCGGCGCCGAGCTGGCCTTTTTCGTCGGAGAACACAATTTCCACCCGACGGTTCTGTGCGCGACCGCGCTCAGAGGCGTTCACGTCCACCGGGTATTCATCGCCGTAGCCTTCGACCTGGATACGTTTGTCGTCGATGCCCAGGTCCATCAGCACATCGGCCACCGATTGCGCCCGGTCGCGGGACAGCTTGAGGTTGTCCTGTTTGCCGCCGGTGCTGTCGGTGTAGCCCTCGATCCGCACCACGCGTTTCGGGTTGAGTTGCAGAAACTGGACGATCTTGAGCACCACGCGATTCGCCGAGTTTTTCAACTCTGCTTCACCGGTATCGAACAGTACGTCGCCCAAAGTCATCACCAGACCGCGATCGGTCTGGGTGGTGGCCAGCGCAACGATTTGTTCTTCGAGCCACTTGCCCTGTTGCTGCACGCTGAGCAGCTTGGACTCACGCAGGGCCAGTTGCAGGCGCTGGCGCTCCAGTTCGAGCTTGGCCGCCTGCTCCTCGTTGAGCACTTGATTGGTGTGCTCGCGGGCAATTTCGCTGTAGCGCTGGCTCAGATAGGCGTAATGCACCACATCCGAACCGCTGCCCCAGTAGCTGGACAGACGATCGGCGCGTGCCAGGGACTCACCGGCACGGATCACATCCTTGGGGGCGATACGCAGCACATTGGAATCTTCCTTGACCTTCTGGAAGTCAGCACCGGCTTCTTGCAACGCCGACTCACTGTGCTGGCCGGCACAGCCGTACAGGCTGACGCAGCCTGCGAGGAGCAAACCGCCGAGTGCTTTGGTCTTGAGGCTCATTGGGCATCTCCCAGTTGCTTGCGCAGGCGAGTGATGCGGGTATTGAGTACGTTCAACTGCTCCTGGCTCTTGAGGGTCAGAACCCGGGCTTCGGCCAGGCGCGCGTCCAGCTCGGCTTGTTCGGCGCGCATGCGGGCGTGCTTGTAGGACTGGTCGGTCATGTCGCCCTGGGCACGGGAAAACTTGTCTTCGGCCAGTTTCAGCTCTGGCACTTCGTCAGCGGTGGCGCCAACGGCTTTGGCTTGTACGAGGGCCTGCTCGGTCAGGCGTATTTGTTCATTCGGCGCCGGATCGGCTGCACAACCCGCCAGAGCCAGAACGGCCAGGGCAGCGAAAAGAGGTCGAATACTCACTAAAAATCCCTACTGTTTTGGGGTACTGGCGGGGTGTTGCTGCAGTTGCTGCTGGGCTTTCCAACGCTCGATGTTGTGTTGCAGCACGGCTTCCGTCAGTCCGGACGCGGGCAATTCTGTCATCTTTTTGGCCAGCTGTCCGCGCAACCACGGATCGTTGCAGGCGGAGTTATGGGAAACCGCGAGGAACAGGCCGGGTTTGTCGACCGGTTGCGCAAAGGCTTGCAGGTCATTGCCCATGCCCAATGCCTGCGCGGCCGCCATGCCCGAGTAGCGTCCGGCGAGTACATATTCCACCTCATTCAGCAGCAATTTCTGAAAGGCCTGGGTGAGGTTTGGTGTACGACTCAGGGTCAATTGCTGCTCGGCGAAAGTGCCGAATTCCCGTGTCATTCGAGACTTTTCCGACACGGCACCCGTGTGCCCGTGCAGGTCTTTTGCCTCGCTGTAGGTGAGCGTCGAGTCCTTGCGGGTCCAGACCACGTAATCATTTTCCAGCAGCGGCGGATGGATGTAATCCAGGGTTTCCAGCTCGCTGAGCGTCAACGGCGCATCCGCCAGCATGTCCATGCGCCCGCTGCGCACTTCATCCAGGGCCTGGGAACGTTTACCGGCGTAGAGCATTTCGACCTTGATGCCCAACTCCCCCGCCACTTGCTGCAATAAATCGGCACTGGCGCCGATCAGGTGCTTGGGGTTTTGCGGGTCTTGCCACAGGTAAGGCGGTGCATCCGGGCTGCCGGTGACCACCAGGCGTTCGCATTTACCGGCGGCTGCGCACAGCCCCGGCAATAGTGACAATCCCAGCAAGCCCCACACAAGACGCAGATCCATAGCAATACACTCTTCTCAATCCCGGTTATGCCAACTGTAGGAACTGTGTAGGAGCTGTCGAGTGAAACGAGGCTTCGATCTTTCCATGTTCACTTGAGTCTCAAGCGAAAGATCAAAAGATCGCAGCCTCGTTTCACTCGACAGCTCCTACATACAGCGCCTACAGAAGAACAAAAAAAAAGCCCGACCAAAAGGTCGGGCTCTTTATAAGTCAGGCCGCTGGATTAGACCAGCTTCTCGAACTCAGGGATTGCTTCGAACAGGTCTGCCACCAGGCCGTAGTCGGCCACCTGGAAGATCGGCGCTTCTTCGTCCTTGTTGATCGCAACGATCACTTTGGAGTCTTTCATGCCGGCCAGGTGCTGGATCGCGCCGGAGATACCGACTGCGATGTACAGCTGTGGAGCAACGATCTTGCCGGTCTGACCGACCTGCATGTCGTTGGGTACAAAACCTGCGTCGACTGCAGCGCGGGAAGCGCCGACAGCAGCGCCCAGCTTGTCGGCCAGGGCGTACAGGTGTTTGAAGTTGTCACCGTTCTGCATGCCGCGGCCGCCGGAAACGACGATCTTGGCAGCGGTCAGTTCCGGACGATCGGACTTGGCCAGTTCTTCACCAACGAAGCTCGAAGTGCCAGCGTCGTGAGCCGCCGCAACCGCTTCAACAGCCGCCGAACCACCTTCAGCGGCAACCGGGTCGAAACCGGTGGCACGCACGGTGATCACTTTGACTGCAGCGTTCGACTGAACGGTAGCAATGGCGTTACCGGCGTAGATCGGACGCTTGAAGGTGTCAGCGCTTTCAACCGAGATGATCTCGGAGATCTGGTCAACGTCCAACTGCGCGGCAACGCGCGGCAGGATGTTTTTGCCGTTGGAAGTGGCGGCAGCCAGGATGTGGCTGTAGCCCTTGCCCAACTCGGCAACCAGAGGAGCGACGTTTTCCGGCAGTTGGTGAGCGTAGGCGGCGTTGTCGGCCACCAGCACTTTAGCCACGCCAGCGATTTTCGCGGCGGCTTCAGCCACGGCGCCAACGTTCTGGCCAGTGACCAGGACGTGGATGTCGCCACCGATTTTCGCAGCGGCAGCCACGGTGTTCAGGGTGGCCGGGGCCACTACCTTGTTGTCGTGTTCTGCGATTACCAAGATAGTCATGATTAGATTACCTTCGCTTCGTTTTTCAGTTTCTCGACCAGTTCAGCCACCGACTTGACCTTGATACCCGCGCTGCGTGCCGCAGGCGCTTCGACTTTCACAGTCTTGTTGGTGGAGGCGGTGGAAACGCCCAAAGCGTCCGGAGTCAGCACTTCGAGAGGCTTCTTCTTGGCTTTCATGATGTTTGGCAGGGACGCGTAGCGCGGCTCGTTCAAACGCAGGTCGGTGGTGACGATGGCCGGCTGTTTCAGGGAAACTGTCTGCGCGCCGCCGTCGACTTCGCGAGTCACGGCAACGGTGTCGCCGGACACTTCGACTTTCGAAGCGAAGGTGCCCTGACCGTAGCCGCTCAATGCAGCGAGCATCTGGCCAGTCTGGTTGTTGTCGCTGTCGATGGCTTGCTTGCCAAGGATCACCAGCTGAGGCTGTTCCTTGTCGACAACAGCCTTCAACAGTTTGGCAACGGCCAGGGAAGTCAGATCTTCAGCGGATTCGACGAGGATGGCACGGTCGGCACCCAGAGCCAGCGCGGTGCGCAGTTGCTCTTGAGCGGTGGACGGGCCGATCGAGACGACGACGATTTCAGTCGCAACACCTTTCTCTTTCAGGCGTACGGCTTCTTCCACTGCGATTTCGCAGAACGGGTTCATCGACATCTTCACGTTAGCGAGGTCGACGCCGGAATTGTCCGCCTTGACGCGAACCTTGACGTTGTAATCCACAACGCGTTTGACAGCTACAAGAACCTTCATGGATTCCTCGTTACTCTCCGGTGAAAAGAAAGTCGCCTAGGCGAACCTGGCGGTTGATGCTCGTGGGTGCAAGGGCACCTCTAAAAACGCTGGCATCTGAACGGGGTGACACTGCTCGCGTTGCTGATGACCGTTCGTCAGTGGTGACCGATGAGTCATTCATTACCGCGGCGTGTAAACTGCGCGCCGAATCTTCGCTGCGCATCACCTTGTACTGCCATCGCCCTGTCTTTAGAGGTGCTCTTGAAACCAACAGTCAGCCTACGGCGAGCGCAAAACCGCCCGTATCTTGACCGGAACACCTATTCCGGTCAATACGGCAAAATGGCCAGTCATAAGCCGCGTGACTTGGATTTCTCTGGCTTTGAGCCAATTCAAACAAACGTTTGTATTGGACGCTAGGAGTGGTGTAGATATAATGCGCCACCTAGAGAGAAAGGTGGTTCATCGATTGTCCTCTTCCGGCATTGCGCCGGGATTCATGGATGCGACACCAAACCTCCAATTAGAAAAAAAAACTGTTGAGCCTTGAGTAGGAGATAACCTGTGGAACGCGAATACATGGAATTCGACGTGGTCATCGTCGGTGCCGGCCCCGCTGGTCTTTCCGCCGCCTGCCGCTTGAAGCAGAAGGCCGCCGAAGCCGGTAAGGAAATCAGCGTCTGCGTGGTCGAAAAAGGCTCCGAAGTCGGTGCTCACATCCTGTCTGGCGCCGTGTTTGAACCACGCGCCCTGAACGAACTGTTCCCGGACTGGAAAGAACTCGGCGCCCCGCTGAACACGCCGGTCACGCGCGATGACATCTTCGTTCTCAAGAACGCAGAAAGCGCGCAGAAAATCCCCGACCTCTTTGTGCCCAAGACCATGCACAACGAAGGCAACTACATCATCTCCCTGGGCAACCTGTGCCGCTGGCTCGCCCAGCAGGCCGAGAACCTGGGCGTGGAAATCTACCCGGGCTTCGCCGCTCAGGAAGCGCTGTTCGACGAAAACGGCGTAGTGCGCGGGATCATCACCGGTGATCTGGGCGTTGATCGCGAAGGCAACCCGAAAGAAGGCCTGTACACCCCGGGCATGGAACTGCGTGGCAAGTACACGCTGTTCGCCGAAGGTTGCCGTGGCCACATCGGCAAGCAACTGATCAAGCGCTTCAACCTCGACAGCGATGCCGACGCCCAGCACTACGGCATCGGCCTGAAAGAAATCTGGGAAATCGACCCGGCCAAGCATCAGCCAGGCCTGGTGGTGCACACCGCTGGGTGGCCGCTGGACATCATGGGCACCGAAAACACCGGTGGCTCGTTCCTCTACCACCTGGAAAACAATCAGGTGGTTGTCGGCCTGATCGTCGATCTGTCCTACAGCAACACTTATCTGTCGCCGTTCGACGAGTTCCAGCGCCTCAAGCATCATCCGGTGCTCAAGCAGTACCTGGAAGGCGGCAAGCGCATCAGCTACGGCGCTCGCGCGATCGCCAAGGGCGGCCTGAACTCGCTGCCGAAAATGGTCTTCAAGGGCGGCGCGCTGATCGGTTGCGACCTCGGCACCCTGAACTTCGCCAAGATCAAAGGCAGCCACACCGCGATGAAGTCCGGCATGCTCGCCGCTGAATCGGTGGCCGAGGCGCTGTTCGCCGAGAAGGATGGCACTGAAGAGTTGACCACTTACGTCGACGCCTTCAAGAAGAGCTGGCTCTACGACGAACTGTTCGCCAGCCGCAACTTCGGCCCGGCGATCCACAAGTTCGGCGCCATCGTCGGTGGTGGTTTCAACTGGCTCGACCAGAACATCTTCGGCGGCAAACTGCCGTTCACCCTGCACGACACCAAACCGGATTACGCTTGCCTCAAGCTCGCGGCCGACTGCAGGAAGATCGACTACCCGAAACCCGACGGCAAGATCAGCTTCGACAAACTCAGCTCGGTGTTCATCTCCGGTACCAACCACGAAGAAGAACAGCCGTGCCACCTGAAGCTGACCGACCCGAGCATCCCGATCAGCAAAAACCTGCCGCTGTACGATGAGCCCGCCCAGCGTTACTGCCCGGCCGGCGTGTACGAAGTGGTGACCAAGGAAGACGGCGAGAAGCGCTTCCAGATCAACGCCCAGAACTGCGTTCACTGCAAGACCTGCGACATCAAGGACCCTGCACAGAACATCACCTGGGTGGCACCGGAAGGCTCCGGTGGCCCGACTTACCCGAACATGTAAGCCGAACGCCTGAACATCAAGGCTCCCGAAATGGGGGCCTTTTTGTTGCCTGCAATTTATGAAACACCGAAGGACCAATGTGGGAGCAGGCTCGCTCGCGAATGCGGTGAATCAGGCCGCGCGCTCGTCCCCAGGATTACGCTCAAAGTAGCGCTTATATTCGCGACTGAACTGCGACGTACTCTGATACCCCACCCGATGCGCCACCTGCGCCACGCCCAACCCTTCCCCCAGCAACAATTGCTGCGCCTTGAGTAACCGCAAGCGCTTCAAATACTGCACCGGCGACAACAACGTGCTGCGCTTGAAATGCTCATGAAAGGTCGACGCACTCATGTTCGCGCAACCGGCCAGCGTCTCCACATTCAGCGGCTCGGTGAAGTGCCCGTGCAAATGGTTGAGCGACGCCGCAATCCGCGCGAACTGCCCTTGCTGCTCCACCAACGCCCGCAACACATCGGCCTGGGGTCCGCGCAAGGCCACGAATAATAATTCACGCACCCGCGCCTGGCCCATGATCTGGCATTCCAGCGGATCGTGCAGGCAGCGTAACAGCCGCTCCACGCAACTGCGCATCCCGTCATCGAGCACCGTCGAGGTCATGGATTCCAGCGTCTGCGCCGCAATACTGCGCCCCGACACCAGCCCCATGGCCAACACCAATTCACCGAGCAATATCCGGTCGATGGCGATGGAAATCCCCAGCATCGGCCCCTCCGGCGCGGCAAAGGTTTCGCACTCGAACGGGACCGGCAACGCCTGGATCAGATAATGCCCGGCGCCATATTCCAGGGTTCGCGGCCCCAGATACGCCAATTTGCTGCCCTGGACGATGATCACCAGGCTCGGCTCATAGATCTGTGGGCCACGGGCCACATCGCGACTGGCGCGCAACACCTGCACACCCGGCAACGCCGTGGGAGCGAAGCCGTCGCGGGTGGTCAGCGGCTGGAGCAGTGACACCAACGTGGCATTGGCATCGAGATGACGGGTCAACAACATGGGGAAACTTCACGGAAATCGGGATGAAAGCATCATCGCAGGTCTGACGGCCAATGCGACCAATCCACGGCACATGCCGGAGGATTAGGCATGACACCCGGAGGAATCGCCATGGCCGACACCCGCTTCGGTGCCCAAAATGGCCCACCTCACCTGTCACTGCTTTTGCGAGGTTCCTCATGTACACCGCTATCGGATACGCCGCCCAGTCGGCCACCACTCCCCTCGCCCCCGTGAAATTCGAACGTCGCAGCCCTCGGGCCGACGACGTGGCGATCGATATTCTCTACTGCGGCGTCTGCCATTCCGACATCCACCAAGCCCGCAACGAGTGGGGCATTGCCGTTTACCCGCTGATGCCCGGCCACGAGATCGTAGGCAAAGTGACCGCCGTCGGTGCAAACGTGACCAAGCACAAAATCGGTGATCTGGTCGGCGTCGGCTGCATGGTCGACTCCTGCCGCAGCTGCGAAGCCTGCCAGTCCAACCTCGAGCAATATTGCCTCGAAGGTCCGACCATGACTTACGCCACCCCAGACCGGGTCGATGGCAGCAACACCATGGGCGGTTACTCCGACAGCATCGTGGTCAGCGAGCACTTCGTGGTGCGCATCCCGGAAAAACTCGACCTGGCCAGCGCCGCGCCGATCCTCTGCGCCGGCATCACCACTTACTCGCCGCTCAAGCATTACGGCGTGAAGGCTGGCGACAAGGTCGGGATCCTCGGCATGGGCGGCCTCGGCCACATGGGCATCAAGTTTGCCAAGGCCATGGGCGCGGAAGTGACGTTGTTCACCCGCTCCGCGAACAAGGCTGAAGAAGCGCGGCGTCAAGGCGCGGACCACGTGATTGTGTCCACCGATGCCGAACAGATGAAGGCCGCCGCGGGCCATTTCGACTTCCTGCTGGACACCATTCCGGTGCAGCACGACCTCAACCCCTACCTCGATACCCTGCGTTTCGACGGCGTGCATATTCTGGTGGGCTTGATCGAACCGGTTGATCCACCGGTCCACGCCGGCAAACTGGTGATGAGCCGCCGCGTACTGGCCGGTTCGCTGATCGGTGGCGTTGCCGAAACCCAGGAAGTGCTGGATTTCTGTGCCGAGCACAACATCACCTGCGACATCGAAATGCTCAACATCCATCAGATCAACGAAGCCTTCACCCGCATGATTGCCGGTGATGTGAAGTACCGCTTCGTGATCGACATGGCGACGCTGAAGGTCTAAGCCTTCGCGCCGAGTTCGGCGGAGAGCCGAGCCGTGACCCCTTTGATCAGGGGAATCAGCTCGGCCATTTTTTCCAGCGGCATGTACGGCACAGTGCTGGCGATGCTGATACCGGCGACGATGCGCTTGCTGGCATCACGAATCGGTGCCGCTACACAACGGATCGACGGTTCGTTGTCTTCCAGATCGAACGCGTAGCCCCCCGCCACATACTCGACCATGCGCTGCTGAAATTGCTCCCAGGACTGCTCCGGGTGCAGCGGCCAGAACTGATTCTTCCCACCTGCCGGCAGGCTGACTTCGTACAGCCGCTTCCAGTCTTCCTGCGTGTCATCGAGCATCAGCGCCTTGCCGATCCCGGTACGCGCCAGCGGCATGCGATGGCCGACCCGCGAACGCATTTCCGGGCCATTGCGCCCCGGATTCTTGTGCAGGTACAGCACCTCGTCGCCTTCACGAATCGCCAGGTGAATGGTGTCGCCGGTCAATGCCGACAACTCGTCCAGATACGGCCCGGCCAGGGTCACCAGTGGCAATTCTTCCCGAGCCTGGAAACCCAGTTCGATCAGCTTCGGCCCCAGCAAATAACCGACTTGCGGCACGACCCGCAGATAACGCTCATCCACCAGGCAACTGGCCAGACGATGGGTGGTGCTGCGCGTAGTGCCGATCAGCCGGGCGATTTCCTTGAGATCACGGGCTCCACTGGCCACGGCCTGAACCACACCCAAACCACGAAGCAGAGTCTGGGTGCCGGTTGGCGCGGCATCCTTGGCGATTTTTGGGGCGTCTTCCTGCATATCCAGCCTTTACCGTTGAGCGGGGGAACGGGCGGCATTATGGTCGCCCGACGGCTGCGACTACAACTCGATACGCTCGACCTTGCCCACCAGCAGCACGTAGGAAAGCGCACCGATCAAAGCGAGAACCGCGATGTAGGTGATCGCCGGCGCAAATGAATCACCGGTGGCGAGGAAACCGATGACGATTGGCGTGGTAATCGCCGACAGGTTGCCGATGAAATTGAATACCCCACCGGTCAGCCCGAGCAACCTTGCTGGAGCCAGGGTCGAGACCAGCGACCAGGTGATCGAAGCGAGCCCGTTACCGAAGAATGCCAATGCGAGGAAGGCAATCACCAGCGGCGTCGACTCGACGAAATTGGCGCCGATGATCGAGGTGGAAATCAGCAGGCCGCCAATGATTGGCAGTTTGCGGGCAAACCCGACGGTGTAACCGCGACGGATCAAAAAGTCCGAGAAGAATCCCGAACATAGCACGCCGACAAACGCCGCGAGAAACGGCAACGACGCCAGCAAGCCGGACTTGATGAAGTCCATACCGCGATATTTCACCAGGTAGGTCGGGAACCACGTCAGGAAAAACCACAACGTCGAGTTGAGGCAGAACTGGCCGAGGTAAATGCCCCAGAGCTTGCGTTTGCTCAAGACGATTCCGAGGTCGGTCCAGCTGAATTTCGCCTTGGCCTTGGCGGTGTCAGCCTGGATATCCACCAACCCGCCGCCCTCGCGGATCAAGTCGATTTCCGCCTCGTTGGCGCCTTTGAAATCCCGCGGCTCGCGATACACCGCGTACCAGATCACCGCCCAAATGATGCCGACGACACCGGTGCTGACGAACACCATGTGCCAGCCGTATTGGTGTTGCAGCCAGGCCAGCACCGGCGTCAGGAACGCCAACCCGACAAACTGACCGGAGGTGTAGAAACCGATGGCCGTGGCGCGTTCGCGCTCAGGGAACCAAGTGGTGACCACGCGGCTGTTGATCGGATACGCCGGCGCTTCCAGCGCACCGACCGCCATGCGCAAGACGAACAGCGCGATGAAGCTGGCGGCGAAACCGAGCATCACCGTGGCAATCGACCACAACAGCAATGCGACGCTGTAGAGAATGCGCGGCGGTACGCGATCCACCAGCCAGCCGCCGGGGATCTGCATGGCGGCGTAGGTCCAGCCGAAGGCCGAGAAAATCAGCCCGACATGGATCGGGTCGATCCCCAGTTCGCTGGTCAGCGCCGGGGCGGCAATCGACAGGTTGCTGCGGTCGAGGTAGTTGATCACCACGGTGATAAACAACAGCACCATGATGAAAAAACGCTTACGGCTGGGCGTCACCAACGACGCCTGCCCGGTGAGGGTTTGCGGTTGCATGAGGGATGCCTCTTCTTATGTTTATTGAGGTCAATGGGCGCAACGTAACCTTGCGTTGATCGTTCCCACGCTCTGCGTGGGAATGCAGCCAGGGACGCTCCGCGCCCCAAGAGCGGACGCAGAGCGTCCGGTGAGGCATTCCCACGCAGAGCGTGGGAACGATCACCTCACCGCGCAGGAATCACCATTCGGCAAAACTGCCATCGGCATGGCGCCAGATCGGGTTGCGCCAGCGATGCCCGACGGCTGCGCGTTCGATCACATATTCCTCGTTGATTTCGATCCCCAGCCCCGGGCCATTCGGGATCTTCACGAAACCTTTGTCGTAGTCGAACACCCGCGGATCCTTGACGTAATCCAGCAGGTCGTTGCTCTCGTTGTAGTGGATGCCCAGGCTCTGTTCCTGGATGAACGCGTTGTAGCAAACCGCGTCCAGTTGCAGGCACGCCGCCAGCGCAATCGGGCCCAGCGGGCAATGCAGCGCCAGCGCCACATCGTAGGCTTCGGCCATGTTGGCGATCTTGCGGGTTTCGGTGATGCCACCGGCGTGGGAGGCATCGGGCTGGATGATGTCGACGTAACCTTCGCTCAGCACGCGTTTGAAATCCCACCGCGAGAACAACCGCTCACCGAGGGCAATCGGGGTGCTGGTCAGCGGCGCCAGTTCCTTCAGCGCTTCGTAGTTTTCGCTGAGCACCGGTTCTTCGATAAACATCAGTTTGTACGGGTCGAGTTCCTTCATCAGCACCTTGGCCATGGGCTTGTGCACCCGGCCATGGAAGTCAACGCCAATGCCGACGTTCGGGCCGACCGCGTCACGCACGGCGGCGACGTTGGCCAGGGCCATGTCGACTTTCTCGAAGGAATCGAGGAATTGCAGCTCTTCGGTGCCGTTCATTTTCACCGCAGTGAAGCCACGCTCGACCGCTTCTTTGGCCGCGCGAGCGGTGTCCGCTGGACGGTCGCCGCCGATCCACGAATACACGCGAATCTTGTCCCGTACCTGACCACCGAGCAAATCGCTGACCGACACCCCGAGGGCCTTGCCCTTGATGTCCCACAACGCCTGGTCGATACCGGCCAGTGCGCTCATGTGGATCGCACCGCCACGGTAGAAGCCGCCGCGATAGAGCACGGTCCAGATGTCTTCGATGTTGCGTGGGTCTTTGCCGATCAGGTAATCGGACAATTCTTCAACGGCAGCGGCGACGGTGTGTGCGCGGCCTTCGACCACGGGTTCGCCCCAACCGGTCACGCCCTCGTCGGTTTCGATCTTGAGGAAGCACCAGCGCGGCGGGACGATGAAGGTGGTGAGTTTGGTGATTTTCATCTTTTTGTCTCTCTTGTTAGATGTAGCGCGCTCGGCGCCAAAAAGTCTTAACGCAGCGCGTTCCATGCAGCGACATAGGCCTTGGCATTGGCCGCCACTTGCTCGGGGGTCATGCCCGGTTTGAACAACCCGGACCCCAGGCCAAATCCTTTGACCCCGGCGTCGATAAACACCTGCATGTTGTCCGGCGTAATGCCACCGACCGGCGCCAGGATGGTTCCGGCCGGCAACACGGCGAGCCAGGCTTTCACCACGGCTGGGCCCATCTGTTCGGCGGGAAACATCTTCAGCACATCCGCGCCTTCGGCCAGTGCAGCAAAGGCTTCGGACGGTGTCGCCACGCCCGGCGACAGAAACAACCCCGCCGCCTTCGCCGCGCGCAATACCTTGGGATCGCTGTGAGGCATGACGATCACCTGGCCGCCCGCCGCTTTCACCTGTTCGACCTGTTCCGGCGTCAACACCGTGCCCGCGCCGATCAGGCAATCGGCAGGCAAGGTACTGCGCAGGATGCGGATACTTTCGTACGGCTCGGGGGAATTGAGCGGCACCTCGATGACGCGAAATCCGGCGCTGTACAGCACTTCGCCGATGGCCGCAGCCTCTGTAGGACGCAGGCCGCGCAGGATCGCGATCAGGCCGTTTTGCGCCAGGGCTTGCTTGAGCATGTCAGACCTCCAGTCAGGTTTAACGGGATGGATTGGGTTTGATCAGGCCGGCGGCGAGCGCCAGTTGCCACAACCCGCGCTCGGTGGCTTGTTCGGCCACGGTCACCTTGGCAAAGCCGCAGGCTTCGAGGGCCCGGCCGTAGCGAGCGCAGAGTTGGGCGTTGCCGATAAGGATGATCGAGGGCAGATGCACGCTGTTGCGGCGGCGCCGCTGAACGTTGGCCAAGGCCGACAGTTCATGGCCAATCAACAGGCCAGACAAATAGTCCGGTTGCGCGGTGGCACTGAGTTCGCCGGTCAGCCCAAGGCTGCGAGCGCTGAACAGTGTCGACAACGGCCCGATCTCGCCGTCCGCCGACAACGCCACTTGCACGCCACGGTCAAACGCCTGGCTATCGAATGACGCGCCCTGCTGTTGGGTGCGTCCGAGAATGCTGTGTTCACTGAGCACGGCGAAGACTTCGCCGGTCATGAAAGTGTCGAAATGAACGATGCAGCCATCGGCCACTTCCACCCATTTCGAATGACTGCCCGGCAAGCCGATCAACAGATCGCCGCTCGCCCCGTCCGGCAGATTCTGCAACACGCCCAGCACCTGGGTTTCCTCGCCGCGCATCACGTTCGGTAGACGCGAACGCTGAATCACACCCGGCACGATGTGTACATCGACACCGCGAAGACTGCGTACGGTTTGTAGGGAGGTTCCGAGATTGGCGACGTTTGCCGGCGTGTCGCAGTAGGCCGCTTCGCGCCAGCCCTGGGCACTGCCGACCATGCCGCAGGCAATCACCGGTAAATCAGGTTGCGCGTCGAGCCAGTCACCGCAAGCGTCATCGAAGGCCAGTTCAAAACCGTCGGTGCATTCCTGGCCGTTGATGATTCGCGGCGTGCGCGGCAGCTGCATGATGCCGGACGACAGCGAACGCTGTTCCAGCACCTGGCCACCCGCGGCGAGTTTGTAAGCACGTAATGAGGTTGTCCCCCAATCGAGCGCGATCAATTGCGCCAGCATCGCTTCACCTGTTTTGTTTTTGGCAGTGAGTGAGCTGGACTATAGACCTTCTAGATGGAAAATCTCAATATGTAATTAATACTCCCACATATTGGGATTAGTCGATTTGTGGCGTCCACCGTTCTCTGGCCCCAATATCCGCCCCGACTTCAACCTTCAGCGTCTCCCGCGTCAGCGAGCCCACCAGATGGGTATCACCGTTCTCAGCCGAGATACCGGGTTCGCGCCGACCATCACCTCGAATCAGCGTGTAAGCCGTCAACGGTTTGGGGGTCTGATCCGACCATTTCACCAGGCGCATTTTTTTGTTGCTGGGCGCAAATGAAGCCAACAGGCCGGCGTAAGGCACATCGCGGCATAAACCGACGTCGTCGATCTGGTCGTAGGCTGGCGATAACTCGTCACGCCAGCGAACGATGCAAACCGGCTCGAATTGCAACCACGCCAACGGCCAATCTGCGGGTTTGAGTGAAACGCGTCGAGGCGCAATTCGAGGGTTTTTCACCTCGGCAATAATCCGCGATGTCGGCACGTACATCACTTTTGAATAGTAAGCGACGAAAGGGAACGCAGTAATGACGACCTTGCAGGGCATGTACTCCTGGGGTTCCAGGAGCCGAACTAATTCTGCTGATTCGATGTAATTCCAACCCGAGTGATCTTCATTGTTCTCGAATAGCATACTGGCCGATAGTTCATAGCGTCGGTCGCCCTCGATCAGCCGCATTCCGTCTATGCGGCCATAACCTTCCAGTGCAATGCGGTGTTCCACGGAAAAGTCGAGGTCACCATTGAGTGAACAATGCAGGCTGGTGCCTATTTGTCCGCCCCGCCCGTGTACCTCATATAAATTAATCAGGTCCCTGTCCGACGTGAACCGCAGGTTATAGGACGAATAGCCAGTATGATTGAACGAGACAAACTCGAGTCGAGCCGGCGGTACATCGAGATGCAGGCACCCCGAACACAATGCACACAACATCATTAAGGTAAAAAATCGCAGCTTTAGCGCGACGGGTAGCAGCCTTGCCATACTTACTCCGTTGAATTTCTGATGATTTACCAGCGTTTACGCTTTACCACGGCCAAGAAGTCGGCGGCGGGAATTGACATCACGCCCGAGTAATAGGGGCCGTACGAATCTCCCAAGATCAACACCCTGCAGGGTATGGATTCACGCGAACGCAAAAGAGCCAGCAGTTCATTTGTGGGTATCGATGTGTTCAAGGAACCGTCTTTTGTCTGCCTGACAAACACGCTCGCCGAGTAAGTACGTAAAGCGTTCGGTTGCGCCCGATCCACTTCCGCTATTTCATCCCGTGCATATTTCTGCGGCTCATTCCATGTGAAAAAATTTGTTCCGCCATCCAGTGAACAGACCAGTGACTCACCGTTCTGCGCTTCTCCGGTTTGCTGTTTGAAAAAATGCAAAACATCCGCAGTCGACGTAAAGCGAATGTCGTACAGACCTCCACCCTGAACATTATCTATAGAAAGATAAGCGACCTCGACCGGGAGAATAATGGGCCGCTGCGCACAGGAAGCACACAAAACCGCCGTGCCTGTCACATGCAGCCTTTTCATCTGAAGTTGCCAGCGACTCAAGCCCATGGGCAGCAGTTCTCGACCGTCGGCAGTGACCGGCCAGGTAAAAACCGCAGCATCTATTCGCCCGCTCTATTTAACTGAGAAACGATGTCAGCCACCGACATATAGAGCGAACCGGTGTAATAGGCCTTATAGCCGGTCGCCGTAGAAATCACCTTGCACGGAATAGAAGACTTCCCGGCCAACAGATTCATCAGCGTATCTTTGTCCAAATACTCAGATGACCGGCGCTTATCGGCCACCTTTTTAAAAGCGACATTGGCGATATATCCAAACCCCTTACTTCCTTTGAACAGTGGATCTGATTCAATCAAGCCTGTGGCTGCATAAGTGATCGTATGCGTCACCGAAAAATCGGTATCTTGTGCCAGCGCACACATGAAGACCTGATCAAAACGATTCGCCCGTTTTTCTCGCCAGAACAGCTCAAGTAACTCTATATCCGAATGGAAGCGAACCTCAAAGTAGACGCTATCCTTCCTGATCTGAATCGAATCAAATGCCAGGTGAGCAGGCCTGATGCCATGTGTACGGGCACAGGATGCACACAAAACCAGTGCCACCGTCATTACCAACAACCCAACGATCGGGCGCAGAGGAAATAAGCAGGAGCCTGATTGCATTGCAGGTGTCGTCCGTGAGCGCGCAAAGGGCGCACAGAGTGCCGGACTAGAGCGATGTCGACAACTGATTCAGAAGCAGATTGCCATCAGCCCTCAACGACCTTCGGCAAACTCCCGCAACACCGCCCCATCCATCCGATAACGCACCCACTCTTCCTGTGGCTGCGCGCCGAGGGATTTGTAGAACTCGATGGCCGGTTTGTTCCAGTCCAGCACGCTCCATTCGAAACGCCCGCAATCATTGGCGCAGGCAATTTTTGCCAGGTGGCGCAGCAAGGTTTTGCCGGCGCCGCCGCCGCGTTGTTCGGGGGTGATGTAGAGGTCTTCGAGGTACAGGCAGTTGCTGCCCAGCCAGGTCGAATAGCTGAAGAAGAACACCGCGAAGCCGATCGCCAAGCCGTCACGCAGGCAGATCAGGCCGTGGGCGGTGGCGCCTTCACTGAACAGGCTGCGCTCGATATCGGCAACGCTGGCGATGACTTCATGACGGGCACGTTCGTAGTCGGCCAGCTCAGTGATGAACGCGAGGATTTGCGGTGCATCGCTGGGGGTCGCCGGGCGGATCTCGATCGTCATGGACGTGCCTTGTCAGAAGTTGAAAACGCCATACTAAGGCGGCAATCGGCGCTCGTCACATGGGAAAGCAAAAAGTACCCTGTAACTCACCTCGCACCTGTAGCAGCTGGCGAAGGCTGCGTTCGGCTGCGCAGCAGTCGTGAATCCAGGCGGCGCGGTGTATCCGACGGACCGCGTGCTCAGGTTTGGCGTCTGCTTCGCAGCCGGACGCAGCCTTCGCCAGCTGCTACAAATCCGTGTCGCTACAAGAACTCTGCATAAAAGGATGTTTATGACTGCCACCGCCTTCACCCCCCTGCATACCCTCGCCGAAACGCTCCTGCCCCACGCGCTTGAACCCTCGGAAGACGGCGCCCACGACCTGTCGCACTTGCAGCGCGTCTGGCACAACGTGCGTACGCTTCACGCGCAAGAAGGCGGTGATCTGGACGTGCTGCTGGCGGCGGTGCTATTGCATGACTGCGTGGCGGTGGAGAAGAACTCACCGCTGCGCGCTCAGGCTTCAAGGCTGGCAGCGGAGAAAGCGGCGACGCTGCTGACAACACTGGATTGGTCCGGCGCAAAAATCACCGCCGTCGCCCACGCCATCGAGGCCCACAGTTTTTCCGCCAACATCACCCCGACCACTCTCGAAGCGAAAATCCTGCAAGACGCCGACCGGCTCGACTCCCTCGGCATGCTCGGCGTGGCGCGAACCTTCTACATCGCCGGGCGCATGGGCAGTGCGTTGTACGACCCGCTGGACCCGGAAGCCAAGGCCCGGGACTACGACGACAAGCGCTTTTGCCTCGACCATTTCCAGACCAAGCTGCTGCACCTGGCGGATGGTTTCCAGACCGCCTCGGGTCAACACCTGGCGCAGATTCGCCATCAGCGGCTCAAAGGTTTCATGGAGTTGTTCAAGGAAGAAATCGGCGTCTGCTGAACCCCTTACTCCGGCCTGCACTAACCCTGAAATCGGCAACCTCGGACCTAACATCGGCGCTTTGCATGGTAGATAGATCAATCGCACGTCTATCGGCTCAAGGAACCGCTGCATGTCTACCGCCCCGCCCCAGGTCTCAAGCAAGTTGTTCGGCCTGTTTTGCCTCGCCAGTTACCTGCTGTCGCTGTCCTATGGCTCGACGTTTTTGCTCTCGCTGTTGATCGGCTCCAGAGGCGGTAATGAGCATGACGCCGGCAGCGTGATTTCGGCGGCGATGCTCAGTACTTTTGCGGCGGTGATCGTTTCCGGGCATCTGTCTGACCTGCTCGGCGCGGCCCGTTCGATTGCGCTGTTTGGCATCCTGTTGGTAGCGGCAAGCCTGGGCTTCGCGCTGACGCCAGGCTTTGGCAACCTGCTGCTGTTTTTCGGGCTGCTGCTGGGGCTGGGCTGGGGGGTGTTCTACACCTTGGGGCCGATCATTGTGGCGAGTCTGGTGACGCCGGCCCAACGGGCCAAATACTTTGCGTTGCTGTCGGGCAGCATGATGACCGGCATTGGCAGCGGTCCGTTGCTGGGGCGCGCCGCCAGTGCGCTGGGTTATCCGGTGACAGCGGCGTTTTACCTGGCGGCGCTGGCCAGCCTTGTCGGCGTGTTGCTGTTTTGGCGGCTGGATTCGCAGCTCAAAAAAGCGCCTGCGAACGCGGCCACCGTCTCACGAATCTCCTGGGGCGCAGCGGTGCAAGTGCTGTCTTCCAAAGCGCTGTTCCCGATCATCATGGTGGGCCTCGGCGGCTGTGTGTTCGGCGGGCTGTCGAGTTTCCAGACCAGTTACGCAACGTCGCGCTCACTGGATTACTCGCTGTTCTTTTTCGGCTTCATGGGCGCGGCGATCAGCAGCCGAATGCTGATCGCCAGCTTCGTGGTCAAACGCGATCCGTTCCGTGCATCCTGCCTGTTGTCGGGGCTGATGATGGGCTCGATCCTGATGTTCGGCTTTGTGGTCGACAGCAGCTTCACGTACCTGTTGGCGGCGGTGATGCTCGGGGTCGGCTACGGCTTGACTTACTCGGTGATCAACGGCCTGGCCGCCAACGAAGCGCCGGCCGGCACTACTGCGCAAGCCTTGCTGCTGTTTAGCCTGTCTTATTTTATCGGCGTGTTCGGCTTTCCATTTCTGGCTGGCAAAATCATTGTTGAGCAAGGGATGGCGACACTGTTGCTTACAGTTTTACTGATCGCGGTGCTGAACTGGCTGATCACCGTGGGCCGGCTGGTCTGGCACCGAGTGGCCGGCAAAAACCTGCAACAAGCCTGAACCGTTCGTCGTTCATCAGGCACCAATCCAAATCGAGGGCGGACCAATATCAGGTAAGGACTCTAATAATCTGGAGACGACACCATGATCATGTCCCGGCTGACCGCTCTCGCTCTCGCTGCCCTGCTGTCCTCTACGGCCTTCGCCGCCACCTCGACCTCTGGCACCGGCCCGACCGACCCGGTCGAAAAACCCAAAGCCCCCGCCATCCAGAGTGCCCCTGGCATGAACACCAATGGTTCAGGGGTCGACAGCAGTCTGCCGCCGTCCACGGGCACCGATCCGCGCCTCAAGGGCAACGACACCGGCCGTCAGGGCGGGACAAGCATGCCGGACACCCAGACACCCGATAACGCCGGCCCCGGCACGGGCTCGAAAACCACCACCGGTGGTTCGGGCTCCGAAGGTACCGGCCAATAGTTCGCCGACGCGAGCGACGCAACACCCTATCCACAGCCATGAAAGAGGTAACCATGAACGTCGATAAAAACCTGGAAAAAGAAGTCTTGACCCGTCTGCTGCACGCCCATCCAAATGGTTTGGGCAAGGAGGTCCTGGACAATTACCGGGGGGAGAAAGTCGTGGCCAGTACCCTCGCCACGTTGCAGGATCGCGGGCTGATCCATCACGGTCATGTGACCTGTAACGAGGCGGGTGAGCATTCGCTGAACCTGCCGATCAAACTCAGCGCGGCGGGGGTTGAAGCGGCGCGTAAGTTGGACGTTTAACAACAGCAAGATCAAAAGATCGCAGGCTTCGCCAGCTCTTACGGGTGTACGCCATGCATCGCAGGAATTGCCGCAGGCTGTGATCTTTTAAACATTCGTGAAGCCAGGAGAAATCCCATGCCTCGTGGAAGCAAAGACAAGTACACCGCCGAGCAAAAGCGCAAGGCCGAGCACATCGAAGAAGGTTACGAACACAAAGGTGTGTCCAAGGACGAAGCCGAAGCCCGAGCCTGGGCCACGGTGAACAAACAGTCGGGAGGTGGCGAACGGGCCGGTGGCTCCGGGCGCAAGAAACCGGCGAGCACCAAGTCCGAGGATCGCAAGGAATCATCTCGCCGAGCGGTCGCCAGCCGTGAAGGTCATTCGCGCAACAGCAAGGCTTCGCGCGATACCCAGACCGTCGACAGTTTGATGAAAGAAGCCCGGGCGAAGAAAACTCCGGGGCGGTCGGGGATGCGCAAGCAGGCGTTGATTGAGGCGTTGCGCAAAGCCGGTTGACGCTCGGGATCTGTGTTGAATTTGATCGCCCCTTCGCGGACAAGCCTCGCTCCTACGGGGGATTGCGTGATCCCTTGTAGCAGCGAGGCTTGCCCGTGAAGACGTCAGATGTTTTAAGCGTGAGCGCTCAACACATCGGATGATTAAACCGGTTAATGACGTTCGAGTAATTGCGGTTGTAGCGGTTAGCCGAATTGACGATGTTGGAACTGCGCATGTGTGCCGGCATTTTTGCCATCAAACCGGTTTCTTCGCGTTTGAACACGCCGTCCTTGATGTCTTTGATCATCGAGCGGGACTGGCCGATAAACTCGTTGATTTCCAGCATGCCGCCACTGCAGCTCTTGCCGGTCTTGGCGGATTGCTCGGAGATTGTCTTGTTCCAACCGGCGGCAGCATCCGCCACTTGCGCCAGGGACTTCTCGAAAGCGTCCAGTGCTGCTGCGTCATTAGGCGCAGCAAACAACACGTTCGCGTCGGCATTGTTGACTTTGCCGTAGTAAATCAGCCCGGCGCGATAGTAAGCCGCAGTGTCCTTGGGCGCCTTGTCGAACGCGTCCTTGGTCAACGCCTGATCACGATCACTCAGCCCTTTGTAGAACGCCTCTTCTTTCTGCGCGACCAGTGTCAGTGCCGCCAGGTAATCCGTGCTCAATTGACGAGCCTTGGCGCCATTGTCGGCCAGGTAACCTTTGGAGTCGGCGTAGTTGTTCAACTCGTGGCTCAACGGCGACAACGCCTTGAGCGCTGCGGAGAAGTCCTTGGCGGCGGCATCGATTTCGACAATCCGGGTGTCGATGGCAGCGGCGGAGTCCAGTTTCGTCGCCGAGCGATCAACCAGAATGTCGTTCTCGATGCGCATCGAGGTTGGCGCTTCTTTGCCCTTTAACAGCGGCATCTGTTGATTCAGGTAGTTTTCCCGGGCTTCCTGGAAAGATGTCGTCAGGCTGTTGGCCACATCGACATACAGGTTGTACTTCTCGATTTGTTGCTGTTCAGCGGCGCTTTGGCTGGTCTTCGCGCTGACAGTCGCGTCAGGCTTATCGCCACAACCGGTTAACAAAGCAGAAGTCGCGACCAGTGTCGCGGCAATCATCATCCGGTAATTCATTTTTTCTCATCCATAAAAAAACGCGGCGGGCCATGCATGGCTTGCCGGGGGGGATTCGAGGGGAGGTTTTGCAAACGGGGGACTCTCTCCATGAGTGTACGAAACTGGCCTGACGAGTTGTCAGACGCCCCTTCCTGGGGGGCGCATTGTGCGAATTTTCAGACGTGATAGCAAATGCCTACCGCCATCGCTGTAGGAGCGAGGCTTGCCCGCGAAGGCGTCCGATCAGTCGCCGAACGTCTCGCGGATCAACGCATCGACTTCAGCAATACCCGGCGAAGTCGCCGGCCCCCACCGGGTCACGGCCAAAGCCGCCGCCGCGTTCGCCCGCCGCGCCGCCTCGACCGCCGGCAATCCTTGCGCCAACCCGGCCACAAACACCCCGGCATGGGCATCCCCGGCGCCGTTACTGTCCACCGCCTCGACCTTGTACCCGGGCACGTGCTGACAATCACCGCGCTGGCGAATCCAGCACCCTTGCGGGCCATCTCGCACCACCATCAACACTTCGGCCGGCAGATGATCGACCAACCGATCCAACGCCTCATCAATGTCCGAGCCCCCGGTAAACCGCAGCGCCTCGACGCTGTTGCTGGTCCACACATCGATTCGTGGCAGCAGCGCATTCATCAGCGGCTCATCCGGCGACTCCACCAACGGGCCCGGATCGAAAATCACGTTGATGCCTTTCGGCAATCCCAACACCCAATCCACCAGCGCCTGCGCTTTGCCAACGTGCAGCAAGCTATAACCGCTGACATAGACATAGTCCCCCGCCTCGGCCGGCACGCTCGCCAGGTCCTCGGTGGACACCTCGCCTTCGGCGCCGATATAGGAAATAAAACTGCGTTCGGCCGAGGCGTCGGTCACAGCGACGCACAACCCGGTATCGCGCTCGGCCTTGTGGGCGATGCCGATCTGAATGCCTTCGACCTTCATCGCCTCTCGCGCCAGGTCGCCGAAACGCCCGGTGCCATGCCGACCGAGGTAAACCACCGGCAAACCATTACGCTGGGCCGCGGCCATCACGTTGAACCCGCCGCCAGCTTCAAAACTGGCGGATTGCGCCAACACGTCGCCGCCAGCCTGGGGCAGTTTATCCACGGCCATGACCAGGTCGATGATGACCTGGCCGGTGTGCAACAACTTAGGCATGAGCGTTCTCAACCAGTGCAGCGCGACGATCCTTGGCCCCGCCGAGTACGAAATAAATGCCGCCCGCTACCAGAAAGGTCACGATCCAGCCGAGGCCGTTATGGCCCAGCCACGAGTCGGACAGGAAGCCGCGGAACCAGATGTTTTCGGCCGTGGTGCCGATGGTGGTGAAGCTGAAGCCCAGCACGATCGCAATCGCCCACGCACCGAAGGCACGCCACTCGATGCCGCCGCGATACCAATAGGCGCTGCTCGGGCTGACGTCCAGCAGGTCTTTGGGGCTGTAGTAATGACGGTGAATCAGATCAACGACGAAGATCCCGACCCACGCGGTGATCGGCACCGCCAGCAGGGAAATGAAGGTGATGAACGGGCCGTAGAAGCTATCGGCGATCAGCATGAAGTAGATCGAACCGGCGAAGATCGCGACGATATCGACCACCACCGCGTAGACGCGAGGGACCTTCAGGCCGAGGGTCAGCGTGGTCAAACCGGCGGAGTACACCGACAGGTTATTCGACAGCAGCAAGCCGCCGAATGCGGTGATCAGGTACGGCACGGCCATCCAGGTCGGCAGCATGTCGCGGATCGCGATGATCGGGTCAGTGGCTTGGGCCAAGTCATTGTTGCCCACCGACAGCAAGCCGCCGAGGGTGATCAGCAGCACCAGCGGAATCCCCGCACCGAATGCGGCGGAGGCCACCAGGCGCACGGCTTTGACGCTTTTGTGCTGATAGCGCGACATGTCGGCGCCAGCGTTGGCCCAACCGATCCCGGTGCCGGCAGCCATGGTGCCGACGCCGATGATCATTGCGCTCAGCGGTGCCGGCGTGGCGTTGAACACCGCGCTCCAGTCGATGGTGGCGCAGAGGAAACCGCCGACAAGAATGTTCAGCGCGCCGAACACGTAGGTCGCCCACTTCTGGATCACCAGCAACGTAGCGTGGCCGAGGCCGGATACCGACAGGGTCAGCAGGACGAAAATCGCAATGAAGATCAATGTCAGCACTGGCGCGCTTTTCGCTTCCACCGGCGAGCCGAACAGGATCGAGCACAACGACAGCAACACGAAGGCGGCGGTGGTGGTGTTGACCGTCTCCCAACCCAGGCGCGACATCAGCGAAACCACGGTCGGGCCGATGTTGCCGCGAACGCCGAAGATCGCTCGGGACAGGGTCAGGCTCGGTGCGCGGCCACGACGGCCGGCGATGGAGATGATCCCGACCACCGCGAACGAGCCGGCAGCGCCGAGGATCGCGACGATGATCGCCTGCCAGATCGCCAAGCCGCGAAACGCCACCAGCGTGGCGCCCAGCGGCAAGCCGAGGATGGAGATGTTGGCGGCGAACCAGACCCAGAACAGTTGCAGCGGATGACCGTTGCACTCGCTTTCCGGGACCGGTTCGATGCCACGGGTTTCCAGTTGCCCGGCGCTTGGCCCGGCGTTCGATGAACTCATGATGGATGCTCCTGTTGCCATTGTTTTGGTTGTGGGCAGACGGATTTCTAAGTGACCTGCGCAACCCCGCGTAGGCGCTGCCGAAGGCTGCGATCTTTTGATCTTGATTTACAGCTGCCTCAAGACTGCCAGGATCAAAAGATCGCAGCCTTCGGCAGCGCCTACAGGTTTATTGCGTACACCTCAGCGCAGGGCGAGGAGTCCTTTCACAAGGGGTTCCAGCTCCAGGCCATTCACGGTTTTGACCTTCTCGATCATCGCCGCCGGCCAGCTCTCCAGCCCCAGGCAAGCGCCGAGCATCGCGCCGAGAATCGCCGCAATGGTGTCGGTGTCGCCGCCCAGGCTCGCCGCCATGCACACGGCTTCGAAGGCGTTCATCTCCCCGATGGCCACTTGCTGGGCCAGGGCAAATGACACCACCACCGATTCCTGCGAGGCCACGGAAGTACCGATGACGTCGTAGAGCAAGTCCGCCAGCAAGGCCTTGTCGCTATCGATGCTGATGGTCCGCGCCCAACTGATCCGCGAGGCGATGCGCCCGCCGGCGACCCAGTGACCATGGCCTTCAGCTTGCTGAGCGATCTGCATGCCCAGGTTCAAGGCCTCGCCGAGGTCCATGCCATTGATCCCGGCCGACACCACCGCCGCCACCGCCGCCGCGCTGGAAATCCCCAGCGTGGTGTTGTGGGTGACTTGGCAGGCCTGCACCACAGCCTTGATGAAGCGCTCTGGATCAGCGACATCCGCCGCGATCCCGACCGGGGTGATGCGCATCGCCGCGCCATTGGTGGTGCCGTAGCGCCCCGCCTCTTCCGGCGAATGGCCGGCGAGGATCATCTCGATGGCGCGCTTGGTCGAAGGGCCGAGCAAATCCTGCGAGCCCTTGGCCTGCATCTCGGCTTCCCATTCGATCAGCCGTTGCGCGAGCACTGACGGCTCGATCCGGCCTTCGCCTTCGATCAGCAATTGGCCGACCAGGATCGCCTGTTCGGTGTCGTCGGTGATCGAGCCCTTGGGCATGTTGGCGGCGATCGGTTGATCGGGGCCGGCGTCTTCCAGATCGGTGATTTCGCCGAAGTGCGCCTTGATCTGGGCACGGCTCAGGGATTGGGTCGGCATGCCCAGGGCATCGCCCAACGCCAAGCCATAGAACGCGCCCAAGGCATGATTGAGCGCGGTCACTTTGACTCTCCAAATTGCAGGTGCAGACGAAAATGCACAGGGTCGAGCAAGCTTTCGACCTGTTCCATGAACCGGCCCTGACGGTCGTACGTGGTGCGCAGGGCCTTGAGGAATACCGTGCCGGTTGGGCGACCGAGCAATTCGGCGTCTTCGGCGTTCAGTGGCTCGGCGCCAATCCATTGATCGCCGCGTTCGCCGATGTAACCGTAGGCGGCCAGGGTGATAGTCAGTGAGTTATCGATCAGGCCCACTCGCGGCAGGCTTTCCAGGGTGCCAGTGGCGGGAATCAATGAGCGTTCAAGGGATACCAGCGTGCCGTCGTTGGCACGGCGGCGACGGTCGAGGGTGATGAACTGGTCGGTGCCGAACCGCGACACCAAGTCAGGACGACTGACCGCTTCCAGGCGCAGCACTTCGGTGTTGATCAGCGCCCCGCTGTCCGCCAGGGCCTGGGCCCAGCCGCTGTGCTGATCGAGCACCACACCGTCGAAGGTGACGATGGAGCCGACGCCGCTTTGCGTAGCGATGTAGTTGCGCCTCTTCAGTTCGGCCAGGGCTTCACGCAGCGTGCCGCGGCTGACCTTGAATTCTTGAGCCAACTGATGCTCGCCCGGCAACAGAAAGCCGTCCTCCATGAGGCCGCTTTCGATGCGCCGGATGAGTTCGTCGACCACCCGTTGTTTCTTGTCAAATCGAACCTGTCTAATCATGTACAAATTGATAACCGAAACAGGGTCGGGCGAGCAAGGCATTTTTTAAGGGAGGTGACCGGTGGACTGATCGTTCCCACGCTCTGCGTGGGAATGCAGCCCGGGACGCTCTGCGTCCCACAAGCGGACGCAGAGCGTCCATTGAGGCATTCCCACGCGGAGCGTGGGAACGATCAGGTAGAGGGGTTAGCGTTGTTTCAGACGGTCAATCACGACGGCCAACAACAGAATCGAACCACGAATCACATACTGATAAAACGTATCAATGTTCTTCAAGTTCATCGCATTCTCGATGATCGCCAGAATCAACACCCCGGCAATCACATGGCGAATCATGCCGATCCCGCCGCTCAACGACACCCCGCCCAACACACACGCGGAGATCACCGTCAGTTCAAAACCCTGGCCAATCATCGGTTGCCCCGAGGTCATGCGCGAAGCGAGGATCACCCCGGCCAACGCCCCGATCAAACCGTGCACGGCAAAGATGATGATCTTGGTCCGGTCCACGTTGACCCCGGCCAACAGCGCCGCTTCCTGGTTACCGCCGATGGCCATGGTGTTGCGCCCGTAGGTGGTGTAGTTCAGCAGCCAGCCGAAAAACAGGAAGCAAACGATGGTGATCAGGATCGGCACCGGCACGCCGAACAACTGGCCGTTGCCGAAGACGAAGAACTGTTCCTGCGACACGCCGACCGCTTTGCCATTGGCAAAAATGTAGGCCAGGCCACGCACGATTTGCATGGTCGCCAACGTGGTGATCAAGGCATTGACCCGCAGCTTGGCGATCACGATCCCGTTGATCAAACCGACGATCAGCCCCATGAACAGCGCCGCCGCGACACCAAGGAATACGCTGTCGGTGTCACGCATCACCACCGCCGCGACCACGCCGGCACAGGCAATCACCGAACCCACCGACAAGTCGAAGTGCCCGGACGCCAGGCAATACAACATGGTGCACGCGGCAATCCCGGTAGTGGAAATCGCCAGGCCCAACCCGCGCATGTTCAGCGGCGAGAGGAAGTTGTCGATCAGCAACGTGCAGGCGACGAAGATGGCGATGGCCGCCAGCAGCATCACCCAGTCATCGAGAAAACGCCGCAGGTCCAGGGGTTTGCGCTGGGTGGGCAGAGCGTTGTTTTGGATGGTCATCATAATTACCTCTCAGTTCGCCACGCCGTCAGCGCGTTGGCGCGGCAAAGCCAGTTGCAGCAGGTTGGGTTCATTGGCCTCGTCGCGGGACAGTTCGCCGCGCATCGCGCCTTCGCACAGCACCAGAATGCGATCGGAAATGCCCATGACTTCCATCAAGTCGCTGGACACCACAATCACCGCGATACCACTGGCGGCGAGGTTATGGATGATCTGGTAGATCTCGGCCTTGGCGCCGATGTCGATGCCACGGGTCGGTTCGTCGAGCAGCAGGACTTTCATCGGCATCGACAGCCAGCGACCGAGAATGGCCTTCTGCTGATTGCCGCCGGACAGGTACATGATTTTCTGCGAGGCGCTCGGCGTCTTCACTTTCAGCGCGGCGATTTGCTTGTCGGCATTGCCCTTTTCCCATAGACCGCGCAGCAGGCAACCGAACGTGGAATGGGCGCCCCGCGCACTGATGTTGATGTTCTCGGCGACGCTGGAGAGCGGCATGATGCCCTCCTTCTTGCGGTCTTCGGGACAGAGCAAAACCCCGGCGGCAATCGCATCTCGAGGGGAACGCAGTTTCAGTTCATGGCCCCGCAGCTCCAGGCGTCCGGCCGTGTTGCGGGTCAAGCCGCTGAGCATGCGGAACAGCTCCGTGCGCCCTGCCCCAACCAAACCGAACAGCCCGAGAATCTCGCCTTTGTGCACCTCGAAACTCACCGGTTCACGCAGGCCCGGCCCGAGTAGACCGTCAACCTTCAGCGCCACCGCACCGCGTTGACGCGGACGGTAATCGTAGATGTCCTGGATGTCGCGACCGACCATGCAGGTCACCAACTGGTCGTGGGTCAGTTCGCTCATGTTCTCGAACGTGCGCACGAAGCGGCCGTCCTTGAACACCGTCACCGCGTTGCAGATGCGGAACACTTCTTCCATGCGATGGGAAACGTAGAGCACCACTTTGCCTTCGTCCCGCAGGCGACCGATGATCGCCATCAAGCGATCGATCTCCCGGGCTGAAAGGCTGCTGGTCGGCTCATCAAAAGCGATCACATGGGCGCCACGGGATAATGCCTTGGCGATTTCGACCAATTGGCGCTGGCCGAGGGACAGCCGTCCGACTTTCTCCTGCGGATCGATTTCATCGGCCAGGCCCTTGAGGCAAGCCAATGCTTGCTGGCGCAAGGCACCGCGATTGATCAGGCCGAAACTGGCCGGCAGATGCCCAAGGAACAGGTTTTCCGCCACGGTCATTTCCGGGACCAGATGCAGTTCCTGGTGGATCACCGCCACACGGCTGGCGATGCTGTCGGCGGTGGACTTGAAAGCCATCGTCTGCTCGCCGATTTGCAGGTCGCCGCTGCTCGGGATGTAGGCGCCGCCGAGGATTTTCAGCAACGTCGATTTGCCGGCGCCGTTCTCGCCCATCAAGGCATGGACCTGCCCCGGATGGGCGACGAAGCTGATGCCGTCCAGCGCCTTCACCCCGGGAAAGGTCTTGCCGATCCCGTTGAAGCGCAAGCTGCCGCCGCGGTGTTCTTGTGTTTGTGTTTGCGCTTGCATAACCACCTCATCACACAGATCAGGCGGCCCCGTCGCCAGGGCCGCCAATGAAATCAACCGGCCTTCAGTTCCACAGGCCGATCTTTTCCAGTTCCTGCTTGAAGTTCTCACGAGTGATCAGCGTCACCTCGTCCATGGCGGTGTATTTCGGCGGCTCTTTGCCGGTGGTGACCCACTCGTACATCATCACTGCGGTGTTGTAGCCCTCGATGTGCGGGCTCGGCAGCATCGAGCCGAAGAAGCCGCTGTTGGGCTTTTTCAGTTCGCCGATGGCGTCAGTGCCGTTGATGCCGATCCCGATGACATTAGCGGCGGTGAACCCGGCGCTTTCGGTGGCGCGCACGCCGCCCAGCACGGTGTTGTCGTTCATGCCGCCGATGATCAGGTTTTTCGCACCGCTGGGCAGTTTCACCAGCGCCGAGTTGGTGGCGTCCATGCTGCCTGGGACGTCGAGGGTTTTCTGTGCGGTAAAGAGGATGTGGTCTTTCGGGAAGCCGGCATCTGTCAGCGCCTTGGCCGAACCGTCGGTGCGTTTCTTGCCAGTGTCGAGTTCGTTGAAGGTGTTGATCACGGCATAGGTTTCTTTCCAGTCCCAGCCGCGCTTCTTGGCTTCGGTGGCCATGGCATTGCCCTGTTTCTCGCCGACTTCAAACGCGGCCATGCCGAGGTAAGGCACGTCTTCCATGAATTTACCGCTGGCATCGACAAAACGGTCATCGACCGCAATCACTTTCAAACCGTTGGCCTTGGCCTTGGCGACGATGGCCGGGCCGAGACCGACGTCTGGCGGGCAGATCACAAAGCCTTTCGCGCCGTTGGCCGCCAAGCTGTCGATGGCCGAGAGGGTTTTCTCGCCATCCGGCACGGCGATCTTGATCACGGTGAAGCCTTTGTCCTTGCCGGCCTTTTCAGCGAAGGCCCATTCGGTCTGGAACCAGGGTTCTTCCGCCTGCTTGACCAGAAAACCGATTTTCACTTGCTCGGCCGCCAGCAGCGAACTGCTCAGGCTGACCGCCGTGACCGCCAAAGCGGCACAGCACAGGGAACGGATCCCACGACGACGATTCATAAGCTGACTCCTTGTTATTTTTTTTGAGCGTTATTTGAAAGCCGATACAGCGGTCAAAACGTGTAGCAAATAGTCATATCGTATGATGATTGGATGACGGACGGAGTTCCGCGTCCGACATCCGTTGTCCTCAGTCGTGGTACATGACCGAACGACCACCATCGATGGTGATGCACGAGGCATTGATGAACGGTGCTTCATCGCTGGCCAGGAAAACGGCCGTCATCGCCACTTCCATCGGCTGACCGATGCGTCGCGGTGGATGCAGATCAAAGGCCCGCTGACGTTCGGCCTGGGGGTCGGCAAAACCGTTCCAGTAATCGACGTTCAGTTGGGTTTCGATGTAGCCCGGCGCGATGGCGTTGACGCGAATGCCCTTCGCCGCGTATTCGATGCCGAGGGCGCGGGTCAGGCCGAGCAAGCCGTGCTTGGCCACCGGGTACGGGAAGCAGCCCGGAATAATGTGGGAGGAATGGGTCGAGGCAATGTTGATGATGCTGCCGATGCCTTGCTCGATCATTTGCGGTAGCACGGCTTTGCAGCCGAACCAGGCGCCGTCGAGGTCGATGGCGAAGCAACGACGCCAGTCTTCTTCGGTCATTTCCAGTGGATCGCGGAACACATTGACGCCGGCGCAGTTGACCAGCACGTCGATGCGGCTGTGGCGTTCGACGGCCAGTTTGGCCATGGCGTGCAGGTCTTGCTGATGGGACACGTCGGCCTTGATCGCGTGGACGTCAAAACCTTTGTCCCGCCAGTGGGCCGCGACTTTCTCGACTTTCTCACCCTGGATGTCGCTGATGATCAGCTTGGCTTGCTGGCAGGCGAAGGTCGCGACAATCGCCTCGCCAATGCCCTGAGCGGCGCCGGTCAGCAGTACGACTTTGTTTTTCAGTCGTTCGCCCTTCGGCGGCTCGGGCACCGGTGGCAAGGAAAGAGGCTCAGCCATGAAGCCGGACTCCCTTTTTCAGGCACGACAAAAACCGGGCATCTGTCGATGTCCGGCCGAAAAACTGTTTGGAAAATCGCTGCATCACTTCACCCGTTTTGTTTTTTTAAGTGTGAGTGCGTGTAACTGATGGAGCCGACTATAAACCCGACCGCCAAATAATCTCAATATATAATTTTACATCCCATATTTTGGGATTCACCCAGCAAATCTCGTACAGGTTTTTCCGGGCACATCGACCCGAAGCGACAGCACCGCGCCGTCCAATGGATGGTTGAGCGGGCTTGCGGCGCTGGTGATGTAGAGGGTTTGCAAGTCTTCGCCGCCGAATACGCAACTGGTAGGTCGGCTAACCGGCAGTTCGATCACCCGATCGACTTGGCCTTCAGGGCTGAGTCTGAGTAGGCAATTGCCATCCCATCGAGCGTTCCAGAAGTAACCCTGGGAATCCATTGCCGAGCCATCGGGGCCGCCGCGTTCGTGGGGGCCGAACCAGACCTGGGCCGGGTCGAGGGCGCCGTCGGTGCGGATGAAATGTTGATAGAGCGTGCTGTCGAGGCTGTCGGCGAAGTACAGGCGAGTCGAGTCATCGCTCCACAACAGGGTGTTGGGAATGCCCAGCCCTCTGAGCAGCGGCGTTACCCGAGCGTCGTGGTCGATACGGAACAGGCCGCCGGAGCGACGCTCGATGGGCAGGTCTTCGCCGTTCTCGCCGATATTGTTTTGCATGGTGCCGAGCCAGAGCCGGCCTTGGGCATCGCAGCGGGCTTCGTTGGGGCGGTTGCCTGGTTGTGGGTCGGCGACGCAGAGCAGGGTCAGCTGGGGTTCCAAACCCAGTGAGTCGAGATCCAGCCGATACACGCCGCTGCTGAGGGTCACCAGTGCGTCGCCGCTTTCGCAGGGGATGAAGGCGGACACATGCTCGGGCATCTGCCAGATCTGCACGTTATTGCCGATCAATCGCAGCGCTTGCTTGCCAGCGATATCTACCCAGTAAAGCGCTTGGGTGGGTGCGTCCCAGAAAGGGCCTTCACCGAGTTGGGCGCGGTGTTCGGTAACGGCAGTCCACGTCATGAAACCTCCTGCATTGTTATTGTTTTTTGTGTGGGAGCGGGTTTGCTTTTGTGACTGTGGCATCAATGTTGAATTTGACGACGCCTTCGCGGGCAAGCCTCACTCCTACATGGGAATTGTGTTTTAGCTGGCTTTTTTGTCGGCCATGACTTGTGGGTAGAAGCGTTTGATTGCCAGGTCGGCGTTGTCGATCAGGGTCATGCAGGCCCACACACCCCGCGCGGCATCCCGGGCGGCGATGGCGTCGGCCATGTCTTTGTGGATCGGCAATGTGCGGCGCAGTTCATCCGGGTCGGCGGCGGACACTTCGAAAGACACCGCCAGCAGCGCGCCGAGGGCCGGGACCATTTGTTCGATGAATTGATTGTGGCTGGCGGCGAGGATGCACTCGTGGAAGAACTGGTCGGCGCGGTTGTAATCGATGCCGCTGTCCACCGCCCGCTCCAGCGCGTTGTACGCCTGAAGAATGGCTTGCACCTGTTCGACGGTGGCGCGCTCGCAAGCCCAGCGCACCGCCATGGGTTCGATGGTGCGGCGCAGGTCGAGCAAGTCGTCAACGAAGTTTTCCGGCAGGCCACTGCGCGACAGCCAGCCGACGACTTGCGGATCAAACAGATTCCAACGTTTTATCGGCAGCACCCGCGTCCCGACCTTCGGCCCGACTTCGAGCAAGCCCTTGGCGACCAAGGTCTTGATGGCTTCGCGAATCACCGTGCGACTGACCCCAAGCTGCTCGCCGAGGGCGGCTTCAACCTTGATGGTTTCGCCGGGCTTCACCTGGCCGGCGGCAATCCAGCAACCGAGCCAATCGACCGTCGACGCATGAAAACTGCTGGACATGAAAACCTCGAAGCAGGGACGGCAAAAAGCCGTTCGCGATGGAGGTCCACGCTAATCATCATATGATTGGCTGTCAAATTGATTTTTCGAGACAACACAAAACAAATGTGGGAGCGGGCTTGCTCGCGAAAGCGGCCTGTCAGTTTATTAATATGCTGACTGACACGACGCCTTCGCGAGCAAGCCCACTCCCACAATTTGATCCGGTTACGGTTCGAGACCGATGGGGAAGAACTCGCCACCACTCCACACACCCAACCAGCGCTGCCCATCGATCTCACGACTCACCGCCAATTCCACCAATTGATAGAACACGTTGCGATGGATCAGCGCTTCGAGGTTGGTCCGCACATGCACGTAGGGCGCAGGTTCTTGTGTCACGGGATCGATCACGACGCGCATTGGGTGTTCGGCTCCCGCCTCGGCCGTCTCATCGACATTGGTGGTGAAACGTAGAAGCTGAGCTTCGCCCTCGCCTTCGACATCTACAGCAATCGCCACGAACGGCGCGTCATCGACTTTGATGCCGACTTTCTCGACCGGGGTAATCAGGAAGTAATCATCGCCGTCGCGGCGGATGATGGTGGAGAACAACTTGACCATCGGCTTGCGCCCGATCGGTGTGCCCAAGTAATACCAGGTGCCGTCCCGGGCGATGCGCATGTCGATGTCGCCGCAGAAGTCGGGGTTCCACAGGTGGACCGGTGGCAAGCCTTTGGTCTTGGGGATTTGCCCCAGCAGGTCGTTGGCTTTTTGCGGGCCACTCATGGCGATCTCCTCAGGATTACTGTTCGCTGAGGCCCAACAGGCTACGAGCGTATTGCTCCAGCGGCGGGCCCAGCAGATCTTCGGGCTTGGTGTCGTGGAACGTCAGTAAACCGCCACGACTCTTGATCCGTGCAGTATCGATCAAATACTGGGTGCTGGTCTCGATCAACATGATCTGAATCACGCCACTGTCGATGCCGAGGCGGTCCACAGCTTCCTGGTCGAGCCATTCGTCCGAGTTGCCGATGCGGTCGTCGGCCTTGGCAAACCGGGTATAGAGCAGGTAATGCGCACCAGCGGCCCGGGCTTCGCCCATGGCGGCGTCGAGGCCTTCCGGCGCACGGGCGCGGCGGACCATCGGGAAGTATTCGATAAAGCCGTCGAAGGCTGTTTCGGCGACCACGTTAGGTCGCGGGTAAGCACTGCCCGGTGGTGCGAAAGCACCCTGAGCAATGTAAATGAATGAGTCCGGCTGAATGCGGAAGTTGTTCACGCGCTGACTGTTGCTGTGATCCAGCAGCCCCGCGTCGCTCATGTGGTAGCGAACACCTTCGCCCATGTCGCTGACATTCATGCAGCCACCAAGCGCCATAACGGCCAGCAGCAAAACCAGGCTACGCATCCTACCCTCCAGAAGCCGGTGACGGAAAACCGGCGAATGGGCGTTGGATGCAGCTTCCGCGCCAGCTCAGGATTATCGTCGACTTATAGAACGCAATCGCGGGCAAGCCTTGCTCCTACAGGTTTGTGTCGTACGCAAATGTGCGGACACCATCAATCCTGTAGGAGCATGGCTTGCCCGCGATGAGGACTTGTCAGCCGCCGATGATTTTCATGATGGTCGCGCCACCGGAGAACGCCACTTCCTGCTTGTCCCCCAGAGCCTTCACCAACAGCCGCTGCAAGGCCGGCAGCGCCTGATGACGCGGCTTATCCAGTAAGTCGCCGACATAGTGGCGATTACTCGATGACAGGCAGCCATGTAGCCAACCGGTGGACGACAGCCGTAGCCGCGAACACGTCCGGCAGAACGGCACACTTTCGTTGGCGATCACGCCGAAGTGGCCCTGCCCCGGGATTTCGTAGCGCACCGCCGTGGCATCCACCGGGGCGTCGGCTTGCAGGTATTCATAGCGCTCGCCAATCAGGCTCAGCAACTGCTGAAGGCTGACGAACTGCTGCAGGAAGGCGTTGTTGTCGCTGGCCAGATGACCCATGCGCATCAACTCGATAAAGCGCAACTCATAGCCACGCTCCAGACAGTAATCGAGCAGCGGCATCACCTGATCGAGATTCTGCCCGCGCAACGGCACCATGTTGACCTTGATCTTCATGCCGGTCGCCGAGGCCTGGTCCATGCCATCGAGCACGGTAGCCAAGTCGCCACCGCGGGCAATGCTGCGAAATGCACTGGCGTCCAGGGTATCGAGGGAAACGTTGATGCGCCGGATACCGGCATCCACCAGCAGCGGCAGTTTTTTCGCCAGCAACTGACCATTGGTGGTCAGGCTGATGTCCTCAAGGCCCATCTGGCCGACGGCGCTCATGAAAGCTTCGAGTTTGGGGCTGACCAGCGGCTCGCCACCGGTGATGCGCAACCGCTCGATACCGGCGGCTTCGATCAGATACGCCACGCCACGCGCCATGGCCTCGGCCGACAATTCATCCTGCGCAGCCACCAGCCGCTTGCCGTTAGGCACGCAATAGGTACACGCGTAATTGCAGGCTGAAGTCAGGCTGATCCGCAAATTGCGAAAACGCCTGCCTTGACGATCAACGATCATGGAGCACTCCGGCAGAAGAAGTTTCGGGACCGCTAAAACTTGACTCACAAATCAAGTTTTAGCAATACCTAAGCCTGAGTATATTCCTGCGGTACTGCGCCATGTAGCAAAATCATGGCGCGATAAGGCCAGTGAATGGCTCAGCTGCTAGGCGTGTCGGTGTCGCGCTTGCGCTTGTTGCCCATGCGCACGCCGATGTCCATCAGGAACTGGAAGAAGCCTTCCTGATCTTCCAGCACATTGCTCCAGAACGGCGAGTGATACAGCGCCACGGCGCCATGCACCAGCGCCCAGGACGCGCAGTAATGGAAGTATGGCGGCACGTCTTCGAGCTTGCCTTCGCTGATCCGGCCCTTGATCAGCAGGGTCAGGCGTTCGAAGTTCGAGGCGCGGATCTTGTGCAGTTCCTCGACCATCTCCGGCACCTGGTTGCCCTTGACCACCTTTTCTTCGAGGCGATCGAACAAGCGATAGCGTTGCGGGTCGCGCATGCGGAATTCGAAGTAGGCCCGGGACAGGGCTTCCTTGTCCTTGTCGACATCGGCCGAATGCAACAGCTCGTTCAAATCGCGCTCGTAATCGAGCATCAGGCGCAGGTAGATCTCCGCCTTGGATTTGAAGTGCTTGTAGATCGTGCCTTTGCCGATACCGACGGCATCAGCAATCATCTCGACGGTGACACTGTCTTCACCCAGTTCGAGGAACAGCTTGAGCGCGGTATCGAGAATTTCTTGCTCGCGGCGACGAAACTCACGGACCTTACGAGGTTCTTTATGCATAAGAAAAGGTCTGTAGGGGTCAAAATTCGAAGCCGCGTATTATGCCTAACTTGCGCCAAAATGCACGGATCATCCGACCATATCTGCGTTTCTTGATCATTTCACGCAAGGTCACCGGTTGATGAGAACTCTTCCGAAGCGCCCGTATTCCAAAATTGTTTAAAAACCGGGGCGGCTAAACTGGACTCGGCGCAATACTGATCAATACTTGAACTGTCGGCGGGGCATCTCCCCCAAGTGTCGCGTCGATATAGGTACCAACGGACCGCGTACCTTTGTTTTACTCCTAATGGTCTTAACCCGGATTCACCCCCCAGAACCCGGGTTTTTTTTGCCTGCGATTTAACCTTTCACATGCGCCAACGGGAACAAACGCTTGAAGTTCTCGGTGGTCTGCTCGGCAAACCGCTCATAGGATTCCCCCCGCAGCATCGCCAGAAACTCTGCCACTTCCCGCACATATTGCGGCAGGTTCGGTTTGCCGCGATAAGGGATCGGCGCTAGGTACGGCGAGTCGGTTTCCACCAGCAAACGGTCGGCCGGTACTTTACTCGCGACATCACGCAACGCATCGGCATTGCGGAACGTGACAATTCCGGACAGGGAAATGTAATAACCCATGTCCAGCGCGGCCTTGGCCATGTCCCAGTCTTCGGTGAAGCAATGCAGCACGCCGGCTTGCGGGAGTGCGGCTTCGCGCAACAGATTCAGAGTATCGGCGCGAGCGCCACGGGTGTGAATGATTACCGGTTTGCCGGTCTGCCGGGCGGCTTGCAGGTGCAGGCGGAATGACTCCTGCTGCAACTCGGCGGCTTCCGGCTCGTAGTGATAATCCAGGCCGGTTTCACCAATCGCCACCACCCGAGGGTGATTCAGTTCTTGTAACAGCCAATCCAGCGCGGGCGCGGCACCGGGCTGCACATCCAGCGGATGCACACCTACCGAACAATCGACGTCGTCATAACGCTCGGCCAGGGCTTTGACATCGGCGGCGTTGTCGACGCTGACGCCGATACACAAAAAGTGCCCCACCCCGCGTTGCCGGGCCGCATCGAGTGCGGCATCCAGAGAGCCGTTGTGGGCGGCGAGGTCGAGGCGATCAAGGTGGCAATGGGAATCTACGAGCATAAAAAGGGCTGCAACTTACATCGTATGAGTGGGACGGTCGGATTTCAGGGCTCCGGCCAGATGGGTTTCGATTCGACTGCGAGCGGTGTTGTCACCCTCGTTGAACTGCACGCCAACCCCGGCAGCCCGGTTGCCCTGAGCGCCTTTGGGGGTGATCCATGTGACCTTGCCGGCGACCGGAATTTTTTCCGCATCGTCCATCAGGTTCAGCAACATGAACACCTCATCGCCCAACCTGTAGCTTTTGTTGGTCGGGATAAACAGGCCACCGTTCTTGATAAACGGCATGTAGGCCGCATAAAGCACGGACTTGTCCTTGATGGTCAGGGACAAAATGCCGTTGCGCGGCCCGGTATTGACGGGTTCATTCATGCTGACCTCCACGGCTGATGCTCAGAGTCTAGTCACTTCTGGCCAGGCAAAGACACCCATTGCACCAGCAACGCCTCAAGCAATAGCGCCGGATTCAGGTTGGCCTTGCTCATCACCTTCTGACGCTGGGCGAGGATCCAGTCCTGAATATTCAGCACTTTGCCCTGCGCGGACTTCTGCGCCAGGTATTGAATGACCTTGCGCATGTCCGTCAGGCCGAGGCCTTCTTCATCCTGAGTCAACTGATAGCGCAGGATCAAGCTCGACCAATCGCAGAACCAATCGAACAGCAGCAACTGCGGGATGGATTTCCATTCTTCGGCCAACTGGGTCGGTGATTTCTGTTGCTTGAGCAACTGCTTCACGCCTTCGACCACCAGCCCGCGCTGTTCGCGTACACCCTGGTTCTGCAACTTGACCGCGGCCAATGGCGAGCCAGCGGCCAAGGTCAGCAATTCGATGCGTTCTTCTTGAGAGCAATCCGGCAACGCCGTCGCCAACCACGCCAGGCTCATGGCCTCGCTGGGCAACGGGCAAGCCTGCTGCTGGCAGCGGCTCTTGATCGTCGGCAGCAGACGGCTGGTCTGGTGGCTGACCAGCAGCAACACGGTATCGCCGGACGGTTCTTCAAGGCTTTTGAGCAAGGCGTTGGCGGCGTTGACGTTCATCGACTCCACCGGCTCGATCAGCACCACTTTGCGCCCGCCCATCTGTGCGGTCTGGACCACAAAGCTGACCAAGTCACGAACCTGATCGACCTTGATTGCCTTGTCCGCCTCTTCCGGCTCCAGGATGTAGTTGTCGGGGTGGCTGCCAGCCTTGAGCAGCAGGCAGGATTTGCACCCGCCGCAAGCATCCTGCGCGGTCGGACGCTGACACAACAAATGCGCCATCAACCGCTCGGCCAACGCACGCTTGCCAATCCCGGCCGGGCCATGCAGCAAATAGGCGTGAGCGTGCTGTTTACGCCCCGCCAGTTGCTGCCAGAGCTCGTCCTGCCACGGATAGGCCTCAGCCACGGGTCAACTCCAGCAAGCGCGGGAGCAACGCATCCAGCGACCGCTGGACCTGCGGCAGCGGCTGGGCAGCATCGACCAGCACATAACGTGCGGGATCCGCCTCAGCGCGCTTGAGAAAGGCACTGCGCACCGCATCGAAAAAGGCCCGGCCTTCTAGCTCGAAACGATCCAGCCGACCGCGAGCACTGGCGCGAGCCAGACCGACTTCTACCGGCAGATCGAAAATCAGTGTCAAGTCAGGGCGCAAGTCACCCTGAACGAAGGCTTCCAGGGTCGCGATGCGCTCCAGCGACAAACCGCGACCGCCGCCCTGATAGGCGTAAGTCGAATCGGTGAAGCGATCGCACAAGACCACCGCACCACGAGCCAGCGCCGGGCGAATCACCTCGGCCAGATGCTGGGCTCGCGCGGCAAACACCAGCAACAGCTCGGTGTCGGGGTTCATGACTTCGTCCACCGGGGCCAGCAGCACTTCGCGGATCCGCTCGGCCAACGGCGTGCCGCCCGGCTCGCGGGTCAGCAACACTTCGATACCGGCGGCGCGCAGGCGCTCGGCCAGGTATTCGCGGTTGGTGCTCTTGCCGGCGCCTTCCGGGCCTTCCAGGGTAATAAACAAGCCAGTCACAGGCAGTCCTTAATCAGAGTCATTGCGAGCTTTGCGGCGCGGCTGCATCCGGTGCGGGCGCGGGTTCTTGCGCCGGCGTTGGCGGTACAGATTCAGGCGCGGTCGTCGGTTCCGGTGCGGGAGCCGGCTCTTGCGCCGGCACCTGCGGCACCGCTTCAGGCACGGTATCGGGGGAAGCCGCGGGAGTCGGTGTCTCGGCCTCCGGCGTCACGGGCGCGTTCGCCGGTGCCGGGCTGGAGCGGTAATCGGTGCGGCGCTTGAGCTGGAACTCGCGCACTGCCGAATTGTGTGCATCCAGGTCATCGGAGAACACATGGCTGCCGTCGCCGCGAGCGACAAAATACAAACTGTTGCCGGCCACCGGGTTCAGCGCCGCATGGATCGCTTCGCGGCCGACCATGGCTATCGGGGTTGGCGGCAATCCGGAAATCATATAGGTGTTGTACGGCGTCGCTTCCTTGAGGTGGGCGCGGGTCAACTTGCCGGTGTAGCGATCACCCAGGCCGTAGATCACCGTCGGATCGGTCTGCAACATCATGCCGATCGCCATCCGCCGCACGAATACGCCAGCAATCTGCCCGCGCTCCTGTGGCACGCCGGTTTCCTTCTCCACCAGCGAGGCCATGATCAGCGCCTGATAGGGTTCGGTGTACGGTGCATCAGCGGCGCGCTTGTCCCATTCCTTGGCGAGCACTTCATCGAGGCGCTCATAAGCTTTTTTCAGCAGCTCGGCGTCGGTCATGCCACGCACGAAGCTGTAAGTGTCCGGAAAGAAGCGGCCCTCAGGGAAAATCCCGGTATGGCCGATCTTGTCCATCACTTGTGTGTCGCTCAGGCCGTTCAGGGTTTGCTTGAGCTTGTCATCCTTGGCCAGGGCGGCGCGGACCTGCCGGAAATTCCAGCCTTCGACCAGGGTCACGCTGTACTGCACCACTTCGCCGCGTTTCCACAGATCGATCAGACCGTCGACGGTCATGCCGGGCAGCATGCGGTACTCACCGCTGTGAATCGGTGTGCTGGCGAGGTTGAAGCGCCAATAGACGCGCAACCAGAAGGCGTCTTTGATGACGCCATCGGCTTCGAGTCGATAGAAGGTGCGGGTCGGTGTTGTGCCCTTGGGCACTTCCAGCAGTTCTTCCTGGGTGATGTTCAGCGGTTGTTCCAGCGCCGAATGGATTTTCCAGGCCGAAGCGGCCATTAGCAGCCCCGCCAGAACCAGTCCGGTTTCCAGCAGCAGCAAGAATTTACGTCTCACGTATCAAGCATCCAGTAGCGCGCGGGCAAGGGTTTGGAGTTTACGGGTGAGCGGGCCAACCGACCAGCTCAGTGCTGCATAGGCGCGCACCGGCCAAACGCCATACACGCTGTTGCAGACGAAGACTTCATCGGCCCATTGCAGCTGATCGAGGCTGATGTCGGTGATGTGCGTGGGGATCCCCAATGACTCAGCCTGAAACAATAATTCGGCACGCATCACGCCGGCCACGCCGCAACGCTTGAGATCGGCGGTGATCAGCACACCGTCGCGAACCAGGAACAAGTTGCTGAAGACGCCTTCAATCACCCGACCGACCCGATCGAGCATCAGACCTTCGGCGTGCTCGGTGTCTTGCCACTCGGCCCGGGCGATGACCTGCTCCAGGCGATTCAAATGCTTGAGGCCGGCGAGCAACGGTTGATTGGACAATCGCGTGGTGCACGGGAACAACCGAACCCCCTGTTCGCTATGAACAACGGGATAAGCCGCAGGAGGATTGCCTTGCAAAATACGCCGGGCCTGGGCCGAAGGGTCGGGAGCATAACCGCGCAAACCGTCACCACGGGTGAGGATGAGCTTGAGCACGCCCTCGCCCAGTGCAGTGGCATAGGCCAACAATTCGCTGCGGATCAAGGAATGATTGGCAGTGATCGCCAGGCGTGAACAACCCTGCGCCAGACGCGACAGATGCCGATCCAGCAACAACGGTTGCCCGCCTCGCACAGCGATGGTCTCGAATAGACCATCACCGTAAGCCAGGCCGCGATCCTTCAGCGACAGAGCGTCAGCCGGCTGACCGTCGACCCAGCTGTCCATCAGTCAGCGAACCGGCGGAACACCAGCGAGCCGTTGGTCCCGCCAAACCCGAAGGAATTGGACAGCACCACATCGATATCCATGTTGCGCGCGGTGTGCGGCACGAAGTCGAGGTCGCAACCTTCATCCGGCTCATCGAGGTTGATGGTCGGCGGTGCCACTTGGCTGTTGATCGCCAGCACACTGAAGATCGCCTCGACCGCGCCCGCCGCACCCAACAGGTGACCGGTCATGGACTTGGTCGAACTGACCGCCATTTTGTAAGCGTGATCGCCGAACACCGACTTGATCGCACAGGCTTCGGCGAGGTCGCCGGCCGAGGTCGAAGTGCCGTGGGCGTTGATGTACTGGACCTGGTCGCCATTGATCTTGGCGTCGCGCAGGGCATTGGTGATGCAGCGTGCAGCACCGGCGCCGTCGGCGGGAGGCGAAGTCATGTGGTAGGCATCGCCACTGGTGCCGAAGCCGATCAGCTCGGCATAGATGGTCGCGCCGCGGGCCTTGGCGTGTTCCAGCTCTTCAAGCACCAGCGCACCGGCGCCATCGGACAGAACGAAGCCATCACGGCCCTTGTCCCATGGACGGCTGGCGCGGGTTGGCTCGTCGTTGCGGGTCGACAGTGCACGGGAGGCACCAAAGCCGCCCATGCCCAGGCCGCAAGCGGCCATCTCGGCGCCGCCGGCAATCATCACGTCGGCTTCGTCGTACATGATGTTGCGAGCCGCCATGCCGATGCAGTGCGTACCGGTGGTACACGCGGTGGCGATGGCGTAGTTAGGTCCCTGCGCACCCAAGTGGATGGACAGGAAACCGGAAATCATATTGATGATCGAGCCAGGCACGAAGAACGGTGAAATTCGACGAGGGCCGGAGTCATGCAGCGTGCGGCTGGTTTCTTCGATATTGGTCAGACCGCCAATACCCGAACCCATGGCCACGCCGATGCGCTCACGGTTGGCGTCAGTGACTTCCAGACCGGAATTACGCACAGCCTGAAACCCTGCGGCCAGACCGTATTGAATGAACAGGTCGAGCTTTCGAGCTTCCTTGACCGACAGGTATTCCTCGACATTGAAGCCCTTTACCGAGCCGCCAAAGCGGGTGGAATAGGCAGAAAGGTCGGTGTGTTCGATCAGACCAATGCCACTGCGGCCAGCCAGAATGCCCTGCCAACTGCTCGGCACATCCGTGCCCAGTGGCGACAACATACCCATACCGGTGACTACGACGCGTCTACGCGACACAGCACTCTCCTTTTTCAAATGACGACTTTGCATCAGGCCTAAAGAAAAAACCGCACGCCGTAATGGCAGTGCGGTTTTTCCATGACAGCAAGCAGCGATTACAAGCTATTAAGCCTGATGGTTAGTAACGTAATCGATTGCAGCTTGTACAGTAGTGATCTTCTCAGCTTCTTCGTCAGGGATTTCGGTCTCGAATTCCTCTTCCAGAGCCATCACCAGCTCAACGGTGTCAAGGGAGTCGGCACCCAGGTCTTCAACGAAGGAAGCAGTGTTGACCACTTCTTCTTCTTTAACGCCCAGTTGCTCAGCAACGATTTTCTTGACGCGCTCTTCGATGGTGCTCATACCTTGTTTTCACTCCTAATGGACAAATTCAGGCAGCTGGCCAGTGGGTAAGTGTATAGAAAGACTTTTCAGTTTTTCAACTGAAAGCTTCACTCCTCAAACCCAGGGACCCTCTGCCTATAAATAGATTGCAGCTTTATAACGGATTTTAGACAGCTCGTATGACATTTTTTTGAAGCAATCCGTCACATTTAACTCATGTACATCCCGCCGTTCACCGGGATTGTAGCCCCAGTAACGTAAGCCGCACCGTCGGATGCAAGAAAAGCGACCACAGACGCGATCTCTTGAGCTTGCCCCAGACGGCCCAGCGGAATCTGTGTCGCCAAGGATTCACGCTGCGCTTCAGGCAGCTCGCGGGTCATATCAGTATCGATGAACCCTGGGGCCACCGAGTTTACCGTAATCGAACGCGAACCGACTTCACGCGCCAGTGCGCGACTGAAACCTTCCAGACCGGCCTTGGCGGCAGCGTAGTTTACTTGGCCTGCGTTGCCCATGGCACCCACAACCGAACCAATACTGATAATTCGTCCCCAACGGGCCTTGGTCATGCCGCGCAAAACCCCCTTGGACAGGCGAAACAGACTGTTCAGGTTGGTATCGATGACGTCGTTCCATTCGTCGTCTTTCATGCGCATCATCAGATTATCGCGGGTGATACCAGCATTATTGACCAGAATTGCCGGGGCGCCGAACTGCGCGGTGATGCTTGCCAGCACCGCTGCAACCGATTCGTCGCTGGTGACATTGAGTTCCAGGCCAGTGCCTTGAATAGCGTTTTCTTTCAGGGTAGCAGCGATGCGCTCGGCACCCGAGGCGGAGGTCGCGGTGCCAATGACGATGGCGCCCTGACGACCCAATTCCAGGGCGATGGCCTGGCCGATACCGCGGCTCGCGCCGGTGACCAGTGCAACTTTACCTTGCAGACTCATGCAAGTTTCTCCTGATTCAGGCCAGCGCTGCGCGAGCGGCAGCGAAAGCGTCTGGGGTATTGAGGTTGGATGTCGACACGCCTTCGGCGCAGCGTTTGTTCAGACCGGCAAGCACCTTGCCCGGACCGCATTCGACCAGCTGGGTCGCGCCCTTGGCCGCAAGCGCCTGGACCGATTCGACCCAGCGCACAGGCTTGTAGAGCTGCTCAAGCAGATCGCGCTTGAGGGTATCCAGATCGGCCGGCACATTGGCGCTGACGTTCTGCACCACCGGGACCTGCGGGACCTGCCAGTCAATGGCCGCGATGGACTCGGCAAAGCGCTCGGCCGCCGGACGCATCAGTTCACAGTGGGATGGCACGCTGACCGGCAACGGCAAGGCGCGCTTGGCACCACGGGCCTTGCAGCCTTCGATGGCACGTTCGACCGCCGCCTTGGCACCGGCGATAACGACCTGGCCGGGAGAATTGAAGTTGACCGCACTGACCACTTCGCCCTGCGCCGCTTCTGCACAGGCCGCCAGCACGTCAGCATCTTCCAGGCCGAGGATAGCGGCCATGCCGCCCTGCCCGGCCGGAACGGCTTCCTGCATCAACTGACCACGACGTTCGACCAGTTTCACCGCGTCGCCCAGACTCAGGCTGCCTGCCGCCACCAGGGCGCTGTATTCGCCCAGGCTGTGACCGGCCACATAAGCCGGACGCGCACCGCCTTCCGCCAGCCACAGGCGCCACAAGGCGATCGAGGCGGTCAGAATGGCCGGCTGGGTTTTATCGGTTTGATTGAGTTGTTCTTCCGGCCCTTGCTGGGTCAGTGCCCACAGGTCGTAACCCAGAGCATCGGAAGCTTCTTTGAATGTTTCGAGGACCACCGGATGTTGCGCGCCCAACTCGGCCAGCATGCCGAGGGACTGCGAACCCTGTCCTGGAAAGACGAATGCGAGGGAAGCAGACATGTAACAAGCCCCTAATGATCTTGTCGTCGGAGAATTGACGTCCCGCTTGGGGGACGCAAGAAGCTGACAGTTGGATGGCCAATTGAACTGAGCGGTCACATTTAAGCATTGTCCGACGAAAACGCCTAAGGCAACAAATCCTCCAGACGACCGTGAAGCCGCTCCGGGAGGTTTTCCTGGATCTCGATCAGGGCGCGCTGGATCGCACTCTGGAAACCCTGCACCCCGGCCGAACCGTGGCTTTTCACCACAATCCCCTGCAAGCCGAGAAAGCTCGCGCCGTTGTGCCGCGCCGGCGCCAGGTCCGCCTGCAAGCGCTTCATCAGCGGCAGCGCCAAAGCACCGACCATCCGCGAGGCGACGTTCTTCTTGAACAAGGCTTCGATACGCCCGGCAATCATGGTCGCCAGGCCTTCGCTGGACTTGAGCAGGATATTGCCGACAAAACCGTCACACACCACCACGTCCGCCTCGCCGCGGTACAAACCGTCACCTTCGACAAAACCGATGTAGTTGATGCCCCGGGCGCTCTGCAACAAGGTCGCGGCCAGCTTGACCTGCTGATTGCCCTTGATGTCTTCAGTACCGATGTTTAGCAACGCCACCCGCGGGCGAACGACACCCAGGGTTTCCGCCGCCACCGAGCCCATGATCGCGAACTGCAACAAGTGCTCGGCACTGCAATCGACGTTGGCACCGAGGTCGAGCAACTGGCAATAGCCCTTCTGGGTCGGAATGGCCGCGATCATCGCCGGCCGGTCAATGCCCGGCAAGGTCTTGAGCACAAACCGCGACAGAGCCATCAGCGCACCGGTGTTGCCGGCGCTGACACAGGCCTGGACCTTGCCATCACGCAACAACTCAAGGGCCACGCGCATTGACGAGTCAGGCTTGCCGCGCAAGGCCTGGGCAGGTTTTTCGTCCATGGTGATAACTTCGGACGCCGGCGTAATCGACAGGCGCGCGCGATCCACAGCCGAATGACCGGAGAGCAGCTCTTCTAAAAGGGAGGGTTGACCGACGAGGGTCAGGTGCAGCGAGGGTGTAGCAGACAGGCAAGCAAGGCTGGCCTGAACAATGCTGCGGGGACCGAAGTCCCCGCCCATTGCGTCAATCGCGATGACTTGAGCAGACAAGTGATTACTCGTCAGCGCCCTTGTCGATCACTTTACGGCCACGGTAAACGCCTTCTGGCGATACGTGGTGACGCAGGTGAATTTCACCGGTGGTTTTTTCTACAGACAGAGTGCTTGCCGTCAGGGCATCGTGCGAACGACGCATGTCACGGGCAGAGCGGGATTTTTTGTTCTGCTGAACAGCCATAATTGATTAACTCCTAAACGTTTGGGTCACGCTTTAACTGCGCCAATACACTGAACGGGTTGGACCGCGTTGACTCGTCCTCGCTCGGTTCGGGCTCATCGAGACCCGCCGGCTGCTGGCATTCTTCCGGATGATGAGCAGGCACAATGGGCAAGGCGAGCAGAAGCTCCTCCTCGATCAGTGACTGCAGATCCAATGGATCTTCGCCCAGTTCCAGCACGTCATAACCTTTCGGCAACGACTGGGTATTCGCACCCTCTTTCACCACAGCATAACTGCATTCGCTGTGGATCGGCAGGGTGACCAGCTCAAGACAACGCTGGCAAACCATTTTGACTTCGGTGTCGATAAAGCTGTGGATTACCACAGATTTACGTTCATCTCGTTCAAAAACGAATTTAGCCTGCACCGTACCGACAGTGTCGGAAAGCGGGTCGCAGAGTCTCTCCAAATCGGCCAGCAGCATTTCACCTTGAAGGGTGGTGCCACGATCAGCCAATTTGCGCGGGTCAACGTGAGGTGGAATCGGGTCATTCAACATAGGCGCAGCATTATAGGGATGCACCCAGCCATGTCAAAGGAAATTCAGCCCTGTCCGTCACTTGGAAGCCTCGCTAGAATTCGCCCCTGCCTTTTGGAGATGCGCATGCTGCCTTTATTACTCGCTTCAAGCTCGGTTTATCGCCGGGAATTGCTAGCCCGCCTGCAGCTTGAATTTACCTGCAGCTCGCCGGACATCGATGAAAGCCATCGTCCGGACGAGTCCGCGATTAATCTGGTCAAGCGCCTCGCCGAAGAGAAAGCACGCGCACTGGCCGACAGCCACCCCGCTCATCTGATCATCGGCTCCGATCAGGTCGCGGTGCTCGGCGAGCGCATTATCGGCAAACCCCACACGTTCGAAAAGGCCCGTGAACAACTGCTGGCCTCCAGCGGTGCCAGTGTGACCTTCCTGACCGGCCTGGCCCTGCTCAACAGCCAGACCGGCCACTGCCAGGTCGACTGCGTGCCGTTCACCGTGCACATGCGAACTCTCGATCAGGCGCGCATCGAACGTTACCTGCGCGCAGAACAGCCCTACGACTGCGCTGGCAGCTTCAAGGCGGAAGGTTTGGGGGTGAGCCTGTTTCAAAGCACCGAAGGCCCTGACGCCACCAGCCTGATCGGCCTGCCACTGATTCGCTTGATCGACATGCTCTTGGCGGAAGGAATCCAGATCCCCTGAGCCCCCACCTGTAGCAGCTGGCGAAGCCTGCGTTCGGCTGCGAAGCAGTCGTGGAATCAGGCGGCGCATTACTTCAGGAATACCGCGCGCTCAGGCTCTACCTGATTGATATGTTGCTGGTTGAGGGTGTGCGAATTCCCTGACCACCCCCTGTAGCAGCTGGCGAAGCCTGCGTTCGGCTGCGAAGCAGTCGTGGAATCAGGCGGCGCATTGCTTCAGGAATACCGCGCGCTCAGGCTCTACCTGATTGATATGTTGCTGGTTGAGGGTGTGCGAATTCCCTGACCACCCCCTGTAGCAGCTGGCGAAGCCTGCGTTCGGCTGCGAAGCAGTCGTGGAATCAGGCGGCGCATTGCTTCAGGAATACCGCGCGCTCAGGTTTTGCGACTGCTGCGCAGCCGAACGCAGGCTTCGCCAGCCGCTACAGGGTTGCGCGCACAAAAAACCGGCCACGAAAGCCGGTTTTTTATGTCACGACAGAATCAGCGCAACGACGGGCCGTTAAACCCCATCCACATCGCCAATTGCTCGGCGACGCTGGCACCGAGCTTCTTCGAGAAACGATCAAACGTCGATTCCTGAATGGTGAAGTCCACCAACTCTTTCTCGCCGATCACGTCACGGGCGACCGAACTGGCATTGCCCAGGCCATCGATCAGCCCCAGCGGCAGCGCCTGTTCACCGGACCAGACCAGCCCGGAGAACAACTCCGGATGCTCTTTGTCCTTGAGCCGATCGCCGCGCCCCTTCTTCACGCTGTTGATGAACTGCTGATGCGTAGTGTCGAGCACACCCTGCCAGAACTGAGTCTCCTCAGCCTTCTGCGGCTGGAACGGATCAAGGAACGACTTGTGCTCACCCGAGGTGTAGGTACGACGCTCAACGCCGAGCTTCTCCATGGTCCCGACAAAACCGTAACCGGCCGCCGTCACACCAATGGAACCCACCAGGCTCGCCTTGTCGGCGTAGATCTGATCGGCCGCACTGGCGATGTAATAGGCGCCGGAAGCGCCCAGATCGGAAATCACTGCATATACCTTGGTATCCGGGTGCAGACCGCGCAGGCGTTTGATTTCGTCGTACACGTAACCCGACTGCACCGGACTGCCGCCCGGGCTGTTGATGCGCAGGATCACACCCTTGACCTTCTCATCTTCGAAGGCTGCACGCAGACTGCCAACAATGTTGTCGGCGCTGGCGGATTCCTTGTCGGCGATCACGCCATTGACGTCGATCAACGCGGTGTAGTTGGAGCTGCGGGTCGCGCTCTTTTCCATGTCCATCAGCGGCGTAAACAGCAGCAGCGCCGCAAACAGGTACACAAAAGTCAACAGCTTGAAGAAAATCCCCCAACGGCGTGAGCGGCGCTGCTCCTGCACACCGGCCAGCAGGGTCTTCTCCAACAGCTTCCAACTCTTCTCGTCACCGCCATCAGCGCCAGCCTTGGCAGGCGCTTTCCATTCGTCGGTCATGCCATCTACCCCAGCAAAAACGTATTAGGCCTGATTGAGCCAGGCATGCAATTCTGAAAAACGATCAATGGCCAGCTTCGGCTCGAACAGTTTCAACGCCTCGATGGATTGGGCACCGTAACTCACCGCGACCGAATCCATGCCAGCGTTGCGCGCCATTTGCAGATCAAAGGACGAATCCCCGACCATCAGCGCCTGCTGCGCAGAAACGCCACAATGGACAAGGATCTCTTCCAGCATCAGAGGGTGAGGCTTGCTGGCAGTTTCATCCGCCGCACGGGTGATATCGAAATAGTCTTCCCAGCCGTGCGCCTTAAGCACCCGATCCAGCCCGCGACGAGCCTTGCCGGTAGCGACCGCCAAGTGATAACCCTCATCGCGAAACGCTGCCATCGACTCGACAACGCCTTCGAACAGCGGCGAAGGCACCGCCTCCGCGGCGATGTAGTGATCGGCATAGTGCTGACGGAACGCTATCAGCTCGTCGTCGCCGATTTCCGGGTACAAGGTGCGAATCGCCTCGGGTAAGCCCAGGCCGATAATGCCTTTGACGGCAAAGTCATCGCACAATTGAAAACCGGAGCGCTCGGACGCGACATGCATTGCCTCAACAATCCGACCAATGGAATCGGCCAGTGTGCCGTCCCAATCGAAAATCAACAGTTTGTAATCAGAGGGGTGCACTCAGGCGCTCCACGGTCTTGGCCCACATCTCATCCACCGGCGCCTGCAATTTCAGCTCGCCACCATCCGGCAACGGCACGGTCAGCATGTAGGCGTGAAGGAACAGACGCTTGCCGCCCAGGTCACGAATTTCTTTACTGAAATCGTCATCGCCGTACTTGGTGTCGCCGGCGATGCAGTGCCCGGCGTGCAAGGTGTGGACGCGAATCTGGTGAGTCCGGCCGGTGATCGGCTTGGCTTCGATCAGGGTGGCAAAGTCGCCGAAACGACGCAGGACCTTGAACACGGTCACAGACTCCTTGCCCTCCTCCTCGTCAACTTCGACCATCCGCTCACCGGAGCGCAGATTGCTCTTGCCCAGCGGCGCACGGACTTGCTTGATCGAGGCCGCCCAGTTGCCGCGAACCAGCGCCATATAGCGCTTATCGATGCCATCGCCGCGCAATGCTGTGTGCAAGTGACGCAGCATGCTGCGCTTTTTGGCGATCATCAGCAGGCCGGAGGTGTCACGGTCGAGCCGGTGAACCAGTTCGAGCTCCTTGCAATCGGGACGCAACTGACGAAAGGCTTCGATCACGCCGTAAGTCAAGCCGCTGCCGCCGTGAACCGCGATGCCGCAAGGCTTGTTGATCACGATCAGCGCCTTGTCCTCGAAGATAATCGAGGCTTCGAGGCGCTGGAGCAGGCCTTGTGCCAGCGGTACCGGCTCATCGCGCTCAGGCACGCGAACCGGCGGCACGCGCACGATATCGCCCGCCTGCAGCTTATATTCGGGCTTGATCCGACCCTTGTTCACCCGCACTTCACCTTTACGCAAAATGCGATAAATCAAGGTCTTGGGCACGCCTTTGAGCCGAGCGAGAAGGAAGTTATCAATACGTTGGCCGGCATATTCCGGCGAGACCTCCAGCAGTTGTACGGCTGGGGTCGAAGGGGCAGTAGTCGTCATGGCGCGGATGATAACAATTTTTTATGGAATTGAAGCACTTAATCATTGCTGCTATAGTCGCGAACGCCGCCAAAAGCGGCCTGGACAGCGGACTAACGGTCAAAAACCGGCCCTGACCAACGCAATTCACCAGGACGCGAGGCCGTCCTACGGGGCTTTCGCTACGTAACGGTGGAGTTTGCAGGTGTAACGAGCGCAGGTGACATGAGGCCTGAATCAAGCCGCAAAGCAGAGTTTTCACTCGCCTTGCTCGCCAATATTCATGGCCAGTTCACAAAGTGCAGTCAGCTGCGAATGACCCCGAGCGAACGCTTCGGAAACAACGCCTAAATTAGCCATGATGCGTGACCTCCCCTTTCGGAGCTCACGGTAAATGCCAACCCGCTGCGGATTCTGCGCGCGGCAGCACCCGAATTATCAGGGATACGTGTAGGGTGGAGATGCACAACCGCTGGACTGTGTAGCAATAGGCTTTATCAAGACGCTTCATCTCGTCCACAGCCGCTGGTTGATTCCTCCTCCTGACTGAGTGCTTAAGTAGCCACAGCAAGCAGGACGCGTACGTCGCGACGCCGGCCCACATTGGCCGCCATCGCTAGACACTGGAGTGTCCAACCACACTCCTGACGCACCTGACACCGACCGTGAGAAGTCGTGTGTGCCGAACGCCGTTTCCGGCAGCCCGGAAACCGACGGTACTACATGAAAAGAATGCTGATTAACGCAACTCAACCCGAAGAGTTGCGTGTTGCACTGGTAGATGGCCAACGCCTCTACGACCTGGACATCGAATCCGGTGCACGCGAGCAGAAGAAGGCCAACATCTATAAAGGCCGGATTACTCGCATCGAACCAAGCCTTGAGGCTGCCTTTGTCGATTTCGGCTCCGAGCGCCACGGCTTCCTGCCCCTCAAAGAAATCTCCCGCGAATACTTCAAGAAAGCCCCCGAAGGCCGCGTCAACATCAAAGACGTCCTGACCGAAGGCCAGGAAGTCATCGTTCAGGTCGAAAAAGAAGAACGTGGCAACAAGGGCGCAGCCCTGACCACCTTCATCAGCCTGGCCGGTCGTTACCTCGTTCTGATGCCGAACAACCCGCGTGCCGGCGGTATCTCCCGTCGAATCGAAGGTGAAGAGCGCAACGAACTGCGTGAAGCCCTGAACGGTCTGGTTGCCCCGGCCGACATGGGTCTGATCGTGCGCACTGCCGGCTTGGGCCGCAGCAGCGAAGAAATGCAGTGGGACCTCGACTACCTGCTGCAACTGTGGACCGCTATCAAAGAAGCCTCGCTGGATCGCTCCGCGCCATTCCTGATCTACCAGGAAAGCAACGTGATCATCCGCGCCATCCGCGATTACCTGCGCCAGGACATCGGCGAAGTGCTGATCGACAGCGTTGAAGCCCAGGACGAAGCCCTGACCTTCATTCGCCAGGTGATGCCGCAGTACGCCAGCAAGATCAAGCTGTACGAAGACAGCGTTCCGCTGTTCAACCGTTTCCAGATCGAAAGCCAGATCGAGACCGCATTCCAGCGCGTCGTTGAACTGCCTTCCGGCGGTTCCATCGTCATCGATCCGACCGAAGCCCTGGTGTCCATCGACATCAACTCGGCGCGCGCCACCAAAGGCAGCGACATCGAAGAAACCGCCCTGCAGACTAACCTTGAAGCCGCCGAAGAAATCGCCCGTCAGTTGCGCTTGCGCGACATCGGCGGCCTGATCGTCATCGACTTCATCGACATGACCCCAGCCAAGAACCAGCGCGCCGTGGAAGAGAAAGTCCGCGAATGCCTGGAAGCCGACCGCGCTCGCGTGCAAGTCGGTCGCATCTCGCGCTTCGGCCTGCTGGAAATGTCCCGTCAGCGCCTGCGTCCATCGCTCGGCGAAAGCAGCGGCATCGTTTGCCCGCGTTGCAACGGCACCGGCATCATCCGTGATGTTGAATCGCTGTCGCTGGCGATCCTGCGCCTGATCGAAGAAGAAGCCCTGAAAGACCGCACCGCCGAAGTTCGCGCACAAGTGCCGATCCCGGTAGCCGCGTTCCTGCTCAACGAAAAACGCAACTCGATCACCAAGATCGAACTGCGTACCCGTGCCCGCATCGTCATTCTGCCGAACGATCACCTCGAAACGCCGCACTTCGAAGTTCAGCGTCTGCGCGATGACAGCCCGGAAGCCCACATCAACCAGTCCAGCTACGAAATCGCTGCTGCCGCTGCCGAAGTGGAAGAAGTCCAGCCAGCCGCCGCGACCCGCACCCTGGTTCGCCAGGAAGCCGCGGTCAAGACTGCACCGGCCCGCGCCAACGCTCCGGTCCCGACCGAAGTCGTCGCTGCCGCACCTGTTGCTGCTCCGGTTGCCGTGCCAGAGCCAAGCCTGTTCAAAGGCCTGGTGAAGTCGCTGGTCAGCCTGTTCGCTACCAAAGAAGAGCCAGCCGCTCCGGTTGTGGTTGAAAAACCAGCGACCACCGAGCGTCCGGCCCGTAACGAAGAGCGTCGCAACGGTCGTCAACAGAGCCGCAACCGTAACGGTCGCCGCGATGAAGAGCGCAAGCCTCGTGAGGAACGTGCACCGCGTGAAGAACGCGCACCACGTGAGCCACGCGAAGAGCGTCAACCACGCGAAGCCCGTGAAGAGACCACCACTCCAGTAGTTGCTCGCGAAGAACGCGCACCACGCGCCCCTCGTGAAGAACGTGCACCGCGCGCTCCACGCGAAGATCGCAAGCCACGTGGCGACCGCGAAGAGCGTCCGGTACGTGAACTGCGTGAACCACTGGATGCCGAGCCCGCTGTTGCAGACGCTGCCGTTGCCGTTGCCGCAACCACTGAAGAGCGTCCAGCCCGTCAGCCACGCGAAGAACGCGCTCCACGCCCACCGCGTGAAGAACGTCAGCCACGTGCCGAGCAGGCTGTTGCCGCTGTCGCGGAAGAAGAGCTGCTGACCAACGAAGAGCAACAGGAAGAAGGTCAGGAAGGCGCCGAAGGCGATCGTCCACGCCGCCGCTCCCGTGGCCAGCGTCGTCGCAGCAACCGTCGTGAGCGTCAACGTGATGCCAACGGCAACGTGATCGAAGGTTCGGAAGAATCCGAGTCCGCCGAAGGTAGCGAAACCAACGAAAACGGCGAAGCACCAAGCGCTGCCGATCTGGCCGCCGGCCTGGCAGTTACCGCCGCCGTTGCCAGCACCGTGATCAGCGCCCCGGCTGAAGCCCAGGCTAACGAGCAAGCCGAACGCGCCACCGCTGCCGTGCAGGAAACTGCACCGGTAGAAGCGCCGGTCGTTGAAGCGACTACCCCGGTAGAAGCCACAGCCGCTCCGGAAGTTGAAGTAGCGCCGGTTCGTGAAGCACAGCCTGAAGTTCAAGTTGCCGCCGAGCCTGCTTTCGTTGCTGAGCCAGTGGTTGCCGCAGAACCGGTTGTCGAAACGATCACCGAAACCGTGACCGAAGCGGTTCGCGAAGTTCGTGAAGAGCAAACCGCGTTCAACTGGGTTGCCGAGCCGGTAGCCGCCGAGCCAGTCATCGAAGCGCCAGCGCCAGTCGCTGAAGCCCCGGTTGCTGAAGCGATGGTCTCCGAGCCAGTGGTTGCCGCCGCCGAGCCTGCTCCGGTCGTCGAAGCCCCTGTTGTAGCCGAAGTGGCTGCACCGGAGGTCGAAGCCGCCCCAGCCAGCGCCCTGACCGAAAACGGCCGCGCGCCGAACGACCCGCGTGAAGTGCGTCGTCGCAAGCGTGAAGCCGAGCGTCTGCAGAAAGAAGCCGAACAGGCTGCCGCTGCTGCTCCGGCTGTAGCCGAGCCAGCACCGGTTGTTGCTGAAGTCGTCGAGGCAGCTCCTGCCCCGGTTGCTGAAGCCGCTGCCGAGCCGGTTGAGTCCGTGATCGACGAAGCACCACGCTCCGTTCAGGATGCGGTACAGCAACACGAACAAGCCCTGGAAAAAGAGCACGAGCCTAAACCCCTCGTCTGATTCCATCGGCCACTAAAAAGCCCCGCCTGGTGATCCAGGCGGGGCTTTTTTTACATTGGATTTCCGATCGTTCCCACGCTCTGCGTGGGAATGCCTCTACGGACGCTCCGCGTTCGGCTTCTTATGGGACGCGGAGCGTCCCAGGCTGCATTCCCACGCAGAGCGTGGGAACGATCATTACGAGTAGACCAACTTCTCAGGCACGTCCACATCCCACAGCACGCCCGGATCCTCCACCGCGACTTCAACCACCCTCGCCTGCGCAAACAAGGGTTTGGCTCCACGATCTCCAGACAACCCCATCAACCCCAGACCAAAGCTGCGTCCGAACCCGACCGGGTGCCCGAACTCGCCCTCGTGCACCGGCACGCTGATGCAATCATCGGCAATCCCCGCCACCACCCGTTCAATACTCGGCGGCAGGATGAACGGCATATCCCCCAGCACAATCAGCCAGCCATCCAGCTGCGAACAGGCAGCAACACCCGCAGCAATGCTGTCACCCATGCCGGTGGACTCGATCAGTACAATCTCGCAGCCATAAGCCTGAGCCATGCGAATCACCTGCGGGCGATCCTCGGTGGTCACCAGCACGCGCTTCTCAAGGCTGGCCGGCAGATTCACCAGTACCTGCTCAATCACCGAACGCACGGCGCCGTCACGACCGGCACAGTCGGCCAGCAACTTGTCCTTTTCGACACCCGCTACCTGTCGAAACCGACTGCCCTGCCCCGCCGCCAGCACGATGACACCGATGGGCTCGCTCATACGTCCTCCCGCAACGGCTTCTTCTGCTTGAGTTCGACGCCGTTCTTGATCGCCACGATTTCGGCCAGCAGCGACAAGGCGATTTCCGCCGGGGTGTGGCTGCCGATATGCAGACCGATCGGGCCGTGCAGCCGCTCGATGGCCTGTTCTGACAAGCCTAGCTGAGCCAGATTGTCCCGGCGTTTCAGGCTGTTGACCCGCGAGCCCAGCGCACCAACGTAAAACGCCCTGGAGTCGAGGGCGGTGAGGAGCGCCATGTCGTCCAGCCGTGGATCGTGGGTCAGGGCAACGATGGCGGTGCGTTCGTCGGTCTGGATGGTCAGCACGGCTTCATCGGGCATCCCTGGCACGAAGCGACCGTGCTGTTCTTCCCAGCCGTAGACGAATTCGGTGCGCGGATCGCAGATCAGCACTTCGAAGTCCAGCAGCCGGGCCATTTCCGCGACATAGCGTGACAGTTGTCCGGCGCCGATCAGCAACAAACGCCAGCGCGGGCCGTAAATGGCGCGCAGGGTATTGCCGTCAAAACTCAGCACATCGTTCTTGTTCGCCGGATGCAACACCACTTCACCGGTCGCCAGATCCAGCGAGCGAGAGACGATTTCATGGGCCTCGCAGCGTGCCAGCAACTCGGCGACCCACTCCGGATCGCCGACGCGTTCCTCAGTCAGGCGCAACGTGCCGCCGCAAGGCAAACCGAAACGTGCCGCCTCCTCGCGAGTGACGCCATAAGTGATCAACTGCACGGGCGGCCCGTCGGCCGGGATACGACCATCGTGCAACCTGGCAATCAGATCGTCCTCGACGCAACCGCCCGACACCGAGCCGATCACCACGCCGTCTTCACGCAAGGCCAACATGGCGCCAGGCGCCCGGGGCGCGGTGCCCCAGGTCTGGACCACGCTGTACAACACCACCCGCTGACCGGCGCGGCGCCATTCGAGCACGCTGCGCAGGACGTTCAGATCGACGCTGTCCATCAGGCGTCGGCCTTCTGCCAACCCTGCAGTTGATAACGAACCGGCAGGCTGCGGATGCGTTTGCCGGTGGCGGCAAAGATCGCGTTGCACAGCGCCGGCGCAATCGGTGGCACGCCCGGCTCACCGACCCCACCCAACGGCACCTCGCCCGGCGGCGTGACCAAATGCACGGCGACTTCTTTCGGCGCCAGGGACATGCGCGCCACTTCGTACATGTGAAAGTTGTCCTGCTGGACCTTGCCGTCCTTGAAGCTGATTTCGCCAAGCACCGCGTTGCCCAAGCCCATGACGCAGGCGCCTTCAAACTGCGAACGAATCCGCTCGGGGTTGATCTGCGGACCGCAATCCACGGCGATGTCAGCCTTGTGCACGATCAAGGTGCCGTCGTCTTTGACTTCGACCTCAATCACCGCTGCGACATAGGTGACGAAGCTGTAATGCACCGCCAGCCCCAGGCCTCGACCCTTCGGCAGCGTGCGCCCCCAACCGGCAGCCTTGGCGGCGGTTTCCAGCACCGTGCGCATCCGCGCGGTGTCGATCGGATAACGCTCGGGGGATTCGCCGTAGTTCCACTCTTCACTCAAGGTCCGTGGATCGATCTGACGGTCCGGACCGAGCAATTTGATCTGATACTTCAGCGGATCCTGCTTGGCCTTGTGGGCCAATTCATCAACGAACGTCTGAATCGCAAACCCGTGGGGGATGTTCGACACCGAGCGATACCAGCCGACCCGGGTGTGCACCGTCGCTTCCGGGTTTTCCAGGCGCACGTTGGGGATCGCGTAAGCCATGTTGGTGAAGCCCATGCCTAACTCGAACGCCGCCTCATGGTTCATGCCCGGCGCGAACAGCGCGGTGATGCTCGGCGCCACGGTGCGGTGCAGCCAACCCGACGGCATGCCGTCCTTGTCGAGGCTGGCCTTCAGGTACTCGGCGGACACGGTGTGGAAGTAGGAACAGTGAATATCGTCTTCACGAGTCCACTGCACGCGCACTGCCTTGCCGGGGAATTCCTTGGCGAGGATCGCCGCTTCGATGACGAAGTCCGGCTTGGATTTACGCCCGAAACCACCACCGAGCAAGGTGACGTTGAACGTGACGTTATCGAATGGCAGGCCGAGACGTTCGCCAATCCGCTCGCGGGTGACTTGTGGCGCCTGGCTTGGGGCCCAGGCTTCACACACGCCATCCTTGAAGCGGGCGATGGCGACCATCGGTTCCATTGGCGCCTGCGCCAGGTGCGGCAGATAGTAGGACGCTTCGAGGGTGCTGCTGGCGCTGCCCAAGGCCTTGTCGATATCACCAGTATTGCGCACCACTTTGCCCGGTTTGAGCGAGGCGGCTTCCAGTTCCTTGCGATAGGCAATCGAGTCGTAACTGGCGTTGGGGCCGTCATCCCATTCGATCTTTAGCGCTTCGCGGCCCTTAATCGCGGCCCAGGTATTGCTCGCCACCACGGCGACGCCGCCCAAAGGCTGGAACTCAGATGGCAACGGACGGCCTTCAATCTGCAAGACCTTGATCACGCCGGGGACCTTCAGCGCCGCGCTGTCATCCAAGGACTTGACCTTGCCGCCATACACCGCAGGACGGGCAATCGTGGCATAGAGCATGCCATCGAAATGCACATCAGCGCCGTAGACCGCACGACCGTTGACGATGTCGGCACCGTCGATGGCGCGTACGCCCTCCTTGCCGATGTAGCGAAATTCCGACGGCTGCTTGAGCCGCAGGCTGTCGCGGGCCGGCACCGCCAACGCACCGGCAGCGGCGGCCAACGCGCCGTAACCCAGTTCGCGACCGGTCGGCAGGTGAATGACCTTGTGCAATTTCGCGTGGCATTCGCCAACAGGGACTTTCCACTGCTCGGCCGCGGCCTGTTCCAGCATCGTCCGTGCGGCGGCACCGCAACGGCGCATCGGCTCATACCAGTGGCGCATGCTGCGCGAACCGTCGGTGTCCTGGTTGCCGAAACGCACTTCATCACCCGGCGCCTGCTGCACCTTGACCAACGCCCAATCGGCGTCGAGTTCATCGGCCACCACCATGCTCAGGCTGGTGCGCACGCCCTGGCCCATTTCCGAACGGTTGCAGACCACGGTCACCGTGCCGTCAGCGGCGATGCTGACGTAGACCTTCGGATCATCGATCCAGCCGTTGGGCATACCGTCGGCGCCGAACTTCTTCGGTTTGTCTTCGGCGAAAGCGTCCTGCCAGCCCCAACTTGCGGCGAGCACCAGCGCACTGGTGGCACCGACGCCTTTGAGGAAACCGCGACGACTGAAATTGCTCAGGGCGAAATCATTCGGGAGCTGGCTCATGCCTTGGCCTCCTTCAAGTGCGTGGACGCCTGGCGAATGGCGGTCTTGATTCGGTTGTAGGTGCCGCAGCGGCAGATGTTGCCGACCATCGCTTCTTCGATCTGCTCGTCACTCGGATTGGGATTGGTCTTGAGCAACGCAGTGGCCGACATGATTTGCCCACCCTGACAAAAACCACACTGCGCTACGGCAGTATCGAGCCAGGCTTGCTGGACGATTTGCCCGACCGGATCGGCGTGCAGGTTATCGATGGTGCTGACGTTCTGGCCGACCACCGAGCCGATCGGCGTGATGCAGCTACGGGCCGGCAAACCGTCGATATGGATGGTGCAGGCGCCGCACAGACCCATGCCGCAGCCGAATTTGGTGCCGTTGTAACCGGCGACATCGCGGATTGCCCAGAGCAGCGGCATATCCTCGGTTACATCGAGTTGATGGTCTTGGCCATTGAGTTTCAGGGTAATCATGGGCACGCCCGCATATGGTCAGGGTTATGGGGTCGAGCAATCTGCCGCCAGGGGTTAGCGGTGGGTTCACGCAGATCGGCTCAGGCTAATGGGCTCTCTTACGCGGACGACAGCGTCTGCATCGGGCCTTTGGTGGAGCAAAGCTTGCATCGTTAGGGGGCTAAGTTAACCCAGCATTAACAAAAAAGCCCTGCACATTTGAAGTGTGCAGGGCTTCGAAATTCGCCTTGAAAGCGTAGCCTCAATAGCGATTGGGCTCCATTTCCAGTTCGACGCTGAATCGTTGCGAAATGTCTGCCTGGATCCGTTGCGCCAGCGCCAACAGTTGCAAACCGGTCGCACCGCCGTAGTTGACGAGCACCAGCGCCTGCAATTTATGCACGCCGGCATCCGCATCACGGAAACCTTTCCAGCCAGCCTTCTCGATCAGCCAGCCCGCCGCCAGTTTCATCTGCCCATCTGGTTGCGCATAGGCCACCAGATCCGGGTATTCCACCTTGAGCCGGGTCACCAGCGCCGCTGGCACCAAAGGGTTTTTGAAGAAGCTGCCGGCATTGCCGAGCACGGCCGGGTCCGGGAGTTTTTCGCTGCGAATGCTGCAAATCGCCTGGCTGACATCAGTCGGCGTCGGCTGATCGATGCCCTGCTCGGTCAGGCGCTGGCGCACCGGGCCGTATTCCAGATGCAGGTGCGCGGTGCGGTTCAGGGTGAACCGGACCCGCAGGATCAACCAACGGCCCGGCTGCTGTTTGAACAGGCTGTCGCGGTAGGCGAAGTTACATTCTTCCAGCGTGAAGTCGCGCAGCTCGCCGGTCTGACGATCCAGCGCGGTGAGGCCGGCGAACACGTCTTTGATCTCGACGCCGTAAGCGCCGATGTTCTGCATCGGTGCCGCGCCAACGGTGCCGGGGATCAGGCTGAGGTTTTCCAGCCCCGACAAACCCTGGGCCAAGGTGTGCTGCACGAACGGATGCCAAGGCTCGCCGGCCTCGGCTTCGATCACCACTTGGCTGCCGTCATCGCTTAGTACGCGAATGCCGCGGGTAGCCATGCGCAGCACCAGCGCCTGGATATCGGCGGTCAGCAGCAAGTTGCTGCCGCCGCCGATCACCAACAGCGGCACGTCGTGCGCCACTGCATAGGCCAGGGCTTCACGCACCTCGGCGTCGCTATGGGCTTCGGCAAATAGCTGAGCCCGGACATCCACGCCAAAACTGTTGAACGGCTTGAGCGAAACCTGGGGTTGTACCTGCAAACTCATAACCGTCCCTTTAACTCGATCACCAGCAAATCGCTGGCACGCTCGATCAAATCCAGCACTTGCTCGAAGCCTTGGTCGCCGTCGTAGTACGGGTCCGGCACTTCGTCGATCTCGGATGCATAACGACGTAGGAACAGGTCCAGTTCGGCCTTGCCCTTGGCCGGTTGCAGGGCCTCGAGGTTGCGCAGGTTGCTGTTGTCCATCGCCAGGATCAGGTCGTACGTGGCGAAATCCGCGCGGCTGACTTGCTGCGCGCGCTGGGCCGACAGGTCATAACCACGCAGTTTGGCCGCGGCCTGGCTGCGTTTGTCCGGGGCCTTGCCGACGTGCCAATCCCCGGTGCCGGCGGAGGCCACTTCAATCTGATCGGCCAGCCCGGCCTCACGCAGTTTGTGCCGCAGCACCCCTTCGGCCGTGGGCGAACGGCAGATGTTGCCCAGGCAGACGAACAGAACCCGCATCAGGCCTCCAGCAGGCGACGAACGCGCTCAAGGTCTTCGACGGTATCAACGCCATGCGGCGGTGCGATCAGTGCGTCGGCGACGTGAATCCGCACGCCGTGCCACAGAGCACGCAGTTGTTCCAGGGATTCGGTGTTCTCCAGCCAGCACGGGCCCCAGCTGACGAAGTCATGCAAGAAACCGGCGCGGTAGGCATAGATGCCGATGTGCCGGCGATACGGCACGCCTTCCGGCAGGTGCTCGCGGCTTTTGGCCAACGCGTCCCGGGCCCACGGCAAGGTGGCACGACTGAAGGTCAGCGCCAGGCCATTGAGGTCGCTGACCACCTTGACCACGTTGGGATTGAACAGGCTTTCCACGTCTTCGATCGGCTCGGCCAACGTGGCCATGCGCGCTTCGGTGTGGGCAGCGAGGTTGGCGGCGACCTGATCAATCACGCTTGGCGGGATCAGCGGTTCGTCGCCCTGAACGTTGACCACGATGGCGTCGGGCGCCAGGCCCAATTTCGTCGCGACTTCGGCCAAACGGTCAGTGCCGGAATTGTGGTCTTCACGGGTCAGCACCACTTCGGCGCCAAAACCCTTGCAGGCCTCGACGATGCGCGCATCGTCCGTGGCGACCACTACGCGCTGGGCGCTGCTTTTGCTCGCCTGTTCCCAGACGTGCTGGATCATCGGCTTGCCGGCGATCAGCAGCAGCGGTTTGCCCGGCAGGCGGGTGGAGGCGTAACGCGATGGAATGACAACGGTGAAGGCTGTGGTCATTTATCCAGGCGCTCGTCGGTGGTCAGGGTGCGGGCTTCGGTTTCGAGCATCACCGGGATGCCGTCGCGAATCGGGTAGGCCAGGCCGGCGCCCTTGCTGATCAGCTCGGTCTTGTCGGCGCTGAGCTTGAGCGGGCCTTTGCAGACCGGGCAAGCGAGGATGTCGAGCAATTTAGTGTCCATGAGCATTCCCTGGATAAAAACGGTTTTAAGGCAAAAGACGAGCCGGCAACAGGCGTATCAGCTGCGTATCGAACCAGGCCACGAAGGCCGGCGATGGCGCAGCATCGACCGCCAGGTACCACCAATCGGCGGCGGCAAAGGCACGGCACTTCACCGCATCCTTTTCGGTCATCACCAACGGCAATGCCGGTGTGAAATTCAAAGCCTGCACGCTGTATTCGGCGTGGTCGGCAAACCCATGGGGTATCGGCTGCCAGTGTAGCGTTTCGAGGGTGTTGAAGAAACGCTGGGGATTGCCGATGCCGGCCACGGCGTGCAGCGCCTGGCCAGCCGGGAAGTGGTCGAGCGGTCGACGTTCGCCGGTTTTCAGGTTGATCAGCGCGGTGGGTTGCAGCTGGAAGGCAAAACCGTCGGCGCGATCAGTGGCGGCGCCGTTGTAGAGCACCGCGTCGACGCTTTGCAGACGCTCGATCGGTTCACGCAATGGCCCGGCCGGCAGGCAGCGTTTATTGCCCAGGCCACGGGCGGCGTCGATCAGCACCAGTTCGAGGTCACGGGCCAATCGATAATGCTGCATGCCGTCGTCGGACAGAATCAGGTCCAGCGGTTCACTGGCCAGCAAGGCTTTGACGGCGCTGCTGCGATCCGGGTCGATCATCAACGGAACGCCGGTGCGCTGCACGATCAACAGTGGCTCGTCGCCTGCGATATCGGCGCCTTGATCGGCCTCGACCCGCCATGGTAATTGCGGCGGCTTGGCGCCGTAACCCCGGCTGACCACGCCGACCCGCAATCCTTGGCGCTGGCAATGTTCGATCATCCACAGAATCAGCGGCGTCTTGCCCGTACCGCCGACGGTAATATTACCCACAACGATCAGCGGCACCGGCGGCTGGTAAATCTCACCCTCGCCCGCCAGGAAACGTTTGCGCTTGCCCGTGACCACTCGCCGATACAGCCATTCCAGCGGCTGCAACAGCTTCAGGGCCGGATGACCGGCGTACCACGCGGCGAGTAAACGATCGGACATGGCCATCAGGGAGCGGGCGGCGCCGCCTCGACCGTGGTCATGCGCAGGTGGCTGAAACCGAGCTTGCCGGCGGCGTCCATGGCGGTGATGACGGACTGATGCTGAGTCTTGCCGTCGGCGCTGATGGACAGCGGCAGGTTAGTGTCGCCGTTGGATTCTTTCTGCAACGCGTCCATCAGGCTGGCCAGGTCATTCTTCGGCAACAACTGATTGTTGACCGAAAACACGCCCTCGGCGCTGATGGCGACATCCAGTTGCTTGACCTGCTGGTCTTCAGCAGGCGAGCCGCTGACCGCTTCCGGCAGTTCGACGCGCAACTGGGTTTCCCGGGTAAAGGTGGTGGTCACAACGAAAAACAGCAGCAGGACAAACACCACGTCGATCAGCGACACGAGATTGATGTCTATGTTCTCCCGTTGCTTGCGGCGGAATTTCACGCTTTTTTGCCCTCGGACAGGTCCACGTCACGGTCGCCCTGCACCACTTCAACCAGCTTGATCGCTTCCTGCTCCATGCCCACCACCAGCTCATCGATGCGCCGTTGCAGGAAACGGTGGAAGAATACCGACGGGATACCGACGATCAGGCCCGAAGCCGTGGTGATCAAGGCTTTGGAAATACCACCGGCCAGCACCGCAGCGTTGGTGGTCATGCCGGTGCCCATGAACGAACTGAAGATATCGATCATGCCCAGCACCGTCCCGAGCAACCCGAGCAACGGGGCCATGGCGGCGATGGTGCCCAGCGCATTGATGTAGCGCTCCAGCTCGTGGATGACCCGGGCGGCGGCTTCTTCAATGCACTCTTTCATGATCTCGCGACCATGCCTGGAGTTGGCCAGGCCGGCGGCGAGGATTTCGCCCAACGGCGAGTTGGCGCGCAGTTCCTTGAGTTTTTCTTTATTGAGTTGTTTGTCTTTGATCCAGACCCAGACCTGCCCGAGCAAATGCTCCGGGGTCACACGACTGGCGCGCAGGGTCCACAGGCGTTCGGCAACGATAGCCATTGCTGCGATGGAACTCAGAATGATCGGAATCATCATCCAGCCGCCGGATTTAACCAATTCCCACACAGTGACAGTCCCCTCGAAAAAGTGCGCCACTCTAACATAGGGGGTCGACGCACCGAAGACCGGGATGTCGCATCCTGTCTGGCCGGTTATTTGTTCACCACCGGTGCATCGCGCCAGAAGCGCCGTTGTTGACGCATCGTCGACGGTGGTTTGAAGCTTCCCAGCAGCAGACGGACGGCGCCATGCTCGGCGCTGTCGTAGATGTGCAGGCCGCGCTTGCGATAACGCGCCATCACCGTGGGATGAGGATGGCCGAAAGAATTGCCGTGGCCTCGGGAAATCAGCACCGCGTTGGGTTGCAGTGCGGTGAGCAGCACCATGGATGAGGAACTGCGGCTGCCGTGGTGCGGCGCCGCCAACCAGTCGGTGGGCTCCGCCAAAGGGCCGTCCAGCAGTGCGCGTTCGGCGCTGGAGTCGATATCGCCGGTCAGCAGCAAGCGTTCTCCATTGGCTTCGATCTGCAGGACGCAGGACTTCTGGTTGCTTTCGCTGGCCGATGACCATTGCCAGAGCTGGAACGTCACGCCGTCCCAAGTCCATTGCCGGCCGCTTTCGCAGCCTTCGGCCTGCAACTCGGCAGGCAGGGCCAACGGGTCGCCACTGAGTACCCGCGTTACTGGCAGCCCCTGAGCAATGGCTCGCGCGCCGCCGGCATGGTCGGCGTCGGCATGACTGAGCAGCATCAGGTCGAGGCCGCTCACACCCAGTTTGCGTAACGACGGCAGCACCACTCGCTCACCGATGTCGAAATCACCAAAGCGCGGGCCAGCGTCATACAGCAACGTGTGATGGCGAGTGCGCACCAGGATCGCCAATCCCTGGCCGACATCCAGTTGCCAGACCTCGGCCCGCCCCTCGGGCACGTCGTCGCGCGGCGGAAAAACCAGCAGCAACAACATGGGCCAACCCAACGGGCGCAATGGCACGCCTCGCGGCATTAATAGTAGAAAGGCTCCCAACGCGCCGATGACTCCGATCCAAAGCGGCACCGCCACGGGCACCCACGCGGGTAATTGGCCGGCCATCAATGACAGGCCCTTGAACAGCAAGTCGATCAGACCACCCGCCAACCACAGCAGCCCCTCCCCTACGTAAGGAATCGGCAGCAGCAAAGTCCCGAGCAAGGCGGGTGGCAATACCACCAGACTGATCCACGGCACCGCCAGCAGATTGACCAGCGGCCCGCTGACACTGATCGGCAAACCCAACATCAGCAGCAACGGACCCAAGCCGATCGCGATCAGCCATTGGGCGCGCGTCCAGGTTTGCCACCAGCGCCAGGGACCGAGCCGGCCGCTGAAGGTAAAAATCAATACCGCCACCGCGACAAAGGACAACCAGAAACCCGGTTGCAGACTCGCCAACGGGTCCAGCAACAGGACGCCATCGACCGCCAGCAACAGCGGCCACCAGGCGCCGAGATGACGAAAACGCAAGCGCCACAACAGCACCAGGCCGATCATCACGCAGGCCCGGCGCACCGGCACCTCGAACCCGGCCAGCAGCCCGTAACCGAGGGCTGCCGCGAACGCCAGGCCACACGCCCACGGCAGCCAGGGCCAGCGTCTCGGCCACAGGCCATAACGGGCCAGCCCGGCGATCAGCAGGTACACCGATCCCGCCAGCAAACCGATGTGTTGCCCGGAAATCACCAACAGGTGCACGGTGCCGGTGTCTTGCAACACCTGCCAGTCCTCGCGACTCAGCCCGGCGCCATCGCCGAGCACCAACGCCGCCAGCGCCCCCGCTCGCCCCTGAGCATCGACACTGAGCAAACGCTGGCGGATGCCATCGCGCCAGGCCCAGCGCGCGGGTGACAGGCGCTGACCATCCTTGATCGTCCCGGTGGCGCCGATGCCTTGGGCCAGCAGCCAGGCGTCGTAATCGAAGGCATGGGGATTGAGCAGCCCGGTCGGACGCTTCAACTTCACCGCCAGACGCCAGCGTTCACCGCTGTTGACCGGCGGCCCGTCGTACCAGGCCAGGCGTATCAGCGACGGCACCGCCCCGTGTCGCGAGCGCGCCTGCGCCAACTCGAACCGCATCACTGTTTCACTGTTCTGCGGCAGTCCCACCACTCGACCTTCGATCCAGCGGGTTTCGCCGTCCAGACTCGCCGACAGCCGATCATCCAGTGCCGACTGCGCCTGCCCGCACGCCCAACTGAAGCCAAACAGGAAAAATGCCAGCGGATAGGTGCGAAACGGCAGAAACATCAAACCCACGACCGGCAGCAACAGCCATAACCAGACCGGCGGTAATGCCGGTAAAAAACGCAGCGCCAACAACCCGAGCGCCAGCGCCACCATCCCTGTGCGCATAAGCCCGTCCTTGAGAGTCCCCCCACTAGGCATAGTCGGCTCGGCGCACAAGCACGGTTATTAATTGTCACAAAGTCTGAATGGGTGGCTAATAGAATCCAGACATACTTGCCGCCTGAACCGACCGAGAAGCCTTATGCCCCGGCGCTTATTCAAACGCTACATGCCAGACCCGACCAGCATCAGGGAACACAAATCCTTACGCTTTCTCGGCACCCTGCTGCATGACCCCAACCTCTGGCACCTCAATCGTCATTCGGTGGCCCGGGCGATGGCCGTCGGTCTGTTCGCCGCGTTTCTACCCATCCCGCTACAAATGCTGCTGGCCGCCGTCCTCGCGATCATGATTCGCGGCAACATGCCAATTGCGGTGAGCCTGGTCTGGCTGACCAACCCGATCACCATGCCCGCCGTATTCTTCTGTACGTATCAGACCGGCGCCTGGCTGATGGATGTGCCCGCCCGTTCGCTGCCAGACGAGTTGACCTGGGAGTGGATCAGCGGCGAACTCTCGACGTTGTGGCAGCCATTTTTGCTCGGGTCGGTGGTGACAGGGTTGGTACTTGGGGCGTTGGCCTACTGCCTGACCATGATGTATTGGCGTTGGTGGGTCGGGCGGCAATGGAAGCGGCGCAAGAAAAACCGGATGTAGAACGCAAAACGGCCTCCGCTTGGGAGGCCGTTTTTTTATTGCTGTGTCTGGGCTTGCCCGAAGGGCGCGACTCGGTCCCGAATCAGGTTCGCATCCCGCGCCCACTCACCAGCAACCGCGCACAGCCGATGTACAAGGCCACGGTCGCCACCAGCATGAAGGTGATCGCCACGCTGATCTTGATGTCCGAAACGCCGAGGATGCCGTAACGGAACGCGTTGACCATGTGCAGAACCGGGTTGGCCAGTGACACGGTCTGCCAGAACGGCGGCAGCAAGGAGATCGAATAGAACACCCCGCCCAGGTACGTCAGCGGTGTCAGTACGAAGGTCGGGATGATCGAGATGTCATCGAAGTTGCGCGCAAACACGGCGTTGATGAAGCCCAGCAGCGAGAAAATCGTCGCCGTCAGCACCACCACCAGAATGGTCACGCCCAAGTGATGCACCTGCAAATCGGTGAAGAACATCGACAGGATGGTCACGATGATCCCGACCATCAACCCGCGCAGTACACCGCCCAGGGTGTAGCCGATCAGAATCGTGTGCGGAGACACCGGCGAGACCATCAATTCCTCGATGGAGCGCTGGAACTTGCTGCCGAAGAAACTCGACACCACGTTGCCGTAGGAGTTGGTGATCACCGACATCATGATCAGCCCCGGCACGATGTACTCCATGTACGTGAAGCCACCCATGCCACCAATCTGCTTGCCGATCAGGTTACCGAAGATCACGAAGTACAAAACCATGGTGATGGCTGGCGGCAGCAGGGTCTGCGGCCAGATCCGGGTAAAGCGCTTTACCTCACGATAAACGATGGTATTAAGGGCAACGAGGTTGGGCTGCAGCTCGGAACTCATACCGCCACCTTCGACAGATTTTTCTCCACCAGGGACACGAACAACTCCTCGAGGCGATTGGTTTTGTTACGCAGGCTCAGCACTTCGATGTTCTGCTGCGCCAACTGGGTGAACAGCGCCGTGATGCCCATGGCCTTGTCGACCTGGACTTCCAGGGTATGGCCGTCGAGCAGTTTGGTCGGGTAGCCGAGCAACTGCGGGACCACGCCCAAGGTGTTCTTGATGTCGAGCAGGAAGGTTTCCACATGCAGTTGGCTGAGCAACTGCTTCATGCTGGTGTTCTCGACGATGGTGCCGTGGTCGATGATCCCGATGTTGCGGCACAACTGCTCAGCCTCCTCCAGGTAATGGGTAGTGAGGATGATGGTGATGCCCTTCTGGTTCAGCTCGGTGAGGAAGGTCCACATCGAGCGACGCAATTCGATGTCCACCCCCGCCGTCGGTTCGTCGAGGATCAACAGGCGCGGTTCGTGAACCAGGGCGCGGGCAATCATCAGTCGACGCTTCATGCCGCCGGACAGGGAGCGCGACGGCACATCGCGCTTGTCCCACAGGCCCAGTTGCGTCAGGTATTGCTCGGCGCGTTCCTTGGCGATTTTCGGCGGGATGCCGTAGTAACCGGCCTGGGTCACGACGATGTCGAAGGTCTTTTCGAACTGGTTGAAGTTGAATTCCTGGGGCACCACGCCGATGGAGCGCTTGAGCTGTGCAGGATTCTTGTCCAGGTCGTGACCGAAGATATTCACCGTACCCGTGGTCTTGTTCACCAGGGTCGAGAGAATGCCGATGGTCGTGGATTTGCCGGCGCCGTTAGGGCCGAGCAAGGCGAAAAAGTCACCTTCGGCGACGTCCAGATCGATACCACTCAAGGCCTGGAAACCGTTGCCGTAGGTTTTGGTTAGCTGCCGGATGGACAGAGCGGAACTCATATCGGGATACGCACCAAGAAGGGAAGAAAGGAACAAATAAGGGCGGGCGGCGAGCAATACAACCACGGCGCACGAGCGCAATGGTGCTTGTCGCCGCCACACAAGTACAGTCAAGTGTGTCGATAGTGAGTATTAAGTCAACGCAGTCATGACCGCTTTCTGATACGCCGGGCGCTGTTTCAGTCGCGCATACCAGGCTTCCAGATGTGGCTGTGGCGTGCGCTCGATCGGCATCTCGAACCAGGCATAAATGAAACTGCCCAAGGGAATGTCGCCCATGCCGATTTCATCACCGGACAGGTACGGCTTAGCGGCCAGCGCCTGATCGGCCATCGACAGCAGACCGTCGCATTCCTTGATCGCAGCGTTGATGGCCGGCCAATCCTGCTGCTCTTTCGGAGTGCGCAACACGCCCCAGAACACGGTGCGGAACGGGCCGGCAAAGCTTGAAGTGGTCCAGTCCATCCATTTATCGGCAGACGCCCGGGCCTGAAGATCTTGCGGATACCAGGCCGTTTCGTTGGCGTGACGCGCCATCAGGTAACGCACGATGGCGTTGGATTCCCACAGCACGAAGCCGTCGTCCTGGATCACTGGCACGCGGCCATTGGGATTCATGGCGCGATACTCTGGCGTATCCACCACACCGAAGGCACCGCCGGCATCGATGGCTTCATAGGCCAGGCCAAGTTCCTCGGCGGCCCACAGTGGTTTCCTGACATTCGACGAGTTTTTCCGACCCCAGATCTTCAGCATGAGCGCCTCTTTTTGGATGAATGCGCAGGCAGCATACGCCGGATCAGGCGCGACTCAAATCACTCTGCATGTCCCCCAACAGTACCGGCAGTTGCTCGCCGAACAGGTGCGGATAACACTTTTCCAAGTGCTCGAAAAAGAACGCTTCGGGCACGTCGGGGAACTGGCCGTGGTCCACCAGGTATTCCATCAATTGCTCGCCATCGCGGTTGAAGGGATGGAAAACACTGTCGTTGACGCCATCGAATTCCAGCGGTGCAACATTGAACAATTCGCACAAGCCTTGATTGAACGCCGGCGTGGCTTTGACCCAGCGTTCGTTCAGGTACAGCTCGGTATAACCGTGCATGGCGAACACATCGCTCTTGAGCAGTTCGAGCAGGCGCGGGGTCGACAAGTGATTGCGCACGTCCGCCAGACCGATGCGTGCCGGGATCCCGCAATGACGGGCGCACCCGGCCAGCAAGGTCGCCTTGGGCACGCAATAACTTTCGCCGGTCGCCAAGGCGTAACTGCCGCACAAGGTGTCTGGGTCGCGGCTGAAGGTGTAGGGGTTGTAGCGCACCGCCTCGCGCACCGCGTAATAGAGATTGATCGCCTGCTCGCGCGGATCGCGACTGACACCGCGATGTTTTTCGGCGAACTCCACCACCGCAGGGTGGTCACTATCGATGAAGCGGCCGGGACGCAGATACTCGTGCATGAGGACGATCTCCTGGGGGAGCCTCGAGTCTAGCGACACCTTCAGCACAGAGATAACGACGATTCGGCCAAACATGGGCGCTTTGCCGCTCGTCTTGCGAACGATTTCCGAGGCCTGATGCCAACAGGTCTTACAAAACCCATCCAAGGTTTCCCACGATTTCAATCCATTGCTCTGACCACCCGATTTTGCGGATGCCGTCTAAGCTCTGAAAGTTGGTTTTGCCCTGGCTTCACGGAGGATTAAATATGCTGTTGTTGTGGATACTGATTCTGATTGTCGGCATCGCCTGGTTGGCCCACCGCCGCATCGCCCCGCTGCCGGCCTTGAGCATTGTTGCGGTCTATGTGGTGGCGATGGGCGCCTTCAGCCATGCACCGGGCTGGTTGCTGCTGATTCTCTGGGTACTGATCGCAGCCGTTGCGGCCCCCCTGTTGCTGCCCGACCTGCGCCGCAAATACTTCAGCGCGCCGCTGTTCAGCTGGTTCCAGAAAACCCTGCCACCGATGTCGCAAACCGAGCGCGATGCCATCGATGCCGGCACGGTCTGGTGGGACGGCGAACTGTTCAGCGGGCGTCCGGACTGGGACAAACTGCTGTCCTATCCCAAAGCCCAACTGAGCGAAGAGGAACAGGCCTTTATCGACGGCCCGACCGAAGAACTGTGCGCGATGGTCAGCGACTGGCAGATCGGCCAGGACATGGACCTGCCACCCGAAGCCTGGTCTCACATCAAGGAAAACGGCTTCTTTGCGCTGATCATTCCCAAGGAATTCGGTGGCAAAGGCTTCTCCGCCTACGCCCACTCCCAGGTCGCGATGAAACTGGCGACCCGCAGCGGCGACCTCGCGTCCACCGTGATGGTGCCCAACTCCCTCGGCCCCGCCGAGTTGTTGCTGCATTACGGCACCGACGAACAACGCAACCATTACCTGCCACGGCTGGCCCGCGGCGATGACATTCCGTGCTTTGCCTTGACCGGTCCACTGGCCGGCTCCGACGCCGGCGCGATGCCCGACACCGGGGTGATCTGCAAAGGCGAATGGGAAGGCCAGGAAACCCTCGGTCTGCGCCTGAACTGGGAAAAGCGCTACATCACGCTGGGCCCGGTGGCCACCCTGCTCGGCCTGGCCTTCAAGGCCTATGACCCGGACCATCTGCTGGGTGACAAGGAAGACCTGGGCATCAGTCTGGCGCTGATCCCGACTGACACCGCCGGGGTTGAAATCGGCCGCCGTCACCTGCCGCTCGGCGCCGCGTTCATGAACGGCCCGAACTCCGGCAAGGATGTATTCATTCCGCTGGACTTCCTTATCGGCGGCCAGGAAATGCTCGGCAAGGGCTGGATGATGCTGATGAACTGCCTGTCGGTAGGCCGTTCGATTTCCCTGCCCGCAGTGGGCACCGGCGCGGCTAAGTTCACCAGTCTGGTGACCGGCCAGTACGCTCAGGTACGTGAGCAATTCAATGTGCCGCTGTCTGCCTTCGAAGGTATTCAGGAAGCCATGGCCCGCATCGGCGGCAACGCCTGGATGATGGACGCCGCGCGTATGCTGACCGCCAACGCGGTGGACCTGGGCGAGAAACCGTCGGTGCTGTCGGCGATTCTCAAGTATCACCTCACCGAACGCGGCCGCGAGTGCATCAGCCACGCCATGGACGTGCACGGCGGCAAGGCCATCATCATGGGGCCGAACAACTACCTCGGTCGTAGCTGGAATGGCGCGCCGATCTTTATCACCGTGGAAGGCGCGAATATTCTTTCGCGCAACCTGATGATCTTCGGCCAGGGCGCGATTCGCTGCCATCCATTCGTGCTCAAGGAAATGGCCCTCGCCGGTCGTGAGGACAAGGATCAGGCCCTCACCGAATTCGATGGCCTGCTGCTCAAGCACATCGGGTTTGCGGTGAGCAACGCCGCCAGCACGCTGGTGCTGAACCTCGGTTTCGGTCATTTCGAACGGGCGCCGGGCAACTCGCTCAGCCAAGGTTACTTCCGCGCCCTCAACCGTCAGGCCGCAGCGTTTGCCATGCTGGCCGACCTGAGCATGATGCTGCTCGGCGGTGAACTTAAACGTCGCGAACGCCTGTCGGCACGCCTGGGGGATGTACTGAGCAACATGTACCTCGCCTCCGCCGCGCTCAAGCGTTACCACGACCTCGATTCGCCAGACCACATGGCCCCGCTGTTTATCTGGGCCATGGAAGAAAGCCTGGGCCAGTCCGAGCGCGCGCTGGATGAACTGCTGACCAACTTCCCGAACAAGGTGCTGGGTTGCCTGCTGCGGGTGATCGTGTTTCCGTTCGGTCGTCGTCACAAAGGTCCGTCGGACAAACTTGGCGCCGAAGTGGCGGCGGTCATTGGCCGGGCCAAGGGCGATCCGACCCTCGAAGAACTGCTCGGCGGTTGCTACCGTCCGCAATCGGCTGATGACGCTGTCGGCGCCCTGCAACACGCCTGCAACCTGCTGACCGCGGCGCAACCGTTGCAGAAAAAGTTGCACGTGGCGCTCAAGAGTGGCCAGGTCAAACCAACGGCCGGGGAACACGCCATCGATGCCGCACTGGAAGCCGGGGTGTTGCAACCGGTTGAGGCGCAGACCCTGCGTGACGCCGAAGTGGCGCGGCGCAAGGTGATCGATGTCGATGATTTCGACAAGGATGAGCTGGCGCTGGCCGACGGAAAGGTCCGCTGATCCTGTAAAAATAGGCGTGGGAGCTTTATACTCCCGCGCCCGTTTTGCTCTTGAGGACTTATCTCGTGTCCAATGTCGTTGCCGATCATCTCGTCTTGCTGGACCACTTGCGCAGCATCCTGGTCGCCGTAGGTGAGGCCGAACAGGTTCCCGAAGAAAGCCATGCCTTGTTCCTGGAGCGCTTCGACGAATTGCGTGCGTTGCTGCCGGTCGATCCGATCGAAAGCCAATACCTGGGCCAGGACATTCTCTGCCAGGTCATCACCCGCTACCCGCAAATTGCCCACCTGGTACCGCGCGACCTGCTGTGGTACTTCGCCGGTGACTGCCTGCACTACATGCCCGATGATGAAATCGACTTGTATCAAGCCCTGGAAGAACGTCGTTTCGAAGCTGAACAGAACGACGAACCGTTCGACTGGAACCAGGAAAAACAGCTGCTGGCGATGTCGCAAGACGACAGCAAGCACTGATCCACGGTTAGAAATGCAAAAAGGCCCGCATGTTATTCATGCGGGCCTTTTTTTGTGGAATCAGTGAGGACGCCTTCGCGGGCGATCCGACTTGCCCGCGAAGAGGCCCGTCAGAGCAACCCATCACTCTCCGGCAACTCATACTCCGCCGCAACCTTGCTCAATGCACTCGGCTTACCCGGCTTACTCAAGGTCGGCTCCTTCTCCAGACACTCCACCAAATAATCGATAAACACCCGCAGCTTCGGCGGCAGATAGCGCGTCGGCGAGTGCAACAACCACGCACCACCATGGTAGGAAGCCAGAAAAGTCCAGTCCGGCAACACCTGCACGATCAACCCCTGCTCCAGCGCATATCGGGCGGTGAAGTACGGCAAGCTGCCAATGCCGATGTGCTGCAACACCGCGCCCAATCGCACGCCAGTGTGATTGGCGGCATAACGACCGCGCACGCCCACGGTCACGGCCTTGCTGCCTTTCTTGAATTTCCAGCGCGCATCGCTCGGGGTTTCGCCCAAGTAGATGCAACTGTGATTGAGCAAGTCATGGGGATGCGCGGGCGTACCGTGTTCGGCCAGGTACTGCGGCGTCGCACACAGCAAGTGGTCGATGGTCAGCAACTGCCGCCCGACCAGTCCCGCTGGCGGGCGATCGGTAATGCGGATTGCCAGATCAACATTGTCATCGATCAAATCCACCTGCCGATCTTCGAGCAACAGTTCCACATCCACTTTGGGATAACGCCGCAGAAATTCCGGCATATGCGGATGAATCACAAATCGCCCCACTGCCTTGGGCACGCTAACCCGCACCAGTCCTTCGGCCTCGTGAGTGAACTGACCGCTGATTTCCATCACCGATTTGGCCGCGCTGACCATCTCCTGGCAACGCTTGAACACCTCTTCGCCGCCATCGCTCAACCGCAGTTTGCGCGTGGTGCGCTGCAGCAATCGAGTGGCCAAGGCTTTTTCCAGGCGCGAGATGCTGCGACTGACCGCTGAAGGCGATGAACCCAGTTGACGTGCCGCTTCGGAGAAGCTGCCAGTCTCGACAACCTTCACGAAAATCGCCATCTCACCCAGCAGCGGCAGCGGTAGATTTATGCTCACAGCGCAACAGTCCTTTGATGTTTGAATGGATTATCACGCAATTCCACGCTTCATATAATAAAAATAGAATCTTTATAAGGGCATGGAATATGACGCTTCGCCTCTTTTTCCATAGTGATGACCTCAAAGCTAATGTGGAAGTCCTGGATTGCACGCCCCACGAGAATGAATTCGCTGTCGTTTTGCGCGCCACACTGTTCCACCCCCAAGGCGGTGGACAGCCTTGTGATACCGGCTGGATCGGTGAAAGCCAGGTGCTGCGGGTGGTCCAGGATCCAGACCGGATCGTCCATTACGTTGACCACCCGGTAAAACTCGGCATGACCCAGATCCGGGTCGATGAACAACGCCGCCAATTCAATACCCGCATGCATTCGGCCGGCCACCTGATCGGCCACTTCGTCCAGGTACTGGGCTGGATGCCGATCAAAGCCCACCACTGGCCGGGCGAGGGCCGCGTGCAGTTCAAACCGACGGATTCGGCAGAAGAGGTTGAGGCCCAGACCCTTCAGGACGGCATCGCGCAGTGGGTCGCCCATGATCTGCCGCGCCTGACTTCGATGCGCGAAGGCGCCCGGGAGATCGGTTTTGGCGAACTGCCTGCCTACGGCTGTGGCGGCACCCATGTACGGAGCCTGAAGGATTTGGGCACGGTCACGATCGACTCCCTTTCACTGAAAAAGGGCACGCTTTCTGTCCACTACCACGTGGATTGAGCTTGTTGGCGATGTCGACACCGTCATCGCCTGACGCCGGGGGAGCGTGCATTCGCGGGCTCCGTTGACTACTCGATAGATGGACCTAAACCATGATGCTTGACGTCGAGCGTCTCGATGAGACGTGCATAAAAAAACTGGCCCACGAAGAAGTCCTCGCCATCCGCGTCAAAGGCTTTTTGCCTCAGCCGCTGGCGGTGCAAATTGGTGACAAGATCCTTGCGCCGGGCTTCGAGGGCTACATCAATGCGCCGAGCATCGGTCGCATCGGCATGGCATTTTACGAAGCGGAAAACCAGCCGTTGCTGATCGAAGACTATTTCGAGCGCGCCACCAGCAATATCGAGGAACTGCGCAATCGCTGCGCGCCCTACTCGTCCCCGGTCGACACCCTGCGCTGCATGCTCGACGAGTCCTGGCCGGCGGGCGCGCATCTGGAAAACCTCTACGGGCGCAAGATGTATGTCGGCCTGTCCCGGGTGGTGAAACCCGGCGTGTGCTTCCTCGCCCATCACGACATTTTTGCCAAGGACGCCCCAGACAGTTTTCAGGCCCGCAGCCTGGAGGCGCAATTCGCCTGCAACGTTTACCTGAACATGCCCACCGAGGGCGGTGCGTTGCAGATGTGGGACCACGACATTTCCCCCGACCGCTTCGACGAAATGCGTGGCGACAGTTACGGCATCGACCCGGCGCTGCTTGGCCCTCCGACCCTAGAGATACGCCCTGATCCGGGTGATTTCATCATGTTCAATTCGCGCTGCATGCACTCGGTGACCCCGGGCGTGGCGGATCCGCGCTTGAGCCTTTCGTTCTTTGTCGGTTATCGCGGCAATGCTTCACCCCTTACTTTCTGGAGTTGAAATGCTTTCGAATTACCTGGGCGAGTTTCTGGCGCTGGCAACCATCCACTTTCTGGCCGTGGTCGCACCTGGTCCGGACTTCGCCGTGACCATCCGCCAGAGCGTGCGCTTCGGTCGACTGGTGGGCATTTGTACGGCGCTGGGCATCGGCGCGGGGATTTCCGTGCATGTGCTTTACACCCTGCTCGGCGTCGGCGCCTTGATGCACACCACGCCGTGGTTACTGACGGTGGCTAAGGTCGTGGGCGGCGCCTACATCCTGTACCTCGGCGTCAGCCTGTTACGCAGCAAGCCCAAGACCGCACTGGAGGGAGACAAACCTGCGGACGAACCGGTCGTGGAACAAACCCTGTTGAAGGCGTTCACCACCGGTTTCCTGACCAACGCGACCAACCCGAAAGCCACGCTGTTTTTCCTGGCAATCTTCACCACCATCATCAGCGCCACGACCCCCTTACAGATTCAGGCGCTGTATGGCCTGTGGATGTGCTTCGTCAACGCACTGTGGTTTGTGATCGTCGCGTTGTTCTTTTCCAGCGCCCGGATTCGGCTGCTGTTCATGCGCATGGGGCACTGGTTCGAACGAACCATGGGGGTGATTCTGATCCTGTTTGCCGGGCGCCTGATCCTGTCTATGTAAACCCGCGCCCATGCAAAAGGCCCGCTCAGTCAGACTGGCGGGCCTTTTTCGTTTCTGCGTCGCTTTTGCAGTTCTGTGCGACAGTTCCCACTTCAGGGGCTCCCCTGCCGCTCCCTCGTGGTGTTAGTTTGGAAACCTTTCTGATTCAACGATCAGAAATTTCTTACTCACTACCTGCGAAGGAATGCCCTCAGCGATGGATTTTTCTCTCAAGCAACTGGCCGCGACCACCCTGATTTTGGCGAGCCTTTCGTCGTTCACCACACTGGCGCATGCCAACATCACCCCGCAACAGAGCGCGACCCTCCTCAAGTCTTTCAGTGAAACCTCGGTCACGGATTTCAGGCAGTTCCTGGGTGGCGTGGCCAAGAGCGACCTGGCCAAAACCGCCAACCTCGGCCCGGCCATCAGCGCCTTCCTCGACAACAAAACCCTTTCTGCCGAACAGCAGAACGAGATCACACGCCTGCTGGGTATTTATGCGCGGGTGAAATACGGCAGCGCGGCCACCGAGACCCTGCGCGAACTGGTGGAAATCCCGACCTTCCAAGTGGAAGGCGTCGCCCAGCACGACAACCCTGAATTCATCAAGATCGCCGACAAGATCAAGGGCCTGGCCCAGGCCTTCAACCTGAATTTTCGCAACGTCGACAATCGCGTCTATGAAATCTCCCTCGAAGGCAGCGGTGATGAAGTCGTGGGCATTCACGCGCATGCCGATGTGGTGCCCGTGACGCCGGAGAACTGGGTGCTGAAGGACGGCACCAAACTCGATCCGTTCAAAGTCACCCTGATCGGCGATCGCATGTATGGCCGTGGCACCGAGGATGACAAGAACGGCATCGTGGTGGCGATGTACGCGATGAAGATCATCAAGGAAGAGAAGCTGCCGCTGGCCAGGAACTTCAAGTTGCTGGTAGACACCACCGAGGAAACCACCGGCGACGCCATTCCCTATTACTTCGAACACAACCCGACACCCAACTACAACCTGGCGCTGGATGGTGGCTACCCGGTGGTGATTGCCGAGAAAGGCTACGGCACCGTAATGGGCAACTTCCCGATCCGCAAAGGTGAAGGCAAAGGCGCTGAAATCATCTCGATGACCGGCGGCAAGGCCACCAACCAGATTCCGTCGGCTTCGGTGGCCACCCTTGTCACTGACAAGCCCGCCGAACTGGCCGCCAGCCTGCAGAAGGCCGGTACCGATTACGCCAAGCGCAACGCCGACAACGGCGGCAACTTCGAAGTGAGCGCCAAGGTCGATGGCAAGGACGTCAAGCTCACGGTCACAGGCGTTTCCGCGCACTCCTCCGAGCCCGAGTCCGGTGTGAACCCGGTGGCCAGGATGCTCGACTTCATCAATAGCCTGGATGGAAAAGTCGCGCTCAAGCACAACCACATCACCGACGCCGCCCGTTACGCTGCCGACAACTGGGGCCTGGATTACCTGGGTGGCAAACTGGGGGTTGGCTTTGCCGATGCCTTCATGGGTCCGCTGACCACGTCCCTGACTTTTGTCGGGATGGATGACAAAACCTTCAAGCTCGCGGTCAACCTGCGCGTGCCGAAGGGCGAGTCCCCGGAAGCGCTCAAGGCGAAAATTGCTGAAAAGATTGGCGCCTGGAGCAAGAAGACCCACGTAGCGGCGACCTTTGACTACTCGATCGCCGAGCCGATGTACCGTAATCCTGAGGGTGAATGGGTCAAGGCCCTGCTGGCCGTGTCCACTGAAAACCTGGGTATGGAACATAAGTTCGGCAGCTCCGCCGGCGCCACTTCGGTCCATGAGTTGCCCAATGGCGTGCAATTCGGCTTGGCCAGACCTGAGGTGAAGTACACCGGCCACACCGACAACGAGTTCAAGACCGTCGATCAGTTCCTGCTGGACCTGCAGATCGTGACCGAGATGATGGGGCGCATCGGGCAGTTGCCGAAGCTCTGATCGCACGTTCGGACCCGCTGCTCTGGCGGGTCCGACTCTTTGAGGTTTCAGCAAAAAACGCACAAACAAAAACGCCGCTCATTGCTGAGCGGCGTTTTTGTTAAATATGGAGCGGGAAACGAGACTCGAACTCGCGACCCCGACCTTGGCAAGGTCGTGCTCTACCAACTGAGCTATTCCCGCAAATGGCGTCCCCTAGGGGACTCGAACCCCTGTTACCGCCGTGAAAGGGCGGTGTCCTAGGCCACTAGACGAAGGGGACACGCTAACTGAAACACATGGTGTGTATTTCAGTGCCCAAATCCGCATCCGAAGATGTCGGTTCTGGTTTCACTCAGCCCTGCCCGAAAGCAACGCTGTTTAAAATTGGAGCGGGAAACGAGACTCGAACTCGCGACCCCGACCTTGGCAAGGTCGTGCTCTACCAACTGAGCTATTCCCGCATATGGCGTCCCCTAGGGGACTCGAACCCCTGTTACCGCCGTGAAAGGGCGGTGTCCTAGGCCACTAGACGAAGGGGACACACGTACAACATTCACTCCCTACCGCGTTTCGCTGTGTGCTTTACGCTGTAAGTGGCGCGCATTCTATGGATGGATTGAGGGGTCGTCAACCCCCTGATATAAATTTATTTAAATCAATGACTTCGCCGTGCTTTGGGAGGCGAATCGGGGTTTTCCGTCGCCCGGCGTTTGACGCCTATATTCTGGCACCCGCCAAGGCGCTATAGTCCACCCACGCAATAGATGATGGCAATGTGCACCACGCACGCTGTTACTTATATAAGCAGGGGCACGGCCGATATAAGTAGAGGCGTGGCCGATTCAACTCGTCGAGCGGCCCTATGCGCCCCCACGCCGAGCCACTACACTCGCACGCGAACCCTATAAAGAGGTCTTACCGGTGACACCACTCATGATCACCCTGCTAGTCGTAGCCGGGATCGCACTATTGATCGCCATTGGCTACATGAACCATGTGGTGGAAAACAATAAGCTGGAAAAGGCCCGTACCAAGGTTGAACTCAACGACCGCCTGCGTCGCTGCGGCGAAATCACCGAGACCTTCCCCGGTCAGTTGATGACACCTGCGCTCAAGCTGCTGTTGACCCGTCTGGAGCTGAACGTCTGTCAGCGCCTGCTGCACCTTGAAAAAACCAATGCCTCGGTCAAGGCCCGCATCGCCGAACTGAACACCCTGGTTGCCCAGGGCGAATCGATCCCGGTCAACAATCCGCCGGCACCGATCCAGACCGAAGCCAAGGCCAAGGACGTGCGCTTCCTGCTCGAAGCCTTGCACGGCCAGATCACCCGCGCAGCCCAGGACGGCTTCCTGCCGACCAACGAAGCCAAGCGCTGGATCCGCGAAGTCCGCCACATCCTGGTACTGCTGCACATCGAGTTCTTCAACAACCTCGGCCAGCACTCCCTGCAACAAAACCAGCCCGGCCAGGCTCGTCTGGCGTTCGAACGCGGCGTGCAATACCTGCGCAAACAACAGGAACCGCAACTCTACGCCGAACAACTCGAATACCTGGAAAAACTCCTGGCCCGCGCCAACGCCCAAGTCATGGACCAAACCGCCCCGGCTGAAGGCGAAGTCAACCAATTGACCGAAGGGTTGAAAGACGTCGAGGCTGATGCCGACTGGAAGAAAAAAGCGATTTACGACTGATCAGAACAGTCAGAGAAAGCCACCGGGAGGTGGCTTTTTTTTGCTTTGGGTTTGAAGATCAAAAGACCGCAGCCTTCGGCAACTCCTACAATTTAATCGAGTACATCTGGGAGAGAATGGTCGACTGTCAGGCTCGCTCCCACAGTTTGATCGAGTACATCCGGGAGAGATTGGTCGGCTGTCAGGCCGTCATCGCAGGCAAGCCAGCTCCCACAATTTGATCGAGTACATCCGGGAGAGATTGGTCGGCTGTCAGGCCGTCATCGCAGGCAAGCCAGCTCCCACAATTTGATCGAGTACATCCGGGAGAGATTGGTCGGCTGTCAGGCCGTCATCGCAGGCAAGCCAGCTCCCACAATTTGATCGAGTACATCCGGGAGAGATTGGTCGGCTGTCAGGCCGCCTTCGCGGGCAAGCCTCGCTCCTACAAAAGCACAAGCAAAAGCAAAAACGACGCACACCGACCCGCCCCTCACCACTCATTAGGCCGAGCGTTAGCTCGCCTGCCCTTGATCTTGCCCTACCCGCCCCTTCGGGAGGCTGAGAGGAGGTGTTCATCTGGGGGGGAGGCGCGAAGCGCCGTTCGACGAAGTCGAACACATCGAGAGGAGGTCGAAGCGAAGCCGACCGGAGGCGATGCCCCCAGATGAATACCGGAACGAAGGCACGCCGAGCCTAAGCGAGGGGCCGGACGCTCGGGGCGAGACCTTTGGTTCCTTTGGGGCGTTTGCCAAAGGGACTCGCCGTAAGGGCGAAACCGCCAGCCGCCGTCACCGCAGCAACGGATATGTACACAACCACCCAAAACCTGGTCGACCCAAAGGTCGCCAAGGTCAAAGCCGAAAGTGCCCAACCATCCCCTTAAGCTCAACCCCCAACTGCGCCAACTCAATACTGGACGCCGCATTCCCCTGCATCGCCAACGAAGACTGATCCGCACTCGCCCGAATACTCGTCACACTGCGATTAATCTCCTCAGCCACCGAACTCTGCTCCTCGGCTGCCGCCGCGATCTGCTGGTTCATCTGCTGAATCAACGACACCGCCGCCGCAATACTGCCCAGCGCACTCTCGGTCTGCAGCGCATCACTCACCGCGAGTTTCACCAACTCACCACTGTTCTGAATCTGCTGCACCGACGACTGCGCCGCCGAGCGCAAGGCACTGACCAGCCGCTCGATCTCCTCGGTCGATTGCTGGGTACGCTTGGCCAACGCCCGAACTTCATCGGCCACCACCGCAAACCCCCTGCCCTGCTCCCCTGCCCGCGCCGCCTCGATGGCCGCGTTGAGCGCCAACAAATTGGTCTGTTCAGCCACGCTTTTGATCACGCTGAGCACCGTACCGATATTCTGGATCTCCGCACTCAGGCTCTCGATGCTGGAACTGGCCGAGGTCGCCGAGTCCGCCAGTTGCTCGATCCGCGCCATGCTCTGGCGCACCACCTGCTGACCGCTCTCGACCTTGTCGTCCGCCGTCTGCGCGGCCGTAGCGGCCTCTTCGGCATTGCGGGCCACGTCATGCACGGTCGCGGTCATCTGGTTCATCGCCGTGGCGACCTGCTCGGTTTCTTCCTTCTGACTGCTGACTTCCAGGTTGGTCTGCTCGGTCACCGCCGACAGCGACTGCGCAGAACTGGCCAACTGCTCGATACCCGCCTGCAAACCACTGACAATACTGCTCAGCCCCGCGCCCATCTGCTGCATCGCCAGCATCAACTGACCGATTTCATCACGACGGGTCACTTCCACCGTCGCACTCAAATCACCTGCTGCAATCTGCTGGGCAACACGGATCACACTGCGCAGCGGTGCCACGATCAACCGGGTAATCACCCACGCCGCGATCAGCCCGACCAACAACGCCAGCGCCGAAGAACCGATGATCAACAGTGAATTCTTTTTCAGCTCGGCCTGCATCGCCCCGTCTTCGGCCACATAGGCCTGGTCCACCCGGTCCACCACTTGGGCGGCGCGCTGATGCAGTTGTTCGTAGACGGTTTTTTCCTGGGCCAGCAGCCCGGTGTATTCGGCGAGCTTCTCGCTGAAGCTGGCGATGTGGCCGGTCACTTCATTGAGGACGGTCTGGTAGCCCTCATCCTTGACCGTGGTTTTCAGCTGTTCGGCCTGAGTCAGCGCCTGGTCGGCCTGCTCGATCTTGCCCTTGCCAGCGCTGTCGTCGTCCCCCTTGCGGCTCTGGTCGAGGCGCACCCGAGCCTCGTTCATGGCCTGCAACATCAGCCGCGAGACCTGGCTGACCTGATTGGCCTGCTCGATGAATTGCGCGCCGTCCTTGCCTTCGGATTCCTTCAAGGTATAGGCGCCATCGTCGGCGAGGCCAGCCTGCAATACGTCCAGGTTATTGGCCACGCTGGACACCGACCAACTGGCCATTTCAAGGGCCAGGTCCTTGGCCTGGGTCAGCGAGACAAATTCGTCGAAGGCCTTGCGATAGGCGCCAAGCGACTGCTCGACATCGTTCATCACCGGCACATTGGCCGCCGATTGCGCCTTCAACTGGGTCGACAAGGCAATCAGCGCATCAACGCCCTGGCGCAGGGCATCGGCGGTTTTCGGGCTGCTGTGCAAGGCGTACTCCTGCTCCAGCAAGCGCACCTTGAGCAAACCGCTGTTGAGCGACGACATCTGCTTGAGCCCGTCGAAGCGATGACTGATGGTTTGCAGGGACCATACGCCAATGGCCGCCACCAAGGCGGTCAACAACAGCACCAGGACAAACCCGATACCCAGTTTTTTCGCCATACCGAGGTTGGCAAAACGTCCTTGCACGGCCGAAATCATTGCTCGTAGTCCCCTGCCATAGTCTGTAGATGCGAGATTCGCAACGGGCCTGTGCCAGCACAAGTCTCTGGCGTCGGAATAATGGCAAAAAGCTACGCCCACGTCGTTTTCAGAACGTTTTAGGTCGATTCGAAGCGGTGGCCTGGAAAAACCGTCGGGCCCGCGGATCGCAGGCATACGCCACATTGATACGCTGCCAGTCACTGACCTCACCAGTGGGGCTGAAGGCCGTCGGGGAAGACAGCAGGACGCCGAAACGTCGTGCCTGAGTCCGTAGCTGAGCGTAGTCGGACATTGGCGATCGCGCCCAGATGAACAAGCCACCGCAAGGCTTGCCGAATACCTCCCATTCGGCATCTTCAAGCACCTGCAATGCCGCAATCCTGTCCACGTTCAGGCGCTGACGCTGGCGCTGTACCAGCTTGCGATAGGCACCGGTGGCCAACAGACTGGCCAGCACCGACTCGCAGAACCGCGACCCGCCCATGCTGCTGATCATCTTGACCTCGGCCAGCCGTGCAATGAGCTCGGCACTGGCCACCACAAACCCCACGCGCAAGGAACTGCTGAGGGTTTTCGAGAAGCTGCCGACGTAAATCACCCCGCCCCCGTCATCCAGCGCGGCGAGCCGGGCGCCGGGCCCGTTGTGCATATCCGCATAAACGTCGTCTTCGATCACCAACACGTCATGAGCCTTGCTCAGTTGCAGGACCTGTTGTGCCACCGCGGGTGTCACGCAGCTTCCCGTGGGGTTGTGGTGGAAGCTATTGATAAACAGCGCACGAGGGCTGTGTTTGATCAGCAAACGCTCCAGCACCTGCGTGTCGGGACCTTGCGCGGTACGTGGCACCTCAAGCATGCGCACCCCGTGCAACCTGAGCAGATCGAACAGCTGAGAAAAACCGGGGCTTTCCACCACCACGCAATCGCCGGGTTTGAGCAAGGTGCGCACGATCAGGTCCAGCCCCTGGCTGGCGCCGGCCGTGGTCAGGACGCGACTTTCGTCCGCCTCGATATTGAGTGGTTTGAGGCGTTTGAGGATCTGCTGGCGCAAGGCGAGCAAGCCCAGTGGCGTGCCGTAGTTGAACAGGCCGGCCATGTCGATGCGGGCTACCTGGCGGATCGCGTAACTGAGGTCGTCCGTCTCGCGCCAGCTTTCGGGCAATCCGCTACCCCCCAGCATCAGTTCACCCGACAGGTTCTCGGCGAGCCCCGTTTGCATCGCCTCTGCGCCTTCTAACCGGGGTAGATCACACGCGTCCGACACAACCGTTACCGACGCGGCGACAAAGAACCCTGCACCGGGACGTGATGCCAGGAGCCCTTGGGCGACCAGGCGCTCACAGGCTTCAACGACACTGGACTGACTGAGTAAATTGATTCGCGCGATGTGCCGCACGGAAGGTAAGCGAGTCGCCGGCGGCACTTCGCTTTGACGGATCCAGCTGGCCAGTCCGTCGACGATTTGCTGTACGACCGGCACCATTGCCTGTCGATCAATTCTCAATTCCATGAGCAAGCAAACTCCTGTCCATTTTGCTGCGAGCAGTTAATCACAGGAGCGCACGCCAGGCTGTGCGACAACGCCGCCAAAACGGGCGGTTCTAACCATTTGAAACACATTCCCCAGTGCGTTCACGGAACCACAAAAAAACCCGCACAGATGCGGGTCTTTTCCTACAAAGAAAATGCCGGATTCAGAACGCCGTGACCCCACCATCCACCGCCAGCGAATGCCCGGTGGTGAACGCTGCACCGTCACTGCACAGGTACAACACCGCACTGGCGATTTCCTCGACCTTGCCGATGCGTCCGACCGGGTGCATGGCATTGGCGAACTCGCCCTTCTTCGGGTCGGCCTCATAGGCACGACGGAACATGTCGGTGTCGATCACCGCCGGGCACACCGCATTCACGCGGATCTTTTTCTTCGCGTATTCGATAGCCGCCGATTTGGTCAGGCCGATCACCGCGTGCTTGGAGGCAGCGTAGATGCTCATCTTCGGTGCCGCGCCAAGGCCGGCCACCGATGCGGTGTTGACGATCGCACCACCGCCCTGGGCCAGCAGCAATGGCAACTGATACTTCATACACAGCCAGACGCCTTTGACGTTGACGCCCATGATCGCGTCGAACTCGTCAATCGTGCCGTCAGCGAGTTTGCCTTTTTCGATCTCGATGCCGGCGTTGTTGAAGGCATAGTCGAGACGGCCGTAGGTATTGATAACCTCGTCCATCAGATGTTTTACCTCGCTTTCCACGGTGACGTTGCAACGCACGAAGGTCGCGTCGCCACCCGCCGTGCGAATCAGCGCTACCGTGCCCTCGCCCCCCGCAGTGTCCAGATCGGCGACCACCACCTTCAACCCTTCGGCTGCAAAGGCCTGGGCGGTGGCGCGGCCAATGCCATTGGCTGCACCGGTCACAACAGCTACCTGGCCGGAAAACGTCATGCTCATTGTTATGTCCTCGAAGAGAAGATGGCGGGGATCGCGTGCTCGCAGTCTAGCCACGGGGCCTTGCGCACGGCAGCACTATCAGAAGGCCGGTTGAGCGCCCATGAGTCACAGTGATAGAACCGTCCAACCAACTATCACTGCACTTGATCGGTCTGCATTCGCCGCATCAGCCAACCTTGCGGCATCTGCCCTGAAGGTCTATCAACAAGGCTTCATTCATCTTGAGTGCCAGTCATGACTACCCAGACCAATCGCCAATTCCTGCTCGCCAAACGTCCGGTGGGCGCGGCGACCCGCGAAACGTTCACCTTTCAAGAAGTACCGGTCGGCGAACCGGCGGCGGGTCAGATCCTGGTCAAGAACGAATACCTGTCCCTGGACCCGGCCATGCGTGGCTGGATGAACGAGGGCAAGTCCTACATCCCACCGGTCGGCATCGGCGAGGTCATGCGCGCACTGGGCGTAGGCAAAGTCGTGGCGTCGAACACCCCTGGGTTTGCGGTCGGCGACTACGTCAACGGCGCCTTGGGCGTGCAGGACTATTTCCTCGGCGAGCCACGCGGTTTCTATAAGGTTGATCCGAAACTGGCGCCACTGCCGCGCTACTTATCCGCGCTGGGCATGACCGGGATGACCGCTTACTTCGCCCTGCTCGACGTCGGCGCACCGAAGGCCGGCGACACCGTGGTGTTGTCGGGCGCGGCTGGCGCGGTGGGCAGCATTGCTGGGCAGATTGCCAAGATCAAAGGCTGCCGCGTCATCGGCATCGCTGGCGGCGCCGACAAGTGCAAGTTCCTGATCGATGAATTGGGTTTTGATGGGGTCATCGACTACAAGAACGAAGATGTCGTCGCCGGGCTGAAACGCGAATGTCCGAAGGGCGTGGACGTGTATTTCGATAACGTCGGCGGCGATATCCTCGACGCGGTGTTGAGTCGCCTGGCCCTGAAGGCGCGCGTGGTGATTTGTGGCGCGATCAGTCAGTACAACAACAAGGAAGCGGTCAAAGGACCGGCCAACTACCTGTCGCTGCTGGTCAACCGCGCACGGATGGAAGGCTTTGTGGTGATGGACTACGCCGCGCAATTCGCGGCGGCCGGGCAGGAAATGGCCGGCTGGATGGCCAAGGGGCAGCTGCAGAGCCGAGAAGATATCGTCGAAGGACTGGAGACGTTCCCGGAAACGCTGATGAAGCTGTTCAGCGGCGAGAATTTCGGGAAGTTGGTGTTGAAGGTTTAAAGCGGTAGATCAAAAGATCGCAACCTTCGGCAGCGCCTACAGGGGATCGCGTTTCCCTGTAGGCGCTGGCGCAGCCTGCGATCTCTTTACGCCAGCTCAGCCACCACAGCCGTCAACGCCTTGGCCGGATCCGCCGCCTGGCTGATCGGGCGGCCGATCACCAGATAGTCGGAGCCGGCATCCAGTGCCTGACGCGGGGTCAGGATACGGCGCTGGTCGTCCTGGGCGCTGCCCGCCGGACGAATCCCCGGGGTCACCAATTGCAGCGACGGGTGCGCCGCTTTCAGGGCCTGGGCTTCCAGGGCCGAACACACCAGACCGTCCATCCCGGCTTTTTCCGCCAGCGCAGCCAGGCGCAGCACTTGCTCCTGCGGCTCGATGTCCAGGCCGATACCTGCCAGATCTTCACGCTCCATGCTGGTCAGCACGGTCACGCCGATCAACAGCGGCTTGGGGCCGGTGCGCTGGTCGAGCACTTCACGGCACGCCGCCATCATGCGCAGACCGCCGGAGCAGTGCACGTTGACCATCCACACGCCCATTTCCGCCGCAGCCTTGACGGCCATGGCGGTGGTGTTCGGGATGTCGTGGAATTTGAGGTCCAGGAACACTTCGAAACCCTTGTCACGCAAAGTGCCGACGATTTCCGAGGCGCAGCTGGTAAACAGCTCCTTGCCGACTTTGACCCGGCACAGTTTCGGGTCCAACTGGTCGGCCAGCTTCAGTGCGGCGTCACGGGTGGGGAAATCCAGGGCGACGATGATAGGAGTCTGGCAGACGGACATGTGCGGGCTCTCAGGCAGGACGAAATCGGCGCGCATTGTAGCGGAACCAGCGCCGCTGCGGGACCCGATGATCGGTAAATCGTCCCGCAGACTCTGGCAAGCCTAGCTTGTGGGCCAATTGTGTCGAGCCCGATACACACAAGACACGTCCCCAACAAAGGCCGACGCTACCCTCGGCAGCCGCAACACGTCCTTACAGCACTTCCCGCCTTCGGGCCGGACGCCTATGCTGAAGCCACAACCTCGCAGCCCATCTTTGTGGTTGGCAGCCTACCTGGCAGATGAACGCACGCATGCACAACACCCCTGCACCTGTGAACGACGATCAAAAAGCGCCCGGCGACGACAAACGCTGGAGCATTCGCGCCCTGATCGTCGACGATGACGTCCCGATCCGCGAATTGATGATCGACTACCTGGCCCGGTTCAATATCCACGCCAGCGGCGTCACCGATGGCGCGGCGATGCGCTTGGCGCTGCAAGCGGAACATTTTGACGTGGTGGTGCTCGACCTGATGCTGCCCGGCGAAGACGGCTTGTCCCTGTGCCGCTGGCTGCGTGCCGAATCGGACATCCCGATCCTGATGCTCACCGCGCGCTGCGAACCCACCGACCGCATCATCGGCCTGGAACTGGGCGCCGACGATTACATGGCCAAGCCGTTCGAGCCCCGGGAACTGGTGGCGCGGATTCAGACGATTCTGCGGCGGGTGCGCGACGATCGCACTGAACAGCGTGCGAACATTCGCTTCGACAACTGGCGCCTGAACAGCGTGCTGCGTCAGTTGATCGCCGCCGACGGCCTGGTGGTGCCGCTGTCCAACGCGGAGTTCCGCTTGCTCTGGGTGTTTATCGAACGTCCGCGCCGGGTGCTCAGCCGCGAACAATTGCTCGATGCCGCCCGTGGTCGCTCGATCGAAGCCTTTGATCGCAGCATCGACTTGCTGGTGTCGCGCTTGCGCCAGAAACTCGGCGATGACCCGAAAAACCCACAGCTGATCAAGACCGTTCGCGGTGAGGGTTACCTGTTCGACGCCAGGGACATCGGCTAATGCGTGCGCGCTTCGATACGCTGTTTGGCCGCCTGTTTGGTGTGCTGCTGATCGCGATTATCCTGGCGCACCTGTTGGCGTTTTTCTGGTTTCGCCATTACGGCCCGCCTCCACCTCCACCGCCGCCCGGGTTCTCCGAGGACTTCGACGGGCGACGTCCACCGATGGACCCGCGCTTCGAAAAACGCCCGCCTCGGCCATGGTTCGGCGGGCCGTTGGTGCCACTGACCTTTCAGTTTGTTTCGCTGATCATCGCCGCTTGGTACGGCGCCAAACTGCTGAGCCGGCCGATCCAGCGCCTGAGCGATGCCGCCGAGCGCTTGAGCGAAAACCTCGACAGCCCGCCGCTGGATGAGTCCGGCCCACGGGAAGCGCGGCAGGCGGCCCACACTTTTAACAAGATGCAGCGGCGGATTATCGAACAAGTGCAGCAACGCTCGCGGATGCTCGGGGCGGTGTCCCACGACCTGCGCACGCCGCTGTCGCGCCTCAAGCTGCGCCTGGAACAAATCGACGACGACAAACTGCAAGGCCAGATGCGTCAGGATCTGGACGACATGATCCACATGCTCGATGCCACGCTCACCTACCTGCACGAACATCGCACCAGTGAAGCCCCGCAATGGATGGACGTGCAGGCGCTGGTGGAATCCCTGAGCGAAAACGCCCAGGACCAAGGGGCCGACGTCCAAGCCAGTGGGCATTGCGCGCCGCTGCAAGTCCAGCCGATGGCCTTGCGCTCGTGCGTCAACAACCTGATCGACAATGCACTGCGTTATGCCGGGGAAGCCCTGATTACCCTTGAGGACAGCCGCGAGCAGTTGGTGATCAGGGTGATTGATCACGGCCCGGGGATTGCCGCGGACAAACGCGAAGCAGTGTTCGAGCCCTTTTATCGGCTGGAGGGATCACGCAATCGCAACTCCGGTGGCGTCGGCCTCGGCATGACCATCGCCCGGGAAGCGGCGGAACGTCTGGGCGGGCAATTGAGCCTGGAAGAAACCCCCGGTGGTGGCTTGACCGCTGTCATCAACCTGCCCCGCACCTGAAGCTCCACAGCGGATCCTGGTTTAGCCTGCCGACTCTGTGTACCAACCGGTACAAACGCCACATACCCACGACAACTTACCCCTTGAGGCTGCATAAGCCGGTGCACTCACCGGTTTTCCGTACAAAGGAGTGAGCCCAATGATCGGTAGCGTCAGCAGCAACTACACGAGCTATACCAGCACCAGCACCAGCACCAGCAGCACGTCGGCCAACAGCCCCCGCGCTCAACAGTTCCAGAAAGAACTGTTCGCCAAGCTCGACAGCAACAGCGACGGCTCGGTGGATCAGGATGAACTCAAGAGCGCCCTGTCGCAGAAGTCCGACAACGGCATATTGGTCAGCCTGAGCAAGAACTTCGCCGACCTGGACAGTGACGACAGCGGCAGCCTCAGCAGTGAAGAAATGGCCGCGATGGCGCCACCGCCACCGCCGCCACAGGATCAGGCGCCGAACACTGACCTGGCCGACGCGCTCCTCGGCGCCCTGGACGCCGACGGCGATGGCAACCTCAGCAGCGATGAACTGAGCAATGGTTTGACCAGTGCCGGCAGCAGTGCCGACAGCGCGCAAATCTTCTCGGCCCTGGATAAAAACCAGGACGGCACCGTCAGCAAGGACGAACTCGCCGCCAGCCTTAGCCCGCCGCCACCGCCGCCGCAACAGGCGTCCAGCGACGAGTTGTTCAGCCAGCTCGACACTGATAGCGATGGCAGCATCACGGCCACTGAACTGAGCAGCGCGTTACAGGCCAGTAACAGCAGCTCATCGACTTCAACGTCGACGTCGACTTCCACCGACACCAGCGCCGCGTTGCTGAAGATACTCGACAGCGACAGCAGCGGTGGCGTCAGCAGCGACGAACTCAAAGCCGCCCTGCAGGCAGGTCGCGAGAAAAACAGCGACAGCTCCACTGTTCAGTCGAACGTCAGCGAAGCCATTAACAAAATGATCGCCAACCTGACCAAGCAATATTCGCTCGATAACGTGGCAAGCACGGGTAAGTACTTGAACGTCTCGACCTAAGGCAAAAGCTTCGCGGGCAAGCCTCGCGCCTACAGGATTTCTGTTATGTCGCGATAATGCGAACGACGCATGACCTGTAGGAGCGAGGCTTGCCCGCGAAGAGGCCATCACAGACACAAAAAAGCCCACTGACCTTCACAGGTTCAGTGGGCTTTTTGATTGCCTGAAACAGATCGGTCGGCTGTCAGGACGTTATCGCGAGCAAGCTTTGCTCCTACAGAGCAAGATCAGCGGCGATCCTCGACGCGAGCCTGACTCTTGCTCCAGTCAGTCAACAAGCTATACGCCACCGCCAACAACGTCGGCCCGATAAACAACCCGATAAACCCAAACGCAATCAACCCGCCAAACACCCCCAGCAGCACAATCACCAACGGCAAATTCCCACCGCGGCTGATCAGGTATGGCTTCAGCACGTTGTCCACGCCGCTGATGATGAACGTGCCCCAAATACCGAGGAACACCGCCATCCCGTATTCGCCCTTCCACGCCAGCCAGGCCGTAGCCGGAATCCAGATCAGCGGCGGGCCCATCGGGATCAGGCTCAACATGAACGTCACGATCCCCAGCACCAATGCCCCAGGAACCCCGGCAATCAGGAACCCGATCAACGCCAGCACTGCCTGGGCTGCCGCCGTGCCGATCACCCCGTTCACTACCCGTTGCACCGTCCCGGCGACCAATTCGATGTAATACCCGGCGCGGTCACCGATCAGTCGTGACAGCAAGCTATGGACAAACGCCGCCAGGCGCGGCCCGTCACGGTAGAAAAAGAACACAAAGACAATGCTCAACGTCAGTTCGAGTATGCCGCCGCCAATCTGCGCACTGCGCGCCAGCAACCAGTTGCCGACCTGACCGAGGTAAGGCTTGATCGCCAGCATCATCGCCGCGCCCTGCTCGTCGATGCTGTTCCAGATCCCCACCAGCCGCTCACCGATCAAGGGAATGCTGCCCAGCCAGGCCGGTGCTTCCGGCAGCCCGTCGACCTGCACATCCTTGATGAACACCGTGGCATCGCGCACGTGATCCGCCAGGTTGAACCCCAGCCACACCAATGGCACCGCCACCAGCAACATCCAGCCCAGGGTCAGCAAGGCGGCCGCCAGGGATTCACGGCCGTTGAGCCAACGGGTCAGCAAGCGCATCAGCGGCCAACTGGCAAACGCCAGCACCGCCCCCCAGAACAGCGCCGACCAGAACGGCGCCATCACCCAGAAGCTCGCGCCAAACAGCACCAGGAGCAGAATCTGCACCAACAGCCGATCGTTATTGATCATCGAAATCTCGAAAAAGTCAGTCAGCAGAAGAGTAGGCGAACGCGCGGAACGCGTTCGCCTGATGCAGCTTATCGCAACAGTTCGAAGTGCAGGCCAGAGCCGTCGACGCTACCGGTTTCCATGCGCGCTGCACGTACGCCCTGGGCGATCAGCGATTGGCGCCAGGCTTCGGCCTTGGCCCCGGAAACACTGACCCGCAGCGTGGTGTCCAGGTTCAATCCCCGAGAGATCAAGCGCAGCCAGGTGTCGTCGGGATCGGCACTGAGTTTCGGGAAGTCGAGTTCGCCGGTGCTTTTGAGCTGGCGAAGCAAGGTCGCCGAAGTCGGCAGCAAATCCCCCAGCGGCGCTGCCGATTCGAACTGTTCGACGTGCAGGTAGGCTTTGCGATTGCCACGGGTGATGCTGTAGAGCGCCACCAGCGAATTGTCCTTGGGCGCCGCCAGACGCAGCAGCAAGTACGCCTGTTGCTCGTCAGCGCCATAGAGCTTGGAGTTGCCGAAGACATCATTGGCCCACAGGCTGCTTTCGCCGCAATCACGGGCCTGGCACCAGAACAGCAGTTCGGCGCCCTGCTTCTGCAAGGCTTCGCGCGCGGCGGTAAATGCTTCGGTGGAGGAGTGCTCTGGTGGCAATTCGTAGGTCACCGAGGTGGTTTGCCCTCGGGCGCTGACCTGGCCGTCGAAGCGCAACTGGCCGCTGATCTTGCGGATCGAGCCCAGCGGATAGATCCGCTCAAGTTCTACCGGTGGGCGATAGTCGACAATCTGCGCATCGGCCAGTCGCGGCACGATCGGCAGGTCCTGGCTGCCCGGAACATCGGCAGCAAACAATAAAGGGCTGAAACAACACAACGCCAACAGGCTGAGTGAACGCTTAGGCAGGCTCATCGGATTAGCATGGCCTGGGCGACCGTGAGGCCATTCGGGGTCGCAGCGGTGTAGAGATCGATCATGGTTGTCTCCCTTTTCAACCCGCCCAGCCTCGACAGTTGCCCGGCGCAAGTCAAGGAACGGCGAAGAACCGATTGAAACAGTCTGCGACAAGGTCGGCGCCGGCCTCATCATTCAGGTGCAAATGATGGCCGCCAGGCAGCTGTTCACGGCTAAAGGGTAGACGTTCCAGTAACTCGGGATGTTTGGCCAGCATGCCGTCAGCCGCAACCACCAGCAGCGTAGGACAAGTGATTCGCTCTACGAAGGCCATCGCCTGTTCTTGTGTCAGCCGCAGCGGTGATGGCAGCGTCAGGCGGCTATCGGTGCGCCAGGTGTAGCCTCCCGGCACTGGCATCAGGCCTCGTTGCGCCAACAACTCGGCGGCTTCGCGACTGACTGCCACCAGGCCTTTCATGCGCGCTTCGATAGCCCGGTCGAGGGTGGTGTAGACCGGTTTGCGCTTCTCCCGCAGATCCAGTTGCGCTTGCAGGGCCATGCCCATGCGTTCGGCAGCATTTTCACCTTTGTCTGTAGGAGGAATGACGCCATCGATCAAGGCCAGATGGGTGACACGCTCCGGCATCGACCCGGCGACGATCAACGAAGCAATCGCGCCCATGGAGTGCCCCAGCAGCGCAAACCGCTTGAGTCCAAGTTGTTCGGCGACTTGCAGCACGTCATGGGCGTAATCCCACATCGCGTAACCGGCGCCGACCGGACGATGCCCTGAATGGCCATGGCCAGCCATGTCCAGCGCAATAACCCGCAAGCCTTTGAGCTTGGGTGCCAACCGGGCAAAGCTGTTGGCGTTGTCCAGCCAACCGTGCAAAGCGATCACCGGCAAGCCATCCTCGGGACCCGACAGGTGCGCCGCCAGCTCAATGTGCGGCAGGCTCAGGCGGACTTCTTCGACCACGCTGCTCATGCGCAATCCTGCTGGCGGCGACCTTCCCAGCGGCTGAACAGGTTTTTCAGCAGCGTGGCGGTGTCTTGCGGACGTTCGAGCGGAAACATGTGGCCGCCGGGCATGGTCAGTGACTCGCCCAGCGGCATACGCCCGACGGAGCTGGCGTGGTGACGCATGACCACGCGGCTGTTATTCCCGCGCACCACCGCCAGCGGTACTTTCAGTTGTCGTGCGCGGCCGGGGCTGGTGTGGGGCACGCCGCGGTAGATGCTGATTTCCGTGGCCGGATCGAAACGCAGGCGCAGCTTGTCGCCGACCTTGTGCAAACCGTGTTGCAAGTAGGCATCGAAGCATTCCGGGTCGAAACCGCGAAACAGGGTTTTACCGGCGAAATAGCGGCGGGCGCTGTCCAGATCGGCGAACTCTTCACGCCGGCCCAAAGTGCGACCGGCCGGCGTCAGGCGATCGATGAAACCGAAACGCTTGGCGGCGAGAATCACCCATTGATCGGCGCGGGTCAGTACTGGCGAATCGAGCATTACCACCCCGCGATACAACTCGGGGCAACGCAGCGCCGCATGCAGGTGCAACACACCGCCAAAGGAATGGCCGACGCCCCAGACCGGTTCCGGTTGTTGTTTCAGGTGATGGATCAGTTCGTCCACCAGGTTGCGCCAGTTGTCATCGGCTGGGAAACGCGGGTCGTGGGCGTGCTGCTCCAGATGCGTCACCTGATATTCAGGCGCCAACGCCGCGAACAACTTGCCGTAGGTCCCCGAAGGAAAGCCATTGGCGTGGGCGAAAAAGATCTGCTGCGACATACCGGTCAATCCATGGGCGAGAAACGTGGGGTTGATTGTCCGTAAGACCGTGGACTACAGCAATGACCGTAACTGACAGGAATGATGACAGTCCGGCCATGGCTATGCTTGAGATCCTTGTAGTAGCTGGCGAAGCCTGCGTCCGGCTGCGAAGCAATCGTAAAACCTGAATACGCGGTACATCAGACACACCGAGCAGTCTGGATTGGCGACTGCTTCGCAGCCGGACGCAGGCTTCGCCAACTGCTACATGATGGAGTCACGTTAACGGGCCGGCGGATTCTCCCCCAACGGCACCACCGCCATGGTCAACCGCGACACACAACTGGCCTTGCCTTCATCACTGGTCAACCGAATATCCCAAACATGCGTGGTGCGGCCGATATGGATCGCCTTGGCCACCGCCGTCACCCGCCCACTGCGCAAGCCGCGCAAATGGTTGGCGTTGATTTCCAGGCCCACGCAGTAAAACTTGCTGGCATCGATGCACAGGTAACTGGCCATCGAACCGACGGTTTCAGCCAGCACCACTGAGGCGCCGCCGTGCAGCAGGCCGTAAGGCTGGTGCGTACGATGGTCGATGACCATGCTCGCGCTCAGGGACTCGTCGTCGAAGGCTTCAAAGCGGATATCCAGCACTTCGCCGATGGTGTTTTTCTGGATGGCATTCAATTGTTCAATGTTGGGAGCGGTACGCCACAGACTCATCGCTGACTTCCTTTATTGAGATTGTTCGTCGCTCAATCCTGCCACAGCACCGCCTCGCTGCGCTCGCTCCATTCTTCGAAACGGGCACCGTACGCGGCTTCGATCACGTTGCGCTTGATCTTCAGGGTCGGGGTCAGGAAGCCGTTTTCCACCGCCCAACTGTCCTTGACCACCACCAGCAGGCGCAAGCGCTCATGTTTGTCGAGGGCGCCGTTGACCTCTTCCAGAAGTTTTTCCAGGCTGGAATGCAAGGCGTTGCGAGCCGAACTGGCAGCATCCTGCAAACCCACTGCCGAGAGCACGCACAACCCCAGCGGCGCACTCAGACCATCACCGACCACACAAACCTGTTCGATCCGCGAATGCACCGCCAACCGATTCTCGATCGGCGCCGGGGCCACGTATTTGCCTTTGCTGGTCTTGAAGATTTCCTTCAGGCGCCCGGTCAGGCGCAGGTTGCCCTCGGCATCTTGCTCGCCCTTGTCCCCGGTGCGCAGGAAACCGTCCTCGGTGAGGGTGTCGGCGGTTTTCTCCGGTTCCTTGAAATACCCGAGCATGGTCGCGCCGCTGCGCACCATGACCTCCCCCGTCTCGGCGATCCGCACTTCGACCTCGGGGCAGGGCTTGCCGATCCAGCCCGGTTTGTCATCGCCTGGCCGGCCGATGTGCGAGTAACCGCAGCTTTCGGTCATGCCATACACCTCCAGCACGTCCAGCCCGAGTTTGCGGTACCACAGCAACAAGGTCTGCGGCACCGGCGCGGCACCGGACAACGCAATGCGCAGCGCATCCAGCCCCAGCCCGACGAGGACTTTGTGCCCTACCCGCTTGCCGATGATCGGCAGGCCGAGCAGGAAGTCGAGGCGCTTTGCCGGGATCTTGCTGTACACGCCCATCTGAAATTTGGTCCAGATTCGCGGCACGCCGAACATTGCGGTCGGCCGCGCGCGCTGTAGATCGGTGAGGAAGGTATCGAGGCTCTCGGCAAAGAACACGGTTTGCCCGGTGTAGATCGAAGCGAGTTCAACGAACATCCGCTCGGCGACGTGGCACAGCGGCAGGTAGGACAGCAGCCGATCCGACTCGTTAAGGCCGAACAGCTGCGTGCCACGGGTGGTGGCGAAGCCGAGGTTGCCGAAGCTGTGCATCACGCCTTTGGGCAGGCCGGTGGTGCCGGAGGTGTAGATGATGGTCGCTAACTGCTCGGCGGCGGGTTTCGGGTCGTCCTGGATCGGTGAGCTTTTTTGCAGATCGTCCCAGCTGAAATTGAAGGTGCCGGGCGGATGCAACGGCAGGCTGATGGTTGGCAGGTCGGGGCTGACTCCGCGCGACATGCCGGGCCAGTCATCGAGTTTGCCGATGAACGCCAGCGCGGCTTCCGAGTGTTCCAGCACCTGGGCCACGGATTCGGCGGTGAGGTTGGGGTACAGCGGCACCGAGACATGCCCGGCCATCCAGATCGCCAGGTCGGCGATGATCCAGTGGGCGCAGTTTTTCGAGATCAGGGCGATGTGACTGCCTTGGGGCAGTTCCCGGGCACGCAACCAATGAGCGGCGCAGCGGGCTTGATGGCCGACATCGGCCCAGGTCAGCGTCTCGACCTGGCCACCGCCCAGCGGCTGGACCAGAAAGCGCTGGCGGGGATGACGGGCTTCACGCTCGTAGAACACGTCCAGCGGCAAACGAAAGGCAGCAGACATGCGACTTGCTCCTGTTTTTTTGGTCTGGAGCAAGCGTAGTCAACCAAGCAAGTGCTTGGTTAATTATTTGGAGCAAAGCAAGATCAAAAAAGATCGCAGCCTTCGGCAGCTCCTTGGGATTGTGTAAACCCTGTAAGAGCTGCCGAAGGCTGCGATCTTTTGCTTTTAAGGGTGTTTGATGCCTTTGAGCTTCATCGCCCCAGCCAGCGGCAAGTCGCCTTCCAGCTCGGCCAGACCGGCGGTTTTCACCGCTTCCGGATCTTGCACATGACCGTGCTGCAGGTAGCCCAGCAGGTTGCCCACCAGCGGGTTGTGGCTGACCAGCAGTGCGTGATCGACAGACACCAACTGCTCGGCCACCGCTTGTGGACGGTTGTCGGGGGTCAGCCACTCGACGGTGCGAATCTCGGGAGCGAACCCCAGCGCTTCACGGACCAGCTGTGCGGTCTCCTGCGCGCGCAGGTAAGGGCTGGCGTAAATGGCCGTAATCGGCCGGCCGATCAACTCGGCAGCCGTGCGCAGCACTTCTTCACGACCATGGGCCGTCAATGCCCGTTCGGAATCTGGACGCGTGCCGTGTGGCTCGGCTTCACCATGACGCAATACCCAGAGTTTCATAGCTTAGGCTCCTCATCTCGGGCCGGATGCGGCGCAGGCGCTACAACGTGCGGCGCTTCACCTTCCGGTGTACGCGGCGTCGGCCAATCGGCGAACGGCCAGGGCTTCTGGTCGCTGTGAAACGTGCCGAAACGGCCGATCTGCGCCAGGAACTGGCTCAGGCTGTCGCCGAAGTTCATCAGGCTGGCGCTCGGGGCGCCATAGATCAAACGATAGATCAACTGCACCAGCACCACCGCACCGAGGATGAATTGCGCCACTTGCCAAACCAGCAAGAACACGATCATCCACAACACTCGCAGCAGAATGGATTCGTACTTGGCTTCTGTTTTCGGATCGTTCATGTCTCGCTTCCTGTCCGTAGATAAAGGAATCAGTTGAAACCGCTGGTGGAGATAAAGTCGACGTCGGTCTTCGGCTCGGCGCGCATTAACAGTTCGATCACCTGCTCAAGCGTGCGCCCTTCAAACAAAATCGCGTGCAGCCCGGCGACCAGCGGCATGTACACCCCCGCTTCCTGGGATTTGGCCTTGAGCACTTTCAGCGTGTTCACGCCTTCGGCGACTTCACCCAGGCGCGTCACCGCGTCTTCCAGGCTCAGGCCCTGGCCGAGGGCGAACCCGACCTGGTAGTTGCGGCTTTTCGGCGACGAGCAAGTGACGATCAAATCGCCCACGCCGGCCAGTCCGAGGAACGTCATCGGGTTGGCGCCCTGATTCACCGCAAAGCGGGTCATTTCCGCCAATGCCCGGGTAATCAACATGCTCTTGGTGTTTTCGCCCATGCCCAGCGCCACGGCCATGCCCGCGATGATCGCGTAGACATTTTTCAACGCGCCGCCCAACTCCACGCCGAAACGGTCGGCGCTGGCGTACACGCGAAAGGTGCGCCCGTGCAGTGCTTCCTGCACTCGCACGCAGAGTTCTTCGTCTTCACTGGCGACCACCGTCGCAGTCAGCGCATGTTCGGCGATTTCACGGGCCAGGTTCGGCCCGGACAGCACGCCAATGCGCGCTTGCGGGGCGATCTCTTCGAGAATCTCGCTCATCAGCTTGAACGTGTGGGCTTCGATGCCTTTGGTCAAGCTGACCAGCAGTTTGCCAGTCAAGCGTTCGGCGTAAGGCACCAGTACCGAGCGCAGCGCGCTGGACGGCAGCGCGACGAAACACAGGTCGCAGGCTTCCAGGGTGGCCGGCAGGTCGGTGACGGCCGTAACGCCGGGCAGGATCTTGATACCTTTGAGGTAACGCGGGTTTTCGCGATTGACCCGGATGGCCTCGGCCTGTTCGGGGTCACGCATCCACTGCAGGACCTGATGCCCGTTTTCGGCCAGCAGATTTGCCACGGCGGTACCAAAACTTCCGCCTCCCAGGACCGCAATTGGGCGCTGTTCAGTCATATGCAATCCGTTAATCCATACCAGTGGCGATGTCGGCATTATACGGAGCGGCCCAGTGGCGGCCAGCCCCCGCGTCAATTACCGACACTTGTAGGAAGAAGACCAACAAAACCGAGGAAAATGCCCGCAACGTGACTGGAAAAGTCGCCGACCTCGGTTAACATGCGCGCCACTTAACCGCTACCAAGGCTGTGTCGTGTCTTTTGGTCCCTCCTCACCTCGCTCGTCGCTGGTTCTGGCGCTGATCTTCAGCCCGGTTTTGCTGGCCGACGACCTGTTCCTCGACAGCGAACCGCTGCCGCAAGTGCTGACGGCCACACGCTTGAAACAGTCGCCGGCCGCCGTGCCGGGGAGCATGACGGTGATCGACAGCGAATTGATCAACGCCAGCGGCGCCCGGGACATCAGCGAACTGCTGCGTCTGGTGCCCGGGATGATGGTCGGCGATATCAACGGCAATCAGGCCGCAGTGAACTACCACGGCACCAATGCCAGCGAAGCCCGGCGCATGCAGGTGTTGATCGATGGCCGCTCGGTGTACCGCGCCGGCCTGGCCACGGTGGACTGGAGCGATATTCCGGTGGCCATGGAAGACATCGAGCGCATCGAAGTCTTTCGCGGCCCGAACACCGTCAGTTATGGCGCCAATGCGCTGATGGCGGTGGTCAACATCATCACGCGCAACCCGGCGGACAGCCACGGCACGCGGCTCAAAGTCACCCGCGGCCAGCGCGGCATCAATGATTTCTACGCCAGCCAGGGCACCGGTTGGGACGGTGGCGATTTGCGCCTGTCGCTCTCCGGTCAGCAAGACGATGGCTTCGACTCAGACCGTACCGGTGCCGATTACCGTGACAGTCGGCGCTTGAACCGTTTCAACCTCGCTGTCAGCCAGACGCTTAACGAGAACCAAAGCATCGACTGGCAATTGAATGCCAAGGACGGGTCCAACCAGCGGCCCTACACCTACCGCCCTGTGTTCTCCGGGATTACTGCCGCCGGGAACAATTCCGACGTGATCGCCAAGGATTACGCCGGCTCGTTGCGCTGGAACCTCGACATCAATCCCGAGCACAGCCTGTATATCCAGGGTTCGGCGCAACACTGGGACCGCCAGCAAACCTGGCGTGCCTGCGATGCCGAAGTATCGTTCAGCCCGCAGCTGACCGACCTGTGGCAACTCAACCCGAATTACGCCGAACGCCTGGCGCGCAACATGGAGCGCTACACCGGCCCCGGCGCACCGGCCGGCACCCCGGCCGAACAGGCGCTGGGCAATCAGGTACTGGACCAATGGAAAAACGGCGCCCGGCAAACCCTCTGTGGCGACATCGACCAGAGCGCCCGGGAATCGCGCTACGACCTCGAACTGCAAGACACCCTGAGCCTGTCCGATAGTCTGCGACTGGTCAGCGGCATGAACTATCGTTACGACCGGGCAGACTCCGAGACCTACTTCAATGGCACGCTCGACGACACCACTTGGCGCACGTTTGGCCAGCTCGAGTGGCGCGCCAGTGAACACTGGTTGCTCCAGGGCGGTGCCATGTTCGAAGACACGCAATTGACCGGCAGTTCGCTGACCCCGCGAGTGGCGGTCAATTACCTGATCAACCCGCGCCATGGCTTGCGTGCGGTGTACTCCGAAGCAATCCGCTCGCCGGACATGTTCGAGAACAACGTGAACTGGAGCTATCAGGTGACCAACCTGCGGCCCAGCGCCTATGGCCAGTCCAGCGCCCGCTACTTCGTCAAGACCCGCGGCCCCGGCGACCTCGATAAAGAACGCATGCGCTCCCGGGAACTGGGTTACAACGGTTTCTTCGCCGAGCTCGGGCTGGCGGTGGATGTGAAGCTGTTCTACGACGAAATCACCGGCATGATCAGCGAGCCGCTGCGCAACAACCAGTACATCGCCAGCAACAGCAACAACTCACGCTTCGCCGGGACCGAAACCCAACTGGACTGGCGCGTCAGTAATGCCGATCGCCTGCGCCTGACTTATGCCTACGTCGATGCCAAGGCCAGCAACCCGCTGGACCAGCAGCAGACTGCGCGCAACAGCGGCTCTGCCGGTTGGCTGCGCAATTGGGGTCGGGGTTGGAACAGCGCGCTCTTCTACTATGGGGACGATGCCCTCAACGGCTACCGCTTCGAACGGCTCGATACGCGCATCGCCAAACGCATCGGCCTGGGCAAGGCCAACCTGGAACTGGCCGGCGTGCTGCAACAACGCCTCGACAATCAGCCCACCACCTTCGTCGACAACAATTACGACGAACGCCGAGTGCTCTACTTCAGCGCGGAGCTGGAGTTTTAGATGCAACCGCAGTCACGGAAGACGCCAACCCTTGGCCACCTGCTGGCCGTGGTGTGCCTGATGCTCAGTGGGCTGTTTTGCAGCCTGTCGGCCAGTGCCATGGAGATTCTGCTGACCGGCGCCGAAGACAGTCCCGGCGTGCAATCTTTCACCCAGGCCCTGAGCGAGCTGCGCCCCACGGACAGCGTGCGTTTCCAGCCGCTGGCCAGCCTGCCGGCGCCAGGTAAATTGCCCAGTGGCACGCGCTTGATCCTGCTTGACCTGCCGAGCCTCGACTGGCGTCTGCAAGACAGCCAAGGGCCGGCGACGCTGGTGCTGCGCATCAGCCGCCTGCAAGCGCGGCAACGCCTGAACAATGTGCTGCCAACCCACCTGAGCCTGTTGTGGAGCGATCCGCCCTTGGAGCGGCAATTGCGCCTGACCCGACTGGTCCTGCCGCAGGTTCGCCGCATCGGCGTGCTGTATGACCGGCACAGCGAATTCCTCTTGAAAGAACTGCGCCAGGCCGCCCTGCCCCTAGGCCTGGAAATCGTCACCGAACGCTGGGACAACACCAACGACAGTCGCCCGTTACTGACGCTGCTGAAAAACAGCGACGTGCTGCTAGGGCTCGACGACCCCGACCTGTACAACCCGAAAACCGCGAAAAACCTGCTGCTCAGCAGCTACGGACGACAGATGGCGCTGATTGGCCCCAACGCCGGCTTCGTCAAGGCCGGCAGCCTGGCCAGCAGCTACAGCGACCAGAGCGACTGGCTGGCGATTCTCGACGAACTGCTCGACCGGCCACCGGCCAGTTGGCCACGCACGCTCTACCCCAAGCACTTCAAAGTGTTAAGCAATCCGCAAGTGGCTCGTTCATTAGGTATCGAACAGATGAATGAAGCATCTGTCGCAACACAATTGGCTGAAGGAGAAAGCCGCCCATGACCTTCCGACGCCGTTGGGACATCAATACCCGGACCCAGATCATCAGCCTCGGCCCTGCCCTGCTGCTGACCTTGCTGCTGATCAGTTTCTTCACGTTCGTGCGGATCCAGGACTTGCGCCAGGAGCTCAACCACACCGGTCAACTGATCGCCAACCAACTGGCACCGGCCACCGAGTACGGGGTGATCTCCGGCAACAATGACGTGCTGGAAAGTCTGCTCAAGGCCACGCTGGCCACGCCCAACGTGCGCTTTCTGGAAGTGCAGGACAGCGCCAACCGGATTCTGGTGTACGTCGAGCAACCGTCGGAATCCCACAACCGCTCGCAACAGGTCGAAGTGTTCCAGGCGCCGGTGCGGCTGCAACGGATCGCGCTGAACAATGACTTCTTCCAGAACACGCGGACCTCGGTCAGTGCGCCGAGCGAGGATTACCTGGGACGGGTGATCGTCGGCCTGTCCAACGACGCCTTCAGCCAGCGCCAGCAAGAGATCCTGTTCAAGGCCGGGATCCTCGCGTTGTTCGCCCTGCTGTTTACGTTCCTGCTGGCCCGGCGTCTGGCGGGCAGCTTGTCGCAACCGATCCGCGACATCGGCAACGCAGTCAAGGCGATTCAGAAAGGCGACTACACCACGCCGCTGCCGATCGTCGATGACACCGAGCTGGGGGCTTTGTCGCAACACATCAACAACCTCGCCGAGGGGCTCGAAAAAGCCAGCCGCGAACAGCAGCAAGCGATGTCGCAGTTGATCCAGACCCGCGAGGAAGCGGAAAAGGCCAACAACGCCAAATCCGACTTTCTGGCGATGATGAGCCACGAACTGCGCACGCCGATGAATGGCGTGCTGGGCATGCTGCAATTGCTGGAAACCACAGACATGACCGAGGAACAGGTCGAATACGCGGCGCTGGCCTCGGAGTCCACCGAACACTTGCTCAAGGTCATCAACGACATCCTCGACTTCTCGCGCATCGAGCGTTCGGAACTGGAACTGGAGCACATTCCGTTCAACCTCGCGGACCTGATCGGCAGCTGCGCCCAGTCCTTCCAGCACAGCGCAGTGCAACGCAAACTCGACCTTGAGCTGCTGATCCCCGACGACATGCGCGCCTTGCAGGTTCAGGGCGATCCGACGCGGATCCGGCAGATTCTGGTCAACCTGATCGGCAACGCGCTGAAGTTCACCGAACAGGGCCGCGTGACCATCGAACCGCAATGGCAATCTTTGGATCACGAACTGCTGTGGTTCACCTGCACCGTGCGCGACAGTGGCATCGGAATTTCCCCCGAAAGACTGGAATTGATGTTCAACGCGTTCCAGCAGGCCGACAGTTCCATTTCAAGACGTTACGGCGGCACCGGGCTCGGTTTGCCGATCGCCCGCACCCTGGCCGAGCGCATGGGCGGTACGTTGCGTGCCCAGAGTGAAGAAGGTCGCGGTTCGGTGTTCACCCTGGAAATCCCCCTCGCCCTTTATAAGCAGGCGTTGCCGGAACTGGCGTCACCGCGGGTGCCGACCGGCAATGGAAACGGCGAAGGGCGCAATGTGCTGCTGGTGGAGGACAATCCGGTCAACCAGACGGTCATCGAAGCCATGTTGCGCAGCCTGGGCTTTACGGTCAGCGTCGCCAGCGATGGCGCGCAGGCGGTGCGCAGTGCCGAGAGTCTGATTTTCGAGGCGATTCTGATGGACTGCCGGCTGCCAATCCTCGACGGCTATGAAGCGACCCGACAGATTCGCCAATTACCCGGCTGCCTGGACTTGCCAATCATCGCCCTGACGGCCAACGCTTTGCAGGGTGACCGCGAAGCTTGCCTCGCGGCGGGCATGAACGATTACCTGGCCAAGCCCTTCAAACGGACTGATCTGCAGCAAATTCTGCAGCGTTGGGTGCAGTAGTACTGTCCTTTCGGCTATCTGCGACTGGCGTGAAAGGCGAAAGTGCGGCAGTCTTAGGCACCCGAACAGGCCCGAAAAGGGGCTTGAATAATAATTTCAGTGCACAAGTGTACATTCATGTCCTTGGTGCTGTGACTTTCACCACAACGCAATAGTCTATGAGTAGGCTGTCGACTCGAGGCATGAACGCTTCGATCGGCCGGGAAGATTTGCCCCACCCTGCCGCACGGGACTATTGAGGAGCTCGCATGACCAAACAAAACGCCTTTACTCGGGAAGACCTGCTGCGCTGCAGTCGCGGTGAGCTGTTCGGCCCAGGTAACGCGCAACTGCCCGCCCCGAACATGCTGATGGTGGATCGCATCACCCATATCAGCGAAGAAGGTGGCAAGTACGGCAAAGGTGAATTGGTCGCCGAGCTGGATATCACTCCAGACCTGTGGTTCTTCGCCTGTCACTTCGAAGGTGATCCGGTGATGCCGGGCTGCCTGGGCCTCGATGCCATGTGGCAACTGGTCGGCTTCTTCCTCGGCTGGCAAGGCCTGCCGGGCCGCGGTCGCGCACTGGGTTCGGGCGAAGTGAAGTTCTTTGGTCAGGTCCTGCCGACTGCCAAGAAAGTTACGTATAACATTCAGATCAAGCGTGTCCTCAAAGGCAAGCTGAACCTCGCTATCGCCGATGGTTCGGTCAGTGTCGACGGCCGCGAAATCTACACCGCCGAAGGCCTCCGGGTCGGCGTGTTCACCTCCACTGAAAACTTCTAAGGGTTATCCGCATGCGCCGCGTCGTTATCACTGGTCTGGGCATCGTTTCGTGCCTGGGCAATGACAAAGAGACCGTCTCCGCTAACCTGCGTGCAAGTCGCCCGGGCATCCGGTTCAACCCGGAATATGCCGAAATGGGTCTGCGTAGCCAGGTTTCCGGCTCCATTGACCTGCCACTCGAAGAGCTGATCGATCGCAAGATCTATCGCTTCGTCGGCCACGCGGCGGCTTACGCCTACCTGGCCATGAAAGACGCCATCACTGACTCCGGTCTGACCGATGAGCAAGTCTCCAACCCGCGTACCGGCCTGATCGCCGGTTCCGGTGGCGCCTCCACGCTGAACCAGATGGAAGCGCTGGACATCCTGCGCGAGAAAGGCGTGAAGCGCGTTGGCCCATACCGCGTAACGCGGACCATGAGCAGCACCGTTTCCGCTTGCCTGGCCACGCCGTTCAAGATCAAGGGCCTGAACTACTCCATCGCTTCTGCCTGCGCCACCAGTGCTCACTGCATCGGTACCGCCATGGAACAGATCCAGATGGGCAAGCAGGACATCGTGTTCGCCGGCGGCGGTGAAGAAGAACATTGGAGCCAGTCGTTCCTGTTCGACGCCATGGGCGCACTGTCCAGCAAGCGCAACGACACCCCGGAAAAAGCCTCCCGCGCCTACGACGCTGACCGTGACGGTTTCGTCATCGCCGGCGGTGGCGGCATGGTCGTGGTCGAAGAGCTGGAACACGCTCTGGCCCGCGGCGCGAAGATCTACGCGGAAATCGTTGGCTACGGCGCGACGTCCGACGGCTATGACATGGTCGCTCCAAGCGGCGAAGGCGCCATCCGCTGCATGCAGATGGCCATGTCCACCGTCGACACCCCGATCGACTACCTGAACACCCACGGCACCTCGACTCCGGTCGGCGACGTCGCGGAAATGAAAGGTGTGCGTGAAGTGTTCGGCGCCAACGCTCCGGCCATCAGCTCCACCAAGAGCCTGTCGGGTCACTCCCTGGGCGCCGCCGGCGTTCACGAAGCGATCTACTGCATGCTGATGATGGAAGGCAACTTCATGGCGGGTTCCGCCAACATCGACGAACTGGACCCGGAAGTGGCAGATATGCCGATCCTGACCAAGACGCGCGAAGACGCCACCATCAACACTGTGATGAGCAACAGCTTCGGCTTCGGTGGCACCAACGCCACGCTGGTACTGAAGCGCTGGGCCGGCAAGTAATACCCCGCCGCCTCGCATCACACAAAAAACGCCCCGACTGGTTCGGGGCGTTTTTTTGTGCCTGATAAAACACCTTCGCTGCAATGCCTTTGTAGCAGCTGCCGAGGCACGAGGCTGCGTTCGGCTGCGGAGCAGTCGTGAATCAACCGACGCGTTTCTTCAGGAAGACCGCGCGCTCAGGTTTTACGACTGCTTCGCAGCCGAACGCAGCCTCGTGCCTCGGCAGTTGCTACAAGCTGAACGCAGGCTTCGCCAGCTGCTACACGTTGTGTGCAGGCATTGCATTGGTAGCGTTTTGTTCATCGCGAACATGAAACTTTTGTCATTTAACTCAGCTACCTGCGACCGAATGTCGCGTGTTTAGCGGGCTGCGGGACTTTTGCAGTTTTCGCAATTATTCGTTGCCGAACGAAAGCATTTACTTAGCAACCTAACAAAACATATAACAGAGGCCTGCACACGCCTTGGTGCAGGTAACTGAGATTGGAGCTAGCAGATGACTGTAAAAGTAACTGAACGCGACGATTCACATAAATCCCATGAAGGCATCGCCGCCGGTATCCGTATCTGGGATGTACATCAACAAGACATGCTGGTCGGCATGTTCCATTCCGAGACCGATGCGCATAACTACAAGTCTGAACTGGAAATACTGGAGCAGCAGCGCGAAGCGCGTTCCGCATAAGCAACTACAGCATTGAAAACGACAAACCCCGCCATGAGCGGGGTTTGTCGTTGTAGCAGACCCTAAAGGCTTACCACATCAGGTCATCAGGAATCTGATAGGCCGCGTACGGATCGTCCTCGGCCGCGACTTCTTCGGTCTTGACGTTCAGCTGCACGATCCGCTGCGGATCGCGCTCCTGGATCTTCAGGGCCGCCTCACGCGGGATCACTTCGTAACCGCCGGCGTGGTGCACGATCGCCAGGAAGCCGTTGCTGAGCTGGTTGCGCATCAGCGGGTTGACCGAGAGGCGCTTGACCTTCTTGTCATCGACGAAGTTGTAGTAGTCCTCGGTGGTCAGCTTCGGCAGGCGCGACACTTCGATCAACTGCTTGACCTGAGCCGCGCGAGCCTTGGCCTCAACCTTCTCCTGCTGCAGACGGTTCAGTTCCTGATCGCGCTTGACCTTCTCGGCCAACGCTTCCTGAGCCAGGCGCTGTTGGGTATCGTCCTGTTCGATCTGGCCTTTATGGACCAGGCGTTGCTGCTTCTGCTTGTCTTTGCCGACCTGTTTGGCCTGCTTTTGGTTGACCAGCCCTGCTTTGAGCAACTGGTCGCGAAGGGAAATGCTCATGGTGCTTATTTCTCACTTAGGCAACTGCTCAACCGCAGCTGGGCAAATTCTTTTCCTGACGTTTGGCTTCGCCCCACAGGGCGTCCAACTCTTCGAGGGTGCAATCTTCTATGGGACGGTGGGTGTCGCGCAATGCCTGTTCGATAAATCGGAAGCGTCTTTCGAATTTGCTGTTGGCGCCACGCAAGGCAGTTTCCGGATCGACCTTCAGATGCCGCGCCAGATTGACCACCGAAAACAGCAGGTCACCCACCTCGTCGGCAATCGCTGCCGAGTCGTTGTCGGCCATGGCCTCGAGCACCTCATCGAGTTCTTCGCGGACCTTGTCCAGCACTGGCAGCGCATCCGGCCAGTCGAAACCGACCTGCCCGGCGCGCTTCTGCAACTTGGCCGAACGGGACAGCGCCGGCAGCGCTGCGGGCACGTCATCGAGCAAGGACAGTTGTTCTGGCGCGGCAGATTTCTCGGCACGCTCTTCGGCCTTGATCTCTTCCCAACGCTGTTTGACCTGTTCTTCATTCAAACGCGGGACGTCCAGCGGCGCGTACAGATCGCCAGTGGGGAACACGTGGGGATGACGACGAATCAGCTTGCGGGTGATGCTGTCGACAACCCCGGCGAACTCGAAACGTCCTTCTTCCCGAGCCAGTTGGCTGTAATAAACCACCTGGAACAGCAAATCGCCCAACTCGCCCTGCAAGTGATCGAAGTCACCGCGCTCGATGGCATCAGCGACTTCGTAGGCTTCTTCCAGGGTATGCGGGACGATGGTCGCGTAGGTTTGCTTGATGTCCCACGGGCAGCCGAACTGCGGATCGCGCAAGCGGTTCATCAGGTGCAATAAATCTTCGAGTGAATACATCAATCAATCTCTGCATCTGCAACGCGGTGTGTCGGGTAACCGTGACTCTGTAGGAGCAAAGCTTGCTCGCGATGGCGGTGTATCAGGTAAACCGCTATCGCGAGCAAGCTTTGCTCCTACAGGGGGACCGATTCACGGGGTGCGGTTACGCCGGGTTTCGATGATGTTCGGCAACTGGGAAATTCGCCCCAGCAACCGACCCAATGCATCCAGGCCCGGAATCTCGATGGTCAGGGACATCAACGCGGTGTTGTCCTCTTTGTTCGAGCGGGTGTTGACCGCCAGCACGTTGATCCGCTCGTTGAGCAGCACTTGCGACACGTCACGCAGCAAACCGGAACGGTCGTAGGCGCGGATGATGATGTCCACCGGGTAGGTGAGCACCGGCACCGGGCCCCAGCTGACCTGGATGATCCGCTCTGGCTCGCGCCCACCCAGTTGCAGCACCGAGGCGCAGTCCTGGCGGTGAATGCTCACACCACGGCCCTGGGTGATGTAACCAACAATCGCATCCCCCGGCAATGGCTGGCAGCAGCCGGCCATCTGGGTCATCAGGTTGCCGACGCCCTGGATCTGAATGTCGCCGCGCTTGCCGGGCTTGTAGCCGGTGGCTTTGCGCGGGATCAGTTCGAGCTGCTCGTTGCCGCGTTCCGGCTCGACCAGTTGCTGCGCCAGATTCACCAGTTGCGCCAGGCGCAAATCGCCGGCACCGAGGGCGGCGAACATGTCCTCGGCGGTCTTCATGTTGGCCTTTTCGGCCAACTTGTCGAAATCCACCGCGGGCAGGCCGAGGCGCGTGAGTTCGCGCTCGAGCAAGGTTTTACCGGCCGCGACGTTTTGATCGCGGGCCTGCAATTTGAACCAGTGAACGATCTTCGCCCGCGCTCGCGAGGTGGTGACGTAACCCAGGTTCGAGTTCAGCCAGTCACGACTCGGGGTGCCGTGCTTGCTGGTGATGATCTCAACTTGCTCACCGGTTTGCAGGCTGTAGTTGAGCGGTACGATGCGCCCGTTGATCTTGGCACCGCGGCAGTTGTGACCGATTTCAGTGTGCACGCGGTAGGCGAAGTCCAACGGCGTCGAGCCCTTCGGCAAGTCGATGGCGTGACCGTCCGGGGTGAAGATGTAGACCCGGTCCGGTTCGATGTCGACGCGCAGTTGATCCGCCAGGCCGCCGATGTCACCGAGCTCCTCGTGCCACTCGAGAACCTGACGCAACCAGGAGATTTTCTCTTCGTATTGGTTGGAACCCGCCTTGACGTCGGTGCCCTTGTAGCGCCAATGCGCACACACCCCCAGCTCGGCTTCTTCGTGCATCGCATGGGTGCGGATCTGCACTTCCAGCACTTTGCCTTCCGGGCCGATCACCGCGGTGTGCAGCGAGCGGTAGCCGTTCTCTTTCGGGTTGGCGATGTAGTCGTCGAATTCTTTCGGGATGTGTCGCCACAAGGTGTGGACGATGCCGAGCGCGGTGTAGCAGTCGCGCATTTCCGGCACCAGCACGCGAACGGCACGCACGTCGTAGATCTGGCTGAACTCCAGACCCTTGCGCTGCATTTTGCGCCAGATCGAATAGATGTGTTTGGCCCGGCCGCTGATGTCGGCATCGACGCCAGTGGCGGTCAATTCGTTTTTCAGTTGGTTCATCACGTCAGCGATGAAGCGCTCGCGATCCAGGCGCCGCTCATGCAGCAACTTGGCAATCTGCTTGTACTGGTCGGGTTCAAGGTAACGGAAGGACAAGTCCTCCAGCTCCCACTTGATATGACCAATACCCAGGCGATGAGCCAGCGGCGCATAGATGTCGAAGACTTCACGGGCCACGCGGTTGCGTTTTTCGTCGTCGGCGGTTTTCACCGCACGGATCGCGCAGGTGCGTTCGGCCAGTTTGATCAGCGCGACGCGTACGTCGTCGACCATGGCGACCAGCATCTTGCGCAGGTTTTCCACCTGGCCCTGAGTGCCCAGCACCAGGGATTGACGGGGGCTCAGGCTGGCGCTGATCGCCGCCATGCGCAACACGCCGTCGATGAGTTTGGCGACCACCGGACCGAAGCGCTGGCTGATTGCCGGCAATTCGATCTGGCCTTCGCGCACGCCGCGATACAGGATCGCGGCGACCAGCGAATCCTGATCGAGTTTGAGGTCGGCGAGAATTTCGGCGATCTCAAGGCCCGTGCGGAAACTCGAGGTCCCTTCGGACCAGAGGTTTTTCGCCGCATTGGCTTGCTGTTCAGACGCACGAGCGAACTCGCACGCTTCTTTCAAGGCTTCGCGATCCAGTGCCTGATCGACAGTGACCGCGTGATCGAGCCAAGCCTCGAGATTGATACTGCCGTCGGTGTTGATCGGCTGGTGTGCTCTCACCTGTACCATCTTGCTTTACCTTCCCTACGACGCAGATTCAATGCGTCAAATCGCTGACCTTCATTGCCCGTGAGCCCGCGCCGGGCGAGTGCGCGGCGGCTGCACGGGCGGCCAGTCGGACCAGACGAGCCATCCTAGCTCGCTTCAAATAACGCCATGGCCTCGACATGTGCCGTCTGAGGAAACATATCGAGAATCCCGGCACGTTTTAACCGGTAGCCCTGCTTGATCAATTCGACCGTATCGCGCGCCAGAGTTGCAGGGTTGCACGACACATACACCAACCGTTCGGCGCCCAGGGACTTGAGCTTGCGCACCACCTCAAAAGCACCGTCGCGCGGTGGGTCCAAGAGTACCGCACAAAAGCCTTCGCGCGCCCATTCGGCATCAGCCAAAGGCTGGGATAAATCGGCCTGAAAAAACTTCGCATTATGCAGATTGTTGCTAGCGGCGTTTGCAGCGGCCCGCTCGACCATCGCCTGCACGCCTTCCACCGCCACCACTTCGCGGACGGTCTTGGCCAGCGGCAAGGCAAAGTTGCCCAAGCCGCAGAACAGATCGAGGACACGCTGACCGGCTTCAGGTTTCAGCCAATCCAGAGCCTGGGCAACCATTGCTTCGTTAACCCCGGCGTTGACCTGGATGAAATCCCCCGGCCGATACGCCAGGTTCAAATCCCACTGTTCCAGGCGATAACCCAGCGACTGATCGACATCGACCGGTTGCGGTTCGCCGTCGCCATGCAGCCACAATTGGGCTTCATGGAACGCGCAGAAATCCTTGAGGATCGTCATATCGGCGTCGGACAACGGCGCCATGTGCCGCAGCAATACCGCCAGCGATGAGCCACTGAACAATTCCACATGCCCCAGCGCCTGAGGTTTGCTCAAACGACGGAGCATCTCCGGCAAGCGGGTCATGATCGGTTGCAAGGGCTGTACCAGCACTGTGCATTCGGTAATCGCGACGATGTCCTGACTGCCCGCAGCACGGAAACCGACTTCGAGTTTTTTCGCCTTCATGTCCCAGCGCACCGCCACTCGGGCGCGACGGCGGTAACCGAATTCCGGACCGCTCAACGGCGCTGCCCACTCTTCAGGTTCGACACCGGCGACCTTGGATAATTGCTCGGCGAGCATGCGCTGTTTCAGGGCGAGTTGTTCGTTGTGGGGCAGGTGCTGCACGCTGCAGCCGCCGCAGCGACCGGCATGCGGGCACGGTGCCGGGCGACGCAGTTCGCTGGCCTGGAACACTCGCTCGGTGCGCGCCTCGACCACTTTGCCGTGGGCATTGAGCACCCGCGCCTCGATTTCTTCACCGGCCAAGGCGCCGATGACGAACCAGGTGCGACCTTCGAAAAACGCGATACCGCGACCGTCATTGGCCAGGCGCTCGATGCTCAAGCGCTGCTTTTTGCCGGTCGGAATTTGCGGGGCTTTGCTGCCGCCCGTGGGTTGGAAGCGCAGGCCTCTCTCTTGCTTGGCCATCAGTTGGGCGCATCGAAAATGCCGGTCGACAAGTAACGGTCGCCACGGTCGCAAATGATCGCGACGATCACCGCGTTTTCAACTTCTTTGGAAAGGCGCAGCATCGCTGCCACCGCACCGCCCGAGGACACACCACAGAAGATGCCTTCTTCGCGGGCCAAGCGACGGGTCACGTCTTCGGCTTCGCTTTGCGCCATGTCGACGATGCGGTCGACACGATCGGCTTGATAAATCTTCGGCAGGTATTCCTGCGGCCAGCGACGGATACCCGGAATCGCCGAGCCTTCCATCGGTTGCAGGCCAATGATCTGCACGTTGTCGTTCTGCTCTTTCAAGTAGCGCGACACGCCCATGATGGTGCCGGTGGTGCCCATCGAACTGACGAAATGCGTGATGGTGCCCTCGGTCTGGCGCCAGATTTCCGGGCCGGTAGTGGTGTAGTGCGCCTCGGGATTATCACCGTTGGCGAACTGATCCAGCACCTTGCCACGGCCTTCGGCTTCCATACGCTGAGCGAGGTCGCGAGCGCCTTCCATGCCTTCTTCCTGGGTCACCAGAATCAGCTCGGCGCCATACGCCGTCATCGCGGCTTTACGTTCGGCGCTGGAGTTGTCCGGCATGATCAGGATCATCTTGTAACCCTTGATCGCGGCGGCCATGGCCAGCGCGATCCCGGTGTTACCCGAGGTCGCTTCGATCAGCGTATCGCCGGCGTGGATCTGCCCGCGCAACTCGGCGCGGGTGATCATCGACAGCGCCGGCCGGTCCTTGACCGAACCCGCCGGGTTATTCCCCTCGAGCTTGAGCAAAAGGGTGTTGCTGGTGGCGCCAGGCAGGCGCTGCAAACGAACCAGCGGAGTGTTGCCGACGCAATCGGCGATGGTTGGGTACTGCAAGGTCATGGCGTATTCGCAATCCAGACTGCGGGGGCGCCTATCATACCGGCAAACGTTCGCAGGCCATATCACGCAAAGTGTGGTGCTTATGGCTTATGGGAATAAGCGGCCGGATCAGTCCTCTAGCGTTGACCACCGCTCCTGAATCGCCATACGCAGGTAAAACTCACGTTCTTCCGGGAGCTTGCTCTGAGTCAGGATCAGCAGGTTGTGGGTCCAGGGCAATAGTGTCAGCAGTGCTGACACTTTTTCATCGCCCCGATAAGCCTCGTAGAATTGGCGCATACGGAACAAATTACGTCGGGTAAAGCCACGCAACCCAGGCTGAGTCTGGGCCAGATGCTCAGCCAACTGACTGACCACGGAATCCCCCCACTCAGCCAGTTCAATCTTGCGACTGATATAAGCACCGACCTGCCAGTACAACTCGATAAGTTGGGTATTTACCGCCTGAATGGCCTGCTGCCTGGCACCGTGAATCAGCGTAAGCACTTCATTGAAACGGTCATCGGTTGTGTTGCCGGAAACGCTGGGTGCATTCATGCCCAACTCCTTGAGGATGAGTAAAAGCGGGAGCTTAAACCGTCAAGAAAGCTTTAAGGCGCCGTCAAAACCCTTTAGGAAATGTCGTACAGAAACATAGGAACGCTCCGGCAAAACCAGAACGATGGGACTCATGATCACCAGCAAATAATTCTGAGTGGCCGATTACTCAAGATTGCCTCGCCAGGGGCACCCAGGGTTTGCCCAGCCGGTAAAAGCGCCGATCCAGCCGACGAATAACGAGATCAATTTTACGAAGATTGCCCGCAAGCAAATCGCTACACTGCGCAGGTGGTGCGTGCCGGATGCACGCGCGGGTCCAATAAATAGCGGGATGCAGGAGAGATGCGTGCTCAAGAAACTGGGAATTAAAGGCCGCGTGCTGTTGCTGACCTTGCTGCCGACCAGCCTGATGGCGCTGGTGCTGGGCGGCTATTTCACCTGGATGCAGCAATCGGACCTGCAAGCCCAACTCATGCAGCGTGGCGAAATGATCGCCGAACAACTCGCGCCGCTGGTGGCCCCGGCCATGGGCCACAAGAACACTGACCTGCTGGAACGAATCGCCACCCAATCGCTGGAGCAGACGGACGTGCGCGCGGTGACCTTCCTCGCCCCCGACCGCACACCACTGGCCCACGCCGGCCCGACCATGCTCAATGCAGCACCGATCGGCAACAGCTCGCAGATGCTGCGCCGCAGCGGCAATGACGCGACTCGCTACTTGCTGCCGGTGTTCGGCAAGCACCGCAACCTGGCCGGCGACCTGATTCCCGACGAAGCTGACCGTCTGCTCGGCTGGGTCGAACTCGAACTGTCCCACAACGGCATGCTGCTGCGCGGTTACCGCAGCCTGTTCGCCAGCCTGTTGTTGATCGGCGCCGGTCTGGCCGGCGCGGCGCTGCTGGCCCTGCGCATGGGCCGCACCATCAACCGGCCGATCAGCCAGATCAAACTGGCGGTGGCGCAACTCAAGGACGGTCACTTGGAAACCCGCCTGCCGCCCCTCGGCAGCCAGGAACTGGATGAACTGGCGTCGGGCATCAACCGCATGGCCGGCACCCTGCAAAACGCCCAGGAAGAATTGCAGCACAGCGTCGATCAGGCCACTGAAGACGTGCGCCAGAACCTGGAAACCATCGAGATCCAGAACATCGAACTGGACCTGGCGCGCAAGGAAGCCCTGGAAGCGAGCCGGATCAAATCCGAGTTCCTGGCCAACATGAGCCACGAAATCCGCACGCCGCTCAACGGCATTCTCGGTTTTACCCACCTGCTGCAAAAAAGCGAGCTGACCCCGCGCCAGCTCGATTACCTGGGCACCATCGAAAAGTCCGCCGACAGCCTGCTGGGGATCATCAACGAGATTCTCGACTTCTCGAAAATCGAGGCCGGCAAACTGGTGCTCGACAACATTCCGTTCAACCTGCGCGACCTGCTGCAGGACACCCTGACCATCCTCGCCCCGGCCGCCCACGCCAAACAGCTGGAGCTGGTGAGCCTGGTGTATCGCGACACGCCGCTGTCGCTGGTCGGCGATCCGCTGCGCCTCAAGCAGATCCTCACCAATCTGGTCAGCAACGCGATCAAGTTCACCCGCGAAGGCACCATCGTCGCCCGGGCCATGCTTGAAGAGGAACACGAAGACAGCGTGCAACTGCGCATCAGCATTCAGGACACCGGCATCGGCCTGTCGAACCAGGACGTGCGCGCCCTGTTCCAGGCGTTCAGCCAGGCCGATAACTCGCTGTCGCGCCAACCGGGCGGCACCGGTCTGGGGCTGGTGATTTCCAAGCGTTTGATCGAGCAGATGGGCGGCGAGATCGGCGTCGACAGCACGCCGGGGGAAGGCTCGGAATTCTGGATCAGCCTGAGCCTGCCGAAAACCCGCGACGACGCCGAGGACCTGCCCGGCCCGCCGTTGCTCGGGCGTCGCGTGGCGGTGCTGGAGAACCACGAGCTGGCCCGTCAGGCGTTGCAGCATCAACTGGAAGACTGCGGCCTCGAAGTCACGCCGTTCAACACCCTGGAAAGTTTGACCAATGGCGTCACCGGCGCCCATCAGACCGAACAGGCGATTGAACTGGCGGTGCTTGGCATCACCAGCAACGACATGCCGCCGGAGCGCCTCAACCAACATATCTGGGACCTTGAACACCTGGGCTGCAAAGTCCTGGTGCTGTGCCCGACCACCGAGCAGACGCTGTTCCACCTCTCGGTACCCAACCCCCACAGCCAGCTTCAGTCGAAACCGGCCTGTACCCGCAAATTGCGTCGAGCCTTGTCCGATCTGGTCAACCCGCGCCCACAGCGCAGCGAACCCGGCGAACCGGTATCCAGCCGTGCGCCGAAAGTACTGTGCGTCGACGATAACCCGGCCAACCTGCTGCTGGTGCAAACCCTGCTCGAAGACATGGGCGCCAAGGTCCTTGCTGTGGAAAGCGGATACGCCGCGGTCAAAGCGGTGCAGAACGAGACTTTCGACCTGGTGCTGATGGACGTGCAGATGCCCGGCATGGACGGGCGCCAGAGCACCGAAGCGATTCGCCAGTGGGAAAGCGAACGGCATTGCACGCCGCTGCCGATCGTGGCCCTCACCGCCCACGCCATGGCCAACGAAAAACGCGCACTGCTGCAAAGTGGCATGGACGATTACCTGACCAAACCCATCAGCGAACGGCAACTGGCCCAGGTGGTGTTGAAATGGACCGGCCTGGCCCTGCGCAATCAAGTGCCGGAGCGTTCCAGCGATAGCCATGGCGGCAGTGAATTGCTGGTGCTCGATCACGAAGAAGGCCTGCGCCTGGCGGCCGGCAAGGCCGATCTGGCGGCGGACATGCTGGCGATGTTGCTGGCCTCGCTGGAAGCCGATCGCGAGGCGATTCGCGTCGCCCGCGAAGCCAACGACCAGAATGCCTTGATCGAACGGGTCCATCGCCTGCACGGCGCCACACGTTACTGCGGCGTTCCGCAACTGCGTGCCGCCTGCCAGCGCAGTGAAACCCTGCTCAAGCAACAGGATCCGAAAGCCCTGGCGGCACTCGAAGAACTGGAACGCTCGATCAATCGCCTGGCGGCGCAGGCCCGCATCAGCGCCTGATCCAGCGCAATAACACCCCTCTCCCGGATTGCTACGATCCCTGTAGCAGCTGGCGAAGCCTGCGTTCGGCGACGAAGTCGTCGTCAATCCGGCATACGCGGTCTGCTTGACTCACCGAGGTGGCTGATTTTACGACGGCTTCGCCGCCGAACGCAGGCTTCGCCAGCTGCTACAAGGCTCTTCAAGGAGGACACGATGATGCGCACGATTCTGTTCAGCAGCCAGACCTACGACCGCGACAGCTTTCTTGCGGCCGATGTGCCCGCCGGCATCGAGTTGCAGTTTCAATCGGCGCGCCTGAGCCTCGACACCGTGGCGCTGGCCGAGCAGCACGAAGTGGTGTGCGCCTTTATCAACGATGACCTCAGCGCCCCAGTGCTCGAACAATTGGCCGCCGGTGGCACGCGCCTGATTGCCCTGCGTTCGGCCGGTTACAACCATGTCGACCTGGTCGCGGCGAAACGCCTGAACCTGGCCATCGTGCGCGTGCCGGCCTACTCGCCCCACGCCGTTGCCGAACACGCGGTGGCGTTGATCCTCGCGCTGAACCGGCGCCTGCACCGCGCCTACAACCGCACCCGCGAAGGGGATTTCAGCCTGCACGGGCTGACCGGTTTCGACCTGGTGGGCAAGACCGTCGGCGTGGTCGGCACCGGACAGATCGGCGCGACCTTCGCGAAAATCATGAACGGGTTTGGCTGCCAGTTGCTCGCCCACGATCCCTACCCCAATCCACAGGTCGAAGCCCTCGGCGCGCGCTACCTGAGTTTGCCGCAGCTGTTGGCCGAGTCGCAGATCATCAGCCTGCACTGCCCGCTCAATCAGCAGAGCAAACATTTGATCAACCGCGAGTCACTGGCGCACATGCAACCGGGGGCGATGCTGATCAACACCGGGCGCGGCGGCCTGGTCGACACGCCGGCGCTGATCGACTCCTTGAAGGACGGGCAATTGGGCTATCTGGGGCTGGATGTGTATGAAGAAGAGGCGCAGTTGTTCTTCGAGGATCGCTCGGACCTGCCGCTACAAGACGATGTGCTGGCGCGGCTACTGACCTTCCCGAACGTCATCATCACCGCGCACCAAGCCTTCCTGACGCGCGAAGCGTTGGGCGCGATTGCCGCGACCACCTTGCAGAACATCGCGGCCTGGGTGGCCGGCGCGCCGCAGAATCAGGTCGAAGGCTAGATCTTCGAGATCAGGATCATCAATCCTAGCCAACCGAAGCCGATCAGGCGCTGTTGCAGGGAATGCCCGGGACGCAGCAAAAACCAGACAAAAAACGGTGGCAATAAAAACACCATGATTTTCAGCCAACCTTCCACCGGACGTGGCCACGTGTCGGCTGCCGGCGCATTTACTGCTGGCACTGCTGGCACGCCTCGGCGTCGGTGCCGGGAAACAGGCGCGGGTGGAACCTCGGGGGTTGGCTCAACCTCCGGTGCCGGTTCGGCCACGGCAAACGAAACCTCGGGGACGTGCGCATCCCGCGGCAACTGTCCGAAGGAGATCGGAGTAGCCCTGGAGGTGGTCGCTGGCTCCGCCGCCAACGGTGCGCCGCAATGAATGCAGGTGTGTGCCGTAGAGCTGATGCTCTTTTTGCATTCAAAACATTCGGTCCAGGCCATTTCCATTCCTTAGGGGTGCAAAAGCGGCAGTGTGCCATGAGTGCAGGGGGGATTTGAACCTGATCGAAGGTCACATGCCCGCGCCATGCTGCGTTGATGCCCGTGCTAGCATACCGCGCATATTTGGAGGACCCATGGTCGAACACGATTTCCGCTATACCCTGATGAACCCGCAGCACACCCTGACCGAATGCCGCGCCCTGGTGCCGGGGCGTTATCAAGTCACCGGCAATGGCGGCTCGATTCGCAATAATGACGTGCTGGTGGTCACCCTCAAAGGTGCCAAGGACTTGTCCATGCGCCTGACCGTCGAAACCGTTCGCCACCTGATCAACCCGCCCGGCCAATGGGTCGCGGTGGCCAGTGGTCCGGTGTTTGGCGAACTGGCGATCCACACCTGGAAGGTCAACTGCGACAGCTGCTCCAAAGAACTGAGCTTCGAGTTCGCGGTCGACGCCAAGCTGGGCAACAAGGCCGAAAAGCCTGCCGCTACCGCGCGGGTTGCCGAGTTGGGCTGGACCACCGTTGGCGAGAAACACCTGTGCCCGAAATGCCAGGAGCCTGCGTGATGAAACACCTTGCCCTGGCGGCCATGGTGGGCGCCAGTCTGATGGGCTGCGCCGCCGAACCGGTTCAACTGCAACACAACCGCAGCTACATTCTGGAATGGATCGGCGAACGTCCGTTGATGGACTACAGCCACCTGACCATCACCCTGGGTGAGGACGGTCGCGCCTACGGCAACGGCGGCTGTAACCATTGGTTCGCGCCGTACACCCTGGACGGCGACAAACTGAGCTTCGGCAAAGTCGGCAGCACCCGCAAACTCTGTGCACCAGCGTTGATGGAGCAGGAAAAGCGTTTCCTGCAGGCGCTGGAAAATGTGCAGCGCTGGGACATTTCCCCGATCGACCAGATGCGTTTCTGGCCGGCCGAAGGCAAGCCGTTGCGTTGGTGGCTTGAAGAGGGTTGATTCCCTCCTCCGCGATCGCTGATCGACCGATCGTTCCCACGCTCTGCGTGGGAATGCATCAAGTGACGCTCTGCGTCACAGGGACGCGGAACGTCCCGGGCGGCATTCCCACGCAGAGCGTGGGAACGATCTGACACCGACTTAATTAGTCGCCTTCAACTCTTCCAGCTTCGCCATCACCCCCGCCGCCGTCTGCTCACCCATCAACTGTTCCCGCACCTTGCCCTTGTCATCGATGATGTACGTCACCGGTAACGCTTCACTGCGAGGCAAATCGAACAGCTCCGCCGGGTCCTGGGCGAGAACGGTGAACTTGATCCCCAGTTTTTCACTGGCGCTTTTCAGCTCTTCGCCCTGCACATTGTCGAAGTTGACCCCGAACACGCCGATCTTCTTGCCCTTGAGCTGTTCGGCCAGGTTATTCAGTTCCGGGATCTCGGTCCGGCACGGGCCACACCACTCAGCCCAGTAATTGAGCACCAGCCATTGTTTGTCGAGACGCCCCGCCGATACTTTGTGACCGTCCTGGTCAATGCCATAGTCGTTACCGCAGCCCCCCAGCATCAGCGCCCCGATGATCGCCAACGCCGCTGCCAATCGCCTATTCATATCGTGATCCTTGTTCAAAATTGAATGCGCCTGCGACCCATCGCCTCCCGAGGTTCTGGATTGCGCGCTGCACAGTTAGAATAGCCGCCACCTTACGCAAGATGCGACCCGCACATGACCGATCTGACGCTTTATCACAACCCGCGCTGCTCGAAATCCCGCGGTGCGCTTGAACTGCTCGAAGCCCGTGGCCTGACCCCGACCGTGGTCCGCTACCTCGAAACCCCGCTGGACGCCGCGCAGCTCAAGAGCTTGCTGGGCAAACTCGGCATCAACGCCCGACAGTTGCTGCGCACCGGTGAGGACGAGTACAAGACCCTCAACCTGGCCGACGCGACGCTGAGCGAGGCGCAATTGATCGCAGCCATCGCGGCGCACCCGAAACTCATGGAGCGGCCGATCCTGGAAGTCGGCGACAAAGCCGTCATCGGCCGTCCACCGGAGAATGTGCTGGAGTTGTTGCCGTGAGCGCGCCGTACATTCTGGTCCTGTATTACAGCCGCAGCGGCTCGACCAATGAAATGGCCCGGCAGATTGCCCGCGGCGTCGAGCAGTCGGGCATGGAAGCACGCCTGCGTACCGTGCCGCCGATTTCCACCGAATGCGAAGCCGTGTCGCCAGACATCCCGGACGAAGGCGCGCTCTACGCCAGTCTCGACGACTTGAAGAACTGCGCGGGCCTGGCCCTCGGCAGCCCGACCCGATTCGGCAACATGGCGGCGCCGCTCAAGTACTTTCTCGACGGCACCAGCAACCTGTGGCTGACCGGCGCCCTCGTCGGCAAGCCGGCCGGGGTGTTCACTTCCACCGCGAGCCTGCACGGCGGCCAGGAAACCACGCTGCTGTCGATGATGTTGCCGTTGCTGCACCACGGCATGCTGATCACCGGCCTGCCCTACAGTGAATCGGCCTTGCTGGAAACTCGTGGCGGCGGCACGCCTTATGGCGCCAGCCATCACGCTGGGGCCGATGGCAAACAGGGTTTGAATGAGCATGAAGTCGCACTGTGCCGGGCCTTGGGCCTGCGCCTGGGCAAGACCGCACAGAAACTGGAGGGCTGACATGGCCAAGAAGCCGAAGATTCTGCCCTCGATCGAATGGCTCGAACCGCGGGTCCGGGCGATGCGCGCGGTCAGCCTGCTGTGCTTTTTCGGTCTGGTGGGTTTGCTTTGCGCTTACTACCTGCTGGTCGCCGACCTGCATGGCGCACGGCCGTGGGTGATTTTGCTGATCGAACTGGTGCCGCTGCTGTTGCTGGCGCCGGGAATGATTGTCGGCAGCGCGCGCGGGCATTCATGGATGTGCTTTGTGGTGAACCTGTATTTCATCAAGGGCGCACTCGCCGCGTACGACCCGAACCGGCAGCTGTTCGGGTTGCTGGAGATGGGCGCGAGCCTGGCGGTGTTTTGCTCGGCGTTGTTGTATGTGCGGTGGCGGTTTCAGTTGAATCGCAAGCTTGCTGGTGAAGGCGAGATTAGCGTCGCCTGACTGCCTACAGTGATCGTTCCCACGCTCTGCGTGGGAATGCATCAGGTGACGCTCCGCGTCACAGGGACGCGGAGCGACCCGGGCGGCATTCCCACGCGGAGCGTGGGAACGATCAATGGGAACGATCATCCGCGTTAATGATTCACGGTGTACGCGAGCATCATCGAAATCTGGCTCATCGCCCGCCCGCCACTCTGTTCATGCCACTGGTTGAACACGTCCTGCACCAACGCCAGGTCCCGCTGGCTGGTCGGCACCTTGTCGACGATCTTCTGCGCATTTAACCCCGCGACCACGTCATAGCTCGGCACAAACGTATCCTTGCCGACCATGCGCAAGAAGCGTGGCGCCGACAATCCGCCCAATTGATGACCGCGCTTTTTCAGGAAGGTCCACAAGCCAACGATGTCGGTCACCGGCCATTCGGCGATCAGTTCGCCGAAGCTGCCCTTTTCATGGGCCACGTCGAGGATGAATTGCGCATTGCGCGGCACGCTCTTGAGCTTGCCCAGGTGACGGATGATCCGTGCGTCCTGCATCAGGCGCTCCAGGTGCTCGGCACTCATCAGCACGACTTTTTCCGGGTCGAACTTGAAGAACACTTCTTCGAAGGACGGCCACTTGGCGTCCACCAGGCTGTGTTTGAGCCCGGCACGGAACACTCGCAGCGCCATGGTCGAGAGGTAGCGGTCGTCGCTGATCTTGCGCAATTGCGCCGGGGTCTTGGGAACCGGCAGATGGGCTTCCAGTTCAGCCGCCGAACCGAAGCGGTTCAGACAGTACTCGTGCAGCCACTTGTAATCGCGCATGCCCTCTCCTGAGCAATGAAATAAAAACGGCGCCCGCGAGCGCCGTTTGTCTGAGTGGTTCGAACCGTCAGAGGTTCACGACATTGACGAACCGCGAAGCGGCGGTTTCATCGATGCGCAGGTGGGTGAAGTCGAACAGGTTGCGGTCCGCCAGTTGCGACGGCTGCACATTTTGCAGGCTGCGGAAAATACTGTCGACGCGGCCCGGGGTCTTGCGCTCCCACTCTTGCAGCATGTCCTTGACCACCTGGCGTTGCAGGTTTTCCTGGGAGCCGCAGAGGTTGCACGGGATGATCGGGAATTGCTTGAAATCCGCATAGGCCTGGATGTCTTTTTCGTTGCAGTAGGCCAGCGGGCGGATCACCACGTTGCGCCCGTCGTCGGCGCGCAGCTTGGGCGGCATGGCTTTGAGCGAGCCGTTGAAGAACATGTTGAGGAAGAACGTCTCGACGATGTCGTCGCGGTGGTGACCGAGGGCCATCTTCGTTGCGCCGATTTCATCAGCGAAGGTGTACAGCGTGCCGCGACGCAGGCGTGAGCACAGCGAGCACGTGGTCTTGCCTTCCGGGATCAGCTCCTTGACCACCGAATAGGTGTCTTTCTCAACGATGTGGTACTCGACGCCCAGCGCTTTCAAATAAGCCGGCAGTACGTGCTCGGGGAAACCGGGCTGCTTCTGGTCCATGTTCACGGCGACAATGTCGAACTTGATCGGGGCGACCTTCTGAAAGTGCATCAGCACGTCGAGCATCGTGTAACTGTCCTTGCCACCGGACAGGCAGACCATGACCTTGTCGCCGTGTTCAATCATGTTGAAATCGGCAACAGCCTCACCGGCCTGGCGGCGAAGGCGCTTTTGCAGTTTGTTCTGGTTGACCGTAAGAGTGCCCATGACGCGAAATCCGTGAGGTGTGACGAAAGGCCGGCATTTTACGCAAAAACTTCCCGTCGGCGAAGAGTCCGGCGATGGGCAGAATCTCTGCGCCTACGCGCTCTTTGTAGCAGCTGGCGAAGCCTGCGTTCGGCTGCGCAGCAGTCGTCAGTCCAGCTTATGCGATTTGCCTAATGCACCAAGGTCGCTGATTTTACGACTGCTGCGCAGCCGAACGCAGGCTTCGCCAGCTGCTACACAGATTGCGTCATGTCAGCACTGCCCATTTCAACAGACCCTACGGCGATTAAGCCCCGTGTTTACAGCGCGATTTGCTCTAACGCCCTGCAACCTGCGCCGGCAACTCCTTTCTATACTGCGACATAAGGTCGCACACATATTCAGACCTTTACTTACTTGGCCACTTTGGCCCGTAGGCGCTCCGCTGGGGGGCGATGGTAAAAACAAGAGGAGTGACTGGCATGATCCATCACGTAGTGGGGCTCTTCACCCACCCCGACCAGGAATGGAAAGAAATTCGTGGCGACCAAGAGGAAAGTATCAGCCACATGTACCTGACCCACACGCTGATTCTGGCGGCGATTCCCGCCGTGTCGGCCTTTATCGGCACCACCCAGGTCGGCTGGGTCATTGGCAGCCGGGCGCCGGTCATGCTCACGACAGAGAGTGCGCTATGGATGACGATCATGTCGTACGTGGCGATGCTCGGTGGCGTGGCAGTGATGGGCGCGTTCGTCCACTGGATGGCCCGCACCTATGATGCCAATCCGAGCCTGGCCCGTTGCGTCGCATTTGCCACCTACACCGCGACACCGCTGTTCGTTGGCGGGTTGGCGGCGTTGTATCCACACATGTGGCTGGGGATGGTCGTTGGCACGGCCGCCATCTGCTACACGGTGTACCTGCTGTACGTGGGTTTGCCGACCTTCATGAACATTCCATCGGACGAGGGCTTCCTGTTCTCAAGTTCAGTGCTGGCTGTAGGCCTGGTGGTGCTGGTAGCCATCATGGCATTTACCGTTATTGTCTGGGGACTCGGCGTGGGGCCGGTCTATACGAACTAGCTTTTCATACAACAAGATCTGCCAATACAGGCCGCCGCAAGGCGGCCTTCTAATTGGTATGGGGGGACGACCATTCGGCGCCTTACTGATTCGCAAGTCCCGAGGGTTGCGGCATACTCGACGTCTCTGGAGATCCATCAAGCATGCCCGAGCAACTCAATACCCGCGTCGAAGACTGTTACCAACAAGCCGAAACCTTTTTCAAACGACCTTTCAAACGCCCCGTGGTGAGCCTCAAGCTGCGCGGTCAGAAAGCAGGTGTCGCGCACCTGCACGAGAACCTGCTGCGCTTCAATCCGCAGTTGTACCGGGAAAACACCGAAGACTTCCTCAAGCAGACCGTGGCCCATGAAGTCGCGCACCTGATCGCCCATCAACTGTTCGGCGACCGTATCCAGCCCCACGGCGAAGAGTGGCAACTGATCATGCGCGGTGTGTACGAACTGCCGCCCAACCGCTGCCACACCTACGACGTCAAACGCCGCAGCGTGACCCGCTACATCTACAAATGCCCGTGCGCCGACAGCGATTTCCCGTTTTCGGCCCAGCGCCATGGTTTGGTACGGCAGGGGCGGCGGTATTTGTGTCGCAGATGCCGCAGCACATTGGTATTTAGTGGCGAGATGCGGGTCGAGTGACCGCATGATCCGGCATGATCGTTCCCACGCTCTGCGTGGGAATGCATCCCGTGACGCTCTGCGTCACAGTGGACGCAGAGCGTCCATGGCGGCATTCCCACGCGGAGCGTGGGAACGATCAACTGACGACTTTCGCCGCTCGCAATTCCTCGATCCGCTGTGCAGTGAATCCCAACTCCCCTAACACCTGATCCGTATGCGCCCCCACCGCCGCCCCGATAAACCGAGGCTGTGGCAACCCCTCGGAAAACCTCAACGGACAGGCCATCTGTTGCTGACTCGATCCATCCCCCCGAGGCACCTCAGTCACCACGCCACGCGCCTGCAACTGCGGATGCCGCACCGCCTCGGCCACACTCAACACCGGCTCGACACACGCATCGACCCCGGCAAACAACGCACACAATTCGGCAAAGTCGTGCTTCTCGAATTCCATCTTCAACTCATTTTTCAACGCCTGTTGCCGCTCGGGTTTGGGCGACAAACCCTGGGCGGCCAGTTCCGGGCGCCCCAGCGTCGCACACAGTTGCTGCATAAATGGCGGCTCCAGGCTGCCCACCGACAACCAACGACCATCCCGCGAGCGGTAATAATCGTAGAAGCTGCCGCCATTGAGCATCTGCTCTTCCCGCCCCGGCTCCACGCCACAAGCCAGATACCCGGCGCCGGCCATCGCGTTCAGGCTGAAGGCGCAGTCGGTCATGCTCACATCCAGGTGCTGCCCCTGCCCCGTCTGTTGCCGGGCGATCACCGCCGCCAGCAGGCCAATCACCCCGTGCAGCGAGCCACCGGCAATGTCCGCCGCTTGAATCCCCAACGGTAGCGGGCCGCTGTCGGCGCGGCCGGTGTAGCTCGACAGGCCCGCCAGCGCCAAGTAGTTGATGTCGTGCCCTGCGCGGTCCTTATAGGGGCCGGTCTGGCCGTAGCCGGTGATCGACACGTAAATCAGCTTCGGATTGATCGCCTTCAACGCTTCATAACCCAGGCCCAAGCGCTCCATCACGCCGGGGCGAAACTGCTCCAGCACAATGTCGTGGTCCTGCAGCAGTTGCTTGATCACCTCCAGCGCCTCGGGTTGTTTGAGGTCCAGGGCCAGGCTGCGCTTGTTGCGGTTCAGATAAGCGTGGCTGGCGGAGACGCCCTGGTCGTGGGGCGGCAGCACCCGCAGCAGGTCCATGCGAGTCGGCGATTCGATGCGCAGCACCTCGGCCCCCATGTCCGCCAGCAACAACGAGGCGAACGGCCCCGGCAGCAGTGTCGAGAAATCCAGAACCTTCAGTGATGCCAATGGACCGAGCATGGGTGTTCTCCGTAAACGATGCCTCCAGACTAGGCAGCCGATGGCATTGCAGCAATCACCTGATGTGTCAGCAACGGTGACCGTTACGCTCAAACCGCAGGCATGAAAAAACCCGCCGAAGCGGGTTTTTCATTACAACGCGCCTTACTTGACGTTGCTTGGGGTTGGGCCTTCGGCCACACCCAGGTCGTCTTCTACGCGTTCGTCGGAGATACCGCGACCGCCAGACGCCAGCTCGGCTTGCATCACGTCGGTGTCCAGTTCCTTGACCCACTTGGCGACCACCAGGGTGGCAACCGCGTTACCCACAAGGTTGGTCAGGGCACGGGCTTCGGACATGAAGCGGTCGATGCCGAGGATCAGCGCCAGACCGGCAACCGGCAAGTGACCAACGGCCGACAGGGTCGCGGCCAGTACGATGAAGCCCGAACCGGTCACGCCAGCAGCGCCTTTGGAGGACAGCAGCAACACCACCAGCAGGGTGATCTGGTGGGTGATGTCCATGTGGGTGTCGGTCGCCTGAGCGATGAACACGGCCGCCATGGTCAGGTAGATCGCAGTACCGTCGAGGTTGAACGAGTAACCGGTCGGGATCACCAGCCCCACGACAGATTTCTGTGCGCCCAGACGCTCCATTTTGATCAGCATGCGTGGCAGTACCGACTCCGAAGAAGAAGTACCCAGCACGATCAGCAGCTCTTCACGGATGTAGCGAATCACTTTCAGCACGCTGAAACCGTGAGCGCGAGCGATACCGCCCAGCACTATCAGCACGAACAGCAGGCAAGTGATGTAGAAGCAGGCCATCAACTGACCCAGTTGCACCAGCGAGCCGACACCGTAGGCACCGATCGTGAAGGCCATGGCACCGAAGGCACCGACTGGCGCGAGCTTCATGATCATGTTGATGATGTTGAACATCACGTGAGCGAAGCGATCAATGAAGTCCAGGATCGGCTTGCCGTAGGCACCCAGGCGATGCAGGGCGAAACCGAAGATCACCGAGAACATCAACACTTGCAGGATATCGCCGGTGGCGAATGCACCGAAGATGGTGTTCGGGATCACGTTCAGCAGGAAGCCAACGACGCTTTGATCAGCACCGGCGGCAACGTATTGAGCGACTTTGGAGGCATCCAGCGTCGTTACATCAATGTGCATGCCGGCGCCCGGCTGGACGATGTTGACCACCACCAGGCCGACCAGCAAAGCGATGGTCGAAACGATTTCGAAGTACAGCAGCGCGTAACCGCCGGTCTTGCCGACCGATTTCATGCTCTGCATGCCCGCGATACCGCTGACGACGGTGCAGAAGATGATCGGGGCGATGATCATTTTGATCAGTTTGATGAACCCGTCACCCAGTGGCTTGAGGGCCACACCGGTCTGCGGGTAGAAGTGACCGATCAAAATACCGATGATGATGGCAACGATCACCTGGAAATACAGGGATTTGTACAGTGGCTGACGAGTCGTCATTGCAAAGTTCCTCAAGAGTGCCCCATGACAACATCCATCTGTTGCCCAAGACACTTCAATTGCGAACCCTCCTGCACTGGAGGGATTTGTTTTTGTCGAGCTGCGCAACGGCAGGCATCTGCCGGTTGTATCGCAAAGCCCGTGCCACCTTAGCCGAATCACCTGCAAGCCTTTTGACATCAAGGGCTGTAGGGTTTTCTTTATCACCGGTTAGTTACAGCAATGTGGCGGATTCCCGCCGTTCCTACAAACCTCGTCCTACAATTTGGCGGATATCCGCCTTGTTCCTCGACAAGCCCTGCCGCTACCATCGGCCGCTTAATGGACGGACCTGCCCTGCTATGCGAGAACGCACCATCGCCAGTCATTTCGCCCGTGCCGCCCTCGGTGGCGCGCGGCGGCGTGGTTATGATTATTCCGGCCTGTTGTTACAACTGGGGATCGGCTCCGAGTTGCTCGACGAGCCGCGGGCACGCATCGCGCCGGAGCAATTCACCCGGCTGATCCAGAGCCTGTGGCTGGCGCTGGACGACGAATACCTGGGATTCGGGCAGGCGGCGAGCAAACCCGGCAGTTTCGCCATGATGTGTCATGCCCTGATCCACTGCCGCAACCTCGATAAAGCACTGCAACGCGGCTTATTGTTTTATAGCCTATTCCCCGAGGCTCCGCGCCTGACCCTGAGCCATGAAGGCGAAATGATTCGCCTGAGCCTCGACGATTCGCAGCTGTGGGACCCGGATCACTTTCTCAGCGAAAGCCTGCTGATGATCTGGCATCGATTGGGCAGTTGGCTGATTGGCCAGCGCATTCGCCTGGAACAAGCCACCTTCAGTTACGCGAGACCCGAGCATGGGGCGGAATACGATCTACTGTTTCCCTGCCCCTTGGCGTTTTCAACGCAACAGAGCAGCCTGCTGTTTCACAGCCGCTACCTGGCCATGCCGTTGTTGCAGGACGAGCGAACGCTCAAGCATTTCCTCGAACGCTCCCCCGCCGACCTGCTCTCACGCCCGGATGACGGCGACAGTTTGAGCAGCCAGTTGCGCCGCTTGCTCAGCCGCGACAGTTCACGCTGGCCAGACCTGGAAGCCGTCGCCGCGCACCTGCACATCAGCCCGCAAACCTTGCGCAGGCACTTGCGAGAAGAAGGCAGCAGTTTTCAGGAATTGAAGGATCAGTTGCGCCGGGACATTGCGATTTATCACCTGGGGCGCGCGGATCTGTCGTTGCAACAGATTGCCGAGCAGCTGGGGTTTTCCGAGCCTTCGGCGTTTCACCGGGCGTTCAAGAAGTGGACGGGGCTTACGCCGGGAGCCTACCGCGCCCAAGAGAATTGAGTACATGCCGATCGTTCCCACGCTCCGCGTGGGAATGCAGCCCGGGACGCTCCGCGTCCCATCAACAGCCGAACGCGGAGCGTCCGTTGAGGCATTCCCACGCAGAGCGTGGGAGCGATCAGCGTGGGAGCGATCATTACATCACCGGGAAATGAATCCGGAACGCCGCTCCGCCCAACGCTGAATCGCCCAAGGTCAGCTTGGCGCTGTAGCTCTCGATAATGTCCTTGACCACCGCCAACCCAATTCCCTGGCCCGGATGCTGTCGATCCAGCCGCTCACCCCTTTGCAGAATCCGCGCACGCTGATCCGGTGGCACGCCCGGCCCGTCGTCTTCAACGCACAGCTCAATCCCGCTCAGGGTTTCGCGCACGCTGATGCGCACTTCGCTCAGGCACAGGCGATAGGCGTTTTCCAGCAGGTTGCCCATCATTTCCAGTAAGGCGCCCTGCTCGATCGGCACGTAACACTGTTCCGGCAAATCGAAAGCCACCCGTACACGCTTGTCGCGGTAGACCTTGTCCAGCGTATCGCACAGGCTTTGCAGCACCGGGCGCAGGCGTACCTGATGGCGCACCAGGCCGCTTTTGCGCAGGCTGGCGCGCTGCAATTGATAGCTGATCTGCTGGCTCATGCGTTCGATCTGCGATTGCAGGACCCAGGCCTGATCACGATCAGCCGGGCGCTGGGCCATGTCCTCGCTGACGCTTTGCAACACGGTCAACGGGGTTTTCAGGCTGTGGGCCAGGTCGTCGAGGGAATCACGATAGCGGCTGCGTTGTTCTCGCTCGCTGTGCAACAAACGGTTGAGGGAGCCGGTCAGGCGCAGCAGTTCGCGGGGGTGTTCTTCGCTGAGGCTTTGGCGGGTGCCGCTTTCAATTTCGTCCAGTTCCTGGCTCAGACGGCGCAAGGCCTGCAAGCCCCAGGTCAAACCGATCCACAGCAACGCCAGCAACACCAGCAGTGCCGCGCCGAAACCGAGGTAGAGATTTTCTCGCAGGCCTTCAACGGTGACTTCGTACTCGCGCACCGGTTGCAGGGCGACGATGCTGAACGCGGCGCTTTTGCCGCCCAGCAACTTGACTTCGACGTCGTAGACGAAGAACTCCTGGCCGTTGGCTTCGCGAATCCGCGCAAATTCATTACCGCGACCGTCGTAGCGCGGTTTGTAGTTGATGTTTTCTTCCTGGGTGGCTTTCGAACGCCAGACCAGATGCCCTTCGCGATCGTAGATGTAGCCGAGCAAGCGGCTGTCGGTGAGGTTGAAACGCTCATCGGGCAACTGCAACGGCATCTGCAAGCGGTTGTTTTCCACCCGTGCGGCGGAGATCAACGTGGTGACGTCCGAGGCCAGGCGTTGCTCGATGGAATCCTGCAACGCCAGGCTGAACGCGCCCTGCATCGCCGGCAGCAACGCCAGCATGAACAACACCGCCAGCAAAGTGGCGGCGAGCATCAAGCGAACACGAAGGGAACGAATCAAGTGCAGCGCTCATTGAACAGGTAGCCGAGGCCACGCACGGTATCGATCGGCTTGAACCCCGCCGGACCTTCGAGTTTGCGGCGCAAGCGGCCGACCAGCACTTCGATCACATTCGGATCGCGCTCGTCGTCGTCCGGGTAGAGCTGCTCCATCAAGCGGTCCTTGGCCACCACTTGCTGGTGATGACGCATCAGGTACTCGAGAATCCGGTACTCGTAGGCGGTCAACGCCAGCGGCTGTTCGTCGAGGGACGCCTGCTTGCGATTGAGGTCGAGCAGCAGCGGCCCGGCGACAATTGTCGACTGGGTGAAGCCGCTGGAGCGGCGCAACAAGGCGTTGAGCCGGGCGTCCAGTTCTTCGAACTGGAACGGCTTGACCACGTAGTCGTCGGCGCCGGCGGCCAGGCCTTCGACCTTGTCCTGCCAGTTGCCACGCGCGGTGAGGATCAGGATCGGAAAGGTCTTGCCCCGGGAGCGCAGCTGACGAATCAGGTCGAGCCCGCCCATGCCCGGCAGGCCGAGGTCGATCACCGCCAGGTCATGGTTGAACTGCTCGGTCTGGTACAGCGCCTCTTCGGCGTTGGCCACGGACTCGACCACGTGGCCGCTATCTGTCAGGCGGGTTTGCAGGTGATGGCGCAACAGCGCTTCATCTTCGACGACCAGCAGTTTCATAATGCTCTCCCGGGCAAAACTACATCTCCAGAGGTACGTGCGCGCACCTCGATGGCTAACATGGCGACGCCGGATCACCCTTTTTGGGTGACCCGGCGCAGGTCTGTCGCGAACTGCTTTTAGAAAGCGTAGTTGGCAGACAGGTACGTCTGGGCGCTGCTGTTCAAGGCCAGCGACCCTTGTTTGCTACCACCGCGCTCGCTCATTTCGGTGCTGGCATTGCTGCGCAGGTAACGGTAACCCAGCTCGACCGAGGTGTTTTGCGAAACTTGCTGCAACACACCGACCTGGCCGCCGAGGGCGTAACCGATGTCGCTGTCGCGGCTGAAGCCTGGGGACTCTTGAGTCATTTTGGTGATACCGGCCGTGGCACCGCCAAACAGTTTGGTGCTGCCGCCTACCGGGTAGAACAAATCGTAGCTGCCCAGCAGGTTTTCCTGCCGCAGTTTAATGCCATTGTGCGAGCCCGACACATTGTCGTAAGTGGCGTAGTAACGGCCCTGGCTGTTTTGCTGGCCCAGACGCACACCCCAAGTGGTGTCTTTGCCGATCACGCCGTCGGCGTTCGGGCTATTGAGGTTGTCATTCAAGGCGTGGGATTTATTCACCTTGTCGCTGGTCTGGCCGAGGGTCAGGCCGGCGAAGGTGCCGTCGGTGGCGTTGGCCGCAGCGCTGGCGCCGAAGACAGCAAAAGCCAGAAGCAGTTTTTTCAATCCAGTCATAGGAAGTTTCCTTATGCGTTATCGCTTTTTGGGTACGGGGCAAGGTTACTCACCCCCCCCTGAACTCCCCCTGAACGCACTCTGAACCTAAGCTGAATCAAATCGACTAGGCTCAATTGACGACTTTCTTTGCAGGAGAACCGACCATGCGCATGTTCCTAGCCCTCGTCTTGCTGGCCGTGAGCGGGCTGACCCAGGCTGCGATCAAGACCCAGGAAATTCCTTACCAGAGCACCGACGGCACGAAGATGATCGGCTACTACGCCTATGACGACGCGATCAAAGGCCCGCGTCCGGGTGTGGTGGTGGTGCATGAATTCTGGGGACTTAACGATTACGCCAAGCGCCGCGCCCGGGATTTGGCCGGGTTGGGTTACAGCGCGTTGGCCATCGACATGTACGGCGGCGGCAAGAACACCGAGCATCCAAAGGACGCCATGGCGTTCATGCAAGAGGCGCTGAAAGACAGCGCGGTGGCCAGCGCTCGCTTCCAGGCCGGGCTCGACCTACTGAAGAAACAGCCGCAGACCGATCCGAACAAACTCGCGGCCATCGGCTATTGCTTCGGCGGTGGCGTGGTGTTGAATGCGGCGCGTCAGGGCTTACCTTTGAAGGGCGTGGTGAGCTTCCACGGTGCGCTGGCGACCAATACACCGGCGACACCGGGCAGCGTGAAGGCGAAAATCCTTGTCGAGCATGGCGCCAGGGACAGCATGATCACCGCAGCCAACGTGGCGGCTTTCAAATCAGAGATGGATAAAGCGGGGGCTGACTATAAGTTTGTCAGCCTGGCGGACGCCAAGCATGGATTCACTAATCCGGATGCGGACCGGTTGGGTCATGGGGATCACGGCGGGCCGGATATTGGCTACAACAAGGCGGCGGATGAAAGTTCGTGGGCGGACATGAAAGCCTTCTTCAAGAAAATATTTGGCTAACACCCTGATCGTTCCCACGCTCTGCGTGGGAATGCAGCCCGGGACGCTCCGCGTCCCTTCGCGGATGTGACGCGGAGCGTCACTGGATGCATTCCCACGCAGAGCGTGGGAACGATCGGCGTAGGGCTACCCACCGTCAACCCAACCCGGCAAAATGCCCGACATGAATCCCGCCCCCGCCCTACCCGCCTGCTGCACCCCACTCGACGCCCATTGGCCGCTGCCCTTCGTGCTGCCCGATACCGTGCTGTTGAGCACGCACTTCGACACCTCGCAACTGGCCATCGATGACTTCCAGCGCAGTGCCATCGCGCCGCCGGCGAGCATTCAGCGGTCGGTGGCCAAGCGTCAGGCGGAGTTTCTCGCCGGACGAATCTGCGCCAGGGCGGCGTTGCAACAACTGGACGGGCTGAGTTTTATCCCGGCGATAGGCGAAGACCGCGCGCCGGTCTGGCCTGCGCACATCACCGGTTCGATCACCCACAGTACTGGCCGGGCCGCGGCGATTGTCGCGAACAAGGCGCACTGGCGCGGCCTGGGTATGGACCTGGAAAACCTGCTCAATGTCGAACGGGCGGAACGCCTGGCCGGTGAAATCCTCACGCCGCCGGAATTGCAGCGCATGGCCGCGGGCGGGAGCGAGCATTTGGCAATGCTGGTCACCCTGACCTTTTCGGTGAAGGAAAGCCTGTTCAAGGCGCTGTATCCGATCGTTCAACAGCGCTTTTATTTCGAGCATGCGGAAGTGCTGGAATGGACCGTGGAGGGTCAGGTGCGGTTGCGCTTGCTCACCGACTTGTCCAGTGAATGGCGGAACGGGACGGAGCTGGAAGCGCAGTTTGGGGTGCAGGATGGGCAGTTGTTGAGTTTGGTCAGTATCAAGGCTTGAAACTCACCCCCTGTAGCCGCTGGCGAAGCCTGCGTTCGGCTGCGAAGCAGTCGTAAATTCTGCGCACGCGGTTTACCTGAAACACGGCGGTGTCTGGTTTAGCGACTGCTTCGCAGCCGAACGCAGGCTTCGCCAGCTGCTACAGGTGTTCGTCAGGCTTCGCCAGCTGCTACAGGTACTTGTTAAGCCTTACCGCTTCTCCTGATTGCGCGGCCAACTCAAACTGAAGCACGCCCCACCCAGACTTTTGCTCTTGCTGATCAGCGCCCGCCCGCCGTGCCAATGGACGATCCGCCGCACAATCGATAAACCCAAGCCATGCCCGCCAGACGCGCGGGTGCGGCTGTCATCGAGGCGCAGAAACGGGGTGAAGATTTTCTCCCAGGCCACTTCCGGCACGCCCGGCCCGTCATCCTCGACATCCACGCGACAGCGCAACTGCCCCACCTGATAACTCACGGTCACCCGCGATTGCGCATGGCGCATGGCGTTGCTGACCAGGTTCTGCAAGGCGCGGTGCAGGTAGCGCGGCTCGGCTTCGACCCAGGCATCGTCGCAATCGGCGGCCGACAGGCACAACCCGCGCTGCACCGTGACTTCCGCGCGCAACGGCGCCAACTCTTCGATCACCTGATTGACCAGTGCATCCAGATCGACCCGCTGGAAATTCAGCGCCGGTGAACCCTGCTCCAACCGGGCGTAGGTGAGCATCTCGTCCACCAATTTATCGAGGTCCTCGATGTCGTGGTCCATGCCTTCGCGGTATTTTTCCAGGGCCTGGGGCGTGGTGGCCGAGCCGATCATTTCCAGGCCAAACCGCAGGCGCGCCACCGGGGTGCGCAGTTCGTGCGACACCGCGCGCACCAGTTCACGCTGAATCGCCAGCAACTGCTGCAGGTGCTCGGCCATGCCATTGAACGCCGAGGCCAGGCGCCCGACCGAATCCGCGCCGCGTGCCGGCACGCGGGTTTCCAGGCTGCCCTTGGCGATGCGCGTGGCGGCGGCTTCGAGACCACGCAAGCGGCGCTCCAGTTGCCGCACCAACAGGTAAACGATCAAACCGATCAGCGTCAGGCTAAACGCGGCGATCAGCACCAGCCACTCCGGTGGATAAGGGTTCATCTGGAACAGCGGGCCAATTTCCAGCACCCACGGCGTGCCGACCATGCCGGCAAACACCCGGATCGAATCGCCGCCCTTGCCCAGCGCCATCACCGTGTCGCCTTCGGACACCCGACGACTCTGATCCTCGTCCATGTCCGCCTGCTCGACCTTGACCAGCCTCAGGTCGAAACCAAAGCCTTTGTCTTCCTTCAATTGCGCCAAACGTGCGGGTTGTTCGGCGACCGGGTAGCGCACCAGTTCGTCGGCCAACAGGTAAATGGTCGCCCGGGCCAGTTGTTCGCTGATCTGCTGGACTTCGCCGGTGAGCACCAGTTGTTCCTTGTCACTGACCAAACGGTAAACCTTCGCCGCATGCGGCCCGGTCTGTTCCACCAGCGCCTGGCCGCGCAGCACGCGGGTGCGCTGGGTCAGGTCGAGGTCGGTCTGAGAAAAGGTTTGCAACGCCAGGGGAATGCCCAGCAGGCGCTCCCACACCAGCAACGCGCGATGGCGCTCGGTTTCGTTCATCGGTTGCAGGTTGTCGGCCATCAGCGAGAACGTGCCGTGGGCCAGGCGTTCGCGGTATTGCTCGCTGCGCACCTGGTTGAGCAGGTGCAACGCCAGCACGCCGAGCACCGCCACCAGGATCAGCGCCGCGCACATGCCGCCGTAGATGCGCAGGAAGATCGAATTCACAGCGGCAGGTCTACGCAGGCTTCCGGCACGAACAGGTAACCTTTGCTGCGCACGGTCTTGATCAGCCGTGGATGATCCGGGTCATCGCCGATTTTCGGGCGGATACGTGAGATGCGCACGTCGATGGAACGGTCCTGGCCGTCGTAGCCGATGCCGCGCAGGGCGGTGAAGATTTCTTCCCGGGACAGGATGCGCCCGGCGTTCGCCACCAGCAGCCATAACAGGTCGAACTCGGCGCTGGTCAGTTCGATGCCGTGGTCATTGAGCCAGGCTTCACGCAACGCGTTGTCCACCACCAGCGGGCCGAACTGCAATCGCCGGAGTTTTTCCGGGGCCACTTCCGGCGCTTCGCTGCGGCGCAACAAAGCCTGGATGCGCGCCAACAACAAGCGCGGGCGCACCGGTTTGCAGACGTAGTCGTCAGCGCCCAGGTCCAGGCCGAGAATCTGATCGGTGTCGTCGGTGCGGGCGGTGAGCATCAGGATCGGGCCGTCGTACTTGTCGCGCACCTTGCGGCAAATGCTCAGCCCGTCTTCGCCGGGCAGCATCAGATCGAGGATCACCAGGTCCGGCTGCTCCTTGATGATCCGTGCGGCGGCCAGTGCGCCATCGCCTTCGATGGATACGCGCAGGCCATTGGCTTCCAGATAATCGCGGGTCAGTTCGGCCAGACGCTGGTCGTCCTCGACAATCAATACCTGCCAGGCTTCTTGCTGCTCCACGGGTGACCTCTGCTTGCCAACAACACTAATAAGGAAGGATCCGCCCGTCTTTTTGTAATGATTGGGGAGGATAAGAATGCGTGTGCACCGGCCGATTGTATAAACGCCGGCCGCAGAGAAAACAAGTCGGCAAATGCGTTCGGACAACCAGGAATTATGTGGTAGGGTTCGCGCCCTTAAAAATCCAAACGGCTGTTTTCAATCATTGAAAATCGATGAAAAACGGCTCGATCCAGCAGCGTCGCGGCTTACACGCTCGTTCCACCTTTCACCCACAATTTACGCACAGGTTTATCCACAGGTAGTACGTTGCAACACTCCCCAAAACGCACTATCTTGTACCCCGGCGCTAAAAAAACCCTACATGTAGGGTTTTAGCTTAAAAGCCCAACCACATTTCAGACCAGAAACTCAAGCGCTTTATTGCCTGTTTACGGTTGAACCAAGCGAGATTTTCAAAGCCCAAACCACACAAGTGGATGGCACCGTTTTTTCAGGCCTGTGCGGCCAGAACGGTACGGGTGTTGCAGTCATAACTGGCACCCAGAAAGGAATCCGGTTTCGAGCCCAGGCTCGCAGCCAAAGACTTCGGCAAGGAAGCTGCGTTATTAGCCTTTTTCCTACTGCCCAGAAGTCGTTATGCCCGACACCCGTCGGTTGTAGTGCTTCAGGACAGAACGGTGGGCACCGTGATGGTGCCCAAACAAACATAGAGAATGTGGAGACAACCCCCCATGCAAACCGACACAACTCGCGAGAACCCGCAGGGCACCTTGCCGCAGGCTGCTGATTCGTCTTCGGATCTGTCCGCCACCGCGCCTGGCCAACTGCGCGTGATCAAGCGTAACGGCACTGTCGTTCCTTACACCGATGACAAAATCACCGTCGCCATCACCAAAGCGTTTCTCGCAGTTGAGGGCGGCACCGCTGCTGCCTCGTCGCGAATCCACGACACCGTTGCCCGCCTGACCGAACAAGTCACCGCGACCTTCAAGCGTCGCATGCCTTCGGGCGGCACCATCCACATCGAAGAAATCCAGGACCAGGTCGAACTGGCCCTGATGCGTGCCGGCGAGCAGAAAGTGGCCCGCGACTACGTGATCTACCGTGACGGTCGTTCGAAAGAACGCGCTGCCCACGCACCGGCCGAGGAAGCAGTCAACGCTCACCCGTCGATCCGCATCACCCGCGCCGACGGCACCTTTGCTCCTCTGGACATGGGCCGCCTGAACACCATCGTCACCGAAGCGTGCGAAGGTCTGGAAGAAGTCGACGGCGACCTGATCCAGCGCGAAACCCTGAAAAACCTGTACGACGGCGTGGCCCTGACCGACGTCAACACCGCACTGGTGATGACCGCCCGTACGTTGGTTGAGCGTGAGCCGAACTACTCGTTCGTGACCGCCCGCCTGCTGATGGACACCCTGCGTGCCGAAGGCCTGAGCTTCCTGGAAGTTGCCGAAAGCGCGACTCACCACGAAATGGTTGACCTGTACGCCAAGGCCCTGCCTTCGTACATCGCCAAAGGTATCGAATACGAATTGCTGAACCCGATCCTGGCCACCTTCGACCTGGAAAAACTCGGCAAGGCGATCAACCACGAACGCGATCAGCAGTTCACGTACCTGGGCCTGCAAACCCTGTACGACCGTTACTTCATCCACAAGGATGGCGTGCGTTTCGAACTGCCGCAGATCTTCTTCATGCGCGTGGCCATGGGCCTGGCGATCGAAGAGAAGAATAAAGAAGACCGTGCGATCGAGTTCTACAACCTGTTGTCGTCCTTCGACTACATGTCCTCGACCCCGACCCTGTTCAACGCCGGCACCCTGCGTCCACAGCTCTCCAGCTGCTACCTGACCACCGTGCCGGATGACCTGTCGGGCATCTATCACGCGATCCACGACAACGCCATGTTGTCGAAATTCGCGGGCGGTCTGGGCAACGACTGGACGCCGGTTCGTGCCTTGGGTTCGTACATCAAGGGCACCAACGGCAAATCCCAGGGCGTTGTTCCGTTCCTCAAAGTAGTGAACGACACCGCCGTAGCCGTTAACCAGGGTGGCAAGCGCAAAGGCGCTGTGTGTGCCTACCTGGAAACCTGGCACATGGACATCGAAGAGTTCATCGAGCTGCGCAAGAACACCGGTGATGACCGTCGTCGTACCCACGACATGAACACCGCCAACTGGATCCCTGACCTGTTCATGAAGCGCGTCTTCGATGACGGCCCGTGGACCCTGTTCTCGCCATCCGAAGTTCCGGATCTGCACGACCTGACCGGCAAGGCTTTCGAAGAGCGTTACGAGTACTACGAAGCCCTGTCCCAGTACCCAGGCAAGATCAAGCTGTTCAAGACCATCCAGGCCAAAGACCTGTGGCGCAAAATGCTGTCCATGCTGTTTGAAACCGGCCACCCATGGCTGACCTTCAAAGACCCGTGCAACCTGCGCAGCCCGCAGCAGCACGTGGGCGTGGTCCACAGCTCGAACCTGTGCACCGAGATCACCTTGAACACCAACAAGGACGAGATCGCCGTTTGCAACCTGGGCTCGATCAACCTGCCGAACCACATCACCAACGGCAAGCTGGACACCGCCAAGCTGGAACGCACCGTGAACACCGCCGTTCGCATGCTCGATAACGTTATCGACATCAACTACTACTCGGTGCCACAAGCGAAGAACTCCAACTTCAAGCACCGTCCGGTCGGTCTGGGCATCATGGGCTTCCAGGACGCTTTGTACCTGCAGCACATCCCTTACGGTTCCGACGCTGCCGTCGAGTTCGCCGACAAGTCGATGGAAGCGGTCAGCTACTACGCGATCCAGGCTTCCTGCGACCTGGCTGACGAGCGCGGCGCTTACGAGACGTTCCTGGGTTCGCTGTGGTCCAAAGGCATCCTGCCGCTGGATTCGCAACAGATCCTGATCGAGCAACGCGGCCAGAAGTACATCGACGTTGACCTGAACGAATCCCTGGACTGGGCACCGGTTCGTGCCCGCGTTCAGAAAGGCATTCGTAACTCCAACATCATGGCCATCGCACCGACCGCGACCATCGCCAACATCACTGGTGTATCGCAGTCGATCGAACCGACCTACCAGAACCTCTACGTGAAATCGAACCTGTCGGGCGAATTCACCGTGATCAACCCGTACCTGGTTCGCGACCTGAAGGCTCGCGGTCTGTGGGACTCGGTCATGATCAACGACTTGAAGTACTACGACGGTTCCGTGCAGCAGATCGAGCGCATCCCGCAAGAACTCAAAGAGCTCTACGCGACCGCGTTCGAAGTGGACACCAAGTGGATCGTTGACGCGGCCAGCCGTCGTCAGAAGTGGATCGACCAGGCTCAATCGCTGAACCTGTACATCGCCGGCGCTTCGGGCAAGAAGCTGGACGTGACTTACCGCATGGCTTGGTACCGTGGCCTGAAAACCACTTACTACCTCCGTGCCCTGGCCGCGACCAGCACCGAGAAGTCGACCATCAACACCGGCAAGCTGAACGCTGTTTCCAGCGGCGGCAACCATGGCGAAGATTCGGTCCTGGCCGCTCCGGCAGGTCCAGCTCCAGTGCCGAAGGCTTGCGCCATCGACGAGCCGGATTGCGAAGCTTGCCAATAAGCTGAGCCGGTAGGCGCTGCAAGGCGCTTACCTGAAACCCCCGATGAGCCTCTGGCTGGTCGGGGGTTTTCTTTTGCCCCCTCTTCAAGATCAAAAGATCGCAGCCTCGTTTCACTCGACAGCTCCTACACGGGATCGCATTTCAACGTAGGAGCTGTCGAGTGAAACGAGGCTGCGATCTTTTGATCCATAACTGACAACCACAAAAAAGCCCCTCATGTGAGGGGCTCTTGGTAAACCGCTACAACCCAACCGGCATCAGGTCATCTGAATGATGGTCTGCATGATGGTGCTCTGGGTGGAGATGGTCTTGGCGTTCGCCTGGTAGTTGCTTTGCGCCTTGATCAGGTTGACCAGCTCGTTGGTCAGGTTGACGTTGGACTCTTCAAGGGAGTTGGACTGGATGGAACCCAGGGTGCCGGTTTCCGGAGCGTCGTAGCCCGGGATACCCGAGGCGAAGGTCTCTTTCCAGCTGGTGCCGCCAACCGCCTGCAAGCCTTGTTCGTTAGTGAAGCTGGCCAGCGCAACCTGGCCGATGGCCTTGTTCTGATTGTTGCTGAAGTTGGCGAACAAGGTGCCGGTGCCGTCGATGGTCAGGTTGGTGATCTGGCCGGTAGCGTAACCATCCTGGGTCGGAATCGTACGCGAGGTGTCAGCGTTGTACTGAGTGGTCTTGGCCATGGAAATGGTTATGCCACCCGGGTTGGCCCCAGCGCCGTTGGCCTTCCAGGTGCCATTGGTCACGGTGCCTGGCACCCAGCCAGTCATTTTCAGGTCACTGCTGATGGTCGGGGTCGTAGCCGGCGGGATCGGGGGCGTGCTCACCTGCAGCAAATTACCATTGGTGTCGAATGTCAGCGTCGAGGCTACCGGAGGGGTGACGGTTGGATCACTGCCAGTCGCGTCCGGGTTACGACCGTCCACCAGGGTGTAGACCTTCCAGGTATTGGCACCGGTTTTCACCACGTACTGATCCATGGGGTGCATGTTGCCCTGGCTGTCATAGATCGGGGTGGTGAACTGTTTGGTGTAAGACGCCGTCTTGGTCGGGTCGAATGGAACACCCGTGGCCACCGTGTTATCAACCGGCAAGGATGTCGAGTTCAAGTTGATCGACGAAGTCACCAACGTAGTCGTCTTCGGCGCCAGGTTCGAGGTGTCGAGTTTCAGGTCAGTCAGCACGCCATTGATGATCTTGCCATTGGCATCCACGCCGTAGCCTTGCAGGCGGGACGTCTGGTCGCTGTTGGTGATGAAACCGTCCTTGTCGACCTTGAACGTACCGTTACGGGTGTACGACAACGAACCGCTATTGCTCAGGGTGAAGAAACCCGAACCGTTGATGCCCATGTCCAACACGTTGCCGGTGTTGTTGACGTCACCCTGGGTGAACTGCTGGGAAACGTTGGACAGGCGCACGCCGCTGCCGACGACCTTGCTGCCGCTGCCGAGCTTGGTCGCCGAGTAGACGTCTTCAAACTCTGCACGGGAGGATTTGAAACCGGTGGTCGCGACGTTGGCGATGTTGTTACCGGTCACGTCCAGTTGTTTGTTGGCTGCATAGAGACCGCTAAGGCCGATATTGAAAGACATATTCCACTCCTTTGTGCCGGGTTAGTCGGCTCTATATACCAATGGTTTGAACTTTGGACAGGGCGACCGGGCCCAGGCCCGCGAGGTTGAGCATCAGCTCGCCACCCGTCTGGCTGAGGGTCACGCTGTTGACCGTGGCCGGCAGGTACACCGCCAGATCCGTCGCCTTGCCGTCGATCGGCGTACTGGCCTTGATGGTGTAAGCGCCGACCGGAACGGCGGTGCCGCTCGAATCCTTGCCATCCCATGTGAAGCTGGAACTGCCGACGGCCCGGGAGCCCAAGTCGATGGTTCTGACAGTCTTGCCGTCTTTGTCGGCAATGGTCACGGTGCCGCTGGCGATCGACGAAGTCAGGTTCACCGAGCCGTTAACCGGCTTGGTCGGATCATCGATCTGGATATTGTTGGTCTGCACGATCACGGAACGGCCAACCAGGGACGAAGCCTGCAATGCCTGGGAAGAGTTGTAGTTGCCGGCGATCGAGCTGACCGTGTCGTTCAGCGTGGTAATGCCTTCCAGGCTGCTGAACTGCGCCAACTGCGCCACGAACGCACTGTTGTCCTGCGGATCCAGCGGGTTCTGGTTTTTGAGCTGGGTCACCAGCAATTGCAGGAACGCATCTTTGCCCAGCGTCTGGCTGCCGGTCGCGCTATTGGTCGCGGAGGCAATGCCGTCACCCGTGGAGCTGCTCGTCTTGACGGAAGAGTTCGCCAGGATGTCGTTGATGCTGAGGCCGCTGGTGGAATCGGTAACACTCATCTGAGTCGCCCCTTATCACTGACCGAGGGTCAGGACCTTCTGCATCATGGTTTTGGCGGTGTTCATCATTTCGGCGTTGGTCTGGAACGAACGGCTCGCGGAAATCATGTCGGCCATTTCTTCGACGACGTTGACGTTCGGGTAGTAGACGTAGCCCTTGGCGTCGGCGGCCGGATGGTTCGGCTCGTAGCGCGCTTCAAGGTTGCTCTGGTCTTCGACCACGCCCAGCACTTGCACACCTTGACCGGCGGCGTCCTGGCTCTGGAACAGCGAATCGCTGCCGCCGCTCTGGCCACCCTGGAACATGGTGGCGAACACCGGGTGACGGGCGCGATAGGTCTGGTCGATGCTCGACGAGACGGTTTCGGCGTTGGCGATGTTCGAGGCGACGGTGTTCAGGCGAGTGGTCTGGGCACTCATGCCGCTACCGGCGATGTTGAAAACACTGGCGAGGGACATGACTTACTCTCCACGCAGGGCTGAAACCAGCCCTTTGAATTTGCTGTTGAGCAGGGTGAAGCTGGCCTGGAAGCCGACGGCGTTTTCCGCGTAGTTCGACTGTTCCAGTTGCGCGTCCACGGTGTTCTGGTCGATCGACGGTTGCATCGGCGTGCGATACAACAGCGACTCGTCGCCATTGCCCAGGCCTTCAGCTTCGATATGACGGCTGTTGGTCATGTTCAAGGCGAAAGAACCGCTCTTGGTTTTCTCGTTCTGCGCGGCAAGCACTTTGGAGAAGTCCAGATCCCGAGCCTTGTAGTTCGGGGTGTCGGCGTTGGCGATGTTGTTGGCCAGGACTTCGGCACGCTGGGCGCGGAAGCCCAGGGCTTGTTCGTGGATACCGAGCGCTTTATCGAAGCTGATGCTCATGTCGGGAAACCTTCGGGTGACCTGATTTTTCGTAACTGGAACATAGCAAGCGGCGTGCCAATTCAAAAAACCCCGTAAACCGGGGCTTTGCGGGCATCGGCAAGGCGGCAATGCCAGAAAAGCGGCAACCGATTTCCGCCGTCTGCCGCTTTTCTGCCGCTTTCCTGAATCGCGCGCCGCCCCGTAGGAGCTGCCGCAGGCTGCGATCTTTTGATCCTGGTTTTTAAAATCAAGATCAAAAGATCGCAGCCTGCGGCAGCTCCTACGTGATGCAAAAGCGGCAGGCATAAAAAAACGGGAGCCCCTGAGGACTCCCGTTTTTTGCTACCGCCAGCGAATCATTTCGCCTGGTAAATGATCCCCGGGCTGCACTGGACCATCTGGTAATGATCCGGCAAACCGTTCAGCGCCTCGGAAGCGCCAAGGAACAGATAACCGCCCGGCTTCAACGTGCTGTGAATGCGCAACAGGATGTCCTTCTTCACCTCGGCGGAGAAGTAGATCAGCACGTTGCGACAGAACACGATGTCGAACTTGCCCAGGGCCGCGTAACTGTCCAGCAGGTTGAACGAGCGAAATTCCACCCGGCTTTTGATCGGCGCCTTGATCGCCCAGCGGCCCGGCCCTTTCGGGTCGAAGAAACGCTGCAGGCGTTCGGGTGACAAGCCGCGACCGATCGCCAGGCTGTCGTACTCGCCGGTCTTGCAGTTGGTCAGCATGGTGCCGGACAGGTCGGTGGCAACAATCTGCACACCCATCTTCAACTGGCCCATGTTGGTCCGCTCGAACTCGTCGATCGACATCGACAACGAATACGGTTCCTGGCCCGACGAGCAAGCTGCCGACCAGATGCGCAGGCGTTGACCGGGAGCAGCCTTGATCGCTTCGGGCAGCACCTTGTTCTTCAAGACTTCAAACGGATAGGTGTCACGAAACCACAGGGTTTCGTTGGTCGTCATGGCATCCACCACCATTTCGCGCAAACCACTGCGCGGCTGGGTCTGGATGCGCTGGACCAGTTCACCCAGGGACTTGATGCCTTGCTGTTCCATCAGTTTGTTGAGACGGCTCGAAACCAGGTACTGCTTGTTTTCACCGAGCAAAATGCCACAGGCTTTTTCCAGGAAGACCCGGAACTGTTCGAAATCCAAATTACCCGTAGACAAAGATACCGCCTCTTAAATCGTGTTGACCGCCAGGGGCAAAAGGCCCCTAGCTGATGTCTGCTGCTTTGATCCGGTCGACTACCCGGGATGCCAGGTCATCAGGACGGAATTTGGCAAGGAAGTCATCGGCACCGACTTTCTTGACCATCGCCTGATTGAACACACCCGACAACGAAGTATGCAGGATGATATGAAGCTTTTGCATGCGAGGGTCGTTGCGGATCTCGGCCGTCAGGGTGTACCCGTCCATCTCCGGCATCTCGATGTCGGAAATCATCATCAGGAACTCTTCTTCCGGCTTCTTGCCCTCATCGACCAGCTTGCGCAGGTAATCCAGCGCCTGCCGACCGTCGTTCAACGCCACCACTTCGACGCCGACCGTTTGCAGGCAACGCGAGACCTGCTTACGCGCCACCGACGAGTCATCGACCGTCAACACCCGCAAGGACAACGCCTTGTGCTGGGTTTCGACATCGACCACACCGACCGAAATCGCTTCCGGTGTCGGTGCAACCTCCGCCAGGATCTTTTCGACGTCGATGATTTCGACTAACTGATTGTCGACCCGAGTCACAGCCGTGAGGTAATGATCGCGTCCAGTGCCCTTGGGTGGCGGATGAATCTCCTCCCAGTTCATGTTGACGATGCGCTCTACCGACCGGACCAGGAAACCCTGGGTCTTGGTGTTGTACTCCGTGATGATCACGAAGGGATTGCTTTGATCGAGCAACCGACCGGAACCGGTCGCCATCGCCAGATCCAGAATAGGAATGGTCGCCCCACGAATATTTGCCACACCGCACACGACGGGACTGGACTTGGGCATCAAGGTCAGTTTGGGGCATTGCAGCACCTCACGAACCTTGAACACGTTGATCCCGTACAGTTGCTGGCCGTCGAGACGGAACAACAACAGCTCCAGGCGATTCTGCCCTACCAGTTGCGTGCGCTGGTTTACCGAATCCATTACACCAGCCATGCCCAGACTCCTACACCAACAACGCTAAGTTGTGTTGCGACGCACATTCATCACTAAACGGCACGGCGCTTGCTTTTTAACCCGTATGAACGAACAAACGACATTTTTCCGACGCCTGACATCAAACTACCGCAAATTGCTTTGCGTGGTGTCGGCCGTTTGCTTTTTACCCGTTGGCAGCCCTGCCGTTGCTGATGCGGTTACCTTGCCTGACATGCTTATCGGCGTCACTCAGGGCTTTCTTGAATTCACCGTAGAAGACTATCTCGCTACCAGTCAAACGGAAGGTCGCTACGAAATCGAGGTCAAACAGCTCGATCCACGCCTGCGCATGCCCATGTGCGACAAGGAATTGACAGCCTCACTGGAGAGCCCCGCCACCCCGATCGGCCGGGTTACAGTCAAGGTTCGCTGCGAGGGCAGCTCCCCGTGGACAGTGTTCGTACCCGCTCAAGTGCGCCTGTTTCGAGACGTTGTCACTACCACCCGCCCTCTCAAGCGCGCGGGCATTATCGAACCTGCCGACGTCACTTTGCGCGAGCGGGACATCAGTCTGATCAACCAGGGGTATTTCACCTCGGTCGACCAGGCCATCGGACAGAAACTTACCCGACCAACGGTCGGCGATCAGGTCATTACCCTCGTCCATCTGGAACAAGCAGAAGTGGTGCGCAAAGGCGACCAGGTGGTGATTACCGCCCGCAGTGGTACGCTCAGTGTGCGCATGCCGGGTGAAGCGCTCTCCAATGGCGGGCTGGCCGAGCAAATACGGGTTAAAAACCTCAATTCCATGCGAGTCATCAAGGCGCAAGTCACCGCGCCGGGCCAGGTGGAAGTGTCTATGTAGAGGACAAGCTATGGCGCTCTGGCAGGCTGTTACCTAAACTGTGCCCAAGCAGCGCTGGCGCATGCAGCTCATTGAATAAATGAGCCTAAAGTTTTCGCAGGTATTGCCGAAAACATGGCAAGCGTCCAAATACCCAGAGGTTTTTTATCATGGTCATCGATTTCAGCCGTTTGAACAGCTCCTCGTCACTTACGGGCAGTACACGTACCAGCGTTGCCAAGGAAACCGCCGACGCCGGCAAATCCGCGCCGCTGACTACCCCGGCCGAACAGGCCAGTACCGTCAAAAGCGGGGAATCGGTACATCTCAGCAATGAGGCTCAACAGTTGCAGAAGGTCACTGACAAGCTGCGCGATCAGCCTGCCGTCGACAACGCCCGTGTGGCCGAGTTGAAAGCAGCGATTGCCGATGGCAGCTATAAAGTCGACAGCAGCCGTGTAGCCAGCAAACTGCTCAACTTCGAAGCCCAGCGCTAGGCCATCGCCTGCGCCAGGCTTTTGGACGCTTAAAACCCAAGGCCAGCCATGCACGACACTAATCTACTGCAACTGATCACCGACGACTTTGCTCCAGCGCAACGCTTGCTGGAGTTACTGCAAACCGAGTCCCTCGCCTTGCACGGTCGCGACATGCCACTGCTCGAAGAGATTCTGGCGCAGAAACAGGCATTGATCATTTTGCTCGAACAGCATGGCCGCAAGCGCAGCGAAATCCTCGCCAGCCTCAACCTGCCCATCGATCGCCACGGCCTGGAGCAACTCGCCAGCCATTCGAGCATCGGCGATCAGTTGCTGGAGCAGAGCGACGTACTGACCGATCTTCTGGCTCAATGCCAGGCGGCCAACGTCAAGAATGGCCAGTCGATCCTGATGCAGCAGGCCGCCACGGCCAATCAGCTGAAAATCCTCACCGGTGGCGAACCTCCAGCGCTCTATGATGCCCGCGGCTCAACCGCCAAGCTTGCGAAGCCACGCCCGCTCAGTCAGGCATGAGTCCGCCAATTGAGCACACCCTATCAAGACGCGAAACATGCTGGCAGAATGCTGGCTAGTAGTCATATTTTGTCTGGAGATTGATGAACCGTGTTCAATGCCTCAAGCGCGGAAGACGCTCCGCAACCACCCAAGGTGCTCACCACACCCCTGGAAATCTCCGGCAACCTTCGCCAGTTGCAAGACAGCCATGATCCGCTGATCATCACGTTCCACGAACGCAGCCAGCGTTTCCAGAGCTATCTGGTGGACCTCGATCGTGACAGCAACATGATGGCCCTGGATGAAATGATCCCCCGCGATGGTGAACGCTTCCTGCTGGCCGGCGAACCCTTTCGGGTCGAAGGCTTCCATGACGGCGTGCGCATTGCCTGGGACAGCAACGGTCCGCTGACCATCGACGAGTCCGGTGGCGGTCGTTGCTATCGTGGTGCGCTGCCTTCCGAAGTGGTCTACCACCAGCGTCGCAATGCCTTTCGTGCGGCGTTGAAACTGGCACAACTGGTCAATGTCGAACTGGGCGGAGAAAAGCTCAAGGCACCGGTCAACGGCAAGTTGCTGGACATCTCCGCCACCGGCTGCAAGCTGCGCTTCGAGGGCGACATCACCTCCAGCCTGCAACTGGGCCAGGTCTACGACCGTTTCGTCGCTGCCCTGCCCTTCGGCAGCATGACCGCCCCGGTTGAACTGCGTTACCTGCACTTCGAAGAAAGAATCTCCACCACCTTCGCCGGCGTCCGCTTTCACAACATGAGCGGCCTGGTGCAACGGCAGGTGGAGCGCTTCGTCTACCAGCTGCAACGCGAAGCCCGGCGCTTCGACAAAGACGACATGTAATACGCCGCGGCAATAAAAAACGGGCAGTCCCTTGCGGTGACTGCCCGTTTTTTTATGCCTCGATTTTAAGGCCTGGCCTCGGTGAAGCTTTGTTCGCGACCGCTGTCCGGGTCTTCGGGATCTTGCGGATCTGTCGGCTCTTCCGGAGTTGGATCGGGTTCAGGCTCTGGTTCCGGCTCGATCGGATTCTGCATCTGATCCTGCACCACTTGCTCATCCACCCGCGGGTCGAGGGCCGCCACCAGCGGTGAACTCGACATGCTATCGGGCATGGCCACGTGATGCAGCGGTGCATCGTCGACCACATGCAGATTGGTCACCGCTTTCGGGCGAATCCGCCACACCAGCACCAGCGCGAAGAAACTGAAGAAGGCATACAGCATGTGGCTACCGAACAGTTTCATCAGCACCCCGGCCACCAGCGGCCCGATACTGGCGCCGACACCGTAGGTCACCAGCAACATCGCCGTCAGGGACACCCGGCGATCACCCTCGACGTGGTCATTGGAAAACGCCACCGCCAACGGGTACAGGCAGAACTGCACCAGCGAACAGAGGAACCCGGCGATGAACAGCACCTCCAGCGGCACCTGCTGCATGATCGCCAGCGGCAACGCGGCCAGTGCCAGGCAAAAAGCAAACGTGCGGATCAGCAGCGCCCGGTCATAACGATCGGACAACCAGCCCAACGGCCACTGCACCACCAGCCCGGCAAAAATGCAGCTACCCATGAACAGACCGACCTGCTCGGTCGACAGCCCCTGCTGCGAGGCATACAGCGGCGCCAAGCCGTAGAACGAGCCGACGATCAACCCCGCGCCCAACACCGTGCTCAACGACTGTGGCACGCGCTTGATAAAGAACCGTGGCTCCATCGGTGCCGGATGCAAAGGCGCCGGGTGAATGCGTCGAGTCAGGGCCACCGGCACCAGGCACAACGCGAAGCACAGGGCGACCAGCATCAGCAGTTCCAGACCGAGGGCCGGGTGCAGGACCAGGATCAATTGACCCAACACCAGCCCCAGGTACGAGGCAATCATGTAGCCACTGAACACCAGGCCACGTTGCTTGGCCTCCGCCTGCTCATTGAGCCAGCTTTCGATCACCATGTACTGGCACATCATGCCCAGGCCGACGATGACCCGCAGAAACAGCCAGGCGGGCAGCCAGTCGATCAAGCCGTGGCCCAACACCGCCGCGCCGACGATCCCGGCACACGCCGCGTAAGCGCGAATATGCCCGACCCGGGCAATCAATCGGTGACCGATTTTGCCGCCCAGCACCAGGCCAAAATAGTTGGCCGCCATCAACGCACCGACCCATAGACCATCCACATGGTCGGCGGCCAGGCGCAAGGCCAGATAGGTACTTAACAGACCAGAGCCGATCAACATCATCAGCGAGGCGAAATACAGTGCTCGAAAGGATTTCCAGATTTGGCGCATCGGCGTTCCGAGCGGCTCCTTGCAGTGGGATCGGGCTATCGAAAACGATAGCCCGAAGACGACGGATCGTCAGGCCTGGGCTGCTAAAACACGCCGTTCCCAGGGAGTTATTTCATCAAAGAAGCTGGTCAACTCCATGGACTTCGAAGCGATGTAGCCTTCGATGAACTCCTTGCCAAACAGTTCCTTCGCCAATTGGCTACGTTTCAGACGTTCAAGGGCTGCGTGCAAGGTACATGGCAACGAAAGATTATCCGGCACCACGAATTCGCCCTGGATGGCCTCGCTTGGTTCGAGTTCGTTTTCGATACCGTACAACCCCGCAGCCAGGCTCGCGGCAATCGCCAGGTACGGGTTGGCATCCGCGCCGGGCAAGCGATTCTCGACCCGACGGGCCACCGGCGAACTTGCCGGAATGCGCAAACCCGCAGCCCGATTGTCGTGGGACCAGCAGGCATTATTCGGTGACGCGAACGGGTGGCACAGGCGCTGGTAAGAATTCACGTTCGGCGCAAACAAGGCCGTGAAGTCTGCCATGCCGGCCTGTTGACCACCGATAAAATGACGGAAGGTCGCCGTCGGTTCCCCGGCCTTGTCACTGAACACGTTACGCCCGCTGCCGATCTCGACGATGCTTTGGTGAATGTGCATCGAACTGCCCGGCGTGTGGGCCAACGGCTTGGCCATGCACACCACCGTCAGGCCGTGCTTGAGCGCGACTTCCTTGAGCAGGTGCTTGAACAGGAAGGTCTGGTCGGCCAGCAACAGCGGATCACCGTGCAGCAGATTGATCTCGAACTGACTGACGCCCATCTCGTGCATGAAGGTGTCGCGGGGCAAGCCCAGGGCTGCCATGCATTCGTACACTTCACTGAAGAACGGCCGCAATCCATTATTGGAACTGACACTGAACGCCGAATGACCGTCCTCGCGACGCCCGTCCAAACCCACCGGCGGCTGGAACGGTTGCGTCGGGTCAGGGTTAGGCGCGAAGACAAAGAACTCGAGTTCGGTTGCCACCACTGGCGCCAGGCCTCGTGCGGCATATCGGGCGATAACGGCTTTGAGTTGCCCGCGAGTCGATAGCGAGGAACTCTCCCCGGTCAGCTCGTCCGCATCGCAAATGGCGAACGCCCGGGGCTGTTTGCTCCAGGGTAAGCGATGGATCTGCGCAGGGTCCGGCACCAGCGCCAGGTCGCCGTCATCGCTGCCGTAAAAGCGCGCTGGCGGATATCCGCCCATGATGCATTGCAGCAGCACTCCCCGCGCCATCTGCAACCGTCGCCCTTCGAGGAAACCCTCGGCGGTCATTACTTTGCCCCGTGGTACGCCGTTCAAATCCGGCGTGACACATTCAATCTCATCAATGCCCGTCAATCGCTGAGCGAGTGAACGCTGGCCATCGGTTGTCATGACGCAATCCTTGTTGTTGTGCGAGCCGCGAACGGCGACCCGTACAAAATAGGCTCCACCCGTTCGGAATATCAAGCATCGGCGAACAAAAAGCAGGACAAGGTCGTAAAGCGGTAAAGGCGACGTCAGGGCAGGTAGAGACTGAAGACGCCACCACCCAGCGGGCCGCCATTGCTGATTCGGGTATAGCCGCCGACGCCATTGCGCTGATGCAGCGCCGCGATCCGTCCGGCGAAGTACAGGCCCAGGCCTGTGCTGCCGGTGCTGTGGTTGATGCCCTGCACATAATCGGCCTGGCGTTCGATCATCTCGGGCGGATAGCCCTCGCCATCGTCGTTGATGATGATCACCAACTGACCAGCATCATCGCTGACGGTGATCAACAGCGCATCACGGGCGTAACGGATTGCATTGTTGATGCAGTTGGCCAGCACCGAAGCGACCAGTTCCCGATCGAAGAAGCCCAACGGGCTCAGCGGATCGACTTCGTACGTCGCCATGATGCCGCGACTGGTGAACACCTCTTGATGCGCCGCCAATTGCGCTTCAATGAAGTCATCCAGTTCATGGTAAGCCGGCTGCAACGGCATCTGGTTGACGCCGAGCTTATAGAGCCCCAGCAACTGCACCAGCATGCCATTGAGGTGGGCGAATTCGAAGTCGATGACACCCTGCTCCCTGGAATGCTGCTGATCGGGCAAGCGCGCCAGCCATTGGCTGTGGGCCTGCATCAACATGGCCAAAGAGTTTTTCATGTCGTGCACAGTAGAGGCGATTACCGTAGAGAAATCGAGTGCCTGTTCGCTGTCGCTCATTCGCCAAACGCCTTGCTTCGCAGCTTCTGATAACGGGAAAAACGCGGGTCGGTATCGGGCATCAGGCCAACCGTTTTCAGGCAGGCTCGACACTCTTCAAGTTCCACCGAAGGAGCGCTGGCGTCAGTGCCATGCAGCAGCGACTGCGCCATGTTCAACGCAATACTGATGTTCTTTGGTTGCAGCGCCAGGGCTTTGCGGAACACGTCTCGCGCTTCCACCAGGTTGCCGGTCTTGTACACCCGCACGCCCTGCCGGTTGAGATCGGCAGCAGCGTTACCGGCATTGAGGATCGTCGGGTCGTCGGTCAACTTGGCGATGCCCTTCATCACCGAAGGGTCGTCACCGTAGATCTCTGCACAGTTTTTCAGCATCGACGCACCTGCAGTGGCCTGCCCGAGCATTTGCAGTTGCTTGGCCACCAGCAGCGCCGCTTCGGCACTCATGAATTGCTCCATGCCATCGAGGCGCATCATTGCTTGTTCGGTGAGCTTCTCGGCGGTCTCGGCATCATTGAGCAGCAGGCTGGTGGCTTTCATCAGCCGCGCACGAATCTGCAGGCCGGGGTCGGAAGGGTTTTCCTTGGCCACCGCGCTGAGGGTCGTGTTGATTTCCAGACGGGTCCGGGTATCCAGGCCCTTTTCACTGCCTTTGCTGATCAAGGCATGGGCCAGGCCAAGGTTGCTTTCCGCATCCTTGAAGCGGGACTGGGCACCTTGCGCCACTGCCTGACGATAAGCTTTGGAAGCCGTGTCAAAATCTTCGTTGGTCATCGCCAACTTACCCAGCAATGCTTGCCGGCGCACTGCCAATGGCGACAGTCGAATGGCTTCCTCCAACACACGCTGAGCGCCCTTGGTATCGCCTTCGGCGACCAGCACATCAGCCATGCCGTCATAGAGCGCAGGCATCATCGGAAACACCTTCAGCGCTTTTTCGTAAACGCCTTTCGCCTGGCCGACCTGCCCGCGTTTGAACAACAACTTGCCCAGCCCGGCAAACGCCCATGGCAAAGGCCGATCAGCAATGATGCTGTCGTAGAGACGCTCCAGCGCCTCGTTCTGGTTCAGGTCGCGCAGGGCATCGGCGCGATAACGCAGGCACAGCGGCGAGTAGCGGATGTCCTGTTTGCACAACGCGATACAAGCGTTGAGCACCTCGACCGGTTTACCGCGATCAAGCGCCTGCAGGATCGGCTTGAGCAACGTCTTGCGCTGTACCAGCCGCTCCAGTCGTTGGGCCAGGCCAGAGCGGTTGAACGGTTTGGTCAGGTAAGCATCGGGCTCGTGCTCAAGGGCACTGAGTACCATGGCCTGACTGGTCTCGGCAGTGACCATGACGAATACGCTTTCATGGCTGATCAGCTTCTCGATCATCAGGTCCTCGAGCACCTGCTGACCGTTCTTCTTGCCATCGCCCAGGTGAAAATCCTGCAGGATGAAATCGTAGGACTTCTGCGCACACATGCGCAGCGCCTGTTCACCGGTATCAGCGGTGTCGACATCCTTGATGCCCAGTTCCCGCAGCATGGACCTGACGGAGCTGCGGAAATCCGAGAAATCATCGACGATCAGAAAACTCTTTTGGTGATACGACAGCATCGAAGATTTCCAGGCAATTTAAGAAGAACAACCCAAAGACAGATACACAGCTTCGCTGCCCCTTTTGGCGCGCAGATGATAACTGCAGGCCAAAGGCTATCAAGCGATTTCTCTAGTTGCCGCACGCAAAGAGAACAGCGACCGTTCGGGTTATCGGCCAGTAGTGGCATTCCCTTGAAGCGGTGGGCGTATAAACGTGCATTGGGCTGCGCCGATGCTGGCCTTGATGCACACTTGGCTTGCGACGTACTTATTCTATGAACTCAAGGTCTGATTACTGTGTACACCAAAGGACGCTGCATTTTGTCTGCTTGTGCTCTGCTATCTACCCCGCATGCACTGGCGACTGGAATGGACTGTACAAAAGCGGCAAGCGCCGTTGAGAAAACCATCTGCGCGAGTACAGCGCTGTATGCACTGGATACGCAAATGGGAGAGGCTTACCGCGCGTTGGTCCATGCCAACCTTCAGGCACAGCCTGAACTGAGAAAAGCCCAGCGCATATGGCTGAAAACGCGCGATCAGTGTGCCGACAATCAGGCTTGCCTCGATCAGAGCTACCGCGAGCGCGTTCAGTCATTGCAAAAGCAATTGAGTGAAGCCGCCGCCTACAAACCTTTAGACGTCGACAAGTTAGCTGCAGAAGATCTGCGACAAGCCATACAAACAGCGAGTAACGCCAATACGGAATTTCCGTTGGAGCGAACGCTTGAATTGCTTGCGATCAAAACAGGCACTTCTCAGTTCTCAGATGTGGAAGATGAAGACGCCTCTGCAGATGAAGCTCATTTTCCAAAGACGACTCCAAAGGGTGTTACGAAAGATGAGTGGAAGGCTCTCACCGCTTCCAAAATTGAAGGGGCCAGCGAGTCCGGGAAAAGCTCTTATACCTTAATGGATCTGGACGGTGATGGACGGCGGGATCTTATCGTCGACACCTACACAGGTGGCACTGGCTTATTTTCTTACGTAGAAACATATCACCGCGCGGGAGATGTGTTTGTCAGGAGGACAAGTGCTCTCGATTCTGAGTCGAGTTCTGGCAGCTCCCTTCTTTCCATCAATGATCGTGGAGCAAACCAGTCCGTGGACTGGATAAACCTTCGTGGCCGTGTGTATGCAGCCTACCGAAACAGCTACTACGGTGTTGATCAGCTTTATCTCCTCAATCCTCTCGAGATAACAGGCGCAGTGCCCATTGTGACGGTTCACTACCGATATGAACTGTCTGTCCCCAAGACTCAAAAAGATGAAGCCAGCGACACGAGCATTACTTTGGACGATGCCCTGCATCGGGCACTCACTCAGGCATTGGGCAAAATCAGCAAAACAGAAGCGAAAGATGTAGGCGAACAGAAAGAACCCCTCTGCCCTATTCCCCTTTCCGGGGAAGGTGACGGTGCCTATTACGGTTATGGCCCTGGACACTACACTTTTGAAATTGTCGGGGATCTGCCTGTCGTCATTAGGAACCAGTGCTACATCGGAAGAATGATGGATTGGTTTGGGGGTTACAGCGCCAAGAATGGACTGGAAGCGCAACTGGTGCTGCGTAAACCAGATAGAGAGGAAACCGAACTTACCTACCAAGTGAATGGCAAACGCCGAATGACCAATGTGGCCACCTCTCAGGGTAAAGTCGAGGGGGACAACGGCGGCTAGTTGGTTGCCCGTGATCCTTTCGATTTGCGGACGCAAAAAACCCCATCAGTTGATTCTGATGGGGCTTTTTTTATTTTCGCTTTTCACCGCGCCACTTTCCTGCGGGCAAAACAAAACCCCTACCTGGATACGCAGATAGGGGTTTCGGAATTTAATCTTGACGATGACCTACTCTCACATGGGGAAACCCCACACTACCATCGGCGATGCATCGTTTCACTGCTGAGTTCGGGATGGGATCAGGTGGTTCCAATGCTCTATGGTCGTCAAGAAATTCGGTAGCCAGGTCGTTCACCTTTCGGTTTACGCTCCAGCGAATGGGTATGTGACAGATTTGTGTGTTTTTTTGCTGCGAACTTTCGGTTCATTGCGTCTTCACACACCGCAATCTGGCCTTTCGACGCAAATTGCTTGGGTGTTATATGGTCAAGCCTCACGGGCAATTAGTATTGGTTAGCTCAACGCCTCACAGCGCTTACACACCCAACCTATCAACGTCGTAGTCTTCGACGGCCCTTCAGGGGACTCAAGGTCCCAGTGAGATCTCATCTTGAGGCTAGTTTCCCGCTTAGATGCTTTCAGCGGTTATCTATTCCGAACATAGCTACCCGGCAATGCCACTGGCGTGACAACCGGAACACCAGAGGTTCGTCCACTCCGGTCCTCTCGTACTAGGAGCAGCCCCTCTCAAATCTCAAACGTCCACGGCAGATAGGGACCGAACTGTCTCACGACGTTCTAAACCCAGCTCGCGTACCACTTTAAATGGCGAACAGCCATACCCTTGGGACCGGCTTCAGCCCCAGGATGTGATGAGCCGACATCGAGGTGCCAAACACCGCCGTCGATATGAACT
>NZ_CP166810.1:5190000-6235000 GCF_059716165.1 Pseudomonas sp. LBUM1646
GTGGGGCGAATTATAGACTTCCAGAATCTGCCGTCAAGCCCTGATTTCGCTTTTCTATCAATAACTTGCAGAAAGCCGGAAAACACTTCGTTTAGCCCTCTATATAGGAGAGCGGCACCGCTCCCTCTATATAGAAGAGAACCGCAAAGCCCCCAACCTCCCGGAAAGCAGCCACAAAAACGCACCCAGATCCAACGCCCGCTTCAGGGGGCGATTGAGAACCAGAAAGGGAATTCAGGGAAAAAGGAGCCGAGCTTGAAATGAAAGTGGTGTCCCAGGGCAGGTTCGAACTGCCAACCTTCCCCTTAGGAGGGGGATGCTCTATCCAATTGAGCTACTGAGACACAAGTCGCCCGCGAGAACCGCGATGCGATGACGGCGAGCATGTTAACGGGCAGCCCCGCTTTTGTCATGTCGTCCTTAGGCTTTTTAAGTGTAGGCAAGCGCCTCATGCCCCCACGGCGTTATCTACCGTGCAAATTGCACCACCTCAAAACGCCATCATTGCAAATTGCACTGGCACCTTTTGGAAATTTAACCCCAATCCATTGTTTTTAAAGGATTTAATAGCCGTTAGACTCTTGGCATGCGGACTGCTTTAGCTATTCTCCAAGAACAATGGAGGATAACCCCATGAACAGCGCCCTTTTACTCTCGAATGCGATCGCCTTGACTGTGCTGCTTGGCTTTCAATTGATCCCCGAGGGTAACGCTGAAGTGGTTGCCCAGCGCATGCCTCATTACCTCCAGCTTCAGAAAGCCCCCCAACTGGCGGTCATGAGTGATCAGCACGTTTTTGCAAACCAGGAAGTGAGCCAAGAGAACTCTCTGCTACAGACACTGCCTTCCGAACGATTGGTATTTTGACTTTCACAACCAGGAGCACCACATGTCCAAATCAGCCACTGGATTTTTTATCCTGGCCTTGTTGAGTGGCATCCTTCATCTAGTCCTGGATCAGGACACACTACTTGCCCTGCCCTTGATTGCCTGCGGCGTCTTTGGTGCATTGTTCGTGCTCGCGTTGATCGCCGGGCGTCGAATCAAATTTGATCCGGTTTTACACTAAGCCCCAGCAGACTCAGAAGATTGTTGACCGTGACAGCCAAGTCGCCAGAGTTATCGAGTCGAAGGATTTGCGTTTCGCAGATTGAATGATCAACTGCGAATAGCCTGTTGCGCCGAAGCCTGGCTTCAATGTCCTCCAGGCTCTCGCGCCCCCGTCGCAACAACCGCTCGCGCAGCACTCCATCCTTGACCGTCAGCAACACCGGCAGCATCGCCGGATAGCGCGCCAGCGCAACGGGCAGATGCCCGCGAGAGCCATTGACCAGAACATGGCGCCCATTTTGGAGCCATTGATCGATTTCGACGGGAATCCCGTAATCCAGTCCGTTGGCGCGCCAGGAAAGCGAGAAGCCGCCCTCCTCCTTGCGCCGCTCGAACTCCTCAGGAGTAACCCCAATGGCGTCCTCGCCCACGGATTCGGCTGAACGCGTGATGACCCTACGTACCACTTCGCAACCCAGCGCCTGCAAAGGCTGCCGAGCTGCCTCGATGAGACTGTCTTTACCCGACCCCGAAGGCCCCATCAGATAAATCAATCTGCCATCCATCCTGAAATCATCCCGCACTACAGGTTCGCCTCTAGTAAATCGGCCATTTGCCACTATCCTATATAAGGTAAGGAACGATGATCGAATCCGCATAGCATGCACCTTCAGGCGTCCTTGGACATCACCTGCCGGGCAAGAGGACGCGGTCAGAGATATGGACCAAGGCAAGCTTTTCAAACCAGTCCGCATTTCTGATAATTGGTGCTGGCATAACGCCTTTATCCAGTTCAATATTTGTCACAGAATTGACGCCAATGAACTGGCTGCTTTGAGGCATGATGCGAGCCTCTATCAATTCAGGTTGAACATTTGGCCAGAGTGCTTGTCACATCAGACATCCTGCGGCTAATCCCGAGAACCGCTCCCCTGAACTAACCGGTTAAATATATGCGCCCATTGAAACAGGCAATTTATTCCAGCCGTACGGCTGACAAGTTTGTCGTACGTCTGCCAGACGGAATGCGTGAACGCATTGCCGAGGTGGCTCGCAATCATCATCGCAGCATGAACTCCGAAATCATTGCGCGCCTTGAGCAGAGTCTTATTCAGGAAGGTGCACTGGGCGAAGAGCTGAGCATGCGCCTGGACAGCCCGGAGCTGTCGTTGCACGAACGCGAACTGTTGCAACGCTTCCGTCAACTCTCCCACCGTCAGCAAAACGCTCTTGTTTCGCTGATCGCCCATGACGCTGAAATGGCCGCAGACGCGTCCTGATCCACCCCAAAAAATTCAAGCCGGCATAACCGCTGGCTTTTTTTTGCCTTGAATTTGAGGCACAAAAAAGCCCGCCAATGTGGCGGGCTTCAAGATGCGAGTCAAAGCAGGAAGATGGTAGCCAACCCAAGGAATATGAAGAACCCACCACTGTCGGTCATGGCCGTGATCATTACACTGGCACCCATTGCCGGGTCGCGACCGAGCCGCGCCAACGTCATGGGAATCAGCACCCCCATCAACGCCGCCAGCAACAGATTAAGTGTCATCGCTGCCGTCATCACTACGCCAAGGGACCAACTGCCATAGAGCAGATAGGCGACGACCCCAATGACCCCGCCCCAGACCAGGCCGTTGATCAAACCTACCGCGAGTTCTTTGCGCATCAAGCGCGAGGTATTGCCGGTACTGACCTGATCCAGCGCCATGGCCCGAACGATCATGGTGATCGTCTGGTTACCCGAGTTGCCACCAATACCCGCCACGATCGGCATCAACGCCGCGAGTGCCACCAGCTTCTCGATGGAGCCTTCGAACAGGCCAATTACCCGGGATGCTACGAAAGCAGTCACCAGGTTCACTGCCAGCCAGGACCAGCGGTTACGCAGGGATTTCCAGACTGACGCGAAAATGTCTTCTTCTTCGCGCAGACCCGCCATGTTGAGAACTTCGTTTTCGCTCTCTTCACGAATCAGGTCGACCATTTCATCAATGGTCAGACGGCCGATCAGCTTACCGTTCTTGTCGACCACCGGTGCAGAGATCAAGTCGTAACGCTCGAACGCCTGAGCGGCATCATAGGCATCTTCATCCGGGTGAAAACTCACCGGATCACTGGCCATGACTTCAGCAACCTGTTTATCCGGATCGTTGACCAGTAAGCGCTTGATTGGCAGCACGCCCTTGAGCACGCCGTCATAGTCGACCACGAACAACTTGTCGGTGTGCCCCGGTAACTCCTTGAGACGACGCAGATAGCGTAGAACCACTTCGAGACTGACATCCTCACGGATAGTCACCATCTCGAAGTCCATCAGAGCACCGACCTGGTCCTCGTCATAGGACAACGCGGAGCGAACGCGCTCACGCTGTTGGCCGTCAAGGGTTTCCATCAGCTCATGGACGACGTCTCGCGGCAGCTCGGAGGCCAGGTCAGCAAGTTCGTCGGCATCCATATCCTTGGCCGCAGCCAGAAGCTCGTGATCGTCCATGTCGGCAATCAGCGTTTCACGAACCGAATCGGATACTTCGAGAAGGATGTCGCCGTCACGATCAGCCTTGACCAATTGCCAGAGCGTCAGACGATCGCCCAGCGGCAAGGCTTCAAGGATGTAGGCAACGTCAGCGGAGTGCAGATCATCAAGCTTACGCTGCAGCTCGACGAGGTTTTGCCGGTGAACCAGGTTCTCGACCCGGTCGTGATGTGGGCCTTCCTGGCGATGAGTCAGGTCTTCGACCACTCGCTGACGCTGCAACAGCTCAACGACTTGAGCCAGGCGGTCCTGCAAGCTTTCCTGCGTTTTCTTTACTTCAACTTCAGACATAGGCGAACTCCACTCCCAGCAGCGGGGCACGCCGGAAGGATCAATCAGTCAATTCATGATTGGAAAAACGGGGTACTGAGTAACTACTGGGTAAGTCCATGGAGGTTTTCCATAAGCCCCGGCGGGGCTGACGGGCGCAATGATACACCGCCTGACGGTTTAAAACGTTAAAAAATCGTGGCTGAAACAAGCGCTTGCAAGACAAACCTGAGCGCTGTCCTATCCATGAAACTGCGACGACTTATCCTGAAAAGAAAACACACGGCGGCCGAAAAATGTAGCGACTACCCTTCAGAGGGAACGTCATGGAGGACGCCGAATGCCATCAAACACACACCTTCTGCTGCTGATCACCCTTCTCTGCTTACCGCCCTGGGCGCTTGCGGCGACCATACACCGATGTGAGGCAGCCGATGGACGCCTCACCTTCACTACACTGAGCTGCAAGGCTGAGGAGCGTCTTTCACCTCAGGTCGTAAGCCCATATATGCCAGGCACCAGCATTGCGATCATGCCTGAGGCCAGCACCCGGGAAATACCAGGTACGAACTTAAAAAGAAGGGAGCCAACCGTCGTCGGCCAACCCGAGGACAAGTGTGGAAACCTGATCGACGCCAAACAACGGCGCGAAGCGATCATCAATCAGCGCGTCGTTGCCGGCATGAGTCAGCAGGACGTCGAAAGCTCACTCGGCAAACCGGACAAGATCAGTATTCGCAATTCTGCCACGAGCTACCGCTATGACCTCAAGCGAGGCCGAAGTGCTCACGTCGATTTCGATGAGAAAGGATGCGTCAAAGGAAAAGCCAAATCCCAGACGGCAAAAAGCCCGCGTTAAACGCGGGCTTTTTGGTGTTTGGTGCACTCGACAGGATTCGAACCTGTGACCGCTCGGTTCGTAGCCGAGTACTCTATCCAGCTGAGCTACGAGTGCATTTTGTGTTTTTAAACCAGACCACAACTGGCTGAAGCAAAGTCGCTCGCATTACTGCAAACAACTCTTAAATGGTGCACTCGACAGGATTCGAACCTGTGACCGCTCGGTTCGTAGCCGAGTACTCTATCCAGCTGAGCTACGAGTGCATTTGTTGCCGCGCATTATAGGCCGTCTAATCTCTATGTCAAACACTTTTTCTAGTAATTTCAACAACTTACCGAAGAAGCCAGATTACAACGTACTACGCAAATAATGGCGGAGAACGGGGGATTCGAACCCCCGACACCCTTTTGAGGTGTACTCCCTTAGCAGGGGAGCGCCTTCGGCCACTCGGCCAGCTCTCCGCAACACGGGGCGTATCTTAACCAACCTTTTCCCCGTTTGCAAACATAAAAAACGATAAAAATTAATGGCTTGGTTCGTCGTCCTTCTCTTTCTTGATCCGCAAGTAGATTTCCTCGCGGTGAACAGCAACCTCTTTAGGCGCGTTAACGCCAATACGCACTTGATTTCCTTTAACGCCGAGCACGGTCACAGTGATTTCGCCATCACCAATAATCAGGCTTTCTGCGCACCGACGAGTCAGAATCAGCATACCTTTCTCCTCACGCATTTCAGTTCAGGGACAACAGTCTGCAAAAAAAAGGCACTTGACCTACAACCGGAACGATCGCAGCCCTACATGCCTGAGTATTGACCAGCGCGAGCAAAAGAACAGAGTCCTGGGTCGCGCCATTCAAAAAAGACGAAGGGCGCGGTCAGACCGCGCCCTTCGGTAAACGCATCACTCGCCCTGACGGGCAGGCGCGTCCAGTTCGAAAGCCGTGTGCAGCGCGCGCACAGCCAGTTCCAGGTACTTCTCTTCGATCACCACGGAGACTTTGATTTCCGACGTCGAGATCATCTGGATGTTGATGCTTTCCTTGGCCAGGGATTCGAACATGCGGCTGGCCACGCCTGCGTGAGAACGCATGCCGACGCCAACGATCGAAACCTTGGCGATCTTGATGTCACCCACGACTTCACGGGCACCGATCTCGCGAGCGGTGTTTTCCAGCACGGTTTGCGCGGCCTGGAAGTCATTGCGGTGCACGGTGAAGGTGAAGTCGGTGGTGTTATCGTGCGCAACGTTCTGCACGATCATGTCGACTTCGATGTTCGCGCCGCTGATCGGCCCAAGAATCTTGAACGCCACACCCGGGGTGTCTGGCACGCCACGGATGGTCAGCTTGGCTTCATCGCGGTTGAAAGCGATGCCGGAAATGATCGGCTGTTCCATGGTTTCCTCTTCATCAATAGTAATGAGGGTGCCCGGACCCTCCTTGAAGCTGTGCAGTACGCGCAGCGGAACGTTGTACTTGCCGGCGAATTCCACCGCACGGATCTGCAACACCTTGGAACCGAGGCTGGCCATTTCCAGCATCTCTTCGAAGGTAATCTTGTCCAGGCGCTGGGCCACGGACACCACGCGCGGGTCAGTGGTATAGACGCCGTCCACATCGGTGTAGATCTGGCATTCATCAGCCTTCAGGGCCGCTGCCAGCGCCACGCCGGTGGTGTCGGAACCGCCACGACCGAGGGTGGTGATGTTGCCGTGCTCGTCGACGCCCTGGAAACCGGCGACAACCACCACGCGACCTGCCTTCAAGTCACCGCGGATCTTCTGATCGTCAATCTGCAAGATACGCGCTTTATTGTGCGCGCTGTCCGTCAGAATCCGTACCTGATTGCCGGTGTAGGACACCGCTGGCACGCCGCGCTTGATCAGCGCCATGGCCAACAGGGCAATCGTCACCTGCTCACCGGTGGAGACGATCACATCCAGCTCACGGGGAACTGGCTGATTGTCGCCACTGATTTGCTTGGCCAGATCGATCAGACGGTTGGTCTCGCCGCTCATTGCAGACAGCACAACCACCAGGTCATCGCCGGCATCGCGGAATTTCTTAACCTTGTCGGCGACCTGCTCGATTCTCTCGACAGTGCCGACCGAGGTGCCTCCAAATTTCTGTACGATCAAAGCCATTTCAAAGCCGCCTCTGCCCATGAAGGGCGCCCAATAATCACTCAAACAGTTGCCGGACCCGCCACTAGACCGCGCGCCCGGCCAACCGCCTTATAAACCCTGCTCTACAAATGGAACGGTCAGGGCCAATGCCGCGTCCAGTGCGCCGGCGTCTACACCACCGCCCTGCGCCATGTCCGGACGACCACCGCCCTTCCCGCCCACTGCCGCAGCGGCTTGCTTCATCAAATCACCGGCTTTGAGTTGGCCAGTCAGGTCCTTGGTTACGCCTGCAACCAGAACGACCTTTTCCTCATGGACACTGCCGAGCAGGATCACTGCGCGGCCGAGTTTGTTTTTCAATTGATCGACCAGCGCCAGCAGCGCCTTGCCGTCCTGGCCGTCCAGACGCACGGCCAGCACTTTCACGCCTTTGACATCCAGCGCCGAAGCCGACAGATCGTCGCCCGCCGCGCTGGCTGCCTTGGCCTGCAACTGCTCGAGTTGCTTCTCCAGCAGACGGTTGCGCTCCAGCACAGCCGACAGCTTGTCGATCAGGTTGTCGCGGCTGCCCTTGACCAGGTTGGCCGCTTCCTTGAGTTGTTCTTCCGCAGCGTTCAAGTATGCCAGCGCTTGCGCGCCGGTGACCGCTTCGATACGACGTACGCCGGAGGCCACACCGCCTTCGCTGATGATTTTCAGCAGGCCGATGTCGCCGGTACGGTTGGCGTGGATGCCACCGCACAGCTCGACGGAGAAATCACCGCCCATGCTCAGCACGCGCACGTTGTCGCCGTACTTCTCGCCAAACAGCGCCATGGCGCCTTTTTGCTTGGCGGTCTCGATATCGGTTTCTTCGGTTTCAACCGCGGAGTTCTTGCGAATCTCGGCGTTGACGATGTCTTCCAGGGCTTTCAACTGCTCAGGCTTGATGGCTTCGAAGTGGCTGAAGTCAAAGCGCAGGCGCTGACTGTCGACCAACGAGCCTTTCTGCTGAACGTGATCGCCCAGCACCTGACGCAATGCCGCGTGCAGCAAGTGCGTCGCCGAGTGGTTCAGCGAGGTGGCGTGCCGCACATCGGCATCGACATGGGTTTCTACCGGCGCGCCGATGGTCAGGCTACCCAACACCGCTACACCGTGGTGCAGGAAAGCACCGCCGGTCTTGGTGGTGTCGCGCACGTCAAAACGGCTGCTGCCGACTTGCAGATAACCGCAATCGCCGATCTGGCCGCCGGACTCCGCGTAGAAAGGGGTCTGATTCAGAACGATCACGCCCTCTTCGCCTTCACTCAAGACGTCGACCGACTGGCCTTCTTTATAGATAGCGACAATTTTCGCCGAACCGCTGGTGGCCTTGTAGCCGGTGAACTCGGTCGCCACGTCTACTTTGACCAACGTGTTGTAGTCCAGACCGAACGAACTGGCCGAACGCGCACGTACGCGCTGAGCTTCCATTTCGCGCTCGAAACCGACTTCATCGACAGTCAGGTTGCGTTCGCGGGCGATGTCAGCGGTCAGGTCCATCGGGAAACCGTAGGTGTCATACAGCTTGAACACCACGTCGCCCGGCACCACGGTGCCTTTGAGTTCCAGCAAATCCTGCTCGAGAATCTTCAGGCCGTGCTCCAGAGTCTTGGAGAACTGCTCTTCTTCGGCCTTGAGTACGCGCTCGATGTTGGATTGCTGCTGCTTGAGTTCCGGGAAGGCTTCGCCCATCTCGGCCACCAGCGCTGCAACAATCTTGTAGAAGAAGCTGCCGGTCGCACCCAGCTTGTTACCGTGACGGCACGCGCGACGAATGATACGGCGCAGTACATAGCCGCGACCTTCGTTGGAAGGCAACACGCCATCGGCAATCAGGAAACCGCACGAACGGATGTGGTCGGAAACCACTTTCAGCGAAGACTGGTCGTCATTGCTGCAGCCAATGGCCTGGGCCGAAGCGCTCAACAGGTTCTTGAACAGGTCGATTTCGTAGTTGGAATGAACGTGCTGCATCACCGCACTGATCCGCTCCAGGCCCATGCCGGTATCGACCGACGGCGCTGGCAGCGGATGCAACACGCCGTCGGCGGTGCGGTTGAACTGCATGAACACGTTGTTCCAGATCTCGATATAACGGTCGCCGTCTTCTTCCGGCGAACCCGGGGGGCCGCCCCAGATGTGGTCGCCGTGATCGTAGAAAATCTCGGTGCAAGGACCGCACGGGCCGGTATCGCCCATGGTCCAGAAGTTGTCGGACGCGTATGGCGCGCCTTTGTTGTCGCCGATGCGAATCATGCGCTCGACAGGCACACCGATTTCTTTGGTCCAGATGTCATAGGCCTCGTCGTCCGAGGCGTAGACCGTTACCCAGAGTTTTTCCTTGGGCAGCTTCAGGACACCGGTCAGGAAGGTCCAGGCGTAGGTGATCGCGTCGTGCTTGAAATAGTCACCGAAGCTGAAGTTACCCAGCATTTCAAAGAACGTGTGGTGACGAGCGGTATAACCGACGTTTTCCAGGTCACTGTTCTTGCCACCGGCACGCACGCACTTCTGGCTGCTGGTCGCACGGGTGTACGCACGTTTTTCCTGGCCCAGGAAGCAGTCCTTGAACTGGTTCATCCCCGCGTTAGTGAACAGCAGGGTTGGGTCGTTGCCCGGAATCAAAGAGCTGGAGGCTACACGGGTGTGGCCTTGCTCTTCGAAGAAGCGAAGGAAGGCTTCACGGATTTCTGCGCTTTTCATTAGGTTCTTCCACGGAGGCTGCGGCCAAAGGCCTGTGCAAAACGTCATCAGACGAAGCGACGGCAAAGGGCCGCATTATATCGGCCCTGCGCGCGGGGTACAGCGTGTTTATACGATAGAAACGGTCAATTGGACGGCTAACGCTGTCAGTTGCGCGAAAACTCGACGAATGTAGCGATGACCTGCTCGATTTGCGCGCGGCTGACGTCCATGTGCGTGACCATCCGTAGACGCCCGGCAGCGCTCAGCTTGATGCCGCGCTCGCCAGCGAACGCTTTAATCGCTTCGGCCTTGTCGCCCATGGCGACGTAAACCATGTTGGTCTGCACTGGCTCGACTTCATAACCGGCTTTGCTCAGGCCTTCAGCAAGAAATTGCGCATTGGCGTGGTCGTCGGCCAGGCGCTGGACGTTATTGTCCAAAGCGTAAAGGCCTGCTGCGGCAAGGAGCCCGGACTGGCGCATACCGCCGCCGACCATTTTACGCAGGCGGCGTGCCTTGGCGATGAACTCGACCGAACCACACAACACCGAACCAACTGGCGCGCCCAGCCCCTTGGACAGACAGACCGACACCGAGTCGAAGTGTTGAGTGATCTCCCGGGCATCGACACCCAGTTTGACTGCGGCGTTGTAGAGGCGCGCGCCGTCCAGGTGCAGGGCCAGGCCGTGTTCTCGGGTGAAACTACGCGCTCGGGCCAGATACTCCAGTGGCAAGACCTTGCCCTGCATGGTGTTTTCCAGGGCCAGCAAACGGGTGCGGGCAAAATGGAAATCGTCCGGCTTGATCGTCGCGGCAACCTGGGCCAGGTCCAGGGAACCGTCAGCCTGCAATTCCAGCGGCTGCGGCTGGATCGAACCGAGCACTGCAGCACCGCCACCTTCGTACTTATAAGTGTGGGCCTGTTGGCCGACGATATATTCCTCACCGCGTTCGCAGTGCGCCATCAATCCCAGCAAGTTGCTCATGGTGCCCGTCGGGACGAACAGCGCGGCGGCAAAACCCAGCCGTTTGGCCAGTTCCGCTTCCAGACGATTGACCGTCGGATCTTCACCATAAACGTCGTCACCGGTAGCCGCCGCAGTCATGGCGTCGAGCATTCCCTGGGACGGCTGGGTGACGGTGTCGCTGCGAAGATCGATAACGCTCATGAATCTGGCCTCGGTAAGCAGGGGAAATCCCTATCCAGGTTGAGTTACTGCGGTCATGCCGACGAATAATCAACCCTTGGGCGGAGAAAAGGCGCTTTGTACCTTCGGAAAACTCGATATCAATCATCAGAAAGCAGCAATGCGCACGCAGGAAATATGTGTTAAAAACGCTTCGCCGCCAAACATTCTGGCGGCAAAACGTTCTCAGGGCGGGGTGCAACTCCCCACCGGCGGTAATTGCGCGCAATGCGCATAGCCCGCGAGCGCTTGGTGACAGCACGGCTTCGGCGGTGACTGGCGGCAAGGTCAGCAGACCCGGTGTGATCCCGGGGCCGACGGTCATAGTCCGGATGAAGAGAGAACGGGATTGGCGCCAAAGGGCCGTCTGCGAGCATTTTTTGCGAGCACGCGTACCCTTAAATCCCATTCGATTCATAAGCCCTGTTTTTCACACAAACAGGAACCAGAACATGCAACCCACCGCAATCGATAGCAAAAGCAAAAACCATCAGGGCGAGCGCGTCGCGTTCATCCAGGCCTGCTGGCACAAGGAAATCGTCGATCAGAGCCGTAAAGGCTTCCTCACCGAAATGATTGCCCAGGGCTATCAGGAATCGGACATCGATTTCTTCGAAGTCGGCGGCGCCTTTGAAATCCCGTTGCACGCCAAGCTGCTGGCCAAGTCCGGTCGTTATGCTGGCATCGTTGCCGCCGGCCTGGTGGTGGACGGCGGGATCTACCGTCACGAATTCGTCGCCCAATCGGTAATCAGCGGCCTGATGCAGGTGCAGCTGGAAACCGAAGTGCCGGTGTTCTCGGTGGTCCTGACCCCGCACCACTTCCATGCCGGCGAAGAACATCAGAAGTTCTTCTTCGAGCATTTCGTGCATAAAGGCCAGGAAGCGGCGAAGACGTGTGCGGATACGTTGCACAAGACCCGTGCATTGCGTCGTAGCGAGCCACGCGCAGTCGCGGTCTAGTCAGTGATCGTCCCCACGCTCCGCGTGGGGATGCATCCCGTGACGCTCTGCGTCACATCCAGAGCCGAACGCGGAGCGTCCGTGGCGGCATTCCCACGCGGAGCGTGGGAACGATCAGTCAGGCGAGGTTTTCGTCGGTGGTCGGCACGATCAGGATGCCAGCGCGCAGCCCGTTCTTCACCTTGGGGTTCGGGAAGATAATCCGGGCGCCCTTCTCTTCGATGATCCAGCGGGTCTGGGCGATGTCCTCGGCCAGCACGTAACCCACTTCCAATTCCGAAAAGTTCTCGATGTCCGCGGGCAGGTTCAAGCGGAAGCTGTCGCTGTGCTTGATGATTTCCCGCGCCACGCTAAATAGCTGCAAACCGTCCAGCGACGCTTCGGCCACGGGCGGCTCGTTGCCTTCGATGATCTGTTTGAGTCGGGTTTCCAGCAGATCGACATTGACCCCGTCGTTCTGCCCGAATGGCCGGGCCTTGCCCAGTTCGAGGGTAAAAGCCTCGGCATCGAGCTTGTCGTAGGTGTAAGAGCTGAAGACGATGGATGGTTTGTTCTGCAACAGCACCGCTTCCATGCCAGCAGCACGCAGGCGCGCCAGCTCCAGACGCGAGTGCTGGCGACCTTCTTTCCACGGGTACAACGCGAATTGCTCGATCTTCGAGCCACGAATCGCCGTGTGCAGGTCGTAGTGCAGACGGTCGCGGTCCGGCAGGCTAAAGAAACTCGCCGCCAGTCGCTCCAGTTCACAAGCACGCAGGGCTTCGGAACCGCTGCTTTGTTCGTGACGGCCATTGAACAGCCGATTGACGTCCTGCTCGATGTAACGCTCGCCGCGACGGATCGCCTCGGGGTTGCCGAACAGGAACAGAATACGTGCGCGCGGTTTAAGATCGCCACGGGCGATGTCATGCAACAGGCGATCAAGCAACTCGATCGGCGCTGTTTCGTTGCCATGGATACCGGCCGATAACAGCAGGTCCAGGCCATTGTCGCGAGCTTCAGGTGGCCGGACTTCCAGCGCACCTTCGCTCAACCAGCGCATCCGCACGCCTTCGACAGTCAGTTGAGTCTTCTCCGCCGGTTCGCGGCCGGCGAGGGTCAGTTCAAGCAGTTTGCCGAGGGCGAGCATAGAGCGATTTCCTTAGTGGTCGTGTGCGCAATCCGGGCCGTGCACGTGGTCTTCGTCACCGACTTCGGCCGGTTCCATTTCCAGTTGCAGACTTACCAGATTAGTCGCCAATGGGCGCAGCAGCAGGTTTGCGTATTCGGCATCGCCTTCTTCGACGTCCACGCCGATCAACAACTGGCCGCGGCCGTCTTGCTGGATCCACAGCTCTTTGCCTTGCCACATGACCGCGACGCGGGTGCAGGAAGTTTCCAGTTGCGTGCCGTCGGTGTCTTCAAGGATCAGCTGCAGGGTATCGCTCATGTCTTTTTACGCTCTCGTTTGAGATGAAGCAGCGCGCGTCCGGATAGAAAGCGCGCCGTCGATCAATTGATCTGGAATGGATAAACCGCGCCCAGTTTAAGGATTTGCGTCAGTTCATCCAGTGCCGTCCGGCATTCAAGCAGCAATTGCGGGTCCGCCAGATCGTTTTCGGTCATGCGGTCGCGGTAATGCTTGTCGACCCATTCGGTCAGCGTGCCGTACAACGGTGCCGTCATGATAACCCCTGGGTTGACCGCCGCCAGTTCGGTTTCGTTGAGGGCCACGCGAAGTCTCAGGCAAGCCGGGCCACCGCCGTTCTGCATGCTCTGCTTGAGGTCGAAGACTTTCACTTCGCGGATCAGCCCGCCAGAGCTGGTCAAACCTTGCAGGTACTGCCAGACGCGCTCGTTGCCACGGCATTCTTCCGGCACGATCAACAGCATCGAGCCGTCAGGACGCGACAGCAGCTGGCTATTGAACAGGTAGGAACGAACCGCGTCTTCTACGGTTACCGCGGAACGCGGAACGCAGACAGACTGAAATTTCCCACCGACTTTGGCGAGTTTTCCGGAAAGCTCGGCCAGCATCTGTTCGGTGTCGAGGAATGCATCCTCGTGATAGAACAAAACTTCGCCGTTACCCACGGCGATCACGTCATTGTGAAACACGCCCTGATCGATCACCGATGGGTTCTGCTGGGCGTACACCACGCCGTCATCGCTCAAACCGTGCAAACGAGCAACGGCCTGGGACGCTTCGAGGGTCTGGCGCGCCGGGTATTTCTGCGGTGCCGGGTAACGGTTATCGAAGGCACTGCGACCGAACACGAAGAACTCGACACCGGCCTCGCCGTATTCACGGCAAAAACGCGTGTGGTTGGCCGCGCCTTCATCACCGAACTGCGCCACGGCCGGTAATGCGGCGTGGTGAGCAAAGTGCTGCTGGTTAGCGAACATGGCGCCCAGCACGCGGCTGGTGGTCGGGTGTTCGATGCTGCGGTGGTATTTGCAGTTCAGGTTGGCGGCAGTGAAATGCACGCGGCCATCGGCGGTGTCGGCACTCGGGCTGACAGTGGCGGCGTTGGCGACCCACATGCTCGATGCGGAGCAACTGGCGACCAGCAACGGCATCGCTTCTTTCGCGGCCTGCTGGATGACCTGGGCGTCGGTACCGCTGAAACCCAAACGGCGCAGTGCGGCGACGTCCGGACGTTCTTGCGGTGCCAGCACGCCTTGCTGAAAGCCCATTTCCATCAGCGCTTTCATTTTCGCCAGGCCCTGCAACGCCGCTTCCTTCGGGTTCGAAGACTGCTGGCTGTTGCTCTGGGACGCGACGTTGCCGTAGGACAGGCCGCCGTAGTTATGGGTCGGCCCCACTAGACCGTCAAAATTGACTTCATAGGATTTCATCAGCGAGGCTCCACGAGAATCTGTTTTTATAGGCATCTGGTAACAATTCAGTAAGACCGAGGCGTGGCCATCGCGGGCAAGCCTTGCGCCTACAGGTTTCATGCAACCCGTGGGAGCAAAGCTTGCTCGCGAAGCGGTCTTACGACATCCGCACACCTGGGGTCAGCGTGCCAGGCAAGGTCAGGCTCGGGGTTTCCAGCGACGCCACCGGGTACGCGCAGTAATCTGCCGCGTAGTAGGCGCTGGCGCGATGGTTGCCCGAGGCGCCGACACCGCCGAATGGCGCGCTGCTCGCAGCACCGGTCAACTGCTTGTTCCAGTTGACGATCCCGGCGCGGCTTTCCAGCCAGAACTGCTGATAACGCGCTTCGGAATCCGACAGCAGACCGGCGGCCAGGCCGTAGTCGGTGTCGTTGGCTTCAGCGATCGCCGCTTCAAAATCAGCGTAGCGGATCACTTGCAGCAACGGGCCGAACAGCTCTTCGTCAGGACGGTCGGCAACGGCGGTAACGTCCAGAATGCCAGGGGTCAGCAACGCCGCTTGGGCCTGAGGCTGAGTCATTTCCAGCAGCGTCACGGCGCCGTTGGCCTGCAGATGTTCCTGCGCATCCATCAACGCTTTCGCCGCGCCGAGGGAAATCACCGAGCCCATAAACGGCGCCGGGGTTTGATCGAACGCACCGACTTCAATCGTCGAGCTGACCGCCACCAGGCGCGCCAGCAACGTGTCGCCCCAGGCGCCTTGCGGCACCAGCAAGCGGCGGGCACAGGTGCAGCGCTGACCGGCAGAAATGAACGCCGACTGGATGATCGTGTAGACGGCGGCTTCAACATCAGCCACTTCGTCGACGACCAATGGGTTGTTACCGCCCATTTCCAGCGCCAGGATCTTGTCCGGACGACCGGCAAACTGTTGGTGCAGGTGATTGCCGGTGCGGCTCGAACCGGTGAAGAACAACCCGTCGATACCCGGATTCGCCGCCAGGGCGATCCCGGTTTCACGAGCGCCTTGCAGCAGGTTCAACACACCCGCCGGCAGGCCGGCTTCGATCCAGCACTTGACCGTCAACTCAGCGACTTTCGGCGTCAGTTCACTTGGCTTGAACAGCACGCTGTTACCGGCCAGCAGCGCCGGCACGATGTGACCGTTGGGCAAGTGACCCGGGAAGTTGTAAGGACCGAATACCGCGACCACGCCATGTGGCTTGTGACGCAACACGGCTGTGGCATCGCCCAACGGCCCGCTCTTCTCGCCGGTACGTTCACGGTAACTCTGCACCGAGATCGCAATCTTGTTGACCATGCTGGTGACTTCAGTCGCCGATTCCCACAGGGGTTTGCCGGTTTCCTCACCGATGCAGCGAGCCAATTCGTCAGCGTGGTTCTTCAGCGCGGCAGCAAAAGCTTCCAGAACCGTGATGCGCTCGTCCAGAGTCCGACGGGCCCAGCCCGGGAACGCCTGACGTGCGGCTTGCACGGCCGATTCAACCTGGGCGGTGGTGGCACCTTCGCCGGTCCACAAGACTTGTTGGGTCACCGGGTTCAGCGATTGAAAAGCTTCACCCTGGCCAGCCAGCCATTCACCTGCGATGTATAGCGAATTCATTATTTCGACTCCCGAGCAGCGGACAACGGAACGGCGCGCACTTGATCGCCGGCGTTGAGTTGAAGACGTTTGGCGGTCAGCGGATCGACCACCAGCGTACCGGCGGCGAAGCGTGCTGGCGCGGCAGTGATCCGGCAGTCTTCGCGCTTGCGGTTGTGAATCAGGAATGGCGTGGCGTCGTCACCCGGTGTGCCGATGGCCAGCACCAGCGCCTGGCTGTCGCGCACCGCGCGGATCTTGCCGGTTTCGCACTCCACCGCCGGGCCGGCGTCGAAGATGTCGACGTAACCCTGGTAGCTGAAACCTTCGCTCTTGAGCATGGACAGGGCCGGCTCGGTGTCCGGGTGAACCTGGCCGATCACGTTGCGTGCGTCTGGCGACAGGAAGCAGGTGTACAGCGGAAACTTCGGCATCAGTTCGGCGATGAACGCCTTGTTGCCCACGCCCGTCAGGTAATCCGCCTGGCTGAATTCCATTTTGAAGAAGTGCCGACCCAGGCTTTCCCAGAACGGCGAACGCCCGGCTTCATCGGACACGCCGCGCATTTCGGCAATGATCTTGTTGCCGAACAGCTGCGGGAATTCGGCAATAAACAGCATCCGCGCCTTGGCCAGCATGCGGCCGTTAAGGCCACTGCGGTAATCGGCGTGCAGGAACAGCGAGCACAACTCGGAGTTGCCGGTCAGGTCGTTGGCCAGGAACAGCGTCGGGATTTCGCGGTAGATGTTCAGCTCTTGCGAGGCACTGACCGTCAGGCCAACCCGGAAGTTGTACCAAGGCTCACGCATGCCGACCGCGCCAGCGATGGCGGAAATACCCACCACGCGGCCATTGTCATCTTCGAGCACGAACAGGTAATCCGCGTCGCCCCGCCCGGCTTCGCCACGGAAGGTTTTCTCGGCCCAGCCGACCCGGTGGGCCAGACGTTCTTCGTTGGCAGGCAAGGTAGTCAGGCCGGTGCCGGTGCTGCGGGCCAGGTCGATCAGAGCGGGTAAATCGCTGCTGCGTACGGGACGAACGATCATGCTATCTCCTCAAACGGGCCGCTTGCGCCACCCGCGAAACTCTTCGAAAGGCTTTAAACCGCGACCAGGCGCACGCTGGCACCTTCACCGACGCCCAGGGCTTCGGCCGCTTCCAGATCCAGGGTCACGGGTTTGCCCGGCGCGTAGTCGAGCTCGAGCAACACGGCGCGGTAATCCTGCAACTGGGCGTTGGCCACCAGGTACTGACGACCGGCGCCTTTGACCGGCTCGCCGATTTTTACCGGGACCACACGGCTCTGGGCGATCGAACGGATCCCCGAGACGCGGGCGTGCAAGGTCGGGCCGCCGTCGAAAATGTCGATGTAATGATCGGTCTCGAAGCCTTCGCGCATCAGGATGTCAAAGGTGATCTGCGCACGCGGGTGCACCTGGCCCATCGCTTCTTGAGCGGTGTCCGGCAGCAACGGCACGTAGATCGGGTAGTGCGGCATCAGTTCGGCGAGAAAGGTCCGGCTCTTCAGGCCACACAGACGCTCGGCAGCGGCGTAGTTGAGGTCGAAGAAGTTGCGACCGATGGCGTCCCAGAACGGCGAGTCACCATTTTCATCGCTGTAACCGACGATCTCGGTCACCACGGAATCGGCAAAGCGTTCCGGATGGCTCGCGACGAACAGCAGGCGACCACGGGAGTTGAGTTCTGCCCATGGCGAACCGACCAGTTCCGGCTTCACATAGAAACTGGTCAGCAAGCTGTTGCCGGTCAGGTCGTGGCACTGGGAGAGCACGTGGATCTTGTTATGAATCTTCAGCTCGCGGGAAGCGTGCACGAAGGTTTCATTGCGGAAGCTGTAGAACGGCTCGGAATAACCGGCCGAAGCAACGATCGCCGAGCAGCCCACCAGTTGGCCGGTGGCACTGTCTTCGAGGACGAAGAAATAGCTCTCTTCACCGTTGAAGCTGACTTCAGCGGAAAACGAGGCTTCGCTCGCGGCGATCTTGTCGCTCAGGCGTTCAACGTCATCCGGCAAGGAAGTGACACCAATCGGGCTGTCCGCAGCCAGACGCTGTACCTCGCCCAGATCAGCCATTTGCGCGGGGCGCATCACCAGCATGGTGTCACTCCTTTCTCTTACTCTTGTGGGGGAAATAAACCGAACCCTTGTAGGATCGAAGCTTGCTCGCGAAGGGGTGTCAGTCGACATCACGGTGACTGACACCCCTTCGCGAGCAAGCTTCGCTGCTACAGAAGAGCGGGTCCGGCATAAAAATTGGGTTCGACGCCTGAACAGTCAGGCGTCGAAGGGTCGATCAGGCTTGCGTCAGTTTCGCCGCAGCGCGCTCGAAACGATCCAGGCCGGCATCGATATCAGCGTCTTCAACCACCAGGCTTGGCGCGAAACGAATCACGTCCGGGCCGGCTTGCAGGATCATCAGGCCTTCACGCTCGGCGGCGTTGAAGATGTCCTTGGCCTTGCCTTTCCAGGCATCGCTCAGCACGCAACCGATCAACAGACCCAGGCCACGCACCTGAGTGAACAGGCCGTATTTCTCGCCGATCTGTTCCAGGCGAGCCTTGAACTTGTCGTGCTTGGCGTTGACGCCGGCCAGCACTTCAGGGGTGTTGATCACGTCGATCACGGCTTCAGCGACAGCGCACGCCAGCGGGTTGCCGCCGTAAGTGGTGCCGTGAGTGCCGACAACCAGGTGTTTGGCCAGGTCTTCGGTGGTCAGCATCGCCGCGATCGGGAAACCGCCGCCCAGGCTCTTGGCGCTGGTCAGGATGTCCGGAGTCACGCCGTAATGCTGGTAGGCGAACAGCTTGCCGCTGCGGCCCATGCCGGTTTGCACTTCGTCGAACACCAGCAGTGCGTTGTGCTCGGTGCACAGTTCGCGGGCGCCTTGCAGGTAAGCCAATTCGGCCGGCATTACGCCGCCCTCGCCCTGGATCGGTTCCAGCACCACGGCGCAGGTCTTGTCGGAAACGGCGGCTTTAAGAGCCGCCAGATCGTTGTAAGGAACGTGGGTGATGCCGGTGATTTTCGGACCGAAGCCGTCGGAGTATTTCGACTGGCCACCGACGTTCACGGTGAACAGGGTACGGCCGTGGAAGCTGTTCAGCGCGGCGATGATTTCGTACTTCTCGGTCCCGAAACGATCGAAAGCGACGCGACGGGCCAGCTTGAAAGCGGCCTCGTTGGCTTCGGCGCCGGAGTTGCAGAAGAACACGCGCTCGGCAAAAGTGGCGTCGATCAGCTTATGGGCCAGGCGCAGGGCCGGCTCATTGGTGAACACGTTGGACACGTGCCACAGCTTGTTCGCCTGCTCGGTCAAAGCACTGACCAGCGCCGGGTGCGCATGGCCCAATACGTTAACGGCAATCCCCCCGGCGAAGTCGATCAGCTCGCGGCCAGACTGGTCCCAAACGCGGGAACCGGCACCACGCACAGGGATGAATGCGGCAGGCGCGTAGTTGGGAACCATTACCTGGTCGAAATCGGCGCGTTGTACCGCAGCGTGCTCAACGGACATCGGAGTCTCCTGAAGAGGAACACCCGCCTGAAACTGGCGAGCGATGAGGGGATTGTAAGGACAGTTTTCAGCCCGGCCTTGCCGCCAAGCGACAACTTCTTATAGCGCAAACCCCGGTTTCAGCCGGGTTTACGGCAATGCGACATATACCGTCGCAAAGGCGCAGTTTAAACCGATGCGCAAGATTAGCGGCAGCGCGTGCGACATTAGATTTCAGGCCGTTGGTGGATGTGCGGTAACTATGTACCGCACCCACATTTTTATTTCGGGTCTCCTTGCATGCTCGACATGTTTAAGGACGAACCCGTGGATCCATTGATTGCCTCACAGATTGCGACGCCTGCGCCGATTTGGCCGCAACACTCCGACAGCCATTACGAGCACCTGGCAACCGCCCTGCCCCAATGGCTGATCAAGGCGTCGCCCCAAAGACGCGCCGCCCTGGGCAACGTCCGGCCACACCTGCGGGACGAGTTCCGCAACGCCTCGACAGGCCAACATAGCGTTCTAAAACGGTTGAATGCCGCGTACTGGACAGCGCAGAACCAGGTCGACCAACGCCTGGAGCACCTCAAAAGTGCTCGCACCTTTGGCGAGCCCTTGTTGCGTGAGGCCTTGAAAAAGCAGTACGGCCTGGATCTGGACGTAAACACCACGTTCTTGCGCCTGTACATTCCCGCATCCATCCCCTGGTTTGCGATCAAGTCAGGCGCCGCTCGCAGCTGGACGGTTTCGCTGCTCGACGCGGCCCTGCACAACTTCGAATTCTCGGAAACTGAAGAAGATGCCTATGAATCTGACTCAATCTTCATCACCCAGCCGACAGCCGCCGGTCAATTCGAAACCCTCGGACACATCAAGGACCACCTGACCATTGCAGCGTTTACCCGCTTGTGTCGTGAACTGGATATCGGCCAACAATACGAGGCCTGGCTCAAAGACAACCTCGGGGTGAACAATCCGCTTGTCGATGGGGCACTCCGACCGCAGATCAAGGACAGCCACCAAGCCGCCCTGCGAATGGCGCTGGAACTGGCGATCACCCAGAAGGACATCCTCAAAGACGATGCCTACCTGTCCATTCTCGGCCTGGTGAATGGCGTGCAAGGCATGCTGCTCGACGGCAAACCCTTGCTCTGTCATGACTTGACGATGATGGCCGCCCGACTGACCGGCATCCTGCTGTTTGCCCCGGACCTGGAACACAATCGCAGCGCGGTACGGGTAGTGGCTTACATTCCCGACGATCCCGAGCATCCGATCAAGGAGTACCCGTCCAGCGCCCACTTCATGGTGGATCTCAGTCAAAAACTGCGTTCGAACAACTATCAACACTTCTTCAGCCAATTCGTCGCCCATCAGGATCGCGGCTATTTCTTCAGCAACCTCAACAACCGGCTGACACAAACCACCTGGCACCCGCACACCGCCGGCGACCCGCTACCCTCGTGGCGCGAAACAGTCGCCCCGCACAGCAACCTGCAGTTCGCCACCCGGGTGATCACCTCCGATCTGTGGCAGCACCTGCACGACAGCAAACTCAACAAAATCCTCAACGACGCCCGTACCTTGGCCGTCTCCACCGCCAGCGCCGACCGAAAGGCTCGCTGGGAATTGTGGGACTCGTTCAGCAACATCGCCTCCACGCTTGTGCAGATCGCCTCGTTCGTGGTGCTGCCGTTTGTGCCCTTCCTCGGGGAAATGATGATGGCTTACATGGTCTATCAACTGCTCGACGAAACCTTCGAAGGTATTGTCGATTGGGCCGAAGGGCTCACTCGGCAAGCCTTCGAACACACCATGGGTGTGCTCGAATCACTGGTCCAGCTGGGTGCTTTCGCAGCAGGTGGCAGCATCGTCGCCGGGGAGTTTCGCAAGGTACTGCCAACAGAATGGGTCGATTTTATTGATCGCTTTACCCCCGTGAAGACAGGCAGCGGTCAAACCCGTTACTGGAACGGCGACCTGACACCCTATGAACAAAACATCACCCTGGCGCCCGACGACAAGCCCAACGACCTGGGCCTGCACTCCCACGGGCAGAAAAACATCCTGCCACTGGAGAACAAACACTACGCCGTTACCCATGACCCAGAGATCAATCAATTTCAAATTGAACATCCGACGCGCACCGACGCTTACAAACCGCTGCTGGAACACAACAGCAACGGCGCCTGGCACACCGAGCTCGAAAAACCACTGACCTGGGACGGTGACACGGTCTTGCAACGCTTGGGGCATCTGACCGATTCGCTCTCCAGCCGCGAACTCGAGCAAGTACTGAAGATCAGCGGCCATCATGAAAACGCCTTACGCCGGATGCATGTCGACAACGCTTCTGTACCGCCTCTCGTTGCCGACACCCTCAAACGCTTCAAGATCGACAAGGACATCCAGACTTTTATCGAACGAATCGGCAGTGAGCATTCACAGATTTGGCAGACGGCGGATCGGCCGACCCAACTGCAACTGCTCACCGAACACTTCCCGTGGCCGGAAAACAATGCGCTGCGACTGATCGACAGCGAAGGCAACATGACGTGGCAAAGCGCAAACGGCCTGACCCACGGCGTACGCGTTTATGACATCCCGGCCAGCAGCACCGACGTGCTGAAAACAGCGCTGCAAGGCCTGAGTCAGGAGGAAATAAAAGTACTGTTCGATGAAGCGTTCGGCACGCCGGCGCTGGCCATCGACGTACGCGCCAATCGCCTGAGATCAAGCCTTGCGCAGATCGCACGAACTCAACGCAGCTCATTGTTTGACTCACGTTACCAAGCGCTGGAACGTGAAGCAGACCCGCAGACCCTGCGCCTGATGGACAGCGTTTCAGGCTTGCCAAGCAGTGTCGCCGAAGAACTGCTGAACACGGCCAGCGGCAGCGAACTGCAACGGCTGGAACAAGGCGCGATCGCCCCAAGACTCCAAGAACTGGCGCGCTGGGCTCAACACCATGTACGCGCCGCCCGCGCCCGTGAAGGCCTGGTGCTGTCGTCGCAGAACAACCCGGATACCGACCGACTCGCTCTGCATTCGCTGCCGCGCGTGCCTGGCTGGTCGGGCAAGGTTCGCATTGACGTCAACCGTTTTTCATTCAACGGAGAAACCGTCGACAGGATTGGCAAACCCGACGCATCCGAGCACAAAGTGCTGGTCCAGCTCGTCGATGGGGATTACCAGGCCTACGACGAACTCGGCGAGGAACTGTCCGGAACTGAAGACCTCTACGATGCACTGCTGCGCGCATTGCCCGACAGTGAACGCCACGGGATGAACCTACAGACCGGGCAAGGCTTGGCGCTGAAACAGTTGATCAGCGAACACACTCTGGGCCACGAGGAACTGCAAAAAGTTCTCTCGCTTCACCCGCTTCGCAAACCTCACTACGATCCGAACGTCATGCGCCTGCCCGGCGGGACGGATTATCCTCGCCACCACCACGGCGCCCCGTCATTGCAAGACCGGGTCCGGAACCTCTATCCCACCTTCACCCCCGAAGAGGTGGAACGGTTTACCCTGGCATTGCAACGTCATCCTTCGGGCGCGCGTATCGAGCTCTCAAGGCTGAACAACGAATACGCCCAACTGGCCAACAGCCTGCGGATCTGGTGTGCCGCCACTCCGCCCTATCACCCCGAAACCGGCGCCAGGCTCAGCCCTCGCCAACTCACCGCCTCCAGACGCAACCGGGCACTGCTCGCCGATGAACTGCAACGCTGCTGGCGGCGCCAGACCGCGCTGAATGACGGCGATCTGGATGCCGGCGAGCGCGGCTACATGTTCAGGTTCACCCGGCCGATCACTGGCGAGCTGCCGATTATTCAAGCGGACTTCAGCCACATTGCCTACCTGACCCTCGAAGGCAACGAGGCGACACGCGGCACCCATGAGTTCCTGCGCCACTTCACCGGTGTGCGTCGCATGGAAGTGCGCAATATTCCCCTGTCCACACTGCCCGACGTTCTGCCCTCATTATCGAATCTTGATCAACTGATCCTGAGTAATTGTGGGATCAGGCTGACCGCCGAAGCCCAGGTAACGCTTTCGTCCTTGAGTCAGATGCGTACGCTGGAGTTGTACAAAAATCCTCTGGGGCAGGTATTCAGTATCGAGACCATGAACCAGCTGGACTACATCGACCTGGGCGAGACCGGTATCTCCAGCCTTCCCCCGGGCCTGCTGAGTCGCCCACAGCTGAAAACAGCTATCTTCGCCGACAACCAACTGTCGGAGCTTCCAGCCGAACTGTTCGAGATGCCGCCGAGCCAAGGCAAGGGTTTCGATTTCGGTAATAACCCCTTGTCCGTCAGCACACAAAATCGCGTGAAAGCTTACTTCCAGCAGACCCGTGAAGACCTGGGCGTCTATGCCATACAGTCCGATATCGAGCGGGTTGTCGCCCTTTACCCGCGCCTGGATCGCGAACAGGCCAGCGGATTTGTGTACAACCTGCCCGGGACACTGGAGGCCGGGCGAGCCGAACTCACACGACTGGAGACAGAGTACGCAACACTGAGCACCGCCCTCGCGGCGTGGACTGGCAACATTCCCCCCGTGCATCCGCTCAGCGGCGAGCCCTTCAGCGCGCAGCAACTGCTGGTCGAGCACAACACTCGGGACGAATTTAAACGGATCGTTGAACAGGGCTGGCGCCGTGAAACCGAGCTGGATGACTTTAACGAAACCCTTGAGCCTTCTTATGAGCTCGGTCTGTCATTGATAGTCACTGGCGAGCTGCCCACCCTAAGCGCTGACTTCAGTCACGTGTCCCACCTGTACCTGCACAGTTACGGCGAACTGACATCGGTTTCCGATGGATTCCTGAAGTGCTTCCCCAAACTCAAGGGGCTGACCATTCGCCACTACCGCCTGGGCAATATCCCGCAGTCGGTATTCAGCATGGGTGAACTGGTGGCATTGGTGCTGCCTAACTGCCGCATCAGCCTGACTGCCGACACGGTGGCGGCGCTGGCCGGCATGGAACACATGGACTTTCTGGACCTGAGTGATAACCCGCTACTGCTGACACCTGATGTCAGTCAGATGCCGGACCTGTCCACGCTCATCCTCAGTAGCACGCACATTACCGAGCTACCGCCGGGGCTGCTGAACTTGAAAGCGCTGGATATCGCCAGCCTGAACAATAATGCGATTCGCGAACTACCCAGCGACATCCTCGAACTGCCCATGGAAATCGGCGAGAGCATCACCCTGCGTGGCAATCCGTTTTCTGAGCGAAGCCTGCAACTGTTGCACGCTTACTTCAGGCAAAACGGCACCGATTTTGGCGTTGAGGCAATTATTAACACCGCTGAGATGGAGGTCTCCGACTCAGACGAGTCAGAGACAGAGCAGTAACCGCACATCAACCGCGCTCTGAAGGCACCGACGACAATTCGAACGGGCTGCTGCTGCGCCGCTGGTTGCGATCTTCCCGCGGCGTGGCGCCGAAGAAATTGCGGTAGGCACTGGAGAAATGCGGCCCCGACGAGAAGCCACACGACAGGCCGATCTGGATGATCGACTTGCTGGTTTGCATCAACATCTGCCGGGCCTTGTTCAGGCGCAGTTCCAGGTAGTACTGGCTCGGCACACGGTTGAGGTATTGCTTGAAGATCCGCTCCAACTGCCGACGGGACACGCACACGTGCTGGGCGATTTCGTCGGTGGTCAGCGGCTCTTCGATGTTGGCTTCCATCAGCAGCACCGCTTGGGTGAGCTTTGGATGGCTGGAGCCGAGGCGGTTTTGCAGGGGGATGCGCTGGCGTTCGCCGCCTTCGCGGATGCGCTCGACTACCAGTTCTTCCGACACCGCGCCTGCCAGTTCGGCGCCGTGGTCACGGGCCAGTACCGCCAGCAGCAGGTCGAGCACCGACAGTCCGCCGCACGCGGTCAGGCGATCACGATCCCAGTCGAACAGATGGCTGGTGGCGATGACTTTCGGGAAACGTTCGGCGAAATCGTCCTGCCAGCGCCAATGCACGGCAGCGCGATAACCGTCGAGCAAACCGAGTTGCGCCAACGGGTAAACACCGGCGGACAAACCGCCGATCACACAACCGGCACGCACCAGTTGTTTAAGCGAACTGCTGAGGGCCGGCGCCAGAGTGGTCGGTGGCTCATCGGCGAGCAAAAACAGTTTCTGGAAATTTTCGAGCTTGCCGGCCCACGGTTCACCGGGCAATTGCCAGGCGCCTTCGGTCGGCGGTTCGGCCTGCAAGAATGACAGTTCGTAGACAACGTCCGGATGCACACGCTGAGCAACACGCAAGGCCTCCTCAGCCAGCGCAAGCGTCAGAGCTTTAGTGCTGGGCCAAATCAGGAAACCAATTCGATGGGCAGTCATGGCGGGCAATCCGAAACTAAAACAGTGTTAAAGGCCGAAGGCGGCTGCAACCAAATTAGACCATCTGGCGCGCGGTGCGCAGCATGACCTAATTTGGTGCGTAACGGGAGCGATTACTTCAGGCTACCCGAGAGGAATTGCTGCAAACGTTCGGACTGTGGATTGACCAGGACCTCACGCGGGTTGCCGCTCTCTTCGACGATACCTTTGTGCAGGAACACCAGTTGGTTCGACACTTCGCGGGCGAAGCCCATTTCGTGGGTGACCACCACCATGGTCCGGCCTTCCAGCGCCAGGGCCTGCATGACTTTCAGCACGTCGCCGACCAGTTCCGGGTCGAGGGCCGAGGTGGGTTCGTCGAACAGCATTACCTCAGGTTCCATCGCCAGCGCACGGGCAATCGCCACACGCTGTTGTTCGCCGCCGGACATGTGGCCCGGGTAAGCGTCTTTACGATGGGCCACGCCGACCTTGTTCAGGTAGTGCTCAGCCTTTTCACGGGCTTCAGCCTTGGTCATGCCGAGCACGTGGACCGGCGCTTCCATGATGTTTTCCATCGCGGTCATGTGCGACCACAGGTTGAAATGCTGGAACACCATCGACAGGCGCGAACGCATGCGCTGCAGCTGTTTCGGGTCGGCGGCCTTCAGCGCGCCGTCCTTGTTCGAAACCAGTTTCAGCTCTTCGTTGTTGAGCAGGATCTTGCCCGCGTGCGGCTGCTCAAGCAGGTTGATGCAGCGCAGGAAGGTACTTTTGCCGGAGCCACTGGAGCCGATGATGCTGATCACATCGCCAGCCGCCGCTTTCAGGGACACGCCCTTGAGCACTTCGTGACTGCCATAGCGTTTATGCAGGTCTTGGACTTCAAGTTTGTACATGCGGTCGGTTCTCACAAAAACAGTCAGTCAGTCGTTGAGCAAGCGCCCGTGACGCAGCGCTTCGCGCCCCGCCACCTTGGCCAGCCAGAAACCGGGTTGGGCATAACGTAGCCGTTCAATGGCAAACAGCACCCCGGACGTACCAGCACACACCGTGCTGACCCGATCCGCCAACGGATCGATCACTTCGAAAATCTCATCGCCGGCTTCAATCCATTCACCGGGTTTACGCAGGAAACTCACCACACCGGGGTGCGGCGCGAACAGCAATTCGGTGCCTTCGAACGGCACGCCTTCACAGGCCTCTTGCGCAGGTTTCGGCCATTCGCCGCTGATCAAACCTTGCTCGGCGAGGAACGCCAGAATGCCTTCGGCGTGGGATTCAGCTTGCGGGCGCCCGGTGTCGGCCTGACCGCCCAGCTCGATCGTCGTCGCCAGGCACGCCAGTGGAATCTGCGCCTCCGGAAACAGGCGCGACAGGCGCAGCCACGACAACGAGCAGGCTTCGTCAAACGAGCTGCCGCCGGAATCTTCCGCCAGCAGACCCACTTTCACGTCCAGGTGCGCAGCCAGCGAACGCCATTGCGGCCAGTGTTGCGGCAAGGCGTACATGTGCAGCGCGGCTTCGGCATCGCAATGCAAATCCAGCACCACGTCGGCGGTGCAGGCGTGGTTGAGCAAGATGCGCTGCATGCCTTGCAACTGGCTCGCGGGGGGAGGCAATGCGGCCAGGGCATCGCTCATGGCTTGGCGGATCAAGCGGATATTGGCGTGAGGATCATCCCCCAGATGCCCGTCCACTGCGGCGGCCACTGGCGCGCTGAGCTCGACGAAATCCCGGTTGAAATTCTTGCCGCTGCCCGCCTCGAAACGCCCTTGATGGTTGCCTTGCAGCAGTTGACCGAGGCCCAGCGGATTCGCCACCGGCACCAGTTCAATCACGCCGTTGAGCAAGCCTTGGGCTTCGAGTTCGGTCAGGCGCTTTTTCAGCTCCCAAGCGGTGCGCATCCCCGGCAATTCATCGGCATGCAGGCTGGCCTGAATATAGGCCTTGCGCTCGCCAGTGCCGAAGCGGAACACCGAAATCTGGCGTTCGCTGCCCAAGTGGCTCCACGGCAATGAGTGATCGATGCGTTCCATATCAGTGCTTCCGCGGGGCCATGTAGCCCAGCCAGCGGCGCTCGGCCAGTTTGAACAGCTTCACCAGAATGAAGGTCAGGCACAGGTAAAACACACCCGCCGTGATGTAGGCCTCGAACGGCAAGTAGAACTGGGCGTTGACCGTACGCGCGGCGCCGGTGATGTCGATCAGGGTCACGATGGACGCCAGACTGGTGGTCTGCAGCATCATGATCACTTCGTTGCTGTACTGCGGCAGCGCCCGACGCAGGGCCGACGGCAGCAGGATGCGCTTGTACATCTTGTAGCGGGACATGCCCATGGCCTTGGCCGCTTCGATCTCGCCGTTCGGCGTCGCACGCAGGCTGCCGGCGATGATTTCGGCGGTGTAGGCGCTGGTGTTGATCGCGAAGGCCAGGCACGCACAGAACGTGGCGCTGGACAGCCACGGCCACATGAAGCTTTCCCGCACCGCTTCGAATTGCGCCAGCCCGTAGTAGATCAAGAACAGCTGCACCAGCATCGGCGTGCCGCGGATCACATAGGTGAACAGCCAGGCACTCATGTTGACGACCGAGTTCTTGGAAACGCGCATCAGCCCCAGCGGCAAGGCCGCCAGCAGACCGAAAAACAGCGACAGCGCGAGCAATTTGAGGGTGGTCACCAGGCCGCCGAAGTACAGCGGCAGGGCCTCCCAAATGACGTTGTAGTCGAAGATCATAGATCAGCCGCCCTTACGCCTACCGAGTAGCGCTTCTCAAGGTGACGCAATGCCAGCAACGAGACACTGGTGATCACCAGGTACATCGCCGCCACTGCGAGGAAGAAGGTGAAAGGTTCGCGGGTGGCATCGGCCGCCTGCTTGGCCTTGAACATCATGTCTTGCAGACCCACCACCGAAATCAGCGCGGTGGCCTTGGTCAATACCAGCCAGTTGTTGGTGAAACCCGGAATCGCCAGGCGAATCATCTGCGGCACCAATACCCGGAAGAACACCTGGAAACTGCTCATGCCGTAAGCCATGCCGGCTTCGGCCTGACCTTTAGGGATCGCCATGAAGGCGCCACGGAAGGTTTCCGACAGGTACGCACCGAAGATGAAGCCCAGGGTGCCGATACCGGCGGCCAATGGGTTCAGGTCGATGTAGTCGTCGAAGCCGAGCATCGGTGCGACGCGGTTGAGCAGGTCCTGACCACCGTAGAAAATCAGCAGGATCAGCACCAGGTCGGGAATCCCGCGAATCACCGTGGAATACAGGTCGCCCAGCCAGGCCAGCCAGCGGATCGGGGACAGACGCAGCGAAACGCCGATCAGGCCCAGAACAATGGCCAGGACCATGGACGACAAGGCGAGCTGAAGCGTCAGCCATGCGCCATCGAGGATGACAGCCCCGTAGCCTTTCAACATGATTCAGGTCCTCGAAAGTTGGGATGAAAAAATGGCGCAAACCTCAGAGATCCTGTTGCTTGCGCCATTTCGGACTTGTCGCTCGGACGTATTACTTGCCGTAGATATCGAAGGCGAAGTACTTGTCCTGGATTTGCTTGTACTTGCCGTTCTCGCGAATGGCAGTGATCGCGGTGTTGATCTTGTCTTTCAGCGCGTCACCCTTGCGAACCGCGATACCTACACCGTCGCCGAAGTATTTGACGTCGGTGAAGGCCGGGCCAACGAAGGCAAAACCTTTGCCGGCGTCGGTTTTCAGGAAACCGTCATCCAGCAGCGTAGCGTCTGCCACGGTGCCGTCGAGGCGGCCAGCGGCCACGTCGAGGTAGATTTCGTTCTGCGAACCGTAAGGCTTGATCTCGGCACCCAACGGGGCCAGGACTTCGCGGGCGAAACGCTCGTGGATCGAACCACGCTGTACGCCGATGTTCTTGCCCTTCAACTCGGTCAGGCCTTCGCTGACTTGAGTGCCGGCCTTCATGACCAGGCGCGCCGGGGTGTTGTAGTACTTGTTGGTAAAGTCCACAGACTTCTTGCGGTCTTCAGTGATCGACATGGACGACAGGATCGCGTCGATCTTGCGCACTTTGAGTGCCGGGATCAGACCGTCGAACTCTTGCTCGACCCAGACGCACTTGACCTGCATCTGTTCGCACAGGGCGTTGCCGATGTCGTAGTCGAAACCAACGATGCTGCCGTCCGGTGCTTTGGAGGCGAACGGAGGGTACGCCGCTTCGATACCGATCTTCAGAGGCTTTTCATCGGCGAAGGTCGGCAGGGACAGCACGGACAGTGCCAGGGCGCCAAGCAGCACAAGTTTCTTCATCTTGGGACTCCATCGGTAAAGGGCAAAAACGGCAGAGTGAGCGACAGCCCAATATGCGAATGGGTTAAACGGAAAAGCAGTGCTGCGTCCTGGGAAACCCGCGCTGATTTCAACGCGAGCAACGACGAGCGAGTGATCGGCATTCTAACGACAGGCCGGAAGCCGATATTTCTTCAATGCGACAACTAATTACAGATGCACTGAGAAAGCCGCTTAGGCACGTTGACAGCCTTGCAAATTCATGCAAGAGCAAAAGATTGTGAACCGATCTATGCTGCAAATTGCGGGCCTATTATTGGCAAACCCTTCTAATCCGGCAAGCGCAGCGTGGTGTCTTATTTTTCATGGGCGGTTTAGAGGCCCGGGAATGGGGCTTTGCGTTTCCCAATGCCCCGGATTGGTGGGGACGGTTACACATTCAGTTACTTTCCTGAAAGCGGGTAACAGTGGGAAATGGCCTACAAGTGATGCCGATAATTATTCGGCTCACCCGTTGATCGTTCCCACGCTCTGCGTGGGAATGCCGCCATGGACGCTCCGCGTCCGCCGTTGACGCTGTGACGCAGAGCGTCACGGGATGCATTCCCACGCGGAGCGTGGGAACGATCGGCGCGGAGCGTGGGAACGAGCGGGCATGAAAAAGCCCCGCCAGGCGCCACAGCTGGCAGGGCTTCATATTCGGCTCACCCGTTGATCGTTCCCACGCTCTGCGTGGGAATGCCGCCATGGACGCTCCGCGTCCGCCGTTGACGCTGTGACGCAGAGCGTCACGGGATGCATTCCCACGCGGAGCGTGGGGACGATCGGCGCGGAGCGTGGGGACGAGCGGGTACGAAAAAGCCCCGCCAGGCACAACACCTGGCAGGGCTTCATATTCGGCTCACCCGTTGATCGTTCCTATGCTCGGCGTGGGAATGCCGCCATGGACGCTCCGCGTCCGCCGTTGACGCTGTGACGCAGAGCGTCACGGGATGCATTCCCACGCGGAGCGTGGGAACGATCGGCGCGGAGCGTGGGGACGAGCGGGCATGAAAAAGCCCCGCCAGGCACAACACCTGGCAGGGCTTCATATTCGGCTCACCCGTTGATCGTTCCCACGCTCTGCGTGGGAATGCCGCCATGGACGCTCCGCGTCCGCCGTTGACGCTGTGACGCAGAGCGTCACGGGATGCATTCCCACGCGGAGCGTGGGAACGATCGGCGCGGAGCGTGGGGACGAGCGGGTACGAAAAAGCCCCGCCAGGCGCCACACCTGGCAGGGCTTCATATTCGGCTCACCCGTTGATCGTTCCCACGCTCTGCGTGGGAATGCCGCCATGGACGCTCCGCGTCCGCCGTTGACGCTGTGACGCAGAGCGTCACGGGATGCATTCCCACGCGGAGCGTGGGAACGATCGGCGCGGAGCGTGGGGACGATCGGCACGGAGCGTGGGAACGAGCGGGCATGAAAAAGCCCCGCCAGGCGCAACACCTGGCAGGGCTTCAATGTCGCTGAACGCTGCTTACGCGACGTTCATTGTCTTATGCGTATCAATCAAATGCTGCACCACACCCGGATCCGCCAGGGTGGAGATATCCCCCAACCCATCGTATTCGGCGGTCGCAATCTTGCGCAGGATCCGGCGCATGATCTTGCCCGAACGGGTTTTCGGCAGCCCCGGCGCCCACTGGATGACATCCGGCGAAGCAATCGGCCCGATCTCTTTACGCACCCAGTTTTTCAGCTCCAGACGCAATTGCTCGCTCGGCTCTTCACCATTTTTAAGGGTGACATACACATAAATGCCCTGCCCCTTGATGTCGTGCGGCACACCGACCACCGCCGCTTCGGCGACTTTCGGGTGGGCAACCATCGCACTTTCAATCTCAGCCGTACCCATGCGGTGGCCGGAAACGTTAAGCACGTCATCCACACGACCGGTGATCCAGTAGTAACCGTCTTCGTCACGTCGCGCGCCGTCACCGGTGAAGTACATGCCACGGAAGGTCTTGAAGTAGGTGTCGACGAAACGGTCATGGTCGCCATACAGCGTGCGCGCCTGGCCTGGCCACGAATCGAGAATCACCAGGTTGCCCTCGGCAACGCCTTCGATGATGTTGCCCAGGTTGTCCACCAACGCCGGCACCACACCGAAGAACGGACGCGCCGCAGAACCTGGCTTGAGGGCGTGAGCGCCCGGCAGCGGGCTCATCATGTTGCCGCCGGTTTCGGTCTGCCACCAGGTATCGACGATCGGGCAACGGGACTTGCCCACATTCTTGTAATACCAGTCCCACGCTTCCGGGTTGATCGGCTCTCCCACAGAACCGAGCAGGCGCAAACTGCTGCCATCGGCACCCTCAACAGCGGCTTGGCCCGACGCCATCATTGCGCGGATCGCGGTCGGTGCGGTGTAGAGGATGTTGACCTTGTGCTTGTCGATGATCTTCGCCACCCGGGTGATATCCGGATAGTTCGGCACGCCTTCGAACAGCAGCGTGGTCGCGCCGTTAGCCAATGGACCGTAGACGATATAGCTGTGGCCGGTGACCCAGCCGACGTCGGCGGTGCACCAGTAGACTTCACCCGGACGGTAATCGAACACGCGCTCATGGGTCATTGCCGCATACAGCAAGTAACCGCCGGTGGTGTGCTGCACGCCCTTCGGCTTGCCGGTGGAGCCGGAGGTATAAAGGATGAACAGCGCTTCTTCAGCGCCCATCTCTTTCGGCGCGCAAACACTGCCCGCCACTTTCATCAGGTCTTCGTACCAGATGTCGCGATGCTGGTTCCACTTGATGTCGCCACCGGTGCGCTTGCACACGATAACTTTCTGGATGCTGCTGGTCTCAGGGTTGGTCAGCGCGTCATCGACGTTGGTCTTGAGCGGGACCTTCTTGCCGGCACGAACACCTTCGTCGGCCGTGATCACCACTTTGGATTTGCAGTCGATGATGCGGCCAGCCAGGGCTTCCGGCGAGAAGCCACCGAACACCACCGAGTGAATCGCGCCGATCCGGGTGCAGGCCAGCATGGCGACCACGGCTTCGGGGATCATCGGCATATAGATAGTCACCACGTCACCGCGATGCACATCCTGGCCGCGCAAGGCGTTGGCGAACTTGCAGACTTGCTCGTGCAGCTCGCGGTAGGTGATGTTGCGGCTCTCGGCAGGGTCATCCCCTTCCCAGATAATCGCGATTTGATCGCCGCGCTCGGCCAGATGACGGTCGAGGCAGTTGTAGGAAACGTTCAGGGTGCCGTCGGCGAACCACTTGATGTCGACATGGTGATCGTCGAAGGAGGTCTGTTTCACCGTGGTGAAAGGCTTGATCCAGTCGAGGCGCTTGGCCTGTTCGCGCCAGAAGCCGTCCGGATTGACGACCGACTGCTGGTACATGGCCTTATAGGTGGCCTCGTCAGTCAGCGTATTGGCTGCTACCTCGGGACGAACGGGATACAAAGAAGCCGCACTCATCTTTCTTACCTCGGTGGAATAGTTGTTTTTGTATGGCTCTGTTGTAGCCGGGCCGGGCCTATAGAACCATTCGACGATGGTAGTAACAAGCCCCTACAAAATGTCGTGGTTCCTCCCTCCGAGCGCTCAAACCCAAGCCATCCGCGACTTCCCATCCCTCGCAGCGGCCTGCGAACATTTGCTTTTCGCGCGATTGTTACGGGAATCGCGAAAGGTGTTTATCAAAACCATGGGTATATGAATGCAGACCCCACGCCTAAAATCAGCCTCGCCAACAAGGCACCCCTGATTAACCAAGTTGCAGCCCCCACGAAGGCAGTTAATCAAAAAACCAAGTACTGAAGTTCCACACGCAATCCCAAAAAGATTGCGTGACCCCTCACGACTTTAGAAAGGTAAAACTGAAATGAAAGCTTTATTAGTTCTGGCCCTCAGCAGCCTGTGCGCAACCGCCATGGCAGACGAGGTCCCGACTGATGTCGCACAGCAACAACCCGTGGTCGAGGAATACACTTACTCCACCCACCTGGACATCGCCAACGTGGTGTCCATGAGCGAAGTCCCGAACGTGTGCGAAGTGGTTCCGATGAAAATGGAATACGACGACTCCAAAGGTCAGCGCCACATCCTGCGTTATAGCGTCATGGGTAACGGCTGCTCTAACGGCTGATCTTCCCGCCCCCCCCTTAACGGTTCGACCCACCCGCCCGCTCTTTAAGGCAGATGAAGCGCCGAACCGAATACATCTACAAATACGATTGTTTAGTGCGATTATTTGCGCTTTTTAATCAAAATAGCTGGCGTAGTATCCATTCCACACCCAAGGCACACAACGCCAACGAACCTGGAGCCACTCACATGAAAACCAAACTGATCCTCGCCCTGACCCTCTCCGTACTGGCCGGTAGCGCCTTCGCTGCTGATGGTTTTGACCGCACCGGCTCCGCTGTTGCCGCTGACGGTTACGATCGCACCGGTTCCGCCGCTGTTGCTGCTGATGGCTACGATCGCACCGGTTCCGCCACCGTTGCTGAAGACGGCTACGACAAGACCGGTTCGGCAACCTTCGCTGCTGACGGTTTTGAACGCACCAACTCGGCGACTTTCAGCTGACATTTGGCTGAATCATCACTGCCCGACTTCGGTCGGGCTCAGTTGTGTCTGGAGCCATCGAAAAGCGCTTCAAAACACAACATGTAGTGAAAAACCGGTTTTCTGGCTGTTTTTTGAGCAAAAAAACCAACGCGCTAAATTTAATGAAAAAAAATCTGCCCCCGCGATACCCAGCCAAAGCCCTGTAAACCCTCGCTCCGACCAAAAAACCTCCCCCGCCGTCCGTTCTCAGTGCCATTTCGTCGCACCACAGCCCTGTTTTTTTCCCTATAATGCGGCGTTAAACGGGCCTGCAATATTCCCTTACAGGGATAAGACTGCCAGTCTGAAGCCCCACGCAGAAGCGATTCATTCCTCTGCGCCCATCAGTGGCTTCGGAACCCGGACAAAATTCTGTTTGATGCCTGCGTATAGCTGCCGCAAAAAACGATTCCTTTAGATCCAACGCGGTCAGTACGACCGTGTGAAAAACCATCACACGGGCAATCTGGCCCTCACGCAGGAGACGACACGTCATGCTGAGCTGGGACGAATTCGACAAAGAAGACACGGGCGAAGTAGCCGTAAAAGGCGCCAACGCTGGCCACGCGACTGAAGCCAACATGGACCGCCTCGACACCGCCGGTGGCGTTGCCGCCCAAGAAGCGCGTGCCGTGACCGCATCCGACTCCGCCGCCATCGCCCGTGCCAAGGCTGCCCTGGACAACCTCGACGTTGCCGAAGGCCTGGCCGAACTCGAAGGCGCCTCCGCCCGTGTTGCCGTCGACGAAAAGCGCATGATCAACTGCCGCGCCGACCTCAACCAACTCGTACCCTTCAAGTACGACTGGGCCTGGCAGAAATACCTGGACGGTTGCGCAAACCACTGGATGCCGCAAGAAGTCAACATGACCGCCGACATCGCCCTCTGGAGAGACCCGGAAGGCCTGACCGACGACGAACGCCGCATCGTCATGCGCAACCTCGGCTTCTTCTCCACCGCCGACTCCCTGGTTGCCAACAACCTGGTCCTGGCCGTGTACCGCCTGATCACCAACCCGGAATGCCGCCAATACATCCTGCGCCAGGCTTTCGAAGAAGCGATCCACACCCACGCCTACCAGTACTGCATCGAATCGCTGGCCATGGATGAAGGCGAAATCTTCAACATGTACCACGAGATCCCATCGGTCGCGAAAAAAGCCACCTGGGGCCTCAAATACACCCGCTCGATCTCCGATCCGAAGTTCGAAACCGGCACCGTCGAAACCGACAAAGAACTGCTGCGCAACCTGATCGCCTACTACTGCGTCCTGGAAGGCATCTTCTTCTACTGCGGCTTCACCCAAATCCTCTCCATGGGCCGACGCAACAAAATGACCGGCGTCGCCGAGCAGTTCCAATACATCCTGCGCGACGAATCCATGCACCTGAACTTCGGCATCGACGTGATCAACCAGATCAAAATCGAAAACCCACATTTGTGGGATGCTGAAATGAAGGAAGAGGCCTCGCAGATGATTCTGCAGGGGACTCAGCTGGAGATTGAATACGCTCGCGATACCATGCCTCGTGGGGTGTTGGGGATGAATGCGGCGATGATGGAGGACTACCTGAAGTTCATCGCTAACCGTCGTTTGTCGCAGATCGGTTTGAAAGAAGAGTATCCAGGGACGACTAACCCGTTCCCTTGGATGAGCGAGATTATGGACTTGAAGAAAGAGAAGAATTTCTTTGAGACTCGGGTTATTGAGTATCAGACTGGTGGGGCGCTTAGCTGGGATTAACTCCTGAGGCTAATCGATAACCTGAAAGCCCCGATCTAATCGGGGCTTTTTATTGCCTAGAAGAAACCCTTGCTCGTCCCTACATCACTTCGCTAAAACTCCTACAGCACTTCCAGCACTTTCCCGATTGATGCCAAGTCAATGCACCTCTAAGCTCAATCCAGGTGCCTAAGAAACGCCCAACGTAGAAGCTGACTTACTCACACAGAACCGCGTGTTGAAGACATATACGCGAGCTTGTGTGGAAGAGACTGCCTGTTGGGATTTCTTACATCCTCTATGTTGGGTTCTGGCTCTATCCAATTCATTCGTAGAGGTAATGGATATGCCCACACAACACCCCATCCGCTCTCCCGCTTCTTTGGAGATCGGCCATGTCTGAACCCTTCATACCCACCGTCTTCATCCGCCAAAACCTAGACCTTCACGCCCTCCTCCTGGAAAACCAGCCATGGTTCTGCGCCCGCGATCTGGGTCGCTTAATGGGCTTTCATCTGAATGATCGAGTGGTCAGCAAACTGGATGAGGATCAGCGCCATACGCTGCTGATTGACTACCACGGTCAACCAGAGAAGCGGCTAATGCTCAGCGAGTCCGGCGTCTATGCATTGCTGGTCTATCACTACGCGCCGGGGAATCGGTTGCTGCGTGAGTGGCTGACACATCAGGTGGTGCCGGCCTTGCGCGACGCTAGGCAATCGAAGAATTCTGATCGGCCGATGTTGAGCTTGTTGGATTGGCCAGAGATGTCGTTGAGCCTTTTGCATTGGCAGGATGAAGGCTGGATTCGGCTGCGGGACATGCCTTATCTATTGCTCAATCGCACGCGGCGGCGGGTACCAGTGGTTAAGCCTTGGTGGCGGAAGGTTTTGGAGGTGTTTCAGTCTTCGAAGCAATCGGTGGGTTAGTGCGGCGGTGTCTTTGTAGGATCGCTTGAGCGACACGTCGGTCTGTTCTGTAGGAATTTTCGTAGACAGCCGTAATGGCCACTCAGTATCGTCCGAGGGTTTTCAACCCTCGGCGATTGTATGGATACGGAAAAGAGCAACAGCGATTGGACTGACGTGGAGATTCAGGCTGCGGTCGATGCCTATCTCAGCATGTTGTCCCGCGAGCAGAGCGGTCAGAAAGTCGTTAAGACTGAGGAAAATCGCATCCTGCGCGAGGGAGCCTTAGCCGGTCGGACTAAAGGATCGGTTGAGTTTCGGATGCAGAATATCTCTACGGTGCTGGTCGAACTGGATCGTGCTCGCATTGAGGGCTACAAACCGGCCAAGAATGTCGGCGCGAATGTTGCGCGCAGCATTCGTAGAGCGCTCAGCGCTTCAAGCATTTTGACACCCGAAGATTTTGCTCCGACTGCGGACGAGGCAACACTGGAGCAACGAGCTGCCAAACTCGAACGACGACCGATTCTCGATGTGCCGAAAGGGATTAAAAAACCCATACAGATTCAGTCCAGCGGAAAGTCCTACGTTCGCGATCCGGAATTGAGGGCTTGGGTACGTCAACAGGCCGAAGGCAAATGCGAAGGCTGTCGCAACCCTGCTCCGTTTGAAAAGGATGGTCGACCGTTTCTTGAGGTGCATCACGTGAAGCACTTGGCGCAAGACGGTACGGATCTTTGGACGAATGTTGTGGCGCTATGCCCCAACTGTCACCAGCGTTGCCACCACTCAAGTGATAAAGATGCGTTCACGGAGTCGCTGTATCAGACGATAGGAAGGTTGGAGCGCGAGTAATAAATTTGCACCGCCTCCCGCTATTAATACCCTCCCCCACTCAAGGACCCGAGCCCACCATGAAATTCGACCTCGCCTACTGCCTCAGCCTCGACGACAAGCTGTCGATCTATGACGTGCGGGATTTGAATTTCGACGAGACGATGGAGTTCGATTCCGCCAAGGAACACTTCCAATGTCCCAATGACGCCTGCAGGGCGGCCTTCAATGCGACGAATGTGTTGACGACGTTCAACGCCAAGAATGTGAATTACGTTCGCACCCCGCACTTCAAGAACACGCCCAGCACGCGGCATGTGGCGGATTGTCCTTATGTCAGTCTGAAGACGCCGGCGTCGGGGCTTGAGGCGGAGGGTGCGGAAACGGATGACGGTCGCGAGGAGCATTTTCCGTCGGAGTTGTTACTGGCTCGGCGTGAGTATGTGCGCAAGCTGTCGTCTCCCGCGGTGGCGGCGGATGTATTAAGGGATGACGTAAAACCCATTACAGCGGACAGCCACACGGAACACCCAACCCGTGAGTCGGCGCCGGACAAGACCAGTGTCTTCGCCCATCCGGTGGAGTGTTTTGTGTCGAACTTCGAGGACAGGGAGTTGCTCAAGCGCATGCCGCTGAAGATTGGCGAGCATACGGCGCCTTATGGGTCGTTCTTCAAGAAGATTGAATACCTGACGGACAACAAGGGGCTGATTTACTGGGGCAAGATCAAGGAGATCAAGGATTACACCCAGAGTTTTCGCATAGATTTCGAGCAGAAGGTCTGGTTCAAGCAGGCGGATGAGACGAAGAAGAAGCCTTATTCGGTGAATGTTTATTTGAGCAAGAAGCTGATCGACAACTACCGCAAGCGCAAGGCGTTTCTGGAAGAGATCAAGCACGCCATCGAAAGTGGGAAGGAATTGTTCTGTTTCTTCTATGGCGTGACGCCGGAGTTGAAGCAGGTGCCGAGCAAGAAAAACCCCGAACAGACGTTCGGGGTGTTCAGTGCGAATATCGAGAACCTGGATCACTTTATTGTTCGTGAAGCGCCGGGGTTGGAGTAGGGATTAACCGTTACGCAGTTCCAGCTTCAGCGCGCCGGGGTGCTGTTTGACCAGCGAGTACGGCAGCACTGACCAGTCCGGCGAGTCGCAGCCCCGTTGGTAACGGGCGAAGTAGGCGCCCAGGTACAAGCCCTTCGCGGTGAAGTGCCAGTCGGAGTAGCCCCAGATGTTTTCGTCGGTGTAGTCGCAGGTGTCTTCGTCGCCTTCAACCGGTTTTTTCATTTCATCCGGGTAGAGCGCGGTGAACTGTTCAATCAACCAAGGCACCAAAACGTCCCGTTGTTCGCTGGCTTGCGCGTCGCTGATGGTTGCCGTCGCAGGTTTATCCGCCTCGCCAATCCATAGCACGTCGGTCAGCGATAAGACTTGGCCGGTATGAACGTCGAAATTAAGCGGTGAGTCGCCAAAGTCCGGATGCGCACCACCGCAGTCGTAGCCGATGGAGATGCTCACGCTGACCACGTCCGGCGACAGGTATGTAGGGGTGGCGCCTTGTTCGAACTCGGCATTCTCCCCGCCCCGTAGCTGGCAGCCGTAATAGTCGATGGCCTCGCTCCAGAGTCGCCCCAGCAGCTGTTGATTGACGCGATCCAGATCGGCTTTGGCATAGCCGGATTCGACGCTGAACAGCGAGACCTTGGACTCAGGCTCGCTCCACCACTGCAGGCCGTAGCCCATGAACGTTTCTTTCTTGCCAGGTTTGAGCTTCAGCCCTTGCAGGCGCAGGTACTCGTAAGGATCTTTTTTTGGTAGCGCGGCAATGAAGGGCAAGGCGTCCGCCGCCGGGGCCGGGAGTTTGGCCTCGGTCAACTGCACCGCAAGGGTCTTGCCCTTGGGGCTTTTCCATTCGCCCTGCCAGCCATTGGCGGTTTGTTTCAGCTTGAGGGTTGGCAGGGGTTTGTCCTCGCCATAGCGATTGTTGCCCTCGTTGAGCGTCAGAGTCTTGTCCTGCAGCGTTCCGCTCAGTTCCAGGTCGCGATGGAATTTCTCGTAGAAATAACGGCCAGTCACTTCGCTCGCGTCGCGGGTGTTCACTTCCAAGACAATCGGCATCTTGCCCAGGGTGCCGGTGAACACCTGCCCGCCGAATTCGGCATGGGCGGTTGAGACCAGCGTAAGAAACAAAGTGGCGCAAGGTACGAGACGCAACAGACCTTTAAACATCAAATCTTCCTTGGATAAGCAAACGGGAGTTGGCGGTGGGCAACGTTAAGGCAGTTGCAGCGCTAAACCGCCAGGGTGTTGTTTGATCAGACTGTAGGGCAGGATGCTCCACTCCACGTTGCGGCACATGGCCTGGTTGTGAGCAAAGACCGGCAGCAACTTGATGCCTTTGTCGGTGAAGTACCAGGCAGGGGAAACCCAGGACTGTTCTTCGCCATAGACGCAACCATCGTTACGATCAGTTGTAGTGGTAACTTCCTCGGGGTAGAGCGTACGCAGTTGCGCCACCAGCCATGGCGCCAAGTCTTTGGGTTCGCCCAGTACATCTTCCAGGCTCAGGGTCTTGCCTGTTCTGGTATCGAGATTGAACGGTATATCGTTCTCATCCGAATAATTCCCGCCGCAGTTGGACTCGGCGGTGATGTTCACGCTGAGCACCGACGGTGACATCCACAATGGAGTCGCCGATTGGCTGTAGGTGGTCACGCCGTACTCGGTGAGGCACTCATGAAAGTTGACGACTTGCTGCCATAAACGCTCCATCAACTGTTGATTGATGCGCTGACGTTGTTCGGCGGGGTAACCCGACACCACTTCAAACAGCGACATTTTGGATTGCGGTTCGCTCCACCATTGCAGTGTGTAGCCCATGAACACTTCAGTTTTACCTTGTTTGAGTTTCATGCCTTGCAGGCGCAGGTAGTCGTATGGCGCCAAGTCATGGAGCGTGGCGAGAAAGGGCAAGGTGTTGGCAGGGATTGGCGGGATTTTGGCTTGCGACAATTCGATCTTCAGGACTTTGCCTTGGAGACTGGTCCATTCTCCGGACAATCCATTCGGGGTGGATTGAAGACGAAGGTTCGGATGCGGGGTATTTTCATGATTGCGGTCGCTGGCTTCATTTAGCACCAGCGCGTCGCCGTCCTTTTCGCCGCCAAGGAGTAAGTCCTTGCGAAACTTTTGATAGAAGTAGCGGCCACTCACGTCCTTGGCGTTATCGGTGTTCAGCTCCACCACAATCGGCGAATGGCCGAGTGTTCCGGTGTAAACCTGCTTGCCACTACCGGCCCCCACAGCAGTTGAAACCGCCGAGCACATGAGCGCGATAACGCCGGTCAAATGACACAATCCTTTGAACATCAAATCATCCTTGAGTAAATGGCTGCGGGCTTTCTTAGGGAAGTTGCAGGGTTACGCCGCCGGGGTGTTGTTTGACGAGGTTGTAAGGCAGAACGCTCCAGTCAATGTCTCGGCACACGGCCGCAGCGTGAACAAAAGCAGGCTCCAACTTGAGGCCTATTTCGGTGAAGTACCAGAGTGGGTAACTCCAAAGGTCATTGTCGTTGTAGACGCAATCGTTCTCCTCCACTTCAGGCTTTGCCGTCATTTCGTTGGGGTTGAGTTTGAGTAATTGCGCTACCAGCCACGGCGCCAGCTCCTTAGTACGATATTCGGAATGAGCGTGAGATGCTGGGGATGAGTAATCGAAGCCCTCTTCGAAATGCACTGGTTTGCCCTGCCCCACCCACAGCACATCATCAAGCGTCAGGGCATTGCCAGTCTTGGTATCGAAATTGAGCGATTCGTTGTCCTGGTTCGGATGAAGACCACCGCAATAGAAGTCGGTGAAGGTAAAGACGCTCATCACCGAAGGAGACATCCATACGGGATGACTTATTTGAAAATAGGAACCCGGCGCACCATCGACCGTGCACCCGAAAGTATTCCCGACGCCCTGCCACAAACGCGCCATTAATCGCTGATTGATGCGTTGAAGCACTTCAGCGGGATAACCCGAAACAACTTCGAACAGTTGCACTTCTGATTGCGGCTCGCTCCACCATTGCAGCGTGTAGCCCATGAAGTTTTCGGTTTGGCCTTGTTTGAGTTTCATGCCTAGCAAGCGCAGGTATTCGTAAGGCCACTTGTCATGAAGTTGGACGAGATAGGGCAAGGTATCGGCGGCCACTGGCGCAAGTTTGGCTTGCTGCAGCTCCATCTTGAGCACTTTGCCCTTGGCACTGGTCCACTCGCCAGACCAGCCATCCGGCGTGGGTTGCAGGCGCATGGTCGGGTGAGGCTGGCTCTCGCCGCCCTCCTCCAGTACAAGTATTTCCCCTTCTTTCGTAAGGCTGAGAACCAAGTCCTTGCGATACTTTTGGTAGAAGTAACGACCTTCACCAAAGTCAGGATTCACTTCCAGCACAATCGGCATTTTACCCAAAGTCCCGGTGTAGACCTGAGTGCTGGCGTCAGCCCAAATCACAGGCGAAAACGTTAAGCATGCCGTTACGACAACTCCGGCCAACCAGCGCAATCCTTTAAACATCAAATCTTCCTTGGGTAAATGGCCATATCCAGCCTTAGGGCAGTTGCAGGGCGACGCCGCCAGGGTGTTGTTTGATGAGGCTATAGGGCAAAACACTCCACTCCACATGCCCACACGGCGCTTGCGCATGAGAGAAGTAAGGCTCTAACTTGATTCCTTTTTCAGTGAAATACCAAGTAGGGAGAACCCAACGGTCCTCTTCGCCGTAAGCACAGTTCTCGTCGCTGCCAGGTATCTGATCGGGATGAAGCTTATGCAACTGTTCGACTAGCCAAGGTGCAAGTTTTTGGATGCGGTACTCGGAATAAACTTCGCGCGCGTCCGGGGCTTGTTCGTCATTCAGTTCTTCGTAATGCAGCGGTTTGCCCTGCCCGACCCAGAGGACGTCCTCTAGTGTCAGGGACTTACCGGTTTTGGCATCCAGGTTAATGGGAGCCTCGCTGTAATCCGGGTGCTGGCCGCCACAACGCCCCACGGTTTCAACGTTCAAGCTGATAACCGATGAGGTGATCAGCAGCGGTGTCATCGCTTGGATAAGCGACGTATCACTACCGCCAGCGAGACACCCGTAGTACCCCACCACTTCCCGCCACAATCGATCCATCAACAGCCGATTAATGCGATCGCGCGCTTCAGGGGTATAGCCGGAAACCACTTCAAATATCGTCAACTTCGTCTGCGGCTCACTCCACCACTGCAACGAATAGCCGTTGAACGTCTCGGTCTTGCCTTGTTTGAGTTTCAGACCTTGCAGGCGCAGATACTCATAAGGTTCCTGATCATGGAGCCTGGTTAGATAGGGCAAAGTATTGGCGGGTAGTGGTGGGCGTTTGGCTCGCTCCAACTCGATCTTCAGCACTTTACCTTCAGGGCTGATCCATTCGCCGGCCCAGCCTTCAGGCGTGGGTTGCAAGCGAATTGTCGGGCGCGGCTTGTCCTCGCCGTAAGGTTCTTCACCCTCCTTGAGAACAAGGGCGTTCCCTTCCTTTGTGCCGCTGAGCACCAGATCCTTGCGGTACTTCTGGTAGAAGTAGCGGCCACTTCCCGTGTCAGGGTACATCTCCAGCACAATCGGCGTTTTGCCCAAGGTTCCGGTGTACACCTGAGCGCTGTTTTCAGCCCACAGCGACGTAGAAAACATTGAGCACGCCAGCGCGATAACGCCAGTCAGACGACACAATCCGTTGAACATCAAATCATCCTTGAACGAAGCGAGCGTCTGCCCGCTGGAAATTAGCGCGGATTATGGCGAAGAGACGTCAAACAATCGATACGGCGAAGTTCGATCATCCTTGCTCAAACTGCCGCTTCAACTCCCGAATCTCGCGCTTCACTTCTTGACGTCGATCACGCGCAGCCTGAACACCTTGCTCATCCTGAGCTGAGTAGATGCGCATCCAGTGCGCAACCATTTCTTCATCGGGCCAGTAATAGTCCTTATGGCCTTTACTTCGTCGCGGGGTGTCATTTATCTGAGCGTCGAAGCGGCCAGCCACGTATTCGTCAGGCGGTAGCTCGCCCCACTCGGCCGCATAATCCTGAAAAATCCAGGCGATTTCGTCGATGTGCTTTTGCGCACCGCGATGCCTGCGTTTATAGAAAACATATTCGCTGCAGGCTTGCTCATAACGCTGCTGCATGAGGTCGCCGTCTATCCATGGAAGAAGGTCATTCTGGGTCGCGTGGCGCATCAGACCGTAGAGCCAGCGCTCAGAGAAGCGCTGGATAAAACCGTCAACGTCAGCCTTTTTCGCGTCCGCGAAAATCATGCAGTAACGGGTTTTGATGTGTATGACGAACAGCACATGTTTGCGCTGTACGGTGATCGCGTGGAGCAGCCACTGCTCTGTCAGGTCAGCCGGCTCGTCTTCTTCTGGGGTGGGCGATGGTGGATTAAAGTCCATGGGCGTTATTGTTTTGCCCTTTTGGACGCGGCTGAAAAACTGGCTGGCGGCTTCGGTACAGTTGAAGATCAACATCAATGGCTCTCAAGAGTCAGGTGCGCTTATTTAACCCATATACCAAGCATCACTAAAAGCAGCAAACCGATGTAGACCCACGCATGCACGCGATCCGGTATGCGCCCGATCCAAGGCGTAGCCAGCCTCATGCCGATGATCGATCCAGCCGCCAAAATCGCAAACGCCAACACATCCACATACCCGATAAACCACGGCCCCAGATCAAACTCGGTGAAATGGGCCATCGCCATGTAAGTCAGCGTTCCGGCCAGGGCCACGGGCAAACTCAGTGGATTGGCCATGGACGTGGCTTGCGACATGCTCAGGCCGCAGCGCCTTAGCAATGGCACGGTCATGACACTGCCGCCCACGCCGAGAAAGGTTGCGATAGCGCCGATTCCTACACCAGACACCTCCACCTTCCCCAATCGTCGTGGGACTCCGTTATCCGAGGGTGTGAGAAAACCGCGCCTGAACAGGCAGTCCAGAATCGTGATGCCGAGGTAGGCGATGAAGGCATAGCGAATCACCTCCCCATTGGCCCACATCGCAGCAACCGCGCCGATAATCGCGCCTAATCCGATGTACCCACCCAACGGCCACAGGTAATGGCGAATGAGACTACCGGCGCGGTGATGTTTTCGGGTGGCGATCAGCGCATTGACGATCATCACGCAGGTCGAAGTGGCCACGGCAATGTGCATCGCCGATTGACCGACAGGGTCATCAGCACCATGGCTGGCCATGAGCATGCGGTATAGCAGCGGCACCACGACAAAGCCGCCGCCGAAACCGAACAGTACGGCGGTGATACCGGTCATGCAGCCGAAGAGTGTCAGCAAGAGATAGAACATCGTGCATCGTCCAATGGTTGGGAGCGGTCGACGATAGAGCGATGCCGCTTGGCCTGCTTCAGCAAGTCAGCCAATAATGTTTGCGTTTACGCCAATCGCTGGATACCGCTTGATGCGCAATGTTTCGATCAATTTGCTGGACGACACGCCACGGCCAGTGGTGGCGATCGGTACGGATTATTCCCACGGGCATGTATTGCCCCTTCATACACACCGGCGAGCCCAACTCCTGTATGGCGCCACCGGCGTGATGCAGGTCAGCACCCACGACGGCAATTGGGTGGTGCCACCGCAGCGGGCGGTGTGGATTCCGGCTGGGGTGGCCCATGAAGTGTTGATGCTGGGGGTAAGTACACGGAGTTTGTACATCGAGCCGATGGCGGTTGATTTGGGGAGTCGATGCCAGGTGATCAGTGTGTCGCCGTTGATGCGGCACTTGTTGATGGAGGCGGTGGAGGTTCCGCTGGCGTACGACGAGGCCGGGCGCGATGGTGTGCTGATCGACTTGTTGCTACATGAACTGGCCCGCAGCGCTCATCTGCCGTTGCACATTCCGCTGCCCGTCGAAGGTCGATTGCTCGGGTTGTGTCAGACGTTTCTCCAGCAGCCCAACATCCATCAAGCGCCGCAGCAATGGGCCGATCAGTTGCACATCAGCCTGCGCACCTTTAATCGCCTGTTCCGCCAACAGACCGGTATGAGTTTCAGCCAGTGGCGGCAACAAGCCTGCGTGGTGCTGGCCCTGGCGCGGCTGGCGGTGGGGACGCCGGTGACGCGGATTGCCGTGGATTTCGGCTATGACAGCCCGGCGGCGTTCTCAACGATGTTTCGCCGGGTGCTGGGGCAGGCACCGTCCGTCTGGATGGAGGCAGCGAAATAGCACAAATCAAAAAATGCGTTTGATCCGGGACCAAAACAACTGTACAAAAACACAGTACATTTTGAATCAGCACTCTCGAGCCCGGAGAACACCATGGCCTCTCTTGCGATGAAAATCACCCTGGAACGTATCGCCCTCTTCCAATTCACCCCGGCCCACAGCGCCCAGGCCCGAGCAATGCTGGGCTGGAGCGTGGAAGAACTGTCTCGTGAATCCGGGGTTTCCGTGGACGCCATCGAGCGATTCGAGGCCGAGCGCGATGTATTGGATGTCACGAGGCTGGCATTGGCGTATCGGTTTGAGTCGGAAGGGTTGGTGTTCTTCCCGGGTTTTGCGCCGGGTAGAGGGATGAATGTGAAAGGGTCGACGCCGAATCCGGTGGCGCGGACGGATTATGCGATGGTTGAGTGAGGTGGCCGCCGGGCCGCTTTCATGGCAAGCGGCCCGGCGTCAAACCATCAGGCGCTCTACGCCGTCACCTGCTCCCCAACGCTTTCCAACCCCAGCCACCACGGTCTGCCACGCTGCGGATACATCACGTTGAACGCTTCACCCATCTGCGGCGTGCTGATCGACACATTCCGCTCCCAGGCCAACGCCAGGATGCGATCGAAGGGTTCGTACCAGGCGTGCATCGACAGGTCGAAGGTGCCGTTGTGAATCGGCAGCAGCCAACGCCCTTTGAGATCGATGTGCGCTTGCAGGGTTTGCTCGGGTTGCATGTGCACGTGTGGCCACTCGACGTTGTAGGCACCGGTCTCCATCAGGGTCAGGTCGAACGGGCCATACTGTTCGCCGATGCGTTTGAAGCCGTCGAAGTAGCCGGTATCGCCACTGAAGAAGATTCGGGTGTTGCCGTCAATCATGACCCACGAGGCCCACAGCGTGCTGTTGCCATCGAACAGGCCGCGACCGGAAAAGTGCTGTGACGGTGTGGCGATGAATTGAATGCCATCGACTTCGGTGCCCTGCCACCAGTCCAGTTGGCGGATTTTGCTGGCATCAACGCCCCACTTGATCAGGGTGTCGCCAACGCCCAGCGGCGTGAGGAAGTACTTGGTCTTATCCGCCAGTTTGAGCACAGCGTTGTAGTCGAGGTGGTCGTAGTGATCGTGGGACAGGATCACGGCTTCAATCGGCGGCAATTCTTCCAGGCTGATTGGCGGCTGGTGGAAACGCTTGGGGCCGGCCCATTGCACCGGTGAAGCGCGCTCGGCGAAGACCGGGTCGGTGATCCAGAATTTGTCTCGCAGTTTGAGCAGTACGGTGGAGTGACCGAGGCGGTAGACACTGTGGTTGGGAGCGGCGATCAGCGCGGCTTGAGTCAGGGGTTGTACCGGGATGGCAGCGCTCGGGCGGGTGCTGCGCGGTTTGTGGAAGATCATGTTCCACATGATGCGCAGCATTTTGCGAAAGCCTTCGCGCTGGACCGGCTGGTGATTTCGGAAGTGCCCTTCTACCTGACGGGAAGCTTCAGGCTGGGTAGCGTTATCGGTTAGGGAAGTCGTAATGGCCATGACTGAATGACTCCAGAAAAACCGCGCAATTCACGGTTTTCCGCTTTGGGACGATAAATGGCCAAGGCACGCACGCATCAGCCGGAGATTCTATTTTTCACCGTGCAGGATTAACTCAGCATTACACTGCACAGTGTAGTTTCTAGGTTGCATCAATCCCGATCACAAGTAAACTGCCGAGTGTAACTCCCACTTTTTCCTGCCGAAGCGTACTTATGACAGCTCCACAGCGCCTCACCGACCGAAAACGCGAAGCCATCATCCAGGCGGCGATTGCCGAATTCCGAACCAACGGTTTCGAGATCACCAGCATGGACAAGATCGCCGCCACCGCGGGCGTGTCGAAGCGCACGGTGTACAACCACTTCCCGAGCAAAGAAGAGTTGTTCGCCGAAATTCTCAACCAGTTATGGGCACGGGTGACGGAAGAACAGGAAACCTCGTACCGCCCCGACCTGCCCCTGCGCGATCAACTGCGCCAGCTCCTGCTGGCGAAAATGCAGATGATGGGCGACAACAACTTTCTCGACTTGGCGCGCGTCGCCATTGCCGCGACCATCCATTCTCCCGAACGCGCGCAGAACATGATCACCCGCATGGGTGCGCGCGAAGAGGGCCTGACCCTGTGGATTCGCGCCGCCCAGGCCGATGGCCGACTGAAACCGGTCGCCCCGGAGTTTGCTGCGCAGCAGGTCCAGGGATTGCTCAAGTCCTTCGGGTTCTGGCCGCAGATCTCCATGGGCCAGACCGGCCTTTCGCCTGAAGTACAAAGCACTGTCGTCGAGTCGGCCATGGACATGTTCCTGGCCTGTTATCAGCTCTAGATCAAGTCTCTGCCACGCCTGCGCTCCCGTTAAATGGCTCCCAAGGACACTGATTATTCCCGTTGGAATAAATGACAATGTCTGCCGCTTTACCGATGAACGGTATCTCTGAATAAAACACCGCAAAGTGTTTCAGAATGAATCTGGCGCAGGGAATTATGGAAAACCAACGCGGCAAGGGCCTTTCGTTTGCCCGACGCATTTACATGCCCAGAACCGTCGGTCTGGGGATTGGCTGTATCTGTGTGACCGCCGCGCTTTATCCATTGAACATGCCGGGATGGGTCTGGGTCCTGATGCTGCTCAATGGCTTCGTCTGGCCCCATCTCGCCTACCAGATGGCCACCCGTTCGCCGTTTCCTTATCAGGCCGAACGCCGCAACATCATCGGCGATTCGCTGTGCGGCGGTTTCTGGGCGGCCGCCGTTCAGTTCAACCCGATCGTGACCGTCACCATTCTGTCCATGATGACGATGAACAACGTCGCAGCCGGTGGCCCGAGACTCTTCTTCCAGGGTGCCCTGGCGCAAATGGTCGGCGTCATCATTGCCTGGCTACTGTTCGGCATCGGCTTTACCCCGACGGCCACGCCGATCCAGGTGTGGGCCTGCATACCGTCGCTGACCATTTACCCCTTGGCGGTGGGCATGGTGTGTTATCGACTGGCATTCAAACTCGCCGAACACAAACGCGCCCTGAGCGCCTTGAGCCGCACCGACAGTTTGACCGGCCTGCTCAACCACGGCGCCTGGAAGGACCTGTTGCACGTTAAATTCCAGCAGTGCCGGCAGAACCAGGTCGCGTCGGTGATTGCCCTGATCGACATCGACCATTTCAAGGCGATCAATGACACCTACGGGCATATCGTCGGCGATACGGTGCTGCGTCAATTGAGCGTGGAGCTCAAGCGCACCCTGCGTGAAAGTGATCTGGCTGGCCGTTATGGCGGCGACGAGTTCTGCGTGATCCTGCCCAACATGTCGTTACAGCACGCCAGGGAAATCATGGAACGCCTGCGCGAGGCGCTGAATGACTATCGCCACCCACAAGTGCCCGAACTGCGAATGAAACTGAGCATTGGCCTGGCCGCGTACCAAACGCCTTTCGCCGACGCGATTACCTGGCTCAACGACGCTGACAAAGCCCTCTACACCGCGAAAAACACCGGTCGTAACAAGATTAGTATGGCGTCGAGCCATTCAACATTGATTCAGACAACCGACGCCTACGCAGGACTATAGTGACCCCAAGTCCCGACTCCCTGCCGAGCGCACCATGAATTCAACCAAGTCCGACACCCAGCCCGCCGCCCCCGTCGATCACCTGCGCTTCCACCGCCCTCATGCTCACCTGGCGCCGACCTTCGGCAATGACAAATTCGCCCTGCGCGCCGAGGCGTTTGCGCGGTTCTTTGGTACCCCTAAGTTTCTTGGGGCGCAAACCCTGATCGTGGTGCTCTGGGTTTGCCTTAACTTGTTCGGCGTGGCGCACTTTGACCTGTACCCGTTCATCCTGCTCAACCTGGCGTTCAGCCTGCAGTCGGCCTACGCCGCGCCACTGATCCTGCTGGCCCAGACCCGCCAGGCCGCACGGGACAAAGCCCAGTCCGAAGCCGATGCGCAGCACCGCGAAGCCTTGGCGGTTGCCAACAGCCATCGCCAGGCTCAAGCCGCGCAGCACACCACACAATTGCTGGAACTGCTGGAACAGAACACCCGCCTCACCGAAATGACCAAGACCTTGACCGAACGTATCGAAAACCTGACGTCGGAAATGCATCAGCACTTTGTGCGCAAGGACGGACCCAAAACCCCGATTTAAGGCAGACGCAACGCCAAATGCCGATCAATTAAAAGGTCGCCAGCCAAACACGGTTTATGTAGCAGCTGGCGAAGTCTGCGTTCGGCTGCGAAGCAGTCGTAAAACCTGAGCGCGCAGTCTTCCTGAAGAAACGCGTCGGCTGATTTCACGACTGCTTCGCAGCCGAACGCAGGCTTCGCCAGCGGCTACAGATCGCGAGGAGACTTAACTGACCGGCATTAACCGCAGCGCCCGGCCCAATTCATCAAACAGCGTCACCACCGAGCGCAAGGCGCGGCAGTCCGGCCGGGTCAGCAACCACAGCGCCGTGTCATAACCCTGCAACGGCCCGGTCAGCGACTGCAAACCATCGCCGATCAGAAAGTCCGGCAACGCCGCGACACCCAGCCCCGCCCGCACCAACTCCGTCACCGACAACATGCTGTTGCAGCGATAACCCGGCACCACGCCGGGCAATTGCTGGCGGCGCCAGGCGATGGTCGGGTGATCCGGCAGGAAGTCGTCCGGGGCGATCCAGGTCAGCGACGCCAGATCGGTTGGATCAACGGTTTTCAAATAGGCCGTGCTGCCACAGACCCGATACGACACCTGCGCCAGACATCGGCCAACCAAGTGCTCGGGCGGTGTGCGGGTCAGGCGCAGGGCGATGTCGGCATCCCGGCGACTGAGGTTCGCGAAGTCATTGGAGGTGCTGAGCTCGATGGTGAGTGCCGGGTAGGACGGCATGAACTGCGCCAATGCCGGCAGCAGCAAACCCTGCAGGACTGAATCGGTACACGTCAGGCGCACGGTGCCGCTGATGATTTCACCGCCCTGCTCCACGCCGATACGCGCCGCGTCCAATGCTTGCTCGGCGCGTTCTGCCTGTTCGGCCAGGGTCTGCGCCAAAGTCGTCGGCAGGTAACCGGCGCGGCTCTTTTCGAACAGTTGCTGACCCAATGCAGCTTCCAGTCGGCGCACCGCCCGGAATACCGTCGAGACGTCGACCTTTAACAGCTGTGAAGCCCGGGCCAGAGAGCCACCGCGAACCAGGGCAAGGATCAAGGCCAGGTCCGGGTAATCCAGCCGATAGTGCGCCGGTGCATTGATCAATTGGGATAACGCCAATATTGAGTGCGTGAACGCCAATCTATAGTGGGTGCAAGGAATCAACAAGCGCAGAGAACACTCATGGAAAGCACCGTCATACGCATCGCCCTGATCGGCGATTACGACCCGCACGTCACCGCCCACCAAGCCATCCCCATCGCCCTCGGCATGGCTGCCGAACACTCGGGCCTGGACGTGCAATTCCAATGGCTGGCCACCGATCACATCAGCGCCCAAACCCCGCTAGATGATTTCGACGGTTTCTGGTGTGTGCCCGCCAGCCCCTATCGCGACATGAATGGCGCATTACGGGCCATCCGCTTCGCTCGCGAACAGCAGCGACCCTTTCTCGGGACCTGCGGTGGTTTTCAACACGCGGTGCTGGAATACGCGCGCAATGTGCTGGGCTGGGCAGATGCCGAGCACGGAGAGACATCCCCCGATGCCGCACGGGCATTGCTCACTCCGCTGTCATGTTCGCTGGTGGAAGCCGTCGACAGCATTCATCTGATTGAAGGTTCGTTGATCGCCAAGGCGTATGAAAAATCCGAGATTCACGAAGGCTATCGCTGCCGTTTCGGAGTGAATCCGCAATTCGAGCAGGCGCTGCTGAACCGGCAACTCAACGCCGTCGGTCACGATTCGAATGGCGATTTACGGGTGTTGGAACTGCAAGGTCACCCGTTCTTCGTCGCCACCCTGTTCCAGCCAGAACGTGCCGCGCTCAAAGGTACGTTGCCGCCGTTGGTGGGTGCCCTGATCGAAGCCTGTGCGAGGCAAAAACCATGATCGCCGATACCCCATCACCGCACTACTACGCGGTCATCTTTACCTCCCTGCGCACCGACGGTGATCAGGGTTACGCCGAGGCAGCCGGGCGCATGGTCGAGCTGGCGCGCGAGCAACCGGGCTTCCTCGGTGTCGAGTCGGCCCGGGGCGAGGACGGGTTGGGGATTACCGTGTCGTATTGGACCAGTGAGGCGGCGATCCTGGCCTGGAAGCATCACCCCGAGCACAGCGCCATTCGTGAGCGTGGACGCTCGACGTGGTATGCGGCTTGCCATACGCGGGTGTGCAGGGTTGAGCGGGCCTATCGGTTTGAAAAACCGGTTTAACAGCAGAAAAGATAGCAGCCTTCGGCAGCACTCGTAGGAGCTGCCGAAGGCTGCGATCTTTTGACTTTAACCCCGCACCAAACTCCGAACCGCCGAAATCTGCGGCACTTCCAGCCGATTCATATACACCCGCAACGGCTCGGTAATATTGATCCGGTCATCGATGTTCTGGTCCAGCAACAACTGAATCAGCTCGCGCTTAAGCGTCATCGCCTGCTCGGGGCCCGGTCCCCAGACAAACTCACTGGCAGGAATAATGCCGTCGTCCGCCACGTCCATGCCGAAGGAGTCTTCGCTGAAACGTACGATGTACTGGCCGGTCTTGCGATTGAGGCCGACGAAGCCCTTGAGTTGGTCGGCGGCCTGGCAGATGAGCTGGGAAGTGATGCGCATATAAACCTCACAAAAGGTCGCAAAGGGACCGGTGATCGATGGTTTACACGCAAGGGTTGGGGAACGGGTTTCCCTCTGCCGGGGAAACTGCCGCGCCAAGAGTACTGCAAAGAACCGCACAAAAGCGCTGAAAAAAATCGCTTTAAACACGTTTATGTCGGTCTGGCGATAGCGCTCGCGGCGCTCAGTTGTTAAAAGGTACGTCTTTGAAAACCTCTGCGAAAGGACCTCGACCATGCCTGCTACCTTCACCAAGAGCGCCTTGGTACTGAGCCTGTTGCTCGGCTTCGGCCAGGCACAGGCCGCCACACAGCCCAGCCCCACTGCGCGGGCGACCACGCTGGGCATTCCGCATCCGGCCGTGATTGCCCACCGCGGCGCGTCCTTCGATGCCCCGGAATCCACCGCCGCGTCCTACAAACTGGCCCGCGACCTGGGCGCCGATTACCTGGAAATGGACCTCCAGCGCAGCAAGGACGGCGTGCTGTTCGCCCTGCACGACAACAACCTGCAGCGCACCACCGACGTTGCCACCAAGTTCCCTGAGCGCAAGGACGCCCCGGCCAACCAGTTCACGATTGCCGAACTGAAAACCCTCGATGCCGGCAGCTGGTTCAACGCCGCTTACCCGGATCGCGCGCGTCCTTCCTACGTCGGCCTGAAGATTCTGACTCTCGACGAAATTATCGACATCGCCCAAGGCAACCCGCTGCACAAGCCGGGCCTGTACATCGAAACCAAAGAGCCGAAGCAATTCCCCGGCATCGAACGCGACCTCAAGGAGAAACTCCAGGATCGCGGCTGGCTGAGCCCGGTCGGTTCGAAACTGGCGAAGAGCGAGATTGCGGTCGGCCAGGGCAAAGGCAAGGTCGTGCTGCAAACCTTCGAGAAGAGCAGCCTCGAACTGCTGCAAAAAGAAATGCCGAACGTGCCGAAGATCCTGCTGCTGTGGGTCGGTGACGGCAGCATTGAGCCGAAATCCAAAGTGACTTTCGCCGAATCCGGCGACAAGGACAAAGCCACTTACTACGCCAAGCAAGAGCCGAAAGACAAAGCTGAATTCCAGCAATGGGTCGAGTACGCCAAGGCCCAGGGCGCGATCGGCACCGGCCCTTCGGCGGCGCTGACCAAGGGCGGTGATCAGAGCTATTCGGACCTGGTCAAGCCGTGGATGAACCAATTCACCCACGATCAGGGCCTGCTGGTGCACGTCTACACTATCGACGACGCGGTGGATTACCAGAAGGTGATGGATTCGGGTGTCGACGGCATCTTCACCAACCGCGCCAGCGAACTGCTGAAGTTCTACAAGCGCCCGGCGGCTGGCACCGTGGCGCAATTGCTGCAGAACAACGGCTACTAATAGGTATCGGGCAGCGACACTGCGTCGACTTCTTCGCGAGCAGGCTCGCGCCCACAGGATTGTGCTGAACCTGTGGGCGCGAGTGCTTTTAGCGGCGGCCGATGAATTAAGGGTGAATTAAGTTGCGCCGGTTAACCTGAGCCCACTTAAACAGATCACCCCAAGGAAAGAATCTTATGAAAACCCTGACTGCCCTGTTCACCGCCGCTGCCCTGACCCTCACTGCTGGCATGGCCCAAGCTGATATTCGCGTCGACCAGATCCCTGAGCTGGTCAAAAGCGGCAAGATCAAGCCTTTGGAAGAAATGAACCAGGCGGCCCTGAAACTGCATCCGGGCGCGACCATCACCGACACCGATCTGGACAACCACTTCAACGGCTACGAATACGAAGTTGAACTGAAAGATGCCAAAGGCGCTGAATGGGACGTGGATTTCGATGCCGCCACCGGCAAAGTCCTGAGCAACAAGCAAGACACATAATCCCCGTTATCCCTGTAGGAGCGAAGACGGCAGCACATTCAACATTGATGTGACTGACACACCGCTTTCGCGAGCACGCTTCGCTCCTACAGGGTTTTTGCCGGATTCAAGAACGCACGATCTTCGGGTCGTGCGTTTTTTTATGCCTGCGCGCGCCAGGGTCGCTAGAATCCCCACGGGTTCACGCAGAGATAAATGAAGATGGAGCAAACCGCGGCGGCAGACATCGTCACCATCGGAACTTCGCCCGTGGACGCCTGGGCAACGGCATCCCGCTTAACATCGAGACCTGCGCGGACCTGGGCGATGCCTTGCAACATGTGATGTCAGAGATACAGGGCGTGCACCTGCAACGGGTCATCCGCGCATCGATCGGTGAGTTGCAAGGCATCCATTGCGATCGCGAGCGTGTCGCGCAATTGCTCTCCAACCTGCTGGCCAATGCCATCGCCCATGGCGATGCCCAAGGTGACATCGAAGTCATCGCGCAGGTGGATCAGGGTGCCTTGATGCTGGGGGTGAAGAATCAGAGGACGATCCCCGAAGAAGTGTTGCCCCATCTCTTCCAGCCCTACTCGCGACCGACCCGCGACACGCCTCGGGCCGGCCTCGGACTGGGCCTCTACATTGCCAGCCAGATTGCCCAGTCCCATGGCGGCCAACTGCACGTGGCGTCCACGGCGCAGAACGGCACGCTGTTTACGTTCAGCCTGCCGGCAGCCCATTAAGCCGACGTACTGACCATCGACCCGGACGTGCTGCTGCCCTCATCCTGCAACGCCTGCAACAACGCCGCCGTGGCGGTTTGCAACGAGCCCGAGGTGGTCGCGATCTGCGACTGCGCGGCGGCTACGTTGGCGGCTTTGGCATCGGCGCTTTCCTGCTTGGCCTGAGCCGCTTGCAATTGCCGCTGTTGTTCCTGCAGTTGCTTTTGCAGTTCGGCGATCTGCTTGCGCAGTTCTTTCACCGTGTCGGATTCAGTGCTGCTGCTCGAACTGCCGCCACCGGCAGCCGGTGCCGCACCGCTCGCAGAAGCCTTGGTGGTATCGCTGGAGGCAGCCGCGGTCGCTGACGTCGCGTCGTCGGTGCTGTCGCTGATCGCGGTTTTGCTCGAAGGCGTCGAGAGGGTCTGGTTGATCGAAACCGAGGTGATGCTGACCATGGGACTTATCCTATGTGGGTTCAGGTTAAGTCCATCATCGACATCGGCTGGCCAGACTTGAGATCGACTGTGTACCGGTTTGGTAAGCAAACCGGTACACAGTCTTTTGCCTTAAGCGCTCAGGCGCGCCGTCACTTCGTTCAACTGGCCCGACAACCCGTGCAGGTTGTGGCTGGCCGCTTCGGTGCGTTGCACGTTGTCCAGGTTGGTGCTGGCGATGGTGGTGATCTCGGTGAGGTTGCGCGAGATGTCTTCGGCCACCGAGGTCTGCTCTTCGGCAGCGGTGGCGATCTGGCGGTTCATGTCGCGGATGGCCTCCACGGCATGGGTGATGCGCTCCAGCATGGCGCCGGCCTCGGTCACCTGCGCGACACTTTCTTCGCTGCGTGACTGGCCGCTTTCAATCGCCTGGGCCGCGTCCACGGCACCAGTTTGCACGGTCTGGATGATCTGGTTGATCTCGATGATCGATGCCGCCGTGCGCTGGGCCAGGCTGCGCACTTCATCGGCCACCACCGCAAAACCGCGCCCGGCTTCACCGGCACGGGCCGCTTCGATGGCCGCGTTGAGCGCCAGCAGGTTGGTCTGTTCGGCGATGCCGCGAATCACTTCCAGTACTTTGCCGATGCGCCCGCTGTCGGTTTCCAGACGACGGATGACGGTGGCGGTGTTGGCGATTTCGCCGCGCATTTGGGTGATGGTGTGAATGGTGCCCTGCATGACCTTTTCGCCTTGCTGAGCGGACTGGTCGGCATCGTCGGCCGCACGTGCCGCGTCTGCTGCGTGACGCGCCACTTCCTGGGCGGTGGCGGACATTTCGTTCATCGCCGTGGCCACCTGATCGGTGCGGCTGAACTGCTCGTTGGTGCCGCTGGCCATCAGGGTGGCGATGGAGTTCAGCTCGCCGCTGGCGCTGTCCAGGTCCTTGGCGCTGCGCTGCAAACGGCTGAAGGTTTCGGCGAGGAAGTCGCGCAGGGTGTTGGCGGCCATGGCCAGTTTGCCCAGTTCATCCTGACGGGTGCTGGCTACGCGGTCGGCGAACTTGCCCTGGCTGAGTTGTGCCACGTAGTCGATCAGTTTGCGGATCGGGTCAACCAGGTTGCGGTTGATCAACCACAGGCTCAACAGGCCGATCAACAGACCCGAGGCGAGCATCACGATAATCCCGAGCATGACCGTGCGCTCGGCAGCGGCGCTGATCTGCGCCGATTGTTCGGTGCCCTGCTTGCGCAGTTCACCGACCAATTCGCTCATCTGATCGCTGGTGGCGCGGTCCACGCCTTTGACGGCGGTGTCACCGGCCGTTGGGTCGGCACCCGCCGCTACATAAGCATCACGACCTTTCTGGTAAGCGCTGCCCAACTGACGGTGTTCGTCACGCAAACGTTCGATGCGGGTCTTGAGTTGACCATCCAGGCCTTTCTGCCCGGCCAGTTCGCCGAGGATGCCCTGCACGTCGCGCTGACGGTCTTCGAATTGCTTCCAGTATTTGTCCAGATCGGCCGGCTGCTTGCCGCGCAGCAGGACGTTTTTCCACTCCTGAACCTGCACCTTGAATTGCAGGTTGGCTTCATCGATCAGTTGCGAAGTATGCAGCGGGCCGTCGATCAGGTTGGCGTAACTTTGCACGCCGCTGGACAGGTAGTGAAAGCAAGCCAAGGCGATCAGCAATATCGCCAACAAGCTGCCGCTCAGCAACGCGAGGATTTGGGCTCTCAGGGATTTCTGCAGCATCAAGTGATACTCATGACAGGAAAGAGGCACGCCTGGTTGGGCGTGAAAGACGTCCAAACTTCCCTGTCTGCAATCTCGGCTCGTGGCCGAAGCCGCGCAACCTAGCACCTGCGTCATCGGCGTGCCAGAGCAGTTCTTGAATCAATCCCGACGATTGGTGACGCACACGTTTGCGCGCCACGTAACTGTCACAAAACCGTCAAGACACCTTGCGATGATGCCCGGTAGCAGCTGTCGAGCGGAGCGAGGCAGCGTTCGGCGACGAAGTCGTCGTGAAATCAGCCACCGCGGTGTTTCAGGAGAACCGCGTGTTCAGGTTTGACGACGACTGCGTCGCCGAACGCTGCCTCGCTCCGCTCGACAGCTGCTACGTGGCTACGTGGCTACGTGGCTACGTGGCTACGGATGAATGCCCCTCCCAACGAGACCTCATGAACCACAGCATCGATCACACTCACCGCGACACTGACTTGTTCGGCCTGCTTTACGGCTTCCGTTTTCGTCCGGGTGAGCGCGGCCGGGAGATCGATTCGGCCGAGGCATTGCGCTGTTTGCAACAGTCTGAAGACAGCGATGAGTTCCTCTGGCTGCACTTGAACCTGGCCCACGCCGCGTGCGAGCGCTGGATGAAAAGCCATCTGGAATTGCCCGAGGAGTTTTTCGAAGCGTTGCACGAAGGCTCGCGCTCAACGCGTATCGAGCACGTCGATTCGGCGTTGTTGGCGGTGGTCAACGATGTGGTGTTCAACCTCAGCAGCATGGTGTCCTCGGATGTCTCGACGCTGTGGGTCTGCGCTCGCAGCAAGCTGATTATCAGCGCGCGCCTGCAACCGCTGCACTCGGTGGACAAGCTGCGTTCTTCGGTGAAGGCCGGCGAGTGCTTTCGCTCGCCGTTGGAATTGCTGGTGCACCTGCTGCGCGATCAGGGCGAAGTGCTGACGCAGATCGTGCGCAAGACCAGCCAGAGTGTCGATCGGATCGAGGATGAATTGCTGTCTTCGCGGCTGTCGACCAACCGTGCCGAACTGGGCGCCAATCGTCGGGTGCTGGTGCGGCTGCAACGGTTGTTGGCGCTGGAGCCGGGATCGTTGCTGCGTTTGCTGAACCGGCCGCCGCAATGGTTGCAAAAGGAGGACGTCAAAGAGTTACGCAAATCCACCGAGGAGTTTGCACTGATCATCAACGACCTCACGGCCCTCGGTGAACGGATCAAGCTGTTGCAGGAAGAGATCGCCGCCAACCTCAACGAACAGAGCAACCGCACGCTGTTTACCCTGACCGTGGTGACGGTGCTGGCGTTGCCGATCAACATCATTGCCGGTTTTTTCGGGATGAACGTCGGTGGCGTGCCGCTCTCCGGCGACCCGGAAGGGTTCTGGATTCTGGTGGCGCTGGTGGCGACCTTTACCGTGATTGCCGGGCGCTGGGCGTTTCGTAAGCGCCAGGATTACTAACCTGACGTGATCGTTCCCACGCTCCGCGTGGGAATGCAGCCAGGGACGCTCTGCGTCCCAAAGCGGACGCGGAGCGTCCGGGGAGGCATTCCCACGCAGAGCGTGGGAACGATCATCTTCCGACCGAAGGTAACAGGAATAAAACCCAAACACTGACCCACCGCAGTCTCTCTGTCACATTTTGAAACGATCATGGGCGACACTCCTTCCTCGCTCAGGATTGTCCGGCATGGCTACTCCTTCCTTGACCGCTGCCCAGGCGCCCGCCAGCAGCGCCAGACCGCAGCTTGATAAAAAACCCGGTCTGTTCACCCTGGTGATTTTCTTCGGTGTACTGGCCAGCGGATTGTTGTTCACCGCTTACAGCCTGATGCACGACATGCACGAACTCGGCACGGTGGTGACCACCTGGACCCCGTTTCTGCTGCTCGGCGTGGCGCTGCTGATTGCCCTCGGTTTTGAATTCGTCAACGGTTTCCACGACACCGCCAACGCCGTGGCCACGGTGATTTACACCAACTCGCTGCCGCCGAACTTCGCGGTTGCGTGGTCCGGGTTTTTCAACTTCCTCGGCGTGTTGCTGTCGAGCGGCGCGGTGGCGTTCGGCATCATCGCCCTGCTGCCGGTGGAACTGATTCTGCAAGTCGGTTCCTCCGCCGGTTTCGCCATGATCTTCGCCCTGTTGATCGCCGCGATCCTGTGGAACCTCGGCACCTGGTGGCTGGGCTTGCCGGCCTCGTCGTCGCACACCCTGATCGGTTCGATCATCGGCGTCGGCGTGGCCAATGCCCTGATGCACGGCCGCGATGGCACCAGCGGCGTGGATTGGGCGCAGGCGACCAAGATCGGTTACGCACTGCTGCTCTCGCCGTTGGTGGGTTTCGGCTTTGCCGCGCTGTTGCTGCTGGCCTTGCGCGCGTTCGTCAAAAATCGTGCGCTGTACAAGGCACCGGAAGGCGATGCTCCGCCACCATGGTGGATTCGTGGTCTGTTGATCCTGACCTGCACCGGCGTGTCCTTCGCCCACGGTTCCAACGACGGCCAGAAAGGCATGGGCCTGATCATGTTGATTCTGGTCGGCACCCTGCCAATGGCCTATGCGCTGAACCGCACCATGCCGGCCGATCAAGCGTTGCAGTTCGCTGCCGTGGCTGAAGTCACCCAGCAAGCGCTGGTGAAAAACACGCCGCTGCCGGCACCTGGCGACCCACGTGCGGTGCTGTCCGATTACGTGCGCAGCAAAGAAGCCACGCCGCAACTGATCCCTGCCCTCGCCGCGCTGGCCGGCAATATCGGTAACGAAGTGAAGGGTTATGGCTCGCTGTCGAAAGTCCCGGCCGAGGCCGTGGGCAACGTGCGTAACGACATGTACCTGACCAGCGAAACCATTCGCCTGATGGACAAGAACAAGGTCGGCAACTTCGACGCCGACACCAGCGGCAAGCTGCAACTGTTCAAACAACAGATCGACAATTCGACGCGCTTCATTCCGCTGTGGGTGAAGATCGCCGTGGCCATCGCGCTGGGGCTGGGCACCATGGTCGGCTGGAAGCGGATCGTGGTGACGGTCGGTGAAAAAATCGGCAAGACCCACCTGACCTACGCCCAAGGCGCCTCGGCAGAAACCGTGGCCATGCTGACCATCGGCGCCGCCGACATGTTTGGCCTGCCGGTCTCCACCACCCACGTGTTGTCCTCGGGGGTGGCCGGGAGCATGGTCGCCAACGGCGGCGGCTTGCAGATGAAGACCATCCGCAACCTGCTGATGGCGTGGGTGCTGACCTTGCCAGCGGCGATCCTGCTGTCGGGCAGTTTGTACTGGTTGTTCACCAAGATTTTCTGACCCACCCCGAACCTGTAGGAGCAAGGCTTGCCCGCGATGGCGATTTCAAGAACGCCATCGCGGGCAAGCCATGCTCCTACAGGTCTAATTCGTCAGCAACTGCTTGAGTACGGTCAACAACTCGATCCGGCCTTTGCGCGGTTCGCCTTCAAACTCGATCCAGCCTTCGTTAAAGCCATCGATCATTTGCATCCGTGGCATCGGATGGCGCATCCCCTGACTTTCAAACAAGCCCTGCCAGGTCTCCCGTGGCACCACTTGCATGCGCACCGGTTTACCCAACAACTCGCTGAACCCGGCGCCCAGTTGCAGCGGCGTAATCCGTTGCGGCCCTTCGAGTTCGACGATGCGTTGACCGTTCCAGTCCTCCTGCAATAGTTCTGCGGCGACTCGACCGACATCGGCGGTGGCGATCATCGGCACCGGTTTATCCAGCGGTTGCAGGAAAGATGGAATGCTCCCGGAGCCAACCGCGTGTTCGACGTCCCACAACGCGTTTTCCATGAACCAGGCGGGTCGCAACAGGGTGACTGGCAATACAAGATCGTTAAGCGCCAGTTCCAGCAAACGCAATTGATTAAGCAGGTTCGGCTGGGAGGCCTGAGCGCCGATAGTCGACAGCCCCACCACTTTGCCGGGCTGTGCAACTTCAAGCGCCGAGCGAATGTTCTCCACTACTTGCCGGGTTTCCGGGAAGCCTGGGGACGGGTCGAAGTTCGACGGCATCATCACGAACACCCCTTTTACGCCAGTAAACGCCTCAATCATGGCGTTACAGTCATCGACATCCGCCACGGCCAATTCACACCCCTGCCCGGCCCACACCGCGCCTTTATCGGCACTGCGCACCACCGCGCGCACTTTGTGACCGGCGGCCAGTAACGTCCGGGCGACCGCGCCGCCCACTTTCCCGGTAATGCCCATGACTGCGTACATCAGCTGTTCTCCTGTTGGATGGCGACGGTTGTCGCGATGGCAGATTATTGAGCCGAGGGCTGACATTCTCCGATAGCATGAATGTCATTGAACAAATGATCGGGAGTCATTAATGAGTTTCGACGCAAGCCTTGCCAGCGGGATGGGCGTGTTCAGCGCGGTGGTCGATGGCGGCAGTTTCGTGCGGGCAGCCGAAGCGCTGGAATTGACGCCGTCGGGTGTCAGCCGGGCCATCGCTCGATTGGAAAAACGCCTGGGCATTCGGCTGTTCGACCGCACTACTCGCACGGTGACGCTCACTGATGAAGGTCGGCGCTTCCATGGTGAAATCGCGCCGTTGCTGGCCAGTCTGGAAGAGGCAGCCAACTCGGCCTCGACCAGTGCCACCCAGGTACGTGGTCGGCTACGGGTGAACATGGACCCGTATTTTTCGCGGCTGATTCTGGGGCCCAAATTGGGACAGTTCATGGCGCGCTATCCCGAGCTGTATCTGGAGCTGCAAACCCGTGATCAACTCGGGGATATGGTGGCGGACGGGTTTGATCTGGCGGTGCGGTTCGGCCATCCGCAGTCGTCGTCGCTGGTGGCGCGCAAGTTGCTGGAGGTGCGCGTGCTGACGCTGGCGTCGCCGGCGTACCTGAAGCGTCATGGCCGACCGCTGGCGCCGCTGGACATGGAAGACGAGCGACACACGTGCGTGCAGTTTCGCGACCCGCAAACGGCGCGACCGTTTGGCTGGGAGTTTCATCGTCCGGGCCGCGCGGTGCTGCATGTGCAGCCGCATTGCCGGTTGCTGGTGAATGATGTCGGTACGTTGCACAGCGTTTGCGAAAGTGGCCAGGCGATTGCCCAAGTGCTGGACCTGGGGATCGCTCCGGCGCTAGAGGAAGGACGGTTGGTGGAGTTGTTTCCTGATTGGCCGGATGAGCGATTTCCGTTGTATGCGTTGTACCCGTCGCGGCATTTGCCGGCGGCGAAGGTGCGGGCGTTTTTGGGGTTTGTGAGTGAGTTGTGTGACGGAGCGACAGGCCCCTTGTAGCAGCTGCCGAGCACCGCGAGGCAGCGTTCGGCGGCGAAGCCGTCGTAAACCCTGCGTACGCGGTCTGCCTGACATACCGCATAGCTTGATTTCACGACGGCTGCGCCGCCGAACGCTGCCTCGCGGTGCTCGACAGCTGCTACGAAGCCGTGATCATTAGCCTTGGCAAGAAGAGCGCAAGACCAACCGCTCCCGCACCACGTCATACCCCCAGTGGTAAACGTAGGTGTACGGCAGGAAGAACAGCAGCACACCAATGTCCAGCAGGAACGCTTGCCACAGGCTGACGCTCAGCCACCAGGCAATCAGCGGCACGCCCATCACGATCAAGCCGCCCTCGAACAACAGCGCGTGCACCACCCGGACCCAGGCGCTGCGCACGATTTCATAGCGCTTGAGCAACCGGTCGAAAAACCCGTTGAACACCACGTTCCAGCCCAGGGCCAGGGCGGCGATAGCGACGGTTGCCACACCCATTTCCAGCATCGGTTTGTCCATGACCCAAGCCAGCAGCGGGGTACAGATCAATACGGCCAGCAGTTCAAAACCGATGGCCTGGAAAATACGTTCAGTAATGGATTTGTTGGCGTTCATGGCCAGACTCCCTGAGTGACTGTGGTTGCCATGATCTGTCAGCGCACCGATACTTCATAATCAATAACCATCGATCAAGGCGATAGTTCATGGCTTCCCACGAAGTGTTACTGGCGTTTGTCCAGGCCGCGACCCAAGGTTCCTTTTCCGCGGCGGCGCGCAAACTCGGACGCAGTCAGTCGACCATCAGCGCGGCGGTGGCGAGCCTGGAAATCGACCTCAATCTGACCCTGTTCGACCGCAGCAGCCGCAAGCCCAGCCTGACCCCGGCCGGGCATGTGATGCTGCAACGGGCCGAAGAAATCCTCGCGGCCACCAGCCGATTGGAAATGACCGCCAGCCAACTCTCAAAAGGGGTCGAGGCGAAGTTGACGGTGGCGATTTCCGATACTTATCAATCCGACCGCTTCGAAGCGGCGCTCAGTGCGTTCGAACAGCGTTATCCAGACCTGGAGCTGGAATGCCTGATCGCCGAATGCGATGACTTGGTGGCGCTGGTGCAACGGGGCCGGGCTCATGTTGCCTTTGCCGAAATGCAGGACAGTTATCCGCCGGATCTGGTCAGTTCGACTGTCGATGAGCGCACGGAAATTGCGCTGTTCGTTTCTCGTACACACCCGTTGGCGACGCTGAGCGGGATCGATCAGGACGTGTTGCAGCAGCATCGGGAATTACGCCTGGCGACCATCGTCAATCCGTATGAAAGCCGGGCGAAGGGCCGGGTCTGGTCGGCGCCGAGTTATCTGATGCTACTGGAAATGGCCCAGGGCGGATTCGGCTGGGCGCCGCTGCCACGCTGGCTGGTGGGACGGTTTGGCGCTGGGTCGCTGGTGGAGCTGGAGGTGCGCGGCTGGCCGAAACCGGTGTATGTCGATACGCTGTGGTCAAGGCTGCATCCGCCGGGGCCGGCGGGGAGTTGGTTACTTAGCAAGATGTTGGAGTAGATCGCCCTCCGTAGCAGCTGTCGAGCACCGCGAGGCAGCGTTCGGCGGCGAAGCCGTCGCAAACCCTACACGCGAGGTTTACCTGAAACACCGCGTCATCTGATTTCACGACGGCTTCGCCGCCGAACGCTGCCTCGCGGTGCTCGACAGCGGCTACCGGGGGTTCTTACGCGGCTTCAGTCGCTACAGGCCGATTCACCTGAAAATACTCATGCAACCCGCGCAACGCCGGCAACTCCAGCGCCTGCGCCGCATAACACAACCCCACCCGGCGCGTCGGTGCCGGCAGGTGCAAGGTCCGGGTCACTACCCGTTCATGCCCGCTGACCAACGACTGCGGCAACATCGCCACACCAACCCCGGCCGCCACCATGTGCAACGCCTGTTTCAATGAACCGGCATGCCCGGCCACCGCTTCCGGCGAGCGCCCGTACAACGCCATCAAGCGCTGATGCGACGGATGCTGCGGGCAGGTAATCCAGTCATCGATCGGCGTCCAGGCTTGCGCCGATTCCGCCGCCATCGGATGCCCGACCGGCAGCGCCATCACATAAGACTCTTCCCACAACGGCAGGAACAATTCGTCCTCGCAGCACATCTCTTCCACCGCCAACCGGGCATCGCCGTGGCAACCTTCTTCCAGGGTCAGCAACAGATTGGGCAAGGCCTGATGGGCCATGCGCACGAAGGCTTCGATTTGCCGGTCAGCGATATCGCCTTCAATCCCTAGGGTCAGCGGCACACGGTTCTCCCGGCCACGGAACATTCGGCTCAAGGCCTCGGCTTCCGCCACCATCCGCCGCGCTTGCGGGTACAGCACCCGCGCCTCGTCACTGACCTCCACACCACGGGGCAGACGTACAAACAGCGCCGCGCCCATTTCGTCTTCGAGTTGCTTGATGGTCACCGACAAAGTCGGCTGACTGATGAACAGCCGTTGCGCCGCCGCGGTGATATTGCGTTCCTCGAACACCGCGAGGAAGGCTTTGAGATGACGGATATCCATAGGAGATTCCGATAGCAGACAGAGGAATAAGGCATTTTTCAGCCCGGACAGCGCTAAATATACTGCGCCGCAGCTTGAGTGATTTGTTTTTCTTATTTCAGGAGTCTAGCCATGAGCAAGCCATTGATCATCATCACCGGGGCCAGTTCGGGCATTGGCAAAGCCGCCGCACGGCTGTTGAGCGCCGCCGGCCATCCGCTTCTGCTGCTGGCCCGTCGGGTCGAGCGCCTGGAAGCCCTGGAATTGCCGAACAGCCTGAGCCGCCGCGTCGACATCACCGATCGCGCCGCCCTGCTCGCCGCCGTCGCCGAGGCTGAAGCGCAATTCGGCCCGGCGGATGCTTTGATCAACAACGCCGGAGTGATGTTGCTTGGCGAGATGATCAAACAAGATCCAGCGCAGTGGGACCGGATGCTCGACGTCAACGTGAAAGGTTTGCTCAACGGCGTGCATGCGGTCGTCGCCGGGATGGTCGAGCGCAAGCACGGCACGATCATCAACATCAGCTCGGTGGCCGGGCGCAAGACGTTCCCGAATCACGTGGCCTATGTCGGCACCAAATTCGCGGTGCATGGCCTGTCGGAAAACCTGCGTGAAGAACTGTCGCCGCACAATGTGCGGGTGATCACCATTGCGCCGGGCGCGGTGGAAACCGAGTTGCTGAGCCACACCACGGATGAGGCGATCAAGACCGGTTACCAGGCCTGGAAACAGGACATGGGCGGCACGGTGTTGAGCGCTGAGGACGTGGCTTCGGCGATTGCCTATGCGTATCAGCAGCCGCAGAACGTGTGTGTTCGCGAAATCGTGCTGACCGCCACACGGCAGCAGGCCTGACCCCATGATCGTTCCCACGCTCCGCGTGGGAATGCCGCCAGGGACGCTCCGCGTTACGCTTCTGAATGTGACGCAGAGCGTCACGGGATGCATTCCCACGCGGAGCGTGGGAACGATCAGTCATTTCAATTCCTGCAATCGCCCCTCGATAAACCGCCGCTCCGGCTCCTGCTGCGTCAACTCCAGCGCCCGCTGATACGCCTCCCGCGCCTCCCCCACCCGTCCCAACTGCCGACAAAACTGCCCCCGCGCCGAATGCGCCAAGTGGTAATCCAGCAACTCCCCCCGCGCCAAAATATCTTCGACCACCGTCAACCCCGCCAACGGCCCATCGCGCATGGCCAGCGCCACCGCGCGGTTCAGTTCGATCACCGGCGACGGCAGCGCCCGCAGCAGCAAGTCATACAGCCCGACAATCTGTGGCCAGTCGGTCTCCCCTGCTGTCTCGGCTTCGGCATGCACCGCCGCAATCGCCGCTTGCAGGCAATATGGCCCGAAGCGCCGCAGGGTCAGCGCGCGCTCCACCAGCGCGCAGCCTTCGGCAATCATCTCGCCATCCCACAACGAACGGTCCTGTTCATCCAGCAGGATCAACTCGCCGGTGTCCGAGGTCCGGGCCGGTCGCCGGGACTCGTGCAACAGCATCAGCGCCAGCAACCCCATCACCTCCGGTTCGGGCAACAACTCCACCAACAACCGCCCGAGGCGAATCGCTTCGCGGGTCAGGTCTTCGCGAGTCAGTTCAGCACCGATGGACGCCGAGTAACCTTCGTTGAACACCAGGTAAATCACCCGTAACACGCTGTCGAGACGCTCGGGCAATTCGGCCAGCGATGGCACTTGATAAGGGATTTTCGCGTCACGAATTTTCGCTTTGGCCCGCACGATGCGCTGGGCGATGGTGGCCGGCGCCGAGAGAAACGCGCGGGCGATTTCTTCCGTGGTCAGGTCGCAAACTTCCCGCAGGGTCAGCGGCACCTGGGCGTCCGCCGCGAGTGCCGGGTGACAGCAGGTGAAGATCAGGCGCAGGCGATCATCTTCCACGTCTTCGTCACTCCAGTCGGCCTGCTCCAGCTCTTCAAGCTGCGCGATCAGCAGCGGCCGCGACGCCTTGAAACGAGCGCGGCGGCGCAACACATCAATCGCCTTGAAGCGCCCGGCAGACACCAGCCAGGTACGCGGATTGTCCGGCACGCCATCGCGCTGCCAGCGCTCGACCGCGACGAAGAACGCCTCGTGCAAGGCCTCTTCGGCGAGGTCGAAATCACCGAGCAAACGAATCAGCGTCGCGAGGATCCGCCGCGAGTCTTCGCGGTAGACCTGCTCGACCTGTGCCTTGACCGACTCGGCCGACATCAGTCGGGCATGCCTTCGGTCACCAGCGTTACCAACCGATCCAGGCTCTGCCCCCAGCCGTCGTGGAAACCCATGGCCTCGTGGGCCTGGCGATCTTCTTCGCTCCAGTGCATGGCGCGGGCGGTGTAGAGGGTTTTACCGTCCCGGTCTTCAAGGGTCACTTCGGCGCTCATGAACGGTTTGCCCGAAGGAATCCAACCGGGAATAAACGCATCGGTGAACACCAACCGCTCAGGCGCGACGATCTCCAGAAACACGCCCATGGTCGGGTATTCGCTGCCGTCCGGCGCACGCATCAGGGTGCGAAACTGACCGCCGACCCACAGGTCCATTTCACATTCCGGCGTGGTCATGCCATGCGGCCCCCACCACTGGACGAGCAAGGCCGGCTCGGTCCAGGCGCGGAAAATTTTGCGGCGTGGCGCGTCGATCAGACGGCTGATGGACAGTTCGAATTCGGCAGGCTGTTTTTTAAAGGGTTGCGGGCTCATGCAGATCTCCTGTTTGTTTTGATTGTTCAGGGATTCAACTGGCGAACGGGACGCACCTCGACACAGCCGACCCGGGCCGCCGGGATGTTGCCGGCGACCTGGAGGGCTTCGTTGAGGTCCTTGGCATCGATCAGGTAGAAGCCGGCCAACTGCTCCTTGGTTTCGGCGAACGGGCCGTCGGTGATCGACAGTTTGCCGTTACGCATGCGCACGGTGGTGGCGGTCTGCACCGACTCCAGCGCCTCGGCGGCGACCATCCGGCCGCTGCCCTGGATCGATTCGGCGTAGGCCATGCACTCGGCGTCTTCCGGGCTGTCGGGCAGCGAATGCAACGCCTGTTCGTTGCTGTAAACCAGGCATAGGTATTTCATGGGGCTCTCCGTGATCGGCTGATCAACTATGGCTGCTGTTTGGCGGGTCGGCTGCTTTTCCGACGAGTAAGCCCGACGATCAGGGTTTCAGATCGAACAGAGCGGCGCCGCTGGTCATGTCGAACGGTGCCGACCAGTGTTCATGGACGATCTGCCACAGCCCCGCCTCTTGCCGATAGCACTGGGTGACGCGCATCCAGCAGGCCTGGGTTTCGCCCTTGTCATTGGTGCCGCCGCAGTGGGCCAGCCAGTGGGCGAAGGCGATCTCCTGGGAGGGCGCGATGTCGATCTCGTGGAACTCGAAGATGTGCGGGCCTGGGCACATTTCCATGCATTCTTGCCAGTGCGCGCGGTAGGCCGCCTTGCCTTTGAATTGCAGGGCCTTGACCGCGTCGAAGGACACGATGTCGGCGGCATACAGCGCCATGACTTTTTCCACGTCCTTGGCAATGACGGCCTGGCGGTAGCTTTCAATCAGGCTATGGATTTGGGTTTGCGCGTTCATGGTGGTTCTCCGTGGTTTTTGTGGTGAAGACACCCTTAGTCGTTCGGCGTAACGTTGAATCGACAACTGAAATAAAAATAATCCAACCACGCAAACTCGCTAGAATCCGAGGCTCATTTGCAGAGGGAAAAGGACACTCCAGTGGCAACTCAGCTCGTGCCTTACGAAAGCCTGAACGCGCACCAGTGCCGGCAGGTCGAGGCCATCGAAGTACACAAAGAACAAATCAAGTTTTCCGGCGACATCCACGGTGCGTTGCACTCCTTGCTGTCCAAACCCGGTCCCGGCGTCAAAGGTTTTGCCTTGCTGGTCGAGGACATTCCCGTCGCGTTCCTGCTGCTCAAACGCCCACCGGCACTACCGGCCTGGGCCGATGAACACAGCGCCACGTTGCACGCCTTGCAAGTCGATCAACGCGCCCAGGGCAAAGGGTATGGCAAGGCCTGCTTGCAAGCGCTGCCCGACGTCGCACGCCAGGCGTTCCCGGAAATAAAGGGTATTGAGTTGTCAGTGGACGCCGACAACGAAGCGGCCATTGCGCTGTATGCAAAATTTGGCTTCGTCGACAGTGGTGAGGCGTACAAGGGCCGGATCGGTTACGAACGGCGGATGGGCCTGGTGTTCTGATTCGTTGAGGGAAAAACGATGGTGAATTCAATCGAAGAGCTGGAAGCGATCTACGGCCAACCCCACGACCGCGCGGTGCGCAAGCAGATCCCTTTTTTAAACGAGGACTATCAAGCGATGGTCCGCGCCTCGCCGCTGATCATCATCAGCTCGGTCGGCCCGGATGGCATGGACGGCTCACCTCGGGGCGACGCGCCGGGGTTTGTGCGGATCATCGATGAGCGCACCCTGGCGATCCCGGATCGTCCGGGCAACAATCGCATCGACACCCTGCGCAATGTGGTGCTCGATTCACGGGTGTCGCTGCTGTTCATCATTCCGGGGATTGGCGAGACCTTGCGGGTCAACGGCACGGCGCAGATCAGCGCCGAACCTGCGCTGCTGGAGAGTTTTGCGGTCAACGGCAAACCGGCGCGCACGGTGATGCTGGTGGCCGTGGAGGCGGCGTATTTCCACTGTTCCAAAGCGATTGTCCGTTCGGAGTTGTGGAACCCGGAACGCTATCTGGACCGCTCTGCCCTGCCGACGGCGGGTGCGTTTCACAAACGCTTGAATGATGGGCAGTTCGATGCCGAGACGTATGATCGGGAAGCACCGGCGCGGGTGCGCGATAGTCTCTACTGACACGACCACCACCTCGTAGGAACTGCCGCAGGCTGCGATCTTTTGATCTTGATCTTCAACCGTTTCAACGCCGCCAAAGATCAAAAGATCGCAGCCTTCGGCAGCTCCTACGGGGATTGGGTTTACAGGCTCAGCGTCATCTCATGCCACGCCATGCCGCCATGGTCCGACGCCGATGGCTTGATGTAGGCAAACCCAAATCCCGCATACAGCGGAATGTGCCGTTCCTTGCACATCAAATGGATGGTGGATTTGTTCAGCCCGCGCATCCGCTCGATGAACTCGCTCATCAAGCGCTTCGCCTGACCCTGCCCCTGATAATCCGGATGCACCACCACCGACATGATCACCACGTGCGGGCCTTTCGGGTCGTGGCCGATCAGTTCCTTGAACGCCTCGTCCGACATTTCCACTTCAAACGCCGCACCGGAATTGATAAAACCGGCTACAACGCCGTCCACTTCAGCGACGATGAAGCCTTCTGGCCAGGTGGCGATGCGGGTGGCGATTTTTTCCCGGGTGGCGGCTTCGTCGCCTTCGTAGGCCACGGTTTCGATGGCGTAGCAGCGGTCCAGATCAGCGGGCAGGACGTTTCGGATAACAGGGTTCGACGAGTTCATGGCGGATTGCAACGACCTTGGGGCAGGTGGAATGACAGGATAGCGCTCGCCGATTCTAACAATACTTGCCTCCTTTCGAACGCCCGATGTCCACCGCTCGTATGAAGTGCATAGCGTTCTAGGACAGGGCCGTAAAGCTTTCATATAACCGCTTCCCCAAGGTCCAGGGTTCGTACTATTTATCTGTGCCTCGACGATTGACGACGCCCAGCCACGGCAGGTTAAGCGCTCCTCGTCCCACCCACAGGACTTTGATCATGAGCACGACTCAAATCGGCCTACTCGTGTTGTTCAGCATTACCTCGTTCGGCTTCGTCACGCTGTACATCGATTTCCTGCACGAGCGCCGGATCAAGAAAAACAAGTGAGTGACCCACGGCCAGGCGCAGCAACCCGCGCCTGCCGTGCCTTACAGCCCGACCAAGCGATAACCCACCTGCAATTCAGTGATGAAATGCTGCGGCTGGGCCGAGTCGGCCTCCAGTTTTTGCCGCAGGTGCGCCATGTGCACCCGCAGATAGTGAGCACGATCGACGTAATCCAGGCCCCACACTTCCAGCAGTAGCTGGCGATGGGTCATGACCCGGCCTTGTCCGCGAATCAGCGCGCACAGCAAGCGATACTCGATAGGCGTCAGATGGACCGATTGGCCCTCACGCCGAACCTCGTGCGTGGCCAAGTCCACTTCGATCATGCCGAATGTCACCTTGCTGGTGACCGCGTCGGTGCCCTTTTGCAAATGCCGGCGTAACTGGGCGCGGATACGTGCGAGCAACTCGGGCACACCGAAGGGTTTGGCCAGGTAATCGTCCGCCCCCGCATCCAGGGCCGCGACTTTTTCCTCTTCACGATCACGGGCCGACAGCACCAGAATCGGCACCGTCATCCATCCCCGCAACTCACTGATCAATTGTTTACCGTCGCCGTCGGGCAAGCCCAGATCGACAATCACCAGATCCGGTTGACGACTGGCGGCGTGGATCAGGGCGCGCTTGACGGTGTCGGCCTCGAACACTTGAAAACCTTCGTCCTGCAGCGCGATACCGACGAAACGGCGAATGTTGGCCTCGTCCTCGACAATGAGGATGCGTGCACTGGTCATAGCGATTCCATGGAGGGCGGATGACCCGCCGGTAGTGTGATGACGAAGCGGATGCCCGAGGCGGCCTGAGGCTGAGCCTCGATCGTTGCGCCATGGGCCTGGACAATACGTTTTACCAACGCCAGCCCAAGGCCGATGCCGGCGACAGCCGACTCCTGCTGACCCCGGGTGAACGGTTCGAACAAGCTCTGAGGCGTGCTGCCCTGAGGACAACCGGGACCGGCGTCGATCACCTCCAGCACAATGCTGTCCGCCTCTTGCCGGGCCGCCACCTGCACCAGCGTTCCGGCCGGAGTGTACTTGGCAGCGTTGTCCAACAGGTTGACCAGCACGCGCTCGATCAACAGTGCATCGACGTCGACCAACGGCAACTGCGGCGACAACGCGGTGCGCACCACATGCCGCGCCAACGGCTCGCGCAGTTGACGCAAAGCGCTGCCGACGATTTCCTCCAGTGAGTGCCATTGCCGGTTGAGGCGTACACCGCGTTCCTGCATCCGGGCCATGTCCAACAGGTTTTCGATCAACCGCTGCATGGAGCTGGCCTGATCGCGAATGCCGCCCAGCAACTGCGTCAGCGGGCCGGCCGGCGCATGGGGCGCCGCGGCATCGGCTGCGCCGATGATGGTGGTCAGCGGCGTGCGCAGGTCATGGGAGATCGCCGCCAGCAGGGTATTGCGCATGCGCTCGCCTTCCATCTGCACCAAGGTGCTTTGCGCCACTTCGACGAAATGCACCCGTTCCAGCGCGATTGCCAGTTGGCTCATGCAGGCCTCAAGCAGGCGTTGCTCTTCAGGCTCGTTCAACCGTTCGGGTTCAGCCAGCTCGAGCACCAACACGCCGCGCACACGCATGGGCGCCTTCAACGGCAAATAGCGGCCCAGCGCGGCAGCCAGCGTGTCGGTGCCCTGGCCGGCAGGTTGGCCATGGTCGTAAACCCATTGGGCAATGCTTTGATCGATCGGGAATGCACCCGCGCCACGCGCTTGGACGCTGTCTGCGGCGTCCGGCAGTGTCAGCCCGACCCGCGCTTCAAACACCCCGCTGAAGGTGCGCAGTGCCACCTCCGTGATCTGCTCCACCGTCAGCGCCGCCGACAAATCGCGCGCCAACCTGGCCAACGACGTCGCCCGCCGTTCACGGCCGGCAGCGGTACGGGCTTCATGACGCAAGCGTGCCGTGAGTTGCCCGGTGATCAACGCAATCCCCAGCATCAGGGCGAAGGTAAAGAAGTACTGAGTGTCGTTGACCGTGAACGACCAGCGGGGCTGGACGAAGAAAAAATCAAAACACAGCACCGCCAGCATCGCCGCCCACACACCCGGCCCTCGCCCGTAGCGCAGGGCGACCAGCACCACCGTGAGCAAAAACAGCATGACCACGTTGGCCAGATCAAACACCTGCAATAGCAAGGCAGCCACCGCTGTGGCGGTAAAACAGGCCAGGCTGGCCCACAGATACGCCGCAGCCCTGCTGGGCGGCAGCGCTGCATCAGTATTGGCCGCGACCGCCACCACGATGGGTAACGGGCCATGCGCGATGACAATCTGATCGATCTCGGGATGACGACGGCTGATGCGGTCACTGACCGATTGGTGCCAGAACTGCCAGACCTTGCGTGGGTAATGCCCTAGCACCAAACGGTTGGCGTTGTGCTCACGAGCAAACGCCACCAGTGCCTCGGCCACGTCCATGCCCGACAACGTGGCGGTGTCCGCGCCGAACTCGGCGGCCAGCGCCAGGGTTTTCATCGCGGCGGCATAGCGGCTCGCCCCCGCGCCACGGTGCTGCGCCGAAGGCACATGGACGACAATCCAGTCCGCCTCAAGCTTTTGTGCCAGACGCGCCGCTTCCCGCACCAGGCGTTCATCCGAAGGGTGCCCCGCCACCCCGACCAGCAAACGCTCGCGTGCGGGCCAAACGGTGTTGATCGACCGCTCGCGACGATAGACGCGCATCTGTGCATCGACGCGATCAGCGGTACGTCGCAGCGCCAGCTCGCGCAAGGCCAGCAGGTTGCCCTTGCGAAAGAAGTGCCGGGACGCGCGCTCGGCCTGGGGTGGCAGGTAGACCTTGCCTTCCTTGAGACGGCGCAGCAAGTCATCGGGTGGCAGATCGATCACCACCACTTCATGCGCAGCGTCGAACAGATGATCAGGCACGGTCTCGCGCACCCGGATGCCGATGATCCCGCTGACGATATCGTTGAGACTTTCCAGGTGCTGGACATTGAGGGTGGTCCAGACGTCGATGCCGGCGCGCAGCAGTTCTTCGACATCCTGCCAGCGCTTGGGGTGACGCGAACCGGGGACGTTGCTGTGGGCCAGCTCATCCACCAGCAGCACCGCCGGACGCCGCGCCAGCGCGGCATCCAGATCGAACTCGCTGAGGGCACACTCACGATGCATCACGTTATAACGCGGCAGCAGTTCCAGGCCGGCGAGCAGTTCGGCGGTTTCCCGGCGGCCATGGGTTTCGATCACGCCAGCCACCAGATCACGGCCCTGGGTCACTTCGCGTTGGGCCGCGGTGAGCATGGCGCAGGTTTTCCCGACGCCGGCATTAGAGCCGAAGTAGATGCGCAGTTTCCCACGCAGGGCGGTCTGTTCGTCCTGTTGCAGCTTCTCCAACAGCGCGTCGGGATCAGGGCGGCCGCCACGTGAAGCGGTGAACGTATCAAAAACGGGCATGGCAATCCTTTTGAACTGCACGGCGCCCTACAGGGCGCCGTGCAGTCAGTCCTTTCAAACCAGGCCGAGCCCGGCCAACAGCATGTCGATCACCTTGATTCCCGCAAAGGGCACCAGCACGCCACCCAGGCCATAGATCAGCAGGTTGCGATTAAGCAACGCCGCGGCGCCGATGGCCCGGTAGGTCACGCCCTTGAGCGCCAGCGGGATCAGAAACACGATGATCAAGGCATTGAAGATCACCGCACTGAGAATCGCCGAGTTCGGGCTGCTCAGGTGCATTACGTTCAGGGCGCCCAGTTGCGGGTAGGTCGCGACGAATGCGGCCGGTACGATAGCAAAATACTTGGCCACATCGTTGGCCACGCTGAAGGTGGTCAACGCGCCGCGCGTCATAAGCATCTGTTTGCCGACTTCCACCACCTCAATCAGCTTGGTCGGGTTGCTGTCCAGATCGACCATGTTGCCCGCTTCCTTGGCGGCCTGAGTGCCACTGTTCATGGCCACGGCCACGTCCGCCTGAGCCAGTGCCGGCGCATCGTTGGTGCCGTCTCCGGTCATCGCTACCAGCTTGCCCTGGGCCTGATAGTCGCGGATCAGTTGCAACTTGTCTTCTGGCCGAGCCTCGGCAACAAAGTCATCGACCCCGGCTTCCACGGCAATCGCTGCCGCCGTCAGGCGGTTATCGCCGGTGATCATGACAGTCTTGATCCCCATGCGCCGCAGTTCGGCAAAGCGCTCCTTGATGCCACCCTTGACCACGTCCTTGAGCTCAACCACGCCCAAGGCCTGCAGGCCATCGCACACCACCAGCGGTGTACTGCCACGGCGCGAGACTTCATCGACCCTGGCCTGCAACGCGGGTGGGAAGCTGCCGCCCAGCGCTTCGATGTGCTGGCGAATGGCATCGGCTGCACCTTTGCGGATGCTCCGGCCACCCGCCAGATCGACCCCGCTCATGCGGGTTTGCGCGGTGAAATGCACGAAGCTGGCGCGCAGCGCATTGAGGTCCCGCGCCCGCAGGTCGAACTTTTGCTTGGCGAGCACCACGATGCTGCGCCCCTCCGGCGTTTCATCGGCCAGCGAGGCCAGTTGCGCGGCGTCGGCCAACTCCGATTCCTTGACCCCGGGCGCCGGCAGGAAACTGCTGGCCTGGCGGTTACCCAAGGTGATGGTGCCGGTCTTGTCCAGCAGCAGGACGTCAATGTCGCCCGCCGCTTCCACGGCTCTGCCGGAGGTGGCAATGACGTTAGCCGCCATCATCCGGCTCATGCCCGCCACACCGATCGCCGACAACAGGCCACCGATGGTCGTGGGGATCAGGCAGACCAGCAACGCCACCAGCACCGTTGCGCTGACCACGTCGCCGCCGCTCATGGCCACCGCGAACATCGAGGAAGGCCCCAGGGTCACGATCACCAGCAGAAACAAAAACGTCAGGCCCACCAGCAAAATGGTCAGCGCCACTTCATTGGGCGTTTTCTGGCGTTTCGCGGACTCGACCATGGAAATCATTCGGTCCAGAAACGACTCGCCGGGATTGACGCTGATGCGCACCACCAGCCAGTCCGACAGCACTTTTGTCCCGCCGGTTACCGATGAAAAGTCGCCACCCGCCTCGCGAATCACCGGTGCCGATTCGCCGGTAATTGCGCTTTCATCCACCGACGCCACGCCTTCGATCACCACGCCATCGAGGGGCACCAGATCGCCAGCTTCGATCAACACCACTGCGTCCTTGAGCAGTTCGCTGGAAGGCACGGGCATCCAGGCGGAGCCATGCCGGGGTTGCTGCAACAGCTTGGCCAGGGTCTGGCGCTTCATCCCGCGCAGGCTGGCCGCTTGGGCTCGACTGCGGCCCTCGGCCAGGGCTTCGGCGAAGTTGGCGAACAACACGGTGAACCACAGCCACAACGTGATGCTGAGAATGAAGCCACTGGGGGCTTCACCCTTACCGCCCAGTGATTGAAACCACAACAACGTGGTGAGAAGGCTGCCCAGGTACACCACAAACATCACCGGGTTTTTCCACTGCGCCTGGGGCAGCAACTTCTTGAAGGCATCCAGGCACGCCGTGAGCAACAACCCACGGTCGAACAAAGGCAAACGAGCTTGCTTACTCATGGTTGTTTCTCTTACTCACTGGCCGCAAGGGGTGGCTGATGCGCAGGCGCCAGAGCATCCAGCGCAAGGTTGAGTTGCAGCACATTGACCCGGGGCTCGCCGAGCAGGCCGAAGGTGCGTTGCTCGGTGTGGGTATTCACCAGTTTCAACAGATCGGCTTCCGGCAGGTGGCGCAGACGTGCGACGCGCGCTGCCTGGATCTGTGCGTTGGCCACCGAAATGTGCGGGTCCAGGCCAGAGGCCGACGAGGTGACCGCATCCACCGGCACCTGCGCATTTGCCGCCAGGCCGTTCTGCCGACGGTAGGCTTCGACCCGCAGGGCTACGGTGTCGATCAACTTCTGGCTGGTAGGACCAAGGTTGCTGGCGCCACTGGAGCCTGCGTTGTACGGCTGCGCCACGCTTTTGCTCGGGTCCAGTGGATCGGCGCCAAGGGTCATGCTCGCCCGTCCCTGGAAATACTCGGGACGGGTGAAGTGCTGGCCGATCACCGCCGAACCGATCACCAGTCCGTCGCGTTCAACCAGACTGCCCTGAGCCTGAAACGGAAACAGCACGTTGGCCACCAGCGTGGTGAACAACGGATACCCCAGCCCGGTCAGCAGCATGAAGAACGCGGCCGAAATCAGCACCGGGCGCAACAGGCCAACAAACAGAAATTGCGTTTTGGTTTGTGTTTGTACTTGAGTCATCACAGCCCCCTCACTTGTAAGTCTGGCCGGACAGCAACTGCAGTTGCTCGACCAGCGGGCCGAGCGCAAGCGCCGGCAGGAAAGTCAGGCCGCCCACCACGAGCACCACGAACACCACCAGGAACATGAACAACGGCGTGGCGGTCGGGATGGTGCCGGCACCGGCCGGGATGTTCTTTTTCATCGCCAGAGAACCGGCGACGGCAAGCATCGGCAGCATGGTGAAGAAACGTCCGAGCAACATGGCAAGACCGATTGTGGTGTTGAAGAACGGTGTATTGGCATTCAATCCGGCGAACGCCGAACCGTTGTTGGCAGTGCCCGAGGTGTAGGCATAAAGCACCTCGCTGAAGCCATGTGGCCCCTGGTTGTTGAGGCTGTTCAGGGTGTCCGGCCAGAGTGTCGCCAGGGCGGTGAAGCCGAGAATGCAGATGGGGTGTGCCAGCACCGAGAGCATGACCAGCTTGATCTCCCGGGCCTCGATCTTCTTGCCGAGGAATTCGGGACTGCGGCCGATCATCATGCCCACCAGGAACACCGTCAGCAGCGCGTATTGGATCAAGTTGATGAAGCCCACGCCGTCGCCACCGAACACGCAATTGAGCATCATCTGCGCCAGCGGTACGAAGCCGCCCATGGGCGTCAGCGAGTCATGCATGGCGTTCACCGAGCCGGTGGTTGCACCGGTGGTGGTGGTGACGAAAAGGCTGGTATCGGCAATCCCGAAGCGCAACTCCTTGCCTTCCATGTTGCCGCCACTCTGGGTGGCCGACAGCACCTGGTCTGCGCCCACCCCGGTCAGTAGCGGGTTGCCACTTTGTTCAGCCGTGTAAACGATGCTCAGAAAGCCGACAAACATCACCAGGAAGGTGCCAAAGAACACCCAGCCCTGACGCCGACGCATCAGCATGCTGCCAAAGGTGTACGTCAGCGCCGACGGGATCAGCAACATGCTGAGGATATGCAGCATGTTCGTCAGCGGCGTCGGGTTCTCGAACGGGTGTGCGGCGTTCATGCTGAAGAAGCCGCCGCCGTTGGTGCCGATGTGCTTGATTGACTCAAAGCTTGCCACCGCGCCAACGATCAATTGCTGCTGCGCACCTTCCAGAGTGGTAGCCAGTGCCTGGGAGTTCAGGGTTTGCGGCATGCCTTGCCAGACATAAACCAGTGCCATGCCAAAACACAGTGGCAACATCACCCGATACAGCGTGCGAGTGAAGTCCACCCAGTAGTTTCCGATATCAGCGGAATTTGAACGACTGAGGCCGCGAATGAAACCCGCCGCAGCCACAACGCCCGCCGTAGCACCGACGAACATCAGGAAGGTGATCACCGCCATCTGGCTGAAATTGGACAGGCTGGTTTCACCCGAGTACGCCTGCCAGTTGGTGTTGGTGATAAAAGACGCAGCGGTATTGAACGCCAGATCAGGGGTTTGCGCGCTCAGGCCCAAGGGGTTGAGCGGCATGAAAACTTGCAGGCGCAACACGATGTAACCCAGCAACATCATCGCCGCGTTCGACAACAGTAAAGCCGAGCCGTAACGTGCCCAGCCCATGGTTTCAGCGGTATCGATCCCCAGCAGACGATAAGTGGCGCGCTCCGCCAACGCATGCTTGCGCCCGGTAAATACCAGCGTCAGCCACTTGCCCATCAACACGGCGAGTCCGGTCATCAACCCGAGAATCACCGCAAATTCCAGCATAGTGCTCAACATGTTGATGCTCCGTTCAAATCTTGCCCATGGCGACGATGACCATGGCTGTCGCAGCAAAAAACACCACGCTAACCCCCATAAAGATCAGGTCGTACATTGCCGATTTCCTTTCTCAAGACCGCCCTCGCGGGCTGATAAAAAAGCCTGTGGCGCAATGACTGCGGCCATCAGAACTTCTCTGCACGGATAAGGGCGTAACCCAGGTAGGCAAACAACAGGGCGGCACACAGGCCGCTGGCGATGTAAATGAACTCGAGTGTTAACAAGACAGCTCCCCCTGACATAACGAAAGGACACCCGCAATCGGGTGCCGATAGAGAGCGTCAGTGCAAAAAAACGCACTGAATCGCGCTCTCTATCTGCGCCTTGCAGGTTAAGTGAGGGGGTATCAAGGTCGGACACTGATTGGGGGCAGCGGTATTAAGACGGCGTATAGATCGAGCGAAACGGACGGTGGGCGGGGATGATGCGAGGAGTCAAACACCGTCACGAACGGGCACGCTGAAGTGCCCGTCCGGGACTGGGATCATTCGGGTTTGAGCGGCAACCAGATTTCCAACACACCGGTATTGAGCTTCGGGTTGAAGTCCTCGCTGTAGCGTTCGAACTCCGGGGCGTCCGCCGCTGAGCGACCGGACTGTGGCAGCCAGGTTTTCCAGATGTACTGAAAGGTCTCGGGCAAGGTGTCCAGCGACCCTTTGTGCTCGAACACCGCGTAATGCTGGGGCTGAACCTCGACCCAACGGTACTTGTCGGGCAGATCGTCAAGCTTGCTGATTTCCACGCCGGCGATGTATTCGAACCCGCCCATGCCGTCGGGATTGCAGCAGATGCCGTAGGTCACTTCGCTTTTCTGGCCAGGAATTTTGCCAATCTCGGGAACGAATTTCTCCCAGAGGTCGGGGATTTTCTTGGAGGTTTCCTGGGTAAATCGCCCGCCAAGCCCGGCAATGAGCAGGAAATGCCCGTTTTCAAAACGTGGCTCGGCCGGTTTGACGCCTGATTGCTCATCCATGACTCACTCCTGGTACAAAAAAAATGGGTTCGGCTGGGAGTATAGAAGCCAAACCCGATTCTCCCAATCAGAGCCCGGGAAGCTGCCCGACGGCAGCCTTACCGATGAACTCGTTGTAACCCGATAGGATCACGTAGGCCGCGAAATAGCAGAAGATCGCCGCTGATGCCATGTAGGAGTAGCGCAGCAACTTGTCACCCAATAATTTGCCGCCATGACTCGCCGCGAAGCACAACGCGACGCACCAGAGCACCCCGGCGCAGAGAAACCCGCCGAGAAACAGAGCCGAACTGAGTGCACCACCGCCGCCGGAACGCGCGATCAGGGTGCCGCCCACTGCGGCGAACCACAAAATCGCGCTGGGCGAGGACATGGCGAGGAAAATTCCGCGAAAAAACTCTCGTCGATGGGAGTTGTTTCCTACGTCTGCGGCCTGGGCCAGTACCGCTTCGTGGTGGATCGCCGAGTAAATCATCTTCGCCGCGAAGTACAGCAACAATGCCGAACCACCGATCCACAGCACCCAGCGCACCGTTTCGTATTGCAGCAAAACGGTCATCCCGGCCAGCGCCAGCACGGCGTAGATCAGGTCGCCGACGCAGGTCCCCAAGCCCAGCGCAAAGCCTTGAAAATAGCCGCGCTGCATGGCCAGGGTGATCATCGCGATGTTGGCCACGCCGATATCCAGGCACAGCGAAAGGCTCAGCAAAAAGCCACTGCTAAATTCCATCAACCGATTTCCTTCGGAAAAATTTGTTTACAGTTTGCCATATCCGCCCTTACATTCCGCCACAGGCCACCGCAGTGGCCAGCGTCGCTCGGACGGTTCCGGGCGCTCACGTTATTCGAGGCAACAATGGCTAACCCAGGTTCGCCGCGCCGCTTTGCGCGCATAGATCGACTCCCCCCTTACGTATTCAACATCACTGCCGAGCTGAAGATGGCCGCCCGACGTCGTGGCGAAGACATCATCGACTTCAGCATGGGCAACCCTGATGGCCCGACCCCGCCGCATATCGTCGAAAAACTGGTGACCGTCGCCCAGCGCGAAGACACCCACGGTTACTCGACGTCCAAGGGCATCCCGCGGCTGCGCCGGGCGATTTCCAACTGGTACAAGGATCGCTACGAGGTCGACATCGACCCGGAAACCGAAGCCATTGTCACCATCGGTTCCAAGGAAGGCCTGGCGCACTTGATGCTGGCCACCCTCGACCAGGGCGATACCGTGCTGGTGCCGAACCCCAGCTACCCGATTCACATCTACGGCGCCGTGATTGCCGGCGCCCAGGTACGGTCGGTGCCGCTGATTCCGGGCGTGGACTTCTTCGCCGAACTGGAAAGCGCCATTCGCGGCTCGATCCCGAAACCGAAGATGATGATCCTCGGCTTCCCATCGAACCCTACCGCTCAATGCGTGGAGCTGGACTTCTTCGAGCGAGTGATCGCCCTCGCCAAGCAGTACGACGTTTTGGTGGTGCACGACCTCGCCTACGCCGACATCGTCTATGACGGCTGGAAAGCCCCGTCGATCATGCAAGTACCCGGCGCCAAGGACATTGCGGTGGAGTTTTTTACCCTGTCCAAGAGCTACAACATGGCCGGCTGGCGCATTGGTTTCATGGTCGGCAACGCCGAACTGGTCAATGCCCTGGCGCGGATCAAGAGCTATCACGACTACGGCACCTTCACGCCGTTGCAGGTTGCGGCGATTGCAGCGCTGGAAGGCGATCAGCAGTGCGTCAAAGACATCGCCGAGCAGTATCGGCAGCGTCGTAACGTGCTGGTCAAAGGCCTGCATGAACTGGGCTGGATGGTCGAAAACCCGAAAGCGTCGATGTACGTCTGGGCGAAGATTCCCGAGGCATATGCGCATTTGGGTTCCCTGGAATTCGCCAAGAAAATGCTCGCTGAGGCGAAGGTTTGCGTCTCGCCGGGCGTAGGGTTCGGGGAATATGGGGATGATCATGTGCGCTTCGCGCTGATCGAAAACCAGGACCGGATTCGTCAGGCCGTGCGCGGGATTCGCGGGATGTTTAGGGCGGATGGGTTAGTCACAAAAACCAACGCCTGACACATCAAACACCCACAAAAAAACCGCATCGCTGCGGTTTTTTTGTACCTGATCGTTCCCACGCTCTGAGTGGGAATGCATCCCGTGACGCTCCGCGTCACAGTGGACGCGGAGCGTCCATGGCGGCATTCCCACGCAGAGCGTGGGAACGATCAGTACGGTGTGCTTAGACGAACAGCGACAGCAGCAAGATAAAGCCCAGCGCCACCACGGACAGGATGGTTTCCATCGCCGTCCAGGTCTTGAAGGTTTCCAGCACGGTCATGTTGAAGTACTGCTTCACCAGCCAGAAACCGGCGTCGTTGACGTGAGACAGCACCAGCGAACCGGCACCGGTGGCCAGCACCAGCAGCTCAAGGTTCACACCCGGCATCATCCCCACCACCGGCACCACGATGCCCGCGCCAGTAATGGTCGCCACGGTCGCAGAACCCGTCGCGACACGAATCACCGCGGCCACCAGCCAGGCCAGCAGGATCGGCGAGATCTGTGCGTTCACCGCCATGTGGCCGATCACGTCGCCCACGCCGCTGGTCACCAGCATCTGTTTGAAGCCACCACCCGCACCGATGATCAGAATGATCGCGGCGGTCGGCGCAAGGCTGGCGTCGAGCAATTTCAGAATCGTGTTCGAGCCCATGCCCTGCTTGTAGCCAAAGGTGTACAGCGACAGCAGCAACGCCAGCAGCAGCGCGGAGATCGGGTGACCGACCAGGTCCATGAACGAGCGCGCGAAATTGCCTTCCGGCAGTACCACGTCGGCAAACGTCTTGAGCAACATCAGGAACACCGGCAGCAACACGGTGACCAGGGTGATGCCAAAGCTCGGCAACGTGGCGGCCTGAGGCTCGCGAGCCAGTTGATCCACCAGTTCCTGATTGGCATGACCCGGAATGTACTTGGCAATGAACGTACCGAAGATCGGACCGGCAATAATGGCGGTCGGCAGCGCAACGATCAGACCGTACAGAATGGTTTTACCGATGTCGGCACCGAACACGCCGATGGCCAGCAACGGGCCCGGGTGCGGTGGCACCAGACCGTGCACGGCGGAAAGGCCTGCCAGCAGCGGGATACCGATTTTGATAATCGACACGCCGGTACGTCGGGCAACGATGAACACCAATGGGATCAGCAGCACGAAGCCGATTTCGAAGAACAGCGGAATGCCGACCAGGAACGCCGCGAACATCATCGCCCACTGCACCTTGTCCTTGCCGAACGCGCGAATCAGGGTCTGGGCAATCTGATCCGCCCCGCCCGATTCGGCCATCATTTTGCCAAGCATGGTGCCCAGCGCCAGGATGATCCCGACGAAACCGAGCACCCCGCCGAAGCCGTCCTGGAACGCCTTGATGACGGTGCCGATCGGCATGCCAGAGGTCAGCCCGAGAAAGGCGGCGGCGATGATCAGGGCAATAAACGGGTGAAACTTGAACTTGGTGATCAGGACGATAAGTCCGATCACGGTAACCACTGCATCTAGCAGCAGGAACGACTCGTGGGACATGCCAAACATGGGGGGGTGTCTCCTGTTTGTTGTTGTTATGAAAGCAATTATTCAAAAGCAATCAGGACAGCGCTATCTCTTGGAGCGAGACTTAACCGGCGAGTTTCAAACCGTGTTTAAGCCACCAGGCTTGAGCCTGTTGAGCCAATTCGTCGACGCTGTGATTCGAGGCGTCCAGCGCCAGTGTCAGGGGTTCGCCCACCGGAGACTCCAGGGTGGCGAACTGACTGTCGATCAGGGTTGACGGCATGAAGTGGCCCGGACGGTGGGACACACGCTCGGCGGCGACTTCAGGGGTCAGCTCAAGGAACACGAAGCCCAGGCCCGGCAAGGCACTGCGCAACACTTCGCGATAGCTGTGTTTGAGGGCCGAGCAGGTCAGCACCGGGCGTTCGCCCTTGGCGTCAACGCGGCGCAGTTCGACGCACAAGCTGTCGAGCCAGCCAGCACGGTCTTCGTCGTTCAGGGGGATACCCGCGCTCATCTTTTCGATATTGGCGGCAGGGTGGAAAGTGTCGCCTTCAATGGCAGTCGCGCCGCTGAGCTGGCACAAGGCTTCGCTGACGCAAGTCTTGCCACAACCGGCAACGCCCATGATGACCAGGGCGGTGATGGGATGATTCATGAAACACCTCAGCGCGCAGACAGCGCTACCTTTGCTACGTGAAACTCTAGAGCAAAAGCAGAAGTTGCCGACGCCTTTTTGTCATTTTTGTGGGTTGCAGCATGTTCGTTCACAAAGCTAAAAAGCGAGGATCAGGCAAAACTCGCTTACGCATTTGCAGCTGCTTCGGGACAGCGCTACCTTAGTGCCTTGAATTTTGTTTGGCAAGCCGCCCCGATGACCACCCCTAAAAACGATAAAAATACGCGCACCACTGGCCGCCCTACCCTCAACGAAGTTGCACGCCTGGCCGGCGTCAGCCCGATCACCGCCTCCCGGGCCTTGCGCGGTGTCAGCACCGTGGCCACCGAACTGGTGGAAAAGGTCCAGAAAGCCGCGCTTGACCTGAACTACGTGGTCAACCCCGCCGCCCGCGCACTGGCCTCGGCTCAGAGCCATTCAGTGGTGGTGTTGGTGCCGTCGCTGTCCAACCTGCTGTTCATCGACACCCTGGAAGCCATTCATCAGGTTTTGCGGCCCAAGGGCTTTGAAGTGCTGATCGGCAACTTCCACTACTCGCGCGATGAAGAAGAAAACCTGCTGCGCAACTACATGGCCTATCAGCCACGCGGCTTGCTGCTGACCGGGTTCGACCGCACCGAAAGCTCGCGGCGGATGATCGAGGCGAGCAACATTCCCTGCGTGTACATGATGGAACTGGACAGTGCTGCGGGCCTGAACTGCGTCGGCTTCTCGCAACTGGCCGCCGGCGAAACGGCAGCCGAACATTTGTTGTCCCGTGGGCGTAAGCGCCTGGCCTACATCGGCGCGCAACTGGATCAGCGCACCTTGCTGCGTGGCGAAGGTTTCCGCAAAGCCCTACAAAAATCCGGTTTGTATGACCCGGATCTTGAAGTGCTGACTCCGCGTGCCTCCTCCGTCGGTTTGGGCGGTGAGTTGTTCCTGCAACTGCTGGCCACTCATCCCGATGTCGATGCGATCTTCTTCGGCAACGACGACCTGGCTCAGGGCGCATTGCTTGAGGCCATGCGTTGCGGGATCAAGATCCCCGAGCAGGTGGCGATCCTCGGCTTCAACGACCTGCCCGCCTCGGCACACATGGTGCCGCGCCTGAGCAGCATCAGCACCCCGCGTGAAGCCATTGGCCGGCGTGCGGCGGAACAGATGCTGACGTTGATGGCCGGCAATGCGGTGGCCAAACCGGTGCAGGACATGGGGTTTGAGTTGAAGGTGCGTGAGAGTACTTGATGTAGCGAGAAAGACTCGCGAAACACGTTCGTTGTAGCAGCTGTCGAGCACCGCGAGGCAGCGTTCGGCGGCGAAGCCGTCGTAAACCCTACACCCACGGTCTACCTGACACACCGCGTCGCCTGATTTTGCGACGGCTTCGCCGCCGAACGCTGCCTCGCGGTGCTCGACAGCTGCTACAAAGGTTCTGTGTTTAGTCTTGTGGATCGAGGTTATTCAGTGCCCGATTCACCGCCATTTCCGCCGACAGGATGATCTGTGCAATGCCCAGCGCGGTGTTGCGATGAGGGTTGTCCAGAAAGGTCGCGAAGTCATTGATCATGACAGTGGCTGAAGCCAGGGATTCGCAGGCGTGGGCCAGCAGGGCTCCGTTGTTGAGGTCCGCCGAGATGCTGAACATCGGGCTGATTTTGCGCGGCGGATTGGGGGTTGGTTTGAACATGATTACGCTCCTAGAGTCATGGAGCTGCCACGAATTCGCTGCTAGACGAAATAAGGTGACAGCCGTGCGCGGGCTAGCAGACCGGGACTCTAGAGACCGGTAGACCCGAAGGTCTTCCCACGCACAGCCGCCATAACGTGAACAGATCACGGACAGAGGACGCTGTGCGTCTAAGTACCCAGGCTGCTAGACCCGGTCGCTGCATTGGCAGCGACCCGGAAACGATAAAGTCCGGGCACCAGACGCACAAGCCGGCGGATTCTGGCGTAGTTGTAGGCAATGGAGCAAGAAGCTGTAGCCTTTGGAAACCTGCCGAAACTGCTTTCCTACAGACCCCCTTACATGATCGTTCCCACGCTCCGCGTGGGAATGCAGCCCGGGACGCTCCGCGTCCCATCCAAAGCCGAACGCGGAGCGTCCGTTGAGGCATTCCCACGCAAAGCGTGGGGAACGATCATTCGCCAGACATGAGTCCGACGAAGGCCAATGCCCCTTTCTGCAACGGCTGGCTCTTGAGCCATACCGCATGCACCGGCAACACCAAACCATTCTCGATGTTCCTGAAGCTCAGGCGCTTGAGCCTTCCGGCATCGAGCAAAGGCTGCACCACTGACAGCGGAAAGTTGCCCCAGCCCAACCCGGCCTCGACCATTTCCAGCGCAGCGCCCAAGGTGTCGGTGCGCCAGTAGGATTCAGCCACTAACGGCCGGGTTTCGCTGATCGGCAAATCACGGCTGGCAACGACGATTTGCCGCACATGCACCAAATCTTCCAGATACAAATCCTGTCCCTGAAACAGCGGATTGTCCGCCGCCAGCGTGGCGATCATCCGCTCCGTGCCGACAAACTGAAAACGCTCCAGCACGTTCATGCTCAACCCGGCAAACGCCAGGCATACGCTGACTCGACCGCTGTGCAGCAACGCCAGCACATCATCCTGCGGCGCGCTAAGCACTTCGATGTCCAGCAGCGGATGACGTTCGGCAATGACCTTGAGTGCCGCCATCAATCGACTCTTGTCGATGTCCGCCACCACCCCGATCGACAACGTGCTTTCCAGCCCCAGCGACAACTCAATCGCGTGCACCTGCAACTGCTTGAGCTGTTCAAAAATGAGCCGCGCATGGGGCACCAGAGCGCTGGCCATGGCGGTCGGTACCGGTTCGCGATGGCTGCGGTCGAACAGCGGATAACCCAGCTCGGCTTCAAGATTGCCGATGCCCATGCTCACCGCCGACGGCACTTTGCCCAGCGCCCGAGCGGCGGCGGAAAACGAGCCGCGCTCGATCACCGCGAGAAACAATTCGATGCTGTCGCTGTTGAAGTTCATCCGCCGTCCTATCAATAAAACTGAAAGCTACTGACTTTTTCTGTCACCCCTATTGAAGCTATCTTTCGACGCCTTCGCCAGTGCTGCTGGCTCAAGTTCGCAAGAAAGAGGCAAAACCCCATGCAAGGCGTTAAACGCAAACTGGTCTATGTGTCGCTATATGAAGTGATCGGCATGACCTTCTCGGCCCTCGGCCTGGCGCTGTTGTCCGGCACTTCACCGGGTAGCACCGGTCCGCTGGCGGTGATCATTACCACCCTCGCCGTGACCTGGAATTTCATCTACACCTCGCTGTTCGAACGCTGGGAAAGCCGCCAGCTTTCGCGCACCCGCACCGTCAGACGGCGCATCGCCCATGCCGTGGGTTTTCAACTAACCTTGATTGTATTCCTCATCCCGTTGATCGCTTGGTGGATGAACATCAGCCTGGTGCAGGCCTTTTTGCTGGACTTGGCGCTGATCCTGTTCATCCCGTGCTACACCTTCGCGTTCAACTGGTTGTTTGATCGCACGTTTGGTTTGCCAGCGTCGGCGCTGCCGGATCCCGCTTAGTGGTAGATTCCCGAGGCGTCGATTCGCTAAAGGAGTAGCTCCATGGAACATGCACTGAAGATTCTCGGCAAGGCTTCGTCCATCAACGTCAGAAAAGTCCTTTGGACTTGTGAAGAGCTGGCCGTTTCCTACGAGCGTGAGGATTGGGGCAGCGGTTATGCCTCGACCCACAGCCCCGAGTTCACCCGGCTCAACCCCAACGCCCAGGTGCCGGTGATCATCGATGACGCCGGGGTGTTGTGGGAATCCAACACGATTTGCCGTTACCTGGCGGCCAAGCACCACAACCACGAACTGCTGCCCAGCGAACCGGCAGCGCGTGCGCGGGTTGAGCAGTGGATGGATTGGCAGGCCACCGAACTCAATCGGTCCTGGGGTTATGCGTTTACCGCGTTGGTGCGCAAGGATCCGGAATACCAGGACCCGCACCAGATTGCCGTCGGAGTGAACGACTGGAACTACAAAATGAGCATCCTTGAGCAGCAGCTCAAGACCACCAAAGCCTACGTTGCCGGACCCCGCTTTACGCTGGCGGACATCGTGATCGGGCTGTCGGTGAACCGCTGGCTGATGACGCCGATGGAGCGGCCGGACTTTCCCGCTGTCGACGAATACTTCCAACGACTGGCCCAGCGTCCGGGGTTTCTGAAACACGGCTGCAACGGTTTGCCATAGCGCCGGACAAACGCCCCTAATGCCCATCAGTTAAGAAAACCTCATGCCAAACACACTCTTTGTAGCAGCTGGCGAAGCCTGCGTTCGGCTGCGCAGCAGTCGTGAAGTCAGCCGATGCGCTTCTTCAGAAAAATCGCGCGCTCAGGTTTTACGACTGCTGCGCAGCCGAACGCAGGCTTCGCCAGCTGCTACAGATCGCTACGGCTTAATGGACTGGCATTAGCCCCAACCCCCTAAAAAAGAGAGACTCATGAACGGACTCAACGTACTGCTGACCGGTGCCTGCGGCAGAATCGGCAAAACCTTTTTCGAAGCCTCGAAAGATCGTTACACCTTCGTACTGACTGACCGCGTCGAGCCTGACTTTCCGGTTGAGGCGCCGCACCGTTTCGTACGCCTGGACATGGCCGATCCCAAGGCAATGGAAGCAGTGCTCAAAGGCATCGACGTCATCGTCCACCTGGCCGGCATTCCCCACGCCACGGCGACTTTCGATGAACTGTTGCCCAACAACATTCTGGCCACCACTTACCTGTTCGAAGCGGCGGTGGCGGCCGGTTGCAAACGACTGGTGTTCGCCAGCAGCGCGCAAACCATAGAAGGCTACCCGGTGGACCGGCAGATCACCCCGGGCATGCAGGTGATGCCGGCCAATCTGTATGGCGTCAGCAAATGTTATGGCGAAGCGTTGTGCGCGTTCTATGCCGCCAAACGCGGGCTCTCGACCATCGCCATCCGCATCGGCGCTTTCGAATTCCCGGACCGCCACGAACTGACCAACGCCCGCGACTTGAGCGCCTGGCTCAGCCCGCGTGATGCCGTGCAATTGCTGCAACGCTCGGTGGAAGTCGAAGGCGTGCAACACCTGATCGCCCACGGTATTTCCAACAACCGCTTCAAGCGTCTGGACCTCAGCGAAACCACGCGGGTGTTGGGTTATTTGCCAGTGGATGATGCATTTCGCGAGTTTGATATTCCGATCGCGCCATAAACCCTTAAAACCTGAGCCGTTCTTGCAATAACTCAGCGAAACTCGTCACAACGCCGCAAAAATTCACAATCATTGATTTCCGATAGCAGGCTAAGCTTCCCGCTCAACAAGAATCGGATCAGCCCATGCCTGCTCACCCCCCCGCCGTCGCTCAAGCAGACGGCATCGACCCTGTTCGTGCCGCTCAGATCTCCGCCCGCATCGATCGACTGCCTGCCGTTTCCACGATCTGGAAACTGGTGGCATTGCTGTCGATTGGTGGTTTTTTCGAGCTGTATGACCTGTTCCAGACCGCCTACATCAGCCCCGGCCTGATCCGCGACGGCATCTTCGCCACCGGCAGCCAGGGTGTGCTCGGTTTCTCCGATCAGGCCGCATTTGCCTCGGCAACCTTTCTTGGGTTGTTCCTCGGCGCGAGTCTGCTAAGTCCCTTGGCTGACCGCTTCGGTCGCCGGGCAATCTTCACATTTGCGTTGATCTGGTACACCGTCGCCACCGTGGCCATGGGCGTTCAGAGTTCGGCGCTGGGCATTATCTGCATGCGCTTTCTGGTGGGCATCGGTCTGGGTATCGAGCTGGTGACCATCGACGCCTACCTCTCGGAACTGGTGCCCAAACGCATGCGCAGTTCGGCGTTTGCCTTTGCGTTTTTCGTGCAATTCCTATCGGTGCCAGCGGTGGCGTTGATGTCCTGGTGGCTGGTGCCGCAGGCGCCGTTCGGGGTGTCGGGCTGGCGTTGGGTGGTGTTGGCCAGCGCGGTGTTTGCGCTGTTCATCTGGTGGCTGCGCTCACGGTTACCGGAGTCGCCGCGCTGGTTGGCCCAGCATGGACGTTTCGACGAGGCCAGCCGGATTCTCGATACCATCGAAGCACGCTGCGTGAAGGATCAGGGCAAGGCGCTGGACGAGCCGGAACTGGCGGCGGTGGACGTTCAGGGCACCGGCCGCTTCGCCGATATCTGGCAACCGCCCTATCGCCGTCGGGCGTTGATGCTCATCGTCTTCCACGTGTTCCAGGCCATCGGTTTCTTCGGTTTCGGCAACTGGTTGCCGGCGCTGCTGTCCGGCCAGGGCGTGAGCGTGACGCATAGCTTGATGTACGCCTTCATCATCACCCTGGCCTACCCGCTCGGGCCATTGCTGTTCGTGAAGTTTGCCAATCGCTTCGAGAACAAGTGGCAGATTGTTGGCTCAGCCCTCGGCGCCATGACCTTCGGTACGTTGTTCGCGCTTCAGACCAGCGCGGTCGGGCTGATCGTCTGTGGGGTGATGATCACCTTCTGCAACGCCTGGCTGAGCTTCGCCTACCACTCCTACCAAAGCGAACTGTTCCCCACCAACATCCGCGCCCGGGCGGTGGGCTTCTGTTATTCGTTCAGTCGCTTGTCGACGGTGTTCAGCAGTTTGCTGATCGGGATCTTCCTCGAACACTTCGGCACGCCGGGGGTGCTGGCGTTTATTGTCAGCAGCATGCTGATCGTGATGATCACCATCGGTTACTTCGGGCCAAGAACCCGCAACCTGGCGCTGGAAAATATCGCTCACCGCTGAAGCGGTTGCCGTCTGCCGCCCAGCGGCAAAACCTGACCGCCGCCGCTGCCGAATCGCCCCGCAAACCGGGCGTTTGCGCAGCGGCACGCTAATTGCTCCTACAGACTCAACAGCAATTACCTACAGGTTTATCCATCATGTTGGTCAATGCCCACAAAGCCGCAATCATTCAACAGACCCAGCGCACGGACATGGACCCGACCACGGCCGCCGCCAGCGCGCTGTACAGTGGTTTGATCCAGAACGCGCAAAACACCGTGGCGCAAATCAAGCAGGACAGCACCAACGCCCAGTCCTCCGGCCTGACCTCCGCCACCCAGCAAGTCAGCGCGGCGAGCACCCTCAGCGACAACGTTGATGAAGCGTTCGCGAAAACCCGTGTGGCCCTGCAAGCCTCTGTCCCGGACGATAGCAAAACCAAGTCCACCGACAGCGCCGCCATGACCGACTTCAAGGACTACATGAGCAAAACGCCGGAACAGCGGCTGCGCGACAGTATCCTGAAAGAGATGGGCATTACCGAAGACCAATTGAAAGCCATGCCGCCAGCGCAACAACTGGCCGTTGGGAAAGAGATCGCCGAGCGCATTCAGGACAAGATGAAACTGGCGCAGGCTGACAAGGAAAATGGCGCCACTGAAAAGGATGATGGACCGCAAGTGGTCGACAAGTTTCTCGCTTCGCTTTAACGGCTAACAGCGCATTTGTAGGAGCGAAGCTTGCCGGAGAAAGCGTTCTTGAGGACGCCTTCGCCGGCAAGCCTGGCTCCTACAAGTACATGCCGTGATCAGTTCAGTTGCAGGGTCGAGCTGAACTGACTGATCGCATCCACCACATGCCGCGACCCTTGCTGTATCTCCAGAATCACCTCCCCCGCCTCGTTCGCCAGTTCCACGCCTAAACCGGTGCGGCTCAAGCTCGATTGCATGCTCGATACCGCGCTCAACGACAAGTCATGGTTCCTGCGCACCACGTCGACAATCTCCAGCGTCGCCTGGCTGGTTCGCGCCGCGAGGCTGCGCACTTCATCGGCCACCACCGCGAACCCGCGTCCATGCTCCCCGGCCCGGGCCGCTTCGATGGCGGCGTTGAGCGCCAGTAGGTTGGTTTGATCGGCAATGCCACGAATGGTCTGAACGATGGTGCCGATGATGTCGGACTGCTTGCTCACCGCATCAATGCTCAGTGCCGCTTCGTTGAGGTCGCGGGAAATGTCCTGGATGATCTGCACCGTTTGCTGAACCACCAAAGAACCTTTCTGCGCACAGGCGTCGTTTTGTACCGAAGTGCTGTGGGCCGATTCTGCGGCGGTTTGCAGGGTGGTGACCTGCTGAGTGATGTCGCTGGCAAACTTCACCACTTTGTACAACCGGCCCTTGCTATCGAACAGCGGGTTGTAGGAAGCCTCCAGAAACACCGTATGACCGTGCTTGTCCTTGCGCTCGAAACGGTGCGAGTGATATTCGCCGCGATTGAGTGAGGCCCAGAACGCTTTGTACTGCGGCGACTCGGCTTCGGCGCGGTGGCAGAACAGGCTGTGGTGCTGGCCCACCACTTCGTTGAGCGAGTAGTGCATGGTTTTCAGGAAGTTGTCGTTGGCGGTAACAACGCGACCGTCCGGGGTGAACTCGATCACCGCCATGGACCGCCCGATGGCCGCCAACATGCTCTCCTCTTCGTGCTCTTTATAGATTCGATCGGAGATGTCCGAGGCCACTTTCATCACACTTTTAACTTGGCGATCGGGTCCGAATACCGGCATGTAACTGGCCTCCAGCCAAATCTCCCGCCCGGCCTTATTCAAGCGCAGGAACGTGCCACTGACCGGTTCGCCACGGGCCAGGTCACGCCACAACTTGGCGTATTCCTCGCTGCGATAAAACGCTTCTTCGCAAAAGACGCGGTGATGTTTGCCGCGCACTTCTTCGGCGCTGTAGCCCATGGTGGCGCAAAAGTTATCGTTGGCATCGAGCACGATGCCTTCAGGGCTGAACTCGATTATTGCCATCGAGCGACTGACGGCCGCCAACTTGGCGTTGGCCTCGGTCAATGCGCCATTAAATCGCTCGAGCTCCAGCAGGTCAGCCTTGTGATGTAGGTTAAACATGGTTCTATCACCTTAAGCGCGATCTTTTGATTGATGAAAGTTGTTGGTCTTTCAAGATCCACCACTACGTTCCATGGAACAGGCACACGCATCCCGCCATCGGCAGGATTTGTCAGGTGATAAATGATGTTCAATCGGAGAGTCCGTGCAGCAACGCTCTTATCAAGACATCCTTCTCTTGATAGCCCGGTCGGGCCAACCCTAACGTTTTGCTAAGTAACTCCATTTACGGGACAACTCCTTGTTGTTCAGTGTCGGTGCCTTGGGTTGCGCACTCTGGGGTTATTTCAGGAACTGGTTTTGGCGGGGCGCCGACTTTCATATGGCGACCGACATGATTAGTTACGAGTCAGCATAGTCAGCGCAATCAGGGACGCAAGGCCACTAGTCGGCCAGTATTGAGGACAAAATCGGTTCAGCACCCTGCGCCAGCGAGCATGCCCAACAGCGCCTGCACCGCTGCCGACGGTTCCTTGTGTGCGGCCATTACCAAGGCAAATTCGCGATTGATCTGCGGTGTCAGCGGAACAATCCTCAAACCTTGGCGATTGCTTGGCAGCGTCATCTCCGGCACCACGGTCACGCCGATGTTTTCCCGCACCAGAGTGAATGCGCTGCTCCACTCGCGAACCTCGGCCCGCACATCCAGCAATTGCAACCCGGCTTCGGCCGCCAGACTGCGGGCATTGGTCGAACAACCGCCCGTGGCCAGGACAAAAGGTTGCGTCACCAGTTGCGCGAGGCTGATGCCTTCTTCGTTTGCGCCGCGTGCCAAGGGGTGGCCGCCGGGCAGCACCGCCACCCAGGCATCGCGCCCCAACAGCGCAGCATTACGTTCGGGCGCCGGGTTCAGCGCTACGCCGATGTCCACCAGCCCGGCTTCGAGCAGGGTTTCCACTTCGTCGTCGCTGACTTCCAGGGCCACCACCTGAATGCCGGGATAGAGCCGATTGAACTGGCGCAACAGCGGCGGCAGAAACGTGGCCAGCACCATGGGGAAACTGGCCAGGCGAATGCTGCCGCGCTGCACATCCCTGGCGGCATCGGCGGTGCTGCGAATGATCTCCAGGGCGCCGAGCATGGTGCGCGCCTGCTCGATCACCGGCAGGCCGATGGCGGTCGGCAGGGTCTGGCGGTTTTCCCGGCTGAACAGTTGAACGCCCAGGGTTTCCTCAATCAGCGCCAGCGCCTGGCTGGCGCCGGATTGGGTCATGCCGACCCGTTCGGCCGCCCGGGTGATGTTGCCGGTATCGGCCACTGCCACCACCATTCGCCAATGCATCAGATTCATCATGGCAGTAGCTTTCCTTATGGCGGTTTTCTGAAAGATTAATTTTACGAAGCCCGGCGCGCACTATGACACTGGCGTAAATCCCCAGCCAGAGCCCTGCCCATGAAGTTGTATTACGCCCCGCAAGCTTGCTCGATGGCGCCGCACATAGTGTTGCGCGAGCTCGATCTGCCCTTCGTCTTGATTCGTGTCGATAACAGCACCAAGCAAACCGCCGCCGGAGAGGACTTTCTTGCCATCAACCCCAAGGGTTACGTCGCGGCGCTGCAATTGGACGACGGCCAGGTGCTGACCGAAGGCCCGGCGATCCTGCAGTACTTGGCGGACCTGCGGCCCGAGGTGAATCTGGCGCCGGCGAACGGGACTTTCGAGCGAGTGCGGTTGCAGGAATGGCTGAACTTCGTCTCGACCGAGATCCATGGCGGGCTCGGCTGGCTGTTCAATGCGCAGTTTCCCGAAGAGGTGAAAACGCTGATCAAGGCAAAACTGTTCAAGCGCTTTGCGGTGTTGAGCCAGACGCTGGAGCGGCAGGATTATTTGCTGGCGGATGGGTTCAGTGTGGTGGATGCGTATTTGTTTACGGTGTTGCGTTGGGCGGTTGGGTTTGGAATTGATTTGAAGCAGTGGCCGGCGTTGGCGCAGTTTCAGGCGCGGGTTGATGCGCGGCCAGCCGTGAAGGCGGCGTTGGCGGCTGAATTGGTGTAAGGCTGGAGACCCTTCGCGGGCAAGCCTCGCGCCTACAGGTTTCGCGTCGTGTGAACAACGCTGAACGCTGTAGGAGCGAGGCTTGCCCGCGAAAGCGGCCTATCAGGCGCTACAGAAACATCAGAAAAAACCTACAAACTCCCACTCACTTTCGTCGCCACCTCCCCCGGCACCCACCCCTTCCACACCTGCGGCTGATCGCGCAAAAACGCTTCGGCGACCTGGCGCGGTTGCTGACGTTTTTCGCTCATCTGCGCCAGGGTCTGGTTCAGCAGATCAATCGGCAAATCGACCTTTTCAAAGAACGCCACCAAATCCGGGTATTGCGCCTTGAACGGTGCAGACACGCCAATCGCCAGGCTCGCCGGCATCGAACGGGTGCCCTTCGGATGCGGGTTGTTGGCATCGGCCAGGGTCTTCCAGGCTTCGGCATCGAACGCAGGCTCTTCGAGTTTTACCAGTTTGAACCGGCCCAGCAGCGGCGTCGGTGACCAGTAATAGAACAGCACCGGTTTACCGCGACGGATCGATGAGGCGACTTCGGCATCCAGCGCCGCGCCGGAACCGGTGCGGAAGTTGACGTAGTCGGCGGTCAGGTCATAGGCCTTGAGTTTCTGGCTGTTGACGATCTCCGAGGTCCATCCGGTAGGGCTGTTGAGGAAACGCCCGCGGCTTGGGTCTTCCGGGTCGCGGAACACGTCCTTGTAACGGGCCAGGTCGGCGACGGATTTCAACTCCGGGGCCAACGGTTTGATGCCGCGCTCCGGGTCGCCCTTGATCACGTATTCCGGGACCCACCAGCCTTCGGTGGCGCCTTTGACCGTGTCACCGAGGCCGAACACCTTACCTTCATTCGAGGCCTTGACCCACGCCGGACTGCGCCCGGCCCACTCTTCGCCGATCACCTGGATGTCGTTCTTGGCCAGCGCCGCTTCGAGGCTGACGGTGCTGCCCGGCAACGTATCGGTCGGGTAGCCGTAGCCTTTTTCGACGATCAGGCGCAGGACTTCGGTGATGAAGCTGCCGCTTTCCCAAGCGATGTCGCCAAAGTGGATCGGCGCGGTTTTTTCGGCGGCGGGCACGTGGCTGGCCACCAGGCTCAGGGCCAGCAGCGAACTGCCGAGCAGGGTTTTGATCGATCTCATGCGGACCTCTGGGTCAGGGGTGTTCGGTTTAATAAGGGTTCATTGGCGCTGTGCTGCACGCACAAGGCCTGGGAGCGGGTCATGTAGACGCTGACCGAACGCTGGGAAATGCCCAGTTCAGCGGCGATTTGCGGGTAGGTCAGGCCGTCGATGCGCGACAACAGGAACGTTGCCCGGACCTTGCCCGGCAAACGCCCGAGCGTGCGGTCGAGGCCATGCAGGGCCTGGGTCAGTTGCGCCAGGTCCTCGGGCGAATTCGTTTGATGGAAATCGAGTTGCTGCAATTGATCGAGGTGCTGATGTTCCAGATCGCGACGGCGCCAGAGCTGATAGATCAAGCGCTGGGCGATGGTAGTCAGCAAGGCGCGCGGCTCGCGGATTGGTGTCAACCCTGGGGATTCGAGCAGTTGGGTGAAGGTTTCAGCGGCGATGTCTTCGACGCTGCAATGGCTCCCCAATTGCTGGCGCAACCGGGCGCACAGCCAGGCGTAATGAGCGCGGAACAATCCGCCCACGTGATTGCGATGGGAAAGGTCGGCGCCGGACATAGGGGCTCCTGGGGTTAGGGGTCGCTGAATGTCCGGTGATCCGGTGGCGCGATTCTAGCCAAGAGCCTTATTCTTTAATAATACTTAAAAAGCATTTTTATATTCTATTTTGGTATTTATCGATCTTTTGATCTTGATCGTGCCTAACGCAATCGCCCATACCCCAACGCCTCAGCTTCCTGCTGGTAATCGAGCACGATCTGATAGTCGCTTTCCATCGCGGGTAACACCTCTCGCAAACCGAGGATCTCGGCAACGTCCGGCAACTCGCGCAACGTCCCATTCATCACGAGTCGAAGCTGCTCGATCTGCTCATTACTTGCGCTCGCAGCGGTGATGTAAGGCAAGGTCGGACTGAACGCACTGCGGGCGATCACGCGCAAACCGGCCACTTCTGCTTCGGCATGCCGCGCCAGGTAGGCGAAGGTCACGCTATCGATGGCGGCCAGGTCGGCGAGGTCTTCACGCAGCCAGCGCAAGCTTTCGCGATGGCCGCCGCTGATGCCGACACGGGCAAAAAACTGGCCGTCGCGATGCAGTGGCGCCAGTCGATGGCGCAGCAGGTTCATGCCGCTGTTGGAGCCTTCGTCATTGATCACCCCGCGACTGTTGTAAAAGGCCGGTAAGTTGCGGCGTGGATCGTCGGCGCGGCTGAGCAGCAGGCTGCAATGGTTGCCGCCGTTGCTGTCCGGCAGTTCGTAACGCGGGCGGCCGACGACCCGGACCTGACCGCGTAACAAGGTCATCAGCGGGTAGCCGCAGGTTTGGGTCAGCAGCAAATTGGGGGAGCGCCAGAGGTCTGGTAGCGACAGACCTTCGGCGCGTTGGCGGGTAGCGCCGAGTCGTTCCAGAATTCGCGACAGCCAGGCTTCATTGGCCTGGCGGATTGGCTCGGGGGCGACGTACATCAGTAGTTCGGCGATTTGTGCTGCCATCTCAAAATTCCCCTGTAACAAAGAACCCCTGTGGGATCACCGTCGATCAATGAAATGGATGTTGCGGGCTGTCGATCGCCGTCACCCCGTGCCTGCGCCACAACTCACCATAACCCTGCACCAGAAACCCGCCACTGCGCGCCAGCCATTGCTCACGACGTGCGCGATAAGCCTTGGGCAAGTCATACCAGGGCAAGCTCGGCAAATCGTGATGCACCAGGTGCAGGTTGTTGTTCAGGAACAGCCAACTCCATGGCCACGCCGCTTCATTGAGCACGCTGCGTTGCTCAGGTTGTGCGTTTGGGCGGTGTTCATAGTAGGAGCGAATCATCGCAATCGACAGCGCCGGCACACTGATCAGCAGCAGGTAATGCCACACCGGCAACGCGCTGAAACGCGCAATGAACGCCAGCATCAACAGCGTGAGCGCGCCGTGGGTCAACCACATTAACCAGGCCTGGCGCTCGCCCGCGCGCAGGCGTCGCAGTTCTTTGCGGGCCAGGGCCTGCAACGCCATGGGTGCGCCCACCATGACGCGTCCGAGCACAGTTTTGTTCAGCCGGTGCAGGGCCTGTTTGAACACGGAGCTGCGTTGCCAGTGCGCGGCGGTGAGGTAACGGCTTTCCGGATCGCGACCGGGGACGGTCAGGTCTTCGTCGTGGTGATGCAGCAAATGGCTGTCGCGATAGAGGGTGTACGGAAACCACACCGCAAACGGTGCGTAACCGAGGAATTTGTTCAGAGCCAGCCTGCGCGTGGGGTGGCCGTGGAGCAATTCGTGCTGCACCGATAACCAGAGCACCACCAAGGGAATCAACAATACCGTGCTCCACCAAAGGCCCAGCCGGTCACTGGCCAGGACAATGCCAAACCAGATCGTGTACACGCCAATCAGCAGCAACCAGGTCGGCCACTCGGTGCGAGCGGTCAGGCGTTGGCGCAGGGATTCGATTTCTTCTCGATGGGCGGCGTCGAAGTAATGGGGCATGGCTTTGCTCAGAACGGGACTTGTCCCTCTCTGTGCAATAGCGTGGGGAAATCTTGCAGATTATTTGCTGATCGTTCCCACGCTCTGCGTGGGAATGCAGCCCGTGACGCTCCGCGTCACTGGACGCGGAGCGTCCCTAGAGACATTCCCACGCGGGAGCGTGGGAACGATCATCAAGGCGTCCTACTGATCAATGCCCGAACACATCCACCTTCTTGGCCTTCTTGTCCGCGCGCTTTTCATCGGCGGTTTTTGCCGGTTTTTTCTTTGCCGCTTTTTTTGAATCCATGCCTTTGGCCATGATACGTACTCCACTCATACGGGATGTGAAGTCAGGTATACACCTATCGCCGCGCGCGCGTTCTTTTATAATCGCCCACTTTGCCAACTGACAGCCAAAGCCCATGCCAGACACCCAGTACGCCTTGCTCGACGAACCGTTATGGCCGTTGATGAACAAGTTTTACCGCACCCACCAATCGCCCATGAAAGCTGTGCGCGAGGCACAACTGTGGGTAGCCCGGCGCGGGGAGATTGTCGCGGCATTGTGTTTGCGGCCGGTTGCGGGCGGGCATTGGTTGACGGGTTTGTTCGTGGACCCGGCATGTCGTGAACAAGGCATCGCCGCAAAGCTGATCGCCGAAGCCGTCAAAGGCCTCGACAGCCCGGTCTGGTTGTACTGCCACCCGGATTTGCGCGGCTTTTATGAGCGACGCGGCTTTACTTGCGATCCGCCAATGCCCTACGCGATGGTCGAGCGCTTGAGCCGTTACGCCCGCAGCAAACCGATGATCGCCATGGGCTTAGAACCGTTGGTGAGGTCGTCCGTCGATAATGTGTGATCGGCCGTCAATGGCTGCGTGCTAGCCTCGGAGTCGACTTCGAATCTGCCAGGATGCGCCATGAAAACCGCCCTACTCGCCTTGACCCTGACCGCCCTGCTCACCCCTGTTCTGGCGTACGCCGCCGACACCAAACCCATCTCGAGCGAGCAATACGCCGAGGTGCTCAAAGGCACCTGGCGCGCGCCGCAGAACGTGGTGCGCGATGTCTACCGGCATCCGCAACAGAGTCTGCAATTCTTCGGCTTGCGGCCGAATCAGACGGTCATTGAAATCACCCCTGGCAGCGGTTGGTACAGCGAACTGCTGGCGCCGCTGCTCAAGGATCACGGCACCTACATCGCCGCCGTGCAGGCACCGACCGTCAGCGACTACGCGCGCAAGAACGAAGAAACGCTCAAGGCGAAATTCGCCGCCGCCCCCGCCCAATACGCCAAGGCCCAGGTGGTCGAGTTTGATCCCAAGGCCCCGGTGCTCGGCAAACCCGGTTCGGCAGACACCGTGCTGACCTTTCGCAACGTGCACAACTGGGTGCTGGCCGACACGGCGCCGCTGATGTTCGAGTCGTTTTTCAAGGTGTTGAAACCGGGTGGTGTGCTCGGCGTGGTGGATCATCGGGCCAAGGATGGGGCGTCGCTGGAGGACATCAAGCACAGCGGTTACCTGACCACCGCGTACGTGGTGAAACTGGCCACGGATGCGGGGTTCAAGCTTGAGGAAAAGAGCGAAATCAATGCCAATCCGAAGGACACCAAGGATTACCCCGAAGGCGTCTGGACTTTGCCGCCGGCGTTGACGTTGGGGGAGAAGGACAAGGCGAAGTATGTGGCGATTGGGGAGTCGGACCGGATGACGTTGCGGTTTATTAAACCCGTCAAATAACAGCGAAGATCAAAAGATCGCGGCCTTCGGCAGCTCCTACGCGCCTGTGGGCGCCGCCGAAGGCTGCGATCTTTTGCTTGTGTTTAATCGTCCGCGCTGGGATCCAGATCCGGAAACATCACCTCAGTAAACCCGAACTTGGTGAAATCACTGATCCGCGACGGATACAAGCGGCCAATCAGGTGATCGCATTCGTGTTGCACCACCCGCGCATGAAACCCGGAGGCAATCCGCACAATCGGCTGGCCCTTGGGGTCGACGCCTTCATAGCGAATGTGCTGATAACGATCCACCGCGCCCCGCAGGCCGGGCACCGACAGGCAACCTTCGAAACCCTCTTCCAGCGTCGGGCTCAACGGCGTAATCAACGGGTTGATCAGAATCGTCTGCGGCACGGCTTCGGCATCAGGGTAGCGTTCGCTGTGCTCGAAACCGAAGATCACCAGTTGCAGATCGACACCGATCTGCGGCGCGGCCAGGCCAACGCCGCCGACGCTTTCCATGGTCTGGAACATGTCGTCGATCAGTTGCCACAACTCGGGGCTGTCGAACATCTCGGCCGGCACCGGCGGGGCAATGCGCAGCAGGCGTTCATCGCCCATTTTCAGGATTTCACGGATCATGTTCAGGCTTCGTCAGTGTTCGGCTTGAGCGAGTGGTCCCGTCCCAGTCCCGAAACGTGGTGTTTGGTTTCGTGGTCGTGCTCGCCGGGGACCTTTTCGCCAGGGTCCTTGCCTTCGGTCGACATGTGTTCGATCACCGCATTCATCTCCGCGCCAAGCAACAGCACTGCGGCGGAAATGTAGAAGTACAGCAACAGCACAATGATCGCGCCGATACTGCCATACATGGCGTTGTAGTTGGCGAAGGTCTTGACGTAAAACGCGAAACCCAACGAGGCGATAATCCACACCACCACCGCCAGCACCGAACCCGGAGTGATGAAACGAAACTCCTGCCTGACGTCGGGCATGACGTAGTAGATCAACGCCACCGCGACCATCATCAGGATCACGATCACCGGCCAGCGGGCGATGGTCCAGACCGTAACGATGAAGTCTTCGAGCCCGACCTGCGCTGCAATCCAGCCCATCACCTGCGGGCCGAGCACCATCAACGCTGCAGCGGCGAGCAACATGCCGGCGATGCCGATGGTGTAGAACACCGACAGCGGAAAACGCTTCCACACCGGCCGACCTTCCACTACGTCATACGCGGCGTTCATCGCGCTCATCATCAGCCGCACACCGGCAGATGCCGTGTACAGGGCGATGACAATACCGATCGAGAGCAAGCCACCCTTGGATTGTTGCAACTGGTCGATCACTGGGTTCACTTGTTCCAGGGCTTGGGGCGGCAGCACCAGTTCCGATTGCAGGCGCAGCCAGGAGAAGAAGTCCGGCAGGTGCAGGAAACCGATCAGGGCGATCAGGAACAGAATGAAGGGGAACAGCGAGAACAGCATTTGATAGGCCAGCGCCGAGGCATAGGTCGACATCTCATCGTCGATGAATTCTTTGACCGTGCGCACCATCACGTGGTGCAGGGGCAGGCCTTTCATGTCCGGGAAAATCATTAGCGTCTCCTTTCGCCGCAAAAGGGTTGAAGTCGTGGCGACTCAGGGGCCGTTTTCTACATCAAAGTAGCCTACTTGGCGACTTTGAAACAATTTCGTTGTTTAACCGGTGCCGCTGACACAAAAACGGCCATCCGCGGATGGCCGTTTCAGTGTGCCTTGAAGGGGCGGAACGTCAGGACTTATCGACCGCTTTCTTGACCGCGTCCTTGGCTTTGCCGACCGCTTGCTGGGCTTCGCCTTTCTTTTCCTGAATCTTGCCTTCAGTTTGCAGTTTTGGGTTGTCAGTGGCCTTGCCGACGCCTTGTTTGACGTTGCCAGCCGCTTCATTTGCCATGCCTTTAACTTTATCGCCAGTGCTGCTCATGGTGTTTCTCCTGTGAACAATTCAAGGGTCATAGTCGTTACACAAAGATTGACCGGAGGCGTTTGCACGGAGTTTCATTTATTTTTTAGCGCGACATTTCATCGCCGATCAAAGGTTGGGCTTTATGTTTGCCGTGCAACCCCCGAGAATGCGCAACGTATTCAGGCCATGGCGCTGAAGATCCAATCCCGTAGGAATGTTATGAAACTCGATAAAAAGCAGGCCATTGCCCGCAGAAACCTGGAACTCGGCGGTGCTGTGCTTGGCGTCAACAACTGCCATTTCACCGAATTGAACCGCAACCGCAACATCTGGTGGTTCGACATCCCGGTGGCGCGTCTGGCTGTTGGTCAGTACGAGTGGGTTCACTTGCTGATGCACACGCCGGACACCGACGAACTGCTGCACCTGAAGGTGCCGACGGTGTTCCTGCGTGAAAAACTCGAAGGCCTGGTGGTGCGCAACGAAGGCAAGCGCAAAGCGGCCCTGAGCCTGGAACTGAGCGCCGACAAGGACTCGTACCTGCAGGACATGCGCCCGGCGGGCACCAACGTCAATTTCGCGCCGTTCCGCCTCTAAAAAACCAAAGATCTTGCTTACCTGATCGTTCCCACGCTCCGCGTGGGAATGCAGCCCGGGACGCTCCGCGTCCCAACAGCGGACGCACAGCGTCCATTGAGGCATTCCCACGCAGAGCGTGGGAACGATCAGGCAGGCAACAAAAAGCCCCGCTTCTGCGGGGCTTTTGTGTTTCAAGCGGGGCTTACTTCTTCACGCCCAGCTTCTTCAGCTCTTCGTCACGCAGTTCGCGGCGCAGGATCTTGCCGACGTTGGTGGTCGGCAGCGCATCGCGGAACTCCACGGAACGCGGGACCTTGTAGCCGGTGACGTTGGCGCGCATGTGCTCCATCACCGTTTCCTTGGTCAGGGTCACGCCCGGTTTGGCGACGATGAAGATCTTGATCGCCTCGCCCGACTTCTCGTCCGGGATGCCGATGGCCGCGCATTGCAGCACGCCCGGCAGGGTCGCGAGCACGTCTTCCAGTTCGTTCGGGTACACGTTGAAACCGGAGACCAGGATCATGTCTTTCTTGCGATCGACAATGCGCATGTAGCCATCGGGCTGGATCAGTGCGATATCACCGGTCTTCAACCAGCCTTCGCTGTCGAGCATTTCATCGGTGGCGTCCTGGCGCTGCCAGTAGCCCTTCATGACTTGCGGACCTTTCACACACAGCTCACCGATTTCGCCCAGCGGCTGTTCAACGCCGGCATCGTCGATGACTTTGCACAGGGTCGAGGGCACCGGAATACCGATGGTGCCGACCTGGATATTCTGGATCGGGTTGACCGTGGCCACCGGGCTGGTTTCGGTCATGCCATAACCTTCACAGATCGGGCAATTGGTCACCGCTTTCCAGCGTTCGGCGGCGGCCAGTTGCAGGGCCATGCCACCGGACAGGGTGACCTTCAGCGCCGAGAAATCCAGCTTGCGGAACGCTTCGTTGTTGCACAGCGCCACGAACAACGTGTTCAGGCCAACGAAACCGCTGAACTTCCACTTCGACAGCTCCTTGACCATCGCCGTCAGGTCGCGCGGGTTGCTGATCAGGATGTTGTGGTTGCCGATCAGCATCATCGCCATGCAATGAAAGGTGAAGGCATAGATGTGGTACAGCGGCAGCGGAGTGATCAGGATCTCGCAACCTTCATTGAGGTTGGAACCCATCAGCGCCTTGCACTGCAGCATGTTCGCCACCAGGTTGCGGTGGGTCAGCATCGCGCCCTTGGCCACTCCGGTGGTGCCGCCGGTGTATTGCAGCACCGCGACATCGCCACTGTCCGGGTTGGCTTCAGCCACAGGCTGGCCATGACCCTTGCTCAGCACGTCATTGAACTTGACGGCCTTGGGCAAGTGATACGCCGGGACCATCTTCTTCACGTACTTGATGACGCTGTTGATCAGCAAGCGCTTGAGCGGCGGCAGCAGGTCGGCGACTTCGGTGACGATGACGTGCTTGACGCCGGTTTTCGGCACCACGGTCTGGGCCAGATGCGCCATGTTGGCCAGGCAGACCAGGGCTTTGGCACCGGAGTCGTTGAATTGGTGTTCCATCTCCCGCGCGGTGTACAGCGGGTTGGTGTTGACCACGATCAGCCCGGCGCGGATCGCACCGAAGACGGCCACCGGGTACTGCAACACGTTAGGCAACTGCACGGCGATTCGATCACCGGGCTGCAAGTCGGTATGCTGTTGCAGGTAAGCGGCAAAGGCACCGGACAATTCGTACAGTTCACCGTAGGTGATTGTCTTGCCCAGGTTGCTGAAAGCCGGTTTGTCGGCGAAGCGTTGGCAGGACTGCTTCAACACTGCCTGAATATTCGGATACTCGTCTGGATTGATGTCGGCAGCAATCCCGGCAGGGTACTTATCCTTCCAAAAGTCTTCGATCATGGAAGCCCACTCCTCAGCAACGCGAATTCATCACCGCATTTGATGCGATTATTATTGGTGTATGTTTTTGTTGGTGTGTCGATTGGTGAGTCTGGCTTTTTACTTAGGCCGAGAAGTCACAAAAGCGCGCCGAGAGTAGCAGCTTTGCCAGAGGCCGACTAGAGCCAAAAGCGGCCTCTACAGTCACATAAATGACTCAAGAATAGCCGGTAGTCATTTTAGAGCAAAAGTTCTATACACCCCTTGAAAGCGCTTTAAATCAGGCTTTTCAGCCCTTAAAGCATCGCGGGCAAGCCTTGCTCCTACGGGTTCGGTGTCATTCACCTTGTTTGTGAACAAATCGAACCTGTAGGAGCGAGGCTTGCCCGCGATCCGCGCGAAGCGCGGCCATTCAACGGTTATGCGATATCGCGCAACTCCCGCCGCAGAATCTTGCCCACTGGCGTCATCGGCAACGACTCGCGCAACACAATGTGCTTGGGCACTTTGTACGCGGTGAAGTTTTCCTTGCAGTACGCCTTCAACTCTTCAAGGCTGACACCGGATTCACGGGCTACCACAAACAACTTCACCGCCTCCCCCGAACGCTCGTCCGGCACGCCGATCACTGCGCAGTTGGCAACTTTCGGGTGGGCCATCACCACGTCTTCGATTTCGTTCGGGTACACGTTGAAACCCGAGACGATGATCATGTCTTTCTTGCGATCGACAATGCGCACAAAACCGTCCGGGTCGATCACCCCGATATCACCGGACTTGAACCAGCCCTCGGCATCCAGCACTTCGGCGGTGGCTTCGGGTTTCTGCCAGTAGCCCTTCATGATCTGTGGGCCCTTGATGCACAACTCGCCGCGCTCGCCTAGCGGCTGTTCGACGCCTTCGTCATTGATGACCTTCAGCGTAGTGCCGGGCACCGGCAGGCCGACTGTGCCGATCCGCGATTTGTCGCCATACGGGTTGGTGCAGGCCACCGGCGAGGTTTCGGTCAGGCCGTAACCCTCGGTGATGCGGCAACCGGTGAGCTGTTCCCAACGCTCGGCGGTGGCCTTGACCAGCGCAGTGCCGCCGGAGTTGGTGAGCTTGAGGCTGGAGAAGTCCAGGGTCTTGAAGTCCGGGTGATCCATCAGCGCCACGAACAGCGTGTTGAGCCCCAGCAGCGCCGAGAACCGCCAGTTTTTCAGCTCCTTGATAAAGCCTTTGATGTCCCGCGGATTGGTGATCAGCACGTTGTGGTTGCCGGTCACCATCATGCACATGCAGTTCGCCGTGAAGGCATAGATATGGTAGAGCGGCAGCGGCGCGATCATCACTTCCTGGCCTTCGCGCAGCAACGGCTGACCGTCGCTGCCGAACTGCCCCAGGCAGGCCCGCGCCTGTTGCATGTTCGCCACCAGGTTGCCGTGAGTCAGCATCGCGCCCTTGGCCAGGCCCGTGGTGCCGCCGGTGTATTGCAGCACGGCGATGTCGTCGAGGCCGACCTTCAGCGGCTTAATGCCCAGGCCCCGGCCCAGACGCAACGCGCTCTTGAAGGAAACGGCCTGGGGCAAGGAATAGTCGGGGACCATTTTCTTGACCTTGCTCACCATCGTGTTGACCAGCCAGCCCTTGGCGGTGGGCATCAGGTCGCCCATCTTCGCTTCGATCAGATACTGGATGTCGGTGTCGGCCAGCACTTCCTGGACCTTGGCTCCGAACATGTTCAGGTAGACCAGCGCCCGGGCACCGGAGTCCTTGAACTGATGACGCATCTCCCGCGGGGTGTACAGCGGGTTGGTGTTGACCACGATCAGCCCGGCGCGCAACGCACCGAACACGGCAATCGGGTAATGCAGGACGTTGGGCATCTGCACCGCGATGCGATCCCCCGGCGCGAGATCGGTGTGGGCCTGCAGGTAACCGGCAAACGCGGCACTGTAGCGTTCCAGTTCGGCATAGGTCAGGGTCACGCCCATGTTGCTGAAGGCCGGGCGATCCGCGAATTTCTTGCAGGAACGCTCGAACACCTCGATCACCGACTTGTAGGCCCCAAGATCAATGTCCAGGGGCACGCCGGCCGGGCGTTTGTCATTCCAGAAATCAGGCTGCATTGTTCTTGTCCTCTTTACCTGAATCACCTTGGCCACTTTTCTGTCATTTCTGAAAAACAATGAATGAAAAGCGGAGCTTCACGGACACTAGCAGTTATGGCCAATCAGGCAAATATGGCCAACACCGTCATTGATCGTGTGAATCTTCCTAACGTGGCGTGGCCTGATCAGACGGCAAGCGAAGGATGCGCTATACAATGCAACCACATCGTGCAAAGGAATCGCCATGATCCACGACACTTTCTGGCTGACCGCGAGTGACCACAGCCGCCTCTTCGTCAACCAATGGCTGCCCGCCTCGCCCTTAAAAGCCGTGATCCTGCTGGCCCATGGCATGGCCGAGCACAGCGGTCGCTACGCTCGACTGGCTGAGAAGTTCTGCGATCAGGGTTATGGCGTCTACGCGCCGGACCTGCGTGGACATGGCAAAACTGCCGAAAACGGGACGCTGGGCCATTTCGCCGATGACGATGGCTGGTGCAAGGTGGTCGGCGACCTTGCCAGCCTCAACCAGCACATCGGTCAGCACCACCCTGGCGTACCGATTGTGCTGTTGGGCCACAGCATGGGCAGCTACATCGCCCAGGCCTACCTGCTGCACCACAGCGCCAGCCTGCACGGAGCGATTCTCAGTGGTTCGAATTTTCAACCGGTGGCGCTGTATCGCGCGGCGCGGCAAATCGCCCGGCTCGAACGGCTGCGTCAGGGACAGACGGGGCGCAGCGCGCTGATCGAGTTCCTGTCGTTCGGCTCGTTCAACAACAAATTCAAGCCTGCGCGCACCCGGTTCGACTGGCTGAGCCGCGACCCGGCGGAAGTCGATCTGTACGCCAGCGACCCGTTTTGCGGCTTTCGCTGCACCAATCAACTGTGGATCGACTTGCTCGGCGGCTTGCAGCAAATCAGCAAAGCGTCCAATCTCGCCCAGGTCGATCCGGGCCTGCCCTTGCTGATAATGGGCGGTGAATGTGATCCGGTGAGCGAAGGCAAGCGTCTGAAAGATCTGGCCCATGCGCTGCGCGCGGCCGGCAGCCAGAACCTGCAATTGAATATTTACCCGCAGGCACGCCACGAACTGTTCAACGAGAGCAACCGCGATGAAGTGACCGCCGACGTATTGAACTGGATCGCCCAGGCACTGAGCCACCGCCGCCCGGCCAGAACCGAATAGTTTTTCGAATAGTTTTTTTGTGGATTTTTAAATTCGTCACAGGAATTGAGACAGATGACCCAGGTTACCAACACCCCTTACGAAGCCCTTGAAGTCGGCCAGACCGCCAGCTACAGCAAGACCGTCGAAGAGCGCGACATTCAGTTGTTCGCCGCGATGTCGGGCGATCACAACCCGGTGCACCTGGACGCCGAATTTGCCGCCAGCACCATGTTCAAGGAACGTATTGCCCATGGCATGTTCAGCGGCGCACTGATCAGTGCGGCAGTGGCGTGCGAGTTACCTGGGCCGGGGACGATTTATATCGGTCAGCAGATGAGCTTTCAGAAGCCGGTAAAAATCGGCGACACCCTGACCGTGCGTCTGGAAATTCTCGAGAAGCTGCCGAAGTTTCGCGTGCGTATTGCCACTCGCGTGTTCAACCAGCGTGATGAGTTAGTGGTGGATGGTGAGGCGGAGATTCTGGCGCCGCGCAAGCAACAGACGGTAACGTTGCCTGTACTGCCGGCGATCAGCATTGGCTGATTGGCTGATCGTTCCCACGCTCCGCGTGGGAATGCATCCAGTGACGCTCCGCGTCACATGACGGCTGGACGCAGAGCGTCCGGGGCGGCATTCCCACGCAGAGCGTGAGAACGATCAGACATAAAAAAACGCCAGTCAAACTGGCGTTTTTTATTCCGGCGACGAACGCTTACGACTGAGCACGCGCCTGGTTACGCAGGGCTTTCACCTGATCGTGATTGCGTTGCACGCCATGGTACTGACGTTCAACCAGGTCACGAATACCCACCAGGTTGTGTTTGTTGATTTTCTCCAGCGCTTCCTTGTAAGCCTTCAGCGCGTGATCCTCACCGCGTTCGGCTTCGTTCAGCACGGCTTCTTCGTCCTTGCCGGTGAACATCGCTTTCACGTCTACCCAGCGACGATGCAGGTCACCGCTGACACTGGTGGACGTTTCCGGATCGCCGCCCAAGGCACGCACTTCAGCCTGAAGTTCGGCAGCGGCAGTGGCGCAATCGGCAGAACGCGTCACGAACAGTGTTTTGAGTTCTGGGTGTTTGATGTCTTCGGCGCAAGTCTTGAACCCTTCCTGACCGTCTTTGCTGGTTTCAATCAGGTCGTTGAGTACAGAGATGGCTTCTTTATTCACGTCGGTCATTTTCAATTCCTCGCGGGTTGATGAAAGATGCAATAGCTATTGCAGTCTGCATGCCAGCTTTGAATCGAGGATTTACCTATTGTTTTTCAATGACTTAACTTATATCCAGAAATCTGTATCCGCTTTATTTGCATGATCTGTCATTTGGCCTGCATGCAGAATGCCTGTATTTTCGAGGCTGTTTGAATCAAGACGACTGATTGATGAATCCTGAAAAGCTCGAACTGCTGATTACCCGCGAAATGCCCTTCGGCAAATACAAGGGCCGCATCATCGCCGACCTGCCCGGCCAGTACCTGAACTGGTTCGCGCGGGAAGGTTTCCCCCACGGTGAATTGGGTGGCTTGCTGGCGTTGATGCAGGAGATCGACCACAACGGTTTATCGGAACTGCTCGACCCGCTGCGTGCCAAACATGGCAAGCCAGCACCCCGCCACTGAACTGATTGAGTAGCCCATGCCCGATAACACCCGCCGTGCCCGTGATGAAGCCTTCTGGCAAACCTTTGCCGACCGTTACGCTGTCGAACCAGGCCCGATCAATCTGGAAAACGGTTACTTCGGGCGCATGTCGCGCACGGTGGTCGAGGAGTATCAGCGCAATATCGAGCTGATCAATCGCAGTAACTCAGTGCATGTGCGCCAGCGTTTCGAACAAGGCGAAAGCCTGGACATTCGGGCGCAACTTGCCGAGATGATGGGCGTGCGCGCGCAATCCGTTGCCCTCACTCGCAACGCCTCGGAGGGCCTGCAATCGCTGATCCGCAACTACAATCGCTTGCAGCCTGGCGATCAGGTGCTGTTCTGCGATCTGGAGTACGACACGGTCAAGGGCGCCATGCGTTGGCTGGCCCGCCATCGCGGCGTGGAAGTGATCGAAATCGACCACCAGCACCCTGCCACTTTCGACAGTTTGCTGGCCACCTACCGCGAAGCCTTCGTGCGTTATCCGCGACTCAAGCTGATGGCCCTGACCCACATCACTCACCGCACCGGCCTGGTAATGCCAGTGCAGGCGATTGCCGCACTCGCCAAGGAACACGGGGTCGATGTGATCCTCGATGGCGCCCATGCCCTGGGCCAGATGGAATTCAATCTGGAAGCGCTGGGCATTGCCTTTGCCGGGTACAACTTGCACAAATGGATCGGCGCACCGCTGACCCTGGGTTTCATTTACATCGCCCCCCAGCGCCTGGTCGACATCGACCCGGACATGGGTGAGATGCATTTCCCGATCAACGACATTCGCGCCCGCACGCCCTACAGCACGCCGAACATCCCGGCGCTGATGACCCTGCCGCTGGTGCTCGAAGAACATCAGGCCATGGGTGGTTCCGCCGCGAAGGGCGCACGGCTCAACTACTTGCGTAATCGCTGGGTCAACGCCGTGCGCGACCTGCCGGACATCGAAGTCATGACCCCGGACGATCCTCGACTGTATTGCGGCATCACCTCGATGCGCTTTACCCGCCATGCCGACCAGCACGTCATGGCCGAACGGCTGCTCAATGAGTACAACTTGTTCACCGTGGCCCGCAGCGGCGCCGCCAGCGGACCGTGCATCCGCATTACACCGGGACTGACCAGCACCGCAGCCGACGTGGACCTGCTGGCTCGGGCACTGACCGAGCTGCGCTGAGGCCGGCGCTTACACGGTGTACTTGTCGAAATCCTCGGGCTTGATCTGGGTCGATACCGCAAAAGTGTCGATGCCGATGGTCATGTGCCCGAAAAAGCCATCATCCATGGTGTCTCGACCGATGCTGTGCACCATCAGGGTTGAGGCTTTACCGCCCATGGTTTCGTAGTAATGGTCTTGATCGTTGGTCAGCGACGACACGCTCCGCCCCTTGTACTCCCTGGCATTAAGCACCGACCTGGACACAACCTCGGGAAAATAGAGCTGACCGACCCAGGCAACATGCCGTTCTTCCAGATAGTTGTTGCCGTCGGTGATCCGTACGGCCACGTGAATGTGTAGCGCACGACCGGCATAAAACGACGGATAAATCGTGGTAAATCGCACGACGCCCTTGTTGTCGCTGAATTGCCCACCGCGCAAGTAGGTGTCGTCATCGGTGCGCGGGACCGAACCGATACTGCCGACGTCGACTTTTTTGTCCGGGTCGACCTTGCTCCAGCCCGAATACGCGCCTCGGGCGTTGCAATGCCAGATATCCACCAGCGCGCCGTTCACCGGCTCTCCGGTCATGGCGTCGACAATCGCCAGCCGCAGCACCAGGGGAACGCCGTCCTGACCTTCGCTAATATTTCTTCTGATGAGTTTAGGGTTGCGAAAATACGGGCCGGCGATCTGCTCCGGGGAGAGCAGGCAAACCGTTTCGCGGGGGGCAGTAGTGTTGTAATCCATGAGGTTCTCTCTTCCATAAGATGCTTCAAGGATAGAGAGAGACGCCGGACGGGATGCGGTAACTATGTATCGGGTCGTGTGATTTGCTCCTACGGGGCATTCTGCAGGCAAAAAAAAACGGTGCACCGACCAAGCGCACCGTAAAGCCGTAGAACACACAACGAAGTGTCAGGTAACAATCAGTCCAGCAGCGCCAGGGCCTCGGCGGTGCATTCCTGAATGCGGGCCCAGTCGCCGTTCTTGATCCATTCCGGATCAAGCATCCAGCTACCACCCACGCACATCACGTTTTTCAACGCCATGTAGCTTTTGATATTGGCCGGACTCACGCCGCCAGTCGGGCAGAATTTGACTTCGCCGAACGGGCCGCCCAAGGCCTTGATAGCCGCGACGCCGCCGCTGACTTCCGCCGGGAACAGCTTGAAGCGGCGATAGCCCAGGCCATAGCCTTCCATGATGCCGGAGGCGTTGCTGATGCCGGGCAACAGCGGGATCGGGCTGTCGACACTGGCTTCGAGCAGGTCACGGGTAATGCCTGGGGTGACGATGAATTGCGAACCGGCCCTTTCGGCGGCGGCAAGCATGGTGCGATCGAGCACGGTGCCAGCACCGGTCACCAGCTCCGGACGCTGCTCACGCAGAACCTGGATGGCCTTGAGGCCGAACTGCGAACGCAGGGTCACTTCCAGGGCGGTCAGGCCACCGGCGGCCAGGGCGTCGGCCAGCGGCAAGATGTCCTGTTCGCGAGCGATGGTGATCACCGGCAAGATCCGCGCCTTGGCGCAGAGGCTGTCGATCAGGGCAACTTTGTCCGCCATGGAAACGGTCGGGGATGTCTTTGTCATAGCGGCTGATCCTTGGCTCATGGGCACCAGTAAATCTCTAACGTAGGTTGCAGAAACGCGCGAATCGGCATGGCGGCGACATCGTCACCGGCCAATGCGGCACTTAAAGTGGTCAGCTTGGACTGACCGGAAATCGATAGAACGGTGGTCTTGGCCGAAGCCAGCAGCGCACGACTCATGGTCAAGCGCTGGTGCGGCACGGTCGGTGCCAGCATCGGATAGCAACGGCGTGTGCCGTCGACTTTCAAGGCATCAGCCAGGTTCGGGCTGTTGGGGAACAGCGAAGCGGTGTGACCGTCATCGCCCATGCCGAGGATCAGCACGTCGATCGGCGGCAACTCGGCGAGCAAACGGTCGGCCTGCTCGGCTGCCAGCTCAAGGTTGGCGGTGGCGCTGTACAGACTCAGGAACTGAGCCTTGGCCGCCGGGCCTTGCAGCAGGTAGCGCTTGAGCAGGCCGGCATTGCTGTCGGCGTGCTCGACCGGCACCCAGCGCTCGTCTGCCAGGGTCACGACCACCTTGGACCAGTCCAGTTTTTGCTTGGCCAGGTTCTGGAAGAACGCCACCGGGCTGCGGCCACCGGACACCACCAGCGTCGCGTTGCCGCGAGCATCGATAGCGTCATTCAGTTGCTTGGCCACATTCAGCGCCAAACCGTCGGCCAGCAACACCGGGCTCTTGAACTCATGGGCGTTGACGCCCTGAGGCAGTTGCAAATTAGATATCGCCATACCACGACCTCCCATCCCGCGTGATCAGTGCAATGGAGCTCATTGGTCCCCAGGACCCGGCCGCGTACGGCTTGGGCGCATCACCGGATTTTTTCCACCCGGCGATCAACTGGTCACACCACTTCCACGCGGCTTCGATTTCATCTTTACGGACAAACAGGTTCTGATTGCCCCGCATTACTTCCAGCAACAACCGCTCGTAGGCATCGGGAATCCGTGCGCTGCGATAGGTGTCGGAAAAATTCAGCTGCAACGGACCGCTGCGCAGCTGCATGCCCTTGTCCAGGCCTTGTTCTTTGGTCATCACGCGCAAGGAAATGCCTTCGTCCGGTTGCAGGCGGATAATCAGTTTGTTGCTGATCTGCAGGCGCTGCTCGGGAGCGAAGATGTAGTGCGACGGTTCCTTGAAGTGAATGACGATCTGCGACAGCTTCTGCGGCATGCGTTTGCCGGTCCGCAGGTAAAACGGCACACCGGCCCAACGCCAGTTGCGGATATCGGCCCGCAGGGCGACGAAGGTTTCGGTGTCGCTTTGGGTGTTGGAATTCGGCTCTTCCAGGTAACCCGGCACCGGTTTGCCTTCGCTGTAGCCGGCGATGTACTGGCCGCGCACCACTTGAGTGGTCAGGCCTTCCGGGCTGATCGGCGCCAGGGCCTTGAGCACTTTGACTTTCTCGTCACGGATGCTGTCGGCGGACAGGTCGGCCGGCGGGTCCATGGCGATCAGGCAGAGCAGCTGCAGCAGGTGGTTCTGGATCATGTCCCGCAGCTGGCCGGCCTTGTCGAAGTAACCCCAGCGGCCTTCGATGCCGACCTTCTCGGCCACGGTGATTTCCACGTGGGAAATATAATTCTGGTTCCACTGGGTTTCGAACAGGCTGTTGGCGAAACGTAGGGCGATCAGGTTCTGGACGGTTTCTTTGCCCAGGTAGTGGTCGATGCGGTAGGTGCGGTTCTCCGGGAAGAACTGCGCCACGGCGTCATTGACCTTGCGCGAGGATTCCAGGTCCGAACCGATGGGTTTTTCCAGCACTACGCGAGTGTTTTCGGTCAGGCCGACCTTCGACAGGTTCTCGCAGATCGCGCCGTAAACGGCGGCCGGTGTGGCGAAGTAGGCAATCACGCGCTGGGCGCTGCCAGCCTGCTCGGCCAGGGCGACGTAATCGTCAGCCTTGAGGAAGTCGACGTGCAAGTAGCTCAACCGAGCGAGGAAGCGTTCGAGCACGGCTTCGTCCAGCTCTTTGGCATCGACGTAGCGGCGCAGCTCCGAGGTGATGAACGCCAGGTGCTGCTGCTCGCTGCCGGGTTCACGGGCCAGCGCGATGATTCGCGAGTCCTCGTGCAACAGGCCGGCGCCGTCCAGCTGATAAAGGGCAGGAAACAGCTTGCGCAGGGCCAGATCGCCGAGGGCGCCGAACAAGGCAAAGGTGCACGGTTCTACCGTAATCGAAGGCATGATGTTTGTTCTTTTATCAAGTTAAGCTACAAATACCTTTTTTCAAGGCATCACTCAAGGGAAAATGTAGTAATAACCACAACATTTTCGCAAAATACAGATTGCGAGTGGTGGTCGGTCGGAGCCATCAGTAGGATAGGCCACCGTGACGGGCCGCATCAAAGGCCCTTTTTGCATAGCAGAGCGCATCTTTGCGCTGCTGACTCAAGGAACATCTATGGACCGCGTGCGAAATTTACTGGAACAAATCCAGAATCGCCTTGAAGACCTGAACAAGGCCGAACGCAAAGTCGCTGAAGTGATCCTGCTCAATCCACAGCAGGCGACCCGGTTCAGCATCGCCGCCCTCGCCCAGGCCTCAAAGGTCAGCGAGCCGACGGTCAACCGGTTCTGCCGTTCGTTCGGTGTCAGCGGCTACCCGGAACTGAAACTGCAGTTGGCCCAGAGCCTGGCCAGTGGCGCCGCGTATGTCAGCCGTGCGGTCGAGGCCGATGACAATCCTGAAGCCTACACCCAGAAAATCTTCGGCAGCGCCATCGCTTCGCTGGACAGTGCTTTGCAGGCCCTGGACCCGAACCTGATCAGCCGTGCCGTCGATCTGTTGATCCAGGCCCGGCAAATCCACTTCTTCGGCCTCGGCGCCTCGGCCCCGGTAGCGCTGGATGCGCAGCACAAGTTCTTCCGCTTCAACCTCGCCGTCACCGCCCATGCCGACGTGCTGATGCAGCGCATGATTGCCTCGGTGGCGCACACCGGCGAGTTGTTCGTGATCATTTCCTACACCGGCCGCACCCGCGAACTGGTGGAAGTGGCGCGCATTGCCCGGGAGAACGGCGCTTCGGTGCTGGGTTTGACCGCTGAAAACTCGCCATTGGCCAAGGCCAGTACCTTGAGCCTGAACATTCCGCTGCCGGAAGACACCGACATCTATATGCCGATGACCTCGCGGATTATTCAGCTGACGGTGCTCGATGTGTTGGCGACTGGCATGACGTTGCGTCGCGGGGTGGATTTCCAGCCGCATTTGCGCAAGATCAAAGAAAGTTTGAATGCGAGCCGGTATCCGGTGGGTGACGAGTTCAACTAGTCCGCACTGATCGTTCCCACGCTCCGCGTGGGAATGCCTCAAGGGACGCTCCGCGTCCAGTGACGCGGAGCGTCACGGGCTGCATTCCCACGCGGAGCGTGGGAACGATCACCCCACCCACGCCTGTAAACTCAAATGCGCCCGCTCCCCCGGCGCCAGACTCAGGCTATCCGTCCCGCCGCTCGCCGCTTCCACGCAGACAAATTCCAACACCTCGTTCCAGCTCACCCCCAGCAACGGTCGCGAACCCGGATGCCAAACCACCGTGTCCGCAGCGTCGCCAGTGTCGATGCACAATTCCCGCTGCCAGGCGTGGTCCTTGAGCTGTAATTCGCCGTCATGCTGGAACACGCGCTGACAACCGCCATCGACCCGCAGCTCACCTTCCTGATGACACACCTGTCGGCTCAACTGATCGTAACCCTGCGCGCCATCGAGCCCAGACAGCGCTACCTCAGCCACGTCGCCAATACGCCAGTAAGCATGCAACGCCTGGCTCAATTGGCACGGCAGGCTGTCCTGATGCTCGGTGCTCAGGCGCAAATCCATGCGTTCGCCCAGATGGGCGTGCAGGTCAACCGTCCAGTCGCATAGCTGCAATTGCCAGTGCAAGCGCACGCCATCATCGTCAGTACTGCTATCGAGTAACTTCCAGTCCAGCAGCCGCGCCCAGCCATGGGACGGCCAGGCGTTTTCGCTCGGATGACGGCCAAACCACGGCCAGCACACCGGCACGCCGCCCCGAATCGCCCCCACGTGCGGCCACTTCGCCGCGCACCACAACCAGGGCTTCTGCCCCGCTGGCTGAAAGTGCAACAACTGCGCACCCTGGCGGCTGAACACCGCTTGGCACAGCGGATGATCGATCACTAGCACGTCGCGCATCTGATAGCGTTCCCACGCAAACACCGGACGTTCGCGCAAGGATTTGAAGAAGCGTTGTAGCGGATGCTCATGCATGTGCCGCGGTCCTGAAAATCATCTGTTGCCGGGGTGCGCCGCCCCCAAAAAAAAGCGGATAGCCTTGGCCATCCGCAAATATGCGCACATAGAGAGGAGCTTATCGCAACAGCGTTAGAACACCGACTGAATTTTCAGACCGGCGACCAGCGCGTTGTCGACTTCATCAACACCGCCCGGGTGAGTGATGTATTGCAGGTTAGGACGCACGGTCAGCCAGTTGGTAACGTGGAAGCCGTAGTTGATTTCGTAGTTGTACTCGGTGCTACGCAGTGGCGCGAACAGTGGATCTTCGTAGTCGCTGACACCATTGGAAGCGTTGATCAGCTCGGAGTTTTTCTTCACGTCATCGTTGACATGGATGCGGGCGAAGCCGATACCGACGTCATCCTTTGGACGTGCATCGAACGGACCTTTGTAGACAAACATCAGCGACTGATAGTTGTCGACGAAGTTGGTGTCCTTGTCGTGGAACGTGGCGTTGGCCGCGATGTTCAGACCGCGGGAAGCGTCACCGTTGTGGGTGGTGAGTTGTTGCTGCGCAACGAACCAGTAGCCGGACTTGCTGCTGTGGCTGCGATAGGCGTTGCCGCTGGTTGCCGCATCATTGCCGTTGTCGTCTTTAAGAACGTCATCAGCCTTGGCCGTGCTTTTGTAGTAACCGACACGGTATTCGCCCGGCAGGTTGTTCGGGTTAGGCAACCAGACCAACTCGACCGGGATGACGGTGCCCGCCGTACCACTGCCGCTGAGCTTGAAGCCGTTACCGTGCTCAAGCTGCGACGGGTTCTGGTTGTACGCGCCGATCTGCGCATAGAACTCAGGCGAGATGTTGTACTTGACGCGGACAGCGGCCTGGCTGACTGGCCAGTTGTACCAGATACCGGTAGCCCAGTTACCCGCTTGTGAACCGCAGAACGCCAGGTTCTGGAACTCGCACGGGAAGGTGTTGAAGTCTTCGCCTTCACCGAAGTAACCGGCCTTGACGTCCAGTTTGCCGTCGAGGAACTGGTGCTTGATCCACAACTGGGTCAGACGGACCATGTGGCCACGGCCGTAGACTTCCTGGGAGGAGCTCAAGGTGCCGGCACGCGGGTCGCCAACACGGTCGTTGGAGATGTTCTGACCGTTACGGTTGGTCAACTGGATCTTCGCCTGGGTGTTATCCCAGCCCCACAGCTTTTGCAGGTCCAGTGCCACGCCCAGGCCGAACTGGTCGGCGTAACGCGCAGTCTTGTCGTTGTTGTAGCCACCATGGAGGTTGCCGCCGACTTCGCCGACGTAGTCCATCTTGATGTCGATACCCTGCTCGATCAGCTTGGTACGCTCACCACCCCAGTCACCGGTCATCCACTGGGAATCGGCGCTGAACGCGTCAGCCGCGTGAACGCTACCGACCAGGGTCATTGCCGCCGCAACAGCTGACAATTGGCAGATAAGCTGAACGTTGTTCTTCTTCTTCATCCCTACATCCTCGTTTTATTGTTATTAACTGTTTTTATCTAACGCGGTTTACATAGACTGCGGCGAATGTCCCCATCCGCCGCACATTTCCCCGAGTGGGAGCAGGCAAGCCAGCTCCCACACTTGTTCTTCAGCGACCTTTGAACTGCGCCACATTGGCGCCGTGGGCCTCAGCTTTCGGCACACCGGCCACCCCCAGGCGCTCCCCGGTCTTGGCATCGAACAGCAACACTTTCGATGGATCGAATTGCAGGGTCAGGGTCTCGCCCACACCCGGCGCAACGTCTGGCGCCAAACGGCAGCAGACCTTGGTTTCGTTCAGGTTGACGAACACCAGGGTGTCCGGGCCGGTCGGCTCGGTGACCTGGACTTCGGCGCGAATGGTCGGCAAACCGTTCGGCTCGCCGTTCGCCAGCACAATCTGTTCCGGGCGCAGGCCGAGGATCACTTCGCGATCTTCGAGCCCGGCATCCTGCATGCCCAACGGCAATTCACAACGGGCCTGGCCGCTGTCGAGCAGCGCGATCAGGCGACCGTCCTTGCGCTGCAAGCGCAGGGGGATGAAGTTCATCGGCGGCGAACCGATGAAGCTCGCCACAAACAGGTTGGCCGGGTTGTTGTAGATGTCTTTCGGCGTGCCGAACTGCTGAATGATTCCGTCCTTCATCACCGCCACTTTGTCGCCCAGGGTCATCGCTTCGATCTGGTCGTGGGTCACGTAGACCGTGGTGGTTTTGAGGCGCTGGTGCATCAGTTTCATTTCGGTACGCATCTCGACCCGCAGCTTGGCGTCGAGGTTGGACAGCGGTTCGTCGAAGAGGTAAATCTTCGGCCGCCGCGCCAAGGCACGGCCCATGGCCACGCGCTGTTGCTGACCGCCGGAGAGCTGGCCGGGTTTGCGGTTGAGCAAGTGTTCGATCTGCAGCAGCTTGGACACCCGCGCCACTTCCGTTTCGATGTCGGCAGCCGGCATTTTGCGGATCTTCAAGCCGAACGCGATGTTCTCGCGCACGCTCATGGTCGGGTACAGCGCGTAGGACTGGAACACCATGGCGATGTCCCGATCTTTCGGGCTCATGCCGCTGACGTCCTGGTCATCGATCATGATCGCGCCGCCGGTGATGGTTTCCAGGCCGGCGATGCAATTCATCAGGGTCGACTTACCGCAACCCGAAGGTCCGACCAGGATCAGGAACTCTCCGTCCTTGATCGACAGATCGATGTCCTTCAGGGTGTCCGGCAAGCCGGGACCGTAAGTCTTGTTTACATTGCGAAGTTCGAGCGTAGCCATGATTACCCCTTGACTGCGCCGGCCGTCAGCCCGCGCACGAAATACTTGCCTGCGACCACATAGACCAGCAGGGTCGGCAGCCCGGCGATCATCGCCGCCGCCATATCAACGTTGTATTCCTTGGCCCCGGTACTGGTGTTGACCAAGTTGTTCAGCGCTACTGTGATGGGTTGCGAATCACCGCTGGAGAACACCACGCCGAACAGGAAGTCGTTCCAGATCTGGGTGAACTGCCAGATCAGGCAGACCATGATGATCGGGGTGGACATCGGCAGGATGATCAAGCGGAAGATGGTGAAGAAACCCGCGCCATCGAGCCGCGCGGCTTTCACCAGCGCATCCGGAACGCTGACGTAATAGTTGCGGAAGAACAGCGTGGTGAACGCCAGGCCGTAGACCACGTGCACGAACACCAGGCCCGTGGTGGTACTCGCCAGGCCCATCTTGCCGAGGGTGAACGAGGCCGGCAGCAGGACGGTCTGGAACGGCAGGAAGCAACCGAACAGCAGCAAACCGAAGAACAGTTGCGAGCCACGGAAGCGCCACATCGACAGCACATAGCCGTTCAACGCACCGATGGCGGTGGAGATCAGTACCGCCGGGACGGTGATCTTGATCGAGTTCCAGAAATACCCGTCAACCGTGCCCCAGGCCTTGACCCAGCCAATGCCGCTGACCACGGTCGGCCAGCTCAGCAGGTTGCCGGAGTTGATGTCTTCCGGGGTCTTGAAACTGGTCAACAGCATGACCACCAGCGGTATCAGGTACAGGAACACCGCGAGGATCAGCACGGCGTAGATCGCGATGCGACTCAGGCTGATGGAAGGTTTGGCGAAACTAGTCATGACGCTTGGTCCTCAGCTCGGAGTACAGGTAAGGCACGATGATTGCGAGAATCGCACCGAGCATCAGGATTGCGCTGGCCGAGCCCATGCCCATCTGGCCGCGACTGAAGGTGAAGGAATACATGAACATCGCAGGCAGGTCGGAGGAATAACCCGGGCCACCGGCGGTCATGGCCGCTACAAGGTCGAAACTCTTGATCGCGATGTGGGCCAGGATCATCACGGCGCTGAAGAACACCGGACGCAGGCTTGGCAACACCACTTTCAGGTAGATACGCGGCATGCTCGCGCCATCGATCTGGGCGGCACGGATGATCGATTGATCAACGCCACGCAGGCCGGCGAGGAACATCGCCATGATAAAGCCCGAGGCTTGCCAGACGGCAGCGATCACCAGGCAATACACCACGCGATCCGGGTCGATCAGCCAGTCCAGGCGGAAGCCTTCCCAACCCCAGTCACGCAACAATTTGTCCAGGCCCATGCCCGGGTTGAGCAGCCACTTCCACGCGGTACCGGTAACGATCATCGAGAGCGCCATCGGGTACAGGTAAATGGTGCGAATGAAACCTTCGCGACGAATGCGCTGGTCAAGAAACACCGCCAGCAGCACACCGATCACCAGGGTGATGCCGATAAACATGCCGCCGAACACGGCCAGGTTCTTGCTCGCTACCCACCAACGGTCGTTGTCGAACAGCCGCTGATATTGCGCCAGGCCCGCCCACTTGTAAGTCGGCAGGAAAGTCGACGTGGTGAACGACAGCACGAACGTCCAGAGGATATAGCCATAGAAGCCCACCAGGACGATGAACATGCTGGGCGCCAGCACCAGTTTGGGGAGCCAGCGCTGCAATGCATCGAACGGCGAGGCCTTGCTGAACACAGCAACAGAACTCATGGGAAGATCCAGTACGTAGAGAAAGGATTACAGGCGCATGCCGGGTGGGAGCGGGTTTGCCCGCCCCCACCGGGTCAACGCTGCTAACGGTTACTTGGCCGCTTTGATGGCCGTGCCGAGTTGCTTGGCAGCAGTGGCCGGATCGGCTTTCGGATCGTTGATGAAGTTGGTCACGACATCAAAGAACGCGCCCTGCACCGCCAGCGTGGTCGCCATGTTGTGCGCCATGCTCGGCTGCAGGCCGCCGGACTTGGCGTCCGCCAGGAAGTCCTTGGCAGCGGTCTGGGCGCAGGAGTCGAAACCGTTTTCTGCCATTTTGTTCAGCATGTCGATGCGAACCGGGATCGAGCCTTTGTTGATGCTGAAGACTTTCTGGAAGTTCTCACCCAGCACGACCTTGGCAATGTCCTGCTGCGCGGCAGAAGTACCCTTGTCTTTCTGCTTGAACACCGCCAGGGAGTCGATGTTGTAGGTGAAGGCCTTTTCGGTGCCCGGGAAGGCTACGCACTCGTAGTCCTTGCCGGCGACTTTCTTGGCCGCGGTCCATTCGCTCTTGGCCCAGTCACCCATGATCTGCATGCCGGCCTTGCCGTTGATGACCTTGGCCGCTTCCAGGTTCCAGTCCTGGCCTTTGCCGTCGGCGTCCATGTAGGTCGCGACTTTCTTCAGTTCGGTCAGCGCCTTGACCATTTCAGGACCGGTCAGGGCAGCGTTGTCCAGGTCGACCAGGGCTTTCTTGTAACCGTCGACACCCATGACCGAAAGCACTACGGCTTCGAACACGGTGCTGTCCTGCCAAGGCTGGCCGCCGTGGGCCAGCGCGATGAAGCCTTTGGCCTTGAGCTTGTCGCCGGCTGCGTAGAACTCTTCCAGGGTGGTCGGGGATTTTTCGATCCCGGCTTTCTTGAAGACTTCCGGGTTGATCCACAGCCAGTTGACGCGGTGAATGTTCACCGGCACGGCCACGTAGTCACCTTCGTACTTCACGGTATCGGAGACTTTCTTGTCGAGCAGGCTGTCCCACTTCTCCGACTTGGCGGCTTCTTTCAAGACGTCGGTGTCGAGCAGACCGGTAGACGCCCATTCCTGAATGTCCGGGCCTTTGATCTGCGCTACGCCTGGCGGGTTACCGGCCACGGCGCGGCTCTTGAGCACGGTCATGGCGGTCGCACCGCCACCACCGGCAACGGCGCCGTCCTTCCAGGTGAAACCGTCTTTTTCGACTTGGGCCTTGAGCACATCAACAGCAGCTTTTTCGCCACCGGACGTCCACCAGTGAACGACTTCTACCGAACCTTTGGAGTCGGCGGCAAGTGCACTGAGAGGGAATGCAGAGATAGGAAGCAATGAGGCAAGAGAAATGACAGTAGCGAGGCGAGAAATCGCATTCATCTAGAATTACCTTTCTTGTTGTTATGCATGCAAGTCTGGTGCTTGCGCTGCATAGGATTTTAAACAGGAGTTATCCCTTCGCAGGTAACGAAGGGACGCTTGAATGTCACCACATGGTTACACAGGAGCGCTCTGGGACAACTGCCCCAAGGCAGTCGCCATGCTCGGCGCCAACGGCAGGCGCGGAATCAGGACCGCTTGCCAGGCGTGATACAAGTCCGGCTTGCCACCCCAGATATCGGCACTCGGGCGGTTTTGCGGGTCGAGTTCATGGTGCCAACTGCCATCGCAACGGTCGATGAAATGACTGTCACAGAATTCCCAGAACAGTCGGTACCAGGTCTCGTATTGCTCGTCGCCGGTGCGTTTGAGCAGCGCACTGGCAGCGGCGCTGGCCTCGCAATGGGTCCAGTGCAAACGATGGCGAACCACGGCGCGGTTGTCCCAATCCAGCGTGTAGACAATCCCTGGCGCGCCATCGACATTCCAGCCGTGACGGCAATTGTGATCGAAGAGTTTTTGCGCGTCGGTTGCCAGCCAACCCGGCGTGAGCATCCCGGCCTGCACCCGCGCTGCTTCGAGGTGCAGTAACAACCGCGCCCATTCGAAACCGTGGCCCGGCGTGGTGCCGTAGGGGCGGAAACCGTCCGCCGGGTTGTCGTGGTTGTACTCGCGCAGCGGCTGCCAGTCGCGATCGAAATGTTCGACCACCAGGTAATCGTTGGCGGCGGCGTGACCGTGGATTACCCGCTCGACGATCCGTTGCGCACGGACCAGCCAGCGGTGATCGTCGGTGACATCCGCCAGCGCGAGGAAGGCTTCAGTGGCGTGCATGTTGCTGTTGGCGCCGCGGTAGGCTTCCTCTTCACTCCAGTCGCGATTGAAGGATTCGCGCATGGCGCCCTCCTCTTCGCTCCAGAAATGGGTGTCGATGATGTGGATCGCATCGTCGAGCAGCGCTTGCGCACCGGGCCGTTGGGCGACGACTGCGGAACTCGCGGCCAGGGCAACGAAGGCGTGCAGGTAGGCGGCTTTGCCGGTGTTGTCGTCGCGATGATGGGCCGTGGCGAACCAGCCGCCGTGTTTAGCATCCTTCAACGGGCCGCTGAGGGCCTGGACACCGTGATCCACCAGCTCGGCAAACCCCGGCAGGCCTTGGATGTGGGCCATGGCGAAGCTGTGGGTCATGCGCGCGGTGTTCATGGTTTCGGCGTGGGCGTTGGCCGGCAGATGGCCTCTTTCATCGAGATTGCCAAAGCCTTCGGGAAGCTTCGAAGCCTTGGCGAACGCCAGCAGGCGCAGGCCTTCGGCGGCGAGCCATTGCTGATGGGCAGGCGCGTTCAGCCAACTGCTGAAGGCAGGTTGGAAGGTGTCCATGAGGTACCTTTTTTGTTGTTATGACTGGGGGCAGTCTAAACAACGGTCGAGGTGCGGCAGGTAACGAAGGGGACGGGGTTTGTCACCATTTCGTGACAAAGGAAAAACAAAATCAAAAGATCGTAGCCTTCGGCAGCTCCTACACCGGTCTCAGTAGGAGCTGCCGAAGGCTGCGATCTTTTGATCTTTCAGTCGATTGAACGCGGCAACTGCAACGTCACCCGCAATCCGCCTTCACGAAGATTTTGCAGGCTAACTTCACCGCCATGGCTATGGGCAATATTGCGCGCAATGCCCAACCCCAACCCATAACCCTGCTGCTGCCCGGCCAAACGGAAGTGCGGTTCAAAAACCTGTTCCATCCGCTGCTCCGGCACGCCCGGCCCTTCATCGTCCACATGCAGGATGAAGGCGCTTTGATCGTCATCAATATGCAAATGCGCGTTTTGCCCGTACTTCAAGGCATTGTCGATCAGGTTGCCGATGCAGCGCTTGAGCGCCAGTGGTTTGCCCGGATAGGCTGCCAGCGCCCGGCCATGTTGGGTCACGCGGCCATTGCCGTTGGGTGCCAGGTAAGGCTCCACCAGGCAATCGAGCACATGATTGAGGTCCACCGGTTCGATATTTTCGTGGATGTCGGTGTCTTTCACGCATTGCAGCGCGCCTTTGACCAGCAGTTCCAACTCATCCAGATCGCGGCCGAACTTGGCTTGCAGCGTTTCGTCTTCAAGCAATTCGACCCGCAGCCGCAACCGGGTGATCGGCGTGCGCAGGTCGTGGGAAATCGCGCTGAACAACTGGCTGCGCTCGGTCAGGTAACGGCTGATGCGTTCGCGCATCGCGTTGAAGGCGCGGCCGACTTCGACCACTTCACTGCCGCCACCCTCGGGCACTGGCTCGACTTCGGCACCGAGGGACATGTCCCGCGCCGCCCGCGCCAGGCGTTTAAGCGGACGGCTCTGCCAGTGCACCAGCAGGCCGATAAACAACAGCAAAAAGCCGCTGGTGAGCACGATAAACCACACCTGCTGCGCCGGCAGGCCCTGCTCTTCAAGACTGGTGTAGGGCTCGGGCAACAGCGAGGCGATGTACAGCCATTCCCCCGGGGCCATCTGGATTTGTGTGACCAGCACTGGTGGATTCACCGGTTCCAGGGTCAACGCGTAATGCGCCCAGGAGCGAGGCAACTCATCGAGTTTCAGCCCGCTGTTGAAGATCCGCAGGTCTTCGGGGCTGACGAACGTCACCGAGATATCCGTGTCGTGGCCCAGGGACTCGCGCAGCACTTCGTCCACCGCCTTGAGCACCGCCGCTTTGCGCGGGGTGATCGGCAGCACTTCCATGCCTAACGGTTTGTCGTTGAGGGTCACCACGAACCGGGTGCCGCCCATGCTGCGCAATTGGTCGAGCACCAATGGCCGAAAGGCGACGGGCAATGAACGGAAATAGCTGACGCTGGCGGTCATCGAATGGGCCAGGCTGCGGGCGCTGGTAACCAGGCCTTCGAGTTGGGTGGCGCGCAGTTGCGAGACCCAGATCACGCTCGACAGCGCCTGGGCAAAGAGCACCACCAACAGGGTCAGCAGCAACATCCGCCCGAGCAACGAGCGGGGCACCGGCACCTTGGCGGCGAGCCGGCGCAACCACTCAATGGCCATTGCTGGCAACCACATTGGCAGCCAGTTGGTAGCCACTGCCACGCACGGTACGGATCAGTCGAGGGGGTTTTTCGGTATCGCGCAGGCGCTGGCGCAAGCGGCTGACGGCCATGTCGACGATGCGATCCAGCGGCATCAGATCGCGGCCACGGGTGGCGTTGCCGATGGTGTCGCGGTCGAGGATTTCCTGGGGGTGATCGAGGAACAGTTTCAGCAGGGCGAAATCGGCGCCGGAGAGAATCACTTCTTCGCCATCGATGTGGAACAACCGATGGCTGACCATATCCAGGCGCCAGTCATCGAAGGCAAGCACTTCACTGCCGGAACGCTCCTGACCGAACTGCGCACGGCGCAACAGCGCCTTGATCCGTGCCTGCAATTCGCGGGGGCTGAAGGGTTTGCCAAGGTAATCGTCGGCGCCCAGTTCCAGGCCAATGACCCGGTCGGCCTCGTCGGAGCTGGCGGTGAGCATGATGATCGGCACCTGGGCCTGACGCGGGTGCTGGCGAATCCAGCGGCAGAGGCTGAAACCGTCTTCGTCCGGCAGCATCACATCAAGGATCACCAGATCGCTCGGCGCCTCGTTCATCGCCTGGCGAAAGCCGGCGCCGTCCGGCGTCGTGCGCACCTGAAAACCAGCGCGGGTCAGGTAGGTGTCCAGCAACTCGCGTATCTCTTGATCGTCATCGACCAACAAAATCGACTTGTTGACTGAGCTCACAGGGGCGGCATCCTTGTTGTTTGAATTGGGCGGATTATGCCTGATCGTTCGATCGTTCCCACGCTCTGCGTGGGAATGCCTCAAGGGACGCGGAGCGTCCAGTGACGCTGAGCGTCACGGGCTGCATTCCCACGCAGAGCGTGGGAACGATCACTACTCTGCTTGTTCGAGGGCCACACCCGCACCCATCAACCCGGAATACGGCGCCGTCACCAGCCACACCGGGATGCCTTTGAAGTAATCGCTCATGCAACCCTTGTCGGCGAAGCACCGGGCGAAACCGCTTTCAACAAAGAAATCGGCAAACCGGGGAATCACACCGCCGACGATGTACACGCCGCCGCGTCCACCGGTGGTCAGCACGTTGTTGCCGGCCACGCGACCGAGCCAGCAGCAGAACTGCTCCAGCACTTCCAGCGCGACCGGGTCACCGGCCAACCCTGCCGCCGTAATGGCTTCGGGGGTGTGGAACTGCGGTTCATGGCCATCCACCGCGCATATCGCCCGATAGACTCGCGGCAAGCCGCTGCCGCTCAACGCTGTTTCAGCGCTGACATGGCCGATTTCGTTGAAGATGTGCTGCCACAATTGCGTCTCTCGCGGACTGCTCAGCGGCAAATCGACGTGACCGCCCTCACCCGGCAATGCCGCAAAACGGCCTTCACCGAGATCGAGCAAAGTGCCAACGCCAAGCCCGGTTCCAGGGCCAATCACCACCGCTGGCCGCAACGGTTCCGGCGTGCCTTCGCAGACCACCCGAAACTCGTCCGGCTGCAAACGGGTCATGCCCAGGGCCATGGCCGAGAAATCGTTGACCAGCAGCAACTGATCCACCTGCAAGGTCTGGCAGAACGCCTTGCGGCTCAGGCGCCAGTGATTGTTGGTGAACTTGAACTCATCGCCACTCACGGGACCGGCCACCGACAGGCACACCGAACCGATGTCGCCCGGTTTCAAGCCCAAGCCAACGAGGTAGACGCCAATGGCCTCTTCCGGGCTGGTGTGATCCGCTGTCGCCAGCACCTGGATCGACTCCAGTTGCTGGTTTTTCCACAACGCGAAACGTGCGTTGGTCCCACCGATGTCACCGACCAAAGCCAGTTTCAATTAAGCGTCTCCAGGGCAGAAGTAAAGGCGCTGGCGCCCTGCTCTGCGGAGCTGAAGGCCATGCGCATGAAACCAAACAGTTCGCGCCCGCTGCCGATGTTGTTACCCAACAAACCCTTGGCCGGCGTGCGCGCTGCGAATTCTTCGGCGTCCACCTTAAGCTCCAGGGTGCCTTTGACGCCATCGACGCGGATGATATCGCCCTCTTGCACCCGCGCCAAAGCGCCGCCCACAAATGCTTCGGGGCTGACGTGGATCGCCGCCGGGATTTTCCCGGAAGCACCGGACATCCGCCCGTCGGTCACCAGCGCCACTTTGAAGCCGCGATCCTGCAGCACGCCGAGGAACGGCGTCATTTTGTGCAGTTCCGGCATGCCATTGGAACGCGGGCCCTGGAAGCGCATCACCGCGACAAAATCCTTCTCCAGCAAACCGGCCTTGAACGCATCGGCCAGATCCTGCTGATCCTGGAACACCATCGCCGGTGCTTCGACAATCTGGTTTTCCAGGGCCACGGCGGAGACTTTCATCACACCGCGACCGAGGTTGCCTTCCATCACTCGCAAACCGCCCTCTTGCGAGAACGCGCGGGCGACCGGACGCAAGATGGTTTCGTCGAGACTTTCGATCGGGCCTTCGCGCCAGACCAGTTCGCCGTTATCGAGGAACGGTTCCACGGTGTAGCGGCTCAAGCCATGGCCGAGCACGGTGTTGACGTTTTCGTGGAGCAGCCCGGCTTCCAGCAGTTCGCGGATCAGGAACGACATGCCGCCCGCCGCCTGGAAGTGGTTGATGTCGGCTTTGCCGTTCGGGTAGACGTGGCTCAGGGTCGGCACCACCTCGGAGAGGTCGGCCATGTCCTGCCAGGTCAGCTGAATGCCCGCCGCCATGGCGATGGCCGGCATGTGCAAGGTGTGGTTGGTCGAGCCACCGGTGGCATGCAGCGCCACGATGGAGTTGACCAGCGAGCGCTCGTCGACGATTTCGCCGATCGGCATGAAGTCGCCGTTCTGTTTGGTCAGGCGCGTGACCTGATGCGCCGCTTCGCGGGTCAGGGCCTCACGCAACGGGGTGTTCGGGTTGACGAAGGATGCGCCCGGCAAGTGCAGGCCCATGACTTCCATCAGCAACTGGTTAGTGTTCGCGGTGCCGTAGAAGGTGCAGGTACCGGGGCTGTGGTAGGAATTCATTTCCGATTCCAGCAGTTCTTCGCGGCTGGCCTTGCCTTCGGCATAGCGCTGGCGCACGTCGGCTTTCTGCTTGTTGGAAATGCCCGAGACCATCGGCCCGCCCGGAACGAAGATCGTCGGCAGATGACCGAAACGCAGTGCGCCCATCATCAGGCCCGGGACGATCTTGTCGCAGATGCCGAGCATCAGCGCGCCGTCGAACATGTTGTGGGACAACGCCACGGCGGTGGACAACGCGATCACTTCACGGCTCGGCAAGCTCAGTTCCATGCCGGGCTCGCCCTGGGTCACGCCATCGCACATCGCAGGCGTGCCGCCGGCGAACTGGCCGACCGAGCCGATTTCGCGCAGGGCTTTTTTGATTTGTTCAGGAAAGACTTCGTACGGCTGATGCGCCGAGAGCATGTCGTTATACGAAGAAACAATTGCGATGTTCGCGGAGTTCATCATCCGCAGGCTGTTCTTGTCGTCGGTGCCGCAACCGGCCACGCCGTGGGCGAAGTTGGCGCATTGCAGCTTGCCGCGCATCGGACCGTCGCTGGCGGCGCCGCGAATCAGCGCAAGGTAAGCCTCACGAGTAGCTCGGCTGCGGGCGATAAGTCGTTCGGTGACCTCAAGGACGCGGGGATGCATGTGTAGAACTCCAGGCTAACGGATGTGGCGACCTGATTGTCTATGCTGATCAAGGGCCGTTGTCGATGGGGTGACAGGCGGCTTTCTTGATCGATCGGACCAGTTGATTCAGGTCACTCGTTGTAGATTGAACAAAATATTGCCATTAAAAAGGCTTGTTTTCTATTTTTATGCGAATAATCTTGTAATTCCAACAACAAAACGACGGCGGCCCTGTTAAATGACTCTTCGAATCGCAATCAATGGTTTTGGCCGTATTGGCCGTAATGTCCTCCGCGCACTGTATACCCAAGGCTACCGCCAGGATTTGCAGATCGTCGCCATCAATGACTTGGGTGACAGCTCGATCAACGCGCATCTGCTCAAGTACGACACCGTTCACGGCACATTCGACGCCGATGTCCAGCACGATAACGAAAGCCTGACCGTTAACGGCGACCGTATTTCCGTCAGCGCGATTCGCAACCCGGCCGAACTGCCGTGGGCTGCCGAGAAGATCGACGTCGTCTTCGAATGCACTGGTCTGTTCACCGACCGTGCCAAAGCCGCCGCGCATATTACGGCCGGCGCGCGCAAAGTGATTATCTCGGCCCCGGCCAAAGGCGCCGACGCCACTGTGGTGTATGGCGTGAACCACGACATTCTGCGCCAGTCGCACCAGATTATTTCCAACGCCTCGTGCACCACCAACTGCCTGGCCCCGGTGGCCCAGGTGCTGCACCGCGAGCTGGGCATCGAAAGCGGTCTGATGACCACGATCCACGCCTACACCAACGACCAGAACCTGACCGACGTCTACCACACCGACCCGTACCGCGCCCGTTCGGCCACGCAGAACATGATCCCGAGCAAGACCGGCGCCGCTGAAGCGGTCGGCCTGGTGCTGCCGGAACTGGCGGGCAAACTGACCGGCATGGCCGTGCGTGTTCCGGTGATCAACGTGTCGCTGGTGGACCTGACCGTGCAGCTCAAGCGCGAAGCATCGGCCGATGAAGTGAATGCGCTGCTCAAAGAAGCGGCTCAGCACTCGAAGATTCTTGGCTACAACACCCTGCCGCTGGTCTCCAGCGACTTCAACCATAACCCGCTGTCGTCGATCTTCGACGCCAACCACACCAAGTCCAGCGGCAAGCTGCTCAAGGTGTTGGCCTGGTACGACAACGAATGGGGCTTCTCCAACCGTATGCTCGATAACTGCCTGGCACTGTGTAACGCTGAATAAACCGTGGAGCAACACCGATGATCGGTATCAGCTTTACGCAAAAGACCATGGCGGCGCGCAAGCGTATCGCCCTGGTCGCCCATGACCATTGCAAAGTGTTTTTGCTGGACTGGGCCGAGCGGCACAAAGACAAGCTGGCGCAACATGAATTGGTCGCCACCGGCACCACCGGGTTGTTGTTGCAACAACGCCTCGACCTGCCGGTGGAAAGCATGATCAGTGGCCCATTGGGCGGCGACCAGCAACTCGGTGCGCGTATCGCCGAGCAACGGGTCGACCTGCTGGTGTTCTTCTGGGACCCGTTCGAACCGCAGCCCCACGACCCGGACATCAAGGCGTTGCTGCGGGTCGCGGCGGTCTGGAACATCCCGGTGGCCTGCAACGAATGCAGCGCCGATTACCTGCTCAGCAGCCCGATGATGGCGCAGGCGCACGAACACCGGATCCCGGATTACGCGACCTATCTGCTGGGCCGCGCCTAGCTCTTCGCAAATCAGCTTCACAAATCAGCACTTGACCACTCGGGCGGATGATAAGCATTATCATTCGCTCGAAATGGATCAGGTCCTCCCGTGAGTCAATCGCGCTTCAATTACGTCTTCATCGCCCAGCGGGTTTCCCTGCTGCGCACGCTGGAGCGGATGGTCAACAATCACAGCACCGCCGAAGACCTGCTGCAGGAAACCTACCTGCGCGTGACCCGGGCGCTCAGTGAGCGGGCCATCGATCACCTCGAACCCTTCGTCTTCCAGACTGCCCGCAACCTGGCGCGGGACCATTTGCGTGCGCGGCGCATTCAGTCGCGGACCCTGCTCGATGACGTCCCGCTGGACGTGGTGGAAAGCATCGCCGCCCCCGCCAGCAGCGCTGAGGACGCCGCCCATGCCGAACAATTGCTGGAGCGTTTGAACGTGAGCCTCAGTGAACTCAGCAACCGTCAGCAGCAGATCTTTATCCTCAGTCGCCTGCATGGGCATAGTTATCTGGAGATTTCCGAGAAGCTCGGCGTGTCGTTGAGCACGGTGCAGAAGGAACTGAAGCTGATCATGGCGATCTGCATCGGTGTCGCGGAACGGTTAAACGGCGACTGAGCACACACGGCTTTGCTACCCTTGCTCACTTTCAAGCTCCACTAAAAACCAGCCGTGCACAGACACAGCCGAGGAAACACCGTGACGGACACCCACCGCTCCTCTGCGCCCTCCCCGGCGCGAGACCCCGCCAGCGTGATGGACCAGGCGTTGGACTGGCTGATCGTGCTGGGCAGTCCGAGCGAAGAACAAACCCGACAATTCCACGACTGGCTCGCCGCCGACCCGTTGCATGCCGAAGCGTTCGCCAAAGCCCAGGCGATCTGGGACGGCCCGCTGGTCATCCAATGCGCGCAAAGCCTCGCCGCCAAGCCTGCGAAAGTCACCGTGTTGTCGCGCCTGCGTCCGCACTGGAAACCTTTGGCTACGGCAGCAGTGCTAATTCTCGGTTTGTTCAGTTTCAGCAATCTGCCAATGCGCTTGCAGGCCGATCACCTGACCGTGGTCGGTGAACGCCAGCGCCTGCAACTGGAGGACGGCTCGAAAGTCCTGCTCAATACCAACTCGGCGTTTTCCAGCACCATCAACGATCAGCAGCGCGTGGCCCGCTTGTATCAGGGCGAGGCGTTTTTCGAGGTGCAGGACAACCGTGGCCAGGCGCTGGAAATCGATGCCGGGCCGGTCAAGGCCAGTGTGCGCGATACCGCGTTTGCCGTGCGTTACCTCGACGGCGTGGCGCAGGTTCGGGTGCAGCGTGGCGATGTCGATTTGCGCGCCACCCGTGACGATGCGCGAGTGCGGCTGTCGGCCGGCGAAAGCATCCGCATCGGCCCCAACGGTTTCGACCGTCCGGCCAAGCTCGATGCCGCCACCGACCTGGCGTGGGTCCAGGGTCGCCTGGTGTTCGAGAACTGCCCGATGAGCCAGGTGCTGGCGGAGCTGCGGCGCTACTACCCGGGCTGGATCATCAACAACAACGAGCAATTGGCCGACGTCGCCGTCACCGGCAATTACCGCCTCGATCAGCCGCTGGACGTAGTCCGCTCTCTCGCCCACATCACCTCGGCGCACCTGCAGGAATTCCCCGCGCTGGTGATCTTGAACTAAATGAGAATTATTTTTACTCGATAGCTGAAGCTCGTTCGTCTCGTTATAGCCAATGCAATTGATTCGCATCTATCGATGCCAATCTGCACCTATAAAGATTCGTGCGACACGGAGCGCTATCGATGTCCTCTCGCCATACCCGCCAGTCCTCTTCACCTTCCCGCGTGTTGTCGCTGCTGACCGCCGCCATCCTGATGGCCGGCGCTGCGCCGCTCATGGCCGCTACCGCCGCCGAGCAGCCAAGCCGCAACATGGGCGATTATTCGTTCGCCATTCCACAGCAGTCGCTGGTGTCGGCGCTGAATGCCTTTACCGCCGTGACGGGTTGGCAGGTCGGCTTGCCGGCCGAACTGGCGCAAGGCGTCGCCTCGCCGGGTGTGCGTGGGTCCTTGCCGCCGGAGAAAGCCCTGGATCGCCTGTTGGTGGGGACCAACCTCGGCTATCGCAAACTGGGCAACAACAACATTGTGCTGGAAAAACGCAGCAGCAGCGGCGCCCTGAACCTGCAACAGGTGACCATCAGCGCCACCCGTCAGGAACAGAGCATCGACAGCGTGCCGGCCACCGTCACCGTGCAGACCCGCGAAGAACTGGACCGCAACAACGTCAACACCATCAAGGATCTGGTGCGCTACGAACCGGGTGTTTCGGTGGGCGGCGCCGGCCAACGCGCCGGGCTCACCGGCTACAACATCCGTGGCATCGACGGCGACCGTGTGCTGACTCAGGTCGATGGCGTGCAAGTGCCGGACAGCTTCTTCAACGGCCCTTACGCCCAGACCAACCGTAATTACGTCGACCCGGAGATCGTCAAACGCGTCGAAATCCTCCGTGGCCCGGCCTCGGTGCTCTACGGCAGTAACGCCATCGGCGGCGCCGTCAGCTATTACACCCTCGATCCGGACGACATCATCAAGCCCGGCAAAGACGTCGGCGCGCGCCTGAAGACCGGTTACAGCTCAGCCGATGACAGCTGGCTGACTTCCGGCACCGTGGCCGGTCGCACCGGCGACTTCGACGGCTTGCTGCACCTGAGCCAGCGCAATGGCCATGAAACCGAATCCTACGGCGAAACCGGCGGCACCGGCCTGAACCGCACCGAGGCCAACCCCGAAGACGTGCGCACCACCAACGTGCTGGCCAAGCTGGGCTGGAACTACGCCGACGACGCGCGCCTGGGCCTGACCTATGAGAAGTACAAAGACGACCGCGACACTAATCAACTAAGCGCGGTCGGTGGCCCGTTCAACGCTGGACGCGGTTTTGGTTTCTACAAATCCCGCACCGGCAACGACACGGTCAGCCGCGAACGTTTTGGCATTGAGCACAGTTTCGGCCTGGACAGCGCGCTGGCCGACAACATCAAGTGGTCGCTGAACTACCAGATCGCCAAGACCGACCAGAGCACCGAAGAAATCTACGCGCCGTCGCGCACCGTGCTGCGCGAGCGCAACACCAATTACAAGGATCGCCAATGGGTGTTCGATGCCCAGGCTGACAAATCCTTCGCCATTGCCGACACCGATCACACCATCACCTACGGCACCACCATCAAGCAGGACAAAGTTACCGGCCTGCGTACCGGCACCGGCACGTGCCTGACCGTCGCCGGCGCCTGCCGCTTCATTGGCGCACCGAGCGCCACCGACACGCTGAAACCCGCGAGTGACTTCCCGGACCCGACCATCAACAGTTACAGCCTGTTCGCCCAGGATCAGATCAGTTGGGGCAACTGGACCTTCCTGCCGGGCGCGCGCTACGACTATACCCAGCTCAAGCCGCACATCACCGACGAGTTCCTCGCGACTGCCGACCAGAGCGGCAACGGCGTGGTGAGCGACAAGACCAAGACCTGGCATCGCCTGTCGCCGAAGTTCGGCACCACGTACAGCTTCAACGATAACTACACCTGGTACGGCCAGTACGCCGAAGGCTTCCGCACGCCGACCGCCAAGGCTCTCTATGGTCGCTTCGAAAACCTCGCAGGCGGTTATCAGGTCGCGCCGAATCCCGACCTGGAACCGGAAAAGAGCAAGAGCTATGAAACCGGCCTGCGCGGCCAATTCGAGGCGGGCAGCTTCGACGTAGCGGTGTTCTACAACAAATACCGCGACTTCATCGACGAGAATGCGATCACTCCGGGCTACACCGAGACCACATTCCAGAGCAACAACATCAAGCACGCCACCATCAAGGGCGTGGAGCTCAAGGGTCGCCTGAACCTCGACACCTTCGGTGCGCCAACCGGCCTCTACACCCAAGGCTCGGCGTCGTACTTGTATGGCCGTAACGATGACAGTGGCCAGCCGCTGAACAGCATCAACCCGCTGACCGGCGTGTTCGGCCTCGGTTATGACCAGGACAGCTACGGCGCCCTGTTGAGCTGGACCCTGGTCAAGCGCAAGGACCGCGTCGACAGCACCAGCTTCAAGACCCCGGACGGCACCAGCACCCAATTCAAGACCCCGGGTTATGGCGTGCTCGACCTGGCCGGTTTCTACAAAGTCACCGACGACGTGACCGTCAACGCCGGCCTCTACAACCTGACCGACAAGAAGTACTGGCAGTGGGATGACGTGCGCGGCTACGACAGCGTCGGCGAAGCCTCGGTCACGCAACCGGCCAACCTCGATCGCCTGACCCAGCCGGGTCGCAACTTCGCGATCAACCTGGTCTGGGACATCTGACCCTGAACACCTCACGGCGACACATTTGTTAATGCGTTGCCGTGAGGTTTTTTTACGCTCAGGCGTCTTCTTGTTCGTCTCGTTACCAAGCGCCTCTTTTTTCTCAAGGACTTCTCATGACCTCCCCGGACACTGCTCAACGCCCAGCCCTGCGTTCGCAACGCTTGAACCAGATCACCAACGAGCCGCACACCAAGCTGGATGCGCTGGTCAAAGCCCACGCGCCGTTCGAAACCCAGGCCAATTTCGCCCGTTTCGTGGTCGCGCAGTATCTGTTCCAGTCGGAACTGGTGTCGCTGTACAACGACGCCGAGCTGACCGCGATCGTCCCGGACCTGCCGGCGCGCTGCCGAGCTGACGCGGCCAAGGCTGACCTGGCGGATCTGGACACTGAAGTTCCGGCTCCAGTGGCCGGCGCGGTGAAAAACCCAAGCAAGGCTGCGGCTCTGGGTTGGTTGTTCGTCTCCGAGGGTTCGAAGCTCGGCGCGGCGTTTCTGATCAAGCGTGCCGTGGGCCTGGGCTTGAGCGAAACCTTCGGTGCCCGTCACCTCGGCGAGCCGGCCGGTGGTCGCGCGGAAGGCTGGAAAAGCTTCGTCAAAACCCTTGATTCGCTGGAATTCAGCGCGCAGGAAGAAGCGGAAATCGAGCAAGCGGCGGTCGATGCGTTCAACCGCTTCACCGTGTTGCTGGAACAGGCCTACACCCCGGAACTCGCTTAACAACACAACCTTTGTAGGAGCGAGGCTTGCCCGCGAAAGCTGAGTGTCAGGCACTATTGATATCGACTGACACTCCGCCCTCGCGGGCAAGCCTCGCTTCTACAGGGTATAAATGTCGACCTTATGATCCGCAAACACCTCGCCTCCTCCAAACTCGCCCGCCTCCTGTTCGGCCTACTGGCCTACGTCAGCCTGGGCATCGGCCTGATCGCGATTGTCGTGCCGGGCCTGCCAACCACCGAGTTCATCCTGCTCGCCGCCTGGGCCGCGACCAAGAGTTCGCCGCGCCTGAGTGCCTGGCTGGAAAACCACCGGCTGTTCGGGCCGATCCTGTGCAACTGGCGCAACGGCAAAATCATCGCCCGCCGGGCCAAGGTCAGCGCCACCGTCAGCATGGTGCTGTGCGCGGGATTGATGCTGGTGACCCTGGAGCATGGCTGGCCGATTTACCTGGCGATAGCGGGGATGAGCCTGGGCAATCTGTGGATTTGGTCGCGGCCGGAATCGGTGCCGCAAATCTCCTGAATTCCAGACCTTTTCAGGGTATTTCCCTGCGCAAACGGTCAACTGCTACCGCTCGTCGGCTGGTCATTCATGCAAGCCCTCACCACGCCGATGTGCATTAAATGGCGCTGAATGGATTTGGCGAGCGGGAGCACTCCCGTCTCTTGGCCAACACCTCATCCATTCGCGAGTTCGCCCTATGTTCGACTCTCTGTCCATCCGCCTGAAAATCGTCCTCCTGTCTGGCCTGTGCCTGCTCGGCGTCGTCGCCTTGATCGTCGGCATGAACATCTACCAGACCAATCAGAATGACGAACTGGTCAACGCTTCCAGCAGCAAAATGCTCACCGCCAGTGTGCAGAACCTGCTGCAGGCCAAGGCCGCCGAGCAAGCCGTGCGGGTGCAGAAGACCTTCGGCGAAAACCTGCTGGTGGTGACGGCCCTGGCCGATCAGATCAAGGACATGCGCACCATGGCCGCCAAGCGTTCGCTGGACGCTGGTGCCCTGCGCGAAGAGTTGAACCAGAGCCTGAAAACCGCTTTCGAGCGCAACAGCAAAGTGCTGGGGATCTGGCTGGCGTTCGAACCCAACGGCTTGGACGGCAAGGACAGCGAATTCGCCAACGACGCGGCCCGCCAGTCCAACGAAGCCGGGCGCTTCGCCAGTTACTGGAGCCGCGCTGGCGGGGCCGGGCTCAACACGATCATGGTCGAAGACGACATGACCAAAACCACCCTGAGCCTCAGCGGCACGCCGTACAACAGCTGGTACACCTGCCCTCGCGACAACAAGCGCACTTGCTTGCTGGACCCATATGCCGACACTGTCGGTGGCAAGGAAATGCTGATGACCACCATTTCCGTGCCGCTGCTGGTGGACGGCAAGGCCATCGGCGTGGTCGGCGTGGACATCGCCCTCGACGCATTGCAAGCGGCAGCGGTGGATTCCCAACGTGACCTGTTCAATAGCGCCGGCCATATGCTGATCGTCTCCGGCAGCGGTGTGCTCGCCGGTTACAGCGTCGACGCCGGCAAAGTCGGTAAAAGCATCGGCGAAACCCTCGGCGCCGACGGCAAGGAAGTCCTGCAGCTGCTCGGCAGCGGCACGCCGAAGATTCTTGAACAAGGCGACCTGATCCGCGCGGTGTACCCGGTCAGCCCGATCCCCGACTCCAAGGCCTGGGGCGTGGTGATCGATCTGCCGAAACAAGTGTTGCTGGCCGATTCAGTGAAGCTGCAAGCGGTGGTCGATGACGCGCAGCAAAGCGGCACTATCAAAGCGTTGCTGGTGGCGATTGCGGCCGGTCTGGTCGGTCTGTTGCTGATCTGGCTCACTGCCTCCGGCGTCACCCGGCCAATCAACAGCGTGGCTGAAATGCTCAAGGCGATTGCCAGCGGCGACGGCGACCTGACCCAACGCCTGCACTACAGCAAGAAAGACGAACTCGGTGAACTGGTGAGCTGGTTCAACCGTTTCCTCGACAAGCTGCAACCGACCATCGCCCAGATCAAACAGAGCATCACCGACGCCCGTGGCACCGCCGACCAGTCTTCGGAAATCGCCCGCCAGACCAGCGAAGGCATGCAGGTGCAGTTCCGCGAAATCGACCAGGTCGCCACCGCCTCCAACGAAATGAGCGCCACCGCCCACGACGTCGCCAACAGCGCATCGAACGCTGCCAACGCGGCGAAAGGCGCGGACCAATCGGCCCGTGATGGCATGCAAATCATCGAGCGCAGCACCCGGGACATTAACTTGCTGGCCGACGAAGTCAGCAAAGCCGTGACCGAGGTCGAAGCGCTGGCGGTCAACAGCGAACAGATCGGTTCGGTTCTCGAAGTGATCCGCAGCATCGCCGAACAGACCAACCTGCTGGCACTCAACGCCGCGATTGAAGCGGCCCGTGCCGGTGAAAGCGGTCGCGGTTTTGCGGTGGTCGCCGATGAGGTGCGCAACCTGGCCAAACGGACCCAGGATTCGGTTGAAGAAATCCGTATCGTCATCGAACGCATCCAGACCGCCACCCGCGGCGTAGTCGCCACCATGCATTCGAGCCAGACCCAGGCCCACAGCAACGCCGGGCAGATCCAGCAAGCGGTCCAGGCCTTGGGCAAGATCAGCGACGCGGTGACCGTGATCAGCGACATGAACCTGCAAATCGCCAGCGCCGCCGAACAGCAAAGCGCCGTGGCCGAAGAGGTCAACCGCAACGTCTCGGCGATCCGCACCGTCACTGAAACCCTGACCGGGCAGGCCACCGAATCGGCGCAGATCAGCAGCCAGCTCAACGCCCTGGCCACGCACCAGATGAAATTGATGGATCAGTTCCGGGTTTAGCCCTGCACTTGATCGTTCCCACGCTCCGCGTGGGAATGCAGCCCGGGACGCTCCGCGTACCAGAAGCGGACGCAGAGCGTCCATTGAGGCATTCCCACGCGGAGCGTGGGAACGATCATTCATCAGCAGCCAGCTCAATGCCCTGGCCACGCACCAGATGAAATTGATGGATCAGTTCCGGGTTTAGCCCTGCACTTGATCGTTCCCACGCTCTGCGTGGGAATGCAGCCCGGGACGCTCCGCGTCCCAGAAGCGGACGCAGAGCGTCCATTGAGGCATTCCCACGCGGAGCGTGGGAACGATCATTCAGCAGCAGCCAGCTCAACGCCCTAGCCACGCACCAGATGAAATTGATGGATCAGTTCCGGGTTTAGCCCTGCACTTGATCGTTCCCACGCTCTGCGTGGGAATGCAGCCCAGGACGCTCCGCGTCCCAGAAGCGGACGCAGAGCGTCCATTGAGGCATTCCCACGCGGAGCGTGGGAACGATCATTCAGCAGCAGCCAGCTCAACGCCCTGGCCACGCACCAGATGAAATTGATGGATCAGTTCCGGGTTTAGCCCTGCACTTGATCGTTCCCACGCTCCGCGTGGGAATGCAGCCCGGGACGCTCCGCGTACCAGAAGCGGACGCAGAGCGTCCATTGAGGCATTCCCACGCGGAGCGTGGGAACGATCATTCATCAGCAGCCAGCTCAATGCCCTGGCCACGCACCAGATGAAATTGATGGATCAGTTCCGGGTTTAGCCCTGCACTTGATCGTTCCCACGCTCCGCGTGGGAATGCAGCCCGGGACGCTCCGCGTACCAGAAGCGGACGCAGAGCGTCCATTGAGGCATTCCCACGCGGAGCGTGGGAACGATCATTCAGCAGCAGCCAGCTCAACGCCCTGGCCACGCACCAGATGAAATTGATGGATCAGTTCCGGGTTTAGCCCTGCACTTGATCGTTCCCACGCTCTGCGTGGGAATGCAGCCCGGGACGCTCCGCGTCCCAGAAGCGGACGCAGAGCGTCCATTGAGGCATTCCCACGCGGAGCGTGGGAACGATCATTCATCCGGCGAGGCAGATTTTTGATCTATGATCGGCCTCTCGTTCCGGAGGGCCTTCGATGACTGATTTACTCACGCCCATTCAAGCCGCACTCGGCTTGCCGCACACCCAAATCCCCTTCACGTCGAGCGGCGCCCTGCCCTCGGCGTTCGCCGTCACCGACCTGGCCTGCGCCAGCATTGCCGCCGCCGGTCAGGCAGTCAGCGAGTTGCTGCAGCAGCAAACCGGTCGTTTGCCCAGCCTTGAAGTCGACAGCCGACTCGCTTCGTTCTGGTTCGCCACCTCGATCCGTCCGGTGGGCTGGAGCGTACCGCCGCTGTGGGACCCGGTCGCCGGTGACTACGCGACCAAGGACGGCTGGATTCGCTTGCACACCAACGCCCCGCATCACCGTATCGCGGCCGAGAGTGTTCTCGGCGCTTGTTCAGACCGCGCAGCAATGGCGAGTCAGGTAGCAAAATGGGCCAAGACTGATCTGGAACAGGCTGTCGTGGAAGCCGGTGGCTGTGCTGCCGAGATGCGCACCTGGGCGCAATGGCAGGCTCATCCTCAAGGGATTGCAGTGAACGCCGAGCCGTTGATTCAGTTCACCGCCAACAGCAGCCACAACGCCAAACCGTGGCAAGGCTCGGTGGCTCGACCACTGGCCGGAATCAAGGTGCTGGATTTGACCCGCATACTCGCCGGCCCGGTTGCCAGCCGCTTCCTCGCCGGCCTCGGCGCCGACGTCTTGCGCATCGACCCGCCGACCTGGAATGAACCGGGCGTCGTGCCGGAAGTCACCCTCGGTAAACGCTGCGCGCGCCTGGATCTGCATGACAAGGCTGATCGCGCGGTATTCGAAAGCCTGCTCAAGGACGCCGATATTCTGCTCCACGGCTACCGTGCCGATGCACTGGAGCGACTGGGTTACGGTATGACTGCGCGCCAGAAGTTATCCCCCGGCCTGATCGACGTCTGCCTCAACGCCTACGGCTGGAGCGGTCCGTGGCAGAACCGCCGAGGGTTCGACAGCCTGGTGCAGATGAGCAGCGGGATTGCCGAGGCTGGCCAGCGGTGGAAAAACGCCGACAAACCGACGCCGTTGCCGGTCCAGGCACTGGATCACGCGACCGGGTATTTGATGGCGGCCGCGGCGATCACATTGCTCGGACAGGGTGGATCGGCGCGGTTGTCGTTGGCGCGGACGGCGAAGTTGTTGATTGAGAATGGGCGCGGAACGGATGAGCCGTTGCGGGTGGAGGATGAAAACGATCAAGGCCTGTTGATTGAACAGACGCCGTGGGGGCCGGCGCATCGGCTGCACGTTCCACTGAAAATCACGGGAACGCCGTTGCAGTGGGCAATTCCGGCCTCTGAATTGGGTTCCCACCGCGCGCAGTGGTGGTGAACTGATCGACCGATCGTTCCCACGCTCTGCGTGGGAATGCCGCCAAGGACGCTCCGCGTCCTCTGTGACGCAGAGCGTCACGGGATGCATTCCCACGCAGGAGCGTGGGAACGATCATCTGCTCAATCAACCCGACTCAACGATGTCCACAAAAGCTGCGCCGCATACCCCCGAAATGGCCGCCAAACCTCCGCCCGCTGCAACAACTCCCGCGCCGTCACAACCCCACCTTCCAACGCCGCCAACGCCTTCATCAACCCGACATCACCCGACGGAAACCCATCCATCTCGCGCAATTGCCGCAACGCAATGTACTGCGCCGTCCAGTCGCCAATCCCGTGCAACGCCAACAACCGCGCTACACCGTCCTCCCGACCCGGCTCAAACAACAACGGATCATCGAGCAACGCCTGGGCGACACCCGACAGCGTCCGCCCACGACTTTTCGGCATGCCCAATGTCGCCAAATCCGCCGCCGCCAAAACCCCGGCCTCAGGAAACACATGCGTCAGGCCCGACAGCGCAGAACGCAACGGCTCGCCATACTGCGCCACCAGTTTCCCCGCCAGTTTGATCGCTGCCCCCACGGTAATCTGCTGCCCCAACACCGCACGAATCGCTAGCTCCAATCCATCCCACGCCCCCGGCACTCGCAACCCTGGGCGCTCGGCAACCAACTGCGCCATCAGCGGATCTACCGCCAGATGTCGATGGATCGAAGGCAAGTCAGCGTCCAGATCAAACATCCGCCGCAACCGCGCCTCGATCTCGGGCACGGCGGCCGGATCAGGAAAATCCAGCGTCACTTCCAACGCATCAACGCCGGTCGGTTTGATCGAAAACGTACCTTGAACACCGTTCAAGCCGATGCTGCGCGAATACACGCCATCGATCACCGTCTCCATCCCGACAATTGCCCGCGCCGACAAAAAACCCAGCATCGCGGCCCAGTCGTACGGAGGCTGATACGCCAGCAACACCTTCACAACGACAGCAACCCGCTATACAAGCCGTACGCCGCCAACCCTGCTCCACTGACGACACAGGTAAAAATCCCCTTCTCGACATGGGTGAACAACGGCTCGCCCTGCTCGCGTTTGGCCTTGGCAAACAGAATCACCCCCGGCGCATACAGCAGCGCCGACAGCAGCAAATACTTCATCCCGCCGGCATACAACAGCCACACCGCATAACTCAGGGCGATGCCGCCGATCAACAAGTCTTTGGTGCGTTCGGCCGAGGCGTGTTCGTAGGTTTCACCGCGCCCGCTCAACAGCACTGCGTAGGCTGCTGACCACAAATACGGCACCAGAATCATCGACGATGCAAGGTAGATCAGGCTGGTGTAAGTCCCGGCGGAGATCAACGTGATCAACAGGAAAATCTGGATCATTGAATTGGTCAGCCACAGCGCATTGACCGGCACATGATTGGCGTTTTCCCGGGTCAGGAACGCCGGCATGGTTTTGTCTTTCGCCGTGACGAACAGGATTTCGGCGCAGAGCAACGCCCACGACAACAACGCCCCGAGCAGCGAAACCGCCAGGCCGATGCTGATCAGCAGCGCGCCCCAAGGGCCGACGATATGTTCCAGCACCGCCGCCAGCGACGGGTTCTGCAACGCGGCCAGTTCCGGCTGGCTCATGATCCCGAGCGACAACACATTCACCAGTACTAGCAGCGCCAGCACCCCGAGAAAACCGATGACCGTCGCCCGTCCAACATCCGAACGCTTTTCAGCCCGGGCCGAGTAAACGCTGGCGCCTTCGATGCCGATAAACACGAACACCGTCACCAGCATCATGTTGCGCACCTGATCCATTACCCCGCCGAAGCTCGGGTTGCTCTGCCCCCAGATGTCCCGGGTAAAAATCTCAGCCTTGAACGCCACGGCGGCGATCACGATGAACATGATCAGCGGCACGATCTTGGCCACGGCAGTCAGTTGATTGATGAACGCCGCTTCCTTGATTCCGCGCAATACCAGGAAGTGCACCGACCACAGCAACACCGAGGCGCAGCCAATGGCGATCGGTGTGTTGCCCTGGCCAAAGATCGGGAAAAAATAGCCGAGTGTGCTGAACAACAGGACGAAATAACCGACGCTGCCCATCCACGCGCTGATCCAGTAACCCCACGCCGACGAAAACCCCATGTAGTCACCGAACCCGGCCTTGGCGTAGGCGTACACCCCGGAATCCAGTTCCGGCTTGCGATTGGCCAGGGTCTGGAACACGAACGCCAGGGTCAGCATGCCCACGGCGGTAATGGCCCAACCAATCAGCACCGCCCCGGCATCGGCCCGGGCCGCCATGTTCTGCGGCAGGGAGAAAATTCCGCCGCCAATCATCGACCCTACCACCAAGGCGATCAACGCACTCAGGCGCAGCTTTTGCGTCGGTTGCGACATTCCTGATTTCCTTTTTATTGAACTGAACCTGTGGCCACAGAAACCGTCACACAATTGAATCTAACTAAATAGATAAAGCGCAATAACGTTAATTAATTAACGCCTATTTACGTGTTTTATTGATAGCCGATCAATCTATGGCATTTGGCATATCGCAGTTTTGTGCGTTGATCCTAATAAATCAATTCTGTACTGAAAACAGACGTCAAAAAGTTGCTTATTCGTCAAAACGAACTAGCTTCAAAAACTCAACGCGATACGCGTTATTCCTGCTCGACCTGCCGGAGGCCTCTGAACCGGGCTTTCCCAGCAATACAGTTATGCTCTCGAAAAGTTCATAAGTCTTTCATTAACAATGGAATGTGCCTATGCACTGATCTATGTCAGCTGATTGAACAGTTAACAGATTTAATCTGTTGTCTCTCTTCTCCTGCATTGGAGTCATGCAATGTCTGAATCCCCCGGAAAACTGAAACTCGGTGCGCTCGTTGCATTGGTCGTTGGCTCAATGATTGGTGGCGGGATCTTTTCCTTGCCGCAAAACATGGCCGCCAGTGCTGACGTCGGCGCCGTGTTGATCGGTTGGGCCATTACCGCGGTCGGCATGCTGACCCTCGCGTTCGTGTTCCAGACCCTGGCCAATCGCAAGCCGGATCTGGACGGCGGTGTCTACGCCTACGCCAAGGCCGGTTTTGGCGACTACATGGGTTTCTCGTCGGCCTGGGGTTACTGGATCAGCGCCTGGCTGGGCAACGTCGGCTACTTCGTGTTGCTGTTCAGTACCCTCGGTTATTTCTTCCCGGTCTTCGGCGAAGGCAACACCGTTGCCGCAGTGATCGGCGCGTCGGGGCTGCTCTGGGCTGTTCACTTCCTGGTATTGCGTGGAATCAAGGAAGCGGCGTTCATCAACCTGGTGACCACCGTCGCCAAGGTCGTGCCGCTGCTGCTGTTTGTGTTGATCGCGGTCTTTGCCTTCAAACTGGACATCTTCACCGCCGATATCTGGGGCACACAAAACACCACCCTGGGCAGTGTGATGAACCAGGTGCGCAACATGATGCTGGTCACCGTCTGGGTATTCATCGGCATCGAAGGCGCGAGCATCTTCTCGGCCCGTGCGGAAAAACGCAGCGACGTCGGTAAAGCCACCGTGATCGGTTTCATCACCGTGCTGCTGTTCCTGGTGCTGGTGAACGTGTTGTCGCTGGGGATCATGACCCAACCGGAACTGGCCAAGTTGCAGAACCCGTCGATGGCGGCCGTGCTGGAACATGTAGTCGGTCATTGGGGCGCGGTGCTGATCAGCGTCGGCCTGATCATCTCGTTGCTCGGTGCGTTGCTGTCGTGGGTGCTGTTGTGTGCGGAGATCATGTTCGCCGCCGCCAAGGACCACACCATGCCGGCGTTCCTGCGCAAGGAAAACGCCAATCATGTGCCGGTCAATGCGCTGTGGCTGACCAACGCCATGGTTCAAGTGTTCCTGATCATCACGCTGTTTTCGGCCAGCACTTACCTGTCACTGATCTACCTCGCGACCTCGATGATTCTGGTGCCATACCTGTGGTCGGCGGCCTATGCGCTGCTGCTGGCGGTTCGCGGTGAGAGTTATGAAAACGCCCTGGCCGAACGCAAGAAAGACCTGATCATCGGCGGCATTGCAGTGATCTACGCGGTCTGGCTGCTGTATGCCGGCGGCATCAAATACCTGCTGCTGTCTGCCTTGCTCTACGCCCCCGGCGCGATCCTGTTCGCCAAGGCCAAGATCGAAGTGGGCAAACCGGTTTTCACCAACGTCGAGAAGCTGATTTTCGCCGCCGTTGTCGTCGGCGCCCTGGTGGCGGCCTACGGGCTGTATGACGGCTTCCTGACTCTGTAAGACCTGATTGATTTGTTATCTGGAGGATCACTGTAATGACCACGGAAAAAGTGAAGTACGGCGTACATTCCGAAGCCGGCAAACTGCGCAAAGTCTTGGTTTGCTCCCCCGGCCTGGCCCACCAGCGGCTGACCCCGAACAACTGCGACGAACTGCTGTTCGACGACGTGCTGTGGGTCGCCCAGGCCAAGCGTGACCATTTCGATTTCGTCACCAAGATGCGCGAACGCAACGTCGACGTGCTGGAAATGCACAACCTGCTGACCGACATCGTCGCGATCCCGGAAGCGCTGGACTGGATTCTGGAACGCAAGATCACCGCCAATTCGGTGGGCCTGGGTCTGGTCAATGAAGTCAGCTCGTGGCTGCGCAGCCTTGAGCCGCGCAAGATCGCCGAGTTCCTGATTGGCGGCGTGTCGGCCGATGACCTGCCGAACAGTTTCGGCGGCAAGACCATCGAGATGTTCCGCGACTTCCTCGGCCACTCCAGCTTCATTCTGCCGCCGCTGCCCAACACCCAGTTCACCCGCGACACCACCTGCTGGATCTTCGGTGGCGTGACCCTGAACCCGATGTACTGGCCGGCGCGCCGTCAGGAAACCCTGCTGGCCAGCGCCATCTACAAATTCCACCCCGAGTTCACCAACGCCGACTTCCAGGTCTGGTATGGAGACCCGGATCAGGAACACGGCAACGCCACGCTTGAGGGCGGCGACGTGATGCCGCTCGGCAACGGCGTGGTCTTGATCGGCATGGGCGAACGCTCGTCCCGCCAGGCCATCGGCCAACTGGCGCTGAACCTGTTCAAGCACAACGCCGTGGAGCGAGTGATCGTTGCCGGTCTGCCGAAGTCCCGCGCGGCGATGCACTTGGACACCGTGTTCAGCTTCTGCGACCGCGACCTGGTGACGATTTTCCCGGAAGTGGTCAACCAGATCGTCGCCTTCACCCTGCGCCCTGACGACAGCAAACCGGGCGGCATCGACATCCGCCGCGAAGAAACCAACTTCCTCGACACCGTGGCCGCCGCCCTCAATCTCAAGACGTTGCGCGTGGTGGAAACCGGCGGCAACAGCTTCGCCGCCGAGCGCGAGCAATGGGATGACGGCAACAACGTGGTGGCCCTGGAACCGGGCGTGGTCATCGGCTACGACCGCAACACCTACACCAACACCTTGCTGCGCAAGGCTGGCGTGGAAGTCATCACCATCAGTGCCGGCGAACTCGGTCGCGGGCGTGGCGGCGGCCACTGCATGACCTGCCCGATCATTCGCGACCCTATCGACTATTAATTTTTGTGCCCTGCTTCGCGCTCATAAAGCGCGAAGTCGGCGGATAACCGAAACCCAAGGAGATCCAAAATGGCTTTTAACATGCGCAACCGCAGCTTGCTGAGCTTGATGCACCACACCACTCGTGAGCTCAACTACCTGATCGACCTGTCCCGGGACCTCAAACGCGCCAAGTACACCGGCACCGAGCGTCCACACCTGCAAGGCAAGAACATCGCGCTGATCTTCGAAAAAACCTCGACCCGCACCCGTTGCGCCTTCGAAGTCGCGGCCCACGACCAAGGTGCTCACGTCACCTACATCGACCCGGTGTCATCGCAGATCGGCCACAAAGAAAGCATGAAAGACACCGCCCGCGTACTGGGCCGGATGTTCGACGCCATCGAATACCGTGGCTTCGAACAGGACATCGTCGAAGAGCTGGCCAAGTTTGCCGGCGTGCCGGTGTTCAACGGTTTGACCGCTGAATTCCACCCGACGCAAATGATCGCCGACGTGCTGACCATGCGTGAACACAGCGACAAGCCGATACATGAAATCAGCTACGCCTACCTCGGCGATGCGCGCTACAACATGGGCAACTCGCTGCTGATGATCGGCGCGAAACTGGGCATGGACGTGCGCATCGCCGCACCGAAAGCGCTGTGGCCACACGCGGACTTCATTGCTCAATGCAAAGCCTTTGGCGAAGAAAGCGGCGCGCGCATCACCATCACCGAAGACCCGAAAGAAGCCGTCAAAGGCGTGGACTTCATCCACACCGATATCTGGGTGTCGATGGGTGAGCCGGTAGAAGCGTGGGACGAGCGCATCGAGCAACTGCTGCCGTACCAGGTCAACACCAAGATGATGAAAGCCTCGGGCAACCCGCGGGTGAAGTTCATGCACTGCCTGCCGGCGTTCCACAACAGCGAAACCAAGGTCGGCAAAGACATCGCCGCGCGCTATCCGCACCTGGCCAATGGCGTTGAGGTGACTGAAGAGGTCTTCGAATCGCCAGCCAACATCGCCTTCGAGCAAGCGGAAAACCGTATGCACACCATCAAGGCGATATTGGTGTCGGCGTTGGCGGATATCTAACAGTCAATCGCAGTGATCGTTCCCACGCTCTGCGTGGGAATGCATCCGGTGACGCTCTGCGTCACATGGGACGCGGAGCGTCCCGGGCGGCATTCCCACGGGGACCGTGGGAACGATCATCGTGTTGCCCGTACCCTTTTCTGAAAGGACTGCATTATGCGTATCGTCGTTGCCCTGGGCGGTAACGCCCTGCTCCGCCGTGGTGAACCCATGACCGCGGACAATCAACGCGCCAACATCCGCGTCGCCACCGAACAGATCGCCAGGATCTACCCCGGCAATCAACTGGTCATCGCCCACGGCAATGGCCCGCAAGTCGGCCTGCTGTCGCTGCAAGCGGCAGCTTACACCTCGGTTTCGCCCTACCCGCTGGACGTGCTCGGCGCCGAAACCGAAGGCATGATCGGCTACATCATCGAACAGGAACTGGGCAACCTGCTGGACTTCGAAGTGCCATTCGCCACACTGCTGACCCAAGTCGAAGTCGATGCCAATGACCCGGCGTTCCAGAACCCGACCAAACCCATCGGCCCGGTGTACTCGAAAGCGGAAGCAGAAAAACTCGCCACCGAAAAAGGCTGGGCGATTGCCCCCGATGGCGACAAATACCGCCGTGTGGTGGCCAGTCCACGGCCAAAACGCATCTTCGAAATCCGCCCGATCAAGTGGCTGCTGGACAAGGGCAGCATCGTCATTTGTGCCGGCGGTGGCGGTATCCCGACGATGTACGGCAGCAGCGGCAAACTCGAAGGCGTGGAGGCGGTGATCGACAAAGACCTGTGCTCGGCACTGTTGGCTGAACAACTTGAAAGCGATCTGCTGGTGATCGCCACCGACGTCAGCGCCGCGTTTATCGACTTCGGCAAACCCACCCAGAAAGCCATCGCCCAGGCCCACCCCGACGACATGGAAAAACTCGGCTTCGCCGCCGGCTCCATGGGGCCGAAAGTCCAGGCCGCGTGTGAGTTCGCCCGCAAAACTGGCAAAGTCGCGGTCATCGGTTCACTCTCGGACATCGAAGCGATCGTCCAGGGCAAGGCCGGCACCCGCATCAGCACGGCGACACCCGGCATTACTTACCTTTAAAAAGAAACTCGGCGGCAGGCCCGGGGTCTGCCGTTCTCCAATGCCTTCGAAGGAGAGATGAATATGGCTACGTTCGAGCCCGGTCACTTGCACATCGAGCGCCACGCGCTGAATGACGACGATGTCAGCTACAACCTGTGCATTGACTATGAAGTCACCCAGGATCCGGAAAAAGGCATGCAGTTCACCGTGCACGGCAACATCCTGGGCAAGGACATGGAAGAGTCATTTTTCCTGCCCAAGGATCAGGCCTATAACTTCGCCAGCAACGTGACGAAAATCGCCGAGCAATACGGCATTCCCAAGACCCACAGCGGCATCGGCTCGGTGCACAAGCATTACGACGCGATGTTTGAAGATGTGCGGGTGCAGCTGGATATGAAATCCGGTGATCCGGTGAACCCCGAACATCTCGAGTGAGTTTGAGGGCCACCCCTCACCCTGATCGTTCCCACGCTCTGCGTGGGAATGCCGCAACGGACGCTCCGCGTTCGGCTCTGAAGGGGCGCGGAGCGTCCCGGGCAGCATTCCCACGCAGAGCGTGGGAACGATCATCCGTCCAGGATTTCACCTAACCCCCTCCGCCAAGGCATACTTGCCCCCTCCGCACGCCAGAATCAAAAACCGCCCCATGCGTATCCACGTCAGCTTCATCGACCGCGTCGGCATTACCCAGGAAGTCCTGGCCTTGCTCGGTGGGCGCAATCTCAATCTGGATGCGGTGGAAATGGTTCCGCCCAACGTCTACATCGACGCCCCGACCCTGAGCCCGGAAGTCCTTGAAGAATTGCGCGACGCGTTGCTCAGCGTACGCGGCGTGCAGGCGATGACGGTGGTCGACATCCTGCCCGGCCAACGCCGGCACTTGCAGCTCGACGCGTTGCTCGCGGCCATGACCGACCCGGTGCTGGCCCTCGACAGCGCCGGCAAAGTGTTGCTGGCCAACCCGGCGCTGATTGCCCTGTACGGTCGCGAACCGGCCGGTGAAAGCATTGCCGAGCTGTTTGCCGACCCGGCGTTGCTCGATACCTTGCTGGAAAACGGTTTTCGCCTGCCGCTGCGCGAGATCACCGTCAACGGCCAGACCCTGCTGCTGGACGCCACGCCGATCACCGACGCTGGCGCCTTGCTGACGCTGTATCAACCGAGCCGCATCGGTGAACGCCTGTCGGCCTTGCACCATGACCACGCCGAAGGTTTCGATGCGCTGCTCGGCGAGTCCCCGGCGATTCGTACGCTCAAGGCCCGCGCCCAGCGTGTGGCGGCCCTTGATGCACCGTTGTTGATCCAGGGCGAAACCGGCACCGGCAAAGAATTGGTGGCCCGGGCCTGCCACGCCATCAGTGCGCGGCACAGTGCGCCATTCCTCGCCTTGAACTGCGCAGCATTACCGGAGAACCTCGCCGAAAGCGAATTGTTCGGCTACGCCCCCGGCGCCTTCACCGGTGCGCAACGGGGTGGCAAACCGGGGCTGATGGAACTGGCGAACCAAGGCACGGTGTTCCTCGATGAAATCGGCGAGATGTCGCCGTACTTGCAGGCCAAGTTGCTGCGGTTTTTGAACGACGGCAGTTTTCGTCGCGTGGGCGGTGATCGCGAGGTCAAGGTCAACGTACGGATCCTCAGCGCCACCCACCGCGACCTGGAAAAAATGGTCAGCGAAGGCACCTTCCGCGAAGACCTGTTCTATCGCCTCAACGTGCTCAACGTCGAAGTCCCGCCGCTTCGTGAACGCGGCCAGGACATTCTGTTGCTCGCGCGCTACTTCATGCAGCAAGCCTGCGCGCAAATCCAGCGCCCGGTCTGTCGCCTGGCACCGGGCACTTACCCGGCGCTGCTGGGCAACCGCTGGCCGGGCAACGTACGGCAATTGCAAAACGTGATCTTCCGCGCCGCCGCGATTTGCGAAAGCAGTCTGGTGGACATTGGTGATCTCGACATTGCGGGCACGTCCGTGGCGCGGCAGAGCGACAGTGAAGTGGATAGCCTTGAGCAGGCGATGGAAGAGTTTGAGAAGACGTTGCTGGAAAAACTTTACGTCAGCTATCCCTCGACTCGGCAACTGGCGAATCGGCTACAAACCTCCCATACCGCGATTGCCCACCGGTTACGCAAGTACGGCATTCCCAACAAGCCCTGAGACTTGATCGTTCCCACGCTCTGCGTGGGAATGCAGCCCGGGACGCTCCGCGTCCCAAAGCGGACGCAGAGCGTCCATTGAGGCATTCCCACGCGGAGCATGGGAACGATCTTTATTCAACTCAAAAGCGACCTTCATCTGTACTGAAAGCGCTACAGCGGAACGATATCGATACACCCTCCTTTGATCACCGCTGTGCAAGGCTTTGATCCCGTTACGCTTTTTTCTTTGCCTCAGGCTGTAGCGATTTCGCTACAGGCATTCCATTCGCTCGCTCATCAAAAACACACAAGCTATTGATTTATAACGATTTAATACTATTGGCCGCGATTTTGCTTAGTAACCGCTCATAAAGAAGGGCTTTAGCCCAAGCATTCAATCGCGTCCACCAGACGAGTCTGGCCCCCTTAGGAGTTTCCATGAGCGAGTTGCGTTTTACTGAAGATCACGAATGGCTGCGCACCGAAGCTGACGGCAGCGTCACAGTCGGCATTACCGCTTTTGCGCAGAACGCCTTGGGCGACGTGGTTTTCGTACAACTGCCTGAGCTGCAGTCCTACGACAAAGGCGCTGAAGCCGCCACCGTGGAATCGGTAAAAGCCGCCAGCGGCGTGTACATGCCATTGAACGGTGACGTGCTGGAAGTGAACCCGGCGCTCGACAGCAGCCCTGAACTGGTCAACGAAGATCCGCTGGGCGAAGGCTGGTTCTTCCGCTTCCGCCCAACCGACGCATCGGCTGTTGCCCAATTGCTGGATCAGGACGCGTACGACCGTCTGATCAAAGCCAACGCCGAAGCCTGAGGAACCGACATGTCTCAAGTAAATCTCAGCACCGCCAACGAATTCATCGCCCGCCACATCGGCCCGCGCTCCGGCGATGAGCAAGCCATGCTCAACAGCCTCGGTTTCGACTCCCTGGAAGCCCTGAGCGCCAGCGTCATTCCGGAAAGCATCAAGGGCACCAGCGTCCTCGGCATGGACGACGGCCTCAGCGAAGCCGACGCCCTGGCGTTGATCAAAGGTATCGCCGCCAAGAACCAACTGTTCAAGACCTACATCGGCCTGGGCTACTACGGCACCCACACGCCATCGCCGATCCTGCGCAACCTGCTGGAAAACCCGGCCTGGTACACCGCGTACACCCCGTACCAGCCAGAAATTTCCCAGGGCCGTCTCGAAGCGCTGCTGAACTTCCAGACCCTGATCAGCGACCTGACCGGCCTGCCGATCGCTAACGCCTCGCTGCTCGACGAAGCCACCGCTGCCGCCGAAGCCATGACTTTCTGCAAACGCCTGAGCAAGAACAAGGGCAGCCACGCCTTCTTCGCTTCCGTGCATTGCCACCCGCAAACCCTCGACGTGCTGCGCACCCGTGCCGAGCCATTGGGCATCGACGTCGTGGTCGGCGACGAACTCGAACTGACCGACGTGACGCCGTTCTTCGGCGCCCTGCTGCAATACCCGGCCAGCAACGGTGACGTCTTCGACTACCGCGAACTGACCGAACGTTTCCACGCCGCCAACGCTTTGGTAGCGGTGGCGGCTGACCTGCTGGCCCTGACCGTGCTGGCTCCGCCGGGCGAGTTCGGCGCTGACGTGGCCATCGGCAGCGCCCAGCGCTTCGGCGTTCCGCTGGGCTTCGGCGGTCCGCACGCGGCGTACTTCTCTACCAAAGATGCGTTCAAGCGCGACATGCCGGGCCGTCTGGTCGGTGTCTCCGTGGACCGTTTCGGCAAGCCGGCCCTGCGCCTGGCGATGCAGACCCGCGAGCAACATATTCGCCGCGAGAAGGCCACCAGCAACATCTGCACCGCCCAAGTGCTGTTGGCCAACATCGCCAGCATGTACGCCGTGTACCACGGTCCGAAAGGCCTGACCCAGATCGCCAACCGCATTCATCACCTGACCGCGATTCTGGCCAAAGGCTTGAATGCACTGGGCCTGAACGTCGAGCAAGCCAGCTTCTTCGACACCCTGACGATCAAGACCGGCGCCAACACTGCCAAGCTGCACGACAAGGCACGCGCCCAGCAGATCAACCTGCGCGTCGTCGATACGGAACGTCTGGGCCTGTCCCTCGACGAAACCACTTCGCAAGCTGACGTCGAAACTCTGTGGAGCGTGCTGGCCGACGGCAAAGCGCTGCCAGATTTCGCGGCATTGGCTGCAAACGTTCAAAGCACCATCCCGGCCGCGCTGGTTCGCCAATCGGCGATCCTCAGCCACCCGGTGTTCAACCGCTACCACTCGGAAACCGAGCTGATGCGCTACCTGCGCAAGCTCGCCGATAAGGATCTGGCGCTGGATCGCACCATGATCCCGCTGGGTTCGTGCACCATGAAACTCAACGCCGCCAGCGAAATGATCCCGGTGACCTGGGCCGAGTTCGGTGCCCTGCACCCGTTCGCCCCGGCCGAGCAAAGCGCCGGTTATCAGCAACTGACCGACGAACTGGAAGCGATGCTCTGCGCCGCCACCGGTTACGACGCGATCTCGCTGCAACCGAACGCCGGTTCGCAAGGTGAATACGCCGGTCTGCTGGCGATTCGCGCCTATCACCAGAGCCGTGGCGAAGACCGTCGCGACATCTGCCTGATCCCGTCGTCCGCCCACGGCACCAACCCGGCCACCGCCAACATGGCCGGCATGCGCGTCGTTGTGACCGCGTGCGATGCCCGTGGCAACGTCGACATCGAAGACCTGCGCGCCAAGGCCATCGAGCACCGCGAGCACCTCGCCGCGCTGATGATCACGTACCCGTCGACCCACGGCGTGTTCGAAGAAGGCATCCGCGAAATCTGCGGCATCATTCATGACCACGGCGGCCAGGTGTACATCGACGGCGCCAACATGAACGCGATGGTCGGCCTCTGCGCCCCGGGCAAGTTCGGCGGCGACGTGAGCCACTTGAACCTGCACAAAACCTTCTGCATCCCTCACGGCGGTGGCGGCCCAGGCGTTGGCCCGATTGGCGTGAAATCGCACCTGACCCCATTCCTGCCGGGTCACGGCACCATGGAGCGTAAAGAAGGCGCGGTCTGCGCGGCACCGTTCGGCAGCGCGAGCATTCTGCCGATCACTTGGATGTACATTCGGATGATGGGTGGCGCGGGTCTGAAACGGGCTTCGCAACTGGCGATCCTGAATGCCAACTACATTTCCCGTCGCCTCGAAGAGCATTACCCGGTGCTGTACACCGGCAGCAACGGCCTGGTGGCACACGAATGCATCCTCGATTTGCGTCCACTGAAAGACAGCAGCGGCATCAGCGTCGATGACGTCGCCAAGCGCCTGATCGACTTCGGCTTCCACGCCCCGACCATGTCGTTCCCGGTCGCCGGCACGCTGATGATCGAGCCGACCGAAAGCGAATCCAAGGAAGAACTGGACCGCTTCTGCGACGCCATGATCCGCATCCGCGAAGAAATCCGCGCGGTGGAAAACGGCACCCTGGACAAGGACGACAACCCGCTGAAAAACGCTCCGCACACCGCGGCGGAAATCGTTGGCGAGTGGACGCATCCGTACAGCCGTGAGCAAGCGGTGTATCCGGTCGCTTCGCTGATCGAAGGCAAGTACTGGCCGCCGGTCGGTCGTGTCGACAACGTGTTTGGCGATCGCAACCTCGTGTGCGCTTGCCCGTCGATCGAAAGCTACGCTTAAGAAAAACAGCCTTAAGCTTCAAGCATCAAGCTGCAAGAACGAGCTGATCGGCTTTAACTTGCAGCTTGTAGCTTGCCGCTTAGCGCTCGCGCGCTTGCGCGCGCCTATAACAAGAAACCGGAGAACAACTCATGTCGTTAAGCGTGTTCGACCTGTTCAAGATTGGCATCGGTCCCTCCAGCTCCCACACCGTCGGCCCGATGCGTGCTGCGGCACGTTTCGCCGAAGGTTTGCGCCGTGAAGGACTGCTGGCCGCGACCACCTGCGTCAAAGTCGAGCTTTACGGCTCGCTCGGCGCCACGGGTAAAGGACATGGCAGCGACAAGGCTGTGTTGCTCGGCCTGGAAGGCGAACACCCGGACACCGTGAACACCGAAACCGTCGCTGCGCGCCTGCAAGAGATTCGCGGCAATGGGCGTTTGAACCTGCTCGGTGAACACTCCATCGAATTCAATGAAAAGCTGCATCTGGCGATGATCCGCAAACCGTTGGCCTATCACCCCAACGGCATGATCTTTCGCGCCTTCGATGCGGCTGGCATACAGATCCGCAGCCGCGAGTATTACTCGGTGGGCGGCGGTTTCGTTGTCGATGAAGACGCCGCTGGCGCCGACCGCATCGTTGAGGACGCCACGCCGCTGACCTTCCCGTTCAAAAGCGCCAAGGACCTGCTCGCGCACTGCGCCACCTATGGCTTGTCGATCAGCCAGGTGATGCTGACCAACGAAAGCGCCTGGCGCCCGGAAGCGGAAACCCGCGCCGGTCTGCTGAACATCTGGCAAGTGATGCAGGACTGCGTCGCCGCCGGGTGTCGCAACGAAGGCATCCTGCCCGGAGGTTTGAAAGTCAAACGCCGGGCGGCGGCGCTGCATCGGCAACTGTGCAAGAACCCGGAATCAGCCCTGCGCGATCCGCTGTCGGTGCTGGACTGGGTCAACCTCTACGCGCTGGCGGTCAACGAAGAAAACGCCAATGGTGGGCGCGTGGTCACGGCGCCCACTAACGGTGCGGCGGGGATCGTCCCGGCGGTATTGCATTACTACATGCGCTTCATCCCCGGCGCCAACGAAGACGGCGTCGTGCGTTTTCTGCTGACCGCCGCCGCGATCGGCATTCTGTACAAAGAAAACGCCTCGATCTCCGGCGCCGAAGTCGGCTGTCAGGGTGAGGTCGGCGTCGCTTGCTCAATGGCGGCCGGTGCCCTTTGCGAAGTCCTCGGCGGCAGCGTTTCGCAAGTGGAAAACGCCGCCGAAATCGGCATGGAACACAACCTCGGCCTGACCTGCGACCCGATTGGCGGGCTGGTGCAAGTGCCGTGCATTGAGCGCAACGCCATGGGCTCGGTGAAAGCCATTAATGCGGTGCGCATGGCCCTGCGCGGCGACGGGCAACACTTCGTCTCGCTGGACAAGGTCATCCGCACCATGCGCCAGACCGGCGCCGACATGAAAAGCAAATACAAGGAAACCGCCCGTGGCGGTTTGGCGGTCAACATTATCGAGTGCTGATGCGCGCGCATTGGCATCTGCACACTTTTTCAGGAGCTGAATATGTCCACCGAACAATTGCTGAAAACCCCGCTGCACGCCCTGCACATCGAACTCGGCGCGCGCATGGTGCCGTTCGCCGGCTACGACATGCCGGTGCAATACCCGCTGGGCGTGATGAAAGAACACCAGCACACCCGTGATCAGGCCGGGCTGTTCGATGTCTCGCACATGGGCCAGATCCGCCTGACCGGCGCCAATGCCGCCAAGGCCCTGGAAACCCTGGTGCCGGTGGACATCATCGACTTGCCGGTGGGCATGCAGCGCTATGCAATGTTCACCAACGAGACTGGCGGCATTCTTGACGATCTGATGGTTGCCAACCTCGGTAATGACGAGCTGTTCCTGGTGGTCAACGCCGCGTGCAAGGATCAGGACCTGGCGCACCTGCGCAAGCACATTGGTGACCAGTGCACCCTCTCACCGCTGTTCGAAGAGCGTGCGCTGCTGGCCCTGCAGGGTCCGGCTGCGGTGACTGTGCTCGCACGTCTGGCGCCTGAAGTGGCGAAGATGACTTTCATGCAGTTCGCCCGCGTGAAACTGCTGGGCGTGGACTGCTTTGTCAGCCGTTCGGGCTACACCGGTGAAGACGGTTTCGAAATCTCCGTGCCGGCCGCCAACGCCGAAGCTCTGGCTCGTGCGCTGTTGGCTGAACCTGAAGTGGCGGCTATCGGCCTCGGCGCTCGTGACTCCCTGCGCCTGGAAGCCGGTCTGTGCCTCTACGGCCACGACATGAACACCGAGACCACCCCTATCGAGGCGAGCCTGTTGTGGGCCATCTCCAAGCCACGTCGTGCCGATGGCGCGCGGGCTGGCGGCTTCCCTGGCGCTGAAACCGTATTCGCGCAACAACAGGGCGGCGTCAGCCGCAAGCGCGTTGGCCTGCTGCCGCAAGAACGCACCCCCGTGCGCGAAGGCGCAGAGATCGTCAACGAAGCCGGTGAGATCATCGGCAGCGTGTGCAGCGGCGGCTTCGGGCCGACCCTCGGTGGTCCGTTGGCCATGGGTTACCTCGATAGCGCCTACATCACTCTGGAAACACCAGTATGGGCCATCGTTCGTGGGAAAAAGGTGCCTTTGCTTGTAAGCAAAATGCCATTTGTTCCACAACGCTACTACCGTGGTTGATTGCCTGTTTCTATAAGTAACGCGGCTGCGTTAACAGTGCACTAATCTGTAACGCAACCGCCATAAAACAGTGCAACCGTTCGATAATGAACTTGGCTTATAACGATCGAAAACAATTGAGCACCGCTATCGAATAAGCCCGCACTAGTGGACTGACTAACAGCCACCAACCTGAGCAAAACCGGGCCCCTCACAGGGGCTTGTTTTTTATCGGCTAGTTGGCGTAGAGTTTGTTCACTGTGTTTGCATGGGTCGCTTGGAATCGTGACCTGGGCAGTAGCCTACAAGTTAGCTACATCCCGTTCGACGTCTTCTTACTCTCCTGCAACCAGCCCCAGTACTCTTTCATGAGAAGGAGGCTGTCATTAATTTTGCGTCAAAGGAAATAAGAAATGTCCCAACGTCAGAGCGGTACCGTCAAGTGGTTTAACGACGAGAAAGGTTTTGGTTTTATCACTCCTGAAAGCGGTCCGGATCTGTTCGTGCATTTCCGCGCCATCCAGGGCAACGGCTTCAAGAGCCTGAAAGAAGGCCAGAAAGTGACTTTCGTCGCTGTGCAAGGCCAAAAAGGCATGCAGGCTGATGAAGTACAAGCAGAAGCCTAACCTTCTGTAACGAAAAAGCCCCTGATGCTGACATCAGGGGCTTTTTTGTGCGCGTAAATCCGTAAAATGGCTTTCTTTTTTCGCCCAGAGGCTGCCATGTCGAAACACCTGCTCAACCCCCAGGGCGACTTCCCCGCCGCCACTTTGGGTCGTCGCCTGGCAGCGATGTTCTATGACTTTCTGTTGTGCACCGCCCTGCTGATCGTCACCAGCGGTATCTACAAGCTGATCCAGATAGCGATCATCGGTGAAGACAAGATGCGGACGTTGACCGAAGCCGGCGCACTGGACGGTGATCCATTGCAGTCGACGGTGCTGTTTTTTGTGCTGTTTGGTTTCTTCGCCAAGTTCTGGACCTGGTCGGGCCAGACCCTGGGCATGCAGGTCTGGTGTATCCGCGTACAGAATGCCGATGGTTCGTCCATCAGCTTGTGGCAGGCGTTGTTACGATTTGTGGTGTCGATTGCGTCTTGGTTGTGCGTCGGCCTGGGGTTTCTTTGGCCGCTGTTTGATAAGCAGAAACGCAGCTGGCATGACATGTATTCGAATACGCAGTTGGTGCGGATTCCGAAGAAGACCAAGTAACAGCCACAAAAAAGATCGCGGCCTTCGGCGACTCCTACGCGCCTGTAGGAGTCACCGAAGGCTGCGATCTTTTGATCTTGCCTTTTGATACTACGCTTAAGCGTTCCCAGCCAACTTCATCCGCGCCGCCTGGGTAAAGTCCAGCATCCGCTTCAACGGCCGAATCGCCTGCGGAATCAACGCTGGATCGACAAAGATCTCGTTCGTCCCTTCTTTCAAGCTCTTCAGCGTGCGCTCAAGGGTATTCATCGCCATCCACGGGCAGTGTGCGCAACTGCGGCACGCGGCACCGTTACCGGCCGTAGGGGCCTCAATGAAGACCTTGTCCGGGCACAGCTGCTGCATCTTGTAGAAAATGCCGCGGTCGGTGGCAACGATAAAGGTCTTGTTCGGCAGGCTTTGCGCCGCTGCGATCAACTGACTGGTGGAGCCGACGGCATCCGCCAGTTCGATTACCGCGGTCGGCGACTCCGGGTGCACCAGAATGGCCGCGTCCGGGTACAGCGCCTTCATGTCCTCAAGCTGCTTGGACTTGAACTCTTCGTGCACGATGCAGGCACCGTCCCACAACAGCATGTCGGCACCGGTCTTGCGCTGGATGTAAGTGCCCAGGTGCTTGTCCGGCCCCCAGATGATTGTTTCGCCGTTGTCCATCAGGCTTTCGACGATCTCCAGCGCGCAACTTGAAGTCACCACCCAATCGGCCCGAGCCTTGACCGCTGCCGAGGTGTTGGCATACACCACCACCGTACGTTCCGGGTGCTGATCGCAGAACGCCGAGAACTCATCCACCGGGCAACCCAGGTCCAGCGAGCAGGTCGCGTCCAGGGTCGGCATCAGTACGCGTTTTTCGGGATTGAGAATCTTCGCGGTCTCACCCATGAACTTCACACCGGCGACCACCACGGTCTTGGCCGGATGGGCATTACCGAAGCGCGCCATTTCCAGGGAGTCGGAGACGCAGCCACCGGTTTCTTCGGCCAGGGCCTGAATCACCGGATCGCAATAGAAGTGGGCCACCAGCACCGCGTCCTGAGCCTTGAGCTCGGCGGCGATGGCAGCACGGTAATAAGCCTCTTCCTCGGCAGTCAGCGGCTTGGGCTGCTTGGCGTCGAGATGAGCTTGAACCAGTAGGCGTTCGGAAATTTGCGTCATGATCGCAAGACCTGCGGGCGCTTTCGCGCGAAAGTCGAGTATACACCCGGCTCCGGACCCTTTAGGGGTACCGCCGGGAGAGTGAGTATTCATCAGGCAGAGCGTTGGAGCTGGGCAAGGCTACAGAATATCCCGTGGTTGCAAAAGATGATTCTGACCTGCGTCATGCGGTGTAGCCCCGCGTTGAGTCGAGCTCAAATCGTGGGCAAAAAAAAATCCGGAAATCCTCACTTGCGTGGGCCTTCCAGACTTTTAAAACTGCTACAAAAATGGTGGGTCGTGTGGGATTCGAACCTACGACCAATTGGTTAAAAGCCAACTGCTCTACCAACTGAGCTAACGACCCGCTGTGTGGTGGCGCGTATAATACTGATTTTTAAGGACTATTCAACACCTAATTTGAAATAAATCAAAAATAAGGTGTTGGGTCGCTGATTCCGGCTGTTGCGAAGCCTTCTGCACGCAAGCGGCAGCTGTCGCATTTACCGCACGCACGGCCGTTATCGTCGGCCTGATAGCAGGAAACGGTCAGCCCGTAATCGACGCCGAGCTTCACGCCCGCCTGGACGATCTGCGCCTTGCTCAGGTTCTGCAGCGGCGCCTGGATACGGAAACCGTTGCCCTCTACGCCGGCCTTAGTCGCCAGATTAGCCATACGCTCGAAGGATTCGATGAACTCGGGACGGCAGTCCGGGTAACCGGAGTAATCGACCGCGTTCACACCGATGAAGATGTCGCGGGCACCGAGCACTTCAGCCCAGCCAAGTGCCAGGGACAGAAACACCGTGTTGCGCGCCGGTACGTACGTCACCGGGATACCTTCACCCGGCGCTTCCGGAATAGCGATGCTGCTGTCAGTCAGTGCCGAGCCGCCCATACCGTCCAGGTTCAGACCGATCACCTTGTGCTCGATCACACCCAAATCGCGAGCGACACGTGCAGCGGCGTGCAATTCGGCGTGAGAGCGCTGACCGTAGTCGAAGCTCATGGTGTAACAGGCGTAGCCTTCAGCGCGAGCCATGGCCACGACTGTGGCCGAGTCCAGGCCGCCGGACAGCAGGATCACAGCACGTTTTTCGGTCGTATTCAGTTGTTCAGTCATATCAGCGCCCCGGCTCGTCATTCCAAAGATATTTATGCAGCTGCAATTGCAGACGCACTGGCAGGTTGTCCGCCACCACCCAATCAGCCAGGTCCCGTGCATTGAGGTCATGGTGACTTGGCGAGAACAGGACTTCGCCGGCCCGTCGATCAAGACCGTACTGGATCAGCTTGGACACAGCCCAGTCGTAGTCTTCCCGCGAGCAGATGACAAACTTCACCTGGTCGTTGGGCGTCAGCAGTTCGATGTTCTCGTAGCGGTTGCGGTGCGCTTCTTTCGAACCTGGGGTTTTCAGGTCGACGACGCGACTGACCCGGGAATCTACAGCCGAGATATCGAGAGCACCACTGGTTTCCAGTGACACTTCGTAACCGGCGTCGCACAACTGCTTGAGCAATGGGATGGCATTGGGTTGCGCCAACGGCTCGCCGCCGGTGACACACACGTAGCGCGGACGAAAACCGGCCACTTGCTCGAGGATATCGTCGAGGGGGCGAATGGTGCCACCGGTGAACGCGTAGGCGCTGTCGCAGTATTGGCAACGCAATGGGCAACCGGTCAGGCGCACAAAAACAGTGGGCAGCCCGGCAGTCCGCGTTTCACCCTGCAAAGAGTAGAAAACTTCGGTGATTCTCAATGTGTCTTGCATAGTCGCCACGGGCGTAACAGCTAAACAGGCTGTCCGCCTCCGTCAGGCTCTTCAAGGAACCCCGCCAACGCGCGAATCCCAAAAAGCGTGTTTCAGAAAAAGGGCGTGAATTCTAACGAAAAAACCCGCAACGAGTGCGGGTTTCTTCAAAACGGGTCAAACAGGCTTACATGCGCTGCAGATCGCGTTGGGCCAGCTGAGCGGCGGAAGTGCCCGGATATTGCGACACCACCTGCTGCAGAATGCCTTTGACCTTGTCGGCATGACCCAGGCGGCGCTCTACATCAGCCAGCTTGTACAGCGAGTCAGGCACTTTGGCGTGCTTGGGGTACAGCTGCGAAACCTTGGCAAACGCCTGACCTGCACCTTGCAGATCGCCTTTGGCCAAGTTGACTTCGCCCAACCAGTACTGGGCATTACCCGCGTATTGGCTGTTCGGGTATTTGCGCAGGAAAGCGGCGAAAGCCTGGCTGGCCTTGTCGAAATCCTTGGCTTTGATCAGGTCGAAGGCTGCATCGTAATACAGTTTTTCCTTCGCCGGATCACCCGGTTCACTGCTGGCGGCAGGGGCTTGAGCGGCGACCGCTCCTGCACTTGCGCCTGCAGCGGCTGCTGCACCGGGGGCATTCAGAGTGCCACCGGTGGAAGAATTATCAGGAGTGGCGGCTGGTGCAACGCCGGTTCCTATGCGCCGATCAAGATCCTGGTATCGCTCCAGGCTTTCTTGCTTCATGCGCGCTACATCATTTTGCAGAACTTCGATCACACCCTGTTGGCGTGAGATCTGCTCCTGCATGGATTGCAGTTGGTTGAACAGCTCGCCCTGTGCCGAGACAGGGGCCGAAACCCCTCCCCCGGCATAGGCGCCGTTCGTACCGTAACCCGCAGGCGGATAACTGCTCCCGCTATTGTTATAACCGGAGTTGTCATCGACCACAGGAACCGCAGCCCACACCGCAAGCGGTGCGAGACTGAGAGCCAAAACAGTTACAGCACGACGGCACGTTCGCATGACGAATTACTTACGCAGTTCGACGCGACGGTTTTGAGCCCAGGACTGCTCGTCGTTGCCGGTAGCAACTGGACGCTCTTCGCCGTAGGAAACCAGTTCCAGCTGAGCTGGGGAAACACCTTGCAGTACCAGGTAGCGCTGAACGGCTTTCGCACGACGCTCGCCCAGTGCCATGTTGTACTCACGAGTACCACGTTCGTCGGTGTTGCCTTCCAGAACAACGCGAGCGCCGTTTGCTTTCAGGTCTTTAGCGTGAACATCCAGAGCGCGCATGGCTTCTGGCTTCAAGTCCGAGCTGTCGTATTCGAAGTAGAAAGTGGTGATTGCGCGCAGAGCAGCTTCTTCGCTCAGGGAGCCGTCAACTGCACCAGTGTTAGCGCCGTAACCAGCGTTTGGATCAACAGCGCCTTCACCGGCATTGTCGCCGCCTTTGGACGAGCAACCTACAGCTACAGCCATGGCCAGAGCCAGCGCAGCAAATTTACCAAACTTCAGCATTTCCATCGTGAAACTCCTAATGAACCCCAGTGTGTTAAGTAAAACGTGTAGCGCCGCGTCAGTTCAGGTAAGGGGACCAGGAAGGTTCTCTGACTTCGCCTTGTGCGGTAGGAAGCGGGAGCCTTACGCGTCCATTAATGGACACGAGCATCAAGACTCCCCGGCCCTGCTGGCGGGTGGCGTAGATTACCATGGTGCCGTTGGGCGCAACAGTAGGCGACTCGTCCAGAGTGCTATCAGTGAGGATTTTTACGCTTCCGCGCTGCAAATCCTGGGCCGCCACCTTGAAATTAGTGAAGCCATCCTGGCGGTGAATCATCACCAGGGTCTTTTCATCGGCCGAAAGTTTCGGGTTGGCGTTGTAATTACCGATGAAAGTAACGCGCTCAGCACCGCCGCCACCGACGCTGGTCTTGTAGATTTGCGGCTTTCCGCCACGGTCGGAGGTGAAATAGATGGTCGAACCATCCTTACCCCAGAACGGTTCGGTGTTGATGCCGGGACCGTTGGTGACACGAGTGATCTGACGCGAACCCAGGTTCATCACGTAGATGTCCGGGTTACCGTCTTTCGACAGTACGAACGCCAGGCGATTGCCATCCGGCGACCAGGCTGGCGCGCCATTCAGGCCTTCGAAGTTGGTGATCTGCTCACGGCGACCGGTGTCGATGTTCTGCATGAAGATGCGCGGACGCTTCTGCTCGAACGAGACATAAGCGATGCGCTTGCCATCTGGTGCGAAACGCGGCGACAGGATTGGCTCGCGCGATTGCAGCAGAGTCACGGCGCGAGCACCGTCATAGTCCGAACGTTGCAGCGTGTAGCGCGTGTTCTTCTCGGAGAAACGCTCTGCGGTCACGTACAGCAGGCGAGTCGAGAACGCACCTTTAATACCGGTGAGCTTTTCGAACGACTGGTCAGCGATGTAGTGCGCCATGTCGCGCAACTGATCAACCGTACCGGAGACACTGCCTTCCGATACTTTTTGCTCGGTGGCAACGTTGAACAGCGAGTATTGAACCTGCAAGCGACCGCCCGCAGGAACAATGTTGCCGACCATGATGAACTGGGCATTCACGGCTTTCCAGTCACGGAAAATGATTTCGCTGGCCTGGGTCGGCTGGCTGATCATGTTCTGCTTTGGAATCGGCGAGTAATAGCCCGAGTTACGCAGGTCATTGCCGATAATTTCGGCCATGTCATCCGGCAACACGGTGCCGCCCTGGAAACCAAATGGCACTACGGCAATTGGAGTTGCCTGGGAGCTACCACTGCTGACCAGGATGTTTTTTTCATCTGCCGTTGCCAATCCTGCAAAGCAGAACATGACTACAAGCAGTCCTCGAAGAAGGTTTCTCACAAGGCTAGATCCTCAGGTGTGAATGTCATCTTGAATGAACGATAGGGTGCGAAATCACTTGCCTTCAAACCCTGCATTTCGGTCAAACGACCAATATTTTTTACTGCCGCTACCGCTGAACTGTCGAACGGCACATCACCACTGGAATGAGCTACCGATACGCCGGAGATCGTTCCGTCAGGCAACATGTTGATCTGCAGGATCACTTTCATGCCCTTGCGGGCCGACGGTGGCTGCGCCCAACCTTCAGATGCACGCGAGCGAATCAAATCATCGAAGTTGCCGGCGACTTCATCACCCTGCTCATCGGCCAACGCCTGCTGACGCTCCGGCTTGTCGGAAAGCAAATCTGCCAGGGCCTGAGCCTTTTTATCTTCGACGGATTTACGTGCCGCATCCTGCGATTTCTTCTTCGCAGCATCGGCAGCAGCTTTCTTCTTCGCTTCGTCGGCGACTTTCTTCTTCGCCTCTTCAGCGTCAGCTTTCTTCTTGGCGTCGTCCGCGGCTTTCTTCTTCGCGTCTTCGACGATCTTTTTCTTCGCTTCTTCAGCGGCCGCTTTCTTGGCCTCTTCTTCCGCAGCCTTCTTGGCTTCTTCTTCAGATTTCTTCTTGGCTATATCAGCCAATTGTTTCTCTTCGGCCTTTTTGGCTTCGGCGGTCTTCTTGGCTTCGTCGGCTTTTTTGGCTTCATCAGCCTTTTTAGCTTCCTCAGACTTCTTGGACTCGTCGGCCTTCTTGGCTTCCTCGGCTTTTTGAGCCGCTTCTTCTTTCTTTTGTTCCGCAGCCTTCACCGCTTCCTGCTCGACCTTCTTCTGTTCCATCTGTTCGACTTCGGTCTGGCGCGCAGCAGATTTCTGCGCTTCACCCGCAATCTTCTGATTGGTCTGGGTGACGGCCCGACTTTTCGATTTCAGCTGGTACAGGGTCGCCTGGACAATAGGCTTGGCCGGCGGCAACTCAGGCGTCAGGGCAAAACTGACGAACAGCATGCCGAAAACCAGCACGTGCAAGCCAATCGCCCAGACACTCGGCCAGAAGTAGCTTTCCGAGGCTGTTGGCTCTCGTTGTTGCTGCATCAGGGCGCCTCGGTAATCAAGCCAACATTACCGACCCCGGCTTTCTGCAACCCGCCCATGGCACCCATTACGGATCCGTAATCGACGGTCTTGTCGCCGCGGATGAACACCTGGGTACGCTTGCCACCTTCAGTACCTACGCGAATGATCTTGGTCACGGCATCGGTCATCTGCGGCAAGGTCATGGCCTTGTCCTGCTGCTTTTCGGTGTCGACTTCGCTGCCAAGGTTCCAGTAGTAGGTCTTGTCAGCCTTGATCGAAATGGTCAGGACCTGGGTGTTGTTGTCCTGCGGCAAGGCTTCGCTGGAAACCTTGGGCAGATCAACTTTCACGCCCTGATTGAGCATCGGCGCGGTCACCATGAAGATGACCAGCAGTACCAGCATCACGTCGATGTATGGCACCACGTTCATCTCGGCGACCGGCTTGCGCTTTTTGCGAGCTCGAGCGATTAAAGCCATTGGAAATTACCTGCTTATTCTTCGCTGGTGTGCACTTTGCGGTGCAGGATCGCCTGGAATTCGTCGGCGAAGGTGTAGTAACGGCTCAGCAGGGTTTCGCTGCGAGCAGCAAAACGGTTGTAAGCGATAACGGCCGGGATGGCTGCGAACAGGCCGATGGCGGTAGCCACCAGTGCTTCGGCGATGCCCGGGGCCACGGTGGCCAGGGTCGCTTGCTGGGCAGTTGCCAGGCCACGGAAGGAGTTCATGATGCCCCAGACCGTACCGAACAGACCGATGTACGGGCTGACGGAACCGACGGTGGCGAGGAACGGCAGGCTCTGTTCGAGCTTTTCTTCTTCGCGGGAAATGGCCACGCGCATGGCACGAGCCACGCCTTCCATGACCGCTTCCGGATCAACGCCTGGCTGCTGGCGCAGACGGGAGAATTCCTTGAAACCGGCACGGAAGATCTGCTCGACGCCCGAATCCGGGTCAGGGTTGCTGCCGGCCTGACGGTAGAGTTTGGACAGATCGATACCCGACCAGAAGCGCTCTTCAAAGCTCTCCAGGGCACGTCGACCGGCACGCAGCAAGTTGCTGCGCTGAAAGATCATGATCCATGAGGTCACCGATGCGGCTACCAGAATCAGCATTACCAACTGCACCACGACGCTGGCATTGCTGACCAGGCTCCACATGGAGGAATGGTCGACGACGTTAGCTTCCACGCTTTATCTCCTGCTTTGAGTGTGTACCCGCGCCGCTCACGTCGGCAAAGGCCGCACGTAGAGCTTCGGGAATGGCCCGGGGTTTCAAACTATTAGTGCGCACACAGGCCACCAAAAACTGCCCTTCGCAGAGCAGCGCATTATCCGTAGCCCGCCTGACTTGCTGTTTAAAGCGCAGGCTGACACGGTTCAATTCGATTACTTCAGCGCTTACCAGCAACTCGTCGTCCAGTCGCGCCGGCGCGTGGTAACGCGCTTCGCTGGAATGCACGACGAACAACAGGTCCTCCCCTGCCAGCTGGGATTGGGCAAAGCCCAGTTCCCGGAGCCGCTCGGTTCGAGCCCGTTCCATAAACTTGAGGTAATTAACGTAATACACGATGCCGCCCGCATCGGTGTCCTCGTAATAAACGCGACAACGATGTGCGAACGGCTCAAGCCCGTTTTGCGCGCGCATACTCTAGTGCTTACTCCTCAGGTTGCCAATCCGGCGAGGCAACTGTTTTTCATTGTTCTGCGGCTTTCTAGTGAAAGATTCGTCATGTGAGCCCCTAGGACCACACAAACCATCAATCGATCAGCCCGCAAAGGTGATTAATCGTCTACTGCATCGAGGAACTCGTCTACCACGGGCATCTCGCCCAATCGTGACGGAATGTTTAAACCGAAGTGCAGGTACGCGTGCCGGGTGACTACCCGCCCCCGCGGGGTACGCATGATATAGCCTTGCTGGATCAGATACGGCTCCAGCACGTCTTCAATGGTGTGGCGCTCTTCGCTGATGGCCGCTGCAAGGCTGTCCACGCCCACCGGACCACCGTCGAACTTCTCGATCATGGTCAAGAGCAGGCGTCGGTCCTGGTGATCGAAGCCACGCTCGTCGACATCCAGCAGGTTCAGGGCCAGGTCGGCGATTGGTTTGGTGATGTGGCCCTTGGCGCGGACTTCGGCGAAATCCCGTACCCGGCGCAACAGGCGGTTGGCAATCCGCGGGGTGCCACGGGCGCGGCGAGCGATTTCGAAGGCGCCCTCCGGGTCCAGCGGCAGGCCGAGAATGTTCGCCGAACGCATGACAATCGTCGCCAGGTCGGCCGTGCTGTAGAACTCCAGACGCTGGACAATCCCGAAACGGTCGCGCAACGGGTTGGTCAGCATGCCGGCCCGGGTGGTGGCACCCACCAGGGTGAACGGCGGCAGATCCAGCTTGATCGAACGCGCGGCCGGGCCTTCGCCGATCATGATGTCGAGCTGGAAATCTTCCATGGCCGGGTACAGCACTTCTTCGACGATCGGCGACAGCCGATGGATTTCGTCGATGAACAGTACGTCGTGAGGCTCAAGATTGGTCAGCAACGCAGCCAAATCACCCGGACGCTCAAGGACCGGGCCCGAGGTGCTTTTGATCGACACGCCCATTTCCTGGGCGATGATGTTGGCCAGGGTGGTTTTACCCAGTCCCGGCGGACCGAAGATCAGCGTGTGATCCAGGGATTCGTTGCGGCCACGGGCGGCCTGGATGAACAACTCCATTTGCTCGCGAACGGTCGGCTGGCCAATGTATTCGGCCAGGCTGAGGGGACGAATCGCCCGGTCCTGGACTTCCTCGCGGTCGCGAGGGCCAGGCGTGGCGGCAATCAGACGATCAGCTTCAATCACTTAAATCATTCCCTTCAGGGCACGACGAATCAGGTCTTCACTGCTCAAGCCTTTCTCCTTGATCGAGGTAATCGCCTTGCTGGCTTCCTGCGGCTTGTAGCCCAGGGAGACCAGCGCGCTGATCGCATCACTCTCGGCGGTGACCGCCGGGGCTGGCGCATCCGGCCCACCCGGCTGGTTTGGTACCAGGGCGAACATCGCCGGCACGGTTTCCCAGGCCTTGAAGCGATCCTTGAGTTCCACCAGCAAGCGTTCGGCAGTCTTCTTGCCCACGCCTGGCACCTTGGTCAGCGCCGAGGTGTCCTGGGACTGCACGCAACGCACCAGTTCATCGACTTCCAGGCTCGACATCAACGCCAGGGCCAGTTTCGGCCCTACACCATTAAGACGGATCAACTCACGAAAAAAGTCTCGCTCACGTTTGCCGTAGAAGCCATAGAGTAACTGCGCGTCTTCGCGTACGACTAAATGGGTGTGCAAGGTCAGCGGTTCACCGACCGACGGCAAGCGGTACAGCGTGGTCATGGGCACTTCCAGCTCATACCCCAGGCCGTTTACATCCAGAATCAGGTGCGGCGGCTGTTTCTCAGCCAGAGTGCCGCGCAAGCGTCCAATCACGTTTCGAATCCTTGAGCGTTGGCCAGGCAGTTGCTGGCGACTGACAGAGCAAGGGTTTTGCACCGACGACACAGGCGCAAAACCCTTATCCCGTAAAAATGATTGCTGATGCTATCAGAGACGCAGGCGCCCGCCACGACTGCGTGCCGTTCCCAGGCCATGAGGCAACAGGCTGGAACGGGTGTGCGCATGACAAATGGCGATGGCCAGAGCATCCGAGGCATCGATTTGCGGCTTGCTGGTCAGTTTCAGCATGTGCATGACCATCATTTGCACCTGCTCTTTATTCGCCGCGCCGGTACCGGTGACGGCCTGCTTGACTTGGGTCGCGGTGTATTCAGCAATTTCCAGGCTTTCTTCGGCGCCGGCAACGATGGCCGCGCCACGGGCCTGGCCCAGTTTCAGCGCCGAGTCAGCGTTGCGCGCCATGAAGACCTTTTCGATGCCCATGGTCACTGGACCGTAAGTCTGGATGACTTCCCGCACGCCGCGATAGACGATTTGCAGGCGCTCGTGCAACTCGCCGGAGCCGGTGCGAATACAGCCCGACGCCACGTACACGCAGCCACGCCCGGTATCGCGTACCACGCCATAACCGGTGATGCGCGAACCGGGGTCGATACCAAGAATTAAAGTCATAACGCCTGCAAGAAGAGATCGCGGTTGGCTGAGGATAACCGTGTAGGAGCTGCCGAAGGCTGCGATCTTTTGATTTTCGATCTTAAAGACAAAAGATCGCAGCCTTCGGCAGCTCCTACAGGTTTAGCGTAGGGCTTTGCGAAGGCAGCGATCTTTTATAAGTACATCAACCGAGCTGTTCGGCAACCGACTCCGGAATGTCCGCGTTGGAGTAGACGTTCTGCACGTCATCCAGGTCTTCGAGCATGTCGATCAGCTTGAGGACCTTCTCGGCGCCTTCCAGGTCCAGTTCGGCACTGGTAGTCGGCAGCATAACGATTTCCGCGTCATCGCCTTTGAAACCGGCTGCTTCGAGGGCGTTACGCACGGAATAGAACCCGGCAAACGAGGTGAACACGTCGATCGAGCCGTCTTCGTGGGTGACCACGTCATCGGCGTCGGCTTCCATGGCCGCTTCCATCAGCGCATCTTCATCGACGCCCGGCGCAAAGGAAATCTGCCCCTTGCGCTCGAACAGATAAGCCACCGAACCGTCAGTGCCCAGGTTGCCGCCGCATTTGCTGAAGGCATGGCGCACAGCGGCTGCGGTGCGGTTACGGTTGTCGGTCATGCACTCGACCATCACCGCCACGCCGCCCGGGCCGTAGCCTTCGTAGCTGAGTTCGACCATGTCGTCGGTATCGGCAGCGCCGGCACCGCGGGCCACCGCGCGATCAATGATGTCGCGGCTCATGTTTGCACCAAGGGCCTTGTCCAGCGCCAGACGAAGACGCGGGTTGGAGCCTGGATCACCGCCGCCCTGACGGGCCGCAACGGTCAGCTCACGTATCCACTTGGTGAAAATCTTGCCCTTCTTGGCATCCTGACGTTCTTTGCGGTGCTTGATGTTCGCCCACTTGGAATGACCCGCCATATCTCGCTCCGAATTCTCTTTGAAACATTGCCCGCTGCGCTTTTTCGCACCGGCCGGCAAGAAAAAAATCTCGACCTATAAAAAAGGCGCATCCCATAAGGATGCGCCTTCAGGGTCAGCCTTACTCAGCCTTTGGCGCTTCGCGCAGACGAATGTGCAATTCGCGCAATGCCTTGGCATCTACCGCACCCGGTGCCTGAGTCATGACGTCCGCCGCGCTCTGGGTTTTCGGGAACGCGATCACTTCACGGATCGACTGGGCGCCGGTCATCAGCATCACCAGACGGTCCAGACCGAAGGCCAAACCACCGTGCGGCGGCGCGCCGTATTTCAGGGCGTCGAGCAGGAAGCCGAATTTCTCTTCCTGTTCCGCTTCATTGATACCCAGCAGGCGGAACACGGTCTGCTGCATTTCCTTGCGGTGGATACGGATCGAACCGCCACCCAGCTCGGTGCCGTTCAGGACCATGTCGTAGGCACGGGACAGCGCGGTCGCCGGGTTGGCTTCCAGCTCTTCCGGGGTGCACTTCGGCGCAGTGAACGGGTGATGCAAGGCGGTGAAGCTGCCGTCGTCGTTCTCTTCGAACATCGGGAAGTCGACGACCCACATTGGCGCCCACTTGCAGGTCAGCAGGTTCAGGTCGTTGCCGACCTTGATCCGCAGCGCGCCCAGGGCTTCGCTGACGATCTTGGCTTTGTCGGCACCGAAGAACACGATGTCGCCGTCAACCGCGCCAACGCGATCGAGGATCACATTGAGGTTGGCTTCAGGAATGTTCTTGACGATTGGCGACTGCAGGCCTTCGACGCCTTTGGCGCGCTCGTTGACCTTGATGTACGCCAGGCCCTTGGCACCGTAGATGCCGACGAACTTGGTGTAGTCGTCGATCTGCTTGCGCGGCATGCTCGCAGCGCCTGGAACGCGCAGGGCGGCAATGCGGCATTTCGGGTCGTTGGCCGGGCCGCTGAACACCTTGAAATCGACTTCTTTAAGCTGGTCGGCAACGTCAACCAGTTCCAGCGGGTTACGCAGGTCCGGCTTGTCGGAACCGTAACGGCGCATGGCTTCTTCGAAGGTCATGTGCGGGAAGTCGCCGAATTCCAGATCCAGCACTTCCTTGAACAGGTTGCGGATCATTTGTTCGGTGATGCCCATGATCTCTTTTTCATCGAGGAAGCTGGTCTCGATGTCGATCTGGGTGAATTCCGGCTGGCGGTCAGCCCGCAGGTCTTCGTCACGGAAGCACTTGGCGATCTGGTAGTAGCGGTCGAAGCCGGCGACCATCAGCAGTTGCTTGAACAGCTGTGGCGATTGCGGCAAGGCAAAGAAGGAACCGGCGTGGGTACGGCTCGGCACCAGGTAGTCACGAGCGCCTTCCGGAGTGGCACGGGTCAGGATCGGCGTCTCGACGTCGAGGAAGCCGTTCTCGTCCAGGAAGCGACGGATGCTGGTGGTCATGCGCGAACGCAGACGCAGCTTCTCGAGCATTTCCGGGCGACGCAGGTCAAGGAAACGATAACGCAGGCGGGTTTCTTCGCCGACATCGGAGAACTCGTTGAGCGGAAACGGGGGGGTTTCCGACTCGTTCAGTACTTCGAGCTCGTAGCCCAGCACTTCAATCATGCCCGACGCCATGTTGGCGTTGGTGGCACCGGCCGGACGCAGGCGCACCTTGCCGGTGATCTTCACGACGTATTCGCTGCGCACGCGATCGGCGGCGGCGAAGCTCTCGGCGCGGTCCGGATCGAATACCACTTGGGCCAGACCATCACGATCACGGATATCGAGGAAAATCACCCCACCGTGGTCACGGCGACGGTGAACCCATCCGCAAAGGGTAATTTCCTGGCCTTCCAGGGCTTCGTTCAGTTGGCCGCAATAATGGCTGCGCATCATGGTAGTGGTTTCACTTCTCGTAATCGAAATTCGGTTGGAGGCCTTGCAGATGTTGCAAGAGCTCACGCGTGTCGTTCAACTCAGGTTCCAGACCCTAGTCAGCTTTGTCGCCGCCGGCCAGATTCTTCTTGGACCCGGTCTTGAAATCGGTTTCGTACCAGCCGGTGCCGCTGAGGCGGAAACCCGGCATGGACAGCATCTTCTTGAGCTCTGGCGCCTGGCACGCAGGGCAGTCGACCAGCGGTGCTGCGCTGATCTTTTGAATGGCTTCCAACTGATGACCACAGGAAGCACATTGATAGTCGTACATCGGCATGGGGGTTGTCTCGGCGATCAGATTGCTACCGCTTACGCTGGGTTTTGCGGCAAAGAGCGGGATTATATCCATTAAATGCAGCCTGTGCAGCCGTAAGACTGCACAGGCCGACATACCACCCGCTCCGGCGTGAACCACGGGGGGAACGTGCGTTACTTCAAGCTGTGTACGACACAGACAACTCGCACCAGCCCGGTGAAATTCTTCACCCCGCCGTGACGCAAATGCACCTCGCGATCCACGTGGGACAACAGTGCACTGACGGAGCAACCATTGAGCGTGGCCATTTCGCCCAGGATTTCCCAGTAGACCTGCTCAAGCCGCAGGCAAGTCGCAAAACCGTTCAAGCGCACCGATCGGGATAAAGGCCTGGCCAGCCCCATATCAAATTCACTGACGAACGGATCAACCTTTATAGCCGGTTGTGCACCGGGCCTCCACTCGCTTCGACTTTCTCCATAAACCATACCGCTGACACTCCTTTGCCATCCCTGGTTTCGATAAGAGCAACCTCCTGTGCCCTTATCAAAACGCAGGCGCAAAGTTATATCCAGATGACTTTATGACCATCAACGTAGGATAAGCCAACAACGAAGAGAGGATCACGGACACAGTCCTACGCCGGACAATTTCCCACAGTGCCCAGGTTATTTTCTTTAACTGAAAGGGTGTTTGCCTGAAAGAAAAAGCGGTGCGCGAACGACGCCCCCGGCGCCATCCGCGCACCCGCCTGATTACTGATCCAGCAACGAGCGCAGCATCCACGCGGTTTTTTCATGGACCTGCATGCGCTGGGTCAGCAAGTCCGCCGTTGGCTCGTCGCTGACTTTGTCCAGCAACGGGAAGATCCCGCGTGCCGTCCGGGTCACCGCTTCCTGGCCGTCGACCAGTTGCTTGATCATGTTCTCGGCACTGGGTACGCCCTCTTCTTCTTTAATAGAAGAAAGACGCGCGTACACCGAATAGGCACCGGGCGCCGGGAAGCCCAACGCACGAATTCGTTCGGCAATCGAATCGACCGCCAGGGCCAATTCGTTATATTGCTCCTCGAACATCAGGTGCAGGGTACGGAACATGGGCCCCGTGACGTTCCAGTGGAAGTTATGGGTTTTCAAATAAAGCACGTAAGTGTCCGACAACAGACGCGACAGCCCGTCGACGATGGACTTGCGATCCTCTTCACTGATACCGATATCGATTGCCATGCTTATCCCCTAAAGGTGATGAAATTCATCCGACAAGTGCAGGACCACTGTAGCAAGGCTGTCTACACCCTGCAGCCCCGGATGCCCCACCGACCTGCGACAAATCGACCACGGGGGCACCGCTGGCCTCCCTGATTTGAGTAGCCGAAGGCTTTGCTGTTAAATAGGCAGTGTGTCGCTACGCCCCTATTTTTCCGGGTGCAGCGCATAGGCTGGTAGCGGGTACGTGTCCACCGCCTCTTATTGTTCTGAAGCGAACCGTGCTCAATCAGCTCTTCCTTGTGATCCGTCTTAACGTGAGTCAATCAAAATGTTGAAAATCGTCCACCTGCTAATGGGCGCAGCAGCCTTGCTGCTGTCCTTCTTCCCTAGCTTGCAACCCGAAGCTGTTCCTTACCTGCAACAACCCGATGCGCTGTACCTGGCCTTTTTCGGCCTGCTCAACCTGACCCTCGCTCCGGTTATCCCGTACTGGAACAAAGGTCCTCGTCACCAACTGCAAAACCTCGTCAGCGCCCTGCTGATCCTGGCTGTTGTCCTGCAAACCCTGACACTGATCGCGAAGATGCCTTTCATCGCCGGCCAACCTTCCGTTCTGTTCAGCCTGTTGACTGCCGTGGTCGCGGTCCTTCTGCACCTGGCCATCAGCTTTTACAAATCTTCACCCGCCGCCTCCTCGCCAAGCTATGACATGAGCAACCGCGATACTGGCACCGTCAAGTGGTTCAACACCTCCAAAGGCTTCGGCTTTATCTCCCGGGATTCCGGCGATGATATTTTCGTGCACTTCCGGGCCATTCGTGGCGAAGGTCACCGCGTCCTGGTCGAAGGCCAGCGCGTGGAGTTCTCCGTGATGAATCGCGACAAAGGCCTGCAAGCCGAAGATGTGATTGCCGCACTGCCCCGTCGCTGATCCTCAGCGATAAAAAAACCGCGAGCAGCCTGGCTGTTCGCGGTTTTTTATTGCCCGGCGTTTAGCCGTCCACTCAATAGTGCGGCGGCGGCGCCTCTTCTTCGGAGGACTCGAACTGGCCGGCCATCTCTTCCTGACGCCGCAGCAGCGCGGCCATTTGCAGCTGCAGGCGCTCGACCGCCCGCTGCTGTGTCACCAGGATATCGTTCAATGACTGAATGGTGTCGTCCTGGAACGCCAGTTGGCTTTCCAGATCGTTGACGCGTTCTTCCAGGCCCATGGCTCAGCCCTCCAGAAACGTGAAGTGATCGGTCAAGACCAGGCGCAGCCGTTCGCGGATCACCGCGACCTGCTCGGCGCTGTAGGGTTTGGCCGGGTGTTTGCCCCAGACCGGGGCGGGCCAGGCGGCATCCTCGCGTTTGCGCACAATCACATGCATATGCAACTGACTGACCACGTTACCCAACGCAGCAACGTTCAACTTGTCGGCGTCGAACGAGTCCTTGAGCATTTCCGCCAGGGCGGTGGTTTCCTGCCATAGCTGCTGCTGATCGGCGACATCTAACTGAAACAACTCGCTGATATCTTCTCGGCGCGGCACCAGGATGAACCAGGGGTAGTTCGAATCGTTGGACAAGAGCAACCGGCACAGAGGGAAATCGCCGATGGGTAACGTGTCTTGTTGAAGTCGTGGATCTAAAGCGAACACTGCGCGCACTCCCGCCTGTTTCATCATTTTCAGCTTAGCGCCCTCCTCAGAGGCTGCGCGCCAAGCGACAGGACCGCAGCATACCTGCGAATGCCCCAGGCTTCACGACGAACCCGGCCCGCGCGATCAGTTCAGCCATGCGGGACGCGCGCCCCGAGATGAGACATTTTTCGCCGGAGCGCACCATTACAGAACCGATGTCGCTGCGAAAAACGCTGAAATGACCGACAAACACTCATCTGTTCGCGCCCAACCATTGGCCACACTGTATGAATACAGCACAGAGAATGAAATTTATTGCACCAAAACCGCACATCGCGACTACGCTGAGTCCGTCGGGGATCCGCCAATTACTCACTTACGGGGTGAACCGGTAACGTTTTTCGTGGTCGCGCAATTGTCATCAGCGCGCAACACAATGCCAAGGATGGCGTCAAGCCCAAACAAAACGCGCTTGAAACCCCCGGTTTTATGAGGTTTTTACAGCAGCGAATGTGCCTACAGAAAAAAACGGCAACGAAATTCTGGTTTGAGCACGCTTGTTGCATTCACACCCATATCGTCTACAAGTGCCCTGCTGGAAGTGGGAGCCTTGAGACAAATAAAAACAGCGGCAGGGTTGCCCGATGGAGATTCAAACGTTTCACCAGGGACTCTTTTTATCGACGCTAAAGCTTTGGAAAACAGCGCCTAAGTTGTTAATCCGCTTGCATCGAGGTTGTAAATTTGCGACATCTACACAGCAGTTTGCGACAGTGTCGTAAAGAAGCTGAAAGGTTAGATGCGTAAGTATCGCCAACATTGTCGGCGTGATATAAGTTTGCGCCGACACAAAAAGAAAGAGCCGCCCAGATAATAAAACAGGTGGGACGGCAGTACTCTTCTAAAAACCAAAGGAGCAAATCACGATGCGCGTGATGAAGTGGAGCATGATCGCACTGGCTGTTTCAGCAGGCACCTCGCAGTTCGCAATCGCGTCCTCCCAGGACGACGCCAAAGGTTTTGTTGAAGATAGTCATCTGACAGCAAAAACCCGTATTGAGTACATGAACCGCGACTTCCGTAATGGCGCGGGCAACATTCGACAAGCTGACGGATCCTTTAAAAGCGGTTATCGCCAGGACACCGGTATCAGCGAACTGCTGACCTACGAATCGGGCTTCACTCAAGGCACCATCGGGGTTGGCGTTGATGCCTTCCTCGGGGGCACCGCCAAGCTGGATGGCGGCGAAGGTCGCTCCGGGAACGGTCTTTTCGCTACCAACAGCGAAGGCCAAGACCCTGAAAACACCCAATCCAAAGGTGGCGCAGCTGTTAAATTCCGCCTCTCCGACACCACGCTGAAATACGGTCGTCAATTCGTTGCCAGCCCTGTATTCGCTACCGATGACAGCCGTCTGCTGCCAGAAGTCGCTGAAGGCACCTTGATCACCAGCAAGGAAATCAAAGGCCTGGAAGTCAGCGCTGGTCGTTTCACAGCCCTGAGCTCGCAAACCGGCATGGGCAAGGACAGCATCAACGGCAAGAACACCCCGGGCTTGACCAGTGCCAACATCGCTGGCGCAACCTATCAGTTCACTGACAACTTCGTTGCTGGTGTGGCTGCATCCGACGTCGATGACTACTTCAAGAAGCAGTACATCAACGCCAACTACACCTTCCCGATCAACGACGAACAGTCGCTGAACCTCGACTTCAACGGCTACAAGACCAAATCTCAGGGTCAAGAGCTGTACGGCGATCTCGACAACAAACTGTGGAGCCTCGCGGCGGCCTACAGCATTGGTGCGCACAAATTCACCATTGCTCACCAGCGTTCGACTGGCGACACCAACTACCTGTACGGCGTTGACGGTAACGGCACGATCTTCGTAGCCAACTCCATCCAGATCTCCGACTTTATCGGTATTGACGAACGTTCGTGGCAGGCTCGCTACGACTTGAACATGAAAACCTACGGCGTTCCTGGCCTGAGCTTCATGACTCGCTACGTATACGGCGACAACATCAAGACGTCCTCCGATACCGAAGGTAAGGAACACGAGTTCAACTTCGAAACCAAGTACGTTCTCCAGGAAGGTCCGGCCAAGGATCTGTCGTTCCGCCTGCGTAGCGCGATCTATCGTGCAAACGGTGCCTACAACACCGACTACACTGCGGACAACAACGACGTACGCTTGATCGTTGAGTACCCGCTGACCATCCTGTAATAAGGATGTAAACCGGTCGTACTGTAGAGCTCTGCTCTAACAAAAACCGCCCACCTGTCTCAGGTGGGCGGTTTTTTATGTCTGTTGCGCTGCAACTTCGCAAGCAAGCTAATTAACTCCAACTAATAACATTAGCAAGCTACCTTTTCTAAACGATAGCCATAAAAAAACCCAAGCGCCTTATCGACTCTTGGGTTCACGGTTTTAACTTGACCGAACAGCCAAGTTAAAAAAGCACCGTTACTGTGGCGTTGCTTCCTGAACCACCCGAATAACTCGTTGCGGGAACGGGATATCGATACCGGCAGTCTTCAAGCGATCACGCGACTGTTCATTGAACATGAACATCACATCCCAGTAATCGGCGGTCTTGACCCACACTCGCAAGGAGACAGTGATCGAACTATCACCCAAGGTCGAAATCACCGCCTGAGGAGCCGGCTCGGCCATGACGCGCTCATCCTTGGCCAGTTCAAGCAATACTTCACGGGCCTTTTGCAAGTCCGCTTCGTAATCCACACCCACATCAAACACGACTTTGCGGGTCGGCTGACGGTTAGTGTTGGTGATGATGCCGTTCGACAGGTTACCGTTCGGGACAATGATGGTTTTGTTGTCACCAGTGCGCAGCACGGTGTGGAAGATCTGGATGCTGTCGACCGTACCGGCCACACCTTGCGCTTCGATCCAGTCACCAATGCGGAACGGGCGGAACAACAGAATCAGCACGCCGCCGGCGAAGTTCGCCAGGCTGCCCTGCAACGCCAGGCCGATGGCCAGGCCGGCCGCACCGATGGCCGCAACGAACGAGGTGGTTTCAACACCGATCATTGAAGCGACGCTGACAATCAGCAGCACCTTGAGAATGATGTTGGCCAGGCTGCTGATAAAGCCTTGCAGCGCCAGGTCGGCGTTACGCAGGGCCAGCAAACCGCCGAGCTTGTTCGTGACCTTGTTGATCAGCCACCAGCCGATGGCCAGGGTGAGCACCGCCAGCAATACGCGGCTGCCGTACTCCATGATCATCGGAATCCAGGCTTGAGACGCCTTGACCAGATTGTCCACTTCAGTATTCAAATCCATCTACTTTCTCCTGATTTCCGGCCATCCGGCACGCGAAAAATAAGCGGCAGAAAAGACCACCTCCACAGGGATATGATCGATTCTGCCATTGCTGGGGCCTCGGACGCCGAAAACGCCAGGAGGTTCCCGCTTTGAAACGTCAGTCGCGGAAGTTGTTGAACTGCAGCGGCATGTCGAACGTCTTGGCGCGCAGGGCCGCAATGGCTTCCTGCAAATCGTCGCGCTTCTTGCCGGTGATGCGCACTTGCTCGCCTTGAATGGAGGCCTGGACCTTGAGCTTGGCGTCCTTGACGTGAGCGACGATTTTCTTCGCCAGCTCTTTGTCGATGCCTTCCTTGAGAACGGCTTCCTGCTTCATCAGCTTGCCCGACGCGTAAGCGTCCTTGACTTCAAGGCATTGCACGTCGATTTTGCGCTTGACCAGGGCCAGCTTGAGGATTTCGATCATCGCTTCGAGCTGGAAGTCGGCTTCAGCGGTCAGGTTGACGGTCAGGTCCTTTTCCTTGAACTCGAAGGTGCCCTTGCCTTTCAGGTCATAACGACGATCGAGTTCCTTGACGGCGTTCTCGACCGCGTTGGTGACTTCGTGTTTGTCCAGTTCGGATACCACGTCGAACGACGGCATGTAGTTTCTCCAATAAAAAGGCGCGCTCGATCACGATGGAGCGCGCTTGGCTTGCGGTTAAAATCGGGCTCATTATAACGGGTCTTTTCCAACCGATACTGCGAGCCTCACATGCCTGACTCAAACCGAGCAAAAAGCTGATGTCCACCACCTGGCATGTTTTGGGCGCCGGTAGCCTTGGCACGTTATGGGCTACCCGCCTGGCGCGGGCCGGCGTTCCGGTCCGGTTGATCGTGCGGGACGAAAAACGTTTGCAGGCCTATCAGGCGGCCGGCGGTCTGACACTGGTGGAGCACGGCAACGCAACAACCTATGCGGTGCCTGGTGAAACACCAGACAGCGGCGAGCAGATCAATCGACTGCTGGTGGCCTGCAAAGCCTACGACGCCGAGAACGCGGTGGCCCGGCTGGCGCCGCGCCTGGCCCCTGGCGCCGAACTGATCCTGTTGCAGAACGGCCTCGGCAGCCAGGATGCAGTCGCCGCGAAGGTGCCCCAGGCGCGCTGCATCAGCGCATCGAGCACCGAGGGTGCGTTTCGCGATGGCGACTGGCGCGTGGTGTTCGCAGGCCACGGCTACACTTGGCTGGGGGATGCCGGCCATCCGGTGGCACCGATCTGGCTGGACGACTTGAGCGCCGCGGGGATTCCCCACGAGTGGAGCACCGACATCCTGACTCGGCTGTGGCGAAAGCTCGCGCTTAACTGCGCGATCAATCCACTGACCGTGCTGCACGATTGTCGCAACGGCGGTTTGCAACAGCACCATTGCGAGGTCGCCACCCTCTGCGCCGAGCTGACCGAGTTACTGGAGCGCTGTGGCCAACCTGCTGCCGCCGAGGATCTTCAGCAGGAAGTGGAACGGGTGATCCACGCCACCGCCGCCAATTACTCTTCGATGTATCAGGATGTCGCCAATCAGCGCCGAACCGAAATCAGCTATCTATTGGGCCATGTCTGCAAAGTCGCGGCGCGGCACCAGTTACACCTGCCGCATCTGCATCAATTACAGCAGCGGCTGATCACTCATCTGCACAGCCTTGGATTGCCCAGCGACTGAGCAGCGGCTACGCTGGCCACTTGTTCCTTTTCAGCGATGACCCTGATGCCACTGCGCCAGCGCCTCGAAAACCTTCCAGTCGGCCAGAAACTGCTGGCCGCCCTGCTGGTGCTGTTGATCACCGTCCTGCTGGTCGCCAACCTGACCTTTATCAGCGCCGCGTACTATATTTCCCAGGAAAGCATGGCGCCCCAGGCCCTGCAGACCATCGGCCGACTGGTGTCCAACCCGAGCCTGGTGTCCGAAGCATTGAAGTCGCCCCAAAGCGCCGAACGCTTGCTCAACGAACTCAACAGCTATTCACCCTTGCGCGCAGCGGCGCTGTATGACGGTGACGGCGTGCGCCTGGCGCAGTTGCAACACGGCGAAAAGCTCAAGCTGCCGGAGCGCTACCGGCATATCGAAGCCTGGCAAGCGACCGAGTTTCGCAGCAATCAAATCATCACCCTGCCCCGCCCCGGCACCGAGCCGGGTCACCTGCTGCTGGTGGCGAGCAGCGAACTGCCAGTGGCGTTCTATACCGGCACCCTGACCGCGAGCCTGGGGATCCTGATCTTCAGCGTGCTGCTGTGGCTGGTAATCGCCCGGCAGATCAAACGCCTGATCACCCGACCGATCCATGAACTCGAAGAACTGTCCCGGCAAGTCACCCGGGAAGAGAACTATGCTTTGCGCGCCTCCCGGGGCAACCACGATGAAATCGGCAGCCTGGCCGAGGCGTTCAACACCATGCTCTCGCGCATTGAAGCCAGGGAGCAGCAGCTCAAACGCGCCCGGGACGATTCCCAGGCTGCTTACGACCAAGCCCAGGGTCTGGCGGAAGAAACCCGCCACACCAACCGCAAGCTGGAACTCGAAGTCCAGGTGCGGAGCAAGATCGAGAAGAAACTCACCGGCTTCCAGAACTACCTCAACAGCATCATCGACTCGATGCCGTCCGCGTTGATCGCCCTCGACGAACAACTCTACGTGACCCAGTGGAATCAGGAGGCCAGCGCCTTGTCCGGCACACGCCTGGATGAAGCGCTGAACCAGCCGATCTTCCTCGCGTTCGAACCGCTCAAGCCGTTCCTGCCGCAACTCAAGCAAACCGTCGAGCAGCACACCGTGGCCAAGATCGAGCGGGTGACCTGGATCAAGGACGATGAAGCCAAGCACTACGCCCTGACCTTCTATCCGTTGATGGGCGGTGCCGGGCGTGGCGTGGTGATCCGGATCGACGACATCACCCAGCGCCTGTCCCTCGAAGAAATGATGGTGCAGTCGGAAAAAATGCTCTCGGTCGGTGGCCTCGCCGCCGGTATGGCCCACGAAATCAACAACCCGCTGGGCGCGATCCTGCACAACGTGCAAAACATCCGCCGGCGGCTGTCCCCGGATTTGCCGAAGAACCTCGAACAGGCCGAGCACGTCGGCATTGAGCTGGAAACGGTCAATCAATACCTGCAAGCGCGGGAAGTCCCACAGTTGCTCGATGGCATCCAGCAGGCCGGCGCACGGGCGGCGAAGATCGTCACGCACATGCTCAGTTTCAGCCGACGCAGCACCCGGCAAATGGCCCCGTGCGACCTGCCGGCGCTGATCGATCAAGCGGTGGAAATCGCCGGTAACGACTTCGACCTGGCCATCGGCTTCGACTTCAAGGGCCAGGCGATCATTCGCCAGTTCGACCCGGCACTTGGTCCGGTGCCCGGCACCGCCAACGAACTGGAGCAGGTGCTGCTCAACCTGCTGAAAAACGCCGCCCAGGCGATTCACCAACGGGAAGACGATCGCGAGCCCGGGCGGATTATCCTGCGCACCAAGCTCAACCCGCCGTGGGCGGAAATCCAGGTCGAGGACAACGGCATCGGCATGAGCGAAAACGTGCGCAAACGCACCTTCGAACCGTTCTTCACCACCAAGGAAATCGGCCAGGGCACCGGCCTTGGGCTGTCGGTGTCGTATTTCATCATCACCAACAACCACAAGGGTCAGATGGAAGTGCAGTCGACCCTCGGCCAAGGCACGTGTTTCACCTTGCGCCTGCCGTTGGCGGGCACCCCGCTCGTCTCCCAAGAACTCAATCAGCTACCGAGGTAACCATGGGCTTTCGCTTGTCGAAGATTTACACCCGCACCGGCGACAAAGGCGAAACAGGCCTGGGCGATGGCCGCCGAGTGCCCAAGGATCATCCGCGGATCGAGGCCATTGGCGAAGTCGATACGCTGAACAGCCAGGTCGGCGTATTGCTCGCCGGGTTGGCGGCAGAAAGTGCCGCGTATCCGGGTTTAAATGAAGTGATCGAGGTGTTGGCGACCTGTCAGCATCGGCTGTTCGACCTCGGCGGTGAACTGGCGATGCCGGTGTATCAGGCGCTGAATGCGGCGGAAATCGAACGTCTGGAAGCCGCCATCGATGTCTGGAATGAAGAGTTGGGACCGCTGGAGAATTTCATTCTGCCGGGCGGTTCGGCGTTGATTGCCCAGGCTCACGTCTGCCGCAGCCTGGCCCGCAGTGCGGAGCGCCGGTGTCAGCATTTGAATGCCGTTGAGCCGCTGGCCGGGGTGGGCTTGGCGTATATCAATCGGTTGTCGGATTTGTTGTTTGTGGTGGCGCGGGTGATTGCCAAGCGTCAGGGGATCGCAGAGATTTTGTGGCAGGCGGCGGCGAAGCCTCAGGTTTAGTGATCGTTCCCACGCTCCGCGTGGGAATGCATCCCCGGACGCTCCGCGTCCGCATTGGGACGCGGAGCGTCCCTTGCTGCATTCCCACGCAGAGCGTGGGAACGATCGGGTTAGGCCTCAGGCCAAAACGCCCGAATCCCCGACACACCCTGCGCCCCTGCTTCCCAAGCCTTCTGCCGATCCGCCGGGCCAACCCCACCCAACAAGAACACCGGTTTGCTGAAGCCTTCGATCAGGGCTTTCGCCTGTTCCCAACCCAACGGCTGGCCATCCGGGTGCGTCTGGGTCAGTTGCACCGGCGACAGGGTGACAAAGTCCACACCCATCTGTTCGGCCAACGCCAGTTCTTCAGCGTTATGGCAGGACGCCGCCAACCAGCGCGATGCCGGCAGTGGCCGCCCCTTCTCCGCGTACTTGCGCAACTGCGCGGCGGTGATGTGCCAACCGGCGGACGGGAAGTCACCCAGCCACTCGAACGGCCCCTTGATCATCAACTGCGCCTTGCCGGCACACAGCCCCGCCGCATCCACCGCCAGGTCGCGGTATTTGGGGTCGTAGCCGTTGGGTGCCCGCAACACAATCAACTTGATGCCACCGGCAATGGCTTTCTGGATACCACGCAGCAAGGCCGGGGTTTCCAGGTCTTCGGGAGTAATCAAATATTCCGCCGGCAGCCGTGCCGCCGCAACGATCGGCTGGTTAGCCGCCGGGAACTCGTAGTTCAGCAGGTCACGGGGCGCGACCCATTCCAACGGCTGGCCTTCAGCACCGTGGGGCTCGCCGGTAAATACCGCGACCTCCCAGACATCCAGCAACACCTGCTTGTCCGGGTAATCGTGGCGAACCTTGATCAGCGGGCGCGCGGCACCGACGACAATGCCCAACTCTTCCTGAAGTTCACGGGCCAGGGCCGTTTCGACCGACTCGTCAGCCTCGACCTTGCCACCCGGAAACTCCCACAGGCCGCCCTGATGCTGGGTATCGGCACGACGGGCAATCAGGATCCTGCCAGCGTTGTCACGGATAACCGCGGCGGCGACGTGTACTCGTTTCACTGTGCTACCTCCTCCAGACCAGCCTTCTGCCACGCCTTGAAGGCTGGCCACTGGTAAATGGTTTCGACGTAGGCCTCAGCCTCCGCCGGCAGTTTCACCCGGTAAGTGCGCAGACGCACGGCAATCGGGGCGAAGAACGCGTCGGCCAGGGTCGCACCGCCGAACAGGAATGGACCGGTTTCGCTGGCGACCGCGCGGCATTCCGCCCACAACGCCAGCATGCGCTCGATTTCGGCCTGAACCTCAGGCGGGGTCGAGGACAGCGCTTCGTTGCGACTCAGGTCGAACGACATGTTGCCGCGCAGGGCGAAAAAGCCACTGTGCATCTGCGCGCAGGCCGAACGAGCCTGCGCGCGGGCGGCGGTGTCTTTGGGCCAGAGGCCGGCATCGGGGAACTGCTCGGCCAGGTATTCGGCAATCGCCAACGAATCGGCGATGACGCCGTGTTCGGTTTTCAGCAGCGGGACTTTGCCGGTCGGCGAATGCTTGAGCAGGCGTTCACGAGTGTCCGGCTGGCCGAGCTTGATCAGTTCTTCGGTGTAAGGAGCACCGGTCAGGTCGAGGGCCAGGGCACCGCGCAGGGACCAGGAGGAAAGCAGTTTATCGCCGATGATCAGGTGGAGGCTCATGATTTGGCGCCTTTTGATGAAGGTAGCAGCCAGAATTTCTAGCGTCTGGTAGTCCGTCATCGCGGGCAAGCCTTGCTCCTACAGATCAAATTATCCGTAGGAGCAAGGCTTGCCCGTGATGCGGGCGACTCGGTCTTACGTGCGGTATTCGGCGTTGATCTTCACGTATTCGTGGGACAGGTCGGTGGTCCAGATGGTTTCGCTGCAATCGCCGCGACCCAGTTCGATACGGATGGTGATTTCTTCCTGCTGCATCACTGCCGAGCCTTGGGCCTCGGTATAGGTCTCAGCACGAGCGCCACGGCTGGCGATGCACACGTCACCGAGGAACACGTCGATCTTGCTCACGTCCAGGTTCGGCACGCCGGCACGGCCAACGGCTGCGAGGATGCGGCCCCAGTTCGGGTCGGAGGCGAACAGCGCGGTCTTGATCAGCGGCGAGTGAGCCACGGTGTAACCGACGTCCAGGCATTCCTGGTGATTGCCGCCACCATTGACTTCAACGGTGACGAACTTGGTCGCACCTTCGCCGTCGCGGACGATGGCCTGGGCCACGTCCATGCACACTTCAAACACGGCCTGCTTCAATTTGGCGAACAGCTCACCGCTGGCGGAGGTGATTTCCGGCAGTGCAGCCTGACCGGTGGCGATCAGCATGCAGCAGTCGTTGGTCGAGGTGTCGCCGTCGATGGTGATGCGGTTGAACGACTTGTTGGCGCCGTCCAGCAGCAGGTTTTGCAGCACGTCGCGGGAGACTTTGGCGTCGGTGGCGATGTAGCCGAGCATGGTCGCCATGTTCGGCCGAATCATGCCCGCGCCTTTGCTGATACCGGTAACGGTGATGGTCACGCCATCATGCTGGAACTGGCGGCTCGCGCCTTTAGGCAAGGTGTCGGTGGTCATGATGCCAGTGGCCGCGGCTTCCCAATTGTTCACCGACAAGTCGTCGAGGGCGGCTTGCAAGGCGCCTTCGATTTTTTCGACCGGCAGCGGCTCGCCGATCACACCGGTGGAGTACGGCAGCACCAGGCTGGCATCGACGCCGGTCAGCTCAGCCAGCTTCGCGCAGGTGCGCTCGGCAGCGGCCAAGCCCGGTTCGCCGGTGCCGGCGTTGGCATTGCCGGTGTTGGTCAGCAGGTAACGCACCGGGCCTTGCACACGTTGCTTGGCCAGGATCACCGGCGCGGCGCAAAAGGCGTTGAGGGTGAACACGCCAGCAACCGTGGACCCTTCGGCACAGCGCATTACTACCACATCCTTGCGCCCTGGACGCTTGATGCCGGCCGAGGCGATACCGAGTTCAAAACCGGCAACCGGGTGCAACGTTGGCAAAGGACCAAGACCAACAGCCATGAATGCGCTCCTTAATAAATGATGTCAGCACCGGCGTCGCAGCGACGGTGGTTTAAATGGCAAAACGCCGCGACGGCTGATGCCGGTCGCGGCGCGGGTATTTCAGCGATTGGAACGGGTTTTACTGGATCTGCCCGTGACAATGCTTGAATTTCTTGCCCGAACCGCAGTAGCACAGTTCGTTACGGCCCAGCTTCTGTTCGTTGCGTACTGGCGCGGTGGCGAGGGCAACATCGACCTCTTCACCGAGCAGTTCCGGTTGCTCAAGACCCGGCGCTTCGTCGTGCTGGAATTGCATGCGCGCCGCCAGTGCCTCGGCTTCCTGACGCAGGCGTTGCTCTTCTGCTTCCGGATCTTCACGGCGGACTTGAACGTGGGACAGCACACGGATCGAGTCGCGTTTGATCGAATCCAGCAGCTCGGAGAACAGCGTGTACGACTCGCGCTTGTACTCTTGCTTCGGGTTCTTCTGCGCATAACCACGCAAGTGGATGCCGTGACGCAGGTGATCCATGGTCGACAGGTGGTCTTTCCACAGGTCGTCGAGTACACGCAGAACGATTTGCTTCTCGAAACTGCGCAGCGCTTCGGCGCTTGCCGCTTCTTCTTTCTCGTTGTACGCCGCCAGCAGCTCGGTCATGAGCTTCTCGCGCAGGGTTTCTTCGTACAGGTGATCGTCTTCGTCGAGCCATTGCTGGATCGGCAGCGCCACGCCGAAATCGCTCTGCAATGCGGCTTCCAGACCGGCAACGTCCCACTGCTCAGGCAGCGATTGCGGTGGAATGTGCGCGCTGACAGTCGCGTTGAGCACGTCCTGGCGGAAGTCGGCGATGGTTTCGCCAATGTTGTCGGCGGCCAACAAACTGTTACGCATGTGATAGATCACTTTACGTTGTTCGTTGTTGACGTCATCGAACTCGAGCAATTGCTTACGAATATCGAAGTTGCGGCCTTCAACCTTGCGCTGAGCCTTTTCGATGGCGTTGGTCACCATGCGGTGCTCGATCGCCTCACCGGACTGCATGCCCAGGGCCTTCATGAAGTTCTTCACCCGGTCAGAGGCGAAGATACGCATCAGGCTGTCTTCCAGCGACAGGTAGAAGCGGCTGGAACCGGCGTCACCCTGACGACCGGCACGACCACGCAGCTGGTTGTCGATACGGCGCGATTCGTGACGCTCGGAAGCGATAACCTGCAGGCCGCCGGACTCCAGCACTTGCTGGTGACGTTTCTGCCAGTCGGCCTTGATCTGAGCGATTTGCTCAGGGGTCGGGTCTTCCAGCGAAGCGACTTCCACTTCCCAGTTACCGCCCAACAGGATGTCGGTACCACGACCGGCCATGTTGGTGGCGATGGTCAGTGCGCCTGGGCGACCGGCCTGGGCGATGATCTCGGCTTCTTTTTCGTGGAACTTGGCGTTCAGAACCTTGTGTTCGATGCCCTCTTTCACCAGCAGGCTGGACATGTGCTCGGACGTTTCAATGGTCGCAGTACCCACCAGCACCGGACGGCCTTGGGTCATGCATTCCTTGATGTCGGCAACGATGGCCGCGTATTTCTCGTCCGCGGTGAGGAACACCAGGTCGTTGTAGTCTTTACGCGCCAGCGGTTTGTTCGGCGGGATCACCATCACCGACAGACCGTAGATCTGGTGGAATTCGAACGCTTCGGTGTCTGCGGTACCGGTCATGCCGGACAACTTGTTGTACAGACGGAAGTAGTTCTGGAACGTGGTCGAGGCCAGGGTCTGGCTTTCGGCCTGGATGTTCAGGTTTTCCTTGGCTTCGATAGCCTGGTGCAGGCCTTCGGACAAACGACGGCCCGGCATGGTACGACCGGTGTGTTCGTCGACCAGGACAACCTGACCGTCCTGCACGATGTATTCGATGTTGCGATGGAACAGCTTGTGCGCACGCAGACCGGCATACACGTGGGTCAGCAGGCCCAGGTTATGCGACGAGTACAGGCTCTCGCCTTCCGCCAGCAGGCCAACGCGGGTCAGCATGTCTTCGATGAACTGGTGACCGGCTTCGTTGAGTTCGACCTGACGGGTCTTCTCGTCGACGGTGTAGTGACCAGCCTTGGTGACTTCGCCTTCGACTTCTTCGACGTGCAGTTCCAGCTGCGGGATCAGTTTATTGATCTCGACATACATTTTGGAGCTGTCTTCGGCCTGACCGGAAATGATCAGCGGCGTACGGGCTTCGTCGATGAGGATGGAGTCGACTTCGTCGATCACGGCAAAATTGAGTTCGCGCTGGAATTTTTCTTCCATGCTGAACGCCATGTTGTCGCGCAGGTAGTCAAAACCGAATTCGTTGTTGGTGCCGTAAGTGATATCGGCAGCGTAAGCCAGACGTTTCTCTTCCGGCGGCTGGAAAGGCGTCACCACGCCGACCGTCATGCCGAGGAATTCGTAGAGCGGACGCATCCAGTTGGCGTCGCGACGGGCCAGGTAGTCGTTCACCGTCACAACGTGCACGCCCTTGCCGGACAGCGCGTTCAGGTAAACACCCAGTGTTGCCACCAGGGTCTTGCCTTCACCGGTACGCATTTCCGCGATCATGCCTTCATGCAAGGTCATGCCGCCGATCAGCTGGACGTCGAAGTGACGCATACCCATGACGCGCTTACCGGCTTCGCGGGCGACCGCAAAGGCTTCTGGCAACAGCTTGTCGAGGGTTTCCCCTTTGGCGATGCGGGCCTTGAACTCATCAGTCTTGGCACGCAATTGATCGTCCGAAAGGGCCACCATTTGCTCTTCGAAGGCATTGACGAGTTGCACCGTCTTGAGCATGCGTTTGACTTCACGCTCGTTCTTGCTTCCAAAAAGTTTCTTTAACAAAGGCGCAAACATATCGGCAGGATCTTCCACACTAAAGGGATGGAGGGCGGCCCCGTGAGTCGCCCGTGCAGCCCTCATGGCCGCATGCGAACGAGCATTCTACCCGGAAACGATGGTGAGGAAAGTGGCGTTATTCCACGATGCATGCACTGCGCTGTTACGGGGCTCACTTAAAATAAGGGCTTTTTACTGAACTTCAAGCCATACACGGTAGAAGTTACTTGTTGATTTAATGGGTAAAGCGCTCGCAAAGCAATGGGTCAGGCTCATCGAGTGCTTTCTGCTACCATGGCCGCTCTGTTACTTCAGGTGTCTGATCATGGCATTTCGCCCTCTCACGGCCAGAGCACCCGCCGTTCTGCTTCGCGAAGCCAAACCGCTGAAAGCCATCTTCGGCCAGGCTCAACGCCTGGGTCATTTACAACGTCTGGTGGAAAGCCAACTGCAGCCTGCCGCGCGCGAGCATTGCCATGTGGCCTCGTGGCGCGAAGGCAGTTTATTGCTGATTGTCACCGACGGTCACTGGGCCACCCGCCTGCGTTACCAGCAGAAGCGCCTGCAACGGCAGTTGCAGTTGTTCGACGAGTTCGCCAGCCTGACCCGGATTCTGTTCAAGGTACAGCCACCGACCGTCCAGCAGGGCGCGGTGGGGCATACCATCAGTTTGTCCAGCGATGCCGGTGCGACTATTCAGGCGACGGCTGACGGGATCAGCGATCCGAATTTGCGGGCGGCGCTGGAGCGGCTAGCGGCGCACGCCAAACCCAAAGATTAAAAGCAAGTTCAAAAGATCGCAGCCTTCGGCAGCTCCTACAGGGCGTACGCCATCAAATGTAGGAGCTGCGATCTTTTGCTTTTTAACGGCGTTTGCTGCCACCGAGTAAAGAGCCCATCAACCCGCGCACCAACTGCCGACCCAATTGATTAGCCGCCTGTCGCATCGCCGATTTCAACGCCTGCCCCGCCGCCGTGCCGAGGAATTCCCCAGCCTTGTCGGTGAAACTCGGCTCTTCCACCGCCGGTTTACCCGGTGCTGCTTCAGCCTCAGGCGCCAGACCTTTACGTCCCATCAACACTTCATACGCCGATTCGCGATCAATCGGCTTGTCATAACGCCCCTTGAACGGCGACCCGGCGATCAGCATCGTGCGTTCCGTTTCGGTCAACGGCCCGATCCGCGACTGCGGCGGTGCGACCAATACCCGCTGGACCATCTCCGGCGTGCCCTTGTCCTGCAAGGTGCCGACCAACGCCTCGCCGATCCCCAGTTCGGTCAACACCGACAAGGCATCAAACGCCGGGTTCGGCCGAAAGCCCTCCGCCAAGGCGCGCAAGGATTTCTGCTCCTTGGCGGTAAACGCGCGCAAGCCGTGCTGAACCCGCAAACCGAGTTGGGCCAGCACGTCGTCCGGCAAGTCCCCCGGTGACTGGGTGACGAAATACACGCCGACGCCTTTGGAACGAATCAAGCGCACCACTTGCTCCAAACGCTCCTGCAACGCCTTGGGGGTGTCGGCGAACAACAAGTGCGCTTCGTCGAAAAACAGTGCCAGCAACGGTTTATCGGCATCGCCGCGCTCCGGCAATTGCTCGAACAGTTCCGCCAACAACCACAACAGGAAGGTCGCGTAGACCTTCGGCGCTTCGTGCACCAGACGGCTGGCATCGAGCAAGTGAATGCGCCCACGGCCATCGGCGGCCGGTTGCAGGATGTCTTCGAGTTGCAGCGCCGGCTCGCCGAACAGCGCTTCGGCGCCCTGCTGTTCCAGGGTCGCCAAGCGCCGCATCAGCGCCTGGCTCGATCCGGTGGTCATCAATGCCGCGTCTTCACCAAGCAATTGCGGGTTGTCGCGCAAGTGATTGAGCAGCGCTTTCAAATCCTTGAGGTCCAGCAGCAACAGGCCTTCGCGGTCGGCGACCTTGAACGCGGCATACAGCGCCGACTGTTGGCTGTCGGTCAATTCCAGCAGCGCGCCGATCAACAACGGACCCATTTCGCTCAGGGTGGTGCGTAACGGATGACCGGACTCACCGTGAATGTCCCACAGCGTCACCGGATACGCCTGGGGCTTGTAGTTCAGCCACGGCATCCCGGCGATCCGCTCGGCAACCTTGCCTTGCGGGTTGCCGGCGGCACCGAGGCCACACAGATCGCCCTTGATGTCCGCGGCGAACACCGCCACGCCGGCATCGCTGAACGCTTCGGCCAGGCGTTGCAAAGTGACGGTCTTGCCGGTACCGGTCGCGCCCGCGACCAGACCGTGACGGTTCGCCAGGCGCATGGCCTGGGCGATCGGCTGCCCCGCGAGGTCGGCGCCGATAACGAGTTGCGATGAGTCAGGCATTTTGTCACCCATGGTTAATCTTTGATCCTTCACGGCCGATAAAAAGAGGCGAGAGACCAGACTGAAAAGCGCGTCGGTAATTCCCTAAGGAGAGACGGAATATCAGCTTACTTTCATCACCGCCCATTTTGCGCGCCTTTATAAAAGCACGCCCTGGACATTAAGACCTTAGCGGACACCCCAAGCCATGAACAAAAATCTGCGTTTCAGCCATAAGATACTGCTTGCCGCCGCCCTCATCGTTATTGCTGCCTTTGCCTCGTTCACGCTGTACAACGACTATTTGCAGCGCAATGCGATTCGTGAAGACCTGGACAATTACCTCAACGAGATGGGAGAGGTCACCGCCAGCAACATTCAAACCTGGCTGGCCGGTCGTATCCTGTTGATCGACAACCTCGCGCAAAACATCGCCATCAACCCTGAACAGTCCACTGTCGCCAGCCTGCTTGAGCAGAAAGCCCTGACGTCGACGTTCATGGCGTCCTACCTCGGTGACGCCACCGGCCACTTCAGCATCCGCCCGGATGTGAAAATGCCTGACGGCTTCGACCCGCGGGTTCGCCCTTGGTACAAAGGCGCCGAAAGCAGCAGCACGGCGACCCTGACCGAACCGTACATCGACGCGGCGACCGGCCAGACCATCATTTCGATCGCCACCGCCTCAAAAAAGGCCGGACAAAGCGTGGGCGTTGTGGGCGGCGACCTGAGCCTGCAAACCTTGATCGACACCCTCAGCGCCCGAGACTTCGACGGCATGGGTTATGCCTTCCTGGTCAGCGCCGACGGCAAGATCCTGGTGCACCCGGACAAAGCCCTGGTGATGAAATCCCTCAGCGAGGCTTACCCGAAAAACACCCCACGCATCAGCAGCGACTTCAGTGAAGTGGAAGTCGATGGCAAATCCCGCATCGTCACCTTTACCCCAATCAAAGGACTGCCGTCGGTCAATTGGTACATCGGCCTGTCGGTGGACAAGGACAAAGCCTTCGCCATGCTCAGCGAATTCCGTGCCTCGGCGGTGGTAGCGACGGTGATTGCCGTGGCGATCATCATCGCCCTGCTCGGCATGCTGATCCGCATCCTGATCCAGCCGTTGCACGTAATGACCCGGGCCATGGAAGACATCGCCGACGGTGAAGGCGACCTGACCAAACGCCTGACCATCCAGAACAATGACGAATTCGGCATCCTCGGCACCGCGTTCAACCGCTTCGTGGAACGGATTCACGCCTCGATCCGCGAAGTGTCCTCGGCTACCGGCCAGGTCAACGAAGTTGCCTTGCGGGTGGTCGCGGCCTCGAACTCGTCGATGTTCAACTCCGACCAGCAAGCCTCGCGCACCAACAGCGTGGCCGCCGCGATCAACCAGCTCGGTGCCGCCGCCCAGGAAATCGCCCGCAACGCCGCGCAAGCGTCGAACCAGGCCAGCGATGCGCGCAGCCTGGCCGAAGACGGCCAGCAAGTGGTGGATCGCAGCATCAAGGCGATGAATCAACTGTCGAGCATGCTCAGCGCTTCGAGCAGCAACATCGAGTCGCTGAACAGCAAGACCGTGAACATCGGACAGATTCTGGAAGTGATCACCAGCATTTCCCAGCAAACCAACCTGCTGGCGCTCAACGCAGCGATTGAAGCGGCGCGTGCCGGTGAAGCCGGTCGCGGGTTTGCGGTGGTGGCCGACGAGGTGCGCAACCTGGCGCACCGCACCCAGGAGTCGGCGCAGCAGGTGCAGACCATGATCGAGGAGCTACAAGTCGGCGCCCGGGAATCCGTCAGCACCATGAGCGAAAGCCAGCGCCACAGCCAGGACAGCGTGGAAATCGCCAACCTGGCCGGCGAACGCCTGAACAGCGTGACCTTGCGCATCGGCGAGATCGACGGGATGAACCAGTCGGTGGCCACGGCAACCGAGGAACAGACCGCGGTGGTGGAGTCGATCAACGTCGACATTACCGAGATCAATACGCTGAACCAGGAAGGCGTGGAGAACCTGCAATCGACATTGCGCGCGTGTTCGGACCTTGAGCAGCAGGCGGCGCGGTTGAAGCAGTTGGTGGGTAGTTTCCGTATCTAGCGTTTTCGAGGCCGCCATCGCGAGCAAGGCTCGCCCGCGATGGCGGCCCATGAAACACCTCATCCATCGCTGAGCCCCCCGCAAAACCCCAACCGAACATCTATCCTTCATAAAGGTCAACCTAGGGAGAGCCAAGACCGGAGGGATGTTCATCGTGCATATCGCTGACATAACCATGTTCTACGCCCCTGCCAGCGGTGGCGTGCGCACTTATCTGGACGCCAAGCACCGTCGCTTGAGCATCAAACCGGGGATTCGTCACAGCCTGCTGATACCCGGTTCGCACCTGAGCGAGCAGGACGGTGTATACAAAGTTCCCGCCCCCGCCCTGCCCTTCGGCAAGGGTTATCGCTTCCCCCTCCGTCTCGCGCCTTGGCGCAATGTCCTGCAGGATTTGCAGCCCGATCTCATTGAAGTCGGCGACCCTTACCTCACCGCCTGGGCGGCGCTGGATGCCCGGCGGCAACTGGATGTGCCAGTAATCGGCTTTTATCACTCGGACTTGCCGCTGTTGGTCAGCAATCGCATGGGCAATTGGGTCACCACCAATGTCGAGGCCTATGTCAGCAAGCTCTACGGCAACTTTGATCGAGTTCTGGCTCCGAGCCAGGTCATGGCGGACAAACTGATTGGCCTGGGGGTGCGCAATGTGTTCGTGCAGCCGCTGGGCGTTGACCTGCAAACCTTCAACCCGAGTGCCCGTGACCCGGAACTGCGAGCCGAACTGGGCATTGATGAAGACACCCGGCTGCTGATCTTTGCGGGCCGCGGCTCCAAGGAGAAAAACCTGCCGGTATTGCTCAATTGCATGAATCGCCTGGGGCCGCGCTATCACTTGTTGCTGGTGGGTTCATCGATGCCGGCCCAGGTGCCGGACAACGTCACTGTGGTCGATGAATTCTGCCCGGCAACCCAGGTCGCGCGCCTGATGGCCAGCGCCGATGCGCTGCTGCACGCCGGCGATCAGGAAACCTTCGGCCTGGTGATCCTCGAAGCCATGGCCAGCGGCATTCCGGTGGTGGCCGTGGCGGCCGGGGCCTTCAAGGAAATTGTCACCGATCAATGCGGTCTGCTCTGCGCGCCCAACAATCCTCTGGCCATGGCCAACGCAGTCCGCGAGTTGTTCAGCCGTGGCAGCGTCACGCTGGGCGAACAGGCCCGCCAGCATGTGGAACGGCATTACGCCTGGGACGCGGTGGTCAACAGCCTGTTGGGCCATTATCACGCCGTGCTCGGCGATCCCTGGCCGCTGACCGCCAATGGCTGAGCCCAGGCCGTCACCCGCCCTGTTGTTGGTGCTGCACGACGTGGCACCGCAGACCTGGGCCGATTACCAGCCTTTCGTAGAAGCCGTCGATGCGCTGGGCGCAGTGCCGATGACCTGGCTGGTGGTTCCCGACTTTCACAAACACAACGATCTGGAAGCGCATCCGGGATTTCGCCGGATGTTGAGCGGTCGCGTCGACCGGGGTGACGAACTGGCCTTGCACGGCTATTTTCATTGCGACGACAGCCCGGCGGCGACGACACCGCGAGACTGGTTCATGCGCCGCGTCTACACCCACGAAGGCGAGTTCTACAGTTTGTCTCAAGCAGCAGCCCTCGCCCGCCTGCGTGCTGGCATCGAAGTGTTTCACCGTTACAATTGGCCGCTGAAGGGCTTTGTCGCCCCCGCCTGGCTGATGAGCGAAGGAACACGCCAGGCCTTGCAACAGTTGCCATTGAGTTACACCAGCGACCCGCAACATCTGTATCGTCTGCCCGACTTTACGGCGATCGATGCTCCCGGCCTGGTCTGGAGTGCGCGCAGCGCCTGGCGCCGCGGGCTATCGAAAATCGTCAGCGATCAACGGCAACAACGCTGGCGGCATGCGCCAGTGATTCGCCTTGGCTTGCACCCGGTGGACATGCGTTACAGGTTTTCCCGTGATTACTGGCTGCAAACTCTTAAACACTTACTCGACGAGGGCCGTGTGCCAATGACCAAGGCCAACTGGCTGACGCTGCACCATGACCGTATCGGCCGCGCCGCATGAGTCGGGGGATTCTGCTGTTTCTCGCCCTGCTTGCTGCGGTGCTGATCCCGTTGGTGCTGGGCGGCAACGAAACCTGGTCGCGGTTGCAAAGCTTTCCGGTGAGTGGATTGCTGATCATGTTCGGCATGATCTTGCTCTGCTGGGTGGTCAATACGATGCGCTTGCGCCTGTTGCTGGGCGATCAGCGCGACAAGGTCAGCCGCGTCAAAAGCCTCGGCGTGGTGATGGCCGCCGAGTTCGCCTACTGCGCCACCCCCGGCGGCAGTGGCGGACCGCTGACCATCATGGCCCTGCTGGCGCGTAACGGCGTGCGCCCGGCCAGGGGCAGCGCGGTGTTTGCCATGGACCAACTGAGCGATCTGCTGTTTTTCCTTTGCGCCCTGAGCGGGATACTGATTTACGCGCTGTTCCAGCACCTGAGCCAGCGCATGGAGTGGCTGCTGATGGTCAGCGCCATCTCGCTGTTCGGCGGGCTGGTCAGTTGCGTGGTGGTGGCTCGCTACCATCGACTGCTGATCCGTCTGTGCGGCCGGTTGCTGGCGCGCCTGAATGTCAAAACCACCACACGCCTGCGCTGGGCACGAAAACTCCTGCATTTCCTGGCGGCGTTCACGGACACGTTGAAGCTGCCCGTGCAGACACTGGCCAAGGTGTTTGCCTTGACCTGCCTGCATTGGTTACTGCGCTACAGCGTGCTGTACCTGGCGTTGCGCGGCCTCGGGGCGGATTTGCAGTGGGCGTGGAGCTTTCTGATCCAGATGCTCTCGCTGGGCGCGGGGCAATTCAGCTTGTTGCCGGGCGGTGCTGGCGCGGCGGAATTGACGTCGGCGGCATTGTTGGCGCCGATGGTGGGGAAATCCACCGCAGCGGCGGCGATTCTGATCTGGCGGGCAGTGACGTATTACTTTTACCTGGTAGTCGGCGGGCCGGTGTTTCTGTTGATGCTGGGGCGGCCGCTGCTCAAGAAGCTGATGAAGTTCAAGCAGGCCTGAAAGCAAAAGATCGCAGCCTTCAGCAGCTCCTACGGGATTGGGTTTACACGACGCGATCCGAATGCAACGCATATCCCGCGTATCAGCTGCCGAAGGCTGCGATCTTTTCAGGGTTTAGCAACTTCTTCGTCAGACTCCGGCTTCAACTCTTCCCACAACTCGGCGGCACCGGGAAATTCAGTGCCGTCCTCCGGGCTCATGTCATCCGGGTCATAACGGCTCAGACAGCCTTCGCCCAGAGTGGCTGGCGCCTTGGAAGTGGCTTTGTCCAGTGGATCGGCCATGGTCGATATCCTCTCTCCACATTGATCGTTCCCACGCTCTGTGTGGGAATGCATCCTGTGACGCTCTGCGTCACGCTTACAAAGGGACGCGGAGCGTCCCGGGCGGCATTCCCACGCAGAGCGTGGGAACGATCTGTGGCGTAAGTTAGAACACGACCGTTTTATTGCCGTGTACCAGCACCCGGTCTTCCAGGTGATAACGCAGACCACGGGCCAGCACCATCTTCTCGACGTCGCGGCCGAAGCGCACCATGTCTTCGATGCTGTCGCTGTGGCTGACGCGTACCACGTCCTGCTCGATGATCGGACCGGCGTCCAGCTCTTCGGTGACATAGTGGCACGTGGCGCCGATCAACTTCACGCCACGCAGGGAAGCCTGGTGGTACGGCTTGGCCCCGACGAACGACGGCAGGAAGCTGTGGTGAATGTTGATGACCTTGTGGGCATATTCGCTGCACAACGCTGGCGGCAGAATCTGCATGTAACGGGCAAGTACCACCACTTCGGCATCGTGCTGTTTGACCAGCCGCGAGACTTCGGCAAACGCGGGCTCTTTGTCCTGCGGATTGACTGGCACGTGGTAGTAAGGAATGCCGTGCCACTCGACCATGCTGCGCAAGTCGTCATGGTTGGAAATCACGCAGGAAATTTCGCAGTCCAGTTCATCGCTGTGCCAGCGGTGCAGCAAATCGGCCAGGCAATGAGATTCACGACTGGCCATCAACACCACGCGTTTTTTCTGCGCGGTATCGGTGATACGCCAGTTCATCGAGAACTCTTCGGCGATCGGCGCAAACGCTTCGCGGAAAGCTTCAATACCAAAAGGCAGCGAATCGGCACGAATTTCGTGACGCATGAAGAACCAGCCACTGAGATTATCCGAGTGATGGCTCGCTTCAGTGATCCAGCCGTTATGTGACGCCAGAAAGTTACTGACTTTAGCAACGATGCCGACGCGGTCCGGGCAAGCAATCACCAGCCGAAAAGTGCGCATGAGGGTCAAACTCCAGAACTTCGCAAAGGCCGCCATTCTAGCGATTGCGCAGCAAAACTGCAGTATTGATGACGTGTCACCCTGCACATCGGCCAAGAGCGCAGGTTTGGGCAGCGTCACGCGCCAGCGTAATGGTGCTGTTGCAGGTCATATTCAAGCACTCAATTGTGAATATCCGTGTTGACTGCATCACACTATTTAACTGCACCTCGAATTTATGCCCTATTCACCGTAACTAATTTAAATAAAACTCCGGTTAAATGTTTACTTGATGAAACACCCTGACTATTATTGCCGCACTGTCCCTGCCATCCTGCGTCCTACATAAGGTAGTCCTCAATGTCCTTGATCAACGAATACCGCGCCACCGAAGAAGCTATCAAAGAGCTGCAAGCCCGTTTGAAGAACCTGTCCCAAGACGACAAACTGCAAACCGAGCTGGAATTCGAAGGCAAACTGCGCACCCTGATGGGTGAGTACTCCAAATCCCTGCGCGACATCATTGCGCTGCTGGATCCAGAGTCCAAAACCAAAGCACCACGCGGCGGCGCAGTAAAAACTACCGGCACCAAGCGTGCTCGCAAAGTTAAGCAATACAAAAACCCGCACAATGGCGAAGTCATCGAAACCAAAGGTGGCAACCACAAGACTCTGAAAGAGTGGAAAGCCAAGTGGGGCGGTGACGTGGTTGAAGGCTGGGCTACCCTGCTGGGCTAAGCCGCACGCCTGCCGCAGATTGATTCTGCGACAAAAAATAACGCCAGCTGATGCTGGCGTTTTTTATGCCCGGGATTCAGGCTTCAATCTTTGGACTTCATAGACTCAAACGTTTGCGTAATCCCTGGACATAATCCTGCCATTCATTCAGTACCTCTTGCTGAAACGATGTAGCGCTATTCGCCAATTGCCCTGCCGCGTCTGCAAAAGATTCCAGGGTATTGGGCGCACCCCATTCCGGATCGGACAAACGTTGCTGACAAAACATCCGCCAGCGTTCTTGCTCTTCGAAATTCAACGTGTCAGGGAAGTTGCGTGCGCGATATCGAAACAATAATTCCGGCAAACGTTCATCATCGAACGGCCATTGTTGTTGCGCTAATTGCACAGGATCAGCGGCACGGACTTGCTCACATAGACGCCGGTCCCGATCACCGATAAAACCGTCGTATAACTGTTGCTCCGGATCCTGGCTTGCGGCGAACGCTTCGCTGGCATAAATCGCCATGACTTTATCTCGCCAAACTTGTTGTGCGTCACTTAGCCGCAGCGCCCGTGCCTGATATAGCGCCATATCCAGCCCCAGGCGTTGCTGATCTTCGGGACGAAGTACCGACAGCGGCGCCACCACCGGGCATTTATTGATATGAATGAGTTTGAGCGGCACCGGCAGCTCGCCTTCCGCCAGATCATCGCGGCGGGTATACAGGCGCTGGCGTAACGTCTCGGCATCCAGATCAAGTAAACCCTGAGGGTCGAGGTGCAGGTCACAGACAATCAGCGCGTTCTTGTTGCGCGGATGCCAGGCCAGGGGCAATACCACGCCGACATAACTGCGCGCCGCGGAGAAGCGCCCGGAGATGTGCACCATCGGCTGCAACAGTCGAATCTGATCCATCACCTTTTGTTTGCTGCGCAACTGGAACAGCCAGTCATACAGCTTCGGTTGTTTCTCACGAATCAAACGGGCCAGGGCAATCGTTGCGCGAACATCCGACAAGGCTTCGTGGGCATTGCCGTGATCGATGTTATTGGCCACCGTCAGGCGATCGAGCTTGAGCGTCACCCGCCCTTCGTCGTCCGTGGGCCAGACCAGGCCATCGGGACGCAAGGCATACGCCGCGCGCACCACATCGATCAGATCCCAGCGACTGTTGCCGCCCTGCCACTCCCGCGCATACGGGTCGAAGAAGTTTCGATAGAGGCTGTAGCGGGTCATCTCGTCGTCAAAACGCAAGGTGTTGTAACCCGCCCCGCACGTACCAGGTGCGGCAAGCTGGGCATGCACCCGCGTCATGAAGTCGGCTTCGCTCAACCCTTGTTCGGCCAGACGACTGGGCGTAATGCCGGTGATCGCGCAAGCCGCCGGGTGCGGCAGGATGTCGTCACTGGGCTGGCAATACAGATTGATCGGTTCGTCTATTTCATTGAGTTCGAAGTCGGTGCGAATCCCGGCCACTTGCAGCGGGCGGTCGCAACGGGGGTTGATGCCAGTGGTTTCATAGTCGTACCAGAAGATGGAGGTCACGGGCTATTCCTGAACTGAAGACCGGCGAAGTCTAGGCGCAGACAAGTCGCTGCGGCCAGTCCTCTTGTCATTCAATCACTTCTGACTTTGCATCGTGCAATACATAGTTATGTCGTTCCCCCCCGAGAGGCTGCTAGCATCGGCGCAATATTGAATCCCGATCCGGCCCGATCATTCAGGTTGCCCATGCTCGAGACCACAGCACTGCCAAGGAAAGCGACGCTGTCCCCGCCACTGGACACGCGGTATCAAGTCGAAACGCCCGAAGGCATCGACTTGCCACTGCGCCCGGCCGGGTTGATGGTCCGTGCGCTGGCGTTCTCTATCGACCTCGGCCTGCGCGGGTTGATCCTCGGTGTGCTGTTCACCGTGCTGGCGCTTCTCGGCCAACTCGGCGCAGGGCTGGGCTCGATCCTGCTGTTCGGGGTCGGTTGGTGGTATATGGTGCTGTTCGAGGTGCTCAACCAGGGGCGCTCGCCCGGCAAGCAATGGATGGGTTTGCGCGTGGTGCAGGACGATGGCACGCCTGTGGGCTGGTCGGCCTCGTTGCTGCGCAACCTGCTGCGTTTTGTCGACCTGTTGCCGTTTGGCTATTTCCTCGGGGCCATCAGTTGCTTGCAACATCCGACCTTCAAACGCCTCGGCGACCTCGCCGCCGGCACGCTCGTCATCTATAGCGAACGGCCGCTCACCCGCCCCGAATTACCCGATGCCCAGCCGCGCCGGACAGCCTTTGCCCTGACGCTGACCGAGCAGCGCGCCATCCTCGGTTTTGCCGAACGCCAGGGTGAACTCTCCGTAGCCCGGGTCAATGAACTGGCGGCCATCCTTGCCCAACCGTTGCAGGTTCCGACGCCACAGGCCGTGACCGAACTCAACGGCATCGCCCGCGGCTTGTTGGGCCCCACATGAAGCAAAGCCTTTTCGAAAGTCGCCACAAGGCCGAATGGGAACAGTTCGCCCTGGTCCTCGACCGCTTGGAACGGGGCAAGGAAGCCTCACGCATCGCCAGTTTCCCCAAAGATTATCGCCGGCTCTGCCACCACTTGGCCCTGGCCCGCGAGCGCGGCTACAGCAGTTTCCTGGTAGACGCGTTGCAGCATCAGGTGCTGCGCGGGCACCAGCAGTTTTACCGACATCGCAGTCGCCTGGGGGCCAATGCGCTGGCGTTTATCCTCGCCGACTTCCCGCGGCTGGTGCGTCAGCAGTGGCGCTTTGTGCTCGCCGCCGGCCTGATGTTTTTTGGCAGCCTGATCGGCATGGGCGTGCTGGTGTTCCTGTTCCCGGACCTGATCTACAACCTGATCCCGGCCGATCAGGTCAGCGAGATGCAAAGCATGTACGACCCGGTCGCCGGGCACCTCGGCCGTTCGGCGGAACGGGCGGCCAGCGAAGACTGGGTGATGTTCGGTTACTACATCATGCACAACATCGGCATCGCCTTTCAGACCTTCGCCAGCGGTGTGCTGTTTGGCCTGGGCAGCGCGTTTTTCCTGGTCTTTAACGGTTTGATGATCGGTGCGGTGGCCGGGCACCTGACTCACATCGGTTATGGGCAAACCTTCTGGCCATTCGTCATCGGCCACGGCGCGTTCGAACTCAGCGGTATCGTCCTGTCCGGTGCCGCCGGTCTGCAATTGGGCTGGGCCTTGATCGCACCGGGACGCCTGCCCCGGGCCGAAGCCTTGCGCCTGGCCGCGCGCCAAAGCGTACTGCTGATTTGCGGAGTGATGCTGTTGCTGCTGCTGGCGGCGTTTGTCGAAGCCTACTGGTCGTCCATGACCGCGCCTACGCCGATGACCAAATACCTGGTCGGCGCTGCGCTGTGGTTGTTGGTGGCGATGTACCTGCTGTTTGCCGGACGGACTCGCCATGCGCCTGAGTGACGCCACAGTGGTGATTCGCCCGCGCAATACCTGGGAAGCCATGGACCTGGGCGTGCTGCTGAGTCAACAACACCGCCGGCTGTTGATGACCAGTTGGGCCATCGTCACCTTGCCGATTTTCGCCCTGCTCAGCCTGCTGCTGTGGGATTCGCCGTCGCTGGCCGTGTTCATTTTCTGGTGGCTTAAACCGGCGTTCGATCGCCTGCCGTTATTCATCCTGTCGAAAACCCTGTTCGGTGAAACGCCCAAGCTCAAAGAGGCGTTGCGCCAATGGCCGCGACTGCTCAAGCCGCAATTATTGGCCAGCCTGACCTGGCGCCGCCTGAGCCTGAGCCGCAGTTTCCTGATGCCGGTGGTGCAACTCGAAGGCCTGGGCGGTACGGCACGCCAACAGCGTTTGCGCGTGCTACTGCAACGCAATGCCGGCGCCGCGCAGTGGTTGACGATCATCGGGGTACACCTGGAAAGCGCCTTGTGGATCGGCTTGATGGTGCTGTTTTACCTGCTGGTGCCGCAGCAGGTCGAGCTGGACTGGAACTGGCAGACCCTGATCGCCGCCGCCAATCAGGACTGGTTATGGCTGGAACACCTGACCAACGCCTTTTATGCACTGGTGCTGGTGGTCTGGGAACCGATCTATGTGGCCTGTGGCTTCAGCCTCTACCTGAACCGGCGCACGGTGCTGGAGGCCTGGGACATCGAGCTGGTGTTTCGCCGAATGCGTCAGCGTCTGAGCAGTGCAGCCGTCGTCCTGTTGCTGGCGGTCATTGTGGTGATGCCAAGCACGCAAAGCGTCTGGGCCGCCGAGCCAGTCATTTCACCGGACACGCCGCGCTTGCTGGACCAGCCCCTGACCAGTCAGGCGTCCCGGGACAGCATTAAAGCGATTCTTGATCAGCCACCGTTCAAGAACAGGGAATCCGTCACCCGCTATCGTTTTGGCGAGGACAAACCCGCCACCCAGACTGCGGACGATGGCACCACTCCGGAATGGCTGAAGGGGCTGGCCAGGATGCTCGACAATCCGCGTTTCGGTGCACTGGCTAATTTGCTGGAAGTGCTGTTGTGGGGCGCCCTGTTCGTTGGCCTGGGCGTGTTGATCTGGCGCTATCGCGAGTGGTTGCAGACGTTTGTCAGCCGCCGACCGGCCCGGCGCAGCCCCCTCGGACGCCCGGTGCCCAAGCAACTGTTCGGGCTGGACGTGCATCAGGAAACCCTGCCCGCCGATGTTGCATCAAGTGCCGAAACCCTTTGGCAAACCAATCCTCGCGAAGCCCTCGGATTACTCTATCGCGCCCTGCTCAGCCGCTTGTTGCACGACTTCAACCTGCCGTTGAAAGACGCCGACACCGAAGGCCAGGTGCTGGAGCGCGTCGGGCAACTGCAACAACCGGCCTTGCTGGCGTTCAGTCAAACCCTGACCCGGCACTGGCAGAACATGGCCTACGGGCATCGTTTGCCACCGGCGCAACTGCAACAGGAACTCTGCGACGGCTGGCGAGCGCTGTTCAATCCGGGAGCCGTTCGTTGAGCCGGCGTGGGTGGCAGGCCCTTGGCGCACTGTTCGCCGTGCTGTTCGGCGCGTTGTGCCTTTATCTGTACCTGAAGGCCACGCCTTATCAGGAGATCGTCGATCACGGCGCCTCCCCCGAAGCCCGGGCCAATCCCTATCTGGCGGCGGAACAGTTTCTGCGCAAACAAGGCATCGCCGTCAGCCACGCCAACAGCCTCGATGTGCTGCCCGGCATCGACCCGCGCCAACACAGCCTGTTGCTGTTCGGCGATCGCTCTAACATGACCCCGCGCCAGATCGATCAGGTGCTGAACTGGACCCGCGCCGGCGGGCGTTTGGTATTCGTCGCCGAGTCCCTGTGGGATGAAAAGACCGGCCAGAGCAATGACCTGCTGCTCGACCGCGTGCAGGTGCACCAATCCTTGAGCAAAGACCTCAAGGACCCGCCGCCCGACCCCAGCGATGATCCCTACCCGAACCTGACCAAGCTTTATCTGGAAGACGAAGACGCCCCGGCCTACGTCAGCTTCGATACCGCGTTCCATCTCGAAGACCCGAAAAACCTTGCCCAGGCCTGGGCCAACAGCGGCAAGGCCACACACATGATGCAACTGAACCACGGGCTCGGTTCGATCACCGTGGTCACCGATGCCGACCTGTGGAAAGCCCCGACCATCGAGCAATACGACAATGCCTGGCTGCTCTGGTACCTGAGCGCCGGCACCCGCGTGACGCTGCTGTACAACACCGATCATGACTCGCTGCTGACCTTGCTGCTGCGCTACTTCCCCCAGGCTTTGGCCGCTCTCGCAGCCCTGATCGGCCTCGGTTGCTGGCACTTCGGCGTGCGTCACGGGCCGCTGTTGGAACCTGCCCCGCGAGCCCGTCGACAACTTCAGGAACACCTGCGCGCCAGCGCCGATTTCATGCTGCGTCGCCATGGGCAGGACAGTCTGTTGCACGCCTTGCAGCAAGACATCCTGCGCCGCGCCCGCCGCCGTCACCCCGGCTTCGAACAATTGGCGGTTGCCGAGCAATGGCTGGTGCTCGCGCGCCTGACCCGGCAACCCACCCGCGCCATCAGCCAGGCCCTGAGCCCGCGCCCGAAACAGCGGCTGTCCAGCGCTGAATTCAGCCGTCAGGTCGCCCACCTGCAAACCTTGAGGAATGCCTTATGAGTGACATCGAGCCCGGCGCCCAAAACCACGCCGCCCAGCAACGCCAGCGCGCCAGTCAATTGGCCCAGGCGGTGCGCAACGAATTGCAGAAAGCCGTCATCGGTCAGAACACAGTAATCGATGACGTGCTCACCGCACTGATCGCCGGCGGCCATGTGTTGCTCGAAGGCGTGCCGGGCCTGGGCAAGACCTTGCTGGTGCGTGCGCTGGCACGCTGCTTCGGCGGCGAGTTCGCACGCATCCAGTTCACCCCGGACCTGATGCCCAGCGACGTCACCGGGCACGCGGTGTACGACCTGCAAACCGAGCAGTTCAAGCTGCGCAAAGGCCCGCTGTTCACCAACCTATTACTGGCCGACGAAATCAACCGCGCCCCGGCGAAAACCCAGGCCGCTTTGCTCGAAGCCATGCAGGAACGCCAGGTCACCCTCGAAGGCCGGGCGCTGCCGATTGCGCAGCCGTTCATGGTGCTCGCCACGCAAAACCCGATCGAACAGGAAGGCACGTACCCACTGCCGGAAGCCGAGCTCGACCGTTTCATGCTCAAGGTGCGCATGGACTACCCCAACGCCGAGCAGGAGCTGGACATGGTGCGCCAGGTCAGCCGCTCAACCCGGGCCGACATGCTTGATGTGCAGCCGCTACGCACCGTGCTGCAAGCCAAGGACGTGATGGCGTTGCAGCGCATTGCCAGCGACTTGCCCCTCGATGAACAGGTGCTCGACTACGCCATCCGCCTGGCCCGCGCCACCCGCACCTGGCCAGGCCTGACCCTGGGTGCCGGTCCTCGGGCATCCATTGCTTTAGTGCGATGCGCGAGGGCACGGGCGTTGCTGCGCGGTGGCGAGTTCGTGATTCCGGACGACATCAAGGGCTGTGCGCTGGCGGTGTTGCGCCACCGCGTGCGGATTGCCCCGGAACTGGACATTGAAGGGCTGGATGTCGATCAGGTGCTGCAGCAACTGCTCGACCAAGTCTCGGCGCCAAGGATGTGAGCATCTTGATCAATATCCGCGGGGGCGGCACAAAAGATCGCAGCCTCCGGCAGCGCCTACAGAGAAATGCAATCGACGTAGGAGCTGCCGAAGGCTGCGATCTTTTAAACAGGCCACACGGTGCGAAACCATGAAACCGTCCCGCCTGCTGCTGATCTGGCTCTCGGTGCTGCTCGGTCTCGGTATCGTGCTGGGTGCCTTGCGGGCGCTCGACATCGAAATGCCGCAAAACCTGCAGTCGATCAGCTGGGGGCTGCTGCTGGCGCTTCTCGCATTGGCCATTCTCGACGCCATCCGCCTCAAGCGCCTGCCTTCGCCGCGCCTCAAACGGCAGATGCCCGGCAGCCTGGCTCTGGGCCGTTGGGGCGAGGTACAACTGGACGTCGAGCATGATTTTGCTCAGCCCCAGAACGTGCAGATCTTCGATCACGCCCCCGATGGCTTGAACTACGAACACTTGCCACAATCAGTCGAACTGCAACCCGGTCAACGCAGCCTGATCAGCTATCGCCTGCGCCCCCTGCGCCGTGGCCACTTCACCTTCGAACATTGCGAAATCAACCTGCCGAGCCCGCTGGGGTTGTGGTCCGGCAAACGCCTGTTGAAGGTGACCGACACCACTCGCGTCTACCCGGACTTCGCCCGCCTCTACGGCGGCCAATTGCTGGCGGTGGACAACTGGCTCAGCCAACTCGGCGTGCGCCAACGCCAGCGTCGCGGTTTAGGGCTGGAATTTCACCAACTGCGCGAATTCCGTGAAGGCGACAGCCTGCGCCAGATCGACTGGAAAGCCACCGCCCGCCAGCGCACACCGATTGCCCGGGAGTACCAGGACGAACGTGATCAACAGATCATTTTCATGCTCGACTGCGGCCGCAGCATGCGCAGCCAGGACGATGAACTGGCGCATTTCGACCACGCCCTCAATGCCTGCCTGCTGCTCAGCTACGTGGCGCTACGCCAAGGCGATGCCGTGGGTCTGTGCACCTTTGCCAGTGACCGGCAACATTACCTGGCGCCGGTCAAAGGCAGCGGGCAACTCAATGTGCTACTCAACAGCGTCTATGATCTGGACAGCACCCAACGTCCCGCCGATTACCAGGCCGCCGCCAATCATTTGCTGGCCCGGCAGCAACGTCGGGCGCTGGTGGTGCTGGTGACCAACCTGCGGGACGAAGACGATGACGAACTGCTGACCGCCGTCAAGCGCCTGGGCACACGTCATCGGGTGTTAATTGCCACCCTGCGTGAGCAAGTGCTCGACACCTTGCGCCAGGCGCCCGTGCAAACCCTGGACGAAGCGCTGGTTTACAGTGGGACCGTGGAGTATTTGAATACACGGGCCGAACGCCAGGAGCGATTGAGTGCTCATGGCGTTGCGGTGCTGGATGTCCCGCCCGGCGAGCTCGGCGCTGCGCTGGTCACGCGTTACCTGAGCTGGAAAAAGGCCGGGGCGCTCTAGCTGTTGGTCACCTTGACCGTCGTCGACATCGTCACCGTGCCCTCGGGGTTGTCCACTGCCGCCGCAATGGCGACATCGCCAGCCACTGTGCCCATATACCTGAATTGAGCCCGGCCCTCTTTGTTACTGTAGATCTGGTCCCGCTCGTTGCCATTAACCATCCATCTCACCAAAATGCCTTCCACCGGCGTCGCCAGCCCCTTGACCACCTGGACGAAGATTTCCGCTGGCCGGCCTACCCGGACAACGGCGGGCATCGCGTAGATACCGCGCAATAACACCGTGGGCAAGCGCTCCACGCTGATGGACTGCGTCTTGGTCCCTGGCAGGCCAGACACTAGCGAAGCCACCAGATCAAACTCCCCGGCGTCGCGCGTCTCAAAGGTTATCCCGGCGATGCCGCTGACGTCGGAAGTGGAAACCGGCAGTGCCTGCCCCGCAAAACTCCAATTGATCCTGATGCCTCGCATTGGCTTGCCACTGACCGAATCAAGCACCAATGCCCGGGCGGCCACCTTATAACCGGTGAAGCTATGGGTTCTGTCGCAGGCAAGGGAGTCGATGACCGGCACCATTACCAGATTCAGCCCCAACTGCGCCATGTTCCAACCACCCTCACCGCCCTCCACCATGGCCACCACCGCGTTCTCCTGCTCGGTGGATAGCGTAAAGTCCAACCAGGCAAACCCGTCTGCATCGGTCACACCGGACGGCAAGCGTGAACCGTTCAACTCCCACTTGACACTCACGTCTTGCAGCGGTTTGCCGGTGCGGCTGGAGGCCACCTTGACCCGTACGCGCGCCGGCGCCTGCTCCGTGCCGGCTACTTCAATCAACTCAACGATTTTGCGCGGTTCGTTCAGGGTGAAGCCCAAGGTTGTCGACTCCGAGTACAGCGTATCCCCAACCGTCGCCGTCAGCGCCGCCGGGCCCGGCTGCGTCGGGATGAAGCTGATCCTCGCCACGCCGTAAAAATCCGTCACCGACGTCACCACACCCAGATCCGGGCTACGCCAGGTCACGGTCAAACCCGCCATCGGCTTGCCGCTGATCGCCGACACCACCGTGACCTGTTCCACCAGTGTCTGCCCCCAGTCCGGTGTCTGGGTCACGCGTCTGCCTACCCGGAACTTGACCACCTGGATCCCCGACCCGAGCGACATTGCATTGGCCGGTGACAACCGGGCGAGCCGGCTGGCGGCCAGACGCAGGGCAAACGCACCGTCATTCATATCGCCGACAACAAAGCTGTAGTCCAGGCCTAAGCTGTTGAACGGCCGCGCGGTCCCGAGCGCGTTCATCGGTTCAAAACGAATGCCCAGCTCCGCCGGCCCGGTACCGGTCAACCCCAGCACCAGATCCTGGCCGAACAAAGGACTGTTATCGGCGGCCCTGATTTTGATCAGGTGATTGCCTTTGCGGCGTGGAAAGTAAGTTTTTCTGCCCCAGGGTTCTGACGGCTGATCGTCAAAGCGGACCGTCACCCCTTCCCACGGATCGCTCGGCAACACAGTAAGCATCATCGAGCGTTTTTCTTCGTAGCCATCGTGAGGGCTCACGAGCACAGCCTCTAAGGACTGCTGCCGCACAACCGTGGGCGCAAAGGCGAAACCGGACCAACCTTCGGCGTCGGTTTTCACCTCAGTAGATTGCTCGCCGTCCAGCCATTTCACGGCGACCTGTTCAACCGCGCGCTCGGTGAAATGGGAGAACACCCGGATCCACATCCAGGCTGGCTCCTGGCCTACCACCGGATCCACCGCCGACTCACGCCAAGCCTCAATCCTGACTTTGTTGTGCGCCAATATCATCTCGTTAGCGGCCGTTTTCAGACCTAACTGCGGCAGTTCCAGCGCCAGGGCAAACGTGCCCGACGCCGAACTGGCGGTGAAGTCCAGGGACCAGCGCACACCGCCGTCGCCGATCACCTGCGACTGCGCCAAGGGCGGATTGACGCTCGCACCCAATTGCTCGGGCGACATTCCCGTCCATGACAGCGTCGTCGAAAGCCCTACCAGCGGGCTCAGCGCATGGGTCAAAAAGCTGAAACGGTGCACGGCCCCCAGACACGGATAGAGCGTCTGATCGCCGGGCAGCGCTGAAACCTGATCCAACGTCAGGCTCACTTCCTCGGCCAGATCAGGGGCGATCAAACGTCCGAACAGCTCGCGATCCGATGCCAGCCGCGGGCTGCTCAATGTCAGCTCGAACAGGCTGCTGAGACTGGTCCCAAGAGCAGACGTCAACGTCCACTCCAGACCCGTGGCGATCAGTGTTCTGGGTGTTCCGATGTCGCTCGCCTCCAGCCCGATGGCCGGTGGCGTACCGCGCCAGTTCAGTGTTACTGGCTGACCGATCAAGGTGCTGCCCGACAACGGCTCGATTTTCAATTGATGAGAGCCACCACGCCAGCAGAGCATGCCCAGCACCACCCGATCGACCTCGACGTTATCCAGCAGGATCCTGACCTCACTCTTCCATGGGCTGGTGGCCAGGGCCTTGACAGTGAAGGCATGCTCAACCGCCACTGCCTCTTCATGCGCCCGGACACGGGCGGTGACGATCAGATCCCCGGCACTTTTTGGCGTATACAGCAAACTGGCCCAACCACCGGCCCCGGTGGTGACGGTCGGCATCGAGCCCTCAGGGGTGATCCAGTCGACCAGCGCATTGACGACAGGGTCGCCGTCGCCGCTGGCCAGCATATGCACCACCTGAATCCGCAGCAGCACGTTTTCGCTTTCATCCACCACTGGAAACTTGTTGGCTTCACGCACCTCGCCGATGCGCACCTGATTGCGTGCCAGCGACATGGTTTTTTTCGGCGACGGCAACAACAGCTTCGAGCAGACCAACGACAGTTCGAACCGACCGTCGAGGCGATCCTCACTGGTCAGCGTCCAGACCAGGTCGTGGCCACCGACTGGCACTGGCGATTCCAGCGCCGGGCTGACGGTAACGCCCAACTGTTCGGCAGAAACGCCGCTCCAGTGCAGTTCCATCTCGCTACCCGACAACAGATGGTCGGCCGGCAGTCTCACCTGGATGGGATAACCGGTGCCGCGATTGGGGTAGCCGGTCTTTTCATCCCATAGGGTCTCGGTGCCCTCGACGACCGCCATCAGCGTCTTCCACGGATCGGTCGCCAGCACCCGAACCGGGAGTGTTGTTGAAACAACGCCGCAGGCGGAATAGAGACTGTCGACCGTCGCTTCAATGACGAAGTCCCCGGCAGCCGTCGGTACATACTCGAAGTACGCCCAGCCATTCTCGTCAGTCAGGCCCGCGCTCTTGACGTTCTGACCGGCCACCGTCCAATTCACCGTGCGTGCGTCGAGTGCCTGACCGGTGTAATACGACGCCACCTGCACCCCCAGGCGCACGGGGTCCCGGCCCAGCACCGGGTAATAGGCGGCCTCCAGCACATCACGGAACACCAGGCGATGGTGGCCCAGCGATACTGAGATCAGGTAAGGCTCGGCGGTGTACTGGTTGACCAGTTGCATCGTGAACACATGCGGGCCTTCATCATCGAGCCACGGACAGTCAAGCGACCACGACGCAGCCAACGGCTGATCGACGCCCCAGTCCGGTTGCGCGAGGATGGCGCCTTTCGGATTGTCATCAACGATCAAGGCTGCCGAGGTGCCCAGCCACGGGTGGCCCGTCACGGGCACACATTCAAGACGATGCAGCAAACTGGCGGAGGCGCCCAGGCACAACGGCAGGACACCGGTCGCCGGCAACAACTCGTCATCCAGCCTCAGGGTTTGCAGCACCACCGGCGGCAAGTGCAAGGCCAGTTGTATACGGGTGATGCACACCATCATATCGCCGGTTCCATCCGTCGGGCTGAACACCCGCACACGAATCCGGTCCTGGCTTTGCAGTGGAAGATCCAACTGGACTGCGTACTCGATCGGCACAAACTCCAGCGGCTGGCCGCCCGCCAGACGCGCCCGGTCTTCTTCCTCGTTACGTGCCTGGCTGAGCCGCAGGGGAATTTCCTGGTTTTTGTCGGGCTGGTCGACCATCTCGACCAGCACTCGCCCCGTTCCGCTGTACCGCACCTCGCAAAGAAAGCTGAGCACATATGTGGCATTGGCCCCCGATGCCATGGGCACCTTGACCATCTGACTGACCGAAGCGCCGTTGCCGACCCGCAGAAAACGGGTCATCTGCCCCTGGTAGAATTCCTCGGCCGGGCTGACCCCTCGCGTATTGGACGGATGCTTGGTCCAGTGGTCGACGGCCTGTTTGAAATCACCATTGACCACCAGATTCTGATTGGCCTGAATGACGGGGTTATGCATGACCGTTTTCTCCTCTGCCTGCACGTTTCAGTCCGGGCGTTTCAGCCATTTTCACGAGGTTTTCGACAGCGGACTGGAAGCTCGGCTCCCCCCCCTTGGCCGTGTAGCGGACACGCACAATGACATCGGTCAAAGAGCCGAGCATCGCGCTTTGCGCCTCTCTTTTCGGCCAGGGGAAATTCAGCTGCCAGCGCGAGACAGCCCCCGTGTTTTCAAACGGATTGAGCAAGCCTTCATCGGGTTTGATGGCCGTCATGCCATTGTCGGCAATGCCTACCGACAGCGCGATCTGCTGCCCGCTGCGCAGGTTGAACTGCACATCCGCCGGCGCCACCGAATCATTAGGCCATAGCAAGTACTCGACCGAATGCGCCGACGCTTTGGTAGCGGTTGTGCTGCCAATCTGCAGCAAGGTGGCGCGCACATCCTCGTAAGGTCCCACCAGCACCGGCAGATCGACCTCGACCGAATTGATGAGCCGGCAGTAGTCGCCGGGGTGTTCGCGATCGAACAGCAACTGCGTGAGCTTGAACTCCAGAACACCAGTGTCTTGCAACTTAGCCAGCGCCGCGCTCCAGTTGGCGTGCACCGATTGTGGATCGATGGCGTCGTCGAACAGACGCCGCAGTGAGACGGTCTTGACCCGTTCCAGCCGTCGTTCATGGCTTTGCAAGTGCCTGCGTTCCATGCGCAACAGGTATTCGCGCAAGTGTTCGCCGGCCGTCAATCCATAACGGTTGTCGAGCCAGACCTGGGGCATGGCAGGGGCTGCATCGTAATCGCCGGTTTCAGCGCTCAGGGAGGCCTGGGCACTCAGGCAAAGGCTGACCACCGCGTCGTAAACCTGCTTGTACAAGGCAATGAGTTGGCCCAGCAGCCAGCCGAACAATTCAGCATTGGTTGCGCGTTTTTTCAGGAAGTTATACACCGTCAGCGCCTGGGCATTGCCGCGCAGAGTCTGATCGAGACTGGCCCTGGCCGCGTCTTCCGCGATTTGCTGCGCGGTAATCTGTTGATCGATGGCCAGCGTCTCCGCCAGGGCCTGATTGCGTTGCAGCTCCCATTCGCGACGGCGCAGGCGATAGCTTTCGGTGACGGCTTGCTTGTCGGCATCTACTTGCACCGCTGCCGAAGCGAGTTCCAGGCCATAACCCACGGCGTAGGCAATGGAGCCGGGACGGTGGCCGCCATTGGCCGCGCCAAAAATGTTCGGAATAGCGTCGATCGCCGCCCCCGCGGCCTGAAATGCCGTCGATGCCACGTGCAGTTTTTTGGCCGTCTGCAGACTTTCCATGACCTCGTATTCCACCGCGCTGACGTTTTCGTCATACCAGCGGGCATAGGTATCGGTACGCTCCTGCACCGTGACGCGGCTTTGGCGCAACGCAGCCAAATTTGCCTCCATCTGAGCGATGCTCTGCTCCTGAACCGTCCGGGCGTAATCTCCCAGTTCCACCAGGTGGCTCTGTTGCATCTCTTCCTGTTCGGCCCGATCCCGTTGTTCAAGCAGGCGCAACACTTGGCTGCCGTAGTCTTGCAATGCCTGCACAGCGCGTACCGCGACCTCGAATGTCACCCGCCAATGAAAGGCGCCCACCACCAGACGTCCGCCCATCGGGCGTGGTCCGCCGACGCCACCGGCCGCCAAGTCACGCAACAATTGGTTCGGATCGGTCGGCGGGCTGAACAGCGGAATATTCAGCGGCTTGCCATCCAGCGTCAGGTTGTTGCGCAGGTTATTCAGACGCCGGCCCGGCAGGGCGAACAGGTCGAGCAACTGCTCGTTGATCGGCAGTTTGAACGGCTCGTTGGCCAACAGACCGAGCAAGGGTGGCGCGGGCGCCGAAGGCGGAATATCACCCAAGGAAACATCGAGGGTTTTCTCGAACTGCTCCAGCGCCGGGCGCGTGTTGCTCTGGCTCAGCAGCTGTGCGACCGTTATTGTTTCCCAATCCGTCACCGTCCGCGCCACCGGTGGTTTACCCATCAGAAATTCAGCCTGCACGTAACACAGCTTGCCCGCGACCAGGCTGTCCCGAGTGAGTTGGCGGTAATACCAGTCGCCCCAGGCAATCAGGTTTTTCACGTATTCGATGAACACCAGAATTCGCAAGTGCCGGGGCTTCGAGTAGCCAATGGCATCCGGATCGACCGGCAATTGGGTTTCACATCCCGGGTTACCGTCGCTGACCAGAGGCCGGCAGCGCCAGTATTCCGGTTTGTCAGAGGCATGCGGCGGATCGGACTCCTTGTCCGCTGGGGCACGCGGGTCGAACAGGTAATGCAGCCAGTTCTGCGCGTCTTGATAACGATCCTCGGCCCGCAGGCGAGTTGCAACCAGATGCGGCAGGTGAAACGACAGCTCCCAGAAATACAAACCGTTGGCACCATCGTAAGCACCGTTCGGTTCGTCGAGGGCCGCGGAATCGGGCGGCGGTTCTACAAGGAATTGCGTGTCCCAGTCCAGGACAGCATCCACCGAAATATGAGCGCGCTGCACCAGTTCCGGCCCGAACAATGAATTAAGTCGGGCATGGGCCAGGGTGCCGCTCTGGTTGAAGGCGATGAATTGCGCGGCGTTGGCGGTGTTTTTTTTCAGGGCCGGTGGTACGAACCGGGGAAGGCCGCTCATTGGCAGGGTAAATTTCGTCGTGCCGTAGATGAGGGCGGCGCCCAATGTGAACTGCACAGTCTCGGTAAAACCACCTGCCCGCCGTTCTATCGCCATCCATGGCGTCGCCCAGCCGCCGACGCTCGAAGCGTTCAGGCTGACCGACGTTGGATCACCGACGCTCCCATTGAGCAATGTCAACGTGAACAAGGCGCTCGCAGGGGTAAGCGAAGTCGGCTTACACACCCCTCTGACCACCAGCCGATCTTTGTCGCTGCCACTGATAAACAACACCTGCAAATCGTAATGGCTCGTCAATGAGCCATCGGCAGTGACTTCAGCGGTGACCTTCGGCTGGTTCTTCGCGAACAGCGGATGTTGCACGGTCAACGCATCGGGGAACCGATAGAGCGCCAGAAAGTCCAGCCAAGTGCCATTGTCTTCCTGTACCGGGCGCATCAGCACATCTCGTACCGCGTACACCTTGGAACCGGTCAACAGCACTCCCAGCACGCCTTTGGCGCTGACGATCATCGACCGTTATCGTTGCGATCAACCGGGCGTTGGTGGACAAATCCGTCTTAGGCTCACTGCTGTGCAGGTTCAGCGGTGCCGACCATTGCCCGTTCTGCATCATGAACGCGAGATTGATCTCGAGTTTGTACGGCAAGCGCACGATTGGATCGCTGTCGGTCAACTCGACGATCTGGTCACGCCACTGCGCCCACACCACACACAACCGTCCACTCCAAAACACCGGGCGAATGTCCAGCACCCGATCGCCCGTGCCGATTTCCACCGGTTGCCATTCCCCCCACGCCACCGGGTTGATGGCTTTGCAGTCAGGTTGCAGTTCGATCTCGGCCTTGCGCCAGAAATACTGGAACGGCGGCACGCGCTGGCGGCCGATGAAGTAATAGTTGGCAAGGGTGGGGGTGGCGCCGTCCATGTAACTGCTGAGCACATCCAGGTTGCAGGTTTGCTCGAAGGCTTGCAGGTAATTCTGCAAGGCCCGTTGCACCGAATCGCTGTTCAGGCGCGTCTGGTTCAGATCGTTTTCAAGCACCTTGAACAGGCCAGTCTTGCGCTGGCGCACAAACGGGTTGATGAAGTTTTCCGGGTAGACCCCTATTTGTGTCACCGCCGCCCAATCCGGATAGTTGTTGTGCAGCTCCCAACGTTGCAGGCCCTCTTCCCAGAGTTGCAGCTCCTCTGGCTTGAACGGCGTTTGACCATAGCCCGGCTCCAGCTGGCGATAAGCCGCATGAATAAATTGTTGGGCGCAACTGGTCGCCTCGGCCACCCAGGAGCTTTGCACCGGATAGCTGTCCAGCGGGTCCAGGCGCAGCAGCTCGAACAGATCCCCCGGCGTCCTCAGGAAGTTGAACTTCGCGTTATCGCCGGTTTTGCCGACTTGACCGATACAGTATTCGACCAGTGCCAAACGACGCTTTTCAAGCAGACCGCCAATGTTGTGCTGTGCCATGTTCCTTGCTCCTATGCCCGTCGGGCGTAAACCGCTTCCAGCCGTTGTCATTCGGCGCCAGGGCCGGCAAAAGTGATGGAGTCGAAAATCAGGCTGGTCTCGGCGCTCTCGATGAGGACGCTGACAAGGAAACGTCCACCGTCGGCGCTGGAGACAAAAGCCCGCACCAGGCCCTCCTGATTGCTGTCCCCCTGTGCCGGCCGGATGGTCGCGGAGCCCGTCGTTTCCTCGTCGAACGGTTCCACAGACCAGCGCACCAACTGGTCTTTGCCAAGGTTCTTGAAACGATCCGTCAGGGTGCCGTAAAACTCGACTTCCCGACCCGCCGGCACCGGTTCGTCCGGGACCCGGGACATGGATGCCGACAGCATCGTCAATGACTTCACGTCGACGATGACGTTGATGGTCGGGGCATACTCGGGCTCCATCAGATCCAGCCAGAACAACGGCGTCTCCGTACCCATGACCTTGCCCACGTACTCGGCCCTGACTTGGCCTTTTTCGTCGGTCGCCTGCGTCGCGATGGTGCCGAGGCTGGCCTGCCAGTAAACATTGACGTACGGCACAACCCTGTTGTCGGTGTCCTTGAGCGTCACGGTAAAAGTGATCTTGTCCTTCGGGTTGTTGGCGACCACATCGCTCTTGTCCACGATGCAGGTCAGCGTGACGATCGGTTCAGGCACCTCGTCGTGGTAGGCCACCACCGGAGCACTGGCTTCGGTGAGGCTCAGCAAGGCACTTTCAGCGGCGTGCCGGTACGTATTTTTATCGACCGACTCCGGCAGATTGCCCACCCGAAAGATCGTCAAGGCGTCCATGCCGGTGTACCGGGCCAGCACCCGAATGCGCATCAACAGATCCAGTTGAGTCAGGTTCTTCATCAGGCGTGTTTTGGGGTCGATATGCGCGACGCACGCCCGCACTTCCTCAACGCTCCAGTCGAAAAACGCGGCCAGGCGGATCGAGGCCGCCTTCTGCGCAAGCCCCAGCGCTTCGTTGGAAATCGGGTCCGGCAGTGAGTTGACCTCGCGCAGGTAATCCAGCAATTTCCCGGCCGGTTGCTCACCGAGTTCAAACGCCCGGGTCAGTGCCGTCAGGTAGTAAAGGGTTCGCACCGAAAACGCGTGCCGGTTGTCCTGCCCCAGCCACGCCGTGTAGCCATATTGCAAATAGTCCTGCAACAGCGTGGCACTCAGATCGAGTTGCAATACGACGTTGCTGCGCCGCCGTACATCGGCCAGTAAGGTGAACGCGGGGTCCGGCTCGTCCTTCAGCGTGTTCGCCGACGCGCGCGCGGCGTGTTCCTGCACCTGGCGCAGCAACTGGTAAACCGTGCTGTTTGCCCAGACCAGCACATTGGACACCCGCTCGGCATCAAGGCCGGTGTACACCGCCAGGGATTCCCTGACCACCGACGCCTGGGCATCACGGGCCTGCAACAGCACCGTGAGCATCCTTTCGACAATGACCGCACGCGCCGAGGCGTCTTCCTCACCCAGGCCATCGTGAACGGCCTTATCCAGTTCTATACGTGCCTTCTGCAGATACTCGGGTTCAGTGCCTGCAAAACTCATCACCAATCCCGTGGGGTCGACCAGTGTCCCCAACAAGTCCAGCCAGTCGGCGCCGACCAGCGGCGGCACGCCTACCATCAGCAGCGTGGCATTGGCGAACAGTGCAGCGGGCAACAGATTGCCCGCCTGCTCGAACAACTGACGCTCCTTCTCTGAGGCCACCGCCAACACCGCTGGTGGCGACACCTGTTGCAACATCCACAGCACCGGTAACTCACGATCCCGGCACCAACCCACACAAGCATGCAGGGCATAAATGAGGTTCAGTACATCGGGAACGGTTTCGCTGCCAGGGGTCGCCTTGATCGTCGGGATGCCCGCCAGGCCATCAACCCAGTTTTCGCCACCCAGCAAGGTCAGCATCAGCACGCCCTCGACCGGTGTGATGCCCAACAGACGCGGCAACTTCACCAACCGGTAGAACGCGGAAATGATCGCTGGGCTGCGCTGAAACGAGGTGGTGCATTGATGTGCCCGCGCAATCGCCAGGGCCAGGTATTGGTAAGTCTTCAGATCAATGCCCAGGCCGCTGCATAAGCGGTTGATCGTCAGATCCGCAACCCCGGTTGCCGGGATGATCGGGAACTCTCCGTTATCCAGCATCAGGGGTTCGCGATAGCCGCCCTGGTTGTTGAACACTTGGTCGAATTGCGACAACCCTTCGCCCCGGCCGTAGATCGCCACCTCATCGATAAACACCGCGAAGTCCTGTGCCGTGCAACCGTAGCGCTCGCGCAATGACTGAAACAGCCCCAGGGCATGCACCGTAGAATTGCTTATCCACCACGTGTTTGTGGGGCCGCGCTTTTCGGCCTTCATCGCCGCCACCAGCAGCGCATCCACCTGTTCACTCGGCAGCTCCAGCCATTGATCCAGGCGCAGCTTGCGGTTCATCCGGTCATAACGCGCAAATGCGGTGTCCGGATCCGTACTCAGGCGGTGGAGCGCTTCGCTGTAATTGATGGTGACCGCCGGGGATGCGCCGCCATTGAGGTAAACCGAGCCTGAACGCTCGCTTTCACCAGTCGGCGATGGCGGCTGATACACCATCACGTTGGCCGAGCGGGTCGGGGCAAAATCACGCACCGACAGCAGCGCCTCGACGCCCCGGGCATCGAGCTTGGTGCGCTCACCGAAAAGCGACACCTCATTGAGTTTGCTCCAGCACGTACTCTCAGCACCGAAGTTACTCAGATAAAAGGCATCCCGTTTATCCTCGGCCACCACTGGCTCGGTCAACAGCTGTCGTTGATAAGGCCCCAACCGCGAAGCGTGGGTCAGGGCCCGTTTTGCGTCGTTGTCCCAGGCCTCGGGCTGGAGGAAATACGGCGAGGACAAGTCCACCATATGAACAAAGTTACCCACCGACATACCGTGATGACGAGCGACCGTATCCAGCGTGACCCAGTGCTGGTAATACGGCAGCCCATTGGGGTAGCGGGCTGCGATCATGGCTTGTTCCAGATCGGGCACCGCGTTCTCGCCCTTGATGAAGGTCTCCAGTACCGAGACGATGATGTCCACCGCAGACACCGATTGGTGCACCGCGTTGAAGTCGATGTGCAACTGCTTCAGGTCTTTGCGACGGTCATGCAAATACAATTTTTTGCCCGAGCCTAGCGGTTCGATCAAGTCGCGGATCCAGCGCAACAGCTCGACCAGATACGCCACGGGCGAGGCCACTGATTCCAGGGCATCGGGCGGACACAACGTGTCAAAGTTGGGGGAGAACAAACGCTCATAGCTCGGTCCCGGAACCAGCGACAACAGCCCGCTAGACGGCGTACCGGCGTGCTCCCCGGAACCTGTCAGGCTGTGCTCGATAAACTGGCGGCGCACATACGTGGCCAGGCTGTTGGCCCGGCGCAAGAACTGCTGCGCCTCCTCACGGCCCAGCCCGTAATCGCGCACCAGCCCCCGCACGCCTCTCTCCACCAAGGGAAAGATAGATCCGCCCTGCTCGATGTAAGTCGCCAGGGCAGCATGGGCGGTGCGCTGTTCCTCACCGAACACCTGCTCAAACAATTGTTGGATAGGACGATTACTGGAGTCCGCCATGGCCAAGTTCCTTGATGGGTATTAGCGCCCGAACGGCAGTCGGGACATTCATCTTGTAGTGCCAATCTGAACGTCTGAGCTGGAGTCGTCTACTGTCATAACTGACAGTAGAGGTGACCGCTCATCAGACAATGGGCGTCAGCGCGACGATGGATCGAGGACTTCAAAACGGCCGCTCTCGCTCCAATCGGAAATCGTCGAGGCATCGGCCCCATCGACGATGGTCTGCTTGAACCGACACCAATTGCCGCCCGTCGGCAGCGCCCGCACCGCCAGCCCTTGCCAGCCCTGTGCATTGACTGCCAGGTTCGGCGCCCATGGCTGCTCGGGGTTGAACCAGCTCACCAACTGGCCGGTGCCCGGTCGACCTTGACCGCTGAAGGCCACCGGTTCATCCACCCAGCGTCCCGCCTGTGGCGAATCGATGATGGGTAAATAGCTGCCGAGCACTACGGGCAGTCTTGCGGAGCGGTCAGACTCAAACCCGTCATACGAAGCCACCGCCACCAGCACGTGACCACCACCGGGTTGAGTGAGCGAGGTGGCGACCGACCAGGTGCGATCCACCAGTACCAGAGTGCTACCGAGCACGGCATCGCCCAGAAGGAGGGTGACGGTGTCCCCCGGTACGCCGAAGCCGGACACCACGGTCGAGCGGCCGATGTGCCCATTCTGGACCGGCGTTTCGATGTAGGGTGCGGCGGGTACCACGTTGCACGTCAACAGCGGGCTGTCGTTGGAAACCACCTGCTCGATGGCTTGCCTGGCCCGTAAGGTCGTCACCCCGACGGGCAATGTCACCGGGCCTTCCCAGCGGCCAGCAGGACTGACCAAGACACCCGTGAGCAAAAAATCATCGCGACCATCCAGCCACACCGAGACACTCGCGCCGGGCATCCCCTCACCGGAAATCGTCGATATCCGCGGCAGATCACCGCCCGGCAGTGGCGTCGTGAAGACCGGTGGCATCAGCACCACATGAAAAGGCACGGATTCACTGAGCTCGGACGGCCGACCGTCCAGGGTCTGCTGTGCGTCCAGGATGCGCCGACCGAACTTCTGGTCCTTGAGGTTGATGGACCAGTTGCCATCGCTGGTCAGCAGTTTGGTCTCCCCCTTATTGATGCCATCGATACGAAGCTGCATCGACGCTCCGGCCAAGCCATGTCGCCCACAGACGGTCAGATTGCGTTCCACCTCTATCTCGCGCGTGGGATAGTCGATGACGGGTTTGAGCAGCGTCCTTCTCACCACAAACTCTCGCCTAGTCGGCGGTGAAGTTTGTTGCGCTGCGATCTGGGTGACGAACACCGTATGGGTCACATTGGGGGCGAATGACCGGGGGCGTCTGAAGGTCCAGGTGCTCCCCGTCACAGTGGCCGATTCGACCGTGTCCGGGCTATCGTCGAATCTCAGGTTGACCACCGCCCCCGTCTTCCAGCAGTTGCCCGAGATAGTGGGTGATAAGTCGTTATCCTCCAGGCCGGTGATCACCGGTGCGAGCGGCGGGATCGTCACCACAAGCCGGACCCAGCCCTCAGAGTCCCGTCCGTCGAGACGCTGCTTCAAGTCAACGTTCTGGTCGAACGTCGGCCCCCATTCCTGACTCGACGGGCTCGACCAGCGACTGCCCTCTACCAAAGCATCTGGCGCCGCCTCGGCCCCGCCCTCTTTCTTGATCAACACGGTGGCTTGATTCCTGCCGTTGCCGGAAAACGTCGGCGTGTACACGGGCGTATACGTCACATTGGTCGGGTCCGGCACCGGCTCAAGCTCCGGATCGGGGATGGTGAATTGAAAGTGGAAGTCCCTCGTAGGGATCCAGCCGTCGGCATTGTCAGACACCTTTTGGATCGCCGAGTAGGTATAGGTCCCGGACGTCCAGGCCGTGGAGCTGACCTCCCAGCGACCATTGGCCACCACGACTTCCGGCAACTTTTTGTCGACCGGCCCACTGACGTAACTGAGTACCAGAGTGGCGGTGTCGTAGCCATCCCCCGAAAACTTCACGGCCTGATTGGGCAACAGTTCCACTTCGATGGGGGACAGTTTGGGTGGGCGGATTTTGAAGACCTTTGGGACGCTGCGATCCGACGTGTACGGGGCGTGTTTTTGTAGCACCGTCAGGCTTCGGGCACCGGGGATCAAACCGCTGATGGCGGCATTCCAGCGGCCATTTGACGATACTCTACCGGTGCCGACCTGGGTGCTTGTCGGATCCAGGTATACAACAACGTCTGCGCTGGCCAACCCGCCGTCGCCGCCCAGCTCAAAGGCCGGGTCTTGGTCCTCCGTGGTATTGGGATCGGTGATGGTCAAGGGGAACAGGCCGAAGACAGACACAGCGGTGGCCCAACTACTATTCTTGCCATCCTTGCGCTGTTTACCCGTCAGATGGAAGGGCCCCTGAGGTAAGTCCCGGGTGAGTTTTACTTTCCACGTATCGTTCTGCGCGACGGCCACCGTTCCGTATACCGTTGTCCCATCGCCCCCCTTGTGCACATCAACGTCCACCTTCCAATTTCCCGTGCCTGAAATCTCAGGCCTGGGTTCTCTGATCAAGCCGCTGTCGGGAAGGGGGGAAACAACCGGTTTTGGCAGCAGGTAGAACGTGTAATCTCTGACAACAGAGCGACCGGGATTTTGAGCATCGATCCACGACGAGGCTGTAATGTCGTTGAAGCCCACGTTCAAATTCTTCGTGAGGGCCAACTCCCAAGAACCACCATTAGCGATGCTTCCCACATCGCTCATTTCGATCGACCCACCGGCCCCCGTTCGAGTGAATTTTAAAAAACCACCCGGCATGCCCTGACCTTTGAAAACTGGCCTGACATCCTCCAGCACGTTGTCCGGACTATGAGAAGTTATCTGGGGCGGCTCCCCGAGCTCGAACCAGCCGGAATCGTACCAATCCGACTCTACGTCACTATTGAGCTTGAATTGATAGAGCAAATAAGCACTTGCACGGGGCGGTACCCAGGTCGGCATTGCCGTAGTCCATTGAGTAGTAAATGGCACGACATTGGGCTGCAAAGTCAGCAGTTGCTCACCCGCATAGCGATTAGTACCCCCGTGGAAGACGTATAGGTGCAACTTGACCGTTTCATCATTGGGGCTGTGATAGTCCGGCCCTATGACCTGGAAACCTTTCCTGCTGACAAGTACCCCTTGCCGCGGAGCATTAATGGGCCGCAGCCCGCCCTGGATGCCGGTGGTGTCGCTGGTATTAACGGGGTTAGGCAGTTCGGGTTGATCCGACATTATTGAATCCTCCAACGATAGGCGTCACGGGCCTGTGCATTGGAGTTATTTAAAACCGAACATTGCCTGCCCAGATACCTGTAATAACTGACAGTCCCGACGAACGGTCCTACGGACTTTTCCCACGTTTTTTGAGGCCTACGAAGCCTTGCGCCTTTGCCTACAGCTGCGCCAGAATCGGCCGGCTTGTGCACTTTTGGCCTGCCCCGTAACTTGATTCGTGTCGCTGATAGGCAGCGGCCGGGTTTAGTCGCCTGGGAGGTTCTATGAAAGTGCAAGGCACGCCAGACGGTCGGGATGTCCCTATCCCCCTTCCTGAACGTTATGGTGGCTGTGCACAGGGCGCCCTCGGGCGCGCCGGTTTTTTCATAGTTCCTCCCGGTCGACTAACCTGTGTACAGCCGCCACCCTTCGTTTAGTCGCGAGTCGGTGGCAGCTCCTTTAGGGAACTTATGACTATGTTCAAAGCAACACCCAATCCGCCGAAAACGGACCCGTTTTCGGCCACCCTCGATGCCAAAAAACTCCGCGAGGCTGCCGACCGTGCCCTCGATCACTACCTCAAACCCAACGCCCACCACCTGCGTGCCCCACAGGATCGAGCCATGCAAATGTTCGCCGTCGCCCCCGAAGCCAACGCCCAGGCCATCACCATCCAGACGTACGAGACCTTTTCTTCGGTCAGCATCCTGCTGCTCGACCTGGCCGAAAGCCTGGACGACAAGCCACGGCACCTGGCGATGGCGATTTATCAGTTGAGTGAGTTGGGGTTGTTGCTGGTAGAGAAGACGCTGGAGAATGAGCCGGCGGTGAGCGCGACGTAACAGCAAGATCAAAAGATCGCAGTCTTCGGCAGCTCCTACGGGGACCGTGTTCGCCGCAATAGAACGAATGAACACCGCTCACGTAGGAGCTGCCGCTGGCTGCGATTTTTTGCTTTTCAGACCGAAGCAGGCAACGGCTGAAAACTGAAGTACTGGCGCAACGCACTCACCAATTGCCCATATTCCGGCGGTGCCCGTTGCAGGCTGAACCCGGCGTCATAGTGGTGAGGAGTCGCGTCTTCGTGGCACCACAAACAACTGGCCCGCACATCGATGACCTGCTGGCAGCCATCACCTGCGGGTATCTTCAGACGCAAGTCAAAGTCAGCGCCGATCATCATCGGCAACTGGCTAATGAGCATCAGCCCGTCTTCGGACACATTGCCCAGAAAGCCGATGGGTTTTTCGGTGACACTGTTGAACACTTTCAGAAAATACGGCAGTTGATGCCGCTCGATCCGGCGGTCGGTGAACATGCTGAATTCGCTACGCAAGACCCTTAAGCAGGGCCGCACTAATGCTTCGGAACGGGCCTTCTTGTGTTCTATAAAAGAAGAAGAGGCACGCTCTCCCCGCTTCCGGTGTGACAGTCCATCCCGACCGCTGCCACTTACCGCTGCCAGTCGCAGGTGTTACGTCGGCTTGGAGGCAAGGCTCCAAGGCCGGTTTAGTCGACTATAGCTCACCCCATACACTCGGTCAGCCTTCGTATGAGATCTATCATCAGAAGCGGGTCGGCCGCACCACGGCAGCGCTGCGCGTCGGATAGTGGCCCAGGGACTCCAGGGTTTCCAGCCGGGCGCGGGCACGGTAGGCGTATTCGCTTTGCGGGTACGAGGCGATGATGTACTGGTAGGTCTGGGCTGCGTCGATAAACAGCTTCTGCCGTTCCAGGCACTGGCCGCGCATCATTGACACTTCCGGCTGCACATAGCGCCGGGCACGGCTGGCGCGGTCGACCTTGGACAGTTCGAGCATCACCTGCTCGCAATTGCCCCGGTCATAGGCGCTGTAGGCGTTATTCAAATGATGGTTCATCGACCAACGGGTGCAGCCCGTGACGCTGAGGGCAGTGATGGCAAGGGCGGCAATGAGCACAAATCGCATGGGGGTTCTCCTGTCTTGAGCTCTGTATCGACCCGTTGGCGGAAATCTTCAGGAATGTTCGTTTCAATAAACAAACGAATAAGTAGTGCAAACGAACAATGACTACAACCCAAGAGCATAGTAGCCTCACTCAGCGCTTGAACTCAGGAGTCTATGCATGTCCGTCCGTCGCACCAAAATCGTCGCTACCCTTGGCCCGGCCAGTAACTCGCCGGAAGTTCTCGAACAGCTGATTCTGGCTGGCCTGGACGTCGCCCGCCTGAACTTCTCCCACGGCACCCCCGACGAGCACAAGGCTCGCGCGAAGCTGGTGCGTGACCTCGCCGCCAAGCACGGCCGCTTCGTTGCCCTGCTGGGTGACCTGCAAGGCCCGAAAATCCGTATCGCCAAATTCGCCGGCAAGAAGATCGAGCTGAAGATCGGTGACCAGTTCACCTTCTCCACCAGCCATCCGCTGACCGAAGGCAACCAGCAAGTGGTCGGCATCGACTACCCGGACCTGGTCAAAGACTGTGGCGTGGGCGACGAGCTGCTGCTCGACGACGGCCGCGTGGTGATGCGCGTTGATTCCGCCACCGCCACCGAACTGAACTGCACCGTGCTGATCGGCGGTCCGCTGTCGGACCACAAAGGCATCAACCGTCGCGGCGGCGGCCTGACCGCTCCAGCCCTGACTGAAAAAGACAAGGCCGACATCAAGCTCGCCGCCGAGATGGAAGTCGACTACCTCGCCGTGTCCTTCCCGCGTGACGCCGCCGACATGGAATACGCCCGTCAACTGCGCGACGAGGCCGGCGGTACTGCCTGGCTGGTGGCGAAGATCGAACGCGCCGAAGCCGTGGCCGACGACGACACCCTCGATGCGCTGATCAAGGCTTCCGATGCCGTCATGGTTGCCCGTGGCGACCTCGGTGTGGAAATCGGCGATGCCGAACTGGTGGGTATCCAGAAGAAAATCATTCTGCACGCACGCCGCCACAACAAGGCAGTGATCGTCGCGACCCAGATGATGGAGTCGATGATCCAGAACCCGATGCCGACCCGCGCCGAAGTGTCCGACGTGGCCAACGCCGTGCTCGACTACACCGACGCCGTGATGCTCTCGGCCGAAAGTGCTGCCGGTCTGTACCCGCTGGAAGCCGTGCAAGCGATGGCGCGCATCTGCGTCGGCGCTGAAAAGCACCCGACCAGCAAGACCTCCAGCCACCGCATCGGCAAAGTCTTCGAAAGCTGCGACCAGTCCATCGCCCTGGCGGCCATGTACACCGCCAACCACTTCCCGGGCGTAAAGGCGATCATCGCCCTGACCGAAAGTGGCTACACGCCGCTGATCATGTCGCGCATCCGTTCCTCGGTGCCGATCTACGCGTTCTCCCCGCACCGCGAAACCCAGGCTCGGGCTGCCATGTTCCGTGGCGTCTACACCGTCCCGTTCGACCCGGCGTCCTTGCCACCTGAGCAAGTCAGCCAGGCCGCGATCGACGAGCTGCTCAAGCGCGGCGTCGTGGAGAAAGGCGACTGGGTCATCCTGACCAAGGGCGACAGCTACCACACCATCGGCGGCACCAACGGGATGAAAATCCTGCACGTTGGCGACCCGATGGTCTGAGTGACCGGTTGCTGAAAGTCAAAAGCCCCGCCCTGTGAATGGCGGGGCTTTTTTTCGTCTGAAGATCGATAAAAACCGCAAATTCGAGTGCGTCTACTGTCAGGTTTGACAGTAGACAGGCGGCACGATGAAGCCGTCAAATCCAGTCTCTGTCAGTATTCGCCTTGCACAGGACCGAGGAAGCAACCCTCCATTCCGTTACTTAGGCAGTCGACAAAACGCCCCGATGAATGGAGTACAGGATATGACAACTCAAGCTGTGACTTACCCAGGCCAACTCGATCAGACGTTTGGAACCAACGGCATCGTATTGGTGAATATTCCTGGCTATTCAAGCCTCAGGATAGAAAGCATCAAAAGCGACGGGCTCGGTCCCGAACGCAAAATCTACTTTGCCGGTTGGTGCGAGAACGACTTGCAGCCAGATGCCCTGTATGTGCTGGGACGATTGAATAGCGACGGGGAGCTCGATACAACGTTTGGTGAAAACAAGGATGGCTTGGTGACAGGACAGTTTGCCGGTCTCAACTCCGAAGCAAAATCACTGGCTTTACAAAGTGACGGTAAAATCCTTCTGTTTGGTAAAGCCCTCAGCAGTGAAAGCCCACCGGCCTTTGCTCGCTTTACCACCGATGGAATACTCGATAAAAGCTTCGGAGCCGGCGGCTACACCGTGCTGGAAATTGTCCTGGCGCCTCCCGCCCCCGCGCCCAAACATCAAACAATACAACCAGCGACCGAAAGCACGGCAAGCCCAAGCGGCATTGAAATACTGCCCGATGGAAAAATACTGGCATTCCAAAGCTATGTCTTTCAATCCGGGCAAGCAGTAGGTCTGATCATTCGACTCACGGAAAAAGGGACCGTTGATCTCGATTTCAATCAACTCGGCTACATTCCGGTCATTCATCCAGCCTTTTTATCTCAAGCCACCCATCTGGCAAACATCATGGTGCAGGCCGATGGCATGTATCTGGGATGTGGGGCCACTTGGGATTTCGTTAAGCCCCATAACGCCATGTTTGTGCGCCTCGACACTGATGGCAATCTAGATACGTCCTTTGGCTCGAAAAAGGATGGATTCGTCCTGATCGAAGCGCCTGCCGCGGCTAACGGAATCCGAATCGAACACATGGTCCAGCAGCCCAACAACCGAATTCTGGGAGTAGGTAATACTTTTACCTCTCCAAACAGAATGGCTGTGCTGACCAGCATCGAACCCGATGGCACACCCAATATCCAGTTCAATAGGGGGATGCCTTTGTACACATCGCTTGAGCAGGGTGCGACAACCCTGTGGATGGGCGGCGCCATTCAAAACGACGGCAAGATTGTAGTGGTTGGAGGCGTCGGCTTGCCCAACGGCGAAGTCGATATCGTTGTGGCGCGTTTTATTGATGGAGCGTTTGATCCCTCATTCAACAATGGCAAGGGCTGGGTGGGCACTCACCTTGAAGACGGCACGGAAGCCGCTACCGGCATGGCCTTGCAGGATGATGGGAAGATTCTGGTTTCGGCTTACATAGAATCTTCAAAGGGGGTCATTTTGCGCTACTTGTCCTGAATGCCTAAGAGCCCCGCCCTGTGAATGGCGGGGCTTCTGCGTTGAAGCTCAAAAGATCGCAGCCTTCGGCAGCGCCTACACGGGATGATGTTCATCCGCAATGTTGCGCCGAACTCAATCAACGTAGGAGCTGCCGAAGGCTGCGATCTTTTCGGCTTATCCGAGGTTCAATGCCGGTTGATAAACCCCGACAACGCTGCCATCGCTTCCGGCGAGCGCAGCCGCTGGGTGAACAACGCGCCCTCTTCCTCTATCACCTTGCGGATCAATTCCCGGTCCGGCGCTTTCATCAATTGTTTGCTGATGCGCACGGCCTCCGCTGGCAACGATTCAAACTTCAACGCCATCTCCCGCGCCTTGGCCAATGCCGCCTCGCCGCTGCCCAGCGCTTCAGTGGCAATCCCCCATTGCGCCGCTTGTTCACCGCTGAAACCTTCGCCGAGCAATAGCAACTCTGCTGCTTTGGCGTGCCCGAGCAAACGCGGCAGGATCAGGCTGGAACCAAACTCCGGGCACAACCCGAGGTTAACGAACGGCATGCGCAAGCGCGCGTCGCGGCTGATATAGACCAAATCGCAATGCAGCAACAAGGTCGTACCAATTCCCACCGCCGCACCGGCCACGGCGGCAATCACCGGTTTTCGGCATTCGAGCAGGTTGAGCATGAAGTGAAACACCGGGCTGTCGAGGTTGCTCGGCGGTTGCTGGATGAAGTCGGCGATATCGTTGCCAGCGGTGAAGCATTCACTGCTGCCGGTGATCAGCACGGCGTTGATTTCGGGGTCAGTGTCGGCCTGTTTCAGCGCTTCGGCCAAGTGGCTGTACATGGCGCGGGTCAGGGCGTTTTTCTTGTCGGGGCGGTTGAGGCGCAGAGTCAGCAGACCACGCTCGCGTTCAAGTTGGATGGCATCGGTCATGGCAAGTCTCGCGTCGTTAAACGATCAGCGCTCAACCACGGGGCAGGAAGGTATCGGCCAGCAGTTGATTGCGCGGCAATCCCGCCAGGTACAGGCGCCGGGCAAAGGCGTCGACGCTGTCGGGGGCTCCGCAGAGTAAGGCCAGGGTTTGCCTTGAAACAAGCCGCAGTTGCGCCAACGCCTGTGGCAACTCGGCCGGGGTCCAGAGCTCGACTGTGAGGTTGTCACGGCCTACCGCCATGGCTTGCAGGGGTTTGGCCAGGTAATGCTCGTCAGCGTCATGGGCCAGGTGAATGACGCGGATGGCGCCCTGGTGATCCTGGCGCAACGCTTCGCGCAAGATGCCGAACAATGGCCCCAGGCCGGTGCCGGCCGCCAACAGCCACAGCGGTCGAGTGTGCCAGTCCGGGTCGTAATGCAGGGCGCCACCGCGCAGTTCGCCGAGGCGAATGGTGTCGCCGATCTGCAACTGGCGCGCCGCATCGCTGAATTCGCCGGGCTGGCGGCAATCGAGGTGAAACTCCAGAAAGCGGTCTTCGTCCGGCAGGCTGGCCAGAGAGTACGGGCGCGCCACGCGGCCGGCCCACAACACCAGGTGCTGGCCGGCGCCGTAGCGCAGCGGGCGTTGAGTGATCAGGCGCAGACGCAACACGTTCGCGCTGAGCCAATCGACGGCGGCGACTTCGGCCGGGCGACCGTCCTGTTGCGGGTCGAACGTGTGCACCTGCAAGTCCTCGACCACCGAACACTGACAGGCCAGGCGCCAACCTTGCTGACGCTGCTCCGCACTCAGGGCATCGGGACGGCTATCGCTGGGCAACCCTTGCACACACTGCACCAGACACGCATGGCAACTGCCGGCGCGGCAGCTGTAAGGGACCGCGGCGCCATTCTGATTCAGGGCATCGAGCAGGTTGCTGCCCGCCGCCACCGACCACTGGCGTTCGCCGACTCGCAACTCAGGCATCGACGTTCTCCCAGGCTGCCGCGCAACGATTGCGACCATCACGCTTGGCGCGGTACAGCGCCTGGTCGGCGCGTTGCAGGGCGTCGTCCAGATCGTCGCCCAGTTCCAGCAAGGTCATGCCGGCGGACAGACTTAGGTTGCTCACGCTCAAGCCGAACAACTCGACATCGGTAAAGGCGATGCGCAGCCGTTCGCAACAGGAGGTCAGGCGCTCGGCATCACAGTCGGGCAGCAACACCACGAATTCTTCGCCGCCGTAACGAGCCAGCACATCACCCTCGCGCAGGCAGGCCGTGGCCACCCCGGCGAAGGCTTGCAGCACCTGATCACCGGCGGCATGGCCATGCACATCGTTGATCCGTTTGAAGTGGTCAAGGTCGATCAGCGCCAAGCCGTGGATCACGCCAGCGTCCATCGCATTGAGTTCGCGGGAGGCCAGGCGCAGGAAGTGGCGGCGGTTGAACAGGCCGGTGAGTTCGTCGGTGGCCACCAGGTCTTCGAGCTGGCGCATCATCCCGCGCAGGGTGTCCTGATGCGCCTGCAAGGCGAAGCGGCGTTGGCGCATGAGCTGGCGCGAGGCCTGGACGTAACGGGCGTAGAGCACCAGCCACACCAACACGATAAACAGCACACACTCCTGCAACAGCGCGAGTGCCGGGTCGGGCAACTGGAAGTGGTAACCCTCCCACAGCGTGATGGCGCTGAAACTGAAGAACACCAGCAACGCGCAACGCACAAAGGCCCGGCGTGACAGATGGAACAGGCCGAACAGCAGGATCAATATGTAGAAGACCAGGAACGCGCCGCGGGCCTCGTCCAGATGAGAGATCAGCCAGGTTTGCCAGCCCAGGCCCAGCAATACTTGCACTTCGGTCAGGCTCGGGTCGCTAAAGCGCAGGTTACAGCCGCTGTAGAACACCGCGAACAGCGCCGCCTGACTGATGACTACCAACGCACTGCCGACGGCAACGCCGGCCAGGGGCACATCGTAGTGACCGGTGAAAAACGCCAGCCACAGCAGCAGCAATGCCAGGGCATAGGTGCCGGCCGCGAGGGCAAAACGTTTGAGCAACAGGCGCTGGATGGCGTTATGGGTCAATCGTTGACTCACCAAAGGAAAAGAGGCTGAAAGAGTGTCCTACTCTACAGGCCGATTGCCACTTTAGTGGCGCGACCGATAAATGACCATTCAATTTTCGGGGCGGAAAACTGGCGTCAAAAGCATGGCCCGCGTTCACCAAACCTGCCGCCCCCGCAACCCTTGTAGCAGCTGGCGAAGCCTGCGTTCGGCGGCGAAGCCGTCGTGAATCCATGCACATCGGTTTACCTTAAAAACCGCGGTGTCTGATTTTACGACTGCTTCGCAGCCGAACGCAGGCTTCGCCAGCTGCTACAGGGATCGTGTGGTATGCGACCAACGTTTGACTGCTGGCGCGTGTACCCGCCAGCGAGCCGAGTTATACTGCCGCGCCTTTTTAGCGTCGCGCCAGCTGCCCCGGCGTGCCACGACTCTTCGAGTCAGCTTCAAGTTGCAAGCTTAAAGCGGCAAGTTCAAAGCAGTACACACACTGCCCCGCTTGCCGCTTGCAGCTCAACGCTTGAAGCTGGCTCGAAGAGCTATTGAATGTTCCCGTCTTTTAGAGGAGCGCGACTCATGACCGTGATCAAGCAAGACGACCTGATTCAGAGCGTTGCCGACGCCCTGCAGTTCATTTCCTATTACCACCCCGTTGATTTCATCCAGGCGATGCACGAAGCCTACCTGCGCGAAGAATCGCCAGCGGCCCGTGATTCGATGGCGCAAATCCTGATCAACTCGCGCATGTGCGCCACCGGCCACCGCCCGATCTGCCAGGACACCGGCATCGTGACTGTGTTTGTCCGCGTGGGCATGGACGTGCGTTGGGATGGCGCCACCATGAGCCTGGACGACATGATCAACCAAGGCGTGCGCCAGGCTTACAACCTGCCGGAAAACGTCCTGCGTGCCTCGATCCTCGCCGACCCGGCGGGCGCTCGTAGAAACACCAAGGACAACACCCCGGCGGTCATCCACTACTCCATCGTCCCGGGTAATACCGTGGAAGTGGACGTGGCGGCCAAGGGCGGCGGTTCCGAGAACAAATCGAAAATGGCCATGCTCAACCCGTCCGACTCGATCGTCGACTGGGTGCTGAAGACTGTGCCAACCATGGGCGCCGGCTGGTGCCCACCGGGCATGCTCGGCATCGGCATCGGCGGCACTGCCGAGAAAGCCGCGGTGATGGCCAAGGAAGTGTTGATGGAATCCATCGACATCCACGAGCTGAAAAAGCGCGGCCCGTCCAGCCGTATCGAAGAGATGCGCCTGGAGCTGTTCGAGAAGGTCAACCAACTGGGCATCGGCGCCCAGGGCCTGGGTGGCCTGACCACCGTGCTCGACGTGAAGATCATGGATTACCCGACCCACGCCGCTTCGTTGCCGGTGTGCATGATCCCGAACTGCGCCGCCACCCGTCACGCGCACTTCGTGCTCGACGGTTCCGGCCCGGCCTCGCTGGAAGCGCCACCGCTGGACGCCTACCCGGAAATCGTCTGGGAAGCTGGCCCGTCGGCTCGTCGCGTCAACCTCGACACCCTGACCCCGGAAGACGTGCAGAGCTGGAAGCCGGGCGAAACCGTCCTGCTCAACGGCAAGATGCTCACCGGTCGCGACGCCGCGCACAAGCGCATGGTCGAGATGCTGAACAAAGGTGAAACCCTGCCGGTGGACCTGAAAGGTCGCTTCATCTACTACGTCGGCCCGGTTGATCCGGTGCGCGAAGAAGTGGTTGGCCCTGCCGGTCCGACCACCGCGACGCGGATGGACAAGTTCACCCGTCAGATCCTCGAGCAAACCGGCCTGTTGGGCATGATCGGCAAATCCGAGCGCGGCCCGACCGCGATCGAAGCGATCAAGGACCACAAAGCCGTTTACCTGATGGCGGTTGGCGGCGCGGCTTACCTGGTGGCGCAAGCGATCAAGAAATCCCGCGTAGTCGCTTTCGCCGAACTGGGGATGGAAGCCATCTACGAGTTCGACGTGAAAGACATGCCGGTGACCGTTGCGGTTGATAGCAAGGGCGAGTCGGTACACATCACCGGTCCTGCCATCTGGCAGAAAAAGATCAGTGAAAGCCTGGCGGTAGAAGTGCAGTAAGCGCTTCACCCTCCAGACACGGCCGGGTCGTCTCTTCAGACGATCCGGCCGTTTTTTTTGCCCAACGTTTAACCGATCGTTATAAACAGCCGCGGCTGGCAATCCATTCGTTCTAGAAAACTCGCCTCCACCTGTCAGATCTGACAGGTTACGCGCAGCCGCCGTCTTGATAGCGTTGATCCACCACGACACCTGTTGCCCGACACGGAGCAGGCTCGAGACAGGATCAGCAAAAATGGAAGATCAAGCGTCGCTGAACATCACCACGCCCTCCATTTCCCGGAGTGCCTCGATTGCCACCGTGGGTAAAAGCTGGGGGCCGGTCGGCTTTACCGGCAGTGCTTCGTTCGAGCTGCCCCTGCCTCTTTCGGCCGGGCGCGGCTTCGACCCTGGCCTGATGCTGCGCTATGACAGCCACACCGGTAACGGTCCCTTCGGTATCGGCTGGGGGGTGAACAACAGCGCCATCTCCCGCCAGACCAGCAAGGGCGTGCCGCGCTACCTCGATGACGATGTGATGATCGGTCACGATGGCCAGCAGTGGCTGGCTGAGCGTGATGCGCAGGGGGCGATCAAGTCCAGGATCGAAATCCAATACCGTGGCTTGCCCATTGGCCCGCACACCGTGGTGCATTATTACCCGCGCGTCGAAACAGCCTTCTCGCTGATCGAATTCTGGCGCTCTGACGTCAACCCTCAAGGATTCTGGCTGGTACACGGTGCCGACGGCAGCCTGCACCTGTTTGGTAAAGCCGACGCCGCACGTGTGGCCGACCCGCAAGACTCGCAACGCGTGGCCTCCTGGCTGCTGCAGGAAAGCCTGAACGCCCACGGCGAGCACATTGGCTACGAGTACAAAGCGGAGGATTCAGCGCAAGCGCCCGGCCAGCCCCACGACTATCGGGCCCAGCGCTACCTGCGCCGCGTGCTTTACGGCAACGTTGAAGCGAGCAGCCATTTGTATGGCTGGAATGTGCTCAAACTGCCGTCGCCTTTGTGGCACTTCCATCTGCTGTTCGACTACGGTGAACGCACCCTGGATCGGGAACAGAAGCCGATCTATGGCGAACCGTTCGACGCACCGGGCGAAGGTTTGGGTGAGTGGAAGGTTCGCAGCGATCCGCTTCATCACTACGGTGATGGGTTCGAAGTGGGCACCCGGCGGCTGTGTCATCAGGTCTTGATGTTCCATCACTTCCCCGAAGAGCTGGGTCCGAAACCAGCGCTGGTTCGACGGCTGTTGCTGGAGTACCGCCCCACTTCGCTGCTCTACAACCAATTGTTCGCCGCACACTACCAGGCCTACGACGCCAGCGGCGCAGTGGAAAACATGCCACCCGTGGAGTTCGACTATTCGGCGTTCGAACTCAATACGCAACCGGCCGTTTTCTTCCCGTTCGAACGCATGCCCGGCCTTGAGGATGGGCAACGCTATCAATGCGTCGATTTGTTTGGCGAAAGCCTGCCGGGTTTTCTCTGTCGCTACGACCAGGGCTGGTATTACCGCGAGCCGTTGCGCGCCGAGTCCGGTGGCGATGACATCGCCTATGGCCCGTGGACAGAACTGAGCCACATACCGCGCGCCGATCGCAATAAGCCGGTGCAACAGTCCCTGACCGACCTGACCGGTGACGGGCGCCTGGACTGGGTCATCGCCCAACCGGGCATGAGCGGTTTTCATACGTTGAACGCGGATCGCTGTTGGTCCGGGTTTATCCCTTTCAGCGCATTCCCGGTGGAGTACTTCCACACTTTTGCGCAACTGGGCGACTTGACCGGCGACGGCCTCAGTTCCCTGGCACTGATCGGCCCCAAGAGCGTGCGCCTGTACGCCAACCGCCGCGAAGACGGGTTTGCCAAGGGCGAGGACGTGCCCCACACACCTGACGACGACCGCTTGCCGCTGTTCAGCAGCTCGCCCAGCGAATTGGTGTTTCTGGGCAATATGCTGGGCAGCGACATGAGCGAGCTGTGCCGCATTCGCCACAATGAAATCAAATGCTGGCCGAACCTCGGTCACGGGCGCTTCGGCCAGGGTTTTGTGATGAGCGCCCTGCCCTTCACCTACGCCGAGTTTGATGCCGGGCGCGTGCGCATCGCCGATCTGGACGGCTCCGGGGCACCGGCGCTGATTTACCTGAACGCCAAGGGTTTCGACATCTACTTCAACCGTGGCGGCAATGGCCTCGAACAAACGCCGCTGCAAGTGGCATGGCCCGAAGGTGTGCGCTACGACAACCTGTGCCAGGTCACCCTCGCCGACCTGCAAGGCCTGGGTTGCAGCAGCCTGATCTTGAGCGTGCCGCACATGACTCCGCGGCACTGGCGTTATGATTTTGTCGGCAACCGGCCCTACCAACTGACCTCTGACAACAACAACATGGGCTGCAGCACCCAAGTGATGTATCGCAGTTCCGCACAGGAGTGGCTGGATGAAAAGCATCAGTTGCTCAAGCGCAAAATGTTCCCCGTGACGTACTTGCCGTTTCCGGTGCAAGTGGTCAAGGAACAATCCCAGCAGGATGAAATCACCGGCAATCGCCTGCTGCAGTCGTTGAGTTATGCCCAAGGCAACTACGACGGCGTCGAGCGCGAGTTCCGCGGCTTTGGCCTGCTCTGCCAGACCGATAGCGAAACCGGCCAGGAGGGGGACGATAGCGGCTTTACGGAACCTGCACTGGTCTGCACCTGGTTCCATACCGGACGGCGAGTGGACATGCCGCGCGAGGGTTATTTCAATCGTGATCCCGAAGCCCGGCCGCTGGGCGATACGGTGTTTTGCCGCTACCACGCCAGCGATGCACTCGATGAACCTGTCACGCCCCCCGACGACGATACCGTCCATGAAATCGCCCGGGCCCTGGCCGGTTCCGTGCTTCGGACGGAAACCTATGCGCTGACCGACAATCGGCCTTATCAGGTGCAAGAGTACCGCTACAAAGTCCGAGAACTGCGGGCCATCGACGAGCACTCGCCCTACGCGATGCTGCTGCCTTCGCTGTTGGAAAAGATCAACTATCAGTACGAACGCTTCATCGATGACCCGCTGTGCCAGCACGACATCACCTTGGCTCTGGATGCGTTTGGTCTGCCGATCCACTCGCTCACTGTTCACTATGCCCGGCGCAAAACCGCACTCGACGCTCCGCCGTTCGATGAGGTGGATGAGCAAGACTGGTGGCGTGATGCTCATGACCCGGCCCAGCAGTCTTACTACCTGAGCGAAGCCCGCGCCGAGTTCATTCACCTCACGGAACCACAGGGCTGGCGACTGGGACTGCCTTATCGGCAACGCGGCAACGCGTTGAAGTTGCCCAAAGGTTCGTTACCCACGGGGCTCACGCCTGAAAAAATCACCTATGAGTTGATGCTCGAACATCGCAACAGCGCTGAATGGAACGGAGGGCGGGAATTGACGATGCAAGCGGTGCAGCGTTACCTCAAAACCGTCGGTCGCACGGTGCTACCCGATGGCACCGCCGACTTCGAGGCACTGGCCGCGCCCCAGGAAATCGCGCAACTGGATGAAACCGCGCTCAACGCCTACAACGTGCTGCCAGCGCCATTCGATATTCGCGCAGAGCTCGAGAAAATCGGCTATGCGCCCATGCCGCGGTTTCTTGAGCCGGACCCAGGCGAAGACCTGAAGAAAAACCTCTGGTCGGCTCTGTACGGTTTTGCCGAGTACGGCGACCCTGCCGGCTTCTACAAGGTGCGCAACTACCACGAGACTCAAAGCCACGGCGTCACTCAGGCCAACCATGACGCGTACAACCTTGCAATTACTGCCGTGATCCTGCCCGATGGCTGTACCACTCGGGCCGAGTATGACTATCACGCACTGCAACCGCTGCGCCTCATCGATGCCAACGAAAACATAGAAGAGGCGATTTACGAACCTTCCGGCCAACCGCTCGCCATCAGTTTCTACGGCACAGAAAATGGCCAACGAGCCGGGTTCAGGCCTTTGGAGGAATACGATCGTCCCGATAATCTGCTCCCCGACCCGGCAATCGATAATCCCTCGGCGGCACTGCAAAAAACCGCCAGCGTCCTGCGCAAGGACTTGTTCAGCTGGATGGGCCAGCTCCCCGAAACCACCCGACAAACGTCCGCCTGGCTGACGGGTTGGATCGCCGATGGTTACCTCCTGCCGAGCCTGCACATTCGCGCCAGCGCCCGTACGCGCCTGACCAGGCTCAAGTCACGGACAGCAGCCGAACAGGCGCTCAAGGAACTGATCGCGACGACGCCCCGTGAACCGGTGCACAGCGTGGTCCTCACTGCCGACCGCTATCACGATGATCCGTTGCAACAGATCCAGATCATCAAGGCCTGCGTGGATGGTTTCGGCCGCGCGTTGCAAACCCAGCAAAAGGTCGAGCCCGGTCTGGCCTACAGCGTCGATGCAAACCTCGAACTGGAGCTGGTAGACGGCAAACCGCTGGAGAAGCCCGCCGACCCGCGCTGGCGTATCAGCGAACGCGTCGAATACAACAACAAGGGCGCGGTGACGCGAGTATTTCGCCCCTACTTCTGCAATACCCATGGCTACATTCGCGACCAGTCCTTTCGCCTGTTCGGCTATCACGATCGACAGTTCTACGACGCGCTGGGTCGCCCGGTCAAAGTGATCAGCGCCAAGGGCTATGAGTCGTTCGACACCCTGCACCCCTGGTATCGCGCCAGTCACGACTTCAACGACACCTACGAACCGCCAGAGACCGAAACACCCAGGGAGCTTGAGTCATGACCCGCACGGTGCACTGGCGTACGCCTTCACTGGCGGTCAATGACAGTCGCGGCCTGCCCGTTCGCCAGGTCGCTTACCTGCGTAAAGTGGCTGGTGCTACTGCGCAAACGCTAATCACCCGGCAGCTCTACGACACTGCGGGCAGGCTAGTGGAGCAATGGGACCCCAGGCTGTTCGATCGCGCGCCAAAACCCAACCTGGCGACGATTTATCGTCTGTCGGGCGAGCCCGTCAATGTGGACAGCGTCGATGCCGGCTGGCGCCTGAGCCTGGCCGGGATGGCCGGTGAAGGGTTGCAACGCTGGGACCCAATGGGCGGCCACTGGCGAATCACCTATGACGAACAACTGCGCGTCATCGCCGTCGAGGAAAATACCCAGCCAAACATCGAGCGCTTCACCTACGCCGACGCCTCGGCCGACGCAGGGTACAACTTGCGCGGTCAGATGATCGAACAGGTCGACCCGTCGGGCAGCCTGACAGTCGACAGCTACAACTTGGACGGCCAGGCATTGAGCGAGACCCGAACATTTGCAGATAACACGTCTTATCAGAGCCGCCGTGGGTTCAGTGCATTGGGTGCCGTGCTGACCCAGACCGATGCGCGAGATCATGAGCAACTGTTTGGCTACGACATCGCAGGGCAGCTCAAGCAAGTGCTGTTGCGGCTCGTCCCTGCCAGCGCGGCTCAGGACATCCAGATCGATGCGCAGTACAACGCCGCCGGCCAACTTATTGAACAGCACGCAGGCAATGGCGTGGTCAGCCTTCGTGAATATGACCCGGCCAACGGTTGGCTGACGGGGCTGCAAGCCAACCCGCCCAACGGGTCATCGTTGCAAAAACTCACCTACGAGTACGACCGGGTCGGCAATGTGCTGAGCATCAATGATCCCACCTTCACACCGGTGTACTTCGCCAATCAGCGCGTCGACGGCCAGCGTGAGTTCACCTATGACTCCTTGTACCAATTAAGCAGTGCCACAGGTTTCGAGGCCGATATTCCAAACCTGCGCCCAGGCTTGCCAACACCGATCGTGCCCATCGACAGCGGGCGCCTTTTCAACTACGTCCAGCGTTACGAATACGATGAGGGCGGCAACCTGGAGACCTTGCGCCATGTGCGCGAGGGTAATCATCACACGCAGACGATGCACCTTGATCCTCATAACAACCGTGGCGTGCGCTGGACCGAAGGCGAGCCTGTGCCGGTATTCGATGAGCACTTCGACGCCCACGGCAATTTACTGTTGCTGCAAAAAGGCCAACCGCTAACCTGGAACCGTCGTGATCAACTGACTGTGACCCGACTGGTGGAACGCAGCGGCGGGCCTGACGATGAAGAAACTTACGTCTACAGCCAGGGCCAGCGCGTGAGCAAACGGCTGGTGACCCAGGCGCAATCGGTGTCCCACGTTCGGCAGGTACGCTACCTGCCGGGGTTGGAAATCCGCACCTTGGACGACACAGAAGAGTTGCACGTCATCACGCTGGGCAATGTGCGGTGCCTGCATTGGGTCAAGGGTCGGCCTGGCGCAATCGATCAGGACCAACTGCGTTATAGCCTCGACGATCATCTGGGTTCCAGCGCCCTGGAGCTGGATAAGGACGGTGCGCTGATCAGCCAGGAAATCTATTACCCCTTCGGCGGTACGGCCTGGTGGGCGGCGGATTCACAGGTGCAGGCCGATTACAAAACCATCCGTTATTCGGGCAAGGAAATGGACGTCAGCGGGCTTTATTACTATGGCGCGCGTTATTACGCGCCGTGGTTGCAGCGCTGGGTGAGTGCCGATCCAGGAGGGGATGTGGATGGGCTGAATTTGTTTGCGTTTGTTGGGAATAACCCACTGCTCTACGTCGACCGCAACGGTGAAAATAGAGAACAGTATTCCGTCTTTAACTATTCAAAATTTATTTCCGTTCTCGCCGACCATGCCGCAACAACGCTCGCACAGGTGGACGACGTCATTCATGGTGTTAACAGGAAAAACGGGGCCATAGAAGAGGCGTTGCTGCTCAACGTCATCGGTGAAAGCATCCTTGGCCTGGTCGGCTACGAGGGTGGTGCCTTGGGAGCCGGCTATGTCGGCAATCTTCTTCCGGAGGACATTCACTATGCGAGTATTTCTCAACAGACAACGGCGCCTTTTGTGGCAGGGTTGATCGGCGGTAACGCAGGAGGCGATACCGCCGGCATGCTATTCGAGCCAACGGCTCGATTGATCCGGCCCCTTATTCCGCAAACATCCTCGATGACCATCAGCGAAATTGACCGTCAGGCCGGCATCACTGACGGTTCATTCAGTTGGAGCGTGACCGACACCATGTCCTTTGCTCTGAATCGAGTGGTCGGGTCAGTGGTGCCCGGGGTCAGTGCAATCCTCAATATGGGTTCCCGGGTGCAGGAGGCGGAGGACATCCAGAATCGACTGGACCCGGTCAAGATCGACAAGATAGAAACCATGCTCAGTAACTGGAGCACCGCGTTGGATGAACGCTACGCCGCCGCTGAAGCGGCGTTTGAAACCTTGGGAAGGGATGTTGTTTCACCCTCCGAAATCTTCCCCAACATTAATGCCAATTCCGAAGATGTCCTGAAGCAGCCTATTCATCGGGCCTACTTGGGAATTCAAACGGCGGTAACTCGGGACTTGATCGGTCGCGCCCAGAGGGGGATGGCCTTTTATAAAGAGATGGGCACTACCGACAATCAATGGATTCTGAAAAATCCGGTAAAAGCCAAAAGACAAGGGTTAAAACTTCCCTCTCTGCGCTGAACGTTAACGTCAAAGCCTCCTGCTCCGAAGTGGAAGTAAGGCGGGACATGCTATGGTGCGCCCCCGTATTGCTGACTGTTTTCGCCGCCATGCTTGCGACTTCCCGTACCCTGCGCCTGACGCTTTATACCCTGCTGATCGTTGCCGGGGCGGTGCTGGCCGCCGCTCTGGCGATCCGTCACGCCGAACGCCAGGCCCTGGAAGACGACGCCGCCCGCGCCAACCAGCAACTGGCGCTGTACGCCAATTCCCTGCACACCTTGATCGACCGCTATCGCGCGCTGCCCGCCGTGCTCGCTCTCGACCCGGAACTGCGCTCGGCCCTCGATGGCGCGGTGAGCCCTGAACAACAGGACTTGCTGAACCGCAAACTGGAAAAAATCAACGGTGCCGCGCAGTCCTCGACCCTGGAATTGCTCGACCACACCGGCCTCGCCGTGGCCGCCAGCAACTGGCGCTTGCCCAGCAGTTACGTTGGCCACAACTATGGTTTTCGTCCCTACTTTAGTCAGACCCGCACCCAAGGCACCGGGCGCTTTTATGCCGTGGGTGTCACCAGCGGCATTCCCGGTTACTTCCTGTCCAGCGCGGTGACCCGCGACAACGGCGAGTTCCTCGGCGCGATGGTGGTCAAGCTCGAATTCCCCGAACTTGAGCGCGAATGGAGCCAGGGCACTGACACCCTGCTGGTCAGCGATGCCCGTGGGATCATCTTCATCGCCAACCAACCGGGCTGGCGCTATCGCCAGTTGAAACCGCTGAGCGACAGCGATCACGCCGAGCTCAAGGTTACCCGCCAATACGACAAGCAACCGCTGACACCGCTGAAGTATCAATCGGTGCGACGTTTCGATGACAACAGCGATTTGGCCAGGGTCGATGGCCCCGACGGCACGGCGAATTACCTGTGGGAATCCCTGCCGCTGCCGGCCGAAGGCTGGACCTTGCACCTGTTGCGTCGCCCGCAAATCGCCTTCGAAGACAGCCGCAATGCCGGCCTCGCCGCTGCCGGCTCATGGCTGGCGCTGGTGTTTCTGTTGCTGTTCCTCAACCAGCGCTGGCGTCTGGCGAAAATGCGTCAGCGCAGCCGCGAAGAGCTCGAACAGTTGGTGGAAGAACGCACCCGCGACCTGCGCACCGCCCAGGATGGCTTGGTGCAATCGGCCAAACTTGCGGCGCTGGGGCAGATGTCCGCAGCGCTGGCCCATGAAATCAATCAGCCGCTGACCGCCCAGCGCATGCAACTTGCTACTTTGAGGCTGCTGCTCGATCACGGCCGGGTCGACGACGCCTACAAGGCGCTGAAACCGGTGGATGACATGCTGACGCGCATGGCGGCGCTGACCGGTCACCTGAAAACCTTCGCCCGTAAAAGCCCCAGCGGCCTGCGCGAACGGCTGGACCTGGCGGCAGTGGTCGATCAATCCTTGCAGTTGCTCGACGCACGCCTGCGCGACGAAAACGTCAGCACCGTGCTGCACCTGACGCGTCCGGCGTGGGTGCGTGGCGATGCAATTCGTCTGGAACAAGTGCTGATCAACCTGCTGCGCAACGCCCTCGACGCGGTGCAGGACAAACCCTGCAAGCGTTTGGAAATCCGCCTCGAAGCCGATGAGCAACTGTGGCGCCTGACCGTCGCCGACAACGGTGGCGGCATTGCTGAAGAACACTTGCCGAACGTCTTCGATCCGTTCTTCACCACCAAACCGGTAGGCGATGGTTTAGGGCTGGGGCTGGCGGTATCGTTCGCCATCGTTCATGAGTCCGGCGGACGCCTGTCGGCCGACAACCACGACAACGGTGCCGTGTTCACCATGACGCTGCCGATCGATCTGGAGGAGCCTGTCTCATGCTGAATTCGGTGATGGTGGTCGACGACGAAAGCAGCATCCGCAGCGCCGTCGAACAATGGCTGAGCCTGTCGGGGTTCGAGGTGCAGCTGTTCAGCCGCGCCGATGAATGCCTGGCGCAACTGCCGGCGCATTTCCCCGGAGTGATCCTCAGCGACGTGCGCATGCCCGGCATGACTGGCATGGAACTGCTGGCCGAAGTGCAACGACGGGATGCCGATTTGCCGGTGACTTTGCTGACCGGTCACGGCGATGTACCGATGGCGGTCGAAGCGATGCGCGATGGCGCCTACGACTTCCTCGAAAAACCTTTCAGTCCGGAAACCCTGCTCGGCAGTCTGCGTCGCGCTTTAGAGAAGCGTCGGTTGGTCTTGGAGAACCGTGCCTTGCACGTCCAGGCCGACAACCGCGCCAAACTCGACGCCACACTGCTGGGGGTGTCCCGTGGCTTGCAGACCTTGCGTCGGCAAGTGCTGGACCTGGCGACGTTACCAGTCAACGTGTTGATCCGGGGCGAAACCGGCAGCGGCAAAGAGTTGGTCGCCCGCTGTCTGCATGATTTCGGTCCACGCGCGGACAAGCCGTTCGTGGCGCTGAACTGCGCGGCGATTCCCGAGCAGTTGTTTGAGGCCGAGTTGTTCGGTCATGAAAGTGGCGCGTTCACCGGCGCCTCGGGTAAGCGTATCGGCAAACTCGAATACGCCGACGGCGGTACGCTGTTTCTTGATGAAATCGAAAGCATGCCGCTGGCGCAGCAGGTCAAGTTGTTGCGGGTGTTGCAGGAGCAGAAGCTTGAGCGACTGGGGTCGAACCAGAGCATTCGCGTGGATTTGCGGATCATCGCCGCGACCAAACCCGACCTGCTGGACGAAGCCCGGGCCGGGAGGTTTCGCGAGGACTTGGCGTATCGCCTGAACGTCGCCGAGTTGCGTCTGCCGCCGTTGCGCGAGCGACGGGAAGACATTCCGTTGTTGTTCGAAACCTTTGCCCAGCAGGCGGCCGAGCGTCTCGGGCGGACCTTTCCGCCCTTGAGCGGCCCGCAATTGAGCCATCTGCTGAGCCACGACTGGCCGGGCAATGTGCGGGAACTGGCGAACGTGGCCGAGCGTCAGGTGTTGGGGCTGGGTGAGCCGGAGCCGGTGGGCATCGACCCTGGCCAATCATTGGCGGCGCAACAGGAAGCGTTTGAAGCCCATTGCTTGCGCGCGGCGTTGACCCGGCACAAGGGCGATGTGAAGGCGGTGCTTGAAGAGCTGCAACTGCCGCGCCGGACCTTTAATGAAAAGTTGCAACGGCATGGACTGACCCGCGAGATGTTCCTCTAACTGATCGTTCCCACGCTCCGCGTGGGAATGCAGCCGTGACGCTCCGCGTCACTACCGCGAGGGGACGCGGGGCGTCCCTTGATGCATTCCCACGCAGAGCGTGGGAACGATCGGTCGGCGGAAATCCGCTCACTCTCATCCCGCCTTGAGCGATTATCCGCTCAACAAAACCTCTCACCCCCTCTAAACCGGCCCTCCTCCCCTTGGCACACCTCCTGCTATAGCCCTTGCAGGCTGCGTTTACACGCGCTCCACAAAAACAATTAAACGAAGGATCCTTCAATGGATAACTCCAACGCCCTGCCTCTTGGGTCGGCCGTCGCGCCTGCCAAAGAAAGAACCACCGCCAGCCGGATCAAATCGATCTTCAGCGGCTCGGTCGGCAACATGGTCGAGTGGTACGACTGGTACGTCTACGCCGCGTTCTCCCTGTACTTCGCCAAGTCCTTCTTCCCCGCCGGCTCCTCCACCGCACAACTGATGAACACCGCTGCGATCTTCGCCGTGGGCTTCCTGATGCGCCCGATCGGTGGCTGGCTGATGGGCCTCTACGCGGACCGCGCCGGTCGTAAACGTGCGTTGATGGCCTCGGTGTACCTGATGTGCTTCGGCTCGCTGCTGATCGCCCTGAGCCCCAATTACGAAACCATCGGTATCGGTGCGCCGATCCTGCTGATCTTCGCCCGTTTGCTACAGGGCCTGTCGGTCGGCGGCGAGTACGGCACCTCGGCGACGTACCTCAGCGAGATGGCGACCAAGGAACGTCGCGGCTTCTATTCCAGCTTCCAGTACGTGACGCTGATTTCCGGCCAGCTCATCGCCCTGGCGGTATTGATCGTGCTGCAACAGACCCTGACCACCGAGCAGCTGTACGCCTGGGGCTGGCGCATCCCGTTCGCCATCGGCGCGCTGTGTGCGGTCGTGGCGCTCTACCTGCGTCGTGGCATGGAAGAGACCGAGTCGTTCAACAAGGTCAAGAAAGAGAAGAAAGAAAGCGCCATGCGCACCTTGATGCGCCACCCGAAGGAACTAATGACCGTGGTCGGCCTGACCATGGGCGGCACCCTGGCGTTCTACACCTACACCACCTACATGCAGAAATACCTGGTGAACACCGTCGGCATGAGCATCACCGACTCCACCAGCATCTCGGCGGCCACGCTGTTTCTGTTCATGTGCCTGCAACCGATCATCGGCGGGTTGTCAGATAAGGTCGGTCGTCGGCCGATCCTGATCGCCTTCGGTGTGCTCGGCACGCTGTTCACCGTACCGATCCTGACCACCCTGCACACCATCCAGACCTGGTGGGGCGCGTTCTTCCTGATCATGGCGGCGCTGATCATCGTCAGCGGCTACACCTCGATCAACGCGGTGGTCAAAGCCGAACTGTTCCCGACCGAGATTCGTGCCCTGGGCGTTGGCTTGCCGTATGCGCTGACGGTGTCGATCTTCGGCGGCACCGCGGAATACATCGCGCTGTGGTTCAAAAGCATCGGCATGGAAACCGGTTACTACTGGTATGTCACGGCATGCATCGCCGTGTCGTTGCTGGTGTACGTGACTATGAAAGACACCCGCAAGCATTCGCGGATCGAAACCGACTAAATCCACACGCCACACAAACCAAGGGCAGACCTGATCAGGGTCTGCCCTTTTTTATTGGCCAACGGTCTGCATGAAAAAACTGTCACCCAGGCCACCGAATCGATTAATCACCGGTTAATGCCCGAAATGCATCCTGCCCCTGTCTGATCGATTCATTGCGATGTGCTCACTCAAACCTTGAAAGCGAGAACGCCTCACGGCCTTAACATCAATTTAATCGATACTTACTAGCATTAATTTGCGCTTTTTAATCAACTTATCGAGCGTAAGATCAATTCCATACCCAAGGCACACAACGCCAACGAACCCGGAGTAACCGCCATGAAAACCCGACTGATCCTCGCCCTGACCCTTTCCGTATTGGCCGGTGGCGCCTTCGCCGCCGATGGTTATGACCGCACCGGCTCTGCTGTTGCTGCTGACGGTTACGACCGTACTGGCTCGGCCACCGTTGCTGCTGATGGCTACGACAAAACCGGTTCCGCCACTTTCGCTGCTGACGGCTACGATCGCACCGGTTCGGCTTCCATCAGCTAACCCCCAAACGCGGCATCACAGCCCGGCTTCGGCCGGGCTTAGTCGTTTCTGGGAGACTGGAAATAAACCGTTCGCCCCAGCACTATGGCGTTCATCCCGAACACCGCCCGCAGGAATCCCCAGCATGCCCGACGACATCCACTACTACGAACCCGCCAACGGCCACGGCCTGCCCCATGACCCGTTCAACGCCATCGTCGGCCCGCGTCCCATTGGCTGGATTTCCTCGCAGGACGCCAACGGCCACTTGAACCTGGCGCCCTACAGCTTCTTCAACGCGTTCAACTACATTCCGCCGATCATTGGTTTTTCCAGCGTCGGGCGCAAAGACAGCCTGAACAACATCGAACAAACCGGCGAGTTCGCCTGGAACCTGGCGACCCGGCCATTGGCTGAACGGATGAACCAGAGCAGCGCGATGGTCGCGCCTGACATCAACGAATTCGAACTGGCCGGGCTAACGCCCGCCGCGTCGAAAATCATTCAGGTGCCACGGGTCGCCGAAAGCCCGGTGTCCTTCGAGTGCAAGGTCACGCAGATCATTCAGTTGCAGCGCGCGGACGGTGATGTAGTGCCGAGCTGGCTGATCCTCGGCGAAGTGGTCGCCGTGCATATCGCCAAGTGGCTGTTGAAGGACGGGGTGTACGACACCGCCGCGGCAGAACCGATTCTGCGCGGCGGCGGACCGGCGGATTACTTTCAGCTGGGGCCAGAGGCATTGTTCAAGATGTATCGCCCAGGGGCGAAAAAATAACTTACCAGAGCAGGTCAGCGTCTTCTTTAACGTCTTTGAGGCGGGTCAGCTCTTTGGCGGCGGCCAGATCGGCTTCGTTGGCCGTCTTGAAGATCTGCCCTTCCAGCACCTTATGAAAGCGTGGTGCACCGGTGCCACCGATGGCTTTGACGGCGATTGCGGCGTGGTAACCACCCTCGCCCGGTACTACAGCGGAAACAGCTTCGAAATGATCAAAGGCTTTGCGTGCCATGTCGCGCATCCTGGCTAATTGAGAATGGAGCCATTAAACCCTCAACCGACCAGTTTGTGTACCTGCGCCGTGGACTGACCGAGGGCCTGGGCCGCCGAAACATCCTTGAAGGTATGAAAATCCAGGCTGTTGACCACCAGGTCCTGCACCAGCTCGGCAAAAACGTCCATGGCCGGGGTGCTGAAGTAAGCAGTCATCGCCTGTTGATGGGTCCAGAAGCCGGACACCAGCCACAGGTCTGGATCGCATTGCGAGTGTTGCAGGGCAAAGCTCAGGCAACCGCTGGCCGAACGGGACGGCTCGATCAACGCGCTCAGGCGTGCACCGAGTTCCGCCGAACGCCCGGCGCGGGCACGAACGAAGGCCATATGGCTGACGGGAATCTGCGTAGACATGTTCAACCCTCCCAGGGAGTTGCGTGGCAGCCAGGGACGGGCTGCGACAGGATCCAAGGTTAGGCGGCGCGAGGGGATTGCCGTTAGTCGATTCCTGCCGGCTTGTTGCACAATCCTGCGAGGATGCCCGGAGAGCTCTGAAACATCGATTTACATATGTCTCACCGATGACACAGCGATTTCAAGCAAGTTTCAGGGCTGCTGCGCCGGTATAGCAATACCGAGAAGCAAGCCAATGCAGAATCAGGCAAGCATCAGGCAGGATATGTCTACCGCTCTGGCTTGCACAAACTTAAGCTCTGCCCATCAACAACGCCTCACCGAGGATGTCCCGCATGTCGTCGTTCGATCACTTTGAAGCCCCGCTGGATGCCGACATGGAGAAACAGCGCGAGGAACTGGCTGCGATCATCCGCCGCAACACCACGGAAGATGGCAATTACGCCACTGCCGTCGATTCGTTGATCATGTCGCGTCACAGCCAGACCCATCAGTTTGCCCCGGTACTGGCGCAACCGGCGCTGTGCATCATGGCCCAGGGACGCAAGGAAGTGCGGCTGGCCGATGAGGTGTTCAATTACGACCCGCTCAATTACCTGGTGGTCTCGGTCTCGATGCCCGTGAGCGGGCGCGTGGTGACCGTCACCTCCGAGGAGCCGATCCTCTCCGTGCGACTGGACATTGACCCGGCGGAAATCACCGCGCTGATCGCCGACGCCGGCCCCATGGGCGTACCGACCCGGCCGACCGGGCGCGGGTTGTATGTCGAACGGCTGGATGCGGCAATGCTCGATGCCGTGTTGCGCCTGACGCGTTTGATCGATACGCCCAAAGACATCGCGATGCTCGCGCCGCTGATTCGCCGGGAGATTCTCTATCGCCTGTTGCGCAGCCAGCAGGGCCATCGCCTGTATGAAATAGCCATCGCCAATAGCCAGAGCCATCGCATCAGCCAGGCGATCAAATGGCTCAACAGCCACTATGAACAACCGTTGCGCATCGATGATCTGGCGAAGGAAGTGAACCTGAGCGTGTCGACCCTGCATCACCGCTTCAAGGCGATGACGGCGATGAGTCCGTTGCAGTATCAGAAGCAGCTGCGCTTGCAGGAAGCGCGGCGCTTGATGCTGGCCGAAGGGCTGGAAGCGTCGGCGGCGGGGTATCGGGTGGGCTATGAAAGCCCGTCGCAGTTCAGCCGGGAGTACAGCCGATTGTTCGGCGCGCCGCCATTGCGGGATTTGGCGCGGATGCGGTTGACGGTTTGAGGTTTTGGGTTGGTCTCGAAGGCCACCCCTCACGGGGTGGATCGAAAGGCAGAAACCGATATCAGGCGCTGAGTACACGGCAAGCTTCTGCCGGCAACGTCACCGACACCGGATTGCCAATGCTCAACCCAAACCCCTGACACGGCGTGCTCAACGCGGTAAACGACACCCCGGAACACTCGACCGTTGTTTCAATCGTCGCGCCGATGTCCCGCACAAACGTCACCTTGCCCAACAACCGATTCCCCGCCGTCGCCTGCGGCTGCGACAGTTGCAGGTCCTCAGGGCGAATCAGCATCTTGATCTTCTCCCCCACCACAATGCTGCTGCAGATCGGCACTTCCAGCGCATCACCACCCGGCAATCCAACCTTGCCATTGCCCAGCGCGGTCGCCGGAAAGATGTTGCCCGAGCCGATAAAGTCCGCGACAAATTCATTCGCCGGGTGCCGGTAGATTTCAATCGGCGTACCCACTTGCTGCACCTTGTGCTCGCCCAATACGACGACGATATCGGCCATGGTCATCGCTTCACGCTGATCGTGGGTGACCAGGATCGTGGTGATGTTCAACCGCTGTTGCAGTTGACGGATTTCCACTTGCATCGATTCGCGCAACTTCGCATCCAGCGCCGACAGCGGTTCATCCAGCAGCAGGATTTTCGGCCGCGCCGCAATCGCCCGGGCAATCGCCACGCGCTGGCGTTGACCACCGGAGAGTTTCGCTACCGGACGATCAATCATTTCCTTCAGCTGAATCAGTTCCAGTAACTCCACCACCCGCGCCTGCTGATCGGCCTTGCTCACGCCGCGCAGCTTCAACGGGTAAGCGATGTTCTCCCCCACCGTCATGTGCGGAAACAGTGCCAGCGACTGAAACACCATGCCGAAGTTACGCAGGTGCGCCGGGGTATGGCCGATGTCCTCGCCGTCCAGGCGAATCTCGCCGCCGCTCAGGGTTTCGAGCCCGGCGATCATCCGCAGCAACGTGGTTTTGCCGCAGCCCGACGGGCCGAGAAAACACACCAGTTTGCCCTCGGGCAAATGCAGGTTGACATCCTTTACCGCGCAGGCCGAGCCGTAGTGTTTCTCGACGTTTTCCAGAATCAGACCAGACATAAATCACCTCAAGAATCAGAACGAAACGCCACCTTCACCGACCAGCTTCTCCAACGCCCAGATCAGGACGAAGTCGATCAGCACGATCAGCACGGCAAACGAGAAAACGGTAGGGTCGAGGGAGGACACGGTGCGGCTGTACATCCAGATCGGCACGGTCATGACATCGATGGTGTAGAGGAAATAGGTCACGGTGAATTCGTTGAACGAGACGATGAACGCCAGCAGCATCCCCGCCAGAATCCCCGATTTCATCAGCGGCACCACCACATCGATAATCGCCCGGGTCGGTGACGCGCCGAGCATCTGCGCGGCCTCTTCGACTTCGCTGCCAATGGAGAGCATCGCTGCGGTGCAGTTTTTCACCACGAACGGTAACGCGAGGATCACGTGGGCGATCACCAGCCGCGAGGTGGTGATCTGGAACGGCAGGCTGTCGAACACCAGCAGCAACGCCAGGCCCAGCACCACCATCGGGAACACCAACGGCAACGACATCAATTGCAGGGCCACGGCTTTGCCACGGAACTCGCAACGGGTCAGCGCGTAAGCAGCCGGCACCGCGATGATCGTGGCGAAGACCATGGTCAGGCACGCCACCATCAGGCTGGTGGTCATGGCTTTGCCCAGGCTCAGCACATCGCTGGCGTCTGGCGAAACGAAGGTGTGCCAAGCCGCGCGATACCACTGCAGGCTGTAGCTGCTGGGCGGGAAGTCGAGGTTCGACGCGCCGCTGAACGACATCACGATCATCGTCAGGATCGGCAGCACCGCCAGCAGCAGGATGAAGCCAGACAGGATGCCGGCAAACTTGCCGGTTTCGCCCGGCAATAGCCCATAGCGTTTCTTGGTCAGGGTGCTCATTGCGAAGCCTCCAGCATGCGCCGACGACGGCCGGTGATGTATTCGGACAAGGTCATGATCGCCAGGGTGGTGACAATCAGCACCACGCCGGCAGCGGACGCAGCGGGCCAGTTCATCAGTGGGGCGATCTGGTCATGCACCATCACCGCCAACATCGGCACCCGACGGCCACCGAGCAGCAACGGCACGACGAAGCTGCTGGCGTTGTAGGCGAACACCAGCGTCGCGCCGGTGATGATCCCCGGCAAACTCATCGGCAACACCACTTGGCGGAACACCTGGAAGCGACTGGCGCCCAGAGTGGCGGCGGCTTCTTCGTAGGTACGAGCGACTCCGCGCATGGCGCTGGCAATCGGCAGCACGGCCAGCGGGAAGGCGGTTTGCACCAGGCCCATCAACACGCCGTTCTGGTTGTAGAGCAGCATGATCGGGCGCTTGATCAAACCGAGGCCCATCAGTGCTTGGTTAAGCATCCCCGCCGGGCCGAGAATCACCAGCCAGCCGTAGCTTTGCAGCAGCAGGTTGACCAGCAACGGCAGCAACACCGCCGCGAGGAAGATCCGCCGCAGAAACGGCGAAGTCAGCCGCGACATGGTGTAGGCCACCGGGATCGCCAGCAGCACCGCGATTACCGCGCTGAACAAGGCCAGGCGCAGGGTCAGCATCAGGGATTTGAGGTAGTACGGCTCCAGCAACTGCGCGTAGCTGGCCAAGCTGAACCCGGTCCATTCCGCGCCCTTGGTGCCGACGCTCATGCGCAGCACCAAGAGGCTGGCGGCAATCAGCACGCCGAGAAACAGCATCGACGGCGACAGGAAGATCCAGGCGCGAGTGGTTGGCGACACACCCCGGCGCGAAAGCGCTGGCGCGACGGCGACCGGGTGAGTCAGAGGTTGGTGTTCCATAGCAAAGGTCTCGTCAATGGAAGATCAGAAATATCCGCGCACCCGGTCCTGTAGGAGCTGCCGAAGGCTGCGATCTTTTGATCTTTTCAGAGCCGCCGAAGAGCAGGATCAAAAGATCGCAGCCTTCGGCAGCTCCTACGATCAGGAAGAAAAGATTTCCGTGTAACGACGAATCCATTGGTCATGCACGGTGGCCAGGAAGGCGTTGTCGTGCATGATCGCCTTGTCGGCAATCTGCTCTGGCGTGAGGATGTACGGGCTCTTGCGCGCTTCGGCGGAGATGATTGCCTTGGCGTTGACCGGGCCGTTGTAGATGTCTTCGGCCATCTTGCCCTGCACCAACGGGTCCAGAGAGTGGTTGATAAAGGCGTAGGCCAGGTCGGTATCGCCCGGGCGATTCTTTGGCATCACCGAGAGCATCAGGTCGGTGTAGAAACCTTCTTTCATGCCGAACGTGGCGCCGAGGCCGTAGTTCGGATCGCGGATCTGTTTCGGGAAAAACGCCGGGGCATACAGACCGCCCATGTCCAGGGAACCGGTGCGGAACAGCTCGGCGATCTGGTTCGGGTTTTCACCCAGGGTCACCACGCGGTCCTTCAACTCAGCGAGTTTCTTGAAGCCCGGTTCGATGTTGTGTTCGTCACCACCGGCCAGTTTGGCGGCGATGATGATCAGGTCCATCGCTTCGGTCCAGTTCGGCGGCGGCAGGAAGATGTTCGGCGCCAACTCGGCATCCCACAGCGCGGCGTAACTGGTCGGCGCTTCGGTCTGGGTGCGGGTGCTGTAGACCAGGCTGTTGCACCACAGCAGGTAACCGATGCCATGACCATTGGCGCCAGTGCGGTATTTCTCCGGCACGTCCACCAGGTTGGGAATGCGATTGAGGTCTGGTTTTTCCAGCAAATCAGCGGCGGCCAGGCCTTCGGCGCCGACGCCGGCCAGGGTGATGATGTCGTACTGCGGACGATCACCGCCGGCCTTGAGTTTGGCGACCATTTCCGAGGTGCTGCCGGTGCGGTCGGCGATGACCTTGCAGCCATACTTGGCTTCGAAAGTCGCCGCGATGTTGCGCAGTGCCGCCAGCCCGGTGTCATCGGACCAGGTCAGCAGGCGCAGGGTCTTGCCCTGGAAACGGGTATCGCTGGCATTGGCACGGATGAAGGGCATGCTCATGGCCGCCGCTGCAACCGAAGCTACGCCCACGGTTTTGATGAATTGACGCCTGTTCAGATCATGCTGGCCCATGAAGGACTCCCTTTGTTTTTTTAAGTATGAGGTTGGTCGCAATCGTTGCATCCGCGCGCTCAGATCAGCTTGAAGCCCCCGGTTTGAAAGGACTTGCGCTGAGCCGACGGGTTCATCCTGAGGTCGTGCAAAACACCTGACTATCGATAAAAACTCATTGAAGCCATGACGCCAGCGCATGCCTCAGAACGAGGCATGCGTACACCTTTTTCGAGCGTTTAGATGGCCCGGATCACGTGTTTGATTTCCTGGAACGCCTGCAAACCCCACGGCCCCAACTCGCGGCCGATGCTGCTCTGTTTGTAGCCACCCCAAGCGGTCTGCGGGAAGATCACTTGCGGTGCGTTGATCCATACAAGACCCGCCTGCAAGGCGTTGGCGACCCGATCCGCGGCTTGCGCATCGCTGCTGACCACACTGGCCACCAAGCCAAACTGGCTGTCGTTGGCCAGGGCAATCGCCTCGGCTTCAGAGGCGAAACTGCGTACGCAAATCACAGGGCCGAAAATCTCTTCACACCACAGCGCACTGTCGAGGGGCACTTCGGTGAAAATCGTCGGCTGCAAAAAATAACCGCGCGGCAGGTCAGCGGGGCGATTGCCACCGCAAATCAGTCTGGCGCCAGCGCTCAAACCGCGATCGATATGGCCAAGTACACGCTGGTATTGCGCCTGATTGACCAGCGCGCCCATTTCCACGTTCGGGTCGAACGGGTCGGCGACGCGAATCGCTTCGGCACGGGCCTGCAAACGGATCAGGAATTCATCGGCCAGTTCATCGGCGACCAGCACGCGGCTGGTGGCGGAGCACATCTGCCCGGCGTTGAAGAAACCGCCGCCACAGGCCACTTCCACGGCCAGTTCGATGTCGGCGTCTTTCAACACCAGCAGCGAAGATTTGCCACCCAGTTCCAGGCTCACGCCCTTCACGGTTTCAGCGGCGCGTTGCATCACTTGGACGCCCACTGCGTTGCTGCCGGTGAAGGAAATCTTGGCGATGCGCGGGTCGGCCGACAGCGGCGCGCCGACCGCGAGACCGGTGCCGCAGACCAGGTTGAACACACCGTTGGGCAAACCGGCTTCGGCGATAATCGCAGCCAGTTCCAGTTCCGGCAGCGGCGTGACTTCCGACGGTTTGAGCACCACGCAGCACCCGGCGGCCAGGGCCGGGGCGAGCTTCCACGCAGTGGTGACCATCGGGAAATTCCACGGCACGATCAGCCCGACCACGCCACACGGTTCACGACGCAGGCGTGCGCTGAAGTCGTCGCTCGGCAGCTCAACGGTGCTGTCCTGCTTGGCATCGAGCCCTTCGGCCAGACCTGCGTAGTACTCGAACGTGGCGATCACGTCGTCGACGTCGATGGCCGCTTCGAACAGCGGCTTGCCGTTGTTGCTCGACTGCAAATGCATCAGTTGTTCGCGACCAGCCTGCACGCCGGCGGCGATGCGACGCAGGATCGCTCCGCGCTCGCTGCCGGTGGTTTTCGACCAGTCCTTGAAGGCGTTGGTCGCGGCGCGGACCGCTTGATCGACGGACTGCTCATCGCCGCCATTCACGGTGGTCAACAGGGCTTCGGTGGCCGGGTTGATCACGCGCAGGTGTTCGCTGCCCGCCGACCATTGGCCGTCGATGTACAGACCGTCCAGCGTCGTTGGAAAACTCATTTCGACACCGCCTTCATCCACTGGGTCTGATCGATTTCAATCAGGGTCGGCCCCTGACGATCAGTGGCGGCGCGCAGGGCGCTGCGCAGTTGCTCGACACCGTTGACCGCTTCAGCCGCACAGCCCAGCGCCTTGGCGACACCGATAAAGTCCGGGGTATAGATGTCCACGCCCACCGGCTCGATGGCACGGTTGACCATGTACTTTTTGATTTCTTCGTAGCCCTGGTTATTCCACAACAGGACGATCACCGGCGTGCGCGCTTCCACGGCGCTGGCCAGTTCCGGCAGGGTGAACTGCAGGCCGCCGTCGCCGATCAGGCACACCACCGGCGGACGCGAACCGCTTTCAACGCTGCCGCCAAGCCAGGCGCCAATCGCTGCCGGCAACGCATAACCCAGGGTGCCGTAACCGGTGGACGAGTTGAACCAGCGGCGCGGGCGCTCCGGGTTGAACGTCAGGTTGCCGGTGTACACCGGTTGGGTCGAATCGCCGACGAACACCGCGTCCGGCAATTCGTGGAGGACGGTTTCAAGGAAGCGAGTCTGGGCCAGGGTTGGCGCATCCCAAGTGGCGGCCAGTTCTTCACGCAAACGCGCGGCACGCACCTGGCCCCAATCGTTGCGGCGCTCGGCCAGCGACTTGTGGGACAACGCGCTGAGCAAGGCTTGCGCGGCGTTGCGCGAGTCGGACACCAGCGCCACGTACGGCGGGTAGTTGCGCACGGTCTGGTCCGGGTCGATGTCCACGCGCAGCAATTTGCCGGGGATTTCGAAGCCGCCGGCGAAGGTCACGTCGTAATCGGTTTCGGCCAGTTCGGTGCCGATGGCCAGGACCACGTCGGCCTCGGCGACCAGGGCGCGGGTGGCGACCAGGCTTTGGGTCGAGCCGATCAGGAGCGGATGGTTGGATTCGAGCATGCCCTTGGCATTGATAGTCAGCGCGACTGGCGCGTCGAGCAACTCAGCCAGTTCCGTCAGCTCGGCAGCGGCTTCGATGGCGCCGCCTCCCGCGAGGATCAGCGGGCGTTTGGCACCCGCCAGCAATTCGGTCATGCGCGATACGGCGCTCGGCGAGGCACCGGCGCGGTCGATATTGACCGGAACGCTGGCGAGCAAGTCATCAGCCTCTTCCACCAACACATCCAACGGAATTTCGATGTGCACCGGGCGCGGACGACCGGCCTGGAACAGCGCAAACGCACGGGCCAACACGTCCGGCAATTCCGACGCCGACATCAGGGTGTGGGAGAACGCCGCCACGCCGCCGACCAGCGCGCTCTGGTTCGGCAGCTCATGCAGCTTGCCGCGACCACCGCCCAACTGGTTGCGGGTCTGCACGCTGGAGATCACCAGCATCGGGATCGAATCGGCGTAAGCCTGGCCCATCGCGGTGGTGATGTTGGTCATGCCCGGGCCGGTGATGATGAAGCACACACCTGGCTTGCCGCTGGTGCGTGCATAGCCGTCGGCCATGAAACCGGCGCCCTGTTCGTGACGCGGAGTGACGTGGTTGATGCTCGAACGGGCCAGCCCGCGATACAGCTCCACGGTATGCACCCCGGGAATGCCGAACACCTGCTCGACCCCGTAGTCTTCGAGTAACTTGACCAATACTTCGCCGCACGTCGCCATGTCTTTGCCCTTCTTGTTCGTTTGAGACGCCGGGCCGGCACAGTGTTTATGATGCGAAGGCAAGCCCAGGGATGGCCTCATTGGAACGGGCGACACGTAGCCGCAACAATGGATAAAAAGTCATACTAGCCATGTCCTCACGTCATACCTTGGGTCCTCATGAAACGACTGCCTCCCCTGCCCGCCCTGCACACTTTTCTGATCACGGCCCAGTGTTGCAACTTCACCCGGGCCGCCGAGCAGTTGCACATCACCCAGGGCGCGGTGAGCCGGCAGATCGCCGGGCTGGAAGATCATTTGGGTTATGAGCTGTTCATTCGCCAGGCCCGCGGCCTCGACCTGACCGCCGAAGGACGGGAGTGGCTGCCGCGTGTGCAGCAGATTTTCGGCTTGATCGACGAGGCGGTGGAACAGATCGGCGCGAAACGCGAAACCCTGCAACTCAAGGCCCCGACCTGCGTGATGCGCTGGTTGTTGCCGCGCCTGATGCAATGGCAAAAGGAACGCCCGGACGTGCCGGTGGAACTGACCACGACCGTCAGGCACGGCGTGGATTTTCATCGTGAACAGTTCGATGCGGCGGTGATCTACGGCGTACCACCGGATACGTCACTGGCGTCCCATCGACTGTTCGACGAACAACTGACACCGGTGTGTTCCAAGCCCTATCTTGAAGGGCCAGTGCCGTTGCAGGCGCCGGAGGATCTGGAACAACACATGCTGCTGCACCCGACCCGCGATGAACGGGACTGGAAGGCGTGGCTGGCCTCGGCGGATGTTTACTTGAGCAATGTCGGCAAGGGTCAGCATTTTGAAACGCTGGATCTGGCGATGTCGATGGCGTCCCAAGGAACAGGCGTAGCGATTGGCGATTGGTCGTTGATCGGCGATGACCTGAGTGCCGGGCGGCTGGTCATGCCATTTGAATTGAAGGTGAAAACCGGGCTGGCGTATTACCTGGTGCTGCCGCAGAAGCCGGCACCTTCGCCGAAGTTGCAGGAATTGTTGGGGTGGTTGGTGGAGCAGGCACAAGCGCGGCAAACCGAATCCCTGTAGCAGCTGGCGAAGCCTGCGTTCGGCTGCGCAGCAGTCGTAAACCCGGTATCCACGGTTGATCGTTCCCACGCTCTGCGTGGGAATGCCTCTAGGGACGCTTCGCGTCCAGTGACGCGGAGCGTCACGGGCTGCATTCCCACGCAGAGCGTGGGAACGATCGGTGACAGGTTAGCGTCGATCAGCCGATCAGTAACCGACGGCAAACCGCTGCCGCGAATGCTTCGGCGCTTCCACTTCATCCAGCAGCGCAATCGCATAATCGGCGAACGTGATCCAGCTCCGGCCCTCGGCACTCACCAGCAAATCATCCTTGCCGATCCGGAACGTGCCCGTGCGTTCACCTTCAACAAACTCCGCTGATGGCGATACGAAGGTCCAGTCCAGTTCCTTCTCCTGACGCAGGTTTTCCAGGAACAACGCCCCGGCACTCGCCTCAGCCTTGTATTCCTCAGGGAAGCCATCGCTGTCGATGACGCGGCCACCCGTTGGTAGCAACAACGAACCAGCCCCACCCACCACCAGCAGACGTTTGACTCCGGCCTTTTTCACCGGCCCGATCACGGCGCTGGCCGGCAGTGTCAAGAAGTGTGCGGCGCTGATGACCACGTCATGCCCGGCAACAGCGGCCTGCAAGGCGCTGGCATCCAGAGCATCGACGTTCTTGCTGACCACACCGTCGCGCTGGCCGATCTTCGACGTATCCCGGGCGATGGCCGTAACACTGTGACCGCGACGCAGGGCTTCTTCCAACAGTTGGCTACCGGCACGACCGGTGGCACCGATGATTGCGATTTTGCTCATGACGTTCTCCAGTTGGGTTGAATGTATTGATCATTCCCACGCTCCGCGTGGGAATGCAGCTCGGGACGCTCCGCGTCCCATCAACAGCCGAACGCGGAGCGTCCGTTGAGGCATTCCCACGCGGAGCGTGGGAACGATCTGGGTCAGCGGGTTACCACTTCATCTCGCCCTTGGCGACTTTGGCGCTCAACTCCAGCGAGCTTTCTTCGCCCAGGGTCGGGTAGCGTTTTTTCATCGCCGTAATCAGCGCGGCGGAGTCTTTGGCCTTGGCGGTTTCTTCGTCGAAGGCCGTGATGTAATCGGCGGTGAACTGCACGGCGGCCAGGGAACGAGCGCTCTCACCCAGGTAATGTCCCGGCACGATGGTTTTCGGCTTCAGGGTTTCGATCGAATGCAGCGTAGTCAACCAATCAGCGTGGGACTGCGGGGTCTGGGTATCAGCCATCCACACATGGATGTTCTCAGCGACGACCACGCCACCGACCACTGCCTTGATCGACGGAATCCACACGAAGCTGCGATCCGGCTGCTTGCCATCCAGGCCCACCACCTGCAATTTCTGCCCTTCAAGCATCAGGCTGTCGCCCTTGAGCACGCCTGGGACAATGGTTTTGGCCGGCACATCGGCGCCCATTTTCGGGCCCCAGAAGGCCAGTTTGCCGTCGACGGTTTGCTTGATGTGATCGACGGTCGGCTGTGAGGCCAGCACTTTGGCGTTCGGGAAGGCTGCGGTCAGGGTGTCGAGGCCGAAGTAGTAATCCGGGTCACCGTCGCTGATGTAGATGGTGGTCAGTTGCTTGCCGCTGGCGCGGATCTTCTGCACCACTTGCTCGGCTTGGGATTTGCCGAACTGCGCGTCCACCAGGATCGCCTCTTTCTCGCCGCTGACCAGCACCGAAGTCACCGGGAAGATTGCCTTGTCGCCCGGGTTGTAGACATCCAGGGTCAGAGTCGAGGCCGCCGCGTGAGCTGCGAAACCGAGGGCGGCGGTTGCCAGGAGAATGCGCTTGATTGCGGTGAAACCGATCATCTGTTGCTCCGTTGTCGATGGCCAGGGCTGGCTGATGTCTATGTCCCTGTAGGCGCTGTCGAGTGCAACGAGGCTGCGATCTTTCCTCGTTCACTTGAGTCGCAAGCGAAAGATCAAAAGATCGCAGCCTCGTTGCACTCGTCAGCGCCTACAGAGCTCCTAACGGGGACAGAGCTTAGTTGCCAATTTCAGTACAAAAAATGCGATGCTTGAACATAGTTTGTTTCTAAAAGTGGGCAAATCATGGATCGTCTACAAGCAATGCAGGTGTTTGTCTCGGTGGTGGACCTGGGCAGCCAGTCGGCGGCTGCCGATCACCTGGACCTGTCGCGGCCAGTGGTATCGCGCTATCTGGCGGAGCTGGAGGACTGGGTCGGCGCCCGGCTGATGCACCGCACCACGCGCAAGTTGAGCCTGACTGCGGCGGGCAGCGAAATCCTGCCACGCTGCCGGCAGATGCTCGACCTGACCACCGACATGCAAGCCGCCATCAGCGAACCGGACGAGGCGCCCCGTGGCCTGCTGCGCATCAGCGTCAGCACCTCGTTCGGCCAGGCACAACTGGCGGACGCCATGGCCGACTACGTCAAGCGTTACCCCGGTGTCAGCATCGACATGCAAATGATCGACCGCACGGTGAACCTGGTGGACGAACGCATCGACCTGGCGATCCGCACCAGCAACGACCTGGACCCGAACCTGATCGCCCGGCGGCTGACGGTGTGCCGCTCGGTGATCTGCGCCTCCCCGGCGTACCTGGAAGAACACCCGACGCCACAACGGGTAGAGGACCTGAGCCAGCACAATTGCCTGACCCACTCCTACTTCGGCAAAAGCCTCTGGCATTTCGAGCAGGACGGCGAGCAGGTCTCGGTGCCGGTGCAAGGCAATATCAGCGCCAACGAGGCCAGCACCCTGTTGCGTGCCACCATGGCCGGCGCCGGGGTGGCGATGCTGCCGAGTTACCAGGCCGGCGTGCATATTCACAGCGGCGAGTTGATCCGCGTGCTGGCGCATGCCGAGCCGCGGCAAATGAACATGTATGCGGTGTACGCCTCACGCAAGCACATGCCGTCGACGATGCGCAGCATGCTGGACTTCCTGGTGCTCAGGTTTCCCGAAGAGCCGGAATGGGATAGAGGCATCTACTAGTTTTAAGCTGCAAGCCGCAAGTTAAAGGGCGCACGGCTTGCAGCTCAAAACTTGCCGCTTGCGGCTGCCCACGTCTGACCTATGCTGAATGTAAGTACCCAAGGGTATTCGTTCAGAGGTCAACGCCATGAACATCAGAACAAGAAGATACCTCGCCATTTTCATCACCTGCGCGGCGACGCTGGCGCTGTATGGCACCGCCGCCTGGCGGGTCGAGCAGTTGCGCAACCTGCCTCGCGAGTTCGCGAGCTGCAATTACGAGCGCTGCATTCCCCACAACGCGACCCTCAACGCCCTTCGCTAGCGAAGAACGTCAGGCCTCGTTGTCCTGATCGGCCTTCAAACGGTCGCGGAAGGCCTTGGGTGAGATCCCCACGCGACGCCGGAACAGGCGCGTGAAGTTGGTGGGATCGGAAAACCCCAACACGTCGGACATTTCATAAATGGTCATGCTGGTGTAAGTCAGCAGGCGCTTGGCTTCCAGCAGCTGTCGTTCGTGCATGATCTGCAACGCCGGTTGCCCCGCCAGCTCACGGCAGGTGCCGTTGAGATGCGACACGGAAATCCCCAGCCGATGGGCCAGGTCCTCGACCTTGACGTGCTGGCGGTAAGTCTCTTCCACCAGTTGAATAAAGCCGTTGAGGTATTCCCGGGCGCGCTGCGGTCGCTGACTGGCGTTACGCCGCTGAATCACCTGACGGCTGACCCAGACCATGATCACGCTGACCAGCGAATGCATGAGCATTTCCCGGGCCGGTTGATGGCTGGTGTATTCGCTTTGCAACGCTGAAAACAGGCTGTTGAGGTACTCGCTGTCCTTGCCCGCCGGGTAGCTTTCGGCCTGGGCCAGGGTGTTCACCGAGTTCCCCAGTTGTGACTGCAAATGGGCGACCAATGGCGCGGCCAGAGTCACGACGAAACCTTCAACGTCTTCGGAAAAGCGATAACCGTGCACCGACAGCGGCGGCAGGATCAGCATCGCCGGATCGGTCAGTTGCGTGCGTTTACCTTCGATTTCAAGCTCTGCCTGACCTTTGAAGACGAAGAGTAACTGGCACAAATCAGCGTGGCGGTGGGGTTTGATTTCCCATTGATGTTCGCGGCTGCGTTTGGAAATGGTTTCACAGTGCAGCAAGTCGGGGGTCGGCCAGTCCAGGCTTTCACCGTAGAGCTTGAACACCGGAATCGAAGGCAGGTCAGGCTTGTTCATCACTTCAATCCAGGCCTCGTAGTAGTCGGGGCGATAATCGCACCGATTGGCAGAATGTACAGGTATCGGCTCAGTTTTCCCCTTCAATTGACAGACTCGCAAGAGAAAAATGCAAGCACTCGATCCATAAAAATTATTCACCGGCCATGGTCGCGTGAAGCTTGCGAGTCATAAAAACAATGAAAACGCTGAAGACCCAAATCGCCATCATTGGTGCCGGCCCATCCGGTCTATTGCTCGGCCAGTTGCTGCACAACGCCGGCATCGACACCCTCATTCTTGAACGTCAGACACCCGATTATGTACTCGGCCGAATCCGCGCCGGGGTCCTCGAACAAGGCATGGTAGAGCTGTTGCGCCAGGCCGGCGTCGGTCAGCGCATGGACGCCGAAGGGCTGGTCCATGGCGGCTTCGACCTGGCCCTCGATGGCCGCCAGGTACACATCGATCTGCACGCCCTGACCGGTGGCAAAACCGTGATGATCTACGGCCAGACCGAAGTCACCCGCGACCTGATGGCCGCCCGTCGGGACGCCGGGGCGCAGACGATTTATCAAGCGAGCAACGTCGTTCCTCACGGGATGAAAACCGATGAAACCTTTGTCACTTTCGAAAAGGATGGCGAGACGTATCGCCTCGATTGCGACTACATCGCCGGGTGCGATGGTTTTCATGGCGTGGCGCGGCAGGCGATTCCCGCCGACTGCCTGAAGGTCTTCGAACGGGTCTATCCATTCGGCTGGCTGGGGATTCTGGCCGACACCCCGCCGGTCCACGAAGAACTGGTGTACGCCCGCCACGAACGTGGGTTTGCGCTGTGCAGCATGCGTTCGGCGACTCGAACGCGTTATTACCTGCAAGTGCCGACCGAGGAGAACGTCGAGGACTGGTCCGATCAACGCTTCTGGGACGAACTCAAATCCCGTCTGCCTCAGACGTTGGCGGACAAACTGGTCACCGGGCCGTCCATCGAGAAAAGCATCGCGCCGCTGCGCAGTTTCGTCGTGGAGCCGATGCAATACGGGCGGATGTTTTTGGTTGGCGACGCCGCGCACATCGTCCCGCCCACCGGCGCCAAGGGCCTGAACCTGGCGGCCAGCGATGTCAGTACGCTGTTCAATATTCTGCTGAAGGTTTACCGCGACGGGCGCGTGGACTTGCTGGAGAAGTACTCGCAAATCTGCCTGCGCCGGGTCTGGAAAGCCGAACGATTTTCCTGGTGGATGACCTCGATGCTGCACCGCTTCGACGAGCACGATGCCTTCAGCCAACGCATCAGCGCCTCGGAGCTGGACTACTTTGTGCACTCCGAGGCCGGCCGAAAAACCATTGCAGAAAATTACGTCGGACTTCCATACGAGGCTATCGAATAGCTTGCTACCGACTTACACTGGCGAGCACTAACCCGCTCGCCTTGCCTCTTGCGGGAAAATCACTGCCCGCAGGTTTTACCCGTGACCAATCTGAACCAGCCTGAGACGCCCAAACCGGCCATCCGCAGCGTGTTGATCGCCCTGATGCTGGCGATCTTTCTCGGCGCGCTGGACCAGACCATCGTCGCCGTGTCGATGCCGGCCATCTCCGCCCAGTTCAAGGATGTGAGCCTGCTGGCCTGGGTGATTGCCGGCTACATGGTCGCGATGACCGTCGCGGTGCCGATCTACGGCAAGCTTGGCGATCTGTACGGCCGACGCAAATTGATGTTGTTCGGCATGGGCCTGTTCACGGTTGCCTCGTTCTTTTGCGGCATGGCCCAGAGCATGGAGCAACTGGTGCTGGCGCGGATCCTTCAGGGGATTGGCGCCGGCGGGATGATTTCGGTCAGCCAGGCGATCATCGGCGACATCGTCCCGCCCCGGGAACGCGGTCGTTATCAGGGTTATTTCAGCAGCATGTACGCGGTGGCCAGCGTCGCCGGGCCGGTGCTCGGCGGGTACATGACCGAATACCTGTCGTGGCGCTGGGTGTTCCTGATCAACCTGCCGCTGGGCCTCGGCGCGTGGCTGGTGGCCAATCGCACATTGGTCGGGCTGCCGGTGCCGCAGCGCAAACCGATCATCGATTACCTCGGCACAGTGCTGATGATCATCGGGCTGACGGCACTGCTGCTGGGCATCACCCAAGTTGGCCAGGGTCACTCGTGGCGCAGCGCCGAAGTACTCGGGCTGCTGGGTTGCGCGGTGGTGGTGCTGGCGGTGTTCGTCTGGCATGAGCGCCGCGCGCGGGAGCCGCTGTTGCCGATGCATTTATTCGCCAACCGCACCGCGATCTTCTGCTGGTGCACGATTTTCTTCACCAGTTTCCAGGCGATTTCCCTGATCGTGCTGATGCCGCTGCGCTTCCAGAGCGTCACCGGCGCCGGGGCCGACAGCGCCGCGCTGCACCTGTTGCCGTTAGCGATTGGCTTGCCGATCGGCGCTTATTTCGCTGGGCGCCGGACTTCGGTGACCGGTCGCTACAAGCCGATGATCCTGACCGGCGCGCTGCTGATGCCGATCTCGATTCTCGGCATGGCGTTCAGCGCGCCCCAGGCCTTGCTGATGAGCAGTCTGTTCATGTTGCTCAGCGGGATCGCCAGTGGCATGCAATTCCCGACTTCATTGGTGGGTACGCAAAACTCGGTCGAGCAACGGGACATCGGCGTGGCCACCAGCACCACCAACCTGTTCCGTTCGTTGGGTGGTGCGGTGGGCGTGGCGTTGATGTCGGCGCTGTTGCTGGCGCTGTTACAGGATTCCAGTTTCGCCCATTTGGCCGGCTCGGCGATTGGCGAAGGCCGCTCTGGAAATGTCTTGCTCGACGGTTTGAACGCCGCGCCGGGGGAGACACAGAACGCCTTGCGTGCGGAGTTGCTGCTGACATTCCGGCATTTGCTGATGGTCAGTGCGGCAGTGTCGTTGCTGGGGTTGGCGGCGGCGATTGCGATGCCGAACAGGGTGTTGCGGGGGCGGGAAGACAAGGTCCGGTAATACCCACTGATCGTTCCCACGCTCTGCGTGGGAATGCCTCAATGGACGCTCCGCGTCCGCTTTGGGACGCAGAGCGTCCCGGGCTGCATTCCCACGCGGAGCGTGGGAACGATCATCTCTCAAGGGCTGTAATACCCGACAGCCACCAGAAAATGCCCAACCTTCTTCAGATAGGCATGCTTGTCCTCAACCTTCCCGGTCACCGGATTCTTCCAGCGGTATTCGTATTCACCCTGATCCTGCTTGGCGATCAACGCCAGAATCGGCTCGCCCACGGGTTTGCCTTCAGGGTCGTTGACCTTGCTGAAGTCGGTATTGATCAGCCGCAGATTGGTGCCATGGGCGACGTAGCGCTGGTTATCCAGGTCCACCACGAAGACGTATAAATCGTCCTGCAGATACCCGCCCTTGAGCGAGTTGATCGCCGTCAGCGTGCCCTTCTCGTCCTGGGCCAGATCAAGGGACGCTTTGTTCAGCAAGGCCATTGCCTGTTCGGCTGACGCCCGCGGCAGGTAGTAACCGACCGCCAGGATCCGCTGCCCGATGCGCTGATAGAACACGTGCTTGCGCTCAACCTTGCCGTCGGCCCAGTTCTGCCAGCGGTATTCGGCCTGCTGGATGCCGTTGCCTTCCGGCACTTTCAAGGCGTCCTTGAAGGCTTTCTGCAAATCCGGCGGCAGCGTGTCGGACACATCGCGCCCGATCAACGCCGAGGACGGCCCACCGCTGGCGAGCATGACGCCCTTGGTGTCGACCACAAAGACGTAACGGTCCTTGTCGACAAACTCGCCCTGACGGCTGAACGCCGCGAAGGCCTTGTCGCCGTTGTCGTGGTAGTACGCCAGGGCTTTTTCCAGCAAGGCCCGGGCGGCCTGGCTGTCATCCTTGGTTGCCGTGGCCGCCTGAACCTGACCCAGGCTCAGCAACAGCATCCCCATCAGCCAGGCCATCTTGTGCACAAACCCCATAGCGCATCCCTCGTTCTTGTTGATGTTTCAAGAGCGTAGACGGGGTTGGGGATATGGATGGATATTCAGGATCTGTAGCCGCTGGCGAAGCCTGCGTTCGGCGGCGAAGCTGTCGTAAATCCATACAACGCGGTTTGCATGACACACCGCGTCGTCTGATCTCACGACGGCTTCGCCGCCGAACGCAGGCTTCGCCAGCTGCTACACAAGGTGTGCCGGGTTATCGCGCCCGGGCGTTGAGCTGCTGCTGCAAATTCTGGATCTGCGCTTGAAGGGTGTTGAGGTTGCGGGTGGTCTGGGCGCGGAAGGCGTCGAATTCGGCGGTATTGGCGCCACTTGGCGTAGGAGTCGGGCGGTTGTCCTGTTCGCTTTTGAGCACGACAATTTCCTGTTCCAGACGATCGATCGCGGCGCTCGGGTTGCCCTGTTTCTTCAGCGCAGCGATATCGGCATTGAGGCTTTTCAGCTCGGCGTCGACTTTGCTGGTGTCGGCCGGCGTGCTTTTCAGGGTCGCCAGGTCAGTGCTCAGGGTTTTCACCTGGGCCTGCAATTGGGTGTTGGCCGCCGTTTGTGCCGTGGTTTGCGCGGTCATCTGCGCCAGCCGTTTGTCCAGATCGCTGGTCTGGCCGACCACGCCCAGCTGTGCCTGGCTCTGGTCCTGAAGTTTGCTTTCCAGTTGTTTGATCTGCAGCTTCAGCGCTTCGCTGTCGCTGGAGACATTGGACTGACTGGCCACCACCTTGCCAGAAATGTCCTGCAAACGCCCCGCCGCTTCCTCACTGATCCGCGCGAAACTTTCCTGGGTCGCCACCAGTTGCTGCTCCATCAGCGAGATCTGCTGGAAGCTCCACCAGGCCAGACCCGCGAAGGCGAAAAACAAGGCGCCGACCAGTGCCCACAACGGGCCGGTGCTGGCGCTTTTGACCTTGGTCACCGGCACTGGACGCGAGTGCACACTGGTGCGTTCACGGGCAGCCGGGGTGGTCGGAAAATCATCGTCATCAGGGATGTCGGCACGCAGGCTCGGTACATCGTCGAAGTCGTCGTTGGCATCGTTACGCATGGACATTGAGTCAACCTTTGTGGAACGCGGTGATGGCTTGATGCGGCGAAGTATAACCCCCACTGCCGCATGGGTTGACCCTCAACCCTGCACTCGGTTCAGTGTCGAGAAAGGTGCTACAGGGTTCAGCGAATATCCTGAGCCTTCCACCAGACGCAGAACTCATCGAGGGCGGCCCAGAGACTGACTTTCGGATCGTAGTCCAGATAATGCCGGGCGCGGCTGATGTCCAGGGTGAAATTTTTGTTCATCACCTGCATGCCCAGGCGCGACAGGGTCGGCTCGGGGCGTCCCGGCCAGAGTTTGCACACGCCTTCGTTGAGCGCCGCGACGCTGTAGGCCAGGCCGTAGGACCGATAGCGAGTGACCTGTGGGACGTCCATTTTGCGCATGACGTAATTGACCACATCCCACAACGGCACGGGCGTACCGTTGCTAATGTTGTAGGCCTTGCCCAACGCCGAACCGCCGGCCAGCAAACTGCTGAGCAACGCTTCGTTGAGGTTTTGCATGCTGGTGAAATCGACCTTGTTCAGGCCGTTGCCGACAATCGCCAGACGCCCCTTGCGCTGCATCTTCAGCAGGCGCGGGAAGATGCTCATATCACCGGCGCCGGTGACGAAACGCGGGCGCAGGGCGATGGTTTCGAGGCCGAACTCCTGGGCGCCGAAGACCTTTTGCTCGGCGAGGAACTTGGTCGCCGCATAGTGATGCTTGAATCGCTTGGGCACCTGCTCTTCGGTCAGGCCCAGATGATCGCGGCCATCGAAGTAGATCGACGGCGACGACAAGTGCACCAGGCGCCGAACCCGTTGCTTGAGGCAGGCCTCAACCACGTTTTCGGTGACCTGGACGTTGCCCTGGTGAAAGTCCTGATAACGGCCCCACAAACCGACGGCACCGGCGCAATGCACCACGGCTTCGACGTCCGAGCACAGGTCGCGCACCAGTTCAGGATCGCTCAAGTCACCCTGAACAAATTCAGCGCCACGGCGCACCAGGTGCTCGACGCCTTCCGCCCGGCGACCGTTGACCCGCACGTCCAGGCCCTGCTCCAGGGCGAAACGCGCAAAGCGTCCGCCAATGAAGCCGCTTGCGCCGGTGACCAAAATTTTCATGTAGAGATCCTAAAAGCAGCTGCGAGCTTCAAGCCGCAAGTTTAAAAAACACACCGCAAGCTCTTCACTTGCAGCTTGCAGCTTGACGCTTACAACTGTGCCGAAGGCACCAGCCATTGCTTCGACGAACATACCAATTGATCGGTGAGTAAACCCAGCAGTTGACCGCCATTGCGCCAATGATGCCAGTACAGCGGCACATCGATGGGCTTATCTGGCAAAAGCTCTACTAAAACACCACGTTGCAGCTGCTCGCGCACCTGCAATTCCGGCACCAGGCCCCAGCCCAACCCGGCTTCCGTGAGGCGGATAAAGCCTTCGGACGATGGGCATAAATGGTGTTCGAAACCGCCATCCACGCCCAGGGACGCGAGGTAGCGATGTTGTAGGAAATCGTCCGGGCCAAACACCAGCGCCGGGGTGCGCGGCAGCAACTCGGCGCGCACCCCTTCGGGAAAATGCCGGGCAATAAATGCCGGGCTGGCCAGCGCCCGGTAGCGCATAGCACCCAATAACACACTGCGGGCCCCGGCCACCGGGCGTTCGCTGGCACAAACACAGGCCGCCACTTCGCCGGCGCGCATGCGTTTGAGGCCCACGGTCTGGTCTTCTACTACCAGGTCGAGCAGCAAATGTTGCTCGGCGCAAAACTCCCCGACCGCTTCGGCCCACCAAGTGGCGAGGCTGTCGGCGTTGAGGGCGATGCGCAGGCGTTCCGGCAGCCCTTCTTCGTCGAGCGCCGGCACCAACGTCTGCAAATCCCGCTCGAGCAAGCGCACCTGCTGCACATGGTTGAGCAAACGCCGACCGATCTCGGTAGGCGCTGGCGGTGTGACTCGAACCAATACCGGTTGGCCGACCCGCGCCTCCAGCAATTTAATGCGCTGGGAGATCGCCGATTGCGACAAACCCAGCACCTGCGCGGCGCGTTCGAATCCGGCCTGCTCGACCACGGCGGCCAAGGCAGAAAGCAATTTATAGTCGAACATCAGTTTTCCTAATGAGCGATCAGCACTATTGGTTTTTCTTATACAGCGTTGCGCCGGAGAATGGCCAGCAAGAACTTTTGAACAAGGAATACCGACATGGCTGGCGAAACTTCATTGGCAACCCTGCTGCGCAGCATGAGCCCGCAACTCAACGTCGGCGACTACGTGTTCTGCACTTTGCGTGACGGCACGCTGCCGGCCGGACTTGAAATCATCGGCAGCTTTCGCGAGCAGGAAGGTCTGACGGTGATTCTGGAACGTTCCCACGCCGAAAAAGCCGGTTTCAGCTTCGACTACGTTGCCGCGTGGATCACCTTGAATGTGCATTCGGCCCTGGAAGCGGTCGGCCTCACCGCCGCGTTCGCCACGGCGTTGGGCAAGGCCGGGATCAGCTGCAACGTGATTGCCGGCTATTACCACGACCATTTATTCGTCGGCCAAGCCGATGCCGAACGCGCCATGCAAGTCCTGCGGGATCTGGCAGCCAACGGGGAGTAAAACTTTATGTGGCAAAGCTATGTAAACGGCCTGTTGGTCGCGGCGGGGCTGATCATGGCGATCGGCACGCAGAACGCGTTTGTGCTGGCCCAGAGTCTGCGCCGCGAGCATCACTTGCCGGTAGCGGCGTTGTGCGTCGTCTGCGATGCGTTGCTGGTGGCCGCTGGTGTGTTTGGTCTGGCGACCGTGCTGGCGCATAACCCGACGCTGCTGGCGGTGGCCCGTTGGGGTGGCGCGGTGTTTCTGATTTGGTACGGCAGCCAGGCATTGCGCCGGGCCTGCTCGAAACAGAGCCTGGAGCAAGGTGAAAACCAGACCGTGCGCTCGCTGCGGGCGGTGTTGCTCAGCGCTTTGGCCGTCACGCTGCTTAATCCGCATGTTTATCTGGATACGGTGCTGCTGATCGGCTCCCTCGGCGCACAACAGACCGAGCCCGGCGCTTATGTGGTTGGTGCGGCGAGTGCTTCTTTATTGTGGTTCTTTACGCTGGCGCTGGGCGCGGCATGGCTGGCGCCGTGGCTGGCACGGCCAAGTACCTGGCGGGTTCTCGACCTGTTGGTGGCCGTCATGATGTTTACTGTCGCCATTCAACTAATCACCTCGGCCTGAATATTCCAAAAGGCTCTGGAACCTCTATCCCACACAGTTGTTGCGTGGTTATGCCGCACCCCCGGTGCTATGATCCGGTTCGATGCGCCGCAAAGAGTACAAACTCCCCGGCGCTTGTCTGGCCGCCCGTGATCGGCCTTGCGCTCACCGCAACTGACCTGATTAGGAGAATCATCATGGCTTTCGAATTGCCGCCGCTGCCCTACGCACACGATGCCCTGCAGCCGCACATTTCCAAGGAAACTCTGGAATATCACCACGACAAGCACCACAACACCTACGTCGTGAACCTGAACAACCTGGTGCCAGGCACCGAGTTCGAAGGCAAGACCCTGGAAGAAATCGTTAAATCTTCTTCGGGCGGTATCTTCAACAACGCCGCTCAGGTCTGGAACCACACCTTCTACTGGAACTGCCTGGCGCCAAACGCCGGCGGTCAACCTACCGGCGCACTGGCTGAAGCCATCAACGCTTCTTTCGGTTCGTTCGACAAGTTCAAAGAAGAATTCAGCAAAACCTCCATCGGCACCTTCGGTTCCGGCTGGGGCTGGCTGGTGAAAAAGGCTGACGGTTCCCTGGCCCTGGCCAGCACCATCGGCGCCGGCAACCCGCTGACCAGCGGCGACACCCCGCTGCTGACCTGCGACGTCTGGGAACACGCTTACTACATCGACTACCGCAACGTTCGTCCGAAGTACGTCGAAGCGTTCTGGAACCTGGTCAACTGGAAATTCGTGGCCGAGCAGTTCGAAGGCAAAACCTTCACCGCTTAAGATCGAAACCAGTCAAAAAAACCCGGCTTAGGTCGGGTTTTTTTATGGGCGCTGGAAAGGTGTTGCCTTTTTTGTCGCCTTCGCGGGCATCGCATCCCCAAACCCCTGTAGGAGCAAGGCTTGCCCGCGAAGAACGATAACGCGGTCAACCTGGCGGAATGCCTAGTCCTGCGGATCGACGATATCCAATGCCCTGTTCACGGCAAGATCCGCCAGCATGACGACCTGCGCAATCGCTAGCGCGGTGCTGCGTTGGGAACCGCTCAGGTAGGTGGCGAAATCGCTGGCCAGGACACTTGCCGAAGCCAATGACTCACAGGCGTGGGCCAGGAGGGTTTCGATGTTCATGTCCTGGGAAACCTGGAACATGGGGTTGGATTTGTAGGGTGGGTCTGGGATTAATTTATCCATAAAAATTCCTCACGCGTTGAAGGCCACCAATTACCGTTCTCACGCGGTCGAGAGGTGGCAGCTATGTGCGGGGTGAGAAAACCGGTCATGGACACCCGGGCCAGACAAAAGTCTGCCCGCACACAGCCGCCATAACGCATTTGCGACAGGATAAACTGGCGGCAATTATGCGTGTACGAGCTCTGTATGACCATAAGTTGCCGGGTTCTCACACCCGATCGCTGAGGTTTCAGCGACACCCAAAAGGTTATTGAACCCGCTTCCTACGGGCAACCTGAAAACCTCGTGGGAAACGTCTGGCATTTTCGCAACCCATTAAACAAAAGCAGAACGCGGAGCGTCCCTGGCGGCATTCCCACGCGGAGCGTGGGAACGATCAAAAAGCAAAAACGACGCACGCCGACCGCTTCTCACCACTCATTAGGCCGAGCGTTAGCTCGCCTGCCCTTGATCTTGATCTTGCTCTACCCGCCCCTTCGGGAGGCTGAGTGGAGGTGTTCATCCGGGGACTGGCGCGCAGCGCCGTTCGACGCAGTCGAACACATTGCATGTAGGTCGTAGCGAAGCAGACCGGAGGGCAATGCCCCCGGATGGATGCCGGAACGAAGGAACGCCGAGCCTAAGCGAGGGGCCGGACGCTCGGGGCGAGCCTTTTTTTGCTTACTTTTTTGAGGCGTTTGTCAAAAAAGTGAGTCGCCGTAAGGGCGAAACCCTAAGCCGCCGTTACCGCAGCAACGGATATGTACACCATCACCAAGAACATGGTCGGCCCGAAGGCCGCCAAGACCCACAAGCCCAATCGCAAATTCCTACGATGAAACAAGCCAAGAGCCCCTTGCCCCCAAGCCACAGCGGACTAACATCAACCCAAAGGAAAAATAGTCCCGATCCCCCTCAAGTTGAAGGCCAAAACTACCGACACAGTACAAATAGGACAAATACTCAAAACAACAACATATTGGCCAAGCTACAGGCAAAATCCCCTGAGCTTAATTGTCCCTTTGACTGCCATCACGGGATTGCCAATACTCATGGCAACTTGATGCTACCCGCACGGAACAAGGAATAACCCTTTGAAGCTGGAACTCAAGAACAGCTTGTCGGTGAAGTTGCTCCGGGTCGTGCTCCTGTCGGCATTGATCGTCGGCGTGGTCTTGAGCTGCGCGCAGATCGTTTTCGATGCCTATAAAACACGCCAGGCCGTGGCCGGCGATGCCCAGCGCATCCTCGACATGTTCCGCGACCCCTCGACCCAGGCCGTCTACAGCCTGGACCGGGAGATGGGCATGCAGGTCATCGAAGGCCTGTTCCAGGACGACGCCGTGCGCCAGGCCTCCATCGGCCATCCCAACGAAGCCATGCTCGCGCAAAAATCCCGCGAACTGCAGCATTCCAACAGCCGCTGGCTGACCGACCTGATCCTCGGCCAGGAACGCACGTTTACCACCCAACTGGTGGGTCGTGGGCCCTACAGCGAATATTACGGCGACCTGAGCATCACCCTCGACACCGCCACCTATGGCCAGGGTTTCATCGTCAGCTCGGTGATCATCTTCATCTCCGGCGTATTACGCGCCCTCGCCATGGGCCTGGTGCTGTACCTGGTTTATCACTGGCTGCTGACCAAGCCGCTGTCGCGGATCATCGAGCACCTGACCGAGATCAACCCCGACCGCCCCAGCGAACACAAGATTCCGCAGATCAAGGGTCACGAAAAGAACGAATTGGGCATCTGGATCAACACCGCCAACCAGTTGCTCGAATCCATCGAACGCAACACCCATCTGCGCCACGAAGCCGAAAACAGCCTGCTGCGCATGGCCCAGTACGATTTCCTCACCGGCCTGCCCAACCGCCAGCAATTGCAGCAACAACTGGACAAAATCCTCGTCGACGCCGGCAAATTGCAACGTCGGGTCGCGGTGCTGGTCGTTGGCCTGGATGACTTCAAGGGCATCAACGAACAATTCAGCTACCAGACCGGTGACCAATTGCTGCTGGCCTTGGCCGATCGCCTGCGCGCCCACAGCGGCCGCCTCGGTGCCCTCGCCCGTCTCGGCGGCGATCAGTTTGCGCTGGTTCAGGCCGACATCGAACAACCTTACGAAGCCGCCGAACTGGCGCAAAGTATTCTCGATGATCTGGAAGCGGCGTTTGCCCTCGATCATCAGGAAATCCGCCTGCGCGCCACCATCGGCATCACCCTGTTCCCCGAGGACGGTGACAGCACCGAGAAGTTGCTGCAAAAAGCCGAGCAGACCATGACCCTGGCCAAGACTCGCTCGCGCAACCGCTATCAGTTCTATATCGCCAGCGTCGACAGCGAGATGCGCCGCCGCCGCGAACTGGAAAAAGACCTGCGCGACGCCCTGACCCGCGATCAGTTCTACCTCGTCTACCAACCGCAAATCAGCTACCGCGATCACCGGGTGGTGGGCGTCGAAGCGTTGATTCGCTGGCAGCACCCCGAACACGGGTTGGTGCCACCGGACCTGTTCATCCCGCTGGCCGAGCAGAACGGCACCATCATCGCCATCGGTGAGTGGGTGCTGGATCAGGCCTGCAAGCAATTGCGCGACTGGCATGACCAGGGTTTCGCCGACCTGCGCATGGCGGTGAACCTGTCCACCGTGCAACTGCACCACGCCGAGTTGCCACGGGTGGTCAACAACCTGCTGCAGATCTACCGCTTGCCGCCGCGCAGCCTGGAATTGGAAGTCACCGAAACCGGCCTGATGGAAGACATCAGCACCGCTGCCCAGCATTTGCTGAGCCTGCGTCGCTCCGGCGCGTTGATCGCCATCGACGACTTCGGCACCGGCTACTCGTCCCTGAGCTATCTGAAAAGCCTGCCCCTGGACAAGATCAAGATCGACAAGAGCTTCGTCCAGGACCTGCTCGATGACGACGACGATGCCACCATCGTTCGGGCCATCATCCAGTTGGGCAAGAGCCTGGGCATGCAGGTGATTGCCGAAGGCGTGGAAACCGCCGAGCAAGAGGCCTACATCATTTCTGAAGGCTGCCACGAAGGTCAGGGTTATCACTACAGCAAACCGCTGCCCGCGCGGGAGTTGAGTGCCTACTTGAAGCAGGCCCAGCGCAGTAACGCGGCCATCCTCTGATACGGGAGCTATGTAGCAGCTGGCGAAGCCTGCGTTCGGCGGCGAAGCCGTCGTAAATCTAGACGCCGCGGTCTGCCTGATACACCGAGGAGCCTGATTTCACGACGGCTTCGCCGCCGAACGCAGGCTTCGCCAGCTGCTACAGGGCTGCGATCTTTTGATCTGCGGCACCACAACCCCTGAATAAGAAATATTTCCAACCACAACCCTTTACACATAATGCGAAAGATTTGCATTATGTCGCAGCTTTGCGCGCCCCCAGCGCCATTCCACCCCCAATCGAAGCAGGATGTTCGCCATGATTCGTATGCCTCTGGCTACCGCCAGTCTGTTGGCCATCGCTATTTCCCTCGCCGGTTGCGGCGAAGGCAAAGACAAGGCTGCCGCTCCACAAGCGCCTACTCCGGCCGCCAGCACCGCGACGCCAGCAGCTCCAGCTGCTGCGCCAGCCGCCGCCGGTAAAGTCGACGAAGCCGCCGCCAAAGCCGTGGTCGCGCATTACGCCGACATGGTCTTCGCCGTTTACAGCGATGCCGAATCTACCGCGAAAACCCTGCAAACCGCCGTCGACGCCTTCCTTGCCAAACCGAACGCCGACACCCTGAAAGCCGCCAAGGCTGCCTGGGTCGCTGCTCGCGTTCCTTACCTGCAGAGCGAAGTATTCCGCTTCGGCAACACCATCATCGACGACTGGGAAGGTCAGGTGAACGCCTGGCCACTGGACGAAGGCCTGATCGACTACGTCGACAAATCCTACGAGCACGCACTGGGTAACCCGGGCGCCACTGCCAACATCATCGCCAACACCGAAGTCCAGGTCGGCGAAGACAAGGTCGACGTCAAAGACATCACCCCGGAAAAACTCGCCAGCCTGAACGAGCTGGGCGGTTCCGAAGCCAACGTTGCCACCGGTTACCACGCCATCGAATTCCTGCTGTGGGGCCAGGATCTGAACGGCACCGGCCCTGGCGCCGGCAACCGTCCTGCTTCCGACTACCTGGAAGGCAAAGGCGCCACTGGCGGTCACAACGATCGTCGTCGCGCTTACCTGAAGTCCGTGACCCAACTGCTGGTCAGCGACCTGGAAGAAATGGTCGGTAACTGGAAGCCGAACGTGGCCGACAACTACCGCGCCACCCTGGAAGCCGAGCCTGGCGAAACCGGCCTGCGCAAAATGCTGTTCGGCATGGGCAGCCTGTCCCTGGGCGAACTGGCGGGCGAGCGCATGAAGGTTTCCCTGGAAGCCAACTCCCCGGAAGACGAACAGGATTGCTTCAGCGACAACACCCACAACTCGCACTTCTACGATGCCAAAGGCGTGCGTAACGTGTACCTGGGCGAATACACCCGCGTCGACGGCACCAAAATGACCGGCGCCAGCCTGTCGTCCCTGGTGGCCAAGGCCGACCCGGCTGCCGACACCGCGCTGAAAGCCGACCTGGCTGCTACCGAAGCCAAGATCCAGGTCATGGTCGATCATGCCGCCAAGGGTGAGCACTACGACCAGTTGATCGCTGCCGGCAACACCGCCGGCAACCAGATCGTGCGCGACGCCATCGCATCGCTGGTCAAGCAGACCGGTTCGATCGAACAAGCCGCTGGCAAACTGGGCATCAGCGACCTGAACCCGGACAACGCTGATCACGAATTCTGATCAACGCTGGCTGAGTGACTAAAGAGGCGACCTTCGGGTCGCCTTTTTCATGCCCGCCTGACGCGCCTCGCTGTCGCCGATCGTTCCCACGCGCAGCAAAGGAATGCCTCAACGGACGCTCCGCGTTCGGCGGTTGATGTGACGCGGAGCGTCACGGGCTGCATTCCCACGCAGAGCGTGGGAACGATCCGCTGACGCACATCAACCAAACGATAATTCCTCTTATTCAATTTCCCCTGCCCTGTTAGACTTTGCGCCCTTGTTTTGCTCGTCTTCAGGAAGTCTGATGCCGTCGTTGCCTCTTCGCTGGTGCACCCTAATCATGGCCCTGGGCCTGAGTGCCTGCGATGACGCCCCGCGTTTTACCAAGGCCGAACCCGGTGAAGCCCGGTCCGGTGGCAGCGCAACGGTACGCAAGACCGATCAGAACGCGTTTTCCCTGCCGTCTGCCAACCTGCCGCCGTCACGACGGGTGGATTTCAGTGTCGGCAACAGTTTCTTCCGCAGCCCCTGGGTGATCGCGCCGTCGACCACCACCGCCCGGGATGGCCTCGGCCCACTGTTCAACACCAACGCCTGCCAGAACTGCCACATCAAGGACGGTCGCGGTCACCCGCCGACGCCAGACGCCAGTAACGCGGTGTCGATGCTGGTGCGCCTGTCGATTCCCGATTCCCCGGCCTACGCCAAGGTCATCGAGCAAATTGGCGTGGTCCCGGAGCCGGTCTACGGCGGCCAGTTCCAGGACATGTCGGTGCCCGGCGTCGCTCCCGAAGGCAAGGTGCGGGTCGATTACACGCCAGTGCCGATTCGCTTCAAGGACGGCACCGAAGTCGAACTGCGCAAACCGGTGTTGCAGATCACCCAACTGGGCTACGGCCCGATGCACCCCGACACGCGGTTCTCGGCGCGCGTCGCACCGCCGATGATCGGCCTGGGCCTGCTCGAAGCGATCCCCGACGAGGCGATTCTGGCCAATGCCGAGGCCCAGGCCAAAGACAAAAACAGCATTGCCGGGCGCCCGAACCAAGTCTGGGATGACGCCCAGCAAAAAACCGTTCTCGGCCGATTCGGCTGGAAGGCCGGGCAGCCGAATCTCAATCAACAGAATGTTCACGCGTTCTCTGGTGACATGGGCTTAACGACCAGCCTGCGACCCTTCGATGACTGCACCGACGCACAAACCGCCTGCAAACAAGCGCCGAACGGCAACGGCCCGAACGGCGAGCCAGAAGTCAGCGACAACATCCTGCGCCTGGTGTTGTTCTACAGCCGTAACCTCGCCGTGCCCGCTCGCCGCGACATCAATGCGCCGCAAGTGCTGGCCGGCAAGAACCTGTTTTTCCAGGCCGGATGCCAGTCCTGCCACACACCGAAATACACCACCGCCGCCAATGCCGCAGAACCTGAACTGGCCAATCAAGTGATTCGCCCCTACAGCGATCTGCTGCTGCATGACATGGGTGACGGCCTGGCCGACAACCGCACCGAATTTAAAGCCAGTGGCCGCGACTGGCGCACCCCGCCGTTGTGGGGCATCGGCCTGACCCAAGCGGTCAGTGGCCACACCCAGTTTCTGCACGACGGCCGCGCCCGCAATCTGCTCGAAGCCGTGCTCTGGCATGGCGGTGAAGCGACCGCGGCGCAGCAACAGGTTTTGTCTTTCAATGCCGAGCAGCGCGCTGCGTTGCTGGCGTTTTTGAATTCTCTCTAAGCACTTTATAAAAGAATCGGGAGCCCGACATGTTCCGTCCCAAATTGTTGTTCACCAGCCTTGCAGCGCTCGCCCTCGGCGCCTGTTCGCCGCAGGATCCGCAAGCCGTTACCTCGGCGGCCATCGCCAAGCAAGTGATCCTGCCGACCTACAGCCGTTGGGTTGACGCCGACCGTCAACTGGCCGTCAGCGCCCTCGCCTACTGCGAAGGCAAGGCAGACCTTGAAACCGCTCGCAAAGACTTCCTGCACGCGCAGAAGGCCTGGGCCGAGCTGCAACCGTTGCTGATCGGGCCGCTGGCCGAGGGCAACCGTTCGTGGCAGGTACAGTTCTGGCCGGACAAGAAAAACCTCGTTGGCCGTCAGGTCGAGCAACTGGTCACCGCCCAGCCGCAGATCGATGCCGCTGCGCTGGCCAAATCCAGCGTGGTGGTTCAGGGCCTGTCGGCCTACGAATACATCCTGTTCGACAGCAAACCAGACGTGGCCAACGACGCGCAGAAAGCCAAGTACTGCCCGTTGCTGAAAGCCATTGGCGAACGCCAGAAGCTGCTGGCCGAAGAGATTCTGCAAAGCTGGAACAACACCGACGGCATGCTCGCGCAGATGAGCAAATTCCCGAATCAGCGCTACGCCGATTCCCATGAAGCAATCGCCGATCTGCTGCGTGTGCAAGTCACTGCCCTCGACACCTTGAAGAAAAAACTCGGCACGCCGATGGGTCGCCAGAGCAAAGGTGTGCCGCAACCGTTCCAGGCCGATGCGTGGCGCAGCCAGTCTTCCCTGACCGGTCTGGAAGCCAGTCTTGCCGCCGCCAAAACAGTCTGGGAAGGCGTCGACAACAAAGGCCTGCGCGGCCTGTTGCCGAGCGAGCAGAAACCGTTGGCCGACAAGATCGACGCCGCCTATGCCGCCTCGCTCAAACTGTTCGCCAGCAACCAGCGCTCGCTGACCGAAATGCTCAACGACGATGCCGGTCGCCAGCAACTCAACGAAATCTACGACAGCCTCAACGTCGTCCATCGCCTGCACGAAGGCGAACTGGCCAAGGCGCTGGGCATCCAACTGGGCTTCAACGCCAACGACGGTGACTGATGAGGGCGAGTGCCATGCTGCGACGTCAGGCTCTGACTTTAGGTAGTTTGCTGCTGGGAGCAGTGACGCTGGGCGGCTGGACGCTGTTCAAACACAAGGACAAGAGCCCGCTGCTGCTGTCGGCGCGGGACGATACCGACGGCAAGCATTACGCCGTCGGTTATCGGCTGGACGGCACGCGGGTGTTCGCCACCGAGGTCGGCCAGCGCTGCCACGACATCATCAATCACCCGACCTTGGCGATTGCGCTGTTCGTTGCCCGTCGTCCCGGCACCGAAAGTTATCTGATCGACCTGCGCGACGGCACGCTGCTGCAAACCGTGACGTCGCAGCCGAACCGGCATTTCTACGGGCACGCGGTGATTCACAAGGATGGCGAGTTCTTGTACGCCACCGAGAACGACACGTTCGATCCGGGTCGTGGCTTGCTGGGTGTGTATAAGTTCGAAGGCGAGCGACTTATCCACAGCGGCGAAATTCCCACCCACGGCGTCGGCCCGCATCAGGTGTCGTGGATGCCCGACGGCGAAACCCTGGTGGTGGCCAACGGCGGGATTCGCACCGAGGCCGAGAGCCGGGTCGAGATGAACCTCAACGCCATGGAGCCAAGCCTGGTGCTGATGCAGCGTGACGGCACACTGTTGAGCAAGGAAACCCTCGCCCAGCAGATGAACAGCGTGCGGCACCTGGGGATTGCCAGCGACGGCACCATTCTCGCCAGCCAGCAATTCATGGGGCCGTCCCACGAGTCCTCGGAGTTGCTGGCGATCAAGCGTCCAGGCCAGCCGTTCGTGGCGTTCCCGGTGCCGGAACATCAGTTGCAGGCCATGGGGCATTACACCGCCAGCGTCGCGGTGCACAGCGAACTGCGCCTGGTCGCGCTGACTGCGCCCCGGGGCAACCGCTTTTTCATCTGGGACCTGGACAGCGGCGAAGTGCGCCTGGATGCGCCGTTGCCTGATTGCGCCGGGGTCGGTGCCGTGGCGGACGGGTTTGTCGTGACGTCCGGTCAGGGGCGTTGCCGGTACTACGATTGCCGCCAGACAGATTTGGTTGCAAAACCGTTGGAGCTGCCGGCGGGGCTCTGGGATAACCACCTGCACCTCATCTGAACACGATCTCTGTAGCAGCTGGCGCAGCCTGCGTTCGGCGGCGAAGCCGTCGTAAAACCACACAACGCGGGGCGCCTGACACACCGCGTAGTCGGACCTCACGACGGCTTCGCCGCCGAACGCAGGCTACGCCAGCTGCTACAGTTGGATTCCCCTTACCACTCGGAGTAATGTTCCCGCCTGTCTCACCTGATTTTCTCCAAGGAAGTGGAAATATGCTGCGTCGCCGCATGCTGATCATGTTGGGGGTTGTCCTGCTTATTGTGCTCGCCCTGGGCGGGTACAAAGCCTTTTCGATTTACACGATGATCCAGGGTTTCGCCAAGCCGAAACCGCCCATCAGTGTCGCTGTGGCCACGGCCGCCGAGCAGCCGTGGCAGATGCGCTTGCCCACCGTTGGCACGCTCAAGGCGTTGCAAGGGGTGAACCTGAGCCTGGAGATCGCCGGCACCGTCAAGGAGCTGATGTTCGAGTCGGGGCAGAAGGTCAAGGCCGGGCAACCGCTGCTGCAACTGGACAGCGCCGTGGAGAGCGCCTTGCTGGAAACAGCCCAGGCCGACCTCGGGCTGGCGCAGCTGGATTTCGGTCGCGGCAGTCAGTTGGTCGACAGCCGAGCCATCTCCAAAGGCGAGTACGACCGGCTCTCGGCGCAACTGCAAAAGAACAAGGCCACGGTCAATCAGCTCAAGGCATCGCTGGCGAAAAAACGCATCCTCGCGCCATTCAGCGGGACCATCGGCATTCGGCAGGTCGACGTCGGCGATTACCTCGCCAGCGGCACCATGGTCGCCACCCTGCAGGACCTCAGCAGCCTCTACGTCGACTTCTTCCTGCCCGAGCAATCGGTGCCAAAGATCGCCCTCGGCCAACCGGTCCAGGTCGTCGTCTCGGCCTACCCGGCGCAGAGCTTCCCCGGCACCATCAGTGCGATCAACCCGAAGGTCGAGAACAGCACCCGCAACATCCTGGTCCGTGCCACGCTGGCCAACCCGGATGGCAAGTTGCTGCCGGGGATGTTTGCCAGCCTGCAGGTGATGCTGCCGAATCCGCAGTCGCACATCGTCGTGCCGGAAAGCGCGATCACCTACACCCTGTACGGCAACTCGCTGTACGTGGTCGGACAGAAGAAAGCCGAAGACGGCACAGTGGAAAAAGACGACAAGGGCCAACCGATCCTGATTGCCGAACGACGCTTCATCGAAACCGGCGAACGCCGCGATGGCCTGGTGATGATCAACAAAGGTGTGCAGAGCGGCGAACAAGTGGTCACGGCCGGTCAGATCAAACTGGACAACGGCGCACACATTGCCATCAGCGACGACAAGACCCTGACCGATAAGAACAGTCAGCCACGCACTGACTGATCAAGGAATCCTCATGGCTTTTACCGATCCGTTCATCCGCCGCCCGGTGCTCGCCACCGTGGTCAGCCTGCTGATTGTGCTGCTCGGCTTCCAGGCCTGGAGCAAGCTGCCGCTGCGCCAATACCCGCAGATGGAAAACGCCCTGATCACGGTGACCACCGCCTACCCCGGGGCCAACGCCGAAACCATCCAGGGCTACATCACCCAACCTATGCAACAAAGCCTGGCGAGCGCCGAGGGCATCGACTACATGACCTCGGTCAGTCGTCAGAACTTCTCGGTGATTTCGATCTACGCGCGCATCGGTTCCAACAGCGACCGTTTGTTCACCGAGTTGTTGGCCAAGGCCAACGAGGTGAAGAACAAGCTGCCCCAGGACGCCGAAGACCCAGTGCTGAGCAAGGAAGCGGCGGACGCCTCGGCGCTGATGTACATCAGCTATTTCAGCAAGGAACTGAGCAACCCGCAGATCACCGATTACCTGTCCCGGGTCATCCAGCCCAAACTGGCGACGCTGCCGGGCATGGCCGAAGCCGAGATTCTCGGTAACCAGGTGTTCGCCATGCGCCTGTGGCTGGACCCGGTGAAACTCGCCGGTTTCGGCCTGAGTGCCAGCGACGTGACCAACGCGGTGCGCCAGTACAACTTCCTCTCCGCCGCCGGTGAAGTGAAAGGCGAGTACGTGGTCACCAGCATCAATGCCAACACCGAACTGAAATCCGCCGAGGCCTTCGCCGCGATTCCGCTCAAGGTCGACGGTGACAGCCGGGTGCTGCTCAGCGATGTGGCCCGCGTAGAAATGGGCGCCGAGAACTACAACGCCATCAGCTCGTTCGGTGGCACACCCTCGGTGTACATCGGCATCAAGGCGACACCCGGTGCCAACCCGCTGGACGTGATCAAGGAAGTGCGCAAGATCATGCCGGAGCTGGAAGCCCAGTTGCCGCCCAACCTGAAAAGCGAAATTGCCTACGACGCCACGCTGTTTATCCAGGCCTCTATCAACGAGGTGATCAAGACCCTGTTTGAAGCGGTGCTGATCGTGATCGTCGTGGTGTTCCTGTTCCTCGGCGCCCTGCGCTCGGTGGTGATCCCGGTGGTGACCATCCCGCTGTCGATGATCGGCGTGATGTTCTTCATGCAGATGATGGGCTACTCGATCAACCTGTTGACCCTGCTGGCGATGGTGTTGGCCATCGGCCTGGTGGTGGACGATGCGATTGTGGTGGTGGAGAACATTCACCGGCACATCGAGGAAGGCAAGACACCGCTGGACGCGGCCATTGAAGGCGCCCGTGAAATCGCCATGCCGGTGGTATCCATGACGATCACCCTGGCCGCGGTCTATGCGCCAATCGGCTTCCTGACGGGCCTCACGGGGGCGCTGTTCAAGGAGTTTGCCCTGACGCTGGCCGGGGCGGTGGTGATTTCCGGCATCGTCGCCCTGACCCTGTCGCCGATGATGTGCGCCCTGCTACTGCGCCACGACGAAAACCCCACTGGCCTGGCCCATCGCCTGGACCGGATTTTCGAAGGCCTCAAGCGCCGCTATCAGAGCATGCTGCACGGCACACTCAACACCCGGCCGGTGGTGCTGGTGTTCGCGGTGATCGTCCTTTGCCTGATCCCGGTATTTCTCAAGTTCGCCAAATCGGAACTGGCGCCGGACGAGGACCAAGGCATCATTTTCATGATGGCCAACGCCCCGCAGCCGACCAACCTGGATTACCTGAACACCTACACCGACGAATTCATCACGATCTTCAAGGAGTTTCCCGAGTACTACTCCTCGTTCCAGATCAATGGTTTCAACGGCGTGCAATCGGGTATCGGCGGCTTCCTGCTCAAGCCGTGGAACGAGCGCGGCCGTACGCAAATGCAGATCCTGCCCGAGGTCCAGGCCAAGCTGGGGAGCATTCCCGGCTTGCAGATTTTCGGCTTCAACCTGCCGTCCCTGCCGGGCACCGGTGAAGGCTTGCCGTTTCAGTTCATCATCAACACCGCCAACGATTACGCGTCGCTGTTGGACGTGGCCGATAGGGTGAAAAAACGCGCGCTGGAGTCCGGCAAGTTTGCCTTCGTCGACATCGACCTGGCGTTCGACAAGCCGGAAGTGGTGGTGGATATCGACCGCGCCAAAGCGGCGCAGATGGGCGTGTCGATGCAGGACCTCGGTGGCACCCTGGCGACGTTGCTGGGCGAGGCGGAGATCAACCGGTTCACCATTGAAGGGCGCAGCTACAAGGTTATCGCCCAGGTCGAACGGGCCTACCGGGATAACCCCGACTGGCTGAACAATTACTACGTCAAGAACACCAAGGGCGAACTGCTGCCGCTGTCGACCCTGATCAGCGTGACCGACCGGGCGCGGCCACGGCAGTTGAACCAGTTCCAGCAACTCAACGCGGCGGCCGTGACCGGGTTCCCGCTGGTCAGCATGGGCGAGGCCATTGATACCGTGCGCCAGATCGCCCAGGAGGAAGCGCCGGTGGGTTTCGCCTTTGACTATGGCGGCACGTCGCGGCAATTCGTTCAGGAAGGCAGTGCGCTATGGGTCACGTTCGCCCTGGCGCTGGCGATCATTTTCCTGGTGCTGGCGGCGCAGTTCGAAAGCTTCCGCGATCCCCTGGTGATTCTGGTGACCGTGCCGCTGTCGATTTGCGGGGCGTTGATCCCGCTGTTCCTCGGCTGGTCGAGCATGAACATCTACACCCAGGTCGGGCTGGTGACGTTGATCGGCTTGATCAGTAAGCACGGGATTCTGATCGTCGAATTCGCCAACAAGCTGCGTCGGGACAAGGGCCTGACCCCGCGCGAAGCGGTGGAAGAAGCGGCGGCCATTCGTCTGCGGCCGGTGTTGATGACCACGGCAGCGATGGTCTTCGGCATGGTGCCGTTGATTCTGGCCACCGGTGCGGGCGCCGTCAGCCGGTTCGATATCGGCACGGTGATCGCCACGGGGATGTCGATCGGGACGTTGTTTACCTTGTTCGTATTGCCGTGTGTGTACACGTTGCTGGCTAAGCCTGATAAACCCTCCGCCGCATGATCATTCCCACGCTCCGCGTGGGAATGCCTCTTGTGACGCTCTGCGTCACGCTTTGGGACGCGGAGCGTCCCGGGCTGCATTCCCACGCGGAGCATGGGAACGATCAGCAAAAAAAAGGCCTCGCATCTGCGAGGCCTTTTATTTTGGCTTCAATCTGTTCAACTCTGCGGCCTCAATCCCTGTGAAAGTCCGAACATGAACAGTAACAAGTCATGATCAGGTTGTGTCGCCACGGCTGCCTTGGCAACCCGTGGCAACGGGCAGTGAGCGCCATCGTTCACTGCACTGAGGACTTGCGTGCGGGGCTGCTCCCAAGCCGCCACCGCCAATGAAGCAACTGCCAAGGCTCCTAGAAGAAACACACCTCGTGCAATTTCGAGTTTCATCGCTATAAACCCTTGATAGCGCTGCCAAACGCCGTCTCATAAAAGTAGACCAGATTCTTCCAGTCTGTATCGCTGAACGACGAGTGGCGACGCAATTGCTTCATGTCATGGGCAGCGGCGCGCTGGGCGGTCAAACGCTGGCGGCACTTCTCCAGATCGATCAACGCAATTTCAACAGTGGCCGCTTCGCCTTCGCCGGTCACCCGCACGAACACATGCTTGATGTAGATGCAGCTGTGCTGCCAGCGGCCCTTGTGCATACGGGCCAGGTTCTCGGCCAGTTCCTTGAGGACGCGCTCGTGTACGGCTTCGCCATGACGCTCACGACCGCCACCGGCGTACCAGTGTTCGATTTCCTCAAAGCCGTCCAGCGACTTGGTGACCAGCAAGGCACGCCATTTGTGCACGGGGTCGCGCTGGGCGCCGCAGAACACCATTTCCGGCACACGAACGCCGAGCGCAGTCAAACCAATCAACGCATCTTGCTCGCGCAGCACCGTCGGCCGCCCAAACGGGTGCAGCCAGCTACGATAGATATGCCCGGTCTGACGCTTGGCATACAGCAGTTGCCCGTCGCTGCTCCTGACGCGCTGCACGCCACTTTCCCCGCCGCGACGAACGTTGGGTTCTTCTACCCATTCACCGCGCTGGTTCCAGAAATAGTCGAAGCGGTCTTGGGAAGCGACTTCCGTTTCTGCTGCACATTGCACTGCCATCCTGTTACCTCTTGCGTAATACGTAAACTCGCCACATGGCATAGAGCGGTAAAAAGTCCAGTTGTTCCTGGATACGGAAACCCGCCTGTTCGAACTCCTTTTCAACCGTGGCGGCCGGTAACACAAAGCGATTTTGGTAACCTTCCTGCCCGCGCGCTTTCTCGGCGCGCTTGCGTTTCCAGGCCTTGAAATTGCCATCCACCCACAACGAAATGATCACGCTGTCACGGGTGACACGCTCGAATTCGCGCAAGATAGCCAGTCGGTGCTCGGCTTCCCCGATGTGATGGAGCAATCGCATGCAGAAAATGCTGTCGACGGCGTTATCGGGCAAGGCAATGTCGAATGCAGAAGTGTGCAAGGGTTGTACCCGTTTTACCACTTCGGCCGGCTGCGACTGGGTCGCAATTTTCAACATTGACTCGGAGTTGTCGGCTCCGATGATCACACGGTTGGGTTTTTCCGCCAGTAACGGCCAGAAACGCCCTGCACCACTGGGTAAATCGAGGACCAACCCAGGCTCACCGGCCAGGGTCAGCGCCTTGCGTGCCAATTGCTCGTCACGCCAATGGGACAATCGACGACCGAGACCATCCTTATGCTTGCGCAAGTATTTTTGCGCGTGCTGATCGTCGTATTTTTCCGAAAAATCCAGTTTGATTGGGTCTGCCATCTCAACATCTCCTGAATTGCTGATGACACCCACCTTAGGGAGCGCCGTGTCAGCGTCAGGTCATGACTTTGTGAAAACTTCGTTGGGTACAGCCTGGAAGTATTTCAGGGTTTTACAAGAATTAGACAGTAGCTCGGGGCCACCACCCAATGATCGCTGCCTTCGGTGGGAGGCGGCGAAAGCTGCGATCTTTTTGGCTCAATCAGATTCGCAGCTTACCCAACTCCACCTCAAACCGGCAGCCGTTCGGTTCCATGGTGGTCAGGCTGACGGTCCAGCCCTGGTTCTCACAGATCCGCTGTACCAGCGACAAGCCCAGCCCCAGGCCTTCGCCACGCTTTTCGCTGCCGCGCACGAAGGGCTCGAACATCGCCTCGCGTTTTTCCTCGGGAATACCGACGCCGCTGTCCTCGACCATAAATCCGTTGTTTGTCAGGGAGAGACGAATAAAGCCCGTTTCGGTGTAGTGCAGCGCGTTGCGCAACAGGTTGCCCATCACCGCATGCAACAACGTCGCGTTGTAGCGATTGCTCTGCGGATTGCCTCGCTCGAAGTGCAGCGTCAGCCCCTTGTACTCGATCGGCTCACGCCAAAGGTTGAGCAGCCCGTCGGCGATCTGACTGACCGTCTGCTGCGGGGACATGCTGGCGTCTTCATGCTGGGCGCGGGCCAGCATCAGGAAGGTTTGCACCAGCTCGCGCATTTCCTCACAGGCCCGAGCGATGCGCTCGACCTGAGCGCGACCACGCTGGTCGATACCAGGGTTTTCCAGCAGCAGCTCACAGGAACTGGCCAGGACCATCAGCGGGGTGCGCAGCTCATGGCTGACGTCACTGGTGAACAGGCGCTCACGGGTCAAGGCCTGGCGCAGACGCCCGAGCGTGGCGTCGAAAGCCACCGCCAGTTCGCCCACTTCATCCGCGGCGTAGTCTGGCGCCAGTGGCGGCGCCAAACCCAATAACTGATCGCGGTGGCGTACTTGCCGAGCCAGCCGCACCACGGGCGCCATGACTTTGCGCGCCAGGATCCAACCGAGGAAAACCGCCAGCGCCAGGCTCAAGACGAAGCCCACCAGGACCACGGCAAACAGCACTCGCTCACGCTCTTCGAAATCACTCTGATCCTGCAACAACACATAACGCCGGCCGTCGACGATTTCGACCATCGCGTGATACGACAGCTGTTCGCGAAAGACTTCGTGAAAACCGGGCTCCAGGTGACGCAGGTCCTTGGGCAACTCGAAGTCCCCTGGCCCGCCGCTGAAATAGAACAGTTGGTCAGGCTCCGGGCGGTGGCTCCAGTCCGAAACACTGTCCATTAGCAACAGCCGTTGCAGGTCGCCGCCCAGGCCTGCCGAAATCAGTTTCTCTTCCACCAGGTGCACCGTCGCCACGATGCCCATGGCGAAGGCCCCGGCCACCAATGCGCTCATCAGCGCAAAGGCGATGATGATCCGTTGAGCGAGGCTCTGCTTAAACTCCATCTCGGCCCTCGGCCAAGCGATAACCCACACCGTGCACGGTTTGCAGCAGCGGCTTGGCAAAAGGCTTGTCGATCACCTGGCGCAGTTGATGAACGTGGCTGCGCAGGCTGTCACTGTCCGGGCAATCATCGCCCCACAGGGCTTCTTCGAGGATTTCGCGACGCAGCACGTGGGGGCTTTTCTGCATCAGCACCGCCAGCAACTTGAGGCCGACCGGGTTGAGTTTCAGCAGTCGGCCTTCGCGGGTCACTTCCAGGGTGTCGAGGTCGTAGCTCAGGTCACCGACCTGCAAGGCACGCCGCCCGCCGCCTTGGGCACGGCGCATGACCGCTTCGATGCGCGCCGCCAGCTCGGACAAGGCGAACGGCTTGATCAGGTAGTCGTCGGCGCCGGATTTGAAGCCCTGCAAGCGGTCATCCAACTGATCCCGGGCGGTAAGCATAATCACCGGCGTGTCGCGGCGAGCGTCTTCACGCAGGCGCTTGCACAGGGTGTAGCCGTCGATGCCGGGCAACATGATGTCGAGCACGATCAAGTCGTAATGCTCGGTCGCCGCCAGGTGCAGCCCTGACAAGCCGTCCTGCGCGCAATCCACGGTGTAACCCTTGAGCCCCAGGTAATCGGCCAGATTGGCGAGGATATCGCGGTTGTCTTCAACCAATAAAATTCGCATGGGCACTCCTCCGTACACAGTAACAGCCGTCTTGGCCCGCGCAGCTTACGACCAAGCAGAGCGCAGGGCTAGGGCCGAAGAGCGGATCAATCCATTCCTTCAACCAAATGAATGAGTTAACAAGTTTTTCACTATCGGTTCACAACCTGACTACAGTGTCCCGGTGAAACTCCCGCGCCATTGATATAAGGAATGTAGCCAATGGACATCTTCAAGACGGCGCCTATGCGCTTTCTGCTGCTTGTCACCAGCGCCTGGCTGGTGATTTTCTTTTTGACCCGGACAGTTCTGCTGCTCACTCACCTGGATGAGGCCGGTAGCGGTTTTGTGTCGGTTTTCAGTATTGGACTGCTCTACGATCTGGGTTTCATTGCCTATGCGGCTTTGCCGATGGGTCTCTACCTGCTGCTCTGCCCGCCCGCCCTGTGGCGTCGTCGTGGCCATCGCTGGTTTCTGCAAGCGCTGCTGACCGTCAGCCTGTTTGCCATGCTGTTCACGTCCGTGGCCGAATGGTTGTTCTGGGACGAATTCGGCGTGCGCTTCAACTTTATCGCCGTGGATTACCTGGTGTATTCCGATGAAGTCTTGAACAACCTGCTGGAGTCGTACCCGATCGGCACGCTGCTGAGCATCCTCGCTGTGCTGGCCGTGGCACTGAGTTTCGCGTTGCGCAGGGCCTTTAGCCGCACTGGATGCACCGCTGCCGCCGCTACGCCAACGACTGGTCAACGCCTTGGGCTTGTTGATCGTCGCCGGCCTGAGCCTGCAACTGCTCAGCCAGGACGCACCGCGCGCCCAGGGTGGTAACGCCTACCAAAATGAATTGGCGAGCAATGGCCCGTACCAGTTCTTCGCCGCGTTTCGCAACAATGAACTGGACTACCCGCAGTTCTATAAAAGCCTGCCGCCCGCCACTGTCGCCGGGCAGATCCGCGCCGAACTCAGTGAACCCAACGCGCGCTTTATCGGCGAAGATCCGCAAGACATCCGCCGCATGATCGACAACCCTGGCACCCCACGCACACCCAACATCGTGCTGGTGACCATCGAAAGCTTCAGCGCCAAGTACATGGGCAGCAACGGCGACGGGCGCAACCTGACGCCAAACCTCGACGCGCTGCGTAAACAGAGCCTGTATTTCAACAACTTCTACGCCACCGGCACCCGCACCGACCGCGGCCTGGAAGCCATTACTCTGGCCATCCCGCCTACACCGGGCCGTTCGATCGTCAAGCGTGTGGGCCGTGAAAGCGGTTTCGCCAGCCTCGGCCAACAGCTCGGTGCCGTGGGTTACGACAGCGTGTTCGTCTATGGCGGGCGCGGTTACTTCGACAATATGAACGCGTTTTTCAGCGGTAACGGTTATCGCGTGGTCGATCAGAGCAGCGTCGATGAAGCGCAGATTAGTTTCAAGAACGCCTGGGGCATGGCCGACGAAGACCTGTACAACCAGACCCTGAAACTGGCCGACGCCGACTATGCCAAGCAGCAGCCATTTCTGTTGCAACTGATGACCACCTCCAACCACCGGCCTTATACCTACCCGGACAACCGGATCGACATCAAGTCCGGCAACGGTCGTGACGGCGCGGTGAAGTACACCGACTACGCCATCGGCCAGTTCCTGGAGCAGGCGCGGCAAAAGCCGTGGTTCGACAATACGATTTTCGTGTTTGTCGCCGACCACACGGCAGGCAGCGCCGGCAAGGAGGACCTGCCGATCAGCAACTATCAGATTCCGTTGTTCATCTATGCACCGAAGCTGATCGAGGCCCGGGAAACCGCACAACTGGCCAGCCAGATCGATCTGGCACCGACCCTGCTGGGCCTGCTGAACCTGGACTACCAATCGACCTTCTTCGGCCGCAACCTGCTGCAGGACAATCCGCTACCACCACGTGTAGTGGTCGGCAACTATCAGCATCTGGGGCTGTTCGACGGCAAGGATCTGGCGATCCTGAGCCCACGCCAGGGGCTGCGTCGGCATGACGATGCGCTGACCGAAAGCCGCGAATCGAAGGCCGAGGCCAGCGATCCGTTGATCACCCGCGCCATCACCTATTACCAAACCGCCAGTTATGGCTTCAAGCAACAGCTGCTTGGCTGGAAAGCGCCCAAGGAGGGCGACAACCAAGTCAGCGAACGTTAATCGAAGGGCCCCGGGCTGATGCCCCGGGGCTTTTTCCCAAGTTCAGGATCCACCATGTCATCAACCGTTGTTCGCCCCGTCTCCCGGCCACTCAACTTCTGGGTGTGTCTTGGGGTTCCCGCCATCGCGGCGATCGTTCTGGTGCTGCTCGAACTGACCGATCTGGACATGAATCTGGCCAGGTACTTTTATGACCCGGTGGCCGGTGATTTCATCGGCCGGCACAGTTACTTCCTGGAAGACATTCTGCATGACCGGGCCAAACAACTCGTCATCGCCTTCTCGGTGTTTGCGGTGATTGGTTTTATCTGTGCGTTTTTTGTCGAGAAACTCAAACCGTTCAAACGGGAAATGGGGTGCCTGGTGCTGTCTTTGGCGCTGGCCACGTCCTTTGTCACGCCGGTCAAGGTTGTGACGGCGGTGCAATGTCCCTGGAGCCTGGAACAGTTCGGCGGCCACGAAACCTACAGCGAGCTGCTCAGCCCGCGCCCGCATACCGACAAACCCGGTCGTTGCTGGCCTGGCGGTCATGCGGCCACCGGTTTCACCTTGTTTGCGCTGTTCTTCGTGTTGCGGGATCGACGTCCACGGCTGGCGCGCAAGGCGTTTATCTTTGCCGCCGCATTGGGCACGGTGTTTTCCATTAGCCGGATGATGCAGGGCGCGCACTTCTTCTCGCACAACGTGTGGACGGCGATTTTCTGCTGGTTGATTTGTCTGGGGTCGTATTACTACATCCTGTATCGACCGGCTTCCAAGGTTGAGCGGGTTACCAAGGCAAAACCGGTTAGCGCCTGAAGATCAAAAGACGTTGACCTTATCGAAGGGAATAAAAAACCCCGCCTGCTTTCGCAGGCGGGGTTTTTTTATAGGGGTAAGGCTGGCTTACATCATGCCGCCCATGCCACCCATACCGCCCATGTCTGGCATACCGCCGCCAGCACCGCCTTCTTCCTTGATCTCGGCAATCATGGCTTCGGTGGTGATCATCAGGCTGGCGATGGAAGCCGCTGCCTGAAGAGCCGAACGAGTCACTTTAGCCGGGTCCAGGATACCCATTTCGATCATGTCGCCGTATTCGCCGGTAGCAGCGTTGTAACCGTAGTTACCCGAACCCTGCTTGACCTTGTCGACGACTACGCTTGGCTCGTCGCCGGAGTTGGCAACGATCTGGCGCAGTGGCGCTTCAACAGCGCGACGCAGCAACTGGATACCAACGTCTTGATCAGCGTTGTCGCCTTTCAGTTCGGAGATAGCCTGCAGAGCGCGAACCAGTGCCACGCCGCCGCCAGGTACCACGCCTTCTTCAACGGCTGCACGGGTAGCGTGCAGGGCGTCTTCAACGCGGGCTTTCTTCTCTTTCATTTCTACTTCGGAACCCGCGCCAACCTTGATCACTGCAACGCCGCCGGACAGCTTGGCCAGACGCTCTTGCAGTTTTTCACGGTCGTAGTCGGACGAAGTGTCGGCCACTTGCTGACGGATTTGCAGAACGCGAGCCTGGATATCAGTCTCAACGCCGGCGCCGTCGATCACGGTGGTGTTTTCTTTGGACAGGATCACGCGCTTGGCATTACCCAGGTGTTCCAGGGTAGTGCTTTCCAGGCTCAGACCGATCTCTTCGGAGATAACGGTACCGCCAGTCAGAACAGCGATGTCCTGCAGCATGGCCTTGCGACGGTCGCCGAAGCCTGGAGCCTTGACGGCTGCGACTTTAACGATGCCACGCATGTTGTTCACAACCAGAGTCGCCAGGGCTTCGCCTTCAACGTCTTCGGCCACGATCAGCAGTGGACGGCCGGCTTTTGCAACGGCTTCCAGTACTGGCAACATTTCGCGGATGTTGGAGATCTTTTTGTCGACCAGCAGGATCAGCGGACCGTCGAGCTCGGCAGTCATGGTCTCTGGCTTGTTGACGAAGTACGGGGACAGGTAACCACGGTCGAACTGCATGCCTTCAACAACCGACAGTTCGTTTTCCAGGCCCGAGCCTTCTTCAACGGTGATCACGCCTTCTTTACCGACTTTTTCCATGGCTTCGGCAATGATGTCGCCGATGGAGTTGTCGGAGTTGGCCGAGATGGTGCCGACCTGAGCGATTGCCTTGGTGTCAGCGCAAGGCTTGGACAGGGCTTTGAGCTCTTTGACAATAGCGATGGTCGCTTTGTCGATGCCGCGTTTCAGGTCCATCGGGTTCATGCCGGCAGCGACGGCTTTCAGGCCTTCGTTGACGATCGACTGAGCCAGAACGGTAGCGGTGGTGGTGCCGTCGCCTGCGTCATCGTTGGCACGGGAGGCAACGTCTTTGACCAGCTGCGCGCCCATGTTTTCGAAACGGTCTTTCAGTTCGATTTCTTTGGCTACGGAAACGCCGTCCTTGGTGATGGTCGGAGCGCCGAAGCTCTTCTCGATGATCACGTTACGGCCTTTAGGGCCCAGGGTCGCTTTTACTGCGTCAGCCAGGACGTTCACACCGGCGAGCATTTTCTTGCGGGCGGAATCGCCGAATTTAACTTCTTTAGCAGCCATGATCGATATTCCTTAAATACTTTGTAGTAGCGGGAAAATGAGCGGGGAATCAGCCTTCGATAACAGCGAGAATCTCGTTCTCAGCCATTACCAGCAGGTCTTCGCCGTCGACTTTCACAGTGTTGCTGCCGGAGTACGGACCAAACACAACCTTGTCACCCACTTTAACGGCCAGTGCACGCACTTCACCGTTGTCCAGCACGCGGCCGGTACCGACAGCGAGGATCTCGCCGCTGTTGGCTTTTTCAGCAGCCGAACCTGGCAGGACGATACCGCCAGCGGTTTTCTTTTCTTCTTCGCTGCGACGGATGACGACGCGGTCATGCAGAGGACGAAGCTTCATTGTCGATCTCTCCTAATTGTGGTTTTCATCGGCCGGTGTATTCCCGGCGGGTTTAACAAATCCGGCGGTGCCGGGTGCGGTTCGTCGAGCGAACCGCGGAAGTCTGTCTGGCATGATCGCCAGAAACCTTGCGGTGACCGTTACATAAGGGCGCATAAGCTTATTACAAGGGCGAGCAAGCAAATTTTTTCATGTTGCTGCCCGCAAACGAACACGGCACCCGAAGGTGCCGTGCAGCTGAAACGCTTTACTTGGGATCGTGGTGTTCGAACTCGCCTTCGATCACGTTGGGCTCGCGGCCCAGCGGTTGCTGTCGTGGAGCAGGACCGCCTCGGGACTGCAGGTCATCGGCGAAGGCACGCTGACGGATCGCCGCCTCTTCAGCGCGTTGGCGCATCTTGTTCGCCAGCAAACGGCGAGACAGAGGCAGCAGCATGATCAGGCCCAGCACGTCGGTGACGAAGCCCGGCAGGATCAACAAGCCGCCGGCCAGGGCCAGCATCAGGCCTTCGAGCATGGTCTGGGCCGGCAATTCGCCGCGGTTCAGGCTTTCACGGGCACGCAGTGCGGTTGCCAGACCGGCGATCCGCAGCACAAACACGCCGAGCATCGAGCCGAGAATGATCAGCAGCAGGGCCGGGAAAAACCCGATTGCCCCGCTAACCTTGACGAATACGAACAGCTCCAACACCGGAAACAGTACAAAGAGCAATAAAAAAGGGCGCATCAAATGGTTCCTCAACGCAAGAATGCCTTGCCAGTAAGCCTTAGATGACGTCGCCACTTCGTGAATTCAAGCGTCGGCTACTTCATTTTTCGGCCAATGCTCGGCGTGAGCCAGGAAAACCAAGGCTTCCCGGACTTGTGTCGGCGTATTACACGGCGCTTGAAACGGCAACCAGTACAGCCCCTGGCCGATGCGCAGGTGCATGCCTTCGGTATCGATGCCGGCCAGTTGCGCCGGGGCTGTCGTCGGCAAACCGGCGAGCTCGACGTAGTGGGCGATGGCTTTGGCGTGGTCGGCATTCATGTGCTCGACCATGCTCACTTCGGCCTTGCCGGCGAACGGGTTGGCCAGAGTCAGTTGATCGACCCAATGAATCGCGCCGAAACCGCCGATATAGCGATGACGTACCGGTTTGAGCACCCAGAAATCGAAATCGTGGGCCTTGTGGTAACTCTGCGAATCCGGGAAATAGCGGTAATAACGCTCGGCCGCCGCTTCGACGGCCGCCTCATCTTCAAGCTTTTCAGCCTCGGCCAGGTAGGTCAGGCGACCGACGGCTTGTGCGTCTTCAGCCCCGCGCTCGCCCACGAACAGTGAGCATTTCGGATCTTTCTGCAGGTTGTGGGTGTGCTGGGCGATGCGGCTGATCAGGATCAGCGGCCGGCCCTGCTCGTCCAGGCAGTACGGAACCACTGAGCCAAAGGGGAAACCGGGCATCGCCTTGGAGTGTGTCGAAAGCACTCCGCGGTATTCCTTGAGAAGCAATTCTCGGGCATTCTTGGCCGCTTCAACGCTCAATTTATGACTCCTTATATAGAATCCGTCGAAAAAACGGACAGGCGCCTGGGGATAAGTTCCAGTACGCCATCGGGGCAGTTCTCATGTGCAGCCAGGCCACATCAGGTGCAGATCGAGAGGCCCTCTAGAAGGAAACCACTTTCTGACCTGCTATTGGGGCATGCGAATGCAACTCACTGACAAAGTAATCATTATCACTGGCGGTTGCCAGGGTTTAGGCCGTTCGATGGCCGAGTATTTCGCCGGCAAGGGCGCGAAGCTGGCGCTGGTCGATCTGAACCAGGAGAAGCTCGACGACACCGTCGCCGCGTGCAAGGCCAAGGGCGTCGAGGCCCGCGCCTATCTGTGCAACGTCGCCAATGAAGAGCAAGTGACGCACATGGTCGCTCAGGTGGCCGAAGATTTCGGCGCGATCCATGGCCTGATCAACAACGCCGGGATCTTGCGCGACGGCCTGTTGCTCAAGGTCAAGGACGGCGAAATGACCAAGATGAGCCTGGCCCAGTGGCAGGCGGTCATCGACGTCAACCTGACCGGCGTGTTCCTGTGCACCCGTGAAGTGGCGGCGAAAATGGTCGAACTGAAAAACACTGGCGCGATCATCAATATCTCGTCGATTTCCCGCGCGGGCAACGTCGGCCAGACCAACTACTCCGCCGCCAAGGCCGGTGTAGCGGCGGCGACCGTGACTTGGGCCAAGGAGCTGGCGCGCTACGGCATTCGCGTGGCGGGCATTGCGCCGGGCTTTATTGAAACCGAGATGACGCTGGGTATGAAGCCTGAGGCGCTGGAGAAGATGACGGCCGGGATTCCGCTCAAACGCATGGGCAAGCCGGATGAGATCGCCCATTCGGCCGCGTACATTTTCGAGAACGACTACTACACCGGCCGGATTCTGGAGATGGATGGCGGGTTGCGCATCTAAAGCAAGATCAAAACCCCGTAGCAGCTGCCGAGGCACGAGGCGGCGTTGCGTGTCCGCAGGACCGCCCTCGGGGCCGCTGCGCAGCCCAACGCAGCCTCGTGCCTCGGCAGCTGCTACGACATCATTTCAGTGGATCAATCGTCGCTGATGGTGATATTCGGCATCGCCGGTGTCGCCGCTTCCTGCAACACGATCCGCGCGCCGACATGGCGGGCCAGCTCCTGATACACCATCGCAATCGGGCTGTCCGGCTCGGCGATCACCGTTGGCTTGCCGCCATCGGCCTGCTCGCGGATGGCCATTGCCAGTGGCAACGAGGCCAGCAGTTCGACGCCGTACTGGGTGGCCAGTTTCACACCGCCGCCCTCACCGAACAAATGCTCGGCATGCCCGCAGTTGGAGCAGATGTGCACGGCCATGTTTTCCACCACGCCCAGCACCGGAATGTTGACCTTGCGGAACATTTCCACGCCCTTGCGCGCGTCCAGCAGGGCCAGGTCCTGCGGGGTGGTGACGATGACAGCACCGGCCACCGGGACTTTCTGCGCCAGGGTCAACTGGATGTCGCCGGTGCCTGGCGGCATGTCGATGACTAGGTAATCAAGGTCGCCCCATGCGGTTTGGGTCACCAGTTGCAACAGCGCGCCGGAGACCATCGGGCCGCGCCAGACCATCGGCGTGTTGTCGTCGGTCAGGAAGGCCATGGACATGACCTCGACACCGTGGGACTGAATCGGAATGAACCACTTCTGATCCTTGACCTGCGGCCGGGTGCCTTCAGGGATGCCGAACATGATGCCCTGGCTCGGACCGTAGATGTCGGCGTCGAGAATCCCGACCTTGGCGCCTTCACGGGCCAGCGCCAGCGCCAGGTTGGCGGCGGTGGTGGACTTGCCCACGCCGCCCTTGCCGGAGGCCACGGCGACCACATTCTTGACGTTGGCCAGGCCCGGGATCTGTGCCTGGGCCTTGTGCGCGGCGATCACGCTGGTGATCTCGACACGCGCAGTGACCACGCCGTCCAGCCCTTCAATAGCCATTTGCAGTAACTGAGCCCAGCCACTCTTGAACAGACCGGCGGCATAACCGAGTTCCAGCTGGACGCTGACGCGATCGCCCTGGATGTCGATGTTGCGCACGCACCCGGCGCTGACCGGATCCTGGTTCAGGTAAGGGTCGGTGTATTGGCGAAGGACGGCTTCCACCGCTGCGCGATTGAGGGCGCTCATGGGCAACTCCGATAGCAAGACTGGAAAATCAGGCGGGTATCGTACCTGTTCTCTCGCTCCGACGGCATGCTTTCAGAATGTGACAAATGTCCTCCATCCAGACGCAATCTGTAGCAGCTGGCGGAGCCTGCATTCGGCTGCGAAGCAGTCGAAAATTCAGGCACCGCGGTGTGTCAGGCTAATCAGGTCGACAGCAATAGCGACTGCTTCGCAGCCGAACGCAGCCTTCGGCAGCGGCTACAAAGGTCCGTGGATGCCGGTCGCGGGGGTGAAAAATATGCGCCAGCGCTTTATAGTGGCCGACCTCCGTTTCATCAAGTAGCCGAGCCCCATGTCCGAGCCACGCAAGATCCTCGTCACCAGCGCCCTGCCCTATGCCAATGGTTCGATCCATCTTGGCCACATGCTGGAATATATCCAGACCGACATGTGGGTGCGCTTCCAGAAGCACCGCGGCAATCAATGCATTTATGTCTGCGCCGACGACGCTCACGGCTCGGCCATCATGCTGCGCGCGGAAAAGGAAGGCATCACCCCGGAACAACTGATCGCCAACGTCCAGGCTGAACACAGCGCCGACTTTGCCGAGTTCCTGGTGGACTTCGACAATTTCCACTCCACTCATTCCGAAGAAAACCGTGAGCTGTCGAGCCAGATCTACCTGAAGCTGCGCGACGCCGGGCACATTGCCCAGCGCTCGATCACGCAGTACTTCGACCCGGAAAAGAAAATGTTCCTGGCCGACCGCTTCATCAAGGGCACCTGCCCGAAATGCGGTACCGAAGACCAGTACGGCGACAACTGCGAAAAATGCGGTGCGACCTACGCGCCCACCGACCTGAAGGATCCGAAGTCGGCCATCTCTGGCGCCACCCCGGTGCTCAAGGATTCCCAGCACTTCTTCTTCAAACTGCCGGACTTCCAGGAAATGCTCCAGGCCTGGACCCGCAGCGGCACCCTGCAAGACGCGGTCGCCAACAAGATCGCCGAATGGCTGGACGCCGGCCTGCAACAGTGGGACATCTCCCGCGATGCGCCGTACTTCGGTTTCGAGATTCCCGGCGAGCCGGGCAAGTACTTCTACGTGTGGCTGGACGCGCCGATCGGCTACATGGCCAGCTTCAAGAACCTGTGCGCCCGTCGTCCGGACCTGGATTTCGATGCGTTCTGGGCCAAGGATTCCACCGCCGAGCTGTACCACTTCATCGGCAAGGACATCGTTAACTTCCACGCGCTGTTCTGGCCAGCGATGCTTGAAGGTGCGGGCTTCCGCAAGCCGACCGGCATCAACGTGCACGGCTACCTGACCGTCAACGGTCAGAAAATGTCCAAGTCCCGCGGCACCTTCGTCAAGGCCCGGACCTACCTGGACCACCTGTCGCCGGAATACCTGCGTTACTACTACGCGGCCAAGCTGGGCCGTGGCGTCGACGACCTGGACCTGAACCTCGAAGACTTCGTACAGAAGGTCAACTCCGACCTGGTGGGCAAAGTCGTCAACATCGCCAGCCGTTGCGCCGGTTTCATCCAGAAAGGCAACGCCGGTGTATTGGTGGCGGGTAATGCGGCACCAGAACTGACCGACGCGTTCCTGGCCGCCGCGCCGAGCATCGCCGATGCCTACGAGGCTCGCGACTTTGCCCGCGCCATGCGCGAGATCATGGGCCTGGCCGACCGCGCCAACGCCTGGATCGCCGACAAGGCGCCGTGGTCGCTGAACAAACAGGAAGGCAAGCACGACGAAGTCCAGGCCATCTGCGCCCTGGGCATCAACCTGTTCCGCCAACTGGTGATCTTCCTCAAGCCTGTGCTGCCGCTGCTGGCCGCCGACGCCGAGGCGTTCCTGAACGTCGCGCCGCTGACCTGGAACGACCACGCCACGCTGCTGAGCAATCATCAGTTGAACGAGTTCAAACCGTTGATGACCCGCATCGACCCGGTAAAAGTGCAAGCCATGACCGACGCCTCGAAAGAAGACCTGACCGCCAGCGCCACCGATACCGGCGATGCGGCACCGGCCGGCAACGGCGAGCTGGTCAAGGAACCGCTGTCGCCGGAGATCGAGTTCGACGCCTTTGCGGCGGTTGATCTGCGCGTCGCGCTGATCGTCAAGGCTGAGCACGTGGAGGGCGCCGACAAACTGCTGCGCCTGACCCTGGACATCGGTGATGAGCAACGCAACGTGTTCTCCGGGATCAAGAGCGCTTACCCGGATCCATCCAAGCTCGATGGTCGCCTGACCATGATGATTGCCAACCTCAAGCCCCGGAAAATGAAGTTCGGGATCTCCGAAGGCATGGTGATGGCAGCCGGCCCTGGCGGTGAAGAAATCTACCTGCTGAGCCCTGACAGCGGCGCGAAGCCGGGTCAGCGCATCAAGTAAGGACTTCGCTGAACCAATCCCACAGTCGTGCCAGGCATGACTGTGGGATTTTCATGTCTGGCCCACCCTCCGTCCTTGCCGGATAATGCCTAACCTTGTTAGACAGGCCTCCTTCTGCCGGCACGATCATGACCGAACTGCTTCTTACGCTTATCAGCGCCGCCCTGATCAACAACCTCGTGTTGCAGTGGCCGCTGGGCGTCGATCCGCTGTTGGGAGCCGAACAACGGCAGGTCCATGCACTCGGCATTGCCACCGCGAGCCTGATGCTGATCGTTGGCATGCTCGCTTACGCGCTCTACCACTGGCTACTGGTGCCACTGGAGCTGACGGCGCTGCGCCTGTTCGTGTTCCTGCCGTTGAGCGTTCTGCTGATCGCCCCGCTGCTGACGTTACTGTCGCGACTATTGCCAAAACTTTCGTTCGAAGGCCTCTGGCCCTTGCTGCTCGGCAATGCCGGCGTACTCGGGCTGACGTTGCTCAATGTCCAGGACGACAAGGGATTTTTCCACGCCAGCGCCCTGAGCCTGGGTGCCGGGCTGGGCTTCTGGCTGGTGCTGGTTCTGTTCAGCGACTTGAGCCAGCGCACACGTGACAACGATGTTCCCCTGCCCTTTCGTGGCTTGCCGATCCAGTTGATCGGCGCCGGACTGATCGCAGTGGCCTTTCTCGGATTCAGTGGACTGATCAAAACATGAGTCTGATTCAACGCATCGACGCCCTCTTGCCCCAGACCCAATGCGGCAAGTGCGGCCACCCCGGATGCAAGCCCTACGCCGAAGGCATCGCCAGCGGCGAGTCGATCAACAAGTGCCCGCCGGGCGGCAGCGAAACCATTGCCGCCCTGGCCGACTTGCTGAAAGTGCCGGTGCTGGAACTGGACATCAGTCGCGGTTCGGCACCGGCGCAGATTGCCTACATCCGCGAGGCCGAATGCATTGGCTGCACCAAGTGCATCCAGGCCTGCCCGGTGGACGCGATTGTCGGTGCGGCGAAACTGATGCATACGGTGATTGTGGATGAATGCACCGGTTGCGACCTGTGCGTGGCGCCGTGCCCGGTGGATTGCATCGAAATGCGCCCACTGCCGCTGGCCACGGTGCTGCCGATTGTTGGCGGCCTGGCGTTCAGTCTTGAAGAACAACGGGCTCGCGCCACCAAGCGCAATCGTGCGCGGCGTCGGTTCGAACAGCGCAACGCCCGACTGCACCGTGAAGAACAACAGAAAGTCGCCGAACGCCAGGCACGCGCACAACGTGCCGCGCAACCCAGCGAAGTGACGGTCAATCCGGTGCAGGCCGCCCTTGAGCGGGTCCGCGCGCAGAAAGCGGCGACCGCTGACGCGGCGTTGAAAAAAGCCAAGATCGATCTGGCGATGAGTCGGGCGCAATTGAACAAGTCGCTCAAGGCCTTCGGGCATCCGCCGACCTTCGAGCAACAGTCGCAACTGATCGTGCTGCAACAGCAGTTCGAAGCCGCCGAGCAGGCGCTGGCGCAACTGGAAAGCACGGCGCCACCCGCTCCGGCACCGGTTGCCCCGGCAAAAGACGCCGAACTGAAACGGGCGAAAATCCAGTTGGCCATGCGCCGCGCCGAACTGAAAAAAGCGCATACCAACGAAGCGTCTGTTGAACAGATCGAAGCGTTGGAGCTGGCATTGAAAAATGCCGAACAGGCCTTGCACGAGGCTGAAGCGGTCAGCGAGCAACCGTTGCCTGACCTGATGCGCGTCGAAAAGCGCCCGATCGACAGCCAGCTTCGACAGCTGAAAACCGAATTGGCCTACGCCCGCGCCGACGTCAGCAAACTTGAACGTCGGGGCGATACGCCCGCAGAGTTGGTGGACAAGGCACGCGTCCGACTACTGGAAGCCGAACGTTTGGTGGAGGCCTATGTCGCCCCTTGAATCGGTGGACGAACGCCTTCAGCAGGCCATGAAGCGGGTATTGCTGGCCACTGTGCCGGGGATGCTGGTGCTGTTTTGGCTGTATGGCTGGGGTGTATTGATCAACCTGATTCTGACGGCCGTGACGGCGCTGGCGGTAGAGGCCGCGGTGCTTAAACTGCGCCAGCGCCCGCTCAAGCCGACCTTGAGTGACGGCAGTGCCTTGGTCACGGCGACGTTACTGGCATTGGCCTTGCCGCCCTATTGCCCGTGGTGGCTGACGGTCAGTGCGGCCGCGGCCGCGCTGCTGTTCGGCAAACACCTGTATGGCGGCGTCGGCAGGAACCCGTTCAACCCGGCCATGCTCGGTTTCGCCCTGGCACTGGTGACCTTTCCCCAACTGATGACGCACTGGCCGTCGTCCCATGGCATGGACCTGCCCGGCGGTCTGTCGCTGGTCTTCGGCTTCAGTTTCAGCCAGACCCCGGATGCCTGGGTCCAGGCCACGGCGCTAGACAGCCTGCGCATCAATAAAAGCCTGACCATGGATGAACTGTTCGCCGGCAACCCGGCGTTCGGCCACTTCGGTGGTCGTGGTGTGGAATGGGTCAACCTGGCGTTTCTGGCTGGTGGCGCCTTTCTGCTCCAGCAACGGGTATTCAGCTGGCATGCGCCGGTCGGCATGCTCGCCAGCCTGTTCCTCATCAGCCTGCTGTGCTGGAACGGCTCGGGCTCCGACTCCCACGGCTCGCCGCTGTTTCATCTACTGACGGGCGCGAGCATGCTGGGTGCCTTCTTCATCGTCACGGAGCCGGTGTCCGGCGCAAAAAGCCCCACTGCCCGGCTGCTGTTCGGCGTGGGTGTCGGGCTGCTGACCTACCTGATTCGAACCTGGGGCGGCTACCCGGACGGCGTGGCCTTTGCCGTGCTGTTGATGAACCTTTGTGTGCCGGCGCTGGAGCGGTTTGTCGACGCCCGGCAGGAGCGAACCGCACCATGAACCGCGCAACAAGCGTCGTGACCCTGGTGTTGTTGGCCTGCCTTGGAATGGCTGCGACCTACCTTGTGCAACACACCAGCGCGGCGCGCATTGCCACTGAACAGCGCTTGATCGACAGTCGCACGCTGCTGGATATGCTGCCGCCCGACAGCTACGACAACCAGCCGCTGGAACAGGCCCTGCCCCTCGAAAACATCCCGCTGAGCAACAGCACGTTGCTGGGAGGGTATCGGGCAACCAAGGCCGGCCAACCCAGCGCCGTGTTGCTGCGCAGCCAGACCTTGGGTTACACCAGCGCCATCGAGTTGCTGATCGTCATCGATGCCAACGGCAAACTGTTGGGAGTCAAAACCCTCAAACAGGCTGAAACACCGGGCCTCGGTGGTCGTCTCGCCGATTGGCCGAATGCCTGGCTGCACAGCTTCACCGGCAAGTCGCGCACCGATCCCGCTGACAATGGCTGGGCATTGAAAAAGGATCAGGGTCAATTCGATCAAATGGCCGGGGCGACCACGACTTCAAGAGCCGTGATCAACGCCATTCATGATGCGTTGCGCTATTTCGATGAGCATCGGCAACAACTGCTGGGGAGCGACTCCCATGAATAAGGCGTCTGTGCAGAACTCATTGATGCTGGCACCACTGATCGGCGCCACCGGCTCCTTGATGACTGCGCTGGGACTGTGGCTGATGTTCGTGGTGGTGATTGCTGTCTATGACGCCGGGATGGGCCCATTACGCGCCCGACTCGTCCCCTGGGCACGCTTGCCTGCCGGCGTCCTGCTGGCGGCCACGCTGACCAGTTGCGCCGAACTCGCCGGGCAATCCTGGTCGCTGCAATGGCAGCAACACCTGGGGTTGTATGCCGGGCTCATCGCCTTGCAATGTGTGGTGCTGGATAACAATGGCTTTTTCGACAACCCCTGGCGTGATCGCTTGCGCCTGTGTGGCCTGTTCGGCGCGCTGATGATGGGCCTGGGCTTGTTGCGCGAGATCATCGGCAACGGCACCCTCGGCGCTCATCTGTCCTGGCTGACCGGTGCGACGGACTGGCCCGGCCTTGTTCTGACCGCCGACGGTGGCCTGCGCCTGGCCACCCTCGCCCCCGGCGGATTCATTCTGCTGGGGCTGTTGATCGCCGGATGGCAGGCCTGGCTTCGCCCAACGCCCTCAAACTGACCCGCTTTCGAGGAAACGCATCACCCATGAATGCCGCAAAACGTTACGAAATCTTCCGCAGGCTTCACGAAGACAATCCTGAGCCGAAGACCGAACTGGCCTATTCCTCTGCGTTCGAACTGCTGATCGCGGTGATTCTGTCGGCGCAGTCCACTGATGTCGGCGTTAACAAGGCCACGGCGAAACTCTATCCGGTGGCCAATACCCCGGCGGCGATTTATGCCTTGGGTGTCGAAGGTCTGTCGGCGTACATCAAGACCATCGGCCTGTTCAACAGCAAAGCTAAAAATGTGATCGAAACCTGCCGCTTGCTGGTGGAGCGCCATGGCGGCGAAGTGCCGCAGACCCGCGAGGAGCTGGAAGCGCTACCCGGCGTTGGCCGCAAGACCGCCAACGTGGTGCTCAACACGGCATTCCGCCAGTTGACCATGGCCGTGGACACCCATATTTTCCGGGTCAGCAACCGTACCGGCATTGCGCCTGGCAAAAATGTGGTCGAGGTGGAGCACAAGCTGATGAAGTTCGTGCCCAAGGAGTTTCTGCTCGACTCTCATCACTGGCTGATCCTGCACGGGCGCTACGTTTGCCTGGCCCGCAAGCCTCGCTGCGGCAGTTGCCGGATCGAGGATTTGTGCGAATACAAGCAAAAGACCTCGGACGATTGAGGCACTATTAGATTTATTGATTTATCGATTGAAAAAATCTTTTTTACCCGCCGGGAGAATGTCGATATAAGGAGCGCCAAAGGCAGTCTTAGCCTGGAGTAACAAAATGAGCACTGGCAAAGAGCAATTGGACGTAGAAGACGACTTCACCCCCGTTGAAGCCGATGACGCTGAACCGGTGGTTGAGGTTGCAAAAACCAACCTGAGCAAGCGCCGCACCATCGACAATCTGCTGGAGGAGCGCCGACTGCAAAAGCAATTGGCCGATTACGATTTTGATCTATGACACCTAAAAGCCTCCCGAAACGGAGGCTTTTTACTTTAAGTCGTCACACCAGGCCATTACGCTGGGCCAGCTCGATCAAATCCACCAGCGAACGCGCATTGAGCTTCAACAACAACCGGGTCTTGTAAGTACTGACGGTCTTGTTGCTGAGGAACATTCCATCGGCAATCTCCTTGTTTGTCTTCCCCCGAGCCAGTTGTTGCAACACCATCATTTCCCGTCCCGACAAACGATCCACCATATCGGCTTCACTGGCATTGCCCAGACTGGACCGAACCGTGTGCAAGGCTTGATTAGGGAAGTAACTGTAGCCTGACAATACAGCCTTTATTGCGCTGAGTAATTCAGTGAGGTCCTGTTGCTTGCAAACATAACCAGCGGCACCCGATTGCATGCAGCGCATCGAAAAATGTCCGGGGGCCTGGGAGGTCAGCACTAACACTTTCAACGGTAACGCCACTGACGTCAGACGCGCGATGACTTCCAGACCATCCAGTTTCGGGATTCCAATATCCAGAATGACAATATCCGGCATATGTTCACGAGCAAGTTGCAATGCATCCACACCATTGTCTGTTTCTGCGATGACTTCGTAGCCATGACGTTCCATTAGCAAACGCACCGCAAGACGAATGACAGGGTGATCATCCACGATCAGCACTTTATTCATGGGCAAGTCCAATTTTCGCTGTTCGAATTTTTAGAGCCCGCACAATAGCCTAGTCGTTTCACCCGTGGCATGCCGTCCCCCCCAGGCACCCGCACCGAGAGACATTCCCTACAAGTAACGCGGATGATTCCTACAAAAAAACCTTGAATATATTGAGCTTGAAAACGTAAAAACCTTAAGAGCGCCGAGCGTCGGGGGCTTTTTTTGTTTCACCTTACATCCAATACAGCGCATAACCGACAGCCTCAAAACTAATCCGGCCTCCATTGACTACGGCGCAATGCTTGAAAGCAGCCGATATTCTCAATATCAAAGCCCATGACCAAATACAAATCGTCAATTATTGGCTATACACCTGTAGAAACAAACACAACCTAAAATAAAACTTTTTGAAACAAGAACATCCAACACACACAAACCCTGAGCATTACAGTTACCCCAAGATACCCACAACCCTTTTATACAAGATCGGACACTTAATAAAAAACAGCATTCAAAACCAAAACACTTATCACTAACAGACACTTTATCTGCACGAGAAAAATATATTATCTTATGAGCAAAAAACATGAAAAAACTCAAAAAAAGAATCTCGAACCCACTGACCATTATTGCTGTATTTGCAGCAATCTCAGAATCATCCGCGGCTGTCTCCCTGCCCTTTCTTGAGAACAATGAACGAGAATTATATATATGGTTTTTGATCAGCTTTCCGTTTTACTTACTTTTTCTTTTTTTTCTCACGCTCAATTTCAACTATCGCTCGCTGTACGCCCCCTCTGACTTTAGTAACGACAAGAGTTTCCTAAAAGTAATTGATAACGTCGAGCATTCAGAAAACAAAAAGTCTGCACCACCAAACGGCTCACCGGCAAAGTTCAAAGATTCCGTTGCCGCCACGGCATCTGAACGCGCCCCTCCAAGCTTTTCAACCCGAGTGAAAGGTGTTCCTTGCTGGTTCTGGAACGCGCAGGATCCGCCAGCCCAGCTGAGTTTGCCGGCGCCGTTAAAAGACTTGAGTATCATCGATGCTCGCGGGGTAAATACGAATGTGGCTTTCGCCGCCTTGATGGAAACAATCCGTAAACCACGGAGCCGACCTGCGAAAGTGATCGTGTTTCTGGTGTGCAGCGAATCGGAGAAATTGCTGAGGGAAGGCACGCTCAAGTATTCAAAACACAGAAATAAAAGCGCTTGCGAGACCTTCTGTATTGTCTACAACTTGAACTCACAGGGCGTGACAGTGCCGGACCAGACGCTTGGTGAATGATCAGGAAAGGTAATGGCTTGAGTCGAAACGAAATAAGCGCTGACAACGAAATGCCGGGCAGAACAACCTATTTAAAGTTGCGGCCCTGTCGACGACAGGGCCACGACCTCAATTACCGCTGCAACGATCTCAGAACAGCTTGCGACCTTTGTTGGCTGCAATCCGCATGCGCAACGCATTGAGCTTGATAAAGCCCGCCGCATCAGCCTGGTTGTAGGCGCCGCCGTCTTCTTCGAAGGTGGCGATGTTGGCGTCGAACAACGATTCATCGGACTTGCGGCCGGTGACGATCACGTTGCCCTTGTACAGCTTCAGGCGCACTACGCCGTTCACGTGGGTCTGGGAAGCGTCGATCATCTGTTGCAGCATCAGACGCTCTGGGCTCCACCAGTAACCGGTGTAGATCAGGCTGGCGTATTTCGGCATCAGCTCGTCTTTGAGGTGAGCCACTTCGCGGTCCAGGGTGATCGATTCGATCGCACGGTGAGCGCGCAGCATGATGGTGCCGCCAGGGGTTTCGTAGCAACCGCGGGACTTCATGCCTACGTAGCGGTTTTCTACGATGTCCAGACGGCCAATGCCGTGTTCACCACCGATTTTGTTCAGCGTCGCCAGCACGGTGGCCGGGGTCATTTCTACCCCGTCCAGTGCGACGATGTCGCCGTTGCGGTAGGTCAGTTCCAGGTACTGCGCTTTATCAGGAGCGTTCTCCGGGGAGACGGTCCATTTCCACATGTCTTCTTCGTGCTCGGTCCAGGTGTCTTCCAGCACGCCGCCTTCATAGGAGATGTGCAGCAGGTTGGCATCCATCGAGTACGGGGATTTTTTCTTGCCGTGGCGCTCGATCGGGATGTTGTGCTTTTCAGCATAATCCATCAGCTTTTCACGGGAGAGCAGGTCCCACTCGCGCCAAGGGGCGATCACTTTCACACCTGGCTTGAGTGCGTAGGCGCCGAGCTCGAAACGAACCTGGTCGTTGCCCTTGCCGGTGGCACCGTGGGAAATGGCGTCAGCGCCGGTTTCGTTGGCGATTTCGATCAGGCGTTTGGCGATCAACGGACGAGCGATGGAAGTACCCAGCAGGTACTCGCCTTCGTAAACGGTGTTGGCACGGAACATCGGGAACACGAAATCACGCACGAATTCTTCGCGCAGATCGTCGATGTAGATTTCTTTTACGCCCATGGCCTGAGCCTTGGCGCGGGCCGGCTCGACCTCTTCGCCCTGACCCAGGTCAGCGGTGAAGGTCACTACTTCACAGTTATAAGTATCCTGCAGCCACTTGAGGATCACCGAAGTGTCCAGGCCGCCGGAATACGCCAGAACGACCTTGTTTACGTCCGCCATGCCATCACTCCACGGGGTTTACGGAAAGCCGTGAAGTCTACCGCTCATACGAAATAATTTACAGTACCGCGACAGCTTATGACGACGAAGCGACAGATTCTGTCGAGCTGGCGACGAACACAACAGGTTCAGGAGGTCGCTGCAGCGCTCGCGGCAGAGGCGGATTGCGGGGCCGGTTTCTCGGTGGGCGCCACACGTTCGAGGCGTACCGCGACTCGACGGTTTTTCGCCCGGTTGGCGGCATTGGTGTTCGGCACCAGCGGGTAGCGCTCACCGTGGAAGCGCATGGTGATCTGTGATTCCTGGAAGCCATTGGCCTTGAAGAAGTCCATCACCGCCAACGCGCGACGGCGAGACAGCTCACGATTGGTCAGGCGATTGCCGCTGTTGTCGGAGTGTCCGTCGAGCTCGATGTGATTGACCGTCGGATCGGCTTTCATGAACTCCAGCATCACCTGCAACTTGGCCTTGGCTTGCGGATCCAGGTCGACGCCTTCGCCAGGGAAACCGATTTCCGATTGTTTCACTTGTTCAAAATTCTGTGGCAACAGCTTGGCCACGCAACCCTGATAGTCATTGAACGCCTTGTTGAACTTGACCGGCAGCAAACGGACTTCGGACACTCGACCATCACCTGAAGCGCGGCGAATGACCGGGCTGCGACCGTCCATCAAACCGTTGATCAGACGCCCGGCCTGCACCTGCGAACTGTTGAACAGCACGTTGCCGCTGCCAATATTGACCGATCCCAGGTTGAGGTCGCCACGCCCCGGCTGCCACGGCGCAGCGGCTGCGAGCAAGGTCGCGGACCCGCCGCCGATCACCGAGTTGTAGGCCTTGAGACGAAAGATCGCCTGTTCGCCGGCACGACGCACGAACTCACCGGAACCGAAATCGGTAATCGGCTGGGTCAGGCGGCATTCGAATTTGTCACCTTCGACCGTCCACTCGATGCTCTCCAGACGGGTCTGGAAAGTGAGCGCCATCGCGGGAAGGCTGGCAAACACACTGAGCAAGGCTAAATAACGCTGGCGCACGGGAGGCTCCACTGGCTTCTACAACAAAAAGACCGACACACACATGTTTACGGCATACCTAGTTCATATCGGTACGTTCCTGCAAAACTTGATAGCGAGTGCCTGAGAGAGTCTTTTCCGGTAGCATTCCCCTCAGTTTGACCCGCCTGGAATCCCCTCATGTCCGACCGCCTGACCCTGCTGCGTCCCGACGACTGGCATATTCATCTTCGCGATGGTGCTGTTTTGTCCAATACCGTTGCGGATGTCGCGCGCACCTTTGGTCGCGCCATCATCATGCCCAACCTGGTACCTCCGGTGCGCAACGCCGCTGAAGCCGACGGCTATCGCCAGCGGATTCTCGCTGCACGCCCGGCCGGCAGTCGTTTCGAACCGCTGATGGTGCTGTACCTGACCGACCGCACCCAACCCGAAGAAATTCGTGAAGCCAAGGCCAGCGGTTTCGTTCACGCCGCCAAGCTGTACCCGGCCGGCGCCACCACCAACTCGGATTCTGGCGTCACCAGCATCGACAAGATCTTCCCGGCAATCGAGGCCATGGCCGAAGTCGGGATGCCGTTGTTGATTCACGGTGAAGTCACCCGTGGCGATGTCGACGTGTTCGACCGCGAAAAAATCTTCATCGATGAGCACATGCGGCGTGTGGTCGAGCGTTTCCCGACGCTCAAAGTGGTGTTCGAACACATCACCACCAGCGATGCCGTGCAGTTCGTCAACGCGGCTCCGGCCAACGTCGGCGCAACCATCACTGCTCATCACCTGCTGTACAACCGCAACCACATGCTGGTGGGCGGGATTCGACCGCACTTCTACTGCCTGCCGATTCTCAAGCGCAACACCCACCAGGAAGCCCTGCTCGACGCCGCCACCAGCGGCAGCGAGAAGTTCTTCCTCGGCACCGACTCGGCGCCGCATGCCCAGCACGCCAAAGAAGCCGCTTGCGGCTGTGCCGGTTGCTACACCGCTTATGCTGCGATCGAGATGTACGCCGAAGCCTTCGAACAGCGCAACGCGCTGGACAAGCTCGAAGCCTTTGCCAGCCTCAACGGCCCGCGCTTCTATGGCCTGCCGGTGAACACCGATCGCATTACCCTGGTCCGCGATGAGTGGACCGCCCCAACCAGCCTGCCATTTGGCGAGCTGACCGTAATCCCGCTGCGCGCCGGTGAAAAACTGCGCTGGCGCCTGCTGGAGGAACACGCGTGAGTGAAGACCATTTCGACGACGAACAGGACGGTCAAGGCGGCGGAGGCAGTCCTCGTCATCCAATGGCGGCCCGATTCCGTGGTTACCTGCCGGTTGTCGTCGACGTAGAAACCGGTGGTTTCAACTCGGCCACCGACGCCCTGCTGGAAATCGCGGCGACCACCATCGCCATGGACGAAAAAGGGTTTGTGTACGCCGATCACACCTACTTCTTCCGCGTCGAGCCGTTCGAAGGCGCGAACATCGAAGCGGCGGCCCTGGAGTTCACCGGGATCAAGCTCGATCATCCGCTACGCATGGCGGTGAGTGAAGAAACCGCGCTGACCGATATTTTCCGCGGCATCCGCAAGGCCCTGAAAGCCAACGGCTGCAAGCGGGCGATCCTGGTCGGGCACAACAGCAGCTTCGACCTGGGCTTCCTCAACGCCGCTGTGGCGCGCCTGGACATGAAACGTAACCCGTTTCATCCTTTCTCCAGCTTCGACACCGCCACCCTCGCCGGCTTGGCTTACGGTCAGACCGTATTGGCCAAGGCCTGCCAGGCGGCCGATATCGACTTCGACGGTCGCGAGGCCCATTCGGCTCGCTACGACACCGAGAAGACGGCCGAGCTGTTCTGCGGCATCGTCAATCGCTGGAAACAAATGGGCGGTTGGGAAGACTTCAACGACTGATCCAGTCGCCGGGTTTATTCCGCCCACAAAAAAACCGGCCTCAACGGCCGGTTTTTTTATGCCTGACGCTTGGGCTTACAGGGCCGCAGCGTGCTCGGTCAGGTAAGCCGCAACACCTTCGGTGGAAGCGGTCATGCCTTTGTCGCCTTTTTTCCAGTTGGCAGGGCAAACTTCGCCGTGCTCTTCGTGGAATTGCAGAGCGTCGACCAGACGGATCAGCTCTTCCATGTTACGGCCCAGCGGCAGGTCGTTGATGATCTGCGAGCGGACAACGCCTTTGTCGTCGATCAGGAACGCGCCACGGAATGCAACGCCGTCAGCGGACTGAACGTCGTAGGCCTTCATGATTTCCTGCTTGATGTCGGCAGCCATGGTGTAACGGACCTGGCCGATACCGCCATTGTTGACCGGGGTGTTGCGCCATGCGTTGTGGGTGAAATGCGAGTCGATCGACACGGCAACCACTTCAACGTTGCGGGCTTTGAAGTCAGCCATGCGGTTGTCCAGAGCGATCAGCTCGGACGGGCAAACGAAGGTGAAGTCCAGCGGGTAGAAGAACACCAGGCCGTATTTGCCTTTGATGGCCGACGACAGAGTGAAGCTGTCTACGATCTCGCCGTTGCCAAGTACGGCCGGTACGGTGAAGTCTGGGGCTTGTTTGCCTACGAGTACGCTCATTGGATATCTCCTGGTCTAATAACGTGAAGAACTGGGTCCGCGTCAGCCTGCCACCCGCAAGCGACATCCCTGTGACACGAACCGCCTTCGCAAGGACCGACCATCATACACGGCGTTTTTGAGCTGTCCTTAACGGTTTTTCAGCGGCGGCAGAAATTCAGACTCGCTGCCGTTACTGTCGCAATGCCATGTTGGAAACCGTTCGTCAGCCATCGACGCTTATAACGCGAAGCTTTCAGAAAGCACTTTGACAATCATTCTCGTTAACATTAAGATCCATCGCAATTGAGTCACAACCAGCGACGGTTCTCACTTATGTATGTCTGCCTCTGCACTGGCGTCACCGACGGTCAAATCCGCGATGCAATCTATGAAGGTTGCTGCAGCTATAAAGAAGTCCGTCAGGCCACCGGCGTAGCGAGTCAATGCGGTAAATGCGCCTGCCTTGCCAAGGAAGTGGTGCGCGAAACCCTGACCAAGCTGCAAACCGCCCAAGCCGCGATTCCATTTCCTGTTGAATTTACTGCCGCATAATTACCGTATTTCAAAGAACCGGACTCAAGTCCGGTTTTTTTATGCCTGAAAATCAACCGCTTAGGGTCAAAACGCGGAACACAAACATTCTTATTCCGATTAATTTTCATATAATTTTCAATAACTTAGGTTTGACACTCCTAATTACGCGGCTCAAACTCTGCCTTATAGTCAGTTAATAAAGGGCAGGACCCCATCATGAAAGGCGACATTACAGTCATCCAGCATCTCAACAAGATCCTTGCCAATGAGCTGGTCGCGATCAATCAATACTTTCTGCATGCGCGCATGTATGAAGATTGGGGTCTGAACAAGCTCGGCAAGCATGAGTACAAAGAATCCATCGACGAGATGAAGCACGCGGACAAGCTGATCAAGCGCATCCTGTTCCTTGAAGGCCTGCCGAACGTCCAGGACCTGGGCAAGCTGCAGATCGGCGAACACACCAAGGAAATGCTTGAGTGCGACCTGCGTATCGAACTCGCCGGTCACGCGGACCTCAAGGTCGCGATCGCCCATTGCGAAACCGTCGGCGACTTCGGCAGCCGTGAGCTGCTTGAAGATATTCTCGAATCCGAAGAAGAACATATCGACTGGCTGGAAACCCAATTGGGCCTGATCGATAAAGTCGGTCTTGAGAACTATCTGCAATCGCAGATGGGCGAAGAGTAAGTTAGCCTTCGCTAAACTCGAGACACTAAAAAGCCCCGCCCTCTTATGAGGTGCGGGGCTTTTTATTGCCCGGGTTTCAGGCTTGCCTGAAACCCATGCAGAAGCGGATCAGGCTTCGGTCTTGCCAGCAGCGGCTTTTTCAACAGCGGCTTTGATCGTGGCCTGCAACGAACCGTCAGCAGCCATTTCAGTCATGATGTCGCTACCGCCGACCAGCTCACCACCGACCCACAGTTGCGGGAAGGTTGGCCAGTTGGCGTACTTTGGCAGATTGGCGCGAATTTCCGGGTTCTGCAGGATGTCCACGTAGGCGAATTTCTCACCACACGCCATGACGGACTGCGCGGCTTTCGCGGAGAAGCCACACTGCGGGGCATTCGGCGAGCCTTTCATGTAAAGCAGAATGGTGTTGTTAGCAATCTGCTCTTTAATCGTTTCGATGATATCCATGGAGCACCTCGGCTGAACTTTCCGACTCAAGGGTCGGCACGGTGGCGCATTGTAACGGAAACCCGAGCGCCATGCTCGGTCTCCCCGACAGACATGCTCAAGCCGCCGCCACGGTCACCGGCACGCCGTTCAACGCCGCATTTCCCGACAACTCATCGAGCTGACACTCGTCAGTCAGGTCATTGGCGCTGGACCCCGGCTGGCTGCTGGCGATCGTCATCTGCACCCCAGGCCGCGCATGGCCCCAACCATGCGGAAGGCTGACCACGCCTTTCATCATATCCAGACTGCCGAGCACTTCAACTTCGATCACCCCGACCCGCGAACTGACCCGCACCCGCTGCCCATCGCTGAGCCCACGGCTGGCCAGATCGTCGGGATGCATCAAGAGTTGATGGCGCGGCTTGCCCTTCACCAGACGGTGATAGTTGTGCATCCACGAGTTATTGCTGCGCACATGTCGGCGGCCAATCATCAGCAGCTCGTCGGCGGCCGGTGCTTGCAGTGCCGCGAAGCGTGTCAGGTCAGCCAGAATCGCCGCCGGCGCGGCCTGGATATGCTGGTTCGCAGTCTTGAGCCGTGGCGCGAGATTGGATTTTAGCGCGCCCAAATCAACGCCATGCGGATGATCGAACAAAGTCGCCAGCGACAGCTTGTGCTCCGACCCATCGCCATATAGCCCCATTCGCAAGCCACGGTCGATCATCTGCGCCGGGGCAATGGTCGGCTTGAGTTCCTTGCCGGTCTTCGCCGCAAACGCCTTGGCCAGGCCGACGAAGATTTCCCAGTCGTGCAACGCGTCTTCCGGCTTGGCCAGAATCGCCCGGTTGAAGCGCGTGACGTTACGCACGGCAAACATGTTGAACGTGGTGTCGTAGTGATCGTTTTCCAGGGCTGAGGTGGACGGTAGGATCAGGTCGGCGTAGCGGGTAGTTTCATTGATGTAGAGGTCGATGCTGACCATGAACTCCAACCCGTCCAGCGCCTGCTCCAGTTGCCGGCCGTTGGGCGTGGACAACACCGGATTGCCCGCCACGGTGATCAGCGCTCGAACCTGCCCTTCCCCACCGGTGAGCATCTCTTCGGCCAGGGCCGACACCGGTAATTCGCCGCTGTACTCCGGACGCCCGGACACCCGACTCTGCCACCGATTGAAATGCCCGCCCGAGGTGGACGCCACCAAATCCACCGCCGGTTCGGTGCACAGCGCACCGCCCACGCGGTCGAGGTTGCCGGTGACCAGGTTGATCAACTGCACGACCCAATGACACAACGTACCGAAAGCCTGGGTCGAGACCCCCATGCGGCCGTAGCAGACCGCTGTCGGTGCTGCGGCAAAGTCCCGGGCCAGTTGGCGGATTTGTTCTGCGGGCACGGCGCACAGCGGGCTCATGACCTCGGCGGTGAAACCCGCGACCGCCTCACGCACCTCATCCAGACCGTCCACCGGCAAATGACTGTCGCGAGTCAAGCCTTCAGCGAACAAGGTATTGAGCAGCCCGAACAGCAATGCCGCATCGCCGCCGGGACGCACGAACAGATGCTGATCGGCAATGGCTGCCGTTTCGCTGCGGCGCGGATCGACCACCACTACTTTCCCGCCCCGGGCCTGAATCGCCTTCAGCCGTTTCTCCACATCGGGCACGGTCATGATGCTGCCGTTGGACGCCAACGGGTTACCGCCCAGGATCAACATGAAATCGGTGTGATCGATGTCCGGGATCGGCAACAGCAAGCCGTGGCCGTACATCAAATGACTGATCAGGTGATGGGGCAACTGATCGACCGAGGTCGCGGAAAACCGGTTACGGGTTTTCAACAGGCCGAGAAAGTAATTGCTGTGGGTCATCAGCCCATAGTTGTGCACGCTGGGATTACCTTGATAAACCGCCACCGCGTTCTGCCCGTGACGCTCCTGAATCGTCGCCAGACGTTCGGCTACGAGGCTGAAGGCGTCTTCCCAAGCGATAGGCTGCCATTCACTGCCCACGCGCTGCATCGGCTGATGCAGGCGATCCGGGTCGTTCTGGATGTCTTGCAGGGCCACCGCTTTGGGGCAGATATGCCCGCGACTGAAGGTATCCTGGGCGTCACCCTTGATTGAAGTGATCTGTACCCGGCCTTCGGCCTCGGTGGTTTCGATGGTCAGGCCGCAAATGGCTTCACACAGATGGCAGGCACGGTGATGGAGAGTCTTGGTCATGGCCAGTCTCTATTTTGTTCTGGGCGGGCACTATCAGCCGCGGGAACAAAACTATGGCGCGTGCCCCGTCGCTGCGCCAGCGACGTTCGTCTTGTGAATCGGTGGCCATCAGGCCAGTCGATGGCCGCTGGCGATCAGTTCGGCGGCAACCTGGGTGGCGCCTGCAACTGGATTTCCTGGATGGTTTCGATCTGCTCATGGGCGACATGCACGCCGGTGAGCTCGCCAATCAGGCGCCAGTGCTCGTCAAGCCCGGCGCTGATAGTCGCCATACGGTCGATCATGCGTCGACCGGCGGCTTTGGTCACTTCGTCTTCACTGCGCATCAACTCAAAGGACATTGACGTCATCGAAGCAGTGAGATGGGTCAGAGAGCGGGCTGTAAGGCCGAGTAATTCCATTAACTGCTGTTCTTTCGATTCCATTCCGGAGGCTTCCTGCGTCGCTCGAGACTTAGTTATAACCCAGCACTTTGCATAAGCAAATGTTTCAGACCAGACACACTGCACAGAAATACCGAGTGAGCCTCACTGGGCCTGGGAAACTTTCAACGCTTTCTTTTTGAACGGAGAGGTCAGTGCTGTCCATATACCGCCGATGGCCAGCCAAAGCATGACGCCGGACCCGATCAGGATGATAGCTTTCTGGTTTGCCAGGATGCCCAGTTGATGAGGTTCGGCTTGATACACCTGCAAAGCAATATCAATGACGCTCACGACGGTAAACCAGGCGACCACCAATGCAGCACCGTGCTTGAGATCGGGTGTGGATCGGGCCAGTAGCGAGGCCCCCAGGTAAATTCCAATTGCGATCAATCCGCCAATTACCAAAAATTGGGTGGAATCAATCTGCACTCGCATCATCCCTGAAATTCTTCACACCGATAAAAGCGCCGACAATGGCCCCCACCAGTGCGCTTGGAACGCCAGGGTAAATAGAATTGGCGATAATCGCGAAGCCCATGACCGTGGACAGCACCGCCATATCAAACGCCGGAGACACACGACGCAGACGTGTCAGGCCAATGTTTCCGGTTTTATTGATCGACACAGAGCTCCCTCCTTGGGTGTTTGACTGGATTGAGTCGAAGATCCGCAACGGCGCCGATAATACCGGACCGCGGCCCCACCACCGGCACGCAAAACCGTAACAGCAAGCAACGCGCGCCATTAAAACCTGGCCCTCATTGGCCCGCCACGCTGCACTTGATTTGCAAACCCGCTTGGGCACCGTGTACAAATGCGGCATCCGGTTGTGAATCTCGAAACATCTGTGAAGCCGGAAAAATAAGCCTCCTATTGGTAAGACGCGACATTTAATTATAAGATCGCGCCTTCCCCTATTTCGTCGCCCCGTGCGGCTTACGCCGCAGGTCTCGCCCGTTTTTCAGTTAAACAAGGCTTTGAGTATCTGCGGTCTGTTGCAAAAAGGTAGTCAATGATGAGCGCAAGGCACTTTCTCTCCCTGATGGATTGCACGCCCGAAGAGCTGGTCAGCGTGATCCGTCGAGGCGTTGAGCTCAAGGACCTGCGTAACCGCGGTGTACTGTTCGAGCCTCTGAAAAACCGCGTCCTGGGGATGATTTTCGAGAAGTCCTCGACCCGTACGCGCATCTCGTTCGAAGCCGGCATGATCCAGCTCGGCGGCCAGGCGATTTTCCTCTCGCCCCGCGATACCCAACTGGGTCGTGGCGAGCCGATCGGCGACTGCGCCATTGTCATGTCGAGCATGCTCGACGCGGTGATGATCCGTACCTTTGCCCACAGCACCCTCACCGAATTTGCTGCCAACTCCCGTGTTCCGGTGATCAACGGCCTATCCGATGACCTGCACCCGTGTCAGTTGCTGGCCGACATGCAAACCTTCCTCGAACATCGCGGCTCGATCCAGGGCAAGACCGTGGCCTGGATTGGCGATGGCAACAACATGTGCAACAGCTATATAGAAGCGGCGATCCAGTTCGACTTCCAGTTGCGCATTGCCTGCCCGGAAGGTTACGAGCCTAGCCCCGAGTTCGTGGCCAAGGCCGGCGATCGTGTGACCATCGTCCGCGATCCACAGGATGCCGTGCGCGGCGCGCACCTGGTGAGCACCGACGTCTGGACCTCCATGGGCCAGGAAGAAGAAACCGCCAAGCGCCTGAAGCTGTTCGCCCCGTTCCAGGTCAACCGCGCCCTGCTCGACCAAGCCGCGACGGACGTGCTGTTCATGCACTGCCTGCCGGCCCACCGTGGCGAAGAAATCAGCCTCGACCTGCTGGATGACCCGCGCTCCGTGGCCTGGGACCAGGCGGAAAACCGTCTGCACGCACAAAAGGCCCTGCTGGAATTCCTGGTCACACCGGCGTACCACCACGCATGAGCCAGCCATTACTGCTCAACCTGCGCAACCTTGCCTGCGGCTATCAAGACCAGCGGGTCGTGCAAAACCTCAACCTGCATTTGAATGCCGGCGATATCGGTTGCCTGCTGGGCTCATCCGGGTGCGGCAAGACCACCACTCTGCGGGCCATCGCCGGTTTCGAACCGGTGCACGAAGGTGAAATCCAGCTGGCGGGCGAGACCATTTCCAGCGCCGGTTTCACCCTCGCCCCGGAGAAGCGCCGGATCGGCATGGTCTTTCAGGACTACGCCCTGTTTCCGCATTTGAGCGTGGCCGAAAACATCGCCTTCGGGATCCGCAAGCATCCGCAAAAGGAGCGCGTCACCGAAGAGCTGCTCGAACTGGTCAACCTGAAAAACCTCGGCAAGCGCTTCCCCCATGAGCTGTCCGGCGGTCAGCAGCAACGCGTCGCACTGGCTCGCGCCCTGGCGCCGGAACCACAACTGTTGTTGCTCGACGAACCGTTCTCCAACCTCGATGGCGAACTGCGGCGCAAGCTCAGCCATGAAGTGCGCGACATCCTCAAGGCCCGTGGCACCAGTGCGATTCTGGTGACTCACGACCAGGAAGAAGCCTTCGCCGTCAGCGATCATGTCGGGGTTTTCAAGGAAGGTCGCCTGGAACAATGGGATACGCCCTACAACCTGTATCACGAACCGCTGACACCGTTTGTGGCCAGTTTCATTGGCCAGGGTTACTTCATTCGCGGCCAGTTGAACACGCCGGAATCGGTGCAGACAGAACTCGGTGAGTTGCGCGGCAATCGGGCCTACACCTGGCCGATTGGCGGCGCTGTTGATGTGTTGCTGCGCCCGGACGACATCGTTTATGCGCCGGACAGTGAGTTGAAAGCGCGGATCATCGGCAAGACGTTCCTTGGCGCTTCAACCTTGTATCGCTTGCAGTTGCCGACGGGCGCACAGCTGGAATCGATCTTTCCGAGCCATGCCGACCATCAGGTGGGTGCGCAGGTGGGGATTCGTGTAGCGGCGGAGCATTTGGTGCTATTCCAGGCATCCGGCAGCACAGCGGCGCAGATCCCAGCGGTCGAATCCGGTGTCCGCCGCTACAGCACCGCCAGCTGATAGCTACCCTTGCAGGAGCAAAGCTTGCTCGCGATGAACGATAACGCGGTGTGACTGATCAACCGTATCAAGCCCATCGCGGGCAAGCCTTGCTCCTACAAGGTCAACTCAGCATCAGCGTTCCGCGCGCAACAAGCGTCGCCTTCCCGCCAATCTTCACCCGATCCCCTTCCATCCGACAGAACAACTCCCCGCCCCGGGCCGAGCATTGATAAGCCGTCAGACTCGATTTACCCAAGCGTTTCGACCAGTACGGAATCAAGCTGCAATGGGTTGAGCCGGTCACCGGGTCTTCATTGATGCCGATCGCTGGCGCGAAATACCGGGAGACAAAATCATGCTTGCCGCCCTTGGCCGTGACGATTGCCCCCGGCCACGGCAGTTTCGCCAGTGCCGCCATATCTGGCCGACAATCGAGCACCGCCTGCTCGGACTCCAACACCACCAACAGTTCATTCGAACCCAGCACATCCACCGCTTCCACACCCAGAGCGCGCTCGACATCCAAGGTCACACCGACTTCCGAGGGTACGATCGCCGGAAAGTCCAGCCACAGCAGCCCGCCTTCACGGCTGACGCTCAGCGGGCCGGACTTGCAGATGAAATCCAGGCGCTCGGCCGGTTCCATATAGATTTCAAACAGCACGAACGCGCTGGCCAGGGTCGCATGCCCGCACAGCGGCACCTCAGTGGTCGGGGTAAACCAGCGGATATGCCAAGCCTGACCTTCACGCACCACGAAGGCGGTTTCGGCGAGGTTGTGCTCGGCGGCGATTTTTTGCATCAACTCATCGGAAAGCCAGGCATCGAGCCGATAGACCATCGCCGGATTGCCACTGAACGGACGATCACTGAACGCATCGACCTGATGATATTCAAGCTGCATAACCTTCTCCCTAAGTCAGATCAGACCCGGCCGATATCAGCGAACTTCGCCTGGGTGTGCTCAGCCAGTACCGCGGGCGCCAACTCTACTTCCAGACCACGCCGCCCCGCACTGACAAAAATGCTGGCAAAGGGTTGCGCCGAATTATCGATAAAGGTGCGCAGACGCTTTTTCTGCCCCAACGGACTGATACCACCCAACAGATAACCGGTCGCGCGTTGAGCGGCCGCCGGATCGGCCATTTCGACTTTTTTCACCCCGGCGGCATGCGCCAGGTGCTTTAAATCCAGACTTCCGACGACCGGCACCACCGCCACCAGCAATTCACCTTTCTCACTGGCCGCCAACAGGGTCTTGAACACCTGCGCCGGGTCCAATCCCAGTTTTTCCGCAGCCTCCAGACCATAGGACGCCGCCTTCGGATCATGTTCGTAACTGTGCACGCGATGTTCGGCGCGAACTTTTTTCAACAAATCCAATGCGGGCGTCATGGCAGCTCCAGGCTTGGCGGCAGAAGAAAAATACTGCGCCAGATTCTAGGTCATTGAACCGCAAAAGGCTCTATTGCGCGGCTAATTCAAAGGCTTGGCGCGGCCCTGCTTCACGGGTTTACAGCCAACTCATCAGGCCATCAACACGATCATTCACAGGGCGAATAGTTTAAATGTGACCGATGGTTCACTTTCGACCTTTGACAGCAGCGTTTCTTGTCTATATTTTTTCGAATGCGAATACTGTAGGAATGATCCCGAAGTAGTACTCGGCAGTAAACCAAGATCAGGATGGGGATCCTGACTCGGTGAAAATCGCGCTTTGACCAAGATGACAAAGCGCCAGACAACAACAAAAATGAGGTTTTCGATGACAACTGCTTTGAAACAACCGCCACTCTCGAGCCAATGCATGGCTGAGTTCTTGGGTACTGCGCTGCTGATCTTTTTCGGGACGGGTTGTGTTGCCGCGCTCAAGGTCGCGGGCGCCAGCTTTGGCCTTTGGGAAATCAGTATCATCTGGGGTGTTGGCGTCAGCATGGCGATCTACCTGACCGCCGGGGTTTCCGGGGCTCACCTCAATCCTGCCGTGAGTATTGCCCTGAGCATTTTCGCTGACTTCGAAAAGCGCAAACTGCCCTTCTACATCATCGCCCAAGTAGCCGGCGCGTTCTGCGGAGCGTTGTTGGTTTACACGCTTTACAGCAATCTCTTCTTCGATTACGAACAAACTCACCATATGGTTCGTGGCACCCAAGCCAGCCTTGAACTGGCGTCGGTGTTCTCCACCTTCCCGCACCCGGCCTTGTCCACAGCCCAGGCGTTCCTTGTTGAAGTGATCATCACCGCCATCCTGATGGGCGTGATCATGTCCCTGACCGACGACAACAACGGCCTGCCGAAGGGGCCGCTGGCTCCGCTGCTGATTGGCCTGCTGATTGCGGTGATTGGCAGCTCGATGGGTCCACTGACTGGCTTCGCAATGAACCCTGCGCGTGATTTCGGTCCTAAGCTGATGACTTTCTTTACTGGCTGGGGTGAAATTTCCTTCACCGGCGGACGCGATATCCCGTATTTCCTGATTCCGATTTTTGCACCGATTGTCGGTGCCTGCCTCGGCGCTGCTGCCTATCGCGGGCTGATTGCCCGTCATTTGCCAAGCACCGAACCTGCTACAAAGGACGCAACACCGGCCATTGACGGCAAACCAAGAACTTCTTGATACCGTTGGCGCGTGATCCTGCCCTTTGATCGCGCGCCTGACCTCACTCCCTTATTTCGTCCAAGGCAATCGACATGACCGATATTCAGAATAAGAACTACATCATTGCCCTCGATCAGGGTACGACCAGCTCCCGCGCGATCATTTTCGACCGCGACGCGAACGTGGTCTGCACCGCCCAACGCGAATTCGTGCAGCATTACCCGCAAGCCGGTTGGGTCGAACATGACCCGATGGAAATCTTCGCGACCCAAAGCGCCGTGATGGTCGAGGCCCTGGCACAAGCCGGCCTGCATCACGACCAGGTCGCCGCCATCGGTATCACCAACCAGCGCGAAACCACCGTCGTCTGGGACAAAACCACCGACCGCCCGATCTACAACGCGATCGTCTGGCAGTGCCGCCGCAGCACCGAGATTTGCCAGCAGCTCAAGCGCGATGGCCACGAGCAATACATCAGCGAGACCACCGGCCTGGTCACCGACCCGTACTTCTCCGGCACCAAGCTCAAGTGGATCCTCGACAACGTCGAAGGCAGCCGTGAACGCGCACGCAACGGCGAACTGCTGTTCGGCACCGTCGACAGCTGGCTGATCTGGAAATTTACCGGCGGCAAAGTCCACGTCACCGACTACACCAACGCCTCGCGCACCATGCTCTTCAACATCCACACCCTGGAGTGGGACGCGAAGATGCTGGAAGTCCTCGACATCCCGCGCGAGATGTTGCCAGAAGTTAAATCGTCGTCGGAAATCTACGGCCACACCAAGAGCGGCATCGCCATCGGCGGTATCGCCGGTGACCAGCAAGCGGCCCTGTTCGGCCAGATGTGCGTCGAGCCAGGCCAGGCGAAAAACACCTACGGCACCGGCTGCTTCCTGCTGATGAACACCGGCGACAAAGCCGTGAAGTCCAAGCACGGCATGCTGACCACCATCGCTTGCGGTCCAAAAGGCGAAGTGGCTTACGCCCTGGAAGGCGCCGTGTTCAACGGTGGGTCGACCGTGCAGTGGCTGCGTGACGAACTGAAGATCATCGCCGATGCCACCGACACCGAATACTTCGCGAGCAAGGTCAAGGACAGCAACGGCGTGTACCTGGTGCCAGCCTTCACTGGTCTGGGTGCACCGTACTGGGACCCGTATGCCCGTGGCGCGCTGTTCGGCCTGACCCGCGGCGTACGCGTGGATCACATCATTCGCGCAGCGCTGGAGTCGATTGCCTACCAGACCCGCGACGTACTCGACGCCATGCAACAGGACTCCGGCGAACGCCTCAAGTCCCTGCGCGTAGACGGCGGCGCGGTGGCAAACAACTTCCTGATGCAGTTCCAGGCCGACATCCTCGGCACGCAGGTTGAGCGTCCGCAAATGCGCGAAACCACTGCACTGGGCGCCGCTTACCTGGCCGGCCTGGCGTGCGGCTTCTGGGGCAGCCTGGATGAGTTGCGCGGCAAGGCCGTCATCGAACGCGAGTTCGAACCAGCACTGGAGGAAAGCGCGAAGGAAAAACTCTACGCCGGCTGGAAAAAAGCGGTCAGCCGCACCCGCGACTGGGAACCTCATGAAGGCGCTGAATAAGCCAACGTAAGTACTCGTATCGGTATGTAACTGGTAGGGAGCAGATTCCTGCGGCATCATGGGCAAATTTTGCACGGCAGCCCAAAGGAAGCCCCATGAATCTGCCTCCCCGTCAGCAGCAAATCCTCGAACTGGTCCGCGAACGCGGCTATGTGAGTATCGAGGAAATGGCCACGCTGTTCGTCGTAACACCGCAAACCATCCGCCGCGACATCAATCAGCTCGCGGAAGCCAATTTGTTGCGTCGCTACCATGGCGGCGCAGCTTACGATTCCAGTGTCGAAAACACCGCCTACGCCATGCGTGCCGACCAGATGCGCGATGAAAAACAGCGTATTGGCGAAGCCATTGCGGCTCAGATCCCCGATCACGCCTCGCTGTTCATCAATATCGGCACGACGACCGAATCGATTGCCCGGGCGTTGCTCAACCACAATCACCTGAAAATCATCACCAACAACCTGCATGTCGCTTCAATGCTCAGCGCCAAGGATGATTTCGATGTCCTGCTGACCGGCGGCAATGTGCGGCGCGACGGCGGTGTGGTGGGTCAGGCGAGTGTCGACTTCATTAACCAGTTCAAGGTCGATTTCGCGCTGGTCGGCATCAGTGGTATCGATGAAGACGGCAGCCTGCTGGATTTCGATTATCAGGAAGTGCGGGTGTCCCAGGCGATTATCGCCAACGCCCGGCAGGTGATTCTGGCGGCTGACTCCAGCAAATTCGGGCGCAACGCCATGATTCGTTTGGGGCCGATCAGTTTGATTGATTGCCTGGTCACCGATCAGCAGCCAGTGCCGGCGTTGGCGCAGCTGTTGAGTCAGCACAAAATTCGGCTCGAAGTCGTTTAACCTCCCGTCGACACAGATCGTTCCTACGCTCCGCGTGGGAATGCCGCCTGGGACGCTCCGCGCCCCGCCTCAAGTGCCGACGCAGAGCGTCTATCGATGCATTCCCACGCAGAGCGTGGGAATGTTCTGTGCGTGAATGTTCGTAAATTTTCCTTTTTGGGCCCTTCGATCAGTATTTTCAATCGAAGTTGACTGGCTGTGGGCGGCTTTATGGGCTACCATTTTCGAAAATGAACATTAATGTTCGAATTCCAATATCGAAAATCATAAAAGCCCGAGGCCAGCCGATGCCCACTTCTACCTTGCCTACGCCCCCTCTCGCCGAGGTCTACGATATCGCCGTCATCGGTGGTGGGATCAATGGTGTGGGGATCGCAGCGGATGCCGCCGGTCGCGGTCTTTCGGTGTTCCTTTGTGAAAAGGACGACTTGGCCAGCCATACGTCGTCGGCCAGCAGCAAGCTGATCCACGGCGGCCTGCGCTATCTCGAACATTACGAATTCCGTCTGGTGCGCGAAGCCCTCGCCGAGCGCGAAGTGCTGCTGGCCAAAGCCCCGCACATCGTCAAGCAAATGCGCTTCGTGCTGCCACACCGCCCGCACCTGCGCCCAGCGTGGATGATCCGCGCCGGTTTGTTCCTTTATGACCACCTGGGCAAGCGGGAAAAACTGGAAGGCTCGAAAAGCCTGAAGTTCGGCCCGGACAGCCCGCTGAAAAGCGAAATCACCAAAGGCTTCGAATATTCCGATTGCTGGGTCGACGATGCACGCCTCGTAGTCCTGAACGCCATGGCCGCCCGCGAAAAAGGCGCCCACGTGCACACCCAGACCCGTTGCGTCAGCGCCCGTCGCGCCAAAGGCCTGTGGCACCTTAACCTGGAACGTGCCGATGGCAGCCTGTTCTCGATCCGCGCCAAAGCACTGGTGAACGCCGCCGGCCCGTGGGTGGCCAAGTTCATTCGTGACGACCTGAAGATGGATTCGCCGTACGGCATCCGCCTGATTCAGGGCAGTCACCTGATCGTGCCGAAACTGTACGAAGGCGAACACGCGCACATTCTGCAGAACGAAGATCAGCGCATTGTCTTCACCATTCCGTACCTCAACCACTTCACCCTGATCGGCACCACCGACCGCGAATACACCGGCGATCCGGCAAAAGTGGCGATCACCGAAGGCGAAACCGATTACCTGCTCAAAGTGGTCAACGCTCACTTCAAGAAGCAAGTCAGCCGCGACGACATCTTGCACAGCTATTCCGGTGTGCGTCCGCTGTGCAACGACGAGTCTGACAACCCGTCCGCCGTGACCCGCGACTACACCCTGGCGCTGTCCGGCACGGGCGAAGAAGCTCCGTTGCTGTCGGTATTCGGCGGCAAGCTGACCACCTACCGCAAACTGGCCGAGTCGGCGCTGGCGCAACTGGCCCCGTACTTCACGCAGATCAAGCCGAGCTGGACCGCGACGGCCACCCTGCCCGGCGGCGAAGACATGACGACCCCGCAAGCCTTGTGCGCGAAGATCCGCGACCAGTTTGACTGGGTGCCTACCGAGATCGCCCGCCGCTGGGCCACCACCTACGGCAGCCGTACCTGGCGCATGCTCGAAGGCGTACAGAGCCTCAGCGACCTGGGCGAACACATCGGCGGTGGTCTCTATACCCGCGAAGTCGATTACCTGTGCAGCGAAGAATGGGCCACCACCGCCCATGACATTCTGTGGCGTCGCAGCAAGCTCGGGTTGTTCACCACCCCGGACGAGCAGCAGAAGCTGGTGGCTTACCTGGGCAAGGTCGAGCAGAACCGCAGCAAGATCGAAGCGGCCTGATCGGGAATCCGGTTAAACGAAAGCCCCTGAATCGTGAGATTCAGGGGCTTTTTTGTACCTGCCCCGGTAGGAGCGAGCGATGCGGCGACCCGACTTGCCCGCGAAGGCATCACCTCGGTTTGCCTGATGTACCGCGTTTTCGTTCTTCGCGGGCAAGCCTCGCCCCTGCAGGTTACACGTGCATGCATTCGGTTTTCCGAACGCGACCCGCCAGTCGATTCGGTTTACCGGATAGCCAAGCCGTAAATCCAACGCCAAAAAAACTTAATACCCTTTTAAATCAACAAGTTGATTCATATCGCCTGGCCTGGCACGAGTCATGCTCTACACTCTTGGACGAATGTTCTGTCGTGCCCACCGTTCAGGTGCCGCCACGCATTCGAAGCACAAAAGGGCCGACGAACTGGCTCCATAAAAAAAACAATGTCGAGGAAAATTTGATGCGCATCGTTCCCCATATCCTGGGCGCAGCCATTGCTGCCGCTCTGATTAGCACTCCAGTTTTCGCTGCCGAGCTCACCGGCACACTGAAGAAGATCAAAGAGTCCGGTGTGATCACCCTCGGGCATCGCGACGCTTCCATCCCGTTCTCCTACATCGCTGATGCTTCCGGCAAACCGATGGGCTACTCCCACGATATCCAACTGAAAATCGTCGAAGCCATCAAGAAAGACCTCGACCTGCCAAACCTCCAGGTCAAATACAACCTGGTCACCTCGCAAACCCGTATCCCGCTGGTGCAGAACGGCACCGTGGACGTCGAGTGCGGCTCCACCACCAACAACGTCGAGCGTCAGCAGCAAGTTGACTTCTCCGTCGGCATCTTCGAAATCGGCACCCGCCTGCTGTCCAAGAAAGATTCCGCTTACAAAGACTTCGCCGACCTCAAAGGCAAGAACGTCGTGACCACCGCAGGCACCACGTCCGAGCGCATCCTCAAGTCGATGAACGCCGACAAGCAGATGGGCATGAACGTCATCTCCGCCAAAGACCACGGCGAGTCCTTCCAGATGCTGGAATCGGGCCGAGCTGTTGCCTTCATGATGGACGACGCCTTGCTGGCCGGTGAAGCGGCCAAGGCCAAGAAGGCCGATGACTGGGCCGTGACCGGTACTCCACAGTCCTACGAAATCTACGGCTGTATGGTCCGCAAGGGCGACGAGCCGTTCAAGAAGGCTGTAGACGACGCCATCGTGGCGACCTACAAGTCGGGCGAGATCAACAAGATCTACGACAAATGGTTCATGGCGCCAATCCCGCCTAAAGGCCTGAACCTGAACTTCCCGATGAGCGACGAGCTCAAGAAGCTGATCGCAAGCCCGACCGATAAAGCGGCTGACGACAAGAAGTCCTGATTTCTGACTAACCTTATCTCCTGAGAGGGCCACTGCCCTTTCAGGAGGTTGTCACTCCCTGCTGGCATATTTTGGAAACACTCGAACCGGTGGCTGTCGAGCCGATCGAGTGTGCCTGATCTTCAAGATCAGGCGGGAACGGAGCTTCCCCAGGCGGGCACCTGTACTTTGATCGATCCGAGGGGAGACCCTAATGAATTACAACTGGGACTGGAGTGTGTTCTTCAAGTCCACCGGCGTGGGCAGCGAGACTTATCTCGACTGGTACATCTCCGGGCTGGGCTGGACCATCGCCATCGCCGTCGTGGCCTGGATTATCGCGCTGTCGCTGGGCTCGGTCCTGGGTGTCATGCGCACCGTGCCGAACCGCGTCGTATCGGGCATCGCGACCTGCTACGTCGAACTCTTCCGTAACGTGCCGCTGCTGGTTCAGCTGTTCATCTGGTACTTCCTGGTGCCCGACCTGCTGCCGCAAAACCTGCAGGACTGGTACAAGCAGGACCTGAACCCGACCACCTCGGCCTACCTGAGCGTTGTCGTGTGCCTGGGCCTGTTCACCGCCGCGCGGGTTTGCGAACAAGTGCGCACCGGCATCCAGGCGTTGCCCCGTGGTCAGGAGTCCGCCGCTCGCGCGATGGGCTTCAAGCTGCCGCAGATCTACTGGAACGTGCTGCTGCCCCAGGCCTACCGGATCATCATTCCGCCGCTTACCTCGGAATTTTTGAACGTGTTCAAGAACTCGTCGGTAGCCTCGCTGATTGGCCTGATGGAGCTGCTTGCGCAGACCAAACAGACCGCCGAGTTCTCCGCCAACCTGTTCGAAGCGTTCACCCTGGCCACGCTGATCTACTTCACCCTGAACATGAGCCTGATGCTGCTGATGCGCCTGGTCGAGAAGAAAGTCGCCGTACCGGGCCTGATCTCCCTAGGGGGTAAATGATGGAATTCGACTTCTCGGGCATCGTTCCGTCCCTGCCGGGTTTGTGGAACGGCATGGTCATGACCCTGCAACTGATGGCGCTGGGCGTCGTCGGCGGGATCATCCTCGGCACGATCCTCGCGCTGATGCGCCTGTCCCACAACAAACTGCTGTCGAACCTCGCCGGCGCCTACGTTAACTACTTCCGTTCGATCCCGTTGCTGCTGGTCATCACCTGGTTCTACCTGGCAGTGCCGTTCGTACTGCGCTGGATCACCGGCGAAGACACGCCGATCGGCGCATTCGCTTCCTGCATCGTGGCGTTCATGATGTTTGAAGCCGCGTACTTCTGCGAAATCGTCCGGGCGGGCGTGCAGTCGATTTCCAAGGGCCAGATGGGCGCAGCCCAGGCCTTGGGCATGACTTACGGCCAGATGATGCGGTTGATCATCCTGCCGCAAGCGTTCCGCAAGATGACCCCGCTGTTGCTGCAACAGAGCATCATCCTGTTTCAGGATACCTCGCTGGTCTACGCGGTCGGTCTGGTGGACTTCCTCAATGCCTCCCGTGCCAGTGGCGACATCATCGGTCGCTCCAACGAGTTCCTGATCTTCGCAGGGCTTACGTACTTCACAATCAGCTTTGCCGCCTCGCTGCTGGTCAAGCGTCTGCAAAAAAGGTTTGCCGTATGATCTCTATCAAGAACATCAACAAGTGGTATGGCGACTTCCAGGTACTGACTGATTGCAGCACCGAGGTCAAAAAAGGCGAAGTGATCGTGGTCTGCGGGCCGTCCGGCTCGGGCAAATCGACCCTGATCAAATGCGTGAACGCCCTGGAACCGTTCCAGAAAGGCGACGTGATCGTAGATGGCACGTCCATCGCCGATCCGAAGACCGACCTGCCGAAACTGCGTTCGCGGGTAGGCATGGTGTTCCAGCATTTCGAGCTGTTCCCGCACCTGTCCATCACTGAAAACCTGACCATCGCGCAGATCAAGGTGTTGGGCCGCAGCAAGGAAGAAGCCACCAAGAAAGGCCTGCAACTGCTGGAGCGCGTCGGCTTGTCGGCCCACGCGCACAAGCACCCCGGCCAACTCTCCGGTGGTCAGCAACAGCGTGTGGCAATTGCCCGTGCGTTGGCCATGGACCCGATCGTCATGCTGTTCGACGAACCGACCTCAGCGCTCGACCCGGAAATGGTCAACGAAGTGCTCGATGTGATGGTGCAACTGGCCCACGAAGGCATGACCATGATGTGCGTGACCCACGAAATGGGCTTCGCCCGCAAAGTGGCGGACCGCGTGATCTTCATGGACCAGGGCAAGATCATCGAAGACTGCAAGAAAGAGGAATTCTTCGGCGACATCAGCCACCGCGCCGAGCGTACGCAGCATTTCCTCAACAAGATTTTGCAGCACTAAAAGCTACACGGCCGCCCCCGTAAGAGCTGCCGAAGGCTGCTCCTACGGGGGTTTCTCAGGGCTTGTAGTGGTTGACCCAAGGCATCTGTGATGAAATGCGACCCCACTCTCTATCGCGCAGCGCCGCCATCACTCGCCGTGAAACCCCGTCTGATTCGTCATCTGTTCCTGCCGCCGCTGGTCATCGCCCTGATGATCGGGTTGGGTTACATCGGCTTCTGGGTCAGTGAACACTACGGGATTCGCAGCCTCAGCGAGAACGGTCAGCGTCAGCTTGAACTGCACGCCCGCGCCGTCGAGAGCGAGATCAGCAAGTACACCTACCTGCCCAGCCTGCTGGAACTCGAATCGAGTGTTTCAAAACTGCTGGACGACCCGACGCCGGAATACCGGCAAACGGTCAACGATTACCTTGAAGGCCTGAACCGGCGCAGCCGCAGTCGGGCCATCTATGTGATGGACACCACCGGTCGCGTGCTGGCCTCCAGCAACTGGCGCGACGTCGATAGTTACCTTGGTGAAGACCTGTCCTTCCGCGCCTATTTCCAGAACGCCGTGCGCGGTCAGCCGGGACGCTTCTACGGCATCGGCAGCACCAACGGCGAACCCGGTTATTACCTGGCCCACGGCCTGGAAGAACACGGCAAGATCATTGGCGTGGCCGTGGTCAAGGTACGCCTCGAAGCCATGGAAGAACGCTGGCAGCGTGCACGCCTGGAAGCCTTCGTCAGCGACGAGAACGGCATCATCATTCTCTCCAGTGATCCGGCACGCCGGCTCAAATCCGTGGTGCCGCTGAGCGACGAGACCAAGGAAAAACTCGCCCGCAGCTTGCAGTACTACTGGTTCCCGCTGAATGAACTGCAACCGCTGGCCCGGGAAACCCTGGCCGAAGGCGTGGAGAAACTGACCTTCCCCGCCAACAGCGAACTGGCCTCCGACGAACAGGACATCACCTACCTGGCCCAGACCCGGCCGTTGAGCGACACCCCGTGGAATTTCACCCTGCTCACGCCCCTGGCGGATCTGCGCCGTGAAGCGATCAACCAAGGGATTCTGGTGGCAGTGGCGTTTGCCCTGGTGGCGTTCCTGCTGATCGCCTGGAACGAGCGGCGCAAGGTGATCGCCACGCGTCTCGCCGCCCGGGAAGCCTTGCAGGAAGCCAACAATCAACTGGAGCGTCGGATTACCGAACGCACCACCGACCTGCGGGCCAGCAACGAACGGCTCAAGGGTCAGATCCGCGAACGACGCCAGGCCGAAGAGACCTTGCGCCGAGCCCAGGATGAATTGGTCCAGGCCGGCAAATTGGCGGCGATCGGCCAGATGTCCACCAGCATCGCCCACGAATTGAACCAGCCGCTGGCAGCGTTGCGAACCTTGTCCGGCAACACCGTACGCTTCCTTGAGCGCGGTCAACTGGATGTCGCCAGCACCAACCTCAAGACCATCAACGAACTGATCGACCGCATGGGCCGGATCACCGCCAGCCTGCGCTCCTTCGCTCGTCGAGGTGACGACAAGGGCCAGGCCAGCCTCGGCAAAGCGGTAGAGGCAGCGCTGCAACTGCTCGGCAGCCGAATGGAAAGCGCCCATCTGCAACTGCATCGCGACTTCAAGGATGTTCAGGTGCAGATCGACCAGACCCGTCTGGAGCAGATCCTGGTCAACCTGATCGGCAACGCCCTCGATGCCATGCAGTCGCAACCCCTGCCCGCGCTGTGGCTGGAAGGCGAAGAGTACGACGGTAAATATCGCCTTCGCGTGCGCGACAACGGCCACGGCATCGACGCCGAAGCGCGCAAGCATCTGTTCGAACCCTTCTTCACCACCAAACCCGGCGAACAGGGCCTGGGCCTCGGCCTGACCCTCTCCGCCAGCCTGGCTGCGGCCACCGGCGGCCATTTGGGTGTCGAGCACCCGGCCAGCGGTGGTACCACTTTCGTCCTCAGTTTACCGTTGGTAAGCCCCACTCCCGCCGAGCCAATATGAACAACGACCTTAGTGTGCTGATCGTCGAAGACGACCCCCATGTGCTGCTCGGCTGCCAGCAGGCGCTGACCCTGGAAGACATTCCCTGCGTCGGCGTCGGTAGCGCCGAAGAAGCCCTGGAGCGGGTCGGCGACAACTTTGCCGGGATCGTCATCAGCGACATTCGCCTGCCCGGCATCGATGGCCTGGAACTGCTGACCCGGCTCAAGGCCCGGGACCGCAGCCTGCCAGTGGTGCTGATCACCGGCCACGGCGACATCTCCATGGCCGTCGGCGCGATGCAGAAAGGCGCCTACGATTTCATGGAGAAACCCTTCTCCCCCGAACGCCTAGTGGACGTGGCCCGTCGCGCGCTGGAACAACGCAGCCTGGCTCGCGAAGTCTCCTCGTTGCGCCGGCAACTGGCGGAACGGGACTCCCTGGAAGGCCGGATCATCGGCCGCTCGCCGGCCATGCAGAACCTGCGCGAACTGATTGCCAACGTCGCCGACACCTCGGCCAACGTGTTGATCGAAGGCGAGACCGGCACCGGCAAGGAACTGGTTGCCCGCTGCCTGCATGATTTCAGTCGTCGCCATACTAAACAATTCGTCGCGCTGAACTGCGGCGGCCTGCCGGAGAACCTCTTCGAAAGCGAAATCTTCGGCCATGAGGCCAACGCCTTTACCGGTGCTGGCAAGCGGCGGATCGGCAAGATCGAACACGCCGACGGCGGCACGTTGTTCCTCGATGAAGTGGAAAGCATGCCGCTGCCATTGCAGATCAAACTGCTGCGTGTGTTGCAGGAACGCACCCTCGAACGCCTCGGTTCAAACCAGAGCGTGGCGGTGGATTGCCGGGTGATCGCGGCGACCAAGTCAGACCTCGACGAGTCGAGCAAAAAGGGCGAATTCCGCAGCGACCTGTATTACCGCCTCAACGTGGTGACCCTGGAGCTGCCGCCGCTGCGCGAACGCCGCGAAGACATCCTGCAACTGTTCGAACATTTCCTGCAGCAGTCATCCCTGCGCTTCGACCGTACCGTGCCGGAGCTGGACAACCAGACCCTGTCGAACCTGATGAGCCACGACTGGCCGGGCAACGTGCGCGAACTGCGCAACGTCGCCGAGCGCTACGCCCTCGGCCTCCCGGCCTTCAAGAAGTCCGGCGCCAGCGGCAGCAATCAGGGGCTGGCCTTCGCCGAAGCGGTGGAAGCCTTCGAACGCAACCTGCTCAACGACGCCTTGCAGCGCAGCGGCGGCAACCTGACCCAGGCCAGCCTGGAACTGGGGATGGCCAAGACCACGCTGTTCGACAAAGTGAAAAAGTACGGGCTGAGCCACTGATGGACCTGATTCTGAAAGCGGCGCTGGGCGCGGCGGTGGTGCTGATCCTCGCCGCGTTGGCCAAGACCAAAAACTATTACATCGCCGGGCTGGTGCCGCTGTTTCCAACCTTTGCGTTGATCGCACACTACATCGTCGGCAAGGGCCGTTCGCTGGACGATTTGAAGACCACGATCGTGTTTGGCATGTGGTCGATCATTCCGTATTTCATCTATCTGGCAACCTTGTACGTCATGGTGGACCGGATGCGGTTGGAGGCTTCGCTGGCCGTCGCGGCAGTAGCCTGGTTGATGGCGGCCAGCGTGTTGGTGTCGGTGTGGGTCAGGTTGCACAGCTGACAAAAAAGCCGCCCTCCCCTCTGTCAGAACAAAGCCTCGAAATAGCGGATCGCCAACGGCTTGCCGATCGGGCCGCGCCAGATGGGATCAACCTTCGCGCCTCTGTCGGCCAGCATCTGCTGCCATTTCAAACCCTGATCGCGCTGCTCGGGGGTTTTCAGATGGGCCTTGTCGAAGCGGCTGAACACCGAGCTGGACGAACTGTAATGGAAATGGGCATACCACAACGGCGTGGGCGTGGGCTGAGTCAGGTCGAGCACCTCGTACTCTTGCATGAAATCGGGTAGGCCATCGGTGCGCCTGCCCTGCGCCACCCATGTGCCGACCTTGCGGATTTCAATAATGGGCTGCCCCGGTTCCGCCAATTGATGCAGGTCATCCAGATAACCTTCAGTCGGCGTCTTGCTTTTCAGTATTTGCGCAATCCGCAGTTCACGTCCTTGTTGAGTAAGCGCCTGAGCCTTGGCGTTCAGTTGCGCGATGATCGGCTCCTGCGCCGACACCCGAGCGATACGCCGGGCACGCAGACGCAGCTCCGCAGCTTCGCTGGTCATCATGTGGTCAAGATCGGCCGGCCGCATGTTTTGTCGGGCATAGCCGTCGACCTTCAGTCGATAGCTATCCACCGCAGCCAGACGTTGCCGAGCCTCGGTCAATAACACCTGGCGGTCGACAACGACGTCTGGCTGCAAGGGCCTGGCAGGCAGCTGACGGTAATACTTGCCGGCGCTGGAGGGCAGCCAGTTTTCAACGCGCCCGCCTTCGCCGGTCATCGTGAATCGGGTCTGCCGGGTCACCGGGTCCACCTCTTTTGTACCAACCAATAGACGATTGCCATCGGTTTCAAAGATTGCCTTGCCACTGTTTTTAGCGTTCGCGGCTTGCTTGATACCGCTCTTGATTCCGTGACGCGCATGGTCGCTCATCTTCTCCAGCAGTGCCTGCACCGATGGCAACCAAGCCAAGTCAAAGTGCTGCTCATAGCCCGTCGTCCACACCTTGAGGTCGCGACCAAACTGTTCGTATACCTCCAGACACTCCCCCAGTATCTGATTGCGCCGACTCACGTCGGCAACGACATCGGGCAGGCTGTCTTGTGTGTTTAATGCGTCATACACCTTGGCGCGAGCCTGGCCCATTCGCTCGTGCAGGTACATCCAGGAAGGGTCGAAGATCCGGTCGTAGCGGGTGAGCAAGGGCATGTGGTTGAGGGTTTTGAGGTAATCGCGCTTAACGATGGACAGCGAAGTGTCCATACGGTCCAGGTCCGCGGTCACGCTGGACTTGTCCGCGCGAACCTTGATACGCCGACGCCACAGCTCGACCTGTGCCAGATGGGCATCGATCCCTTGCAGTTCATGGATCAGCTTAATGCGCAGTTGCCGCATTTGCCCGGTCAGGTGCAAGGAGCTCTGGATGCTGCCGGCTGGCAATTTGAGCATCTGGTCGCTTATGGCACTGATGTCATCCAGGTAATGCAGGCATCGATCCCTGGCCAAGTCCGTGCGGTAAATGGTCCTTTCGACCACCACCAGCGCTGACTGGCTTGAAATCTCTTGGGTTTGTTGACGTCGATTACCGTGACTCAGGGGCAGCATCTCGCCCGTTCGCGCATAACGCTGGGTGGCCAGATCGATGTCGTTGACACATCCAGCGTCCACCGAATCCAGGGTCAGGCGACGTGTGGCGTTATTACTGGCGTCGTAGCGTTGGATGGCCGCGTTGTTAGTTCTGTGCTGGATGGCGAGTTGCCGCGACAAGGCATCGATGGTGTCGCCCAATCTGCGTTGGCGATCAGCGCCGCGATCAATTAACCAACGCGGTAACCATCGGCGTATGGCGGCGGGCCAGATCGGCTCAAGGTTATCGGCCAGATGCCCGACCAGGTTACCGCCTCCAGCCAGACCTTGATTGAACAACGTTCCGTGTACCGCAAAATAGGTATCCCAGCAGCCCGTTTCATCGACGGCGATTGGCTGCTGATAGGCCCTGCGCCGTGTGCCATACAGGCGCAATGTCCGGTTCAGCAGCCGCACCTGATAGACCCGCCCTTGCCGGAGAATGAAGTCGCCCTGCGCATGGCGATAGACGTTGCGGTAAAGACCTTCGTTGACCGGTTGCAGGCCGGCCAGAGAAATCGCCCCCTCGTACTCGTAACCCTCAAACCGATCCATCAGCCGTCGGGCCTGGCGCAAGGAGGGACGCTGCAGGGTTGCGGCGCCCTTGAGCAAGGCGTTCACCTGACGTTGTCGGGTCAAGGCACGCGCCACGCTCGGGCCAGCGGAAATACTGGGCAAGATGTCCATGGCTGCGTCGATCAGCGATAACAGCACCGACTCCAATTGCGCAAGACCATGGCCGACATCCCCCCTGAAGAACGCCGCCACCGCCAGATTGGCGCTGTCCCAGGCGTCGTAAAGTGCTATCGCGCTGCCAACAAACGGCACCATGCCCATGGCCATTTTCAGGTAATTGAACATCACGCCACCCTGTAACGCATAGCGCTCCAGGCACAACGCGGAGTTGGAGCGCGACGTCGCGCGGTGCGCTTCGATCAAACGGCCCATATGGGCATTGAGCAGATGAGCGCCCAGCGAGGTGGTCGCCGGCCAAGGCGTGCCGGCCCCGATCAATGCATCGAAATTGCGCTGACGCGCCTGGTTGATCCGGCTGAGATGACGACTGTGATCACCATTCAATGCGCGACCCGCCAGGTAGTCGACCATCGCCGGGCGCAAGCACAGATCAAACAGCAACTGACGCGCCAGTGCCAGCGTGGCGCGCTGGTAGAGAAAGCGATCATCGGGGCTGTCAGGCAAATAGAGCACTGTCACCCCACTGACCTGTTCCTCGATAAAGGTGACGCCCGACAACCCGGTCGTGCCGTCCTGGGTATCCGTCCCGCCGACCGTCAGGCAGGCCGGGCGCAACACAATGCGTTGGCCAACAGATGCACAGGCTTGCGCGGTATTGGCGTCGATGGCGCTGTTCAGAATTTGCCAGCCGTCCGGTTCAATCTGCTTTTGCAACAGGGCCGAGTCGCCGCGCATTTTCAGCATCAGGCGAAACGGTTCGGTCAGGCATTCGCGGCGATGGGCGTTGTTGAATGCGGGCGCCGACGTCGAGCCCATGAAAGCCCGGTATATCAGCCCCTCGTAGTGCCCGGCCAGGTCCAATTCAGTCACCAGCGTGCGCAGATACGACGCGGTCAGGCCCCTGATCAGTGTGTTGCGCTCAGTGGCCGAATCGGCGGTGACCTCGACCTTCATGAACGTCATTCGCCACCACAACGCCTGATCGATATTGGTGTGCGCCAGTTGGGCAATCGACAACGTGCTGCGCGCAGCACTGGCGATCAGCACATTCTTTTGCGGCGTGCCCGGGGCCGCTCCTTCCAGCAAGGTTTTTTGCCAGGTGGTCGAATCCGGCAGGTCCAGGGTGACGCTGAAACCTTGTGTGAGTGCGAAGTCCTGGCGCAGGCGCTCATCGACCCGCTTGCGACTGAAATCATCGCGGTGCGGCAGGTCTCGCTCGATCAGCCCATGGGAGCGTTTCATCGCCGTGATGAAGGCCGTGATCGAAGCCTTGAGCCGCGCACGCTCAGCGTCAGACGACCGACCGAGCCACTGCGGCAGGTGACCGGCCAGGGTGTGGGTCTGCTGCTGCTCGAGGATCTCCGCGTACGCCTGCTCTCGGGCGTCATGCACCGATACGCCGAGGCTGTCGACGGATTCCAGTACACATTTTTCCAGTTCGATCCGGCGCTGTTCCTGATGGGGCGGCACCGGGTAGTCAGCCAGCAACGTAGCGACCTGCTGTTCGCAGGCATACAACTGGAGCTGCAAGCCGTACTCAAAGGGGTCGCCGCCCACGGGCGTGAGGTGCAAGGTCAGCCCGGTGTCGATGGCGTGCAGTTTGAACACCGCCTGTTCCAGCGCCCGACGCGAGTCAAAGCGTTGCAACCCGCCCGCGCTGCCCGGCCAGTAAAGCAGCAGGCTGTGTCCCGAGGCTTCAGGGGTGAAAACCAACGGTCCGTCCAGCGCCGCTTCTTGCGCGTCACTGAGTGACAGACTCAAACGGGCGGCCATCACCTCCAACGTACGGTCGGCGCGTTTGGGGTTATCCAGCACGGCTTCCAGCCAACGGTGCTCTTCGTCACTGATGTGCCGCAAAAGCCTCTGCACCGCGGCTTCGGCCCGCACGCCCGCCAGCCGCGCCTGATACAGCGCATCGTAATGGGCGTTTGGCCGCTGGCGCAGTTCCAGCATTCGCGTGGCCGGGCTTCGATCAAGCAACGCGACCGCTGCGGTGCGGGCGTCCTCTTCGGCCCGGTGCAATGCGTCAAGCTGTTCCTGGAGCGGTACCAGACGGGTCGCATCCGGCATGCCCTCGGCATCATCGAGCAAGGTTTCGATGGCCAGCCGTTGCTGCTGCAACGCTTTGCGATGATCGCTTAAAGGGAGGTCGGCACTCAGCGAACCGAACCGCGCGGTGGTGTCCTCTTCAGTCTCCTGCGCCGAGAACTCGGCGCAGTCCGGTGGCGCGGCAAAAAACGCGAAAGCTCCGCCCTGAGCCTCGACGTAGTGCGAACGCAACCGACTGAGGGCCGCCAGCAATGGATCGTGCTGCGGGCTGTCGGCAAGGATGGACAACCGTTCCCGGCTCAAGTGTTCTTCAAGCGCCGAACGCTGGTTGAACGGCACTAACGCCGGCTGCCGCGTGGGCAGGTAGAGCAAGGGTCCGCTGGCCATCGTGATCACCAGGGCGGCGGGCCACTCGGCATGTTGCAGCGCCGGCGGACCAGCCAGTCGCTCGGTGGTAATCGGAGCCTGATCTTCAGCAGGATCAACCAGCGCTTGCAGGGTTTTTAATTGCTCGGCATCGAGCTGCCCTTGCGCGAAAGCCACCTGCGCGGCGGCGCCCAAGTGCGTGCGAAACAATTGATTCGCCCGCTCCCACCGAGACACCGCAGTGCCCGGCGCCCGTCCGGCCCACCAGGCGTCCCAGTGCTGTTCCAATCGGAGAGCGTCGGGGGCGTCAGCCATGAGCTCAAGAAACTGCTGGCGACATTCCTCCCACCGCGCCGAAGCCGTCAGAAACAGGCGTTCGTCACGGCGCGGTCGGTCGCTGAGGGCATCGAAGCGCATTTCAAGAGGTGCTGCGTGATCGTTGGGTTGTCTGTCCATTCGGAGCCGGGCTCTGCTGTCGGTGAGGCCGATCCTCACCGCTGTTGGCCGCATTAGAAGGACTTGGCGACAAAGCCGGGCGGTACATAGTTATCGCATTGGCTACTTGATATGTCGGCTGGCCCGACGCTTGCATTTGCCCCGCAAGCCCTCTCGGCCGGCCTTCATGCTCGATGACGCCGGTGTCGGGGAGGATCCGCCAAGGGTGAATCCTGACTGTGCACATCTTAGATCCCGACCTGACCTTCACCGTCCTCCTGCTGGTCGCCTTTTCCATCGTGCTGGACGTTATCGGCCAGCTCTGTTTCAAGCTCGGCCTGGACCGTTTGCCGGAACTCGAAGGCGGTTTTCGGCTGAACGCGTTCTGGGGCCAGGTGTTCAATGCCCCGTTGCTGTGGTGCGGGATCGGCGCCTACACGCTGGAGTTTTTCGTCTGGCTTGAAGCCTTGTCCCGGGCGCCCCTGAGCCTGTTGTTCCCGGCCGGGGCCCTGGCCTATTGCGGCGTGGTGCTGGCAGGCAAAGTGGTGCTGGGGGAAACCGTCAGCCGCCGGCGCTGGCTCGCAACGCTGGTGATTACGGTGGGCGTGATGCTCGTGTGTGCCGGCCATGCGTGATTCTGGATCGATGGATTGGCTGCATGGGCGACTGGGCACGGTGGTGCTGTGGGCGCTGCTGATTTTTCTGGAAAGTGCCGGGCAGATTGCAACCAAGGTTGGCGGCGATCAGTTGGGTCAGATGACTTTCACCTTGCACTGGCTACAGGCCGTGGTGGTCGACCCCGGTGTGCTGTTTGCGGTGGGCTGCGGTATCGGCGCGTTCTTTGTGTGGATGCTGATTTTGCGCCGTAGCAGTTTGTCCCTGGCGTTTCCGCTGAGTTCATTGGTGTTTGTCGGGGTGTTGCTGGGGTCGTGGCTGGGATTGGGTGAGCAGATCAGCCTGCTGCACTGGGTGGGCGTGGCAGTGATTATTGGCGGGATTGCGTTGCTGGCCGAGGGCGAACAAACCTGAACCAGATCGTTCCCACGCTCCGCGTCACTAGTGTCCGGTAAACATGTTTCAAAGCTGAAGGTTGCCCTGGGCAGCCTTTAGTTTTTCTTGTTCCTGCCTTCGTCGGTCTTTGAATTCTTGGGTAGCGGGCCGTTCATGCAGGACATGTGCAATCCGCACCGTCAGCTCAAACAACGAGCCGGGAAACCCTGAGCGACGGTGAAAAAGGTGCAGTAACAAGTAGCTGATCAAAGCACTGTAAATCTGCAGGCGAACGGCATTTTCGGAGAAAGCATAGAACCGCTTGAGTTTCAGATGTTGCTTGATCCACTTGAAAAACAACTCGATCTTCCAGCGATTCTTGTACAAACCCGCGATTTCTTCAGCTGTTCTGGCAAAGTCGTTGGTCACCAGGATTAACGGTGTCACGTGCCCTTCGCGTTCAATCACGACACGTCTTACTGGTTCGTCTCGATAGTCATTCACACGTTTGCCACCCAGACGTTTTTTGCCGAACTGAACGACCTCATCACTCATGACCGGGCTTTGTTCGGCAACGGTTGAGTGCTCGTGCAGCACCTCGTAGTTGGCATTTTTCTTAAACCGAGTGACGAAATAAGCACCTTTGCTCTGCAACTGGTACCACCAGTTGTAATCGCAGTAACCTTTGTCAAAGACATAAGTCATGCCGGCCTGAATCGGCATATTCAGCGCATCGCTCATGTCGTTGACGTTGGCGGGGGTAATGTTCACGTACACCGGGGCCAACTGAGCCAGATCCAACCCTACGTGTACCTTGAGGCCTTGTGTGATGCGGGTTTTAGTTGCGGCAGTCCAGTCATCAAAGTGAGGTCCACGCAAGGTAATCGAAGTGGAATCAATCAGACTAACCATGGCGCCGACTTCCTTGCGCTGTTGACGGCCGACACCGCGCAACAGGTTCTCACAGAGGTCTTGGAACGGCCGGTAATCACGCTTGTTCAACGCATCTGACAGGGTCGAGCGGGCAATGGGGCCGGCTTGGAGATGGTAGCTATGCGCAGCCAGCGTTTCGGAGAAAGTCGCCAATGACCGCAGGCTTAAGGCTTGGGTTACATGGCCGCTGACCAGTGTTACCAGCAATTGCCAGGATGTGCAGCGTTTGACGTAGCGATCCGCCTGGTACTTTTCGGTGGATTGCTGGAAGGACGGGCGAGGGATCGCACTGAGCAGTTGGGCTAAACGGGTGCTGGAGAACATGAGTCAAAATCGAGTCTGAAAAATCCGATTATGACTGAAGTCCGCCAACAGCAAGGGGGAGCAAGCTCCCCCTTCAGTTTTTACCGGACACTAGTGACGCTCCGCGTGGGAATGCAGCCCGTGACGCTCCGCGTCACTGGACGCAGAGCGTCCCTAGAGGCATTCCCACGCAGAGCGTGGGAACGATCAATTCTTCAGTTGAACTTGTAGGCAATCGCTGCCTGTACCTCCCCCTGATTGCTATCCCCCACCTGTTTGACGATGCTGCTGTCCGCTGCCGAACCGGTCAGGTGAATCCAACTGGCGCTGGTCAGCAGCGACCAGTGGGTTGCCAGAGGAAACTCGAAGCTCTGGGTCAACGCCACGTTCTGCAACCCACCCCCGGCGTTGTACCGGGCAATGCCCGAGGCCTGCGACGCTGAAGCACTGACGCCGTAAAACGCCTGGTTTTGCTGCCCATCGGCAAAGTGTGCGGTCAGGTTGCTGCTGCCGATCACGCCGCCTCCCAGTGGATAACCCACCTCGCCACCCAAGCGGCCCACTACGCCATCAGGTCCGCCGACCGCCTCGCCCACCGAGGCAAACACCCGCCAGAAATCAGCCGGCGCGTACTGCACAAAACCACCGACGACGCCCATGTCCGGCACATCGTGCAAGCCTTGCAAGCTGCCGTTGGCAGTCCGTCCCGGCAGGTAATTCAGAAATGGCCCGGCGCTGAAACCGTTGGTCTTCAAGGCGCTCCACGTCAACCCGTCATCGGTACTGAGGCTGACGTCACCCCAATCCAGATCGAAATACGGCACCGGGCGAATTTCATGACGGCTGCCGGTCGGGTCGTGGGGTTGATAGCTCAGCCCCGCGCCTGCTTCACCGGTGATGCCATCGGCCATGGCATGGGCTGACAGGCACGTCAGCGCCGCAAACAGAGCAACAGTAATCCTCGACATGAGGCCTTTCCCTAACAAGATATGCGCGCATCAATCCTCTTTTAGCCTTCCCTGCGCAAGCACTCATGTTGTTTGTAGCAACCTACAAAAATTGTAGCTTCGTCGACACAAAACCCCGCCACAACCCCATGAATACGGGGCAAAACCCGGTTGGCACAGTCCCTGCTCTACCCCCTTGGCAAGCGCAAACAGCGCGCCCTGCCCAATAGGTAATGAGATGAATGATTGGCATATCGTGTGTGATTTCGACGGGACCATCACCCGCACCGACGTGATCGACAGCATCCTCCAACAGTTCGCCGACCCGAGCTGGGAAGCGATCGAAGACGAGTGGCTGCAAGGCGATATTGGCTCCCGTGAATGCCTCAGCCGCCAGCTCTCGCTGGTCAAGGCCACGCCGACCGAACTGCTCGCGTTCTTCGACACGATCGAAATCGACCCGGACTTTCCCGACTTCGTCGACCACGTGATCGGCCTCGGCGCGTCCCTGGAAGTGGTCAGCGACGGCATCGAGCAAGGCATCGCACGAATCCTCGCCCGCAACTACGTGACCCTGCTGCCGATCCTCGCCAACCGCTTGCGCCAACTCGGCCACGACAGCTGGCGCATCGACTTCCCGTATTCCAGCGACGCCTGCCGTGCCGCGTCCGGCAACTGCAAATGCAAGTCCACGCCCAAGAGCAAACGGGTGCTGGTGATCGGCGACGGCCAGTCGGACATGTGCGTGGCGTCCACCGCCGATTTCGTGTTCGCCAAGGATCGCCTGGCCGAACACTGCGAGCGCAACGGCATCGCCTACGCCCGCTTCGACAGCTTCGCCGAACTCCCGGCCCTGCTGGCCAAATTGCCTGCCGCCAGCGCCGCCAACACCACCCCTTTCAACGTCGAAACACAGGAACTCTTCCATCATGTCTGATATTCGAATCGCTACCGCCGAAGACCAGATCCTTCTGGACAAAGAAGCCAAATATTGCTCCTACGGCGACACCGTTCACTACATCGACCCGCCGCGCATTTTCAGCCGTTGCGAAGGCTCCTACGTGTGGGACACCGAAGACCAGGCCTACCTCGACCTGCAAATGTGGTACTCGGCGGTCAACTTCGGTTACGCCAACCCGCGCCTGAACAACGCGCTGAAACAGCAGATCGATACCCTGCCGCAGATCGCCAGCCAGTACCTGCACAAAGGCAAGATCGAGCTCTCGGAAATGATTGCCGTCGATGCGAAAAAGAAATTCGGCCTCGACGGTCGCGTGCACTTTAACGTCGGCGGTTCACAGTCCATCGAAGACTCGCTGAAAGTCGTGCGTAACGCCACCAACGGCAAAAGCCTGATGTTCGCCTTCGAAGGCGGCTACCACGGCCGTACCCTCGGCGCGTCGTCGATCACCTCCAGCTTCCGCTATCGTCGCCGCTACGGCCACTTCGGCGAGCGCGCCAACTTCATCCCATTCCCGTACCACTTCCGCGGCCCGAAAGGCATGACCAAGGAAGAATACGGCAGCCAGTGCGTGCAGAATTTCGCTCGCCTGTTCGAGACTGAATACAACGGCGTTTGGGACCCGAAAACCAACCAGTGCGAATACGCAGCCTTCTACGTCGAGCCGATCCAGGGCACCGGCGGCTACGTGATCCCGCCGATGAACTTCTACAGCGAACTCAAACATGTGCTGGATCAGCACGGCATTCTGATGGTGGTCGATGAAATCCAGATGGGCTTCTGGCGCACCGGCAAGCTGTGGTCGATCGAACATTTCGACGTCAAACCGGACGTGATCGTCTTCGGTAAAGCGCTGACCAACGGCCTCAACCCGCTGGGCGGCATCTGGGCCAAGGAAGAGCTGATCAACCCGAAAATCTTCCCGCCGGGTTCGACTCACTCCACGTTCGCATCCAACCCGCTGGGCACTGCGGTCGGTCTGGAAATGTTCAAGATGACCAGCGAAGTCGATTACGGCGCGATGGTCATGGCCAAGGGCAAATACTTCCTTGAAGGCTTGAAAGACCTGCAGAAACGCTACCCGATCATCGGCGATGTCGATGGCCTGGGCCTGGCCCTGCGCTGCGAAATCTGTGGCCCGGACGGCTTCACCCCGGACAAGGCCACCCTGGATTTCATGGTCGACGAAGGCATGAAGGGCGACATCGAAATCGACGGCAAACGCCTGGGCCTGATCCTCGACGTGGGCGGCTACTACAAGAACGTGATCACCCTGGCGCCATCGCTGGAAATCAGCTACCCGGAAATCGATTTGGGTATCGCCCTCCTCGACCGTCTGCTGCATCGAGCCATGAAACGATGAATGACGTAGAGATCGATATGGGCGAAGGCAGCGCCGGTTTCGTTCTTGGCTCGGGCGAGGTCGCGGTGCTGTTGATCCACGGCCTCACCGGCACCCCGACGGAACTGCGTCGGGTGGCCATGGGCCTGGCGAAAGCCGGGCACACGGTCTACGTGCCGACCCTGGCCGGCCACTGCGGCGGTAACGCCGACCTGCAAGCCACCGGCTGGCGCGACTGGTACGAGAGCGCGCGCAACACCTTCGTCGGTGTGCGGCGCAAGCACGAGCGGGTCTTCGTCGGTGGTTTGTCCATGGGCGCGGTGCTGTCGATGTATTTGGCGGCCGAGCATCCGGGACAGATCGAAGGTTTGCTGCTGTACTCCACGACCTTGCGCTACGACGGCTGGAGCATCAACAAACTCGCATTCCTCACGCCGTTGCTGATGAAAATCCCATTCGGCGTCCACCTTTGCAGCTTCGAAGAAAAACCGCCCTATGGCATCAAGAATGAACGCCTGCGCAGCATCGTCGAACGCCAGATGAAAGCCGGCGAAAGCAGCCAGGCCGGCCTGCTGACCATGGAAGGCGTCACCGTGCGCGAACTGCACCGGCTGAACGCCGTGGTGAAAAAATGCATGCCGGAAATCACCACACCGACGCTGGTCCTGCACTCCCTCGAAGACGACATCACCAGCCGCTGGAACGCCGATTACGTCGAGCGCAAGCTCGGCGGGCCGGTGGTCAAGGTGTTGCTGGACGACTGCTATCACATGATCACCGTCGACCTGCAATACCACCGGGTGATTGAACTGAGCGTGGACTTCATCCAGCAACGTTTCATCCAGCAGCGCTGCGCCCCGCCACCCCTGCGCCGGGAATATCGACAACTGGCCTGAGACCTTGGCGAGCCCGGTTGCAGACGGGTCGCCACTGGCGGGGCAATGTCGGCTACTGTATTGAACCAGGTAACACGATTGATCCCGCCATGGCTTTCGACAAGCGAAACCCGATGACCAAACGATCCGCCAACGCCCGACCCTTCGCCCTCTCCGGCTGGAGCCTGCAACGCAAACTGGTGCTGGCCTTCTGGCTGGTCAGCGTCATTCCGACCATGATCGCTGCCGAACTGGCGGCCACCACGCTGTCGCAGATTTTCGACAGCAACGTGCGCATCTGGCTGCAGGAATCGACCAAGATCGTCGAGGACGAGATCAGCGAAATCCTGCGGGACAACGCCCGGGCCGCGCAGTTGTTCCTGCGTTATACCCGCCCACCGGTGGATAAGTTATCGGTGCGCCATGACCGACTGACCACCGACATCGCCGATTCCATGGGCATCGACGTGGTGGCCCTGGTGCGCGACAGCGATCACAAAGTGGTGTTCAGCACCGCTGCCGATGACATCGTCCGGCAGATCAGCACCGCCCCCAAAGCCGTGTTGCAAACCTTGCAAATCGGCGGCGTCGCGACCGGCACGGTGGTCTCGACCTTTGAGACCGAACAGGATGGCGTCGATTACAAACTGGTGATTGCCACCTACCTCGACAACAGCTTCCTGACCAGCGTCTCCGATGTGCATTCGCTGGATTTGCGCCTGTACCTGGCCAAGGGCGATGACTTTTCCGAAATCTTTTCCAGTCAACGCTTCGAGGATCACCCCGCAGCCGTGCCGGAGAACATCGAGCATATCCTGCGCACCACCAAGCTACCGACCGAACAATTCACCAGTCGCTACAGCGGTATCTACCGGCCGATTCTCAACGAAAACGGCGACCTGCAAGGGGTGATTTTCAGCGGCCTGCTGCGCCATACCAGCCTGGTGGGGTTGGTGAACCAGAGCAACCTGTTCATCCTGATTTTCCTCCTCAGTTCGGCGGCGTCCCTGGCGGTTGGCTGGCTGGTGTCCCAGCGCTTGACCAAGCCATTGCGCGGATTGTCCAACGGCGTACAAGCGGTGATTGCCGGGGACTATCGCCAGCGCTTGCCAGTGACTGGCGGTGATGAACTGGCCGAGCTGAGCAGCACCTTCAACCACATGAGCGAACGCCTGGGTGAGTTGCAACACTTGGAATCGCAACTGCGTCGCCGCGACCGCTTGCATGCGCTGGGCGAAGTCGCGATGGGCCTGGCCCATGAAATCCGCAACCCGCTGGGCATCATCAAGACCGCCACGCAACTGCTGCACCGACGCGCCGATTTGCCCGAGACCGACAAGCGTCACCTGGAATACGTGGTCAGCGAAGTCAGCCGCATCAATGACCTGATCACCGATTTTCTCGACTTCGCCAAACCCAGCGCGCCGCTGCGCTCGACCCAACCGGCGCGACCGTTGGTGGATGAGTTAGTGGGGTTCTGCGCCCCGGAACTGGCCAGCCACAACATCGAGGTGCACATCGACGATCAGGCCCCGGGCGCGACCCTGTACGCCGATGCGCGCCAACTCAAGCAGGCCGGGCTGAACCTGATCGTCAACGCCATCGACGCCATGCCCGACGGCGGCCACCTGACCCTGGGCATCAACCGCGACGCCACCCACACCATCATCAGCGTGGCGGACACTGGCCAGGGCATCGAGCCGGACATGCTCGAACGGATCTTCACCCCGTTCGTCACCACCAAGGCTTCCGGCACCGGCCTCGGTCTGGCCAAGGTGTTTTCGATCATGGAAAACCACGACGGGCACATCGACTGCGTCAGTGAAAAAGATGCCGGCGCCACCTTCAGCCTGTACATTCCGGCCCATGGCGAAGACTTCGACGAGGCGAGCGATGACACATAACATTCTGGTAGTCGACGACGAGCCCAAGCTCTGCGACCTGCTGGCCTCGGCCCTGAGTCAGAACGGCATCACCGTGTTCACCGCCGGTAATGGTCTGCACGCGCTCAAAGTGCTGGAGTGCGAAGACATCGACCTGGTGATCAGCGACTGGCGCATGCCCGGCATGGACGGCCCGCAACTGCTGGCGGAAATCAAAAGCCGTTTTCCGCAGTTGCCGGTGATCGTCATGACCGCCTACAGCACGGTAAAAAACGCCGTGCAATCGATGCGCAACGGCGCTTTCGACTACATCGCCAAACCGTTCGATATCGACGAACTGGACATCACCGTCAGCAAGGCCTTGCAATTTCGCGACATCCTCAAAGACAACCAGCGCATGCGCGCCGAACTCGACGAACACCAGCAAATCGACAGCCTGGTGGGCGACAGCCCGAGTTTCCGACGGGTGCTGCAAGCGATCGATTCGGTGCGCGAAAGCAACGCGACCATTTTGCTGACCGGCGAAAGCGGCACTGGCAAGGAAATGGTCGCCCGGGCGATCCACAAACACGGCAATCGCGCCGACAAACCGTTCGTGGCGGTCAACTGCGCGGCGATCCCCGATGGCTTGCTGGAAAGCGAAATGTTCGGCCACCGTAAAGGCGCGTTTACCGGCGCCGTGGCTGATCGGGTCGGGCGCTTCCAGCAGGCGGACAAGGGCACGCTGTTTCTCGATGAGATCGGCGAAATGCCCTTGGCGTTGCAGGCGAAGATTCTGCGGGCCTTGCAGGAACGGGTGATCGAACCAGTGGGCGATCCACGCGAGCGCAAGGTCGATGTACGGGTGATCGCGGCCACCAACAAGAACCTGCTGGACGCGGTGGCCAACAAGGAGTTTCGCGAAGACCTGTATTACCGCCTCAACGTGTTCCCGATTCCACTGCCGGCCCTGCGCGAGCGGGTCGAAGACATTGCCCCGCTGGCCCGGCATTTTGCCAATACGTTGGGTGCGGCGGCGGGCAAGCGCTTTAGCGGTTTCAGCGGGTCGGCGTTGCAGGCGATGGCCAATTATTCGTGGCCAGGGAATATTCGTGAACTGCAGAACTGTGTGGAGCGCGCGACGATTGTGGCTTCGCAGTCCGTGATTGAAGAGGAAGACTTGCCCGCTTATTTGTTTGCCTCACGGCCTGCCGACAGTGGCGTGCCGTTGCTTGAGAACAACGGCGTGCCGGCGGATCTGGAAGCGGCGTTGGCCGAAGTTGAAAAGGCCTACATTCTGGCGGCGCTGCAACAGAGCAACGGCGTGCAGGCTGCGGCGGCGCAGTTGATCGGGATTTCCGAGCGCAGCTTCTGGTATCGACTGAAAAAGTTAGGGATTCATGTGGACAAGATCGTCCGCTAGCCCCCCGCTGATCGTTCCCATGCTCCGCGTGGGAATGCAGACCGTGACGCTCCGCGTCACTGGACGCGGAGCGTCCCTAGAGGCATTCCCACGCAGAGCGTGGGAACGATCCGGTGTCAGTTGTTGACAGTCCCGCCCTTGGCTTCGCTCATGATCTGCCGGATTGCCCCGACAAAGGTTTCCACCGGTTGCCCGCCCGTCACCGCGTATTGCCCGTTGAACACCACTGTCGGCACCGAGCTCACGCCGCGGGTCAGCCACAACTGTTCTTCCTCTTTCACCTCTTTGACGTATTCATCGGACGCCAGAATCGCCACGGCCCGCGCCTTGTCCAACCCCACGCTTTCGGCAATCTGCGCCAATTGAGCGTGGTCCGACGGGTTACCGCCATCAGTGAAATACGCCTTGAACAGCGCCTCTTTCAGATTGAATTGCAGCCCTTCCAGCCCGGCCCAGTAAAGCAGGCGATGGGCGTCGAAAGTGTTGTAGATGCGGCTGTTGCCGTCGGTGCGAAAGGCAAACCCGACCTCGGCGCCACGGGCGCGGATCATCTCGCGGTTTTTCTGCGACTGCTCGGCGGTGGAGCCGTACTTTTCGCTGATGTGTTCGGTGATGTTCTGGCCGTCGGGGCCCATGTTCGGGTTCAGTTCGAACGGCTGAAAGCGGATCTCGGCCTGCACCTCATCGCGCAGCACTTCCAGCGCTTTGGTCAGGGCATACAGACCGACGACGCACCAGGGGCAGGACACGTCGCTGACAAAATCAATTTTCAGGGAATTACTCATCGCCTACCTCGCAGACTGCATCGCACCGGAAAACCTGAACGATACACCCGACGGGCCCGAGCCTGCAGCAGCTCCCTGAACCCACGTCCCCTGTAGGAGCAAAGCTTGCTTGCGAAAGCGGTGTGTCAGTCAGCATTGATTGGCAGGCAGACCGTAATTGCGAGCAAGCTTCGCTCATACACGGGATTGGGGACTACAGGAGGTTCGGCGCCGCCACCGGCTCAATCTGCGCCCAATGCGACGTGTCTTCGCGGTGGGTCTGCAAGTACGGCAACACCGCCGCCAGCAACGGTGCTTTGAACGCTTCCTGGAAACGATGGGCCATCCCGGGAATCAGCTTCAGCTGACTGCCACGAATATGCGCCGCCAGGTGTACACCGTGCATCACCGGCAACAGCGGATCCGCCGTACCGTGGACCACCAACGTCGGCACCCGCAATTGGTTGAGCAGCGCCACCCGGCTCGGCTCGGCGAGGATCGCCATAATCTGACGCTTGACGCCTTCGGGGTTGAACGCCCGGTCGTAGGAGGCCGCCGCCTGCTGCAACAACACCTGCCGATCATCACTCACCGACGGGCTGCTCAGGGCCGCGAGCAAATCGGCTTGTTGCTCCAGCGCCACTTCGCGGTTCGGTGCCCCCCGTCGAGACAATAACTGCACCAGCGCCGCACTCGGCGCCGGCAAGCCTTCGGCCCCGGAACTGGTCATGATCAGCGTCAGGCTCTCGACCCGTTGCGGCGCCATCGCCGCCATATGCTGGGCGATCATCCCGCCCATGCTCGCGCCCAGCACGTGGAATTGCTCGACGTGCAACGCATCCATCAGCCCCAGCGCGTCCTCGGCCATGTCCGTCAACGTGTACGGCGCCGCCACCGGCAAACCGAGTTTGTAGCGCAGCACTTCGAACGTCAGGTTGGCGTCGGCCGGGGCCTGGCGCCAGGTCGACAGCCCGACATCGCGGTTGTCGTAGCGAATCACCCGAAAGCCCTGCTGACACAACGCAACCACCACTTCGTCCGGCCAGTGGATCAGTTGCCCACCCAAGCCCATCACCAGCAGCAACGCCGGATCGGACGCACGACCGATGCTCTGGTACGCCAGGCTGACCTGATCCAGATCGACATGTTCGGTGGGAACATTGACGTCGCAACGTGAGGCAGCAAGGGACGGCAGGCTGAATAACAGCGCCGCCAGGAATAGAAATACACGCATGAAAAACACCGAAACGCAGAACCCCAGTAGAGCGCGAGTCTGATGAAGTTTGTTCAAGCGCGCTGCCACAGTTGCGTGACAGTTTGATGAAGATTGCCGAGCGGTCGTTTCCCTGACCGAAGATCGTTCCTTCGCTCTGCGTGGGAATGCCCAAACGGACGCTCCGCGTTCGGCTTTGGATGGGACGCAGAGCGTCCCGAGCTGCATTCCCACGCAGAGCGTGGGAACGATCAACGCAGAGCGTCGGGACGTTCAGGTCAGGCCAACTGACTGCGCAACTGCCGCGCCGCCGCCACCATATTCACCAACGCCGCTTCTGTCTCTGGCCAGGCGCGGGTTTTCAGGCCGCAATCCGGGTTGACCCACAAGCGCTCAGCCGGAATGCGCTTCACCGCTTTGCTCATCAACTTGACCATCTCGGCCGTGTCCGGCACCCGTGGCGAATGGATGTCGTAGACGCCCGGCCCGATGTCGTTCGGATAGTCGAAGGCTTCGAAGGCTTCCAGCAACTCCATGTCCGACCGCGAGGTTTCGATGGTAATGACGTCGGCGTCCATCGCCGCGATGGACTTGATCACGTCATTGAATTCGCTGTAGCACATGTGGGTATGAATCTGCGTTTCATCCCGCACACCGGAGGCGCTCAGGCGGAACGCTTCCACCGCCCAGTCGAGGTATTCCTGCCATTGTGCCCGGCGCAGCGGCAAGCCTTCGCGGAACGCCGCTTCGTCAATCTGGACGATCTTGATGCCGGCGTTTTCCAGATCGACCACTTCGTCACGCAGGGCCAGCGCCAACTGCTGAGCCTGGATTTTGCGCGACACGTCTTCCCGCGGAAACGACCACATCAGCATGGTCACAGGACCGGTGAGCATGCCCTTCATGACCTTGTCGGTCAGGCTTTGTGCGTAGGTGATCCAGTCGACGGTCATGGCGTTCGGGCGGCTGAGGTCGCCGTAAATGATCGCCGGTTTCACACAACGGGAACCGTAGCTCTGGACCCAGCCGAAACGGGTGAACCAGTAGCCGTCCAGTTGCTCGGCGAAGTACTCGACCATGTCGTTGCGCTCGGCTTCACCGTGCACCAGCACGTCCAGGCCCAGGCGTTCCTGGACTTGCACGGCGTGACGGATTTCGCTGTGCATGGCGTCGGTGTAATCGTTGGCCGACAGCTTGCCTTGCTTGAAGGCTTGGCGAGCAAGACGGATGGAACCGGTCTGCGGGAACGAGCCGATGGTGGTGGTCGGGAACGCCGGCAGTTGCAAGCGAGCGCGTTGTTGTTCGATGCGCTTGGCGAATGGCGAGTGGCGTTGGCTGTCTTTGGCGCCGATGGCATTGATGCGGGCCTGGACTTCAGCTTTATGGATGCGCGGCGACTGGGCGCGGCTGGCTTGAATCTCACGGCTCTGGGCCAATGCGGCTTGCACCTTGGGCGATTGCGGGTCGTTGAGGGCATCACGCAGCACGGCGATTTCACCGCACTTCTGCACGGCGAAGGCCAGCCAGGATTTCAGTTCCGGGTCGAGTTTGTCTTCACGCTCCAGGTCCACCGGGCTGTGCAGCAACGAGCAGGAACTGCTGACCCACAGGTTGTCGCCGAAGCGCTCTTGCGCCGGTTGCAGTTGCGCGAGGACTTGCTCCAGCTCGCAGCGCCAGACGTTGCGACCGTTGACCAGACCGACCGAGAGAATCTTGTAGGTCGGCAGGCGATCCAGCACCTGACCGAGTTGATCCGGCGCCCGCACCGCGTCGATGTGCAGACCTTGCACTGGCAGGCTGACGGCCAGGCCGAGGTTGTCTTCCAGGCCGCTGAAGTAGGTCGCCACCAGTTTTTTCAGCGGCGAGTATTGAAGGATGTGATAAGCGCGTTCGAAGGCACTTTTCCAGGCTTGTGGCAGGTCGAGGGTCAGGATTGGTTCGTCGATCTGCACCCATTCCACGCCTTGCTCGGCGAGGCGACCAAGGATTTCGTTGTAAACAGGCAGCAGGCGTTCCAGCAGTTCGAGTTTGTCGAAGTCGTTGCCTTTGGCCTTGCCCAGCCACAGGTAGGTCAGCGGGCCGATGATCACCGGTTTGACGCTGTGGCCCAGAGCCTTGGCTTCGGCGACTTCGTCGAACAGCTGTTCCCAGCTCAACTTGAACTGTTGATCAGCGGTGAACTCCGGGACCAGGTAGTGGTAGTTAGTGTCGAACCACTTGGTCAGCTCTTGAGCGTATTGCGCTTTCGTGTGTTCACCGCCGCAGCAGGCAGTGGTGGCGCCACGAGCCATGGCGAACAGGGTGTCGAGGGTCGGCAGGCCTTGTGCATTCCTGGTGCTGTCGAAACGCTCGGGCACCACGCCGAAGGCCAGGGAATGGCTCAGCACCTGGTCGTACCAGGCAAAGTCGCCGACCGGCAGCAGGTCGATGCCGGCGTCTTTCTGCAATTGCCAGTGGGTGGCACGCAGTTGGCGGCCGACGGCTTGCAAAGCGTCCTGATCGAGATCGCCCTTCCAGTAGGATTCGAGGGCTTTTTTCAGTTCGCGGTCAGCGCCGATGCGCGGAAAACCAAGTGTGTGGGCCAGAGCCATGGTGTGTTTCTTCCTATGAAAGAGGGTGTGAAAACATGGCGCTATTGTCGACAGGCAACCCAACATGAGACAAACTCAACCTTTTCGTGTTGATCACAAGTTTTCCTCATGGAGCCCCCGGTGCTTGAAATCCGTCACCTGAAGACCCTGCACGCCTTGCGCGAAGCCGATAGCCTGGTGGATGCGGCCGACCGCCTGCACCTGACCCAATCGGCCCTGTCCCACCAGTTCAAGGAGCTTGAGGAACGGCTGGGGATGCCGTTGTTCGTGCGCAAAACTAAACCGGTGCGTTTCACCAGCGCCGGTTTGCGCCTGCTGCAACTGGCCGACGCCACCCTGCCGCTGCTGCGCGGCGCCGAGCGCGACATCGCGCGGTTGGCCGGCGGCACCGCTGGGCGCTTGCACATGGCGATTGAGTGCCACAGTTGCTTCCAGTGGCTGATGCCGACCATCGATCAGTTCCGCGATGCCTGGCCGGAAGTCGAACTGGATCTGGCGTCGGGCTTCTCCTTCGCCCCGCTGCCGGCCCTGGCTCGCGGCGATCTGGATTTGGTGGTGACCTCCGATCCGCTGGAACTGGCCGGGATCACCTACGTGCCGTTGTTCACCTATGAAGCGATGCTCGCGGTGGCCAATCAGCACCGTTTGGCCGGCAAGGCGTACATCGTGCCGGAAGACTTGCTCACCGAAACCTTGATCACTTACCCGGTGGAGCGGGATCGGCTGGACATCTTCACCCGCTTCCTGGAACCGGCTGACGTCGAACCGGCCCAGGTCCGCACCTCGGAACTGACGGTGATGATGATGCAACTGGTGGCCAGCGGTCGCGGCGTGTGCGGCATGCCGCATTGGGCGCTGCATGAATACAGCTCACGGGGTTATGTGAAGGCCAAGCGGCTGGGCGAGAAAGGCTTGTTTGCGACGCTGTATGCGGGGATTCGCGCGGACATGCTGGATGCGCCGTATATGCGCGATTTCTTGCTGACGGCGAAGGACACCTCGTTCTCGACCCTGGATGGCGTCAGCGCCGTTCGCTAACACCGTACGACTGATCGTTCCCACGCTCCGCGTGGGAATGCAGCCCGGGACGCTCTGCGTCCCATCTAGGCCGAACGCGGAGCGTCCGAAGAGGCATTCCCACGCCGAGCGTGGGAACGATCAGGACTGGGTGATTTCACGCCACATGTGGATTTTGTCGAAGTAGTCCTCGCCAACCCGCACGGCCAAAGGCTCCAGACCGTACTGAATGAAGCCGCAGCGCTGGTACAGCTTGAACGCTGCGTCGTTGCCGGCAGTGACGGTCAGCTGGATCAGCCTCAGCCCCGGATGGTCTTGCGCGTCAGCCAACGCCGCTTGCACCAGTTGATAACCCATACCACGCTGGCGAACCTTGCCGGACACGTACATGCCAAACAGCGTGGCCTTGTGCCGGGCCTTTTCCCGGGGCTCGAAGGCCAGGCCGACGATGCCGGACAACTGGCCGTCCTCGAATGCGCCAAACACCACGTCCAGCTTGCTGGTCAAGCGTGATTCCCACCAACTCAGCGGCATCACGGCGCGTTCACGCACGCTGGAGGTGAACGCCTGCGGATGCAAGTCGTAGGCTTCGAGCATCAGCGCCCGATAGTCCAGGGCATGGCTGGCATCCAGTCGTTCAATCCACATGCTCATGCCGTCCTGCGTTGCTCAAGCATCAGCCGCACCGCCAGCGCCGCCAATACGAAGCCCATGAAATAACGCTGCACCGCCAGCCAGGTCGGGTTGTTGACGAACCACGACGCGATGCCCGCCGCGAACACGGCGATCAGCAAGTTGACGCAAAAACTCACGCTGATCTGGGTCAGGCCCAGGATGATGCTCTGGGTAAACACCGAGCCGTGTTCCGGGCTGATGAATTGTGGAAACACCGACAGGTAGAACACCGCGATCTTCGGGTTCAAGGCGCTGGTAAGAAAGCCCATGGTGATCAGTTTGCGCGACGAATCCGGTGGCAACTGCTGGGCTTCGAACGGCGAACGTGCGCCAGGTTTGACCGCCTGCCAGGCCAGCCACACCAGGTACAGGGCACCGGCCCATTTCAGCACTTCATAAGCCATCGGCACCGCCAGGAACACCGCCGTCAAACCCGCTGCGGCGGCGAACAAATGCACGAAGAACCCTGCCACCACGCCGAGTAACGAAGTTACCCCGGCCTTGCGCCCCTGGCAGATCGAACGGGAAATCAGGTAGATCATGTTCGGCCCCGGCGTCAGTACCATCAGCAACGCGGCGGCGGCGAAGATCAGCAAATCTTGAAGCGGGATCATGGGGCAGTCCTTGGTCTTGTTTTGGTCAGGCGATCGCGGTCAACGAGGCTCGATAAAACGGCAGGATCACGTCCCGTGTCAATGGCGCCAGCGTGAGTTGGCCGTCGGTGGCCGGGTCGATCCAGCGTACCTCTTCGATCTCGGCCGCCGGGCATACGTCCGAGTCGATGGTCAGCAGAAAGAGTTCGGCCTGAACGACAAAACCTGGTTCGTTGGCGGCCGGTGCCGAAAACTGCCCCAGAAAAGTCGCCTGCGCCGGTTCGATGACCAGGCCCAGTTCCTCTTCCAGCTCGCGGGCCAGGGCGTGGGCCGGTTGCTCATGGGCTTCGATCTTGCCGCCCGGTTGCATGAACGCTTCGGTGCCGCGTTTGCGCACCAGCAATGTGCGACCGTCGGGGCCAATCAACAGGGCGGCGGCGATATGGATGATGCGGGGGGCAGTTGACATGGATCGAGGTTGGCCTTGATTAAAAGGCGCAAGAATAACCTGTAGGAGCATGGCTTGCCCGCGATGGCGTCCATAAAATCGCCATCGCGGGCAAGCCTTGCTCCTACAGGTTTGCGTCGCGGCGTTTACGAAGTTTCGCGCTCCAACAGCGCTTCGACTTCCTCGGGGATTTTCACAAAGACGCTGTACTTGGCGCCTTCCATGGTTTCGAAGGCGATCAGTTTGTCCACCAGCGGCCCGTTCAGCACTTTACCGGCATTGAGCAACAGCATGCCGTTGTCGGCGTTGAGGTTGCGCGCCAGGATCATGCCCGACGCCAGGTCCCGGGTGGTCAGCACTTTGACCGACGGGTCGGCCAGTGTCACATCACTGAGGTACGCAGAGCAGACCTGAATAAAATCCTCCACCAGTTCGGGATCGTAGAGCCGCCCGGCGTAGCTGCGGATATACACCAGCGCTTCGTCACTGTTCATCTGCCGTTCGAGGATCAACCCGCGCTGCAATTCGATGAAGTCCACCGCCAGTTTCAGCAACCGCGCGCCAAACGGAATCGCCTCGCCCTTGAGTCGGTCCGGGAAGCCGCTGCCGTCCCAGCGTTCCTGGTGATGCAGGATCAGGCGGGCGGCATCCTTCATCGGGTCGAGGGTCATCAGCAGCGACTCGCTCTGCTTCGGGTACTCGCGATAACGGTCGCGATCAATGTGATGCAGCATGTCCGACGGCGTAATCATCATGCTGTCGGTCCAGCTCAACTTCCCTATGTTGTAGAGCGCGGCGGCCATGGTCAGGTCGCGGCTGGTGCCCTCGTCCAGCCCGTGGAGTTTGCAGTACACCCGCACCAGTTCGATGATCTGGCGGTTGGTCTGCTTGGCCGGCGGCAGGCGCAGGTTCGCCAGCAACGAAAACACCTCGGTGCCGGTGACATAGCTGCGTTTGAGCTCTTCATAAGCAAGGTCGAGCATGTCGGCGGTCTGTTGCAACTCGGAAGTGCGCGCCGCGACGTGTTTTTCCAGGGTGGTATTGAGGGTCTTCAGTTGATCGTTCTGCTGCCGGGTCAGTTGCACCAGGCGCCGGCGTTCGCGCTCGGAATGCTGGTGTTCCAGGGCCTGGCGCAAGGTCAGGAGCATTTCCTCGTCGTTCCAGGGTTTGCTGATGTAGCGATGAATCTGTCCGTCGTTGATGGCCTTGATGATGGTCGGCAGGTCCGCGTAACCGGTGAGCAGGATGCGCGTGGTGGTCGGGTAGAGTTGGTGGATGTGGGCCAGCAACGTGGCGCCATCCATATTGGGCATGCGCGCGTCAGTCATCACCAAGTCGATGCTGTGCAGCGCCATGATCTCCAGGGCCTGGGCACCGCTGGTGGCCAGCAGCACGTCGAAGGGCTGGCCGCGTAACAGGCGCCGCAGGCTGTTGAGGATTGATTCCTCGTCGTCGACCAGCAACACCTTGGGTTTATCGGTCAAAGTCGTAGGGAGTTGCTCTTCCATGGCGTCACCTCGAGTGAAACGGGTCTATCGCTGTGTCAGGCCACGACAAACATCCACTCTTGCCGGAGCCTGAGCTACAGGCTAGATGATTTTGCGCAGATGCCGGCAAATCATTCGCCAAATACACCCAAGCGAACTCCAGACAAAGGACTATGCTCTGCTGACTCGGATCCACAATCTGTAACCGTTCGGCCAGGTGATCAGGGAAAGGATGCCCCTATGAACAGACCGTTTCGAACCGCTGTCAGCCAGAGTGCATGCCTATGAATGCGCTGCTGGCACGGACCAACCGGCGAATCCTCATCGTCGACGATACTGCTTCGATCCATCAGGATTTCACAAAGATCCTCAGCCCGCAGTCGATTGAAGACGACGACCTGGACAGCACCGAACGGGCGCTTTTCGGATCAACGGCGGCCATCACACTGCAAAGCTTCACGCTCGAGTCCGCGTTTCAGGGGCTTGAAGCGCTGGACAAGGTCGAAACGGCGCTGGCCAACGATATGCCCTACGCCATGGCCTTTATCGACATGCGCATGCCGCCGGGCTGGGACGGTCTGGAAACCATCGAACGGCTGTGGCAGGTCGATCCCAAGCTGCAAGTGGCGCTGTGCACGGCCTATTCCGACTATTCCTGGGAAGACATCGACGAACGGCTAGAGCTGGGCGATCGCCTGCTAATCCTGAAAAAACCCTTCGATGCCATCGAAATTCGCCAAATGGCCAGCGCGCTCACCGCCAAATGGCAAATGACCGAAGACGCTGCATTAAAAATGTCGCTGCTCGAACAAGCGGTCGAAGAGCGCACCCTGGAGCTGTCCGACGCCAACATCATCGTGCAAAACAGCCCGACCATTCTGTATCGGCTGCGTGGCGAGCCGTCGTTCCCGCTGATGTACATCTCCCACAACATCACCAAATACGGTCACATCGCGGCCAAACTGGTGGCGTCGGCCAATTGGTCGAAGGAGCTGATTCACCCGGACGATCTGCCCAAAGTCGACATCGCCATGGAGCGCGTGCTGGACCGGCATGCCGAGGGCGCTTCCATCGAGTTCCGCATGCGTACCGGCGACGGCGCCTGGCGCTGGGTCGAAAACCGCTATATCCCGGTGCGTGACGCTGAAGGACGGTTACTGGAAGTCGAAGGGATCATCCTCGATATCACTGAACGCCGGCTCGCCGAAGAGAAAATCGCCCTGCTGGCCCGCACCGACGGGCTGACCGGGCTGGCCAACCGCGCGACCCTGATCGAACGGCTGCACCAGGCGTTCGCCGCCAATCGGCGTGGCGCCACTGCGTTTGCGATTTTTTACCTGGACCTGGACCACTTCAAGCGCATCAACGACACCCTCGGCCACCCGGTGGGCGACCTGTTGCTGCAAGAAGTCGCCCGGCGGATCAAGGCCTGTGTGCGCGAAAACGATGTGGTCGCGCGCCTTGGTGGTGACGAGTTCGCGATCTTGCAGCTCGATGTCAGCGACCCGACCCAGTCTGCCGCGCTGGCGGTCAAGGTCCGCGATGCGCTGGTGCAGCCCTACTCCCTGAACGGCAACGATGTCCGGGCCTCGGTCAGCATCGGCATCAGCAGTTGCACCCCGGACATCCTCAGTGCCGACAGCCTGCTGACCCAGGCCGACATGGCGCTCTATCGTTCCAAGGAGAAGGGCCGCAACCAGTACCACTTCCATTCCGAGGAGATCAATCAGGAAGTGGTCGAGCGCATGACCATCGCCAGCGAACTGAAAACCGCCATCGAAAACGAAGAACTCGAGCTGCATTACTGGCCGGAAGTGGACTTGAGCACCGGCAAGATCCTCGGCATGGAAGCCCAGGTCACCTGGAACCACCCCTCGCGCGGGATACTCGAAGGTCCGGCGTTCCTGCCGGCCGCCGAAAAAACCGGGACCATTGTCGCCCTTGGCCACTGGGTGCTGGATCAAGCCTGCCGGCAGATGCGCCAGTGGCGCGACGAAGGCATGGCGCCGCCGGTGATTGCGATCAAGCTTTCGCTGGCCCAGCTCAAGAGCGGCCCGGAACTGATCTATGACGTGCTGCGTACCACCGCGCGCTGGGAACTGTGCCCGTGGGACCTGCGCTTCGACGTCACCGAAGCGACCCTGGCCCAGACCAAGTGGACCCACAACGATGTGCTGCCGCGCCTGCGGGAACTGGGGGTGAAGATCGCCATCGACGACTTCGGCACCGAGTACTCCTCATTCGATTACCTCAAGACCTACCAGGTCAATCACCTGAAACTCGCCCAGGCCTTTATCGACACCGCTGCCCAGGATCCGGCCAGCGCGAACACCTTGCGCGCCATCATCAACTTTGCCCGTGACGTGGGGATCGGCATCATCGCCGAGGGCGTCGAAACCCAGGAGCAACGCAGTTCGCTGATGGCCACCGGTTCGCCGATGAACGCCCAGGGGTATTTCTTCAGCAAAGCGGTCAGCAGCGAACAGGCCGCCGAACTGCTGAAGGCCGGAAGCATCGTACCCTCGGGCAGCGAGCTCGGTCCGGCACTGGACAATCCGTCGCGCTCCACGGAGGACAACGGATGAAAACACCCTTCGTGCGGACCAACCGGCGCATCCTGATCATCGACGACACGCCCTCGATACATCTGGATTTTCGCAAAATCCTCGACCCCGACGCGGAAGAGGAACAGACCCTGGCCGGCACCGAAGAAGCGCTGTTCGGCACCCTGCAACCGGACCGGCTGACCTTTCAGCTCGACTCCGCCTACCAGGGCCAGGAAGCCCTGGAACTGGTCAAGCGCGCCCGGGCCGAAGGTCGCCCTTATGCCCTGGCCTTCACCGACATGCGCATGCCACCGGGCTGGGACGGTTTGGAAACCATCGAAGAACTGTGGAAGGCCGATCCCAGCCTGCAAATCGCGCTGTGCACCGCGTATTCGGATTACAGCTGGGAAGCCATGGCCGAACGGCTCGAATTTGGCGACCAACTGCTGGTGCTGAAAAAACCCTTCGATAGTCTGGAAATCCGCCAGATGGCCAGCGCCCTGACCTGGAAATGGCAGATGGCCCAGGACGCGGCGATGAAAGTCCTGAGCCTGGAACAGACCATCGAAGCCCGGGTTCATGAGCTGCTCAAAGTCTCGCACCTGTTGCAGTACGACATCCTCACCGAGTTGCCCAACAGCACCTTGCTCGGCGATCGCCTGAACCAGTCCCTGGCCCTGTCCCGCCGTCATGACAAACAACTGGCAGTGATGTTTCTCGGGCTCGACCGCTTCAAGCGCATCAACAATGCCCTGGGGCACCCGGCCGGCGACGAAATGCTCAAACGCGTCGGCCAGAGCCTGGTGGCCACGGTGCGTGAATCCGACTCGGTGTTTCGCTATGGCTCCGATGAATTCGTGGTGATCCTGGCCGATATTCGCCACCCGCAGCAAACCAAGGGCATCGCCGAAAAACTCTTGAATGCCATCCGCGCGCCGCAACACATCGCCGGCCACGACCTGAGCGTGACCGCCAGCCTGGGGATCAGCATCTACCCCGAGGACGGCCTCGACGCCATCGTACTGATCAAGAAAGCCGAAACCGCGATGCGCAACGTCAAGGAAAACGGCCCGAACGATTTCAGCTTTTTCATCGACGAAATGAACCAGCGCGCTCGCGAGCAGCAGAGCATTGAGTCGGGGATTCGCCTGGCGCTGGAACGCAATGAATTTGTGCTGCACTACCAGCCGAAAATGGACCTGAGCAGCGGCCAGGTAGTCGGCGCCGAAGCACTGATCCGCTGGAAAAAACCGGGACAAGGCTGGGTCTATCCATCGGACTTTATCGCGGTGGCTGAAGACAGCGGCTTGATTGTGCCGCTGACCAAATGGGTGATGGCCCAGGCTTGTCGTCAGGCGTGTATCTGGAAGACCGCCGGGCTGCCGAAAATCTGCATCTCGGTGAACGTGTCGGCCATCGATTTCCGCCAGCGCGACTTTGTCGAGAGCATCGAGCTGATCCTTAAGCAGACCGGAATGGACCCGACCTTGCTCGAACTGGAGATCACCGAAGGCGTATTGATGCAGAACGTCGATGCCACCGTGACCGCCCTGAACCGGATCAAGGCCTTGGGCGTGCGCCTGGCCATCGATGACTTTGGCACCGGTTATTCCAGCCTGAGTTACCTGCGCCGGTTTCCCATCGATGTGCTGAAAATCGACCAGTCGTTCATCCGCGGCTTGAGCCGTGACAGCAGCGACGCCGCCCTGGTCAGCGCCATCATCAGCCTGGGCAAGAGCCTCAAGCTGACCGTCATCGCCGAAGGGATCGAAACCCTCGAACAGCTGGATTTCCTCAAGGCCCATCACTGCGAGGAAGGCCAGGGTTACTACTTCAGCAAAGCCGTGGCGCCGGATGCTTTTGCGCATTATCTGATGTTAGTGAAGCCGTTGCCTTCAGCCCAGACATGAGCACCTCGCAACGACACGCAGGCCAACCGCCAAGGAATCATCCGATGTCGCCCACCCCTGCCTTTGCATTTGCGGTGTTAGTGTCGGCGATCTGCCTGACCGCCAGCGGCGCACCGCTGGACGAACCGCTCAAACCGTTACCCGCCGTGCCGCAGCAGAACCCCTTGCGGGTCGAACTCGGTCGCCAGTTGTTCAATGAACCACGCTTGTCGGTCAACAACAGCCTGTCCTGCGCCAGTTGTCATCAACTGGAAAACGGGGGCGCCGACAACAAGCCATTTTCCATCGGTTTCAACGGCCAGCCGGTGGCCGTCAATACCCCCAGCGTGTTCAACGCCACCCTGAACTTCCGGCAGTTCTGGAATGGCCGAGTCGGCACCCTGGAAAACCAGGTCCACGAAGTGGTGCAAAGCCCCGCCGAAATGGGCAGCAACTGGGAACACGTGGTGCAGACGCTGAGCGCCGACCCGACCTATAAAGCCGCCTTCGCCAAGGCCTACCCGAACGGCGTGACCATGGGCAATGTGCAAAATGCCCTGGCCAGCTACGAGCGCACGCTGCTCAGCAGTAACTCGCGCTTCGATCAATACCTGCAAGGCAATACCGACATTCTCACCCTCGATGAAAAGTACGGTTATCAGCGCTTCAAGGAATACGGCTGCATTACCTGCCATCAAGGGGTGAACATCGGCGGCAACATGTTCCAGAAATTCGGGGTCATGGGTGATTACTTCCTGACGCGGGGCAACCCCATCGAATCGGACCTGGGGCGCTATCTGGTGACGAAGGATGAAGAGGACCGCAACGTGTTCAAGGTTCCGAGCCTGCGTAACGTCGCCGTGACTGCACCGTATTTTCACGACGCCTCGGCAAAAACCCTCGAAGAGGCGGTGGATGTGATGTTCAAGTTCCAGCTCGGCCGTGTGCCCTCGGACGACGACACGGCCCTGATCATCCTGTTCCTCAAGACCCTGACCGGTGAATGGGAGGGCAAGCCGTTATGAAAATGTCCCGCCGTCGCAGCATGGCGCTGCTCAGCCTGGTGGCGCTGGTCCTGGCCTCGACACTGCTGTTCCTGTACCTCAAATCCAGCTCCGACCAGACCTCGACCTACACCGAATCCCGGGACGTGATTGCCCGGATGAAACAACTCAACGCGCAGTGGGAAACCGAGATCCTCAAGGCAAGGGTCGCCATCAGCCACAACTACGATCCGCTGGTCTCGCCCCTGACCGAGATGACCCAGCTGTGGGAGCGGTTCGACAGTATGGAGTCGAACCATGGCCGTAACGACTCGCCCGCCTGGAACAACAGCCATGATGCGTACCTGGCCGCCATCCAGGAAAAAACCCGCCTGGTGGAGCAGTTCAAGTCCCACAACGCGGTGCTGCGTAACTCGTTGGCGTTTTTGCCGACCGCCGAGGACGACATCCAGCAACCCCTGACCCAAGTGGTGGATGGCGACCAACTGCAACTGCACAACATCGCCACCGACACCTACGACTTGCTGCTCAGCGCCCTGGAGTTCGCCCAGGTCACCTCGGACGACAAGGCCGCCGACATCCTGTTGGGCCTGAACAAACTGGGGGTGAACAAGCTGCGGCTACCGGACCCGTTCCACAGTCCCATCGACATTCTGAGCAACCACGTTGCGCTGATCCTTCGTGAACAACCGATCGTCAACCGCCTGCTGGAAAACATCGAAGCCATCCCCGTGGCCGAACGCCTGGACGACATCACCAGCCTGCTGAACGAGGATCAGCAGCAGTCCGATGCGGTCTACCAGCGCTACCACTTCTATATGCTGGTGTTTTCGGTGCTGCTGGTCCTGGTGCTGGTGTATCTGGCAATTCGGCTGATGCGCAGTTACTCCGAGATCAGCCGCGTCAACAAAGCCCTGCAAACGGCTAACGACGACCTGGAATTGCGGGTCGAAGAGCGCACCCGGGAACTGCGCGACACCCAGAGCGAACTGCTCGACACGGCGCGTCAAGCCGGCATGGCCGAGATCGCCACCAATGTGCTGCACAACGTCGGCAACGTGCTCAACAGCGTGAACATCTCCGCCGACCTGGTCACCCGCAAACTGCGCAGCAGCAAGGCCTTGGGCCTGGGCAAGGCGATGCAGTTGATCAACGAACATACCGAGGATCTGGGTAGTTTTCTGAGCGAGGACACCAAAGGCAAATTGCTGCCCGGCTACCTCAATCAACTGGTGGACGCTATTGCCCTTGAGCAACAGGGCATGACCGACGAGTTGGCGCAACTGACCAAAAGCGTGGACCACATCAAGGACATCGTCGCCACCCAGCAATCCTACGCGGGTGCCAACAGCCTGATGGAACCGGTGCACATCAGCGAACTGCTGGAGGACGCCCTGCGCATGAACTCCGGCGCCCTGACCCGGCACCACGTCACGGTGGTCAAGGAGTACGGCGAAGTACCACGGGTCATGGGCGACAAGCACCGCTTGCTGCTGATTCTGATCAACCTGATCAGCAACGCCAAATATGCGATGTCCGATCTCAGCGACCGTCCACGACAGATGACCCTGGGGGTGAAAATCGTCGACGAGACGATTCTGCAAGTCAGCGTCAAGGATGACGGCGAAGGCATCCCCGAGGAAAACATGACGCGAATCTTTGCCCACGGTTTTACCACCCGCAAGGAAGGCCATGGTTTCGGCCTGCACAGTTGTGCCCTGGCCGCCATCGAGATGAACGGCCACCTCACTGCCCATAGCGACGGGCCGGGCAAAGGTGCACAGTTCACGCTACAGATCCCCCTGAAAACCGTAGCAGGTGACGCATGAGCGAACTTTCGAATCGACGCATTTTGTTGATCGATGACACACCGTCCATTCATGTCGACTTTCGCAAGATCCTCACCCCGAACCCGGTGCAACACGTGGAACTGGATGAGATGGAGGCCGCGCTGTTCGGTGCCGAAGCGAAATCCGCCAGCGCGCTGTTCGAGCTGGACTCGGCTTTCGGTGGCCAGGAAGGCCTGGGCAAACTCAAATTCGCCATGAAGGAAAACCGTCCCTACGCCATGGCCTTCGTCGACATGCGCATGCCCGATGGCTGGGACGGCGCGCAGACCATCGAACACCTGTGGCAGGAAGACCCGCGCCTGCAAGTGGTGGTGTGCACCGCTTATTCCGACTACTCGTGGGATGAACTGCTCGACCGTTTGCAGGCCCATGACCGGCTGCTGATCCTGAAAAAGCCATTCGACAATATTGAAGTGCAGCAGATGGCCAATACCCTGCTGACCAAATGGGACATGACCGAACGCGCCTCGGTACAAATGCACCACCTGGAGCACCTGGTGGACCAGCGCACGACTCAGTTCAAACAGGCCAGCGAAGCCTTGCAGCGGGAAATCGACGAGCGCAAACAGCTTGAATCGCAACTGGTGCAATCGGAAAAACTCGCCTCCTTGGGGCAACTGGCGGCCGGCGTCGCCCATGAAATCAACAACCCCATCGGCTTTATTTCGTCCAACCTCGGTTGTCTGGAAGGCTACTTCAAGCAACTGCAGGAAATGCTCGACGCCTATCGCAGTGCCGAAGAGGCGATTACCTCAACCGAGGTGATGGAGCGACTGGGCGTGCTGCGCGAACGCATCGAGCTGGAGTTCCTGCGCGAGGACATTCCACTGCTGATCAAGGAGTCCAAGGACGGCATCAGCCGCGTCGGGCAGATCGTCAAGGATCTGAAGGATTTCTCGCGGGTCGACTCCAACCAGGAATGGCAGTGGGCCAATCTGCAACAGGGCATCGAATCGACCCTGAACATCGTCGCCAACGAACTCAAGTACAAGGCCGACGTGGTGAAGGCCTATCAAGTGCTACCGGAAATCGAGTGCCTGCCGTCGCAAATCAACCAAGTGATCATGAACCTGATCGTCAACGCCTCCCAGGCCATCGGGGCGGAACGGGGCACCATCACCCTGAGCACCGGGCTGGCGGGTGAAACGGTGTGGATCGAAGTCGCCGACACCGGCTCGGGCATTGAACCGCAGACGTTGCAGAAAATATTCGACCCCTTTTTCACCACCAAACCGATTGGCCAGGGCACCGGGCTGGGGCTGTCACTGTCGTACGGGATTGTGAAAAAGCATCACGGGGATATTTCGGTGCGCAGCGTCGTCGGGAGCGGCACGACCTTCAGGGTTGAGTTGCCGGTGCGCCAGACCAAGTTGGCAGGCTGAACACTCACCCTCCTGCATTGAGACGGCATAACGGGTGTGGCGACGAAACAGAAAAGAAGAATTAACCACTTACAAATCCGGAAAATTCCCACGCGCGAGTTTGGTAGTTTGCCCGGCACCGCGGTTCAGCGGTCACTTGGCAACCCAGCCCCTCATTGGAAAACCGGAATGTCCGACATCTCTGCACTTAAAGAAAGAAACAACCTCAAGACGCTTCATCTCTTCCTGTTGGCGCTGATCACGCTAGGCCTTTACTTCATTGTTTGGATGCATAAAACCCAGGCATCTCTGGAGGAAGTCACAAAGATCAAAACCATGAGCCCCTGCTATTTCATCTGGTACTTGTCCTTGATGGCAATCGGTGGACTTTTCGTGGATACGGGCCATTTGTCCGTGATGCTATTGGGTAGCGTCATGCTGATTACTTCAAACATACTCGTGATTATCTGGGCTTTTCGTGCACGTAACGCATTGAGAGCTTATGCGCTGGCCGAACACAATTTCGAGCTGCGAATGAAGGGCGTTTATACCCTGCTTTTTATAAATTATTACGTTAATTACTGCATCAACGACTTGCCTGACGCCAAACAAAAAAGCCAAGGAAAAATGCAGTCGGTCGACAATACTATTCAAGCCTGAAATATAAAAAGGTAGAGAACCTGAGTTCGCTACCTTTTGCCTGCCTTCCAAATTAGAAGCCCTGCTCATCACACGTTCGGCTGCTTGTTCCCGAACGAAGCAAAGCGCTTGTTGAAACCGGCGATCCGGCCTTCGGATTGCGTCTTGCGTTGCTGGCCGGTGTACACCGGGTGGGAAGCACTGGAAACGTCCAGGGCCACGTACGGGTAAGTGTTGCCGTCGCTGTGCTTGTGCTCGCGATCGGAGTCCACTGTGGACCCGATCAGGAAGAACGTATCGGCCGCAGTGTCGTGGAAAAGCACGGTGCGGTAGGCGGGATGGATGTTCGGTTTCATGTTGCCTCCGGGGTTTGGGTGAGAACTTAAGCGTTATACAGTAACACTTAATTCGCACCCAAACGAGAACCGATTGCAATAAGAACAGAAGCAGATCGTCTATCTTGAACCCCTGTAGGGTTTACGCGGGCTACGTGGTTTCCTGGAAATCCATCTCCGGCGGCTGACGACGGAACCCGCCCGTCAACACCGCCAGGTACACAACGCCAATCGCCAGCCAGCTCAGGCCCAGGTAAATCGCCAGGTGATCGAGGCTGACCATCAGCCACAAATCAGCGACCAGGCCAATAAACGGGAACACCAGGAACAGCACCAGTTCCCGTAGGCCTTTCTTCTCGCCGCCGATCCAGTAATGGAAGATCACCGACAGGTTCACCAGGCTGAACGCGAGGAACGCGCCGAAGTTGATGAACGAGGTCGAGGTGGTCACGTCCAGTTTCAGGGCGAGCAAGGCCACCACCGCGCACAGCAGGATGCTGTTGACCGGCGTGCCGAACTTCTCATGCAAGGTGCCGAAGAACGACTTGGGCAGCACGCCGTCGCGGCCCATGGCAAACAGCAACCGCGAACCACTGGCCTGAGCCGACAACCCCGAGGCGAACTGGCCGACGATCAGACCGATGAGGACGATCGACACGAACAGGTCGCCACCGATATTGCGGGCAATCTCATAAGCCGCCGAGTCGACACTGTCGAACTGGAACGACGGGTGGGCGATCTGCACGAAGTACGACACACCGACAAAAATCAAACCGCCGATCAGGGTAATCAACATGATCGCCCGTGGGATGGTGCGGCGTGGGTCGCGGGTTTCTTCGGTCAGGGTGCTGACCGCGTCAAAGCCCAGGAACGAGTAACAGGCGATGGCCGCGCCGCTCATGATCAGCGGCATTTGCATGTCGCCATTGAAGAACGGTTTGACCGTCCACAATGGTGTACTCGCATCGCCGCCGATGTAGTGGATGCACAGCGCGACGAAGGCGATCAGCACCAAAGCTTGCACCAGCATCAGCAAGGCGTTGATGCCGTTGGCCAGTTTCAGGCCGACGATGTTGATCGCGCTGGTGATGCCGATGAACGCCAGGACCCAGATCCACTGCGGCACGGCCGGGAATGCGGAGTTGAGGTAAGCGGCACCGATAAGCCAGATCGCCATGGGCAAGAACAGGTAATCGAGCAACACCGCCCAACCGGCGATGAACCCGAGTTTCGGGCTGATGGCTTTGCGCACATAGCTGTAGGCCGAACCGGCGACCGGGAACGCGGCGGCCATGCGCCCGTAGCTCATGGCGGTGAAGAACATCGCCACCAGCGCCGCCAGGTAAGCGGCCGGGACCATGCCGGCGGTGGATTGCGCGAGGATGCCAAAGGTGCCGAGCACAATGATCGGCGTCATGTAGGCGATGCCGAACAGCACCACCGAACCCAATGACAGGGTGCGTTGTAAACGAGCCATGAGCGACTACTCCGAATTTATTAGATTTATGGCAGAGCCGAGTTCGGCGCAAGGTACGGGTGTTGCGTGATCGTTCCCACGCTCTGCGTGGGAATGCCTCAATGGACGCTCTGCGTCCGCTCGTGGGACGCGGAGCGTCCCGGGCTGCATTCCCACGCAGAGCGTGGGAACGATCGGTACAGCGCAATCGCTGTTCGGCGTAGAAGCTGCCGAAGGCTGCGATCTTTTGATCTTCAGTTTTTAGGGATCAGTAACTCCCGCAGTCCATTGGCATGCTCGACAATCTTCCCCGGCAACTTCAGCCGCTGATCATCCAGGTACCGATAATCCTGCCGCGCCGCCGTCAGCTGGTTCAGGTCCAGCTCAACCGCAAACTGCCCCTCCTCCCGCCCGGCTTCGAACAGCAACGTGCCCAGCGGATCCACCAGCGCACTGCCGCCGGCAAACAACAAGCCGCCATCGCCCGCTTCCACCCGGTTGACCATCAGCGCGAACGCCTGGTTTTCCTGGGCGCGGGCCATGATCGCGGTGCGGTGCGTCGGACCGTACGGGTCCATGTTGCCGTTGGTGACCAGCAGCACTTCGGCGCCCAGTTGCGCCAGGGCGCGGGCGGTTTCGGGGAATTCGATGTCGTAGCAAATCAGCAGACCGACCCGCACTCCGTTCCACAGGCAGGTGGCATAGCGATCACCGGGCTCGTAGACGCCGCGATCCGACGCCCACAAATGCGTCTTGCGATAGCGCAGGGCAATGCCTTCGGGAGTAATCAGCAGCGTGGTGTTGTAGAAACGGCCGTTGTCGTTCTCGGCCATGCCGACGACCACCGCAATATTGCGTTCACGCGCCGCATCAATCACCGCGCTGACGGTCGGACCGTCCAGCGGCTCGGCGACCTGGGCCACGGTCTCTTCCGACGCAAAGCCCATCAAGTGGCCTTCCGGGAACATGATCAGCTGGGTGTCAGCGGCGCAGCCGGCAATCGCGACCAGGGCGCGTTCGAGGTTGTAAGCCGTGTCGTTGTCACGGCCTGCCAATTGGGCGAGTTCGACCTTCATGGGTATTCCTTGTTAAGAGCGCCGGGGATGCAGAAAGATTGCCCGGTCGGTGTCTGTGCGCCAGTATGCGCAGCAAGCAACCGGCCAGGGAATTACGCGGCTGGGGTAACCCGATAGGGGTAGATGCATGACACTCTCGCTGGATGACATCGCCTGGCACCGCTCGGTGGGGCAACTGATCGATGCCCTGGACAAGCCGAACTTCTGGACGCAACTGGTCCGATTATTGGATCAGTACGTGGATTTCGACAGCTGGGTGGCGCTGCTATTCAGTGCCGATCAGCATCCACTGGTGTTCGCCGAATGCCCTGGCGAGGACGGCAGCCCCGATCAACTGTTCCAGGATTACCTGCGCGGCTTGTACCTGCTCGACCCGTTCTACATCGCCTGCCGCGAACAGTCGCGCACCGGGCTCTATCGCCTGTCGGAAGTGGCGCCCGAGCATTTCGAGCTGACCGAGTATTACCAGCGCTACTTTCGTCTGAATGTGGTGGCTGACGAAATCCAGTTCAATTGTCAGCTCGAAGGCGACCGCACGCTGTGCCTGTCACTGGGCAGCAAGCAGCGTTTCAGTGGCCAGCAGATTGCCTTGCTGTCGCTGATCCAGCCGTGGGTGCTCGGCCTGTTGCGCCAGCGCCTGCCTTATGAAATCAACGAAGTCGTAGCCCTGGCCCCCGCACCACCGCAGGTCGACTGGCGCGTGCAGCTGGAAGCGTCGGTGCAGCAACTCAAAGGCGCGCAATTGACCGCCCGGGAGCTGGACGTCGGGCGGTTGATGCTTAGCGGTTGCTCCAGTAAAGAAATCGCCCGTAAGCTGGAAATCTCCGTAGAAACCGTGAAAGTCCATAAGAAACACATGTACAGCAAGCTGGGGATCAAGTCCCAGTCCGAGCTGTTTTCGATATTTCTGCAGGCGCAAAACGCCTGACACACCGCTTTCCTGTAGGAGCGAAGCTTGCTCGCGAAGGGGCCATCCAATTCAACATTGATGCTGGCTGACACACCGCTTTCGCGAGCAAACGTCGCGCCTACAGGGATAGCGTGTTGCACATAACCGAGTCCGAACCCAGGGAAACCGTATGAGCCTGTCACTCCTGAGCCGCTACGCCTTCTTTGCCGTCTGCGTGATATTCACCCTCGCCAGCCTGCCCTTTCTGGAGCACGACTGGCTCTGGCCGATCACCGCTGTCACCGGGGTGCTTAGCCTCGTAGGTCTGTTTGACCTGCTGCAAAGCCCCCACGCCGTGCGCCGCAACTACCCGATCCTCGGCAACATTCGTTATCTGGTGGAAGGTATTCGCCCGGAAATCCGCCAATACCTGCTCGAATCCGACAGCGATGCCCTGCCCTTCTCCCGGGCCCAGCGTTCGCTGGTCTATTCCCGAGCCAAGAACGAAAGCGCCGACAAGCCATTCGGCACGCTGATCGACGTGTATCAATCGGGCTTCGAATTCATCGGCCACTCCATGCGCCCGGCGCCATTAAGCGACCCGAGCAGTTTTCGCGTCATGGTCGGCGGCCCGCAGTGCATCCAGCCGTACTCGGCGTCGGTGTTCAACATCTCGGCCATGAGCTTCGGCTCCCTTAGTGCCAACGCCATTCGCGCGTTGAACCAGGGTGCCAAGCTCGGCAACTTCGCCCACGACACCGGTGAAGGCAGTATCAGCGCCTATCACCGGGAAAACGGCGGCGACCTGACCTGGGAACTCGGCAGCGGCTACTTCGGTTGCCGCACCGCCGACGGTCGTTTCGACCCGGAACGCTTCGCCGCCCAGGCGCAAACGCCGCAAGTGCGGATGATCGAAATCAAGATGAGCCAGGGCGCCAAACCCGGTCATGGCGGGATCCTGCCCAAGCACAAGGTCACCAAGGAAATCGCCGAAACACGCGGCATCATGATGGGCGAAGACTGCATCTCGCCGTCACGCCACAGCGCATTTTCCACCCCCATCGAACTGATGCACTTCATCCAGCAACTGCGTGAGCTGTCAGGCGGCAAACCGGTGGGTTTCAAGTTCTGCCTGGGTCACCCGTGGGAATTCATGGGCATCGCCAAAGCCATGCTGGAAACCGGGATTCTCCCGGATTTCATCGTCGTCGACGGCAAGGAAGGCGGCACCGGCGCCGCGCCCGTGGAATTCACCGACCACATCGGCGTGCCGATGCGTGAAGGTTTGCTGTTCGTGCACAACACGCTGGTCGGCCTGAACCTGCGCGACAAAATCAAACTCGGCGCCAGTGGCAAAATCGTCAGCGCCTTCGACATCGCCAGCGTCCTGGCCATCGGCGCCGACTGGGCCAACTCGGCGCGCGGCTTCATGTTCGCTATCGGCTGCATCCAGTCGCAAAGCTGCCACACCAACAAATGCCCGACCGGCGTTGCGACCCAGGACACGCTGCGCCAACGCGCCTTGGTCGTCCCGGACAAAGCCCAACGCGTGTTCAACTTCCATCGCAATACATTGAAGGCTCTGGCCGAAATGCTTGCGGCTGCCGGGCTGGAACATCCTTCACAGTTGTCGGCCAAACATCTGGTACGACGGATGTCGGCGACCGAAATCAAATTGTTCTCGCAGTTGCATGTGTTTTTGAAGCCGGGGGAATTGCTCACCGGGGAAGTGAATGGCGAGTTTTACTCGCGGATGTGGCAGATGGCGCGGGCGGACAGTTTTGAGCCGAGCGAAGTGGCGGCTGCATAAGGAATGTTTGAGCGCCAGCCTCATGGAGAGGCTGGCGAATATCAAGGAAGAACACCATGCTGAAAGTGATCGCCGAAGACTTCATCCAACCCGAACACATTGAAACCGTTCGACCGTGGTACGCCGAACTGGTCGAGAAAACCCGGCTGGAGCCTGACTGTATCGCCTACGACCTGTTCGTCGATCAGAAAAACCCCGGGCACTTCATCTTCGTCGAACAATGGCCGAACCGGGCAGCGCTGGATGCTCATTGCCAGACCGAGCACTTCCGACGCCTGGTGCCGCAGATCAACCATTTCCAGGCCAGGGATTGCATTGTCTTGCTAATGGATGCCTTCTGACACACCCACAATGTTCAACACGCCATAGCGGACCACCGACGGCAAACAAACACTGCAAGGAGCCGCAGCATGCCGTTATTGTCTTTCGATTCACTGGCCCGCCAACTTCCGACCACCTGGAAATCATCGGTGGTCGGTCATATAGGCCCATCCCGCATTAAGGTTTTGCGCATGGACGAGCAAGCCTATGAGCAAGAGTCCCACGACTACAACGAAGGATTACTGGTCATTTCCGGATGCTTGCACCTGGACGTTGCCGGGCAAGCCGTAAAGGTTCAGAGCGGTGAAATGTACCTGGTGGAAGCCGGGGTCGCTCACTCGGTGCTGCCGGGTAGTCACGGAACGCTGATGATTATTGACGTATAACGATGGAACACGAGCGCCCTATTCAAGCCTCACGGCCACGAAACAACACGAACTTCGAAAAGAAAAACCCGCACACCAGGCTCAATAACGAAAACGACGTCACTGTCACCAAACCTTGTAGCCGCCACACATCGCCCAGACGCCCGATGCCGTAGCTCGTGATCCCCATAAAACCAATGAACAGCAGATAGCCGAACACCGATACCTTGCCATCGAAGGTATAAAGCGCGTTCACGTAAAAGGAAAAGGACGCAGCAACACAAAACGCCGCGAAGTTGCTCGCAGCCTGCGTGAGTTCAGCGCCGGAGTTGAGTACAAAAAAAATCTGCCAATGAATGATCGCATTGGCCACCCCGACCACTGTGTAAGTGGAGAATTCCTTCCAAAAGGCTTTCATCCCGGCTCCTTCCTGCGTCGCCGCTTCAGGTGCCTGTCAAACTAAAATCATGTCCGGGTACCGTCTACTGTCAGAAATTACAGGTTGGCCACTATTCTCGACGAACGGCCAAGTCTCACCATTGGAGTTCAGTCACCGGCCTTGGCTCTTTCATGACAATAAAACCGTAATCGCCCAGCAGATAAATGCGGTAGTACTGGCTATCAACCAATGGCACAAACCCTTGGTAACCGACCCGGGTCGCGTTGCGTCGCTCCCTCTCTGCGACCACATTGGTGATGCCTGCCTTCGGCAGGTTTTCGGCCAGCATGTAGTAGTCGGTGTTGAGCAAGTAGTGCAGCACCGGCAGGTGTTTGAAAGAACCGGCTGCACCGCTCAGCCAGTGATCGGAGTAGGTCACCGACAGGTAGATGCGTTTGGCATCGCGCAAGGCAGGACGCGATGCAATGTCGTAGCTCAAGGCATTCAGCGCGGAGTTGGCGAAGGTCTTCTGCACCACCAGCACCCGGCCATAGGCGAAGGACAGCGAGAGCATGGCCAGCAGCGGAATCAGCAACAACAAGGGCAGTCGCTCATGCACATCCGCCAGCGCCAAATGACTGAGGTAGAACAGCAGCACCAGCAGCACGGAAAAACCCATCAAGGTCCGGGCGCCTTCATTGAAGTCGCGAAAAAACAGCGCGGCGCCGGGCACCAGCAGCGCCGCGATCGGTAAGGTCAGTAAGCACAGAAGGCCGACCAGCGCTTTCTTCGGCCCGACCTCACGTCGTTCATGGATGCGTCGTCCCACCTCGACGCTACCGGCAACGGCACATAGCAACAACGCCGCAAACACCCAACCGAATCCGCCGTGAAACAGCAGCACGACCTTTTCCAGCACTCTGCCGACATTGGTTTGGACTTGCAGCAGTGGATCCGCCGCCCAGTTCAAAAACAGGGTGCGGCTCTGATTCATGTAGGCATAAGCCGTGGCGCCGTAGATCAGCCAGGCCAGCACCATCTGCGCTACTTTCCAACCGACCAACCGACACCACTCGGGCCAGGGTAGCCGATCCTTTGCCCACCGCAGCAGCTCCAGACAACACAGCCCCAGAAACACATTGATGCTGACCTGATACAGCCCCAGGCCCAGGGCAATCAGCACCGCGGGAACAACCAGTTGCTGGACGCGAGAGGCGCTGCGAAAGGTGATCGCAAAGATGACCGCTACCAGGCTCAGCGCCATGGCCGGCCCGTCATATTGATAGGACAGGTTTTGCAGCAGGAACGGGTTGTACCAAAGCGCGAGCACCACCAGACAGTGGGATAACCTTGGCTCGGCAAAATAATGGAAAGTCAGGCGGGTCAACGCCCAAGCCATGGCTAGCGTGGCAAGCAACAATGGCAGCGGGAAGATGTTCGGCGCAGCACCGGTGAAGGTCAGCCAGTTGTAAAACAGCTGCGTGAATAAACGGCCCTCCCCGGCCCAACCCATGCCAGCGGCCAATGAACGCCAGTTGTCATCGATGTACGGATAGTCGGCAAGGATCAGCGGCAGGACATAGGCAAAGGTCGCAATGAGAAACCACAGCCAGATCCGCCGACCGCCGAGCTCTCTGTCGAGCCAATCGCCCATCCGCATGTCGGTGCCCCTTGGGGTTACTACGTTCAACCCATGAAGCTTTGAACCTGTCGCGGGGCATAATTCCCCCGGTTTTAGACAAACGGCGATCACGGGCAATATCCCGTAATATCCCGACTTTGCAATTACCGGCCAATCACGCCACCCTGCGCGCCGCCGAAGTGCGGCATGCACCTTTTGCGCAGCGCACCGCTCCTTACTCAATACCGTTCAAGAGCCCTCAGTCATGACGTCTGAACGCGATCACCGAATCGACTTTTTTCGAGGCCTGGCCCTGATCTTCATTTTCTGGGATCACGTGCCTCACAACCCCCTCGGCCAAATCACCCCGCGTAACTTCGGTTTCAGCGACGCCGCCGAAATCTTCGTATTTCTCGCAGGCTACGCAGCTGTTCTGGCCTACGGAAAAATCCTTGCGCGCGACGGTTATCTGGTCGCCTGCGTGAAAATCCTGCGCCGCACCTGGGTGCTCTATGTGGTGCATATCTTTCTGCTGGCGATGCTGATGGGCATCGTGTTCTTCGCCAACAGCCATGTGGAAACCCGTGACTTGGTGGAAGAAATGGGCATGCACCACTTCATCACCAATCCCCAGCAAGCGTTGACGGATGAGTTGTTGTTGCGCTTCAAACCGAACCTCATGGATCCGCTGCCGCTGTACATCGTGTTGCTGGCGGGCCTGCCGCTGGTGCTGCCGCTGCTGGTGCGCGCGCCATGGGCGGTGGTGGCGGTGTCGTTGACGGTCTACTTGCTGGCGCCGTGGTTTGGCTGGAACCTCGCCGCGATCAAGGACGGCGTCTGGTACTTCAACCCGGTCGTCTGGCAGCTGCTGTTTGTGCTCGGTGGTGCGACGGCGATTCACGGGCAGCGGCCACGATTGCCCGACACTCGATCACTGATGCGCCAGCCGCTGTTTGTCAGTGCCGCGGTGTACGTGGTGCTGGCCGGGGTGATTACGATCTCCTGGCGCTGGCCGGAAATACACGACGCGGTGATGCCAGCCTGGCTGAGTAACCTTCTGTACCCGATCAGCAAGACTGACCTGTCGCCAGTGCGCCTGCTGCACTTCCTCGCGCTGGCCTATGTCACCGCCAAGTTGTTGCCCGACAGCGGCTGGACGCACAACTGGCTGGCGCAGCAAAGCTGCCGCATGGGGCGTTATTCGCTGGAAATCTTCTGCCTGGGCGTGTTGTTGGCGCCTTTGGCGGACATGGTCAATGCCATGACCGACGATGTGTTTGCCATGCAGATTTTCACCGCGCTGGTGGGTGCCGGGTTGATGGCGTTGTTGGGGGCCTGGCTGGATTTCAATAAGCGCCTGACCCAACCCATCAACAGATCGCAGCCTTCGGCAGCGCCTACAAAAGCAGACCGCGTTCCCCTGTAGGAGCTGCCGCAGGCTGCGATCTGTTGATCTTCAAAATGCAAAAGCCCCGGCCAATTGACCGGGGCTTTTTCATTTCAGGCGTTACGACTCAGGAAGCCGAACGCACCGCACCTTGCGCAACATTGGTCGGTTGCAGCTTGAACACGTAGAACAACACCGTCAGCAGCACCAAAAATGCTGGGCCGACATACAACGCCACGCGGGTATCCGGGAAGTACGCCATCAGCCCAACCACCAGCACCAAAAATGCCAGCGCCAGGTAAGAGCTGACCGGGTACAGCCACATCTTGTATTTCAGCCCGGCCCGTTCGCTGGCGCTCAGGCCTTTGCGGAATTTCAGCTGGGCCAGCAGGATCATCACCCAGGTCCAGATCGCGCCGAAGGTGGCAATCGCGGTGACCCAGACGAAGACTTTTTCCGGAACCATGTAGTTGAGCAGCACGCCCAACAACAGCACGAAGATCGACAGCAGCAACGCGCGACGCGGTACGCCGTTGCTTGAAGTCGTGGCGAAACCGGCCGGGGCCTGGCCGTTCTGCGCCAGACTGTAAAGCATACGGCCGGTGCTGAAGATGCCGCCGTTGCACGACGATAGCGCGGCGGTAATCACCACGAAGTTGATGATGCCGGCGGCGGTCTTGATGCCCAGACGCTCGAAAGTCATCACGAACGGGCTGCCCTGGGTGCCGATTTCGTTCCATGGGTAGATCGACAGGATCACGAACAACGCGCCGACGTAGAACAACAGGATCCGCCAGAACACCGAGCCGATCGCATTGGGAATGGTCTTCTGCGGGTTCTTCGCTTCACCGGCGGTCAGGCCGATCATCTCGACGCCGAGGTAGGCGAACATCACCATTTGCAGGGACATCAACACGCCTTGCACGCCGTTGGGCATGAAGCCGCCGTGAGCCCACAGGTTGGAAATCCCCAGTGCCACGCCGTCGTTACCAAAGCCGAATGCGATCACGCCGATACCGCCGATCACCATCGCAATGATGGTGACGATCTTGATCAGGGCGAACCAGAATTCGAATTCACCGAAGGCTTTCACCGCGATCAGGTTGATGGTGCCCATGCTGATCAACGCCGACAGCGCCCAGATCCAGCGCGGCACCTCGGGGAACCAGACGCCCATGTACACCGCCACCGCGGTGATTTCCGCGACGCAGGTCACCAGCCACAGGAACCAATAGTTCCAGCCGGTCAGGAAGCCTGCCAGTGGGCCGAGATAGTCTTGAGCGTAACGACTGAAGGAGCCGGCGACCGGGTTGTGCACGGCCATTTCGCCGAGGGCGCGCATGATCACCAGGATCGCCAGACCGCCGATGATGTAGGACAGCATGATCGCCGGGCCCGCCATTTCGATGGCCTTGGCCGAACCGAGGAACAGGCCGACGCCGATACAGGCACCGAGTGCCATCAAGCGAATATGCCGTTCGCCCAGTTCGCGTTTAAGCGGGCCGCCCTGAGCGGTCTCGCCTTGGGGCAGATGATTGCCTGCTGGCATAGGGGTACAACCTCGTCTTGTTATTGGATGTGACCACCGAGCATCGAAGCGTCGACCGATAAGCCGTTGCTTGCCTGAAACCGGGTCTGCCTTTTGGGCAAACCCGTCTTGTAGGACAAAACCTGCAAGATCAGCGGGGCGTGCAGTATAAAAAGCTTCCGACAGGGTTTTTCACTCTATAAACCACAACATTCAGCGAGAATCCCCGCTAAAAGCCCGGTTTACGGAGTGCATTTATCGGCCTTAATAGAATTATTCACTGTTAAAACGCCGGCGAGTATTGCACAGCAATGGTGCACCGTCATGTTCACCCGGTACGGGTGACCGGTTGAACTGGGCGACTCGGTGTTCTCTTTTCTCAGGACAATCGCGATCACGCTTCCAGGCTTACAGCGCAGCCACCGTCTTCTCGGTCTGAGTTGGGCGGGCACGATTCACACCTACACCTGTGTCGACCGTGACAACTTGTTTGGCCATGCTCTTTCTGACTATTGATGTTTCATACGCTTTTATGTACGAGTCGGGTTGTCCAAAAAAACCCGGTTTGGCTGTGGAATACTTACTGATGGACGGAGCCCCTTGAATAGACTGGTAGTGAATATTCCATACCCGGGTTTTTCGGTCGTATTTCATATAGGCAAAGCCTGCCAACAGCGAGTCGACATTGCCGTTTTGATCAACATCGACTCCATAATCCAGGAACTCCATGGCAGCAGCGAGGCCCCACCCATGTTCGTGAGCGGGTAATTTATTGTATTGGGCGTCTTCCTTACCGCCCTCGACATGCCGGACCCGCAATACATTGTCCTCAAGCTGATCCACCAGCAGCGAGCAGCCACTGAAACCGGGGGTAAAAACGTGGTCGGGGTCCGTCCACTCGGGGTGAACCGGTATATCGACGTAGCCACCCTGAGCCGCCCAGTAACCGGAAACGGCATTGGATTGGTCAGGCACTTCACCGGCATCAATATCGACGACTTTAATGGCATTGAACTCACCTTTCACCACACCGGAATAGCTCATCCGCTGCATGGAATAGATAAAGCTACTTCCCCCCCCTTCACTGTTGCGCAGTTGCGCAGAAACGCTTGCTGAATAACGAGCCTTTACTGGATCAAACAGATTAGTGTCGATTATTACTCGACTGAATTCGGGTACCGACAGTGCTTTACGGATGTCGATAGGCCCGGCTGTAAACGGCACGTTATGGTGATACTCGCCCCATTCGAAACCTACATCCGAGAAGTTTCGCTGCTCACCCACCGCTATCACGGGCTCCCACAAACCATTCGGTAGTTTTTTGCGCGTAATGCCCGGGCCGGTCATTGCCGGGTCGGCAGTGGCTTCAAACAACAGCTGACCGAGTCCGGAAGATGTAAAGGGTGCCTCCTCGTTGATCAGCTCCTTTGCCGTCGAGCCAAGCGTGCCATCCTGATTCACATAGTTCATGAAATCCGCGGCATCGAGCCTGTGCCTGTTGGCAAACCCTTCACGCGTCAATTCATGACGCTCGCGCGCCGACAGACGCTCCCACTCCACAAGATGTTCTGCCTTGATGCTTTGGCGCGGGGTTTTATCGATTTCAAGAAACTCGAAGCCTTCGGCAGTCAGGGATCCGTCTGCCCGCACGTATCGTTGCAATGTCGAAAGGAAAAGCCCGCGATCCGTGGCAAATTTACGCAACGTGTAGGTTTCAGGCACTTGGGATGACAAGCGATTCCAGTCCAGAAGATCCCTTGCAGAAATAAGGCTGCTGTTTCTGAAGCCCCCCTTCAAGGAAAGCGGATGCCATTGATCAGGCTTGATCTGCCATAACCTCAATTCCGTAGCTCGATTGTTTGCGGGGTCAACGATGTTGACGTCCACGAGGTCTGCATTGAAATTGAATGAATCTCTGACCTGGTACACCGCAACCGTCCCGGTCTCATCGATGTTACGGATGTAAAACCGCTGCCCTTCAATGCTTCGATAAATCCCTTTCGAGGAACTCAGCCCCTCTATAGACGATTCAGCGACGGCATACCGGTTATTGGCGACGTTGCTGATTCCCTTCGTGGACACCGGCAATGGATGTACAGATACAACATCGCGCTCACCGTTCACATTGCCGGAAGCGCTTTGGTCAGTCACCTCATCAGGTATCTGATTGATGGACGAACCCACCGAAGGCTTACTCAACGAACGATCCAGAGTGTGACGCCATTGGCCGTCAATGGAATCTTCCAGGATCGGTTGATACGCCTGCGGGGTTTTCGGGTGCTGGATTCGCCACTTGCCGATCACCGGATCAAAACGCTTCTCGAAGACGTCACCCGCCACGCGAACATAGTGCCGATCCGCGATTTGATACTGCCCACGGGCATTGGGCTGGATGCTTTCCAGTGACACTTCACTGCGGTAAGCGCGAAGGTCAGGCTTCCACAATCGCGCCTGTCCGTCAGCCAGTTCTATCGGTGTGAAGTCCGTGTGAAGAACGCCAAATACTGCAACGGTCGCAGCACCCGTACTGAGGTTCTCCACCACATCGACGATATGTCGCCAGCCAACTTCTTTATCTCCCAAACTCAGATCCTCGACACCCTCCAATACCTCGTACATCAACTGCACTGCGGTGACGCTCAGCATCACCAAGCCCACTGCCGGTACCAGGAAAGAGGCCACATTCAGCAATACAAAGGCGTCCTCGAACAGCTCTGCGATTAACCCACGGCGACCTTTTGCATCGGCCTCCTCGGAGGGAACAGCCTGGCTGCGGGCGTCGAGCAATAGTCGCGTTTTGTGTTCCTTGTAAAGCGTTGTCCAGATATCAAACTCTTGAAGCCATGGCTTTCCTGAAGGATCCAGCACCCGCAACTGAAGCAAAAAGTCAGGCGCCTGCTTTTGGCGACGCTTGGGTTCCCTGCGCCGGTCCTCCAACAACTCTCGGGGAACCTGTTCCGTGAAGCTGGTGAAATACTTTGCAAGGTCTTTGCATTTCACAAAGCGACTGAAGAATTTCTGGTAGTCAGTGGCCGCCTCCAACGAGCGAAGGGCACTTGGATTTTTCCGCACCAACTGGCTGATCAGTCGAGCCTTGAGTGCGGCCAGTGATGCGTAATATTTAACGGGATGATCGGGGTCGTCCGGAATGTAGGCGATAAGGCCGCTCTGTGAACCGACATTCACGGATGTCAAAAATTTATCCAGTAAGCTTTCGTCTGGCTCGGCAATCTCAAAAATGACGCATCCGTGCAACGCCATCCCCATGAAACTCAGGCTGCGGTGCCAGATGGCCTTACCGTCAACCCGTGCGGTTTTTTGGCCGCTTATGATGTCCAACAGTGCGTTGTGGTGCTTCGACTCAATATTGCCCTTGATCAAGGCAATAGTACTCGCCGCCTTTAATGCCGCTTTTTGATAGCCCACGAAGACTTCGTTCAATCGGGCCTGGGCAGCAACATCATCCCACTTCAACATCTTTTTTATATGGGCTTGATACTGTTGCCCCAGATCGAGTTCCCGGCACATATTGATGAAACGCTCTGCGCTGAGTGAAACTCGTTTGCGGATTCCTTTCTTTGGCCCATAGGTGAAAATTTCAGCACCGAAAAAATGTCCTCGGTCGGTTTCCTTTTCCTCGAAGTTATTCAGGGCCGCCTGCAGCAGCGTAAAGTATTCGATTTTTTCTGTGGTGCCTATTAATGAAGCGTGGGGTGTTAGCTCGATCCATGTTTCATTTACATTGAGATCCAAAGCAAATACTTCACTGATTTTTTGTTTCAATAACGGTTCAGCAAACGCCTGCAGTGGCTTGACTCCGGCCATGACATCAGTCAATTGCGTGTGTGCGATTACACTCGATTCAACGACTCGCCTTGCTTCAGCGCGCTGTTCCTGCGAAGCACTTGTTAGCCAGCCGGGGAGGGTCGGCACAAAACTTTTCAACATATCCAGATTCTGTTTTGACATATTCAACAGGTACGCAGGAACTGCCGTTTTTACGATCTCAAAATATTTATCAACTTGGCTTTCCTCTTTGTTATCGACAGCCTTTTCAGAATTCGTAACCGTATTTTTAAGTTCAATCATCACATCATCCCTGATATAAAAAAGCGAGAGCGCAATAAATATCAGAGCGGCCAAAACAAACAACTCAGGAGTTATTACCAATCATTCGCAACACCCTTCCCTCTATTAAGACAAGCGCCCCTATTCCAAGTCAGATGTTAAGAAACGTTCCCAAAGGCAGGTCGAACCCATCGTCATCCAGTCATTGCTATACGAAAAATGTCCTGCCGAGTGCCCCGCCGCTTCCACGGACACCCCAAAGCCCCCCCCCGACTCGATCGACCGCTAAAGACGTTCACAATTTTTTCACCATCGCCAACCACCGTCTAAGCTTCAGACAAGTCCGATCAATCTGCGTGAATGGATCAGTCGACTATGGGCGCGTTATGGCAAAGCGATTCGAGTAAAACCGTGGTTCCGACTGAACGTGTGGATGATGCGCCTTTACCTGAAAAATCCCGTCGTACCAAACACGGCTGGAAGGCGTTCTGGCTGTTGCTGCTGATTATCCTGATCGTGCTGGGCCTGGCCGCCGCCAAGGAAATGCGCACGTCAAAGTTTCAGGCCCGGGAAGTCAGCAAATTTGCCGCGTCCCTGAGTTATGAGGTGCAACCCGGCCCGAGCGATGCGATTCGTTACCCCGGTGCCGGTCCGTTCGATTTGCGTTTGGGCTACAGCGCCATGGGGGATTTTCTTCCGCGGCTGCTCAAGCGCAATTATGTGATTGCCTCGCAAACCCGCTTTTCACCGGCGCTGATGAGCTACAGCGACAAGGGCTTTTTCGTACCGTATTCGGAGAAAATCCAGGCCGGGCTGTCGATCACCGATTGCCGCGCGGCGCCGCTGTATCGGTTCAATTACCCGCAGCAGCTCTATTCAAGCTTCGAGTCGATCCCGCCCGTGGTGGTCAACAGTCTGTTGTTCATCGAAAACCGTTTCCTGCTGGATCCCAAACAGCCCCTGGCCAACCCGGCCGTGGACTGGCCGCGATTCGGTATGGCCGCGTGGTCCCAAGTGGCGAAGCTGATGCACCTGCCGGGGCAGTCGGCGGGCGGCAGTACGTTGGCGACGCAACTTGAGAAATACCGCCACTCCCCCGATGGCTTGACCGTGTCGGGCGCGGAGAAGATCCGGCAGATGATTTCCGCCAGCGTGCGTGCCTATCAGCCCGGCCCGCAAACCTTGCAGGTGCGGCAAAATGTGGTGCGCGACTACCTCAACAGCGTGCCGCTGTCGGCGGTCCCCGGCCACGGTGAAGTGCATGGCATGGCCGAAGGTTTGCGCGTCTGGTACGGCGCCGATTTCAACAAGGCCAATGAAACGTTGGCCAGTACCGCCACGGATCCAAAAACCATGGCCGCAAAAGGCCTGGCCCTGCGTGAAATGCTGTCCTTGATGATCGCCCAGCGCCGCCCTTCCCACTACCTGACCAAGGGTCACGAAGAACTGGCTGATCTCACCGACAGCCATGTTCGATTGCTCGCCCTGAACAACGTCATCGATGCACCACTGGCCGCCGCCACACTGGCCAGTAAAGTGACGTACCGCGACTGGCAGACCCAGCCGACCATTCAGCCGATCGAAACCAACAAGGGCATCAGCACCGCCCGCAGTCGCTTGGCGTCCATGCTTAACCGTCCGCTGTATGACCTTGACCGCCTCGACCTGTCGGCCACCAGCACGTTGCAAAGTGACTTGCAGGCCCAGGCCACCGAGTACCTCAAGCATCTGGCCGACCCAGTGTTTGCCGGGCAGATCGGCCTGATCGGCGAACGCCTGCTGACCCCCACCAGCACCACGGCGGTGCGCTACAGCTTCACCCTGTTCGAACTGACCCCGGACGGCTCCCGCGTGCGGGTGCAGACCGACAGCACCGATCAACCCTTCGACATCAATGAAGGCAGCAAACTGGAGCTCGGCTCCACCGCCAAGATGCGGGTGCTGACCACGTACCTGCAGATCATCTCCGAGCTGCACGATCAATACGGCGACAAGACCGTGGCCGAGCTGAAGAAAACCGAGGTCCCCGACCAGGATCGCCTGAGTCGCTGGGTCGTCGATTACCTGATCCAGAACACTGACCGCAGCCTCCCGAAAATGCTTGGCGCAGCCCTTGATCGCAAATACTCGGCCAGCCCCGGCGAGGCGTTTTTCACCGGTGGCGGCCTGCACGTATTCCACAACTTCCGCAACGAAGACAACGGCCGCATACCAACCCTGCGCGATGCCATCCGTGAGTCGATCAACCTGCCGTTCATTCGGCTGATGCGTGACATCGTGCGCTACACCACCTATTCCGGCCCCAACAACAGTGCCGAATTGCTCAAGGACGACCGCGACCCTCGGCGTCAGGAGTACCTGGCGTCGTTCGCCGACAAAGAAGGCACATCGTTCCTGCTGAAGTTCTGGAAAAAGTACAAAAACAAGGACACCGACGCGCGCCTCGAAACCTTCCTCGACAGCATGCGCCCGACCCCGATTCGCATGGCCGCCGTGCATCGTTATCTCTACCCGGACGCCGAGCAGGCCGCTTTCAACACCTTCGTGCGCGCGCACCTCAAAGGCGCCAAGCTCACCGAAAAACTCACCGACGAACGCCTTGAGCGCCTCTACCTGAGCTACGGCCCCGGCTCTTATGATCTGCCGGACCAAGGCTTTATCGCCAAGGTCCACCCACTGGACCTGTGGCTGATCGGCTACTTGCTGACCCACCCCGATGCCAAGTGGAGCGAGATCGTCAAAGCCAGCCAGTTCGAACGCCAGGAAGTCTACAGCTGGCTATTCAAGAGCAAGCACAAGGGCGCCCGCGACAGCCGCATCCGCACCATGCTGGAGATCGAGGCGTTCCTCGACATTCATCAGCGCTGGCAGAAAGTCGGCTACCCGTTCGACCACCTCGTGCCTTCGCTGGCCACGGCCATCGGCAGCTCCGGCGACCGCCCCGCCGCACTGGCCGAACTGATCGGCACCATCCTTAATGATGGCGTGCGCATGCCCACCCTGCGCATCGACAGCCTGCATTTCGCCGCCAATACGCCATATGAAACCCAGGTGATCAACGACCCCAATGTCGGCAAACGCGTCATGCCTTCCGAAGTCGCCTCAGCCATGCGCGAAGCCTTGTCGCACGTGGTGGACGCCGGCACCGCCAAACGAGTATCCGGCAGTTTCAAAACGCCGGACGGCACACCGTTGGCCATGGGCGGCAAGACCGGCACCGGGGATAACCGCATCGAAGCCATTGGCGCCGGTGGGCGGATCCTCAGTTCCAAATCGATCAACCGCACCGCGACCTTCGTGTTCTACATCGGCGATCACCACTTCGGCACTTTGACCGCCTTCGTGCCGGGCCGCTCCGCCGAAACCTTCAAGTTCACCTCGGCGTTGCCGGTGCAGGTGCTCAAGGGCATGGCGCCGATCTTGACGCCGTATTTGCAGCCGGGGCGTAACACGGAGTGTCTGGCGCCGGTGGTCGTGCAGCAATGATGACTACGGCTCACCGGGGAATTTCCTACAACGCAAACAGCAATAGTTACAACGGTGGTAGATACCTATTTTCGACATTTCAATTTTCAATTGTTAACCCGTCAATACGGGGTTTCGGGGCCAGTCATTTCGGCTTTTTTTATTGACGTTCGTGGGTAGCCTGATGCTCTCCAACTCACGTTAAGAACCGTCAAATGTCGCCGTTTCAGCCAGTCATAAACCCGCACCACTCCCATGACGCTCCCGATAGCAAGGGCCGGCATTACGCCCTGATCAAGGACAGTATCGGGACACGTTTTACCGGCATGTCTTTAACCCGAATGCAAACCCTAAGCAATGCCAGCCTGCGGCGGGAAGCTTGGTACACGTCAGTCGACAAAACGCTTGAAAACGCCAATGTAAAGGCCTGGAACTCGCAAAACGATGTCGACCGAATGCTCAATGAAATTCGGGACATCTCTACGTTTGCCGAACCGTTGCTCAAAGCCGCATTGAAAAAACAATACCGCATCGACCTTGATGTAAAGGCGACTTATCTACGGCTCTACATACCGAAGGAACTTCCTTGGTATGCGATTGATACCTCGAGAGGCGTGATCACCCGAACGGTGTCAATACTGGACGCTGCACTGCATAACTTCGCACGCTCCGAAACATTCGAAGCGGAGTCCGATTTCATTACCCGGCCCGATGACCGTGGGCACTTCGATGTTGTGCCGATCAAACAAAAAATGAGCATCGGCCAGTTCCAGATACTGTGTCGCGAACTGGATATCGGTGCCCGTTACAAACGCCACCTTGAAAACATCCTGCTGCCTGCCAGTCCAGAGGCTGCCGGCATCCTGCGTAAAAAGGTTACCGTCAATCAGAAGGCCGCGTTCAAAGCTGCCGCGCACCTGGCTCTTGCGAAAAAAGACATCAGTCGCGCGGCCCATGACGTGGTGATGGGCATGGTGATCGGGCAGCGGGGCCTGACCCTGGACGGCAAGGTCATGCAGGCGTGTGACTTGACCATGATGGATGCCACTCTCACCGGCATCGTGATGTTCACTACCGTCGAACAGCAAAGTCGCGGCACCGACAAGGTGATTGTGTACGTCCCTCATGATCCCGAGCACCCACTGAGGGAATACTCGTCGACCAGCGAATTCATGACAGAGATCTCTCGCCAACTGCGCGAAAACAGCACACTGCCATCGACCGGAATCACTTATCAGCAATTCTTCAGCCAGTTCGTCGACCAGCAACAACGCGGGCATTTTTTCGTCGGTTTGGCACAGCGCCTCAGCATCGTGAAATGGCATGAGAAGCAGCCGCTGGACCCGCGCCCGACATGGCGCGAAACACCGGTGGAAAACCCCAAACTACTGTTTTGCGTGTCGGTCATCACCCGTCCGTTATGGGAGCATCTTTATCAACAAACGCTCAACAAGGTGCTCAATGACGCCCGAGAAATCGCCGTCTCCACCGCCGATACGGACAGCAAGGCACGCTGGGCCTGGTGGGACAACTTCAAGAAAATCATCTCGGATATTTTCAATGTCGCACTGATGGTGGTGACGCCATTCGTGCCGGGCCTTGGCGAACTGATGCTGGCTTATACCGCGTATCAACTGACCACTGACGTGGTGGAGGGTGTGGTAGATCTGGCAGAAGGCCTTTGGGCCGAAGCGGCTGAACACGTGATCGGTGTGGTGACGGACGTGATTCAACTGGCGGTGTTCGCTGCCGGCGCCGCTATCGGTAAAGAGTTTCGCCTCAAGCTCTCCCCCGTCATCGAGGGGATGAAACTGGTGCAACTGCCCAACGGTGAAACCCGCTTATGGAACCCTGACCTTGCTCCCTATGCGCAACAAAACGTCTCACTGGCCAAGGACTCCACGTCGGATGCAACAGGGCTGCATCGTCACGGTGACGGTTACATCCTGCCGTTGGGCGAACATCTTTACGCGGTAAAAAAAGACCCCGACACCGGTGAATATCGCCTCCAGCATCCACAACGAGCTGACGCCTACGCCCCGAAGCTGAGCCATAACGGTCGCGGCGCCTGGGTGTATGAAGGCGAAAACCCGCGGCTCTGGGACACCGCGACACTGATGAAGCGAATCGGCCACAGCACCGACGGTTTCAGCCCTGAAAAACTGGAAAACATCCGGGTGATCAGCGGTGTCGATGAAGGCTCGCTGCGCCGGATGCACGTCGAACATGCGCCACCGCCGTTACTCCTGGAAGATACCCTCAAGCGCTTCAGGGCGCCCGGCGAACAAACCCACAGCACCGATCCAAACGCCCGACGACTACAGAGCCGCTATCCGATCTTGTCCAGCAACATCGCCGAAGCCTTGCTGACCCTGTCAAATAAGACCGAGCTGGAGGTGTTTTCCAAACAACAGCGTCTCCCCCTGCACCTGGAAGTCCAGGCCCGCGAATGCGTTTTTGAAATTCGCCTGATGCGCGCGTTCGAAGGTGTCTACGAAAACAATCGGCTGACCGTCGATACCGAACGCTTGGTGCTGAACGTGCTGCGTTTGCATACCGACACCTATAACAATCTGCGCATCGAAATACGCGGACGCTCGTTCGAGGGCGAATTGCGTTGCAGTGTCGGGCCGGACGATGCTTCGACCATCAGGGTGCTGGTGCGCGACGAACAGGGCCGCTACGAAATACGCGATACCGACAACCGACAACGCCACGAAGCGGCTGATCTGTATGAGTCGATCCTGCGCGCCATGCCTGCCGCCGTGCGCTGGGAAATCGGCTATCAAACAGGCCAGGGTGAGTGGTTCAAGGAATGGCTGATCGCCAAGGCCGAACCGCCCGCCGAACGCCGGACAGCACTGTTGGAGCCGCCGATCCGGCCTGTCATTGAGCCGCAACTGGCGTTGCTATTGCGGGGGCCGGCGCTAACCCGGGAAGGGTTGAGCCTGCACGAACGCGTATCGGATCTTTACCCCCACATGGGCGAACGGGAAGTCGACGCGTTTGTGCAGTCGCTGAATGCCAGACCCGACCCTTTGCAGGCGATCAAGGTGCTCGAAGATGAGCTCGATCAATTACGCAATACGCTGCAATGGTGGCAGGAAACCATCAGCCAAACCTTGCCCGATGAGCCGGTGATTCCCCACGGGGCAGCCGTGCATATCGCCGACCGGCTGCTGGAGTGTTTCGAGAGAAAGTCGCGGGTGTTTGGCGAGCGCAGCAGCCTGGAGGACGGTTATGTGTTGGACCTGTCCTCAGAGTTGCTGCACCGCACTATTGATCGGGAGTGGCAAGCGCTGCCCGATATCAAAAGCTATCTCGATCAGGTCAGCACCCTGTCCCTGGATAATCTGAGCGTTGCCGAAGGCTCCGATGGCCTGTTGAAAGACTTCCGTCAGTTGCGCCAGTTCAGCGCAAGGCATTGTGGTCTCACGCACCTGCCCGAGGTCGTGGGCAAGATGCATTTACTGGAGACCCTGCGCCTGACCGACAACCGCATCGAGCTGACGACCGAGGCCGTGGAGCACTTGCGCAACCTGACTCGGCTGGAAATCCTGCGGCTCGACAACAATCCGCTGGGACGCGTGCCGAACGTCGAACGCATGCCGCGCCTGAAAGTGCTGAGCCTGATCAACACCGGCATCGACACCTGGCCGGACGGCCTTTTCAGCAAGCCTCGCCCGCGAGGTTTTCTCCTGGATTTGCAGGACAATCCGATCGCCAATGTCCCCAACGTAGTGCCCGGTTCGCAGAGCGCGAAAGTCATTGCCCGCACGCGCCTGTCCGCAGCGCACCTGTCGGAAACCCACCAATCCATCATTTACCAATACCGGCAATCGGTGGGAATGCCCCCCCGAACCCCATACGTCCCAGCCGCAGAAAACGCGCGACAAAAATGGCCGGTCGTCAACGATTCAAGCCTGTGGAGTTCGGCACCGGGGCTAGGGACATTCAGGGCGGAGGCCTGGGACCGACTGATTATGGAACCGAACGCCGAAGGCTTTTTCAGCGTCATCGACAATCTAACCCAGTCGTCCGACTTCATGGCTGGCGGCGAGTGGCGTAAACAGCTTTCCCGGCGCGTCTGGGACATGATCGATGCGATCGACCTCGACACCCCGCTTCGCGAAGAACTGTTCACCATGGCGACAGCGCCTACCAACTGTGCCGATGCGGGGGCGCAGTTGTTCAACAACATGGGGGTCAAGGTGCTCGCCTCGCGGGCGTACTCCTACTCGACTTATCGGGCACCCTTGGAGAAAGCGCTGGTCACCTTGGCCAAAGGTGCCTCGCGCCTTGATCGCGTCGACGAAATCGCCAGCGCCGATGTCATGGAGCGCGGCGGCAATCCGGATGTGGTCGAGGTATACCTCGCTTACGAGACCGCGCTGGCGGATCGTCTGCAATTGCCCTGGCAATCAGAAAGCATGCTCTTCCGACCGGTTGCCGGCGTCAGTGACAGCGCTATCGACCAGGCTTTCGACACGGTGATTGCCCGGGAGGAAGGCGATGGACTGGTCAACGCCATGCTTGAGCAGCCGTTCTGGGACAAGTACCTGCATGAAACGTGGCCCAGTGAGTTTCACGCCAACGCGCAGCGCTTTGAAAACCGATCAGCACAGATTGAAGCGTTACGCGAGGCTCAATCGGCCTGGGCACATGCAGGGGATTTGCCTGAAGCACAAAAAAATCAACTGAGGGAACCGCTGCGGGACCTGGCGCAACAGCTGTCCGTTCCCGAAAGCCAGGTCTTTACCGGGAAAGAAATGACCGACCAACGCTATGCAGATTTGTATAGCGATCAGGGTTACCAAAAGCAGGAACTGGCCCGGCAAAAAACCCGTGAGGCATTGGAACAGGCCGGGGCTTGAAACGCGGGTGTCAGGACCCTGGCGCCCTGGCATTGAACAATAAAAGCACATTGCCGTAATAATCCCCGGCCCGATATCCCCCGGCAGGTGGTAGCGGTTCTATCTCCAATAGCACCCGCGAACCCACCGCTGCGTCGGCGGCCGATACCACTAGCCGGGGCTCGACGGCATGACTCAACTCGACACCGTTGAAGCTGACCCGCAACGCAATATCGTCTGCCGGGCGGCCATTGGACAGGTAGGCCTGCGTGTCGAGGCGCGCCTCGATCGCGCTGGTATCGTGCCGCACATCAAAATATTTGCGCAGATTACCTAGCTTTGAGGTCGCAACAATCCAGGGCAGTATCTGCTCGCGGTGAATCCAGCCAGGGTCCGCCGGCAGAATGTAAAAAGAGCGTGTCGGAACCGTCACGGACACTTCAAAAGCGTGCTCCTCGCGAGCCCCGAAGACCGTCAGGCTTGCCAACCCCGTTGCAGCCAACAGCGTGGCGACAGTGCATTGCTTGATCATGTTTGTTACCCACTGCGTCAATTAAAAGCAGCCACTATCGACTCGCTATCTTCAGCACTTTCTTGCTGTCGCCCTCAATCACAATGAAGCGGTGTTCACGGCCCTTTTCCTTGTCGAAACCAAAGGTTTTCCCGGCCAGCAGATGGTGTTTGGTGGTCGGCCGACAATCGCTTTCATCGCTGAGCGAGCAGCTTTTGAACTCATCGACCACCACGACCGTGTTGCCGTTATTGTGAAGTTCATACCGGGTGGCGGTGTCATTGATAACCGTATCGAAACGGGCGTTTTTGGGACGGACAAAAAAGATCGTGCCAAACCCGGTCATTACGTTGACCCCCGCAGACAGACTCTTTTTATAGTCTTCACGCTCTTCGCTGGAGAGCACGAATTCATCTTCCTTTTCCGGTACTACCGGCACGAAACGCACACGAAAATAACGCTCGGTATCGCGCTCGCCCATGTACAGCAAACGCGTGCCCTGCATACCCTTGGCCGGTACGATCAATCGGGCCGGACTGGCCATGATGCCCTTGCGCGAAGCGCCGTCCACCGTGCTCTCGATCGGCACTTCCCGGGAAGTACCGTCGGTGTCATAGAGGATTTCCAATACATTGATTTTGACGAAAGCGGTGCTGTCGCCACTGTTAAATACCCGTTTGAGGTACGTACTTTTATCGCCATCCAGATAGTCGTACACCGTGCCGACATTAATCTGCGGACCGGCCTGCGCCGTCAGACAAAACACGCTGGCAACCCACATCAACAACAGATGTTTCATTGTCTTCAACCTCAAAAAATAGCGAGTGTTCGTACGGTCAGACTTCCGAATCCCAGACCACCGTCATGGTGCCCACGTAATTACCCGGAACACCTGGCTGGAGCATGGCGTCGGTCCAGAACTGCCCGATTTCGAAATGCAGGATTCCCTGCCCGCGGTCCACATAGAAGTTCGGAGCGAAGCGCAGGGCCGCCGAGTTACCGATCTTCAGCGGCAGCCGGTTGACCGGTCGCCCGTATTGATCCGTCAGCCCATTGGGCAGCGTCACACTCAGATCCACCCTGCTATAACGGCCCGTGGCCAAGTCGTTAATGACGCAGCTGTCGCTTATGCTGCTCGAGCAAAACAAGGTCATCTTGAACCTCGATGAGGCCGAGATATGGAACATCTGGTCGCGAAACAATCGATTGGGTTTGCGGCCTTCGTTGATCCAGCTCTGCCAGCCACCTTGCGGTACCAACTCGACTTTGTTGCCGCCCGGCGGCAGAGTCACTTTGAGGGTGTGTTGCACGTCGAGGACGAAGTCCAGGGTCAGGTTGCTGTCATTCGCATTCAGCCCCCCGATATCGAAATCCCGGCCCGGGCCAAGCAAATAGTTGATCGAACCGGTGTAAAGCCCGCTCGACATTCCCAAGGGGTCGGGCGTGCGTAGCTCATAGGCAAAGTCCAGAGTGTCCCAAGACATGTGCGGAATCTGGAAATGCGCCACTTTGGTACAGGGCGCTTCTACCGGGGTTTTCCAGAAAAACCGATAGGTGGTGCCTAAATAGGCTCCTACGCCGCTGTACACACAGGGAGGCGCCGCATACACCCAGGATTGACCGCCCCAAAGCTTTGTATGGCCTTCAAGTAGATCGTTTACCCCTACCAGATTGGCGGCGGTATCGCTGAGGATGTAGTTGGAGCCAATACCGGTTATGCGAACTTCAACGATTTCCGATTCCCGGGTTTCGCGATTCGTCACCGTCAGTTGTCGCCAATTGGCCGGTACCTTTACCGAAATGCTGGTTCCAGGCTGAATCGGGGAACTCGGCCCGAAACGAACCGGCAGCCGAATACTGAACATGTTTTGTTGCTTGCAAATCTCGGGATAAGTACCGCAATAACCACTGTTCAGGGTCTTGTTGAGAAATACATTTTTTTGCGGCTGAGCCGGATCAGGTGTGAACAGCGCCCTGATTTCCTGATTCACCGCTTGCGCTGAAGGCACCACCAACGCCATCACCAGCCCCAGCCCCAGCCCCAGCCAACACGTGGACATTTTCATACGCTTAACCTGCCTTCAGATCAGTAGGGGTGACGTCGGCCAGCGTGTCCGGCGTGCACCGCAGGTCACCGATCATCAACACGTTGTTTTCACTGCGATGTCGACTCGCATCGAGGCGGAACTGGCAGAGCAACTGATCGCCTCGCCGCACCTCCAGCGTGGGTGAACCGGCGTTCATTTCCATAGAGAAGAACCCATCCACTTCAGTCACCCCGCGACTGGCGTGGTTGATCACGTGATGGCCCTTGAGCGGCCGGCCTTGCGGGTCGACCAGACGGCCCAGCACGGTCAGGGTTTTCATCACCCTGACCTTGCGATACTCCACGCCGCCCTTGTTCAGGTGATAGCGGGTGCGTGGTGGGTCGATGCTGGCGGCAGGCACGTGATTGCCTTCGAAGTCGAAACTCACCGAGCTGTTCTGGTACGCGGTAATCGGTATGAAGTTGCGCCCCGGTTTCAACGCTGCGCTGCCGCCGCTGAAGTCGTCGGCGCGCAAAGCGATACCGTCAATATCGGATTCCACATCGACGATCAGCCCCGCGCCCCGCACCTCCTGTTGACTGGTCAGGACCATTTGCTGGCCGCCGATGGCCAGCGTGCTGTCGAGGTTCAAGCCACCGGTAAATTTGTTGTTGTAGGAGGAGCGCTGAACAAACCCGTCGCCACTGAGCGCCTCGGTGCGAAAACTGGCCAGGCTGGAGAGACCGACGCCATAGGTGTCGGTGAGTGCGGTGACCGAGACGTTTTGCAGCACATGGTCCTTCAAGTCTTTGCGCCAGCCGAGGGAGGCGTTGTTGTCGCGACCGCCCTCGCGCGCGGTCCGCGAACCAATGCTGCCAGTGAACTGTTGGCCGGGTGTACCCAATGCCAGGTTGATGCTCAGGTCAACACCGCGATTGCGCGCATCGCCGCTGCTGAAACTGCCTGGCCGGTCGAACAACGCCAGCCGCCAGTTGGCATCGCTGCCGAACAGCACGGTGCGCTGGGTCCAACCCAGATCCACGCCCAGGCCTTCGGTGTTGCCCTCGCTATGGGAAACCCGCGCATTCACCGAGCTTTTGCTGCTGACTCGATGATTGAGCGCCAGGGATGAGTTGCTGGTCTCGCCGACAAAGACATTGCGTTGCCGTACCCGGGTACCATCCGGCAGGGTGTCGTACGTATTGGTGGTATCCAGCCAACTGCGGTTGTGGCTGATCACCACGCTGCCGGAGCCGTAGCTGTACAGGCTTTGCAGATCGACACCGGTGCCGTGGTCTTGCGTCTGGTAGACGTTGGCATACAGGCTGATGTGATTGGCCAGGGTCCAGTCGATGGACGTGCCGTATTGCAGTTTTTCGCGAATCTGTCGCGCCGACAGCCCGAGAATCACCCGAGGATGCATCAAGTAATTGAGCGAAGCCCCGGCCGTGGCGCTGCCGCTGGCCTGTTGGTCCCAATTACTCAGCAGCTTGGTTTCTTGCCCGGCAAACACGTTGTAGCGCCAGCGCTCATTGAGGTTGCGCCAGTTGTTGGGCTTGTAGACCAGTTCCTGAGTGGTACTGGTGATCTGCCCGTCTTCGATCAGGCGCACTTCCACTTCGTAAATACCGCCCGGCAGCGGACGGGTGTCGAGGGTCTGCAGGCCGGCGGGCACCGATTGGGTATTGATCAGCAAACCGTCGCGCAAAATCTCCACCGAGGCCTGGCGATTGGCCGTGACGTAGATCGGATAGACGCTGGGCATCGGGCTGTTGATTGCCAGGCTGTCGGAGCTGCCATACATGGCGCCGACCGCCGTGTCGGGGCTGGTGCCAAACGTTCGCGGTTGGCGAGTCAGCCCTTCTGAATTGGGGGTGAAATAACCCAGGCGAACAAATCTGCCCTGTAATTCGCGCTGGGTGTAAAGCTCATGCACCGCGTGATAGAGCTGGTCATCCGGACCACCCAGGCGGGCCAGTTGCATGTTGAATGTCTGGCTCCAACTGCCGAGGCTGCCACTGGCTTCCAGGCCAAAGCGACCGCCCAGGTCCTGATCCTGACCGCCGTTGAGGTTGATCTGATTACGTACCATCAGGCCGCTGCTGCCACCCTCGGGTTGGTCGAAGTAGTGCTTGACCTCTGTGTCGCGCTCAGCATTTTCGGTGAGGATCGACACCAGCGAGTTTTCCAGGTTGTAGTGCACCGCCAGCATCTGTTCCGGGCATTGTCCGGTGCAGTTACCCAGCGCTATACCCGGCTTGAGATAAGTGGCCCAGACCTCACGCTCGGCGGCGCTGAAGCGGCTTTCGCTGGTGTCGGTAAATTCGAGCAGGGTGATGCGGTCATCGCGAGACAGCACGATCATCGCCTCCCCCAGCGGTTGTTGATCGAGTTCCACGCGAACCGCCAGCGGCACATCAAAAAAATGCTCCTCGAATTCCGCCGGTAAACCTTTGGCCTGAGCCAGCAGACTTCGCGGTGTAGAACCGGCGGGAACCGGAGCCGCCACCGCGCTGGCACAAAACAACAGCGCAAGCGCAGCCGCGATGGGTGTCATCGGGAACATGAACACGTACTCTGATTACAAACAAATGGAAGTCCGGCGGGCAGGCAAAGTTGCTTTTCCGCCGGTTGATGCCAAGTAGGGAAACGTTAGCGACTGCCACCAACTGGGGTCACGGCATCGAACATCATTGCCACCGCACCGGTATAGTCGCCGGGGGCAAAAGTTGTCCCTTTGGCGCTGATCAGCAGCGGTGCACGGTAGTTCACGTCGGACTCGGCCTCACCCACAACCATTTGCGGTGTAGTGGTCAGCTCCTTGCCGTTGATTTCGACTTTCAAGTCAATGGTATTGGGCCCGGAATACAGTTTCGGGACCGTCAGGACACTGGCATGTACCGAGCCATTGTTGTTGCGCATATCAAAAAAACCAGTGACGTCTTTCGGCTTCCCTGTGCTCGGCAGCAAGTCCATATTCTGATCCTTGTTGATCAGATCCGGATCGACAGGCACAACATAGAAACCATTGGTCGGCACATGGGCGACGATATTGATGGAGTGACGCGCTTCACCCGCAGCGAAGGCAACAGAAGAGGTCAGCGCCAGCACAGCCAGAGGAGCAGCCAAAGTCATTTTCTTGAACATCTTTAAATACCTGTCTTGTTAAATAAGTGGCTTATTAAAAGTTCAAACCCTGCCTCACCTGCGACAGCACAAGACGTAAGGGTTTGAATTGTTAACGCCAACGAATGATCCACTACCACCACCGGCAAGTAAGCAGGCAACTTCCGACGATCACGTAGTTAGACACCCTTGTAACAGGCCAGAAAAAAGATCAAAAAAGCCAATTCGATACGAGTAACTGTCAGCACTTACCTACAGACAGTTTTATAAAAAAAACCATACAGGACAATCAACTGAAAACACGGCGCGAAAAGCACTTCAAGACTATAAGACCAAGGATTAATAGAGTGATAACTTTAACTTCTAAGTTACACGCGCTTGAGTTGAAAAATACTCATTTCTGGATTAGCGACCGTGATAAATCACGGCGCGCGACGTACCTGACCGCTCGTCGGGGCGCCGAAGCGGTCTCCGGATAGGGTCTTGCTTTTGTCTTAAGATATATCTTAAGTTGTATCTAAACACGACAAGAGAAAGCAAAAATGAGAGACCATCATTCCCACCGCGAACACGGTGACGGCCGCGACGGCTTCGAGAAACGCCCTGGTCGCGAACGCGGCGGCCGCGGCCCACGGGTTTTCGCCCCCGGCGATTTGAAACTGCTGCTGCTGGCGCTGATCGCCGAACAGCCGTGCCACGGCTACGACCTGATCCGCCAGATCGAAGGCATGTTCGACGGTGCCTACAGCCCCAGCCCCGGGGTGATCTACCCGACCCTGACCTTTCTGGAAGAAAGCGAAATGATCACGGGCGATGCCGAGGGCGGGAAAAAACGCTACAGCGTGACCGACGCCGGGCGCCTGTCCCTGGGTGACCAGGCGATTGCCCTGGAAGGTGTGCGGATGCGCATCGACGTCAGCAAACGCTCGCTGCGCGGGCATGATCGCCCGGCGGAAATCCACGAAGCGGTGCATAACCTGCGTCATGCATTGCAACTGCATCACGGGCGCTGGAGTGCGGAAGAAATCATCCGCGTCGCCGCCCTGCTCAACAACACCGCCAAAGCCATCGTCGACGGCCCCGCCGTTCAAGCCCCGCAGGAGAACGCCGAATGAATGTCGTTTTTGAAAACCAGACCATTCACCGCGTCATGCACGAAATCAAACGCCGTCGCCTGGAAGTGTTGCGAGTGACCGACCTGACCCCTCGCATGCGCCGGATCACGTTAGGCGGGCCAGAACTGGCAGGCTTCGTCAGCCTCGGAACGGACGACCACGTAAAACTCCTTTTCCCACAGAACGCGGCGCAAATGGCGGCGCTGGAAACGCTGGTGCTTGGCGCCGGTAAAACCGACCAGCCGATGCCGGAAATGCGCGACTACACACCGCGCCGCTATGACCTGGACACCCTGGAACTGGACATCGATTTTGTCCTGCACGGCGACGGCCCCGCCTCGACCTGGGCCGAGCAGGCCAAGCCTGGGCAGTTCCTGCACATCGGCGGGCCACGGGGTTCGATGATCGTGCCGGACATCTTCGACAGCTACCTGCTGATCGGCGACGAAACCGCCCTGCCCGCCATCGCCCGCCGCCTGGAAGGCCTGGCAGCCAATCGCCACGCGCTGGTGATCATCGAGGTGGAGAACGGCGCTGAGCAACAGAAACTGCAAAGCGCTGCGCAGGTGAATGTGATCTGGGTCTTGCGCGAAGGCGGGAAGAACAACTTGCTGAACACCGTGAAAGAGCTGCAAGTGCCGAGTGGCAATCTGTACGCGTGGGTGGCGACCGAAACCAAAGTGTCACGGCAGATCCGCCGGGTGTTGCTCGATGAGCATGGGCTGGATGAGCAGTTGGTCAAAGCGGTGGGTTACTGGCGGCTGGATGAAAGCGACGAGGAATAACCTCTTAAAAGATCGTAGCCTGCGGCGGCTCCTACAGGGGGAAATGCCTACCTCTGTAGCTGCCGCAGGCTGCGATCTTTGCTTTCCCCGTCAACGACGAAGGTATCGATCCACTCCCACGATCAGTAACGCAATCGCGACAAACCCCGCCAATATCCCCCCGGCATTGATAAACACCTGTGGATAACCCAACGTGCTCACATCTATGAACGGGTACGGATAAGCCCCCAGCAGATGCCCGCGCAGCAGCACGTAAGCGAAATACACCAGTGGATAAATCACCCACAAGGCAATGTGCCCCAGGCGCAACGTGCCTTTGGGTACGCAGCACCACCAATAAACCAGAAACAGCAGCGGCATGATGTCGTGCAGTAACTCATCGGCGAGCAGTTGCCAGCCCTCGGGATGCCACAGATGGCGCAACAACAGGCTGTACGCGAGCCCGACCACGGCGATGCTCACGGCAATGCCGCTGCTGACCGATGGCCGTAAAAACCAGCGCCGCGCCGCCGACTCCCGCGATGTCAGCTCGCAGGTCAGTACCACGGCCACCAGGGTATTGGTCAATACGGTGAAGAAACTGAAGAAACTCATCAGCCCACCCAACAGGCTGGCGCCCATGCTCCAGCGTGTGCCGAGAATCAGGTACAGCTGAACACTCAGGGCAAACCAGCCCAGCACCGCAGCCACGGCAACACAACGACGCCTCGCGGCAGACCCCGGCGTCGAGAGGTTGAGCATGTTCAGACCGGTCGCTTGGTGCGCATCAGCTTCACGTAGAGGCGTTCGACCTTTTCCCGCGCCCACGGGGTTTTGCGCAGAAAAGTCAGGCTCGACTTGATGCTCGGATCGCTCTTGAAGCAGCGAATATCGATGCGCTCGGCCAGCCCCGCCCACTCGTAGTGTTCAACCAGGGCGTTGAGGATCTGTTCCAGGGTCACGCCGTGCAGCGGGTTGTTGTTCTGTTCGGTCATGCCGGGCCTTTGCGCGAAGAAAGAATAAAGAAGCCGCGCACCTTAGCCGAGGGTTTCGTTGGGTGGAAGCGCTCAGTTAACTGTAGGCCAACAACGCCTTTTCGCAGGAGCAAAGCTTGCTCACGGTGACTGCGGGTCATCCCGGAACGCTCGGCCTGGAACTGGGTGCCGCTGAGCACCAGCACGCCATTGGCCCGGGCCAGCAATACGTGCCGGGCATGGCGGTGTTGCGCACCTCGGGTTACAACACGCCGGCGCGCTCGATCATTTCGGTCACCGCGATTGGCTCGATCCTGATGGCGCCGTTTGGCTCCCACGGCTTCAACCTGGCAGCGATTACGGCGGCGATCTGCACTGGACGCGAAGCCCACGAAGACCGTGACAAATGCTACATCGCCGGGATCGCCTGCGGAGTTTTCTACATTCTGATGGGCACCTTTGGCACGACCCTGGCCTCAGTGTTTTCCGCCCTGCCCAAAGAATTGATCGCCTCGCTCGCCAGCCTGGCCTTGTTCGGCGCGATCAATGCCGGACTGACCGACGCCATGGCGGATGAGAAACAACGGGAAGCGCCGCTGATCACGTTCCTGGTGACGGCGTCGGGCATGAGTTTCCTTGGCTTGGCTGCGGCGTTCTGGGGTTTGATCTTCGGTCTTGTGGCGCACGTTGTGTTGACCTGGACGCGGGAAAGCAAAGCCGCTGCTGTCGCCACCGGCAACTGACCAATATTTAGGCACTGCAATAACGGTGGGAGCGAGCTCGTTCCCACCGTTTTATTGCCTGTTAGAACCCCTGCGGCGACAGGTCGCAGCATACTGTTACAAAATCCGAAAGGATCCATGTCAATAAAAGCACTTTCTCTCTTTGTAACAGATCATTATCCTGCCGCCCTTAAGCTGAAACGCTTCACTGCCCGTTCCACCTCGTAGCGTTCAGTTCACCCCCAGAAAAAGATCAAGAATTTTTACTTTATGCCCGACTTTCCAACTCTGCGAGACAGCGCTGTCTTACCCCCTGTGGCCCAGCGAAAAACCCTGAACCTGATCGGCGGCCTCAGCGCCTTCGGCCTCGCCACCTGCGTTCACGCGGCTACTGCCTTCGATAGCGACTCACCGTGGATGCTCGGTGACTGGAACGGCACGCGCACCGAACTTTCGGAAAAAGGCTACGACTTCAAAGTCGATTACACCGGCGAAATGGGCAGCAACCTGCACGGCGGCTATGACCACGACCGCACCGCGCGCTACAGCGACCAGTTCGGCTTCGGCACGCACCTGGATTTGCAGAAGATCCTCGGTTGGGACGACGCCGAATTTCAGCTGACCATTACCGAACGCAACGGCAACAACATCAGCAACGACCGGATCAACGACCCACGGGTCGGCGGCTTCACCTCGGCTCAGGAAGTCTGGGGCCGTGGCCAAACCTGGCGCCTGACGCAGATGTGGTATCAGCAGAAATTCTTCGACCAGAAGCTCGACATCAAGGTCGGCCGCTTTGGCGAAGGCGAAGATTTCAACAGCTTCCCCTGCGACTTCCAGAACCTGGCGTTCTGCGGCTCACAGGTCGGCAACTGGGTCGGCGGCATCTGGTACAACTGGCCGGTCAGCCAATGGGCGATGCGGGTCAAATATCACCTGACGCCGGAGCTCTACGCGCAAATCGGCGCCTATGAGCAGAACCCGTCGAACCTTGATCGCGGCAACGGCTTCAAGCTCAGCGGCAGCGGCACCCAAGGCGCAATTTTGCCGGTGGAGTTGGTGTGGTCGCCGAAGCTCAACGGCCTGCCGGGCGAGTACCGCGCCGGTTATTACTACAGCAACGCCAAGGCCACTGACGCCTACAAGGACAGCAATGGCCAGCCCGCCGCCCTCAGTGGCGAAGCCTATCGCAGCGCGTCGAGCAAGCACGGGGTGTGGCTTGGGGTGCAGCAGCAGATCACCCGCCGCGCCAGCGACAACTCCCGTGGTTTGAGCGTGTTCGCCAACGGCACGATGCACGACAAGAAGACCAACGCCATCGACAACTACGTCCAGGCCGGCGTCGTTTACAAAGGCTTGTTCGATGCCCGGGCCAAGGACGACATCGGTTTCGCCCTGGCTCGCGTCCACGTCAACCCGGCCTATCGCAAGAACGCCGAGGCGACCAATCAGGCCCGCGCCGTTTATGACTACGACGATCCGTCGTTCCTGCCGCCGCAAGACACCGAATACAGCGCCGAACTCTATTACGGCGTGCACGTCACCAATTGGCTGACCGTGCGCCCGAACCTGCAATACATCCGCCACCCCGGTGGCGTGGACAAGGTCGACGACGCGCTGATTGGCGGGATCAAGATCACCTCGTCGTTCTAACCAACACCACAAAGCCCTTGTAGGAGCGAGGCTTGCCCGCGAAGACGGATCAACATTCAACAATGATGCTGATCCATAGGTCGCCGTCGCTGACACAGCGTCATCGCAGGCAAGCCAGTTCCCACAAAAGATTGCATCAAACATACAAGCGCTAACCAAGTTTCACTTTTACAACTGAACCATGCCCACGCCAGATCGTCATCTACAGTGAACTTGCGCGGGACTACTTAAAACGTCACGGAGAACCACACTATGAGCACTGATGGTGCTTTGAGTCGAAGCCGTCTGCTGCCGAGCCTGCTCGGTATCCTGCTTCTGCTAATGGGCCTGGCCATGCTGGCCGGGGGGATCAAGCTGAGCATGCTCGGCGGCTCGCTGTATTACCTGCTGGCCGGTATCGGCTTCGCGCTGAGCGGCGTGCTGCTGATTGCCGCCCGCCGCGCTGCACTGGCCCTGTACGCACTGGTGCTGTTCGCCAGCACCGTTTGGGCGTTGTGGGAAGTCGGCCTCGACTGGTGGCAACTGGTGCCGCGTCTGGCGCTTTGGTTTGCGCTGGGTGTGGTCCTGCTGTTGCCGTGGTTCCGCCGACCGTTGCTGCGCGATGGCGCCGCACCGTTGGGCACCGCGGCGTTGAGCGTGGCCGTGGTTCTGGCCGGCGCCACCGCCGTGGCCAGTCAATTCACCCATCCGAATGAAATCTTCGGCGAGTTGGGCCGCGACACCACGGACCTGACCAGCACCGCCCCGGCCATGCCCGACGGCGACTGGCAGGCTTATGGCCGTACCGAGTTCGGTGACCGCTACTCGCCGCTGAAGCAGATCACTCCGGCTAACGTCGGCAAGTTGCAGGAAGCCTGGCGTATCCAGACCGGCGACCTGCCGACCGCCGATGATCCGGTGGAGCTGACCAACGAAAACACCCCGCTGAAGGTCAACGGCATGCTCTATGCGTGCACCGCCCACAGCAAAGTGCTGGCGCTGGACCCGGACACCGGCAAGGAACTCTGGCGCTTCGACCCGCAGATCAAGAGCCCGGTGGGCTTCAAGGGCTTCGCCCACATGACCTGCCGCGGCGTCTCTTACTACGACGAGAATGCTTACGCCAAGGCTGACAATGCCTCGGCCGCCGTTGTCTCCGAAGCTGGCAAAGCTGTTGCTCAAGCCTGCCCGCGTCGTCTGTACCTGCCGACCGCCGATGCGCGCCTGATCGCGATCAACGCCGACACCGGTAAGGTCTGCGAAGGCTTCGGCACTAACGGCACCGTTGACCTGACCCAAGGTATCGGCCCGTTCACTGCCGGCGGCTACTACGCCACGTCCCCGGCCGCGATTACCCGTGATCTGGTGATCATGGGCGGTCACGTCACCGACAACGAGTCGACCAACGAGCCTTCCGGCGTGATCCGCGCTTACGATGTGCATGACGGTCATCTGGTCTGGAACTGGGACAGCGGCAACCCGGACGCTACCGAGCCTTTGGCACCGGGCAAGACCTACACCCGCAACTCGCCGAACATGTGGTCGCTGGCCAGCGTCGACGAGAAACTGGGCATGGTCTACCTGCCTTTGGGCAACCAGATGCCTGACCAGTACGGCGGCGACCGCATGCCAGGCGCCGAGAAATTCAGCGCCGGCCTGGTGGCCTTGGACCTGGCCAGCGGCAAGGTGCGCTGGAACTACCAGTTCACTCACCATGACCTGTGGGACATGGACGTGGGCAGCCAGCCAACCCTGCTGGACCTGAAAACCGCCGACGGCGTGAAGCCGGCGCTGATCGCGCCGACCAAACAGGGCAGCCTGTATGTGCTCGACCGTCGCGATGGCACGCCGATTGTGCCGATTCGTGAAATTCCGGTGCCACAAGGCGCGGTCAAGGGCGACCATACTGCCCCGACCCAAGCCCGTTCGGACCTCAACCTGCTGGCCCCGGAACTGACCGAAAAAGCCATGTGGGGCGCCAGTCCGTTCGACCAGATGCTCTGCCGCATCCAGTTCAAGGAACTGCGTTACGAAGGCCAGTACACCCCGCCGTCGTTGCAGGGCAGTCTGATCTACCCGGGTAACGTTGGTGTGTTCAACTGGGGCAGCGTGTCGGTCGATCCGGTCCGCCAACTGCTGTTCACCAGCCCGAACTACATGGCGTTTGTCTCGAAAATGATCCCACGCGCCGAAGTCGCGGCGGACAGCAAGCGCGAAAGCGAAACGGCTGGCATCCAGCCTAACGCTGGCGCGCCGTACGCCGTGACCATGCACCCGTTCATGTCGCCGTTCGGTGTACCGTGCCAGGCCCCGGCCTGGGGCTATGTCACCGGTATCGACCTGACCACCAACAAAGTGGTGTGGAAGCGCAAAAACGGCACCAGCCGCGACAGTTCGCCAGTGCCTATCGGTCTGCCGATTGGTGTGCCAAGCATGGGCGGCTCGATCGTCACCGCTGGCGGCGTCGGCTTCCTCAGCGGCACCCTCGACCAGTACCTGCGCGCCTATGACGTCAATAGCGGCAAGGAACTGTGGAAGTCGCGCCTGCCGGCCGGCGGCCAAGCCACCCCGATGACCTACACCGGCAAGGACGGCAAACAATACGTGTTGCTCGTCGTTGGTGGCCACGGTTCGTTGGGCACCAAAATGGGCGACTACGTGATCGCTTACAAACTGCCCGATTAAGTTTTAGCGGCAGTTGAACGAAAGGCGACTCCTGTGAAGGGGTCGCCTTTTTTGTGGCCGCCATTTCTGCCCCACCGATGAACCACTGTGTGAGCGAGCTTGCTCGCGAAAGCGGTATGCCAGTCGACTTCAATACTGAATATTAAACAGCCTTCGCGAGCAGGCTCGCTCCCACATTGGATCGAGATCGGCCGAGAAATCGGGCGTGGGGTCCTACAACGGTGGCTGTTCTGGTGGAGATTTCCGACAATCTCTATCGGTTGTCGTGTCAGAAGCCCAAACGATAGGCTTTCGTTGTCGCTGAAAAAATCAGCGACCAGGCTTGGTCGCCCGGGTTTAGAATGGCGCACTTTTCAAGCATGCTTGACGGCGAGCTGTGCGTGGGAGGGCCTTGGCCCTGCCGGGTTTCCATTCCCTGGTCGACCAACCTGCGTACGGTTCGCCACCCTATCGTTTGGTCGCGGTAGCGGCGAACTCCACATACTTGAATGGAGTTTCACCATGTTCAAAGTAACGCCGAATCCCCCTCATACCGAAAGCTCTGCCCTTGATCCCAAAAAGCTCAAGGAAGCCGCCGACCGCGCGCTCAATTTCCACCTCAACCCCTGCGCCGTGAAAGCCCCCGCCCCGCGCAAACCCAGCACGATGTTCATAGTCGCGCCGGATATCGCAGACGAAGACCTTTTCGCGCACACCTGTGAGTCCTTGGCCTCGGCGAGCATCATGGCCAGCGATTTCGCCAGTCATCTGGAAGGACCCAACCGGCACACGGCATTGGCTATCCAGCAAATCATCATGCTGGCCGAACTGGCGGTGAATCGAATGCTGGATAACGTCGAACGACCTAAACCTTCGCCACACAGCTAACCCCCTGTGGGAGCGAGCTTGCTCGCGATGAGGGACTGACATTCAACATTGATGTTGCCTGACACTCCGCCATCGCGAGCAAGCTCGCTCCCACAATTGAGCCAAGTACATCCGAGAGAGATGGGTCCGCTGTCAGGCCGCCTTCGCGGGCAAGCCTCGCTCCTACAAAAGCAAAAGCAAACGCAAACGCAAACGCAATAACGATGTACACCGCCCCGCCCCTCACCACTCATTAGGCCGAGCGTTAGCTCGCCTGCCCTTGATCTTGCTCCACCCGCCCCTTCGGGAGGCTGAGTGGAGGTGTTCATCCGGGGACTGGCGCGCAGCGCCGTTCGACGCAGTCGAACACATTGCATGTAGGTCGTAGCGAAGCAGACCGGAGGGCAATGCCCCCGGATGGATGCCGGAGCGAAGGAACGCCGAGCCTAAGCGAGGGGCCGGACGCTCGGGGCGAGACCTTTGGTTCCTTTGGGGCGTTTGCCAAAGGGACTCGCCGTAAGGGCGAAACCCTAAGCCGCCATCACCGCAGCAATGGATATGTACTCAAACCCAACAAGAGCATGGTCGGCCCTAAGGCCGCCAAGTCAAAAGCACCTGTCAAAACCCTGAACACACACCCTGAAATATCCATTGCCATTGAAACCACCCCCCACCTGCCCCATCTAAGTCCCATACCCCATTGCGCAGGTGCCCCATGAGCGACCAGCAAGAATTCCCTGAAGACCCGAGCGAATACGCCGAAACCGACCACATCGAACACCATTCCACCGGCAAAGGCCTTGCTCTGCCTGGTCAGAACCTGCCGGACAAGGTTTACATCATCCCGATCCACAATCGCCCGTTCTTCCCGGCCCAAGTGCTGCCGGTCATCGTCAATGAAGAACCGTGGGCGGAAACACTGGACCTGGTGAGTAAATCCGATCATCACTCCCTGGCCCTGTTCTACATGGACACGCCCCAGGAAGATCCGCGCCATTTCAATACCGATGCGCTGCCGCAGTACGGCACGCTGGTCAAGGTGCACCACGCCAGTCGCGAAAACGGCAAGTTGCAGTTCGTCGCTCAGGGCCTGACCCGGGTACGGATCAAAACCTGGCTCAAACACCATCGCCCACCGTACCTGGTGGAAGTCGAATACCCGCACCAGCCCACCGAGCCAACCGATGAGGTCAAGGCCTACGGCATGGCGCTGATCAACGCGATCAAGGAACTGCTGCCGCTCAACCCGCTGTACAGCGAAGAGCTGAAAAACTACCTCAACCGCTTCAGCCCCAACGATCCGTCGCCGCTGACCGACTTCGCCGCCGCACTCACCTCGGCCACCGGTGGCGAGTTGCAGGAAGTGCTCGACTGCGTGCCAATGCTCAAGCGCATGGAAAAAGTCCTGCCGATGCTGCGCAAGGAAGTCGAAGTCGCGCGCCTGCAGAAAGAAATCTCCGCCGAGGTAAACCGCAAGATCGGCGAGCATCAGCGCGAGTTCTTCCTCAAAGAACAGCTCAAGGTCATCCAGCAAGAGCTGGGCTTGACCAAGGATGATCGCAGCGCCGACATCGAACAGTTCGAGCAACGCCTGGAAGGCAAAGTGTTGCCGCCTCAGGCGCAGAAACGCGTCGAAGAGGAAATGAACAAGCTATCGATCCTCGAGACCGGTTCGCCGGAGTACGCGGTCACCCGCAACTACCTCGACTGGGCAACTTCGGTGCCGTGGGGCGTGTACGGCGAGGACAAACTCGACCTCAAGCACGCGCGCAAGGTGCTGGATAAACACCATGCCGGCCTCGACGACATCAAGGACCGCATCCTCGAATTTCTCGCGGTCGGTGCCTATAAAGGTGAGATCAGCGGCTCCATCGTGCTGCTGGTGGGTCCGCCGGGCGTGGGTAAGACCAGCGTCGGCAAATCCATCGCCGAATCCCTCGGCCGGCCGTTCTACCGTTTCAGCCTCGGCGGCATGCGCGACGAAGCCGAGATCAAGGGCCATCGCCGCACCTACATCGGCGCGCAACCGGGCAAACTCGTGCAGGCGTTGAAAGACGTTGAAGTGATGAACCCGGTGATCATGCTCGACGAGATCGACAAGATGGGCCAGAGCTACCAGGGCGACCCGGCCTCGGCGCTGCTGGAAACCCTCGACCCGGAACAGAACGTCGAATTCCTCGATCATTACCTGGATCTGCGCCTGGACCTATCGAAAGTGCTGTTCGTCTGCACCGCCAACACCCTGGACTCGATCCCCGGCCCGTTGCTGGACCGGATGGAAGTGATTCGCCTGTCGGGCTACATCACCGAAGAAAAAATCGCCATCGCCAAGCGTCATCTGTGGCCGAAACAGCTTGAGAAGGCCGGCGTATCCAAAGGCAGCCTGAGCATCAGCGACAGCGCGTTGAAAGCATTGATCGATGGATATGCCCGTGAAGCCGGGGTGCGCCACTTGGAAAAAGAACTGGGCAAACTGGTGCGCAAAGCCGTGGTCAAGTTGATCGACGAGCCGAAAGCGGTGATCAAGATCGGCCCTAAGGACCTCGAAGCCTCACTGGGACATCCGGTGTTCCGCAACGAACAAGTGCTGTCCGGCACCGGCGTCATCACCGGGCTGGCCTGGACCAGCATGGGCGGCGCGACCTTGCCGATCGAAGCGACGCGGATTCACACGCTCAACCGTGGCTTCAAACTCACCGGGCAATTGGGCGACGTGATGAAGGAATCAGCGGAAATCGCCTACAGCTACGTCAGCTCCAACCTGAAATCGTTTGGCGGTGATCCGAAGTTCTTCGACGAAGCCTTCGTCCACCTCCACGTGCCGGAAGGCGCCACCCCGAAAGACGGCCCGAGCGCCGGCGTAACCATGGCCAGCGCCCTGCTCTCCCTCGCCCGCAACCAGGCACCGAAAAAAGGCATCGCCATGACCGGCGAACTGACCCTGACCGGGCATGTTCTGCCGATTGGCGGGGTGCGCGAGAAGGTGATTGCGGCGCGGCGGCAGAAGATCTTTGAACTGATCTTGCCGGAACCGAATCGCGGCAGTTTCGAGGAATTGCCGGAGTACCTGAAGGAAGGGATCACCGTGCACTTCGCCAAGCGCTTCGCGGATGTGGCGAAAATTTTGTTCTGACCCCGTAACCTGATCGTTCCCACGCTCTGCGTGGGAATGCCGCGCGGGACGCTCCGCGTCCCTTCACAAGCGTGACGCAGAGCGTCACAGGATGCATTCCCACGCAGAGCGTGGGAACGATCATCTCCCGCAGCTCTGTCACACTTTGTCTCATCTTCAGTTATGCTCGCCGTTCGTCGTGAATGCCGGAGTCACTGATCTTATGTCCCCCACCCGTCTGTTTGTCCCCCTCGCCCTGTCCCTGCTGGCCGCCTGCGCCACGCCGCCGAAACAGAACGTGAGCGTGGAAAAACAAAGCGAATGCCCGGCCAAAATGACCAACGGGCAAAACCTGATCCTGACCCTGCCGAGCAACCCGACCACGGGTTATCGCTGGGCGATCCAGGATTCCGCTGGCGGCGTGTTGCGTGCCCTTAGCCCCGAGGTCTACAGCAACCCGGAAGACGCCGGGATCGTCGGCAGCGCCGGGATTTCAACCTGGCGCTTCCAGTCCTTCGCCACCGGCACCGGCCGTTTGCGCCTGACTTACTCGCAACCCTGGGCGCCGGAAGTCCCGGCGGTGAAAACCTTCGATTGCGCGATTTCGGTTAACTGATCGTGGGTTGGCTAATCCTGGCGCTGATGGGCGCGGTGACCTTTCTCTACGGTCTGAGCGTTCACGCCGCGTTGCTCTGCCTGCTGGTCAAACCGCTGCCGGTGTTGGCCCTGCTCGGCTGGTTGCACGACGCACCGCCCACCGAGTATCGGCGTTGGATCAGCCTCGGATTGATTTTTTCCCTGCTCGGCGACGTACTGCTGGCGTGGCCGGGAGATTTGTTTGTGTTTGGGCTGGGGGCGTTTTTGGTCGCGCATCTGGCGTATCTGAAAGCGTATTTGAGCGATTGTCGACGGTTGGCGTTGGTGCCGTTGGTCCTGGCCGTCGTGGTGGGCGCAGTACTGCTGGGGATTCTGATTTCCCACGGGCTGGGGCCGTTGCTGGTGCCAGTGATAGTTTACGGCGTGGCGATCAGTGCGATGCTCTGGCGCGCATTGGCCAGGCTCGGCAGCGATGTGCCCAGGCGCTCGGCGTGGCTGGCGGCGGCGGGTGCCGTGGCGTTTGTGTTTTCCGATAGCGTGATTGGGATTAGTCGGTTTGTGATGCCGTTTGAGGCGGCACCCTATGTGATCATCCTGAGTTACTGGGTGGGGCAATGGGGTATTACGGCGTCGGCGTTCGCTCAAAGAAGTAAAGATCACCACATTCTGTAGCAGCTGCCGAAGGCTGCGTTCGGCTGCGAAGCAGTCGTAAACCTCGCACCGCATAACTTCAGGTCAATTGATGTAACTTGGACAGCGAGGGCTTCGCCCTCGAGCGCAGCCTTCGGCAGCTGCTACAGAGTTGCGTACACCGTGGAAGCGGTTTATCAGACAACCCGCGCATCCCCCGGTCAATTTGGCTAAAATGCCGGCCTTTTCCACCTACGCCGCTGGAACCGCCGTGAGCAAAGAACCCGATCGCCTTTTCGCCCAGCCTTTGGCCCAGGTACCTGACTTCGCCTTTAACGAGGATGTGGTGCGGGTGTTCCCGGACATGATCAAGCGCTCGGTGCCGGGTTATCCGACCATCGTGGAAAACCTTGGCGTGCTCGCCGCACAGTTCGCCCAGCCCAACAGCGTGCTTTACGACCTCGGTTCATCGCTGGGCGCCGTGACCCAGGCCTTGCGCCGTCATGTACGCACTGACGGTTGCCGGGTCATCGCTGTGGATAACTCGGCGGCGATGGTCGAGCGCTGCCGCGAGTACCTCAACGGTCAGGACTCAATGTTCCAGGAGTTGCTACCGGTCGAAGTGATCGAAGGCGACATCCTCGCCCTGCAATTCCAGCCAGCCTCGGTGGTGGCGTTGAACTTCACCCTGCAATTCATCGCCCCGGAGCAGCGCACCGCGTTGCTCTCGCGCATCCGCCAGTCGTTGCTGCCGGGCGGCGCGCTGATTCTGTCGGAGAAGCTGCGTTTCAACGATCTGGAAGAGCATGCGCTGCTCACCGATCTGCACGTCGCGTTCAAACGCGCCAACGGCTACAGCGAACTGGAAATTGCCCAGAAGCGCAGCGCCATCGAAAACGTCATGAAGCCCGACAGCCTCGAAGAACATCGCGAACGCCTATTGGCCGCCGGGTTCTCGAAAGTCGTGCCGTGGTTCCAGTGTCTTAACTTTGCCTCGTTGATTGCCTTGCCATGATTGATCTGTCCCCCCTCGCCCGCCGTCTGGCCGGCACGCCGCTGGCCGAATGGGCCAACACCCTGCAAGCACAACTCGACAAGAAAATGGAGAAGGGCCACGGCGACCTGGAGCGCTGGCAAAGCGCGCTGGATGCTTTGCCGAATATCCAGCCGAGCGAAGTGGATTTGCTCAATGGCTTGACCCTGGACACCAATTGCGACGACGAGACCCGCGCGCAGATGCGTACGGCGCTGATGGGCCTGTCGCCGTGGCGCAAAGGGCCGTTCGACCTGTTCGGCGTGCACATCGACACCGAATGGCGTTCGGACTGGAAGTGGTCGCGGGTCGCACCGCATCTGGACCTGAAGGGCAAACGCATCCTCGATGTTGGCTGCGGCAATGGCTACTACATGTGGCGCATGCTCGGCGCCGGTGCCGACAGCGTGATTGGCGTCGATCCAAACTGGCTGTTCTTCTGCCAGTTCCAGGCCGTGCAGCGCTATCTGTCCGAACCCAATGCCTGGCACCTGCCGTTTCCGTTCGAAGACCTGCCGCCGAACATGGAAGGCTTCGACACCGTATTTTCCATGGGCGTGTTCTACCACCGCCGCTCACCAATCGAGCATTTGCTGGCGCTGAAGGATTGCCTGGTCAAGGGCGGCGAACTGGTGCTGGAGACGCTGGTGATTGAAGGCGATCAGCAGCAAGTGCTGGTGCCGGAAGACCGTTATGCGCAGATGCGTAACGTCTGGTTCCTGCCGTCGGTGCCGGCGCTGGAGTTGTGGTTGCGGCGAGCCGGGTTCACGGATGTTCGTTGCGTGGATGTGAGCACGACGACCATCGAGGAACAGCGCGGGACGGAGTGGATGAAGTATCAGTCGCTGAGCGATTTTCTGGATCCCGAAGACCACAGCAAGACCGTTGAAGGGTTGCCGGCGCCGATGCGGGCCGTCATCGTCGCCCGCAAGCCCATGTAGATCACCTGCCCCTGATCGTTCCCACGCTCCGCGTGGGAATGCCGCCCGGGACGCTCCGCGTCCCTTTGCAGGCGTGACGCAGAGCGTCACAGGATGCATTCCCACGCAGAGCGTGGGAACGATCAGTCTCTACTGGCGCGTCGGGCCTTGAAGAATTCGCTGAGCACCGCCCCGCATTCTTCCGCCAACACCCCGCCTTCAAACAACACCCGGTGATTCAAAAAGCCCTGGGTAAAAAACGCCCCCTGACTTTGCACAATCCCGGCCTTGGGCTCCAGCGCGCCGTACACCACCCGCGCGATTCGCGAATGCACCATCAGGCCGGCGCACATGCTGCACGGCTCCAGGGTCACGTAGAGGGTGCTGCCGGGCAGGCGATAGTTGCTGGCGGCAGTTGCGGCGGCGCGGATCGCGACCATTTCGGCATGAGCGCTGGGGTCGTTGCCGCTGATTGGGCAATTGAAGCCGCGCCCAATAATTTCCCCGTCCTGCACCAGCACCGCACCCACCGGTACTTCACCGAGGGCAGCACCTTGAGCCGCGAGGGCCAGGGCTTCGCGCATGAAGTCCTGATCGCGGCTGCGGTCGATGATCGCTGCGGGGCGTATCTGACGCATCACGCCACCTCGATCGCGGCCATCAGGCCGGTTTCCATGTGGTCGATCACATGGCAATGGAACATCCAGACTCCCGGGTTATCCGCCACCAGCGCCACTTGCGCGCGCTCGTTCTTGCCCAACAGGTAAGTGTCGGTGAAGTACGGAATGACCTTGTGCCGATTCGAGGCAATGACCTTGAAGCTCATGCCGTGCAAGTGAATCGGGTGCTGATACTGAGTCATGTTCTTCAATTCGAAAATGTAGCTCTTGCCCTTTTCGAGCTTGGCAATCGGGCGGTCGGCACAGGTCTTGTCGGTAATGTCCCAAGCCTTGCCGTTGATTTGCCACAGGCTCGGCGGCTTGCCGTTGTCGACCGACACCGAGCCGACCCATTCGAAATTGAAGTTGAGTTTTTCGGCGTTGGCCAGGTCCGGCTCGGCCACCGGGTTGGCGGGCAGCGCGGGCGGCCATTGGGTCGGTGCGTCGCTGTTGGCCACCGAGCGGAAGGTGCCCACGCGCACCGGTCCGTTGCGCAAGGATAGCTCTTCACCGACCGGCGGGGCCTTGATCGCCAGGCAAATCCGCATACCGGGGCCGAGCCAGTATTCCTTGCCTAGTGGGCGCGGTTCGATGGGGTTGCCGTCCAACGCGTAAATCTGCGCTTCGACGCCGGGGATGTTCAGGCGATAAGTCAGGGTGTTGTCGAGGTTGAGCAATCGCACGCGAGTGATTTGCCCGGCAGGCAGCTCGATCACCGCTTGCGGCACACCATTGATGGTCGACAGCCGCCCCGCCGTACCACCGCGCGCCGCTTCACGAGGAATGCTGAACGCGACGAACGCGCCTTCTTCATCGACGTGCCAGCTCTTGAGGCTCAGGGTTTTTTCGTACTTGAAACCGGTGGGCTCGCGCTCTTCGATGATCAGCGGGCCGACCAGGCCGCGGCCGAGTTCTTCGCTGCTGTTCACGTGCGGGTGATACCAGTAGCTGCCGGCGTCAGGCACGCGGAATTTGTAGTCGAAGTATTCGCCCGGCAGCACCGGAAGTTGCGAGACGTAGGGCACGCCGTCCATTTCCAGCGGCAGACGGATGCCGTGCCAGTGGATGGTGGTCGCGACTGGCAGGTGGTTGATGAAACGCACCCGCAGCCATTCGCCCTGACGCACCCGCAACTCAGTGCCCGGCGCCGATGGGCCGAACGCCCAGGCTTCGGTTTTGTGCCCGGCCACCAATTCGACGTCCAGCGGGGCGGCGATCAGTTCGTAGTCGTGACCCGCCTCGGCGTCGGCCATCTTGCCCAGCCAATAACGCGACGCGCCACCGGCCCCCACGCCAACCACCACAAGACCGGCCAAACCACCGAGTATTTGTCGACGGGTAAAGGACATGAACTCAACTACCTCACGTATCAGCGACAGGCCTGGGGCCCGCAAAAGGCGAATACGATACACCTGCGGTTGAGAAACAGTAAGGGCGGGGCGGCGGATGGCCGCAGGCTGGTAACCGATCGTTCCCACGCTCTGCGCGGGAATGCCTCAACGGACGCTCCGCGTTCGGCTTTGAATGGGACGCGGAGCGTCCCGGGCTGCATTCACACGCGGAGCGTGGGAACGATCATTGAGGGAGGCCGGTGATCAGGTGCACCACGCCCTCTTCCAGCATCATGAAACCTGGCACACCGGCCAGATTCAACGCCTGCCGATCCACCCGCCCCACATCCCGCAACTCCACCCGCACTCGTGTCAGCGCCACGGGCTGCTGCGACTTGAGGTTATCCACCCCGCCCAACGCTGCCACGACATCCGCCTTCAGCCCCGAAACAACCTGAGCCACAACCTTTGGCTCATCCACCACCAGATCCGGCGTCAACGCTTTCCAGAACGCCCGCTGCATTTTCTCGAACATGCTCAGTTCTCCAGAACCAGTGAAGTATCGACCGTCGCTTCGTGATACAGCCGCAACGCCTCGCGCACCTGTTCGGCGCTTTCCAGCCCCAGCAATTGCTGGGCGATGGCCTGGCAGTCCACCAGATCCACTTCACGTACCGCCGCTTTAACCGCCGGAATCAGCGGCACACTCACCGACAGCTCATCCACCCCCAACCCCAGTAACAACGGGGTCGCCAGGGTTTCCGAAGCCAGCGCACCGCACACGCCGACCCATTTACCGTGGGCATGAGCGGCCTTGACCGTGCTGGCGATCAGGCGCAGCACCGACGGATGAAAGCTGTCGGCCTGGCTGGCCAGGCGCGGGTGATCGCGGTCCATGGCCAGGGTGTATTGGGTCAGGTCGTTGGTGCCGATGGAGAAAAAATCCACCTCGGGCGCAAACAGATCCGCCATCAACGCCGCGGCCGGCACTTCGATCATGATCCCCAGTTTCGGCAGTTGCGTGAGGCCCAGCGCCAACGCCTCTTCTTCCAGCAGTTGCCGGGCCAGACGCAACTCCGAGAGCTGGGCGACCATCGGCAACATGATGTGCAAACGGGCGAGCCCGGCACTGCTGAGGATCGCCTTGAACTGATCCCGCAACAGCTGCGGACGCTCCAGGCACAAGCGAATCCCGCGCATGCCGAGGAACGGGTTGGTTTCGCTGTCCATCGGTACGTAGGCCAGCGGTTTGTCGCCACCAACATCCAGGGTACGCACCACCAGATTGCGCGTCGGTCCCAGGGCGCGGGCGATGGCGCTGTAAGTGGACGCTTGTTCCTCGTGGCTCGGCGCGTGGTTGCGGTCCAGATACAGGAACTCCGAGCGCAACAGACCGACCCCCTCGCCGCCCAACGTCATGGCTTGTTCGGTTTCGCTCAGCGAGGCGACGTTGGCCGTGACCTCGATGTGATGACCGTCGCGGGTACACGCGGCGAGCGAGGCGTGGGCCAGTTCATGTTGATGGCGTTTTTGTTGTTGCTGGCGGTTGGCTTGAAGCTGCTCGATGGCGACCAGGTCCGGATCAAGGTGCAGCTCACCTTTGTCGGCATCGAGCAGCACTTGTGTACCGTCGGCCAGCGCCAACACCTGGACCGGCAAACCACAGATCGCCGGCAGGCCGGCGGCCCGGGCCAGAATTGCGACATGACTGGTCGCGCCACCGCCAACCGTGGCAAACCCCAGCACCTTGCGGGTATCGAGCCCGGCAGTCTGGGACGGCGTCAGTTGTTCGGCGATCAGGATCGCGCCGTCCGGCAACTCCAGCGCGCGATCCTGTACACCGAGGATTCGCTTGAGTACCCGCTGGCCGACATCCGCCAGATCCGCCGCACGCTCGGCCAGCAATGGACTGCCAAGGTTTTTGAACTGGACCGCCGTCGCCTCGGTCGTCGCTCGCCAGCCAAACCCGGCACTTTTGCCTTCGCTGATCAGCGATTGGGCCTGCCCCAGCAGGCTCGGATCTTCGAGCAGTTCCTGATGCGCCTTGAAGATTTCGGCCTGGGCGTCGCTGGTAGCGTTGTCGCGCAGTTGCTGCAAGTCACTCAGTGCCTCGACCAATGCCCGAGACAAAACCTCAGCTTCAGCCTGCGCGCCTTTGCCGAACTCGCTCACCTCCAGCGTCTGCTCGGCAATCTGCACCACATGCCCAAACGCCGACCCCGCCGAGGCGCAAACCCCACGCAGCATCGTCAGCGTCGAAGTTTCGACCGGTGCCACAGCAGTCACCTCCGTCACGGTTTCGCCACAGCCTGCGGCGAGTAACTCGGCCAGGGTCTTGATTGCAACCTCGGCATCCGCCCCCGCCGCGCTGACTTGCACGACATCACCATGGGCCGTCTGCAACGCCATGATCGCTACCAGGGATTTCGCGTTGGCGCTGTCCTGCTGCTTATGCAGGTAAATGCTCGCAGAAAAACCTTTCGCCGCCTGGGCAAACACCGCCGCCGGACGCGCGTGCAAGCCGTTCGGATTGGCCAGCGTCACCGGTTTGGAGAACAGCGCCTCGCCCTCCTCAGCCACCACTTCATCCGCCGTCTGCCCGGCAGTGTTCAACCCCAGCAACGGCTGGCCACTGTCCACCAGACCTGTTTCGGGCACCAGCCAAGTGAACGGCTCGCCACTAACCACCAGCATCAACGTCAACAAACTGCGCGCATGCAAGGCGAGGTAATCGGCATCGAATTCGATCAGTACCTGCCCTGCTTCGACGCGCTGGCCTTCCTCCACCAACCGGGTAAACCCCTTACCCGCCAGGTTCACCGTGTCGAGGCCAATGTGCATCAACACCTGTACGCCGTTGTTGTCGGTGATGCTGACCGCATGACCACTGGCCTGCACATTGCTGATCACCCCGGCCAGCGGTGCGCACAAGGTTTGCGAAGTCGGGTCGATGCACAACCCGTCACCGATCACGCGGCTGGAAAACACCGGATCGGGCACCTGGTCCAGCGGCATCAGCACGCCGGACAGCGGCGCGAGCAGTTGCAAATGTTGGGGTGTGGCCATGACGTCACCTGCTGTTTTGTTCTTTTGAAGTGCCGATGGAGCGCGAGGCTCCGACAGCATCGCTTATTTCCACCAGTACTCGACCTGCAATCCGACATTCGAACCGTGGCGCGCCGTGCCGAAGGCACCGGTGTCGGACAACGCCGAGCCCGCCGCGAGTTCATTGGCCGCCCGTTTGGCCGCCTCGTTCCAGCTCGCATAGGTGTAATACAGGCGCACCTCGGGGCGCGCCCAGAAATCCGGGCCCTTGGGCGACCAGGTCGGGGCGAAGGTGAATTTGCTCAACTTGCGCGTCCCGCCTGGGGCTTCGACCTGATCGTGACCCAGCTCGGTCACCAGTTTGAACTGCTCGGTGATCGCATACGCCGGGCGCACCCCGAGGGACAGCCAGTTCTGATCAGCGCCATCCGGGCGAATGTCTTTCTGATACACCGCCTCGATCTGCCCGCCAAAGCGCGGCGTCACCTGCCAGTCGAAAAACTCCACCACGCGATAACTTTTGTTGCGGTCGTCGAGCTGCACGTTACCGGTATAGCCCAACCCGGTGCCAGGGCCTTCGCCGTACTGGAAGGCCAGTTTGTTCTTGCCGCCGAGAAAGCCTTTCTGCACATGCTGGGCGGTGATCGCCCAGCCACGGTGCGCGTCGCGGCTGTCGGGTTTGTCGATGTAGCTCAGGCCCAGTTCCAGCGCACCACCGGGGTTGGTGTCGAACCCGGCGACGTTGAAGTCGTGCCGGTTGATGTAGTCCTTCTGGTACAGGTTGTCCTTGCGCGAATAGGCGTAGCTGTATTTCAGATCGCCGATCAACACGTCTTCGATACCGCCGCCCGTGGCGCTCTGGTTCCAATAGTAGAAGTCGGAAATATGGATATCGTTCCGTTTGTAGTAACGCCGGCCGGCCCATAGCGAACCACCGTTGAGACTCGGCATGTTCGACCATTGCGCGTACATCTGCGGCATCCGCACCGAGCCGTTGTCGCCGTTGAAGGTCAGGTCCTTGTCGTACTGGTTATACAGCGAAGCCATGCCGTCGACGCTGAGCACCGAGCCGTCGTCCAACGTGTATAAATCCTGGCGCAATTCAAGTTCGGCGTACTGCTCGCACTCGTTGCCCAAACGATATTTGGTTTGCGCTCCCGGCAATTGAAAACACTGTTGTTTACCGCTGTTGGTCGACGTCCCGACGCCGCTACGCAAATACCCGGCGAACTCCAGCGCCTGGGCCGAAAGAGGCAAAGCCAGGCACACGCCTGCTGCTACAAGGCTGCGATTTATTGTTGTTTTCAAGTGCTACCCCATTATTTTTATTGTGTGCTGCAGCAAAAACGGCGCGCAAAACTCCCCCGCGCAGTGTTCTGCGTGTTTTTAAAACGGGTCTTTTTTAGTAGTTAGTCAGGTGCAGTACGAACGACTCAAAGGGCCGTAGAAACACCTGCCGATTACGCGGCGGAGAATCCGGATAGTTGCTGATCACCAGCCGTTGCGACATCGCCTCGCTAATCACCTCTTCCGGCAATTCGACTTCGCACGGTGTGGCGTAGAAGTTGTTGAGCACCAACAAACGCTCGCCCTTGCCTTCACGCACATAGGCCCAGATGTGGGTGTGTTCAGGCAGCAACTGCCGGTACACGCCATCGGACATCAGCGCTTCGCGGCGGCGCAGAGCGATCAACTGACGGTAGTGATGCAGCACCGAATCCGGGTCGTCGAACTGGCTGGCGACGTTGATCTGCGCGGCGTTGGCCGGCACGCTGATCCACGGTTCGGCCACGCTGAAACCGGCGTTCGGCTCGGCGTTCCAGTGCATCGGCGTGCGGCCGTTGTCCCGGGACTTCTGCATGATTGCCGCCATGTTGTCGGTGTCGCTGACACCGGCGTCACGCTGGAGACGATGGATGTTCAGCGTCTCGACATCGCGGTACTGATCGATGTGATCGAAGCCCGGATTGGTCATGCCCAGTTCTTCGCCCTGATACACAAACGGCGTGCCCTGGAGGAAGTGCAGCGCGGTGCCGAGCATCTTCGCCGAGACCACTCGATGCTCGCCGTCGTGACCGAAGCGCGAAACCACGCGCGGCTGGTCGTGGTTACACCAGAACAACGCGTTCCAGCCACCGCCAGCCTGCATGCCGGTCTGCCAGTCGGAGAGGATGCGCTTGAGTTGGAGGAAGTCGAAATCGGCGCGAATCCACTTTTGCAGGTTCGGGTAATCAACTTTCAGGTGATGGAAGTTGAAGGTCATCGACAGTTCTTTCGACTCCGGCCGCGAGTAGCGAATGCAGTGCTCAAGGCTAGTGGAGGACATCTCGCCGACATTGATCAGGTCGTGACCTTCAAACACTTCGCGGTGCATTTGCTGCAAGTATTCGTGGACGTTCGGGCCGTCGGTGTAGAAGCGCCGACCGTCGCTGCTGTCCTCGGGGAAATCCGCTGGTTTGGAGATCAGGTTGATCACGTCCAGACGGAAACCGCCCACACCTTTGTCGCGCCAGAACCGCATCATCTTGCAAACTTCGGCGCGTACTTTCGGGTTGTCCCAGTTCAGGTCGGCCTGGGTGTGGTCGAACAGGTGCAGGAAGTACTGGCCGGTCTGGGCTTCGTACTCCCAGGCCGAACCGCCGAACTTGGATTCCCAGTTGTTCGGCTGGTCGCGCCAGATGTAGAAGTCGCGGTACGGGTTGTCGAGGCTGCTGCGGGCCTGCTGGAACCAGGTGTGTTCGATCGAGGTGTGGTTGACCACGATGTCGAGCATCAGCTTGATCCCGCGCTTGCCGGCCTCGGCGATCAGCAACTCGCAATCGGCCATGGTCCCGTAACTCGGGTCGATGGCGTAGTAATCGCTGATGTCGTAACCGTTGTCGCGCTGGGGCGAACGCAGGAACGGCGTGATCCACAGGCAGTCGACACCCAGCCAGTGCAGGTAGTCGAGCTTGGCCACGACACCCAGCAAATCACCCGTGGGGTTGCCGGCGTGGCTGTGAAAACTCTTCGGGTAGATCTGGTAGATCACCGAACGTTGCCAGTCTTGCATGGCGGTATTCCTTTTCGAAATTGGTACGAGACCCGTAGGGGCTGTCAGGCGACCCGATACCCAGGCCGAACAATCTTCATGCTCAACCCACAGGTCAAAACAAACGGCACGACCATGGCGATGATCATCCCGATCACAAACATCGGGATGAACTGCGGAATGATCGAGATAAAACCGGGCAAGCCACCGACGCCGATGGCCGAAGCCTGGACCTTGTTCATCGACAGGAAGATGCAGCCCAATGCCGAACCGATCAGCGCCGAATAAAACGGGAATTTGTAGCGCAGGTTGACCCCGAACATCGCTGGCTCAGTGATGCCGAAGTAAGCCGAAATCGCCGAGGTCGAGGCCATGCTTTTGTCCCGCACGTTGCGGGTCATGTAGAACACTGCCAGCGCCGCGCTGCCCTGGGCGAGGTTGGACATGACGATCATCGGCCAGATAAAGGTGCCGCCCTGGGTCGAGATCAACTGCAAATCCACGGCGAGGAACATGTGGTGCATTCCGGTGATCACCAGTGGCGCGTAGAGCATTCCGAAGATAGCCCCGCCGACCATTGGCGCCAGGTCAAACAGGGTGACCACGCCTTCAGTAATGAGGATCCCCAGATGCCGGGTCACCGGGCCAATCACCGCCAATGCCAGCACGCCGGTGACGACGATGGTGGTGATCGGCACCACCAGCAATTGCACGGCATTCGGTACCCGCGCCCGCAGCCACTTCTCGATGACGCTCATCACGTAGGCCGCCAGCAGGATCGGCAGGATCTGCCCTTGATAACCGACCTTCTCGATCTTGAACCAGCCGAAAATATCGAAGTACGGCAGGCTCTGGCCGTCGAGGCCGGCCACTGCTTTGCCGTAGTTCCAGGCGTTGAGCAGGTCCGGGTGCACCAGCATCAGGCCGAGCACGATGCCGAGGATTTCGCTGCCACCAAAACGCTTGGCCGCCGACCAGCCCACCAAGGCCGGCAGGAACACAAACGAGGTGTTGGCCATCAGGTTGATCAGGCTCCAGATGCCATCAAGGCCCGGATACGCATCCAGCAGGGTCTTGCCCTCGATGAACATGCCCTTGGCGCCGATCAGATTGTTGATGCCCATCAGCAGGCCGGCAATGATCAGCGCGGGCAGGATCGGCATGAACACGTCGGAAAACACCCGCACCAGACGCTGCATGGCGTTGATCTTGTCCGCACTCTTTTGTTTAACATCGGCGATGGTCGACGCGGCAAGACCGGTTTGCCGGCGCAGTTCGGCGTAGACCTTTTCCACCTCGCCGGGGCCGATGACCACCTGGAACAGGCCACCGGTAAAGAACGAACCCTTGACCAGATCGATCTGGTTCAGCGTGGCGCTGTTGACCAGGCTCGGGTCCTTGAGGGCCAGGCGCAAGCGGGTGACGCAATGCGCGGCCTGCTCGAGGTTGTCGCTGCCACCGAGGCTCAGAAGCAGCTCGCTGGCGATGTTCGGATAGTCGTGGCTCATGCTTGATCTTCCGTTGTAGTTTTTTGTTATTGGCAGCACGCCGAGACGAAAAGTACTCGTCTGTACGAGTTAAAGCAACAACTCGTACAGACGAGTTTGATTTTGTTTGTCACGAGCCCGACCAGCGGCGACATTTCCTACCTCCGAAGTCAAAGAAACCTATTGCCGCATGGACAATTCCCTACCCTGCCCTTAAGGTTCAAAACCTTGAGTACAGCGCGGCATAGAGCCATCCCATGAGTAAATACAACCAGATCTACACCGATCTGCTTGCCAGCATCACCACCGAACGTCTGGAACGCGGCGCGCGGTTACCTTCCGAAACCGAACTGATGGACCGCTATCAGGCCAGCCGCGGCACCGTGCGCAAGGCGATCGAGCAATTGCAGGAGCGCGGTTTCGCCCAGAAAGTCCACGGCAAAGGCACCTTTGTGCTGTCGACCAACCCAATCGAATTTCAATTGGGTGGCATCGTCAGTTTCCAGGAGACTTATCCGCGACTGGGCAACGACGTCAGCACCGAAGTGGTCGAGTTTGATCAGATTGCGCTCGAAGGCCCGCTGCTGGAGCACATCAAAGCTGAAGCCGGCAGCCTGATCACACGGATCAAACGGGTGCGGCGGATCGACGGCAAACGGGTGATCCTCGACATCAACCATTTCGTCAGCGACGTGATTCCTGGTCTGTCCCGCGAGATCGCCGAACAATCGATCTACGCCTTCATCGAACAGACCCTGCAACTGCAAATCGCCTATGCCCAGCGCACCATCGAAGCGGTGCCGCGGAGCAAGGACGACCAGCTGCTTTTGGACCTCGACGGCCAGAGCCATGTGATCGTGGTCAGTAACCAGACGTTTTTGCAGGATGGCCGCCAGTTCGAGTACACCGAGTCGCGGCATACCTTGGACAAGTTCTACTTTTCGGATGTCGCCCGGCGCTGATTCGCACAAGGACAGGGTTTCATTCTGCGCTGTCGGGTCTGCCAGAACCTGCAACAAGTGACGCCGGATCCGACATCTTTATCGTGGCGGCCTTGGGATAGTGAGGGTGAACCTTCTACCCGAGAGGCACGCAATGACAGCCATCGAAACACCCGCCGCCCCCACTGACCTGCCCAACGCCGCCGATGCCAAGGCCCTCCAGGCGCTGGTGCCGGCCCTGGTCGAGGCGTGCCCCGACATGTACGGCATGGCGATCGAATTCGCCAAACGCATCCTCACCAAGCACGGCATTCATGACCTGGAACCGGATCAGGTTTACTGGCACCGTTTCCATGGTTCCCAGAGCAACGCGCAGACCTTTACTGGCTGGGAACACATCGAACACCCCCACGACTCCATGACCCTGACGCAACTGGTGATCCAGCGGTTCACCGTGCATGACCAGGACAACACCGACATGCTCGACAACGACTGCGGCTTCTACACCGCAGGCCCGGACGTCGGCACCTATGACCAGACCAACGAAGTTCGGCTGTTCGGCAGCCAGGTCTTGAAAGCTTTCTGGTCCTACAACTTCATTGATCACTACAAGGAAAAAGTCGAAGCCTTCTGGAGGACCCAAAGCACCACCTTCAGAACCCTGGCCAAGTGCACGCTCCTGGCCAAGGCCATGGAAGATCGCGAAGCCGGGCGTTTGTCCGATGACAACTTCCGCACGGTGGTCAAGGCTGTCGCCAGCAACATCACCTGGCCAGTGACGCGGCAAATGCTCGAAGCAGAAACCCTGCCCGCCTCGGGTTTGCGTGTACGGCGCCTGACCGTGGGTGGTTTTATTTCCACCGACATCCTCAGTATTGTCGACGCAGACGGTCGGCAGATTCTCTATGTGCCCGGGGAGCTATGGGGTTTTCATGTGCTGGAAAGCGTCATCGACCTGCACTGGTGGATCATGTCCGAAGTGCAGACACCTTCAGCACGCAAACGCTTCATGTCGCACTTCCAGGTCGCCGACCACGACATCATGAAGGACACGGCCGCTTTCAAGAAAAGCACCGAAACGTTGATGGCCGCGGCGCCTGTCGTGGATATGTTTGCGCATTTCTTTTACGAACCGCGCATCGAGAACGTCGGTCTTGAGCACGTGCTGGATTTGTTGTTCAGCGCGTGGAAGTCCAATGATCACCAACTGCTCGAGACCCAAGACGCATGGGTCACTGGTGATGCCTTCAGCTATCTGCGTGATGCCACCCATGCACGCATGATCAGCGATGCCAGTTTCATGATGAACTCCAACGGCGACCTGCGAAAAAAGCTGTGGATAGGTTATCTGAATGCGTTTGGCCGGATGTTCGGGCCCTTGGCGGCAGTGGGCTGGCCGGTGGCGCTCGCGGTGGTGGGCGCGGGCATCGCCGACGTCGGGTTGAACATCGATCAAGCGGTCAACGGAAAAACGCCCATCGAGCGCAAGGCCGGGGTGACCGGCGCGATTTATGCCGCCATCAATACGTTGTTTAACGCTATGTTCCTCAAGATCGGCGGCGAGTTGCCGGACATTGCCGAAGCCGGCAGCGCGATTGCAACGGAAGAAAAAATCAGCGAACTGGCCATGGAACGCACAGCATTGCCATTGCCTGAAAAACTTCCGCTTGAGCCGGTCATTGCGCTTGGACAGGAGGATGCTCTCGCCCCTTTCAGAACCGTGATCACTGAAGCCACCCGCGAAGGTACCGGGGTCGCCAAGGGTGTCATCGAAACCTTTTCGGGCAAGCAGTACATCTACCTGCGCAGCGGTGTTCGGGACGGGTTTTATCAGGTTCGTTATGTCAGCCAGATGAAGTGCTGGGTCATTATCGATCCGGCCAATCCGTGGTCGTTTTACCGCAATGTGCCGGTACGCCTGAACGAATACCTGCAATGGGAACCTGTCACGGCGCCAGGTCTGAAAGGTGGGGCCGGGAAGATATTCGGTTTCAAAGGCTGGGGGCACACGGCGCAAGCCTTGCCGCCGGTTGAAACGCCAGCCACACCTTACGATGTGCCCGAATCGTTAAGGCCTGCGTATAAAACGGCTGCCGATGGCAAGGCCGGGCATACGGCGCTGGACGAGCACGTTTTCGACGGTGGGCAATACACAGAGTTCAAGACGCTACGGCAAAGGCTCTACGACGATGCCCTCGCATTCTTCCGGAACCTGACACTCCCCGATCGCCCGAAAATACCCGCGTTCAAACCACACGAAACGCTCAAGGCCATCCTGAAGTCTCTGCTCAAGAACGCGCGCGGCATTGTGATTGGAGAAGAGCACTCCAGTGCGGTCAGCAAACAGCTGTTGATTGAAAACATGGCGATCCTGAGCAAGCAAAATGTCAGGACGTTGTACATGGAACACCTGCTTACCGACTTCCATCAAGCCGACCTCGATGTCTTCAACCAGACCGGAAAACTCTCGGAAAACCTGGAGCGCTATCTCAAAGCGCTGGATGCCAGCCAGGGGACAGACCCCTTTGGCCAGTACACCTTTCTGGAAGTGGTCAGGGCCGCCCAGAAAAACCATATCCGGGTCCAGGCCATCGACTGCATGGCCAGCTACCGAAGCCAGGGCATGACCGGGGCCGAAGGGGCGTTGCGCACCAGGATGATGAATTACTTCGCCCGTACCGTAATTGAAGCCGATCAGTCTGCTCGCGGCGCTCACAACTGGGTCGCGCTGGTGGGTGACGCCCACGCCAACACGTTCGAAGGAGTTGCCGGGCTCAGCGAGCTGGAGGGCGCTATCGGACTGCGCGTCGAAGAGACCGAGTTCGGCAAGGCCCGCGGAATCGAGCCGGACCCGGGCAAAATCGAAAACCATGGCCTTGAACAGCTTCCAGTCAAAAACGACCTGCGCCTGCAGATGGACACACCGGTCAGCGTCACCAATGCCCATAAGATGGACAAGCTACTGACCGACAGAGGCATGTTTACCCTGCAAAGCGAATCTGGAAATGCCGTACTGGTGAGCCGTAATCGTGACGGTATGCTGGTAAGAACCCCGATTCAGAAAGACAGCGGTGGTTTTTTTGTGATTCGCCCTGAGTGGGAGACGGTGCATATTCGCCGCTTCGCCACCCTTGAGAAGTTGCGCAATGCCCTCATCGCCAGACGCATGCGCCTGGTCAGGCTGCCCGCTGAAGGCACTGCTCCGACAACCAGCGCCTCTGCCGCCCCGCCGCCATCGACCAGCAGCGAGCCGCGCCCAGGCCCCAGTCATCCCAATACCAGGCTCGAAACGCCATCCACTCCCTATGACACCCACCCGTTCTACCGCGCCGAGATGCAGGACTGGGTGTTAAGAACCGAAGCACAGCGCGGGACCGCCCAGACCCGCGAACAACAGCTGGAATCCTTCGGCCCGGAAATGCGCTTGTCTTCCAGGCGGACCTCACTGCTTATCGATGCCCAGACCCAAGAGAACGACCTGGAATGGAAAAACTTACCCGAACGTCCACCGATCCCCAGTCAGAGCCGAACCTTCGTCGAGTTCATCAAAGAACTGTTCAGAGACTCCATGGGCCTGGTCATCGGGGAAAGCCTGGACCGTATCGCCAGTACTCGGCTGCTGATCGAGAACATGGCCGAGTTTGCCCGGCAAGGGGTCAAAACGCTGTACTTGCCGCGCCTGCTCAATGACTTCAACCAGGCTGAACTGGATCTGTTTTTCGCTTCCAAAACAGCCACGATGCCGAAAAACCTGGAAACCTACCTCACCACCCTCAGCGCGGATCTGCCGGAACCCTTCACTGACCTTGAGTTGGTAAAAGCCGCCCGTGAACACGGGATACGCGTGCAGGCAAGCGACTGCGCCGCCAGCTATACCGTGACGTCTCCAGGCTTCTCGGCGGTAGAAACACAGCGAACCAAAGTCTTCCTGACCACCCGCATCATGAAAGCCGACCAGCAGATTCATGGCGCCGGTAAATGGATCGCCGTGACCACCGCCGAAAATACCAATACCTTCCGCGGCGTTATCGGCTTGAGCGAGCGCACGGGCGGTGCGGGGCTGAGGGTCGAAGAAGTCGGGGTCGGACAAGGTCGTGGCATTGAGCTGGACCCGGGCATTGACATTGATCGTAACGAAGTCGAGGGGCCGATGTTTCATGGCAACTTCGACACTTTTTACGCCGATTTGCATCTGCCCGTCGAAACGCCCGTGTTCATCCGATCAGCTGCGCAACGCCAACGGTTGCTGTTCAAACCCGGCATGTACTGCATCGAGCGCTCCGGCGAGACATATACGCTGTGGCACCGTGACAGCCACTACGTGATGACGCAAACACCGATAGAGCGGTTGGCCAACGGTGACTACTACATCACCCGCCCGGCATGGAATGGCATCGACCAACAGCCCTTCGCGACCTTGCGCGACCTGTCCCATGCATTGAACGAGAGAGGTATGTCTCCACGAGGGCGTTTCCCTCAGTGAGGTAAGGCCAAAAACGCAAAACCCCGGCACCAGGCCGGGGTTTTGTGGGTTCAGCAGCGCCTGTCAGAACAGGCCACCGCGCGGGATCATTCCCACTCGATGGTTGCTGGCGGCTTGCTCGACACGTCATAAGTAACGCGGGAGATGCCTTCGATTTCATTGATGATGCGGCCGGAAACGGTTTCCAGCAGTTCGTAAGGCAGGTGAGCCCAACGCGCGGTCATGAAGTCGATGGTTTCCACGGCACGCAGGGCCACAACCCAGGCGTAACGACGGCCATCGCCAACCACGCCAACCGATTTCACTGGCTGGAACACCACGAAAGCCTGGCTGACTTTGTGATACCAGTCGGCCTTGCGCAGTTCTTCGATGAAGATGTGGTCGGCGCGACGCAGCAGGTCGGCGTATTCCTTCTTCACTTCACCGAGGATCCGCACGCCCAGGCCTGGGCCAGGGAACGGGTGACGGTAGACCATGTCGTACGGCAGGCCGAGTTCCAGGCCCAGACGACGGACTTCGTCCTTGAACAGTTCGCGCAGGGGCTCGACCAGTTTCAGGTTCATTTCGTCTGGCAAGCCACCCACGTTGTGGTGGGACTTGATCACGTGAGCCTTGCCGCTTTTCGCGCCAGCCGACTCGATCACGTCCGGGTAGATAGTGCCCTGGGCCAGGTACTTGATGTTATCGAGCTTGCAGGATTCGGCATCAAACACGTCGATGAAGGTACGGCCGATGATCTTGCGCTTCTTCTCCGGGTCGGACTCGCCGGCCAGGTTACCGAGGAACTGCTCGGCCGCGTTGGCGCGAATGACTTTGACGCCCATGTTCTCGGCGAACATGGCCATCACTTGCTCGCCTTCGTGCAGACGCAGCAGGCCGTTGTCGACGAAGACGCAGGTCAGTTGGTCGCCGATGGCTTTGTGCAGCAGCGCGGCAACGACCGAGGAATCCACACCGCCGGACAGGCCGAGCAGTACGTTGTCAGTGCCGACCTGGGCGCGAATGTTGGCAATGGCGTCTTCGGCAATTTTCGAAGGCGTCCACAGGGCTTCGCAACCGCAGATGTCGAGGATGAAGCGCGACAGAATGCGACCGCCCTGCTTGGTGTGGGTCACTTCTGGGTGGAACTGCACGCCGTAGTAACCACGAGCATCGTCGAACATGCCGGCAATCGGGCAGCTCGGGGTGCTGGCCAGGATGTGGAATTCCTGAGGCATCTTGGTGACTTTGTCACCGTGGCTCATCCATACGTCGAGGCCGAACAGGCCGTCAGCGTCGATGTGGTCTTCGATGCCGTCGAGCAGACGGCTCTTGCCGACCACGTCAACGCGGGCATAACCGAACTCACGCAGCTCGGAACCTTCAACCTTGCCACCCAGCTGTTCAGCCATGGTCTGCATGCCGTAGCAGATACCGAAGACCGGTACGCCCAGGTCCCAGACCGCTTGCGGTGCGCGCGGGCTATCAGCAACGTGTACCGACTCGGGGCCGCCGGCGAGGATGATCCCTTTCGGCGCGAATTCGCGAATCGCTTCGTCGTCCATGTCGAACGGATGCAGTTCGCAGTACACGCCGATTTCGCGCACACGGCGGGCAATCAGCTGGGTGTACTGGGAACCGAAGTCGAGGATCAGGATGCGGTGGGCGTGAATGTCGAGGGCCATGAAGTCAGTCTCGTGTATGTAATTCAGAAACAACTCGGGGCTGAAAACAGCCCCGGTTACTTAACTTTTTGCTTGAAGCCTCAACCTACGCGGTAGTTTGGCGCTTCTTTGGTGATTTGTACGTCGTGCACGTGGGACTCGGCCATGCCAGCGCCGGTGATCCGCACGAACTCAGGCTTGGTGCGCATTTCTTCGATGTCGGCGCTGCCGGTGTAGCCCATCGAGGAACGCAGGCCGCCCATCAGTTGGTGAATGATGGCGCTCAGGGTGCCCTTGTACGGAACACGCCCTTCGATCCCTTCCGGTACAAGCTTCTCGGCGCCTGCCGAGGAATCCTGGAAGTAACGGTCGGAGGAGCCTTGAGCCTGGGACATGGCGCCCAGCGAACCCATGCCACGGTAAGCCTTGTACGAACGACCCTGGAACAGTTCGATCTCGCCTGGCGCTTCTTCAGTACCGGCGAACATCGAGCCCATCATCACGCAGGAAGCACCGGCTACGATGGCCTTGGACAGGTCACCGGAGAAACGGATGCCGCCGTCGGCGATCAACGGAACGCCACTGCCTTCAAGGGCAGCAGCGACGTTGGCGATGGCACTGATTTGCGGGACGCCGACACCGGCGACGATACGGGTGGTGCAGATCGAGCCAGGGCCGATACCGACCTTGACCGCATCGGCGCCAGCTTCGGCCAGGGCCAAGGCAGCAGCGCCGGTGGCGATGTTGCCGCCGATAACCTGCACGTCAGGGAAATTCTGTTTGACCCAGCGAACGCGGTCGATCACGCCTTTGGAGTGACCGTGTGCGGTGTCGACCACCACCACGTCAACGCCGGCCGCAACCAGTGCCGCAACACGATCGCCGGTGTCTTTACCGGTACCGACCGCAGCGCCTACACGCAGACGACCTTGATCGTCCTTGCTGGCCAGCGGGTAAGCCTTGGCTTTTTCGATGTCGTTGACGGTCATCATGCCTTTGAGGGCAAATTTGTCGTCGACGATCAGCACGCGTTCGATGCGGTTTTTGTGCAACAACTCGCGGACGTCGTTCTTGTCGGCGCCTTCCTTGACCGTGACCAGACGCTCTTTAGGCGTCATCACTTCACGGACGGTGGCGTCCAGGCGATTCTCGAAACGCACGTCACGGGAAGTGACGATGCCGACCAGGTCGCCATCGTGCAGTACCGGAACGCCGGAGATGTTGTGCATGCGGGTGAGTTCGAACAGTTCACGCACCGTGGCGTCAGCCTCGATGGTGATCGGGTCCTTGACCACGCCGGCTTCGTAACGCTTGACCTTGCGAACTTCGGCAGCTTGCTGCTCGATGGTCATGTTCTTGTGGATGATGCCGATGCCACCTTCCTGAGCCATGGCAATTGCCAGACGGGCTTCAGTGACGGTGTCCATGGCGGCAGAAACCAGAGGAATATTCAGCTCGATGCCACGGGTTAGGCGGGTCTTGAGACTGACTTCGTTAGGAAGCACCTCGGAATAACCGGGCACTAGGAGAATGTCGTCGAATGTCAGAGCTTCTTGGCTGATACGCAGCATCGCGGGGGCTCCCGAGCGGGAAAATGGAAGCGCGCCATTATAGTCAGACACCCCCTCGGGTTCAATGTAAAACTCTGTCTATTATCGATGCAGTGATCGACGGGGGTTTTACACCGCTCCCCGCAGGAGCAAGGCTTGCCCGCGATGGCGGCTTTGAGGACGCCATCGCGGGCAAGCCTTGCTCCTACAATTCGACTTTCACCAGGCTCACAGGCTGGTCGAGCCAATCGGCAAACTCATCGATAAAACTCTGCTTGAACCCCGCCTCGGCCCAGTTGTTGAAGATGAACCCCAGGTTGGAAAAACCGCATTCCTGCAAGAACAAAAACCCGTTGATGTCATCTTCATGCCCGCACTCGGGGCAGGTGAAGTTATCGGTGCGGCCCGGCATCCACTCTTCCAGGCTTTCGAACAGTGCTTCGCCGACTTCCTTGCGACACTCGGTGCACCCCGCTTCGCCCAGAAAACCCTTGGCCGGGGTGTAGATGCAGCGTTTGGTGATGATTTCCAGGCCATTGACCGGTTCGCCGAACGGCAGCGCTTCCGGGTGCAGGACCACTGCCCGGGCGCCATCCGCCAGCGCATAACCCATGCGATTGCCGGTGCGGCCGCAGGTGGTCAGCTCTTCCTTGACGATGTTCTTGCGCACCAGCCACCGCACGACCGCCCGGGCCCGGGGTTCGTGCACCGGCAATGTGGAAATTTTGGGGACGATGATGCTTTGGGAATTCATGGTGCAAGCCTGCAAATACTGAATGATCACCCTTGTGGGATCTGCGGCCGGCAGCTTAATCCCTGACACACTCAGGTCAAGTACTCAAATACCGCCCGATCAAGGCAATCCCGCTGGCCAGCACCAACCAGGTCACCAGCCGCACAAACGTCTCCCGGGACAGTTTCATCGTCAACCGCCGGCCGATCCACAACCCTAGCGCCATGGCCGGCAACAAACACACGGCCAATACCAATAAGGGTAGCTCGGCGTACACCCCCGCGACGGCAAACAGGCTTAAACGCACCACGGTGCTGCAACTGATCAGCGCACTCTGGGTCGCACGGGCTGCCTCCTTGGGCAGGCGACTGTTCAAATAGATCGCATACAAAAAGCCGCCACTGCCAAACAACGCGCCAAACATCCCGCCCACCGTGCCCATCGGCACCGCCCAACCGGCGGCCAATTGCGTCGGACGGGTTTTGACCCACAGGCTATAAACCGCATAGGCGCTGATAAACAGCCCCATCAACAGCAGCAACAGATCGGATTTGAGGTTCAACAGGAAGATCACCCCCAACGTGCACCCCACCGCCATGCACGGCAGCAGTCGCAGCAGCTCGGGTTTGGCCACATCCCGTAGCGAGGGCAGCAGATTGCCGAAAGCCGCGACGAAATCCAGCAGCACCAGCAACGGCACGATCTTCGACAGCGGCATGAACAGAATCAGAATCGGCCCCGCCACCAGCGCAGTGCCAAAACCGGCAATACCGAACACGATGTAAGCCAGGGCAATGCCCAGCCCGATCACCAGCCAATCCGTTGCGCCGAACGGCCATTGGCTCAACAACTCAAGCACATTCATTCCGAGTCTTTCCTTGAATACCTGTGATGACTTTAGCCAGCACTGAGTCTTGCGACTAATATCTTCAAAGTCGCCAACCCATCTCAAAAAGGCATGCCTCGTGCTTTCAATCCGTCAATTGCGTTACTTCGTGGAGATCGCCGAGTGCGGCAGTTTCAGCGCTGCGGCTGAACGCCTGTTTATCGCGCAGTCGGCCCTGAGCCGGCAGATCAAGGACATGGAAACCCGCCTGCAAACGCCGTTGTTCGAACGTACCGCGCGCCAACCCCGACTGACAGCGGCTGGCGAAGCTTTTTTGCCCCGCGCCAGAAACCTGTTGAATGAATTGACCAAGGCCAGCGAGATGGCGACTCAGGTCGGCAACGGGCAGCTCGGCACCTTGCGCCTCAGCCATTCCAGCACCGTACCCATGAGCGGTCGGCTGTTACGGGGCATCAGCGCTTATCTGGATCAACACCCCGGCGTGTCCATGGACATCATCAAACTGTCCTCCGAAGCGCAGCTCGAAGAGTTGGCCGAAGGTCGCCTGGACGTCGGCCTGCTGCGCTTGCCGGTGCTGCGCCAGCGTGAAGGGGTGCAGATTGTGCCTTTATATAGCGAGCGCCTGCTGCTGGCCGTTCCGCCGAATCATCGACTGGCTGTGGATAACTCGGGACAAGGCATCGATCTGGCGCAGTTGAAGGATGAAGCGTTTATCTCCATTCCTCATTCACAGCGTGGAGGGTTGAGTTATCTGTCTGCGGAGTTGTGCATGCGCCAGGGCTTCTTTCCCAAGGCCGCGCGCGTGGTGTCGCGCAAAACCACGCAACTGCAATTGATCCAGGCCGGGTTCGGCATCGCGCTGTTGCCGGAATCGATGCAAGACATTGGCCCGCCCGACATTCACTTCCTGCCGCTGGCGGACCCGGATTGCCACAGCATCGTCGCCCTCGCCTGCCGGCAAAATCCCACAGCATTAGTCCAACAATTCACCCAATCCCTGTAGGAGCTGCCGAAGGCTGCGATCTTTTGATCTGGATTTTCAAGATCAAAAGATCGCAGCCTTCGGCAGCTCCTACGGGGGATCGTGCATTCCCCTGAAGAATGCCTTTATCATGCGCCCCATGATTAAAGATCCCTTTGCAAGACTCGGCCTGGACCGTGAAGTCCTGACTGTCAGCCAGCTCAACGGCCGCGCGCGGGTGTTGCTGGAAGACGTGTTCAGCAATATCTGGGTCGAAGGCGAAATCTCCAACCTCGCCCGTCCGGCGTCCGGCCACGTGTATTTCACCCTCAAGGACAGCGGCGCCCAGGTGCGTTGCGCGCTGTTCCGGCAGAACGCCGCCAAGGTGCGTCAAGCGCTGAAAGATGGTTTGGCGGTCAAGGTGCGGGGCAAGGTCTCGCTGTTCGAGGGCCGTGGCGACTATCAACTGATCCTCGACACCGTAGAGCCGGCCGGTGACGGTGCCCTGCGGCTGGCCTTCGATGCGTTGAAGGAAAAGCTCAGCGCCGAAGGCCTGTTCAGTGCCGAACGCAAAGTGCCACTGCCGGCCCATCCGCAACGCATCGGCATCATCAGCTCGCCGACCGGCGCAGTGATCCGCGACATCATCAGCGTGTTCCGTCGTCGGGCGCCGCAGGTGCAACTGACGTTGATCCCCACCGCCGTGCAAGGCCGTGAAGCCACCGCGCAGATCGTCCGCGCATTAAAACTGGCGGACGCCCGCGGCTTCGACGCGTTGATCCTGGCCCGTGGCGGCGGTTCGCTGGAAGACCTCTGGTGTTTCAACGAAGAAGCCGTGGCCCGCGCCGTGGATGCCTGCGTAACGCCCATTGTCAGCGCCGTCGGCCATGAAACCGATGTCTCGATCAGCGACTTCGTCGCCGATGTTCGCGCGCCTACCCCTTCTGCAGCCGCTGAACTGCTGGCGCCGGACTCCAGTGACCTGATGCGCAGGGTCGAAAGCCTGCATCGCCGTTTGGTGATGCGCATCCGCGACCGCTTGATGCGCGATCGCCTGCGCCTGGAAGGCATGTCCCGGCGCCTGCGCCACCCCGGCGAACGCCTGCGCCAGCAAGCGCAACGCCTGGACGATCTGGACATGCGCATGCGCCGCGCCTTCGAACGCAGCCTCAATACCCGTCGCGAACGGCTGATTCGCCTGGAAACCCGCCTCGCCGGGCAACATCCGGGTCGGCAATTGGCGATGCTGCGCCAGCGCCTCGACAGCCTCGCCGAACGCCTGCCCCGGGCCATCCGCGAAGGCCTCAAAAGCCGCCGTCTGCAACTGCAAAGCCAGGTGCAGACGCTGCAAGTGGTCAGTCCGTTGGCGACCCTTGCCCGTGGCTACAGCATTCTGCTGGACGAGCGTGGCAACGCGATTCGCAACGCCGCCCAGACCCACCCCGGCCAGCGTCTGAACGCTCGGCTCGGCGAGGGCGAGTTGCAAGTGCGCGTCGAAGACAATCACCTGACGCCTGTCACCCTTTCTTTACTGGACTGATCCATGCCGCGTTTCTTAGCTCCGCTGTTCTTGCTGTTCCTGACCTTCAACGCCCACGCCGACAGCTACATCACCCGCCTGTTGAACAAACCGGTGCCGGGCGGCGTGGCCGTGGTGGACCTGGGCGCTGCCGCCCAGGCGCCGAAAGCCACGTATCAAGGCAAACCGGTGCTGGTGGTCAAGGAACAGAGCAATTGGCTGGCGATTGTCGGTGTGCCATTGACGGTCAAACCGGGCACCCAGCAAGTGAGCAGTGGCGGCCGTAATCTGAGCTTTACCGTCGGCAACAAGAAATACCCGGAACAGCGCATCACGCTGAAGAACACGCAGCAGGTCAATCCTAACCCGGAGAATCTGAAGCGCATCGAAGGCGAACTGGCCGAGCAGATCCAGGCTTACCGCAGCTTCAGCCCGAACACTCCGAGCAACCTGCTGCTGGACAAACCGGTCAATGGGCCGCTGTCGAGCAAATTTGGTGTGCGTCGGTTCTTTAATGGTGAAGAACGCAATCCCCATGCGGGCTTGGACTTCGCGGTGCCAGCGGGCACGCCAATCAAGACCCCGGCGGCGGGCAAGGTGATTTTGATTGGTAACTACTTCTTCAATGGCAACACGGTGTTTGTCGACCATGGCCAGGGCTTTATCAGCATGTTTTGCCACATGTCGAAAATTGATGTGAAGGTTGGGCAGCAATTGGCCCGTGGTGGCGTGGTGGGCAAGGTCGGCTCCACCGGCCGCGCAACTGGGCCGCACATGCACTGGAATGTCAGCCTGAATGATGCGCGGGTCGATCCGGCGATTTTTATTGGCGCGTTTCAGCCTTAGATAGTTGTTGGGGCTGACGACCTCTTCGCGGGCAAGCCTCGCTCCTACAGGACCGGTGTGATTTCACGATCACCGCAAACCTGTAGGAGCGAGGCTTGCCCGCGAAGGCGATGTCACAGGCGCCGAACAACCAAAAGCCAACATCCCTCAATTGCGCGCCATCCAAACCTCACGCAAACATCAAGATAATCGCGCCACATCCCAGCAATAAAATCTCGCCAAACCCCGCTTTTCGAGTATTCCTCTCAATTTTTTTCGACTGCTTGCCAACCTCAATCCCGGCGGTTAGGGTTGAAGACATGAAAACCTCTCACACCCTCATTCAGCTTCGCCAGCACCGCAGCCTGTGCCTCGTCAGTGCACGACTGCCAGGCTGAATCGCGGTGCCTCGCCTTACACGTTTTCCCAAACACTTTTGATCCACCGGCAGGCCGCCTTTTTTCGGCCCACACAATAAGGATTTCCCGATGAGCATGCTCAAAGACCCGTCTTCGAAATACCGCGCGTTCCCGACCATTGATATCCCGGACCGCACCTGGCCGTCGAAGACCATTACCGCCGCGCCGATCTGGTGCAGCTCGGACCTTCGCGACGGTAACCAGTCGCTGATCGAGCCAATGGACGCGGTGAAAAAGCTGCGTTTCTGGAAAACCCTGGTGCAGGTCGGCGTGAAAGAAATCGAAGCCTCGTTCCCGGCGGCTTCGCAAACCGACTTCGACTTCGTGCGTACCCTGATCGAAGACGGCCACATCCCGGACGACACCACCATTCAGGTGCTGACCCAGGGCCGTGAAGACTTGATCGAGCGCACCTTCGAATCCCTGCGCGGGGCGAAGAAAGCCATTGTTCACCTGTACAACGCGACCTCCCCTTCTTTCCGCCGCATTGTCTTCAACCAGGACAAGGACGGGATCAAGGCCATTGCCGTGAACGCTGCCAAGCTGTTCGTCAAATACGCCGCCCAGCAGCCGGACACCGAGTGGACCTTCGAATACTCGCCGGAAACCTTCAGCGCCACTGAGCTCGAGTTCGCCAAAGAAGTGTGCGATGCAGTGATCGAAGTCTGGAACCCGACGCCTGAGCACAAGGTGATCCTCAACCTGCCCGCCACCGTCGAATGCGCGACCCCGAACATCTACGCCGACCAGATCGAATGGTTCGGCCGTCACATCAACCGTCGTGACAGCGTGATCATCAGCCTGCACACCCACAACGACCGTGGCACTGGCGTGGCCGCTACCGAGCTGGGCCTGATGGCCGGCGCCGACCGTGTCGAAGGCTGCCTGTTCGGCAACGGCGAGCGCACCGGTAACGTCGATCTGGTGACCGTGGCGTTGAACCTCTACACCCAGGGCATTCACCCTGAGCTGGACTTCTCCGACATCGACGGCGTGCGCAAAGTCGTCGAAGAGTGCAACCAGATCCAGGTACACCCGCGCCACCCGTACGTCGGCGACCTGGTTCACACCGCGTTCTCCGGCTCGCACCAGGACGCCATCCGCAAGGGCTTCTCCCAGCAGAAACCGGACACCCTGTGGGAAGTGCCGTACCTGCCGATCGACCCGGCCGACATCGGCCGCAGCTACGAGGCGGTCATCCGCGTCAACAGCCAGTCGGGCAAGGGCGGTATCGCTTACCTGCTGGAACAGGAATACGGCATCAGCTTGCCGCGCCGCATGCAGATCGAGTTCAGCCAGGTTGTACAGCGTGAAACCGATCGCCTCGGCCTGGAAATGACGGCTCAGCAAATCCACGCGCTGCTGCACAGCGAGTACTTGCAGGCCAACACCCCGTACGCGCTGGTCAGCCATCGCTTGCAGGAAGAGAACGGCAACAGCTCGGTGGAAGTGGAAGTCTCGGGCAAAGGCCAGGGCGAAACCAACCTGCACTGGCGCGGCAAGGGCAACGGTGCCCTGGAAGCCTTGGTGGCCGGCCTGCCGATTGCGGTGGAAATCATGGACTACAACGAACACGCCATCGGCGCGGGCACCAATGCCAAGGCGGCGGCCTACATCGAGTTGCGTGTTGAAGGTCAGCGTGCGGTGCACGGCGTGGGCATTGATGAAAACATCACCACGGCGAGCTTCAAGGCACTGTTCAGCGCATTGAACCGCTCGTTGAGCCAGCCGGAAGCAAAAGAAGCGGCGTAAACGTTCGCTAAAATGCAAAAGGCCCCAAGGTGAAAACCTTGGGGCCTTTTTTGTTGATCGTTCCCACGCTGATCGTTCCCACGCTCCGCGTGGAAATGCAGCCCGGGACGCTCCGCGTCCCATTCGGGAGCTGGAACGCGGAGCGTCCCTTGAGGCATTCCCACGCAGAGCGTGGGAACGATCGGTTACGATCGGTTAGGTGAATTCGAAGGTATCCGCATCCAGATTCGCCGGAAACCGCGTGCGATAGGCCGCCAGTTCCGCCGCATCCAGCACCACCTGAAACACCCCGTCCGCTTCGCCTGCGCTGAGCAATGTCTCACCCTGGAAATCCAGCACCTGGCTGTCACCGGTATACGCAAAGCCTTTGCCGTCAGTACCAATCCGGTTCACCGCCGCCACATAGCAGAGGTTTTCGATGGCCCGGGCCGGCAGTAAACGGTTCCAGTGCTGACGCCGCGCGCCCGGCCAGTTGGCGGTGTACAGCAGCAGATCGGTGTCCTGGGCATCACGACTCCAGACCGGGAAGCGCAGGTCGTAGCAAATCAGCGGCCGAATCCGCCAGCCTTTGAGTTCGAACTGCACCTGGCGCTCGCCGGGGGTGTAGTGGTTGTGCTCGCCGGCCATGCGGAACAGGTGGCGCTTGTCGTAATGCAGCACCTCCCCGTCCGGCCGCGCCCAGAGCAGGCGATTGCGGTGGCTGCCATCGGCGGCCTGGACAATGACGCTGCCGGTGATCACGGCATCAAGCTTCGCAGCCTGAGCTCGCAGCCATTTACTGGAAGGGCCGTTTTCTGATTCGGCGAGCGTCTCGGACTCCATGGAAAACCCGGTGGTAAACATTTCCGGCAGGATAATCAGGTCCGCGCCGCGTGCCTGTTCCAGCAACTGCTCGAAATGCTCGAGGTTGGCCTGGCGGTCGTGCCAGGCCAGGGTGGTCTGGATCAGCGCGATGTTCAGGTTGGGCAATGCACTCAGATCACGCATAGTTTTTCCGCTGCTTCACGCAGGGTCTCCTCGCGTTTGGCGAAGCACAAGCGCACCAGGCGCTGGCCTTCGGGTGGGTTCTGGTAGAACACCGAGATCGGGATGCTCGCCACGCCGTGCTCGCGGGTCATCCACAGCGCCATCTCGACGTCGTTGAGGTCCGGGCGGATCTGCGAATAATCGACCAGTTGGAAATAGGTGCCAGTGACACGGGTCAAACTGAACCGCGAAGGTGCCAGCAGATCGCAGAACAGATCGCGCTTGGCCTGATAAAAGCCTGGCAGTTCTTCGACGTGTTCAGGGTGCTCGGCCATGAAGTCGGCCAAGGCAAATTGCAGCGGGGTTACGCCGCAGAAGCTGACGTATTGGTGCACCTTGCGCAGCTCCGCCGTGAGGGCCGGCGGAGCGACTACATAACCGGTTTTCCAGCCGGTGACGTGGTAAGTCTTGCCGAAGGAGCTGACCACGAATGCGCGCTGATACAGCTCTTCGTGATTCAGCACACTAACGTGAGGTACGCCGTCGAACACCAGGTGTTCGTAGACTTCATCGCTGACGAGGTAGATGTCGCGATCGCGAATCAAATCCGCCAACTGATCCAGCTCGGCACGACTGATCAGTGCGCCACTTGGGTTGTGCGGCGCGTTGAGCACGATCATCCGCGTGCGCGGCGTAATCGCCTCAGCCAGTTTCTGGAAGTCGATGGAGAAATCATTCAGCCCGAGCTGCACGTGGACGCAGCGGCCACCGGCCAGCTGCACCGACGGCTCGTAACTGTCGTAGCACGGATCGAAGACGATCACTTCGTCGCCGCTGTGGATAACCGCCTGAATCGCACAGAAGATCGCTTGAGTGGCGCCGGGCGTGACCGTCACTTCATGATCGGCATCCACGCTGACGCCGTAGCTGCGAGCGATCTTCGCCGAAATCTGCTGCCGCAATGCCGGCAGGCCGGTCATGGGCGAATACTGGTTGTGGCCACTGGCAATGTGTCGGCCGACCGCATCGCACAACGCCTTGGGGGCATCGAAATCGGGAAACCCCTGGGACAGGTTGATCGCCCCGGTTTGCGCCGCGAGCTGAGACATCTGAGTGAAGATAGTGATGCCGACATTCGGCAGCTTACTGGTGATCATCGGTGGTTCCCTGCTCTACACCCGGCTCTAACGGCGGCGCGGGAGAGCCCGAGGATAGCCCATACGGCGCCCATAAAAAAAGGGCGCCCATTGGGCGCCCTCTCTATATTGATCGTTCCCACGCTCTGCGTGGGAATGCAGCCATGGACGCTCTGCGTCCAACGCGTATGTGAGGCAGAGCGTCACGAGATGCATTCCCACGCGGAGCGTGGGAACGATCAGGTACTCACCTGAATCAGCGCTTGTCGCGGCGCTTCTTGTCGGCTTTCTTGTGGTGCGACATCATCCGACGCTTCTTGTTGACCTGACGGTCGGTGAGCGAGGTCTTGTTGCCTTCGTACGGGTTCTCGCCGCCCTTGAACTCGATGCGGATCGGCGTACCGACCAGCTTCAAGACACGACGGTAAGTGTTTTCCAGATAGCGCACGTAAGACTTCGGCACCTTCTCGATCTGGTTACCGTGAATGACGATGATCGGCGGGTTGGCGCCACCCAAGTGGGCATAACGCAGCTTGATCCGACGGTTGTTGACCATCGGCGGCGCGTGCTCACCCACCGCATCTTCCAGAATGGTGGTCAGGCGGTTGGTTGGCCAGCGAGTGACCGCAGACTTGAACGAGTTCTGTACGGAGGCGTAGAGGTTGCCCACGCCCGTGCCGTGCAGGGCCGAGATGAAGTGGATGTCGGCGTAGTCAACGAAGAACAGGCGACGTTGCAGCTCGACTTTCACGAAGTCGCGCTCGCTCGGCGTCATGCCGTCCCACTTGTTGATCGCGATCACCAGCGCACGACCCGACTCAATGGCGAAGCCCAGCAGGTTGAGGTCGTGGTCGACGACGCCTTCGCGGGCGTCCATCACGAAGATCACTACGTTGGCGTCTTTGATCGCTTGCAGGGTTTTGACCACGGAGAATTTTTCAACTTCTTCGTGGATCTTGCCGCGCTTGCGCACACCAGCGGTGTCGATCAGCGTGTACTTCTCGTCGTTACGCTCGAACGGGATGTAGATACTGTCGCGGGTGGTGCCGGGCTCGTCATAAACGATGACACGGTCTTCACCGAGCATGCGGTTGACCAGGGTCGACTTGCCGACGTTCGGGCGACCGATGATGGCGATCTTGATCCCGTCTTTTTCGCTTGGGCCAGGAATGCGCTTGGCTTCCTCGCCTTCGGCAACGATCTCTTCCTCGCCTTCTTCCAGCTCGTCATCGTCTTTCGGGAAGGCGCTCAGGGCGATTTCCAGCATCTGGGTGATGCCGCGACCATGTGCACCGGCGATCGGAATCGCGTGGCCCATGCCCAACGGAGCGAATTCTGCGCGGGCCATTTCAGGGTCGATGTTGTCGACCTTGTTGGCAACCACGTAAGAACGCTTGTTACGTTTGCGCAAATGCTCGGCGATCATCTGGTCGGCGGCGGTGAAACCGGCCTTGGCATCTACCAGGAACAGAACGACATCGGCTTCTTCAATGGCCAGCAGCGACTGCTCGGCCATTTTTTCGTCCATACCGTGCTCGTCACCGGAGATACCGCCGGTGTCGACCAGAATGTAGGAACGCCCTTGCCACTTGGCCTCACCGTATTGGCGATCACGGGTCAGACCGGACAAGTCGCCGACGATGGCGTCGCGAGTCCTGGTCAGGCGGTTGAACAAGGTGGACTTGCCGACGTTCGGTCGGCCCACCAGGGCGATTACGGGAACCATGCGGCTCTCCACTTCGTTATTTCAGAAAATACAAAAGCCGCTGCGAGGCAGCGGCTGGTGCTCGGGGCAGCGCTTGAAGGCGCCGCAAGCCTTGCAGAACAAGGCCGCCTGGGGGTTAAACCCCAAGCATAGTCAAATCTTTACTTAATGGTCAGGGCTTCCAGTTTGCCACTGTTGCCATATACATAAATCGTGTCACCCACCACCAGCGGACGTGCGCGCAGGCCGTCGCTGTCGATGCGTTCGCGGCCGACGAAGCGACCGTCCACCTGGCTCAGCAGGTGCAGGTAGCCTTCCATGTCGCCGACTGCAACGTAGCTGGAGAACACTTCCGGAGCCGACAGTTGACGGCGAGCCAGCGAATCGTTGCTCCACAAGGCTGTGGTGGAACGTTCGTCGACGCCTTCAACGGTGCCCGAGGACAGGCTCACGTAAACGCTGCCGAAACCCTGGGCGACGCCGGCATAGCTGGAAGCATCACGCTGCCAGAGCTGACGACCGCTTTGCAGGTCCAGTGCCGCAACGCGACCCTGGTAGCTGGCAACGTACAGTGTTTCGCCGGACAGCAGCAGACCGCCGTCGATGTCGACCACGCGCTCCAGTTCCGAACGACCCTGTGGGATCGCAACCCGTTGTTCCCACACCGGCACGCCGTTGGAAATGTCGAGAGCAACCACTTTACCAGTCGACAGGCCAGCCACCGCAAGGCGGTTGGTGACGATTGGCGCACTGGTGCCGCGCAGGGTCAGGACGGCCGGCGTGCTGTCATACAACCAGCGCTGGGTGCCGGTAGCCGCATCCAGGCCGATCAGACGATCGTCCTGAGTCTGAACCACCACAACGTCGCCGTTGTTGGCCGGCGGTGCGAGGACTTCGCTGGTCACGCGAGCGCGCCATTTCTCTTCGCCGTTGGTCGCGTCCAGGGCAACGATTTCACCCTTGAGCGTACCGATCGTGAGCAGACCGTAACCTACGCCAACGGCGCCGGAAACAGGCAGGTCGAGATCTTTCTTCCATTTGACGTCGCCATTGCTGCGATCCATCGCCACGACTTCACCCGTGACGTCAGCGGCATAGATGGTATCGCCATCGATCGCCGGCACCAGCATGTTGTAGGTTTCGCCCTGACCGTCACCGATCGAACGACTCCATTGCTTGTGCAGGACCACTTCTTCTTTGAAGTCGACCAGCTCGGCCGGCGGCAATTCTTTTTTGCTGTTGCTGCTGCAACCCGCGGCCAAAACGGCCAGAGCCAGCAATGCTGCATGTTTCCAACGGATCACGTCACGCATCCCCTTTGGCCAGGTCGTCCAGCTTGATTTGTAGGCCGCCGACTGCCGCTTCATCCGACAGTGCTGCCTTGGCTTTTTGATACGCCGTGTTCGCTTCGTCGGTACGACCCAACTGCACCAGCAGATCGCCCTTGAGTTCTTCGCGAGTGGCCAGGAACGACTTGTCGGCATCGCCTTCAAGCAGTTTCAGGGCATCCTCGACCTTGTTCTGCGCCGCCAGCACCTGCGCCAGACGCTGACGGGCGATTTCGCCCAGCGCCGGGTTGGCCGGTTTAGCGGTAATGGCTTTCAGCTCGCTGGCTGCGTCGTCCAGCTTGCCGCTGTCGACCGCGACTTTCGCCACGAACAGGCTGCCGTATTGCGCGTAGGCAGAACCGCCGAACTCGCTGTTGAGCTTGCCGGCCAGGTCCGCAACACGGGCTGCGTCAGGCTTGCCATCGGGCGTCAGCGTGGTTTCCAGCAATTGCTGATAGAGAATCGAGGCGCCTTGCGACTGATTGCTCTGATACTTGTGATAGGCCTGCCAGCCGAACACGATGACCAGCGCCAACAGGCCGCCAGTAACCAGGGGCTTGCCATTGCGTGTCCACCAGTCCTTCAAATCCGCCAGTTGTTCGTCTTCGTTACTCGACACCCCAATACTCCTTAATCGCTAAATCGGCTGTTTGACAGCTTCAACCCTGCACGACGCAGGTGGCCAGGTGTGCAGCGAGCGCATCCCAGGCAATGCTTTGTTGTTCGCCCTGGCCACGCAAGGGTTTGAAACCTACCACTTGCTGGGCCATCTCGTCGTCACCGAGGATCAGCGCATACAGCGCACCGCTCTTGTCGGCTTTCTTGAACTGGCTTTTGAAACTGCCGGCGCCGGCATTGACTTGCAGGCGCAGGTTGGGCAACTGGTCACGAACACGTTCACTCAATGTCAGACCGGCCAGCTCGGCGGCTTCACCGAAGGCGCAGAGGTAGACGTCGACCTGACGGGAGATCTCTTGCGGGATCTGCTCCAGGGTTTCCAGCAGCAACACCAGGCGCTCGATGCCCATGGCGAAACCAACGCCCGGGGTCGGCTTGCCGCCCATCTGCTCCACCAGACCGTCGTAACGACCACCGGCACACACGGTGCCTTGGGCGCCCAATTTGTCGGTGACCCATTCGAAAACGGTCTTGCTGTAGTAATCCAGCCCGCGAACCAGCTTCGGGTTGATCACGTAAGGAATGCCGGCAGCGTCGAGGCGAGCCTTGAGGCCCTCGAAGTGCACGCGAGATTCGTCGTCGAGGTAGTCGGCCATTTTCGGCGCGTCGACCAGGACCGCTTGAGTGTCGGCGTTCTTGGTGTCCAGAACCCGCAGCGGGTTGGTCTTCAGACGGCGCTGGCTGTCTTCGTCAAGCTTGTCCAGGTGCGCCGACAGGAACTCGACCAGGGCTTCGCGATAACGACCGCGGGACTCAGCGGTGCCCAGGCTGTTGAGCTCGAGCTTGACCGCATCACGGATGCCCAGTTCGCCCCACAGGCGCCAGGTCAGCACGATCAATTCGGCGTCGATGTCCGGACCATCAAGGTTGAAGACTTCGCAACCGATCTGGTGGAACTGGCGATAACGACCTTTCTGTGGACGTTCGTGGCGGAACATTGGGCCGATGTACCAAAGCTTCTGCACCTGGCCGCCGCCGGTGATGCCGTGTTCGAGCACCGCACGCACGCACGCCGCCGTGCCTTCAGGGCGCAGGGTCAGGGAGTCGCCGTTGCGGTCGTCGAAGGTGTACATCTCTTTTTCGACGATGTCGGTCACTTCACCGATGGAGCGCTTGAACAGCTCGGTGAACTCGACGATCGGCATGCGGATCTGCTTGTAACCGTAGTTATCCAGCAAACGCGAGACGGTGCCCTCGAAATGACGCCACAGGGGCGTTTGCTCGGGCAGGATGTCGTTCATGCCACGAATGGCTTGCAGAGACTTGCTCACAAAAAATCCTTAAATTCGTTTGATCAGCCGCGAGCGATTACAGCTGCGTCGGCTTCGACCTTTTCGGCCGCTTTCTGGCGGATCAAGCGTTCAAGCTCATCCACCAGATTGTCATTCGTCAGTTTCTGCGCCGGTTTGCCGTCGATGTAAATCAGGTTTGGCGTGCCGCCGGTCAAGCCGATATGGGCTTCCTTGGCTTCGCCCGGCCCGTTGACCACGCAACCGATGACCGCGACATCCAGCGGCACCAGCAGGTCTTCAAGGCGCCCTTCCAGCTCGTTCATGGTCTTGACCACATCGAAGTTCTGCCGCGAGCAGCTCGGGCAGGCGATGAAGTTGATGCCACGGGAACGCAAGTGCAGGGATTTGAGAATGTCGTAGCCGACTTTCACTTCCTCGACCGGGTCAGCCGCCAACGAGATGCGAATAGTATCGCCAATCCCTTCGGCGAGCAGCATACCGAGGCCCACGGCGGATTTCACCGTGCCTGAACGCAAACCACCAGCTTCGGTGATGCCCAAGTGCAGCGGCTGGACGATTTCCTTGGCCAGCAAGCGGTAGGCGGCGACGGCCATGAACACGTCTGAAGCCTTCACGCTGACCTTGAAGTCCTTGAAATTCAGGCGTTCCAGGTGTTCGACGTGACGCAGGGCCGACTCGACCAGTGCGGCCGGGGTCGGCTCGCCGTATTTCTTTTGCAGGTCTTTTTCCAGGGAACCAGCGTTCACGCCGATGCGGATCGGAATCCCGCGGTCACGGGCGGCATCGACCACCGCACGCACGCGGTCTTCGCGACCGATGTTGCCCGGGTTGATGCGCAGGCAGTCAACGCCCAGCTCGGCTACGCGCAACGCGATCTTGTAGTCGAAGTGGATGTCGGCAACCAACGGCACCTTGACCAATTGCTTGATCTTGCCGAAAGCCTCGGCGGCGTCCATGTCCGGCACGGAAATGCGCACGATATCGACGCCAGCAGCTTCCAGGCGATTGATCTGGGCCACGGTGGCGGCCACGTCATTGGTGTCGCTGTTGGTCATGCTCTGCACAGCGATAGGCGCATCGCCGCCAACAGGCACGTTACCGACCCAGATCTTGCGGGATTCGCGACGTTTGATTGGAGATTCGCCGTGCATGACTTATTGACCCAACTTCAGGCGAGCAGTCTCGCCACTGGTGAACGGAGCGACATCAACCACCTGACCGTTGTAGCTGACCTGCGCGCCACGGGCGAAGCCCAGACGCACGGCAAACGGCGGCTTGCCGCTGACGGAAATGTTTTCGCCTTTGCGCTTGAGACCGCTCAACAGCACTTTGCCGGAGCCATCAGTCACTTGCGTCCAGCAATCAGCGGTGAACAACAGTTGAACCTGGCCTTGACCGGCCACTGGAGCAGCGGCGGCCGGGGCAGCAGCAACTGGGGCAGCCGGAGCAGCCACGGTCGGCGCCGGAACGGCTGGCGCTGGCGCAGTTGGCGTGGCGACCACTGGAGCGGCGTTATGAACCGGTGCCGCAGGCGTTGCCGCCGGGGCGACAGGTGCTGGAGCAGGTGCGGCGGCTTCAGCTTCGGCCGATGCTTCAGTCGACGTCTCGGACTGCGGCAACGCAAGCGCGGCCCCAGCTTCAGTCTGACCTTCCGCGACAGCCTGGTCTTCCGGCTCGTCCAGCGGATGGATCTGGGTGGTGCCGTCGGCGCCTTCGACTTCAACGTGTTCCGGGGCCAGGGTGGCCAGGTCCTTGGTGCGCAGTGAGGTTTGATCCTGCCACCAGACAAAACCACCGCCAATCACCGCGATCAGCAACAGCAGGCTGACAATTCGCAAAATGGTGTGGGAAACCCGAACCGGCTCTTCGATACGACCCAGGCTGTGGACGTTGCTGCCCTGGGAGTCGGTGCCGGTGGATTGGTCGAATTGCTGAACCAGAACGGTCTGGTCCATGCCGAGTAATTTGGCGTACGCGCGAATGTAACCGCGAGCGAAGGTATGCCCTGGCAGCTTGTCGAAAGCGCCGGCTTCCAGATTACCCAGGGAATTGACGGTGAGGTTGAGCTTGAGGGCCACTTCGGCCAGCGACCAGCCATTGCTTTCGCGGGCCTGGCGCAATGTCTCACCGGGGTTAACGCGATTCGCTGCTACAACTTCGGGATGCGCCGCTTTCATCATTGCTCCGACAGGTATTGCTGATATTCCGGCGTACCGGGATAGAGTCGTTTTAATTGCAGGCCAAAACTGGCGGCCTTGTCGCGATCTTCAAACACTTTTGCCAGCCGAACGCCGAGCAATAGACTACGTGCATTTTGTTCGGTGAGCAGGCTAAAACGGTCGTAATAGTCACGCGCGGGCACATAATGCCTGTCTTCGTAAGACAACTCAGCCATTTCCAGCAATGCGCGTGGTTGTTGGCGGTTCAAACGCAGGGCTTTTTCCAGTTGCTGCTGGGCCAGATCACGCTGGCCGAGCTTCGAAGCGGTCATGCCAAGGTTCTCGAACACCCGCGAACGCTCAGGATACAGGGTATCGGCGGCGGCCTGCTCAAAGCGCTCGTAGGCTTCCTTGTAACGTTTCTCTTCGTACAGAAAACTGCCGTAGTTGTTCAGGATGCGTGCATCGCCGGGACGGGAGGACAGCGCCTTGCGGAAATGCTGGTCGGCCAGTTCCGGCTCCATCTCGGCCTGGAACACCAGACCCAACGCCGCGTTGGCGTCAGGGTCGGAATCATCCAAGTCCAGGGCCTTTTTCAATGGCACCTTCGCTCGCTCGGTCATCCCTTGCTGCAAGTACCCCAGCCCCAGTTGCACGTAGGCGACACGCGCTTCATCGCGGCCCTTGCTGGTCTTCATCGGGTTGAAATCGCCCGACAGGACACAACCAGCACAGAGGCTGGCCAACAGCACAAGCAGCGCAAAGCGCAGGGACATAGAGATCCTCTCTTAGTTATTGTTCGCTGCGTTTTGCGCCAGATCGTTTTCGGCGCTCAATTCACGCACCGCGATATAACGTTCGCTGCGACGGGTGCGATCCAGCACCTGTCCTACCAATTGGCCACACGCAGCATCGATGTCTTCACCACGGGTGGTGCGTACGGTGACATTGAAGCCGGCATGGTGAAGCTGATCCTGGAAACGGCGAATGGCGTTGTTGCTTGGACGCTCATAGCCGGAATGCGGGAACGGGTTAAACGGAATCAGGTTGATCTTGCACGGTACATTCTTGAGCAACTCGATCATCTCGACCGCGTGCTCAACCTTGTCGTTGATGTCCTTGAGCATGGTGTACTCAATGGTCAACACACGCTTCTCGCCCAAGGTCGCCATGTAGCGCTGGCAAGATTCGAGCAGCATCTTAAGCGGATATTTCTTGTTGATCGGCACCAATTGGTTACGCAATGCGTCATTTGGTGCGTGCAGCGACAACGCCAGGGATACGTCGATGTGCTTGGACAGCTCATCGATCATCGGCACCACGCCCGACGTGGACAGGGTTACGCGGCGCTTGGAGATCCCGTAGCCCAGGTCATCCATCATCAGATGCATGGCGGCCACGACGTTGTCGAAGTTCAGCAGCGGCTCACCCATGCCCATCATCACCACGTTGGTGATGGCACGGTCGGCGGTCGCCGGGATGCTGCCAAACGATTTATTGGCAATCCACACCTGGCCGATGACTTCGGCGGCGGTGAGGTTGCTGTTGAAACCTTGCTTGCCGGTGGAGCAGAAACTGCAATCCAGGGCACAGCCTGCCTGGGACGAAACGCACAAAGTGCCGCGCTTGCCCTGGGGAATGTAGACGGTCTCGACGCAGCTGCCGGACGCCACACGCACCACCCACTTACGGGTGCCATCGGTGGAAATGTCCTCGCTGACGACTTCAGGACCGCGAACTTCAGCAATCACCTTGAGCTTGTCGCGCAAGGCTTTGCTGACGTTCGTCATGGCGTCGAAATCATCGACGCCAAGGTGGTGAATCCATTTCATTACCTGACCGGCACGGAAACGCTTCTCCCCGATTGAGTCGAAGAATTTTTCCATTTCCAGCTGAGTCAGACCCAGCAGGTTAGTTTTTACAGTCGATGTAGTCATGGATTCACCTTCACTCATAAGCCAATGCTTAGCGAGTGGTTACTTCAGTAGCTGCGAAGAAGTACGAGATTTCGCGAGCAGCAGCGGCTTCGGAGTCCGAACCGTGTACAGCGTTGGCGTCGATCGAATCAGCGAAGTCAGCGCGGATGGTGCCGGCAGCAGCTTCTTTAGGGTTGGTAGCGCCCATCAGCTCACGGTTCAGAGCGATAGCGTTTTCGCCTTCCAGAACCTGAACGACAACTGGACCGGAGATCATGAAAGCAACCAGGTCGCTGAAGAAACCGCGAGCGCTGTGCTCAGCGTAGAAGCCTTCAGCTTCGGCTTTGGACAGTTGCTTCAGTTTCGAAGCTACAACCTTCAGGCCGGCTTTTTCGAAACGAGTGGTGATCTCGCCGATAACGTTTTTTGCAACAGCGTCAGGCTTGATGATGGAGAAAGTACGTTGAACAGCCATGGTGTAACTCCAGAAACGGTAATTTGTGAAAAATTAAACCCGCGAATTATACGCGGGTTCTTGGGTATTGCCTAACTGCATACGGTGCAGACTCAGTCTGCTTCTTCGATCCAGGCGGCCTGAATGGCTTCAAGCACCTTCTCGCCACCGCGGGTCGGATCATCACTGAACTCCGGCAATGCCAGCACCCATTTGTGCAGATCGACGAAGTTCACGTAACGCGGGTCCGTATCCGGCTTGGATTCAGCCAGTTGGATCGCGATTTCCAGCACATCAACCCATTTCAGACTCATGTCACTTCCTTGAATCAGTGCGGCGCTTCGGCTGCATGGTTGAGCGAGTATTTCGGAATTTCAACGGTCAGGTCTTCAGTCCCGACGATCGCCTGACAGCCTAGACGAGATTGCGGCTCCAGGCCCCAGGCCCGATCCAGAAAGTCTTCTTCCAGCTCATCAGCGTCTTCGAGCGAGTTGAAACCTTCGCGAATGATGCAGTGACAGGTGGTACAGGCGCAAACGCCGCCACAGGCACTTTCCATCTCGATATGGTTGTCATGGGCCACTTCGAGAATGGACTTACCGGTTTCAGCCTCGACAACCATTCCGTCCGGGCAATGCTCGGCGTGAGGCAGAAAAATGATCTGCGGCATCAGTTATTCCTCGATTTCATTCAGGTTGCGCCCCGCCAGCGCGGCTTTCACCGTCGAGTCCAGGCGGCGGGCAGCAAAGGCGTCGGTCACTTGCGACAGACGCTTGGTCTGCTGCTCGATGGCGAAACCATCGGTGCCTTTCATCAATTCGGTCAATTCCTGCATCTGCAACTCGATGACCATGCGCTCTTCGGCGTCGAGCAGGCGCTCGCCGTCGACATCAATGGCGCCCTGCACCGCTTCGATCAGGCGCTGGGCATCGACTTGCTGCTCACGCAGCACGCGGGCGACTTTGTCGTCGTTGGCGTACTCGAACGAATCCTTGAGCATCTTGGTGATTTCGCCGTCGGTCAGGCCGTAGCACGGCTTGACCTGGATGCTGGCTTCGACGCCCGAACCCAGTTCGCGTGCCGCGACGCTGAGCAGACCGTCGGCATCGACCTGGAAGGTCACGCGAATCTTCGCCGCACCGGCCACCATCGCCGGAATGCCGCGCAATTCGAAGCGCGCCAGGGAGCGGCAGTCGCTGATCAGCTCGCGCTCGCCCTGCAAAACGTGGATCGCCATGGCCGACTGGCCATCTTTATAGGTGGTGAAGTCCTGAGCGCGAGCGACGGGGATGGTGGTGTTACGCGGAATCACCTTCTCCATCAGGCCGCCCATGGTTTCCAGCCCCAGGGACAACGGAATCACGTCGAGCAGCAGCAGTTCGCCGCCATCGCGCTTGTTGCCCGCCAAGGTATCGGCCTGGATCGCGGCACCGATGGCCACCACTTGATCCGGATCGATTTCAGTCAACGGCTGGCGACCAAAGGCTTCGGCAACAGCATCACGAACCCGAGGCACGCGAGTCGAACCACCGACCATGACCACGGCATGCACTTCTTCCAGCTCGATGCCGGAATCACGTACGGCGCGACGGCAAGCTTTCAGGCTGCGAGCAACCATTGGCTCGATCAGCGCATCGAAGGCTTCGCGAGTCAGTTGGGCTTTCCAGTCACCATAAGCAACTTCAACGGTCGCGACGGTGGTCAGCGCTTCTTTTGCTGCACACGCAGCTTGTAGCAGATGACGTTGCGCGCCCGGATCGAGGTCGGCGGACAAACCGGCGCTCTCGATGATCCAGCCAGCGATGGCGTGGTCGAAGTCGTCGCCGCCCAGGGCGCTGTCGCCACCGGTAGCCAAAACCTCAAACACACCGCCAGTCAGGCGCAGAATCGAAATATCGAAGGTACCACCGCCCAGATCATAAATAGCGACCAGGCCTTCGGCGTGTTGATCCAGACCGTAAGCCACAGCGGCAGCGGTCGGCTCATTGAGCAGACGCAGCACGTTCAGACCGGCCAGTTTGGCCGCATCCTTGGTGGCTTGACGTTGAGCATCGTCGAAATAGGCCGGAACGGTGATCACCGCACCGACCAATTCACCACCCAACGTCGCCTCGGCGCGCTGACGCAGCACCTTGAGGATTTCGGCGGAGACTTCGACCGGGCTTTTCGGGCCTTGCACGGTGTCGATGAACGGCATGTGCGACTCGCCGCCGACAAAGCGGTACGGCAGTTGGTCGCCCAATTGCTTGACGTCGGACAGACCACGACCCATCAAGCGCTTGACCGACAGCACGGTGTTCAAGGGATCGGTAGCGGCGGACAGCTTGGCGGATTCGCCCACTTCCACGCGATCGGCGTGATAGCGCACGGCGGACGGCAGGATGACCTGCCCGTCAGCGTCGGCCAGAGGCTCGGAAAGACCACTGCGCAATGCAGCGACCAGCGAATTGGTAGTGCCCAAGTCGATCCCCACAGCCAGACGACGCTGGTGCGGTTGAGGACTTTGGCCGGGTTCGGCGATCTGCAGTAGGGCCATCGTAATCAGGACTTATCTGTATATCAGGCGTGCGACCGGAGCGGCACTGGGTTAATCGTCGAGGCGCTCTTCTAACTGGCGCACTTCGTAGGTGAGCTTGTCGAGGAACTGCATGCGCCGCATCAGGCGTTCGGCCTGTTCACGTTGCGCTGCGTCATCCCAACAGGCTGCGAAGCTTTCGTTCAGCTCATCCTGCGCAACCTTCAAGCGGCGCTTGAACACGGCAATGCCGGCCAGATCGGCGCTGTCTTGCAGGTCTTCGAGCTCTTCGCGCCATTGCATCTGCTGCAGAAGAAACTCCGGATCATGCACCGTGACCTCCAGCGGCAACTCGCGACCACCCATGGCGAGCAAGTAGCGCGCGCGTTTTGGGGGATTCTTGAGCGTCTGGTAGGCCTCGTTGAGGTTCGCGGATTGCTCGAGCGCCAGCCGCTGCTCGCGCTCGGGAGCGTCGGCAAAGCGGTCCGGATGAACACCGCGCGCCAACTCACGATAGCGCGTGGCCAACTGCTCGAGATCCAGACGGAAGCTCGGCTGCAGTTCAAATAAAGCGAAATGACAAGGAATACCCACGCGCAGCCTCAGATGTTGAAGCTTTCGCCGCAGCCACATTCACCGCGTACGTTGGGATTGTTGAACTTGAAGCCTTCGTTCAACCCTTCCTTGACGAAATCAAGCTCGGTGCCGTCCAGGTATGAGAGGCTTTTCGGGTCGATGATCACTTTCTCGCCGTGACTTTCGAACACCTGATCCTCTGCAACCACCTCGTCGACGAACTCCAGCACGTAGGCAAGGCCGGAACAGCCTGTGGTGCGAACACCCAGACGAATCCCTTCACCTTTGCCGCGCCCGTTGAGGGAGCGTCGCACGTGTTGAGCTGCCGCTTCTGTCATGCTGATAGCCATCGGTGACTCCTTACTCGTCGCCAAATCTTGAAAGTCAGATCAAGCCTTTCTTCTGCTTGTAGTCGCGAACAGCCGCTTTGATAGCGTCTTCAGCAAGTACGGAGCAGTGAATTTTCACTGGCGGCAAGGCCAGTTCTTCGGCCAGCTGAGTGTTCTTGATGGTCTCTGCTTCATCCAGAGTCTTGCCTTTCATCCACTCGGTCGCCAGGGAGCTGGAGGCGATAGCCGAACCGCAACCGTAGGTCTTGAACTTGGCGTCTTCGATGATGCCTTGCTCGTTAACCTTGATTTGCAGACGCATCACGTCGCCGCACGCCGGAGCGCCGACCATGCCAGTGCCGACATCCGGGTCTTCCGCGTCCATCTTGCCGACGTTGCGCGGGTTTTCGTAGTGGTCGATGACCTTTTCGCTGTAAGCCATGATTCTTAATCCTCACTCATCAGAGAGTCGCTCTTGAGCCCTGAAACCTTAAGTTCACAGGGCCGGTTTGCGGCGACTTGAAATCAGTGTGCCGCCCACTCGATTTTCGAAATGTCGACACCGTCTTTGTACATGTCCCACAGCGGCGACAAAGTGCGCAGCTTGGTAACGGCCTCGCAGACTTTCTGCGCGGCGTAGTCGATCTCTTCTTCGGTGGTGAAACGGCCGAAGGTGAAGCGAATCGAGCTGTGTGCCAGTTCGTCGTTGCGGCCCAGGGCGCGCAGCACGTACGAAGGCTCAAGGGAAGCCGAGGTGCAGGCCGAACCGGACGAAACCGCCAGATCCTTGAGGGCCATGATCAGCGACTCGCCTTCAACGTAGTTGAAGCTCAGGTTCAGGTTGTGCGGTACGCGGGCGGTCATGCTGCCGTTGATGTACAGCTCTTCCAGGTCTTCGACCTGTTTGAAGAAGCGGTCGCTCAAGGCTTTGATGCGCACGTTCTCGGCAGCCATGTCTTCCTTGGCTACGCGGAAGGCTTCACCCATGCCGACGATCTGGTGGGTCGCCAGGGTGCCGGAACGCATGCCACGCTCGTGACCGCCGCCGTGCATGGTCGCTTCGATGCGAACACGCGGCTTGCGGCTGACGTACAGCGCGCCAATGCCTTTAGGGCCGTAGGTTTTGTGGGCAGAGAACGACATCATGTCAACTTTCAGTTTCGACAGGTCGATCTCGACCTTGCCGGTGGACTGAGCCGCGTCAACGTGGAACAGAATGCCCTTGGAGCGGGTCAGTTCGCCGATGGCTTCGATGTCGTTGATGGTACCGATTTCGTTGTTCACGTGCATGACCGAAACCAGGATGGTGTCGTCACGCAGTGCAGCTTCGATCATGGCCGGCGTTACCAAGCCATCAGTCTGAGGCTCGAGGTAGGTCACTTCGAAACCTTCACGCTCCAGTTGGCGCATGGTGTCGAGGACAGCCTTGTGCTCAATCTTGGTAGTGATCAGGTGCTTGCCCTTGGTCGCATAGAAATGCGCCGCACCCTTGATTGCCAGGTTGTCAGACTCGGTGGCACCGGAGGTCCAGACGATTTCACGCGGGTCGGCGTTGACCAGGTCAGCGACCTGACGACGAGCGTTTTCGACGGACTCTTCAGCTTTCCAGCCGAATACGTGGGAACGGGACGCCGGGTTACCGAAGTTTCCGTCGACCAGCAGGCATTCACTCATCTTTTGCGCGACACGCGGATCAACCGGGGTGGTCGCAGAGTAATCAAGGTAAATCGGCAATTTCATGGACTATCTCCTAAATCAGGCTGGCTGGCGTGCCGCTAGCTCTTTGGCTGTCATTCGACGGCGGACGCTTCAATCTTGTCCAGGCGTGGCGCCTTGCCATTGCAACGGCGCTGGTCCTGACGCTGGGCTACTTCTTGCACCTCACGGCGAGTCACAAGGTCAGCCAAGCTGATACCGCTCAGAAATTCGTGAATCTGCAGGCTCAGATCGCACCACAAGTGGTGGGTCAGACAGGTGTCACCTTGATGGCAATCACCTTGGCCCTGGCATTTGGTTGCATCGACCGATTCGTTTACCGCATCGATCACCTGGGCGACCTGGATGCCCTGCATCTCGCGGGACAGCTGGTAGCCGCCGCCCGGGCCACGAACGCTGGAAACCAGATTGCTGCGGCGCAATTTGGCGAAAAGCTGTTCGAGGTAGGACAGGGAGATGCCTTGGCGCTCGGAGATATCGGCCAGGGACACCGGCCCGTGCTGCGCATGCAACGCCAGGTCAAGCATGGCAGTCACGGCGTATCGGCCTTTTGTAGTCAGTCTCATGGACAATTACCACGGAGTTCGGAATGGGGGCGAGTATGCTATTCCCGAGTACTTTAGTCAACTATAAGACCTAGTACTTTAGTCAGGATTACCCGCAAAAGAGCGCGCGCATCATAGCAAAGGCTGGCGGCGTACAGCCAGCAATTGCTCGCGATAGGGCCAACCCGGTTTAGCTGGCCTGACTCTCGTCCTTGCCTTTTACGCAGGCGAAGTCTTCTTCACGCAGCTCAGGCAAATCCTTGGCGCAGTAGTTACTGCCCAGATCCTTCAGCGCGCCGCACATGCCTTCCAGCCGACCGTCGACCGCCTGCAAGTGATCCAGCAATTGACCAATGGCGCGCGCCACCGGGTCCGGCATATCCTCACCAACACCATAGGCATCAAAACCGATCTTCTCGGCCATGGCCTTGCGCTTGGCGTCCTGTTCATCATCGGACTTGACGATGATTCGCCCCGGAATCCCGACAACTGTCGCACCCGGCGGCACAGCCTTGGTCACCACCGCATTGGAACCGACCTTGGCCCCGGCGCCGACCGTGAACGGACCGAGCACCTTGGCGCCCGCCCCCACGACAACACCATCTTCCAGAGTTGGGTGACGTTTGCCCTTGTTCCAGCTCGTGCCGCCGAGGGTCACGCCCTGATAAAGCGTCACGTCATTGCCGATCTCAGCAGTTTCACCGATGACAATGCCCATGCCATGGTCGATAAAAAAGCGACGACCCACCTTGGCCCCCGGATGGATCTCGATCCCGGTCAACCAGCGACCGAAGTTCGACACCAGCCGCGCCAGCCACTTCCAGCCCATGCCCCACAGGGCAGACGACAGGCGATGAATCCAGATGGCATGCATGCCGGGGTAGCAAGTCAATACTTCAAAAGCGTTACGCGCTGCCGGATCACGGTGGAAAACACTCTGGATATCTTCACGCAAACGCTCGAACATTTTTAATCCTTCCGCTTAAGAAGCTCGCCACGGGCCGCTTTCTGGGTTTCCGTGAGGATGCCACGCAATATATTCATTTCCGCCCGGCTGACCGAGCTTCGTCCGTACAACCGACGCAGGCGCGCCATCAAGTGCCGCGGCTTTTCCGGGTCGAGGAATTCGATGGCCACCAGGGTTTGCTCCAGGTGCTCATAGAATCGCTCCAGCTCATCCATAGTCGCCAGTTCGCCACTTTTGGTGGACGCCACTTCATCCTTCTCGACCTTGCTCGGCTGACCTTGGGCCGCGAGCCAGGACATGCGCACTTCATAACTCAACACCTGCACCGCTGCCCCAAGATTCAGCGAACTGAACTCAGGGTCTGATGGGATGTGCACGTGATAATGACATCGCTGCAGCTCTTCATTGGTCAGGCCGGAATCTTCACGACCAAAGACCAAAGCGATCTCCGCACCTTGAGCGGCTTCCTCGACCACTTTCACACCGCATTCGCGAGGATCGAGCAGCGGCCAGGGGATACGGCGGTCACGGGCACTGGTGCCGAGGACCAGATTGCAGCCGACCAAGGCATCTTCCAAGGTGGCGACGACTTGCGCGTTTTCAAGGATGTCCCCGGCGCCGGAGGCACGGGCATCGGCCTCGTGGTGCGGGAACAACCGCGGTTCGACCAGCACCAGCCGCGACAGGCCCATGTTCTTCATGGCACGCGCAGCCCCGCCGATATTGCCGGGGTGGCTGGTATTGACCAGGACGACACGAATGTTATGCAGCACGGGAGGCGATCTCGAACACTAAATTAGGGAGCCGAATCTTACAGTTCATCCTACCGTTAAGCTATGAAAGCGAACACCGACCTTCACCTGTAGAAAAGTTCTGATAGAATGCCCGGCTTTCTTTAACAACCTTAGGTGACACATCCATGCAGCCCATGCTGAATATCGCGCTGCGCGCCGCCCGCAGCGCCAGTGAATTGATCTTCCGCTCCATCGAGCGCCTGGATACCATCAAGGTCGACGAAAAAGACGCCAAGGATTACGTATCCGAGGTGGATCGCGCCGCCGAGCAGAAAATCATCGACGCGCTGCGCAAGGCCTACCCTACCCACGGCATTCTCGGTGAAGAAACCGGCATGCACCCAGGTAGCGGCGAAGGCGAAGAATATCTGTGGATCATCGATCCACTGGACGGCACCACCAACTTCCTGCGCGGCATTCCTCACTTCGCCGTCAGCATCGCCTGCAAATACCGCGGTCGCCTGGAACACGCTGTTGTTCTGGACCCGGTTCGCCAGGAAGAATTCACCGCCAGCCGTGGTCGCGGCGCTCAACTGAACGGTCGTCGCCTGCGCGTCAGCGGTCGCACCAGCCTCGACGGCGCCCTGCTGGGTACCGGCTTCCCGTTCCGTGACGACCAGATGGACAACCTCGACAACTACCTGGGCATGTTCCGCGCTCTGGTTGGCCAGACTGCCGGCATCCGCCGCGCCGGTTCGGCAAGCCTGGACCTGGCCTACGTGGCTGCCGGTCGTTTCGACGCGTTCTGGGAGTCGGGCCTGTCTGAGTGGGACATGGCTGCAGGCGCCCTGCTGATCCAGGAAGCCGGCGGTTTGGTGAGCGACTTCACCGGTGGTCACGACTTCCTTGAGAAAGGCCACGTCGTTGCCGGTAACACCAAATGCTTCAAAGCAGTTCTGACGGCCATCCAGCCGCACCTGCCGGCTTCGCTGAAACGCTAAGCGAACGCCCACAAAAAAAAGCACCTTTCGGGTGCTTTTTTTATGCCCGGGATTTGCCTGGGCAAGCTTTGCTCCTACGGGGGTGTTGGTGGTTGATAAATAGCGGGCACAAAAAAGCACCCTTTCAGGTGCTTTTTTTTGAGCCTGTGCAATCAGCTGATTATTGAGCTGGAGCCTGTTCGTTCTGCGACAGCACCAGTTTGCCTTCCTTATCGACCGGAATCTGATTGCCCGGATCACGATCCATCCGCACTTTGCCTTCCTTGCCGTCCAGCGAATAACGGACGTCGTAGCCGACAACCTTGTCGCTGATGTCATTCACAGTGTTACAACGGGTTTGGGTCGTGGTGTAGGTATCGCGATTCTGCATACCTTCCTGGACCTTGTTCCCCGCATAACCACCGCCGACTGCACCGGCCACGGTGGCAATTTTCTTGCCGGTCCCGCCGCCGATCTGGTTGCCGAGCAAACCACCGCCTACCGCACCAATGACCGTACCGAGGATCTGGTGTTGATCCTTGACCGGCGCTTGGCGGGTCACTGCAACATCCTTGCACACTTCACGTGGAGTCTTGATCTGTGTCTTAACCGGTTCAACGGCCAATACTTGCGCATACTCAGGGCCGCTTTTAACCAGGCTGTAGGTGGCAACAGCGCCCCCGGCAGTCACACCGACAGCACCCAGTACCGCACCAACCAGCAACGACTTGTTCACATGAACCTCCTGACCATCACATGCGGGACAAAGCCCGCGCTTCTCCCAGCCTTGGAGCATAAAAAAAGGCGCGAGTTCAACTCGCGCCTTTTTTGGCAGACAGCTGGGAAAGCGATGGCCGTTATGGACGGTCGTCGACTTCCTTATCGGTCGCCGCAGGAGGAATCAGATCCTCGCTGCTCAGGTTCAGCCAGATCAGCACCACGTTCGCGATGTAGATCGACGAGTAGGTACCCGCCAGAACACCGATAAACAGGGCAATGGAGAAGCCGAACAGGTTGTCGCCACCGAAAAACAACAGCGCCGCGATCGCCAGCAACGTGGAGATCGACGTCGCCATGGTCCGCAGCAGGGTTTGCGTGGTCGAGATGTTGATGTTCTCGATCAGGGTCGCCTTGCGCAGCACACGGAAGTTCTCACGAACCCGGTCGAATACCACGATGGTGTCGTTCAGCGAGTAACCGATGATCGCCAGCACCGCCGCCAGCACCGTCAGGTCGAAGGTGATCTGGAAGAACGACAGGATACCGATGGTCACGATCACGTCGTGGATCAGCGAAACAATGGCGCCGACCGCGAACTTCCACTGAAAGCGGAAAGCCAGGTAGATCAGGATGCCGCCCAGCGCCATCAGCATGCCGAGGCCGCCCTGATCGCGCAGCTCTTCACCCACCTGCGGGCCGACGAACTCGACACGCTTGACCGTTGCCGGGTTATCGCCGCCGACCTTCAGCAGCGCTTCAGCGACCTGGTGACCCAGTTGCGGGTCTTCGCCAGGCATGCGCACCAGCAAATCGGTGGTCGCACCAAAGCTCTGCACGATGGCTTCGTGGTAACCCGACTCACTGAGTTGGGTACGCACCTTGGACACATCGGCCGGACGCTCGTAGGTCAGCTCGATGAGCGTACCGCCGGTGAAGTCCAGGCCCCAGTTCATGCCCTTGTGCCAGCAACTGAACAACGCCAGTGCGGTCAGGAATAATGTGACGCCGAACGCGAAGTTGCGAACGCCCATGAAGTTGATTGTACGTAACATGGCAGCCCCTTAAATCCACAACTTCTTGAAGTCCCGACCGCCGAAGATCAGGTTGACCATCGCGCGGGTCACCATGATGGCCGTGAACATCGAGGTAAAGATCCCGAGGGACATGGTCACTGCGAAGCCTTTGACCGGGCCGGTGCCCATCGCAAAGAGAATCCCGCCGACCAACAATGTTGTCAGGTTGGCGTCGAGAATCGCGGTGAATGCCCGGCCGAAGCCTTCGTTGATTGCCCGTTGTACCGTCATGCCCGCCGCGATCTCTTCACGAATCCGCGAGAAGATCAGTACGTTGGCATCGACCGCCATACCCATGGTCAGCACGATACCGGCGATACCCGGCAGGGTCAGCGTTGCACCCAGCAGCGACATCAAGGCCAGCAGCAGCACCATGTTCACCGACAGAGCGACAGTGGCGATGATGCCGAAGAAGCGGTAGATGGCGATGATGAACAGCGAGACAAACAGCATGCCCCACAGCGATGCATCAACACCCTTCACGATGTTGTCGGCACCCAGGCTCGGACCAATGGTGCGCTCTTCAGCGAAGTACATTGGTGCAGCCAGACCACCGGCACGCAACAGCAGCGCCAGTTCGGACGACTCGCCCTGACCGTTCAGGCCAGTGATGCGGAACTGAGCACCCAGCGGCGACTGGATGGTCGCCAGACTGATGATCTTCTTCTCTTCTTTGAACGTCTGGACCGCCACGTCTTTCTCGACGCCGTTAACCATTTGCTTCACGTAGGTAGTAACAGGGCGTTGCTCGATGAAGATCACCGCCATGCTGCGACCAACGTTGCTGCGAGTCGCACGACTCATCAGCTCGCCACCATGACCATCCAGACGGATGTTCACTTCTGGTGTGCCGTGCTCGCCGAAGCCAGCCTTGGCGTCAGTCACCTGGTCACCGGTGATGATCAGGCCACGCTCGATCTGTGCCGGCGGACGCTTGCCTTCACGGAACTCGAACGATTCGGAAGTGGCTTTCGAAGCACCTGGCTCTGCAGCCAGACGGAACTCGAGGTTGGCCGTCTTACCGAGGATACGCTTGGCTTCTGCGGTGTCCTGCACGCCTGGCAGCTCAACCACGATGCGGTTGGCGCCCTGACGCTGAACAATCGGTTCGGCAACACCCAGCTCGTTGACGCGGTTACGTACCGTGGTCAAGTTCTGCTTGATGGAGTATTCACGGATTTCCGCCAGCTTGGCTGGGGTCATCGCCAGACGCAGTACCGGTTGGCCATTGAGGTCGGCCGGAACAATGTCGAAATCGTTGAAGCTTTTGCGGACCAGCGCACGGGCCTGTTCGCGAGTTGCTTCGTCAGTGAAGCCCAGCTGAATGGCGCCGTTGAGTTGCGGCAGGCTGCGATAGCGCAGTTTCTCTTTACGCAACAGGCTTTTCACATCGCCTTCGTACACTTTCAAGCGTGCGTCGAGGGCTTTGTCCATGTCCACTTCCAGCAGGAAGTGCACACCACCGGACAAGTCTAGACCCAGCTTCATCGGGTGCGCGCCCAGGCTGCGCAGCCATTGCGGGGTGGTTTGTGCCAGGTTCAGTGCAACGACGTAGTCATCACCCAATGCCTTGCGCACGACGTCTTTGGCCGGCAGCTGGTCTTCAGCCTTGGTCAGACGGATCAGGCCGCCCTTGCCGTTGGCCGACAGCGTGGCCGCCTTGACGTTGATCCCGGATTCCTTGAGCGCAGTGCTCACACGATCCAGATCAGCCTGATTGACCAACAGCGCAGTGCTTGCACCGCTGACCTGAATGGCCGGGTCATCAGGATAAAGATTGGGAGCGGAATAAATCAGACCGACCGCCAGCACCGCCAGGATCAGAATGTATTTCCACAGAGGGTATTTGTTCAGCATCACGCCGCCCGCTTATGACGCGGGGCGCCTTGCGCGCCCCGTCGATTGAGTAGAAGTTGAAACTTAGATCGCTTTTAGCGTGCCTTTTGGCAGCGTGGCGGCGATGGCGCCTTTCTGGAACTTCATTTCCACGGTGTCGGAAACTTCCAGAACCACGAAATCGTCTGCCACTTTAGTGATCTTGCCGGCGATACCACCGGTGGTCACAACTTCGTCGCCTTTTTGCAGGCTGCCGAGCAGGTTCTTCTGCTCTTTGGCGCGCTTGGCCTGTGGACGCCAGATCATCAGGTAGAAGATGACCAGGAAACCGACCAGGAAAATCCACTCAAAACCGCCGCCCAGTGGGCCTGCAGCTGCCGGTGCAGCAGCGTCGGCCATGGCATTAGAGATAAAAAAGCTCATTTAGCACTCCAGTTGCAAATGTTGAATCTTGGGGTCAGAAAACTCAGTCCAAAGGCGGAACAGGTAGCCCGCGTTTGGCGTAGAAGGCATCGACAAAGGCGGCCAATGTACCCTGTTGAATAGCCTCGCGCAAACCAGCCATAAGCACCTGGTAATGGCGCAAATTGTGGATGGTATTCAACATGCTACCCAGCATTTCGCCGCACTTGTCCAGATGGTGCAGATAAGCACGGGAGAAGTTCTGGCAGGTGTAGCAATCGCAGGTCGGATCCAGCGGCGTATCATCATGGCGATGGAACGCGTTACGGATCTTCAGCACGCCTGTATCAATGAACAGATGCCCATTGCGGGCATTACGGGTTGGCATCACGCAATCGAACATGTCCACACCGCGGCGCACACCCTCAACCAGATCTTCCGGTTTGCCAACGCCCATAAGGTAACGAGGTTTGTCAGCCGGCATCAGGCCCGGCAGGTAATCCAGCACCTTGATCATCTCGTGCTTGGGCTCGCCCACCGACAGACCGCCAATGGCCAGGCCATCGAAGCCGATCTTGTCGAGGCCTTCCAGGGAGCGCATGCGCAGGTCCTGGTGCATGCCACCCTGAACGATGCCGAACAGCGCCGCCGTGTTGTCGCCATGCGCATTTTTCGAACGCTGGGCCCAACGCAACGACAGCTCCATCGACACACGGGCAACGTCTTCGTCAGCCGGGTACGGGGTGCATTCGTCGAAAATCATCACGATGTCGGAGCCCAGGTCACGCTGAACCTGCATCGACTCTTCCGGGCCCATGAACACTTTCGCGCCGTCAACCGGGGAGGCGAAGGTCACGCCCTCCTCCTTGATCTTGCGCATGGCGCCCAGGCTGAACACCTGAAAACCGCCGGAGTCTGTAAGAATCGGGCCTTTCCACTGCATGAAATCGTGCAGGTCGCCGTGCTTCTTGATCACTTCGGTGCCAGGACGCAGCCACAAGTGAAAGGTGTTGCCCAGAATGATTTCCGCGCCGGTGGCGGTGATATCCCGCGGCAACATGCCCTTGACCGTGCCGTACGTGCCCACCGGCATGAAGGCCGGGGTCTCGACGGTACCGCGCGGGAAGGTCAAACGACCGCGACGAGCCTTGCCGTCAGTGGCCAGCAGTTCAAACGACATACGACTCATACAGTGTCCTCAGGGCCCGATTCTTTAGGGGCAGTCGGCGCAGGATTACGGGTGATAAACATCGCATCACCGTAGCTGAAAAAGCGGTAACCATGCTCCACCGCTGCTTTATAGGCAGCCATGGTTTCGGGATAACCGGCGAACGCCGAAACCAGCATCAACAGCGTGGATTCGGGCAAATGGAAGTTGGTGACCAGGGCATCGACCACATGAAACGGCCGGCCCGGGAAGATAAAGATGTCCGTGTCGCCACTGAACGGCTTGAGCACGCCATCACGGGCGGCGCTTTCGAGGGAACGCACGCTGGTGGTCCCCACCGCCACCACCCGACCGCCGCGCGCACGGCAAGCGGCGACTGCATCGACCACGTCCTGGCCGACTTCCAGCCATTCGCTGTGCATGTGGTGATCTTCAAGCTTCTCGACCCGCACCGGCTGGAACGTGCCCGCACCGACGTGCAAGGTCACGAACGCCGTCTCGACGCCCTTGGCGGCAATCGCCTCCATCAACGGCTGATCGAAATGCAGCCCCGCCGTCGGCGCCGCCACCGCGCCCAGGCGCTCGGCGTACACGGTCTGATAACGCTCGCGGTCCGAACCTTCGTCCGGGCGATCTATATAAGGAGGCAACGGCATGTGCCCGACGCGATCAAGCAGCGGCAACACCTCTTCGGTGAAGCCCAACTCGAACAACGCATCGTGCCGCGCCAGCATTTCTGCCTCGCCGCCGCCGTCGATCAGGATCTTCGAACCGGGCTTGGGCGACTTGCTGGAACGCACATGGGCCAGCACGCGATGACTGTCGAGCACCCGCTCCACCAGAATTTCCAGCTTGCCGCCGGAAGCCTTCTGGCCAAACAGCCGCGCCGGAATCACCCGGGTATTGTTGAACACCATCAAATCGCCCGGGCGCAAATGCTCGAGCAAATCAGTGAATTGACGGTGTGCCAGGGCGCCGCTGACCCCATCAAGGGTCAACAGGCGACTGTTGCGACGCTCGGCCAAAGGGTGGCGAGCGATCAGCGAATCAGGGAGTTCGAAAGTAAAGTCAGCAACGCGCATGATGGGGTTCGTCTAGCAGGGGCCGGAAGTCTAGCCGAAATAGTGAAAATTCTCTATGTACCTGATTGACCAACAGTAATCTCATCTCTATACTCCGCGGCCATTAAGCCCTGATGGCGGAATTGGTAGACGCGGCGGATTCAAAATCCGTTTTCGCAAGAAGTGGGAGTTCGAGTCTCCCTCGGGGCACCAAAATTAAGAAAGGTCTTGCTTTGCAAGGCCTTTTTTTTCGTCTGTAGAAAAGTGGGCTCGCCTGCCCGCTTCGTTGGGGTTGCCGGGGGCTGCGATCTTTTGATCTTGCTTTTGAGGCGCTACAACCCAAACCGCTCGGCTAACGAATCAAGGATTCACACAATGGAATTGCCACTGGAAACCGTTGCCCTGTTCGCCCTCAAGCTGGCTTATGAGCGGGAGGGGGAAAGCCCGATCCTGCGGGATGATCCGATCATGAGTGATTATGAGCGGGAGGTTTTTGGGTTGTTGGTGCGCAGGGGTGATATCGAGGCAATCCAGTTTAGAGTGGCGCACTGTGTAGGCTTGGCGCTGGACGCCTTAGGCGGTGTTGATACGCCGCTAGGACGTGAGCTGCATCGGTTATCCGCTGATTTCAGCAATGTCCGGACGATGGAGCAGCTTGAAGCGCCGGTCATTGCGCTTCGGGACTATTTGAAAGTTATTCTGTGAGTGATGGGGCGGTACACAAACCCAGCTCAGAGAAATGGATATCAAGGACAGCATCAAATGGAAGTGATTGGAGTGTGTTCTATCGCCGCGATTACGGCGGCTGTGTGGATTTGGGTAGTGAGGTGTCGCGGCACCCGGAATCTGTTGATCGCCAACCTTGCGGGCGCTATCGGCGGTTTTATCGCCGCGCTGATGATTGTGTCAGTGGCGATCGAAATCCTCGGTTACGGGCGACCGGGCAGCGCCGAGAAGTTGATGGTGTCGATGATTACCCTCGGTGCCGGGATAGGAACGTGGTTTTGGGTGTACCGCCTCCGGCGAGCGCAACACCCTGTCTTTCGCGTTCTAATCGGCGGGGTGTGTGGCCTGTTCACGTCGGTCATCGTTTTTTTGCTGTCTGCGGTGATCCTTCAAGGCTCTTGAGCGAAGCCAACGCTACTCACCTTGCTCGACTGGACAAGGCTGGAGTCGCTTAAACATCCGAGACCATCGCATGTCGATTTGCCCTCCTCTACCCGATTCGTCTGGCGCTATTAGCAAGGCTTTCCCGTCTTTTCTTAAACAAGAGGCTGAGGCTCTCGACCGGATTGTGGGCCAACTCCGCCAAGCGCGGGTGGACATGCATCGGTTCGTAGAGGTCAGAGTCGGTGAGGAGGAATTGGTCATTCCCTACCGGATTTATCCCCTGGGTGATGAGGACGCTTTTGACCAGTTGACTGAAACACAGAGCATTTTGTACTCGTGTCTTCTGACACGTCACCACGATGGCCATGTGCGTCAACGTCATCTGGAACGGATTCTCTTGGTGCGCGAACCGTGGGTTGTGCCGTTCGTGGTTCAACTGACGGGCGAGTACGTTATCCAGATTCTTGAAACCGTTGAAGCGCATCTGCCGATGCTCGATCCGGCGCTTTACGGCCGTTTCATTCGAGACAATCAGGCGTACTTTCAAACGACGCATGCACGCATGATTAGTTACTGGGATTGCTACTACCGACGCCGTTATAAACACCCATCGGACTATGTTGGGTTTCGCGTGCTTGCGAAGCTTCGGGGATTTTCCGAAATCAGCTAGAACCCGACTCTGTTCAGCCCTCACACTGTGGCCAAAACAGTACGAACCGTTCGCCGTGCGCTTTACTGTGAGTAGGCCCTTTTAAGGATGATAAAAGGGAACAGATCTATTTTCCGAAAATAAATCTATTCCCTTTTCCCTTCAGCATAAAGCAGCACTAACCATAAGCTTTGACCTTTCGAAAAGGACGCAAATCAGTTTCTTTTGCATGTGCGCTCCGAACATACCCAACACCCGTATCATTGTAGTAGGCAACACCCTTGTTTTTTCGCAGTAAAAACCTTGGCCATGCAACTGGTCTAGGGTGCACTGTTTGGTAATGCATTATGCCATCTTGATGAGCACCGAATTCTGACTTATCTACGACTTTGTAACGCTTATGAACACCATTCTCCACGCCATCAAAGACGGCATAGTTTATTTGGTGCCTTGTATGAGGTCGACGCTCCTGAAACCTCAATACGAAGTCATGCACCCCTTTTGCGAAGCTCTCATCCCCGACGAAAAGATTTGCACGACAATTGAGTAACTGAAATTCATTTAAAGCTTCAACATCAGACCTTAAGCGCGTAGTAACCCACCCTTTATTTGTAGATACACTATAAATGTCTGGGTCATAGCAAATACAGTAAATTTTTGGAGATAGTGGGAGCAATAGAATTGCGCCTGCGTCTCGCATACCAAAGGCCATACCCAGAGTTTTCTTGCTATCCAAATACCAACGGCTCGTAAGAATTGCAGGATCATCAGAAGTTACAAAAGGAATGTTTGAAGTATTTTTGACAAGGCAAACCTTTAAATCAGAAACTATCCACATCGACTCCGCGAAAGCATGCATTGCGATCTGAACAGCTTCTTTAATTTTGAGGCCAAAACCAGAAGCTGACGGCCCTAGCACTTCAAGAGTGTCATCCGCCATTTCGACAGACCTCTTGGATGCTGCTTCTGTTCTCAAATGCTGCAACATCCAGAATACTCTCAGCACATCGCAATTATCATGTATCAGAGAGCAATCAGGCTGCAGAATTTTCCTAAGCACATTCCCATAAGCGCTTTCGACCAATTGTATAGCGGCCTCCAGTTGAGCATCCTGTCCGTAAAAGTAATCCCCAGAACACTGACTTTTTACCGGCGCCCCCCAATGAATCGATTCCGATCAATGTTATATAAATTTATCGCTGTATTTGTGCCACCAACCGTGAAGGGTTTTAGGTAACAGCGAGGCACAAAATGTTGATTCTTATTAGATGCCATCGAAGGCGCTTCCCAATTAAAAAATAACACTTAATATTTAGATAAATCGCCCCTCGCTGTCCGCAGTAGAAAAGGGGACATATTTATTTCCTAAAAGCACACAGACCACTCAGCTAAAAAAAATACAAACCCCACAGATTTTAGCAAGATACTTACTTCAAGCAGACAACACGAACCTCGCCTCTAGCCGATGCAACAATTCAAACGTATTCAAAAAAGGAACGTTCAGCGCCTTACAAATATTGGGAATGATGAATTTTCGTTTAGCATCGAGATTTAGCACTTCATGAGTAACGACTGTAGCTCCTGTAGTTATCGCTTTCGCAATTAACCATGGGTCAGCACCTGCTAAAAACTCTTCCATTGCGCCTACTTTCATCTTATGCGCTTGATCAGCCACAAGCCCCGCAACCTGCATGAACGCCAGTTGCGTATCCTGATCAGTGGTGGAGTGGAAAAAATCGGAATTGCCCTTCGCCCAACCCGCCAAATCGTCATTCCCTTTTGTTAGCTCATCCATTACAGGTGCAATACTGGCTAAAGCCAATGCTTTATTTTTAAGTAATAACCATTGCCAAAATCCAGGACAGATAGCCATCCCGTAATAACGGTTCTTTGCTTCGATCAGCGTGTTGGCGTCTAGTAAATGATTCATTCCGAAATCTTACTGGCGAGAGTCCTTAATTTAGCAGGTTGCACGCCGAGCAAATTTCCCGCCTCGCGTAGCAGCATCCGGCCACTCATTGCTTCAGTCAGCACTGCCTTGCTTAGACGAGGGCTGTTTTTCGCGGTGGCGTTACGGTAATAGTCACCCGCTCCACCTTTGTCATCCTGGAAAGCCTTGAGAATCATTCGATAGTAAGCGCTGTACTGTGCTTGGGTTATATAACCCAGATCAAATGCGCGGCGACCAATAGCTAATTTACTGATGTGAAACCGAGAGGCTAGCGGAGCTAAGTTGTCTTCCCAGTTAATATCTGCGTTCCAAAAGGCGCAGAATTGGGCTTCGGGAGCCAGAAATTCACCGGCAACCGCATTGCAGAATCGTTCCTCGTCTCGACCATTTGCGGTATTTCCGTCAGATACCCCACTGCTACCAATCCAAATATGTGCCAGTTCATGAATTAAGGTAAAAAGTCTGGCAGTGGGAGCATCGGAACTATTGATAAACACTACAGGTGCGAAGACATTGCTGATGGCAAAACCACGGAACTCACTAACTTCAAGTTTGCGATGAGTATTCCCTAGCGCAATGCCGCTGCGCATCACCAAAATTCCAGCCGCCTCAGCAGCTTCGATCAAGGCACGGCTGTACTTGTCATAATCCAATCGAGCAACGTCTGGGTTCACACCGAGGATCCGGCGGATATCGCCCACCACCTCTGCGACTTGAGATCGGCTATTAAAGCGACCTACAAATGCCAGCCGTTGATGCTCCTGGTGTTGCAGATACTCCAGGTACCAGTCCTGCTTACGCATGGAATCCCTGACGGTGTCCAACAATTCCAGGCTGGGACGTTGAGGCGCAATCCCACCGACGGTCCGAAGATCAGGTAAAGGCAATTGTTCGACGGGCGGCTGCTTAAGAAACAGGAAGCCGAACGGGATGTGAGCGAGGCTCGCCCACTTCTGAGCCTGAAGGAATGTTGGCTTGGTCTCGCCAGCCTCCCATTCCTCTACTCGATCAGGTTTCACTGGCAGCTTTTTAGCAACCTGCTCAGTGGAGAGACCAGCGCGCTCACGAGACCATGTGAGCAGGCTTGGATTGACTAAGGCGGCTTGGCTCATAGGGTCGCAGGCAAATCAGATGGGGCCAGCAAACGTTCTAGAGCATCCTTGGCAGATGCAGCCGACTGACGCTGGTTCCAGTTATCTGGCATTGCCTTTCTCCTTGGCTGTTTAAGGTCGGGTTGCAACGACTACAGATTAGTCGAGAAGCAGAGCTACCAACGGTGGGAGCGCGCGATTATGAGGTAAATTTTCATCGACCCGAAGCGCAAATATGTAACCCAAGACAAATGGTACTGACCTGTTTCAATGCGTTTCAGACCCAAATTCCACAGGGACTGACTGGATAATCACCCACGCTTCGGAGGTTGCAGGAAAAGGATCTGCACGATAATCTCCCACCGTCGCTGCCAATTCAGCGACCGGGCTTGGTAACCCGAGGTAAATCACTGCGCAACAGTGCCATGCGTTCGCAGGCGCTTTTTTTTCGCCTGTAATCTGCGTTATGGCGGCTGTGCGTGGGACGTCTTCGGACGTGCCGGTTTCCTTGATTTCCCGGTTTACCAACCTGCGCACAGCTGCCACCCATTCGCTTGGTAACGAATTGTGGCGGCTCTTCAAATTAAGGAGCTTTTGCAATGCGCAGCATCAATCCGTACAAAATCTGGCTGTCCCCTCTACGCAACACCCAATCGCGTAACGCTTCCCCCCTGCCCCACAGCCTCTCCATCACCGGAGATGCCCAATGACTGATCAACCCGAACTCAAAACCATCGGCCTGACCCCGGCCATTTACTGCTCAGACCAACCCCTGTTCCACGTCACTCGCGATGTGCCGCTTGGCGATGCGTTGTCCATGGCTTCTGACTTTCTGTTTCTGGCTAAGTCGCTGACCAAAGAGGCTGCCTACGACAGGGATACCGACCGTCACGCCTGGGCTGCGCACTATTTGACGTCGTTGAGTAAGGCGTTGGTGGATGATGCGGTGAAGGTTTTGACGCGGGATCGGCCTAACACTGTGCCGCCTAAGCGGGCGGGGGCGAAGGCTGAGGGTTAGTGGTTGTTTGTGATGGGGTTGTGTCAGTTGAGTAGGTGGCGACTGGTTCACCGTTATCGCGAGCAAGCTTTGCTCCTACAGGGGTTGTGGTTTTCCTGAGTGAGCGTTTAGCCCCGAGTTTTCGGGGCTTTTTCGTATTCGGGTCAGAGGACGTGTTGGGAGATTAGTTTTGAGATTTCTACCATTGATGTTCTGCCGGTGAATTCGAATTTCACTTTGCCCAGCGACGAGAAGTAGATCTCCAGTTCTGAATCCAGGTCGAAGGTGCCGGAGGTTTCCACCGAGTACGCGACGATGTTTTTGTAGGGCAGCGAGGTGAAGTCTTTTTTGCTGCCGGTGATGCCCTGGACGTTGACGGCGATGATGCGTTTGTTGGTGAAGACCACGCCGTCGCGCATGGATTTGTAGGCGTCGATGACGTGTTCGCCGTCGAGCAAAAGGTCGGCTACGCGTTGGGCGTATTCTTCGTTTTGCTTGAGTTTGAAGAAGCCTTTGTTGTTGAAGTCGATCATCTGTCCATCCTCCTTTTGAAGAAAAATCCCGTCGGGTTACTTCAGCGCCTTTACGACTCGAATGTCGATGGGAAATCCATCCGCTCCGTTCAATGTCTTCCACCCCACGTACTGAAAAATCCCGTCCTCATCAATTTTGTCGCCTCGCTCCACCGTTGCACCGCCCAGCACTGCGACGCGCTTATAGACGGCGCAGTTGCCATCCCATCGATGAGCGGTGTAGATCACATAGGGTTTGACGTATTGCGCGGCGCGGAAATGGCTGCCGCAGCCAGCATCGACTTTGATCATCAAGGTCTTCAGATTCGCTTCGCCATCCAGCTCAGCGTGCTGGTCGAGAGCCCCGATCTCGCCGACGTCGCTGAAGCCCAGAGTGCGAGCGCGCTTGTATTCCGGGGAGTTCAGATGATCGGTCTGGGCTTGCCGGAAATGCTGATCCAGCGCCTCGTCGTTTTCAGCACTGCCCTTGGCCGCTATGTCTTTCACTCGGGGGATGACGCTTTCACAGCGGGCGTAATCGGGGGTGCCGAGGCTTGGCTGGGCGAGGTTCTTGCGATGTACGGTAATGGTTCGCAGATAACTCTCGATAGAAGGCAAGACATCCTTGGCCGTCTTGCTCCCGTTCTGCACATCGGTCACTGCCCGTTGTAATTGCTGGCAATCGGAGAGGTAGGTCTTCCAGGCGTATTCCGGGGTTTCTTCCCAGTCCCAGTCGGCAAGCGCCGGGGTCATCACGACGGTGAAAGTGATCGCGCAGTACAGGCGCGAGGCTGGAGCGACAGTGAGCATGTGTAGTCCGTTACATAGATGAAGAAAGTGGCGCGACGCTACTATTTTGCCTTCTTGTCGTCCACTAACAGCAAAGGGGGACAGACCCATTCCTGCACACTGTAGTGGGTGGGTGCCCACCGCTTCTGCCACAAAACATTTCAGACAGTGCGCGCCTTCATCAGTGCTCTTCTAGACTTAACGGGTGGTCGTGGAAAGAACCGAGCACGTCGCTTTTGTACCGTTGAATCAATGCCGGCGTGGCAAGCTGCAATTTATGCCCTGAAGAGGTGCGACAAAGATCGCACCGGGCCCAACAAGATGCCCGCTCAGGGTGCCTGGCCAACGGCCTGAAAATGCCACGATACCGTGACGTGGTGTGAACGCCGCAGCCGACACTTTCGGACAACCGACGACCTTCTGGTGTGTCCGTGACCGTGAGGAATGCTGTATGCCTGATGAGATGTTGTTGCACCTGCCGATGGTCAACAGCCTGTTGGAGCGCCATAAAGGCTCTGCGGGTGCACTGTTGCCGATCCTCCATGAGATTCAGGAGGGTATCGGTTATATCCCCGATGTCGCCATTCCCGAGATTGCCCACGCCCTCAACCAGAGTCAGGCCGAGATTCGCGGGGTGATCAGTTTTTACCATGACTTCCGCACCGCACCGCCAGCCCGCCATATCTTGCGTCTGTGCCGCGCCGAATCGTGCAAGAGTCGTGGATCTGAGCAGCTCGCCGCGCAGTTGCGTGAACGGCTGCAACTGGATGATCACGGCAGCAGTGCCGACGGCAATATCAGTTTGCGTCCGGTGTATTGCCTCGGCGCCTGTGCCTGTTCGCCGGCGCTGGAGCTGGATGGTCAGGTGCATGCGCGGCTGAGTGCCGAGCGTCTGGATGCGCTGCTTGATGCTTGCCGGGAGGACGTATGAGCCTCTATCTGCCAAGTGATTCTCTGGCCCGCGCCGTCGGTGCTGATGAGGTGGCGTTGGCCCTTGCCGGTCAGGACCTGCAACGCACCAGTTCTCGCGGCCTGTACTGGCTGGAACCGCTGCTTGAAGTGGACACTCCGCAAGGCCGGATCGGCTTCGGTCCGTTGACCGCTGCCGATGTGCCTTCCGTGCTCGATGCGTTGCAGGGGAAGCCATCCGCTCATCCACTGGCCTTGGGCCTGGTGGAAGAATTGCCTTATCTGAGGACCCAACAACGCTTGCTGTTCGCCCGCGCCGGCATCACCCGGCCGTTGTCGCTGGACGATTACCGGGCCCACGGCGGTTTCGAGGGTTTGAAAAGGGCTGTCGCCATTGGCGGCGATGAGACCGCAACGGCGGTGTTCGATTCAGGGCTGCGTGGCCGAGGCGGCGCGGCGTTTCCGGCCGGGATCAAATGGCGCACGGTGCGCGCCACTGAGGCTGCGCAGAAGTACATTGTGTGCAACGCCGACGAAGGCGACTCCGGCACCTTTGCCGACCGCATGTTGATGGAAGGCGACCCCTTCCTGCTGATCGAAGGCATGGCCATTGCCGGCATCACCGTCGGCGCCAGTTACGGCTACATCTATGTGCGCTCGGAATATCCACAAGCCGTCGCGACTTTACGCGAGGCGCTGGAAATAGCCCGGGCCAACGGTTACCTCGGCGCCAATGTCGGCGGCAGCGGTTTGGCCTTTGATATGGAAGTGCGGGTCGGTGCTGGCGCTTATATCTGCGGTGAAGAAACCGCGCTGCTGGATTCGCTTGAAGGCAAGCGCGGGGTTGTCCGCGCCAAGCCGCCGATCCCGGCGTTGAAGGGGTTGTTCGGTTTGCCGACGCTGGTGCACAACGTGCTGACCCTGGCCTCGGTGCCGCTGATTCTGGCCAAGGGCGCGCAGTTCTATCGCGATTACGGCATGGGCCGTTCCCTCGGCACGATGCCTTTCCAACTGGCGGGCAATATTCGTCACGGCGGCTTGGTGGAGCGAGCCTTTGGCCTGACCCTGCGCGAATTGGTGGAAGACTACGGCGGCGGCACCGCCAGTGGCCGGCCGCTGAAAGCCGCGCAGGTTGGCGGGCCACTCGGCGCTTGGGTGCCGCCCGCGGATTTCGACACGCCGCTGGATTACGAAGCCTTCGCCGGCATCGGCGCGATGCTCGGTCACGGCGGCGTGGTGGTGGCGGACGACAGCCTCGATATGGCCCAAATGGCGCGTTTCGCCTTGCAATTCTGCGCCGAGGAATCCTGTGGTAAATGCACGCCGTGCCGTATCGGTTCGACGCGCGGCGTTGAGGTCATCGACCGAATGCTGGCCGCGCCGGACCAGAACGGTCGCGATGAACAGGCGATCATCCTCAAGGACCTGTGCGACACGATGCAATACGGTTCGCTCTGCGCCTTGGGCGGCATGGCGCCCTTTCCGGTCGTCAGCGCCCTCAAGCACTTCCCCGCCGACTTCGGTCTGCAATCTTCGGAGGCCGACCAATGATCAATCTCTTCGACCCGAACACCGATATCGACCTTGGAACACCGGCCCGCGACAGCGACGTGCAGGTGACCCTGAACATCGACGGCCGCAGCATCAGCGTGCCCGAAGGCACTTCGGTGATGCGCGCCGCCGCGCTGCTGGGCACCACCATTCCGAAACTGTGCGCCACCGACAGCCTCGAAGCGTTCGGTTCCTGTCGCATGTGCCTGGTGGAGATCGATGGCATGCGCGGCTACCCGGCGTCTTGCACCACGCCGGTCACTGAAGGCATGAGCGTGCACACGCAGACGCCGAAGCTTGCGACGCTGCGGCGCAACGTCATGGAGTTGTACATCTCCGATCACCCGCTGGATTGCCTGACCTGCTCGGCCAACGGCAATTGCGAGCTGCAAACCGTGGCCGGCCAGGTCGGCCTGCGGGAAGTGCGTTACGGTTATGAAGGTGAGAACCATCTGGCTGACGTAAAAGACACTTCCAACCCGTATTTCGACTACGACCCGAGCAAGTGCATCGTCTGCAACCGCTGCGTGCGCGCCTGTGAAGAAACTCAGGGCACGTTTGCCCTGACCATCACCGGGCGCGGCTTCGAATCCCGTGTTTCCGCTGCCGGTGGCGAGAACTTCCTCGACTCGGAATGCGTGTCCTGCGGCGCCTGTGTGCAAGCCTGCCCGACCGCGACCCTGATAGAAAAAAGCGTGGTCGAACTGGGCCAGCCTGAACGCAGCGTGATCACCACGTGCGCCTATTGCGGTGTGGGCTGTTCGTTCCGCGCCGAGATGAAGGGCGACAAACTGGTGCGCATGGTTCCGGACAAGAACGGCCAGGCCAACCACGGCCATTCCTGCGTCAAAGGACGCTTTGCCTGGGGCTACGCGACTCACCCGGATCGCATCACCAAACCGATGATCCGCAGCCACATCAACGACCCGTGGCAAGAAGTCAGCTGGGATGAAGCGGTGACTTACGCCGCCAGTGAATTCCGCCGCTTGCAGCAAAAGTACGGCCGTGACTCGATTGGTGGCATCACCTCCAGTCGCTGCACCAACGAAGAAACCTACCTCGTACAAAAACTGGTGCGCGCCGCGTTCGGCAACAACAACGTCGACACCTGTGCGCGGGTCTGCCACTCGCCGACCGGCTATGGCCTGAAACAAACCCTGGGCGAGTCTGCCGGGACCCAGAGCTTCGACTCGGTGATGCAGGCCGACGTGATCCTGGTGATGGGTGCCAACCCCAGCGACGCGCACCCGGTGTTCGCCTCACAACTCAAACGCCGCTTGCGTGAAGGCGCGCGGCTGATCGTCATCGACCCGCGCCGCATTGATCTGGTGGACTCGGTGCATGCCCGCGCCGAACTGCATTTGGCCCTGCGTCCGGGCACCAACGTCGCCATGCTCAACGCGCTGGCCCATGTGATCGTCACCGAAGGTTTGCTCGATCAGGCCTTTATCGACGCCCGTTGCGAGGGCAGCGATTTCTCCCGTTGGAGCGATCAGGTCAGCCGCGCGGAAAACTCGCCGGAAGTGCTTGGCGAGATCTGCGGCGTAGCGCCGGCCGACATCCGCGCCGCCGCCCGTCTGTATGCCAGCGCCGGCAACGCGGCGATCTATTACGGCCTGGGCGTCACCGAGCACAGTCAGGGCAGCACGGCGGTCATGGGCATCGCCAACCTGGCCATGGCCACCGGCAACATTGGCCGCGAAGGCGTGGGCGTGAACCCGCTGCGGGGGCAGAACAACGTTCAGGGCTCCTGCGACATGGGTTCCTTCCCCCACGAGTTGCCTGGCTACCGGCACATCTCCAACGAAGTGGTGCGGGCGCAGTTCGAGCAGGCGTGGAACGTCACCCTGCAACCTGATCCGGGCCTGCGTATTCCGAATATGTTCGAGGCTGCTCTGAGCGGTAGCTTCAAAGGTTTGTATTGCCAGGGCGAAGACATTGCCCAAAGCGATCCGAATACCCAGCACGTGACTGCGGCGCTGTCGGCCATGGAATGCATAGTGGTGCAGGATATTTTCCTCAACGAAACCGCCAGGTTCGCCCATGTGTTCCTGCCGGGCAGTTCGTTCTTGGAAAAGGACGGCACGTTCACCAACGCTGAGCGCCGCATTTCGCGGGTGCGCAAGGTGATGGAACCCTTGGGTGGTAAGGCTGACTGGGAAGGCACCGTGGCCCTGGCCAATGCGCTGGGCTATCCGATGCACTACCAGCACCCGTCGGAAATCATGGATGAAATCGCCAGCCTGACGCCGACCTTCACCAACGTCAGCTACGCCGAACTGGACCGCCACGGCAGCCTGCAATGGCCGTGCAACGCCGCGGCACCGGACGGCACGCCGACCATGCACATCGAGGAGTTCGTGCGCGGCAAGGGCCGTTTCATGCTCACTGGCTACGTGCCCACCGAGGAAAAGGTCAACAATCGCTATCCGCTGCTGCTGACCACCGGGCGCATCCTCAGCCAGTACAACGTCGGCGCCCAGACTCGGCGCACCGAGAATGTCGCCTGGCACGATGAAGATCGCTTGGAAATCCACCCGACCGACGCCGAGAGCCGTGGCATCAACGAAGGCGACTGGGTCGGCATCGGCAGCCGCGCCGGCCAGACCGTTCTGCGTGCGCGGGTCACCGAACGGGTCGCCCCGGGCGTGGTGTACACCACCTTCCACTTCCCGGAATCGGGGGCCAACGTGATCACCACCGACAACTCCGACTGGGCCACCAACTGTCCGGAGTACAAGGTCACCGCCGTGGAGGTCAGCCGCGTCTACCACCCTTCGGAGTGGCAAAAACGCTATCAGGCATTCAGTGACGAGCAGGACCGTTTGCTCAAGGATCGCCGCCAGGCACGTGGCGCTAAAGCGGAGGTGCGCCGATGAGCACTGCCAACCTGATCAAAATGGTCAATCAGATCGCCCAGTACTTCGCCAGCGAACCGGACGAGCAACTGGCCGTGCTCGGCGTGCGTAATCATCTGCAGATGTACTGGACGCCCGGCATGCGCATGGAGTTGCTGGCCTGGCAGACGGAACATCACGGGGAAGACTTGCATCCACTGGCGCAGGCGGCGGTCAGTGGAGCGGGCTGGAAGGCTTAGGTTTACGGTCCCTTGGAGTCAGCCCCGAGTTTTTCGGGGCTTTCCCTCTTTTAAAAACTACAGCTCAACCCTGTGATAAGTGCCTTCAGCACCCACATTGTGGCCAAAACCGCATGACTCACCTGCCGTGCGATTGACCGTGAGCACATCCTTTTTTATGTCGAAGTCGTATTCACAGTCGCCATCTTCCCCACTCATGGCGTAGTGCGCCTTGCCGTTATCAAACGCTAATACCGTTGAAAACTCACCGATATTGGGCCCGTAATACATCGCCATCATCCCAGCGTAAGAACCTTGGAAAGCAACTTGGTATTTCTTGCCCTGTGGCTTGATCGTCATGGCGCTCCATAGCGAAGCCCCGGCATATTGCCAATACTGCCCTTCTGGCTTACTCGACAGTTTCCCCAGCGAATTCTTAATATCGCCACTGATCTTGCCAAGGTTGAAGATCGATTTTTTGTCGTTTGGAAGAATACTCAGCCACGCCCGGGCCTTCAGGTAGTTACCTTCATGAATGTAGGTGAGCGCAACGTTGTTGTAGGCCATCGCCAGTTTTTCTTCGTCCAACCCGCAACTCTCAGACCAGCCGGCCTGCCGCTCATACTGCTCCCGAGCCTTGGCATATTGTTTGAGCTTGTAATACTTCCCGCCTACGGCGGAGTACTCACTGATCTTCAGGCAATTGGCGGTCACCTCGTCGTCGGTAATCTCCGCATGGGCAAAAAACGGTGCAGCCAGAAGCAGGATGATCGCTTCCATCTGTATCAAGCGACGCACCGAAGGATAGAAGTGCTTAATGTCCATATTGTTTTTCCCTGTTTGAAAGTCGACATGCCCAGCGGCGCGAAGGGTAGCGTGGCTCGGTCGCCGAGACAATCGGGGTCGCTCGTAGATCCGCCTGCGCAGTTAAACTTCCCGCCAAATCGCGCGTCTACTCCCGCATAATCCCCGCACTTCCAATGACTGCCATCACCACGGCGCACCCATTACAAGGACGCAACATGCAAATCAGCCAAGGACAACGGTTACCCTTGTCCAGCCTCATGCAGGGCACGCAACTTATCCTCTCGATCAACGTTCAGTCGCCCCACGTGCTGGACTTCGTGTGCTTCGGCATCGATGCACAGGGCAAGCTTTCCGATGATCGCTACATGGTGTTTTTCAACCAGCCGACGACGCCTTGCAACAGCGTGAGCATGGCCAACGGCGGTGATTTCACCCTCGACCTTTCGAAACTACCCACCAGCATTGATCGCCTGGTGTTCACCACGTCGATCGACGGTGCCGGCGCGATGCGCGACATCCAGGCCAGCAGCTTCAGCATCAAGAGCCTGTCCGGCGAAGTATTGGCGCAATGCCCTTTCTCGGGCGCAACCTTCGCCGACGAAAAAGCCATCATGGTCGTCGAACTCTATCGCAAGTCAGGCGAATGGCGCCTGTCGTCCAACCTGCAAGGGTTCAACGCCGGCCTGGATGCGCTGGTGAAACATTTCGGCGGGGATGTCGCTGACGAACCGGCGCCCGCTCCAGCGCCGATCCCCGCTCCCGCATCAAAAGTAATCTCCCTTGAGAAGAAGATCGGCGACGCCGCTCCGCACCTGATCAGCCTGGCGAAGAAAGCCCAGATCAGCCTTGAGAAAGCCAAGCTCACCGACGTTAAAGCGCGGGTCGGCCTGGTGCTGGACGCCTCCGGTTCCATGAATAACCAATACACCACCGGCCGCGTCCAGGAAGTGGTCAATCGGTTGCTGCCGCTGGCGCTGCACTTCGACGACGACGGCACCCTCGACTGCTGGGCCTTTGGCGCCGAAACGCAGCAGCTGTCGGCCGTGTCACTGGCCAATCACAAAGACTTCATCAACACCGACCGCGGCGGCTGGCAGGATTGGGCGTTGGGCGCTCGCTACAACGACGAGCCCAAAGCCATCAAGAAAGTGATCGATTTCTACAAGAATTCCCGGGACACCACGCCGATCTACATCCTGTTCATCAGTGACGGCGGCGTGTCGGCCAGTGGTGCGATCAAGAAGCTGATGATCGAAGCGGCCAAGCTGCCGATCTTCTGGCAATTCGTCGGCATCGGCGGCCGTAACTACGGCATTCTGGAAAAGCTCGACACCATGACCGGCCGGGTCGTCGACAACTGTGGTTTCTTCGCCCTGGATGACCTGCACGACATCAGCGAAGAGCAGCTGTACGACAAGCTGATGGAAGAATTCCCGCAGTGGCTGAAGGACGCGAAATCCAAAGGCATTATCTTTTAATCCTGATTTCGCCCTCTCCCGCAGCGCATTGCCTCGCGCTGCGGGAGAGATTCGTTAGCCCTGTTTAAGCGGAGTTTCGCGCAGTTCTTCGAGGCGATTGCCATCCCAACGGTATTTTTGTTTCGACTCCAGTGTCGGGCAGCAACGGGCATCCTCCGGCCCCACTTCAAGTGAGCTGACGCTGATGGTTTTGTCATCGAGCACCTGCAGGTCGGTGACTGCGCCGTTGACCACAGCGCTGCCCTTGAAATCGAAGTCGCCGTTGTTCGAATAGAAAATGCCCAGGGACGAAAACGATCCATTGCCACCCCCCTGCCCTTCGATGGTGTAGATCACCAAGGCATCGTCCTGGCCGTCGCCATTGAGGTCGGCACGAAGGATTTTGCGACCTTCAGGGTATTCGTCGCCGCCCTCTTCACGAGTGGCAACGTTAATGGCGCTGGAAATAGCGGAGTCCAGGGACCCGGCGACTGGCGCGGGGACTGCCTGTGGAGGTGCAGCCGGTGTCGGCACGGGCGCCGGGGCCTGGACGACTGGCGCGGGTGCAGGGGCGGCAAGCCGTGGCGCTATCCCTTTGGATTTGGCCTCGGCGACAAATTTCTTGAGAACGGCATCGCGAATCGCTTGAGCATCTTCATAGCCGATCAACATGTTTCTGGAACTGGAGAATGGCTGGCCATCGCCCAGGAACCAGCGTGCAAACCAGCCGGGGCGCATGCTTTCCTGCTGCTCGATGGCGCGATCGAGGACCTTCTCGCTGACGTCCACGTACAGCGCGTACCCCTCATCGCCGAAGGCCTTCAACATCTCGTCCTTCTGGGCCCCGACCTTTGTCTTCATGACTTCCAGCATGATGATGTTGGTGTCGACCAACTTACTTTCGCACTCATTGGTGTAGTTGCCAAAGCAGGTTTCTTTGTATTCCTGAACCGCATTGTTCAGTTTGAACTCGTTATACGCGCCACACCCTGCCAACAACATCATTGCAGCGGTTGCCAAAAAAGCCCGATTTCTCATATCCCTGAATCCTTTTTCCATTAGTCAAAACCCGACCCCGCGAATTTTTGAACGAGATCGACACGCAAGAAAAAGCCCCGCTCGAAAGCGGGGCTCTTTTTAACCCGAAAGGGTTAGCCGATGCTGACGCCGTGGGCTTCAGCCAGAGGCTTCAGGCCGCCAGCGAAACCTTGGCCGATCGCCTTGAACTTGAACTCTTCACCGCTGCGATACAGCTCGCCAAAGATCATGGCGGTTTCGGTGGAAGCGTCTTCGCTCAGGTCGAAACGTGCCAGTTCTTTACCGTCAGCCTTGTTCACAACGCGAATGTAGCCGTTGGAAACCTGGCCGAAGTTCTGTTTGCGTGCATCGGAGTCGTGGATGGTGACCGCGAATACCAACTTCTTCACCAGCGGAGCCAGGGAGGTCAGTTTGACCGTCACTTGCTCATCGTCGCCTTCGCCGGTACCGGAGCGGTTGTCGCCCATGTGTTCGACGGAGCCGTCAGTCGACTTTTTGTTGTTGTAGAAAATGAAGCTGTTGTCGTCGAGCACTTTGCCGTTTTCGCCCACGACGAAAATCGACGCATCGAGGTCGAACTCGGTGCCGTCAGTGACGCGAGGATCCCAGCCCAGGCCCACGAGCACTTCGGTCAGACCCGGTGCTTCTTTGGACAGGGATACGTTGCCGCCTTTGGAAAGACTTACAGCCATGGTTAGTTTCCTTATTCAATAGACCGAGGGGTTTAGAAGTTCATACCGTACGAGTTGGCCAGCGCCTTCAAGCCACCGGCATAGCCCGAACCAACAGCACGGAATTTCCACTCGCCGTTGTTGCGATACAGCTCGGCGAAGATCATCGCGGTTTCGGTGGAAGCGTCTTCTGCGAGGTCGTAACGAACGATCTCGGCACCGCTGCTTTCGTTGACAACACGAATGAACGAGCCGCCGACCTGACCGAAGTTTTGCTTGCGCGCATCAGCGTCGTGGATGGTGACGGTGAATGCGATCTTGTCGATATCGGCCGGAACGCGGCTCAAGTCGATTGTCAGTACTTCGTCGTCGCCATCGCCAGCACCGGTGCGGTTATCACCTTTGTGCTCGATGGAACCGTCAGCGCTTTTGAGCTGGTTGTAGAAAATGAAGTCGGCGTCACCACGTACTTTGCCGTTGGCACCCAGCAGGAACGCGCTTGCGTCCAGGTCAAACTCCGTGCCGTCAGTTGCGCGAGGATCCCAACCCAGACCGACCAGAATCTTGGTCAGAGAAGGATCGGTCTTCGATAGGGACAGATTGCCGCCTTTTTGAAGAGTCAGTGCCATGAGTACAGCTCCTTGTGGTTAATGCGTTTTGAATTACTGATTGTCAGCCGGGGCAACTTCCTTTTCGGGGAAGATCACGCTGGCGAAAATACCGATGGCCAGCACTACGACAACGATGATCAGGCTAGTGTTCGGATCGATGTTGTAGCCGTGATGGAACAGGTGATCAGTCGCATTCAGGCCCAGCTTTACCGCGATGAAGAAGAGCAGCGCGATAACGGCTTTTTCCAGGTGCACCAGGTAGCGTTTCAGCGCTTCCAGAACAAAGTACATGGTCCGCAGGCCGAGGATGGCGAAGAGCATGGCCGAGAACACGATCAGCGGTTCGCGGCTGACGGCGATGACGGCCGGGACGGAGTCGAAGGCAAACAACACGTCGGACACTTCCATGACCACCAGGCACAGGAACAGCGGCGTGGCGAACAGACCGCCCTTGGCCGCCAGCGACATGCCTTTGTTTTCCGGCTTGGTCAGTTCGGCTTCCAGCGTCTTGCGACGGACGAAGAAGTCGTGACCATGCAGTTTCGGCCAAACAGGGAACAGCTTCTTCGCGAAGCGATAAGCCATGTGCGTGGAGTAATCTTCTTCCTCTTCGTCGTCACCGCCGCCGCGCAGCATCATGACCGCTGTCCAGGCCACGATCAGGGCAAACACCACTTCGACCCAAGGACCCAGCGCCAGCAGGCCGGTACCGATGGCCACGAAGATCAGGCGGAAAACGATCGCGCCGATGATGCCCCAGTACAGGACGCGGTGGCGCAGGCCATTCGGCACCTTGAACCAGGCGAAGATCGCCATGAACACGAACAGGTTGTCCACGCTCAGGACTTTTTCCAGCGCATAGCCGGTGATGAACAGGGTGGCGACATCCGGACCATGTTCGTAGTACAGGAACCCTGCGAAGCCGAACGAGATGAGAATCCAGAACACAGACCAGGCCGACGCTTTGGCGAGGCTGATCGGCTGGTCACCGCGATGGGTGAACATGTCGAGGATCATCGCGCCGAGCGCCAGCGCTACGAATACAGCGATGGTCAGCGGGGGGAAACCCAGGTGAGTAACTTCCACAGTTGTTGTTCCTTACAGTTCAAAGTCAGCCGGGGGTAAACCCAGCTCGAGGCAGATCAGGCGGCAAACGGCTTTTTCTTTTTCGTCGAAATTACCGTCCGACGCGCCGATGGCACAGGCAACACGGACCAGCAGGCGACCTGCGCCGTCCTTGCCCTTGATCTTGCTGATGTTTTTCAGGGCTTCGGCCTGACCGATCTGGAAGTCGAATTCGAACTTGCCGCACGCGTCGTTGAAGACCTTGATGACGTCGGTCAGGTTGAACACTTTCAGCTCGGGCGAGTTGTTGATGAACCCGGTCATTTTCATTTTTTCAGCCGAGCTGACTTCACCGTCGGCCGCGGCGACCATGGCGCAGCTGTTGGCAACCGCTTCCATGAACTCTTTGTTCTTGAACTTGGCCACTTCGGTGGTCAGCTTCTCGCGGGCAAGTGCCGCGTTTGTTTTCAACCATGACAACATGTTGTTCACCTCTAGGGCGGACCGGACCGGCCCGCCGTTTCAAATAATTACTTGGAACCTGCCGACCAGCGCATGCCCCAACCGTAAGCCTTGTCCATGACCGAATGGCCTTTGTGGAAATCGACGCGTCGACTGACCTTGACGCCGCCGCCCACATTCTCAAGCAGGGCGATTGCACACATGCCAAGGCGACCGCCTTCTTCATTCAGGCGAACTTCGATCGGTGGCTGACCCGGGACATAAATAGTCACGACGCCATCGGTCTCACGCCAGTTCGGCGCACCTTCGTAGATGAAGGCAAACACCAGCACGCGGCGGATATCACCCCAATGCCGGCCGTTGATGTGCAGCCATTCGCCATCGCTGACGGCGCCGGTACGGTCATCGCCCATCAACCGGATGTAAGGGTCGTAGTCGAGATCGCCGAAGCTGTTGCCCAGTGCCTGGACCACCCCTTTGGAGCCATCCTGCAACTCGTAAAGGCAACCCACGTCGAGGTCGATGGCGTTGTTGCGCGAGAAGAAACCGCCGCCCTTGCCTTTGTTCCAGTTGAGGTTGACCTTGATCTCGCCAAAGCCTTCGGCGGTTTTCTCCAGGCTGATCGAGGAGCGGGTCTTGTCGAGGGTGATTTTGCTCAGGCTGACCGAAGACTTCGGCGGCGCCGCCGGCACTGGCGCGGCAGGTGCCGCCACCGGTGCAGGTGCGGCCGCTGGAGCCGGGGCAGGCGCGGCAATTTCGACACCGAAGTACTTGGCCAAAGGCTCAAGGCCACCGGCAAAACCCTGAGCGACACAACGGAATTTCCATTCGCCCTGGCGGCGATAAAACTCGCCGAGGATCAGTGCGGTTTCTTTCATTCCGCTGGTCGGTATCTGCGCCTCGATACCGCCGGTGACGGTCAGCGCGAGATGGGATACACGGTCGAAGCTGGCTTTGTTCTCGTAGATCGTCGCCGTCAGCGCCACCTTCTCGACCACCGCGTCCAGGCGCGACAAATCAAGGGTGAAGACCGCACGACCGGCAGACGACTCGGTCATCTGTACCGTTCCGCCCAGCACATTGGTCTGGCCGTAGAAGCACATATCGGTGTCGCCGCGGACTTTACCCGCGGCCCCCAGGACGAATGCAGACACGTCGATATCGGCACCCGGGATGGCCGAGTAGCTGATATCGATCCGCACCTGGCCGGTGGTTACCGGCGCGTTCCCGCCAGGAACCAGGGTGGTCATGCACGCACCGCCTGAACCGCCAGGTTGACCAGGTCGTCAGCGGTGCGGCCATTGGTCACCTGACCAATTGCCTTGAATTCCCAACCGCCGTTCTCGCGAACCAGACTGGCCATGACCACGCCGGTGTGACGACCCTTTTCGGAGAGATTGAAACGCGCCAGTTCGGTCTTGTTACTGGCGTTAACGATGCGGCAATAGGCGTTGGCAATCTTCTCGAAGTTCTGGCCCGTGAAGCTGTTCACGGTAAACACCAGCGACTTGACGGTGGCCGGCAGGCGCTGCAGATCAACCGTGATGGTTTCGTCGTCGCCGGCGCCTTCGCCGGTGCGATTGTCACCCGAGTGCTGGATCGAACCGTCGCGGGACGTCAGTTGACGGAACCACACCAGGTCCACTGGCTTGAAGTCGGCATCGAACAGAATGCAGGAGGCATCCAGGTCGACGTCACCACCGTTACCCATCAACCGGCCCATGAACCCGGCTTTCTCCGGATCCCAGCCGAGGCCAAGACTGATCGCCGTGAGGCCACCGCCGGCGGTTTTTTCCAGGGAGATTGATTGGTTTTTAGTCAGAGTTAGGGCCATCGGTACGCTCCTTGTTGGTCGTCAATTGCGAGGGTGTATCGTTGCTGTCCTCAACCGGACGAGTTGCCATCGGCGCAACGCCGGCTTCTCGAGCCAGGGTCTTGGATACCCGCAGGCGCCCTCGGCGCCATGCAGGGTGGAAATGTCGCCAGTGCGCATCTTGCGCAGCAGCCAGAAGTTCGTGGTCACCGCGGGTGTCGCCCCAGGCGCGCAAGCGGTATTGCGTCAGGTCTCCGTACACCGCTTCAAGTCGCTGCACCTTCGCTTCACAGCGGCAGTTGTTTCCCGATATCCGCCCGGTCAGGCGCCCATCGACGACTTCCAGCTCGGTGGCGATCAACTTGATATTGAGGCGATCGGCAAACGGTTTCAGGACCAATGCCGGAGAGGCTGAACACAGGGTGACCTCACTGCCGGCCTGTCTTTCGGCAGCCACCGAGGTCAAGCCGGCGGGACGCATCAGGCGGGTCCAGTACAGGCCGCAGAATTCTGCCGCCTTGTGTCGGACCCACTCTTCCTTGGCATCGGTGAGGAACGCGGCGATCAGCCTGGCCTTGAGCTCGTCGCGCGACAAACGACGCGTCAGGTAACGCACCCCCGGTCCGGCGAGCAGGCGCAAGCGTTTGGCAAATTCGAATTTGCCAAACGCAAACTTCAGAAAGGGAACGAAGCTGTCGTGCCGGGTCAAGGTGCCGTCGAAGTCAAAGACCGACAGTACTTTGGCCCCGGCCGGGCCCATCTCAAGCATTTCCTGGGTCATCGGCCCGCCTCGGCAAGACGGATTGATTGATCGCTATGGCTCGGCTCCGCATGCCTGACACCATGCCACTTGGCACGCTCAAGGATATTTGTGGCCCATTTGAAGTGAGTTGCTGGTTCGCACATCGTGTCATTGTGATTGAAGACCGCTGGCGCGACTTCATTCAGCATCAATTTGGCACAATTTAGATCTTCGAGACTGACCCGCAGGCTGTCCTGAATGCTGCTGATCTGGCTGGGATGAATCGCCGTTTTGCCCACCAGGCCATGGGCAATGTCCAGACTCAGTTCTTCCAGCAGCAGATGCGGCGTGGCCAGACGCTCAAACACCGGGGCGGTCAAGGCAAACCCTTGCGACCCCATGACCCCGGCCAGCATCGGAATCACATAACCCATGGGCGTGCTGTAAAGCGTGGTCGCCGGATTGCGCCGAAGGCCCAGGCAGCCCAGCAGATCATTGCCGCCGATGCGCAGGGCAATGATGCGGTGATCCAGGGTCTGCTTGAGCGCCGCGCCCAGTTCGACCATCGCCACCGGGTTGAAGACCTCTCGGGTCTCCAGGGTCGGCATCAGGAAGATGTCGGGGTTAGTCACCGCCAACTCCCACGCGCGCAGATTGGACAGGCTCAGCTTGGGCAGGACAAAACCGTCGACATGCACCATCAACGGCCACTCATTGAGCACCGCCGCCATCTGCGAATCACGCGGTCGCACGAACAGCATGGGGCCGTCTGCCGAGCGGCCGCCCTGTTGGTCAATCGAGAGCAGTAACTTGTGCAGATTGGCCAGCGCCGTTTCGACGTCGATGTCCGCGACCGCATCCTCGAGGCACACCACCATCGACCGCAGTTCAGGTAGTTTTTTGTGCAAGACCACGTCGAGAATGTCCTCGCGGGTGGCCGGCATGTAGAGCGTTGCACCGAGGGCGTAGGGCGATAGTGTTTTCATCAGCTCAAACTCCGGATGACGGTCACGGCACGATAAGGACCGAGGGCAGCCCCCATCTCCTCAACCGTCACGTTCGCGCGTTCGGTCAGGTGCATCAGCAATTGCACGTCCGGATCGCTGCGATCGCGGACCAACACCTGATCCGGCACTCGGCGCAGGACGGCACGCGTGGCCTCGGCAATGCCGGGTTTGACCCGGTTCAGATTGGTAATGCCCCATTGCGCGGCAATCGCGTCGATGACACTCAGTGCCGAAGACTGCAACTGGCTACGCTGTTCCTCGGTCCAGGGTGCAGCGGCTTCGACCGCAGGAAGCGCTTGGCGCTCGGCTTCGATCTGGTCGATGAATTCGCGCGTGACGTCGTGTTCGTGCAAGTGGTCGTAGACCACGCACCCATGCAGGCCACCGTTGGCCGGCCAGATGGAGCGCGAGACCAGGCCGGAAACCGTGGCCCCGAGGATGCCGGACGGAATCACCCAGTCTTCGGCCGAAGCCGCCAGCCAGGCGCGCCCGCAAGGGTCGGCCAGGACCACAAGGCGTGGCTGCTCGGGAAAGCGTGTGTCGCCCTTGAGGCTGCGCTGGATCTCCCCGGAGATGGCGCCCTTACCGGTCCAGCCATCCACAAAGACAATGTTTTCCACGCCATGGGCCTGGACTACCGCTTCCAGGGCAATCATGTCGATGCCCCGGTCACGAACGATGCTGATGCCGTAATGGTGGGCATCACGCCCCAGGTCCAGGAGCGCGCGGCGCAGCAATACGCCCAAAGGCAGCCCCGCTCGCACGAACGAAACCAGCGCGATCGAAGGGCCGTCACAGGCCTGATCAAGCGCCAGCGCCAGGGACTGGACATCGCGGGCCATCCTGACCGAGTTCTGCGCCATGGCACGCTGGTACAGCCCTTTGTGGACATCGGTCGGGGCCGATTCCTGGCTGATCATCTCGGAGTAATGCTTCTGCCGCGTCTGGATCAGGCGCTCTTTCTCTTCAACGTCCGTCACTTCGATGTCGACGGGTTGCAGCAAAAAGTGCACGTCATCGGGCGCGTAACTGCCACTGCCAACCGTGGTCAGATGGGCAAAGGCATTAACCATGGATCATCGCCTCCACAACTTTGGCCAATTGGCTATTGGCAGGGGTCGCCCAGAAGTTGCATTCGTTCATGAAGCCCAGGTCGGTGACGCTGTCACCAAACCCCAGCACCGGGCGCTCGCCATTGGCGGCGCGGTCGCGGCGCAGCAGTTCTTGAACCGCCAGACGCTTGGACAAGCCGTGCGGCAGGAAAGCCAGGTTGTTGCCGTTGCCGTGGATATGCATGTCGTCCAGCAGGCCACGAGCCTGAACCTCGGCCAAAACCTTTTGCAGCACCGAATCGTCCGACTCGTTGTGCTTGGTCACGACGTAATTCAACAGGCCTTGTTCTTCCACCACCCATCCGCGCAGGGAAAAGCCCATTTCCTCGCCGATGGCCAGGGTCGCCGCACTCAGGGCCGGAAGACGGTCCTGATACGCCGCCAGCGCGTCGGTCATCTGCCCGTGCCAATCGCGATCCAGCGAGCCATCGGGCTGGAGGATCACGCCACCGTGTGAGCACACAGCGCCTGCGACGAAGGGTAATTGCACGCGGCTGTAAGCTTCGACGCTGCGCGCCGTGACCGGCACGACATCGGCCGATGCCAGTAACCATTCGACAAAGTTTTTCTGCACGGCGCTCATGTAGCCGTTCGGCTGACCATCGACATCCAGCGTCGCGGTATGTCGTTCAGCGCCTTGTGGCATCTTGCGAGCGGTCTGGAACAGGGTGTCATCAAGATCGATGAGTATCAGGGGACGCTTATTGCTCATCGACAATGACCTCCGCATTCAGCGCCTCAATCAGCGACTGGGGAACCGCTTGCGCAGGCGTTTCGGTACAGATCAACACACGGTCGAACTGCCCCGGACGCACGTTATAGAGAAAGTTCGGAATGCCCAGACCGTAGTTATCGGAGAACGACAAGGCGTGCCCGATTTCATGGCCCAAGGCAATCGGCGAGCGGCTGGTGGAGCTGAAATGAACGTCAGCCCCGGCTCGCTCAAGACGTTCGGCCAACAGAAACGGACGCCACACGAACTCGCTGGTGCCGACGACCATCACGCGCTCGCCCGGCTTGACCTGAATATGCGGGGCCAATGTGTCCTCGACATGACGCACGCCCAGACGGCCCCAATCGTTACGCGGGTCGAGCGGCCATTCGCCTACGGCAACGGCGCCAACATCCGGCATTTCAGGCGGCGGTGCGTTCTGATCTTCGGAGAAGCGATAAGCGCCCTGTAACAGGGAAACCTGAGTGGCCGTCTCGCCCAGAACGTTGCGCACCGCGCCACGGGACCAATCGGTGAGCACGCAGGTCACGACCCGCTCCACTTTGCTCAGGCCTGCGTCCACGAGGGCGCGATGCAGATTGATGAAGGTCTTGCCGGTGGAGGCTTCATCGTCGACCAACACCAGGGAACGCGCATTCAGCATCATTTCCCGCACATCGAGATCGGTGGGCTGGTGAATCAGGTGCGCGCTGGCGTGGCTGTGTTCTTCTTCAAAACGGGTGAACAGCTCGGTGCCGACCGGATGGCGCGTGCTGACCATGTAAACGGTGTCCGGGCGGGTCTTGCTGTAGGCGCGATGCACACCGGCACCCAGGCCGACGGCCGTCTCGGCCATGCCGATCACCAGTACCGGGCCGGGCAAGTCAGCGGGTATCTTGGCCGCCAGGCTTTCGTAACTGGCCTGCATGATCGAAGGACGCACAGGAATATGTCGGCCCAGGACGCGGGACACGAACAGGAACGCCCGTTTAGGATTACGGCGTTCGGCGAACCCGAACAACGAGTGGGGTTCGATGGAGGATTCATCGACATCGACTTCCATCAGCCCGCGCTTCAATTGAGCGCTGAGTGTGGTGGTCGTGGATTTTTCTACTGCGGATTCCATGTGCAACATTCCTAAAAGAGGCGAATTAGTGAACTGACAACCCTTCACTATGGTTAAAGCAGGGTGCCTCTACGGATTTCGGGCTTCGATCCGCCACAGTGACGACTGGGCTTCACGGGCCATTTCGGCGGTCGAGAAAACCCGACCGGTTGGAGATTTGGGTGGCGAGACATGACAGGCATCCAGAAAGGCCAGTAACAACCCGGCCTTGACCGCGAAGTTCATGTTTTGCGCATCCGGCAGCGACGACGTCACCATTCCGATGACCGCCCCGCTGCTATCGAACAATGGGCTACCACTGGACCCAGGCTGAATGGCCGCCGTGAACTGCAGCAGGCTTGCATCATTGTGCAACCCGAACAGACCTGACACGCCGCCCTGCGTTACATGCACGCCACCGCCCGCCAGGCCAGCCATCGGAAAGCCCAGGGCAATCACCGACTCACCCAGCGCACAACCGACCCCTTCCTTGAAGACCACGGGCGACAGTGGCGGGCAATCCTGAATGCGCAGCAACGCCATGTCATTGCGCTGATCGACCACCACCACTTCAGCGCGGTAGCGACCGGCAAACGAGGCAATGTGCAGTTCCTCCATCCCCTCGATGACGTGGGCGCAGGTCATGACCTGGTTGGGCGAAACGGCGAACCCTGTGCCTGTTGCCGAGGTACGACTCCTCGGTGAATCACCTGTATATGGACGTCGCGTGGGGTGCGCATCATCGATCGTGATGCCCATGCGCCGCCCCATCGCGGCAAGGCCATAGGCCGAGCCTTCGGCCAGCGCGCGGAATTTCCATTGATCGTTGCGGCTGTAGAACTCGCCGATGACGATCGCTGATTCACCGTTGCTTTTCAGGTCGAGGGACAGTTCGACCTGATTGTCGACTTGCAGACGCAGGTCCTTGAGTTCGCTGACAGGGCCGGCGGCGGAAAAGGTATACACGACCAGCAGCAGACGTTCGCTGCCGCCGGGAAGCCGGGACAAGTCCAGGGAACAACCAATAGACGACGGCGTGCCGCTCCATTCCATCCACTGTTGAGTGACTTGAAACAGAGCCGGGTCACCTGTCGGAAGACGCTTCTCAGTGACGGGCAACAGCGCTACGGCTGCGTATTCCCCAAAGGCGGTAGAGTGGCTGCACTCCAGCGTCCATGCGCATTTAACGCCTGAAATAGCGGCGTTGGCTCCAGGCGTAAGCGCCTTCATCCTGTCGTTCCTTGATCGGTAACTGGCAATTATGCCAAGACAGCAACAATCATTCACTGTCTATGTGGCTTTGTAATATCAGGAAGGCGCTATAACGGCAACTGTGATTGGCTTCACCCGGACGTTGTCCACCCACTGGCTCGCGGGTTCCGGCAGCCCCAGCCGACGAACGGCGAAGATTCCGGCCAGGTTTATCCCGGTTGCCCTCGTGTAGCCAATGCCGCCGGAGTAACGCGGGTTGATTTCCAGCAAATGGGGAACACCATTGTGGTCATCCCGGGTCTGGACATTGACCAGCCCATCGCACTTGAAATGCGCCGCGGCCTTGAGCGCCAGTTCAACGGCGGCGGACTCGCGCTCGAAGGTCTGGTGAACACCCTGCTTTCTTCTGCCGACGAACGCAACCGGCTTGCCCGCTTCGCACACCATGTCGACGGAACACTCGCTACCCGGCAAATAAGGCATGACGAGCATGGGCGCCCGCTCTGCGCCGGTCTTATAGATGTTCAAGTAGGTTTCAAAATCGACTTCGCGCGCGTCCGGGTTTTCCAGACAGCGGAACGGGTCGACATCGGCCTTGAACCGCCAGAAACCTTGTCCGTAGATACCGACGACAGGCTTGATGCACACCTCGCCTTGCCGGGACAGCAACTCATAGGCTGCGGCCAGTTCCTGGGCATTGTTGACCGTCACGGCGGGAATACAGGCTAGCCCCGCGCGCTCGGCCTCTGCGGTGAAGCGGCTTTTATCGTCGACGTTATCGAAGGTGTCCATGGACATCCCGCCCGTCACCAGCTGCAACCCGGCAGCCTCGAAGCGCTCACGCACTGCTTCGTAGAAACTGCCGATACGGCCGGCAATGATCACCTTGATCCCGTGCTCAAGCGCCGTGGCGATCACCCAGTTGATGCGCTCCTCATTGTCCAGGGGCTCTTGAAAGCTGACATCTGCCTGACTCGTGATTTCAGGTCGATCCTGACGATGAGAGGCAAAAACCCTGACGTTCGCCGGCAGTGCTTCGCGCGCGCCAATAAGAATGTCGCGCTGGCTGGATTGACCTTCGAGAAACCAGATCACGTTTACGCTCCTGAATGAATATCGACCGGGATCGCTACTCGCATTGAGTAACGAAGCCCTACGGCAGCTGAATTTCCCGTCACGATAACGGACATGAAACAAAAGGCTACTTAATTCCCTACAGGCGCTTCTCACAGCGCGCCTGGGCAGTGGCGCAAACCTCTGTTTTTGATATCGTGCCGCCCATCGTCAGTGCTCAGCGAAAGTCGAGCGCAGTTTTTATTGTTACTGCGCGTAAGGAAGGGAGTGAATGGAGTTTCTACGCTTTGTGATATTTGCGGCGGCCTGGGGATTCATGTGGCGCTGGGTGGTGCTCAATCGCGGCAGTTGGAGCCTGATTTTCGGCAACATTGCCGGCGCCGTGTCCGGGCTCATAGTCGGGCTGGTGATACTGTCCATCACACTGTCCATGGTGCCGATGCATTGAGTGTCTTACTACCCAAGCCGAGCCCAATAGACAGCCAGGCATGACTTCACGCGGTTGGATGCACCGGCAACACAACCGTCGCCTCCAACCCGCCTTTCGATCGATTACGCAGGCTCAGTTCTCCCCCATGCTCCAACACAATCGCCCGCGCTGCCGATAACCCCAGACCCACGCCCCCCGTGCTTTTGTTCCGCGAGCCTTCCATGCGAAAGAACGGCACAAACACCTGTTCAAGGCTGGATTCAGGAATCCCCGGCCCACGATCCAGTATTTTTATTCGCACCTGACCCGCACCCGGGATCAACTCGACCGTCGGCTCACTGCCGTACTTGATCGCGTTATCCAGCAGATTGGTGATCACCCGCTTAAGCCCCAGCGGTCGACCGAAATACACCAGCCGCAGCGGCCCGCTGAAGGCAATGTCGATACGTTGATCCCGGTAATCATCCAGCAACGTTTGCAGCAATTCCGCCAGATCAAACTGGGTCGCCGGTTCAAGCCGTGCATCATCGCGGAAAAACTCCAGCGCCGAATTGATCATGGCCTGCATTTCATCCACATCGCGAAACAGCCGCTGCTGTTGTTCGGTGTCTTCGATGAATTCGCCCCGCAAACGCATCCGTGTCAGGGGCGCGCGCAAGTCGTGGGAGATGGCGGCGAGCATTTGCGTGCGGTCGCGGATGAAGTGTTGCAACTGCGCTTGCATGGCGTTGAACGCGAGGATCGCCTGGCGGATTTCGTGGGGGCCGAGGGGCTCGATGGGCGGCGCGCGGAAGTCCGTGCCGAAGCGTCGGGCGCCTTCGGTGAAGCGTTGCAACGGGGTGGCGAGGCGGCGGGTGGCGATCAGTGCGACCAGGGCGGTGGAGATCAGCACCAGCAAGATGACGATCGAATAACGTGGTGCCTCTTCCAGGCCCCAACTGCGCGAGGTCGCGGAGAACATCAGCCATGACGCGTCCGGCAGTTCGATCAGCAGCGCATAACGCGCGTCCGTCTGGTGCTCCGGCCAGTCGGTCGGTTGATAGACCTCGATCCGCTGACCGGCGGACTTGAGTAACGGATGCAGGATCGTCGAGCCTGTTTCAAAACCTGGGTCCTCGACCGCAGGCAAATTGAGGTTGCGCCGATCCAGGTGCCAACTGGCGGTGAAGCCTTCATCGCTGACGGCTTCGGCCAATTGGCTGCGCAGTGGCGCCGGGGCGGCTTCGATGATCCGGGTGATGGCGGCGATTTTTTCCAGCAACCCGGTTTCGGTCAGCGGCGGACGCGCCCACACGCCGGCCAGTTGGATAAACAACCCGTTAAGCGCCAGGGAAATGAGCATGGCCAGGATGATGGTCAACGCGATCCAGCGCGCCACCGTGTCTTGCGGCCAGTCTCGGAGGCGGACCCGTTTGAGCCAACTCATCGCCGGGTCACGCTGGGGGTGAACAGGTAGCCGCCATTGCGCACGGTGCGAATCATCGCCGGGCGTTTGGTGTCGGATTCGAGTTTGCGCCGCAGGCGGCTGACCTGGACGTCGATGCTGCGATCGAACGCCTCGTGGCTATGCCCGCGCGCCAGGTCCAGCAATTGCTCGCGAGTCAGAATGCGTTGCGGGTGCTCGACGAAGACCAGCAACAAATCAAACTCGCCGGCCGACAGCGGAATCATCACGTTGTCCGGCGAGCGCAGTTCACGGCGCGTGACGTCCAGGTGCCAGTCGGCGAAATCGATCAGCGGCCGGGGATGTTCCTGCGCCAGCGGACGGCGTTCGTCCACGCGGCGCAGCACCGCACGTACCCGGGCCAGCAGTTCACGGGCGTCGAACGGTTTGGTCAAATAGTCATCGGCGCCCAGTTCCAGCCCGACCACCCGGTCGCTGAGTTCACCCATGGCGGTCAACATGATCACCGGGATGGTGTAGCGAATCCGCAGTTGCTGGCACAGGATCAACCCGCTGTCGCCCGGCAGCATCACGTCGAGAATGATCAGGTCTGGCGGCTGGCGCTCGATGGCCGGCCACAGCGACGCGCCGTCGGTGGCGACCTCGACGCTGTAGCCGTGCTGCACGAAGAATTTTTTCAGCAGATCGAGGACCTCGAGGTCGTCGTCCACAATTAAAAGGCTGTTCACCGAAGGTCACTTAAGGGCCGAATGGAACCGCCATCTAAAACCATTCACGCCAGCCCGTCATATATTTCAATCGTGCAACAAAACGTCATCGACGCAATAAACCAGACATCTTTGCGCAAGGCTTGGGGCCCAGCATCACGGCGAATTCCTCCCGAGACTTGCGTCCATGTTGCCTTTCAAATGTGCTCCCTGGCTGGCCCGCAACACTTCGATTGCTGTGCTGGCCGCCGGGTTGGTGGGTTGCAGCAGTCAGCCGTCGTCCCCCACCGTGACCTGCGCCGAAATCAATTACTCGGTGTACGACCCGGCGGAACCGCTCAATCGCGGGGTCTTTGCGTTCAACCGGGTGCTCGACAACTACGCCTTGGCGCCGGTCGCTCGCGGTTATCGCTATACCCCGGACTTTTTCCAGACGGGTGTGCATAACTTTGTCGCGAACTTTGGCGAGCCCAAGGTCTTTATCAACGACTTGTTGCAAGGCAACCCGATGCGCTCGGTCAACACCTTGGGGCGTTTCGCGCTCAACACCACCGTCGGTGTGGTGGGTTTGATCGACGTCTCCGGCAAGGTCGGCATCCCGCGTCACAACGCGGACTTCGGCCAGACCTTCGGTGTGTGGGGCATCGGCAATGGCCCGATCGTTGAATTGCCGCTGTTGGGCACCTCCAACAGCCGCGACGCCGCCGGCCGTGTGCTGAGTTTTGTGGTCGACCCGTTCGGCAGCAACAGCGACACCGTGGACACGCTCTCTACCATCAACATGGTCGGCGGCATCGTCGATGGCCGGGCAGAAGCCTTACCACTGACCGACAGCCTGCAAAAACTGCCGGACTATTACAGCGCGTTGCGCAATGTGGTGGCCGAGCACCGTGCGGCTTACGTAGCCGATGGCAAACAAGGTTCGCCGCACACCACCAAACCTCAATGCACAGGAGCACCGGCCGATGGTTTCTGAAGGCAATAGTTTGATTCTGCAGCAACGGGTGACTCAGAACGACTCGGCCCATCTGCATTGCCGGGAAATCACCCTGCGGTTATCGGAGGATTGTCGCGAGTTGGTTTTGAGTCGCTATACCGAACACTACGGCCCGGCGCTGGTGCGGTGGATGGAGCGCAGTCATACGGTGTCGGTGAGTGATTTGTTTCGGTGGTTGGTGGCGAATGGTGAGAAGGGTGTCATCAGGTCAGGCGGCTAGTTGCAATTAATTGACATCCGCTGCGCTATCATTCGCCGCTTCTCAGTAGCTCGAACCCGGATATCCATGTCTTTGCCACTGCCCGACGATCATCAATCCCTGCCCCCTGTCCTGGTCGGGCCGTTGTTACGGCGGCTGGAGCCTACGCGGCTGGTGTTGTGGCTAATCGGGTCCCGGGAGTTGTCGCTAACGTTGCGCCTGCAAGACGTCGGCGATATCCGCCTGGATGCCAGGCAATGCACGGTCATCCCGGTCGGCACCCACGCCTTTATTCACTTGATCGATGTGCAGTTGGACACCGCCCTGCCCTGCGACACAGTGATCGAGTACGACGTGCTGATTGATGACGCTGGCATCGCCGACTGGGCTCCGCACTTGCTCTACGGCGACGCTCGTTGCCCGAACTTCGTCCTGCGCTCCCGGATCGATCAACTGCTGCACGGCTCCTGCCGTAAACCCCACCACCCGGCGGCGGACGGTTTGCTATGTGTGGATCGGTTGTTGGCGACTGAACATGCCGCTATAGAACGCCCCGCATTGTTGGTGATGAGCGGCGATCAGGTGTACGCCGACGACGTCGCCGGGCCGATGTTGCGGGCGATCCACGCCTTGATCCAGCGCCTGGGCTTGTTCGACGAGCACCTCGAAGGGGCGGTGGTCAGCGACAGCGCCACACTCTATGAACATGCGGCCAGCTACTACCATCGTGCGGATTTGTTACCGGCACTTGAGAGCAACGAAACCCTGCGCGAGCGATTTTTCGGCGGCGCGCGTAAGCCGATTTTCACCAGCAGCAGCGCCGACAATCACTTGGTGACCTTCGCCGAAGTCATGGCGATGTACCTGTTGGTCTGGTCGCCAACCGCCTGGACACTGATCGACCCGAAACCTCCGGTGCTGACGCCCGAACGACGCGAGCGCTATGCCCTGGAGCAGACCCGCATCGATGCCTTCAAGTCCGGCCTGGGTGATGTTGGCCGGGCGATGGCGCATCTGCCGTGCCTGATGATTTTCGATGACCACGACGTGACCGATGACTGGAATCTTTCCGCGCAATGGGAAGAAACCGCCTACGGCCATCCGTTCTCCAAGCGCATCATCGGCAATGCGTTGCTCGCTTACATGCTGTGTCAGGGTTGGGGCAATAACCCGGATGCGTTCGGCGCTGTGCTGGAGAAAACCCGTTCGTTAAGCGCCACCGAGCGCTATCTCGACAGCACCGTTCAAGACAACTTGATCGACGACTTGCTGAGCTTCCAGAACTGGCACTACGTGCTGCCGACCACCCCGGCCCTGGTGGTGCTCGATACTCGCACCCGACGCTGGCGCAGCGAGATGAACCTCAAGCAGCCCTCGGGCCTACTGGACTGGGAAGCCCTCAGCGAGTTGCAACAGGAACTGCTGGATCACCCGTCGGCAATCATCGTTTCCCCGGCGCCGATCTTTGGCGTCAAGCTGATCGAAACGGTGCAGCGGGTTTTCAGTTGGTGCGGTTACCCCCTGCTGGTGGACGCCGAAAACTGGATGGCCCATCGCGGCGCGGCCCAGGTCATCCTGAACATTTTCCGACACTCGCGCACACCCGGTAACTACGTGGTGCTGTCGGGTGACGTGCATTATTCCTTCGTCTACGAAGTCTTGATCCGACACCGCAAGGCTGGTCCACGGATCTGGCAGATCACCAGCAGCGGGATTAAAAACGAATTCCCACGGGCGCTGCTCGAATGGTTTGATCGTTTGAACCGCTGGCTCTACTCGCCGCGCTCACCGCTGAACTGGTTTACCAAGCGCCGGCTCATGCGCATCGTTCCGCACGTTCCGGAACATGCCGAAGCGGGCGAGCGGTTATGGAACTCGGCGGGGATCGGGCAGGTGTATTTCAATGACAAGGGCCAGCCGCAGGACATCTATCAGCACAATGCCGATGGTTCGACGCGCACTCGTATGCTTGCGCCTGAATAGCCGCCCATAGGCCCCCAGGCTATTTAGTGGCAGACGCCATCAATACACCGAAACCAAAGAAAGTCATGCCAGACAGTTTTCCGGCAATCCTGGCGCCGCGTGCAGTGGAGAGCCAGCCACGCGCGCCATTGGCCATGAGCGCGTAACCGCTATGGACCAACACCACCAGCAGACTGTAAGAAGACACCAACAAAAAGAACTGAGCGTAATAGTTTCCGGTCGGTTTGATGAACTGAGGAAACACCGCCAGAAAAAAGAAGCCGGCCTTGGGGTTCAACAATTGAATCGACAAGGCTTCGACAAACCGGCGCCATGGACGGGAGGACGTAACGCTGAGTTCGGGGATAAAACGCTGGGTTCGCCACATCTTGATCCCCAGGTACAACAGGTACAGCGCGCCCGCATACTTCAACACTGTGAAAGCCGTTGCAGACGTCGCGAGGATCAGTCCTGCACCGCTGGCTGAAATCCCGGCAACGATGAACGCCCCCAAGGCGATACCACCAATGCCCGGCAGCGAGCCCGTCCAGCCATGACGCAACGCATTGGAAAGCGTCAACACCACGCCAGGACCGGGGCTTAGTACGGTTAACGTGGCGAGTATCAAAAACAGCCCGTAACTGGCCATGCTTGGCTCCTGATCCGCAATCCTCTGAACGGCTGCAGATTGGCGGGACGAAACAAGCCTGACAAACGCTTTAATTGCGCCTCATATGTGACTAAATTAGACACATGATCGCCAACCTTCCCCCACTCAATGCCGTTCGCGCCTTTGCCGCCGCCGCTCGCCATGAGAGCTTCAGCCGCGCAGCCGAAGAACTGCATGTCAGCCACAGTGCCGTCAGCCGCCACGTCAAGTTGCTCGAAGAGCATTTGGGTGTGTTGTTGTTTGAACGCAGAACTCGTCAATCTTTGCTGACGCCCGCCGGTCAGGCGTTCTACGAGCAAATCAGCCTGGCACTTGCTCAGATCGCCAATGCGGCGACGAACCTGAAAAATGGACGAGGGGAGCGCAAGGTAAAAATCAATGTGCGCCCCTCCTTCGCGGTGCGCTGGCTGATTCCACGGTTGCCCGCGTTCATGGCGCTGCATCCCGATATTCAGCCTGAGGTCGTCACCAGCACCTTGTCCCCCGACCAAACCCGCGAACGCTTCGATGTGGTCATCCGGCGAGGTGAAGCCGATTGGGCGACCAACGTCCAGCCGCAGGTCCTTCTGGACGACGACATTATTCTGGTGGCGACCCCTTCGCTGATTCAAAACATACCGCTGACCAGCCCTGAAGACCTGCGTGAGCACACGCTGTTGACTGGCCGCACTCGCAGTCTGGACTGGCAGAACTGGGCCAGACACGCCGGAATTGCCATACGCCGCCATCAACCTGTGCTGAAGTTCGATCACATGCACCTGGTGCTTCAAGCTGCCGTTGATGGGCTCGGCGTTGCGCTGTGCCCGACCTCTTTGTTGGGAAAGGACCTGGCCACCGGGCGCCTGACATGCCCTTTTCCCGAACTGCGGCTGCCATTGACCCGCTATTACTACGGCGTCTCACAGGATTCCGGGCGCGACGCGCAGGTCTTTATTGACTGGATGTTCTCCAGAATCCAACAGGATGTCGTGGATAACGGCCCCGAATTGCCAATGCAGTAAACGGCTTTATGAGTATGAACAAACACCACAACATGGACCTCACCCGAACCCTGATCATCGGCAACTCTGGTTCGGGCAAGAGTTGGCTGGCCCAGCGACTGGCCGAACAACAGCACGTGCAGTGGACTGATCTTGACCTGATTCACTGGGTTTCAGACGAACACAGCATCGCCCGCCCTCGCGCCGAAGCCTTGGGCATGGCGCGAGTGGCAGCCAGTGAAGAGGCGTGGGTGATTGAGGGGGTTTACGGCTGGATCGTCAGCGAACTCCTGCCTCAAGCGACCGCGCTGATCTGGCTGGCGTTGGAAGACGCCGATTGCATCAGCCAAATCTGTCAGCGAGAAGCCATGCGCGATCCCTACGACGAGTTGCTGATAGCGTTGCTGGAATGGGCCGGCAGCTATCGTCGTCGCGAAGGGTCCAGTGGGTTTGCCGCCCATCAGGGTCTGTACGAAGGCTTCACCGGTTCGAAACTGCAACTGACGAACCGGGCTGAAATCACCGCGTTTATAAACGCTTTACCACCCCGCAATTAACCCGTTCACCAAGGATGCATCATGTTTGCACGGAGCAAGTCAGTCCCCGAATTAATGGTCACCAACCTACCTGAAAGTCTGCACTTCTGGACGTCGCTGGTCGGTTTCAACATTGCCTATGAACGCCCCGGCTTTGCCTACCTCGATCTACAGGGCGTCCAGTTCATGCTCGAGCAATACGACCCAAGCGAAGGCCAATGGCTGACGGCCCCATTGGAAACACCACTGGGCCGCGGCATCAACTTTCAGATAATCGTCGATTCAGTTGAACCCCTCCTCCAGCGACTGGCCGAAGTTCAATGGCCGTTGTTTCGCCCCTGCGCCGATGTCTGGTATCGCGCGGACGTAGTGGAAGTCGGCCAGCGTGAATTTCTGGTACAGGATCCGGACGGTTATCTGGTCCGATTGGTGGAAAGTCTGGGGGAGCGGCCGTGTTTGCACACATAGACCTCAACTACCTGCTCAGTACTTACGGCTACTGGGCGGTGTTCTTCGGCTGTTTGCTGGAGGGCGAAACCATCCTGATTTTGGGCGGTATGGCCGCTCACCAGCACCTGTTACAGCTGTGGCCGGTGATTGGCTGGGCCAGCCTGGGCGGGATGTTGGGGGACCAGTTGCTGTTCTGGAGCGGGCGATATTTCGGTGGACGACTGCTGCCGCGCCTGCATCGGCAACAAGCGGCGATCGATCGCGTGACAGGGCTGATCGGGCGTTACCCATCGATTTCGGTATTTGCCGTGCGCTTTTTGTATGGCATGCGCCTGGTGGGGCCGATGGTCATTGGTGCGAGCGGTCTGTCGCCGTTGCGATTCACGCTGTTGAATGCACTGGGCGCGGTGGTCTGGGCCACGGTGTTTGCCAGCGCCGGTTACTGGGCCGGGCAAGCGCTGGAAACCATGTTGGGTAACCTGAAACCTTATCGCCTGCCGATTGCCCTGGCAGTTTTGGTGTTGGCCGTGGTGATCGCACTGGTTCGGCATTGGCGGGCGAAAAATAAAGCACGTCATGTTGGGTAAGTTGCACAAAGAAACTGACAGCGAAGCCACTCCTGTAGGAGTTGCCGCAGGCTACGATCTTTTGATCTTGATCTTTGGTGACTTTGAAATCGCTGAAGATCAAAAGATCGCAGCCTTCGGCAGCTCCTACAGGGTGAACCGTGTCGGTCAGGCGGTGGTCACCGCCCGACAAACCCCTCTGACAATCATCTCCACTTCACGCTCATCAATCGTCAGCGGCGGCAGCAAGCGAATGGTTTTGCCCCGGGTGACATTGATCAGCAAACCGTGATCCCGTGCGGCGATCAGGGTCAGGTCGCGGATTGGTTGTTTGAGTTCTATGCCGATCATCAAGCCCTGGCCACGGATCGCCAGAACGTTCGGGTCATCGGCCAGTTCGATGCGCAATCTAGCCAGCAAGCGCTCACCTTGTAGCCGGGCGTTTTCCAGCAGGCCTTGTTCTTCGATGATCTCCAGCACGGTGCAACCGACCCGGCACGCCAGTGGATTACCGCCGAAGGTGCTGCCGTGGCTGCCGGGGGTGAACAGCTCGCTGGCGCGGCCTCGGGCCAGGCAGGCGCCGATGGGGACACCGTTGCCCAGGCCCTTGGCCAAGGTCATGACGTCCGGGACGATGCCTTCGTGCTGAAACGCGAACCACTGGCCGGTGCGGCCGATGCCGGTCTGGATTTCGTCGAGCATCAGCAACCATGAGCGCAGATTGCAGAGTTCACGCACGGCCTTGAGGTAACCGGGCGGCGCCAGTTGCACACCGCTTTCGCCCTGGATCGGTTCTATCAGGATCGCCACGATTCTTGGACCATGGGCTTGCTGCACCTTGTCCAGGGCCTTGAGGTCGCCGAACGGTACCTTGACGAAATCCCCCGGCAGTTCATTGAAACCCAGCCGTACCGCCGGGCCATCGCTGGCGGACAAGGTGCCGAGGGTGCGGCCGTGGAAAGCGTTTTCCATGACCACCACCAGCGGTTGTTCGATGCCTTTGTGCCAGCCGTACAGCCGTGCAAGTTTCAGCGCCGTCTCGTTGGCTTCCGCGCCAGAGTTATTGAAAAACGCCCGGTCCATGCCCGACAGCCGCGTCAGTTTCTGCGCCAGCTGTTGTTGCCAGTCGATGCTGTAGAGGTTCGACGTATGCAGCAGCAAACCGGCCTGTTCGCTGATGGCCGAGACGATTTTGGGATGAGAGTGTCCGACATTGGTCACCGCCACGCCCGCCACGGCATCCAGGTACTCGCGACCCGCCTGATCCCACAGTCGCGTGCCCAGGCCTTTAGTGAAACTCAGCGCTAAAGGTTGGTAGGTGGTCATCAGGCAGGCGGCGGTCATGACATCAGGCTCCATCAATTATCGGTGTTTTTGCAGTATGGTTAGCCACCTGAGCTGGATAAACGCTGCAATACTTCAATCATTTAAAAGCCGGGCTTGATAATGGATCTATTCCAGGCAATGACCGTTTACGTCCGCGTGGTGGAAACCGGCAGCATGACCGCCGCCGCGTTCCAGTGCGAAATGTCCACCACCATGGTCGGCAATCATCTGCGCGCCCTGGAGAAACGTCTCGGCGTGCGCTTGCTCAACCGTACGACCCGGCGCCAACGGCTGACGGAATTTGGCACCGCGTATTACCAGCGTTGTCTTGAAGTGCTGGGTTTGGTGGCCGACTCTGAACGGCTGGCCGAACAGGCCCTCGATGAACCGAGCGGCACCTTGCGCATCACTGCTCCGTTGACCTTCGGCACTGAGCGACTCGCGCCAGCGCTTAGCGAATTCTCCTTGCGTTGTCCGCAGGTCAAGCTGGACGTCGTGCTCACCAACGGCCGTCCGGACCTGCTGGAAAACGGTTTTGACGCGGCGATTCGCCTGGGCGCAATCGAGCCGTCCAACATGATTGCCCGCCCACTCATCGATTACACCCTGACCATGTGCGCCTCAAAGGCGTACCTCGCGCGCCGGGGTACCCCGGAAAAGCCCGAAGACCTGCAACACCACGACTGCCTGGCCTTCGCCTACCCGGCCGGAGATGACTGGCACTCGGTGGAAAAACAATGGCGCCTGACCGGCCCCGAAGGCGAAGTCCTGGTTTCAGTGAGCGGACCGATGCTGATCAACAGTTCGGCAGGCCTGCATCAAGCAGCACGCACCGGCATGGGCGTCGTGATGGTCCCCGATGCGCTGGTGGAGCAGGACCTCAAGGACGGAAAACTGGTGGCCCTGATGCAGGATTACCAACTGCCGAGCCGGCCGATGCATTTGGTATACACCCAGGATCGCTACCGTTTGCCGAAACTGCGCAGCTTCGTCGACTTCGCCGTGCAGAAATGGGGCAAGCACTAGCCGCACCAAGGCACCATGGACTAATCTGCTCGGCGGGCGAGTCACTTCGATATCAGGGCGGCAAGGAGAGCGGTGATGGGCGACGCATCGAGTATCGAGCCGGTGAAGTTCAATCTGTCGGACTTCAACGAAGACCTGCTGCACACCATTATGGAACTGGTCAGCGACGGCATCTGGGACTGGAACGCCAACACCGGTTTCGTCTACCGCAACCCCGGCTGGTACGAGATGCTCGGCTATACGCCGCACTCGCTGGACAACACGGTGCTGACCTGGGAAACCGTGATGCATCCCGACGATTATTCGCGGGTCATGGCGTTGTTCGATGACTACCTGAGCCAGCGTGCGCCCGGCTATCAGGCCGAATATCGTTGCCGAAAGCAGGATGGCACTTACATCTGGATCGAAGATCGCGGCTACATCCTGGCGCGCAATGCCGATGGTTCGGTGGCGCGGATGGTCGGGGCGCACCGCAGCATCGAAGACAAAAAACGCCTGCTCGAACAGCTGGAGCGGCGCAATCACTCCCTCGAAGCCCTCGTCGAAGAACGCACCCGGGAGCTGTCCCGGGTCAATCAGCAGCTGCAAATCCAACTCGAAGAAAACCGCAAACTGGCGGAAACCGATGCCCTGACCTCGGTCGCCAATCGCTATCGCCTGGAAAAAGCCCTGCCCCAGGAATGCGACCGCGCCCAGCGTTTCCGCCAACCGCTGTCGCTGATCGCCATGGACATCGACGACTTCAAGAACATCAACGATCACTACGGCCACGCCCTGGGCGATGCGGCATTGGTGCAAGTGGTCGACTGCCTGAAAAGCTGTGTACGCGACGGTGACTTGCTGGCCCGCTGGGGTGGTGACGAATTCATCTTGATCCTGCCCAATACCTCCTTGGCCGATGCCCGTGGGATTGCGGAAAAAATCCGCCAGGGCCTGATGGGGTTGCTGCCTGTGGGGGACTTTCAAGTGACCCTGAGTTTTGGCGTGGTCCAGCGCTTTGAGGAGGAACAACAGACCGGCCTGCTGGCCCGGGCCGATCAGGCGCTGTATCGGTCGAAGGTGATGGGCAAGAACGTGATTTCTGGATGAGTGCTGGCTTGCATATTCGCGATTTAGAGCCTTCGGAAGTTGAATCCGTGAGGCTGTTTCTTGGGCAAAACGGCTGGACCCACCGGACCGGTTCAGCCGAACATTTTGCGCAACTGATCGCCAATTCCCAACGCACGGCCTTGGCGGTGAAGGATGCGCAGATCGTTGGATTTGCCCGAGGCATTACCGATGGGCTGTCCAACGGTTATCTATCGATGGTGGTCGTGTGTGGCCAGCATCGACGTGAAGGGGTAGGTCGCGCGCTGGTTGAGCATGTGATGGGTGAAAACACCGACATCACGTGGGTTTTACGCGCGGGCCGAGAAGGTGCTTCGGAGTTCTTTTCCCGCCTGGGTTTTGACGCATCGATCATCGCGATGGAGCGTCCGCGTAGCAAGTAACCGAACGTATACTCACTCAAACCAATCAACGCTAAGGATAGCCAATGACGTCCCCTCCCCTGTATCGCCGGGCCACACCGGATGATCTTCTCGCCATTTGCGAACTGGGCCAGCAACTCAACAGCCTCCACCACCGCGAACGTCCGGACATCTATGCCCCGGCCACCGAAGATTACGCGCGGGACAGTGGCCACTGGCAGCCGCACCTCGACAGCGAGCACCAGGTGACGTTTCTTGCCGAGCAGGCTGGCAAGGCGATTGGGTTCATCACCGTGCAAGTCACTGCGTTCAACAGCCCGCTGGTTCAGCATCAGCAGGTGGGCCGGGTTGGCTCGGTCTGTGTTGACGACAATGCTCGTGGCCAAGGCGTTGGTCGCGCACTGATGGAGCGTGCTCAAGCCTGGGCCATCGAACAGGGTGCCACGGACCTTCGGCTCACTGTTTGGGCCTTCAATGCACCGGCACTTCGCCTGTATGAGGAGCTGGGTTATGAAATGCGCGCCTTTGAAATGGGCAAGCGCTTATAACCCTGCCTTCACCAACACCGCTTTCTCCTGATACCTATCCGGATACAGCTGCTTCAGCTGCGCCACTTTCGGCATATCGTTGATTACGATGTACGGGTACGTCGGGTGCTCGGTCAGGAAGTCCTGGTGGTAATCCTCGGCCGGGTAGAAGCCGTTGTAGGTTTCCAGCTTGGTGACGATGGGCTTGTTGAAAGAATGTGCGGCGTCGAGTTGGGCGATGTAAGCCTGGGCGACGCGTTGCTGTTCGGGGTTTTCCGGAAAAATCGCCGAGCGATATTGAGTGCCGCTGTCAGGGCCCTGGCGATTGAGTTCCGTGGGGTTGTGGGCCACCGAGAAGTAGATTTGCAGCAAGGTGCCGTAGCTGACTTGAGTCGGATCGAAAGTGACTTCGACGGACTCTGCATGCCCGGTATCACCCTCGCTGACCTTCTCGTACTCAGCGGTATTGGCGGCGCCCCCGGCATAACCGGACACGGCTTTTTTCACGCCTTTGACATGCTGGAACACCCCTTGTACGCCCCAGAAGCAACCACCGGCAAAGACCACGGTTTCGCTGTGGGCCTGGGTGGTTTCGTCAATTGTCGGTGGCGGGATGACCACGGCGTCTTCAGAAGCGCCGAAGGAGAACGCCGAGCATTGGCCGATAACGCTGGCCGCCGCCAGGCCCAGCAAGGTACGGCGCCAAGTGAATAGGGTTTTCATGGGGCTGACTCCTTGGAAAATGAGATCGCTATCAACCAAACGTAAAGGCATACGCCGAGACGCCCGGGTCGAGAAACTCGATGCTGAACGTCCGATCCGTGATGCCGCCGGACTGACGCACCAGTTGATACAAACGTTGTTCGGTCACGCTGCCGCTGCCATCGGGCGCCACGTCGGTACCGTGGGCCTCCCCCGGCGCCTTGCCGTCGATCAGCACTTTGAAGCGCACTGGTTTGCCATCGGCACCAGGGCCCAGGACCAGGTGTAAATCGCGAGCGTGGAAGCGGTAAACGATGCGACTGGCCGGAGAGCTGGAAGTGGCGCGTTCGGGTCCGACATTCCATTGGCCGCCCAGGGTCCAGTCATTGAGGTTCAGTTGCACCGGCGGGCTGTACGTCGCTAACTTGTCTGGCACCAGGCTGGTTTCAGGTACGAAATGTTCCGCTCGCTGGTAGCCGACATAAGTTTCCGGCGACAACGCTTCCTTCATGTCCGGGGCGAGTTGGACACCCTCGGCGCTGGCATTGATCAGACCGTCCGCCACCTTCGCCGCCCCGGCCTCACGCAGCAATTGCTGGATCACCCGCTCCGACTCGGCGTACTCGCCTTCGCCAAAGTGGTGATAACGGATGCGCCCGTGAGCATCGGCAAAATAGTGCGCCGGCCAGTACTCGTTGTTGAACGCGCGCCAGATCTTGTAATCGTTATCGATGGCCACCGGGTAGTTGATGCCCAGGTCCTTCATGGCTTTGGTGACGTTGCCGACATTGCGTTCGAAGGCGAACTCCGGCGCATGGACGCCGATGACCACCAGCCCCTGATCGCGGTACTTTTCGGCCCAAGCCTTCACATACGGCAGCGTACGCAGGCAGTTGATGCAGGAGTAGGTCCAGAAATCCACCAGCACGACTTTGCCCTTCAGCGCCTCGGCGGTGAGTGGTGGCGAGTTGAGCCATTGCACGGCGCCGTCCAGCGGTGGGAGTTTGCCCTCAACGGGCAGCGTGCCGGGTGTTTTGTCCGCCACTTGTAGGGCACTGCCCGACGTCGGGTTGTTCGGTGATTTACCGGCCAGTCGCCCGACCAATGCCTGTTCGATACCACCGGTGGAAGCCGTCGACACCCGTGCCAGAATCCCGGTATCCAGCCCCAGAGCGATGGCTGCCACGCCGGCCAGCATCAGTGCTCCGAGCCCACGTCGCACCCACTCGCCCGCGCCAATCGAGCGCTTCATGGCGGCGAACACCTTGCCGCCCAGCAACAGCGCCACGGCCAGGGACGTTGCGGCACCTGCGGCGTACGCCAGCAGCAACAAGGTGGTACCGATGCTCGCCCCTTGCAGCGCCGCACCGGTGAGCACCAATCCGAGAATCGGGCCGGCGCAAGGCGCCCAGAGCAAGCCCGTGGCAACGCCGATCAGGAACGAAGCGCCGGGACGCGGCCGGGCATCGGCGCCCGCCACTTCCGACAATCGACTGCCGGCCGCTACCAGCGGACGCGTCAGACGGTCGGCCAGTTGGGGCAGCAACAGCGTCAGTCCAAACAATGCAACGAACACCAGCGCGAGCCAGCGACCGTACTGATTGAGTTGCACTACCCAACCACCACCCACGGCCGCCAACGTGGCGACGAGCGCGAAGGTCATCGCCATCCCGGCCAGCAGCGGCAAGCCGCTTTTCATAAAGGGCTGCCCGGTGCGCGCGAACACGAAGGGCAATACCGGCAGAATGCACGGGCTGACAATCGTCAGCACACCACCGAGGTAAGAGAGAACCAGAAGCCACATAGCGTCGACCTGCATCAAGGGAAAAAAATAAGGTGCCTACGGATCAAGCCGCCTGTGGCTCGAAGGTCATGGCCAGGCCATTCATGCAGTAGCGCAGCCCCGTCGGTTTTGGCCCATCGTCGAAGACATGACCCAGGTGACCGCCGCAACGCCGACAGTGGACTTCTTCGCGCAACACGCCAAACGATCGGTCCTGACGCGTGGCCACGGCCTTGTCCAGCGGCGCCCAGAAACTCGGCCAACCGGTGCGGCTGTCGAACTTGGTATCGGATGAAAACAACGACAGATCACACCCGGCGCAGGCAAACGTGCCCGCCCGATGCTCGTTGTTCAACGGGCTGCTATAGGCCCGCTCGGTGCCTTCTTCGCGCAGGATTTCGTATTGCTCGGCACTGAGGAGGGTGTGCCATTCACTGTCAGTGTGAGTCACCTCGAAAACCTCCGCAGCGCTGGCCTCACTGACCAGTGCAGAACTCGCCGCAAATTTTGGCAATACAACGATCACCAGGGCTGCAGCCCCCAGCCCGCCGCTCGTTAGAAGAAATTGTCTGCGTGAAAACATGGCCGTCTCCAAAAATCCCAGGTACCTGTCATGGAACACAGCCTAGGCTTGGGTTGATCGCCAAATCCTCACGGGGAGTTAAACAATTCGTGATAACTCCACCCGAGGAAAACCCGCACAATGTGCCCATTCGCAGCAAAGGATTGAGCTTCATGGAACAGACCAAACGCGTCCTGGTGGTCGAGGACGACCTGCACATCGCCGACCTTATCTGCCTGCATCTGCGCGATGAGCAGTTCGAGGTGGTGCATTGCGCCGACGGGGACGAAGGCATGCGCCTGTTGCAGCAAGGAAGCTGGGACGCGCTGATCCTCGACCTGATGCTGCCCGGCGTCGACGGCCTGGAAATCTGCCGCCGCGCACGGGCCATGGCCCGCTACACACCGATCATTATTACCAGCGCACGCTCCAGTGAATTGCACCGAATCCTCGGCCTGGAACTGGGCGCCGACGATTACCTGGCCAAACCGTTTTCCATGCTGGAGCTGGTGGCCCGGGTCAAAGCGTTGCTGCGCCGGGTCGATGCCATGGCCCGCAACCTGAAAATGGACGCTGGCAGCCTGACCGTCGACGGTTTGTCCATCGATCCGATCACTCGCGATGTCTCCCTCGATGGCCGACGGCTCGACCTCACGCCACGGGAGTTCGACCTGCTGTATTTCTTCGCCCGCCAACCGGGCAAGGTGTTTTCGCGGATGGACCTGCTCAACGCCGTGTGGGGCTACAGCCATGAAGGCTATGAGCACACAGTCAACACGCATATCAATCGCCTGCGGGCCAAGATCGAGAAGGACCCGGCGCAACCGGTGCGCATCCTTACGGTGTGGGGGCGCGGTTATAAATTCGCGGCACCCGAGGACCAGCCATGAGACTGACCCTGACCCAGCGCCTGTCCCTGGTATTCGCCGTGTTGCTGCTGGTGTGCTGCGGCACCTCGGCATGGATGCAGGTGCGCGCCAACCAGATGCATGAGTTGGAAGTGGTGCAAGGGTTGTCCCGGGACCTGGCCCAGCACATCGCCCACGACACCGTGCTGATGGACGCCAAAGGCCTGATGCCCAATGCCGTGCGCGACTTGTTCAGCCAACTGATGCTGGTCAACCCGAGCGTCGAGGTCTACCTGCTGGACACCGAGGGGCGGATTGTCGGCAGCGCCGCGCCGGAAGGACGGATACGCCGTAATCAAATCGATCTGCAGCCAATCCAGCATTTGCTCAAGGGCGATGCACTGCCGATTCTTGGCGACGACCCGCGCAGCGTCGATGGTCGCAAGGTATTCAGCGCCGCGCCATTACAGGTCGATGGCAAGCCGGCAGGCTACCTGTACGTGGTGCTGCTCAGTGAAGAACACGACCGCTTCGCCGAACGCGGTGCTACCAGCGCCGCGCTGAATACGGCGCTGCTGTCCATCGGCCTGGTGGCGTTGTTGTGTCTGATTGCCGGCCTCACGGCGTTTGCCCTGATCACCCGACCGTTGCGGCGCCTGACCGAGACCGTCAGCCAGTTCGATATCGACGGCGTTCCGGTCACGCCGCCCACGTCAGTTCCGGCGGAAAAAGCCGCCAGCCACGATGAAATTGCTGTCCTCGACGCCGCGTTCCGGCAGATGCAAACCCGTCTCAGCGAACAGTGGCGCTCACTGACCCGCCAGGATCAGGAACGCCGCGAGCTGGTGGCAAACATCTCCCACGACCTGCGCACGCCCTTGGCCTCGCTGCATGGTTATCTGGAAACCCTGTCGCTCAAGGATGCGACGCTGTCCTCCGCCGATCGGCGGCGCTATCTGGGCATCGCGCTGGATCAAAGCCGCAAGGTCGGTGGCCTGGCGCAATCGCTGCTGGAACTGGTGCGGCTGGAGCACGGGTTTGTGCAACCGGTGCTGGAGCGCTTCTCAGTGACCGATCTGGTGCAGGACATCTTCCAGAAATTCGAACTCACCGCCGAAGCGCGCCAGGTGGAACTCAAAGCGACTTTCGCTTCCAACGTTTCCGCCGCTTGCGCCGATCTCGGGCTGATCGAACGGGTGCTGACCAACCTGTTCGACAACGCCCTGCGCCATACACCCCAGGGCGGCGAAATCGAACTCAGCCTGCGGCCGCAAGGTTCTTTCGTCGAAGTGACCATCAGCGACACCGGCCCCGGCATCGCTGCCGAACTGCGCGAAGGTTTGTTCCTGCGGCCATTCAACATTGGCGGCGCACGACGCGATGGCGGGCTGGGGTTGCGGATCGTGCATCGGATCCTGCAACTGCATGGTCGCGACATCCAGTTGATCGATATTCCGGGACGCGGCGCAACCTTCCGCTTCACGTTGCCTGTGGACGAGCAAACGGCCGAGCAAATGGTGGTTCGTTCGATGAATCTGAATTCGCCGGGGTAATAGTCGGGCGCTAGCGCTATGATCCCGGCACTCAATTTCGGCAAGGATGCTGCGTAATGTGGAACACCCTGCAAAACACCCCGCTATGGGTTTACGTGGTGTTTCTGCTGCTGTGCTACGACGGCATCAAAACCCTGTCCCCAACTCGGGAAAGCAAAACTTCATTGCTGATCACGCCGGCGATTCTGCTCGCTTGGTCGCTGTATTCTCTGAATCTGACGCTCAATCCACCGTTGTCACTGACTTGCTGGTTGATCGCGGTCTTGATCGGTAGCCTCGCTGCGCTGTTGATTTTCTCGCGCAAGGGCATCGAGCTGGATGATCCAGAAACCGGGCTGATCCTGCCGGGCTCGTTCAAGGCACTGACGCTCTACCTCATGTTTTTTGCCGTGAACTATTACTTCGGCTATCAGGCCGAGGTGCAGCCAGAACTGTCGGCGACGCTTCAGATGGTGTTGTTCAAAGCGTGTACGTCAGGCTTTGTCAGCGGTTTGTTCTGCGGCCGTACGCTCAAGCTTTACCGGGTTTTCCAATCCCTGAAGCCAGCTCCTACAGGGTGAACCGCGCACCCGGTATACTGCCCGCTCGCCTGTTGGGTCGTGACAACACGGCGCAGGTCCAATAGATTAGGCGGCCTGAAAAGGCCCAGCGCTTTCTCGCCTCAACTCAAGTTAAAAGAAGTAGTGAAATTTCAATGTCCGATTCCAACACCGCTGAATCCGTAGTCACCTTGTCGTCCAAAGCGGAATACGAAAACTCCATCAATCTTTCACAGCATGTGCCCCAGGCCAAGACCATCAGCGAGATGGTGCTGGACGCTTTCCAGTCCACTCGCGAAAGCGACCAGATCCGCGACCTGCGCGCTGCGATTCGCCACGCTCACGATAGCTTCGATGACGATAAAGCCTACGAACTGATGGGCGAACTCAAGCAACTCAAGGATGCCGAGGCCTCTGATATTGCCGCTCTGGAAGACCTGAGCAGTAAATTCCCGATCAGCCGCATTCTGTCCAGCTTCAAGGACGATCCGGCGTTTCAGGAGATCGTCTATGGCTTGGCGCTGAAGGTGCTGAACCAGACCCATCAAGCCATCAGCAACCCGAGCAGCGGCAAGAGCAAGACAGCTCGGGCGAAGAAAGAAGTCGAAGTGTTCACCATCAGCAAGGATGGCGTGAACGTCACCCTGCCGTTGCGCACACCGCGCTCGCGCCTGAACGTTGACCGTGAAGCCCTGGAGTTCCTCGGTTTCACGTTTATTGGTGAAGGTGAGGAAGCGGAGCTGGAAAGCGAAACCTTCCTGGACAACGCCGGGGCCGAACAAGCGGTCAACCGCAAGAACATCATCACCGCGCTGCAGCAACAAACCGCGTTCGAGGGTTACAGCATTACCGCGCAGTAATACAACCTGGCGATACTGCAAAACTGAAAGCCCCGCGCTGACGCTCAGCGCGGGGCTTTTTGTTGTCCGAAATCAGCGGCGTCACAACGCTGGAGGACGTAACGCAACAATCATATCCAGCTCCACTGCCGCGTTTTTCGGCAGTTGATAAACCCCGATCGTCACTCGCGTATGTTTCCCGGCATCACCCAATACATGCCTGAACACATCCGACGCGCCATTGGCCACTTCGCTGAGGTCAACAAAGTCCGCCGTCGACTTTATGTACACCGTGATGCGCAACAGCGACTTGATTTTATCCAGCGAGCCGATGGTTTCGACAATCAATGCCAGACCACGCATCGCACAAATGCTGGCGGCGACTTGAGCATCGGCCAGGGTCAATTCAAGGCCCACTCTGCCGGGGTACTGAACCTTGCCATGCTTAAGCGGTATCAGCCCGCTGACATACAGTTCATTGTTGTGCCGAACCAACGGCTCGAAATGCCAGCCGGTGGTGCTTTCGCCATAGATGTCGTAATCGAGTTCAATTGCCAGGGCGATGAAGCGTTCATCGCACGTCATGTGGTCAGTCATTCCCCCCACCCTACCCCTTTACCAATCCGTTAATAACCTAACGTCTGACAGATTAGCCCAAGGCGGGTCTTCACCACGCCATTGAATGAAAAAGCCCCGCGCTTCTTTCGAAGGCAGGGCGCTTTAACAGGTGATTGCATTTACAACGTCTTGGGTTGCACGGCGACGATCATATCCACTTCTACCGGGGCGTTTTTTGGCAACTGATAAACACCGACGGTTGTTCGGGTATGTTTCCCGGCATCGCCCAGTACATGGGTAAAGACATCCGATGCACCGTTGGCTACTTCACTGAGATCAACGAAATCAAAGGTGGATTTGACATAGACCGTGATACGAATCAGTGACTTGATCTTATCCAGTGAACCGACGGCATCCATGATCAGTGCCAGTGCGCGTATGGCACTGATGCTGGCGGCGGCTTGCGCATCCGCGAGGTTGAGTTCCAGCCCCACTCGGCCGGGATACTGGATTTTACCGTTCATTCGCGGCACCAGGCCACTGACGTACAGTTCATCGCCATGCCGGACCAGCAGGGAGTAATGCCCGCCGGCGGTGTTCTCGTCGTAGATGTCGAAGCCGTGCTCACTGGCCAGCTCGATAAAGCGTTCGTCGCGGGTGGTCGGCTTGTTCATTGACTGCACCTTCTTGATCATTCAGGCAAACACGCCGTCGAGGGTAAGCACGGACGCTTGCCTTGAGCAGGGCAAGTTCGGATAGAATCCAGCGAACTTTACTGCAAGGAAGACCAGTAAAATGCAGGCTCAACGCGCCGTAATCGCCGCCATCGAGTTCCAGCCGGGCGTGCCGCTGGTGCAGCAGATCGTCGATCAATTGTCCGTCGCCATCAGCCAGGGCGGCCTTCCCCATGGCGCTAAACTGCCGCCGATCCGCGAACTTGCGGAGCTGTTGAACGTGGGCAAGTCCACGGTGGTCGACGCCCTCGATCACCTGCGCGCCAAGGGTCTGGTGGTGTCACGCCAGGGTTCGGGGCATTACGTGCACCGTTCCAGCACGACAATCCCGACCGAAGCCGGCCCGAACCTGCAGCCCCAGGACACCCTCAGCGTCGTGCGCCGCGCCGTGCTGGTGGACAACGGCGCCCTGCGCCCCGGTTGCGGATTCCTGCCCTCCTCCTGGCTGCCTGCCGAAGAGCTGCTCAAAGCCGTGCGTGGCACCCTGCGCGCCACCGCCCTGCGCATGGGCGAATACGGTGTCGTCGGCGGTTACCTACCGCTGCGGGAAGCGTTGCGGGTCAAGCTGTCGACCTTCGGCATCGAAGTGCCAGTGGAACAGATCATCACCACCTCCAACACCATGCAGGGCATCGACCTGCTGATGCGCCTGCTGATCAAACCTGGCGACACGGTGCTGCTCGACGACCCTTGCTACTTCAACATGCACACCAACCTCGCGCTGCATGGCGCCAAGGTCATCACCATCCCCAGGGATTGCGACGGCCTGGACTTTGATGCCTTCGAGCAACAGGTGATCGCCCACAAGCCTGTGCTCTACATGACCAACAGCACGCTGCATAACCCGACCGGGCACTCGTTCTCCCCGGCTCAGGCTTATCGTTTGCTGGAGTTGAGTCATCGGCATGGTTTCCACATTGTCGAAGACGATTTGTATGGCGACCTTCAACAGCGCCGCACCCCGCGCCTGGCAGCGAGCGGGCTGGACAATGTGAGTTACGTGTCCGGCTTCTCCAAGACCCTGACGGCCAATAGCCGGGTCAGCTACGCCGTGTTGTCGCCGCAACTGGCGGCACGACTGACCACCCTGAAAATGGCCTGCGGCGGCGTGACCTCGGAATTTGCGGAGCAGATTACTTGCACCATGCTCAGCAATGGCAGCTATGCCAAACATACGCGGCGCACGGTGGATCGGCTGTATGAGTCGAGCAGTCGGATGGCGAGATGGCTTGTCGAAGCGGGGTGTTCGGTTTCATCCCTGCCCGGTGAAGGCTTGTTTATCTGGACGCGTTTGCCGCAAGGACTGCATGCCGAAACACTGGCGAGGAAAGGCCTGGAAAATGACCTCGTCCTGGCGCCCGGCACCTTGCTCAGCAAAGCACCCGATGCCAGCCAGTTTCTGAGGTTCAATGTGGCGCACAGTAATAACGCCCAGGTTCGCGAGCGGTTTTTCCGGCTGCTCGACATGCCCCAGAAATAACTGCACGCCCCCAATACTGTAGCGAGGGCGGGGCTCTCAACCCAATCTGCGTCGGGTTCTTGTCATGCAGTCTAAGACTCAGGAAAACGTTGCGCGCTGCTCTGCTTCGTAATGCCGCGTCTGGAACGGCATGAGGGTTTGCGCCTTCAGGCCAAGGCCTTCACTCAACCCCCATGAGGTGGCGAGTTCGTCACGGCGACGGCGAAGTGGAGTGGTTGTTTGTGGCTTCAGGTCTTGCTTGGAAGTCGTGTATGCAAAAAGCTCCAGGACATTGAAGGTTTCCAATACGCGGCTATCAGACACACACGCAAAATGGGTGAAGCGTTCGAGCAAGTAACCTGCGCGACGAACCTCGATTTCATCAGAATGACGACTCAAAAATGCCGAGACTTCACTTTCAAGGTTCGAGTTCGAATACCAAACAGCCTTGGCCGCGCTTATAAGCGCAGCATCATCTGCTTGATTCAATGGGCTTTTGACCAGCGTGTCCAAAGCGGATGAGAGGACGTGGCCGTTAAGGGGCTTCGTCATCTGTATTCTCCAGATAATCTTGCAAAATAATGTCGAGGACTGAGGTGGGTGGCTCTTTGTTACCAACATAGACATCAATCGCCTGCAATGCCTGTCGACGAAGTTCGGTGGTCAGTATGAAGCCACTCCTGAGAAGCGCCTTGATATCGCCAATGTCCTGATCCGTAGCCCTGCCCAATTTGGAAATGGCAATGTCGACAGGCGAAGCAATGTGAACATGCAGAGGAGACTCACTCGGAAACTCGGCAAGCGGCAGACTCCGCTCCCAATAGCCCTCGTGAATTGGGCCAAAGCTTGTGTTGTATTGAAGATCGTAGTTCAGCTCCATCGATCGACCCGAAGGTTAGGCAGGCGACTTCCGACCGACAACCTGAAAGGTTTGTAAGAGATTTCCACTGTATGAGTGGGCAATGTCAGGTGTACGGGCTTACTCCCGCTAAAGTGTGTAGCACCCCACTGCACCTCGACAGCCCGCTCGCGAACGGGGCAACTCGGTCTACAAAAAAAACCCAATAAAAAACCCCGCATTTCTCTCGAAAGCGGGGCTTTTCGTACAGAGTCTAAACCTTACGGCGCATAAGTCAGCAACAGCTCACTCGGCACTTTGAAGTCCAGCGACATCATCACGCTCAACGCGGTAATGGTGAAGATCGAGAACACGAACAGCTTGCGTGCCCAGACCGTGTCATCCACTGCCTTGTAGCCGGTCCAGGCCATGTACAACCAGTACATGCCCATGGCCGCGGCGACGGCGAGGTAGCTCATGCCGGCGTAGCCGCTGAAGGTCAGCATCAACGTCGCGATCAGGAACGCCAGGATGTAGAGCAGGATGTGCTTCTTGGCGACCTGGATCCCGCGCTTCACTGGCAGCACCGGAATCGATGCGGCCAGGTAATCGTTGAAGCGGAAGATCGCGATGGCGTAGGAATGCGGCATCTGCCACAGGCTGAACATCACCAGCAGGGTCAGCGCGGCCATGTCGAAGCTGTTGGTCACGGCGACGTAGCCGATCACCGGTGGCATCGCGCCCGACAGACTGCCCACCAGCGTGCCGTGAACCGACTTGCGCTTGAGGTACAGGCTGTAGAAGCCGACGTAGATGACGAACCCGATGACCGCGAACAGCGCGGCCAGTGGATTAGCCACCTTGTACAACAGTGCAACGCCGGCGATGCCGAGGACGGTCGCGTAGATCAGGGCCAGTTTCAGGGAGATCAAGCCCTGGACCAGCACCCGGTTCTTGGTGCGTTCCATCTTCAGGTCGATGTCGCGGTCGATGCAGTTGTTGAACACGCAACCGGAAGCCACCACCAGGGACGTGCCGATCATGGCGGCCAGGAAGATGGCCAGATCGACATGCCCTTTCGAGGCCAGGAAAAATCCGCCCGCCACAGAAAGCACGTTACCGAAAATGATCCCCGGTTTGGTGATTTGGATAAAGTGCTTAAAGGACATCCGGACTTTCCTCAGTGCGCCATCATGACGGTGTGGATGCTGAACATGATCCACAGCGACAAGCCAACCAGCAGGACGATCACCATCGCAGCGAACACAAACGCGATCACGTTGTTACGCTGGGCGGCGGAGCGGTCCAGGTGGAGGAAGTACACCAGGTGAACCAGCACCTGGATCACTGCGAAGGCCAGTACGATCCACAGCGTCCAGACTTTCGGCAGCGATGGGTACATCACCAGGCCGAATGGAATGATCGTCAGGATCACCGACAGGATGAAGCCGATCGCGTAAGACTTTACGCTGCCGTGGCCGGCGTCGTGGCTATCGTGGGAATGTGCATTAGCCATTACAGGGTCCCCATCAGGTAAACAACGGTGAATACGCAGATCCAGACCACGTCCAGGAAGTGCCAGAACAGGCTCAGGCAGCTCAGGCGGGTCTTGTTGGTCGACGTCAGGCCGTGCTTGTTGACCTGATACATCATGATCGCCATCCAGATCAGACCACTGGTCACGTGCAGACCGTGGGTGCCGACCAGGGTGAAGAACCCGGACAGGAAGCCGCTGCGGCTAGGGCCGTAGCCTTCGGAGATCAGCATGTGGAACTCGTTGATCTCCATGCCGATGAAGCCCAGACCGAACAGGAAAGTGATGGCCAACCAGCCCAATACCGCTTTCTTGTTGCCCTTGAACAACGCCAGCATGGCGAAGCCGTAGGTGATCGAGCTGAGCAACAGGCAGGCGGTTTCGCCCAGCACGTATGGCAGCTCGAAGATGTCGTGGCCCGACGGGCCACCCGCTACGTTGTTAACCAGTACCGCGTACACCGCGAAGATCGACGCAAACAAAATGCAGTCGGTCATCAGGTAGAGCCAGAAACCGAATACGGTCATCTCGCCCGAGTCGTGGTGATGGTCATCGTGCCCATGTCCATCGACATGGGTGTGTCCAGCATTGGTCACTAAGTTCGACATGGTTTAAGCCTGTTCCAACGAGGTTTCAACACGGGTGGCGCCAGCCGGGATTTTCCCTGCTGCTACCAGACGCTTGTGCTGCTCGGCTTCGATGCGCTCGATCACGTCGACCGGCACCATATAGCCCTGGTCATCACGGGCAGCATGGATAACGAAGTAGATCACGGTGCCAGCGAGGCCGAAGATGGCCATCCACCAGATGTGCCAGATCATCGCGAAACCGAACACGGTCAACAGAGCACCCATGACCACACCGGTCGCGGTGTTGTTTGGCATGTGGATCGGCTCGTACTTGGCCGGAGTCTGGTACGCAGTACCGTTTTCCTTGGCTTCAGTGAACGGGTCGATGCCTGGGGCTTTCGGCAGTACGGCGAAGTTGTAGAACGGCGGTGGCGACGAGGTCGACCATTCCAGCGTATGGGCATTCCACGGGTCGCCGTGTTCGCACATGTTCTCTGGCTTCTTGCGGTCACGCACACTGACGTACAGCTGGATCAACTGGCAGGCAATACCGACAGCGATCATGACCGCGCCGAACATGGCTACGTGCAGGTAAGGCACCCACTCAGGGTTGGTGGTGGCGTTCAGACGACGGGTCATGCCCATGAAGCCCAGTGCATAGAGCGGCATGAACGCGACGAAGAAGCCCGAAATCCAGAACCAGAACGCTGCCTTGCCCCAACCTTCGTGCAGCTTGAAGCCGAACGCTTTAGGGAAGAAGAAAGCGAAACCAGCGATGTAGCCGAATACCGCGCCGCCGATGATCACGTTGTGGAAGTGAGCGATCACGAACAGGCTGTTGTGCAGGACGAAGTCAGCACCCGGGATGGCCAGCAGTACGCCGGTCATGCCGCCGATGGCGAAGGTCACCATGAAGCCCAGGGTCCAGAGAACCTGGCTGGTGAACTGCAGACGCCCGCGGTAGATGGTGAACAGCCAGTTGAATAGCTTCACCCCCGTCGGGATCGAGATCAGCATCGTCGCCAGCCCGAAGAAGGCGTTGACGCTGGCACCCGAACCCATGGTGAAGAAGTGGTGCAGCCAGACCATGAAGCCCAGGATCGAGATCGCGCCCGAGGCGTAGATCATCGAGTGGTGGCCGAACAGACGCTTGCCGGAGAAGGTCGAGATGACTTCGGAGAAGACCCCGAACGCCGGCAGAATCAGGATGTAAACCTCGGGGTGACCCCAGGCCCAGAACAGGTTGACGTACATCATTGGATTGCCACCAAGTTCATTGGTGAAAATGTGGAAATCCATGTAACGGTCAAGCGTCAGCAGTGCCAGGGTAGCGGTCAGAATCGGGAACGAAGCGACGATCAGAACGTTGGCCCAGGTGCAGGTCCAAGTGAAGATCGGCATGTCCATCATCTTCATGCCCGGGGTACGCATTTTCAGCACGGTGGCCAGGAAGTTGACCCCCGTCAGTGTCGTACCTAGCCCGGACAGTTGTAATGCCCAGATGTAGTAGTCCACGCCAACGCCCGGGCTGTAGCCCAGTTCCGACAGCGGCGGATACGCAACCCAACCGGTACGGGCGAATTCGCCGACACCCAGGGACACGTTCACCAGCACGACGCCGGAGACCAGCAGCCAGAAGCTCAAGGAGTTCAGGAACGGGTAGGCAACGTCACGGGCGCCGATCTGCAGCGGCACTGCAAGGTTCATCAGGCCGGTGAAGAATGGCATCGCCATGAAGATGATCATGATCACACCGTGAGCGGTGAAGATCTGGTCATAGTGTTCAGGCGGCAGGTAGCCAGGCGAACCCTCGGTGGCCATGGCCAACTGGGAACGCATCATGATGGCGTCGGCAAAACCGCGCAGCAGCATGACCATGGCGACGATGATGTACATCACGCCGATTTTCTTGTGGTCGACCGACGTCAGCCACTCGGTCCACAGGTAGGTCCACTTCTTGAAGTAGGTGATCAACCCGAAGACCGCCAGACCGCCGAGCGCGATCATGGCGATGGTAATCATCACGATCGGTTCGTGGAACGGGACCGCTTCCCAACTTAATTTACCAAACATCGTTTACTCCTCTGCCCCGGCAGCTGAATGCGAACTCATGTCCATCCCTTCCATGGCGGCCATTTCGTGCTCTTTTTTCTCGTGATGCATTGGCTGGCCCGGTTTCATGCCTTCGTACTTGTCGACGATGATCTGGAACAGGTTTGGCGTGAACGAGGAGTAGAGCTCGACTGGGTTGTTCTGGCTTGGTTTGGAAAGGGCTTCGTATTCAGCTTTTTCCAGCTGTTTAGGTGCCTTCTTGACATCACTGACCCAGGCATCGAAATCCGCCTGGGAAGTGGCGATAGCTTTGAACTTCATGCCGGTGAAACCCGCGCCGCTGTAGTTGGCGGAGATTCCGTCGAATTCAGCGTTCTGGTTGGCAATCAGGTGCAGCTTGGTCTCCATGCCCGCCATCGCGTAAATCTGGCCACCCAGGCCTGGGATGAAGAACGAGTTCATCACGGTGTCGGAGGTGATTTTGAAATTGATGGGCGTGTTGGCCGGGAACACCAGTTTGTTAACGGTGGCGATGCCTTGTTCCGGGTAGATGAACAGCCACTTCCAGTCCATGGAGACCACTTCAACGGTGATCGGCTTGACGTCGGATTCCAGCGGTTTGTAAGGGTCCAGGGCGTGGGTCGAAATGTAGGTCACGTAACCCAGGGCAATGATGATCAGGACCGGAACAGCCCACACTGCGATTTCAATCTTGGTGGAGTGCGACCATTTAGGCGCGTACACCGCGTTCGGGTTGGAAGCGCGATATTTCCAGGCGAACAGGAACGTCATGACGATGACCGGCACAACGACCAACAGCATCAGCAGCGTTGCGGTGATGATCAGGTTTCGCTCATCCAGGCCGACCTGGCCCTTGGGGTCGAGCAAGGTCATGTTGCAGCCTGACAGCAACAACGTGCCGAGCAGCGGCAATAAGCCTAGTAGTCTGGGGTACCTGTTTTTACTCATCTCACGACCTCTAAAGCAGCTTGCGCAATGCAGTTGGGTTTTGATCGCCAACACTTCACCCTGCCAAGGGTTGGCATTTTTCTTGGATTGAATAAGGGCTGCCCGTCGCGCGTCAGACGCTGTTCGACAAATCCTGGGCTAGCGGTGAGTTCTTATTCGAATTCGTGGTCAAAGGCCTTGTTACAGACCAATTCCATTTGGTGCGGATAGTCGGAAAGGCACCGACACCTGGGAGTCGCATGAAGCCGTTAAGCTTCTCGACGCCCTATTCTGCTCAGTCGAGAGCAGCGCCGGGAATTCAGTGCGGGCGATTGTAGATACGTCGCCGTGTATAAACCATGTCTCATCCCGAAATAATTTTTATCCGATCCAGCAACAATCATTAACGGATTTTGCAAAAGTTCGGCATGGTATCGAAATTAATTCTCAACAAAAACACCAAAATTTGTGGGGCTACCACCCGCAGTTCAGACAGCCTTCATGGCGCCTTGCCATCCGCCACCTCTTCCAAAGCCCCGGTAAGCAAGGGGTCTGGCGATTCGCCAAGGCCTGTTAAAACTGCCTGTTACACCATGAAGATGAACAAATGGGCAGAGGCCCTAACCGGGTCAATTCGTTACGTAGCTATGCACCGATTCCATCCTTTGAAATGCCCTGCGACACTCTGACTGTGACAACATGTCGCACACGTTGCGCACCCCAGGCTGTCGCACATCACGTTCTGTTTACTTAAGCCCTGAAATGCAAAACGCCCCGGCCCTCTCAATGAGGACCGGGGCGTTTTTTGTCTAACGCGACGGGTTAGCGCAACGCCTTGCGGTTACGCGAGACCAGCAGCGGCACCAGCACCACCACGAGTACAAACGACACCAGCGCCCACTGCGCCAGCGACAGGCCGAGGATCGGCGGGTACGGCGTGTCACAGAAGCCGTCGACCTGGAAGCCCAGCGGGAAGATCTTCGCCAGCGGCAGGCCATCGACGATCGGTTGCAGCACATCGACGCCGCAGCTGACCGCCGGGTAGAACTGCGTATAGACGTGATGCCCGGCGACCGCGACGCCACCGAGCGCGCAGATCACCACCAGCACCTCGAACACCGTGAGGCTGCGACGGGTACGCATGGCCGCGCCGATGAAGGCGAAGATGGCGATCAGCAACAACGCATAGCGCTGCAGGATGCACAGCGGGCACGGTGCCTCTTCCAGCACCACCTGCATGTACAGCGCGCCGCCTATCAGCGCCAGGCAGATGATGCCCAGCAACACCAGATAACGCCGCTCACGGCCCAATCGCATCGTTTCGTCACTCATCGCGTTTCCCTTCTGAATATCAATTGCCGGAAGTCTACACGCAGACCATGACCGTGGAGAGCCTGGCGCGCGCCGGTAGATGTCGGGGAATAGACGATAGGCTGGTTAAGGAGGGATTAACTTTTGAACAACAAGATCAAAAGATCGCAGCCTGCGGTAGCTCCTACAGGTATATACGCCCCCTGTAGGAGTTGCCGCGGGCTGCGATCTTTTTGGGTCATCCCATTGAAGCGACTTACTCCAAAGCAGAAGCCGGCCCAAAGAACTCATAACGACTCTGCTTCTCCGGCACACCCAGCGCTTTCAAGTGACGCTTGATCGCCGCCATAAAGCCCTTAGGCCCCAGGAAGTAAGCATCCAGATCCCGCTGCTGCGGCAACCACTCGCCCAACTGCTCCTGACTCAACAACCCGACCTTATCCGCCGCCGGGCTCACGCCGTCATCTTCGGCGTAGCAATAGAAGCGTTTGAGCTGCGGGTGACGCTCAGCCAAGCCATCAATCCAGTCACGGAACGCATGGACGCTGCCGTTACGCGCGCAGTGGATAAAGTGCACCGGCCGCTCGGTGGCCAGCGCCGCTTCGAGCATGGCAATGGTCGGGGTGATGCCGACGCCGCCGCTGATCAGCACCAGTGGTTTGTCGCTGGCGGTCAGGGTGAACTCGCCCGACGGCGGGAACAGCTGGATGCTCGCGCCCACGTGCAGTTGATCATGCAAGTGGTTGGAGGCGCGGCCGCCGGTTTCGCGCTTGACGCTGATGCGGTACTGGCCGTTGTCCGACAGGGACGACAACGAGTAATTACGACGAATCTCTTCGCCATCGAGGATTAGCTTCATGCCGATGTACTGGCCCGGCTCGGCGGCGAGGATCGGGCCTTTGTCGGCGGGTTCGAAGTAGAACGAGATGATTTCCGCGCTTTCCTCGACCTTGGCCACGACGATGAAATCCCGCGCCCCGCGCCAGCCGCCGGGTGCCTGTTCTTTCTGGTCGTAGATGCTGGTTTCGGCGCCGATCAGGATGTCGGCCAATTGGTTATAGGCAGCGCCCCAGGCGCCGATGACTTCCGGGGTGGCGATCTCTTCGCCCAGCACTTCGGCGATGGCACGCAGCAAGCAGGTGCCGACAATCGGGTAGTGTTCCGGGAGGATTTGCAGGGCCACGTGTTTGTTGATGATCTTGGCCACCAGATCGCCCAACTGATCGAGCTGATCAATGTGCCGCGCGTACATCAACACGCCGTTGGCCAGGGCGCGGGGCTGGTCACCGCTGGCCTGGTGGGCCTGGTTGAACAGCGGGCGGACTTGCGGGTATTCGGAGAGCATCATGCGGTAGAAGTGAGTGATCAGCGCTTCGCCACCGCTTTCCAGCAGCGGCACGGTGGATTTGACGATGGCACGGTCTTGGACGCTAAGCATAAGGGTACTCCTGAGCTTTTATGTGAATACCTTAGGCTTATCAGATTCCATGCCAACAATTAAACACATATAAATCAATAAGATATATACAACGTAGTCATATCGACACTGAGTGCTTTATAGTCATATCGACTATATGGAGTCACTATGACTGCAAAATCCCTGCTCACCGCCCTGCTGCCCCTGGTCTCCGACCTGTCCCGCGAACTGCCCGAAGGCGAGCGCTATCGGCGCCTGCTCGAAGCCATGCGCGCCCTGCTGCCCTGCGATGCCGCCGCCCTGCTGCGCCTCGACGGTGAATGGCTGGTGCCGCTGGCGGTCGACGGCTTGAGCACCGACACCTTGGGCCGGCGCTTCAAAGTCAGCGAACACCCGCGTTTCGAAGCGTTGCTCAGCAGCCCCGGCCCGACCCGCTTCGCCGCCGACAGCGACTTGCCCGACCCTTATGACGGTTTGGTCGATGGCCTCGACGAACACCTGGAAGTCCACGACTGCATGGGCTGCCCACTGTTTATCGACGAGCGTCCGTGGGGCTTGCTGACCCTTGATGCGCTGGACCCGGAGCGCTTTGAGCCGATTGAACTGGACGCCTTGCAAGCCTTCGCCAGCCTCGCCGCAGCCACCGTCAACGCCGCCGAACGCATCGAGCGACTGGCCAATCGCGTCGAAGACGAACACCAGCGCGCCGAGGTTTACCGCCAGGCCAGCGGCCAGCAGAACCGCGAGATGATCGGCCAGAGCAAGGCCCATAAACGCCTGGTGGAAGAAATCAGCCTGGTGGGCGGCAGCGACCTGACCGTGCTGATCACCGGGGAAACCGGGGTCGGCAAGGAACTGGTGGCCCAGGCGATTCACGCGGCCTCCGCGCGGGCCGACAAGCCGATCATCAGCCTCAACTGTGCCGCCCTGCCGGACACCCTCGTGGAAAGTGAGCTGTTTGGTCACGTGCGTGGCGCGTTCACCGGGGCGACGAGCGATCGCCGCGGCAAGTTCGAATTGGCCAATGGCGGCACGCTGTTTCTCGATGAAGTCGGCGAACTGTCCCTGACGGTGCAGGCCAAATTGTTGCGGGTGCTGCAAAGCGGTCAGTTGCAGCGCTTGGGCTCGGATAAAGAGCATCAAGTGGACGTGCGGCTGATCGCGGCGACCAACCGTGACCTGGCCGAAGAAGTACGCAGTGGCCGCTATCGCGCCGACTTCTACCATCGCCTGAGCGTTTATCCGCTGCTAGTCCCGGCCCTGCGGGATCGCGGGCGCGATGTGTTGCTGCTCAGCGGCTTTTTCCTGGAACAGAACCGTTCGCGCATGGGCCTTAATAGTCTGCGCTTGAACAGCGATGCCCAGGCAGCGCTGCTGGCCTATCAGTGGCCGGGCAACGTGCGGGAACTGGAACACTTGATCGGTCGCAGCGCGTTGAAGGCGCTGGGCAACTGCAAGGAACGGCCGAAGATTCTCAGTTTGAGTGCCGCCGATCTGGATTTGCCCCATGGCAGCGTTGAAGTGCCTGTCGAGCAACCGACCGTCAGTCCTGTGGCTTTAGTCTCGGGTGACTTGCGGGCGGCGACCGAGGATTATCAGCGGCAACTGATCAACGCCTGCCTGGAACGCCACCACAACAATTGGGCGAGTGCGGCGCGTGAGCTAGGCTTGGACCGGGCGAACCTTGGGCGGATGGCCAAGCGGTTGGGCATGAAGTAACCCGCACCCTGTAGCAGCTGCCGAAGGCTGCGTTCGAGGACGAAGTCCTCGCCACCCGGGCAAACGCAGTACACCTGTTGCACCGCAAGCTCAGATTTTACGACTGCTTCGCAGCCGGACGCAGCCTTCGGCAGCTGCTACAGAGATCGCACTGGTCGGCAATACGGGGATTTAGCCTAAAGCCTGCCCCTAACAAGTCGATAACCCGGCATCAATAGCTTCTGGCGACTCTTTACTCGCCCATCACCTTTCTCCAAAGAAGGTTTTTATGTCCTCCACCAAAGCCCGCGCAGATTCACTTTCGCTTCTTCTGTTTACCTTGCGCAGCGGCAAGCTGATGGCGATCAACCTGCTGAAAGTCAGTGAAATCATCCCCTGCCCGCCGCTGACCAAGCTGCCGGAGTCGCACCCCCACGTCAAAGGCATCGCCACCCTGCGCGGCGCGTCGTTGTCGGTGATCGACCTGAGCCGCGCCATCGGCGAACGGCCGCTGGAAGATCCCAACGGCGGCTGCCTGATCGTCACCGATGTCAGCCGCTCCAAGCAGGGCCTGCACGTGCAGGCCGTGAGCAAGATCGTGCATTGCCTGACCACCGACATCCGTCCGCCACCCTTCGGTTCCGGCGGTGTGCGCTCGTACATCACCGGCGTGACCTCGGTCGACGGCGTGCTGGTGCAAGTGCTGGACATCGAAAAGGTCATCCACGGCATCGCCCCGGCGCAGATCGAAATGGCCCCGACCGAGCTGAGCATGGAAGACGCCGAAGTGCTGGGCAACGCGCGAATCCTGGTGGTCGATGACAGCCAGACTGCGTTGCAGCAGTCGGTACACACCCTGCGCAACCTCGGCTTGCAATGTCACACCGCCCGCAGCGCCAAGGAAGCCATCGATTGCCTGCTGGACCTGCAAGGTACTGCCCAGCAGATCAACCTGATCGTCTCGGACATCGAAATGTCGGAGATGGACGGCTACGCCTTCACCCGCACCCTGCGCGAAACTCCGGATTTTTCGCACCTCTATGTGCTGCTGCACACCTCGCTCGACAGCGCGATGAACAGTGAAAAGGCACGTCTGGCCGGGGCGAACGGGGTACTGACCAAGTTCTCCTCGCCGGAACTGACCAAGTGCCTGATCGAAGCCGCCAAGGCTGTCGCCGAACAGGGTTACTGAGTTTGGCCGAGGACTTTTGCTTTCTGATGCGGCGCAACCTCACTGAGGCGGTGCCGGCCAGCGCCTGGCCAAGCGGCATTGAACTGCGCCACTACCACCCCGAACTCGCCGAAGCCGTGCATCAGTTGATGGAGATGGGTTATCGCGAAGGTGGCGGTCGGGTACCAACGCTGGACGTCTGGCAGCAGCGCTTTGAAACCGATCCCGAATACGATCCGAGCCTGTGCTTTATCGCGCTGGATGACGAAGGGATCGTCGGCGTTTGCCAGTGTTGGACCAGCGCCTACATCAAGAATCTGGTGGTACATCCTCGCGCCCAGGGACTCGGACTTGGCCGCGCCTTGCTGCTGCATGCGTTCAAGGTGTTTCAGCAACGGCGCGAAGGGTTTGTCGATTTGAAAGTGCTGGAAGACAACCTGCGGGCACAGCGGTTGTATGAAAGTGCCGGAATGCGGGTGGTTCGGCGGGAGCCAGTACCGGCCTGATGCCGTTAAAAGATCGCAGCCTTCGGCAGCGCCTGCAGGTGATCGCATTTTTACTGTAGGCGCTGCGGAAGGCTGCGATCTTGGCGGTGTCGGCCATTCGAAACTCTTGAGGCATACTCCAACCTTGGCCAACACGCACAAGGATGCCCGCTTATGAAAACCACCACCGTGCTCTTCCTCAGCCTCATCGCCCTCGCCCCCCAAGCTCACGCCTCCAGCCCCGACGCCTGGGCCGCCTATGACAAAGCCGTACTCGCCAGTTGCACCAAGGCCAGCGGCCTGAAGGACGCCAAACCCGTCGGCACCGCCGCGCAATTCGACGACCGCGTCGGCTACACCGCGCTTCAGCTGCAAGGCCAATACCCGCAAAAGCACATGAAGGGCCAGCAAGGCACTGAGTTATGCCTCTACAACAAAAAAACCAAAACCGCCTACGTGACCGAATGGGACTCCATTCGCCCGACCTCCAAAAAGCCGTGAGTGGCGCATAACTTGCTTCGAGACACGCCTGCGCGATGGCTTTCTGTCGCCCTTTCATGCCCTCACCTGCGACCGATCGATCAATGAATACGACGTTTTCCTGCGTAGGTTGCGGCAAATGCTGCAACGATCACCACGTCCCCCTGACTCTGACGGAAGCCCGCATGTGGGCGAACGATGGCGGTCAGGTGATCGTGCTGGTGGAAGGTTTTCTGGGCAGTGGCCTGGGCCTGCCGGTGCAGCAACGCGAGCATGCCGAACGCCGGTCGGTGAAGGTTCGAAGCGGCGCCAGCGATGCATACGTGGCCATCACCTTCGCCGCCTACAACGTCGGTCCCTGCCGGAATCTTGACGAAGACAACCTCTGCCGTATCTACGAACGCCGGCCGCTGGTGTGCCGCATCTACCCGATGGAAATCAATCCGCACATCCCGCTGAACCCGGCGGTGAAAGAGTGCCCGCCCGAGTCGTGGGAACAGGGCCCGGACTTGATTGTAGGGGGTGAATTGGTTGATCAGGAACTGGTGGCGTTGATCCAGCGCTCGCGGCAGGCGGATCGCGATGACGTTCAAACCAAGGATGCGATTTGTGGGTTGTTGGGGATTCGCACCACAGCGCTGAAAGGCGACGGGTTTACCGCTTATCTGCCGGAGATGGGTGCTTTTGCTTCGGTCATCGATCAGGTTGTGGCGCAGCCGTTGGATGATCACGGCAGTGAATGGCTGTTTCATGTCTCGGGCGAGGACATTGCCGGGCAAGTGCTGGCGGCCGGGGCTGAAGTGGCGATTGAAGCACCGCTCAACTATGCGTTTATCTCGCTGCGGGCGGCTTGATCCAAGGGGTGCGTTGCCTGTGATGGCCCCTTCGCGAGCAAGCCCGCTCCGACATTAGATTTGTGTCGTTCACAAATCCCCTGTGGGAGCGGGCTTCCTCCAGGACGGCAGGCCAGCCACTACCTATTCCGAACCTGTCCGTGCTCTGCTCCAGCCGAAAAGTGGCTGGCGGTCAGCGTTTACCCATCGAGCGACGAGTACCCGGTGGCGCTGCGCCAGGGGTCTTGGTGTGACCGTTCTTGGCACCGTTTTTGTACCACGGCTGGCTGGCGTTCTTGGCCGCGGCCAGGTCGCCTGGTTTGAACGGAAACTTGAACGCCGGGATCGCGGCTTTGGTTTCGCTGTCTGCGCTGGAGTCGACGCTGTCTGGCAGGTCTGCCGGGTCGTCGCTCAAAGCGTCGGCGACCGGCGGTTGTGTCGGGGAAGTCATGAAAGCTCCGGGTGATGCACAAAGAGTCGGGCCCGGTGGGTGGGCCGCGAAAGGCGGCAGTATACCCATGTCGAGAGCGGCAAGCTGTAAGCGGTGAGCTTCAAGCGACAAGTAGTCGGTCTGTGGGTTGTGTGTTGATGAGGCTGACGCCTGCCAAACTGACAGCCCCGTCAGTTAGCAGTCACCTTCCTGACCGGGTAACAGGACTATAAGGGGAGGTATAAAATCTGACCTTATTCCCGTCCCTCTAGCCCGGCGCCCCACTCGCATGCGAATTCAGAAAAAAACCGCCTTGCTCGCAGCCCCCCTGATTGTTCTGGCAGCGCTGGGCCTGTGGTACGCGACCAAACCGGCCACCGCCAAACTGGCGGCCCCGACGGCTATCCCGGTGCGGGTCGTGGCTGTTACGGAAAAAGACGTGCCGCGCTACGTCAGCGGCATCGGTTCGGTGCTGTCCCTGCACAGTGTCGTGGTGCGCCCGCAGATCGACGGCATTCTCACCAAGTTGCTGGTCAAGGAAGGTCAATTGGTCAAGACCGGTGACCTGCTCGCTACCATCGACGACCGTTCAATCCGCGCCAGCCTCGATCAGGCCCGCGCCCAATTGGGTGAAAGCCAGGCGCAGTTGCAAGTGGCGCTGGTCAACCTCAAGCGCTACAAATTGCTAAGCGTCGACGACGGCGTTTCCAAGCAGACCTACGACCAGCAACAAGCGCTGGTCAACCAACTCAAAGCCACCGCCCAGGGCAACCAGGCGTCCATTGATGCCGCGCAAGTGCAGCTTTCCTACACGCAGATTCGCTCCCCGGTCACCGGTCGTGTCGGGATTCGTACGGTGGACGAAGGCAACTTCCTGCGCATGGCTGACGCCCAAGGGCTGTTCACCGTGACCCAGATCGACCCGATTGCCGTGGAGTTTTCCCTGCCGCAGCAAATGCTGCCGACCCTGCAAAGCCTGATCGGCGACCCGCAACGCGCTCAGGTCAAGGCCTACATTGGCGCCGACACCGATGGCGAAACCGGCAACTTGCTGGGCGAAGGTCACTTGACCCTGATCGACAACCAGATCAGCGCCAACACCGGGACCATCCGCGCCAAGGCTGAATTCAACAACGCCAGCCAAAAGCTCTGGCCCGGCCTGCTGGTGACGGTAAAGATTCAGACAGCACTGGATAAAGATGCGCTGGTGGTGCCGCCAACGGTCGTACAACGCGGCCTCGATCAACATTTCGTGTATCGGGTCAACGGCGATAAGGTCGAGACCGTGCAGGTGCAGATGGTCTACCAAGGCAGCGGCCAGGACATCATCACCGGCGTCAAACCCGGTGACGTACTGGTCAGCGACGGCCAGTCGCGGCTCAAGCCCGGTTCCACGGTGCAAGTGTTGAGCGATCCACCGCAAGTGGTGCAAGCGGAGCCTAAACAATGAGGGGCCCGTCCGCGTGGTGCATCGATCACCCGGTCGCCACCATTCTGTTGACCTTTGCCCTAGTGCTGCTGGGCGTCATCGCCTTCCCGCGCCTGCCCATTGCCCCACTGCCGGAAGCCGAATTCCCGACCATTCAGGTCAACGCGCAACTGCCCGGCGCCAGCCCCGATACCATGGCGTCGTCGGTGGCCACGCCGCTGGAGGTGCAATTCAGCGCCATCCCCGGCATGACCCAGATGACCTCGAGCAGCGCCCTCGGCTCCAGCCTGCTGACCCTGCAATTCACCCTTGATAAAAGCATCGACACCGCCGCCCAGGAAGTCCAGGCCGCGATCAACACCGCCGCCGGCAAACTCCCCAAGGACATGCCGACTCTGCCGACCTGGAAGAAGGTCAACCCGGCCGACAGCCCGGTGCTGATCCTCAGTGTCAGCTCGACCCAGATGCCCGGCACCGAACTCAGTGACTTGGTGGAAACCCTGCTATCGCGTCAGATCAGTCAGATCGATGGCGTAGGCCAAATCAACATCACCGGTCAGCAACGTCCGGCCATCCGCGTCCAGGCCTCGGCAGACAAACTCGCCGCCATCGGCCTGACCCTGGCGGACATTCGCCTGGCGATCCAACAGACCAGCCTCAACCTGGCCAAAGGTGCGTTGTACGGGGAGTCGAGCATTTCGACCCTGTCCACCAACGACCAATTGTTCCACCCCGACGAATACAGCCAACTCATCGTTTCCTACAAGGACGGTGCACCCGTTCATCTCAAGGATGTCGCCAAAGTCGTCAACGGTTCGGAAGATGCCTACGTCCAGGCCTGGGCCGGCGATCAACCCGGGGTGAACCTGGTGATCTCCCGGCAACCGGGGGCGAACATCGTCGAGACTGTGGATCGCATTCAAGCCGCACTGCCGGGCCTGGAAGCAATGTTGCCAGCCTCGGTGCAGGTCAAAGTGTTGATCGACCGCACCCAGACCATTCGCGCGTCGTTGCACGAAGTGGAAATCACCCTGCTGATCGCGATCATGCTGGTGGTAGCGGTGATGGCGCTGTTCCTGCGCCAGTGGTCGGCGACCATGATTGTGTCCGCCGTATTGGGTGTGTCGCTGACCGCCAGTTTCGCCCTGATGTACATCATGGGTTTCAGCCTGAACAACCTGACTCTGGTGGCGATCGTGGTGGCCGTGGGGTTTGTGGTCGACGATGCGATTGTGGTGGTGGAGAACATTCACCGGCACCTGGAGGCCGGCGACGGCATGCGCGAGGCCGCGATCAAAGGCGCTGGCGAGATCGGTTTCACCGTGGTTTCCATCAGTTTCTCGCTGGTGGCGGCGTTTATTCCGCTGCTGTTCATGGGCGGCGTGGTCGGGCGGTTGTTTAAAGAATTCGCCCTGACAGCGACCTCGACCATCATGATTTCGGTGGTGGTGTCGCTGACCCTGGCGCCAACCCTGGCCGCGCTGTTCATGCGTGCGCCGGTGCATCACGCCCACAGTAAAAAGACTTTCGGTGATCGCTTGCTGGCCGGCTATGAAAAATACCTGCGCCGCGCCCTCGCGCATCAGAAAACCATGATCGGCGTGTTCTGCCTGTCGTTGTGCCTGGCCATCGCCGGTTACATCTTTATCCCCAAGGGTTTCTTCCCGATTCAGGACACCGGTTTTGTCCTCGGCACCACCGAAGCGGCTGCCGACATTTCCTACGGCGATATGGTGAAAAAGCACTTGGCGATGGCGGAAATCGTCGCGGCGGATCCGGCAGTCCAAGCGTTTTCCCACTCGGTCGGCGTTTCCGGCAGCAACCAGACCATTGCCAACGGCCGGTTCTGGATCGCCCTGAAAAAACGCGGCGATCGCGATGTGTCAGCCAGTCAGTTCATCGACCGCATCCGTCCGCAATTGATGAAAGTCCCCGGCATCGTGCTGTACCTGCGCGCCGGCCAGGACATCAACCTCAGTTCCGGCCCAAGCCGCGCCCAGTACCAATACGTACTGAAGAGCAACGACGGCCCGACACTCAGCACCTGGACCCAACGCCTGACGGACAAACTGCGGACTAACCCGGCGTTCCGCGACATTTCCAACGATCTGCAACTGGGCGGCAGCATCACCCACATCAGCATCGACCGCAGCGCCGCTGCGCGTTTTGGCTTGACCGCCAGCGATGTCGATGAAGCGTTGTATGACGCCTTCGGCCAGCGGCAGATCAACGAGTTCCAGACCCAGATCAACCAGTACAACGTCATTCTGGAACTGGACACCAAGCAACGCGGCAAGGCCGAAAGCCTGAACTATTTCTACCTGCGCTCGCCGTTGAGTGGGGAGATGGTGCCTTTGTCGGCGCTGGCGAAGTTCGATGCGCCGACCATTGGCCCGTTGTCCATCGCCCACGACGGGATGTTCCCGGCCGCCAACCTGTCGTTCAACCTGGCGCCCGGCGTCGCGTTGGGCGACGCGGTGATCCTGCTCAATCAGGCCAAGGCTGAAATCGGCATGCCGGCGGCCATCAGCGGTAACTTCCAGGGCGCGGCCCAGGCGTTCCAGAGTTCGCTGGCCAGCCAACCGTGGCTGATCCTCGCGGCGCTGGTGGCGGTGTACATCATTCTCGGCGTGCTCTATGAGAGCTTCGTCCATCCGCTGACCATCATTTCGACCCTGCCGTCGGCGGGGCTTGGGGCGGTGATCATGCTGTGGATCTGGGGCCAGGACTTTTCGATCATGGCGTTGATCGGCCTGGTACTGCTGATCGGCATCGTCAAGAAAAACGGCATCCTGATGATCGACTTCGCCCTCGAAGCGCAGCGCAAGGGTGGCTTGCCGCCGGAAGAGGCGATTTTCCAGGCCTGTATCACGCGGTTCCGGCCGATCATCATGACCACCCTCGCCGCCCTGCTCGGCGCGTTGCCGCTGATGCTCGGCTACGGCACCGGCGCCGAACTGCGCCAGCCATTGGGGATTGCGGTGGTCGGCGGCTTGCTGGTGAGCCAGGCGCTGACGCTGTTTACCACTCCGGTCATATACTTGTGGCTTGAGCGACTTTTCCATAGACCCAAACCAGAGCCACTGCCGGCGCTGGCGACCACAGACTGAGGCGGGGTCATGCGCGTTCTGATTATCGAAGATGAAGAAAAAACCGCGGACTATCTGCACCGCGGCCTGACGGAACAGGGTTACACCGTGGACTTGGCGCGGGACGGCGTCGAGGGCCTGCACCTGGCGCTGGAAAGCGACTACGCGGTGATCATCCTCGACGTCATGTTGCCGGGCCTCGACGGCTTCGGCGTACTGCGTGCCTTGCGCGCCCGCAAGCAAACCCCGGTGATCATGCTCACCGCCCGCGAGCGCGTGGAAGACCGGATCAAAGGCCTGCGCGATGGCGCCGACGATTACCTCGGCAAACCGTTTTCCTTCCTCGAACTGGTGGCGCGCCTGCAAGCGCTGACCCGGCGCAGCGGCGGCCATGAACCGGTGCAAGTGAGCATCGCTGACCTGTGGATAGATTTGATCAGCCGCAAGGCCACCCGCGCTGGCGCTCGTCTGGACCTGACGGCCAAGGAGTTCTCGCTGCTCAGCGTGTTGGCTCGTCGTCAGGGCGAAATTCTGTCGAAAACGGCGATTGCCGAGATGGTCTGGGACATCAATTTCGACAGCGACGCCAACGTCGTCGAAGTCGCGATCAAACGCTTGCGGGCCAAGCTCGACGGGCCGTTCGACGAGAAGTTGCTGCACACCATTCGCGGCATGGGTTATGTGCTGGAGAGCCGCGGTGTCCAGTAATTCCATTGCGCTACGTTTGAGCGGGATGTTCACGCTGGTGGCGCTGCTGGTGTTTCTGTTGATCGGCTGGGCCTTGTATCAGCAGGTCGACAAAGGCCTGGGTTTGTTGCCCGAAGCCGAGTTGGACGCGCGCTATAGCGTGCTCGAATCCACGGTCGGGCGTTATGGCACGCCCGAGCATTGGGTGAAGATCAACAACAAGCTCAAGTTGCTCGGCGAAGAAGACAAACGCATCAGTTTCTGGATTATCAGCGGCGATTCGCAGTACGAGTACGGCAACATTACCCCGCAGATCCGCGCGTTTGCCGAAGGACCGTTGGGTCGGCGCGACTTGCAGCTACCGAATCATTCCTCGCCGCTTAAAGTGTTGGTCAGCCAGTTCCAGGCCAAGGACCAGCGCCCCGCGCTGCGCTTCATGATTGGCATCGACACCGAGACGTTTCTGCAGACTCAGCATCACTTGCTGATCGCCCTGATCAGCCTGGCGATTATCGGCGTGTTGCTGGCCTCGGCCCTTGGTTACTGGGTGGCGCGGATCGGCCTCAAGCCGTTGATCAAGTTGTCCCAGGAAGCCCAACGCCTGGCGCCGCCGTTGCGTTCGGGCCGGTTACGGATGTCGCCGTTGCCGCCGGAGCTGGATCAGTTTGTCAGCTCATTCAACTCCACTCTCGAACGGGTCGAACAGGCCTATTCGCGCCTGGAGTCGTTCAACGCCGACGTTGCCCACGAACTGCGCTCGCCGCTAACCAACCTGATTGGCCAGACCCAAGTCGCGCTGACTCGCGGGCGTTCGGCGGAACACTATTTCGAAGTGCTGCAATCGAATCTCGAAGAACTGGAACGGCTGCGTTCGATCATCAATGACATGCTGTTCCTCGCCAGCGCCGACCAGGGCAGCAAGGCCACCAAACTGACCTCCACCTCCCTGGCCGATGAGGTGGCGACAACCCTGGAGTATCTGGATTTCATTCTGGAGGATGCGCAGGTTCAGGTGCAGGTCAGCGGTGATGCGCAGGTGCGGATCGAAATCGCGCATCTGCGCCGGGCGTTGATCAATTTACTGAGCAATGCGGTGCAGCACACTGAGCCTGGGCAGGTGATTGAGGTACGGATCGAGGTCGAGGAACATCAGGTGAGTATCGGCGTGGCCAATCCGGGATCGCCGATTGCCAGCGAGCATCTGCCACGGTTGTTCGAGCGTTTTTATCGGGTGGATGCGTCGCGCAGCAACAGTGGCAATAACCATGGCCTCGGTTTGGCGATTGTGAAGGCGATTGCGCTGATGCATGGCGGGGACGTGTTTGTGCGCAGTGATCATGGGATGAATACCTTCGGCATCCACCTCCCGGTTTGACCCAACGCGACCCTGTAGCAGCTGGCGAAGCCTGCGCCCGGCTGCGCAGCAGTCGTTAATCCTGCACACGCGGTTTGCCTGAAAGAAATTAGCGCATGATTTTACGACTGCTGCGCAGCCGGGCGCAGGCTTCGCCAGCTGCTACAAATTCGCGTTGCTCCGATGACTATTGCTTCCCACGCAACAGTCCTTTCTGAAATGCGCTCTGTTTCCCATCGCCCTTGAACCTTAACCTTGGCGCACCAAACAGCACTTGCCAAGCAAGAAGGTTTTAAAGATGTCCAACACTATGGGTATTGCCAGCGCTTTCGTTTTGTCCACTTTGTTCCTGTCTCCGTTCGCCATGGCTGAAGAATCGCCCGCCTTTGTCGCGCAAAATGCGACGCGAACCAAAGCGTTCGAGCAGTCCCAGGCCGAGATGACCGCCAAAGCCCAAGATGCTGAGCAAACCCCTCAAGCGTCCACTTCTGCAGCCAAGCAACAGGCTGAGAAAGATAGCTGATCTACCGTATCGCTCTGTTTCCCTCGACACTTTTCATCGGCTCTTCCCTTTGAAAAGTTGTCTTCAAAGCCGCTGCTATCAGCGGCTTTTTTTATTGTGCAGAAAACACGTTCCACTTCGTCTCCCTAAACAAGAAATAAAAAACGTCGATACATGAACTGACGTTAATGACCCAAAAGGAGCTGTACTACACGTGTCTTTTTCTCTGAAACTCAGCCCGTTATTCATTGCAATCGCTGCAACGATGGCCGCCAACACCCAGGCCGCCGACGACACCCGCCGCGAAGGTTTTGTCGAAGGGTCGAGCCTCAACCTCAACGCCCGCAACTACTACATGAACCGCAATCGCCACCAGAACACCGATGACAACATCGAATGGGGCCAGGGCTTTCTCGGTAAATTCGAATCCGGCTTCACCCAGGGCACCGTTGGTTTCGGTATCGATGCCCACGCCATGCTCGGACTTAAACTCGACGGCGGTGGCGGCACTGACGGTTCGAGCATCCTGCCGATCAGCGATGGCAATGGCAAAGCGCCGGGCTCGTTTTCCACAGCAGGCGGTACGCTGAAAATGCGTGCCTTCGATACCGAATTGAAGGCCGGCGACCTGTTTCTCACTAACCCGGTAATCGCCGGGGGTGAAACTCGCATGCTGCCCCAGACGTTCCGCGGCGTCAGCCTGACCAACCACAGCTTCGACGGTTTCCTGATCGAAGGTGGCCAGGCCAGCTTCACCAAGCCTTACAACCAGAGCGGCCACACCCGTATCGGCACTTCTTATGGCAGCCTGGCAGACGGTGACGACAGCCAACACCTTAACTGGGCCGGTGTGGCCTGGAGCGGTTTGCCGGGCCTGACCAGCAGCCTGTACGCCGCCGAGCTCAAGGACATCTGGAACCAGTACTACTACGATCTGGATTACACCTACCAACTCAATGACCTGGTCAGCCTCAACCCGGGCCTGCACTTCTATCACACGCAAGACACCGGCGATGCGTTGCTGGGCAACATCGACAACAACACTTACAGCCTGCATTTCACCGTCGGCGTGGGCAATCACAGCGTCACTGCCGCGTATCAACGGGTCAACGGCAACACACCGTTCGACTACATCAGCCAGGGCGACAGCGTTTACTTGGACAACTCCCAGCAGTACTCGGACTTCAACGGCCCGAACGAGCGCTCGTGGAAACTCAAGTACGCCTACGATTTCGTGGGCCTGGGCTTGCCCGGCCTGACGTCGGCAGTCTCCTATTCCCGAGGTGAAACCGACCTGACCAAGGTCGACCCGGACAGCAAGGGCTATGCCTCGTGGTATAGCGCCGACGGCAAACACGCCAAGCACTGGGAGCGCGACATCGATCTGAAGTACGTGTTCCAGGAGGGCAAGGCCAAGGACTTGGCGCTGCGTCTGCAATGGGCGACCAACCGTGGTGGTAATGGTTACGGTGCACTGGATCAGGACACCGACGAATACCGCGTGATCGTCGACTACCCGATCAATGTCTTCTAAGCTTCATTAAGTAAAAGGCCAGCACGTTTTGCTGGCCTTTTTATTGCCTGCCATTTATACAGGCGCTTTGGATGCAACCGGTTCCTGCGATTCTGCCCGACGCCCGCCACATACTTTCCTAACGCCCCATTAGCAGAAGTCAGAACCATGAGTGTGAGCAGTGCACTATCTGAGCATTCGATCCGGTCAACGCGATCGGAGCGGATTCTGGTGCTCACCAGTTTATTGCTGGTGATTGCGATCTTGAGCATCGTGGCGTTCCTGCTGGTTCGCGAACGCGCCAATGCCGAACTCTCAGCCACTCGCGCCGCCACCAACATCGTGCAATTGATCGAAGCGGACGTGCTGCGCAACATCGAACTCTACGACCTGTCCTTGCAAGGCTTGATTGCCGCCTCACGCCGCGACGACCTCAAGACGGTGTCTCCGATCATTCGCCATTTGGCCTTGTTCGACCGGGCCACCGCCGCACCGTACAAGGGCGACATCTTGTTGCTCGATCCTCGTGGTGATGTAGTCGCCGACTCCGCTTCGGTGGTGCCACGCCAGGGTAATTTTGCGGAGCGTGAATACTTCCAGGTCCACATCGATAACCCGGATTCTGCCATGTTCATCAGTCGACCCTTTCGGTCGCGGCTGGCTGAGCATGAATGGCGTATCAGCTTCAGCCGTCGGATCAGCGGAACACAGGGCGAATTCCTCGGCGTCGCTGAAGCGGCGATGCGCCTGAGCTACTTCGATCAGTTGTTCAGCAGCTTGAACATCGGGCCTAACAGCTCGGTCAACCTGATCAGCAAGGACGGGATTCTCCTGGCCCAGGAACCGCGCCTGGTCGAAGAGCTGGTCGGCAAGGATTTCAGCAGTCGTCCCAACTTCCAGCGCATTGTCAAAGAAGGCAATGGCAGCTTCACGAGCATCTCAAGCCTCACCCAGGATAAACGCCTGTATACCTTCTCCAAGGTGGGTAACTTGCCATTGATCGTCATTGTCGCGTTGTCCAGTGACGAAGTGTTTGCGTCCTGGAAGCGCACCGCGCTGGTGATCAGCCTGGCCACCCTCGCGCTGTGCATCAGCCTGCTCTGGCTGACCTGGTTGCTTTGCCGGGAATTGCGCCGGCGCCACAGCGCCGAGCGGGAACTGGCGCAACTGGCAGCCACCGATGCCTTGACCGGCGTCGCCAACCGACGAATGCTGGACCAGGTCCTGCGCCACGAATGGTTTCGCGCCCAACGCTCGGGCCGGCCCCTGTCCTTGCTGATGATCGATGCCGACCACTTCAAGGCATTCAATGACCGCCATGGCCATCAGGGCGGTGACGACGCGCTGCGTTCGGTGGCCAAGGTGATCTGCGCCAGCGTGCGGAGACCAGGCGATTTGGTCGCCCGTTATGGCGGCGAAGAGTTTTCAGTGATCCTGGCGGAAACCGACAGCGCAGGCGCCCGGCAGATTGCCGAAGCCATCCGTGTCGCAGTGGAGCAATTGCCGCTGGTGGCGGGTGCGCAGTTGCCGATTACTGTCAGCATCGGGATCAGTACCTGGACCAGCGCGAGCGAGATCAGCCTGGAGCAGTTGCTGTTTGCGGCGGACAAGGCGTTGTATCAGGCCAAGGAAGGCGGGCGCAATCGGGTGGTGGCAGCGAGTTGAGTCCCGCACTGACTGATCGTTCCCACGCTCCGCGTGGGAATGCAGCCCGGGACGCTCCGCGTCCCATTGGAACGCAGAGCGTCCCTTGAGGCATTCCCACGCAGAGCGTGGGAACGATCCGGCAACGAGCGCACATAAAAAAAGGCCACCCGAAGGCAGCCTTTAAAAACTAGAGAGGTTTTTGCTTACACGGCCGCGACAGGACGCATGTAAGAGATCGGTGCGGTGCTGGCGTCTTCGAAAGTCACGACTTCCCAAGCATCTGTCTGCTCAATCAACTTGCGCAGCAGCTGGTTGTTCAATGCATGTCCGGACTTGAAGCCCTTGAACTCACCAATCAGGCTATTGCCCAGCAGGTAGAGGTCACCAATTGCATCGAGGATCTTGTGCTTCACGAATTCGTCTTCATAGCGAAGGCCGTCTTCGTTCAGTACACCATCCGCGTCGACCACAATAGCGTTTTCAACGCTGCCGCCGAGTGCGAGGTTGTGCTTGCGCAGGTACTCGATGTCACTCATGAAACCAAAGGTACGGGCGCGGCTGACTTCTTTTACGAACGAAGTGCTGGAAAAATCCACGCTTGCACTTTGTGTGCGGTTACGGAAAACCGGGTGATCGAAATCGATCTCGAAGCTCACTTTGAAACCTTCGAAAGGGACGAAAGTGGCGCGCTTGTCGCCGTCTTCCACTGTCACTTCCCGCAGGATCCGGATGAACTTCTTGGCCGCGTCCTGTTCTTCCAGGCCGGCCGATTGAATCAGGAATACGAAAGGTCCAGCGCTACCATCCATGATCGGGACTTCGGACGCGGAGAGCTCGACGTAGGCGTTATCGATGCCCAGGCCAGCCATGGCCGAGAGCAAGTGCTCCACCGTATCCACTTTGACGTCACCGTTGACCAGCGTGGTCGACATCGTGGTTTCGCCGACGTTTTCCGCGCGAGCAGGAATCTGCACCACAGGGTCCAGATCGGCACGAACAAACACGATGCCGGTGTCGATAGGTGCGGGCTTGAGGGTCAGGTATACCTTCTCCCCGGAGTGCAGGCCTACACCTGTGGCACGGATAATATTTTTCAGTGTGCGTTGTTTAATCATGGCTTGGGCCGCTTCAGCGCAAATTGCGAACTGGTATCAACAAAGGCTGGCGATGATAGCAGACCAGACCTTTGCTGAACACCAATCACCTTCATCGCCCTGATACATTCCATCAATCAGCCTGACGACGCAGGAATGCCGGAATGTCCAGGTAGTCCAGATCGTCTTGCGGATTCATCTTCGCGGCAGTCGCAGCACCGGCCTGAGCCTGGTTGCGCATGACGGTCGGACGGTCCAGGTCACGGTAGTTCACAGCAGGCGCTTCCTGACGCGAAGGCGCTTGTTGCTGCGGCTGCGATGCCACGGACGTGTGCATGGTGTTGTCGATAACCTTCACAGGCTTCTCGATTTTCGCGCCCAGACCCGTGGCAACCACGGTCACGTGCAGCTCGTCGCGCATGTCCGGATCGATAACAGTACCGACCTTGACCATTGCGTGCTCGGAAGCGAAGGCTTCGATGATGCTACCCACGTCGGAGTACTCACCCAGGGACAGGTCAGGACCGGCGGTGATGTTCACCAGGATGCCGCGTGCACCTTGCAGGTTCACGTCTTCGAGCAACGGGTTGCGAATGGCCGCTTCGGTGGCCTCGCGAGCACGGTTCGGACCGCTGGCGCAGCCAGTGCCCATCATCGCCATGCCCATTTCGCTCATGACAGTCCGTACGTCGGCAAAGTCGACGTTGATCATGCCCGGACGCTTGATGATGTCGGAGATACCGCGAACGGCACCGGCCAGTACATCGTCAGCCTTGGCGAAAGCCGACAGCAGGCTCGCGTCTTTACCGAGGATGGTCAGCAGCTTCTCGTTGGGAATGGTGATCAACGAGTCGACGCTTTCAGACAGCAGACGGATACCTTCGTCGGCGATCTGCATGCGCTTGCGGCCTTCGAACGGGAACGGACGGGTCACCACCGCAACGGTGAGGATCCCCATTTCCTTGGCCACTTCGGCGATGATCGGCGCAGCACCGGTACCGGTACCGCCGCCCATGCCAGTGGTGATGAACACCATGTTGGTGCCCTGCAGGACTTCGGCAATGCGCTCGCGGTCTTCGAGAGCGGCCTGACGACCTACTTCAGGGTTGGCGCCGGCGCCCAGACCTTTGGTCACGCCGGTGCCCAGTTGCAGGATGGTCCGCGCGCCGATGGATTTCAGCGCCTGGGCATCAGTGTTGGCGCAGATGAATTCAACGCCTTCAATGTTGCTCTTGACCATATGGTTGACAGCGTTGCCGCCGCCTCCGCCAACACCGATAACTTTAATAACCGGGCTTGCGGGGATGTTGTCTACGAGTTCGAACATTTTCCCTCTCCTTACATTCTCTAGTTTTTTCGCCTACTGCGTTTGTTGCGGTGTTGCGGTAATTCTTTAGAAGTTGCCTTGTACCCAGCTCTTGATGCGATCGAGCAAGGCGGGTTTGGCTTCTTCATTGCTGTAGCTGTCGCGGCTGCTGATGCCCGAGAACGAAATCCCGTCGGACTGCTTTTGCAGGCCGTACATCAACAGGCCAACGCCGGTGGAATAAATCGGGTTGCGCACCACGTCATCCAGGCCCTTGACGCCGTGCGGCACGCCCAGGCGGACCGGCATGTGGAAGATCTCTTCGGCCAGTTCGACCGCGCCTTCCATTTTCGACGTACCGCCGGTCAGCACGATGCCGGCCGGGATCAGGTCTTCGTAGCCACTGCGGCGCAGTTCGGCCTGGATCAGCGTGAACAGCTCGTCGTAACGCGGCTCGACCACTTCGGCCAAGGCCTGGCGGGACAGCTCGCGCGGTGGACGATCGCCAACGCTTGGGACCTTGATGGTTTCACCGGCACCGGCCAGTTTGGCCAGGGCGCAGGCGTAGCGAATCTTGATTTCTTCGGCGTACTGGGTCGGTGTACGCAACGCCATGGCGATGTCGTTGGTCACCTGGTCGCCCGCAATCGGGATGACCGCAGTGTGACGAATCGCGCCTTCGGTGAAGATCGCGATATCGGTAGTACCACCACCGATGTCCACCAGGCACACACCCAGTTCTTTCTCGTCATCGGTCAGGACCGAGTAGGCCGAGGCCAGTTGTTCGAGAATGATGTCGTCGATTTCCAGACCGCAGCGACGCACGCATTTTTCAATGTTCTGTGCAGCGTTGACGGCGCAGGTGACCACGTGGACCTTGGCTTCCAGACGCACACCCGACATGCCCAGCGGCTCACGAACGCCTTCCTGGTTATCGATCACGTAATCCTGCGGCAGGGTGTGCAGCACGCGCTGGTCGGCCGGGATCGCCACGGCCTGGGCGGCGTCGAGGACGCGCTCAAGGTCGGCGGCGCTGACTTCGCGATCACGAATCGCCACGATGCCGTGGGAGTTCAGGCTGCGGATGTGATTGCCCGCCACGCCGACGAACGCCGAGTGGATCCGGCAACCGGCCATCAGCTGCGCTTCTTCGATGGCGCGCTGGATCGACTGCACGGTGGACTCGATGTTCACCACTACGCCTTTCTTCAGGCCACGGGACGGATGGGTGCCGATCCCGACGATTTCCAGCGTGCCGTCGTCCGAGACCTCGCCGACCAGCGCCACCACCTTGGAGGTGCCGATATCGAGACCGACGATCATTTTGCCGCTTTGCACGTTTGCCATGGGTCCTGCCTCTTCTTAATTCTTCGCGACAGCGGGTTGGGCTGTCGTGGGCGCTACAGGTTCCCGCCAGCCAACAGCGAGGCCGTTGGCGTAGCGCAGATCGATGCGCGCAATGTTCGTAATCTGTTCTTTGAGCGTCTTGTCATAGATGGCAATGAAGCGGCGCATCTTTTCCACCAGGTTGCCGCGTCCCAGCAGCAGTTCGATCCCAGGGCCGGCACTGCCGGCTCCGGTGGTCAGGAACCAGCTGCCTCGTTCACGCAATTCCAGGCGTGCAATCGAGAAGCCCAATGGCCTGAGCATCTGGCTCAGCACCTGGTATTGCTGCATCACTTGCTGCTGGGCCCGTTGTGGGCCGAACAGCTGTGGCAAGTGTTCGTAGTTCGCCAGCTCGCGCGGGGTAAACGCCTGACCCTGGTTGTTCAACAGCGATTCATCGCCCCAACGGGCCACTGGCAGTTGCTCTTCCAGGCGAATCACCACCTGATCCGGCCACACCCGCCGCACTTCGGCGTGGGCAATCCATGGCATCGTTTCAAGCTCGGTGCGCATGCTCTCCAGGTCGATGGTGAAGAAGCTCGACGCCACGTACGGGGCGATCCGCTGCTGCACCGCTTGCTGGCTGATGTAACTCAAATCGCCCTGCACGTTGATCTTGGTAATCGGCCGGTCGGCGTACGGCAGCAAACGCTGTGCGCCTTCGTAAGTGCCGAAACCCAGTGCGACCAACAGCACCGGCCAGAACAAGGCTTTGAGAAAACCAAAATTGGCTTTCGGCAGGCGCGCAGACATCGGCTCTTTGGCCACCATTCGGCTGGCACCCCGCGGTACCGGCTTGCGGCCGGGTGGTGCGGAGGGCTGATGTCTCAGCTGTGCGCCTTGCATTGTCTTAACCTCGCGGCTCGTTGTTGCCGGCAATACTTGCCGCCAAAATCGCCAGGACCAGTTGCTGGAAATCCAGACCGGCAGCACGGGCCGCCATCGGCACCAGGCTGTGATCGGTCATGCCCGGTGCGGTGTTGACTTCCAGGAACCAGAACTGCCCGTCGGCGTCCTGCATCACGTCTGCCCTGCCCCAACCGGCGATACCCAGCGCCTCACAGGCTTTCGCCGTGAGGTCCATCAGTTCTTTTTCTTTATTGCTGTCGAGGCCACACGGGATCCGGTACTGGGTATCGGAAGCCACGTACTTGGCGTCGTAGTCGTAGAAGCTGTGCGTCGTGCCCAGGGCAATCGGTGGCAACACCTGGTCACGCAGGGTGGCGATGGTGAACTCCGGACCTTGAATCCATTGCTCGACCAACACTTGCGAATCGTAGGTAGCGGCCGCTTTCCAGGCGTCGATCAACTCGGACGCGGAACTCACTTTGGCCATACCGATACTTGAACCTTCATGGGCCGGTTTGACGATCAAAGGGAAGCCCAGTTCCGTCGCCGCCGAAATACAATCGGCCTCGGAGCTAAGTACGGCGTGGCGTGGCGTCGGAATCCCGAGGCTGTGCCAGACCTGCTTGGTGCGCAGCTTGTCCATGGCCAATGCCGAAGCGAGGATGCCGCTGCCGGTGTAGGGAATGCCCAGGCATTCGAGCAGGCCTTGCATGCTGCCGTCTTCACCGCCACGGCCGTGGAGAATGATGAAGGCGCGGTCGATTTTTTCGTTCAGCAGACGCTGCAACAGGTCATCGCCGACGTCGAGGCCGAACGCGTCCACACCGGCGCTTTGCAGCGCTGCGAGAACCGCGTTACCCGACTTCAAGGAAACCTCACGCTCGGCACTCTTGCCGCCGAACAGCACGGCGACGCGGCCGAAGTCTTTCGGCGCGAGGGTGGAGACAAGGTTGGCGTAAGCAGCAGTCATTTCAACTTCCCCACGGCAGGCGCGGCAACCGCACCAGCGAACAACGGACTGTTCAACAATTTCGGTGCAAGGCCGCCGATATCACCGGCGCCCTGGCACAGCAGGATGTCGCCGGCACGCAGCAGCGGCTTGACGATTGGCGCGAGGTCGACACCGCGCTCGATGTAGATCGGGTCCAGTTGACCGCGCTGGCGGATGCTGTTGCACAGCTTGCGGCTGTCGGCACCCGGGATCGGCTCTTCGCCGGCCGGATAGACTTCCATCAGCAGCAGGACGTTGGCGTCGGCCAGGACATTGACGAAATCGTCGTACAGGTCCCGTGTGCGGCTATAGCGGTGCGGCTGGTAAACCATCACCAGACGACGCTCCGGCCAGCCACCGCGCACGGCTTTGATCACTGCCGCGACTTCGGTCGGGTGGTGACCGTAGTCGTCCACCAGCATCACGTTGCCGCCGTCTACCGGCAGTTCGCCGTAGACCTGGAAGCGTCGGCCGACACCCTGGAACCCGGACAGGCCCTGGACGATGGCTTCATCGCTGACGCCCTCGTCGGAGGCGATGCAGATGGTCGCCAGGGCGTTCAATACGTTGTGGTTGCCCGGCATGTTCACCGAGACATCCAGCGGCTCGCGCTCAGGACGCAGCACGGTGAAGAACGTCTGCATGCCTTGCTGGCGCACATTGATGGCGCGCACGTCGCAGTCATCGCCGAAGCCATAGGTGACCGTCGGGCGTTTGACCAGCGGCAGGATTTCACGCACCACAGGATCGTCCAGGCACACCACCGCCAACCCGTAGAACGGCAGGTTGTGCAGGAACTCGACGAAGGTTTTCTTCAGCTTGTTGAAGTCACCGTCGTAGGTCGCCATGTGATCGGCGTCGATGTTGGTGACCACGGCCACCAACGGCTGCAAGTGCAGGAAACTCGCATCGCTTTCGTCGGCTTCGGCGATCAGGTAGCGGCTGGTGCCGAGCTGGGCATTGGTGCCCGCGGCATTCAGACGGCCACCGATAACGAACGTCGGGTCCAGGCCACCAGCGGCGAACACCGAAGCGATCAGGCTGGTAGTAGTGGTTTTGCCGTGGGTACCGGCGACGGCGATGCCGTGGCGATAACGCATCAACTCGGCGAGCATTTCGGCACGCGGCACCACCGGGATCCGGCGTTCCAGGGCGGTGGCGACTTCCGGGTTGGAAGTGTTCACGGCACTGGAAGTGACCAGCACATCGGCGTTGGCGGCGTTCTCGGCGCGGTGGCCGATATAGATGTGCGCACCGAAAGATTCCAGGCGCTCGGTCACCGGCGAAGCTTTCAGGTCGGAACCGGACACTTCATAGCCCAGGTTCAACAACACTTCGGCGATGCCGCACATGCCCACGCCGCCGATACCGACGAAGTGGATTTTACGGATGCGGCGCATTTCCGGTTGGGGCATGGCTTTCTGATTCTCAACCATGGACCACCTCCAGGCAGGTGTCGACAACGTTACGGGTTGCATCGGGTTTCGCCAGACGGCGGGCCGCGTTGGCCATGTCATTGAGTCGTTGCGGTTGCATCAGGACCTCTGTCAGGCGTGCGGCAAGATCTGCGGCGCCAGTCGTTCTTTGCGGCATCAGGAAGGCAGCGCCTTCACGGGCCAAATATTCGGCGTTGCGGGTCTGGTGATCGTCGATCGCGTGTGGCAAAGGCACCAGCATCGAGGGCAGACCGGCGGCGGCCAGTTCACTGATGGTCAACGCGCCTGCGCGGCACACCACCAGGTCGGCCCAGCCATAGGCTTGGGCCATGTCTTTGATGAAAGGCTGCACTTGCGCCTCGACGCCAGCCGCGCGATAGCGCTCTGCAGTCACTTCATCGTGGTTTTTGCCGGCCTGATGAAACACTTCCGGGCGCAGGTCGGCAGCGACTTGCGACAGGGCTTCAGGCAGCAACTTGTTCAACGGTTCTGCGCCCAGGCTTCCGCCCAGGATCAGCAAACGCGCCTTGCGACCAGCCAGGGTAGGTCGCGGTGTTTCGAGGAACAGCTCGGTGCGCACCGGGTTACCGGTGGTCCGACGGCTGTCCGACAGGGTAAAGGTGTCGGGGAACGCTTCACAGACTCGGGCGGCCAACGGCATGAGCAACCGATTGGCGGTACCCGCGACGGCGTTCTGCTCGTGAACGATGACCGGCACGCCAGACAACTTGGCAGCAACGCCACCCGGGCCGGTCACATAACCACCAAAGCCGACCACACACACCGGCCGCAGCCGGCGAATGATCGCCCGCGCCTGCCAGATCGACTTGAGCAACATGAACGGCGCCTTGAGCAGCGACAGCTTGCCCTTGCCCCGCAGGCCGCTGGCGTTGATGCGATGCAGTTCCAGACCGGCCGCCGGGACCAGGTCGTTTTCGATGCCGCGCGGAGTGCCGAGCCAATGCACGGTGTAACCGCGGGCCTGGAATTCGCGTGCACAAGCCAGCGCCGGGAACACGTGCCCGCCGGTGCCGCCCGCCATGATCAATACGTTAGCGCCCATGGGGTGGCTCCTCGGCGAAGTCACTCTCATGGAACTCCATCTCTTCACTGCCCAGGTGGGTTCGACTCTCCCACTCGATGCGCAGCAACAAGCCGAGACAGGCACAGCAGATCACCAACGAACTACCGCCATAACTGAGGAACGGCAGGGTCAGGCCCTTGGTCGGCAGCAGGCCGACGTTCACCCCGATGTTGATCAGGAACTGACCAATCCACAGGAACGACAGGCCGTAAGCCACATACGCCGCGAAAAATTGCTTGGCCTTCTCCGCCCACAAACCGATGTACATGCCACGAATACAGACGAAGACGAACAGCGCGACCGTGCACAAGGAACCCACGGCCCCCAATTCTTCGGCCAGGACCGAGAACACGAAGTCGGTGTGCGCTTCCGGCAGGTAAAACTGCTTCTGCACGCTGTTGCCCAGGCCAACGCCCAGCCATTCGCCGCGACCGAACGCGATCAAGGCTTGCGACAACTGATAGCCGGCACCGAACTGGTCGGCCCAAGGGTCAGCGAAGTTGGTCAGACGCGCCATTCGATATGGCTGCACCTGAATCAACAACACCACTGCCCCGACCGCCAGCACCACCATCAGAGAGAAACGGAACAGCCCAACCCCGCCGAGGAACAGCATCGCCGCCGCCGCGCCCATCATTACAACGGTGGCACCGAAGTCCGGCTCCATCAGCAACAGACCGGCCATTGGCAGCAGCACGATGAATGGCTTGAAGAAGCCCATCCAGCTCTCGCGCACTTCTTTCTGCCGACGCACCAGGTAACCGGCGAGGTAAATCACCACGAACACCTTGGCGATCTCGGACGGCTGAACGTTGAAGAAACTGAAACCGATCCAGCGCATCGAACCGTTCACTTCGCGGCCGATCCCGGGGACGATCACCATCACCAGCAAGCCGAACGCACCAATCAGCATCAGCCAACCCAGGCGTTGCCAGGTGGCGATCGGAATCATCATGGTGACGATACAGGCACCGAGGCCCAGCACGATGTAGATCAGGTGGCGAGTCATGTAGTACAGGGCACTGCCCGACTGCACGGCCGCCACTTCGGTCGATGCCGAGGCGATCATGACCAGCCCCAGGCCGATCAATGCCAGGCAACCGACGAGCATCGGGAAGTCGAGGTCGATACCGCGGCCGGTGATGATCGGCGATGGATACGGCTTGATGATATTTCGCAGGCTCATGCCAGATCCTCCACAGCGCGGACGAACTGGTGACCACGGTCTTCGTAATTCTTGAACATGTCGAAACTGGCGCAGGCCGGCGACAACAGCACCGCATCGCCCGGTTCAGCGAGGGCGCGACATTGAGCGACCGCTTCATCCAGCGAGTTGACGCGAATCAGCGGCACGCCATCGCCAATGGCCTGGCCGATCAGGTCGGAGTCGCGGCCCATCAACACCACGGCGCGGCAGTTGGCCGCCACCGGGTCACGCAAATCCTTGAACTCGGCACCCTTGCCGTCGCCGCCGGCGATCAGCACGAGTTTGCCGTCGATGTCCGCGCCCAGGCCTTCGATGGCGGCCAGTGCGGCGCCGACGTTGGTGGCTTTGGAATCGTTGTAGTAGCTCACGCCATTCAGGTCGCGGACCCACTGGCAGCGGTGTTCAAGCCCGGAAAACGTGCGCAGGCTCGACAGCATCGCGTCGAACGGCAAACCGACAGCGTGACCCAGCGCCAATGCCGCCAGGGCGTTGGACTGGTTATGGGCGCCACGAATCTTCAACTCGCGCACCGGCATCAGGTTCTGGAATTCGAAGGCCAGGTACTTCTCGCCGTCTTCTTCGCGGATACCGAACGCCTTGAAATCAGGTTTGCTCAAACCGAAGGTCCAGCACGGCTGCCCTTCGCCCATCAACGGACGACTCAGGGCATCCTGACGATTGACCACAAACTGTTTGGCCCCGCGGAAGATCCGGTGCTTGGCCAGGTGATAGGCCGGCAGGCCGCTGTAGCGGTCCATGTGGTCTTCGCTGACGTTGAGCACGGTCGCCACTTCGGCGCCAAGGTGATCGGTGGTTTCGAGCTGGAAGCTCGACAGTTCCATCACGTACAACTCGACGTCGTCGCTGAGCAAATCCAACGCCGGCGTACCGAGGTTGCCGCCGACCGCAACACGCTTGCCCGCCGCCGCAGCCATCTCGCCAACCAGGGTGGTGACGGTGCTTTTCGCGTTCGACCCGCTGATGGCGATAATTGGCGCCTTCGCGTTACGCGCGAACAGCTCGATGTCGCCGGACAATTTCACGCCACGGGCGGCGGCAGCCTGCAGGGCCGGGGTCGCCAGCGCCAGGCCGGGGCTCACGTAGAGCTCGTCGGCACGGCACAGGAACTCGACGTCCAGCTCGCCACAACGCACTTCCACGTGCGGATAGTCACGCTTGAGCGTGGCCAGTTCCGGTGGATTTTCCCGCGTATCGGCCACGGCAAACGACGTGCCCCGGTTCGCCAGGAAGCGAACCAGGGACATGCCGCTCTTGCCGAGGCCGACAACGATGCGGAAGTGGTCAGAAGCGATCAGAGACACTCGTTCTACCTCAGCTTCAGGGTGGCAAGGCCGACCAGTACGAGAATCACGGTGATGATCCAGAATCGGACGATCACGCGCGGCTCAGGCCAGCCCTTGAGTTCAAAGTGGTGGTGTATCGGTGCCATGCGGAACACGCGGCGCCCGGTCAACTTGAAGGAAGCCACCTGGATGACCACCGACAGGGTTTCCATCACGAACACGCCGCCCATGATGAACAGGACGATTTCCTGACGGACGATCACCGCGATGGTGCCCAGGGCCGCGCCCAGCGCCAGCGCGCCGACGTCGCCCATAAAGACTTGGGCCGGATAGGTGTTGAACCAGAGGAACCCCAGGCCAGCACCGATCAAGGCGCCGCAGAACACGATCAGCTCACCGGCGCCCGGTACATAAGGGATCAGCAGGTATTCAGCGAATTTCACGTTACCCGACAGGTAGCAGAAGATCCCCAAGCCACCGCCGACCATCACTGTCGGCATGATCGCCAGACCGTCGAGGCCGTCAGTCAGGTTGACCGCGTTGCTCGAACCGACAATCACGAAATAGGTCAGGACTACGAAACCAGCGCCCAGCGGAATGCTGTAGTCCTTGAGCATCGGCAGGATCAGGGTGGTTTCCACCGGGGTGGTCGCGGTCATATAAAGGAAGAGCGCCGCCCCCAGGCCGAACACCGACTGCCAGAAATACTTCCAGCGGCTAGGAAGCCCACGGGAGTTCTTCTCGATGACTTTGCGGTAATCGTCTACCCAGCCGATTGCGCCGAACAACAACGTCACCAGCAGCACGGTCCAGACATAACGGTTGCTCAGGTCAGCCCAAAGCAGCGTACTGACGCCGATGGACGACAGAATCAATGCACCGCCCATGGTCGGAGTGCCCGACTTGGAAAGGTGCGATTGCGGACCATCGTTGCGAACGGACTGACCGATCTGACGGTTCTGCAACGTGCGGATCATCCACGGGCCATAGCACAGCGACAAAACCAGCGCGGTCAGCACACCGAGGATCCCGCGCAGGGTCAGGTACTGGAAGACCGCGAAGCCTTTGTGGAACTGTTGCAGATACTCCGCTAGCAGCAGCAGCATTAATGTTTCTCCAGACTGGACCCGCACAAAGCGGCGACGATGTTTTCCATCGCCGCGCTGCGCGAGCCCTTAATCAAAATAGTGGTGTTTGTATCTTGCTCGGCGCCCAGGGCCTCGATCAGTTCAGCCTGAGTGCTGAAATGACGGGCCTGCGGGCCAAATGCGTTCACGGCGTGAGCCATCATTGGCCCGACTGTGTAAAGCGCAGAAACCTTGCCACGGGCGTACTCGCCCACGTCGCGGTGCCCCTGCTCCGCCCAGTCGCCCAACTCGCCGATATCCCCGAGCACCAGAACGGTGCGGCCGGAAAAGCCGGCGAGTATATCAACGGCAGCGCACATGGAGGTGGGGTTCGCGTTGTAAGTGTCATCAATAACGCGCATGCCGTTGGTCGCCAGTTGCGCGACGGTGCGCCCCTTGACCGGTTGCATGGCGCCAAGGCCCGTGGCGATGCCGAACAGCGACACGCCCAAGGCATGGGCAGCAGCGGCGGCGGCCATCGCATTGGCAACGTTATGGGTGCCGAGCAGGTTCAGTTGGACCCGTTCCACACCTTCAGGGCTGTGCAGGTTGAACGATGGGCAACCGCGAGCATCGCGGTCCAGATCGCTGGCATAGAAGTCGGCGCTTGGGTTGTTCAAGGCGAACGTCAGCACTTTGCGGCCGCCAGCGCGGGCCTTCCAGATGCCGAACGCCTTGTCGTCGAGATTGAGCACGGCGACGCCATCGGCATCCAGCCCTTCGATAATCTCGCCCTTGGCTTCAACGATTTTGTCCGGCCCGCCGAACTCACCGACATGGGCGGTCCCGGCATTATTCAGGATGGCCACGTGGGGCTTGGTCATGCCGACGGTGTAGGCAATTTCACCAAGACGCGAAGCACCGAGCTCGATCACGGCGGCGGTATGTTCCGGCGCCAGTTCGAGCAGGGTCAGCGGTACACCGAGGTCGTTGTTCAGGTTGCCACGGGTCGCATGCACCGGACCGCGCGTGCGCAGGATGCTCGCGAGCATTTCCTTGACCGTGGTCTTGCCGCTGGAACCGGTGACCGCTGCGACCGGGTTGCTATAAGCCGCACGGTTCAGCGCGCCCAGTTGGCCGAGGGCCTGGCGAGTATCGTTCACAATGAGCTGCGGCAGCGTGCTGTCGGCGACTTCGCGCTCGACCAATGCCGCTACGGCGCCTTTGGCGGCGACATCATTGAGATAGTCATGACCATCGAAGCGTGGACCGGTCAGGGCAATAAACAGCTGGCCTGGCTTGATCGCACGGCTGTCGATGCTGACACCGTCGAAACTGGCGTCGGCAGCCACCAGGCGAGCATTCAGCACGCTGGTCAGCTCGCTCAGTTTCAAGGCTTTAAGCATGGGCCACCTCCCACGCGGTCAAGGCGTGATCGGCCTCGACCAGATCCGAGAACGCATGGCGCTCGCCGTTGATTTCCTGGTAGTCCTCGTGACCTTTGCCGGCCAGGACAATGACGTCATCCGCCGATGCACTGGCGACCAATTGGGCAATCGCCTGGCCACGGCCAGCGACGAAGGTGACTTTATCCACAGCCGTGAAACCGGCGCGGATGTCGTCGAAAATCACGGACGGGTCTTCGGTGCGCGGGTTGTCGTCGGTGACCAGCACGCCGTCGGCCAGACGCTCGACCACTTCAGCCATCAGCGGACGCTTGCCGCGGTCACGATCGCCGCCGCAACCGAACAGGCACAGCAACCGGCCTTTGGCGTGTGGACGCAGGGCCAGCAAGACTTTTTCCAGCGCATCCGGGGTATGTGCGTAATCGACCACTACCAGCGGCTGCGTGCCGCCACCCAGGCGCTGCATACGACCGGCCGGGCCTTCGAGTTTCGGTAAAACCTTGAGGATTTCGTCCAGCGCGTAGTCAAGACCGAGCAAGGCACCGACCGCTGCCAGGACGTTGCTCAGGTTGAAACGACCGAGCAAGGTGCTGCGTAAATGGTGCTCGCCTTGCGGCGTAACCAAGGTGGCGCGCACGCCTTCGTCGTCGAACTGCGCTTCACGGCAATAGAGGTAGGCGCTGGCGTCTTCCAGGCTGTAGGTGATCAGCCGCGACTCGCGCTTGTCGGCGGCCAGTTGCCGGCCGAATTCGTCGTCGAGGTTGATCACCCGGCATTTCAAATCATTCCAGGCAAACAGCTTGGCCTTGGCTTCGCCGTAGGCCTGCATGGTGCCGTGGTAATCCAGATGATCGCGGGACAGGTTGGTCATCACTGCGACATCGAACGCCAATGCGGTCACGCGGCCCTGATCCAGACCGTGGGAAGACACTTCCATCGCGACGGCTTTGGCACCGGCCTTTTTCAGATCGGCAAGAGTCGCTTGCACGGCAATCGGATTCGGCGTGGTGTGTAGGCCGCTTTCCAGCGCGCCGTAGAAACCGGTGCCCAGGGTGCCGACGATGCCGCAATGCTGGCCGAGCAAATCCAGGGCTTGCGCAACCAATTGGGTCACACTGGTTTTGCCATTGGTGCCGGTAACGCCAACCAGGTTCAGGTGGCGGCTCGGGTCGCCATAAAAGCGTCCGGCAATATCCGACAGCTGCGCAGCCAGGCCTTTGACCGGAATCAGCGGAGCATCGGTAATTGGCAGTACGGTGGCGCCTTCGACTTCGTAAGCCACGGCAGCCGCACCGCGCTGCAAGGCATCGGCAATGTGCGCGCGTCCGTCGAACTTGCCGCCTGGGACCGCGAGGAACAAATCCCCCGCCCGCACATTGCGGCTGTCGAGGGTCAGTTCGCGGATCAACAAATCACGACCGGCGTGGGCAAAAATTTTGTTCAGACTCAGAGACATCAGCCGCGCCCTCCATTGGCTTTCAGCGGAACGACCGGTGCTGCGTTGGCCTGTTGGGTCGGCGGCAGGTTGTCCGGGGTGATGTTCATCAGGCGCAAGGTCCCGGACATCACTTTGCTGAACACCGGCGCCGATACCAGGCCACCGAAATAACCGGCCTTGGTCGGTTCATCGATCACCACCACAATGGCGAAACGCGGATCGCTCATCGGGCCGAAACCGGCGAACAGTGAGCGATAGGAATTCTCGGCGTAGCCTTTGGCACCCACCGACGTTTTACGGGCAGTACCCGACTTGCCGGCCACGTGATACGCCGGTACCTGCGCACGGAATACGCCGCGCGGGGCCTCGATCACCTGAGTCAGCATGCCTTGCATGGTTTTGGCGACGTTTTCCGGGATCACCTGGGTGGTCTGCGGCGGCTTGTCAGTCTTGATCAGGGTCAGCGGCGCGATGCGACCGTTGTTGGCCAGCGCCGAGAAGGCGTGGACCAACTGGATCGCCGTCACCGAAATACCGTAGCCGTAGGACAGCGTGGCCGTTTCAGCCTTGCGCCATTCGCGGTAGTTCGGCAGGTTGCCGACGCGCTCGCCCGGGAAGGCGAGGCCGGTGTCCTGGCCGAGGCCGACTTTCTGCGCGAGGCGGAAAATGGCTTCGCCACCGATATCGAACGCGACCTTACTCATGCCGACGTTACTGGAATTGATCAGGATGCCGGTCAGGTCGAGCACCGGGCCTTCGGACTTCGATACGTCCTTGATGGTGTATTTACCAATCTGCAAGGTGCCCGGATAGACCTCGACGGTATCGCTCGGCTTCCAGCGCCCGGTTTCCAGGGCGGCACTCATGGAGATCGCCTTCATGGTCGAACCGGGTTCGAACACGTCGATCATCGCGCGGTTACGCATCATCGCCGGTTGCAGGTTGCGACGGTTGTTCGGGTTGTAGGTCGGCTGGTTGACCATGGCCAGGATCTCGCCGCTCTTCACGTCCATGATCACCAGGCTGCCGGCCTTGGCGCCGTTCTCGATGATCGCGTTACGCAGTTCACGGTTGGCCAGGTATTGCAGGCGCAGGTCAATGGACAACGCCAAGGGCTTGCCGGCCTTGGCGTTTTTGGTGACCTGGACATCCTTGATCAGTCTGCCGCGCCGATCCTTGATGACCTGTCGCTTGCCGGCGACCCCGGCCAGCCATTCGTCGTAGGCCAGCTCGACGCCTTCGCGCCCGTGATCGTCGATGTCGGTAAAGCCGACCATGTGCGCAGTAACTTCACCGGCCGGGTAGAAACGGCGGAATTCTTCAATGCCGTAGACGCCGGGCACTTTCAGGTCGAGCACCGACTGGCCCTGCTCAGGGGTCAACCCGCGCACCAGATAGATGAATTCTTTATTGGCCTGGGCTTCGAGGCGTTCGGCCAGGGCTTTAGGGTCCTGCCCCAGAGCGGCCGCCAATGCTGGCCACTTCTCTTTGGCCAGCTGCATTTCCTTGGCGTTGGCCCACAGCGTGGTGACCGGCGTACTCACAGCCAAAGGCTCGCCGTTACGGTCGGTGATCAGACCACGGTGAGCCGGAATAGGAATGTGACGAACGCTGCGCGCATCACCCTGACCCTTGAGGAAGTCACGGTCAACCACTTGCAGATCGATGATGCGCCAGCAGATCGCAGCCACCATGATACCGAGCAAACCCAGCACCACGCGGAACCGCCAAGGGAAGAGTGCACCTTCGATTTTCATCATGGCGCCACCATCCGTACTTCAGCGGCACCGGGAATGCGCATTTTCAGTTGCTCGGTGGCCAGCACTTCGATACGGCTGTGTGCGGTCCAGGTGCTCTGTTCGAGAATCAACCGGCCCCACTCGGCCTGCGCCTTGTCGCGCACGCTCAACTCGTTGTACAGCGAGTTCAACAGCTGACGGTTCCAGTGGGCGCTGTAGGACACGCCGATGGCCGACACGAGCACGCCGATGAACAGCAGCATCATGAAAAAGCTTCCGCCGGGAAGTGGCTTGGCGAAAAGCTTGCTCACCGCAGCTTCTCCGCGACGCGCATGATGGCGCTACGGGAACGTGGGTTGGCTTTGAGTTCGGCCTCGGAGGCGGACTGCGCTTTGCCATGGACTTTGATTTTCGGTTCGAAAGCGACGTGACGAACCGGCAGATTGCGCGGCAGGTTGTCGGCTTCGCCTTTCACCAGTTTGCGCATGAACAGTTTGACGATGCGGTCTTCCAGGGAGTGGAAGCTGATGACCACCAGACGACCGCCGATCTCCAGGCTTTCCAGCGCGGCTTCGAGGCCGGCTTCCAGATCGCCCAGTTCGTTGTTGACGTGAATACGCAGGCCCTGGAACGCACGGGTAGCCGGGTTCTTACCCTTTTCCCATGCCGGGTTGGCGACTTTCAGGACTTCGGCCAGGTCAGCGGTGCGCTCGAACGGTTTGATGTCGCGGCGCTCGGCCACGGCACGGGCCATACGACCGGAGAAACGTTCTTCGCCGTATTCCTTGAACACCCGGGCGATTTCTTCCACCGGCGCGGTGTTGACGAATTCGGCCGCGCTGATCCCGCGGGACGGGTCCATGCGCATGTCCAGCGGGCCATCGTTAAGGAAACTGAAGCCGCGCTCAGGGTCGTCGAGCTGCGGCGACGAGACGCCGAGGTCGAGCAAAACACCGCTGACCTTGCCGGCCAGTCCGCGTTCGGCGACTTCCGAACCGAGCTCGGCAAAGCTGCGCTGCACAACGACAAAGCGGCCGTCTTCGGCCGCTAGCGTTTGCCCGGTGGCAATCGCTTGAGGATCTTTATCGAATCCGAGCACCCGACCATCGGGACCGAGCTGGCTGAGGATCAACCGGCTGTGTCCGCCGCGCCCGAACGTGCCGTCCAGATAGCAGCCATCAGGGCGTACGGCGAGAGCCTCCACGGCTTCGTCGAGCAGTACGGTGATGTGGTTAAAGCCGCTATCAATAGTCACAGGATCAAATCACGCAGTTCATCAGGCATGGCGCCCGGTTGTTGAATAGCAGCCAGGTCAGCGGCAGAAACCGCATCCCAGGCATCCTCGTCCCATAATTGGAACTTGTTCAGTTGGCCCACCAGCATTGCGCGCTTATCCAACTTGGCATATTCGCGCAGACGCGGCGGAACCAGAAAACGACCACTGCCATCGAGCTCGAGGTCGACGGCATTACCAATCAGCAAACGTTGCAAGCGGCGGTTCTCTTCGCGAAGCGAAGGCAGTGCGCGCAGTTTGGTTTCAATAATTTCCCACTCATCGAGGGGATAAACACACAAACACGGATCAACGGCATCGATTGTCACGATCAATTGACCGGAACTGCGCGAAACCAGCTCGTCACGGTACCGGCTCGGCATAGCGAGACGGCCCTTTGCATCGAGACTGATAGCGTTAGCTCCGCGAAACACGTCTGCGTTTCTCCAATTTTTATCGTTTTGAGCTCAAAAAACCCACTTCATGCCACTTTCCGCCACTTGCGCACACTATAGGAATGCGCCCACCACACCGTCAAGGCGCGGATTAAAGGAAAACCCTTACAGAACGGAGATTTAGGAGGACAAAAGGAGGGGTAACGAGAATCTGACGTTTGATTTTGCTCAATAACTTGAATCAGCACAGAGGGCTGCGTTCGAAAGTTAAAGTAATTTGTTAAGAGTAAGATTTTTTCGGTATTACGACGGAGGGTCTGCTGGTGTTTATTTAAGGAGGGAATTCGAGGACGCGAGGATATTTGCAAACTGCTGTCAGTGCAGGCTAATGAATATCACAAAAGCCCGCTACCAGCACCTGCCTGATGATTCAAGCAGGGAAAGAAAAAGGTGGAGAGTCGATCTGTAAGCCGGGTTCTGTCTTGAACAGTCATTCGTCTACGATGGCCATCACTGGACATCTTTAGCAACCTACCCGGTCCCAGCGCGGGCCACGCCTTGGGACCCTATTTGGTCTTGCTCCAAGTGGGGTTTACCTAGCCACGAACTGTTGCCAGACGTGCGGTGCGCTCTTACCGCACCTTTTCACCCTTACCGGCGCCGAAGCGCTTAGGCGGTTATTTTCTGTGGCACTTTCCGTAGGCTCGCGCCTCCCAGGCATTACCTGGCACTTCGCCCTATGGAGCCCGGACTTTCCTCCCCCCCCTAATTTTCATAGAGGGCAGCGACTGTCCAATCGACTCTCCGCCGCGAAGGTTAACGGCAGAGCGGCCGAAGAACAAGCGCTAAACACCTTCGGGCACTCCTGCGCGTCGTGTTTTTACTCGCCCTTCTGTTTATCCAGCGCGACTTGATAGAGAACATTCTTACGCTCGCCGGTAATTTGCGCCGCCAGGGCAGCAGCACGTTTAAGCGGCATTTCTTCGAGCAACAGATTGAGGATACGCATGGCTTCGCTGCTGACCGCGTCTTCCGTCTCTGGCGCCGACCAACCGGCCACCAGCACCACGCACTCACCGCGCTGCTGATTGCTGTCGGACTCGACGAATTCGCGCAGCTCGGCGAGCGGCAAGCCCTTGAGGGTTTCGAAGGTTTTGGTGATTTCCCGCGCCAGCAACGCCGGACGCTCGCCGCCGAACACCAGCTCCATGTCTTGCAGACACTCAAGGATGCGGTGCGGGGCCTCGTAGAAAATCAGCGTGCGCGGCTCTTCCTTGACCAGCTCCAGACGAGCCCGACGCCCCACGGCCTTGGCCGGCAGGAAGCCTTCGAAGATAAAGCGATCCGAGGGCAGACCCGCCGCCGAGAGCGCCGCGATCAAGGCACAGGCCCCCGGAACCGGCACCACATTGATCCCCGCCGCACGCGCCTGACGCACCAAGTGATAACCCGGATCGGAAATCAGCGGCGTCCCCGCATCAGAGATCAACGCCACATCGTCGCCAGCCAGCAAGCGCGTGATAAAGCGACTACCTTCATCGCGCTCGTTGTGTTCATGGCAGGCCGCCAGCGGCGTCGGAATGCCGAAGTGCTGCATCAAACGCTGGGAGTGACGGGTGTCTTCGGCGGCAATCAACGCCACCTCACGCAGGATTTTCAGCGCACGAGCACTGATGTCGTCCAGGTTGCCGATGGGCGTCGCCACCACATAAAGCGAGCCAGCAGCGGAATTCAAAGCACCTGGAGCAGTCAAAGCGCACACCTCATGATCGATAAAAGTCGCCATTGTAGCGCGTAGTGACACTTGCGATACCCGCGAGCCACCCTCGGTTTTTCGACCCTTTGTGCAGTGCCGCAACATTTACACGAGCTAAATTGATCGATTCACGCCAGTAACATCGCGCCCCGGCCAGTGCTTGGGTACAATTCCACGCTAATTTGATCGAGTATCAGGAACACTACATGATCGCTTGCCTGCGGCTGTTCACTGCCCTCTGCCTCGCTGCCCTGCTGGCGGCTTGCGCCAGCACGTCCTCCTCCAGCCTTGGCGAACTACCACGGACCCCGGATGCCAGTATCGAGCAACTGCTCGAAAAGGCTGCCCAAAGCAAAACGCCGGAACAAGCCGCGCTGTTTCGCCTGAGCGCGGCAGACCTGGCTTACCGCCAGGGCAATGCCGGCCAGTCCGCGCAAATCCTGCAACAAGTGCCCGTGGAACAACTCAAGCCTGGCCAACAGGTCTTCGCCAGCACGTTGGCAGCTGAACTCGCCATGGTGCGCAATCAGCCAAAAGCGGCGCTGACGGCCTTGAGCCATCCGAGCCTGCAACGCCTGGGCGAACTGCCTGTCGAGCAACAGGTTCGCACTGGCACCGTTCACGCCCGCGCCCTTGAAGCCGATGGCCAGACCCTGGCCGCTGCACGGGAACGTATCTTTATCGCCCCGATGCTCGAAGGCGAGGCCGCCAGCAAGAACCACGAAGCGATCTGGACCCTGATCGCCTCGCTGCCGACCGATCAATTGCAGCCAACTACCACCGATGACCTCGGCGGCTGGATGAGCCTGGCCCTGGCGGTGAAAACCGCCGGCACCCTGGAACAACAGCAAGCGGCGATCGACAACTGGCGCGCACAGAATCCAAAGCACCCCGCTGCGCTTCAACTGCCACTGCCACTGACCAAGCTCAAGGAACTGGCGAGCCAGCCCCTGGGCAAAATCGCTGTCCTGCTGCCTCAAGCGGACGGCCCGCTGACGGCGGCCAGCAAGGCACTGCGTGAAGGTATCGTGGCTGCTCACTACCAGGCGGAACAAGCTGGGCAGAAGCCGCCTGCCATCGTATTTTATGACAGCTCGATAATGACCAAGGTGCCGCCAGGGATGTCGGTGGAAGGTTTCTATCGCCAGTCGGTGGACGATTTCTATCGCAAGGCCCAGGCCGATGGCGTGCAACTGGTCATCGGCCCGCTGGAGAAGCCGCTGGTCAAACAGCTCAGCACTCGCCCGCAACTGCCGATCACCACCCTGGCGCTGAACTACAGCGAAGGCGAACAAGGTCCGGCCCAACTGTTCCAGTTCGGCCTTGCCGCCGAAGACGAAGCCCGCGAAGTGTCCCGCCGCGCTCGTGCCGACGGCCTGCATCGCGCCGCCGCCATGGTGCCGAAAGGCGAATGGGGCGACCGCGTATTGAAAGCGTTCAGTCAGGACTGGCAGGCGAATGGCGGTAGCATCGTCGCCGTCGAGCGTATTGACCAGCCGGTACAATTGGCGCAACAGATTGCCGACATGTTCCAACTGCGTCAGAGCGAAGGCCGCGCCAAGACCTTGCAGAGCACCGTTGGCTCGCAAGTCGCCGCACAACCTTCCCGCCGCCAGGACATCGAGTTCATTTTCCTTGCGGCCTCCCCGAAACAGGCGCAACAGATCAAACCGACCCTGAACTTCCAGTACGCCGGTGACGTGCCTGTCTACGCAACCTCCAATGTGTTCAGTGCCAGCGGCGACGTAAACGAGTACAACGACATGAACGGCGTTCGCTTCTGCGAAACCCCGTGGTTGCTCGACGCCAATGACCCACTGCGCAAACAAGTCACTGCACAATGGGCGCAGGCCGGTACCAGCCTCGGCCGCTTGTTCGCGATGGGTGTTGACGCCTATCGCCTGGCACCGCGCCTGGGGCAGCTCAAGGCCTTGCCGGACAGCCGCATCGAAGGTCAATCGGGCAGCCTCGGCATGACCCAGAACCAACGGGTGGTTCGCCAGTTGCCATGGGCACAGTTCGTCAACGGCCAGGTTCAACGCCTGCCGGACACACCGCGCTGATGCCTGACAGGTCACGCCGGCAAAGCGGTCAGGATGCCGAGCGCCATGCGCTCGAGCATCTTCAACAACAGGGTCTGCGCCTGCTGGCGCAGAACTGGTTGTGCAAACGCGGCGAGCTTGATCTGGTCATGCTTGATGGCGATACAGTAGTATTCGTTGAAGTCCGCTACAGAAAAAACACTCAATGGGGTGGCGCGCTCGATAGCATCGATGGGCGCAAACGGCAGAAGCTGATTTTCGCCGCGCAGTATTTTCTTCAGCGCGAGTCGCGTTGGGCCAATTCCCCTTGCCGCTTCGACGTGGTTGCGATCGACAGCAACCTTGATCAGTTGAACTGGTTGCAGAATGCCTTCGACAGCTGATCGCTTGCACCCCGAACCGGACACCTTCACCCGACACTTTTGCTCTTTGCTTTGCGGGCTGCACATTCATGTGCCAAGTAGCCGCGCTAATTAAGGTCACACAGATGGACATGCAATCCCGAATTCGCCAGCTTTTTCAGGCCAGTATCGACACCAAGCAACAGGCGATGGACGTACTTGCACCGCACATCGAGCAAGCCAGCCAGGTAATGGTCAACGCCCTGCTCAACGAGGGCAAAATGCTTTCCTGCGGCAACGGCGGCTCCGCCGGTGACGCCCAGCACTTCTCGTCGGAGCTGCTCAACCGCTTCGAACGCGAGCGCCCGAGCTTGCCAGCCATCGCGCTGACCACCGACAGCTCGACGATCACCTCGATCGCCAACGATTACAGCTACAACGAAATCTTCTCCAAACAGATCCGCGCCCTCGGCCAGCCGGGCGATGTATTGCTGGCGATTTCCACCAGCGGCAACTCGGCGAACATTATTCAAGCGATCCAGGCCGCACATGATCGCGAAATGATTGTCGTAGCATTGACCGGTCGCGATGGCGGCGGCATGGCGTCGCTGCTTTTGCCTGAAGACGTCGAGATCCGCGTACCGGCCAATGTCACCGCACGTATTCAGGAAGTCCACCTGCTGGCGATCCACTGCCTTTGCGACTTGATCGACAGCCAACTGTTCGGGAGTGAAGAATGACCCCTAATCGCCTAGGCCTTCTGGCCTTGACCCTGTGCCTCGGCATCGGCGGCTGCACCTCGGTGGTTAACGCCAGCCGTGAGAAGCCGATTGAAGACGACCGCGGCACGCGCACCTTCGGCAGCAAAATCGACGACTCCCTGATTGACACCAAGGTCGGCGTAAACGTCGCCAAGGCCGATCCGGCGCTAGATAACGACTCGCACATCGTCGTCACCAGCTTCAACGGCGTCGTGCTGCTGGCCGGGCAAACGCCCACCGCAGACCTCAAGGCCAAGGCCGAACAGGCTGCTTCCGCGGTCCAGCGTGTGAAGAAGGTCCATAACGAGCTGCAAGTCCTGCCGCCGTCCGGCTTCCTTGCCCGCCAGAACGACACCTGGCTGACCTCCAAGATCAAGACCCAGATGCTCACCGATCCGAACATCCCGGGCTCGCGCATCAAGGTCGTCACCGAAAATGGCATCGTCTATTTGCTGGGTCTGCTGACCAAGCAGGAAGCCGCTCAAGCCACCAATCTGGTGCAGAGCGTTTCTGGCGTGCAGAAGATTGTGAAGTTGTTCGAGTACATCGACTGACACAGAAAATGCAGGCACAAAAAAGGCGATCCTTTCGGATCGCCTTTTTTATTACTTCACCACTTTCAAACTGGGTCGACCGCTGGGGCGCGGCGGTTCGTTGTCGGGTGGCGGGACATCATCATCCGGCTCGATCTCTTCATCGTCTTCCATAGGCGATTCCAGATCGAACACCATGCCTTGACCGTTCTCCCGGGCGTAAATGCCCAGGATCGAAGCGATAGGCACGAACAGGGTGTGTGGCACGCCACCGAAGCGCCCTTCGAAGCTGACCGCTTCGTTGTCCATGTGCAAGTGACGCACGGCTGCCGGCGATACGTTCAGGACAATCTGTCCGTCACTGGCAAAACCTTGAGGCACCTGCACCGACGGATATTCGGAATTGACCAGCATGTGCGGGGTGCAATCATTATCAACAATCCACTCGTAGAGCGCGCGGACCAGATAAGGTCGACTGGAGTTCATAGCGGCTCCTTAAGCCTTAGCGCATATCGCGTTCGACACCAGACAGACTCGCCTGGAAAGCCTCACGCGCGAAAGAGCGCTCCATGTAATCAAGCAACGGCTTGGCAGGCCGCGGCAGTTCAATACCCAAAATCGGCAATCGCCAGAGTATTGGCAATAGGCAGCAATCCACCAGACTTTGTTCCTCACTGAGGAAAAACGGCTTGTCGGCGAACAACGGCGACACGCCTGTCAGGCTTTCGCGCAGCTCTTTACGAGCCACGACGCGGGCTGCTTCCTTGGACCGGGAATCCAGGATCAGATCCACCAGGCCACACCAGTCACGCTGAATACGATGAATCAGCAGACGGCTGTTTGCACGCGCCACAGGATAAACCGGCAGTAAAGGCGGGTGCGGGTAACGCTCATCCAGATATTCCATCACCACGGTGGACTCCCACAACGCCAGGTCACGATCGACCAGGGTGGGCAAGCTGCCGTAAGGGTTCACTTCGATCAGTTTAGGCGGCTGGCGACCAGCTTCCACATAAATGATCTCGGCGCTGACACCCTTCTCTGCAAGTACGATGCGTACTCGGTGGGAATAGTGGTCGGCGGGGTCGGAGTAACAGGCCAACCGATTGGTCACGCCCATGGCGGTCCTCCTCGCTTGTTGAAATTATCGGAAGCGGAAAAACGCGCGCGCCCAGAGGACGCCTCCCGTAACGCCTGGCTCACCAGACTCGTTACACCTTCAGAGACGCCCCTGGGCGCGCGCGATTAACAGCAATTGCTTACAGCTTTATCAATGTACGTCTTTCCAGTATTCACGCTTGAGCAAATATGCGAATACGAAGAAGAACGCCAGGTACAGCAACACATAAGTACCGATGCGCTGATGTTGCAGCTTTACCGGGTTAGCCGAGTAAGCGAGGAAGGTTACCAGATTCTTGACCTTCTCATCGAACTGCTCTTCGTTCAGTGCACCGCTCTTCGGCACAATGGTCAACTGATCGCACGCTTCATGAGTCAGCGGCGTGCCGGTCAGCGGATCATACTGCTTCTTGCCGTCTTCGACGATTTGAACCTGTTTGCAGCCGACCACCTGACGACCTTGCAGGCCGACCAGCACGTTAGGCATGCCGACGTTCGGGAACACCTTGTTGTTCACGCCCCAGGGACGCGCCGGGTCTTCATAGAACGAACGCAGGTAACCATAGAGCCAGTCGGTGCCACGAACGCGAGCCACCAGGGTCAAGTCCGGCGGTGCAGCACCGAACCAGGTCTTGGCGTCTGCCGGCTGCATGCCGATGCTCATGTGGTCGCCGATCTTGGCGCCGGTGAACACCAGGTTTTTCAGCATCAGATCGTGAGGAATACCCAGGTCGTCGGCAACGCGCTCATAGCGCTGGAACTTGGCACTGTGGCAGCCCATGCAATAGTTGGCGAACGTACGTGCGCCGTCCTGCATGGCTGCTTTATCGGCGACGTCGATATCGACTTTTTCCAGCTCCGGACCATGTTCGGCCGCGAAAGAAAACATCGGCATGGCAGCAAGAATCAATACAGCAAATAGCTTTTTCATCAGCCAGTCACCCTTTCCGGAACCGGTTTGGTCTTCTCGAGCCTGGTGTAGAACGGCATCAGAATGAAGTAGGCGAAGTACAGGAAGGTACAGACCTGCGACAGCAACGTACGCTCAGGGGTCGGGGCTAATACGCCCAGCACGCCGAGGATCACGAACGAGATGCAGAACACCCAAAGCCAGATCTTGCTCAGCCAGCCCTTGTAACGCATGGACTTGACCGGACTACGGTCGAGCCACGGCAGGACGAACAGCACAGCAATGGCCGCGCCCATGGCGATCACGCCCAGGAGCTTGTCCGGAATTGCCCGCAAGATTGCGTAGAACGGAGTGAAGTACCAGACCGGAGCAATGTGCTCAGGGGTTTTGAAGGCGTTGGCCACTTCAAAGTTCGGCTTCTCAAGGAAGTAACCGCCCATTTCCGGGAAGAAGAACACGATCGAGCAGAAGATGAACAGGAACACCACCACGCCGACGATATCTTTCACGGTGTAGTACGGGTGGAAAGCAATGCCGTCCAGCGGTACGCCGTTTTCGTCTTTGAATTTCTTGATGTCCACGCCGTCCGGGTTGTTCGAACCGACTTCGTGCAACGCCAGAACGTGCAACACCACCAGACCGAGGATCACGATCGGCAGGGCCACGACGTGCAAGGCGAAGAAGCGGTTCAGGGTAATACCGGAAATCAGGTAGTCACCACGAATCCACTGGGTCAGGTCGTTACCGATGACCGGGATCGCACCGAACAGCGAGATGATCACCTGAGCACCCCAGTAGGACATCTGGCCCCACGGCAGCAGGTAACCCATGAAGGCTTCAGCCATCAGCGCCAGATAGATCAGCATGCCGAAGACCCACACCAGCTCACGAGGCTTCTGGTACGAACCGTAGAGCAAGCCACGGAACATGTGCATGTAGACCACGATGAAGAACGCCGAAGCGCCGGTGGAGTGCAGCAGACGCAGGATCGAGCCGTACTCGACGTCACGCATGATGTATTCGACAGAAGCAAACGCTTCTTCTGCCGACGGGGTGTAGCTCATGGTTAGCCAGACACCGGTAACGATCTGATTGACCAGAACGAGCAGTGCGAGGGAACCAAAGAAATAGAAGAAGTTGAAGTTCTTCGGGGCGTAGTACTTGCTGAGATGGTCTTCCCACATTTTGGTCGCGGGAAAGCGCGCATCAACCCAATCCATGAACTTGCTCATCACGCTTTCTCCGTATCGACGCCAATGACAATAACGTCATCGGTCTCATAGGAATGCGGGGGAACTGGCAGGTTCAAAGGCGCAGGTTGCGACTTGTAGACGCGGCCAGCCAGATCGTAGTGGGAACCGTGGCAAGGGCAGAAATAACCACCTACCCAGTCTTTACCCAGATCAGCAGGTGCCACTTCGGGGCGGAAGGTCGGCGAACAACCCAGGTGTGTGCAGATACCGATCAGCAGCAGAACCTCTGGCTTGATCGAACGCGTTTCTGGATCGACGTAGGTCGGTTGTGTCGAGTTCTTGGAGGTCGGGTCAGACAGCTGGCCCTCGATCTTTTTCAGATTCCCCAGGATTTCCGCGGTTCGGCGGACAATGAATACTGGCTGGCCGCGCCACTCAGCAATCATCTGCTGGCCTGGCTCGATTTTGCTGACATTCACTTTCACCGGTGCACCTGCGGCTTTCGCCTTGGCACTGGGAAACCATGACCCCACGAACGGGACCGCAGCCCCCACCGCTCCTGCAGCACCCACCACGGATGTGGCTGCTACCAAGAAGCGACGCCGGCCTGCATTCACGCCGTCATTGCTCATTCAGTCCTCTCCCATCAGCTTTGTGGCCTGTTAAATCAGGCATCTACTAAGTAAATCTATGTACTTATAAAAATTTTGCCGAATGGTAATGAAAAGCCCCAATTCTGACAAGGTAATTACCCAAGGGCTCCACTGCCAAGCCTTGCAGTATAGGGGCTCTACGGCTGTGGCAAGTTGTCACAGCGCAATTCTTTGAGAAATCGCACGCATAAAAAAACGCCCAGCTCCGTGAGGAGATGGGCGTTCTTTTTGAACGTGGAAGCGAATTAACGCTTCGAGTACTGCGGACGCTTACGCGCTTTACGCAGACCAACTTTCTTACGTTCAACTTCACGAGCATCGCGAGTAACGAAGCCAGCTTTGCGCAGAGCGCCACGCAGGGTTTCGTCGTACTGCATCAGTGCGCGAGTGATACCGTGGCGGATTGCGCCAGCTTGACCACTTACACCACCACCGATCACGGTGACGTAGATGTCGAATTTCTCGACAGTCTCAGTCAGTTCCAGCGGCTGACGAACTACCATGCGGGCAGTTTCGCGGCCGAAGAAATTTTCCAGGGTGCGGTTGTTGATGGAGATGTTACCAGTACCCGGACGCAGGAAAACGCGTGCGGTTGCGGTCTTGCGACGGCCAGTGCCGTAATTTTGAGTCGCCGACATAATGAACTATTCCGTTAAAACTTCAGTTCTTGGGGCTGCTGAGCAGTATGAGGGTGTACAGCGCCCGCATAGACTTTCAGCTTACGATACATGTCGCGACCCAGCGGGTTCTTAGGCAGCATGCCTTTGACCGCGGTCTCGATCACGCGCTCAGGGGCTTTAGCGATCAGCTTTTCAAAGTTGATCGACTTGATGCCGCCCGGGAAACCGGAGTGGGAGTAGTAGATCTTGTCGGTGGTTTTAGCACCGGTCACACGAATCTGCTCGGCATTGATAACGACGATGTAATCGCCGGTGTCAACGTGAGGAGTGTACTCAGCTTTATGCTTGCCACGCAGACGGCTCGCGATTTCGGTGGCCAGACGACCCAGGGTCTGACCTGCAGCGTCGACGACAAACCAGTCGCGCTGTACTGTTTCCGGTTTAGCAGTAAAAGTTTTCATTCTTTATAGCCTCAGGGGCCGCCCTGTAAATTAGACGGCGGATCTTACTGAATAGTGCGTACTTTGACAAGTCAAAGGCAGCCGGATACAGACGCTTTCGGGGGCTCGGGTCGGCGCGTCCGTTCAACGGCAAGATTCTTCGGCGGCGGCGCATCACTTCCACTGCAGAAAGAGGTGCGCAATTATGCAGATTGCGAAAAATATTTCAACCTGCTTTTATGATTGTTTTGCCCAAGGAGCACCCGATGGACTATCGCCAGCTAGGCCGAACCAATCTGAACGTGAGTGCAATCTGTCTCGGAACCATGACCTGGGGCGAGCAAAACAGCGAGGCTGAAGCCTTCGCCCAGATTGAACGGGCCAAAGGCGCCGGGATCAATTTCATCGACACCGCCGAAATGTACCCGGTGCCACCCAAGGCCGAAACCTACGCCACTACCGAGCGCTACATCGGCAATTACTTCAAAAGTCGCGGCGATCGTGCCGACTGGATCCTGGCGAGCAAAATCGCCGGCCCCGGCAACACCATCGACTACATTCGCGACAAAAACCTGCGGCACAACCGCCAGCACATCACAGAAGCCGTGGACGCCAGCCTCAAGCGCTTGCAGACCGACTACATCGATCTCTATCAACTGCACTGGCCGGAACGCAGCACCAATTTCTTCGGTCAGTTGGGCTACAAGCACAAGATCGAAGCCAACCTCACGCCGCTGGAGGACACCCTCGAAGCGCTGGACGAACAGGTCAAGGCCGGCAAGATCCGCCACATCGGCCTGTCCAATGAAACGCCGTGGGGCACCATGCGTTTCCTCGCCCTGGCCGAAGCCCGTGGCTGGCCGCGTGCCGTAACGATCCAGAACCCCTATAACCTGCTCAACCGCACCTTTGAAGTCGGCCTGGCGGAAATCGCCATTCGCGAACAATGCGGCCTGCTGGCTTATTCGCCACTGGCGTTCGGTTTCCTGTCGGGCAAGTACGAAGGGGGTGCGCGTCCGCCGAAGGGTCGCCTGAGCCTCTACAGCCGCTTCAGCCGCTATTTCAACCCGCAGTCGGAAGCTGCGTGCAGCCGATATGTGGCGCTGGCCCGTGAACACGGTCTGGATCCGGCGCAGATGGCGTTGGCGTTTGTTACCCAGCAGCCGTTCGTGACCAGCAACATCATTGGTGCCACGACACTGGAGCAACTGGACAGCAACATTGCCAGTTTCGAGCTGAAGCTTTCCGACGAAGTGTTGGCGGGGATTGAGGCGATTCACAAGGATCACCCGAATCCTGCGCCTTAATTGAGCTGATCGTTCCCACGCTCTGCGTGGGAATGCCGCCAGGGACGCTCCGCGTTCCGCTTTGGATGTGACGCAGAGCGTCACGGGATGCATTCCCACGCAGAGCGTGGGAACGATCTCACGGCATCAAAGCGAGCGCGCAATAATTTCCTTCATGATCTCGTTGGTGCCGGCATAAATCCGCTGCACCCGCGCATCCGCCCACGCCCGGGCCACCGGGTATTCCCACATGAACCCGTAACCGCCATGCAACTGCACGCATTCGTCGAGCACTTTGCATTGCAGGTCGGTGCCCCAGTATTTCGCCATCGCCGCCGTCGGCACGTCGAGCTTGCCTTGCAGGTGCAGCTCCAGGCACTTATCGACGAAGACCCGACCAATCTGAATCTCAGTCGCCATTTCCGCGAGTTTGAAACGAGTATTCTGAAAGTCGGCAATCGCCTTGCCGAAGGCTTTGCGCTCGCGGGTGTAGTCCAAGGTCCATTGCAGCGCCGCCTCCGCCGAAGCGAGCCCGCCGACGGCAACCGTGAGACGCTCTTGCGGCAGTTCCTGCATCAGGTAGGCGAAGCCCATCCCGGCCTGCCCCAACAGGTTTTCCTTCGGCACGCGGACATCCTGAAAGAACAATTCCGACGTGTCCTGAGCCTTCATCCCGACTTTTTCCAGGCGCTTGCCCTTGGCGAAACCCGGCGTATTGGCTTCCACCAGAAACAGACTGGTGCCCTTGGCGCCCGCCTTGGGGTCGGTCTTGGCGACGACAATCACCAGGTCCGCTAGAAAGCCGTTGGTGATGAACGTTTTCGAGCCGTTGATGACATATTCGTCACCGTCCAGTACGGCGGTGGTTTTCACCCCTTGCAGGTCGGAACCGGCGCCCGGCTCGGTCATGGCAATGGCCGTGACCATTTCTCCTGACACCAGTTTCGGCAGGTATTTGTGCTTCAGCGCTTCACTGCCGTAATGCAGGATATACGGCGCGACGATGTCCGAATGCAGCGAAAACCCGATCCCGGTCAGGCCCAGGCGGCCGACCTCCTCGATCACTACCGCACTGTAGAGAAAGTCCGCGCCCAGCCCGCCATATTCCTCCGGCAGATGCGAACAGAGCATCCCCGCCTCCCCCGCCTTGTTCCAGAGTTTGCGGTCGATGAAGCCTTGTTTTTCCCATTGTCCATGGAACGGCACGGCCTCTTTTTCGAGGAACGTTCGCACGCTGTCGCGAAAGAGTTCGTGCTCGGAACTGAACAAGGTTCTGGGGATCATGCGGCACCTGTCGTTATTGTTAAAAGGAAATGACCTTCAGAGACTAAGCCTCGCTTCCGATACAGGACACTGGACACATCAGACAAAAAATAAGACGATCCAGCCGTCTGGTGACCACTTTCCCCTATAAGAATAAAGTTGAATTATGTCTAACCAAGTCTCCACGCCGCTGCGGCGCGTCAGCATCCTGGCTATCGACCGGGTTTTCGCTTCCACCCTCATGCAAGCCAAGGATTTCTTCCACCTGGCCAGCCTGCGCTATGGCAAACAACTGGGCCACGGCCTGACACCGGCGTTCGAAACCCGGCTGGTCAGCCCCGACGGCAAACCGGTAAACAGCTTCAGCGATGTGATCATTCCGGTGGATGGCGGCCTGGAAAACGCTGACATCATCATCCTTCCCGCCTTCTGGGACGACTTCGAAACACTCTGCAAACGTTATCCACAGGTGCTGCCATGGCTGCGCGAGCAACACGCTCGCGGTGCGGTGTTGTGCGGCGAAGCCACCGGGGTGTTCTGGCTGGCGGAAGCCGGGCTGCTCGATGGCAAGGAAGCGACCACCTACTGGCGTTTCTTCAACGCGTTCGCCGAGCGCTACCCGCAGGTTCAACTCAATCAGGACAAGCACCTGACCGACGCTGACAACCTGTATTGCGCCGGCGGCACGACCTCGGCGTGTGACCTCTACATTTACCTGATCGAACGCTTCTGCGGTGCCAACGTGGCTCAGGCCGTAGCCCGGGACATTCTTTATGAAGTGCAGCGTAGCTATGCACCGGGGCGGATTGGTTTCGGCGGGCAGAAGCTGCACCAGGATGTGATCATCCTGCAGATCCAGCACTGGCTCGAAGAACACTTCGCCGACAAGTTCCGCTTCGAAGACGTCGCCCGCGAACACGGCATGAGCATCCGCAATTTCATGCGCCGCTTCCAGACCGCCACCGGTGACAAGCCGCTGCATTACCTGCAACGCCTGCGCATCGAAACCGCCAAGGGCCTGCTGTCCGGCAGCCGCAAGAGCATCAAGACGATCAGTTATGAAGTCGGTTACGACGATGCAAGCTTCTTTGCGCGACTGTTCCGCCAGCACACCGAATTGTCGCCGAACCAGTATCGGCAGCAGTTTCAGCAAGCGGCATAGCCCGAGCCGATCGTTCCCACGCTCTGCGTGGAAATGCATCCCGTGACGCTCCGCGTCACATTCCGAAGCGGACGCAGAGCGTCCATGGCGGCATTCCCACGCGGAGCGTGGGAACGATCAGATTCAACACAAAAAAAGGCCTGCATTTGCAGGCCCTTTTTTATTTTCCGAAACGTCCTACGGCTTATGCGCCCGGGACAGGAATTCGTGCGACTGCATCTCCAGCAGACGACTCAGCGTACGCTGGAATTCGAAGTTCAGGCGACCGCCGGTGTAGAGGTCTTTGAGCTCGACTTCGGCAGAAATGATCAGTTTCACGTTACGGTCGTAGAACTCGTCGACCATGTTGATAAAGCGTCGGGCGATGTCGTCGGTGGTGACGTTCATCTGTTCGACACCGCTGAGCAATACGGCGTGGAAGATCTTGCCCAGTTCGATGTAATCGTTCTGGCTGCGCGGGCCGTCGCACAGTTCGCGGAAGTCGAACCAGGCCACGTCATCGCAGGTGCGCAAGGCACGGATTTCGCGGTTCTCGATCATCAACACGTCGTTTTCGGTGGCGGCCGTGCATTCCGGCGTCAGGGCGCGGAAGCTCTTGCGCAAGCTTTCGTGGGACGCATCATCGAGCGGGAAGTGGAACAGTTCGGCTTGCTCAAGGTGACGCAGACGATAATCGACGCCGCTGTCGACGTTGACGATGTCGGTGTTTTGCTTGATCAGCGCAATCGCGGGCAGGAAGCGCGCACGTTGCAGGCCGTCCTTGTACAGACCGTCCGGCACGATGTTCGAGGTCGCGACCAGGGTCACGCCGTTCTTGAACAACTCTTCCATCAATGTGCCGAGGATCATCGCGTCGGTGATATCAGACACGAAGAATTCATCGAAACAGATCACCCGGGCTTCGTCAGAGAAGCGCTTGGCAATGATGGTCAGCGGGTTTTTCTCACCGCTCAGGGTCTTCATCTCTTCGTGCACGCGCTTCATGAAGCGGTGGAAGTGAGTACGGACCTTCTCCTTGAACGGCAGGGCTTCAAAGAAGGTGTCGACCAGATAGGTTTTGCCGCGACCCACGCCGCCCCAGAAATACAGGCCCTTGACCGGCGCCTGGTCTTTCTTGCCAAACAGTTTGCCGAACAGGCCCGGTTTGACGTGCGAGGCCGCGACCAGATCGTCGTACAGGCGCTGCAAATGACGCACCGCAGTTTCCTGGGCGGCGTCATGGAAGAAGTCCGGGCGTTTCAGATCAGCTTGATATCGTTCTAGGGGCGTCATAATTCGTTAGCAAGGCAACAAAAACGGGCCGTCACTGTAGCGACGGCCCGTGAGAATGGCAATCAGCCCTTGGTCGGGCCGAGCCGCTGATTTATTCCTGAACCGGCGTCAGGGCCACACGCAAGGCGTCGATGGCGACGTCACGCGCCGCACTATCGGCGAAGGCCGGGCTGTCGCCAACGCACTCGCCTTCCAGCCAGACACTGAAACTCAGGTCTTCGCTGCGCACGTCCAGAGGCTGTCCGGCTTGCAGTTGCTTGGTCACCTGACCGGCGGTTTTACCGTCGGCAAAGTTGCGCGACAGTAACAATTGCTCGCCATCGGCCGCCAGCAGACGGAAGCGGAAGCTGCCGTCGTCTTCGCGGAAGCTGACGAAACGCGCGGCTTTCGCGGCTTTCTTCTTGGTGGTGGCCGCGACTTGCGTCTGGGCAACGAAAGAACGCAGGCCGACCGCCTCGCGCAGCTCGTGGAGGAACGGTGTCGCCACCGAGCGGGCCTTCTTGGCGCCGATCTGCAGGATGTCTTCCAGATCCGCCGGGCGTTCGATCAGCTGGTGATAACGTTCGCGGGACTCGCCCAGTTCGCTGTCGAGCAGCTGGAACAGACGATTCTTCGCCTCGCCCCAACCCAGGCCCTGCAACAATTCACTGCGGAATTCGTCGGACTGCGCCGGGGTGGCGAAAGCCTGGAACAAGGTGAACAGGTGCGAGTTGTCTGGATCTTTAGCTTCGCCCGGCGCGCGGGAGTCGGTGACGATCCGCGAAATCGCGTCCTTCATCTCTTTGGCGCTGCTGAACAACGGAATGGTGTTGTCGTAGCTCTTCGACATTTTGCGACCGTCGAGGCCTGGCAGCGTGGCAACGCTTTCTTCGATCAGCGCTTCGGGCATGGTGAAGAATTCTTTGCCCTGACCGAACAGGTGGTTGAAACGCTGGCCGATGTCGCGGGCCATTTCCACGTGCTGGATCTGGTCACGACCGACCGGCACCTTGTGCGCGTTGAACATCAGAATGTCAGCGGCCATCAGCACCGGGTAGCTGTACAAGCCCATGGTGATGCCGGCATCCGGGTCTTCGCCGGTCTCGACGTTCTTGTCCACCGAGGCCTTGTAGGCGTGGGCGCGGTTGAGCAGGCCCTTGGCGGCGACGCAAGTCAGCAACCAGGTCAACTCGGGGATTTCCGGGATGTCGGACTGGCGATAGAAGGTCACGCGGTCGACGTCGAGGCCACCGGCCAGCCAGGTCGCGGCGATTTCCAGACGCGAGCGCTGGATGCGCAGCGGGTCATCGCATTTGATCAGAGCGTGGTAGTCGGCCAGGAAGTAGAACGAATCGGCATTGCTGTCACGGCTGGCGACGATCGCCGGGCGGATGGCGCCGGCGTAGTTGCCCAGGTGCGGCGTGCCGGTGGTGGTGATGCCGGTGAGGATACGGGTACGAGTCGTCATGGGTAATCGCTTGTCAGACTGCAATCAATTCGAAAGACGCGGCAGGATCAGATCCTTGAGATCGGTCAGCTTGCCATGAAAAAAGTGTCCGCATTCTGCCACTTTCAGCAGCTCATGGGGGCGATCGAGTGTGTCGGACCATTCATAGACGAGTTGCGGATCGATGACTTCGTCGGTTTCCGGCTGGATCAGGGTCAGCTCGCCGTGTTGCGGCAGTTGATCCTGATCACCGAGGCGCATGACCGCGGGCGCGACCATGAACAGATGTTTCAGTTGCTCGCCGTTCGCTTCCAGGCGTCCGCCGAGACTTGCTGCAACAAATCCGCCGAAGGAGAAACCGAACAGCGTCAGCGGCAACTCCGGGTGCTTGGCCCGCAGCCATTCAGCGACAGCCTGGGCGTCGTCGACTTCGCCGGTGCCCATGTCGTGGGTGCCTTCGCTGGCACCGACGCCACGGTAATTGAAACGCAAGGTAATCAAACCGGCATCACGGGCGGTGCGCTGCAAGGTCGACACAACTTTATTGAGCATGGTGCCACCCTGCACCGGGTTCGGATGGCAGATCAGCGCCAGGCCGCGAGGTTCGTCGCTGCCAAGGTAAAGGGCTTCCAGTTGGCCGACCGGGCCATCAATCACTACAGGGGTTTCGCGCATAAGCAAGGAAGGAACTCCGTGACCTCGAATCGGGTCGACTCGTCTAGCAAATTGTCTGTGCCAATCTATTGCGAGTGAATCGCGGTATACAGCGCAGGTTCGAGCCGTTAACGTAAAGCAAAGCCGTTTATAGAGGAAGGACTCGTGGAACACTCGCTCTTAGTTTGGTTGTTGCCGACTCTTGCCCTGGTTGTGGGTGTCGCCATTGGATTCCTGGTCGCTCGTCTGGTGCCGAACGCCGCGCCTGACCGCACGCAACGGCAGCTGGATGACATTCAGGAACGTTTCAACAGTTATCAGAACGAGGTGGTTACCCACTTCAACAGCACGGCCACCCTGGTCAAGAAAATGACTGCGAGCTATCAGGACGTGCAGGATCATCTCGCCGAGGGTGCCAACCGTTTGGCCCTGGACGAGCAGACTCGCCAACGCTTGCTGGCCGCCCTGCACGCCGACGCAGCCGTGGCCCCACGGGAACGCCTGACGCCACCGCGCAATCAGGAGCCGCCTCGCGACTACGCTCCAAAAGCCCCGAACGCACCGGGCATGCTCGATGAGCATTACGGCCTGAAGAAGTAATCAGGTTTCGCGCTACGCAAAAAGCCCTCGGATGAGTGATTGTCCGAGGGCTTTTATGTGGCTGATTGTCTGGGTGCCTGTCAGGGCCTCATCGCGAGCAAGCTCACTCCCACAGGGGAATGCGTTCCAAATGTGGGAGCGAGTTTGCTCACGATTGGGGTCTAACTGCCGACACAAAAAAACCCGCCCGATCTGCTGAGAATCGGGCGGGCTTTTTAGACCTGGGGTTCAGTCAGGCTGTTACTGGTACTGCTGAACAGGTTGACCCTGCTGCTGATACTGCTGACCCGGAATTGCCTTCAGGTTGACCTCAACCCGACGGTTCTGCGCCCGGCCATTGACGTCACCGTTGCTGGCAATCGGGTTATCCGGCCCGGCACCGCGTGCCGACAGGTTGGCCCCGCTCACGCCCTGCGACGTCAGGTAAGTCGCCACGCTCTGGGCGCGACGCTGGGACAGGTCCATGTTGTGCTGACGGGCACCGGTGCTGTCGGTGTAGCCGACAATCTCGATCTGGTTCTGGCTGAATTCCTTGAGCGAGCCCGCCAGGCTGTTCAACGGCTGGTAGAAGCTTGAAGCGATGTTCGCCGAATCGGTGGCGAAGGTGATATTGCCCGGCATGATCAACTTGATCTGATCACCCTGGCGCTGCACTTCAACCCCGGTATTGGCCATGCTGGCTCGCAGCTTTTTCTCTTGCTGGTCGGCGTAGTAACCGTAACCGGCGGCGGAAGCACCCACCACGGCGGCACCAATCAACGCGCCCTTGCCACGGTTATCGTGACCGATGGCGGCACCCGCCAACGCACCCGCCAGGGCGCCGAGGCCACCGTACTTGGCGGTTTTGCTCATGCCCTGAGAACCGCTGTCGGCCTGCCCCTGGTTGTCATAAGGATTAGGTGAAGCGCAGCCGGACAACAGGGCCACAGCAGTTGCGACAATAATCAAACGCTGCTTGGTGAACATGAAGAGCTCCTACTTTTTGCATTCTGAGGTGCAACGGACCAAGGCATCGGCCCATGCGGGCGTTGGATCATGGGCGCGAGCAAAAATTCCACTGGTTACAATTCAGGCCCGCACAAAAGGGTTCTCGCGCATTTCATCACCCAGACGTGTGTCCGGACCATGCCCGGTGACCACAATGGCTTCCTCATCGAGGGTATACAGCCGCTGCTTGATCGAGCGCACGATAGTCGCCTGATCGCCACCCCACAAATCCGTGCGCCCTACCCCGCGCTTGAACAGCGTGTCACCGGCAATCAGCAGCTTAGCCTCTGAAAACCAAAAGCTCATGGAACCTGGCGTATGCCCCGGCGTGTGAATCGCCACGCCGCAACCGCAAGCCAGCTCTTCATCGTCGGCCAACCTGCGGTCCGGTGGTGGCACCGGCACGTAAGGGACACCGAACATCTGGCATTGCATCTCCAGGTTGTCCCAGAGGAATTGATCTTCTTTGTGCAGGTGGAGGGTTGCGCCGGTTTTCTCCTTGAGCTGACCGGAGGCCAGGAAGTGATCGAGGTGCGCGTGGGTGTGGATGATGCTGACGACTTTCAGGCCCAGGGCGTCGAGGCGAGCGAGGATCAGCTCGTGATTGCCGCCCGGGTCGACGACGATGGCTTTTTTGCTGATCGGGTCGCCGATGATCGTGCAGTTGCACTGGAGCGGGCCGACGGGGAAGGTTTCGCGGATGAGGGCTGTATTCGGGGTTTGCATGGGTTTTGATCCTGGTGCCAAGCTGGGTAATGCGGTTGTGATCCGCAAAATTGATAGGTTATCCTCGCGCGCGCCTATTTTGAAACAAGACGGCAGGAAGCCAATGCCCCCTTCAATGGAACACGTGCTCGTCGATAAAAGCGTCCTTTTCTGTCTGCTCCCGCGCCGCAACATACCGTCCGTGCGCCAGCACCTGCCCCGGTCCGCGAGGCGCCGACCTCCTCTGAGGGCATCGTGATGCTCTGATTCAAACGACTCTTGAAGCGTTTTTTTGTAACGCTCAACTCAAAAGGATAATGCCATGCAAGACGACTATCTCTTTCGCCAGGAAGACCTCGCCGAAAACCCAGGCCTGAACCATGCCTGAGCACCCGATCGACTTCACCTGTAAAACCGCCTGTGCGTTTGTGGCAGGAAGCTCACACCTCAAGACTCAGACACCGTGCCAGGACTATGTCGCGGCCAGAGAGTCGAACGAGGTAACGTGCATTTCATTGGCCGACGGGGCGGGCTCCAGAGCCCGATCCGAAGTCGGTGCCCAGGTCGCGGTCACCGCGACCCTGGCGTTTGTCTGCAAAAACTTTGAAAGCCTCTGGCAAAACATGGACAAACACAACGCGAAGGCAGCCCAACGCCTGGTTAATCGCGGCCTTGACGCGTTCAGACGCAAATCAGCGAAACTCGGCTGCGAGATCAGCGACCTGGCCTGCACTCTGTCGTTCGTCGCTTATTCAAAAGGCCGCTATCTGGCAGGCCATTTGGGCGACGGCATCATCGCAAGCGTTGATCTGGACGGGCAACTACAGACCCTTTCCCCTCCAGAAAACGGCGAGTTCGCCAATACCACGCTGTTTCTGACAGATCCTAAAGCAGCGTCACGGCTCAGGCTGTACCGAGGGCCAATCGAAGCAACGGCTGGCTTTGCGATCATGAGCGACGGCTCCGCAGAAAGCCTTTATCACAAATCCAGCGGCACACCCGCCCCGGCCATTCAGAAACTGCTGGAGTGGAATGCGACGTTACCCAGAAAGAAAATCAAGGATGTGTTGGGCGACAACCTGCGACAGTCCATCGCCAGCAAAACCGGAGATGACTGCTCCATCGGTTTACTGTCGATCCTGAAACGCGACGGACACATACAAAGCGCGGGTATTACCGAAGAGAAGTGAGCGATAGCCTCTGACTCAAGGCCCGCCTTGCACCGGAGGTTTTCAAGCGTTAGTTACTGCAATACCCCTAACGCCTTCGCCCGCGCCACCGCTTGCGTGCGCCGCTCAACCCCAAGTTTGCTATTGATGTGGCTGGCATGGGTCTTCACGGTATGCAGCGAGATAAATAGCTGATCGCTGATCTCCTGGTTAGAACAACCTTGAGCGATCAACTGCAGGACGGCCAGCTCGCGGGTGCTGAGCGTTTCCGCACCTGTGGATAACTCCAATGCCGGACGTGAGGGTGCGACAGGGAGTTTTTCCATGAGGTTTTGCGAAACAGCATTCGGGGCGCTGAGTTGCAGTTGGCCCCGCAACCAATCCGAATGCTCCGCCAACAACCCGTCAAACGGTTGCAGCACGCCACCCGCCGCCGCTTCCAGCGCTTGCGTCAACGCCTTACGCGCCTCGGGCTCACGCCCACCCGCCAGCAATAATGTGATTTTCTGCGTCAGCGCCATCACGCTGAGCATCTGCCGCCCTGTCTGTTGCCCATGCTCCAGCAGTGCATTCAATCGCCCTTCCGCCAGCATCGGTTGCCCCTGGATCACTTCCAGCTGGGCTTGCTGCAATTCAATGTGCAGCGGTAGCTGTGGATGGAATTCCGGTGGGGCTGCCGGGTGTTCGCCATTGTAGGTCTGGCCCAACCGCGCCAGCCACGCTTCGGCCAGATCGATGCGGCCCTGGGCCAGCCAGAGTTCGCATTTGACCAGGGTGATCATTGCCAGATAGTAAATCGGCGGGACGTCCCAGATGTGCATCAGCCGTTCGGCTTCGGCCAGTTCGGCGAAGGCCTTGGCAAACTCGCCGCTGCTGCCCTCGAGCCTGGCGATCACGCAGTGGCCGATCAATACGCTGATATCGCGACAGGCCCGGGCTTCGCCCAAACCGGCTTGCAAACGTAACCGGGCGGCCTGGGGCTGCGAGCGCAGCGCCAGCAAGAAGCCTTCGTACAAGATCAGCCGGGCGCGTACCGCATAAAGCCGTTGCGGCGACAAGCCGTGCAGGCGTTGCAGGCCCTGACGGACTTCATCCAGCGAGCGCAGGATCTCCCCCCGCGCCTGCAACACCCGGGCACGGTCGTAATGGGCCAAGGCTTCGAATAACGGATTGCCGACGCGCTGCGCCAACTCCAGGGACTCACGATTCAACCCCCGGGCACGCCACAGGTCGCCGTCGGCAATGGCCAGGTTGGACAAGGTCGAGAGGCACATCAGGCGCTGGCCGTAACGCTTGGCGGGCAGGCTCTCCAGCGCTTCGGTGCAATAGAGCAGCGTCAGTTCACGATTGCCGCGTCCACGGGCGATGATGCCGCTCAGGGCCAGCCATTGCGCCAGCATGGACTTCTGCGCCGTGGCCGACGGCGCTGGCAGGAAGCGGCTCAAGTGATTGGCCAGTTCCTCGGCCGCGTCCAGTTGGCAGGCCAGCCCTAACGCCCAACTGTAGAGCACGATCAGCCGTGGCGTGCTGATCAGCAGGCTGTCGGGCAAGTCCATTTTCCAGCGCAGCAGCATGCCGACGTTCTGCTCGGCCAGCAGTTGTTCTTCCGAGAGGTTTTGCACCAGGTTCGCCGCGACATCCAGGTGCCCGGCGCGCAAGGCCTGCTCCACCGCTTCATCGAGCAGTCCCTGGGCATTGAACCAGCGGCAGGCGCGCAAATGCAGGCTGGCGGCCGGCACCAGGGCCTGGGTCTTGGGCCGCGTGCGCAGCAAGTCGGAAAACAGGTGGTGATAGCGGTACCAGTGACCGTGCTCATCCAGCGGTACCAGAAAGACCTGATGGGCCAACAGGAAACGCAGGATTTCGGCGCTGTCATGGGCCTCGCGCACGGCGTCGCACAGTTCGCTGCAAAAACGCTCCTGAGGCGCCGTGTCATAGAGGAATGCCTGTACCTCGGCGGGCAAACAGTCGATGACTTCTTCCAGCAGGTAATCGCGGATCAGCCCTTCCCCGCCATGCAGTGACTGCGGCAACGCGCCATCGCTGCCGGCTTCGGAAGCGGCCAGCAGCCAGAAACGCAGGCCGGCCACCCAACCTTCACTTCGCTGGATCAGATTCTCCAGCGCTTCGCCGCGCAATGAACTGCTGTGGCGATCGAGCAGAGTCAAGGCTTCGTCGTGGGTCAGGCGCAGGTCTTGCTCATGCAGTTCGAGCAATTGCCGCGACAGGCGCAGACGCGCCAGGTGCCAGTCCGGACGTTGCCGACTGGTGACCATGACCAACAGGCCATCAGGCAGGTGATTAAGGAAAAATTGCAGACAGCGATCGAGCACCGGCCCTTGGGCCAAGTGGTAGTCATCCAGCACCAGCAACAAGGGCGAACCCGGTGACAGGTGCACGACCAGTTCATCGAGCAAACCGTCCAGCCATTCCTCGAACGCAAAGGGTTGATGGCGTTGACGCATTTTCAGCAGCCCGAGCGCCTTGCTGCCCAACGGCGGAAAATAGTCCTGAAGGCCTTCGAGCAGACGCTCAAGGAAGCGCCCCGGATCATTGTCACGCGGGCTCAACCCCAGCCACAGGCTTTGCCAGTGCGCCGGCAAGCCCTGACAGAACTCCACCGCCAACGAACTCTTGCCGAAGCCTGCCGGAGCACTGACCAACAACAATCGACCACCCAGCCCGGCACTCAGGCGCTCGCACAAGCGCGGCCGCAGCACATGGCCATCAGGCAGCGGTGGCCGAAAGAAACGCCCGTCCAGTGCCGCGACGGCAACGCTTGCAGGACCCGGAAGTGGGGACAGATCAGTCATGGCCGGCTCTTGTTTGAAATGCTGTTGGCGGCGTTACAGATGTCCGCAGACTAGCGGTAAACGGAGCGCTATTGAAGGTTGTTGCTACAAATGGCTACAAAAAGACTACAACCCGATAACCGCACCGAATCTGAATCCCTTGTAGCAGCGCGAGGCTGCGTTCGGCTGTGAAGCAGTCGTGAGACCAGGCGACGCGGTGCATCAGGAAGACCGTGCACTCAGGTTTTACGACTGCTTCGCAGCCGAACGCAGCCTCGCGCTGCTCGGCAGCTGCTACGACAGGCCGTTACGGACTTCCAAAAAAAACGCCCCGAACCAGTCGGGGCGTTTTTCGAGGATGCGGCCTCTGTCTACAGCCTGTTAGCGAACACCATCCTGACGCAGGGCTGCCGGGGTGAAGTCGCTGGTGGTGGCGGTGAAACCGAAGTCATACGCCGATTTTTCTTCGTTCTTCATGCCCAGGGCCAGGTAGCGACCCGATTGCAGGTCATACAGGGTTTCCAGGGCGTACCACGGCACTTGCTTGTCGTAGTAGTTCTCGGCGTGGGCTTCTGCAACGCGCCACAGCTGATTACGACCGTCGTAGTGATCGATCACCGCAGCCTGCCAGGTGTCTTCGTCGATGTAGAAGTCACGCTTGGCATAGATGTGGCGCTGACCTTCCTTCAGGGTTGCAACTACATGCCAGACCCGGCGCAGCTCATAGCGAGCCAGGTCCTGGTTGATGTGGCCGGCCTTGATGATGTCGGCGTATTTCAGCTTCGGATCGTCGAGTTTGTAGCTATCGGAGGCGATGTACATCTCTTTCTTGCCTTCGAGTTTCCAGTCGTAGCGATCCGGCGCACCGTTGTACATGTCAAGGTTGTCGGAGGTACGCAGGCCATCGGCGGCAGTACCCGGCCCGTCATAGGACACTTGCGGGGCACGACGTACACGACGCTGACCGGCGTTGTAGACCCACGCCGAACGCGGTTCCTTCACTTGGTCGAGGGTTTCGTGCACCAGCAGCACACCACCGGCCAGACGTGCCGGCGCGGTCACTTTCTGCTTGAAGTAGAACAGGATGTTGCCCGGGTTTTTCGGGTCGTAATCCTTCATCTTGTCGCGGAACACGAACTGGTCCTGGAAGTACACCAGGCTGTACGAGCCGTTCGGCTGCGGCGTGGCCTGGGTGACCAGGCGGGTCACGCTGCCGCCGCGATAGCGGGTGATGTGGTTCCAGATGACTTCGACACCGGTTTTTGGAATCGGGAACGGTACGGCGGTTTCGAAGTTTTCCAGACCGTTGCCGCCGGACACCAGGTTAGTCGCGGTGGCGTTTTTCTTGATGGCAGCGAACACGTCATCCGGCACGGTGGCACCGCGATGGGACGGGTAGACCGGCATCTTGAAGGTTTCCGGGTAGCGCTTGAACATCGCGTACTGGCCCGGGGCAAGCTTCTCTTTGTACTGGTCGACGTTCTGCGCAGTGATGGTGAACAGCGGTTTTTCACCGGCGTACGGGTCGGACAGGAAGCCCTTGCTATCGACGGTGCCGGCATTTTTCGCCAGGGGTTTCCAGGCCGGGATCGAACCGTCGGCATTGCCCGCCATCTCGGCGCCCATTGGGGTCAGGCTCTTGCCCAGTTTGTCCGCTTCAGCGGCAGGCACCGCCGCCATGACGCTTGTCGCCAACAGCGACAGCCCCAGAACACCGGCGTGGAACAGACTCTTTGTTATTTTCATATGTGTGTTCGTCCTGAAAAAACAGTGCTTAGAAGTTCACGCCGAAGCTGAGCGCAACGAAGTCGCGGTCATCAACGGTGGTGTACTTGCCATCAAAGAAGTTGGTGTAGGCCAGGCTCGCGGTGTAGGTGTTCTGGTATTCGGCATCGACGCCCAGGCTCACCGCTTTACGACCTTCTTCGAAGTTGCCGCCAGGGCCTGGCGAGTAACCGCTCACGTCATGGGACCAGGCCACGTTCGGCTTGAGGTTCACCCCGGCGAACACGTCGTTGTATTCCCAGATGGCACGACCGCGGTAGCCCCACGAGGTGGCCGTGGTGAAGCCTTCATCGTTGCAGTTGCGGCTGCGGTTGTTCTGCGGCGAACCCGGGCCGGCGCCGTTGATGGTGCTGGCGTTGAGGATGTTGGCGCAGGTGTTGGCGCCGCCAGTGGCGGGCAATTCACCCGGGCCGTAGACCGGGTCACGGCCGTAACGGACATCGGACGTGCTTTCCAGGCCGCCGACGTGGGTCACGCCCACTTCGCCCACCAGGGTCAGACGGCTGGCGCCCATGACCTGGTCGAAGAAGTGCGTCAGGGTGGTCTGGAACTGGGTGATTTCCTTGCGGCGATAACCGTGCAGGTCCTGGCCCGGCACGCCGGTCAGCAGCGAAGCATTGGACAGCGCGCCACCGATAGGACGTACGCCAGCGAACAGGATGTCGGTGGAGTTCAGTTGCACCGGTGCGTTCGGACGGTAGCTGATTTCACCGCTCCACGCCGTACCGGTAGGCAGGGTGGTGGAGAAGCTCAAACCGTAGAGACGGATGTCTTCCGGGTATTCAACAAAGTATTCCGAGTTGCCGGCTACCAGCAGCGGTGCGAGTGCCGCGAACGGCCCTGGCAGCGCCCGTGCAGTGTTATAGACCGACTGCGGAGCACCGGTGGCGCTGAAGATCGGTGCACGGCTGTGGTAGTTCATGAAATAGGCGCCGAACTCGGTGTCCAGCGGGTCGAACATGTATTTCAGGGACGCGCCCCACTGGCCGCTGTCACGCGCATCGCGATCGCCACCGCGACGCACCAGTACGCCTTCTTCGTTGACATCGACGCCATTGGCAGCCAATGGGCCCAATGCCACGGCCGGAATCTGCGAACGCTTGTTCAGCACGCGCAGGTTGTTGTCGCAACCGTCGGCAATGATGTCTGCCTGAGAGAAGAATGTGCCGCAGTTATCGACGACGGTCTGGTCCCACTCGAGCTGGTAGAAGGCCTCGGCCGAGAGGCTATCGGTCAGGCTCTGGGACACGTAGAACATGTTGACCGGAATCAGGCCTTCCTTGATCTCGGCACCCGGACGACGGAACGCAGACACGTCGATCGGGTTGATCGAGTTGATACCGCCGCCGATGAAGGTACTTTCACCCCAGCTCACTACTTGTTTGCCCAGACGCACGGAGCCCGGCTGATCGGCAATGGAGTAGTTGTGGTAGACGAAGGCGTCGAGGATCTGCCCACCGGCGGACTTGGCGCCTTCCTTGCGGTTGTTGTCGCTGATGTCCTTGAACTCGCGACTTTCGTCTTTCAGTTCAAAGTCGTACCAGTATTTGCCGCGGACGAAGACTCCGGTATCGCCGTATTTCAATTCGAGGTCGTGGATGCCCTTGAAGATTTTCGAGAAGGTTTCCCCGCTCTTGAAGTTTGCGTGACCGTCATCGGACGTCTGCGACAGGCCGTGGCCGCCATTGTTGACGCCGATGAGGTTCTTGTTGGGACTCTGAGTAGACCAACTGGCACCGATCGACAGGGATGAGTCGAACTGACCTTCGATTTCACCGACGTTGAAACTGACGCCGAATGCAGGCCCGGCGAGCGAAGAGGCGAGACTGACCGCCAGGGGCAGTTTCGCCCGGCGCCAGAACTGGTTTACTGATGTCATCGACGCTACTCCATGTGCATTATTGTTATGGCAGTGAGTACTTTTAAAAACGTTGTGGCTGACCGGGAGCCAAGAGATCCCGACGTCAATCCAAATGTGCATCGCCCCGTTTGTGCGTTTGCTCCGTTCTTAAAAATCCTTGAGCGGACTATAGCCAGCAGGTAGTACTGCTTGATCCCTCTAAAGTGTGATTTGCAGCTGCCGGCCACTCTGGAACAGTCCTTTCGCCAGTCCGACACATGTCGGCACGGCAAGGATGGCTGAAAATTCGGATTTCACAAGCCAAGCGCTTGCTTGGTGGGGCTGGCGTGCCTTTTCGGGCACGCCTGGGGAGGTCAGATCACGCTTAAAGCGTGGAGAGGAAGGTGCTGTTGTTGGCCTGCCATTCAGTGATGTCGAGGCGGATACGCTTCTTGTCGAGCTTGCCGACGCTGGTCTTGGGAATTTCAGTAACAAGGGCGATCTGGCTCGGGATGGCCCACTTGCTCAGGTGCCCCAACTCGACGAACGGCTTGAGGTGTTCCTTGAGTTCACGAGCCCCGATCTCATGCCCTTCGCGGATCACCAGCAGCGCAAATGGCCGCTCGCCCCACTGCGGGTCGGCAATCCCCACCACTGCTACTTCGCGTACCGCTACGTGACGGCTGATCAAATCTTCAAGGTCCAGGGACGAGATCCACTCGCCGCCAGTCTTGATCACGTCCTTGATCCGGTCGCGAATGTCGATCACGCCCATGCTGTCCAGGGTTGCCACGTCGCCGGTGTGCAGCCAGCCGCCGGCCCAGAGCTCGGCGCCCTTCTGCGGCTCGTTGAAATAACCTTCGGTGAGCCACGGCGCACGCAGCACCAGTTCGCCCTGGGTCTCGCCATCGGCAGGCAGGAAGTTGCCGTCGGTGTCGACGATCGCCGCCTCCACCAGTGGCCCCGGCACGCCGGCCTTGATCCGGTAGGTGGTGCGTTCGTCTTCGGTGCCGGCCATCAACTCGTCATTGAGGTGAGCGCAGGACACCAGCGGACCGGTTTCCGACATGCCGTAAGCGGCGGTCAATTGAATGCCCTTGGCCTTGGCGGCTTCGTACAACGCACGGTTCAGCGCACTGCCGCCGATGACGATTTTCCAGCCGCCGAAATCGGTGTTCTGCGCCGCCTTGGCGTTGAGGACCATTTGCAGGATGGTCGGCACGCAGTGGGAGAAGGTGACCTTCTCTTTGCGCCACAACTCCACCAGGTATTCCGGGTCGTAGCGACCGGGATAAACCTGCTTGAGCCCGAGCATCGTTGCCACGTACGGCAAGCCCCAAGCGTGCACATGGAACATCGGAGTGATCGGCATATAGACATCGTTGGTGCCCAACAGCCGCACGCTGTCGATGGCGCCCATGATGGTCGACACTCCCATGGTATGCAGCACCAGTTGCCGATGGGTGAAGTACACGCCTTTGGGATTACCGGTGGTGCCGGTGGTGTAGAAGGTGGTCGCGACCGAATTTTCGTCGAAATCCTGGAAGTCGTACTGCGTGCTCGCAGCGGCCAGCAACTGCTCGTATTCGCCGACAAGGTTCGGCAAATCGGCGGTTTTATCCGGCAGGTCAGTTAGCAGCAGGGTTTTCTGAACCGTGGTCAGGTGCCCGGCGATGGCCTGGTACAGCCCCACAAACTCACTGTTGACCAGCACGAAGCGGTCCTCGGCGTGGTTCATGGTGTAGAGGATCTGTTCCGGTGACAGCCGCACGTTGATGGTGTGGATCACCGCGCCGATCATCGGGATGGCGAACATGCATTCCAGGTAACGATGGCTGTCCCAGTCCATCACCGCCACGGTATCCCCGGCCTTGACCCCGGCCGCCGTCAGCACATTGGCCAGCCGCGCAACCCGTTCGATCAGGGTCGGATAGCTGTAGCGCAGCTGGTCGCGGTACACGATCTCGCGGGTTTTCTCGTAACGAGCGCCGGACATCAGCAGTCGTTTAATCAGCAGCGGATACTGGTAAGCGCCTTCGGCTGGCGGGATAACGCGAGTCTGCAACATAAGAATCCCTTTTCTGACTGCACGGTCTTGGCTTTAAAGATAATTACTCTAGAGCCCTTATACGCCAGCCAAATCAGCCAAAGGAATGATTTGCACAGCCGTACAAATGCTAGCTTTGCGCCAGCATTTGCAGGATTTCGTCACTGGTTATGCCGTTTGTCCTACAGCAGCCTCAGACGGCGTCCGTGGGAAAACCAGTGCCGCCACGAAGGTCAACGCCGCAAAACCCGCCAATATCAGATAAAGCCCTACAAAACCCTGGCGCGGTTCGACGAACGAAATCAGCGGAATCGCGGTCGCACTGGCCCCGAACGATAAACAGTAACGCAGCGCAAAAACCCGGGACTGCCATTGCGGGGCGACGAAGTTGGCGACCATCGCGTCATTCACCGTGACCTGGCCAAACACCACGAACATGAACGCCGCGCCCAGTGCAATCACGGCCCAGCCATCCACATACGCCAACCCGAACAGCAATGGCGCCTGGCACAACGTCAACACAATGAACGGCCATTTCAGACTAAAACGGTGCAACACCCGGCCGATGCTCAGCTGCGCCACGGCACCGAAGGCATACGCCAGGCTGACCACCACGCCAAGGGTTTGTGGAGATGCGAACAAATCATGCAGGCGCTCCTGAAAGAGTTTCGGATAGGTCATGGTCGTGGCGTTGAACACCACGCCGCCAGTCGCGGTGGCCAGGGCCAGCACGCCAAACACCATGACCATGGAAATCCGCTGGCCGGCCGCACCTTTGAGCGGCGTGTGCGGACGCTTGGGGATCGGTTCTTCACGCACCTGCAAGGCGAAACCGATGCCCAATGCAATCGCCACCACCCCCGGCAGAATGAATGCCGAACGCCAGCCAAACTGCGCCACCAGCAACCCGGTGATCAGCGCCGAAAACGCCACGCCGAGGTTGCCCCACATGCCGTTGATGCCGATTTCCCGGCCGCGGTTCTGCGCATAGGCCACCAGCATTGCGGTGCCCACCGGGTGATAAATCGCGGCAAAAACCCCAATCAGTGTCAGGCCGACAACCAGCATCGGCGCGCTGCTGCTCAAACCGGTGAAAATCGCCGAGGCGCCAATGCCGAAGAAAAACACCAGCATCATTTGCCGCCGGCTCCAGTGATCCCCCAGCCAACCGGCCGGTAGCGAACAGGCGCCGAAGGCAATGAAACCGCCGAGGGACAAGCCGATCAGTGCGGCGTAATCCAACGCGAAGGCTTGGGTCATGCCGAGAATGGCGGCGGGGAAAATCAGCATGAACATGTGGTCGATCACATGAGCTGCGTTGATGTAGCGGATAACGTTTCTGGACTGGTTCATCGCGGCACGCTTTACGTTGTAGTGAGCGGCTTATGCTAAGTTGGCGAAAAAGCGCATTCCTGACAACAAAGTCATCGGATCTGACATGTTAATCAGCCACTTCCTGCACGGCCCGGTCAGCGCTTATCCGCGTGATTACATGGATGGCGCGCACCAGGAACTGCATCAACACCGCGAAGCGCAGTTGCTGTATGCCGTCTGCGGCACCATGCGGGTGGTCACGGCGCAAGGCGCCTGGGTGATTCCGCCGACCCGTGCGGTGTGGATTCCGCCGATGGTGGCGCATGAGATTTTCATGTCGGGCGAGGTGCGCATGCGCTCGCTGTTCATTGCCGCCGAACTGTCGCCACCAAGCCTGCATCAGTGCTGCGTGCTGGCCGTCACGCCATTGCTGCGCGAGTTGATCCTGCGCGCGGTGCAAGGCCCGCAACACGCGGAAAACCCGCTGATCCAGAAGCTGATGCTGGAAGAAATCGCCGGCCTGGAAAACCTTCCGCTGCACATTCCGATGCCCGAGGACCGGCGTCTGCAAGGCATCTGTTTGGCGCTGCTGCGTACGCCAGACCATCCCAACACCCTGGAAGACTGGGCACAGCAAGTCGGCGCCAGTTCGCGAACCCTGGCGCGGCTGTTCCAACAACAACTGAAGATGAATTTCAATGCCTGGCGCCAGCAACTGCGCCTGATGGAAGCCCTGCCGCGCCTGCTCGCCGGGGAAAGCGTACAGAGCGTGGCGCGGGATCTGGGCTACGGCAGCGCCCGGGCGTTCAGCGCGATGTTTCGCCGTTTGCTCGGAGAGAATCCCCGGGAGTATCTGAACGCGCTGAACAAACTGAGCGAACTCAATCCGCTTTCGTAGGAGCTGAGCTTGCTCGCGATGGCGATCTCAAGGACGCCATCGCCGGCAAGCAGTGATCCTACAGGCATCAATGCATCTCGGTGAAGGCGAGTTTCACGCCGATGGCGATCAGTACCGCGCCCATGGTCCGGTCGAACCAGTGGCCCATGCGGGCGAAACCGGCGCGTACCCGCTGCTGGCTGAACAGCATCGCCACCAGGCAGAACCAGACCGCCGTCGCTACGGCGAGGTAAATCCCGTAACCGGCTTGTACCGCCAACGGCGTATGCGGGTTGATCACCACGGTGAACAGCGAGAGAAAGAACAGCGTGGCTTTGGGGTTCAGGCCATTGGTGACGAAGCCCGACGTAAACGCGCCACGTGCGGTGCGTTCGCCGACTTCCTTGTGCAGGTCGTCGGATACCGGTTTGGCGGGTTGCGCGCGCAAGGCCTTGAAGCCGATGTACAGCAGGTACGCGGCGGCCGCCCATTTCAAAGCGTTGAACAGCACGATCGACTGGGACACGATCAGGCCGATGCCGAGCAGCGAATAACCGACGTGCAGGAAAATCGCCGTACCCACACCCAGCGCAGTCCAGGTTCCGGCACGCCGACCGTGGGTCACGCTCTCACGTACCACCACGGCGAAGTCCGGGCCGGGGCTGGCGACGGCCAGCAGGTGAATCAGGGCGACGGTCAAGAATTCTGTCCAGTACATGGGGGCTCCTCTGGGGCAGATAAATAAAATAACCGGGAAAAACCACACCCCTTGTAGCAGCTGGCGAAGCCTGCGTTCGGCTGCGCAGCAGTCGTGAATTCAGGTGATGCGGTGCTTCAGAAAAAACGCGTGCTCAGGATTTACGACTGCTGCGCAGCCGAACGCAGGCTGCGCCAGCTGCTACACAGTGCTTGCATCTGCATTAGCCGCACGACTCTGGCGCAGGGCGTAACCATTTGTTTCATCTGGTAGGCTCGGCAGATTACGCCTTCAGTTCATTGCACAAAAGGTACAGTTGATGACGAACTCTCGCCGCGCCGTTTTCCTCGACCACCCGTCCCTGGATCTGGGCGACCTCGACCTGACGCCTTTGCGCGATTGCTTCAGCGACTTGCAGTTGTTCGCCCAGACCTCGCCGGATCAGGTGATCGAGCGCCTCAAGGGCGCCACCGTGGCCATCAGCAACAAGATCCTGATCGACGCCGACGCCATCGCCGCCAGCCCCGAACTCAAGCTGATCCTGATCACCGCTACCGGCACCAACAACGTCGATCTGGCCGCCGCTCGCGCCCACGGGATTACTGTTTGCAACTGCCAGGGCTACGGCACGCCGTCGGTGGCCCAGCACACGATCATGCTGTTGCTCAATCTGGCGACACGCTTGGCGGACTACCAAAAAGCCGTCGGCGAAGGTCGCTGGCAGCAGGCTAAACAGTTCTGTCTATTGGATTACCCGATCGTCGAACTGGAAGGCAAAACCCTCGGCCTGCTCGGCCACGGCGAACTGGGCGGCGCCGTCGCACGGTTGGCCGAAGCCTTCGGCATGCGCGTGTTGCTGGGGCAGATTCCCGGCCGCCCGGCCCGCCCGGATCGCTTGCCATTGAATGAACTGCTGCCGCAAATCGACGCCCTGACGCTGCACTGCCCGCTCAATGAACACACCCGGCACTTTATCGGTGCCCGTGAACTGGCCTCGATGAAACCGGGCGCATTTGTGGTCAACACCGCCCGCGGCGGCCTGATCGACGAACAGGCACTGGCCGATGCCTTGCGCAACGGTCACCTCGGTGGCGCGGCCACGGATGTGCTCAGCGTTGAGCCACCAACAGCGGGCAACCCACTGTTGGCCCACGACATCCCTCGACTGATTGTCACCCCGCACAACGCCTGGGGCAGTCGCGAAGCGCGGCAGCGGATCGTTGGTCAGTTGACCGAAAACGCTCAGGGCTACTTCAGCGGTAAGGCGCTGCGGGTCGTCAGTTGATAAACTGCGGCACTTTTTTTCAGGGAGCAGAGTATGGATCCGCGCAGTGAAGTACTGCTTCGTCAGGCCGAGTTATTCCAGGGTTCGGTGTTGCTGGCCGGTTTGCCCGCCGACGATTTGCTCGGTCGCCTGCCCGATGCCCACGGCTGGTGCTGGCATGCCGGCGATCAAGCGGCGCTCGATGCACGCTTTGCCGAGCGCAGCCAGTTTGGCGTCAATGCGCCCGAGCGCGAGTTCGAGACGGCGGTGGTGTTTCTGCCCAAGTCCAAGGACCTGACCGACTACATCCTCAACGCCCTCGCCTCACGCCTGGCCGGTCGCGAGTTGTACCTGGTCGGCGAAAAACGCAGCGGCATCGAAGGCGCGGCCAAGCAACTGAACCCGTTTGGCAAACCGCGCAAGCTCGACAGCGCGCGGCATTGCCAGTTGTGGCAAGTCACCGTGGCCAACGCGCCAGAAGCCAAGTCGCTGGAAAGCCTGGCCCAGGAATACGAACTGCCATTGGCCGAAGGGCCGCTGAAAGTCATCAGTTTGCCAGGTGTGTTCAGCCACGGTCGCCTCGATCGCGGCAGTGCCCTGCTGCTGGAACATCTGGACAAGTTGCCCAGCGGCCACTTGCTGGACTTCGGTTGCGGTGCCGGGGTGTTGGGTGCGGCCGTCAAACGTCGTTATCCACACAATCAGGTGACGTTGCTCGACGTCGATGCATTTGCCGCTGCCAGCAGTCGCCTGACCTTAGCCGCCAACGGTCTGGAAGCCGAGGTGATTACGGGCGATGGCATCGATGCCGCGCCGATGGGTTTGAGTGCGATTTTGAGCAATCCGCCCTTCCATGTCGGCGTGCACACTGATTATTTCGCCACCGAGAACTTGCTGCGAAAAGCAGCCAAACATCTGAAAAACGGTGGTGAACTGCGCTTGGTCGCTAACAGTTTCCTCAAGTATCAGCCACTGATCGAGGAGCACCTCGGCGTGTGTGCGATCAAGGCTGAAGGTCAGGGTTTCAGAATCTACCGAGCCAAACGCGGCTAGAAATTTGTTCTTGCCCAATCGGATTTGCCTAGGCAGAATCCGCTCCGTCCTAGGGGAGTAGTCTCCCACGAGCGCCATGCTCGTCCGGCATACGTCAACATACTTGGTCAACAGACCATGGCGTATGCGACCCAAGCGTCCGCACAGACGGATCGCCAGGGTTTGACAAGACCTATGACACGAACACCTTACCCGGGGCGGGAAGGCTGTACGTGTCATAGCCGTGTCGACCCGCCCCTTAGGAAAACCCTGATGCTGGATTCTCTTCTCGTTCCCACCGCAATCGTTGCCTTGGCCGAAATCGGCGACAAGACGCAACTGCTCGCGCTCATTCTTGCGGCTCGCTTTCGCAAACCCTGGCCGATCATCGCCGGCATCGTCGCCGCGACCCTGGCCAACCACGCGGCGGCCGGTGCGGTAGGTGCCTGGTTCGGCAGTTTCTTCTCGAATGCGACGTTGCACTGGATCCTCGCCGCGAGCTTCACCGCGACGGCGTTGTGGACCCTGGTGCCAGACAAAATGGACGACGACGAAGCCAGCACCGCCCGCAAGTTCGGGCCGTTCCTGACCACGCTGATTGCGTTCTTCCTCGCCGAGATGGGCGACAAGACCCAGGTCGCCACCGTCATGCTCGCGGCGCAATACCCGGACCTGTGGCTGGTGATCATCGGCACCACCGCCGGGATGTTGATTGCCAACGTGCCCGTGGTATTGGCGGGTAACTTTGCGGCGGACAAACTGCCGTTGACCTTGATTCGTCGACTGGCGGCGTTGGCGTTCCTGGTGCTGGCGATTGTTGCGGTGTACAAGGCGATGCAGAGTAGCGGGTGGGTTTGATCTGGCCCACCTCACAACGATCGGGTAGAGACTAGCTATCAATAACCAACCGCCAATAGCTGTCAAAGTTGACAGCTATTGGCAACTACCCGACACGCCTATATTCGTGGCTTCTGATCTCGCTGCCGACCACAAGGATCGTCACCATGAAGACCCACAGCCCCACCGCTGAAACCGGAACTACTGACATTCCACCCGTACCGTTTAGCCACGACTGTGGCTTTACGGCAACGGTGGATACTATTGACACGAAACGAGTGCATGTTCGTTTAACCGGCCGCACTGAAAAAAGTCTGGACGACCTGGAGTCACTGAGAGGAGAGGCCCAGCTTCATGCCGGAAACGTTGAGGGCCGTTACATTACGTATGCCGACCAATACGAAAGTGATTCACAGAACAGTTACTACTGGACGTTTCCTGCCGTGGGCGAGGAATCACACTTTACCGTTTCGGATGGTGCAGGGAATCCCTTCAGGATTAACTTCGTCAAGCAATCAGGTGCACGGTATTACGAGATCGAGTGTGAGTTCTTTTTCATATTTGGCGAACAATATGATTACAACCCGCGCGCCAATAACATCTTTATTGAGTATCTGATGAAGGACTCGGATGGAATATATAGAGATACATTTGCCACGCCAGAAACAGACAATTGAACATCAAGGCGCTCCTGCAAAACAGGAGCGCCTTTTTCAACTCAAGACTTCGAGGCTTTCTCATAAAGCGGCATGACTTTCGGAATCGCTGCCTGCAACGAAGCAATACGACTGGCCGACGCCGGGTGAGTGCTCATGAACTCCGGCGGCGAACCTTCCGAAGCCTTGCTCATCTTGTTCCACAAGGTGATCGCTGCATTCGGGTTATAGCCGGCGCGGGCCGCCAGTTCCAGGCCGATCAGGTCGGCCTCGTTTTCGTTGGAACGGCTGTTAGGCAGCGTCATGCCGTAGTTGGCCACGGTGTCGGCCAGGGCCAGGCTGTCCTGGCCCAGACCGAACAAGGCACCAGCGCCCTGCTTGGCCATCTCGATGCCGTAGGCCTTGGACATCGCTTCACGACCATGCTCGCGCAGGGCGTGGGCGATTTCATGTCCCATGACTGCGGCGATTTCATCGTCGGTGAGTTTCAGGCTGTCGATCAGCCCTGTATAGAAAATGATCTTGCCGCCAGGACCGCAGTTGGCGTTGAGCTCATCGCTCTTGATCAGATTGACTTCCCACTTCCACTGGGCCGAATCCGGACGGAAGTTCGGTGCCTGGGCAATCAGTCGGTCGGCGATCGCCTGGATGCGCTTGGCATCGGTACTGGTTTTGTCCAGCACCCCTTTGTTCGTCGCCTCGCCTACTGTCTTCTGATAGGACTGGGCATACATCTGGTCGACTTCCTGGCTCGACAGCATGCTGAACATGTACTGCTTGCGCTCAACCCCTACGGCTCCGCCGCTGGTGGTGTTGACCGACTGACAACCGGCGAGCAACAGACCCGCGCTCAATGCACTTGCAACCAATGTCTTGTTCATCAATAAAGCTCCCTGAAAACATGCCGCGTATCCTAGGCGGTGAATTGTATCGGCGCCAGATACAACAGACGTGTAGCACGCACTTTTCAGACAGAATCGACTGCGCAACAGAAAAAAATTCACAAAACCCCGCAGGCCACGCCCTCCCCACGCTTCAGTTGCGACCTTCAGCGCTCCAAAACAGTCATTTCGCCATTACCCGCTCATGGTCCCCGAGGCCCCTGCCGATACAGCAGCGCAGACGTCCTCTTGCGTGCGGAGCACCCATGAAATTCAAGTCGATCCAGTTTTCCGTAGCCGCCCTTGCCGGCGCCATCGTCCTCAGTGTCGTGGCGGCCCTGGTGCTGTATGCACTGTTTTCCGGCGCCCGGACGCAAGACATGGTTCAGGAACGGACCCAGGCGCAGTTCGAGCAAGTCATCGAGCAGCGCCTGACGTCCCTGGCACAAACCCAGGTCAGCCAGATACAGCGCGAACTCGAAGCGCCGCTGCTGATTGCCGGGGGCCTGGTGCGGGTCAACGAACTGATCGGCACCCCGGGCGCTGATGGCCAGCCGCAACTGAACCTCAGCCGTGAGCAGTTGATCAGCCTGATCAAGGAAAACGTCACCAAGAACCCGAAAATCCTCGGCACCTACATCGGCTGGGAAAAAAACGCCCTGGACCATAATGATGCGGCTTACCTCGACACCAAAGTGGTCGGCATCGACGCCGCCAACGGGCGTTTCCTGCCGTGGTGGTTCCGCAACGAGGACGGCAGCCTGGGCCTGGACAAACTGGTGGACGTCGACGACCAGAAAACCCTGTCCACCGGCGTGCGCGCCAGCGAGTACTACCTGTGCTCGAAAGAAACCAGGAAATCCTGCGTGATCGATCCGGCGCCCTACAAGGTCGGCGACAAAATCGTCATGCTCGCCTCCTTTATTGAACCGATCATGCTCAACGGCACCTTTCAGGGCATAGTCGGCGCCGACCTGTCGGTGAACTTCATCCAGGAAATGCTCCTGGGCGCCAACCAGAAACTGTACAGCGGCTCGGGCGTGATGGCGCTGATCGGCGGCAACGGCCGGATCGTCGCCTACACCAAGGACCCGAGCAAATTCGGCGAGAAGGTCAGCGACATCCTCGACAGCCAGCAGATTGCCAACATGGCCAATCTCAAGCGTGGCGAAGTGACCTACACCGTCGATAAAGCCAATGGCCGCATCGAGTTGTACCTGCCGTTCGGCATCGGTCAGACCGACGCCCGCTGGACACTGATGCTGCAATTGCCGCTGAACGCGGTGATGGCCGACCTGCAAAAACTCCAGGGTGATCTGGATAAGCAACGCAAATCCGACACCTTCGGCATGGCCATGGTCGGCTTGCTGATCGCTGGTATCGGCTTGCTGGTGATCTGGCTGGTTGGCCACGGCATCGCCCGTCCGCTCAAGCAAATGGTGGCCATGCTCGACGACATCGCTCAGGGCGAAGGCGATCTCACGCGACGCCTGAGCAGCGACCGCGCCGACGAACTCGGCTCGATCGCCAAAGGCTTCAACACCTTCCTGGCCAAGTTGCAGGCGATGATCACCCAAGTGGTGACGTCGGTGCAGAGCGTCAGTGATTCATCGGAACACACCGCCGACATCGCGATCCGCACCAACATCGGCGTGCACAAACAAATGGCCGAGATTGATCAAGTGGCCACGGCGGTGCATGAAATGACTGCCACCGCCCAGGACGTGGCGCGCAACGCGACCTCGGCGGCGCAAGCTGCCAGCCATGCGGACAAGGCTGCGGCCCAAGGCATGCAAATCGTGCGCGATACTTCGAATTCGATTGGCGTGCTGGCGGTGGAAATCGGCAAAGCGGTGGCCGTGGTGCAAACCCTGGCCAAGGACAGCGAGAACATCAACGCGATCCTCACCGCCATTCGCGGGATCGCCGAGCAAACTAACTTGCTGGCGTTGAACGCCGCGATCGAAGCGGCGCGCGCCGGTGAACAGGGCCGTGGTTTTGCGGTGGTGGCCGATGAGGTGCGCAACCTGGCGCAAAAGACCCAGAAGGCCACCGAAGAAATCCAGACCATGATCCAGCAGTTGCAACAAGGCACCCGCGATGTGGTGCGGGTCATGGAAGACAGCCAGAACCGTACCGACGAAAGTGTGCAGCATGCGGCGAAGGCAGCCGAGGCGCTGGAGACCATTACTCAGGCGGTGTCGGTGATCAATGACATGAACACCCAGATTGCCAGCGCTGCCGAGGAACAGAGTGCGGTGGCGGATGACATCAACCGTAACGTGATCAACATCGGGCAAGTGGCCAATGAAGTGGCTGGCGGGGCGGATGAGTCGAGTGCGGCCAGCGCGGACCTGACCAAGTTGGCGGAACAGCAGCGGCGGTTGATCAATCAGTTCAAGGTTTGAGGTTCAATGATCGTTCCCACGCTCTGCGTGGGAATGCAGCCATGGACGCTCCGCGTCCACTGTGACGCAGAGCGTCACGGGATTCATTCCCACGCAGAGCGTGGGAACGATCATTACGCTCTGCGTGGGAACGATCATCATCCAGGGGTCAAACACTCCGGCCCATTGAGCTTCGGATCATTCACCAGATTCGCCAGCACCCGCTCGCGCAACGCCGCGGGTTCACTGGCCAGCAACCCCTGCAGCACATGCAACGGCGTTTGCGGATCAAGCCACGCCGCCTGCCCCGCCTCATCGAGAATCAACGGCCGACGCTGACTCGCCGCCGGCTGGGTAATCACTGCCGTGCTCAACCACACCTGCTCCTGCACAGGATACGCTTCCCAGATCGCCGCGAAAAACAGCGCCGAGCCCTCCCCCGGCGTCAGCCAATACGGGCGCTTGCGCGTGGTGCCGCGCCATTCGTAGAAGCCATTGGCCGGCAACAGGCAACGGCGCTCGCGCAAGGCCTGGCGAAACATCGGCTGTTCGGCCACGGTTTCGGCCCGGGCATGGGCCGGGGTGCGGGACAAGTCGGTCAGCCACGGCGGCGTCAGGCCCCAGCGGGCACGGGCCAACTCACGCTGGCCGTCCGTGCCGGCACGCAGCATCAACACCGAATCGTTGGGGGAAATATTCCACTGGGCCCGCTGGTCGGCGGGGAAGCCAGGCAGGGCCGCGAAGGCGGGGTTCCAGCGAAACAGGGCATAACGTCCACACATGGGGCAACACGACTCTTGATAAAACGACCGTCAGCCTAACAGACCAGCGTGCCGGGAAAACTTTCCGGTTCATCACCGGGCACCGGCAGCGCGGCATTGTAGGCGGTGATCAGTTCCCGGGCGTACTCGGCCTGATCGTTATCCACTGACAAACCCAGCAAACCGTAGATCGGCAATTCGCCTGTGCCGCCGAGCAAATCCCGCCCCACCAGATGCGCTTCGATGCCCTCGCTGGCCAGCATGCCTTGCAGCAACTCGCCTTCCATCAGGTTTTCCGGTTCGTAGATTCGCTGCATCGGGCGCCCCTCAATCGTTTTCGCTAAAAACTTCGAGATGCCATTCCTCTCCGTCAACCTGCAACACAAACGTTATGGGTCGACAACACACCTGACAGTCCTCGATGTAGGTCTGATCACCACCCGACAGGTCCACGGAAGTCTCAACCTCCTCACCACAATACGGACATTCATACAGTGCGGCTTCCAGCATCGCGGTCTCCCAGGTGACTTGTGCGTATAATCGCCGGTCTATTTGCAGGGCTATTTTTGTCTGGCTACCTTTTCAGACCGTGCCCCGCTGGTTTTCGATCAAAACCTTTACTTACCCTAGCCGTTTCTAACAAGAGAGCATGATGGGCGAATTCGATGCCATCCGACCTTACGACGACAGCGAAGTCCCAGCGGTGCTGGCGCGGCTGCTCGGCGACAAGGCGCTTCTAGATATCCTCATCCACTTCCGCTTCCCGCGTTATGCCGGTGCCTTTGGCTGGATGCTCAAACCTCTTATAGCTCATCGGCTGCGCCGTGAGTTCGCCGGCGTCAACTCGGTGGCCACTTTGCAAGACAAGGTCGAGGTTTACGTCGACCACACCATCGAGCGCGCCACCGACGGTGTCACTTACACCGGCGTCGAGCAATTCAAGTCCGGCAGTGCCTACCTGTTCATCGCCAACCACCGCGACATCGTGATGGACCCGGCCTTCGTCAACTATGCCGTGTACCACGCCGGCCTGCCGACCCCGCGTATCGCCATCGGCGACAACCTGCTGCAAAAGCCGTTTGTCAGCGATCTGATGCGTCTGAACAAGAGCTTCATCGTGCACCGTTCGATCACCGGTCGCCGCGAGAAGATGGCTGCTTACCAATTGCTGTCGGCTTACATCAACCACTCGATCCGCAACGACTGCGCCTCGATCTGGATCGCCCAGGCCGAAGGTCGGGCCAAGGATGGCGACGACCGTACTGAGTCGGCGATCCTCAAGATGTTCCACATGAGCCGCAAGGACGAGCCGTTCGGCGAAGTTATCCAGTCGCTGAACGTCACCCCGGTGTCGATCAGCTACGAATACGACCCGTGCGACCAGGCCAAGGCCCGCGAGCTGTTCATCCGCGCCACCACTGGCAGCTACAGCAAAGTGCCGGGCGAGGACGATGTGAGCATCGCCAAGGGCATCACCGGCTACAAGGGCCGGGTCCACGTGAACTTCGCCTCGCCGATCACCGCACTGTTCGATGACACCAAGCAATTGGCAATCGAAATGGACAAGCAGATCCTCGGCGGTTACCGGTTGTTCCCGGTGCACTATCTGGCTTACGCGCAGTGGAAGGATGCTGATCCGCAGTTGCAGGTGCCGAAAGCCGCCGAGGTGTTTGCGGCGGATGAACTGGCCAAGGCTCAGGAAGAATGGCAGCGTCGGCTGGAGGCTTGCCCTGAGGAACATCGGCCGTTCATGGTGTTGCAATATGCGACGCCGGTGCGCAATCAGTACCGTGTGAAGGCCGGGTTGCCGCTTTAAGCGGCAAGAAGATCAAAAGATCGCAGCCTTCCGCAGCTCCTACTGGGTGAACACAAATCCCATGTGGAGCTGCCGAAGGCTGCGATTTTTTGCTTTTTAGCGATTCAAAACCGTGTACTGATCCACGAAACGATCAGCGCTACACCCAGGCACGCAAAACCGAATCGATAGAAAAACCGGTTCATGCGCTGGGTGGCGCCATCGAGCATCAACATCGCGTCATCGACACGACGGCTCTGGGTATGCGCTTCAAGCACGGCCAGCGCACGCTGTTCGCGGCGACGGGTGGCATGCAGCAGCCAGCAGCCCGGGAAGGCAATCAGCAAGGCCAGCAGGTTGATCAACTTGGCGGGATGGTTGGTAAACAACGAAATCAAATGCAACGACATCACGGACCTCGGGCAAAACTAACGTGGCAGGCGCCGGACCGACGACCGCGGCGCGGATTCTACCGAAAGCTTGCAACAAATAACGAACCATTGGGCCGATTACTGTCTTGTGTCATGGCGTCGTCATCTGAATGCGCCAGTCTGTCGCCCCTCGAAACCGACACAGAGCACAGCATGCTGCACGCCGAAAACCAGGACCGCCTCTACCTCATCGCCCAAAGCGACGAACAGCAGAATCTCGTTGGCAGCCTCGCCTTCAACGTCCAGGACCGCCACTGGTTGGTGTATTGCGCCCTCGGCGGGCATCAACACGCGGACCTGCCAGAGACGGATTTGCTCACAGGCGTGAGCGTGTTGGATTTCTACTCGCAAGCCGCCTGACCCCGCCCCCGCAGGAGCAAAGCTTGCTCGCGATGGCGGTGCCTCAGTCAGTCAGTCAGCATCAATGTTGAATGTTGAGCCGCTATCGCGAGCACGCTTCGCTCCTACAGGTGATAGGTAATCGGCGGGCATGAAAAAGCCCGGGGCCATCACTGGCACCGGGCTTTTTTGCAACTCGCGAAAGCTTATTCGCCGAGAATCTGACCCACTGTCGGGTCCTTGAACAACCGCGTCAGTGCATCGCTCAACACATCGCTGACCAGCTTGGTGTTGGTTTCCTGATTCGGCGCCATACCAAAACGCTGATCCAGGGAGGCACCGTAACGACCGCTGTAACGGCGGTTGGCATTCTGCACATCGGAGCGGAAGGTCGCGCCGATGGTCGCTTCCGTCACGTACATGCCTTCTTTAGGCGACTGGTACTTCAGCTCAGCCAGGGTCACGGTCAACTGCGGCGCATTCATGCCGTTGGACACCGGGGTAAAACCGAGCAAACGCACGGCCGCCTCGGCCTGGGCCTGCAACTTCGGCAGGATCTGCGCGCCCTGCACGGTGATCGCGCTGGTCTCAGGGTACAGACCACCACGGGTCCCCAGGGTTGGCGACGGACGACCGTCCACCACCCGCACCACAACCTGCTGGCCATGGCCAACCGGCGCCAGTTGAGTGGTCAGCTTTGGCTCCGGGTTCAGTTGTTGCGGGCTGTGGGCGCAGCCAACCAGGGTCAAACTGGTCACAGTGATCAAACCGAACAACAGGCGTTGCAACATGCTCTTCTCTCCAGAATCAGGCACAAACAGGCCGGCAGTATAGCGGTGGGCCACTGCGGTGAACTAGGGGACTTCAACGATTACTGAAATCTCTGACAAACCCTTCGGAAACCGGTTCCTGTCACACATCTGTCATCGCCCATACACTTTCACGTCACGGCCTGATGGCAACCTTCACAGCAGTCACCCACAAGGTACTTCGCCATGCGTTATCTGATCTCGTTGTTCGCGCCCCGCCCGCTGCACCGCAGTTTTGCCCTGCTTGATCGCAACGGCCATTGCCAGGCCTTCAAGCAATGCAGCCTGCAGCCCATGGGCGATGGCTGGGTCGAAATCGAAGAAATCCGCCTCAACTGGTTGCACCATCCCCTGCCCCCGAGCGCCCGCGTCAGGCAGCATCAGCCTCGCTCACGAGTGCAGGCGCTGTTGTCCATCTGACCAGACGCCTAATAAAAGTCATTAAACACGACCATTTCCCTGCGTTTCTTAGATACAATCTCCCCCCGATTATAAGGACGTCTCCTGATCGGGCCTCGCAGCACCGTCAATGCCCCGGTATTGGCACCCCGCACCGCCCACAGAGAGCCGCCCACACAGATCGAGTGAAGCTGGCGCGCTTGCTGTTCCTTGAGCAAAACCCCCACTTTTCGCGAATCTGCAGAGCTGTCATTACGCTCGGTTACTGAGCTGTTTGCCCGTTTTGCCTGTCATGTATCCCATGGCGGCAATCCATCCGGGCACGGTGCCAGGCTGGGACAGCCCTTTTTTGAGGTTCACGTCTTCAAAAGAGCGTGAAAAAAACGGGTTTTCACAACTTCACAAGAGTGTGGCGAGCAAATGAATAGTTTTGCGTCTGAACATGCACCATTAGCGTCTGAAACAGCCCAACGACACAGGACCGGGTACGCCTCAAATACCGGAGCCTGAAGCCTGTCCGCTACGGATTTGGTTGCACAAACGGATGTCTCGACCATAAGTCGAATTGCCAGTCGTGTGCTGAAATGAGTTCATATCACTCATAGGCCCGGCCGGTAGCGTCCGTCGAAGTTGCGAAAAATTGCGAAGATTCGGACATGGCGACACTGCCATGGGTACTTGGGGCATCACTGACACGCCCCTGAACACCTGGCAGCCATGCCGACAATTTGGTGCTGCAGATTTTGGAGACGCGTTAAATGGCGCATAACGAAGCAGTCGACGTAGTACTCGTAGGGGCCGGCATCATGAGTGCCACCCTCGCTGTACTGCTCAAAGAGCTCGACCCCGCGATCAAGCTGGAAGTCGTCGAGCTGATGGATTCGGGTGCCGCGGAGAGTTCCAACCCGTGGAACAACGCCGGTACCGGTCACGCCGGGCTGTGTGAGCTCAACTACACGCCGCAGGCCGCCGACGGCACCGTCGACATCAAGAAAGCCGTGCACATCAACACCCAGTTCGAGGTGTCGAAGCAGTTCTGGTCGTATCTGACCAAAAAAGGCACGTTCGGCTCGTGCAAATCCTTCATCAGCCCGGTGCCGCACCTGAGCTTCGTGCAAGGCGATAGCGGCGTGTCGTTCCTCAAGTCACGCTTCAACGTGTTGAGCAAGCACCACGCCTTCTCCGACATGGAATACACCGAAGACAAGGCCAAGATGGCCGAGTGGATGCCGCTGATGATGCCGGGCCGCTCGCCCGACGAAGTCCTCGCTGCCACTCGCGTGATGAACGGCACCGACGTCAATTTCGGCGCCCTGACCAATCAACTGCTCAAGCACCTGACCAGCGCACCCGATGCCCAGGTCAAGTACTGCAAGCGCGTCACTGGCCTGAAACGTAACGGCAGCGGCTGGACCGTCAGCATCAAGGACGTCAACAGCGGCAACACCCGTGAAGTCGACGCCAAGTTCGTCTTCCTCGGCGCTGGCGGCGCGGCATTGCCGCTGTTGCAGGCCTCGGGCATCGAAGAAAGCAAAGGCTTCGGCGGCTTCCCGATCAGTGGCCAATGGCTGCGTTGCGACAACCCGGAAGTGGTCAAGCATCACCAGGCCAAGGTCTACAGCCAGGCTGCCGTGGGTTCGCCACCGATGTCGGTGCCGCACCTGGACACCCGCGTCGTCGATGGCAACAAGTCGCTGCTGTTCGGGCCATACGCCGGTTTCACCACCAAGTTCCTCAAACACGGTTCCTTCATGGACCTGCCGCTGTCGGTTCGCGCCGGCAACATCGGCCCAATGCTGGCCGTGGCGAAAAACAACATGGACCTGACCAAGTACCTGGTCAGCGAAGTGATGCAGTCGATGGAACAGCGCCTGGAATCCCTGCGTCGCTTCTACCCGGAAGCGAAAGCCGAAGACTGGCGCCTGGAAGTGGCCGGCCAACGGGTTCAGATCATTAAGAAAGACCCGAAAAAGGGCGGCGTTCTGCAGTTCGGCACCGAATTGGTCGCGGCCAAGGACGGTTCGCTTGCTGCCCTGCTTGGCGCTTCGCCAGGTGCTTCGGTGACGGTTTCGATCATGCTGGAACTGATCGAGAAGTGCTTCCCGAACAAAGCATCCAGTGAGTGGGCTGCCAAACTGGCGGAAATCTTCCCGGCTAGGGAAAAGGTCCTGGAAACCGACGCGGCGCTGTATCGCAAGATCAACGCGCACAACAACGTCGCACTGGAACTGGTTGAAGCCAGTAACGAGACCGAAAGCTACGCTTGATTCGGTCCCATAAAAAACGCCCCGTTCTCATTGAGAGCGGGGCGTTTTTTTATGCCTTTGAAAGATCGCAGCCTCGTTTCACTCTGTAGGAGCTGTCGAGCGCAGCGAGGCTGCGATCTTTTGATCTTAAGATCTTTAACCGCGAGCCTTGGCGATCAGCTCGATGTACTCGGCCGCATTACGCTGATCCTTGATCACCGCAACGAAATCATTGCCGTGCTCATCCTTGCCGTCCAGGTCAAACCCGGCCGCGACGAAAAACGTCAGGAAGCGCTCGAAATCATCGATGCGCAGGCCGCGATAGGCCTTGATCAGTTTGTGCAGCGACGGTGAAGTGGCGTCGACCGGTTCAAAATCGAGGAACAGTTTGATTTGCTCATCGCCGATCTCGTCACCAATCACTTGCTTCTTATCTTTACGCATTGCCGACTCCAGCTCGCAGACATTTCACGGGGCGGGCAGTTTACCCCTCGATTGACGCCGGGCTCAACGCGCACGAACGCTGCCGGTATGCAGATCGGCCCAGACATGACCGTTGGCATAGCTGAGGAACTGGCAATACACCGTGTCGTTGCGCAGCAAATCGATCACCACCCGATATTGAGACACCGGGTAATAGAGCGTCAGGGTTTTACTCTTTTCGTCGTAGATCGGTTTTTTCAGGCTTTTGCTTTCGCCATCGAAGTTCACCAGCACCTGATTGATGGTCGCGCCCTTGTTCAAGGATTTGCCCTTGAGGCGGATCAGCAGCGGTGACGTCACCGGGATCGGTTGTTGAGTGGATTGGCGCTGGCTCCCCACCACCACCGAATAGTCGGTGACCTGCAACAGCTGCTGTTGCTCCGGCTCGGCATCACGCAGGGTCAGGTCGTCCGGCGGCAGGAACTGCGCGTGCATCGGCGCCGGCGCGGCGGCCAGGGGCAGGCTGAGGGTCAGCAACAGGGCGGCGCAGCTGCGGATCAAAAGGCTCATGACAGGCTCCGGAGGGCGGGGCGGGGCCGGGCACTGTAGCAGCTGCCGAAGGCTGCGTCCGGCTGCGAAGCAGCCGAGGGATCAGGCACCGCGGTTGTCAGTTAAAACCGTCGATTCAGGATTTACGACGGCTTCGCCGCCGAACGCAGCCTCCGGCAGCTGCTACAGGTACGTGTCAATCAAACTGCGCGTGCATCCAGGCCTGATACTCGGCCACACCCGCCTCGCCTTCACGCGGCGCCCAGTGAGCCAGCTCACCTTCTCCAACCGGGCGATAAGGACCGGCCTTGCACTCGAACATCAGGCTGTCGGCTTCCAGCACCACCAGGCCATGATAGATGCCCACCGGCAGGTCCACGCCCAGGCAATCGCCGCCGGCCTGCAGGACACGCTTGTCAGTGACCTGACCCGCGTCGTCGAAGATCAGCACACCGAGACGGCCGCGCAGCACCAGCAAGGTTTCCGCCTTGTCGGCGCTCAGGTGCCGGTGAGGCGGGATATACGTGCTCGGCTGCAACCCCACCGCCATCCGGTGGCAGGGCTCTTCCATCTGGTGGAAGTTGTGATGCTGCCGGCCACGCGGATTGGCCGCCGCTTTCTCGGCCAATTGCGTAAACAGCGTTTGATCGAAAAAGCCCGGCGTGGTCATCGATTACATCCCTTTAACAGCAAAAATCCCGTTGGCATTACGCCAGTAGCCTTTGTAGTCCATGCCGTAACCGAAGATGTAGCGATCAATGCACGGCAGGCCGACGAAATCGGCTTTCAGGTCCGGGCGAGCCTTGCGGTCGTGGTCCTTGTCGATCAGTACGGCGGTGTGCACGGCGCGGGCGCCAGCATGTTTGCAGTAGTCGATGATCGCGCCCAGGGTGTGACCTTCATCGAGGATGTCGTCGATGATCAGCACGTCACGGTCGAGGAACGAGACTTCCGGCTTGGCTTTCCAGAACAGGTCGCCGCCGCTGGTTTCGTTGCGATAACGGGTGGCGTGCAGGTAGGACGCTTCTAGCGGGAAGTGCAGATGGGTGAGCAGCTTGCCGGCAAAAATCAGCCCGCCGTTCATCACACAGAACACCACTGGGTTAGTGTCAGCCAGCTGTTCGTTGATGTGTGCACCGACACGGGCGATGGCCGCCTCGACTTCAGCTTCGGTGTACAGGCAGTCAGCCTCTCGCATGATTTGACGGATATGCTCGAGATCAGCAGGCATGGCGCTCTCCAGGAGGGACGGATTCGGGAAAAGCGGGCAAAGGTACGCATCCAGCACGGCCGAATCAAGCGTTTGTGGACTAACGTACTGTATGTCTATAGGACAACACCCTCGGATAGATTAATCTAGGCCGGTTTTTTTGCCCGCCGCCGGAGCCTTTCCCCATGCCCATCCAAGAGATCCGCCATCCGCTGATCCGTCATAAACTTGGCCTTATGCGCCGCGCAGACATTAGCACGAAGAATTTCCGTGAGCTCGCTCAGGAAGTCGGTGCCCTGCTGACCTATGAAGCCACCAAAGACCTGCCGCTGGAAACCTACGATATTGAAGGTTGGTGCGGCACCGTGTCGGTGGAGAAAATCGCCGGCAAGAAGATTACCGTGGTGCCGATCCTGCGCGCCGGTATCGGCATGCTCGAAGGCGTGCTGAGCCTGATCCCGGGTGCCAAAGTCAGCGCCGTGGGCGTGGCCCGCAACGAACAGACCCTGCAGGCCCACACCTACCTGGAAAAACTGGTTCCGGAAATCAACGAACGCCTGGCAATGATCATCGACCCGATGCTTGCCACCGGCAGCTCCATGGTCGCGACCATCGACCTGCTGAAAAAGGCTGGATGCCGGGATATCCGCGCCATGGTGCTGGTAGCCGCCCCTGAAGGCATCGCCGCCGTAGGAAAAGCTCACCCGGACGTGATGATCTACACCGCCTCCATTGACGAAAAACTCAACGAACACGGTTACATCATTCCGGGCCTGGGCGATGCCGGTGACAAGATCTTCGGCACCAAGCAGAAGGACGCTTGAGCATGCAGGAGGAGTTCAACGATCCGCTCTGGCGCACAGTGCTGTCGGGTGCACAGATGCTGTTCGTGGCGTTCGGCGCCCTGGTGTTGATGCCGCTGATTACTGGCCTCGATCCGAACGTGGCGCTGTTCACCGCAGGTCTGGGGACGATTCTGTTTCAGATCGTCACCGGGCGTCAGGTGCCGGTGTTCCTGGCCTCGAGCTTTGCCTTCATCACCCCGATCATCCTCGCCAAGGGCCAGTTCGGCCTCGCGGCGACCATGGGCGGCGTAATGGCGGCGGGTTTCGTCTACACCTTCCTCGGCCTGGCCGTGAAGATCAAAGGCACCGGGTTCATTGACCGTTTGCTGCCACCGGTGGTGATTGGTCCGGTGATCATCTCCATCGGCCTGGCCATGGCGCCGATTGCCGCCAACATGGCGATGGGCAAGGCTGGCGACGGCTCCGAGTTGATTCATTACCAGACCGCCATGCTGATCTCGATGCCCGCGCTGCTGACCACGCTGATCGTCGCAGTATTCGGTAAAGGTATCTTCCGCCTGGTGCCGATCATCTCCGGCGTGCTGGTGGGTTTTGCGATGGCGTTCTATTTCGGTGTCGTTGATACCGCGAAGATTGCCGCTGCTCCCTGGTTTGCAATTCCGCACTTCACGGCGCCGGAATTCAACTGGCAGGCAATTCTGTTCATTGTTCCAGTGGCGCTGGCCCCGGCCATCGAGCATATCGGCGGCGTGATTGCGGTCGGTAGCGTGACCGGCCGCGATTACCTGAAGAAACCCGGCCTGCACCGCACCTTGCTCGGCGATGGCATTGCCACCACCGCCGCCGGTTTGTTCGGCGGCCCGCCTAATACCACCTACGCCGAAGTGACGGGCGCGGTGATGCTGACCAAGAACTACAACCCGAAAATCATGACCTGGGCGGCGATCTTCGCCATCAGCCTGGCGTTCGTCGGCAAATTCGGTGCGCTGCTGCAAAGCATCCCGGTGCCGGTGATGGGCGGGATTCTGTGTCTGTTGTTCGGCTCGATTGCGGCAGTGGGCATGAACACGCTGATTCGCCACAAGATCGACTTGGGCGAGGCGCGCAATCTGGTGATTGTCTCGGTAACCCTGGTGTTCGGGATTGGCGGTGTGCTGGTCGGCACCGGTACTGGCCCGGACGACTTCGGCCTCAAAGGCATCGCGCTGTGTGCGGTGGTGGCGATTGCGCTGAACCTGTTGCTGCCGGGCAATGACAGCTGGAAGCACAAGAAGGCGGATGAGCCATTGTTGTAAGCAGGCTGAATGATCGTTCCCACGCTCCGCGTGGGAATGCCTCAAGGGACGCTCCGCGTTCCAATGGGACGCAGAGCGTCCCGGGCTGCATTCCCACGGGTCGCGTGGGAACGATCATTACAACGCCAACGGCGCTCGCTCACACAACGCATTCAACGCCTTCGCCCACTGCGGGTCATCGTTAAGGCACGGCACCAGCACCAACTCCTCCCCTCCCGCTTCGCGGAACTGCTCCAACCCACGATCCCCGATCTCTTCCAGTGTCTCGATGCAATCGGCGACGAACGCCGGGCACATCACCAGAATCTTCTTCGCCCCGCTTTTGCCCAACTCATCGAGGCGTGCTTCGGTGTAGGGTTCGATCCACTTCGCTCGCCCCAGACGCGACTGAAACGACACCGACCACTTGCCATCCGGCAAGCCCATGCGCTTGGCGAACTCAGAGGCTGTGCGCAGGCATTGGGCGCGGTAGCACGTCGCCAAAACTGCCGGTGAAGCATTCTTGCAGCAATCCTCGTTTTTGAAGCAATGCTGACCGGTGGGATCGAGCTTGGTCAGGTGCCGTTCCGGCAAACCATGGAAACTCAACAGCAGGTGATCGTAACCCTGCTCCAGATAAGGTCTGGCACTGGCCACCAACGCATCGAGGTATTCCGGCTGATCGTAGAACGGCTGCAGAATCGAGAGCTGCACGTCGAGTTTCTTCTCGCGCACCACCCGTTTGGCTTCCTCGATCACCGTGGTCACCGTGCTATCGGCAAACTGTGGATAAAGTGGCGCGAGGGTAATGCGCTTGTGGCCCTGGGCGGTCAGTTGCAGCAGTTTCGCTTCAATCGACGGCTCGCCGTAACGCATCGCCAGCTCGACGGGACCGTGGGTCCACCGGGTGGTCATGGCCTGTTGCAGACGTTTGCTGAGCACCACCAGTGGCGAGCCCTCCTCCCACCAGATCGAGGCGTAGGCGTGGGCCGACTGCTCCGGACGCTTGAACAGGATCAGCGATACCAGCAAGCGTCGCACCGGCCACGGCAGGTCGATCACATACGGGTCCATCAGAAATTGATTGAGGTAGCTGCGCACATCCGCCACCGAGGTGGAGGCAGGTGAGCCCAGGTTGACCAGAAGCAACGCGTGATCGGTCATGCAACGTCCTATTTCAGAGGCGGCTGGACAGATCGTCCAGGGCCGCGCGTAAATCAGTGAACTGGAATGTGAAACCCGCTTCCAGCAAGCGCGCCGGCACAGCCTTCTGGCCGCCCAGCAACAGCAATGACATTTCGCCCAGCCCCACTTTCAACGCCAGCGCCGGCATGGGCATGAACGCCGGGCGGTGCAACACGCTGCCCAGCGTCTTGGCAAATTCGCGATTGCGCACCGGTTTGGGCGCGCAGGCATTATATGGACCGCTGGCGTCATTGCGATGCAGAAGAAAATCAATCAGGGCGATTTGATCCTTGATATGAACCCACGGCATCCACTGCCGACCATTACCGATCGGCCCGCCCAGCCCCAGTTTGAACGGCAGCAACAGCCGCGACAAAAAGCCGCCCTCGGCGGACACCACCAACCCGGTGCGCACCAGAATCACCCGAATGCCCAAGGCCTCGGCGCGCTGGGCGGTTTCCTCCCAGGCGATGCACAACTGGCTGGCGAAATCATCGATCACCGGCGGCGAATCCTCGGTCAACTCGCGCTCGCCCCCATCGCCATACCAGCCCACCGCCGAACCCGAAATCAGCACCTCGGGTTTCTGCTCGCGGGTTTCGAGCCAGGCCAGCAGAGATTCAGTCAGGGAGATGCGACTGCTCCACAGCAGCGCCTTGCGCCGGGTCGTCCACCAATGATCGCCAATCGGTGCGCCCGCCAGATTGATAATGGCATCGAGCGGTTCCTCGCCGAGGTCTTCGAGACGGGCAATCCCTCGCACCTGAGCACCACAGATTTTGCCGACTTTTGCAGGCGTGCGACTCCAGACCGTCAGCTGATGCCCTTGGCTCAACCAGTGATGGCAGAGCTGACGTCCTATCAAACCAGTACCGCCGGTCAGCAATATGTGCATGACTTCTTCCTCGCGTGGCGTTTTACCTTGATCACTAGTCTATTTTTATAAGCAGGGATCTTTGGTATCGGGCAGGGTCTGTGTTTAACAATAGGCCAAGCTGTCAGAACGAGAACGCTAAAAGTTATACCAAAAAACAATATTGTACAGGTTTAAACCACGGCGTAGTCTGTACAGAAAGGTAAACGAGGCCCCTATGACTGTACCTATCGCAATCATCGGCACCGGCATCGCCGGGCTCTCAGCCGCCCAGGCCCTAACGGAGGCCGGGCATGTCGTTCAACTTTTCGATAAAAGCCGTGGCAGCGGCGGACGCATGTCGAGCAAGCGCAGTGACGCTGGTGCCCTGGACATGGGTGCGCAGTATTTCACGGCCCGTGACCGGCGCTTCGTCACCGAAGTGCAGCGCTGGCAAGCCAATGGCTGGGTCGCCGAATGGACGCCGCAGCTCTATACGTTCCAGGGCGGCCAGCTCAATCTTTCGCCGGATGAGCAAACACGCTGGGTCGGCACCCCCCGCATGAGCGCCATCACCCGCGCGCTGCTCGGCGACCTGGAAGTGCATTTCGCCTGCCGGATCACCGAGGTCTATCGCGGTGAAGAGCATTGGCATTTGCAAGATGCCGAAGGCTTCACCCATGGTCCGTTCAGTCATGTGGTGATTGCCACGCCGGCGCCTCAGGCCACCGCGTTGCTGGCCTCGGCACCGAAGCTCGCGGGGGCCGCCGCCGGGGTCAAAATGGACCCGACCTGGGCCATCGCCCTCGCCTTCGACAAACCGTTGGATACACCCATGGAAGGCTGTTTCGTGCAAGACAGCCCGCTCGACTGGCTGGCCCGCAACCGCAGCAAGCCCGGGCGCGACAACACCCTCGACACCTGGGTCCTGCACGCCACCAGCAACTGGAGCCGACAACACATCGACCTGCCCAAAGAGGCCGTGATCGAGCAACTGCATGGTGCTTTCGCCGAACTGCTGCACAGCGCAATGCCCGCGCCGACCTTCAGCCTCGCCCACCGCTGGCTTTATGCACGCCCAGCAGCCAGCCATGAATGGGGGGTGTTGGCCGATGCCGACCTGGGCCTGTACGTGTGTGGCGACTGGTGCCTGTCCGGTCGCGTCGAAGGGGCCTGGCTCAGCGGCCAGGAAGCCGCCCGCCGCTTGCACGCGCACCTGCAGTGAACCGTATCAATCCCGCTAAATTGCTGCTGTCGAAATGGACAGCAGCCCAGCCGAAAAACCGCGAAAAACATTTTCTGGTGACGGAACTGTTCCGAGATGAGGACGGCACGGTGCTGGAAGTTGAATTGCAGGCGGTGTTGACTCAGCGCAGTGAGCGATTGGATTGGCGAACCCTGAAAGATAGCGACACCTGGGTGTTGGGCTGGAACTGATCGTTCCCACGCTCTGCGTGGGAATGCAGCCCGTGACGCTGCGCGTCACTGGACGCGAAGCGTCCCTAGAGTCATTCCCACGCGGAGCGGGGGGAACGATCTATCCCTCGCAAAAAAACCTATACAAATAATTTGACTTGTACAGCCTCGAATCTATGATGAAGATTATGTTGTACAGAGCCAACTCTCTGTACAGGTTTAGATTCGAGGTGCTTCGATGTCCATCGCCCCCGCCAAACCGAAAATCGCGATCAGTGCCTGCCTGATGGGTGCCGAGGTGCGCTTCAATGGCGGGCACAAGGAATCGCGGCTGTGCAGTCACATCCTCACTGACTATTTCGATTTCGTACCGGTCTGCCCGGAAGTTGCGATCGGCCTTGGTATTCCTCGCGAACCGATCCGCCTGGTGGGCGATCCCGACCGCCCCGAAGCCGTCGGCACGGTGAACCACGAGATCAACGTCACCCAAGCGCTCTCCGAGTACGGCCAGAAAATGGCCGCCGAACTGGGCGACATCTGCGGCTACATCTTCATGCAGAAATCGCCTTCGTGCGGGTTGTTGCGAGTCAAGGTCTATCACGCCAACGGCGTCCCGGTGGACGGCGGTGGTCGCGGCATCTACGCCCAGGCTTTCTGCGAACAACACCCAGACTTGCCGGTGGAAGAAGACGGCCGTCTGAACGACCCGGTGCTGCGGGAAAATTTCCTCACGCGAGTATTCGCCTACAGCGCCTGGCAGCAATTGCTGCAGGAAGGCCTGACCCGACGCGGCCTGATCGACTTTCACTCGCGCTACAAATACCTGCTGATGGCCCACAACCCGGTGCAGTACAAAACCCTCGGCAACCTGCTGGGCAACATGGGCCAGACCGATCCGAAAGCGCTCGGTCCGCGTTATTTCAGCGAGCTGATGGAGGCGCTGAAAAAATGCGCCACCCGCCGCACCCACACCAACGTCCTGCAACACATCAGTGGTTATCTCAAACAGGCCATCAGCGCTGAAGACAAACAGGAAATGCAACACGTCATCGGCCAATACCTCCACGGCATTGTGCCGTTGGTGGTGCCACTGACGCTGCTCAAGCATTACTTCCGCCAACACCCGGATCCGTACATCGCGCAACAGGTTTACCTGCAACCGCACCCGGAAAACCTCAGCCTGCGAAATGCGATCTAAATGAAAAGCCCACTCGACAGCAGCGCCAGCGAAGACCTCGGCGCCGACTTCAAGAAAGCCCTGGACGAAGGCTGGCTGCCGATTCGTGAAGTCGCGCGCCAGACCGGGGTCAACGCCATCACCCTGCGGGCCTGGGAACGGCGCTACGGCCTGATCGTGCCGCAACGCACACCCAAGGGTCATCGGTTGTTCTCAGCCGAACACGTACAACGAATCCTGACAATTCTCACCTGGCTCAATCGCGGCGTGGCCGTCAGCCAGGTCAAGCAACTGCTCGATACCCCACAAGCCTTCACCGATTCAGTCGAAAACGATTGGCAACGGCTGCGCCATGCCCTGCTGCAAGCGATCACGCAACTGGCCGAGCGCACCCTCGATGACACCATTAATCAGGCCATGGCGCTGTACCCGCCACGGACCTTGTGCAAACAACTGCTGATGCCGCTATTGACCGAGCTGGAACAACGCTGGCAAGGCCAGTTCGGCGCACACATGGAGCGCGTGTTCTTTTATTCCTGGTTACGCAGCAAATTCGGCGCGCGCATCTACCATAACAATCGTCAATTGCGCACTGCACCGCTGCTGTTGATCAATCATTCGGATTTACCTTTGGAACCCCACCTGTGGCTCACCGCATGGCTGGTCAGCAGCGCCGATTGCCCGGTGGAAGTCTTCGATTGGCCATTGCCGATCGGTGAGCTCGCACTGGCGGTCGAACATCTGCAGGCCCGTGGCGTACTGCTGTATTCCAGCAAAGCCATGAATCTTGCGCAGTTGCCGAAACTTTTGAATGGCGTCAGTTGCCCAAAAATGATTGTCGGACCAACGGTGTGCATCCACCACGCCGAGTTACCCGTAAAAACTACTGAAATTGCTGATTTGTTCCTGGCCGAAGATCCCTTGTCGGCCCATCAGGACCTGGTTCAGCGTGGGTTAATTTAATGTTGAATGCGGACACCACCATGCAATTGATCTGGCTGCGCAGCGACTTGCGCCTACATGACAACAGCGCCCTTTCAGCCGCCGCCGCGCGCGGCCCGACGGTGGCGGTGTATCTGCTGAGCCCGGAGCAATGGCGCGCGCATGACGACGCGCCGTGCAAAGTGGATTTCTGGCTGCGCAACCTGAGCGAATTAAGCCAGGCGCTGGGCAAGCTCAACATTCCCCTGCTGATCCGCACGGCCTCACGCTGGGATGACGCCCCCAGGGTTGTGCTCGATCTGTGCCAGCAGTTAAAGATCGACGCGGTGCACGTCAACGAGGAGTACGGCATTCACGAAACCCGCCGTGATCAGGCAGTGGGTCAAGCCCTGAAGGCCGAGGGCATCGACTTTTTCAGCTACCTCGATCAACTGCTGTTCGCGCCGGGTACGGTGCTGACCAAGACCGGGACTTATTTCCAGGTGTTCAGTCAGTTCCGCAAAGTCTGCTACAACCGCCTGCACCATTCGCTGCCGAGGCTGGTAAGCGCACCGGGTAGTCAAGCGCGGTTGGACATCGACAGTGATGGAGTCCCTCCCGGTGTCGAAGGTTTCGAAACGCCCACTGACAACTTGAAAACGCTCTGGCCCGCCGGTGAAGCCGAAGCCCGACGCCGCCTCGACACCTTCGCCGACGCGCAAATCGACTATTACCAGAGCGAACGCGATTTCCCGGCCAAACCCGGCACCAGTCAGCTGTCGGCCTATCTCGCCGCCGGGGTGATTTCCCCACGCCAGTGTTTGCACGCGGCACTGCGAAGCAATCAGGGCGAATTCGAAAGCGGCAAGGTCGGCGCCGTCACCTGGATCAACGAGCTGCTGTGGCGTGAGTTCTACAAACACATCCTGGTGGGTTACCCACGGGTCTCACGCCACCGTGCCTTCCGCCCGGAAACCGAAGCCCTGGCCTGGCGCGAAGCGCCCGATGAACTGGCTGCGTGGAAAGAAGCCCGCACCGGCCTGCCGATCATCGACGCGGCCATGCGCCAATTGCTCGAAACCGGTTGGATGCACAACCGCCTGCGCATGGTGGTGGCGATGTTCCTGACCAAGAATCTGCTGATCGACTGGCGTGAAGGCGAGCGCTTTTTCATGCAGCATTTGATTGATGGCGACCTGGCGGCGAACAACGGTGGCTGGCAGTGGAGCTCGTCCACCGGTACCGATTCGGCGCCCTACTTCCGCATTTTCAACCCGCTCAGCCAATCGGAAAAATTCGATGCCGAAGGCGTGTTCATCAAGCACTGGCTGCCGGAACTGGCCGGGCTGAGTAAAAAAGAAGTACACAACCCGGCAAACCTCGGCGGTTTGTTCGGCGTTACCGATTACCCATCGCCCATCGTCAATCTCAGTACCTCTCGCGAGCGAGCCCTGACCGCGTTCAAAAACCTGCCATCGCGACAAATCGCCGGAGGTGGTTATGAGTGACTTTCTACGGCGTTTCGCCCGAAAATTCGCGGACCTGAACAAAGACAACCTGCAACGTCTCGACGATTTGTACACCGACGATGTGCACTTCACCGACCCGCTGCACGAAGTACAGGGCTTAAGCCAGTTACGTGGCTATTTCGCCGAGCTTTATGCCAACGTCAGCGAACTGCGTTTCGACTTTCACAGCTTCGACCAGATCGCTGAAGGCGAAGGCTATCTGCGCTGGGTCATGAGCTACCGCCATCCGCGCCTGGCCGGTGGCCGGTTGATTAGGGTCGACGGCTGCTCGCACCTGCTCTGGCGCGACAAGGTTTATCGCCACCGGGACTATTTCGATGCCGGGGCACTCCTTTATGAACATTTACCCGTATTGGGCCGGGCGATTGCCTGGCTGAAAAGGAGAATGGGATGAGTCTTACTCCTCCACGGCGGTACTGGTTGACGGGCGCCAGCAGCGGCATTGGCGCCGCGCTGGCCGAAGAAATCCTGAAAACCGGTGCGCATCTGGCGGTCAGTTCACGCTCGGTTGTGCCACTCAAAATCCTGTCCCAGCGGTATCCGGGGCAAGTGATGGTGGTCGCTGGTGACCTGACCAACAGCCAGACGGTACGAGAAATCGGCGAGCGGATCGCCGAAGACTGGGGCTCTCTGGACACGGTAATTCTCAACGCCGGCACCTGCGAATACGTCGATGCCAAGCAATTCGATGCGTCGATTGTCGAGCATGTGGTGCGCACCAATCTGCTCGCCAGCAGCTACTGCATCGAAGCGGCCCTGCCTTTACTTCGGGCAGGCATCGCGCCGCACTTGGTGGGCGTCGCCAGTTCGGTGACCTACCTGCCGTTGCCACGGGCCGAAGCCTATGGCGCCTCCAAGGCCGGGTTGCGCTACTTGTTCGAATCCTTGCGCATCGACCTGGCGCCAGAAGGCATCGAAGTCACCGTGGTCAGCCCCGGTTTTGTCGACACGCCACTGACGGCGAAAAACGACTTCCCGATGCCGCTCAGTTGGCCTGTGGATAAAGCCGCACGGCACATCTTCGCCAAACTCAAGAACCGGCCGCTGGAAATCGCTTTCCCGGCGCTGTTCATGGCCGCCCTCTGGCCGCTGTCGAAAATGCCCGATCAAGTGAAGCTGGCGATCGGCAAACGCATGGTGCGCAGCAATCCACCGATCAAGGACCACCCGTGAACATCGCCATTATCGGCAGCGGTATCTCGGGGCTGACCAGCGCCTACCTGCTCAATCGCAGCCACGAGATCACCCTGTTCGAAGCCAGCGACTGGGTCGGCGGGCATACCCACACGATAGAGGTGACCGTCGATGGCCAGCGCTATGCGGTGGACACCGGGTTTATCGTGTTCAACAACTGGACCTACCCGAATTTCATTCGCCTGCTGGGCCAACTGGGCGTGGGATTCAAACCCACCGAAATGAGTTTTTCGGTCACCGACCCGGACTCAGGTCTTGAGTACAACGGCAACAACCTCAACAGCCTGTTCGCCCAGCGCCGCAATCTGCTGTCGCCGGGGTTCTGGGGCATGCTGCGCGATATCCTGCGCTTCAACAAAGAGGCCCTGCGAGATCTGGAGGAACAACGGATCGGCGCCGAACTCACCCTCGATCAATACCTCAAGGCCGGCGGCTACGGTGAACGCTTCGTCCTGCACTACATCGTGCCGATGGGCGCGGCGATCTGGTCGATGTCCATGGCCGACATGCTCGGTTTTCCGCTGCAGTTCTTCGTACGGTTTTTCAGGAATCACGGCTTGCTGTCCGTCAGCGATCGTCCGCAATGGTGTGTGATCGAGGGCGGCTCCAGCGCTTATATCGCGCCGCTGAGCGCATCCTTCAAAGAGAAGATTCGCCTTAACTGCCCGGTCACCCGTGTCGAACGCGATGCAGACGGCATCGTTATCCACAGCTCCGCCGGCAGCGAGCGTTTTGACAAAGTGGTGTTCGCCTGCCACAGCGATCAGGCCCTGAACCTGTTGGCCGAGCCGAGCGATGCCGAACAGTCGATCCTCGGCGCCCTGCCCTACGCCGACAACGACGTGGTGCTGCACACCGATACACGCCTGCTACCCGAGCAAAAACTTGCCTGGGCCAGCTGGAATTATCGCCTCGGTGGCGCCGGACACACGCGTGCCGCCGTCACCTATGACATGAACATCCTGCAAGGCATCCAGAGTGAGACCACATTCTGCGTCAGCCTCAACCAGAGCGCCGGCATCAACCCGTTCAAGGTGCTCGCCAAATACACCTATGCCCATCCGCAATTCAGCCTGAAGGCCGTGGCCGCGCAGGAGCGCTGGGAAGAATTGAACGGCGCGCAGCACACGTATTATTGCGGCGCCTACTGGGCCAACGGCTTTCACGAAGACGGGGTGGTCAGTGCCTTGCGCGTTGCCCGGTCGTTCGGTGAAGCGCTGTGAACAGCGCCCTCTACAGCGGCTGGATCGCCCATCGGCGGTTTGCTCCGAGAGCCCATGACTTCCGCTACCGGATCGGCCTGCTGTACCTGGACCTCGACGAACAGGATGCCGTGCTCGGTTTGTCGCCGTTGTCGGGCAACAACCGCTTTGCGCCATTTTCGTTTCGCGAAAGCGACTACCTGAAAGCCTTCACCGGCAACGGTATGCGTTTGATCGACGCGGTGCGCCTGCAAGTCGGCCAAGCCATCGGCCATGAGCCCTCGGGTTCGATCTGCCTGCTGACCCAGGCCCGCAGTTGGGGCCTGACATTCAACCCGGTAAGTTTTTTCTATTGCCACGAAGCCGATGGCCAACTGGCGGCGATTCTCTGTGAAGTCACCAACACCCCGTGGCGCGAGCGTTTTCACTACGTGCTGCCGGCCAAATCGGCCGAGTCGTTACAAGGTCAACATCAGCATTTCGCCGTGGCCAAGGCGTTTCATGTGTCGCCGTTTCTGCCGCGAGATCTCGAGTACCGCATGAGCTTCAGCCCCGCCGCGCAAAAGCTTGGCGTGCACATGGCGGACTGGCAGGGCGAACTGAAACTGTTCGACGCCACGCTCAACCTGCAGCGCGAAGCGTTGGACCGCCACAGCTTGCACCGTTACTTGCGGCGCTTCCCGTGGATGACCGCGAAAACCTGCCTGGCGATCTACTGGCAGGCCGTGCGCCTGCTGCTCAAGCGAGCACCGATTTTTGCTCATCAGGCTGCCGATGGCAGCTTTCAAACCGCCGCAGTCGCCCCACAGGATCGCCACCATGAAGTCCTCTAGCGTTTCGGCGAAAGCCAACCTGCTCAGCACCAATGGCTGGTCCGGCTCGCTGTTGCGTCGGGGCGTGCTCCGCCAACTGGCGCACCTCAAACACGGGCAATTGGTGGTGGTCGAGGACGGCGAACGGCAGGTTTTCGGCACGGCCGGCGATCATCTGCGGGGGGAAATTCATATTCTTGATGCTTCGGTCTGGGGGCTGGTGGCGAGCAACGGGTCGATTGGTGCCGGTGAAGCGTTCATCCACGGTTACTGGACCTCGCCGGATCTGACGGCGGTGATTCGGGTGTTCGTCAGCAACCTTGAAGTGCTGGATGCACTGGAAGGTGGCCTGGCCAAACTCGGCCGGCCTTTCGTCCAAGGCCTGCACTGGCTCAATCGCAATACACGCACGGGCTCGCAGAAAAATATCGCCGCCCACTACGACCTGGGCAATGACCTGTTCGAACAGTTTCTCGACCCTACGATGATGTATTCGGCGGCACAGTTCCTCAGCCCGAAAGACACCCTGGAACAGGCGCAGCTGAACAAACTCGAACGGATTTGCCAGAAGCTCGACCTGAAGCCTGGCGATCACCTGCTGGAAATTGGCACCGGCTGGGGCAGCATGGCGATCTACGCCGCACAGCACTACGGCTGCAAGGTCACCACCACCACGCTCTCCAAAGAGCAGTTCGCCTTCACCGCACAGCGAATCGAAGCCCTGGGCCTGCAAGAACAGGTCACCTTGCTGCTGTCGGATTACCGCGACCTCACCGGGCAGTACGACAAACTGGTGTCGATCGAGATGATCGAAGCCGTCGGCCATCGCTTCCTGCCGACCTATTTCAAGCAATGCGCGCACCTGCTCAAGAGCAACGGTTTGATGCTGTTACAAGCGATCACCATCCGCGAGCAGCGCTACGAACAAGCCAGGACCAGCGTCGATTTCATCCAGCGCTACATCTTCCCCGGTGGCGCCTTGCCCTGCGTGCAGAAGATGCTGGAGATCGTCAGCCGCGACACCGACATGAACCTGCTGCACATGGAGGACTTCGGCCTGCACTACGCCCGAACCCTGCGCCTGTGGCATGAGAATTTTCGCCGAGCCCACGGTCGCTTGAGCGAATTGGGCTACGACGATGCTTTCCTGCGGCTGTGGGAATTTTACTTGTGCTACTGCGAAGGCGGTTTTCTGGAGCGCACCATCGGCACCGCACAATTGCTGCTGGCCAAGCCGGCGGCGATGCCGGCGCCCCTGCTCGGCCGTTTCGATGCTTGAATGCCTGACCGGCAACTAGCGTCCGTCAGGCCTTTCACACAGCACCGGCCCACTGCCTTACACTGCGCCCCATGAAAACCATCCCCCACACGCAAATCGCCGATCCGGCGGTCACTTGCTCGACCTGTTCAGCTTGCTGCTGCCAGCTCGAAGTCATGCTGATCACCGAAACGGGCGTGCCCGAACGTTTTATCGATACCGATGACTGGGGCGGGGAAGTCATGTTGCGTCTGGATGATGGCTGGTGCGCGGCGCTGGATCGCAACACGATGATGTGCACCATCTACGAAAAACGCCCGCTGATCTGCCGGGAGTTCGAGATGGGTTCGCCGGAATGCATCGAAGAGCGGCAGGGGATTGTGTCGGTTTACCGGTAAAACTGTATTGACTGAAATTACGCCATCGCGGGCAAGCCTTGCTCCTACAGGTTAGGTGATACCCCATAGGAGCGAGGCTTGCCCGCGAAGCTTTTGACGTTACAACGGCATCGTGTAGTGCAGCGAGTAGCTTTCCACACCATCGTTATCACTGCTCAAACCGGCATTGGAATAGTGCGTCGCACGAATCCCGACTTCATGCCCGCCGGCAAAGTGCAGACCAAAACCGAAGCGATCTTCAAACTGAAAAGCGCCGCCCAGTTTGTTGTTTTCAAGTTCGGTATGGGAAAACAGCGCCACACCAATCCCCGCCTCTACGTAAGGTTTGACGGTCTGCCCGGCAAACTCGTAAACAAACACCGGCGAGAACGACAGGCTGTTATTGCTCGACGTCTTGTCGCCTTCCCAATAGGTGTAGGCACCGCTCCAGTAACCGGTCAAACGGCCGACGTCACTTTGCAGCCAACTCTTGTCCCAATTGAATTGCATGCCCAACCGGTAGGTCATGGTCGAATCGCTGGTCTGACCGACCCCGAACTCCACGCCAGCCGCCTGTGCGGTCAAACTTTGCCCCATCAACGCGGCCGCAATCGCGGCCAAACAGAATAGTCGCTTCATTAGAAACATCCTTTTCCGAACGATTTCGTGTGGTTTCTTTTTGTTGCTCACAGACAGAGCTATAGAAGTCGACGCTTAATCAGAAGTTCACCCCAATTATTCGCGTGCCCCGGCTTTTTTCTAGTACTTGAAGCTTTGCACAATGCCAGCGGAATTCCACAGTACCGGAAGGATATTTCTAAAATGTTCCGGATCGGCACTGGTCCAGAATTGCGCGGCGCGAACAGGTCCCTGGGCGAGCAATTCACGCTCGGCTAACAGACGTTGCAGTTGTCGCGCCACGGCGGCGCCGGTGTCGATGAGGCTGATGTCCTCCGGGATCATCTGCCTAAGCATCGGCTTTAGAAAGGGGTAATGCGTGCAGCCGAGAATTATCGTGTCAACGCCTGCAGCCAGCAGCGGCTCGACGTAGCCGTGGAGCAACTGACGCAGGATTGGGCTGTGCAAATCGCCGCTTTCAATCAGCTCGACCAATCCGGGACAAGGCTGGGTGATCACCCGCACATCCGCGGCAAAACGGTCGAGCAATGCAGCGAACTTGGCGCTCTGCAAAGTGCCAGTGGTGGCGAGGACACCGACCACGCCACTGCGGGTGGCAGCAGCGGCCGGTTTAACCGCCGGCTCCATGCCGACGATGGGCCACTCAGGATAATCGCGGCGCAAATTCGCGACGCCGGCCACAGTGGCCGTGTTGCACGCCAGGACCAGGGCCTTGGCGCCCTGCTGCTGGAAGAACCCGGCGATGGCGCTGCAACGTTGCTGGATGAATTCCGGGGTTTTCTCGCCGTAGGGAATATTCCCGCAATCGGCGACGTACAACAGCGACTCGTTGGGCAACAAACGCTGGATCTCGGCCAGCACCGATAGCCCACCGACGCCGGAGTCGAATACGCCAATTGGCGCTTCACGCATGTTTGGAACCACAGACACTGCATCCCGGATCACGCTTGACCCGCAATTCACGGAAGCGTGTGCCCAAGGCATCGATCAACAGCAAGCGCCCCACCAATGGCTCGCCGAAACCGGCCAGCAACTTCAGCGCTTCGAGGGCTTGCAGGCTGCCGACCAGGCCCACCAGCGGGCCGATCACCCCGGCTTCGCTGCACGTCAGCTCGGCCTCGCTGCCGTGCCCGTATAAACAGTGGTAGCACGGGCTTTCCGGGCGACGCGGGTCAAACACCGACAACTGCCCTTCCAGGCGAATCGCCGCGCCGCTGACCAAGGGCTTGCTCGCCGCCACACACGCGGCGTTGACCGCTTCGCGAGTGGAAAAATTATCGGAGCAGTCCAGCACCAGATCCACCGCCGCCACGGCAGCGGCCAGGGAATCTTCATCCAGCGCCGCACGATGGGCGACCAGTTGAATCTCGGGATTGATTGCGCTCAAACGGCGGATCGCCGAATCAACCTTGCTCACGCCGACGCTGTCGGTGTCGTGAATGATCTGGCGTTGCAGGTTGGTCAGGTCGACCGTGTCGAAGTCCGCCAGATGCAGCTCACCAACACCGGCCGCCGCCAGGTACAGCGCCACCGGCGAACCGAGGCCGCCGAGGCCGACGATCAGCACACGGCTTTGTTTGAGCCGCAATTGGCCGTCGATGTCGACGTGTTGCAACAGAATCTGTCGGCTGTAGCGCAACAATTCCTGATCATTCAGCACGGCAGGCGCCCCAGACTGATGCGTTCGTGACCGCCCAGATCGGTGCGGCTGTGGACTTGTTCAAAACCACGGGTCAGCAGCAAATCGCGCACCGCGCCGGCTTGATCGTAACCGTGTTCCAGCATCAACCAACCACCGGCCTCGAGGTAATCCGGGGCCTGGGCGACGATCAAACGCAGATCGTCGAGCCCGTCGACACCGGCGATCAAAGCACTGGCCGGCTCGAAACGCACGTCGCCTTCCACCAGGTGTGGATCGGCAGAAGCAATGTAGGGCGGGTTGCTGATGATCAGTTGAAAACGCTGACCTTCCAGAGCGCTGAACCAATGGCTGCTCAATACGGTGGCGTTGTTCAGGTGCAGCCGCTGGCGATTGCGCTCAGCCAGCGCCACGGCTTCGATCACACGATCCACAGCGGTGACTGTCCAGGCTGGACGCTCACTGGCCAGGGCCAACGCAATCGCGCCGCTGCCGGTGCCGAGGTCGAGCACCTTGGCGGGGGTAGCGGGCAACAGTTCCAGCGCGGCTTCGACCAACAACTCGGTGTCCGGGCGTGGGATTAGCGTGTGCGGCGCGACTTCCAGATCAAGCTTCCAGAAACCCTGCTGGCCGAGGATGTAAGCCACCGGCTCACCGCCGCGACGACGTTGCAAATAATTGGCGAAGGTCAGCGCCGCTTCACTCGGCACGATGCGCTCGGGCCAGGTGTGCAGGAAACTGCGGGACTTGCCCAACGCAGCGGCCAGCAACAGTTCGGCATCCAGGCGCGCCGTCGGCGAGTCGGGTAGATCGGCAGCACGCAACAAACTGGCAATGATCGTCATTTACTCACCTATCGCCGCCAATTGGTCGGCCTGGAACTCGGCCAACAACGGCTCGATCACCGCATCGACGCCACCGGCGAGGATTTCGTCGAGGGAATACAGCGTCAGGTTGACCCGGTGGTCGGTGACCCGGCCCTGGGCAAAGTTGTAAGTGCGGATCCGCTCGGAGCGATCACCCGAACCCACCAGCAGTTTACGCTCGCTGGCGATGGCATTCGCGGCGGCGCTGGTCTGTTGGTCATTGAGCTTGGCCGACAGCCAGGACATCGCCCGGGCGCGGTTCTTGTGCTGGGAACGTTCTTCCTGGCACTCCACGACAATACCGGACGGCAAGTGCGTGATGCGGATTGCCGAGTCAGTCTTGTTGACGTGTTGACCACCGGCCCCGGAGGACTTGTAGGTGTCGATGCGCAAGTCGGACGGGTTGATCTCGATGGCTTCCTGCTCGTCCGGTTCTGGCAACACCGCCACGGTGCAGGCCGAGGTGTGGATACGGCCCTGGGATTCGGTGGCCGGTACCCGTTGCACGCGGTGCGCGCCGGATTCGAATTTCAGCTTGCCGTAGACGCTATCGCCTTCAACTCGAGCGATGACTTCTTTATAGCCACCGTGCTCGCCGATGTTCTCCGAGAGGATTTCCACCCGCCAGCCACGCCGCTCGGCGTAACGCGAATACATGCGGAACAGGTCGCCGGAGAAGATCGCCGCCTCGTCGCCGCCGGTGCCGGCACGGATTTCGAGGAACACGTTGCGCCCGTCGTTCGGGTCCCTGGGCAGCAACATGCGCTGCAGCCGGGCTTCGATTTCGATCAGTTGCTCTTTGGCTTCGCGGACTTCTTCCACGGCCATTTCGCGCATGTCCGGGTCGCTGTCCTTGAGCAATGCCTGGGCACCTTCAAGGTCGCCTTGCACTTTAAGCAGCTGGTTATAGGTTTGGACAATCGGTTCAACCTCCGCGTATTCCTTGGAATAGGCGCGGAATTTGGTCTGATCGGAAATGACTTCGCCATCGCCAAGCAGAGCGGTCAATTCCTCGAATCGGTCCTGGAGGATGTCCAGCTTATTGAGCAGTGACGCTTTCATTGCGGTTTTTTATCCGAGCTATCCGACGAGCCCTCATTGAGGGCAAAGAGTTCCTGGGCCATGGCCAGCGCATCGAGGCGGCCTTCGGCAGTCAACTTTTTCAACTGCACGCTAGGCGCGTGCAGCAATTTGTTAGTCAGGCCACGGGCCAGTTGCACCAGCACGTCTTCAGCGCTGCTGCCGTTGGCCAGCATGCGCTGGGCCTTGAGCAATTCTTCGTCGCGCATGCGTTCGCTTTGCTGACGGTAGGCCTTGAGCACATCCACCGCCGCCAGTTCGCGCAGGCGCACCATGAAGTCGTCGGCGCCGATCGACACCATCTCTTCCGCCGCTTGGGCAGCGCCTTGGCGGCTCTTGAGGTTCTCGGCGACCACTTCGTGGAGATCGTCGACGCTATACAGGTAAACGTCGTCGAGTTCGCCGACTTCAGGCTCGATATCCCGCGGTACGGCGATGTCCACCATGAAAATCGGCTTGTGCTTGCGCAGCTTCAGGGCACTTTCCACCGCGCCTTTACCGAGGATCGGCAACTGGCTGGCAGTGGAACTGATGACGATGTCGCTGCGCACCAGTTCGGCAGGGATGTCCGACAGCAGCACCGCGTGGGCGCCGAACTGTTCGGCCAGAATGCTCGCGCGCTCCAGGGTACGGTTGGCGACGACGATGCGCTTGACACCCAGCTCGTGCAGATGACGGGCGACCAGGGTGATGGTCTCGCCGGCGCCGATCAGCAAGGCCTGGCTGCGTTGCAAGTCGCTGAAAATCTGTTTCGCCAGGCTGACTGCGGCGAACGCCACGGACACCGGGTTTTCGCCGATGGCGGTATCGGTGCGCACCTGCTTGGCCGCATTGAACGTCGCCTGGAACAACCTGCCGAGCAGCGGACCGATGGTGCCGGCCTCCCGCGCCACGGCGTAGGCCGATTTCATCTGGCCGAGAATTTGCGGTTCGCCCAACACCAGCGAGTCGAGCCCGGAGGCGACCCGCATCATGTGACGAACTGCCGCATCATCTTCGTGCACATAAGCGCTCGCGCGCAGCTCTTCGAGGCTCAAATGGTGATAATCGGCGAGCCAGCGCAGGATGACATCAGACGAAAGGTGATCCTGTTCTATATACAGTTCACTGCGATTGCAGGTGGAAAGGATCGCAGCTTCGCGGCTGTCGGTGAGTCGGCAGAGCTGTTGCAAGGCCTCCACCAACTGCTCAGGGGTAAAGGCCACGCGCTCGCGGACGTCTACTGAAGCAGTCTTGTGGTTAATACCGAGTGCAAGAAAGGCCATTCAAGGTCGCTGATGGTGACGTGAAGCCGGCAATTGTCCTACTTCGACACAGACAGAACAACTACCGCTGACTATTGTCCCAATCACTTGCCTCTATAAAGGCATCAATTGAGACTCGGTTATGTTTGGCCGAAGGCTTGTGTCATGATGATCCGACCGCAGGTTAGTCGTCCTTCTCCTATATGAATAGATCTTCCGCGTTGCTCCTCGCTTTTGTCTTCCTCAGCGGCTGCCAGGCTATGGCGCCCGTTTCGTCGGACGGTTCGCCGCCGGTCGAAGACAGCACTCCGGCCCCTGAAAAGCCCAAGGTCTACAGCTCCTTCAGTGAAGAAACAGTCTTCAGTCTGTTGAGTGCCGAACTGGCTGGCCAACGCAATCGTTTCGACATTGCGCTGGACAACTACGTGACCCAGGCCATCAACACCCAGGATCCGGGCATCTCCGAGCGGGCCTTCCGCATCGCCGAATACCTGGGCGCCGATCAGGCGGCCCTGGACACTGCGCTGATCTGGGCGAAAAACGCCCCGGACGACCTCGAAGCGCAACGGGCGGCTGCCGTACAACTGGCTCGCGCCGGACGGTATGACGACTCCATGGTCTATATGGAGAAAGTCCTGCTGGGCAAAGGCGACACGCATTTCGACTTTCTCGCCCTGTCTGCGGCTGACACCGACCAGGACACCCGCAACGGCCTGATGAAAAGTTTTGACCGCTTGTTGCAGCGCCATCCGAAGAACAGCCAGCTGATTTTCGGCAAGGCATTGTTGATGCAACAGGACGGCGACTCGAAAGGCGCATTGACCCTGCTGGAAGACAATCCGCCGGATGCCGGCGAAATCGCCCCGATTCTGCTGCGCGCGCGCCTGCTGCAAACCCTCAACCGTGGCGATGAAGCCCTGCCGCTGTTGCAAAAAAGCATCAAGAAATACCCGGACGACAAACGCCTGCGCCTGACCTATGCGCGCATGCTGGTCGAGCAGGACCGCATGGACGACGCCAAGGTCGAGTTCTCCAGCCTGGTTCAGCAGTATCCGGAAGACGACGAATTGCGCTATTCCCTGGCGCTGGTGTGTCTGGAAGCCAAGGCCTGGGATGAGGCCAAGGGTTACCTGGAAGACTTGATCGCCCGGGAAAGCCATGTGGATTCGGCGCACCTGAACCTCGGCCGTATCGCTGAAGAGCGCAACGACCCGCAAGGTGCACTGATCGAGTACGCCCAGGTCGGCCCCGGCAACGACTACCTGCCGGCGCAATTGCGTCAGGCCGATATTCTGATGAACAACGGCAAGACCGCCGAAGCCCAGAGCAAGCTGGTGGCCGAGCGCGATGCGCAACCCGACTACGCGATTCAGCTGTACCTGATCGAAGCCGAAACCCTGTCCGCCAACAACCAGGGCGACAAGGCCTGGGGCGTGTTGCAGAAAGCGTTGCTGCAATACCCGGACGACCTGAACCTGCTCTACACCCGGGCCATGCTCGCGGAAAAACGCAATGACCTGGCGCAGATGGAAAAAGACCTGCGCCTGATCATCAAGCGCGACCCGGACAATGCGATGGCGTTGAACGCCCTCGGCTACACCCTGTCCGACCGCACCACCCGTTATGAAGAAGCCAAGGCCCTGATCGAACACGCGCATCAGCTCAATCCGGAAGACCCTGCGGTCCTCGACAGCCTCGGCTGGGTGAATTTCCGCTTGGGCAATCTCGATGAGGCCGAGCGTTTGCTGCGCAAGGCCTTGGAGCGTTTCCCCGATCAGGAGGTCGCTGCGCACCTGGGCGAAGTCCTGTGGGCCAACGGCAAACAACGGGAAGCCAAACAAATCTGGGGCAAGTTCCTCAAGGACCAACCCGACAGCCCTACCCTGCGCGGCACCATCAAGCGCCTGACCGGATCAGAGACTCTTTAAGATTATGTTTTTGCGCCACGTTATCGTCTTCAGTTTCATTGCCCTGCTCGCCGGCTGCGCGGGTTTCGGCGCCCGCGAATCGGTCCAGGGTCAAGGCAACCCGGCCCAATGGCGCGTGTATAAAGAGCAAATGACCAGCCTCGACGGTTGGCAAATCAACGGCAAGATCGGCATTCGTGCGCCCAAGGATTCGGGCAGCGGCACGTTGTTCTGGCTGCAGCGACAGGATTACTACGACATCCGCCTCTCCGGCCCTCTGGGTCGCGGCGCTGCTCGCTTGACCGGTCGCCCGGGCAAAGTGTCGCTGGAAGTCGCCAATCAGGGTCGCTACGACGCTACGACGCCTGAAGCGCTGCTCGAAGAACAGCTGGGCTGGAAGCTGCCGGTATCCAATCTGGCCTGGTGGGTTCGCGGACTCCCGGCCCCGGACAGCAAAAGTCGCCTGACCCTGGACGCCGACAGCCATCTGGCCAATCTTGAACAGGATGGCTGGCAGGTCGAGTACTTGAGCTATGCCGAGCAAAACGGCTATTGGCTGCCCGAGCGGATCAAACTGCACGGCACCGACCTTGATGTCACGCTGGTGATCAAGGAATGGCAACCACGCAAACTGGGGCAGTGAACATGACTGCTCCGCGCTTGACGCTACCCTCGCCTGCCAAACTCAATCTGATGCTGCACATTCTGGGTCGCCGTGAAGACGGTTACCACGAGTTGCAGACGATTTTTCAGTTTCTCGATTACGGTGATGAAATCACTTTCGCCGTGCGCGATGACGGCGTGATTCGTTTGCACACCGAATTTGATGGCGTGCCTCACGATAGCAATCTGATTGTTCGAGCCGCAAAACAACTTCAGGAACAATCCGGTTGTGCGCTCGGCATTGATATCTGGATCGAAAAAATCCTGCCCATGGGGGGCGGCATCGGTGGCGGCAGTTCAAATGCCGCGACGACCTTGCTCGGTCTCAATCACCTGTGGCAACTGGGATGGGATGAAGATCGACTGGCCGTGTTGGGCCTGACACTGGGCGCTGACGTCCCGGTTTTCGTGCGTGGGCACGCGGCTTTCGCCGAGGGCGTGGGGGAGAAACTCACCCCTGTAGACCCCGAAGAACCGTGGTATCTCGTGCTGGTGCCGCAAGTATCTGTAAGTACAGCAGAAATTTTTTCAGATCCGTTGTTGACACGTAACTCTTCTGCCATTAAAGTGCGCCCCGTTCCCAAGGGAAACAGTCGAAATGACTGCTTACCGGTAGTAGCAAGGCGTTATCCAGAGGTACGTAACGCATTGAATTTGTTAGGTAAATTTACCGAAGCAAAACTCACCGGCACTGGAAGTTGTGTGTTTGGGGGCTTCCCAAGCAAAGCTGAAGCTGATAAAGTCTCGGCCCTTCTTACAGAGACCCTTACAGGGTTTGTAGCAAAGGGAAGCAACGTTTCGATGTTGCATCGCAAGCTGCAAAATCTGCTCTAAAGGAATCGATTACTGGGTAATCGTTGCAACAGATACAGGGGCGTCGCCAAGCGGTAAGGCAGCAGGTTTTGATCCTGCCATGCGTTGGTTCGAATCCAGCCGCCCCTGCCATTTTCCTAAACTCATCCAGGTTACCCTCAGCCTTCAGGTACTGCGCGTGTCCAAGATGATGGTCTTTACGGGGAACGCTAACCCCGATCTGGCTCGGCGTGTTGTACGTCAGCTGCATATCCCTCTCGGTGACATCTCTGTCGGTAAGTTTTCCGACGGCGAAATTACTGCCGAGATCAATGAAAACGTCCGCGGTAAAGATGTCTTCATTATTCAGCCGACTTGCGCTCCGACCAACGATAACCTGATGGAACTGGTAGTGATGGCTGATGCCTTCCGCCGCTCCTCGGCTACTCGTATCACTGCTGTTATTCCTTACTTTGGTTATGCCCGTCAGGATCGCCGTCCGCGTTCCGCACGTGTGGCTATCAGCGCGAAAGTCGTTGCTGACATGCTTACCGTAGTCGGCATCGATCGTGTTCTCACGGTTGATCTGCATGCTGACCAAATCCAGGGTTTCTTCGATATTCCGGTAGATAACATCTACGGCTCCCCAGTATTGGTGGATGACATTGAAGATCAGCGCTTCGAAAACCTGATGATCGTGTCCCCGGACATTGGTGGCGTCGTGCGTGCACGGGCTGTTGCCAAATCCCTGGGCGTGGATCTCGGGATCATCGACAAACGCCGTGAGAAAGCTAATCACTCTGAAGTGATGCATATCATCGGTGATGTCGAAGGGCGTACCTGTATTCTGGTCGATGACATGGTCGATACCGCCGGCACTCTGTGCCATGCGGCGAAGGCCCTGAAAGAGCATGGCGCTGCCAAGGTTTTCGCTTACTGCACGCACCCTGTGCTGTCCGGTCGAGCGATCGAAAACATTGAAAATTCCATGCTGGACGAACTGGTGGTGACTAACACCATCCCGTTGTCCGCTGCTGCTCAAGCCTGCTCGCGTATCCGTCAACTGGATATCGCGCCGGTAGTTGCCGAGGCGGTCCGCCGCATCAGCAATGAAGAATCGATCAGCGCGATGTTCCGTTAAGGGCCCTGCCCTTCTCGAATGTCTCGTTGACGAAAAGCGCCCCGCCCCGGCATTCCTGTCGGGGCGGGGCTTTTTTGCCCATATCGCCTTTAGCGCTGGTCGCAACCGCTGGGGCGAATGTGGTTATTTTGGAGATACAACATGAACGAATTTACTCTGAATGCTGAAGTGCGTTCCGACCTGGGGAAAGGTGCGAGCCGCCGCCTGCGTCGTCTCGCAAGCCTGGTACCAGCTGTAGTTTACGGTGGCGAAAAAGCCCCTGAATCCATCAGCATGCTGGCTAAAGAAGTTGCCAAACTGCTCGAAAACGAAGCGGCTTACAGCCACATCATCGAGCTGAACGTTGGCGGCACCAAGCAAAACGTAATCATCAAAGCTCTGCAGCGCCACCCGGCTAAAGGCCACGTGCTGCACGCTGACTTCGTACGCGTAGTAGCCGGCCAGAAACTGACCGCTATCGTGCCTGTACACTTCGTTGGCGAAGAAGCTCCGATCAAGAAAGGCGGCGAAGTTTCGCACGTTGTTGCTGAAATCGAAGTGACCTGCCTGCCAAAAGACCTGCCTGAATTCATCGAAGTTGACCTGGCTAACGCCGAAGTCGGCTCGATCATTCACTTGTCCGACCTCAAAGCCCCTAAAGGCGTTGAGTTTGTTGCTCTGGCACACGGTGATGACAAGGCAGTTGCCAACGTCCACGCTCCACGTGTTGCTCCAGAAGCTACCGAAGAAGGCGCAGCAGAGTAATTCACTCTGTGATGCCGGAGTGATCAAGTAACATCGCGGACTGGAACGTAGCGAGAAAGCGGGCGAGAACGCGGAGTTTACATAATGGTAAATGAGCACTTGTCGTCCACTTTCGCCGCACTCCCTGATTGCGGCGATGTTATCCACCACTCCAAGGAAGGGCCCCTATCGTGACTGCCATCAAACTGATCGTTGGCCTGGGAAATCCAGGCGCTGAATACGAACAGACCCGGCATAACGCAGGGGCCCTTTTTGTTGAGCGCATCGCGAACGCACAAGGCGTAAACCTTGTGGCCGATCGCAAATATTTCGGCCTGACCGGGCGCTATTCGCACCAGGGTCAGGATGTTCGTCTGCTGATTCCCACCACGTACATGAACCGCAGCGGCCAGGCCGTGGCGGCACTCGCTGGTTTCTTCCGCATCACGCCTGAAGAAATCCTCGTGGCGCATGACGAACTCGACCTGCCTCCGGGCGTTGCCAAGCTCAAACAGGGCGGCGGCCATGGCGGTCACAACGGGTTGCGCGACATCATCGCGCAGCTGGGCAATCAGAATACCTTTCATCGCTTGCGGCTTGGCATTGGCCACCCGGGCGTTGCCAGTATGGTTTCAAATTTCGTCCTGGGTCGTGCGCCACGCGCCGAACAGGAAAAACTCGATGCCAGCATCGACTTTGCCCTCGGCGTGCTGCCGGATATCCTCGCCGGGGAATGGAACCGCGCGATGAAAAACCTGCACAGCCAGAAGGCCTGACTCTAATCCGAGGGGATACACCATGGGATTCAATTGCGGCATCGTCGGCCTGCCTAACGTCGGCAAGTCCACCCTATTCAACGCCCTGACCAAATCCGGGATCGCGGCCGAGAACTTCCCCTTCTGCACCATCGAGCCGAATACCGGTATCGTGCCGATGCCGGATTCGCGTCTGGAAGCCCTGGCGGCCATCGTCAATCCAAAGCGCATCCTGCCGACCACCATGGAATTCGTCGACATCGCGGGCCTGGTTGCCGGCGCCTCGAAAGGTGAAGGCCTGGGCAACAAGTTCCTCGCCAACATCCGCGAGACCGATGCCATCGCCCACGTGGTCCGCTGCTTCGAAGACGAGAACGTGATTCACGTCTCCAACAGCGTCGACCCGAAACGCGACATCGAGATCATCGACCTGGAACTGATCTTCGCTGACCTCGACAGCTGCGAGAAGCAACTGCAGAAAGTCGCCCGAAACGCCAAGGGTGGTGACAAGGACGCCGTGGTCCAGAAAGGCCTGCTGGAACAACTGATCGCTCACTTCACCCTCGGCAAGCCTGCGCGCACCCTGATGAAGACCATGGGTGTCGACGACAAGGCAGTGATTCGTGGCTTCCACCTGCTGACCACCAAACCGGTCATGTACATCGCCAACGTCGCTGAAGACGGTTTCGAGAACAACCCGCTGCTGGACATCGTCAAGGCCATCGCCGAAGAAGAAGGCGCCATGGTGGTTCCGGTCTGCAACAAGATCGAAGCCGAAATTGCCGAACTGGACGACGGCGAAGAGAAAGACATGTTCCTCGAAGCCCTGGGCCTGGAAGAGCCTGGCCTGAACCGCGTGATCCGCGCTGGCTACGAGATGCTGCACCTGCAGACCTACTTCACCGCCGGTGTCGAAGAAGTCCGCGCCTGGACCGTCCGCGTCGGTGCTACCGCGCCACAAGCCGCTGGCGTGATCCACACCGACTTCGAAAAAGGCTTCATCCGCGCCGAAGTTATCGCCTACGACGACTTCATCCAGTACAAAGGCGAAGCCGGCACCAAAGAAGCCGGTAAATGGCGTCTGGAAGGCAAGGACTACATCGTTAAAGACGGCGACGTGATGCACTTCCGTTTCAACGTGTAAAACATCTGTTCACGAAAAAGCCGCGTTTGATACGCGGCTTTTTTGTGCCTGAAATTCGGCCAATACCTGCGGGCCGGTGGGATTCAGGCCTTTTTGGTTCTTGGCAGGAAGATCGCCAACACCCCAAACAACGGCAGGAACGAACACAGGAAGTACACGTATTCAATCCCGTGAACATCCGCCAGATGCCCCAGCAGCGCCGCGCCAATCCCGCCAAAACCGAACATCAAGCCAAAGAACACCCCGGCAATCATCCCGACATTGCCCGGCACCAACTCTTGCGCGTAGACCACGATGGCGGAAAACGCCGAGGCTAGAATGAAGCCGATCACTACGCTGAGAATGCTGGTCCAGAACAGGTCGACATGGGGCAGGATCAAGGTGAACGGTGCAACGCCGAGGATCGAGAACCAGATCACCGCCTTACGCCCGATCTTGTCGCCAATCGGCCCACCGAAGAAGGTCCCCGCCGCCACCGCGCCCAGGAACAGGAACAAGTGCAATTGCGAACTGGCCACCGACAGGTCGAACTTCTCGATCAGGTAGAAGGTGAAGTAGCTGGTGAAACTCGCCATGTAGAAATACTTGGAGAACACCAGTAAACCGAGCACCACCAGCGCGCTGATCACCCGGTTTTTCGACAACCCGTGGGTCGCTGCCTGACCTTGCTTGAGCTTGAACAGGTTCAAGTGATTGGCGTACCAACGACTGATGCGATAGAGCACGAACAGCGCAAACACCGCGAACAGCCCGAACCACGCGACATGACCCTGACCGTAGGGAATGATGATCGCCGCAGCCAGCAATGGACCGAACGCCGAGCCTGCGTTACCACCGACCTGGAAGGTCGATTGCGCCAGGCCGAAACGCCCGCCCGATGCCAGTCGCGCCACGCGAGAAGCTTCCGGGTGAAACGTTGAAGAGCCGATGCCGATCAATCCCGCCGCCAGCAGAATCATCGGGAAGCTGCCCACCTGCGACATCATCAAAATACCGATCAATGTGCACACCGTCCCGGCCGGCAGAAGCCACGGCTTGGGATGGCGATCGGTGTAATAACCGACCCACGGTTGCAGCAGCGAAGCCGTCAGCTGAAACGTCAGGGTGATCAGGCCGACCTGGGTAAAGGTCAGGCCATAGTTGGCCTTGAGCATCGGGTAAATTGACGGCAGCACTGACTGAATCAAGTCGTTGATCAAATGCGCCAGCGCCACAGCGCCGATGATGCGCATGACCAGCGGGCTGCTTTGTGGAGTCGCGGATGCCGGCGTCGCGCCGGTTTGGGCATTGCTGATAGCCATGGGAATTTCCGTACTACAGATGGGTGCACACGGGCAGGTGCGTCAATGTGCCATTTTTCAGTGCAGCAGCGCCATCCCCTTAGCCTGCTAACGACCTCGACGCTCATCGAAGATCGGGTGATAGCGCAACGCCATGGTCTAAATCTTGCCTTGTTTATCCCCTTCAACGCGGCCCCCTTACAAAGGGGATCGAGAATGGGAAGTTTCGCTACAGAGTCGGCCTACAGAGCTGGCGAGGGTGAACTTTCGAGGCCTTTTAAAGGGGCACAAGTCGCGGTCGCAACGACCACGACGCACGCCAATGGTGCGTGGTGTCCAGAGGAGTCATGGGGCATGCAGGCTTTTTTATCACCGGGGATCGGACTGCTGGGGCGTTTTGGCTTCGCACGCAAATTTCAGCTGCTGTTTTTGCTGTTTATCCTGCCGCTGGCCGGCAGCCTGTGGATGATCGGCCAGGATTATCGGGACAAACTGCAGCTCATTTCCGGCGAACGTGCCGGGGTTCGTCAACTACTGGCCCTGGACGCGCTCGACAACCTGCTCGCCGCCCAGCGTGACCGCGCCGCCCGTTGGCGCGCCACTGAAACCAATCGCCAGCCGACGCCGGCCACGATCGCCGCCATGGGCGCTTTCGACGCCGTGCAGCCCGCCGTCGCCCAAGCCACCACGGACTTGGGCAATGCCCTGAACACCGAAGGTGCCGAGGGCGAAACCCTGACCCGCTATCAAGCCCTGCAAACCGCCCTCAACGGTCTCGACTCGAAAAGCCTGAGCAGCGTCGGTTGGTGGCCGGACGGTTACGATCGCTTCACCAATGCCCTGAGCGCCCTGCAAGCGCTGCGCGAACAAATCGTCATGGACAATCGTCTGACCCTGGCGCCATGGCTGGAAACCTATTTGCTGACGCAGATCTCCACCCAACATGCGCCGGACCTGATCGAACGGGTCGGGCGCCTCGCCGCAGTCGGCCAGGCCTCCGTGGTGTCCGGGCAGTTCACCTTGCAAAGCCGTCTGCAACTTCGGGATTTGCGCAGCCGCATCGGTGATGCCCGCGAGCAGTTGGTGAAAACCGCGAGCCTGCTCGAAGCACGCCTGCCTAGCGCCCTGCAAACCTGGGCCGGGCAATACCATGACAGCCTCAAGCATCTCGACTCGACATTGAAAGTCCTCGATGACGGCGTGTTCGGCGGCAGCATCAACCTCAAGCCGGACGACTTCGAACGCAACCTCGACGCGCTGCTCACCGACCTCGCTGCGCTGCGCCAGCAATCGCTGGTGTCGCTGGATCAACGCCTGGATTACTACCACACCTCGGCCATCCGCCAGTTCATCCTGGTGGCGACGATCTTTGGTTGCCTGCTGTTGGCCGCGCTGTACTTGTTCGTCTGCTTGCAGGCCTCGATCCGGCACAGCGCCAGCGGCATTACCGTCCTGGCCGAAGCCTTGCGTGACGGCAACCTGAGCCTGCAAGTGCCGGTGCAAGGCCGTGACGAATTGGCGGCGATCAGCACCGCCCTCAACGTCGCCGTGGTGCAACTGCGTAACAGTTTGCTCGGGGTCGATCACGAGACCTTGCAGCTGAGCAATGCCGTGCGCACGCTCAACGATCACTCGAGCGGCGCGCTGGGCGAAGTCGAGGCTCAGCAAATCCAGATCAGCCAGATCGCCGCTGCTGCCACGCAATTGGCCGCCACCTCGCAAGGGGTCGCCCAGAGCTGCGAACAGGCGTCCGGCAGTGCGCAGCACACCCAACGCATTGCCGCCGACAGTAGTCGCGACAGCCAACGCACGACGGCGAGCATTCAGCAGCTCAATCAGCGGCTCAATGACACCGCGGCGGCATTGGGTCGGGTCAGCGAGCAAGGGCAGCAGATTCAATTGGTGGTCGACACCATTCGTGGCGTCGCCGAGCAGACCAACCTGTTGGCGCTCAACGCCGCCATTGAAGCGGCTCGCGCGGGCGAACAGGGTCGCGGGTTTGCCGTGGTGGCGGATGAAGTGCGCAGTCTTTCCCAACGTACGCAGTCGTCCACCGCGCAGATCGCCAGCACCGTCGACAGCCTGCGCAGCACCGTGAATGAAGCAGTGACCCTGATGGAAGCCGCTTGCGGCCAGGCGCAGACCGACGCTGAAGCCGTCACGGGCCTGGGCGCACGACTGGGGGAAATCGCCAGCGCCGTGCAAAGCGTCACCGACACCCTGGCGCAAATCGCCACCGCCGTCGAAGAGCAAGCGAGCACCGCCGATGAGGTCAGCGGCAACATCCAGCAAGTCGATCAGGCCGCCGTCAGGTTGCTGGAAGGCGCGCGGGCCGTGAACCTCGCGGCAGACACCTTGAGCCAGGGCAGCAAGGCCTTGAGTGCGAATACCGGGAGATTTCAGCTCAGTTGATGCCCTGCCCTGCCCAGGTTTTTCGGGGCAGGACGATAACCGGTTGAAAGTGTGGAGAAATATTTTAAATTTGCGCTTGACGCATCTGCGTTCCAGGTGAATAATGCGCGCCACTTGGCTACATAGCTCAGTTGGTTAGAGCATAGCATTCATAATGCTGGGGTCCGGGGTTCAAGTCCCTGTGTAGCCACCAAGTACTAAAAACGGCTTACCGAAAGGTAGGCCGTTTTTTTATGCCTCGAGAAAAGTGCCCGACCCAGTCAGGCGCGAAGCGTCGACAACGCAGACAACCCGCGCTCCCAAATTTGCCAGGTGCGCAGCCAGACCATGGCCTGCCAATCGCTGTCGGCGGGATAGAACTGCTCCAGCAAATTGAGTTTGATCCCACGTCCGACCGCATCACTCGGATCGCCATGCAAATGTAGCCAGTGGTCATCGCGCAAATGCCGATGAACCTCTGCCCCCGGATACGTCCCGCACTCGATCACAAACGGCATCAGTCGCACGTCAGGCAAGGCATTGAGCAACGCCTGCGAGGTGTAACCGGTCGCGGTCGCCGCCACCCCGGTTTCACTCGTGGTGTTGGCGCCGGTGTGCAAGGTGTAAAGCCATGGGCCATAAATGGCCTGAGCATCCGCCAGCGCCGGGTAAGCCTCTTCGGTAATGGTCAGCAGCATCGGATGACCGTACTCTCCGGCCCCGGTGTGCAAGTCGAAGCACATCGCGACGTCGGCGTGAGCAACATGCTTTTGAATGATCTGGTGCAGCGTGCGGTTCGACCAACTCGGCGCCAGGCCGCCATAGAACAAACCATCAGGGTGACTGTGCTGGCCACCCTCGACAATCGACATCACCGCCGGCCAGCCGTGTTCCTTGATCTGCCCGTCGAGCAAGGCATCGGCGCGATCACGCTCGGGACCGTGCAACTCAGTGCAGGCATAGATTTCATCCAGCAACCCGTAGGCCTGGTTATCCGGCAGCGGTCGCTCGAAGTTCAGGTGATTGCGGTTGAGGTCGATATTGTCTTCATTGACCCGACGCAACCACGCCGTGCCCCACGGGTTGATCAGATGGATCATCACCACCGCGACATCCGTCGGCAGCGAACGCTTGCCCAAGTCCTGCAACCATTTGATCTGACATCCCGAGCCATAGAAGCCTTCGACCCCATGGGTGCCGCTCAACACAATCAACAGACGCTTGGCCCCCGGGTCGCCGAGCACCGCCACATCGGTGCTCAACGGTTCACCGAACGGCCCTTTGAGCGGATGCGGATATTCGGTCAACGTCGCCCCTGCAGCAGTGGCCGCTGCGAGGAATTGTTCACGTTGCCCACGGTAACTTGGCTGGGTAGGAAACTCGTTCTGCATGTGTGCCTCTTGTTGGTTTTCTGGCCGCTCTATTGATCTCGACCCTACAGAAAATTCGCCTGCTCATGAAGGGTAAAAGTGTCTTGGCTGTCGGACGTGGTTTGCGTCGTGCTCTAACGGCCGATAAAGTCCCCGGATCTTTTATCCCACGGACGGAGTGCCCCCGCGTGTTCTCAGCCTTCCACTTGAGCCGCTATCGCCTGTCAGCCTTGTCGCTGATCGCCACCGCATTAACCCTCGCCGCCTGCAACGCCCCACCCTCCTCGCCTTCGGTCTCGACGTTGCCCGTCGCACCGGAAGCCGCCTCGGGTTATCGCACCGACCTGCAAACCCGGCACGCCTCTAAACACATGGCGGCAGCGGCCAACCCGCTGGCGGCCGAAGCCGGGCGCGAGATGCTGCGTCAGGGTGGTTCGGCCATCGATGCGGCCATTGCGATGCAAGCGGTATTGACCCTGGTCGAACCGCAATCGTCGGGCATCGGCGGCGGCGCGTTGATCGTGTTGTGGGACGGTAAGGCTGTGCGTACGTATGACGGTCGCGAAACCGCTCCGTCTGGCGCCACCGAGAAACTTTTCCTGCAAGCTGATGGCACACCGATGCCGTTCACCCAGGCGCAGATTGGTGGTCGCTCAGTGGGAACGCCGGGCGTGTTGCGGGCGCTTGAACTGGCGCATCAGAAACACGGGCGCCTGCCCTGGGCGAAGCTGTTCGAGCCGGCAATCAAACTCGCGGAACAAGGCTTTGCGATCTCACCGCGCTTGCATCAACTGATCGCTTCGGACTCGTCCATGCAGCGTTCGCCGGACATGGTGGCGTACTTTCTGAATGCCGACGGCAGCCCGAAAGCCGTCGGCACGACACTGAAGAACCCGGCGCTGGCCGCTGTACTGAAACGCATCGCCAACGAAGGTCCCGACGCGCTATATAAAGGCCCGGTTGCCGAAGAAATCGTCGCCAAGGTCCAGGGCCATAAAAACCCTGGCAGCCTGTCGCTGAACGATCTTCAAGGCTACAAGGCCAAAGAGCGCGCGCCACTGTGCACCGATTACAAGCGCTGGCAGGTCTGCGGCATGCCGCCACCGTCGTCGGGCGGGATTGCCGTGGCGCAGATCCTCGGCACCTTGCAAGCCCTGGAAACCCGCGACCCGCGTTTTGCCCTGGCACCGCTCAAACCGCTGAAGACGGATAAACCGGCAGGCATCGAGCCGGCTCCAGAAGCCGTGCACCTGATCTCCGAAGCCGAACGCCTGGCCTACGCTGACCGCGCGCAATACGTAGCCGACACCGACTTCGTGCCGGTGCCGGTCAAAGGCCTGGTGGACCCGGCCTACCTGGCCAGCCGCGCCGCCCTGATCGGCGATCGCAGCATGGGCATGGCCAAACCTGGCACACCGCCGGGCATTCAAGTCGCCTACGCGCCGGACCGCTCGCCCCTGCGCATCTCCACCTCGCAAGTGGTCGCCGTCGATGACGAAGGCGGCGCCGTGTCGATGACCACCACCGTCGAAGCCGCGTTCGGCTCGCACCTGATGGTCCAGGGCTTCATGCTCAACAACCAGATGACCGACTTCTCGTTCATCCCCGAAGAGAACGGGCAGAAAGTCGCCAACCGCGTCGAACCCGGCAAACGCCCGCGCTCGTCCATGGCACCGACCCTGATCTTCGATCGCCAGAGCGGCGAGTTCCTCGCCACCATCGGCTCCCCCGGCGGCTCGCAAATCATCGAATACGTCGCCAAATCCACCATCGGCCTGCTCGACTGGAACCTCGACCCGCAAGCCGCCATCAGCCTGCCCAACTTCGGTAGCCGCAACGGCCCGACCGAACTGGAACAAGGGCAGTTCAGCCCGGTGCTGATTCAGGCATTGAAGGATAAAGGGCATGCGGTGAATGAAATCGATATGACCAGCGGGACCCAGGCGATTGTTCGGGTGAAGGATGCGCAGGGGAAAGCTTCGTTGGCCGGCGGGGCGGATCCGCGGCGTGAGGGGGAAGCGTTGGGGGATTGAATCGTACATGGGGATGAGAAAGGGCTTACCGGGAGGTAGGCCTTTTTTTATGGAGAATGAGCTTGATCAGCTCTCTCGCGTAGCCTTTTCCTACCCGCAATTAACGGTTTCTTGGGTAAGGTTTCGAGGGGGCTCACCTCCAGCATTGCAACAGCGTTTACCTCTGCTAACTGAATGGACTGAGGGCGCTTTCCCGTACGTCGGCTTCGCCTACACAGACTTGCATCAGTCCCACTGCGGGACTAGGATCACGCCATGAGAATAATCACCATCAGTCAGCTGAAAAGCTTCTGGGAGAGATACCCGGATTCGGAGCAATCGTTCCTAGCCTGGTTTGACGAGTCAAGAAAAGCGAATTGGACAACACCAGCGGACATAGAAGCGCACTTCGCTACCGCGAGTATTCTTAAAGGTCGCAGAATTGTGTTCAACATCAAGGGCAATGACTTTCGACTGGTAGTTGCCGTGGCTTACCGCTTCGGCGCGGTGTACATAAAATTTGTCGGCACCCATGAGCAGTACGACGCAATTGACGCTGATACCGTCGAGATGGAGTAACCCATGAACATTCGTCCGATTCACACCGACGAGGATTACCGTGCAGCGCTAAAGAGCGTTTCTGCACTGTTTGATAATGAGCCTGAGCCAGGCACGCCCGAGGGCGACTATTTCGACATCATGATCACGCTCATCGAAGCGTATGAGTCGAAGCAGTTTCCGGTCGATCTGCCAAACCCGATCGATGCGATCAAATTTCGTATGGAGCAGTCCGGCCTGTCTGCTGCTGATCTGGCGCCGGCCATTGGCCGGACGAACCGAGTTTACGAAGTGCTTAATGGCAAACGCGCATTGACGCTCCCAATGATCTGGAAATTGCATGAGCTGTTCGGAATTCCAGCAGAGAGTTTGATCAAACCGGTGAAGTTGGCTTGATCAGATGGCGTAGAACGTAACCGGGCTATACAACACGAAAGAAAACCCGGGGGCTGAAAATCTCCGCCTCCGGGACCGACTCAAGTCGGCACACCCAAACGAGCCGGATCACCACTTCAGCATTCACCGCACCACCCGTCACGCTGGTGACCTTGCCTTCCAGGCAGTTCCGCGCAGAGAGGCGGATGTCACTGGATTCGGAAGCGCTACGCATCTACGCGCTCACATACACCCACGCCTCAATCCCGGATTTCAAGACCACGCTGACACGCTTGTAGTCCGACACTTCATAGCTGTCAGCGGCGGCCAGTTCTTCAGGTGTGATCTGAAACACTGTCCCGGCAATCGGCGCACTGCTTGTGCTACCGGGGCGCAGAATCGGGTGGTGAGTCTTGCCACTGGTGGCTAGCACGTCAGGGTCGGTAATTTCCACCCAGGACTGTTCATACCCCAACATCGCATCGGTGCTGCCGGCCAGTTCGCGGCCGAAGTTGGCCAGTTGCACGGCTTTGTCTTGCAAAGTGCCGTAGGAAAACAGGTAAACAGTTGCAGCCGTCATCGATAGATCCTTGATTGAATTTTTACTTGCCAGTCACCCTGGCCATAACGCGATCTGTAGCAGCTGGCGAAGCCTGCGTCCGGCTGCGCAGCAGCCGCAATACCTGAACTCCCGATCGTCCTGAAGCACCGCGTCGACTGATTTCACGTCTGCTGCGCAGACGGACGCAGGCTTCGCCAGCTGCTACAAAGAGCGTGTTTCACCTCAACTCTTCTTAACTGACCGGCACTAAGCCTAACGGCTGATCTTCAACGCCTGCCGCGCCTGATGTTTCTCCAGCGCCAGGTCGATCAGGCGGCTGACCAACTCGCTATAAGTCATGCCGGTGGCCTGCCACAGTTTGGGGTACATGCTGATACGGGTGAAGCCGGGCAGCGAGTTGATCTCGTTGATCAACACTTCGCCACTGTCGGTCAGGAACACATCGACTCGCGCCAACCCGGAACAGCCGAGCACCTGGAACGCCTCGACGGCCAGGGCGCGAATGCGTTCGCTCGCTTCGACGCTGATGTTGGCCGGCACCACCACTTGGGCGGCCTGGTCGTCGATGTATTTGCTGTCGTAGGAATAGAAGCCGCTGCTCACCACAATTTCGCCGCAACCACTGGCGATCGGCTGATCATTGCCAAGCACCGCGCATTCTATCTCGCGACCGCTGACGGCAGACTCGATCAGCACTTTTTCGTCAAAGCTCAGGGCCAGTTCAACCGCGGCCGCGTATTCGGTTTCGTCGGTGACTTTGCTCACGCCCACCGACGAGCCCTGGTTCGCCGGTTTGACGAACAGCGGCAGGCCGAGTTTGCCTTGGACCTCCGCCAATCCGGTGCGCGCGGCGCTGGCACGGTTCAACGTCACAAAGGGCGTAACCGCAATCCCGGCATCACGCAGCAAACGCTTGCTGATGTCCTTGTCCATGCACACCGCCGAACCCAGCACATCGGAGCCGACAAACGGCAAATCCGCCATGCGCAGCAAGCCTTGCAGGCAGCCGTCTTCGCCGAGGGTGCCGTGGACGATCGGGAAGATCACATCGACGTGCCCCAGCAGTTCCTGGCTTGAGGTTTCCACCAATTGCTGACTGGCCTTGCCCGGTACCACCGCCAGTTCGCGATTGGATTGATTGAGGGCGATCAGTGCCGGGTTTTCCTGGTTCAGCAGGAAGTTCGAGGGATCGTTGAGGTGCCAGTGGCCTTGTTTGTCGATGCCGATCAGCACCGGTTCGAAGCGCGAACGGTCCAGTGCATCGACGATGTTTTTCGCCGATTGCAGCGACACTTCATGCTCCGCCGAACGACCGCCAAAAATAATTCCTACCCGCAGCTTGCTCATTGCCTGGCCTCATGGTGAACGTGCTGTTTGATACCACGGCAACGCCGATGAGTTAAAGGCTGAAACTTCGCGCCGTCTCCACAAGTCATTGCTAATACGCATCCCGTCATGCAGAGGCTGCCCTTGAACGCTCCGACCGATCGTCGCAACAGCCTCTCCCTGGACGGGCTCAACTTCTTTCTCGCCGACGTGCGCGATGGGCTCGGGCCGTACCTGGCGATCTATTTGCTAGCGGTGCATCACTGGGACCCGGCCAGCATCGGCCTGGTGATGACCCTGGCCGGGATCGCCGCGCTGCTGACCCAGACTCCGGCCGGTGCGCTGATTGACCGAACCCGTCGCAAACGCGCAGTGATCATCGTGGCAGCGCTGCTGGTGACGGTGAGTTGCCTGGTGCTGCCCTTCATTACCTCGTTCACTCTGGCCGCCCTGACCCAAGCCTTGAGCGCCGTCGCGGCCTCGGTATTCGCCCCGGCCATCTCCGCGATTTCGCTGGGCATCACCGGGCCTCGGGCCTTTACCCGCCGCACCGGGCGCAATGAAACCTTCAACCATGCCGGCAATGCTGCCGCGGCGTTGCTGGCCGGTGGTTTTGCCTATTTGTTCGGCCCCGTGGCGGTGTTTTACCTGATGGCCGTGATGGCGCTGGCCAGCGTGATTGCCATCAGCTTTATTGCGCCACAAGCCATCGATCACGACGTTGCCCGAGGCTTCGACCCGCAAGGCCCCGCCCACGGCGAACAACCGTCGGGGTTGAGTGTGCTGCTGCACAACCGACCGCTGCTGGTATTCGCTATTTGTTGTGGGCTGTTTCATCTGGCGAACGCAGCAATGCTGCCACTGGTGAGTCAGAAATTGTCCTTGGTGAACCTGCAAATGGCCACGCCGCTGACGTCCGCCTGCATCGTCGCCGCACAATTGGTGATGGTGCCGGTGGCGTTGCTGGTGGGATGGAAGGCCGATGTCTGGGGGCGCAAACCGTTGCTGCTCGCCGGTTTCCTGATCCTGCCGTTGCGCGGGGTGCTTTATACCCTGTCGGACGATCCTTACTGGCTGGTGGCAGTGCAGTTACTCGACGGCGTCGGGGCCGGGATCTTCGGCGCTTTGTTTCCGGTGGTGATCAAGGACCTGACCCAAGGCACCGGACGCTTCAATGTGAGCCTGGGCGCGCTGTCGACGGTGTTTGGTCTGGGCGCCGCACTGAGTAACGGACTGGCTGGACTGGTGGTTCAGCAGGCCGGCTACAGCACAGCATTCCTGACCTTGGCGGCGGTGGCGGCGACAGCGCTGGTGTTGCTCGTGGTGGCCATGCCCGAGACGTTGAATCGCTCATCTGCCATTGCCGATCAACCCGTGGCCACCGCGCTGACCTGATCAGCGATTGGCCACCAGGTGCGCGCCGAACAGCAAGTAGCAACTGCCGGCAAAGCGGTCCAGCCACTGGCGCGAACGCTCATAAACGCTGGCGAACCGACGGCTGGCAAACAGCAGCGCCACGCAGCAATACCAACTGAACGACAGGCTCGCCATGATCAGCACCGCCAGCGCCAGCAACATCGGTGGCGGTGAGGCCGGCATGGCCGTGGCGAAAATCGTTGCGACGAACAGCGCCGACTTGGGATTGGTCATGTTGCCCAAAAAGCCCCGTCCATAGGCCGACAGCAGCGAACGCCCTGCTCCGTCCAGCGGGTCGCTTGCGCCCGGCACCGTCGCCGGTTTGCGCTTGAACTGCTTCAAACCCAGATAGATCAGGTAACAGCCACCAGCAATCTTGAACGTCAGATAAAGCGTCGGCGCCGCGCTGAACAACGACTTGATGCCCAAGCCACCGGCCAATCCCCATAACACCGTGCCCGTGGCAACGCCCAACGCGGATATCACACCGTGCCGTCGGGAACAACTGGCCGCCAATTGCGCAATGTTGAAGAAGTTGGGACCCGGAGTGACTACCGCAACCGTCCACAAAAGGGCCAGTGACAATAACGGTGCGGCGTAACTCAGGTGGATCAGTTCCATTGGAGGGATCGCCTTCGTGGCACAGGAGGATTTTGTACCTTGCAACATTTTGTGGTTCTTTTCTACTCGTCACTGGGATTCCATGCGTCAGCAGACAGACCCGTTGTCACTGGGTTAACGTGGGCTGAACCGAGTTCAAGACAGCAGCACCATGGCCAAGCACACGCCACCCAACGACTGGTTCCACCGCGCGCCCAACATCGGCGGGCTGGAGCGTATCGAGGCGTTTTTTGCCGGCCACGGCTACGACCTGCATCGTCACGACACCTATGCCATCGGCCGCACCTTGGGCGGGGTGCAGAGCTTTCAGTATCGCGGTGGCTGGCGTCACAGCCTGCCCGGTGGGACGTTGGTGCTGCACCCGGATGAACTCCACAATGGCGAGGCCGGCACCGACAGCGGTTTCCACTACCGAATGATGTACATCGAGCCGGCGCTGATCCAGCAGATACTCGGCGGTCAGCCGCTACCGTTCATCAAGACCGGCCTGTCTACCGATCCACGCTTGTTCGCCGCCACCGATGTGCTGATGCGCAGCCTGGATGATCCACTCGACCCGCTGGAAGAACAGGACGCGTTGTTCGATCTGGCGCACGCCTTGAGTACCGTCTCCGGCGCGCCCGGCAAACGCCAGAGTTTCGACTATACGGCGGCCGAGCGCGCTCGGGAGTTCATGCACAGTGCCCTTGATCGCACCGTGACCCTGGAGGAACTGGCGCACCACAGCGGTCGGGATCGCTGGAGTCTGTCACGGGATTTCCGTTTGCTGTTCGGCACCAGCCCTTATCGCTACCTGACCATGCGACGCCTGGACCTGGTCCGTGCACTGCTGATTCAGGGCCAGTCGCTGGTCAGCGCCGCCCTCACCGCCGGCTTCACCGATCAGAGCCATATGACCCGGCAGTTCAGCAAAACCTACGGCCTGTCACCGGCCCGCTGGATGAAAATGCATCGACGCTGAGTCACGCACAATCGTTCAAGAATCACGTCGATACGCTGGTTATCGTGGGCCCGGAATCAATCCGGAGAACCACCTGATGAACACATTCAAAAGCCTCAACTTCCTGCAGAAAATCGAGCTGATCGACCAGCACTGGTCACCGAGGGTGATCGCTGAAATGAACGACTATCAATTTAAAGTGGTGAAGTTGCTGGGGGATTTCATCTGGCACGATCACCTCGACACCGACGAAACATTCATCGTCCTCGAAGGGCAATTGCGCATCGACTTTCGCGACGGTCATGTGCTGATTTCGGCAGGCGAAATGTACGTCGTGCCCAAGGGCGTCGAGCACAAGCCGTCGGCGGAACAGGAAGTGAAACTGCTGCTGATCGAACCCAAGGGCGTGGTGAACACCGGCAGTGAAGGCGGCGAACGCACGGCGGTGAATGATCTGTGGATTTGAAAAACACCGCAAATGCGCAGACTGTGGCCGTCGTAATCACCTGACCGATTTTCGGTCGACGAATAAGGACATTCCATGAGCGACTTCCCGACCCTCGAAACACCCCGTCTGCTGTTACGCGAAATCGTAACGGCCGACGCCCCTGCCGTGCTGGCGACTCACGGAGATGAGCAGGCCATGCGCTGGTTTGGCATGGACCCGATCACCGACATCGCCCAGGCCCAGGCATTGGTAGAGACGTTCGCCGAATCGCGTACTCTGCCCAATCCCGGCATCCGCTGGGGCATTCAGCTGCGGGAGCACGAAGATTTGCTCGGCAATTGCGGCCTGTTCAAATGGAACAAATCGTGGAAAAGCTGCTCACTGGGTTTCGCGCTGGGGCAGTCGGCCTGGGGCAAGGGCATCATGTCCGAAGCGCTGCAAGCCACGCTGGTCTGGGGGTTTGAACAGATGCAACTGAATCGGATCGAGGCCACGGTCCACCCGGAGAACCAAGCGTGTTTGAAGTTGCTCGAACGCTTGGGTTTCGTCCAGGAAGGACAGCTTCGTCAGGCGGGTTTCTGGTTGGGGGAACATCACGACTTGCTGCAACTTTCGTTGTTGCGCGCAGAGTTTGCAGCGTCGCCGATCAGCGCTGTTTAGTCAGACTCGCCCAGCGTCTTGCCATCCACCGGGTCACCGATCGTCAGGAAGTGCCCACCGGCGACATGGTGCAAGGTACGCAACGCATCGTGCCCCTCGAAGTGCCAGCGGCCGTCGCTGAACACACGCTCATCAGCTTGGGCAGCAATCACCTCAGCCAGAAACAGGTCGTATTGCTGATGATTGTGCGGCTCCGGCAGCAGCCGGCACTCCAGCCACGCGACACAACCGTCCAGCATCGGCGCATCGATCAGCTCACCGCTGAAGGTCGGCAAGCCATAGGCCTGGAACTTGTCCTGGCCGTGCGCCTGCGTCAGTTCCAGGCCCGACGTCGAACCCACGGTTTGCACGATATCGGCCTGGGCGACGCAGGGCACGTTCACCACGAACGTGCCCGAGGCTTCCAGCAGTTGCCGGGTCCAGGTGGACTTGTCCAGCACCACCGCAATTTTCGGCGGTTCAAAATCCAGCGGCATGGCCCAGGCCGCGGCCATGATATTGCGCTGGCCGTCGTGGGCCGCACTGACCAGCACGGTCGGCCCGTGATTGAGCAGGCGATAGGCCTTGGATAACGGAACCGGACGGCGATGGGAAACGGTCATGGGTGTCTGCTCCGGAAGAAAACGCCGATTGTATCGGCAACCGGAGGACAAACATCAAGTCGCCAATTGATTCGCAAACTGCCCGACCGCGCTCACCACTTTCTGCGCGCCGTCGCGAATCTCGACGATCACTGTGCCCGCCTCCGCCGCGAGTGCCAGGCCTTGTTCTGCCTGGAGCTTGCCGTCGGTCATCAGGCTGACGGCGTTGCGCGCCATGTCCTGGTTCTGCCGCACCACGCCGACAATTTCATCGGTGGCCTGGCTGGTGCGTGACGCCAGTTGCCGGACCTCGTCCGCCACCACCGCAAACCCCCGGCCCTGCTCACCGGCACGCGCCGCTTCGATGGCCGCGTTGAGCGCCAACAGGTTGGTCTGCTCGGCAATGCCGCTGATGGTCTTGACGATGGTGCCGATCACCAGCGACTGCTCGTTCAACGCTTCAATGCCTTCACCGGCGGTTTGCATGTGCTTGGCCAGGTCGCGCATCACGTCCACCGCCTGAGTCACCACCGCCGTACCGCGCTGGGCGCTGTTATCGGTTTGCAGCGACGTGCTGTAGGCGATGTTGGCGGCCTCGGCGACGGCTTGCTCCTGATTGACCTGATCGGTAATCACCGTGGCGAACTTCACCACTTTGTAGAGCTTGTTGTTGGCGTCGACCACCGGGTTATAGGACGCCTCCAGCCAGACCACACGACCGTGGCTGTCGATGCGTTTGAAACGGTCAGCGACAAACTCGCCATTGTTCAGACGGCGCCAGAAGTTCTGATATTCGGCGCTGTTGTACTCCTCCGGCTCACAGAAAGTACGATGATGTTTGCCCTGGATCTGCGCCAGGCTGTAACCCATGCCGTTGAGGAATCGCTCATTGGCAGCCAGCACATTGCCGTTGAGGTCGAACTCGATCACCGCCGTCGAACGCACCAGCGCACCAATCAGGTTCTCGTGCTCGCGAGACGCTTCGATAGTACGAGTCAGGTCACTGGAATAAATCGAGAAGTGCTTGATACGACCGTCCGCCGAGCGTACCGGCTGCAGGATTGAACGCAGCCACGCCTCGACACCATTGCCGCGCAACAAACGCACGGTGCCGGCAAAATGCTCACCTCGGGTCAGTGCGTTTTTGAAGCGCCGATGGAATTCGTCGGACTTCACATGCGCCGGCACGATGTCTTCGATGTGCCGACCGATCAGGTCGTTGCTCTTGTAGAGCATCTCGCCGAGGAAGTTCTGGTTGACCGATTGAACCCGCCCATCGGGATCGAGGGTCAGGCCCAGCATCTCGCTTTCCAGGCTTTCCTTCACTTGCAGGAGGCTGGAGAGTTCTTCGCGAAGAGCGGACAGCTCCTGCTTCAAGCGTTTATTGAACATGGGAAAGCACCGAGGGCTGGGGTAGAAAGCGGTATGCAGCTTAACCATCGGCCTTGGGGATATTTTCTGAAGAGTGTTTTGAGCTTGTCCTACAAAAATAATGGCGACGTGCCACTCGGCCTGCTCCCCTCTAATGCGCCGGTTACAAAACCCACCGCTCTAGCCCGGCCACATCAGGTATCCTCCGACTAAATTGCAACAACATGTTGCAACGGTATCTACCCGATAAGGAGTCCCGTTTTGGAGTTATCGACTGCTGCCTGGATGGTTCACGACACCCGTTTGATCCTTTGCGTCCTGCTGGCGATTGCCACGATTATCGTGTTGATCAGCGCCACCAAACTCCCGCCGTTTCTGTCGATTCTGATCGGCACTTTCATTGCCGGTGTCGGCGCCGGTTTGCCGCCCGAAGACGTGGCCAAGGCGTTCAGCAAAGGCGCCGGGGCGATTCTTGGTGAGGCCGGGATCATCATTGCCCTAGGGTCGATGCTCGGGGCGTTGATGGCCGAATCCGGTGCCGCCGACCGCATTGCCTCGACCTTGCTCGGGCTGGGCAAAGGCAAGTCATTGCCATGGGTCATGGCGCTGGTGGCGATGGTGATTGGTCTGCCGCTGTTTTTCGAAGTGGGCCTGGTGATGATGGTGCCGATCATCTTTGTCATGGCGCGTCGCTCGGGTCAGCCGTTGCTGAAAATCGCCATTCCGGCGCTGGCCGGGATGACCACGTTGCACGCCTTGATGCCGCCACATCCGGGCCCGCTGATTGCGGTCAGCGCGTTGCACGCCGACCTTGGGTTGACCATGTTGCTGGGCTTCAGCATCGCGATTCCGGCGGTGATTCTGGCCGGGCCGCTGTACGGCAACTGGCTGTCGAAACGCATGCACGTTGAAGAGCCGGCGGAACTGGGCGCACTGTTCAGCGCCCCGCCCAAGGCCCCGCGCCAGCCGAGCTTCGGCATGTCGTTGCTGATTATTTTGCTGCCTGTATTGCTGATGCTCGGCAGCACGTTGGCGAAAGTCGCGATGAATCCAGAAAGCAGCGCCGCCCTGACCCTGAAATTTCTCGGCGAGCCGCTGGTGGCGTTGGGCATTGCGGTGATGGCGGCGGTGATTTGCCTCGGCTGGGCCAATGGCATGCGCCGCGAAGAAGTCGGCGGCACGTTACGCAAAAGTCTGGCGCCGATTGCCGTGTTGCTGCTGACCATCGGTGCCGGCGGTGGTTTGAAGCAGACGTTGCTCGATGCCGGCATCAGTCAGACCATCAGTAAAGTCGCCGAAGGCGCGCACATGCCGTACCTGCTGCTGGCCTGGCTGATCGCCGTGGCGTTGCGGCAGGCCACCGGTTCGGCCACGGTCGCGACTACAACCACCGCGGGTATTTTGGCGCCGATGATGGCGGGGCTGGCGGCGACACAAAGTTCATTGGTGGCGTTGGCGATTGGCGCCGGCTCCGTGTTTTTCTGCCACGTGAACGACGCCGGATTCTGGATGGTGCGCGAGTACTTTGGCTTGCAGCTCAAGCAGACGATCTGGGTCTGGTCGATCCTGCAAACCATCGTGTCGGTGGTGGGGTTGGTGGGGACGTTGCTGTGGTGGCATTGGTTGACTTGATGTCCGTCGCGTCCCCGAAACAACTACAGACAGGGCGCCACGGAGTGGCTTCCTACCTTGGGCATGCGCGCGCCGAAATACGCCGCGCTGCTCACGCCTACCGCGCCCATCACCGCGCAGAAGATCACACAGATCCACGGGCTCCACGGCATCAGACCGATCAGTAACAGCGGTGTGATACTCGCCCAGGCGGCATAGGCAATGTTGTAGGTGAAGGAAATCCCCGAGACGCGAATCCGTGCCGGGAACAGGCTGACCATCACCGACGGCACCGCGCCGACCACGCCACAACTGAGACCGGCAATCGCGTACGCCAGACCGATCCAGTCGCCGCCAATGATCAGGCAGGTATAGAGCACGCCGATGCCCAACGGCAGCAACAGGCTGTACAGCATCACTGTGCGCCAGGCACCGATGCGATCGACCAGCAAACCGGCGAGCACACAACCGATGTTCAGGAACACGATGCCCAACGCGCTCAGGGCGAAGGTGTGGCTGGCGGTCATGCCGAAGGTTTTCTGCATCATGGTCGGGGTGATGACCACGAACACCACCACCGCCGAGGTCAGTACGCAAGTGAGGATCATCGCCGGCAACATAGCCAGACGATGTTCCCGCAGCACGGTGCGCAGCGGCAGTTCGACCGACGCATCGCGGCGGGCCTGCATGGCCATGAACACTGGGGTTTCACTCAACCAGCGGCGCAGCCAGACACCGATCACACCGAACACACCACCCAGCAGGAACGGATAGCGCCAGGCGTAATCGAGGATTTCTGCCGGGGTGAACGCCTGAGCCAGAAAGGTCGCGGTCAACGCGCCAATCAGATAGCCAAACGTCAGCCCCGCCTGGAGAAATCCGAGCGCGTAACCGCGATGGCCGGCCGGTGCGTGCTCGGCAACAAACACCCAAGCGCTCGGCACTTCACCGCCCACCGCCGCACCCTGGAGGACGCGCAGCACCAACAGCAGCAACGGCGCGAAATAGCCGATCTGCGCATAGGTCGGCATGATCCCGATCAGCAGGCACGGCAGCGCCATCATCAAAATGCTCAGGCTGAAGACTTTCTTGCGCCCCAGCTTGTCGGCGAAGTGCGCCATCAGAATCCCGCCCAGCGGCCGCGCCAGGTAACCGGTGACGAAGATCCCGAAACTTTGCAGCAAACGCAGCCACTCGGGCATTTCCGGCGGGAAGAACAGTTGGCTGAGGGTCAGGGCGAAAAACACGAAAATGATGAAATCGTAGATTTCCAACGCCCCACCGAGCGCCGCAAGGCCCAGGGTCTTGTAGTCCGAACGGGTGAACGGCGCCGGGCGCATATCGGTGTTGGCAGTCATGAAAAGAACTCTGGCACAGGCAAAAACCAAGGCGCCCATGGTCTACGCAAATGCACCTGTGGACAAGCCGATCAGGTTCCTGGGTTGGTTTTTAGCGGTTCTCTGTGCATTGAATTCAGCGTCACGACACCAATAATCGGGCACTTTCCAACCCACAGGAAAGCCGCCATGAGCAGCCATACCCGCAGCAAACGCCTGACCGTTCCCCAACTGGTGGCCATGAAAGGCCAACAGAAAATTGTCTCGCTGACCGCTTACACCCGCTCGATGGCCGAGTTGATGGACCCGTTCGTCGACTTCGTGCTGATCGGCGACTCCACGGCCATGGTCGGTTATGGCCGCACCTCGACCCTGGACATGAGTCTGGAAGAAATCATCGGTCACACCCGTGCGGTGGTGACCAGCACCCGATTGGCCTGCGTGGTTGCCGACATGCCGTTCGGCAGTTATCAGGAATCACCGCAACAGGCCTACCGCAATTGCGCCGAAGTGCTGGCCCGCACCGGTTGCGATGCGCTCAAGCTCGAAGGCGGCAAGGCCTTGGCCGGCACCGTGGAGTTTCTGGTGCAGCGCGGCATTCCGGTGATGGCGCATATCGGCCTGATGCCGCAGTACGTTAACGTCATGGGCGGCTTCAAGGCCCAAGGCCTGAATGACACGACCGCCGCTGCCATCGAAGAGGATGCTCGCGCGCACCTCGCCGCCGGTGCGTTCAGTCTGTTGCTGGAAGGGGTGGCCGAACCGTTGGCCCGGCGCATCAGCGATTTCTCCGCGATGCCGACCATTGGCATCGGCGCTTCACCCGCCTGCGACGGGCAAGTGTTGGTGACCGAGGATGTTCTGGGGCTGGGCGGTGAATATGTGCCGCGCTTCGTCAAACCCTATGCGGATGTCGGCGCACTGATCAGCCAGGCGTTCGAGTGTTTCGCCGATGAAGTGCGCAACGGCCAGTTTCCGCAGATGCAGCATTGTTATGGCGTCAGCTGACGTTCCTGCTCAATGGCTTCGGCCAGCGTCTTCACGGCCTGGCCGATGTCCTTGCTCCAGTCCACGGTGTAGCTAAGGCGCAGGTAATTGCGCCACAAACCCTGTTGGCTGAACATCTCGCCGGGGGCAATCACAATGCCTTTGGCCAGCAAGCGCTCGAACACCCGGCGCATGTCCACCGGGTCGACGGATCGCGCCCACAGTGTCGCGCCCCCCGCCGCTGCCACCACGTTGAGCTGGTCGGCGGCGTGCTCTTGGAGCAGGCGGGTCATCTGCGTCATGCGTTCATGGAGCAGGCCGCGCAACCCCTGAGTGTGCTGATCAATACGCCGCGAGCCATACAGGCGGGCCAGCGCTTTCTGCCGGATCGGCGAAAGGCGAAACGCGCGGTCGAGGCACTGGCGCTGCATCGCGGCTTCCTGACCACGGATCAACACATAGCCGAACGGCGCTTCCGCACCGATGACCTTATCGAACGTGGAAAACACCACCAGCCTCTCGGGGTCGGCGAAATCCCGGTAGCGCGACTGCTCGGGGAGGAATCCGAACTCGCCATAACTGTCGTTCTCGAACAGCCAGATACCCCGCTCGCTCAGCCATTCGCATAACTGCTGTTTGTCGGCCGCCGGCATCAGGCTGCCGTGAGGGATATTCACACCGGATGAGAACACCGCCAGCGCGACGGTTTCACGCTGCAACAGGTTGAGAACCTGTTGCAGGTCGAAGCGGCCATCGGCTTGCAGAGGCAGTTCGATCACCCGGATGTTCGCCGCGTGTAACTGCCGCAATATCGCCCAGGAGCACGGCGACTCCACCAACGCCACGCTGCCATGCAGTTTCAGCGCGGCCAACGACATATCCAGCACACTGCGCAGATCGGCGCCAATAAACACCTGCTCCGGCTGCCAGTAATGCTCGGTCGAACGGGTGTAGCGCTCAGCCAGCACCGTACGTAATTCGATCTCGCCGAAGGGTTGATACAACGGCACCGCCGAACGTGGATATTGGCGCAACAATTCGCGCTCGGTCATCAGCAGCGGGTTTTCCAGGGACAGCAACATCGACGGCGCATCGCTGCTCAGCGCCAGCATGCCGGGCTGGCGCGCGTAGGCGTAAACGTTGTCGAGCAGGTTGGCGGCCGGTGTCGCCAGTTGCGTCGAATTGGCCGGGCAGAAATAGCCGAGCTTGGGTCGGGAAAAGACCCGGCCCTCATCTTCAAGCAAGGCGTAGGCACACTTGGTGGTAGACACCGAGACCTTCAAGCGCAGCGCTAACTGGCGCAATGACGGCAGTTTCCACTCGCCCTCGGTCCGGGTCGAATCGATCAGCTCGACCAGGTAGCGGTACACGGCTTGATAGGCGAAAGTGCTGTCCTTGTTCAATCGCGGTCATTCCTGAGGGGGTAGGCACGGCGCAGCATCCTCCCTTGGCGGGCACGACGCAATCTGCGCCAAACACTAAAACAGCCCCGCAAAAAAACTGCGATTGATTTACTGTTGGCACCTGACCAGACGGGCCTTTGCGGCCCGGAACATCACAATAATCATAAAAATCCGAGGTACTCCCGTGGCCGCTGATATCGACGATAGCCGCTATGCCCGCTTTGCCCTGCGCTGCTCAAGCTTTGCCGAACGCTGGTTCCCCGATTCCTGGGTATTCGCCGCCCTGGCGGTGATCATCGTGGCCCTGGCGACCCTGGCCATGGGCGCCAAACCCACCGACGCCGCCATGGCGTTCGGTGACGGGTTCTGGAGTTTGATTCCGTTCACCATGCAGATGGCGTTCGTGGTGATTGGCGGCTATGTGGTCGCCAGTTCGCCACCAGCGGTGAAGCTGATTGATCGCCTGGCGCGGATCCCGAAAAACGGTCGCTCCGCCGTGGCCTGGGTCGCATTGATTTCCATGGTTGCGTCGTTGCTGAACTGGGGCTTGTCGCTGGTGTTCGGCGGCTTGCTGGTACGCGCCCTCGCCCGCCGCACCGATCTGAAAATGGATTACCGCGCGGCCGGTGCCGCGGCCTACCTGGGCCTTGGCGCCGTTTGGGCATTGGGCTTGTCGTCGTCCGCCGCGCAATTGCAGGCCAACCCGGCCAGCCTGCCGCCGTCGATTCTGTCGATCACCGGCGTCATCCCGTTCACTCAAACGATCTTTCTCTGGCAGTCCGGTGTGCTGTTGCTGGCGCTGATTGTGGTCTCGCTGATCATTGCCTACGCCACCGCACCCGGCCCGAATAGCGCGCGTGATGCCAAGGCTTGCGGGATCGACCCGAGCTTCAACCTGCCGCCGCTGCAACCGCGCACCCGCCCCGGTGAATGGCTGGAACACAGCCCGTTGCTGACGATTCTGCTGGTGCTGTTGGCCGGCGGTTGGCTATTCCATGAGTTCTCGACCAAACCGGCGATCAGCGCGATTTCCGGGCTGAACACCTACAACTTCCTGTTCATCATGCTCGGCGCCCTGCTGCACTGGCGGCCGCGCAGCTTCCTCGATGCAGTGTCTCGAGCAGTGCCGACCACCACTGGCGTGCTGATCCAGTTCCCGCTATACGGCTCAATCGCCGCGCTGATGACCACCGTCAAAGGCACGGACGCCCAGACCCTGGCCCACCACATCTCGACCTTTTTCGTACAAATCGCGTCCCATGACACCTACGCGTTATTGATGGGCGTGTACTCGGCGATTCTCGGTTTCTTCATCCCGTCCGGCGGCGGCAAATGGATCATCGAAGCGCCGTACGTGATGCAAGTGGCCACCGACCTGAACTACCACCTGGGCTGGGCCGTACAGATCTACAACGCCGCCGAAGCCCTGCCGAACCTGATCAACCCGTTCTACATGCTGCCGCTGCTGGGCGTGCTGGGATTGAAGGCGCGGGACTTGATCGGGTTTTCGTTTGTGCAGTTGCTGGTGCACACGCCGCTGGTGTTGTTTCTGCTGTGGGCGTTGGGGACGACGCTGGTTTATACGGCGCCGGTGATGCCGTAAACACGGTTAGGCGTTCATCCTTTTCTGCGATGAACGCCGCTTTGTGGCGAGGGGGCTTGCTCCCGCTCGGCTGTGAAGCAGTCGTAACCCTGCCACCTCGTTTCTCCTGAAACAACTCGGTTACCAGTATCAGGGCCGCTTCGCGCCCCAGCGGGAGCAAGCTCCCTCGCCACAGTTTCTATGCCTGCCATGCAACTGCAGATCGGATCCAACTTCGTGTAACCTCCCCGTCACATCGCGCTGCTAGCGTCCCGCCGAAACAACTCGCAACAAATTGCCATAATTCTGCAAAAAAACAGGAGCTGGAATGAACGACGAAAAAGACGGCAACGACATCCCCTCCCCTGAAACCGATCAACCTACCGATACCAGTCGCCGCCGCTTCCTGGGTGGCGTTGCAGTATTGGGTGTCGGGGCAACCCTGAGCGCCTGCGGCACCAAAGGCGATGACGCCGACAAACCGGTCGAGCGCCCGCTGACGCCCACCGAGCTGGACAAAGCCCTGCACGAAAACGTGAAAAACGTCGTGGTGATCTACGGCGAAAACCGCAGCTTCAACAACTTGTTCTCCGACTTCCCCGGTATCGAAAAACCGCTGTCGGCACTCAAGCCGGAGGATTACCAGCAGCGGGACCGTGACGGCAGTCTGCTCTCGACCCTGCCACCGGTTTGGGGTGGCTTGAACCAGGTCGGTCCGCAAACCCTGGATGGCGTGGTTTATCCCGCCGGCACGCAATTTCAGGAACACTTGCCCAATGCGCCCTACGCACTCAAAGGCCCGCAAGGCGAAGACTTGCCCCTGAGCCTGGTGACCCGCGATTTGTGGCATGTGTTCTACCAGAACCAGATGCAAATCAACGGTGGCAAAAACGACCGTTTTGTCGCCTGGGCCGATTCCGGTGGCCTGACTTTCGGCCACTACGCCCAGACCCGCTATTCATTGCGCTTGTGGGATGTCGCCCGGGAATTCGTGCTCTGCGACAACTTCTTCCAGGGCGCTTTCGGCGGTTCGTATCTGAACCATCAATACCTGATCAGCGCCCAAGTGCCGTTCTACCCGGATGCCGCCAATTCGATCGCCAAGCCACAGATCGCCACATTGCTGAGCGATGACCCGACCGACAACCGCCTCAAACCGCTGGACGCATCGCCCGCCAGCGCTATGACCGGCCCGCCGCAGTTCGGCCCGAGCCTGCTGACGCCCGATGGTTACGCGGTAAATACCATGGCGCCGCCGTACTGGCCGACCTGGATCCGCGACCCCGAGCGCCCGGACTATGCCAAGCCGTTACCTAGCGTGCTGGTGCCGCAAACCCACGACCACATCGGCGACAAGCTGTCGAAAAAGAACGTCGACTGGGCCTGGTACGGCGGCGCATGGCAAGCCACGATCGATGAGTACAAGGATTCGGGCGCCATTCCGAAGATTCCCAACTTCCAGTACCACCATCAGCCGTTCAACTACTTCAAGCGCCAAGGTCCGGAAAACCCGGCCGAGCGCGCCAAGCGTCTGCGCGACGGTGGCTTGGGCGATGAGTCGAGCACCAACAAGTTCCTGGCCGATGCCGAAGCCGGCAAGCTGCCGGCGGTGACGTTCTACAAACCCCAGGGCAACCTGAACATGCACGCCGGGTACGCCGACATCGCGTCCGGCGACCGACATATCGTCCGTGCCCTGAAAGTGCTGCAGCAAAGTCCGCAATGGAAAAACATGGTGGTGGTGATCACCGTCGACGAAAACGGCGGCTGGTGGGACCACGTTGCGCCGCCCAAGGGCGATCGCTGGGGCCCGGGAACGCGGATCCCGGCGCTGGTGATTTCACCGTTTTCGCGCAAGAGCACGGTGGATCACACGGTTTATGACACCGCTTCGATCCTGCGGCTGATCACCCGCACCTTTCAGCTGGAAACCCTCGACGGGATTAAAATGCGCGATGACGCGATGATTGCCCGGGGTCAGAAGCCCATGGGTGATTTGACCAATGCTCTGCATTTTCCGGGTTGATTGATTGAAGATCAAAAAATCGCAGCCTTCGGCAGCTCCTACGGGGGAATGTCGTCGGCTGCGATTTTTTGCATGGGCACTGGACCGCTCGACACATCTGGTTTCAGTATGTACCCGCCCCCGCCTACGAGGGCCCACGCTGAAAAGGATCTGAGCATGTTCAAACTCGCAGGACTTACCCTCGCCGCCCTCACCCTGAGTGCCGCCGTCCACGCCGATGTCGATCTCAAGCTGGGCAGCACCGAACGCGTCACCCGACTCTTCGCCTACCCCAACAATTGCAACGTGATCTGCTTTCGCAACTGGACGCTGGAGCAGACTGTCGAGCATTACCTGACCCAGAGCGTGCAACGCGATGGTTACAGCACCGCAAAAGTCCGGGTCAAAACCGATAACCATCAGCTCTACGCTGAAATCACTGGCGTGCCCAAGGGTTATGACAAACCTCTGGCCGCCCTGCTCGATGCCGGTGACCTGGCCTACAACGGCGCCAAAAAACTCAACATTGATGGCAAATGGGCTTATAGCTGGTATCTGTTCCTGCCATTGGGCATGGCCCTGGAAAACCGTAAAAGTGTCGAGTTGCTGCACTTCCCGCCGGATTACTCGCTGACCCAGGCGCAGGATTACCTGCGCTCGGCCACCACTGATCGTTGGGCGACGCTGTTGACCGACAACGGCATTCCGGCCGCCCAGACACCGGCCTATCAGACCATCATCGACATCGCCCCGATTGCTGCGCCATCCAGCGCCGGTAAGGATCTGGAAGGCGTCTACGACTACTTCAAGGACTACCAGACCACCATGGTCAAGGAAGTCAGCCAGAATGCCAAAGGCGCAGCGTTGCCGATGGTCGCGTTCGGCGCGCCGGTGCGTAACTGGATCAAGGCGCAATACGGCGTGACTGTGAGTGTGCTGGGTCTGGCGACGATCAGCCCGAGTGCCGGGGTGAAAGTGCCGGTATTGGGTTCCAACCACCCGAGCTACATCTGGTACGCCGCCGACCCGGAAACCTACACCGGCCCCGATGCCCAGGCCAAGGCTGATGCCGCTGGCCTGACCGTCATGGGCCAGGATTTGAGCGCTGCGTGCTGGCAGGCCGGGATGGGCAGCAAACCGGGCAGCGATCCAAGTGCCCAGCTGAAAAGCTGCACCCAGACCTGGCAGGTGACCCAGAAAGAAAAAACCTGCGAACTGTTCTACACCTCGATCCGCAACCTGACGCCGGCAGACGCGGCGACCAAATGCGCCACGCCGCCGGTCAAGTCGCAGCTGCAACAGCTGCAAGCCCCGGCTCCAGTGCCTGCGGACCCTGCACCGCAAATCTGAAACGATAAACGCCTTTTGCACGTGAGCCATGACTCACGTGCAAAAGCGCACTTTTCCCCTGTCAGTTCTGACAGTAGACCGAATACATGATTTGCGAGAGGCTTGAGGCATACCCAGTGTTGCAGGGCTGACAGGAGCGTCAGCGTCCAGAAGTTGCAGCACTCTGCCGACAAGGATCGTTATGAAAGCTCAAGCGCTGCACGGCCCCGACAAACCGCCCACGGACGGCATCTACCCTTTCGCAGAGTTACCCATTCGCCTTGGATTTCCTGCCAAGGCCGACTTCGACATTATCTACGACGCCCAGGGCTCGGCAGAGGCCGTCGCGGCACGCCGGTCATTTCCCCGCATCACCCGGATTTGCCGGGCTTCAGGGCATTTGCTGCCGTATCGCTGTCGACATACACGGCAACTGGCCCCCGGTATCCACGTCTACGACCCGCGCTTTTGCGGGCTGTTGCGTCACTCCTGCGACCCAAACGTCTTTCTCGACATGAGCGAGCTGTGGTTATGGGCGCTGAAGGACATCAACAGCGGCGACCGGCTGACCATGGATTACGCCACCACAGAAGACAAACTGCGGCGCCAGTTCGCCTGTCAGTGCGGCTCGACGGACTGTCGCGGCTGGATCACCGGCTACGATGAACCGCCGAACGCCGACGGCCAGCTGTTTCTAATGCACTGGCGTCGGCGAAGTCTGTGCTGAACGGCGTTACAACGCACCGACCGGACGCAGGCGATATTGCGGCGGCAACTGCTCGAAACCGCTGATGGTCGCGTTCAGGCTTTTCCAGCGACCGTCCTTGATGCCGTAGATGCAGCCGTGGATCGACAGGCTCTGCCCGCGATGCCAGGCGTTTTGCACAATGCTGGTGTGCCCGACGTTGGCCACTTGCTGGACCACGTTGAGCTCGCAGAGGCGGTCGACCCGTTCTTCTTCGGTGGGCAACTTGGCCAGTTCTTCGCGTTTTTCATAATAGAGATCGCGAATCGAGCGTAGCCAGCCATCGATCAGGCCCAACTGACGATCCTGCATCGACGCACGCACGCCGCCGCAGCCGTAATGGCCGGTGACCAGGATGTGTTTGACCTTGAGCACGTCCACCGCGTACTGAATCACCGACAGGCAGTTCAAGTCGGTATGCAACACCACGTTGGCCACGTTACGGTGCACAAACAGATCGCCGGGCAACATGCCCACGATCTCGTTCGCCGGTACGCGGGCGTCGGAGCAACCGATCCACAGGTATTCCGGGGTTTGCTGGCGGGCCAGTTTGGCGAAGAAATCAGGATCTTCTTTGGTGATCGCGTCAGCCCAACGCTCGTTGTTATCAATCAGATCTTGTAATTCGTTCATGCAATGAAGCCTCAAGAATGGTGCGCAGCTTTGACAGACGACCGCCCGTCGGGGTCACGCACGTGATGCAGATAGCCGGTCTTCCAGGTCGGCGGAATTCTCAGGAGCTCAGTAGGTCCACCCTAGTAAGGCCCACAGTATGAGGAATTGCCATGACTGATTCACGACGTCCGTACGATGCAGTGCAACCGGAGCCCATCGATGATAACGAAGACCGCATGGGTTCGATGCATGAGCTGGATTTCGACGAGGAAGAACCCAGCGCCAAAATCGGTGACGAGCTGCCGGAAAACGAACGCGAACGCCTAATGCCCAAGGAACGTGTGCGCGAAGCCGGCATGACCGGAGCCTCGACCGACGACCATGAGTCTACCGACGATGACATGAGCCCGGAAACCCTGATCCATGAAGACGGCGCGCGGGACTCCCATGAAGCCGGTGAGGGCAACCAGGCGGATTGGGACCTGAGTATTGTCGATGAAGACGATATTGGCGGCGGCAATGGGTTGGATGAAGCGGAGTTGGCAAAGCGGGATCCGATAGACGGGAATCGTTGATCGATCCGCGATTCATCTGACTGACCGGATCTACCTGTAGGAGCTGCCGAAGGCTGCGACCTTTTGATCTTTCTGTGTCGCGACAACAAAAGATCAAAAGGTCGCAGCCTTTGGCAGCTCCTACGGGGGATCGGTGTTTAGTCAACCAGGGTGCAGGCCATGACCACCGCATCTTCCCGCCCGCCCACCGCCGGATAATAATCCCGGCGCCGACCAATCTCGTTAAACCCATACCGCTCATACAACTTGAACGCGCCACGGTTGCTGTCGCGCACTTCCAGGAAACACTCCCGCGCCTTGGCGTCATACGCCCGGGACATCAAGTGTTCCAGCAGCGTCAAACCCAGGCCTCGGCCCTGATTTTCCGGTTTGACGGTGATGTTCAGCAGGTGCGCCTCATCCAGAATAATCTGCACCACACCGTGGCCGACCTGCTGCGAACCTTCGAACATCAGCCAGATTTGGTACTTGCCCAGGCCATCGAGAAAAATCCCCCGAGTCCACGGGTGGCTATAGGCCGCATATTCGATCTTCAGTACAGCGTCCATGTCCGCCTCGGTCATCGGGCGGAACGATACAGCGTCACTCATTCGATTCTTTCCAACGCGCCATCAGCCGACGCATGGCTTGCCAGACATCAGCCTTACGCTGTGGCTCTTCCATTAAAAGTTCCAGACCCGGCAGGGCCCAGACCGAGCCCAGGCCTTCGACCTGGAGTTCACGGTTGAAGGATTCGGCGTTCGCCTCGCCGGCAAACCGCACCGCCGGCAGGCCGATCAGCCATAGACAGACGCACGGGGCGTCTTCGAGCCGGGCCGAGAGGAAACCTTGCACGAAGTCCCGAGCCGCTTCCGGCCCCTGATCCATCGTGCCGCGGACCAACAGCGGCCAGCGCACCGGTTCGCCGACGATCTGCGGGCTGTCCGGCAGGCCGGCGGCACGCAGCATGTCCTTGAGCAACATGTACGCAGGATCGCGGGTCTGGAAAGTTTCGCCTGTGGGTAACTCCACCAGCAGCAGGCAGCGCCCGGCCCGCAGCAATTGCAGGGCGAAACGCGGCGGCGGCACGACCGGCGCCTTGATCACGACCGGAGCCGCCTCTTCTTCGACCTTGGCGCCGGTGCGGGTGCTGGCCAGCGATGGGCGCGGCACTTCGATTTTCACCCGTTCGACCGGTTTGACCACCGGTTCCACGGGCACCTCAGCCACGGTCGCCTGCACCACCGGGGCGACGACCAACGGCTCAGGCGTCTCCAGCAGTTCGGGCCGCGAGGGCGCAGCAAAGGGCAATTCGGTGCGCGGCAGCCAGTTGGCCACCTGCATGGCAGTCAAATAAGCGCGACGACGGGACTCGATAAGCAAAGGTCGGCCACTTGTGGATAACTAAAGTGCGCTGATTCTACCGCCCTTCGCTCAAGATCGCCCGCTGTTGATCGATACTCTTACCCATAGAAACAGCGACAGCCCGTCCCGCGAGTGAATCGCAACGGGCGTGATGCAGTACAATCGCTGCTTTTATTCGACAACCAGCCGGCCATCCCGATGATCGAACCCAAGCGCGTCTTGCGCGCCCTCGCTGAACACTGGGCACTTCTGGAGCCACTGTGCGAGCACTTCGACCAAGGCACACTGAGCCTCAACGAACTGCGTTCACAGTTGGCCGCCCAGCAACTGGACAGTACCCCGCAGGACATCACCAGCCTGCTGGACGTGTGGATCCGCCTCGACATCCTGGTTCCCGTGGCGAAAAGCCCGAACCGTTTCGAGCTCAATGCGCAGATCCACGACTTCCTCGCCTACCTGCGCCGTGAGCACCGTCTGGGCCTGTGCCTGGAAATCGAAGCCTATTTGCGCCATCTCGAACGCCTGGCCGGTTACATCCAGGACGCCTTCGACATCCGCGACGGCCACGACCTGGCGCGCCAATTGCGCCTGCTCGACATGCGTGTACGGGATGTCTTGAAGAAACTCGCCAACGACGAACAGGCCCTGGTGGCCGTCGCCGAACGGGCCAAGACCAGCGACCGACAAATCCCGTTGCGTCAGCGTTATGCCGAAGTACTGGCGACCTGGGACGAATACGTCGAGCCGATGATTCAGTTGGTGAACGCCGACGGCGCCTTCGAACAAGGCGTGCGCAAGGTCGAAAACGTCCTGCTGCGCATGCTCACCGAACAGCAACGCCTTGGCCACCTGGTCGATGACGACATGCTGCTGCGCACCCACGCGCGCATCCTCGAAATGCAGACCAGCGCTCAGCTGACCCTGCGTCACGCCCGCGAACTGCTGCTGCCGTTGCGTGAAGAGGCCCGTCGTCATAACGCCGTAACCCGTGGCGCGGCACTGGCCTTGTCGGCCATTCGTCGTAAAGGTATCGATGCGGTGCCGCAAGCCGCCATGCCGATGTTCACCCGGCCGCAAAGCACCTTCCTCGGCAGTGCCAGTCAGGTCGAAGCCTACGTGTATGCCCTGGCCCGTTTCGAGCCGAAACCGGCGCGTTTCCCCAAGGCCCACAAAACCCAGAAAGGCGAAACCCCGCGCGCGCCACGCACGGTTCGGGAAATGCTCGAACGTTGCGAAGACGCGCTGCCGATGCCGGACCTGATGACCTGGCTGCTGGAGCAGGAACCGGACGGCGCTACCGACGAATTGCTTTATTGGTTCTCGCGCCTGTCGCGGGAAAAACGCTTCACCCGCGAGCGTCTGGAACGCCGCGATTATCACACTCATGAGCATCAGGTCAGCCTGCGCTCCTTCGCCCTGCTCTCGGCCCGCGACACCGCCGCCGAGGATTCTGCGAGCACTCCACATGCATCTTGATCTTTCCGAACTGTCCCAACTGGCGCCGATCTTTCGCGAGCTGTTCAAGGGCTACCACGTCAGCCGCCGCGATCCGGAGCTGTACGCACAATTGTCGAACTTCCAGGACCAGTACCGCACGCTGTTCAGGGCGCTGGGCTATGAATTGGTCTGCGACACCCGTGGTTTCTATTACTTCGTGCCGGATCTCGCTGCAGCGGCGGTGAACAAGACCGCGCAACGTTTGGCGCTGTTCACCTTCATCCTCGTCGAACACCTGGCTGACCAGGGCCGCGACCCGGTCGCCGTGCTTGACGGCGGCAGCCTCGGTCGCGACGAATTGCCGTCGCTGCTGGAGAAATACCGCGACCTGTTTATCCAGGCCGAAGTGCAGACCGTCGAAGAACTCGAAGAAAAAATCATGCGCCGCATGACCCAACTCGGTTTCGCTGGCGAAGAAAACGGCATCTACCGTTTCCTGCCACCGATGCACCGTTTCCTCGATGTCTGCCTCTCGGTTCAGCAGGACCGCGATCTGGCCGCCAGCCTGCACAGCGTGCTGCCATTGCCAGTTCCGGTACTGATCGATGACGACAGCGATGAAAAGCTGCTGGAAACTGATGATCCGCTGGACCTCAGCGACTTTGCTGAAGAAAGCGAAGAAGACGCAATGGCCCGCGCCATCGCCGAAGAACAGGAGACCGACGCATGAGTAAGGAACGCTACGGCATTCGCCGCTTCGCCCTTTTGAACACCGCCGGTTACAGCCTCGGATTGTTCCCGCTGGAAGAACCGCTGTCGGTCTATGGAGCGAACAACCTCGGTAAATCCGCCTCGATCAACGCCTTGCAGTTCCCGATCCTGGCGCGCATGTCGGACATGAGTTTCGGCAAGTACAGCCTGGAACAATCCCGGCGTTTCTATTTCGCCTCGGACACCAGTTACATTCTGGTCGAAGTGTCGTTGCCTCACGGTCCACACGTGATCGGCGTGGTCGGTCGCGGCCCGGGTGGTGGTTTCGGTCACCAGTTTTTTGCCTACGCCGGCAAACTCGACCTGGCTCACTACCAGAAAAACGACACCTGCCTGCGCCAGAAAGAGCTGTTCACCAACCTTGAGCGCGAGGGCCTGAAAGCCTACGAACTCAAGCCCGATGAACTGCGGCGTTTGCTGGTCGGCGGTCACACCTCTATTCCGCTGGACCTGACGCTGATCCCGCTGCGCTCCACCAGCGAGCAGAGCCTCAAGACCTTCCGCGCGTTGTTCATCAACCTGCTGCACATGCGCGAAATCACTGCGGCCAAGCTCAAGCAGCTGTTCCTCGATGCTTTCGAACACAGCCTGCGCTCCGGCAGCGTCGATTACATCGCCGCGTGCGAAGAAGCGTTCCGCGATGTACGACGTATGGAGCAGGACTACAACTCGCTGGTCACCGCCGGCCCGCTGGTTGAAGCACTGGCTTCCGGGGTTGCCCAACGCAATATCCTGCGCGGCAAACTGCATCGCATCTCACCACTGCTCGATTCGTTGCTTGGCACTTGGTCGGACTACGCCAGCGCGCGTAAGGAAGAGCTGACCATTCAGGCCGAGCACTACCGCAACGAGCAAGACGCCCTGCAGAACGATCAGCGTGGCGGCACCCAGGAGCTGATGCGCCTGGAGCGGGAAATCACCGGCATCCAGCGTTGGCTCGGTGAGTTGTCGGTGCTCAAGCATCGCTTTGCGTTGGTCACTGACGTCAAAGTCCTGGAGCAGCAATTGCTCGCGGCCAAGGATGCCCACGATGAACTGGCCGGTGCGCTGGCTCAGTCGCGGCAGTTCAGCGCCGAAGACTTGGAAGAACGTCTGCGGGACCTGGAAAAACGCCTGAAGTCGGTGAAGCAGCAACTCGATCACGCCGACAACAACAGCTACGCCCGTCTGCGCGAAGAGTTCTCGCAACAGGACGTCGAGCGCTTGATGCGTCTGTTCAACAGCGCGCTGTTCAGCCTGCCATTGGGCGAGCACGGCATTACGCTGGACGAGGACGGCCATTGGGTCAAATCCCTGGAACTGATCCTCGATGGCTTCAAAGGCGAGCGCTTCGAAGTGCCGGGTCTGGCCATCGACATCTCGCACATCGAGCCGCCGGCCCTGCAAGCCCTGGCTGACCGCGCCGCATTGCGCGATCAGAAAGAACGCTTGGAGAAAGAACTCAAGCAACTGAAAACCCAAGCCGCCGTGGTCGCCGACCGCGCGGCGAGCAAGACCCAGACCGAAGCGCTGTACCAGCAAGTGCTGGATGCGCAAAAGGCCCTGGAAGATTTCCGTCGCGCGCAAACCCTGAGCGCCGAAGAAGACGACAAGCTTGAGCAATTGGCGCAGATGGAAGCCGCGCAGGAAGAGTTGAAGCGTTCCAGCGATGCCTTCACTGAGCGCGTCCAGCAACTGTCGGCCAAGTTGCAACTGGTCGGCCGGCAGATCGGCGACATGGAAGCCAAGCAACGCACCCTCGACGACGCCCTGCGTCGCCGTCAGCTGTTGCCGGCCGACATGCCCTTCGGCACGCCCTTCATGGACCCGATTGACGATTCCATGGATAACCTGCTGCCGCTGCTTAATGACTATCAGGACAGCTGGCAGGGTTTGCAGCGCAGCGATGGTCAGATCGAGGCGTTGTATGCACAGGTCCGCCTCAAAGGCGTGGCCAAGTTTGACAGCGAAGACGACATGGAGCGTCGCCTGCAATTGCTGATCAACGCCTATGCGCACCGTACCGATGAAGCGCTGACCCTCGGTAAGGCGCGCCGTGCGGCGGTCACCGACATCGCCCGGACCCTGCGCAATATCCGCAGCGACTACGACAGCCTCGAGCATCAACTGGCGCTGTTCAACCGCGAGATCAACAAGCGTCAGGTGTCCAACCTGCAGAGCTTCCGCATCGTGCTCGCGCCGAACAAGGAAGCCCTCAAGCACATCGACCAGATCATCCACAGCGCCGGCCAATACGAAGAAGGCGAAACCCTCTCCGTGTTCGACCTGAGCCAAAGCGCCGATCAGGACAACAAGAACGAAGAGGCCAAGGAATACCTGGCGCGGTTGGTGGCGGCAAACCACAACCAGCTCGGTCTCAAGGACTTGTTCGAACTGGCGTTCGAGATCACCAAGGTCAACGGTCAACCGGTGATCCACACCGACATCGACGGCGCGGCGTCCAACGGCACCACCATGACCATCAAGGCGCTGACCAACATGTACTTGTTGCTGCACTTGATGGACCGCGACCAGGCCGGTCGCGTGCGCCTGCCGTACTACCTCGACGAGGCAGCGGACATCGACGAGAAGAACCAGGCGGCGCTGCTGGAAACCAGCCTGCAACTGGGCTTCGTGCCGATCCTGGCGAGTGTGAAGCCGCAGGTCTGCGCCAGTGTGGCGATTGACCTGGAAGGTGGTAGCGGGCCGAACGGGATCTACATCGATGAGGCGGACTGGAAGTACATTCGTCGTCACGATGAAGTGAAGGCGACTGTGAATGTTGCAGCGGATGAGCCGGAGCTGGATGCGGTCTGATGCTTGATTGAAGGTCATAAAAAAGGCCGCGATCCAATGGATCGCGGCCTTTTTCATATCTGCTGCATGGGGTTACTTGCCGAGTGAAATTTTCGGCGCCCAAGTCAGCCATTCATCCTCAAACTTGTCGAATAGCGGAAAGGTCTGCTCTGGCCGGGCCGGCGTGCCCATGCGTTCACCGTCCGGTGTAGCGAAAGCGACGCCGCCCTGGATCAGTGTCTCCAGCGATTCGGTCCGCACTGTCGCGCCTTTGAACAGGCCGAAGTCCAGGCCAAAGCCACTGGTGTTCCAGAACCGCGTGCCACTGCGCACCAATGGCGCATACTTCGGCTCGATCAGGATGTGCACCAGCACGCGATCCGCCGTCGAGCCCAATTCATAACCCGTCACCTTGCCCACGGTGATTTCACGATAGGTCACCGGCACACCCGTTTTCAGCGAACCACGACGGGCCGCGCTCAATACCAGGCTCAACCCGGCTTCAACCTTGGCGGACTCCGGCGGGTTGGCCAGCGCTACAAAGTTCTTCTGCGGACCGAGGTTTTTCGCCGCCGGTTGCACTTCGATGTATTGACCGGTGACCAGCGTTTCCAGGTTCGAGGTCTTGATCAATCCCAGCTCAGGCTTGACCACCCAGAACTGGCTGCCTACCCGCGCAATGCGTTCCGGCACTTCGGTAATCCGTGCGGTCAGCATCACCGACTGCAAGTCATCAGTCAGGTCAACGTCCTCAATCTTGCCGACGTCCAAGCCTTTGAAGCGGATTGGCGTGCCGGTACGCAAACCATCCGCGCGATCGACTTTGATGGTGACCACCGCGCCTTTCTGGTTCGCATCGTCATGGCTCGGGAACAGACGGAAACGCGGGATTTTCTTTTGCAGCGGCGCCTTGGCTTCCGGGGTTTCGAAAGCGATACCGCCGGCCATCAGGCTTTGCAGCGATTCACTCTTGACCTGGATGCCTCCGGTCAGCCCACCGCTGAGTGTGATGCCGCTGGCGTTCCAGAATCGCGACGAGGCGTTGACCAGCCCTTCGTATTCTTTCTCGATGTGAACACCGATCACCAATTGTTTCTTGGTCTTGGAGAACTGATAACTCTGGACCGAGCCGACTTTGACCTGCTTATAGAGCACCGGGCTGCCGACTTCCAGGGAACCGAGGTTCTCGGTAAACAGCACCATGTGCAGGCCCGGTGAGCGCAGGTCCAGCGGCGGCGCCTTGGCTCGAGCCACGAACTCGCGCTGCGGCGCACTGCCCTTGTCGCCCGGGCGCACGGCGATGTAATTGCCTTTGACCAAGGCTTCCAGGCCGGTAATGCCCGCCAGCGAGATCGACGGTTTGACCACCCAGAATTGAGTGCCGGTGACGAGGTAATCTTCGGCCAGCGGGTCGAGGGTCAATTCGGCGGTGGCGCCGGACAAGTCCGGATCGATCTTCAGCGCCTTCAGGTTGCCGACCTGGATACCCTTGTACATCACTGGCGTACGGCCAGCCTGCAAGCCTTCGAAGTCGCTGAGTTTGACCTTGACCCGAATACCGGCTGCCGCCGCATCGAAGTCTTCGTAGAGACGGAACGGAAGGCTCGGATCGGTCGGAGGGCTGTCCTTGCGGTTTTCCGGCGTGGCGAACGCGATACCGCCGGCGACGATACTGGCCAGGGATTCGCTGCGGATTTTTACACCAGACAGATTGGCGTCGATGCTGATGCCGCTGGAGTTCCAGAAACGTGTGTGTTTGCGCACCAGGCTGGCGTAGGTCGGCTCGATGAACACTTTGAGCTCGACGGTGCTTTGGTCTTCGGACAGCAGGTAGCTTTTGACCTGGCCAACCTTGATCTGCTTGTAAAACACCGGGCTGCCGCGGTTCAACGATCCGAGACGATCAGCCTTGATGGTCAGATGCAGGCCGGGCTTGGAGTCCGACAGCGGCGGCTCTTCGGCCAAGGCCTTGAACTTGCGGGTCGGCTCGCCTTCACCGGGGCTGACGGCAACATAATTGCCCGACACCAGGGTTTCCAGGCCAGTGATACCGGCGAGGCTCACGCTTGGTTTGACCAGCCAGAAGCGCGTACTGGTCTTGAGGTACTGCTCCACGTCCTTGTTCATCTCGACGGTAGCGATTACACCTTTGGAGCTGCCTTCGTCGTCGAGCTTGAGGGTCTTCACCTTGCCGACCGACATGCCCTTGTAAACCACTTCGGTTTTGTTGGCCTGGATGCCCTCGCCGCTTTCGAAGCGCACTTGAATCTCGATACCGGTTTCGTTGTAGGCACGCCAACCGAGCCAGCCGCCAATGATCAGGGCGATCAGGGGTAGGACCCAGATAGCTGACCAGTTCGAGGCCGGTCGGGTTTTCGCTGTAGGCAAATCAGTCATGGTCGTCGTCCGACTCCGTGTTATCCCAAATCAGTCGGGGATCGAAAGTAACTGCGGCAAGCATCGTCAGAATCACCACACTGGCGAAGGCGATGGCGCCAAGATTGGCTTCGACGCTGGCAAGCCGTCCGAAATTCACGACCGCCACCAGGATGGCGATCACAAAGATATCCAGCATCGACCAACGGCCGATGAACTCGATAAAGCGGTACATCACAATTCGTTGGCGTGCCGACAGGGGCTGGCGCCGCTGCACCGAAAACAGCAGCAACGCGATGCCTACGAGTTTGAACGTTGGTACCAGAATACTGGCGATAAAAACCACGGCCGCGATGGGGATCATGCCGTGCTGAACCAGTTGGATCACGCCGGACATGATGGTGCTGGGATCGCCCTTGCCCAGTGAGCTGACGGTCATGATCGGCAGCATATTGGCCGGGATGTAGAGAATCGCGGCGGTGACCAGCAGCGCCCAGGTACGCATCAAGCTGTTCGGTCGACGGGCGTGAACCAGCGCACCGCAGCGGGTGCAAACTTGCTCGTCGGTGTCGGCTTCCTGCTTGTTCAACTCATGACATTCGATACAAATCAGAATGCCTGCATCAATCGCCCGCATGGGCATCTTCTCCTGACAAAGCCTGCCAGATCTGGTGAGGCGACATCACAACCTCCAACCACACCTGGACCAGCAACAAACTGATAAAGCACGCCAAGCCAAGACCGACGGTGATCGCTGCCATATCTGCCAGCTTCACGATCGCTACCAGCACGCCCATGAGGTAAACCTCAAGCATTCCCCAATCCCGAAGGTGGTGGTAAATGCGGTAGAGCAGCAAACCGTAGCTGCGCCCAACATCAAAGCGAATGCTCAGGAGCACCAGCAACTGACAAAGCAATTTGAGCAGCGGGATTCCCATGCTGCACAGGAATACAACGACCGAGACGCCTTGCATGCCGGTATTGAACAGGCCGATAACGCCGGTCCAGACAGTGTCTTGTGACGATTGCCCGAGTAGATTGAGCTGCATGATGGGTAAAAAGTTCGCCGGGACATACAACAACAGGGCGGCAATGACCAAGGCAAGGCTGCGCTGAACAACGTTATGCCGATGAGCATAGAGTTCGTAGCCGCAGCGTGGACATAGGGCTTTCTCGCCATGGGCGAGTTCGGGCTTGCGCATCAGCAGGTCGCACTCATGACACGCCACCAAGTCGTCCAGCGGTAAATCTGACAGCCCTGGGGCGTCAACCGAATCTGGCATAAAAGGCTCTTGCTCCGAAAAAGATGGGCCTATTCTAGTGTTCTGAATCGAAAATAACTGTGCAAATTTGTGCTGCTGTCCGAGCGCACTTTCCTGCGGGCAAAACAAAACCCCTACCTGCATACGCAGATAGGGGTTTCGGAATTTAATCTTGACGATGACCTACTCTCACATGGGGAAACCCCACACTACCATCGGCGATGCATCGTTTCACTGCTGAGTTCGGGATGGGATCAGGTGGTTCCAATGCTCTATGGTCGTCAAGAAATTCGGTAGCCAGGTCGTTCACCTTTCGGTTTACGCTCCAGCGAATGGGTATGTGACAGATTTGTGTGTTTTTTTGCTGCGAACTTTCGGTTCATTGCGTCTTCACACACCGCAATCTGATGCTCTCTCGAGTAGTCAAATTGCTTGGGTGTTATATGGTCAAGCCTCACGGGCAATTAGTATTGGTTAGCTCAACGCCTCACAGCGCTTACACACCCAACCTATCAACGTCGTAGTCTTCGACGGCCCTTCAGGGGACTCAAGGTCCCAGTGAGATCTCATCTTGAGGCTAGTTTCCCGCTTAGATGCTTTCAGCGGTTATCTATTCCGAACATAGCTACCCGGCAATGCCACTGGCGTGACAACCGGAACACCAGAGGTTCGTCCACTCCGGTCCTCTCGTACTAGGAGCAGCCCCTCTCAAATCTCAAACGTCCACGGCAGATAGGGACCGAACTGTCTCACGACGTTCTAAACCCAGCTCGCGTACCACTTTAAATGGCGAACAGCCATACCCTTGGGACCGGCTTCAGCCCCAGGATGTGATGAGCCGACATCGAGGTGCCAAACACCGCCGTCGATATGAACTCTTGGGCGGTATCAGCCTGTTATCCCCGGAGTACCTTTTATCCGTTGAGCGATGGCCCTTCCATACAGAACCACCGGATCACTAAGACCTACTTTCGTACCTGCTCGACGTGTCTGTCTCGCAGTCAAGCGCGCTTTTGCCTTTATACTCTACGACCGATTTCCGACCGGTCTGAGCGCACCTTCGTACTCCTCCGTTACTCTTTAGGAGGAGACCGCCCCAGTCAAACTACCCACCATACACTGTCCTCGATCCGGATAACGGACCTGAGTTAGAACCTCAAAGTTGCCAGGGTGGTATTTCAAGGTTGGCTCCACGCGAACTGGCGTCCACGCTTCAAAGCCTCCCACCTATCCTACACAAGCAAATTCAAAGTCCAGTGCAAAGCTATAGTAAAGGTTCACGGGGTCTTTCCGTCTAGCCGCGGATACACTGCATCTTCACAGCGATTTCAATTTCACTGAGTCTCGGGTGGAGACAGCGCCGCCATCGTTACGCCATTCGTGCAGGTCGGAACTTACCCGACAAGGAATTTCGCTACCTTAGGACCGTTATAGTTACGGCCGCCGTTTACCGGGGCTTCGATCAAGAGCTTCGCGTTAGCTAACCCCATCAATTAACCTTCCGGCACCGGGCAGGCGTCACACCCTATACGTCCACTTTCGTGTTTGCAGAGTGCTGTGTTTTTAATAAACAGTCGCAGCGGCCTGGTATCTTCGACCGGCATGGGCTTACGCAGTAAATGCTTCACCCTCACCGGCGCACCTTCTCCCGAAGTTACGGTGCCATTTTGCCTAGTTCCTTCACCCGAGTTCTCTCAAGCGCCTTGGTATTCTCTACCCAACCACCTGTGTCGGTTTGGGGTACGGTTCCTGGTTACCTGAAGCTTAGAAGCTTTTCTTGGAAGCATGGCATCAACCACTTCGTGTTCTAAAAGAACACTCGTCATCAGCTCTCGGCCTTAGAATCCCGGATTTACCTAAGATTCCAGCCTACCACCTTAAACTTGGACAACCAACGCCAAGCTGGCCTAGCCTTCTCCGTCCCTCCATCGCAATAACCAGAAGTACAGGAATATTAACCTGTTTTCCATCGACTACGCTTTTCAGCCTCGCCTTAGGGACCGACTAACCCTGCGTCGATTAACGTTGCGCAGGAAACCTTGGTCTTTCGGCGTGGGTGTTTTTCACACCCATTGTCGTTACTCATGTCAGCATTCGCACTTCTGATACCTCCAGCAAGCTTCTCAACTCACCTTCACAGGCTTACAGAACGCTCCTCTACCGCATCACCTAAGTGATACCCGTAGCTTCGGTGTATGGTTTGAGCCCCGTTACATCTTCCGCGCAGGCCGACTCGACTAGTGAGCTATTACGCTTTCTTTAAAGGGTGGCTGCTTCTAAGCCAACCTCCTAGCTGTCTAAGCCTTCCCACATCGTTTCCCACTTAACCATAACTTTGGGACCTTAGCTGACGGTCTGGGTTGTTTCCCTTTTCACGACGGACGTTAGCACCCGCCGTGTGTCTCCCATGCTCGGCACTTGTAGGTATTCGGAGTTTGCATCGGTTTGGTAAGTCGGGATGACCCCCTAGCCGAAACAGTGCTCTACCCCCTACAGTGATACATGAGGCGCTACCTAAATAGCTTTCGAGGAGAACCAGCTATCTCCGAGCTTGATTAGCCTTTCACTCCGATCCACAGGTCATCCGCTAACTTTTCAACGGTAGTCGGTTCGGTCCTCCAGTTAGTGTTACCCAACCTTCAACCTGCCCATGGATAGATCGCCCGGTTTCGGGTCTATTCCCAGCGACTAGACGCCCTATTAAGACTCGCTTTCGCTACGCCTCCCCTATTCGGTTAAGCTCGCCACTGAAAATAAGTCGCTGACCCATTATACAAAAGGTACGCAGTCACCCAACAAAGTGGGCTCCCACTGCTTGTACGCATACGGTTTCAGGATCTATTTCACTCCCCTCTCCGGGGTTCTTTTCGCCTTTCCCTCACGGTACTAGTTCACTATCGGTCAGTCAGTAGTATTTAGCCTTGGAGGATGGTCCCCCCATATTCAGACAAAGTTTCTCGTGCTCCGTCCTACTCGATTTCATGACTAAGAGATTTTCGCGTACAGGGCTATCACCCACTATGGCCGCACTTTCCAGAGCGTTCCGCTAATCTCAAAGCCACTTAAGGGCTAGTCCCCGTTCGCTCGCCACTACTAAGGGAATCTCGGTTGATTTCTTTTCCTCAGGGTACTTAGATGTTTCAGTTCCCCTGGTTCGCTTCTTAAGCCTATGTATTCAGCTTAAGATACCTAACTTATGTTAGGTGGGTTCCCCCATTCAGACATCTCCGGATCAAAGTCTGTTTGCCGACTCCCCGAAGCTTTTCGCAGGCTACCACGTCTTTCATCGCCTCTGACTGCCAAGGCATCCACCGTATGCGCTTCTTCACTTGACCATATAACCCCAAGCAATCTGGTTATACTGTGAAGACGACATTCGCCGAAAATTCGCAATTACTCACAAATTTTACCTTAGCCTGATCCGTTACCAGTGAAAGTAACGTTCAGTCTATCTTTCTATCACATACCCAAATTTTTAAAGAACGATCTAATCAAAGACTAGAAATCAACATTCACCATCACCAGGATGGAATGCTCATTTCTAAGCTTTCAACAAACAGAAGCAGTAGTGGTGGAGCCAAACGGGATCGAACCGTTGACCTCCTGCGTGCAAGGCAGGCGCTCTCCCAGCTGAGCTATGGCCCCGTATTTCTACAGGCGTTTCCCACACAAGCAAAATTGGTGGGTCTGGGCAGATTCGAACTGCCGACCTCACCCTTATCAGGGGTGCGCTCTAACCAACTGAGCTACAGACCCAATTTCGGGCTGCTTCTTTATCGTCTTCTTCAATGAATCAAGCAATTCGTGTGGGAACTTATGGAGCAGCTGATGTCGTCGATTAAGGAGGTGATCCAGCCGCAGGTTCCCCTACGGCTACCTTGTTACGACTTCACCCCAGTCATGAATCACACCGTGGTAACCGTCCTCCCGAAGGTTAGACTAGCTACTTCTGGTGCAACCCACTCCCATGGTGTGACGGGCGGTGTGTACAAGGCCCGGGAACGTATTCACCGCGACATTCTGATTCGCGATTACTAGCGATTCCGACTTCACGCAGTCGAGTTGCAGACTGCGATCCGGACTACGATCGGTTTTCTGGGATTAGCTCCACCTCGCGGCTTGGCAACCCTCTGTACCGACCATTGTAGCACGTGTGTAGCCCAGGCCGTAAGGGCCATGATGACTTGACGTCATCCCCACCTTCCTCCGGTTTGTCACCGGCAGTCTCCTTAGAGTGCCCACCATTACGTGCTGGTAACTAAGGACAAGGGTTGCGCTCGTTACGGGACTTAACCCAACATCTCACGACACGAGCTGACGACAGCCATGCAGCACCTGTCTCAATGTTCCCGAAGGCACCAATCCATCTCTGGAAAGTTCATTGGATGTCAAGGCCTGGTAAGGTTCTTCGCGTTGCTTCGAATTAAACCACATGCTCCACCGCTTGTGCGGGCCCCCGTCAATTCATTTGAGTTTTAACCTTGCGGCCGTACTCCCCAGGCGGTCAACTTAATGCGTTAGCTGCGCCACTAAGAGCTCAAGGCTCCCAACGGCTAGTTGACATCGTTTACGGCGTGGACTACCAGGGTATCTAATCCTGTTTGCTCCCCACGCTTTCGCACCTCAGTGTCAGTATCAGTCCAGGTGGTCGCCTTCGCCACTGGTGTTCCTTCCTATATCTACGCATTTCACCGCTACACAGGAAATTCCACCACCCTCTACCATACTCTAGCTCGACAGTTTTGAATGCAGTTCCCAGGTTGAGCCCGGGGATTTCACATCCAACTTAACGAACCACCTACGCGCGCTTTACGCCCAGTAATTCCGATTAACGCTTGCACCCTCTGTATTACCGCGGCTGCTGGCACAGAGTTAGCCGGTGCTTATTCTGTCGGTAACGTCAAAACACTTACGTATTAGGTAAATGCCCTTCCTCCCAACTTAAAGTGCTTTACAATCCGAAGACCTTCTTCACACACGCGGCATGGCTGGATCAGGCTTTCGCCCATTGTCCAATATTCCCCACTGCTGCCTCCCGTAGGAGTCTGGACCGTGTCTCAGTTCCAGTGTGACTGATCATCCTCTCAGACCAGTTACGGATCGTCGCCTTGGTGAGCCATTACCTCACCAACTAGCTAATCCGACCTAGGCTCATCTGATAGCGCAAGGCCCGAAGGTCCCCTGCTTTCTCCCGTAGGACGTATGCGGTATTAGCGTCCGTTTCCGAGCGTTATCCCCCACTACCAGGCAGATTCCTAGGCATTACTCACCCGTCCGCCGCTCGCCACCAGGTACAAGTACCCGTGCTGCCGCTCGACTTGCATGTGTTAGGCCTGCCGCCAGCGTTCAATCTGAGCCATGATCAAACTCTTCAGTTCAAACATCTTTGGGTTTTTAAGAAACCCTAAACTTGGCTCAGCAATCGTTGGTTACATCTTTGATTTCTCGCGGAGTAACTTGTGATGCTGATAATCTTGTTGACTATCAGTCTGACTCCACAAGCACCCACACGAATTGCTTGATTCAGTTGTTAAAGAGCGGGTGGTTAAGATCTTTCGTCTCAACCGAGGCGCGCATTCTACAGCAGCACCAGTTACTGTCAAGCGGTTATTTTCAGAAGCTTTCAAAGTTTCCTTTGCAACTTCAACCACTTGCGCTTCCGATCTCTCGTTAGCGGGAGGCGAATTCTACAGCGTTACTCGCTGCTGTCAACACCTCTTTTCCGCTACTTTCGACCGAGAAGATCGAACCGTCGACCGAGCCAAACAACACCGCTCAATCAACTCCTTCGGGGCTTCGATAACCTGAAGCAACTCGCTGCCGAAAACCGCATAACTCTTTGTTTACCAAGGAGTTTTCCGTTTCGACTGCGCCGGAAGTGGGGCGAATTATAGACTTCCAGAATCTGCCGTCACCCTTAATTACGCCTTTCTCGCAGAAGGTGCCTTTTTAGCGGTCAAACGTGGAATTCGACGGGCCACAGGAGGCAGACGCAGCACTATCAGCAATGCACCTATAGAAGCATAGATAGCCCACTCCTTCAGATCAGCGCGAACAATCCACAACATATGCAGCAACCCAAGCCCGAGAATCACATAGACCAGCCGATGCAGCTTCTTCCAACGCGAACCCAAACGCCGCTGACTGTAACGATTGGACGTTACCGCCAACGCCAACAAACAGAGAAAGCCCAGCGCCCCAACAATAATGTAAGGCCGCTTGCGCAACTCGACACCCAGTTGCGACCAGTCAAACCCGAGTATGAACGCCGTATACCCACTCAAATGCAGTACCACATAAGCAAAGCACCACAAACCCAGCTGTCGGCGGACAGCAATCCACCCCGCCCAACCGGTCAGCTTCTGCAAAGGCGTCATGCTTAACGTAATCAGCAGGAGGATAAGCGTGCCCAGCCCCAAGCGATCAACCAGGACTTTGCCCGGATCAGGCCCGAGCACATCCGCCCAGGCTTGATACAACCAAAGAAGTGGCCAGACCGCGATAGCTATAAAGACAAAAACCCGCCAAACCGCAAAACGCATCAGTAGTTCTTCCGCAAATCGAGTCCTGTATATAAAGAGGCGACTTCATCCGAGTAGCCGTTGAACATCTGTGTGTCCCGCACATTGGGCTTGAACAGACCACTCGGCAAACGCCGCTCCCGTGCCTGGGTCCAACGCGGGTGATCGACCGCCGGGTTCACGTTCGCATAGAAACCGTACTCGTCCGAAGCAATGCTCTGCCAGGTCGTCTTCGGCTGTTCACTCACCAGGCTGATCCGCACAATGGATTTGACGCTCTTGAAGCCGTACTTCCACGGCACTACCAACCGCAGAGGCGCGCCGTTCTGATTCGGCAACTCCCGGCCATACATGCCCACCGCAAGAATCGCCAACGGGTTCATTGCCTCGTCCAGACGCAACCCTTCTACATAAGGCCATTCAATCAAGGCAAAACCGGAGCGCTGCCCGGGCATGCTCTTGGGATCCTGCAGGGTTTCGAAGCGAATGTACTTGGCCTTGGAAGTGGGCTCGACTTCCTTGAGCAACGCCGAGATGGGAAAGCCTATCCAGGGAATGACCATCGACCAGGCCTCCACACAGCGAAGTCGATAAATCCGCTCCTCTAACTGATAAGGCTTCATGAAGTCTTCCAGTGCGTACCGCCCCGGCTTACCCACCTCCCCGTCCACCACCACGCTCCACGGCTCGGTCTTCAGTGCACCAGCATTGGCCGCCGGATCACCTTTATCCGCACCGAACTCATAGAAGTTGTTGTAGTGGGTCGCGTCCTTGAACGGTGTGATTGCCTCATCCTTGACGTTGACCGCACCCCATTTGGTAGAAGGGAGCTTTTCGGCAAACCAGGAAGGCGCCTTGCCGGGCTCAACATCTGCATAGCGTGCAGCATCGTCAGCACTGGCCCAACGAGGCAGACTGCCCACGGCCAACCCGGCCACGGCAGCACCGAGCACATTGCGACGAGATAGATAGAAGGACTCAGGCGTAACGTCCGACTCATGGCAGTCAGACGTTTTGGGGACTTTGATCAGCATGGCTACTCCGCAGCATTGGAGGACAGATGCACCAATAGACTGCGGAGTATGAGGGAAATTACATCACTCGGCGTTTTTGTGCCGACGAAGACGTAACAGGTATTGCACCGGGCCTGAGGCCGCATACCCAAGGAACACCAGCAGCAAAATGCGCGGCGGGTCACTAAAGACCACGGCAAACACCAGCACCACCGCCAGGATTGCGACAAAGGGAACGCGCCCTTTCAAGTCCAGCTCCTTAAAGCTGTTGTACTTGATGTTGCTGACCATCAGCATGCCGGCAGCCGCAACCATCAAGGCCACCAGGAACGACATCTTGGAGCCCTGGATGCCGTAATCGCTGAATGCCCAGACAATCCCGGCAACCACACCGGCAGCAGCCGGACTGGCCAGACCGATGAAGTAGCGCTTGTCCGCAGTGCCGACCTGAGTGTTGAACCGGGCCAGACGCAGAGCTGCACCCGCCACATAGATGAAGGCAACCATCCAGCCGACCTTGCCCATGTCACCCAGGGCCCAGCCGAAAGCCAGCAACGCCGGTGCAACGCCAAAGGCGACCATGTCCGACAACGAATCGTACTCGGCGCCGAAGGCACTCTGGGTATTGGTCATTCGCGCAACGCGGCCATCAAGGCCGTCGAGCACCATGGCGACGAAAATCGCGATGGCGGCAAACGCAAAATACTTGCTCGCGCCGATCGAGTCGCCGGCGCTCAAGGCCGCCTGGGCACTCATCGAATTGATGATGGAATAGAACCCTGCGAACAGGTTCGCAGTGGTGAACAGATTCGGCAGAAGATAGATACCACGATGCCGGACTTTACGACCTTCAGCGTCATGCCCTTCTTCGATGTGTTCATCGATGGGCAGCAGACTTTCGGCGTCAGGAGCCTGGTTTGGCTCTTCGGGACGTTCGCTCATGGACATTACCTTGCAACAGGGTGGAAAGTTTCGACAGGTGTCTGGGACGACGGTTCGGCCGCAAACGATGCAGCTTTATACCAGAACCGGCGATCCAAACGAAAAAACGCGGCCTAGGCCGCGTTTTCCGTACAAGACAGCGACTTAGTTTTTGGCTTTGTCGACGATCTTGTTGGCACCGATCCACGGCATCATGGAGCGCAATTGCTCGCCGATGATTTCGATACCGTGAGCGGCGTTGTTACGACGCTTGGCGGTCATCGAAGGATAGCCGGTTGCGCCTTCGCTGATGAACATCTTGGCGTATTCGCCGTCCTGAATACGTTTCAGAGCATTGCGCATGGCCTGACGGGATTCGGCGTTGATCACTTCCGGACCGGTCACGTACTCGCCGTACTCAGCGTTGTTGGAGATCGAGTAGTTCATGTTGGCGATACCGCCTTCGTACATGAGGTCAACGATCAGCTTCAGTTCGTGCAGGCATTCGAAGTAGGCCATTTCCGGCGCGTAGCCAGCTTCAACCAGGGTTTCGAAACCGGCTTTAACCAGTTCAACGGTACCGCCGCACAGTACGGCTTGTTCGCCGAACAGGTCGGTTTCGGTCTCGTCCTTGAAGGTGGTTTCGATGATGCCGGTACGACCGCCACCGACGCCAGCAGCGTAGGACAGTGCTACGTTTTTGGCGTTGCCCGACGCATCCTGGTAGATAGCGATCAGGTCAGGGATACCGCCGCCCTTGACGAACTCGGAACGCACGGTGTGGCCCGGTGCTTTCGGCGCGATCATGATCACGTCGAGGTCAGCGCGCGGAACAACCTGGTTGTAGTGGATCGCGAAACCGTGAGAGAAGGCCAGGGTGGCGCCTTTCTTGATGTTCGGCTCGATTTCGTTCTTGTACAGGGCCGACTGGAACTCGTCTGGGGTCAGGATCATGACCAGGTCGGCAGCTGCAACAGCGGAAGCAACGTCAGTCACTTTCAGGCCGTGGGCTTCGGCCTTGGCAACAGTGGCCGAGCCTTTACGCAGGCCGACGGTAACGTCAACGCCGGAGTCTTTCAGGTTGCACGCTTGAGCGTGGCCCTGGGAACCGTAACCGATGATGGCAACTTTCTTGCCCTGGATGATCGACAGGTCGCAGTCTTTTTCGTAATAAACTTTCATGAAATTCCCCTATATATCCAGGCCGTTCGGGCCATTCGCTAATTTGGTTTAGATGCTGAGTACTTTGTCGCCGCGGGCAATACCGGTTACGCCGCTACGGACGGTCTCCAGAATCGATGCGGTGCCGATGGACTGAATGAAGCTGTCGAGCTTGTCGCTGGTACCGGTCAGTTGAACGGTATACACGCTGGCGCTGACATCGACGATCTGCCCACGGTAAATATCGGTGGTGCGCTTGATCTCGGCGCGCTGGGCGCCGGTGGCCTTGACCTTGACCAGCATCAGTTCGCGCTCGATGTGAGCACTCTCCGACAGGTCGACCAGTTTGACCACTTCGATCAGCTTGTTCAGGTTCTTGGTGATCTGCTCAATCACTTCATCATGGCCAACAGTGGTCAACGTCAGACGCGACAGGGTCGGGTCTTCGGTCGGTGCCACGGTCAGGCTTTCGATGTTGTAGTTGCGCTGCGAGAACAGGCCGACTACACGAGACAGAGCGCCCGGTTCGTTTTCCAGAAGCAAGGAAATAATATGCCGCATGATTAAGTACGCTCCGTCTTGCTCAGCCACATATCGCGCATGGAGCCGTCTTTGATCTGCATCGGGTAGACGTGCTCGCTGGTGTCGACCGAAACATCGATGATCACCAGACGATCCTTCATGGCGAACGCCTCTTCCATCTTCGTCTTCAAATCTTTCGATTCGGTGATGCGCACGCCGACGTGACCATAGGCCTCTGCCAGCTTGACGAAGTCAGGCAACGATTCCATGTAGGAGTGCGAGTGACGGCTGCCGTAGCTCATGTCTTGCCACTGGCGAACCATACCCAGAACACCGTTGTTCAGGATGACGATTTTCACCGGCAAGCCATATTGCAGACAGGTGGACAGTTCCTGGATGTTCATCTGGATGCTGCCCTCGCCCGTTACGCAGACGACGTCGGCATCCGGGAAGCTCAACTTGATGCCCATGGCCGCCGGGAAACCGAAGCCCATGGTGCCCAGGCCACCGGAGTTGATCCAGCGGTTCGGCTTGTTGAACGTGTAGTACTGCGCGGCGAACATCTGGTGCTGGCCCACGTCCGAAGCGACATAGGCATCGCCCTTGGTCACTTCGCACAGGGTTTCGATCACGGTCTGCGGCTTGATGACGCTGCCGTCGCCCTTGTCGTAAGGGAACAGGCCGCGATCACCGCGCCACTCATCCACCTGCTTCCACCAACTGGCCACGGACTCCTTGTTCGGGGTCTCGCCGATTTCCTTGAGGATCGCGACCATTTCGCTCAGGACACTCTCCACCGGACCAACGATAGGTACGTCGGCCTTGATGGTCTTGGAGATCGAAGCCGGGTCGATGTCGATGTGAATGATCTTGGCGTTCGGGCAGAACTTCGCCGGGCCGTTGATCACGCGGTCATCGAAACGTGCACCGACGGCGAGGATCACGTCCGCGTGGTGCATCGCCAGGTTGGCGGTGTAGCTGCCGTGCATGCCGAGCATGCCGATGAACTGACGGTCGGTGCCAGGGTAGGCACCCAGACCCATCAGGGTATTGGTCACTGGCAGGTTGAGCATCTTCGCCAATTCGGTCAGCGGCGCGGAGCCACCCCCGAGGATCACGCCACCGCCGGCGTACATCACCGGACGCTTGGCCGCCAGGAGCATTTCTGCAGCCTTGCGGATTTGCCCGGAGTGACCACGAACCGCCGGGCTGTAGGAACGCAGCTTGGCTTTTTTCGGGAAGATGTATTCGAACTTCTCGGCCGGGTTGGTCATGTCTTTCGGGATATCGACCACGACCGGACCCGGACGACCGGATTGCGCCAGGTAGAACGCTTTCTTCATGACTTCCGGGATTTCCGAAGCGTGCTTGATCATGAAGCTGTGCTTCACGATCGGCCGGGAGATACCGATCATGTCGGTTTCCTGGAACGCGTCGGTACCTACCATGGTGCTAGGCACCTGGCCGGAAATGACCACCATTGGAATGGAGTCCATATAGGCAGTGGCGATCCCGGTGATGGCGTTTGTTGCGCCAGGACCGGAAGTCACCAGTACCACGCCGGCTTTACCGGTGGCACGGGCATAGCCGTCAGCCATATGGGTAGCCGCTTGTTCGTGACGAACCAGGATGTGGGTCACTTCCGGTTCTTTGAACAGGGCATCGTAGACATGAAGAAGAGCACCACCGGGGTACCCGTAGATATATTTGACGCCTTCGTCACGCAAAAAGCGGACGAGCATCTCACCGCCAGATAAAAGCTCCACGTTGTTCACCTCTAAAACGCCAGAATACCGTCCACTCAAACGAGGACGGGTCTTAATAGGTTTACTTCTCGGCAGAGCATGAGCGACGGTGGTCGCCGACTACGTCAGCACTGACTGAGCAAGTATTGGGATCGTCCCAAGTGTTGCGGGCCTTTCCCACCCAGCGCGAGGTAACGCGTTGCGGGTGTAACAGGTCGGCGCGGGTATGCGCCTCATGATCTACCGAGTGGGTCTGCTTCTGGCAGTCCCTCTACAGCGGACTTTGGATTCTTCTGTTTCGTCCTCTGCAAGTCAAGTCGTCTATGTGCTTTATTGTGAGTAAGCACATGAGAACGCAAGAAAAAACCCGTAAACAGCATGTGTGTTAGCTTCAATTGCGCAACTTATGACAAGGAAATGGCATGCGTACCTTCTTCCTCACCGCCAGTCTGCTGATCACCCTGAGCCCAGTGTGCATGGCCGGTCAGATTTACAAGTGGGTGGATGCCCAAGGGGTGACCCACTTCGATGCCCAGCCACCCCAGGGTCAGCAGGCCACCACCGTGGTCACGCCTGCCCCGCCCGTAGGCAAGCCGAACGTGCCTGAGCGCAGCAACGTGCTGGGCGATCAGCAGGCCATCGATAAGACCGTGAAAAAGCAGGTCGCCGAGCAGCAAGCTCAGCTCAAGGTGTTCTGCGAGCAGGCACGGACCAACCTTGCTCAACTGCAGAACAATCCGCGACTACGGGAAGAAATTGACGGCGAGATGCGCCGCCTGACTGACCAGACACGTCAGGAGCGCATGACCGAAGCACAGAAGCAGATCGCGGATAATTGCCAATAGTGCGCGTGGGATTTGCTGGAAATGAATGTAGGAGCTGACGAGGGAACCGAGGCTGCGATCTTTTGATTTTAGTTTTAACGCAAAATCAAAAGATCGCAGCCTCGGTTCCCTCGACAGCTCCTACAGGCTCCTACGACAAATCGGCGTCAGCGGGAGGCGGTGATCAGCAGGTCGAACTCTTTGAGCAGGACCTGAAGCTGCCGATCCTTGCCCTGGACATTGCGCGCGGCGAAGACCATTTCGGCCATCTCCTGGATGCCCGACGCATTGGGCAAAGGCAGATCCTGTTCGAGGATCGCCTTCATGCGTGGCAGGAAGATCCATTGCAGCCATTGCTCGAAATCCAGGGTGTCGACCGAAAACGGCTCGACGCTGGACAACGCTTCAACACTCGGCGAAACCTCGTCCCACCAGCCCTGAACCCGCAGCTCACGCTCGATCAGCAGCAGTTGCTCGGCAATCTTTGGGAAACGTGCATCCATCACAGCGAAACCTTGGCCTTCTGGCGGGCCAGTGCGGCGCCGGCGGAATCGCCCTGTTTCTCACGGGCCTGAGCGATCAGTTCCCACAGGCTGGCCTGAAGATCCGGACGGCCATTGGCGAACGTCAGGCCACGACGAGCGAACTGCTCGGCCTGTGGCGCATCGCCCTGAGCCATGCGCACCTGCGCCAGGCGATAAAGCACTTGCGGTTCACGCGGAGCAACACGCTGGGCACGCTCCAGACTGGAAGACGCGCCGTTGAGGTCGCCACCGGCCTGTTGCTGTTGCGCGGTAGTCAGCAACGCCAACACTGGACCGTCCAGTTGCTCGTCGGCAGACAAACCACCGCCGGTGCTGGCCGATGGAATCCCGGTCGGCGCCGACGGCATGCTGTAGCTGCCTTGATTGATCGGCGCGGACTGAACCGGCGACGTATCAATCGGACCCGGCGTAATCGGGCCAGGCGTGATCGGCGAAGTGCTGATCGGTGCCGAACTCACGGCGCCACCACCAGGGACCATCACCACCACACCGGTATCACCTTGCGGGATCGCCTGAGTCTGGCCTTGTGCCGGACGCTTCACGGTCGTCTGACGGAAACCGCCATTCGCCTGAATCCGTTCACTGTTCGAAACCGCGCTGCCGGAATCCACAACCGGGATCGAACCGCGCTGCACGCTGGAACAACCGCTGAGCAAAGCCACGGCGGTAACCGCTGGAATCAACCACTTGTTCACTTGAAACCCTCTTTGCTTAATTCATCCAGCCCTTGACCCAATCCATCACCGTTTCGCCGGAAGCAGGGGTTTCCCCACCGCAAGCGGCGCCGGGAGGCGGTTCGCTGCCGCGAATATACGGCATCTGCACCGCACCTGGGCAGTTGGCATCGGAGCCTTGCCCAGTGCGCGAATCCACCCATGCCTGAACAATGTTGTCCGGTTGCGGCATGTCCAGCGGCAGCGGGTCAGCCTTGCGCATAAAACTGGTCCAGACCTGCAACGCACCGGTGGCACCGGTGAACGGTGTCTTGCCGTTATCGTCGCGCCCCAGCCAGACCACCGCCAGCAGATCCTGACTGAAGCCGGCAAACCAGCTGTCCCGGGAATCGTTACTGGTACCGGTCTTGCCCGCCAGCGTCAGGGTTTTCGGCAGCACGTTATAGACCGAACTGCCGGTGCCTTCACGCATGACCCGCTGCATCGCGCTCTGGATCAGGAAAATCGACGCCGGGTCGAAACGCTGCTGAATCTGGAACGGATACCGTTTGAGCGGCTCGCCTTCGGCAGTCAGCACACTGCGAATCCCGCGCATCGGCGTATTGAAACCGCCGTTGGCCAGCGTCTGGTACATGGTCGCCACTTCCATCGGCGTCAAGCCACCTGCGCCCAATAGCATCGACGGGAACGCCGGGAACTCACGAGTCACGCCCAGCCGTGCCAAGGTCTTGAGGACATTTGGCACGCCCAATTCCAGCCCGAGACGCGCAGTCGACAGGTTGTAGGAATGCGCCAGCCCCTGGTACAGGAACACCGTACCGTGGGAGCGGCGATCATAGTTCTGCGGTTTCCAGACCTGACCGTCCGCGCCCTTCACCGAGAAGGCATCGTCCGACAGCCAACTGGTCAAGCTGTACTGGCTCGGTTTTTCAAGCGCGGTCAGATACACCGCCGGCTTGATCAGCGAGCCGATTGGTCGTACGGCATCCAGTGCACGGTTGAAACCGGCAAAACTCGCCTGGCGACTGCCGATCATGGCCTGGACTTCACCGGTTTCCGGGTTGGTCACCACCATGGCGGCTTCGACGTCATCCGAACCTTTGCGCCCGGACAATCGTTTAAAGGTGTCATTGACCGATGCTTCGGCTTTCATCTGCAGGATCGGGTCGAAACTGGTGAAGATCCGCAGGCCTTCTTCGGTCAAGTCTTCGTCGCGATAGTCTTCGCGCAGCTGACGTTTGACCAGATCGATAAAGCCCGGGAACGAGCTGTCGGCCAGTTTGCCGCGAGTGGTTACGCCCAGAGGCATAGCCTTCGCGGCAGCGACTTGTTCGGCAGTGGCAACGCCCTGTTGCTCAAGCACATCGAGCACCAGATTGCGTCGCTCCAACGCCCGCTCCGGGTTACGACGCGGGTTGTAATAGGACGGCCCCTTGACCATGCCCACCAGCAAGGCAACTTGATGCAATTTCAACTCGGACAATGGCTGGCCGAAGAAGAACTGACTGGCCAGACCGAAACCGTGCACAGCTCGCTGGCCGTCCTGACCGACGAATACCTCATTGAGGTAAGCCTCAAGAATTTCCCGTTTGTCGTAATGCAACTCAAGCAACATCGCCATCATCGCTTCGGTGAGCTTGCGGGTCAGGCTGCGTTCGCTGGTCAGGTAGAAGTTCTTGACCAATTGTTGCGTAAGCGTACTGCCACCCTGGGTCATCTTGCCGCCAGAGGTGTTGACATAGACGGCCCGGGCAATCGACTTCGGCGATACGCCCCAGTGGTGATAGAAGTCCCGGTCTTCCACGGCAACCAGGGTTTCCAGCAGATACGGCGGGACCTGATCAATCTTGATCAGAATGCGGTCTTCGAGGTTTTTCGGATAAATCCCGCCGATCATCAGCGGCTCCAGTCGCACCACAGACAGCTTCGAGCCGTTGGTCGCAGAGAGCTCGGCCACATAGTCGCCGGAGAACCGAACCCGCACGGGCTGGGGCTTCTCCATGCCTTCATAAAACTGGAAGCCGCGGGTATTCAAGTCGACGGTATTGCCGTTGACCGCCGCAGCGCCGGGACCGTTGCTCACGGCTTCGCGTCGGTAGCCCAAGGCATCGAGTTCGGTGAGGAAGTCGTCCTTGCTCAGCTTCTGGCCGGTGAACAGCTCAAGCGGGCGGGCATAGACCTTGGCCGGAATGGTCCAGCGCTTGCCGGAGAACTTCTCCTGCACGATGGCATCCAGGTAAACCGCGAACCCGGCGAGCACGACGAGGCCGACCAGGCTGAGTTTAATGGCCCAGCTCAACCACGGGCTAAGCCCCTTGGAAGGTGGTTTTTTTTTGCTGCGAGGGGATCGAGTACGAGTCATGGCGGCGGATTATACGCACTTTATTCATACTCAACAGGAGCCCGCCGAGGTTTGCGTCAGGCGGACTTGCGGCCATAATGACGGCCGTGAATTTTCCCCAGACTCTGAAGGATCGCCTGTGAGCCAGTCCCTGATCGCCGCCCTGCAAAACCCGGCCCTCTACCCGCATCCCGTCGACGGGTTCCAGGTTATCGAGACCCATATCTCTTGGGTCATCCTCACGGGCCCCTTTGCTTATAAAGTGAAGAAACCGGTGAATTTCGGCTTCCTCGACTTCACCAACCTCGACGCTCGCGAACATTTCTGCGGCGAAGAGCTGCGTTTGAACCAGCGCCTGACCAACGATTTGTATCTGGAAGTGTTGCCGATCACCGGCAGCGTCGAAGCCCCACAACTGGGCGGTGATGGCCCGGTGGTCGATTACGCGCTGAAGATGCGCCAGTTCCCGCAAAGCCAATTACTCAGCACCCTGCAAGCCAACGGCGAACTGACCACCGCGCACATCGACGAAATGGCCGCGCAAATCGCGCAATTCCACCTCACTGCGCCGAAAGTATCGGCCGAACACGAAGCCGGCACCCCGGACAGCGTCATGGCACCGGTGCGCCAAAACTTCGAGCAGATTCGTCCGTTCCTCAGCGACAAGGCTGATCTGTTGCAACTCGACGCTCTGCAAGCCTGGGCCGAAAGCAGCTTCGAACGCTTGAAGCCACTGTTTAACCAACGTAAGACCGACGGCTTCATCCGCGAATGCCACGGTGACATTCACCTGGGCAACGCCACCGTGATCGACGGCAACGTCGTGATCTTCGACTGCATCGAATTCAACGAGCCGTTCCGCTTCACCGACGTCTACGCCGACACCGGTTTCCTGGCGATGGACCTGGAAGACCGCGGCCTGAAAAGCCTGGCGCGCCGTTTCATCAGCCAGTACCTGGAGCTGACCGGCGATTATCAGGGCCTTGAGCTGCTGAACTTCTATAAAGCCTACCGCGCCCTGGTCCGCGCCAAGGTCAGCCTGTTCAGCATGCCGGCCGAAGCCGATCCGGTGCAGCGCGCCACGACCCTGCGCCAGTACCGCAACTACGCCAACCTGGCGGAAAGCTACAGCACCATCCCTTCGCGTTTCCTGGCGATTACCCACGGCGTTTCCGCTGTCGGCAAAAGCCGCGTGGCCATGCGTCTGGTGGAAGCGCTGGGCGCCGTTCGTCTGCGCTCGGATGTGGAACGCAAGCGTCTGTTCGGTGAACAAACCGTACCGAACGATCCACAGGCCGGCATCTATAGCGCTGACGCCAGCGCCGCGACCTACACTCGCCTGCATGACATCGCCTCGGTGATCCTGCGCGCCGGTTTCCCGGTGGTGATCGATGCGACCTACCTCAAACGCGACCAGCGTGACGGCGCGGCAAAAATTGCCGAAGCCACCGGTGCACCGTTCCTGATCCTGGACTGCAATGCGCCGCAAGCCGTGATCGAGAGCTGGCTGGCCCTGCGTCAGGCAGACAAAAAGGATCCGTCCGACGCCAACCTGGCCGTTATCGCCGATCAGCAAGCCAGTCGTGAAGCGCTGACGCCAGCTGAGATTCTTTGCAGCAAGCGCGTTCAAACCAATGAAAGCGGGACTCTCGACACCGTTGTGGCGCAGATTCGCCAACGCATGCCGGGCCTGTAAGAAACTATTTCAGCCGTGGAGCCTTCGCTGGCTTCACGGCTGTCAAATAGTGGCACTATACTGGCGTCATAAAACCAACAGGTGATGTGACATGAGCCAGCCGAAACTTCTCGACACCCCGCTTTACGCCTTGCTGCACAAAGACGACATCACAGGTTTCAACAAAGAGCGCCCTACGGACGGCCCGATCGACATGGTCGGTGGCGATTTCCGTGGTCTTGACCTGCGCGAGCTGAACGCCGATGGCGTTGACTTTACCGATGCGTATTTCCGTTCCGCCGACTTGCGCGGCATCGACTTTCGCAATGCGTCCCTTGAAGGCGCGAGCCTGGCCCATGCGCAAATCTCCGGCGCCTACTTCCCGCCAGAGCTGAGTGCCGACGAGATTCTGATGTCGATGAACTTCGGTACACGCCTGCGTTATCGCACCCGCTAAAAACGACCGTCACCTGACAAGTCCAGCGCTCCCGCCTTGCGCTGGACGCTGTGCGCTATCTGCCGTAAAAACTGACTCCCAACACCTTCTCCTACTGCGTCCGCAGACATTCCTTGCGCGCCAAGCGCTTGCCGCTTAGAAGCTTTTGCCTCGAAACCGACCAAACAATCACGCTTTTCCTACTGATGGCTACACTCCTCAAAGGCTCGCCCACGCTCCGTTCGGCTGTCGCAAGGAGGCTTGATGAATGATGAACTGCAACACCTGAAGAATCTTGGCAAGACGTCGGCCCAGTGGCTGCATGCCGTGGGCATCCACAGCGCCTCGGACTTGCGTCGCCTGGGGGCGGTGGATGCTTATCGCGCCGTGCGCACGCGCGGGTTCCGGGCGTCCAAGGTGTTGCTGTATGCAATCGAAGGCGCCCTGATGGACGTGCACTGGAACGACATCCCCGCTGAACGCAAGGAAGCCCTGAACAAACAATTGGAAGCCATCTCTTCACGCCACAAGAATTGAACAGGCGCCATCGCCATGTACTTGCTCGGGGAACAACCGGCTTACGCCGACACGCTGATCAATCGACTGCAAAACCTGCCCGCGCGGTTGCTGGAGGGTTTATCGCCCTGTGGCCCGGCCCTTGAGTTTTCTGCCGTCGACGACCTCGCGACGGTATTGCCCGGCAATCAGCTGTTCTTGCTCGACAACGGCCTGTTGCACGGCTGCGTCGACCATCGCCCCTTGTTCTATTTGCATGAAGGCGATCTGGTCGGCCTGCGTCAGGGCGTTGAGCTGCCGCATTGCCGCTTGCGCAGTGATGGCCCGCTGTCCTTGATTCCTTATCTGCGATCCGAGGTTTTCCAGCATATTTATGCCGAGCCGCAGCGCTCGGAGTTATTCCTGCAATACCTGGTCGGCCAGACCGCCCTGTTGTCCGACGCGGTCGCCCGCCTGAAACAACCCGAGTACCGCAGCACCCATGGCTTTCAGCGCGTGGCCAGTGGCGAAGTGCTGATTCAACAGGGCGATGAAGCGGACCATGTGTTCGTCATCATCGAAGGCCACGCCGAAGCGTTTGTCGACGGGCACAAAGTCGGCGATGTCCCGAAGGATGAGATTTTCGGCGCCATGGCGGTGTTCACCGGCGAGAAACGCAACGCCAGTGTGATCGCCCGCGAACCGAGTACGGTGATGCTGATTCCCAAGGACCAGTTTCTGAACCTGACGCAAAGCAATCCGAAGATCGCGCACAGCCTGATCGAGAGCATGGCGCGGCGCATCGACCTGCTCAATAAGCAGATCACTCAGTTGAGCTCGCAGAAAAACCCAGGCTAAACCCAATGATTACGGGGCTTTCAGTCCAACTGAAAATAAATGAGCTAATCAGCGGTTGACTTGGTAATGAGAATCGCTATGATTATCACAACTGGTCGCGAGACTGGTCGATATTCTGAAAAGCCCTTGGTTCGGACTCTCAGATTATCTCCTCATCAGGCTAATCACGGTTATTTGACCCGGCTCTTGCCGGGTCTTTTTTTGCCTGTGGAAAAGGGATTACTGGCTCATCTGCTTGCGCATCTCTTCGCAATAATCCGGCGCCGGCGTGGCAGGCGTGTACCAGACGAAATCGGCCATGGCGGACGTGACTTCACTGCCCTGCTGCGCCAACAGCAACACGGTGGGGGCTTCGGATTCTCCCAGGTCCAGCACATGAAGCGGCACGCCGACATCCTTGCGCGCATGGTACGCACCGGCAAACAGCATTGACGGTGTGGGTGCCGCGAGCAGCCGCTCGGCGATGCGCCGGTCACGTTGTTGCTGCACCGCCAGCATCGCTGGCATTTGCGATTGGGGCAGCAGGCCGCAATGGGAGCCGCTGATTTGCTCCAGCAGCTCTTTCTTGACCGACGGGGCATTGCTGCGCGAACCGCTCACCGCCGTTGGCTGGGTGTAGAAAGCACGAACTTCAGCGTTGTCGAGATTGGCCGCCAGCAGTGGATAAGGTTGATCCAAGGCGAAGCGCACAATCGGCCCGTACACATCCCAGTCCCAACCCGATTGCCAGGCCAACGCCCCGGGCAAATCAGCTGGAAGTGTCGAGGCATGGCGCACGTCATCGACGCGCGGTTGTTGATCGGGCGTGAGCATTTCCAGCAGCAGGCTGCCTTGGGGGCGCTGCTGCCCCAGCTCCTGGAGCAACCACAATTGCAGTTGATGGTGATCGCGGTTGTCATGCTGCTCGCCGACGATCAACCGCTCAGGCTTGGCCAACCGTACGACCAGTTCTTGCGCCGTCAGTGACTGACCGCTGCGCAAGTCGCGAATCTCACCCGTGATCGGTGGCGGCGCCGACACATGCTGACAAGCACTCAGCAACAGTGCAGCCAGCAGCAGAATCCCTCGCATGTTCTCACCTCGATGAATGGCTCAGCGGGCGATGATCAGCGGATGCCCACGCTCCGGGTGCAGTTGCACCAATACTTCCAGCCCGAATACGGCTTTGAGCGGCTCAGGACGCAACACCTGCTCCGGTGTATCCAGCGCCACCGGGCGCCCGCCTTCGAGCAGCAACAGGCGATCACAATACCGCGCCGCCAGGTTCAGATCATGCAAGATCACCATGACTGCCGCACCGCGATCAGCGAACTCGCGCACGGCTTGCAAAGTGGTGTGCTGATGCAACGGATCGAGCATCGAGGTCGGCTCATCCAGCAACAGCGTCTGCCCCGCCTCCCCCGGCCAGAGCTGCGCCAGCACTCGCGCCAAATGCACCCGCTGGCGCTCGCCGCCGGACAGAGCCAAATAGCTGCGACCGCTCAAATGCCCGGCATCGGCGGCGCCCAGTGCCGCGGCGACAATTTCGTCATCGCGCACACGGCCACTTTGATAGGGCAAACGGCCCATGGCGACCACTTCCTCGACGCGAAAGCCGAAGTCCAGGGTCGACACCTGCGGTAACACCGCCAGCCGTTGGGCACGCTGAGGACCGGTGCAATGCCGCAACTCTTGTTTATCCAGCCAGACGCGCCCCTCATCGGGATGCAACTCACCGCATAAAGCACCGAGCAACGTACTTTTGCCGGCACCGTTCGGCCCCAGCACACCGAGGACTTCACCTGGCTTTAGTTCAAGCGTGATGCCCGCCAGCACGGTTTTGCTGCCCCGGCGGATCAACAGGTTTTCCGTGCGCAACATCAGGCAGGCCTCCTGAGAAGCAGGAACAGAAAGAACGGCGCGCCTATGAAGGCGGTGACGATACCGATCGGTAACTCGGCCGGCGCCAAGGCCAGTCGCGCCACCAGATCGGCGAACAACAGCAGACTCGCCCCCGCCAGCACCGAGGCCGGCAACAGCACCCGATGATCCGGCCCCGCCAGCAGCCGCACCAGATGCGGCACCACCAACCCGACAAAGCCGATCATCCCCGCCGCCGCCACCGCCGCGCCGACACCCAGCGCGGTGCAGAACACCAATTCGCGCTTGAGCCCTTCGACATCAATGCCCAGGTGACCGGCCTCCGACTCGCCGAGCAACAACGCATTCAACGCCTTGGCCCGGCGCGGTAGCCACAGCGCCACGCCGGCCGTGACCAACAGCAACGGCCAGAGCCGCGAGTAACTGGCGCCATTGAGGCTGCCCAGGTTCCAGAACGTCAATGTACGCAGGGTCGCGTCATCTGCCAGATAGGTGAACAAACCCACGGCAGAACCAGCCAGCGCCGTCAGCGCGATACCCGCGAGCAGCATGGTTGCGACATTAGTCTGCCCATTGCGCCGACCGAGTCGATACACCAGCGCCGTCACCCCGAGCCCACCGAGAAACGCACACAACGATAAAAGATAAGGCCCGAAGGCTTCAGGCAAACCACCGAACGCCGAGCCACCGACAATCGCAATCGCCGCGCCCAACGCCGCGCCACTGGAAACCCCGACCAGCCCCGGATCGGCCAGCGGATTACGAAATAACCCCTGCATCGCCACCCCGGACAACGCCAATACACCACCGACCGCCAAGCCCAACAGGGTTCGCGGCAGACGAATTTGCCCGAGAATCAGTTCTGCCTGCTCCAACCCATCCGGGGCAATCGGCAAACCGAGCAGCCGCAGCGCCGCACGCAAGGTATCGAGCAGCGGCAAGCTCACCGGGCCAAGGGCCAACGACAGCCAGATCGCCAGCAAACACAGCAGGCTCAGGCCAATAAACAGTGCGCGAGGTTTAACCAGCGTGGTCATTGGCCGGTCGCGCCGGGGTAGAAACCGTCAGAGAGTTTTTTCAGCGCCTCGGGCAGCCGCGGGCCCAGCCCGCCCACCAGCAAGGTCGGATCGAGTTCCATGACGCGTCCGTCCTTGGCCGCGCGGGTCGAGGACAGGATCGGGTTTTCCTTGAACAGCGCTGCACGGGCTGCATCGCCGGTCAGCGCGCGATCGGCGAACACCAGCACCTCGGGATTCAGACTGGCCAGGGATTCGTTGGAAAAAGGTTTGTAGCCGGTATGCGTCGCCAGGTTGTGGCCACCGGCCCGTTGCAGCAACCAATCGGCGGCAGTGTCCTTGCCGGCAATCAACGGCTTGCCGCCCGCGTTGCCGATCAGCAGCAGTACACCCGGCGCTTTGTGTTTGAGCTGGGTCTCGGAGACCCGGGCTTTTTGCTGATCCAGTTGCTGTTGGTACACCTGCCACGCTTGCGAAGCCTGATCTTCAGTGCCGAGCAGCTTGCCCAAGCGTTCCAGATTATTTTTCAAGGCAGGCAAATCCGGCTGGGCGGAAAACAATTCAACCTGCACGCCAGCGCTGCGAATCTGCGAAAGCACCGGCGGTGGCCCCATTTCCTCAGTGCCGACCAGTATCTGCGGGCGCAGGCTCAAGATGCCTTCCGCCGACAATTGACGCTGATAACCAATGCTCGGCAGCGATTTAAGGGATTCGGGATGCTGGCTGGTGGTATCGACGCCGACCAGTTTCGATTCGCCGCCCAACGTACTCACCCACTCCGACAGGGCGCCACCGGCACTGACCCAACGTTGCGGCAACTCGGCCGCGGCAGCCTCGTGACTGACCAGCAGCCCGACACATAGCGCGACAACGCGGGGACTCAGGCGCATAAACAGCTTCCTTAAAGGGTTTTCCCGGGCATCAGGCGGACAGGCCAAGTATCCTCGGCAGACCGCACGCAACCCATGGGCGGGCGGCCATTTGATAATTGTTTGCATTTGCACGTCAAGCCCGGACATATCTCGTCACGCGCTGCGATACTTGAGGATATACATGAAGTTTCTTTGCCCAGGCCAAGAATTGGCCGAAGCCGGCAGTCGCGGTTTCGACATCGACGGCCAGAAGCTCTTCGCCGTACGCCGGGCGGGTGAGGTTTACGTCTACATCAACCGCTGCCCGCACCGTGGTGTCGGCCTGGAATGGAAGCCCGACCAGTTCCTGGACCCGAGCAACAGCCTGATCCAGTGCGCCACCCACGGCGCACTGTTTCTGATCGAAGACGGCGAATGCGTCGCCGGCCCGTGTGCAGGACAATCCCTGACCGCGATCCCTTGCCGCGAAGATGCGCAAGGGATCTGGGTCAACCTTTAACCGTTGAGCAACACCTCCAGACGCCGATCCACCACCATCTCTTCATGGCTCAGGCGCACGCCATAAGCCAGCACCTCAACCCCGCACGCCACGGCCTCGCGCAAAGCAGCTGCGTAGGCCGAATCGATTTCTTCTGCCGGACGCACCGCCTCGATGCCAGTGAGATTGACGCAATACAGCTGCACCGCGCGAATCCCGTCCCGGGCCAGATGCGCCAATTCCCGCAAATGCTTGGCGCCGCGCTGGGTCACCGCATCGGGAAACGCCGCCACCGCTGTACCGTCATAGCCCAGCGTGACGCTTTTGACTTCCACATAAGCCGGCCCGCTCGGGTAATCGAGGCGGAAATCGATGCGGCTGCGTTCCTGACCGTAGGCCACTTCGCGCTTCAATTCGGTAAAGCCGTTCAGCTCGGTGATCACCCCGGCGCGCAATGCCTCTTCGACCAAGCTATTGGCGCGGCCGGTGTTGACGCAAAACAACCGCCCTTGCGGGGTTTCACCGATTTCCCAAGTGCCGGGGAGCTTGCGCTTGGGGTCGTTGGAGCGACTGAACCAGACTTGCCCGCCCTCGACCTGGCAATTAAGCATCGAGCCGGTGTTGGGACAGTGAATGGTCAGCAACTCGCCGCTAACGGTTTCGATATCGGCGAGAAAACGCTTGTAACGACGGATCAGACGACCTTCTTCGAGGGGAGGATGAAAACGCATCAGCCTTGCCAGCTCTTCAAGCCACGAGCGATACGCTCCACCGCTTCCTGCAAGCGCGGCAGGCTTTGGGTGTAGGCAAATCGCACATGATGCCCTGCTTGGTAACGGCCGAAGTCCAGGCCCGGGGTGATCGCCACATGTTCGGTTTCAAGGAAATGTCGGCAGAACGCGAAGGCATCGCCGCCGAACTGGCTGATATCAGCGTACAAATAGAACGCCCCTTCTGGCTCCACGGCGATACCGAAACCGAGTTCACGCAGGGCCGGTAATAGAAAGTCGCGACGACGACCGAATTCGGCGCGGCGCTCTTCCAGGATGGCAATGGTGGCGGGCTCGAAACAGGCCAATGCGGCGTGCTGGGCCATGCTTGGGGCGCTGATGTAGAGGTTCTGCGCGAGTTTTTCCAGTTCGCCGACCGCCGCTTCCGGCGCCACAAGCCAGCCGAGGCGCCAACCGGTCATGCCGAAATACTTGGAAAAACTATTCAGGACGAAGGCGCTGTCATCGACTTCCAGCACGCTGGCGGCATCGGTGCCATAGGTCAGACCGTGGTAGATCTCGTCCACCACCAGATGGCCGTGGCGCTGCTGGATGGCTGCGGACAAACCGGCCAACTCATCGCGGGTCAGGATGGTCCCGGTCGGGTTGGCCGGCGAAGCCACCAAGGCGCCGACGCTGTCCTGATCCCAATGCCGTGCCACCAGGTCCGGGGTCAGTTGATAACGTACGTCCGGACCTACAGGAACCAACTGCGCCGCGCCTTCCACCAGCCGCAGGAAATGCCGGTTACACGGGTAGCCCGGGTCCGCCAGCAGCCAGTGTTTGCCCGGATCGACCAGTAAGGCGCTGGCCAGCAGCAAGGCGCCGGAGCCGCCCGGCGTGACAAGAATTCGCTGTGGATCGATGTTCAGCCCGTAACGTGTTTGATAGAACCCGGAAATGGCCTCGCGCAATTCGGGAATGCCCCGGGCTGCGGTGTAACGGGTCTTGCCCGCGGTCAGCGCAGCCTGGCCAGCCTGGATGATCGGCTCGGCAGTGGTGAAGTCCGGCTCGCCGATTTCCAGGTGAATCACGTCGTGGCCGGCGGCTTGCAGTTCATTGGCCCGCGCCAGCAGCGCCATGACATGGAACGGTTCGATCGCACGACTGCGCGCACTGTAGGGCTGAGCCATTAGCCTTCCTTCAACGGGGAAAAGAATCGATTCTACCCATGCACTGGAACGAGCGAGAACCTAAAGCGGTCAGAGGCGTTATAACCGGGGTCATAAACGACTCGAGCGAGTGTCTCAGGTTTGACTAAAATCAATATTTGATCAGGTCTCCAACACCACCAGACAAGGCTTTGCAACCATTTGCAAGCCTCGCGGGCCACTACCTCGACATCCGGGAGTAGCGCGGCCCGTTTTGATCTGGTAAGTTCGCCCGCTTGCAGCCGCAGGGCCGGCAGGTGTCGGTGATGGAGCAATCCTGCGCAATGGATTACAAGAGTAGAGGCGGTCCATTTCATGCCCACCCAAGCAAAGCAGCAAAACCAGTCGATCAGCGGCTTCGAACCCTACGTAGCAGTTAAGGGCGAGGAGTACATGGGCAAACCCATGCGCGCTCACTTCACCAAGATCCTGAATAAGTGGAAACAGGACTTGATGCAGGAAGTCGACCGTACGGTTGATCACATGAAAGACGAAGCGGCCAACTTCCCTGACCCGGCAGATCGTGCCAGCCAGGAAGAAGAATTCAGCCTTGAATTGCGTGCCCGCGACCGTGAGCGCAAGTTGATCAAGAAGATCGACAAGACACTGCAATTGATCGAAGACGAAGAATATGGCTGGTGCGAGTCCTGCGGCGTCGAAATTGGCGTCAAGCGACTGGAAGCCCGCCCTACCGCCGACATGTGCGTTGACTGCAAGACCCTGGCGGAAATCAAGGAAAAGCAAGTCGGCAAGTAATCTCGACTTGAACGAAAAACGGAGCGTGCGAACGCTCCGTTTTTGTTTCTGATGTTTTTTGGCTTTAAATACTGCCCATGACTGCCATCGCCTCCTCTCCCTACATCGGTCGCTTCGCCCCCACGCCCAGCGGTCATTTGCACTTCGGCTCCCTGGTCGCCGCGCTGGCCTCGTACCTTGACGCCCGCTCAGTGGGTGGCCGTTGGCTGATGCGCATGGAAGACCTCGACCCGCCACGGGAAGAGCCCGGCGCCCAGGCTGCCATTCTCAACGCCCTGGAAAGCTACGGTTTCGAGTGGGACGGCGAATTGGTGCGCCAGAGCGATCGCCACGACGCCTACGCCGAAGTGCTCAATCGCCTGTTAAATCATGGCCTGGCCTACGCCTGCACCTGTTCGCGCAAACAATTGGAGCCGTATCACGGCATCTATCCCGGCCTGTGCCGCAACGCCGGGCATGGCACCGAAGACGCCGCCATCCGCCTGCGCGTGCCGGAGCTGGAGTACCACTTCATCGACCGGGTGCAAGGCGAGTTCCGCCAGCACTTGGGCCGAGAGGTGGGCGATTTCGTGATTCGCCGTCGCGATGGGCTATACGCTTATCAGTTGGCCGTGGTGCTCGATGACGCCTGGCAGGGCATCACCGATATCGTGCGCGGCGCCGACCTGCTCGACTCCACACCGCGCCAACTGTATCTGCAAGAACTGCTGGGCCTGCGCCAGCCGCGTTACCTGCACGTGCCGCTGATTATCCAGCCGGACGGCAACAAACTCGGCAAGTCCTACCGTTCGCCGCCACTGGCAGAAGATCAGGCCACGCCGCTGTTACTGCGGGCACTGCGGGCGCTGGGGCAGAATCCGGGGAACGAACTGGCCTACGCCACTCCACGGGAAGTGCTGGATTGGGGCATCGCCCACTGGGATGCCGCACAGATCCCGCGCACACTGACCCTGCCCGAAGCGCAACTGCAGTGATGGCACTTGCAGTCGCGCCGCCATCCGTTACCATCGCCGCACGTTTTCGGGCACGCGCATAAAAAAGAGAGGCCGGGATGTACATCTATCGCTTGGTCCTGCTTTTGGTAGTGGGGATTTATCTGTTCTCCCCGGCCATCATGGATTGGTGGATCGACGCCACTGGCGCCTGGTATCGCCCTTATCTGCTCTGGCTGATTCTGATCGTCGTGACCTTCATCCTGCAGAGCCAAAAAGATGCCGATGAGCTTTAGCCTGACCCAGATGATCCTGATCAGCGCCGCGTACCTGGCGGTGTTGTTCGGCGTTGCCTGGATCAGCGAACGGGGCATGATCCCCCGGGCGATCATTCGCCACCCGCTGACTTACACGCTGTCGCTTGGGGTTTACGCCAGTGCGTGGGCGTTTTATGGCACGGTCGGTCTGGCCTATCAGTACGGCTATGGCTTTCTCTCCAGTTACCTCGGGGTGTCCGGCGCGTTTCTGCTGGCGCCGGTGTTGCTGTACCCGATCCTGAAGATCACCCGTACCTATCAACTGTCGTCGCTGGCGGACTTGTTCGCCTTCCGCTTCCGCAGCACCTGGGCCGGTGCGCTGACCACGATCTTCATGCTGATCGGCGTCCTGCCGCTGCTGGCGTTGCAGATTCAAGCCGTGGCCGACTCCATCGGTATCCTCACCCGCGAGCCGGTGCAGCACCGCGTAGCCCTGAGTTTCTGCGCCCTCATCACTCTGTTCACGATCTTCTTCGGCTCGCGCCACATTGCGACGCGGGAGAAACACGAAGGCCTGGTGTTCGCGATTGCCTTCGAATCGGTGATCAAGCTGATCGCCATCGGCGGCGTTGGTTTGTACGCGTTGTACGGCGTGTTCGACGGCCCGCAACAGCTTGAGCTTTGGTTGCTGCAAAACCAGACTGCCCTCGCCGCCCTGCACACACCTTTGCAGGAAGGTCCTTGGCGCACACTGTTGTTGGTGTTCTTCGCCTCGGCGATCGTGATGCCGCACATGTACCACATGACCTTTACCGAAAACCTCAATCCGCGCTCGCTCGTCAGTGCGAGCTGGGGCTTGCCGCTGTTCCTGTTGCTGATGAGCCTGGCGGTACCGCTGATTCTCTGGGCCGGGCTGAAACTGGGCGCCACCACCAACCCGGAATATTTCACCCTCGGCATCGGCATCGCCGCCAACAACAAGGCCCTGGCGCTATTGGCTTATGTCGGCGGTTTGTCGGCGGCCAGCGGTTTGATCATCGTCACCACCCTGGCGCTGTCCGGGATGGCGCTTAACCATTTGGTGCTTCCGCTGTATCAGCCGCCGGCCGAAGGCAATATCTACCGCTGGCTGAAGTGGACCCGCCGAGCGCTGATCGTCGCGATCATCATGGCTGGCTACGGCTTCTACCTGTTGCTGGGTGCGGAGCAAGACCTGGCCAACCTCGGCATCGTCGCTTTCGTGGCGACCCTGCAATTCCTTCCGGGCGTGTTGTCGGTGCTGTATTGGCCGACCGCCAACCGTCGCGGCTTCATCGCCGGTTTGCTCGCGGGGATCCTGGTGTGGATGGTCACCATGCTGATGCCGCTGGTGGGCAATCTGCAGGGTTTCTACATTCCGCTGCTGAACATGATCTACGTGCTCGACGACACCAGTTGGCACATGGCGGCGATTGCCTCGCTGGCCGCCAACGTGCTGATGTTCACCCTGATCTCGCTGTTCACCAACGCCAGCCCGGAAGAAGCCAGCGCCGCCGAAGCTTGCGCCGTGGACAACGTCCGTCGCCCGCAACGTCGGGAACTGCACGCCGCCTCACCCCAGGAATTCGCCACGCAACTGGCCAAACCTTTGGGTGCCAAAGCTGCGCAGAAAGAAGTCGAACAGGCCCTGCGCGATCTCTATCTGCCGTTCGACGAGCGCCGGCCGTACGCCTTGCGCCGTTTGCGTGACCGCATCGAAGCCAACCTGTCCGGCCTGATGGGGCCGAGCGTCGCCCAGGACATGGTCGAAACCTTCCTGCCTTATAAGGCCGGCGGCGAAAACTACGTCACCGAAGATATCCATTTCATCGAAAGCCGTCTCGAGGACTACCACTCGCGCCTCACCGGCCTGGCTGCCGAACTCGATGCCTTGCGTCGCTACCACCGCCAGACCTTGCAGGAACTGCCGATGGGCGTCTGCTCCCTGGCCAAGGATCAAGAGATCCTGATGTGGAACAAAGCCATGGAAGAGCTGACCGGAATCGCCGCGCAGCGCGTGGTCGGTTCACGCTTGAGCACCATTGGCGATCCGTGGAAAGAACTGCTGCAAGGCTTCATCAACCTGCCCGACGAACACTTGCACAAACAGCACCTGGCCCTCGATGGCCAGACCCGCTGGCTGAACCTGCACAAAGCGGCGATCGATGAACCGCTGGCGCCGGGCAACAGTGGCCTGGTGCTGCTGGTGGAAGACCTGACCGAAACCCAGATGCTCGAAGACAAACTGGTGCACTCCGAGCGGCTGGCGAGCATTGGTCGACTGGCGGCCGGCGTGGCCCATGAAATCGGCAACCCGATCACCGGCATCGCTTGCCTGGCGCAGAACCTGCGCGAAGAACGCGAGGAAGACGCCGAGCTGACGGAAATCAGCGGGCAGATTCTGGAGCAGACCAAACGCGTGTCGCGGATCGTTCAGTCGTTGATGAGCTTCGCCCATGCCGGCAGTCATCAGCACAACGACGAGCCCGTCTGTCTGGCCGAAGTGGCCCAGGATGCCATCGGCCTGCTGGCCCTGAACCGGCGCAATTTCGAAGTCCAGTTCTACAACCTGTGCGACCCCGATCACTGGGTCGAAGGCGATCCCCAACGGCTCGCCCAAGTGTTGATCAACCTGCTCTCCAACGCCCGCGACGCCTCACCGCCGCACAGTGCGGTGCGGGTCAAAAGCGAAGCCGGCGAACACACGGTCGACCTGATCGTGGAAGACGAAGGCAGCGGAATTCCGAAGAACATCATGGATAGATTGTTCGAACCTTTCTTCACCACCAAGGATCCTGGCGAAGGCACCGGTCTGGGCCTTGCACTGGTCTATTCCATCGTTGAAGAGCATTATGGACAAATCACCATCGACAGCCCGGCTGATGTTCAAAGCCAACGCGGTACCCGTATCCGGGTGACATTACCGCGTCATGTCGAAGCGACGTCCGCTGTGAACTGAGACCGTCGAGAGTATCGAATCAATGCCGCACATTTTGATCGTCGAAGACGAAACAATTATCCGCTCCGCCTTGCGCCGCCTGCTGGAACGTAATCAGTACCAGGTCAGCGAAGCCGGATCCGTGCAGGAAGCACAAGAGCGTTTCAGCATTCCCACGTTTGACCTGATCGTCAGTGACCTGCGCCTGCCTGGCGCCCCGGGCACTGAATTGATCAAGCTTGGCCAAGGCACTCCTGTGCTGATCATGACCAGCTACGCCAGCCTGCGTTCGGCCGTCGATTCCATGAAGATGGGCGCGGTGGATTACATCGCCAAGCCTTTCGATCACGACGAAATGCTGCAGGCCGTTGCGCGCATTCTGCGTGATCGCCAATCGGCGCCTGCTGCCGGTGAGCCGGTGGTCGGCAAAGCGGCCAATGGCGCCGCGAAACCGGGCGTCGATAACAGCAACGGCGAGATTGGCATCATCGGCTCCTGTCCGCCGATGCAGGACCTGTACAGCAAGATCCGCAAAGTCGCGCCTACCGATTCCAACGTCCTGATCCAGGGCGAGTCCGGTACCGGTAAAGAACTGGTGGCCCGCGCCCTGCACAACCTCTCCAAGCGCGCCAAGGCGCCGATGATTTCGGTGAACTGCGCAGCCATTCCGGAAAGCCTGATCGAGTCCGAACTGTTCGGCCACGAAAAAGGCGCGTTCACCGGCGCCAGCGCCGGGCGTGCCGGGCTGGTAGAAGCAGCCGACGGCGGCACCCTGTTCCTCGATGAAATCGGTGAACTGCCACTCGAAGCCCAGGCCCGCCTGCTGCGCGTGCTGCAGGAAGGCGAAATTCGCCGGGTCGGCTCGGTGCAGTCGCAGAAAGTCGATGTACGCCTGATCGCTGCGACCCACCGGGACCTCAAGAGCCTGGCGAAAATCGCCCAGTTCCGTGAGGACCTTTATTACCGTCTCCACGTGATTGCCCTGAAACTGCCCGCCCTGCGCGAGCGCGGCGCGGACGTCAACGAAATCGCCAATGCGTTCCTGGCGCGGCAGAGCGCGCGGGTCAACCGCACCGATCTGAAGTTTGCCCCGGACGCTGAGCAGGCGATTCGTCACTACACCTGGCCAGGTAACGTTCGCGAGCTGGAAAATGCGGTCGAACGCGCGGTGATCCTGTGCGAGAGCCCGGAAATTTCCGCCGAACTGCTGGGCATCGACATCGAGCTGAGCGATCTGGACGATGACGATTTCATCGGCCTGCCCCCACAACAGGGCGGCGCCGCCGGCAACAACAGCCATGAGCCGACCGAGGACCTGTCGCTGGAAGACTACTTCCAGCACTTCGTCCTCGAGCATCAAGATCACATGACCGAAACCGAACTGGCCCGCAAACTCGGGGTCAGCCGCAAATGCCTGTGGGAACGCCGCCAACGCCTGGGCATTCCACGGCGCAAGACCGGGGTGGCCAGCGAGAGCTGAACGTCACCTGTCAGGTGTGCGGGTAACACGTGACATTGTGAAAAAACTGTTACCTCAGTCTTTTCACGTAACAAAAGCCGGGGCTTACGGTAACGAAGCCCCGGTTTTTTTGGGCCCTGAAAAACCTCGATACACGGCTTGACCCCTTGTTTTGCTGGGCTTCGCAAAAGTTGGCACGCACCCTGCTATATGTTCAGTACAAGAACAATAACAAGCAATGCACAAGACAATAAAAATAAGACGAATCGACTCACGCACAATAAAAACAAGACGGCGAGAGGCGCAGCTAACTGATTCTTTTGGAGAGGCGTTGTATTTGGGGCGTGCCCCACGACCAGGCCGAGAACAACAAAAAACTGTCCTAAGACAGAGCCTGAACTGGTTGGATCGCAAGATCACTGCAACACAGCGACCAAAGCAATCCGTTTGCTCTTGGCTCCCGATTGGGAGGGTCATGAAGGAAAAACTTCATGACAAGGGCACTTAACAAAAACAAAAAGCCCGAAACCAATAATAAAAATAGAGCATGCAACTACTTCTTGGGGAGCTTCGGCTCCCCTTGTAGTTTCTGGCGTTTGAGCCCCTCACGACTAGCAGCCTGTAGCAGCTGTCGAGCACCGCGAGGCAGCGTTCGGGCGCGAAGCACCCGCAAATTGGCCAACCGTATTTATCCTGACACACCGCAACCTATGGTTTACGACGGCTTCGCCGCCGGACGCCGCCGGACGCTGCCTCGCGCTGCTCGACAGCTGCTACATCGACGACATCGGTTACGTCCCGCGCATACCAGACATTGCCCGCAAGCCGTTTCGCAGCTTCCTACACCATCCCCCGACTAAATGCTAGAATCCCGGCCCATCATGCGGTCATTCTTCGTTATGGCCGAACATTCCTTCAAACAGTGCATCCCATGCTGAAGAAGTTGTTCCAGTCATTCCGTTCGCCCAAGCGCCATACGCAACACATCCGCAGCACGCCTGAAGTGCTCAACAGCGGCCAACATTCGCTGCAGAAGGCGCAATTCAGCCGTTACGCGGTGAATATCGTTGAACGCCTGCAGAACGCCGGTTACCAGGCTTATCTGGTCGGCGGTTGCGTGCGTGACATGATGCTCGGCATCACACCGAAAGATTTCGACGTCGCCACCAGTGCCACCCCTGAACAGGTACGGGCTGAATTCCGCAATGCGCGGATCATCGGTCGCCGCTTCAAGCTGGTGCACATCCACTTTGGTCGTGAAATCATTGAAGTCGCGACTTTCCGCGCCAATCACCCGCAAAACGATGAAGAGGAAGACAGCAACCAGTCTTCCCGCAACGAGAGCGGGCGCATCCTGCGCGATAACGTCTACGGCACCCTGGAAGAAGACGCGCAACGCCGCGACTTCACCATCAACGCCTTGTATTACGATCCGGTCAGCGAGCGCATTCTCGACTACGCCAACGGCGTACACGACATCCGCAATCACCTGATCCGCCTGATCGGCGACCCGAAGCAACGCTACCAGGAAGACCCGGTACGGATGCTGCGTGCCGTGCGTTTCGCCGCCAAGCTGAATTTCGGTATCGAAAAACACAGCGCTGCGCCGATCCGCGACCTGGCGCCGATGCTGCGCGAGATCCCGTCAGCGCGCTTGTTCGAAGAAGTGCTCAAGCTGTTCCTCTCCGGCCATGCCGCGGACACCTTCGAGATGCTGGTCGACTTGCAGTTGTTCGATCCGCTGTTCCCGGCCAGTGCCGAGGCGTTGGAATACAACCCGACATACACCCACACGCTGATCAGTGAAGCGCTGATCAACACCGACCTGCGGATCAAGCAGAACAAACCGGTAACTCCGGCGTTCCTGTTTGCCGCACTGCTGTGGCCTGCCCTGCCGGCTCGCGTGTTGCGTCTTCAAGAGCGTGGCATGCCACCGATTCCGGCGATGCAGGAAGCGGCTCACGAGCTGATCGCCGAACAGTGCCAGCGCATCGCGATTCCGAAGCGCTTCACTATGCCGATCCGCGAGATCTGGGACATGCAGGAACGCCTGCCACGTCGCAGCGGCAAGCGCGCTGATCTGTTGCTCGACAACCCGCGGTTCCGCGCCGGTTACGACTTCCTGCTGCTGCGCGAAAGCGCCGGCGAGCAGACCGATGGCCTGGGCGAATGGTGGACGGATTATCAGGACGCCAACGACAGCGAACGTCGGGACATGATCCGCGACCTGAGCGGCAAGGATGACGGCACGGGTGCACCACGCAAACGTCGTCGCAGCGGTGGCGCCAAGCGCAAACGCGCCGCCGGCGCCCCGAGCGCCACGGGCGAGTAAGTCATGGAACGCATCTATATCGGCATGGGCAGCAATCTGGCTGACCCCGCCGAACAATTGCGCAGCGCCGTCGAGGCGCTGGCGCAGTTACCGCAGACCGAGCTGGTCGGGGTATCGGCGTTTTATCAAAGCGATTCATTGCTGCCCGGCCAACCGCGTTACACCAACGCGGTTGCCGCCCTCGACAGCCGCCTCGCGCCGCTGGACCTGCTCGATGCGCTGCAAGCCATCGAAAACGGCCAGGGTCGCGAGCGCCTTGAACGTTGGGGGCCACGCACGCTGGACCTGGATATCGTGCTGTTCGGCGATCGCCTGATCGACGAACCTCGCCTCAAAGTCCCCCATTACCACCTGCAGGAACGCGCCTTCGTGCTGTATCCACTGGCCGAACTGGCGCCGACGGATCTGCGATTGGCGGATGGCCGGAGCCTCAGCGAATTGCTCGCAGCGTGCCCGTTTGTTGGGCTGGAACGCCTCCCCACAGCCTGAGTTGCCGCTAAAAGATCGCGGCCTTCGGCAGCGCCTACAGGTTTACGCGAATCCTGTAGGAGCTGCCGAAGGCTGCGATCTTTTGACGATACAAGCGCTGTCGCAAATCTGCTGAATCGCATCAGTTACCCCGGTAACACCCCCACCGTAACAACGCGGTAACACACGCAATTGACTTCCCGAGTTCTCCTCACGACTATAGGCGTCCCGCTGCCGCCAACGCGGCGCTAAAGGGCGCAATCCAGGCCTTATAAGCACGACAAAAGACCGTGCGCCTGAGTAAATGAAGAATCACGCGCGTTACTCGCAGTAGTTTCCATAGCGCCTGAACGAGGATTTTTTACATGCCAGCCATCACCCTGACCACGCTCCAGAGCCTCAAGCAGAAAGGTGAAAAAATCACCATGCTGACCTGCTATGACGCGACCTTCGCTCACGCCTGCAACGAGGCCGGCGTCGAAGTGCTGCTGGTGGGCGACTCCCTCGGCATGGTCTTGCAAGGTCACGACAGCACCTTGCCGGTCACCACCGCGGAAATGGCCTACCACGTGGCGGCCGTCAAACGCGGCAATACCGACGCCCTGATCCTCGCCGACCTGCCGTTCATGGCCTACGCAACGACCGAACAAGCCATGACCAACAGCGCCCTGCTGATGCAGGCCGGTGCGCACATGATCAAGGTCGAAGGTGCCTTGTGGCTGGCGGACTCGATCCGTTTGCTGGCCGAACGCGGTGTACCGGTGTGTGCGCACATGGGCCTGACCCCGCAATCGGTGAACATCCTCGGCGGTTACAAAGTCCAGGGCCGCAGCGAGAACCAGGCGCGGCAAATGCGTGCCGACGCCATCGCCCTGGAACAGGCCGGTGCCGCCATGCTGCTGCTCGAGTGCGTACCGAGCGAACTGGCCGAGGAAATCACTCAGGCCGTGGGCATTCCGGTGATCGGCATTGGCGCCGGCAGCAGCACTGACGGCCAGGTCCTGGTGTTGCATGACATGCTCGGTCTGTCCATCACCGGCCGCGTGCCGAAGTTCGTGAAGAATTTCATGAATGGTCAGGTCAGCATTCAAGCAGCCTTGAGCGCTTATGTCGCTGAAGTCAAAGCAGCTACTTTCCCAGGTATCGAACACGGATTCTCTGCATGAACACCGTCAAAACCGTCCGCGAACTGCGGGCAGCCGTGGCCCGTGCCCGCGGTGAAGGCAAGCGTATCGCCTTCGTACCCACCATGGGCAACTTGCACAGCGGCCACGTCGCACTGATTACCAAAGCTTCCCAACGAGCCGATTTCGTAGTCGCGAGCATCTTCGTCAACCCGCTGCAATTTGGCGCCGGCGAAGACCTCGACAAGTACCCCCGCACATTGGTGGCCGACCAGGAAAAACTGCTCCAGGCGGGCTGCCATCTGCTGTTCGCCCCGACCGTCGAAGAAATGTACCCCGACGGCATGGCCGGCCAGACCCGGGTCAGCGTTCCGCAATTGTCCGAAGGCCTGTGCGGCGCCAGCCGTCCAGGGCATTTTGAAGGCGTGGCGACCGTGGTCAGCAAGCTGTTCAACATGGTCCAGCCGGACCTGGCAATCTTCGGCCAGAAAGACTTCCAGCAACTGGCGGTGATTCGCGCGCTGGTGCATGACCTGAACATGCCGATCCAGATCATCGGCGAACCGACTGTACGGGCCGCCGATGGCTTGGCGTTGTCGTCGCGCAATGGCTTTCTCAGCGAAGACCAGCGCGCGACGGCGCCGGTGGTGTATCGCACGCTGGCGACGATTGCCGATGCCATTAAACAAGGTGAGCGCGATTATCCGGCGTTGATCGACGGGCAGATTAAACAGCTTGAAGCGGCGGGTTTGCGTAGCGATTACCTGGAGATCCGCCATGCCGTGACCTTGCGCCCGGCGACTGCGCAAGATCGGGACCTGGTGATTCTGGTCGCGGCGTTCCTTGGCACGACGCGGTTGATCGACAACTTGCACCTGAATCTCGACGCAACGGTTTAAACGGCAAGATCAAAAGATCGCAGCCTTCGGCAGCTCCTAGGCACGCCGAATGCTGCGATCTTTTGCGTTGTATTGCCGCCCACAAAGCCTTCGGGCAATATGCCCGCCGTTCGATTCCGACCTGGGGAAACACTCATGCACGCCATCATGCTCAAGGCCAAGCTGCATCGCGCCGAAGTCACCCACGCAGTACTCGATTACGAAGGTTCTTGCGCCATCGACGGCGAATGGCTGGACCTGTCCGGCATCCGTGAATACGAACAGATCCAGATCTACAACGTCGACAACGGCGAGCGCTTCACCACCTACGCGATTCGTGGCGAAGAAGGTTCGCGCATGATCTCGGTCAACGGCGCCGCGGCGCACAAGGCCAAGGTCGGCGACCGGGTGATCATTTGCGCTTACGCCCACTACAGCGAGGCCGAGCTGCTCAACTTCAAGCCGCGCATGCTCTACATGGCGCCGGGCAACGAGCTGAGCCACACCAGCAATGCCATACCGGTTCAGGTCGCCTGATCAGGCCATTCTCCCGATAGTCATCCGTCTGTCGGGACGTTTGCGGTTTCAATGTTAAAAAAGTACAGAAAACCAGTCATACAAAGCGAAGACAGATCCACACGCGAGGTTTACTGTTACCGCCCTGCGCTATTTAATCGTGTCCACGCAGATTGACCGGACGTAGCCCTCCCAATGGACGGGACATTCCGGGATCTTCAGTGTCTTAAAGGCAGTTCAAGTAAAAGGAAAATCGCAGCGATGGCGTACTACCGCACTCCTCACGACGTTACCGCTCTGCCCGCCTGGCAAGCGTTGAAAGACCACCGCCAAGCCATGCAGGATTTCAGCATGCGCGAAGCATTCAATGCCGACCCGCAGCGCTTTACTCAATTCACCCTTAGCAGTTGCGGTCTGTTTCTCGATTACTCGAAAAACCTGATCAACGCCGAGACCCGCAATCTACTGGTGGGCCTGGCCAACGAAGTCGACCTCAAGGGCGCGATCAAAGCGCTGTTCGACGGCGAAATCGTCAACTCCTCCGAAGGCCGCCCGGCGCTGCACACTGCATTGCGCCGTCCGGTGGGCGACAAATTGTCGGTCAACGGCGTCAACGTGATGCCGGAAGTGCACAAAGTGCTGAACCAGATCACCGACCTCGTGGGCCGCATCCACGATGGTCTGTGGCGCGGTTACACCGAGAAGCCGATCACTGACGTGGTGAACATCGGCATCGGTGGCTCGTTCCTCGGCCCTGAGCTGGTCTCCGAAGCGCTGCTGTCCTACGCCCAGAAAGGCGTGCGTTGCCATTATCTGGCGAACATCGACGGCAGTGAGTTCCACGAGCTGACCATGAAGCTGCGCGCCGAGACCACGCTGTTCATCGTCTCGTCGAAATCCTTCAACACCCTCGAAACCCTGAAGAACGCCCAGGCCGCCCGTGCCTGGTACCTGGCCCAGGGTGGTTCGGAAGCCGAGCTGTATCGCCACTTCATCGCGGTATCGAGCAACAACGCCGCCGCCGTGGCGTTCGGTATCCGTGAAGAAAACATCTTCCCGATGTGGGACTGGGTCGGCGGGCGTTACTCGCTGTGGTCGGCCATCGGTCTGCCGATTGCCCTGGCCATTGGTATGTCGAACTTCAAGGAACTGCTGTCCGGTGCGTACACCATGGACCAGCATTTCCAGAGCGCTCCATTCGAACAGAACATGCCGGTACTGCTGGCGTTGCTCGGTGTCTGGTACGGCAACTTCTGGGGCGCGCAAAGCCACGCGATCCTGCCGTACGACCATTACCTGCGCAACATCACCAAGCACTTGCAACAGCTGGACATGGAATCCAACGGTAAAAGCGTGCGCCAGGACGGCACGCCAGTGTCTACCGATACCGGTCCGGTGATCTGGGGTGGCGTTGGCTGCAACGGCCAGCACGCCTACCACCAGTTGCTGCACCAAGGCACCCAACTGATTCCGGCTGACTTCATCGTGCCGATCGTCAGCTTCAACCCGGTGTCCGACCACCACCAGTGGCTGTACGCCAACTGCCTGTCCCAAAGCCAGGCTCTGATGCTCGGCAAGACCCTTGTCGAAGCTGAAACCGAGCTACGCGACAAGGGCTTGAGCGAAGAAGAAGTGCAGAAAATCGCACCACACAAGGTGATCCCGGGCAACCGTCCGAGCAACACCCTGGTGGTCGAACGCATCAGCCCGCGTCGACTCGGCGCATTGGTGGCGTTGTACGAGCACAAAGTCTTCGTGCAAAGCGTCGTCTGGGGCATCAACGCCTTCGACCAGTGGGGCGTGGAGCTGGGTAAAGAGCTGGGCAAAGGCGTCTACAACCGCCTGGTCGGCAGCGAAGAAACCCCGGCTGACGATGCTTCGACACAAGGCCTGATCAACTACTTCCGCGGTCGTCACCGCGGGTGATCTAACGCCTCATAGCTACCCCTGTGGGAGCGAGCTTGCTCGCGATGACGGTTGAACATTCAACGAATTTGTTGACTGACAGGCCGCTATCGCGAGCAAGCTCGCTCCCACTGTTGTTTAGTGCATGACTTGAACCCTCTGGTCACTCGGCGCATCTTAATCTTGTCGCAAAACAAGAATAAGGAACCGTCATGTTCGATATCAGCACGTTCCCCAAAGCCGATGCCGTGCGCCGGGCTGCCAATTTGAGTCAGGACGACTACCAGCGCCTGTACCGACAATCCATCGAACACCCCAGCACCTTCTGGGCCGAACAGGCCACACGCTTTCTCGACTGGAGCGAGCCGTGGCAAACCGTCCAGCGCTATAACCTGAAAACCGGTGAGGCCAACTGGTTTGCCGGGGGCAAGCTGAACGTCAGTTACAACTGCATCGACCGTCACCTGGAAAAACGTGGCGATCAGATCGCAATCATCTGGGAAGGCGATGACCCCGCCGAGTCCGCCCAGATCACTTACAAAAAACTCCATCACAACGTCTGTCGCCTGGCCAACGTCCTGAAAGGTCGTGGCGTGAAAAAAGGTGATCGGGTGTGCATCTACATGCCGATGATTCCCGAAGCCGCGTACGCCATGCTCGCCTGCTCGCGCATCGGCGCGGTGCATTCGGTGGTGTTCGGCGGTTTTTCTCCGGACTCCGTACGCGACCGGATCCTCGACGCCGACTGCCGCACCGTGATCACCGCTGATGAAGGGGTGCGCGGTGGCAAATTCGTACCGCTCAAGGAGAAAGTCGACAAAGCGCTCGAGAGTTGCCCGAACGTCAGCACGGTGATTGTGGTCGAGCGCACCCAGGGTGAAGTGAACTGGGTCGAAGGCCGGGACATCTGGTATCACCAGGCTCTGCGCGATGTCAGCGACGATTGCCCGCCGGAACCGATGGACGCCGAAGACCCGCTGTTCATCCTCTACACCTCCGGCAGCACCGGCAAACCCAAAGGCGTGCTGCACACCACGGGCGGCTACCTGCTGCAAGCGGCGATGACCTTCAAGTACGTGCTCGATTACCGCGACGGCGAGGTGTTCTGGTGCACCGCCGACGTCGGCTGGGTCACCGGCCACAGCTACATCGTCTACGGGCCGTTAGCCAACGGCGCGACCACACTGATCTTCGAAGGCGTGCCGAGTTACCCCACCAGTTCGCGCTTCTGGCAGGTCATCGACAAACACCACGTCAACATCTTCTACACCGCGCCGACCGCCCTGCGCTCGCTGATGCGTGAAGGCCCCGAGCCGTTGAAGGAAACGTCCCGCGAAAGCCTCAGATTACTCGGCAGCGTCGGTGAGCCGATCAACCCGGAAGCGTGGGATTGGTACTTCAACGCGGTCGGTGAGCAGCGTTGCCCGATCGTCGACACCTGGTGGCAGACCGAAACCGGCGGCATCATGCTCAGCCCGCTGGTCAGTGCGCAACGGATCAAACCGGGCTGTGCGACGCAGCCGATGTTCGGCGTACAACCGGTGTTGCTCGACGAAGTGGGCAAGGAAATCAAAGGCCCCGGCAGCGGCGTGCTGGCGATCAAATCCAGCTGGCCGGCGCAGATCCGCAGCGTCTATGGCGACCCGCAACGGATGGTCGAAACCTACTTCAAGCCCTACCCCGGCTACTACTTCACCGGCGACGGTGCTCGGCGCGACGAGGATGGCGACTACTGGATCACCGGGCGCATCGACGATGTGATCAACGTCTCCGGACATCGCATCGGCACCGCCGAAGTAGAAAGTGCCCTGGTGCTGCACGACAGCATCGCCGAGGCCGCAGTGGTCGGTTACCCCCATGACGTCAAAGGTCAGGGCATCTATGCCTTTGTCACGCCCATGAATGGTACCGAACCCAACGACGAACTGAAGAAAGAACTGCTCGCCCACGTCAGCAAGGAAATTGGCAGCTTCGCCAAGCCGGACCTGATTCAATGGGCACCGGCCTTGCCGAAAACCCGTTCGGGCAAGATCATGCGGCGGATTCTGCGCAAGATCGCCTGCAACGAACTGGACAGCCTGGGTGATACCTCGACCCTGGCCGATCCGAGCGTGGTCCAGGACTTGGTCGATAAACGCCTGAACCAATAATCGCTTGTTTCAAAAGCCTGCGCGGCCGTTAATGGCCGCGCTTTCTTTTTCGCCACTGAGTTGCCATGGAATTCATTCGTAGCCGCATCGAAACCCAGCTCATGAGCCTGACCGGTCTGTCCTTGGGCAAGCTCGACCTGGAGAACCCCAAGGGCGATCCCGGCCTGTTCGGTCCCGACTCGGTGAGTTGGCAAGTCCACGGCGATTTCAGCAGCATGCTGATCGGTGGCATCAGCGCGCTGATGCTGCAAGCCTTGCACCCGCTGGCCCTGGCCGGGGTCTGGGATCACTCGAATTTTCGCGAAGACATGATCGGCCGCTTGCGCCGCACCAGTCAGTTCATTTCCGGGACGACGTTCGGTTCGCGCAAGGATGCCGACTGGCTGATCGAGAAGGTTCGCACCATTCACCTGCAGGTGGTCGGCACCGCGCCGGATGGCCGGACTTACGCCGCCAGCGATCCCGACTTGCTGACTTGGGTGCACGTTGCGGAGGTCAGCAACTTCCTCGCCGCGCATCTGCGTTATCGCAATCCGCATTTGTCCGTGGCGGATCAGGACCGTTACTACGCTGAAATCGCGGTAATCGCTGAGCGCCTGGGCGCCCGTGATGTGCCGCGCAGCCGTAAGGAAATCGCTGATTACCTTGAGCGAATCCGTCCGCAGTTACTGTGCGACGCACGCAGTCACGAGGTGTTGCGACTGCTGTTGAACGCGCCTGCCCCCAGCCGTATGGCCAAACCGTTTGGCAGCTTGATGATGCAGGCCGGGATCGACCTGCTACCGGACTGGGCCAGCGACATGCTTGGCGTCAGCCAGAACCCGCTGCAACGCCAACTGATCCGCGCCAGCGTCAAGCGCAGTGCGCCGATGCTGCGTTGGGCGATGCGTAATGGCTCGGTTCAGCGGGCGAAGCGGCGGATGGGGTTGCTCACCTGAACTCTGCAGATGGCTCTTCTGTGATCGTTCCCACGCTCTGCGTGGGAATGCAGCCCGGGACGCTCCGCGTCTCAAAAGCGGACGCAGAGCGTCCATCGAGGCATTCTCACGCAGAGCGTGGGAACGATCGGCTCAGTAACTGTTAAACTCCCGCGCCAAATTCCCTCCTCCTGCAAGGCGCCCAGCATGTCTTCCTTGAATCAGGCGCTGCGCGCCGCACTCGATCATCGCCAGGACCTGCTTGCCGAACTGCATCAGCAGGGCACCGATTGTTATCGCCTGTTCCATGGCAGCCAGGAAGGCGCCGGCGGCCTGACCATCGACCGCTACGGCCCGCAACTGCTGGTGCAAAGCTTTCACCAGGCGCTGGAACGCGATGCGCTGCTGCAACTGCACGAAACCATCAATCAACACTTGGGTGTCGACAGCCTGCTGGTCTACAACGACCGCTCCCGGGGCAATTCGCGCATCGACCGCGAAGACACCGTCTACCGTGCCGACGAAGCCGCCCTGCAAGACCTGATCGGCCACGAATGGGGCCTGAATTATCGCGTTCGCGGCCGTCATGCCGGGCAAGACCCACTGCTGTTCCTCGACCTGCGTAATACCCGCGGCTGGGTCAAGACGCACAGCAAGAACAAAAGTGTGCTGAACCTGTTCGCCTACACCTGCGGCGTCGGCGTGAGTGCGGCGGCCGGTGGCGCGAGCGAGGTCTGCAACCTGGATTTCGCCGAGGGCAACCTGGCTGTTGGCCGCGAGAACGGCCTGCTCAACCCGCAGTTGCCGACCATGGAATTCATTCAGTCGGACTATTTCCCGGCAATCCGCCAACTGGCCGGCCTGCCCATCAGTCAGCGTCGCGGGCAGAAACTGCCAAGCTACCCACGCCTGGAACAGCGTCAGTACGATCTGGTGCTGCTTGATCCTCCGGCCTGGGCCAAGAGTGCATTCGGCACGGTCGACCTGCTGCGCGACTATCAGAGCCTGCTCAAACCTGCACTGCTGACCACCGCCGACAACGGCGTGCTGATCTGCTGCAACAACCTGGCGAAAGTCAGCATGGACGACTGGCGCGAACAGGTATTGCGCTGTGCGGAGAAGGCCGGGCGGCCGGTGCGTGAGTGGTCGGTGATGACCCCGGGCGGCGATTTTCCGTCGCTGGATCAGCAGCCACCGCTGAAAACCCTGATCTTGCAGCTCTGATCATCAAGGTCAGCGTTCTTACAAAAGAATCTGAACAATCCTGAGCAACGGCAAGTACTTCGGAACCGAAATCGCGTGCCATACTCCAAGGCACTCCGATCAGACAAATGAAGCCGCACATGCCCAAAGGATTGATTCGCGCTATCGGCGCTCTGTTGACTGCTCTGGCCCTCTACAGCCTGCTGGGGTTTCTGATTTTGCCGGGCATTGCCTTGCGGATCGCCAACCAGCAGTTGGCCAACTACGCCACAACGCCCGCCCATATCCAGCGGATCGAACTCAATCCGTTCAGCCTTGAAGTGACCCTGTGGGGTCTGATCATCGGTGAACCGGGCAAGGAACAGGTCGGTTTCGAACGGCTTTACGCCAACCTGCAGATCGACAGTCTCTGGACCAAGGCACTGCACCTGTCCGATATCGAACTGGACAAACCCAAGACCGAAATCCTCTTTGGCAAGGACGGCAAGCTCAACCTGCTCGGCCTGTTCAAGATTCCCGCCAGCGAACCGACCCCGGCCGACCCGAACGCCAAACCGTTCCCGCTGCGGGTCGAGCGGATCAAACTGGCCGGCGGCTATGTGCACTTCCAGGATGCACGGCCCAGCGAGCCCATCGAATTCCTTTACGACAAACTCGATTTCGAGCTGAAGAACCTCAGCACCCTGCCCGACGATAACGCCGACATGACCCTGGTCGCGGCCGGCCCGGCAGGCGGGCAGATCGACTGGACCGGCAATTTCAGCCTGATCCCGATCGCCTCCGAAGGTAAATTGAAAGTCACCGACGGCCAGATGAAAGTCTGGTGGCCGTACGTCCGTGATGCGCTGCCGCTGGCTTTGGAAAACGGCGTGCTGAACCTGAGCACCGACTACAAGCTCAACCTGGCCAAGGAAACCGAACTGCTGCTGAGCAACGTCGCCGTCAGCGTCGCGCCGTTTGCGATCAACGCACCGGATGGTCGGCCGCTGGTGAAACTCGAACGCCTGGACGTCAGTGATACCACCGTCGACCTGGCCAAGCAGCAAGTGGTGGTCGGCAAGATCCGCAGCAATAAACTCGAAACCTGGGCCGCCCTGGAAGCAGATGGGCAGCTCGATTGGCAGAAACTGTTTGCCAGCCAACCGTCCAAGGCAGCGGTCAAGGCTAAAGCGGAACCCGCCACTGCACCCGCCGCAGCGGACTCACCGCCCCCTGCACCCGCGGCGCCAAGCAAACCTTGGCAAGTGCTGCTCAAAGACGTGCAACTGCGCAATTACCAAGTACACCTGACTGACCGCAAGGCACAACCACCCGTGGCGCTGGAAGTCGGCCCGCTGAACCTGGACCTGCAGAACTTCGACAGCCTCAATGGCTCGCCTTTCAACCTCAAGCTCGACACCGGCCTGGGCAAGCAGGGCAAGATCACCGCAGACGGTCAGGTCAATCTGGCACCGGTCAGCGCCAAGCTGAAAGTGCAGACCAAGGACATCGACCTGCGAGTCGCCCAGTCCTACATCACCCCGTTCATTCGCCTGGAACTGCGCAGCGGCATGCTCGGCAGCGATCTGGCAGTTGACCTGAAAAGCACCGACCCGCTGGCGTTCAGCGTGACCGGTCGCGCCCAGGTCGATCAGTTGCACACCCTCGACACCCTGAAAACCCGCGACTTCCTCAAGTGGCAGCAATTGGTGCTCGAAGGCCTGAACTATCAGCACGGCGACAGCCTGTCGATCGACAAGGTCAACCTGTTCCAGCCGTATGCGCGCTTCATGATCAACGATGACCGCACCACCAACATCGACGACCTGCTGGTCCCGCAACCGCCGGACTCCGGCGCCAAGACTGCCGCAGCCAAACCGGCGGCCGGCAAGGACAAGCCTCTGGCCATTCACGTTGGCGGCATTGCCATCAATGATGGTTCGGCGAACTTCGCCGACTTCAGCCTGACCCCGAACTTCGCCACTGCCGTTCAAGAGCTCAACGGTGCGATCGGCACCATCGACAGTCGTCAGGCAAAACCGGCCAGTGTCGACATCAAGGGCAAGGTCGACCGCTATGCGCCAGTGACAATCAAGGGCGCGGTCAACCCGTTCGACCCGATGGCCAGCCTCGACATCGCCACCAGTTTCAAACGCGTGGAACTGACGACGCTGACGCCCTACTCCGGCAAATTCGCCGGCTACCGCATCCGCAAGGGTCGGCTCAATCTCGACCTGCATTACCTGATCACCAAGGGCCAACTCAAGGCTGAAAACAAAGTGGTGGTCGAGCAACTGCAACTGGGCGAGAAAGTCGACAGCCCGGACGCCACGAGCCTGCCGCTGAAACTGGCAATTGCCTTGCTCAAGGACGTCGATGGCAAGATTTCCATCGAGCTGCCGGTAACCGGCGACTTGAACAACCCGCAGTTCAGTGTCATGCCGATTGTCTGGCAGACCCTGCGCAACCTGATCGTGAAGGCGGCTGCCGCGCCGTTCAAAATGATCGGCGGGCTGATCAGTGGTGGCGGCTCGGAAGATCTGGGCACCGTATCGTTTGCACCGGGCTCAAGTGACCTGACCAAAGACGCCGAAGCATCGCTGATCAAACTCTCCGGGGCCCTCAAGGAACGTCCGGCCCTGCGCCTGGAAATCGAAGGCACCGCGGCGCAAAGCAGCGATGGCCCGCTGATCGCTGAGCAACGCCTGGAGCGCGAATACCAGTACAACTACTACAAGATGCTCCAGCGCCGCGGCGACAAAGTCCCGGCCCAGGCGTCCCTGCTGCAAGTCCCGGAGGGCGAGAAAGGCCCGCTGCTGGAAGGGATTTACCGCACTCGTCTCAAGACTCAACCGCCGGCCGAATGGAAGGATTTGGGCAAGGAAGAACGCACCGCCAAAATGCGCGCGGACGTGATCAAGTTCTGGAGTTCCAGCGATGTGCTGTTGCGTCAACTGGGCCAGGAGCGGGCCAGCAGCATCAAGGACTTCCTGGTGGACAAGGCGCAGATGGCCGATGACCGCGTGTACTTTATCGACGCTAGCCTTGGCGAAGCGCAAAGCGACGGTCGGGTAATTACGCCGATGCACCTGGATGCCGAGTGATGGGCGCGCGCTGGCTGTTCAGCCTGGCCCTGGCACTTGCGGCCGGCCAGGCATCAGCGGCCGATACGTTGCGCTGTGGCAGTCAGTTGGTCAGCGTTGGGGACAGGTCCGGCGAGGTGCTGCAGAAGTGCGGTGAACCTGTGGCCCGGGATGTGCTGGGGTACAAACGCAGTGCCAACCGACGGGAAGAATTCCAGGTCGAGGAATGGACCTACGGACCCAATAGCGGGATGTACCAATACCTGCGGTTTGAAGGTAATCGGTTGAAACAGATCACCAGCAAGCGCGGCAATTAAAGATCAAAAGATCGCAGCCTTCGGTAGCTCCTACAGAGAAATGTGAACACCTGTAGGAGTTGCCGAAGGCTGCGATCTTTTGCTTTTAACGCGTCCCACAATAAAACAGGCCCCCGACACGAATGTCGGAGGCCTGTAATGGCCACATCCTTGTGGCCTTCGCATGAACTCTCCAGAGGCGGCAGACGTATGGCTCGGCTCGTCTGCCACGCCTTCTCCCGGTCCAGGCGGAGAAGTCTTGCCTTACTCGGCTTTAAGGCCGTCAGCGGAGACCGCTTTGACGCCTTTGATTTTCTTGGTGATCGCAACAGCGGTGGCTTTCTGAGCGTCAGTCACCGCAACGGTGGACGACAGAGACACAACGCCTTTGTTGGTTTCGACTTTGATGTCGGTGCCAGGAATGCCTTTCTCGGTTACCAGGTCGCTTTTGACTTTGGTAGTGATCCAGGTATCGGAAGTGGTTTCCTTGGCCTTGGTCATTTCACCCGCCGCCAGAGTCATCGGGGCTTGGGTGGTAGGGGTGGTCTGTGCAAAAGCTGCACCGGCCATGGTCAGGGTCAGCGCGGTAGCAGTGGCGATAGCGAACTTCTTCATACGAGTAACTCCTGTTTTTCTATAAAGTCTGCTGCATGTCTTGTCAGCAGGGTTACTGGGTATATTGCGAACGCTGTGCCAAGTTTGAGACGGTCAAATAATATTTATAAATCAACAACTTAATAAAACAGGTAATTTTCGAAATCATGCAAATTGCATGAGTTACAGGTTATCGACATGCAAGTTGCAGGTTTTGGCGTGGGCCTAAAGCCATGAATTTACGAAGGTTTTACTTTTACGCAACCAGCACATCGAGTCCTCAAACCATCAGCAAAAAAAACCCCGCCTCTTGAGAGGCGGGGCTTGGTCGTCTACCAATAATTAGCTGCCATTAGCCATGAGGGCAACCCGCTGGGGCGAAATCGGCGGCGGCGCTGGTTTTGCAAGACCAACCCGAGGTGGCATCACGAGTCAAGGTAATGGTCGCAGCGGACACCTGCGCTGGCGCACCTACGAGCGTACAGATCATGCCAGCAGGGCTTGCCGAGACGGTAATTGTGCAATTTTGCGTGGTCGCAACCGAAGTGATGTCAGCAACTGCTGGGGCAGCCGTACCCGAGTTGACCTTGTCCTCATAATTCACTTTAAGCGCCGAAAGCTCCGCCACCCCCGCCGTCACCTTCGCCCGCGCCTGATATTTCGAATACGCTGGAATCGCAAACGTCGCCAGAATCCCGATGATCGCCACCACGATCAACAGCTCGATCAACGTAAAACCTTTCTGAGTGTTCATAGACAAGCTCCATGCATGAGTCGGAATCTCATGATCTGAATAAGCCCCAGCAGGGTCCGTGCCAAGCCTTGCATGCCCTGCATACAGGGCGCGGCGTCACAGCTGCGCCCTTTCCTACCCCCCGAAACAGCACAATCTGACACTTTTTGTCACCTCAACACCGCTGGTTTCGCTGTATCCCTTGACTAGGCTATAAGTCATGAACTGTCTGCGTCCGGTATCCCAATGAACGACATCGCCCTTAGCGGTCTGGCCAAGCAATTGGTGCTGGCCGAACTGCTCACTGACAAAAGCGCGCAACAGGCGTATCAGCAAGCCCAGCGCAACCGGATTTCACTGGTCAGCTACGTGGTGCAGAACAAACTGGCGAAGAGCCGGGAAGTGGCGGAGATTGCCTCCGAACATTTCGGCATGGCCTTGCTGGACCTCAACTGCCTGGACAAGGAAACCCAGCCCAAGGGCCTGGTCAGCGAGAAGCTGATCCGCCAGCACCACGTCCTGCCCCTCTGGCGCCGCGGCAACAAGCTGTTCGTCGGTGTGTCCGACCCGACCAATCATCAAGCAATCAACGACATCCAGTTCAGCACCGGGCTGAGCACCGAAGCGATTCTGGTGGAGGACGATAAACTCAGCGACGCCATCGAGAAATTCTTCGACACCCACACTACCGGCCTCGAAGAGATGGCCGATGTTGACCTCGATGGCCTGGACATCGAGTCGCCTGACGACAAAAACCACGATTCCATCGCCGGGCAAGATGCCGATGACGCGCCCGTGGTGCGCTTCGTCCACAAGATGCTGCTCGATGCAATCAAGAGCGGCTCTTCCGACCTGCACTTCGAGCCCTACGAAAAAACCTACCGGGTGCGGATGCGCACCGACGGTATTCTGCGCGAAGTCGCCAAGCCACCGATTCAACTGGCCGGGCGGATCGCCGCCAGGCTCAAAGTCATGGCCAGCCTCGACATCTCCGAACGACGGCGGCCGCAGGACGGACGGATCAAGATGCGCCTGTCCAAGAGCAAGTCCATCGACTTCCGGGTCAACACCCTGCCGACCCTGTGGGGCGAGAAAGTGGTGATTCGGATCCTCGACCCGTCCAGCGCGCAAATGGGCATCGACGCCCTCGGCTACGAGCCGGACCAGAAAGCCCTGTTCATGGCCGCCCTCAAGCAGCCACAAGGCATGATCCTGGTCACCGGCCCCACCGGTTCGGGTAAAACCGTGTCGCTCTATACCGGGCTGAATATTCTCAACACCGTGGACATCAACATCTCCACCGCCGAAGACCCGGTCGAGATCAACATGGAAGGCATCAACCAGGTCAACGTCAATCCCAAGCAAGGTCTGGACTTCGCCCAGGCATTGCGCTCGTTCCTGCGTCAGGACCCGGACGTGATCATGGTCGGCGAGATCCGCGACCTCGAAACCGCAGAAATCGCCATCAAGGCCGCCCAGACCGGACACCTGGTGCTGTCGACGCTGCACACCAACAGCGCCGCGGAAACCCTGACCCGCCTGCACAACATGGGCATCCCGGGCTTCAACATCGCCACCTCGGTCAGCCTGATCATCGCCCAGCGCCTGGCGCGCAAACTGTGCAGCCATTGCAAGACGCCGATCGAGATCCCCCGTGAGGCGCTGATCAAGGAAGGCTTCCCCGAGGAACGCATCGGCTCATTCACGATCTATGAGCCGGTGGGTTGCGATCACTGCAACAACGGTTACAAAGGGCGAATAGGGATTTATGAAGTGGTGAAGAACACCCCGGACCTGCAACGGCTGATCATGGCCGAAGTCAACTCCCTGGAAATCGAAATCCAGATGCGCAAGGACGGCTTCAACGATCTACGTACTTCGGGCCTTATCAAGGCCATGCAAGGCATCACCAGCCTTGAAGAAATCAACCGGGTCACCAAGGACTGAACATGGCGGTCAAGGCAGCAAAAATCAGCGTGTACGCCTGGGAAGGCATGGACAAGAAAGGCACGAAAATGAGCGGTGAGCTGAGCGGCCTGAACCCGGCGCTGATCAAGGCACAGCTACGCAAGCAAGGCATCAACCCCGGCAAGGTGCGTAAAAAATCTGTCTCGATTTTCAATCTGGGCAAACGCATCAAGGCCCAGGACATTTCCCTGTTCACCCGGCAGATGGCGACCATGATGAAAGCCGGTGTGCCGCTGCTGCAGTCGTTCGACATCATCGGCGAAGGCTTCGACAACCCGGCCATGCGCAAGCTGGTAGACGAGGTGAAACAGGAGGTCGCGGCCGGTAACAGCTTCGCCGCCTCCCTGCGCAAGAAGCCGCAATATTTCGACGAGTTGTACTGCAACCTGGTGGACGCCGGTGAACAGGCCGGCGCTTTGGATACGCTGCTGGATCGGGTGGCCACCTATAAGGAAAAGAGCGAACAGCTCAAGGCCAAGATCAAGAAAGCCATGACGTACCCGCTGGCCGTAGTGTTCGTCGCGATCATCGTCACCGGGATTTTGCTGGTCAAGGTGGTGCCGCAGTTCAAGACCGTGTTCGCCGGGTTTGGCGCCGAGCTGCCGGGCTTCACCTTGATGGTAATCAGCCTGTCGGAATTCATGCAGGAATGGTGGTGGATGATGCTCGGCGCGCTGATCGCAGCGATCTTCGGCGTGCGTCGCGCCTTAAAAACGTCGCAGACCTTTCGCGATCGGGTGGACACCTGGCTATTGAAATTGCCCTTGGTGGGCACGCTGATGTACAAGTCCGCCGTGGCCCGTTACGCCCGTACGCTGTCGACCACGTTTGCCGCCGGGGTGCCATTGGTGGATGCTTTGGAGTCGGTGGCTGGTGCGACTGGCAATATCGTGTTCAAACGCGCGGTGCTGCGCATCAAGCAGGACGTATCGACCGGCATGCAGCTGAATTTCGCCATGCGCACCTCCGGCGTCTTCCCGAACATGGCGATCCAGATGGCTGCCATTGGCGAAGAGTCCGGTGCCCTGGACGATATGCTCGACAAGGTCGCCAGCTTCTACGAAGACGAGGTGGATAACATGGTCGACAACCTCACCAGCCTGATGGAGCCGTTCATCATGGTGGTGCTGGGTGTGGTCGTCGGAGGGCTGGTGGTTGCCATGTACCTGCCTATTTTCCAACTCGGTTCAGCGATCTGACATGCCCTTGAATGAATACCTGACTCTCTATCCGCTGGCCTTCGTCATCACTGCACTGGTGCTCGGCCTGGTGATCGGCAGCTTCCTCAACGTGGTGGTCTGGCGCCTGCCGAAAATGCTCGAGCGGGAATGGCGAATGCAGGCTCACGACGTTTTGGGCATGCCCAGCGAGACGCCCCTGCCGACTTATAACCTGATGCTGCCCCATTCCCAGTGCCCGCACTGCGCCCACCGGATACGCGCCTGGGAAAACATTCCCGTGCTCAGTTACCTGTTGCTGCGTGGTCGCTGTTCGAACTGCGCCGCACCGATCAGCAAACGCTACCCACTCACCGAACTGACCTGCGGTCTGCTCTCGGCGTTCGTCGCCTGGCATTTCGGTTTCGGCTGGCCTGGCTGCCTGATGCTAGTGCTGAGTTGGGGCTTGCTGGCCATGAGCCTGATTGATGCCGAGCATCAACTGTTGCCCGATGTCCTGGTGCTGCCGTTGTTGTGGCTGGGGCTGATCGTCAACAGCTTCGAGCTGTTCGTGCCGTTGCACGATGCCTTGTGGGGCGCGGTGGCCGGCTACATGGCGCTGTGGTCGGTGTTCTGGCTGTTCAAGCTGATCACTGGCAAGGACGGCATCGGCCACGGCGACTTCAAGCTGTTGGCGATGCTGGGGGCCTGGGGCGGTTGGCAGATTTTGCCGCTGACCATCCTCTTGTCATCGCTGGTGGGGGCGATTCTCGGGGTGATTTTGCTGCGCTTGCGGGACGCGAAAACCTCGACGCCAATCCCCTTCGGTCCCTATCTGGCGATTGCCGGCTGGATTGCATTGCTCTGGGGTGGTCAAATAACCGGCTTCTATTGGCAGTTTGTCGGTTTGAAATGAATACCCCTGTGGAAAAACCCTGGATTCTCGGCCTGACCGGCGGCATCGGCAGCGGCAAAAGCGCGGCGGCCCAGCACTTCATCGACCTCGGTGTGCACGTGGTGGACGCCGATCACGCGGCACGCTGGGTGGTGGAACCGGGTCGTCCGGCACTGGCCAGGATCGCCGAGCATTTCGGCCCCGGCGTGCTGCAAGCCGACGGGCAACTGGATCGCGCCGCACTGCGCAAACTGATCTTCGAAGTCCCGGAGGAACGCCGCTGGCTCGAAGCGTTACTACATCCGCTGATCGCCGAGGAAATCGTCACTCATCTGGCCAAGGCACAATCGCCTTACGCGATTCTGGTGTCGCCACTGTTGATCGAGTCCGGGCAGTACGCCATGACCCAACGGGTGCTGGTGATCGACGCGCCGGAACAACTACAGATCGAACGCACCCTGCAGCGTGACCAGACCAGCGAGCAACAGGTCCAGGCGATCCTCAAGGCCCAGTCCAGCCGCGAGGATCGCGTGAGCCATGCCGACGATGTGGTGGTCAACGACCGCGACCTCGCCTGGCTGCACAGCGAGGTCGAACGCCTGCATCACTTTTACCTTACTTTGCGTGGAGGCCAGTCATGAGCCCAATCTCGACCGTCGAATGCCCGACTTGCGGTGCACCCGTGGAATGGAAACCGGAAAACGTGTTCCGGCCATTCTGTTCGGACCGTTGCAAACTAATCGACCTGGGCGCCTGGGCGTCGGAAGAACACAAGATCCCGGTCAGCCCGGATGCCGAGGATGACCTGTTCAGCGAAGACTTCGAGCCGCGTCACTGATCCCGCGTCTTCATCCACAAAAGTCAGGGCCGCATAAAACCGTAGTCCTGACCGTCATCAAGGTTCTCGGCAAGAAACTGCAACTCATCCGCCAGATCCTCGACACTGCGTACGACCTTGCTCTGTTGCACCACCGCACTGAGCAAGGCGCGCAGGCTCAACCCCGGATCAAACCCCACCTCCTGCGCTGCATCCAGACTGTGACGCAACTCCTGCCGTGCCCACTCGTAAACGCTCATATCGGTGCTCCTGAAGGTTTTGCCGAGCATGAGTTCGCGAGCGCCAGACCGATTTGATGTGGATCAAGACTTGGGGTCGTCGTCTTTCCAGGGTGCTGAAAGGTAGCGAGTGCGATTGAACGTCTCCAGCCACTCGGGACTGAACACCACCAACGCGCTGATGATCATGCCGTTGATAAACGCCTCGGGGAAAATCAGCAGCCACAGATAACCGACAAAATCTTCCAGCCAGTACGGCATCTCGAAACGTTCGTCGAACCACAGCAGCCACAAGGCCAGTAGCAGGCACAGCAACGCTGACAGCGCCGCCGCAAAGAAACCGGAAACGAAGATATACACAAAGGGGTTACGCGGTTGCGCACGCTCGACGAGGATCGCGCAGCATTCCGTCACCAATACCGGCAGCAGAATAATCAACGTGCCATTCACCCCGACAGCGGCCAGATCCTGCCGCCCGAGCAGCACCAGCCCCAGTTGCGCCACCAGCGCGCCGACAATCGCCAGCGGCCAGTCCAGCAGCAACGTCACCGCGGTCATGCCTATAAAGTGATAGGACACACCGGTATCGAAATCCCGTCGCACCAACCACAACATGAACAGCGCGAACACTGTGCCTAACAGCAAATGCTGGCGGCGACTGTCGGTGAATAACTCGACCCAGGGTGCGCGACAAATCGCCCAGATCAGCACCGGCGCGTAAATCAGCCAGCCAATTGTCAGGCTCTCCGGCGACAGCAATTCGGCACCGATCATGGCCGAGCCTTCTTCAGCGCCTCGCGCAATTGCGCAGCGGTGGCGTATTCGTGCTGCTCGACCAATTGACCGTCCTTGAGTTGCAGCCACAGCACTTTATCCACAGACCCGGGATAACGCGGCGCGACACGGCCATCACGGTCGAGCATGACCCGATAGGCGTAATCGCGCATGGCTGGCACCGCGAACATTTTCGCGATCAGCCGTGGCATGCGCTGGATGTCGGCGACAAACACCGTGTGTCGCGCCTCCAGATAACCCTTGGACTGGCCTTGCAACGCGGCATCGACCAGTTTCGCGGCGTCCATACTGCGCGCCACCAGCAACGTCTGCGTCTGGTTGTCGAGGGTGAAGGCCTGATCGAACTGATCGAGCAGCGTCCAGGGCGCCAGTCGCTCACCCACCTCCAGCGCATGGGCCCACAGGGGCATAAGACTGAGCAGTAATACCGGCCAATATTTCACGTCATTCCCTTAGTTGAGGCGCATACGCGCAGCAATTCCCAGTCTACACCGGCCGTTTCCCATGCCCAGTCCATCGCGCGTAGCGAGCTACCGATTAAAGGGGCCGGAGAGCGTGTACCGTCGCGCGTGTTTTAAAAGGTCGCTACACATGACATTGCCTTGAATGGCCCCCTTGGAGCCGATAGACAATACAGTCAGACCAAGGCCGGTTTCTTCCCCCGCTTGAATAAGCCTGTTTCCGGAGGCATCGATGACCTGGCTCTCACCGCGGAAGTGAGCGGTCATTTGCTGGCCCGATTCGACGCCTGTCCTGTTGCAGGAAACAAGCGGAAGGCCATTTTCCATCGCGCGGACTCGCATGATGTCGCCCGTCCAGGGACCGCCGTAATTGACCGGGCAACAAAGGAGTTTCGCTCCGTCCAGCGCGAGTAACCGAGCAGCCTCGGGAACCCAGAGATCAAAACAGATCAGAACCCCGAAGCGAATCTTGCCATCATCAAAACACTGCCAGGCATCGCCCTCCTCGAACAGTTTCTTCTCCAGATCGCTGAGATGGCACTTGCGCTGTTTACCCAGCCACTTGCCTCGACTGACCACAATCGCTGTGTTGTAAAGAGTGTCGCCATCACGCTCGACCATCCCGGCAACTAACGTCGCCTGTTTCTGCGCTGACAAATCTTGGAGAAACCGGGCAAACACGCCCGTTTCGGCGCTCTCGGCAAAAGGGAGAAGTTCTTCTTTAGTGTCAAAAAGATAACCTGTCGTACACATCTCAGGCAGAACCAGCAGGTCAAAGGACGCAGCCCTCACGGCGTCGGCAATTGTCTGGCGATTAAGGTCCGGATTTTTGAATGCCACAGGAAACTGCAGGTAGCCCGCGATGGTATCGGTTGTTTCTGTTGTATTCATAAAGCCTCCAGGGCCGTTCACCTGGGAGAAGATACAGTAAAGGTCGAACCGGACTGACCTGGAAACATGCGGCAACGAAGTCAACAAGAACGCTTCAAGCTACGGACACCGATGAAAACTACTCGGCCATTGCGCCGCCTTATCGAAGCAAAGCTTTCTGCTTGTCGCATTTGACCTTGAAGAATAAAGACTGTCGCGACCTACACGCTGGAGGCCTTGATATTCTTGAGATCAGGGCGCCACGCAGTTGTTGCAGAAAGATGTGATGAGCATTGCCAATGTGGCCATGCTCAAGCCGCCCTCCCCCGCAGCCGCGGGTGCCGCGGCAGGCGGTGCGGGGGCTGCTGCCAGTGTTGCCAGTGCCGATGATGAGGCAGAGGAAATTGTGCAGTTCTTTGAATTCAAGGATGACAAAGGTGGACCCGCGCCGCACCACTTCAAGGTGATGTCCGCCGGGGAAGTCGTGGCCGAGGGTTCCGGTGAGCGCACGCCGGAATTCCCTTCCGACATGGAGCTGGAACTGGAATCGTGGCCGGTGAAGGAGAAACAAAATGCCTGAAGTCCTGACAACGCAGGTGCGCAAGCTCGCGGCCATAGGATTCGGCGAAGCTTCGACGGACAACAACCCGCAGGAAGTCCGCGCTATTTGCTTTACGGTGACCAACCGCATGCGCGCGTGGCAGCTTGCCGACGTCGACAGCCTGCTCAAGGAGGCCGGCGCCGGCTACGTCGTCGCCACGAAGGGCAACAATGTCCGTTACAACCAATTGATGGCGGCCTCGGAAGCGGCCATCAATGCCGATCTGAACATGCGCTCGGCGGTAGAGAGTGCACGGGACGCGCTCGCCCAGCGTGGCAATGATCCCTCCAACGGGGCGTATTGGTGGGATGGTGTCGATATCAAGAAGTCGACCAATCCCCGACACTCTTCCGGGTTCCACTACGGCTCCCCCTCGCACAACATCTTTGGTGTTGCGCAAGTCACGTTGCCGGAGAAGATCACCTATTGGACGCAGTTCAACAAAAAGACCAACACAATGGTAAATACCCGCGAGCGGGGTCGTTATACCTACAAATACCAATCCACTGCCGCCATCGGCAAAACGATCTTCTGGACCACCAATCCGGAGTACATCAAGGCATCCGGCGCCAAGGGGCATCGATGAGAAAAGTCACCCGTTGTCTGAGTCTGTTTCTCGGTGCGGGCCTGCCCTTTCTGGCGCAGGCAGCTCCGGTACAGTTCACCGATTACCGTGCTTTCTATCAGTCGTTGGGCGACAACCTGTTTGCAGGGCCCGGCACCGAACTCGCCATGCCCTGTTCGGAATCGCCAAGGCATTGCCTGTGGGTCAACGCCATGCGCCCGGCGTTTGAACGTTTTGAAGATGTGCAATGGAGCGCTCCCGACGGGCTGAATCTCGAACCGCCCAAAGGCACGCCCGAGATTGTCTTCGATGGCGAAGCCCTGACGATTGGCAAACAACGTTGGCCACTGCGCGATGCGGTCAACTTCGCCTTGCCGCAGTGGCCCGTCGGTGATCCCATCGACCCGGAAAACCTCGCGACCGCCACGGCCTGGCGCCAAGGCGCCTCAACGTGCCTGGAGTTGCAGTACGTCAGCAGTGGCTACGGTGATCGCTACCCCCTGGTGTTGCTGGTACACGGCCAGCATCTATACGCGTTACCGCGACTGTTCTCCTCTTGCTCGGCCATTCGCAAGGCGCCCGGCAATCAGTTCAGCTATCCGGAAAACGCCTACCTGGGGGCGGAGCTGGAAAACAATCCGACCGGGCTGAAAGTGGATTACCGGGTACCCAATGCTAAAAACCCGGTGGCGCAGTACCTGTTGCACTTCCCGAATCAGGGGGACCCCTTCGTATTTGAGGCGCAGCGCCAATAGGCCTCAGCGAGCGAATCCGTCATGACCTTACCGCGTGCAAGGGTCATCACCTTAGGGGAACAAAATGAAGGTCCTAGACTCACTACGTCTGCTCATCACGACACCAGCCGACCTGCGTCGGGGAGCAGGCACTAACCCGGCCAGGCGCTCGACCCCACGCGTCGAGACCAACGGGGTAACACTTCAAGGAGGAAATGCACGATGAATGACGCCGTCCAGACGAAAAAAATCTGTTCCGCCCAATCGATCACCATGCCCAGCGGTGGCGACGTACACCTCATCCCGCCGCCACCCAAGCCCTGCGTGACTATCGTCGTACATGGCGTCAACGACATGGCCGGTTGCTACGAACGCGTCGAGCGTGGCCTGTGCCAGGGATTGAACGAGCGCCTGGATATGCCACGCACTCTGCCCAACGGCGCGAACAATCCGGGCTTTCTGATGCCGGCCACGTACAGCCTGCCCGCTGACGATGACGGCAAGGCAACAAACCCTGACGCCGTGTACTACCGGCGCAACTTCGGTGCATCCAGCAACGGCTGCCAACCGCGCAGTGTGGTTATTCCATTTTATTGGGGGTTTCGGGAGGAAGAGGAGAAGATCAATAAAACCAAAGCTCATGGACAGTGGGAAGACCGAAACGGCAACCGTCTGGATAAGACCGGCTCCAAGGAAGGCGGTCAGTTCGCCAATGCCACCACCAACTTGCCTGACATGTGGGGCGAGGGTTTCAACGGCTATCCGTTCGGCATCCTTCCCCTCAATTTTATTGGTGGCAACCTGACCCACCCGCTGTACTCAGCCGCTAACCGTCGCTATATGGTACTGGCCGCCCTGCGCCTGGCGATGTTGATCAAAATTATTCGCAAGCGTTATCCGAACGATACGGTCAACGTGGTAGGTCACAGTCAGGGCACGCTGCTCACCCTGCTGGCCCATGCTTTCCTCAAGGATGAAGGTGAACGTCCGGTTGACGGGGTCGTCATGATCAACTCACCTTATAGTTTGTACCAGCCGAACAACGAAAAGGCCCAGAAATGGCTGGGGCAACAGACGACAGGAGCGCGTATTGCCACCCTCAACGGCATATTGCAATTCATCTCTGGCAACCCGAACTCCAATCCGGCGCTGTCGAGCGTCACGCTCAAAAACTGCCAGGGTTATGGCGCCATTGGTGGGCTGGGTTGGACCGGTAGCTCGTCGTCTCAAGCCAACATCGGCGGAGAGAAAATCTCGTTCGACGAGCGAGACAATCGCGGCTGCACCTATCTTTATTTCACTCCCCAGGACCAGACCGTGGGCCTTGGCAACGTCCAGGGTATCGGTTGGCAGGGTATTGGGGACGAGATCGAAGGCGTACCTGCACGCAAGGTACTTCCGCATCTTTTCCATCAGCGCATATTCACTGTGCGTAAACGCGGTGGCAAGAAGGAAAAAATCGGCTTACATGTCCCTCCTTATGCCTATCCTTTGCTTCTTGAGGGGGAGGAAACCTGGGAAGACACCGGTTTCGGGCTAATGGATCATAGCAGTCGCGCCGCTTTTCCACAGGGTGCTAGCGTTATGCTGACAGCCTCCCTGTTGCCAGTGCCGACTGAGGCGGACTTTAGCGCTGACGGCTCCATTACAGCGCCGGGGGAGGATTCAAAGAGTGGGGTTTACCAGAGCAAGGACAAACTGGACCCTATCGACGCCTCCATCGGCGTGAGTAATAACGGCTGGCGTCCCAAGGAGGCGAAAAATGCTCGCCAGGAAACCATGGACGAGAAGATAGCTTTCAAATATGGGCGCGATACAGACAGTGTGAAACAGGCGCGCAACGAAGACAAAGAAGCATCCCAGAAGACCTCCCATGTGTTTGTGGTTCGAGCGCAAGGTAATGGCATGGTCCTGATCACACGCGGAGAGACACCCTATGAGGCACGCCTGCGCCTACAACGCGAGTATCAAGAGGCTCTGTCTTTCCACTCCGCCATTCCGAACAACCCGGAGCACAGCCGGAGAGTGCTGGCTTATGACGTGGCCATTGGTGCGGGCGAAAGTGTCGATGATGCGACCTTCTATGCGTACCTCTGTCGCGTGGCGGACTGGCGGTTGGATTGGACGAGTAAGCGAGCTAAAGGAAGGGCTCAAATTGATTCGGAGATAGACAATGACCTTCCAGACGAGGAAGTGCAGAAGTTCTACCGATTAGAAGACGGCAAGAATCGCAACCTGATCGATTCCACGGCAGTGTACCGCGTGAGCGGTACACTGCCGGCTATCGTGGGCACTACCAATCTGCCCTCCCTGGTTGCCACACAGACATGGGGCGGGAACAAGCTAGGCAAGTCCATTCGTTTTGGTGGGCCCATTTGATGCGCCACCTCTTTGCGTACTTGTCCATTTCCGGCCTTTTGCTGACCAGCCCTCTGGCTCAGGCGGCTGAACATCCACTGACGGCTAGCCGTTGCTTTGCCAGCTCGGCCACGTCCGTGACTGCCTATACCTCGTCGGCCAAGGAGGCCGCCACCATGCCTGTTGATGCTCGTTACCGCGCCCCAACCACATCGCCCCGTCTGGAAACTCTGGATGTGCTCAGCATCGGAATGAGCCTCGACGTATTCCGCCAAGGGCAGACCTGGCAAACCTTGCAAGAACAAAATGCAAAACAGTCAGAAGCCTTGCACGTTGGCAGCATCTTGCCCATGGACCCGAAGAAGTACCCGGTAACTGCCGACGACAAGGACATGGCCTCTGAAAAAAGGGAGGCAGACGCCTTGGAATTGGGATTACGGGATTTTCTGGAGAAATGGCCTATCCCGACTATTACCGTAGTTCGTGGCTGGAATCCAAAAACACCGAACCTGCGTTTTACGCCTGAAGAAACTGAAGAAAGTTTGTCTGTAATGGTCAACAACATGCGAGGACCTGCCGGGCTGCATTGGCATCGCATTCGTAATTTGCAGGACGGCATCGTCTGTAGTGATACCCCCGAAGCTTTACTGGAGTCGCTGTTCCAGACATTCGAGCGCAATCCCGATCTTCCTGCATTGCTGATCTACGTTAATGAAGGCTTCAATATGGCGTTGTCATTGACTACGAAGGGTAATAAACCCATAGGGCTCGGAACCGGACCTCGACAACCTGGCGAACTTACCGACTCGATGGTTGCCTTGGTCGTCGGCCGCCCCGAACGCGTTGAATGGCTGCGTTACTACGCTCAGTTCGCCAAGGTCAACGAGAACAAGATCGATCCTGCGTTCACCGGTTGGGGCTGGCGCAAACCTGCGGCGGAGTTCCAGCCGTCGGAGTTTATTCCTCAACCCTGGACCCAACGTGCTTTCGAGCAGTGGGATGCGCTGCCGGTGCTGGCCAAGTTGCACCGGCCGGTGACGGTGTCACTGCAACGACCGGATACTGGCGAGCGCCTGAAGCGCGAGGCTTTGACCGTCAAACTGGCCGAAGGCTGGAAAAACGCCACGGATGGGCTCTCTCCGAAACCGTCCCGAGTGTTCTTCGATGGCGGCCTGAACACCACGCCGCTGGCCGAACTGTTACCGGCCCTCAGAGCGGCCAACAGCCCGCTCGACTTGCTGGAGTCGCGGGAAAGCTACGACCTCACCCAGCGTCTCGGCGATACCGGCGCGGCCTCGCCCTTTGTCGGAATTGCGTTGGCAACCATGGCCAGTTACCTGAATGCCGACACCAGCGTGGTCATGCCGATGCGCCGCCAGGACCAGGCAACGATCATTACCGTGACCTCACCAACGCCTGGTAACAAGCCTGCTGGCAATGATCATTTCGGTGTCACGTTGATGCCGCAAACTGCCAGCACTGAGGAGGCGCCTCCCGCACCTCCAGCTCCTTTGGCACCCAAAGTGTCGGTCGTGCAGCAGGATCACACACTGGAAGAGTTCCTGGCCGACTTGAAGCCGAACAGTAACTGGGTGGATGAACTGTAAAAACTCCGCAGACCTGTGTGTTTGGCTGTTCCAGGGTGCCACTTGGCCCTCTGGAACTGCGCTTCTTATATCTGAAATACTCATTCCTCAGTAAGCATATGCCGCTGAGAAATGAATGTCTGTCAGTAACACGAAAAGGATCAGATATGGACATCATTCGACTCGGCGACTCCACCAGTCACGGTGGAACCGTTCTTGAAGCTTTCAACCAGACTGACCTGAACGGCAAACCCATGTCCGGTGTTGGCCATAAGGTGGTTTGCCCGCTGTGCAAAGGTGTTTTCCCTATTACGCAGGGCAGCGCCCTGCTGGATGTCGGCGGCATCGCGGTGGCGCTTCACGGGATGAAAACCGCATGCGGCGCCAGCCTGATTGCCAGCAATCCCAAGGGTGAAGCTGCAAGTTAAAAACGTGGGGCGTTCTTTGCGCCAGCGGTGCTGCCCGGGAAACAGGCTGGATCAACGGTTCTTCTTCATCCCCGACCAGAGCAGCGAGGGCAGCGTCCGTGAGTCCAGCAACGCGTCATCCGCCGTCACCAGACGCGGGAGAACATGCCAGGGATGGTTGGCACTGTGGTGATGATGCAGGTGCAGATTGATGTGATAAGGCCAAATGAAAAACCGCCCTGCGCACCCGACTTTCCAGGCATATGTCCATTCCCGCCAACCGGGGGGTGACGTCAGGTCCGCCACTGTGCTCGGCGATGCTGTGGATTTTCTGCAGCAGGGTGCCCAGCGTGGCCAGTGGCACAAACCAGAAAAACACCATCAGCAAGAGCGTCTGGGCTGACGTTTGCCAAGCGATGAAAGATAAAAGGACCAGCCAGATCACACCGGCAACCAATGCCGGCTGGGTCATCTTCGGTGATGCTCCGCCCGCCGCCTTGTAGGCACGCAGGTTGCGCAGCGTGTTGATCAAGAACAGATCCCCGAGCAATTGCCGCAGCAACAACTTCCCGCTCAGCGGGCGGAAATCCCAAGGCTGCCGGTGATACAGAAAACGCCACTCCGGGTCGTTCGCGGTTCCGGTCTGTTGATGATGTTCGAGGTGCAGGGGCCGATAGAATTCCACCGGGACCATTCCTGGCACCCCGATCGCCAGGTTGATCAGAAAGTCGTTTAGCGTGCGATGACGGGTCAGGTGATAGTGCGTCGCGTCGTGGTACAGAATAAACAGCGCATGTTGGCGCGCGGCAATCACCACGAAGGCCACGCCATACAGTTGCCAGTCCCCCACGTATAGCGCGATGCGCAACGTCACGACAATGACAGCCATTCCAGCAGGATCGCTGCCATGCCCGCTGGGCGAGGCGCCCAACGGTGAGTCGATCCGGTAGAACCAATTGAGCCACTGCGACGTGCTGTCCGCACGCTCGATCATGGTCGGCCAGAACAAGTGACTCAGCAGCTCTTCAGCAAGCCTTTCGCGCCCACCAACTCTAAACCTATTACGCAATTCATGAACATTTAAGCTCATGCACTCGACTTTAACTGCCGATAAAAACCCTTCAAAATCACCAAACAGACAAAAGCCAACAAGAAGTTTTTTGAAAGCGATAATTGCGCTATATTATTAGTAACCATTATTCTAGCTGAAGAATAAAATTGGCCACCTATGACCTTATTCAAAAAGCCATTATCAAAATGTGAATAAATAAAATTATTTATATCATCCAGTCCGAACTTGCACCCAACAGCTCTCTCCGCAATAGCTTTTGAAAAAGCTCTAACTAGAATTCTATTGGGAATGGGTGCTAAATTGGCAACCAAGATCTCTCTTGCAAAAATTGAAAATGACTGTCCAATTTTACATCTCTCTCGCCCGTCGAATGAAATTCGAACCACGCCATCCACACTGACATCCTGAGATATGCACACTTAATATTTCATTTCTTTCAAAAACTACTTGAGCATTCCGGGCAAAAATTAACAATCTCTATACCATGCTTCCAGCATGAATAAACGCCAGGAATCTGGTGGGCTCGATGCAAATAAGCCACTCCGTAGTGTTCACAATCTTCCATCAAGCACTCAGGACAAACCCAAGTTTTTCTTTCCTCCTCACAGATAGACTTTGAAGTATAGATTTCTTCACCCGGCACTAAACCATCAAAATACCTGACATTACGAGCGACAAAAGCAGCATACAATGGAAGCAAACTATTATTATGAATAAGGCTTCCAACAACCCCTTTACCTCTCCCGCCAAACCAATTCAACATCCCCCTAACATCATCAACATTTAATGATGCCAAGTGAAACGACTCCTTTCCAAACAGTTCCATAACCGTTTCATTACCTGAGTACCCACCGGACACAACGTGATAGCGCGATATGAGAGAAGCCAAGCTTTCATCAGGAAACGAAGACAATAGAAACTTAACCGCATCGACCATAACACCACTCCCCCAACAGAATCACAAAGTGTAAAACCAATAAGCAACAGGCAAAACCTATCTAATCTCAAGCTATTATTAACTATAAAATTTTACTTAGGAGCAGCTAATTTTAATGTTGCCGTTAGAGGGAGGCGAGGTGAAGTGACTTTAGTGCCTTCATCCACGGCTAGGCAGCCTATCCCGCAGAAAGGGGTTGACGTGAGTGAATCTGTCTTCTCAAGCAAGCGAGCGTAGCTCCCTTCGAATGATCTGGCTGCCGGGGCAGCATCGAGCCCATTTCGGCCTAACCCCATCGCGCGGAGCTGCCCCCCCAAAAAAATCGCGACAGACTTTTTTCTTTCGCGACAGACTTTATTCATTAGGATCACATTTGAACGCTAAGCTTGGGCCTATGGATGACTCAGATTATTTACGCCTGCTGACCATCGCGGCCGAGCAAGCCAACGCGTTTCTGTCCAATGCCCGCAAATGGGAGCGTGAGCGTTGGGTCTGCCAGCGCCTGCTGCAAGGCCTGAACATTCCCTATCGCGCCGACGAGTTCGCCCCTGCCGGGGAGCCGCCGGACGTGCTGTTTCGCGATGCCAGTTTCGAGGTGTTCTTCGTCCTCGACGAAGGCCGGCGCCTCAACGACGAGTGGCGCGACGAACTGCAACGTCGGCGCAGCGCGTTTTCACTCAGTTCGCTGGTACGTCGCGAGGCCAAGCCTCGGCGCATTCCAGCCAACGAGTTCTTGCTGCGACTGGCGCCGACCCTGCGCAAAAAAGCCCACAACTACAAAGAACGCGGTATGGACCTGGGGGAGCTGGACATCATCGCCTTCGCCAGTCTCAAGCGTGAAGTGCTGGACCTCAACAGCCATTTCCCGCCGCCCACCGAATATTTGCGCCAGGGTTGGCGCTCGTTGTCGCTGGTCGGGCCGACGTTCGCCCGCGTACTGTTCGCCCATCCGGATGCCCCGGATTTCCTGCGCAGTAACCTGGGTCGCAGCATCGTCTTCGATGTCGGGATCAGCCTGTGAGTCCGTTGCAGGAACTGATAGCTGAAGTCCCGCAAATTGGCCGTGTTCGCTGGATAGGCGTGCGCCCGGAATCTCACGCGCCGATGATTGAACTGGAGGCCGTGGAGGCGCGACTTGAGGCTGGTTTGACCGGCGACAAGGCCCGTCCGGGCGTACGTAATGCGCGGCAGGTGACGCTGATTCAGTGGGAGCATCTGGCGGTGATCAGTTCGCTGATGGGACGCCCGGACGATAAGCCGGTATTACCGGGTGAATTGCGGCGCAACCTGGTGATCAGCGGTATCAATCTGTTCAGTCTCAAGGGCCGGCGCTTCAAGATCGGCCAGGCGATTTTCGAAACCACCGGCTGGTGCCAACCGTGCGCACGCCTGCAAAACAACCTCGGCCCCGGGACTTTTCAGGCGGTTCGAGGACATGGCGGAATCACCGCCCGAGTGTTACAAAGTGGAATCATTCGACTGGACGATACGGTGAGCGTCGAGCCTGTTCCAGACAGCGGCTATGCTCCGTTCAACGTTCGTTAAATCAGTCTGTAGCTTCTACACATTCAGCAACGTCTACCCCTGACGAGGCCCAATATGACCAGCCGCCTGAACCCCGACGACCAGAAGCATGTCGAAGAGTACCTGCACCTGTCCCAACACCGAGTCGAGCGCCGGCCTTTTCGGCCGTGGATGCTCCTGGTGTTAGTGCTGGCAGTGACCATTGGTTTGGGCCTGTTGAGCCGCCTTATCGGTTACCTGACGCTATGAGCCGCTTCGCGCTCGCTCGGGTAATCGCACCGATTTCTTTTAGCCTTGCGAGATATCCCCATGACTCATCGTATTGTTATCGTTGGCGGCGGCGCCGGCGGTCTGGAGTTGGCTACCCGTCTGGGTAAGACTCTGGGCAAGCGCGGCACGGCCAGTGTGATGCTGGTCGACGCGAACCTGACCCACATCTGGAAACCGCTGTTGCACGAAGTGGCGGCCGGGTCGCTGAACTCTTCCGAAGATGAACTCAATTATGTTGCCCAAGCCAAATGGAACCACTTCGAGTTCCAGCTGGGGCGCATGAGCGGGCTTGATCGCGCAGCGAAAAAAATCCAGCTGGCCGCCACTTATGACGAAGCCGGCGTGGAATTGGTGCCGGCCCGTGAAGTGGGTTACGACTCGCTGGTCATCGCCGTCGGGAGCACCACCAACGATTTCGGCACCCAGGGCGCGGCGCAACATTGCCTGTTCCTCGACACCCGCAAACAGGCCGAGCGTTTCCATCAGCAACTGCTCAACCACTACCTGCGCGCCCATGCCGGGCAAACCGACGTGGTCGAGCAGATTAGCGTGGCCATCGTCGGCGCCGGCGCCACGGGCGTCGAACTGGCGGCCGAACTGCACAACGCCGCCCATGAACTGGCGGCCTACGGTCTGGACCGGATCAAACCGGAAAACATGCACATTACCCTGATCGAAGCCGGACCACGGGTGTTGCCAGCCCTGCCGGAACGCATCGGCGGGCCTGTGCATAAAACCCTGGAGAAACTCGGGGTCAACGTGATGACCAATGCGGCAGTCAGCGAAGTGACTGCCGACAGCCTGATCACCGCCGACGGCAAAGTGATCAATGCGAGTCTGAAAGTCTGGGCTGCCGGGATTCGTGCACCGGGTTTTCTCAAGGACATCGACGGCCTGGAAACCAACCGCATCAACCAGCTGCAAGTGCTGCCGACCCTGCAAACCACTCGCGACGAAAACATCTTCGCCTTCGGTGACTGCGCCGCCTGCCCACAACCAGGCACCGACCGAAATGTGCCACCACGCGCCCAGGCTGCGCATCAGCAGGCCTCGTTGCTGGCCAAATCGCTGAAGTTGCGGATCGAGGGCAAAGCGCTGCCGGAGTACAAGTACACCGACTACGGCTCGCTGATCTCGCTGTCGCGTTTTTCGGCTGTGGGTAACTTGATGGGCAACCTCACCGGCAGCGTGATGCTGGAGGGCTGGCTGGCGCGGATGTTTTATGTGTCGTTGTACCGGATGCACCAGATGGCGTTGTATGGCGCGTTTCGTACGGCGATGTTGATGCTCGGGAGCAAGATTGGGCGTGGGACTGAACCGCGCCTGAAGCTGCATTAAGATCTTTAGCGTCAGATAGGGCCTCTTCGCGGATAAGCCTCGCTCCTACCTGTAGGAGCGAGGCTTGTCCGCGAATGGTGCGTCGCGGTCCGACTTCCTGACACATGTGTGTCTCACTGTATCCCGCCCCACCTTTTCCCCCCTTCGCTTACAAACTCCCCCCTTGCACGACACAGAAGCGATACACCCGCCCCGTTAAATGGCCACACCCGAGCAAGGCACCGCCTGCTTCGGTTAACGCCGCAATAACGCGGCATCCTTTATCGAGCGGTTGTGTCGTGCAACCCAGGAGATTTCAAATGTCCCGTACCACTAAAAACACTATCGGTCTGCTCGGCGCTGTTTTGGCCGGCGGCATGATGTTGACCGGCACCGTATTCGCTGCCCAGCCATTGACCCAAGGCTATCTGCTGGCATCGGCTGAGCAGGCCGTGAAGACCCCGGAAGGCAAGTGTGGCGAAGGCAAATGCGGTGATGCATCGATGGCAAAAACCGACACAGATGGCGACGGAAAAGTATCCCGTGCCGAATTCCAGGCCGTCGCGCCGAAGTCCAACTTCGACAAGATCGACAAAAACCACGATGGCTTCATCGATGAACAAGAGGCTTTCGACAATGTGAAAGCCAACTTCGAAGCCAACGGCAAGAAAATGCCAAAAGGCCTGTTCGAACACCTGAAAGACCAAGACGGCGCCTAAGCCTCAGAACAAACGAGCCGCGTATTCCTCGACAGGAAGCGCGGCTTTTTTGCGTCTGGCGGTTTTACACCCGAAAGCGCTGCACCATGCCCTGCAGTGCATTGGCCAGTTTTGACAGCTCATGACTGGAGGCGCTGGTCTGATCGGCGCCAGCCGCCGAGCGCACCGACAGGTCGCGGATATTCACCAGGTTGCGATCGACTTCCCGCGCCACTTGCGCCTGTTCTTCAGCGGCACTGGCGATCACTAGGTTACGCTCGTGAATCTCATGCACCGACGCGGTGATGGTCTGCAACGCCTCGCCCGCGCGCTCGGCCAGGACCAACGTGCTGGCGGCCCGCGAGGCACTGGCCTGCATGGAATCGAGCGCCAGCGTCGAGCCACTGCGCATGCCCTGGACCATTTGCTCGATTTCCTGGGTCGATTGCTGGGTGCGATGCGCCAGTGCCCGCACTTCATCGGCCACCACCGCGAAACCGCGACCACTCTCCCCTGCCCGTGCAGCTTCAATGGCGGCGTTGAGCGCCAACAGGTTCGTTTGCTCGGCAATGGCGCGAATCACGTCCAGCACCTTGCCGATGTCCTGGGACTGATTGGCCAGCGACTGCACCAACTCGCCGGTGTGCTGTACGTCGCTGGCGAGGGCGCTGATCGCGCTGGCAGTTTCGCTGACCCGTTCCTGGCCCAGATGCGCCGACTCACTGGATTGACGGGTAGCGTCGGACGTGGACACCGCGTTGCGTGCGACTTCTTCCACAGCCGTGGTCATTTCGTTGACTGCGGTGGCGGCTTGTTCGATCTCGTTATTCTGCTGTTGTAGATCTTGGGTGCTGTCGAGGGTAACAGCGTTCAACTCGTCGGCCGCCGTGGCCAGTTGAGTGGCCGAACCACTGATGCCTTGCAGGGTTTCACGCAAGTTCTGCTGCATGGTCGCCAGGGCCTTGAGCAAGCGGCTGACTTCATCGCTACCGTGGGTTTCGATGGGATTGGTGAGATCACCACGGGCCACATTTTCTGCGGCATTCAGGGCTTCATTCAACGGGTGCACGATGCTGCGGGTCAGTAACATCGCCAGGCCGACGGTGGCCAGCGCCGCCAGGGCGATGAACAGGCTGACAATCGTGCGCGAGGTTTCGTAGTGCGCGGCGGAGTTCTGGCTTTCGGTGGCGACTTGTTTGGCGAACAGATCCGCCAAGTCGGTGAGTTGTTTGCCGGAGCCATCGACCACGGTCTTCATATCCACCAGCAGCAACTTGGTCAGTTCGTCGCGACGGCCCTGTTCCGCCAGGGTGAACGATTGCGCGATGCCCGAGCGGTACGCGGCGAAGGTGGTTTTGAATTGGTCATATAACTGCTTGCCTTCAGCGGTGTTAACCAGCTTGTCGTAGGCAGCAATCTTGTCGCTCAGCTCCCTGTCCCGGGTGTCCATCTGGCTGCGGTACTGCGCAATGTTCTTAGGGTCCTGGTCCAGAGCCATGCGCAGGGAGATGGTACGGATGCGCAGCATGATCTCGCGGATCTCATCGCCGCCACGGATGCTCGGCAACCATTGGCTTTCAACCGCCACCTCGCTGTCACGAATGCTCGACATCTGCCCCAGCGCAAACACCCCGAGCAACGCCACCAGCACCGCAATCAGGGCAAAACCCAGCGCAGCACGGGGAGCAATATTCAGCTGACGAAGAAACATAACGAGCGCCTTTTGTTTTTATGGGCGGGAGGGAGGCGCTGTTTGCGCTCCGATGGCTCGTTATCGGCAAGTTGTACGATGACTTTAAGCTGGATTACGCTTTTTCAAAGACAAAAAAAATCCCCGTATCTTTCGATACGAGGATTTTTAATATGGTCGGGGTAAGGGGATTCGAACTCCTGACATCCTGCTCCCAAAGCAGGCGCGCTACCGGACTGCGCTATACCCCGGTAAAAAAAAGGCGACCTTTCAGTCGCCTTCTTCTTCGATCAGCGCTTTTGGCCTCTGATCTTAAGATCTGATCCCAGCGTTAACTGGTTTCAAAAATGGTGGGTCGTGTGGGATTCGAACCTACGACCAATTGGTTAAAAGCCAACTGCTCTACCAACTGAGCTAACGACCCAAAAATGGTCGGGGTAAGGGGATTCGAACTCCTGACATCCTGCTCCCAAAGCAGGCGCGCTACCGGACTGCGCTATACCCCGGTTTGAAATTGGCTCCGTGACCAGGACTCGAACCTGGGACCCAATGATTAACAGTCATTTGCTCTACCGACTGAGCTATCACGGAACTACATATTTCAATTTACAACGGTGAAGCTTGTTGCATCTCTCGACCCGTTCGCATCGCTGCGTTCGTGTGTCTGAGGCGCGCTATTCTACAATCTTAAGCACCTCTGTCAACCCCCTAAATTGCATTCAAGTTAATGATTTGCAACTTATTTCAGATTTCTGCTTGGGGAGCAGAAACCCTTCCGGGCGACTTACTGCGGGGCGCACTTTACAAGCCTTTTCCTTAGAGTTCAACAGCCTGGCGAAAAAAAGGCCTCGCAATGCGAGGCCTTGTTTATTTCACTGGCATTACGACTCAGGAGAAAACGATTTCGTCATTTTCCACCTTGCCGACAGCGGTCTCGCCCGGGAGGAAACGCCCGGACAGAATCAACTGCGCCAGCGGGTTCTCGATCCAGCGCTGGATCGCCCGTTTGAGCGGCCGTGCGCCATAGACCGGGTCGTAACCCACCGCGATCAACTTATCCATCGCTTCAGGGCTGAGTTCCAGTTTCAGCTCGCGCTCGGTCAGGCGACTGCGCAGACGGCCCAATTGGATCTCGGTGATACCCGCGATCTGATCCCGCGCCAACGGCTCGAAGATCACCACTTCGTCAACCCGGTTGATGAACTCCGGCCGGAAGTGCGTGGAAATCGCATCCATCACCGCCGCGCGTTGCGCTTCACGATCACCGACCAGTTCCTGGATCTGTACCGAACCGAGGTTGGAGGTCATGACGATCACGGTATTCTTGAAATCCACCGTACGGCCATGGCTGTCGGTCAACCGGCCATCTTCCAGCACTTGCAGCAAGATGTTGAACACGTCCGGGTGGGCCTTCTCGACCTCGTCCAGGAGGATCACCGAATAAGGCTTGCGACGCACCGCCTCGGTCAGGTAACCGCCCTCTTCATAGCCCACGTAGCCTGGTGGCGCGCCAATCAGCCGGGCCACGGAATGTTTTTCCATGAACTCGGACATGTCGATCCGCACCATCGCCTCTTCAGTATCGAAGAGGAACTCGGCCAGCGCCTTGCACAGCTCGGTTTTACCGACACCCGTCGGGCCGAGGAACATGAACGAACCACTCGGACGATTCGGGTCGGACAACCCGGCACGGGAACGCCGCACCGCGTTGGAAACCGCGATCACCGCTTCGTTTTGGCCGATCACACGTTGGTGCAACAGGCTTTCCATCTTCATCAACTTGTCGCGCTCGCCTTCGAGCATTTTCGACACGGGGATGCCAGTCCATTTCGAGACGACTTCCGCGATCTCTTCTTCAGTCACCTTGCTGCGCAGCAACTGGTTTTCGCTTTTGCCGTGCTGATCGACCATTTGCAGGCTGCGTTCCAGGTCCGGAATGATCCCGTATTGCAACTCGGCCATGCGGTTCAGGTCGCCTTTGCGGCGCGCGGCTTCCAGTTCCTGACGGGACTGTTCGATTTTCTGCTGGATCTGCGCCGAGCCCTGGACTTCGGCTTTTTCCGAATTCCAGATTTCTTCGAGGTCCGAATACTCACGCTCCAGACGAACGATTTCTTCCTGGAGTTTTTCCAGACGTTTCATCGCCGCTTCGTCGCTTTCTTTCTTCAGCGCCTGGGATTCCACCTTCAGCTGAATCAAACGACGTTCCAAACGATCGAGTACTTCCGGCTTGGAGTCGATCTCCATGCGGATACGGCTGGCCGCTTCGTCGATCAGGTCGATGGCCTTGTCCGGCAACTGCCGATCAGTGATGTAGCGATGGCTGAGTTTGGCCGCGGCGATGATCGCGCCGTCGGTGATCGCGACCTTGTGGTGAACCTCATAACGTTCTTTAAGGCCACGCAGAATCGCGATGGTGTCTTCTTCGCTCGGCTCTTCCACCAGTACTTTCTGGAAGCGCCGTTCGAGGGCCGCGTCCTTCTCTATATATTGGCGGTACTCGTTGAGCGTGGTCGCGCCGACGCAATGCAACTCGCCGCGAGCCAATGCCGGTTTGAGCATGTTGCCGGCATCCATCGAGCCTTCGCCTTTACCAGCGCCGACCATGGTGTGCAGTTCGTCGATGAACAGAATGATCTGCCCTTCCTGCTTCGACAGTTCGTTGAGCAGCGATTTGAGGCGTTCTTCGAACTCGCCACGGTACTTCGCACCGGCAATCAGCGCGCCCATGTCCAGGGACAACAGGCGCTTGCCTTTGAGGCCGTCCGGCACTTCGCCGTTGATGATGCGCTGGGCCAGGCCTTCGGCGATGGCGGTTTTACCCACGCCAGGCTCGCCGATCAGTACCGGGTTGTTCTTGGTGCGGCGTTGCAAGACCTGAATGGTCCGGCGAATTTCGTCGTCACGGCCGATCACCGGGTCAAGCTTGCCTTCTTCGGCGCGCTTGGTCAGGTCGACGGTGTACTTGTCCAGGGCCTGACGCGATTCTTCGTGGTTGGCGTCATTGACTGCTTCGCCGCCGCGCAGGTTGTTGATCGCGTTTTCCAGAGCCTTTTTGCTCACACCTTGGCCGAGCAGCAATTTGCCGAGTTTGCTGTTCTCGTCCATCGCCGCGAGCAGCACCAGCTCGCTGGAGATGAATTGATCACCCTTCTGCTGAGCCAGGCGATCAGCCTGGTTGAGCAGGCGCGCCAAGTCCTGCGACATGTTGACGTCGCCGGTCGGGTTCTGGATTTTCGGTAGCTGGTCGAGCTCTTTAGTCAGCTCTTTGCGCAGGCTGTTGACGTCAAAGCCGACTTGCATCAACAGGGGTTTGATCGAACCACCCTGTTGTTCAAGCATGGCTTGCATCAAGTGCGCCGGTTCAATGCCCGGATGATCGAGGCCGACGGCCAGAGATTGGGCGTCGGATAGGGCTAACTGCAATTTGCTGGTTAAACGGTCTATACGCATGGGTCACCTTCCTTTTGAGCAGGCCGGACCTAAAAAACCATCCTGAGTGAAGAAACCTGCCAGATACCTCACTAGATGCGGTCGATTCTGGGAGTTTCAAGCGTCATACGGTTGATGTAGATCAGGGAAGCTTAGTCTTCGAGCCAGACCAGGGAGGCAAACCGACCGGTGCGTGGACTGCGGCGGTAAGAAAAGAAGCGTGGATCGGTCACGGTGCAGAAACCGCCACCATAAACAGCCGTGACACCACGAACAGCCAGACGCAAACGCGCCAGCTCATAGATGTCGGCCATGAACTTGCCGGCGTTCTGGCTCGGAACAAAGGCTTTTGCGGCTTCAGGCAATTGCTGGATGAAGACTTCCCGAACTTCCGGGCCGACTTCGAAGGCTTGCGGGCCGATGGCCGGGCCGAGCCAGACCAGCACCTCTTCCGGCGCCACGGCCAGACTGTCGAGGGTCGCTTCCAGAACACCCGCTGCCAGCCCGCGCCAACCGGCGTGGGCCGCGGCAACGCGAGTGCCGGCACGGTCGCAAAACAATGCGGGCAGGCAGTCCGCAGTCATCGCCGCGCAAGCAATACCGGGCGTTTGCGTCCAACTGGCGTCGGCAGTGGCAACCTGACTGGGGTCTGCATCAGCCACGACAATGCCGTGAACCTGTTGCAACCAGGCCGGTTGAATAGAGAAATGATCGGTGAGGCGACGGCGATTTTCGGCCACAGCCTGGGGGCTGTCGTCGACGTGATCGCCGAGGTTGAGGCTGTCGAACGGCGCCAGACTGACGCCGCCCGCACGGGTGGTAACGCAGGCTTTCACCCCGGCAGGCGCAGGCCAGTCGGGTATCAGCCAGTCACTCATCCGATGAACGCCTCACGGTCTTGCTTGAGCAGGGTCAGCAACCAGACGAAATCGTCCGGCAGTGGCGATTCCCAGCTCATGCGTTTACCGGTGGTCGGATGATCCAGCTCCAGGAACCGCGCGTGCAGTGCCTGGCGCGGGAACGCCTTCAACGATTCGACCATGGTCACACTGGCTGCCGGCGGGATGCGGAAACGACCGCCGTAGGCAGGATCTCCGACCAACGGGTAGTTGATGTGGGCCATGTGTACGCGAATCTGGTGCGTACGACCGGTTTCCAGCTTCACCCGCACATGAGTGTGGGAGCGGAAACGCTCGAGCACGCGGTAGTGGCTGACGGCTTGCTTGCCACCTTCCATCACCGCCATGCGCTGGCGTTGCTGGCCGTGACGACCGATCGGCGCGTTGATCTTGCCACCGGCGGTGACCACGCCGATCACGATGCACTCGTAGATCCGGCTGACGCTGCGGCTCTGCAACTGTGTAACCAGCTGCGTCTGCGCTTGAATGGTCTTGGCCACCACCATCAGACCGGTGGTGTCCTTGTCCAGGCGATGCACGATACCGGCGCGGGGCACATTGATGATGTCCGGCACGTGGTGCAGCAAGGCGTTGAGCAAGGTGCCGTCAGCGTGACCGGCAGCCGGATGCACCACCAGACCCGCAGGTTTGTTGATCACCAGGATGTCGTCGTCTTCGTAGACGATGTCCAGCTCGATGTCCTGAGCGATCCATTCGCCCTGAGCTTCCTGCTCGGCAGTGAGTTCAAGAATGGCACCACCATGAACAATGTCTCGCGGGCGGATAACCGCCCCATCCACAGTCAGGCGGCCGTCTTTGATCCAGGCGGAAAGGCGCGAGCGCGAGTGCTCAGCGAATAATTGTGCGGCGACTTGATCGAGGCGTTGGCCGCCCAATTCGGACGGCACCTCTGCGCGAAGTTCAATTTTATCGGACATGCTCAGACTAGGCGTCGGCACAGCCTTTGGTTTCGGCTGCGCGCTTGTGGTTAAATACGGCGTCTTTTGCCCCGAGGCTATTCAACGGGGCGCTCATCATAACAGGACGGCCCCGCCCAAGACAGCGGCCGTCATAGGGACGCAAGCCGCCATGCAAGTGAAACACCTGCTGCTGATCGCCATCCTCGCATTGACCGCTGCTTGCTCATCGAAGGAAGTCGTAGACGAAAACCTTAGCGAAGTCGAGCTGTACCAGCAGGCTCAGACCGATCTGGACAACAACAGCTACACCAGCGCCACAGCCAAGCTGAAGGCCCTGGAGTCGCGTTATCCGTTCGGGCGCTACGCTGATCAGGCTCAACTCGAGCTTATCTACGCCAACTACAAGAACGCCGAGCCTGAGGCTGCCAAGTCTGCCGCCGAGCGTTTCATTCGTTTGCATCCACAGCATCCGAACGTGGATTACGCGTATTACCTGAAAGGTCTGACTTCCTTTGACCAGGACGTCGGCCTGCTGGCGCGCTTCCTGCCGCTGGACATGACCAAGCGTGACCCGGGCGCTGCCCGCGACTCGTACAACGAGTTCGCCCAGCTGACCAGCCGCTACCCGAACAGCCGCTACTCGCCGGATGCCAAGCAGCGCATGATTTATCTGCGCAACCTGCTGGCCTCCTACGAGATTCACGTTGCCGACTACTACCTGACCCGTCAGGCTTATGTCGCTGCCGCGAACCGTGGTCGTTATGTGGTGGAAAACTTCCAGGAAACCCCTTCGGTCGGTGACGGCCTGGCGGTGATGGTCGAGGCCTACCAGCGTCTGCACCTGGACGAACTGGCCAACACCAGCCTCGAAACCCTGAAGCTCAACTACCCGAACCACCCAAGTCTGGTGGACGGTCAGTTCAAGCCATCGGTCGACGAAGCGGATAACCGTTCGTGGCTGAGCAAGGCCACCCTGGGCCTGATCGAATCCCGTCCGCCGCTGCCACCGGGCGAAACCCGCGCCAACCAGGACGTGCAGAAGCAGTTCCAGGACGCGAAAGACTCGATTCCGAACGATCTCAAGCCTAAAGATGAAAACGGCGATGTGATCGAGGAAGAACAACACGAAGCGGAAGGCAACAACAGCGACCGCTCGTGGTTCAGCTACATGACCTTCGGTGTGTTCGACTGACACCACCGGTTGTGCGAAAAGGGAGACTCTTGAGTCTCCCTTTTTTATTGCTGCGATTTATTACGCTGTGCGCCTGTCATGTCCTTGGCTAAACTGCCTGATCATCATTCATAAAGCAGCTCACCATGCTTCGTTTACTGTTCTGGATCGCCCTGATTGCCGCTGCGGTATGGTTCTGGCGCAAGTTCAAGGGTCAGGCCTCAACGCCTCGGTCCTCCGCCGAGCTGGAAGCGGCGCCGATGGTCCGTTGTGCACACTGCGGCGTCCACCTGCCCCGCGACCGTGCGCTGAGCCTTCAACAACAGTGGTATTGCAGCCAGGCTCACCTTGAGCAAGGCCCGGGCTCCAGTGATCGCTGAGGCCTCCAGCCCTGGCAGCAAACAGGCCCAGCGACTGCTGCGCCTCTATCATCTCTACCGTTTATGCGTCGGCATCACCTTGGTGTTGTTGATCTCCAGCAACATGGACAACCAGTTGCTGACATTCGCCAATAACGATCTGCTGCGCAGTGGCAGCTGGTTGTATCTGGTACTGAACATCCTGGTCGTGGTGTTCCTGGAAAACACCCGGCGCCCGACGCAACTGTTCAGTCTCGCCCTGGCCGACGTGTTGCTGCTATGCGGCCTGTTCTACGCCGCCGGCGGTGCGGCCAGCGCCATTGGCAATTTGCTGATCGTCTCCGTGGCCATCGGCAACACCCTGTTGCGCGGGCGTATCGGCTTGTTGATTGCAGCGGTCGCGGCCCTTGGTATTGTCGGTTTGAGTTTCCTGCTGAGCTTCACCCGCCCCACCAGCCCCAGTGACTATCTGCAAGCCGGCACTCTCGGCGCGCTGTGTTTTGCCGCTGCGTTGCTGGTGCAAGGTTTGATCAGGCGCCTGGAAGTCAGCGAACACCTCGCCGAGCAACGGGCCAGCGAAGTGGTCGGCCTTGAAGCCCTCAACGCACTGATTCTGCAACGCATGCGCACCGGCATCCTGGTGCTCGACAACCAGCGCCACGTGCAACTGGCTAACCACAGTGCCCTGTCCTTGCTGGGCCAGGAGCACCTGGACGGCCAGTTGATTGATGATTACTCACCCATCCTGGTCGAACGCCTGCAACTGTGGCTCAACAACCCGACCTTGCGCCCCCCGAGCCTGAAAATCGCCCGTTCCGGCCTGGAGCTGCAACCGAGCTTCATTGCGCTGGACCAAAGCCCGCACCATCAAACTCTGGTCTTTCTCGAAGACCTCGCCCAGATCGCCCAACAGGCCCAGCAACTGAAGCTCGCGGCCCTCGGTCGCCTGACCGCCGGTATCGCCCACGAGATCCGCAATCCGCTGGGCGCCGTTAGTCATGCCGCGCAGTTGCTGCAAGAATCCGAGGAACTGAACGGCGCGGATCGACGTCTGACCCAGATTATCCAAGACCACTCTCAGCGAATGAATCGGGTTATCGAAAACGTCCTGCAACTGTCCCGCCGCCAACAAACCGCACCGCAGCGGCTCGATCTGAAGCTGTGGCTTGCGCAGTTCGTCGAAGAAGCCCGTGAGGCCGCGACCGAACGCCAGCACATTCACCTGCGCATCGGCTTGGGCCACTTCAAAACGTTGATGGATCCGAACCAGCTGACCCAGATTCTCGACAACTTGTTGCGCAATGCCTGGCGGCACAGCGCCTTGACCCACGAAAAGGCCGAAGTCTGGCTTGAGCTGTTTATCGACGCCGACAGCCAGTTGCCGGTCCTCGAAGTGCTGGACAATGGCCTCGGCGTGGCACCGGACCAGCAAGTGCACCTGTTCGAACCCTTCTTCACCACCAGTACCCAAGGCACAGGCCTTGGGCTCTATCTGTCCCGTGAGCTGTGCGAAAGCAACCAGGCCCGCCTAGACTTCAAACCACGCCAAGGCGGCGGCTGCTTTCGCATCACCTTTGCACACGGACGGAAACAAAGTTGAACATGAGCCCACAGCAGAAAGTCCTGATCGTCGATGACGAACCGGATATCCGCGAACTCCTGGAAATCACCCTGGGACGGATGAAACTCGACACTTTCAGTGCCCGCAACCTCGGCGAAGCCCAGGCCCTGCTGGGCCGGGAGACATTCGACCTGTGCCTGACCGACATGCGCCTGCCCGATGGCACAGGCCTGGAACTGGTGCAACATATCCAGCAACGTTATCCCCAGGTGCCGGTGGCAATGATTACGGCTTACGGCAGCCTGGAAACGGCCATCAACGCCCTCAAGGCCGGAGCCTTCGACTTCCTGACCAAACCGGTGGACCTCACCCGCCTGCGAGAATTGGTCACCAGCGCCCTGCGCCTGCCCGCTCCAGGTGGCGCCAGTACCGCCATTGATCGCCGATTACTGGGCGATTCACTGCCCATGCGCAACCTGCGCAAGCAAATCGACAAACTGGCCCGCAGCCAGGCACCGGTGTACATCAGCGGTGAATCCGGCAGCGGCAAGGAGCTGGTGGCTCGCCTGATCCACGAACAAGGCCCGCGCGCCAACCGCCCCTTCGTCCCGGTCAATTGCGGGGCGATACCGTCGGAATTGATGGAAAGTGAATTCTTCGGCCATCGCAAGGGCAGCTTCAGCGGCGCCATCGAAGACAAGCCCGGACTGTTCCAGGCGGCCCATGGCGGCACTTTGTTTCTAGACGAAGTGGCTGATTTGCCGCTGGCCATGCAGGTCAAACTGCTGCGGGCGATTCAGGAGAAAGCCGTACGTAGCGTGGGCGGGCAACAGGAAACCGTGGTCGATGTGCGTATTCTCTGCGCCACCCACAAAGACCTCGACGCCGAAGTCAGCGCCGAACGTTTCCGCCAGGATTTGTATTATCGCCTTAACGTGATCGAGCTAAGGGTCCCGCCCTTGCGCGAACGCCGGGACGATATTGAGACCCTCGCCAGCCATGTCCTCAAACGCCTGGCGGCCGGCACCGGCCAACCCGCGGCAAAACTACACCCGCAAGCCCTTGAAGCGCTGAAAAGCTACCGCTTCCCGGGCAATGTGCGGGAGCTGGAAAACATGCTCGAACGCGCCCACACCTTGTGCGAGAACAAACAGATCGAAGCCAGTGACTTGCGGCTCGCCGAAGGTAACTGCACCGCCGAAACCGGCGTGCCGGACCTGACGCGCATCGATAATCTGGAAGATTATCTGGAAAACGTCGAACGCAAACTGATCCTCCAGGCGCTGGAGGAAACCCGCTGGAACCGCACGGCGGCGGCACAACGGTTGAATCTGTCGTTTCGGTCGATGCGCTATCGGCTCAAGAAACTGGGATTGGATTGAGTCCTAAAAGATCGCAGCCTTCGGCAGCTCCTACATGAGAACGTGTTCCCCTGTAGGAGCTGCCGAAGGCTGCGATCTGTTGATCTTCGCCTTAAATTCGCCCCACCGGCGCATACGGCGCCGGGTCAATAATCGGCGCCCTGCCCAGCATCACATCCGCAAACAACTGACACGACGCCGGCGCCAGCACCAATCCATTGCGATAATGCCCGCAGTTGAGCCACAGCCCGGCAAACCCAGGCACCCGGCCAATGTAGGGAATGCCTTCCGGCGATCCCGGCCGCAGCCCGGCCCAATGCCCCACCACTTCGGCATCCGCCAGCGCCGGGATCAACTCCACGGCTGAGGCCTTCAGGCTTTCCAGCGCCGATTCGGTCGGCGTCTTGTCGAACCCTTCGTGCTCCAGCGTACTGCCGATCAAAATATGCCCGTCACGGCGCGGGATCGCATAGCGCCCCTTGGCCAACACCATACTCGGCAAAAAATCCGCCGCGCACTTGTAGAGAATCATCTGGCCCTTGACCGGCTCGACCGGCAGCTCCAGGCCGAGGCTTTTAAGCAAGTCACCGCTCCAGGCGCCCGCCGTCAACACCACCTGATCGCCATGAATAGCGCCAGTGGATGTCTGCACACCGACCACCGCGTCGCCTTCACGGATAAACCCGCTGACTTCGCACTGCTCATGGATCGTCACGTTCGGCAGCGCCAACAGCGCCGCTTTCAGGGACTTCACCAGCCGCGGGTTGCGCACGTTGGCCACGTCGGCCATGTAGATTGCCCGGGAGAAACCACCGCCCAAAACCGGAACAGCGTCATGGGCCGCCGAGATATCCACAGCCCGCAACGGGCGGTTCTCCCGTTCGGCCCAAGCCAACGCCTCGGCTTCATCATCGAGGTCGAGCCAGTACAAGCCGGTGGTATGCACCTCGGGATCGACGCCGGTGGCGGCAAACAGCCGTTCACCCAGCTGTGGATAAAAATCCTGGGACCAGTGCGCCAGCGCCGTGACCGCCGGGCTGTAGCGCCACGGGTAAAGCGGCGAAACAATGCCACCGCCGGCCCAGGATGATTCCTGGCCGACGTTCGAGCGATCCAGCAGCACAACGCTCTGCACTTCGGACGCGAGATTGAACGCGGTCAGCAGGCCGATCACCCCGCCGCCGACAATCACCACTTGCTGTTGCCTGGTCATGTTCTGATCCAACCGTTCAATAGACAGAGGGCGCAAAAGGTGCCCGAAAAAGAAACTCAGCGGCCCCAACAATCCTTGGAGGTGGCCGTGGCATTGACCACCGCTCTGACGCCTGTGTTGGTGATCGTGAAATCCCCACATTTGTCGGTCGCCATACTCGTACCCGACTTGCGCACCGCCGTCAGCGTAAAGGCCTGATCGGTAATGGTCGGGGTGATGGTGTAAAAATCATTACCTGCACTCAGGCCGGTGACGCCGGTATAGAGATTGTTCTTGGAATAGAACCGCTCAAGAATTTGCGCCTGCTCGGAAAGCAGCCCGGCCACCTCGGTGCGACGGCCCTTTTTCATGTACTCGGTGAGGCTGGGATAGCCAATGGTGATAACGATCCCGATGATCGCAATCACGATCATGATTTCGATCAGGGTAAAACCTCGGTTGGATCTGCGCATTGCCTCAACTCTCACTTACTGTATTTGTCGCCACATGATGCGACGGCTGCCGCCACCGCCGGGTTTTTCCACCAGGGAGCTGATGCCACCGCTGGAGTCGTTCACAATTTTGCGGGACGCATTGTTGACGATCGCGTTCAGCGTCGGAATACCGCCGGTGAAAATCACCCCGCTGGAAATCGAGTCAGTGCTGTCGACCAGCCCGTCGCCATTGGTGTCGAGCACCGCGTAGTTGAGCATCTTACCGCTGAATGCATCCAGTTCGACCAGCTTGCCGGTACCGAAACTGGCGCAAGGGTCGGTGGTGTCGACGCTGGCCGTGGTGAACACGATTCGGCCGGCGACCAGGCTGGCTTGATTGATCACCCGTTCACCGGTCAGCACGTTGTTGTACACCAGTGGCAAGTACCACCCCTTCTCGGCCGGGTAGGTCGTGTCATTCTGGGTCGTGGTGATGAACTGCCCGCCTGTGCTGCCGGTGGTCACCCCGGACACGGCCTGGGCCTGCAAACTCGACACGGTCAACTGGCCAGCGCCGCCATCGGCATCCCACACCGAGTAGAACGCTTGAAGATCCTTGTTGGTCTTGTCGGCGGTCTCGTTGAATTTCCCGGTGCCGAAAAACACTTGCTTGCCGCCCAGGGAATTGTCCGCCAGCAACGGTTGCGCGGTAATCGGTTGCGTGGCGCCACCCGGTGCCGTGAACAACGGCTTGCCGGAAAACGCTACGCCCCAGGTATCAGTCGTGGCACCACTGAGGTCGAACTTCCACAGACGCCCCTTCAAGTCGCCACCATAAGCGGCTTGCACCACGTTCTGCGAGTTGACCTTGAGCTTCACCGAAGACAGGCCATTGGTGGTTTCCGTACTGTCGATGACGATTTTCTTGATCAGCGAACCGTCGCGAACATCCACCACATACAACGCCGCCACGCCCGAATTGCTCCCGTAGCCGTTGGAGATGAAGGCCGCCCAACGCCCATCGGCCAAGCGTGCCACTTCCGGGCGAGCATAGGCATAACCCAGGTCATTGAAAACGTTCGCGGTGTTCGCCGTGGCCGGTGCGCTGATTTCCCATAACGCCTTGATGGCGTTACCCGCCGACGCATCGAACAACTGCACCGCGTAAAACGTCTTGCCGCCCGCCCCTACCCCGCCCAGTGCCAGGGTTTTCCAGGCAGTGCCGAGTTGTGCATCGAACACCCCGACCTGACCGTCCACCAGAAACTTGTGGCTCACGCCGTTGATGTAGGTGGGATCGGCGATGTAGCGCAACGACGGCAGCACGCTGGAAGGCATGTAGGCATAACGTCTGGTACCGTTGGCGGCGTTGATGACATTGAGGAAGCCATCATTGGCGTTAACCACCAGGCTGGCACTCATGTTGGTGGCTTTGGTCGCCAGATAGGTGGAGTAGGTGGAATCGCCCACCAGGTCCGACGCGGTCTGATCCGTGGGAGAGGCCAGTGCGAGAGGCGAGTTGATGATGTCACCGAGCAAAACCGAGCGCACTTTCAGCCCGGTCTTGTTAGTGCCCTTGCTCCACTCCACCAGGTCATTGCCGACAATGCCGGTCGGCAGGCTCTGGCTGAGTGAGGTTTGCTGGGCCGGGGAAAAGTTGCCGTAAGCCAGGGTAATCGCGGCGTTGGTCAGGGTATTCCAGGACTGGTAGGTCGGCGCCGTGGCACCGGGCACGATAGCCGTGTCGGTGGTCCATAACACCGAGGCCGTGTTGACCGAACCGCTGGCCGTGAAGCCGTAGGACTTGATTGTTCCGCGCCAGTCCTTGGGGTCATAACTGGTCTGGAAGTAACTCGAACCGCTGGCCACCGTGGTGCCGCTGGTGACACCGCTACCGCCCGATCCGGCCTTGGAGGTGATGTTGCTCAAGGCAGAAGACAATGCCGCGTTTAGACCGGCAGCGTCGTTAGCCTGGTAATACAAACCCTGGCCGTAAGCGGCCGCATCCGACAGCATCGGGTTGGCCGCGGTGAACCCCACGGTGTAGGTGTTCATGTACTGCTTGGGAAAATCCGCCGCGGTCCAGCTTTTGCCGGCCAGGTCCGTACCGGTCGAACGCATGTCGATGTCGAAAGCGAACTTGGCGATATCGTCCAGATACAGGGTATCGCCCTCGCCATCGCCACTGAGGTTATTGCCGTCGTTGTTGATCCCGTCCCAGTTGGGCAAGCGGGTGGTACCCAGCGGATCGTTGGTCGGGAACGTCCGGTCGTAGGTCGGCAAGCCGTCAGTGACGACCACGCCGTAGTTCTTCTGGCAGCGGTACTGGATCGGGCTGGTGTAGGTCGTCGGCGTCGAGTTGTAGTACGGCGTCATGCCGCGAAAATAACGGGTGATTTCGTAGTAGGTTTCGGCCAGCGGCGTGTTGGCCACAGCCGCCAGGTTATTGATGGAGGAGATCAGGTTGTTGTAATTGGTGTCGGCCTGGGACTGGGTAACGCTGCCAGAGACGACTGCCAGATCGCTGATGGGGCGAGCGATGTAACCGCCGTTGGCGGAGTTGTTGCTTGTGGGCGGATTGAACGTAGCCAACCCGATACGCAAGCCCCGGTTACCGGCTACCAATGCAGTAGAGACATTACGCGCCACGTTGACTCGATAGTCGTTGGGAATCGAGCCGTTAGTGAAATCACGGTTGCTACCATTGGCCAATCCCACCAAGTACGAGAGGTAGTCGTCTGTATAGCGGGTATCTTCATTGCCGACCGGGTCTGGGAGCTTGATACATTGCGGGGTCAGGCTGTTGTTGTAGAACGCATAGGCACCACCGGAACAACCGGAGGTCGGCAGGCTGGACAGGAAGATCGAATTGCCGACTATATCCGAGGAACTAAAACACAGGCCGATAAAGGCATTGCACTGCCTGGCCGGCGTGCGATTGACCGTCGGATCGAATCCCGCCGCGAAGATGATGGTGTTCATGCTGCCCGAGTCGTCGATCAGCAGCATCACATTTGGAGGCACCGCAGCGGCGCTCAACAACGGTGAGTCCGAGGGTGTGAAGGCATAGGCCGGCGCCGCCAGATACAGGCTCAGCAACGCCCCGAAAACCCGCTGCACCCACCTACGGTACCAGCCTCCACGAGCATCAATACTTGGCATAGATGCTCTCCACCACACTGCGAATGTTGTTGCCGACGATGCCTACTGCTGTGACCCGATACAGCGTCGCTGAGGTATTACTCGGCACGTTAACGGCAGTCAGCGTGGTGCCGATGTTCTGCACCCCATAAAAACCACCGCCAGCGGCGATCCAGGTGACCCCCGATGTGGAGTTGAGCCCGGCACCGGTCACCGTTGACGACTCGGCCGGCGGCGCGCATTGCGCCGTGGTGCCGCAAACGGTCAGCGTATAAGTCGCCAGTTGCACCGCGCTTTCCCCCATGCGCAAGGTTGCCTCGGCCAGTTGGAACGATTGATTGCGCAGGGTCACGCTGCCGGCCATTTTTTCCTGGAGGGTCGCGTTCTGCATTGATGAAATGCCGATCACCGTCAGCAGCAACAGAAATACCAGGCTCACCAGCAAGGCCATTCCACGTTGGTTTTTTTGCATGTTTATCGGGGCTCTCATCCGGCACTCACCTACTGCAGCCGGTTGCGCAAAGCGGCAACCACGTTGAAGGTTTGATTGCCCACGCGCTGGTTAGGATCCCTCAGCGTCAGCGTCAGGCGAACGCTGCGGATCAGCGCGGGATTCGCCGGGTTGGTGCTGTAACTGGAGGCCGCCACATCACTGGTACTTGTGGCGACGCCGAAGGACACGTTGAATGCACTGACGTTGTTCACCAGCACAGCCTGGGTCGGCGTACCGCTGCCGACACCCATCAACAATTGGTTGTTGCTGAAGCTGTAGATCAACCGACGAATCGGGAACGCCATTTGCCCGGAGGCCGGCGTCCGCAAGCCCGTGTAGGCCATGGCGCTGTTTCGACAGTCGGAGAGTACGGTCCAGGTGGGCGTACCACCACTGCCGCCCACATCCGCCGTCACCATGGTCAGCTTGAGGTTGGCATTGTCCCAACTGATCGGCGCCAACTGGCTGGCATTGAAGTCACCCACCGAACTGGCGTCCGTGATGTTCACCAGGCAGCCAAACATACCAACCATGCGAATTTCCTGAATCATCTTGCTCAACACGAACCGTGCGTCCTCCTGCATCCCGGCAGCGGTGTTCTGGCTGACGTAGGTGTTTTTGGCCGAGATGAACACCTGCGCCACGCCCAGCACCACGATCAGGCTCAACGCCAGGGCGATCAGCAATTCGATCAGGCCGAAACCTCGACTGGAATGGTTCATGGCGTCGACGCCGGATCGACGGCGGCACGGCTGGTCAGGACGAAACTGCGTCGAGAATTGGCAGCATTGGCCGCCCGCGAGTCATCCCAGGTAATGGTGATGGTGTACACCCGCTGATTCAGCGCCACGCTGCCGGTGGCGGTCGCCCCGCCAAAGTTGACGATATTGGTGGTGAAATCGTAGAGGTCCTGATCCCGGGCGACGCTCAGGTTGCCCGAAGTCGGAGGCGTGACGGCGTAGTCGGCGCCGGAGTTGGCGCGGATGCGATCCATCATGTCGTAGGCGATAAAACTTGCCTGGCTGGTCATCCGCGCGCTGTCGGTGTACTTGAGCGCATTGAGCTGAATCGCCGCCGCCCCCAATAGCCCCACGGTCAGAATCAATAACGCGACCAACACCTCGATCAGCGTCATGCCTTCCTGTGCTCGCCTGCTCCGTTCCCTCATCCGCAAATTCCACCCAATAGGATCCGTCCGTTCAAGCACACATTCAGCGTCCTGTTTTGCGCCCCCAGGCTATAAGTGATCACCACCGCCGTGGACGATGCCGCCAAACCGCCCAGATTGTTGAAATCGATGGCAGTCACTCCTGAGGTTAGCGCTAGAGTCGCACCGGTGCTCAGCGCTGGAACAACCCGCAATACATTGGCCAGATTGCCAGTACCGTCGTAGACCGTCAGTTCCCCGGTCCAGACGCTGCCGCCGGCGGTTGGCCGCAGCCGGGTGGTAATGCCACGATCGATAGCCTCCAGCCGGGCGAAATTAAGCGCGCGTTGCAGGTCGCCGATCTCGGTATCGGCCCGGGTGCCTTGCACCGACTGGGTAAACATCGGCACAGCCATCGTGATCAGAATCAGAAAAACCGCGAGCGTGATCAGCACCTCGACCAGCGTGAAACCTTTTGTACGATGATCCATCGGTGCCCTCCGTTGCCGTCGGCTATACCTGCTTCTACACGCTAGAACATTCGACCGGCAGATGTACGGTTGTTTTGCCATTACTCGCGCACGGATTGCGCGAACCGCACCACTCCAGGGAGGGAAATGCATGCATCAGCAAGGCTTCAGCCTGATCGAACTGCTCATGGGACTGGCAATTGCCGGGATTGTTCTGCTGTTGGTCAGTCCGGCGTTTGCGGCACTTACCGAATCGAACCATCGCGAGGCGGCCGCGCAATCGCTGATCAGTGGCATACGCAACGCCAGGACCGCCGCCCTCACGCATAACCAGAACGTGGTGATTCACGGCATTGACGGCGACTGGAGCCAGGGGTGGCGGATTATTCTGGATATCAGTGGCAAGGGGCCCGAGGACAGCAACAATCCGCTGCTGGTGGAGCGCGCGAGTGACGCTCGGGTGCCGATTGTTGGCAATTGGCACGTCCAGCGGTATGTACGCTTTAGCCATCTAGGCCAACCGCTGATGCCGGGCAAGGCCTTTCAAGCGGGGACATTGCACTTCTGCGCGGCCCGCGAACCAGTCAGTCACCTGCGGGTGGTACTGGCTGCGACGGGCCGCGTGCGCCTGGACAGTAAAAAGACTGAGCAGGCGCTGTGTGCAGAGGAGAAACGGCTTAAAGCAACGAGCGCACGCGCAACTCTTTAGGCATGGAGAAGGTAATGTTCTCCTCACGACCGGACAGCTCATCAGCGCCGGTAGCACCCCAGGCCTGCAACTGCTGGATCACGCCACGCACCAGCACTTCAGGTGCGGAGGCGCCAGCGGTGATGCCGATACGCTCGACGCCATCGAACCAGCTCTTTTGCAGGTCTTCGGCACCGTCGATCAGGTAAGCCGGGGTGGACATGCGCTCGGCCAGTTCACGCAGGCGGTTGGAGTTGGAGCTGTTCGGGCTGCCGACCACCAACACCACGTCGCATTCGTCGGCCAGTTGCTTGACCGCGTCCTGACGGTTCTGCGTGGCGTAGCAGATGTCGTCCTTGCGCGGGCCACCGATGGCCGGGAAGCGGGCACGCAGGGCGTCAATCACACGGCTAGTGTCGTCCATGGACAGGGTGGTCTGAGTCACGAACGCCAGTTTATCGGGGTTGTGCACTTGCAGCGTGGCGACGTCTTTTTCGTCTTCGACCAAGTAGATCGCACCACCATTGCTGCCATCGTACTGGCCCATGGTGCCTTCGACTTCCGGGTGACCGGCGTGGCCGATCAGGATGCATTCACGACCGTCACGGCTGTAGCGCGCGACCTCAATGTGCACCTTGGTCACCAGCGGGCAGGTGGCGTCGAACACTTTCAAGCCACGGCCGGCCGCTTCGGTACGTACAGCCTGGGAAACGCCGTGGGCACTGAAGATCACAATGACGTCATCCGGCACCTGATCCAGTTCCTCGACGAAGATCGCACCGCGGGAACGCAGGTCTTCGACGACGAATTTGTTGTGGACCACTTCGTGGCGCACATAGATCGGCGGCCCGAAGACTTCCAGGGCGCGGTTGACGATTTCGATCGCCCGGTCCACGCCGGCGCAGAAGCCACGGGGGTTGGCGAGTTTGATTTGCATGCTGTGCCTCGTGTCTTGCGCGCAAGAAGTTAGATCATTACAACCTTGCAGGAGCAAGCTTCGCCCCTACAAGTCAAAGCCCAGTGACGCTGATGATTTCTACGTCAAAGGTCAGTGTCTTACCGGCCAGCGGGTGATTAAAGTCGATAGTGACCTGGTCATCATCGAATTCTTTCACGATACCGGGCAGCTCAGTATTGGCCGCATCGTTGAAGATCACCAGCAATCCCGGCGACAGGTCCATGTCCTTGAACTGCGAACGAGGGATGATCTGTACGTTTTGCGGGTTGGGCTGGCCAAAAGCGTTTTCCGGCGCAATGGTCAGTGTGCGTTTGTCGCCAGCCTTAAAGCCGAACAATGCTGCCTCGAAACCTGGCAACAGGTTGCCGTCGCCGACCTTGAAGGTCGCCGGAGCTTTGTCGAAGGTGCTGTCGACGGTGTCGCCGTTCTCCAGGCGCAATGCAAAGTGCAAGGTGACTTCCGTGTTCTGGCGGATGCGTTGCTCAGCCAATACCTGTTCAGTCATGAACGGTTTCTCCGGTTTTCTTACTTTTGAACATATCCAGCGCAAGCATTACCGCACCGACGCTGATGGCGCTATCGGCAAAGTTGAACGCCGGGAAATACCAGCGGTTCTGCCAATGCACCAGAATGAAATCGATCACATGGCCCAGGGCAATGCGGTCATAAAGATTGCCTAGCGCACCGCCCAGCACCAGCGCCAGGGCAATGGCCAGCCAGGTTTCGTTGCGCCCGAGGCGCTTGAGCCAGACTACCAGCACCGCACTGACCACTACTGCAATCAGCGCGAACAGCCAGCGCTGCCAGCCAGAGCTGTCGGCCAGGAAGCTGAACGCCGCGCCAGTGTTGTAGGCCAGGGTCCAGCTGAACAAATCGGGGATCACCACGATTTGCTGATACATCTCGAGCTTGCCTTCGAAGTAAAACTTGCTGGCCTGGTCAATGACCAGGACCAGCAGGCTCAACCAAAGCCAGCTCAGCCGTCCGAAACGACCAGCCGCATTAGGCATAGTGACGAACCTCGCCCGCGCCGCTGATGTTGTCGACGCAACGACCGCAGATTTCCGGATGCTCCGGGTTCACACCGACGTCTTCACGGCAGTGCCAGCAACGGGCGCACTTGGCGAAGGCCGACTTGACGATTTTCAGCTTCAGGCCGCTGACTTCGGTGACCACCGCATCGGCCGGAGCCTGTACGAATGGTGCAACGCTGGCGGTCGAAGTGATCAGTACGAAGCGCAGTTCGTTGCTCAGCTTGGCCAGGTCGGCGCTCAGCGCCTCTTCGGCGAACAGCGTCACTTCGGCTTGCAGGTTGCCACCGACGGCCTTGGCCGCGCGCTGGATTTCCATTTCCTTGTTGACCGCAACCTTCACCGCCATGATCCGCTCCCAGTAGGCGCGGCCCAGTTCGACGTTGTCCGGCAATTCGGTCAGGCCTTCGTACCAGGTGTTGAGCATTACCGATTCGTTGCGCTCGCCCGGCAGGTATTCCCACAGTTCGTCAGCGGTGAAGGCGAGGATCGGCGCGATCCAGCGCACCAGCGCTTCACTGATGTGGTACAGCGCGGTTTGCGCCGAACGACGGGCCTTGCTGTTGGCGCCAGTGGTGTACTGACGGTCCTTGATGATGTCGAGGTAGAAACCGCCCAGCTCCTGCACGCAGAAGTTGTGGATCTTGGAGTAGACGTTCCAGAAGCGGTATTCACCGTAGTGCTCTTGCAACTCGCGTTGCAGCAGCAGGGTGCGGTCCACGGCCCAACGGTCCAGGGCCAGCATTTCTTCGGCCGGCAGGATGTCGGTGGCCGGGTTGAAACCGGTCAGGTTGGAGAGCAGGAAGCGCGCGGTGTTACGGATACGCCGGTAGGCGTCCGCACTGCGTTGCAGGATCTGGTCGGAAACCGCCATTTCACCTGAGTAATCGGTGGAAGCGACCCACAGACGCATGATGTCAGCGCCCAGGGTGTCGTTGACCTTTTGCGGCGCGATCACGTTGCCCAAGGACTTGGACATCTTGCGGCCCGACTCGTCCACGGTGAAACCGTGGGTCAGCAGCTCGCGGTACGGCGCGTGGTTGTCGATGGCGCAACCGGTCAGCAACGACGAGTGGAACCAGCCACGGTGTTGGTCCGAGCCTTCCAGGTACAGGTCGGCACGCGGGCCGGTCTCGTGGCCCATCGGATGCGAACCGCGCAGGACGTGCCAGTGCGTGGTGCCCGAATCGAACCAGACGTCCAGGGTGTCGCTGATCTTGTCGTACAGCGGCGCTTCGTCGCCGAGCAACTCGGCCGCGTCCATCTTGAACCACGCTTCGATGCCTTCGACTTCGACGCGCTTGGCGACTTCTTCCATCAGCTCGGCGGTACGTGGGTGCAGCTCGCCGCTTTCCTTGTTCAGGAAGAACGGGATCGGCACGCCCCAGTTGCGCTGACGGGAGATGCACCAGTCCGGACGATTGGCGATCATCGAATGCAGGCGCGCCTGGCCCCAGGCCGGGACGAACTTGGTTTCTTCGATGGCTTTGATTGCCCGCTTGCGCAGGGTTTCGCCGGAAGTCGGCTCTTTGTCCATGCCGATGAACCACTGCGCGGTGGCGCGGTAGATCAGTGGGGTCTTGTGGCGCCAGCAGTGCATGTAGCTGTGTTCGATGATGCTGGTGTGCAGCAGCGCACCGACTTCGGTCAGTTTGTCGACGATGGCCGGGTTGGCCTTCCAGATGAACTGGCCGCCGAAAAACTCCAGCGACGTCGCGTACACGCCGTTGCTTTGCACTGGATTGAGGATGTCGTCGTTGACCATGCCATAGGCTTTGCAGGTCACGAAGTCGTCCACGCCGTAGGCCGGTGCGGAGTGAACCACGCCGGTGCCAGCGCCCAGTTCGACGTACTCGGCCAAGTAAACCGGCGACAAGCGATCGTAAAACGGGTGACGGAAGTTGATCAGCTCCAGTTCTTTACCGGTGGTGGTCGCGATGACCGAACCTTCCAGGCTGTAGCGGGCCAGGCACGACTCGACCAGCTCCTCAGCCAATACCAGCAGTTTGTCGCCGACATCGACCAGGGCGTAGTTGAATTCCGGGTGAACGTTCAATGCCTGGTTGGCCGGGATGGTCCACGGGGTGGTGGTCCAGATCACGATCGAAGCAGGTTTGCCCAGCGACGCCAGACCGAACGCGGCAGCCAGTTTGGCTTCATCGGCAATCGGGAAGGCTACGTCGATGGTCGAGGACTTTTTGTTCTCGTACTCGACTTCCGCTTCGGCCAGGGCCGAACCGCAGTCGAAGCACCAGTTCACGGGCTTGAGGCCCTTGAACACGAAACCGCCCTTGACGATTTCGGCGAGCGCGCGGATTTCACCGGCTTCGTTCTTGAAGTCCATGGTCTTGTACGGGTTGGCGAAGTCGCCCAACACGCCGAGACGGATGAATTCGGACTTCTGGCCTTCGATCTGTTCGGTAGCGTAGGCGCGGCACAGTTCGCGGGTTTTATCCGCGCCCAGGTTCTTGCCGTGGGTCACTTCGACTTTGTGCTCGATCGGCAGGCCGTGGCAGTCCCAGCCCGGAACATAAGGCGCGTCGAAACCCGACAGGGTCTTCGAGCGGATGATCATGTCCTTGAGAATCTTGTTCAGTGCGTGACCGATGTGAATCGTGCCGTTGGCATACGGAGGACCGTCGTGCAGAACGAACTTCGGACGATCCTTGCCAATCTCGCGCAACTTACCGTACAGGCCAATGCTGTCCCAGCGCTGCAGAATCTGCGGTTCGCGCTGAGGCAGGCCGGCCTTCATTGGGAAGGCGGTGTCCGGAAGGTTTAGCGTGGCTTTATAGTCGGTCATTTAAGGCTCTTCATTAGCGATTGGCGCTAGGTGCGACAGGGCACGGGCGGCGGCGACATCCGCATTGATCGCCGTCTTAAGCGCCTCCAGAGAGGCGAAACGCTGCTCTTCACGCAGCTTGTGGTGGAAAACCACCGTCAAACGCCGGTCATACAGATCGCCGGCAAAATCTAAAAGATGTACTTCCAGGTGGGCTTTGCCATCACCCTGGACCGTTGGCCGCACGCCGATATTGGCGACGCCTGGCCAGGTCTTGCCGTCGATGTCGACGTTGACCAGGTAAACCCCGGACAACGGCACGCGACGACGCTTGAGCTGGATGTTGGCGGTCGGTGTACCGAGCTGGCGCGCCAGCTTCTGGCCATGCAGCACCCGCCCGGTAATCTGGAACGGTCGACCGAGCAAGCGTTCGGCCAAGGCAAAGTCGGCAGCGGCCAATGCATTACGCACTTGAGTGCTGCTGACGCGGATACCGTCCAACTCGACGGTTTGCGCCGCTTCGACGGTAAAGCCCTGGAGGACGCCGGCCTGTTGCAGGAAATCGAAATCCCCGACCCGGTCGCAACCGAAACGGAAGTCATCACCGACCTCCAGATGCTGCACACCCAGGCCGTCCACCAGAATGGTATCGACGAATTCCGCGGCGCTGAGCTTGCTCAGGCGCTGGTTGAACGCCAGGCACAAGACCCGGTCGACGCCTTCGTCGGCCAGCAACTGCAGTTTGTCCCGCAGCCGGGCCAGACGGGCCGGCGCCGTGTCGGGCGCAAAGAATTCCCGCGGCTGTGGCTCGAAAATCACCACGCAGCTGGGCACGCCCAACTCGAGCGCACGCTCACGCAGCCTGACCAGGATTGCCTGGTGACCACGGTGAACACCGTCAAAGTTGCCAATAGTGGCGACACAGCCCCGATGCTGGGGGCGCAGATTGTGGAGGCCTCGAACCAGCTGCATAACGCGCTTCTTGCTCATAAAGTGGTCGATTATAACCACACCCGGCGGCCGACGACAGGCAACACCGTAACCCAAAGTGATCGAGCCGACAAAACTGCCGGCCCGCCCGTGTTTATCGAGGCTAACGCCTCAGCTCAACGCCTTGCGATTGAAGTCGCGCAAACGGAAGCCCATCAACAGCAACATGCCGAAATAAGCGACCACACCGGCCACCACCAAGGCGCCCAAGCGCAGGAAACGCTCAAGCATGTGCCCCTGATCCCAAGCCGGCATGAAATGCATCCCGGCGAGCAATACCGCTGACATCACCAACACCGCAACGACAAGCTTGAGCCCGAACTTTCCCCAGCCCGGTTGCGGCTGGTACATCTGCTGTTTGCGCAGTTGATAGAACAACAGCCCGGCATTGATGCAGGCGCCGATACTGATGGCCAAGGCCAGACCGGCGTGGGCCAGCGGGCCAATCAGCACCAAGTTGAACAATTGGGTGACGATCAGGGTGAATATCGCGATTTTTACCGGGGTGCGGATGTTTTGTTGCGCATAGAAGCCTGGCGCCAGCACTTTGATCACGATAATCCCGAGTAAACCGACCGAATAAGCGATCAGCGCGCGCTGAGTCATGGACGCGTCAAACGCGCTGAACTGGCCGTACTGGAACAGCGAAACCGTCAGTGGCTCGGCCAGAATCCCCAGCGCCAGGGAGCACGGCAGCACCAGCACGAAGCACAGGCGCAGGCCCCAATCGAGAATTCGCGAATATTCCTGGCGATCCTTGCCGGCGTAGGTCTTGGCCAGGGTCGGCAGCAAAATCGTGCCCAGCGCCACGCCCAGCACGCCGGACGGCAACTCCATCAGGCGATCGGCGTAGTACATCCAGGACACGGAGCCGGCCACCAGGTACGAGGCAAAGATCGTGTTGATGATCAGGGAAATCTGGCTCACCGAAACACCGAGGATCGCCGGCAACATCTGCTTCATCACCCGCCACACGCCCGTATCGCGCAGGTTCAGGCGCGGCAGCACCAGCATGCCGATCTTCTTCAGGTGCGGCAGCTGATAGAGCAATTGCGCCAGGCCGCCGACCAGTACTGCCCAGCCCAAGGCCATGACCGGCGGATTGAAGTACGGCGTCAGGAACAGCGAAAAGATGATCATGCTGACGTTAAGCAGCGTCGGCACGAAGGCCGGCACCGAGAAACGGTTGTAAGTATTGAGGATTGCCCCGGCCAATGAAGACAGGGAGATCAGCAATATATAAGGGAACGTCACCCGCAACAGGCTGGACGTCAGCTCGAATTTCTCCGGGGTATCGGTGAAACCCGGCGCCGTGGCCCAGATCACCCAGGGCGCGGCAATCATCCCCAGCGCCGTGACCAACGCCAGCACCAGTGTCAGCAGGCCAGAGACGTAGGCAATGAAGGTTCGCGTCGCCTCCTCGCCCTTCTGGCTTTTATATTCGGCAAGAATCGGCACGAATGCTTGGGAAAAGGCGCCTTCGGCGAAGATCCGCCGCAGTAGATTGGGCAACTTGAAGGCGATAAAGAAGGCGTCGGTCGCCATCCCCGCACCAAATGCACGTGCGATAAGCGTGTCACGAACGAACCCCAGAACCCGGGAAAGCATCGTGATAGAGCTGACGGCGGCCAACGATTTGAGCAGATTCATTGAAAGAGTTTGTGCCTGTCGATAAACAGCAGGCGAACAAAGCGCCTACTTATGCGATACTCCGCGCCGCAGCAGCACAGAGCCAAAGCTCGCGAGTTTACAGGTCAAGCGCCGGAAATAAATATCCCGCCTCTTTATACCTACCACTTAGCGGAACGTCTCAACCGCCCTTGACAAGACATCAACTCATCGGCATGATTCGCGGCCTATTTTGTTTGCTATTTCCTAAAAAGTCTTTCGAGGAGCTCGACGGTGGCCAACACACCTTCCGCCAAAAAACGTGCAAAACAGGCTGAGAAGCGTCGCAGCCACAACGCCAGCCTGCGTTCCATGGTTCGTACCTACATCAAGAATGTAGTTAAGGCCATTGACGCAAAAGACGCTGAAAAAGCTCAAGCAGCTTACGTTCTGGCTGTGCCAGTTATCGACCGTATGGCCGATAAAGGCATCATCCACAAGAACAAGGCAGCTCGTCATAAGAGCCGCCTGAACGGTCACGTCAAGGCTCTGAACCTTGCTGTTGCCGCATAAGCGATAAGCTTGTTAAAAAACCGACCCTAGGGTCGGTTTTTTATTGCCTGCGATTTAGTAAACGCCGCGCAAAAAAAATGGAAAGAGCCGAAGCCCTTCCCATTCTTTAACAACCCTTGCGGCTATTGAGCGTGCGGCCACGGCAGAATCGGAATCGCCGTCACCGCATTCTGCGGACTGCCCTCAATCAAGCGATCGCTGTAGACCAGATACACCAGCGTATTGCGCTTCTTGTCGAGGAAGCGAACCACTTGCATGGTCTTGAACACCAGCGAAGTGCGCTCCTTGAACACCTCATCGCCATCCTTCAGCTCGCCCTTGAAGTTGATCGGCCCAACCTGACGGCAAGCCAGGGACGCTTCAGCGCGATCTTCAGCCAAGCCCAAACCACCCTTCACACCGCCCGTCTTGGCGCGCGACAGGTAGCAAGTCACGCCTTCAACCTTCGGATCATCAAAAGCCTCGACGACGATACGGTCATTCGGGCCGACAAATTTGAATACCGTCGACACCTGACCAATTTCTTCTGCCGACGCCAGTAACGGCATCGCCAGCAACAAGCCCAATAACCCCTTTGCAACGCGCATTCAATTTTCCTTCAGACCAGGATCAGGTTATCGCGGTGAACCAGTTCCGGTTCCGCCATGTAACCCAACAGACCGACAATCGCCTCAGACGACTGACCGATGATTTTTTGTGCTTCCAGAGCGCTGTAATTGGCCAGGCCACGGGCGATTTCTCGACCATCCGGCGCCACGCAAACCACCATTTCGCCTCGACGGAAGCTGCCCTGAACCAATTTGACGCCGACCGGCAGCAAACTTTTATTGCCTTTGGACAACGCCGTCACAGCGCCGGCATCCAACACGAGGGTGCCACGGGTTTGCAGATGCCCGGCCAGCCATTGCTTACGCGCCGCCAGCATGCCGCGCTCAGGCGACAGCAAGGTGCCGATGCGCTCGCCAGCCCTGAGGCGATCCAGCACGCGCTCCAGGCGCCCGCCGACGATGATGGTGTGCGCCCCGGAACGCGCCGCCAGCCGCGCAGCACGCAACTTGGTCTGCATTCCGCCACGCCCTAGCGCACCACCGGTACCACCGGCGACGGCATCCAGCGCCGGATCATCAGCGCGGGCTTCGTAAATCAGGTTAGCGTCGGGGTTATTACGCGGATCCGCGTCGAACATGCCATCGCGATCGGTGAGGATCACCAGCAAGTCAGCTTCGACCAGGTTGGCCACCAGCGCCGCCAGCGTATCGTTGTCGCCGAAACGGATTTCGTCAGTGACCACGGTGTCGTTTTCGTTGATCACCGGGATAACCTTGAGCTCGACCAGCGCGCGCAAGGTACTGCGGGCGTTCAGGTAGCGCTTGCGGTCAGACAGGTCGTCGTGGGTCAGGAGAATCTGCGCGGTATGCCGGCCATGCTCGGCAAAGCTCGACTCCCAGGCCTGCACCAAGCCCATCTGACCGATGGCAGCAGCCGCCTGCAATTCGTGCATCGCGCTGGGTCGTACGGTCCAGCCCAGACGGCTCATGCCGGCCGCCACTGCCCCGGAGGACACCAGCACCAGCTCGACGCCCGCCTCATGCAAGGCCACCATCTGTTCAACCCAGACCCCCATTGCCGCGCGATCCAGGCCCTTGCCGTCCGCCGTCAGCAAAGCGCTGCCGATCTTCACGACCCAACGCTGCGCACCTGTCACCTTGCTCCGCATCATCTTCAACCTTAGTTTGAGGACAGCGCGACCCAGCGCTGCCCGTAACGTTATTCGTGACTACCGAATTCCAGATACTAAAACGCCGCTCGATTGAGCGGCGCTTAAGTTTATCGCAACGGATCAGTCACGCACGTAAATGATTTCCGGACCGTCTTCGTCATCCACATCTTCTTCATCCCAATCATCGTCGCCGATGTCATGGACCGACTTCACGCCGCTACGGCGCAGGGCACGCTGGTCATCCAGGGCCTGCAGCTGAGCACGGGCTTCGTCTTCGATGCGCTGATCGAGTTCGGCCAGCTCTTCCTTGTAGACCGGGTCGTTCGCCAGGCGATCGGCACGGTCTTCCATATAACGCATGATGTCGTGACACAGACGCTCGGTACCGAGCTTGGAGATGGCCGAGATCACGTAGACCGGACCGGTCCATTCCAGGCGATCAACGATCTCCTTGACGCGCTCTTCGTGCTCTTCTTCAAGGATCTGGTCGCACTTGTTCAGCACCAACCAACGATCACGCTCAGCCAGGGACGGGCTGAACTTGGTCAGTTCACTGACGATCACTTCAGCAGCATCCGGGGCGCTGGCGTCATCGAGCGGCGCCATGTCCACGAGGTGCAGCAGCAAGCGGGTACGCGACAAGTGCTTGAGGAAACGAATCCCCAGGCCCGCGCCGTCGGAAGCGCCTTCGATCAGACCCGGGATGTCCGCGACCACGAAGCTTTTCCAGCGATCAACGCTGACCACACCCAGGTTCGGCACCAGCGTGGTGAACGGGTAGTCAGCAACTTTCGGCTTGGCGGCCGAAACGGAGCGGATAAAGGTACTTTTACCAGCGTTCGGCAAGCCCAGCAGACCGACGTCAGCCAACACTTTCATTTCCAGTTTCAGGTCACGCGCCTCGCCCGGCTTACCCGGAGTGGTCTGGCGTGGAGCACGGTTGGTACTGGATTTGAAACGGGTGTTGCCCAGACCGTGCCAGCCGCCATGCGCCACCAGCAGACGCTGGCCAGCCTTGGTCAGGTCGCCAATAACTTCCTGGGTAGCGGAGTCGATAACGGTCGTGCCCACTGGAACGCGCAGGACCAGCTCTTCACCTTTCTTGCCGGTGCAGTCGGTGCTGCCGCCGTTGGAACCGCGCTCGGCATCGAAGTGCCGGGTGTAACGGTAGTCCACCAGGGTGTTGAGGTTTTCGTCGGCGATCATGTAGACCGAGCCACCATCACCACCATCACCGCCGTTCGGGCCACCGTTTTCAATGAATTTTTCGCGACGGAAGCTCATGCAACCGTTACCGCCGTCACCGGCCTTTACTCGAATCGATACTTCATCAACAAACTTCATAACACAACGCCTCTCGCCATACGGACGAGCCGAAAAAACCAAGACATAAGACTCTTGCAAAAATGAGCGCAGCGACCTCAATCAACGACCGCAAATCCAGCGCTGGAGCCCATCACAAACAGCTTTGCAAGAGACTCACCCCACAAACGAAAAAGCCCCGTCGCGAGACAGGGCTTTTCCAGCATCTACGTAATTATGCCGCGACGACTGCAGTCTTCGGAACAATGCTTACGTAACGGCGATTGAAAGCGCCTTTTACTTCGAACTTGATCACGCCGTCGATTTTAGCGAACAGAGTGTGATCTTTACCCATGCCAACACCGTAACCGGCGTGGAATTGGGTGCCGCGCTGACGCACGATGATGTTGCCCGGAATGATAACCTGGCCGCCATACATCTTAACGCCAAGGCGTTTGGCTTCTGAGTCGCGACCGTTACGGGTACTACCACCAGCTTTTTTGTGTGCCATGAGTCAATTCTCCTAGTGAGGAATTAGGCTGAAATTAAGCCTGAATACCGGTGATTTTGATCTCGGTGTACCACTGGCGGTGGCCCATACGCTTCATGTGGTGCTTACGACGACGGAACTTGATGATGCGGACTTTATCGTGACGACCTTGGGAGATCACTTCAGCCACAACGGTAGCGCCTGCAACAACTGGAGCGCCGATGTTCACGTCATCGCCATTGGCGACCAACAGAACGCGATCAAAAGTAACGGATTCGCCGGTAGCGATTTCCAGTTTTTCGATCTTCAGGTATTCACCTGGGGCGACCTTGTATTGCTTGCCACCAGTAACAATTACTGCGTACGACATGGTATTTCTCCGATAATCCTGCTCACCCAGCTCTTTATAAGAAGAGGTATTGGCTGGCATGGCTGCATTGGGCTGGAAGGCCTGATTGCAATTGCGTAAGGCAGGTGCTGCCCAGGAAGTTCAGGGTGCGCGATTGTACGCAAGCTACCCGAGCGATGCAAGAGGCCGTCCATCGCGCCTTGACAGGTCCGGACGTGGGTCCTAGCATGCCGCGCAACCCTTCTGGAGCAACTGTCGCTGATGCAACCCCAAGCTTTCTACCGCGCGGTGGCGGACGATTTTAGTGCCGTCGACGGCATCATCAAGAAGCAGCTGACTTCCCGAGTGCCGCTGGTATCGAAAATCGGCGACTACATTACCTCGGCCGGCGGTAAACGCCTGCGCCCTCTATTAGTGTTGCTGTGTGGCAAGGCCTTGGGTCGCGAAGGCGATGACCTGCGCCTGCTGGCCGCCACCATCGAGTTCCTGCACACCGCCACTCTGCTGCATGACGACGTAGTCGACATGTCCGGCATGCGCCGTGGCCGCTCGACCGCCAACGCCATGTGGGGCAACGCGCCAAGCGTGCTGGTGGGCGACTTCCTGTATTCGCGCTCCTTCGAAATGATGGTCGAACTGGGCTCCATGCCGGTGATGAAGATCCTTTCGCAGGCCACGCGGATCATTGCCGAAGGCGAAGTGTTGCAGTTGTCGAAGGTCCGGGACGCCAGCACGACCGAAGAAGTCTACATGGAGGTCATTCGCGGCAAGACTGCGATGCTCTTCGAGGCCTCGACCCACAGCGCCGCCGCCTTGTGCGAAGCCACGCCGGAACAGCGCGAGGCGTTGCGCACGTTTGGCGACCACCTGGGCGTAGCCTTCCAATTAGTCGACGACCTGCTGGATTACAAAGGTGATGCGGAAACCCTGGGCAAGAACGTCGGTGACGATCTGGCCGAAGGCAAGCCGACCCTGCCACTGATCTACACCATGCGCGAAGGCACCCCGGAACAGGCGGCCCTGGTACGCCAGGCGATCCAGAAAGGTGGCATCGAAGACCTGGAAAGCATCCGTGAGGCCGTTGAAGCTTCCGGTTCGCTGGAGTACACCGCGCAACTGGCCCGTGATTATGTGGCTCGCGCGATCAAGTGCCTCGACGCCCTGCCAGCCAGCGAATATCGCGATGCGCTGGTGGAGTTGAGCGAGTTTGCGGTAGCTCGCACGCACTGATATTCAAAGCAAGATCAAAAGATCGCAGCCTTCGGCAGCTCCTACGGGTGTACACAAAACCCTGCAGGCGCTGCCGAAAGCTGCGATCTTTTGCTGTCAGCTCCCTCCTCCGACAAAACCCTATATAATGTGCGACTTTTAGCGATCCTCAATCCAAGGAGCCTTAGTGAGCACGTTGCCACCCTGCCCGAAATGCAATTCCGAATACACCTACGAAGACGGCGCACAGCTGATCTGCCCAGAGTGCGCCCACGAGTGGTCCGCCAGCGGTGAAGCTGAAGTGGCGTCCGATGACACCGTGAAGAAGGATTCGGTGGGCAACGTCCTGCAGGACGGCGACACCATCACCGTGATCAAGGACCTCAAGGTCAAGGGCACGTCCCTGGTGGTCAAGGTCGGCACCAAGGTCAAGAACATCCGCCTGTGCGATGGCGATCACGACATCGACTGCAAGATCGACGGCATCGGCCCGATGAAGCTCAAATCCGAGTTCGTCAGAAAAGTCTGAACCTGCTGTCTTCCATCCCACGCCCTGCGTGGGATGGTGCTGCACCCTCCCCCGCTTCACCCCGCAATCCCTCGCAGTAGCCAAACGCCAGCCGTTTTGACCTTACGCAACCTTTACCCTGAAAAAAACACAAACTGCCAATAGGCCCTTGCTATTTGATGAATAAGAATTATTCTCATTGAAACCAATCAATGGAGATGAGAACCATGACTTATTTGATCGATGCCTGGCTGGACCGCCCACACCCTTACCTCAGGATCCTGCATCGGGAAACCGGGGAAGTCTGTGCGGTGCTTGAAGAAGAAGCCTTGAACGAACTGCAAGATCAAGGTGATCTGGACGTCAGCGGCTTGAGTTCCAGCGAGCCGGTGGTGCTCAAGGAACTGGTGCGCAATCTGTTTCTGTTCTGCTATGCCCGGGCATTGCGCCCGTCGCATGAACTGCACCATAAGATCGAAGTATGAAACACCGTAAAAAACTGTGGGAGCGAGCTTGCTCGCGATGACTGGCTAGCATTCAACATTACTGTCGACTGTTATGCCGCTATCGCGAGCAAGCTCGCTCCCACATTAGCCCGACGTAATATCGAGCCTGGTCTTACAGAACGTCGAGCAGCTCGACGTCGAACACCAGTACGCTGTGCGGCGGAATGCTGCCAACGCCTTGAGCACCGTAAGCCAGTTCGCTCGGCACGTACAGACGCCATTTGCTGCCGGCATTCATCAGTTGCAGGGCTTCGGTCCAGCCAGCGATCACGCCGCCAACCGGGAATTCTGCAGGCTCGCCGCGCTCGTAGGAGCTGTCGAACACAGTGCCGTCGATCAGGGTGCCGTGGTAGTGAGTGCGCACTTGATCTTCACGGGATGGCTTGGCGCCTTCACCTTGAGTCAGTACTTCGAATTGCAGGCCGGAAGCCAGGGTGGTGATGCCATCGCGCTTGGCGTTTTCAGCCAGGAAGGCCAGGCCTTCGCCAGCAGCGGCTTCAGCTTTGGCAGCTGCTTCGGCTTGCATGATCTCGCGGATCACTTTGAAACTGGCGGACATTTCTTCCTGACCCACACGGCTCGGCTTGCCGGCGAATGCGTCGGTCAGGCCAGCCAGGATCGAATCCAGGTTAACGCCCGGTGGCGGGTTGTCGCGCAGTTGGTCGCCCAACTGACGGCCGATACCGTAGCTGACGCGGGTTTCGTCGGTGGACAGATTTACTTCGGACATGACACTGCTCCGCTGTGCGGACGGCCCTGGAACTTGCCGTGCGGACACAGCGCATCCCGGAGCGCCCGGAACCAAAAGGGCGAGCAGACTAGCACAGAAGCCGTGGCATTGATCAGGGGGCGTCAGCTCTGCCAGGTTGAACGGAAGGCGATCGGCACCTTCAGGGTTTCCTCCTCGATGGCACCGAGCCCGCACATTTCGTCATGCACCGAGGTGTGCACCAGGTTGAATTGCAGCTTGGGGAAAGCGTGCAGGACTTCACGGGCATGCTCGACCGAGCGCAGATGAAACGACTGGCCATGGGTATCGTTCAGTGGATAAGCCGCCCCATGCATCCGCGCTTCCAGCAGATAGATCCCGCCTTCCAGCGAAATCAGGTTCAGCTCATCGATCTTCCCGGCGATGGCGTAGGCATTGAGCTCTTGCAGGTTCATGAGCGCACCTCAAGCAGTGGCGGACCAAGACCCTTACAGGCATATGCCTCGACGCCGTAAAGCACAAGTCGTGCGCAGCAACCGCTCGACAGGCGGTCGCTTTTCGCGCCGACTCGCCGGCACCTGTTGCGCAATGCTGCCTTGGGAGAATGCAGGATCAAGCCCACTCATTTCTGGTAGTGTCGCCGGCTGATTTTTGAATCACCCTTCGCTTCTACGGATATTTTTAAATGGACTTTCATTTCCGCATCGATTCTATCTCCGCGTTTGTACGCAAGTTCCGGCGCGCTGGCCTGTGGCTGGTCGCACTGTCGATTGGCGTAGCACTGGGCACTGCGTACTGGATGGCGCCCACAGAGAAAGAGCGGGTCGCCGCCTATTACGAGGCGCTCGAAAAGCAATTGGTCTGGATCAATGACGCCAGACTGAGAGATGCCATCCGGGCCAAATCGGCCGCCATGATGGAGAAGAGGAAATCCGAATTGTGGATCGCCCAATTTCCAGAGGACCCTGCCTACACCCTGGACCACGCGGTCCTGCTTAAAGAAAGTGCCGACCCCAAGGCCCTGACCAATCACTGGCTCGAGAGTCTGCTCTATGAGCGCAGAGTCTTTGGCGACAACCCCATCGTCGAGTTGCGACCGAAATCATCGGCCGATCCAGATGAGTTTGCCGGGCTGCCGTTTCCTCTTCAGGTGTCCTGGACATCGGCCACCCTGGACGATGGTCAAGTCGTCGAGGCCCGCTTCGAGCCACCCGCGCAAGATAAACCGCTGGCACTGTCGAAGGACAAGTACTCCGACGAGCTTCTGTTGGTCTACCCGCAGAAAAACGGTCAGATGATCAACAAGCGGATTCGGCCTCTGCCCATCACGCTCAATGGCGAGGTCTCGGTGCTGGTTCCTGGCAACGTCGCGCAATTCAACTTTTCCAGAAAAGAGGTTGGCGTCAGTCGTAGCATCGGCAATTTGACCGTCACGCTGTTGAGCGTGGGCGACCACTCTGCCGAAGTCGAACTGCGTAATCGGGCACCGTTGACCCACGAAATAGCCGACAGGAATGTATCTGCGCTCCTCATTCAGGCCCAGGACACCACCGGAAAATTCCTCAAGCCTCGTGGCGAAGTTTTTTTGGGGGATGATGAAGCCCGGCTGTACAAAGAGCAGCTCGATACCCTGCTCAAGCAGAAGACATTCAGTGAACAACTGGCCCAGCAGCAGCAAGAACAACTGACCGCATTCAAAAGAACCTCGCAGGTGCAGTACCGCACGCAATACTTCTTCGGCGACGTGAAAAACATCAGCGTTACCGCCATGGACTTTTCCGATGCCCTGACAGTGCAAAAGACCCTGACGGTGCCGATCTACGACTTTTCATCGTTTGTGGTCGGCAGCGCCCTGCAAGCCATGCCCAGCCCTGTGGTCATCCATGACCTCAAGGCAGAAGCAAAACTGAGCGGCTACAACATGACCGCAGAGCAACTGCTGAAAACGGTGGTTGTGGATCAGGAAATCGTCAGCAATCGGCTCGCAAGGATCGTGTTCCGTGCACAGACCGCGATCAATTGGACCTACGGCAACCCGAAAATGGACGCCCCCGTCACGTTCTACACGCAGGGTACTGATGGCCGGCGCGGAGAGGTCATTGACGTCAGCCCCTATGCCTACAAAGCCGAATTGGACAAGGCGAGAATCAGCTACAACCTCCCGGACTTCTATCTCCACGAAGCACCGGCCTACGCCAGCGGAACCATGAAGCTCGCGCACCCGATCGTGGAAAAAAACCAGTACCCGGTCAGCGCGTTACCCAAGGGCATGAGTGTGCAGGGTAATGCGGTGATTCTGGATGAGCAGGCGTTCAACCAATATGAATGGCACGTAGCCGCCAAAGACGAGAGCGGGCGTTACCTCAAGGTGATGCACGAGCAAGCGCACCGAAAGTCCGCTCATGGGGACAACCTGTTTCAAGTGACGTACTTCTACGGCAAGCCAGCGGTGATCGAGGGGTACTTCCGCGCGGACGTCGAGGCCATTTCATACCCGTTCGCCGTGAAACTGATAAAGCCCAAAACCCCCTGCTACTCCACCGGCACGATCATGATGTCCGGCTGCATGTAACCAGGCAAAAGAACGCCGCACTCTCCGGGGGAAAGTGCGGCGGTCTGGACAGGCTCGATTCGACGTCAGTGCTTGGTCAGCTTATCCAGATACCCCATCGCAAACGCCGAGATCACGAAGGTCATGTGGATGATCACATACCACTTCAAATGCTCGGGATCGACGTTTTTGGCGTCCATGAAGATGCGCAACAGGTGGATCGACGAAATCGCCACGATCGAGGCCGCCACTTTCATCTTCAGCGAAGATGAATCCATGGTGCCCAGCCAGTGGAGCTTCTCTTTGTCCTCATCGATGTCCAGTTCGGACACGAAGTTCTCGTAACCGGAGATCATCACCATCACCAGCAGGCCGCCCACCAGGGCCATGTCGATCAGCGACAGCAGCACCAGGATCAGGTCCGATTCCGCCATCGAGAAGACGTTGGGAATGACATGAAAGACTTCCTGGAAGAACTTCAGCGCCAGCGCCAGCAAGCCCAGGGACAAACCAAAGTAGATCGGCGCCAGCAGCCAGCGGGAGGCGTACATTGCATTTTCGATAAAGCGTTCCATTGAATCTCACACAAGGGCTGGTAAATGGCGGCGAGTATATCAGTCGCCTGTAACACCCAGAAACCACCCGAAAATCCGTAACCTGCGCGTGTGTGACAAAGTTTTTCTGCTAGTGTCCAAACCATTGACAGTTCAGCGACACCGGACAGGAAGACAGGAAATGGATGTGCGATTGCCTTTAACCAGTGCCGGACTTTGCCTCGCGTTGCTGCTCGGCGGGTGTTCACCCAGCGATGAGAAGCGCCAGGTCAGCCTCGAAGAAAAAACCGCGCAGTTCGAAAAGTCCCTGGATGCCATTCAGGACCCGAAACTCAAGGACGCCGTTGCCGAGCTGGGCGGCTCGCTGCTGTTGCTCGAACGGGCGCAGCTCAAGCTCGACAGCAAACCGCTGCAAACCGAGTACAGCGAAGACGCCCTGGCGGTGCTCAAGCACTACCCCACGCCCCAGGCGCTGGTGGATACCTACATCAACGGCCTGTTTGTACTGCACAAGGATTCCAGCTCCGACTACCTGACCGACCTGCAACCGGTGTTTCCCTTCAATTTCAGCATACCGGCAGCCTTCCTCTTTCCCCACGGCCTGGAATGGCAATCGGTGACCCTGAGCAACAAGCGCGTCATCCCGTTCCAGCCGGAATGGTCGGAAACCGATCCCGGCATTCAGTTGAGCCCTTCCAGCTCGAACCTGACCAACCCCGATGACCTGACGGTGACTTACCCGTTCATCGACGGCCTGGACGTGGAAAACAAAAACCAGCCGCAACCGGTGAGCCTGCAAGGCAAGGTCGAAGTCATTGCCCCTCGGCGGCTGTACAGTTTTGACCTGACCAAGAAGGACGTCGGCCAGACGCGCACCAACGACAACCTCAGCGTCACCCTGCTGAGCCTGGCGACCAACTACGCCGAAGTCGAATTCACCAACAGCCTGCCAATGGCCCCCGCAGTCAGCGAGACGCCGCTCAACCCGCTGATCGTGCAGGCCAGGGACAGCACCGGGCAATTTCTCTCCCGCTCGGGTTCGATCAACGAAACCGCGACGCAAATCGCCTTCTATCAAAAACAACTGGCGCAGATGCAACAGCAGAAAGCCTGGAGTGAGCCGTTCGAAAAACAACTGGATGAAGACCAGCGAGCGTTCGAGAAGCAGCAGACCCGGCATTACACCAAGGTGTATTTCAACGGCCCGATCGAGACGCTCGAAGTCAGCGTGCTGGACTTTTCCACCGCCACCGTGACCCGCAAGGATCTGGACCTGCCGGTCCGCCGCTTTGATCACAACACCACCGAGAAGACCATCCAGCCGCTGAGCCTGCCGGTGGTGGTGTACGACGACCAGGCGCCGATCTGGCTCAAAGGCGCGACACTCGGGGAAGAACAACTGAAAAAGAGCGTCAACATCACGCAATCGGTGGATGACCCCAGCGCGGCGCGCATCGAGTTCGACCATCCGCGCGGCTTCAACGACGAACTGCTCGGCACGTCCTTCAGCCCTGGCGATAGCCCGGTAACGTTTTTTACCGCAGGCGATAACGGCAAGCGTGATGAACCGATCGAACTGCCGCCCGAGGCCTACCAGGTCGATCCATTGCGCGGCACCATCACTTACGATTTGAACCTGTTTCCGGAAACACCCGCCTTCGCCGTGGGTTCGATGCCGCTGTTCCTGGCCACCGTCGAACAGAAAAACCTCGACGTGCACCAACTGCCCAAGGGCCTGGAACTCAAGGGCAACGCGCTAGTGGTCGATCTGAAGCTGTTTCCCGCCCAGGACTGGCGCTTTTTCGCCAAGGACGACAGCGGCAATTATCTGAAAGAGATTCTTTCGGTCAGTCATGACGCGAGCGCAGAAGGGCCCGCGCTATTTGGCGTGCATTACTTCTATGGCCAGCCGACGCGACTGGAAACCTACCAGCGGACCGACCTCGCCACCGTGCAATACGGCTTCGAGGTCAAACTCGACAAAACCGAGCTGCCCAACCCGACTCAGTGATCAGGGCGAAACTCGAAGCCACCCAGGCTTCGAACGCGGCCACCATTGATTTCCCGCAGCTGGGCTTGCAGGTGCAGGCTCCAGATTTGCGGATCATCGGCCAGCTCGTAGCCATGCAGGGTCAGGCTTTCAACAATCGTGTCGAGGATCGATTCAGCCACGAATGGGCCATGGAAAGGGCCTTGAGCCTTGATGGCCGAAGGTTGTTCGCCTGCCATTCCGGCGGCGAAGAGTAAGGTCCACATGCCCGTATCTCCCGCCAATGGGCGGATAGCGCACTCGATACGGGTCACAAGACCCAGGCATTGACGGGTGAGGCAGAGGTTGCGCGACATGGCGGCGACCCTCGATAGATCCGGTATTCAGCCATCATGGGAAGGCTGTTTCGATCCAGTGATTACTGTCCTTATCCTTGAGCTGAGAATAGAAGAAAAGTTCGCTTCGCAAGCAATGCGAGACCAGAAGGCGCCGAGCGGTCATTGTGTGAATATTGACGTCAGACTGATGGCACTGATCGTTCCCACGCTCTGCGTGGGAATGCAGCCCGGGATGCTCCGCGTCCCTTTAAAGGCGAGACGCAGAGCGTCACAGGAGGCATTCCCACGCGGAGCGTGGGAATGATCATGGTGGGTTAAGCCGGTTTGGCTTCGACCAACGCTTCCAGTGCGATTTCCTTCTCGGCTTCCTTGAGATCTTCTTCGCTGATCATTTCCGCGATCACTCGCAGGCGCTCCACTACCCGCGCATTAACGCTGCCTTCCGGGAATTCACCGTTCTCGTCCGGCGCACCGGCAGGCTCGCCCACCAACAGGCTCAGCGCCTCGTCAGCCTGACGCACGGCGTAGACATGGAACTGCCCCGCACGCACCGCCGACAGCACTTTTTCATCAAGCATCAGCGTCGCGACGTTGGCCTGAGGAATGATCGCCCCCTGCTCACCAGTCAGCCCACGGGCTTCGCAGAGGCGGAAGAAGCCTTCGATCTTCTCGTTGACCCCGCCCACCGCCTGCACTTCACCGAACTGGTTGATCGAACCGGTAATCGCAAAGCACTGCTTGAGCGGGGTTTTCGACAAGGCCGAGATCAGCGTGCACGCCTCACCCAACGACGCACTGTCGCCATCGACGTAACCGTAAGACTGCTCCAGGGCGATGCTCGCCGAAATCGCCAGCGGGAATTCCTGAGCGTAACGACTGCCCAGATACCCGGTCAGGATCATCACGCCCTTGGAGTGAATCGGCTGGCCGAGGTTGACCTCACGCTCAATGTCGACAATGCCGCTGCCGCCCGGATACACCGTGGCGGAAATCCGCGCCGGCACACCGAACGCCGAGTCACCGACCTCCAGCACCGTCAACCCGTTGCACTTGCCGACCGCCGCGCCGTCGGTGTCAATCAGGATGATCCCCGCCAGCATGTCGTCGAGAATCCGCGCCGACACACGACCGGTGCGAGTCGCTTTGGCTTTCAGCGCACGCTCGATGTGCCCGGCATCCGTCATCTCGTCGCCGGCCAGATGACGGATGAAGTCCGCCTCGCTGACCAGTTGAAACAGATCGCCAATGCGCGCCGACAAGCGCCCCTGGTGTTCCGCCAGACGCGCGCTGTAGGTCGCCAGACGTGCCACCGCATCCGCCGTCAGCGGCGCCATGCCTTCTTCGGAGGTGCGGGTTTTGAGCAACTGGGCGAACTGCTCCAGGCTCTCGTCGACCATCGGGATGTCTTCGTCGAAATCCACCAGGACGCGGAACATCTCCTGGAAGTCCGGATCGAGGTCTTGCAGCGTGTAGTAGAGCTGCCGGGCGCCGATGATGATGACTTTGACCTGCAACGGAATGTGTTGCGGGGTCAGGGTTACGGTGGCCAGGCGTCCCAGTTCACCGAGCGGCGATTCCATTTTCAGTTTGCGCGATTGCAGGGCGCGCTTGAGCGCATCCCACACGAACGGCTCGCTGAGCATTTTTTCCGCTTCCAGGATCAGGAAGCCGCCGTTGGCCCGATGCAACGCACCCGGTCGCAACTGCCGATAAGTCGTGTAGAGCGCACCCTGATCGGTGCTGTATTCGATACGGCCGAACAGGTTTTCGTAAGTCGGGTGCGGCTCAAACACCACCGGCGCACCGCCGCTTGCCGAATGACCGACCACCAGGCTCGGCGCGTATTGCTCTTCGAGCATCTTGCGGGCAACGGCATCGACCTTGCTGTCGTCGACCAATTGCTCGACCACGGTTTTCAGCAGGTAAACCTGCATGGCTTGCAGGTAGCCGCACACCGCCGCGTTCTCGGCGTACTTCTCCGACAACGGCGACAGCAACGGCTGCAAGGCCAGGGTGATGGTTTCTTCGTTGAGCTGGCGCAGCAGATTGCTGGACTCGCGTTTCCATTGCGGCAGGCTGGCGAGTTCTTCATTCAGGCGCTCTTCCAGACCCGAGATATCCTCGTGAAAACGCTCGCGATCCGCTTCCGGCAATTGCGCGAATTCCGCTTCGTCCAGCGCCTTGCCTTCGCTCATCGGCGTGAAGGCGATGTTGCTGGCGTCGCGGTACAGCGCGACTTCCTTCTCCAGCGCCAGGCGCTCGATGATGTCCAGCGCCTTGTCGTAGCGTTGGTTGAAGGCGCGGTCGATCGCACTTTTCTTCTGCTGGTAGGACGGGTGTTCGAACACCGCCGGAAACGTCGCTACCAGGTTGTCGATCAAGCCGTTGACATCACCGATGAACGCACCGGCAGTGCCCGATGGCAATTCCAGGGCGCGGGGTTCGCGGGGCTCATCGAAATTGTTGACGTAGACCCAGTCCGCCGGGGTCTGCAGGCGCTTGCCTTCGGCCTTCAGGTAGCGTTTGACGAACGAGAACCGGCCAGTGCCAGGCTCGCCCATGACGAATACGTTGTAACCGGGGCGTGGCATGGCCACACCGAATTGCAGCGCTTCAACAGCACGTTCCTGGCCGAGCACACCGCGAAAAGGCTCCAGATCATTGGTGGTAGAGAAGCTGAACTGTTCAGCGGAAAACGGACGGGTCAGCGCTTCGGGCGCTAGACGCAAGCTGGCAGCAACAGGATCAGGCATCGGGCTTCCTTACATCAGGCGGGGCAGATAGCGGCATTCTGGCGCTGCCATACCCGACTGGCAAGGCGCGCCTCAAGTCAAAGCATAGACAAACCGCTATCCCCACGCGGGGCGGGGCCAAATCAATGTTTTACGAGGAATGTTTTGCAAAAAATCACGGAACCCTTGGAACGTGCCTAAACTCCAAACTGCGCGGCTGGAACTAAATAACCGGCCCACTGGCGCCAATGAGGTGCCAAACCCCTTGTCCATTGGTATGCACACAAAGAGAACAAAGCTATGAAACGGATTCTTCTCGGTACTCTCTTCACCGTTGTATCCCTCAATGCCATGGCTCAAGCGCCAGGCGGCCCGGATTGTGGTTGGGGCAACATGCTGTTCGAAGGGCAGCGTGGCACCCCGGCTCACTTCCTGGCATCCACCACCAACGGCACGTCCGGTAATGCAACATTTGGTATGACTTCCGGCACCAACGGTTGCTCGACCAATGCGTCGCTGACCTATGGCGGCAAATCCTGGATTGCCATGAATGGCATGATGAACGAGCTGTCTGAAGACATGGCTAAAGGTCAGGGCGAAGCGCTGACGACTTACGCCGTGGTACTGGGCGTGGCGCCGGAAGACCGTGCGCATTTCGCCGCTGTGACTCACGAGCACTTCCAGCAGATCTTCAGCAAGGCTGACGTGACCGCTGACGACGTGCATACCAACACCCTGGCCGTCCTGAAGAGCGATCCTCGTCTGGCCAAGTACGCCACTCAAGCTTAAGCTCAACCCAGCCGCTCCTTTCGGGGAGCGGCTTTTGTTTTTTGGACCTGCCCTCTTTGGGTAATGCCAACCGACTGTAGGAGCTGTCGAGTGCAACGAGGCTGCGATCTTTTGATCTTTCGCTTGAGACTCAAGTGAGCCGGGAAAGATCGCAGCCTCATTGCACTCGACAGCTCCTACGGGTACATGGCATCCGCCTCTTTGGGTCTTTGTTTCTTTCGACTTAAGTTGCCCACTATGCTCAAACGCCTTGCCTGGCTGGCGCTCTGTGTCTGCGCCCCGCTGTCCGCCGCGCCATACATCGACGATCAACGTTTGCAGCAACTGGCCAACGACCCTTTCTGGATTTCCCTGGGCCATTACGAAACCGCCAAGCTCGGCGGCTGGCGCAGCTATGTCAGCGACCAGAAATTCTTCCTCGCCCCCGACGGCAATGAACATCCCGATCGAGAACTGGCCGCGACGGTAAAAGCGCTGTATGCCCCGGCCAGCACGGGTGAAAAACATGCCCAATGCGTCTACCCGGCCCGCACCCGCTGGCTGAAGGCACAGCTGAACCTGACTGACCTGCCAACCCTGGACTGCGCTGAATTCAAGCAATGGTTCAAGGATGTCGCGCCCCACAGTGCGGTGATGATCTTCCCGGCGGCGTACCTGAACAGCCCGTCATCGATGTTCGGCCATACCCTGCTGCGTATCGATCAGGCGAATGTGCAAAGCGATCAGACCGCGCTGCTCAGCTACGCGATCAATTTCGGCGCGTATATCGAAGGCTCGGACAACAGCATCCTCTACGCCTGGAAAGGTCTGATGGGTGGTTATCCCGGTTTGTTTGCGCTGGTGCCTTATCAGGAAAAACTGTCCGAATACCGGAGCCTGGAGAACCGCGACCTATGGGAATACCGGCTGAACCTGACCCCGCCAGAAACCGAGCGCATGGTCGAGCACGTCTGGGAACTCAAGCAGATCCAGTTCGACTATTTCTTCTTTGACGAAAACTGCTCCTACCGCCTGCTGGAACTGCTGCAAGTGGCGCGGCCGAGCCTGCGCTTGACCGAACAATTCCCGCTGACCGCGATCCCCACCGACACCGTCAAAGCCGTGAAAGAGGCCGGTTTGGTGGAATCGATTGAATATCGCCCGTCCCGCGAGCGTGAACTGCTGAGCCGCGCCGAGCCATTGACCGGTGAAGAACAGGATTGGGTGCTGAAAGTCAGCGCCGATCAAAAACAACTGCAAGACCCGGCCTTCAAGGCGCAACCCAAGGACCGTCAGGCGCTGATCATCGACGCGGCCTATCGCCTTGAACGCTACCGCGCCAATGGTCAGGAACGCGACCCGGCACGGGCCCAGCGCAGCTTCGAACTGTTGCGAGCCATCAACCAGAACCCGCCGCCAGAGTTGGACATCCCGCGCCCCGGTTTGCCGGAAGACGGTCACGAATCCCGCACCTGGCAGGCCGGCCTCGGCACCCGGGGCGACAAGGCTTTCGGCGAGTACGGCTTGCGCATGGCCTATCACGATCTCAACGACAATGCCGAGAGCTTCCCGCTGGGCGCGCAGATTGAAATCCTGCAGATGAAACTGCGTCAGTACGAAGGCAATCACTGGCAATTGCAGCAACTGGATTTGGCGACCATTCGCTCGCTGACGCCGCGTAATGAGCTGTTGCAGCCGCTGTCGTGGCAAGTCACCGGCGGCCTGGAGCGGGTGCCGGGCAAGCATGACGATGAAACCCTGGTCAGCCACGTCAATGGCGGCGCCGGCGGGACCTGGCAACTGGGCGACGATGTACTCGGGTTTGCCTTGGGCACCGTGCGCATCGAACACAACAACGACTTCGCCGGGTTCGTGGCCCCGGCTGCCGGTTTCAACAGCGGCGTGTTGTGGAAAAACCCGCTGGGCAACTTCAGCCTGGAAACCAAGGGCGATTTCTTCACCAACGGCGAAGTGCGCCGTAGCGTGAGTCTGAACCAGCAGTGGGAATTGTCGCGCAACCTGGGTCTGCGCCTAAGCGCCCAGCGCGAATTCAGCCACCTCGCCTCGCCCGAGAATGAAGTGATGCTTGAGGTGAAGTGGTATCACTACTAGATCAAAAGATCGCAGCCTTCGGCAGCTTCTACATTCGATCGCACACACCTGTAGGAGCTGCCGAAGGCTGCGATCTTTTGATCTTTCTTTCACGCCCCACTCACGAATCGACTTCTAGACTTGCTACATAGGCCGTCGAACGGCCGGGAGTCTGAAATGTGGCGTTGCGTGGGTGTGTTGGGGTTGCTGCTGTTGTGCGCGGGTTGCCAGTCGACCCACGAAGATCTGATCGCCAAGGGTTACCCGCCAGCTTTCGCCGATGGCTTCGATGACGGTTGCATCAGTGGCCGCCAGGCCGCGGGGGCGATGACCGGTGAATTCCGCAAGAACGTGCCGCGCTACCTCAAGGACAAGCAATACGCCGAGGGCTGGGGCGATGGCTTCCGCCAGTGCCAGGCGATGCTGGAAAACCGCGACCGCGAGGACTATCGCAGCCACCAATGGGACGACCGCGAACGCGCCTGGCAGCAACAGAAAGACCAGGACGCAGCCCGGGCTTTTCGCTCGCAATAGGTCGCTGACAGACATCCGTCGAAACTTAAACCCTGCAACCATGGCCCAAACCCTATAACGGGAGAAAACCATGAGTCGTGCCTTCGTCAATGAAGATAACGCCGCCGCGCAAGCTGACCAGCCAGTAGAACGGCAGGTCAGCGCGCAGCCCAATTACGTCACCCCGGCCGGGCTCGCTCAGCTTCAGGCGAAACTCGCCGAGGTGCAAAACCTGCTCAATGAACAAAGCGCCAAAGGTGAACTGGCCGACAAACAGCGCCAGGCTGACCTTGAGCGTGACTGGCGCTATTTCAATCAGCGATTGCAAAGCGCTCAGCTGGTTGTTCCGGCCTCCTCGACCGGCAAAGTGCAGATTGGCGGTTGGGTAACGTTTGCCGATGACCAGGGCAACGAGCAACGGGTGCAGTTGGTGGGTGAGGATCAGGCGGAGGCGGCCAGTGGGTTGATCAATTGGGGTTCGCCGCTGGGGCGGGCGTTGCTCGGGGCGCAGGTCGGGGATGAGGTGCTGTGGAAGCGGCCGGCGGGGGATTTGGTGATTGAGGTGCTGAACGTCGATATCGAGTGACGCGATTTACCTGAACAACACCCATAAAAAAACGGAGCCCCCAAAAGCTCCGTTTTTTCATGCAGCCAACCCGATATCAGGCCAGTTTCTTGTGCCGTACACGGTGCGGCTGGGCAGCCGCTTCGCCGAGGCGTTTCTTGCGATCGGCTTCGTACTCGGAGTAGTTACCTTCGAAGAACACCGCTTGCGAGTCGTCTTCGTACGCAAGGATGTGAGTCGCGACGCGGTCAAGGAACCACCGATCGTGAGAGATCACAATGGCGGCGCCCGGGAAGTCCAGCAGCGCTTCTTCCAGGGAACGCAGGGTTTCAACGTCGAGGTCGTTGGACGGTTCGTCGAGCAGCAGGACGTTGCCGCCCTCTTTCAAGGTCAGGGCCAGGTGCAAGCGACCGCGCTCACCACCGGACAGGTCCTTGACGAACTTCTGCTGATCGCCGCCCTTGAAGTTGAAGCGACCGACGTAAGTACGCGACGGGATCTCGTAGTTGCCGATGCGGATCTGATCGGAACCGTCGGAGATTTGCTGGAACACAGTCTTACTGCCATCCAGGTCATCACGGCTCTGGTCAACACACGCCAGTTGCACGGTTTCGCCGACTTCGATGCTGCCCGAATCCGGTTGCTCCTTGCCCATCAGCATGCGGAACAGCGTGGATTTACCGGCACCGTTACCGCCGATCACGCCAACGATGGCGCCTTTAGGCATGGAGAACGACAGGTTGTCGATCAACACGCGATCGCCATAGCCCTTGGAGACGTTCTTGAACTCGATGACCTTGTCACCCAGGCGCGGACCGGCCGGGATGTAGATCTCGTTGGTTTCGCTGCGCTTCTGGAATTCCTGCGATTGCATTTCTTCGAAGCGTTGCAGACGAGCCTTGGATTTGGACTGGCGGGCCTTGGCGCCTTTGCGCACCCACTCCAGTTCTTCCTTCATGGCTTTTTCGTGGGCCGACTGCTGCTTGGATTCGGCAGCCAGACGATCCGACTTGGCTTCAAGCCAACCCGAATAGTTGCCCTCGTACGGGATACCGGCGCCGCGGTCGAGTTCGAGGATCCAGCCAGCGACGTTGTCCAGGAAGTAACGGTCGTGCGTAATCGCGACCACGGTGCCCGGGAAGTCGTGCAGGAAGTGCTCCAGCCAGGCGACGGAATCGGCGTCCAAGTGGTTGGTCGGTTCGTCGAGCAGCAGCATGTCGGGGGCGGACAGCAGCAGGCGGCACAGGGCCACACGACGCTTTTCACCACCGGACAGGAATTCGACCTTGGCATCCCACGCCGGCAGACGCAGCGCATCGGCGGCGACTTCCAGTTGGCGATCCAGGTTGTGACCGTCGCTGGCTTGCAGGATGGCTTCGAGCTTGGCCTGTTCAGCGGCCAGTTTGTCGAAGTCGGCGTCTTCATCGGCGTAAGCCGCGTAGACCTCGTCCAGGCGCGCCTGGGCGTTCTTGATCACGCTGACCGCTTCCTCGACCACTTCACGCACGGTCTTGGTCGGGTCCAGGATCGGTTCCTGCGGCAGATAGCCAATGTTCAGGTCCGGCATCGGACGGGCTTCGCCCTCGAACTCGGTGTCGACGCCGGCCATGATTTTCAACAGCGTGGACTTACCCGAACCGTTGAGGCCGAGTACGCCGATCTTGGCGCCGGGGAAGAACGACAGCGAAATGTTTTTCAGGATTTCCCGCTTCGGCGGAACAACTTTGCCCAGCCGATGCATGGTGAAGACGTATTGAGCCATGGAGAACCTTGGGTCAGTGACAGATGATTTGGAGCGCAGGCGTTGCCCGGCCAGGCCTTGCACGCTGCCAGCGATTGATAGTTATCAATACGTGCGCGTGAGAAAAGCCTGAGTCTAGGAGCTGGAACGCTCCCGCGTAACCGGCAAAGCTACCTGAATGACAAGTGGCAGTCCAGCCGTGAGGGGCTGGCACTTCGCCACAACTCAAGGCATGCTAGCCGCCCTTCGGGCGTCCGGCTTATAGTGCACGTCGCGCCAGTCCAGCCAAACCGCAGGATTTCAGTTTGCCTAATGTCACGCCGCCTCTTTCTTCCCGTGCACCGGCTGCCGCGCTCGGCTCCCCCCTGCGCGGAACCCTGAAGGGCGCGCTGGCGACACTCGTGCTATTGCTGCTCGCGCTGCTGTTTTGGCAATTGCTGGATCAGTTGAGCGAAACCCAGAAAAACCAACGCCAGTACACCATCGACTACACCGCCGACCTGGCCTCGCAAGTCAGCCTGAACATGGCGCTCAACGCGCAGATCGCCCTTAATCTGCTACCGATCGTCGAGCAGCCGCAATCAGCCGACGAACAGCAAGTGCTGCTGCGCCGGCTTCAGCAGTCGCTGCCCGACCTGCGCAGCCTGGCGTTACTCAGCCCCTCCGGCAAAATCCTCAGCGACAGCGCCGCCGACAGCCAGGACGCCGATTACCTGAGCGATCTGGTACGCCGCAGCCGATCGCAAGCCCACTATTTCAGTAACGCCGACGATGGCTCGGTGGTGCACTTGTTGCTGCACCAGGCCAGCGGCAGCAGTCGCGGTTATTGGGCGTTGCGCCTGACCCCGACGTTTTTCTCCTCCCTGACCAAACAGGGCGAAGCCGGCATCCGCCCGTTGTGGCTGGTGGAAAACCGCGTCAATCATCAAATCATCAGCCGCGATGAAGCCCTGCCCGCCGTCAAACAGGGCACGCTGAGCGAGGATGACCTGGCCAACAGTGTGCTGACCGTGCCGCTGAGCAGCAGCGACTGGCAACTGCGTGGGCTGTTCGACCGCCAACAGGTACTCGAACAACTGCTGCCGGCGTTCATCGGCAAATGCCTGCTCGGCCTGGCGTTTTCCCTGCTGCCGCTGATCGCGCTGTTGAGCATGCGCCGCCGTCAGCGGCAGTTGCATGAGGGGCGTCGACGCTATCAGGACATTTTCGAAGGCACCGGCGTGGCGCTGTGCGTGCTCGACCTGTCCGGGCTGAAAAACTTTTTCGACAAGGCCCAGCTCAACAGCAGCGAACAACTGAAAGCCTGGCTCCAAATCCCTGAGCAACGCCAGCAACTGCTGCAAGAGCTGCGCATCACAGAGGTTAACCAGGTCGCCCTGCAACTGCTCAACGTCAACTCCTGCGACCAGGCCTGGAAGCTGCTGATCGACGGTAGCCCGCTGGACAGCACCGCGATCGGCAACCAGATGCTGGAGGCCGTGCTCAACCAGCAGAAACAACTCGAACTGGAAATCAAACTTCAGGACAACAACGGCCGCGACCAGCACCTGTGGCTGGTGCTGCGCCTGCCGGAAGAGCAGCACGACTACAAAGCGGTGATCTTGAGCATCAACGACATCACCAGCCGCAAGCTGATCGAACTGTCGCTGCTGGAGCGTGAAGGTTTCTGGTCGGACGTGGTGCGCACCGTGCCGGATCACCTGTACGTGCAGGATGTGATCAGCCAGCGGATGATCTTCAGCAACCACCACCTGGGGCAGACGCTGGGCTACAACCGCACCGAGCTGCACCAGATGGGCGAATACTTTTGGGAAATCCTCCTGCACCCCGAAGATGCCGACTATTACCACCGCTCGCGCCAGACCCAGCGCCAGGCCGGTTATTCGCAATTGCTGCAATGCCAACTGCGTTTCCGGCATCGCGACGGCAAGTGGCGGCGTTTCGACATTCGCGAACAGGCCCTGGCCCGGGACAAGCACGATCAGGTCACGCGGATCATCGGCGTGGCCAAGGACATCACCGAACAGATCGAGGCCAGCGAATCCCTGCGCGACAGCGAGCAGCGCTACCGCATGCTTGCCGAAAGCATCAGCGACGTGATTTTCTCCACCGACAACAAGCTCTCGCTCAATTACGTCAGCCCGTCGGTGCAGGCCGTGCTCGGGTATGACGTCGACTGGATTTTCCAGAACGGCTGGCAATCGACCATCGCCAATCCGCAGCAACTGAGCGGCATCTACGGTTTGATGGATCGGGTCAGCAAAGCCCTGGATAAACCTGATCAACTGGCGTTGCTGCGCAGCCAGGTACAAACCCAATTGTTCCTGTTCGACTGCCTGCGGGCCGACGGACGCAAAATCCCGATCGAGCTGCGATTGGTTCTGGTGTGGGACGAGCATGGCGCCTTCGAAGGCGTGCTCGGGGTCGGTCGCGACATCAGCCAGCAGCGCCGCGCCGAGAAAGACCTGCGCATGGCGGCCACGGTATTCGAACACTCGACCTCGGCGATCCTGATCACCGACCCGGCCGGTTACATCGTCCAGGCCAACGAGGCGTTCAGTCGCGTCAGCGGTTATGCGGTGTCGCAGGTCCTCGATCAGTTGCCGAACATGCTCACTGTCGATGAGCAGCAGGAAGCCCATCTGCGTTATGTGCTCAAGCAATTGCATCAGCACAGCACCTGGGAAGGCGAAGTCTGGCTCAAGCGCCGCAACGGCGAGCATTACCCGGCGTGGGTCGGTATCACGGCGGTGCTGGACGATGAAGGCGACCTCGCCAGTTACGTGTGCTTCTTCAGCGATATCAGCGAGCGCAAGGCCAGTGAACAGCGGATTCACCGCCTGGCCTATTACGACGCCCTGACCCACCTGCCCAACCGCACGCTGTTTCAGGATCGCCTGCACACCGCCCTGCAATCGGCAGAACGCCAGAAGTCCTGGGTGGTGCTGATGTTCCTCGACCTCGACCGTTTCAAACCGATCAACGACTCCCTGGGCCACGCCGCCGGCGACCGCATGCTCAAGGAAATGGCCACACGGCTACTGGGCTGCGTCGACGATGACGACACCGTGGCGCGCATGGGCGGCGATGAGTTCACCTTGCTACTGCAACCGCGGATCAACCGTGAAGTGGCACTGAACCGGGCCATTCACGTGGCCGAGCAGATTCTCGCCAGCCTGGTGAAACCGTTTGTACTGGAAGGTCGCGAGTTCTTCGTCACCGCCAGTATCGGCATTGCCTTGAGCCCACAGGACGGCAACGAACTCAGTCAGTTGATGAAGAACGCCGACACCGCGATGTACCACGCCAAGGAGCGCGGCAAAAACAACTTCCAGTTCTATCAGGCCGACATGAACGCCAGCGCCCTGGAGCGTCTGGAGCTGGAAAGCGACTTGCGCCACGCCCTGGAACAGAACGAATTCGTGCTGTATTACCAGCCGCAATTCAGCGGTGACGGCAAACGTCTTACTGGTGCCGAAGCGCTGCTGCGCTGGCGCCATCCACGTCGCGGGCTGGTGCCGCCGGGGGATTTCATTCCGGTGCTTGAAGAGCTCGGTCTGGTGGTGGACGTCGGCGACTGGGTAATCAGCGAGGCCTGCCGCCAGCTCAAGACCTGGCATCAGGCCAAGGTGCGAGTGCCGAAGGTCTCGGTGAATATCTCGGCGCGGCAGTTCTCCGATGGCCAGCTCGGCACGCGAATCGCCACCATCCTCAAGGAAACCGGCCTGCCGCCGGCGTGCCTGGAGCTGGAGCTGACCGAAAGTATCCTGATGCGCGAAGTCAGCGAAGCGATGCAGATTCTCGCCGGGTTGAAAAACCTTGGCCTGAGCATTGCGGTCGACGACTTCGGCACCGGTTATTCATCGCTCAATTACCTCAAGCAGTTCCCGATCGACGTGCTGAAAATCGACCGCACCTTTGTCGATGGCCTGCCGTCGGGTGAGCAGGATGCGCAGATTGCCCGGGCGATCATCGCCATGGCCCATAGCCTCAATCTGGCGGTGATCGCCGAGGGCGTGGAAACCCACGAGCAACTCGACTTCCTGCGTGAGCACGGTTGCGATGAGGTTCAGGGGTACCTGTTCGGCCGGCCGATGCCGGCGAGCCGGTTTGAGGCGCAGTTCAGCAATGATGCGCTCTTCATGTTCGACTGAAATCCTGCGGCGCCTGTTGATCGTTCCCACGCTCTGCGTGGGAATGCAGCCCGTGACGCTCCGCGTCACATGCCGAAGCGGACGCAGAGCGTCCAATGGGGCATTCCCACGCGGAGCATGGGAACGATCACTGGTTACCGTCCAGCACAATCACCGCTGATCCCGTCATGAAGCCCACTTGTCTGCGACATGATGTCCTTTCATATGCCATCTAAAACCCATTGGGTTAGAATGCCCCCCTTTTCTGCCCCGATCCTTGAGGACCGCCATGTTCAGCCGTGATTTGACTATTGCCAAGTACGACGCCGATCTCTTTGCCGCCATGGAGCAAGAAGCTCAGCGCCAGGAAGAACACATTGAGCTGATCGCTTCGGAAAACTACACCAGCCCTGCGGTGATGGAAGCTCAAGGCTCGGTACTGACCAACAAGTACGCCGAAGGCTACCCGGGCAAGCGCTACTACGGCGGTTGCGAGTTCGTCGACGTGGTTGAGCAACTGGCCATCGACCGTGCAAAAGAGCTGTTCGGCGCCGATTACGCCAACGTTCAGCCGCACGCCGGTTCCCAAGCCAACAGCGCCGTTTACCTGGCCCTGCTGCAAGCCGGTGACACCATCCTGGGCATGAGCCTGGCCCACGGCGGCCACTTGACCCACGGCGCCAGCGTTTCTTCCTCCGGCAAGCTGTACAACGCCGTTCAGTACGGTATCGATGCCAATGGCCTGATCGACTACGACGAAGTCGAGCGCCTGGCCGTTGAGCACAAGCCAAAAATGATCGTGGCCGGTTTCTCTGCCTACTCGCAGATTCTGGACTTCCCGCGTTTCCGCGAAATCGCTGACAAGGTTGGCGCTTACCTGTTCGTCGACATGGCCCACGTGGCCGGTCTGGTCGCCGCTGGCGTCTACCCGAACCCGGTGCCTTTCGCTGACGTCGTGACCACCACCACGCACAAGACCCTGCGCGGTCCACGTGGCGGCCTGATCCTGGCTCGCGCCAACGCCGACATCGAGAAGAAGCTGAACTCTGCCGTTTTCCCGGGCGCCCAGGGTGGCCCGCTGGAGCACGTGATCGCTGCGAAAGCGATCTGCTTCAAGGAAGCGCTGCAACCTGAGTTCAAGACTTACCAGCAACAAGTGGTGAAGAACGCCAAGGCCATGGCCGGCGTGTTCATCGAGCGCGGTTTCGACGTGGTATCGGGCGGTACTGAAAACCACCTGTTCCTGCTGTCGCTGATCAAGCAGGAAATCTCCGGTAAAGACGCCGACGCCGCTCTGGGCAAGGCTTTCATCACCGTGAACAAGAACTCCGTGCCAAACGATCCACGCTCCCCGTTCGTGACCTCCGGTCTGCGTTTCGGTACTCCGGCTGTGACCACTCGTGGTTTCAAGGAAGCCGAGTGCAAAGAGCTGGCCGGCTGGATCTGCGACATCCTGGCTGATCTGAACAACGAAGCGGTGATCGACGCCGTTCGTGAGAAGGTCAAGACCATCTGCAAGAAGCTGCCGGTATACGGCGCCTGATGGCGGTTAGTTGAAACAAAAAAACCCGGCTGATCAGCCGGGTTTTTTAATGCCCGAAAATAATGTCTGACTGCAGGTTTCCCAGGGTTCCAAGCTACGTTCCAAAAACAACAATCAAGCACACTCCTGCAAAGCCCCGGACAAACAAGAAAAATCCTGTGACATACACACCGACGCCGTCACTACCGATAAAAGTTAAGCTCTCGATTCAACTGAAACACCAGACTACCCAAACATGGAAGTTAGAGAGTCGACTTTATGAGCCAATTTATTCTCAAGTCCTTTACCGCGTTCCTGGAAATGCCCGGTGCACACCTGAATTTCCTTGGCACCCTCTACGGTAAACCAGCGCTGGCCACACCGACCTTTGCCAACGGCGGCCACTTCAGCGGAAGGGCAAAAACCTATGATGACTCAGCGTTTCTGGGCTATCGCCCGACTAAAAACACGAGAACTGTAGAAAAACTCAAGTTGTACTTCTGGCTTACCAGCAATGGCTACGAAGTTTATGTCATGGACAATAATCCTCGACCCTCGTTGAGACTCAATATGGGAAGATCAAACATTGTGGGGGCTGTTGACCGCGACCTGGACGACCTTGGCACATTCAACATACTCGACGAAAACAACCAGGTTATTACCCTGGACGATCTGAAAGACACCCCTCACAGAGTAAAACTCCAAGTGGTCGACGGGGGATTACTCGGCGGCCTTATATTCCGTGGCTCCTCTTATCACTACATTGCCGACATCGGCACTGGGCATGCAGTCACTTTCAATCTAAGCGTCGCTGAAACCCACTACCCCGTTCCCCCTAACGATTGAACAGTGATCGGCATTTGACCGAGGAGTGGCCGGGGACAGCGGTCTTTTAATTTTTGACGTTCTGAGATAACGGAAGAAGATCAAAAGATCTCAGCCTTCGGCCAGCTCCTACGCGGCTACGGCCACTGGTCAGACCGGTCATGCCAATTGTGCTATTTCCACTTGTCATCGAGAAAAAACCGAGCGTAGACTGCGCCTGCACTGGACATACCGGTAAGACCACAATAATTAAGTCCTGAATCTGATGCGTTCAAGCGCACGGCAGCCAGGACACCGACCAGGATTCCTCCCATGCTCAGATGGTGCTCGCGTTCAATCTTCCTTCAAGTGGTTCTCGGACTGGTGCTCGGCATCGTCTGCGGGCTGACCCTTCCCGAATACTCCGCCCAACTCAAACCGCTGGGCGACGGCTTCATCAAACTGATCAAGATGCTCATCGGCCTCATCGTGTTCTGCGTAGTGGTCAGCGGCATCAGCGGTGCCGGCGACCTGAAGAAGGTCGGGCGCATCGGCCTCAAGTCGGTTATTTACTTTGAAGTGCTGACCACCATCGCCCTGGTGATCGGCCTGGTGTTCGCCTTCAGCACCGGCATTGGCAGCGGCGCGAACATTCATCTGGATCAACTGGCCAAGGCCGACATGGGCGATCTGGCCCAGCGCGGCCAGCAGATGCACACCACCACGCAGTTCCTGATGGACTTGATTCCGACGTCGGTGATTGGTGCTTTCGCGGACAACAACATCCTGCAAGTGCTGCTGTTTTCGGTGTTGTTCGGCAGCGCGTTGAACCTGGTGGGCGAAGCGGCTTCGGGCATCTCGCGACTGATCAACGAGCTCAGCCACGTGATCTTTCGCATCATGGGCATGATCGTGCGCCTGGCGCCGATTGGCGTGTTTGGCGCCATCGCCTTCACCACCAGCAAATATGGCCTGGATTCGCTGCAACACCTGGGCAGCCTGGTGGGTCTGTTCTACCTGACCTGCGCTGCGTTTGTGTCGCTGATCCTCGGCTTGGTGATGCGCCTGTCCGGCCTGCGGATGTGGCCGTTGCTCAAGTATCTGCGTGAAGAGTTGCTGATCGTCATGGGCACCGCTTCGTCCGACGCCGTGCTGCCGCAAATCATGCGCAAGCTGGAACACCTGGGCATCGGCAGTTCGACAGTCGGGCTGGTGATTCCAACCGGATATTCCTTCAACCTCGACGGTTTCTCGATCTACCTGACCCTGGCCATCGTGTTCATCGCCAACGCCACCGGAACGCCGCTGGCCATGACCGACCTGCTGACGATTCTGCTGGTGTCGCTGATCACCTCCAAAGGTGCCCACGGCATTCCCGGCTCGGCGTTGGTGATTCTCGCGGCAACCCTGACCGCCATCCCGGCGATTCCAGTGGTCGGCCTGGTGCTGGTGCTGGCGGTGGACTGGTTCATGGGCATCGGCAGGGCGCTGACCAACCTGATTGGCAACTGCGTCGCCACCGTGGCCATCGCTCGCTGGGAAAGAGACATTGATATCCAGCGCGCAAACAAGGTGCTTTCCGGACAGCAGGGTTATACCTTCCAGCCGAGAAAGCCTGCGGCCGGGGCGCATCAACAAGACTTCTAATTCCACAACACCTGTAGGAGCTGCCGAAGGCTGCGATCTTTTGATCTTGCCTGTCGGCGCTCAACCACCCGTCATCGATGCTCATGGAGCGAACAGTGATCACCACATCAACCGTCGTCACTTCAGTCGTAGAAAAACTTCGGGCCGCGCTGGCCCGTGGTCAGTGGCGCTCCGGCGAAATGCTGCCGGGCCAGCGCGAACTGGCCGAACAACTGGGCATCAGCCGCCCGAGTCTGCGCGAGGCAGTCATCGTGCTGGAAACCCTCGGCCTGGTGCGCTCCATGCCGGGCAAAGGCGTGGTCGTGCTCGAGGCCAACCTCAGCGACAGCCAACGCCACGACAGCGCAGTGGCCGGCGCAAGCCTGGAGGACGTGCTGCAACTGCGCTATACCCTTGAGCCGTTTATCGTCGGGCTGGTGGCGCAATCGATCAGCAGCAAGGAAGTCGGGCAACTGCGCCTGACCCTAATGGACATGCGCGAAGCCCTGGAGGCCAACGACAGCGAAGCCGGGGTCAACGCCTACATCGCGTTCCACGAAGAGTTGTTCACCCTGACCTCGAACCCGATCTTCCAGAGCGTGGTGCAACAGACCAGCAACGCCCTCAAGCAAAGCGCCGAGGTGTTGCGCAATTCGCCGGAACATCTGGCCGAACGCCTAGAGGAAAACGAAGCCGTGGTACGCGCGATCCGCAGCAAGAACAGCGCCCAGGCCAGTGCCGAGATGCGTCGGCACATCCTGCGTGAAGGCCAACGGATGGGCATCGAACTGAACATTCCGGACGACAACCTCGGCAGTTGAACTGCTTCGAACTGGAGACAGGCCATGAACAGCTTCGCCTCAGCACAAAACCTCACCGCCCTGCCCTTTCCCCGGCGGGCGGATGACCTCTATTCGCGGATCTTCGACGCCATTCTCGAACAGCGCATTGATGCCGCCAGTCGTTTTACGGAAGAAAGCCTGGCGCAGCTGTTCAGCGCCCGGCGCAGTGACGTTCGCGACGTGCTGACGCGCTTGTCCCATCAGCAGATCATCGTCCTTCGGACCAACCATCGGCCCCGTGTTGCCGCACTCGACAGCGAGCAAACCCGGCAGATGCTGCATGCACGGCGACTGACCGAAATCACCTTGGTGCGTCTGGTCTGCCAGCAATCCCGCCCGCAAGACTTGAAACCTCTACGCGCCTTGATCGATAGCGAGCGCCTATGCACCGCCCGTGGTCCGGCCATCCGGTTGTCGGGGGAGTTTCATTTGCAGTTGGCGGAAATGGCGGGGAATGCACCATTGGCGCACTTTCTCGGCAGTCTGGTGCCGCTGACATCGCTGGCGATTGCGCAGTTTGATGCGCCGGTGGAAGGTTATTGCGTGTGGCAGGTGCATCAGGGAATTCTGGAGGCTGTGGAGCGCAGGGATGCTGCGAGGGCGGTGACATTGTTGAGCCGGCATCTGGATCATTTGGAAGAGACATTGCTGAACTCGGAGCCGACTCTTAGTCAAAGTCGTGTTGCCGGTTAGATCGCCTTCGCGAGCAGGCTCGCTCCCACATTTAGAATGTATTCACCCTGTGGGAGCGAGCCTGCTCGCGAAATGGCCATAACAGACGCCAACAATCTTTCAGATTGCAGCAACTCGCTCAAACCCCTCACGAATCTTCTCTTCCGGCAAATCATCAGCAATAAACACGATCACGCTTTCCCGCGCCTCGCCCTCGGCCCATTCGGTGTCCCAATCGAAGCCATACAACTTCAACACCCCCTGAAACACCATGCGCCGCGGCTCACCAACAATGTTCAGCACGCCCTTGTAGCGCAGCAGTTGCTTGCCGTGGTCTTCCAGCAGTTCATTCATGAACTCACTGAGCTTGTCGAGATCCAGCGGTTTATCGGTGCGCAGCACCAGGCTGGAGATGCGGTCAATCGACGGCGCCTTGCTCACCGGTCGCAAACTCATGCCAGCGCCAAGGTCGGCGTTGAGGTTGAAGCCGCGTACGTCGAGCAATTCAGCCAGGTCGATCTTGCCGTGCTCGACAATCCGAATCGGCGCACGGCGGTTGATGCGGGTCAGGCGTTCACTCAACGCGCTGAAGGTCGGCTCGTCCACCAGATCCCGCTTGCTGACCAGCAGGCGATCGGCAAAACCGATCTGCGCCTGGGCGATGGTCTGGGTCAGGTGGGTTTCGGCATGCGCCGCATCCACCAAAGTGATGATGCCGTCGAGAATGTAACGCTCGCGCAGTTCTTCATCGATGAAGAAGGTTTGCGCCACCGGGGCCGGATCGGCCAGGCCGGTGCATTCGATCACCAGGCGGTCGAAGGCGATTTCACCGCTGTCCAGGCGCTCAAGCAGCAGGTACAGGGCCTTGGTCAGGTCGGTGTGAATGGTGCAGCAGACGCAGCCGTTGGACAGCGTCATCACTTGCACCGGTTCGTCGCCCAACAACTGGGTGTCGATACCGGCATCGCTGAATTCGTTTTCGATCACGGCGATTTTCAGGCCGTGCTCGGCTTTGAGCAGATGGCGCAGCAGCGTGGTTTTACCCGCGCCGAGAAAGCCGCTGAGGATCGTTACCGGGATGGGAGAGGACAACTCGAGTCTCCTGTTTCACAAAAATTAGAAATCAACACAAAACAAATGTGGGAGCGGGCTTGCTTGCGAAGAGGTCGTGTCAGTCGACATTAATGTTGAATGACACGACCTCTTCGCGAGCAAGCCCGCTCCCACAAGGGGAATTGCGTCAACCTGGCGTCAGGTTAACAGCACTTCGGCCCACCCTTGCCACCGTAACGCGCCTCCTGACGTTCCCGAAAGAACATCTCGTAGGTCATCATCGGTTTGTCCGGGTGTTTGGTTTGCATATGCTCGACGTAATTGTCGTAGTCGGGCATGCCGACCATCAGGCGCGCGGCCTGACCGAGGTATTTACCGAGGCGACTCAGGTCATTGAACATGTTTGCAATCCTCAGTTACGCGTCCGGCACAGCCTGGAATGGCGCTTCTTTATCCGTACGTTCTTTGCTGCCCCAGGCGGAAATCCCGACCTTGAGCGCATAGAACAGGATGCTGAACACCACAAACAGGAACAGCGCGGTCAGCGTTGCGTTGGTGTAGGCGTTGAAGATCACGTGCTGCATCTGCGTAATGTCCTTGGCCGGGGCGAGGATCTGGCCGTTGGCCAGGGCATCGCTGTATTTTTTCGCCAGCGACAGGAAGCCGATCGCCGGATTCGCATCGAACAGCTTGATGAAGCCGGCAGTCGTGGTGCAGATCAGCAGCCACACCGCTGGCAGCATGGTCACCCAGATGTAGCGTTGGCGTTTCATTTTGATCAACACGACCGTGGCAAGCATCAACGCGATGCCGGCGAGCATCTGGTTGGAGATGCCGAACAGCGGCCACAAGGTGTTGATCCCCCCCAACGGATCGATCACGCCCTGGTACAGCAACCAGCCCCACATCGCGACACAACCGGCGGTGGCGATCAGGTTGGCGGTCCAGGATTCCGTGCGTTTGAGCGCCGGGACGAAGGAGCCAAGCAAATCCTGAAGCATGAAGCGCCCGGCTCGGGTGCCGGCATCGACGGCGGTCAGGATGAACAGCGCTTCAAACAGGATCGCGAAGTGGTACCAGAATGCCATGGTGTTTTCACCCGGCAACACACTGTGCAGAATCTGCGCGATACCCACCGCCAGGGTCGGTGCACCGCCGGCACGGGCGAGGATGGTGGTTTCACCGATGTCATGGGCCACCGCTTGCAGGGCTTCCGGAGTAATCGCAAAACCCCAGCTGCTGACGGTTTGCGCCACGGCCACCACATCACCACCGACCACCGCGGCCGGGCTGTTCATGGCGAAGTACACGCCTGGCTCGATCACCGAGGCGGCAACCATCGCCATGATGGCGACGAAGGATTCCATCAACATCGCGCCGTAGCCGATGTAACGGGAATTGACTTCGTTATCCAGCAGCTTCGGCGTAGTGCCGGAAGAGATCAGCGCATGGAAACCCGAGACCGCGCCACAAGCGATGGTGATGAACAGGAACGGGAACAACCCGCCCTTCCACACCGGCCCGGTGCCGTCGATGAACTGGGTCAATGCCGGCATTTTCAGCTCAGGCATGGTGATCAGAATCCCGATCGCCAAGGCGATGATGGTGCCGATTTTCAGGAACGTTGACAGGTAGTCACGCGGCGCCAGGATCAGCCACACCGGTAACGAGGCGGCCACGAAACCGTAACCGACCAGCATCCACGTAATCTGCACGCCAGTGAAGCTGAACGCTTTGGCCCAGACCGGATCAGCGGCAATCTGCCCGCCCAGCCAGATCGAACCCAGCAGCAGCAAGACGCCGACCACGGAGATTTCACCGATGCGGCCCGGGCGGATGTAGCGCATATAAATGCCCATGAACATCGCGATCGGAATGGTCGCCATCACTGTGAAAATACCCCACGGGCTTTCGGCCAGGGCTTTGACCACGATCAGCGCCAGCACCGCGAGGATGATGATCATGATCAGGAAGCAGCCAAACAGCGCGATGGTCCCGGGGATGCGGCCCATTTCTTCACGGACCATGTCGCCCAAGGAACGACCGTTGCGGCGGGTGGACATGAACAGGACCATGAAGTCCTGAACGGCACCGGCCAGCACTACGCCGGCAATCAGCCACAGCGTACCGGGCAGGTAACCCATCTGCGCTGCCAATACCGGACCGACCAAAGGCCCCGCGCCAGCAATCGCTGCAAAGTGGTGACCGAAGAGGATATGTTTATTGGTCGGGACGTAGTCCAGGCCATCATTGTTGAGCACGGCGGGGGTGGCCCGGCGCGGGTCGAGCTGCATCACATTGTTGGCGATAAACAGACTGTAGTAACGATAGGCAACCAGATAAATGGCCACGGCAGCGACCACAATCCACAAGGCGTTAATCGCCTCGCCTCGACGCAATGCCACTACGCCAAGGGCGCACGCTCCTACGATTGCCAGCAGCAGCCAGGGTAAATGGCGTAGCAGGCTATTATTATTTTTCATTTTTTTATTCCAGCCAGGGTGGACAAGAAAGACAGCCACCCCGAGTTTAGCTCTACTGGCGCCAAAGACCATAGTCCGACATTGGTCGAGAGCCATCACTGTGCTGGCAGCCTTTGTCGATGCGGGTCTATAGTCAGCGAACCTTTATGAGGATTGCGCCATGAGCGAACACCCTGCCGATCGCCGCCGCTTCAAACGTTTTGCGTTCGATGCCCGAACCGAGCTGAGCCAGGGAGAACTCACCTGGCCGGTGAAGCTGATTGACCTGTCACTCAAGGGGCTGTTGATCGAGAAACCCGAGCCTTGGCTGGGTAATCCGGACTGGCACTTTCTGGTCGATATTCATCTCAACGAGGACGTCGAGATCAAGATGGATGTGATGTTGACCCACGATGACCATGGCCAGCTCGGCTTTGTCTGCAAACACATCAGCCTGGAATCCATCGAGCGCTTGCGGCGGTTGATTGAGTTCAACCTGGGCGATCCAGAGGAATTGGAACGCGAACTGGGCGCGCTGATCGAGGTTTGACGACCTGCGCCCCTTGTAGCCGCTGGCGAAGCCTGCGTTCGGCTGCGCAGCAGTCGTGAAGTCAGGCGACTCGGTGTTTCAAGAAAATCTCGCACTCAGGTTTTGCGTCTGCTGCGCAGCCGAACGCAGGCTTCGCCAGCTGCTACAAGTTGTGTTGCAGGCAATGGGGCAGGCTATTCGAACAAGGCGTCGAGGGCCTGCTCCAACCGGGTGACCGCAATGATCTGCAACCCCGGCGGCGCTTCTTTCGGCGCGTTTCCCTTGGGCACGATGGCGCGCTTGAAGCCGTGCTTGGCGGCTTCTTTCAGGCGTTCCTGACCGCTCGGCACCGGGCGCACTTCGCCCGACAATCCCACTTCGCCAAACACCAGCAAATCATGGGGCAATGGCCGGTTGCGCAGGCTCGACATGACCGCCGCCATCAGCGCCAGGTCAGAGGCCGTTTCCAGCACTTTCACCCCGCCGACCACGTTGAGGAACACATCCTGATCGTGAGTTGGAATGCCACCGTGCCGGTGCAATACCGCCAACAACATCGCCAGCCGATTCTGATCCAGCCCCAGCGTGACCCGACGCGGGTTGGCCAGATGACTGTCATCGACCAGCGCCTGCACCTCAACCAGCATCGGTCGCGTGCCTTCCCACGTCGCCATGACCACGCTGCCCGGGACTTCTTCCTGAGCGCGCGTGAGAAAAATCGCTGAAGGGTTGGAGACTTCTTTCAGCCCCTTGTCCGTCATGCCGAACACGCCCAGCTCATTCACCGCACCGAAACGGTTCTTCACCGCCCGCAGCAGCCGCAAACGCCCATCGGATTCGCCTTCGAAATACAGCACGGTGTCGACCATGTGCTCCAACACCCGCGGGCCGGCCAATGCGCCTTCCTTGGTCACGTGACCCACCAGGAAAATTGCCGTACCGCTCTGCTTGGCATAGCGCACCAGCAACGCCGCGCTTTCCCGCACTTGGGACACGCCGCCGGGTGCCGATTGCAGTTGCTCGGTAAAAATCGTCTGGATCGAGTCGATCACCATGACCTTGGGCTTTTCTTGCCGGGCCGTGGCGATGATGGTTTCGATGCAGGTTTCGGTCATCACCCGCAGCTTGTCCTGGGGCAAACCCAGGCGACGGGCGCGCATGGCCACTTGCTGCTGGGATTCTTCACCCGTGACGTACAACGCCGGCATGCTCTTGGCGAGGTTGCACAAGGTTTGCAACAAAATGGTCGACTTGCCGATACCGGGATCACCGCCGATCAACACCACCGAGCCATCCACCAGACCGCCGCCCAGCACGCGATCGAGCTCACTGGAAGCCGTGGAAAACCGTGGAATCTCTTCGACGCTGACTTCCGCCAAGGTCCGGATTTGCGCCTGCTGCCCGGTCCAACCGGTGCGACCGCTGGGCGCCGCCGCGCCGCCGCTCTCGACCATGGTTTCGGTCAGCGTGTTCCAGGCCCCGCACTCGCCGCACTGGCCAGCCCACTTGGGGAAGGTGGAGCCGCACTCGGTGCAGCCGTACATGCGCTTGGCCTTGGCCATCTGAACTCCCGGCAAAAACCGCGATGATAGCTCAGCTGGAGCGGATCAGCGCGGCACCGCGTTGCGGATTTCACCGCTGGCCAGACGCGCGGCGCTATTGCCTTGCGGGTCTTCGGCATTCAGGTCGGCGCCCTTGGCCTTGAGCGCATCCAGCAACTCGACACGATGGAACAACCCGGCGTACATCGCCGCCGTCTGCCCGGCACCGTTACGTTGGTCGGGGCTACAGTTGGCGGCCAACAGGGTTCGCGCGATCTGCACTTCGCCCTTGAAAATGGCGCCCATCAACGCGGTGTTGCCCCGCTGATCCTGGGCGCAGGCATCGGCGCCGGCCGCGAGCAGACGGTCCACAGCGGCTGTCTGGCCGTGGTAGGCCGCCAGAATCAGTGCGGTGTAACCCTTGCTGTCTCGCGTATCGAGGGAATAGCCCGCCTCGATAAAGGTGTCGAGTATCGGCACATCGCCACGGCGGGCTGCGTCGAAGTAGTAATCCTGCAATTGAGCTTTCAACGCGGCGGGGTCTTTTGGTACGCCCGCCGCCGGATTGGCAAACACACTGAACGAGAGTGCTGCCAGAAACACGGATAGATAGAAACGCATGGCCAGGCTCCTTGGTCTGACGGGACCTCGAACGAGGCCCCGCTTTCAGGCAAACGGGATCAGTCGACCAATTTGGCCGCCAATGTCTTGACCCTGGCCAGGTCACCCTTGGCGACCTTGGTCACGCCGGTGCCATATTCCGGGTCGGCCTTATAAAGGAAGGACAGCATGATGTGCTTGCTTTCGTCGTCGGTGGTGGCCAGGGAGCCGCCGAAGCTATCGATCAGATCCTGGCGCTCCTTCTGGCTGAACGAGCGATACAGATCGCCGGCCTGCTTGAAGTTTTGCTCACGCTGGATCTTCGCCTGCTGGGTGCTGCCCGCCAGCGCCGACTGGCTGTAACGTGCGGTTTGCGGCTCCTCGCGGGGCAGCAAACGGCTCGGCTGATAATTCACACCGGTGCTGCTGGCACCGCTGTTCATCGCGCCGTCCTGATTACCGTTGTTCACCGCAACCTTAGGCGCATTGATCGGCAGTTGCAGGGCATTGGCGCCCAGGCGATACAATTGAGTATCGGCGTAGGAAAACACTCGACCCTGTAACAAACGATCTTCCGAAGGCTCTATTCCGGGAACTAGATTGGCGGGAGCCATGGCAACTTGTTCGGTTTCCTGGAACACATTGGCCGGATTACGGTTCAAGACCATTTGTCCAACTTTTCGCTCAGGAATACCTGGCCAGATCTTCGTTGCATCCAAAGGATCGAAATCAAACTTGTACAAGTCTTGAGGATTCACAACTTGAACGTACAAGTCCCACTTCGGAAAGTCCCCTTTATTTATATGAGTAACCAGATCGTTAGTCATATGACTGTAGTCTTGGCCTTGAACGTTGGCGACGTCCTTCGGATCGAGATTTTTAATGCCCTGCAAACTTTTCCAATGAAACTTCACGTAGTGCACTTCGCCTTTGGCATTCACTAACTTGTAAGCATGAACCCCATTACCGTCCATCTCCCGATAACTGGCCGGTGTTCCTGAATTGGAATACAGCTCGGTCAGGGTGCGCGTGGCTTCCGGCACATGGGAAAAGAAATCAAAACGGCGCGAATCATCGTCAAGGTTGGTGCGCGGATCAGGCTTGAAGGCATGGACCATATCCGGGAATTTGATGGCGTCACGGATGAAGAACGTCGGGAAATTGTTGCCGACCAGGTCCCAGTTACCGTCCGCCGTGTAGAACTTGGTGGCAAAGCCGCGAGGGTCGCGCAGGGTTTCCGGGGAATGGTTGCCATGGACGACCGCCGAGAATCGCACGAACACTGGCGTGTTCTGGCCGCCGGCGAACACTTTGGCCTTGGTCAGGTCGCTGAGGTCGTCGGTCACGGTGAACGTGCCATGGGCTCCGGTACCACGGGCATGCACCACGCGCTCAGGAATGCGTTCGCGGTCGAAACGCTGGAGCTTCTGGATCAGTTGCACGTCTTGCAGCAGCACCGGGCCCGTGGCGCCGGCTGTTTGCGAGTTCTGGTTGTCGCCGACGGCCGCACCGTTATCGCGGGTCAGGGTGGCGGCGCTCACGGAAAAGGACAGCAAGCTGGCGGTCAAAACGCCCAGGGCGCGGCGATGGGGAACAGCCCCGAGGCCAAGGGAAGTTGTCATAGGAGTTTCCTCTGATTTTATAAAGCGCATCCAGGTGCGCTCAACAGAGGCTAGTGACCGACGGCCCAAAACCTAAATAGAAATGCCAAACAGGGGTGATAGCGAAAAGGTGCTGGAAGGCCCGGTCTAGAGGGGGTAAAACGCGCGCGAATGGTGGCCTTTTGTAAACTTTCCTGGAATGAGTGGGTCGATAGCAGGCAAACGATGTAAGCAGTTGTGTAGAGCAGGATGCGTTTTGCTGATTTACACTGCGTTCACCAACCTCATCTGTAACAAGGAAATAACCTATGGGCGTGCTTAACGAGTTCAAGGCCTTCGCGGTCAAAGGCAATGTGGTCGACATGGCCGTCGGTATCATCATCGGCGCGGCCTTCGGCAAGATCGTCTCGTCGTTTGTCGGCGATGTGGTCATGCCGCCCATCGGCCTACTGATCGGTGGGGTGGATTTCAGTGACCTGGCCATCACCCTAAAGGCTGCCAATGGCGACATCCCGGCGGTTATGTTGGCGTATGGCAAGTTCATTCAGAGCATGATCGACTTCATCATCGTCGCGTTCGCGATCTTCATGGGCGTCAAAGCCATCAACCGTCTGAAGCGCGAAGAGGCCGTAGCACCGACCCTTCCACCGGTTCCGACCAAGGAAGAAGAGCTGCTAAGCGAGATCCGTGATCTGCTCAAGGCACAGAACGACCGGCCTTGAAGGCTGTTTGGCAATGAAACACGGCGCCTTCGGGGCGCCGTTTTTTTACCAGTAGTTTTCCACCGCCACCTGACCGGGCCGTCGGCTGAGGCTAAGGTTCATATCGCGTTGTTTGAGCAATTTGCGGGTGTCATCGATCATCTGGGGGTTGCCACAGATCATGACGCGCGAGTGCTCTGGCGTCAGCTCCAGCCCCGCGGCCCGCTCCAGTTCGCCATTTTCAATCAGGGTGGTGATCCGTCCATTCAGGACACCTGGAGGCTGCTCGCGCGTTACGGTCGGGATGAATTGCAGCTTGTGGGCATACTCCGCCAGGTAGTCACGTTGCGCCAACCCCGCGATCAACTCCTGATAGGCCAGTTCCCGGCCTTCGCGCGCGCTGTAGACCAGGATGATGCGTTCAAATTTTTCCCACACCTCGAAATCCTGCAGGATCGACAGGAACGGTGCCACCCCTGTACCTGTGGACAACAACCAGAGATCACGGCCATCGACGAAACGATCCAGGGTCAGGTAGCCGGTGGCTTGCCGCTCAATCAGCAACGTATCACCCACTTCCAGGCGACTCAGTTCGCTCGTGAACTCGCCCCCCGGTACGACGATGGAAAAAAACTCGAGAAACTCGTCATAGGGCGACGAGACCATGGAGTAGGCACGCCATACCGTGCTGCCGTCTGGCTTGGTCACACCCAGTCGAGCGAATTGCCCTGCGCGAAAGCGAAAGCCCGAGTCCCTGGTTGTACGCAAGGTGAACAGGCTCGGCGTCAAAGGCTGGACGTCGAGCAGGGTCTGGCGGGTGAATTTTTCTGCACTGGCGGTCATGGGGCACTCCATTAGACAGGTGAGGCCAGTGTCCCGCAAAGCAGACGACTTAAACACCGATGGTTTGTAGTGGCTTTAACTAATGCCTCTTGATCTTATTTATTCTGAACAACATTAATTTGCCACTCCCCATTAGCACTTCGACTATTTACATGTCGCTTTTCGTGCTTGAGTGTTATGCAAATGTTACATACGGTAAGAACCAGTTCTGCACTTCCAGGCCTAATCAATATCAAAAAATTCAGAGCACTTCCGTAGGAATAGTCCTACACTCGGGACGTGCCGGATCCCGGATCCAAATAGGCACCCCAGAGGAAAAATGCACATGGAGGCCTGAACATGGAAATGTGGAAGGAGTCACAGTTAACGCAGCTGTCCTATGCCAAAGAAATCGACATCGCTTACCAGATCTCACTTAATTTCGTAAAAAATCTCGGGTTTAAATTCTGTGCCTTTTCAATAACTTCAAAAGCACTTGATACCCACGACTACATTCTGAACCGGAACAATTTCCCCCCTGACTGGAACACTCAATATGAACAAAACAAATTTAGCGCCATCGACCCAATAGTGGCTCACTGCAATCATTCCATGTTGCCGATTCTATGGACTGAAGATCTTTTCTCCCAAACGCCGTGGCTGTGGCAAGCCTTGCAACAACAAGGACTGCAACACGGCTGGTCGCAATCATTCCATGATGCGGAAAGCGGCCTGTACAGCATGCTGAGCCTGGCCAGAAGCCATTGCCCGATTACCGCTTATGAACTGTATGAAAACCTCGGCTTCACGGTGTTCATCGGTCGACATCTGCACGCTCTGGCCGCCAAGACCCTGCCGAAAAAAATATCGAAGCCCAGTACCCCGCGCTTGTCGCCCCGGGAAGTCGAGGTGTTGAGATTGTCCGCCGATGGCAAGACCGCGTACGAAATTGCCATAATCCTCAACCTGAGCGAGCGCACAGTGAATTTCCACGTGCATCGGGCAATTGAGAAACTGGGGGTCTGCAACAAGATTGCTGCGGTGTGTGCAGCGACAAGGACCGGTGCCATCTGAAACGGCCCGCCACAAGGAAAACCTGCGGGTAATCCAATAGAAAAAAACGTACCATTTGCGATCCTTCCTGAGTGTTGACGTGTAAAACTTCACGGCGCAGTCCACTCGGTCGGTTCCGCCCGCTACATCGCCCCTGGGCCGCGGGACATCCGTTGATTATCCAGAGCCCCCCGCCCCATGCCTTTGCTCGAAACAGCTTTCGCCCAACTCGACCTGATCCGCCAGCCCGAACAGCAAAACGAACCGCTGCAAGCGTTCGATGCTGCCGACGAATACCTGCTCAATCATCTGGCCGAGCAGCAACCGACCGCGGACTCTCGGGTATTGGTGCTCAACGACAGTTTTGGCGCATTGGCGGCCAGCCTGGCGGGCAAGGTTCAGGTCACCAGCAGCGGCGACTCGTTCCTGGCCTTTCAGGGGTTGGAAAATAACCTGGTCCGTAATGGCCAGGCGTTTGATGCGGTGCCGAGCGTGCCAGCCAATGAAGCCTTCGTCGGGCCGTTCGACCGGGTGTTGATCCGGGTGCCGAAAACCCTCGCCTTGCTGGAAGAACAACTGATTCGTCTGCAAGGCCAACTGGCGCCGGGCGCCCAGGTGATTGCGGCGGCGATGGTCAAGCACTTGCCTCGTGCTGCCGGGGATTTGCTGGAGCGCTACATCGGCCCGGTACAAGCCTCGCTGGCGGTGAAGAAGGCTCGGCTGCTGATCGCCACGCCTGAACCCAAGGCACCGGCCGCCTCGCCCTACCCCTCCCGTTACCTGCTCGACGAACCAGCGATCGAACTGCTCAACCACGCCAACGTGTTCTGCCGCGAAGGGCTCGATATCGGCACCCGGGCATTTCTGCCGCATTTGCCAAAGAACCTCGGCACGGCGCGAGTGGCCGATCTCGGTTGCGGTAACGGCGTATTGGCAATCGCCAGCGCCCTGCAAAACCCTGAAGCCCACTACACGCTAGTGGACGAGTCATTCATGGCCGTGCAATCGGCCAGCGAAAACTGGCGCGCGGCGTTGGGTGAACGCGAGGTGATTGTGCGAGCCGGCGACGGCCTGGCCGGCCAAGAACCGCAATCCCTGGACGTAGTGCTGTGCAATCCGCCGTTTCACCAGCAACAGGTGGTCGGCGATTTCCTGGCCTGGCGGATGTTCCAGCAAGCCCGGGAAGCGTTGGTGGTCGGCGGCGCGCTGTACATCGTCGGCAACCGCCACCTGGGTTATCACAGCAAGCTGGCGCGACTGTTTCGCGGCGTCGAGCAAGTGGCGGCCACACCGAAATTCGTCATTCTCAAAGCCCGCAAGTAATCACGGTCAAAAAAAACCCTCCGTCAGGAGGGTTACAAAACCGTGCCGCGAGGCAACGGGATGGGAATGGCGGGGTGTTTCAGTGGGTGCTCAGGCCGGCGGCATTCATGAACATGCGCATCAGGCTGGCCACGATAAACAGTGCCACGACGCTGCCGGTCCAGATCATCGCCAACCATCCGAGCCGCTGCCACAGCGGCTTTTTTTCGGCCTGTTCGATGTCGTGCAGGGTAGGTTTTGTGGACATGGCTTAATCCTCTCTTGAAGTTGATGGCGCCTGTGATGACGCCATCGCGAGCAAGCTTTGCTCCTACTAGTGGTAACCATCTTCATGGGTGACCTTGCCGCGGAACACGTAGTAGCTCCAGAAGGTGTAGCCCAGGATGAACGGGATGATGAACAGCGTGCCCACCAGCATGAAGCCCTGGCTTTGCGGCGGTGCGGCGGCGTCCCAGATCGAGATCGACGGCGGCACGATGTTCGGCCACAGGCTGATGCCCAGGCCGCTGTAACCGAGGAAGATCAGCACCAGGGTCAGCAGGAACGGTGTGTAGTTCGCATTGCGAGCTACCGCGCGGATAAGGCCGTACATGGTCACCAGCACCAGGATCGGCACCGGCAGGAACCAGAACAAGTTCGGCAGGGTGAACCAGCGTGATGCGATCTCGGGATGGGCCAGCGGCGTCCAGATACTGACGATACCGATCACCGCCAACACCACGAATGCCAATGGCCGCGCCAGGTTGTGCATTTGTTCCTGCAACTTGCCTTCGGTCTTCATGATCAGCCAGGTGCAACCGAGCAATGCGTAGGCAATCACCAGCGCCAAACCGCAGAACATCGTGAACGGCGTCAGCCAGTCCAGTGAACCACCGGCAAACTGGCGGTTAACCACCGGCAGCCCATCGATGAACGCCCCCAGCGCTACACCCTGGAAGAACGTCGCGGCGATCGAGCCACCGATAAAGGCCTTGTCCCACAGATGGCGCTTGTCGTCCTTGGCCTTGAAGCGGAACTCGAACGCCACGCCACGGAAAATCAGCCCGATCAGCATGAAAATCAGCGGCAGGTACAACGCCGACAGCACCACCGAATAGGCCAGCGGGAACGCGCCGAACAACGCCGCGCCGCCCAGTACCAGCCAGGTTTCGTTACCGTCCCAGACGGGCGCGACGGTGTTCATCATTACGTCACGGTCGGTCTTGCCTGGAATGAACGGGAAAAGAATCCCGATGCCCAGGTCGAAACCGTCCATGACCACGTACATCATGATGCCGAAGATGATGATCACGGCCCAGATCAGCGGAAGATCGATACCCATGATTCAAATCTCCTTGGTCAGGCTGTGGCTGTGGTCACTGTCGGCGTCATCATCGTCAGCCGCGGAGAGCGGACGGGACGGCGTGCGTTTCTTGCCAGGGCCACCCTCGTTGGTTTCCTTGCCTTCGTCGATCTTCGGCCCTTTACGCACCAGGCGCATCATGTAGCCAAGACCGGCGCCGAACAGCGCGAAATACACCACCACAAACAGCACCAACGTGATGCTCATCTGCATGAAGCTGTGATTGGAGGACGCGTCCGCCGTGCGCATCAAGCCATAGACCACCCACGGCTGACGGCCGATTTCAGTGGTGAACCAGCCGGCAAGGATCGCAATCAGGCCGGACGGGCCCATCCACAACGCCAGGTACAGGAACGGTCGCGAGGTATACAACTTGTCGCTCTTGCGCAGCCACAGGCTGCACAAACCAGTGAAGATCATCAGGAAGCCCAGCCCGACCATGACCCGGAACGACCAGAACACGATGGTCGAATTCGGTCGGTCTTCAGGCGGGAAGTCCTTGAGCGCCGGCACCTGTTTGTCCAGGGAGTGCGTGAGGATCAGGCTGCCGAGATACGGAATCTCGACGGCGAATTTGGTCTTCTCGGCTTTCATGTCCGGCCAGCCGAACAGGATCAGCGGAGTCGGTTCATCACCGACGTTTTCCCAGTGGCCTTCGATCGCGGCGATTTTCGCCGGTTGATGCTTAAGCGTATTGAGGCCGTGGAAGTCACCGATGACGGCCTGGATCGGCGCCACGATCAATGCCATCCACATGGCCATCGAGAGCATGGTGCGAATCGCCGGGTTGTCTTTACCACGCAGCAAGTGCCACGCCGCCGAGGAACCGACGAAGAATGCGGTCGCCACGAATGCCGCCGTCGCCATGTGCATCAAGCGGTACGGGAACGACGGGTTGAAGATCACCGCCAGCCAGTCCACCGGAATCACTCGGCCGTCGATGATTTCAAAGCCTTGTGGCGTCTGCATCCAGCTGTTGGACGCGAGAATCCAGAACGTCGAAATCAGCGTGCCAATGGCCACCATGACGGTGGAGAAAAAGTGCAGGTTGCGCCCGACCTTGTTCCAGCCGAACAGCATGACGCCGAGGAACCCGGCTTCGAGGAAGAAGGCTGTGAGCACTTCATAGGTCAGCAGCGGCCCGGTGACGGCACCGGCGAAGTCCGAGAAACGGCTCCAGTTCGTGCCGAACTGATAGGCCATGACGAGGCCGGAGACCACGCCCATGCCGAAGTTCACGGCAAAGATCTTCGACCAGAAGTGGTACAGATCGCGGTAGGTATCGTTGTTGGTTTTCAGCCACAGGCCTTCGAGTACCGCCAGGTAACTCGCCAGGCCAATGGTGATGGCCGGGAACAGGATGTGGAACGAGATGGTGAACGCGAACTGCATCCGGGCGAGATCAAGTGCCTCCAAACCGAACATAAGTCTTCCTCTGTCAGGTAATACCGGCTGTAGGGCTTATGACCCTGCACCCACTCTGCCCCCACGGATATGGAGTGTGGCGAATTCCAATTCGTTCTTTTTTTAAAAACATCACAACGTAGGGAGTCTGGCCGTCTGGCCGCCGGATCAATTCCTTGTGGGGTATTGATCTGGATCAAGCAACGTTGAAAGAGTAGTCCCATTTTAGACGATGGACGGTGTGGTCTTTTGCCGCGTGACAGGTTGCCTCACGACCCTTATGTCGCAGCCGCCGCCCTCCTGTAGCAGCTGGCGAAGCCTGCGTTCGGCTGTGCAGCAGTCGTTAGTCCTGCCACCTCGGTCTAGCAGACGTACCGTGTTGTCTGGTTTTACGACTGCTGCGCAGCCGAACGCAGGCTTCGCCAGCTGCTACAAGGAATAGCATGCACCGGTGTCTTGATCGATGCTTAGCTACCTAAAATTCTTGTCAGCGCAACTTCTTGTTACAGCTTGGTGATAATCTCGACCTTCACCTCGCTCAAGACCTGCCTTCAGATGCCCAGCCAAGCGCCCCTGCTGTTACGTCATCACCGCCCTTTCATCGCGTTCTGGCTGGCCCGGGTATTTACCGCCAGCGGTTTCCAGATGCTCACCGTGGCCATCGGCTGGAATCTGTACCAATTGACCGGCAACGTGCTGGACCTGGGCCTGGTGGGGTTGGTCGAGTTCGCCCCGCGAGTGCTGTTCATGCTGCACACCGGGCATGTCGCGGACCGTTACGACCGGCGCAAGATCGCGGCGATCTGCCAGTCCCTGCAAGCCTTGATCGCCCTTTCCCTGGCCATCGGCAGCGCCACCGATCACGTCACCCGGGAAATGATCTTCATCCTCGCGTTCCTGCTCGGTGCCGCGCGCTCGTTCGAGATGCCGACCACCCAGGCCCTGCTGCCGAGCATCGTGCCCAGTGCACTGTTCCCCCGCGCGGTGGCCGCTGCCCAATCGGCGCAGCAATCGGCCACTATCGTCGCTCCGGCACTCGGCGGTTTGCTTTACGCGTTCGGCAGCGTCTGGGTCTATGGCCCCACGGTCGTTCTGTACATCATCGCCTGCTCGCTGATGCTCAACCTGCCAGCCCGGCAAACGCCGCTGAACAAGGGCAAGGCGACCATGGATTCGCTGCTGGCCGGCATTCGTTTCATCCGCAGCCGCCCGGACATTCTCGGGGCGATTTCCCTGGATCTGTTCGCCGTGCTGCTGGGTGGCGCGACGGCGTTGCTGCCGGTATTCGCCAAGGACATTCTGCTGACCGGCCCCTGGGGCCTCGGCCTGCTGCGTTCGGCGCCAGCGGTGGGCGCGCTGCTGATGTCGCTGTTCCTGGCGCGATTTGCCGTGGAGCGCAAGGTCGGACGGGTGATGTTCACCGCTGTCGGCATCTTCGGCGTGGCCACCATCGCGTTCGGCTTGTCCACGTCGTTCTGGTTCTCGCTGGCGGTGCTGGTGGTACTGGGCGCGGCGGACATGATCAGCATGGTGATCCGCGCCTCCTTCGTGCAACTGGAAACCCCGGATGAAATGCGCGGCCGGGTCAGCGCCGTGAACGGACTGTTTATCGGCGCTTCGAACCAGTTGGGCGAGTTCGAATCCGGCCTGACCGCCCACTGGTTCGGCACCGTGCCGGCCGTGGTCATGGGCGGCATCGGCACACTGGTGGTGACCGGGACCTGGATCAAACTGTTCCCGACCCTGGCCAACCGCGACCGCATGCATGTGGCGGTCGAAGAGGCGAAGGTCTAGAGCAACTTGTCCAGGGTGACGGGAAAGTCCCGCACCCGTTTGCCGGTGGCGTGATAAATCGCATTGGCCACCGCCGCTGCCACGCCGACGATGCCGATCTCGCCGACGCCCTTGGAACCCAGGGCGTTGACGATCTCATCGTTTTCTTCGACGAACAGCACTTCAATGTCGCCGATATCAGCGTTTACCGGAATGTGGTACTCGGCGAGGCTGTGATTCATGTGACGGCCCAGTGCATGGTCGGTTTGCGTCTCTTCGTGCAACGCCATGCCGATGCCCCACACCACGCCGCCGAGAATCTGGCTGCGGGCCATTTTCGGATTGACCACCCGGCCCGCAGCGATTGCGCTGACCACTCGGTTGACCTTCACCGTGCCTAAATCTTCATCCACCAACACTTCGACGAATACCGCCGAGTGGGTGGCTGTGGCGTAGGCCTCGCGTTTTTTGTCGGGTTCGGCGTCTATCTGAACATCCAGGGTTTCTTCGCCGCTGTCTCTTGCAAGTTCGGCCAGCGATACCCGCGCGTCACCGAAGGACAACTGCCCTTCTTCGAACGTCGCCTGTTCCAGAGTGACACCGCCGAAAGCCGGATAGGTCTGGCGTGCCACCGCTAACAGTTTTTCCTTTAATGCTTCGCAAGCCTGCTGCACGGCGGTTCCGACCGACGACACGGTAAACGAACCACCTTGCAACGGCGCCGTTGGTAATGAAGAGTCACCGAGGACAAAGGTGACGTCCTTGTGCGAAACGCCTGACGCCTGGGCGGCGATTTGCGTCATCACGGTGTAGGTTCCGGTGCCGATATCCGTGGTCGCACTGCTGACCGTCAACTGACCGTTGTGATCGAGACTGGCCTTGGCGCTGGCCTTCATCTGCATCGCTTCCCAGACGCCGCCGGCCATGCCCCAGCCCACCAGTTGCCGGCCCTGGCGCATGCTGCGAGGTTCTGCATTACGCTTGTCCCAGCCAAAATGGCTGGCGCCCTGGGCATAGCATTCGCGCAGCTCTTTGCTGGAATACGGTTTGTCTTCGTTCTGATTGCGCTCGGCGTAGTTGATCAAACGCAGCTGAATCGGATCGATCGCCAGTGCGCAGGCCAGTTCGTCCATCGCACATTCGAGGCCAATCAACCCCAGCGCCGCACCCGGCGCACGCATGTCCAACGGCGTGAACACGTCGAGTGGCAACAGTTTGTAGGTCAGTTGCACGTTGTCGCAGTGGTAGAGCATGCCGCTCCACTCCACCACATGTTCGGTGAAGTCCTCGAAACGCGAGGTCTGGCCGATGGCCGTGTGCGCTACCGCGAGCAAACGCCCATTGGCTGCAGCGCCCAATTGCAGACGCTGCAAGGTGCGGGGGCGATAGCCGAAAGTGAACATCTGCTGGCGGGTCAATGTCACGCGCACTGAACGCTTGAGGTGCAGCGCCGCCATCACCGCCAGCGGCAGCTGATATTGCGGCCGCAGGCCGGAACCGAACGCACCACCGACATAGGCAGCGAAAATTCTGACCTGCTCTTTCTCCAGGCCAAAGACCTTCTGCACGTAGGACTGACAGTTCTGCGGACCTTGGGTCTTGTCATGGATGTGCAGACTGCCATCCGCCTGGAACAGCACCGTACTGGCGTGGGGTTCCATCGGGTTGTGGTGTTCGATGGGCGTGCTGTAGCTCAGATCCAGGCTCATGGCCGCACCGGCAAACTCGGCCTGAAAATTCCCACGGGGCTTGGGGACTTCGGCCGGCGCCGGATGGGCTTCGCCCTGCAAGATCAGCAGATCGGTCTGATGCGGCTCGGTTTCGTATTCAATCTTTACCAATGAGCCGGCATACCGCGCCAGTTCAAGATTATCCGCGACCACCAGTGCCAACGGCTGACCGCTGTACAGCACCCGATCGTTGTACAACGGGCGAAACGGCGAGCCCTCGGCCGAGTCGGCGTCTTCGTAGTCTTTGTCATAACTGGCGATCGTCGGGCGGTTGCGGTGATCGATCACCGCAACCACGCCAGGCAGCGCGAGCGCTTCAGACGCATCAATGCTGATCACTCGACCGCGGGCAATGCGACTGGACACCACGCTGCCATGCAGCAGGCCGTCCTCGGGAAACTCACCGGCATAGCGTGCCTGGCCGGTTACCTTGAGATGGCCGTCAACGCGATCCAGTGGCTGACCCATCGGCTTGGTGAAGGTATTCATCAGGCTTGCCCTCCCTGCGCGGCATCGCTCAGGGCGCGGACAATCGCGCGGCGTGCCAGGGTGACTTTGAAAGCGTTGTGTTCGAGGGGCTGCGCGTTTTGCAGTAAAGCGTCGGCAGCGGCGGCGAAGGTTTCGCGGCTGGCCGCTTTGCCCACCAACCAACGCTCTACAGCTTCGTCACGCCACGGTTTGTGGGCCACCCCACCGAGGACGAGACGTGCCTCGCGAATCACTGGCCCGGTCATTTCCAGCGCGGCAGCCACCGAAACCAGCGCGAATGCGTAGGACGCACGGTCGCGAATCTTCAGGTAACGACTGTGTTCGGCGAAACCGGCGGCGGGCAGTTCAATGGCGGTGATCAGTTCATCGTCGGCCAATTGGTTGTCGCGCTCGGGGTTGTCCCCAGGCAGGCGATGAAAGTCAGAAAATTCGATGGTTCTTGCGCCATTGCGACCTTGCACATGCACCACCGCCTCCAACGCAGCCAGTGCCACGCACATATCGGACGGATGCGTGGCCACGCAGTGCACGCTGGCGCCAAAGATCGCGTGAATCCGGTTCAATCCGTCCCGCGCCGGACAACCGCTGCCGGGCTCGCGTTTGTTGCACGGCACATTGGCGTCGTAGAAGTAGTAGCAACGCGTGCGTTGCAGCAGATTGCCGCCGGTGCTGGCCATGTTGCGCAATTGCGGCGAGGCCCCTGCCAGAATGGCTTGGGACAACAGTGGATAGCGTTGCTCGACCACCGGGTGCCAGGCCAGGTCGGCGTTGCTCACCAAAGCACCGATCATTAGCCCGCCCTTTTTCGTTTCAGTGACTTCACGCAACGGCAGCCCGGTGATGTCGATCAGATGTTCGGGGCGAGTGAGGTTTTCCTTCATCAAATCCAGCAGATTCGTACCGCCGGCAATGAAGCGCGATGCCGGGCCGGCGAGATGGACGGCGTCCTGCACCGAATCCGGTTTGCTGTAATGGAACGGATTCATTGGTCGCCTCCTTGCTGGCAGGCGGGCAACGCTTCTTCAATGGCATCGCGGATATTGCTGTAGGCGCCACAACGGCAGAGGTTGCCGCTCATCAGTTCCTTGATCTGTTCCGTGGTCTGCGCGCGCCCCTCATTCACCAGCCCCACCGCCGAACAAATCTGCCCTGGCGTGCAATAGCCACATTGAAAGGCGTCGTGCTTGATGAAGGCTTGCTGCATCGGGTGCAGTTGTTCGCCGTCGGCCAGGCCTTCGATGGTGGTCAGCTCGGCGCCGTCGCACATCACCGCCAGGGTCAGACAGGCATTCACCCGCTTACCGTTGAGCAATACCGTGCAGGCGCCGCACTGACCGTGATCGCAGCCCTTTTTGGTGCCGACCAGGTCCAGTTGCTCGCGCAGCAGATCCAGCAATGTGGTCCAGGGCAACACCTCAAGCTGCCGCGCCTGGCCGTTGAGCCTCAGGCGTAGCGGATGACGGGTGAATAACGACGGCGCAGCGTCGGGAGTGGTCGCGCTCATAAACACCTCACGGTTGGTCGTACGTTCGCGGCGTTTTGGCAAACCGCCGTCATTAAGGGGTACGACTTCGAGGGTGTGATGGGCGTTCAAAGGAATTGATCTGTGGTGCGGGAGTTTGGGCCTGCTTCGCAGGCCAGCGGGAGCAAGCTCCCTCGCCACAGGTTTACCGCTAAACCAACAACTCCCCCGCCACTGCCGCTCTAATGGCTTTACCGCAAAGCTGTTCCACCAGCGCCAGCGCAAACAGCAACGCGGCGCCCGAGCCTTGGGCAGTGATGCAATTGCCATCGACCACCACCGGTTGATCGACGAAGTTGCAGCCTGACAGTTGATTACTGACGGAAGGTAGGCAGGTCATGCGGCGCTGACGTAAGACACCAAAGGCTTGCAGCGCCAATGCCGGTGCTTCGGCGATGCCGGCGAACAGGCGCCCGGCTGCGGCCTGGTCCTTGATCAATTGTTCCAGCGGTTGATGCGCCGCCAGGTGTTGCGCGCCAACGGCACCGCCGGGCAGGGCAATCAGGTCGAACGGTTGGGCCAGCAAATCCACCAGCATCGCGTCGGCGGTCAGGCGAGTACCACGGGCGCAGGTGAGCATGCGCCGCCCTTCGATGCTGGCCACCACCACTTCGACTTGCGCGCGGCGCAGCACATCGACCAGGGTCACGCATTGCAGGTCATCGATGCCCTCGGCGAGGGTAATCAGAGCTCTAAAGGTCATGGGCACGGTCCACGGAATGATCCCTAAAGCGTAGACAGCTTTAGTGCCCCCTGTTCGCGCCTGCCGTTACTTGATGTAAAGCTGCGTCGAAATCGTGTTGCCCGGCGCGTTGATCGAGGTGTTGCTGAAGGTGAACGTTCCTTCCTGCTTGTCGCCCAGGTCATAGATGTACAACGTGCCGACGATCCTTGTCTCGGTTCGGGTGCATTCGGTCGGGTTGCCATTACCGAAGGCGCAGACCTTTTGCTGCGCCCCGGCGACGTTGAAACCGTCGAGCGCCACCCGGGGTGCGCGTCCGTAGCCCATTTCCAGCACGTAGACCTTGATGTTCGCTCCGCCGTGATCGCACGTCGTGCGCTCTTGTCCGGCAGAAATATTTTCAATCCCGCACGCCGCCGACTGGACCTTGAGTACCTGAACGTTGGTCAACGGCGGTGCCGACGCCGCCAAAACGGCGGGCACGCTGGCCATAAACGCGAAAAACAGCCCCAACGACCGAACGATGTTGCGCTTGATGCCCACCATGACCACTCCCCCAAAACAGGCGCGCAGTATGGCGCAGTTCAGCGAACGGCAAAACATCGCCGACGATCGCAGCCATTCCCCCACGCGGCTGGTATGATGCGCGGCTTTTTCCGACCCACAGAAAATTCCAGGTGCCTTGGGCAGTCTGTGCTTTGCTGTTGAGGTCGATACATTCACGGCGCTCTGCGCGCCACGGGGAGCAGACATGCTGGAAAGGCTGTTTCAACTCAAGGCACATAACACCAACGTGCGCACCGAGATTCTGGCGGGCGTCACGACCTTCCTGGCCATGGCCTACATTCTGTTCGTCAACCCGAGCATTCTCGGCGAGACCGGCATGGACAAGGGCGCGGTGTTTGTCGCCACCTGCCTGGCGGCCGCTATTGGCTCGACGGTGATGGGCCTGATCGCCAACTACCCGATCGCGCTCGCGCCGGGCATGGGCCTGAACGCGTTCTTCACTTATACCGTGGTCCTGCACATGGGCCATACCTGGCAAGTGGCGCTGGGTGCGGTGTTTATCTCGGCGGTGCTGTTCTTCCTGCTGTCGATCTTCCGCATTCGCGAATGGATCATCAACAGCATCCCGTTGCCGCTGCGTTCGGCGATTGCCGCCGGTATCGGTCTGTTCCTGGCCCTGATCGCCCTGCACAACGCCGGCATCGTGGTTAGCAACCCGGCGACCATGGTCGGCATCGGCGACTTGAAACAACCGGCTCCGATTCTCGCGACCCTGGGCTTTGCCCTGATCGTCGCCCTCGAAGCCCTGAAGGTTCGTGGTGCGGTACTGATCGGCATCCTGGTGGTAACCATCGCTTCCATCGCGCTGGGCTTCACCCCGTTCGGCGGCGTGATGTCGATGCCACCTTCGCTGGCCCCGACCTTCCTGCAACTGGACATCAAGGGCGCACTGGACATCGGTCTGGTCAGCGTGATTTTTGCCTTCCTGTTCGTCGACCTGTTCGACAACTCCGGCACCCTGATCGGCGTCGCCAAGCGCGCCGGCCTGATGGGCAAGGACGGCCACATGCCGAAAATGGGTCGTGCACTGATCGCCGACAGCACCGCGGCCATGGCCGGTTCGCTGTTGGGCACTTCGACCACCACCAGCTACATCGAATCCGCAGCCGGCGTCAGCGCCGGTGGCCGCACCGGTTTGACCGCCGTGGTGGTGGCGATTCTGTTCCTGCTGGCGCTGTTCTTCTCGCCACTGGCCGCCAGCGTCCCGCCGTTTGCCACCGCTCCGGCGCTGCTGTTCGTCGCCGTACTGATGACATCCGGCCTGGCCGAAATAGACTGGGACGACATCACCGTTGCCGCACCGGTCGTGGTCACCGCCCTGGCCATGCCGTTCACATATTCCATCGCCAACGGCATCGCCTTCGGTTTCATTTCCTGGACCGTGATCAAGTTGCTGTCCGGCCGCGCCCGTGAGCTGAACCCGGCGCTGGTGATTCTGTCGATTCTGTTTGTGATCAAGTTGGGTTGGTTCAACGCATGACTTTTGATTCCCAGGCCTACGCCGTACAGCTCGAAGAAAAGGTCACGCGCTTGCGTGACCTGCTGGCCCCGTTCGGTGCGCCAGAACCTGCCGTGTTCGACTCGCCACTGAAGAACTTTCGCCTGCGCGCAGAGTTTCGCCTGTGGCGCGAAGCCGGCGAGCGTCACTACGCGATGTTTTCCCAGGAAGACAAACGCACGCCGATCCTGATCGAAGCGTTCCCGATCGCCAGCCTGCGCATCAATGAATTGATGCCGCAGCTCAAAGCCGCGTGGCAAGCCAGTGCGGCCCTGAGCCACAAGCTGTTCCAGGTGGAGTTCCTGACCACGTTGGCCGGCGACGCGATGATCACCCTGTGCTATCACCGCCCGCTGGACGAGCACTGGCACACCGCCGCGTCGAAACTGGCGGCGGACCTCAACGTCAGCATCATAGGTCGCTCCAAGGGCAAGCGCGAAGTCATCGGCCACGATTACGTGGTCGAGCAGTTCGAAGTCGGCGGTCGCACCTTCAGCTACCGCCAACCGGAAGGCGCGTTCACCCAGCCCAACGGCACTGTGAACCAGAAGATGCTCAACTGGGCCTACGACGCCCTCGGTGATCGCACCGACGATTTGCTGGAGCTGTATTGCGGCAACGGCAACTTCACCCTGCCCCTCGCCACCCGCGCGCGTAAAGCGTTGGCCACTGAAATCAGCAAGAGCTCGGTCAACGCGGCGTTGAGCAACCTGAGCGAAAACGCTGTGGACAACGTTACCCTGGTGCGCCTGTCCGCCGAAGAACTGACCGAAGCCTTGAACGAAGTGCGGCCGTTCCGCCGCCTGCACGGCATCGACCTCAAGAGCTACGAGTTCGGCAGCGTGTTCGTCGACCCGCCGCGCGCCGGCATGGACCCGGACACCTGCGAACTGACTCGACGTTTCGACAACATCCTCTACATCTCTTGCAACCCGGAAACCCTGGCAGCCAACATCGCCCAACTGCACGACACCCACCGCATTACCCAATGCGCGATGTTCGACCAGTTCCCGTGGACCCATCACATGGAATCCGGGGTGTTGTTGACCCGGCGTTGATTGCAGGTGCCAGATACAAATCAGCCGTCTTGATGACGGCTTTTTTGTGGGCCGGCTTCGCTGCCCAGTGGGAGCAAGCTCCCTCGCCACAGGTTCGGTGTGATACATAAGAACCGGACATTTCATTCGATCCCCGGCGTAACCAATCATGCAACGACACTTCGACGATCTTCAGCTCGGCAGCATCGAACTGTTTTGCCTGGCTGCCGAGGCTGGCAGCTTTACCGCCGCGGCGTTGGTGGCCGGAGTCACGCCGGCGGCGGTGAGCCGTTCGGTGTCGCGCATGGAGGAACGCCTGGGCGTGCGGCTGTTCGCCCGTACCACCCGCAGCGTCAAGTTGACTGACAGTGGTCGTCGTTATTACGAGGAATGCCGTCAGGCGTTGGCGCAATTGGTGGAAGCGCAAAGGGAGGTCATGGGCCAGCAGCAGGAACCGTCCGGCACCTTGCGCATCAGTATTCCTACGACCTACGCCCATCACCGGATTCTGCCGCTGCTGCCTGAGTTTCGCGCGCGTTTTCCGGCGGTGAAGGTCGAGGCGCACATCAGTAATCGCAACATCGATTTTGTCGGCGAAGGTTATGACATGGCGATCCGTGTTCGGGCGATTCCGGATTCCGGTTTGATTGCGCGGCCGCTGGAAGACGCGGCGCTGGTGATGATCGCCAGTCCCGATTACCTGAAGCGCGCCGGCGTGCCGCAAACCCTCGACGATCTTCAGCAGCACGAATGCATCCAATACGAACTGCCCAGCAGCGGTCGGCGAATTGCCTGGTTGTTCAATGACAACGGCGTACCCCAGGAGATTCTCGCCGAGGGCAGTCTCAGTTGTTCCGACGATGTGTTGGGTGGCGTAACCCTGGCGAAGCATGGCGCCGGATTGTTTCAGACCTATCGCTTCATCGTCGAAAACGAGTTGGCCGATGGCTCGCTGGTGGAGGTGCTCAAGCCCTATGGCGGACGCTCGCGGCCCTTCACCCTGCTCTATCCGCAGAGTCGGCATGTGCCGTTGCGGTTGAGGGCATTCATTGATTTTCTGGTTGAGCATTTGCCTCGTTAAGAAACAACCGTCCGATCACCGAACACAAAAACCCGCCACTTCACCTCTTCAATTGACCAAAGTAACCAGCTAGTACAATTTATCTCCACAGGCTGGATCCTACAGCCAAAGCCAAAAACAATAAGTGGAGAGACCCCGATGCCCCCTATCGTTCTGGTGCTCAACGGCCCGAACCTGAACCTGCTCGGCACCCGTGAACCGGCGACCTACGGCCACGAAACCCTGGCCGATATTTCTGCGTTATGCGGGCGCTCTGCCGAAGAGTTCGGCCTGGCCGTGGAGTTTCGCCAGACCAACCACGAAGGCGAATTGCTCGACTGGATTCACGCCGCTCGCGGGCGTTGCGCCGGGATCGTCATCAACCCGGCGGCCTGGACCCACACCTCGGTGGCGATTCGCGACGCCTTGGTGGCCAGTGAACTGCCGGTGATCGAAGTTCACCTGTCCAACGTTCACGCACGCGAACCATTCCGCCACCACTCCTTTGTCTCGGCCATCGCCACCGCAGTGATGGCCGGTTTCGGTAGCCACGGCTATCGTTTGGCGCTGGAGCATTTCAGCCAACGCTTGAAGGGATGAGCGCCATGACACATAACACTGTCGTACTGGCCGGGCTGATCGGCGCCGGCATTCAGGCATCCCGCACGCCGGCGCTGCACGAGCATGAAGGCGATACCCAGGGGCTGCGTTATCTCTATCGCTTGATCGACCTCGACCTGTTGCAGCTCGACCTCAACGCCCTGCCCGATCTGCTGATGGCCGCCGAACGCATGAACTTCACCGGGCTGAACATCACCTTTCCGTGCAAGCAGGCAATCATCCCGCTGCTCGACGAATTGTCCCCGGAGGCTCGCGGCATTGGCGCAGTCAACACGGTGGTGCTCAAGAATGGAAAACGCATCGGCCACAACACCGACTGCCTGGGTTTTGCCGAAGGTTTTCGTCGGGGCTTGCAGGACGTTGCCCGTAAGCGTGTCGTCCAAATGGGCGCCGGTGGCGCGGGTGCCGCAGTGGCCCACGCGTTATTGAGCGAAGGCGTCCAGCAACTCAGCATTTTCGACGTGGATGAGGGCCGGGCACAGGCGCTGGCGAACAATCTCAATCAGCATTTTGGTGCGGGTCGGGCGGTGGCTGGCCATGATCTGGCGAGCACGCTGGCGGCGGCCGACGGTCTGGTGAACACCACGCCGATGGGCATGAAGAAGCTGCCGGGCACGCCGGTGCCGGTGACGTTACTGAGGGTTGAATTGTGGGTGGCGGAGATTGTGTATTTCCCGCTGGAGACCGAACTGCTGCGCAACGCCCGCGCCTTGGGATGCCGGACGCTGGATGGCGGCACCATGGCGGTGTTCCAGGCGGTGAAGGCATTTGAGTTGTTTAGTGGGGTGGTGCCGGATGCGCAGCGGATGCTGGCGCATTTTCAGAGCATGAATGGTTGAACGGTCGGAGGGGGCTGCTTCGCAGCCCAGCGGGAGCAAGCTCCCTCACCACAGGTCAGGCCTGCAAGTACCGCAAAACCGACTCGCAAATCATCGCCCGATGACGCTGCTTGATGCCTTCATCCGGCAAGTCGACCTGAAAAATCTCACCCAGCGTATGGCGGTTCGACACGCGATAGAAGCAGAACGAACTGATCAGCAAGTGCACGTCAAGCGGTTGAAGCCCCGCCCGGAATACACCCTCTTCAACGCCGCGACGCAGGATCTCGCCCAGCGAATCGAGGATGGTGTTGTTCATCGCCCTGATCGCATCGGAGCGCTTCACATACTCGGCGTTGTGGATGTTCTCAATGCTGACGATCCGCACGAAATCGACGTTGCGGTCATGGTGATCAAAGGTGAATTCCACCAGCCGCCGAATCGCTTCCACCGGCGCCAGTTCGGCCAGGTGCAGACGGTTTTCCGTGCTGCGGATATCGCCGTAGAGTTTCTCCAGCACCTCGACGTACAGCTGTTCCTTACTGCCGAAGTAGTAATAGATCATGCGCTTGGAGGTGTGGATACGCTCGGCGATCGCATCGACGCGAGCGCCGGAAAGCCCTTGCTGGACGAACTCGACAATCGCTTCTTGAAGGATGTTCTCGCGGGTCTTTTCCGGGTTGTTCTTGCGACTCTTGCGAGGCTCGACAAGCGGCTCGCCGGAGGCGATGGGGCGTTCTGAGATTATTGTCATTGCGGGCTCACGGCCATCACTGCACAGGCTGGCGATTATGGGCCGCGCCGCACAGTGAAGGAAGCCGCGCGGCCGCGGTTTAACCCCATGTTTACGATTTTCCTACAACTTTGCCTGACGTACGGCACCACTTCGGGACTTGGCCATGGCCGCCAGGCGCACCGCGACGTTGGCCGCGCCGTAACCGGCGTAACCGTTCTTGCGTTGGATGATCTCAAAGAAGAACCGCCCTTCGAACGGCTCGGTGTAGACGTGAAACAGCTCGCCACCCTGAGCATCGCGGTCGTAGAGCACGTTGAAGTAAGCCAGTTCACTGAGGAACTCGTCGTCGAAATCAAAACGCGCGGCGAGGTCATCGTAGTAGTTGAGCGGGATATCCAGCAGTGGCACACCCGCCTCTTTGGCCCGGCTGACTTCGGCAAAGATGTCGTCGCAATCGAAGGCGATGTGATGGACGCCAGAGCCGCGATAACTCGACAGCGCGTGTGAGATCGCGGTGTTGCGGTTCTCGGAAATGTTCAGCGGCAAGCGGATCGAACTGTCACGACTGCGCAATGCCCGGCTCTTCACCAGACCGTATGGATCGGGCAGCACCACTTCGTCATCGGCTTCGAAATCCAGCAGGCTTTTATAGAACAGCACCCAACTGTCGAGGCTGTCCGCCGGCAACGCCATGGCCATGTGGTCGATGCGCTTGAGGCCGCCGCTGGTGGTGGCGGCCGGTTGCAAATTGAAATCGGTGCCGTAGACATCGGCGTCCTGATCTACCAGATAAATCAGACTGCCGTCCGGCGCTCGCACAGCGGCGAGTTCCAGTTCGTTGGGGCCGACTAACCCGCGATAAGGCTGGCCCTTGTAGGCCACGGCACGCGCCAGGGCACTGGTGCTGTCCTTGACCCGCACGGCGGTGGCGCACAGCGAAGGGCCATGGGCCTCGAAAAAGCTGTGGGCGAAGGAGTACGGTTCGGAGTTGAGGATCAGGTTGATATCGCCCTGGCGCATCAGGCTGACACTCTTGGAGCGATGTTGCCCGGCCTTGACGAAACCCAATCGCTCGAGCCAGTGCGAAAGCTTGGCGCCGAGGCTTTCATCCACCGCGAACTCGAGAAACTCAATGCCGTTGTACTCGCTGGCCTTAGGGGTTTCAAAGAGGATGTCGACATTGGCGACAGGCCTGGTTTCCTGCGCCAGGCGCTGGCGAGTTTTCTCTTCCAGATACAGCAACGAGCGCAAACCGTCAGCGGCGTTGGCTCGTGGCGGCGCGGCGCGGAAGCCGTCGTTGAAGATTTCCAGTGACAACGGCCCGGTGTAGCCGCTCTTGATAATCGGAGCGAGGAACCCCGCCAGATCGAATTCCCCCTGACCGGGGAAGCAGCGGAAATGTCGACTCCACTCCAGCACATCCATGGCCAGGATCGGCGCATCGGCCATTTGCACGAAGAAGATTTTGTCGCCGGGAATCTCGGCGATAGCGCTTGGGTCGCCCTTGAGCGACAGCGTGTGGAAGCTGTCCAGCAACACGCCGAGGCTCGGGTGATCGGCTTGGCGGACGATGTTCCACACCTGTTGATAAGTGTTGACGTGACGGCCCCAGGCCAACGCTTCGTAACCGATTCGCAAGCTACGGGCGCCGGCCCGTTCGGCCAGCAGGCGCAAGTCATCGATCAGGATTTGCTCATCACCGATCGAGTCGGCCGCAGCGTTGCTGCACACCAGCACCAAATCGGTGCCCAGTTCCTGCATCAAATCGAACTTGCGCTCGGCCCGTTCCAGGTTGCGCGGCAGACGATCGCGGCGGCAGCCTTCGAAATCGCGGAAGGGTTGAAACAGCGTGATGGCGATTCCGAGATCGGCGCACATCTGTTTAATTTCGCGGGGACTGCCGTCGTAGTAAAGCAGGTCATTTTCGAAAATCTCCACCCCGTCAAACCCGGCGGCGGCGATGGCTTCAAGTTTTTCCGGCAGGGTACCGCTCAAGGAAACAGTGGCAATGGAACGCTGCATGGGTCGACTCCCGGTGGTGGGCGTTCCCTCTGTAGGCGCTGTCGAGTGAAACGAGGCTGCGATCTTTTGATGTTGGTTCTTAAGATCAAAAGATCGCAGCCTCGTTTCACTCGACAGCGCCTACGGGGATTGCGTTTTTCTTGGGGTAAATTATTGGCTTCAAGATCCCGCACAGCAATTCAAAGTGTACTAGCCAGTTAGTTTTATGTGCGATTATCGAACACAATGGCCCTTGGCGAATTGACGATTTTTTGTCCGCTGCCCAACATCCACTGCACATTGAGTCCCGGCATAAACCCCTCGGCTCGGTTACCCAAGATCCAGAACACCACATAAAAATAATCGGTGGCCTACATGACTCCTTCTCAAAGCTCTCCCATGGAGCGTCCCTCCATGACTCCTGCCAGCGGTGGCATCGCCGACAAGATCCGCGGCGCCATGGCGGTTGGCAAAACCCGCTGGGGCATGCTGGCGCTGGTGTTTTTCGCCACCACCCTGAATTACATCGACCGCGCCGCACTGGGCGTCATGCAGCCGATCCTGGCCAAGGAAATGAGCTGGACGGCGATGGACTACGCCAACATCAACTTCTGGTTCCAGGTCGGCTACGCCATCGGCTTCGTGCTGCAAGGCCGGTTGATCGACCGGGTCGGCGTCAAGCGTGTGTTCTTCTGCGCGGTGCTGCTCTGGAGCCTGGCTACCGGCGCCCATGGCCTGGCCACGTCGGCCGCAGGCTTCATGGTCTGTAGGTTTATTCTCGGTTTGACCGAAGCTGCGAACTACCCGGCGTGTGTGAAAACCACCCGGTTGTGGTTCCCGGCCGGCGAGCGTGCTGTGGCCACCGGCATTTTCAACGCCGGGACCAACGTCGGCGCGATGTTCACGCCAATGCTGTTGCCGCTGATCCTCCATGCGTGGGGCTGGCAGGCGGCCTTCCTGTGCATGTCGGCACTGGGCGGGATCTGGTTGGTGTTCTGGGGTTTGAAGTACTTCAATCCGGAAGATCATCCGAGCGTCAAACAGTCGGAACTGGACTACATCCAGGAGGAAGTCGAACCGGAACAATCCCGCGTGCCGTTCTCGAAAATCCTGCGCATGCGTGGCACCTGGGCCTTCGCCCTCGCCTACTCAATGACCGCGCCAGTGTTCTGGTTCTACCTTTACTGGCTGCCACCGTTCCTCAATCAGCAATACAACCTGGGCATCAACGTGACCCAGATGGGCATCCCGCTGATCATCATCTACCTGACGGCGGACTTCGGCAGTGTCGGCGGCGGGATTCTGTCCTCGTTCCTGATCGGCCGCGGGATCAACCCGATCAAGGCGCGACTGATGTCGATGTTCCTGTTCGCCTGCTGCATCATCGGCGTGATCATGGCCGCAGGGTCCAGCAACCTGTGGGTCGCGGTGTTCGCCATCTCCCTGGCGATCGGTGCGCACCAGGCGTGGACTGCAAACATCTGGAGCCTGGTGATGGACTACACGCCTAAACACATGATGAGCACAGTGTTTGGTTTTGGCGGGATGTGTGCGGCCATCGGCGGGATGTTCATGACGCAGTTGGTCGGGCACATTCTGACGGTGACCAATAACAACTACACCGTGCTGTTCACCATGATCCCGGCGATGTACTTCATTGCGCTGATCTGGATGTACTTCATGGCACCGCGCAAGATTCCTACCCTCACTGACTGAAACGCCCTACCCCGGCGGGCCTGACTCCAGGCCTGCCTCTATTGACGGCTCTGCTGCCACGCGGCCGCCAACCCGCTGCAACAAATCACCGCGATCCCGACCACTGTGGTCAGGGTCGGCGTGTGGGAAAACAGCAGCCAACCGAGCAGACCGGCAAACACAATCTGACAATAACCAAACGGCGCCAGCAACGCCGGGGCGGCGTAACGAAATGCCTGAGTCAGAAACAAGTGCGCCGTCATCCCGCAACTCCCCAGCGCCAGCATCAACACCCCATGACCAAAGCTCGGCACCTGCCAGAAGAACGGCACCAACGCGCTCATCACCAGGGTGTTGCACAGACCGGCGAAGAAGTTGCTGGTGGTCGGGCTGTCAATCTGGCTGAGCTTGCGGGTGAGCAATTGATAGAAGCAGAAAAACATCGCCGAGCAGAACGGCAGCAACACCGCCGGGGTGAACAGCTCGCCACCGGGGTGGACGATGATCAGCACGCCAACAAAGCCGCAAATCACCGCGATCCATTGGCCACGGGTGACGTGTTCCTTCAGTAGCGGCACTGACAACGCGGTCACCAGCACCGGCGCAAGAAAGTTGACCGCCGTGGCTTCGGCCAAGGGGATGTACAACAAACCGGTGGTGAAAAACAGACTGGTGCCCAGTAGGCACAATGCCCGCGCCAACTGCAGCAATGGTCGCTTGGTGCGTAGGACACGCAACCCGGATTGCGGCAGAAAAATCCCAGCCATCAACAAGGTGTGTACCAGGTAGCGGGCCCACACCACCATGACGATCGGGTAGAAACCGGAGAGGTATTTCGATATTGCGTCATGGCTGGAGAACAGGAATGTCGCGGCGACGATCAGCAAAATCCCTTTGAAGGGTTTGTTTACACCGGAGAGTGGGGTGCTGATGGTCATGGAAATCCTTTGGAATTTTAATTCCACCAATTTAGAACCTGGTTCCGAATTCTTACACAGGCGAACGAAAAAAGTGTGCGAACAACGCCCAGCCTTCCGTCCCAGGCACAAATAGCCGGCGACTGACGGAATTTGCCGGGCAATTCACGCTCAATACAACGCTGACGATTTCTCGGTCACGTCGAAATATGGACGACCGGACTGGCGCCACGCCTACCCAGCAGCAACACTCATCACCACGCGTCTTCACCCAGTAAAGAAAGAGGAATCCCACATGCTATGGAAAAAAGGCCGACGCAGCGACAACGTAGTCGATGCCCGGGGTGATGATGTCGGCGGTGGCGGCGGCGGGATGCGTTTCGGTGGCGGCAAGGGCCTGAGCCTCACGGCGATCCTGTTGATCGTCGGGATCGGCTGGATCACCGGCCAGGATCCGATGCAAATCCTTGGGCAACTGACCGGGCAAATGACCGAGCAATCTGCACCGGCCACAACGCAAACCCGCAAGGCGCCACCGGCCAATGATGAAGGCGCCGAATTCGTGCGCTCGATCCTCGGCGATACCGAAGACACCTGGGGCCAGATTTTCCAGCAGGCCGGCAAGCAATACCGCAACCCGACCCTGGTGCTGTTCAGCAATCGCGTGAACTCGGCGTGCGGCCTCGCCACCTCGGCGACCGGACCGTTTTACTGCCCGGCCGACCAGAAGGTTTACCTGGACATGGCGTTCTTCCAGGAAATGTCGCAACGCTTTTCCGCAGCGGGCGACTTCGCCCAGGCCTACGTGATCGCTCACGAAGTCGGACACCATGTTCAGACGTTGCTCGGCGTTTCCGCGAAAATTCAGACCGCTCGCCAGCAAGGCCGGCAGATGGAAGGCGATGGTGGTTTACTGGTGCGTCAGGAACTTCAAGCCGATTGCCTTGCCGGAGTCTGGGCCAACAACGCGCAGAAGCGTTTGAACTGGCTGGAACCCGGTGACATCGAGGAAGCCTTGAACGCCGCCAACGCCATTGGCGACGATCGCTTGCAGCAGCAAGGCCAGGGCCGGGTCGTGCCGGACTCCTTCACCCATGGAACGTCAGCGCAAAGGGTGCGCTGGTTTAAAACCGGTTTTGCCCAGGGCCAGGTCGGCCAGTGCGATACCTTTGCGGCGAAAAATCTGTAAATGCATAGATGGCTGTTGGTTCTGTTGATCGCCTGCGCAACTGCCCAGGCTGACGAGCACGGGGTGAAAGAGATCAGCCCCGGGCGCCTGCTGTTGAATGAAGGTGAGATGGCGGTGGGCCTCGGCCCGGCGCCGGCCAAAATCGAACGGGTGCTGATCGTCATCCATGGTCGATTGCGTAACGCCGAAACCTACCGTCGCAGCGCCGAGCAAGCCGCCGAACAGGCTGGGCAGAGTGCGAACACCTTGGTGATCGCCCCGCAGTTCCTCAATGAAACCGACGTGGTGCGCCAGCCCGTGGCGGACACGGTGTTGCGCTGGAAGGGCAATGACTGGATGGCCGGTGGTTTATCCACCGCGCCGTTTGCGCTGAGTTCCTTCGCGGCCCTCGACCAGATCATCGAGCGACTCGCCGACCGCCGACAATTTCCGGACGTGAAGCAAATCGTCATTGCCGGTCACTCCGGTGGCGGCCAGGTGGTTCAGCGCTACGCACTGCTGGCGCACGATCAACCGGCGCTCACGGCCGCCGGGGTGAAAATCCGTTATGTGGTGGCCAACCCGTCCTCCTACGCCTACTTCAATGAACAGCGGCCGGTGGCTTTCGATCACGCGCGGTGCTCCGGTTTTAACCGCTGGAAATATGGTCTGACGGACATGCCCATCTATGCCGGTGGGCAAACGGCCTCGCAGATTGAAGGCAATTACATCAAGCGCGACGTGACGTATCTGCTGGGCCAGCAGGACACTGACCCGCAGCATCCGGCGCTCGACAAGGGCTGCGAAGCCGAGGCCCAAGGGGCTTATCGCCTGGTTCGTGGGCATAACTATTTTGATTATTTGCTGCGTCGTAACCCGCGCGGGGTGAATCAGCGTTTGGTCGAAGTGCCTGGGGTCGGGCATAACGGGGATGGGATGTTTACATCGCCGGAAGGGCAGAAGGTTTTGTTTCAATAAAAGCAAAAAGATCGCAGCCTTCGGCAGCGCCTACAGTGGGATCTTGTACACCTGTAGGCGCTGCCGATGGCTGCGATCTTTTGATCTTAAAGAATCAAGCCAACAACATCTGCCGCAACTCAACACAATCCGCCGCATGCCAATCCGCCAACTCCGGCCACGGATTCTCCGGCAAATTCACCAGCACCGTCCGCGCCCCCGCCGCTCGACCGCAATCCAGATCAAAGCGGTAATCACCGACCATCACCAACTCGCTCGCCGGCACGTTCCAGGCCTCAGCCAATTTCAGCAAACCACCGGGATGCGGCTTGGGCGGCGCTTCGTCACGGCCCAAAACATCTTCCACCGCGAAGCAGTCAGCCAGGCCGATCGCCTCCAGCGTCACATGCGCCAGTTCCCGCGCATTGCGGGTGAGGATGCCGAGGCGATAACCGCGCCCGGCCAGTTCACGCACCAGTTCCACCGCGCCCGGTGCCGGCTTCGAGCCCAACGCCAGGTCTCGCTCATGCTCCAGCAACCACGCATGTTTGGCCGCCGCTTCATCGGCTGGCAATGCAGCGAGGTGGGTCAGGATGTCGTCTTCGGCCGGGATCGCCAGCGCCACGCGGATCGCCGCGAAGTCATGCACCGCCACCGTCAGGGTGCCGTCCATGTCGAACACCCAGTGCCGCACCTCGGCCAGGCTCATGCCCAATCCTTGCGATGGCGAATCAGGCCTTCCTGGGTGACCGACGCCACCAGTTGCCCGGCGCGGTTGAACACGCTGCCACGGGAGAACCCGCGCGAGTTGCCAGCCCATGGGCTGTCCATCGCGTAGAGCAACCAATCATCGGCGCGCAGGTCCGAATGGAACCACAACGCGTGGTCGAGGCTGGCGACCTGCATGTCTTTCTGCCACACCGATTTACCGTGGGGCAGCAGCGAAGTGGTCAGCAACCCGAAATCCGAGGCGTAGGCCAGCAGGTATTTGTGCAGCGCTGGCGAATCGGCCAAGGCACCGTCGGCCCGAAACCACACGTACTTGATCGGGTCAGTCGCTTGCGGGTTATAGGGATCTGTCTCGGTCACCGGGCGGAATTCGATCGGTTTCGGGCAGAGCAATTTCTCGCGCATGTGTTCCGGAATCAAATGTGCGCGTTGCTGGGCGAGTTCCAGTTCCGAAGGCAGGTTTTCCGGGCCGACCACTTGCGGCATTTCGGTCTGGTGCTGGAAGCCTTCTTCGTCGTACTGGAAGGAGGCGCTGCAGGTGAAAATCGGATTGCCTTTCTGGATCGCCGTCACCCGGCGGGTGCTGAAACTGCCGCCATCGCGCACCCGATCCACCTGATACACCACCGGCAACTTGGCGTCACCCGGACGCAGGAAATAGCCGTGCATCGAATGCACATGCCGCGTCTCTTCAACGGTCTGACTGGCCGCCGACAGGGACTGGCCGAGCACCTGGCCGCCGAACAACTGACGGAAACCCAGGTCCTGGCTGCGACCGCGAAACAGGTTTTCTTCAATCGGTTCCAGGGTCAGCAGGTCTACCAGATCTTCCAACACTTGGCTCATTCAGGCTCTCCTCACACAAAGCAATGCCGCGCAGTCGTGGCTGCGGCGGTCGATTCAGTTAATGGCCCAAGCCAACATGGGGGCCATTGTAAACGTCCGTGCCTGCTTATCCATGCAAGGTTTGCAGCCATTGTTCACGGGTGATGCGGTACAGCACATGGTGACGCAGCGGATGATCGGCCGCGAGCTTCGGGTGGTCAAAGTCGTCGGCTGAATCATGGTGCATGCCGATCGCCTGCATGACTTTCTCCGACGGCAGATTGGTTTGCGTGGTGAAGGCCACGACCTCTTTCAAAGCCAACCGGTCAAAGCCGCAGCGCAGAGCGGTCCACGCCGCTTCACTGGCATAACCCAGGCCCCAGTGTTCGCGGGCCAGGCGCCAGCCGATCTCGGTGGCCGGGACGAAAGGCGCGTCGAAGTTGACCACCGCCAACCCGGTAAAACCGATGAATTGGCCGGTGTCCTTGCGCTCCAGCGCCCAGAAGCCGAAACCGTGCTCGGCAAAATGCCCGCGAATCCGCCCGATCAGCGAAGCACATTCCAGTCGGCTCAACGCTGCCGGGAAATAACGCATCACTTGTGGATCGGCACACATCGCCGCAAATTCCGGCAAATCCTCATCGCTCCACTGCCGCAATAGCAGCCGCGCGCTTTCGAGTTCCAGTATCGGCTCCATCGTGCCCCTCCGTTTCCATCCTTTGAGTCTACATCGCTGGTAGGATCGTTCACTCATTCCTACCCGTCGTCGTTGATAATTCTGACAATGCCCCTGCCGCTGATCTACCACGAAGACTACAGCCCCGAGTTCCCGGCGGATCACCGCTTTCCCATGGACAAATTCCGCCTGCTGCGCGATCACCTGGTGGACAGTGGCCTGGTCCGGGACGCCGATCTGCTGCGCCCGGAACTCTGCCCGTCGGAGATTCTCGCCCTCGCACATGACCCTGCGTATATCGAACGTTATATGAGTGGCGAGTTGTCCCGCGAAGACCAGCGGCGCCTCGGCTTGCCATGGAACGAAGCCCTGGCCCGGCGCACGGTGCGGGCAGTCGGCGGCTCGTTACTGGCGGCCGAGCAAGCCTTGGAACATGGGCTGGCCTGTCACTTGGCGGGTGGCACCCATCACGCCCACTACGACTACCCCGCCGGGTTCTGCATTTTCAATGACCTGGCGGTGATCAGCCATTACCTGTTGGAAAGCGGTCGTGTGAATCGGGTGTTGATCTTCGATTGCGATGTGCATCAAGGCGACGGGACTGCACGGATTCTGCACAACACCCCGGACGCGGTGACTGTTTCCCTGCATTGCGAAAAGAATTTTCCTGCACGCAAGGCCGAAAGCGACTGGGACATTCCGCTGCCCAAGGGCATGGGCGATGCCGATTATTTGAAGGTGGTGGACGACGCGCTCAACTATTTGCTGCCGCTCTACCAACCGGACCTGGTGCTGTATGACGCCGGGGTCGATGTGCATAAGGATGACGCGTTGGGTTACCTGAAGCTGACAGACGAAGGCGTCGCCGCACGCGATGAAAGCGTGATGCGTCATTGCCTGGGCCGCGACATTCCGGTGGTCGGGGTAATCGGCGGCGGCTACAGCAAGGACCGCCAGGCCCTGGCCCGCCGTCACGGCATCCTCCATCACAGCGCGCAACGGGTCTGGCAGTCATCAGGTTGTCATTGATCTGTGAATCTTTACCCACAATGCCTGTGGAACTGCCTGTGGATAACCTGAGTGAAAGGGCCTACAGGCCCTATCCCCCATAGCTTACAAAGGACTGGTTGTTTTTTGACCAGCCTTTACCAGCACTCCCCCGTTGATAGGTGCTGATAGAATGCGCGGCTTATTCCGCCACGCCGCAGCTCTCGCCATGACCCCATCCGCCCCAGCCCTCCCCCCTCGCGTCGCCATCATCGGTGGTGGCCCCGCAGGCCTGATGGCCGCCGAAGTGTTGAGCCAGTCTGGGATCAAAGTCGATCTGTATGACGGCATGCCTTCGGTGGGGCGAAAATTCCTGCTGGCCGGCGTCGGCGGCATGAACATCACCCACTCCGAAGCCTACCCGGCCTTCCTCTCGCGCTACGCCGAACGGGCGCCACAGATGGCACCGCTGCTGCGGTCATTCGGTGCCGATGCGTTGTGCCAGTGGATTCATGAGCTGGGCATCGAAACCTTTGTCGGCAGCTCCGGCCGGGTTTTTCCTACAGACATGAAAGCCGCGCCCCTACTCCGCGCCTGGCTCAAACGCTTGCGCGACGCCGGGGTAGTTATCCACACCCGCCATCGCTGGCTCGGTTGGGATGAACACGGTGATTTGCGGATCAATAGTCCCGAAGGCGAAATCACCGTTAAACCCGACGCCACCCTGCTCGCCCTCGGCGGCGGCAGTTGGTCGCGACTGGGTTCGGACGGCGCCTGGATGTTGCCGCTGGAACAACGCGGTGTAGGACTGGCGCCTTTGCAGCCGAGTAATTGCGGCTTCGAGGTGCAGGCATGGAGCGAATTGATGGTCAGCAAATTCGCCGGTGCACCGCTGAAAAATATCGCAATCGGGTTGAATGATGACGTCCCGCGCCTCGGCGAGTGTGTGATTACCGCCACGGGGATTGAAGGCAGTTTGATCTACGCGTTGTCGGCGCCGATCCGCGAGGCCATCAACCTGCACGGCTCGGCGACTATTCATATCGACCTCTTGCCGGGCCGGCCTGTGGATAAAGTGCAGGCGGCGCTGAACAAACCGCGCGGTTCGCGCTCCATGTCCAAACACCTGCACAGCCAGCTCGGGATCGATGGCGTTAAAGCCGCATTGCTGCGCGAACTGGCAGGCGCCGAGTGTTTTGCCGAGCCGGCATTGCTGGCCAAAGCGATCAAGGCATTGCCGCTGACGCTGGTAAAAACCCGGCCACTGGACGAAGCCATCAGCAGTGCCGGCGGTGTGAAGTTCGAGTCGATGGATGAGCGCTTGATGCTCAAGCAACTGCCTGGGGTGTTTTGCGCGGGGGAAATGCTGGATTGGGAAGCGCCGACGGGAGGCTATTTGCTGACGGGGTGTTTCGCCAGTGGGCGGGCGGCGGGGTTGGGAATGGTGGAGTGGTTACGGCGAGGCGTTTGATGACTGATCGTTCCCACGCTCCGCGTGGGAATGCAGCCCGGGACGCTCCGCGTCCCACCAACCGCGGACGCAGAGCGTCCATTGAGGCATTCCCACGCAGAGCGTGGGAACGATCAACATCACTATAGGATCAAGGCTTTTTCTTACGCGGCCCAGTGTTAAACACCGGCACTTTTCTTACAGGCTTGATCGAAGGTTCCACCGCCGAAGCATCCCCGCTCTCAACCCACTTGCCCAGGTTGCGCTTGCCGCCACCGGAGGTCTTTGGCTTCTTCGGTTTTTTCGGCTTCTTGACGACCTGGCCAGTGGAATCGGTATCCGGCACTCGATGCTCAGGCTCGAAATCCTGCTCGGTCTGGCGGGTCAGTGTCTGACGGGTCAACGTCTCGATGGCTGACAGCGGATTCACTTCATCAGCGCACACCAGGGAAATCGCCTCACCGGTGGCACCCGCACGACCGGTACGCCCGATGCGGTGGATGTAGTCCTCGGCCACGATCGGCAGGTCGAAGTTGACCACCAGCGGCAGATCTTCGATATCCAGACCACGGGCAGCGACGTCAGTGGCGACCAGAATCTGCACTTCACTGGCCTTGAAACGATCCAGCGCCCGCTGACGGGTCGCCTGGGGTTTGTCGCCGTGGATGCCGTCGGCGTTAATGCCCAGGCCCTGGAGTTTTTCCACCAGCGCGTCCACGCCATTGCGGGTCTTGGCGAACACCAGCACTTGTTTCCACTTGCCCTTGCGCAGCAAATGAATGAACAGTTCCGGCTTGCGCTTCTTGTCCACCACCACAACCCATTGCTTGACGGTGTTGGCGGCGACGTTGCGCGGGCTGACTTCGATGCTCAGCGGGTCGTTGAGCATTTGCCCGGCCAGCAAGCGGATCGCGTCGGAGAAAGTCGCGGAGAACAACAGCGTCTGACGTTGCTTCGGCAACACGCGGTAAATGTTGCCCAGCTCTTCGGAGAAGCCCAGATCGAGCATGCGATCGGCTTCGTCGAGGATCAGGGTTTGCAGCTGATTGAACTTGAGGGCTTTCTGACGATACAGGTCGAGCAAACGACCCGGGGTCGCCACCAGCACGTCGACGCCTTTGCGCAGCTTCATCATCTGCGGGTTGATGCTGACGCCGCCGTACACCGCGTACGTGCTCAACGGCAGGTTCTCGGCGTACTGACGCACGGCTTCGTGAACCTGTTCGGCCAGTTCGCGGGTCGGCACCAGAATCAGCGCGCGTACCGAGTTGGACGCGACTTTCGGCCCTTCCATGGCCAGCAACTGCAGCAGTGGCAGCGCGAAACCGGCAGTCTTGCCGGTGCCGGTCTGGGCCGCAGCCATCAGGTCACGACCGGCCAGCACCGCCGGAATGGCTTGCGCCTGAACCGGCGTAGGAGTCTGGTAGCCGAGCGTCTCGAGAGAGCGCAGCAAGGGTTCGATCAGGCCAAGGGAGGCGAAAGTCATGGGATTACCGTAGGAAAATTCAGCGCGGTTGTGCAAAACGAGTGTGCAATGGCGCGCAGTTTACCCTAATTCACACTCGATTCTGTCGGCGCCACCGCCGCAGGTCGCACCGGAGCCCGTCTCCACTGTGGCAAACCGATCAAGACCACGGCGCTGATGATCACCGCCATCGCAATCGCCTCCTCGATGCCGATGGTCTCGCCGACAAACACAATCCCCAACAACACCGCCACCGCCGGGTTGACGTAGGCATAACTGGTGGCCGCCGCCGGACGTACGTTTTTCAGCAGGTACATGTAGGCGTTGAAGGCAATGATCGAACCGAAGCCGATCAAATAGGCCAACGCGGCCCAACCTTCCATCGGCGGAATGCTATCCAGATGCTCGCCGCTGACCGCGCTGCCGATCAGCAACACAACGCCGCCCACGAGCATTTCCACGGCACTGGCCATCGCGCCTTGAGGCAGCGGCAAGTGTTTGCTCCACACCGAACCGAAAGCCCAGGACGCGGCGGCGAACACCAGCAACGCCGCACCCAGCGGACTCGATTGCAGGTTGGAGCCCAGGTTAAGCATGGCGATGCCGATCAGTCCGAGCACAATCCCGGCCCATTCGAGACGAGTATTACGCGCGCCCCAGAAATAGCCGCAGAGCAAGGTAAACAGCGGCACCGTCGCCACCGCCAGCGCCGCAACACCGGAGGCCACGCCCGTGTGCTCGGCCACGCTCACCGCGCCGTTACCGAAACTGAGCAGCAAAATGCCGATGATCCCCGCCGCTTTCCACTGCGCCCAGGTCGGCGCCGGCGCCCCGCGCCAGCGCAGGAACGCATACATCAGCGTCCCGGCAATCACAAAGCGAATGCCGCCGAGCATCAACGGCGGCCAGTACTGCACGCCGATGCGAATGACCAGATAGGTCGAGCCCCAAATCACGTACAACGCGAAAAAAGCGGCGATCAACGGTAAGGGAAAGCGACGTAAGCCAGGCATTGGGCAGCTCGAAGGCAGGACAAGGAGATTGGATATTCTAGAAAGGCCAGGCAGTAAAAATAAGTTACAAAACCTGTTTATCGCACCCGTACACTTTTCAAAGCACGGAGATCTGCGCGATAAACCGTGTTTTCGAAAGTCATGTCATTTTCAGGAATACCGACGATGGACAAGTACGACCGCATGCTCCTCAGCGCCCTGTTGGAAAACGGTCGCGCGTCCTACGCCGAACTGGCGCGCAAAGTGAACCTCTCCGCCCCGGCCGTGGCCGAGCGCGTGGCCAAACTAGAAGCGTCCGGGGTTATCACCGGTTACCAGGCGAAAGTCGATATGTCGAAAATCGGCCTGCCGATCCAGTGCGTCATCGAACTGCGTCTTAACCAGCACGGTAATCAGAAGGCCTACGACGACCTGATCAAAATCCCGCAACTGACCGAATGCCATCGGGTGACGGGTGATCCGTGCGTGATCATGCAAGCGGCAGTGGGGTCGATGCCGGAATTGGAAGAGTTGATTAATCGCGTGGCCAAGTTTGGGTTTAGCAAGACGTCGATTGTGTTGTCGAGTGCGATAGAGAAACGGGTGCCGTTGGGGCAGTTGGAAGGGAATGGTAAATAGCGATCCCGTAGGAGCTGTCGAGTGAAACGAGGCTGCGATCTTTTGATTTTGCTCTTTAAAAACAAGATCAAAAGATCGCAGCCTCGTTTCACTCGACAGCTCCTACAGGGGTTCAGCGGTGTCGTCAGAATCCGCGAACGCCGCTATATCCGGCGCCCAGCAAACACGGCATATCTTTCAGACGAACCCAAGGTTCTGTCCGCCAGTGCAGCAGGCTCAACGTTCCACCCGCCCATTCCATCAAACGCAAACTTGGCGCTTGATTCGAGCCGACTCCAGCGCCGTCACGCAACATCGGCACCACATGATGGGTCAGCCAACGCCGCAAATTCCGGTTCTCCGGGCAGTAGTGATAGACCAACATCGCGTACACGCCGGACTCGCTCAGCATCAATGTTTCCTGGGGCTCGTCGCTTCCCGATAAACACATCATCCGGCGCTGGTCGGCGTCGAGCTTGAGGGCGTGTCTGCCGTTGATGTCCACACCCATAAGCCGGCCGATATCTCGGGCGCAGAACCAGGCTTCTGCGTGCAGCAAAAAGGCTCGCAATTGGATGTGATGGCGGATGAAGGTTTGGGGGGCGAAGTGAGCAGAGTGTTCAGGGGGATTAGGTGTAATTTTGACCATGTCGATTTCCCTAACAAGAGTTGGAGCTACCGGCATCACTTGCAGATGATGGGTGGCGGCTGTGTGCAGGCCTGCAAGACCGAGTTGTTAGGACCTCGGTAGACCCGAAGGTCTCCCGCACACAGCCACCATAAATCGATGGTCGCCAAATAAAGCGACGCGATTATAGGGGCGCCTGTATGCGCCTAACAAACTATTGGCGGGCTTGCAGACCCGATCGCTACATTGGCAGCGACGCTCAAAAGGTTATCGATGCCCCGGATGAGGGGCAAGACAGACATTCCCTAAAATTCGGTAGGACCGATCATCGAATCGGAGGCGTCGTTAAACACACCAATTAGATCGTTCCCACGCTCCGCGTGGGAATGCAGCCGGGGACGCTCCGCGTCCCAAGAGCGGACGCAGAGCGTCCGGTGAGGCATTCCCACGCGGAGCGTGGGAACGATCATTACAGGGGGATTTGTGGGGTGTCAGTAAGAACCCGTGATGGCGCTTGAGGTTTTAGATCGTTCCCACGCTCCGCGTGGGAATGCAGCCGGGGACGCTCCGCGTCCCAAGAGCGGACGCAGAGCGTCCGGTGAGGCATTCCCACGCGGAGCGTGGGAACGATCATTACAGGGGGATTTGTGGGGTGTCAGTAAGAACCCGTGATGGCGCTTGAGGTTTTAGATCGTTCCCACGCTCCGCGTGGGAATGCAGCCGGGGACGCTCCGCGTCCCAAGAGCGGACGCAGAGCGTCCGGTGAGGCATTCCCACGCGGAGCGTGGGAACGATCATTACAGGGGGATTTTGGGGTGTCAGTAAGAACCCGTGATGGCGCTTGAGGTTGTAGATCGTTCCCACGCTCTGCGTGGGAATGCAGCCAGGGACGCTCCGCGTCCCAAGAGCGGAAGCAGAGCGTCCGGTGAGGCATTCCCACGCGGAGCGTGGGAACGATCATTACAGGGGGATTTGTGGGGTGTCAGTAAGAACCCACGATGGCGCTTGAGGTTGTAGATCGTTCCCACGCTCTGCGTGGGAATGCAGCCAGGGACGCTCCGCGTCCCAAGAGCGGACGCAGAGCGTCCGGTGAGGCATTCCCACGCGGAGCGTGGGAACGATCATTAGGGGGTGTCAGTCAGAAGCCGCGGTGGCGCTTGAGGTGTTCGTTGATCTTCGCCGCCGGCACTTTCTGCAGGCTGATCAGCAGATCATGCGACAACTCGCGCAACCCATGCTTTTGCCGCAGCTCTTCAGCAAGGTGCGTCGTCAGGTTGGCGGCCATCTCGGCATCCGCCATCGCCCGGTGAGCCTTGCCGGTGTTGGGCAGGCAGGCAAACGTGGTGAGCGTACCAAGCTTGTGATTCGGCGCAGCCGGCATCAGGCGCCGAGCCAGCAGCAGCGAGCAGGCAAAGTTCTGCAACCGCGTACGTTTGATCCGCCCCAGTTCAAAATCCCAGAACTTCTGGTCGAACGCCGCGTTATGCGCCAGCAACGGTGTAATACCGACGAATTCATTGACTTCGTTCATCACCTGCTCGGCCGAGGGCGCGGTGCGCAGCATGGCGTTGCTGATGCCGGTCAGTTGTTCGATGAAGGCTGGTACGCGTACGCCGGCGTTCATCAGGCTTTGGTAACGCTCGACGATGCGCCCCTGTTCAAGGATCACCACGGCAATTTCCGTGGCCCGGCAGCTGCTGCTCGGGGAGATCCCGGTGGTTTCAAAGTCGATGACTGCTATGCGTTCCAAACCTGTTTCAACTCCGTAAAAATCAATTCTTGAGCAGCAGTGCGCCTTCGATCGGCACGTAGCGGCTGGCGGCGCGGATCAGCGAGTTGGCGGTCAGGCCCGGTACGCCGTAAGCCACGGCTTGCACGCCATGTTTGCTGATGATGCGCTCCAGCAGCATGTCGAAATCACCGTCGCCGGAGGCCAGCACCACTTCGTCGACGTGATCGGCGGCGTCCATGATGTCGAGGGTGATGCCCACGTCCCAGTCGCCCTTGGCCGAGCCGTCGCTGCGCTGGATGTAGGGCTTGAGCTTCACGACGAAACCGAGGTTGCGCAGGATCTGCTGGAACTGCTGTTGTTTGCTGTCGCCACGATCGATGGCGTAGGCATAGGCCTCGACGATCTCGCCCTGTTTGCTGATGTCAGCCCACAGCGCGGCATAGTTGAAGTGGCAACCATAGGCCTGACGCACGGTGTAATAGAGGTTTTGGACGTCGGCGAACACTGCGATTTTCTTCATCGCATCTCCCTCATGGCGCACAGGCGCAGGCTTGAATCCGGCACTAGGCCCGAAAAGTCGCCCAGTATGCCAGCCTGAAGGATTGTTCCGCGAATAATCGGCCCGGGGCATTTGCACGCCCCGGACGAGTGGTGGGTCAGACGAAGGAATCGTCGTCATCGCCGCCAAAGAACGATGAGCTGTCATCGCTGTAATCGGCGTCGGTGAAATTGCCCTGGTCGTTGGAGTCGTTGCCAGCCGTACGCTGGTCGTTGCCCCAGTCGTTGCTGCTTTGGTCGTTGACCTGGGCCGGCTCTTCCTTGATGACTTCGACGACTTCCTGCGGTTGCTGATTACTGTGGAACAGGCTGCTGATGCCTTGCGCCAGCATCACGCCACCGGCCACGCCGGCCGCGGTTTTCAGCGCACCGCCGAGGAAGCCGCTGCCGACCGGCGCCTGCTGTTGCGGCGCATAGTTTTGCTGCGGAGCGCCGTAGTTCTGTTGCGGCTGTTGCGGTGCACCGAAGTTCTGCTGTGGCGGTTGCGAGTTGAACGATGGCCGTGCCGGTTCACGCCAGCCACCGGTCGATGGCGGCGCGCTTTGCGTCGGCGCAGGCTGCTGATCGCGGGAACCGCCGCCGAAGATGCTCGACAGGAAACCACCGCTGCTCGGGGCCGGCGTCGAAACTTTGGCCTGTTGCAATTCAGCCTGCAATTGCTGGATTTGCTGGGCCTGTTGCTTGTTCTGTTCATCGAGGCTTTTGATCGCAGCCTCTTGCACCAGAATCGCCTGGGTCATGAAATAACCCGCGGCGGGCTGGCGAGTCAGGTGCTCCTTGATCCGCGTCTCGGCCTGGGCGTCGCGCGGGGCTGAGTCCGTTTCGGCCTGTTGCAGCCGGGAAAACAGTCCATCGATCAGGGTTTGTTCTTCGCTGTTCATGGCGACCTCGTAGATTGCCGGGAATATCGTCACCCTCATCCACTGTGGATAAGGTGCCTGACAGTTATGGGGCTGCAACAGGATGTTTCAATGTCCTTTACCTAACGTTTACGTTTGCGCCCCCCGGCGTGTCATCGGTTAAAGTGTGGGACTGCTTTTAACCTGCGATACCGACTGATGAATCCGTTCGAAGTGCTGCGTGACTCCTTGTATTTCTTCAAGCGCAATCTGGGCCAGATCGTGCAACTGTGCCTGCCGCTGGTGATTTTCGAGGCGTTCCTGCAACAAATCGTCGACAACACCACCGAACCGGACAGTTTCCCTGGGTACAGCGTGATCGTCGGTTTGCTGGTGTATCCGCTGTACACCGCCGCGCTGATCCTGTTTCTCGACGCCCGCAGCCGTGGCGAATCGCCGCGCATCCGCGACCTGCTGGCCATGTCCGCGACCCTGTGGCCGCGCTTCGCCCTGCTCACCGCGCTCAATACGCTGCTGATCCTGATTGGCCTGTCGCTGTATTTCCTGCCCGGCATCTGGCTGATGGTGACCCTGGCATTCGCCGAGTATTTGCTGGTGCTGCGCGGCCTGGCGCCATTGGCGGCGATGAAGGAAAGCCTGCGCCTGACCCGCGGCCATTTCCTGCGCATCCTGGTGTGCATCCTGGCGGTGATGGCGCCGTTATGGCTGCTCAAGGGTGCCAGCCTGGAGGTCTACCCGGAGCCACAAAACCCGGTGCTCGGCTTGCTGATCGACAGCGCCCACAGCTTCCTGCAACTGTTCACCAGCGTGGTCCTGTTCCGCCTGTTCATGTTGATCGGCGAAGCGCCTGACAAAAACGACGGAACGGTCTGACCGCTCTACCCTTGGGCGCGGGCACTGCTCTCGGGTATGCTCGGGGTCATCTTTGTAACGCTATAAGCCGAGCCAATGACCCGTCTACTGCGCTACACCCTGTTGAGCCTGCTGCTGCTCGTCGGCTTGATCGGCCTGTTGATCTACAGCGTGACCTGGCGACCCGAAGCCAAGGAAGTGTTGCCAGTCAGTTGCAACGCCAAGGCGCCGACCCTGGTGCCCGGTCAGGCCTTGAAGGTGATGACCTGGAACGTCCAGTACCTGGCGGGCAAACGGTACGTGTTCTGGAATGACCTGGCCCAGGGCGATGACGAAAACCCCACGCTCGAAGACATGGCGTTCAGCCTCGATGAAGTGGCGCGGGTAATTCGTGATGAGCAACCGGACATCGTGTTGCTGCAGGAACTCGATAACGGCGCCAAGGCCAGCGACTATCAGGATCAGTTCAAACTGTTGCAGGAACGAGTCGCCGACCTGTTCCCATGCAGTGCTCACACCTTCGACTGGAAAGCCGACTTCGTCCCTGAGCCGCATATCTTCGGCAGCGTCGGTCGACAACTGGCAACCCTGAGCCGCTACCAGATCGAACATGCCGAGCGCCTGCAATTGCCTGTGATGCAGGCCAACTTCATCAGCCGTCAGTTCAAACCGAAAAATGCTTTGCTGGTGACGTACCTGCCGTTGAGCGATGGCGGGCAGATCGCAGTGTTCAACACCCATCTGGACCGCATCCTCCAGCCTGATGACACCCTGCAGCCGCAGGTGACAGCCGTGGCCAAGGTCCTCGACAAGTACGAAAGCCGTGGCACGCCGTGGCTGATCGGTGGGGATTTCAATCTCTTGCCGCTGGGCCAATACCGACGCCTGCCCGCCGAGCAACGCACGCCCTACTCCGCCGACAGTGCACTGCATGTGCTGTGGGACAAATACCCGATGATTCCTACCAACAACGAAGCCAGCGGTATCGATCGGGCGCAATGGCTGACCCATTACCCGAACGACCCCGGTTTGAATGGCCCGGACCGGACAGTTGATTACCTGTTCTACAGTCCGCGGATCAAGCGGGTCGAGGCTACGGTGCGGCAGGACGATACGTTGCGGATTTCCGATCATTTGCCGGTGATTGCGCGGTTTTTGTTGCCGACAGCACCTTAAAAGATCGCATTCCAATGTAGGAGCTGGCGAAGCCTGCGATCTTTTGATCTTCAGCTTTTACGCGGCTTGATCCGCGCCGTCGCCTCGGCCACCAGCGGATCATCCGGCCAGTAATGTTTCGGATAGCGCCCCTTCAAATCCTTCTTCACCTCGGCATAGGTGCTGCGCCAGAAGTTCGCCAGATCCTGGGTCACCTGCACCGGCCGTCGCGCCGGGGACAGCAGGTGCAGCTTGACCACTTGCCGGCCGCCAGCGATGCGTGGGGTCTCGGCCAGACCGAACAGTTCCTGCAAACGCACCGCCAGAATCGGCGGCTGCTCGCTGTAATCGAGCCGAATCGATGAACCGGACGGCACGCTCAAATGATGCGGCGCCAGTTCATCCAGCCGTTGCGGCAATGGCCACGGCAGCAGGTTATGGACGATGCTCGACAGGTCCAGATTGGCGAAGTGACTGAGCCGCGAGACTTTCCCCAGATACGGCATCAACCAGTGTTCAAGGCTTTTGAGCAGCGCGGCGTCGCTGACATCCGGCCATTCACTTTCACCCTTCGCGCCAAGGTCCAGTTGCCGTAACAACGCCACCCGCGCCTGCCACTGACGCAGCTCCGGGGTCCACGGCAACAGCTCCAGTCCTTTGCGCCGCACCAGATTGACCAGCGCCTGACTGCGGGCGGTTTCGTCGAGGCCGGTCAAGGGTTCGCGGCTGAGGATCAACTCGCCAACCTTGCGCTGGCGCTCGGCCCGCAGCACGCCTTCACGCTCGTCCCAATCCAACTGATCAACGCAGCGCACCTGTTCGGCCAATACCGAATCGAACAACGCCGGATCGAAATCCGCCGCCAGATAAATCCGCTCTTCACGCTGGCCCTGGCGACTGCCGAGATCGGCAATCACCAGCCACGGTTGCTTCATCAAACTGTCGGCCTCGGCGAACAACGCCGCCCGGCCGTTGGCCAAACGATACTCAGCGCCACCGGCCCGCCGCTGTTGCGCGACCCGATCCGGGTAGGCCAACGCCAGCAGCGCGCCAAGCCAACGCGGATGATCCGGGTCGCTGACTGGCTCAGAGGCTTTCCCGCGCAAGTAGCCGCGATACTGCCGTGCCAATTGCCGAGCCCGTTGCACGCCACCCTGAGCACCGCGAGCGGCGCGCTCTTCGCCGGACAACAGCACCAAGCGACTGTGCAGATCGGCGCCGGCACCGCGCAAGATATCCCGCTCACCCAGCAGGGCCGCGACATCGCACGCCATGTCCGCCAGCCCCAACGCCTGACCGCGCAACAGCAAGTGGCCGATACGCGGATGCGCCGGCAGTTCGGCCATTGCCTGGCCGTGCCGGGTCAACGCTTCGCCGTCCAGTGCGCCGAGGCGATCGAGCAAATCCTGAGCCTGTGCATAAGCGGCCGCAGGCGGCACGTCGAGCCAGACCAATTGACCCGGTGACACGCCCCAGCGACCGAGCTGCAACGCCAACCCGGCAAGGTCCGCCGAGAGAATTTCGGCACTGGCGTACGCCGCCAGTTGTTCGTGCTGATCCTGCGACCACAACCGATAACACACCCCCGGTTCCAGGCGCCCGGCCCGGCCTGCACGCTGAGTGGCGCTGGCGCGCGAGATGCGCTGAGTGTCGAGGCGGGTCATGCCGCTGCCGGGGTCGAAACGCGGGACCCGCGCCAACCCGGCATCGATCACCACGCGCACGCCGTCGATGGTCAGGCTGGTCTCGGCAATGTTGGTGGCCAGCACCACTTTGCGCTTACCAGCAGGCGCCGGATCGATCGCGGCACGTTGCGCGGCCAGATCGAGCTCACCGTGCAACGGACAGAGCAAAACCTGCGTGCTTTCACCCAGCGCATCGGCCAGCTGTTGATGCACCCGACGGATCTCCGCCTGCCCCGGCAGGAACACCAGCACACTGCCGGTTTCATCATTCAAGGCTTCGAGGATGGTTTGCACCAACCGTGGCTCGATGAATTCACCGGGCTGGAACGGCCGCCCCCAGCGCATCGCCACCGGGTACATGCGCCCTTCGCTGCGCAGGATCGGCGCGTCATCGAGCAACCCGGCCAGGCGTTCGCCTTCCAGAGTGGCCGACATCAGCAGGATTTTCAGCGGTTGGTCTTCGCGAAAGAGCTCCCGGCCATTCAGGCTCAGGGCCAGCGCCAGGTCTGCGTCGAGGCTGCGCTCGTGGAATTCGTCGAAGATCAGCAGGCCCACGCCATCCAGCGCCGGATCATCCTGCAAACGCCGGGTGAGAATGCCTTCGGTGACCACTTCGATGCGGGTGTTGGGGCCGACTTTGCTGTCGAGGCGAATGCGATAGCCGACGGTTTCGCCGACCTTCTCGCCCAACTCACTGGCCAAACGCTCCGCCGCCGCCCGTGCCGCAAGGCGACGCGGTTCGAGCATCAGAATCGTCTGCCCAGCCAGCCACGGCTCGTGGAGCAAGGCCAATGGCACGCGGGTAGTTTTACCGGCGCCGGGCGGTGCTTCGAGCACGGCTTCGTGGCGTGTCGCCAAGGCTTCACGCAGGGCGGGTAAAACTTCATCAATCGGCAAAGAAATCATGCTGGCTCCCGGACAAGCCGGAAAGTATAACGGCGAAGCCCCACTCCCGATGCGGTCGCATGTTCAGAAACTAGACGTTGAAAGCTGTCCGTATGCGTTCTGCTATTTCAAGCAAGGTAACCCCACGCATCCCCATCGCTTTCATGTCGACGGTCAACGAAGGCATAACCTCCAGAAATTGCCGCAAATCGTCTGCGATGCTTGCTGGCAGCTCAAAGTCAGCATCCGCGGAAAGAAGACCCGACAAAATAACAATGTCTTTCAGGTGTTTATTGCTCTTGCGGCCCGCGTTTGGCTCTGCACATTCAGGGCGACTGAGGTTAGTCCAAGCCTGTGCTTTAAGCGGAATCAGTCGATCGACACCGATATAGGAAAGATCCTCCGTGTCACTGCGACCCGCGACGATAAATGCGTAATAGGCCTCGTCGAGCAGGATTGCAGACAGGTCGGAAATTTCTCCGTCTACAGGTACCGGAGTCAGATGAGCACCTTCTGGCAGTAACAAGCCTTCCGGAGCTCGTGAAAATAACTCCAGAAGTACGGGGTAGCTGTCATCGGTGGGATTGCCGAATCTGTAGCGCCTTGTCGGTCCATCAAGCGCCTGACGTTCCGTGTAACCTCCACGCCTTACAAACTCCCAGAATTCAGCACCGAACACGTCATCCAAAGCCTCAACGATAAGGACGATGTCCAGATCACGTGTCGCTCGGAACGTGATGCCGGCTTCTTCAAGTGTCAGGCTGGCCGCAACGCCGCCGATGAGTACATATCGATCAACATAGCCGGCGAAGGCTGCGCGAAAGGTATCCAACCCTTTTACCATTCGATTTTCTCCATCATTTCATCAAGGCTGATCTGGACTCTTTCATCAGCAGCAAGCCTCAGGCTGAGAAAGAGAGAGAGGGGATCAACGCTCTCGCTCGACACTGGAACACAGGTTTCGCCGCGAATGTGGTCGGGTGAGTAACTCCAGATTTCAATCTCAAAATGTGCGTTATCGAGCTGGCCGATTTCTTTACGGCCCGAACGCAGAACCTCCCGGTCCCACCCTTCTTTGGTGAACGCGATGACTGGAATCAACGGTTCCTCAAGCAAGGAAGCTTTGCTGAGCGCCGACAGACCGGCTGCTCGCTGTATCAAGGGAGGCCAGTCAGAAAAAACCACACGTTTCACCGGGCTCTGCATCACCGGCAGGGCTTTTTCCCAGATGATTTTTGGAGACGCGACAAAGCGCCAGCGCGGCGACTTTTCATTGATGGCGGGCTCTATCAATCCGAACGATTGAAATTCTTTCATCGCCCTCGAAGTGGTCATTTTGGAGTACTGGTCGAGATCAGCCAGGTCTACACCTCGAAACAAATAATCCTCATCCCAGCCACGGATAATGGCAGCGATGAGTAACGCTTGGCTCGCAGGGCTCATGGCGTTTTTTTCGAGCAGTCTGCTGCGATAGAACTCACGTAGATCCAGTCCAAGCTGTGGAGCAAAGAGCTGATTGCCGGGTACAACGAACTCGACGCCGGACTCGATAAGACGTTTACGCTCAAATGATTTAAGGGCGCCGGTCGCATAGAGAATCGGCTGATCTACAGTTTTTTTCAGAATATCGAGGTGCTTGCGAATCTTCACCGCATTTTCAAAAGGTTCTTGGGCGAGCAGTACAAGGATCTCGCGACCATAAAGCGTCACGGTATCGAAGGCGTATTCATCCAAGAGGTAGAAGGGTAATTGCTTGGACTTTGTCCAACGTTTGATTTCGGGCCTGGCCCCGAAAATCGACTCGAAGTAATTTTGAATCTCTTGCCGGCTGGTTTTCATTTCAGCGCCCGGTAACGTGTTTTCCGCACAGTAACAGCGAGGATGTTACTGTGCAATTATTGCGTTACCAAAAACAGCATCAATGCATATCACCAAGGCTTCACGCAGAGCGGGTAAAACTTCATCAATCGGCAAAGAAATCATGCTGGCTCCCAAACAGAGCGGCGAGTATAACGGCGAACTGCTTGGCATTAATCACAGTCCTAATTCATATAGATGCCCATTCGTTTTCAAATGACCCAGGAGATTTCCTATGCGTATTCCCTTTCGCCTGATTGGCGGTGTTCTGGTCGCCACCCTGCTGACCCAGGTGACTGCCTGCGGATCGATTTTCTACCCGGACCGTCGCGGCCAGATCGACGGCAAGATCGACCCGGCCATCGCAGTTCTCGATGCCGTCGGCCTGCTGTTCTACATCGTCCCTGGCCTGATCGCTTTCGCCGTGGACTTCGCCACCGGTGCGATTTATTACGAACCGGGCAAGACTGCCCAGGTTGCGCCGGAAAAACTCAAGGAAGCGATCGGCCCGGACGGCCAGGTCGATAACCGCAAGTTGCAGACTATTCTTGAAACCGAACTGGGCCGCAGCTTCCCGCTCGACGACCCACGCCTGATCCAGCACAAGGGCAGCACTCAGCAACTGGCCATGTTCGGGCTGCAACCTGCTGCGTAATCCGTGCACTTAAAGGAAAAGCCGTACCCATGACCACCAGCCTCGAACACGCTCGCCTTCTGCGGTTGGCGACCCGCGCCTCCGTGGCGGTGGCCTGTATGTTGATCATTGCCAAATCCATCGCCTGGTGGCTGAGCGGTTCGGTGAGCATGCTCGCCGGGTTGACGGACTCGGCACTCGACGGCATCACCTCGCTGCTCAACCTGCTGGCGGTGCATTACGCCTTGCGGCCGGCCGATGACGATCATCGTTACGGCCATGGCAAGGCTGAATCGCTGTCGGGCATGGCTCAGGCGCTGTTCATTGGCGGCAGTGCGGTGTTGATTGCCTTCCAGGCCTTCGAGCGGTTGAAACATCCGGAACCGGTGGGCGCGCCGTGGATCAGCATCGGCGTGATCATTTTTTCCCTCGCGCTGACCGTGGCCTTGCTGATGCTGCAACATCGGGTCATCAAGGCCACCGGCTCCAATGCCGTGCGCGCCGACTCCCTGCATTACCGTTCAGATCTGTTGCTCAACGGCAGCATTCTGGTCGCGCTGGTGCTGGCCGGGTTCGGCTGGCACCAACTGGACGCCTGGTTCGGTCTGGGGATTGCCGTGTACATCCTCTGGAGCGCAGTGCAGATCGCCCGGGAAAGTTTTGCAGTGCTGATGGATGAAGAACTGCCGGCGGATGTCAGTCAGCACATGCTGGAACTGGCGTGCGGCGTACCAGGAGTACTGGGCGCGCATGACTTGCGCACGCGGATTTCCGGTAACCACTGGTTTGTACAGTTGCATCTGGAATTGCCGGGAGAGTTGACGTTGTCAGTCGCTCACGGCATCAGCGATCAAGCCGCCGATGCCATTCACGCCGCCTACCCGCGAGCCGAAGTGCTGGTGCACGCCGACCCGCAGGAAGTGGTGCTGGCGGCCAAGGCTTAGAAAGTCACCTGATAACCGCGGCTGCTCAGGCAGTTGCCCTGGGCCTGGCGGTAGGCTTGCACCACCGACGGGTCGGGTTGGTAGGTCGCGGTTTGCGGATTGAAGCCGCTTTGCTGCACCGCGTATTGCGAGCACTCATAACCGTCCTGGGCGACCTGTTCCGGCGACTGGCCGTTGGCCGGATACGCCGTCACGTCAATGCCGTTGCTGGTCGGTTGCGGTTGCGGGGCGCCTACCGGCGGTTCGACCACCACGTAATCCTGAGTGCTTTGTTCGTAGGCGTAGTAAGAACCGGCCGCGAGGAACAACAGCGCCCCGCCAATCCACACCTCACGGGCGTAGTCGGGCATGTAGTGCACGCGAATCCCGCGCGGCGGCTGAACTACTACGTAGCGCGGACCTTGCGGGCGATACCAGTAGCCGCCGGAGTAGAAGTAATCCTGGCCACGGTACGGCACACGGAAGTTGCGATCCGGGAAGCGATCGATCACATGACCCGGACGATATTGCGGACCGGAGCCCCAACCGTTGCCATGTCCGCTCGGACGACCTTCCCAGCGATGGTCATCGGGACGCGGGCCCTGATTGCCGTTCTGCCAATGCTGGTTGTTATCGTTGCGGCGCGGCACGTCCTGATAGTTACCGTAGCGAGGTTGTTGGGTCTGGCGCACGGTATCGGGCCGGCCCTGGATCGGCAGGCTATTGGCCGGTAGTTGTGGCGGCGGCGGTGCAGGTCGAACCTGGGTGCTGGCATCGTGAGGCTGACGGTTCTGCCATTGGCCGTCGTTCCGGTTCTGGCCGTTGTGCTCGAACTGGCGACTGTTCTCGCCACGAATGATTTCGTTGTTCTGCTGACGCGGTTGATTCTGCTGCGGATTGTTCTGCGGCCGCGGCTGATTTTGTTGTGGGTTATTTTGCGGGCGCGGCTGATTCTGATTATCGCCGCCATGCCCCTGATTATTACCCTGATGCTCCGGCCCGCGCTGCCCGCCATGGGGGCTGCGGCTTTCCTGATCATCAGCGAGCGATTGCGCGCTGACACTTACACACAGCAAACCAACACCGGCCAAACGCCAGATGCGCGACTTCATGCTCTTCCTCACTGCGGGTTAGGGCTTGTACTTAAGACTGGGAAAGCACAGACCGGTTCTGCAACAGGTTATCAGTCACGCAACTTATTTATTGAGCGGCGACGACAATTTGCACGCAATCGGCATAGGAGGCGGCCTTCTCAGGCCGCTCCCCTGCCACACCACCCGGCATGCGGGTCCGCACCGGGCGGTTCGAGAGATTGAGGTTATGAGAGACGTACCAATCCCAGCCTGTCGAACCATGCAATATTCAGCACACGGTTTAACTCAAAACGGCTATTACGCCACCAGCGATGAGAGTTGCTGGCCACCCTGACTGCCACCTGTTGACTCGCCCCCAGCGTTCGAAGCTCGCGATATATCTTAGGGCCCCGTTTCCACTGCCTGAGTTGGATTGCTCTTAATCGATGTCGTATCCACTCATCCAGCTTGCGCCAGACCGCAGGTGTTTGCGACAACGTGAAGTAAGCTTTCCAACCCAGAAGATAGGGCCGAAGATTATCTGCGATCTGTTGCAAGCTGCGACCGCACGATCGTCGAGTGAGCCAGCGGATACGCTGCTTGAACTGCTTTTGCGCCTTGTAAGAGACTGCGCGCCTGACTTCGCCTCGGACCGTCCATAACTCATAGCCCAAGAACTTACGACCAAGCGCACTCGTCACTGCACTCTTGCTCTCGTTGACGCTCAAGTGCAGCTTTTCGTACAACCGCCTCAGCAGGGCCATCACTCGCTGCCCGGCCTTCTGGCTACGAACATACACATTCGCATCGTCGGCATAGCGCACGAAACAATGACCTCGACGCTCAAGCTCTCGATCCACTTCATCCAGCAGCACGTTCGCCAGTAACGGCGACAGCGGGCCGCCTTGCGGCGCCCCGCAGCGGCTTTTCTCGATCACTCCATTGATCAGCGTCCCCGCGTCCAGATAAGTCCGAATCAGTCGGATAACCGCCCGATCCGTGATCCGTTTGCGTAAACGATCAATCAAAATGTCGTGATCAACCCGGTCGAAGAACTTTTCCAGGTCTACATCCACGACCACTTTTCGGCCTGAGGATACGTAACGCTGAGCCGCCAAAACGGCGTCCTGCCCACGACGCCCCGGACGAAAGCCGTAGCTGTGTTCACTGAAAGTTGGATCAAGTAATGGCTGCAAGACTTGCAGCAACGCTTGTTGAATCAGCCGATCGGTAACCGTCGGGATACCCAACTCGCGTTCACCGCCGTCAGGTTTGGGAATGACTACGCGCTTTACCGGGCTGGGCCGGTAGGCGCCTGAAAGAAGCTGCTCACAAATCCTCGGCCATTGGCTCAACAAATATTCGGCGGTCTGTTCAATATCCAGACCATCGATACCTGCTGCCCCTTTGTTGGCTTTGACCCGCTTCCACGCCCGTTTCAAGTTCTCTTTCGCAAAGGCCCGCTTCAGCAGCCCTTGCCCTGCGTTGTCGGTTTCATTTTGCGGGCGATTGACCTCGTCGCTGACGGAGCTTCTCACGGCTTCACCGTTCGCAGTCTCCATCCGCCCCGCGTTTGGCAGGCATCTGACTTCCGGTTTCTCGCATCAACATGGCCTATAACGCTTTCTCTCGTTTGGCCCTTCGTCAAAAAAAAGATGACTACTACGACCTCTGCTGACTTCTCGCTCCGATTCGCACCGTCGCCCTTTCAGGCGCAAGGCGAGATCTCCCCAGGTAAGGACGCAATCCTTCACCACACAACCGCCGGATTTACGCAGCCTGATCCTTGACCACAAGAGCTTCGCGGTTTTATGCCCGCTCGCCCTGATCGGCTTCGCCTTGTATCCGATTCTTGTCCATCGGCTCATGGCTTCGATTCACGCTTCCTCCCCACACTCGGTCGCCCTCATGCAGTTGCGCTTCACTTCGTTCGCTGTGGTCAGCTTACGGCGGGACTTTCACCCACAAGATTGCGCCCATGCTGGGCGCACATAAAAAAGGGAGACCCGTCGGCCTCCCTTTGAGAACTTCGTCCGTGCTCGACGCTTATGACGTCGGCTCACCTCACGCCGTCTTCTGGACAGTGTGTAGCTCGGGGGCCGGCACATCCCCGGTGGGGGTGGCGGCCGCAGCTGGCCTGATTGGGCGAGCCGCTGTGGACTGTTTGTCCGAGCAGTGATTCTGGTAATAAGAATAGGCCTGGGGCGCTGGTACAGGATTGCGAAGATTGCTCAAATAAACATCACTTGCGCAATTTTTAACCCTGGATAGATAATCCTCCGCAATAGTTACGACAAAGGATTGATTGATGAGCAAACTCGACCGTTACGACCTGAGCATTTTGGCGGAATTGCAGCGTGACGCGCGCATCTCCAACCAGGAGCTGGCCGAACGCATCGGCCTGTCGCCTTCGCCTTGCTCGCGCCGCGTCAAACAGCTGGAAGACGACGGCTACATCTCCCGCCAGGTGGCTTTGCTGGACCGCAAGATGCTCGGCCTGAGCCTCACGGCTTACGTGCTGATCGGCATGGATCGCCATACACCCGAACGTTTTGAAAACTTCGAAGCGGCGATTCGGACCTTGCCGCAAGTGCTGGAATGCAGCCTGGTGACCGGAATGGATGCCGACTATCAGCTCAAGGTGGTGGTGCCGGACATGGATCACTACCAGAAACTGCTGCTGGGGCATTTGACCCGGATTGAAGGGGTGACAAGTGTGCGGTCGAGTTTTGTGTTGAATCAGGTGTTGAACAGCACCGAGTTGCCGCTGACGCATCTGCGCAGCTGAGGACGCCTTCGCGGGCAAGCCTCGCTCCTACAGATTATGCGCGATGATCGTTCCCACGCTCCGCGTGGGAATGCTGCCTCGGACGCTCCGCGTCCGGCGTGAATCGTGACGCAGAGCGTCACAAGATGCATTCCCACGCAGAGCGTGGGAACGATCACTCTCCAGAGCGACCAATGACCGCGACACACCGACGCAGGTCAATGCCCCGCCATTCCCCATAGGCGTATACTCGCCCCCGCCCTTTTAGCCCCGCCCGCGCTGGAGATGTACGATGGATCCTGCAGTATTTGAAGAGTGGATGATGACTGGCCTGGTCAGCATCCTGATCATTTTCATGGGTTTCATCGTCTGGGACCTGGCGAAGAAATCGAAGGCCGGCAAGTTCGGCACCATGATTCTGTTCTTCGTGCTGGGCCTGGGAATCTTTGCGTTCATCATCAAAAGCGTGGTCATCGCTTACATCGAAAACCATTCATAACCGCGCCGGCACTTCCTTCCACTGGCCCTGATCGAGCCCTTCGATCGACCAGTCGCCGATTCTGACCCGCACCAAACGCAACGTCGGCAAACCGACCGCCGCAGTCATGCGCCGCACCTGACGGTTACGCCCTTCACGAATCACCAGCTCCAGCCAAGTGGTCGGCACGCTTTTGCGAAAACGCACCGGCGGATTGCGCGGCCACAGCTCTGGCTCTGCAAGCTGTCGCGCCTCGGCGGGCAAGGTCATGCCGTCGTTCAGCTCGACGCCATCGCGCAAGCGCTGCAACTGCTCGGCGCTCGGCTCGCCTTCCACTTGCACCCAATAGGTCTTGGCCAGTTTGTGTTTCGGGTCGGCGATCCGCGCCTGAAGCTGGCCGTCGTTGGTCAGCAGCAGCAAACCTTCGCTGTCGCGGTCCAGCCGGCCAGCCGGGTAGATGCCGGGAATATCGATGAAATCCTTGAGCGTCGCCCGCCCTTCACCGTCGCTGAATTGCGTCAGCACATCGAACGGTTTATTGAACAGAATCAGCTTCGGCTCGGCCGGCGGCGCTTTGGCGACACGGCGCGGGGCTGATTGTGGGCTATTCGCGCCTGGGCGGCGGGAAACGGGACGTGGAGGACGAGACATGGGAAAAGGAACATCTAACGGTCAGGGCTGACAATGCTAGTGCCCCGACCGTCAAATGACCATGACTGTTAGCGGAACGGCGGCTCGTCGAAGCTGCGCAGTTTGCGCGAGTGCAACGAGTTGAGCTCGGTGCGCAACAGATCCACCGCCTCGATACCGATCTTCAAGTGCTGGCTGACCGCGCGCTCATAGAAGGCGTTGGCCGAACCCGGCAGCTTGATTTCGCTGTGCAACGGTTTGTCCGAGACACAGAGCAACGTGCCGTACGGCACCCGCAAGCGATAACCCTGAGCGGCGATGGTGCCGCTTTCCATGTCCACGGCTACAGCGCGGGACAGGTTGATCAACGGTCGCTCCTGAGCCCAGCGCAGCTCCCAGTTACGGTCGTCGTAGGTCAGCACGGTGCCGGTGCGCAGGCGTTTTTTCAGCTCGTCGCCCTTCTCGCCGGTGATGTTGGCCGCCGCTTGCTGCAACGCCATCTGCACTTCGGCCAGGGCCGGGATCGGAATATTCGGCGGCACGACCCGGTCGAGAATCCCGTCGCGGCGCATGTAGGCGTGAGCCAGCACGTAGTCGCCAATGGTCTGGGACTGACGCAAGCCGCCGCAGTGGCCGATCATCAGCCAGCAATGTGGACGCAGCACGGCCAGGTGGTCGGTGATGTTCTTGGCGTTGGACGGGCCGACGCCGATGTTTACCAATGTCACACCGTGGCCATCGCTGGCGATCAGGTGATAGGCCGGCATCTGGTATCGGTGCCAGACCACGCCCGCGGCAATCGCCGAGGCTTCGCCGTGGTCCATGCTCTTTTCGATGATCACGTTGCCCGGCAAGACCATGCGCACAAAACGCGGATCACTGCGCAGTTGCTCCAGGCCATGGACGATGAACTGGTCAACGTAGCGGTGGTAGTTGGTCAGCAGGATCCACGGCTGTACATGACGCCAGTCGCTGCCGGTGTAATGCACCAGCCGGCGCAGGGAGAAATCCACCCGTGCCGCATCGAACAGCGCCAGGGGCAGCGGATCGGTGTTTTCCCAGTCGTACAAGCCATCGGCGATGCCGTCGGTGGCGGCGGACAGGTCGGTACTCGGGAACACCCGCGCCAGCGTGGCCGCGGTGACGCCGGAACCGGCCAGTTCATCGCCCTGCTCGACCACGTACGGATAAGGAATGTTCTGCTTGCTCACGCCGACTTCCACCGTGACGGTGAAGTCGTGCATCAAGGGAACCAGTTGTTCCAGCAGGTATTTACGAAAAGCTGCCGGGTGGGTGACGGTGACGCTGTAGGTCCCGGGCAACTGAACCTTGGCGTAAGCGCGGGTGGTTTGTGGGACTTCGCCCTGACAGAGGTAGGTCAGGCGTAGTTCGGGATAACGAAACATCGCACGCTGTTCAGCGTCCGGTTCGACACGATCCTTGAGGTAACGCTTGAGCGCCTGATTCAGCGCAGAGGTTGCCTGCTCATGCAGGGCGGCGAGCCGGTCTACGGCTTGTTCGGCGGTTTGAACAACAATAAACGCTTCGGTCACGATCAGCTTCCTGTGTTCTGACTTGCAGACCTTCATCTTGCCTGCATCGTCGTCTGACGGGAACCGCGAAAAAAGATCGCAGCCTTCGGCAGCTCCGACAGGGATTCATCGAGCACCTGCAGGAGCTGCTGAAGGCTGCGATCTTTTCGTCCTTCAAAAACCTTGCGGAGTTGAACGAGCGACAATCGCTTCAACATCCAGCCCACGCGGCAACGCGCCATACACCCTTCCAGCCGAACCGAGCCGGCTGGCGATAAACCCGTCACTGACCGCCGCATTCCCCGCTTCCAGCAACAACTTCGCCTGCAAGCCCAGCGCAATGTCCTCAGTCAGTTGCCGAGCGCGATACTGAATGTCGCTGGTGTCCTTGAACGCTGCCTGCAATTGAGTGATGTGCGCGGCCAGGCGTTTGTCGCCGTGACCATCGCCCAGCTCGCTGAACAGCACATCCAGCACACCCGGCTCTTTCGACAAGGCCCGCAGCACGTCGAGGCATTGCACGTTGCCGGAACCTTCCCACGTCGAGTTCACCGGTGCCTCACGGTACAGACGCGGCAGGATGCTTTCTTCGACATAACCGGCGCCGCCCATGCATTCGGCGGCTTCGTTGATCATTCCCGGCGCGCGTTTGCAGATCCAGTACTTGCCCACCGCCGTCACCAACCGGGCGAATTTGGCTTCATGGCTGTCATCCAGATGATCCAGCGCCTTGCCCATACGCAGGCTGAGCGCCAGGGCGGCTTCGCTTTCCAGGGCCAGGTCGGCCAGTACGTTCTGCATTAACGGTTGTTCGCTGAGCAGCTTGCCGCCGACCGTGCGGTGAGCGCAATGATGGCTGGCCTGGGTCAGGGCCTGGCGCATCAGCGCGCTGGAACCGACCATGCAATCGAAGCGGGTCATGGCGACCATTTCGATGATGGTCGGCACACCCCGGCCTTCTTCGCCGATCATCCACGCCAGCGCGCCACGGAATTCCACTTCGCTGGAGGCGTTGGAGCAATTGCCGAGTTTGTTTTTCAGGCGCTGGATGTAGAACTGATTGCGCGTGTCGTCCGGGCGATGGCGCGGCAGCAGGAAACAGGTCAGGCCCTTGTCGGTCTGGGCCAGGGTCAGGAAGGCATCGCACATCGGCGCCGAACAGAACCACTTGTGCCCTACCAGCTCATAGGCCTGGCCCGGACCGCTGGCGCCGACCGGGTACGCCTTGGTGGTGTTGGCCCGCACGTCGGTGCCGCCCTGTTTCTCGGTCATGGCCATGCCGATGGTAACGCCGGCCTTGTGGGCCATGCCGACATTGCGCGGGTCGTATTCGGTGGCGAGGATTTTCGGCAGCCATTGCTCGGCCAGATCCGGTTGCAGGCGCATCGCCGGGACGCTGGCGAACGTCATGGTCAGCGGGCAACCGCTGCCGGCCTCGGCCTGACTGTGCAGGTAACTCATGGAGGCCCGTGCAACGTGGGCGCCGGGCTGCGGATGCGCCCAAGGCAACGAGGTCAGGCCGTGCTCGACGGCGGTGCGCATCAGTTCGTGATAGGCCGGGTGAAACTCCACCAAGTCGATGCGATGACCATAACGGTCGTGACTGACAAACACCGGTTTGTTCTGATTGGCCAGGAACCCGGCTTCCATCAGCGGCCCGCCGGCCAGTGCGCCGTACGCGTCAATCCGCGACTCGGCCCAACCGGCGCCAAACCGTCGCGACCACTCCTGCAACGGCAGGTCGATGCGATACAGGTTAGTGCCGTCGAGCGACGGCGGCTGGTTGGTGACTTCGTGGGTTTCGGCGAACTGATGCAGGTTCATGACGGGGCTCCTTTGGTCAGCCAGGAATTCAGTTAAGCACCGCCCCTTGGCTGAACAAAGTGTCATACCTGCCTAAATGTCGGCGCTTTCACCTTGTTCTGGACAAAGCACCCGACGGTAAAGCGCCGCCTGCAAATCTTCGAATTTCACCGGTTTGCTCAGGTAGTCGATCAGCGCGCCATTTGGGCAACGTTCCCGATCAACGCCCAAGGCGACCATGAACACCGGCACTTCCGAACACCCCGGCAAGCCACGGATCTGGCAGCAGAGGGACGCGCCGTCCTGAGCCGGCAACTGACAATCGAGCACCACCGCATCGAAGGTTTCCCGCTGCAAATGATCAAGCGCGGCCGCGCTGCTGTCGGCGGATCGCACCCGGAACCCGAGTTTGAGCAACATCCCGCGCATCACTAATTGATTGATGCTGTTGTCATCGACCAGCAACACCGTGCAGTCCTGCGGCAGCCGCAGACGCAGGGTCTCACGGGTCATCAAGGGCGTTGGCGTGCGCTCGACCACCGGCAACTCAACTTCGACATCGAGCTGGAAGCGACTGCCGCGTCCCGGTTCGGAGCGATGGGTCAGGCGCCCACCGAGCAATTCGACCAGTTGTCGGCAGATTGCCAGGCCAACCCCCAGGCCACCGTATTCGCGGGTCATCGAGCCGTCGAGCTGGAAGAAACGCTGATACATCGTCGCCTCCCCCAGATCGGTAAAACCAATGCCAGTATCGATCACCGCAAAAGTCAGGGCCAGGCGCCCCTCCTCAGTCGTCTTGCCTGTCACCCGCAGCGCGACGCCGCCGACCCGGGTGAACTTGATGGCGTTATCCAGCAGACATTCCAGGCATTGAGCCATTTTGCTGCCGTCGCCGATCAGCCGATCCGGCAACCCCGGGGTCACCTCGACCTTGAAGTCCAGGGATTTGCTCGACGCATTACCCTCGAACTGTGTGCGCAAAGTCTCGACCACACCGCGCAAGCTGAAGGTATCCGGGTAAGCCTTGAGCTTGCCGGCCTGCAACTCGGTCAGGGTAAGGATGCCGTTGACCATCCGCATCATGTCCCGCGCTGAACTGGCGGCGGTTTGCTGGTATTGCTCCAGCTCCGGGTCCATCTCGACGGTCTGCATCAATTCCAGCGAACCGATCACCCCGTTCATCGGTGTGCGCAATTCGTGGGTCAGGGTCGCGAGGAATTCATCCTTGAGCTTGTTACTGCGGGCCAGTTGCTGGTTGAGCACTTCCAGCTTTTGCCCGGCATCGAACAGGGTTTGTGCTTGCTGCTCGCGCATGGCATTGATGCGATCGGCCAGCGCCAGGGACAGCAACGCCACTTCAATCGCCGAGCCGATCTGGCTCGCGTACATGGTCAGGAACACATTCGGCAGGTAACCCAGCACCATCATGGTATTGACGACGCCGCCGAGCAAAAACGCCGACCAGGCGATGATGAAATAACGCGCCACCCGCAGGCCGCGTGCCCAGGCGAAGATCCCGGCGGCAAAAATTACCACGGTAAAGAGCAACGCCAGGGTCGTTGCCAGGCGCAAGGCCAGTGCATAACTGGTCATCAACGACAACCCGACCACTACCGCGCCAAACGCAATCAGCGCCAACAGCACGCGATCGAGCCAGCGGCTGTGTTGCGCGGTTTGCAGGAAGCTGCGGGCGAACTGGCTGCCGAACAGTCCTGCGCAACCGATGAAGAACGGCGTCGCGGCGTTGGCCCACCAGGGATCGTTTGGCCAGAAGTACTCCACCGCCGCGCCATTCACCGACAGCTGATACAAGCCGAACGAGGCGATATAGAAGATGTAATAGAGGTAACTGGTGTCGCGCACGCTGAGGAAGATGAACAGGTTGTAAACCACCATCCCCAGCAACACGCCGTAAATCAGCCCCAGCACATACAGGCGCACTGGCTGTTCTTCGAGGTAAGCGGTGCTCGACCACAAGGTGACCGGCGCCTGGATCGAGCCTTCGCTTTGCAGGCGCAGGTACACAGTTCGCGCCTGATCAGGCTGGAAATTCAGATTGAACAGGTAGTTGTTCTGGCGGATCTCGCGACTGGCGAACGGCAGGGCATCGCCGGTGCGGCGGGTCAACTGATAGTCGCCACTGGCATCAGGCAGGTACAGATCAAGGTGATCGAGGGGCGGATAGGCCAGTTCCAGCAGCCAGGTCCGTTGCGCGTTCGGGTTGCTCGGACGGTACTGCAGGTCGATTTTCAGCCAGAACACTGAACGCGAATAACCGGCGTTGAGCGTAGCTTTATCGTGGGTCTTGAAGTTTCCGGCAGCGGCTTGCGCACGGACATCGGCGATGGTCGCCTGACCGCCCGCGTCTTCGTACACCTGCAGGGTTCGACCCAGGGGAAGGCTCTGGGTGAATTCGTCAAATTCAACGGCGCTCGCCAGGAGGGGCAAGCACAACAGCAACATCAGCAAATAGCGCATTTAAGCCCCAGCGTGGCCTGTCCGGTCGTGTCAGGAAGCCCCCCATTCCTTTTGAGTAGACGTAAAACCGGTATTACCTGTTATTGGTTTGGATCCACTCTAGCATAGCCGTTGATGGCCATTGAGCACCATTGAAATTTTTCCTGTAGAGGCTCTAGAACGGGCGTTCCAGCGCAGCGTATTGAGATAGAGCTGTTGGCCCGTAGCAGCTGCCGAGGCACGAGGCTGCGTTCGGCTGCGAAGCAGTCGCCAAACCTGCGCACGCGGTCTTCCTGAAACACCGCGGTGTCTGATTTCACGACTGCTTCGCAGCCGAACGCAGCCTCGTGCCTCGGCAGCTGCTACATGAGCCGAACTCGGGCTTCGGCGTTTGCGACAGGGGGCGTCATGACTCGCTGGTCGACTGGTGGTAAGCTCGCGCACCATGAATATCTACAGCTCTCGCCCCGTTGTCCTCTGTCTCTCCGGCCACGACCCAAGTGGTGGCGCCGGCTTGCAGGCAGATATCGAAGCCCTGCTCGCCCAGGGTTGTCATGCGGCCCCGGCCGTCACTGCCCTGACCGTGCAAGACACGGTCAACGTCACTGACTTCCGCGTCCTCGACCGTGAATGGGTGTTGGCCCAGGCCAACGCCGTGCTCAACGACTCCGAAGTCGCGGCCGTGAAACTGGGCATGCTCGGTTCCCTGGAAATGGTCGACACCGTGGTCGAACTGCTCTCGGCGCACCCGCACTTGCCGGTGGTCTGCGACCCGGTGCTGCGCGCCGGTGGCGGCGGACGCCTGGGTAAAGACGAAGTCGGCTACGCCATGCGCGAGCGCCTGCTGCCGCTCTCGATCATCGCCACCCCGAACCTTCCCGAAGCCCGGATCCTCGCCGAACTGCCCGACGGCACCGCGGACGAGTGCGCTGAAAAACTCCTGCCGTTCGTCAAACACCTGCTGATCACCGGCGGCCATGGCGACGAACACGAAATCCACAATCGCCTGTACAGCCGCGACGGTCGCCGCGAAACCTTTACTTGCCAGCGCTTGCCCGGCAGTTATCACGGTTCCGGGTGCACCCTGGCCAGCGCTTTGGCCGGTCGTCTGGCCCAGGGCGAAAACCTCGCCAGTGCCGTGCAGACCGCGCTTAACTACACGTGGCGCACCCTGCGTGATGCCGAGCAACTGGGTAAAGGCCAGTTTGTACCGCGCCGCCTGCCGCTGGATTTCTGTTCGTAACTTTTGATGCGTAAAGCGCCGAGGCTTGTCCGATGAAACTACGTGGCCTGTACGCCATTACCGATAGCCAGTTGCTGGCCGGTAAATTTCTTTCGTACGTGGAGGCGGCGCTGGAAGGCGGCGTCATCCTGCTGCAATACCGCGACAAGAGCAGCGACGAGGCTCGCCGCTTGCGTGAGGCCGAAGCCCTGCGCGACTTGTGTGATCGCTACAAGACTCAACTGATCATCAACGACGACGCCGAGCTGGCCGCACGCCTGAACGTCGGCGTACACCTGGGCCAGACCGACGGCCCGCTGACCCCGGCCCGCGCGCTGCTCGGTCGCCAGGCGATCATCGGTTCGACTTGCCACGCGCAACTCGAACTCGCCGAACAAGCGGCTAAAGAAGGCGCCAGTTACGTCGCGTTCGGCCGCTTCTTCAATTCCAACACCAAACCCGGCGCACCAACCTGCAGCCTCGACCTGCTCGACCAAGCCCGCAGCAAACTGCACCTGCCGATCTGTGCGATCGGTGGCATCACCCTGGACAACGCCGCGCCACTGGTGGCCCACGGCGTCGATCTGTTGGCGGTGGTGCATGGCCTGTTTGGTGCCGAGAGCACGGCTGAAGTGACCCGCCGCGCTCGCGCCTTCAACGAACTGCTTTCTATTTAAGTAGCTTAAAATCCGATTTGAGAGCCCGATCATGTCTCGTTCCGAAACCCTGTTTGCCAATGCCCAGAAACACATTCCCGGTGGCGTGAACTCGCCGGTTCGCGCGTTCAAGAGCGTTGGCGGCACGCCGTTGTTCTTCAAACACGCCGAAGGCGCCTACGTCACCGACGAAGACGACAAGCGTTATGTGGATTACGTCGGTTCCTGGGGCCCGATGATCCTCGGCCACAGCCACCCGGACGTGCTCGACGCGGTGCGTAAACAGCTGGAACACGGTTTGTCCTACGGCGCGCCGACCGCGATGGAAACCGAGATGGCCGACCTGGTCTGCTCGATCGTGCCGTCGATGGAAATGGTGCGCATGGTCAGCTCCGGCACCGAAGCAACCATGAGCGCGATTCGCCTGGCCCGTGGTTTCACTGGCCGCGACGCCATCATCAAGTTTGAAGGTTGCTACCACGGTCACTCCGACAGCCTGCTGGTCAAGGCCGGTTCCGGTCTGCTGACCCAAGGCGTACCGAGTTCGGCGGGTGTCCCTGCTGACTTCGCCAAACACACCCTGACCCTGCCGTTCAACGACATCGATGCCGTGGAAGTCATGCTTGCCGAAGTCGGCCAGACCGTGGCGTGCATCATCGTCGAGCCAGTCGCCGGTAACATGAACTGCGTGCCACCGGCACCGGGTTTCCTCGAAGGCCTGCGGACCCTGTGCGACAAGCACGGCGTGGTGCTGATCTTCGACGAAGTGATGACCGGTTTCCGCGTGGCTCTCGGCGGCGCACAAGCGCACTTCGGCGTGACGCCGGACCTGAGCACCTTCGGCAAGATCATCGGCGGCGGCATGCCGGTTGGCTGCTTCGGTGGCAAGCGCGAAATCATGTCGCACATCGCGCCACTGGGCCCGGTGTACCAGGCGGGCACCTTGTCGGGTAACCCGCTGGCCATGGCTGCCGGCCTGACCACCCTGCGCCTGATCAGCCGTCCGGGCTTCCACGCCGAACTGAGCGACTACACCAGCCGCCTGCTCGACGGCCTGCAACAACGTGCCGATGCGGCCGGGATTCCGTTCGTGACCACACAAGCGGGTGGCATGTTCGGTCTGTATTTCAGCGGCGCCGACGACATCGTGACTTTTGATGACGTGATGTCCAGCGACGCCAACCTGTTCAAGCGCTTCTTCCACCTGATGCTGGAAGGTGGCGTGTACCTGGCGCCGAGCGCTTTCGAAGCCGGCTTCACCTCGATCGCCCACGGCGAAACTGAGCTGAAACTGACGTTGGACGCTGCCGAGCGCGCATTCGCCGCCCTGAAATAACGCTGCGCCGCTGACGTTGGCGATTGCCGGCGTCAGCTTTCACCTACATTCCTGCCTCTTTTCCTGCCCTTGTGCCAATAATCTCCCGCAAAGTGGGTGATATATTCCCCGCGCAGCAGAAAAACGAGTAAAGACTTTGTAAGGTTGGCCCTGCTTATTTCATAATGCGCGCTTATTGGATCCCTCGATGGGTCCGCGCGCCCTTCAGAGGTAAGTCGATTCCCATGAACCGCACCGGCCGCGCCCTTGCACTGGGCTGCCTGTTGCTCCTTCAGCCCCTGCTCGCGCTCGCACAAGCAGGCGGCAACTCGTTGTTAATCCCAGCGATGGGTCGTTGCACCCTCAATACTCAGCCGCAAGACCTGACGCAAGCGCTTGCCGCCTGCCAGAAAGCGTCGGATGAAGGGGATGCGCAAGCGCAATACGAGTTGGGTGAGTTCTACTACGACGGCAAAAACACGCCGCGCGACCTCGATAAAGCCTTGAAATTCTTCGAAAAGGCCTCGCTGCAGGGCCACGCCCAGGCGCAATTCAAACTCGGCACCATGTTCTTCCACGGCGAAGGCGTGCAGGCCAATAACGTTCAGGCATACATCGTGCTGAAAATGGCCGCGGTCAACGGCGCAGAAGATGCGTTGGACACCGCCGACGAAGTCGCCGAGAAAATGCCCCGCGAAGATCTGGAAGTTGCCACGCAGGTGTTGGGGCAAATCTTCCGTAAATATCTGATGGAATTGCAAAGCGCGGATGGGCGTACACCGTTTTCGCCGTTGCCCTGATCTCTGTATCGACCTTACTGACGCAATTGCGGGCAAGTCTTGCTCGTACAGGGTTCGTGTTGCCCGAATTCGGGGTTACACAATCTGTAGGCGCAAGGCTTGCCCGCGATTGGGGCGCCACGGTTAAAAGATCTACTTCTCAGGCATCGGCATCGGAAACGGCATCACATTGCCGACCGCTCCACGGGCTTCGCTGATTTTCGGCGTACCCAGGCGCTCGACTTCATCGATGCGCACAATCGAATGCATCGGCACAAAACTGCGCACCACGCCCTCGAACTGAGCCTTGAGTTTCTCTTCGCTCGGATCGACGACCACTTGCGTGCGCTCGCCAAAGACGAACTCTTCCACTTCCAGGAAGCCCCACAGATCACTTTGATAGATCTGCTTGGCATACATTTCGTACACCTGGCCCTGGTTGAGGAAAATCACCTTGTAGATTGGGGCTTCACGTTTGGTCATGGTGGGCGGGCAACACATTGGGGATAAAAATGAGGGCGCGAACTATAGCATAGCCGCCGGACGCACAACGGTAGGAACCTGGGGACATGTTCCCTATAATGCGCGGTTCTTTGAATCACGTGATGACTCTGTCCATGGCCAAGAAGCTTTACATCGAAACCCACGGTTGCCAGATGAACGAGTACGACAGCTCGCGCATGGTCGATCTGCTGGGTGAACACCAGGCCCTGGAAGTCACCGCTCGCGCTGAAGATGCCGACGTGATCCTGCTCAACACTTGCTCGATCCGCGAACGCGCCCAGGACCGGGTGTATTCCCAGCTCGGTCGCTGGCGCGAACTGAAACTCGCCAACCCGGACATGGTGATTGCCGTCGGCGGTTGCGTGGCCAGCCAGGAAGGCGCCGCTATCCGCGACCGCGCACCGTACGTGGACGTAGTCTTCGGCCCGCAAACCCTGCACCGCCTGCCGGAAATGATCGACGCCGCCCGCGCCACCAAGCTGCCGCAAGTGGACGTCTCGTTCCCGGAAATCGAAAAGTTCGACCACCTGCCCGAGCCGCGCATCGATGGCCCGAGCGCCTATGTGTCGGTGATGGAAGGTTGCAGCAAGTACTGCACCTTCTGCGTGGTGCCCTACACCCGCGGTGAAGAAGTCAGCCGTCCGTTCGACGACGTGATCGCCGAGATCATTCACCTGGCCGAAAACGGCGTGCGCGAAGTGACCCTGCTGGGGCAGAACGTCAATGGTTATCGCGGCACTACTCACGATGGTCGCCTGGCGGATCTCGCCGAACTGATCCGCGTGGTCGCCGCCGTCGATGGCATCGACCGGATTCGCTACACCACTTCGCATCCGCTGGAATTCTCCGACAGCCTGATCCAGGCCCACGCCGACGTGCCGGAACTGGTGAAACACTTGCACTTGCCGGTGCAATCGGGCTCTGACCGCATTCTGTCGGCGATGAAGCGCAACCACACCGCGCTGGAATACAAATCCAAACTGCGCAAGCTGCGGGCCGCAGTGCCGGGAATCTGCATCAGTTCCGACTTCATCGTCGGCTTCCCGGGCGAGACCGAGAAAGACTTCGAACAGACCATGAAGCTGATCGAAGATGTCGGTTTCGACTTCTCCTACTCGTTCGTTTATAGCCAGCGCCCGGGCACTCCGGCAGCAGACCTGGCCGACGAAACACCGGAAGCGCTGAAAAAAGAACGCCTGAACGCCCTGCAGCATCGCCTGAACCAGCAAGGCTTCGAGATCAGCCGACAAATGGTCGGCTCGACCCAGCGCATCCTGGTGACCGATTATTCGAAAAAAGACCCCGGCGAGCTGCAAGGTCGGACCGAGAATAACCGTATCGTCAACTTCCGCTGCGACAATCCAACCCTGATTGGTCAGTTCGCCGACGTGCACATTGATGCCGCACAGCCGCACTCGTTGCGGGGCTCGCTGATTCAATAATCACCACACAACCTGTAGGAGCAAGGCTTGCCCGCGATGGCCACGCCGCGGTCTATCTGATAGACCGCGTTATCGTTCATCGCGAGCAAGCTTTGCTCCTACAGGGGCGGTGATCGACGGCGGGTTATTTAAGAGCTTTCGCACCCAGCCCACTGGCGTTATCCTTGATTTCATCTTAATTGCCCCAGGGCGGCTAAATACGACCTTGAACGCACCCATCGAACCACATCGTTTCATCCTCGAGCCCTTTGAGGCTCGCCGCTTCGCCAATCTGTGCGGGCAATTCGACGAGCATCTGCGCTTGATCGAACAGCGCCTGACCATCGAGATCCGCAATCGCGGAAACCAGTTCGAACTGATCGGCGAACCCAAGCACACCACCTCCGCGGAAAACCTGATCCGCCGCCTGTACCGGGAAACCAAGGGTTCAGAGCTGTCGCCGGATACGGTTCATCTGTTCCTGCAGGAATCGGCCGTCGAGGAAATGGACAACATCTCCCCCGCCGAACCTTCCGTCGCCCTGCGCACCAAGAAAGGCATGATTCGCCCTCGCGGCTTGAATCAACTGCGCTACGTGAAGGAAATCCTCGGGAACGACATCAATTTCGGCATCGGCCCGGCCGGTACCGGCAAGACCTATCTGGCCGTTGCCTGCGCGGTAGACGCGCTGGAACGCGAACAGATTCGCCGCATCCTGCTGGTGCGCCCGGCGGTTGAAGCGGGCGAGAAACTCGGCTTCCTGCCCGGCGACCTGTCGCAGAAGATCGACCCATACCTGCGTCCGCTGTACGACGCCCTGTATGAAATGCTCGGCTTCGAATACGTGGCCAAGCTGATCGAGCGCCAAGTCATTGAAGTGGCACCGCTGGCCTACATGCGCGGTCGCACGCTGAACAACAGTTTCATCATCCTCGACGAAAGCCAGAACACCACCGTCGAACAGATGAAGATGTTCCTGACCCGCATCGGCTTCGGCTCCACTGCGGTCATCACCGGTGACATCACCCAGGTCGACCTGCCGAAAGGCACCAAGTCCGGGCTGCACCATGTGATCGAAGTGCTCAAGGACGTGCCGGGCATCAGCTTCACTCACTTCAAGCCCAAGGACGTCGTACGCCATCCGCTGGTGCAACGCATTGTCGAAGCCTACGAGCGCTTCGAAAATCGGGTAGCCGATGAAGCGCCAAAGGACAAACGCCACGATGCTTGAGCTTGATCTGCAACTGGCCACCGAAGCGCCTGTTCCCAACGAAGCCGAGTTCCGCCAATGGTGCGAACTGGCCCTGCGCCAGCGCACTGCCGATTCCGAAATGACCATCCGTTTGGTCGATGAAGAAGAAGCCCGCGAACTCAACTTCACCTGGCGGCAGAAAGACTACGCCACTAACGTCTTGTCGTTTCCGGCCGATGTCCCCGACGAGTTTCTCGACATTCCCCTGCTGGGCGATCTGGTGATCTGCGTGGCGGTGGTCGAGCGTGAAGCCGCGGAACAAGGCAAGGAACCAAAGGCCCACTGGGCGCATCTGGTCATTCACGGCTGCTTGCATCTGCTTGGTTACGACCATATAGATGACGACGAAGCCGAGGAAATGGAAGCACTGGAACGAACGTTGCTTGCTGAGTTGGGCTATCCCGACCCTTACGCGGACGACGAAACAGACACATCCCCTATCGTTACAACAAAGGATTCAGAGTAATCGCTATGAGCGAAGATCGATCGAGCAACGGGCAGAAGTCATGGCTGGGTAAGCTCACCCAGGCTTTTGCCCACGAGCCGAAGAACCGCCAGGAGCTGCTGGAGCTGCTGCGCGACGCACACCAAAACAAACTGCTGGACAGCGAAGCGCTGGCCATCGTCGAAGGCGCCATCCAGGTGGCTGACCTGCAAGTACGGGACATCATGGTCCCGCGCTCGCAGATGATCAGCATCAAGGCGACCCAGACCCCTCGCGAGTTCCTGCCCGCCGTGGTCGACTCGGCCCACTCCCGCTACCCGGTGATCGGCGAAAGCCACGATGACGTGATGGGCGTGTTGCTGGCCAAGGACTTGCTGCCGTTGATCCTCAAGGAGAACGGCGACAGCTTCAACATCAAGGACCTGCTGCGCCCGGCCACTTTTGTGCCGGAGTCCAAGCGCCTGAATGTGCTGCTGCGTGAGTTCCGCGCCAACCACAACCACATGGCCATCGTCATTGACGAATACGGCGGTGTGGCGGGTCTGGTGACCATCGAAGACGTGCTGGAACAAATCGTCGGCGACATCGAAGACGAACATGACGTCGAAGAAGACAGCTACATCAAGCCGTTGCCCAGCGGTGACTTCCTGATCAAGGCGCTGACGCCGATCGAGAACTTCAACGAGTTCTTCGACAGCCAATTCTCCGATGACGAATTCGACACTGTCGGCGGTCTGGTGATGAGCGCGTTCGGGCACTTGCCAAAACGCAACGAAATCACTGAAATCGGCCCGTATCGCTTCCGTATCTTGAATGCTGACAGCCGTCGGATTCACCTGCTGCGCCTGACACCTATTGCCCGTTAAGGAATGACATGCTCCGCGTAACCCGCCCCGGCTGGCCCGGTAACCTGCTGGCCGTGGTGGCCGGTGCAATCACCACCCTGGCGTTGGCGCCGTACGATATCTGGCCGCTGGCATTGCTGGCGGTCGGTTTCTTCTATGCCGGTTTGCGTGAACTGAACCCGCGTCAGGCCTTGGGCCGTGGCTGGTGTTTCGGTTTCGGCCTGTTTGGTGCCGGCACCAGCTGGATCTACTACAGCATCCACCACTTCGGCGGCGCTTCGGTGCTGCTGGCCGGTTTCCTGATGCTGATCTTCACCGCGGCGATTGCCTGGTTCTTCGCCCTGCCGGCCTGGATCTGGGCACGCTGGTTGCGCCGTAACGAAGCGCCACTGGCCGATGCCTTGGCGTTTGCGGCACTGTGGGTCGGTCAGGAAGCGTTTCGTGGCTGGTTTCTCACCGGTTTCCCATGGCTGTATTCCGGTTATAGCCAGCTCAACGGCCCGATGGCCGGGCTCGCGCCGGTTGGCGGGATGTGGCTGATTTCCTTTGCCCTGGCCCTGACGGCAGCGCTGATCTGGAACGCTCCACGTCTGGTTCGTACGGGCCGTAAAGGCTTCATTGCGGCTGGCGTGGTGTTGCTGGCTGGGCCATGGGTTGCGGGCCTGTTGCTCAAGGAACATGCCTGGACCACCCCGGCCGGTCCGCCCCTGAGCGTCGCCGCCATTCAGGGCAATATCGAACAAAGCATGAAGTGGGACCCGGCGCAGCTCAATTCGCAACTGGCGCTGTACCGCGACATGAGCCTCAGTTCCAAGCGTGTCGACCTGCTGATCTGGCCGGAAACCGCAGTCCCAGTGCTCAAGGAGTCCGCCGAGGGCTACTTGACCATGATGGGAAACTTCGCCGCAGAGCGTAAGACTGCGCTGATTACCGGTGTACCGATTCGCCAGGAAGTCCGGCATGAGCGACGTTTCTTCAATGGCATCACCGTGGTCGGTGAAGGCGACGGCACGTACCTCAAGCAGAAACTCGTGCCGTTCGGTGAATACGTGCCGCTGCAGGATGTATTGCGCGGACTGATTGCGTTCTTCGACCTGCCGATGTCGGACTTTGCCCGCGGGCCTGCCGATCAGGCGATGCTGCAAGCCAAGGGTTATCAGATTGCGCCGTTCATTTGCTATGAAGTGGTCTACCCGGAATTCGCTGCCAGCCTCGCCGCCCGCAGCGATCTGTTGCTGACGATTAGTAACGACACCTGGTTCGGCACCTCCATCGGCCCGCTGCAACACTTGCAGATGGCGCAGATGCGCGCACTTGAAGCCGGCCGCTGGATGATCCGCGCCACCAACAATGGCGTGACCGGCTTGATCAACCCGTTCGGGCAGATCACTACGCAGCTTCCACAGTTCGAACGCGGGATTCTGTATGGCGAAGTGGTGCCGATGCACAACCTGACGCCGTACCTGGAATGGCGTTCGTGGCCGTTGATTATTCTTTGTGTGTTGTTGTTTGGCTGGGCGTTGATGGCTAGCCGGATGGCCAAGACCGTTTAATCGCGGCGCTGAATGATCGTTCCCACGCTCTGCGTGGGAATGCCGCCAGGGACGCTCCGCGTTCCGCTTGCGATGTGACGCGGAGCGTCACGGGATGCATTCCCACGCGGAGCGTGGGAACGATCATCTTCAGCGATAGAACATCGAATACCCGATCTGCCCCACCGCCTCGTTCAACAACTGCCCACTCTGCCAGATCGATTTGAACTCCGGCATCCAGCCGCCCAGCGGCCGGGCATTGTCCACGCCCAAAAACCCCACCGGCGCTGGCACCACCTCAAATCCTGCCTGCTTAAAGCTCCAGACCGCCCGCGGCATGTGCCAAGCCTGCGTAACCACCACCACGCGCTTGATCCCTTGCGGCAGCAACACCTCGGCACTGAACTGCGCATTTTCCCAGGTGGTGCGGCTACGCCCTTCCTGCCAACGCACGGTCACGCCGAAATCGTCGAGCAGCGAATCCGCCATCAATTTGGCCTCGGTGGGCGGCGTGCCGTAATGCAGGCCGCCGCTGGTGAGGATCGGCAAACCCGAGGCCTTGGCCAGTCGCGCGGCATAACGTTGACGCTCCAGGCCCACGCCGGTCGGCTGATCGGCGCCCCAGGCCGAATCGCCCCGCTCACGCCCCGATCCCAACACCACGATCGCATCCGCACGCTGAGCCAGAGTTGCCCATTCATCAAGCGCCAGCGCCGGCTCTCGCTCCAGCGCCTTGGCGCTCCATTGCACGACCACCGGCAGGCTCATCAGCCAGAACCCGCCAAGCCCCAAAGCAAAGCACAAACCGGCCAGTCGCGGCCTGGAACGGCGCAACCACCACGCAAGCGCGAGCAGCAGCAAAAGAATGCCGGGAGGCAGAAGAAGTTGTTTCACGAAATAACGAAAAGGCATCGAGCATCTCCAGAGATGCCCGAAGCCTAAGTGGGTTGACGCAATGCGACAACTAATGCGGAAGGACTATGCTGCAAAAAACCATTCGTCATGGCTTCAAGTGCCCTTACTTGAATTGCAGAGACCGGACCTTTACCGCGTCCCTGCCGGGTGTTTTGTCCTTGAGCCAGATGATCTTGGCCGAACGTGGTGCGTCGAGTTGCTTCACTGCGTCTGACAAGCATCCGTGTGTTTCACGTTCACTGCGATCCAGATACGCCTTGACCAGTGCAAACTCTGCGGGGCTCAGGCCACGCAACTCCAGCTCCAGGGGACGTTCATCACGCAACCGACTGGCGGTTTTCGCCGCGTCCAAGGCCATCCCCAGACGATCGATCAGTCGTTCATACAGCTCCGGCTTTGTAACTTTACGTTGTGACTCAACCATCCCTCACCTCATTGAAGATAAGACTCACTCCCCAATTAGGAGCTTAGCTTCCATGAACAAACCGGCTGAACACTGCGACCAACGGCCCTCGCGGCAGGTTTGGAGCGACATTTCGGCTGTAATCAGGGTTTCCCTCGATAGAGTGCGGTCATGTATGCTACGGCGCTTCCTGTAACTCCACTTCCAGCTCGTCTGGACACCGAACCGCCGATTTGGCGTGATCACCGTCCAACGTTGCATTGAAGAGGATTAGGCCACCCCTATTCAGTTCAAAAGTAGCCATGCACGAACAATATCAGCCCCGTGAAATCGAAGCCGCCGCCCAGTCGTTCTGGGACGAGCAAAAGTCCTTTGAAGTCAGTGAACAGCCAGGCAAGGAGACTTTCTATTGCCTATCGATGTTCCCTTACCCCAGCGGCAAGCTACACATGGGGCACGTGCGCAACTACACCATCGGCGACGTGATCTCCCGCTACCAGCGCATGCAAGGCAAGAACGTCCTGCAACCCATGGGTTGGGACGCCTTCGGCATGCCGGCGGAAAACGCCGCGATGAAAAACAACGTAGCGCCCGCCAAGTGGACCTACGAAAACATCGCCTACATGAAAACCCAGCTGCGCAGCCTGGGCCTGGCGGTGGACTGGTCTCGCGAAGTGACCACCTGCAAGCCCGATTACTACCGCTGGGAACAATGGCTGTTCACTCGCCTGTTCGAAAAAGGCGTGATCTACAAAAAGAGCGGCACCGTGAACTGGGACCCGGTCGACCAGACCGTCCTGGCCAACGAACAGGTGATCGACGGTCGCGGCTGGCGTTCCGGCGCGCTGATCGAAAAACGCGAAATCCCGATGTACTACTTCAAGATCACCGCTTACGCGGATGAACTGCTGTCGAGCCTCGACGATCTGCCGGGCTGGCCTGAACAGGTCAAGACCATGCAGCGCAACTGGATCGGCAAGTCTCGTGGCATGGAAGTGCAGTTCCCGTACAACGTCGATTCCATCGGCGAAAGCGGTGTACTGAAAGTCTTCACCACCCGTCCGGACACCCTGATGGGCGCGACCTACGTTGCCGTGGCCGCCGAACACCATTTGGCCGCCCTGGCCGCACAGAACAACCCTGAGCTGCAAGCGTTCATCGCTGAATGCAAGGGCGGCAGCGTCGCTGAAGCCGACGTCGCCACTCAAGAGAAAAAAGGCCTGCCGACCTCGTTGTTCGTCGAGCACCCGCTGACCGGTGAGAAACTCCCGGTGTGGGTCGCCAACTATGTGCTGATGCATTACGGCGATGGCGCCGTGATGGCGGTGCCGGCGCACGACGAACGTGATTTCGAGTTCGCCACCAAGTACAACTTGCCGATCAAATCCGTGGTGCGCACAAGCGCAGGCGACACCAACCCGTCGCCATGGCAAGACGCTTACGGCGAGCACGGCACGCTGATCAATTCCGGCGAGTTCGACGGCCTCGACTTCGAAGGCGCCTTCGACGCCATGGAAGTCGCGCTGATCAAGAAAAACCTCGGTGCCTCGCGCACCCAGTTCCGCCTGCGCGACTGGGGCATCAGCCGCCAGCGCTACTGGGGCTGCCCGATCCCGATCATCCACTGCGAAACCTGCGGTGATGTACCGGTCCCGGAAGATCAACTGCCGGTCATACTGCCGGAAGACGTCGTACCGGATGGCGCGGGTTCGCCACTGGCACGCATGCCCGAGTTCTACGAGTGCAGCTGCCCGAAATGCGGCGCACCGGCCAAGCGTGAAACCGACACCATGGACACCTTCGTCGAGTCCTCGTGGTACTACGCCCGCTACGCCTCGCCGCACTATGAAGGCGGACTGGTGGAAAAATCGGCAGCCGACCACTGGTTGCCGGTGGACCAGTACATCGGCGGCATCGAACACGCGATTCTTCACCTGCTGTACGCACGCTTCTTCCACAAGCTGATGCGTGACGAAGGCCTGGTGAGCTCCAACGAGCCGTTCAAGAACCTGCTGACCCAAGGCATGGTGATCGCCGAGACTTACTACCGTCGCGAAGCCAATGGTGCTTACACCTGGTTCAACCCGGCGGACGTGGAACTCGAACGCGACAGCAAGGCCAAGGTTGTTAGCGCCAAGCTGATCGCAGACGGCCTGCCGGTGGAAATCGGCGGTACCGAGAAGATGGCCAAGTCCAAGAACAACGGCGTCGACCCACAGTCGATGATTGACCAGTTCGGCGCAGACACCTGCCGTCTGTTCATGATGTTCGCCTCGCCACCTGACATGAGCGCGGAATGGTCCGACTCCGGGGTCGAAGGTTCGCACCGTTTCCTCAAGCGCGTCTGGCGTCTGGCGCAAGCACACGTGACCCAAGGCCTGCCGGGCAAACTGCACATCGCCAGCCTGAACGACGGGCAGAAAGCCATTCGCCGTTCGATCCACCAGGCCATCAAGCAGGCCAGCCACGACGTCGGCCAGAACCACAAATTCAACACCGCCATCGCTCAGGTGATGACGCTGATGAACGTGCTGGAAAAAGCCCCGCAAGGCACCGAACAGGATCGCGCATTGATTCACGAAGGCCTGGAAACCGTGGTCCTGCTGCTGGCACCGATCACCCCGCACATCAGCCACGAGCTGTGGAATCAACTGGGTCACGCTGCCCCGGTGATCGACGCAAGCTGGCCGGTGCTGGATGAGAGCGCGTTGGTGCAGGACAGCCTGCAACTGGTGATTCAGGTCAACGGCAAGCTGCGCGGGCACATTGAAATGCCAGCCAGCGCCACTCGCGAAGAAGTCGAAGCGGCCGCACGGGCCAATGAGAACGTGCTGCGCTTCGTCGATGGCCTGACTATTCGTAAAGTGATCGTAGTGCCCGGGAAACTGGTCAATATCGTCGCCAGCTAATTGGATCAGGCGCCAGGTGAGCCTGGCGCCAAGTTAAACCTTTCGGGCCGCACGGTCGGCCCACATGGTTTCAAGGGGAGCAACAAAATGATCAAACGCAATCTGCTGGTGATGGGCCTCGCAGTCCTGTTGAGCGCCTGCGGTTTCCAGCTGCGCGGCACCGGTACCACTGAACTGGCGATCAAGGAACTCGACGTGAGCGCCCGCAACGCTTATGGCGAAACCGTGACGCAATTGCGTCAGGTGCTGTCGAGCAGCGGCGTCAAGGTTTACACCGGTGCACCGTACAAGCTGATTCTGACCGACGAGCAGGAAAGCCAGCGCATCCTCAGCTACGCCGGTGCCGGTCGTACGGGTGAGTATCAGGTGACCACCGTGCTGAACTACGACATCCGTGGTGAGCACGACCTGGCCCTGATGAGCGACAAGCTCGAAGTGGAGAAGATCTTCATCCACGACGGCAACAACCTGGTGGGTTCTGACCAGGAAGCCTCGACAGCCCGCGCAGAAACCCGTCGCGAACTGGTTCAACGCATGATTCTGCGCCTGCAACAGATCACCCCGGCGCAACTGGATCAGCTGCAGCAGACCGCGACTGCCCGTGCCAAGGCTGAAGCCGATGCACTGAACGCAGCACAGAAGGCTGAAGCGGAAACCCCGCGCCAGTCGCCAATCGAAATCCCGCAGCAATAAGACTTACGGGGCGCCCAGGCGCCCCGTTCGCCCTCTCTTATGAAACTCGCCCCCGCCCAACTCGCCAAACACCTGCAAGGTGCCCTCGCACCGGTCTACATCATCAGTGGTGATGACCCGTTGCTGTGCCAGGAAGCGGCCGACGCCATTCGCGCTGCGGCTCGCCAGCAAGGTTTCGATGAACGCCAGGTCTTTGCCGCCGACGCCAGTTTCGACTGGGGAACGCTGCTACAGGCCGGTGCCAGCATGTCGCTGTTCGCCGAAAAGCGTCTTCTGGAGCTACGTTTGCCTTCCGGCAAGCCTGGCGACAAAGGTGCCGCTGCGTTCATCGAATACTGCTCGCGCCCGGCCGAAGACACGATCTTGTTGATCAGCCTGCCCAAACTCGATGGTGCTGCGCAGAAGACCAAGTGGGGCAAGGCGCTGGTGGAAGGCCAACAGACTCAGTTCGTGCAGATCTGGCCGGTGGATGCCAACCAGTTGCCGAGCTGGATTCGCCAGCGGTTGTCCCAAGCCGGGCTGTCTGCCAGCCAGGACGCTGTGGAACTGATCGCCGCGCGGGTCGAGGGCAACCTGTTGGCCGCCGCTCAGGAAATCGAAAAGCTCAAGCTGATGGCTGAAGGCGGCCAGATCACCGTCGAAACCGTGCAGGCGGCCGTCGCCGACAGTGCGCGCTTTGACGTGTTCGGCCTGACCGACGCGATTCTCAACGGCGAAGCCGCCCACGCCCTGCGCATGCTCGAAGGGCTGCGCGGCGAAGGTGTCGAACCGCCGGTGATTCTCTGGGCCCTGGCCCGGGAGTTGCGCTTGCTGGCCAACCTGTCGCTGCAATACAGCCAGGGTGTGCCACTGGACAAAGCGTTCAGCTCGGCCCGACCGCCGGTCTGGGACAAACGCAAACCGCTGATGAGCAAAGCCCTGCAACGCTACTCGGCGCAACGCTGGGCGCAACTGTTGCTCGAAGCCCAGCGCATTGATGCGCAGATCAAAGGGCAGGCAGCAGGTTCGCCGTGGATGAGTTTGAGTCGATTATCGTTGTTGATGGCTGGGCAGCGGCTGAACTTGCCCGCAGAGTAACCTGTAGCAGTTGGCGAAGCCTGCGTTCGGCTGCGAAGCAGTCGCCAAGCCAGTAGACGCGGTGTGTCAGGGTTATCCGGAATTCAGAGTTTACGACGGCTTCGCAGTCGAACGCAGCCTTCGGCAGCTGCTACAGGCCCGCAATTAGCGAAAGGTCCTACGCAATGTTGGGCTAGACAGAACCCCAACTTCAGCAGATTATTTCCCCCGCAAAATCCACTCAATCCGAGAGATCCGATCATGAGCAAAAAGCCATCTAAAAATGGCCCGAACAAGGCCAAATCCATCATCGCCCAGCCACTGTTCCGCAGCCGTCAGGAACGAGCCGGCAAGGGCAAAGGCAGCTACCGCCGCGAAGCCTTCCAGTCTAATAGCTGGGAGGCTTCTTACTTTCTGGCCGCTTAAAGCGCTGCCCCCCTTCTCCATGTTAAGGTCTGCACCTGATTCGTATTCTCTGGACCTGTGCATGCCCCTTTGTCTTTCCCGTCGTTGGCACCTACGCCAATTGATTGCTGCCTCCAGCCTCATTTTGCTTGTCGCTTGCGCGGAAAAACCGACCGCCGCCGACGCCCAACCGCTTCAGACAGTCCCCGTCGCGACCGCTCCTGCGGTGATTCCGCCGGTGGTGCCGAGTGGTGAAAACCTCGACATCCAGCCGACCCAGACCTTCGCTGAGTGGCAGGCCGGTTTCCGTAAGGACGCCCTGGCCGCCGGTATCCGCGCCGATCTGTTCGACCGCGCCTTCGCCAATGTCAGCTTCGACGACAGCGTGATCCGCGCCGACCGCAGCCAACCTGAGTTCTCCCGCCCGGTATGGGAATACCTCGACGGTGCGCTGTCGCCGCTACGGGTGCGCAAAGGCCAGGCCCTGGTCAGCCAGTACGCCGACATTCTGCAAAGCATCGAACAGCGCTACGGCGTAGACCGTCAGGCGCTCGTTGCGGTGTGGGGCATGGAGAGTAACTTCGGGCAATTCCAGGGCAGCAAGTCGGTGATCAATTCCCTGGCGACTCTGGCCTATGAAGGCCGCCGCCCGGGCTTTGCCCATGCGCAACTGATTGCCGCCCTGCAGATTCTGCAACAGGGCGATATCACGCCAGAGAAAATGCTCGGTTCCTGGGCGGGTGCCATGGGTCAGACCCAGTTCATCCCGACCACCTACAACACCCACGCCGTGGATTTCGATGGCGACGGTCGCCGCGACATCTGGGGCAGCCCGGCCGATGCCCTGGCCTCGACCGCGCATTACCTGCAAAGCTCTGGCTGGCAGAAAGGCCAGCCGTGGGGCTTCGAGGCGCAACTGCCTGGCAACTTCAATTACGTCCTGGCCGACGGCACGATTCGCAAGAGCGTTGCCGAATGGCTGCAACTGGGCGTGACCCTGCCCAATGGCGCACAGGTCCCGGCGGGTTCCGAACACTTGTCGGCCGCCCTGCTACTCCCGGCCGGCTATCGCGGCCCGGCGTTCCTGGTCCTCGACAACTTCCGCGCGATCCTCAAGTACAACAACTCATCGTCCTACGCCCTGGCGGTGAGCCTGTTGTCCGAGCGCTTCAACGGTGCCGGCCTGATCAATGGCACATGGCCAAAGGATGATTTGCCACTCAGCCGTAGCGAGCGGATCGAACTGCAAAACCTGCTGAGCGCCCAGAACTACGAAGCGGGCACCGCCGACGGCATCATCGGCGCCAATACCCGCAAGGCGATTCGCAGCGCACAGCAGTCGTTTGGCTGGCCGGCGGATGGGTATCCGACGCACAAGTTGCTGGAAGGATTGCGTAACCGCTAAAAGCAAAAGATCGCAGCCTTCGGCAGCTGCTACAGGGTTTTGTGTACACCCGTAGGAGCTACCGCAGGCTGCGATCTTTTTTTGCGACGCGTTATTACCTGACCACTACATCCTGCTCCAACACCAACACCTTGTTCCCCGCGTCCAGCTTGACCAACGCCCCCATGGGCAACGTCAGGTTCGGATCACAATGCCCGCTGCGCCACCCGGCCAGTACCGGAATCCGCAACGGCTCGAAGGTCTGCTTGAGCAATCGCTCCAGCGCCTTCGTATCAACACCCGCCACATCCCCCACCAGAACCCCACGCAACTTGCCGAGCGTGCCGGCCAGGCGCAGATGGGTCAGCAGCCGGTCGATGCGATACAGCGGCTCGTTGATGTCCTCGATGAACAGAATCACGCCCTGGGCATCGATTTCGTATGGCGTGCCCATGGTCGCCGCGATCAGCGACAGATTGCCCCCCAGCAAGCGCCCGTGAGCGATGCCAGGCTCGATGGTGCTCAACGGGTAGGCCACCGGGTGCGTCAGCACACTGCCGGCCTTCACCTGCCCACGCAGCATGTTGAAGAATGACGACTCGGTAGGCTTTTGCTTGTCGCCCAATAAATCAGCGTTGAGCAACGGACCATGGAAAGTCACGAAACCTGCATAACGGCTGATTGCCAGATGCAACGCAGTGATGTCGCTGTAACCGATAAAGGGCTTGGCGTTGGCACGCAACAGATCGAAGTCGAGGCGATCAAGCAACCGCGGCGTACCGTAACCGCCGCGCAAGCAAATGATCGCGTCGACTTCGGTGTCGGCGAATGCCCCGTGCAGGTCATTGAGTCGCACGTCGTCGCTGCCGGCCAGGTAGCCGTCTTGCTCGTACACGCCGGGAAACACCCGCAGCGCATAGCCCCGGGCGCGCATCCATTGCACGGCTTTGTCGGTATCCAGCGGCGCAGGACCGGCGGGCGCAATCACGCCGATCAGCCCTTCCGACGGCAAGGCCGGCACCGGTGCGTGAGGAAAAAGAGTATGGGTCGGTCGAACGGTCATCCATGAATCTCCCTGCGTGAAATCTTCAGCACACAGTAGTCAGGAACGGGCATAAACAGAAGGGGGTCAATCACGCCGCGCATTGCAGGAAAAGCCCCTGATGGACGTAGGCAAGGCAAAAAAACGCCCGCATGGCCGGAGCCGTGCGGGCGATTTTGTCTTTCAGCCGCGAATCACAAGGACGCTATAAGCTCGGCCTTAACCAGCTTCGCCTGCTCGTCGGCATGGTACGAGGAACGCACCAACGGGCCGGACGCAACGTTCTTGAAGCCCATCTTGTAGCCTTCCTCGGCGAACCAGGCGAACACGTCCGGGTGCACGAAACGCTGCACCGGCAAGTGGCTGCGGGACGGTTGCAGGTACTGGCCGAGGGTCAGCATGTCGATGTCGTGTTCGCGCATGCGCTTCATGACTTCGATGACTTCTTCGTCGGTTTCGCCCAGGCCCAGCATCAAGCCGGATTTGGTCGGGATGTGCGGCATCATCTGCTTGAAGCGTTGCAGCAGGGTCAGCGACCACTGGTAATCCGAACCCGGACGCGCAGCCTTGTACAGGCGCGGCACGGTTTCCAGGTTGTGGTTGAACACGTCTGGCGGCTCGGCGGCGGTGATTTCCAGCGCCACGTCCATGCGACCACGGTAGTCCGGGACCAGGGTTTCGAGCTGCACATTCGGCGACAGCTTGCGGATCTCGCGGATGCAGTCGGCAAAGTGTTGGGCACCGCCGTCACGCAGGTCGTCGCGGTCTACCGAGGTGATCACCACGTACTTGAGTTTCAGGTCGGCGATGGCAATGGCCAGGCTTTCTGGCTCATTGGTGTCCAGTGGCTTCGGACGACCGTGGCCGACGTCGCAGAACGGGCAGCGACGGGTGCAGATGTCGCCCATGATCATGAACGTCGCGGTGCCGCCGGAGAAGCACTCACCGAGGTTCGGGCAGGACGCTTCTTCGCAGACGCTGTGCAGCTTGTGTTTGCGCAGCAGGGCCTTGATGCGGTCGACTTCCGGGGACACCGGGATGCGCACGCGGATCCAGTCGGGTTTCTTCGGCAGTTCGGTGGTCGGAATGATCTTTACCGGGATACGTGCAACCTTCTCGGCGCCGCGCAGCTTGACGCCGGCTTCTACCTTGGCACGCGGGGCCGGACGCTCGGTGACATCCAGCGTCGGGATCATGGTTTGCACTGCATCAGTAGTCATATCAGTCGATTCCGCCCGTTAGGGTCGTCTGCTCAGCATAGTCGAGGTGTTTGACGAGCTGCGCGCGCAGCCGGGCACTTACCTCGGCAAATTCAATCGATCCTGCGTGATCGCTCAGCTGGGTCATCGCCAGCCCGGCGTAGCCGCAGGGATTAATCCGTCGAAACGGTTCCAGGTTCATGTCCACGTTCAGGGCCAGGCCATGAAAAGAGCATCCATGGCGGATCCGCAGCCCCAGCGAAGCAATTTTTGCCCCGTCGACGTAGACACCCGGTGCATCCGGCTTGGCCGCGGCGGTGACGCCGTAGCTGGCCAGTAACTCGATCAGGCAGTGTTCCATGCGAGTGACCAGGTCACGCACGCCGAAACCCAGTTTGCGCACATCCAGCAACAGGTAGGCCACCAACTGACCGGGACCGTGGTAAGTCACTTGACCACCGCGATCGACCTGCACCACCGGAATATCGCCCGGCAGCAACAGATGCTCAGCCTTGCCGGCCTGGCCCTGAGTGAACACTGGCGGGTGTTCCACCAGCCAGATCTCGTCCGCGGCGTCAGTGCCGCGTTCGTTGGTGAAGCGCTGCATGGCATGCCAGACCGGCTCGTAAGCCATCTGGCCGAGCTCACGAAAGCCCAGCGTGCCAGACATCACAGCACCATGTGCACGAAACCGGTAGCCCGCAACTCGCTGTTGATGTCGTACAGCTGATCTTGACCGGTGGCGATGATGTGCAACTGGATGGTGGTGTACTTGCCGTTGCTGCTCTGGCGTTCGTCCACCTTCTCATCGTTGATCGTCGCGTGTTTCTTGACGATATCGATGATCTTTTGCTTGATGTCCACAATGGTGTCGCCGATCACTTTGATCGGGTAATCATTGGCAGGGAATTCGATCTTTGGCGCCTTTACTTCGGTATCTGTCATGGCGTAACGGCCTCGTAAGCCGTGGCAACGGACATGACCCCGCTCCGGATTGGAACGGGGTCATGCAAGTCCACACTAATTCAGTTGAACAAGCCGTAGAAGAATAGACGGATGCTATCCCACATGCGGCGGAAGATACCACCCTCGTCGACCGCGTCCAGAGCGATCAGGTCAGCGCTGTGCACAACCTTGTCGTCCAGTTTCACTTCGACTTTACCGATCACGTCGCCCTTGGCGATTGGCGCAACCAGTTGCGGGTTCATGGTCATGCTGGCAGCGAGCTTTTTCAGCTGGCCTTTTGGCAGGGTCATGGTCAGGTCTTCAGCCAGGCCGGCCTTGACTTGATTGGTGGTGCCTTTCCAGACAGGGGCCTGAGCCAGCTCGGCGCCTTTCTGATAGAAGGTCTGGGTTTCGAAGAAGCGGAAACCGTAGGTCAGCAGTTTCTGGGTTTCGGAGGCGCGAGCCACTTCGCTGTTGGTGCCGAACACCACGGCGATCAGGCGCATGCCATCACGTACGGCCGAAGACACCATGCAGTAGCCGGCTTCGTCGGTGTGACCGGTTTTCAGACCATCGACGGTCTTGTCGCGCCACAGCAGCAGGTTGCGGTTAGGCTGCTTGATGCCGTTCCAGAAGAACTCTTTCTGCGAGTAGATCGCGTAGTGAGCCGGGTCTTCGTGGATGATCGCGCGAGCCAGCAACGACATGTCGTGAGCCGACGAATAGTGCTCAGGGTTCGGCAGGCCGGTCGGGTTCATGAAGTGGCTGTTGGTCATGCCCAGGTCGCCGGCCGTCTTGTTCATCATGTCGGCGAACGCGTCTTCGCTGCCGGCGATGTGCTCGGAGAGCGCAACACTGGCGTCGTTACCCGACTGAATGATGATGCCGTGCAGCAGGTCGCTGACAGTGACCTGCGAGCCAACCTTGATGAACATCCGCGAACCGCCGGTACGCCAGGCGTTTTCGCTGACGGTCACCGGGTCGTTTTCGCCGATCTGGCCACGACGGATTTCCAGCGTCGCAATGTACGCGGTCATCAGTTTGGTCAGGCTGGCTGGCGGCAGACGCTGGTCACCGTTGTTCTCTACCAGCACGTTGCCACTGCTGGCGTCCATGAGCACGTAGGATTTGGCGGCCAGTTGCGGTGGCGACGGCATCATTTCTACCGCAAAAGCGGCAGGCGTGATGAACAGCGGGACTAACAGGCACAGGCGTTTGGCAAAGGTGGTGATGTTCATCCGTCTCTCGAAATCGCTAATGGGAACTGCCCAAAGGCAAAACTAATCAGACAACCTTTAATGGGTTGTCGCGTGTTCAGTTGCTCACTCTGTAACCCTTGCCGGGCTTTTGTTCTTAACGAGCCAACAACCAGGTCCGCCCCCCAAACCGCAAGCGAACCCTCAATCAAGTACTGCGTATTACTCGGCGGTAACCAGGCTCGGCGAACCGAGATTGGCCAATCGCACACTGTTCTGCACTTGCTGGATTTCACCCTGCGAACCGATCGGCCCCAGGCGTACCCGATGCAGTGTCTGTTGGTTGCGCACGATCGAGCTGATGAACACCGGAGCGCTCACCATCCCGCTGAGCTTCGATCTCAGGAGCTCTGCAGCGTCCGGGTTGGCGAACGCGCCCACCTGCAGATACTGGCCAGAGGCTGGTACAGAAGCGTTTTTTTTTGCATTGATCTGCACAGGTACGGTGTCCGACGCATGCTGCTGCGGCGGTGGCGTCCATTGCTCAACCGTCCCCGCCGAAGCGGTAATGGTCGGCGCGGCATTTTGCGCTACTTGCGGCTCATTGAGCATCAACGGCGCCGGACGGCCTTTGGCGGCCCACCACTGTTGCGGATCGATACCTTCAACCTTGACTCGTGCCGTACCGATTTCGGCATAACCGAGTTTTTTGGCGGCCGCATAGGACAAGTCAATGATGCGGTCCGAGTAGAACGGCCCACGGTCGTTGACCCGCAGGACCACGCTCTTGTTGTTGTCCAGGTTGGTCACCCGAACGTAACTCGGCAGCGGTAACGTCTTGTGTGCGGCACTCATGCCGTACAGGTCATACACCTCGCCATTGGCGGTGTTCTGGCCGTGGAACTTGGTGCCGTACCACGACGCCGTGCCCGAGGCGACGTAGGTCTTGGACTCTTGCAGCGGGAAATAGGTCTTGCCCAGCACGGTGTACGGGTTGGCTTTATAAGGGCCGCTGTGCAGGGTCGGCGTGGCATCCGGGATGCGCGACACGTCGACGTCCCACCATGGCGCGCCGTCTTTGTGCGCGCGGTTGATGTCCAGCCCCGGCGTAGCACGCACGGCGGTGGAGGGCGACTTCTGGGTCGGCGCGCGGCTGGTCGTACAACTGGCGACCAACATCGCCAACGCGGCGTATGCCATCAGCTTCAGGGGTTTATTCATAGGCAATGCCCGCATTACTTGACGCCCCGTGCTTGGACCAGCTGTTCAGACAGTTGATGTACGGCCATGGCGTACATCACGCTGCGGTTATAACGCGTGATCGCGTAAAAATTCTTCAGGCCCATCCAGTACTCGGGGCCATTGTCACCTTCCAGGCGGAAAGCGGTGACCGGCATATCATCGCGCAGCGCATCATGACTCGACCACCCCAACGCCCGCAACTCCCCGACGGTTTTCGTCGGCTCGATGCCGGTGGTCAAACCCTCGTCCACCTGATCGCCACGCACATCGGCGCGGCTGACCACAGGCTCGCCGGCGACCCAGCCGTGACGCTTGAAATAACTGGCGACACTGCCAATGGCGTCGTCCGGATTGGTCCAGATATTAATGTGGCCGTCACCGTCGAAGTCCACCGCATAGGCGCGAAAACTGCTCGGCATGAACTGCGGCAGCCCCATGGCACCGGCGTAGGAGCCCTTGAGGGTCAACGGATCAACCTGCTCTTCCCGGGCCAGCAGCAGGAATTCACGCAATTCCTTGCGGAAGAATTCGGCACGGGGAGGATAGTCGAAACCCAGGGTCGACAATGCGTCGATCACCCGGTAATTGCCGGTATTGCGGCCGAAAAAGGTTTCAACGCCGATGATCGAGACAATCACCTGGGCCGGCACGCCGTATTCCTGCTCGGCACGGGCCAATACCGCCTCGTGCTGGCGCCAGAAGTCCACACCGCGGGCAATGCGCGCGTCAGTGATGAACATCGGGCGATATTCGTTCCACTGTTTAACCCGTTCGGCGGGTTTGGAAATGGCGTCCAGGATCGCCTGCTTGCGCGCGGCTTCGCGGAACACGCCCATCAGCTGTTCACCGGCAAAGCCGTAGTCGCGGGTCATTTCACCGACGAATTCGGCCACCTGGGGTGAGCCTTCGTAATCGCCGGCCCGCGTTTCTGCGGTACCAAGGATGCCTACCAGGCCGACCCACGGCGCGTATCGAGTCGCCCAGCCACGCATTGCTTGCATTGAAATCTTCACCTTATTCAAACCTGTGCGATCCACTTACGATGGGTATGGATCGACATCAAAACCCCAAACGCTGACAGCAGCGTCACCAGCGAAGTTCCTCCGTAGCTAATGAACGGCAACGGCACCCCCACAACCGGCAACAGGCCACTGACCATACCGATGTTGACGAAAACGTAAACAAAAAACGTCATAGTCAGGCTGCCCGCGAGCAATTTGCCGAACAATGTCTGGGCCTGGGCGGTAATCACCAGCCCGCGACCGATCAACAACAAGTAAATCAGCAGCAATGCACAAATGCCCACCAGGCCGAATTCCTCGCCCAGCACCGCAATAATGAAGTCGGTGTGGCTTTCCGGCAGGAAGTCCAGGTGCGACTGGGTGCCCAGCAACCAGCCCTTGCCGAATACGCCACCGGAACCGATGGCCGCCTTGGACTGAATGATGTTCCAGCCAGTGCCCAACGGATCGCTTTCCGGGTCGAGGAAGGTCAGGATTCGCTGCTTCTGGTAGTCGTGCATGATGAAGAACCACATCGCCACCGCCACCGGCACCGCCGCGGCGATCACGCTGAGGATCCAGCGCCAGCGCAGGCCGCCCATGAACAGCACGAATGCACCGCCGGCAAGGATCAGCAGCGAAGTGCCGAGGTCCGGCTGACGGACGATCAGGATAAACGGCAAGCCGATCAGGAACAGACTGACACCCACGTGCTTGAGCTGTGGCGGCAAGGTGCGTTTGGACAAGTACCAGGCGATGGTCGCCGGCATCAGGATCTTCATGAATTCCGAAGGCTGGAAGCGGATCACCCCGGGGATGTTGATCCAGCGCGTGGCACCCATGGCGTTGTGGCCCATGACGTCCACCACCACCAGCAACAGCACGCCGAGCACATAGCCGATCGGCACCCAACGGGCCATGAAACGCGGTTCGAACTGGGCGATGACGATCATCGACACCAGGCCGATGCCGAATGAGGTGGCTTGCTTGGCCAGCAGGTCCCAGCTCTTGCCACTGGCCGAATACAGCACGAACAGGCTGCCGGCGGCGAGGGTCAGCAGCAGGATCAGCAATGGGCCATCAATGTGCAGGCGTTGCAACAGCGTCGCCCGGCGACGCATCACGTCCTCACTGGAGAGGATGCGATCGAAATTACTCTTCACGGGCCGTAGCCTCCGCGCTGATAGGGCCGGCGTATTCCGGTTTGAGTCGGCCTTCCTGGTCCAGGAGCCAGGCATCCATCACTTGTCGCACGACCGGCGCGGCGACGCCGGAACCGGACTCGCCGTTCTCGACCATCACCGACACCACGATTTTCGGGTTGTCGGCCGGCGCGAAGCCGACGAACAAGGCGTGGTCGCGGTGGCGCTCCTGAACCTTGGAGCGGTCGTACTTCTCGCCCTGCTTGATCGCGACCACCTGGGCCGTACCGCTTTTGCCGGCAATCCGGTATTGCGAACCGATCGCCGCTTTACGCGCAGTACCGCGAGCACCGTGCATCACTTGCTGCATGCCGTGGTTGACCTTGGTCCAGTCGGACGGGTCGCGCAGGACGATGTCCGGCATCGGATCTTCATCCTTGGGCTTTTCGCCTTCGACAGTCTTGGCCAGGTGCGGACGGTTCCAGACGCCTTTGTTGGCGACCAGCGCCGTGGCTTGCGCCAGTTGCAGCGGCGTGGACTGCATGTAGCCCTGACCGATCCCCAGAATCAGGGTTTCGCCCGGGAACCAGGCCTGACGCCGGGTCGCACGCTTCCACTCGCGGGACGGCATCAGCCCCGGCGACTCTTCGAACATGTCCAGGGAAACCTTCTGGCCAATGCCGAACTTGCCCATATACGAGGACAACCGATCGATGCCCAGCTTGTGGGCCAGGTCATAGAAGTAGGTGTCGTTGGAACGCATGATCGCCGTGTCCAGGTCCACGTAGCCGTCGCCGGTACGGTTCCAGTTACGGTATTTGTGATCGTAGTTGGGCAGTTGGTAGTAACCCGGGTCGAACACGCGGGTCGAGGCCGTGACCACACCGGAATCCAGGCCGGCAATCGCCACCGCGGGCTTGATGGTCGAGCCCGGCGGGTACAGGCCGCGCAGTACGCGGTTGAACAGCGGCCGGTCAATCGAATCGCGCAACTCGGCATAGGCCTTGAAGCTGATGCCGGTGACGAACAGGTTCGGGTCGAAGCTCGGCTGACTGACCATCGCCAGCACTTCGCCGGTTGCCGGGTCCAGCGCCACCACCGCACCACGGCGACCACCGAGTGCCAACTCGGCGGCTTCCTGCAATTTGATGTCCAGGCTCAGGACGATGTCCTTGCCGGGAATCGGATCGGTACGCTTGAGAACGCGCAATACGCGGCCCCGAGCGTTGGTCTCGACTTCTTCGTAACCCACCTGGCCGTGCAGTTCGGGCTCGTAGAAGCGCTCGATACCGGTCTTGCCGATGTGGTGAGTGCCGCTGTAATTGACCGGGTCGAGGGATTTCAGCTCTTTCTCGTTGATCCGGCCCATGTAACCCACGGAGTGCGCAAAGTGCGCGCCCTGCGGGTAATGCCGCACCAGTTGCGCGACCACTTCCACACCCGGCAGCCGGAACTGATTCACCGCGATCCGGGCGATCTGCTCTTCGGTCAGCTCGAACAGGATCGGCACCGGCTCGAATGGCCGGCGCCCCTGCTTCATGCGTTTCTCGAAGATCACCCGATCCTCGGGCGTCAGTTCCAGCACCTGGACGATCACGTCGAGCACTTGCTGCCAGTCGCCGGAGCGCTCGCGCGTCATGCTCAGACTGAAGCTGGGCCTGTTATCGGCCACCACCACGCCATTACGGTCGAAGATCAGCCCACGGGTGGGCGGAATCGGCTGCACATGGACGCGGTTGTTTTCCGACAGAGTCGAGTGGTACTCGTACTGGATGACCTGGAGGAAATACAGCCGTGCGATCAGCACGCAGATCAGCGCCACCACCGCAATTGCCCCGAACACGACGCGGCCACGCACCAGACGGGCGTCTTTTTCGTGGTCCTTGATGCGGATCGGCTGGGACATGAGGGCAAAACTACTTGTGGTAAGGGTGGCCGGACAGCACTGTCCAGGCACGATACAACTGTTCGCCGATCAGAATCCGCACCAGTGGGTGCGGCAACGTCAACGGTGACAACGACCAGCGCTGATCAGCCCGGGCACAGACTTCCGGCGCCAGCCCTTCGGGGCCGCCGACCATGAAATTCACCGTGCGCGAGTCCAGCCGCCAGCGATCGAGTTCGACCGCCAGTTGCTCGGTACTCCAGGGCTTGCCGTGGACTTCGAGGGTGACAACCCGCTCGTTCGGCCCGACCTTGGCCAGCATGGCTTCGCCTTCCTGACGGATGAAGCGCGCCACGTCGGCGTTCTTGCCACGGGTGTTGAGCGGTATTTCCACCAGTTCCAGCGCCAGCTCGGACGGAAGACGCTTGGCATATTCATGCCAGCCTTCTTCCACCCACTTGGGCATGCGTGAACCGACGGCGATCAGTCGCAGTCGCACAGCGGTCCCTTACAACTGGTCTTTGTTGAGCTTGATGAAATGCTCGTGGGTGTTTTCCGGGCTGTGGTGAGCCGCGTTCAGCGCACGGCTCTGCTCGGCACCGGACCAGAGACGCTCGAGGTCGTAAAACTGACGAGCCGAAGCGGTCATCATGTGCACGATCACGTCGTCCATATCCAGCAGGACCCAGTCGCTGTCGCCCTTGCCTTCTTCACCCAGTGGCTTGACGCCCAGGGCTTTGACGGCTTCGCGAACCTTGTCCAGCATCGCGCCGATCTGGCGGTTGGAGGTACCGGTAGCGATGATCATGTAGTCAGTGATGCTCTGCTTTTCACGAACGTCGATGACCTGGATGTCCTGGCCCTTGACGTCTTCCAGGGCGGCCACGGCAACCTTGACCAGCTCATCACCCTTCAGCGGCTCGGTGGTGAGAACCGGCTCAGGCAGCGGGGCGCTCTTGAACGTGCCTTTGCGCTTTACTTTAGTTACGTCTTTGTTCGTCATATAAAACTCGTTTTGCTCGTATGTTCGGGCGCTTCAATACACGTCATTACGTGCCTTGAAGCGGCCCTCTTTTCAGTTCGACGCACGGTAGAGACCGTGCGCATCGATGTAGGCCAGGACCGCGTCGGGCACCAGGAAACGTACCGACTTACCGCTGGCCAGCAGTTGACGGATCTGGGTGGCGGATACCGCGAGCGGCGTCTGCCAGACGAATGCAATCTGTCCGCTCGGCCCTTTGAGGGCCAGCGGGTCGCTCACCGAGCGTGCCGCCAACAGATTGCGCAAGGCATCCGGCGGTTCGCTGTCGGCATCCGGGCGTTGCAGCACCAGGATGTGGCAATGCTGGAGCAACTCTTCCCAGCGGTGCCAAGTGGGCAGGCCGCAAAATGCGTCCCAGCCCAAAAGTAGAAAAACCTGGGTATCCGCGGCCATTTCAGCGCGCATCAATTCCAGGGTATCGATAGTGTAGGACGGTTTGTCCCGCTGCAATTCGCGGGCGTCCACCACCAACGGTGCCACACCGGCCACCGCGCACTCGACCATCGCCAGACGATCCTTGGCCGACACCTGCGGCGCGTCCCGATGGGGCGGTCTGGCACTGGGTGTCAGACGCAGCTCATCGAGGCCCAAGGATTCGGCGACTTCCAGTGCACCGCGCAAATGGCCGATGTGCACCGGGTCGAAGGTTCCGCCCAGCACGCCAATGCGTCGAGGCTCAGCCTTACCGACAGTGACCGGGGCTGACGGGTCGAGGTCGCCCAAGTCAGACCGACTCCTGTCCGCGCAACTGGCCGTCACCGACCACGATGTACTTCTCGCAGGTCAGACCTTCGAGGCCCACCGGACCGCGGGCGTGCAGCTTATCAGTAGAAATGCCAATCTCGGCACCCAATCCGTATTCAAAACCATCGGCGAAGCAGGTCGGGGTGTTGATCATCACCGACGATGAGTCGACTTCGGCCACAAAACGCCGGGTGTCAGCGAGATTTTCACTGACGATGGAATCGGTGTGATGGGAGCCGTATTTGTTGATGTGCTCGATGGCCTGGTCCAGCCCATCGACGACGCGGATCGACAGAATCGGCGCCAGGTATTCGGTAGACCAGTCTTCTTCAGTCGCCGCCACGGCATCAATGATCGCCTGCGTACGCTCGCAACCCCGCAATTCGACGCCTTTTTCGCGGAACTGGGCAGCCATCGACGGCAGGAAATCCTTGGCAACGGTTTGATCCACCAGCAGGGTTTCCATCGCGCCGCAGATGCCATATCGGTAAGTCTTGGCATTGAAGGCGATGCGCTGGGCTTTCGCCAGATCGGCGTGGGCACTGACGTAAACGTGGCAAATGCCGTCCAGGTGTTTGATCACTGGCACGCGGGCGTCGCGGCTGACCCGTTCGATCAAACCTTTGCCACCGCGCGGCACGATGACGTCCACGTACTCCGGCATGGTGATCAGCGCGCCAACGGCAGCACGGTCAGTGGTTTCGACCACTTGCACCACGGCGGCCGGCAGTTCGGCTTCGGCCAGGCCGCGCTGGATGCAGGCGGCAATGGCACGGTTGGAATGTATCGCTTCGGAGCCGCCACGCAGGATGGTGGCGTTGCCGGACTTCAGGCACAGGCTGGCGGCATCGATGGTCACGTTCGGCCGGGATTCGTAGATGATTCCGATCACGCCCAATGGCACACGCATCTTGCCGACCTGAATGCCCGACGGGCGAAAGCTCATGTCGCGGATCGCGCCAACCGGGTCCGGCAGGGCCGCGACCTGGCGCAGACCGACGATCATGCCGTCGATGCGCGCCGGGGTCAGCGCCAGGCGCTCCAGCAACGCAGCCTCAAGCCCATTGGCCCGACCAGCGGCCAGATCCAGCTCATTGGCCGCCGTCAACTCGGCACGCGCGGCGTCCAGCGCATTGGCGGCAGCCTGCAACGCGCGGTTTTTCTGCGCAGTGCTGGCACGGCCGATGATGCGCGACGCTTCGCGAGCAGCGCGACCCAGGCGGGTCATGTAGTCGAGGACGGACTCAGTCATGTCTGATGGGATCTTGGCAAAGATGAAAGCGGCAGATTATAGCTGTCGCGTCCCCTGACTAACAGCGGTGACGGGCGGATGGTCGAAATGGAGGGCAATTTGCCGACGTTCAGCCGTGATTAAGCTGCAAATTGTTATCATCACCGCTCAATCAGCCCTGATAAACGCCGTTCATCATGTCCAACCTGACTGTTCGCGCCTCCCTTTCAGCCCTGCCCACGGCGCTGCCGGATGCTTTTTTCGACCGCGACGCCCAAGTTCTGGCCCGGGATTTACTGGGCAAAGTCATCCGTCACCGGGTCGGCGACCTGTGGCTTAGCGCCCGGATCATTGAGACCGAAGCCTATTACTGCGAAGAAAAAGGCAGCCATGCGTCCCTCGGCTACACAGAAAAACGTAAGGCTTTGTTTCTGGATGGCGGCCACATCTACATGTATTACGCCCGGGGCGGCGATTCGCTGAACTTCAGCGCCCTGGGGCCGGGCAACGCTGTCCTGATCAAATCCGCCTACCCTTGGGTCGATGAACTGAGCGGGCCGGCGAGCCTGGCGCAGATGCTGTTGAACAACCCCGACGCTCAAGGCCGCCCTCGCCCCTTGCAAAAACTTTGTGCCGGCCAGACGTTGCTGTGCAAATCTCTGGGATTGAAGGTGCCCGTCTGGGACGCCAAGCGCTTTGATCATGAAGTGCTGCTGGTGCAAGACATCGGCCCCGCTCCCGTCCACATCATTCAAACCACCCGCTTGGGCATTCCCCATGGCCGTGATGAACACCTGATGTACCGCTTCGTCGATGCGGCATATGCGCCGTACTGCACGCGGAACCCGATACGCCGGGGGCAGGTCGAAGGTCGCGATTATTTTTTGCTGTAAACCCAATTCCCTGTAGGAGCTGCCGAAGGCTGCGATCTGTTGATCTTGACCTTTCCGATACCGCTGAAAATCAAGATCAACAGATCGCAGCCTTCGGCAGCTCCTACGAGTTTATGAACAATGATGGAGTTGTACGTATGGGCCCATGGCTCGATAGCATCACCGGCTGGTTGACGGTCAATCCGCAGTGGCTGGCCGCCGCGGTGTTCATAGTGGCCTGCGTGGAGTGTTTGGCGATTGCCGGGCTGATCGTACCGGGCACCGTTTTGCTGTTTGCCGTGGCGGTGCTGGCCGGCAGTGGTGCGTTGTCGCTGGGCGAGACGCTGTTGCTGGGGTTTCTCGGCGGCTTGCTGGGTGACGTGGTTTCGTACTTTCTGGGACGACATTTCCATCAGAACATCCGGCGCCTGCCGGGCTTGCGACATCACCCGGAATGGATTGCCGGGGCCGAGTCTTATTTCCAGCGCTATGGCATCGCCAGCCTGTTGGTCGGGCGCTTCATCGGCCCCTTGCGGCCGATGCTGCCAATGGTCGCCGGGATGTTCGACATGCCCTTCCCGCGCTTCGCTGCCGTCAGCCTGCTGGCCGCCGCGGGCTGGAGCATCGCCTATCTGCTGCCGGGATGGGCCACGGGAGCGGCGATTCGCCTGCCATTGCCGGAAGGTTTCTGGCCTGAAGCGGGGATCGTCGCCGGTAGCATCGCGGTGATGATCGGCTTGAGCGTCACCAGCAGCCTGCGTCGCCATCGCCACGCCACCGCTTATATTGCCGGCCTCGGTCTGCTGATTTTGCTGGGACTGTTTATTGGCTATCCGCACCTGACCGCCCTCGACCAGGGCGTGATGACCCTGGTGCAGGAACACCGCAGCCCGATGCTCGATGAAGTGGCCGTAACCTTCACGCTGATCGGCGAATTCCGCAATATGCTGGTGTTCAGCGCGCTGCTGACCGGCTTACTGTTGCTCTCCCGACAATGGCGCCAGGCGATTTTTGTCGGCGGCACCTTGCTCGTCACTGCGTTGGCCAACACCGGCACCAAGTATTTTTTCGCCCGTGTGCGCCCGGAAGTGCTGACTGATCCACTCACCAGTTACAGCATGCCCAGTGGCCACGCCTCCGGCTCGTTCGCGCTGTTCTTGTGCCTCGCAGTCCTGGCCGGACGTGGACAACCACCGCGTATGCGTTTGACCTGGCTGCTGCTGGGCTGCCTGCCGGCGCTGTCGATTGCCCTGTCGCGGGTCTACCTCGGCGCGCATTGGCCAACGGACGTGCTGGCCGGCGCGATGCTGGCGGCGTGTGTCTGTGCGGCGGGCCTGTGGCTGAGTCAACGCCAGACGCCACTCAATGCCATGCCGCCGAAGGTTTGGTGGTTGGTGCTGCCGTCATTGCTGGCGCTGTTTGCCTTCTTTGCGTTGCGGCATTTGCCGCACACGATGTTGCGTTACGCCTACTAAAGATCAAAAGATCGCAACCCTGTAGCAGCTGCCGAGCCCGCGAGACTGCGTTCGGCTGCGCAGCAGTCGCCATTCAGGCAAACCGCATTTACAGGATTTGCGAGGACTTCGTCCTCGAACGCAGCCTCGCGGGCTCGGCAGCGGCTACAAGCGCCTGTCAGGCAAACAACTCGCCCTGCAATTCATCCAGTAACGCCTGAATCGCATCCAGCCGTTGCTGCGGATCATCGAGTTGCAGCAGGTCGATTTTGTCCACTTCAGCGAAAGGCAAAAGATACGCCAACTGATTGGCCAGTGACTGTTGCCCGGTCGCTTCGGTGCCCATGTTCAGCGCTTCGACCATCGGGTGTTCGGCCAGAGCCTTGAGCAAGGCGACCAGGTCGGCGTCCTCATCTTGCAGCGGTTGTTCAGGTTCGTCTTCTAGCCACTCGACGTCGGCAACGGTCAGGTGATCGCGCTGGACTTCGGAGCGCAATACATGAAAACGCCGCCCACCCTGCACCCGAATCCCCAGCAGGCCGTTGTCCTGCTGCTTGAAATCGGTAATCAGTGCTTCACAGCCCACCAGCGCGTAACCCGCCGGGGCGATGCCGACCTCCTCGCCGTCGAGGATGCACACCACGCCGAAGCCGCTGCCTTGTTTCATGCAGCGGCTGATCATGTCCAGGTAGCGCGCCTCGAAAATCTGCAAGTCGAGGATGCAACCGGGAAACAGCACCGTGTTCAGCGGAAAAAGCGGCAAGCTCATAGACATTTCCTTACACCACCATCGACACGGCCAACGGCAGGAACACCGCCGTGGCTACGCCCATCAGACTCATCGCCAGCGCCGCGAAGGCGCCGCACTCTTCACTTTCCTGCAGCGCCACCGACGTGCCGACCGCGTGGGCGGTCATCCCCAGGGCCATGCCGCGGGCCTCCGGGCTATGGACACCGAGCCGGGTCAAAAGACTCGGGCCGAAAATCGCACCGATCACGCCAGTAATCAGCACAAACACCGCCGCCAGCGCCGCGACGCCACCGATTTGCTCGGCCACCAACATGGCGATCGGCGAAGTCACGGATTTGGGCGCCATGGTCATCAGGATCATGTGTTCGGCGCCGAACCACCACCCCAGCAACACGCCCATGCCGGTGGCGACCACGCCGCCTATCACCAGCGTAGTAAAAATCGGCCAGAACAACTGCCGAATCCGTCGCAGATTCAAGTACAGCGGCACCGCCAATGCAACCGTGGCGGGGCCGAGCAGGATGCTGAGGATCTCGGTGCTCTTGCGATACTCGGCATAGGTAAGACCGCAGCCTACCAAGACGCCGATCACCAGCAGCATGGAAACCAGCACCGGTTGCAGGAAGATCCAGCGGGTTTTCTCGAATGCCGCGAGCACCAGTTGATAAGCGCCGAGGGTAATGCCGATGCCGAACAGCGGATGGTGAATCACCGAGTCGAGAGCGCCCTGCCAATCGAGGATCATGGGCGATCTCCACGATGGGCGTGGCGCTTGACCAGACGCTGCATCAGCACGCCGACGAAGGCCATGGACAGCACCAATGACAACACCAACGCGCCGGTGATGGCCCAGAAGTCCGCGGCAATGTCCTTGGCGTAAACCATCACACCCACCGCCGGCGGCACCAGCAACAACGGCAGGTAACGCAGCAGGCTGCTGGCGGCCAGGTTCAGTGGCTCACCGACCTCGCCACGACAGATCAGGAACACCAGCAACAGCAGCAGGCCGACAATCGGCCCCGGCAGCACCGGCAAAAACAGGTGGTTGATGGCTGTGCCCAGCAATTGGAACAGCACCAGCCAGGTCAGGCCACGTAACAACATCCAGCAATCTCCCCACGCGTTGTCCCCACCAAAAAGGGTCCGGGCATTATAAGCACGCCAACGCTATAGACCGGCATTCGCCAAAAGCATGGTCAGTTGACCGGAGCAATTTGCCATGTTGATCTAAAGTGGTACTCCGGGAGGTCAAATCCCCCCACCTCAAAACTATAAAACCGATGAACCCAAGGAGAGTCTCAATGCCCTATGTTCCTGTTGCAGAGCTCAAAGATTATGTCGGCAAGGAACTTGGACGTTCCGAATGGCTCACCATCGATCAGGAACGCATCAACCTGTTCGCCGAAGCCACCGGGGATTATCAGTTCATTCACGTCGACCCGATCAAAGCCGCGCAAACGCCATTTGGCAGCACCATTGCCCACGGTTTCCTGTCGCTGTCGCTGATCCCCAAACTGATGGAAGACATCCTGATCCTGCCGGAAGGCGTGAAGATGGTGGTCAACTATGGCCTGGACAGCGTGCGGTTCATCCAGCCAGTGAAAGTCAATTCACGGGTCCGACTCAAGGTCGACATGAACGAAGTCACCGAGAAGAAACCCGGCCAATGGCTGCTCAAGGCCACCGCTACCCTTGAGATAGAAGGCTCGGACAAACCGGCGTACATCGCCGAACCGCTGTCCCTCTGTTTCGTGTAAACCATCCTGGATGCGAAGCAGCGCACGCTGTTTCGCGACCTTCTCTATATATACGACACATAGCTGCGGCATACTCGGTCGCCTAATTGCCCGGATCCCGCTATGCGCTCACTTGCACTCCTCGCTTTGACCCTGATGCTCACCGCTTGCGGCGATGGTGAATCGCTGTTGTCCCCTGACGCCCGCCTGCCGGACGGCGGACGCTATCGAGGGGATCTGGTCAACGGGTTGTTGCAGGGCCAGGGTCGCATCGACTACCCGAGCGGCAGTTGGTACGCGGGCCAGTTCGACAAAGGCCAGTGGCATGGCCAGGGCGAATGGCACGGCAGCAATGGCGAAGTCTATCGTGGGCAATTCCAGCAAGGGCTGTTCGACGGCCAGGGCACGCTGACCACCAACGGCAGCAGCTACACCGGCGGCTTCAAGCTTGGCCGGCGCGACGGCGAAGGCACCCTCAAAGAAAACGGCATGACTTACCGCGGTGAGTTCAAGGCCGATCAGTATTCAGGGCTCGGTCGTCTCGAACTCGAAGACGGCAGCTCGTATCAAGGCCAGTTCGCCCACGGCAAGCCCAACGGCGAAGGCCAGCGCGGCGATGCCAGTGGCAACCAGTTCAGCGGGCATTTCGTCGATGGCCAGTTGGAAGGCAACGGCACGTTCAACAGCGCCGACGGCGATATCTACATCGGTGGCTTCAAGGACAATCAGCTCAACGGCAAGGGTCGCTACGAGAACGCCGATGGCGATGTCTGGATCGGTCAATTCAAGGAAGGTGTGCTCAGCGGCAAGGGCGAGCTGATCGGCACCGACGGCAGCCATTACCTCGGTCAGTTCAGCGATTGGCGCTTCACCGGCCAGGGCCGCTTGAACCTGGCCGATGGCAGTTTCTACGTCGGCGGTTTCGACAGTGACAGTTATTCCGGTCGCGGCACTCTGGTGCTGACCGATGGCTCCGTGATGAGCGGCACCTGGATCAATGGCCAGCGCGTACGCGATGCCGATGGCAAGTTGTTGCCCGACACCCTGGAGCTCGGTTTGCTCGCCCAGGGTCGCTTGCTCGATGAAGCGCTGGCCAATGTGCCCGCCTCGACCCCAGCGGTCGAGTTATACACCCTGACCCTCGGTGGCGACGGCAAGCAGAGCGTGTTCCTGCGCGAGTCCGATTACGTCGCCAACATGCTCGCCAGCCGCTTCGGCGCTTTTGGCCAGATCCGCCTGGTCAACCATCGTGAGCACCTCGCTGATCGGCCGATGGCCACCCGCGAAAATCTGCGCCGCGCCGTCCAGACCCTGGCCGAACGCAGCGGCCCGGAAGATTTGATGTTCATCTACCTGACCAGCCACGGCACCAGCGAACACGAATTGGTGCTCGACCAGCCACGCATGGAACTGGCTGACCTGCCGGCCGACGAACTGGCCGCGGTCCTCGCCCCGCTGAAAAATCGCGACAAGATTATTGTCATCTCTTCCTGCTATTCCGGTGGTTTCATCCCGGCATTGAAAGACGAGCGCACCCTGATCATGACCGCCTCGCGGGCGGACCGGGTGTCCTTCGGTTGCTCGGAAGAAGCCAACTTCACCTACTTCGGCGACGCGTTGTTCGCCCAGGCGCTGAACCAGACTGACGACCTGGAGCAAGCCTTCAAACTGGCCAAGGCCACCGTGGCCGAGCGTGAACTGGCGGACAACTTCGAAGCCTCTGAACCGCAGATCTGGGCGCCGAAAACCGTCCTCTCCCATTGGCAACTGCTGCGCAAGCAACAAGCGCGCAAAGCATTACAAAGTGCTGCTATCAGCAGCAAGGATGCCAAGCTCAACTAAGCTGAACAGTATCAAGGGGGAAACACTATGTACTTGACGCCTCAGCATGTATTGCTTGCCGGAGCTACCGGATTAACCGGCGAACATTTGCTTGATCGCTTGCTCAATGAGCCAACGATTACGCGGGTATTGGCACCTTCACGCCGGCCACTGGCCGAGCATCCCCACCTGGAAAATCCCGTCGGCGACCCGGCCGTGTTCCTGCCGCAACTCAATGGTCGCGTCGACATCGCCTACTGCTGCCTCGGCACCACGATCAAGCAGGCGGGTTCCGAGCAAGCGTTTCGCGCGGTGGACCTGGACATGGTGGTGGCGTTCGCCAAGCGCGCGCGGGAAATGGGTGCGCGGCACCTGATCGTGATCAGTGCCTTGGGGGCCGATCGCAGATCCTCGATTTTCTACAACAAGGTGAAAGGCGAGATGGAATACGCATTGCGCGCGCAGGATTGGCCGCAACTGACCATTTGCCGTCCTTCGCTGCTGCTGGGTGAGCGCCTGGAACCGCGTATGGCCGAGCAATTCGCCGGACCGTTTTCGCGCTTGATCCCCGGTAAATACCGCGGCATCGAAGCCTGCCAACTGGCCCGTGCGATGTGGCGGCTGGCGCTGGAAGAGCAGGATGGGGTGCGGGTGGTTGAGTCGGATGAGTTGCGTAAGCTCGGTAAATAACCCCACATAGATCGTTCCCACGCTCTGCGTGGGAATGCAGCCCGGGACGCTCCGCGTCCCAAAAGCGGACGCAGAGCGTCCATTGAGGCATTCCCACGCAGAGCGTGGGAACGATCAGTCAGAGTCCACCTGTCGCCTGAAAACTCACGCCAATCACCGTCAGCAATGAGAGCGGCAACAGCAGCGTATCGAGCAACGCACTGCCCGGTAGGTCAACACCGGGATAGCTCGGCGCTTCAGCACCAAAACGGTCCTTGGCGCAGCAACCGCCGTTCATCGCATACAAATCCAGTCGAGTCCCCGAATACACTATCGGCGCCCCCGGTTTGGCGGCATCCAGCGTGCGCGCCGTGGCGCAGCCAGCCAGTTGCAGCGCCAGCAAGACCACCAGCAGCTTATTCATCGCTGCTCAGATGATGCTCGCCCCAACGCGGCAGCATGTCCTGAGGAATGTTCAGCAGGTTGAGAATCCGCGCCACGACGAAGTCGATCAGGTCGTCGATGGTCTGTGGCTGATGATAGAAACCCGGCGAGGCCGGCATAATCGTCACGCCCATGTTCGACAACTTGAGCATGTGCTCCAGATGAATGCTCGAATATGGCGCCTCACGCGGCACCAGAATCAACTGGCGGCGCTCCTTCAAGGTCACATCGGCGGCGCGTTCGATCAGGTTGTTGCAGGCACCGGTGGCGATGGCTGACAACGTACCGGTCGAACACGGCACAACCACCATCGCCGCAGGCGCACCGGAACCCGAAGCCACCGGCGACATCCAGTCTTCCTTGCCATACACCTTGATCTGCCCGGCAGCGGCGCCGGTGTATTCGGTGAGGAAGGCTTGCATGGTTTGCGGTTTCGGCGGCAGCGTAACGTCCGTTTCGGTGGCCATCACCAATTGCGCGGCCTTGGAGATCAGGAAATGCACCTCACGGTCTTCGCGCACCAGGCAATCGAGCAGGCGCAAGCCGTACTGAGCGCCGGACGCACCGGTCATGGCCAGCGTGATGCGTTCCGGGCCGTTGTTCATTGCAGCGCCTCGGCCAATTTGCCGTGCAGGCCGCCGAAGCCGCCGTTGCTCATGATCACCACGTGGGTGCCGGGCTGGGCCTGGCTTTTCACTCGTTCGATGATGCCTTCCAGCGAATCGCTGACGATCGATGGCACGGTGCAAAGCGCGGCGGTAGCACCCAAATCCCAACCGAGGTTGGCCGGCGCGTACCAGATCACCTGATCGGCATCGACCACGCTTTCCGGCAAGCCGTCACGGTGCGCGCCGAGCTTCATGGAGTTGGAGCGCGGCTCGATGATCGCGATCAACGGCGCGTCACCGATCTTCTTGCGCAAGCCGTCGAGGGTGGTGGCGATGGCGGTCGGGTGGTGGGCGAAGTCGTCGTAAATGGTGATGCCGTTGACCTGTGCCACCACTTCCATCCGGCGCTTCACGCTTTTAAACGCGCTCAACGCCGCAATGCCCATCGACGGCACCACGCCGACATGGCGCGCGGCGGCCAAAGTGGCCAAGGCATTGGCGACGTTGTGCTGACCGGTCATGTCCCAATCCACTACACCTTGGGCGACGCCTTCGAACATCACTTCAAACTTGGAGCCGTCTTCGCTCAGCAGCTTGACCTGCCACTGACCGCCGGCACCGGTGGTTTGCACCGGGGTCCAGCAGCCCATTTCAATGACGCGCAGCAAGGCTGGCTCGGTGGTCGGATGGATCACCAGACCTTCGCTTGGAATGGTTCGCACCAAATGATGGAACTGCCGCTCGATAGCCGGCAGATCGGGGAAGATGTCGGCATGATCGAACTCAAGGTTGTTCAGGATCGCCGTGCGTGGGCGGTAGTGAACGAACTTGGAGCGTTTGTCGAAGAAGGCGCTGTCGTATTCGTCAGCTTCGATCACGAAGAACGGTGTACCGCCCAGGCGTGCGGAGACCGAGAAATTCTGCGGCACGCCGCCGATCAGGAAGCCCGGGCTCATGCCTGCGTGCTCCAGCACCCAGGCGAGCATGCTGCTGGTGGTGGTTTTGCCGTGAGTACCGGCAACGGCCAGCACCCAGCGACCTTGCAATACGTGATCCGCCAGCCATTGCGGGCCGGAGACGTAAGGCAGGCCTTTGTTCAGTACGTACTCGACCGCCGGGTTACCGCGGGACATGGCGTTGCCGATCACCACCAGGTCCGGGGCCGGATCGAGCTGCGCGGGGTCGTAACCCTGGGTCAGCTCAATGCCCTGCGCCTCAAGCTGAGTGCTCATCGGCGGATAGACGTTGGCATCGGAGCCGGTCACGTGATGGCCCAGCTCTTTGGCCAAAACAGCCATCGAACCCATGAAAGTGCCGCAGATACCAAGAATATGAATGTGCATAGTCGACCTCGTAAAACATGGCCGCAGGTTAGCGTAGGGTGGGGGAATTCGCACTCTTTAGGTGATGATGATCGTTCCCACGCTCTGCGTGGGAATGCAGCCAGGGACGCTCCGCGTCCCAAGAGCGGACGCAGAGCGTCCGTTGAGGCATTCCCACGCAGAGCGTGGGAACGATCGGTTACGCAGAGCGGGCTATGCCGTGTTTACGCAGCTTCCTGTAAAGCGTATTGCGACTGACGCCGAGTTGTTCAGCGGTATGCGTCATATGCCACCGCTGCTGCTCCAGCGCATTCAGCAGCGCCAACCGTTCGGCATCTTCCAGCGGATGCTCCGACGGCTCGTCCACCACCAACGCAACCACCGGCCGCGCCTGGCGAATCATCGCCGGCAAATCCTCCAGCCCGATCCGCCCGCCATCACACAACGCCGCCAAGGTGCGCAGCACATTGCGCAACTGCCGCACGTTGCCTGGCCAGGCAAAACCGAGCAACGCTTCTCGTGCCGGCTGATCAATCAACACCGTCTCCCCGCCCGCCTCTTCCGCGAGAAGGAAATCCAGCAACTGGGATTTATCGCTGCGGTCGCGCAAGGCCGGCAACGCCACTTCCAGGCCATTGAGCCGGTAATACAAATCCTCGCGAAAACTGCCGTCCTGCACCCGATCCAGCAAATTCCGGTGGGTGGCGCTGATGATTCTTACGTTCACCGACTCCGGCTCACCGCCAATCGGCACAACCTGGCGATCCTCCAGCACCCGCAGCAACCGGGTTTGCAAGGCCAGGGGCATGTCGCCAATCTCGTCGAGGAACAGTGTGCCGCCATCGGCCTGCTGCAACTTGCCGCGCATGCCTTCCTTGCGCGCGCCGGTGAAACTGCCGCCGCGATAGCCGAACAACTCGCTTTCGATCAGGCTTTCCGGGATGGCCGCGCAGTTGAGGGCGACGAAGGCTTTTTCCGCCCGTTGGCTGGCGTGGTGCACAGCTTTGGCGAAGGCTTCCTTGCCGGAACCGGTTTCGCCATTGATCAGCAGCGGCACATCCCGTTCGAATACGCGCAGGGATTTGCGGAAATCTTCTTGCAACGCGACATCGCCCAGGCAAATGCCTGACAAGCGCGGACGCTCGGCAATCACCGGACATTGCACCACCGGCACCGGAATACTGCGTGGCTGGCCGCGCAACACGGCAAACAGACTGCGCCCGTCACGGGTGCGCAACGGCCAACTGGCGCTGGCATTCACGCTCGCGCGGCCAAGCAAATCATCCAGCGAGCAATCGAAAAACGCTTCCACCGGTTTGCCCAGCAACCCGCCGCGAATATGCCCCAGCAAATTCAGCGCACTCTGGTTGACCGCGCTGATCCGCCCGTCGCCATCGAACGCCAGCAGCCCTTCGCTGAACAGCCCGACGGATTCGGCCTGCAAGTGAAAACGCAGCAACCATTGATTATCGAAGTAACGCAGGAAATAACAGCTCTCGATCATCTTCGCCGAGAGATTGACCAACGCCATGGTGTGGAACTGGCTCTGGCGCGAGACTTCATGGCGCGCCGATGACACGTCGAGCACCGCAAGCAGTTCGCCATGCGGGTCGAACACCGGGCTCGCCGAGCAGGTCAGGCCGGTGTGGCGGCCGCGAAAGTGTTCGTCCTGGTGGATGGTCAGCGACTGACGCTCCACCAGGCAGGTGCCGATGCCGTTGGTGCCTTCGCAGGCTTCGCTCCAGTCGGCGCCGAGCCAGAGCCCGGCGCGTTCGAAAATCTTCCGTTCGGCGGGGGCGGTGACGCAGTTGAGGATCACCCCGCGGGCGTCAGTCAACAGCACTGCGTGGCCGGCGCCGGAGAGTTGCTGATGCAGGCTGGTCATTTCGTTGCCGGCAATCTGCAGCACTTGCTGCAAGCGTTCGCGGCTTTCCAGCACGCGGCCATGTTCAAGCACCGTCGGCGCCATGGTCAGGGCTGGGTCGAGGTGATAATCCTCAAGACAACGCAGCCAGGAACGGGCAATCGACGGATCGCTGCCGGGGCCGTGCAGGTGCGATTTGCCCTGGGTGACGGTCAGGACTTGCTGGGCATGGCGACTCAAATGGTTGTCGTGCATTTCTTATTATTCTCCCCGCAGAGTCTGGTTCGCTTCCGTGTAGCAGCTGCCGAAGGCTGCGTCCGGCCGCGAAGCGGTCGTAAAACCTGTGTCCCGTATTTCATCGCCAAACGACGCGAGCGCTTCGCATTCAGACGCAGCCTTTGGCAGCTGCTACATAAAGCGTGAGGCCGAGCATCCTCCACGTCAGCGTGCTTTGCAATGCTGGCAAGACCGTCCAGTCACACGCTGTGCCACCTGCGGTACAAACTGTCACCCAGGCTGTACCGAAACCGTCACAGACGCCGCCCGCTTGTCCGACAAAAACCGCGCAAGGCCTTGATTTACCTGCCCTGCAAGGCAGTGGCCCAACCTTTGCTCTACGCTTATAGCAGGCGCACATGCGCTCTCCCTTATAAGCACAAAAGCCAAGGAGAAATCACCATGCGTTACGCTCACCCCGGTACTGAAGGCGCTATCGTTTCGTTCAAGAGCAAATACGGTAACTACATCGGCGGCGAGTTCGTCGCGCCTGTCAAAGGTCAGTACTTCACCAATACGTCGCCAGTGAATGGCCAACCGATTGCCGAATTCCCGCGTTCCACGGCCGAAGACATCGACAAAGCCCTGGACGCCGCCCACGCCGCTGCCGATGCCTGGGGCGCCACGTCCGTCCAGGCGCGCTCGCTGGTGCTGCTGAAAATCGCCGACCGCATCGAGCAGAACCTGGAAGTGCTGGCGATCACCGAATCCTGGGACAACGGCAAAGCCGTTCGCGAAACCCTCAACGCCGACATCCCGCTGGCGGCGGATCACTTCCGCTACTTTGCCGGCTGCATCCGCGCCCAGGAAGGCAGCGCTGCCGAGATTGACGGCAACACCGTGGCGTATCACATCCATGAACCGCTGGGCGTGGTCGGGCAGATCATCCCGTGGAACTTCCCGATCCTGATGGCCGCCTGGAAACTCGCCCCGGCCCTGGCCGCCGGTAACTGCGTGGTGCTCAAGCCTGCCGAGCAAACCCCGCTGGGCATCACCGTGCTGATGGAACTGATCGGCGACCTGCTACCACCCGGCGTGCTCAACGTCGTCCAAGGGTTCGGCAAAGAAGCCGGCGAAGCCCTGGCCACCAGCAAGCGCATCGCCAAGATCGCCTTCACCGGTTCGACCCCGGTTGGTTCGCACATCATGAAATGTGCCGCCGAAAACATCATCCCGTCCACCGTGGAGCTGGGTGGCAAGTCGCCGAACATCTTCTTCGAAGACATCATGCAAGCCGAGCCGACGTTCATCGAGAAAGCCGCTGAAGGCCTGGTGCTGGCGTTCTTCAACCAGGGCGAAGTCTGCACCTGCCCGTCCCGCGCACTGGTACAGGAATCGATCTACGACGACTTCATGAAAGTAGTGATGAAGAAAGTCCTGTCGATCAAACGTGGCGACCCGCTGGACACCGACACCATGGTCGGCGCCCAGGCGTCCGAGCAGCAATTCGACAAAATCCTTTCGTACCTGGAAATCGCCAAGGGCGAAGGCGCCGAGCTGCTGACCGGCGGCAAGATCGAAAAACTCGAGGGCAACCTGGCGACCGGGTACTACATCCAGCCGACCCTGCTCAAGGGCACCAACAAAATGCGTGTGTTCCAGGAAGAAATCTTTGGCCCGGTGGTGAGCATCACCACGTTCAAGGACGAAGCCGAAGCCCTGGCCATCGCCAACGACACCGAGTTCGGCCTGGGTGCCGGCCTCTGGACCCGCGACATCAACCGCGCCTACCGCATGGGCCGCGCCATCAAGGCCGGTCGTGTGTGGACCAACTGCTATCACCTGTACCCGGCGCATGCCGCGTTCGGTGGTTACAAAAAGTCCGGCGTCGGGCGTGAAACCCACAAAATGATGCTCGACCACTATCAGCAGACCAAGAACCTGCTGGTGAGCTACGACATCAATCCGTTGGGCTTCTTCTGATCCGGCGCGATATCGCGTAACGGCCATCACCGGCAGGCCTTGCTCCTACAGGAGCATGGCTTGCCTGCGAAGGCGTCCTCAAATACACCGTAATTCATCGCCCTGCCCTCTGGCACGGGCTTTGCGTGCTCGCTTCACAGGTAAACGCCACACCCGAAAGTCCAACCGATCAAACAATAAAAAACAGAGAGGACTTATGACTTCTACTACTCAGCTCAAACCCACACTCGGCACCCTGCATTTATGGGGCATTGCCGTCGGCCTGGTGATTTCCGGCGAGTACTTCGGCTGGAGTTACGGCTGGGGCACCGCAGGTACATTGGGTTTCCTCGTCACCGCACTGATGGTGGCGACGATGTACACCTGCTTCATCTTCAGTTTCACCGAGCTGACCACCGCCATTCCCCACGCGGGCGGGCCGTTTGCCTACAGCCGGCGAGCCTTTGGCGAGAAAGGCGGATTGATCGCCGGCATCGCCACCCTGATCGAATTCGTCTTTGCGCCACCGGCGATTGCCATGGCCATCGGCGCGTACCTGAACGTGCAATACCCGGAACTGGACCCGAAGATTGCGGCGGTCGGCGCCTACTTCGTGTTCATGACCCTGAACATCCTCGGCGTCAGCATCGCCGCGACGTTTGAACTGGTGGTCACGGTGCTGGCGGTTGCTGAATTGCTGGTATTCATGGGCGTCGTGGCGCCGGGCTTCAGCTTTAGTAACTTCGTGCTCAACGGCTGGTCGGGATCCAACGAATTCACCATGGCCTCGATCCCCGGAATCTTTGCGGCGATTCCCTTTGCGATCTGGTTTTTCCTGGCGATTGAAGGCGCGGCAATGGCGGCCGAGGAAGCCAAAGACCCAAAACGCACGATTCCCAAGGCTTACGTCAGCGGCATTCTGACCCTGGTGTTCCTCGCCATCGGCGTGATGGTGATGGCGGGCGGCGTCGGCGACTGGCGTCAACTGTCGAACATCAACGACCCGTTGCCGCAAGCGATGAAGGCCGTGGTCGGCAACAATTCGAGCTGGATGCACATGCTGGTCTGGATCGGCCTGTTCGGTCTGGTGGCGAGTTTCCACGGGATTATCCTTGGCTACTCGCGGCAGTTCTTCGCCCTGGCTCGCGCCGGCTACTTACCCAAAGGCCTGGCCAAACTCTCGCGTTTCCAGACCCCGCATCGGGCAATTCTGGCGGGCGGCGTGATCGGCATCGCGGCAATTTACAGCGATGGCCTGGTCAACCTGCAAGGCATGACCCTGACAGCGGCGATGATCACCATGTCGGTGTTCGGCGCCATCGTGATGTACATCATCAGCATGCTAAGCCTGTTCAAACTGCGTAAAACCGAGCCGAACCTGGAACGCAGCTTCCGCGCGCCGGGTTATCCGATCGTGCCGGGGATTGCGCTGTTCCTGGCGGTGGTATGCCTGGTGGCGATGGCGTGGTTCAACACGGTGATTGGCCTGGTGTTCCTCGGTTTCATGGCGGCCGGCTACCTGTATTTCCAACTGACGGCCAAGCAACGCCTCGCGGCACCAGCGGACGCTATGCTGACAGGTGTCTGAGTTGCACCGGTGCCGGGCTCTGCGCCCGGTGCCTGCCACATCGAAGTGCACACCGCTTTTGTAGGAGCTGGCGAGTGCACGAGGCTGCGATCTTTTGATCTTGCCTTTAAAGATCGCAGCCTCGTGCACTCGCCAGCTCCTACAGAGGGGTTCGGTGGTGTATTTGAGACCTTTACAGAATCAGGAGGACCCCGTCCCATGGCCGCATTTGCCCATTCCGTCGGCGCCCAGACCTACCGCTTCGAGAGCCTCAAGGAAGTCATGGCCAAGGCCAGCCCGGCGCGCTCCGGGGACTTTCTGGCCGGCGTTGCCGCCCTCAACGATGGCGAGCGTGTGGCCGCGCAAATGGCCTTGGCCGACATCCCGCTGACACACTTCCTACAAGAAGTACTGATTCCTTACGAGGCCGATGAAGTCACCCGACTGATCATCGACACTCACGATAAACAAGCCTTCGCCGTGGTCAGCCACCTGACCGTCGGCGGCTTTCGCGACTGGCTGCTCAGCGATGCCGCCGACGAACAGAGCCTGCGCGCCCTCGCCCCCGGTCTGACCCCGGAAATGGCCGCCGCGGTGTCGAAAATCATGCGCGTGCAGGACTTGGTGCTGGTGGCGCAGAAGATCCGCGTGGTCACGCAATTTCGCGGCACCATGGGCCTGCGCGGGCGCTTATCCACACGCCTGCAACCGAATCACCCGACCGACGAGCCGGCCGGCATCGCCGCGAGCATTCTCGACGGTTTGTTGTACGGCAACGGTGACGCGATGATCGGCATCAACCCGGCCACCGACAGCATCGCCTCGATCTGCGCCATGCTGGAAATGCTTGATGCGATCATCCAGCGCTACGGAATTCCTACACAAGCTTGCGTTTTAACCCACGTAACAACGTCTATCGAAGCTGTAAATCGTGGGATTCCGTTGGACCTGGTGTTCCAGTCAATCGCCGGCACCGAAGCGGCCAACGCCAGTTTCGGCATCAACCTGAATGTGTTGCAGGAAGGCTATGACGCCGGTTTGAGCCTGAATCGCGGCACCCTCGGGCAAAACCTGATGTATTTCGAAACCGGCCAAGGCAGTGCTTTGTCAGCCAACGCCCACTACGGCATCGATCAACAGACCTGCGAGACGCGGGCCTACGCCGTGGCGCGACATTTCAAGCCGTTTCTAGTGAACACCGTCGTAGGATTTATCGGCCCGGAGTACCTCTACAACGGCAAACAGATCATCCGCGCCGGCCTCGAAGACCACTTCTGCGGCAAGTTGCTGGGCGTGCCGATGGGTTGCGACATCTGCTACACCAACCATGCCGAGGCCGATCAGGACGACATGGACACCCTGCTGACTCTGCTGGGCGTGGCCGGGATCAACTTCATCATGGGCATCCCCGGCTCCGACGACATCATGCTCAACTATCAGACCACCTCGTTTCACGACGCCCTCTACGCCCGGCAAACACTGGGCTTGAAACCCGCGCCGGAATTCGAGCAGTGGCTGGCGAAAATGGGCATCTTCACCCAGGCGGATGGCAAGGTTCACTTCGGCAATAGCCTGCCGCCGGCCTTCCGCCAAGCCTTGGCGCAATTGGGATGAGTGTTGATATGGATAAACCACCCGTCGATCCGCAGAACCCGTGGCTGGAACTGCGCCGCCTGACCCCGGCACGCATCGCCCTGGGCCGCACCGGCACCAGCATGCCGACCAAGGCGCAACTGGATTTCCAGTTCGCCCACGCCCAGGCCCGGGACGCGGTGCACTTGCCGTTCGATCATGCAGGGCTTAGCGCGCAACTGGCCGAGCGCGGGCGCGAGAGTTTATTGCTGCACAGCGCCGCCACGGACCGGAACAGCTATTTGCAGCGCCCTGATCTGGGGCGCAAGTTGAGTGATGAATCGGCGCAGACCCTACGTGATTACGCCTTGGCCCATCCGGGCGGTGTGGATTTGGTCATTGTTGTCGCTGATGGCTTGTCGGCATTGGCCGTCCATCGCCATACCGTGCCGTTTCTGACACGCATGGAAGAACAAGCGGCAGCGGACGGTTGGTCCGTCTCCCCGGTGATTCTGGTGGAACAGGGCCGAGTGGCCGTGGCCGATGAGATCGGCGAGTTGCTGGGCGCAAAAATGGTGGTCATTTTGATAGGTGAACGCCCTGGACTCAGCTCTCCTGATAGTTTGGGTTTATATTTCACCTACAATCCAAAGATTGGCCTCACGGATGCCTATCGCAACTGCATCTCCAACGTCCGGCTCGAAGGCCTCAGTTACGGCATGGCGGCCCACCGCTTGCTGTATCTGATGCGCGAAGCCTGTCGGCGGCAGTTGTCGGGGGTCAATCTGAAGGACGAAGCCCAGGTTCAGACATTGGAGTCGGACGCTGGCGCGGACATGAAAGGAAATTTCCTACTCAGTCCGCCGGATGCCTGAACCGTTTCCGCATTGCGTTTCTGATTCGGTTTCAGGCAGGATCGACGCACGGCTGCCCGAGTAACCGATCGCCGTCAGAGCACGTGAAGACAGCCACTTGAAGACGAGACCAATCAATGCGGATTATTCAAGCGACCCTCGAACACCTGGACCTCCTGACTCCATTGTTCGTCAAATATCGTGAGTTTTACGGTTCCCTGCCGTATCCGGACTCGTCCCGGGCGTTCCTCGAAAAACGCCTGCGTCGCAAGGAATCGGTGATCTACCTGGCCTTGGCCGATGACGACAGCAACAAATTGATGGGTTTCTGTCAGCTGTACCCGAGTTTTTCGTCGCTTTCGCTCAAACGTGTGTGGATCCTCAACGACATCTACGTCGCCGAAGACGCCCGCCGCCAACTGGTGGCCGACAACCTGATTCGTACCGCGAAGAAAATGGCCAAGGAAACCAACGCCGTGCGCATGCGCGTTTCCACCAGCAGCAATAACGAAGTGGCGCAGAAGACGTACGAGTCGATCGGGTTCAAGGAAGACACCGAATTCAAGAACTACGTGTTGCCGATTAGCGACGAGTTATAACAACCCCGTGGCGTGGCTAGCTTCTGTGGCGAGGGAGCTTGCTCCCGCTGGAGGGCGCAGCATTCGCAAACCCAGCCAACAAGATTCTCCTGACACGCTGTAAATGCAGGCTTTGGGAGTGCTTCGCCCTCCAGCGGGAGCAAGCTTCCTCGCCGCAGGGATTTGTACGCGGCCTGTCGGAGTCCGATTAATCGCGACATCCCCCGCTACAAACTCGACGCGCTTTTCACTATTCCCGCCGTATAATCCCGAGCTTCCCGGCTTGTAAGAAAAACTACTCTCGCTTGTAGCCTTACACGAAGTCATATGCACAGGTCTGCCGAGTCGGACCGTCACCACAGGTGCCCCCCATGGATTTCAACCTGATCGACCTTATCCTGCATCTCGATGTGTACCTCGACTTGCTGGTGAACAATTACGGTCCATGGATTTACGCCATTCTGTTCCTGGTGATCTTCTGCGAAACCGGCCTGGTGGTGATGCCGTTCCTGCCGGGTGATTCCCTGCTCTTTATCGCCGGCGCCGTCGCGGCCGGTGGCGGCATGGATCCGGTGCTGCTGGGTGGCCTGCTGATGCTGGCGGCGATCCTCGGTGACAGCACCAACTACGTGATCGGACGAACGGCGGGCGAGCGACTGTTCAGCAACCCGAATTCGAAAATCTTCCGTCGCGATTACCTGCAACAAACCCACGACTTCTACGACAAGCACGGCGGCAAAACCGTGACCATGGCGCGCTTCCTGCCGATCATCCGCACCTTTGCACCGTTCGTCGCCGGTATCGCCCGGATGCCTTACCCGCGTTTCTTCTTCTTTAGTGTGCTCGGCACGATCCTGTGGGTCGGCGGCCTCGTGACCCTCGGTTACTTCTTCGGCAACGTGCCGTTCATCAAGAAAAACCTGTCGCTGCTGGTAGTGGGCATCATCCTGCTGTCGCTGATTCCAATGATCATCGGCCTCGTGCGCAGCCGCTTCGGCGGTTCGAGCTCCAAAGCCGAAACCCGCTAAGCGCCCATGTGGTCCCTAAGCGCCTGGCGTCGCCGGCGCGTCCTGGCCAGGCACCCGATTGCCGACGAGATGTGGCAACGGGTGCGCCATCATTTGAGTTTTCTGGACGGACTCAGCGCCGCCGAAGACCAATGGCTTCGTGAAGCCTGCGTGCTGTTCCTGGAAGACAAACACCTGACTGCCCTGCCCGGCGTCGAACTCCATCAGGAGCAACGCCTGTTGCTCGCCGCCCAAGCGCAATTGCCGCGGCTGAATCTCGGCGACTTGAATTGGTATCAGGGCTTTCACGAAATCGTCCTCTACCCCGACGACTTCCTCAGCCCCCAGCGCCATCGCGATGCCAGCGGCGTCGAACACGAATGGGACGGCGAACACAGCGGCGAAGCCTGGCAGCAAGGCCCGGTCATCCTCGCCTGGCCCGGCGTCATGGCCAGTGGCGGCTGGGAAGGCTACAACCTGGTGATCCACGAACTGGCGCACAAACTCGACATGCTCAACGGCGATGCCAACGGCCTGCCGCCGCTGCACCCCGACATGCGTGTCAGCGAGTGGGCAACGGTCATGCAACAGGCCTACGATGACCTCAACCGGCAACTGGACCGCAATCCGGACGCCGAAACCGCCATCGACCCCTACGCCGCCGAGAACCCGGCGGAGTTCTTCGCCGTCACCAGCGAATACTTCTTCAGCGCCCCGGATTTGCTGCACGAGGCTTATCCACAGGTCTACGAGCAGTTGCAGCTGTTTTACCGCCAGGACCCGCTGGCCCGGTTGCAGCAACTTCTGGCCGAGAACCCGGTCTATCAGGCACACGACTAAGGTCTACACGACCTCTGGCACATAGCAACGGTGGCGGAATATGCCTATAATCGCCGCCACTTTTTGGTCAATCCGGCCAAGTGTTTTTGGTCAACTAACGGGGGCACCGCCCAATGAGCTACAGCAAGATTCCGGCTGGCAAAGACCTGCCGAACGACATCTACGTCGCGATCGAGATCCCGGCCAACCACGCGCCGATCAAGTACGAAATCGACAAAGACAGCGATTGCCTGTTCGTTGACCGTTTCATGGCCACCCCGATGTTCTACCCGGCCAACTACGGTTTCATCCCGAACACCCTGGCTGACGACGGTGATCCCCTCGACGTGCTGGTCGTGACCCCTTACCCGGTTGCTCCAGGCTCGGTTATCCGCGCCCGTCCAATCGGCATCCTGCACATGACCGACGACGGCGGCGGCGATGCCAAAGTCATCGCAGTCCCACACGACAAGCTGTCCCAGCTGTACGTCGACGTGAAAGAGTGCAGCGACCTGCCACCCCTGCTGATTCAGCAGATCGAGCACTTCTTCGCGAACTACAAAGACCTCGAAAAAGGCAAATGGGTGAAGATCGAAGGTTGGGGCGACTCAGAAGCCGCTCGCACCGAGATCATGAAGTCGGTTGCTGCTTACAAAGGCTAAAGCCAGCTTGTAGCTGCAAGCTTCAAGAAGAACCCCGGTGATCCGGGGTTTTTTGTGGGCGCTGATAAATGCCGGCTTAAACAGGACGTTTAACGGTTTTGCCATTTGGTTTTTTCTTGTTTAAAAATCCCGAAAAGCGTCTTACATCCGGTCGTAAAATTCCCGCGCAATTTGAACGGTTCGTTTATTCAAACCCCTCCCCGGCGCCCGTAAACTCGCGTTCATGAAAAAGAACACTAGCGGTCCACGGTTTAAAGCGCTCCTCAAGGCGGCGAACATCACGACAACAGGATTCGCCGAATTCCTGAACACGGCGCCGCAAAACGTCCACAACTGGTACACCCGCGGTGTGCCCGCCCACTGCATGGAAGAGGTCGCCCGAAAGCTGTCCGTCAACAGCCACTGGCTGAAAGCCGCCGAAGGCCCCAAAGACCTGTGCCTGCTCGACGACTCCGGCAACACCTACGACGCCCAAGCCATCCGCGGCGTCTATACCGTCATCGAGCCCACCGACGTCGAACTGTCCTTCTACAAAGAAATGCCCGTCGCCCCGGGTTCCAGCAAAACCCACGTCATCGAGGACGCCAGCCAACCCATCCGCCTGCCCCGCAGCCACCTCGACTCCCTGGAAGTCAACCATAAGGACGCCATCTGCGCCCAGATGATCGGCAATAGCATGGCCGAGAAGATTGAAGACGGCTCAACCATCGCCATCGATCGCGGCCTGACTCAGATTATCGATGGGGAGATTTATGCGATCGAGCACGACGGAATGCTGCGGATCAAATACCTGCACCGGATGCCGGGGAATGGGTTGCGACTGCGCAGCCACAACAGAGCGGAGTATCCGGATGAGGTATTCAGAGCGGCGCAGATCGAGGAGCAGAACATTCGGGTGTTGGGGTGGGTGTTCTGGTGCTCGACACTGAACAAGCGGCGGCCGCCGGCGCCGTTCCTGTAACGCACCTTGTAGCAGCTGGCGAAGCCTGCGTCCGGCTGCGCAGCAGTCGTAAAACCATAATTTGCGGTGTCCAAGAAAGACCGCGATTGCCGGGTTTACGACTGCTGCGCAGCCGAACGCAGCCTTCGGCAGCTGCTACACATCATCGCAATCGCTCTACCCGGCACTTCCCACTGGGAATTGAAGAAAAAAATCAGTATGCTGCGCCCCACATTTGCGCATCACCCCGCCCCGCGGCGCTGATCGCACCGACAAGGCAGATCACTTTCTCGCCAAGTCCCACAGCCGGACGCAAGATCCGGGTGTACGTTTTGAAGGCTGGCGCGGTTTACCAAAAATGAACCAAGCCAGTCCCCGAGAAGCCGGCCACAAGCCGGCTTTTTAATGCCTGAAATCCTTGCAGGATAAGGGCCTGGCACAAAGCGTCATGTTTGACCCACACTTTGACCCACACCTAACCGCTGGTTAGCCGCCACTCTATCCCCTCGATTTCTTTAGCGACGGCCGACTGCACTCATGAACACTCCTGCGGTGGACACAATCCACCTTAAGTTAGTTGTCCACTCGGCCCGGGACAGACCAGTTTGAATGCTACCGGAAAAGGCTCTAATCGCAGGCAGTGCTAATTTGGCGTTGGAAAGCTCGCCAAACCTACTAACCTGACCACTATCCAATACGCCCAGTAATCACAATATAAGGCGCCCAGTGAGCCGCCTGACTTAGCTCAGCGTCCACAACATCGTCACGGTAGTATTGACTAAGGCTGATCTGAGCCGATTGCAACGCGACAGCGATAGCACGAGGGGATTCGAACGTTACACACGCTTCGTAAAATGCTTTGAAAAAAACCGGCGCGCTAACGTCCAAGGTTTCCCAAAGACTGGATATCACGCTTCGAACGCCCCCACGCAGCAGGGTCAAAGAAAAACCTTCCACATCCAAATCCTGCCGGGCTGTGCCACAGGCTGAAAGCACAAACAATCCCAAATCCGAGGTGTTTCGCTCAACTGCTTTGCGTAGGCGGCTCATGCTCAAGTTACCATCGGCAAGAGCCAGTATGGAAAGTGCGTCGCTAGTCGCGTTAAACGCGGCATGCGTCGCTAGGTGAATGGCGCTGTTGCTTTGTCCGGCCAGCCCAAGATTGTCTAGCATACGCTCGATGGTGCATTCGTCATGGCTGTAACTCACGAAGGCTTTAGATGGTGTTTTAGGTTTAAGCGCTTGCTGGATCACCTCGCACTCCAGAGCCGCCCCGGGCAACTGCGCGCCTGGCAACTCAGAGCAGGCAAATACGGTCACGGAGGAGGCGATCTGTGCTGCATTAGTCAATTTTCCACTCCCTGCAGCATTGAGATAAGCGATGGAATAGCATTCAAATACGTATCGCTTGCCATCAAACAAGGCTGCAAATGGCACTCCATCCAGGGGGCTGTCTGTCTCGATCCATAGGTGAGTAACGCCTTTCAGAACTTCAGCCAGAGGCCTAATCAAAACTCCATGCAAAGAGGAAGACATCTCCAAAAAATCGCTCTGACTGCGGGAATGCGATTGACGCAAAGCAAAGGTCATCAAAGAAACCTCTTCGAAGGATATGCTGATTCGATGTGTTGTGATCGAATCGCCTACCTGCACCGTTATCGTCATGTATGTACGCGATACCAAATAGCGAATACGTGCATCCCCTGGGAGCAACGTACGAATGGAGACACTCCCTTGAGCTTCGATCTGCCTTGTTTTGCGCAGCCAGATATGGGTCTCCAACGCATGATCCAACCCAGCTAGCAATTCTCCCATGCGCGCTATTGTCGAATCGCCAATGCTCTCCTTCTGTGGAATCGAGGCCAGAAACGAGGGTATGCCCGAGTGATTCATCCCAGCTGCCTCAGCTTTGCTGACGGCCACAGCTGCTTCGATCTCGACCGGGACGCCCTCACGTCGCGTATACACTCCCCAAGCGTCATCCTTGAGCAAGGCAAAGGCCTGTTCCGCCTCATTATATCTGCCCGCAATCGTCAGACTTTGAGCGAGCTTTCGGTGGGTGTCAGATCGCGATCTCAAATACATAGCCGATCCAGCCGAATCAAGGTCGTCGCTGGGAAACGCTTCCCTGTATACGGCGTGAACCGCAGCCTTACCGAAAAGCACAGCGGCGTGGCGAGCACCGAGTTGCTCAAAACCCTCCATTATCTTCAAGCGGATGTAGGAATCGGGGTTCAAAAAACCTATCAATGTAGCAGGATCACTTTTCACACCCCAATTGGAAAAGCCAGCGAGCAACGCCCATGCAAAATAAAACCAGGCTTGCTCAGGACGACCCAGGTTCGACTCGACCAGTCCGGCACACGCCCAAGCACGGCCTTCAAACCACGCTCTTGATCCGATCTGTTTGCACAGCTGCGCTGCTTTGGCGAACCAAGATGCAGCCTCGTGAAATGCTGTCTGTTGCTTGGCTGGAGAATCCGCATGATTACCTATGTTGAAATACACAAAGCCCATTCCACCGTAGGCATGAATGCATTGGTAATCCGCGTCAGCTTGTTGATCGGCGTCCCAGTTGTCCCCTGCACACCGAATTGTCTCTTCAAAAGCAGCCAACGAACGCTCGTACAATCCCGCGCTTAAAAGGGCATTGCCATAGTTGTTAAACAGGATTGCTCGATCGTATGCCGTGGAAACAAACGCTGGTGCCTCACGCGCAAGCCAGATGGTCGTATGAGTCGACAAGATGGCAAGGTTTATGTGCGACGTCCTGTTCAGAGCATGTAAAAGGCCATCGATATCGACGAATCGTTCGGTAGGATCTCTTTTCTCTGATATGTCATTGAACGCAATCAGCATGGCCGTTCGTAGCGAATATGGAGCACGCTCCGCAAGAAACGCATGTGTACAAATAGCGATCGTCCAGCCGATGGCAGCTTGTAGAGGAGTCGCGCCGTTTACACCGGCGTCCAACGCGGCTGCTTGATCCATGCGCTTCAGAGCTGTATCCAGATTACCGCTCCAAGCTTGCGCGGCTGCGGATAGCCTCAAACATCCATCGATTGCTCCTGGCTCAACCTGATGAACGTCACACAGACGGCAAGCGAGCTCCAGAACCCGAGTCGCACGATAGCGCCTTCCAGTTTCGTCAAACGCTATTGCCAGCTGCAATAGCGTAACGACCACTGGAGACCAGTCGCGACATTCGCGTCTGCGTATGGAAAAAGCGCAGAGCAGCCCTCGTAGTGCACAATGAAGGCTTTCATTCTTTGCAAGGTAGAAAGTTCCCCATTCGTACAGAAAATCTGCACGTTCGAGTTGTCGTTTATTGAAAAGAATTCCAGACAACCAAACCATAAATGTAGCTTGGTGAACTGAAGTCGGCGAAGCGATGGGCCGCACCACGAGAGATCGTAATAACCAGTGTTCCGCATTCAAAAAAAGCTGGGCCGCTCGCTCATTATCACCAGCACCCAATTTGCGAGCACACGCAATCAATGCGTCTCGGTTTTCTTCCGCCCTTGGGCTGTTGAAGGTCGAATGGCACAAGCGAAAGAACTTCGTTTCCTTCATTGTCGTAATCACACGTCCTGCGCGAACCAACGGTCGTTATCCCCTGGCCGGATTAGCGCTACTGCATCGGCCCGTGCCGGGTACTCTGCGAGCCTTTCGAGTACGCCTTTTATGTCGCTATGGTCACCATAGCGGGTATGGAAGGCTGCCTGAAGAAACTCCAATGATTTCCCGCTGGGATCTTCACGCAGCAGCGTTAGCACGAAGAATTCTTTCTCTTCAAGCCGTACCCCTTTTTTATATATCTTCAGCGCTAAGCTGGTGAGGGTTTTGCCCACGGAGAGCGCCAATGAAAGCATCTTGGTATCGGAAACTTGACCGGATGAAGCGAGCACAGATCCGGCAATCACGTCTCGCAAAACGACAAACAGGCTGCTCAGAAGCTGCAGATCTCCGTCCCTGATAACCCAGCGCGCCGGTTTGAAAACTGCGCGATGTGTGCTTTCACCGCCTTCTGTCTGGGGTAGCACGCGCCATTCATCAACCAGCGCTTGCGCAAGAGCATTGGCGTTATCTCCCATTCCGTCACTGGCTAGGTGTTCTGTAAGAAAAGTGATTGCTTCAGCACGATCCAAGAACTGGTTGGTCAAGACTCTACTCCCAAGTTTAAATTCGTCTGCACGATACTCGCGAACGTCATCGTCCACAAACGTCTCGAAAATGAAGGTAGATTGGTACATTACTTTTACAGTGTGGAAAGACGAAATGGGGATCGTAAATAACCTCCAGCATTATCCTGACCATGACACATGCCCCTCCATGCCTAGCGTCAGCATGGGCGTCAAAAGCTGCGCTCTTCAACAGGCCGATATCGGCCGATTCTGTTGAAAAAGTCAGTTCTCCCAGACTGACGGAATATTGGCCAGTACACCGTTTTTTTTGCGCGCCGGCACGCGTAATCTACGTCCGAAATCCTTTGCTCAATCTTAAAAATTTCAATCTCAAGCGCGTACTTTATTGCCGTAGAAACCAAGACCGTCCCTTTCAAAGAGTTGACCAAAGCAGCCCCCCTCTCAGCAGCTGCTCATGACCTAAAGCAAGCGGACGCTCCTGATATTCATCCTCGGGTGTTAGGCTTGCGCTTTTGCTCCTACCTCCAAGGTGTTGTTGCGTGAATACGGAAAATCATTCCCAGACGGCCGCTTTTCTCTGGTCGATTGCCGATCTGCTACGCGGTGACTTTAAGCAGTCTCAGTACGGTCGCATCATCCTGCCATTCACCCTCCTTCGGCGAATGGAGTGTGTGTTGGCGCCGACCAAGGATGCCGTGATTCGCGAGTTCTATGCTCAGGAAGGCCGCCCCGACACCGTACGTGAAATGTATATGCTGCGTGCAGCAGGTGGCCTGCAGTTTTTCAACGCCTCGTCGCTGACCCTCGGCACTCTATCCGATACCCAGACCCCAGCCGACCTGATGAGCTATGTGCAGGCCTTCAGCAAGGATGCCCGCGAGATATTTGAGCACTTCCACTTTGAAGATTTTGTTCAGCAACTTGCGAGCGCTAACCTGCTTTATCAGGTTGTGCAAAGGTTTGCTGGCACCGACCTGAGCCCCGAGCGCATTAGCAACTTCGGCATGGGCATCATCTTCGAAGAGCTGATCCGCAAGTTCGCCGAAAGCTCCAACGAAACTGCGGGTGAGCATTTCACCCCGCGCGATATCGTGCACCTCACCACTTCGTTGGTGATCACCGATCAGGACCACAAGCTCGCGCCGAATAGCATTGTCACCATCTATGACCCAACGGCGGGTACGGGTGGCTTTCTGTCCGAGGGCGATGAGTACATCCAATCCATCAGCGAAAAAGTCAGCGTCTCCTTACACGGCCAGGAGTTGAATCCAGAGTCCTACGCCATCTGTAAAGCAGACATGCTGATTAAGGGCCAGGATGTGGGCAGCATCAAGCTCGGCAACACCCTGTCCAACGACCAACTGGCCGGCAAGCACTTCGACTTCATGCTCAGCAACCCGCCGTTTGGCGTGGAATGGAAGAAGGTGCAAAAGCAGATCACCGACGAGCACAGCCAAAAAGGTTTCGACGGTCGCTTCGGCCCTGGCCTACCACGAGTGTCCGACGGCTCACTGCTGTTCCTTCTGCATCTGGTCAGCAAGATGCGCGACCCGCGCGACGGTGGTTCACGCATTGGCATTATCCTCAACGGTTCGCCGCTGTTCACCGGCGGCGCGGGTTCGGGTGAGTCGGAGATTCGCCGCTACCTGCTGCAGAACGACCTGGTAGAAGCCATAGTCGCTTTGCCGACGGACATGTTCTACAACACCGGCATCGCCACCTATGTGTGGATACTCAGCAACCACAAGGCCGCTGCGCGCCAGGGCAAGGTTCAGTTGATCGACGGCAGCCAGCACTACGCCAAGATGCGCAAATCGTTGGGTAGTAAGCGCCAGTACATCACTGAAGATCAAATCAGCGAGCTGGTGCGGCTTTATGGCAGCTTCGAGCAAACCGCGCAGAGCAAGATCTTCCCCATCGACGCCTTCGGCTACCGGCGCATCACTGTTGAGCGCCCGCTACGCCTGAACTTCCAGACCAGCGCCGAGCGCATCGCTAAAGTGCTGGAGGAAAAAGCCTTGCAGAAACTCGACAGCTCCGCTCAGCAGCAACTCTTGGCCGCCTTGCAAGGGATGGACGCCAACTTGCTGCACCGTAACCGCGAGCAGTTCAGCAAAGTGTTGAAAAAAGCCCTCACCGCGTACAGCGTCAGCCTCAGCACGCCGGAGCTAAAAGCCCTGCTCAATGCCCTGAGCGAGCGCGACCCCATGGCGGATATCTGCATGACTAAGGGCCAACCGGAAGCAGACGCCGGCCTGCGCGATAACGAGAACGTGCCGCTGGGCGAATCGGTGTATGGCTATTTCCAGCGCGAAGTCATCCCCCATGTTCCGGATGCCTGGATCGACGAAAGCAAAACCGATGCCCAGGATGGCGAGGTCGGCATCGTCGGCTTCGAGATTCCCTTTAACCGCCACTTCTATGTGTTCCAGCCACCGCGCCCGCTGACCGAGATCGACCGAGACCTAAAAGCCTGCACTGACCGTATCAAGCAGATGATTGACGGGCTTTCGGCATGACGTTTCTAGCGTATTCGGAATACAAGGATTCTGGCGTTGAATGGTTCAAAGAGGTGCCGGTGAATTGGGTACTGACGCCTATAAAACACCTCGCGTTACTTAATCCGAGGAAGTCAGGTTTCAATGGTGATACTGAGCAACTATGTAGCTTCGTACCTATGGAGAAGCTTAAAACGGGTGTTGTGCAGTTGGATGAAGAGCGATCCATCGAAGAGGTTATCGGCGGCTACACCTACTTCGAAGACGGAGACGTACTTCAGGCCAAAGTCACTCCGTGTTTCGAGAACAAGAATGTTGCTATTGCCAAGTGCCTGACAAATGGCATTGGGTTCGGCTCTAGCGAAATAAATGTACTCAGGCCCTACCCGGGCGTCAGTGCTGTGTACCTTTATTACCGCTTGCAAGAAGACACCTACATGAGCTTTTGCACATCCAGCATGATCGGTGCTGGCGGACTAAAGCGGGTTCCTACTGATGTGATCAATAACTTCAAGATCGCCGCGCCCGAGCTATTCGAGCAAACCCAAATCGCCCGCTTCCTTGACCACGAAACCGCTCGCATCGATGCGCTTATCGAAGAGCAGCAGTGCCTGATCGAGTTGCTCAAGGAAAAATGTCAGGCCGTGATCTCCCATACCGTCACCAAAGGCCTCGATCCGTCGGTGCCGATGAAAGACTCTGGCGTGGAGTGGTTAGGCGAAGTACCGGCGCATTGGGATATTTCTCGCCTCAAATACCACAGTTCCAAGATTGGTGATGGCTTGCACGCCACCCCAGAATATGACGATGAGGGTGATTATTTTTTTATCAATGGAAATAATCTTGTGGATGGGTGCATTGTCACTAACCCAACAACTCGAAAAATAAACTATCAGGAATTTTTAAAGCACAGAGTGCAGCTTGATACGAGCACTGTGCTTATCTCGATAAATGGCACCATAGGGAATCTTGCGCTTTATAGCAGTGAGCCGGTGATCCTTGGAAAAAGCGCAGCCTATATCAACTGCACCGAGTCACTTTCTCGGTTATTTTGCCTTTATCTTTTTTCCTCTGAGCAGATTAAGCGTTTCTTTGAAAGTCAACTTACAGGAACGACAATTTATAATCTTTCTCTCCGGGCAATTGCGGAAACGCCGACTCCTTTGCCCTCTCTAGATGAACAAATATCCATAGTAAAGTTCTTGAATCAACGCATCGCTGAGTTTGACGAGTTGATAGATAATGCGGAGCAGCTTTCTAAACTCCTTCAAGAACGTCGCTCCGCGCTAATCTCTGCCGCCGTTACCGGGAAAATCGATGTGCGCGACTGGCAGCCTACGGCTGGCGCACTATCCCATGAATTAGAACTAGAGGCCGTGTAATGGCAGACAGCAAGGAAGCGCAATTCCAGCAGGACATTATCGACACCTTAGCCGGCCAAGGCTGGTTGGTGGGCAAGGCCAGTGGCTACGACCGCCGCACGGCGTTGTATACCGAAGATGTGCTGGGATATTTCAAGGAGGCCTGGCCCGAGCGCTGGGATAAATTCGCCAAGGCCAACCCGAATGCACCAGAAGATGTGTTGATACAAAAGCTGGTACGCGAGCTAGAGCAGAGCGGCACCTTGGACGTGCTACGCCATGGCTTCAAGCTGCCAGCGGTGAAAGTGGAGCTTTGCAGCTTTCAGCCAGACCACGGCATGAACCCGGACACCTTGAAGCGTTATCAATGCAACCGTCTGCGCGTGGTGTCCGAGGTGTCCTACTCGCCGCATGCTCGAGAGGCGGGCAGTAACGGGCAGAGTTACAATCCACGGCTGGATCTGGTGCTGTTCGTTAATGGCATCCCCACCGCCACGTTGGAGCTAAAAAGCGAGTTCAAGCAATCGATCGAGAACGCCAAGCGTCAATACCGTTACGACCGGCCCGTGAAAGACTCTCTGACGCGTAAGCCCGAGCCGCTGCTGACCTTCAAGCGTGGCGCGCTGGTGCATTTTGCCGTAGGGCAGAATGAGGTGGCGATGACCACAAAGCTGGCAGGTAAAGACACCTTCTTCCTGCCCTTTAACCTCGGCAGCGAGGAAGGAGGTGCTGGCAACCCGATGCCTGCCGACGACAGCCAGTATGCTACCGGCTATCTGTGGCAGCGGCTGTTGCAGCCAGATGCTTGGATCAAAGTGCTGGGGCGCTTTCTACATCTGGACAAAAAAACCAGCGAAGGTTTCGACGGCGCGTTAGTGACCAAGGAAACGATGATCTTCCCGCGCTACCACCAATGGGAAGTGGTCAACAAGCTGGTCAACACCACCCGCGCCGAAGGGCCTGGCAAGCGCTATTTAATCCAGCACAGCGCCGGTTCGGGCAAGTCCAATTCTATCGCCTGGACTGCGCATCAACTGGCGTCACTGTACGACGGTGCTGGCCAGCGTTTGTTCAACTCGGTGATCGTGGTCACCGACCGCACAGTGCTCGATAGCCAGTTGCAGAACACCATCTACCAGTTTGAGCACGCGCAGGGCGTAGTCAAACCAATCAGTCGCGATGTCGGTAACCAGAGTAAGTCAGAACAACTGATTGACGCGCTGGCCGAGCAGACGCGCATCATAATCGTCACCATCCAGACTTTTCCTGCGTTGTTCGATGCCCTAGACAAGTACCCCAAGCTGGCTAGCGGGCGTTATGCGGTAATCGCTGACGAGGCGCATTCCTCGCAAACTGGCTCGTCAGCCAGCAAGCTGAAACAGATTCTAGGCAGCGATGCGCTGGACGCCGAGGAAGTTAGCGCCGAAGAGTTGTTGGACGCCGCGGTGCAGGCGCGCCAACCGAATGAGCGCATCAGTTACTACGCCTTCACCGCCACGCCCAAGGCCAAAACCCTGGAGCTGTTCGGTCGCCCGGCCGACCCCACGCTGCCGGCCAGTTCCAGCAACAAGCCGGAGGCTTTTCATTTGTATTCCATGCGCCAGGCTATCGAGGAGGGTTTCATCCTCGACGTGTTGCGCAACTACACCACCTACAGCACCGCCTGGAAGATCGCCCACCCGGATGGCGAAGACGACGAGGTGGACAGCAAGAAGGCGCGCATCAAGCTAGCGCGCTGGGTGCGTTTGCATCCATACAACATCAGTCAAAAGGTTGAGGTGATCGTCGAGCACTTCCGCGCCAATATTCGCAGTCTGCTCAATGGGCAGGCTAAGGCCATGGTGGTTACCAGCAGCCGCCAAGAAGCGGTGCGTTACCAGTTGGCGGTGAGAGCCTATGTACAGCAGATGGGTTACAAGGATGTATACCCGCTGGTGGCGTTCTCCGGCAGCGTGCTTCCGGATGAGGTGATCCCTGAAGAGGTGACGGAAAGCAGCAGTCTGCTCAACCCCGGCCTGAATGGCCGCGACCTGGCAGTGGCGTTCGACACCCAAGACTTCAACGTGATGATCGCGGCCAACAAGTATCAGACCGGCTTCGATCAGCCCAAGCTGTGTGCCATGTACGTGGACAAGAAGCTGCAAGGCGTGGACTGCGTGCAGACCTTGTCGCGGCTGAACCGCACTTTCGGTGACAGCAAGGAAACCTTCATCCTCGACTTCTTCAACGAACCGCAGGATATTCTCGACGCCTTTTTGCCGTACTACACCAAGGCCGAGCTGACCGATGTAACCGACCCGCAGATCATCTATGACCTGCAGAAGAAGTTGGATGCAGAGGGGATCTATCACTGGCAGGAAGTCGAGGCGTTCGCCATGGCCTTCTTCGACCCTAAGGCGGCGGCCAGCAAGCTCAGCTACTACTGCACTCCGGCAAAAGAGCGCTTCGCCAAGCGATACACCTTCTCGGTGGAGTCGCGTGAGCAGGCGCTGGACTTCAAACGTACGGCCGAAGCTAACGGCGACAGCAACGGTCTGAAAAAAGCCGAACACGCGCTGAAAGAGGCCGGCGAGCAGATCGATCAACTCGACCTTTTCCGAAAGAGTCTGCAGAGCTTCGTGCGCCTGTACGAGTTCCTCTCGCAGATTGTGCCCTACGAGGACCGCGAACTGGAGCAACTCTGCGTGTACGCCAAGCACTTGCACCCGCTGCTGCGCGTGGATCGCTTGCAACAAGACGACGTGGACGTGGGCGAGCTTCAGCTGAGCCATTACCGCCTGAGCAAACGCGCCGAACATCAACTACGCCTGAACGAGGAAGAAGGCGAATACACCCTCAAACCTGGCAGTGATGTGGGCAGCGGCAAGCCCCATGACCCGGAGAAGAAGCGCTTGTCGGAAATCATTGAGGCGCTGAACGATATCTTCGGTGCCGAAGTGAGCGATGACGATCAACTGCAGTTCCTCACAGGCATCGCGCAGCGTATTAGTCGCCAAGAAGATGTGATGGCTCAGGTGAACAATCACTCAGTGGATCAAGTGATGCATGGCCTGTTCCCTAAGCGCGTTTTGGACACCGTACTGGATGCCATGACCGACCACGAGAAGCTGTCGCTGGAGGTTCTGGATAACGAGACCAAAAGCCGGGCATTTGCCTTGGTAATTTTGAAGATGCTGAAGTCGGCGGCCGCTCCAGATGAATCCGGTTTGCGTGAGGTCTGAAACCATATAGATCGCATCAACGAAATATGCTCCAACAGTTTTTTGCTGATTCCTGCTTTTCGTCACCGGCTGCCACGGGACATTTCAGCCGGTCGCGACGGGCTGAAATCGGCCTAAAGTAGGCCTTGATACCTGACACCTCAATTCACTTCGCTCACAAGGACTTCGAAGCATGTTTTTTGACCTCAACGACCGTGTCAAAATCGCCTACAAGAAGTTGAAGCAGATGATTCACTTCGAAAAAAATTCACTGCGACTGCGACGACGTTTGGCTGAGTTTGAGTGCGGAGGTGACTTTGAAGAGCGTCTCCAAATAGTCGTAAAAGTCGCAGAATCCCCAGCGCCTCACGAAACTGCCGAATTCAAAGCTTGGTTAGAAGACATTGACTTCGAGATAATACCTAAAGGCCTCGTATCTCCAGAAGAGCCAAGTAAGGAACAAGGTTCTTTTGTATCAAATGTTACAACTGCGCCAGTGCATTTCACAGCTAAAGTTAACTACATGTTTGATGGCCCGATTGAACTGCATCTACTGTCAGTGTTGTGGCTGATGACCGAGGGAGCTGATTATGACCACACATTATCCGGTCACTGCTTTGGCTCTCGCCTTCATCAATTCGTCGGAAATGAGGATGATCGCTCAGCCTACCTTTTCAAGAAATACCATGAGCTGTATGCAAAATGGCGGGATTCAGGTATTCAAAAAGCCCAAGACCTCCTCTCCGAGGACAGGCAGAGTGTCTACTTAGTCGGTCTTGACGTGCAGGAATATTATTACCGAATCCAACTTGACTGGAAAAGCCTTCAAGCCCATATCAAGCGCCCTGTGCCGAAAGGACCGTTTCACGAATTATTCATGGGTAGCCAGCAGCTGGGCGCTAATCTTTTTAGATGCATCGAAGAGGTGTGTAAGAGCTATCGGGGTAAACTCAGTCCAATGCTCGCAATAACACACCCTGATTTACCGGACGAAGCAACGTGCCTACCAATTGGACTCAGTGCATCTCCTGTGATTGCGAATTGGTATCTGAAAGAGTTCGACGACGCAATACTTGAAAAGGTCAGACCTGCATACTACGGGCGCTATGTCGACGACATTCTAATGGTTGTCGCCATGCCCCAAGCACCTGATGAAAATGACCCTATTATGAGTTTCATGAATCGGATTCTTGTAGATACCGAAATTCTGAAGTGGGATGAAGGTAGTTCACGTTTTGAGCTTTGCTCTAAACCAGGGCTCTTCTTACAGCGGCAAAAATGCGTTTTACAATTCTTCGATGCAGAACACTCGACCGCTGGGCTCGATAAGTTTAAAAAACAGATCGAGGAGAATGCCAGTGCCTTTGCGCTCCTGCCAGTGGATGGGGATGACAGCCCAGTGGCCCAAGTTGCCTATAACCTTATGTATGACGGTTCGGTAAACAAATTCCGTAGTGTGAAGGCGGTCGCCGAAAATCGTTGGGAACTTGCTGGTCATCTTGCAAAACAAATCCAGCTTCACCTGATGACGGAAGGTATTGTTAATAAGGGCTTGAAGGACGATCTGTTCAGATTTTTTAAAGGCCGCAATGCGATTGAATACTGGGACATGTGGGAGCGTGTCATTAGCTTCCTGGTTGTTGCTGGTGACGCCAAGAGCGCTGAGTTTTTCCGCCAGGCAATTTATGGCGAGATCATGAAGGTAAAGTACAAATCTCAAACTGAGCGCTCGACAAGAGGACGCTCGCGGATCTCTAGGGGGCTCCAGCAAGCATTGAAGAACCATCTCGAGCTTTGTATGGAGCTAGGGACTGCTGTAATTGGCACAACTCGCAGTCGATCTACTGACGCCATGCTTCTATGGCGTAAATCAAATCTTATACGACATCACCTCGTAGCAATACCGCTGGTGAACTACACCAGCTACGACGGTAATTTATCATCACCTTGGAGTGCGTCAGGGTTGGTGATCGACCCTCAGAAGGCAAACAATAGTCCGCGCTTTGTACATTTTGACGAGTGCCTTGAGTTCGTCGAGTCTGGATGCACTAAAGACAGTGAACAGGATTCAGTAACCAGAGCGAACGAGATTTATCGGCTTTTCCATGGCTCTGCATTTGGTGAAGTAACGAGTGAATTCTTTGGTGAGGTTGATTCGAATTGAAGACATTCCAAAAAATATCGATTGGCGCTCGAACCCCTGATTTGCACAGCGGTTTACGGGTAGCTGTCGGACACCTAGCTGTTGATCAGAAGAACATCGAAGGCAGCTTCATGGCAACACCGAATGTTTCGGACCAACGGATGAAAGCGCTGTCAGAACTCCTCAACGACATCGTGAAGCATGGCGGACGTTACCCTGATCAACGTGTGGACTTGCTGGTTCTTCCAGAGGTGTCGGTGCCGCATAGATGGGCTTCATTCATAACTCGGTGGGCAAGGGACCATCAAGTGGGAGTCATCTGTGGGCTTGAACATCGAATCGACGATCAAAATCAAGCATGGAACGAACTGCTGGCGGCATTACCTTTTCGTGGAGAGAACGGATCGAAGGAATGTGCGCCGATTCGACGACTTAAAAAACATTACTCACCTGGAGAAGAGTTTGAGCTAGTCAACAATGGCCTTCATGTTCCGAAACAACCGAGGAAAAGCCACTACCAGCTCTTTCAATGGCGAGGTGCAAGTTTTGCTGTCTACAACTGCTATGAGTTGGCTAGTGCCGAGGACCGTTGCCTTTTCAAGGGAATGGTCGACTTCATCGTTTGCTCCGAGTTCAACAAGGACATTAATTACTTTTCTAATATCGTAGAGTCAGCCGCCCGAGACCTTCACTGCTATGTTATCCAAGTTAACAGCTCTCAGTACGGTGACTCTCGAGTTGTCAGTCCATCAAAGACTGACTCCCTAAGCCCTCTTCGCATAAAGGGAGGTGATAACCAGACATTTCTCACTCTGCGGCTTCCGCTGCAACAGCTGCGCAGTCATCAGCTCAAGGGATATGGTCTCCAAAAGGACTCAAAAGAATACAAACCAACACCTCCAGGTTTTGATCCTGAACAGATTAGGAAGAGAGTTGATCTTGGTCGATGAGTGAACAGCCACACTGAACAACGATCATCAAGGTTGAACAGGAAACGCAACGTCTCGGGCCACAGAATCGCCCATGACCTGGGGCAGGCGCTGGCTCAGCGCCTCGTTACGGGTTGTATCCGTGATCTCCAGCGTATGCAGACTATCTGTTGTCGGGGGATGACTCGCGAGGGCGAATATCGGGATTGCAAATCGGAAGGTGGTCGCGCGTCCTACCCGGTGCTTCAAGAGGACGTGGTCGTTTACATTCGGGACGAAATACTCGGTCGAGCCAGCGACTGGAGCAATGAGCGTATTCGACGCTTCTTAGCACACTGTTATGAGGTGAATTGATAGTAAGCGCCCTCTCTGGTGTTTCGCTCAGCCTAGGATCTCGCGACGAATCTTGTCCTGCTCTCGCAGCTCTTCGGCCAGCTCTCGCAGCATCGGTCTCATCCCGCCTGTCCAGGCATTGCGCGATGAAGCGGCCTTACCCTCGGCGCTTCGCGGCCCGGTGCTTTGTTCCCAAGGTCGCCATTTCCGGATCAGTTCCGCCTGCCTTGCGCGTCGCTCGGGAGTCCAGCCGTTCGCCATGCTCAACCTCCAATAGTTCGTTCTGCCCTTTTTTGGTTTTCCGCGTGCGCGTAGGAGTCGCTTGATTGCCGTTGTTCACCTGAACCTGATTGCCGATATTAGCCTGCTTCACAAAGGCAATCTGCTTTGGTGCCTTCAGTTCGGCCAGAGTCTGCAAGGTGGCGCGGCTTTGGCTCTGTGCCTTGAGCGCCAGCCGCAAAAGCTTATCCACTCTGTCCAGATGATTTGCCACCAGTGCTTGACCAGCCAGCTTGGCAAATAGCCCATCAAGGGTATGCGCCTGAGCCAAAAGCATATTCTCCGCACGGGTCATGTCGCCGCTATTCATTGCGGCGGTTTGACGCTTGAGTTCCTCTACGACCTCTGTAACCGGCTCATCAAAGTGCTTGCACGTTACCAGTACGGCGGCGCTCAGGCACTCCGGAGTGAGTGCTATGCGGGCCTGAAATTGAGACTGTGTTTCCTCGTCGCGTTTGGGAATACTGAGTGATTCGCTCATGAGGTCGACTCCATATGGGTGTTGTCATAACGCAGCGCTGCCCCTGTCACAAAGTAACGAAGTTTCAGTGCGTGACAGGTTACGGACACAATCAGGCGGATTTCGGACTGATTTATGAACAGACGGTTCTTGCTCATCGCTTACTCCCCCTGCCCTACTTTTTCATATCGCCTCTCAGCCACATAAGCCGAAGATAGGACGACATCTTGGGTGGGCACTTCTTTGCGCCGATTGCGCCGATGGTGTTCGGCGCTGCGCCGGTCATGTTTGGCGCACTGGCGCAAGCATACTCATGCGCTGCGCCGATGCGCTGGGGGGTTATAGGGGGTGGCGCGGCGCACGTTAAACATACGGAATTGGTACACCCTCGGGCGCATCAGCGGAATTCTTTGACAGCTCGACCAACTCCAGGAACTCTCGGATTTTACGCTGTGGCGTCCGGTATTTAATGCGCCGAATGTGCCCGGCGCGGATCAGCGCAGTAATGGCGCGTGCTGCGCGCTGACCACCCGCTTTGCCCCGGAAGGTCTGACTATATTCTGGGAGCGACTCCAACGCCTTCATGGCCGAATACGCGCTAGGGGCCAAACTGGCCGGCACGTTGATACCCGCGTCATGGGCTGCCTTAAAGGCACGAATAATTTCGGTGTGGTCGAGGTTCTCAGTGGTCAGGCCTTCGCCTTGCGTACCAGCCTCGGGGACTGGAACCCCATCCACAAACATGAAGGCCAAAGGCTCTGCCCGCACGCTAAGGTTGGCCTTCTCCTGTACGAGCAGAATGCGCCCCTCCTGCTCCATCAGCGCCAAACGCGAGCGAGCGCTGTTGTGCCAGGCAGTCGAACCACTGTAGTTGTTACCGCGTGCGCCATCCCTGGCGGCGCTCTTGTCGATATGCGCCAGCAGGACCACGGCGGCATCGTGGTTGCGGGCAATGTCGGCCAGACCACGCACAAAAGCGCGGACCATGCGGCGGCTGTTTTCGTTCGCATCGAACGCATCAGAAGCGTTATCGATCACGATCAACCCTGCACCGTGGGCAGCGTCCTCCAGTTCCCGGTATGCGTTGGTGAAAACAGGCTGTGCGCTGAAGCCGTCGCCCTCCGTCATCAGAGCGGCGATGGTCTGCGTACCGTCCAACAGGCGAAGGGAGGCAAGCACACGTTCCGCGGGCAGCCCGTATGCTTCAATGATACTCCGCAGGCGCAGACGCACGATGCAGGCCTCATCTTCCAAGCTCACGAACAGAACGGTGGATTGCTCGACAGCCATACCGGCGAAGGGAAGGCCGCATGCAACATGTGCGCTGATGGCCAAGGCAAGGCTCGACTTACCGATACCACCATGCCCCCCCAGCAGGGTCACGTGCCGGCGAGGCATCCATGGATTTACGGCATAGCGAACGGTTTCCAAACTGGCGCTCATAACGTCGTCCAACTTCACCTCCCGCAATGCACGGTACGGCGGTGTTTCGGAGCTACCCAGCTCTTCCAATTGGCGATTCAAATGGTCGACTCGTTCCTGTGCCAGTGCCAGCCGGGCGGTGCTCTCCTCACTCAAGGCGCCGGCCATAGCCTCGGCTTTTGCCGCCTCGATAATCAAATACTCCGAACCGCGCACTGTTTGCAGCTTGATGCGCCGAAATTGCTTGCGCTGCTCTTGGCTCAAACTCTCCGGGAACAGGTCTCGCATTTCCAAGCCTACAGCGCCCAGTACGTCACGGGTCTTGCAACCGGCAAAACAGTGAACCAGTGCGCGGCCATCCTCGGCCTGCGACAGGCTCAAGGATGGGGACTTGTCTTGATGAGCGGGGCATACGGCCATGAAGCGGTCGCCGTGTTGCTTGACACCTTTCAGACGCGAGCGCAGCACGGCGAGTGGTTCAACGTGTTTGTGAATGGCGATTTTGCTCATGCTGCCTCCATGATCAGCCGATACAGCAGTGCTACAAACGTCAGCAGCACAGGCAGGCGGAGGGCGTACTCAAGGACCGACAAGACGCCGATGAGGGTGATAAGCTGACCACGCGACGGGCGGCTCTGCTGGTATGGGGGGCTGCTCTTTTTCATTTAGAGCACCTCGCCGATGTACACACCACCAGCCTTCAGGCTACCGAAGCAGCCCTTATCGACGGGGTCGGAAGACAGCAGATACCAGCCGTTCTGACTGCCAGGCTTGTCACCGGGGACGTGGAAGCGATGGATATCGCCGTCTGGCAACGGGAGAAAATCAAGCGAGCCATAAGCGGATTGCAGTTCATCAAGAAACAACAAGGAGTGGCCGTTATTCATTACAGGCACTCCAACTGCTCGGAAATCCAGGCTTCGATCTCCAGCGAGTCCCAGCCAACAACATTCGCACCGGCGATGCGATGAGCCTTCGGAAACCGGCCCTCCTTCATCAAATCATAGATTTTGGTACGCCCCAAACCCGTTGCAGACTTCACGGCAGGGAGCCGCAAGATGCGGCGCTGCTGGCGCTGGGTGGCTTTCTGTTGAGCGTACTCTTGGTTGGTTGCTGCCATCGTCAATACCTTTGAGGATCACCCCGGTTTGGGGCGGACGATGGCATTTCATCTGGAGGTGACGCAGGCTCTAACCAGCCATAACGCGCTTTATGAGGGGAGTGTCGGCAAACGGCCCCAAAATCTCCATGAGGGTGCCGTCAGGGTAGTGTTCAACCTCAGATTTATAATGTGCATAGGCTTCCTTGACAGCTTTGTCCCCTTCACCATCAGGAAACATAATGTTCGCAGCGTCTCCGATTGCGTCCTGCCAGCGGATGTCTTTACGCATCAGCAACACTACAAAAGCTGTCGCCTTCACATCGCGCTCCGTCGTATCAACACGATCGTACCCACCTCTCCATAGCTTTAAACCAAATGCTTGGCTCCCTGTCCGTTTATCCTCCACCATTCTCGAGAAGACCAAGGCCATCAGTTCGCGGAGAATCTCTTCGTCGTATGGATACCCGCTGCTCATGCGCTCATGAAAGTACTCAATGAGGTTTTGGGCCGCCTCCGGATCAAAGCCATTCTTGATCGAGGCTAATGCTGCCTTCAGGTCATCGTGCGTAACGTTTGCCCACTTCATCACTTACTCCTCTCTTAACAGGTGTAGGCCGCGGGCATTGACCATATTTTTCCCGCGAGACCTACTTTTAAGCGCACTTGAAATCGCCTTGAATGACATTCGCCGCTGGCGGCGTGGTTATGAACTTCGCCCAATCGGCCATCAGGACGCGTCGCTTTTCGATGAAGTCGGATCGGGAGTAAGCGGCCTCAGTTTGGTCGCGCTCGTCGTGGGCAAGCGCTAGCTCGCAGACTTCTCGCGGATATTGAGTGTATTCGCTTGCCCAGTCACGGAAGCTGGACCGGAAGCCGTGACGGGTTACGTCATCATGTCCAAGGCTATGTAATAAGGTGCGGATGGCGTTGGCATGCATAACGCCAGTCTTGCCTTGACCAGGGAATAAGTACGAGCTGTCCTCATCGCGCGGCAGGGCTTCCAGCAGCTCGACAACCTCTGGAGCCAACGGGATGTTGAAGGCCTGGCGCATTTTCATCCGCTCGGCAGGTAGCGACCAGATACCTGCTTTCAAGTCGATCTCCGACCATTTTGCAAAGCGGACCATGAGCGCACGCGCACCAGTGAGGATGAGCAGTCGAGCCGCTACTGAGGCGCGAGATTCGTCCATCGCCAGCTTGACCATAAGCGTCGGCACATCCTTCCACTTCATCGCAGGAAAATGCTGGCGCTGGCGGGCTTTTTTCTTTTCCACTTTGCTCAGCAGGCTGTCCAGGTGCCCGCGCCAGCGTGCCGGATTGTCGCCATCGCGCAGCTTGTGCGCCTTGGCGGCGTCTAGGACCTGCTCGATTTGTCCACGAACTTCGTCGGCGGTGCGGGTCTTGGTTGGCCAGATGGGGCGAAGCACCTTCAGGACCTGCTCGGTCTGAACCTCAGCAGCAGGCAGCTTGCCGATGACGGGGAAGGCATACAGCTCTAGTTTCCGCAGCCAGCCTTTACGCCACTTTTCCGACCAAGTGGAACCATGCGCGTTCCGGTATTCGGTCGCCAGCGACTCAAAAGTCACACGACGCGATTGCGCTTGTCGCTCTGCTTCGCGCTTCACCTCTCGCTCGAAATCACGGGAGGCCAGAGGGTCACTGCCAGCTGCCAAGACCTTGCGTTGATCTGCGGCCAGTTCGCGGGCCTTCGCGAGAGTTATGGTTGGAAAAGGGCCTAGACCCATTTCACGGCCTTTGCCCTCAATCTTGTAGCGGAAAATCCAACTGGACACCCCTGCTTTGCTTACCTGGAAATACAGACCATCACCGTCGTTGGTTTTGCCTGCGTCTCCAGACCGGGCTAGTGATTCGATTGCCTTGATCGTCAGCTTGCCCATAAAGCCTCCTCAGTCCGACCCACACTTTGACCCACACCCTAATCGCGGTTTCCAGCGATCAACGGCGGACACTTACGAACTGATAGTAGGCTTAAAGCCCTGTAAAATCTAGGCTTTAAGGAAGTCGGCGAAAAGCTGCGGACGAAAGAAAAGCCGGCCACAAGCCGGCTTTTTAATGCCTGAAAGAAAGCCTACCTGTCATCTGAAACGACTGAATGAGGGGTTGTCGAGCCAAGGACTCATTGATGCCGTAACGACAAACGTCATTACAGGTATCTCACCATGGCTTCCATCAACATCCGCATCGACGATGACCTGAAGCAGCGTTCATTTGCTGAGCTGAAAAAGCTCGGGGTAACGCCTTCCGAACTTCTGCACCAAACCCTTCAATACGTCGCCGAACACGGTAAGTTGCCTTTCAAAGCAGCATTACTCAGCGAAGAGGATGAAGCGCTCATCGCCGTAGTCACCGAACGTCTTACCGCCCCTCAGCGAGTCAAGGTAAAGCTGGATGAGCTATAGCCAATCGCACCACCCTCAAAGCTCAAACCGTATCCGACTTTCCCGCCGCTGCCCCACCGGCAAATCCTCCCCTCGCCTCACCGCCACCAACAACTGCTCAACCCCCACATGAACCGCATCCGCCTGCACATTAGCCGGTTTGAAACCCGCCGCGTTATCAAGCCCTTCCCTATGCGCCTGAATGATTTTCACGTCCTGACGAATGACGATGCGGGTGTACAGATGAATAAACGGGCGCAATGTTCGCAGTAGCCAGCGGGGTAAGCGGAAGCGGTAGGCGATGTAGGTGTAGACGCGGGACTGGCGGGTATTGATCGGTGTGATTTGGCTGATGATGTAAAAGGCCGAGCGGTCGCCCCACTGGTAGTCGCAGCGCGTGACGTTGGGGGCAAAAAAACGATCGGTGTGGACCAGTGGCTCGCCGTCGGGGTTGCTCAGCCAGTTCAGGAGTCCGATCTTGTCGCCATCGTCGTGATAGGTCACTTCGATGCTTTGTGCCTTGCAGGCGAGTGTGGCTTCCATGGTGCGGCCGGTGCCGGACCTGAAGATGCCTTCGTGGACGAAGACGGTGTGGGGCACGTCCATGAAGTTTTGCACCAGGCTGCCGACGTCGGCCTCGAAGGTGTTGATCATGAAATAAGACTGCCAGCCTTTTTCAGCGTAGGCCGGTAGCCTGAACACCGGTTTGGCCTGCGGGTCGCCGGTGCCGGTGTACACCCAGATCAATCCGTCCAGTTCTTGCACGGCGAAATGGCGCTGTTTGAATCGAGGCTCTCGCGATGTCGATGAACACTGTTTATCGCCGACACTGGGGATGTGCACCACTTGCCCCTGAGCGTCATAGCGCCAGCCATGGTAGGGGCAGACGAGGCAATCGTCGGCGATCTTGCCTGCCGACAATCGCGTGCCTCGGTGCACGCATTGGTCGAGCAATGCCGCGACCTGGCCGTCACGCTGACGAAAGAGCACAAGGTTGAGTTCAAGAATCCTTGCCCGGTAAGGCTTGCCCTTGGGCAGTTCCTTGCTGGAGCAAGCCACATACCATTGTTCGAGGGTTGCATCGCAAGGCACCTCGACGGTGCTGATCAAAGGTGCTGACATTGGGTTTCCGTCAGGGCAAGAATGGCGTCGGCTGTCTCAAGCCGATTGATAAGTGGGCGCGGTTTGACGTCACCTGCGCGGATACCGCTTAACTCCGCCGCCTGTTGCAGGACCTGAGCGAGCAGATCAGCGCCACCGTTGAGCAATCGAACCCGTAGCGGCGCCAGTTGCCCAAGGCTGCGGGCCTGGGCGTAATGAAAGACGCCCGACAGTGCCGACTCGATAGCCAGCGCCAGCGCCTGTGGAGCAATGTCTTCGCCAGTGGCGACCAACGCCAGGTAATAAGGCGGCGTGGCCGAGGCATTGGGGATCAGGCACGCGGCGGCCGCTGTGGTAAGGCAACGATCGAAGATGCCCTGGACGATTTGCTCATCGAGCTTCTCACCTACCAGATCACTGGTCACCGCGGCGCGCCCGATAAACTCCACGCGCGGCGTACGACCCTGCATACCAACGACCCGGACCCGATCCCCCAATGCGTAGCGATAAAGGCCGCCACCGGTGGTCAGCAAGACTTGTGCAGTTTCTCCCACGCGTAAGGAGTGAGCATTGCGCAAGGAACCGTCGTCGCAGAGAAACTCCAGGTAATGACTGCCGATCGCAAGCGGGCATCCGGCCTCGTCCCCATAGGGCACGCTGACCACGCCTTCGGTGGCGAACAGACCTTTGGGCAGCCATTGTGCCTGCGGAAAACGCAGCGCCAATTGCTTGAAGTAGTTGCGGCTGGGGCCGTCCATCCAGCAACTGACGGCGGCCAGTCGCGGCCATAGTTCGGTGCACACGCCCTGCGACCTTGCTCGGCGCAAGACGGACTTGCGCGATGAGGGAAGCGTCTCTTCCAGCCAGGCAAAGGTCTGTGCATGTTCAGGTGTTTCGCCGTCAAACAACGGCTGCAAAAGACTGCTCAGGAACGTCGGGCTCCACACACTGATAAAACTCAAATCAGCATCGGCCAGCAAAGCCAGCAGGGTCTGCCGGCGCCACTGCGACGGATCACAGGCAAACCCTGGAATCAGCAAAGTCCCCGCCAGGCTGGCGATGTTACTGCCGCGCAAATACTCCAGATCACTGGCGGAACCGATGGAAATCCCATTGGGGCCGGCCACCGGCATTTGCAGTGGCGGAGACATCGACCAGTAGCCTGAGCCATGACTGATTTCGGGCACTTGGCGATACATGTCGGCGAGCCAGACGTTTAACGCGCTGTGCATCTCACCGAGGAAGGCGCGCGTATAGGGAATCGCTTTCTGCAGCGCGCTACTGCCACTCGTGCGTTCGAAAAACACGGGTGGGGCGGAGGTCAAAATCGCTTCCGACTCGTGTTGCGCGCGCTCGATCCAGGGATGCAGTTGCGCATAAGAGTGGATCGGTACGTTGTCACGAAACTGCGTTGAATCAGCGATATGGGCGAAGTCGTGGGCACGCCCGAACGCGCAGTCACGATTGGCTTTCAGCAGTCGCTGCAATACACATTCTTGCGCCAGCTCTGGCTGTTCAAGTTGTTGTTGCCACTGATCAAGCGTGGGCTGGGCACTTTCGATAAAGGTCTGCCACAGGGCGCGTTTGGCGCCGTTGTCGGCGCTCATCAAAAGTAGGTCTTGTCGAGTTGGGTCAAGTCCTCGGGCAACCGTTGCGGCGGCAGGAACACCTGCAGCCAGCCAAACCATAATGGCCGGGTTTCCTTGAGATTCGACACCCTGTGCATCTGCTGCCAGTGCAGCCCCGATTGCCGATGATGGGTCAGGTTGTAGTTAAAATTCAGAAATGCCCAGCGAACGAGGCGCGGCGCCCGCATGTTATAGGCCCCTTCGACGACATCCAGCGGCGTGCGCATGTGGTACACCCACTGCAGCGACGACCAGGAAAATGCAAAGGCGATGTAGGCCATAAGCACCACCTGCCATGTCCAGCCCAGCAATAGCCCGACCGATAACCACACCGCGAGACTGGCAATCACCTCCAGGCGGATACGCCGGAAGTCACTGCTGGAGAAATCCTTGAAGGCCGCGGCGTAAGTATTGACCTCAGCGGTTTGCGACCATTTATCAGTGATGCGCGCCGGCAGCAGCGGCAACAAGAGACTGCCGATGAACGCCGCGAGCCAGATACCGCCGAGCACCGCAAAGTAGTACTCGATCCGCTTGCGCAGCAGCGACTCGTCCGCAACCGCGAAATCCGCCAGTTCGGCGCGCGTGCGATTACGGGTGTGGTGGCCCAGATGGTTGATATGAATCAGCGTGGCCGAGGCACCAAACAGGGTTGAAGCCCACCACATGACGAAGTAGTTCAGCGATTTTTTACTGTGGGCCAACCCATGAAAGGACTCGTGCATCATCGAGAACACACCTTGCATGACCAGGCAAAACGGAATCAGGACAAGCCACTTGAGCCAACCCGCGTCGGTGTGCGAGAGCCAGGTCAGCGTCGCCCCCCACACCAGGGTTTGCAGCGCCAGAACACTCAGGTTTGCCACGTCGAAACGACTCGTTTGTGAACTGTCAGTGGAACGGCGCATGAGGGATCCTGTGGAAAGGTCGAATGTACCGAGTATACCGCCCAGTCCTCTTCACTCACGATAACTTGCCTGGCCTATGCGGCAACGACGAAGCGCTGACAACTTCGCTATTTCTACTAGTTGCGATGCTCAAGAAAAGAGATAGCCTGTAGTTTTTCAGGGCAGCTCCCGTCGATATGTCGTATCTAAAACGCCTGTTCTCCCGGTGCCCGCCAGCACAATCAACTTGCGCAAACATTCCCCATCGCAACGTTCGCTTTGCACTGGATGCGAGTATTCCCCGTTACTGGTATCGAGACTGGCCCCACGTCACGCGTTTTTTTGATGGGCTGTCGATCATGTTTCCCCTCGGTGAAAAACTGTTCATTGATAGCGTCGTGCACTTTCGTGCCGCGATCGAAACAGATGCCTCGCTTTCCAGGGCGGTTGACGAATTTGTTTATCAGGAAGCGTCGCATATTCGTGAGCATCGACTGTACAACCAGCTGCTGGCGGCACAGGGTGCGCCTATTGATGAACTGGAGAAACTGCTCCTGCGCCGACAGGAAGTCGGTAATCGGTTTACGCCCGCGACTCGTCTGGCCATGACCGCCAGCCTGGAACATTTCACCGCCATCCTCTCCGATCAACTGCTGCGCCACCCCGCCGTGCTGGAAGGCGCCGACCCGAGGATGGCCATGCTGTGGCGCTGGCACGCCATCGAAGAAATCGAACACAAGGCGGTCGCCTTCGACGTGCTGTGCGCGGTGGTGCGCAATCCGCTTTGGCGCTACCTGATGCGCTGCGGGGTCATGCTGACCATGACCGCGTACTTCGCCATCGACGTCATGTATTTCATCTACCGACTGGCCAGGAATGATGGGCAACGCCGTAATTGGCGAGGCTGGCTGCGCTTGCAATGGTGGTTGTTTGTGAATCCCGGCCCACTGACACGCGCCTTTCCGAGGTGGCTGTTCTGGTTCGTCCCGGGATTTCACCCCAACCACCTCGACAACACTCAAGCCCTGGACGCGGCACGCCGAACACTGGACGAATACGCCGGGCCCACTCGATGAACATGCCTTGGGTGCCAGAGGGCTTTGACGATTGGCCTGTGCATTTTCCAGCAACGGAATTCGCCAGGCCGGCCGCGCACCTGGATTGGACGGGGCGATTTATTTCGTGCTGGGACAAACCTACGCCAAGCCTTCCCCGAAGCACCCTGGTGGTGCTGGTGGCCGGGCTGTTTTCCGAATGGTTGCCACGGTGTTTTCAGGATTGCGCCCAGGCGCTGAGACTGGCGGGTTATCAGGTCCTGCGCATGCCCGTACGTTCTTCGCGCGGGGTCATGGCGCAAGGCAGGCATATACGCAAGATACTGACTGCAGAACTCAAGCAAGGGCAACGATTTGTCGTGTTGGCGCACAGCAAGGGCGGGCTCGACGCGTTGGCGGCACTGTTACAGGGCAAAGCCTTGAGCGATGCGTGTGATGGCGTTGCACTGGTGCAACCGCCGACCGGTCCGTCGACCGTCATGGATGAGGTGCTGGGTTGCGGCACCGGGCAATCCGCCCAAGGCTACCCGTTCGACCGCGTTCGCCGGGTGCTGGCAAAAACGCCGTGGATGGCCGCTGGCACACGCGATATCAGCAGCCTGCGCGACCCGCAGATCGCGCAACTACTCAATCAGCTGCCCGCCGACTTGCATGCTGCACACGTCGTCAGTTGGACCGCCGCGCCCAGTTCACGCTTCGACACCCATCATGCGCGCCTCAATGTCCAACGGCCGGGATGCGCCCATGACGGCCAGTTTTACATCGAGAACCTGAGAGTCGATGGCATGCCGCAGATTTGCCTGCCGTGTCTCGATCACGGCCAGCCTGTGCTGGGCGGTGGTGGCTTTGACGCGACCCGTTTCTGGCTGACGTTGCTGAACGTCTTGCATGAGACCAAGCCCGGTCAGACAAGATAAATCTCAAACCCCGGGATACGTCCTGCATCCAGCGCCAGCGCGGGTGCGGTACTGACGCAAGGCGCGGTGTACAGATCCATGGCAACGGACACTGAGCGATACCGCTTCATGGCCATCCACAACGGATCATTGTCATACAGGCACATTTGCATCAGCGCGTACTGACCGCGAAGGCGCACCCAAGCGGCATCCAGCAGGGCGGAAAAAATCTGCGGATTTCGCTGCCGAACCTGTAGATGAGTCAGGTAGATGTCCTGCAGCGCCTCGCCTGGGGCAGCGATCGCCGGACGACCCAACGCCGGCGCACAGGCATTGAACGCAAGACGTAACGCCTGGTGTGACAGCGGCAGCTTCTCCACCACCACCCGCTTGATACGCCCGGCATCCCAAGGGGCGACACAACCGAGCAGATTGTTTCGCGCGTCCACGGCCAGGAGAAATGACTCGATACCGAAGTCCGGCCACGTGTCCAGGCGCCGCGAAAACTGCGCTTCACTAAAAACGCTACCAAAGGGCTGGCCCGCCGATTCACTGTCGAGAAATGCGCGCAACGCATCGGCATGGCTGGGCTGCGCCTGGACGATGCGCACGTTCTCCAACGTTCGCGGCGCACTTCGCCAGCCCCGCTGCCCATACACGGCGACGTTGCTGTAGCCGCGCCAGTGCGAAAGCATTAGCGGATTGGCACGCCGACCACCGAGCAGCGAGTGTGCCGCCAGCCGATTACTGCGGATGACACAGCAATAAGCGTGCTGCACCCCGGTTTCATCGGCCAACGCTTCGAGCCGGACCTTGACCTCGGCCATCCACGACTTTGACAGGCGCCTGTCAGGCACCAGTCGAAGATCCCCCAGGTAGGCCACCGGCTGAATGCGCTCCTGCAGGTAGCCGTCACGCACCACCAGGCTGGCGATGCCCTTCAGCTCACCGTCCTCGCTTTCGGCAAGCCAGGTCCGATGATCTGCGGCATGGCAATGATGCAGCGCGAAATAGTCCGGCCCTCGATCAAAGCGCATCGGCAAGCCACCCTGCATGGCCCGCTGCGCCTGAAAATCGAGCAGTTTCAGGTTGTCTGCAGCGCTGGCCTGGCGGATCAGCATGGCGATGGGCGCGCGTCTGCAAACAGGCGCAGTGCCAACGGCCGAAGATTATCGGGGCGCAATTCACACAGGCAGGCCAGTTCGTCTCCCGAGGCGTAGCGGGGATTTTTTTCCAGGAAATATAAAACGTTGTTCAGGCGCAGGTGAGGCGCAGGAACCTCGGCCAGCTCCGTGGTCAGGCGACCTTGAGGCACGTCGAAGGACAGCACACCGGTGTTCGGATCATAGGCCTCGCCAAAGCGATCGATCGCTAGGTGATCCATCAACGCCTGAGTATCAGGATCCGTCACCGTACCCGCGCGCGGGGCATAGTTCAGCGCCATGGCACCCAGATACCGATAAGTCCGGTGGCCCTTGCAGATCAGGAACCAGTAGAGCGGGACTTCAGGCATCGCCTGCCAGATCTCCCCCGCCAGGCGCATCCAGGCGAATGCCAGTTGCTGGCTCCCCCAGTGTTCACGGTCAATGATGGTATCGCCCGAAAAAATCACCTTGATCGGTTTGCCCGCCCATGTTTTTTCATAAAGTTTGAGGGTGGTAAAACCGACAATAACTTCATCCGCATCACGCAAAACGATGCAGTGGGTTTTGTCCTTGAGGTCCTGATCAAAGCGTAAACGCGAGGTATCGTGGTACGACGCAGAATAAATCTCGAACATCCGATCAATTTCTTTTAGGCGCAGCCGGGAGCATTCAAAGGACGTTGCGCATAAACTCATGGAAACCTTCTGCATCAAGAGCAAGATGGCTGGATTTTGGCGGGATCAATCGGTCAATGCAACGTAGACTTCCATTGGTAAAACAGATCATCCAACCACAGACTCAACCAATAACTGCGCAGAAGTTGCAGCACTTCGTTGCGTAGAACAGCTGAACTTGTCCTGTTACATCCAGGTGCCTTATTCATGCCCCACGCTTCTGCCAGTCTTGGTTTTAATGCCTCTAGTGTGACCCGCCCCTTTAGTTGGCTAGTGGTCTACACCCTGGTGACCGGCGTTTTATATTTTCTCGTCACACACTTCCCGATGGGGCCGGTGCGGATTATTGAGCCGGGCATGATTGACGCATACATTGCGAAGTTACCCTCCACGCTGCCGCTGTATTTGAGTTATCTGTTGATCATGCCGGTCCTGGTGTTTATGGGCAGGCGTTGCGAGTGGCTACTGCCGGCCTTTTTTGCCGCCGCCCTGGCCTCCGGGACTTGTCTGGTGAGCCACCTGTTCTGGCCAACCCTGGTGATGCGCCCGGACACTGCGTCGCAGTTGCTCACCTGGTTCTACCGGATCGACTCACCTCTGGCCGCCTCCCCCAGCGGCCATGTCGCGCTGCCGGTGGCTATCAGCGTGGTCCTGGGCTACCTGCGCGTGCGCCAAGCTTGGCTCTTTGCATTGTGGAGTGTGGTGCTGGCCATGACCGTGTTGACCACCGGGCAACATGTTTTTCTCGACGCGGTCTATGGCATCGCCGTTGGCGGCGCAGCGGGCCTGATAACCGTGCTGCTGCTTCGCCTGAAGGTGGATTTGCGCACCATGGGCGCCATCCTGCTGGAATGGTTGTGCATCATCGTGACGCTGCGCATCGCGATCTATGTCGCGGACTGGCGCTTGTATGGCCTGGCCTTCGTCATCATTGCTGCGCGCCAACATGCACTGTTCATCCTGTACCACGACGCTACGCACTACCACCTGACGCGCCATCGCCGTCTCAACGACTTTTTAATCAACCTGGCCATCGGTGTTCCGGGAACGGTACCCATCGAGTTCTATCGGCCGCTGCACCTTGAGCATCATCAGCACACGGGCGCAGCCAGAGACCCGGAACGGCGCTTTCTTTATCATCGGCAACCCTGGCAGTTCCGTCCCTTGAGCGGGAAGTTGCTGCTCCGGCAATTACTGGGCGATTTGTTCATTATCAATATGCTGCGTAATCTGCGCGCTTACAAAAACGCAGGCGGCGCATCACTGAAGATGACCCGGCCGGTTATGGCTGCGGGCATTATCTGGCTTGCGCTGTTGTCAGTGCTGGCCTGGCAATGTTCCGCACAAACACTGTTGCTGCTGGCCCTGCTATGGTTTGTGCCACTGGCCACGCTGGGCACCCTGCTGCAGAAAATCCGCAGCATTGCCGAGCACAGCGGTGGCCCCGGCGTAACCCCCGGCTGGCCGGAATGGACTTACGCATGGCGAGTGGGCTGCATCGGCAGGTTTTTCATTTGGCCGTATCACATCAATCTGCATTTGCATCATCATCGCAGCGCCAACCTTCCATGGCATGCCCTGCCGGAACTGGTCAGCGCCGATGATCGCCTCATGGACTCCCGTGCGCTGCTGTCCCTGCTCTGGTCGGGGTCGAAGCAAAAAGGCTGAGTTCATTCGCTTCGGGCGAAAAGTGCCTGGGCAAACACACCTATTACGAAGCAACTCGGGATGCCAATGGCGCATAGAAACAGGGAAGTAACGAGCGGCCTGGATGTCGTCGCAGCCAACACGGCATTAGTCGTCGAAACCAATAATCTGCGCGGCGGCCATGATTCACAGGAAGCGTTGGCGAGTCTGAAACGGCTGATCATCGCTTTTGGCCAACAAACACTGGCACCGCAGTCTTTTGCGCAGTGGGTCATCACTCATGACGGGCTGGATGCGCAGGCGCGCAACGAGATTTCCGAGCTGGCCGGGCGGCAGATCGATTTCATCGAAATTGATGCCCGCACCGGCTACTACGATGCGAAAAACGTCGGTTTCGACGCTGTCGATCAGCGCCGCTGTCAGTACGTGGTCTTTGCCGATGCCGATTGCAGTCCCTGCATCGACTGGCTGGAGCATTTGCTCTCGCCCTTTGCCCAGCCTGAGGCTACGGCACCGCTGGCGGTCGCCGGGCGCACCAGTTATGACGCGAGCATGACCGGAAGTGCTCTGACCGCGATCGACTTCATGTATTTCCCCAGCCCTTTGCGTGAAGGCGCGACGCGCAATTTTTATGCGAATAACGTCGCGTTTCGCTGTGACACGTTCGAACAGCATCGCTATGAACCACTCGATGGCGTGTATCGCGCGCATTGCCAAGTCATGGGCCTGCGCCTGCAAGCCGCCGGGGTTGCGGTGCAGTACGCCCCGCTGGCGCACACCGAACATAAACTGCCGGACACCCGTGGCGAAGTGGTGAAACTGCGCTGGCTCAGGGGCGGCGACAGCGTCGGCCTCACCCCGTATCTGGTACGCGCCTATATGCCGTCCTGGCTGCAATGGCTCGGCCGCAGTGGGCCGCTCGGCCCTTTTTGCGTGATGGCGGGACGCCTCGGTTACAGCCTGCGCGCCTTGAACCATCAGGATTTACCGCCGCTGCACGGTGTGCGACGCATCGCCGCGACGGCGATTGTGATTGGCATGTCGTTGCTCGATACCGCAGGCGCAATCGTTCGTGGGCTGGGCATCTCTGCCGGGCGCGCGAAAGCTCGCCATTCTGAAGCACTGTCCTATCACCGACCTTTGGATTGATACCGGGCAACGTCGCATTTTTTGCACGTAAGCCCGATTACAGGAAGTAATGATGAAAACTGACTCCTTCGCCTCACTCTGCTCCTACCTGACGGGCCTGGTCCTGCTGTCGCTGAGTATTCAAGCCAACGCCGCGCCCGCCGAGTTTACCGGGCGCGGCGTGTTCCACTTCGCCTCCACTGAGGGATGTCCGCCAGACCTTATGGGCGGCACTACGAGCAATAACGCACAGTGCAACCGCATCGCACTGGATCTCCCGGATGCTCACGCAAGCCTCGACACTGAAGCCCATACCATCGTGATTTCTGCCGATGCCGCCCATGACAGTAAAACCGTGATCGGCGACGTGCTGCTGCATGGCAGCGGTATCGCGTCTGACGGTCAGCGCGTGCCGTTGAGCTTGCATGTGCTGCTGCGTCGATCGGGCAAGACCTGGAAACCCGACACCTACGTCCACTCGCCGGTGCGCGGCAAATTCGACAACATCGTGATGCCTCCTTACCGGATCATCGTCCGCGAAGGCAGCACCGAGCGCGTGCTGTTCACTGCCGAACAGGCGCGCGATGTGCTCGCGCGTCCATCGCTCGCCGCGCGGGTGGCCAACTACTTCGTCGCCGTGCGCCCAAGCGATGAGAAGAATCCGTCCGCCAACGACATCACGATTTCCCTCGGCGTCGGCAAGGTCTCGAAGTCACTGATGCGGGCCGGTTTTACCTCGCAGGAACCGACCAGCACCGACCTGAACCAACTGCTCGCCAATGGCAGCTGGGGCCTCAAACTGCAAGCGTTGAGCAGCCACATTCCGGTGTGGGTGATCCAGCGCCAGCTGTTTATCTTCGGTCTCGAAGACAGTCCGCTGCTGCAGGACGTGCGCGAGCATGGCTTTAATAAACAGGACACGCTGGAATTCGGGGCGCGCAACGGCAAAGGTTATCTGCGGTACAACGATCGTGAAGAAGCATTCCCCGGCGCGGCCACTTCGGGGTACGCCTTTATGCAGGACAGCTTTATCGGTTTGATCCTCGCCTGGCACCGCAAGCCGGAAGCGCAAACCACAGCAGCTACCGTCGACACCGCACAGCAGTCCGCGCAATGAGTGTGGTTGAACAAACCTGCGTAGATGACGGATTTGCCTGCCTGGCGACACCCAAGGCACAAGGCCTGAGCGCGGTGCAGGCGCGTTGGGTAGACCGTATCAAGCGTGCCGCACTGGTTCGTTTGCACCGCAGCCAACGCGGAGAAAAGTTGCTGCTGCGCATGTACCTTGCCGGGGAAGACGCGACGGAACGCGCCCTGCTGGAAGAGTTATTGCCGCAATCACCCGACTGGCTTGAGCGTCAGGTCGAGCAACACCTGGCCGATGAACGTCGGCATGTGACGCTGTTCAGCGAAGCATTACGCGCGGTCGGGGATGATGGCGAAACGCGCCTGACCCCGGACTGGCTCAGCCGGCGCAAGATCCTGCGCTGGCAGCGCCTGGCGCATCACTATGCAAAGCACTTCGAACACGGTTTGTTGGTACCCGCTTACGCGACGGGGCTGTGCGCCGAGCAGATGGCCGAGCGCGTACTCAGTCGCCACTGTGCCGTAATCGGTCCCGAGCATGGGCTCTATCCGTTGTTATCACGGGTGCTGGCCGACGAAAAAGCCCACGTCCGGCTGTGCGAACACACCTTGCGGCGCCTCGTCGCTCCCCCGGAAACGGGCTACCTGAGCACCTTGCTGGCCGAGATTCGCGCGATCGAATCAGGCTTCGGCGTGACCGGCGCACTGGCGATGTACGCGGCCGGTTGGGTCTATGGCGGGACACGCGGTGCTGACCGATGAAGTCACGCATCCTCTACCTCGCCACCGCCGACGCACGCGGCCACTTGATGCGCGCACAATTGCTGGTGCACGCGCTGCACAAGGCGGGCGCGCAGGTAGACGTGCTGACCACTTCGGATGAAGGGCTGCGCTTCCTGGAACGCTTCGGCATCAAGGCCGAGATGCTGTCGCGGCACTATGCGGTTCAGTTCGACAGCGGGCAGAACATGCTGCGCAAGGCGACCAACAGCAATGTGGCGCACTATGTTTTCCGGCCGGGCAGGATGCTGCGCGACATCATCCGCTTGCACGGCAAACTGCGCCGCGTCGACCTTGTGATCAATGACTCCTTCCACCCGGCGCTGCTGTTCATGGGCACGGTACCCGGGTGGCGACACAAAGTCGTGCATGTGTACGGCGCGAGCCTGAAGGTCGCGCTGATTAACAATTTCGAGGGGATGTGGCCGCGTTTCTTCGGGCGGTTATTCGGCTGGATTGTCGGCCGGCAGATAGACGCGGCGCGGGCGTGTATCGAGCATGACTTCGCCTACGAGATCGACGATTCCAAGGCACCGGCATTGTTTCGATTGCCGACCCCGGTTGCCCTGGCTGACACACAAACGGCGCTACACCCGGTTGGCGCGGCGATTTATCTGAACCCGCATTTCAGCGACGTCCGTCTGGCCGAAGCCTTGAGCGCGGGCATCGCCGATGCAGGCCTTAGCGCCCATCAGGTAGGTGAAGGTTACGCCGGTGTTGGCGGCTGGCTCGGGGTTGACCCGGACTGGGCCAGCCGCGCGGCGCAGGCACAATTGATCGTGTCTGCACCTGGCATGGCCGCGCTGTCGATTGCGCGGGTCTATCGGCGCCCGATCATCCTGGTCCTCACCGATCAGCCCGAACAGGCCACCAATGCCGCCCGCGCGGCACAGTTACAGCTCAAACACCGGGTAGTGACCTGGCGCGGTGACGCCGATGATTTTCGCTGCCAGGTGGCAAAAGCCGCAGCGGAACTGACCGAGACTCAAGCGCCTGATCCCGACGGGGCGACCGGCAACGCGTGCGCCCAGGCGCGGATCGACGCGTGGGTCAGTCGCCTGCTCAGCTTGTGAGTCCGGCCAATGACGTCGTCACAATCACAAGGAGGTGACATGTCCAAACCCAAATCCCGTGCAGGCGACAATCCGGCCCTGAATGCTTTCACGCCGCCCGCCGAACTCTTTGCGTTGAAACCGTGGCTCACACTGTTGGCGCTGCTGGCGGACTGGGGATTGATCGCTGCGTCATTTGCCGCGGCGGCGCTTTGGCCGCACCCGATCACTTACCTGCTGGCGGCGATCATCATTGCCCGCAGCCAACTGGCGCTGGCGGTGATCATGCATGAAAGCGCCCATGGCGTTGTCCTGCGCCACCAGGGGTTGAATGATTTTATCGGGCAGTTTTTGGCCGCCGGGCCGTTGTTCCTGTCGCTGCAAACCTACCGTGCCGGGCATCTGAAACATCACCTCGCGCCGATGCGCCATGACGATCCGGTGGTCGCGGTGTTTGGTCTCGGTGACTTCCCGCTGCCCCGAGGCAAACTCGCCGCAAAGCTGTTAGCGGACATCTGTGGGGTGGGCTACTTCATCAGTGCCGGCAAATTTGCGCGCGGCGACTATCGGGACATCATGCCCAAGGTCGATAAATCGCGGGGCCAGGTGGCGTGGGAAGTTTTTTCGATGCTCGCCAGCAATGGCCTGCTGCTCGGCGTACTGGCGTGGAGCGGACACGCGTTACTTTACCTGGCCTTGTGGTTGCTGCCGGCCATTACCCTGCTGCCCTTCATGGGCCGCGTCAGGGCAATCATGGAACATGCCGGCCTGCTCGCCTGCGATGACCAGAGCCAGAATGCGCGGAGCATTGTCCGTGGCAACTGGCAGACCTTCTTGTTCGGCCCGCACGCCATTCACTACCACATCGAGCACCACCTCTATGTGCGCGTCCCCTTCTACCATTTGCGCAGCATGCATCAGCAACTTGTGGCCCGGCAGCTGGTACCCACCAGTAACCTCTATAACGGCTATATCGGGGTCTTGCGGGATGCCAGTCTCCCGGCCGTCGAACGGCCAACAGCCTGATTCGACATCCCAGCGAGGTCGCTCAACTGACGGCGTCGCCTTTGGCGCATTGAACTGTCCCTTTTGTCAAAGTAGTGAGCAGACCCAACGAGTAAAAAAACCCGCACGCATCAGGCCTCAGCTTTCATTTCTTGAACAAGCGTTATCCTCTGGCTACCCCCTCACGGATAACTAAACCCCTTAACCAGCGTCAACTCCCCCACCGCCCGCATCGGCACCAGGAATGTCTCCATCTTCTCGTTGGGCGTCCCTTCCTCGGTGATCACCGTCACTTGCGCCGTGGTCAACGCCTGAACCGCATCCTCCTGCCCTTCTTCATCACTGCGATAACCACCGCCGAAGTAATTCACATACACCAGATACTGCCCCTTGATCGGCGCCGGCATGGCGAAGATTTCCGGGCCGTAACCCGTGGTCACGTCCACGTCGAGCGCCGCGCCATTGGGGGCAACCCGGTCGCCGTACCAGATGTGGGCGCCGTCCGGGGTAATCAGGTGCAAGTCCAGGTCGGTGTTGTCGCTGTCCCACGACAGCAGCACCCGCAACTTGGCCGGCGTCGCCCCACCGCTGACATTGAGGAACTGCGTGCGATGCCGTTGCTGGCCATCAGGACTGCGCACTTCAACGCTGTTGCTGCCATTGGGGAATGAATACGGGCGATCAAAACGTCCTGCCGGGTCGATTTTCAGCGGCATGCTGATGCCGTTGACAATCAAGCGTCCGGGTTCGTTCGACTTGGGCGTGGCTTTGATCTGCCCGGTAATGCGCGCGGTATTGGCCTGGCCTGCCGGTGTATTCACCGACGAGGCCGGGTAGTTGACGCTCTGGCGAAAGTTTTCGCCTTCGCCCTCGATGGCGCCCGTGCGCCAGCCGCCGATGGGGGTGTCGAGTTTGACCGCGGCATCAGCGGCGAAGGTCGTCGGCAATACGCAAAAAGAACAGAGGAACAGGAAGACCTGTGGATAACGGAGTTTCATGGCCTATTCCAGCAAGAGGTGGCGGGCGAGCCCTTCGATGTAGGTTTCATCCTGGCCGTTGGGATGTGCTTCGAAGGCCAGGTGCAGGTATTCGTGGGTCAGGTCGAGGCGGTCCTGCAGGGACTGCACGCCGCGCACGTAAATGCGCTGACGTTCGCGGTCGACATAGGGACGGCCGAAGGCCAGGCGGCAGACGGCGAAGGTGTTGACTTCGTTGTAGCCGACTTCGTTTTCGAGGCGCGGGCGCCAGCCGCGGCGCTGGGTTTTTAGCCAGTCTTGCGCGGCGGGCAACGCTTCGCAGGAGGCGACGGGATTGTCCCAGCGGCTGAGGCTGGCGCGCGGGTAGGCGTGCAGCAGGATGGCGTCGTAGCGTTGGCCGGCGTTGGCTTGTTCGACGGCTTGCTGCCAGGACAGTTTGTCCGGGCCGGGTTGATCGGAGTGATAAGTGACGGTGCTGCCGGCCAGGACCAGGTCGCTGGTCCATGCGGCGATGTCGCGCGATTCGGCGGTGGCCGGGCGTGGGGCGACGCGCTGGCGGCTGCTGCTGTCGTCGATGCTCAGGCAGTCGCCGTTGCGCGTGGCGTTTTGCAGCAGGTAGGTGCGGATGGCCACGGCCAGGGCTTTCGCGGCTTCAGCGGGCTCGGACTTGGCTTCACGCTGGAGGACGCGGGCGACGTATTCTTCGCGGTCCAAGCGCGCGACCAGCTTGTCGTTGAGTAAAAACAATTCGCCGTCGCTGTGGATGTCCAGTTGATTGCCGTTGGCGAATTCGACGCGGTAGTCGCCCTGCAACGGTCCGGAAGAAACCACCCGATCCCCCGCCAGAACGCGCCCGATCGGGTAACGTGAAAACAGCCCCACCTCAACGCAACGCCCAGCATCCAAGGGCCAATCCATCGGCAACACTGACGCCAGCGCCACACCGTAATTGCGCAGAACCATTTGACTGGTCCCGCGCCCACCGGCCCAGATCGGCGTGCCATCCACCGTCCAACCGGCGAATCCGCCCTGACGCGACGACGGATCTTGATCCCCCAGCCAGCTCCAGGTTTTCACCCGCAAGCGGCCACCGAGTTCACCCACGGCATTGCCGTCAGCGGCGTTCAACACCACGTCCAGCAACACCCGCCGCGCCTGATCCTGCGCCGGCATCACGGTCAGCGCCTTCAATAACTCCGCCACGGAAACCCGCGTAGCAGGCTGCAACGACGGCAAGTTCAGTAACCATTCCGGCGCCTGTCGAGCCTGCCAATAGGTGCGCCAGTCAGCGTTAGCAATGCCCAGCCGCGCAGGCTCAAAGTACAACCCGCAAGACTTCACCAACGCCTGATCACGCCCAATCTTCCCGCCAGCCGTGCAGCAATAGACTTCTTCCTTCGACTGCCCGCGACATTCATACGCTGGTTCTCGCGCACCGGTATCGACCAGCCAGCCGTAAACAAACAGCTTCCACAAACTCCCTAATGGCGTCTGCAGATCTGAAGGCAACGGCTCGCGGGAGATCAGTTGAGTCCGGCTCAGCGACAGCAATTCGCCCTTGAAGCCCAGTCGCAACGGTTCGTCCTGCGCTGTCGCCAGCGCAGGGAGCAAACACAGCAGCCACCAGACCAGAGGCCGGATCATGTCAGTTGACCGTGACCTGGCCGAGCGCCGGTTTCTGTTCCTGGGCCTGATGCTGTGGCGCATAGACCTGGGTGAAACGCACCGGCGGCAGGTTGAACTGGCCTTTCTGCGAGAAGCGCACCAGATGCCGCACGCGCAATTCGCCGCTCAAGGCATCCACCGGAATCGCGTAAGCCATCTGGCCCGGTTCGAAACGCGCCTTTTCCAGCGCCGTCGGTTCAGTGCCAGCCTTGCCCATCAACTTGATGCCCCACGTGGTGCGCTCGACATCGGCGCCCGGTGGCAACGGCACTTCGATCATGCCGTAGCGCAGCGGCTTGGCGGCTTTGCTGGTGATGATCACTTCGTCCAGGTACAGGCTGTCGCTGGACAACGGCTTGGTGCCGACCGCTTCGAGTTTGAATTCGAACGCTTCGTCACCCGGCACCAGACGCGACAGGCGACGGGTAATGGTCACGGCCATTGGGTCGATTGCCGGTTGCTTGGTCTGATAGCTCAGCGCGGCGCGCAGCGGACGTTCCTGTGTCCCGGTCAACGACAACGCTGCCGGCACTGGCGTAGCGCCCTGCCACGTCCAATACATCTCGCCGGTATCGCCATAGTTTTTCTTCCAGCCTTCACCCGGCGCCAGGGCGATGGTCGGCGACGCCTGCTCGATGCTGTGTTGCAACCAGCTCAGCGCCAACGCGCGTTCAAGGGTCGATTGCTGTGGCAGCAGGCGCTGCAACAACTGCTGCGCATGAACCTGGTCGAAAGCTTGCAGCGACAGGTTCAAGGCTTCAGCAAACGGCTGCGAACTCACGGCCAGACGTTGTTGCGCGTCTGGCACTTGCCGATTGAACACATCCGGCAGCGCGACCTTGGACTGCTTGGCCAACGAAGCCGTCAGCGCACGCGCCGCCGCCAGGCCCAGCGCCGAATCCGGATCGCTCATGACCAGACTGTCTTCGCCATCGTCCATCAGGTTCGCCGCGTTGCCGTCGCCGGCCTTCGCCAGGTCATCCATCAAGCCACTGAGCAAGGTGTTCACCGGCAATTGCATCTGCTTGGCGAACGACAGGATCAGCGCCCGTTGCAACAGCGGCGTGTTTTTCGCCTGCTTCGAATAGACCTCCAACACCCGCTGCCAATGCTCCGGCGGCAGGCTCAGTTCCAGCGCTTTGCTGGCGTACCAGTCGGCGTAATAGGCGTACGCAGTGAGGAATGTATCCGGCTCACCGTCCTGGCCCCACCAGGTGAAGCTCGCCGACGGGCCGGCCATTTGCACCAGGCGCAGACGGCTGTTTTGCATGATCAGGCGCAAGCGATCACGAACCTGTGGATTCGATGACAGCGACGGATAGGCAATGCTCAGTGGCAGCAAACGGCTAGCAGTCTGCTCGACGCCGCCATACGGATAGCTCAGCAAATCATCGAGGGCCGAACGGAACAGCGCTTGCGGACTGTCATCCAGGCGCAGGCGAATATCCGTCGCGTCCGCCGGCAAGGTCAGCGCTGTGTCACCGCTGAGCGCGTCCACGACTTGGCTCTGGGTCACTTGCCAGCCTTCACCGGGCGCGGTCAGGCGCACGGCCAGGGCATCGGCGGTCTTGCCGTCCTGCACCAGTTCGGCGGTCCAATCACCACTGGCCAAGGCAAATGCCGGCAACGCAATGTAGTTGATGCCGCTGTTCAAGGTTACCGGCAGGCGCTGCTCGGCACCGCCGTAATGGGTCACCAGTTCAGCCTTGACCGGTTTCTCGGCCTGACTGAAGGCGAACACACCGAGTGCCGGTTTGTCGCCCGTGCGGAATTTGCTCGGGCCGCTCCACTTCAGGTACAGCGGTTTTTCCGAGCGCACGAATTGCTTCTTCTGCCCGACCTGACCGTCATCGGCGATAGCCCGAGCGGTAATGCGCCAGCGGGTCAGCGAGTCCGGCATCTTGAAGGTGAAGCGGGTTTTGCCGTTAGCGTCGGTGATCAATTCCGGCTGCCACGCGGCGGTGTCGACGTCTTCACGACGCGGCCGCTCCAGCACTTTCACGCCCCTTTCGCTGCGGTTGGCCTTGCCCGGCGCGCCGGGGCTGCCCGGCAATGCCACGTCGTAGCTGATGAACGACAGGCTGGCGCTGGTGCGCACGTTGTTGCGGCGCGGGTGGTAGAAGAACTGGTCGATGGTCGGCGCGACTTCCGGTTGCAGCGCGTAGATCATTTCATCGACGACGCTGACCGTCAGGTGCGCCGGAATCGGCTTGCCGGCGAACTGCGTGGTCAGGTCCACCGACACGGTATCGCCCGGCTGATAAGCCTCTTTATCGGTGGCAATTGCCACGTCGATTTGCGGTGCAATTACCTTGATGCCGGCGTTCTGGAAGCTGTACTGACCACCCTTGGTGTAGAGCACGGAGAAGGTCAGGTTCGGCGCAAAATTGTCCTTCACCGCAATGCGTGCGCGGTATTGGGTGTCGCTGAGTTTTTCCATCTTCAGCCAGTCGCCGCCCTTGGACAGCAGCGCCGTGGCCTCGACCTTGTCCCGCTCCAGGGACAGCAGCGCATCGCTGACCGGTTCCGGGAAGGTGATCAACGCCATGGCTTCGTCGCCGGCCTTGTACTCGGGTTTGTCGAGAACGATTTCCACCGTGCCCGGCACGGCTTTGACGCCCTCGCCGGTGACCGAATGACCGGTCGCGCCAATCACACGGCCGTGATCATCCTTCAACGTCAGGTTGTAAGTGCCCGGTCGCGCGAACGCCACGCTGAAGCCTTTGTCTTTCGCGGTGAGTTTGCCGTCGCCGGTGCTCTGGTCTTCCAGACGCACCCAGTTATAGCTGCTCGGGGTGACCGCTTTACTTGGCTCGCTGCCACCTTCGTTCACATAACTGAACGCAACCTTGTCGCCCACCGCGCTGAACCGCTGCGGGGCGCGCAGGCTGAAACTCGCGGCGCCACGGTCGATGAGGATTTCCTTGGTGGTCTTGACCCGATACGCCGCGCCATCGCTGGCGAACACGGTGAGCATGTAGCGGCTCGGTTTGTCGGCGGCCGGCAGGTCGAGGGTCGCGTTACCCTTGGCGTCGGTGGTCAGTTCGGTGCTGGTCAGCTCAATCGGGAATTGCCCGAGGTATTGCAGCTCGTTGTCGACCATCGACAATTGCTGGGCGCGCAGGCTCAGGGTCAATTTGGCGTCAGCCACCGGTTTGCCGTCCGGGTACAACAGCACCAGGCTGCCCTTCACCGGTTCGCCGGTGCGGTAATCCTGCTTGGCCAGGTTCAGCGAGATTTCAAAGTGCGGTTTGATGTATTCAGCGACACGGAAGGCGCTGCTGTAGGCCTGATCCTTGTAGCTGAAACGCAGTTCATAACCACCCGCCACCGCGTTGTCCGGCAACTGGAAACGGCCTTGGGTGCCAGACTTGGAATCGAGCTTCAGCGCCAGGGATTGCAGCGCGGTGCCGGTGGCGTCGAGCACGGTCACGTTGACGTCAGCCGCCGTCGGCGCCACAGAATCCCGGGCATTCTTGAACTCGCGACCGACGATTTTCAGCGACACCCAATCCCCCGGCCGGTACAGCGGTCGGTCGGTGAAGGCGTAGAGTTTGGTGTCGTAGATTTCGCTGTCGTAATAGAAGTTCTCGGAGACAAACACCCCGCCCTCCTCGTCCTCGCCAATCACGAACGAACGCTCGGGGCTGACGTGTTTCAGGCGCAGCAAACCATCAGCATCGGTCGCGCCGCTGCTCATCACGCCCAGGCCATCGGTCCACAGCACATTGACCTTAGGCACCGAACTGCCTTCGTGTTTGCGCGCAGCCCACACCAGCAACTCATCACCGGCAATCTTGCTCACGGCCACGGTATTGGAGACGAAAACCATGGTGGTCGCGCGGTACTTGCCGATCAGCGCTTCCACCAGGTAAAGGCCCGGTTTCAGATTACCCAACGGGATATAAACGTTACCCGGTGCAACGCTGACAAATTCACTGGAAGAACCGGCCAGGTTCACGCCGGCTGGCGGCTGGATCGGTTTGGCTTCCCACAACGGATAACGGAATTGACTGACGACGGGCAGGCCCGGAATCAGTGCGAATTGCGGCTGAGCGTCGTAAGGCGTTGGCGCGGCAATCGCGGCGCCCATCTTCAGCTCAGGCACTTCCTCGGTGACTTGTTTACGGGACTCGTAGGAAAACGCCCGCTGCATCACGCGACGGGATTTGCGGTACCAGTTGTCCCACAGGTACGCGAGGGTGTTCGACAGGCCTTCGCCCTTGAACTGGCCGTCACTGACCACGCGATGCAGGTTCTTCTGGCGCTTGAGGAAATCCAGCGGCTTGTCGATGCGATACACGCGGATGTCGGCGCCGCCGTAAGGCTCCATACGGAAGCGGCGATAGTCGCGACCCGGTGCTTCGAGGCGAACCATGGCCTGTTCATCGGCGGCGAAGCTGCTGTCCGCCAGCAGGAAAAAGCTTTCACCGGCCACCGGCGTGTAGCCGCTGGGTTCGACGGTGTCTTCGGCGTTGACCGCCGAAAACGGCAGCACTAAAACCAACAGCAGAGGCAGTAAACGCAGCATGCGGGCACCGATCATTGGGAGAGAAAGTTCAGTCGATAGACGCCGATGAAGTTGGGGTTGGCTGCGTCGGGTATCCATCGGGTGTCCTTCCATGTCATGAGTTGCTGCAGGCTCGCGGAGCGCATGCCGTTGTCAGTGGGGGTGGTGGTGCCGGTGTGATAGGCGATGTAGCGGCCCATCCAGATCATCAGGTGCTGGTCGTCGCCCTGATCGAAAAACATCAGGTCGCCGGGCCGGGCTTGTGACACGTCGCGGCTGATCAAATGGCTGTTGAACTGAATCAATTTGATCGCGTTCACGTACGGCCCGACCTTGCCGCCGCCCTGCTGCCATTGCTGGGCGAGGCCGCGCTGGGCTTCGCTCAGTTGCAGCTCCGGCGGCAGGTAACGATTGGACAGGCCATTGCTGCGCAGCCATTTGTCGTCATGGACTTTCAGCGCTTCATTGGCGGCAAAGCGCACCAGGCCGGCGCAGTCCTGCTGGAACCAGCGCGGGCTCGGGCCTTGGGTTAGTTGTTCTTGGGCGATGCGCACGAACCAGGCGCGGAACACCTGGGATTGCTGCACGTCGAGCGGCGGCGTCTCAGTGGCAAACGCCCGACTGCCGAGCAGCATCGCCAGCAGGCCGAGGCCTCGGATAAGGGCTGTCACAGGGCTTTCCACTCCAGCGGCAGCCATTGCCAGTGGCCATCGGGCTCGCTGCCTTTGGGCAGGGTCAGGGCGTATTTGCCGTAACCGCCGAGCTTGCGCAGTTTCGGGATCAGGTAGGTTTGCGCGGCGTTGTAGAACACCGGCTCCATGTCCTGGGGCAGGCTGTCGAGGGTTTCCTGTTGCATCAGCTGCGCCATGGAATCCGGGCCGAAGTAGACCGGCATCAGCAGGTCCTTGGGCACCACGTCAGCCATCGGCGGGAAGCGTTTGTCGAGGGTGCCGAGGGCTTTGTCGACAAGTTTGTCATCGAGGGAAAACAGCAGCGTCGAACCGTGACGGGCGAGGCTGACTTTCATGAACGCCTTGCCGGTGATCGCGTCCGGGTTCTCGGCATCCTTGGCTTTATAAGGGCCGAAGTTGGAGCTGACCTGGCGCTGCCATTGGTGGCTTTCAACTGCCTGCTTCTCAACCACCGGGAACGCGTGTTCTTCGACGTTACCTTCATAGGCCCCGACCATCGAGCCGAACAGGTTGCCCAGATCACCGTCGAGCTTGGCGCTGTCGCTATCGTCGAGGCTGGCCACCAGCAGCGGCGTGTACAGCCGCGAATCGGCGTACCAGCACAGGCCTGCGGCACCGGCCATGTGTTCGGTCAGGGCCTGGGCGACTGTCTCTTCGGCGCCGAGTTTGACCAGCAACGGTTTCTGTTGCTCTGCCGCAAGCGGCAAAGCTACGCAGGCGCTGGCGCCCATGGGCATGGCTTGCCAGATCGGTTTGAAATCGAAGTCCGGTTGGTTGTCCAGTTCGTCCATGGCGAGGAAGCTGTGCCAGCCCTTGTCGTCCATGTCGAAGCGCAGGCCGGCGAAGTTCGGGATGAAGCGCTGATAACCCATGGCCAACACGCTGGAATTGACCGACAGGCGTTGCTTCACCTCAGGCAAGCGCTGTTGCAGGCCAAAAGCTTCGGGGAACAGTTTTTCGCCCCCGAGCAGTGCTTCTAACGCCTGAGTCGAGACCATGCCCGGTTCATCGACCGGACCATGGCCGCCTTCGTACAGCTTGGCCGGGTTCGACAGCACCACCAGTTTGTCGCCATGGGAGGCGAACATCAGCGCCTTCGTAGCGTTGTAGGTCAGTTGATAAAGCGCCACATCATCAGCGCCGACTTTCACAGTGCCGACTTGGGTCAGCTGTGTGTCGTCCAGTGCGACCTTGGCCAACGGTTCCAAGACTTTGGCCAGGCCACCGCGATCCATCACCATCAAGAAATCTTTCAGGCGACCATCCGCCCCACGCCACAGCGCCACGTCAGCCGGCTGATCGAAGAGTTGCTCGATCAGGCTGTCCTGCAACTTGAGGTCATGCTCGTAAATGATCCGGCGCAAGCTGCCGATCAAGCCGAGGCGATCCGCGTGGGCTTCGTAATAGAAGACGAAATCTTCGGTCAGGGTTTCCTTGAGGAACGGCACGGCCAGCAAGTCCTTGGGCAATTGGCTCAAGGAGTGGGTTTCCAGCAGACCGTCCGGGCGGCTCATGCCCAGTTTGTCACTGGCAAGCGCCGCTGCTGGCACCTTGGGTTTGTGCATGAACCAGCCCAACCCGCCCGCCACGCCGGCCACCAGGCACAGCCCGATCAGCACGGCTGGCCAGCGACGTGGAGTTTTAGCGGCAGGCGTTTCGGCGGCCGGAGAAGCAGTGTTATCGCTCATGTTCACGCTCATGTTCCCAAAGCTCAGCAATTCATCCGTGGAGCGGGATGCTTAATAGTTGAAAGTCTTGACCAGCAACAGGTCACCGATGGCCCGCAGGGGCACGATGAAGGTCTCGCGTTTTTCGTCGACGGTGTTTTCGTTGAGCACCAGGTTGATTTGCGAGGTGATGACCTCGTTCTGGTTGCTGGTCTCATCGAAGTTATAGCCTTCGCTCCCGAAGTTGCCCCAATAGTTCACGTAAACCAGATAGGTGCCATGCATCGGCGCGGTCATGGTGAACATTTCCGGGCCGGGGCCATCGACGCCGTCCGGGTCCAGGCCGCCGCCGTTGGTCAACGCCGTGTGGGCGAAGAACGCGTGCTGGCCGTCGGGGGTAATGATGTGCAAGTCGAGCTCGGCTTTGGGATCGTCCCAACCCAGCACCACGCGAATCCGCGCCGGGGTGCGCAGGCTATTGGCTTCATAGAATTGAACACGCTTGAGCGACTTGCCCTCGGCGCTGCGCACTTCGACGCTGTTGGAACCGGCGCCGAACGCATACGGCCGGGCGAAACGCCCTTCGTCGTCGGTGTACAGGTTCAGTGGATTGCCGTTGACCGCCAGGGTGTGCGGCCCGCGCTGGGTGCCGATGGCCTTGAGCTGGCCTTCGATCATCGTGCGATTGCGCTGCACGCCGCGGTCGATGGGCGGAGTGGGATAGGCGACTTGAGGGTTTTCACTGCGATCGAGCAAGCCGTTATAACGCCAGCCGCCTATCGGCTCCGACAACTGGGCCGTCGGCTCCGCCCAGGCCGCGCGGGCCCAGACCAGCAGCATCAGCAGTGAAAGAAAGCAACGCATGTGACGCCTCCTGCCATGCACAACGAAACCCTGCGCCCGATCCTCGGCGCGTTACAGATGCAAAAACTGCGTTTCGTCAAAATGACCCGTGACTATTGGGTCGTAGAAGGCACGAAGGTTAGCGATGTGGCGGTTTTTTAACAATCAGATACATGTTGATTTGTGGTGAAAATCACGATGATTGTTGGGTGTGAGCCGAATAGAGCGGTTATTCGGCTCACGAAATGAGCCGAATAGGCCACAAAGTTCATTTGCAACACGACCTGTAGCAGCTGGCGAAGCCTGCGTTCGGCTGCGCAGCAGTCGTAAAATTGGAACTCTCGGTACATCAGGTACGCCTTGCAAGCAGGGTTGGCGGCTGCTGCGCAGCCGAACGCAGGCTTCGCCAGCTGCTACAAAGGTTGCGTCGAACCCCCCGCTCATTTGCCCATACCCCCCATGTCTGCTAGTGTCGCGCCGGTTTAACGTCAACCGGAAATAGCCGCCATGGCCCGCAAAAAAGCTGCACTGGATTTCGAACAATCCCTCGCTGACCTGCAAACGCTGGTCGAGCGACTGGAGAACGGCGAGCTGTCGCTGGAAGATTCGCTGACAGCTTTCGAGCAAGGCATCGGTCTGACCCGCGATTGCCAGGCAGCGCTGGCTCAGGCTGAGCAAAAGGTTCAAGTGCTGCTCGAACGTGATGGCGAGTTGGCCGAGGAACCCTTCGAAGCGGATCAGCCAGAATGATTGCAGCGTATTCGGCGACCAGCCAGGCCCGCGTTAACGCTGCGCTGGAAACCCTGTTCAACCCACCGAGCCCCGAGCTCGTCCGCCTCTATGACGCCATGCGCTACAGCGTGATGAATGGGGGAAAGCGTGTGCGGCCGCTGCTGGCCTACGCCGCGTGCGAAGCACTGGGCGGAAAGGCTGAGCAAGCCAACGGCGCGGCGTGTGCGGTGGAGTTGATCCACGCCTATTCCCTGGTGCACGACGATTTGCCGGCGATGGACGATGACGATTTGCGTCGCGGCCAGCCGACGACCCACAAAAAATTCGATGAAGCCTGCGCAATCCTTGCCGGTGACGGCTTACAGAGCCTGGCCTTCAGCGCCCTGCTCGACCCGCGCCTGAGCACATCGGACGCCGAGATCCGTCTGCAAATGGTCAGCGCCCTGGCGTTGGCGGCAGGCCCGGCGGGCATGGTCGGCGGTCAGGCCATCGACCTTGGCTCGGTTGGCTTGAAGCTTGATCAGAAAGCCCTCGAATACATGCACCGGCACAAGACCGGCGCGTTGATCGAGGTCAGCGTCAAACTCGGCGCCCTGGCCAGTGGTCGGGCCGAGAAAGACGAACTCAAGTCCTTGCAGACTTATGCACAGGCGATCGGCCTGGCGTTTCAGGTGCAGGACGACATTCTCGACGTCGAAAGCGATACCGAAACCCTCGGCAAACGCCAGGGCGCCGACATTGCTCGTGATAAGCCGACTTACCCGGCCCTGCTCGGTCTCGAGGCGGCCAAGGTCTACGCCCTGGAACTGCGCGATCAGGCCCTGCATGCGCTGCGACCGTTTGACGCGGCAGCCGAGCCATTACGCGATCTGGCCCGCTATATCGTCGAACGCCGCAGCTGACAGCGTATCCGCCAAAAAAGCGCAACGCGTGGGCAGGGGCCGATGCATCAGGTAAACTGCCGCCTCTTCTATACCTATAACGATTCGCCTGATGCCCACGACGTTTCATGAGATTCCCCGCAAGCGCCCGACCACGCCCCTGCTCGACCGTGCTAATACGCCGGACGGCCTGCGCCGGTTAGGCGAAGCCGAGCTGGAAACCCTGGCCGATGAGTTGCGCCTGGAATTGCTCTACACGGTCGGTCAGACCGGTGGGCATTTCGGTGCCGGCCTGGGCGTCATCGAGCTGACCATCGCGCTGCATTACGTGTTCGACACCCCGGACGACCGGCTGGTGTGGGACGTGGGTCATCAGGCTTATCCGCACAAAATTCTCACTGGCCGTCGCGAGCGCATGGGCACCCTGCGCCAGAAGGACGGCGTTGCTGCCTTCCCGCGTCGTTCCGAGAGCGAGTACGACACCTTTGGCGTCGGCCACTCCAGCACGTCGATCAGCGCCGCGCTGGGCATGGCCATTGCCGCCCGCCTGCAGAACAGTGATCGCAAGGCGATTGCAGTGATCGGCGACGGCGCACTGACCGCCGGCATGGCCTTCGAGGCGCTGAACCATGCGCCGGAAGTGAACGCCAACATGCTGGTGATCTTGAACGACAACGACATGTCGATCTCGCGCAACGTCGGTGGGCTATCGAATTACCTGGCCAAGATTCTCTCCAGCCGCACTTACGCGAGCATGCGTGAAGGCAGCAAAAAGGTCCTGTCGCGCCTGCCCGGCGCCTGGGAAATCGCCCGGCGTACCGAAGAATACGCCAAGGGCATGCTGGTCCCGGGCACCCTGTTCGAAGAGTTGGGCTGGAACTACATCGGCCCGATCGATGGCCACGACCTGCCAACCCTGATCGCCACTCTGCGCAACATGCGCGATTTGAAAGGCCCGCAGTTCCTGCACGTCGTCACCAAGAAAGGCAAAGGCTTCGCCCCGGCGGAAGTCGACCCGATTGGTTACCACGCCATCACCAAACTCGACCCCCTGAATGCGCCGGCTGCTGCGCCGAAGAAGTCTGGCGGGCCGAAGTATTCCGGTGTGTTCGGCGAATGGCTGTGCGACATGGCCGCCGCCGACCCGCGCCTGGTCGGGATCACCCCGGCGATGAAGGAAGGCTCCGACCTGGTGGCGTTCAGCGAGCGTTTCCCGCTGCGCTATTTCGACGTGGCGATTGCCGAGCAACACGCCGTCACCTTCGCCGCCGGCATGGCCTGCGAAGGCGCGAAACCGGTGGTGGCGATTTATTCGACCTTCCTGCAACGCGGCTATGACCAACTGATCCATGACGTGGCGGTGCAAAACCTCGACGTGTTGTTCGCCATCGACCGCGCAGGCCTGGTCGGCGAAGACGGCCCGACGCATGCGGGTAGCTTCGACCTGTCATTCCTGCGCTGCATCCCCGGCATGCTGGTGATGACCCCGAGCGACGAAAACGAATTGCGCAAAATGCTCACCACCGGCCACGTGTACAACGGCCCGGCGGCGGTGCGTTACCCGCGCGGCAATGGCCCGAACGCGGTCATCGAGAAAGACCTGCAACCGATTGAAATCGGCAAGGGCGTGGTTCGCCGTCAGGGCAATAAAGCCGCCCTGCTGGTGTTTGGCGTGCAACTGACCGAGGCACTGAAAGTTGCCGAGACGCTGGATGCAACCGTGGTCGACATGCGTTTCGTCAAACCGCTGGATGAAGCACTGGTCCGCGAAATTGCCGACAGCCATGAGTTGCTGGTGACCATTGAAGAGAACGCGATCATGGGCGGTGCTGGCGGCGCGGTCAGCGAGTTCCTCGCCCGGGAAAACATCCTCAAGTCGATGCTGCACCTGGGCTTGCCAGACAGCTATGTCGAGCACGCCAAGCCGGCGCAGATGCTGGCCGAATGCGGGTTGGATGAAGCCGGGATCGAAGCATCGGTTCGTCAGCGCTTGCAACTGCTGAACCTGTAAACCCGCTCCCCTGTAGGAGCTGCCGAAGGCTGCGATCTTTTGATCCTGATCTTCGGCAGCGCCACTACCGCCATAAGATCAAAATCAAAAGATCGCAGCCTTCGGCAGCGCCTACGGGATTGCGCCCGAATTCGACACGGATTGCCAATGAAACTCTCCCGCCTTGCTCTAACGCTGACGCTCCTGCCGGCCGGCCAGCTCTTGGCCGACACCTTCGAACGCGACCAGGCGCTGAAGCTCCCCGACGTGCTGATCAGCGCCAACCGCCAGGTCGAAGCGCGCAATGACAGCAGCGCCGCCAACACCGTGTTCACCCGCGAAGACATCGATCGTCTGCAACCGAGCAGCGCCACTGACCTGTTGCGCCGTGTGCCGGGCGTACAAGTCGGGCAAACCGGTGGGCGCGGCAGTCTGCCGGGGATTTACATTCGCGGTACCAAATCGGCCCAGAGCCTGGTGCTGGTGGACGGTCAGCGCATTGGCAGCACGACATCAGGTGACAGCAATCTGCAACACATCAACATCGAACAGGTCGAGCGCGTAGAAGTGCTGCGCGGCTCCCGTTCGGTAATTTATGGCAGCGATGCGATTGGCGGGGTGATTCAGATTTTTACCCGGCGCGGCGGCGAGCAAGGGCTGCAACCGCGACTGCATATGGGGTTTGGCAGCAACCAGACCTGGGAGCGCAGCCTTGGATTGTCGGGCGGCGATGAGAAAACCCGTTTCAATCTGGGCGCCAGCCTGGATGAAACCGCCGGGATCAATCGCAGCCACGAGTCATATCCAAGCGACGGCGATCACGACGAATACCGCAATAAATCGATGAGTCTGAGCCTGAGCCATGCACTCACCGACGACATCGAAATCGGTGCGAACGTGCTGGATAACCGCGGCAAAAATGAACTCGACAGCCCCTTCTACCAACAGCAGCCTTACAGCGATTTCACAGTAAGCGGCACTAGCGGTTACATCGATGCGCGCATCAACGACCTGTGGAAAACCCGCATAGAGTTCGGCCATAGCGAGAACCGAGAAAAAAACCTCGACAAACTTAGTGATGAACGCAGCGTTTTCAACACCTACCGCGATTCCGTGAACTGGCAAAACGACCTGACGCTCAACGAGCGCAACAGCCTGATCCTCGGCGGCGATTGGTACGAAGACCGGATCAACAGCAGCACACTGTTCGATGAGGACAGTCGCTGGAACCGCGCGGCCTTCATCCAGCATCGCTATCAAGCGGACAGCTTCTCCACGGAGCTGGGCTTGCGTCGCGATCAGAACCAGCAGTTCGGCGGCCAGAATAGTTGGAGCGGCACCTTCACCCTGCCGTTGAACCCGGACAACGACGTGCTGCTGACCTACAGCGAAGGCTTCCGCGCGCCGACCTTCAACGACTTGTATTACCCGCTTTACAGCAACCCGAACCTCAAGCCTGAAACCTCGAAAAGCTATGAGCTGCAATGGCGCAGCCAGCTCACCGACACCAGTCGACTGGAAGCGTCGCTGTACCGCACGGACCTGGAGGACGCGATTATCTTCGGCAGCAACAATCGTCCGCAGAACGTGGCCTCGGCGCGCATCAATGGTTTCGAAGCGGCGTTGAAACAGGAACTGTTCGGCTGGCAGAGCAACCTCGGCGTGGCGATCATCGACCCACGGGATCGCGACAGTGGCCACACCCTGGCCCGGCGTGCGCGGCGCACATTGAGTCTGGACCTTGATCGACAGTTTGATCAGCTAGGGCTGGGCGCCAGTTGGCAGGCGGTGAGCGGCAGTTATGACGATGAGAAGAATCAGCAGCCGTTGGGTGGCTATGCGTTGCTCGGGTTGCGCAGCAGTTGGGCGTTGAATCGGGAAGTGAAGCTTGAGCTGAAGGTCGATAACCTGCTGGACAAGGGTTACAGCCGGGCGTTGTACAGTTTTGACGGCAGTCAGTATGGGTATCGCGAGGAAGGTCGAGCGTGGATGTTTGGGGTGACCTGGACGCCGGAGTTCTAGTTACGATCGTTCCCACGCTCCGCATGGGAATGCATCCCGTGACGCTCTGCGTCACATCAAGAGCGGACGCGGAGCGTCCATGGCGGCATTCCCACGCAGAGCATGGGAACGATCAGCGTGATGGCGCGATGATTTGGCACAACTTGGCCGTCGCCTCAATCATCTGCCCACTCGGCCGCTCTAACCCCTTATCCGTCACCAACAACAACCGCCCCTGCGCCACCGCCGCCACCTGCGGCCACGCCTTCCAGGCATCCAGTTGCGCCTGATCACTGGCCAGAATCACCTCAGGATTGCGCTGCAACACCGCCTCGACGCTAACCTGCGGCGCCGGCAAGGTCAGGTCAGCAAACACATTGCGTGCGCCGCATACTTCCAGCGCATCGCTGATGATTTGCCCGCCGCCCACGGTGTAGAGCGGCCGATCCCAGACTTGATAGAACACCGTTAGCGGCTTGTCCCGGCGATAGCGCTGGCGCAGGTTATCCAGTTTCAACCGCAAGTCAGCCGCCAAGGTCACGCCCCGCTCCGGCCGGCCAAGTTGCGTGGCGATCGTCTCAATCTGCGCCGTGAGCTGGCCGAGGTTGTGGGGTTCAACGACGTAGGTGGGAATGTTCAAGCGCTTGAGCTGTTCACGCTGAGCCGGCCCTACGCTGCCGGGCCAGAGTAATAACAGATCGGGTTTGAGGCTGAGCAAGCGCTCCATGTCCAACTGACCGTAGCGGCCAACGGAAGGAAGATCCTTGAGCTCGGCAGGACGCTCACCGGCATCCAGCACCCCGACCAACAAGTCGGCGGAACCCAATTCAACAACGATTTCAGAGAGCGACGGCGCGAGACTGACAACGCGCTCAACGGAAAAAACCGAACCGCTGACGGCCAGCAGCAAAACCGCTAACCCGACGCGAAGCATCAGCCGAGTTGACGCGGGATACGGTAGAGGTAGAACAGCACCGTGGTCGACAGCGCCAGCAATACCAGCGGCACCGCTTCGAGGCCGACGAACACCGCCAACGCACCGATCCACGCCGGCAGACCGGCCGCCAGGAACGCCGTGCGACGCTTGGCTGCCAGGGCAATCCAGGCGGCGGGTTCTTCAGGGGTGTCGAGGGCTTTCTGGGTGGCGATTAGCGCGTGTTTATAGCCGCCGAAAAACTTCAGGCTGACAAACATCGAGGCCACACCGGCGATAAACAACGGCATCGCCAGCACCGGCAGGATCGCCTCGCTCTGGCCGAACACGCCGTTAATCACGAACAGTGGCACCAAGGCCAGCGCCAGGTATTGCCACCAGTTAAAGGACAGTCGCCGCCGCACTTGACCGCGAGTCACGCCCGATCAGCCTCGCCTTGGTGCTCGTTGCCCATCATGTGGTCGAGCTTGCTGGCCTTGGTGGCCAGGTAGAGTTTGTTGTGCGGGTTGTGCCCGGTGTGCAGCGGCACACGCTCGGCGACCACGATGCCCATGTCGGTCAAGGCTTTGACCTTGCGTGGGTTGTTGGTCATCAGGCGCAGGGATTTCACGCCCAGGTGCTGCAGCATCGGCAGGCACATGGCGTAGTCACGCTGGTCGGCGGCAAACCCCAGGCGCTCGTTGGCTTCAACGGTGTCGGCTCCGCCATCCTGCAACTCGTAGGCGCGGATCTTGTTCAGCAAGCCAATGCCTCGGCCTTCCTGACGCAAGTAGAGCAACACGCCGCGGCCTTCACGGGCAATGGCTTGCAACGCCGCCTCAAGTTGCGAGCCGCAATCGCAACGCTGGCTGAACAAGGCGTCGCCAGTCAGGCATTCTGAGTGCAACCGGCCGAGTACCGGGGCACCGTCGGCGAACTCACCCAGGCTCAGCACGACGTGCTCACGCCCGTTCTCTTCATCGAGAAAGCCGTGCATGGTGAATTGCGCAAAAGGCGTTGGCAGCTTCGAAGCGGCGACAAAAACGACAGGCACCGGTGTGCTCCTGATCAATAAGTACTGGAGATTCGCAGAGGCGGCATTGTAACAGCACGTTCCGACCGACGCTTAGGCTGAATTATGGGGCATAACGATCAAAAAGTTTGATCTGAGATACCTACGCCCGGTCTGCGTTCGCTTGTAGCAGCTGCCGAGGCACGAGGCTGCGTTCGCCTGTAGCAGCTGCCGAGGCACGAGGCTGCGTTCGCCTGTAGCAGCTGCCGAGGCACGAGGCTGCGTTCGCCTGTAGCAGCTGCCGAGGCACGAGGCTGCGTTCGCCTGTAGCAGCTGCCGAGGCACGAGGCTGCGTTCGCCTGTAGCAGCTGCCGAGGCACGAGGCTGCGTTCGCCTGTAGCAGCTGCCGAGGCACGAGGCTGCGTTCGCCTGTAGCAGCTGCCGAGGCACGAGGCTGCGTTCGGCTGCGAAGCAGTCGTGAAACCAGGCAACGCGGTGTTTCAGTAAAACCGCGTGCTCAGGGTTTACGACTGCTGCGCAGCCGAACGCAGCCTCGTACCTCGGCAGCTGCTACAGGCCGACGCGTACCTCGGCAGCTCAGGCCGAACGCACCTCGTGCCTCGGCAGCGGCTACAAACGCTAGCCGCGACGGTTCAATTCGCATCGAATGGATAAGGCTGTTTCCACTTGGCAAAGATCGGTTTCAACTGGTCGCTTTTCACCAGCAGTTCCATACGCTGGTCGAACAACGCCATCAGTGCGCGGGCCTTGGGGTTGTCGGCAAAACACAGGTATAGCGGCAACTCGGCGATGTGGGTGCGGCGGAACTGCGATGGATCCTTGGCTCGGGCGACTACATAGTCGACTTCGGTCAGCGCATCGATGTAATAGTCGGCGCGGTTGTGAGTCAGCATCGACAGGATCCCGGTGCGCCGCACCACTTCGTTGTAGCGCTGCACATTGGGCAGGTAATCCTGATACCTGTAGCCGCGCACCCAGGCCAATCGATAGCTGCCAAGGTTGTCCAGGGTTGGTGACGGATTGCTCGCCAGGCCCAGGGCATAGATGTGATCGGTGTCGAAGTTCCAGTGCGGATAAAGCACGCCGTTGGTTTCATTGCGATAGGCGCCGACGCAGGCATCCACTTCCCCGCGCTGAGCCAGGCCGACGGCACGGGTGTAGGGTTCGGTGCGGATATCCAGCTTGACCCCGGCCGGTTCGAAGATGGCGCGCAGCACGTCCCAACCCAAGCCATGACCGTCAGCGGCGGTGTAGTCTTCCCAGTCTTCGCTGGCCAGATGAATCACGGACGGCGGCGCGGCGTCCCCCGCCTGGGCGAGGGAGCAGAACATCGCGAAAACCACCATCAACCAGCATCGAACCATCCCTAATCCCTGCTTCACCACTCAGGCGAAAAACCACACCAGGCCCTGCATCCCCAGCCATGCAAAGACTCCGGCCAATACGTCGTCGAGCATGATCCCGACGCCACCGTGCACATGCCGGTCCACCCAGTGAATCGGCCATGGCTTGAGAATGTCGAAGAAGCGAAACATCAAGAACCCCGCCAACAACCAGTACCAGCCTTCCGGCACCAGCCACAGGGTAATCCACATCCCGACCATCTCATCCCAGACGATGCCTTCGTGATCGTGTACCCGCAAATCGTCGGCTACTTTGCCGCACAGCCAGAAACCGAACAGCATGGTGACGCCGAGCATCAGCCAGTAGCCCCAGTCAGGCAGCATCTGCCACAACGGGATAAAGGGTAGCGCAACTAAAGAACCCCAGGTCCCCGGAGCCTTTGGCAAGGTGCCCGAGCCGAAGCCGAACGCCAGGAAATGCCAAGGGTTGCGCCAGACCGAAGGCGGTACGAACTCCGCCGGAGTCTGCTTGGGATGATCGGTCACGGGGTCTCCGGAAAATGTTGATAACCCCGGGATTGCGGGGTGATGTCGCGTCCATCGGCGTCCAGCAGCACAACGCCCTGCCCGGTCACGACCCGGCCGACCACATGGATCGGCCAGCCGTCCGCCAGCAACCGAGGCAATTCGACGGGCGGCAAGGTGAAGGCCAGCAGGTAGTCGTCGCCACCGCTCAGCGCGGCGTCTTCGGCGCCTGACTGGCCAAGGAAGGCCAGCAATGCCCGCGAAATGGGCAGCTTACTCCGCTCAACCTGAAGGCCGACCTTCGACGCGAGCGCTATGTGCCCGCAGTCAGCGAGTAGACCATCGGAGATATCCATTGCCGAAGTGGCTTTGCCGCGCAAAGCCTGACCGAGGGCCAGTTGCGGTTGCGGCGACCAATAATGGCGCAGCAGTGGATCGGCGATGGCCTCGTCAGCGGTCCGTTGACCGAGCACCAGCGGCAAGGCGCCAGCGGCATTGCCCAATTCACCACCGACACACAGCAAGTCGCCCGGCTGCGCGCCGCTACGGGTCAGGGCCTGACCGGCCGGCACGCGCCCAAACACGGTCATGGTCAAACTCAACGGCCCACGGGTGGTGTCACCGCCAACCAGCGCCACGCCACAGCTCTGCGCCATGACATTCAAACCACGGGCGTAGGCGTCCAGCCAATCGGCGGTCACCGTCGGCAGAGTCAGGGCAAGGGTAAAGGCAACGGGGGTGGCGCCCATGGCGGCCAGGTCACTGACCGCTACAGCCAGCGAGCGCTGACCGAGCAAAAACGGGTCGCAAGGATCTGCGAAATGCACACCGGCAACGAGTGTGTCGGTGGAAATAGCCAACTGCTCCCCTGGGGGAACAGCCAGCAAGGCGCAATCATCGCCGATCCCCAGGGCAACGCCCTCGCCGCCTTGCGCACAAGGCGCGGCGGCGAAGAAATTGCGGATCAGCTCAAACTCGCCCATGGCAACTACAAGCGCTTGTTAGCGCTTGAACGCCTTCACTTCAGCTTCACGCAGACGCGGGGCCAGCTTGTCGAGTACACCGTTGACGAACTTGTGGCCGTCGGTGGAACCGAAGACTTTCGCCAGCTCGATACCTTCGTTGATCACAACGCGGTACGGCACATCGACGCGTTTGAGCAGTTCCCAGGTGGACAGGCGCAGAACGGCCAGTTCAACCGGGTCCAGCTCGTCGATGGTGATGTCCAGGCATGGCGACAGTGCAGCGTCGATCTCAGGCTTGTGGGCCGGAACGCCGTGCAGGATGTCGTGGAAGTAGGCGGCATCGACATCGCTGAAATCGTTATCGACCCGGAATTGCGCTTCGATCTCGTTCAGCGACTGCTTGGCCATGTGCCATTGGTACAGCGCTTGAGTCGCGAGCTGACGGGCTTCGCGACGCTTGACGCTTTTCGATGGCTTGCCGGCATCCGCAGGCTTTGGATCGCGCGGGTTGAACTGATCGCTGTCGTCGCTAATCACTTGGCCTCCAACTGTGCCAGCAGGCTGACCATTTCCAGGGCGGACAGGGCAGCTTCAGCACCTTTGTTACCGGCCTTGGTGCCGGAACGTTCGATGGCTTGCTCGATGGAATCAACGGTCAGGACGCCGAAAGCGACCGGTACGCCGAACTCCATGGACACCTGGGCCAGGCCCTTGGTGCATTCGCCTGCCACGTATTCGAAGTGCGGAGTACCGCCACGAATGACCGCGCCCAGGGCGATGATTGCTGCGTACTCGCCCTTCTGAGCGACTTTCTGTGCAACCAGCGGGATTTCGAAGGCGCCAGGCGCACGGATGATGGTGATGTCGCTTTCGCTCACGCCATGGCGAACCAGGGCATCAACTGCACCGCTAACCAGGCTTTCAACGACGAAGCTGTTGAAGCGGCCCACTACCAAAGCGTAGCGGCCTTTAGGGGCGATGAAGGTACCTTCGATGGTCTTCAGGGTCATTCGTTAGATCTCTTAAAGAGCCGGGACGCGTTTTCTACGCGTCCCTCAGTGATGTGTTAACCGCGAATCAAGGCCCGGAAACAACCGGTCATTATTCGGAGGGCACGTATTCTACAACTTCCAGATCGAAACCGGATATCGCATTAAATTTCATTGGCGCACTCATCAGGCGCATTTTGCGTACGCCCAGGTCCCGGAGGATCTGCGAACCGGCACCAACGATGCTGTAGGTGGTCGGTTTTTTAGCCGGGACGTGCTCCGCGGTTTCGCGGATGTGCGCCAGCAACACGTCGCCATCGAGCGGATGACCGAGCAACAGCACCACACCGCTACCCGCCTCGGCGACCGCGGCCATGGCGGCGCGCAGGCTCCAGCGGCCCGGCTGCTTGACCATCAGCAAGTCGCGCAATGGGTCCATGTTGTGTACCCGAACCAGGGTCGGTTCTTCGGCACACACGGTGCCCAGGGTCAACGCCATGTGGACGTCGCCTTCCACGGAATCACGATAGGTCACCAGGTTGAATTGGCCCAGTTCGCTGTCCAACGGCTGCTCGGCAATCCGCTGAACGGTACGTTCGTGGATCATCCGATAGTGAATCAGGTCGGCAATGGTGCCGATCTTGATGTTGTGTTCGGCGGCGAAGGTTTCCAGTTCGGCGCGACGGGACATGGTGCCGTCGTCGTTCATCACTTCGCAGATCACACCGCTCGGCTCGAAACCGGCCATGCGCGCCAGGTCGCAGGCGGCTTCGGTGTGGCCGGCGCGAGCGAGGGTGCCGCCCGGTTGGGCCATCAGCGGAAAGATGTGGCCGGGGCTGACGATGTCTTCAGCCTTGGCATCCTTGGCAGCGGCGGCCTGCACGGTACGGGCGCGGTCGGCGGCGGAGATGCCGGTGGTCACGCCGGTGGTGGCTTCGATCGAGACGGTGAACTTGGTGCCGAACCCGGAACCGTTGCGCGGTGCCATCAACGGCAGCTTCAGCAATTCGCAGCGCTCGCGGCTCATCGGCATGCAGATCAGGCCACGGGCGTGCTTGGCCATGAAGTTGATGTGTTCAGGCTGGCAGCACTCGGCGGCCATGATCAGGTCGCCTTCGTTCTCGCGGTCTTCGTCATCCATGAGGATGACCATCTTGCCTTGGCGGATGTCTTCAACCAGTTCTTCGATGCTATTGAGCGCCACAAGGCACCCCCTTGGGTCAGGATTTGAGGTAGCCGTTGGCGGCCAGAAAGCTTTCGGTGATGTTTCCAGAAGTTGGCTCTGCGGCCTTATCGCCCAACAACAGGCGTTCCAGATAACGTGCCAGCAAGTCCACTTCCAGATTCACCCGGCGACCTGGCTGGTAAGACGCCATGATGGTTTCGCTCAGGGTGTGGGGAATGATCGTCAGCAAGAACTCGGCGCCATCGACTGCGTTCACGGTCAGGCTGGTGCCGTCGACGGTGATCGAGCCTTTATGGGCGATGTACTTGGCCAGGTCTTTCGGCGCGCGGATGCGGAATTCCACTGCGCGAGCATTCTCGGTGCGGGTTACCACTTCGCCCACGCCATCAACGTGGCCGCTGACCAGATGCCCACCCAGACGCGTAGTCGGGGTCAGCGCTTTTTCCAGGTTCACCGGGCTGCCGCTTTTCAGGTCATTCATGGCGGTGCAGTCGAGGGTTTCACGGCTGACGTCCGCCGCAAAGCCGTTGCCTGGCAGCTCAACCGCGGTCAGGCATACGCCGTTGACCGCGATGCTGTCGCCCAGTTTGACGTCGCTCAGGTCGAGCTTGCCGGTTTCTACGTAAACCCGCACATCTCCGCCTTTTGGGGTCAATGCACGAATACTGCCGATGGATTCGATGATGCCGGTAAACATGGAGTCCTCCTCGAGAACAAAGCCGTCGCGTGGCGCAGGCCGGGAATTATACGCTCGCGGCAGGCACAGGAATGGCGATGACTCGCCAGTCATCGCCAACCGCGCGAATTTCGGTGATTTTAAGCTCGGGCGCATCCTTCATTTGCGCCAGCGGCCAGTCCAGCAATGGGCGGGCCGAGGAGCCGAGGAACTTGCCAGCGATGAAGATCTGGAATTCATCCACCAGACCTTGCTGAGCAAAAGCGCCAGCCAGGCGCGGACCGGCCTCGACCAACACTTCGTTGACCCCACGGTGGGCGAGTTCGACCAGCAACTTGCGCAGGTCCACCAGTCCGTCATCGCCCGCCACAATCAGGCATTCCGGGCCATGGGCGTATTGCTCTTCAATCGCCATGCAGGTGGCGACCAGCACCGGGCCAGCCTTGAAGAATGGCGCATCCAGCGGCACGCGCAGACGGCCGTCAATCAGCACGCGCAGCGGCGGACGGCTCATGGCCAACGCGGTTTGCTCGGCGTCCAGACCCAGTTCGGCCGCACGCACGGTCAAACGCGCATTGTCTGCCAGCACCGTGTCGGCGCCGGTCAGCACCACGCTGGCCTGGGCGCGCAGGCGTTGCACCGCCGAACGTGCGGCCGGGCTGGTGATCCATTGGCTTTCGCCGCTTTCCATCGCCGTGCGACCGTCGAGGCTCATGGCCAACTTGACCCGCACGAACGGCAAGCCGTGTTCCATCCGCTTCAGGAAACCTTCGTTGAGCTTGCGCGCTTCGCCTTCCAGCACACCGCTTTCGGTGGCGATGCCGGCCTGGGCCAGGCGCTGCATGCCGCGACCGGCGACTGACGGGTTCGGGTCTTGCATCGCCGCGACCACACGGGCCAAACCGGCATTCACCAGTGCATCGGCGCAGGGCGGTGTATGGCCATGGTGGCTGCAAGGTTCGAGGGTTACGTAAGCAGTGGCGCCACGGGCCTTGTCGCCAGCGGCGCGCAGGGCGTGGACTTCGGCGTGGGGTTCACCAGTGCGCACATGCCAGCCTTCGCCGATAATCTGCCCGTCCTTCACGATCACGCAGCCAACACGCGGATTGGGGTGGGTCGTGTAGTGACCTTTGCGTGCCAATTCCAGCGCGCGGGCCATGTAATGGGCGTCGAGGATGGCTTGTTCGGCGGATGCGGTCATTCTTTCACCGGCTCACGGGCCAGGCGATCGATCTCTTCGCGGAACTCGTTGAGGTCCTGAAAGCGCCGATACACGGAGGCGAAACGAATGTAGGCGACTTCGTCGAGCTTTTGCAGCTCGGCCATCACCAGTTCACCGACCACGAGGGATTTGACCTCGCGTTCGCCGGTGGCGCGCAGTTTGTGTTTGATGTGCACCAGCGACGATTCGAGGCGCTCGACACTCACCGGGCGCTTCTCCAGCGCACGCTGCATGCCGGCGCGGAGTTTTTCTTCGTCGAACGGCTGACGGCTGCCGTCGGTTTTGATCAGGCGCGGCAACACCAGTTCGGCGGTCTCGAACGTCGTGAAACGCTCGCCGCAGGCCAGGCATTCACGCCGGCGGCGCACCTGTTCGCCCTCGGCGACCAGACGCGAGTCGATGACCTTGGTGTCGTTGGCACCGCAGAAGGGACAGTGCATGGTGGCAGGCAACAAAAAAAGGGAGGGCCATGGTAGCGCATCCCTGTGGCAAGACAAGCCATAGGGTTTGCGGTATACAGACGAGCTATATGTTTGATTCATGGATTTCACCTTGCTGGAGCCACACATGTCGCTACGACCGCTCGTCCTGCTCAGTGTTTTAAGCCTGCTGGTGGCCTGCGGCAGCGACGCGCCCAAGCCCCAGCCACCTACCCCAGGCCCAGCGCCACAAGCTGCGCAGAAGAAAGCCAAGGAATCGGCTGACCTCGGCCCGCTGCCGGCCTATCAGCGAGAACTGAGCGGCACCCTGCAAGGCGTACCGGCCGGCGCCGAAGTCGAACTGGCGCTGCTGGTGATCGACGACAGATCCCGTCCGCAACAGTTGCTGGCCAGTTCCAGCCTGATCGGCACCAATCAAGTTCTGCCGTTTCACCTGCGTTTCAATCCCGAATCCTTTCCAGTTGGCGCCCGCGTTGAACTGCGCGGCCGCGCGAGCCAGTCCGGCCAGCTGATTTTGCACCTGCCGTCGCAGAGCATCACCCAGCCGACGACTCAGGCCTTGGGCCAGCTGCAATTCGTCAAAGCCCCATGATTGCACCGCTCGACCTGCAACAGGCGTTAGGTGAACTGCTCGGTGATGCGCAACTCGTCGCCTGCCCATTGCCGGACACCGACCTGAAACTGTGGCTGATCGACGGCGACAACATGGACCGCGCCTTCAGCCCGGAAGAAACCCGGCGAATTCTGCATGAGCCGCCTTATTGGAGTTTCTGCTGGGCCAGCGGCTTGGCGGTGGCGCGGTATCTTGCCGAGTTCCCCGAGTGGGTCAAAGGCAAGCGGGTGCTGGATTTTGGCGCCGGGTCTGGCGTTGCAGGGATTGCGGCGGTAAAGGCCGGGGCACTGGAAGTGGTGGCCTGTGACCTGGACCCGCTGGCGATTGCCGCGTGTCGGGCGAATGCTGAACTCAATGATGTGCAGCTCAACTATTCGACAGATTTCTTTGCCGAGGCGGATCGCTTTGATCTGATTCTCGTCGCCGACGTGCTGTATGACCGGGCCAATCTGCCGCTGCTCGACGAATTTCTGAGTCGTGGCCGGGAAGCGTTGGTCGCGGATTCTCGTGTGAGGGATTTTCGCCATCCGTTGTACCGGCGCATCGAGACGCTGGAGGCAATGACGTTACCCGATCTGGCCGAGCCCGAAGAGTTTCGGCATGTGAGCCTTTACCACGCCTCCCGCCCATGATCGTTCCCACGCTCCAGCGTGGGTATGCAGCCCGGGACGCTCCGCGCCCCAAAAGCGGACGCAGAGCGTCCATTGAGGCATTCCCACGCAGGGCGTGGGAACGATCAGTGTTCCGACTTTCAGCGACACCCCGCCAAGCCTTATAGTGGCCTTATTCACGCTTCCAAGAGATCCCCCATGAGTCAGGAAACGCCGTACATCTTCGACGCCACGACTGCTGATTTCGACCAGTCGGTGATCGAGAACTCTTTTCACAAACCGGTGCTGGTGGATTTCTGGGCCGAATGGTGTGCGCCGTGCAAGGCGTTGATGCCGATGCTGCAAACCATTGCCGAGAGCTATCAGGGCGAATTGCTGCTGGCCAAGGTCAACTGCGACGTCGAGCCGGACATCGTCTCGCGCTTCGGCATTCGCAGCCTGCCGACCGTGGTGCTGTTCAAGGACGGTCAGCCGGTGGACGGTTTTGCCGGTGCGCAACCGGAATCCGCCGTGCGCGCGATGCTTGAACCGCATGTGCAAATGCCGCCGCCGGCCGCTGCCGATCCATTCGAACAGGCTCAGGCATTGTTTGACGAAGGGCGTTTTGCCGACGCCGAGGCGATCCTCAAAGTGCTGTTGGGCGAAGACAATACCAATGCGAAAGCGCTGATCCTGTACGCCCGTTGCCTCACCGAACGTGGCGAACTGGGCGAAGCGCAAACCGTGCTCGACGCGGTCAAGACCGATGAGCACAAGGCTGCGCTGGCCGGCGCCAAGGCGCAGATCCAGTTCCTTGGTCAGGCCAAGGATTTGCCGGATGCGGCGGATTTGAAAGCACGCCTGGCGAAAAACCCGCAGGACGATGAAGCGGTGTATCAATTGGCGATTCAGCAACTGGCACGCCAGCAATACGAACCGGCGCTGGATTCGCTGCTGAAGTTGTTTATCCGCAACCGCAGCTACAGCGAAGGCTTGCCGCACAAAACCTTGCTGCAGGTGTTCGAGTTGCTCGGCAACGATCACCCGCTGGTGACCACGTACCGTCGCAAGTTGTTTGCGGCGTTGTATTAAGTCGGGTCGATCCAACTGTAGAGCGGCGTGTCCCCGCCGCTCACCACTTTCACATCCGCACAATGGCGCAGGCGAACCAACAGGCGCTTACCCGACACCGCGCTGCCGGTCAGCCCTTCCAACTGTTCCAACAAATCCGGCCCGCTCAATTGCCCGGCCTTGCGCAGCAAGTCCTTGGCGATCTGCCACAGCGCGTCATCCTGGTTCAGCGGTTTGGCCGCCGGGGCGCTGACTTCCTCGGTTTTGCTGACCTGCAACTGCGCGCCGAGCCGTGCCCAATCGCCGTCGTCCATCTCCAGGGTCAAATCCACCGGCCAGTCGCCGATGCTTCCGCGTATTCGCAACATAAGTCTGCTCCTGCACATTTCTGACCTGCATGCTCCCATGGGTCTTGTGTAACGCCAAGCGGGCGGTCAAACTCCCCGCACTTTCGTTATAAGATTACATAACAAACCTTTCACTTTACTGCCGGAGACCCGCCATGCGTCGTCTGCTTCTCGCTCTGCCGTTTGCCCTGTTGCCGTTGGCCGTCGCCTTTGCCGCCAATGAACCTGAACACGGCAGCCTCGGCGCCCATGAACATGGCGTCGGTCGCTTGAACGCGGCGCTGGACGACCAGACCCTGGAGCTGGAACTGGAAAGCCCGGCGATGAATCTGGTGGGCTTCGAACACGCCGCCACCACCGACGCTGACAAGGCCAAAGTCGCCGCCGCCAAGGCGAAACTGGAAAATCCGCTGGTGTTGTTCAACCTGCCGAAAGCCGCCGGTTGCAAGGTCGCGACCCAGGAACTGGAGAGCCCGCTGTTCGGAGACAAGCCAGACGCCGACGATGACCACGACGAAGCGGCCAAGGACGGTCACGAGCATCACCACGACCATAGCGAAATCCACGCCCACTACCAATTCAGCTGCTCGGCACCCGGCGCGCTGAAGACCCTGGACCTGGTGAACATCTTTAACACCTTCCCGGCGACCCAGAAGATTCAGGTACAACTGATCAGCCCGAGCGGCCAGCAAGGCGTTGAAGTGACGGCTAAGGCTGCTGCCCTGAAATTCTGATCCACCACAGATCCCTGTAGGCGCTGACGAGTGAAACGAGGCTGCGATCTTTTGATCTTGATCTTTAAAGTCAAAAGATCGCAGCCTCGTTTCACTCGACAGCTCCTACACAGCCCCTACACAGATCATCAACACCCATGAAATCGGCGCCATGACCCAAGCACTCATCGAACTGTCCGACCTGGGCTTCAGTTGGCCCGGTCACCCGCTGCTGCTGGATATCCCGGCGTTTCGCCTGGAACCGGGTGAAACCCTGTTCCTCAAAGGCCCCAGCGGCAGTGGCAAGACCACCCTGCTCGGCTTGCTCGGCGGTGTGCAGAAGCCTGATCGCGGCAGTATTCGTTTACTCGGCCAGGAGCTGACCGAACTCGGCGCCGGCGCTCGCGACCGCTTTCGCGTCGATCACACCGGCTACATCTTCCAGCAGTTCAACTTGCTGCCGTTTCTTTCGGTGCGCGAGAACGTCGAGTTGCCTTGTCACTTCTCCAAACTGCGCGCCGAACGGGCGAAACAGCGCCACGGCAGCGTCGACCAAGCCGCCGCCACCCTGCTCGCCCATTTGGGTTTGAAGGATGAAAGCATCCTCAGCCGCCGCGCCGACTCGCTGTCCATCGGCCAGCAGCAACGGGTCGCCGCCGCACGCGCGCTGATCGGTCAGCCAGAACTGGTGATCGCCGACGAACCGACCTCAGCCCTGGATTATGACGCCCGCGAAAACTTCATTCGCCTGCTGTTCGCCGAATGCCGCGAAGCCGGGTCGAGCCTGTTGTTCGTCAGCCATGACCAGAGCCTCGCGCCGCTGTTCGATCGCAATTTGTCGCTGGCCGAGCTCAATCGCGCCGCCACCCCGTTCGAGGTCTGAGATGTATTTGTTTCGTCTAGCCCTGGCCAGCCTGGCTAACCGCCGCTTCACCGCGATCCTCACCGCGTTCGCCATTGCCCTGTCGGTTTGCTTGCTACTGGCCGTGGAGCGGGTGCGCACCGAAGCCAAGGCCAGTTTCGCCAGCACCATCAGCGGCACTGACCTGATCGTTGGTGCCCGTTCCGGTTCGGTGAACCTGCTGCTGTACTCGGTGTTCCGCATCGGCAACGCCACCAACAATATTCGCTGGGACAGCTTCGAACACTTCGCCAACAACCCGAAAGTGAAGTGGGCGATCCCGATGTCCCTCGGCGATTCCCATCGCGGTTATCGGGTGATGGGAACTACCGAGGCGTACTTCGAGCACTACCAGTACGGCCATCAACAACACCTGGAACTGGCGGATGGCCGCGCCTTCGCCACCGATCCGTTCGAAGTGGTGCTCGGCGCCGAAGTGGCGGATGCGCTGCACTACAAGCTCGGCGACAAACTGGTGCTGGCCCACGGTGTGGCGGTGATCAGCCTGGTCAAGCACGACGACAAACCGTTCACCGTGGTCGGCATCTTGAAACGCACCGGCACCCCGGTGGACCGCACGTTGCACATCAGCCTCGGCGGGATGGAGGCGATTCACATCGACTGGCATAACGGCGTGCCTGCCCAGGGCAAAGGCCGGATCAGTGCCGATCAGGCGCGCAATATGGACCTGACGCCGCAAGCAATCACCGCGTTCATGCTCGGCCTCAACAGCAAGATTTCGACCTTCGCCGTGCAGCGTGAAATCAACGAATTCCGTGGCGAACCGATGCTCGCAATCCTCCCGGGTGTGGCGTTGCAGGAGCTGTGGAGTTTGATGAGCACGGCGGAAAAAGCCTTGTTCGTGGTCTCGCTGTTCGTGGTGTTGACCGGGTTGATCGGCATGCTCACGGCGATTCTCACCAGCCTAAACGAGCGGCGGCGCGAGATGGCGATCCTGCGCTCAGTAGGAGCGCGACCGTGGCATATCGCGACCTTGCTGGTGCTGGAAGCCTTTGCTCTGGCCCTGTCCGGAGTGATTGCCGGCGTGGCGCTGCTTTATGTATGCATCGCTGCGGCGCAAGGTTACGTGCAAGCAAATTATGGTTTGTACCTGCCGCTGGCCTGGCCGAGTGAATATGAATGGACGCTGCTCGGTGGCATCCTGATCGCCGCGCTGCTGATGGGCTGCGTGCCGGCCTGGCGCGCGTATCGCCAATCGTTGGCCGATGGCCTGTCGATCCGTTTATGAGGACGTTAAAGATGCCCCGCGCTCTGCTCGCGCTGTTGATGCTGGTCGCCCTGCCGCTGTGGGCGGCCGAACCTGCGGATTTGACCTGGTCGGAAATGATCCCGCCAGACGCCCCGGCGGAAGTGCCGAACATGACCCCGCTGCACGACCTGTCGCAGATGAGCAGCACCCTTGAGTCGGCGCCCGCCGCCAAGCAAGACCTGCCCAATGCGCCGGTGGTGAAAAGCCTCGACGGCAAGAACATCCGCCTGCCGGGCTACATCGTGCCGCTGGAAGTGAGCGAGGAAGGTCGTACCACGGAGTTTTTGCTGGTGCCGTATTTCGGCGCCTGCATCCATGTGCCGCCACCGCCGTCGAACCAGATCGTGCATGTGAAAAGCGAAGTCGGCGTGAAGCTGGATGAGCTGTATCAGCCGTATTGGATCGAGGGAGCTTTACAGGTTAAAGCGTCCAGCAGCGAATTGGCGGATGCCGGGTATCAGATGGAGGCGGACAAGATTTATGTGTATGAACTGCCGGAGTGAATCCGGTGATTCTGTGTTGATTGTTAGTTAGCCATCGCGAGCAAGCTCGCTCCCACATTGGATCTGTGCATCAACACAAATCCCCTGTGGGAGCGTGCTTACCCGCGATGAGGCGCTCATAAGGTTCCACAAAAACCAAACCCATCACTGTTTCATTGAGCTGAATCAAAAGACCGTATCAGATGGCTCTTTACCATTGGACATCGAATATTTTTAACGTCCTTTGGAGCCCCCATGAACAAGTCCTTGCTCAGCGCTTCGCTGTTTGCCCTCGCGCTCGCAGCCCCGCTCGCCCATGCCCACGAGGCCGGCGACATCATCGTTCGCGCCGGTGCGATCACCGTCAACCCGAAAGCCGACAGCTCCAGCGTCAAGGTCGATCAAGGCCCGTTGGCAGGTACCAATCTGGGCGGCAAGGCGACCATGAGCAGCGACACGCAGCTGGGTTTGAACTTCGCCTACATGCTCACCAACAACTGGGGGATCGAGCTGCTCGCGGCCTCGCCGTTCGAGCATGACGTGAAAATCAAAGGCACTGCCCTGGGCGCGGCCAACGGCAAACTCGGTACTCTCAAGCACCTGCCGCCGACCCTCAGCGTTGTGTACTACCCGCTGGATGGCAAGTCCGCATTCCAACCGTATGTCGGCGCCGGCATCAACTACACCTGGATCTACGACGAACACGTCGGCAGCGAAGCCCAAGCGAACGGCTTCAGCAACTTCAAGGCGAAAAACTCCTGGGGCATGGCGTTCCAGCTCGGCGCCGATTACATGATCACCGACAACATCATGATCAACGCCCAGGTGCGCTACATCGACATCGATACCCGTGCGACCGTGGAAAACAACGCCGTGGCGCCGGGCACTCGGGCCAAGGTCAATGTGGATGTGGATCCGTTTATTTACATGGTCGGGTTGGGTTACAAGTTCTAAAACGTCCGCATCGGCATAGGTGGCGGCCTTCTCAGGCCGCTCCCCTGCCACACCACCCGGCATGCGGGTCCGCACCGGGCGGTTCGAGAGATTGAGGTTATGAGAGACGTACCAATCCCAGCCTGTCGAACCATGCAATATTCAGCACACGGTTTAACTCAAAACGGCTATTACGCCACCAGCGATGAGAGTTGCTGGCCACCCTGACTGCCACCTGTTGACTCGCTCCCAGCGTTCGAAGCTCGCGATATATCTTAGGGCCCCGTTTCCACTGCCTGAGTTGGATTGCTCTTAATCGATGTCGTATCCACTCATCCAGCTTGCGCCAGACCGCAGGTGTTTGCGACAACGTGAAGTAAGCTTTCCAACCCAGAAGATAGGGCCGAAGATTATCTGCGATCTGTTGCAAGCTGCGACCGCACGATCGTCGAGTGAGCCAGCGGATACGCTGCTTGAACTGCTTTTGCGCCTTGTAAGAGACTGCGCGCCTGACTTCGCCTCGGACCGTCCATAACTCATAGCCCAAGAACTTACGACCAAGCGCACTCGTCCCTGCACTCTTGCTCTCGTTGACGCTCAAGTGCAGCTTTTCGTACAACCGCCTCAGCAGGGCCATCACTCGCTGCCCGGCCTTCTGGCTACGAACATACACATTCGCATCGTCGGCATAGCGCACGAAACAATGACCTCGACGCTCAAGCTCTCGATCCACTTCATCCAGCAGCACGTTCGCCAGTAACGGCGACAGCGGGCCGCCTTGCGGCGCCCCGCAGCGGCTTTTCTCGATCACTCCATTGATCAGCGTCCCCGCGTCCAGATAAGTCCGAATCAGTCGGATAACCGCCCGATCCGTGATCCGTTTGCGTAAACGATCAATCAAAATGTCGTGATCAACCCGGTCGAAGAACTTTTCCAGGTCTACATCCACGACCACTTTTCGGCCTGAGGATACGTAACGCTGAGCCGCCAAAACGGCGTCCTGCCCACGACGCCCCGGACGAAAGCCGTAGCTGTGTTCACTGAAAGTTGGATCAAGTAATGGCTGCAAGACTTGCAGCAACGCTTGTTGAATCAGCCGATCGGTAACCGTCGGGATACCCAACTCGCGTTCACCGCCGTCAGGTTTGGGAATGACTACGCGCTTTACCGGGCTGGGCCGGTAGGCGCCTGAAAGAAGCTGCTCACAAATCCTCGGCCATTGGCTCAACAAATATTCGGCGGTCTGTTCAATATCCAGACCATCGATACCTGCTGCCCCTTTGTTGGCTTTGACCCGCTTCCACGCCCGTTTCAAGTTCTCTTTCGCAAAGGCCCGCTTCAGCAGCCCTTGCCCTGCGTTGTCGGTTTCATTTTGCGGGCGATTGACCTCGTCGCTGACGGAGCTTCTCACGGCTTCACCGTTCGCAGTCTCCATCCGCCCCGCGTTTGGCAGGCATCTGACTTCCGGTTTCTCGCATCAACATGGCCTATAACGCTTTCTCTCGTTTGGCCCTTCGTCAAAAAAAAGATGACTACTACGACCTCTGCTGACTTCTCGCTCCGATTCGCACCGTCGCCCTTTCAGGCGCAAGGCGAGATCTCCCCAGGTAAGGACGCAATCCTTCACCACACAACCGCCGGATTTACGCAGCCTGATCCTTGACCACAAGAGCTTCGCGGTTTTATGCCCGCTCGCCCTGATCGGCTTCGCCTTGTATCCGATTCTTGTCCATCGGCTCATGGCTTCGATTCACGCTTCCTCCCCACACTCGGTCGCCCTCATGCAGTTGCGCTTCACTTCGTTCGCTGTGGTCAGCTTACGGCGGGACTTTCACCCACAAGATTGCGCCCATGCTGGGCGCACATAAAAAAGGCGCCTCGAAAGGCGCCTTGATCGTTCCCACGCTCCGCGCGGGAATGCAGCCAGGGACGCTCCGCGTCCCAACAACAGCCGAACGCGGAGCGTCCGTTGAGGCATTCCCACGCAGAGCGTGGGAACGATCAGCGACCCAGCAACCGCGCCAGGCCAACGCTCATCGGCGTTTGCTCCGGGTAGGTAAAGCGCTCCAGCAAACGCCGATTGTTCGCCCGCGAATGACGGATATCACCGGAACGCGCCGGGCCGTAGCTCACCGGTGGCAACTCTCCCACCACTTGCGCCAGGGCTTCGAGCATCTGCTTGAGCGTAGTCGCCTGATTCCAGCCTACGTTCACCGCGCCGACTTCGATCTGCGGTTTCTCAACCGCCTGCACCAGCAAATCCACCAGATCTTCAACGTAGACAAAATCACGCGTCTGCTCGCCATCGCCAAACACGGTGATCGGCAGGCCTTTCTGCGCGCGTTCGCTGAAAATGCTGATCACCCCGGAGTACGGCGAGGACGGGTCCTGACGTGGGCCGAAGATGTTGAAGAAACGGAACACCACCGGTTCCAGTCCATGCTGGCGGCGGTAGAAATCGAAGTAATACTCGCCGGCCAGTTTGTCCGAAGCGTAAGGCGTCAGCGGTGCCTTGGCCGTTTCTTCGTCAATCGACTCGCCTTCGCCGTTGTTGCCATACACCGCCGCACTGGAGGCGAACAGCACCCGTTTGACGCCGGCCTGGCGCATGGCCTCGCAGACATTCAGGGTGCCGATGAAATTGCTCTGGTGAGTCTTGACCGGATCGTCCACCGAAGCCTGCACCGATGCCACGGCAGCCAGATGCGCCACGGCGCTGCAACCGATCATCGAACGGGCGACCAGTGCCGCATCGGCGACGTCGCCGACAATCAGTTCGACCTTGGGGTTGTCCAGCGGCAGGTTGCTGCGTTTGCCAGTGGACAGGTCATCGAGGATGCGCACCGAATGGCCCTTGGCGAGCAAGGCGTCGGTCAGGTGCGAACCGATGAAACCGGCGCCGCCGGTGATTAAAACTGGGCCGTCAGCCATGGCGATAGAACCTATCCAGTAAGCCCGGGAGCGCCGCGCGCCAGGCGCGGGGCTTGATCCCGAAGGTGTGCAGAATTTTCTTGCAGGCCAGCACCGCGTGCTGCGGCTCTTCGGCAGCGTCAGGCCGCGCGGCGTGAGCCTGGGCGGTCGGCGCTTCGATGGCCAGCTCGTGCAGGTTGCGTGCTTCAGTGATGATCGCTTGCCCCAATGCCAGCGGCGTAGTCGCCTCATGCCCGGCGTAATGATAGGTGCCCCACAGCGGCGCTGCACAATCGAGTTGCTTGAGCACCGAAATGATCACCCGGGCGGCGTCATCCACCGGCGTCGGATTGCCTCGGCGGTCGTCGGCCATCAGCAATTCTTCCGGAGTCTCGGCCCGGGCGAGGAAGCGCCCGAGGGTGCCATCGGCGCTGTCATCAAGCAGCCAGCCGAAGCGCAACAACACGTGTTGCGGGCAGGTGGCACGTACGCTTTGCTCAATCCGCCACAACGCTTGACCGCGCAGGCCCAGGGGCACCGGCTCGTCTTTTTCGCTGTAGGCCGTAGCGCGCGAGCCGTCGAACACGCGATAGCTCGACGGTTGCAGCAGCACGATGTTGTGGTGCTGGCACAATTCGGCCAGACGCTCGACCGCCCGTTCCTGCCCGGCCAGACGCTGCTCGCTGACGGTCTCCGCCTGGAACCAGTCGAAGTAATAGGCGAGGTTGATCAGCGCGTCCGGGCGGGTGTCGTCGAGCAGTTGCGTCAGGCTCGCGGCGTCCCAGCCGTCTTGTGGTGGGCGGGGGGCGAGGAAACCGATGTCTTCCTCCGCACCGAGGCGAATCAGCGCCTGCCCAAGGGCATTCCCGCCACCCAATAACATAAGGCGCATTCGCATAGAGTCAGCAGGCCCAGTCTGATTGGAACAATGGCTTAATCGACAGCGCCCGCAGGCAATGTCGTCGATAGATGCCGGAATCGTTGCATTTTGCGGGTTTAGTGCGCAACCGTCATCCGTAAAGTGTAGTTCCTGCAGTTTTGTGCAAGCCCGCAGGGCCTCATCGCGGTCGCTGCAGATCCCCAGCGGTACTTGCATCTTCCCCACCCCGCCCGCATAAATTACTGCATGAACCTGCCCATCCCCGCAGACCGCGCCCTGACCGGCTTCCACCCCGCCGTCAGCGCCTGGTTCCGCAACACCTTCCCGACGGTGACCGCCGCCCAAGCCCGGGCGTGGCCGTTGATTCGTCAGCGCCGTTCCACGTTAATCGCCGCGCCCACCGGTTCCGGCAAAACCCTCACGGCATTCCTTGCAGTACTTGATGATCTTTTCCACCAAGGCCTGGAGAACGGCGGTCATCTACCGGACGAAACACTGGTGGTCTACGTCTCGCCGCTCAAGGCTTTATCCAACGACATCCAGATCAACCTGCAAAACCCGCTGGCCGGGATCACTGAGCAACTGCGTGTCATGGGCCTGCCCGAGTTGCAGATCAACACCGCCGTGCGCACTGGCGACACCCCGCAAAAAGATCGCTCGGCGATGCGCAAAAGCGCGCCGCACATCCTGGTGACCACCCCGGAATCCCTTTACGTGCTGCTCGGCTCCGACTCCGGGCGAAAAATGCTCGGCACCACGCGCACGGTGATCGTCGATGAAATCCACGCCATTGCGGCCAGCAAACGCGGCAGCCATTTGGCGTTGAGCCTGGAACGTCTGCAGGCGCTATGTCCTGAGCCGTTGATGCGCATCGGACTGTCCGCCACGCAGAAACCCATCGAAGCTGTATCGCGCTTCCTGGTCGGCCGCGACCGCCCCTGCGAAATCATCGACATCGGCCACGCCCGCCCCCGCGACCTAGACATCGAAGTACCGCCGGTGCCGCTCTCGGCGGTAATGGCCAACGACGTCTGGGAACTGGTCTACGATCGCCTCGCCGTCCTCGCTCGTGAACACCGCACCACACTGATTTTCGTCAACACCCGGCGTTTAGCCGAACGCCTGAGCCGGCACTTGAGCGAACGCCTGGGCAAAGAAGCGGTGGCCGCGCACCACGGCAGCCTGGCCAAGGAGTTTCGTCTCGACGCCGAACAGCGGCTCAAGCGCGGCGAGCTGCAAGTGTTGATCGCTACCGCCTCGCTGGAGTTGGGCATCGATATCGGCGATGTCGATCTGGTCTGCCAGATCGCCTCGCCGCGCTCGATTGCCGGGTTCTTGCAACGGGTCGGTCGCTCCGGGCACCAGGTCGGCGGCACGCCCAAGGGCCGCTTGTTTGCCACCACCCGCGACGATTTGATCGAGTGCACCGCCCTGCTCGATTGCGTGCGCCGGGGCGAACTCGACACCTTGCTGATCCCGGTCGCACCGCTGGACGTACTGGCCCAGCAAATCATCTCCGAGGTCAGTTGCCAGGAATGGCAGGAAGACGCGCTGCTGGAACTGTTCCGCCAGGCCTCGCCCTACGCCAGTCTCGATGAAAAACACTACCAGGCGCTGCTGCAAATGCTCGCCGAGGGCTACAACGGGCGCCAGGGCATCCGCAGCGCTTACCTGCATCGCGACGCCGTCAGTCGCACTTTGCGCGGGCGCCGGGGCGCCAAACTGACGGCCGTGACCAGCGGCGGCACCATTCCGGACAACGCCGACTACAGCGTGTTGCTGGAGCCGCAGGGGCTGAACATCGGCAGCGTCAACGAAGACTTCGCCGTGGAAAGCATTGCCGGCGACGTGTTCCAACTCGGCAATACGTCGTACCGAATCCTGCGGGTCGAAACCGGCAAAGTCCGGGTCGAGGACGCCCAGGGCCAGCCGCCGACCATTCCGTTCTGGCTCGGCGAAGCGCCGGGGCGTAGCGCGGAATTGTCGTATGCGGTGGCGCGCCTGCAAGCGCAACTGGATGAACTGCTCGGCGCCACGCCCGGCAACTTACAGCCTGCAATGGACTGGCTGACCGACACCCTCGGGCTCAACCTCGCCAGCGCCGAACAACTGGTGGACTACCTCGCCCGCGCACGGCTGACTCTAGGCGCCCTGCCGTCCCAGGACACGTTGCTGATGGAGCGGTTTTTCGACGAGTCCGGCGGCACGCAACTGATCATCCACACGCCGTTTGGCAGCCGCATCAACCGCGCCTGGGGCCTGGCGTTGCGCAAGCGATTCTGCCGCACCTTCAACTTCGAATTGCAGGCCGCCGCCAGTGAAGACGCGATCGTGCTGTCGCTGTCCACCAGCCACAGTTTTGAACTCGATGACGTCTGGCGCTACCTACACAGCAACAGCGCCGAGCACATCCTGATTCAAGCGGTGCTCGAAGCGCCGTTGTTTGGCGTGCGCTGGCGCTGGAATGCCGGGGTCGCCCTGGCGCTGCCGCGCTACAGCGGCGGGCGCAAAGTCGCGCCGCAAATCCAACGGATGAAAAGCGAAGACCTGATCGCCAGCGTGTTCCCCGATCAGATCGCCTGCGTGGAAAACCTCGCCGGCGAACGGGAGATTCCCGAGCATCCGCTGGTGGAACAAACCCTCGACGATTGCCTGCATGAGGCAATGGACACCGAAGGCTGGCTGGCGTTGTTGCGGCGCATGGAACAGGGCGATATTCGCCTGATCAGCCGCGACCTGCCAGCGCCCTCGCCGCTGGCGGCGGAAATTCTCAGCGCCCGGCCCTATACCTTTCTCGACGATGCGCCACTGGAGGAACGCCGGACCCAGGCGGTGCTCAATCGGCGCTGGAGCGATCCGCAGTCCACCGACGACCTCGGCGCTCTGGATACCGAGGCCATTCAAGCAGTGTGCGACGAAGCCTGGCCCGCGCCCACCGGCGTCGATGAAATGCATGAGGCGTTGATGAGTTTGGCGTGCATTTCCAACACCGAAGCGCAGGCCAATCCGCATTGGCTCGATTGGCTGAACACCCTTGCCGAAAGCGGTCGCGCCAGCCGTTTGCAGATCAACGCCGGGCAATCGCTGTGGCTGGCTCTGGAACGGCTGACTTGCCTGCGAGCAATTTATCCACAGGCGATTTTGCTGCCACCCCTGGAGGCGCTGCCCGGTTTCGATGAAGTCTGGGAAACCGACGAAGCGGTGCTGGAAGTGATTCGCGCAAGACTCAGCGCGTTTGGCCCGTTGCCGCTGAAGGCGATTGCCGAGCCGCTGGGCTTGCCGGCGACTGAAGTCATCCAGGCCCTGGCGCAACTGGAGCGCGAAGGTTACGTGCTGCGCGGTCAGTTCACGCCCGGCATCGATCAAGACGAATGGTGCGAACGGCATCTGCTGGCGCGGATTCATCGCTACACGGTCAAACGTCTGCGCCGGGAAATCGAGCCGGTGACGTTGCAGGATTTCATGCGTTTCCTGTTCGACTGGCAGCACCTGTCGCCGGCGACCCAAGGCCAGGGCAGCGCCGTATTGCCGGTGATCATCAGTCAATTCGAAGGCTACCCCGCCGCTGCCTCGGCGTGGGACAGCGACCTCCTGCCGGCGCGGCTCAAGGACTATTCGGCGAGTTGGCTGGATGACCTGTGCCGCAGCGGAAAACTAGTGTGGACGCGCCTGACCGCGCGCAACAAAAGCACGAGCACGGCGCTGCGCAGTACGCCGATTGTGCTGTTGCCGCGCAGCCAGGTCGGGTTGTGGAGCGGCTTGACCGAACAAACACCAGTCAGCGAACTGTCGCCGAAGACGCAAAAAGTCTTCGAGGCGCTGAGCCAACATGGCGCGTTGTTTTTCGATGAGCTGATTCATGAAGCGCACCTGCTGCGCACGGAATTGGAAATCGCCTTGCAGGAACTGGTGGGCGCCGGGCTGGTAAACGCCGACAGCTTCGCCGGGCTGCGCGCGCTGATTACGCCAGCGAGCAAACGCCAGCAACGCAGCAGTCGTCGCGGGCGCGGGGCCTTCGTCGGCGGCATGGACGACGCCGGACGCTGGGCCCTGCTGCGACGCGGGCCGCCGGCGCCGGTTGTGGATAACAAACGTCCGGTGCCCACGCCCGCCGATACCCTGGAACACATCGCCATGACCTTGCTGCGCCGCTACGGCGTGGTGTTCTGGCGTTTACTGGAACGGGAGGCGGACTGGTTGCCGAGCTGGCGCGAATTGCTGCGCACCTTTCATCGGCTGGAGGCCCGGGGCGAGATTCGTGGAGGGCGGTTTGTCAGTGGTCTGGCCGGTGAACAATTTGCGCTGCCGGAGGCGATTCCCCTGCTGCGCGAAGTGCGGCGCCGACCCCATGACGGGAGTCTGGTGGCAGTGTGCGGGGTGGATCCGCTGAACCTGGCCGGGACGTTGTTGCCGGGGGCGAAAGTGCCGGCGTTGGCGAGTAATCGGTTGGTGTACCGGGATGGGCTTCCCGCCGCTGCAGAGATTGCTGGAAGACAGGTTTTTTGGTTGGCGTTGGATCAGTCGGCGTCTGCCGAACTACACAAAAAACTCACCCGACACTGATCGTTCCCACGCTCCGCGTGGGAATGCAGCCAGGGACGCTCTGCGTCCCACAAGCGGACGCGGAGCGTCCGGGGAGGCATTCCCACGCGGAGCGTGGGAACGATCAGTTGAGTGGAGTTATTGGGTGCGCGGTTGATCCGGCAGCAATACCGGCGAATTCTCCGGTGCCGGCCCCTCCTCTTCCGATGCAGCCACTCCATGCCTGGGCACCAAAACCTGCTGTGGATAAGTCTGCGCGAAATGCACCCACGGACTGTTATCCACAAGCTTTTTCAGCCGCTGGTTAAACGCCCGGCTCACCGCATATTGCCCGCCCGACACCGTGCGGAACTGCGCCGTCAGCACCACGCCGTTAAGATCCATCTTGTCGACGCCGAACACATCCAGCGGACCTTGCAGGTTGTACTTGAGGAACGCATCGTCGCGAATCGAATCCCCCGCCTCGCGAATCAGCTCAATGGCCTTGTCCACATCGGTGTCGTAGGTGAATTGCACCGAGAAAAACGCATAGGCGAATTGTCGTGATTGGTTGGTCACCGCTTTGATCTGACCGAACGGCACCGAGTGCACGAAACCCTTGCCGTCGCGCAGGCGCAAGGTGCGGATGGTCAGGCCTTCGACGGTGCCGGCGTGGCCGGAATCGAGCACCACCCAATCACCGATCGACAGCGTGTCTTCGATGATGATGAACAACCCGGTAATCACATCCTGCACCAGTTGCTGGGAACCGAAACCGATGGCCAGACCGACCACCCCGGCACCCGCCAGCAGTGGCGCGACGTTGATCCCCAGATTGGCCATGGTGGTGATCGCGCAAATCACCACCAGGATTATTTTGATCGCGTTGCGCAGCAGCGGCAGGATGGTTTTGACCCGCGTGCTGGGTTGGCGCGCCGAGCGTTTGCTGACCGGTGGCTTCAGCGCTTCCTGAATCGCCGTGTCGAGCACCACCCACAGCAGCCAGGTCACCAGGAAGATCAAACCGATGCTGCTCAGCGAATTGCTGATCGCACGCCCCACCGAATTTTGCTCGGCGAATTCGAACAGCGAAACACCCCAGATGCGCCCAAGAATTTCGATGAACGCCACGGCCATGACGATCCGCAGCAAGGCGTGCAACAAGCTGAGAAAGCGATCCTTGTAGGCGCTGCTGCGCTGGAATCTTTCGACTTTCCGGGATTTGAACAGATGCTGGAAAATCGTGCTCAGGAACACCGTGGCGATCAGCAAAATCGTGGTGAACAACGCGCAACGCAGCGCTTTTTGATTGTCCTCGCCGACGCCGATCAGGTTGATCGCCGAGACCATCACCATCAACAGGATCGGCCAGTACCAGAGCCCGGAAAAGATCCGCAGGGATTCCTGCAGCGACGGTTGCTTGAGGCGCTGGGCCAAGGGGCGGTTGCGGATCAGATGCGCCACCGGTCGTCGCAGACGGATGACCAGATAACCGAAGATGATCGAGGCAAACAACCCGGTGAATACCGCGACGCTGCTGGTGATATTGCCGCCCAGTTGCCGGGCGATCTGTGGGCTGGTCAAGGCATCGCTGAGCGCCGCGAGGAAGCCGATCAGGAACAGCGGTTTAGGGCAGTAGTCACGGATGATCTGCACCGCCGGACGCTTGTGGCCGGTGTTGAACATGACGATCACGCAGAGCAGCATCGAGGTCGAGAAAATGCCGCTACTGGTGGCGTAGGCGAAACACAGCGCCAGCGCCCTCCCCGCCGAGGCTTGCAGGAAATGGCTGACGTAGAGGGTCAGTGGCAGGCTGGCGATCGCCGGCAGTGTGTACGGCATCAGGTAACCGAGCAGGTCTTGACTGCGTTGGCGGGTGCTTAGCCAACGGCCCAGGATCAGGCGTTTGGCCGCCAGACCACCGAGGACCGTGAGCAAGGCAAAGGTGCCGAGCCAGACGCCAGACAGCATCAGGAAATCGCCGGCCACGCTCCAGCCGGAACGCGCCGAGGGCTGGTTGACCAGTTTGTCGACTTCATCCGCCGCCCGATCCGCCCGCACTCGCCAGGCGTCCACCAGGTTATCGTTGAGATCGAGCTTGTCCTGCACGTCGTCGATGCTGGAACTGATGGCCCCGAGCAGGCCGCCCTGGACCAGTGGCTCAGGCTTGGCCGGCGCTTCGGCGGTGGCGGGAACACCCGGCAGCGTCACGGCTTCCAACTCGCCGCTGCCCAGAATCAGCAACGCCCCCAGTAGTATCGCGGTCTTGAACTTGAACAAAACGCGGAGTTCCTTGCGAAGGGTCTGTAAGGAACTGATCGGCAAATGGCGGGCAAGTTCGGTTTTGGACGCGAGATAACTCCACAACGCTCTGCGTGGTAACACCTCCCCGGACGCTCTGCGTCCGTTTTGGGACGCGGAGTGTCCCGGGCTGCATTCCCACGCAGAGCGTGGGAACGATCTTTGCGCACAAGGCAAATATCAAATGCCTATCCCTGTATTTTTCCGCACCACCCAAACCCCGACACTGCGCTCCATCAAATAACCCACCGGAGTCGCAGCCATGCCCATTGCCTTGCTCGCGCTGACCCTCAGCGCCTTCGCCATCGGGACGACCGAGTTCGTCATCGTTGGCCTGTTACCCACCATCGGCGCCGATCTCGGGGTCAGCCTGCCGTCCGCCGGCCTGCTGGTCAGCCTCTACGCCCTGGGTGTGGCCATCGGTGCGCCGGTGCTGACCGCCCTCACCGGCAAAGTCCCGCGCAAATTGCTGCTGTTGTCGCTGATGGTGCTGTTTACCCTCGGCAACCTGCTGGCCTGGAAAGCCCCGAGTTACGAATCGCTGATCATTGCGCGGATCGTCACCGGCCTGGCCCACGGGGTGTTTTTCTCAATTGGCTCGACCATCGCCACCAGCCTGGTGCCGAAGGAAAAAGCCGCCAGCGCCATCGCGATCATGTTCACCGGCCTGACCGTGGCGCTGGTCACCGGCGTGCCGTTGGGGACCTTTATCGGCCAGCATTTCGGCTGGCGTGAAACCTTCCTCGCTGTGTCGGCATTGGGTGTAATCGCCTTTATCGGCAGCCTGATCTACGTGCCGAAAAACATCGCCCACAGCAAACCCGCTTCCCTGTTGCAGCAATTGCAGGTGCTCAAACAACCGCGCCTGCTGTTGGTGTACGCCATGACCGCTGTCGGTTACGGCGGCTCGTTCATCGCCTTCACCTTTCTGGCCCCGATTCTTCAGGACATCTCGGGTTTCAGCGCCAGCACCGTCAGCCTGGTATTGCTGGTGTACGGCATTTCGGTGGCGGTCGGGAACATCTGGGGCGGCAAACTGGCGGACAAACGCGGCCCGATCAGCGCCCTGAAAATCATCTTCGCCCTGCTCGCTGCCGTGTTGTTCGTCCTGACCTTCACCGCCAGCAATCCATGGCTGGCCCTGGCCACCGTGCTGGTCTGGGGTGCGGTGGCATTCGGCAACGTGCCGGGGTTGCAGGTTTACGTAGTGCGTCAGGCCGAGCATCACACCCCGCATGCGGTGGACGTGGCATCAGGGCTGAACATCGCAGCGTTTAACCTCGGGATTGCCGGTGGTGCGTGGGGCGGCGGGCTGATCGTCGCGCACATGGGGCTGATTCACACGGCGTGGATTGGTGGCTTGGTGGTGTTGGTGGCGCTGGTGCTGACGATGTGGAGTGGTCGTCTTGATCGTCTCGGGCCGGTGTATGCCGAGTCTTCAACGCGGGTCGTTGCCGGTCACTAACCCCCTGTAGGAGCTGCCGAAGGCTGCGATCTTTTGATCTTGATTTTTTAAGATCAAAAGATCGCAGCCTTCGGCAGCTCCTACGGTTGCAATCGCGACGCACACACCGTCCGTAGCCTCGTCGAAACTTTCTCGTTTGCCCGGCAGTCATCAAAAGATGGAGGGTATTCGACGGGAGGACACATGGCGGCGATTCATATCGGTATTTCCGGCTGGCGCTACACACCGTGGCGCGGGGGGTTCTATCCAAAAGGCTTGACCCAGAAGCGCGAATTGCAATTTGCCTCGCGGGCGGTCAACAGCATCGAAATCAATGGCTCGTTCTACGCCCTGCAACGGCCCGAACGCTATCTGCAGTGGTACGACGAAACCCCGCAGGGCTTCGTCTTCAGCGTTAAAGCCCCGCGCTTCATCACCCACATCAAGCGCCTGCGGGACATCCACAAACCCCTGGCGAATTTCTTCGCTTCCGGGGTGCTGGAGCTCAAGGAAAAACTCGGCCCAATCCTCTGGCAATTCCCGCCCAGCTTTAAATTCGATGCCGAACTGTTTGAAAATTTCCTCGAACAACTGCCGCACAACACTGAACAGGCTGCCGCCCTGGCCCGCCAGCACGATGCCCATGTGAACGGCCACGCCAGCCTGAAGGCCCACGGCAAAAAACCGTTGCGCCACGCCGTGGAAATTCGCCATGACAGCTTCGTCGACCCGGCCTTCACCCGTCTGCTGCGACGCTACAACACCGCCCTGGTGATCGCCGACACCGCCGGCAAATGGCCGTACCGCGAAGACCTGACCAGCGATTTCGTCTATTTGCGCCTGCACGGCGCCGAAGAACTCTACGCCAGCGGCTACACACCCCAGGCGCTGAAACGCTGGGGCGACCGGATCGATGCCTGGAATCACGGCCAACAACCAACAGACCCGCAACTGATAGCGCCGCGACAAAAACCCAAGGTACGCAAATCCCGGGAAGTGTTCTGCTATTTCGATAACGACATCAAAGTCCGCGCGCCTTTCGACGCCCGCAGCCTGCTGGAACGCTTCCATCTCGACCAAGATCTCGCCACCCGCCCCGGCGAGCCCGCCGCCGAAGGAGTGCTGCCATGAGCATCTCCGAACCGGTCGGCACCACCGACGAGCAACAGACCATCATTACCGAGGTGCGCCGTTTTACCGTGCTGACGGTCAACACCCACAAGGGTTTCACCGCCCTGAACCGGCGCTTCATCCTGCCCGAACTGCGCGAAGCGGTGCGCAGTGTCTCCGCCGACGTGGTGTTTTTGCAGGAAGTTCACGGCACTCACGAGCAGCATCCCCAGCGCTACAGCAACTGGCCGACGATGCCGCAATACGAATTTCTCGCCGACACCCTGTGGCCGCAATTCGCCTATGGCCGCAACGCGGTGTACCCGGCGGGCGATCACGGCAATGCGTTGCTGTCGAAATTCCAGATCATCCGCCACGACAACCTCGACGTGTCCATCAGCGGCCACGAGAACCGCGGCATCCTGCATTGTGTGTTGCGCCTGCCCGGTGATGGCCAGGAAGTCCACGCGATTTGCGTCCACCTCGGCCTGCATGAAGCTCATCGCACAGAACAATTGAAACTGCTGGCCCACCGCCTCGCAGAGCTGCCAGACGACGCGCCGGTGATCGTCGCCGGGGACTTCAACGATTGGCGCCAGCGCGCCGATGCCTTGCTCAAACCCTGCGGTTTGCGCGAAGTGTTCGCTGAACACCACGGCAAACCGGCGCGCAGTTTTCCGGCGCGCTGGCCGACGCTGCGCCTGGACCGCATCTACGTGCGCAACCTCAAGGCCAGCCATCCGCAGGTGTTGGCGGCGCGGCCCTGGTCACACCTTTCCGACCACGCACCGCTGTCGGTGGAGATCGAGCTATGAGCAGCCCACTGATGGAGAAAACCAGCGTGGAACAGATTGCCGCGCCACCGATGGGCGAGCCGGCCGCGGTCGACGTCGAGTATGGTTGGCAAGGTAACAATCGCGTCGACCTGTTGGAAAACGGTGAAGCCTATTTCCCTCGGGTGTTCGAGGTCATGCGCCAGGCCAAGACCGAAATCCTCCTGGAAACCTTCATCGTGTTTGAAGACAAGGTCGGCAATGAGCTCAAGCAAGTGCTCATCGACGCCGCTCAGCGGGGTGTACGCGTTACGGCCAGCCTCGACGGTTTTGGTTGTGGCGAGCTGACCACCGCCTATCTCGCCGCCTTGAATGAAGCCGGCGTACACATCCAGATTTTCGATCCGGCGCCCAAGCATCTGGGCATCCGCACCAACTGGTTCCGACGCCTGCACCGCAAGATCGTGGTGGTCGACGGCACGATTGCGTTCCTCGGCGGGATCAATTTTTCCGCTGACCATCTGGCCGACTTCGGCCCCGAGGCCAAGCAGGATTATTCCGTTGAAGTACAAGGCCCGGCAGTGGCCGACATCCATCACTTCGCGCTGCTGCAAAGCGGTCGCCCCGCCCGGGCCAAATATTGGTGGCAGCGCCGCCGGCAGCGACGCTCGGAACTGGCGATCAGCAACCATGACGGCCAGGTGCGACTGGTGTTCCGCGACAACAGCGACCATCAAACGGATATCGAAGAGGTATACCGGCAGGTACTGCGCAGCGCCCAGCGCCGCGTGGTGATCGCCAATGCCTACTTCTTCCCCGGTTATCGCCTGCTGCGCGAAATCCGCAACGCCGCGCGCCGTGGCGTTGATGTGCGGCTGATTCTGCAAGGTCAGCCGGACATGCTGGTGGCCAAGCTTGCGGCGCGCATGACCTATGACTATCTGCTCAAGGCCGGCGTGCAGATCTACGAATATTGCGACCGACCGCTGCACGGCAAAGTGGCGCTGGTGGACGAGGACTGGAGCACCGTCGGGTCGAGCAACCTTGACCCGTTGAGCCTGTCGATGAACCTGGAAGCCAACGTGTTGATCCGCGACCGGGCCTTCAATCGCGAACTGTTCGAACGCCTGGAAGAGTTGAGCAATGACCACTGCAAGGCCATGTCCCCGGACAAGGCGCCGCGCGGGCGGGTCTGGCACATGACCGTCGGTTTCCTGGTGTTCCACTTCCTGCGGCACTTCCCCGCGTGGGCCGGTTGGCTGCCGGCGCATAAGCCGCGGCTCAAACCCTTCATTCATCCGGCCGGGAGCGACCACCATGAGCCACACTGATGCCCCCTCCGCCGCTCATGCCGAGAGCCCTGCAAAATCCCGCTGGAGCCGCTGGAAAAAACCGCTGACGATGCTGTTTTTCCTGGCGCTGATCGTGCTGTTCACCATGCTCGCGCAGCGTATCGAATGGAATGAAGTATTCGACACCCTGGCCGATTTCAAGGTGCGCACGCTGATCATTGCCTCTGCGATAACCCTGGTCAGCTTCCTGGTCTACGCCTGCTTCGATCTGATCGGACGCACCTACATCCGCCAGGACCTGACCTGGAAACAGATCCTGCCGGTGGGGATCATCAGCTACGCCTTCAACCTCAACCTGAGCGCCTGGGTCGGCGGCATCGCCATGCGCTATCGGCTGTATTCACGGCTCGGCGTGAGCAAAAGCAACATCGCGAAAATCCTTGGGCTGAGCCTGGCGACGAACTGGTTTGGCTACATGGTGATTGCTGGTGCCATCTTCAGCAGCGGACTGGTCAGAATGCCACCGGGCTGGAAGCTGAGCAGCGATGCGTTGCAAGGCGTCGGCGTTTTGTTGCTGGTGGTGAGCGCGGGATATCTGGCGGCGTGCCGCTTTTCCAAGCGCCGGGAGTGGGCGATTCGCGGGGTGGAAATCGACTTGCCGTCGCTGCGCATGGCGCTGCTGCAACTGGCGCTCGGAGCGTTGAACTGGTCGTTGATGGCGGCGGTGATTTTCACCCTGTTGCCGAGCAAGCTCGACTATCCGCTGGTGCTGGGGGTGTTGTTGATCAGCGCGATTGCCGGGGTCATCACGCACATTCCGGCGGGGCTTGGGGTGCTGGAGGCAGTGTTCGTGGCGCTGCTGCAACATGAGGTGTCACGGGGCAGCCTGGTGGCGGGGTTGCTGGCTTATCGAGCGATTTATTTCATATTGCCGTTGTTGATTGCGTTGGTGATGTATCTGGTGGTGGAGGCCAAGGCGAAGGCGTTGCGGATCCCGAAGAAACCGCAGAATTGAAAGGCAAAATCAACAGATCGTAGCCTTCGGCAGCTCCTACAGGTGCCGCATTTCAATGTAGGAGTTGCCGAAGGCTGCGATCTTTTGATCTTCACGAAGATTGAATAATGCTCAACCGCTCACCCACCACCATTTCCGTGATCCAGCCCACAAGAATCGAGGTGTAGGCCTGTTGTGAAACGGGGTCGTTCAGGGCGTGATCGGCGCCATCAATGATGCGGTGAGTCAGGGAGTGAGTCTGTTGACACGCCGCCCGGTAACTCATGATCGTCGCATGGGGAATGTGGTCGTCAGTCTCCGATTCCACCAGCAACACATCCCCGGTAAACGCCGCACAGGCATGCAACGCCCGATTGTTGGCGGCATGTACTAGCGTGCTGCGGTAATCGAGTAAATCCACCTTGTCCAATTCCCGCTTGGGCGTGTGCCATTGCTCGTCGCGATACAGCGCCGGCACCCGCAGCGCCAGCCAGCGCACCGGGCGCAAGGACGTGAGGATCGCCGCCAGGTAACCGCCATAACTGGTGCCGACCACGGCAATCGCCGAGGTGTCGAGGGCCGGGTGCGCAAGCAAGCGGTCGTAAGCCGCCAGCAAGTCGCGCAAGTTGTCTTCCCGAGTCACCTGGGACAACGCAATGCCCGTGCCGCCGGTATGCCCGCGCAGGTCGAAGGTCAAACAGACACAACCCAGACCGGCGATGCCTTTGGCCCGTTCCAGATCCCGCTCCTGACTGCCGCCCCAGCCGTGTACAAACAACACGCCGGGGACTTTCGATTTGGGGCTGAGGAAATGCCCGGTCATCTGTTCGCCGTCGATGTCGATTTCAATGGTTTCGCTTCTAGCCGTCATAGGATTTAACCGTTACGTACTTGAGAAGAAAGTCGCTGTTTTGCGCCGGGCCGCGGTACACCTCGATGGCGTCCGCCGGCAGCGGCTGGTCGATGTAGGTTTCTACCGACGACACGCGAATCGCGCGCATCCCCGGATCGTTGACGAAGCTTTGCAACGCGGCGATTTCAGCGCTGCTGGCACCGCCCATGCGCCAGGATTGTTCGAGCACGCCGCTGCGCTGTTTGCCGCTACTGTCCAGGCCCTGGGCGATGTCGTAGTTGCGTCGCGAGGCGTAGAAACCGGGGTAAGCCTCATCCGCCGCGCTGTCGAACACTTGGGCTTGCTGTATCGCCAGGCGCACATCCTCGGGCAGTTCCAGCTCCAGCAGATCCTCGTAGTAACCCTGGACCACCAGCAGATTGGAGCCTCCATAAACCTGCTCGCCCTGACCGTCTTCGGTCAAGTATTGATCACCGCAGTAACTGAGCACCTTGTCGCCGATAAACGCCTGGCCGACGCTGTGGGTGATGACCTGGTCGAGGTCCTGCTCCAGCACCACGCCTTCGGTGAACAATCGCTCGGCGTCGGACCGGGCGAGGATGGCATCGAACTGGTCGAGGCTCTTGATCACTTCCTGACCGCGCCCGGCGCAGGCATGAATGGGTTTGAGGCGGATCGGGCCGTTGTAGAGCAAGTGCTCCGCCGCTGGCCGCGCATCCTCCAGGGAAAACACGCTGAGGCCATCGAGCACGACACTGCGCACCCGTTCGGAAAACAGTGGCGACCAGCCTTCGGGAGCGAACGCATTGCGGTTGAGTAAACCGTGGCTGATGGCTTTGGTGCAGATAAAGTCGTGGTCGACATAACCGCCCCACAGATCTTCCGGTCCTTTGACACCGAACTGCAGCGCTGCGGCGGCACCGACCAGCGTCTGGGTCGGCAGCAGGTACAGGTCACGGCCGTTGTGCAATTCGGCGTCGTAGCTGCCGCCGTATTTGAGCCCGAGGATCTGCGCCAGCCAACGGGCCAGCGCGCGATTGGTTTCGACTTCGTGCAGCGGGGCTTCAGGCCGCACGGAATGAGCGACGACGAGTTTTTTGCGATTTGTTGGGGTCATGCGTCCCCCTTCAATCTGCGCTTGATGAATGTTGCTTGATGGGTGCAGAGATCAGGCCAACGGCGACTGAAAAGAAATGGCTTTCAGATCAATCGTTTGCCCAGCCCGTGATGGCGTTAGGCCTGTTTGATTCTGCACGACCCCTTACCGGATCCCGGCATTTTGCACGACGATCCCCTGTAGGAGCATAGCTTGCTCGCGATGGCGGCCTGATCAGTCACATCAATGTGAATGTGCCGATGTCATCGCGAGCAGGCTTTGCTCCTACAGGTTCAGCGAGTCAGTGCAACGGGCGGCGTCACCCCAAACCGCACCCGATAATCACTCGGCGCCAGCCCGGTGATTTTCTTGAACGTGGCGCGAAATGCGCTCGGGTCCTGGTAACCCACGGTCCAGGCGATGTGGTCGATGGTGCCGTTGGTGAACTCCAGCATTTCCCGGGCCTTGCCGACCCGCAGGTGCTGGCAGTACTCGGTGGGTTTCAAACCGGTAGCCGAGCGGAACCGGCGCAGAAAGGTGCGCTCCTCCAGCCCTGCCCGTTCGGCCATCGCCGTCAGCGACACGTCGGTCGCACCGGTGCTTTGCAGCCAATGCTGGGCCTTGAGAATCGATGCATCGCCATGGCTGAGGATCGGCGCAAAGTTGCTGCCGCACTGGCTCGCACTGTCGCTGTGCTCGATCACCAGAAACCGTGCAGTACTGGCGGCGATGCTTGGCCCGAGCAAGCGGTCGACCATGCGCAAACCCAGCTCGGACCAGGCCATCAACCCGGCGGTGGTGATCAAGTCGCCGTCATCGACGATCGGCGTATCGGCCAGGAGCTTGATCGCCGGGTAACGTTCGGCAAAGGCTTTGGCCGAGGTCCAGTGAGTAGTGGCGCTACGACCGTCGAGCAAGCCGCTTTCGGCCAGCAGGATCGAACCCACGCAAACGCCGCCCAGCGTCGCGCCTTGCGCATGTTGCTGACGAATCCAGCGCAGCAGCTCTTGGGGTGCCTGGCTTTCGGAAAAGCCGCCAATCGATGGCGGGATCATCACCGCCACCAATGCGTTGTCCGGGCTTGGATGACTGTCATACACGCGCTCGGGCGTCTGTTCGCCCTCCACCCGCCAGTGACTGACCCGCAGCAACGGCAACTGCGCCGCCTGATGCTCGGCGGCGATCCGGTTGGCGACCCCGAACAAGTCCGTCAACCCATGCACCGCCGCCATCTGCGCGCCGGGATAGATCAGCACACCCAGTTCGGCGACTGCCCTTTCTACGTCCATTGTCAGTTTTCCCCCTTCTATTGTCGGTGCAGCCAATCCTCGGATGGTCGGCCAGCGCCAATACTTCATTCCACACCAACACACTCTTCGAGGAAACACCCATGGCCAAGCAAGCGCTCATCGTAGTTGATATCCAGAACGACTACTTCCCCCAGGGCAAGTGGCCGTTGGTCGGCGCCGACGCCGCAGCGGATAACGCCGTACGCCTGATCAAAGCCTTTCGCGATGCCGGTGATCCGGTGGTGCACATCCGCCATGAATTCAGCTCCGACGCCGCGCCCTTCTTCACCCCGGGCTCCGAAGGCGCGAAGCTGCACCCCAAAGTCCTCAACCGCGCCGACGAACCGGTAGTGCTCAAGCACTTCGTCAATTCGTTCCGCGAAACCGAACTGGAGGCCATCCTCGATGAACAAGGCATCGAGAACCTGGTGGTCGTCGGCAGCATGAGCCACATGTGCGTCGACGGCATCACCCGCGCCGCTGCCGACCTTGGCTACGCCGTAACGGTGATCCACGACGCCTGCGCCACCCGCGACCTGGAGTTCAATGGTGTGACGGTGCCGGCCGCCCATGTTCACGCCGCGTTCATGTCGGCCCTGGGTTTTGCCTATGCCAGCGTGGTGTCCGCCGACGAATTCCTCGCAAGCTGACCTCATCGAAACAACTGGATAAACAAAAAGGCCCGCAGCGTTCTCGCGCTGCGGGCCTTTGTATTTCCGTTGGTAAAAAATCTCACGCGTGAGCTATTGAGAGGTGCAAAAAATCACTGTAGTGTTTCTCACGCGTGAGATTTCACAACGGAGCCACCAGTATGAAAAGCAGCTCTCCATCAGGTCCGCCTGCCGAGCCTGTTACCGATACAGCGAGCCGCAAGGGAGAGCGCTCGAAACCGTCCGCGAAAAAACCATCAAGCTTTTACATGAAGCAGATGCGCGCGGGCCTGGGTGCCGCCGGTTATGTGAAACACGAAACTTGGGTGCTTCCCGAAAACCGAAGCCTGCTCAAGCAGATGGAGAAACAGCTACGCCAACCGATCCTGGCTGGCTCATTCATGTCGGAGAATTTCATGAGCGCAGGTAACAACTGGAACATCGACCGCCTCTTCAGTGCCCTCCAGGCCCTTGATGAAGTGGTTTCCAACGACATCACCCTTTCCCTCGTTCAAGGCTCCGAATCCAGCATCAAACTGGAAATGAACGACTTTGGCGGTTTGCCGATTTACATCGCGGTCGTGGGCGAGCAAATCATCGTCGACACCGTGCTGGTGGACGTCGAATCGATCAAGGACGTGCCGGCCTTCAACGACGCCGTGCTGCGCAGCCGCGAACTGTTCCCGCTGTCCTCGATCGGTATCGAGTCGATGCCGAACGGGCAGGTCGTCTACAACATGTTCGGCGCACTGAGCTCCGATTCGAGCCTGACCAACGTCGTGACCGAGGTCAAAACCCTCGTCGACAATGTGCAGCGCGCCAGCGAAGCCTTTGAACGGTTCTTCCATTAATTATTCAGCAATAGGGCATATCCAATGACTCAGTCCATCTGGAGCAAATTGTTCACCGCGCTGCGCGGCGGCGCCAGTGAAGTCGGCGAAGCCATCGTCGACCAACAGGCCCTGCGCATCCTCGACCAGGAAATTCGCGATGCTGACAGCGCCCTGGCCAACGCCAAGCGTGAACTGGTCACCATCATGGCCAAGCACAAACTGTCGGCTGATCGCGTGGCCGAGTACAACGCCAAGATCAAGGACCTGGAAACCAAGGCCATGGCCGCGATCCAGGCCAACCGCGAAGACCTGGCGATGGAAGTGGCCGAAGCCATTTCGACCCTGACCAACGAACTCGATGTCGAGCAGAAGCAAGCCACCGAATTCGGCGGTTACGCGGACAACATGCGCAAAGACATCACCAAGGCCGAAAACCGCATCAAAAGCCTGCGCCAGCAAGTGGACATGGCCAAGGCTCGCGAAAGCGTACAGAAAGCCCAGGTCAGCGCTTCGATCGCCAGTGGCGGCGCCAACGGCAAGCTGGAAACCGCCGTCGGTACCCTGAACCGTTTGCAGGCCAAGCAACAACAACGCGCAGCAGAACTGGAAGCCCAGGATGAACTGGCCGACGCATCGACCGGCACTGATCTGGAGCGCAAACTGCGCGAAGCCGGTATCACCCCGGACACGGGCAGCGCCAACGCGATCCTGGAACGTCTAAAGCAAAAATCGGCCGAGTAACCGGCCCTGCGCATAACCTGTGGGAGCGGGCTTGCTCGCGAAGAGGGAGTGTCAGTTAACAGAAATGTTGCCTGACACACCGCCTTCGCCAGCAAGCCCGCTCCCACATGGATTGTGGTGTTCCCTTCACTAATTCGTTGCCGTCCCTTTTTTTTGTCGAGTCGAGGTCAAGGATGGATGCCCTGAAGGGTTTCAAGATAATCGCAGGCTTGGCGATCTTCATGGTTGCGCTGCAAGTGCTCAATGTCGTGTCCGGCTACAGCCTGCTTTCATTCGGCCTGGTACCGAGAACACTCTACGGACTGCCCGGCATCCTCACCTCGCCTTTTCTCCATGCGTCTTTCGCGCACCTGAGCGCCAACCTGATTCCCTTTTTGATTCTTGGCACCCTGGTCATCGTCGATGGGCTCAACCGGTTCCTGGCCGTCAGCGCGATCATCATTGGGCTGGGCGGCTTGCTGGTCTGGCTGTTCGGCTTTTCCGGCCTGCATATTGGCGCCAGCGGCTGGGTGTTCGGGTTGTGGGCGTACATCCTGTCCCGCGCCTGGTTCCAGCACAGTTGGGGCAACCTGATAACGGCTGCGGTCGTCGCCTTGCTGTATGGCGGGCTGGTCTTTGGCTTCCTGCCGCGCCAGGGGGTTTCCTTCGAAGGCCATATCGCCGGAGCGTTCGCCGGATTTATTGCAGCAAAGGTACTTCTCTCGGCGCCCGGCAACAGGTTTAATGCCGCCCGGTAATGCCAGCATTACCTGGAACGAGTCTTCCCACGGAGTCAGGGACGCCATGTCGATTTTTCTTTTGTTACGCGTGTATGCCGCGACCTTCTTCCACCGCTTCGGCTGGGCAGGACTGGCGATTGCCTTGGGCATACACATGAGCACGGCTTATATCGGCCTGGTGCTTCTGGGCGAGCAACACCTCACCGCCCCCGCTACGTTTACCTACTTCTATCTCACCACCACGCTGACGGTCGGCTACGGCGATCTCGCGCCACAAACAGCGGCGGGACGCGTGTTCGTGGCCACCTGGATCATGCTCGGCGGCATTGCGCTGCTGACGGCAGCCATCGGCAAAACCACCAGCAGCGTCATCGATGTATGGAGAAAAGGCATGAAGGGCAAAGGCGATTTCACCGGCAAGTCCGGCCATACGGTGCTCATTGGCTGGGAGGGTTCGTCCAGCGAGCGGGTCATCGAGTTGCTGCTGGAGGATGAAACCTCCAACGACAACCTGATCGTCATTTGCGATTGCGACCTCGAAGAAAACCCCATGCCGGGCAAAGCCGCCTTCATCAAAGGTGAAAGCCTGTCCTCCAGCGCGCTATTAGTGCGGGCCGGCGTGCCCGGCGCCGAACGCGTGCTGGTGCGCACCCATTCCGACGACCTGACCTTGGCCACCGTGCTGGCGGTCAATCAACTGGGCCCGGTCGGACATGTGGTGGCGCACTTCAATGAGAGCGAAATCGCTGCGCTCGCCAGCTCTTACGCGCCCAGCCTGGAATGCACGTCGAGCATGGCCATCGAGATGCTGGTGCGCGCGTCTCAGGATCCAGGCTCGTCCGTGGTCATCAACGAGTTGTTGTGCGTGGGCCAGGGCGCCACTCAATACTTGATGAAACTGCCGCAGGACTATGTGGCAACATTCGGCGAGCTGTATGCACGAATGAAAGAACACCACAACGCGACCCTTATCGGCTATCGCGCCAAGGGTGCTCAGCAGCCGTCGATCAATCCGCCCAACGCCACGCGCATTGAGGGCGGTGAACTCTTCTATATCGCCTCCACTCGCCTCAAGGAAATCTCCAATGGGATGGTTTAAACAGTTGATGGGGCTTGAGGCCCCGGCCCCGAAAGCGGACTCGACGTGGACAGCCAATGACAGCCAGCAAGTGGTCGGCCCGCTGGGCCTGGCGCTGGGCAAAGGCGTGATGTTCGACAGCATGCTTAAATTGCTGCTCGACGAAAAAACCGCCGTGACCATCCCCGACTCCCAGCAGATCTGGTGCGTCGGCACTGTCGATCTCGGGCAGTCGAACTGGCTGTCGCGTTATTACATGAACGATGAAGACTACTGGTTGCAAGTGCACACCACCGGCGACGTCGCCGGGCAGGTCGAGTCGGTCATCCTGTTCAACTACCTCACCTACGTGACCATCAACAGTGAAGCGGAGTTGAGTCGTCTGGCCGGCCCGCAAAGCCTGATCGGGCTACCGTTCTACGCCCATAAGGGCGTCGAATTCACCCGCGAATGGGGCACCGAAAACGGACAAACAGAGCTGGTAGCCCTGAGCGAACACCTGAAAAATCCGAATGAGTCCTACACCATCGAGCACCGTTCAATGCTGTACGCCCGCGAAACCGGCCTGACCGATCGACGGGAGTTCCTGCTGTTTTCCGTCGAAGAGGACGCCGAAGGCACCATCAGCTTGAGCACATCGCTGGGCATTTCGCTGTACACATCCGACCTGAACTCTCTTTAAAAAGGAAGAATTCCATGCTTGAAGCGCTCTCTATCTCCCTGAACAAGCCCGCCGTGCTTGGGTTTGTCACCTATATCATCGGCGCTGCCGTGATATTCGCGCTGTTCCAGTTCATCTATACCCGCATTACCCCGCACAAAGAGTTCGAACTGATCCGCGCGGGCAACGTCGCGGCCGCGATTGCCTTGGGTGGCGCGATCATCGGCTTCGCCATTCCGGCCAGTAACGTGATTGCCTACTCGATCAGCATCCTCGATTTCGTGGTCTGGGCAGTCATCGCCGCCTTCGTCCAGTTGCTGGCATTCCTGATGACCAGCCTGGTACTCAAGGGCACTTCCGAGCGCATCCGCAATGGTGAAATCGCTGCCGGCATCTACGTGGCAGCCGTGGCCATCAGCGTCGGCATGCTAAACGCCGCGTGCATGACCCCGTCCCAGAACTGATCGCGCAAACGGAGATTGTGATGAAACGAAGCAAGTACGTTCAGCTCTCGCTGGCCGCGTCGGTGGCCATGGCGATCTCAGGCTGCGGGCCAACGGAACAAACCTACGAGATACACAAGAAGTACAACTTCCAGTCCGTTCAGCAGTGCGCCGATGAAAAGCTCCCGGTCGACATCTGTTCTGACGCCTACATGAAGGCCATGACCCAGCATCGAAGCATTGCGCCGGTGTACGACAACAAGGCCGATTGCGATGCCGACTTTGTCGCCGACTGGTGCCAACAGGATTCCGCCGGCAAGTTCATCCCCAAGCTCGGCGGTTTCGAACTCAGCGCCGATGGCGAAGTGACGCAATCCGAAGTAGACGCGGCCAAGGCTAAACTGCCGGCGTCGGAAGCGAGCGCCGCCAGTGGTTCCGGGTTCTCCGGCAGCAGCCTGCTGACCGGATTGCTGATCGGCAACATGCTCAGCAGCAACCGCAACAGCTACTACTCGGAGCCGGTCTACCGCTACCGCGATGATCGTGGCAGCTACTCGAACTCAACACTCAGCCAGCGGGTCTCGAGCGGTTCGACCTTTAACAGGTCCAATCAGGCGCGGTACGGCAGCAGTAGCAGTTACACCGACACCATCACTCGCAGCAAACCGGTGTCTGTCGCCTCCTCCACTTCCCGCGGCGGCTTCGGCAGCCAGGCCAGTGCACGCAGTGGCTGGGGCGGATCGAGCAAGGGTTCTGGCGGTTCGAGCAGCTAAGGGAACAGGGCCATGAAGAAAATCCTCTGCGCAGAACGTTATGACTGGAAACAGACCGCCGAAAGCCTCGGTTTTATGTTCCATACCATCGACGACGAACCCTACTGGGACGAGAGCGCGTATTACCAGTTCACGCTCAAGCAGATCGAGAACGATCTGGAAGACCCGACCACCGAGCTCCATGAAATGTGCATGGACATGGTGGCCCGCGTGGTGCAAAGCGAGGAGTTGCTGGAGCGCCTGAGCATTCCGGCGCCGTTCTTCGACCTGGTCCGCACTTCATGGCTCGAAGGCCACCCGCATTTGTACGGGCGCATGGATTTTTCCTATAACGGCAGCGGCCCGGCCAAGTTGCTGGAACTGAACTACGACACGCCGACCAGCCTGTATGAAGCGGCGGCGTTTCAGTGGGGCTGGCTGGAGCAATGCATCGAACGCGGCCTGCTGCCCAAGCACGCCGACCAGTTCAACAGCATCGACACCAAGCTGCATCAGGCCTTTGCGCAACTGCAACTCAAGCAGCCGTTCTATTTCGCCTCGATGAAAGGCTCGGTCGAAGACAAAGGCACCACGGACTACCTGCGGCTGATCGCGGAAAAGGTCGGCATCGAATCACGCCACATCGACCTTGAAGACATCGGCCTCACCAGTGACGGGCGTTTCGTCGACCTCGAAGATCACTGGATTCCGCACCTGTTCAAGTTGCATGCCTGGGAGTTCATCTTCCACGAACCGTTTGGTGCTGCAATCGCCCAGAGCGATACGCAGTTTTTCGAACCGGCCTGGAAATCGATCATCTCCAACAAAGGCATCCTGCCGCTGTTGTGGGAGTTCAACAAAGGTCACCCGAACCTGCTCGCGGCGCACGTCGATACCGACCCGAATAAAGCCGTGCCGAAAGGTTGGGTGCGCAAACCCTACTTCTCCCGGGAAGGCGCCAACATCGAGTTGCAAACTGCCGACGGTCTGATCGTGAAAGAAGACGGTCCCTACACGGATGCGCCGTTTATCCTTCAGGAATTTGCCCCATTGCCTCAGTTTGGCGACAGCTTCACGCTGGTGGGCTCCTGGGTGATTGGCGACCAAGCGGCCGGCATCGGTGTGCGGGAAGACAACAGCTTGATCACCAAGGATTCGAGCCGGTTTTTGCCGCATCTGATCCTCGATTGACCGATCCACTGCCCAAAAAAACGCCCGGTGCCGTGCATCGGGCTTTAGGGTGAAACGGGTGTAAACCAGGCACAGGACGAGACTTACGACTGAAAAGCCGGATAATGGCGGCCAATTCGTCTATCCCGTTATTCTGGTAATCCCCCATGGAAATCAAGGTCAACTTTCTCGACAACCTTCGGCTTGAAGCAAAGTTCGATGACTTCACGGTGGTGGCCGATCAACCTATCCGCTACAAGGGCGATGGCTCGGCACCTGGCCCGTTCGATTACTTTCTGGCTTCATCAGCTTTGTGTGCGGCTTATTTCGTGAAGTTGTATTGCGACACTCGCAGTATTCCTACCGAGAACATCCGCCTGTCGCAGAACAACATTGTTGATCCGGAAAACCGCTACAACCAGATTTTCAAGATTCAGGTCGAGTTGCCGGCGGATATCTCCGACAAGGACCGCCAGGGCATCCTGCGTTCCATCGACCGCTGCACCGTGAAAAAAGTGGTGCAAGCCGGGCCTGAGTTTGTGATCGAAGAAGTGGAAAACCTCGACGCCGATGCCCAGGCATTGTTGATGCCGGCTTCCAGTTCAGAGGCGAGCACTTTTATTGCCGGCAAGGACCTGCCGCTGGAGCAGACCATCGCCAATATGTCCGCCATTCTGGCTGACCTGGGCATGAAGATTGAAATCGCTTCGTGGCGCAACATCGTTCCCAATGTGTGGTCGCTGCACATCCGCGATGCGCACTCGCCGATGTGTTTTACCAATGGCAAGGGCGCAACCAAGGAAGGCGCGCTGGCGTCGGCGTTGGGCGAGTTTATCGAACGACTCAACTGCAACTTCTTCTACAACGACCAGTTCTGGGGCGAAGACATCGCCCATGCGGCGTTTGTGCACTACCCGGACGAACGCTGGTTCAAGCCTGGCCGCAAAGATGCACTGCCGAGCGAAATTCTCGACGAGTACTGCCTGAAAATTTATAACCGCGAGGGCGAGCTGCGTGGTTCCCACCTGATCGATACCAACTCCGGTAACGAAGAACGCGGCATCTGCTCGCTGCCGTACGTGCGCCAGTCGGACGGCGAGGTGGTGTACTTCCCGTCCAACCTGATCGAAAACCTGTTCCTGAGCAACGGCATGAGTGCCGGCAACACGCTGGCCGAAGCCCAGGTGCAATGCCTGTCGGAAATCTTCGAGCGCGCGGTCAAACGCGAAATCATCGAAGGCGAATTTGCACTGCCGGATGTACCGGCTGATGTGCTGGCGAAGTACCCCGGGATCCTGGCCGGTATTCAGGCGCTGGAAGAACAAGGGTTCCCGGTGTTGGTGAAGGATGCTTCCCTGGGCGGTGAGTTCCCGGTGATGTGCGTCACGTTGATGAACCCGCGCACTGGCGGTGTGTTCGCCTCGTTCGGCGCGCACCCGAGCCTGGAAGTGGCGCTGGAACGCAGCCTCACCGAATTGTTGCAGGGCCGCAGCTTCGAAGGCCTCAACGACCTGCCCCAGCCGACGTTTGAAGGCCACGCGGTGACCGAGCCGAATAACTTCGTCGAGCACTTTATCGACTCCAGCGGCGTGGTGTCGTGGCGCTTCTTCAGTGCCAAGTCGGATTACGAATTCGTGGAGTGGGACTTCTCCGGCCAGGGTGAAAACTCGAATGCCGAGGAAGCCGCAACCTTGTTCGGCATTCTTAAAGGCATGGGCAAAGAATCGTACATGGCGGTCTACGAGCATATCGGCGCAACGGCGTGCCGCATCCTGGTGCCGGACTATTCGGAAATCTATCCTGCGGACGATCTGATCTGGGATAACACCAACAAAGCACTGTTCTTCCGCGCCGATATCCTGAACCTGCATCGCCTGGACGAAGAAGAACTGCAAGCGCTGGTTGAGCGTCTGGTGGAAAGTGAGCTGGACGACTACACCGACATCGCCAGCTTGATCGGCATCGAATTTGATGACAATACGGCTTGGGGTCAGCTGACCATCCTGGAATTGAAGCTACTGATTTATCTCGCCTTGCAGCAATTTGAAGAGGCGAAAGAGGCAGTAGAAATGTTCCTGCAGTACAACGACAACACGGTTGAGCGCGGTTTGTTCTACCAAGCCGTCAATGTGGTGCTGGAGATGAAACTGGACGAAGACCTGGAACTGGAAGACTACGAGGCCAATTTCCGCCGGATGTTTGGCACTGAGCGCACGGATGCCGCGATCGGCTCGGTGGACGGCAGCGTACGCTTCTATGGCTTGACGCCGACCAGCATGAAACTGGAGGGGCTCGACCGGCACCTGCGGTTGATCGAGAGCTACAAGAAACTGCACTCGGCACGGGCCAATGTGACCGCTTTATCCCGTTAAACAACGCCCACAAAAAAGCGAAGCCATATGGCTTCGCTTTTTTTGTTTACGGTTCTGAAAAAGCTGCGGATCAGAACGGGATATCGTCATCAAAACTGTCGAAATCCGGAGCCGGTTGCGGCGCTGCCTGCTGTGGAGCTGGCGCCTGGCGCGACTGTTGCGGTGCCGACGACTGCTGCGGGCGCGGAGCCTGCTGCTGGCGTGGGGCTGGAGCGGACTGCTGGTAGTTATTGCCCCCTCCTTGTTGGTCGCCCTGTTGTGGACGGCCGCCCAGCAGTTGCATGGTGCCTTGCATGTCGACCACGATTTCAGTGGTGTAACGCTTGATACCGTCTTTTTCCCACTCGCGGGTTTGCAGCTTGCCTTCGATGTAGACCTGCGAACCTTTACGCAGGTACTCGCCGGCGATCTCGGCAACCTTGCCGAACATCGACACACGGTGCCATTCGGTCTTTTCGACCTTCTGACCGGTTTGCTTGTCGGTCCACTGTTCGCTGGTCGCCAGACTCAGGTTGGTCACGGCGTTACCGTTAGGCAAGTAGCGAACTTCGGGATCCTGGCCGCAAGTGCCGACCAATATGACTTTGTTAACCCCACGGGCCATAACGTTCTCCTAGGCTACGCACGCTGCCTCGGCCGGGTTGTTCACCAGGCGCTCAAGGGTCGTGCGATCCAATAGTTCTGTGTCCAATTTGATGTAAATCGCCGCTTCGTCTGCGACGACCACTGCATCTGTTACCCCTACGACGGCCTTCAGGCGCTCGACCAGACCCGCTTCGCGGATCGCCTCGGGCGACAGCGGCAAGCGCAAGCTCGTCACGTAAGGTGGTTCGCGCATGGTAACAGCAAAGGCCAACCAGAGGGCAGCCAGGCCGGCGCATCCGAGGAAGACAACCGACAAACCGCCATGCTGGAACATCCAGCCGCCGAGGATCCCGCCCAGCGCCGAACCGAGGAACTGACTGGTGGAGTAAACCCCCATTGCCGTGCCTTTGCCGCCCGCCGGTGAAACCTTGCTGATCAGCGATGGCAAGGAAGCTTCCAGCAGATTGAACGCGGTAAAGAACACCACCGTCCCGATCACCAGAGCCCGCAAGCTGTCACCGAACTGCCAGAAGAATAGCTCAGTGAGCATCAGCGTCGCGACGGCGCCCAATAAAACTCGTTTCATTTTGCGTTTCTTCTCGCCGTAGATGATGAACGGGATCATGGCGAAGAAGGAAATCAGCAATGCGGTCAGGTAGACCCACCAGTGCTGCTCTTTAGGCAGCCCGGCTTTTTCGACCAGGGCCAGGGGCAATGCAACGAAGCTCGACATCAACATCGCATGTAACACAAAAATGCCGAGGTCCAGGCGCAGCAGGTCCGGGTGCTTGAGCGTCGGGATCAGCGCCTGGCGCGCAACGCCGGATTCGCGGTGCTGCAACGGCCCGGTGGCGCGCGGCACCATGAACATCACGATGACGATGCCGAACAGTGCCATTCCGCCCGTCGCCAGGAACAGCCCGGACAGGCCGAAGGCACGGGTCAGCAAGGGGCCGACCACCATGGCCACGGCGAACGACAGACCGATCGTCATCCCGATCATGGCCATGGCTTTGGTCCGATGCTGTTCCCGGGTCAGGTCCGACAGCAACGCCATGACCGCTGCGGAAATCGCCCCGGCGCCTTGCAGGACGCGCCCGGCGATGACGCCCCAGATCGAATCGGCATTGGCTGCCAGCACGCTGCCGAGGGCGAAAACGATCAGCCCCAGGTAAATTACCGGGCGTCGACCGATACGGTCGGAAATGAAACCGAACGGAATCTGGAACAGCGCCTGGGTCAGGCCGTAAGCGCCAATCGCCAGCCCGATCAGGGCCGGGGTCGCTCCCGCCAGGTCCATGCCATAGGTCGCCAGTACCGGCAACACCATAAACATGCCAAGCATACGGAAGGCGAACACCAGGGCCAGACCGCTGGCTGCGCGAGTCTCGCTGCCACTCATGCGTTCGCTGTGGGGATCGTGCATGGAAAAACCTCATGTGAACCGGCGGCGATTCTACCAGTCCCATCGATTGACGGGGTATATCGCGACGCTATGACGCGCATAGATGACGCAGTCTTCATGTAAGCCTGCGCGACCCGCATTTGATAGTGTGCATCCATCCAGTATTTGGCCGTATACTCCTACGTTTTCGACGCCCGCCGAGCGAGGCCACTTTGGACAAGATCCTGATTCGTGGGGCCCGAACCCACAACCTGAAGAACATCGACCTGACCCTGCCACGGGACAAACTGATCGTCATCACCGGCCTGTCCGGATCCGGCAAGTCGTCCCTGGCATTCGACACGCTGTACGCCGAAGGCCAGCGCCGCTATGTCGAATCGCTGTCGGCCTACGCCCGGCAATTCCTGTCGATGATGGAAAAGCCTGACGTCGACACCATCGAAGGCCTGTCGCCGGCGATCTCCATCGAACAGAAGTCGACCTCGCATAACCCGCGCTCGACGGTCGGCACCATCACCGAAATCTACGACTACTTGCGCCTGCTTTACGCTCGCGTGGGTATTCCGCGCTGCCCGGATCACGATATTCCGCTGGAAGCCCAGACCGTCAGCCAGATGGTCGACCTGGTCCTTGCTCAGCCGGAAGGCAGCAAATTGATGCTGCTGGCGCCGGTGATTCGCGAGCGCAAAGGCGAACATCTGTCGGTTTTCGAAGAACTGCGCGCCCAGGGGTTTGTGCGTGCGCGGGTCAACGGCCGGCTCTGCGAGCTGGACGAGTTGCCGAAGCTGGATAAACAGAAGAAGCATTCGATCGATGTCGTGGTCGACCGTTTCAAGGTCCGTGCTGACTTGCAACAGCGTCTGGCCGAGTCGTTCGAGACTGCGCTGAAGCTGGCAGACGGTATCGCCCTGGTGGCGCCGATGGACGACGAGCCTGGCGAAGAAATCATCTTCTCTGCACGCTTCGCCTGTCCAATTTGTGGCCACGCGATCAGCGAACTGGAACCCAAGCTGTTCTCCTTCAACAACCCGGCCGGCGCCTGCCCGACTTGCGATGGCCTGGGCGTTAAGCAGTTCTTCGACATCAAGCGACTGGTAAACGGTGAACTGACCCTGGCCGAAGGCGCGATTCGCGGCTGGGACAGGCGCAACGTCTATTACTTCCAGATGCTCGGGTCACTGGCGTCCCACTACAAGTTCAGCCTGGAAGTACCGTTCAACGACCTGCCGGCCGATCAGCAGAAGTTCATCCTGCACGGCAGCGGTTCGCAGAATGTCGACTTTAAATACCTGAACGACCGTGGCGACATCGTTAAACGCTCGCACCCGTTCGAAGGCATCGTGCCGAACCTGGAACGCCGCTACCGCGAAACCGAGTCCGCCTCGGTCCGTGAAGAACTGGCCAAGTTCCTCAGCACCCAGCCTTGCCCGGATTGCCGTGGCACGCGTCTGCGTCGCGAGGCGCGGCACGTGTGGGTCGGCGAGAAGACCTTGCCGGCGGTGACCAATCTGCCGATTGGCGATGCGTGTGAGTATTTCGGCGTGCTGAAACTCACCGGCCGTCGTGGCGAAATTGCCGACAAGATTCTCAAGGAAATCCGTGAGCGTCTGCAGTTCCTGGTTAACGTCGGTCTCGACTATCTGTCACTGGATCGCAGTGCCGACACGTTGTCTGGCGGTGAGGCTCAGCGTATTCGCTTGGCCAGTCAGATCGGCGCAGGTTTGGTGGGGGTTTTGTATATCCTCGATGAACCGTCGATTGGCTTGCACCAGCGGGACAACGATCGGTTGCTTGGCACGCTCAAGCACCTGCGAGACATCGGCAACACCGTAATTGTGGTCGAGCACGACGAAGATGCGATTCGTCTGGCGGACTATGTTGTGGACATCGGCCCTGGCGCCGGCGTGCACGGCGGGCATATCGTCGCGGAAGGCACTCCGGCCGAAGTCATGGCGCACCCGGACTCGCTGACTGGGAAGTACCTGTCGGGCCGCGTGAAGATCGCAGTGCCGGCCAAGCGCACCCCGCGTAACAAGAAGCTGACTCTGTCGCTTAAGGGTGCTCGTGGCAACAACCTGCGCAATGTCGATCTGGAGATTCCGCTGGGTCTGCTGACGTGTGTGACTGGCGTGTCCGGCTCCGGCAAATCGACGCTGATCAACAACACCCTGTTCCCGTTGAGCGCTACGGCACTCAATGGCGCGACGACGCTTGAAGCTGCCGCTCACGACAGCATCAAGGGCCTTGAGCACCTGGACAAAGTTGTAGACATCGACCAGAGCCCGATCGGTCGTACACCACGCTCCAACCCGGCGACTTACACCGGGTTGTTCACGCCGATTCGTGAATTGTTCGCTGGCGTGCCCGAGTCTCGCTCCCGTGGTTACGGCCCGGGGCGTTTTTCCTTCAACGTGAAGGGCGGACGCTGCGAAGCTTGTCAGGGCGATGGCCTGATCAAGGTGGAAATGCACTTCCTGCCAGACATCTATGTCCCGTGCGACGTCTGCAAGAGCAAGCGTTACAACCGCGAAACCCTGGAGATCAAGTACAAGGGCAAGAACATCCACGAAACCCTCGAGATGACCATCGAGGAAGCGCGAGTGTTCTTCGACGCGGTGCCAGCGCTGGCGCGCAAGCTGCAGACGCTGATGGACGTCGGCCTGTCGTACATCAAGCTCGGGCAGTCGGCTACGACGTTGTCTGGCGGTGAAGCCCAGCGGGTGAAATTGTCCCGTGAGCTGTCCAAGCGCGATACCGGCAAGACCCTGTATATCCTCGACGAGCCGACTACCGGCCTGCACTTCGCGGATATCCAGCAATTGCTCGACGTACTGCATCGCTTGCGTGACCACGGCAACACCGTGGTGGTGATCGAACACAACCTGGACGTGATCAAGACCGCCGACTGGTTGGTGGACCTTGGGCCGGAAGGTGGCTCCAAAGGCGGGCAGATCATTGCCGTCGGTACGCCGGAGGAAGTGTCGGAGATGAAGCAATCTCACACCGGCTTCTACCTCAAGCCGCTGCTGGCTCGCGACAAGGCCTGATCAAGGCCCATGAAAAAGCCCCTGTCACTTCATCAGTGACAGGGGCTTTTTTGTATCCGCGTTTTTATCCGGGAATCAGCACTGCGATTGCAGGTAATTTTCCAGACCGATCAACTTGATCAGACCCAACTGCTTCTCCAGCCAGTAGGTGTGATCCTCTTCAGTGTCGGCCAGTTGAATACGCAGGATCTCACGGCTGACGTAGTCTTTGTGCAGCTCGCAGAGCTCGATGCCCTTGCAGAGTGCGGCGCGGACTTTGTATTCCAGTCGCAGGTCGGCAGCGAGCATGTCAGGCACTGTGGTGCCCACATCCAGGTCGTCCGGACGCATGCGTGGCGTGCCTTCGAGCATCAGGATGCGACGCATCAGGGCGTCAGCGTGCTGCGCCTCTTCTTCCATCTCGTGGTTGATACGTTCGTAGAGCTCGGTGAAACCCCAGTCCTCATACATCCGCGAATGAACGAAATATTGATCACGTGCGGCCAGCTCGCCGGTCAGCAACGTGTTGAGGTAATCGATTACGTCTGGGTGGCCTTGCATCGCCCTACATCTCCCTGCTTGAAAGTCTGTAGTTTGAACCAAGCCGACTGTTTGGTCACGCCGGTTGCGCGATAAAAGCGAAGATATTCTGAGAAAAGTAGTTTAAATAACGCAAAAACCGCCCAAATGAGGGCGGTTCTGCTTATCGTTTAGACTTAGTTAAGCTGTACGCCCAACGCCTTTGCGATTGCTTCTCCGTACGCCGGGTCAGCTTTGTAGAAGTGCTGCAACTGACGATCAACTACATCGCCGGAAACCCCGGCCATGGCACCGGCAATGTTGTTGATCAGCAGGGTTTTCTGCTCATCATTCATCAGGCGAAACAGTGCGCCGGCGTGGCTGTAGTAATCGGTATCTTCGCGGTGATCATAACGATCAGCCGCACCGCTCAAGGCCAGCGCAGGCTCGGCGTAACGCGGCGCCTGTTTCGGCGACTCTACGTAGCTGTTCGGCTCGTAGTTGGGTGCAGCGCCACCGTTGCTGCCCAACGCCATGGAACCATCACGCTGATAGCTGTTGACCTGATTGCGCGGCGCATTCACCGGCAGTTGCTGGTGGTTGGTGCCTACACGGTAACGGTGGGCATCAGCGTAAGCGAACACACGACCTTGCAACATGCGGTCCGGCGAAAGGCCAACACCCGGGACCATGTTGCTCGGGCCGAAGGCGGCTTGCTCCACTTCAGCGAAGTAGTTCTGCGGATTGCGGTTGAGTTCCAGTTCACCGACTTCGATCAGCGGGAACTCTTTCTGGGACCAGGTTTTGGTGACGTCGAATGGGTTCTCATAGTGCGCATTGGCCTGGGCCTCGGTCATGATCTGGATGCACACGCGCCATTTCGGGAAGTCACCACGCTCGATCGCACCGAACAGATCGCGCTGAGCGTAATCCGGATCGGTACCGGCCAGGCGTGCAGCGTCTGCCGGTGCCAGGTTCTTGATCCCCTGCTGGGTCTTGTAGTGCCATTTCACCCAGTGACGCTCGCCTGTGGCGTTGATCAAGCTGTAGGTGTGGCTGCCGAAGCCGTGCATGTGACGATAACCGTCGGGAATACCGCGATCCGAAAACAGAATGGTGACCTGGTGCAGCGCTTCTGGAGAGTGCGACCAGAAGTCCCACATCATCTGTGCGCTTTTCAGGTTGCTTTGCGGCAGGCGCTTTTGCGTGTGGATAAAGTCAGGGAATTTCAGCGGATCACGAATGAAGAACACCGGGGTGTTGTTGCCAACGATGTCCCAGTTACCTTCTTCGGTATAGAACTTGAGGGCGAAGCCCCGTGGATCGCGCTCGGTATCCGCCGAGCCGCGCTCGCCGCCCACGGTAGAAAACCGCAGGAATGTCGGAGTTTGTTTACCGACGGACTCGAACAGTTTGGCACTGGTGTACTCGGTGATGTCGCGGGTCACGGTGAACGTGCCGTAAGCACCCGAGCCTTTGGCATGCACGCGACGCTCTGGGATGTTTTCACGGTTGAAGTGGGCAAGCTTCTCGATCAGGTGAAAATCGTCGAGCAGCAGCGGGCCGCGAGGGCCGGCGGAGCGGGAATTCTGGTTGTCGGCGACAGGAGCGCCACTGGCGGTCGTAAGCGTTTTGTTTTGGCTCATGCGATCTTCTTCCTCTGTCAGTTCTGGAACTGCCGGCTAATCGGCTTGGGACGGAGTATTGACCATTGATCAGGAAGGCTACAAATTCATTAATTTGTAGGGATCAATAGAAAAATACTACCAACGAATCCCGTTCGCATCATGACGGCGTGAACCGCAGGGAAGCTTGTATAAACAGCGCGTTTCTTACAGGCACAAAAAACCGGGCACTAGGCCCGGTTCTTCGTTTCAGACTGACGTCTTACTCAGCGGATACAGCTTCACCGCCAACTGGACGATCAACCAACTCAACGTACGCCATAGGCGCGTTGTCACCAGTGCGGAAGCCGCACTTGAGGATGCGCAGGTAGCCACCCTCACGGGTAGCGTAACGCTTGCCCAGGTCGTTGAAGAGCTTACCAACGATAGCTTTCGAACGAGTACGGTCGAAAGCCAGACGGCGGTTAGCCAGGCTGTCTGTCTTGGCCAAAGTGATCAGCGGCTCAGCAACGCGACGCAGTTCTTTAGCTTTCGGCAGTGTAGTTTTGATCAGCTCGTGCTCGAACAGCGACACTGCCATGTTTTGAAACATGGCCTTGCGGTGCGAGCTAGTGCGGCTCAGGTGACGACCACTTTTACGATGACGCATGGTTCATTCCTTACCAAACACAACGTTCGGTGATTACGACGATCAGGCAGTCGCCTTGTCGTCCTTCTTAAGACTTGCAGGCGGCCAGTTGTCGAGGCGCATGCCGAGGGACAGACCGCGGGAGGCCAGAACGTCCTTGATTTCAGTCAAGGATTTCTTGCCAAGGTTCGGAGTCTTCAACAGCTCTACTTCGGTACGCTGAATCAGGTCACCGATGTAGTAGATGTTTTCCGCCTTAAGGCAGTTAGCCGAACGTACAGTCAGTTCCAGATCGTCAACCGGGCGAAGCAGGATCGGATCGATCTCGTCTTCCTGCTCGACAACCACTGGCTCACTGTCACCTTTGAGGTCGACGAACGCAGCCAACTGCTGTTGCAGGATGGTTGCAGCGCGACGGATAGCCTCTTCAGGATCCAGGGTACCGTTGGTTTCCAGATCAATAACCAGCTTGTCCAGGTTAGTACGCTGCTCGACACGGGCGTTTTCCACCACGTATGCGATACGGCGAACCGGGCTGAACGAAGAGTCAAGCTGCAAGCGACCAATGCTGCGGCTTTCGTCTTCATCGCTCTGACGCGAGTCTGCCGGTTCATAACCACGACCACGAGCTACGGTGAGCTTCATGTTCAGGGCGCCGTTAGACGCCAGGTTAGCGATTACGTGATCGGGGTTAACGATCTCGACATCATGATCCAGCTGAATATCGGCAGCGGTAACCACCCCCGAACCCTTCTTCGACAAGGTCAGCGTAACTTCGTCACGGCCGTGCAGCTTGATAGCCAGACCTTTAAGGTTCAACAGGATTTCAATTACGTCTTCCTGTACACCTTCGATGGCGCTGTACTCGTGGAGCACACCGTCAATCTCGGCCTCGACTACTGCACAGCCGGGCATTGAGGACAACAGGATGCGTCGCAGCGCGTTGCCCAGGGTGTGGCCAAAACCACGCTCGAGAGGCTCGAGAGTGATCTTGGCGCGGGTTGGACTGACAACCTGCACATCAATATGGCGGGGTGTCAGGAACTCATTTACCGAAATCTGCATGGATGCACCTATTTTCTAGCCCTTACTTGGAGTAGAGCTCGACAATCAGGCTTTCGTTGATGTCGGCGGACAGATCACTGCGAGCAGGAACGTTCTTGAAAACGCCCGACTTCTTCTCAGTGTCTACTTCTACCCATTCTACGCGGCCACGTTGGGCACACAGATCGAGAGCTTGGACAATGCGAAGTTGGTTCTTTGCTTTCTCGCGAATCGCGACCACGTCACCAGCACGAACCTGGTACGACGGTACGTTTACGGTTTGACCGTTAACGCTGACGGATTTGTGCGATACCAGCTGACGGGATTCGGCACGAGTAGAGCCAAAACCCATACGGTATACAACGTTGTCCAGACGGCATTCGAGCAGCTGCAACAGGTTTTCGCCAGTTGCGCCTTTCTTGCCAGCAGCTTCTTTGTAGTAGCCGCTGAATTGACGCTCGAGAACGCCGTAAATACGACGGACCTTCTGCTTTTCACGCAGTTGGGTGCCGTAATCGGACTGGCGACCGCGGCGTTGGCCGTGGATACCAGGTGCTGCTTCAATGTTGCACTTCGATTCGATCGCGCGCACGCCGCTCTTCAGAAAGAGATCGGTGCCTTCACGACGAGCGAGTTTGCATTTTGGACCAATGTAACGAGCCATTCTTTACAATCTCCTGGATTACACGCGGCGCTTCTTCGGCGGACGGCACCCGTTGTGCGGGATTGGCGTCACGTCGGTGATGCTGGCGATCTTGTAGCCACAGCCGTTCAAAGCGCGGACTGCGGATTCACGACCTGGGCCTGGACCTTTGACGTTAACGTCGAGGTTTTTCAGACCGTATTCCAGCGCAGCTTGACCAGCACGTTCAGCAGCTACTTGAGCAGCAAACGGGGTGGACTTGCGGGAACCGCGGAAACCCGAACCACCGGAGGTAGCCCAGGAAAGAGCGTTGCCTTGACGGTCGGTGATGGTCACGATTGTGTTGTTAAACGACGCGTGGATGTGGGCGATGCCATCAACCACTGTCTTTTTAACTTTTTTACGAGGACGAGCAGCAGGTTTAGCCATGATTAATTTCCTGTCGATTCGCTGGGGCGATTACTTGCGGATCGGCTTACGCGGACCTTTACGGGTACGCGCGTTAGTCTTGGTACGCTGACCGCGCACTGGAAGACCACGACGATGACGCAGACCGCGATAGCAACCGAGGTCCATCAAACGCTTGATTTTCATGTTGATTTCGCGACGCAGGTCACCTTCAGTGGTGAACTTCGCCACTTCGCCACGCAGCTGTTCAATCTGCTCGTCGCTCAGATCTTTGATCTTTGCGGCTGGGTTTACCCCAGTCACTGCACAAATCTTCTGTGCAGTAGTGCGACCAACACCATAGATGTAGGTCAGCGAGATAACAGTATGCTTGTTATCTGGAATGTTAACGCCTGCAATACGGGCCATTCAGTGGGACTCCAATTGACAGCTACCTACGCCCCGGAAGCCAAGAAATAGGGCGCGAGATAATATCGCTGTAATAACAAATAATCAACCCGGCAGCGCACTAGCTGCCGGGCTTGAAGCACAATCACACTCAGCCTTGGCGCTGTTTGTGACGCGGTTCCGCGCTGCAAATTACTCGAACAACACCTTCGCGGCGAATAATCTTGCAGTTACGGCACAGCTTTTTCACCGATGCACGAACTTTCATCACCAACTCCTCGAACCTTATGGGTACTCAGCGCAACATGCCGCTGCCGTAACCCTTCAGGTTGGCTTTCTTCATCAGGGATTCGTACTGGTGCGAAACGAGGTGCGATTGTACTTGGGACATGAAGTCCATCACAACCACGACGACGATCAGCAACGAGGTCCCGCCAAGGTAGAACGGTACGTTTGCTGCAACCACCAGGAACTGGGGCAGCAGACACACGGCCGTCATGTAAAGAGCACCGAACATGGTCAAACGAGTCAGAACGCCATCAATGTAGCGCGCAGACTGCTCGCCTGGACGGATGCCCGGAATAAAGGCACCGGACTTCTTCAGGTTTTCCGCTACGTCTTTCGGATTGAACATCAACGCCGTATAGAAGAAGCAGAAGAAAATAATCCCTGCACTAAACAGCAGAATATTCAACGGCTGACCAGGAGCGATCGACTGCGAGATGTCCTGCAACCAGCCCATACCTTCAGACTGACCGAACCAGGCACCCAACGAAGCCGGGAACAGCAAAATGCTGCTCGCGAAAATAGCCGGAATAACACCGGCCATGTTCACCTTCAGCGGCAAGTGGCTAGTCTGCGCAGCAAAAACCTTGCGGCCCTGCTGACGCTTGGCGTAGTGAACAGCAATACGACGCTGACCACGCTCAATGAACACCACAAAACCGATAATCGCTACTGCCAGCAAACCGATGGCTACCAGGGCGAAGATGTTGATATCACCCTGACGTGCAGACTCGAAAGACTGCCCGATCGCTCTCGGAAGACCGGCGACGATACCCGAAAAAATCAACATCGAGATACCGTTGCCAACACCACGCTCAGTAATCTGCTCACCCAGCCACATCATAAACATCGCACCAGCCACAAAAGTGGATACCGCGACGAAATGGAAGCCAAAGTCACCAGTGAACGCAACACCCTGCCCCGCCAGACCAATGGACATGCCAATAGCCTGAACGAGAGCGAGGATGACAGTGCCGTAGCGGGTGTACTGGCTGATCTTGCGACGGCCAGCCTCACCTTCCTTCTTCAACTGCTCCAGCTGCGGGCTGACGGCGGTCATCAGTTGCATGATAATCGATGCCGAAATGTACGGCATGATCCCCAGTGCAAAGATGCTCATCCGCTCCAGCGCGCCGCCGGAAAACATGTTGAACAAGCTAAGAATGGTCCCCTCATTCTGTCGAAACAGGTCCGCGAGTCGGTCCGGGTTGATACCTGGAACCGGGATGTGTGCGCCTATTCGGTAGACGATAATCGCCAGGAACAGAAAACGCAGACGAGCCCAGAGTTCAGACATACCGCCTTTGCCGAGCGCAGAGAGAGCACCTTGCTTAGCCATTTATTCCTCGAACTTGCCGCCAGCTGCTTCGATAGCCGCACGCGCACCTTTGGTGGCGCCGATTCCCTTTCCGATGGTGACAGCGCGAGTAACTTCGCCGGACAGCATGATTTTCACACGCTGTACGTTGACGTTAATCACGTTGGCATCTTTCAGGGACTGCACGGTGACGATGTCGCCTTCCACTTTGGCCAGCTCGGACAAACGCACTTCTGCGCGATCCATGGCTTTCAGGGAAACGAAACCGAACTTCGGCAGGCGACGATGCAGCGGCTGTTGACCGCCTTCAAAGCCTGGAGCAATGGTGCCACCGGAGCGGGAGGACTGACCTTTGTGGCCACGGCCACCGGTCTTGCCCAAACCACTACCGATACCACGGCCCGGACGATGCTTTTCGCGACGGGAACCCGGCGCTGGACTCAGATCATTGAGTTTCATCGATTAACCCTCGACACGCAGCATGTAGTAAGCCTTGTTGATCATCCCGCGATTCTCGGGAGTATCAAGTACTTCTACAGTGTGACCGATGCGACGCAGACCCAGACCCTTAACGCACAGTTTGTGGTTAGGGATGCGGCCGGTCATGCTTTTGATCAGCGTAACTTTAACGGTAGCCATGATCAGAAGATCTCCTTGACGCTTTTGCCACGCTTGGCGGCAATGGATTCAGGAGACTGCATAGCCTTCAAACCTTTAAAAGTGGCGTGAACCACGTTTACCGGGTTAGTCGAGCCGTAGCACTTGGCCAGAACGTTCTGAACGCCAGCAACTTCGAGGACAGCACGCATAGCGCCGCCAGCGATGATACCGGTACCTTCAGAAGCAGGCTGCATGTACACCTTCGAAGCGCCGTGACCGGACTTCATTGCGTACTGCAGAGTGGTGCCGTTCAGATCAACTTGGATCATGTTGCGACGAGCAGCTTCCATTGCCTTCTGGATCGCAGCAGGCACTTCACGTGACTTGCCACGGCCGAAGCCAACACGCCCTTTACCATCACCAACCACGGTCAACGCGGTGAAAGTGAAGATACGGCCGCCTTTTACGGTTTTGGCTACGCGGTTAACTTGAACCAGCTTCTCAATGTAGCCTTCGTCGCGCTTTTGGTCGTTATTTGACATAACTTAGAACTCCAGCCCAGCTTCACGAGCAGCATCAGCCAGCGCCTTGACGCGACCGTGGTACTTGAAGCCAGAGCGGTCGAAAGCCACCTGCGAGACGCCAGCGGCTTTAGCACGCGTAGCGACCAGCTGGCCAACCTTAGTGGCCGCGTCGATGTTGCCAGTGGCGCCATCACGCAGTTCTTTATCCAAAGTCGAGGCAGATGCCAGGACTTTGTTGCCGTCGGCCGAAATGACCTGGGCGTAGATGTGCTGCGACGAGCGGAACACGCAGAGACGCACGACTTCGAGTTCGTGCATTTTCAGGCGTGCTTTGCGAGCGCGACGCAGTCGAGTAACTTTTTTGTCGGTCATTTGCTATGCCCTACTTCTTCTTGGCTTCTTTACGACGGACGACTTCGTCCGCGTAGCGCACACCTTTGCCTTTGTACGGCTCTGGTGGACGGAAGTCGCGGATCTCGGCGGCCACTTGACCTACCAGCTGCTTATCGATGCCCTTGATCAGGATATCGGTCTGGCTAGGAGTCTCAGCGGTGATGCCTTCCGGCAGTTCATAATCCACTGGGTGCGAGAAGCCAAGAGCCAGGTTCAGCACTGTGCCTTTTGCTTGCGCTTTGTAACCAACACCGACCAGCTGGAGCTTGCGCTCGAAGCCTTGGCTTACGCCTTGGACCATGTTGTTTACCAACGCACGAGTGGTACCAGCCATTGCGCGAGTTTGTTGATCGCCATTGCGAGCAGCGAAACGCAGCTCACCAGCTTCTTCAACGATCTCAACGGACGAATGGATGTTCAGTTCGAGAGTGCCCTTGGCACCCTTCACCGAAAGCTGTTGGCCTGCGAATTTTACTTCGACACCGGCTGGCAGCTTAACGGGGTTCTTAGCGACGCGTGACATGCTTATCCCCCCTTAGAACACAGTGCAAAGAACTTCGCCGCCGACACCGGCAGCGCGCGCAGCACGATCCGTCATCACACCTTTGTTGGTGGAGACGATAGACACACCGAGACCGCCACGAACTTTTGGCAGATCATCGACGGACTTGTACTGACGCAGGCCTGGACGGCTAACGCGCTTCACTTCCTCGATGACCGGACGGCCTTCGAAGTACTTCAGCTCGATGGACAGCAGTGGTTTGATTTCGCTGCTGATCTGATAACCCGCAATGTAACCTTCGTCCTTCAGGACTTTGGCAACAGCTACCTTCAAAGTAGAAGATGGCATGCTTACGACGGACTTTTCAGCCATCTGGGCATTACGGATTCGAGTTAGCATGTCCGCTAACGGGTCCTGCATACTCATGGGCTAGACGCTCCTAATACAAAAAAATTAGCCTTGCGGCTACTACTTGTCGCCGAGCTCATCCGTGCGGAAAAAGCACGGGCTCAGGCGAGCCGGGTATTCTAGACACACCCCACAAATGAATCAAGCCCCAAAAGGGGCTTGATTCAAGTTCAAGGTCACCGATGGTCAGGATCTTGCGATCCCGAGCACCGAGACTTTGACAGTGCTTACCAGCTGGCTTTAACCAGACCAGGTACGTCACCACGCATTGCAGCTTCACGCAATTTGTTACGGCCAAGGCCGAACTTGCGGTAAACGCCGTGTGGACGACCGGTCAGGCGGCAGCGGTTACGCATGCGCGAAGCGCTTGCGTCACGTGGCTGCTTCTGCAGAGCTACTGTAGCTTCCCAACGCGCTTCTGGACTTGCGTTCAGATCAACGATGATAGCTTTCAGTGCTGCACGCTTTTTGGCGTACTTGGCAACCGTGAGCTGACGCTTCAGCTCGCGGTTTTTCATGCTCATCTTGGCCATTTTCCTACTCCAATCAGTTGCGGAACGGGAATTTGAAAGCACGCAGCAGCGCGCGACCTTCATCATCGTTCTTGGCAGTGGTGGTCAGGGTAATGTCCAGACCGCGGAGAGCATCGATCTTGTCGTAGTCGATTTCCGGGAAGATGATCTGCTCTTTAACGCCCATGCTGTAGTTACCACGACCATCGAAGGACTTGGCATTCAGGCCGCGGAAGTCGCGAACCCGAGGCAGGGAGATCGACAGCAGACGATCCAGGAATTCGTACATACGCTCACGGCGCAGAGTCACTTTGACGCCGATCGGCCAACCTTCACGGACTTTAAAGCCAGCGATGGATTTCCGAGCGTAAGTCACAACAACTTTCTGACCGGTGATCTTTTCCAGGTCGGCAACAGCGTGCTCGATGACTTTCTTGTCACCGACGGCTTCGCCCAGACCCATGTTCAGGGTGATTTTTGTTACGCGTGGAACTTCCATCACGTTCGAAAGCTTAAGTTCTTCCTTAAGCTTCGGTGCGATTTCCTTCCAGTAAATCTCTTTTAGTCGTGCCATGGTCTTCTACCTAGCAGTGTTCAAGCATCAACCGCTTTTTGGGTCGACTTGAAGACACGAATTTTCTTGCCGTCTTCTACTTTGAAACCAACGCGATCAGCTTTGTTGGTTTCGCCGTTGAAAATGGCGACGTTAGAAGCGTCCAGTGGAGCTTCTTTTTCGACGATACCGCCTTGTACGCCCGACATCGGGTTAGGCTTGGTATGACGCTTAACCAGGTTCAGACCACCAATAACCAGACGGTTATTAGCGAGAACCTTAAGCACCTTACCGCGCTTACCTTTGTCTTTGCCGGCGATCACGATGATCTCGTCGTCACGACGAATCTTTTGCATGTCGGATCTCCTTACAGCACTTCTGGGGCGAGCGAGACGATCTTCATGAACTTCTCAGTACGAAGTTCACGGGTCACTGGCCCAAAGATACGGGTGCCGATCGGCTCTTGCTTGTTGTTCAGAAGAACAGCAGCGTTGCCATCAAAGCGGATAATGGAGCCATCAGCACGACGTACGCCGTGACGAGTGCGGACTACAACAGCAGTCATCACTTGGCCTTTTTTCACTTTACCGCGAGGAATTGCTTCCTTCACGGTAACTTTGATGATGTCACCGATACCAGCGTAACGACGATGGGAGCCACCCAGCACCTTGATGCACATAACGCGGCGAGCGCCGCTGTTATCGGCCACATCGAGCATGGATTGAGTCTGAATCATATAATTTCTCCGACCCCTAGTCCTTAGACTTCCACAGCGCGTTCGAGAACATCAACCAATGCCCAAGACTTGGTCTTGGCCAGCGGACGAGTTTCACGAATAGTGACTTTGTCGCCGATGTGGCACTGATTGGTTTCGTCGTGCGCGTGCAGCTTAGTCGAACGCTTAACGTATTTACCGTAGATCGGGTGCTTTACGCGACGCTCGATCAGAACGGTGATGGTCTTGTCCATTTTGTCGCTGACAACACGGCCAGTCAGCGTACGGACGGTTTTTTCGGCTTCAGCCATGATTACTTACCTGCCTGCTGTTTGAGCACAGTCTTCACGCGAGCGATGTCACGCTTAACTTGCCGGAGCAGGTGAGACTGCCCCAACTGGCCAGTTGCTTTCTGCATGCGCAGATTGAACTGGTCGCGCAGCAGGCCGAGCAGTTGCTCGTTAAGCTGCGGCGCGTCTTTTTCACGAAGTTCATTCGCTTTCATCACATCACCGTCCGTTTAACAAAGGCGGTGGCGAGCGGCAGCTTTGCAGCAGCCAGGGCAAAAGCCTCACGCGCCAGCTCTTCAGTAACACCCTCGATTTCATACAGGACTTTGCCTGGCTGAATCTGGGCAACCCAGTATTCCACGCTACCTTTACCTTTACCCATCCGAACTTCGAGTGGCTTTTTGGAAATAGGCTTGTCCGGGAATACACGGATCCAGATCTTGCCGCCACGTTTAACGTGACGGGTCAGTGCACGACGCGCTGACTCGATCTGACGAGCGGTGAGACGACCACGAGCTACAGACTTCAGCGCATATTCGCCGAAGCTGACTTTGCTACCGCGCTGAGCCAAGCCACGGTTGTGGCCAGTCATCTGCTTGCGGAACTTCGTACGCTTTGGTTGCAACATTTGGCGTACCCCTTACTTAGCAGCTTTTTTACGAGGCGCTGGTGCTTGTGGTTTCAGTTCTTCTTGGCGACCACCAATTACTTCGCCTTTGAAGATCCAAACCTTTACACCGATCACACCATAAGTGGTGTGAGCTTCGTAGTTGGCATAGTCGATGTCGGCACGCAGGGTGTGCAGTGGCACACGACCTTCGCGATACCATTCAGTACGTGCGATTTCAGCACCGCCGAGACGACCGCTCACTTGGATTTTGATGCCTTTGGCACCAATGCGCATGGCGTTCTGTACAGCGCGCTTCATAGCGCGACGGAACATTACGCGACGCTCCAGCTGCTGAGCTACGCTCTGCGCAACCAACATACCGTCGAGTTCCGGCTTGCGGATTTCTTCGATATTGATGTGCACAGGCACACCCATTTGCTTGGTCAGGTCCTGACGCAGTTTCTCAACATCTTCACCTTTCTTCCCGATAACGATACCTGGACGAGCGGTGTGGATGGTGATACGTGCTGTTTGAGCCGGACGATGGATATCGATACGGCTTACGGACGCGCTTTTTAGTTTGTCTTGGAGATACTCACGCACCTTCAGATCAGCGAACAAATAGTCCGCATAAGTCCGACCGTCTGCGTACCAGACGGAGGTGTGCTCCTTGACGATTCCCAGGCGAATGCCAATGGGATGTACTTTCTGACCCATCTCTTCGACTCCGTTACTTGTCAGCAACCTTGACAGTGATATGGCAAGACCGCTTGACGATGCGATCAGCACGGCCTTTGGCACGTGGCATGATTCGCTTCAGCGAACGCCCTTCGTTGACGAAAACGGTGCTGACTTTAAGGTCATCAACGTCTGCGCCTTCGTTATGCTCGGCGTTGGCTACGGCCGACTCCAGCACTTTCTTCATGATCTCGGCGGCTTTCTTACTGCTGAAAGCCAACAGGTTGAGCGCTTCGCCCACCTTCTTCCCGCGGATCTGGTCGGCGACCAAGCGGGCTTTCTGGGCGGAGATTCGAGCGCCCGACAACTTAGCGGCTACTTCCATCGTTCCTTACCCCTTAACGCTTGGCTTTCTTGTCTGCCACGTGCCCACGATATGTGCGGGTACCGGCAAACTCGCCTAGTTTGTGGCCGACCATGTCTTCGTTCACGAGAACTGGAACATGTTGACGACCGTTATGCACAGCAATGGTCAAACCGACCATTTGTGGCAGGATCATAGAACGGCGCGACCAGGTCTTAACTGGTTTGCGATCGTTCTTTTCCGCCGCCACTTCGATCTTCTTCAGTAGGTGAAGATCAATAAAAGGACCTTTTTTCAGAGAACGTGGCACTGTCGTATCCCTCTATTTACTTGCGACGACGGACGATCATTTTGTCGGTACGCTTATTACCACGAGTCTTCGCGCCCTTAGTCGGGAAGCCCCATGGCGATACCGGATGACGACCACCAGAGGTACGACCTTCACCACCACCATGTGGGTGGTCAACCGGGTTCATGGCAACACCACGAACGGTTGGGCGAACGCCACGCCAGCGTTTGGCACCAGCTTTACCCAGCGAACGCAGGCTGTGCTCGGAGTTCGAGACTTCACCCAGGGTCGCGCGGCATTCAGCCAGCACTTTACGCATCTCACCAGAACGCAGACGCAGGGTCACGTAGACACCTTCACGAGCGATCAGCTGAGCCGAAGCACCAGCGGAACGAGCGATTTGCGCGCCTTTACCTGGCTTCAATTCGATGCCGTGTACGGTGCTACCAACTGGAATGTTACGCAGTTGCAGAGCGTTGCCCGGCTTGATCGGTGCCAAAGCACCTGCGATCAGCTGGTCGCCAGCACTCACGCCTTTAGGGGCGATGATGTAGCGACGCTCGCCATCTGCGTACAGCAGCAGAGCGATGTGAGCAGTACGGTTTGGATCGTATTCGATACGCTCGACAGTGGCAGCGATGCCATCTTTGTCGTTGCGACGGAAATCGACCAGACGATAATGCTGCTTATGGCCACCACCGATGTGACGAGTGGTAATACGACCATTGTTGTTACGACCACCAGTCTTCGATTTTTTCTCGAGCAGCGGTGCGTGAGGAGCGCCTTTATGCAGCTCCTGGTTGACCACCTTGACCACAAAACGGCGGCCAGGGGAAGTCGGTTTGCATTTAACGATTGCCATGATGCACCCCTTCCTTACTCAGCACTGCTGCTGAAATCGAGATCTTGGCCTGGCTGAAGGGAGATAACTGCCTTCTTCCAGTCATTACGCTTGCCCAGACCGCGAGCAGTGCGCTTGCTCTTACCCAGAACATTCAGGGTAGTAACACGCTCTACTTTCACGCTGAACAGGCTTTCGACGGCCTTCTTGATTTCCAGCTTGGTTGCGTCAGTTGCAACCTTGAAAACGAACTGGCCTTTCTTGTCAGCCAGAACCGTAGCCTTTTCGGAAACGTGCGGGCCAAGCAGAACTTTAAATACGCGTTCCTGGTTCATCCCAGCAGCTCCTCGAATTTCTTCACGGCCGACACGGTGATCAACACCTTGTCGTATGCGATCAGACTAACTGGATCGGAACCCTGAACGTCACGTACATCAACGTGTGGCAGGTTACGAGCAGCCAGGTACAGGTTCTGATCAACTACTTCAGACACGATCAAGACGTCAGTCAGGCCCATGCCAGTCAGCTTGTTCAGCAGATCTTTGGTCTTCGGTGCATCAACAGCGAAGTCCTGAACCACGACCAGACGATCAGTACGCACCAGCTCAGCAAGGATGGAACGCATTGCTGCGCGATACATCTTCTTGTTCAGCTTTTGGGTGTGATCCTGAGGACGAGCTGCGAAAGTGGTACCGCCGCCGCGCCAGATTGGGCTACGGATAGTACCGGCACGAGCACGGCCAGTACCTTTCTGACGCCAAGGGCGCTTACCGCCACCACGAACGTCGGAACGGGTCTTTTGCTGCTTGCTACCTTGACGGCCGCCGGCCATGTAGGCCACGACTGCTTGGTGAACCAGCGTCTCGTTGAATTCGCCGCCAAATGTCAGTTCGGAAACTTCGATCGCTTGAGCGTCATTTACATTTAATTGCATGTCAGCTTCCCCTTAACCGCGAGCCTTGGCTGCTGGACGTACAACCAAGTTGCCGCCAGTAGCGCCAGGAACAGCACCCTTGACCAACAACAGATTGCGTTCAGCGTCCACGCGCACTACTTCCAGGGACTGCACGGTCACGCGCTCAGCGCCCATATGACCGGACATTTTTTTGCCCTTGAATACACGACCAGGAGTCTGGCACTGGCCGATAGAGCCTGGAACGCGGTGGGACACGGAGTTACCGTGGGTATTATCTTGCCCGCGGAAGTTCCAACGCTTGATCGTACCCTGGAAGCCTTTACCCTTGGACTGACCGGTTACATCAACCAGTTGACCAGCAGCGAAGATTTCAGCGTTGATCAGATCGCCGGCCTGGTACTCGCCTTCTTCAAGGCGGAATTCCATTACGGTACGACCAGCGGCAACGTTCGCTTTAGCGAAGTGGCCAGCTTGAGCAGCTGTAACACGCGAAGCACGACGCTCGCCTACAGTGACTTGCACTGCACGATAGCCATCGGTCTCTTCAGTTTTGAACTGGGTGACGCGATTCGGTTCGATCTCAATGACCGTGACCGGAATGGAGACACCTTCTTCGGTGAAAATACGGGTCATACCGCATTTACGACCGACTACACCAATAGTCATGTTGTAAACCTCATGAGTGTACGGGGCTTTCACCCGCTATGGCCGCCCATTTCAGAGCGTTACACGACTAAGACCGAGTCTTAGCCGAGGCTGATCTGCACTTCCACACCGGCCGCAAGATCAAGCTTCATAAGAGCATCAACGGTTTTATCCGTTGGCTGGACGATGTCCAGAACGCGCTTATGAGTACGGATCTCGTACTGGTCACGCGCGTCTTTGTTGACGTGCGGGGAGACCAGAACGGTGAACCGCTCTTTACGGGTAGGCAGTGGAATTGGACCACGCACTTGAGCACCAGTACGTTTCGCGGTTTCCACGATTTCCTGGGTGGATTGGTCGATCAGGCGATGGTCAAAAGCCTTCAACCTGATACGGATTTGCTGATTTTGCATTGGATTTCAGACTCCGGCTGCTATTCCCAGCGAGCGCAATACGCCCGTTAAAAGGAGGCGCAATTCTATAGACGGGCTACTACAGTGTCAACCCAATAAAAAAGCCCCCGCTAGGCGGGGGCTTTTTCAAGTCATCACTTATTAAGCGATGATTTTGGCTACGACGCCAGCGCCGACGGTACGACCGCCTTCACGAATAGCGAAACGCAGACCATCTTCCATTGCGATGGTTTTGATCAGGGTGACAACCATTTTGATGTTGTCGCCTGGCATTACCATTTCAACGCCTTCCGGCAGTTCGCAGTTACCGGTCACGTCAGTGGTCCGGAAGTAGAACTGTGGACGGTAGCCTTTGAAGAAAGGAGTGTGGCGACCGCCTTCTTCTTTGCTCAACACGTACACTTCAGCTTCGAAGGTAGTGTGCGGCTTAACCGAACCTGGCTTGACCAGAACCTGGCCACGCTCAACGTCGTCACGCTTGGTGCCGCGCAGCAGCACGCCGCAGTTCTCGCCAGCACGACCTTCGTCGAGCAGCTTACGGAACATTTCAACACCGGTGCAGGTGGTGACGGTAGTGTCACGCAGACCAACGATTTCCAGTGGATCCTGAACCTTGACGATACCGCGCTCGATACGACCAGTTACAACAGTACCGCGACCGGAGATCGAGAATACGTCTTCGATTGGCATCAGGAACGGCTTGTCGATAACACGGACCGGATCTGGAATGTAGCTGTCCAGAGTCTCAACCAGTTTACGAACGGCAGTGGTGCCCATTTCGTTGTCGTCTTGGCCGTTCAGAGCCATCAGAGCCGAACCGATGATGATCGGAGTGTCGTCACCTGGGAAGTCGTAAGTGCTCAGCAGATCGCGCACTTCCATCTCAACCAGTTCCAGCAGCTCAGCGTCGTCAACCATGTCAGCCTTGTTCAGGAAGACAACGATGTACGGAACGCCAACCTGACGGGACAGCAGGATGTGCTCACGAGTTTGTGGCATCGGACCATCAGCGGCCGAGCAAACCAGGATAGCGCCGTCCATCTGAGCAGCACCGGTGATCATGTTCTTCACATAGTCAGCGTGACCTGGGCAGTCAACGTGAGCGTAGTGACGGATCAACGAGTTGTATTCAACGTGTGCGGTGTTGATGGTGATACCACGAGCCTTTTCTTCTGGAGCGCTGTCGATTTTATCGAAAGCAACAACAGCCGAACCGAAAACTTCGGAGCAGACGCGAGTCAGAGCAGCGGTCAGCGTGGTTTTACCGTGGTCGACGTGACCGATGGTGCCAACGTTGACGTGCGGGAGGGTACGGTCAAATTTTTCTTTAGCCACGACAATTAACTCCTAGCCTAAAGGGGCTGAATCAGCCTTGTTTTTTGGTAACAGTTTCGACGATATGCGACGGAGCTGTATTGTATTTTTTGAATTCCATAGAGTAGCTTGCGCGACCTTGGGACATGGAACGAACGTCGGTTGCGTAACCGAACATCTCACCCAACGGAACCTCGGCGCGAATCACTTTGCCGGAAACCGTGTCTTCCATACCCAGGATCATGCCGCGACGACGGTTAAGGTCGCCCATCACGTCACCCATATAGTCTTCAGGCGTAACAACCTCTACCGCCATGATCGGCTCAAGCAACTCACCACCGCCCTTCTGGGCCAGTTGCTTGGTCGCCATGGAAGCAGCCACCTTAAACGCCATCTCGTTGGAGTCGACGTCGTGGTAGGAACCATCAAACACGGTAGCCTTCAGGCCGATCAGCGGATAGCCGGCAACAACGCCGTTCTTCATCTGCTCTTCGATACCCTTCTGGATAGCCGGGATGTATTCCTTAGGAACCACACCACCTACCACTTCGTTCACGAATTGCAGACCTTCCTGACCTTCGTCAGCAGGAGCAAAACGAATCCAGCAGTGGCCGAACTGACCACGACCGCCGGATTGGCGAACGAACTTACCTTCGATTTCACAGTTCTTCGTGATGCGCTCACGATAGGAAACCTGAGGCTTACCGATGTTGGCTTCGACGTTGAACTCACGGCGCATCCGGTCAACCAGGATGTCCAGGTGCAACTCGCCCATACCGGAGATGATCGTTTGACCAGTCTCTTCATCAGTTTTGACGCGGAAAGATGGATCTTCCTGAGCAAGTTTGCCCAGAGCGATACCCATTTTTTCCTGGTCATCCTTGGTTTTAGGCTCAACGGCAACCGAGATAACCGGCTCCGGGAAGTCCATGCGAACCAGGATGATTGGCTTGTCAGCGGTGCACAAAGTTTCACCAGTGGTGACGTCCTTCATGCCGATCAAGGCCGCGATGTCGCCAGCGCGCACTTCCTTGATTTCTTCACGGGCGTTTGCGTGCATTTGCACCATACGACCCACGCGCTCTTTCTTGCCTTTAACCGAGTTGATCACGCCGTCGCCGGAGCTCAACACGCCCGAGTAAACTCGAACGAAGGTCAAGGTACCCACGAATGGGTCAGTAGCGATCTTGAACGCCAGAGCCGAGAACGGCTCGCTGTCGTCTGCATGACGCTCCAATTCGATAGTCTCGTCATCCGGGTCAGTACCCTTGATGGCAGGAATGTCGACTGGGGCCGGCAGGAAGTCGATAACAGCATCGAGAACCAGGGGAACACCCTTGTTCTTGAAAGACGAACCGCAGACAGCCAAGACGATCTCACCAGCGATAGTACGCTGACGCAGAGCGGCCTTGATTTCCGGGATGGTGATTTCTTCACCTTCCAGGTACTTGTCCATCAGCTCTTCGCTGGCTTCGGCTGCAGCCTGAACCATGTTGTCACGCCACTCTTCAGCCAATTCCTGCAATTCTGCAGGGATAGCTTCGCGACGCGGAACAGTGCCCTTGTCAGCATCGTTCCAGTAAACAGCTTCCATGTTGATCAGATCGATCTGACCCTGGAAGTTGTCTTCGGAACCGATTGCCAACTGGATTGGCACCGGGGTGTGACCCAGACGCTGCTTGATCTGACCGATCACGCGCAGGAAGTTCGCACCAGCACGGTCCATCTTGTTTACGTAAACAAGACGTGGAACGCCGTACTTGTTGGCTTGACGCCATACGGTTTCCGACTGAGGCTCAACGCCCGAGGTGCCGCAGAACACAACGACAGCGCCGTCGAGTACACGCAGGGAACGCTCAACTTCAATAGTGAAGTCAACGTGGCCTGGGGTATCGATGACGTTGAAGCGGTACTTGTCAGCGTATTGCTTCTCGGAACCCTGCCAGAAGGTGGTAATAGCAGCAGAAGTAATGGTAATACCACGCTCCTGCTCCTGCACCATCCAGTCCGTGGTCGCGGCGCCGTCATGCACCTCGCCCATCTTGTGGCTTTTGCCGGTGTAAAAAAGGACGCGCTCGGTGGTGGTGGTTTTACCAGCATCCACGTGAGCAACGATACCAATGTTACGGTAGCGGTTAATCGGTGTAGTACGAGCCATAAAGCCCTCGCAAAATTAGTGACGCTAAAATTAGAAGCGGTAGTGCGAGAAAGCCTTGTTGGCTTCAGCCATACGGTGCACGTCTTCACGCTTCTTAACTGCAGCACCTTTACCTTCAGCAGCATCCAACAGCTCGCCAGCCAAGCGCAGAGCCATAGACTTCTCGCCGCGCTTGCGGGCGAAGTCTACCAACCAGCGCATTGCCAGGGCGTTACGACGGGACGGGCGAACTTCGACCGGAACCTGGTAAGTAGCACCGCCTACACGGCGCGACTTCACTTCGACCAGCGGAGCGATGGCGTCGAGAGCTTTCTCGAAGATTTCCAGGGGATCGCTGTTCTTACGCTCTTTAACCTTTTCCAGCGCGCCATAAACGATACGCTCGGCAACGGCTTTCTTGCCGCTTTCCATCACGTGGTTCATGAACTTGGCCAGGATTTGGCTTCCGTATTTTGGATCGTCAAGCACTTCGCGCTTGGCTGCTACGCGTCTTCTTGGCATGGATAAGCCCTCAAACGGTCTTCAGGTTCGCTCGGAATCGGTGCCCTTTCGGGACGCCTCCGACCTTACTCTTATCGACTCAGAAAAATAAAAAATCAGTTTTTACAAAAAGCCACTACTACTTAGGCTTCTTGGTACCGTACTTCGAACGACCCTGGTTACGACCTTTAACGCCGGAAGTATCCAAAGAACCGCGTACGGTGTGGTAACGAACACCTGGCAAGTCTTTTACACGACCGCCGCGGATCAGTACCACGCTGTGCTCTTGCAGGTTGTGGCCTTCACCGCCGATGTACGAGGAAACCTCGAAACCGTTGGTCAGGCGCACACGGCATACTTTACGCAGTGCCGAGTTAGGTTTTTTCGGCGTGGTGGTATACACACGGGTGCATACGCCACGACGTTGCGGGCAGTTCTGCAGCGCAGGTACGTCGGATTTCTCGACGATACGCTTACGCGGCTGACGTACCAGCTGGTTGATAGTTGCCATCTACTAGCTCCACTGTTGTCTTGCGACGCTATTGTCTTGCAAGAAAAGCAAAATGGCAGGAACGAATTCCCGCCAAATTTAGGGGTACAAGAGTCTAAAGAGGATCTTGTCCCCAGTCAAGGCAAGGCCCCGACCTCCCCGCTCATCCAACCTCGACAAATTGTCTCGATTCGATGAGCGGGGCTGCCAGGGCCCCACGCTTATTTACTGCAGAACTCAGTTACCGCTCGAGTTCAATGCTTCGGTCAGTGCAGCTTCCACTTCACTGGCGCTTACGCGCAACGGTTTGTCAGCTTCACGGCGGCGTTTACGCTCGCTGTGATAAGCCAGACCCGTACCAGCCGGGATCAGACGACCCACGACCACGTTTTCTTTCAGGCCGCGCAGGTAATCGCGCTTGCCGGTTACCGCCGCTTCGGTCAGTACACGAGTGGTTTCCTGGAAGGAAGCCGCCGAGATGAACGATTCGGTGGACAACGACGCCTTGGTGATACCCAACAGCACGCGAGTGAACTTGGAAACGAATTTCTCGTCGCCCGCCAGACGCTCGTTCTCTACCAGAACGTGAGTCAATTCCATCTGGTCGCCCTTGATGAAAGTGGAATCGCCGGATTCAGCGATTTCAACTTTACGCAGCATCTGACGCAGGATGGTCTCGATGTGCTTATCGTTGATCTTCACGCCTTGCAGACGATAAACGTCCTGGATCTCGTTCACGATGTACTTGGCCAGCGCACTCACACCCAGCAGACGCAGGATGTCGTGTGGATCGCTCGGGCCGTCGGAGATAACTTCGCCGCGGTTTACCTGTTCGCCTTCGAAGACGTTCAGGTGACGCCACTTCGGAATCAGCTCTTCGTACGGATCGGTACCGTCGTTCGGGGTAATGACCAGACGGCGCTTGCCCTTAGTCTCTTTACCGAACGCGATGGTGCCGCTGACTTCAGCCAGAATCGAGGCTTCTTTCGGACGACGAGCTTCGAACAAGTCGGCAACACGCGGCAGACCACCGGTGATGTCGCGAGTTTTCGAAGTTTCTTGCGGGATACGGGCGATAACATCACCGATCGCAACCTGCACACCATCCGCTACACCGACCAGGGCGTTAGCCGGCAGGAAGTACTGAGCCGGTACGTCGGTACCTGGCAGCAGCAGATCCTTGCCATCGACACCGACCATCTTAACGGCAGGACGAATGTCTTTACCGGCAGCTGGACGGTCTTTGGCGTCGAGTACTTCAATGTTGGTCATACCGGTCAATTCGTCAGTCTGACGCTTGATCGTGATGCCTTCTTCCATGCCTACGTAGGTCACGGTACCTTTCATTTCGGTAACGATTGGGTGAGTGTGCGGATCCCACTTGGCCACGATTGCGCCAGCGTCGACCTTGTCACCTTCTTTAACCGAAATCACAGCACCGTACGGCAGCTTGTAACGCTCGCGCTCACGACCGAAGTCATCAGCGATTGCCAGCTCACCGGAACGGGACACAGCAACCAGACAACCATCCACTCGCTCAACGTGTTTCAGGTTGTGCAGACGGACAGTACCGCCATTCTTCACCTGAACGCTGTCAGCTGCGGAGGTCCGGCTAGCCGCACCACCGATGTGGAACGTACGCATGGTCAGCTGGGTACCCGGCTCACCGATGGACTGGGCAGCGATAACGCCGACCGCTTCACCGATGTTCACCTGGTGACCACGAGCCAAGTCACGGCCGTAGCACTTGGCGCAAATGCCGTAGCGGGTTTCGCAGCTGATCGGCGAACGCACAATCACTTCATCGATGCTGTTCAGCTCGATGAACTCGACCCACTTCTCGTCTACCAGCGTACCGGCAGGAACGATGATTTCTTCGCTACCTGGCTTGAATACGTCACGGGCAATGACACGACCCAATACGCGCTCACCCAATGGCTCAACAACGTCACCGCCTTCAATGTGCGGAGTCATTACCAGACCATGTTCGGTGCCGCAATCGATCTCGGTCACGACCAGATCCTGCGCCACGTCTACCAGACGACGAGTCAGGTAACCGGAGTTCGCAGTTTTCAACGCGGTATCCGCCAAACCTTTACGAGCACCGTGAGTAGAGATGAAGTACTGAAGTACGCTCAAACCTTCACGGAAGTTCGCGGTAATCGGCGTTTCGATGATGGAACCGTCCGGCTTGGCCATCAGGCCACGCATACCGGCGAGCTGACGGATCTGCGCAGCAGAACCCCGTGCGCCCGAGTCGGCCATCATGTACATCGAGTTGAAGGACTCTTGGTCGACTTCGACGCCATGACGGTCGATGACTTTCTCTTTCGAGAGGTTGGCCATCATCGCCTTGGAAACTTCGTCGTTCGCCTTGGACCAAAGGTCGATCACTTTGTTGTACTTCTCGCCCTGGGTTACCAGGCCGGAGGCGTACTGACTTTCGATCTCTTTCACTTCATCAGTGGCAGCATTGATGATGCGGGCTTTTTCATCCGGGATAACGAAGTCGTTAACACCGATGGAAACGCCGGAAATGGTCGAATAGGCAAAACCGGTGTACATCAACTGGTCAGCGAAGATCACGGTCTCTTTCAAACCAACCACGCGGTAGCACTGGTTGATCAGCTTGGAGATCGCTTTTTTCTTCATCGGCTGGTTGACGACGTCGTACGACAGGCCAGGTGGAACAACCTGGAACAACAGCGCACGGCCAACAGTGGTGTCGACGATACGGGTGTTCTTGACGCTGCCACCATCACGATCGTTGACGGTTTCGTGGATCCGCACTTTGACTTTAGCGTGCAGTGCGGCTTCGCCGGCACGGAACACACGGTCAACTTCTTGCAGATCCGCGAACACACGACCTTCGCCCTTGGCGTTGATCGCTTCACGAGTCATGTAGTACAGACCCAATACAACGTCCTGCGACGGAACGATGATTGGCTCACCGTTGGCTGGCGACAGAATGTTGTTGGTCGACATCATCAACGCACGCGCTTCCAACTGGGCTTCCAGTGTCAGCGGTACGTGCACGGCCATTTGGTCGCCGTCGAAGTCGGCGTTGTACGCAGCACAGACCAACGGGTGCAGCTGGATAGCCTTACCTTCGATCAGTACCGGTTCAAACGCCTGGATACCCAGACGGTGAAGAGTTGGTGCACGGTTGAGGAGAACCGGGTGTTCACGGATCACTTCAGCGAGAACGTCCCAAACCTCTGGCAGCTCGCGCTCAACCATTTTCTTGGCGGCTTTAATGGTGGTAGCGAGACCACGCATTTCCAGCTTGCCGAAAATGAACGGCTTGAACAGCTCGAGAGCCATTTTCTTCGGCAGACCGCACTGGTGCAGACGCAGGGTCGGACCTACGGTAATTACCGAACGACCGGAGTAGTCAACACGCTTACCGAGCAAGTTCTGACGGAAACGACCTTGCTTACCCTTGATCATGTCAGCCAAGGATTTCAGAGGACGCTTGTTGGAACCGGTGATAGCGCGGCCACGACGACCGTTATCGAGCAGTGCATCGACGGCTTCCTGCAACATACGCTTTTCGTTGCGCACGATGATGTCCGGAGCGGACAGATCGAGCAAACGCTTCAAGCGGTTGTTACGGTTGATCACTCGACGATACAGATCGTTGAGGTCGGAAGTCGCGAAGCGACCGCCATCCAGCGGGACCAGTGGACGCAGATCTGGCGGCAGAACCGGCAGAACGGTCAGCACCATCCATTCTGGAAGGTTGCCGGAACCCTGGAAGGCTTCCATCAACTTCAGACGCTTGGACAGCTTCTTGATTTTGGTTTCGGAGTTGGTTTGCGGAATTTCTTCGCGCAGACGGCCAATCTCGTGCTCCAGGTCGATAGCGTGCAGCAGTTCACGGACAGCTTCGGCACCCATGCGGGCATCGAAATCGTCGCCGAACTCTTCCAGCGCTTCGAAGTACTGCTCGTCGTTCAGCAGCTGACCTTTTTCAAGGGTGGTCATGCCCGGGTCGATAACGACATAGCTCTCGAAGTAGAGAACGCGTTCGATATCACGCAGGGTCATGTCCATCAGCAAGCCGATACGCGACGGCAGCGATTTCAGGAACCAGATGTGGGCAACCGGCGAAGCCAGTTCAATGTGCGCCATGCGCTCACGACGAACTTTAGCCAGCGCGACTTCAACGCCGCACTTCTCGCAGATCACACCGCGGTGCTTCAAGCGCTTGTACTTACCGCACAGGCACTCGTAATCCTTTACCGGGCCAAAGATCTTGGCGCAGAACAGGCCGTCACGCTCAGGTTTGAACGTACGGTAGTTGATGGTTTCCGGCTTTTTAACTTCACCGAACGACCACGAACGGATCATCTCAGGCGATGCCAATCCAATACGGATGGCGTCGAACTCTTCGACTTGACCCTGGTTTTTCAGCAAATTCAGTAGGTCTTTCAAGGCCTTTCCTCCTGGCGGAGCAGAGAGCGGGCAATCCTGCCCCGCTCTCGATTCGCGTCACGTGTTATTCGGTTTCCAGATCGATATCGATGCCGAGGGAACGAATTTCCTTGATCAACACGTTGAAAGACTCGGGCATGCCCGGCTCCATACGGTGATCGCCATCCACGATGTTTTTGTACATCTTGGTCCGGCCGTTCACATCGTCCGACTTCACTGTGAGCATTTCCTGCAGAGTGTAAGCGGCACCGTATGCTTCCAGTGCCCAGACCTCCATCTCCCCGAAACGCTGACCACCGAACTGTGCCTTACCACCCAGCGGCTGCTGGGTAACCAGGCTGTACGAACCGGTAGAACGAGCGTGCATCTTGTCGTCTACCAAGTGGTTCAGCTTCAGCATGTACATGTAGCCAACAGTAACCGGGCGCTCGAACTTGTTGCCGGTACGGCCGTCGGTCAGCTGCATCTGGCCGCTTTCTGGCAGGTCAGCCAGTTTCAGCATGGCCTTGATTTCGCTTTCCTTGGCGCCGTCGAACACTGGAGTGGCCATTGGAACGCCGCCACGCAGGTTCTTCGCCAGATCCAGGATTTCCTGGTCGGAGAAGCTATCCAGATCTTCGTTACGACCGCCGATCTGGTTGTAGATCTCGTCGAGGAATTTACGAAGCTCGGCGACTTTGCGCTGCTCTTCGATCATCCGGTTGATCTTCTCGCCCAGACCTTTAGCCGCGAGGCCGAGGTGGGTTTCAAGGATCTGACCAACGTTCATACGCGAAGGTACGCCCAACGGGTTGAGGACGACGTCGACCGGGGTGCCATTGGCATCGTGCGGCATGTCTTCAACCGGCATGATCACGGAGACCACACCTTTGTTACCGTGACGACCGGCCATCTTGTCGCCCGGCTGGATGCGGCGACGGATTGCCAGGTAAACCTTGACGATTTTCAGCACGCCTGGAGCCAGGTCATCGCCCTGCTGCAGTTTGCGCTTCTTGTCTTCGAACTTGTCGTCCAGCAGACGGCGACGATCAACGATGTAGGCCTGGGCCTTCTCGAGCTGCTCGTTCAGAGCATCTTCAGTCATGCGCAGTTTGAACCACTGACCATGCTCAAGACCGTCGAGAACTTCGTCGGTGATGTCCTGACCTTTCTTCAGGCCGGCGCCGCCTTCGGCCTTGTGGCCGACCAGAGCGGAACGCAGACGTTCGAAAGTTGCGCCTTCAACGATACGGAACTCTTCGTTCAGGTCCTTGCGGATCTCGTCGAGCTGAGTCTTCTCGATGGACAGTGCACGAGCATCACGCTCAACGCCGTCACGGGTGAAGACCTGTACGTCGATGACGGTACCCTTGGTGCCGGTAGGCACGCGCAGGGAGGTGTCTTTAACGTCGCTGGCTTTTTCACCGAAGATGGCACGCAACAGCTTCTCTTCCGGAGTCAGTTGGGTCTCGCCTTTCGGAGTGACCTTACCCACCAGGATGTCGCCTGCGCCAACTTCAGCACCTACGTAAACGATACCGGCTTCGTCCAGCTTGTTCAGTGCAGCTTCACCCACGTTCGGGATGTCTGCAGTGATTTCCTCTGGCCCAAGCTTGGTGTCACGTGCCACACAGGTCAGTTCCTGAATGTGGATCGTGGTAAAGCGATCTTCTTGAACAACTCGCTCCGACAGGCAGATGGAGTCTTCGAAGTTGTAACCGTTCCAGGCCATGAACGCGATGCGCATGTTCTGACCCAGCGCCAGTTCACCCATGTCGGTGGACGGGCCGTCAGCCATGATGTCGCTGCGCTGAACCCGATCACCTTTACGCACCAGCGGACGCTGGTTAATGCAGGTGTTCTGGTTGGAGCGGGTGTATTTGGTCAGGTTGTAGATGTCGACACCGGCTTCACCGGTTTCAACTTCGTCATCAGCAACACGAACCACGATACGGCTGGCATCAACGGAGTCGATCACGCCGCCACGACGAGCCACGACGCAAACGCCGGAGTCACGGGCTACGTTACGCTCCATGCCGGTACCGACCAACGGCTTGTCAGCGCGCAGGGTTGGTACAGCTTGACGCTGCATGTTCGAACCCATCAACGCACGGTTGGCGTCATCGTGCTCGAGGAACGGGATCAGCGACGCTGCAACCGAAACTACCTGCTTCGGCGATACGTCCATCAAGGTGACGTCTTCCGGCGCCTTGACGGTGAACTCGTTCAAGTGACGAACAGCTACCAGTTCGTCGATCAGCATTTTCTTGTCGTTCATCGTGGCCGAAGCCTGAGCGATCACGTGATCAGCTTCTTCGATGGCGGACAGGAACACGATCTCGTCGGTGACCAGAGCGTCTTTCACCACACGGTACGGGCTCTCGAGGAAGCCATACTGGTTGGTGCGCGCATAAGCGGCCAGGGAGTTGATCAGGCCGATGTTCGGACCTTCCGGCGTTTCAATTGGGCATACACGACCGTAGTGAGTCGGGTGTACGTCACGAACTTCAAAGCCAGCACGCTCACGAGTCAAACCGCCAGGGCCGAGTGCAGACACACGACGCTTGTGGGTGATCTCGGACAGCGGGTTGTTCTGGTCCATGAACTGGGAAAGCTGGCTGGAACCGAAGAACTCTTTCACCGCCGCAGCCACAGGCTTGGCGTTGATCAGGTCTTGCGGCATCAGGCCTTCGCTTTCAGCCATCGACAGACGCTCTTTGACCGCACGCTCAACACGTACCAGGCCAACGCGGAACTGGTTTTCAGCCATTTCGCCTACGCAGCGGACACGACGGTTACCCAGGTGGTCGATGTCATCGACGATGCCTTTACCGTTACGGATGTCGACCAGAGTCTTCAGTACCGCGACGATGTCTTCTTTGCACAACACACCCGAACCTTCGATCTCGGTACGACCGATACGACGGTTGAACTTCATCCGGCCGACCGCAGACAGGTCATAGCGCTCAGGGCTGAAGAACAGGTTATTGAACAGAGTCTCGGCAGCGTCTTTGGTTGGCGGCTCGCCTGGACGCATCATGCGATAGATCTCGACCAGCGCTTCCAATTGGTTGCTGGTGGAGTCGATCTTCAGAGTGTCGGAGACGAACGGACCGCAGTCGATATCGTTGGTGTACAGAGTCTCGATGCGAACAACCTGGGACTTGGCGATTTTCGCCAGGATCTCGGTGTTCAGCTCGGTGTTGCACTCTGCCAGGATTTCGCCGGTTGCCGGGTGCACGATGACCTTGGCTGTAGTGCGACCCAGGACGTAGTCCAGAGGCACTTGCAGCTCTTTGATCCCTGCCTTTTCCAGCTGGTTGATGTGGCGAGCAGTAATACGACGACCTTGCTCGACAATAACCTTGCCTTTGTCATCCAGGATATCCAGGACAGCAATTTCGCCGCGCAGGCGATGAGGTACCAGTTCCAGGTTGAGGTTTTCACCCTGCACGTGGAAGACGTTGGTGGTGTAGAACGCGTCCAGCACTTCTTCAGTGGTATAGCCGAGCGCGCGCAGCAACACCGATGCAGGCAGCTTGCGACGACGGTCAATACGTACGAACACGCAGTCTTTCGGATCGAACTCGAAGTCCAACCACGAACCGCGGTAAGGAATGATGCGCGCGGAGTACAGCAGTTTACCGGAGCTGTGCGTCTTGCCACGGTCGTGGTCGAAGAACACGCCCGGGGAACGGTGCAACTGGGAAACGATTACACGCTCGGTACCGTTGATTACGAAGGTACCGTTCTCAGTCATCAGGGGAATTTCACCCATGTAGACTTCTTGCTCTTTAATGTCCTTGATCGCTTTGTTCGACGATTCTTTGTCGAAAATGATCAGGCGCACTTTTACCCGCAAAGGTACGGCATAAGTTACACCGCGCAATACGCATTCTTTGACATCAAATGCCGGTTCGCCCAGGCGATAACCGACGTACTCCAGCGCAGCATTGCCGGAGTAGCTGATGATCGGGAAAACGGATTTGAAGGCCGCATGCAGGCCCACGTCGCGGAACTGATCTTTAGTCGCTCCCGCTTGCAAGAATTCACGATACGAATCCAGCTGGATGGCCAGGAGGTACGGCACATCCATGACGTCCGGCAACTTGCTAAAGTCCTTGCGGATACGTTTTTTCTCAGTATATGAGTAAGCCATCAGCGTTCCCCAGCTTGGTCACCTGCTTGTTTGGCCCCTCCCGACGGGAGCAGCCAGAAAATCGTGCAAACCCCATGGTTTGCTCCACCGCATCGGGTGGTTACAGCTCGTTATCGGCACCGACCCAGTCGGCCGCCAATAACGGAAAAAGGCCGGTGGCAAGAGCCACCAGCCATCAGCCTTTCGCTTAACGCTCGGGCTGGAGACGCAAAGTCGATGCTTACTTCAGCTCGACTTTAGCGCCTGCTTCTTCCAGAGTGGCTTTGGCTTTGTCAGCTGCGTCTTTCGATACAGCTTCCAGAACCACGCCAGGAGCGCCGTCAACTACAGCCTTGGCTTCTTTCAAGCCCAGACCGGTCAGTTCACGTACTGCCTTGATCACGTTAACTTTCTTCTCGCCAGCTTCCAGCAGCATGACGTTGAATTCAGTTTGTTCTTCAACAACAGCAGCGACAGCAGCTGGACCAGCGGAAGCAGCGGCAGCGGAAACGCCGAACTTCTCTTCCATGGCCTTGATCAGCTCAACGATTTCCAGAACGGATTTTTCGCCGATTGCTTCGATGATTTGGTCGTTAGTCAGAGACATGACTATAAATTCCTGTATTGGGGTGACAGCCTACGCGGCCATCGAAATAAACAATAAACGCTGAAAGGAGTCGCTCAGCCTTAGGCTGCGGCAGCTTCTTTCTGGTCGCGAAGGGCCGCCAGAGTACGAGCCAATTTGCTGGTTGCGCCTTGAATCACGCTCATCAGCTGAGAAATTGCTTCGTCACGGGTCGGCAGACTTGCCAGTACGTCGATCTGATTAGCTGCGAGGAACTTGCCCTCGAACGCAGCTGCCTTGATCTCGAACTTATCCTGACCTTTTGCGAACTCTTTGAAGATACGAGCAGCAGCGCCCGGATGTTCTTTGGAGAATGCAATCAAGGTCGGGCCAGTGAACACGTCGTTGAGCACGTCATATTGAGTGCCAGCAACGGCGCGCTTGAGCAGGGTGTTACGTACAACACGTACGTAAACGCCAGCTTCACGAGCCTCTTTACGGAGTCCGGTCATAGCGCTTACTGTCACGCCGCGGGCATCAGCCACAACAGCAGACAGGGCAACATTGGCAGCCTCGTTGACTTCAGCGACGATGGCCTTCTTGTCTTCGAGTTTAATTGCCACGGGTTTAACTCCTGCTTGTTACCGTTTCATCCAACCGGAGCCGGATGTCGTTTTGGTGTCTGATTCGGTAAGGAACCGGGAGCACCATCTGCGTAGGCTTGAGGTTTAAGACTTGCGTCGCCTACGGTCTTGGATAGCCCCCGCCAGGCAGGGACCCCAATCTTTCAATTGGCGCAATCGCTTGCGCCAATTTTTGTCTTACGCTTCCAGCGAACCTTGGTCGATGACCAGGCCCGGACCCATGGTGGTGCTCAGGGTGATGCGTTTGACATAAATGCCTTTCGAGGAAGCCGGCTTGATGCGCTTCAGATCAGAGATCAGGGCTTCAACGTTTTCCTTCAGCTTGACGGCATCAAAGCCGACTTTGCCAACGGAGGTGTGAATGATGCCGTTTTTGTCGGTGCGATAACGAACCTGACCGGCCTTGGCGTTTTTAACCGCGGTAGCTACGTCTGGAGTTACGGTGCCGACTTTAGGGTTAGGCATCAGACCACGTGGACCGAGGATCTGACCCAACTGACCAACAACGCGCATTGCATCCGGGGATGCGATAACTACGTCATAGTTCAGGTCGCCGCCTTTCATTTCGGCAGCCAGATCGTCCATACCTACACGGTCAGCGCCGGCAGCCAGAGCGGCCTCAGCAGCTGGACCCTGGGTGAACACAGCAACGCGAACAGTCTTGCCAGTGCCGTGTGGCAGCACAGTAGCGCTACGAACGACCTGGTCGGATTTACGCGGGTCAACGCCCAGGTTCACAGCAACGTCGAACGACTCGCTGAACTTGACAGTCGACAGCTCAGCCAGCAGCGCAGCAGCGTCTACAAAGTTGTAGGACTTGCCTGCTTCGATTTTGCCGGCGATAGCCTTTTGACGCTTGGTCAACTTAGCCATTACACACCCTCCACGTTAAGGCCCATGCTACGAGCAGAACCGGCGATAGTACGCACGGCTGCGTCCATATCAGCTGCAGTCAGATCCGCGTTTTTGGTTTTCGCGATTTCTTCCAGCTGAGCACGGGTCACGGTGCCAACCTTAACGGTGTTCGGACGAGCGGAACCGCTAGTCAGACCAGCAGCCTTCTTCAGCAGAACCGAAGCAGGTGTGGATTTGGTTTCGAAAGTGAAGCTACGGTCGCTGTAGACAGTGATGATCACTGGAGTCGGCAGACCTGCTTCAATACCCTGAGTACGGGCGTTGAAAGCCTTGCAGAATTCCATGATGTTCACGCCGTGCTGACCCAGAGCAGGACCAACAGGTGGGCTTGGGTTAGCCTGAGCGGCCTTCACTTGCAGCTTGATGTAAGCGGTAATCTTCTTGGCCATGAGGCACTCCAATTACGGGTTCGAACGCCTCGAAAGGCTCCCCGGTTACTTGCGCGTTTATCCCAGTGACGACAAAACCCCACAGCCTAGGGCTGCGGGGTTGGGATGCTTGTCCAGCTAGACCTTTTCGACCTGGCTGAACTCTAACTCTACCGGAGTAGAGCGACCGAAAATGAGCACTGCCACTTGGATCCGGCTCTTTTCGTAGTTAACTTCTTCAACCGTGCCGGTAAAATCAGCAAACGGCCCATCGTTGACACGTACCGATTCGCCTGGCTCGAAGAGTGTCTTCGGCTTCGGCTTGTCGCTACCGTCAGCAACGCGACGCAGAATCGCTTCTGCCTCTTTATCTGTGATTGGCGCAGGCTTATCAGCAGTACCGCCGATGAAGCCCATCACCCGAGGAGTATCCTTGACCAAGTGCCAAGTACCCTCATTCATGTCCATCTGAACCAGCACATAACCTGGGAAGAACTTGCGTTCGCTTTTGCGTTTCTGGCCATTACGCATCTCAACCACTTCTTCAGTGGGAACCAGAATTTCGCCGAAGCCATCTTCCATGCCAGCCAGCTTTACGCGCTCTAACAACGAGCGCATGACATGCTTCTCGTAACCGGAGTAAGCATGCACAACGTACCAACGCTTAGCCACGGGACACCCTTAGCCGACAATCAAGGAAACAAGCCAGCCGAGCAGGGAATCAAGCCCCCACAACAGCAACGCCATAACCAGAACAACAGCCACAACAATCAACGTGGTCTGCGTGGTTTCTTGGCGAGTTGGCCATACGACTTTACGAATCTCGGTGCGAGCTTCCTTAACCAGTACAAAGAAAGACTTGCCCTTGACTGTCTGCAGGCCTACAAAGGCAGCTACAGCAGCAATGGCGAGCAAAGCTAGTACGCGGTACAGGATCGGCGAAGCAGAGTAATACTGATTGCCAACAACGCCAACAACCACCAAAGCGACTACTACTAGCCACTTGAGCAGATCGAAGCGAGAGCCTTGAGCTTCAGCTTTAGGAGTCATCTATGAAGATCCTGTGAAAAGAAAGCCAGACACACCAAGTGAATCTGGCAGGTCAGGAGGGAATCGAACCCCCAACCTACGGTTTTGGAGACCGTCGCTCTGCCAATTGAGCTACTGACCTAAAACAAAATCAGGCCGACCATTATGCCGGCCCGAAAAAGACATTACAACAACTTACTCGATGACTTTAGCTACGACACCAGCGCCGACGGTACGACCGCCTTCACGGATAGCGAAACGAAGCCCATCTTCCATCGCGATGGTTTTGATCAGGGTGACAGTCATCTGAACGTTGTCACCCGGCATTACCATTTCAACGCCTTCTGGCAATTCGCAGTTACCGGTCACATCCGTAGTACGGAAGTAGAACTGTGGACGGTAGCCCTTGAAGAACGGCGTATGACGACCGCCTTCTTCCTTGCTCAGAACGTAAACTTCTGCAGTGAACTTGGTATGCGGCTTGACGGTGCCTGGCTTGACCAGAACCTGGCCACGCTCAACATCATCACGCTTGGTGCCGCGCAGCAACACACCGCAGTTCTCGCCAGCACGACCTTCGTCAAGCAGCTTGCGGAACATCTCAACACCAGTGCAAGTAGTTTTGACAGTGTCACGAAGACCCACAATCTCAACTTCTTCCTGAATGCGGACAATGCCACGCTCAACACGACCGGTCACAACAGTACCGCGACCGGAGATCGAGAATACATCCTCAATCGGCATCAAGAACGGCTTATCGATGGCACGCTCAGGCTGCGGAATGTAGCTATCCAGAGTCTCAACCAACTTCTTGACGGCAGTCGTGCCCATCTCGTTGTCGTCTTGACCGTTCAGCGCCATCAGCGCCGAACCAATGATGATCGGAGTGTCATCACCTGGGAAATCGTAAGTGCTCAGCAGATCGCGCACCTCCATCTCTACCAGCTCCAGCAACTCCGCATCATCAACCATGTCGGCCTTGTTCAGGAAGACAACGATATACGGAACGCCAACCTGGCGAGACAAAAGGATGTGCTCACGGGTTTGCGGCATCGGACCATCAGCGGCCGAGCAAACCAGAATCGCACCATCCATCTGAGCAGCACCGGTAATCATGTTTTTTACGTAGTCAGCGTGACCTGGACAGTCAACGTGTGCGTAGTGACGCACGGCCGAATCGTACTCAACGTGAGCGGTGTTGATGGTGATGCCACGAGCTTTTTCTTCTGGGGCGCTATCGATCTTGTCGAAGTCGACCTTTGCCGAACCGAAAACTTCGGAGCAGACACGGGTCAGAGCTGCTGTCAAAGTAGTTTTGCCATGATCGACGTGACCAATGGTGCCTACGTTGACGTGCGGCTTATTACGTTCGAACTTTTCCTTAGCCATCGAAATAACCCCCAGCAGAAGAATTGAACAAGTAACATCAGCCATTAAAACAAAGGCAGATATTTTCATATCTGCCTTGTTATATGGAGCTCTTGAGCGGATTTGAACCGCTGACCTCACCCTTACCAAGGGTGTGCTCTACCAACTGAGCTACAAGAGCGCAACACTTCGCAGGACCTGCAAACTTGGAGCGGGTAGCGGGAATCGAACCCGCATCATCAGCTTGGAAGGCTGAGGTTCTACCACTAAACTATACCCGCGGAGCTTGCAGCTCTCGCTAAAAATGGTGGAGGGGGAAGGATTCGAACCTTCGAAGTCGTAGACGTCAGATTTACAGTCTGATCCCTTTGGCCGCTCGGGAACCCCTCCTAAGCGAGCCGGCATTCTATATCATGCCAGCCTTCTGTCAAGCATTTTCTCATTAAAAACCTGAGGTTAGCTGCGTTGACCTCGTTTCGCACTGCTTACCGTTAAAGGTCTTCACTGCGAAGCGGGCGCCATTCTATTCAAACTATTCGACGGGTGCAACCCCCTCGCACGGCATTATTTTATGTTTTAACTCATTGAATTCTTTGGAAAGGTTTTGCAGCTTCGAGTCATCCAGCAAACGCCGGCTTTCAGGCGCCACACGAACCCAGAAACCCCCAGATTCAGGGGCATCCTTCGGCATCGACTGAACTTTGATATCCATACCACCCAATCGGCGCTCGATCGCCTGCACGGTTTCCTGCCGAGCAAAACCTCCCATGTAGAGACAATCACCATCCCCCTGGGGAGGCTTTCCCTTATCTCGAGTAGCGTCAGTCGCCTCGCTCAACAAGCGAATGTCCTGCTGAGGGCCCCGATACAAGCTCAAAGGCGTTACATCTTTCGCACGAAGAGGCGCCTCTTGTTGATGCCAGACGTAATAAAACACATTGAGAACAAGCAGCAGCAGAAACAACCAACGCATAAGAACCTCAGGGCAAAGGACACGCCATAGCCAAACCTACAAATACCAGATCCGGAACCACCCTGGCCTCGGGCACAATCCCGGATACCAGGTCCGCATCCCCGCCAGTGAGATATACCGTGAACTCATCCCCCCAATAGCTGCGAGCCAACTGGAGCTGGGTCAGCACAAACCCCCTGAGCATCAAGGAGCAGCCTCTCTCGACCGCTTCGACGGTTGTACGACCTGGAACAAGAGTTTCCAGAGCGCGCTCAGCCGCAAGATCCCCATAGCGAATCCGGCGAGTGTGGGTGCGCAACTGGTTACGCATCAACGGCATTCCCGGACAGATGAATCCCCCAAGATGCTCTCCATCTTCGGCTATAAAGTCGGCAGTGACCGCTGTACCGAAATCCAACACCAGGCACGCACCGGAGGCCAGATGAAACCCTCCAAGCATCGCAAGCCAGCGATCAAGACCAAGCTTTTCATAATCTTCGTAGCCATTGCGAACCCCGGACATTTCACGGGCGGGTGCCGCGCATATCACGGACACTCCAAAGTCCCCCATCAAAAGGGAGGTCAGGGCTGCGGTTTCCTCGCAGGTCCTGACGCTAACCAACCGACAGTGCTTGAGAGCCAACCCATTGAGTTGTTTCAGGCCCTCCAACAATGCGAGATCCGAGTCAACAACACCCTCTCCAATCACGAGCCTGACGTCTGCGCCAAGTACTCGCCATTTGATAAAACTGTTTCCGCAGTCGAGCTCAAGAATCATCACGCAACCTCAAACTGAGCTCACCACCACTAAAGACTTTTTCCACACCATCCACCTTCAAGCGTAAGGCACCCTGACTATCGATACCCATTACAACGCCATCTATCTGGTTAACGCCGGCAATCAATGAGACGGTTCGGCCCTGCCACAGATGGTTTTGCTCCCATTCAGCATGGATGGCTGAAAATCCGTCGCGCTGATGGCGGCTCAAGTAAGCCTGAAGCACCAGCCCCAGCTCCACTACCAAATGGTTGCGATCAAACACCCTGCCGGACTCGAGCCGCATGGACGTCCACTGCTGATCCACCTCGTCCGCCGCCTGCATGTTTACGTTGATTCCAACACCCAACACCACATGACACACGTCTGCGGGATCACCCACCAACTCAAGCAGTATGCCGGCAATCTTTTTCTGACCCACTAGAAGATCGTTAGGCCATTTTAGCCCCACGCCAGAAACACCCTGCTTGCGCAGAGCATGCATTACCGCTAGCCCCACGACCAAACTCAAACCCTCCAGCTGTCGCATTCCACCCTCAATGCGCAGTACAAGGCTGTAGTAGAGGTTTTCTGCAAACGGACTCACCCATTTGCGCCCCCTCCTTCCGCGACCGGCAGTCTGTCGCTCTGCAAGCACCAAGAAAGGCGCAGCCTGACCTCGCTCGATAGCGCGCAAGGCCTCTGCGTTAGTGGAGTCAATAGAATCGAAGACTTGGACAGGCCAACTGCAGGTAGACGACTTGTCATCTATCTCCACAGGATCAAGCAGCGTCAATGGCGCGGCCAATTGATAACCACGACCGCGTACTTTATGAATTGATAAACCCAACTCAGCCTCTAAATGCTGAAGTTGCTTCCATACAGCACTTCGACTGACCCCCAGGGCAATGCCCAAGGCCTCACCTGAATGGAATCGGCCATCCTTTAGAAGCTTTAACAACGTCAGCATGCAAGTCTCGCCTCACAATGAGGCCCGAATAATAGCCATGCCCCGAGCCGTTGCATAGAAACCCTATCGGTCGGATTTTTCTTCGGGCAAAACAAAACCCCTACCTGCATACGCAGATAGGGGTTTCGGAATTTAATCTTGACGATGACCTACTCTCACATGGGGAAACCCCACACTACCATCGGCGATGCATCGTTTCACTGCTGAGTTCGGGATGGGATCAGGTGGTTCCAATGCTCTATGGTCGTCAAGAAATTCGGTAGCCAGGTCGTTCACCTTTCGGTTTACGCTCCAGCGAATGGGTATGTGACAGATTTGTGTGTTTTTTTGCTGCGAACTTTCGGTTCATTGCGTCTTCACACACCGCAATCTGATGCTCTCTCGAGTAGTCAAATTGCTTGGGTGTTATATGGTCAAGCCTCACGGGCAATTAGTATTGGTTAGCTCAACGCCTCACAGCGCTTACACACCCAACCTATCAACGTCGTAGTCTTCGACGGCCCTTCAGGGGACTCAAGGTCCCAGTGAGATCTCATCTTGAGGCTAGTTTCCCGCTTAGATGCTTTCAGCGGTTATCTATTCCGAACATAGCTACCCGGCAATGCCACTGGCGTGACAACCGGAACACCAGAGGTTCGTCCACTCCGGTCCTCTCGTACTAGGAGCAGCCCCTCTCAAATCTCAAACGTCCACGGCAGATAGGGACCGAACTGTCTCACGACGTTCTAAACCCAGCTCGCGTACCACTTTAAATGGCGAACAGCCATACCCTTGGG
>NZ_CP166810.1:6240000-6971998 GCF_059716165.1 Pseudomonas sp. LBUM1646
GCGATCAACAACCTCACCATCTATACGCACGCCACCAGAATTCAGGAGGTCGCGCGCCACTGCCGAGTTCTTCACCAGGCCTGCCTTATTAAGGACAGCAGCAATCGGCATATCCTCAGCAGCAGTCAGTTCGATCTCTGGCAGATCATCCGGCAACTCGCCTTCCTTCATACGGTTACCCGCCGCACGGTGAGCATTGGCCGCAGCCTCTTCACCATGGAAGCGTGCAACGATCTCTTCAGCCAGCTTGATCTTGATATCCCGCGGATTGGCACCTGCCTCGACATCAGCACGGAACGCATTGATCTCATCCATGGAGCGGAAGCTCAGCAATTCGAAATAGCGCCACATCAAAGCATCCGGAATGGAAACTAGCTTGCTGTACATGACGCCCGGCGCTTCCTGGATACCGACGTAGTTGCCCAACGACTTGGACATCTTCTTCACGCCATCCAGACCTTCGAGCAGCGGCATGGTCAGAATGCACTGAGGCTCCTGACCATAACCACGCTGCAGCTCACGCCCCATCAACAGGTTGAATTTCTGATCGGCACCACCCAACTCGACATCCGCGCGCAAGGCGACCGAGTCATAACCCTGAACCAGCGGATAGAGGAACTCATGAATGGCGATAGGTTGATTAGTTGTGTAGCGCTTGTCGAAGTCATCGCGCTCAAGCATGCGAGCCACGGTGTACTGCGAAGTCAGGCGAATGAAGTCGGCCGGCCCCATCTGGTCCATCCAAGTGGAGTTGAACGCCACTTCGGTTTTGGCCGGATCAAGAATCTTGAAAACCTGAGTTTTGTAGGTCTCGGCATTCTCGAGAACCTGCTCGCGGGTCAGCGGAGGACGGGTAGCACTCTTGCCACTCGGATCACCGATCATCCCGGTGAAGTCCCCTATAAGGAAGATCACCTGGTGCCCCAGCTCCTGGAACTGACGCAGCTTATTAATAAGCACCGTGTGCCCCAGGTGCAAATCCGGCGCAGTCGGATCGAAGCCTGCCTTAATACGTAGCGGCTGGCCACGCTTGAGCTTTTCGATCAGCTCGGACTCGACCAACAGTTCTTCCGCACCACGTTTGATCAGCGCTAGCTGCTCTTCAACCGACTTCATAACAGACCCGCAAGGCTCGAATTCAAAGGGAACCAACCATACAAGATCGCACGTCAAATACAAGGTTTGCCCGGCGCACGGACGCCAATCCACGGGCAGAATGTCCGCGGACTTGCTTCAGAGATGATTTGGTTATATTTTATACAGTTATTTCATCTTCATCATGTCATTCATCTTTTCCAATTCATCTTTTCAAAGTCAAAAACTACCTATGACCACAGAACCGTCTAAAGCGCCCCCGCTTTACCCGAAGACCCACCTGCTTGCCGCAAGTGGCATCGCCGCCCTTCTCAGCCTGGCTCTCCTGGTATTCCCTTCCAGTGATGTTGAAGCCAAAAAGACGACCCTGAGCCTGGAACTGGAAAGTCCTGCTGAACAACTGACACAAGATCAAGACGCTGCCGAAGCCGTCCAAGCCACAAATGAACCGGCAGCCTCCCCTTTCGCGCAGATCGAAGACAGCACCGAAGACACCAAGGAAACCGCCCAGGCCGCCCCTGAGCCAGTGGTCGAACCCAAGAAAGCCCCCAACCACAAAGAAGTGATTGTTGGCAAAGGCGACACCCTCTCCACCCTATTCGAAAAAGTCGGCCTGCCCGCCGCCTCCGTGCACGAAATACTGGCCAGCGACAAGCAGGCCAAGCAGTTCAGCCAGCTCAAGCATGGCCAGAAGCTCGAGTTTGAACTGGGCTCCGACGGCCAACTGACCAACCTGCACAGCAAGGTCAGCGACCTCGAAAGCATCACCCTGACCAAGAATGACAAGGGTTATGTGTTCAACCGCGTTACCGCCAAACCAACCGTGCGCTCCGCCTACGTACATGGCGTGATCAACAGCTCACTGTCGCAGTCCGCTGCTCGCGCCGGCCTCTCCCACAGCCTGACCATGGATATGGCCAGTGTGTTTGGTTACGACGTCGACTTCGCCCAGGACATTCGCCAGGGCGACGAATTCGATGTGATCTACGAACAGAAGGTCGTCAACGGCAAGGCAGTCGGCAATGGTCCGATCCTGTCCGCACGCTTCACCAACCGCGGCAAGACCTACACCGCCGTGCGTTACACCAACAAACAAGGCAACAGCAGCTATTACACGGCTGATGGCAACAGCATGCGCAAGGCGTTCATCCGTACCCCGGTGGACTTCGCCCGCATCAGCTCGAAGTTCTCCATGGGCCGCAAACACCCGATCCTGAACAAGATCCGCGCGCACAAAGGTGTCGATTACGCCGCGCCACGCGGCACGCCGATCAAGGCTACCGGTGACGGCAAGGTGCTGTTGGCCGGTCGCCGTGGTGGCTACGGCAACACCATCATCATCCAGCACGGCAACACCTACCGTACTCTGTACGGCCACATGCAAGGCTTCGCCAAAGGCGTGCAGACTGGCGGTAGCGTCAAGCAAGGCCAGGTGATTGGCTACATTGGCACCACCGGCCTGTCGACCGGCCCGCATTTGCACTATGAGTTTCAGGTCAATGGTGTCCACGTCGACCCACTGGGCCAGAAGCTGCCGATGGCTGATCCGATCGCCAAAGCCGAGCGCTCGCGCTTCCTCGCGCAAAGCCAGCCGTTGATGGCCCGGATGGACCAAGAGAAGGCCACCATGCTCGCTTCGAGCAAGCGATAAGTAATGGCGCTCTATATAGGTGTGATGTCCGGGACCAGCCTCGATGGCCTGGACATTGCGCTGATCGAGCAAGCCCCGGCGCTCAAGCTGATCGCCACGCACTACATTCCCATGCCTGAATCCCTGCGCGCCGAGCTGCTTGGCTTGTGCGCCAGCGGTCCGGACGAGATTGCCCGCTCCGCCATCGCCCAGCAGAACTGGGTGAAACTGGCAGCACAGGGTATTCACACCCTCCTTGATCAACAAAACCTGAAACCCGAAAACATCCGCGCGATTGGCAGCCACGGCCAGACCATTCGCCACGAACCGGCACGCGGGTTCACCGTGCAAATCGGTAACCCAGCCCTGCTAGCCGAACTGACTGGCATCACCGTGGTCAGCGACTTCCGTAGCCGCGACGTCGCCGCCGGAGGCCAGGGCGCACCATTGGTTCCGGCTTTTCACGAAGCCTTGTTTGAAGAGCAACCAGGTAATCGCGCGGTATTGAACGTCGGAGGTTTCAGCAACTTGAGCCTGATCGAACCCGGCAAACCTGTCTCCGGTTTCGACTGCGGCCCGGGGAATGTCCTGCTGGACGCCTGGATTCACCAACAACGGGGCGATAATTTCGATCGCAACGGCCAATGGGCGGCCAGCGGCAAGGTTGAACCGACACTGCTGAACGAGCTACTCAGCGATCCATTCTTCTTGACCAAAGGCCCCAAGAGCACCGGCCGCGAAGTGTTTAACCTGCCTTGGTTGACGCAGCACCTGTCGCACTTGCCCACCTTCGCGGCAGAAGATGTACAGGCGACCCTGCTCGAACTGACAGCTCTGACCATCACCGAATCGCTGCAAAGCGCTCAGTCAGATACCCGTGAACTGTTAATCTGCGGTGGCGGAGCGCACAACGCTACACTGATGGCCCGTTTGGCGAGTTTGCTGCCGAACGCCAATGTCAGCAGCACCGCCGCTTACGGTGTCGACCCGGACTGGGTCGAAGCAATGGCCTTCGCCTGGTTGGCCCATTGCTGCCTCGAAGGCATCGCTGCCAACCGCCCCAGCGTCACCGGTGCCCGCGGTTTGCGCATACTCGGCGCCATCTACCCCGCTTGAATCCCAGACAGCAAAACGCCGCAGGGTCATGAAACCCTGCGGCGCTTTGTAATACAGTGAAGCGCGATCAGATCGAGAACGAAGAGCCGCAGCCACAGGTCGTGCTGGCGTTCGGATTCTTGATCACGAAACGCGAACCTTCCAGACCTTCCTGATAATCCACCTCGGCACCTGCCAAGTACTGGAAACTCATTGGATCGACTACCAGACTCACACCTTCGCGCTCGACGATGGTGTCGTCATCGGCCACTTCTTCATCGAAGGTAAAGCCGTACTGAAAACCTGAACAACCACCGCCCGTAACGAATACGCGCAGCTTCAAGCGATCATTCCCCTCTTCATCGACCAGGCTCTTCACCTTGTGCGCGGCACCGTGGGTGAATTGCAAAGCCGTGGGGGTGAAGGATTCGACGCTCATGCTAACTATCTCCCGGCGTTACGCCGCCATATGCGTGATGACGGGCATTATCCGCTTCTCCTAGAAAATTGGTCAACTATTGTTACGGTATATCAATCGATCCAATTGTCAGACCAGAATGCAAAAAGGCCCGTTTAACGGGCCTTTTTGCTGAGCGGGGTAAATCCTTACGGCAACATGCCCGCGTGGGACAGGCCCAGGCGCTCATCCAGCCCGAACAGGATGTTCAGGTTCTGCACCGCCTGACCCGACGCGCCCTTGACCAGGTTATCGATCACCGACAACACCACCACCAGATCACCATCCTGCGGTCGATGCACGGCAATACGGCAAACGTTGGCACCGCGAACGCTGCGGGTTTCAGGATGGCTACCCGCGGGCATCACATCGACGAACGGTTCGTTGGCATAACGTTTTTCAAACAGCGCCTGCAGATCTACCGAACGATCGACGACAGTCGCGTAGAGCGTCGAGTGAATCCCACGAATCATCGGGGTCAGGTGCGGAACGAAGGTCAGGCCAACCTCCTGACCCGATGCGCGACGCAGCCCCTGGCGAATTTCTGGCAGGTGACGGTGACCTTTGACCGCGTAAGCCTTCATGCTTTCCGACGTCTCGGAATACAGCGAACCTACAGCCGCCCCCCGACCGGCACCGCTGACACCGGATTTGCAGTCAGCGATCAGGCGGGATGTATCCGCCAGGCCGGCTTCGAGCAACGGCAGGAAACCCAATTGCGTGGCGGTCGGGTAGCAACCCGGCACGGCGATCAGGCGCGCTTGCTTAATCTGCTCGCGATTGACTTCCGGCAGGCCGTATACCGCCTCTTCCAGCAACTCCGGCGCACCGTGCGGCTGGCCGTACCATTTGGCCCATTCATCCGCGTCCTGCAAACGGAAGTCCGCCGACAGGTCGATCACCTTGGTCCCGGCCGCCAGCAGTTCACCTGCCAGGGCGTGGGCAACTCCGTGAGGCGTGGCGAAGAACACCACGTCGCAAGCGCCCAGGGTCTTGACGTCCGGAACGCTGAACGCCAGGCCGTCGTAATGGCCTCGCAGATTCGGGTACATATCAGCCACGGCCAGACCGGCCTCGGATCGGGAAGTGATGACCACCACTTCAGCTTGCGGATGCTGTGCCAACAGACGCAACAGTTCGACACCGGTGTAACCCGTGCCGCCGACGATACCGACCTTGACCATAAACCTGCCCTCAACGAACCCACTGGAAAGCCGTCGATAATAGGGGCCGCGCGGCCCTGCGACAACCGTCAAGGTGACGCGCGGCGGCTCAAGCCTCTACTATTCCCGCTACCGTGAACCTGGGAATAACTAAAAATGCTTTATCTGTGGCTCAAAGCGCTTCACATCGTCAGCATGGTCTGCTGGTTTGCCGGCCTGTTTTACCTGCCGCGACTGTTCGTCTACCACGCGCAAAGCGAAGACACCGTCAGCAAGGAACGCTTCAGCCTCATGGAGCGCAAGCTGTACCGGGGCATCATGGGGCCGGCGATGATCGCCACCCTGATTTTCGGTATTGCACTGATCTACCTCAACCCCAGCATATTCAGCCAGGGCGCGTGGATCCACGCCAAACTGACCCTGGTGGTGATCCTGATCGGCTACCACCACATGTGTGGCGCCCAGGTAAAACGTTTTGCCCGTGGCGAAAACACCCGCAGCCATGTCTTTTATCGCTGGTTCAATGAAGTGCCGGTTCTGATATTGCTGGCTATCGTAATTCTGGTCGTCGTTCGACCGTTCTAAACTCAATAAGCCGCAACTTACCGGGGTACTTCCAATGTCGCTGCCCGCTTTGCTCGAACAACGTCTGCGTCTGCCGGTAGTGGCCGCGCCGATGTTCCTGATTTCCAATCCTCAATTGGTGCTGGCCTGCTGCCGAAATGGCGTAGTGGGCAGCTTTCCGGCGCTGAACCAGCGCGAGAGCAGCGGCTTCAAGGCCTGGCTGGAAGAGATCGAAGCAGGCTTGGCGACACTGGAGAACCCGGCGCCTTACGCGGTGAACCTTATCGTCCACAACAGCAACCCGCGCCTGCAGGCGGATCTGGATATCTGTATCGAGCACAAGGTGCCGATCGTAATCACCAGTCTGGGTGCCGTGAAGGAGTTGGTGGACGCAGTACACAGTTATGGCGGCCTGGTGTTTCACGACGTGACGACTCGTCGTCATGCGGAGAAAGCCGCCGAGGCAGGTGTCGACGGTTTGATTGCCGTGGCTGCCGGCGCGGGTGGCCACGCCGGGACCTGGAGCCCGTTCTCGCTGATCGCAGAGATTCGCCAGTTCTTCGACAAGACCCTGCTGCTGGCCGGCTGCCTGAACCACGGCCACGAGATTCTAGCTGCACAATTGCTCGGTGCGGATTTGGCCTACTTCGGTACGCGATTTATCGGCACCACTGAAAGTCACGCGCCTGACGCCTACAAGGAGATGTTGCTGACTTCCAGAGCGGCGGACATCGTGCATACTCCAGCGGTGTCGGGCGTGCCGGCAAGCTTCATGCGCCAGAGCCTGGAAGCCGCCGGTTTCGACACAGCAGCCTTGCAAGGTAAGGGCGAAGTGAACTTCGGCTCCAAGCTCAAGCCTATCAGTGATGAAGCCAAAGCCTGGAAAACCGTATGGTCCGCCGGTCAAGGCGTCGGAGAGATCGATGACTTGCCGAGTGTCGACCAATTGGTCGCGCGACTGGACGCGGAATACCGCAAGGCCCTGGAACTGGCCGCACAATTGCCAAAACGCTGGCCGCGCTGAGATGAAAGTTTGGCCAGCCCCACCCGGCTGGCTTTACACTCCACACCTGTAACGTTTTCTAACTTAATTTTTCGCGACAAGGATGCCTCGCAATGAGCGACAACCGTTTCAAGATCGTTTTCGACGGCGCTCTGCTGCCAGGTGTTGATGTCACCACTGCCAAACTCAATCTCGCCGAACTGTATAAAAGCGAAGTGGCTGCTGTTGAACGGCTGTTCACCGGCAAGATGGTCACGCTCAAACAAGGCTTGTCGCAGACCGACGCGCAATCCTACCTGCAGGTGCTGACAAAAACCGGCATCGATGCCCGAATCGAAAGCGAACCGTCGATAGAGCTGAATCTGGCCGATGCTCACGAGCATGTGTCCGCCAGCAGTCAGCCTGTTTTCAGCGAGCCCTCCTCCCCTTACGCACCGCCCCGAGCCGCTGTTGGCGAAAGCCTGCCGGCGTTTGCCACGCTCAAGCCCTTCGGCGTCGAAGGCCGCATCGGCCGCCTGCGCTATCTCGCGTGGACGATGACCCTGACGCTGGTCATGCTGGCCGCAGGTACGGTAGCGGCCATACTGGCCATCGCGATCATCAGTGCCGATTCGACCGCAGGCCTGATTATTGGCGGCCTGGTAGCGCTCATCCTATGCACCGCCGTCGCCGTCGTCAGTATTCAGATCAGCGTCCAGCGCCTGCACGACATCGGCTGGTCCGGCTGGACCTGGCTATTGAACCTTGTACCGCTCCTGGGCAGTTTCTTCCCGTTCGTGATCATGGCGGTGCCGGGTAGCAACATTGCCAACCAATACGGCCCGCCTCCTCCACCGAATTCCACGGCGGTCAAGGTGTTGGCTTCGCTCTGGGTAGCCTTTATCGCGATCATGTTCATTGGCGCACTGGCCGGCGGTTTCACGGCTATCCAGCAAGAGTACGAAAATGCCGCGGAAACCAGCTACGACAGTGGCTCGGTGACCACTGACGAAGTGGAAGTCGAGCCAGCCGACGAGGCCGAGCAAGCACCCGACTCCGCAGACGATGAAGCCGAAGAAGCCCCGGCCCCTGTAGACTCTGCGAAAGAATGAACAGCGCTCCCCGCCCGTGACACCTGCGTCGCCGGCGCGGAGCTGTTGCGATGGAGAACTGCATGACCCGTTACGCTCTGATCACTGGCGCTTCCAGCGGCATCGGCCTGGCGCTGGCCGAAGCGCTGGCCCGGCGCGGCCGCAGCCTGATTCTGGTGGCCCGACAGCGTGATCAGCTGGAAAGTATTGCGATTGAACTGACTCAGCGTTTTGGTGTGGAGGTGTTATTCCGCGCCTGCGACTTGGGCGAGCCCTTAAGGCTGTCCGGGTTTCTGCTGGAACTGGAAGAAGGTGATCGCCAGATCGATCTGCTGATCAACTGCGCCGGCATTGGTACATGTGGCCCTTTCCTGGCCCAGGACTGGATGACCGAGCAGGATTTGATCGAGGTGAACATCCTGGCCCTCACCCGCCTGTGCCACGCCATCGGCAACAGTATGGCGCTGCAGGGCGGCGGGCAAATATTGAATGTCGCCTCGGTGGCGGCCTTCCATCCCGGCCCGTGGATGAGCACTTATTACGCGAGCAAGGCGTATGTGCTGCACTTTTCCGAAGGCTTGCGCGTCGAGCTGAAAAAATGTGCGGTCAAGGTGTCGGTCCTGTGCCCAGGTCCCACGCGTACGGCGTTTTTCCATACGGCACAACTGGACACCGTAAAAGTGACCGACAGCAGGTTGCTGATGAGCCCGGAAGAAGTCGCGCTGTACACCGTGCGGGCCCTGGCAAAAAATCGCGCCATCATTATTCCTGGCCGACTTAATCGCTGGTTTGCGTTCCTGCCGCGATTCGGCTCGCGATGGCTGACCCGGACAATCGCCGGCATGGTCAACAAGGCCTACTGCCCGCGCTGAAAAACCTCACAGGTAAATGGCTGGGCTCGGGTCTACCCCGTGGGTACACTCAGACCAGCCCAAACAACGGAGAAAACAGCTGTGGATACTCTGTTCACCAAGATCATCAACCGGGAAATCCCGGCCAAGATCATTTACGAGGACGACCAGGTACTGGCCTTCCACGACATCGCCCCACAGGCACCGGTGCATTTTCTGGTCATTCCGAAGAAAGCGGTGCGCACCCTCAATGACCTGACCGAAGAGGACAAGGCGCTGGCCGGGCACATCCTGTTCACCGCCCAACGCCTGGCGCTGGAACTGGGGTGCGAAAAAGGTTTCCGCGTTGTCATGAACTGTAATGAAGAAGGTGGGCAGACTGTCTATCACATTCATATGCACGTGCTGGGTCAACGTCAGATGCATTGGCCGCCGGGCTGATTTACCGCCCTGCCCTGTAGGAGCAAGGCTTGCCCGCGAAATGGCCGATGCGGTCATTCAGATAGACCGCGTTATTGTTCTTCGCGGGCAAGCCTCGCTGCTACAGGTTCGGTGGCAGCCTCATCAGAAATGACCCAGCGCAAACCTTCCCCGGCCGATTCGGTTAAACTGGCCGCCGAGATTCCTCCCGGAGGTCAGCATGACTACCCAACGTCACTACTCGCCAATTGACCGTCTTCTGCTGCAAGCCGATGCCGCGATGCGTACCCTGCTGCCCTTCAGTGGCCAGCCGTACCGTCCGTCGCCAGCCATCGTGCAGCCGGAAACGCAAATGAGCGACGAAGACACCCGGCATGTTGCCGGCCTGATGCGTATCAACCATACCGGCGAAGTCTGCGCCCAGGCGCTGTACCAGGGACAGGCCCTGACCGCCAAGCTGTCTCACGTGCGCGCTGCCATGGAACATGCGGCTGAAGAAGAAATCGATCATTTGGTCTGGTGCGAACAGCGCATCCACCAGTTGGGCAGCCACACCAGTATCCTCAATCCACTGTTTTATGGCATGTCGTTCGGGATTGGCGCTGTCGCCGGTTTGATCAGCGACAAAGTCAGTCTGGGGTTTGTGGCGGCTACCGAACATCAGGTGTGCAAACACTTGAACGAGCATCTTGAACAACTGCCGGCCGAGGACGAAAAGTCCCGGGCGATTCTTGAGCAGATGCGAATAGATGAAGAACACCATGCGGAGAGCGCGCTGGACGCTGGCGGTTTCCGCTTCCCGGCGCCGGTGAAGTTCGGGATGAGTCTGCTGGCCAAGGTGATGACCAAGAGTACTTATCGGATTTGATCGTAGGTACGTGGCTTGCTCCTACAAGGGCTTTGCGACAGCAATAAAAAAGGCGACTGCCGTGAGGTAGTCGCCTTTTTTGTACTCGAAAATCTTAACTCGGCATGTTGCGCGCGTAGAAGATTTCCAGCATTTCGTGTTTCACCCGATCGGTCACCTGGGCACGTTGCTCAGAGGACAGACTGTTGGTTGCGTCGCCGAACAGGTAGTCGTCCAGTTCGAAGTTCTTCAGCAGCATTTTGGTGTGGAACAGGTTTTCCTGGTACACGTTCACGTCAGTCATCTGGTAACTGTCGCGGGTGTCTTCGGAGAGGTAGTTCTGGATCGAATTGATCTCGTGGTCGATGAAGTGCTTTTTGCCTTCAACGTCACGTGTGAACCCGCGCACGCGATAATCCACGGTCACGATGTCCGAATCGAACTGGTGAATCAGGAAGTTGAGCGCTTTAAGCGGTGAAATGACACCACACGTCGACACGTCAATGTCCACACGGAATGTCGCAATACCGTCCACCGGATGGATTTCCGGGTAGGTGTGCACCGTGATGTGGCTCTTGTCGAGGTGGGCCAGGATAATCTCGGGCAACGGGCCCGGGGACTCTTCGATCTGGCTGTCGGTCGGGGTTACCGGCTCTTCAGAGATCAGAATCGTGACGCTGGCGCCCTGTGGATCATAGTCCTGACTGGCGATGTTCAGGATGTTGGCACCAATGATATCGACAACTTCTGTGAGGATCTGCGTCAGGCGCTTCGCGTTGTACTCTTCATTGATGTACTCGACGTAAGCCTGCTGGTCTTGCGGGGTTTCCGCGTAGCAGATGTCATAGATGTTGAAGCTCAAGGTCTTTGTCAGGTTATTGAACCCGTGGAGCTTGAGTTTGCTTTTCACCGTTAAAAACTCTCTATGTATTGCGGCCCGGGCCGCGTGATCAAGCATGCCCGTCAGATGCGAACAACGCAGCTGCGTAGGACGGTTAACACCTCTTCGCGATGGCGATTTTGGTTGTCTGTTCGGATCGGCGGCCTGTCGGTTGACGGACCACGACCCTGAAAAAAGTGGCGCATTATGCAGACGTCAGCTATGGATCGCCAGAGTCTGCACTGCTTTTATGATAGTTGAATGTCGAATCAACCGAGTTCGATGATTTCGTAGTCGTGGGTAATCGCCACGCCAGCCGCGCCGAGCATGATCGAGGCCGAGCAATACTTCTCGGCGGACAGTTCGATGGCGCGTTTGACCTGGGCTTCTTTCAGGCCCCGGCCCTTGACCACGAAGTGCATGTGGATCTTGGTGAAGACTTTTGGATCTTCCGTCGCGCGCTCGGCTTCGAGGAAGGCTTCACAGCTTTCGACAGCCTGGCGGGATTTCTTGAGGATGCTGACCACATCGAAGTTGCTGCAACCGCCGACACCCAACAGGAGCATTTCCATCGGGCGTACACCCAGGTTGCGACCACCGGCGTCCGGCGGACCGTCCATGACCACGACATGACCGCTGCCGGATTCACCGAGGAACATGGCTTCGCCAGCCCATTGGATGCGTGCCTTCATCGCCAAGACTCCACTGTATAAAAAAGGGTCGCCAGCTTAGCACAGGGCCCCGCAATGACAGCGCTTCGGCTTTCTAGGACGACCGTACCAATACTGTAGGCAAATTCTCGAATCTTGTAGGAATGTGTCTGTTAAGCTGGCGCCAATTCGCTGGCGCATAGCCCGCCTTGTAACGCCCGTCATCAGCAATTCATAAAAAAACCAACCACACCGTGCAGTCTTTTCGGGATACAACCATGGTTGCTATTACCCCAACACCCAAAATCAAGAACCTCGACAAGCTATTGATGCATTGCCAGCGCCGTCGGTACGCGGCCAAGAGCAACATCATCTGTGCCGGCGATCGTTCTGAAACCCTGTTCTTCATTATCAAGGGCTCGGTCACCATCCTGATCGAAGACGACGACGGCCGTGAGATGATCATCTCCTACCTGAACGCCGGGGACTTCTTCGGCGAACTCGGGCTGTTTGAACAAGCCGGCCTGGAGCAGGAACGCAGTGCCTGGGTACGCGCCAAGGTCGAATGCGAAGTCGCGGAAATCAGCTACGCGAAGTTCCGCGAACTATCTCAGCAGGATCCAGACATTCTTTACGTGCTCAGCGGACAAATCGCACAGCGCCTGCGCAATACCACGCGCAAGGTCGGCGACCTGGCCTTCTTCGATGTGACCGGTCGTGTCGCCCGCTGCCTGCTGGAACTGTGCAAGCAGCCAGACGCCATGACCCACCCGGACGGCATGCAGATCAAGGTGACCCGTCAGGAGATCGGACGGATTGTCGGGTGTTCCCGGGAGATGGTCGGTCGTGTACTCAAAGATCTTGAGGAGCGCAACCTGGTGGATGTCAAAGGCAAGACCATGGTGGTCTTCGGCACGCGTTAAACCTCGAACATCTCTGCCAGCAATTGGCAGTACAGCGCATGGAGGCGCTCCAGCGCATCAGGCGCGGCGAACTTTTCATGCAAGGCGATGTGGCTTTCGGCGCGAACCCGCTGTTCCAGACCGCACGCTTCATTGAAGCGGTTGACTGCCGCGACCATCGAATCCCGTTCGTTATCCAGCAACAACGCCCCGTGCACCAACCCTACCGGACGCGTACCGCCCTTGCTCTCGCGCCAGCGCTGTGCGGTACCGACCATTTTGCGACCGTCGAGGTTGACGTTGAAGCGGCCATCACAGAAGGCACCGTCGACTTCGCCCAATGACGAGACACCGCCCAACTCATCAAGCAGCTGACAAATCGGGTCGCAGAGTCGACGGTAGGCGGTTTCAATTCGGTTCTGGTCACCTTCGCTGCGCGGTGCTGCATAGACCAGAGCAATGTTGATGGTTGCGGCCGATTGCGGCACCGGCTCACCGCCGGTTTCGCGCAGCAGCACCGGCCAACCTGCAGCAGCCGACACCTCGCACGCTGCGTCGAAACCCGGAAGACGATTCAACCGACGCGGCATGACCAGCGCCCGATCGCTTGGCCGCCAAAACAGCAGACCAAACTCAGAATCGCCGGCGCACACATGAGCCAACAGATCCTGCTCGGCAAGCAGGCCGGCTTCGACAGTCAGGGCAACGGGCTGGGTCATGGCAGTAAAAATCCTTTGTCGGGGCTATAAAAAAGCCGGCATCGCCGGCTTCTTCATTGAATCAGGTTCAGTCGAGTGTAGAACCGCTCACCGCAGTGCCGCGCTCTGGAAAGAACAAACGCTGCAGCTCAGTGCCCGGGCTTTCGGCGCGCATGAAGGCTTCGCCGACCAGGAACGCATACACGTCGCTGATTTCCATCAGCTCGACATCGGCCCGGTTGAAAATACCGCTCTCGGTAATCACCAGGCGATCACGGGGAATGCGCGGCAACAGGTCGAGGGTGGTTTCCAGGTTGACGTCAAAGGTGTGCAGGTTGCGGTTGTTCACGCCCACCAACGGCGTGTCGAGGGTTTTCAAGGCCCGCTCCAGTTCGTTGCCATCGTGAACTTCCACCAGCACATCGAGGCCGACGCTTTTGGCCACAGCGGCCAGTTCGGCCATTTTCACGTCGTCCAGCGCAGAGACGATCAACAGTACGCAGTCGGCGCCCAGGGCACGGGCTTCAACGATCTGGTACGGATCGATCATGAAGTCCTTGCGGATCACCGGCAGTTTGCATGCCGCGCGAGCCTGTTGCAGGTACGCATCGGCGCCCTGGAAGTAATCGATATCGGTGAGCACCGACAGGCAAGTGGCGCCGCCCTTCTCATAGCTTTTGGCGATGTCGGCGGGAACGAAGTTCTCGCGGATCACGCCTTTGCTCGGCGAGGCTTTCTTGATCTCGGCAATTACCGCTGGCTGCTTGAGCTTGGCCTGGGCGATCAGTGCCTGGGCAAAACCACGGGGTGCATCGGCCGCCTTGGCCAGGCTTTCCAGCTCGGCCAGGCTGACACGGGCACTACGTTCGGCAACTTCCTGGACCTTGCGGGCCAGAATGTTTTCCAGAACCGTCGGTACACTCATCCCTCATTCTCCACTCGAAATACCGCGGTAAACGCACCCAACTCCTCGAGTTTCTCCCGAGCGAGGCCGGTGTGCAGCGCGTCGTGCGCCAGGGCAACGCCCTCTTTCAAACTTGTTGCGTGGTCAGCGGCATACAGCGCGGCACCGGCATTGAGCACAATCATCTCGGCGGCTTTCTGGCCGTTCTCGGTCTTGCGCTTGCCCAGGGCATCGCGAATCAGTTCGAGGGACGCGGCCGGACTGTCCACTGCCAGACCGTGCAGGCTCTGGCTCTTCATGCCCAGGTCTTCCGGCTCGACCCAATACTCGGTGATCTGGTCGTTCTTCAGTTCCGCCACAAAAGTTGGCGCTGCGAGACTGAACTCGTCCAGGCCATCCTTCGAGTGCACGACCAGCACATGTTTGCTGCCCAGACGTTGCAAGACTTCGGCCAATGGCCGGCACAACGCCGGGTTGAATACGCCCACCACCTGATGTTTCACGCCGGCCGGATTCGTAAGCGGGCCGAGCATGTTGAACAGGGTACGCAGGCCAAGATCCTTGCGCGGGCCAGCCGCATACTTCATGGCGCTGTGGTGGGTCTGGGCGAACATGAAACCGATGCCGACATTATCGATGCAGCGCGCCACCTGGACCGGCGTCAGATTCAGGTAGATCCCGGCCGCCTCCAGCAAGTCAGCGCTGCCGCTTTTGCCCGAGACGGCACGGTTACCGTGCTTGGCCACGGTGCACCCGGCCGCCGCGACCACAAAAGAAGAAGCGGTCGAGACGTTGAAGATATTCGCACCGTCACCGCCGGTGCCGACCACGTCGACGACGCCGTCGAGGGTCTTGAGTTCGACCTTGTCCGCCAGCTCACGCATGACCGATACCGCGCCGACGATTTCGTCGATGCTTTCGCTCTTCATGCGCATGGCCATCATGAACGCGCCGATCTGCGCGTCCGTGCATTGCCCGGTCATGATTTCGCGCATCACATCGCGCATTTCATCGGTGCTGAGGTCGAGGTGATCAACGATACGGCCCAGGGCTGTCTTGATGTTCATGAAAAGTCCTTAGCGCGTGCCGCCGGTTTGTTTGAGGAAGTTGGCGAACAGCTCGTGGCCCTGCTCGGTGAGAATCGATTCCGGGTGAAATTGCACACCCTCGATGTTCAGCGTCTTGTGGCGCAGGCCCATGATTTCGTCGACCGAACCGTCTTCGAGCTGGGTCCAGGCAGTCAACTCCAGACAGTCAGGCAGAGTTTCGCGCTTAACGATCAGCGAGTGGTAGCGCGTGACCGTCAGGGGATGATTCAGGCCTTCGAAAACGCCCTTGTCCTCGTGGAATACCGGACTAGTCTTACCGTGCATAACCTGACGGGCGCGCACCACGTCACCACCAAAGGCTTGGCCGATGGACTGATGACCGAGGCAGACACCGAGGATTGGCAGTTTGCCCGCAAAGTGTTTGATCGCTTCGATGGAGATGCCGGCTTCGGTCGGCGTGCAAGGACCGGGGGACACAACGATGCGCTCAGGGTTGAGGGCTTCGATTTCGGCAATGGTGAGTTCGTCGTTGCGCACGACTTTGACCTGGGAGCCAAGCTCACCAAGGTACTGCACAACGTTGTAGGTAAAAGAGTCGTAGTTATCGATCATCAGCAACATGGCGCTGGGAACCTCTTGAATTCACTGACTTTAAGACAGCCTTCGAATGATTACCCGCAGTGCGCTGCGCTTTGTCAGGTGCTGGAGTGGCGCCAGCAAAGCGGCATTTCATACAGGTAAAGAAGGCAAAGCGGTACAGGTCCGGCGGGGCCGGCAAAAGAATTCAGGCGCGCCAACGCCAGCGGGCGTGTGCCTTGATGACTTGATCCAGGAGTTTGCTGATGATCAACACGGGAAAGGTCTCATTCATACGTCTTGGCACAGTAACTTAGCTGGGCAGAGCGTGCAATATGGCGCGCGTGAAGGGTTGCGAAACAAATGAAGGGTTCGCGACAGATGGCAAAAGGCCGGAAGTTTTTGGTACTGTCGTTTCGTTCACTACAACAATAAATAAACGGACTTGCTCATGATCAAACAGACGTTGTTTGTACCGCTTGCCAGTTGCCTGCTCGCCATGGCCTGCGCCCAGGCGAATGCGGCACCCAACCCTTACTCGAACTTCGTGGTCTTCGGCGACAGCCTCAACGACGCCGGGACGTTTGCCGACACCGGCGGACCGGCCGGGGCGACCCAGCGCTTCACCAACCGCACCGGCCCGGTCTATCTGGACGGCAGCGGTGAAGAACGCTCGCTCAATGCCACGCAAATTCTTGGGGGGAAACTGGGGTACTCAGCGGACCAGACGGCGTCCTCTTCCTCGGCGGTACGCGCCAACGAAGGCTTGCCCGATGGCAACAACTGGGCGGTCGGCGGTTATCGCACCGACCAGATCCTCGATTCGATCACCAGCACCTCCGCCACCGGCGAACGCACCCGCGCGGGTTATCTGCCGTCGAACAACTTTCGCGCCGACCCGAATGCGCTGTATTACCTCTCGGGCGGCGGTAACGACTTCCTGCAAGGTCGCGTGACCAGCCTGCCCCAGGCCAGCGCCGCCGCCGACCGTTTGGCCAGCAGCGCGCAAGCCCTGCAACAGGCCGGTGCCCGCTACATCATGGTCTGGTTGCTGCCGGACATCGGCTTTACCCCGGCTTTCAACGGTTCTCCACTGCAAGCGTTCACGTCCCAGCTCAGCAGCCAGTTCAACACCGAACTGGTGAGCCAACTGCAGAGCATCAATGCCAACATCATCCCGCTGAACATTCCGGTTCTGCTCAAAGAGACGTTTGCCAACCCCGGGCAGTTCGGCCTGGCCACCGACCAGAACCTGAGCGCCACCTGCTTCAGCGGCAACAGTTGCACCGAGAACGCCCGTTACGGGATCAACAGTGCTACCCCAGACCCGACGAAGCTGATCTACAACGACTCAGTGCACCCGACCGAAGCCGGCCAGCGCCTGATTGCCGATTACGCCTACTCGCTGTTGTCCGCGCCATGGGAGGCGACCCTGCTGCCGCAAATGGCCCAGGGGACTTTGCGCTCCCATCAGGATGAGTTGCGCAACCAGTGGCTGGCAGATTGGGAAAACTGGCAAGGCGTCGGTCAATGGCGCGCGATTGTTGCCGCTGGTGGCCAACATCAGGACTTCGACAGCCAGCGCAGCGGCGCCAGTGCTGACGGCAATGGCGCCAACCTGAACATAGGCGGCAGCTACCGACTGAATGAAGCATGGCGCGTTGGCCTGGCCGCTGGCTTCTACAACCAGAAACTCGAAGCCGGCGACAACGATTCGGACTACAAGCTCAACACTTACATGGGTACGGCGTTCGCCCAGTACCAGCAAAACCGCTGGTGGGGTGACGCGGCAGTGACGGCCGGGCATCTGGACTACGACAGTCTCAAACGCAAATTCCAGTTGGGGGTCAACGAGCGCGGGGAGAAAGGCGATACCGACGGTTACCTGGTCGCCATCAGCGGCCGCCTGGGTTACGACATCGCGCCGCTGGCGAGCAGCCCGTGGCACCTGTCACCGTTCGTGAGCGCCGACTTCGCCAAGGTTGAGGTCGACGGTTACTCGGAAAATGGCGCCGACTCTACTGCGTTGACGTTCGATGACCAGTCGCGCATCTCCCGACGTCTTGGCATTGGCCTTCAGGGCAAGTACCAGTTCACCTCGCAAACCCAAGTGTTCGGCGAACTGGCTCACGAGCGTGAGTACAACGACGACACCCAGGACGTGACCATGAACCTCAACAGCCTGCCGAATAACCGCTATACCCTGGCCGGCTATACCCCGCAGACCAACCTGAACCGTCTGAACCTGGGCGTGAGCCACAACCTCACCAAAGATTTGGCATTGCGGGCCAGTTATGACATTCGCAAGGATGATGACTTTACCCAGCAGGGCGTCAACGTGGGGGTGAGTCTGGACTTTTAAATCGCAAGATCAAAAGATCGCAGCCTGCGATCTTTTGATGATCTGAATTGTCAGGCAATAAAAAACGCGGCGCCCTCACAGGCGCCGCGTTTTTTATGGTGATGCGATCCTCAGACCTGAGACTCAAGCGTCCGGAGTTTGCTCGGCCAAAGCCACAGCGCGGAACATCGCGCGGCGCTTGTTCAGGGTTTCTTCCCACTCCAGCGCCGGCACCGAATCGGCGACGATGCCGCCACCGGCCTGCACATGCAGTTCGCCGTCCTTGATCACCGCCGTGCGGATCGCAATCGCGGTGTCCATGTTGCCGTTCCAGGCGAAGTAACCGACCGCCCCGCCGTAGACGCCACGCTTGACCGGTTCCAGTTCGTCGATGATTTCCATCGCCCGAATCTTCGGCGCGCCGGACAAGGTGCCCGCCGGCAGAATCGCGCGCAGAGCGTCCATCGCTGTCAGCCCGGCCTTCAGTTGCCCGGTGACGTTGGACACGATGTGCATCACGTTGGAATAACGCTCGATCACCATCTTCTCGGTGAGCTTCACCGAACCGATTTCCGAAACGCGCCCCGTGTCGTTACGGCCAAGGTCAATCAGCATCAAGTGCTCGGCGATTTCCTTGTCGTCGGACAGCAGGTCTTTTTCCAGCGCCAGATCCGCCTCTTCATTGGCCCCGCGTGGGCGGGTGCCGGCAATCGGGCGCACGGTGATCAGGTTGTCTTCGACCCGCACCAGCACTTCCGGCGAACTGCCAACGACATGGAAGTCGCCGAAGTTGAAGAAGTACATGTAAGGCGTCGGGTTGAAGCAACGCAGCGCCCGGTACAGATCAATCGGCGCAGCCTTGAAGTCAATCGACATGCGCTGGGACGGCACGACCTGCATGCAGTCACCGGCCAGGATGTATTCCTTGATGGTGTCGACGGCTTTTTCGTAATCGTCCTGAGTGAAGCTCGAACGGAACACCGGGTCAGCGGATTGCTGCTTACTGAAATCCAGGCCACGACGCGGGGTGATCGGCTGGCGAAGTTTCTCCAGCAATTCTTCCAGGCGCGCCTGACCTTGCTCGAAGGCATCGGCTTGCGCAGGGTCGGCCAGAACGATTGCGTGCATCTTGCCGGCGAGGTTGTCGAACACCACCACCGCGTCGGAGACCATCAGCAGAATGTCCGGTACGCCCAGCGGATCCGGGTTCGGGCACTTGCCCAGACGCTTCTCCACATAACGCACACAGTCATAACCGAAGTAACCCACCAGCCCGCCGTTGAAGCGCGGCAGGCCAGGGATAGTCGGTACGTTGTAGCGGGCTTTGAATTCTTCAACGAACGCCAATGGATCTTCGGCTTCGTGGCTTTCGATCTCGACGCCGTCGTGGGTCACGCTCACCTGGTGATCGTGAACCCGCAACACGGTGCGGCACGGCAAGCCGATGATCGAGTAACGGCCCCACTTCTCCCCGCCCTGCACCGACTCCAGCAGATAGGAGTTCGGCTCGTCGGCCAGTTTCAGGTAGATCGACAGCGGCGTGTCGAAGTCGGCCAGGGTTTCGCAGGCCATCGGGATACGGTTATAGCCGGCAGCGGCCAAACGCAGGAATTCTTCGCGGATCATGGGGTAGCCTCGTGGCTTGAGGGTCTAACAGTCAGGTATGCAAACGCGCCGGTATGCCGGCCAGGAACAAGTCAGGCGCGCCAACGCCAGCGGGCCAGGGCCTTGATGACTTTCATCCAGAGTTTGCGAGTGACCACCACGATGGCGTTTCCAGAAGGGGGTTGAACAGCGTCGGGCAACGTTATCTCAGCCGTCAGATCCAGGCAACCGGGAATTAGCTTGCGCAGATCGTCGATCACCAGCGCCGGCGACTCTTCGGCAATCGGCCGGCCATGGTTGTAGCCATAACTCAGCGCCACGCACTTGACCCCCGCCGCTTTCGCCGCCAGTACATCACTGCGCGAATCGCCGACAAACAACGATTGCGATGCCGGAATGTTGGCCATTTTCATCACGAAGAACAGCGCCGCCGGGTCGGGTTTCTTCTTCGGCAAGGTGTCGCCGCCGATGATCCACTTGAAGTAACGACCGATCTTCATCTGATCCAACAGCGGCGCGACAAAGCATTCCGGCTTGTTGGTGATCAGCGCCATCTCGACGCCCTGCTTGTGCAGCCATTTCAAGGTATCGCGCACGCCGGGGTAGACCACGGTCAGCTCATGGCTGCCACCGTAGGCTTCCATGAAAATCTCCAGCGCGCCTTCGGCCTCGCCGTCGTCGACACTTGAATGGTCGATGCCGCCAGCCAGCGCGCGGCGAACCAGCACCGGCGCGCCGTTGCCGACCCACTCGCGCACCGACTCGAGGCCGGCGGGTTCACGGCCCATTTTGAGCAGCATGTTATCCACGGCAACCGCGAGGTCGGGGACCGAATCGATCAGCGTGCCATCCAGATCGAACATCACCAGCCGCGGCAGACGCCCCGGGAACAGTTGCTCAAAGCCACTCATGGACGAGCCAGCGCCAGTTCGGCGCGCATCTTCTCGATCACTTCCTGGTAGTTCGGCGCATTGAAGATCGCCGAGCCGGCCACAAAGGTATCGGCGCCAGCGGCGGCGATTTCACGAATATTGTTCACGTTCACCCCACCGTCGATTTCCAGACGAATGTCGCGCCCGGACGCATCGATCAGCGCACGAGCCTGACGCAGTTTGTCGAGGGTGCCGGGAATGAACTTCTGCCCGCCGAAGCCTGGGTTGACGCTCATCAGCAAGATCATGTCGACCTTGTCCATCACGTACTCAAGCACGCTCAGCGGCGTGGCCGGATTGAACACCAGGCCCGCCTTGCAGCCGCCCTCGCGGATCAGTTGCAGGGAACGGTCGACGTGCTGCGTGGCTTCCGGGTGGAAGGTGATGTAAGTCGCGCCGGCCTCGATGAAGTCGCCAACGATGCGATCCACCGGGCTGACCATCAGGTGTGCATCGATCGGCGCGGTCACGCCGTACTTGCGCAGTGCCGCGCACACCATCGGGCCGATGGTCAGGTTAGGCACGTAGTGGTTGTCCATGACGTCGAAGTGCACGAAGTCGGCGCCAGCGGCCAGGACGTTGTCCACTTCTTCACCCAGGCGGGCGAAGTCGGCGGAGAGAATCGACGGAGCAATTACGAAGGGCTGCATGACGCACCTTTTTTGAGCAGAATCACGATGGCGCGCATTGTATACCTCATGCTTTGACGCGCGCACTGTGACCGCGATGATTGGGCCTGCCTTCAATCATTAAGCGCTAGTACGCCGCGCGGTAGATCTTCTCGATATCGACGGCGCTCAACTTGCGTGGGTTGTTGCGCATCAGGCGCTCGATCCCCGCCGCTTCCACGGCCATGGCCGGGATCGCATCCTCGGGCACGCCGAAGCTGCGCAGGCCCAGGGGGATTTCCACTGCCAGGCACAACGCGGTCATCGCCTCCACGGCTTTGTCCGCCGCATCGGTGGCGCTCAGGTGCGCGGTTTTCACGCCCATGGCCTCGGCAATATCCTGCATGCGCTCGACGCAGGCCAACTTGTTCCATGTCATCACATAGGGCAGCAGCAAGGCATTACTGACGCCATGGGCAATGTTGTAGCGCCCGCCCAGCGGATACGCCAGCGCATGCACCGCGCCGACCCCGGCATTGCCGAACGCCATGCCGGCCATCAGGCTGGCGGTGGCCATGTCTTCGCGGGCTTGCAGGTTGGCCGGGTTGGCGTAGGCCTTGGGGAGCGCCTGGGTAATCAGCTTGATCGCGCCAATCGCCAGGGCATCGGTGATCGCCGAGGCATTCAGCGACAGGTAGGACTCGACCGCATGCACCAATGCATCGACGCCACTGGCGGCGGTGACACTGCGCGGGCAGGTCAGGGTCATTTGCGGGCTGACCAGCGCCACGTCCGGTAATAGATAGTCGCTGACGATGCCTTTCTTCAGCTGCGCGACCTTGTCGGAGAGGATCGCCACATTGGTGACTTCCGAACCGGTGCCGGCAGTGGTCGGGATCGCGATCAGCGGCGGGCCTTTGCGCGGTACCTGATCGACGCCGAACAAATCTTCCAGCGCGCCGTGGTAACCGGCATAAGCCGCCACGCTTTTGGCGATATCGATGGCACTGCCGCCGCCGAGGCCGATCAACCCGTCATGCCCGCCTTCGCGGTAGACGCGCATGCAGTCTTCGACGATGGCGATTTCCGGGTCGGGCAGGACGCGGTCGAAGATTTCGTAGGTGCGGTCGCCCAGTTGCGCCAGCGCCAGCTCGACCGTGCCGGACTTGACCAGGGCGGCATCGGTGACGATCAGCGGGTTATCCACATCCAGGCGGGTCAGCTCGGCCGCCAGTTGCTCGATGGCACCGGCGCCGGTGATCAGTTTGTGGGCAATTTTGAAAGAGGAAAGACTCATGTGCGCAGCCTCTTATCGATAGGGAGCTGGGCACAATAGTAGCTGGGGATTGGGGTTTGTCTGTTATTCAGCCAATGAATGACCAAACATCGCGACTGCCGCACAAAACCACTGCGCTGATCGTTCCCACGCTCTGCGTGGGAATGCAGCCGGGTACGCTCTGCGTCCCAAGAGCGGACGCGGAGCGTCCGGTGAGGCATTCCCACGCGGAGCGTGGGAACGATCATCAAAAGCCAGTCAGACCTGCGCGGTACGCAGTTTTTCGCTGCGGCCACGCAACCATTCCAGCGTCAGCAGCAGAATCACCGAGAAGGCAATCAGCAGCGTCGCCGCAGCTGCAATCGTCGGGCTGAGGTTTTCGCGGATACCGCTGAACATCTGCCGAGGTAAGGTCGCTTGTTCGGGACCGGCGAGGAACAGCGTCACCACTACCTCATCGAACGAGGTGGCGAAGGCAAACAGCGCCCCGGAGATCACACCCGGCGCGATCAGCGGCAAGGTCACCCGACGAAACGCAGTCAGCGGCGAAGCACCGAGGCTCGCAGCGGCCCGCACCAGGTTGTGGTTGAACCCCTGCAAGGTTGCCGACACTGTGATGATCACAAACGGCACACCCAACACCGCGTGCACCACGATCAGCGAGAAGAAGCTGTTGCCCAGGCCCAGCGGGGCGAAGAACAGATAACTCGCCACACCAATAATCACCACTGGCACCACCATCGGCGAAATCACCAGCGCCATCACCAGCGCCTTCCCCGGGAAGTCACCGCGGGTCAGGCCAATTGCCGCCAGCGTGCCAAAAATCATCGCCAGCACCGTGGCCGCCGGGGCGACGATGATGCTGTTCTTCAACGATCGCATCCATTCGGCCGAGGCGAAGAAGTCCTGGTACCAGTGCAGCGAGAAGCCCTGCAACGGGTACACCAGGAAACTGCCCGAGTTGAACGACAGCGGAATGATCACCAGCACCGGCAGGATCAGGAACAACAGCACCAGCCCGCAGAGAATGCGCAAACTGTAGAACCACACCCGTTCAATGGGCGACATATAAGGACTCAGCATTTCATTCTCCCCTTAGCTCAGGCGCAGGCGACTGGCGCCCACCAGCCAGCTGTAAATCAGATAAAGCACCACGGTCGCCAACAGCAGCAGCCCACCGAGCGCGGTCGCCATGCCCCAGTTGATACTGGTGTTGGTGTAGAAGGCGACGAAGTAGCTGACCATCTGATCGTTCGGGCTGCCCAGCAACGCCGGGGTGATGTAGTAGCCGATGGCGAGGATGAACACCAACAGGCAACCGGCGCCGACACCGGCATAGGTCTGCGGGAAGTACACCCGCCAGAAACTGGCGAACGGGTGGCAACCGAGGGAAATCGCCGCTCGCATGTAGGTCGGCGAGATGCCTTTCATCACGCTGTAGATCGGCAGGATCATGAACGGCAGCAGGATGTGCACCATCGAGATGTAAACCCCGGTGCGGTTGAACACCAGTTCCAACGGCTTATCGATGATGCCCATGGCCATCAGGCCGCTGTTGATCAATCCGCCGGACTGCAGCAACACGATCCACGCCGCGACGCGCACCAGGATCGACGTCCAGAACGGCAGCAGCACCAGAATCATCAACAGGTTGCTTTGGCGCGATGGCAGGTTCGCCAACAAGTAGGCCAACGGGTACGCCAGTACCAGGCAGATCACGGTAATGACCAGGCCCATCCAGAACGTGCGGGCGAAGATGTCGAGGTAGATCGCTTGATCGGGGGTCGCCGGGGCCACTTCGCCGAGGTCATCGATCCGGTGATCGACCGCCGCCAGCAAGTAGTACGGCGTGATGCTGCTGGTGTTGCGCCGCACAGCCTGCCAATAGGCCGGATCGCCCCAGCGTTCGTCGAGCCCTTCCAGCGCTTCTTTATAAGAGGCCGGTTCAGTGGCGAACGGCAAGGCGCGGGCGGTTTTGGTCAGCAGGCTGCGGTAGCCGGCCAATTCCATGTTCAAGCGCTTGGACAGGTCGCCCAAGGTCTGGTTTTTGCGCGCTTCAGCGAGGTCTTCGCTGGCGGCCTTATAAACCGCTTCTGCTGGAAGGCCGCGGCCGTCCCAACTGGCGATAGCCGTCACAGTGCGCGGCATGCCGCCGACCACTTCCGGGTTACCGACACTTTTGTAGAGCAGCGCCACAATCGGCACCAGGAACACCAGCAGCAGAAACAGCACCAGCGGCGCAATCAAGGCCTGGGCCTTCCAGCGATTGATCCGCTCGGCGTGCTTGAGCCGCTGCTTCAAGGTGGGGTCAGTGCCCGCGTTCAGGGGAACGGCGATAGCCATGGCGTACTCCGGAAATCTTTGATCGTTACAGAGGAAGCAAACGCGACCTCGAACTTTGGGTACTGATCGTTCCCACGCTCTGCGTGGTAACGCATCCAGTGACGCTCTGCGTCACAGGGACGCGGAGCGTCCCGGGCGGCATTCCCACGCGGAGCGTGGGAACGATCACAGGGGGCAAGCCCACAGGGTTGTGCTTATTTGGCAGCCCAGGAATTGAAGCGCTGCTCCAATTGCTCGCCGTTATCAGCCCAGAAGCTGACGTCGATCTGCACTTGGTTGGCGATGTTTTCCGGGGTGGTCGGCATGTCTTTCAACACATCCTTGGCCAGCAACGGAACGGCCTGGATGTTCGCCGGGCCGTAGGCGATGTTTTCCGAGTAGGTCTTTTGCTGCTGTGGAGCCACCGAGTAAGCGATGAATTTCTTCGCCGCTTCGGCACGGGTTTTATCCAGGCCTTTTGGAATCGCCCAGGCGTCGAAGTCGTAGATCCCGCCGTTCCACACCACTTTCAGGTTGCTTTCTTTCTGTACCGCAGCAATCCGGCCGTTGTAGGCCGAGCTCATGACCACGTCACCGGAAGCGAGGTACTGCGGCGGCTGTGCGCCGGCTTCCCACCACTGGATGCTTGGTTTGAGTTCATCGAGTTTCTTGAACGCGCGGTCCTGGCCGTCTTTGCCGGCCAGCACTTTGTAGACGTCTTTCGGCGCGACGCCGTCGGCCATCAATGCGAATTCCAGGGTGTACTTGGCGCCTTTACGCAGGCCGCGTTTGCCCGGGAATTTCTTGGTGTCCCAGAAATCTACCCAGCTAGTCGGTGCGGAAGCCAATTTGTCGGCGTTGTAGGCCAACACGGTCGACCAGACGAAGAAGCCCACGCCGCACGGCTGGATCGCGCCTTTGACGTAATCTTCGGACTTGCCGAACAACTTCGGATCAAGCTGCTCGAACATGTCTTCGTCGCAACCACGGGACAGTTCTGGCGATTCAACCTCTACCAGGTCCCAGGACACGCTCTTGGTGTCGACCATGGCTTTGACCTTGGCCATCTCACCGTTGTATTCGCCAGCGACGATCTTGCCGTTGCCCGCCGCTTCCCACGGTGCGTAGAAAGCCTTGGTCTGCGCGGCCTTGTTCGCCCCGCCAAAGGACACCACGGTCAGGTCCGGGCCTGCCGCCATCGCGTGTGCCGCACCGATCATGCCCATGACCAAAGCGGTGAATTTCAGGGATCTCAACATTTATTGTTCTCTCCACGTGCAGGGTTGGTGTTGGTATTGCGGGGGGCGATCAATGCGCCTCTAAAAGAGGGTCGAGCGCGCGAACGTGCTCGACCTGCCAGCCAAGCGGTACCACGTCGCCAACCGCCAGTTCGGGATCGAGTTCGGCGATCGGTTGTTTCACAAAGAAGTCGGTCTTGCCGCAGACTTCCAGGCGAACCCGGACGTGGTCGCCCAGATAGATGAATTCCGCCACCCGCCCTGAGAAGCGGTTGACGCAGGACTCGCTCGAACCATTGAGGCTCACGCGTTCCGGGCGAATCGATAGCGTGACGGGTTCGCCGGTCTTGCCGACGTTGACCGCCAGCGCTTCAACCTTTTCCCCGCGCCCCAGCTCGACAATGCAGCGATCGCCGGTGTGGCTGTGCAAGCGGCCGTTGAGGCGGTTGTTCTCGCCGATGAAGTTGGCGACGAAGGTGTTCTTCGGTTCTTCGTAAAGCGAACGCGGCGGCGCGATCTGCTGGATTTCGCCCTGGTGGAACACCGCCACACGGTCAGACATGGTCAGGGCTTCGCCCTGGTCGTGGGTCACGTAGACCACGGTCACGCCGAGGCGCTGGTGCAGGTGTTTGATTTCCATCTGCATGTGTTCACGCAGTTGTTTGTCGAGGGCGCCGAGGGGTTCGTCCATCAGCACCAGTTGCGGTTCGAACACCAGCGCGCGGGCCAGGGCGACACGCTGTTGCTGGCCACCGGACAGTTGCGCCGGGTAGCGCTGGGCGAATGCATCGAGCTGGACCATGCTCAGGACTTTTTTGACCTTGTCGCTGACATCGCTCTTGTTCAAACCGCGCACGGTCAGCGGGAATGCGAGGTTCTCGGACACGGTCATGTGCGGGAACAGCGCGTAGTTCTGAAACACCATGCCGATGTCACGCTTGTGCGGCGGCACGTTGTTGATGGAGCGCCCGGCCAGCAGGATTTCGCCGGCAGTCGGGGTTTCGAAACCGGCGAGCATCATCAGGCTGGTGGTCTTGCCGGAGCCGGACGGCCCGAGCAGAGTGAGGAATTCGCCTTTGCGAATGTCCAGGTTGAGGTCTTTGACGATCAGGTTCTCGCCGTCGTAGCTCTTCTGCACTCCACGAAAGCTGACCAGAATGTCATTGGCCCCTGCACTTGAATCGACCTGGCTCATACCCACACCTTTGTTGTTGATGACTGCTTGTGGGCTAAGCCTAGTGGACACTGGGGACCACGCAAATCGGGGCGCAGGAGAGAATCGCCTCAGCCGGATGGAAGGTTGGGGGTAGGGATTGCCCTACACAGATGGCGCGTTTTGGCAAACGCAGCGGCAAGCGGTCAGTTGCAAGCCGCAAGAACAGGCAAAAGCAGGTTTGCGGGGTGTCGCAAATGGATATGCCACCGCGCGCCCCGTAGGAGCTGCCGAAGGCTGCGATCTTTCGGCGGCCTCAAGACTGCCGAAGATCAAGATCAAAAGATCGCAGCCTTCGGCAGCTCCTGCGGGGGACCGCGTTCTTTTTCAGAGGAGCTTGTGCTCCATCGCGTATTTGACCAGTTCCGCCAGGGAGGTGATGTTGAGCTTTTGCATCAGCCGCGCCTTGTGGGTGCTGATGGTTTTGCTGCTCAGGGCCAGTTGCTGGGCGATGTCGTTGACGTTGGCGCCCTGGGCCAGGCGTTCGAACACCGAGAATTCGCGCTCCGAGAGCAATGAGTGCAACGGCCGCGAATCAGTCAGGCCGACTTCGAAGACCATGCGGTCGGCCAGGTCCGGGTCGATATAGCGCCCGCCCGCCGCGACCTTGCGGATGGCGGTCAGCAGCAGCGCCGGATCGCTGTCCTTGGTCGCATAGCCGGCAGCGCCGACCTTCAATGCACGGGCGGCCATTTGCGCTTCATCGTGCATCGACAGCACCAGGATCGCCGGCGGATTGTTCAGCGCGCGGATCCGTGGAATCGCCTCCAGGCCGTTGACCCCGGGCATGGAGATGTCCAGCAACACCACTTCGCAGGGCACATGACGCAAGGTTTCGAGCAACTGCTCGCCATTGCTCGCCTCCCCGACCACCAGCAAATCCTTGGCCAGGCCGATCAATTGCTTGATGCCTTCCCGGACGATGGTGTGGTCTTCGGCTACCAGTACACGGATCACTTGCCTCTCCTCGTTTATTGCATTGACGCTGAAAAGATCGCAGCCTTCGGCAGCTCCTACAGGGTATGCGTTCGGCGTAGGAGCTGCCGCAGGCTGCGATCTTTAGCGGTCCAACGGCACGCGCACACTCAGGGTCGTGCCCTCCCCCGGCTCACTTTCAAGCGATAACTGCCCACCCATGATCAGCACCCGTTCGCGCATACCCACTACGCCAAAGGATGTTGGCCGACCGGTGGCTGGGACAAATCCTACGCCATCATCGCTGACGGTCAGGCACAACTCGTCGCCTTCCAGCACCAGTGTCAGTTCGACAGTATGCGCCTGGGCATGGCGCATGACATTGGTCAGCGCTTCCTGAAGGATGCGGAACAAGCCAATCGCCTTGGCATCGCTGAGCGCCGGCAGGTTCTCCGGCACCTGTACCAGGCACGGAATCTGCGTGCGCGCTTCGAAACGCCGGGCCTGCCATTCAATGGCCGAGGCGATCCCGGCATCGAGAATCGGTGGCCGCAGCGCCGTGGCCACATCCCGCACCAGTTGGAACAGTTGAGCGATCAAGCGCTTCATGCTGTTCAAGCGTTCGTGAAGACCAGGGTCAAGCTGCGCGTAGGCCAATTCGCACATGGAAGTTTCCAGTTTCAGCACGGTCAGCATCTGCCCCAGTTCGTCGTGAACTTCCCGGGCGATGCGGGCCTTCTCCTCTTCCCGCACGCTCTCCAGGTGGGCCGATAATTCGCGCAGTTGCTCCCGGGAACTGGCCAATTCCAGTTCGATGCGCTTGCTTTCGCTGATGTCCCAGACGATCCCGTCCCAGACATACGCGCCATCCTCCAGTCGCCGGGTAATGGCCTTGATCTCGGCCCAGCGCTGCTCGCCTGAACGGGTGAGAATCCGCCCCTGCCACGACCAGTCGCTATCGGTGTCCAGCGCATGATCCTGAGTCTGGTGATAACTGACCTTGTCGTCCGGGTGCACCAGACTGCGCAGACCTTTATCCCGATGAGCCAGGGTGGCTGGCGAATAACCGACCAGGCTCTCGCTGCCTTCACTGATGTAGGCAAAGTCGATCTGCCCTGTCACCGGCGCCCGCTCCAGACGAAAGACCAATCCCGGCACGTTGGCGGCGATCCCTTGCAACCGCGCCTCGCTTTCCTGCAGCGCGGCCAAGGCACGGCGGCGTTCTGTGACGTCATTCAGGTACACGACCAGGTATTCGCCCTCGCGAAAGCGCAGGAAGCTCAACGAAACATCCGCTGGCAGGATGCTGCCGTCGGCCCGCACGCAATTGGTTTCGAAACTTTGCGGTCCTTCTTCGCTGGCCCGGGCGCGTTTCCACAGGTTCAGCCAGCGGTCCATGTGCAGGCCGGGTTCAAAGTCGATCAACGGACGGTCGATGATCCCGCCGGACGGATAGCCGAGCATGGTTTCGGCGGCGCGGTTGGCGTAACGCACGTGGCTGTCCCAATTGACCCAAAGAATGCCGACGGTGCTTTGATCGATGGAGAACTGGGTCAGGCGCAGCGCTTCTTCGCTGGCCTGGCGCAGGGCAATGTCTTGCCGCGCCGCCAGCAGCCGCTGCTCCAGACTATGTTGTTGGCGCCGCTGCCAGAACACGATGGCGATGCTGCTGAGCAGCAACACTGCCAAGAGCAGACAAAGGTTCTGCCAGAATCCCGGGGACTCGGACAATCGCGGGTATTTGGGTTGCAGCCATTGGTTGTGCAGTTGCTCCAGATCCTTGGCCGGTATCGCCCGCAGCGCGCTTTCGACGATTCCAGCCAGCTCCGGCCAGTCCCGACGCGTGGCCACCCGCAGCAGTTGCGGCAACCCAATGTCGCCCACAACCACTAGCCCGGCGAATTCCGGCTCGGCGGAAAAACGCCCCAACTGCGCCTCGTCCACTACGGCATAGCCGGCCTGCTGACTCAACAGCAACTGCAACGCCTGGCGCTCGATCGGTACGCCTTGCAGGTTCAGATGGGGAAAGTTACTGCGCAAGTAATCGGCAGTGACGCTGGGCATGCGCACGGCGACGCGGGTCTGGCTGTCGAGTTTTTCCAGCTCCACCGCGCCGGTGCCCTTCTGGCCACTGACCACCAGTTGCGGCACGCGCATGTACGGATCGGAAAACTGCCAGAGCCGCAACCCACCAGGGGTTTGGGTCAGCCCCGGGACGATATCGACTTCACCCTCGCGCACCGCCGCTTCCAGTTGCTCCACGTCCGGGAAGTTGCGCCAGCTGAGCTCGACCTTGAGGGACTTGGCCAGCCACTTCATCAGCTCGACGTTCACCCCGGACAAACGCTGCAAGCGCCGATCGTATTGAGCGTACGGCGCCTGCAAAACCAGCCCGACGCGCAATTCACCATGCTGCGCCAGCCATTGCTGCTGGGCTGCCGACAACTGCGCAACGTGCGTCGGGGGCGCGGGCGCCGCCCAGCCCATCAAGGGAAACCACAAACAGCCGATAACCCACAGGCAGCGAAAACGCATCATTGAAGTCTCACACACTGACAAATACTGACCAACCCATTAGGCTGCCGGAATAACTTCTGGCCTGGAATATCCGATGCCCCCTGTCTACCGCCTGGCACTGCCAGCATTGTGCCTGTCGCTGATCCTGCCTTGCGCCTTTTCCGTCGAGGCCGCCGACCCTGCTCCTGCACCTGCGGAAAAACCTGCCGAAGCAAAACCGGTCGAACGTCAGCCGCTGCTTGAGCGTAGTCAGGAAGAAGCGACCGCACTTGAGCGAAAAATCCCCGCCCAGGAGCAGCAACAGCTTCAGGCCGGCGCCGACACGTTTCTCGCCTTGTGGAAACCGGCCAACACCGCCGAACCCAAGGGTGCGGTGATTATCATCCCTGGCGCCGGCGAGACCGTTGACTGGCCGCAAGCAATCAGCCCTTTGCGCAACAAACTGCCGGACGCCGAGTGGAGCAGCCTGAGTATCACCTTGCCGGACCTGCAAAGCGATGCCATTGCGCCACGCGTCGCCGAAGTCCCGCCGACGATCAAAGCCCCTGAGACCGGCAGCAAAGACTCGACCACTGCAACGCCCATCGAGCAAGCGGCCAGCGGTGAAGCGGACGTCGCCGACAAAGCTGTCGTGGAAACTACCGAAGAACAGTCCAAGGCTGACGCCGAGCGAATCTTCGCCCGCATCGACGCTGCCATCGCCTATGCCGAACAGCAAAGTGCGCGTCGCATCGTGGTGCTGGGGCATGGCACCGGGGCTTACTGGGCCGCGCGCTACCTGAGCGAGAAGCAGCCTTCGCAAGTGGAGAAATTCGTGATGGTCGCGGCACAGACGCCGAAGGCAGGTAAACCGGAGCTGGTAGAACTGACGCCAACCCTCAAGCTGCCGACTGCCGATCTCTTTTATATGGACAGACCACTGGATCGCAATGCGGCACTCGCGCGCTTGCAAGCCAGTAAACGCCTGAAAACGTCTACGTTCAGCCAGGTGTCGCTCAAGGCATTGCCAGGCAATACCAAGGCTGAGCAGGAGCAACTGTTTCGCCGGGTGCGTGGGTGGTTGAATCCACAGCCTGTGACGGAGTAACAAAAAGCAAAATCAAAAGCTCGCAGCCTTCGGCAGCTCCTACAGGTGTACGCATTACCTTTGTAGGAGCCGCCGAAGGCTGCGATCTTTTGATCTGCTAGCGAAAATCCCGCCGCGCCTTGATCAACGTATAGGCGTTATGCAATTCGCGTGTCTTGTCCGTCGCCTCACGCACCTGCAGCGCTGTCGCCCCGGAACCCGCAATCTTGTCCGGATGATGACGACTGAGCAGACGCCGATACGCCCGTTTGATCTGCGCTGGCTCACTGGTAGCCGACACACCCAATAGCCGCATGGCGTCCTGATAAGTCACGGCGCTGCTGACCTGCGGGCGTTTCTGCGGTTCATAGTCGTGCGCCAACGCCAACACCTGCTGTGGCGTCCAGCCCAACCATTTACCCCATTGGGCCAGCAGCTCACGCTCACTGCTGCCCGCGCGACCATCGGCCCAGACCATCCGCCAACAGGCGCGCAGCACGCCTTCGGCCGCATGGGGTTGAGCACTCAAGCGCCGCAGATAGCCACGCAACCGGTCATGTCCGGTTTTGCCACGATTGAACGCGGCAATCGCGCGACGTTGCGCCGAGTCGGTCATATCCAGTGAACGCATCTCCTGACGCGCCTGCTGGATATGACCATCCACCACTCGCCCATCGCACTTGGCCAACCGGCCCAGCAACACGAACAACAGTTCATCGTTGCGCAACGCCGACCGACCGCCGAGTTTTTCCCGCAAATGCGCCCAGCTCTGCAAGTGCAAGCGCCGGTCCAGCGCCTGTCCCAACAAGGCACCGAGCATGGCCCCCGGAATGCTGGCTATGGCAAAGCCCGCTCCGGCTCCGATCAGAGTCCCTGGCCACAACATGTCAGCGTCTCGCTTCTATCAGGGTTTCGGCTTCGGCGAGGCGTTCGTACGTACCGACATCCACCCAATGCCCGGCCAGGTGTTCACCGGACACTTGTCCCGCGGCCATGGCCTTGCGAAACAGTGGCGCGAGCTTGAATGCCCCGGCCGAGCAGTCTTCGAACAGCTTCGGGTGCAGCACCGCGATGCCGCTGTAGGTCAGGGTCTCGGCACCCGGTTGCCCGTCTCGTACCTGGCCGTCGACCAGAACGAAATCCCCGGTCGGGTGATGGGCAGGGTTGTCCGCCAGCACCAGATGAGCCAGCCCGGCAATGGGCTGGCGTAGCGCGCTGAAGTCGTAATCGGTCCAGATATCACCGTTGACCACTACAAACGCTTCTTCACCCAGCAACGGCAAGGCACGGAAAATCCCGCCGCCGGTCTCCAGCGGTTCACCTTCCGGCGAATACTGAATACTGAGGTCATAACGCGAACCATCGCCCAGGTAGTCTTCGATCTGCTGACCGAGCCAGGCGTGGTTGATCACGATCTCCTTGAACCCGGCAGCCGCCAAGGCGCGCAGGTGATACTCGATCAACGGCACACCGCCGGCACGCACCAGCGGTTTTGGCGTGGTCAGGGTCAGTGGGCGCATGCGTTCGCCTTTACCCGCGGCCAGAATCATTGCCTTCATGCAGGGGCTCCAGCACGCAGACTGGCCAGCAACACATCCAGCTCTGCCAGCTCGGGACGACGGGCAATCACCGCGTCTATATAAGCAAAGAAGCGTGGCACGTCGGCGAGGTAGCGCGGCTTGCCGTCGCGGTGGCAGATGCGCGAGAAGATGCCGATCACTTTCAAGTGGCGCTGCACGCCCATCAGGTCGCTGGCACGGCGGAACTCTTCAAAGTCAGGCTGGACCGGAATACCCAGCGCACCGGCCTGTTGCCAGTAATCCTGCAGCCAGGCGTACACGCGTTCTTCGGGCCAACTGAGGAACGCGTCCTTAAACAGGCAGGTCACGTCATAGGTCACCGGACCATAGACTGCGTCCTGGAAGTCGAGCACGCCGGGATTCGGCTCGCTGAGCATCAGGTTGCGCGGCATGTAGTCGCGGTGTACCAACACCTTTGGCTGGGCCAGGGCGCTGTCGATCAACAGATCGCTGACTTGCTGCCAGAGCGTTTGCTGTGCGGCGTCGAACTCGATGCCCAACTCGTGCTTCGCGTACCACTCGGGGAACAGTTCCAGCTCGCGACGCAGCAATGCCACGTCATAACTTGGCAGTGGCGCTACCATCGGTAATTGCTGAAAAGCCAACAGCGCCTGTAGGGCATCCTTGAACAAATCGTCGGCGTTTTCGTTGTCGATGACGTCCAGATACGTCTTGTTGCCCAGGTCATTGAGCAAAAGAAAACCACGTTCAAGGTCTTCGGCATAAATTTTCGGCACATTTATTCCGGATTTCGCCAGCAAAAAAGCGATATCCACGAAGGGTTTGCAGTTTTCCTGGGGCGGTGGAGCGTCCATAACGACGAAACTTTTGCCCTCGCCTTCCCAACGGAAATAGCGCCGGAAACTCGCGTCGCTACTGGCCGCGGTCAACGTGGCCGGGGGGACGGCTCCCCAGCCTTGCTCGGCAAAGAGGGTCGCCAACTGTTCGTCGAGCCAAACTTTCAGGTGTTGCAAGCGTACATCTTGGTCAGGCATTACAAGGGTCTCCGACGGCGCTAGCCGTCAAGCGGGTCATGCTTTATTATCCAGCATCTTTTTCAGACCATCGAGAGGCGTGCGGCCCACCACCGCGGGCAGATGGCACGCAGGAAGCCCGGACTAATAAGATGGCATTGAAATCCCCCGCGTTTCGTAAAAAATTTCCGTTGTTGGTTACCGGCAGTCTGCTGGCCCTGCAACCCCTAGCCACTTCCTACGTGGTCGCCGCGGAACAGTATGACTGCTCAGTCTCTGCTTCGGGTGCCTGGGACTGTGCGCCCAAGTCGCCGGCAGCAGCCTTGCCGCCGCGACCCGTCCATGACGGCAGCGCAACAGCCACCGCGAACGGCGAAGCCCCGGCACAAAACGGCTCCAGCGAAGACACCGGCGCCAAGCCAGTGCTGGTGACCGAGTCCAAGGGCCGTGGCCTGAAGTCCCGTAGCGCAGACTACAGTCACCTCGACTGGGTTCCGCGCGAGAAGCTCACTGCTGCGCAGTTGGCCGAAACCGGTCCTTACTGCTCTGGTTCCTATATCGAACCAATTCGTCCTGGCATGAATGACAAGACGAATAAAAGTGACGCTCCGACCTTTATCGGCGCCAAGGCTTCGCGCTATAACACCGAAGATCAGATCGGCACGCTGGCCGGTGACGTGGTATTGCGTCAGGGCAGCATGCAGGCCGAAGCCGACGAGGCCAGCCTGTATCAGGCCGAGAGCCGTGGTGAACTGAGCGGTAACGTGCGCATTCGCGACAATGGCGCACTGATCGTGGGCGACCACGCCGACGTGCAGCTCGACACCGGTGAAGCCAAGGTCGATAACGCCGAATACGTGATGCACAAATCCCGTATCCGCGGGAACGCGCTGTACGCCAAACGTGCCGAGAACGCGATCATCCGCCTCAAGGATGGTACGTACACCACGTGCGAACCGAACAGCAACGCCTGGCAGCTCAAGGGCAACAACATCACCTTGAACCCGGCCACCGGTTTCGGTACCGCGACCAACGTGACCCTGCGGGTCAAGGACATTCCGGTCCTGTACACGCCTTATATCTACTTCCCGATCGACGACCGTCGTCAGTCCGGTTTCCTGCCGCCGACCATCGGCACCGGCAGCGATACCGGCTTCATGCTGGTCACACCGTACTACTTCAACCTGGCACCGAACTACGATGCCACGTTGTATCCGCGCTACATGAGCAAGCACGGCATGTTGGTGGAAGGCGAGTTCCGTTACCTGACCAAGTCCAGCGAAGGTCAGTTCGGAGCGGCGTACCTCAACGACGAAGATACCGATCGCAGCAAGCAGACCGATTACCAGAAAAACCGCTACATGTATAACTGGCAGCACAAGGGTGGCCTCGATTCGCGCGTACTCACGCAAGTCGACTACACCAAGATCAGCGATCCTTATTACTTCCAGGATCTGCAGACTGACCAGATTGGCGTGAAAAGCGCGGATTACGTGAATCAGCAGGCTTCCGTGACTTACCGTGGCGACAACTACACCGCCGCGGTAAATGCCCAGGCTTATCAGCTGGCGACCGTTTCGAACATCACGCCGTACAACCGCTTGCCGCAGATCACCTTTAATGGTGCGCTGCCATATCATCCAAACGGTCTTGATTTCAATTACGAGACAGAACTGGTTCGGTTCGATCGTGATTTAGAGGATGGTAACTTCGTAAACGAAGACGGCACCGTCGAGTCGCGGCTTGATAACAACGTGACTGGATTGGCACGGGCTACTGGCGACCGCTTGAATCTCAAACCAGGTGTCAGTTTGCCAATGAACTGGACCTACGGGTTCTTGAAGCCATCGCTCAAGTATCAGTACACCCAGTACCAATTGGATCTCGACGGCACTGGCAAGAGTCAAATCGTTGCTCAAGAGAACGCCGCAGCGGCTGCTGGCACCGACTATGTCGGTGGGAAATTCGGCAGCAATCAGAATCGCGGCGTTCCGATTGCCAGCATCGACAGCGGCCTGTACTTCGACCGCAATACCCAGTGGTTCGGCAAAAACTATCGCCAGACCCTGGAACCTCGCCTGTTCTACCTCTATGTCCCCGAGGAAGATCAGAAAGATATCCCGGTATTCGACACCAGCGAGTACACCTTCAACTACGCATCGCTGTTCCGCGACAACCGTTTCTCCGGCTCCGACCGCGTCGGCGACGAGAACAAGTTGTCCCTGGGCATTACCAACCGCTGGATCGAAGATAACGGTTTCGAACGTCAACGCATCAGCGTCGGCCAGGCCCTGTACTTCAAGGATCGCGAAGTCCAGTTGCCGGGTATCGATGCAAAAACCCGCGATGATGCGCATTCCAACGTTTCGCCTTATGCGCTGGAATACGAATACCGCTGGAACCGCGATTGGCGCACCACGGCCGACTACAACTGGGATCCGGACAGCCGCAGTCCACGTTCGGGTAGTGCGATGTTCCACTACCAGCCAGAAGACAACCCGAACAAGGTTATCAACGCCGGTTATCGCTATCGCAATGACCAGGTCCGTTACGACCAGAACACCGGTAAGTGGTCGGTGGGTGGCGGTGACTATGGCACCCCGGGCACCCCTGGCTACGTGAAGGATTACTACAAGATCCAACAGCACGACTTCTCGGTGATCTGGCCGATCGTGCCGCAATGGAACGCCATCAGCCGCTGGCAGTATGACTACAACCGCAACCGTACCCTGGAAGCCTTCGGTGGTTTCGAGTACGACAACTGCTGCTGGAAACTGCGCCTGATCAACCGTTACTGGGTCAGCTATGACGAATTCAGTCAGAACGCCCCGGAAAACGAAAAAGGCGACCATGGCATCTTCCTCCAAATTGTTCTGAAGGGACTCGGCGGCCTCACCGGCGCCAAGGTAGAGAGCTTCCTCGACAAAGGCATTCAAGGTTATCGTGAACGTGAAGACCAAGCTTTCTGATTGTCTGCGCCCGCTGTTGCTGGGCGCGCTGTTCCTGGGTACCGCGGCTAACGCCGCGGTACAGTCCATCGATAAAGTGGTGGCGATCGTCGATAACGACGTGGTCATGCAGAGCCAACTGGACCAACGGGTTCACGAGGTTCAGCAAACCATCGCCAAGCGCGGCGCAGCCGTACCGCCGACCAGCGTGCTGGATCAGCAGGTACTGGAGCGCCTGATCGTCGAAAACCTGCAATTGCAGATCGGCGAACGTTCCGGCATCCGCATTACCGATGAAGAACTGAACCAGGCCGTCGGCACCATTGCCCAGCGCAACAACATGTCGATCGATCAATTCCGCGCCGCCCTGGCCCACGACGGTCTGTCTTATGACGACGCCCGCGACCAGATTCGCCGCGAAATGATCATCAGCCGTGTACGTCAGCGCCGGGTGGCCGAGCGCATCCAGGTGTCCGAGCAGGAAGTGAAGAATTTCCTGGCGTCCGACCTGGGCAAAATGCAGCTGTCCGAAGAGTTCCGTCTGGCCAACATCCTGATCCCTACGCCGGAAAGCGCCAACTCCGACGCGATTCAGGCTGCGGCCAAACAAGCGGACGCGGTGTACCAGCAACTCAAGCAAGGCGCTGACTTCGGTCAGTTGGCGATCGCCAAATCCGCCAGCGAAACCGCACTGGAAGGCGGCGACATGGGCTTCCGTAAAGCGGCTCAATTGCCACCTCCGTTCGATCGCATGCTGAGCACCATGGCTGTCGGTGATATCACTCAGCCAATGCGTACACCGGGCGGCTTCATCATCCTGAAGATCCTCGACAAGCGTGGCGGCGAGACCCAGGTACGTGACGAAGTGCACGTGCGTCATATCCTGGTCAAACCTAGCCCGATCCGTGACGAAGCAAAAACCAAGGCTTTGGCTCAGTCGCTCTATACCCGAATCGAAGCGGGCGAAGATTTCGGCGAACTGGCGAAGAGCTTCTCGGAAGATCCGGGTTCCGCCCTCAACGGTGGCGACCTGAACTGGATCGACCCGAATGCATTGGTGCCTGAATTCCGCGAAGTGATGGCCAAGACCCCACAAGGTCAGCTGTCCAAGCCGTTCCAGACCCAATACGGCTGGCACGTCCTGGAAGTCCTTGGCCGTCGCGCCACTGACAGCACCACCCAGGCCCGTGAGCAGCAAGCAATGACCGTACTGCGTAACCGCAAATACGACGAAGAGCTGCAAACCTGGCTGCGTCAGATCCGTGATGAAGCGTACGTAGAGATCAAACTCCCTGGTGCAGACCAGGCAGCGCAGTGAAACCGAAGCGTTTCGCGCTGACACCCGGCGAGCCGGCCGGCATAGGTCCTGACCTGTGCCTGCTGCTCGCCTCGCAAGCCCAGCCACATCCCCTGATTGCCATTACCAGCCGCGACCTGCTCATTGAGCGGGCCGCGCAGTTGGGCGTGGCCGTCAAGCTGTTGCCGGTCACGCCGGACCACTGGCCAGATGCTCCGGCTCCGGCCAATAGCCTGTATGTCTGGGATACACCGCTCAACGCCAAGGTCACCGCCGGGCAACTGGACAAGGCCAATGCGGCGTTCGTCCTGGAAACCCTGACGCGTGCCGGCCAAGGCTGCATGGACGGGCATTTCGCCGGAATGATCACCGCCCCGGTCCACAAGGGCGTGATCAATGAATCCGGGATCGCCTTTTCCGGGCACACGGAATTTCTCGCCGACCTGACCCATACCGCACAAGTGGTGATGATGCTCGCTACCCGTGGATTGCGCGTGGCGCTGGTCACCACTCACCTGCCACTTCGCGAGATTGCCGACGCAATCACCCCGGAGCGTCTGGAGCGGGTCACGCGAATCCTGTACGCCGACCTGCAAGAAAAATTCGGCATAGCCCAGCCTCGTATCCTGGTGTGCGGGCTCAACCCTCACGCCGGCGAAGGCGGACACCTGGGCCATGAAGAAATCGACATCATTGAACCCACCTTAGAGCGCCTGCGCGGCGAGGGCATGGACCTTCGTGGTCCCCTGCCCGCCGACACTCTGTTTACCCCCAAATATCTGGAGCACTGCGACGCAGTGCTGGCGATGTACCACGACCAGGGTCTGCCGGTGCTGAAGTACAAAGGCTTCGGCGCGGCAGTCAACGTGACCCTCGGCTTGCCGATCATCCGCACATCGGTGGACCACGGCACAGCCCTGGACCTGGCCGGTAGCGGCAACATCGACACCGGCAGCCTGCAAGTCGCCCTGGAAACCGCCTACCAGATGGCCGAGACCCGTTTATGACCGAGCATTACCAACACAAGGCGCGCAAACGCTTTGGCCAAAACTTCCTGCACGATGCCGGTGTTATCGACCGCATCCTGCGTGCCATCCGCGCCAAACCTGAAGACCGCTTGCTGGAAATCGGCCCGGGCCAGGGTGCGCTGACTCAAGGCCTGCTCAACAGCGGCGCGCAGTTGGACGTGGTGGAGCTGGACAAGGACCTGATCCCGATCCTCAACCAGCAGTTCGCCAGCAAGGAAAACTTCAACCTGCATCAGGGCGATGCACTGAAGTTCGACTTCAACAGCCTGAACGCCGCGCCGAACAGCCTGCGCGTGGTCGGTAACCTGCCGTACAACATCTCCACGCCATTGATTTTCCACCTGTTGAACAATGCCGGCATCATTCGCGACATGCACTTCATGCTGCAAAAGGAAGTGGTCGAGCGTCTGGCGGCGGGTCCTGGTGGCGGTGACTGGGGTCGTCTGTCGATCATGGTTCAGTACCACTGCCGGGTCGAGCATCTGTTCAACGTTGGCCCGGGCGCGTTCAACCCGCCGCCGAAAGTTGATTCGGCCATCGTGCGCCTGGTGCCCCACGACGTACTGCCGCACCCGGCCAAGGATCACAAGCTGCTGGAGCGCGTCGTTCGCGAAGCCTTCAACCAGCGCCGCAAGACCCTGCGTAACACCCTCAAGTTGCTGCTGAGCAACGACGAGATCGAAGCCGCCGGCGTCGATGGCAGCCTGCGTCCCGAGCAACTCGACCTGGCTGCCTTCGTGCGCCTTGCCGACAAGCTCAGCGAACAAGTCCTACAGGCTCCTGTTGCCGACTGACAGGCGATGAGCGTTATCGGGTAGGACGCCAGACGCGATGTCTGGTTTACTACCCGATACTTGGCCTAGACTGAATCCCATCAGCTACGCCCCGCGTCCCGCTCCGTTTTTAAGGCCTCTTGCATGTCCGATCCTCGTTATCAGGTCGACGTCAGCGTCGTCACCCGCTATCTGGCAGAACAATCGCAACCCGAGCACAACCGCTTTGCCTTCGCCTACACCATCACCGTGCACAACAATGGCGAGCTACCGGCCAAGTTGTTGTCGCGGCACTGGGTGATCACCGACGGTGACGGGCATGTGGAAGAGGTTCGCGGTGCGGGCGTCGTGGGTTTGCAGCCGCTGATCCAGGCCGGCGACAACCACACCTACAGCAGCGGCACGGTGATGACCACCAAGGTCGGCACCATGCAAGGCACTTATCAGATGATTGCCGACGACGGTAAGCACTTCGATGCCGTGATCTCGCCTTTCCGTCTGGCGGTGCCCGGAGCCCTGCACTGATGGCAACGTACGCCGTCGGCGACCTGCAAGGCTGCCTCGAACCGCTGCAATGCCTGCTCAAGCAAGTGGCCTTCGACCCTGCCCAGGACAAACTGTGGCTGGTGGGCGATCTGGTCAACCGCGGCCCACAGTCGCTGGAAACCTTGCGCTTCCTCTATAGCCTCCGCGAATCGCTGGTGTGCGTGCTCGGCAACCACGACCTGCACTTGCTGGCCGCCGGGCACAACATCGAACGCCTGAAGAAAAACGACACCCTGCGCGAAATCCTCGAAGCGCCTGATCGCGCGGAACTGCTGGAGTGGCTGCGTCAGCAAAAACTCATGCACTACGACGAACAGCGCAATATCGCCCTGGTCCACGCCGGCATACCGCCCCAATGGTCGCTGCGCAAAGCCTTGAAGTGCGCCGGCGAAGTTGAAGCCGCCCTGCGTGACGACAATCTTTTCGCCCCGTATCTGGATGGCATGTACGGCAACGAGCCGACCAAATGGAACAGTGACCTCACTGGCGTCGATCGCTTGCGGGTGATCACCAACTATTTCACCCGCATGCGTTTTTGCACCAGCGAAGGCAAGCTCGACCTCAAGGGCAAGGAAGGCGTCGACACCGCACCACCGGGTTACGCCCCGTGGTTCAAGTACAAAGAGCGCAAGACCAAAGGTCTGAAGATCATCTTCGGCCATTGGGCAGCCCTTGAAGGCAAGTGTGACGAGCCAGGCATTTTCGCCCTCGACACCGGTTGCGTCTGGGGCGGTGCCATGACTCTGATGAACGTCGACACCCTGGAACGCCTGAGCTGCAAATGCGATGAACAGAGCCACACCAAGCCGTCAGTCGCCCCACTTATTCCCGAACAAACGTCAGCCAGCGCCCAGCGCTAGACTGCGCTTTCAGCCGAGCCACAGGAGCCCGCCATGAGCGAATTCAAACGTATCCCCCCAGAACAGGCCCAGACCCTGCGCGAACAAGGCGCAGTGGTGGTCGATGTTCGCGACCCTGCGACCTTTGCGGCCTTGCACATCAGCGGCTCGAAGCATCTGGACAATGTTTCCATCTCGGATTTCATCCGTGCCGCCGACCTCGACGCGCCGACTGTGGTGGTCTGCTATCACGGCAATTCCAGCCAGAGCGCCGCGGCGTACCTGATCAGCCAGGGCTTCTCCGACGTCTACAGCATGGATGGTGGCTTTGAGCTGTGGCGCACGACTTATCCCTCGGAAACAGCGCAAGGCACTTCCGAATAATTTTTTTGTAACGTGCAAGCCCCGGCCCCCGTGGGCTCGCGCGGTGGCAGACGAACGGTCTGCCACAACTAATTACGCATCTCGCCTTTACCTCCCGAATAAGCAACTATCCTTAAGCGCAGGCCATCCAAAACAGGGGAGAGCCGGTACACCGGCGCGCGGGTCATCGGGAGTAGCTTTCGGGGCGGTCAGCTGCGAAAGAGTTCTGGGGGGTAAACAGCAACTGACTATTCGGTTGCTGCCAGCATCGACTGAGTGATCCGGCGTCGGCTCCACGTATCGAGCGAGGTGACGTCATGAGTATCTTTAGCCACTTCCAACAACGCTTCGAGTCCACACGCCAGGAAGAACTCTCGCTGCAAGAGTACCTGGAGCTGTGTAAAAAGGACCGCAGCGCCTACGTTTCCGCCGCCGAGCGCTTGCTGCTGGCCATCGGAGAACCGGAGCTGCTCGACACCTCGGCCAACTCGAGACTGTCGCGAATCTTTTCCAACAAGGTGATCCGCCGCTATCCGGCCTTTGAAGACTTCCACGGGATGGAAGAATGCATCGACCAGATCGTGTCGTATTTCCGCCATGCCGCCCAAGGCCTGGAAGAGAAGAAACAAATTCTCTACCTGCTCGGTCCCGTCGGTGGCGGTAAATCGTCCCTGGCCGAAAAGCTCAAACAGCTGATCGAGAAAGTGCCCTTCTACGCGATCAAGGGCTCCCCGGTATTCGAATCGCCCCTGGGTCTGTTCAACGCCACTGAAGATGGCGCGATCCTCGAGGAAGACTTCGGCATCCCGAGGCGCTACGTCAACACCATCATGTCGCCATGGGCGACCAAACGCCTGGCCGAGTTCGGCGGTGACATCAGCCAGTTCCGGGTGGTGAAACTCTATCCGTCGATCCTCAATCAGATCGCCGTGGCCAAAACCGAACCGGGCGATGAAAACAACCAGGACATCTCGGCGCTGGTGGGTAAGGTCGATATCCGCAAACTGGAAGAATTCCCACAAAACGACGCCGACGCCTACAGCTACTCGGGCGCACTGTGCCGGGCCAACCAAGGCCTGATGGAATTCGTCGAAATGTTCAAGGCGCCGATCAAGGTGCTGCACCCATTGCTGACCGCCACCCAGGAAGGTAACTACAACAGTACCGAAGGCCTGGGCGCGATTCCGTTTACCGGGATCCTGCTGGCGCACTCCAACGAATCGGAGTGGCACACCTTCCGCAACAACAAGAACAACGAAGCGTTCATCGACCGGATCTACATCGTCAAAGTGCCGTACTGCCTGCGGGTCAGCGACGAAGTGAAGATCTACGACAAGCTGCTGTTCAACAGTTCGCTGGCCAAGGCCCATTGCGCGCCCGACACCCTGAAAATGCTCGCCCAGTTCACCGTGCTCTCGCGCCTCAAAGAGCCGGAAAACTCGAACATCTACTCCAAGATGCGCGTGTATGACGGCGAGAACCTCAAGGACACCGACCCGAAAGCCAAGTCGATCCAGGAATACCGCGACAACGCCGGTGTCGATGAAGGCATGAACGGCCTGTCGACCCGGTTCGCGTTCAAGATCCTGTCGAAAGTCTTCAACTTCGACCCGCACGAAATCGCCGCCAACCCGGTGCACCTGCTCTACGTGCTGGAACAACAGATCGAACAGGAGCAATTCCAGGCCGAGACCCGCGAACGTTACCTGCGCTTCCTCAAGGAATACCTGGCGCCGCGTTATATCGAATTCATCGGCAAGGAGATCCAGACCGCCTACCTCGAGTCTTACAGCGAGTACGGCCAGAACATCTTCGATCGCTACGTGCTGTACGCCGACTTCTGGATCCAGGACCAGGAATACCGCGACCCGGAAACCGGCGAGATCCTCAACCGCGTAGCGCTGAACGAAGAACTGGAGAAAATCGAAAAACCGGCCGGCATCAGCAATCCGAAGGATTTCCGCAACGAAATCGTCAACTTCGTGCTGCGCGCCCGGGCCAACAACAACGGCAAGAATCCAACCTGGCTCAGCTACGAAAAACTGCGGGTGGTCATCGAGAAGAAAATGTTCTCCAACACCGAGGACCTGCTGCCGGTCATCAGCTTCAACGCCAAGGCCAGCAAAGAGGACCAGCAGAAGCACAACGACTTCGTCACAAGGATGGTCGAGCGCGGCTACACCGACAAACAGGTACGACTGCTGTCCGAGTGGTATCTGCGGGTCAGAAAATCACAGTAACCCGCTGCCGGTAAGACCGGTTGTCGTCAGCCAGAGGCCTGTGTACGTTTTTTCTGTTACACAGACCTCTGGAAGGTGTTCGAAAGTCGGTAACGAGGTTCAGGCAGTATCCAAAAGCGCTTGGGGGAGCGTGATCATCCCTTGGCACCGGTCCGATGCTGCATAACCGCTCGCCCCTTTCAGGACAGCTTCTAAGGAGCAGTCATGAGCTATGTGATCGACCGACGTCTCAATGGCAAGAACAAGAGCACGGTGAACCGCCAGCGGTTCCTGCGGCGCTACCGTGATCACATCAAAAAGGCCGTCGAAGAGGCGGTCAGCCGGCGTTCCATTACCGATATGGAACATGGCGAGCAGATCAGCATCCCCGGTCGCGACATCGACGAACCGGTGCTTCACCACGGCCGCGGCGGCAAGCAGACCGTCGTGCACCCCGGCAACAAAGAATTCACCAGCGGCGAGCACATTGCCCGGCCACCCGGAGGTGGCGGCGGCAGAGGCCCCGGCAAGGCCGGCAACTCTGGCGAGGGCATGGACGAGTTCGTCTTCCAGATCACCCAGGAGGAATTTCTCGAATTCATGTTCGAGGACCTCGAACTGCCAAACCTGGTCAAGCGCAACCTGACCGGCACAGACACCTTCAAGACAGTTCGCGCCGGCATCAGTAACGAAGGTAACCCGTCGCGGATCAACATCATCCGCACCCTGCGCTCGGCCCATGCCCGGCGTATCGCCCTATCCGGCAGCAGCCGCAAGCGGCTACGTGACGCCAAAGAGGAACTGGCCCGACTCAAACGGGAGGAACCGGATAACTTCGGTGATATTCAGGAAATCGAAGCAGAAATCGAGAAACTCAGCGCGCGGATTCACCGAGTGCCGTTCCTCGACACCTTCGACCTCAAGTACAACTTGCTCATCAAGCAGCCCAACCCCAGCTCCAAAGCGGTGATGTTCTGCCTGATGGACGTGTCCGGCTCGATGACCCAGGCGACCAAGGACATCGCCAAGCGCTTCTTCATCCTGCTGTACCTGTTTCTCAAGCGTAACTACGACAAGATTGACGTCGTGTTCATCCGCCACCACACCAGCGCCCGGGAAGTGGATGAGGAAGAGTTCTTCTACTCACGGGAAACCGGCGGCACTATCGTCTCCAGCGCTTTGAAACTGATGCAGGAGATCATGGCCGAGCGTTATCCGAGCAACGAGTGGAACATCTACGCCGCCCAGGCTTCCGACGGCGACAACTGGAACGACGACTCGCCGATCTGCCGCGACATCCTGATCAACCAGATCATGCCGTTTGTGCAGTACTACACTTACGTTGAGATCACCCCGCGCGAACACCAGGCCCTGTGGTTCGAGTACGAACGCATCGCCGAAGCCTTCTCTGACACTTTTGCCCAGCAGCAACTGGTCTCGGCCGGGGATATCTATCCGGTCTTCCGTGAACTCTTCCAGCGCAGGTTAGTGACATGACCGCCAAAGAGCAGAAGCGCCAACCCATTTCCACCGGGTCCGAATGGACGTTCGAGCTGATCCAGGCCTACGACAAGGAAATCAGTCGTCTGGCGGCTCGTTATGCCCTGGATACCTACCCCAACCAGATCGAAGTGATCACCGCCGAGCAGATGATGGACGCCTACGCCTCCGTCGGTATGCCGCTGGGTTATCACCATTGGTCCTACGGCAAGCACTTCCTCAGCACCGAGAAGTCCTACACCCGCGGCCAGATGGGTCTGGCCTACGAGATCGTGATCAATTCGGATCCTTGTATTGCCTACCTGATGGAAGAAAACACCATCTGCATGCAGGCGCTGGTGGTGGCTCACGCGTGCTATGGCCACAACAGCTTCTTCAAGGGCAATTACCTGTTCCGCACCTGGACCGACGCCAGTTCGATCATCGATTACCTGGTGTTCGCCAAGCAATACATCATGCAGTGCGAGGAACGCCATGGCATCGATGCGGTAGAAGACCTGCTCGATTCCTGCCACGCCCTGATGAATTACGGCGTTGACCGCTACAAACGCCCGTATCCGATTTCCGCCGAAGAAGAACGCCGTCGGCAGAAGGATCGTGAAGAGCATCTGCAGAAGCAGATCAACGATCTGTGGCGCACCATTCCCAAAGGCGCGGACAAGTACAGCGACAAGGACAACGCACGCTTCCCCGCCGAACCCCAGGAAAACATCCTGTACTTCATCGAAAAACACGCGCCGCTGCTGGAGCCGTGGCAGCGGGAAATCGTGCGGATCGTGCGCAAGATCGCCCAGTATTTCTACCCGCAACGCCAGACCCAGGTGATGAACGAAGGCTGGGCGACGTTCTGGCACTACACGCTGATGAACGACCTGTATGACGAAGGGCTGGTCACCGATGGCTTCATGATGGAATTCCTCACGTCCCACACCAGTGTGGTGATGCAACCGGGTTTCGACAGCCCCTACTACAGCGGCATCAACCCCTACGCGCTGGGTTTTGCGATGTACCGAGACATCCGGCGCATGTGCGAACACCCCACCGAAGAGGATTACCGCTGGTTCCCGGACATCGCGGGTACCGACTGGCTGCCGACCATCAAGTTCGCCATGAGCAGCTTCAAGGATGAGAGTTTCATCCTGCAGTATCTGTCGCCACAAGTGATCCGCGACCTGAAGCTGTTCAGCATCCTTGATGACGACCAGAAGGACGATTTACTGGTCCCGGCCATTCACGATGAGCCCGGCTACCGGACCATCCGTGAAACCCTGGCCGCCCAGTACAACCTGGGCAATCGCGAACCCAACGTGCAGATCTACAGCATCGATCGGCGCGGCGACCGCTCCCTGACTTTGCGTCACCAGCAACACGACCGTAAACCGTTGGGCGAGTCCACCGAAGAAGTGCTCAAGCATCTGCACCGGCTATGGGGTTTCGACATTCACCTGGAAACCCTGCAAGGCGATCAAGTAATGAAAGTCCATCACGTTCCGCCAAGAAGTGAGCACGCCGAGGGGGATTACGGTCGACTTGACCTGGCTGTCATTCATCTTTGATTTGGTTTCTGCCTCCGGAAGTTCGACGCAACGGTTATTCTGTCGAGCTAACGGAGGTTTTTTATGCAGATTTTTAAAGTTGGCGGCGCCGTACGCGATCGCCTGCTGGGCAAGCCTGTCACCGATATCGACTGGGTCGTGGTAGGCGCCACCACCGAAGAAATGCTCGCCAAGGGCTTTCGCCCGGTGGGCTCGGACTTCCCGGTGTTTCTTCACCCCAAAAGCGGTGAGGAATATGCCCTTGCCCGGACCGAACGCAAAAGCGGACGCGGTTACGGCGGCTTCACGTTTCACGCCAGCCCCGAAGTTACCCTCGAAGAAGACTTGATCCGCCGTGACCTGACGATCAATGCCATGGCCGAGGACGATCAGCAAACGCTGACCGATCCTTACCACGGCCAGCGCGATCTTGAAGCACGCCTGCTTCGCCACGTTTCCCCCGCGTTCGCCGAAGATCCGCTCAGAGTCCTGCGTGTTGCCCGCTTTGCCGCGCGCTATGCCGGGCTGGGCTTCACCGTCGCACCCGAGACCCTGGAACTGATGCGCCAGCTCAGCGATTCAGGCGAACTGGAAGCATTGACGGCTGAACGCAGCTGGAAAGAAATCTCTCGGGCCCTGATGGAAGATCAGCCACAGGTATTCATCGAAGTCCTGCGTGCGTGCGATGCGCTGAAGGTGTTGATGCCGGAAGTCGACGCGCTGTTCGGCGTACCGCAACCCGAAGTCCATCACCCGGAAATCGATACCGGCGTACACACCTTGAGCGTGCTGGCACAAGCTGCGCTGCACAAACAACCGCTGACCGTGCGCTGGGCCTGCCTGCTGCACGATCTGGGCAAAGGGCTGACACCCAAGGAAGACTGGCCGCGGCACATTGCTCACGAGCACACGGGCTTGAAGCTGATCAAAGCGGTGAGCGAACGGTTCAAGGCACCGAAAGACTGTCAGGAACTGGCGTTGCTGGTGGGCCAATACCACACCCATGGGCATCGAGCGCTGGAGCTGAAACCGTCGACCTTGCTGGAGTTGCTGCAAAGTTTTGATGTGTACCGTCGACCGCAGCGATTTGAAGAGTTTATTGCGGCGTGCGAGATGGATGCTCGGGGGCGTAAAGGCCTGGAGCAGAGAAGTTATCCACAGGCGGATTATTTGCGCGGGGCGGCGACTGCGGCACGGAGCGTGGCGGTGCAGCCGTTGCTGGAGAAGGGGTTCAAAGGACCGGAGCTGGGCGAGGCGATAACGCGTGAGCGGCTTAAGGCGCTGAAGGCCTACAAAGAACAAACGTAAGCAAGATCAAAAGATCGCAGCCTTCGGCAGCTCCTACGGGTGTACATCAATCCTCTGTAGGAGCTGCCGAAGGCTGCGATCTTTTTGCCTCACAACAAATCTGAAGGCGTCAACTGCTGCCCACGCCACTCAAACGCCACCGGCGCCAGCACCTGATCAATCTGCGCTTCACTCCACAGTGTCGCAAAGCTTTTGCCTACACCCGGGTGCACTCGGTCCGGCGCAATCAGCGACAACGGCCACAGCACAAAGGCGTTTTTCAGGATTTCTGCCCGAGGCAGGATCAAGCCATCGAAGTTGCCCACCAGATCACCGAACAACAGCACGTCAATATCCAGCGGCAAGCCCTTGCGGTCCGGCGCATAACGGCCGTTGTCCGCCTCGATGAATTTCAGTCGACGGTCGAGCTCCATCAGCGGCAGGTCGGTGAAGGCCGACACCACGAAATTGAAGAACGGACCGCTCTTGATCCCCACCGGCTGGCTTTCAAACACCGCGGAGCAGCGGATATCCACCAGAAAACCCGCCAGGGCTTCCAGGCCAGCCTGCAAATGGGATTCACGCTCGATATTACTACCGAGCCCGAGGTACACCTGAGTCAGCGACATCCGCGCTCGATCTCCACGCCGACGCCACCGGTGGCCGCCGGGACAGCGCCCGGCTTGGTCAGCTTGAGGCGCATCCAGGTGATCTTGAATTCGCTCATCAAGACTTCAACCAAACGTTCGGCAAAGGTCTCGACGAGCTGGAACTGCGCCTGCTCGGCAAACGCCTGGATCCGCGACGAAACGCTCGCGTAGTCGAGCGCCAGGGTCAGGTCATCACCCGCCGCTGCCGGGCGATTGTCCCAAGCGAAGCTCAGATCAAGTCGCAGGCACTGTCGGATGCCTCGCTCCCAGTCATAGGCACCAATCACGGTGTCGACTTCCAGGCCCTCGATAAACACTCTGTCCAAGCACTTCTCTCCGCTGCACGACAAGGGCGCAATGCGCCGTTAGAATCAGGGCGTCCTCGCCCGGAATAGTTAGCATGTTTTGGTTATTGGCGACCCTCGCCTACCTGCTCGGCTCTCTGTCCTTCGCCATTTTGCTCAGCCGCCTGACCGGTAACCCCGATCCGCGAATGAGTGGCTCTGGCAATGCCGGCGCCACCAACATGTTGCGCCTGGTCGGCAAGAAACTCGCCGTCCTGACGTTGCTCGGCGACTTGTGCAAAGGCTTGTTGCCTGTGCTGATCGCCGGTGGTGCCGGTCTTTCGCTGCAAGAACAGGCCTGGATCGGCGTGTGTGCCGTCATCGGTCACCTGTTCCCGCTGTACTTCCGCTTTCGCGGCGGCAAGGGTGTCGCCACCGCGGCCGGCATGCTGCTGGGCCTCTACCCGCCTGCTGCCTTGCTGGCGGTCTGTGCCTGGCTGCTGACGTTCTACCTGACCCGCACCAGCTCACTGGCGGCGCTGATCGCCACACCGCTGACCCTGCCATTGCTCGCCTGGCAAGAGCCGGCGGCACTGCTGCCCATGAGCGCACTCACGGCACTGATCGTCTGGCGTCATCGCGGCAATCTACGCGACCTGTTTGCCGGGCGCGAACGGCATTTTTAAATACCGGACATGAGCGCGGCTCATCACAGCGCCGACAATTGCTCCATCGGCCAGCGCGCCTGCACGCTGATCGCCAGGCTTTCGTGTTGACCGGCCTGCAAACGTTGACAGCCGGCAAACGCAATCATCGCGCCGTTGTCGGTGCAGAACTCGGGACGGGCATAAAACACCTCGCCCTTCATGTCCCCGAGCATTTTTTCCAGCGAAGTCCGCAGTGCCTTGTTGGCGCTGACGCCCCCAGCGATCACCAGACGCTTCATGTCCGCCGCTTTCAGGGCTCGCTTGCACTTGATGGTCAAAGTCTCCACCACGGCCTGCTGGAACGCCAGCGAGATGTCGCAACGGGCTTGCTCACCGTCGTCCCCGGCGCTGACGCATTGCTGCCAGGTGTTCAGGGCGGAGGTTTTCAAGCCGCTGAAGCTGAAGGCCAGGCCCGGACGGTCGCACATCGGCCGCGGGAACGTGAATCGCCCCGCCACACCTTGCTCCGCCAGACGCGCGATCTCCGGGCCGCCCGGATAATTGAGGCCCATCATCTTCGCAGTCTTGTCGAAGGCTTCACCGGCGGCATCGTCGAGGGTCTCGCCCAACAACGTGTATTGGCCGATCCCGTCGACCTGAACCAGCTGCGTATGACCGCCCGACACCAACAAAGCGACGAACGGGAATTCCGGCGGTTGTGGTTCCAGCATCGGCGCCAGCAAATGACCTTCCATGTGGTGCACGCCCAAGGCCGGAATGCCCCAGGCAAAGGCCAGCGCCTGGGCGCAGGAAGCGCCTACCAACAGCGCGCCAACCAGGCCGGGACCCGCGGTGTAAGCGATGGCGTCGATCTCGGTCGGCACGCAGCCGGCCTCGGCCAACACCTGACGGATCAAGGGCAGCATGCGTTTGACGTGATCACGCGAGGCCAGCTCCGGCACCACACCGCCATAGGCGCGATGCAGGTCGATCTGGCTGAACAGCGCGTCGGCCAGCAGGCCGCGTTCACTGTCATATAATGCGACACCGGTTTCGTCGCAGGAGGTTTCTAATCCCAGTACTAGCATGGGTTTGCGCCTTGTTTAGGCTGAATTCGAAGGCGCGCATAATAGTCGCCATAGGATGCCCCGACTAGCGGTTTTCGATCAGAGGCTTTGCATTCCGGTCGATGAGGAGTTAACATCCGCAACCCTTAAAAACCGACGTCTTCAAGTGCTCTTTTGCCGCGAGGATGTTGACCCCGGTAATGAATGAAGGTAGCTCTGGATGCCAGCCGTCAAAGTAAAAGAGAACGAACCCTTCGACGTAGCTCTGCGTCGTTTCAAGCGCTCCTGCGAAAAAGCCGGTGTACTGGCTGAAGTTCGTAGCCGCGAATTTTACGAGAAGCCAACTTCTGAGCGTAAGCGTAAAGCAGCAGCCGCTGTTAAGCGTCACGCCAAGAAAGTACAGCGCGAACAGCGCCGCGCCGTTCGTCTGTACTAATACACAGACGTTCGTAGCAAGCTTCTGCCAAGCCCGGCCCTCAGCCGGGCTTATGGCATTTGCGTAAAACGCTTGATGCTTCACCGTCAACGCCGCAGACGCGACCGAGACAAACCTGCTTCACAGCGTCAGACCTGGCTCTTTTGCCAGCGGTGCACGTCTTTTCTGACGAGCCTTCCAAGGCTACTGACGAGCACACCCACTGATTCCTCTCACGACGATCAGCCCAAGGTACCTTCTTGCGTGCCCGCTTATGAGCTATCCGAGGCCATCGACTGGCCGCAGCGGATTTCAGCGCAACACTTTCAAATAGTCGAATACTGATTGGTACTAACGTCAGTGGATTTTCGGCAGATACACTTCCCGATAGCGATTACGCAGACGACACCGGTCGAGCCGCACATTTTGCGCGCCTCAAACAATGACCCGCGTTCGCCAGCCTTTGTTTTGGGTCCATTTCAGATGACGAGAACGCCATGGCCGGGCTAATTCCCCAGAGCTTCATTGACGACCTTCTGAACCGCACCGACATCGTCGATGTGGTCAGCTCGCGCCTGCAAATGAAAAAAGCCGGCAAGAACTACACCGCCTGCTGCCCGTTCCACAAAGAGAAAACCCCGTCGTTCAGCGTCAGCCCCGACAAACAGTTCTATTACTGCTTCGGCTGCGGCGCTGGCGGCAACGCCCTCGGCTTCATGATGGACCACGACAACCTGGATTTCGTCCAGGCTGTCGAAGAACTGGCCAAAGCCGCCGGCATGGAAATACCCCGCGAAGAAAGCGGCCGCCCGCATAAACCGCGGCAGCCGACCGATTCGCCGCTGTACCCGCTGCTCACCGCCGCCGCCGACTTCTACCGGCAGGCCCTGAAAAGCCATCCATCGCGCAAAGCCGCCGTGGATTACTTGAAAGGCCGCGGCCTGACCGGCGAAATCGCCCGGGACTTCGGCCTCGGTTTCGCCCCGCCCGGCTGGGACAATCTGTTCAAGCACTTGAGCAGCGACACCCTGCAACAGAAAGCCATGGTCGATGCCGGCCTGCTGATCGAGAACGCCGAAACCGGCAAACGCTATGACCGCTTCCGCGATCGCGTGATGTTCCCGATCCGTGACAGCCGCGGGCGCATCATTGCCTTCGGTGGCCGCGTCCTGGGCGATGACAAGCCGAAATACCTGAACTCACCGGAAACCCCGGTATTTCATAAAGGCCAAGAGCTTTACGGCCTTTATGAAGCGCGCAAGAACAACCGCAACCTCGACGAAATCATTGTCGTCGAAGGCTACATGGACGTCATCGCCCTCGCCCAGCAAGGCCTGCGCAATGCCGTCGCGACCCTGGGCACCGCTACCAGCGAAGAACACTTGAAGCGACTGTTTCGCGTCGTGCCCAACGTATTGTTCTGTTTCGATGGCGACCAGGCTGGTCGAAATGCTGCCTGGCGAGCACTGGAAGCGGCGTTGCCATGCCTGCAGGATGGTCGGCGAGCTCGTTTCCTGTTCCTGCCCGAGGGCGAAGACCCGGATACGCTGGTCCGCTCCGAGGGCACTGACGCCTTCCGCGCACGGATCAATCAGCACGCTCAGCCGCTGGCCGATTATTTCTTTCAGCAACTGACCGAGGAATCGGACCCGCGCTCGCTCGAAGGCAAGGCCCACATGGCCACCCTCGCGGCACCGCTGATCGATAAAGTCCCGGGGGCCAACCTGCGCATCCTGATGCGCCAGCGGCTGACCGAAATCACCGGCCTGACTGGCGAAGCCATGAGCCAACTGGTGCAAAGCGCTCCTCAGGAAGCGCCACCCGCCTACGATCCGGGCATCGATTACGACGCCATGCCGGATTACAGCGACTACCATCAGCCGCAGACACAAGAAACGTACGCGCCGCAGCAGGAATGGACGCCGAAGAAACCCGGCGCCGGCGGCAAGAAGTGGGACAAGAAACCCTGGGACAAGAATGGCAAGCGTGGCGGCGATCGCGATCAACCGAGCGCGCCACGCACACCGATTGCGGTGGAAGCCCCGACCTTGATTGCACTGCGTACGCTCATTCATCACCCGGACTTGGCTGGCAAGGTAGAAACCGCCGACCATTTCGCCAATGAGAGCAATACCTACGCGCAGTTGTTGGTGGCCCTGATCGGGGCCGTGCAAAAAAATCCTAAGCTAAACTCAATCCAGTTAATGGCCCGATGGCACGGGACCGAACAGGGGCGTTTGCTCAAGGCGTTAGCCGAAAAGGAATGGCTGATTGACGGTGACAACCTTGAACAACAGTTTTTAGACACCATTACTAGGTTATCGGCAACGCAACACACGGATAGCCTGGAAGTACTAATCAGGAAAGCAAGGCAGCCAGGACTGACCGCGGAGGAAGCAAATCAGATCGCAAATCAGATGCGCGACCTATTAAAACGCAATATGGCTGTATCAACCCCGACCTCAACTGGCGCGTGAGGTCATAGCTCAGGTATAATCCTCGGCTTGTTTTTTGCCCGCCAAGACCTTCAGTGGATAGGGTGTTATGTCCGGAAAAGCGCAACAGCAGTCTCGTATCAAAGAGTTGATCACACTTGGTCGTGAGCAGGGTTACCTGACTTACGCGGAGGTCAACGACCACCTGCCGGAGGATATTTCAGATCCGGAACAGGTGGAAGACATCATCCGCATGATCAACGACATGGGGATCAACGTATTCGAGGTTGCGCCAGATAAGGATTCCCTTATGCTGGCCGACGCCGATACTGACGAAGCCGCGGCCGAAGAGGCAGCAGCAGCGTTGGCAGCGGTCGAGACCGACATTGGTCGCACCACCGACCCAGTGCGCATGTACATGCGTGAAATGGGTACGGTAGAGCTCCTCACTCGTGAAGGCGAAATTGAAATCGCCAAGCGTATTGAAGAGGGCATCCGCGAAGTGATGGGCGCAATTGCGCACTTCCCTGGCACGGTTGACCACATTCTGTCCGAATACACTCGCGTCACCACCGAAGGTGGCCGCCTGTCCGACGTCCTGAGCGGTTATATCGACCCGGACGACGGCATTGCGCCGCCTGCAGCCGAAATACCGCCGCCTGTCGATCCGAAAGCCGTGAAAGCGGATGACGAAACCGACGACGACGAAGCTGAAGCCAGCACCGACGACGAAGAAGAAGCCGAAAGCGGTCCGGATCCGGTCATCGCAGCACAGCGTTTTGGCGCTGTCTCCGATCAGATGGAAATCACCCGCAAGGCGCTGAAGAAGCATGGTCGTGGCAACAAGGCGACGATTGCCGAACTGGTGCTGCTGGCTGAGCTGTTCATGCCGATCAAACTGGTGCCGAAGCAATTCGAAGGCCTGGTCGAGCGTGTTCGCAGCGCCCTGGATCGTCTGCGTCAGCAAGAGCGCGCGATCATGCAGCTCTGCGTTCGTGATGCGCGCATGCCGCGTGCCGACTTCCTGCGCCAGTTCCCGGGCAACGAAGTCGACGAAAGCTGGTCCGACGGCTTGGCCAAAGGCAAAGGCAAATACGCCGAAGCCATTGGTCGCCTGCAACCGGACATCCTTCGCTGCCAGCAGAAGCTGATCGCGCTGCAAACCGAAACCGGTTTGACGATCGCCGAGATCAAGGACATCAACCGTCGCATGTCGATCGGTGAGGCCAAGGCCCGCCGCGCGAAGAAAGAGATGGTTGAAGCGAACTTGCGTCTGGTGATCTCCATCGCCAAGAAGTACACCAACCGTGGCCTGCAATTCCTCGATCTGATCCAGGAAGGCAACATTGGCTTGATGAAAGCGGTAGACAAGTTCGAATACCGCCGCGGCTACAAATTCTCGACTTATGCCACCTGGTGGATCCGTCAGGCGATCACTCGCTCGATCGCCGACCAGGCCCGCACCATCCGTATTCCGGTGCACATGATCGAGACGATCAACAAGCTCAACCGTATTTCCCGGCAGATGTTGCAGGAAATGGGTCGCGAACCGACCCCGGAAGAGCTGGGCGAACGCATGGAAATGCCTGAGGACAAGATCCGCAAGGTATTGAAGATCGCTAAAGAGCCGATCTCCATGGAAACCCCGATCGGTGATGACGAAGACTCCCATTTGGGTGACTTCATCGAAGACTCGACCATGCAGTCGCCAATCGATGTTGCTACCGTTGAGAGCCTTAAAGAAGCGACTCGCGAAGTTCTCTCCGGCCTCACTGCCCGTGAAGCCAAGGTTCTGCGCATGCGCTTCGGTATCGACATGAATACTGACCACACCCTCGAGGAGGTTGGTAAGCAGTTCGACGTGACCCGTGAACGGATTCGTCAGATCGAAGCCAAGGCGCTGCGCAAGCTGCGCCACCCGACGAGAAGCGAGCATTTGCGCTCTTTCCTCGACGAGTGATCACAGAACCCCCGGCCCAGGCCGGGGGTTTTGCTTTATGCAGATTAAATCCCCCGCAATACCCGCCCGCCGAATTGCCCGTCTACACTCGAAACATTCCCCCGAGCCATAACGAGACCGTTATGCCCAGATTGCCGACCGTGCTTTTTTTGCTGTCGCTGATGACCTGGACCGCAACGGCTGGCGCGCTGACTCTGACCGACGAAGAACGTAGCTGGCTGGCGGCTCACCCGGACTTGCGTCTGGGCGTCGACGCGTCCTGGCCACCTTTTGAGTTTCGCGACGAACAGGCCCGTTATCAGGGCCTGGCCGCGGACTACATCAACGTGATCCGCCAACGCCTGGACATCAAGCTCACCCCTATCGAGCCAGTCAGTTGGACAGTGGTCCTGGAACAGGTCAAACAGGGCAAGCTGGACCTGTTGCCGGGCATCATGTCGACCCCGGAACGCCAGACTTACCTGTCGTTCACCCGCCCCTACCTGGATTTTCCGATTGTCATCCTTGCCCATGTCGGGGGTGCCCAGCCGCGCAAAATCGAGGACTTGTACGGCCTGAAAATCGCCGTAGTGGAAAACTACGCCCCCCATGAGCTGCTGCGAACTCACCATCCGGACCTGAACCTGGTGGCGATGCCCAACGTCAGCTCAGCGTTGCAGGCGCTGGCCACCGATGAAGTGGACGCCGTGGTCGGCGATCTCGCCTCCAGCGTCTGGAGCCTGCGTCAGCTCAAGCTCGACGGGCTGTACGTCAGCGGCGAGACGCCCTATCGCTATCAATTGGCAATGGCGGTGCCGCCGAAAAACAAAGTGCTCGTGGGCATCATCGACAAAGTCCTGGCGGACATGAGCCCCAGTGAAATCCGCGCTATTCAGGAACATTGGGTCGGGAACGTCCTCGATCATCGGACTTTCTGGTCCGACTTGCTGGTGTATGGCCTGCCAGGCTTGCTGGTACTGATCATCGTGCTGGCGGTGGTCATCCGGATCAACCGTCGATTGAGCTCGGAAATTGCCCGGCGGGTCGACCTGGAACAGGAACTGCGCAGCAGCGAGTACCACTATCGCGGGCTGGTGGAGAGTCTGTCGGCCATTGCCTGGGAAGCGCGGATCAGCGATTTCACCTACAGCTATGTATCGCCTCACGCTGAAGACCTGCTCGGCTATCCCCTGTCCCATTGGCTGATTCCGGGGTTCTGGCGCAACATCATCCACCCTGCGGACCTGACTCGCGCCCAGACCTTCTGCGATCACGAAGTGCTGGCCGGGCGCGATCACAGCGTCGATTACCGGGTCATCACGGCCGATGGCCGCTGTCTGTGGGTGCGCGATATCGTCAGCCTGATCGAGCACGGCCATGAACCGGTGCTGCGCGGGTTGATGATCGACATCAGCGACGCCAAGCGCACCGAAGAGGCGTTGCGCCTGTCGGAACAGAAATTCGCGTCAGTGTTCCAGCAATGTCCCGACATCCTGGTGATCGCACGGCTGTCCGACGGTTGTCTGCTGGAAGTCAACGAAGCGTTTGAAGAACAGATTGGCCTCAAGGCCAGTGACGTCGTCGGCCAGACCGCCACCGATTTGAACATCTGGGGCATCCCAGGCGTGGGGCCGGGCTTGTTGCAACGGTTGCAAGCCGGCAGCATCCGCAATCTGGAGATGCCCTTTCGCCGCAACAACGGCCAAGTGTTCACCGGCCTGATTTCTGCTGAGCCGTTCGAGCTCGATACAACCCCCGCGCTCGTGGTTGTGGTGCGGGACATCAGCCAGCTCAAGGAAACCCAGCAACAGCTGCAAACCTCCGAAGAGAAATTCGCCAAGGCCTTCCACGCGTCCCCTGACGGCTTGCTGCTGTCCCGCCAGAGCGATGGCCTGCTGCTGGAGGTCAACGAGGGCTTCAGCCGCATTACAGGCTTCAACAGTGCGATGTCGGTGGACCGCTCGACGCTGGACTTGGGCATCTGGGTCAATTTGAACGAACGCAAGCAGATGCTCGACCTGCTGGCGCGGGACGGCTTCGTCCGGGACTTCAGCTGCCACATCCGCCGCAACGATGGGCAAATCCGTCTCTGCGAAGTGTCTAGTCGTCCGCTGCCGATCGGCGACGAAGACTGCATGCTGACCATCGCCCGGGACATCACCGAGCGGCACCTGATGCAGGAAAAACTGCAACAGGCCGCCACCGTGTTCGAGAGCACCGCCGAAGGCGTATTGATCACCGACACCCAACAACACATCAGCGCGGTCAACCGCGCGTTTACCGAAATAACCGGCTACAGCGAGAGCGAAGCCTTGGGCCACACCCCTCGCCTGCTCGCCTCGGGCCTGCATGACAGCGCCTTCTATGCGGCGATGTGGCATCAGCTGACCGATGAAGGCCATTGGCAAGGCGAGATCTCCAACCGGCGCAAGAACGGCGAGCTGTACCCGAGCTGGCTGACTATCAGCGCCGTGCGCAACCGCGACAAGTTCATCACCCATTTTGTCGCGGTGTTCGCCGATATTTCCAGCCTCAAGCACGCCCAGGCCAAGCTCGACTACCAGGCCCACCACGACCCGCTCACCGGCTTGCCGAATCGCACGTTGTTCGAAAGTCGACTGCTGACCGCGCTCAACAACCAACAGGAAAACGGTGGCCAGGGCGCGGTGTTATTCCTCGACCTCGACCGCTTCAAGCACATCAACGACAGCCTCGGTCACCCGGTCGGCGACCTGTTGCTCAAAGGCATCGCCGTGCGCCTCAAGGAGCAGCTGCGAGACATCGACACCGTCGCGCGCCTGGGCGGCGACGAGTTCATCATCCTGCTGCCCGGTCTGCAACAAGCCAGCGATGCCGACCACATCGCGACCAAACTGCTCAACTGCTTCGCCGCGCCATTCCAGGCCGGCGAACACGAGTTCTTCATCAGCGCCAGCATCGGCACCAGCTTGTATCCCAAGGACGGCTGCGACGTCGCCACACTGGTCAAGAACGCTGACGCGGCGATGTACCGCTCCAAGGCCAAGGGCCGTAACCGGGTCGAAAGCTACACCCGCGACCTCACCGCCCAGGCCAGCGAACGCGTGGCACTGGAGCACGAACTGCGGCGCGCCATCGAGCGTAATGAGCTGCACCTCTACTACCAACCGAAAATCAGCCTCGACGACCATCGCCTGGTGGGCGCCGAAGCGCTGATTCGCTGGCGTCACCCGACCTTCGGCGACGTGCCCCCTGAGCACTTCATTCCCCTGGCCGAAGAAAACGGCATGATCCTGCAGATCGGCGATTGGGTACTCGAGACCGCGTGCCGGCAAATGTTCGAATGGAATCAGCTCTACGAGAGCCTCGGCCCACTGTCGGTCAACCTCGCGGGCGCGCAACTGCGCCAGCCGAACCTGCTCGGTCGCATCGAACAACTGCTCAAGGACAACCGCCTCAAGCCCGGCTTTCTGCAACTGGAAATTACCGAAAACTTCATCATGAGCCAGGCGGAAGAGGCGTTGGCGGTGCTGCACCAACTCAAACACTTGGGCGTGCAACTGGCGATCGACGACTTCGGCACCGGCTATTCGTCCCTGAGCTACCTCAAGCGCTTACCCCTGGATATCCTCAAGATCGACCAATCTTTCGTCCGCGGACTGCCGGATGACCCCCACGACGCGGCCATTGTCCGGGCCATCATCGCCCTAGGCCGCAGCATGCAATTCACCATCATCGCCGAAGGCGTCGAAACCCAGGCCCAGCAAGAATTCCTCGCCCTCGAAGGCTGTGAACAGATCCAGGGCTACATCGTCAGCCTGCCATTACCGCCCGAAGAATTCGCCGCGACGTTTCTTCGTATAGCCGTATCGGATTTTTCGGATAGCACAGCCGAGAAACCGTCGCTATAATCCGCGGCCTACTGAGGGCCTATAGCTCAGTTGGTTAGAGCAGAGGACTCATAATCCTTTGGTCCACGGTTCAAGTCCGTGTGGGCCCACCAAACAAAAAAGCCGCGTAAATACGCGGCTTTTTCGTGTCTGGTGTTCTGGTTTTTCCAAACGCCTTTTCTGTCAGAAACATCTGAATTACCCAAAGACAGTTCACCTCGACTTGCCAGCGCACTAAAGTTAAAGACAAAAAAGAAGGGGTGAATTTTGCACCCATACGTAGAAAGCGGCCTATCGAACGTTTGGCTTAGCAATGGCTTCGTGGTGAAAGAGACCGTCTATGGCGAGTCTGTAGCAATTACGGATGTGAAAGGGCTACATGACGTTATCGGCAGGGCAATCGCCGGGAAACCTTCAGTGCTGACAGGCGCTGAGTTTAGATTTCTGAGAAAAGAGCTTGGGTTGTCCCAGGAAAGCCTCGCAGAAATCGTTGGTTTGACGAGCCAAGCCGTAGCGATATGGGAAAAAACCGACAAAATCCCGATGGTAAATGACCGGTATTTGCGTGGCCTTTATCTTGAAGCCAAATTCGGTGAAGCGGATCTGATGGCGGCTATTAACACCATCAACAAATTGGACCACGAACTCTACAAACTGAATCTGAAGTTTGAAGGTGAATGGCACAGTCAGGGCAAAGCATGCGCTTTGGACTTGCCCCTACAAAACCGGACACCAACTCCCTGTTAAATTAATGCTGCCGCCAAGCGCCTGAACTCCCTCGGTGAGCGATAGTTCAAGGCGCTGTGCGGATGCTGCTCGTTGTAGTGCTCGAAGGCAATTGCCAGGTTACGCAACGCCGTTTCTCGATCTGGCTTGGGCATGTGCGCCACGTAATCTCGCTTGATCGTCTTCACGAAGCTCTCGGCCATGCCGTTGCTCTGCGGGCTGCGTACCGGGGTGGTCACCGGCTGCAAGCCGATCTGTCGAGCAAACAGGCGTGTCTGTTCGGCGGTGTACGCCGAGCCGTTGTCGCTTAGCCATTGAACTGGGGTGGCGGGCAGTTGATCACCAAAACGCTTCTCCACGCTTTCCAGCATCAAGTCGCGGATATCATCGCCGCTGTACCCGGTCGGGCTCGCGACCCAGCCGATGGCTTCGCGATCACAGCAATCCAGGGCGAAGGTTACGCTCAGTTTGGCGCCGTCCTCGCAGCGGAACTCAAAGCCGTCCGAGCACCAACGCGTATCGCTGGTTTCCACCGCAATACGGCCTTCGTGCCGACGCGGCACGCCGGGCTGTTTGATCCGGCGTTCAAGCAGCAGATTGTGATCACGCATGACCCGGTAAACCCGTTTCACGTTGATCGCGGGCAGCGACCGCTTTTCACGTGCACGACGCAGCAGTCCCCAGACGCGACGGTATCCATAGCTGGGCAGTTCGCTGACCTCTTGCTGGATTTCAGCGACCAGCTCTACATCGTTCACAGGCCTGCTTCGCCGTACTTTGGGCGATACCGATTGCTTGATTCGAACCGTTAATTGCGAGCGCGCCACACCGAGACATTCGCTGACCAGCTTCACTGGTCGTCCCCCGGCAACAAGGGTGAGTGCGCAATCCATTTTCGCGACCGGGCGATCTCCACGGCCTCTTTGAGGATTTCGGCTTCCATCGTTTTCTTGCCCAGCATCCGTTGCAGCTCACGGATCTGCTTGAGCGCATCGCTCAGCTCGGAGGCCGGCACCACGGCTTCGCCAGCACTGACCGCCGACAGGCTGCCGTCCTGATACAGCTTGCGCCACAGGAATAACTGGTTGGCATTGATGCCGTTGCGCCGAGCGACGACCGACACACTTTGCCCTGGCTCAAGGCTCTCGCGAACCATGGCCAGTTTTTGCTCCGGGCTCCAGCGGCGTCGCCGCTCCTGACCCAAAAGCTCACCACTCTTATCGTTGCTGTTAGTCATAAACATAACCGTTTGCCTATCCCTTATCGTAAGAGGGAAACGGTGTCCTGTCTTTCATGGGGCTCGTTCACGCTTGAACTTGGTAGTTCTAATTTAAAGCCCGGCAAAAAATTCCGGGCTTTTTTATTCACCCGCCATTCAACCCTTACTCAGGCAACGCATACGCAATCACATAATCCCCACGATCCGGCGACTGCCGCGCCCCACCCACCGTCAGCAAAATGTACTGCTTGCCAGTTTTCGGCGAAACATATGTCATCGGCCCCGACTGACTCCCCACCGGCAACCGCGACTTCCAGATCTCATTGCCATTACCCGTATCAAAAGCACGCAGATAGAAATCCTGAGTCCCGGCAAAGAACAACAACCCCGACTGAGTCGCCAGCGAAGCCCCCAGCGTCGGCATGCCAATCGGAATCTGCAAGTGCATGCGGATACCCAGCGGCCCCGTGTCCTGCACGGTGCCTACCGGAACCTGCCACATCAGTTTGTGGGTCTTGAGGTCGATGGCGGACATGGTGCCAAACGGTGGTTTCTGGCAAGGAATGCCCGCCGCTGAGAGGAAGCGTTCGCGCATCGCGCCGAACGGGGTGCCTTCTTGTGGCACGACGCCCATTTCGATACCGCTGGCCCCCGCGGCGATTTTGTTGCGCGGGATCATGTAGTTGGCCAGGCCCAGGCGCATGTCGTTGACGAACATGTAATGGGTGTTCGGATCGACCGAGACGCTGCCCCAGTTCATGCCGCCCAGGGAGCCCGGGAATTGCAGCGCGCGATCAAGACCTGGCGGGGTGTAGACGCCTTGGTGGCGCATGCCCTTGAACTGGATGCGGCACATCAATTGGTCAAACGGCGTGGCGCCCCACATGTCGGATTCGGCCAGTGTCTGGTTACCGATTGACGGCATGTCCACCGAGAACGGCTGGGTCGGCGAATAGCGTTCGCCGGGCACGTTGCCCTGTGGCACCGGGCGTTCTTCGACCCGTGCTATCGGCACGCCAGTTTCGCGGTTGAGCAGGAAGATCTCGCCCTGTTTGGTCACTTGCGCCAAGGCTGGCTGAGTACCGCCCTTGTCGTCCGGCACATCGTAGAGCAGCGGTTGCGCCGGCAGGTCGAAGTCCCAGAGATCGTGGTGGGTGGTCTGGAAGTGCCAGCGCACCTGACCGGTCTTCACGTCGATGGCGACGATGGACGAGTTCCACTTGTCGTCGAAGGCCGTGCGTTGGCCGCCGAAGAAGTCCGGGGTGGCATTGCCGGTCGGCAGGTACACAAGACCCAGTTTGGCGTCGTAGGACATGGCCGACCAGACGTTAGGCGTGCCACGGGTATAGGTCTCACCGGCTGGCGGGCGTTTGGTGGTATTCGGATTGCCCGGATCCCATGCCCACGCCAGTTCACCGCTGCGCACGTCGTAGGCACGGACCACGCCTGGCGGTTCGCCAGTGGAGTAGTTATCGGCCACGCGGCCACCGACGATCACCACGTTGCCAGCGACCAGCGGAGTCGAGGTTTGCTGGTAGTAGCCCGGTTTGACTTCGCCCATGTCGGTTTTCAGGTCGACGGTGCCTTTGTCGCCGAAGTCTTCACACGGCTTGCCGGTTTCAGCATTGATGGCGATCAGACGGGCATCTCCGGTCGGCAGAAACAGACGTTTCGTACAGGCGGTTGGTTGGTTATCCGACGATACAGAGGTTTCGGAATAACCCAGGCCACGGCAGCGCTGCCAGTTCGGCGCGGTGCCTTGGGGGTCGAACTTCCAGCGCTGGGTGCCGGTGTCGGCGTCCAGGGCGAAGACTTTGCCGTAGGCGGTGCAGGTGTAGACCGTGTCACCGATTTGCAGTGGGGTGTTCTGGTCTTCGGCGCCAGCGCCGGTGCTTTGCGGGATGTCGCCGGTATGAAAAGTCCAGGCCACCTGCAATTTGTCGATATTGCCTTTGTTGATCTGGTCCAGCGCGGCAAAGCGATTGCCGGCGGTAGTGTTGCCCCAGTGGGCCCAGTCTTTCTGTTCGGCACCCGGTTTTACCGGGGTGACCGCGGGCTCGATGCTGGCCTTGACCACGTGGGTCGGCACGAACATGTAGGCCAGCGTGGCGACGATGCCAATGCCCAGAATGCCTGCCAAACCGTAGGCGCCACGGCCAGCATTAGCGCCGGAAGCACGCACCAGCGTCGGGTAAATCAGCGCGACAACCAAGCCAATCACGGCAAACGTCAGCACCCGCGAAACCAACGGCCAGTAGTCGAAACCACTGTCCCACACCGCCCAGATCGCCGTCAGAATCAGCGCCAGAGCGTACAGCCACGCTCCCTGCGGCTTACGGCGGGCAATCATCAGCCCGGAAACCAGCATCGCCAGGCCCATCAGCAAGAAATACCAACTCCCGCCCAACGCAATCAGGTAACCACCGCCACCGGCCAGGCCGAGCCCGATCAAGGCGATCAGAACACCTAGCCCCCACAGCAACCATTTGCTGCCGGCGGCAGCCCCAGAATTATTCATGTCGGAAGTTTTCCCCATTTGTGACAAGCGCGAAATGATGTACTACCTAGTTACTTATGGCAATTTGTCGCAGGTAAAAAAGTTCTGAACGGTACTGAAGCCAGATCAAACCTCCGCCGCGCAAACCGTGCTGTAACATGCCAACCCACCGATTTGTGTTGCTGGAGACGACCCTTGCCTGACACCCGCCCGCCCGTGCTTGACGAAATTGACCGCCAATTAATCGCGGCCCTGCAGATCAACGCCCGTGAAAGTGTGGCCATGCTCGCCCGGCAATTGGGCATCGCGCGCACCACCGTCACTTCGCGGCTGGCACGGCTGGAAAAGGCCAAGGTGATTACCGGTTATGGCGTGCGCCTGGGTCAGCGCGTGGTGGATGGCGGGTTGCAGGCGTATGTCGGGATCACCGTGCAGCCGCGCTCCGGCAAGGAAGTGTTGAGGCGGCTCAGTGCGATGGCTCAGGTTCAGCAGTTGTGTGCGGTGAGTGGCGAATTTGATTATGTGGCGTGGTTGCGCACGGACTCGCCGGAGCAACTGGATCAGTTGCTGGATCAGATTGGCAGTGTGGATGGGGTGGAGAAGACGACGACTTCGATCATCTTGAGTAGCAAGATTGATCGGGGACAGCCGGTTTAGCGGACGGTGTGTAGCAATTGATCGTCATATTGATCAGTTAACAGGCAAAACGACGACACATTGCGCCTTATTAACGTGTTCTACGCTCTCTAGAATGGCTGCCATCTTTTCCTATACTCAGACGCGCATCCCGCGTCGGGTCGCCAGCAAGGTCAGCCATGAACAAGAATAATCGCCATCCTGCAGACGGTAAAAAACCAGTCACCATTTTCGGTCCGGACTTTCCTTTCGCCTTCGACGACTGGATCGAGCACCCGGCCGGCCTGGGCAGTATTCCCGAACACAACCACGGTGCCGAAGTGGCGATCGTTGGTGGCGGGATCGCCGGTTTGGTCGCGGCCTACGAACTGATGAAACTGGGCCTCAAACCCGTCGTCTATGAAGCCTCGAAAATGGGCGGTCGTCTGCGCTCCCAGGCGTTCAACGGCGCCGAAGGCATCGTCGCTGAGCTCGGCGGCATGCGTTTCCCGGTGTCGTCCACCGCGTTTTATCACTACGTCGACAAACTCGGCCTGGAAACCAAACCGTTCCCGAACCCGCTGACGCCTGCGTCGGGCAGCACGGTGATCGATCTGGAAGGCCAGACCCATTACGCACAGAAACTGTCGGATCTTCCTGCACTGTTCCAGGAAGTGGCTGACGCCTGGGCCGATGCGCTGGAAGACGGCTCACGCTTCAAAGAGATCCAGCAAGCCATCCGCGACCGCGATGTGCCACGCCTCAAAGAGTTGTGGAACACGCTCGTGCCGCTGTGGGACGACCGCACTTTCTACGATTTCGTCGCCACCTCCAAAGCCTTCGCCAAGTTGTCGTTTCATCACCGCGAAGTGTTTGGCCAGGTCGGTTTCGGCACCGGCGGTTGGGACTCGGACTTCCCGAACTCGATGCTGGAAATCTTCCGCGTGGTAATGACCAACTGCGACGATCACCAACACCTGGTGGTCGGCGGCGTCGAACAAGTGCCGCTGGGCATCTGGCGTCACGTGCCGGAACGTTGCGTGCACTGGCCGCAAGGCACCAGCCTCAGTTCGTTGCACCGTGGCGCCCCGCGCTCCGGCGTAAAGAAAATCGCCCACGCACCGAATGGCCGTTTCACGGTCACCGATAATTATGGTGATATCCGCGAATACGCCGCTGTCTTGACCACCTGCCAGAGCTGGCTGCTGACCACCCAGATCGAATGCGACGAAACCCTGTTCTCGCAAAAGATGTGGATGGCCCTGGACCGCACCCGCTACATGCAATCGTCGAAGACCTTCGTCATGGTCGACCGGCCTTTCTGGAAGGACAAAGATCCAGAGACCGGCCGCGACCTGATGAGCATGACCCTCACCGATCGTCTAACCCGCGGCACTTACCTGTTCGACAACGGCGACGACAAGCCGGGCGTGATTTGCCTGTCGTACTCGTGGATGAGCGATGCGCTGAAAATGCTGCCGCACCCGGTGGAAAAACGCGTGAAGCTGGCATTGGATGCGTTGAAAAAGATCTACCCGAAAGTCGATATCGCCGCGCGGATCATTGGCGATCCGATCACTGTTTCGTGGGAATCCGACCCGCATTTTCTCGGCGCTTTCAAAGGCGCCCTGCCCGGCCACTATCGCTACAACCAGCGCATGTACGCGCACTTCATGCAGGACGACATGCCGGCCGAGCAACGCGGGATTTTCATCGCGGGTGACGACGTTTCGTGGACGCCGGCCTGGGTTGAAGGCGCGGTGCAGACCTCGCTTAACGCGGTGTGGGGCATCATGAAACACTTCGGCGGTGAAACTCACGCCGAGAACCCGGGTCCAGGAGATGTGTTCAACGAGATCGGTCCGATCGCCCTGCCCGAGTAAGAGGAATCTGAAATGCGCGTAGCCCTTTACCAATGTCCACCGCTGCCCCTGGATGTCGCCGGCAATCTGCAACGCCTGCATCAACTGGCGCTGGAGGCCAAAGGCGCCGACTTGCTGGTACTGCCCGAGATGTTCCTGACCGGCTACAACATCGGCGTCGACGCGGTCAGCGTCCTCGCCGAGGTGCACAACGGTGAGTCGGCGCAGCAGATTGCGCGCATTGCCAAGACGGCCGGGATTGCCATTCTTTATGGCTACCCCGAGCGCACCGAAGACGGCCAGATCTACAACTCGGTGCAGTTGATCGACGCCCATGGCGAGCGCTTGTGCAACTACCGCAAGACTCACCTGTTCGGCGACCTTGATCATTCGATGTTCAGCGCTGGCGGGGACGATTTCCCGCTGGTTGAGTTGAATGGCTGGAAGCTTGGATTCCTGATCTGCTACGACATGGAGTTCCCGGAAAACGCCCGGCGCCTGGCCCTGGCCGGTGCCGAGCTGATCCTGGTGCCGACGGCGAACATGATTCCCTTCGACTTTGTCGCCGATGTCACCGTCCGCGCCCGAGCCTTCGAAAACCAGTGTTATGTGGCTTACGCCAACTACTGCGGCCACGAAGGCGACATCCAGTATTGCGGCCAAAGCAGCATCGCCGCGCCGGATGGCAGCCGTGTCGCCCAGGCTGGCCTGGATGAAGCGCTGATTGTCGGCGAACTGGATCGGCAGTTGATGGTCGATTCCCGCGCAGCCAATCGCTACTTGCTCGATCGCCGCCCGGAGCTCTACGGCGAGCTGAACAAGCGCTGAGCCCCTGTTATCCGCTAGCATTAGCGCTTCTCTGTTCTGGAAGTGCTCATGCCTGCGCTGAATCATCCTCGCCCCCACACTGAAACCCTGGCCAACGGCCTGCGGGTGACGCTGCGTCATGCCCCCGATTTGAAGCGCAGTGCGGCGGCGTTACGGGTCGCGGCCGGCAGTCATGACGTGCCCCTGGCCTGGCCTGGATTGGCGCACTTTCTTGAGCACTTGTTGTTTCTGGGTACCGAGCGCTTTCCTACCGGGCAAGGGCTGATGGCTTACGTTCAGGGTCATGGTGGTCAGGTGAATGCGCGCACCAGTGAACGCACCACGGACTACTTTTTTGAATTGCCGCCTCAGGCATTTGCCGGGGGGTTGCAGCGTCTGTCAGACATGCTCGCTACCCCGCGTATGAATCTGGACGATCAGTTGTGGGAGCGGGAGGTGTTGCAGGCGGAATTTGTTGCCTGGTCCCAGGATGCTGCGGCGCAACAGCAACTGGCTCTGTTTGATGGGCTGTCGGCGTCTCACCCGTTGCGGGCGTTTCATGCTGGTAATCGCGACAGCCTGCCGGTGCCGGTGCCTGAGTTTCAGCTCGCGCTGAAAGACTTTTATCAGCGGTTTTATCAGACCGGGCAGATGAACCTGAGCCTCGCTGGGCCGCAGAGTATTGATGAACTGAGGGCGATGGCGGAGGAATTCGGTGCTGTCATTGCTCAGGGTAAAAAAGTCCTACAGCACGCGCCTACTTCTCTGATGAATTCTTCCGAAAAAAGTTATCAACAGGTCGGCGAACGTCGATTGGACTTGCTGTTCACCTTCGAGACGCTACCCAACTCATCATTTGAAGCGTTGACGTTCCTGTGTCATTGGCTGAACGCCGCGAAACCTGGTGGCCTGCTGGCCGAGTTGCAACATCGCGGCCTGGCCGACAACTTGAAAGCCACGCAGCTGTATCAATTCGCTGGGCAAGCCGTGCTGCACATCGAATTCAAACTGCCCGCCAGTGCAACGCCGACGGGAATCCGTGAACAACTGATGGATTGGCTGGGGTTCTTTGCCACCCAACAAGACTGGATCGGATTACGCGACGAGTACGCCGCCCTGCTGCAACGCCAACAGCAAGTCAGCAGCGCCTTGCAACTGGCCCAGCAGGACAGTGAGCAGCTTGAAACCGGGTTATCCGAACAAGGTGTTGCCGCCCTCAAGAACATCCTGAAGCACATCGGCGCTGTGGATAACTTCGCTGGCCATTGGCAACTGCCGGCGCCCAACCCGTTTTTGCGTTCCGAGACACCCGCTGCCAATGCCGGGCTGATTCGCGGCCAGACTAGCGCCCACCGTGGTCTGCGCACGTTTGCCCAGGATCGCTCGCGCGGTCGTCGCGAACGCTCGCCGATGCAGTTCAGTCAGGCGCTGCCGGGGAACACCGATGAAGGTGCCATTTACCTGCGCTGGCGTCTGGATTCGGCGCCGGATAGCCGCCTTCAGTCGAGCCTGGAAAACGGCCTTCAGCCGTTGCGTGAGGACGCTCGTCAGGCCGGTGTCGATTTTTCCTTCAACGCATCGGGCAATGAATGGCTGCTGAAAATGACCGGCCTACAGGAACCGATGCCAAAAGTCCTCGAACATGCGCTGACAGCACTGACAGAACCTGATGCCGGTTTCCCACAAGCAGTGCCGACAAGTCCTGCCTTAATGCCGATTCGACAGCTGCTTAAAGCGTTGCCTGAGCATTGCGTTGAACACACCGCCATCTCAACCGACCTGCAACAACTCTGGTCGAGTGCGCGCTGGGATGGCCTGGCAACCGGGCTGTCCGCCCAGACCCAAGCCTCCATGGGCGTTGCCTTGAGTCGTATCCCCGGCGTTGCGGACAATCAACTGATACCACCACCCTCGATCAACTCTCAGCACCTGTGGAATACCGTCGACACTGACTCCAGCGAACACGCGCTGCTGCTCTTCTGTCCGACAGCCACCCGGGAATTAGCTGACGAAGCTGCCTGGCGCCTGCTCGTACACTTGCTCCAGACCCCGTTCTACCAACGCCTGCGGGTCGAGCTTCAACTGGGTTACGCGGTGTTCAGCGGCCTGCGTCAGATAAACGGCCAGACCGGGCTGCTGTTTGGTGTGCAATCACCGAATGTCGCCGCTGCTGATTTGCTGAAACACATCGAACACTTCTTGAGCGGACTGAGCGACGGCATCGATGACGCGACTTATCTCGTCCAACGCCAAACCCTCGCCGACCAATACGACAGCACCACCCTGCCCAACACCCAGGCTGCCGAGCTGCTCTGGCAGGCCAAGCTCGCTGGCCACTCGTCGGATTACCTCACGCAACTTCCTGAAGCAATTTTAAAGATCGACCGACAAGAACTGCTCACCGCCGTCCAGCGCCTGAATAACGCCGAAGGCGGCTGGCGCTGCCTGGCCAACGCCGCTTGCCCGGGCACACCCTGGCAAGCGGCAAAATGATCATTACCGACGCTGCAATTAGCTTTCTCAAAGTTTCACGGGCAACGGCTCGGTAATTTTGAGTAACATAGCCACCTAACTATCTGAACATCTCCGGCTGGAGGTGGACTATATGTATAGGTCTCAACTGTCCCATCCACCTGAAAGGAGCACTCCCATGTCCTGGTCCAAACCTGCTTACACCGACCTGCGTATCGGCTTTGAAGTCACCATGTACTTCGCAAGCCGCTAAGTTTGTATCGTTGTGCAACGCCTCGGTCTGCCGGGGCGTTTTTATTTTCAGCGTTGAAATGATGGAGCAGCCATGTTTGTCCAGATTCTAGGTTCCGCCGCCGGCGGTGGTTTCCCGCAGTGGAATTGCAACTGCGTGAACTGCGCAGGCTTTCGCGACGGCAGCCTGAATGCCAAGGCGCGTACCCAATCGTCCATCGCGATTTCCGATGACGGCGTGAACTGGGTGCTGTGCAATGCCTCGCCGGACATCCGCGCCCAGCTCCAGAGCTTCGCCCCGATGCAACCGGGCCGCGCCCTGCGTGATACCGGGATCAGCGCGATCATCCTGATGGACAGCCAGATCGACCACACCACCGGCCTGCTCAGCCTGCGCGAAGGTTGCCCCCATCAGGTCTGGTGTACTGACATGGTCCACGAAGACCTGAGCAGCGGTTTTCCATTGTTCACCATGCTGACCCACTGGAACGGTGGGCTGAACTGGAACCGTATCGAACTCGACCAGAGTTTCACGGTGCCAGCCTGCCCGAACCTGCGTTTCACCCCGCTGCCGCTGCGCAGCGCTGCACCGCCCTACTCGCCGCACCGCTTCGACCCGCACCCGGGCGACAACATCGGCCTGATCGTCGAAGACCTCAGCACCGGCGGCAAACTGTTTTACGCGCCGGGCCTGGGCAAGGTCGATGCGCCGTTGCTGGAGATCATGGCCGGCAGCGATTGCCTGCTGGTGGACGGCACAATGTGGGACGACGATGAAATGCAGCGCCGTGGCGTCGGCACCCGCACCGGTCGGGAAATGGGTCATTTGGCGCAGAACGGCCCCGGCGGCATGCTGGAAGTGCTGGAACAATTGCCCAAGCAGCGAAAGGTGCTTATCCACATCAATAACACCAATCCGATTCTGGATGAGGATTCGCCGGAACGGGCGGAGCTGGCGCGGCGTGAGGTTGAAGTGGCTTATGACGGTATGAGTATTGTGTTGTAGCTAGCGCCCCCTTCGCAGGCAAGCCTCGCTCCTACAGGTTTGTCGCTGTCCCTTGTAGGAGCGAGGCTTGCCCGCGAAGGCGTCCGACCAGACACCAAAGAATCCACCGGTCCTACCCGGAGAACCGAAATGACTGACACCGCAATGTCCCCCACCGAGTTCGAAGCCGCCCTGCGCGCCAAGGGCGCCTATTACCACATCTATCACCCGTATCACGTGGCGATGTACGAAGGCAGGGCGACCCGCGAGCAGATCCAGGGCTGGGTTGCCAACCGTTTTTACTATCAGGTGAACATCCCCCTGAAAGACGCGGCAATCCTCGCCAACTGCCCCGATCGCGAGATCCGCCGTGAGTGGATTCAGCGCCTGCTCGACCATGACGGCGCCCCCGGCGAAGACGGCGGCATTGAAGCGTGGCTGCGCCTCGGCCAAGCGGTCGGCCTCGACCCGGATCAACTGCGCTCCCAGGAGCTGGTGCTGCCCGGCGTACGTTTCGCCGTGGACGCCTACGTCAACTTCGCCCGTCGGGCCAGTTGGCAGGAAGCCGCCAGCAGCTCATTGACCGAGCTGTTCGCGCCGCAAATCCACCAATCGCGCCTCGATAGTTGGCCACAGCATTACCCATGGATCGACCCGACCGGTTACGAGTATTTCCGCACGCGTTTGGGTCAGGCGCGGCGCGACGTCGAGCACGGTCTGGCAATCACCTTGCAGCACTACACGACGCGGGAAGGCCAGGAGCGCATGCTGGAGATTCTCCAGTTCAAACTGGACATTCTTTGGAGCATGCTCGATGCCATGACCATGGCCTACGAGCTCAATCGCCCGCCGTATCACAGCGTGACCGAACAACGGGTCTGGCATAAAGGAATCACCTTATGAGCTTCGATCGCAGCAAGACCCCATCTTGGCGTACCGGCTACCGTTACCAGTACGAACCGGCGCAGAAAGGCCACGTGCTGCTGTACCCGGAAGGCATGATCAAACTCAATGAAAGCGCCGCGCTGATCGGCGGGTTGATCGACGGCGAACGTGATGTCGCGGCCATCATCGCCGCACTCGACGCGCAGTTCCCCGGCGTGCCCGAACTCGGTGAAGACATCGAGCAATTCATGGAGGTCGCCCGTGCTCAGCACTGGATCGAACTTGCCTGATTCCGTGTCAGACAAGTTACCACCCAAACCCGAAATCGGCCTGCCCTTGTGGTTGCTGGCCGAACTGACGTACCGCTGCCCGCTGCAATGCCCGTACTGCTCCAACCCACTGGATTTTGCCGAGCAGGGCAAAGAACTCAGCACCGAGCAGTGGATCAAGGTCTTTCGCGAAGCGCGGGAGATGGGCGCGGCGCAGTTGGGTTTCTCCGGCGGTGAGCCGCTGGTGCGCCAGGACCTCGCCGAGCTGATCGCCGAGGCGCGCAAATTGGGTTTCTACACCAACCTGATTACCTCCGGCATTGGCCTGACGGAGCAGAAAATCAGCGACTTCAAGAAGGCCGGCCTGGACCATATCCAGATCAGTTTTCAAGCCAGTGATGAGCAGGTGAACAACCTGTTGGCCGGCTCGAAAAAAGCCTTTGCCCAGAAGCTGGAAATGGCCCGCGCGGTGAAAGCCCACGGCTATCCGATGGTGCTGAATTTCGTGACCCATCGGCACAACATCGACAAGATCGACCGGATTATCGAGCTGTGCATCGCCCTTGAAGCGGACTTCGTCGAGCTCGCCACTTGCCAGTTCTACGGTTGGGCGCAGCTCAATCGTGTCGGCTTATTGCCGACCAAGGAGCAACTGGTAAGTGCCGAACGCGTCACCAATGAATACCGCGCGAAACTGGAAGCCGAAGGGCATCCGTGCAAGCTGATTTTCGTCACTCCGGACTATTACGAAGAACGCCCGAAAGCCTGCATGAACGGCTGGGGCAGCATCTTTCTTACAGTCACCCCGGACGGAACCGCCCTGCCTTGTCACGGTGCCCGGCAAATGCCGGTACAGTTTCCCAACGTGCGCGACCACAGCATGCAGCACATCTGGTACGACTCGTTCGGCTTCAACCGCTTTCGCGGTTACGACTGGATGCCCGAGCCGTGCCGCTCCTGCGATGAAAAAGAAAAGGATTTCGGCGGCTGTCGCTGCCAGGCTTTCATGCTCACCGGTGACGCCAGCAATGCCGACCCGGTATGCAGCAAATCGGAACATCACGGCGTGATTCTCAAGGCCCGCGAAGAAGCCGAGCACGCGACCCAAACCATCGAACAACTGGCCTTTCGCAATGAACGAAACTCACGACTCATCGCCAAAAGCTGAACCCTTCAGCGCCATCAGGGCCGTCGCGGCCGGTATCGACTTCGCCGAGTTGCAGCTCGGCCGTCATGGCCTGTTCTGGAACGAGTACCGTCCCGAGGATGCCGCGTGCCGGATCTGGCATTGGCACGACGGCCAGGCGCGATGCCTGACACCACCGGGGTTTAGTGTGCGCAGTCGGGTGTATGAATATGGCGGTGGGGCGTTTTGTCTGACGGATGACGGGGTTGTTTTCGTCAACGAGGCAGACCAGCAGCTGTATCGGCAATCGCTGAAGGGCGAGACGCCTGAGGTGCTGACATCGAGTGGGTGCCGTTATGGCGATCTGCAGTTTGCTAACGGCCAGGTCTTGGCGGTTGAAGAACATCGCGATCAGCATCGGTTGGTAGCCATCGATCTGGTGGACGGCGTGCGTCATTTACTGGCCGAGGGCGCGGACTTTTACGCCGCGCCGACGCTGAGTCCGGATGCTCGACGTTTGGCCTGGATCGAGTGGAGCCGGCCCGATCAGCCGTGGACTGCGACCCGCTTGATGGTTGCCGAACGCCAGAACGAGGGTGGCTTTGGTCAGCCGCGCTGTGTGGCGGGCAATGGTGTCGAGGAGTCGCTGCAACAACCTCGGTTCGATGATTCGGGTCGCTTGTATTGCCTGACGGATCGTGGCGGTTACTGGCAACCGTGGGTGGAATCTGCGCAGGGATTGATCTCGCTGGCAAGCGCCGCTGCCGATCATGGACCGGCGCCGTGGCAGCTCGGTGGCGGCACTTGGTTACCGCTTGGCGAAAACAGTTATCTGGCGAGCTGGACCGAAGACGGCTTTGGCCGGTTGGGTCTTTGCGGCGATGCCCCTGAGGATTTCACCGGGGACTACAGCCGTTTCCGAAGTCTCGCACTGGATGCACAGTTCATTTACTGCATCGCTGCATCGCCCATCAGTTCTTCGGCGGTGATTGCCATCGACCGCAACACCCGACAAGTCAAAGTACTCGCTGGCGGCATTGCACCCTTGCCCGCCGAGCAGATCAGCCGCCCGCAAACCCTGCGCTACCCGAGCGGTTCGGGCGAGGCCCATGGCTTCTTCTACCCAGCGATGACCGGCGCTGCGAAACCGCCGCTGGTGGTGTTTATCCATGGCGGCCCGACCTCGGCCTGCTACCCGATGCTCGACCCGCGCATCCAGTATTGGGCGCAACGCGGCTTCGCCGTGGCCGACCTCAACTACCGTGGCAGCAGCGGCTACGGCCGGGCTTATCGCCAGGCGCTGCATTTGAGCTGGGGCGACGTGGATGTGGAAGATGCCTGTGCCGTGGTCGCCTATCTCACCGAACGCGGGCTGATCGACGGCGATAAGGCCTTCATTCGCGGCGGCAGTGCCGGCGGTTATACAACGCTATGCGCACTGGCCTTTCACAACGTCTTTCGCGCAGGGGCCAGCCTGTATGGCGTGAGCGATCCAGTTGCACTGGCCAGGGCTACGCACAAATTTGAAGGCGACTATCTGGATTGGTTGATTGGCGATCCCGTGCAAGATGCCGAGCGCTACGCCGCCCGCACACCGCTATTGCACGCGAGCAACATCGCCGTGCCGGTGATTTTCTTTCAAGGTGAACTGGATGCCGTGGTGGTGCCGCAGCAAACCCGCGACATGGTCACGGCGCTGGAGGACAACGGCATTCTGGTCGAAGCCCACTACTACACTGATGAGCGCCATGGGTTTCGCAAGGCGGGGAATCAGGCTCATGCGCTGGAGCAGGAGTGGTTGTTTTATCGGCGGGTGATGACGTCGACGGATTGAAGACAGAGCCAGGCGCATAAATAGCGGTGCGTCCTTCGCGAGCAGGCGCGCTCCCACCTTTCATCGCATTCCCCTGTAGGAACCCGGTCAATGTGGGAGCGAGCCTGCTCGCGAAAGCGATCTATCTGGCGCAGCCGATTTCAGCGCTTGGCGATGATGTACACCGCATGCACGATCCCCGGAATATAACCGCACAACGTCAGCAGAATATTCAGCCAGAACGCCCCGGCGAAACCGACTTGCAGAAACACACCCAGGGGCGGCAACAGAATGGCGATGATGATTCGAATAAAGTCCATGGGTCAGCTCCTGATTTGAAGTTGGCTTGTGTAAGCCACACAACCAATCGACCTGTGCCATTTGTCAGGGTTCAGTTCGAGTCTCGGCCTGATACCAGTCTCTCGATGAATCCCCGAGACAAAAAAACGCCCCGCACCAAAAGAATCAGGCGTGGGGCGATGCGTTATTACCGCGAGACGGTTCGGGAATTCGTGTAGGACCGGTCTGATCAGACGGCAATCCCTTTGCGGCACTGCAGTTGTGCAGTGCGCACTCGGGAAAACGCGCGGGCCAGGCGCAGGAGCATTTCGTCGATGTTGGCTTTGCTGACGTTTAAGGCCGGGGTGAAGCGCAGGCAATCAGGTTGCGGGGCGTTGAGCAGCAGGCCTTCGTGGAGCGCCGCTTTGACGACCGCGTCCGCTGAATCGTCCGACAGCGTCAGCCCCCAAAGCAGCCCTTGTCCGCGCAACTCGCCATGGCCGTAGCGATGAGACAGGCGCCCCAAGCCTTCGCCAAGGTACTCACCGGTCTTGCGCACATGCTCGAGAAAGCCTTTGTCGTGCACGCTATCGAATACGGCCAGGCCGGCGGCGGTCATCAGTGCATTGCCATGATGGGTGCCGGTCATTTCACCGATGTCGAAACAGCAGGCCTTGCCCCGGGCCAGCAATGCCGCCAAGGGCACGCCCCCGCCCAGACCTTTGCCGAGGACCACGATATCGGCCCGCACGCCGTAGGATTGTTCCGCGAGCAAAGTGCCGCAGCGGCCAATCCCGGTTTGGACTTCGTCGAGGATCAGCAGGATGCCCAGTTCGCGACACAAGCGTTCGACGCCCTTGAGGTAATGCTCGTCGGCCTCAATCACCCCGGCTTCGCTCTGGATCGGCTCGAGCATGATCGCCACGGTCTGGGCATCCACGGCCGCGTGCAACGCAGGAAGGTCATTGAAAGGGACGTGGTTGAAACCCGGAAGCTGCGGCTCGAATCGGTTGGTCAGGTTTGAACTGTCCGACGCCGACATCGTCCCCAGACTACGACCATGGCACCCTTTGTTGGCGACGATGATCCGCGAAGCGCCGCCACGATGCAGTTGGCCCCATTTGCGGGCCAGTTTGATCGCGGCGTCACAGGCTTCGCTGCCACTGTTGAGCAGGTACGCCTGGTCACTGCCGGTACTGGCGCAGAGGCGCTTCGCGAGGTTGAGCATGCCGCGGTTGTACAGGCCGAAACCGGGATTGATCAGCGCCTGGGCCTGATCCGAGATTGCGTTGACCAGCACGGATGGGCTGTGCCCCAAGCTGTTGGCGCCGCCACCCTGAGTAAAATCCAGATAAGCGCGATCATCGCTGTCCCACAACCACGAGCCTTGGCCCCGCACAAAGATCTGCTGTGGCCGCTCGACACTGGGCATCAGGCACTCGCTGGACAGGTTGTCACTGCGAGATGGCAGTGAAGTGTCCATGACTAGGTCATCCAGACTGGGTGGGTTGCGTCGCAAACTAAACAGATTCATCGCAAAAAGCCTCGTTGGAGGTTTTTAGTCTTTCCTATGTAAACACCATCGTTGCAAACGGTATTCATCGCGCTTTCTGGCCCTGTAAGCCTTATGAATGCGGTTAGACTAGGCTCAGGCACGGCGCTGAGCCATTTCGATTTCAAAGCATTTTCGATAAGTATTACTTATGGATTTCAAGCAACTGCGTTATTTCGTCGCGGTCTACGAAGAAGGCCATGTGGGCCGGGCTGCGGAGCGCCTTTCCATCTCCCAACCGGCGCTGTCGCAACAGATCCGTCACCTCGAACAAAACCTCGATGTGAGCCTGTTCGAACGCAGCAGCAAACGCTTGCTGCCAACCCTGGCGGCTCACACGTTGTACAACCACGCGCTGCCCCTGCTTGACGGTCTGCAACGGGCGCGGGAAGCGCTGGGCAACTTCAAGGGGCAGGCGCTGCGCACCTTGGCCATCGGTGTGTTGCAGACCGTCCACACCAGCCTGGTGCCGCAGATGCTCGAACGGGTGCGCAAGGCGCAGCCGCATCTGGTGGTGCAGATCTATGAGCTGACCGGCCTGGAGATCGAACGGCGCTTGCTCAACGGCTCTCTGGACATCGGCATCAGCTACCTGCCACCCCGTCAGCCAGGTTTGCACGGCGTGATGCTGTACGAAGATGAACTGACCCTCGTCATCCCGGCGGATCATCCATTGCGGGAATTCAAGAAAGTCTCCATGAGCCAGGCTGCGGAATTGCCGATGTTGCTGTTGGGCGAAGAGTTTCAACTGCGACAGATCTGGCAAGCGCAATTGGCCAGCCTGGGACGACGGCCCCAAGTGCAGGCTGAACTGAATAACATGGCAGGGATTCTCGACAGTTTGCCCCACACCCGATTGGCCACAGTCCTGCCGGGGCGCTCGCAAAAGGCCCACGGCAACCATGAACTGCTGTGGAAACCCCTGACGGAGCCGCGCGTGCCACTGAAAGTCGGATTGGTGTGTCGAGATGTGCAACGCCAACAAGCCTCACTGGCACTGTTGCAGACATTGCTGGAAGAAGTGCTGAATGGGCCCGATGCCCGCTTGAACGGCTCGACGACAATGGCCTGAGCACTTTTCTACAGGCAAAAGAAAACCCCGCCGAAGCGGGGCTTTGCAGACTGTTTCCCTGACATCCATTTCACTCCGCCGTCCTGGCAGAATCCTACGTGTCCATGTTGTTGCTTTGCGCTTCCTGCGCGACGTCCATGTGAAGTAGGTTAGCTCTGGATCCAATCGGCGCATATGGGAAAACAGCAGTACGTTATGTAAGAGAATGCTTACATGACGTTACAAGGTCAGAACTGCGAGGCGTCCAGCAGGAACAGCGACTCGCTGCCGGCCTTCACCGATGCGCTCAACGAGTGAATCCGCGGTAGCAGACGGGCAAAATAGAACCGCGCGGTGCCGAGTTTGCTCGCGTAGAAATCGTCCTGCGCTTCTTTGCCAAAGGCTGCCTTGGCCATCAATGCCCACATGTAGGCGTAGGAAACGTATCCGAATGCTTGCAGATACTCGACCGAAGCTGCGCCGATTTCGTTCGGGTTGTTTTTCGCCCGATCCAGCAGCCACGAAGTCAGCTCATCGAGGGTGGTCACCGCGTCGTTCAACGGTTTGGTGAACTCCGCTAGGTCAGTGCTGGCTGTCGCGGTGAAGTGACGAATTTCGTCGGCGAACAAGTTGTAGAACGCCCCGCCGTTGCCAACGATCTTGCGACCGACAAGGTCCAGCGCCTGAATGCCGTTGGTGCCTTCATAGATCTGGGTAATTCGCACGTCGCGAACCAGTTGTTCCTGGCCCCATTCACGGATGTAACCGTGGCCGCCGAACACCTGCTGGCCATGCACAGTGGTTTCCAGGCCCAGATCGGTCAGGAATGCCTTGGCCACTGGCGTCAGCAGAGCGACCAAGTCTTCCGCGCGTTTGCGGGTGGTGGCGTCTTCACTGAACTTGGCCGTGTCCAGTTGCATCGCCACGTACGTCGAGAAGGCACGGCCGCCTTCGTTCGAGGCTTTCATGGTCAGCAGCATGCGACGCACGTCGGGGTGGACGATGATCGGGTCAGCGACTTTGTCTTTGTTTTGCGCGCCGGTCGGCGAACGGCTTTGCAGGCGATCGCGGGCGTATTCGACGGCGTTCTGGTAAGAGCGCTCGCCGGTGGCCAGGCCCTGGATACCGACGCCCAGACGCTCGTAGTTCATCATGGTGAACATCGCCGCCAGGCCTTTATTCGGCTCGCCAACCAGGTAACCCACGGCTTCGTCGAAGTTCATCACACAGGTCGCGGACGCCTGGATGCCCATCTTGTGTTCGATCGAACCGCAGTTCGCAGGGTTGCGTGCGCCGAGGCTGCCGTCGGCATTGACCATGAACTTCGGCACCAGGAACAGCGAAATGCCTTTCGGACCGGCCGGGGCATCCGGCAGTTTGGCCAGTACCAAGTGAATGATGTTTTCGGTCAGGTCGTGTTCGCCACCGGTGATGAAGATCTTGGTGCCGCTGACTTTGTAGGAGCCATCGGCCTGAGGTTCGGCCTTGGTGCGAATGATCCCCAGATCGGTGCCGGCATGCGGCTCGGTCAGGCACATGGAACCGGCCCAGACGCCGGCATACATGTTCGGCAGGTACGCAGCTTTCAGCTCGTCGCTGGCGTGGGCGTTGATCGACAGGCAGGCGCCAGCCGTCAGCATCGGGTACAGACCGAACGACAGGCTGGAGGAGTTGACCATTTCTTCGACCTGGGCCGACACAGCCTTGGGCATGCCCATGCCGCCGTAAGCCGGATCGCCACCGACACCGACCCAACCGCCTTCAGCATAAGTCTGATAAGCCTGTGGGAAACCTGCCGGCGTGGTGACGGCACCGTCCGCCCAATGGCAACCTTCTTCGTCAGCCGCACGGCTCAGAGGCGCGATGCTTTTGCTGGTGACCTTGCCGGCTTCTTCGAGAATGGCTTCGACGGTTTCGGCATCGACCGTATCCGCCAGCGCCGGCAGCTCGGCCCAGAGTTTGGCGACCTCGAAAACTTCATTGAGGACGAAGCGCATATCGCGCAGGGGCGCTTTGTAGTCAGCCATGGCAAACCTCGCAGGATCTAAACGGGTGATTCGTAGGAATTGTGCTTTCGTTGGATTCGAGTGTAACCCAACAACTTTTACGACACATAGGGTCAGCTCATGACCCTTTTGTAATTTTTAGTCACCGACTAGCCGGTCATAAAAAAGCCCGCAGCAAGGCGGGCTCCTTTGTGATGGGTTTAAATGATTAAAGCGCAAACAACTCCGCCGGCAGCTTCATCAAGCAATCACTCCCCGCCTCAATCGCCGCCCGATGAGCGGCAGTGCGCGGAAGCAGACGCTTGAAGTAGAACTCACAGGTCGCCAGTTTGCCCTGGCAATAATCAGCGTCGCCGCTGCCCCCATCGATCTGCGCCTGAGCCACCAGCGCCATACGCAACCACAAATACCCGAGGATGATGTACCCGCTGTACATCAGGTAATCCACCGACGCGGCGCCGACTTCATCCGGATTTTTCATTGCGGCCATGCCGACTTTGGTGGTCACCTCGCCCCACTGCTGATTCAAGCCATTGAGCTGTGCCACGAAGCTGCCGAGTTGCGGATGCTCGGCGTTGGCAGCGCAGAACTTGTGGACGATTTTAGTGAAGCCACGCAGCAATTTGCCTTGGCTACCAAGGACTTTTCGCCCCAGCAAGTCCAACGCCTGAATGCCGTTGGTGCCCTCGTAGATCGGCGCAATCCGGCAGTCGCGGACCAACTGTTCCATGCCCCACTCGCGGATAAAGCCGTGACCGCCAAACACCTGCATACCGTGGTTGGTCACCTCCAGGCCAGTATCAGTCATGAAGGCTTTGCAGATCGGCGTGAGGAACGCCAACAAGTCCTCGGCCTCCTGCCGCGCCGTTGCGTCCGAACTCAGGTGCGCAACATCCAGCAATTGCGCGGTGAAATAGGTCAGCGCCCGGTTGCCTTCGTTGAAGGCCTTCATCGTCAGCAGCATCCGCCGAACGTCGGGGTGAACGATGATTGGGTCGGCGGCTTTTTCCGGGGCTTTCGGGCCGGTCAGCGAGCGCATTTGCAGGCGGTCATTGGCGTATTTGATCGCCCCCTGGAAGCTCGCTTCACCCAGACACAAGCCCTGCATACCGGTGCCCAGGCGCGCGTGATTCATCATGGTGAACATGCAGTTCAGGCCCTTGTTCGCTTCGCCGATCAGGAAGCCTTTGGCCTCGTCAAAATTGAGCACGCAAGTGGCCGACGCCTTGATGCCCATTTTGTGTTCGATGGAACCGCAGGAAACGCCATTGCGCTCGCCGGCCTCCCCGTCACCGTTGGGTAGGAATTTTGGAACGATGAACAGCGAAATGCCCTTGGTCCCGGCTGGCGCGTCTGGCAGTTTGGCCAACACCAAATGAATGATGTTGTCGCTCATGTCGTGTTCGCCGGCCGAGATGAAAATCTTGCTGCCGGTGATCGCGTAACTGCCGTCGGCCTGGGGCACCGCGCGGGTCTTGATGATGCCCAGGTCGGTGCCGCAATGGGCTTCGGTCAGGCACATGGTGCCGGTCCATTGGCCGGCGGTGAGTTTGCTCAGGTAGGTCTGTTTTTGCGCTTCGGTGCCATGGGCGTGAATCGCCGACATCGCGCCGTGAGTCAAACCGGGGTACATGCCCCAGGACGTGTTGCTTGAACCGACCATCTCGCTGATGACCAGGCCCAGCGAGCTCGGCAAACCCTGGCCGCCGTAAGTTGGATCAGCCGCCAGACCATGCCATCCAGCTTCAACGTATTGTGCGAAGGCCTGCTTGAAGCCTGTAGGCGTTGTCACCACACCGTTGTCGAAATGGCAGCCTTCTTCGTCACCGCTTCGATTCAGCGGTGCCAGAACGTTCTCACAGAATTTCGCACCTTCTTCGAGGATCGCATTGACCATGTCCGGGCTGGCATCGGTGGCGCCCAGCGCGGCGTAGTTGCTGTGAAAGTCGAAGACGTGGTCGATCAGAAAGCGCATGTCGCGCAGAGGAGCTTTGTACTCAGGCATGGTCGTTTCTCCGGCAGCAGATCCCTCAAACCTACTGCCGCGAACCACGCCTCACAATCACAGTCCAGACGCTGAATGCGCCGTCATCACTCAACCCGCAGCGGCGTCCATGCGTACCGCGCCACGGCGGCTTTGACCGAATGCCACCACGCAGTTACGCCCGGCGCCCTTGGCGCTGTAGAGCGCCTCGTCCGCAGACTTGAGCACTTGTTCGGGGGTGCGCTGCTCCAGGCGCTCGGCGACGCCGATGCTGACCGTGACCGACACACTGGAAGCGCCGGAACCGGCTCGGCGCTGACGACCTTGCTGATCGTCCTGAGGGCGGTCCGGGTTGCGCAATTGAATGTTGTAGGACGCGATCGACTCGCGAATGACTTCCAGATGCGGCATGCACTCTTCAAGCGTCTTACCCGCGAACACCAGGGCGAATTCCTCGCCACCGTAGCGATACGCCCTACCGCCACCGCTGATCTTGGACAGTTTGCTAGCGACCAGTCGCAGAACCTGATCGCCGACATCGTGACCGTGGGTGTCGTTGAATTTCTTGAAGTGATCGACGTCGCTCATGGCCAGCACGTAATTGCGCCCCAGTCGCTGCATGCGCTCGTTCAAAGCGCGGCGGCCCGGCAGACCGGTCAGTTCGTCGCGGAAGGCCATTTGATAGGCTTCGTGGGCAACGGCCGCGGCAATCATCAGCATCACCTGGCTGCACATGATGTTCAGGGTGAACGGCAGGATGAACGTTTTCGGCAACATCCAGAACAAGCCCAGCAGCCCCACCAATTGCGCGGCGTGCAACGGTCTCGGGTTGCGCCAGTATTGCCAGGCCAGGAGCAAGAACGAGGCGATGAACACCGGGTAGGACAACTGGATCAGGCTCATCCAGGCGCCATGCAAGGCCGGCCAGCGGATTTCCGACAGCCACATGAGCAATGCCTGTGGGTAACTTTGTTCAATGCCCAGCGCCACGCTGCCGAATGCGAGCAACACGGCGAAGCGCGCCACCATGTCCTGGAACAGGTGAGTGCGCTCCTGCCACGCCGCAAACAGGCCGAACAGCAACGGCAGCAGTAAACAACAGAGATGGAAAACCACTGCAGCGTCTTCACGAACCTTGCCGTTGTCACGGTAATAGTCGGTCTGGGTGTCGAGCAGGAAGTAGGCGATGTACACCGCGACCATCAGAAACAGTTCGCGCTGACGTCGGTAAACCGCGCAGTAGGCACCGCCGAGCAACAGCACCAGGGTTGGCAGCACGTTGAACAGCGACGTGAAGAAGACGTTGAGATCCTTGATGTACGCAGCCGAAAGCCCAGCGAGCAATAGCAGTAGAGAGGGCAAGAAATGACTGAAACGTACAGCGGAAGAACGCGGCAAGGGTAAAGCTCCGACCCGGCATAGCAATTGATGGCATTGTGCCTGCAATGCGCACGATTAAGCACACGAAATGTGATGCAGATCACGTGAACGTCTCTTTAACGGCAGAAATGCTGACTTTCTGAGCGATTTACTAAGGTTTTTTAGCGGCAGGGTAAAAGCAGCGACGAGGGACCTTGCCCCTCGCCACAAATGGATCAGCCCACACATTCAAAGATCGTTGTAGAACGGCTGCAAAGGCCCCTCGGTGGCGGCGCGACCTTCTGCACCGATAGGCTTAAGCGCGATCGGTGCATCGAGCGCCTGTCGGGTCGAAATCTTCGGACTGACAGGCCGTGCCGTCACCGCATTCTCATCACCAACATGACCTTGGGGAATGACCAGCGACGGATGATCGAACGGCGCCTGCTCCCAGGCCACACGCGGATCGGTCAGCCCGACTTCCATGAATTTCACCAGCGCATCGACTTCCTCGGGGGTCAGGTTCAGCGAAGTCATGTCGGGATCGAGGTTCGAGGCGTTGTGCTGATTCGCCGAAGGATGTTCGAAGCCGCTGGTGTTGCTCGCATCCTTGCCGCGCCGATCACCGCCACGGTTGTAGAACTCCATGACCTGTTTGAGCGTCGACCGGCTGCCATTGTGGAAGTACGGACCGGTCAACGCGATGTTGCGCAACGTCGGCGTCTTAAAGGCGCCATCGACGGCATCGCGGAAACCGACATTGGGTTTGAGCGTCGCGTCGCAAGGCAACGCCGCACTCAATGGCGCTTCGAAGGTGCAGACATCGACATCCAGTGGGTCAGGCACCTTCCCGCCTTGCAGTAGGGTGTTGTACTCCCGGGTGAAGGACAAAGGATTGCCCCACCCGTCCGAACCGCCCAAAGCCAAATCTTCCGACGTCGGCCGCACGCCGGTGTTGTAGAAGCCGTTGTCATAGAGCGTGGTGAGGTTATCCGCCATCAACATACGTTCTATGCGCTCGCGGGGATGGAACAGCAAGCGGCTGCCGGCGTTGGTCAGCTCCGCCCCACCGTGGCAACTGATGCATTTGCCTTTGCCAAGGAACAGATTCATGCCCTGGACTTGCTGGGCATTCATTGCCTGATGATCGCCCTGCAAATAGGCATCCAGTGGCGCCCGGTCCGAGACCAGGGTGGCTTCGTACATCTGGATCGCCAAGCCGAAAAACAGTGGGAAGTTGGCTTCGATCTGGGTGTACGGCGCATCGCCCAGCAACACCTGCTGCGTGGCATTCCACAGACGCGGCTGGAACGCAGCCTTGACCAATTCTCGGTAAGTGGGCCGGCGCGCACCGGAAACGGAGGCCAGCACCGAATCGGTCGAGGAAATTCGTTGTTGCTTGAGCATCAGCGTGTCGAGCATGCGCCGGCCGATGTCCGCAAACGTGCGCCCGCCGCAGGACATTTCTACCGGGCTGCCGGGAGGTCCCACAGCCTGCGAGGCCGCCGAGGCATCCTTGAGCGCCAGTCGAACCTTGGTCGCTACGCCGCCGCGATCGCCGGTGACGAAAATCCCGGCATCGGGATCGCGATTGCCGAACGGTGAGAAGCCGTTGAACACGTTGTTCGCCCGGCCATCCCAGAAATTGCGCACGTTGAACGCGGCGTTGATCACCGTCGGCGCGTTACGCCCGGTGCTGCGACGGACATTGATGCCGCCCACTTGGAAGAGGCCGTCCGGCTGCTGTGTGCACTTGTCGAAACGCGGTTGATGCGGCTTGACGAAGTTGGCGTCGAACACACCTTGGGAGCCGATCACATCGTCACTCGAATAGAGGATCGGCGAATTTCGATCCAGTGGATCGGCCAGCACATGGGTTGGAAAGTCGGTTTTCTTCAAGGTGTAGTTCGGGCCACCCTTGCCACCGGACTTGGTCAAGTAGGAAGCGACGTCGCCCGGAATGTCGGAGGCGACAAACGGTTTGTTAAAGATCGAGGCGACGTTGGCATTGGTGTTTGCCTGGCCAGGGTTGATCTGATTGGTGATCCGGTGATCGACACCCGCGTGAAAGTGGCAGGACGCGCACGCAGTTGAGCCGTCGCTGCCGATCTCCATGTCCCAGAACAACGCCTTGCCCAACAGGATCGCCGCTGAGCGGTTGAGGACGTAGTCAGTCATCAGGTCGACTTTGCGCCCGCCTTCGGTTCCCGACGGGTCGGGCGGGGTCATGCCGCGCAGTGATTGCAGGGTGGGTATCTCCGGGGCGGGAACATCAATCTCTGGTGCTGTAGCGGCAAAAGCGCCCTGGACGGGCAGCATGAACAGGCAGGCCAAACGAACCATTCGGACGATGTTCATGCGCTTCACCCTGACGAGACTGTCGATTCAATAGGTAGTTTTCAGCGGTTTTGCAATTAATCTGCCAGTACGTCAAAGGCCCCATCCGTCAGGCGTTGGCTCGGTCAATGCGATTATTTCGGGGCATTAATACCGGGGAATGGGCCCCAGCAATGGGGGGGTTCAAATTCAAGGCAAAAAAAAACCGCTGCTCCCGGAGGAGCAGCGGTTTTCTTAACGACTGCGCGAAGGCTTAGTAGCCCAGTGCGAAGTCTTCTTCTTTCATGTCCATCAGGTTGTTGGCACCCGACAGCATGGTCACTACGTGAGTGCGGGTACGCGGCAGGATGCGCTGGAAGTAGAAGCGCGCCGTCTGCAGCTTGGCGGTGTAGAACGCGGTTTCGGTGGTGCCGGCAGCCAGTTTCTCGGCCGCCAGGCGCGCCATGTCAGCCCAGAAGTAGGCCAGGCAGGCGTAACCGGAGTACATCAGGTAGTCCACGGAGGCCGCGCCAACTTCTTCGCGGTCTTTCATGGCAGCCATACCGACCTTCATGGTCAGCTCGCCCCACTCTTTGTTCAGCGCAGCCAATGGCTCGACGAACTCTTTGACCGCTTCGTTGCCTTCGTTGGTCTGGCAGAACTTGTGGACGATCTTGGTGAAGCCTTTCAGGGCCTCGCCTTGGGTCATCAACACTTTGCGGCCCAGCAGGTCGAGTGCCTGGATACCGGTGGTGCCTTCGTACAGCATCGAAATGCGGCTGTCGCGAACGTTCTGCTCCATGCCCCACTCGGCGATGAAGCCGTGGCCGCCGTAGATTTGCACGCCGTGGTTAGCGGATTCAAAACCGACCTCAGTCATGAAGGCTTTGGCGATTGGAGTCATGAAAGCCAGCAGTGCGTCGGCTTTCTTCTTCTCTTCTTCATCTACGCCGTACTTGACGATGTCGACTTGCTTGGCGGTGAAGTAAACCATCGCGCGGTTGCCTTCGGCGAAAGCCTTCATGGTCAACAGCATACGACGTACGTCAGGGTGCACGATGATCGGATCAGCGGCTTTTTCCGGCGCTTTCGGGCCAGTCAACGAGCGCATTTGCAGGCGATCGCGAGCGTATTTCAGGCCGCCCTGGAAACCGATCTCGGCGTGAGCCAGACCTTGTAGAGCAGTACCCAGACGCGCGGTGTTCATAAAGGTGAACATGCAGTTCAGGCCTTTGTTCGCCGGGCCGATCAGGAAACCGGTGGCCGCGTCGAAGTTCATCACGCAAGTCGCGTTACCGTGGATGCCCATTTTGTGTTCCAGGGAACCACAGGTCACGGCGTTGCGCTCGCCGATCGAACCGTCGGCGTTCGGCATGAACTTCGGAACGATAAACAGCGAGATGCCTTTGGTGCCAGCCGGTGCATCCGGCAGACGTGCCAGCACGATGTGGACGATGTTGTCGGCCATGTCGTGTTCGCCGGCCGAGATGAAGATCTTGGTGCCGGAGACTTTGTAGGAACCGTCGGCCTGAGGTTCGGCCTTGGTGCGCAGCATGCCCAGGTCGGTGCCGCAGTGCGGTTCGGTCAGGCACATGGTGCCGGTCCACTCGCCGGAAACCAGTTTGGTCAGGTAAGCGTCTTGCTGCTCAGGCGTACCGTGCTCGGAAATGGTGTTCATCGCGCCATGGGACAGGCCTGGGTACATGCCCCACGACCAGTTGGCTTCGCCAACCATTTCGCTGACGGCCAGACCCAGAGACTCCGGCAGGCCTTGGCCACCGTGCTCTACGTCGTGAGCCAGGCTTGGCCAGCCGCCTTCGACGAATTGTTTGTAGGCTTCTTTGAAGCCCGTCGGGGTTTTAACGCCGGACTCGCTCCAGGTGCAGCCTTCGGTGTCACCCACGCGGTTCAGCGGTGCCAGCACCTGCTCACAAAACTTGGCGCCTTCTTCGAGAATGGCGTCAACCATGTCCGGAGTTGCGTCTGCGCAAGCCGGAAGGCTCTGATAGTGCGCTTCGTAGCCGAGCAGTTCGTCACGAACGAAGCGAATATCACGCAAGGGGGCCTTGTAGTCAGGCATAGCGATAAACCTCTGCTGATGTAACCGGGAATGAACGACCGTGTTGATTTGTTGTGACGGTCAAACAGTTGTTTGAAACATACGTTTACGACCAAATCTTGTCAAGCATCGCGCCAATACCATTCGTCACGGCTCATGGAAAATTGGCGCGCGTGCAGCGCGCCTCACATTGAAAAGGCGCAGGTTTTATCGCTATTCATCCAGTTTAGTGAATAGCAGAAATCGCGTCGAAAACAGCATCGAGTCCTCAGCCTGGTGACGGCACCATGCCCTTAAAAGGCGTGACCTGTAATTTCTGACAGTTACCTCATGCAAAAAAAGCGTCTCCAATGGAGCCGTAAAACTCCTTGGATCGGCCAACGAGTTTTATTCAGAGAATGGCAAATCAAGGAGAGCACCATGAGCGAATTATCAGGAGTACAACCACAGCAGGCTGGTGACAGAGACATCAGCTTCGGCAATAACGGATACATTTACCCCAGCACTGAGCCCGGCAGGACGTTCAACCTCGCCTGCGCCGAGAACGGTGCAGTGACACATGCCACAGAACTGGACGGAAAGATTTTCACTGATCGCGCTTTGGCCAATGGTGGCAAGGATCCAGCATTCACTTCCGATCGATGGAATTTTGAAAACAGTGACACGTCTCGGTCCAACCGCTTGCTCCTGCAAACCTTCGCGAACGACAAACGCGTTGTCGTGATTGGCGAGTCCATACGAAACCGAACTTCCCGTCCCGCCGTCACGCGCCTGCTGCCAAATGGCAGCCCGGATCTGGTGTTCGGCCGCAGAATCCTGCCGCAGCCGGATGACCATCAACCCACCCCTGCTTTTTGGTACCCAACGAGCGATGGATGCCTGCAACAAGGCAGCAAGATTCTTGTTGCGGCGGTTTACATAACGGGGAGCCTGTACAGGAACATCACCAGACTGTACTGCCTTAAAAGCACCGGGGACCTGGATGAAGGTTTTGGGCAAGCAGGTTTCATTGAGATCCGGTTTCACGACCAACCGTCCAGAGCATGCGCTGTACAGGTGCAACACAACGGCAGCATCGTGGTAGCGGGCAAATACGGATCTCTAGACAATATGTCGCTGGCTCGCTATAGCCCTTCGGGTGTACTGGACGAAACCTTTGGCGAGGGTGGATTTATCGATATCCCGATCGAGAGTTCATCCGAAGGTTCGGACGAATTGGCAGACTTCGTGAATGTCTACCCTCTATCCAGGCTTCTGATTCTGGATGACGACCGAATTGTCCTCACTGGCCGCACTATAGGCCCTGGCAAAAAGCGTGGCGTACTGATGCAACTGACGGCGGACGGTTATCGTGACTCAAGCTTCCACGATGGCAAACCGGTCTACACCGAACATGACTTGGCAGATGTGGGCTGGGCGACCGCAGCGCTACAACCGGATGGAAAAATCGTGGTGGCAGGCAGTGGTTTCGATAATGAGGCCCCTGGAGCTAACCGAGTGATTGGCCACAAGCAACGCTTCCTACCCAACGGCGACCGCGACCCATACTTCGACAACACCCCGGTATCAGGCGAGTTCAGGGATATTGCTATCCAGCCTGATGGACGAATTCTCCTTGCCGGCAGCCAAGGCATCAACTGGGCGAAAGAACGTCACCCGAGCATCACAGCCTTCACCGGCAAGTGAAGAATGTCGGTCAAAAAAAATGCGCTCAACCGAGCGCATTTTTATGCCAACAAAAAACTCAAGCGTAGGTATCAATCAACGTCCCAAGCACTTCATCGGAAGCCTTGGCGACTTTCGCGCCGAGCTCAACCTGAAACTGGCCTTGGGACATTTCGACCATATTGCTGGCCACGTCTGATTCCTGACTGCGATCAACCGAACGTAAACGATCGACCTGAGATTCGGAAGACTGGCTGGTCTGCGAACGTTCAATAGTGGTGTTGGCAATCTGGCCAGCGGCCTGATCGACACGGTTCTGCCCTGTCTGAATAGTGCTCAGACCGGCATAAAAAGCGGTGCTTCCTGAGATTTCCATGGGAGAACTCGTCCTTGCAAAGGATCAACAGCGGCCATTGAAGCAGACGCGCGGACAAAACACCCGACAAAAACACTAATGGCACAGTGCCTTGTCATAGGCAAAAACATTAATCCAGCAGATCCAGCTGAAGATACTCAGCCACCGCCTCCGCCGTCACTGATTTGAGTTTCGGCACCCGGCCCAGGCACGGCGCGGGTATCCGCTCGGCCAACGTGGCAAGGTTCTCCTCCAGGCGCGAAGTCTTCGGTTCGATGATGTTGGCCACCCATCCCGCCAACTGCAGCCCATCGTTAGCAATCGCCTCAGCCGTCAACAGCGCATGGTTGATACAACCCAGACGCACGCCGACCACCAGAATCACTGGCAGATCCAGCGCTATCGCCAGGTCCGAGAGGTTGTCCTGATCCGCCAACGGCACGCGCCAGCCGCCAGCACCCTCGATCAGCGTGAAATCCGCCTGCAGATCCAGAATCTCGCGCATCGGCGCCAACAAGGATTGCACCGTTAACGCAATGCCCGCCTCCCGCGCGGCCAGATGCGGAGCGATTGCCGGCTCGAACGCCACCGGATTGACCTGTGCATAAGTCAGCGGCACCGAGCATTGCGCCAACAACGCCAGCGCATCAGCATTGCGCAACCCTTTGGGGGTCACTTCACACCCCGAGGCCACCGGTTTGCCCGCCGCCGTACTCAAGCCCGCCAGGCGTGCGGCATGCAGCAAACCGGCGGCGACGGTGGTCTTGCCGACGTCTGTGTCAGTGCCGGTAATGAAATAGGCTGCGCTCATAAGGGTTTCTCCAACACGGCATAAACCACTTGATAAGTCGCCGGCAGTCCTTGTGCCTGACGAAACTGCTCATATGCCTCAATCAAGCCGAGGATCCTTGCCCGGCCAGTCAAACCGCCCGGCCGACCGGGGTTCAGGTTATGCGCGCCTAACGCCTTGAGTTCATGGGTCAGGCTACGCACATCCGGGTAATGCAACACATGTGGACGGGTTTGCAGGCTGACGACCTTCAAGCCACTGGCCGCGCACAGCTGTTGATAAGTCCCGAGCTCGCGGAAACGATTGACGTGCACCATGCCGTCCACCTGACGCCAGCTGTCACGCAATTCGTACAACGTGCCGACACACAGACTAGCAAACGCGAAAATTCCGCCCGGTTTCAGTGCCCGATTCGCCTCGCTGAGCACCGCCGCAAAGTCCGAACACCACTGCACCGCCAGGCTGGAGAAGATCAGGTCGCAGGTCGAAGCCTTTAACGGCAACCGCTCGGCATCACCGGCGATGAAATGCGTAGCGCCGCCCAATGGCCGGGCGTGATTGAGCATGCCTTCAGCGATATCCAGCGCCACCCCGTGACCGGCAGGAAAACGCTCACCCAGCGCGCGGCTGAAAAACCCGGTGCCGCACCCCAGGTCCAGCCAGCGATCAGGCACAAAATCATCCGGCAACCGACGCAAGAGCTCGCTGCCAACATCGCGCTGCAACTCAGCCACACTGTCGTAGCTGGCCGCCGCACGGGAAAAGGACGCCGCTACCTGGCGCTTGTCGGGCAAGCCATCGGGCAAGTTGGGAAGGGATAAATCAGTCATCACCGGACTCATGCAAAAAAGCCTGGATCGCCCCTGCCACACCGTGGGGGTCTTCCAGAAGAAACGCGTGGCTGGCCTGTTCGATCAGGCCGATTTCGACATCCGGCAGCAAGGCCAGCAACTCCCCCGCCGCTTCGGCCGGGACCAGCCCGTCGAGGCCGGCGAACAGGTGCAGTTGTGGGCCGCGAAACGCCTGTAGCGCTTGCCGGGTATCCAGTTGCGCGAGCAGTTCCAGGCCGCTCATCAACACCTGAGCCAACGTATGCGGCGCGCCGCCGAGCAACAATCGCGATAACCCGCGCGGGTCTTCCGCACCTTGGGCGCAGAGCAACGAAAAACGTTTCAAAGTCATGCGCGGATCGGCGCCGCAACCGGCCAGAAACGCATCGAACGTTTCGCCGGGCATCGCACTCGGCCATTGTTCATGGGCGACAAACGAAGGATTGCTCGCCAGGGTCAGCAAACCGCAGCAACGATCACCGCGCCGCGCCGCCAACTCGGAAGCGAGCATCCCGCCCAGCGACCAACCACCGAGCCAGGCATCCTGAGGCACGGTCGAATCCAGCTCATCGAGCCATTCTTCAAGATCGCTCGATTCCAGCTCCGGCAACGGCTCGATCTCGACCCGCAGGTGTTCATCCAGCCCCTGCAACGCCGCCGCCAAAGGCTCCAGCGGCGAAATCCCGAGGCCCCAACCGGGCAGCAGAATCAGTCGGTCACGCATGGCTTGGCTCCGGTCCCAGTTGTGCAAAACAATCAGCCAGTCCATTTAACAATAGCTGCACCTGCGCCTCGCTGTGGGCGGCGGTCAGGGTCACCCGCAGGCGCGCGCTGCCGGCCGGCACGGTCGGTGGACGAATCGCGGTGACCATCAGCCCGCGCTCACGCAGCATCTGCGACAGTCGAACGGCACGCCCGGCATCGCCAATCATGATCGGCTGGATTGGCGTAAAGCTGTCCATCAGCTCCAGGCCAATTTGCTCGGCGCCGTGGCGGAACTGGCTGATCAACGTCTTCAAATGCTCGCGCCGCCAATGCTCAGTACGCAGCAGTTCGAGACTCTTCAGCGTGGCGCAGGCCAGGGCCGGCGGTTGGCTGGTGGTGTAGATGTAAGGGCGGGCGAACTGGATCAGGCTCTCGATCAACTCTTCACTGCCGGCCACAAACGCACCGGCCGTGCCGAACGCCTTGCCGAGGGTGCCGACCAACACCGGTACATCCTCCTGGCTCAAGCCGAAGTGCTCGACGATCCCGCCGCCATTAGCGCCCAGCGGACCAAAACCGTGGGCGTCATCCACCATCAACCACGCGCCCTTGGCCTTGGTTTCCCGGGCCAGCGCTGGCAGGTCGGCGATATCGCCGTCCATGCTGAACACGCCGTCGGTGACCACCAGCGTGTTGCCGGTGGCCTTCTCAAGACGCTTGGCCAGACTGACCGCGTCGTTGTGCAGGTAGCGATTGAAACGCGCACCGGACAACAAACCGGCGTCCAGCAAAGACGCGTGATTGAGCCGGTCTTCCAGCACCGTATCGCCTTGTCCGACCAACGCGGTGACGGCACCGAGGTTGGCCATGTAACCGGTGGTGAACAGCAGCGCACGCGGGCGACCGGTCAGATCGGCCAGGGCTTCTTCCAACTCATGATGCGGCGTGCTGTGGCCGATGACCAAGTGCGAAGCCCCTCCGCCGACGCCCCAACGCGCCGCGCCGGCGCGCCAGGCTTCGATCACTTGCGGGTGATTGGCCAGGCCCAGGTAGTCGTTGTTACAGAACGCCAGCAATGGCTGACCATCGACCACCACTTCCGGGCCTTGAGGGCTTTCGAGCAGCGGACGATGGCGATAGAGATTTTCGGCACGACGGACAGCAAGACGCGCGCTGAGATCGAAAGACATGCAGACCTCGCGATTAGGAAAGAGGTACAGCCTCTGTAGGAGCGAAGCTTGCTCGCGATGGGATCGCCGCGTTCATTCAGGCAGACCGAGGCGTATCAATCGCGAGCAAGCTTTGCTCCTACAGGTTCAACGGTTGTCAAACAGCGGCGTTATAGAACTGCTCGCTGCTCTTCTGCTCAACCAATGCCTGCTCGATAGCCGCTTGATGCACTTCATCAGCATGCTCTTCCCGCGCTTCCGGCAAGATCCCCAGACGCGAGAACAGTTGCATGTCCTTGTCGGCCTGCGGGTTGGCGGTGGTCAGCAGTTTGTCACCGTAGAAAATCGAGTTGGCGCCAGCGAAAAACGCCAGGGCCTGCATCTGCTCGTTCATCGCTTCGCGGCCAGCGGAAAGGCGCACGTGGGATTGCGGCATCAGGATACGGGCGACGGCGAGCATGCGGATGAAGTCGAACGGGTCGATGTCATCGGCGTTTTCCAGCGGCGTACCGGCGACTTTCACCAGCATGTTGATCGGTACCGACTCCGGATGCTCCGGCAGGTTGGCCAACTGGATCAGCAGGTTGGCACGGTCATCAAGCGATTCGCCCATGCCGAGGATGCCGCCGGAGCAGATCTTCATCCCCGATTCACGCACGTACGCCAGGGTTTGCAGGCGTTCGCCGTAAGTGCGGGTGGTGATGATGCTGCCGTAGAACTCCGGCGAGGTATCGAGGTTGTGGTTGTAGTAGTCGAGGCCGGCATCAGCCAGCGCAACGGTCTGGTCTTGGTCGAGACGACCGAGGGTCATGCAGGTTTCCAGGCCCATGGCTTTCACGCCTTTGACCATCTCCAATACATAAGGCATGTCTTTGGCAGACGGATGTTTCCACGCCGCGCCCATGCAGAAACGCGTCGAACCGATCGCTTTGGCGCGAGCAGCCTCTTCGAGGACCTTCTGCACTTCCATCAGTTTTTCTTTTTCCAGGCCGGTGTTGTAGTGACCGGATTGCGGACAATATTTGCAATCTTCCGGGCAGGCGCCGGTTTTGATCGACAACAAGGTCGACACTTGAACCCGGTTGGCGTCGAAATGCGCGCGGTGCACCGTCTGTGCCTGGAACAACAGGTCGTTGAATGGCTGAACGAAGAGTGCTTTGACTTCGGCCAAAGACCAGTCATGACGCAGGGTTGCAGAGGTGCTGGCGCTCATGGGCGTTTCCTTGATTTATGCTTGGCAAGCGGCTGGGGAATGGAATACCCACAGGCGCGACACGGATGTTCGGCATATTTAAGGAAGAGCGATGCGCTGTCAACCACGATACGAAGGACCGGTTTACATCTGGTTAAAAAACAAACAACTCTGTTTGCTCTGTGGGGAGCCCGCCGATCACTCCACGCCAATCTGTACGGCCTGCGAAACCGAACTGCCCTGGCTCGGCGATCACTGTCAGACCTGCGCCCTGCCTCTACCCGCGCCCGGCCTGACGTGTGGCCAATGCCTGCAACAGCCACCGGCCTTCGAGCGAGTGGCGGCGCCCTGGACGTACAGCTTTCCGCTGGACACGCTGATTACTCGCTTCAAGCACAACGCGAAGTGGCCGTTTGGCCGCTTACTCGGCGAACTTCTTACCCAGTTCCTGCAACATCGCTTCGATGAAGACCTGGAGCGACCCGATACGTTGATCCCGGTGCCGCTGGCTGCCAAGCGCCTGCGCCAACGTGGTTTCAACCAGGCGGCCCTGCTCGCACGATGGCTCAGTGAAACACTGAATATTCCTTGCGATGAAACGCTGTTGCTGAGGATTCAGGACACCAGCGCCCAACAGGACCTGAATGCCGAAGCGCGTAAACGAAACCTGCGTAACGCCTTCGCCCTGTCATCCGACGCGTCTGTCACGGGTCGTCACCTGGCGTTGATTGATGACGTACTGACCACCGGCGCCACCGCGCAATCCCTGGCTCGCTTGCTGATGGACGCCGGTGCCGCCCGGGTCGATGTCTATTGCCTGGCGCGCACACCCAAACCCGGTGAAGTGAGCTGACTTGACTCCCGAGTCCCAAGCCGCCAACGTCGTCCCCATTGCCACAGCCCAAAGCACCTCGCCATGTCCTTGCCTACGTTGTTGTCCCAGCACATTGTCCGTCGTCCGCAGCGCATTGCCCTGCTGCAACACATTGCCGAACAAGGCTCGATCACCCGCGCCGCAAAAAGCGCGGGCCTGAGTTACAAAGCGGCGTGGGACGCCATCGATGAGCTGAACAACCTCGCGCAAAAGCCGCTGGTGGAACGCAGCGTCGGCGGCAAGGGCGGCGGCGGTGCCAAGCTGTCCAGCGAAGGTGAACGGGTCCTACGCCTGTATCAAAAGCTGCAAGTGTTACAGGCCCAAGTGTTGGAAGCGGCCGAGGACGCCAGCGACCTGGACCTGCTCGGTCGGCTGATGCTGCGCACCAGCGCGCGCAATCAACTGCACGGCAAAGTCGTGGCGATCGAGTCCCAAGGTCGCAATGACCGCATTCGTCTTGAGCTGGCCGAAGGCTTGAACATCGACGCGCAGATCACCCACGACAGCACCCTGCGCCTGGAGCTGCAAACCGGTACCGAGGTCGTGGCTTTGATCAAGGCGGGATGGCTGGAATTATTGGGCATCGAGCAAGCCGCAACACTTGGCAACAATTGCCTGAAAGGCATTATTGAGGAGGTTCTCGATGCCGAAGACGGCCCCAGCGAAGTGCGCATCGGCCTGCCCAATGGCCAGACACTCTGTGCCCTGGCCGAGCCACTGCATTTAAGAACCTCCAGCCTTGGCGTCGGCCAACCAGTGCTGGTGCAATTCTCGCCGTCCAACGTCCTGCTCGGTACACCGCTCTGAAACAAAACCTTCACTAACGCTCATTAAGGTGACTGCAAAAACCCGCAGGGAGCCTGATGTGAGCCTATTAGAAGAACACCAATCCACCGACCTGGAAAAAATGGTCGGCCTCAGCCGTCGTGGTTTCATCAGCGCCGGCGCCCTCTGCGGTGCGGCGATGTTCCTCGGAGGCAACCTGCTGAGCCGTAGCGTGCTGGCCGCCAGTGTCAGCGCCGGCTCCAGCAGACTGCTGGGTTTCAACAGCATCGCCGCCGCCACGACCGACGCGATCACCCTGCCACCGGGCTACAAGTCTTCGGTATTGATCAGTTGGGGCCAACCCCTGCAGAAAAACGGTCCTGCCTTCGACCCAAGCGGCAACGGCACCGCTCAGGCGCAGGAAGTCCAGTTCGGCGACAACAACGACGGCATGAGCCTGTTCGCCTTCCCCGGCGACAATGACCGCGCGTTGATGGCGATCAACAACGAATACACCAACTACCGCTACCTCTATCCCCACGGCGGCATGCCGCAATCGGCGGAGGATGTGCGCAAGGCCCTGGCCTGCGAAGGTGTTTCGGTGATCGAAGTGCAGCGTCGCCGTGGTCAGTGGGAATTCGTCCAGGGGTCGCGCTACAACCGGCGCATCCACGGTAACTCGACATTGCGCTTCGGCGGTCCGGCCGCCGGTCACGAATTGCTCAAGACCAGCGCTGACAAGCACGGCAAGAAAGTCCTCGGCACCTTCCAGAACTGCGCCAACGGCAAGACGCCGTGGGGCACCTACCTGACCTGCGAAGAAAACTTCACCGATTGCTTCGGCAGCAGCAACGCCGAGCAAAAATTCGATGCCGCGCAAAAACGCTACGGCGCCGTGGCCGCCAGCAAGGACATCAACTGGCATCAACACGATCCGCGTTTCGACCTGGCGAAAAACCCCAACGAACTCAACCGTCACGGCTGGGTGGTGGAAATCGACCCGTTCGACCCGCAATCGACGCCGGTCAAACGCACCGCCCTGGGCCGCTTCAAGCATGAAAACGCCGCACTGGCCGAAACCCATGACGGTCGCGCCGTGGTCTACATGGGCGACGATGAGCGCGGCGAGTTCATCTACAAATTTGTCAGCCGCGACAAGATCAATCACAAGAACCCAAAGGCCAACCGCGACCTGCTGGACCACGGCACCTTGTATGTGGCGCGATTCGATGCCGGTGACGGCAATGCCGATCACCCGAAAGGCCAAGGACAGTGGATCGAACTGACCCACGGCAAGAATGGCATCGACGCCAGCAGCGGTTTTGCCGATCAGGCCGAAGTGCTGATTCACGCGCGTCTCGCCGCCAGCGTGGTCAACGCCACGCGCATGGACCGCCCGGAATGGATTGTCGTCAGCCCTAAGGATGGCCAGGTCTATTGCACACTGACCAACAACGCCAAGCGCGGCGAAGACGGCCAGCCGGTGGGTGGGCCAAACCCGCGTGAGAAGAACGTCTACGGGCAAATCCTGCGCTGGCGCACTGACCGTGATGATCACGGTGCGAAAAGCTTTGCCTGGGACTTGTTCGTGGTCGCCGGGAATCCAGGCGTCCATGCCGGCAAGCCGAAGGGCGGTTCGTCGAACATCACCCCGCAGAACATGTTCAACAGCCCGGACGGTTTGGGTTTCGACAAGGCCGGACGCTTGTGGATTCTCACTGATGGCGATTCGAGCAATGCCGGTGACTTCGCCGGCATGGGCAACAACCAGATGCTTTGCGCCGACCCGGTGACCGGGGAAATCCGTCGGTTCATGGTCGGGCCGATTGGTTGCGAGGTGACGGGGATCAGCTTCTCGCCGGATCAGAAAACCCTGTTTGTCGGGATTCAGCATCCGGGGGAGAACGGTGGCTCGACCTTCCCTGAGCATTTGCCCAATGGCAAGCCGCGGTCTTCGGTGATGGCCATTACCCGGGAAGATGGCGGGGTCGTCGGCGCCTGATCGGCCCTTCCCTCATGATCGTTCCCACGCTCCGCGTGGGAATGCAGCCAGGGACGCTCCGCGTCCCAGAAACGGACGCCGAGCGTCCGGTGACGCATTCCCACGCAGAGCGTGGGAACGATCCCACTTTAGAAGCCCCGTCTGCGCTACCATGCTTGGCCGGACGCGGCAGCCTGCTGCGCGCAGGAGTCAGCATGGCCCACCCGTTTGCAACCCTCACCCCAGACCTCGTGCTCGATGCCGTCGAAAGCATCGGCTTTCTCAGCGACGCGCGCATCCTGGCGCTCAACAGCTACGAGAACCGTGTCTATCAAGTCGGCATCGAAGACTCCGAGCCGCTGATCGCCAAGTTCTACCGCCCGCAGCGCTGGACCAACGAAGCGATTCTCGAAGAACACCAGTTCACCTTCGAACTCGCCGAATGCGATGTGCCGGTGGTCGCGCCGATGATTCACAACGGTGCCAGCCTGCACGAACACGCCGGGTTCCGTTTCACCCTGTTCCCCCGCCGTGGCGGCCGTGCGCCGGAGCCGGGCAATCTGGATCAGCTGTATCGACTGGGCCAATTGCTCGGGCGCCTGCACGCCGTCGGCGCGACCAAGCCGTTCGAACACCGTGAGGCGTTGGGCGTGAAGAACTTCGGTCACGATTCGCTGAACACCTTGCTTGAAGGCAATTTCGTACCAAAAAGTCTGCTGCCCGCCTACGAGTCCGTCGCCCGTGATCTGCTCAAGCGCGTGGAAGAGGTCTACAAGGCCACGCCGCACCAGAACATCCGCATGCACGGCGATTGCCACCCCGGCAACATGATGTGCCGCGACGAGATGTTCCACATCGTCGACCTCGATGACTGCCGCATGGGCCCGGCAGTGCAGGACATCTGGATGATGCTCGCCGGGGATCGTCAGGAATGTCTCGGTCAGTTGTCGGAATTGATGGACGGCTACAACGAGTTTCACGACTTCGACCCGCGGGAATTGGCGCTGATCGAGCCACTGCGGGCGTTGCGTCTGATGCACTACAGCGCCTGGCTGGCCCGGCGCTGGGATGACCCGGCGTTCCCGCACAGCTTTCCGTGGTTCGGGAGTGAGCGGTATTGGGGCGATCAGGTGTTGGCGTTGCGTGAGCAGTTGTCGGCACTGAATGAAGAGCCTTTGAAACTTTTTTAGATTCAAGAGCAAAAGATCGCAGCCTTCGGCAGCTCCTACGGGTGTGCACATTCCCTGTAGGAGCTGCCCAAGGCTGCGATCTTTTGCTTTTCCGAAGCGACATGTCTATACAACCGCCTTACAATCCCCCCCTTTGTTAGCTGCCTAAGCAAGGATTCTGCATGCAAGCCGCCAACCCGCGTCGCGGGTACATCCTGGGCCTTACTGCCTACATCATCTGGGGACTTTTCCCGCTCTACTTCAAAGCCATCGCCTCGGTGCCGGCTGTAGAAATCATCATCCACCGGGTGCTCTGGTCCGCGCTGTTCGGCGCCTTGCTGCTGATGGTCTGGAAACATCCGGGCTGGTGGCGCGAGTTGCGGGATAACCCGAAACGCCTGGCGATCCTGGCCTTGAGCGGCACGCTGATCGCCGCCAACTGGCTGACTTACGTGTGGTCGGTGAACAACGGGCGCATGCTCGAAGCCAGCCTCGGTTACTACATCAACCCCCTGGTGAACGTGCTGCTGGGGATGTTGATCCTCGGTGAACGCCTGCGGCGTATGCAGTGGCTGGCGGTGGGGCTTGCCGCTGTCGGCGTGGCGCAACAGGTGTGGCAGGTCGGCAGCCTGCCGTGGGTGTCGCTGGTGTTGGCGCTGACCTTCGGTTTCTACGGGTTGATCCGCAAGCAGGCGCCGGTCAAAGCGTTGCCGGGGCTGGTGGTGGAAACGTGGATGCTGGTGCCGATTGCCATCGCCTGGTTGCTGTTCAATCAGACAGCCACCAGCGCGCAGCCCGAGTTCTGGACCACGTCTCAAGCGTGGTGGCTGGTCGCAGCCGGTCCTGTGACGCTGGTGCCGCTGGTCTGTTTCAACGCGGCTGCACGGCATTTGCCCTACACCACGCTGGGATTTCTTCAGTACCTGGCGCCGACATTGGTGCTGCTGCAAGCCGTCCTCCTGTTTGGCGAACACATGTCGTCCAGTACCTTGGTGGCGTTTATCTTTATCTGGGCTGGCCTGGCGATTTACAGCGTCGATGCGGTGATTAGTATGCGTCGTCGTAGCTGATCAGAAAACGTACAAATCCCCACAGGCCACGTACTCCGTGGCCTGCATCAATCCTTCCCAAGGTTATCCACAGCGTGATCCCCGCCGTTTGTGTGCAACTTGCTGAAACTGCTGGTTTTTTGATCAGATGCTGAAGAACCCCGGCCGGCGTGGCCTGGCGGGCTGTCTCTACAGGTTATCCACAGGCAGGTGCACGTATAACTTGGATAACCCTATGTCAGGGTTCACTGCGCAGGACCAATTCAACCATCAAGTCGTCGGCCAGGGTTTCCAATCGCGATTGCAGCACGTCCAGCGATAAGGTCAGCGGCACGGCGAGAATGGCTTCGGCGTGGAACAACGGTTCGCTGCTCATCGGCGCCGGACGCACTTCGGTGACCAGACGTTCCAGGCTCACCCCCTGCTCGCTCAACAAACGAGTGATATCGCGCACAATCCCCGGCCGGTCATTGCCCACCAGCTCCATGGCGATCGGCTTCCAGGTGCAGGATTGCTCGATACCGCTTTCAGCGATCAATACGCGAATGCCATGGGCAGATAACGCCTGTAGGGCATCAACCAATTCGTCGTAGGCTTCCGCTGGCACACCCACCCGAAGAATCCCGGCGAACTGCCCGGCCATGCGCGACATGCGGCTTTCCAGCCAGTTACCGCCGTGCTCGGCAATGCACTGGGCAATGCGCTCGACCTGCCCTGCCTTGTCCGGCGCGAATACAGTGAGTACGAGGTGGTCCATGGCGCAGCCCTCTTTTGTTATAGAAAAAGAAGTATAGGCAAGGGTTGTTCGTGCGTTGAATCGGCCGACGCCTTTGCGGGCAAGCCTCGCTCCTACAGGATCAAGGGAATCCGCAATCACCTGAACGACACGGCCCTGTAGGAGCGAGGCTTGCCCGCGAATGAAGCACCGCGTATGCCGCTGACGAAAACAAATCGTGTACAAGTTTTTATATTTAACTGGAACAATCTAATAGTTTTTTGAGAACATCCCGTTCCCCGACATGACTGCAATGCGTCATGGGGTCGCAGAACGACGTAATTAGTCTGATTTTCACAAGCGCAATTCATCATGTAGTATGCCGCAGCGCGCACTACATAACGTTGGATCGATGTCTGCCCCAGGCACACTCGCAACCCTGAAAGCCCCGTCAGCAAGGCCTCCAAGCCGTTGATTGGACCAAACCCAGCCGCCCGCAAGGGCATGTACTGGCGGACGGGTTTGTGGTTTAAATGGCCAGAGGCTTCATTGTCAAAATTGAAGAGCTGAAAAGCGAAATAGCTGAGCAGAGTGAGGCAAGCAATGACTGAACACGTTCAAGTCGGTGGCCTGCAGGTCGCCAAAGTCCTGTTCGACTTCGTGAACAACGAAGCCATTCCCGGTACCGGCCTCACCGCCGATAAGTTCTGGGCCGGTGCCGACAAGGTCATTCATGACCTGGCACCGAAGAACAAAGCCCTACTCGCCAAACGCGATGATTTCCAGGCTCGTATCGACGGCTGGCACCAAGCGCGTGCCGGTCAGGCGCACGACGCCTTGGCCTACAAAGCCTTCTTGCAAGACATCGGTTATCTGCTGCCAGAAACGGCCGATTTCCAGGCAACGACGCAAAACGTCGATGACGAAATCGCCCGCATGGCCGGCCCGCAACTCGTGGTGCCGGTGATGAATGCCCGCTTCGCGCTCAACGCCTCGAACGCCCGCTGGGGTTCGCTGTATGACGCGCTCTACGGCACCGACGCGATCAGCGAAGCTGACGGCGCGGAAAAAGGCAAAGGCTACAACAAGGTTCGCGGCGACAAGGTCATCGCGTTCGCCCGCGCCTTCCTCGACGAAGCGGCGCCCTTGGCGGCCGGCACTCACGTCGATTCCATCGGCTACAAGATCGTTGACGGCAAACTGGTGGTCGCCCTTAAAGGTGGCAGCAACACCGGCCTGCGCAACGATGCCCAGTTGATCGGTTTCCACGGCGATGCTGCCGCGCCGACCGCGATCCTGCTGAAGAACAACGGCCTGCATTTCGAAATCCAGGTCGATGCCAGCACCCCGGTCGGCCAGACCGACGCAGCCGGCGTCAAAGACATCCTGATGGAAGCCGCGCTGACCACCATCATGGACTGCGAAGACTCCGTCGCCGCCGTCGATGCCGATGACAAAGTGGTGATCTACCGCAACTGGCTCGGCCTGATGAAGGGTGATCTGTCGGAAGAAGTCTCCAAGGGCGGTAAGACCTTTACTCGCACCATGAACGCCGACCGTACTTACACCGGCGTCGACGGCAAGGAACTGAGCCTGCACGGTCGCTCACTGTTGTTCGTGCGCAACGTGGGTCACCTGATGACCATCGACGCGATTCTCGACAAAGACGGCAACGAAGTGCCGGAAGGCATTCTCGATGGCCTGATCACTTGTTTGGCGGCGATCCACAGTCTCAACGGCCACAACTCGCGCAAGAACAGCCGTACCGGCTCGGTCTATATCGTGAAGCCGAAGATGCACGGCCCGGAGGAAGCAGCGTTCACCAACGAGCTGTTCGGGCGCATCGAAGACGTGCTCGACCTGCCGCGCAACACGCTGAAAGTCGGGATCATGGACGAGGAGCGCCGCACCACGGTCAACCTCAAGGCCTGCATCAAGGCTGCCAGCGAACGTGTGGTGTTCATCAACACCGGTTTCCTCGACCGCACCGGCGACGAAATCCACACCTCCATGGAAGCAGGCGCCATGGTGCGCAAGGCCGACATGAAGGCTGAAAAATGGATCGGCGCCTACGAGAACTGGAACGTCGATATCGGTTTGAGCACCGGCCTGCAAGGTCGCGCCCAGATCGGCAAAGGCATGTGGGCCATGCCTGACCTGATGGCGGCGATGCTCGAACAGAAAATCGCTCACCCGCTGGCCGGCGCCAACACCGCTTGGGTGCCATCGCCGACCGCCGCTGCGCTGCACGCGCTGCACTACCACAAGGTTGACGTGTTCGCCCGTCAGGCCGAACTGGCCAAACGTGCGCGCGCTTCGGTGGACGACATTCTGACCATCCCGCTGGCCGCCAATCCGGACTGGACCGCAGAGCAAATCAAGAACGAACTGGACAACAACGCCCAGGGCATCCTTGGCTATGTGGTGCGCTGGATCGACCAGGGCGTGGGCTGTTCGAAAGTGCCGGACATCAATGACATCGGCCTGATGGAAGACCGTGCGACGCTGCGTATTTCCAGCCAGCACATCGCCAACTGGCTGCGTCATGGCATCGTCACTGAAGATCAGGTGATGGAAAGCCTCAAGCGCATGGCGCCGGTGGTAGACCGTCAGAACGCCAACGACGCGTTGTACCGCCCGCTGGCACCGAACTTCGACAGCAACATCGCTTTCCAGGCGGCCGTCGAGTTGGTGATCGAAGGCACCAAGCAGCCGAACGGCTACACCGAGCCGGTGCTGCACCGTCGTCGTCGCGAGTTCAAGGCTGCCAATGGCCTGTAACTGAGCGCTGATGCCGGACATGAAAAAGCCCTGATCTTTCGATCAGGGCTTTTTTATTTGTGAATGCGATCACCTGTGTAGATGCAGATCGTTCCCACGCTCTGCGTGGGAATGCAGCCCGTGACGCTCTGCGTCACATCAAAAGCGGACGCCGAGCGTCCATTGAGGCATTCCCACGCGGAGCGTGGAAACGATCACGGTCAGGGCTCCATCCCCAACTCATGCTTGACCAACGCCAGCAACTTGACCGTGTCAATCGGCTTGAGCAGGAAGTCCACCACGGCCAAATGCATCGCAGCAATCGCGTCCTTCACGTCGGCATCGCCGGACACAATGATAATCGGCAGTGCCGCCCGGACCGACTCGCGCACCTGGCGGATCAAGTCCAGGCCATCCACATGCCCCATCCGCAGATCGGTAATCACCAAGCCAATCGAGGGCTTCTCGTCCAACATTTTGAGTGCGCTCTCACCACTGGCTGCGGTCATACAGCGAATGCCATCCAACGCAAGAATCTCCGACAGCAGCTCCCTGGCATCCTTATCGTCATCGACGATCAACACCCGCTGCGGCGGCAGATCAGGTTCCAGCATGATCGCACTGAGCGCCTCGCGCTCGGCGTCACTCAAAATATCGTGGTCGGACATGGCTTTCTCTACGTTTTCAATTCAATCCCCTAGCACAGTGGTCAGACATCGCTAAGCAGAGCTTCAATGTGCACTTCGTCGGATATTTTTCCTAGGGGAAAAATGAGACGTTTTCCAACAGCATGTGTAGGGCATATCTGAAATATAGCCAAATGCACCGACTACCTAGACTTACGTCCAATGGGCACCCTGCCCGCAGGGGCCGACCATGGCTAAACGATCCGACAACAACAATTCAAAAAAGACTGCGGTAATAGTTATGAGTAAAGCGGATGCCTTCACCCAGGCAGGGAAAACCGCGGTATTGCAGAACATCCAGGGCACTTTGCAATTCCTCCAGCGCTTCCCGCCCTTCAATCAGATGGAACATGCCCACCTGGCCTATCTGGTGGAGCAATGCCAGCTGCGCTTCTACGGGCCCGGCGAGAGCATCATCAAGCCTGCCGATGGCCCGGTTGAACATTTCTACATCGTCAAACAGGGTCGGGTGGTGGGCGAACGCCCGCACACGGCCAAGGGCGGCACTGAAACTACCTTCGAAATAACCACCGGCGAGTGTTTCCCCCTCGCCGCGCTGCTGGGTGAACGAGCGACTCGAACTGAGCACTTGGCAGCTGAAGATACGTTTTGCCTGCAACTGAACAAACTGGCCTTCATCAAGCTGTTCGCGCTTTCCAATACCTTTCGCGACTTCGCCCTGCGCGGGGTCAGTAGCCTGCTGGATCAGGTCAACCAGCAAGTCCAACAAAAAGCCGTGGAAACCCTCGGCACGCAATATTCCCTGAACACCCGGCTAGGCGAGTTAGCGATGCGTCATCCGGTGACGTGCAGCCCGGCTACGCCGCTGCGCGAAGCCGTGACCTTGATGCACGAGCAGCAGGTCGGCAGCATCGTGATTGTCGACGAACAAAAAGCCCCATTGGGGATTTTCACCCTGCGCGACCTTCGCCATGTGGTGGCGCAAGGCACCAACGATTTCAACGAAGCCATCGAACGGCACATGACCCAGGCGCCGTTTTTCCTGACCCCGGATCACAGCGCCTTCGACGCGGCGATTGCCATGACTGAGCGGCACATCGCCCACGTTTGCCTGGTCAAGGACCAGCGCCTGTGTGGCGTGGTCTCCGAGCGCGATCTGTTTTCCCTGCAACGGGTTGACCTGGTGCACCTGGCTCGGACCATTCGCAGCGCGCAAAAAGTCGAAAACCTGGTGGCAATGCGCGGCGAGATCGGCCAATTGGTGGAGCGCATGCTGGCCCACGGCGCGTCCTCGACCCAGATCACTCACATCATCACCCTGCTCAACGACCACACCGTGTGCCGGGTGATCGAACTGACCCTCGCCGAGAAAGGCGACCCCGGCGTGCCGTTCAGTTGGCTGTGCTTCGGCAGTGAAGGCCGCCGTGAACAGACGCTGCACACCGATCAGGACAACGGCATTCTCTTTGAAGCAAGCGACGCGGCTCATGCCGCCGAGATTCGCGGCAAGCTGCTGCCCATCGCCCAACAGATCAACCACAGTCTGGCGCTCTGCGGCTTCACCCTGTGCAAGGGCAACATCATGGCCGGCAACCCCGAGCTGTGCTTGTCCCGGGCCGAATGGGCGCGGCGCTTCGCGGCATTCATCCGCGAGGCAACGCCGGAGAACCTGTTGGGTTCAAGCATTTATTTCGACTTGCGGGTGGTTTGGGGCGACGAGCAAGGCTGTGAGCAGCTGCGTCGAGGCATTCTTGATCAGGTGGCAGATAACCGCTTGTTCCAGCGGATGATGGCCGAGAACGCTTTGCGTAACCGCCCGCCGGTAGGACGTTTCCGCGAGTTTGTGTTGGCGCGCAAGAATGGCGAGAAAGCCACGCTGGACCTGAAAGTCCAGGGGCTGACGCCTTTTGTCGACGGTGCCCGCTTGCTGGCCCTGGCCAATGGCATCGAAGCCAACAACACCCAGGAGCGCTTCCGGCAACTGGTGGAAAAAGAAGTGATCGATCGGCTCGACGGTGCGGCGTACGAAGAGGCGTACCACTTCATTCAGCAAACCCGCATGCAACAACATCAGCTACAGACCCGGGAGAATTTGCCCTACTCCAACCGCGTCGATCCCGACAGCCTCAATCATCTGGACCGGCGCATCCTGCGTGAATCCCTGCGCCAGGCCCAACGCCTGCAAAGCAGCCTGACCCTGCGGTATCAGCTATGAGCCTGTTTTCATGGTTGCGCCCGGCAACCCCGCTGCTGGCCGAGGACTTGCAACAACGCCTGCAACGCTTGCCGGTCGGTGCCGGGCTGGGCGAATGCAGCCTGCGCGAGCAGCGCTGGGTGGTGCTGGACCTGGAAACCACCGGGCTGAACCTGAACAAAGATCGGGTGTTGTCCATCGGCGCCGTGGTGATCGAGGACGGCGCGATCGATTTCAGCCAGCAATTCGAACGCACCCTGCAATGCGTCGATATGAAACTGGCGCCGAGCGTGTTGATCCATGGTCTGGGACCGAGCGCCATTGCTGCCGGCAGCGACCCGGCCGAGGCGTTGCTGGAATTCATGGAGTTCCTCGGCGACAGCCCGGTGCTGGCGTTTCATGCGCCGTTCGATCAACACATGCTCGGGCGCGCGTTGAAAGATCATTTGGGTTACAAGTTGCAGCATCCGTTTCTGGACGTGGCGGACATCGCGCCGCTGCTCTGCCCGCAGGCGCACATCCGTGAGGCTGGGCTGGATGAGTGGATCGATTGGTTCAAGCTCGAAGTCTTTGAACGGCATAACGCCAGTGCCGATGCATTGGCCACGGCGGAACTGGCGTTGATCCTGTTCAGCCGGGCGCGGCAGCAGCAGATTCATAGCCCGTTGAATTTGCAGCAGCGGATCAGCCAATGGAAACGGCGGCAGCGGGCGCCTTCGTTTTAAATCTCCGGCGCCTGTCCGGGCGCCTTCGCGGGCAAGCCTCACTCCTACAGGTCCGCGTCGGACGCGAAATGGGCGACGACACAAACCTGTAGGAGCGAGGCTTGCCCGCGAAGAACGATGACGCGGTCTCCCGACCAGCGTTAATTGCTTACCTCCCCCGCCTCTGCCACAATCGCGAACAATTCTCGTTAGTTAACACTTCCCAATCGGTGATGCTACGTGTCGTCAGTCCAAGCCCCCCACCGCGAGCTCGTTGGTGCGTTATATCGCGACCACCGCGGCTGGCTATTGGCCTGGCTACGACGCAATGTAGCCTGCCCGCAACGGGCCGAGGACCTGAGTCAGGACACCTTTGTCCGCCTGCTCGGTCGGGATGAACTCAAGGAACCTCGTGAACCCCGAGCGTTCCTGGTGGCAATCGCCAAAGGCCTGCTGTTCGACTATTTCCGCCGCGCCGCGCTGGAACAGGCCTACCTCACCGAATTGATGCTGATCCCCGAAAGCGAACAACCGTCGATGGAGGAGCAGCAAATGATCCTCGAAGACCTCAAGGCCATCGACCGCCTGCTCGGCAAACTCTCGAGCAAGGCCCGGGCCGCCTTCCTCTATAACCGCCTCGATGGCCTGAGCCACGCAGAAATCGCCGCGAAACTCGGCGTCTCGGTCCCACGAGTGCGGCAATACCTGGCCCAAGGCATTCGCCAGTGCTACATCGCGCTGTACGGTGAGCCGGTATGAGCCCGGTCAGTTCCAAACCGGTGTCGGCCCAGGTACTGGATGCGGCGATTGCCTGGCAATTGTCCCTGGATTCCGGCAGCCCGATCGAGCGCGAAGAGTTCGCCAAATGGCACGCCGCCCACGAAGAACACGCCCGAGCCTGGCGTCAACTGGGCATGCTCGACCAACGCTTCAGCGTCGCCAGCGGCCCGGCCCGCACGGCGTTGCTGCAATCACGCGAAAGCATTCGTCGGCGCGTGCGCAAGCTCGGCAGCGGCTTGGCCAGCATTGTTGCGGTGATCGGGTTGGCGTTGTTCGCCGGTGATCGTTACCTGCCCATCGATTATTGGCTGGCCGACCAGCGCACCGTCACTGGCGAACAACGCACCCTGCACCTGGCCGACGGCACGGTGATCAACCTCAACACCCACAGTGCCGTGGATGTGCGCTTCGATGAGAAGCAGCGACGAATCATCCTTCAGGAAGGCGAGATCCTCGTCGAAACCGGTCACGGCGATGCCCGCCCGTTTATCGTCGAAACCCGCGAAGGCAGCATGCGCGCACTGGGGACGCGGTTCCTGGTCAAGCGCGAAGAGGAAGGCACGCGCCTGAGTGTCTTGAAATCGGCGGTGGCGGCTCATCCCGAGTCGAGCCCCGAAGAACAGATCCTGCGCGAAGGCCAGCAAGTGCTGATGCGCAGCAACGGACTGGGCCCGATTGCTGCGCTCAACCTCGGTGCCGATGCCTGGACTCGCGGCATGCTGGTCGTAGACAACGCGCGACTGGAGGACCTGGTGCACGAACTCGGCCGCTACCGGCGCGGGCACCTGGGCGTGGCGCCGGAGATTGCCGACCTGCGAATCACCGGCAGCTTCCCCCTGCATGACACCGACAAAGCGTTGAGCGCGCTATTGCCGACCTTGCCGGTGCAGATCGAGCAGCACACGCCGTGGTGGGTGACGGTGGCGAAGGCTGACATCAAACCCTGAGGACACTGATCGTTCCCACGCTCTGCGTGGGAATGCCTCAATGGACGCTCCGCGCCCGCTTCGGCATGTGACGCGGAGCGTCACGGGCTGCATTCCCACGCAGAGCGTGGGAACGATCCTCAAGAGCATGGGAACGATCCTGGCTCTGAATCGAAATTATTTTCATCCAGCCCTATCACTTTTGCATTCTCGTTCGGCACCTAGGCAATTGAGAAATATTTCCATTCAGGAGCCGCTGTATGTCCCGTTCGCTCGACACCTTGTTGCGCCCCAGTTTGCTGGCGGTCGCCATTGCCCTTTGTGCCCCTCTGGCCAGCAGCCAACTGATCGCCGCTGAACAGGCATCCAGCGTTCGCGCCTACAACCTGCCGGCCGCGCCATTGGCCAGCACCCTGAACCAGATCGCCAGCCAGGCCGGCCTGGCGTTGTCGTTGAATCCGTCCTTGGCTGCCGGCAAGACCTCGGCGCCGGTCAACGGTCAGTTCGACGCCACCGCCGCCCTGCGTGAAGCCTTGCGCGGCACCGGTCTGCAACTGGAACAGAGCAGCACCGGCACCTACAGCCTGGTGGCCGTGCCCGAGGGCGTGATGGCCTTGCCGGAAACCGCTGTCATTGGTGTGGAAAACACTGAAAGTGCCTGGGGGCCGGCGACCGGTTACCTGGCCACCCGCACCGCCGCCGGCACCAAGACCGACACCGCTCTGGTCGAAGCGCCGCGTTCGATTTCGGTCGCCACCCGCGAGCAAATGGACGACCGCAACGTACAGAACATCGATGATGCCGTGCGCTACATGCCCGGCATCGTCGCCAGCAGTTACGGCAGCGATACCCGCGCCGACTGGCTGCGGGTACGCGGTTTCGAGCCGACCCAATTCCTCGACGGCTTGCCGCTGCCAAGCGGCGTGTACGCCAACCCGAAACAGGAAACCTGGAACCTCGATCGCCTGGCCCTGCTGCGTGGCCCGGCCTCGTCCGTCTATGGCCAGACCCCACCGGGCGGTCTGATCGATATGGTCAGTCGTCGCCCCAGCGCCGAAGCCAGCCACGAGATCGAACTGCAATACGGCAGCGACAACCATCGCCAGATCAACTTCGCCAGCACTGGCAAAATCGATGACGAAGGCCAGTTCCTCTACAGCGTCAGCGGCGTCGTGCGCGACAGCGGCACGCAAGTCGATCACGTCGATAACAAGCGTTACAACATCGCGCCCAGCCTCACCTGGAACATCGACCCGGACACCCAGTTCACCCTGCTGACGCAATTCACCCGCGACGATACCGGCATTACCAGCCAGTTCCTGCCGGTGCAAGGCACCAAGATCCGTTCGCCCCTCGGCGACATTTCCCATCACAAAAACCTGGGCGACCCGGACTGGGAATACTACGACCGCACCTACTACGCACTGGGCTATGCCTTCGAACATCGTTTGAACGATGTCTGGCAGTTCAAGCAGAACCTGCGCTACACCAAGTCGGACTTGTCCTTCCAGGCCCTGACCCCGGGCGCGTATCCGTTCACCCAGGTCGACGCCGATGGCAACGTGGGACGTTCGAGCACCAGTGTTGACGAGGACATCAGCCAGTTCGCCATGGACAACAACTTCCAGGGCGATTTCGCGACCGGCGACATCCGTCACACCCTGTTGATCGGTCTCGATCACCAACGCACCAACACCAACTACACCTCGATTTTTGGCGACGGTCTGACCACCAACGTCAACAACCCGATTTACGGCCAGCCCATCGTGCGTCCAGCCCGCTCGACGGCGTTCTACGACTACGACCAGAAGACCTACCAGACCGGCGTCTACGTCCAGGACCAGATGGCCCTCGATCAATGGCGCCTGACACTGGGCGGTCGTGAGGATTGGGTCCACACCGGCACCACGTTCTTCAACAAGGGCGATGCCACCAACACCGAACGGGACAAGAAATTCAGCGGCAACGCGGCGATCAGCTACGTGTTCGACTCGGGCTTCGTGCCCTACTTGTCCTACGCCGAGTCGTTCCAGCCGACCAGCAAAGCCACCGCATCACCGACCGATTCGTTCAAACCGACGGAAGGCAAACAGTGGGAACTGGGCATCAAGTACCAACCGCCAGGCAGCAGCACCCTGCTGACCGCTGCGGTCTACGACCTGACCCAGAAAAACGTCTCCGTCACCACGACCAACTCGGACAACGTCTCGATCACCAGCCAGACCGGCGAAGTGAAGGTCAAAGGCCTGGAGCTGGAAGCTGTCTCAGACGTGACCGACAACCTGAAAGTCATTGCCGCGTACACCCTGGCCAAGTCCGAAGTGCAAAAAGGCAACTTCAAAGGCAATCGCCTGCAACTGATCCCTAACCAGCAAGCCTCGCTGTGGACCGACTACACCTGGCACGCCGGCGTGCTGGACGGCTTCGGTATCGGTGCCGGCGTTCGCTACACCGGCAACACCTATGGCGACCAGGCCAATACCTGGCTGGGCAAGGCGGACGCTTATACGGTGTTCGACGCCTCGGTTCATTACGACCTCGGCCGTTTGGACAATAGCCTCAACGGCGTGTCGGTAGCGGTCAAAGCCACCAATCTGTTCGACAAGGACTACATCTCCACCTGTGACAGTTTCTATTGCTACTACGGCGACCAACGCAGCGTCGTCGCCAGTGCTTCTTACAAGTGGTAATCGCCTGACCTGACACGCCCTATGACCGAGCCGTCCCCTGTGGACGGCTTGGGTCTTTCTGAAGGCCATGAAATGAAAAGTAAAACAATCCGCCGCTGGTCGTGCATCCACACCTGGACCAGCCTGATCTGCACTGTGTTCCTGCTGATGCTGGCACTGACCGGCCTGCCGCTGATTTTCCATCACGAGATCGACCACTTGTTGGGCGATGCCGCCGAGTTGAAGGTCATGCCGGCCGACACCCCGCAGCTGAATTTGCAGCAGTTGGTGGCGGCCGCTGAAAAACATCGTCCCGGCGAGGTTATGCAGTATTTTGGCTACGACGATGAAGACCCCAACGGCATGATCGCGATCATGGCGCCCACCGCTGGCACCGAGCCGAATTCATCCCACACCTTCATGCTCGACGCCCGCACCGGTGAAGCGCTGGAGATGCCGTCGGCCAATGGCGGGTTGATGATGGTCATGCTGCGTCTGCACGTGGACATGTTCGCCGGGCTGCCGGGCAAGTTGCTGCTCGCGTTCATGGGGATCATGTTCGTGGCGGCTATCGTGTCCGGCACGGTGCTGTACTTGCCGTTCATGCGCCGTTTGAAATTCGCCACCGTGCGCCAGGACAAATCCACCCGCCTGCGCTGGCTCGACCTGCACAACCTGATCGGCGTGGTGACCCTGACCTGGGCGTTGGTGGTTGGGGTGACCGGTGTGATCAGCGCTTGCGCCGACCTGCTGATCGCCGCGTGGCGCAACGACAGCCTGAGCGCGATGGTCGCGCCCTATCGCGATGCGCCGCCGCTGACGCAACTGGCACCGGCCACGCGACTGCTCGACATTGCCAAGGAAGTCGCGCCGGGCATGCAGCCGGACTTCATCGCCTTCCCCGGCACGCGTTTTTCCAGCGAACACCACTACGCGGTGTTCATGAAAGGCAGCACGCACCTGACCTCGCACCTACTGACCCCGGTGCTGATCGACGCCAGCACCCTGCAGGTCACCGCCGTGGCCGAGCGCCCGTGGTACATGGACGCCATGGGCATGTCGCAACCGCTGCACTTCGGTGATTACGGCGGCATGCCGATGAAAATCCTCTGGGCGACCCTGGATGTGCTGACCATCATCGTGCTCGGTAGCGGGGTTTACTTGTGGGTAGTACGGCGCAAGGCGGCGAAAACGGTGCTCGATAAAGTGGAGCGCCCGGCATGAAACCCAGACAGTCGAACTTCTGGAAAGTCTTCGCCACCCCGACGGTGATCGCGCTGCTCAGTGCTGCCGGGTTGTTTTCCGCGCTGTTGGGGGATGGCGTGTGGGACGCGTTGAGCTGGCTGGGCTTGGGCATTCCTGCTGCTCTTGCCCTGCGCGGGTTGCTGCAACGCCACTGAATGACCTGAAACACCACAATCCCTGTGGGAGCAAGCTTGCTCGCGTACAGGGATCGGGTGTTCATTTCTGATCTTGAGCTATCGGGGCAACACGCTATGCTGCCCGGCACTGCCACCGATCGAGACGCTGCCATGTCCGCCCCGAGCATGAGCCTGTTCCACAACCCGGCCTCCCCCTTCGTCCGCAAAGTCATGGTGCTGCTGCACGAGACCGGTCAGACCGGCCGCGTTGCCTTGCAAACCAGCCAACTGACGCCGGTCAGCCCTGACCTGGCGCTTTGCGAAGACAACCCGCTGGGCAAGATCCCGGCCCTGCGTCTGGCCGATGGCAACGTCATCCATGACAGCCGGGTGATCCTCGACTACCTCGATCACCAGCACGTCGGCAATCCGCTGATTCCGCGTGACGGCTCGGCCCGCTGGCGCCGCCTGACCCTGGCCTCCCTGGCCGACGGGATCATGGACGCTGCGGTGATGATTCGTTACGAACAAGCGCTGCGTGCCCCGGAGAAACACTGGGACCAATGGCTCGATGGCCAACGCGAGAAGATTCGCCGCGCACTGGCGTTGCTGGAAGCGGATGCGATTGCCGAGCTGACCAGTCATTTTGATGTGGCGGCGATCAGCGTGGCGTGTGCCTTGGGTTACCTCGACCTGCGCCATCCGGATCTGGAATGGCGCACGGCGAATCCGAAGCTGGCCGAGTGGTTTTTTGAGGTGAGTCAGCGGCCTTCGATGTTGGCGACGATGCCTAAGGCCTGATCTCAAGCTTTGAGGTCGGCCATGCCGGCCTCAAAAGATCGCAGCCTGCGGCAGCGCCTACAGGGATAGACGTTCGGCGTAGGGGCTGCCGAAGGCTGCGATCTTTTGATCTTTCGGGAAACAACCCGAAAATCAGCGTCGCCAACACCTCACCTTCCCGCTGATCCTCACGCAACCCCAGCGACCGGCTCATTCCACCGCTCCGATATCAAACGCCAATGGCTTGGCTGTCTTCGCCCCAATCCCGTACCAGTCCAGTTTGCGGGTCAGCACCATGAACACACCCAGCAGCCCGAACAGCAACAGCGAGCCCATCAACAGCGCGTAATCCTCGGCACTCAACAAGCCATAAAGCAAACCGTACAACGCCGCCAGCCCCGCCGAAAAACTCAGACCGTGGCGCACGCTGCGCAGCACGTGGCAGACGTAGAACCCGATCAGCAACACACAGCCACTGGCCGACAGCAGATACGCGAGGGCAAAGCCGATGTGCTCGGACAGCGACAACAATAAGAGATAGAAGAACGCCAGGGCCACACCGACCAGCGCGTATTGCACCGGGTGCACCGCCAGGCTTTTCAGCACTTCGAACAGGAAAAAACCGGCGAACGTCAGGACGATAAACAACAGCGCATATTTGATCGCCCGGTCGCTTTTCAGGTACTGGTCCACCGGGTCGATGAAGCTGACACCGAAGCTGCGACCGTTGAACGCTTCACAGCCCGCGCCGGACGCGCAACTGCTCAAGGCTTCTTGCAGATTGGTGGAGAAAAACGAGGTCTGCCAATTGGCGGTGAAACCCTGGTCGCTGACTTCACGCTGGGCCGGCAGGTAGTTGCCGATAAAGCTTGGGTGCGGCCAGTTGGCGGCAAACGCTACTTTGCTGGTCTTGCCCACCGGCAGCACTTGCAACTGACCGGTGCCTTGCAAGCGCAGGTCGAAACCGAAGGCCAATTCCGTGGCCTGCTTCGCGTTCAGTTCCGGAAGCATGACGTGCACGCCCTCCCCCAAAAAGCCCACCTGGCTGCCCGGGACGAAGTCCAGGCGCTGGCCGTCGAGTTCCAGTTTCAGGGCGTTCTCGATGCCGCGAATGTCGCTGATGCCGACCGCCAGGAATGGCTGGTCGAATTGGTAGTCCGCAAAATCTTCCTTGATACCCAGTTGTTCAGGAATCGAGAAATGCCCGTTGATGCGGTTATCGGCGTGGAACAGTCGCGCTTCATAAATACCGCGCGAGCGCAGTTCGGTCTGGACCTGGCCATCCAGTTCGAAGCGTTCCGGGAGAAAGTACAAACGCCCGCGCTCTTCACCGACTTCCTGATAACGCTCGTTGGTTTTTTCGTTGAGTTTCCAGGTGCGCACCACCTTGCGATACGGCACCACCATCAGCGGCCCGCTCAATTGCTGGCTGTAGCTGGAACTGCGAGCGATGTCTTCCAGCACGCCGTCGCGCAGTTGCTGACGGTCCTGGATCACGCCGTTGATCATTAGCAATGGAATCAGCAATAACAGAATCAGTAGGGCAATCGCCCCGAGTTTTATGGCCAGGTTGCGGTTCATGGGTTCTCTCCCTGTTCGAATGAGGGAGAGTCTGGTAGGGCTGTGTGGGCGTTTCGTGGAGGCTATATGGAGATTGCGTGGAAATGCCTGTAAAAGCCGTTTCCACCTTGGCACACTGCCGTGCCTCAAGGCCGACTCCGGGTGATTCAAGCCCCCAACGGAGATATTTCCGGCCGAATACAACACAGGATTGTGGCCGTTGGTTTGCTCCAGACCCGGTCAGAAAAGGAGCGCTGCATTGCGAAACAACTCGTTTGACCTGATCAGGCACCTTGCCGCCCTTATGGTCCTGGTCAGCCATCACTATGTGCTGGCAGGTAGGAGCGAACCCGCCATTGAAGGTTACAACTCGCTGGGCGGCATGGCGGTTCTTTGCTTTTTTGCGATTTCCGGGTTGCTGATCACGCTCAGTTATTTGAATGCCACCAGCGTTCAAAATTACCTGGTGAAGCGCGTTGCACGGATCTTTCCTGCACTCATCCTTTGCTCATTCGTAATGACCTATGTGGCCGGCGCATTTTTTGCCAGCGACTATGTTTCGGGCAAAGGCGCCTTCATCGACTTTCTGCGGATTTCGGCGTTCGGGCGAGCAACGATTGATGAAGTGACCCACGACTTCATATTTAGCGAATCCTTCAACGGAAGCCTCTGGACGCTAAAGATCGAATTTGCTTTTTACATTCTGCTGGCGCTGGCCCTGACCCTTTATCGCAGCGCCTTGATGCCTTGGATGCTGCTGTTGCTGTTTTGCATCGCGACCTATGTCCTGGGCAGCTACCCCATGAACGCGCTGGCGCAAAAATTTCTGGTCTACTGCGCTGCCGGCATCGCGTTTTTTGCTGGGTCGTTGATCGCGTTTTACAAACACCGCTTCAACAGTGCGCGCACAAAAATCAGTGTCCTGGCAGTCGCCAGTCTTCTGGTGTTTTTATCTCTGGGCACTTCGGCGGCCTGGGTCCTGGCCTCTTTAGGGATCAGCCTGGCGACGATCAGCCTGGGTTTGCTTTACGTCGATAAAACCATCAGGGGGCGATTCGATATCTCCTATGGCATCTATCTGTACGCCTTTCCCGTCCAGCAATTGATCATCAATAAAACACAACTGGCCTTTTTCCCCTCCATGGCTGTTTCAGCCGTCATTGTCATTGGCCTGGCAACACTTTCGTGGCTGATTATCGAACAGCCAGCGCTGGCCCTGGCCCACCGGAACACGCCTCGAAAATCGACGCCTGTGCCGGTGGCAGCTCGAGTCGATCAAATTCCTTGAGGCACCCTCACCCGTGCTTCAACACCACCGCCCACATTGCCGACCCACAGTTGACCACCATGCAACTTAACCACCTCTTCAACGAAGTTAAGCCCTAAACCGGTACTTTTCCTTCCACTGTCCGGCCTCGGCAGCGAGTAAAACCGCTCACTCAACCGTGGCAACGCATAGTCAGGAATCGCCTCCGCCTGATTGAACAGCTTGAACTCAATCTGCTCCCCAACCCGCTCGGCGCTAAAACGCAGAACACCCTGGACCGGCGTGAAGTCCAGGGCGTTTTCCAGCAAATTGCCGAACGCCTGACGCAACAGGAACGGCTCGCCGACCAATGCCAGTTCTGCAGCAATCGTCTGTTCAACGCGAAACTGCTTGCCTTCGATTCGCGCAGCCTGAGCGTCCAGCAGTTCATCCACCAATACTGCCAAGGGCACTTCAACTCTTTCTTCCAACCCTTGGCGCTGCTCAACTTGAGCCAGGTTCAGCAACCGTTCGATCAATTGCTGCATCCGCGCACTTTCGCTGTCGATATTGCTGACGAAACGCTGCCGCTGGGCCAAAGGCATCTCGCCCTGCAACAGTTCCGCCGCGCCACGAATCGCCGCCAGCGGGCTTTTCAATTCATGGGTCAAGGTGTGCACGTAGCGCTCGACGTAGGCCTTGCCTTCCAGTTGCGTGCGCATCTGCTCCACCGCCGTCGCCAGTTGCTCGAATTCGCCGCCGCGATAATGCGGCACCTCGACCCGCCGTCCTTCGCTGACGGCTTGGGCGTACGCGGTCAGCCGTCGCAGTGCCGCGCTCAACCACCAGGACAGCGCGGCGCCGAACAACAGGCCGAGGCCGATCAACCCGGCGCCATAAGCGAACAATCGTCGTTCGGTCCGATCAACGTAAGGCTGCAATGAGCTATTGGGTTTGGCCACGGTGACCACGCCGATGATCTGGCCGTTGTCGCGGATCGGCGCGCCGACGTGCATCACTGAGCTGCTGGCGTCGTTGGGGTCGCTGCGGGTTGAGCGGGCGCCGTATTCACCGCGCAAGGTCAGGTAAACGTCATTCCAGCGCGAGTAGTCCTGGCCCACGGCGGCGCCGCTGGAGTCCAGCACCACGATGCCTTTGGCGTCAGTGACGTAGATGCGGTGGTTGACCTGATTCTTCGGCAGGCCCCAGATGCTCGCTTTCGGCTGCCGCTCGCCGTAGGCCTTGAGCAGTTGCGGCCAGTGATTCTGGTTGAGGGTGCCGGCCTTGAAGTCATCGCGCAGGATCTCGGCCATCAGGTTGGCGGTGTCCACCAGGGTTTCTTCGGTGGTCTGGCGCACGCCGGGGCGGATTTCCTGCATCACGGTGTTGAGTACGAAGTAACCGGTCAGGCCGATGAACAGCACATAGACCAGGAAGATCCGGATGCCCAACGCCATCAGCTGTGCCCCGGACTGTAGCTGTAGCCGAGGCCGCGATGGGTCTGGATCGGTTCGGCGTCGGCCCGCACCAGGCGCAATTTGGCGCGCACGCTCTTGATGTGGCTGTCGATACTGCGCTCGTAGCCGGCATCGGCGGACACGCCCAACGCATCAAGCAATTGCTCGCGGCTGAAGACGCGTTCGGGCTGCTCCAGCAGGCATTGCAGCAGACGGAATTCATGGCGGGTCAGGCTGAGCGGCTGGCCGCGATAGCTGATCTGCACCCGCTCGCTGTCGATGCGAAACAGCGCTGAGCCGACTTCAGCCACCGCGCGGGGTGCCATGCGCTTGAGAATCGCCCGAACCCGCGCCGCCACTTCCCGAGGGCTGAACGGCTTGACCACGTAATCGTCAGCACCGATTTCCAGGCCCACTACACGGTCGATCTCCGCATCACGTGCGCTGAGAAAAATCACCGGCACCTCGCTGAAACGGCGCAATTGCTTGCAGGTTTCGAAACCGCTGATGTCCGGCAGGCCGATGTCGAGAATGATCAGGTCAGCCGGGGTCTGGCGTTGATGCTCAAGCGCCGCCGCGCCGAGGCTCAACCAGGTCGTGGTAAAGCCTTCGCCCTGCAAGGCAAAAATCAACGTGTCGGCAATGGCCGCTTCGTCTTCGACAATCAGGATATGAGGCATGGCGTCCGGGCACGGCAGTTAAGTTGCGCAACGGTGGCCCAAGCCTCACATCTCGTCAATCAGCAGTCGGGTTTATCCGCGGTAAAACGTCGGGCCGGGTTCACCGCGGCGCCGAATTCACGCAAGGCCTTGGCGCCGATCAACAACGGGTAATTGAAGCTGCTGCGGTCGGTGAGGTTGACCTCGACCGTGCGCTTGACGTTGCCCAGGCACAGCTCCAGATCGACGACTGGACGCTTGGTGGGTGCGGCCTCGTCCTTCTCGTCCTCGTCCTCTTCGGAGCGGGTCTTGATCTTGCTGATCCGCGCGATTTTGTGTTCGTAGACCTTGTTGCTCGCGTCCTTGGTGCCGAGGCGGAACCGTACCCACTCGTCGCCGTCACGGGTGAACATTTCGATGTCCTTGGCCGACAGCGAGGCGGTCAGGGCGCCGGTGTCCATCTTGGCCTTGAGGACTTCACCGCCGATTTCCGGCAGCGCGATGTATTCGTAACGCCCGTACAGGGTCGGCTCGGCGGCCATGACCGGCAGGGCCACGAGGGTCAGCAGTGCAAGGAGGGATTTCACGTAATGGGCTTCCATAAGGAGTGGGCAGCGGGATTTTAGACCGTTGTTTGAATGATCGTTCCCACACTCTGCGTGGGAATGCCTCATGTGACGCTCTGCGTCACGCTTTTGGGACGCAGAGCGTCCCGGGCTGCATTCCCACGCGGAGCGTGGGAACGATCGATCGGTGTGAGGAGGTTAACCGTTTAAAGGTGAAACATTCGTCACCGCCGATTTGGCCTGCCGCCCGAAGCTGCTTATCATGGCGCGCCCAAACGCTTCCAAGAGTTACTTATGCGCCGCCTGCTCACCGGCTGTTTCGTTACCCTGCTGCTGTTGCTCAACACACTGGTCCTGTTCGGGCCGCTGATGGTGTTTGCCCTGCTCAAACTGGTCCTGCCCGGTCGACTTCGCGATTATGCCTCGTGGTCGGTGATGTGGATCGCCGAGACCTGGGCCGAAATCGACAAGCTGATCTTCCGCCTCTGCATCCCCACCCAATGGGACATTCGCGGCGGCGATGACCTGCGGGTTGATACGTCCTATCTGGTGATCAGCAACCACCAATCCTGGGTCGATATCCCGGCGCTGATCCAGACGTTGAACCGCCGCACACCGTTCTTCAAGTTCTTCCTCAAGAAAGAACTGATCTGGGTACCGTTCCTCGGCCTGGCCTGGTGGGCGCTGGATTACCCGTTCATGAAGCGCTACACCAAGGCGTTCCTGGCGAAGCATCCCGAACTGGCCGGCCATGACCTGGAGATCACCAAAGCCGCGTGCGAGCTTTATAAAAGGCAGCCGGTCACGGTGGTGAATTATCTGGAAGGCACACGTTTTACCGCAGCTAAAAGCACTCAGCAGCAATCACCGTTCACCCACCTGCTCAAGCCCAAGGCTGGCGGCGTGGCGTTTGTACTGGCGGCAATGGGTGAACAGCTGGACGCCATTCTTGATGTGACCGTGGTGTATCCGCAGCAGCCGATTCCGGGGTTCTGGGATTTGATCAGCGGCAACGTGCCGAAGGTCATCATCGACATCCAGACCCGTGAGCTGGACCCGGCGCTGTGGCAGGGGGATTACGAGAACGATCCGCAGTTTCGCGAAACAGTCCAGAACTGGGTCAACCAGCTCTGGATCGAGAAGGACCGGCGCATCGACGCGTTGCGCGCCGAGCGTCGCTGAATCAGCTACCGGAGCCGGCGCCCCAGATCCCGCCCAGGCTTTCCAGCAGTGGACCGCCAACGCCCTGGCCACCGAGGTACTGGAGGATCACCGGGGCAAATTGGCCGACCATCCCGCTGTCCATGCCCAGGGCGCCAAACGCGCTGTTCAGGTCATTGGTGCTCTTCACGTTGCCCAAGGCGTTCTCCAGACCTGCCGATTTGCCGGACGAACCGAGCAAGCCGCTCAGGGCACCCAGTTGACCGCCGCCGGACAGTTTGTCCAGCCCCGGCACGCTTTTGGCCAGTTGCGAGTAGTCGGTGGAGCTCAACTGATTCTTCGCCAACCCCAGCATCGCGCCGGTGCCGCCGACAGCTTGCTGTGGGGTGACGTTCAGTTGAGAAGTCAGCGCGCCGAGCAGGCCCGCCGTTTCCGAGGTCGGTGCGGCTTTAGTAGCCGCATCGCCGCCCTGCATGCTCGAAGCTGCCTTGGTCACATCGTCCAGGCTGAACCCGGCGAAGACCGGGCTGGCCGCCAGGGTCATGAGCGAAGCCAGTGCAAAACCGCGTGAAATCTTCATTCAGACATCCTCTTGTGCCATGAAAACCGCTCCTACATAGAGCAGGTCGAAAACTGCCGGTTTGACCGGACTTCCGCAGGCATTGTTCCTCTGTGGTGCATCCATTTTTACGCCGGGCACGTATATGAAACGTGAAACCCCGGATCCCGCGCGATGAATGGCACGACTGCTCCCACTGAACTAGCCTTTGAACCACTCGCCCGACTCATCCAGCGATCCACCATTGCCCGGAGAATAGCCATTTCCACCGCCGACACCGATCAGCTCCGGCAGCTTCTGGCCCAGTGCTCACTGGGGGACCGCCGGGCGTTCGAGGCGCTTTACCGCAGCGTCGGCCCGCGCTTGCATGGTGTCGCCCTGCGGTTCATGGGCCGCCATGACCTGGCCGAAGAAGTGCTGCAGGAAAGCTTCGTACGTATCTGGAACAACGCCTCGCGCTATGAATCGCACCTGTCGGCTCCGCTGACCTGGATGATCAACATCACCCGCAATCAAGCCATCGACCAGTTGCGCAAACACCGCGACCGGCCGCTGACCGATCTGGAAGAACTGGCGCTGGTGGATGAAAGCCCATCGGCCCACGAGTTATTGAACAACGCCCGCGAGGTCAACGCCCTGAACCGCTGCCTGGAAAGCCTCGAAGGCATGCAGCGTCAATCAATTACCGTCGCCTACTTTCAAGGGCTGTCCTGCTCGGAACTGGCCGAGCATTTGGCCGCGCCACTGGGCTCGGTGAAATCCTGGATCCGCCGTGGCATGGAGCGCCTGCGCAGGTGCCTGGAATCATGAACTACCAAACCCCGACTTTGCGCCGCGCCCTCGCCGCCGACTACGCCATTGGCTTGATGCCCGCGGCCGCTCGCCGACGCTTTGAACAGTTGCTGCTGGAAGACGCGGCATTACGCGCCGAACTGGCGCACTGGCAAGACAGCCTGGCCAGCCTGACCGAAGCGTTGCCCGAGCAACCGGTGCCGGATCGCGTGTGGCAAGGCATCACGGCGCGAATCGAGCCACAAAAGCTGCATGTGCCAGAGAAGCGTTCATTCTGGAACTGGATGCGAGTGACGGCGGCGGTGTGTTCGCTGGTGGTGGTCGTGTTCCTGAGCGTGCTCTACAACCGTGATGAGGCCCGTTACAGCGCGACATTGCTGACGGCCGATTCGCAGCCGGCACTCAAGGTTCAGGCGCACGAAAACTACCTGCAAGTCGAGCCGCTGACGTTGGCTGTGGTTGATCCGGGTCGCAGCCTGGAGCTGTGGGCGATTCCGGCGGACGGCAAGCCGATTTCCCTCGGCGTGATTCCGGCGGGTGGCAAGGGCAAGATTGAGCTGAGCGATGCGCAGAAAGTGCTGATCGGCAAGCCGATTGCGTTGGCGGTGAGTCTTGAACCGAAGGGTGGCTCGCCGACCGGACAGCCGACGGGGCCGGTGTTGTATCAAGGGGCGTTGGCGGCGCGGTAAATGATCGTTCCCACGCGCAGCAAAGGAATGCCTCCAGTGACGCTCCGCGTTACGCTTTGGGACGCGGAGCGTCCCGGGCTGCATTCCCACGCAGAGCGTGGGAACGATCGGCGACCCTAAGGTCGCCGTTTTGCATTGCGTGAAGCCTTACGCCGCGCTGAACAACTTGTGCGGATCGATCACAAACTTCTTCGGCACACCCGCATCGAACTCGCCATACCCACGTGGCGCGTCATCCAGGCTGATGACTTCCACGCCAACAATGTCGGCAATGTGGATGCGGTCCCACATGATCGCCTGCATCAGCTGGCGGTTGTACTTCATCACCGGCGTTTGACCGGTGTGGAAGCTGTGGGATTTGGCCCAGCCCAGACCGAAGCGAATGCTCAGGCTGCCCATTTTCGCGGCAGCATCCACAGCACCCGGATCTTCGGTCACGTACAGGCCTGGAATACCGATTTTGCCGGCAACACGGACCACGCCCATCAGCGAGTTGAGCACGGTGGCCGGAGCTTCGTGCTTAACGCCGTCATGGCCGTGACCGCGCGCTTCGAAGCCTACGGCGTCGACGGCGCAATCCACTTCCGGCTCGCCCAGCAGTGCAGCGATTTGCTCGTGCAGCGGGGTGTCGAGGGACAGGTCGGCAATTTCGAAACCCTGAGCCTTGGCGTGCGCCAGACGAACAGTGTTGACGTCACCGATGATCACCACTGCTGCACCCAGCAGGCGAGCGGAGGCGGCAGCGGCCAGACCGACCGGGCCGGCACCTGCGATGTACACGGTGCTGCCCGGACCAACGCCAGCCGTCACGGCGCCGTGGTAACCAGTTGGCAGAATGTCGGAGAGACAGGTCAGGTCGCGGATTTTTTCCATCGCACGATCGCGATCCGGGAGTTTCAGCAGGTTGAAGTCGGCATACGGCACCATCGCGTATTCAGCCTGGCCACCGGTCCAGTCACCCATGTCGACATAACCGTAAGCACCGCCGGGACGGGCCGGGTTAACGCTCAGGCAAACGCCGGTGTGCATCTCTTTGCAGGAACGGCAGCGCCCGCAAGCCACGTTGAACGGTACGGACACCAAGTCGCCGATTTGCAGGTTTTCGACGTCGCTGCCCTTCTCGATCACTTCACCGGTGATTTCGTGACCCAGGACCAGGCCGGTTTGCGCCGTGGTACGACCGCGCACCATGTGCTGATCGGAACCACAGATGTTGGTGGACACCACACGCAGGATGACAGCGTGGTTAATCTTCCTGCCGCGCGGGTCCTGCATTTTCGGATAGTCGATTTTCTGTATTTCGACCTTGCCATTGCCGAGATACACCACACCACGATTGCCAGACATGCTTTCACCTCGCTGTTGTTTTTATGTAGCGGTCGCGTCGCCATGGAGCGGCGGCGCGTTGATTGCTCGGGTTAGTGCTTGTGTCTTTTTGTGCTGCTTTTTCAGGGACTCTTCGCGGGCAAGGCTTGCCCGCGATAGCGATCTAAAGAACGACGGTTCTATTCGCGTTCAAAAACACTCGCCGCTCAATGTGATAACCCACGGCCCGCGCCAATGTCAGCCCTTCAATATCCCGCCCCTTGGCGATCAGGTCTTCCGGGTAATGACTGTGGTCCACCGCCTCCACGCCCTGGGCGATGATCGGGCCTTCGTCCAGGTCGTTGTTGATGTAGTGCGCCGTAGCGCCAACCAGTTTCACGCCCTTGTTGTAGGCCTGGTGATACGGCTTGGCACCCTTGAAACCCGGCAGCAGGGAGTGGTGAATATTGATCGCCTTGCCGTCGAGTTTGCGGCACAGCTCCGGCGACAGGACCTGCATGTAACGGGCGAGAATCACCAGTTCGGCGCCGGACTCTTCGATCACCTGCAACACCTGACGCTCTTGCGACGGTTTGTCGTTCGGGTCCAACGGGAAGTGGTAGTACGGAATCTGGTGCCAGTCCGCCAACGGTTTGAGGTCCGGGTGGTTGGAGACCACGGCGGCCACGTCCATCGACAACTGGCCGATGCGCTGACGGTAGAGCAAGTCGTTAAGGCAGTGATCGGCCTTGGAGACCATGATCACCACTTTTGGCCGGTAGTTCGGCTCGGTCAGTTCGAAGATCATCCCGAAATTGGCACCACGTTCTGCGAGACCGGCGCGGAAGGCTTGCTCGTCGAAACCGTCAGGCTGGCGGAATTCCACGCGAATGAAGAAACGACCCGAGAGCCGGTCATCGAAGGAATGGTGCTCGGTGACGTAGCAGCCCTGCTCGAACAGAAAGCGGGTCACCGCATCCACGGTGCCGAGGACGCTTGGGCAGTCGGCGGTCAGAATCCATGTGTCTGGGGCGCGGCTCATAGTCGTGTCTCTCCTCTGATCGTTCCCACGCTCTGCGTGGGAATGCCGCCATGGACGCTCTGCGTCCGCCTTTGGGACGCGGAGCGTCCCGGGATGCATTCCCACGCAGAGCGTGGGAACGATCATTACGCCTGAACGCTCAACCCGTATTCGGCAGCCGCATCCTGCAACCACAACCACCAGTAATCCGAGAAACTGCGACGAATCAGCAGTTCCCAGGTGTCTTCAGCGGTGTGGCGGATCACCAGTTGCGACTTGGCGAACACCGTGCCGACAGCCTTGCCCACCGGGAAGCTGTTGGGGTGCACGTCGTAGCTGGTGGATTTCATCAGCACCTGGCGCACGTTCGGGCCGCTCAGTTCGAGGATCTGCTGGCCACCGCTGACGTTGACGATCTGGATATGCAGGTCGCCCAGCGCTTCACGGAGTTTTTGCTCGGCGGCGAATTCTTCACCGGTCGGCACGATCAGCAGCCATTCATCCGGCCCCACCCATTGCAGGCTGGTTTCGCCTTTGACGATGACGGACAGCGCGCCGGGCAATTCGATGCCAAGGGCCTTGTGTACGCCAGCGCTGAACGCGGCATCGTGGCCATCGCCACGAATCGTCAGGTGGCCGAGGAGTTTTTTCTCACGCACGATCACGCCGGCGTTTTTGCGGCCCTTGCCCACCAGGCTGGCGAGGTCGGCATGATGCAGCGACGACTCGGCCTTGGCCCCGGTGGTTGGGCGTTGTTGGTACACATTGGCTGCGGTCATAAAGCACCTTTCTTTTGTTGATCGTTCCCACGCTCTGCGTGGGAATGCCGCCATGGACGCTCTGCGTCCGTTCTTGGGACGCGGAGCGTCCCGGGATGCATTCCCACGCGGAGCGTGGGAACGATCAGTTTCAGATGTTCTGGCGATCGCCTTTCGGATCGAAGAACACCGAAGAAACAATCTCCGCCTCGATCACGCTGCCATCGGCCAGCGGTGCGAACACACGCTCACCGATGCGCTTCAAGCCGCCCTTGACCACGCCCATGGCAAACGAATAGCCGAGGGAGTTGTGCGCGTAGCTGGAGGTCACGTGGCCAACCATGGTCATCGGGATGGTTTGCTTGGTGTTGAACACCAGTTGCGCCCCTTCCGGCAGCCATTTGGTCGGATCGATCGGCTTCAGGCCCACCAGTTGCTTGCGTTGATCACGCACGCAGTCTTCGCGGTTCATGCCACGCTGGCCGATCCACGAGAACGGTTTGGTGCGACCGACACACCAACCCATGTTCAAGTCGTCCGGGGTCATCGAGCCGTCAGTGTCCTGGCCGACGATGATGAAGCCCTTCTCCGCCCGCAGTACGTGCATGGTTTCAGTGCCGTACGGGGTCAGGTTGTACTGCTTGCCCGCCGCGACGATTTTCTCAAGCACGCCCATGGCGTAGTCGGCTTGTACGTTGACTTCGTACGACAGTTCACCGGTAAACGAAATCCGGAACACCCGCGCCGGCACACCGCCGACCAGGCCTTCTTTCCAGGTCATGAACGGGAACGCTTCGTTGGTCAGGTCGATGTCAGTGACTTCACTGAGCAGCTTGCGACTGTTCGGCCCGGACAGGGTCATGGTTGCCCAGTGATCCGTCACGGAGGTGAAGTACACCTTCAGGTCTGGCCATTCGGTCTGTTGGTAGATTTCCAGCCACTGCAGCACGCGTGCAGCGCCGCCGGTGGTGGTGGTCATCACGAAATGGTTGTCAGCCAGGCAAGCCGTTACGCCGTCGTCGAAGACCATGCCGTCTTCTTTACACATCAAACCGTAACGCGCCTTGCCCACGTCGAGCTTGGTCCAGGCGTTGGTGTAGATGCGGTTGAGGAACTCGCGGGCATCCGGGCCTTGAATGTCGATCTTGCCCAGGGTTGAAGCGTCCAGCAGGCCAACGCTGTCGCGCACGGCTTTGCATTCGCGCTTGATCGCGGCGTGCAGGTCTTCGCCGTTTTTCGGGAAGTACCAAGGACGTTTCCACTGACCGACGTCTTCGAATTCAGCACCGTTTTTCACATGCCAGTGATGCAGCGCGGTGAAACGTACTGGCTCGAAGATGTGCCCACAGTGACGACCGGCCACGGCGCCGAAAGTCACCGGCGTGTAGTTCGGGCGGAACATGGTGGTGCCCATCTGCGGGATGGTCACGTTCAACGAACGGGCGGCGATGGCCAGGCCGTTGACGTTGCCGAGCTTGCCCTGATCGGTACCGAAGCCCAGTGCGGTATAGCGTTTGACGTGCTCGACCGACTCGAAACCTTCGCGGGTCGCCAGTTCGATGGCGGCGGCAGTCACGTCGTTCTGCAGGTCGACGAATTGCTTCGGCGCCCGTGCGGTGTTCTTTTCATGCGGGACCTGGAACAGCGCCAGGGTCGGTTCTTCGAGACGGCTCAGGGCTTTCGGCAAGGTGCCTTCAACCACGCTGAAACCGGCTTCACTGGCCGCGCGAGCACCACCTTCAAAACCATCGGCCAGGGAATCGCCGAGGCCATAGACGCCGTTGATGCCACCGACGCACACGCGTTTCTGCGGGGCTTCGCCCGGCACGAAACCGAGGATGTCTTCACGCCAGGTCGGTTTGCCGCCCAGGTGCGAAGCCAAGTGGACCACCGGGCTGTAGCCGCCGGAGGTGGCAACGAGGTCGCAATCCAGCCATTCGCCAGGACTGGTCACGGCGTGGGCTTTGACATCAATCGCGGCAATGCGAGCAGCGGTGACGCGCTTGGTGCCACGGGCCTCGATCACGGCGCTGCCGGTCAGGATGCGGATGCCTTTGGCGCGGGCTTCTTCCACCAGCGCACCGCGCGGGTTACTGCGGGCGTCGGCGATGGCCACCACTTGCTGGCTGGCGTCGAGCCAATCCAATGCAACGCGGTAGGCGTGGTCGTTGTTGGTCGACAGCACCAGTTTCTTGCCCGGTGCCACGCCGTAACGACGAACGTAAGTCGACACAGCGCCAGCAAGCATGTTGCCCGGCACGTCGTTATTGCCGTAGAGCAGCGGACGCTCGCAAGCACCGGTCGCCAGCACTACACGTTTAGCGCGAACCCGGTGGATACGCTGACGTACCTGGCCAATCGGCGCGCGGTCGCCGAGGTGATCGGTCAGGCGTTCGTGAATGGTCAGGAAGTTATGGTCGTGGTAGCCGTTGACCGTGGCGCGCGGCAACAGCAGCACGTCCGGGGTGTCTTTCAGTTCGGCGATGACGCTGGCAACCCATTCGGTGGCCGGTTTGCCGTCGAGGCTTTCGCGGGAATCGAGCAGGCTGCCGCCGAACTCTTCCTGCTCATCAGCCAGGATCACACGAGCACCGCTGCGCGCAGCGGCCAGTGCCGCGGCCAGACCCGCAGGGCCGGCGCCGACGATCAGCACGTCGCAGTGCTGGTTCATGTAGTCGTAGGTGTCCGGATCGTTCTCGGTCGGCGAGCGGCCAAGACCGGCGGCCTTACGAATGTACTTCTCGTAGGTCATCCAGAACGATTGCGGGTACATGAAGGTTTTGTAGTAGAAGCCCGGCGGCATCAGCTTGCCGCCGACCTTGCCGAGAATCCCCATCATGTCGTTGTTCACGCTCGGCCAGCCGTTGGTGCTGGTGGCGACCAAACCTTGGTACAGCGCTTGTTGCGTGGCGCGCACGTTCGGGATTTGCGTGGCTTCGGTAGCGCCGATCTGCAGCACCGCGTTCGGCTCTTCAGCACCGGCGGCGAAGATGCCGCGCGGGCGGGAATACTTGAAGCTGCGACCGATGATGTCGACGCCGTTGGCCAGCAGGGCTGCGGCCAGCGAGTCGCCTTCAAAGCCTTTGTACACCTGACCGTTGAAAGTGAAGCTCAGCACTTTGTTGCGGTCGATCCGTCCGCCGTTGGACAGGCGATTGATCTGGCTCATACCTTCTCTCCCAGAGCCGTCGTAGCCGCTTTCGAGCTATCGGTCTTGTCGGTGAATTGTGGCTTGGTGCCGATCTTGTAGGTTTCGAGAATCTCGTAGGTCACGGTGTCGCGGGTCGCGTTGAAGTACTGACGGCAACCGGCGGCGTGGATCCACAGTTCGTGGTGCAGACCGCGCGGGTTATCGCGGAAGAACATGTAGTCACCCCACTCCTCGTCGGTGCAGGTCGTCGGATCCAGTGGACGCGGGATGTGCGCCTGGCCGGATGCGTGGAATTCCTCTTCGGAGCGCAGCTCGCCGCAGTGAGGACAGAAGATATGCAACATGGGGATTTCTCCTGTTAGTGGGCAACCGCAGCAGCGCCGTGTTCATCGATCAACGCACCGTTGTGGAAACGGTCGATGGAGAAAGGTGCGGCCAATGGGTGCATTTCACCCTTGGCCAGACTCGCGGCAAACACGTTGCCCGAGCCAGGTGTCGCCTTGAAGCCACCGGTGCCCCAACCGCAGTTGAAGAACATGTTCGGCACCGGGGTTTTCGAAATGATCGGGCACGCATCCGGCGTGGTGTCGACGATGCCGCCCCACTGCCGGTTCATGCGGACGCGGGACAACACCGGGAACATCTCGACGATGGCCTGGATGGTGTGCTCGATCACCGGGTACGAACCGCGCTGGCCGTAGCCGTTGTAGCCGTCGATACCGGCACCGATCACCAGGTCGCCCTTGTCGGACTGGCTGATGTAACCGTGCACGGCGTTGGACATGATCACGCTGTCGATAATCGGTTTGATCGGCTCGGACACCAGCGCTTGCAGCGGGTGGGATTCGATCGGCAGGCGGAAACCGGCAAGTTTGGCCATGTGCCCGGAGTTACCGGCGGTCACTACGCCGACGCGCTTGGCGCCGATGAAGCCTTTGTTGGTTTCAACGCCGATGCACACGCCGTTTTCCTTGCGGAAACCGATCACTTCGGTCTGCTGGATCAAGTCCACGCCCAAGGCATCGGCGGCACGGGCAAAGCCCCACGCCACGGCATCGTGACGAGCCACGCCGCCACGGCGCTGAACGGTGGCGCCCAGCACCGGGTAGCGGGTGTTCTTGGAGCAGTCGAGGTACGGAATCTCGTCCGCCACTTGCTTGGCATCGAGCAGTTCGCCGTCCACGCCGTTGAGGCGGTTGGCGCTGACCCGACGCTCGGAATCACGAATGTCTTGCAGGGTGTGGCACAGGTTGTAAACGCCGCGCTGGGAGAACATCACGTTGTAGTTCAGGTCCTGGGACAGGCCTTCCCACAGTTTCATCGCGTGTTCGTACAGGTGCGCCGACTCGTCCCACAGGTAGTTGGAGCGAACGATGGTGGTGTTGCGCGCGGTGTTACCGCCGCCCAGCCAGCCTTTCTCGACCACGGCCACGTTGGTGATGCCGTGTTCTTTGGCCAGGTAGTAAGCCGTGGCGAGACCATGCCCGCCACCGCCGACGATGACCACGTCATAGACCTTTTTAGGGGTCGGCGTGCGCCACATTTTCTGCCAGTTTTCGTGATGGCTGAGGGAGTGTTTGAAGAGGCCGAAGCCCGAATAGCGTTGCATAGTCATTTACTCCAAAACCGCGCTCAGCGATAAACCGGGAAGTCCGCGCACAGGGCTGCCACTTGCTGCGCCACATTCGCTTCAACGTCGGCATCGCCGAGGTTGTCGAGGATGTCGCAGATCCAGCCGGCCAGCGTCACGCACTGGGTCACCTTGAAGCCGCGTGTGGTCACCGCCGGGGTGCCGATGCGCAGGCCGGAGGTCACGAACGGCGACTGTGGATCGTTCGGTACAGCGTTCTTGTTCACGGTGATGTGGGCGCGACCGAGGGCGGCGTCCGCGTCTTTGCCGGTGAGGCCCTGACGGATCAGGCTGACCAGGAACAGGTGGTTGTCAGTACCGCCGGACACTACATCGTAGCCGCGTTTGATAAACACGCCGGCCATGGCCTGGGCGTTGTCGATCACTTGTTGTTGGTAGGCCTTGAAACCTGGCTCCAACGCTTCCTTGAAGCACACCGCTTTACCCGCGATGACGTGCATCAGTGGGCCGCCCTGAGCGCCGGGGAATACGGCGGAGTTGAGCTTTTTCTCGATCTCTTCGTTGGCCTTGCACAGGATCAGGCCGCCACGCGGACCGCGCAGGGTCTTGTGCGTGGTGGTGGTGACCACGTCAGCGTAAGGCAGCGGGTTCGGGTACAGGCCAGCAGCGACCAGACCGGCCACGTGGGCCATGTCGACGAACAGCAGTGCACCGACCTTGTCGGCAATCTGCCGGAAGCGCGGGAAGTCGAGGGTCTTGGAGTAAGCGGAGAACCCGGCGACGATCATTTTCGGTTTGCACTCGACGGCCAGGCGTTCGACTTCGTCGTAATCAATCAAACCGGTCTTGACGTCGATGCCGTACTGCACGGCGTTGTACAGCTTGCCCGAGGACGACACTTTGGCGCCGTGGGTCAGGTGACCGCCGTGGGCCAGGCTCATGCCGAGAATGGTGTCGCCCGGCTGGATCAGGGCCAGGTAAACGGCGCTGTTAGCGGAAGAACCGGAGTGCGGTTGGACGTTGGCGTAATCGGCGCCGAACAGCTGCTTGGCGCGTTCGATGGCCAGCGCTTCAACTTTATCGACGTGCTCGCAACCACCGTAGTAGCGCTTGCCCGGATAACCTTCGGCGTATTTGTTGGTCAGGCCACTGCCTTGCGCTTCCATGACGCGTTTGCTGGTGTAGTTCTCTGACGCGATCAGTTCGATGTGATCTTCCTGGCGTTGCTCCTCGGCATTCATCGCCGCCAGCAGTGCATCGTCGTAGCCCTTGATCTGGTCTTGCTTGCTGAACATCGCGTCTCTCCCAGCGGCGGCTTGTGCGCCTTTCGTCTCGGTGAGGCACGTACCTTTCGGCAGTGCCCTTTGGATGCGATGGTATGACCGGCGCAGACAGGTCAAATGCCTATGGACGCCACGCAAAGGTGCGTTTACGACATGGGCTGAAATGGCAGCTTCTACCGGGGTTACGCGAGAACCTGTCGTAAGGCCAATAGCGCGAGGAAGTGCGCAGGATAGAGCGCGTACGCCCAGCGACGCATGGGCGGTGGCTTGAGGCGGCTGGCGTGTCGCAACAGCAACAACCCGAGCAATGGCGCGATCAGACAAGCGGCAATGCCGAAGATCGCCGCGCCATTACCCATCCGCGCCGCGCCATACAGCACCTGCCATTGATTGGCCGCCAGGCACACCAGCCCCGGCAACAGACTGAAATACCAGGGCCGGCGGATCACCAGCAACATCGCCAAGGGCAACATCACGCCGAAGAAACCGAACATCAGTCGCTCCGGGAACAGCGCCGCGAGTAAAACGGCGCCGACCGCCAACAATCGTGATTGAAGCGTCGGCTGCTGCCAGCCCCGCGCCACCAGCAGACCGAGCACCAACGTAGGCATCACGTTTAACGTGTCGGGATCAGGAATGTAGATTCGATAGGGGATTTCGCTGATGGCGCTAAACGCGATCAACCAACCCAAGTAACGCCACTGACCATTTGTTGTGGCGGTACGTGTCCGAGACAGATTCGCCGCCATCGCCAGACAGAACCACGGAAACGCCAATCGCCCCGGCACATACAGAAAATCGACGGAGTACCCGACATATCGCAGGTGATCGAGCACCATGCTCAGCAGCGCCAGCCACTTGAGCAGATCCAGCGCGCCGTCCCTTTGCGTCATGTGCATAATTGCCCGTCAAATGTGTATTTTTCTGACAGCATCATCGCGTGTGCTCCCCGGACGATCTTCGGTAAAGTGCGCACCATCATTGACCACAAAACTCTTCACCATAAGGGTTTTGAACACGGAATCAGGCCATGACCGATAAGAGCCAACAATTCGCCAGCGACAACTATTCCGGTATCTGCCCTGAAGCCTGGGCCGCCATGGAACAGGCCAACCACGGCCACCAGCGCGCTTACGGCGACGACGAATGGACCGCACGAGCGTCCGACGACTTCCGCAAACTGTTTGAAACCGACTGCGAAGTGTTCTTCGCCTTCAACGGCACCGCGGCCAACTCCCTGGCCCTGTCGTCGCTGTGCCAGAGTTACCACAGCGTGATCTGCTCGGAAACCGCCCACGTCGAAACCGACGAATGCGGCGCGCCGGAATTCTTTTCCAACGGCTCCAAACTGCTGGTCGCTCGCACTGAAAACGGCAAGCTGACCCCGGAATCGATCCGCGAAGTCGCCCTCAAACGCCAAGACATCCACTACCCGAAACCCCGCGTGGTGACCCTGACCCAAGCCACTGAAGTCGGCAGCGTCTACACCCCGGAAGAAATCCGCGCCATCAGCGTCACCTGCAAAGAGCTGGGCCTGAACCTGCACATGGACGGCGCGCGCTTCTCCAACGCCTGCGCGTTCCTCGGCTGCACCCCGGCGGACCTGACCTGGAAGGCCGGCGTCGATGTGTTGTGCTTCGGCGGCACGAAAAACGGCATGGCCGTGGGCGAGGCGATCCTGTTCTTCAACCACAAACTGGCGGAAGACTTCGACTACCGCTGCAAACAGGCTGGGCAACTGGCCTCGAAGATGCGTTTCCTCTCGGCCCCGTGGGTCGGCATCCTGGAAAACGACGCCTGGCTCAAATACGCCAAACACGCCAACCACTGCGCGCAACTGCTGGCGGAACTGGTCAGCGACATTCAAGGCGTGGAACTGATGTTCCCGGTGCAAGCCAACGGCGTATTCCTGCAACTCTCGGAACCGGCCATCGCCGCCCTGACCGCCAAGGGCTGGCGCTTCTACACCTTCATCGGCAACGGCGGCGCCCGCTTCATGTGCTCGTGGGACACCGAAGAAGAACGCGTGCGCGAATTGGCGGCGGACATTCGCGAAGTCATGTCCCGCTAATCAGCGACCCGATCGTTCCCACGCTCCGCGTGGGAATGCCTCTCGGGACGCTCCGCGTTCCAGCTTCACCACCGATGTAGAGCCGACCACCGTTGTGACGCGGAGCGTCACGGGCTGCATTCCCACGCGGAGCGTGGGAACGATCAGTTGTGGCGCGTCGTAATTTCCCACTCGCTCCGCGGCTCTGTCCGCTAGCACCACCACACAACCGAGCTCACCCTAGTCATTCCCACGCAAAGGAATGCACCCATGGGTCGAAGCCGCTACACCATCACCGAACCTGACAAACCTCACTTTCTCACCTGCACTCTCCTGGAATGGCTCCCGCTATTCATCCGGCCTTACATCGTCGATCACCTGCTCAGTTGCTGGCGCTATCAACAAACCCATCAAGATCTGAAGTTGTACGGCTATGTAGTGCTGGAAAACCATCTGCATTTCGTTGCTCAGGCTCCAGACCTGAGCAAGTGCCTCAGCCAGTTCAAATCCTTTACCGCCCGACAAATTATCGACGACTTGCAAAGCAAAGGTGCCGAGCGCGCATTGCAGCGCCTGCGTTTCAGCAAACGTGCGCACAAGAAGGATCGGGTGTATCAGTTGTGGCAGGAGGGTTCACATGCGGAGATGGTGTACAGCGAAACGGTAATGCGCCAGAAGCTGGATTACATCCACTACAACCCAGTGAAGCGCGGGTATGTGGATTTGCCGGAGCATTGGCGATATTCAAGCGCCCGAGATTACGCAGGCCAGGAAGGACTAATTCAGATTCAGCGATGGTACTGAATGATCGTTCCCACGCTCCGCGTGGGAATGCAGCCCGTGACGCTCTGCGTCACAACGATGTCCGGCGATGCGTAGTCGGTGAAGCAGGAACGCGGAGCGTCCCGAGAGGCATTCCCACGCGGAGCGTGGGAACGATCATCGTGCGGCACATCTTGGACTACATTAATTTGCTCAGACAATAACAATCAGGAGCGCACGCATGTCCCAACAAGGCAAAACCCTGTTCATCACCGGCGCCAGCCGTGGCATCGGACGTGAGATCGCGCTGCGAGCTGCGCGGGACGGGGCCAATATTGTGATTGCGGCCAAGAGTGCCGAGCCGCATGCCAAGCTGCCAGGCACGATTTTCAGCGTGGCCGAGGAAGTTGAAGCCGCGGGTGGCAAGGCGTTGGCCCTGCAAGTGGATGTGCGTGATGAAGTCGCAGTGCGTGAGGCGCTGGCCCGGGCCAATGAGCATTTCGGCGGGATTGATGCGCTGGTCAACAATGCCGGGGCGATCAAGTTGACCGGGGTTCAGCACATCGAACTCAAGCGTTTCGACCTGATGCACCAGATCAACACCCGCGCGGTGTTGCTCTGTAGCCAGGCGGCCCTGCCCTATCTGAAAAAATCCAAGGGCCACATCCTCAACCTGTCGCCGCCGTTGAACCTGGCGACGAAATGGTTCGCGCAATACAGCCCTTACACCGTGACCAAGTACGGCATGAGCATGCTGACATTGGGTATGAGCGAGGAATTCGCCAATTACGGCATCAGCGTCAACTCGCTATGGCCGCAGACGATGATTGCCACGGCGGCCATCGAATTTCAGCTTGGCTCGCGGGAGTCCTTCAAACACGCACGAACGCCGGCGATCATGGCGGATGCCGCCCACATCATTCTGGACAGCACTGGACGCAGCATTACCGGGCGGTTGCTGATTGATGAAGATGTTTTGAGGGAACACGGGGTTAAGGATTTCGAGGGGTATCGGTTTGAACCGGACTCCACCGACAAACTGATGCCGGACCTGTTTGTCGACTGAAATACGCACGCCCTTGTAGGAGCTGCCGAGTGAAACGAGGCGGCGATCTTTTGATCTTGCTCTTAAAAAACAACATCAAAAGATCGCCGCCTCGTTTCACTCGACAGCTCCTACAGGGGAACGGGAAGTTCCTCAGTGTGCGTTAGAACTCAATCCGCACGTCACCCTTCGGCACGCTGCAGCACGACAGGATGAACCCTTCCGCTTCGTCTTCCTCGGTAATCCCGCCGTTGTGGTCCATTTCGACTTCCCCGCCCAGCTTCATCACCTTGCACGTCCCGCAGATCCCCATCCCGCAAGCCTTCGGAATCAGCAGGCCAAGCTTGGCCGCAGCAGCATGGACGGTTTCCCCCGGCGCCACACGAATGCTCTTGCCGGACGCGGTGAATTCCACCTGATGCAGGTCCGCCACATCGATATCCGGTGCGTCGGCGGCGATTTCCGCCTGCTCCACCGCATCGGCGCGGGCTTCCGGAGGCGTCGCACCGAAGGATTCCTCGTGATAACGGCTCATGTCGAAGCCAACTGCTTCAAGCATGCGCTTGACCGCGTTCATGTACGGCGTCGGGCCGCAGCAGAAAACTTCGCGTTCAAGGAAGTCCGGGGCCATCAGTTCCAGCATCTTGTAGTTCAGGTAACCGCGATAACCGGCCCACGGCTCGCCCAGACCGTGCTTCTCGCAGATCAGATGCAGACTGAAGTTGTCGATCCGCGACGCCATGTGCTCCAGCTCGCGGTGATAGATGATGTCTTTCGGCGAACGGGCGCTGTGGATAAACACCATGTCGACGTTGCCGTTGGTGTCGTAGAACCAGCGGGCCATCGACATGACCGGCGTGATCCCGACGCCGCCGCTGAGGTACAAAACCTTCGGCGCGGTGAAGTCCATGGCGTTGAACAGCCCGACCGGCCCGTGCACCGCCAACTCCTGGCCTTCGTGCAAGGTGTCGTGCAGCCAGTTAGAGACCTTGCCCCCCGGCACACGCTTGATGGTCACCGAAAAGCTGTACGGCACCGACGGCGAGCTGGAAATGGTGTACGAACGCATGATCGGCACGCCGTCGATTTCCAGCTCCAGGGTCACGAACTGCCCGGGCTTGAAGAAGAACAGGATCGGCTGATCGGCCATAAAGCAGAAGGTGCGCACGTCCCAGGTTTCCTGGATGACTTTGACGCAACGGACGATGTGTCGACCATTGGCCCAGGTCTGGGTGGTTACCGGATTCAGGAAGCTGTTGGACATGCTGTTCTCCACCGCCGATGGTCGGCCTTATGTTGGCGATTCTGCGTATAGCGCGAGCCATCCATTTACCTATCTGCGACATTCACATACTTATCGCGACCAGCCCCCAACTACCGGGGGTTGCGCGTCGGGAACAGATTGGGCCATGTCGCCCATGGATAAGGTTCTGGTGTGCGCCGGCCCCACACTCGCTTCACACAAATACAGATTCTTTACACCTTGCGTAGCAAACCTGATTAGTCACTTTCGCCGGCCTCACAGAAAGGCCTTGAGGATCACATCGATGGACGTCACCGCAAAAATCAGCCTGGGCGATCCGCTGGAACCCGCACGCAAGGCCACCGCGCAGATGCTGCAAGAGCGCGAGCGCACTTTCTCGCTGCCGCAGCCGTTTTACTCTGACGAGCGGCTGTTTGATATCGACATGCAGGAGATCTTCCAGAAAGAGTGGTTGATCGCCGGTATGACCTGCGAAATCCCGACCAAGGGCAACTACCTGACCCTGCAAGTCGGCAAGAACCCGATCATCGTGATTCGCGGCGCCGAAGGCGTGGTGCATGCGTTCCACAACGTTTGCCGCCACCGTGGTTCGCGGCTGTGCACCAGTGAAAAAGGCAAGGTCGCCAAGCTGGTTTGCCACTACCACCAGTGGACGTATGAACTCGACGGTCGCCTGCTATTCGCTGGCACCGAAATGGGCGCCGACTTCGACATGAAGCAGTACGGCCTCAAACCGGTGAGCGTGAAAACGGCGGGTGGTTACATCTTCATTAGCCTGTCGGAAAATCCGCCGGCCATTGATGACTTCCTGTCGACGCTGAACCATTACATGGAACCGTACGACATGGAAAACACCAAGGTGGCGATCCAGACCACCTTGTTCGAAAAAGCTAACTGGAAACTGGTGCTGGAAAACAACCGCGAGTGCTACCACTGCAACGCGTCGCACCCGGAACTGCTGAAAACCCTGCTGGAATGGGACGATGTCACTGACCCGCGCGCCGACCAGGCGTTCAAGGACCATGTCGCCGCCTCCGCCGCGGCCTGGGATGCCGAGAAGATTCCTTACGCCCACGCCAGTTTCGGCCTGCGTAACCGCATCGTGCGCATGCCGCTGCTCAAGGGCACCGTGTCGATGACCCTCGACGGCAAACAGGGCTGCGCCAAACTCATGGGCCGGATCAAGAACCCGGACCTCGGCTCGATGCGCATCCTGCACTTGCCGCACTCGTGGAACCACTGCATGGGCGATCACATCATCGTCTTCACCGTGTGGCCGATCAGCGCCCAGGAAACCATGGTCACCACCAAGTGGATCGTGCACAAGGATGCGGTTGAAGGGGTGGATTACGACGTCGAGCGCATGCGTAAAGTCTGGGACGCGACCAACGACCAGGACCGGCGCCTGGCCGAAGAAAACCAGCGCGGGATCAACTCCACGGCTTACCAGCCTGGGCCTTACTCCAAGACGTATGAGTTTGGCGTGGTGAATTTTGTGGATTGGTACAGCGAGCGGCTGTTGAACAATCTCGGGGCTGAGCCGGCGGCTTACCTCAAGGGCGTGCCGGTTCAGGGCTGACCTGACCATGATCGTTCCCACGCTCTGCGTGGGAATGCAGCCCGGGACGCTCCGCGTCCCAAGAGCGGACGCGGAGCGTCCATTGAGGCATTCCCACGCGGAGCGTGGGAACGATCATGTGCGGGAAGACCACCGCACCGATCCATCCTCGCCAATAAACGTCTCCTCAATGTTCTCCCCCACCAACCGCACTTTCACATAACCATTCAACACCCGGTCCGGGTACGCCTCATCCCGCGCATTCTGCGTTTCCGACCACAACACCCGCGAATGCCCGTCCAGTTCACTGGCATTGCCATACGGAATCGCCCCATGCCCGGCACACCGCGCATGCAGCCCACCCTGGGCGGCGTAGCAGATGCCGTTGTGCAAATGCCCCCAATACCAATAATCCGGCTCACGCCCCAAGGCATCACACACCGTTTGATACAGCGCGGTCTTGTTGTGCCCGGAGATGTCGAAGCCCTGGTGATGGCTGAGCACCATGATCTTCCTGCGCTGGGGCAGCTCTTTCATCCAGGCGATCTGTTCCTTGTTCAGCGTGCCGTCCATGTACAGGTTGATCGCATCCGAGGCGTACGCGCTGTCGAGCCCGACCACCAGCCAGTCATCGTTGTACAGCGCGAAATAGCTGGTGCCCTGCTGCGTCGGGAAGCGCTTGGCCAATTCCTTGTAGTAGCCATGGGCGCCGCTGTACATCTCGTGGTTGGAATTGAGCGTGAACGAGCCGTGCTTGCCCATGGGCCAGCCGACCATGTCGACGTCTTCCTGGGAATGGGTACCGGCGTAATACACGTCCCCCAGGTGAATGGTGAAATCGGCCTGGGCCAGTTGCATCTGGTTGGCCACCGCCACCGCCGGGGCATGGCTGTCAAACGGCCCGGTGCCCCAGTCGCCGGCGATTGCCAGGATCACGTCACTGTCCATTTTCATCAGCGCCGGGGTGGTGGCGAATGGCGCGTGATGGCGCAAGTTTTCAATCCACTTCAGCAGCGCTTCGCTCCACAGCAGGTCCAGCAGTTCCCATTTGCGACAACCGAGCAAACTGCCGTCCTTGAGCACTCGGGTTTGCAACTCGTCGGTGGATTGCGGCAACGGCGTGGCGTTGCCGATATGCAGGATCGACAAGCCGTGGGACAACTCCCACGGCACACTCGGTTCATCGTCCGGCAAGTCGCCGTGCTTGAGCACGTATTGCGCCTGATCGTGACCGCGCTGCAGCAGCGCGACGATGGCCTCGAACTCTTCCGGCTCCAGCTCGCTGACGAGTTTCTTCCAGGACATTTCCAGCCGCGTGAACAGCCCGTGCAGGCGCACTTTGACCTTGTCGTACTCATGTTCCCAATGACTGACTAATGACATGTTGGCATTCCTCCATCCGTAGTGGGATCACAGGGTTTTCATGAATTCGATGAGCGCCCGTTTATCGATGTCCGACAGCTGCGTGCCATACAGGTGGCCGCTGTTGTGGTTGCCTTCCAATCGCGTGTCGTATTTGAAATCCGCCGAAGCTTTCGCCTGGGCGCCGCTGGTGACGAAGCCGACCTTCTCCTGGTCGTAGACGTCGGAACCGGTGAAGAACACCTGCGGCCGCTGTTCCGGTGGTTGCAGCAAATCCCACAGCGTCGGCACTGAACCGTTGTGTAGATAAGGCGCGCGCATCCAGACGCCGTCGGTCGGGGTGTTGCTGTAGCTCTGGGTCTTGCGATAGGCGTTGAAGTCAAACGGCGGTTTTTTGAAGCCGTGGAACGCGCTCACTAGACCGGTGGTGAACGAGTCCAGCCGATGGGGATCGGTGCCCAGTTCTTCGATATTGGTGGTGACCTGCCCGGTGTCGGTACGGCCGAACTCATGGCAACCGGCGCAGTTCTTGTCCCAGACCGGTTTGCCTTGGGCGACCTTGGCCTGATCCAGCGCCCACGGCCAAGCCGGCGGTTTGGTACCGAGCAGCCAGTTGGTCACGCGATTGAAGCTTTCGGGCAGCACCGATTCCGGCGTGGCGCCCACGGCCATCGCCGCCGCGTAGTTGCGTTCGTGGATGTCGTTGTTGTTGCCGTCCCAGTGCAGGTACAGCGATTCCCGGGGTTTCTGGTTCCAGACTTGCGGCAGGTCGACGGTGCCGATGGTCGAGTCATCCGGGAAGCCGAACACCACCATTTTGGTCGGGTTGAAGGTGTCGGTGCGCCCCGGCCCTTGTGGTGGACGCAGCTTCTGCCAGGCGTAGGCCTGTTTCTGTTTCAGCAGCGCGCTCTTGGCCATCGGGATGATCAGGTAGCGGTTGTAAATTCGCTCGAAAAAGCCGAGCTGGAACTTGCTGTTGATCGCGGTCATCACCGCGTCGGTGGTGAATTTTGGGTCGCTGGCGCAATCGTAGGCGAACCACTGGAAAGCTTGCAGTTGCAGGGTGTTGGCCGGCGCGGTGGCCACCGGAGTAGCGATTTCGCCGGCATTGGCGCGGTAGGAACCGGTGTGACACAGGGCGCAATTCGGTTCGACCGTCGGGTAGCCGATCTGCCGCTTGGCCATGCCAATGGGCAGGTCCTTGCCGTTTTCGTAGAGGAAACCGAAGACTTCATAACCGCCGGGTTTCGGCAGTTTCTCCGGGCACATCTGCGGCAGCACGGCGAACAGGTAATAGGGGATGCGCGCTTCGATGCCAAGGCCGATGGCGGCGTATTTGTAGTGATCTTCGTCGGAAGCGTATTTCTCCGCTGGCACCACTCGCAGCATCTGGTACCAGGTTTCGTAGCCGATAAACCCGAGCAGCAGCACCACGATCAGCGTCCCGACCTTGAAGCCGTGGCTTTGCCAACGCAGCGCCCAACCCGCGCGCCATTCCCGCCAGCCGTCGCAGAGCAACGCCAACGGCCGATTAGCCGGCGTGGTGCCGAGGTACAGCAGGATCCCGAGGATCAGAAACATGCTCAGATCGCCGAGAAACATCGGCACGAACACCGTGGCCTGGTTGCTGGTGTTGATCAGGTAGATCCAGAACGCCACGGCGATCAGCCGCGACAGCACGCACAACCAGGAATGCACCACGAACCGTGGCGCGTTGAACCCAGACGGCATGTAGAACACGCTGATGCCCACCAGCAACATGCCGGCGTTTTCCAGCCAGGGATCGGAGAGTTGCGGCGGCAGGCCGAGCATCGACGTCAGCAGCGCCGGGGCGAACAGGGCTGGCAGCGCGAAGAACATGTTCATCACGATGCCTAGCCAGATAAAGCGTTGAAACCAGCGGATGTAACTGTCCATTTTTTATCCCCAGATCGTTCCCACGCTCTGCGTGGGAATGCCGCCATGGACGCTCCGCGTCCGCTCTTGTGACGCAGAGCGTCACGGGATGCATTCCCACGCAGAGCGTGGGAACGATCGGTGCTAGCCGACAGCTGTCTTCTCCAGGTGTTGCAGGATGATCGGGTACACGTCGACCACCGCGTCCTTGCCGAACATGCAGTCGATATGGCCGTAACCCGGCACCACTTGCCGGCTGTAACGTTCCGGCCCGTGGACTTTGCACACCCGCTCATAGGTCTTGAGCGTGCTTTCCGGCAGGTAGCACTGGTTGTCCGCGCCGCTGATAAAGCAGATCGGCATGCTCAGCCGGTCGAAGTGCGACATGTAGACGTCTTCACCCTTGAAGTTCACCAGATGCCCTTTGCGTACGATCAGCGCCAAGTGCTCGAAGGTCTGCATGTTCGACTCACCGAACAGTTCGTGCAGGTTGTCGTGCAGGGTTTCATTGAGGGTGTCGTGGCGGTACAGCGACGCGTACATGAAGGTGATGCGGTGACACACCGGGTTGGTGCAATAGCCCTGGGCTTCAATCCGCGCGTAGCCGTTGAGGGCTTTGTCGTAGAGTTTGTTGAACCAGTTCTCCTTGTTATCGGCGTAAGCCGTGAGGGATTTGACCCCGATGGCATCGAGCATCCCCGGCAGGTGCAAACCGGCCTTGAGCCCGGTGGCCGTGGCCACGACCGTATCCGCGGCAATCTGCGAGCAAACCACCGACCGCACGCCTTGCAACCCGGCCAGCAGCGACATGAAGAACGTCGTCGCGCCGTAGCAATGCACCACGCACTGCACGTCCTTCGCCTGGGTCGCCTGCCGGATTTGCTGGATGGCGGCCTTGAAGTCGTACTCGGCGATCTGGTCGCCATTCCATTCCTTCTTGCTCGCCGGCAGCAGGATGCTCACCCGCAAATCCAGGAGCCAGACGTCGTACTCGTGCTTGCACAGGAATTCCAGCAGGTTGGTCTGGATGGTGTCAGTGGAGAAAATATTCGAGCCCACGCCCAACCCATGCACCAGCATCACCGGCCCTTTGCTGCCGCCCTGATAACGGGTCAGGCGCAGTTCGACGTTGTCCTCGGTCTGGAAGAAATGCACGCTCGGGGTTGGCGCATCCAGCGGCCGTTTCAGCCGTGGCGGCGCGTCAGGGTTGAAGTAGATGTCGCCGGCAAACACCCCGCCGTAACTCTCCCACAGGATGCCGGCGAAGAACTTGCCAAACCGCGCCAGGCCTTCAATGCGCTCGCGCTCGTTGCGGGCGTTGAGCACTTTCATGGTGGTCATTTGCTTGGCGAAGTCGGTTGGATGGATGTGCATGACGCCGGAACCGAGCACCGCGCCGGACTTGTCCGGCCCGTTATACAGCGTGACGTAGAGGGTGCTGGTGTCGTGCCAGATGTTCAGCACGCCATTGTCTTCGGGCACGGTTTTGAAGGCGCTGAAGAAATAGTCGTGGCCGTCCTCGGCGGTCAGTTTCATGTCGTATTTCATGTGGCGCACGCCGACCTGTTCCTCGAACTGCTCGAACAGGTTGAACACGCCGTTGCTGGCGGTTAGCGGTTGCGGCGACAGGCCTGGCGCGTTCAATGTGCCGACCAGGGTCGCGGCGTGCTCCGGTTCCTTGATCATGCGATTGAGGTCGTTGGCGGTGATGGTCAGGGTGAACTCGATCGGTGAGTTTTCCGATTCGCCGCGCTTGGCCGCTGTTTCATACAACGGCAGATCGGTGCCCTGAGGCAGGGTGAAGTCCTTGGAGAAGTAGCCTTTCATGGTTTCGGTGAACTGCACGCCGAGGGTCGGCGGCGCCACTTGTTTGCGCGGTGCCGAGGGCAGCGTGTAGTCGATCTGCCAACCGCGATCCGCCGCCAGCAGGCCCATGTTGCGTTCGCTCACCGCCGAGATGGTCAGCAGCGGATTGACCGCCAACGAGGTCGGGATCACCGCACCGTCGGTCACGTACAAACCGGCGTACACGTCAGTGCCAGTCGCACCGCAGAATACCTGGCCCTTGTGGTTGACCACGCCCTGCCCCGCGTCTTCGCCCATGACGCAGCCGCCCAAGGGGTGGACCGAGACGATGCTGTGCTTGAGCAGTTTGGTCCAGATCGGGTTCTCGACCCAGATCCCGCCCAGCGCCTTGGTGCTCAGGTGCAGGCGCTCGTTGCCGAGTTTGACGTTCTCTTGCTCGCCGACGCCCGGCCAATCGATGCGCAGCTGATCCTTGCTGTCGAGCACCATCCGGCCCTTGCCGTCGTCGTGGCTCATGATCAGGTACGTCTGCATGTTGTGCAGCGCGCCGTAATACGGGCCACGCAGGAAGCTTTCGGCTTCGCGCTCCTTGTATTTCAGCTTGCCGGTGAAGCTGTCGTCGGTGGCCACGCCGATCAACTCGGCGAACCCGGCCATGCTCGGCACCATCGGCCGGCCGAGGGCGCCGGGGATCGAGCCTTCTTCGATGACCATGCGGCTGCGCCAGTCGCCTTCGGTGCGCATGTCGATAATCGAGGTGATGCACGGGCCGACCGGGTGCAACTCCTTGGCCGGGTGCGCGCCGAACCCGATGCCGTTGATCGCTTGTTCGCAGTTGTGGCCAAAGCCGAGGATGTCGCCATTGCCGCTCATGTTTTCGCCGAGCTGGTTGGAGGTCGACAGGCCTTTGTCCCGGGAGCGCAGGAGGATTTCGGTGGAACCCAAGGTGCCGGCGGAAACGACCACGATGTCGGCTTTGACGAACAGCGTCGGCGCCGAGAACTTCTCGCGGCCGCTGTCCAGGTACTGGAAGTGCACGATCCAGCCATCGCCGTCGCGCTCCAGGTGCCGCACCTCGGCCTGGCAGAATATCTCCGCGCCATGGTTGCAGGCGTCCGGCAGATAGTTCATCAGCGTGGTGTTCTTGGCCTTGTTGTTACAGCCAGAAACGCAGTCGCCACAGTTGTTGCAAGGCAGTTGCTCGACGCCGACGTGGTTGAGGTTGCTCGGCAGTTTGTCGAAGGTCACGTTGATCGGCGGCCGGTAAAAATGCGTGCCTTGCTTGAGGTAATCCGCTGACTTTTTGTTGGCTTCGAGCTTTGGCAGCACCGGTGAGGTGCTGGGATACGGCATCGGTTTGAGCATCTCCCGGGCCCGGGCGTAACCGTCCTCGAGCAAAGTGTCGCGATGTTCACGCACCGCCAGCGGCCAGCGCGGGTCGTCGAACACACCGGGTTCCGGTTCCAGAGCGACGTTGGCGTTGATCAGCGAGGTGCCGCCCAAGCCACAGCCGACCACCACGTTCTGCTGGGCGTTGACGTGCAGGTCGAACAACCCGGTGCGGGAACCGATGTGGCCGTCCGGGTCATGTACCTGCAATTCCTCGGTGGCCGCGATCATGGTGTTCGGGTACTCGCCAGGCTGCATCTCCCGCCCGCGCTCCAGCAGGCACACCCGCTTGCCGGCCCGGGACAGACGCGAAGCCGCGATCCCGCCGCCATAGCCGGAGCCGATGACGATCACGTCGTAATGTTCCTTGATGTCACTGATGGGCGTAGCGATCCGGGTCATGGTTGTTTTCCTCTCAGGCTGATGGGGCAACTCTGCGGTTGCCTGCGATCAATGGACGAACGAACACCTGGCCACCGGGCGAACCCGGCGGCAGCAAGCTGTGTCAGTGCAAAGGTCTGGCGCTATAGACGCGCACGCTGATTGGCGGCCCGGCGATGGGTTCGCTTGCGCAGCGAAGTCGCGGCGGCCGGGACGCAGGTCGTGCAGGGAATGGGGTGCGAGCGGTGGGGCTGGCTATCCATCACGCGTTCTCCCTGAACCAGATGTGGATAAGTGACGGCTGTCCTTGGTAACTGGTGAGTGAAGACACGCGACAGTTTGAAGTCAAGGAAGTGCCTTAGAACTGTACGAAATCTGATCTATCGCGTTCGGCCCTATGCGTGGCGTGGCTTGCAGGGTTTAGCGAACAAGTTATCCACACCTTCGCCCACAGCAAATGGGGACAAGTGTTGGATTTCTGGGAAATCTCTCGACAAATAGTGAAGAAAAACCGTGACTTATCCAGAAGCACGGTTCTGAACGGCAATTGGTTGTTTTTTGATCGAAAGCTTACAGAGCACGTTTTACATGGCTTACAGAGGATGGCGAACACCTTATCCACAGAAGCGCCAACAGACTTTGGGGGCAACTTTGGCTGTTCTGTGGAAAACCTGCGCAAAGCTTGATAAATCGGGGTTTGTGGTAAATTTTTCGTCTTAAAACGGTGATTTGGTTGTTATTTGATCAGACGCCTGAAAGACCCGGTTTATATGGTCTGTGGCGGACAGCGAACATCTTATCCACAGAAGCGCCAACAGAGATTGGGGGCAAGTATTGGCCCGTGGGCAAACTTATCCTCGGGAAAAAGCCCGAAAAAACCGTGGGTTAGGTTGGTTGTTTTTTGTACGAAGGGTTGTAGGGCCTGATTTGTATGGTGTGTAGCGAGGGGCGAACATGTTATCCACAGAAGTGATAACAGGGATTGTGGGTAACCTTCGGTTTTATGTATGGCCCCTCACGGGCGGTACATCAGATAGGCCTCCCCCGTTACCCGAATCATCGGATGCGGCGTGATCTGGCAGGTGTCGACGATACGAAAGCCATGCCGTTGATAGAACCGGCAGGCACCGGTATTGGCCGCGTAGTCGATCAGGCTCAAGCCGTTGAGCCCCAGCTGATTGGCGCGGTCGTAGGCATAGGCGAGAAACTGTTGGCCCAAACCCTGATTGCGCCAGCCTTCGTGCAGCGCCAGGCTCGAAATATAGAGTGTTTCGGGGATTTCCATCGTGGCATACGGCGCCAGAACTGGATCGGTAACCGGCGTGGCCAACGGATCGTGACGCATCACGTAGCTGTGCAACATGCCGATGACTTCGCCCTCTGCCTGCGCGATCAGGCAGTTCTGGTAGGAGAAATCGACGTCTTCACGGGCGTAGCGACTGGCGCCGACCTCCAGTAGATCCTGGCCGGGCCGGGCCAATTGGCTCCAGATGTAATCAGCCGCGCCTTCCGATGAAATCTGAAACAAGCGAGCAATCTCCCGCGCATCCGCGCGCAGGGCCGAACGAAATTCAACGGGCATTACGTTCTCCGACAGGATGATGGCGAGCGTGCTTACGCTCTGTGTTTCAGGCAGACAAAGAGGGACGCGGAGCGTCCCGGGCGGCATTCCCACGCAGAGCGTGGGAACAATCAGCGGACGACGCCTTCTTCGATCAGCAATTTGAGGATGGCTTCCGCCCCCGCTTGCGCGGTCACGCCTTTGAGCACTTGCCCGCCGCCACCACTGGCCTTGGCCGTCGCGGCTTTCATGCGGTCGGCGCCGCTCTTGGCCTTGATCACTTTCAAGCGTTTAGGCCGTGGCTTGGCCGGTTGCAGGGTCGCAACCGCCAGCAATTCATCGTCGATGACTTCAACTTCATCGGCCTGCAACACCCCACGCCGGGCGGGGCCGTAGGCGCTCTGCCGGGGTTTTGGTGCAGCGTTATCCACAGTCGCCAGAAACGGCAGCCGCACTTTCAAGCGACGACGCTGACCGCGCGGCAAGGCTTGCAACACCAGGGCCGAGTTGCCGTCGATGGATTCGACCTGAGCCAAGCCCACCACCAGCGGCCAGCCGAGGCTTTCGGCCAGCAAAAACGGCAGCATGCCCGAACCTTCACCGGTTTCTGCCTGGCTGCCGGTCAACACGACTTGGGCCCCGGCATCACGCAAATAGGCGGTCAACGCCGGCAGCGCATCGGCGCCTACCGGTTGTTCCAGCACATGCAGTTGTTCCAGGCCCATGCCCAGATAGGCACGCAGCGCCGGTTCCGCGACGTCGCCAGCATGCAGCACTTGCAGGTTATCCCCAGCCAGTTGCAGGCCCAGTTCCACGGCGCGCGCATCCTGCTCGGCGCGGCGTGGCCGGCCGGAGGTGGGGTGGGCGCCGATGGACACCAGGCTGATGACTTTTGTACTCATGACCCTTTCCTTCCCTTAAGCCGCATCGCGCTTGGCGTCGTTGCGATAAACCGCTATCGCATCGATCAAGGCTTGAAGAATCTCGGCGCTCTCGCCGATCACCGACAGGTCGGCCCGTTTGATCATGTCGCAGCCAGGGTCGAGGTTGATCGCCACCACTTTGTCGCAGGCGCCGATGCCTTGCAGGTGCTGGATCGCCCCGGAAATCCCCACGGCCACGTAGACCCTTGCGGTGACCCAGGTGCCCGAGGCGCCGACCTGACGATCACGAGCCATGAAGCCATCGTCCACCGCCACCCGCGACGCACCTTCGGTCGCGCCCAACGCCTCGGCCGTCCTGTGGAAAAGCCCCCAATCCTTGACCCCGTTGCCGCCGGAGAAGATGAACTCGGCTTCGGCCATGGGAATCGCCGCCGGATCCACCGCTACCGCACCCAAATCTTCGATGCGCGACAAACTGCGCACGACGGCTGTGGATAACTCCACCGGCAAGGCTTCGTGTCGGGTTTCACTGACGGGTTCGGCGCATTCGACGGCGGCCAGAATCAAGCGTGCAACCGGGCGCGCAAGGTCTTGCAGGCCAGCACCGGCGCGGCCGATGCACTCCTGATCCTTGACCTGCCAGACCCGCGTGGCCGGGCGCTCGCCCAGCGCCGCAGCAAAGCGTCGACCGAGTTCGCCACCACCGCTGCGGCTGTCCGGCAGCAACCAGTGACGCGGGTTGAACTGGTTATCCACAGCCCGCAGGCCCTGGACTCGTTGTTCCGGTGCATAACCGTTGAATTCTTCGCCATCCAATACCAGCAAGCGGTCGACGCCAGCGGTGGCGAAAGCGTTTTCTTTGTGTTCGCCGAAGACCACCGCCAGCACCGCGCCATCCTTGCCGGCCAACTGATGAGCGAGACCGAGCAAATCGCGGTCGTGGCTGCTCAAGCGGCCACCGACCATGTCCGGCACCACGCTGATGTAGAACGCCGGTGCCGGCACTTGATGCAGCGGCAATTGCACTTCAACGGCGGCCGAACGTTTGCTCGCCCCGCCCTGCTGCACGCCACTGCGGTCGATGCGCTTGATGCCGTTGGGGCCGATAAAACCGATGCCATGCAGGTTCTTGCGGATGATGCCGTTCGGTCCCATCCAGCTGTGTTGCGCCGGTTGCATCGCCGCGTGCAGCGGGTGCAAACGGTTACGGGCAATCCATTCGGCGCGGGGGTCGCGGCGGATAATGTCGCTCATCAGTGGGCCTCCGCAGGTTCACGTTTGGCCGGGGTAGTCGGCTTGCTTGGTGCGGCGTCTTCGAGCAACGCGTCCGCCACCAGTTCGGCGATGTCCTTGATCAGCGGACGGGGTTCGACCACGCCTTCGAGCATCGCGGTGCATTGCGGGCAGCCCACGGCCACCAGTTCGGCACCGGTCTCGCGGATGTCGTCCATGCGCATGTCGGGGATCCGTTGCTTGCCCGGAATGTCGGTGATCGGCGCGCCGCCACCGCCGCCGCAGCAGCGCGAGCGGAAACCGGAGCGTTGCATTTCCTTCACTTCAATCCCGAGGGCGCGCAGCACTTCACGCGGCGCCTCGTATTCGCCGTTGTAGCGACCGAGGTAGCACGGGTCGTGATAGGTCACGCTGCTGCCTTTGTGCTGGCCGAGGTTCAGCGCACCTGCGCCGATGATCTCGGCCATGTAGGTGCTGTGGTGCTGCACGAGGTAGTGGCCGTCGAAGGCGCCGTACTCGTTTTTCAGCACGTGGAAGCTGTGCGGGTCGCAGGTAACGATGCGGTTGAAGCTGTATTTGGCCAAGGTCTGGATGTTGCGTTTGGCCAACAACTGGAAGGTTGCTTCGTCGCCCAGACGTCGGGCCACGTCACCGCTGTCGCGCTCTTCGAGACCGAGCACCGCGAAATCAACCTTGGCCGCTTTCAGCACTTTGACGAACGCGCGCAAGGTGCGCTGGTTGCGCATGTCGAACGCACCGTCGCCGACCCAGAACAGCACGTCGACGGACTTCTTCTCGCTCACCAGATTGAGGTTCAAATCCGCCGCCCAGTTCATCCGCCCGCCCGGCGCAAAGCCGCCTGGATTGTCGGTGGCGATCAAGTTTTCGAGGACTTCGGCGCCCTTGTTCGGGGTCGCTCCTAGTTCCAGAGTCAGATGGCGGCGCATGTCGACGATGGCATCGACGTGCTCGATCATCATCGGGCATTCCTCGACGCAGGCGCGGCAGGTGGTGCAGGACCACAAGGTTTCGGCGTCCACCAGACCGTTGACGATCGGTTGATGCGGATTACCGGCGTGTTCGCCAATCGCCTTGCCTGGATACGGGCTGCCGGCGAACTTGGCGTCGGTGCCACCAGCGAGGCCGACCACCATGTCTTGAATGAGTTTTTTCGGGTTCAGCGGCTGGCCGGCAGCGAAGGCCGGGCACGCGGCTTCGCATTTACCGCACTGCACGCAGGCGTCGAAGCCGAGCAGTTGGTTCCAGGTGAAATCCTTGGGTTTTTCCACGCCCAATGGCGCGGTCGGGTCGTTCAGGTCCAGTGGTTTCAAACCGGTGGAACGGCCACCACCAAAACGTTCGGCGCGACGGTGCCAGGCCAGGTGCAGGGCACCGGCGAAGGCGTGCTTCATCGGCCCGCCCCAGGTCATGCCGTAGAACAACTCGCTGACGCCCCACAACACGCCGACCCCGAGGATCGCCGCCACCACCCAACCGCCTAAGTTTTCCGGGAGGATGCCGGCGACCGGCAGGGTCAACAGGAAGAAACTCGCGGAGAACGCCAACAGGCTTTTGGGCAAACGCATCCATGGCCCTTTGGACAGGCGAGCCGGTGGGTTACGACGACGCAGGAACATGAAAATCGCACCGACGAACATCACCGCCGAGGCGATCAACAGGGCGAAACCGAGAATGCGACTGTGCAGGCCAAAACCGTGAACCAGAATCGCCAGCACGATAGACGCCACCGCACCGCCCGCCGTGGCCACGTGGGTATTGGCGATGTATTTGTCCCGCGCGACGACATGGTGCAAATCGACCATGTAACGCTTGGGCATGGCCAGCAGGCCGCCGATCAGGTCGACCTTCGAGGCCCGGCCCCGGCGCCACATATTCATCCGCCGCAACGCGCCCAGGACAGCCAGGCCCAGGGCAGCGAACAACAGGATTGGAAGAAGGGTGTTCAACATGTGGAGCTCCCACGGGACTCATTGATCGTTCCCACGCTCTGCGTGGGAATGCCTCACCGGACGCTCTGCGTCCGCTTGCGAATGTGACGCGGAGCGTCACGGGCTGCATTCCCACGCGGAGCGTGGGAACGATCAGCTCAGCGACTTAGAAATCCTTGCACAACCGCAACGCGTCGTAGATCGCCGCGTGGGTGTTGCGCTGGGCCACGCAGTCGCCGATGCGGAACAGCAAGTAGCCGTCGCCCGCCTGGCTCAGCGATGGCTGCGGCTTGATCGCGAACAAGGCTTCGATGTCCATCTGGCCCTTGTTGCGCGACGCTTCCTTCAGCGCGTAATAGATTTCTTCGTCCGGACGCACGCCGTTTTCGACGACGACCTGGTCCACCACCCGCTCCTCTTTGGCGCCGGTGTATTCGTTTTCCAGCACCGCCACCAACTTGTCGCCTTCGCGGTAGACCTTCTCCAGCATCATGTCGCCGGTCATGATCACTTCTTTCGGGTACATGCTGCGGTAGTACGTCGGGAACGATGTGCCGCCAATCGCCACGCCTGGCTTGATGTCGTCGGTGACGATCTCGACCTGGCTGCCCTTGTCGGCGAGGAAGTCGGCAGTCGACATCCCGGTGAACTCGCAAATGGTGTCGTAGACCAGCACGTTTTTGCCCGGCGCCACTTTGCCGTCAAGGATGTCCCAGCTGCTGACCACCAGGCCTTCAGCCGCGCCCCAGTGTTCGTTCTGCTCCAGGAATGGATGGCCGCCGACGGCGAGCACCACCACGTCCGGACGCAGGTCGAGAATGGTCGCCGCATCGGCCGCCACGCCCAGGCGCAGGTCGACTTTCAAACGCGCCAGTTCCAGTTGGAACCAGCGAGTGATACCGGCGATCTGGTCTCGTTGCGGGGCTTTCGACGCGGTGGTGATCTGCCCACCGATAAATTCTTTCTTCTCGAACAGGGTCACGTCGTGGCCACGTTCGGCGGAGACGCGAGCCGCTTCCATCCCGGCAGGACCGGCACCAACCACCACGACTTTGCGTTTCACACCGGTCGATTTCTCGATGATGTGCGGCACGCCCATGTATTCACGGGAGGTCGCGGCGTTCTGGATGCACAGCACGTCCAGGCCCTGGTACTGACGGTCGATGCAGTAGTTGGCGCCGACGCATTGTTTGATCTGGTCGACCTGGCCCATTTTGATCTTGGCGATCAGGTGCGGGTCGGCGATGTGGGCGCGGGTCATACCGACCATGTCCACGTAGCCGCCTTCCAGGATGCGGGTCGCCTGGTTCGGGTCCTTGATGTTCTGCGCGTGCAGCACCGGGGCCTTGACCACTTCCTTGATACCGGCCGCCAAGTGCAGGAATGGCTCCGGTGGATAACTCATGTTCGGGATAACGTTGGCCAGGGTGTTGTGGGTATCGCAACCCGAGCCGACCACGCCGATGAAGTCGATCATGCCGGTGTCATCGTAGTACTTGGCGATCTGCTTCATGTCTTCGTGGGACAAACCGTCCGGGTGGAATTCATCACCGCACAGACGGATGCCGACGCAGAAATCCGGTCCGACTTCAGCCCGCACAGCCTTCAGCACTTCCAGGCCGAAACGCATGCGGTTTTCGAAGCTGCCGCCCCATTCGTCGGTACGCTTGTTGACCCGTGGGCTCCAGAACTGGTCGATCATGTGCTGGTGCACCGCCGACAGTTCAACGCCGTCCAGGCCACCGGCCTTGGCGCGGCCCGCCGCGGTGGCGTAGTTGCCGATCACCCGCCAGATTTCTTCCGGCTCGATGGTTTTGCAGGTCGCACGGTGCACCGGTTCACGGATGCCCGACGGCGATAGCAGGGTTGGCCAATGCTCGCCATCCCAACGGGAACGACGGCCCATGTGGGTAATCTGGATCATGATCTTGGCGCCATGCTTGTGCATGGCATCGGCCAGGTTCTGGAAGTGCGGAATGATCCGGTCGTCGGCCAGGTTGACCGATTTCCACCAGCCTTGCGGGCTGTCGATGGCCACACTGGAGGAGCCGCCGCAAATCGCCAGGCCGATCCCGCCCTTGGCTTTCTCTTCGTAATACTTGACGTACCGGTCGGTGGTCATGCCGCCGTCGGTGGCATAGACCTCGGCGTGCGCGGTGCTGAGCACGCGGTTGCGGATGGTCAGTTTGCCGATCTGGATCGGCTGGAACATTGCTTCGAAAGCCATGGCGGGTTCCTCGACTTACAACGGCTTGACGGTGAACAAACCGTCGTCGTGGCCTTCTTCGGAGCCACCGTAGACTTGCTCGGCAACGGTGCGGATGCTGCTGCCGCGAGCCTGCAGAATCTGATCCATCGCGCCGGCAAACCAACCGGTGAACATGTAGTCGACCTTGCGCCCGACCTTGCCGTACACGTAGACGAACGCGGAGTGTTCGAGCTTGACGCTGGCGGTGCCTTTATCGAGGTCGATGTCCTGGATCTTGAACAGGCCCCAGCCTCGTTGCGACAAGCGCTTCATGTAGTGCTCGAACACCGCGACGCCTTCCAGGCCGTGGCATTCAGCTTCTTTTTCACACCAGTGCCAGGCGGATTTGTAGCCGGCCTTGTAGAGGATTTCGGCGTAAGCGTCGGCGCCCAGTACTTCCTCGATGCCCATGTGGTTGTTGACGAAGAAGTGACGCGGCACGTACAGCATCGGCAGGGCGTCAGAGGTCCAGACACCGGTTTCGCTGTCGACTTCGATTGGCAATTGCGGGGCGATCTTGGCCATGGAAACTTAACTCCAGAAAATTCGTTATGTTGGTGTGCCGTAGCATCCGTAGCAGCTGCCGAGCCTGCGAGGCTGCGTTGGGCTGCGAAGCGGCCCCCGAGGGCGGTCCTGCGGACCGCAACGCAGCCTCGTACCTCGGCAGTGGCTACAAGGGATCGTTATTTATTCGCCCCAGACGTCCTTGAGGACGTTGACCCAGTTCTCGCCCATGATCTTGCGGACCACGCGCTCGGAGTGGCCGCGCTTGAGCAGCGTCTCGGTCAGGTTCGGGAATTCGCCGACGGTGCGGATGCCCAGCGGGTTGATGATCTTGCCGAAGCTGGTCAGACGGCGGGCGTAGCCCTTGTCGTGGGTCAGCATTTCGAAGAAATCCTGGCCGTGACCCTGGGTGAAGTCGGTGCCGATGCCGATGGCGTCTTCGCCGACGATGTTCATGGTGTATTCGATGGCTTCGGCGTAGTCGTCGATGGTCGAATCGATGCCCTTGGCCAGGAACGGCGCGAACATGGTCACGCCGACGAAACCGCCGTGGTCGGCAATGAATTTCAGCTCTTCATCGGACTTGTTGCGCGGGTGCTCTTTGAGACCCGACGGCAGGCAGTGGGAGTAGCACACTGGTTTTTTCGATTCGAGGATGACTTCTTCGGAAGTCTTCGAGCCGACGTGAGACAGGTCGCACATGATGCCGACGCGGTTCATCTCGGCGACGATTTCGCGCCCGAAGCCCGACAGGCCGCCATCACGCTCGTAGCAACCGGTGCCGACGAGGTTCTGGGTGTTGTAGCACATCTGCACCACGCCAACGCCGAGCTGCTTGAAGATCTCGACGTAGCCGAGTTGGTCTTCAAAGGCATGGGCATTCTGGAAACCGAAAATGATCCCTGTCTTGCCCTGCTCCTTGGCCTTGCGGATATCGGCGGTGGTTTTCACCGGGATCACCAGGTCGCTGTTCTCGCGGATCAGCTTCTGGCTCGCGGCGATGTTATTGATCGTGGCCTGGAAGCCTTCCCACACCGACACCGTGCAGTTGGCTGCGGTCAGACCGCCCTTGCGCATGTCTTCAAACAGCTCGCGGTTCCACTTGGCGATAATCAGCCCGTCGATAACGATGCTGTCGGCGTGCAATTCGGCTGGGCTCATCAGGCAGTCCCCTATTAGCGATTCATGCGCCGAATCGTATGCCGGCGCTTTGGGGCCAGCATATGCCTGAGCACCGGGGCAGCCGGGTGCAAAAACGACAGGGGGTTTGCCGAAAGCGTCAATCTGCGACAAAGGGTCGTCGTCGGGCATGATCGCGTAGCTGTTCAAGGGCCTGCGCATGGGCCAGAATTCGGCGCATCACTGGATGCTTACTGGATTTAGGGCGACGCAATGAAATCGATCTTCCTGGCTTTGGCACTGATAGCGAGCGGCGTACAGGCGGCTGAAGAGTCCGACAACAACCCCTGCGATTCGGTCGAAAACGACGTCCAGACCCTGGAATGCTCGGCCTACAGCAGAACCACTGCCGAAGATCTGCTCAAAGAGAACTACCAAGGGCTGAACGAACGCTTGCAAGCGGCCTATAGCAAGAACGCAGCGCAATTGGCCGACATCACCGCCAAACTCAAGGTTGCTCAGCAGCAGTGGCTGAAGACCCGCGACGCCGATTGCGCGGTGGAAGCATTCCCGGCGACGAGCGGTAGCAAGGCGTTCACCATTGCGCAGAATGATTGCGTGGCAAGAATGAGTGATGAACGGTCGGAGTTTTTGGAGTCGATTTCGCAGGAGTAATCCTCAACTCTCCGTAGAAAGCTGGTCGCGGCACCAGCTTTAATCTTCAACAAAGACCTTTCCCACAGACATCTCCGACCAAGCCTACAACTCCCACGCCAATAAGGGCTCAAGCTGTTTTTTCGAGCAACATGCTGACAAATTCCTTTTGTTGGCCATCTGGAAAATATAAGCAAAGATTCGCAAATCTTATAAAAGACTTATATTCTCCTATGAACAGCATTCACTGGACCCGAAAAGCCGCTAAGCAGCTCTTGAAATTGCATTCCGCTCATCAGATCCAGGTTCGTGATGCAATTGCAGCGCTAGCCGGTATGCCTGAGGTAGGCAACGTCAAAGTTCTGGTTGGACATGACTACTCCTATCGACTTCGAGTCGGTCATTACCGAGTCATGTTCGACTGGGATGGAGCGATCAAAGTGGTCAGTATTCAAGAGGTAAAAAAACGTGATGAACACACCTACTGAAATTCAAATTATCAACGACGCTGAGGGCAATCCGGCATTCGTGGTCATTCCTTACGCGCAGTATGTAGCTCAGAAGATTGAGCCCGACTTGATCCCTCATGAAGTGGTCAGTCTTATCGTCGATGGTGCAACACCCATTCGCGCTTGGCGCGAACACCTGAACCTGACTCAGGATGAAGTCGCCAAACGCATGGGCATTTCCCAACCGGCCTTTGCTCAGCAGGAAACCGTGGCTAAGCCTCGCAAGGCTACTCGCGAGAAAATCGCCGCAGCATTTGGCATTAACGCCGATCAGCTTGAGCTGTAAGCTGTACGCCATTCGCCAGTTAAGGGATTCAAATGAAAATCTGCGGCATCGAAATCAAAGGCAGCGAAGCAATCATCGCCGTGGCCTCCCTCGACGGTCAGGCGCTGAGCCACGTCGCCCTGGCCACCAAGAAAATCGCCCTGGACGATGACGACGAGGCCGCGAACGTCAAGGTCTTTGCCGCGCAGGTGGCGTCGTTTGTGCGGGAGAATTCCATTGACCGGATTGCGATCAAGAAGCGCAGCAAGAAGGGTGAGTTTGCCGGTGGGCCGACGACGTTCAAGATCGAGGGGATTTTTCAGCTGCTGGAGAGTTGCGAGGTGACGCTGTTGTCGCCGCAGACGATCAATGCTCAGGCCAAAAAGCACAATTTCGAACTGCCGGGGACGCTGAACAAGTATCAGCACGAAGCGTTTAAAGCGGCCTGCTCCGCGCTGATGAAAAAATAGCGCCCTACACTGATCGTTCCCACGCTCTGCGTGGGAATGCATCCCGTGATGCTCTGTGTCACATCCCGAAGCGGAACGCGGAGCGTCCCTGGCGGCATTCCCACGCAGAGCGTGGGAACGATCATGCCTTGGCGGTGCGTCGATCCTCTCTGGGACACCGCTCAAACCGTGCCCGATAACTGCGAGTGAAATACGACGGCGATTCAAACCCGCACGCAATGCTCACTTCCAGCACGCTCATATCGGTCTGGCGCAACAACTGCCGCGCCTTTTCCAGCCTTAAGCGCAGGTAGAAATTGCTCGGCGTGTCGTTCAGGTGCAGGCGAAACAACCGCTCCAGCTGCCGCCGGGTCACCTTGATCGATTCCGCCAATTCCAGCGTGGTCAGCGGCGGTTCGCTGTGCTGCTCCATCTCCCCAATCACGTGAACCAGTTTCTTGTTGCTGATGCCATAACGCGTGGCGACTTCCATGCGTTGGTGGTCTTTGCGCGGGCGGATGCGCCCGAGTACGAATTGTTCGCTGACCTGGATCGCCAGTTCCGGGCCGTGGGCCTGGCCGATCAGGTCGAGCATCAGGTCGATGGAGGCAGTGCCGCCCGCCGAGGTAATGCGGCGGCGGTCGATCTCGAACAGTTCCTGGGTGACGCTAAGCTGTGGATAAGATTCCTTGAACGCGTCGATGGCTTCCCAGTGCAGGGTCAGGCGATGGCCGTCGAGCAGGCCGGCTTCGGCGAGGACAAAGCTGCCGGTGTCGATGGCGCCGAGGGTCACGCCTTCGTTGTCCAGTCGGCGCAGCCAGTGCTCCAGCGCGGGGGTGGCGAATTTCAGCGGTTCGAAACCGGCCACGACCAATAGCGTCGCACCTTTCTTTAGCGGTTCCAGCGCCGCATCGGCGTTGACCGACATGCCGTTGCTGGCCAATACCGCGCCGCCATCGGCACTCAATACATGCCAGCGATACAGCTCGCCACGAAAGCGATTGGCGACCCGCAGCGGCTCAATGGCCGAGATAAATCCGATGGCCGAGAAACCCGGCATCAACATGAAATAGAAATCCTGGGACATGGAGCGCACTCGACTGGCGGGTAACGTGAGGGCGGGTAGCGTGTGGACGTTGATACGCCACTTGTCGATGGCATTCAAGGGGGCAGGTCGCTGCAGTGCAAGAGCTGGTCGCCGCAGTGCGCTTTAGCGGGGGCATTGGTGCGTAACTTGGTCATCACCGGCGCACGAAGATGTCGGGACCCACAATAACGACCTGCCGAGGAACCCACCATGAAACGACTGATCAGCAGCTGTGTTCTTGCACTCAGCGGTACCGCTTTGTTGAGCGCCAATGTCATGGCCGCCGACCCCGCCGCGTGCCAGAACGTGCGCATGGGCGTGGTGAACTGGACCGACGTGATCGCCACCAGCGCCATGACCCAGGTCCTGCTCGATGGCCTCGGCTACAACACCAAACAAACCAGCGCGTCCCAGCAAATCATCTTCGCCGGGATCCGCGACCAGCGCCTGGACATGTTCCTGGGCTACTGGAACCCGTTGATGACCCAGACCATCACCCCGTTCGTCGATGGCAAGCAGGTCAAAGTGCTTGAATCACCCAGCCTCAAGGATGCACGCGCCACCCTCGCCGTACCGACTTACCTCGCCGACAAGGGCCTGAAAACCTTCGCCGACATCGCCAAGTTCGAAAAAGAACTGGGCGGCAAGATCTACGGCATCGAGCCAGGCTCAGGCGCCAACACCCAGATCAAGGAAATGATTGCCAAGAACCAGTTTGGCCTCGGCAAATTCCAGTTGGTCGAGTCCAGTGAAGCCGGGATGCTCTCGGCGGTGACTCGCGCCACCAAGCGCAACGAAGCCATCGTGTTCTTCGGCTGGGCGCCGCATCCAATGAACGTCAACGTGAAGATGACCTACCTCACCGGGAGCGAAGACGCCCTGGGCCCGAACGAAGGCATGGCCACGGTCTGGACCGTCACCGCACCAAACTACGCGCAGCAATGCCCGAACGTCAGCCGCTTGCTGAGCAACCTGACCTACACCGCCGAAGACGAGAGCCGGATGATGCAGCCGCTGCTGGATCACAAGGACGCCTTCGAATCGGCCAAGCAATGGCTCAAAGATCACCCGCAAGACAAGCAACGCTGGCTCGAAGGTGTGACGACTTTCGATGGTAAACCGGCGGCTGAAAACCTGTCATTGACCAGCAAATAACCCTGAAATAAACCACCGAGTCGCAGCCCTGAATGGGCTGCGTCCGGCTAAATCACGCCTGTAAGGAACCCGCCTAATGAACCACGACGTCATCATCACCTGCGCACTCACCGGTGCTGGCGACACGACCGCCAGAAGCCCACATGTGCCGGTCACCCCGAAACAAATCGCTGCGGCCGCCGTGGAAGCTGCCAAGGCCGGCGCCACGGTGGTCCATTGCCACGTCCGCGACCCCGAAACCGGCAAATTCAGCCGTGACGTCGCGCTGTACCGCGAAGTGATGGAGCGCATCCGCGAGGCGGACGTGGACATCATCGTCAACCTCACCGCCGGCATGGGCGGCGACCTGGAAATCGGCGCGGGCGAGAACCCGATGGAGTTCGGCCCGAACACCGACCTGGTCGGCCCGCTGACCCGCTTGGCGCACGTTGAAGCATTGCTGCCGGAAATCTGCACCCTCGATTGCGGCACCCTGAACTTCGGCGATGGCGACACGATTTACGTTTCGACTCCGGCGCAGCTGCGGGCTGGCGCCAAACGCATTCAAGAGCTGGGCGTTAAGGCCGAGCTGGAAATCTTCGACACCGGTCACCTGTGGTTCGCCAAGCAGATGATCAAGGAAGGCTTGCTCGACAACCCGCTGTTCCAGCTGTGCCTGGGCATCCCGTGGGGCGCGCCGGCTGACACCACCACCATGAAAGCCATGGTCGACAACCTGCCGGCCGACGCAGTCTGGGCCGGGTTTGGCATTGGTCGCATGCAAATGCCGATGGCCGCACAAGCGGTGCTGCTGGGCGGCAACGTGCGGGTCGGACTGGAAGACAATCTGTGGCTGGACAAAGGCGTACTGGCGACCAACGGCCAACTGGTCGAACGCGCCAGCGAAATCCTCAGCCGCCTCGGTGCCCGCGTCATGACGCCGGCTGAAGGTCGGGCAAAAATGGGCCTGACCAAGCGCGGTTAACCGCACACAAAACCTGTGTAGGAGCTGCCGCAGGCTGCGATCTTTTGATCTTGTTTTTAATAATCAAAGTCAAAAGATCGCAGCCGTCGGCAGCTCCTACAGGGTTCACCGAATCTTTAGGAAGTCGCCATGAGCTTTATCACCGAAATCAAAACCTTCGCCGCGCTGGGCAGCGGTGTCATCGGCAGCGGCTGGGTCTCCCGCGCGCTCGCCCATGGCCTCGACGTCGTGGCCTGGGACCCGGCGCCCGGTGCCGAAGCCGCCCTGCGCAAACGCGTCGCCAATGCCTGGGGCGCGCTGGAGAAACAAGGCCTGGCACCCGGCGCATCGCAAGATCGCCTGCGCTTTGTCGCAACCATTGAAGAATGCGTGCGCGACGCGGATTTCATCCAGGAAAGTGCCCCGGAACGCCTGGAACTGAAACTGGAACTGCACGGCAAAATCAGCGCGGCGGCCAAGCCCAATGCACTGATCGGCTCCAGCACCTCGGGGCTGTTGCCGAGCGAGTTCTACGAAGGTTCGACCCACCCGGAACGCTGCGTGGTCGGCCATCCATTCAACCCGGTTTACCTGTTGCCATTGGTGGAAGTGGTCGGCGGCAAAAACACTGCGCCGGAGGCCATTCAAGCGGCGATCAAAGTCTACGAATCCTTGGGCATGCGTCCGCTGCATGTACGCAAGGAAGTGCCGGGCTTCATCGCCGACCGTTTACTCGAAGCGCTGTGGCGTGAGGCGCTGCACTTGGTCAACGACGGCGTGGCGACCACCGGTGAAATCGACGATGCAATTCGCTTTGGCGCGGGCCTGCGCTGGTCGTTCATGGGCACGTTCCTGACCTACACCCTGGCGGGCGGCGATGCCGGGATGCGGCACTTCATGGCGCAGTTCGGGCCGGCGTTGCAGTTGCCGTGGACTTATCTGCCGGCGCCGGAGCTGACCGACAAGTTGATTGACGATGTGGTAGATGGCACGGCTGAGCAATTGGGCACCCACAGCATCTCGGCGCTGGAGCGCTATCGTGATGATTGCTTGCTGGCGGTGCTTGAGGCGGTGAAAACCACCAAAGAGAAGCATGGGATGGCGTTCAGCGAATAACCCTTCTCACTGATCGTTCCCACGCTCTGCGTGGGAATGCCTCAATGGACGCTCTGCGTCCGCTCTTGGGACGCAGAGCGTCCCGGGCTGCATTCCCACGCGGAGCGTGGGAACGATCATCCACCTGCCGGAACCCCAACCATGCCCACCCTCACCACCTACCAAACCAAAATCATCCCCGACTGGGTCGACTACAACGGCCACCTGCGCGATGCCTTCTACCTGCTGATCTTCAGCTACGCCACCGACGCGCTGATGGATCGCTTGGGCATGGACAGCAACAACCGCGAAGCCAGCGGCAATTCGTTGTTCACCCTCGAACTGCACCTCAACTACCTGCACGAAGTGAAGCTCGACGCCGACGTCGAAGTCCATACCCAAATCATCGCCCACGACAGCAAACGCCTGCACCTCTACCACAGCTTGCACCTGGCAGGCGGTGACAAGGAACTGGCTGGCAACGAACAAATGCTGCTGCACGTCGACCTCGCCGGACCGCGCTCCGCACCGTTCAGCGAAGACACCTTGAGCAAGCTACAAGCCATCGTCGTCGAACAAACCGACCTGCCTGCCTCTGACTACGTCGGCCGAGTGATCGCACTGCCCCCAAAAAAATAACAAGGAGATCGCCATGAACACCGCCGCCGCTTTTGCCGACTTCCGCACCTACCCATTGATCAGTGCATTAACCGCCGTGCACACCCTGGCGGACCGCGTTCAAGTGACGTGGGCCGATGGCCGCGTCAGCCCCTTTCATCACCAATGGCTGCGGGACAACTGCCCGTGCCCGTTGTGCGTGTATAGCGTGACCCGCGAGCAAGTACTGGAAATCGTCGATGTCGCGGAAGATCTGACACCCAGTGCCGCGCATCTCGAAGCCGATGGTTGCCTGCGCGTTGACTGGCAGGACGGCCACCTCAGCCGCTTCGATCCGGGCTGGTTGCGCGCCCATGCCTATGACGACGCATCCCGCGCCGAACGGCGGGCCGGCAAACCGAAATCCAGCCTGTGGAACAGCGATTTGCAGTTGCCGGTATTCGACTATCAGGCACTGATAAACGACAACGATTCCTTGCTGCAATGGCTGCTGGCAGTGCGGGATATCGGCCTGACCCAGGTCCGTGGCGTGCCCACCGAACCCGGCTCGTTGAAGCTGATCGCCCAGCGGATTTCCTTCATCCGCGAGAGCAATTTCGGCGTGCTGTTCAACGTGCAATCCAAGGCTGACGCCGACAGCAACGCCTACACTGCCTTCAACCTGCCGCTGCACAGCGACCTGCCAACCCGAGAGTTGCAACCGGGGCTGCAATTCCTGCATTGCCTGATCAATGACGCCGAGGGTGGCGAGAGTATTTTTGTCGACGGTTTTGCCATTGCCGAGGCGTTGCGGGTGGAAAGTCCGGAGTCGTTCCAGGCCTTGTGTGAAATCCCCGTGGAGTTCCGCAACAAGGACCGCCACAGCGACTACCGCTGCCTGGCGCCGATCATCGCACTGGACGCGTTTGGGCAAGTGTCGGAAATCCGCATGGCGAACTTTCTGCGCGGGCCGTTCGATGCGTCGATCGACGACATGCCCAAGCTATATCGGGCGTATCGGCGGTTTATTGCCATGACCCGCGAGGCGCGGTTCCGGGTGATGACGCGGCTCAATCCGGGGGAGTTGTGGTGTTTCGACAATCGCCGCACCCTGCATGCGCGCAACGCCTTCGATCCCGCCACCGGCGCCCGGCATTTCCAAGGGTGTTATGTGGATCGGGATGAGTTGTTGTCGCGGATTTTGGTGTTGCAGCGTTAGACCGGTAAAGATCGCAGCCTTCAGCAGCTGCTACAGGAAACGGCTACATCCGTGATGTCGCGGGTGCACGCAACCCCTGTAGGAGCTGCCGAAGGCTGCGATTTTTTGCGTTTCAACAGGCAAAAAAAAGCCCCGATCAAGCCGTGACAGGATCGGGGCACAAGGTACTGTTGAGGAGCCGTTGCGCGAGGGTGACCAAACCTTCGTGAAGCCAGCTGAATCCAGTGTGCCTACTCCCCTTCCTGGCAAGTTAGCCGAAAACGACCTGTTCATAGGTATCGCGGCCATTGCGACAAATCGTCCTTGCCGCCACTCCCGCCCCCTACCAGAATCGAGCCACGACACCGTTCCCTGAAGAAGGATTGCGTCATGATGCACGCCGATTTGATTGACCAGGAAGACCTGTTGGGCCTGCTGCTGTCGCTGGGTTTCCAAGTGCCGAACGGCTCTACAGCCGAGCAGGCTTGCGAGTGCGCTGTGCGAGGTTTGAACAATGAGCGGGCGATGATCCTGAGAACCATGGTCAAGCAGATGTACACCAGCAGCGCGACCATCCTGCCGGCCGTGCGCCAAGCGATTGATAAGCAGCTACTGCCCGCTCTGGCGGAGTATCAGCAGAAGGCGTAGCGCCTGACAGTGATCGTTCCCACGCTCCGCGTGGGAATGCCTCAACGGACGCTCTGCGTTCGGCCTTTTGGGACGCGCAGCGTCCCGGGCTGCATTCCCACGCAGAGCGTGGGAACGATCTGTGTCAGAGCCTTACGCTGGCAAACGTCGATTCATTACGCGCCTGACTCAACGCCGACAACGGCCCGGACAACGGCGACAGCACCAATGCTTGCGGCAGCGGCATCATCGCCACTTGTTGCGTGGTGTTCGACCCTACGCGCTCGTCGCGCGGCGGAATGCCGAAGTATTCGCGGTAGCACTTGGAGAAGTGCGGCGTGGAGACGAAACCACACACCGATGCCACTTCGATGATCGACATCGGCGTTTGCTTGAGCAACTGCCGGGCGCGGATCAGGCGCAGCTTCAGGTAGTAGCGCGACGGCGAGCAGTGCAGGTATTTCTGGAACAGCCGCTCCAGCTGACGACGGGAAACGGCGACGTACACCGCCAGTTCGTCGAGGTCGATCGGCTCTTCCAGGTTGGCTTCCATCAGCGCGACGATTTCCTGCAACTTTGGCTGGTTGGTACCGAGCATGTGCTTGAGCGGCACGCGCTGGTGATCCTGCTCGTTGCGGATGCGTTCGTAGACGAACATTTCCGAGATCGCCGCCGACAGTTCACGGCCGTGATCGCGGCTGATCAGGTGCAGCATCATGTCCAGCGGAGCGGTGCCGCCGGAACTGGTGAAGCGGTTACGGTCGAGGGTAAACAAGCGAGTGCTCATGGCCACACGCGGGAAAGCTTCCTGCATCGAGGCCAGGCATTCCCAGTGCACGCTGCAATCGAAGCCATCCAGCAAACCAGCGCAGGCCAGGGCCCAACTGCCGGTGCAAACCGCGCCCAGGCGCTTGGACTGACGGGCCTGGCTTTGCAGCCATGACACGTGTTCGCGAGTAACGGTGCGCTGGATGCCGATACCGCCGCAGACAATGATGGTGTCCATGGACGGCGCTTTGTGCATGGAGCAATCGGGGGTGATTTGCAGACCGTCACTGGCCCATACCTGGCCGCCGTCGACGGTGAGGGTGGTCCAGCGATACAGCTCGCGGCCGGACAATTGGTTGGCCATGCGCAGGGGTTCTACTGCGGAGGCCAGAGAAATCAGCGTGAAATTGTCCAGCAGCAGAAAGCCGATGGATTGAGGCGCACGGTTCTGGGGTTGAGCCCCGGAGTTGAACGTCGTCATCGCGGTATCTCCTCACACAAAGCGGGTGATGGCCTCAGGCGGAGGCTCTTGTTATTGCCATCGTTCTCGCGTGGGAGACGGGCTTTGTAATGACAGAGCAATTGCCATGCCTAAAGTTGAATGGTCATTCAATAACTCCTGAAAACGACGTCGCGGCGTGTCTATATAAGCCGTGCGCAGAGTGGGGGTTATAAGTGCCATCAAAGCGAGCAAATGCGCTACGCCGCAGGGTGTGAGCAAATCGGTAGCACTTGTGGGAACAGGGGCTGCGAGGTGCTGGAGAAGAGTGTCACCACAAGCACAGGTGACAGGCGGTAATGGCCAACTTGGATCCCGAATCGCGGGAAAGGGGCTTGTCTGATAACGACGCGCTAAAAGGTGGCGCGTTTTTGTTTCGGTGTTCACTTAGCGCGCAGTTTTGACCGGTCTGGCGCTATCGCGAGCAAGCTTTGCTCCTACAGAGGATCACCGACAATCCGTAGGAGCAAAGCTTGCTCGCGATGCAGGCAACTCGGTCTTACTGAATCAACACTCCACCGCACTCACCGCCAACCCACCGCGCGATGTCTCTTTATATTTGTCATGCATGTCCGCGCCGGTATCACGCATGGTGCGGATCACCCGATCCAGCGAGATAAAGTGCTGACCATCCCCGCGCAACGCCATCTGCGCCGCGTTGATCGCTTTCACCGCCGCAATCGCATTACGCTCGATACACGGCACCTGCACCAACCCGCCCACCGGGTCGCAGGTCAGGCCGAGGTTGTGTTCCAGGCCGATCTCCGCCGCGTTGCACAACTGCTCCGGCGTAGCGCCGAGAATCTCCGCCAACCCTGCTGCTGCCATGGCGCAGGCCGAACCGACTTCGCCCTGGCACCCGACTTCGGCACCGGAGATCGACGCGTTCTTCTTGCACAGAATCCCCACCGCAGCGGCGCTGAGGAAATAGTCGACCACGTTGGCCTCAGTCACCACTTCGCTGAACTTCATAAAGTAGTGCAACACCGCCGGGATGATCCCCGCCGCGCCGTTGGTCGGCGCCGTGACCATGCGCCCACCCGCCGCGTTCTCTTCGTTGACCGCCAGGGCGAACAGGTTGACCCATTCCATCGCGCTCAACGTCGAGCCGATCACATTGGGCTTGCCCAGCTCTTGCAGGCTGCGATGCAACTTGGCCGCACGCCGACGCACGTTCAAGCCACCCGGCAGAATGCCTTCGTGCTTGAGCCCCTGGTCGACGCAATCCTGCATGGCGCGCCAGAGTTTCATCAGGCCGGCGCGGATTTCTTCTTCGCTGCGCCAGACCTTCTCGTTGGCCAGCATCAGCTCGGCCACCCGCAGGTTGTGCTTCTGGCACAGCTCAAGCAGTTCCACCGCACTGGAGAAGTCATAAGGCAACACGGTGCGATCCAGATCCACCACGCCACTGGCTGCCTGCGCCTCATCGACGACAAAACCGCCGCCAATCGAATAGTAGGTGTCGCGGTGCAGCTCCCCGTGATCGCCTTCTACAATTAATGTCATGGCATTCGGGTGAAAAGGCAGGTTTTCATCGATCAGGCGCATGTCCCGGGCCCAGATGAAGGGCACCGACAAACGACCGTCGAGCAACAAGGTGTGGGTTTCGCGCAGACTTTCGATATGCAGGCCGATTTTCGACGGATCGATCGCGTCCGGCCACTCGCCCATCAGACCCATGATCACGGCGTTATCGCTGCCGTGACCGATGCCGGTGGCCGATAGCGAGCCGTAAAGCTGAACTTCGACACGTCTTACTTGTTCCAAAAGACCCTGCTCACGCAAACCTTGCACGAACAGCGCCGCTGCCCGCATCGGGCCGACGGTGTGTGAACTGGAAGGGCCAATGCCAATTTTGAACAGGTCGAAAACGCTGATAGCCATTACTGCCGAACTCCTGGATGTGCCAACTCCAGGCGCAAAAGCGCCCAGTGACGGAGCTGCTACGCTCAAGCTGCAATCCGCCGAGATGGCCGCATCATCGGGCTTTTGCGGTGTTGTTCGACGTCTCACACCGACGCACTCATGCCCACCAACGCCGCGAGTCATCAGCACTACGTTTTCACGCTTTTTTTACGGTTCAACGGAGCAGAAAGGGCTGAAAATAGCTGTAAACGACCTCACCAACACTGGATGCGACCATCCCTGTACTGGTTACGACGCACCCTGTAGGCGTCAGATTTTCACTGGTACATGATCGTATCGACTCGATTGCAAGGCGCCGTGGTAGAGCTGTCTCCAAAACGCCATCCAACCGCAACCTATAAGTGCGGTGGTCCAGTCGGAACACTGCCAAAAAAAACACCAAGGAGTCCACCCATGAAAGGTTCCCCGTCGTTGTTGTTGGCCGCCATGCTGAGTCTGCCGTTACTGGCTCAAGCCGCAGAACCCGCTCAGTGCAGCACCGTAAACTTCTCTGATGTCGGCTGGACCGACATCACCGCGACTACCGCGACCACCAGCGTTGTCCTCGACGCCCTGGGCTACAAAACCAAGACCACCATGATTTCCGTGCCCGTGACCTACAAGTCCCTGGCTGATGGCAAGAACATGGACGTGTTCCTCGGTAACTGGATGCCGACCATGGAAAACGACATCAAGGCCTACCGCGATGCGGGCACCGTTGACGTCGTGCGCACCAACCTCACCGGCGCCAAGTACACCCTCGCCGTCCCGCAAGCGCTGTACGACAAAGGTCTGCATGACTTCGCCGACATCGCCAAATTCAAGAAAGAACTCGACGGCAAGATCTACGGCATCGAGCCGGGCAACGACGGCAACCGCCTGATCCAGACCATGATCGACAAGGATGCCTTCGGTCTCAAAACCGCCGGCTTCAAAGTCGTCGAGTCCAGCGAAGCGGGGATGCTGTCGCAGGTCGACCGCGCCCAGAAACGCGATACCGCCGTGGTCTTCCTCGGCTGGGCACCGCACCCGATGAACAAGCGCTTCAAAATTCAATACCTGACCGGTGGCGATGACTTCTTCGGCGCGGACTTCGGTGCCGCCACAGTGGCCACCAACACCCGCAAGGGCTACGTCCAGGAATGCAGCAACGTCGGCACTCTGCTGAAAAACCTGGAATTCACCGTAGACATGGAAAGCGCGCTGATGGGCAACATCCTGGACGACAAGATGAAGCCTGACGCAGCAGCCAAGGCCTGGCTGAAAAAGAATCCACAGGTGCTCGATACCTGGCTCGCTGGCGTGACCACCATTGACGGTAAACCAGGCCTGGAGGCCGTGAAAGCCAAGCTCGCGCAGTAATCGCTTACGCCGGACGGTTTCGGCCGTCCGGGCTGTTTATCTCCTTGCATGCGGACGTTCACTACCATGCTGATTGATCAGAAAATCCCCCTAGGCCAGTACATCGCGGGCTTCGTTGAATGGTTGACGCAACACGGCGCCAACACCTTCGACGCAATCGCCGTGACACTGGAAACGATGATCCACGGCGTGACGTTCGCGCTGACCTGGTTCAACCCGCTGGCATTGATCGGCCTCATCGCGCTACTGGCACACTTCATTCAACGAAAGTGGGGACTGACCGTTTTCGTCATCGCCTCCTTTCTGCTGATCCTCAACCTGGGGTATTGGCAGGAAACCATGGAAACCCTCGCCCAGGTGCTGTTCGCCACCCTGGTCTGCGTGGTCATCGGCGTGCCGTTGGGCATCGTCGCCGCGCACAAACCGATGTTCTACACACTGATGCGTCCGGTGCTCGATCTGATGCAGACCGTGCCGACCTTCGTGTACCTCATTCCTACCCTGACCCTCTTCGGGCTGGGTGTGGTCCCGGGCCTGATCTCGACGGTGGTGTTCGCGATTGCCGCGCCGATCCGCCTGACCTACCTGGGTATCCGTGATGTTCCCGCAGAATTGATGGACGCCGGCAAAGCCTTCGGCTGCTCGCGACGTCAGCTGCTTGCACGCATCGAACTGCCCTACGCCATGCCCAGCATCGCGGCCGGTATCACCCAGTGCATCATGCTGTCCTTGTCGATGGTGGTGATCGCCGCACTGGTGGGCGCCGACGGTTTGGGCAAACCTGTGGTCAACGCACTGAACACCGCCGATATTGCCCTGGGCTTCGAAGCCGGGTTGGCAATCGTACTGCTGGCGATCATGCTCGACCGTATCTGCAAACAACCCGACGCTAAAGTAGGGGGTGACGCATGAGCATTATTCGCTTCGAAGACGTCGACGTGATCTTCTCCAAAGACCCGCGTGAGGCGCTCAAACTCCTCGACCAAGGCATGACCCGCGACCAGATCCTGAAAAAAACCGGGCAGATCGTCGGCGTTGAAAAAGCCAGCCTGGACGTCGAAAAAGGTGAAATCTGCGTTCTGATGGGCCTGTCCGGCTCCGGCAAGTCCAGCCTGCTGCGCTGCATCAACGGCCTCAACACGGTCAGCCGTGGCAAATTGTTCGTCGAGCACGAAGGCAAGCAGATCGATATCGCCTCCTGCACCCCGGCAGAACTGAAAATGATGCGCACCAAGCGCATCGCGATGGTGTTCCAGAAGTTCGCCCTGATGCCTTGGCTGACCGTTCGCGAGAACATCAGTTTCGGTCTGGAAATGCAGGGCCGCCCTGAGAAAGAACGCCGTAAATTGGTGGACGACAAGCTTGAGCTGGTGGGCCTGACCCAATGGCGCAACAAGAAGCCCGATGAACTCTCCGGCGGTATGCAGCAACGCGTCGGCCTGGCTCGCGCCCTGGCGATGGACGCCGACATCCTGCTGATGGATGAACCGTTCTCGGCCCTCGACCCGCTGATCCGCCAAGGCCTGCAAGACGAACTGCTGGAACTGCAAAGCAAGCTCAACAAGACCATCGTGTTCGTAAGCCATGACCTTGATGAAGCGCTGAAGCTCGGCAGCCGTATTGCGATCATGAAAGACGGCCGCATTGTGCAGTACAGCGTGCCGGAAGAAATCGTGCTGAACCCGGCGGACGATTACGTGCGCACCTTCGTGGCCCACACCAACCCGCTGAACGTTTTGTGCGGTCGCAGCCTGATGCGCACGCTGGACAACTGCAAACGCATCAACGGTTCCGTGTGCCTGGATCCGGGCGGCGATTCGTGGCTGGACCTGGCCGAAGGCAACACCATCAAGGGCGCACGCCAGAACGGCGCGAGCCTGGACCTGCAGAACTGGGCGCCAGGGCAAGCGGTTGAAGGGCTGGGTCGCCGGCCAACGCTGGTGGACTCGAACATCGGCATGCGCGATGCGTTGCAGATTCGTTATCAGACCGGCAACAAACTGGTGTTGCACGACAACAACAAAGTGGTCGGGATTCTCGGCGACAGCGAGCTGTACCACGCGCTGCTCGGCAAGAACCTGGGGTAAGGCAACAGACACAAAAACGCCGCGAGAGGTGATCGTTCCCACGTTCTGCTGATCGTTCCCACGCGACCCGTGGGAATGCAGCCCGGGACGCTCCGCGTCCCATCAAGAGCCAAACGCGGAGCGTCCGGGGCGGCATTCCCACGCAGAGCGTGGGAACGATCAACGAGGCAAAAAAAAGGGGCTCAACTTGAGCCCCTTTGCGTTCCCACGCCGAGCGCGGGAACGATCATCTCGCTACTCAGCTATAGACACGGCCAAGGAGCTGCCGATGGCTTTCAAACTGATCGAGCACGTCGCGGGTGATCTGATCCTGAGCGAAGCCCATCAGGTCATAGTCCTGGCTGCCGTTGTGCAGGTACACCTCGGCGCGGTAGTAGCGTGCACGCGGTTCATCAGCACTTTCGGCCGACACCGTCTCGCTCGCCGCCGCCAGGTAGCCGTCCAGGCTCACTTCGTAGACAAAAGGGTTGCCCTCTTCCATCTCGATGCGCAGGCCCATGCAACGTTTGGATTTACCGAGCAACGTTTGCACGTCCAGGCCTTGAGCGCGCAACTGCACCGCCGCATCTTCCAGTGCCGGGCTGACTTGCTTGTCCATGAAGCGCTGCACGATCGACTGGTTCGGCTGCAGGTCCAGTTGGGTCAAGCGCTCGCTGAAACCACGCCGACCGCGTGCGGCCAACTCCGCTTGCTCCTGTTCGACCTGCACATCCTGGCGCATCTGCTTGTGCAAACCGAACATGAAGAACACCAGCACCACCGAGAACGGCAGGCCGGCCAGCACCACCATGGTTTGCATGGCTTCGAAGTTACCGGCGAACAGCAGGCCGATGGTCACCAGGGTAATCACCGCCGACCAGAAGATCCGCAACCAATGCGGCGCATCTTCATCAACGTTGCCGCCCTTGCAGGACAGGTTGGCCATCATCACCGCGCCGGAATCCGCCGGGGTCAGGAACAGCACGAAACCGACAAAGATCGACACACCGATCACAATCTTCGACGCTGGGTAATGCTCCAGCAACTGGTAGATCGCCATGGACGGCTGTTCCAGCGCCGTCTTCCCAAGCTCCACCGCCCCATGGTTCATCACCAGGTCCAGGGCCGAGTTACCGAAGATCGACAGCCACGCCAGGGTGAAACCCAGCGGGATCAGCAGCACGCCGGCTACCAGTTCACGCACCGTGCGACCACGGGAAATACGCGCGATAAACATGCCTACGAATGGCGCCCAGGAAATCCACCAGGCCCAGTAGAACAGGGTCCACAGGCCCAACCAGCGGTCGGACTTGTCACTGTCGCCTTCGTACACATAGAGATCGAAGGTCTTCAGCACAGCGCCGTTCAGGTAATCACCAATGTTCTGCACGAAGGCGTTGAGCAGGTGCAGGGTCGGGCCGAACAGCAGCACGAAAATCAGCAGGCCGCTGAACAGCACGATGTTCAGGTTGGACAGACGGCGAATACCGTTTTCCACGCCGGACACGGCAGCGATGGTCGCCACGGTGCTCATCACGATGATCACGATCAGCAGGTTGGTGTTGCTGTGTTCCATGCCGAACAGGTTTTCCAGGCCCGACGACACTTGCAGCGAACCAATCCCCAGGTTCGTCACCAGCCCCAGCAGGGTCACGAACATGCCGAAGCCGTCCACCGCATGCCCGGCCGCGCCTTTGACCCAGCGCTCGCCCACCAGCGGATACAGCGCCGAACGCAACGCCAGCGGCTGGTTATGACGGTACGCAAAGTACGCCACGGCCAAACCGACCAGTGCGTAGATCGCCCAGCCGTGCAGGCCCCAGTGCAGGAAGGTCAGTTGCACGGCCTGACGGGCAGCCATGTTGCTGGCGGCCACGCCTTCAGGTGGATTGAAGTAATGGTCCAGCGGCTCGGACGCACCGAAGTACAGCAGCGAGATGCCGATGCCCGACGAGAACAGCATCCCCGCCCAGGCGCCGTAGCTGAAGTCCGGGGTGTCGTCCTTGCTGCCCAGTTTGAGTTTGCCGTAGGACGAGAACGCCAGGCCGACGACGAATACCAGGTAGGCGGCGATCACCACCATGTAGTACCAGCCGAAACTGCGGGACAACCAGGCCTGGGCAATGCCGAGCAATCTGCCGGCCTCTTGCGGGGCGATGATCAGAATGGCGGTCAACAACAGGATCAACGCGGTAGAGGTGTAGAACACCCAACCGTTGACCGTCACCTTCTCGGGTGGGGTCTTTATAAGAGAGGCAGAACTCATGGCACAGATGCTCCGGGCAGTGCGGGAGAAGAACACAAGGCAACGCGTTACCCGACCAATCGGTTAGTTGGCAGCCGACCGGCGGGTGATATAAAGACAGCCCGAAAAAAGCCCGAAGCCCCGGAGCGCCAGTGCGCGGGGGTTTCGAGCGTTTTCAGATGTCGTTTTTCCGCCAGCTACACGTAGGAAAAACCGGTAGGTAGCGACGAATTGTCGCAGATCTTATTCTTTGTTGATTGAACGTTCAATCAAAACAAAATAGACTGGCCCTCAATCCGACAGACGTTTTTCGTCCGTCGGAAGGCCTAAGGAGATGTGCAAGATGCCCAAGGTCGGTATGCAACCCATCCGCCGCCAGCAATTGATCGAAGCCACATTGCAGGCGGTTGATCAGGTCGGAATGGGGGACGCCAGCATTGCGCTGATCGCCCGTTTGGCCGGTGTCTCGAATGGCATCATCAGTCACTATTTTCAGGACAAGAATGGCCTGATCGCCGCCACGATGCGGTATCTGATGAACGTCCTCAGCGAGAGCGTCACCGCGCGCCGCCAGGCGCTGGCAGATGACAGCCCACGGGCGCATCTGCAGGTGATTATCGAAGGCAACTTCGACGCCAGCCAAGTCAATGGCCCGGCAATGAAAACCTGGCTGGCCTTCTGGGCCACCAGCATGCACCAGCCGTCATTGCACAGGTTGCAGCGGATCAACGATCACCGTCTGTACTCCAACCTGTGCTGCCAGTTCCGCCGTGTGTTGCCGCTCGATGAGGCGCGCAACGCCTCCCGAGGCCTGGCAGCTTTGATTGACGGTTTGTGGTTGCGCGGCGCGCTGTCGGGAGACGCTTTCGACACCGGGCAGGCGCAACAGATCGCTTACGAATACATGGATTTCCAATTGGCCAAGCAGGTGAGCTAGAGCACACATAACCGCTCAGCCCCTGAACCGTCACTGATCAGCGTCGCCAACGCTACACGGCACGCCCAGCGACCAACGCCAACCACTTATGCACTTGCGAGGACACTATGGCCCGTTTCGAACTGCAAAAACTCTACATCGATGGCGGTTACTCCGACGCCAGCAGCGACGCCACCTTCGAAGCCATCAACCCGGCTAACGGTGAAGTCCTCGCAAAAGTACAGCGCGCGACCTTCGACGACGTCGAGCGTGCTGTGGTCAGCGCTGAAAAGGGCCAGAAAATCTGGGCTGCCATGACCGCCATGGAGCGTTCGCGCATCCTGCGTCGCGCCGTGGACATCCTGCGCGAGCGCAACGATGAACTGGCCGCCCTGGAAACCCTGGACACCGGCAAGTCGTACTCCGAAACCAAGTACGTCGACATCGTCACCGGCGCTGACGTGCTGGAGTACTACGCAGGCCTGGTGCCGGCTATCGAAGGCGAGCAGATTCCGCTGCGTACCACTTCGTTCGTCTACACCCGTCGCGAGCCGTTGGGCGTCGTCGCCGGTATCGGCGCGTGGAACTACCCGATCCAGATCGCCCTGTGGAAATCCGCGCCAGCCCTGGCCGCGGGTAACGCGATGATCTTCAAGCCAAGCGAAGTCACCTCGCTGACCACCCTGAAACTGGCCGAGATCTACACCGAAGCCGGCGTTCCGGCTGGCGTGTTCAACGTCCTGACCGGCAGCGGCCGTGAAGTTGGCACCTGGCTGACCGAGCACCCACGCATCGAAAAAATCTCCTTCACCGGCGGCACCGACACCGGCAAGAAGGTCATGGCCAGCGCTTCGAGCTCTTCGCTCAAAGAAGTGACCATGGAACTGGGCGGCAAATCCCCGCTGATCATTTTCGACGACGCCGACCTCGATCGCGCCGCCGACACCGCGATGATGGCCAACTTCTACAGCTCCGGCCAGGTCTGCACCAACGGCACTCGCGTGTTCATCCCGACGCATCTGAAAGCGGCTTTCGAAGCCAAGATCGCTGAGCGCGTTGCGCGCATCCGCATCGGTAACCCGGAAGACGAAAACACCAACTTCGGCCCGCTGGTCAGCTTCGCCCACATGGAAAGCGTGCTGGGTTACATCGCCAAAGGTAAGGAAGAAGGCGCTCGTGTTCTGTGCGGCGGCAACCGTCTGACCGACGGCGAATTCGCCAAAGGCGCGTTCGTGGCACCGACCGTGTTCACCGACTGCACCGACGAGATGACCATCGTTCGCGAAGAAATCTTCGGCCCGGTGATGGCGATCCTGACCTACGACACCGAAGAAGAAGTGATCCGTCGTGCCAACGACACCGACTTCGGCCTCGCTGCTGGCATCGTCACCAAAGACCTGAACCGTGCTCACCGCGTGATTCATCAACTGGAAGCCGGTATCTGCTGGATCAACGCCTGGGGCGAGTCCGACGCGAAGATGCCGGTCGGCGGCTACAAGCAGTCGGGTGTTGGCCGTGAGAACGGGATCAGCTCGCTGAACAACTTCACACGCATCAAATCGGTACAGGTCGAACTGGGCGATTACGCCTCGGTTTTCTAAGCAGACGCTGAAAACCCTGTAGCAGCTGCCGAGGCACGAGGCTGCGTTGCGCGTCCGCAGGACCGCCCCCGGGGGTCGCTGCGCAACCCAACGCAGCCTCGTGCCTCGGCAGCGGCTACAGGCGACCTGACCAACTTCAAAGAGGGTGCATTTAATGTCCCAAGAATTCGATTACATCATCATCGGTGCCGGCTCGGCCGGTAACACCCTGGCGACCCGTCTGACTGAAGACGAAGGCGTCACCGTCCTGCTGCTCGAAGCCGGCGGCCCGGATTACCGTTTCGACTTCCGCACGCAAATGCCGGCCGCCCTGGCGTTCCCGCTGCAAGGTCGCCGCTACAACTGGGCCTACGAAACCGATCCAGAGCCACACATGGACGGTCGCCGGATGGAATGCGGTCGCGGCAAGGGCCTCGGTGGTTCCTCGCTGATCAACGGCATGTGCTACATCCGCGGCAACGCGATGGACTACGACAACTGGTCGAAGCTGCCAGGTCTGGAAGATTGGGATTACCTCAACTGCCTGCCGTATTTCCGCAAAGCAGAAACTCGCGACATCGGCCCGAACGACTACCACGGTGGCGACGGTCCGGTCAGCGTGACCACGCCCAAAGCCGGCAACAACCCGCTGTTCCACGCGATGGTTGAAGCAGGCGTACAGGCCGGTTACCCGCGCACTGAAGACTTGAACGGTTACCAGCAAGAAGGCTTCGGCCCGATGGACCGTACCGTGACGCCGAATGGCCGTCGCGCCAGCACCGCTCGCGGTTACCTGGACACGGCCAAGAAGCGTTCGACTCTGACCATCGTCACCCACGCCCTGACCGACAAGATTCTGTTCGAAGGCAAGCGTGCGGTCGGCGTGCGTTACCTGATCGGCGCCGCTGAAGAGCGCGTTGAAGCCAAGGCGCGCAAAGAAGTGCTGTTGTGCTCCGGCGCCATCGCTTCGCCGCAGATCCTGCAACGCTCCGGCGTTGGCCCGGCCGAACTGCTGAACAAGCTCGATATCCCGGTGGTCCACGACCTGCCAGGCGTCGGCGAAAACCTGCAGGATCACCTCGAGTTGTACCTGCAATACGCTTGCACCCAACCGGTCTCGCTGTACCCGTCGCTGCTTTGGTACAACCAACCGGCTATCGGTGCCGAGTGGCTGTTCAACGGCACCGGCATCGGCGCCAGCAACCAGTTCGAAGCCGGCGGTTTCATCCGCACCCGCGAAGAATTCGATTGGCCGAACATCCAGTACCACTTCCTGCCAGTCGCGATTAACTACAACGGCAGCAACGGTGTGAAAGAGCACGGTTTCCAGGCGCACATGGGTTCCATGCGTTCGCCAAGCCGTGGTCGCGTCCAGGCCAAGTCGAAGGATCCGCGCGAGTACCCGAGCATCCTCTTCAATTACATGGCCACCGAGCAAGACTGGCAGGAATTCCGCGACGGCATCCGCCTGACCCGTGAAATCATGCAACAGCCTGCTTTGGACGCTTTCCGTGGTCGCGAAATCAGCCCGGGCATCGATGTGCAATCCGATGAGCAGTTGGACAAGTTCATCCGCGAACACGCCGAAACCGCGTTCCACCCGTCCTGCTCCTGCAAAATGGGCACCGACGAGATGGCCGTGGTTGACGCTGAAGGCCGCGTGCATGGCATGCAGAGCCTGCGTGTGGTCGATGCTTCGATCATGCCGATCATCACCACTGGCAACCTGAACGCGCCAACGATCATGATCGCCGAGAAAATCGCCGACAAGATCCGTGGTCGTCAGTCTCTGCCGCGTAGCACCGCCGCTTACTTCGTGGCCGGTGATGCACCGGTGCGTGGCAAGCCGATGCGGGATGTGAGTCCTACCGCGCAGTAACCTCCCCTGATCGTTCCCACGCTCTGCGTGGGAATGCATCCCGTGACGCTCTGCGTCACACAGCGGACGCAGAGCGTCCATGGCGGCATTCCCACGCAGAGCGTGGGAACGATCTCCGCACACCGGTAATCATTTCCTACACCTCTCCAAGCTTGATCCTACCCCCCGCGCAGGCCTAATCTAGCGCCACGCAAACGTTTCACCCCCCTCGCTGCACCGATACGCCGCTTCTCCAGACCAAGGAGGTTCTCGAATGTTCGATTTCCACCCCCAGCTCAAGCAGCGTTTTGCTGCCTTGCGCACGGGCGCTGAATTCTTTTCGCTGCGCTATGTACGCGAGTCCGGCCAGTACCTGTCAGTACGCAAGAACGTCGCCGAACCGCCAAGCCTGAGCCGTGATGAAGGCGCGATGCTGACCGTTCGGGTCAACGGCGTCGAAGCCTACGCCGCCACCAACGACCTGTCGCAACAAGGCTTGCAAGCAGCGCTGGACAAGGCCGAGCAACAAGCCCGCCGACTCAAGCCCCACGCTTTGCTCGACCTGAGTGCGCAAGTGGTCTCCAGCGACCGCGCCGACTACTTTTCGCCGAACCTCGACCAGCCCTTCCCGTCCCTGAGCGATTGCTACCAACTGCTCGGCGCCGAATCCGCCGCCGTGCCCAAGGACGAGCGACTGGTGAACTGGGAAGTCAGCATCGGCATCACCAACGTCGAGCAAATCTACCTCAGCAACGCCGGCGCCGAACTGCGCCAGGCCCAGCGTTTCGTCTACCCGAGCCTCGAAGTCACCGCCTACGACGGCAACGACAGCCAGACCCGCACTCTGGGCCGCGAGAACTTCGGCCAACAGGGTGGTTTCGATGTGATCAGCCGCTGTGGCCTGGTCGGTGCAGGCCCGAAAATCGCCGATCAGGCACTGCAATTGCTGCTGGCGCCGAACACCCCGAAAGGCCCGCGCGACCTGCTGTTGATGCCGGACCAGATGATGCTGCAGATCCACGAATCCATCGGTCACCCGCTGGAACTGGACCGCATCCTCGGTGACGAGCGCAATTACGCCGGCACCAGTTTCGTCAAGGCCGAAGACTTTGGCCGCCTGCAATACGGCTCCAAACTGCTCAACGTGACCTTCGACCCGGACATCCCGGAACAACTGGCCAGTTACGGTCACGATGACGACGGTACTGCCGCGAGCAAACAATTCCTGATTAAAGAAGGCCTGTTGCTGCGCCCATTGGGCGGCGCACTGTCGCAATTTCGTGCCGGCATGGACGGCGTGGCCAACAGCCGTGCCTGCAGCTGGAACCGTCCGCCGATCGACCGCATGGCCAACCTGAACATCGAGTCCGGCGATCAACCGCTGGAACAGATGATCGGCAATATCGAACACGGCATCTTGATGAGCACCAACCGTTCCTGGTCCATCGACGATGCGCGCAACAAGTTCCAGTTCGGCTGCGAATGGGGCCAGTTGATCGAAAACGGCGAACTCAAAGGCGTGGTCAAGAACCCCAACTACCGGGCCATTTCTGCGCATTTCTGGAAGAGCCTCAGCGCTGTCGGCAACGCCGACACCGTCAAGGTTCTGGGCACGCCAAACTGCGGCAAAGGCGAGCCGAACCAGGTGATCCGCGTCGGCCATGCGTCGCCGGCCTGTGTGTTTAGCAATGTGGATGTGTTTGGGGGAGATGCCTGATGACTCACTTTACGAGCGCCCCGAACAACCAGGCCGAGTCGTTCAATGTCTTGGTCAACTGGGTGCGCGATGCGATTCGCGAGCCTGAACAATTCACCCTCAGCTACGCCGCCGAGTCCTCGGCCTTCGTGCGGTTCAACCACGCCAAGGTCCGTCAGGCCGGGCAGGTGCAACAGGCGAGCGTCGGTTTCAAACTGATCAACGAGGGTCGCCACGCCGACCTGAACATCACGCTGTCGGGTGATGCCGAAGTCGATGTGCAGCGCTTGGTCGAAGGCCTGCAACAGTTGCGCGAAACCCTGCCGTTACTGCCGCAGGATCCGTATCTGCTGCTCAACCACGACGGCTGGCAGAGCAAGAACGTGCAGGACCATCCGCTGCCGGACACTGAGCAGGTCGTGGCTGAAATCACCCAGGCCGCCGAAGGACTGGACCTGGTGGGTTTCTACGCGGCCGGGCCAATCAGTCGCGGCTTCGCCAGTTCGGCGGGCGCGTTCGGCTGGCATCAAGCGAATAGCTTCAACTTCGATTTCAGTCTGGTCCATGAAAACGGCCAAGCGGTGAAAGCCAGTTACGCCGGGCACGACTGGAACAGCGAAGGATTTGCCAAGCGCTTCCAGCAGGCACGCGAGCAGTTGGCGTTTCTCGGACGGCCGCTGCGCACCTTGGCACCGGGGCAGTACCGCGCTTACCTGGCACCCGCCGCCATGGAAGAAATCATGGACATGCTCGGCTGGGGTGGTTTCTCGGCGCAGTCGATTGCCAGCAAGAACAGCCCGCTGCAGAAGCTTTACGCGGGCGACCAATCGTTCAGCCCGTTGGTGTCCGTCGATGAAAAGGTCAGCGGCTCCCTGAGCCCGGCGTTTTCCAGCGAAGGGTATCCGCGCAGCGATCTGGGGTTGATCGTCGAAGGCAAGGCCGGCGCGCAAATGGTCAGCTCACGCAGTGCTGCGGAATACGGCCTGGCGGCCAACGGTGCCGGCGGCGGTGAAATGCCGAGTGCGTTGAACATGGCGGCCGGCGCGTTGCCAGAAGCCGAGATTCTCAAGCAACTGGGCACGGGGCTGTACATCAGTAACCTCTGGTACCTGAACTACTCGGACCAACCTGCCGCACGCCTGACTGGCATGACGCGGTTTGCGACGTTCTGGGTCGAGAACGGCGAGATCCAGGCACCAGTGAGCACCATGCGCTTTGATGACAGCGCCTACAACCTGCTCGGTTCGCAGCTTGAGGCGTTGACCCAGGAGCGCGAGTTGCTGTTGTCGGCGAGTACGTACAGTCAGCGGGCGACGGCATCGGCGTTGTTGCCGGGGGCGCTTGTCAGCCGACTCACTTTAACGCTGTAAACACCGTGTAGCAGCTGGCGAAGCCTGCGTTCGAGGACGCAGTCCTCGCCAGTTCAGCAAACGCGGTATTACAGACGGAACGCGGTTGCCGGTTTGCGAGGACTTCGTCCTCGAACGCAGGCTTCGCCAGCTGCTACAGGGCTTCATCATTCTGCGGATTGTTTCATCTCACACCTACAAGAGGTCCCATGCCCAACCGCCCGCCTCTCGACGCTGTCACTGCCCGCTGGTTGCCGTGGGTCGTCGCCATTGCCTTCTTCATGCAGTCCCTCGACGGGACCATCCTCAACACCGCCCTGCCGGCCATGGCCCTGGACTTGGCGGAGAACCCGCTGCGCATGCAAGGCGTGATCATCGCCTACATGCTCACCGTCGCCTTGCTGATTCCTGCCTCGGGCTGGATCGCCGACCGTTTCGGCACCAAGAAGATCTTCTTCGGCGCGATCCTGTTGTTCAGCATCGGCTCGTTGCTCTGCGCGTTATCGAGCACGCTGACCATGTTGATCGGCGCCCGGATCATTCAAGGCCTGGGCGGTGCCTTGATGTTGCCGGTTGGACGGCTGGTGGTGCTGCGAGCCTACCCGCGCTCGGAACTGGTGCGGATCATGGGTTTCATCACCATTCCCGGTCTGCTCGGCCCGTTGCTTGGGCCAACCACGGGCGGCTGGATGGTGCAGTACTTGTCGTGGCATTGGATCTTTTTGATCAACCTGCCGGTCGGGGTGATCGGTTGCTACGCGGTGTGGAAATTCATTCCTGACCTGCGCGGCAGCGAACGCACGCGTTTCGATAGCCTGGGCTTTCTGCTGTTTGGCGCGGCGATGGTGCTGATCACCATCGCCATGGAAGGCCTCGGCGAATTGCACCTGCCGCATCTACGGGTGATGTTGCTGCTGTTCGGCGGCATGGCCTGTCTGGCGGCGTACTGGCTACGGGCCGGGCACATTGATAATCCGCTGTTCGCGCCGTCGTTGTTCAAGACTCGGACTTTTGCCGTGGGTATTCTCGGCAACCTGTTCGCCCGTCTGGGCAGCGGCGCCCTGCCGTTCCTTGTGCCCTTGCTGCTGCAAGTGGCGTTGGGTTATTCGCCGTCCCAGGCCGGGATGAGCATGTTGCCCCTGGCCGCGGCGGCGATGCTCGCCAAGTCCGTGGCGCGACCGCTGATCGAACGCTTCGGTTATCGCATCATCCTGACCGGCAACACGCTGGCGCTGGGCGTCATGCTGGCGAGCATGGGCCTGGTCAGCGAGCAAACGCCGTACTGGTTGTTGCTGGTGATGCTGGCGATTGCCGGCGCGATCAACTCCTTGCAGTTCACCGCGATGAACACCGTGACCCTGATCGACCTCGACGATGCCAGCGCCAGCAGTGGTAACAGCCTGTTGTCGGTGGTGGCGCAATTGTCGCTCAGCCTCGGTGTTGCATGCGCCGGTGCCCTGCTCGGTGGCTTTACGGCAGAGGTCGGAAACGATGGCGTGGAAACGGTTTTGGGCGCATTCCAACTGACCTTTGTGACGGTCGGAATCATGGCCATGCTGGCTGCGACGATCTTCTCCCAGCTTTCACCAACCGATGGCCGACGGACAGTCAGCCGCGAACACGACATAGAACACTGACCCGTAGCAGCTGCCGAGGCACGAGGCTGTGTTGCGTGTTTGCAGGACCGCCCTCGGGGGCCGCTTCGCAGCCCGACGCAGCCTCGTGCCTCGGCAGCTGCTACAAATGCGAGGCTGCGTTGCGTGTTTGCAGGACCGCCCTCGGGGGCCGCTTCGCAGCCCGACGCAGCTGCTACAACATGACTTCTCGTCCAGAATTTGCAGGTGCAGCGTGCAGGCCTGATACACTGCGCGACATTTTGTTTTGCAGGCCCGTCCCGTGACCACCATCGCCACCGCTTTTAATACTTTGCCGCTGTCCGCCGCCATGCTGGCTAACCTCGACTCCCTCGGTTATGCCCAGATGACGCCGATCCAGGCGCAAAGCTTGCCGGTGATCCTCAAGGGGATGGACCTGATCGCCCAAGCCAAGACCGGCAGCGGCAAGACTGCTGCCTTCGGTATCGGCCTGCTGAACCCGATCAATCCGCGCTTCTTCGGTTGTCAGGCGCTGGTCATCTGCCCGACTCGCGAGCTGGCGGACCAGGTTGCCAAGGAACTCCGTCGTCTGGCCCGTGCCGAAGACAACATCAAGATCCTGACATTGTGCGGCGGCGTGTCCTTCGGCCCGCAGATCGGCTCCCTGGAGCACGGCGCGCACATCATCGTCGGCACCCCGGGCCGGATTCAGCAGCACCTGCGCAAGGGTTCGCTGATCCTGCATGGCCTGAACACCCTGATCCTCGACGAAGCCGACCGCATGCTCGACATGGGTTTCTACGACTCCATCGAAGAAATCATTGCCCAGACCCCGGAACGTCGCCAGACCTTGCTGTTCTCGGCCACGTACCCGTCGGGCATCAAGCAATTGGCCGCAAAGTTCATGCGCAACCCGCAAATCGTCAAAGCCGAAGCGTTCCACGACGACACGCAGATCGAGCAGCGCTTCTACGAAATCTCCCCGGACGAGCGCATGAGCGCCGTGACCAAAGTGCTTGGCCACTTCCGTCCGGCGTCTTGCGTGGCGTTCTGCTACACCAAGCAGCAGGTTCAGGAAACCGTTGATCACCTGACCTCCAAAGGTATTTCTGCTGTCGGCCTGCACGGCGACCTGGAACAGCGTGACCGCGACCAGGTGCTGGCGATGTTCTCCAACCGCAGTACCTCGGTACTGGTTGCCACCGACGTTGCCGCTCGCGGTCTCGATATCGATGCGCTGGACATGGTGATCAACGTCGAACTGGCCCGTGACTCGGAAATCCACATCCACCGTGTTGGCCGTACCGGCCGCGCCGGTGAGAAAGGGATTGCGATCAGCCTGGTGGCGCCGTCCGAAGCCATCCGCGCCCAAGCCATCGAGAAACTGCAACAGTCGCCGTTGAACTGGGATCAGATCGACAACCTCACCTCCCAGGGTGGCGGTCCGCTGCTGCCGGTGATGAGCACGCTGTGCATCGGCGCTGGCCGTAAAGACAAAGTTCGTCCGGGCGACATTCTGGGTGCTCTGACAGGCGATGCCGGTATTCCGGGCGCCCAGGTGGGCAAGATCGCGATTTTCGACTTCCAGGCGTATGTGGCGGTTGAGCGTGGCATTGCCAAGCAGGCCTTGCAGCGTTTGAACGACGGCAAGATCAAGGGTCGTTCGTTGCGCGTTCGCATCCTCTGAACCTGATCGTTCCCACGCTCCGCGTGGGAATGCATCCCGTGACGCTCCGCGTCACATAACGGCGGGCGCAGAGCGTCCATGGCGGCATTCCCACGCAGAGCGTGGGAACGATCATTGTGTGAGGACACCGTTTTGCGCTCTACCGAAGTCGTGATCATTGGCGCTGGCGCCGCAGGGTTGATGTGTGCGCTGACCGCCGCCGGGCGCGGGCGCAAGGTGATGTTGCTCGACCACGCCAACAAGGCCGGCAAGAAAATCCTGATGTCGGGCGGTGGCCGCTGCAATTTCACCAACATGTACACCGAACCAAGCAATTTTCTCTCGCAGAACGAACACTTCTGCAAATCCGCACTGGCCCGTTACACCCAGTGGGATTTCATCGGCATGGTCGCCAAACATGGCGTGCCGTACCACGAGAAAAAACTCGGCCAGCTGTTCTGCGATAACAAATCCAGCGACATCCTCGAGATGCTGCTCAACGAGTGCGATCAGGTCGGCGTCAGCCTGCACCTGGACACCTCGATCCAGACCATCGAGAAACTCGAAAGCGGTTACCTGCTGGACACCACGCTCGGTCAGTTGACCTGCGAATCCCTGGTCATCGCTACAGGCGGTTTGTCGATCCCAACGCTGGGCGCCACCGGTTTCGGTTACCAAGTGGCCAAGCAATTCGGCCACGACCTGCTGCCAACCCGCGCCGGCCTGGTGCCGTTCACCATCACCGATCAGCTCAAAGAACTGTGTACCGAGCTGTCCGGTACGTCGGTGGATTGTCTGGTGAGCTGCAACGAACAAAGCTTTCGCGAGAACATCCTGTTCACTCACCGTGGCCTCAGCGGCCCGGCGATTTTGCAGATTTCTTCGTTCTGGGAATCCGGCGACACGGTAGAAATCAACCTGATGCCGGACCACGACGTGCCGAGCTGGCTGCAACAGCAACAGGCCGAACGTCCGAACAGCGAGTTGAAAACCCTGCTGGGGGAAATCTTCACCAAGAAGATGGCCAACTTGCTGGCGGACAACTGGTTCGTCTCCAAACCGATGAAGCAATACACCCACGCGGAAATCGCCGACATCGCCGAAAAACTGGCGAGCTGGAAAGTCGTGCCCGCCGGCACCGAAGGCTACCGCACCGCTGAAGTGACGTTGGGCGGGGTCGACACCCACGAAGTGTCGTCCAAGACCATGGAATCGCTGAAAAGCCCTGGGCTGTATTTCATCGGCGAAGTGCTCGACGTTACCGGGCATTTGGGCGGCTTCAACTTCCAGTGGGCCTGGGCCTCGGGTTACGCCGCCGCGCAGTACGCCTGACCCCACCACTCGGTGCAGGAGCTGTGTAGGAGCTGTCGAGTGAAACGAGGCTGCGATCTTTTGACTTTGCTTTTTAAAGGCAAGATCAAAAGATCGCAGCCTCGTTTCACTCGACAGCTCCTACAGGGGATTTCATTTCAAGGTGATAACCCCATGTTCACCACGCAAGGAACAGATTTTGCTGTCAGATGTGATCGGCGCCATTGCGTCGGCGTCATTACTGGCTCAATTTAGCGTCATCGCCTCGGAAGGCCCTCGCACTTCATGTCATCGACCCCATTCAGTCAGTCTCTGCGTCGCCTCTGGGCGCTGGATAAATTCAGTTACAGCGTAAGGGTGTTCATCGCCCTGACCGGCAGCATGGCCGTCTGTTGGTATCAGGATGAAATGGGGCTATTGATCCCGTTGTTCCTGGGCATCATCGCCAGCGCTTTGGCCGAGACCGACGACAGTTGGCAGGGCCGCCTCAACGCGCTGGCCGTGACGCTGGTGTGTTTCAGCATCGCCGCATTCTCGGTCGAATTGCTCTTCCCCTACCCCGTCATCTTTATCATCGCTCTGGCATTGGCCGCCTTCGGCCTGACCATGCTCGGCGCCCTCGGCGAACGCTATGGCGCGATTGCCTCGGCAACGTTGATCCTGTCGGTCTACACCATGATCGGCGTGGACCAGCGTGGCGGCGCGGTGACCGATTTCTGGCACGAGCCAGTGCTGCTGGTGGCCGGTGCAGCCTGGTACGGTTTGCTCTCGGTGTTGTGGCAGGCGCTGTTTTCCAACCAGCCAGTGCAGCAGAGCCTGGCGCGGTTGTTCCGGGAATTGGGTTTGTACCTGAAGCTCAAATCGTCGCTGTTCGAACCGATCCGGCAGATGGACGTGGAAGCACGACGCCTGGAACTGGCCCAGCAAAACGGTCGAGTGGTCGCCGCCCTGAACGTGGCCAAGGAAATCATCCTGCACCGTGTCGGCAATGGTCGGCCGGGCTCGAAAGTCAGCCGTTACCTTAAGCTGTACTTCCTCGCCCAGGACATCCACGAGCGCGCCAGTTCCTCGCACTACCCTTACAATGCCCTGGCCGATGCGTTCTTCCACAGCGACGTGATGTTCCGTTGCCAGCGCCTGCTGCGTCAGCAAGGCAAAGCCTGCCGCGCCCTGGCGGAATCAATCCAGATGCGCCAGCCGTTCGTCTATGACGCCAGCTTCGCCGAAGCCCTGAGCGACTTGCACGCCTCCCTCGAACACCTGCGCATCCAGAGCAACCCGGCCTGGCGCGGGTTGCTGCGCTCATTGCGCGCACTGGCGGCCAACCTCGGCACGCTCGACCGCTTGCTCAGCGACGCGAGCAACCCCGACGCCCTCGCCGACGCCACCGACAGCAGCCTGCTCGACCGTTCACCGCGCAACCTCAAGGATGTGTGGCTGCGCTTGCGCACACAACTGACGCCGACGTCGCTGCTGTTCCGCCACGCCCTGCGCTTGCCCCTGGCGTTGAGCATCGGCTACGGCATGGTGCATTTGATTCACCCGTCCCAGGGTTACTGGATCATCCTCACCACGCTGTTTGTCTGTCAGCCGAACTACGGCGCGACCCGGCGCAAACTCGGCCAACGGATCATCGGCACCGCCATCGGCCTGACCCTGGCCTGGGCGCTGTTCGATCTGTTCCCGAACCCGCTGGTGCAGTCGTGCTTCGCCATCGCCGCCGGCGTGGTGTTCTTTATCAACCGCACCACCCGCTACACCTTGGCGACGGCGGCGATCACCTTGATGGTGTTGTTCTGCTTCAACCAGGTCGGCGACGGTTATGGGCTGTTCCTGCCGCGCCTGTTCGATACCTTGGTCGGTAGCCTGATCGCCGGGCTCGCGGTGCTGCTTTTCCTGCCGGACTGGCAGGGCCGACGCCTGAACAAAGTGCTGGCCAACACCCTGACCTGCAACAGCATTTACCTGCGCCAGATCATGCAGCAATACGCCGCCGGAAAAAGTGACGACCTGGCGTATCGGCTGGCCCGACGCAATGCGCACAACGCCGATGCGGCGCTGTCGACTACGTTGGCGAACATGCTGATGGAGCCTGGGCATTTCCGAAAGGAAGCGGATGTCGGTTTCCGCTTTCTGGTGTTGTCCCACACGCTGCTGAGCTACTTGTCAGGGCTGGGCGCGCATCGGGAAACACAATTGCCGCCGGATGTGCGCGAGCATTTGATCGACGGCGCTGGCGTGAGTCTGGCGGCGAGCATCGATGAGATCGCGCAGGGGCTGGCGAGCAAACTGCCGGTGGCGATTCAGAGCGATGCGGAAGAAGCACTGGCCAATGAGCTGGAACAGATGCCCGATGAGATTGATGAAGGCCAGCGATTGGTTCAGACGCAGTTGGCGTTGATTTGCCGGCAGTTGGGGCCGTTGCGCACGTTGGCGGCGCATCTGATTAAAGACACCAGCGAGACCTGAGATTTGCAGTGGCTGGGCGGGCTTGCTCGCGAAGGCGTCATCAGCCACACCACCAACCAACTTGCTGCTTGAGGCTCAAAACTTGCCGCTGCCCTACATCCCATGCTGCTTCATCAACCGCTCGTAACTCCCGTCCGCCTTCATCGCCGCAATCTCCCGATCAAAACCCGCCACAATTTGCTCATGCGCCGGGTTCTTCAGGCTGACCAAAATGTGCAGGCTGTTCTCGCTCAATGGCTTGGGCAGGAACTCCACGGAGTTACGGACTTTGGAGGACTCCCGGGCCAGGTAGTAGCGGGCGACGAACTCATCCTCCAGGGTCAGCTTGACCCGGTCGGCCGCGAGCATGCGCACGGCCATAGCGAAGTTATGCACCGGGACTTTCTGCAGCGCCGCATCTTCATCGAATTCCGGTGAGTAGGCATAACCACGCACCACCGCAATCGGGTAGGTGTGCAGTTGCTGAAGGTTGTTGTATTCGATGGGCGCGTCTTTGCGCTTGATGAAGCGCACGCGGTTGAGCAGGTACTCAGAGGAAAACTGCCCGAGCTTGGTCCGGTCGTCGTTGTACCAGGCGTTGACCAGCACGTCGTAGCGGCCCTCGCCCACGCCCAGCAAGGCGCGCGCCCATGGCACCTGTTCGAAATCGCTGGCATAACCGGCCCGGGCCAGCGCGGTGCTGACGATGTCAGTGGCCAAGCCACCATTGACCAGCGTGGCATCGGTAAAGGGCGGCCAGGCATCGGCCACCAGACGCAGCTTTTCCGCTGCCGCGGTCTGAGTCAGCAACAGCAATCCAATCAAAGCAAAAGCTCGATGCAATCGCGGCATGCTAGAAAATCCTTAGCGGGCGGGCTGCCCGACGTGTTTTTCAGCCAAAACTCCAAAACTCCAAGACTCGAATACCGGCGTAGCGGTACTAAACCTTAGCTCATTGAAGCCACTGCACAGCGCTGACTTGCAGATTACACAAAGAAGACAACGCCGCGCTAAATGAATGATGGCATTTTGGCCTTTGTCACAGATTTCTCAGCCATCAAGACATCTTTCGTCAGGGCGCTTAGTATCGGAAGGACGAAGTTCAAGGAATGTGAAGATGACAATCGAGTGGGTTTGCAAACATCACAGCGATCTCGGGAAAGAGCAGCTGTATGCCATTTTGAAACTGCGTGCCGAGGTGTTTGTCGTCGAGCAGCGCTGTGCTTATCAGGACGTCGACGGCCAGGACCTGGAAGGTGACACCTGCCATTTGATGGGCTGGAACGACGATACGCTGGTGGCGTACCTGCGTTTGCTCGACCCGGAATTACAGGGCGGTGATGTGGTGATCGGGCGGGTGGTGACGGCGCCTGAAGGTCGTGGCCAGGGGCTGGGGCACGTAATGATGGAACAGGCATTGAAGCAGGCTGAGAAGCGCTGGCCTGAAGTGCCGATTTATCTGTCGGCGCAGGCGCATTTGCAGGGGTATTACGGGCGGTACGGGTTTGTCGTGGCGGGTGAGGAATATCTGGAGGATGACATTCCACATATCGGGATGCGTCGTTCCTGAGGGCCCTTTCGCGAGCAGGCTCGCTCCCACAAGGGTACGCATTCCAATGTGGGAGGGGGCTTGCTCGCGAAGGCATCAGAACAGGCGCCACAACTATCAGGGATATTCCAACACCGCTTTAATCTGCCGCAAATTACGCTCGATCCACCCCCGATCAATCGCCCCCCACTCGCGAATCCGATAACGCCCGGCATGATTGCGCGCGCCGTCTTCCTGCTCGAACTCACACACGATATCCAGATCCGCCAGCGCCGCAATGGTGTCCTGGGCCGTGCGCCGGGGCATGCCGGTGACTTCGGTCAATGCCGGGACGCTGCTGGCCAGCCCGCTGTCGATCAGGTACGCCACGTACAACCGGCGGTAGAAGCTGCTTTTGGTCTTGCTGACGTCCATCCAGACACTCCGTTATTGCATATCCCGCCACGTCAGATACACCCGTAGATCAAACTCCACCTGGTGATACCCCGGCAACATGTGTTCGCACAGCTTGTAGAACGCCTTGTTGTGATCCGACTCTTTGAAATGCGCCAGCTCATGCACCACGATCATTTTCAGAAACTCCGACGGCGCTTCCTTGAACAGCGACGCCACGCGGATTTCTTTCTTGGCCTTGAGCTTGCCACCCTGCACCCGGGAAATCGTGGTGTGCAGGCCGAGGGCGCGATGGGTCAGGTCCAGGCGGTTGTCGAATAACACCTTATCGATGGCCGGGGCGTTGCGCAGGTATTCCTGCTTCAGGTCCAGGGCATAGGTGTACAACGCCTTGTCGCTTTGCACGCCGTGCTTTTGCGGGTAACGCTGGCTCAGGTAGTCGCCCAGCCGACCGTCGGTGATCAGCTGACGCACCTGGTCCTGCAACGCAGCGGGATAGGCCTGGAGGTATTTCAACGCGGTCATTGGGCGGGCAACACGAATCACGAAAAGGTCGCCAGTGTAGCGAATTCAGCGAGGCAGCGCGCTCCAGTCGAAGGGCTGCACAAACTCCCCGGCATCGTCGGAGGTCATGGGCCGCGCCACCAAAAACCCTTGCACATACTCGCAGCCATTGGCCTGGAGCCAGTCGTATTGCGCCACCGTTTCCACCCCCTCGGCGATCACCAGCAGACCGTATTGTTTGCAAAGATCGATCACCGTGCGCACCAGCGATGCATCCCGCGTCGAGTCCGGCAATCGCGCAATCAGATGCCGGTCGAGTTTGAGGGTGTCCAGCTCCAGATCCCGCAGATGCGCCAGCGAACACGGACCCGAGCCGAAGTCATCCAGCGCCACCCTCACCCCCAGATTGCGCAGCAAACGCAGTTGCTTGCGGGTTTCGTCGGGGTTGATCATCAACGCTTCTTCGGTGATCTCGACTTCTATCTGGCTCGGCCGCAAGTCATGGCGTTCCAATGTTTGCCGCAACTCAGTGACCAGGTTGGGCATGCCGAACTGCGTACTGCTCAGACTCACCCCCAGTACCAGATCGTCAGCGAACAAGGTTTCCCAGGCTTTGCGCTGCTTGGCGCTGCGATGGTAAATCCAGCTGCCCAGGCGACTGATCAACCGCGCCTCTTCCAGCAACGGCAAAAACAGCCCGGGCGGGACATCGCCGACACTCGGGTGCTGCCAGCGCAGCAACGCCTCGAAGCCACGAATCTGTCCGCCAGTGATGGCGACCTGCGGTTGATAGACCAGATTGAAATCGCGGTTCTCAATGGCCGTGCGCACGCTTTCTTCGAGCATCAAACGCGAGCGCGCCCTGCCGTTCATTTCGTGATCGTAGAAGCGATATTGCTGACGCCCGGCGCGCTTGGCTTCGTACATCGCAATGTCGGATGCACGCAGTAAACCGTCGAGATTCGACCCACAATCCGGGTACGTGGCGATGCCGATGCTGGCGCCAAGGGCAATGTCCAGGCCTTCGATCTGCTGACAGATCGACACCCGCTCAATCAGTTTCTCGGCAATCTTCGCCGCTTGCTCGGGGAATTCCAGATCCAGCAGCGCCGTGAATTCATCGCCGCCCATCCGCGCCAGAATGTCGAAGGGCCGCAAGCAGGCTTTCAACTGTTCGGAAACCCAGCGCAACACCCGGTCACCGGCATCGTGACCGAGGGAATCATTGACCCGTTTAAAACCGTCCAGGTCCAAGTACAGCAATACCCAGGCGCTGTCGGAACGTTCGCCGCGCAGCAGCAGGTTTTCCACGGTCTGGTGAAAACCACGCCGGTTGAGCAGCCCGGTCAGCGGGTCGGTCACCGCCTGGAACTCCAGTTGCTGATGCAGGTGACGCACCACGGACATGTCCAGCACCGTCACCACCATCGCATGCTGTTCGGAGGGCAATGGCGCGCAGGACAACGCCACGGGCACCTGCTGGCCCGGTGCCGTGCGCAACAGCGCATCGTGCAGGCGCAGGGTCTCGCCGCGTTTATAGCCGGTATAAAGGTCGGAATCGGCCCAGATCGGGATGTGCGGTTTTTGCAGGAAATCCAGAAACTCCCGGCCTTGCAGGTCTTTGACCGTGGCATTGAGCAGCCGAGACATCGCGGGGTTGGCAAATCGAATCAGGCCGTCCTCACCCACCACCAGGATGCCTTCGGCGGCATTGTCCAGCACCGAGGCATTAAACGCGCGGGCGACCTCCAGATCGTGGCTCAGGCGCTGCAGCGCCCGGCGATTGCGTTGATGCTCAAGCAACGCCTGCACCTTGGGCTTGAGAATTTGCGGGTCGAAGGGTTTAAACAGGTAATCCACCGCGCCGCTGGCGTAACCCTTGATCACGGCGTCTTGGGACTGTTCGTTGGCAGTGAGGAAAATTATCGGCGTCAGACGGGTGCGTTGACTGCCGCGCATCAGCCGCGCGACTTCAAAACCATCCATACCCGGCATCTGCACATCCAGCAGCACCAGGTCGACTTCGTGTTCAAGGAGCAAACTGAGGGCCTCGAAGCCCGAGGCGGCGGTTATGACCTGCCAATCCTGGCGCTGTAACAGGGCGCGCATGCTGATCAGGTTTTCAGGGTAATCATCGACGATCAATAGGACAGAGCTGCCTTCACTTGGCGTGGGTTGCGCGCATTCCATGCTGCTTCTCTTGTTCGGGGCGACAGGCCGGTTTCTCGTGAAAACCGGACATATACTGAGCCTTCACTCTAGACCCGGATCGGGAAAAGCAGTAGGTGTCATCGCGCCATCATTTAACCAAAGAGTCCATAAGCCGACTAACGGTCGGCGCTACAGCCCCCTGAAACCGGGAGAGATGGCTTTTTGACAGGATGTTGACGTCAATCATCTGCCAGACGGGCATTAACAAAGACGCCGACTACGCTTATAAAGACTGCCCTCCAAGGCCCGTGCTAGAGCTTCTGGCACGGGCGTGCAGCATGAATTCGTGGAAGCTTTGTCTATGATCGATCTCGCAACATGGAACCTCAGCGTTCCTGTCGGCAATCCGCCGTACACCGTCGAAACAGCCAAACTGGTGAACGGTTTCAAGGACCAATACTTCCACTCCGACACCGGCACCTTGTTTTTCTGGTCCCCGGTCACCGGCTCCAAAACCGCAAACGCCAAATACCCCCGCACCGAACTTCGCGAAACCTACAGCAACGGCACTCTGCGTAACTGGCTCTACCCGGAGGCCGACAATTCCCTGCGGGCCACCCTGGCGGTAAACCAGGTGCCGAGCTCCGGCAAAATCGTCATCGGCCAGATCCACGCCTATGAAAGCCAGAAGCCGCTGATCAAGCTTGAGTACCAGTTCAAGACCAGCACGCAAACGGGCAACATCGTCGCCAAAGTGCGCATGCACCCCGATGACGGCGAAGGCCGGGTAATCACCATTGCCACGGGCGTGAAACTGGACCAGGAGTTTTCCTACCTCCTTCACCTGAGCCCTGGCGGTCAATTGGGCATTAGCGCCGCGGGTTATCAGTGGGACTCGGACATCAGCGCGACGTGGCGCGACAAGCCGCTGTATTTCAAGGCTGGCGTGTATGTGCAGGACCACACCGGGTACACCAGCGAAGGTGGGAAAGTGACGTTCAGCAAGCTGGATATTGATCACGATAAGTAAGCCTTCTGCCCTGATCGTTCCCATGCTCCGCGTGGGAATGCAGCCCGGGACGCTCCGCGTCCCTTCCTGAGGCTGGAACGCAGAGCGTCCCTAGAGGCATTCCCACGCAGAGCGTGGGAACGATCTCAATCGCTGAGCTTCCGAAAATGACGTAGGAATGATGTCTTTGTGGCGAGGGAGCTTGCCCCCACCGAGCCGCGAAGCAGCCCCATCCAACTGCCACCGCATTCCTACAGACCCACCACAGCACCCGGTTTACGCCGGCTGCACCGCCGAACGGGGGCAAGCCCCCTCGCCACAATGACCGAGTTACGGTCCTACAGCCCGGTTGCAGCCGCCAAAGTCGCCGCTTATAGTTCGCCCCGTCGCTGACAGCAGTCGGCGATAGGGTTTCGCAGCCCTACCGAGTTAAAACCGCAACCGTCAAAATCCGACATAGGCGACTTCCGCCTATGCTCGGCTTTTATATGGCGGCTGTGCGTGGGAGACCTTCGGGTCTGCCGGGTCTTAACTCCTCGGTCTGCGAACCCGCGCACAGTTGCCACCCAATTTGTTTCGCAGCAAACGGTGGTGAATTCTTACTTTGAGTTAAGGATTTTCCATGACAAACCAGTTACCGCCACGCCGCTTCACCCCCATGTCCCAATTCGCCACCGACTACCCCGTCCTGCTCATCGACAGCGACGCCCCCCTCCGCGAACTCCACAACTGCGTCAGCGAACGCCTCAACGCCGTCCTCAAATACCTCAACCTCATGGCCTGCACCAGCCTGCCGGACTATGCCGAGAACGATATCAACACCGTTACCAATATCGCCTTGATCCTGATCCGGGATGTACATGATGTGTTTCGAGTGATTGAGCAGCGTGGGTTTGATGCGCCCAAAGGGCGGTGATCAACTTGAAGGCATAAAAGAACCCGCATGTCTGCGGGTTCTTTTGCACCACCACTAACCACCTCTCACACGATCTACTTCATGTAAAGTCGATTCGTACTCAACACCGTAATCAGATAAACGAAAACCTTGTTCCAACTGCTTACCCCCAAATATCAAGCGTTGCTGGTCCGGTGGCACACCTTTTTTCTCGTGAAATTTCGCCATTACATTTTCAATTGAATCTGAGAGAGACACATCTAAAACAACAGTCCCCCCTCTAAGCGTTTTGACACTAATTTGAGTTCGCTGCGTAACAGTAAATCTGGTTATTTTTCTAGTTGGAATCCCCTTGTAATATAAAGGTGAATATTCAATCAGAATCTGCGAGCCATCTTCATCTTTTTTTGAAAGAACACCCTAGAATGTCTGCGCACGCACAACGCCAGCATCTACATCATAAAGATCAGCAACCACCTTACCCGCCAACCTAATTGCGCCTCGTTTAGAGAAGCTTGAGATTGGGCTTCCATAACACACCTCCTAGCTAATTGATAACTTATACAAAAAAGGGACAGATTTATTTATGCGCCCTCTCTACCTCTAACGATAAACAGCCTGCCCTCACAAAACACCTGTAAGAAATAACAGTTCCTAATACGATTTTGCGATAACAAAACAAAGAGCCATGACACAAAACCTTACTGCAAACCCATAACTATTTGTTCCACCCATCTGCTACGCGTCCTAAAACATACACGGAAGTAGGTGGCTATATGCCCAGAACGGCACGCATTTTGTCTTATGACCAATCATGTCCACTTGTTACTGCACCAAGTGACTCTGTCGGCCTCGGGAACGTGATGAAAGGCTTGTCGGGTTGAATGACGCGGTACCGCAACAAACTGGAAGGACGCTCGGGCATGCTATGGGAAAGCCGCTACAAATCCAGCGTCGAACAAACCGACACGTACTTGCTAGTCTGTAGCCGATGCATCGAACTCAATCCGGTGCGAGCGCAAATGGTTCAGCGTGCACAGGACTACCCTTGGCCTAGCTAATATCAATAACAAAAAGCTCTAAAAAACTGTCAAATCTTACAGCTGCCAACACAATCACTGCCGCCTACTATTCACCATGAGACACAAAAAAGAAAAAAACAGATAAATAAATCAGCCCCCCTTTCCTAATTTCCAGGAGAACGTGTCATGGTTAAGAAAAACACAGTATTGGAAGGCGCTATTTTCGGTATGACAGAGAAGCTAAGACCAGGACCTGAGGAGCACCACAAAATTGTAATTAGCTCCGCGGAATACGACTCCGGAAAAGTTGAGGGCTATTTCCAAAAGGTTGATGACTATTCCAGAAACGCAGAAAACGCGATACAAGACGGGTGGTACAAATTTAAAAAGCCCGGCTTAACGCTGACCTTCTCTTCCGGCGGACTTACATTTAATCTACAGACGGACAATGATGTTTACGATCCGCTGTATGGGACGATTTACGAAAACGGAACAGATTTAGGCAAGTTCACTTTCAAAAAGATCGGGCCGGACTTCCAGCTCGGATACGATTGACTGGGAGAAAAGCGAGAGCAAAAAAGGGGCAAAATTATTTAATCTGCCCCTTAATAACCCAAAAAACCCGCCTCTCGGCGGGTTTCTTTTCAACACTGTTTAACACCCAGGCTTAGTTAACCTTAGCGTTCAACTCACCTTTCAGATAACGCTGATACATCGCTTCCAACGAGATCGGCTTGATCTTCGAAGCATTACCCGCAGTACCAAATGCCTCGTAGCGAGCGATACACACATCACGCATCGCCGTCACGGTCGCGCCGAAGAACTTACGCGGGTCGAACTCGCTCGGGTTGGTGGCCATCAGGCGACGCATCGCACCGGTGGACGCCAGACGCAGGTCGGTGTCGATGTTGACCTTGCGCACGCCGTGCTTGATGCCTTCGACGATTTCTTCAACCGGTACGCCGTAGGTTTCTTTGATGTCGCCGCCGTACTGGTTGATGATCGCCAGCCAGTCTTGTGGCACGGAAGACGAACCGTGCATCACCAGGTGGGTGTTTGGGATGCGTTTGTGGATTTCTTTGATGCGGTCGATGGCCAACACGTCGCCGGTAGGTGGCTTGGTGAACTTGTAGGCGCCGTGGCTGGTGCCGATGGCGATGGCCAGGGCATCAACTTGGGTGCGTTTGACGAAGTCAGCGGCTTCTTCCGGGTCGGTCAGCATTTGGCTGTGATCCAGAACGCCTTCGGCGCCAATGCCGTCTTCTTCACCGGCCATGCCGGTTTCCAGCGAACCCAGGCAGCCCAGCTCGCCTTCTACCGAAACGCCGCAGGCGTGAGCCATGGCCACGGTTTGTTGTGTAACGCGAATGTTGTAGTCGTAGTCGGTCGGGGTCTTGCCGTCTTCGCCCAGGGAACCGTCCATCATGACCGAGCTGAAGCCCAGTTGGATGGAGCGCTGGCAGACGTCAGGGCTGGTGCCGTGGTCCTGGTGCATGCACACCGGGATGTGCGGGAATTCTTCGATTGCCGCGAGGATCAGGTGACGCAGGAACGGGGCGCCTGCGTATTTGCGAGCACCGGCCGAAGCCTGGACGATCACCGGGGAGTCAGTCTTGTCAGCGGCTTCCATGATGGCGCGCATCTGCTCAAGGTTGTTGACGTTGAAGGCTGGAACGCCGTAGCCGAACTCGGCTGCGTGGTCCAACATCTGGCGCATGCTGATAAGTGCCATTGTGTGTGTCTCTCCCGGTTTGGGTCGTTAATCGTGCCAGCCTGCCGTAGCGGCGGCGGCTATTCAAGTTATTGCAGATCGGGGGTTGGTCCGGTCCGCTCATTCGGTGTTGCCTAAATCTCAAGAACTACACAGAAACCCTGTGGGAGCGAGCTTGCTCGCGATGAGGGCCTGACAGCCAACAGTGCAATGACTGTCAGACCGCTATCGCGAGCAAGCCCGCTCCCACATTAGGTCCGTGGTGTGTCAATTACTGCGCTTTACAACCGCGGCCAATCAAATCGTTGGTGGCGACCCAGTACACCAGGCCTTCCTCACCTTTTACGTGAAACGCCAGCATGTCGTTGCTGTACAGCGAACCCTCGGCGCCCGGTTCAAGCTTCAAGCGGTAAACCTGATCGGCCCCGCCGAGGCGCACGTCGACTTCCTTGCGGCTGACGTCGGTATAGCGCCAGAGCACTTTGGCCTGGCTGTCGCAGGTCCAGGTGGTCCAGTTGTCCGTCGATTCGGCAGGCTTGAACAGGTTGAAATTCGAGCAACCTGCCAGCAGTGCCAGCGCCATGATGGCGATAAAGCCTTTCATCCGTGTTCCTCGACCAACGGCGCACGCCGCCGGCCTTGAGTAAAGTGTCAGACCCGTCAAGGGCAGCCATGTTCCTTGGCCGGGGTCTGTGTCTCGTATTTGTCCAGGCCATCCGGCCCGGAACGCTTGTTGAGCACCGGGTTGGTTTCCGCCTGCCAGTCGGCCTGGTAACAGCCTTTATCAGCCGGCGCAGTCGGCGCGGGATCCGGTTTGGCCTTGGGATTACTCCCGCAAGCCGTCAGCGAAACCGCGACGATCAACAGCGCAATCGCCCTGACCATATCAACACTCCTTTGCCTGGTCATTTGAGTGATCTCAGGCCTTGGCCCGGCTTTCCAGGACTTCAACGGCCGGCAGAACCTTGCCTTCGACGAATTCCAGGAACGCGCCACCGCCGGTAGAAATGTAGGAGATCTTATCGGCAACGCCATATTTATCGATGGCGGCCAGGGTGTCGCCGCCCCCGGCGATGGAGAACGCCGAGCTTTCAGCGATGGCTTGGGCCAGGACCTTGGTGCCGTTACCGAACTGGTCGAATTCGAACACGCCGACCGGACCGTTCCACAGAATGGTTTTGGACGACTTCAACAACTCGGCGAAATTCGCTGCGGTCTGTGGGCCGATGTCCAGGATCATGTCGTCTGCCGCTACATCAGCAATCAGTTTGACGGTCGCGGTCGCGCTTTCAGCGAACTCCTTGGCAACCACCACATCCACCGGCAGCGGCACGCTGACTTTGGCGGCGATGGCGCGGGCGGTGTCCAGCAGGTCCGGTTCGTACAGGGACTTGCCGACCGGGTGACCGGCCGCCGCCAGGAAGGTGTTGGCAATGCCGCCGCCGACGATCAACTGGTTGCAGATCTGGCTCAGGCTGTTGAGCACGTCGAGTTTGGTCGAGACCTTGGAACCGGCGACGATGGCAGCCATTGGCTGGGCCGGGGCGCCGAGGGCTTTGCCCAGTGCGTCCAGTTCAGCGGCCAGCAGCGGACCTGCTGCAGCGACTTTGGCGAACTTGGCCACGCCGTGGGTCGATCCCTCGGCACGGTGAGCGGTGCCGAAGGCGTCCATCACGAACACGTCGCACAGGGCGGCGTATTGCTGGGCCAGTTCGTCAGCGTTCTTTTTCTCACCTTTGTTGAAGCGCACGTTTTCGAACAGGACGATGTCGCCGGCCTTCACGTCAACGCCGCCCAGGTAATCGGCCACCAGCGGCACTTCGCGGCCCAGGGCCTTGCTCAGGTAGTCGGCGACTGGCTTGAGGCTGTTCTCGGCCGAGAACTCGCCTTCGGTCGGACGGCCAAGGTGCGAGCAGACCATCACGGCCGCGCCTTTTTCCAGGGCCAGCTTGATGGTCGGCAGCGAAGCCAGGATACGCGCATCGCTGGTGACAACACCGTCCTTGACTGGGACGTTGAGGTCTTCGCGGATCAGTACGCGCTTACCTTGCAGATCGAGGTCGGTCATCTTCAACACGGTCATGGGTCGCAATTCCTACTGTTTTAGAGAGGCGGCTGTTTGCAGATAGTGTTCTGCAACGTCCAGCATTCGGTTGGCAAACCCCCATTCGTTGTCGAACCAGGCCAGGATGTTCACCAGCCGTGGGCCGGAAACGCGGGTCTGACTGGCATCGACGATGGCCGAATGTGGGTCGTGGTTGAAATCACAGCTTGCGTGGGGAAGCTCGGTGTAGGCCAGCAGGCCTTTGAGCGGGCCACTGGTGGCGGCCTCGCGCAAAATCCGGTTGACCTCGGTGGCGTCGGTGTCGCTGACTGTTTGCATCGTAATGTCGAGACACGAGACGTTCACCGTCGGCACCCGTACGGCTTTGGCCTGAATTCGCCCGGCAAGTTCCGGCAGCAGGCGTTCGATGCCGCGCGCCAGACCAGTGGACACCGGAATCACCGACTGGAACGCCGAACGGGTGCGGCGCAGGTCTTCGTGGTGATAGGCGTCGATCACCGGTTGATCGTTCATCGCCGAGTGGATGGTGGTGATCGACACGTATTCCAGACCAATGGCCTGATCCAGCAGGCGCAACAGCGGCACGCCGCAGTTGGTGGTGCAGGACGCGTTGGACACCAGCAACTCGTCGCCGGTCAGGCAATCCTGATTCACACCGTAGACGATGGTGGCGTCGACATCCGCCTCGCTGGCCATCGGCTGTGAAAACAAGACGCGCGGTGCGCCAGCGTCGAGGAAGCGCTGGCCGTCGGCGCGCGTGTTGTAAGCGCCAGAGCACTCCAGCACCAGATCGACGCCCAACGACGCCCAATCGATGCCTTCGGGGGTGGCACTGCGCAAGACCTTCACGCAGTTGCCATTAATATGCAGACAATCGTCCTCAACCCGCACTTCCCCGGGAAAACGCCCGTGAGTGGAGTCGAAGCGTGTCAGGTATTCAATGCTGGCCATGTCAGCCAGATCGTTGATCGCGACAATTTCAAACCCGGCCTTCTCGCCTCGCTCAAACAACGCACGCAAGACGCAACGACCAATCCGGCCGTAGCCGTTGAGTGCAACTTTGTAAGGACGCGGTTGAGGCATGGGGTTCTCGATAGACGCGGGCAGACGAATTCTTTGTAACAACACGGACCTGTAGCAGCTGGCGCAGCCTGCGTCCGGCCGCGAAGCGGTCGTAAAATCAGGCACCGCGCTCCAGTTGAAGATACGCGTTGTCAGGTTTACGACCGCTTCGCGGCCGAACGCAGCCTTCGGCAGCTGCTACAGGGATCGCGGCAGGCATGAAAACATGACTGCCACGTCCGTGATTAGTCTTCCAGCAGCTCTTCCGCCTGACCCAGGATGTTTTCCAGGGTAAAGCCGAATTCTTCGAACAAGGCTGGCGCAGGCGCCGACTCGCCGAAGGTGGTCATGCCGATGACGCGGCCTTCCAGGCCCACGTACTTGTACCAGTAGTCCGCGTGGGCGGCTTCGATGGCGATACGGGCGCTGACTTGCAACGGCAGAACCGCTTGCTTGTAACCGGCGTCCTGAGCATCGAACACGCTGGTGCACGGCATCGAGACAACACGCACCTTGCGACCTTGCTCGGTCAGCTTGTCGTAAGCCTGAACCGCCAGGCCCACTTCCGAACCGGTGGAGATCAGGATCAGCTCAGGCTCGCCTGCGCAGTCCTTCAACACGTAACCGCCACGGGCGATGTCGGCGATCTGGCCGGCATCACGGGTTTGGTGCTGCAGGTTCTGACGCGAGAAGATCAGCGCCGAAGGGCCGTCCTTGCGCTCGATGGCCAGCTTCCAGCAAACCGCCGATTCCACGGCATCGGCTGGACGCCAGGTGTCGAGGTTCGGCGTGCTGCGCAGGCTGGTCAGTTGCTCGATCGGCTGGTGAGTCGGGCCGTCTTCGCCCAGGCCGATGGAGTCGTGGGTGTAGACGAACACCACACGTTTCTTCATCAGCGAGGCCATGCGTACTGCGTTGCGCGCGTATTCCATGAACATCAGGAAGGTCGCGCCGTAAGGCACCAGACCGCCGTGCAGGGACACGCCGTTCATGATCGCGCTCATGCCGAACTCGCGAACGCCGTAGTACATGTAGTTGCCGCTGGCGTCTTCAGCCGAGACACCTTTGCAACCTTTCCACAGGGTCAGGTTGGAACCGGCCAGGTCAGCGGAGCCGCCCAGCAGTTCAGGCAACAGCGGGCCATAGGCATTCAAGGCGTTCTGGCTGGCTTTACGGCTGGCGATGGTTTCGCCCTTGGCCGCGACTTCAGCGATGTAAGCCGAGGCTTTTTCCGCGAAGTCGGCTGGCAGTTCACCGCTCAGGCGACGGATCAGTTCGTTGGCTTCGGTCGGGAACGCAGCGGAGTAAGCAGCGAAACGCTGATCCCACTCGGCTTCGGCGGCGCGGCCGGCTTCCTTGGCGTCCCACTCGGCGTAGATATCAGCCGGGATTTCGAACGGACCGTGATTCCATTTCAGCGCGGCACGGGTCAGAGCGATTTCCGCGTCACCCAGTGGGGCACCGTGGCAGTCTTCCTTACCTTGCTTGTTCGGCGAACCGAAACCGATGGTGGTCTTGCAGCAGATCAGCGTCGGCAGCTCGCTTTTGCGTGCGGTTTCGATCGCGATCTTGATTTCTTCCGGGTCGTGACCGTCGACGTTGCGGATCACCTGCCAGTTGTAGGCCTCGAAACGCTTCGGCGTGTCATCGGTGAACCAGCCTTCGACTTCGCCATCGATGGAGATGCCGTTGTCATCGTAGAAGGCAATCAGTTTGCCCAGGCCCAAAGTACCGGCCAAGGAGCCGACTTCGTGGGAAATGCCTTCCATCATGCAGCCATCACCCAGGAACACGTAGGTGTGGTGGTCGACGATGTTGTGGCCAGGACGGTTGAACTGCGCCGCCAGGACTTTTTCCGCCAGGGCAAAACCCACGGCGTTGGCCAGGCCTTGGCCCAGTGGGCCGGTGGTGGTTTCGACGCCCGGGGTGTAGGCGAATTCCGGGTGACCCGGGGTGCGGCTGTGCAGCTGACGGAAATTTTTCAGGTCTTCGATCGACAGGTCGTAGCCGGTCAGGTGCAACAGCGAGTAGATCAGCATCGAGCCGTGGCCGTTGGACAGCACGAAGCGGTCACGGTCGGCGAACGATGGATTGCTCGGGTTGTGCTTCATGTAGTCACGCCAAAGCACTTCGGCGATATCCGCCATACCCATAGGGGCACCCGGATGGCCGCTGTTGGCTTTTTGCACGGCATCCATGCTGAGGGCACGAATGGCGTTGGCACGCTCACGACGGCTTGGCATCGCTGATCTCCTAGGGTTTGAATAAAACGAAACGGAAAAAAGGCGAGCATTTTCCCTCACCCACCCGCCTCGGGGCAATGACAGATAGTCATCTAGAGGCGTTTTTCCAATGGATAACGACGGTTTCGACTGATGAAACCTTTCTGCTATTCGTTTGTAGAGACAACAGCGCCTTGAGAAGTGCCATCTATCGAGCAATATCAAAACTTTTTGATATTGCTCTTGCGGGGTTTTCTGACCGTCACTAGACTGCTGGCCCTATGAATCTACGCGTACCTTCCATTCAACATGACGATTGCGATGAGCTGGCGGCCCTGTGCAAGGCCGGCGGCGATCCTCTGCGGCTGAATGTATTGCGTGCGCTGGCCAACGATTCGTTTGGTGTACTGGAACTGGCGCAGATCTTCGGCATGGGTCAGTCGGGCATGAGTCATCACCTCAAGGTGCTGGCCCAGGCCGATCTGGTGGCGACCCGCCGTGAAGGCAACGCGATTTTCTACCGTCGCGCTCTGCCCCACACCGACCTGCTGGGCGGCAAGTTGCACGCAGCGTTGCTGGAAGAAGTGGACAACCTGACCCTGCCTGCCGATGTGCAGTCGCGGATCGCTCAGGTGCACGGGCAACGGGCGGCGGCCAGCCAGGACTTTTTCTCACGGGTGGCGGAGAAGTTTCGCGCCCAGCAAGACTTGATCGCCGGCCTGCCGCAGTACCGCGAAAGCGTGCTCGCGCTGCTCGACAAGCTGAGTTTCAACGAAGGCGCCACCGCCATCGAAGTCGGCCCCGGCGATGGCGGTTTTCTGCCGGAACTGGCGCGCCGCTTCACCCAGGTGACGGCGCTGGATAACAGCGCGGCGATGCTCGAGTTGGCGCGCCAGGTCTGTGAGCGTGAAACGCTGAGTAACGTCAGCCTGCAATTGGCCGATGCACTGAATGGTGTAAGTCTTACCGCCGATTGCGTAGTACTGAACATGGTGCTGCACCATTTTGCCGCGCCGGCCGAAGCGCTCAAGCACATGGCCGGCTTGCTGCAACCAGGCGGTAGCCTGTTAGTGACAGAGTTATGTAGCCACAACCAGAGTTGGGCCAGGGAGGCCTGCGGTGATCTATGGTTGGGGTTTGAACAGGACGATTTGGCCCGTTGGGCCACCGCTGCGGGACTCGTTCCCGGGGAAAGCCTCTATGTAGGCTTACGCAATGGTTTCCAGATTCAGGTCCGCCATTTTCAGCGGCCGACTGGCGACACTCACCATCGGTAAATTCAGGAAAACATCGAGATGAGCGAATACTCCCTCTTCACCTCCGAGTCCGTGTCTGAAGGGCATCCGGACAAAATCGCCGACCAGATTTCCGATGCGGTGCTGGACGCCATCATTGCTGAAGACAAGTTCGCCCGTGTGGCGTGCGAGACTCTGGTTAAAACCGGCGTGGCAATCATCGCGGGTGAAGTCACCACGTCGGCCTGGGTCGACCTGGAAGAGATCGTGCGTAACGTCATTCTGGACATCGGCTATAACAGCTCCGATGTCGGCTTCGACGGCGCCACTTGCGGTGTGATGAACATCATTGGCAAGCAGTCCCCTGACATCAACCAGGGCGTTGACCGTGCCAAGCCTGAAGATCAGGGCGCCGGCGACCAGGGCCTGATGTTCGGCTACGCCAGCAACGAAACCGACGTGCTGATGCCAGCACCGATCACCTTCTCGCACCAATTGGTTCAGCGCCAGGCCGAAGCCCGTAAATCCGGTCTGCTGCCTTGGCTGCGCCCGGACGCCAAGTCGCAAGTGACTTGCCGTTACGAAGGCGGCAAGGTTGTGGGTATCGACGCTGTTGTATTGTCGACCCAGCACAACCCTGAAGTGTCCTACAAAGACCTGCGCGAAGGCGTGATGGAGCTGATCGTCAAGCACGTGCTGCCTGCCGAACTGCTGACCAAGGACACCCAGTTCCACATCAACCCGACCGGCCAGTTCATCATCGGCGGCCCGGTAGGCGACTGCGGCCTGACCGGTCGCAAGATCATCGTCGACAGCTACGGCGGCATGGCCCGTCACGGCGGCGGCGCGTTCTCTGGCAAGGATCCATCGAAGGTTGACCGTTCGGCGGCTTACGCCGGTCGTTACGTGGCCAAAAACATCGTTGCGGCCGGCCTGGCCGAGCGTTGCGAAATCCAGGTTTCCTACGCGATCGGTGTGGCCCAGCCGACGTCGATCTCGCTGAACACCTTCGGCACCGGCAAAATCAGCGACGACAAAATCGTCAAACTGGTTCGCGAAGTGTTCGACCTGCGTCCATACGCAATCACCACCATGCTCGATCTGCTGCACCCGATGTACCAGGAAACTGCTGCGTACGGCCACTTCGGTCGCACTCCGCAAACCAAGACCGTTGGTGACGATACGTTCACCACGTTCACTTGGGAAAAGACCGACCGCGCCGATTCCTTGCGCGCTGCTGCCGGCCTGTAAGACTTCCCTGGCGGTACCAAAAGCCCCGCACGGTTCGCCGTGCGGGGTTTTTTATTGAATGGAAATCAAAAGATCTTTCGCGCTCGAAACACCCCGAAAAACACCTCCAGCGTCACAAAATCCGAGACCGACTAGCCTTCAAGCATCCCAATGAGCAAGGACGCTCTCGATGCTCCCCAACCTGCGCCTGTTTTTCGCCCTCCTGCTGACATCCCTGACCGCCAGCGCGGCCGACTGCCCCGACTGGTCACCCTCTCGCGCCCTGGCCGAAATCACCACCCTGCAACAGCAAATCGACCGCTGGGACGACAGCTACCACCGCAACGGCCGCTCCCTGATCGCTGACGAACTCTACGACCAGTCCCGAGCCCGGCTGACGCAATGGCGCACCTGCTTCGACCTCGGCCCGTCCGCCGAACCGCTGCGAACGGCGGGCGGCAAGGTGGCTCACCCAGTCGCTCACACCGGCTTGGAAAAACTGCACGATGAGCGTGCCGTCGAACACTGGCTGCATGATCGCAAGGACGTCTGGATTCAACCCAAGGTCGATGGTGTGGCCGTGACACTGATTTACCGCAATGGCCGGCTGCATCAGGCGATCAGTCGTGGCGACGGCATCAACGGCCAGGACTGGACCGCCTCCGCGCGCCAGATCGCTGCCATTCCCCAACAACTGCCGCAACCACTGGACTTGCTGGTGCAAGGCGAACTCTATTGGCGCCTGACCGATCACGAACAAGCCCAGGCCGGCAGCCTCAATGCCCGCGCCACCGTGGCCGGGCTGATGGCGCGCAAGTCGCTGAGCAGCGAGCAGGCGGCCGGGGTCGGATTGTTTGTCTGGGATTGGCCGCAAGGCCCGACGAGTTTGCCTGCCCGAGTGGCGACCCTGGATGAGTTGGGCTTCCCGCCCACCGGGCTCTACAGCCAACCAATCAACACGTTTGCCGACGCGCAGCGCTGGCGCGATCACTGGTATCGCTCGCCCCTGCCCTTCGCCAGCGATGGCATCGTCCTGCGCCAGGGTCAGCGTCCGTCCGCCGAGCGCTGGCAGGCCCGTCCGCCTTATTGGGGTGTTGCCTGGAAATACCCCTTTGCCCAGGCGCTGGCCAAGGTGCGCAAGGTCCATTTCAAGATCGGTCGAACCGGGCGGATCACCCCGGTACTGGAGCTTTCGCCGGTAAAGCTCGATGACCGACAGATCAAACGCGTGAGTGTCAGCTCCCTGCAACGCTGGGAGCAGCTGGACATTCGCCCCGGTGATCAGGTCGCCATCAGCCTGGCGGGCCTGACCATTCCCAGGCTTGATGATGTAGTGCTGCGCAGTACCGAACGCCCAGAAATGAACGCGCCACGGGCGGCGGACTTTCATCCATTGAGTTGCTGGCAGCCAACGCCGGGCTGCGAGAGTCAATTTCTTGCACGGCTGACCTGGCTTAGCGGCAAACAGGGGTTAGCCCTGCCGCATGTCGGTCCCGGCACTTGGGAGAAACTTCTCGAAACAGGCCGCCTCAACAACCTGCTGGATTGGTTGACCCTCGATGCTCAAGAGCTTGCTAACATTGCTGGCTTCGGCGAGCGCAGCAGTGCTCGTCTTTTAAACAGTTTTGAAAGCGCCCGGCAACGCCCCTTTGATCGCTGGCTCAAAGCCCTGGGCTTGCCGCCGACGGGCCAGGCACAGTTTGCCGACTCCTGGCAGGCCCTGGCGCAACGCAGCAACGAACAATGGCAGGCCGAAGCTGGCATCGGCCCGGGACGCGCAGCGCAATTGAGCGCGTTTTTCCGCGACCCACAGGTCCTGGCCTTGAGTGAAACATTACGTGTGGCGGGGATTGAGGGTTTTTAGCGACCTACAATGCCTGTCAGCCCGGGAACCCAATGGTGGCGCGGCGCTCAAACAGCCCATTGCCACATCGACCCGATTGCCTTTTTTGCATGGAGCCTTTATGAAATTTCTTGCACCGCTCGCCCTGCTGACCCTATGCGGCATGATGGCCGCGCCACTGATGGCGGCTGAAGAAATTCCGGAACTGACCGGTTGCGCCGCCAAGAAACAAGGCATCGTCAACCAGATCGAACAGGCCAAATCCCGTGGCAACGCCGACCAGCAGGCTGGCCTGGAAACCGCTCTGAGCGAAGTCACCGCCCACTGCACCGACGCCTCCTTGAAGAAGGAACGCGAAAACAAGGTGCTCGACGCCAAGCATGAAGTCAGCAAGCGTCAGGCCGATCTCGACAAGGCCATGAGCAAAGGCGATGCCGAGAAAATCAACAAACGCAAAGACAAACTCGCCGAGTCCCGCAAGGAATTGCAGGAAGCGCTGGATGAGTTGGACAAGTAAGTCTCAGGAAGATCGTTCCCACGCTCTGCGTGGGAATGCAGCCATGGACGCTCCGCGTCCGCTTTTGACCAGCGATCAATGATCCCGAAACTGTTTATGGCACGCACTGCAGGCATCTTCTACTTTCTGCACTGCCGGCCCAAGGTTGCTGGCCTTGTAAGGCTGGACCTTGCTGGCAATCACCAATTCACCGGTGGCGCCTTCAAGGTTGCGGGCCATTTCCTGGAAGCGTGCCTGCTGCTGCCACACATCGTCCTTGGCGCTGGTGTGATCTTCTTCACGCACCTGCGGGAAATGCTTCCACGGCTCATGGGACAGCGAATCAAGCTTCACCGCGCCGTCGGCAAATTTCGGCCCGTCGAACGGAATGCGCCCACGCAACATGCCCCCCAGGTCTTCGCCGGTCTTGAGCATTTGCTTGAAGATTGCCTTGCGCTGACCCAACGGGGAATTGGGGTCGACGCCACCGCAGGCGGACAAGGTCAGGCAGGCCAGCAATACAACAGAAAGTCTTTTAAGAGTCATGGTGGCTTCAGGTCACGAGGAACGGCGGCCAGTATCCTCGCGTCATCGTTAAAGACCAATAGCCCTATTATCAATAAGGGTTGTTTGAGCGCATGGAGCACTCAGGCAACCGTCACAGGAATTACTCCATGAATAGCCGTATCAAGGCTTGGCGCCCCCGCCTGGCCTGGACCCTTCCGATGGTGGCCGTGCTCGCGGGCTGCACCGGCGGCGAAAACACCACCCCGAAAACCCACGCCTTGGCCACTTACACCAGCGCCACCTGGGAAGCGTTGCCAGCCGTGTCCGACAACGATCTGGTGGCCGGTTTCGGTTCCTGGCGCAGTGCCTGCACCCGACTCAAGGCCGACCCGGTCTGGGGCTCGACCTGCGCGGCTTCCGCCAATGTGCCGCAAACCGCCGGTGAGATTCGCGGCTTCCTCAAGCAGAACCTGGACGTCTACGGCCTGCGTGCCGCCAACGACAATCCCAACGGTCTGATCACCGGCTACTACGAACCGGTGTACCCCGGCAGCCTGACCCAGACTGAAGTGGCGAACATCCCGGTCTATGGCGTGCCCGAGGACATGATCATTGTGTCCCTGGACAGCATCTACCCTGAGCTCAAGGGCAAACGCCTGCGCGGACGACTCGAAGGTCGCGTACTCAAGCCGTATGACGACGCCGCCACCATCGAGACCAAAGGGGTCAAGGCGCCGGTCGTTGCCTGGCTGACCGACCCGATGAACCTGCAGTTCCTGCAAATCCAGGGCTCCGGGCGTATCCAGCTCGATGACGGCCGGCAACTGCGCATCGCTTATGCCGACCAGAACGGCCACCCGTATCGACCTATCGGCCGCTGGCTGGTGGATCAGGGTGAGCTGAAGAAGGAAGACGTGACCATGGGCGCCATCAGCGCTTGGGCGAAAGCAAATCCGTCACGCATTCCGCAACTGCTGGGCAGCAACCCGAGTTACGTGTTCTTCACCCAAAACCCGGACAGCAACGAAGGGCCTCGCGGCTCGCTGAACGTTCCGCTCACGGCCGGCTACAGCGCGGCGGTGGATCGCAAGGTGATTCCGCTGGGCAGTCTGCTGTGGTTATCCACCACGAAACCGGACGGCAGCGCACTGGTTCGTCCGGTAGCGGCTCAGGACACGGGCGGCGCAATTGCCGGCGAAGTGCGGGCGGACCTGTTCTGGGGCACCGGCGAAGCGGCCGGGCAATTGGCCGGGGATATGAAACAGCAGGGGCAGATCTGGATGCTGTGGCCTAAAGGCGCGGCGTTGCCGCAAGTGCCGCAGGTGGCTGATAAACCTTAAAGTCAAAAGATCGCAGGCTTCGCCAGCTCCTACAGGGACCGTGTTCTCAACGATTCCCCGTAGGAGCTGCCGCAGGCTGCGATCTTTTGCTCTTGCTTCAATCAGATCGACACAAAAAAGAAACTGGCAATCAACCCCATCCCCACAAACCACACCAGCGACCGCAAGATCGCCCAGTCCGCCAGATAGCAAATGATGTACAGCAGCCGACTGGTGATAAACAGCACCGCCAGCACGTTGACCGTCACTAACTGTGCCGTGCCCACCAGGTGCGCCGCGAGCACTGCCACTGCAAACGCTGGCATCACTTCGAAGCTGTTCAACTGCGCCGCATGCGCCCGTCGACCCAAACCATTGAGCGACTCGAGAAAATCCCGGGGATCATGGTTGTCTTTCAGGTTGTACCTGCCACTGGCCTTGGCGATGGCCGTGCAGACATAGGGCAGGAAAATCGCGATCAAAACGCACCACAGCGCAACCGTCATAAAGCAGTCCCTTCTTCAGTTTTCAGAAATTCGGTGGTCGGTCAAAACTTCATCACCAGGATGCCGATCAGCACCAACCCACAGGCTAAGAGCCGTGGCCGGCCGAAAGGTTCTTTCAAGTAGCGCATGCCGAACAGCACCACCAGGATCACACTGATCTCGCGCAGCGCCGCCGCTTCGGCAATCGAGCCCAGCTGCATCGCCCACAGCACCAAAGCGTAGCTGAACAACACGCAAAACCCGACCGCCAGCCCCAGTCGCCACTGTTCGCGCCAGAACAGCATGAACGCCGGCCGTTTGCGCACCAGCGCCAGCAGCGGGAACGGCCAGGCACTGAGCAGCGTGACCCAGACCAGGTAGTCCAGCGGATGAGACCAGCGCCGCAACGCTTGGCCATCGATGAAGGTGTAGCAACCGATGCACAGGCCGATCAGCGCCACCACCGGCAGCATCGACCACGGCAATCGCGCACCGCCACCGCCCTGCCAGAGCAGGCACAGCATGCCGAACGGGATCAGCAAAATGCCGAAGATCTGCTGATTCGTCAGCACTTCCCCGGCGAAGATCAGCGTCAGCGCCAGCACCACCAGCGGCGATAGGCCACGCATCAGCGGATAGACCAGCCCCAGATCGCCGACCCGATAGGCCTGGATCAGCAGATAGCGATAAAGCAACTCGAAGGCCGCCGACGCGAGGATCCAAGGCCAGATCTCCAGCGGTGGCAGGTTCACGAATGGCAGCATCACGGCGACAAACAGCATCGCCACCGAGTCCATGCACGCCACTACCAGCAGCCGCTCGGCGCTGAACTTGATCAGGGTATTCCACGCCGCATGCAACAGCGCCGCGACTAACACCAGTGCTGTTGCAAGCACGGCCCACTCCTTTGTTTATTGTTGTTCCCTACGGGAAGCGCCCAGATAATTGATTCGCCATATGTCCGCAGCTGTTTATACTGCAAGCGACCACGCCGCACTCAGTTGCGCACAGACTAATTCCAATAATTTCTGCCCCCGCCCGCTCTCATCGAGAACGGTCGATGGCCTGCGCATGCCTGATCCGAGCGTCAAGACTACCGACAGAGACCTTGCGCATGCCACTCGCCTTGCTTGCCCTCGCTGTTGCCGCGTTCGGCATCGGCACCACTGAATTCGTCATCATGGGTTTGCTGCCTGATGTCGCCCGCGACCTCGCCGTGAGCATTCCCCACGCCGGCCTGCTGATCACCGGTTACGCCCTGGGCGTGGTGTTCGGCGCACCGATCCTGGCGATCGGCACCGCCAACATGCCGCGCAAAGCCACGCTACTGGGGATGACGCTGATGTTCATCCTCGGCAACATCCTCTGCGCCCTGGCGCCGAACTACGCGACGCTGATGGCCGCGCGGGTAGTCACCGCGTTGTGCCACGGTGCGTTTTTTGGCATCGGCTCGGTGGTGGCCGCCGGTCTGGTGGCACCGAACAAGCGTGCCCAGGCGATTGCCATGATGTTCACCGGCCTGACCCTGGCCAATGTGCTCGGCGTACCTTTGGGCACGGCGCTCGGCCAATACGCCGGCTGGCGTTCGACGTTCTGGGCGGTGTCGGTAATCGGCGTGATCGCGGCCATCGCCCAATGGGTCTGGTTGCCGAAGGACATCACCATGGAAAAGGCCAACCTGGCCAGCGAGTTCAAGGTGCTGGGCAAGGTCAATGTGCTGCTGGCCCTGGGCATGAGCGTACTGGCGTCCACCAGCCTGTTCAGCGTATTCACGTACATCGCGCCGATCCTGCAAGACATCACCGGCGTCAGCCCCCATGGCGTGACCATCATGCTGCTGTTGTTCGGCGTGGGATTGACGGCGGGCAGCATGCTTGGCGGTCGCCTGGCGGACAGTCGTTTGCTGCCTTCGCTGGTGGGCATGGCGCTGGTTGTCGTGGTGGTGTTGGCAGCGTTCAGCCAGACCAGTCATTCGGTGATTCCGGCGGCGATTACGTTGGTGTTGTGGGGGATTTTCGCGTTTGCCCTGTGCCCGATCCTGCAACTGCTGATCATTGATCAGGCGCATGAGGCGCCGAACCTGGGGTCTACGTTGAACCAGAGCGCGTTTAACCTCGGCAATGCCGCCGGCGCGTGGATTGGCGGGCTGGTAGTCGCCAGCGGCGCGGACCTGGCGGACTTGCCGTGGACCGGTGCGCTGGTCAGTGGCTTGACGGTGCTGGTGGCGCTTTTCTATATCTATCTGCAACGTCGTGGTGCGGCTGCGGTCAATGTGTCCGGCTGAACAACGGCGCCGTCCATGACTATGCATTCGCGGGCAAGCCTCGCTCCTACGGGATTGGTGTCGTTCACAAAATGGGCGACAACCTTACCCCTGTAGGAGCGAGGCTTGCCCGCAAAGAAGCTCACACGGTGCACCTACCTGAAAACCATTTTTCTTCCTCCCATCCAAAGGACCCCGGATGCTTGAACTTGTCGCTGCGTTTATCTGCCTCACGTCCCTCCTCACCTACGTGAATTTCCGCTTCATCGGCCTGCCCCCGACCATCGGCGTCATGGTCACGGCGCTGATGTTTTCCCTGCTGTTGCAAGGCCTGAGCCTCATCGGCTACCCCGGTCTCGAAGAGCGCATACAACAGCTGATCGGCCAGATCGACTTTGGCGATCTGCTGATGAACTGGATGCTGTCCTTCCTGCTGTTCGCCGGCGCCCTGCACGTCAATCTGAACGACCTGCGCAGCTACCGTTGGCCCATCGGCTTGCTCGCGACCTTCGGTGTATTGATCGCCACGGCGGTGATCGGCAGCCTCGCCTATTACATTTTTGCCCTGTTCGGCTGGCACGTGAGCTTCCTCTATTGCCTGCTGTTCGGCGCGCTGATCTCCCCCACCGATCCGATCGCGGTGCTCGGTGTGCTGCGGACGGCCAATGCGTCCAAGCCTCTGAAAACCACCATCGTCGGCGAGTCGCTGTTCAATGACGGCACGGCGGTTGTGGTGTTCACCGTGTTGCTGGGCATCGCGCAATTGGGTGAGACCCCGACTGTCGGCGCCACCGCCATGCTGTTCGCCCACGAAGCGATTGGCGGCGTGGTGTTCGGCGGGCTGATCGGGTACCTGGTGTACCTGATGATCAAGAGCATCGAGCAGCATCAGATCGAAGTGATGCTAACCCTGGCGCTGGTGATCGGCGGCTCGGCCATGGCTTCGGAGCTGCACGTTTCCGCGCCGATTGCGATGGTGGTCGCCGGTCTGATCATCGGCAACCTGGGCCGCAACCTCGCGATGAATGACATGACGCGAAAGTACCTGGACGGTTTCTGGGAACTGCTCGACGACATGCTCAACGCCCTGCTGTTCGCGCTGATCGGCATGGAGTTGTTGCTGCTACCGTTCAACTGGCTGCACGTACTGGCGGCGAGTTTGCTGGCGTTGGCGATCCTGCTGTCGCGCCTGCTGACCGTGGCCCCGGCCATTTTGCTGCTGCGGCGCTGGCGCACCGTTCCGCGCGGGACGATCCGGATTCTGACCTGGGGTGGTTTGCGCGGCGGTGTATCGGTGGCGCTGGCCCTGGCCTTGCCGCTGGGCCCGGAGCGCGATCTGATCTTGAGCATCACTTACATCGTGGTGCTGTCGTCGATCCTGTTGCAGGGTTTGAGCATCGGCAAACTGGTCAAGCACGTGACCAAGGACGACCCTGCGCCAACGGCACAGGCCGGGCATCACTGATCATTTTTTGATCTTCTGCGGGTCGGGCTTCTCGGCCTGATCCGCAGACTGCTTCGGCGTACCGCTTTCACTGCGCACCTGCGCATGACTGATCAGCGCAAAGATGAAGCTGCCGCCAATGATGTTGCCCGCCAGCGTCGGCCCGGCGAACACCAGCCAGAAATCCCTCCACGGCAACTCGCCGGCAAACACCAGATACGACACTTCCGCTGAACCAACGACGATGTGGGTGAAATCCCCCAGCGCCATCAGGTAGGTGATGAGGATGATGATCCACATCTTGGCGCTCTCCATGGACGGGATCATCCAGACCATGGTGGCGATCATCCAGCCGGAAATAATGCCTTTGGCGAACATCTGGCTGGCGCTGTTTTCCATGATCTTGCGCCCGATATCGAGGAAGGCCAGGTCAGTCTTGGTATCGAAAATCGGCAGGTGCAGCATCACATAGGCCACCAGCAACGTGCCGCACAGGTTACCGAACAGCACCACGCCCCACAGGCGCAGCAGCCGACCGAAATTATTCAACGTGGGTTTGGTCATGATCGGCAGCACGGCCGTCAGGGTGTTTTCGGTGAACAGTTGCTGTCGTGCCAGGATCACCGCGAGGAAACCGGCGCAGTAGCCAAAACTGGCGATCACCTTGAAGCCTTCACCGTCCGGCAGGCGTGAGTTGAGCAACCCCATGGCCATCAGTGACAGGCCCATGGTCAGCCCGGCAGCGAGGGCCGACCACCAAAGTGCGGCGACGCTACGCTCGAGTTCCTGATCGCCCTGGGTGCGGATGATTTCGTGTAATACCGCCGCGCGGGGTGGCTGGTTGCGGTCGGCTTCGTGTTGTTCTTCAGCCGAGAGGTTCGGGGTCTTGCCGTCTTTTTGAGTGTCCATGGAGCTCCGGAACCTGTGGCGTGTCATTTAAGTACGACACGCGGGGCTCGGAGCTGTTCACTGACCTCGGCAGATCATTCCCACGCTCCGCGTGGGAATGCCTCTTGTGACGCAGAGCGTCACGCTTTGGGACGCAGAGCGTCCGGGGCTGCATTCCCACGCAGAGCGTGGGAACGATCATCACTCGTCCTTGAATTGGTCTTTGACGTAAAGGATCTCGGTCCGCCCGTGGGGTGCCGGCAAGCCGTCTTCACCGAGGTTCACAAAGACCATCCGCTCCACCGTCAGGATGCTTTTGCGGGTGATCTTGTTGCGTACTTCGCAGGTCAGGGTGATCGAGGTGCGACCGAACTCAGTGGCCGTGATGCCCAGTTCGATGATGTCGCCCTGGCGCGAAGCGCTGACGAAGTTGATTTCGGAAATGTACTTGGTGACCACGCGTTGGTTGCCCAACTGGACGATGGCGTAGATCGCCGCTTCTTCGTCGATCCAGCGCAACAGGCTGCCGCCGAACAGCGTGCCGTTGGGGTTCAGGTCTTCGGGTTTTACCCATTTGCGGGTGTGGAAATTCATGTTCACTCCTGAGCGTCTGGCCGAATGATGGGCGCCATCATGGCAGAGCCCGAGCTAGAGCTCTATTAAGCATCGACTATGGTCTCGATTACCGTTCAGACATTGACCAACAGAAACGCTTTGGAAGTATCGCTCACACGGCTATAATCGCCACCGTTTCAAAACGGTAACGTTCCATTGCTACCGTTTTCCCGCCACCTGTCCGAGGGGCGCTGCAGCAGGTCAAACCTGTCAGGCTCGGATGGGGCGTTGACTGGCCCAGGCCAGACACTAAACGCACAACGGCGCCCATTCGCATACATTACGAATGGAGGCTCATCATGAGCGCTGTTATCACGCCTGCAGATTTTACCGATTACAAAGTGGCTGACATGTCCCTGGCTGCCTGGGGTCGTCGCGAAACCATCATCGCCGAATCCGAAATGCCAGCCCTGATGGGTCTGCGCCGCAAGTACGCCGGTGAGCAGCCGCTCAAAGGCGCGAAGATCCTCGGCTGCATCCACATGACCATTCAGACTGCCGTGCTGATCGAAACCCTGGTTGCACTGGGTGCCGAAGTACGTTGGTCGTCCTGCAACATTTTCTCGACTCAGGATCAGGCCGCTGCTGCTATCGCCGCTGCCGGCATCGCGGTTTATGCCTGGAAAGGCGAGACCGAAGAAGAGTACGAGTGGTGCCTGGAGCAAACCATCCTCAAAGATGGCGCGCCTTGGGATGCCAACATGATCCTCGACGACGGCGGCGACCTGACCGAGCTGCTGCACAAGAAATACCCGGCCATTCTGGACCGCGTCCACGGCGTGACCGAAGAGACCACCACTGGCGTTCACCGCCTGCTGGACATGCTGGCCAAGGGCGAGCTGAAAATCCCGGCCATCAACGTCAATGACTCGGTGACCAAGAGCAAGAACGACAACAAGTACGGCTGCCGTCACAGCCTGAACGACGCGATCAAGCGCGGCACCGACCACCTGTTGTCCGGCAAGCAAGCGCTGGTCATCGGTTACGGTGACGTGGGCAAGGGCTCGGCCCAGTCCCTGCGTCAGGAAGGCATGATCGTTAAGGTCTCCGAAGTTGACCCGATCTGCGCCATGCAAGCCTGCATGGATGGCTACGAGCTGGTTTCGCCGTTCATCGACGGCATCAACAACGGCACCGAAGCGAGCATCGACAAAGCGCTGCTGGGCAAGATCGACCTGATCGTGACCACCACCGGCAACGTCAATGTTTGCGACTCGAACATGCTCAAAGCCCTGAAGAAGCGCGCTGTTGTCTGCAACATCGGCCACTTCGACAACGAAATCGACACTGCTTTCATGCGCAAGAACTGGGCATGGGAAGAAGTGAAGCCACAGGTTCACAAGATCCACCGTACCGGTCCTGGCGCGTTCGACGCCCAGAACGACGACTACTTGATCCTGCTGGCCGAAGGCCGTCTGGTAAACCTGGGCAACGCCACCGGTCACCCAAGCCGCATCATGGACGGTTCGTTCGCCAACCAGGTTCTGGCGCAGATCTTCCTGTTCGGCCAGAAGTACGCCGACCTGTCGCCAGCCCAGAAAGCCGAGCGCCTGACCGTTGAAGTACTGCCGAAGAAACTCGACGAAGAAGTGGCCCTGGAAATGGTCCGCGGTTTCGGCGGCGTCGTGACTCAACTGACCAAGACCCAGGCCGACTACATCGGCGTGACCGTCGAAGGCCCGTTCAAGCCGCACGCTTACCGCTACTGACAGCAGGACAGCAGCTGCAAGTGGCAACTTTCAAGCGGCAAGTAAGAGCGGTTCGTTTACTTGCACTTGAGGCTTGCTGCTTGCTTCTTCATCGCTATTACGCAGCCGTGAGTTGCGGGCTTCAATTACGAGAGTCGGCGCTACGCCCTCTTGTAGCTTGCAGCTTGCAACTTGCAGCTGGAGATTTCCGACATGTCCCAAGACCGTCGCTACAGCTTCGAGTTCTTCCCGACCAAGACCGATGCTGGGCATGAAAAACTGCTCGCCACTGCCCGTCAGCTGGCGACCTACAATCCCGATTTCTTTTCCTGCACTTATGGCGCTGGCGGTTCGACCCGTGATCGCACCATCAACACCGTGTTGCAGCTTGAAAGCGAAGTCAAAGTCCCTGCCGCTCCGCATTTGTCTTGCGTGGGCGACAGCAAGGACGACCTGCGTGGCCTGCTGACGCAATACAAGGCTGCCGGCATCAAGCGTATCGTTGCCCTGCGCGGTGACCTGCCTTCGGGCATGGGCATGGCCAGCGGTGAGTTGCGTCACGCCAACGACCTGGTTGAATTCATTCGTGAAGAAACCGGCGATCATTTCCACATCGAAGTCGCCGCCTACCCGGAAATGCATCCGCAGGCGCGCAATTTCGAAGACGATTTGAACAACTTCGTGCGCAAGGCCAACGCTGGCGCCGACAGTGCGATCACCCAGTACTTCTTCAACGCCGACAGCTACTTCTACTTCGTCGAGCGTGTACGGGCGATGGGCGTGAACATCCCGATCGTGCCGGGGATCATGCCGATCACCAACTACAGCAAACTCGCGCGTTTCTCCGATGCCTGCGGTGCGGAAATCCCGCGCTGGATCCGCAAGCAACTGGAAGCCTACGGCGACGACACCCAGAGCATTCAAGGCTTTGGTGAGCAAGTCATCACCGAAATGTGCGAACGCCTGCTGCAAGGTGGCGCTCCAGGGCTGCACTTCTATACGTTGAACCAGGCTGAACCGAGTCTGGCGGTGTGGAATAACCTGAAGTTGCCGCGTTAAAAATCGTACAAGCAAGATCAAAAGATCGCAGCCTTCGGCAGTTCCTACAGGGTGTACACAAACCAATGTAGGAGCTGGCGAAGGCTGCGATCTTTTGCGTTAAACGCCCTGTTGTTGTGCAGCAACACACTGACTTAGAGCTTCTGGATCCCGTTTCTGGCTCTTTACGGTTTCTCGTCGTAATCTCAAGCCATGCCTTTAATCACGCAGTTACTGACCGTGCTTCTTTTCACTTGCCTGAGCTTTACCGCCCGGGGCGAGAAATTGCGCATTGTCACGGAACCGTGGGCACCGTACGTGTACGAGGAGAACGGCAAATCCCTGGGCCTGGACTACGAAACCACCGCTATTGTCTTCAAACGCCTGGGGATCGAAGTGGAATGGCAATTCCTGCCATGGAAACGCTGCCTGTCGATGCTCGACACCGGCCAGGCCGACGGCGCACTCGACATTTTCCACAGCGACGAACGTGACGCCACCCTCCTCTACCCCAGCGAACCGCTCTCGGAAGTCGAGTTCGTGATGTTCTACGCCAACGAACGACCCCACCCTTTCAGCACGCTCAATGACCTGAAAGGCCTGACCATTGGCACCTCGCCGGGTTATTTGTACAGCGAGGACTTCAGCGGTTCGACGTTGTTTACCCGCGAGCCCGCACCGACCCACGAAGCCAACTTCGGCAAGCTGCTGCGCGGGCGCATCGACCTGCTGATCACCGACCGCCGGGTCGGCCAGCATTTGCTGGACGAGTTGAAAATCCGCGATCAGATCACCGAAAACCCCACGATCATCAGCCATCAAAGCCAGTTTCTCGCGGTACGACGCAACGCCGGCATGGATTTGCTGGTGCAGCGTTTTGGTGCCGAACTCAAGCGGTTCAAGCGCGAGCCCGCCTATGCTGAGCTGAGCGCCCGCTATGGCGCCGGTCCGAACCCAGACATACAAACGACGAGCGCCTCGGCCGAGCGTGGAAAAACCGTTGAGCAGCAGGAAAGCGGCGCGCAGTGATTGCTCTGTTATACTCCGGCCTTCCCGCCAGGCTCACGCCCGGACGCTCGGAATCGTTCAAGGCATCTCGACCCCGCTACAGCGCAGCTTTTCAGCCCGCGCGAGCGCTCCAGACGAGCCTTCGAAACCCAGCAGGACCGGACGGGATTGCGTCCTCTTAAACGCCATTCGCGCCAGGCAAGACTCCCATTGGGCCAAGCCCTAACTAAAACAGGATTACTCATGTCCTTTGCTTCCCTCGGTCTCTCCGAGGCTTTAGTCCGCGCCATCGAGGCAGCGGGCTATACCGAGCCTACTCCGGTGCAACAGCGGGCTATTCCCGCCGTGTTGCAAGGTCGCGACCTGATGGTCGCGGCACAGACAGGTACTGGTAAAACCGGCGGCTTCGCCCTTCCGATTCTGGAGCGGTTGTTCCCTAACGGTCACCCGGACAAATCCCAGCGTCACGGCCCGCGCCAACCACGCGTACTGGTCCTGACCCCTACCCGCGAACTCGCGGCTCAAGTACACGAAAGCTTCAAGGTCTATGCCCGTGACCTGAAGTTCGTCAGTGCCTGCATCTTCGGCGGCGTCGGCATGAACCCACAGGTTCAGGCCATGTCCCGCGGTGTTGACGTGCTGGTAGCCTGCCCTGGTCGCCTGCTCGACCTCGCCGGCCAAGGCAGCGTCGACCTGTCCCACGTGGAAATCCTCGTGCTGGACGAAGCCGACCGTATGCTCGACATGGGCTTTGTCCATGACGTGAAAAAGGTCCTCGCCCGTCTGCCGAGCAAACGCCAGAACCTGCTGTTCTCGGCGACGTTCTCCAAAGACATCACCGACCTCGCCGGCAAGCTGCTGCACAACCCGGAACGCATTGAAGTCACGCCGCCGAACACCACGGTCGAGCGTATCGAACAGCGCGTGTTCCGCCTGGCTGCCAGCCACAAGCGTTCCTTGCTGGCGCACTTGATTACCGCTGGCGCCTGGGAACAGGTTCTGGTGTTCACCCGCACCAAGCACGGCGCCAACCGCCTGGCCGAGTACCTGGACAAACACGGCCTGAGCGCCGTCGCCATCCACGGTAACAAGAGCCAGAACGCTCGCACCAAAGCCCTGGCCGACTTCAAGGCCGGCGAAGTGCGCATCCTGGTCGCCACCGACATCGCCGCTCGCGGCCTCGACATCGACCAGTTGCCACACGTGGTCAACTTCGAACTGCCGAACGTCGATGAAGACTACGTGCACCGTATCGGCCGTACCGGCCGTGCCGGTCGTTCGGGCGAGGCGATCTCGCTGGTTGCCCCGGACGAAGAAAAACTGCTGAAAAGCATCGAGCGCATGACCAAGCAAAAGATTGCCGACGGCAACCTGATGGGCTTCGACTCCAGCGCTGTAGAAGCCGAGAAACCTGAAGTTCGCGAGCGTCCGGATGTGCGTAACCCGCGCAACCCACGTGGCCCGCGCGGCGACGGTCCGACCGGCACTGGCGGTGGCGGCGGTCGTAAGGACAAAGGCAAGGACAAGGGCGGCAAGGAAAAACCTGCCGCTACTGGTCGTGGCGATCGTCCGGCTCGTGAACACAAGCCACGCGAAGGCACCCCGGCTCGCGAACAACAGCGTCCGGCGCCACGCGCAGCCGCTGCTGATCGTGCTCCGGACGAGTTCCTGGACGACGACGTGGATAACTTCGGCAACCGCGTTGACTACGTGCCGCAAGCCAAACCGGCCCAAGGCCGTGGCCGTCGTCCGGGTGCTCCGGCACAAGGTGCGGCAACTGGCGCAGGTGCTGGTGCTCCGCGCACCGGCGGCAAGCCTCAGGGTCGCCAAAGCGGTCCGCGCAGCAGCGATGGCGCCACCACCGGCACCCCGCCAGCCAAGCGCAGCGGCCCACGCAACGGCGCTCCACGTGACGGTCAGGCCCGTCGCGAAGAGTCCCGCAACCGCCGCCCGGCCCGCACCGACGACCAGCCTCGTTCGGAACCGGTCGTGCAAAACCCGCGTGGCCCGGCACCGAAGATCATCCATAAAGAGTCGAAAACCGATCGGTTCCCGACTCCTGAGCAACTGGATCAACTGCCTGGTCGTCCGCGCGGCGAGAAACCAGCGTTGCTGACCCGCAATCGCTGAGTTTTTGAAGTAAACAAAAATGCCCCGGATCTCACGATCCGGGGCATTTTTTATGGTGCGCCACAAACCTGTAGGAACGAGGCTTGCCCGCCAAGGCGTCATCCGCCACACCTGCGAAACCAAGTCGCCCCCATTCGCGGGCAAGCCTCGCTCCTACAGATTTGCGGTGCAGCGCAGATTTCGTCGAAAAAAAACGCCCCCGATCGTGAGATCGGGGGCGTTTTTGTGTCGGCGCGAATGTTACTTCGCTTTAACACCTTCAAACGAGATGTACAGCTCAACCGCGTCGGAGGTTGGGCCCAGGTCTTTCTGCTTGCCGAAATCGGAGCGCTTGATGCTGGTGGTGCCTTCGAAGCCGGCACGGTAGCCGCCCCATGGATCCTTGCCTTCGCCCAGGAACGTGGCCTTGACCACGATTGGCTTGGTCACGCCCAGCAGGGTCAGGTCGCCGGTTACGTCGGCAGTGTCTTTGCCAGCAGCGTTTTTGCCGGTGGATTTGACGCTGGTGGAGACGAACTTGGCATCGGCAAATTTGCCCACGTTCAGGAAGTCACCGCTGGCGATGTGCTTGTCACGTTCAGCGTGGTTGGTGAATACGCTGGCGGTTTTGACATTGAACTCGATCTTGCTGTCTTCAGGCTTGGCAGCGTCGAAGCTGAACTTGCCGTCGATATCCTTGAAGGTACCGGTGATGTAGCTGTAGCCAAGGTGGCTGATCTTGAAGTCAACGAAGGCGTGCTGGCCTTCTTTGTCGACGGTGTAGTCAGCCGCCATTACGTTGGCGGACAGCAGGGCCGAACCGATAGCCAGAGCAGCGAGGGTCTTTTTCAACATGCTTTCTATTCCTTTGGAGTCGAGGTTGAACTTCAAGCTTTGCGGCCGAGCATTCGCGTCAGCGTCGCATCACGGTCGATAAAGTGGTGCTTCAATGCTGCCAACGCATGGAGACCGGAAAAAATTACCAGTGCCCACGCCAGGTACAGATGAATCACACCGGCGGTGTCTGCCTGGTCCGGTAGTCCGGAAACCAGTGCAGGAATCTCAAACAGGCCAAACACCGGGATCCCGACACCGTCTGCGGTGGAAATCAGGTAACCGGCAATCATCACAGCGAACAGACTGAGGTACAGGAACGAGTGGCCGAACTTGGCGCCCAGGCGCGTCATGCGGCTGTAGCTTTGCAAAGTCGGCGGTGGCGGGCTGATGAAGCGCCACAGCACCCGCAGCAGCATGATGGCGAACAGCGTCAGGCCAATGCTTTTGTGCAGGTCCGGCGCGTCTTTGCGCCAGGTGCTGTAGTAATCCAGACCGACCATCCACAGGCCCAGCGCAAACAGCCCGAAGACCGCCAACGCCACACCCCAGTGCAGGAAAACGCTGACCCAACCATAGCGGGAAGAAGAGTTACGTAGCTGCATTGCCCAAATCCTGTGAGAACTGCGACCAAGACTATCGAGTTATCTATCGATTTAAAGCGGAAAATTTCGCTTTGAAATATCGAGAAATACGATCAAGAGTCTGTTAGTCCTGCGTTAAGGAAAGATTAACCTAGGGATACGCTCCTAGGCCGCAAAATGAAATATCCCACACTGATTACTTCTGTTGTCGTAGGTCAGCGAGTGAAAAACGCGAAAAACGGGCAGATACAGACGTTGTCTCTGTAGGAAAATGTAGAAATTTCAGTCATTTTTTCACCATCCTCGTATGCAGAGTATCGCTCGCGCCATGCCGCCCATCAGCTCCTAGCCTGATCACTTGGTGTCGACTAGTCTTTAGCAAATTAGCACGTCCTCCGGTGCGCTCAGTTGAGTCGTTGGGTGATTTGTGGACTTATCAGAACAAAACCATAGCAAGGAAACGAAATGCGATTTGATGGGGAGCTAAGCGAACTCAAAATAAAGCTAGCATCGCTGCAACAAGCGGGTGAATGGAGAGTGGTCAACCAGAATCAATTTCAATTCAGAGCAAAGAATAGAGGAATCATGAATTGGTATCCCTCTACTGGCAATATCACATTCCAAGGCAACACTACTTCAGCAGAACAACTCCAAGCTCTGATTGAAGAATTACTAGATAGCGAAGTAAAAATAGAAAAAAATATCACTGCAGAAACACTGACTGAAGTTGAGACAGCAGTGGCAAACCTATCAACAGAGGCAGTTGAAACGGCGACCTATTTCTTAGACGACTCATACTCTGATTCCGAATTAGTCATTGGCTTAGTCGGGACGATTGGAACCAATCTCGCGGAAGTTTCTGGCCTCATCGAAGAGCGGCTATTAAAATTCAACTACACTACAGAACGTATAAAAATCTCAACCGACATAATATCCAACATTGGCTCACCTTCTGCTAGCTCTGATGAGTTTGGCAGGATCAGCGCTTATATGGAGGAAGGAAACAAGCTGCGCAGGGAAAGCAAGGACAATTCAATACTCGCGCTTGGCGCAGCGGCAAGAATCAATCTCTTGCGCAAAAACCAAGAAGCTCTCCGAAGAAAATCCTTCATTATCAATTCGTTAAAAAACCCAGCAGAAGTTCAACGGCTACGCAAAATATACTCACACGGTTTTTTCCTTATTGGCGTACATGCTGACCACACAAGGAGACATAACTATTTAACAAAGGACAAATCAATACCCGAAGAGCAAGCATCAAAACTTATTGACAGAGATGCCGATGAGCGCGACGACTATGGACAACATACTCGCGACACCTATCATTTGTCCGATTTTTTCGTTGACTACAATGGAAACTCTGACTCACTTAAAAAGCAAATTTGGAGAGTTTTTGATTTGCTTTTCGGAAAGCCTTACATCACTCCTACCTTTGACGAATACGCGATGTTTATGGCTTTCTCTGCTTCTTTGAGATCAGCGGATTTGTCACGTCAAGTAGGGGCAGTGCTAACCAAGAATCAATGCATAATTTCTACCGGTGCCAATGACGTACCCAAGGCCCATGGTGGGCTTTACTGGCCTGAGTTGGACGAGGAAACTCAGGAAATTGCGGACGCAAAAGATGGCCGTGATTACATGAAAGGTGAAGATTCAAATGCTACACAAAAGCGCTTAATCATTGACAGCATTCTTGAGGTTATTCCAGCAGAATACAGGAATGAATTAAGACCACTTATAAAACGCAGCAAAATCAAAGACATCACAGAATACGGAAGGGTCGTTCACGCCGAAATGGAGGCACTGCTTTCAAGCGCCAGATTAGGTGTAGGCACTTCTGGCAGCGACTTATACTGCACAACGTTCCCCTGTCATAATTGCGCCAAACATATCGTCGCAGCGGGAATAAAAAGAGTTATATATGTGGAGCCCTATCCAAAGAGCAAAGCCCTAGACTTTCACTCAGACTCCATATCACTAAACCAACGTAGCAACAACGTTGTGTTCGCACCGTTCATCGGAGTTGGCCCTAGAAGCTTTTTTAACCTATTCTCCACAAATCTTGGTAGCGGTTATCCAGTAATAAGAAAATCTGATGACGGTCAAGCTCTTGACTGGAGCGAGGCGGATGCTAAATTACGCACCCAAATGTTGCCTTGCTCGTACATTGAACGCGAAACCATAGCTGCAACCCTTTTATCAAGGTACCTGGAGGAAAGCCAACATGACGCCCACTAAGGAAGAATTCCTCAACCACCTAGCGGCATCGCGCCGTACCGTTGAGCAATGGCCTTCTTGGAAGCAAGAAGCGCTCAAGGCATCTCCTCAGCAGAATCCTTCCGCGTCCACGTCGGCTAGACAACAAAAAGAAAAGCGCTAAACGAATTAAATTAACCAAAGGACCGCTCCCTTTGGTTAATTTATAAAAATTTCGCTAACAAGCTAAGCAGATCAACTGCATCAATCCCCCTCAGCAGAACACCCTGTCTACTTCACGACGAATTTAGACTGATATCGTCGACTGCAAACTTACTTAGCATTTTTCAAGTACTTAACCAAAAACACACAAATAAAAAGCGCGGCATCACTGCCGCGCTTTTTTTTCAACTCAAAGCCTTACTGCGCTTTGGTATCCGTCGCTGCCGGGGTCGTTGCAGCAGGCTTCTTGGCTGCTGGTTTCTTCGCCGGTTCAGCTTTTTTGGCCGGAGCCTTTTTCGCCTCGGTTTTCGCCGCTGGCTTCTTCGCCGCAGGCTTGGCCGCTTTCTTGGCTGGCTCGGCTTTAACCGGCGCCGCTGGCTTCGGTGCTTCAACCGGAGCAGGGGCCGGGGTTGGCGCAGGGACTGGAGCGGGTGCCGGAGCAGGCGCTACTGGCTCAGGTGCCTTGGCCGGTGCTGGCTTGTCGTCAGAACCACCGAACAGGTTGGTAAAGAAGTTACCTTTCTTCGCCGCCACTGCGCCGGCCGCTGCTGCGGTCGCCGCTGGCACAATTTTCACCGGTTCAAACGACTTGCCTGCCGCCAGGTCTTCAACCTGACTGGCCGCACGCTGACCGGTGCGCAAAGCGCCTTCCAGGGTGCCCGGGTACAAGGTGTCGGTGTGTTCGCCGGCAAACGCTACGCGTTGCAGCGGACGCTCCCACAGGCGCCAGTACTTGCTGATCTGGCCCGGGCCGAAGGCCAGGTAAGCGCCACCCATCGAAGGGTCGGTGCTGTAGCGGCGGATTTCATAGCCGGTGAACGAACCGCGCGCCTGTGGATAAAACGCGTGCAGACGGATCAGTACCTGATCGACCATCTGCTTGTCGCCGAAGGCCTGCATAACGCGGGCATTGTCGCCGGACAGGTTGATCACCACGTTGGCGCCACCCTTCAGCGCCGGCTCTACCCACAACATGCCCAAACCAGCGTTGCTGTAGATCTCACCGGACATCCGCGCCTTGCTTTCCCATACCGGCGTCTTGAACTTCAGCATGATCTGGTCGCGCCAGCCGTAGTTGGTGCCCTTGATCGCGCCCATGTGCTGGGCATCCAGCGACGGGGTCATGATGATTTTGTTCAGGGCGCGCAATGGCACGGCTACCACGACGTAGTCAGCCTGGTAGCCAACGCTACCGACTTTGACGGTCACGCCGTCCTTGTCCTGGGTGATCGCCGATACCGGGGAGCTGGTCTTGATGGTTTTCAGCTGTTTGACGAAGGCCTGGGCCAACACCGGGCTGCCACCGATCAAGCGCGAAGCGCGCAGGTCACGGTCGGACACGCCACGGTAGACCCGGCTCTGTTGTGCGAAGTACAGCAGCGACAGCCGCGAAGGTTCGTCATAACGGGTACGAATCTGCTGGTTCACCAACTGACGGGCCGTGGCCGGCAGGCTCAGGCGATCGAGCCAGTTGGCCACGTTGATCTGGTCCAGGGCGAACAGCGTGCTGTTGGCCGCCGGGTTCTGCGGATCCGTGATCGAGCTAGCCAGGTCATCCAGGGTCTTTTCGTAGCGCTTGAGCGCTTCGGCGGTGGCCGGTTGTTTGGTCGCCAAATCGGCGGCGGTGAAGTATTCGCCGTCGATCAGGTAGCCCGGCGTGCGCACGAACTCAGGCGCGGGCGTGGTGCCGAGCTTGAAGGTCGAGACGTACTTGTTCAGCACCGGCTGGGTCTTGTCGTTGCCGATCCACTCACTGGTGGCCATGCCGGAGCGACCGCCCAGGCTTGGCTTGGCTTCCAGCAGGGTCACCTGCCAGCCTTTGTTTTGCAGCTCGTACGCCGCGGTGAGGCCCGCAAGCCCGCCGCCGATCACGATCGCCGTTTTATCCTTGGCCAGCGCAGACACGCTGAACAGCCCCAACATCACCAGCGCACAGGCGCGCAGCCAACCAGCAGACATTCAGCGAACTCCGGAAATACAGGTAGGAAAAAGCAGTTTTGCGAGTCAGACGACTCAAAGAACCGCGAAGAATACGTCAGCCATCAAAACGCCGCCAGCGACGTCTATCGCCCCCTACAAAGTAGCTCAATCGACACAATGGGTTGTCCCGGCGCGACGCATTGCATAGGCTTGCGCGATTGTTTGCCCGCGCCTGCCGCGGACCGCCTCGAGGAGACTGTAAATGGGCCTGAATAATCAGTGGATGCAACGGGACCTGGCCGTGTTGTGGCACCCCTGCACCCAGATGAAAGACCACGAACAGCTGCCGCTGATCCCGATCAAGCGCGGTGAAGGCATCTGGCTGGAAGACTTCGAAGGCAAGCGCTACCTCGACGCCGTCAGTTCCTGGTGGGTCAACGTGTTCGGCCACGCCAACCCGCGGATCAACCAGCGCATCAAGGACCAGGTCGATCAGCTGGAACACGTGATCCTCGCCGGTTTCAGCCATCAGCCGGTGATCGAGCTGTCCGAGCGCCTGGTGAAGATGACCCCGGAAGGCCTGACCCGGTGTTTCTACGCCGATAACGGCTCGTCCTGCATCGAAGTCGCGCTGAAAATGAGCTTTCACTACTGGCTCAACCGCGGCCAGCCGAACAAGAAGCGCTTCGTCACCCTGACCAACGGCTACCACGGCGAAACCATGGCGGCGATGGCAGTGGGCGACGTGCCGCTGTTCACCGAGACCTACAAAGCCCTGCTGATGGACACCATCAAGGTGCCGAGCCCGGATTGCTACCTGCGCCCCGAAGGCATGAGCTGGGAAGAACACTCACGCAACATGTTCGCCGCCATGGAACAAACGTTGGCCGAGAACCACGACACCGTAGCCGCCGTGATCCTCGAACCGTTGATCCAAGGCGCGGGCGGCATGCGCATGTACCACCCGGTGTACCTCAAGTTGCTGCGCGAGGCCTGCGACCGTTATGGCGTGCACCTGATCCACGACGAAATCGCCGTCGGCTTCGGCCGCACCGGGACGATGTTCGCCTGTGAACAGGCCGGCATCCGCCCGGACTTCCTGTGCCTGTCCAAAGCCTTGACCGGCGGCTACCTGCCGCTGGCTGCGGTGCTGACCACCGATGACGTCTACAGCGCGTTCTACGACGACTACCCGACCCTGCGCGCCTTCCTGCATTCCCACAGCTACACCGGCAACCCGCTGGCCTGTGCGGCGGCCTTGGCGACGCTGGACATCTTCGAAGAAGACAACGTCATCGAGAACAACAAGGCCCTGGCCCAGCGCATGGCCACCTCCACCGCGCACCTGGTCGATCACCCGAACGTCGCGGAAGTGCGCCAGACCGGCATGGTCCTGGCCATCGAGATGGTCAAGGACAAAGCAACCAAGGAAGCCTATCCGTGGCAGGAGCGCCGTGGCTTGAAAGTGTTCAAGCATGCGTTGGAGCGCGGTGCTTTACTTCGCCCGTTGGGCAGCGTGGTGTATTTCCTGCCGCCGTACGTGATTACCCCGGAGCAGATTGATTTCCTGGCGGAAGTGGCCAGCGAAGGGATCGACATTGCGACCCGTGACAGCGTTAGCGTTTCGGTGCCGAAAGAGTTTCACCCGGGCTTCCGAGATCCGGGCTAGTACTTTCGCTCGTTCCCACGCTCTGCGTGGGAATGCATCCCGTGACGCTCTGCGTCACATCCAGAGCGGACGCGGAGCGTCCGTGGCGGCATTCCCACGCAGAGCGTGGGAACGATCAAACTACAGAGACCCAAGATGAGACTGTCCCGCTTTTTTATCGACGCCCCCCTGAGCACCGGCGAGCACGAGTTGCCCGAAGCCCAGGCCCATTACATCAGCCGCGTGCTGCGCATGGCCGAGGGTGATGCGGTGCAACTGTTCGACGGCTCGGGCCACGAGTTTCGTGGCTCGCTGGTGGAAGTCGGGAAAAAACGCGTCACCGTGCAGATCGATGAAAGCTTCGCCGGGCAAGTCGAGTCGCCGCTGCAAATCCATCTCGGCCAGGGCTTGTCCCGTGGCGAGCGCATGGATTGGGCGATTCAAAAAGCTACCGAACTGGGCGTCAGCGAAATTACCCCGATCTTCACCGACCGCTGCGAAGTCCGCCTCAAGGACGAACGCGCCGATAAACGTCGGCTGCACTGGCGCCAGGTAGCGATCAGCGCCTGCGAACAATGTGGGCGCTCACGGGTGCCGGTGATTCATCCGCCGTTGCTGCTGGCGGACTGGTTGAAGCAGACCGAGGCTGAGTTGAAACTGGTGCTGCATCCGGTGGCGGAGCCGTTGGTGAGTCATGCCAAGCCTGCGACGTTGGCGTTCCTGATTGGCCCTGAAGGTGGGTTGTCGGATGTTGAGGTTGATCAGGCCAAGGCTGCCGGTTTCCACGCTGCTCGGCTTGGACCGCGGGTGTTGCGCACAGAGACCGCGCCGGTTGTTGCGTTGGCGGTTGCCCAGCAGCTTTGGGGTGACTTCTAAAAGATCGCAGCCTTCGGCAGCGCCTACAGGGATCGTGCGCGGATCGTTCCCACGCTCTGCATGGGAATGCCTCCACGGACGTTCCGCGTTCGGCCTTTTGGGACGCGGAGCGTCCCGGGCTGCATTCCCACGCGGAGCGTGGGAACGATCATCAGTCAGGAACTATTGCACCGGATCACTCACCGGTTTGGCGATGATTGCTTTCAGTTCGCTGGTCATCGGAAACTCCAGGTTCAGGCCTTTGGGTGGAATCGGCTGCTGGAACCAGCGGTTGTAAATGCCGTTGATTTCCCCTGAGCTGTACAAATCGGCGAGTGTCGAGTTCACCAACTCGAGAAATTGCGGGTCGCCCTTGCGCACCATGCAGCTGTAGATTTCCCGCGATTGCTCCTCACCCACCACCACCCAGTTATGCGGATCGCGAGCCTTGGCCCGTTCGCCGTAGAGCAGCGCATCGTCCATGTAAAACGCCGCCGCCCTTCCCGACTGCAGCATCTGGAACGCTTCGCCGTGGTCCTTGGCACTGATCACGAACATGTCGATTTTGTGATCAACGTTGTAGCTCTTCAAAAACCGCTCATTGGTGGTACCAGCAGTGGTCACGACATTCTTGCCGCGCAGGTCAGCGAAGCTTTTGATGCCGCTGTCCTTGGCCGTGAGCAACTGCCCCTTCACATAAATAAACCCGTAGGAAAACGCCACTTGCTGCATGCGCTCGGCCGTCACCCCGGTGGAGCCGCACTCAAGGTCGACCGTGCCGTTCTGCACCAGCGGAATGCGCGTTTGCGAGGTCACCAGGTTGTACTTCACCTGCAGATTCGGCTGATCGAGTTTTTGCTTGATGCGCTCGACAATCTTGCTCGCCAGATCCACCGAGTAGCCCATCGGCTGCCCCGAGTGATCACCCACGTAGGAGAACGGCACCGATGCATCGCGATAGCCCAGCGTGATGCTCTTGGCATTGGCGACCTTGTTCAGCGTGCCGGTCAGCGGCGCTTCATTGGCCTGGACCTGGCTGGCGAGCAGCAGGCCGAGGGTGCAGCCGATCAACGTAATTTTTTGCATTGTTATTCTCCGTTGTGGGTGAGGCAATTAGCGGCGGGCGGCGATCACGGTGATTTCCACCAAAACCTCTGGACGGGCCAGTTGAGCTTGCAATGTGGTGCGGGTCGGCGCCTTGCCCGGCGACAACCAGTGTGACCAGACCTCGTTCATGGCGGCGAAATCGCGGCCAATGTCGCTCAAGTAAATGGTCGCGCTGAGCAGGTGATCCTTGTCGCTGCCCGCCTCGGCCAGCAGCGCATCGATTTTCGCCAGCACCTCGGCGGTCTGGCCGCTGACGTCACGGCTATCGCCCGGCACCTGCCCCGAGAGAAACACCAGTTCGCCAAAGGTCAGGGCGGCAGAGAGTCGGCTGTTGCTGTTGATTCGGTTGATGCTCATCGGTGCTTCCTTTTCAAGTCAGGCGACGCGAGGCGCGAGGCCATGCATTTCAATCGAAGGTGCGCGCTGCGTGATCAAATCGCTGAGCAGCCGCGCGCTGCCGCAGGCCAAGGTGAACCCCAGCGCACCATGGCCGAGGTTGAGCCAGAGGTTGCGGTACGCCGTGGCGCCAATCAACGGCACACCGCTGGGGGTCGCTGGGCGCATGCCGGCCCATTCGATGGCGGCGTCGTAGTCGCCGGCATTGGGTAATGTTTCCTGGGCCTGGCGTTTGATCAGTGCCAGGCGCTTGGGATCGAGCGCCGGGTCGAAGCCGACAATATCGACCATCGCCGCCACGCGCAGTTGAGCACCGATTCGCGCATAAACAATCTTGCGGTTGTAATCGGTGATGCTCAGGTCCGGCGCCCGATGTTCGGCGCGAATGGGCAAGGTCAGGCTGTAACCCTTGAGCGGGTACAGCGGCAAGCTCATACCCGGCAACGCCAGCGCCGGGCTGCGATGCCCGGCCGCGATCACCAGTTGCTCGACCGGCAACACCTGCGCGCCCATTTCAATGGCCTGCACCGCGCCGTCCGTGTGGCGAATGCCGGTAACCTGTTGCCCGAGCAAAAATTCGCAACGCCCCGACGCCTTGAGCCGGGCCACCAGTTGCTGGCAGAAAGCGTGGCAGTCGGCGACTTCTTCATCAGCTGTGTAAATCGCGCCCACGAACGGCGCTTCGGCGAGCGCCGGCTCCAGTTGGGCACATTCGGCCCGGGACAACACCTGTTGCTGTTGCGGATCGGCCAAACTGTGGCGCGCATGCTCGAAACTCGCGGCTTCACGAAACGTCACCAGTTTGCCGTTGCGCCGCCAGCCGAAACCGTCGAGGCGATCTTCGTCGCGCCAGCCTTGCAGCGTGGCCTGGCTCAGCAGCGCCAGGCGCAGCAAATGCGCGCCATTGCGCTGGTTCACCGAACGCCGGCAGGCTGCCAGAAAGGAAGCCATCCAGCGCCATTGCGCCGGGTCCAGCCGTGGGCGCAGCTTCAGGGGCGAGTCACCGCGCAGCATCCAGCCGATTGCTTGCAGCGGTACACCGGCATCGGCCAGAGGTGCGACGTAACGGTAGGACAACTGGCCGCCGTTGGCGAAACTGGTTTCGCTGGCCAGCGAATCCCGGGCCTCGACCAAGGTCACGTCGATGCCGTCGCGAACCAGTGCGTAAGCCGTTGTCAGCCCGATGACGCCGCCGCCGATGATGCAAACCCGCTGAGCCATGTCTGTCCTTAACCGTTGTTGAAACAGGCTTCAGGTTAGGACCAGGTGACAGCCGTTGAACAATGCCTAAAGATGGCTGACCCATAAACAAAGGTTATGGACTCGCCATGCGCCTGCGTCACATCGAGATTTTCCAAGCCATTCGCCAGACCGGTTCGGTCAGTGGCGCCGCACAGTTGCTGCACGTCTCGCAGCCGGCGGTGAGCAAAGTGCTGCAACACGCCGAACAGCAACTGGGCTTTGCGTTATTCCTGCGGGTACGCGGTAAATTGCAGGCCACGCCCGAAGCCCTGGAGCTTGAGCGTGAGGTCGATAAGGTCACCGAAAGCCTGCAAGGCGTGCGACGCCTGGCCCAGAGCCTGCGCCGCGAGCCGGGCCACAGTATGCGGATCGGCGCGATCCCGGCGTTGGCGCTATCGCTGCTGCCACCGGCGATCAACGAGTGGACGCAACGCTACCCGGACATCGTCTGCGAACTGTCCAGCGCCCACAGCCGTGAGCTGATGCAGAACCTGTTGATGCGCGAAGTGGATGTCGCCCTGACGTTGCAGCCGCCGGATCATCCGGGGCTGAAGGCGCAAGCCCTGGCCAGTGGGATGCTGGTGGCGCTGGCGCCGCTGGGCTATTGGCCCGTCGCCAGCCATGGTCAACCGTTGCCATTGCTCGAATTGGCCGGCGCGCCGCTGATCGGCCTGTCCAGCGCCGACCCGCTGGCCGTCAGGCTCGACAGCTACCTTGAAGCGGTCGATCCGCCGCCACGGGTGCGCATCGCCGTGCAGACCTATTCGCTGGCGCGGGCGATGGTGGAATCCGGTGCCGGGCTGGCGGTCATCGACCCGTTTACCGCGCTGGGTGCCTCCCCCGCCACCACCGCGATTCGACCGCTGGCCCCGGCGCTGCCGATCACCCTGTACGCCGTGACCCGCGCCGACGAACCGCCGCCCCACACCTTGAGCGACCTGTTGCAGGTCTTCAGCCGACGGGCGCAGGCGCAACTGGATCGATTGATTCCGTAGCCGGCTCAGAGGACGTAAAACAGAATCGCCACAAAGTGCAGCAGACTCCCGGCGATCACGAACAAATGCCAGATCCCGTGGGCATGGCGCAGGCGATGGTCGAGGGCAAAAAATACAATCCCCACGGTGTACAACACCCCACCCGAGGCCAGCCAGGCGAAACCGGTAGCGCCCAGTGCCGCGAGCAGCGGTTTGACCGCCACCAGCACGATCCAGCCCATCACTGCGTAGATCACGATCGACAGAATCCGCGCTTCCGAACGCGGCTTGATCTCTTGCAGGATGCCGATCAGCGCCAGCCCCCAGACAATCCCGAACAACGTCCAGCCCCACGGTCCGCGCAGGGTTACCAGGCAGAACGGCGTGTAGCTGCCGGCGATCAGCAGGTAGATCGAAAAGTGATCAACCTTCTGCATGATCTCTTTCTTGCGCCCGCGCACGCTGTGGTACACGGTCGACGCGCTGTAGAGCACCATCAAGGTGAAACCGTAAATCGCCACGCTGACAATCTTCCACGGGCTGCCGTCCATGCTGGCGATCACCAGCATCCACACCACCCCGACCGTTGCCGCCAACGCCCCGACCAGATGGGTCCAGGCGTTCAATCGTTCCCCGTGATACATGTATCGCTTACCTCGAAATTCGTTGCCGCAGTGCGCAAGGCTCAGGCCTTGAGACTAAAAGCGCAATGTTTCAAGACACATATCTCCCGTACGCGATGCGTAGACCCTGTGTAGGAGCTGTCGAGTGAAACGAGGCTGCGATCTTTTGATCTTGTTTCTCGGCGCCCTTGAAAACGCCAAGATCAAAAGATCGCAGCCTCGTTTCACTCGACAGCTCCTACATAGCTCCTACAAGAAGTCACATACGTGCACAATCAGGTCATTCCAAAAAGAGTCCGCGCGATGCTGATCGACGAAGAGTTGACCCTGAAAAAACTCGAGGTGTTCCTCGCCTTTATGCGCACCGGCAATCTGGCCCGGGCCGCCGCCGAGTTGCAGACCAGCAACGTCAGCGTGCACCGGGCGATTCACTCGCTGGAAAGCGCCCTTCGCTGCCCGCTGTTCAAGCACGAAGGCCGTAATCTGACGCCGCTGGAAAGCGCCTACGTGTTGGAAGAACGGGCGCAGAAGCTGATTCAAGACGTGGTCGAAAGCGTGCGCCTGACCCGCGAAGCCGCCGGGTTCTCGGCCGAGCGCTTCAAACTCGGCTCGCTGTATTCGTTGACGGTGAAGACCGTGCCGCAGCTGATCATGGGCCTGAAGATTCGCCGCAGCGAACTCAACATCGACCTGATCCTCGGCTCGAACATCGACCTGCTCTACAAGCTGAAAAACATGGAAGTCGACGCGATCCTGGTGTCCCTGGACGACAGCGTCAACGACCCGGATTGCGAGCATATTCAGCTGTTTTCCGACGACATCTTCCTCGCCACCCCGGCGGATTCGAAGTTCGCGCAACGGACCGAAGTCGATCTGGCAGAAGTGCGCGACGAAACCTTCATCACCCTGACCCAAGGCTTCGCCACGCACCAGGACGGGATCCGGGTGTTCAAGCAGGCGGGGTTCGAGCCGAAAGTGGCGATGCAGGTCAACGACATCTTCACCCTGCTGAGCATGGTCAGCTCGGGGGTGGGTTATGCGTTGCTGCCGGGAAGGATTGCGGCGGTGTATGAAAACCGGGTGAAGCTGATTCCGTTGCAGGAAAAGTATCGGCTGCAGCAGCACATTGGCGTGGTGTTCTTGAAAGCCAAGGAGCGCGATCCGAATTTGCTGGCGTTGCTGGCGGAGTGTCGGATGTATGCCAATCGCCAAGCCACCACATGATCGTTCCCACGCTCCGCGTGGGAATGCAGCCCGGGACGCTCCGCGTCCCTACTCAAGCGTGACGCAGAGCGTCACAGGAGGCATTCCCACGCGGAGCGTGGGAACGATCATTAGCCAACAATCCCGCGAACAATGAAGTACAACAACGAAGGCCCAAGCAGACAGCCAAGCCCGGTATGGAACGTCGCCGTCAACGCCCCATAAGGCACCAACCGCCGATCCGTCGCCGCCAACCCGGCTGTCACGCCGCTGACCGTGCCAGCCAACCCGCCAAACACCATCGCCGAGCGCGGGTTATCCAGCCCCATCCATTTCGCCGCCATCGGCGTACCCACCATCACTAGGATCGCCTTAATCAACCCGGTAGCAATCGACAACGCCACCACATCCGAACTGGCACCAAGCGCCGCCCCGGTCACCGGCCCGACGATGTACGTCACCGCGCCCGCGCCGATGGTGGTCATGCTGATCGCATCGCGATAACCAAAGGCCCAGGCGATGCTCGCGCCGACAATAAACGGCAGGATCGTACCCAGCAGCAGCGCAATCGCGCCGATCAACCCGGCCTTTTTCGCTTCGGTGGCTTGCACCTCGAACGCCGTGGCAACGATCGCAAAGTCCCGCAGCATGGCGCCGCCCATCAAACCGATGCCAGAGAACAACGACAGATCCGCCAGGCCTTTTTGCCCGCCGGTCATGGTGCCGCCGACCCAGGCCAGCACCAGGCCGATGACGATGGCAATCGCCGAGCCGTGAATGCGTCCGTAGGTCAGGCGTTTGGACAACACCACCGAGACCCACATGATCACGCCGACGAAAGCGAACGCCGTGACCAGACCGTTATTGGTCAGACCTTTATCAATGAGTTCCCACATATCAGCGGCCTCCTACAGGCGTACCGACCGGCGTGACGTCCGCCGGTTCATCGGGCAGGGGTTCGCCTTTGTGGGTCCGGCTGATCAAGGCAATGGTGCAACCGCAAATCACCACCGAACCAATGGCCGCCAGCACCGCCACCGGGCCGCCGTGCAGCGCGGTCACGACGTTCTGCTGCGCCGCCATCGCGACCACTACTGGAATGTACATCGCACCCCAGAAACCGACGCCCATCTCGCAATCCTTGGTCATGCCGCCGCGCTTTTGCATGTACAACCGCGCGCAGATCAACAGGATCATGGCGATCCCGACCCCGCCGACGTTGGACTTCACGCCCAATAACACGCCCAGCGCATCCCCCAGAATCACCCCTGCCAGCGTACAGATCGCCAACAGCGCCACACCGTAAATAATCATTGTTGTAGTCCTCAAAGTGCATCGTCGAAGTTGTTGTTTTTGTGCTTCGCAAGCCTGAGTCGGTGTTCTAGGGTTGGCGGCTTCCCTCCTCACGCAACAGCGCTTGCAAGGTGTCCAGCCGCGCACCGTCGAAGGCAATCACGGTGCCCTGCTCGAACACCCGGCGCGCCAGCCCGGTTAACACCGCACCGGGCGGCAGTTCGATTTGTAGCCGTACGTCGCGCTCGTAGGCGCTTTGTACGGTGCCGCGCCAATCGACGATGCGGCACATGTTGAAAGCCAGGTCATCGCGCAAGGCTTCAATATTAACGATGGGCCGCGCGCGACTGCCGCTCAGGTAGCCCATCGTTGGGGTTTTCAGTGTCACTTTGGCGAAGGCTTCTGCGAGGGTTTTCGCCGGAGCGTCCAGTAGCGGACAGTGCGACGGCACGCTGACGGCCAGGCGTTTGGCCAGGCCTGCGCCGTGACCTTTCGCCAGCGCGGCAACCGCTTTCATCGCCCCGTCGCTGCCGGCAATCACCACCTGGTTATCGGCGTTGATATTGGCCAGGTACACCGGCGTTTCGACGCTGTGAACCTGCGCCAGCAATCCTTCCACTGTGGATAAATCAAGACCGATGATCGCAGTCATGCCGTAGCCCTGTGGATAAGCCTGTTGCATCAGTTCACCGCGCAGGCTGACCAAATGCAGGGCATCGCTGAATTCCAAGGCACCCGCAACCACCGCTGCCGGGTAAGCGCCGATGGACAACCCCGCTACGTAATCCGCTGGTTCCAACAGTTGCCGTGATGCCGCGACTCCAGCGATCAGCAGGCAAAGCTGAACCGCCCTCGTCGACTTCAATGCCTCGGCAGAATCCAGCCGCAACGCGTCTTCACCCAGGACCTCACTCGCTTCGTTCACCGTTTCCCGAGGTAAACGATGGAGCATGCCCGGCTGCTGCGCGCCCTGGCCGGGGAACACCAGCAAACTGCTCACGCTGCTTGCTCCTGAGGGTTCCAGGGATCGAGCACCAGACAGGCTTGGCTGGCGTTTTTCAGCAGGACTCGACGCGCAGGGCCGGCCCATTCGCGCAGGGCGACGGCACCCAAAGGCGTCTGCAACTGCATGTCCACCTGGCAGGCGGCGGTATCAAAAATCCTCACTAACGCCCGAGCCTGTTCACGGGCAAGCGGTTGCGGTGTGCGCAAGATCAAGTCGAGATCGCTGCGCTCATGCAATGCCTGAAAACCACTGGCCAGTTCGAATCCGGTGCTGCCGCTGATACCCCAGACGAAACCGCAACCATCAAGCTTCGCCCGTAGCTGATCCAGAGCGCGCAATGCAGGCAAGTCTCGATCACTTGAGGCATGACAAAGGTCTTCCGGTTTTATCCGACGCTGAATCGCCTCGACTGACATCACCGTCGCAAACCGCTGTTCCCGCAATGGCCCACGCACCCCGACCGCGACCTGACCCGGCGCGCTCAACGCACGCCGAACCACAACAGGCTGACCTGCACTGAGCGATTCGATCACCCACGCAGGCGCGTCCACAGGCAACTGCTCCGAGGTCATGCCCCAGAGCAAGTCGTGCGCCAGAAACGTATTCACCACTGCGCTCTCAGCAGTTCGCGAACCTTGCTCGACGCCGCCCGGTTACTCGCGCCCAAGCGACTGCTCAGGTCACGGCCCTTCGCGGCGACATCGCTGATCGCCTGATTCAGGCATTCAGTCACGCGGGTCAGATCTTGCGCCGTCGGCTGTTCAATCTGTTCCACCGACAAGGTTTCCCAGAGCAAACCGAGGCTTGCGTAGCTCTCAATGTCATACGCCATCGGCGGCACGCTGGCGGCCAGTGCTTCCAACTCTTCGACGCTGCGCAAGGTCACCCGCGCCGCCGAGGCCTTGCCCATGGCATGCACCATCACGCCCGGATCACGCAGGGCAATCAGTCGATTGGCTTGATAACCATGGGCCAGAAACGCCCCGGACATGGCCTTGCCCACCAGCAGACCGATCACGGCATGGCCGGCCAGTCGAGCGCGAGCGTAGCTGTCCGCCGCACCCGCCAATGCCTGGTGAATACCGAGCGCTTCTTCGCGACGACCGTAGGCTTGGCTCGGTACATCGACGATGGCGATCAACGCGCGCTTCTGCGATTTGCCGCTGTCGGCCGCAATGACTTCATCCACGGCTTTGGCCAACCCCCAACCTTCCAGCAATCCAACCTCGCCATTGCGGGCGCGGGCAAAGCGGTTGTCGGAATCAGTCACCACCGCGATAAATCGTACGGGTTGATCACCCAAGAAGCCGTCAGCGACTTTCAACGAAGCAGGCAAACCAACGACAGGTTTGGCGCCGCGACTCAAAGCGTTAAACCAGTTCAAACCTCTCATGAGCGCTCTCCTTGATACAGATCGCGAACCACTGAAGGCTCGATTTGCGGTTCAGCATCCAGCCGCGCCAAGCGCTTCAGAAACAGTGCGGACTGTTGGCTACGTTGCTGCTCGGGCAAACCTTGCTTAAGCAATTCACTGACCTGCAGCTGAATCTGCGCCACATCATCAGCGACGTAGCGATCCGCCAAACCACTGGCAAACCGCTGCTCGCCACCGGTCAGGCTCCAGATGAAAGGACGATCCCGCGAGTCGTATTCCTCAAGCCCGGCTTCCTGTTCGATCACCTGCGGACCGTTCAGGCCAAGCCGCGCTTCCTGAGTCACCAGCAAATAACTGCATAACCCGGCGGCAATCGACATCCCGCCAAAGCAACCGACGCTGCCCGCCACCACACCAACGACTGGCTGGTACTGACGTAAATCGACAATCGCCGCGTGAATATCGGCAATCGCCGCCAGCCCGAGGTTGGCTTCCTGCAACCGCACGCCGCCGGTTTCCAGCAACAGAACAGCGCGCGTCGGAATGCCTTTGCGGTTGTCTTCAGCCGCCAGTTCCAGCGCACCGGAAATCTTCGCACCGCCGACTTCGCCGAGGCTGCCGCCCTGAAATGCACCTTCAATGGCAGCGATGACCACCGGCAATCCACCGATGCTGCCCTTGGCGATCACCACGCCGTCATCGGCCTGCGGCACCACGCCCTGGCGCGACAGCCATGGCGACATCACGCGTTGAAACGGGTCGAGCAATTCGCGATAGGTGCCAGCATCGAGCAAGGCTTTCGCCCGTTGCCGAGCGCCGAGTTCGACGAAGCTGTGCTTGTTGAGGAGATCAGTCATGGCCAACCTCCTCAAAGCCTTGTTCCAGACGCAAGCGCACCACGCCCGGCGTCGCGCCGAAGTCGTGGATATCGATGGCCATCGCTGGCGGCGTCTGACCGTCAAACATCCGCGCAAACAGATGCTGCCAGCGTTGTTCAGCGCCATTCACCGAGGTCTGCACCTGGATCGTCAGTTTGCCGGCCACACCCGGTTCGATCAGCACTTCCAGATCGCCCGAGCCAACACAGCCCACCAGCGTCCGGCCCCGAGGCGGCTGCCCGGCGGGGAATTCAAAGGATAAGGTTTCCATCAGAAAGCTCCGGATTCGATGCGGTCGATGAACAGGCAGGCGGCGAGCAAGTCGGCGGCGCCGCCGGGCGAGGCGTTCAACGCGATTAATTGTTCATCCAACTCGTGCAGGCGGCGGCGACCGCTGAGGCTGGCACTGCCACCCGCGTCGAGTACGGCTTGGGCGCCGAGTTGCATGGTTTGCAGGCCGGTTTCGCCGGCGCGGTAGAGCACGCAGGTGTCGGCCAGTCGGGTCATGATCGCCAGCAAGGCGTCGAGGCGCGCGTTTTGTTCGCCATGGCCGAGGGTGCGGCTGCGCTTGAGTTGGGGCAGTGCACGTTGTAGTACAGAAGGAAAGCCGAGCTGCGCTTCCTCACGCGCACCGCGTGCGCCGTAGCGTTGTGCGACTTGGGCACCGTGGCTCAGCGGACGTGGTGCGTAGCGGTCATCGAGCAAAGCCAGACGTGCGGCGCGTAAAGTCACGGCGCTGACGTTGGTGTTTGTGTTTTCAAGCGCGGCAGCAGCGACCAACAGGCCCAAGGCCCAAATCGCCCCGCGATGGGTATTCACGCCGTCGGTGGTGGCGAGCATCGCTTGCTCACCTTCCCGACCAATCCGCCCAAGGGCTTCGCGCAACGGCAAACCGACGTCGCCGAACTCAATGGCAGCTTCGGCCATTTCCTTGAACGCCGGCCACAACGACAGCGCCGAAGCGTGCATCAGGCCGAGGTGCAAATCGGTGTGCGCGCCATTGCCGCGACGGTCCACCAACGCCGGTTTCGGCGAAAGGTCCGCTTCGTCGATCAGCGCATCCACCGCTAGGTCCGCCAGCCGATCGGCCAGGGTTAAAGTTTTGGGTTGCAGGTTAAGTGCGTGCATTACCAGCTCCTGAACTTGGCGGGCGGGTTGTAGAGGCCACCGGACCACTCCACCAGATCGGCCACGCTTTTCGCCGCGAGCAGCTCGCGGGTGGCGTCGGTGCGGCGGATGCCGAGGTCTTCGGGCAAGGCGATCAAGCCTTCGCGGCGCATGCGCGCGGTGTCTTTCGGGTTGTGGCGCAGGCCGATGACCGTCACGCCTGCGACGGCAGCGATCATCGCTTGGCGTTCTTCCAGCGACCGCGCCTTGTACAGATAGGCGATGCCTTCTTCGGTCAGCAGGTGGGTGACGTCGTCGCCATAGATCATGATCGGCGCCAGCGGCATACCGCTTTTGCGCGCCACTTCCACGGCGTCGAGGGTTTCGACGAAGGTCGGTTTGCCGCCCTCCTGGAAGGTCTCGACCATTTGCACCACGAGTTTTTTACCGCGTTCGAGCAAGGCTTCCGGCGCATCGTCGTGGCGCATATCGAGCCAGGCCGGGGTGCCGTGACGGCGACCGCGTGGGTCGTGGCCCATGTTTGGCGCGCCACCAAATCCAGCGAGGCGTCCACGGGTCACGGTGGAGGAATGGCCGTCGCCATCGACTTGCAGGGTCGCGCCGATGAACAGGTCCACCGCGTACTGTCCGGCCAATTGGCAGAACATGCGGTTGGAGCGCAGCGAACCGTCGCGGCCGGTGAAGAACACGTCCGGCCTCGCGGCGATGTAGTTTTCCATCCCCAGTTCGGTGCCGAAGCAATGCACGCTTTCGACCCAGCCGCTTTCGATGGCCGGGATCAGCGTTGGATGGGGATTGAGGGTCCAGTTGCGGCAGATTTTGCCTTTGAGGCCGAGGGATTCGCCGTAGGTCGGCAGGATCAATTCGATGGCGGCGGTGTTGAAACCGATGCCGTGGTTCAGGGACTGGACGTTGTGTTTTTCGTAGATCCCACGGATCGCCATCATCGCCATCAACACATGCACAGGCTTGATGTGCCGTGGATCGCGGGTGAACAGCGGTTCGATGTAGAACGGCTTGTCGGCCACCACCACAAAATCGACCCAGGACGCGGGGATATCAACGCGGGGCAGGTCAGTGACGTCGTCCACCAATTGGTTGACCTGGACGATGACGATACCGTCGCTGAACGCCGCCGGTTCGATCAATGCCGGGGTGTCTTCGGTGCTCGGCCCGGTGTAGATGTTGCCGGCGCGGTCGGCCATGAAACCGGCCGAGAGCACGACGTTGGGAATCAGGTCCACCACCAGCCGTGCATAGAGTTCGATGTAGGTGTGGATTGCGCCGATTTCCAGCAGGCCGTCTTCCAGCAACTGACTGATGCGCAGGCTCTGGGTGCCGGCGAAGGAGAAATCGAGCTTGCGGGCGATGCCGCGTTCGAACAGGTCCAGGTGCTCGGAGCGCCCGACGCTGGGCATGATCATGTGCAGGTCATGCAGCTTGGCAGGGTCAGCCTTGGCCAGGGAGCGCGACAGGAAATCCGCCTGCTTCTGGTTATTGCCCTCCAGCACCACACGGTCGCCGGGCAGAATCAACGCCTCCAGCGCCGCGACGATCTTGTCGGTGGGCAACACCACACCATCGGCAAAACCTTTGACCAACTCAAGACGCCGCTGCTTCTCGCTGCGCCGCCGCGTCCATCGCGAGTCGGGGGATATTGTTGTTGTCATGACCACTCCACGGGTTCGCTGTCGTGGGGTCACCTTAGGAGGGTTGGGTGCGGGGCATCAATCAAGCAGAGCGACGGATCGTTACGCTCACCGTAACGATCCACACAGCCCCCGATCGTTCCCACGCTCCGCGTGGGAATGCCTCAAGGGACGCTCCGCGTTCCAGCTCCCGAATGGGACGCGGAGCGTCCCGGGCTGCATTCCCACGCGGAGCGTGGGAACGATCATTACAGCCCGGCCATCTGCTGCTCCACACGAACCAGAAGCTGCTCAGCGCTTTCCAACAACTGCGCCAACAACGCCGGATCTTCATCCATATAGCCTTCGTACTCCGCCAGGTTCCGTCGCTCGTGGCACAAGGCAAATAAACGAACCTGCACTTTGCCAATATCCGCCGTATGAACCCGACACTGAAACACCCGATATCGCTTGTCTGAGCGGTAACCACATAAGCGTAAAGCCGTCAGAGCCAAGGCATGGGCCGCGTTGTAAGCCAGGTCGAACCGGCTCGCGAAGGACAGTGAAGCGGTTTGCGCATCCTTCAATCGATCCACCGCCGAGCGCATCAAACCTTCACATTCCTTGCGATCCGGCGGTTCGGCTTTCAATCCACCGCTACGTAACAGATTCTCCAGATTCTCGTTGCTGCCCATCCTTGGACTCCAAAGGGTTTTGCCCCATCAGATTGATCTTGTCCTGCTGCGCTACCCGCACGACAAAACTGTTTTCAGCCGCCAGTTTTGCGGCCCAGTCGCCGGGGGTGTAGAGCGTCGGATTGAGGACGCGGCCCAGTTGCTCTTCCAGAGGCATGAGCCGCTCCATCACTTCACTGTAGTGCAGGCCTTCGCCGATCAGCATGAGATCAATGTCACTGGATGCGTTTGCCGAATCCTTGGCGATGGAGCCGTACACGAATGCCCAGGCGATCTGTTCGACAAAGGGTTGCAGCGCCTGGCGCAGGGGCTCGGCGATGCCGAAGGTTTTGCGGGCGATGCCTAGCAGTTCGGCATAGATCGGGCAGTCGGGGTTGGCTTGATAGTGGGTCTGGTTGCCCTGGCGGGTCAGGGTCAGCACGCCGGCCTGCTGCAACCGATCCAGTTCGCGCATGAGGCTGCCTTTGCCTACTTGAGCCCAGCGGGCGATCTCGTTGGCGTAAAAACTGCGGTCGGGTTTGCCGAACAACAAGCCCAGCACTTTTTGCTGGGTGGTGGTGAATAAGGCTTCGCTGAGGGAGAGGTTTTTCACAGTGGCAACCGATGAGTCCCAAAAAGGGAACGATAGGTCCCTTTTTGGGAATCTTCAACCTTTGCCTCCGATTGAGGGTTTGTATTTGATCGTTCCCACGCTCTGCGTGGGAATGCAGCCGGGACGCTCTGCGTCCCATTCGAGAGCTGGAACGCGGAGCGTCCCTTGAGGCATTCCCACGCGGAGCGTGGGAACGATCACTACTCTTCAATCTGCGGCAGCTGAATGGGTTTTGTGTTTAAAAGTTTCTCCGCAGGAAGGGTGAGCGGCTACGCAGTCTGGCGTCGCGGCCTACAGCAATGCGGGAAGCCGCTGACTGGTGGGGTTTTGTGTTGGTCTTTATCGTTTGGGGGTCGCTGCCAATTCAGCGACCGGGTCTGGAATCCCGCGGTGTAGAAGGCGCGAAAGCGCCCCTCATGACGTATGCTTGCGCACCTTTAATGTGTGCATTCAGTTATGGCGGCTGTGCGCGGGAGACCTTCGGGTCTACCGGGTTTTCTCCACCTCGGGTTCCAGCCCGCGTACAGCTGCCACCCCTTCGGCTGGAACCGAGGGAGCAGCTGAAACTCATTACTGGAGATTTCACTATGTTCAAAGCTACCCCCAACCCCCCGGAATCCGGCACCGATTCCCCAGAAGCGCTCGACGCAATAAAAATGAAGGAAGCCGCCGACCGCGCCTTCGCCCATTACTTCCCCCCATCTGATGAAAAACCCGCCAAGCGCCGTAAATACCACCTCTTCGCCGTCGCCCCAGGCGTCGACGATCCCGAGGCCATGCTAGCCAATGCCTCCGAAGACTTGCTGTCCATCAGCGCGATTGCGGCTGGCTTGGCAGACGATGTGGAAGGCTCACGCCGATCAGTAGCCTTGGCGATCAGCCGTTTGACGGATGGTGTGCAGTTGTTGGTGGAGCGGGTGCTGGATCACCATGAGGCGACGGCTGAGGCCAAGGTTTAGCCGTTACGCCTGATCGTTCCCACGCTCTGCGTGGGAATGCAGCCCGGGACGCTCTGCGTCCCATTCGAGAGCTGGAACGCGGAGCGTCCCTTGAGGCATTACCACGCGGAGCGTGGGAACGATCAGTGGCGTTCAGCGGGCTAAGCCGGCTGCGACGAGTAATTCTTCCAGCGCCAACAAGTCCGGCACTTTGGCCACTTGCTCCCCGATCTGCACAGCCGCCTGTTCCAGCGGACACAACGGCACATCGACATAGCTCAACTGGCTATCAAGCTTGTATGACCGTGGAATCCCCTGCACCAGCAGCGCAATAAACTTCAACTCCGGCCGCCCGCCAAGCGCATTGAGAATGACGATCCTGACGCGCTCGCCAATCACCACTTTGTTGCCACACGCCGACTCAAAACTCAGCAACGGAATCTGCCGATCCCGCCACGTCACCAGCCCCAGATACCACGGCGGCGTATCAAGATCGAACGCCCCCGGTTGATAGTCGATCAGTTCAGCGACGGCGACGTTAGGCAGGATCAAATTGCGATCCGCCAGGGGCAGCAACAGCCCCGTGAGGTTGCTGGTGCGGTGTTCAAGCATGGGTTCTGCTCCACAGGGCGATGCTTTCGAGCAGCACCGATTCCTGATACGGCTTGCCGAGGTAGTCGTTGACGCCGATGGCCATGGCGCGGTCGCGGTGTTTTTGGCCCGTGCGCGAGGTGATCATGATGATCGGCAGGTGCTGCAAGCGTTCATCGGCGCGCACTTGGGTGGCGACTTCGAAGCCGTCCATGCGCGGCATTTCGATGTCCAGCAGCATCACGTCGGGCAGGTGATCTTCGAGCAGCAGCATGGCGTCGACCCCGTCCTTGGCGGTCAGCACGTTCATGCCGTGGCGTTCGAGCAAACGGCTGGTGACTTTGCGCACCGTCACCGAGTCATCCACCACCAACACCAGCAGCGGCTTTTGCGGTTCGGGCTCTGCGTCTTGAGCCAGAGGCCGTTGCGGCACGTGCGCCTGCATCGCGCGGATCGGCGCCAGCAAATCCAGAATCAGCACCACCCGACCGTCACCGAGAATGGTCGCCCCGGACAACCCTTGCACCGCCGCGAATTGCGGGCCGAGGCTCTTGACCACAATCTCACGGGTGCCGGCCATGGAATCCACTTGCACCGCGATGTGCCGTTCGTTGCACTGCACCAGCAACACCGGCAACGGCAGGCTCTGGCCCAACAGTTTCGGGCGGGTGCTGGTTTTCAGCAGTTCGCCGAGATAGCACAGTTCATAGTGTTGCCCCGCGTATTTGTAGGTCGGCGGATCGAGGCGGTAATGGCCTTCGAGTTCGTTGGGCAGCACGCGGACGATGCCGTCGATGGTGTTCAGCGGGATCGCATATTGATCGTCGAAGCACTGCACCATCAACGCCCGGTTGACCGACACGGTAAACGGCAGGCGAATGCGGAAATGCACGCCCTGCCCCGCCGTCGAATCGATACTCATGCTGCCGCCGAGTTGCCGCACCTCTTCATGCACCACGTCCATGCCCACGCCACGTCCGGAAATCTGGGTGATTTTCTCGGCGGTGGAGAACCCCGGTTGCAGGATGAATTGCAGCACGTCGCGGTCGCTGATGTCGCTGTCCGGCGCCAACATGCCGCGCTTGATCGCCTTGCGCCGCACCGCGTCCAGCGGCACCCCGGCGCCGTCGTCGCGGATGTCGAAAATGATGTCGCCGCCCTCTCGCGAGAGATCAAGGGTGATACGACCCTGAGCCGGTTTCCCCGCCGCGACCCGCACTTCAGCGGATTCCAGGCCATGATCCACGGCGTTGCGCAGCATGTGTTCCAGCGGCGCGGCCATGCGTTCCAGCACGTTGCGATCCATCTCGCCTTCGGCGTTGCCGACAACAAATTCCACGTCCTTGCCCAACTCGCCGGACACCTGGCGCACGATGCGTTTCAAGCGCGGCAGCATCCGTTCGAACGGCACCATGCGCGTGCGCATCAGGCCTTCCTGCAATTCGGTGTTGATGCGGCCCTGCTGTTGCAGCAGGTTTTCCGCATCTTGGTTGCGGCGGTCGAGGGTTTCCTTGAGGTCGAGCAAGTCGGAGGCGGATTCGAACAACGCGCGGGACAGTTGCTGCAATTGCGAATGACGGTCCATTTCCAGCGGATCGAATTCTTCGTAGCCCAGGCGTTCGGCTTCGACTTGCTGACGGCTGAGAATACGGCCCTGAGTTTCGGTGTCGAGGCGGCGCAACTGGTCGCGCATCCGCTCGATGGTGGTTTCCATCTCGCTCAGCGCCACCCGAGCGTCGTTGACTTGCTGCTCGATGCGGCCACGGAAGATCGAGGTTTCCCCGGCGAGGTTGACCAGATCGTCTAGCAACTCGGCCGAGACCTTGACCATGTCCGCGCCGGCATCCGGTGCCAGTGTTTCAACCTTAACCGTAACTGGCGCAACGACCGGCGCTTCGGGCACCGCCGGATGGCTGAAATTCTGAATCGCATCGATCAGCCGATCCGCTGGCGGACACGGTTGCCCGGCGCGGGTGGCGTCGAGCATCTGCGCCAGTCGGTCGTGGCTGCTTTGCAACAGCGTGAACAGCGCCGCCGTCGGTTGCAGCACCCCGGCCGACAGGCCCTCGTAGAGGAATTCCAGCTCATGGGCGAGGTCGCCAATCGGGGCGATTTCTACCATCCGCGCGCCGCCCTTCAGCGTGTGCAAATCCCGCAGCAGCGTTTCCACTTCCTGACGGTTCGACGGCTCGGCCTGCCAGCGCACCAGCGCTGCGCCGGAATTTTCGATGATGTCGAAACCTTCTTCGAGGAAGATTTCCAGCAGCTCCGGGTCGTGGCCCGGCGAATCATGTTCGTGGGCCGGTTCGACCGTTTCCACCGTGCCGGCATTGCCCTGGCGAAACGTGCGAATGGCTTCAATCAGTTCGTGGGGATCACCCATCGGCTTCTGGCTTTGTAACTGTTCAAGCAGCACCGCCAAGCGGTCATGACTGCTTTGCAGCAGCCGCGCCAGCGCCTCGCTGTGGCTGTAGCGGCGGTCCACCAGGCCTTCGTAAAGGTTTTCCAGTTCATGGGCCAGGTTGCCGACCGCCTCGACTTCGGCCATCCGCGCGCCACCCTTGAGGGTGTGCAAATCCCGCTGCAAGGACGACAACGGCGCGGCGTTGTCCGGGTCGCTCAACCAGCGCTGCAAGGCTTGGCCGGCGCTTTCGAGAATATCCACCGCTTCTTCGAGGAAGATCGAAACGATCTCATCGTCGTGTTCAATCTGCGTCGCGGTTTGCGAAAGTTCAGCGGTGGCAGTGCCCAGTTCGCGAATACTCAAACTACGGCTGCCGTCGCTGCGAATCAGACCCATGGCCGACGGGTCGAGACTGGTATCGAGCAACCCGCGCAAGGCCCGGACGCGCTCCGGTTGCGGGCTGACTTCCTGCCCGGCGGCCAGTTCGTCGAGCATGTTGATCAGTGCTTCATGGGCACTTTGTGCTTCATGGAAAAACGCGTCGCTGACCGCCAGGCTGCTCTCTTCCACCGCGCCATACAGGTCGAGCAACGCTTCGCAAAGTTCATCCACCGGGTGCAGATCGGCCAGGTGCGCGCCTTCGCCGAGGGTGGTCAGTTCATCCAGCAGCGCGCTGAGTTCCTGGCGCTCGCCGGGGTGCTGCTGCCAACGCTGTAACAGGCTTTCGGCGTCCAGCAGGATGTCCATGCCCTGAGCCAGAAAGTTGTTGATCAACTGCGGATCGCGTTTGATCCGCAGGCCCCGGTTCGGCGCGCTGAGGATCGCTTGCAAGTGATCTTCCAGCACCGTGTGAGTGCGCTCGATCAACGAGCGCGCGCCGGGAATTTCGGCCAGCGGATCGGTCCTGAGTTGGCGCAATCCGAGGCGGAACAGCCCTTCGGCTTCCAGCAGCAACTCGACTTCATCCAGGTCCAGGGCGATCAGGTGCGCCTTGTACTCACGGGCCAGTTGGTCCAGTGGCGCCGCCAGTTCGGCAATCGGCAACACGCCGGCCATCGAAGCGCTGCCTTTGAGGGTGTGCAAGGCGCGCTGCAGCTCATCGCTGGCTTTGAGCGGCACATGCTCGGCAGCCTGATCGAGGAAGCGATTGAGGCTGGCAAGGTGGGTTTCGGCCTCGTTGCGGAAGATCTCCAGCAACAACGGATCAAGGGCAGCGACGTCTTGGGTGTCCTCATCGGACAGCGATTCATCGCCCTTGGCCAAGGCATGGGCCCGGGCGGCCAAGCGATCCACATCGTCGCGTTGGCGCTGAGCATTGGCGGCAAATTCGGCCACCAGTTCCGGCAGCAGTGTTAGCGCATCGTCCAGCAATTGCAGCACCGCTGGCCCAGGCTCGACGCTGTGCTCCAGCACCCGGTTGAGCAGGTTTTCCATGGCCCAGGCCAGTTCGCCCAGCACCAACGCGCGGACCATCCGGCCACTGCCTTTCAAGGTGTGGAAGGCGCGGCGCAGTTCGCTCAACGCAGCGGTGTCGCCAACGTTGGCCGACCAGCGCGGCAGGTATTCGCGCAGCACTTCCAGGACTTCGTCGGTTTCTTCGAGGAAGACCTCCCGCAGTTCATCGTCTACCGGTTCCTCCCCCAGCGGCGGCGGTAACAGGCTGCCGGGTGTGTTCAGGGCTGGAGGATTGACGGCGGAGACCGGGCTGGCCAGCACTGCGGCCAGCGACTGCACGGTCTCGGGATCGTCCAGCTCCTGGAGGTCCTGCATGACCTGGGCTTCGTTGGGACTGAGCACGTCGTCGAGTACCGGCACGAGCTTTTCGCTGGGGAAAAAACCGAGTGCCGCCAGGCCTTTTTCTGCCACATCGAGCAGTTGCTCACCGGACTCTTGCGGGTCGTCGTTGAGGCGCTCCAGGTAATATTCGAGGCTGGTAATGACGTCGGCCAGGCTGTCCAGTTGCTGCCAGCCGGGATGATCGGTATCCACCAGCAAGTGTTCGCGGATGAAACCGTTGCAGGCTTCGATCAGGCTCGCGGCACGGCTCAGCGGAATCATCGCCAACGCGCCGCGCACCTGGGTCAACAGCTCCGGCAAGGGCTGCAACTGCTGGCGATCCCAATCGGCGTCGATGTAGTCGACGATCATGTCCTTGGCTTGTTGCAGGCAAATCCGCGCTTCGCGAATCACGATCTGGTGGATTTGGGTCAGGTCGGTGGTCGGCAGGCGGCTTTCTTCCTGGCTTTCCGGTTCCACGGTGCCGACCATCCCGGCCAGCGTCGCTTCGACGTAGAGCAAGGCGCCTGCCACGTCCATCAGGATCGCATCGTTGGGTTCGCGCTGCCCCTGGGCGAGGCTCAGCACCACGGCCAGTTGATCGATGATCACCTTGCGCGGCTGGCCGAAACCGAGCACCGCCAAGGTGTCGGCGATTTGCCGCAGCGGCGCCAAAAGGCTTTCCAGGTCCGAGGTGTGCTGACGGTCGCTGCGCACAAACAAGTCGAGGCGTTCCTTGACCCGCACCAGCTCTTCACACAGGGCGGCGAGCACCGAGCGCATGGCGTCGCGGTCAGGGCCGGCGAGGCGTGCGCGTTCTTCGTCGACCATCGCGCTGTCAGGCAGCGCATCGTCCAGTCCGTAGCGATCTTTCATGGTCAGCATCTGCCCGGTGGGATGTTCGGCTTTGGCAATGTAGAACAACAAGCTTTTGAACAGCTCGGGCGGTGGCGCCTGATTGACGCCGGACATGCCCTGTTCCAGCAAGCGTTTGAGTTCCTTGTCGGCGTCCTTGAACAGGCTGCGCAGGGCCGGGCTGTTGGCAATCGAGCCGCCGCGCATGCCTTCGACTAGCGCCGAAGCGACTTGCCACAACGGACTCAACGGCGCGTCGCCGCACAACGTTTCGAGCTTGGCGAAGACCTTGGTCAGGTAATCCAGATTGGTCTCTCCATCCTGCTCGCGGAGCAAACCGACCAGCGCCATTTGTAACATCTGCCGCAACTTGCGCAGCACATTGGGTAGTTCGGGTGGCTCCAACACCGCCAAGTCGTCTTGATCCAGCGGTGGCAAATCCGGCAATTGCGGGCTGAACAGGCTGGTTTCCGAGAGCAGGCTTTCGCCACGGGCGCTGCGCAAATCGTTGATCAGCGGCAGCACCACCAGCGGCAAGTCGCGGCGTGCGCCTTGCACCCGGTCGAGGTAGATCGGCAGTTGCCCCAGTGCCTGTCTTAACAGATGAATGGCTTCATCGCGATGACTGACGCGGTTTTGCTGCAACGCGGCGGTCAGTTGCTCCATTTCCTCGGCGAGCAGGGCCGCGCCGTAGAACTCGACCATCTGCAAACTACCGTGAACCTGATGGACGCACGCCAGGCACTCGCCCAGCGCGTAGGTCGCCTGCGGGTCATCAAGCAACTGCTCCAACGCTTGATGAGCCTGCTTCAGCGTTTCGGCAATCTCGCCTTTGACCCACTCGAGGGCCACATAGTCGTGCCGATCACCCATAACCACTCCACTACTCTCAATTCTGACGCCCGCAGGCGGTTCAAGCGTTGTCCGTGGCCTGTTTTGGCTCGGTCGGCAAGGTGAAACCCGAGACCGAGCGCCGCAACTGGCTGGCCATTTTCGCCAGGTTGCCGATGCTTTCGGCGGTCGCCGTGGAGCCGGACGACGTCTGCGTGGTGATCTGCTGGATCACGTTCATGGTCAGGGAAATCTGCCCGGCCGACGACGTCTGTTGCTGCGCGGCGTTGGAAATACTCTGGATCAGCGCCGCCAGGGTCTTCGACACGCCTTCGATTTCTTCCAGGGCCACACCGGCATCCTGCGCCAGACGCGCGCCACGCACCACTTCGGTGGTGGTCTGCTCCATGGAAATCACCGCTTCATTGGTATCAGTCTGGATCGCCCGGACCAGGGTTTCAATTTGTCGGGTCGCCGCAGACGAACGCTCGGCCAGACGCTGCACTTCGTCAGCGACCACGGCAAAGCCGCGCCCGGCGTCACCGGCCATTGAGGCCTGGATCGCTGCGTTAAGGGCGAGGATGTTGGTCTGGTCGGCAATGTCGTCGATCAGGCTGACGATGTCGCCGATTTCCTGAGAAGACTCGCCCAGACGCTTGATGCGCTTAGCGGTGTCCTGGATCTGCTCGCGGATGTTGTCCATGCCGTGGATGGTGTTGTGCACCACCTCGTTGCCCTTGTTGGCGATTTCCACCGAACGTTCGGCCACCGCCGAAGACTCGGCGGCGTTCGCCGAGACCTGATCGATGGACTGGGCCATGTCGTTGATCGCCGTGGAGGCTTCGCTGATCTGTTGCGCCTGATGCTCCGAGGCCTGGGCCAGGTGCATGGCGGTGGCTTGGGTTTCCTGCACGGCGGCGGCGACTTGGCCGGCGGTGAGGTTGATGGTCGCCACCAGGTCGCGCAGTTGGTCCACGGAATAGTTGATCGAGTCGGCGATGGTCCCGGTGAAGTCTTCGGTCACCGAGGCGGTCACGGTCAGGTCGCCGTCGGCCAGGTCTTCGATTTCGTCGAGCAGGCGCATGATCGCGTTCTGGTTACGCTCGTTTTTCTCGGCGGTTTCCTGGAGCTGGCGGTTGGTTTCGCGAACCATCACCAGACCGATAAGGATGATCGACATCAGCGCTAACAGGCCCAGCACGTAGCCGCCGATGGTATCGGTGGTGCGCCCGCCCGCGAGGTTTTCGAAACCGGTAGCAAGGTGCGAGGCTTCGTCGAGCAGGGTTTGCGACAAGGTGAAGATGCTGGTCGCTGATTCCCGGACTTTGAACAACTCCGGCGAGGTTTCGAGGATTTCATCCACCGAACCCGAGACAAATTCGAACAGTTCGGAGATTTCCGTCAGTCGGGCGCGGGCATCCTTGTCTTCAACCTGGCTGACTTTCAGTGCTGGGTTGCCCTGGAGCATGCCGTTAAGCACCTGGCCGAAACGCGCGGCATCGCGGCCGAAGGCGTCAGCGGCTTGCTGGGAATTTTCGTCGCCCGACAACACGGTGTTCACTGCACCGAGAATCCGTTCAGCCAACAGCGATTGACGTTGAGCCATGGCGACTTGGGCCGCCGGGGCACCGCGCTGGAGGAGGATTTCGACAACTTTTTCGTACTCGACCTGCAACTGCGGCACGGTTTCCGCCAAGGTTGCGGCGACCTGATGCAGCGACAACACAGTCTGTTCGCTGGAGAGAATCGTGTCGGTGTTTTTCAGCAGGCGCTCCCAGTCCAGCTGCACGGCGCGCATTTCCGGGCGCACGGTGGACGGCGCGGGTGGCAGGCCGGTGCTTGGGTCACCCTTCTTCAGGTAACCCCAGCGCTGGGCGAAGTCGTTGCGCGCATCGCTGAGCAACTTGAACGCCGCCGCTTTGCCGGCGGCGGCTTCCGTGGCGTTTTTGGCGATGCGCTGGGACAGCACACGCAGTTCACCGGCGTGGCCGATGTACTGTTTGTCGTAGGTGGCCTGGGTATTGAGGTAAGCGAAGTTGGCGAACAGCAGCATGATGAAGATGATCAGCGCGATAAACAGCACGATGATCTGCGAACGGCTGCGTGATCCTTCTGGCTTGACTGTTTTTGCTTTTATCATCGGTCCTCGCCTGAACAGCTGAATTATCTGTGGTCGCCAATCACTCGACACCTACGCGGTCCCTTGTAGCAGTTGGCGTAGCCTGCGTCCGGCCGCGAAGCGGTCGTAAACCCTGGCGCCGCGGTGAATCTGGAAAACCGCGGGGCCTGATCATGCGAGGGCCTCGCCCTCGAACGCAGCCTTCGGCAGCGGCTACAGAAGAGCAACGCGTTCGGACCTACACCGCGACATGCATGAAGCTCTGCGACTGCGCCAACGCAAACGGGCTGAACACTTGCCAGCTCTGCTCACGCTGGAACCGGCCTTTGACGAAGGCGCCGATCGGGCCGTTCAGCTCGCTCGGCGGCACCGCTTCCAGGCTGTCCTGGGCAAAGTGCTGCAAACCGTAGACTTCATCGACCATCAGCCCGGCAAACACGTCTTTGTATTCCACCACCAGCACCCGTCGCTGCTTGCGCACCGCCGATAGCTCATGGCCGAAGAAGCCACACACATCCATGATCGGCAACAACCGCCCGCGCAAGTTGGCCACGCCCTTGACCCAGGACTTGACCCCCGGCAATTGGGTGCAGCGCGGTTCATGCAGGACTTCGCTGACTTCGCCCATCGGCGCTACGTACCAGTGCTCACCCAGGCGAAAACCGATGCCGCTCCAGCTGTCCTGTCGAGATGGCTGGGACGGCAATTCCGCCGCCAGCACGCGACAACGCTGGTCGATCTGCAGCAGCAGTTCGAAAGCCGTCAGCGACTCGCTCATGGGCGGGCGATCAACCGGCCAGCACGTTGTTCAGGGTCTTGATCAGGGTTTCTTCATCGACCGGTTTGGTCAGGTAGTCCTTGGCGCCCTGGCGCGTGCCCCAGACCTTGTCGGTTTCCTGATCCTTGGTGGTGATGATGATCACTGGGATGTGCCCGGTTTCCGGGTCTTTGGTCAACTGACGGGTGGCCTGGAAACCATTGAGGCCAGGCATGACGATGTCCATCAGCACCGCATCGGGTTTTTCCTGGCGGGCCAGGGCCACGCCGTCGGCGCCGTTTTCGGCTTTCAACACTTCATGACCGTGCTTTTCCAGCATGCCGGTCAGTTTGTACATTTCAGTCGGCGAATCATCGACGATCAGAATACGTGCCATGGTCTTCCCCATTCTTGTCAACGCCGGGCCCGCTGGCCGAGCGTCACTGTGCGTGTCCTACTGCGGCAAAACGGCGGCGAAGCCCGGTACATGGGCCTGGATCGCGTTCAGCAGTTCTTCCTTGCTGAAAGGCTTGGTCAAAAACTGGTCGGAACCGACGATGCGCCCCTTGGCCTTGTCGAACAGCCCGTCCTTGGACGACAGCATAATCACTGGCGTGGACTTGAACGCACTGTTGTTCTTGATTAAAGCGCAGGTCTGATAACCATCCAGACGCGGCATCATGATGTCGACAAAGATAATGCCCGGATGATTATCGGCAATCTTGGCCAGGGCATCGAAACCGTCGATGGCCGTGATGACTTCACAACCCACATTCTTCAATAGCGTTTCGGCGGTACGGCGAATCGTCTTCGAATCGTCGATCACCATGACCTTCAAGGCGCTGGAATGCTGTTCCATAAATGCTCTACCGTCGCCTTTGAGAAACAATTTGTCCGTTTGACGGCTCGAAACCCTTGATACTCAAGGGCCAGCACGACATGGCGACCTTTTTAGCACAGTCTCCAAATCCAATCTATCGGCCGACCTGTGCGGTGGTTTTTCCTTGACCGGGAACACACTCAGCGCCACTCTGACGCCACTTTTTCGTGTCCATTCGGACCACCCAAATTCGAGGAAAAACCCATGAGCGTTCGCGTCGGGATTGTCATGGACCCTATCGCCAGCATTTCCTATAAAAAGGATAGCTCGCTGGCCATGCTGCTGGCCGCACAGAAGCGCGGCTGGGAACTGTTCTATATGGAACAGAAGGATTTGTACCAGGGCGAAGGTGAAGCACGGGCGCGGATGCGGCCGCTGAAAGTGTTCGCCAACCCGGAAAAATGGTTCGAACTGGAAGCCGAAACCGACGCGCTGCTGAGCGATCTGGACGTGATCCTGATGCGCAAGGATCCGCCGTTCGACATGGAATTCGTCTACTCCACTTACCTGCTGGAGCAAGCCGAGCGCGCTGGCGTGCTGGTGGTCAACAAGCCGCAGAGCCTGCGCGACTGCAACGAAAAGCTGTTCGCCACGCTGTTCCCGCAGTGCACGCCACCGACCGTGGTTAGCCGTCGCGCCGACGTGTTGCGTGAATTCGCCGCCAAACACGGCGACGTGATCCTCAAGCCGCTGGACGGCATGGGCGGCACGTCGATCTTCCGTCATCGTGCGGGCGATCCGAATCTGTCGGTGATCCTCGAAACCCTGACCGCGCTGGGCACCCAGCAGATCATGGGCCAGGCTTACCTGCCGGCGATCAAGGATGGCGACAAGCGCATCCTGATGATCGACGGCGAACCGGTGGATTACTGCCTGGCGCGGATTCCTGCTGCGGGTGAAACCCGCGGCAACCTCGCGGCCGGTGGCCGTGGCGAAGCCCGTCCGCTGAGCGACAAGGATCGCTGGATCGCCGCGCAAGTCGGCCCGACCCTGCGTGAGAAAGGCCTGCTGTTCGTGGGCCTGGACGTGATCGGCGAGCACCTGACCGAAATCAACGTCACCAGCCCGACCTGCATTCGCGAGATTGATAACGCGTTTGGCACCGACATTGGTGGGATGCTGATGGATGCGATCGAGAAGAAGCTGCAAGCTGTAAGCCTCAAGCCGCAAGTTTGAAGCGCGCGAAGAACAGCTTGTCGCTTGAAGCTTGAACCTTGAAGCTAAAAACCAACATTGCGTTATCATGCCGAGCTCGAAAAAACGCGATGTTGGTTTTTCTGCCATGACTCTGCCGTCCGATCTGCCCGCTGAATTCGCCCATCGTGGCGTGCGCCCGGCCGATCGCCTCGGTTTTACCCTGTTTCTTGCGGCGTTGATTCACCTGGCCTTGCTGCTGGGCGTCGGTTTTACGATGGTCGAACCCAAGCAAATCAGCAAAACCCTGGAAATCACCCTCGCCACGTTCAAAAGCGAAACCAAGCCGAAAAAAGCTGATTTCCTCGCCCAGGAAAATCAGGAAGGCAGCGGCACCCTGGATAAAAAGGCGATTCCCAAGACCACCGAGGTCGCGCCGTTCCAGGACAACAAGGTGCAGAAAGTCACCCCTCCGCCGGCGGCCAAGCCTGAAGTGCAGGAAACTGCACCCAAGGCGTCCGTGACCACTGTCGCACCGAAGCCGAAAAAAGCCACCGCCAAAAACGAAGAACCCAAGACCCAGCCGAAACCCGCCGTGGCCGCGCCGACGTTCGACAGCTCGCAACTGTCCAGCGACATCGCCAGCCTCGAAGCGGAATTGGCCAATGAACAACAGCTGTACGCCAAACGCCCGCGCATCCACCGCTTGAGCGCGGCCTCGACCATGCGCGACAAGGGTGCCTGGTATAAGGACGAGTGGCGCAAGAAGGTCGAGCGCATCGGCAACCTCAACTACCCCGACGAAGCGCGGCGCAAGCAGATCTACGGCAACTTGCGCCTGATGGTCTCGATCAACCGCGACGGTTCGCTGTATGAAGTGCTGGTTCTGGAGTCCTCCGGGCAACCGTTGCTGGATCAGGCAGCGCAGCGGATTGTGCGGCTGGCGGCACCGTTTTCGCCGTTTACAGGGGATTTGTCGGATATCGATCGGCTGGAAATCATCCGGACGTGGAAGTTTGCCCGTGGGGACAAGCTCTCCAGTAATTAAGGGTTACGCAGTCTGTGTAGCAGCTGGCGAAGCCTGCGTTCGAGGACGCAGTCCTCGCAAACCCGCAAAACGAGGTCCTCCCGAAGAATTGATGTATGACTATTTACGACTGCTTCGCAGCCGAACGCAGGCTTCGCCAGCTGCTACAGGGGCGTACGACACCATTTCCTGTGCATCCCCAGCTTGTCAGTTCGCCCCTCCAACGCCACACTAGCGCTCATGAAGAACGTCAGCCCCAGCTACCTCAAGCATCACTTCCTGATCGCCATGCCACACATGGCCGACCCGAACTTTGCGCACACCTTGACCTACATCGTCGAGCACACGGCCAATGGTGCCATGGGGCTGGTGGTCAACCGTCCGCAAGAACTGAACCTGGCCGATATCCTCGAGCAACTGCGCCCTGACATCGAGCCGCCATTGCTCTGTCAGCACGTGCCGATCTTTATCGGCGGCCCGGTGCAGACCGATCGCGGGTTTGTCCTGCACCCGTCGGGGAAAACCTTCCAGGCGACCGTTGATCTGGAAGGCGAGCTTTCGTTGTCGACCTCCCAGGACGTACTGTTCGCCATCGCTGACGGCGTCGGTCCCGCAAAAAGTGTGATCACCCTCGGCTACGCCGGTTGGGAAGCCGGGCAACTGGAAGCCGAGCTGGCCGACAACGCCTGGCTGACTTGCCCATACAATGCCGACATCCTCTTCAACACCAGCAGCGAATCACGCCTCGAAGCGGCGGCCAGGCACCTGGGGATCAACCTCAGCTTGCTGACCAGCCAGGCGGGTCACGCCTGATGGCCCTGCGACTGATTCTGGGTTTTGACTACGGCACCAAACAGATCGGCGTGGCGGTCGGCCAGGTGATTACCGGCCAGGCCCGCGAGCTGTGTACCTTGAAGGCGCAAAACGGGATTCCCGACTGGAATCAGGTCGAAGCCCTGATCAAGGAATGGAAACCCGACGCCGTAGTGGTCGGCCTGCCGCTGAACATGGACGGCACGCCCAGTGACATGTGCCTGCGGGCCGAAAAGTTCGCCCGCCGCCTCAACGGCCGCTACAACCTGCCCTTCTATACCCACGATGAACGCCTGACCACCTTCGAAGCCAAGGGCGAGCGACGTGATCGTGGCGGGCAAAAAGGCAGTTACCGCGACAACCCGGTCGATGCCATCGCCGCCGCCCTGCTGCTGCAAGGCTGGCTCGACGAAAACACCGCACTGTTCGAATCCTGAAGAGCTGCAACAAGCGACTCTCTATAGCGACAACCCGAGCCAAACCCCGCACGCACCGGCTCGGGCCCAAGAAGGAGCAACCATGAGCCTGCCCAATCCCGCCGACCTGATCAGCCAAATGGCGATCCGTCTCAAGGCACACCTGGAACACCGAGGCATCAGCGAACCGCGCTACATCGGTATTCGTACCGGCGGCGTCTGGGTCGCCCAGGCGTTGCTCGATGAGCTGGGCAGCGATTCGCCGCTCGGCACGCTGGACGTTTCCTTCTATCGCGACGACTTCAGCCAGAACGGCCTGCACCCACAAGTGCGCCCTTCGGCCCTGCCGTTCGAGATCGAAGGCCAGGACCTGGTGCTGATCGACGACGTACTGATGAGCGGCCGCACCATCCGCGCCGCCATGAACGAACTGTTCGACTACGGCCGCCCGGCCAGCGTGACGCTGGTGTGCCTGCTGGACCTGGACGCCGGCGAACTGCCGATCCGCCCGAACGTGGTCGGCGCGACTCTGGCGCTGGCCGCCCACGAACGGGTGAAGCTGTCCGGCCCGGAGCTCAAGCTTGAACTGCAAGACCTCGCCCTTTAATTCGCCCTATTGAGAGTCCCCCTCGCGATGACGCCTCTAGACACCAAGCGCCCGCTGCAGCTCAATGATCAGGGCCAGCTGCGCCACTTCCTCTCGCTCGACGGCTTGCGCCGGGAGCTGCTGACGGAAATCCTCGACACCGCCGACTCGTTCCTCGAAGTCGGCGCCCGGGCCGTGAAGAAGGTCCCGTTGCTGCGCGGCAAGACCGTGTGCAACGTGTTCTTCGAGAACTCCACCCGCACCCGCACCACCTTCGAACTGGCGGCTCAGCGCCTGTCCGCCGACGTGATCACCCTGAACGTGTCGACATCGTCGGCGAGCAAGGGCGAAACCCTGCTCGACACCCTGCGCAACCTGGAAGCGATGGCCGCCGACATGTTCGTCGTGCGCCACGGTGACTCCGGCGCCGCGCACTTCATCGCCGAACACGTGTGCCCGCAAGTGGCGATCATCAACGGCGGCGACGGCCGTCACGCCCACCCGACCCAAGGCATGCTCGACATGCTCACCATCCGTCGGCACAAGGGCGGTTTCGAAAACCTCTCGGTGGCCATCGTCGGCGACATCCTGCACTCGCGGGTCGCGCGCTCGAACATGCTCGCGCTGAAAACCCTCGGCTGCCCGGACATCCGCGTGATCGCGCCGAAAACCCTGCTGCCGATCGGCATCGAGCAATACGGCGTGAAGGTCTACACCGACATGACCGAGGGTTTGAAAGACGTCGACGTGGTGATCATGCTGCGCCTGCAACGCGAACGCATGACCGGCGGCCTGCTGCCGAGCGAAGGTGAGTTCTATCGCCTGTTCGGCCTGACCACCGCACGCCTGGCCGGGGCCAAGCCGGATTGCATCGTCATGCACCCGGGGCCGATCAACCGTGGGGTGGAGATTGAGTCGGCGGTGGCCGACGGCCCGCATTCGGTGATCCTCAATCAGGTCACCTACGGTATTGCGATTCGTATGGCCGTGTTGTCCATGGCCATGAGCGGGCAGACTGCCCAGCGCCAATTCGAGCAGGAGAACGCCCAGTGAAGCTCAGCATTCTCGGCGCCCGCGTTATCGATCCAACCTCCGGTCTGGATCAAGTTACCGACATTCATATTGAAGCCTGCAAGATCATTGCTCTTGGCACTGCGCCGGCCGGTTTTGTCCCGGTCGAGACCATCGACGCCAAAGGCCTGGTGGCCGCGCCTGGGCTGGTGGACCTGAATGTCGCCCTGCGTGAGCCGGGTTACAGCCGCAAAGGCTCGATTGCCAGCGAAACCCGCGCTGCGGCGGCCGGTGGTGTCACCAGCCTGTGCTGCCCGCCGAAAACCAAACCGGTGCTGGACACCTCGGCCGTAGCGGAATTGATCCTCGACCGCGCCCGCGAGGCCGGCAACACCAAAGTCTTCCCGATCGGCGCCCTGAGCAAAGGCCTGGACGGCGAACAGCTTGCAGAGCTCGTTGCCCTGCGCGATGCCGGTTGCGTGGCCTTCGGTAATGGTCTGGAGAGCTTCCGCAACACCCGCACCCTGTGCCGGGCGCTGGAATATGCAGCGACGTTCGACCTGACGGTGATTTTCAACTCTCAGGATCATGATCTGGCCGAAGGTGGCTTGGCCCACGAAGGCCCGACCGCGAGTTTCCTCGGCTTGCCGGGGATTCCGGAAACCGCCGAAACCGTGGCCCTGGCCCGGGACCTGCTGCTGGTCGAGCAAAGCGGCGTGCGCGCGCACTTCAGCCAACTCACCAGCGCTCGCGGCGTGGCCCTGATTGCTCAGGCCCAGGCTCGCGGACTGCCGGTGACCGCCGATGTGGCGTTGTATCAGCTGATCCTGACCGACGAAGCGCTGATCGACTTCAGCAGCCTCTATCACGTCCAGCCGCCGCTGCGCACCCGTGCCGACCGTGATGGCCTGCGCGCGGCGGTGAAGTCGGGGGTGGTCTCGGCCATCTCCAGCCATCACCAGCCCCACGAGCGGGATGCCAAGTTGGCGCCGTTTGGGGCCACGGAGCCGGGGATCAGCAGTGTCGAGTTGTTGCTGCCGCTGGCGATGACGTTAGTGGAGGATGGTTTGCTCGATCTGCCGACCCTGCTCGCGCGCCTGAGCGCAGGGCCGGCCGAGGCATTGCGCCTGCCGGCGGGCAAGTTGGCGGTGGGTGGTGCGGCGGACATCGTGCTGTTCGACCCGACGGCTTCGACCGTGGCCGGGGAAACCTGGCTGTCCAAAGGCGAGAACTGCCCGTTTATTGGCCACAGCCTGCCGAGCGTGGTGCGTTACACCTTGGTGGATGGGCGAATTAGCCACCAGGCGTAGCGCGAACTGATCGTTCCCACGCTCCGCGTGGGAATGCCTCAAGGGACGCTCCGCGTCCAGTGATGCGGAGCGTCACGGGCTGCATTCCCACGCGGAGCGTGGGAACGATCATTAAACGATCATCTTTACTTAACGATTACTCTGCGCGTTACGCACCGACACCTGATCATTCAGCGTCCAGAAGTCATACAGCACCCCCAGAAAGAACACCCCGCCCGTCACCAGGTACAGCAACCCGCTGAGCCATTTCCCCTGATACATCCGGTGCACACCGAACACCCCGAGAAACGCCAGCAGAATCCACGCGACGTTGTATTCGATGGGGCCAGCGGTAAAGCGCAGGTCCGCCTCACGGTCCATCGCCGGGATCAGGAACAGGTCGATCAGCCAGCCGATGCCAAACAAACCTAAGGTGAAGAACCAGATCGTCCCGGTCACCGGCTTGCCGTAATAGAAGCGATGAGCCCCGGTAAAACCGAAAATCCACAGCAGGTAACCAATGACTTTGCTGTGGGTGTCTTGGTATTCGCCAGGGTGTCGATAGCTGTTCATTGATGACCTCGTTTCAGACGATAGATAAATATTGTTGAATTCTTTGTGACTTTTTTACGAGCACCCGACGTATGGCAAATGCTACCTTCATTCCCGTCAAAGCCTTATACCACCTGACCTCTGTCAGACAATCGCGTCAATTTGCCGCTTATTTGGTTCCGTTGACTCCAAGGTCCAATCGACCAACGGCCTCGGAAGGGTCAAAAAAGCTGTTATAAAGTTGCGCGCTAACCCATATGAGCCTTGCCTAATGCGTCCATTTTTCAAGACATGGCTAACCATTTGCCTTTTGATGCCACTGGCCGCCCACGCCACCAATCGTGAGCAACGTCTTCCAAACGTTAATGGTTACACCCCGAAATCCCATGTTTCTGCTCCTTCGAGCAAAAACAAGCAAACTGCCAAACACTCCACCACGCTGGCAACCGCCAACAGCAAGCTGGTGCCGCCGATGGCCACCAAGCAAAGCAGCAACGTGTTGAGCCGTGCAGTGAACGTCCTCGGTACTCCTTACCGTTGGGGCGGCAGCAGCCCAAGTAAAGGGTTCGATTGCAGTGGCCTGGTGAAATACGCGTTTAACGACGCCACGTTCGACCTGCCACGCACCTCGAATGCCATGGCCAGTGGTCATGGCGAGAAAGTCGATCGCAAGGATCTGAAGCCGGGCGATCTGATTTTCTTCAACATCAAGAGCCGCCGGGTCAATCACGTTGCCATCTACCTGGGCAACGACCGCTTTATCCACGCACCGCGCCGTGGCAAGTCGGTGAGCATCGATACGCTGAAGAAGCCGTATTGGGAAAGCCACTATGTGGTGGCCAAGCGGGTCCTGCCGAAAGAACCGAATCAGATGCGCGTCGTACAGCGCTGATCCGACACTGATCGTTCCCACGCATGATCGTTCCCATGCTCCGCGTGGGAATGCCTCCACGGACGCTCTGCGTTCGGCCTTTTGGGACGCGGAGCGTCCCGGGCTGCATTCCCGCGCAGAGCGCGGGAACGATCACTTCCTCCTAGAAGTTATCCGGCGACCGCGCCTTCTCCCGCGCATGCTCGCGACTGATCAAGCCCTTTGTCACCAGCTCCTTCAAGCACATATCCAGCGTCTGCATCCCCAGGTTGCCCCCGGTCTGAATTGACGAGTACATCTGCGCCACCTTGTCTTCGCGGATCAGGTTACGGATCGCCGACGTGCCGAGCATGATCTCGTGCGCCGCAATCCGTCCTCCGCCGATCTTCTTGACCAGTGTCTGGGACACCACCGCGAGCAACGACTCGGACAACATCGAACGCACCATCGACTTCTCGTCCCCTGGAAACACGTCCACCACCCGGTCGATGGTTTTCGCCGCTGACGTGGTGTGCAGCGTGCCGAACACCAGGTGGCCGGTCTCGGCTGCGGTCAACGCCAGACGAATGGTCTCCAGATCACGCATCTCACCGACCAGAATTACGTCCGGGTCTTCCCGCAGCGCCGAGCGCAGGGCAGTGGCGAAACTGCGGGTATCACGGTGGACTTCGCGCTGATTGATCAGGCATTTGCGCGATTCGTGGACGAACTCGATCGGATCTTCGATGGTAAGGATGTGGTGATGGCGATGGTTGTTCAGGTAATCGATCATCGCCGCCAGGGTGGTGGATTTGCCGGAACCGGTCGGGCCGGTCACCAGCACCAGGCCACGGGGCGCGTCGGTAATCTTGCGAAACACATCACCCATGCCGAGGTCGTCCATGCTCAGGACCTTCGACGGAATGGTCCGGAACACCGCGCCAGCGCCGCGATTCTGGTTGAACGCGTTAACCCGGAAGCGCGCCACACCCGGCACTTCAAAGGAGAAGTCGGTTTCCAGATGCTTTTCGAAGTCCACCCGCTGGGTGTCGTTCATGATGTCGTAGATCAGCTCGTGCACCTGTTTGTGGTCCAGGGCCGGCAGGTTGATGCGCCGCACATCGCCGTCGACGCGAATCATCGGTGGCAGGCCGGCAGACAGGTGCAAGTCGGACGCGCCCTGTTTGGCGCTGAATGCCAGCAGCTCAGTGATATCCATAGCGCTCCTCAATTCCAGTAGAATGCCGCGAACCTTCAGACCGGCGGCGCCTCTTGATGTCCACGATAGCAGACAACATTCTCCAGGTTAGTTCGCGTATCCAGGCTGCGACCCAGGCTGCTCACCGCGACGAGCACAGTGTTCAACTGCTGGCCGTGAGCAAGACCAAGCCTGCCGAGGCCCTGCGTGAAGCCTACGCCGCGGGGCTGCGGGACTTTGGCGAGAACTATCTGCAGGAGGCCTTGAGCAAACAGCTCGAATTGGCCGACCTGCCCTTGATCTGGCACTTCATCGGCCCCATTCAATCGAACAAGACTCGCGCTATCGCCGAGCACTTTGCTTGGGTGCATTCCGTGGATCGTTTGAAAATTGCACAACGCCTGTCCGAACAACGTCCTGCCGATCTGCCCCCGCTGAATATCTGCATCCAGGTCAACGTCAGCGGTGAAGCCAGCAAGTCCGGCTGCACCCCGGCCGACCTGCCGGCCCTGGCCAACGCCATCAGCGTCCTGCCGCGCCTCACGTTGCGCGGGTTGATGGCGATCCCGGAGCCGACTGAAGATCGTGCCACCCAGGACGCCGCTTTTGCTGCCGTACAGAACCTGCAAGACAGCCTCAATCTGTCGCTCGACACACTTTCCATGGGCATGAGCCACGACCTCGAGTCGGCCATTGCCCAAGGCGCCACTTGCGTCCGTATCGGTACGGCCCTCTTCGGTGCGCGCGACTATGGCCAGCCTTGATCAATGGCCGACTCCTCCCTTTATAAGGACCTGACATGAGCAAGACTCGTATTGCCTTTATCGGTGCCGGCAACATGGCCGCCAGTCTGATCGGTGGCCTGCGCGCCAAAGGTCTGGAAGCGGCACACATCCGCGCCAGCGATCCCGGCGCCGAAACCCGTGCTCGCGTGGCCGCTGAACACGGCATCGAAGTGTTCGCCGACAACGCCGAAGCCATTCAAGGCACCGACGTCGTCGTTCTGGCGGTCAAACCCCAGGCGATGAAAGCCGTGTGCGAAGCCATTCGCCCAAGCCTCAAACCGAATCAATTGGTGGTTTCCATCGCGGCGGGCATCACCTGCGCCAGCATGAACAACTGGCTCGGCGCCCAGCCAATCGTGCGCTGCATGCCCAACACCCCGGCACTGTTGCGTCAGGGCGTGAGCGGTTTGTTTGCCACCGCCGAAGTGAATGCCGAGCAACGCCAACAAGCTGAAGAACTGTTGTCGGCCGTCGGCCTCGTACTGTGGCTGGACGAAGAACAGCAGCTGGACGCGGTCACCGCCGTTTCCGGTAGCGGCCCGGCGTACTTTTTCCTGCTGATCGAAGCCATGACTGCTGCGGGCGTGAAACTCGGCCTGCCGGCGGACATCGCCGCACAACTGACCCTGCAAACCGCATTGGGCGCCGCGCACATGGCAGTCGCCAGTGACGTCGACGCGGCGGAACTGCGGCGCCGTGTGACTTCGCCTGCGGGCACCACGGAAGCCGCCATCAAGTCGTTCCAGGCCGGGGGCTTCGAAGCCCTGGTAGAAAAAGCACTCGGTGCCGCTGCGCACCGCTCGGCCGAGATGGCTGAGCAACTTGGCCGCTAATCAGCTCTTACAAAGGAATCAATGATGCTCGGACTCAATGACGCTGCCATTTTTGTAATCAAAACCCTGGGCAGCCTGTACCTGCTGATCGTGCTGTTGCGCTTCATCCTGCAACTGGTCCGGGCGAACTTCTACAACCCGCTCTGCCAGTTCATCGTCAAAGCCACCCAACCGCTGCTCAAGCCACTGCGCCGGGTCATCCCGAGCATGTTTGGGCTGGACATGTCGTCACTGGTATTGGCGCTGATCGTACAGATGGTGCTGATCGCGGTGATCCTGCTGCTCAAAGGCTTCATGGTCGACTGGCTGTTCCTGGTGCCATGGGCCCTGATCGCGATTTTCTCGCTGTTCTTGAACATCATTTTCTACGCGATGATCATCAGCGTGATCCTGTCCTGGGTCGCTCCGGGCAGCCACAATCCGGGCGCCGAACTGGTCGCGCAGATTACTGAACCGGTACTGGCGCCGTTCCGTCGGCTCATTCCGAACCTGGGCGGCCTCGATATCTCGCCGATCTTCGCGTTTATCGTGATCCAGCTGCTGCAAAGCTGGCTGATCCCACGCTTGGCGTACTACGCCCTGATGCCCAACGGGCTGCTCGGGTTGATCTGACCCGGTGAGCTACTTTCGCTGGGACGGTGATGACCTGATTCTGGAATGCCACCTGCAACCGGCGGCCCGCAGCGATGATTTCTGCGGGCTGCACGGTGATCGCCTGAAAATCCGCCTGACCGCGCCGCCAGTCGAGGGCAAGGCCAATGCCTATTTGATGGCGTTTTTGGCCAAGGCGTTTGGGGTTTCAAAGAGCCAGGTGAGCTTGATCAGCGGTGAGTTGAACCGGCAGAAACGCGTGCGGATTTGCTCGCCGAAGAAATTGCCGGCATTGCCGGATCTCACCTTCCCCTGATCGTTCCCACGCTCTGCGTGGGAATGCCGCCCGGGACGCTCCGCACCCCATCCAAAAGCGGACGCAGAGCGTCCATTGAGGCATTCCCACGCAGCGTGTGGGAACGATCATGGGTAGTCGCTTGCTGCTACGGGCAGCGGTCTTTAGACTTACGCCTCATTTCAACGAGAGCAGGGTCGATGCCAACTGCCTTTCCCGCCGATTCTGTTGGTCTGGTGACGCCGCAAGTGGCGCACTTCAGTGAACCCCTGGCCCTGGCCTGCGGCCGTTCGCTCCCAGCTTATGACCTGATCTACGAAACCTACGGCACGCTGAACGCCACGGCGAGCAACGCCGTGCTGATCTGCCACGCCTTGTCCGGGCACCATCACGCTGCCGGCTTCCACAGCCTCGACGACCGCAAACCCGGTTGGTGGGACAGCTGCATCGGCCCCGGCAAGCCGATCGACACCAGCAAATTCTTCGTGGTCAGCCTGAACAACCTCGGCGGCTGCAACGGCTCCACCGGCCCGAGCAGCATCAATCCGGAAACCGGCAAGCCGTTTGGCGCCGACTTCCCGGTACTGACCGTGGAAGATTGGGTGCACAGCCAGGCGCATCTGGCCGACCGCATCGGCATCAGCCAATGGGCCGCCGTGATTGGCGGCAGCCTCGGTGGCATGCAGGCGATGCAGTGGAGCATCACTTACCCTGATCGCATTCGCCATTGTCTGGCCATCGCCTCGGCGCCCAAACTGTCGGCGCAGAACATCGCGTTCAACGAAGTGGCGCGCCAAGCCATCCTCACCGACCCCGAATTCCACGGCGGTTCGTTTCAGGAAGCGGGCGTAATCCCCAAGCGTGGTTTGATGCTGGCGCGGATGGTCGGGCACATCACTTACCTGTCCGACGACTCCATGGGCGAGAAATTCGGCCGCGGCCTCAAGAGCGAAAAGCTCAACTACGACTTCCACAGCGTCGAGTTCCAGGTCGAGAGCTACCTGCGTTATCAAGGGGAAGAGTTCTCCGGGCGTTTCGACGCCAACACCTACCTGCTGATGACCAAGGCGCTGGACTACTTCGACCCGGCGGCGAACTTCGACGATGACTTGGCGAAAACCTTCGCCGGCGCCACCGCCAAATTCTGCGTGATGTCCTTCACCACCGACTGGCGCTTCTCCCCTGCCCGTTCGCGGGAACTGGTGGACGCGCTGATGGCAGCCAAGAAAGACGTCTGCTACCTCGAGATCGACGCTCCGCAAGGCCACGACGCCTTCCTGATTCCGATCCCGCGCTACCTGCAGGCGTTCAGCAATTACATGAACCGCATTACGTTGTGAGAAAGCCATGAGAGCTGATCTGGAAATCATCCAGGAATGGATTCCCGCCGGTAGCCGCGTGCTCGACCTCGGTTGCGGCGACGGCGAACTGCTGACCTGGCTGCGCGACAACAAGCAAGTCACCGGCTATGGCCTGGAAAACGACCCGGACAACATCGCCGAGTGCGTGGCCAAGGGCATCAACGTCATCGAACAGGACCTGGACAAAGGCCTGGGCAACTTTGCCAGCAACAGTTTCGACGTCGTGGTCATGACCCAGGCCCTGCAAGCCGTGCACTACCCGGACCGGATCCTCGACGAGATGCTTCGGGTCGGACGCCAGTGCATCATCACCTTTCCCAACTTCGGTCACTGGCGCTGCCGCTGGTACCTGGCGAGCAAGGGCCGGATGCCGGTTTCCGACTTTCTGCCGTACACCTGGTACAACACGCCGAACATCCACTTCTGCACTTTCGGCGACTTTGAAGAACTGTGCCGCGAACGTGAAGCGAAGGTCATTGATCGGCTTGCCGTGGATCAGCAGCACCGACACGGGTGGGCCAGTAAGCTATGGCCTAATCTGTTAGGTGAGATCGGTATCTACCGCGTCAGTAGCCCCGGGCTGCAAGACCACAAGGTCGCGGTCTGAACCACGACATTCCAAGGAGAACGATCATGGGTCGTCTAGCGTTATTTGTACTTACTGCCTGCCTGAGCGTCACCGCCATGGCCGCCGACGTGATCAAGGGCGAGCGCAAGGAAACGTTTGGTGATGTGACGGTGCACTACAACACCTTCAATTCCACGTTCCTGACACCGGACATCGCCAAAGCGGCGGAACTGGTTCGCAGCAAAAACCAAGGCGTGATTAACGTTTCGGTGATCAAGGACGGCAAACCGCTGATCGCCCAGGTCAACGGTACGGTCAAAAACCTCACCAGCCAAAGCGTCCCGCTGAAATTCAAACAGATCACCGAACAAGGCGCTGTCTACTACATCGCGCAATACCCGGTCGATCAGCAGGAAGTCCGCACCTTTGAGATCAAGGTGCAGAACGGTGACAAAATCAACACCATCAATTTCAACCAAGAGCTTTTCCCCGGCGAATGATGAACTTCACGCAACTCGTACTGGCCAGCCATAACGCCGGCAAACTCAAGGAACTCCAGGCCATGCTCGGCGCATCGGTGCAACTGCGCTCGATCGGCGAGTTCAGCAATGTCGAGCCTGAAGAAACCGGCCTGTCGTTCGTCGAAAACGCCATCCTCAAGGCCCGCAACGCCGCGCGCATCTCCGGCCTGCCGGCGCTGGCCGACGATTCGGGACTGGCGGTGGATTTCCTGGGCGGTGCACCAGGGATCTACTCGGCCCGTTACGCTGATGGAAAGGGCGATGCGGCGAACAACGCTAAACTGCTCGACGCCATGAAAGACGTGCCGGAAGCCGAGCGCGGTGCGCAGTTCGTCTGCGTGCTGGCGCTGGTGCGCCACGCCGATGATCCGTTGCCAATTCTCTGCGAAGGCCTGTGGCACGGCCGAATCCTGCACGCTGCCAGCGGTGAGCACGGTTTTGGCTATGACCCGCTGTTCTGGGTGCCGTCACGCGATTGCTCCAGCGCCGAGTTGAGCCCAAGCGAAAAGAACCTCATCAGCCACCGCGCCCGTGCAATGGATCTGCTGCGCCAGCGTCTAGGCTTGATATGACCCATGAATCATCCGCGTCGCCGCTGATCTTCGGTGGCGCCGCCCAATCGCCTCGGGCGGCGTTGCCAACGCTGCCGCCCCTGGCGCTGTACATCCACATTCCGTGGTGTGTGCGCAAATGCCCTTATTGCGACTTCAACTCCCACACCGCCAGCCCGGTGCTGCCGGAGGAAGAGTACGTCGATGCGCTACTGGCCGACCTCGATCAGGATCTGCACGCGGTTTACGGCCGTGAGCTGAGCTCGATCTTCTTCGGTGGCGGTACGCCGAGCCTGTTCAGCGCCGAAGCCTTGGGTCGTTTGCTCAAAGGTGTGGAACAACGCATTCCGTTTGCCAGCGACATCGAAATCACCCTGGAAGCCAACCCAGGCACGTTCGAGCAGGAGAAGTTCGTCGCTTACCGGGCGCTGGGGATCAATCGTCTGTCGATCGGTATCCAGAGCTTTCAGGAAGAAAAGCTCAAGGCCCTGGGTCGAATCCACAACGGCGACGAAGCGGTGCGTGCCGCCGGCATGGCCCGTCAGGCCGGGTTCGACAACTTCAACCTGGACCTGATGCACGGTTTGCCCGATCAGTCCCTGGACGACGCCCTGAGCGACTTGCGCCAGGCCATCGCCCTGAAACCGACCCACTTGTCCTGGTATCAACTGACCCTGGAGCCGAACACGGTGTTCTGGAACCAGCCGCCGACGCTGCCGGAAGACGACACGTTGTGGGACATTCAGGAAGCCGGGCAGGCACTGCTGGCCGAACACGGTTACGCGCAATACGAAGTCTCGGCCTATGCCCTGCCCGGTCGCCCGGCGCGGCATAACCTCAATTACTGGAGTTTCGGCGACTTCATCGGCATCGGCGCCGGCGCCCACGGCAAGCTCAGTCACCCGGACGGACGCATCGTGCGCACCTGGAAGACCCGCTTGCCGAAGGATTACCTCAACCCAGCCAAAAGCTTCAAGGCTGGCGAGAAAGCCCTGACCAACGACGAGTTGCCGTTCGACTTCCTGATGAACGCCCTGCGACTGACCGAAGGCGTGGAATCGCGCCTGTATCCGGAACGCACCGGCCTGCCCCTGGAAAGCCTCGCCGAAGGTCGCCGGGAAGCCGAACAAAGCGGCTTGTTGCAGGTCGAACCGTCACGTCTGGCGGCCACCGAGCGCGGACAACTGTTTCTCAATGACTTGCTGCAGACATTTCTGAGCTGATTTCAGCCTTAAGGGAAAACCAATGGATTTGATCCTCGACCTGCTCGCCACCGTGTCCCGCTGGAGCCGTAGCAACCTGTCGGAAATCTCTCTGGCCCTGGTGGGCTGCCTGCTGGTGCTGTTCGGCGCGGACATCAAAGGCTGGGTCGAACAACGCCTGGGCGGCATCGCCGGCGCCTTGCGCGTCCCGATGATGGCCCTGCTGTGCATGGTCGGCAGCGGCGTCGCGCTGATCTATGCCACGCCGTGGATCATCAAAGGCCTGAGCCAGTTCAACAACTACAGCCTGGCGCCGGTGTTGTTGGTGGTGCTGGTGCTTATCGGCGTAGTCGCTGACCGCCGCTGAGGGCTGATGATCGTTCCCACGCTCTGCGTGGGAATGCCGCCATGGACGCTCTGCGTCCGCCTCTAAATGTGACGCGGAGCGTCACAACATGCATTCCCACGCGGAGCGTGGGAACGATCAGTCGGGTTAGGTTCAGGACTGCTTTTCGAACTTCAGGTCCCACACGCCATGCCCAAGACGTTCGCCGCGGCGTTCGAACTTGGTGATTGGGCGCTCGGTCGGGCGCGGCACGCATTTGCCGTCTTCGGCAAGGTTACGGTAGCCCGGCGCGACGCTCATCACTTCCAGCATGTACTCGGCGTACGGTTCCCAGTCGGTGGCCATGTGCAGCACACCGCCGACCTTCAACTTGCTGCGCACCAGCTCAGCGAACGACGCCTGAACGATACGACGCTTGTGGTGGCGGCTCTTGTGCCACGGGTCCGGGAAAAACAGCATCAGGCGATCGAGGCTGTTGTCGGCCACGCAATTGTTGAGCACTTCGATCGCATCGCAATCGTAAACGCGCAGGTTGGTCAGGCCCTGGGTCAACACGCCATTAAGCAGCGCGCCGACACCCGGACGGTGAACTTCCACGCCGATGAAATCCTGCTCCGGCGAAGCCGCGGCCATCTCCAGCAGCGAATGGCCCATGCCGAAACCGATTTCCAGCGAACGCGGCGCCGAGCGGCCGAACACCTGGTCGAAGTCCACCGGCGCATCGGCCAGCGGCAGGACGAACAGCGGTGTGCCCTGCTCCAGGCCCTTTTGCTGGCCTTCGGTCATGCGTCCGGCGCGCATCACGAAACTCTTGATGCGGCGGTGTTGGCGTTCTTCGCCTTCTTCCGGCTGGATAGGCGTGTCGTTCGATTCAGTCATCAATGGCTCTTACTTGATCAGACCATCCAGCGGCGAGGAGGCGCTGGCATAGAGTTTTTTCGGCATGCGGCCGGCGAGGTAGGCCAGGCGACCTGCAACGATGGCGTGTTTCATGGCTTCGGCCATCATGATTGGCTGCTGGGCATGGGCGATGGCCGAGTTCATCAGCACCGCTTCGCAACCCAGTTCCATGGCGATGGTGGCGTCGGAGGCGGTACCGACACCGGCATCCACCAACACCGGGATCTTGGCCTCTTCGAGGATGATCTGCAGGTTGTACGGGTTGCAGATCCCCAGACCCGTGCCGATCAGACCAGCCAGCGGCATGACCGCGATAACGCCGATTTCCGCCAGTTGACGGGCGATGATCGGGTCATCGCTGGTGTAGACCATCACGTCGAAACCTTCCTTGACCAGCACTTCGGCGGCCTTGAGGGTTTCAATCACGTTAGGGAACAGGGTTTTCTGGTCCGCCAGCACTTCCAGCTTCACCAGGTTGTGGCCGCCGAGCAGCTCACGGGCCAGGCGACAGGTGCGCACAGCCTCGATCGCGTCGAAGCAACCGGCGGTGTTCGGCAGGAAGGTGTAGCGATCCGGCGACAGGACTTCGAGCAGGTTCGGTTCGCCCGGGTTCTGGCCCAGGTTAGTGCGGCGCACGGCGAAGGTGACGATCTCGGCACCCGAGGCTTCGATGGCCAGGCGGGTTTCTTCCATGTCGCGGTACTTGCCGGTGCCTACCAGCAAACGCGACTGGTAAGTACGACCGGCCAGGACGAAGGGCTTGTCGCTACGAACGATGCTCATGGGAAATCCTCTGTAGGGGTGAGGTTCTTGCAGAATTCTGTGCCCTTGCGGGGCGGGCGACTAGCCGCCGCCGATGGCGTGCACGACTTCGACATTGTCGCCGTCGTTCAGCGTGGTGTCGGCATGCTGGCTGCGCGGGACGATATCCAGATTGAGTTCAACCGCCACCCGGCGTCCGGTCAGATCCAGACGGGTCAGCAGGGCCGCAACGGTTTCACCGTCGGGCAGTTCAAGGGATTCGCCGTTCAACTGAATGCGCATGCAAGAAGCCGCCATCATTTTTAGGGGCTGGCATTCTAGCCCGATCATGACCTAAAGGTCAGCACCAAGCGTCAAGCGGTAAGCGGCAAGCGCCACGCGGCAAGCCCCAGACACAGCCAGCCGATCAGGAATGCCAGGCCACCGAAGGGCGTAATGATCCCCAGCTTGCTGACGCCGGTGATCGTGAGCAGATACAAGCTGCCGGAAAACAGCAGAATGCCGATGGCAAAGGATGCGCCGGCCCAGGTGATCAAGCGACCGGAAATCTGCGTGGCCAACAGCGCGACACCCAACAGCGCCAAGGTGTGCACCAATTGATAGGTGACGCCGGTATGAAATATCGCCAGGTATTCCGGCGTCAGGCGGTTTTTCAAACCATGCGCGGCGAACGCGCCAAGGGCAACGCCGGTGAAGCCGAAGAAAGCGGCCAGCATCAGAAAGCCACGCAGCATGAAGAACTCCAGTCAGACTCGATCAACAGGGTCTGTATAATGGCCCGCTCAACGGGTTCGGCCAAGCCATCTCTATGCTGCGTTTAATTTTGCGACGATTCACAAAGGCCCTGCTCTGGTTCGCGGGCGGCAGCGTGTTGCTGGTTCTGATCTTTCGCGTGGTGCCGCCACCGGGCACGGCGCTGATGGTCGAGCGCAAGGTCCAATCCTGGTTCGACGGCGAGCCCATTGACCTGCAGCGCACCTGGCAACCCTGGGATCAGATCTCCGATGACCTCAAAGTCGCGGTGATTGCCGGTGAAGACCAGAAATTCTCTGAGCACTGGGGCTTTGATATCGGGGCAATTCAAGCGGCATTTGCCCATAACGAACGCGGCGGCTCGATTCGCGGCGCCAGCACCCTGAGTCAGCAGGTTTCGAAGAACCTCTTTCTGTGGTCCGGCCGCAGTTGGTTGCGCAAAGGCCTGGAAGCCTGGTTTACCGGGTTGATCGAAGTGTTGTGGCCCAAGCAGCGGATTCTTGAGGTTTACCTGAATAGCGTTGAATGGGATGACGGGGTGTTTGGCGCTGAAGCGGCGGCTCGGCATCACTTTGGTGTCGGTGCCCGGTCATTGTCGCGGCAGCAGGCGAGTTTGCTGGCGGCGGTGTTGCCTAATCCAAGGGTTTGGAGCGCGAGTCATCCGACCAACTATGTCGCACGACGTGCCGGGTGGATTCGGCAGCAGATGAGCCAGTTGGGTGGCGATAGTTATCTGGTAGGGCTCAATGATTCGCGTCGGGCGCCTTGGGCTCAGTGATCTTTTGATCTTAAAAACAAAAACGCCCCGATCATCTCTGATCGGGGCGTTTTTTATTACCGGTGCGCAGGTTATGCAGCAATCGACAACTTGAGCTTGTTCATCGCGCTCTTCTCGAGCTGACGAATACGCTCGGCCGACACGTTGTACTTCTGCGCCAGGTCGTGCAGCGTGGCTTTTTCTTCTGCCAGCCAGCGCTGATAGAGGATGTCACGGCTGCGGTCGTCCAGCACTTCCAGCGCTTCGTGCAGGTTGTGGTTGGAGTTGTCGCTCCAGTCGGCATCTTCCAGTTGACGGGCCGGATCGTACCGGTGGTCTTCCAGATAGTTGGCCGGCGACTGGAAGGCGCTGTCGTCGTCCGCTTCTGCGGCCGGGTCAAAAGCCATGTCATGGCCGGTCAGGCGACTTTCCATCTCGCGCACTTCCCGCGGCTCTACCCCGAGGCTTTCCGCCACACGGTGGACTTCCTCGTTGTTCAGCCACGCCAGACGTTTCTTCTGGCTGCGCAGGTTGAAGAACAGCTTGCGCTGGGCCTTGGTGGTCGCGACTTTCACAATGCGCCAGTTGCGCAGGATGAACTCGTGGATTTCCGCCTTGATCCAGTGCACAGCGAACGAAACCAGGCGCACACCCATTTCCGGGTTGAAGCGCTTGACGGCCTTCATCAGGCCGACGTTGCCTTCCTGGATCAGGTCAGCCTGGGCCAGGCCGTAGCCGGAATAGCTACGGGCAATGTGTACGACAAAACGCAGGTGGGCGAGCACCATCTGCCGAGCCGCCCCCAAATCCTGCTCATAATAGAGACTCTCGGCCAGTTCACGCTCCTGCTCCGGCGTCAGCAATGGAATGCTGTTCACCGTGTGCACATAAGCCTCCAGGTTTGCGCCTGGGACCAGAGCATAAGCAGGTTGCAAAGAAGTGGTCATACGAAAAAACCTCCGTCTTACATAACTCGTGCAGTTCAGCACTGCGAAAATTGACCGGAAACCGTAGGACAAGTTCCCATATAAACCGAAAGGTCAATACGCGCAAAAAGATACTACTTCGGCGCCAACTCCCTGAGATGACGTGCGACTGCAATCCATGCACCGATATAACCCAACAGCACCGCGCCAAGCAAGAGCGACAGACCATCGGCAACTGGCACTCCGGCCAGCGCAAAATTACTGCCGTATAAGCCGGCCAGTCCAACCACCGCGTCGTTCAGCCAGTTCAGGCCAAACGCCAAGACGCCCCAGGAAAGAATCCCCGCACCGAAGCCATAAAGCGCGCCCATGTACAGAAAGGGCCTGCGCACATAGCTGTCCGTGCCGCCGACGAGTTTAATCACTTCTATCTCTGTGCGGCGGTTTTCAATATGAAGACGAATGGTATTGCCTATCACCAAAAGTAATGCAGACACCAAAAGCACGGTCAGGCCGAAGACAAACCGGTCTCCGAGCTTGAGGATGGCGGCCAGACGCTCGACCCAGACTAGATCAAGTTGCGCTTGCTGTACCTTCGGCAGCTCGGAAAGTTTTTGTCTTAATGCTTCAAGCGTCGGCTTGTCGACCTCATTCGGCGTGACCAGCACCACGCCCGGCAGCGGGTTTTCCGGCAGTTCCTTGAGCGCCTCACCCAAACCGGACTGCTGCTGAAACTCCTCCAATGCCTGATCACGGCCGACATATTCAGCATCCGCGACGCCAGGCATGCCTTTGATCTGCTCACGCAACGCCTCGCCCTGTTCCGGGCTGGCATCCAGTTGCAGGTAAAGGGAAATCTGCGCCGCACGCTGCCAGGAACCGCCCAGTCGCTCGACGTTATTCAGCAAAAGTGACAGCCCCATCGGCAAACTCAGGGCTACCGCCATCACCAGGCAGGTGAAAAAGCTACCGATCGGCTGTTTAGCCAACCGGCGCAGACTGTCCAGCAGGCTGGCCCGATGGCTTTCGATCCAGGCGCGCAACAGCGTGGCGAAATCCGGGCCGTCGTCATCGTCGCGTTTTTTCTTTTGCGGTTGCGGATCAGCGGCCTTCGGGGCCACGCGCTCGGAAACCTTGGGGCTGCGTGTCGCACTCATACGCCGGCCTCCCCGTCACCGATCAAGCGTCCGCGTTGCAGGGTCAGCATGCGGTGACGCATGCGGGCGATCAGGGCCAGGTCGTGGCTCGCGATCAGTACGCTGGTGCCCAACCGGTTGATGTCTTCAAACACGCCCATGATCTCGGCCGCCAGACGTGGGTCGAGGTTACCGGTCGGTTCGTCCGCCAGCAGCAAGGCCGGGCGGTGCACGATGGCGCGGGCGATGCCGACGCGCTGTTGCTGACCGGTGGACAGGTCGCCGGGGTACAGATCGGTCTTGTCCGAAAGCGCCACGCGCTCCAGGGCCGAATCCACCCGTTTGACGATCTCGGACTTGGACAGGCCAAGAATCTGCAACGGCAGCGCGACGTTGTTGAACACCGTGCGATCAAACAGCAACTGGTGGTTCTGGAACACCACCCCGATCTGCCGCCGCAAGTAAGGAATCTGCGCGTTGCTGATGGTGCTCAGGTCTTGCCCGGCCAGCAGCAATTTGCCGGTGCTCGGGCGCTCCATGGCCAGCAACAGCCGCAACAAGGTGCTTTTACCGGCGCCGGAATGGCCGGTGACAAACAAGAATTCGCCCCGACGGACTCGAAAGCTCAGCTCATGCAAGCCGACATGACCGTTCGGGTAGCGTTTACCGACCTGTTCGAAACGAATCATGAACGCTCCCGCTCGGCAAACAATGCCTGGACAAAGGGTTCTGCTTCAAAGGTACGCAAATCATCGATGCCTTCACCGACGCCGATGTAGCGAATGGGCAAGCCGAACTGCTTGGCCAGGGCGAAAATCACCCCGCCCTTGGCAGTGCCGTCGAGCTTGGTCAACGCCAGGCCGGTCAATTGCACGGTCTGGTTGAACTGTTTGGCCTGGTTGATAGCGTTCTGGCCGGTACCGGCATCGAGCACCAACAGCACTTCGTGCGGTGCATCGGCGTCGAGCTTGCTGATCACCCGGCGAACCTTCTTCAGTTCTTCCATCAGGTTGTCTTTGGTGTGCAGACGACCGGCGGTGTCGGCGATCAGCACGTCGATGCCACGGGCCTTGGCGGCCTGCACGGCATCGAAGATCACCGAAGCCGAATCGGCGCCGGTGTGCTGGGCGATCACCGGGATCTTGTTGCGCTCACCCCAAACCTGCAATTGCTCCACAGCAGCGGCGCGGAAAGTGTCACCGGCGGCGAGCATGACTTTCTTGCCCTCCAGCTGCAGCTTCTTCGCCAGTTTGCCGATGGTGGTGGTCTTGCCGGCGCCGTTGACGCCGACCACCAGAATCACGAACGGCTTGTTCTGCGAGGTGATTTTCAGCGGTTGTTCAACGGGCTTGAGCATCGCCGCCAGTTCAGCCTGCAAGGATTTGTACAACGCATCGGCATCGGCCAACTCTTTGCGAGCGACTTTCTGGGTCAGGCGCTGAATGATCACCGAAGTCGCCTCGACGCCAACGTCGGCGGTCAGCAGGCGGGTTTCGATGTCTTCGAGCAGTTCGTCATCGATGATCTTCTTGCCGAGGAACAGGCTGGCCATGCCTTCGCCGATGCTGGCGCTGGTCTTGGACAGGCCCTGCTTGAGGCGGGCGAAGAAACCGGCTTTGGTTTCTTCGGTGCGCGGTGGCTCGGCAGGGGTTTCGACGAGGGCGACAGGTGCTTCGACAACAGGAACGACAACCGGCGCGGGCGCTTGAGCAATCGGCGCAACAGGCTCTACGAAGACCGGCACTTCTGGCTCAGGAACAACAACCGGTTCAGGCTCGGCCACGAAGACTGGCACGACAACCGGCGCGATCACTGGCGCATGGACCGGCTCAGGGGTAAACGCAATCGGAGCTGGAATCGGCGGAGAAATGTGCGCCGCCTGTTCATCTTCGACCAACGCCACCGGCTCTTCTGCGACCGGTAATGTCAGCCAGGGCTCAGCGACTGGCGTCAATGGCAACTCAGCCGCGACTTCGACTTGAGGCTCAAGCTCAAGCTCAGGCTCAGGCTCAGGCTCGACCTCAACCACCGGTTGCAACACCGGCTCGGCAATCGGCAGGACAATCGGCGCCGGCTCTTCTTCTATTACCGGTGCAGGAATTGGCTCAGGAATGGGCTGTGGCTGTTCGACGACGGTTTCCTGCGGCTTTTTGCGCAGCCATCCGAACAGGCCTTTCTTCTCGCCAGCCGCAGCTGGGGTCTTCTTGTCGTCGTTGGAACCAAACATGGAGGACGGCTATCTCACGGTAGCGACGCGCCAAAGGGCGCCCCGGCAAATAAATATTCGATGCAGAACAGACTGCGATTCACCCAGCTTGTTCACGCGCAACAATTTGTCGAAGTGCCAACGGCACCTCAAAGGTCGACTAATACGAAGGACTGGACCGGCATCGTCGGCGAAAACGCAGAGTTTAGCGGACAAACTCAAAGCTTCTGCCGAGAACCCATACAACCTGCGGGCCGATAAAAGGCCTCACAGGCGTGGCCGCCAGTAAAACGGATCAGTATCCTAGCACCCTCTCGCCCGCTGACGCTAAGAACAAGCGGGCCGCTCAACAGGTTTAAAAACGTATGAATGCTCTAGCCCGCCGCGCTGCAGGCCTGCTTCTCTGCACAGTTTGTCTGCCCCTCTCGGCCCTGGCTGCCGATCCACAACCCACCCATGAGTTCACACTCGACAACGGCTTGAAGGTCGTCGTGCGCGAAGACCATCGGGCGCCGGTGGTGGTGTCCCAGGTCTGGTACAAGGTCGGCTCCAGCTATGAGACCCCGGGCCAGACCGGCCTGTCTCACGCCCTGGAACACATGATGTTCAAGGGCAGCGAGAAAGTTGGCCCCGGCGAAGCGTCGCTGATCCTGCGTGACCTCGGCGCTGAAGAGAACGCCTTCACCAGCGATGACTTCACCGCCTATTACCAAGTGTTGGCCCGGGATCGCCTGGGCGTCGCCTTTGAACTCGAAGCCGACCGCATGGCCAACCTCAAACTACCGGCCGACGAGTTCAGCCGCGAAATAGAGGTAATTAAAGAAGAACGTCGCCTGCGCACCGACGACAAGCCGATGTCCAAGGCCTACGAACGCTTTAAGGCCATGGCCTACCCGGCCAGCGGCTATCACACGCCGACCATCGGCTGGATGGCTGACCTGGAACGCATGAAGGTCGAAGAACTGCGCCACTGGTACCAATCCTGGTACGTGCCGAACAACGCCACCCTGGTGGTGGTCGGCGATGTCACCCCGGATGAAGTCAAAGCCCTGGCCCAGCGTTACTTCGGCCCGATCGCCAAGCGTGACGTACCACCGGCGAAAATCCCGCTGGAACTGGCCGAGCCGGGCGAACGGCAGATCACCCTGCACGTGCAAACCCAACTGCCGAGCCTGATGCTGGCCTTCAACGTGCCGAGCCTCGCCACCGCCGAAGACAAGCGTTCAGTGAATGCCCTGCGCCTGATCTCGGCGCTGCTCGACGGCGGCTACAGCGGACGTATCCCGACGCAACTGGAGCGCGGCGAAGAGCTGGTGTCCGGCGGTTCGTCGAGCTACGACGCCTACACCCGTGGCGACAGTTTGTTCACCCTGTCGGCCAGCCCGAATTCGCAAAAGAAGAAAACCATCGCCCAGGCTGAAGCCGGCTTGTGGAAGCTGCTTGAACAGCTGAAAACCACCGCGCCATCGGCTGAAGAACTGGAGCGCGTGCGGGCTCAGGTCATTGCCGGCCTGGTTTACGAGCGTGATTCGATCACCAGCCAGGCCACTGCCATCGGCCAACTGGAAACCGTCGGTTTGTCGTGGAAACTGATGGACACCGAACTCGCCGATCTGGAAAGCGTCACCCCCGAAGACATCCAGAAAGCCGCCAAGTTGTATTTCACCCGCGAACGTCTCAGCGTCGCCCATGTACTTCCACTGGAGACGACTCATGAGTGAGCGTAAAAAACCGCACCTGGCGCTGATTGGCCTGATCCTAGTCGCCTTGATCGGCTCGGCGACCGTCTACCTGCTACGGCCCGACGAGTCCACGGCCAGCGAAGCCCTCGACAAGGCCAAGTCCAGCCAGAAGCTGCAATCGTTGGCCGAACTCGACGGCAAAGCCCCAAGCCACCGTAACCTCGACGTGCAAACCTGGACCACCGCCGAAGGTGCCAAGGTGATGTTCGTTGAAGCACGGGAGTTGCCGATGTTCGACATGCGCCTGATCTTCGCCGCCGGCAGCAGCCAGGACGGCAATGCGCCGGGCCTCGCCCTGCTGACCAATGCCATGCTTAACGAAGGCGTGGCCGGTAAAGATGTCGGCGCCATCGCCCAGGGCTTTGAAGGCCTGGGCGCGGACTTCGGCAACGGTGCCTACAAAGACATGGCCGTGGCTTCGCTGCGCAGTCTGAGTGCTGTGGATAAACGTGAGCCGGCCTTGAAGCTGTTCTCGGAAGTCATCGGCAAGCCGACCTTCCCCGCCGACTCGTTCGCACGCATCAAAAACCAGCTGCTCGCCGGCTTCGAATACCAGAAACAGAACCCCGGCAAACTGGCCGGCCTTGAGCTGATGAAGCGTCTGTATGGCGATCACCCTTACGCCAACTCCAGCGACGGCACGGCGAAATCCGTTCCGGCGATCACCCTGGCGCAGTTGCGCGCTTTCCATGAGAAAGCCTACGCCGCCGGCAACGTGGTGATTGCCTTGGTGGGCGATCTGTCCCGCGCCGAGGCCGAGGCGATTGCCGCACAAGTCTCCAGCGCCCTGCCTAAAGGCCCGGCCCTGGCGAAAATCCCGCAACCGACCGAACCCAAGGCCAGCATCGGCCACATCGAGTTTCCGTCCAAGCAGACCAACCTGATGCTCGCGCAACTGGGCATCGACCGCGATGATCCGGACTACGCGGCATTGTCCATGGGCAACCAGATCCTCGGCGGCGGTGGCTTCGGCACCCGGCTGATGAGCGAAGTGCGCGAGAAGCGTGGCCTGGCTTACGGCGTCTACTCGGGCTTTACGCCGATGCAGGCCCGCGGCCCGTTCATGATCAACCTGCAAACCCGCGCCGAAATGAGCGAAGGCACGCTGAAACTGGTGCAGGACGTACTCGCCGACTACCTTAAAACCGGCCCGACCGAGAAAGAACTCGACGATGCCAAGCGTGAACTGGCCGGCAGCTTCCCGTTGTCCACCGCCAGCAACGCCGATATCGTCGGCCAACTCGGCGCCATGGGTTTCTACAACCTGCCGCTGAGCTATCTGGAAGACTTCATGCAGCAGTCCCAGAGTCTGACCGTCGAACAGGTCAAAACTGCACTGAACAAACACTTGAGCACGGACAAAATGGTCATCGTCAGCGCTGGCCCGACCGTGCCGCAAAAGCCGTTACCGGCCCCATCTGATAAACCCGCCGAGCAGCCGCTCGGGGTTCCGGAGCATTAATGGCCAGTCCATCGCGTCCTAAGAAACCTGTCCACAACGTCCATAACGGCGTGAACCAATTGCGCATCATCGGCGGTGAATGGGGCAGCCGAAAGCTGAGCTTCCCCGATGCGCCGGGCTTGCGTCCGACTCCGGACCGGGTGCGTGAAACGCTGTTCAACTGGCTCGCGCCGTATATCGCCGGGGCCAAGGTGCTCGATCCGTTCGCGGGTAGCGGCGCACTGTTCCTCGAAGCACTGTCCCGTGGCGCTGCCATGGGCCAGGCGTTGGACGCCAGCAACATCGCGGTCTCCAGCATCAAGGAACACTTGGGCACCCTGCGCTGCACCACCGGCCAAGTGCAGACTGCCGACGCCTTGCGCTACCTGGAAACCCAGACCGCGACCGCCTACGACGTGGTGTTCCTCGACCCGCCGTTCAACCAGGATCTGTTGCCGGGCGTTTGCACCTTGCTTGAAGAGCGTCAGTGGCTGGCCGATGACGCCTGGGTCTACACCGAAAGCGAAAACGCGCCCTCGGTGCTCGGCTTGCCGGGTAACTGGCGCCTGCACCGGGAGCAGAAATCCGGGCGGGTGTACTACGCGTTATGGCAGCGCAGCCCACTGGCAAACTGATCAATCCGTAGCGTGAAACAAGGCAAGCAGTGCGGTAGATAATTACCGCCAATGTCCTTATCCAATTCTCCACAGTGGTTTACGTCATTTCCGTAAACCACTGAGGATGAACACGGATGAACATCTCCCGCAGCAGGAAGCTGCTCTTTTCCTGGCTACTGCCCTTCACGGCACTGGCCGACCCCGTACAACCGACCCACGAATTCACGCTGAAAAACGGCCTGAAAGTAGTCGTACGCGAGGACCATCGCGCGCCCGTAGTGACCTCGCAACTCTGGGTCAAGGTCGGCTCCAGCGATGAAACGCCGGGGCAATCCGGCCTGTCCCATGCCCTGGAGCACATGCTCTACAAAGGCAGCAGTAAAACCTGCCCCGGTGAAGCTTCCGCCATCCTGGACAAGCTGGGCGCGTCTCATAACGCCTTTACCGATAATGACGTCACGACCTATTACCAGACCTTGCAGCCTCACCAATTGGGTGTCGCCTTCGAGTTGATGGCCGACATGATGTCCACCGCTCAACTGCGAGCCGAGGATTTCATTCCGGAACTGGCCGTCATTCAGGAAGAACGGCGGCTTCGAGTCGACGACGATCCGGATGCGATCGCACAAGAGCGCCTCGCGCGCGTCGCCTACCCCGCCAGCAGCTACGGCCCGCCGATCATCGGCTGGATGCATGACCTGAAACGCTTGAACGCCGACGACCTGCGTCACTGGTATCAGACTCGCTATGCACCCGGTAATGCCACGCTTGTCATTGTCGGTGACGTCACGCTGGAAAAGGTCCAGACCCTGGCCGAGCGCTACTTCGGCGTACTGGCGACCAAGCCGTTTGTCGCGGCAAAAACATCGCTGGAACTGGCCGAACCCGGCGAGCGGAAAATCATCCTGCGCCAGGCAATCCCCGCGCCTCGACTGATCATGGCGTTCAACGTGCCGAGCCTGGCCACCGCTGAAAACCGTCGAACGGTGCATGCGTTAAGGCTGCTTAACACCCTGCTGGCCGGCTCGAACAGCGCACGCCTGGGTAAACGCCTGCAATTCACCGAACGGCTGTTTTCCAGTACCTCGTCCGACTACAACGCCCTGCATCGCGGCGACAGTCTTTTTACCCTGAACGCCCAGCTCAACTCCCAAAGTGCCGTCAGCCTTGATCAGGCCCAGACCCGAATCTGGGAACTGATCGACGAACTCAAGGCCACACCGCCCGACCGTGTCGAACTGGAGCGCGCCCGCACCCATTTGATCGCCCGACAAATCTACGACCGTGATGGCATCGAACACCAGGCGGATCAGCTCGGGGCACTTGAGAGCATCGGCCTGCCCTGGCGACTGATGGACGAGGACGCCGATGAATTGACTCAGGTAACTCCCGAAGACATTCAACGTGTCGCGCAGACCTACCTGACCCGCCAACGCCTGAGCACCGCCCATGTCCTCGTGGAGAAAACCCATGAATAAGTTCACCGGCATGACGCTGTGCCTGCTGATCACTGGCCTGCAAGGCTGCCTGGTCTTTGCCGACGCCGAGCCGCAGCCATCGGCCGCTGTTCCGTCGTCACGTCTGCAATCGCTGGCGGAACTGGACGAACAGGCAGCCACCCCGCGCGCCCTGAAAATCCATGGCTGGAAATCCCTGGCCGGCAGCAAGGTGCTGTTTATTCGTACCCCTGAACTGCCGATGTTCGACTTGCATGTCAGCTTCCCGGCCGGTAGCACGCAGGATGGCGCGCACCCCGGGCTGGCGGCGGCGACGTTCAGCCTGCTTAACGAAGGCGTGCCGGGTAAGGATCTGTCAGCGATTACCGAAACCTTTGATGGCCTCGGTGCAAAATTCGATATGAAAATCGGCCAGGATCGGGCCTCGCTGTCTCTGCGTAGCCTGGCCGCCACCGAAAAGCGCGATCCGGCGCTGCAGTTGTTCAGTCAGATCCTTGGCCAACCTCTGCTGACCGGTGCAGCGCTGGTCCACGTCAAAAGTGAACTGACCGATATTCTCAAGACCCAGCAGCAGGATCCCGAATCACAAATCACCCAAGCCATGAATGAGCTGCTGGTGCCCGGCCACCCTTATGCTCAACCGGTGTTTGGCACGGAAAAAAGCCTGACGGCGCTCTCTCGGGAACAGGTCCAGGCCTTTCATCGGCAAGCGTACAGCGCGGCGAATGTGGGGATCACGCTGGTCGGCGACCTGACGCTGGAGCAAGCCCAGGCAATCAGCTTGCAGGTTATCGATACCTTGCCAACCGGATCCGAAATGCCCCGCGTGCCCGCGCCACCGCGCCGTGAGGGCGACGCGACGTCACAGCACATCGAACGCGCCTTGAGCCAGACACAAATTATGCTGGGGCAGACCGGCGTGACCCGGCAGCATCCCGATTACCTGGCGCTGACCGTGGGCCATCAGATTTTCGGCGGGCAAAACGTTACTTCCCGACTGATGACGCAGTTGAGAGAAAAACGCGGGCTGACCTATGTCGTGCAACTGACGACCACGCTCTGGCAAGAGAGCAGTACTGCCGTCATCAGCCTGAAAACCAGCCCGCCATTCAGCGAGGGCGCGGTGAAGCTGGTGCAGTCGATGTACCGCGACTACCTGCAAACGGGGCCGACTCAGCAGGAACTCGACGACATGCTGCGCCAACTGCGCAGCAGCGCCGCGTTAAACAGCGCCAGCAACTCACAGATCCTTGCCCGACTGGTCGATATCAACCAATACGGCTTGCCGCTCGACCTGGATTTTTCGGTCGAGCAAGCTCAAGGGCTGACTGTTGCTCAAGTCAAAGACGCCTTGAACAGGCACTTTGACGCCGACCAATGGGCGGTGGTGACCGTGGGCCCTACCGTCGAGCAACAGCCTTTACCATTGCCGGCCGATGACGTGCCGCAGAGCATGTGTCGCGCCGAGGCGGGGATTGTGGCAAGTTAGTTTCTTTGGACATAGGTGGCAGGGACACGCTTTTCAGCCCTGCTGCCGACTGTTTTACCTTTTAGAGAAACATCGTGCTCCCGCCCAGCGAACGCTTCACCCCGGCCATTGGTCTTGGCAACCCGCACTTGCAAACCTTGTGGGGGCCGCTATGGCGTAAAACCACGCATATCGACCGCACGCGCGAACGGCTTTGGCTCGACGATGGTGACTTCCTCGACCTCGACTGGCACGGCCCTCATACAGCCAACGCGCCCTTGGTGCTGGTGTTACACGGGCTGACCGGCTCGTCGAACTCACCCTATGTGGCCGGCCTGCAAAAAGTCCTCGGGGATCAAGGTTGGGCCAGCGTCGCGCTGAACTGGCGCGGTTGTTCGGGTGAGCCGAATCTGTTGCCACGCAGCTATCATTCCGGCGCCAGTGAAGACCTGGCCGAAGCCATCAAACACCTGAAAGCCCAACGCCCGCTCGCGCCGTTGTATGCGGTCGGCTATTCCCTGGGCGGCAACGTATTGCTCAAGCACTTGGGCGAGACCGGCAGTGACAGCGGCGTGCTCGGCGCCGTGGCGGTGTCGGTGCCGTTTCGCCTTGATCAGTGCGCCGACCGCATCGGCCAGGGTTTTTCCAAGGTCTATCAGGCGCACTTCATGCGCGAGATGGTGGCCTACATCAAGAACAAGCAGCGCCAATTCCAACATGACGGACGCGAGGATGGACTGGCGGCACTGGCTGCGCTGGGCTCCCTGGAAAACATGCGTACGTTCTGGGACTTCGATGGCCGGGTCACTGCACCGTTGAATGGTTTTGTGGACGCCGAGGATTACTATCGCCGTGCCTCGAGTCGCTATTTCCTGGGGGAAATTCGCACGCCAACCCTGATCATTCAGGCGGCTGACGATCCGTTCGTATTCCCTCACAGTCTGCCGCTGGCCGATGAACTGTCTGCCTGCACCCAATTCGAATTGCAGGCCAAGGGTGGGCATGTCGGCTTCGTCGATGGCTCGTTCCGGCAGCCGAGTTACTATCTGGAACGCCGCATCCCTCAATGGCTGACCGCCGCAGGTCGCGAGTAAGGCCATGGACGCCGATCAAGGCGAGTCGATTCGGTTCTGGCAAACGGCGCCGTTGGCCGGGGTCGAACTGTTGTCCGCGCGCTACATCGAGCACCGCTTTGCGCCCCACGTGCATGACGGCTATGTCATCGGCATGATCATGGCCGGCGCCCAACGTTACCGTTATCGCGGCGCCGAACATTTGGCCGCCAGCGGCACGCTCGTCTTGATCAACCCGGACGAACTGCACACCGGCCATAAAGGCGCGGAGGACGGCTGGTTGTACCGGGCGTTTTATCCAGACAGCGGGCAGATTCTTTCACTGCTGGGCGAGCTGGAATTGCCGACCAGCGAATTGCCAGCGTTTGGTGCCACGCTGTATCGCGACCCGGATCTGGTGAAGGGTTTCTGCCAGTTGCATCGCTTGCTGGAGAGCCCGTCCACGGCGCTGCAACAGCAAACGGTCTGGCGGGAAATGATGCTGTCACTGTTGCAACGCCACGCCGCCGTGCCGATTGCCGGCAAACCCGGCAAGGAACACCGGGCGGTGACCCTGGCCAAGGACCTGCTGCAATCGCAACTGGCGGCACCACCTTCACTGGAAGAACTGGCAAGCGCGGTAAACCTGTCGCCGTTCCACTTCGCCCGGGTATTCCGCCGCGCCACCGGCATGCCGCCGCACACCTGGCTGATGCAGCAGCGCATCGCTCGGGCGCGAGCCTTGTTACAGGACGGCTGTCTGCCGCTGGAGGTTGCCACGCAATTGGGGTTTGCCGACCAGAGCCATCTGAGCCGGCAGTTCAAGCAGGTTTATGGGGTTGGGCCAGGGGCGTATCGCAGCGCCCGGCTTTAGAAACAAAAAGATCGCAGCCTGCGGCAGCGCCTACAGGAATACTCGTCCCATGTAGGCGCTGCCGCAGGCTGCGATCTTTTGATCTTCATTCGCCGGTAGCGATGCCCCGCGCCGGCTCATTGATCCACTCGCTCCACGATCCCGCATACAACGCCGCCAACGGATAACCCGCCAGGCACAACGCAAACAGGTTGTGGCAAGCCGTCACGCCAGAGCCGCAATACGCCACCAGTTCCGTCGGCGAGCGATCACCGAGTTTCGCGGCAAACCGTTGCTTGAGCTGATCAGCCGGGAGGAAGCGCCCGTCACTGCCCAGATTCTCGGTGAACGCCGCGCATTGCGCGCCGGGGATGTGCCCGGCAATCGGGTCGATCGGTTCCACTTCGCCCTTGAAGCGCGGCAAGGCGCGGGCGTCGAGCAGGGTCAACGCAGGCTGGCCGAGACGCTGCTGGAGTTGTTCGGCACTGAGCAACAATGATGCATCCGGCGTACCCGTGAAGTTGCCACGCAGTACGGAAGGCGCATCGAGACTCAAGGGCAGCCCGGCCGCGTGCCAGGCCTTGAGCCCGCCGTCGAGGATGAACACGCCATCGCGCTTGCCCAGCCAGGCCAGCAGCCACCAGGCCCGCGCCGCATAGGCACCGGGACCGTCGTCGTACAAAACCACATCACTATCAGCGTTGATGCCCCAGGCTTGCAGGCGTTCGATCAGGTCTTCGGGCTCAGGCAACGGATGGCGCCCGGTGACGCCCTTGACGATCGTCCCGCTCAGATCACGCTCCAGATCGGCAAAGCTCGACCCGGCGATATGCCCTTCGGCATAGCTGCGCTGACCGTAGTCCGGGTCTTCGAGGGCAAAACGACAATCCAGAATCACCAGCCCCGGCTGCTCCTTCTTCAGGTCCAGTGCTTGCGGGCTGATCAGTTGCGCAATGGGCATAACGGGCTCCTGTGCTTAAGTCGGTGTTTGATCCTACTGCACTTCTTCCAGGGCTTGGGCCAGTGGCACGTAAAACTCTTCGAACAGTGCATTCACCGCATCGCGTGACTGATCAGTAACGAACCCGGCTTCCAGCACCAACACCTGATACACGCCACGTTTAATCGCTTGTTCGCTCAAGTGATTGGAATTTTCCCGCGTGGTGCACAGAAAACGCACCCAGGAGGTGAGGATGATCCAGGCGTTGAGCGTCAGGGATTCGATCTGCACGCGATCCATGTTCAGGATGCCGGCCGCGACGAACCCTTCGTAGATGGCGGTGCCCTGAATCAGGCAGCGTTGGGAAAAGCGCCGGTAACGGGCGGCCAGCTCCGGATCGCTATCGAGTAAATGTTCGAGGTCGCGGTGCAGGAACCGGTAGCGCCACATGGCCGACAGCAGCTCCTGGAGGTAGTAGCGCTTGTCCTCCACCGTGGCCGCACGGCCCTGGGGCGGGCGCAGGAAGCTGTCCACCAGGGTTTCGTACTCACTGAACAACACGGCGATGATCGCCTGCTTGTTGGGGAAGTGGTAGTACAGGTTGCCCGGGGAAATTTCCATGTGGGCAGCAATGTGGTTGGTGCTGATGCTGCGCTCGCCCTGCTGATTGAACAGCTCCAGGCTGTTCTGCACGATGCGCTCGCTGGTTTTGATCCTGGGGGCCATGGCTTGAGCTTTAATTCAGAGGGCGGTGACGGGCATCTTACGACCTATCCGTGAACGGATAAAACAAAGCTGCGTCAGGATGTCATTTGACTTTATAGAGCATAGACTCTAAATAGTCCCTCATTACAATAAAATCCGGAGCCGACCATGAGTGCCGACATCGCCTACCTGCAGAACCTACAGCAGCCTTTGGACGAGCTCCAGACTTTGTTCGATGCGCAACGCGCCGCGTACGCCGCCAACCCGATGCCGCCGGCCGCCCAACGCCAGCAATGGCTCAAGGCATTGCGCGATCTCTTGAGTAATGAACGACAGGCCCTGATCGACGCCATCAGCCAGGATTTCAGCCATCGCAGTGCCGACGAAACCCTGCTCGCCGAACTGATGCCCAGCCTGCACGGCATTCATTACGCCAGCCAGCACCTCAAAGGCTGGATGAAACCGTCGCGGCGCAAGGTCGGCATCGCGTTTCAACCCGCTTCAGCCAAAGTCGTTTACCAGCCATTGGGCGTAGTCGGCGTGATCGTGCCCTGGAACTATCCGTTGTACCTGGCTATCGGGCCGTTGGTGGGGGCGTTGGCGGCGGGTAACCGGGTGATGCTCAAACTCAGCGAATCCACGCCCGCCACCGGTTTGCTGCTCAAGGAACTGCTCGCGCGGATCTTTCCTGCGGATCTGGTCTGCGTGGTGCTGGGCGAAGCCGATATTGGCGTCGCGTTCTCCCGGCTGCGTTTCGATCACTTGTTGTTTACCGGCGCCACCAGCATTGGCAAACACGTGATGCGCGCGGCGGCCGAGAACCTGACCCCGGTAACCCTCGAACTGGGCGGCAAGTCCCCGGCCATCGTGTCCCGCGACGTGCCGCTCAAGGACGCCGCCGAACGCATCGCATTCGGCAAGACCCTCAACGCCGGGCAAACCTGCGTGGCCCCGGACTACGTGCTGGTGCCGGAAGACCGCGTTGGCTCCTTCGTCGAAGCTTATCGCCAGGCGGTTCGCGGGTTTTATCCGACCCTGGCCGACAACCCGGACTACACCGCCATCATCAATGACCGACAACTGGCGCGGCTCAACGGCTACCTCAGCGACGCCACCAGCAAAGGTGCGCTGTTGATTCCGCTGTTCGACCAGGGCCAGGGCCGACGCATGGGCCATAGCCTTTTGCTCAACGTCAGCGACGATATGACGGTGATGCAGGACGAAATCTTCGGCCCGGTGCTGCCGATCGTGCCGTACACCGATCTGGATCAGGCGTTTGCCTACATCAACCAACGGCCTCGTCCGCTGGCGCTGTACTACTTCGGCTACGACAAGCGCGAGCAGAATCGCGTGCTCCACGAAACCCATTCCGGTGGCGTTTGCCTCAATGACACATTGCTGCACGTCGCTCAGGACGACATGCCGTTCGGCGGCATCGGTGCCTCAGGCATGGGCCATTACCACGGCCACGAAGGCTTTCTGACCTTCAGCAAGGCCAAGGGTGTGCTGATCAAACAGCGCTTCAACGCGGCGAAGCTGATTTACCCGCCGTATGGCAAGTCCATTCAGAAACTGATCCAGAAGCTGTTTATCCGCTAACCATCATCATCGCCGGGTAATAACAATAATGAACCCAAGCCTGTCCGCTACACCCGCGCTGTCACGGCGCGGCCTGCTGAAATTCAGCTTCGGTGCCAGCGCCTTTCTTGCCACCGCCGGGTTGGGAGCCAGCCTTAGCGGCTGCTCGTCGAGCATCCCGGCCAATGGTTTTGCGATTCTGCGCAGCGGCGACCTGCTGTTTTTGCGCGCGCTGATCCCGGTGATGCTCGACGGCGCCGTAGCGGCCGAGAAAATGCCGGCCGCCGTCGATGGCACCCTGAAAACCCTGGATAACGGCCTCAATCATCTGTCGCCGGAGATGCTCAAACTGACTCAACAGCTGTTCGATGTGCTCGGCATGGCCGTGACCCGCGGGCCGCTGACCGGGATCTGGGGCAGTTGGGAAAACGCTTCCGCCGATGAGATCCGGCACTTCCTCGACCGCTGGGAAAACAGCTCGTTGAGCCTGCTGCGCATGGGGCATAGCTCATTACTGCAACTGGTGATGATGGCGTGGTACAGCCGGCCGGAGTCTTGGGCGCATTGCGGGTATCCGGGGCCGCCTACCGTTTGAAACCGTGTCGGCCCTATCGCGAGCAAGCTCGCTCCCACAGGACGGCGTACATCCAAAATAAGAAGAGAACCTGAACATGCCCGTACCCGATCCGTTCCGCGAAGGCCTGGCCCGTGGCTGGAAAACCTACAACGGCGCGCAATTGACCCAGGACCTGACCCTGGAAGCGGACGTGGCGATCATCGGCAGCGGTGCCGGCGGTGGCACCACGGCGGAAATCCTCAGCGCTGCCGGCTACAAGGTGTTGCTGATCGAAGAAGGCCCGCTCAAGACCAGCAGCGACTTCAAAATGCTCGAAGACCAGGCCTACGCCAGCCTCTATCAGGAAGGCATCGGCCGCATGAGCAAGGATGGCGCGATCACTATTCTTCAGGGCCGCGCGGTCGGCGGCACCACGCTGATCAACTGGACCTCAAGCTTTCGAACGCCGGACCCGACCCTGGAACACTGGGCTAATGAGCACAACGTCAAAGGCCACAGCCCGGCCGAGATGGCGCCGTGGTTCGAAAAAATGGAACAACGCCTGGGCGTCGCCCCGTGGAGGGTTCCGCCCAACGCCAACAATGATGTGATCCGCAAAGGCTGCGAGCAGCTCGGATACAGCTGGCACGTGATCCCGCGCAACGTGCGCGGCTGCTGGAACCTTGGCTACTGCGGCATGGGCTGCCCGACCAACGCCAAGCAATCGATGATGGTGACGACCATTCCGGCGACCCTGGAAAAGGGTGGCGAGCTGCTTTACCTGGCCCGCGCCGAAAAGTTGTCGATCAAGGACGGCAAGGTCACCGGCCTCAATTGCGTGGCGATGGATGAGCGTTGCGTGGCGCCGACCGGTCGCACCATCACGGTCAAGGCCCGGCATTACGTGCTCGCGGGTGGCGGAATCAACAGCCCTGCGTTACTGCTGCGTTCCGATGCACCCGACCCGCACAAACGGCTGGGCACCCGGACCTTCCTGCATTTGGTGAACATGTCCGCCGGGCTGTTCGACGAGGTGATCAACCCGTTCTACGGCGCGCCACAGTCGATTTATTCCGACCATTTCCAATGGCAGGACGGCCCCACCGGCAAAATGTCCTACAAGCTCGAAGTACCGCCCCTGCAACCGGCGTTGGCGGCGACCTTGCTCGGCGGCTTCGGTAAAGAAAACTCACAACACATGGCAAACCTGCCCCACACCCACGCCATGCTGGCGTTACTGCGTGACGGTTTTCACCCGGACAGCCCCGGCGGCTGCGTCGAGTTGCGCGGCGATGGTACGCCGGTGCTCGATTATCAGGTTTCGCCCTACGCCTGGGACGGTTTGCGCCGGGCGTTCCATAGCATGGCCGAGATCCAGTTCGCCGGTGGCGCCAAAGCGGTGATGCCGATGCACGCCGATGCGCGTTACGTGAAAACCCTCGCCGAGGCTCGCGCCTTGATCGATGGTTTGAGCCTTGAGCTGTATCGCACGCGGCTGGGCAGTGCCCATGTGATGGGCGGTTGTGCGATGGGTGAAGAGCCGAAATTCGCCGTCACCGACAGCCTCGGCCGGCATCACCAACTCAGCAACCTGTCGATCCACGATGGCTCGCTATTCCCCACCAGCATTGGCGCAAACCCGCAATTGTCGGTCTACGGGCTGACGGCGCAACTGGCGACGGCGTTGGCCGAACGTCTGAAAAACCCATGAAAAACCACAATATTCCTATCGTCTATAGTGCTTTCTTACCTAACAGGCGACTTTCCCGACCGGGAAGGCTGCGATACCATCCGAGTCCCCAACGGACTCCCGCCAGGACGACGCGATGAACCGAGTGTTGTACCCAGGTACCTTCGACCCTATTACCAAGGGCCATGGCGATCTGGTCGAACGCGCCGCGCGCCTGTTCGATCATGTGATCATCGCCGTCGCTGCCAGCCCGAAGAAAAACCCGTTGTTTCCCCTGGAACAGCGCGTGGAGCTGGCCCGCGAGGTCACTAAACATCTGCCCAACGTTGAAGTCGTCGGCTTCTCGACGCTGCTGGCACACTTCGCCAAAGAGAAGAACGCCAACGTGTTCCTGCGTGGTTTGCGCGCGGTGTCGGACTTCGAATACGAATTCCAACTGGCCAACATGAACCGCCAACTGGCGCCGGACGTGGAAAGCCTGTTTCTTACACCGTCCGAGCGTTATTCGTTCATTTCCTCGACGCTGGTGCGTGAAATCGCAGCCCTGGGCGGCGATATCACCAAGTTTGTCCACCCAGCGGTGGCGGATGCCCTCACCGAACGCTTCAAGAAGTAGGAGCTGCCGAAGGCTGCGATCTTTTGGGGCTAACACCCCAATTCTGGCAGCCACCGCAGACTGCGATCCCCTGCACTTGATCGCGCCCGCGTGCACTGCGGGCGCCAATGCGGCACAATTGCGCGCATTGGTTTATTGCGCCCGGGCCTGCCGCCCCGGCTGGAGTTAGCATGTCCCTGATCATCACCGACGATTGCATCAACTGCGACGTCTGCGAACCCGAGTGCCCGAACGCCGCCATTTCCCAGGGCGAGGAGATCTACGTGATCGACCCGAACCTGTGCACCCAGTGTGTCGGCCACTATGACGAGCCGCAGTGCCAACAGGTCTGCCCGGTGGATTGCATTCCGCTGGATGAAGCCCATCCGGAGACTGAAGAGCAGTTGATGGCGAAGTATCGGGTCATTACCGGTAAGGCTTAAAAAGCAAAAAGATCGCAGCCTTCGGCAGCTACAGGATTAATGCGATCCCATGTAGGCGCTGCCGAAGGCTGCGATCTTTTAATCTTGATATTCACTCCCGCTGCTCAAACCCCTCCCCGATACACCCCAGACACCGCACAAACGCCGCTTTCGCCGGATCGACCACCAACGCCTGCCCCGCATCGCCTACACCGCCACCCAACGCGGTAAACGGCAACGACACCACAAACACACCCGCACCAATCACTGTCGCCGCAACCAGCAAAGGTCGGGCAATCAGCAAATCGCCGATCATGGCGTAGGCCGGTGGGTTTTGGATGGTGTAGCGCGGGTCGCCGCTGCCGTTGTCAGCCGCCAGCGCGGGCAGACCGACGCTCAGCAGCATGGTGACGACAAAGGTTCGAAACGAATTCATGGCACGGTCCTTCGGCTAGGCAGTGAGAACACTGACTATAGACCGTCGCACGTATCAGCTCTGGCAACGTGGGCAAAAGACGCTGGCGCGCTGGCCCAGCTTCACGTCCCGCAGCTCCGTGCCGCAGACTTTGCAGGGTTGACTGCCGCGCCCGTAGACGAACAGTTCCTGCTGAAAATAACCCGGCTGGCCGTCGCCGCCGATAAAGTCGCGCAACGTGGTGCCGCCACGCTCGATGGCGTGGGCGAGGATGCGTTTGATCTCGATCGCCAGTTTCAGATAACGCGCCCGGGAAATGCTCTTGGCTTCACGGCGCGGGTCGATGCCGGCAGCGAACAACGCTTCTGTCGCATAGATATTGCCGACACCCACTACCACCGCGTTGTCCATGATGAACGGCTTGACCGCCATCGAGCGGTTGCGCGATTGCTGGAACAATCGATCGCCATCGAACAGGTCGGTCAACGGCTCCGGCCCCAGACGAATCAATAATTCGTGATTGAACGGGTCGAGACTCCAGAGCATCGCGCCAAACCGACGCGGGTCGGTGTAACGCAGGGCCAGGCCCGACTCCAGTTCGATATCCACATGTTCATGCTTGGCCGCTGGCGAACCCACTTCCACCAGCCGCAGGTTGCCCGACATGCCCAGATGGCTGATCAACGTGCCGACCTCGGCATTGATCAACAGGTACTTGGCGCGTCGTTCCACCAGCACGATGCGCTGGCCGGACAGGCGCACGTCCAGGTCTTCGGGGATCGGCCAGCGCAGTCGCCGCTCACGCACGATAACCCGGCTGACACGTTGGCCTTCCAGGTGCGGGGCGATGCCCCGGCGGGTGGTTTCGACTTCTGGCAGTTCAGGCATGGTGCTCTCGAATCAGACGCTTTTAATCATCAAGACCGGGCCCTCAGTGATGAGTGCCGAGGTCGCGAATCGTTTGCTTCAGGGTCTCGAAATCGTAATCCGACAAGCCGACATAATCGAGCACCAAAGGCCCGACGCTGTTCCACTCGTGGTCTTCGTTCTGGTTGCCCAGCACTCGATAGGACGCGCAAATGTGCTCGGCCATTTTCAGGATCGACAGCAGGTTTTTCATCTGCGTGTTGCGCGAAGACTCATCGGTGAAGATCGCCAGGGCATTGTGGTGATTGGCGATGGCTGCGGTGATGTGTTCCGGCAGGCGCCAGGACTTAGCGGTGTAGTAGCCGACCACCGCGTGGTTGGTGTTGAACACCCGGTTCTCGGTGTCCACGACCCGGCATTCGGGGCTCGCGCTGGCGTAGGCCTCTTCCAGGGTTTTCATGTACTCGGGAAAGCGCTTGAGCATCAGCGGCACGCCGCAGTCGTGGAACAGGCCCAGTGCATAAGCCTCGTCGCCCGCCTGGGAGCCGATGCGCTTGGCCAGGGTCAGGCAAGTCATCGCTACATCCTGGGCCGTGTCCCAGAACCGGTTCAGGGTCACGATGGTGTCATCGTTCATCTCGCCCTTGATCGACTGCGCGTTGATCAGGTTGATGATCGAACGGCTGCCCAGCAGATTCACCGCACGCTGGATCGAGGCGATCTTGTTACTCAAGCCGTAATACGGCGAGTTGACGATTTTCAGCAGCGCCCCGGAGAGGCCCGGGTCCTGGGAAATCAGCTTCGCGATCACCTCCAGGTCCGGATCGGGCATGTACTGTTCCATCTGCAGATCCACCATGATCTGCGGCTGGGCCGGCACGCTGATGCCTTGCAGGGACTGTTGAATCTGTTCGGAACTCAGCTCTTGGGACATAAGTACACACTCTGGGACAGGCGCCGATTCTAACCCTTATAAAGTTGGATCCGACACATTGGCCGGCAGATCGCTGAAAATTTCATCGATTGTGCAGCATCGCCACAGGTCTATCTGCCAAGCCGAGGCCTTGCGCAACACGCTATACTCCCGCTCTTTTTTCCGGAGCGACGTCATGTCCCTGCCTAGCCTGCGCCTTAAAGCCAACGCCGACCGTCGCCTGCGAAACGGCCACCTGTGGGTCTACAGCAACGAAATCGACGTGGCCGCCACCCCGTTGCACGGCTTCAAGGCCGGTGACCAGGCGATCCTCGAAGCCGCCGGCGGCAAGCCGCTGGGCATCGTCGCCATGAGCCCGAACAACCTGATCTGCGCCCGCCTGCTGTCGCGCGACATCAAGTTGCCGCTGGACAAATCGCTGCTGGTGCATCGCCTGAACGTCGCCCTGTCCCTGCGCGATCGCCTGTTCGACAAGCCGTTCTATCGCCTGGTCTACGGTGATTCCGACCTGTTGCCAGGCCTGGTCGTCGACCGTTTCGGCGACATCCTGGTGGTGCAGATCGCTTCGGCGACCATGGAAGCCCATAAAGACGACGTGATCGCGGCGCTGACCCAAGTGCTCAAGCCAAGCGGCATTCTGTTCAAGAACGACTCCGCCGCCCGTGACGCCGAAGGCCTCAACCGTTACGTCGAAACCGTGTTCGGCCTGGTGCCGGAGTGGGTTGCGCTGGAAGAGAACGGCGTGAAATTCGAAGCACCGGTCATCCAGGGCCAGAAAACCGGCTGGTTCTACGACCACCGCATGAACCGCGCGCGCCTGGCCCCTTACGCCAAAGGCAAACGCGTGCTGGACCTGTATAGCTACATCGGCGGCTGGGGCGTGCAAGCCGCCACGTTCGGCGCCAGTGAAGTGTTCTGCGTCGACTCCTCGGCCTTCGCCCTCGACGGCGTCGAGCGCAACGCCGCGCTGAACGGCGTCGCCGAGAAAATGACCTGCGTCGAAGGTGATGTGTTTGAAGCCCTGAAAGAGCTGAAAGCCAGCGAAGAGCGTTTCGACGTGATCGTGGCCGACCCGCCGGCGTTCATCAAACGCAAGAAAGACATGAAGAACGGCGAAGGCGCCTACCGTCGCCTGAACGAGCAAGCCATGCGCCTGCTCAGCAAGGACGGCATCCTGATCAGCGCTTCGTGCTCGATGCACCTGCCGGAAGATGACCTGCAGAACATCCTGCTGACCAGCGCCCGTCACCTGGACCGCAACATCCAGATGCTGGAACGCGGCGGTCAGGGCCCGGATCACCCGGTACACCCGGCCATTGCCGAAACCCGCTACATCAAAAGCATCACCTGCCGCCTGCTGCCAAACAGCTGATAACGCCGGTTAGACGGGGAGCCAGCAGGCTCCCCGTTTGCTTTCTTCCCTACTGAATCCTTCTATTTCTTACACTTGCCGTCCTACTGACGTGCAGGAAGTTTCCCTGCATTCTTTATTCTAAAGAATAAGACTTACAAGCACTCTTCAACCTAAAGATCGCTCCCACAAAATTACTGGATATTTCCTACCAATTTACCCCTTGATAAGAACTCATTACAAACTATGATTGAGTTGTCACCAAGCGGTGGCACTCACTATCACTTACAAGGAGTTAAAAACATGAAAGCAGTTACTCTGGAAACCAACAAAATCGCTAACCTGGCTTTTCTGGTTGCACCAAAAGCCCGTTAAGTAAGTGAGACGCTGGGGAGTGCCGGCTACCCAGCGTTTTCTATGGCACAGCCCAGAGCGAACCGCCCATCATGCATATAAACCCTTATCTATTCATACTGCCTCGCACACCCGGCCAAATAGTCTGGGACTACAGGAGCCACAAGCAATTCGAACTAAACCTGGAATATTCAACCCGACTTGCACAACTTATCGACAACCCTGAAATATTCGACAACGACAATATAATAGACAGTCAATTCCTGAACACAGGAATACTCTCAACTTCAACACAAGATACGCACAACTGGGGCTGGGATGAACTATCCAAAATATTTCATATCGGCACCAAGAACATACCTTGCGAATATATCCCGCAGAACATTCATGAATGGTCGAGACACTATCTGGACCATTGCAACGAAGTATTGACCTCCAGCGCACCCGACACCGCGCTCGCGCACCGTACGGCCGGCGGGCTGATTGCCCTGCCTGCGCCTTCCGGGTTGCCGGCCGATAGCCTCGGCAATGCTCTGGTCAGCCGCAAGACCTTCCGGTCTTTCACCGGTGAAGCGGTTTCCCTCGGCGACATCAGCACGTTGCTTTACCTGTCCCTCGGCTACCTTAAAGAGCGCGAAGCCGATATCGATGAAACGGTCGCCGAAGGCCTTACCGCCCGCCGCAGTAGCCCTTCGGGTGGAGGATTGAATGCCTGCGAGGGTTTTCTTCATGTGCAAAACGTCATTGGCCTGGAACCGGGGCTCTACGCCTACCATCCAGCCGATCATGCATTGAGCTTCGTCAACCCACTGTCCGGCTCGCCGCTGGGTCAGCTGCTCTGCGGGCAACACTTCATCAACAACCTGCCTGTGGGTCTGTTCATCAGCGCGCGCTTCGACAAACTGTGGTGGAAATACCAGCACTCCCGCGCCTACCGAATGGCTTACGTCGAGGTTGGTCATATTTCCCAGACCTTCCAACTGGTAGCTACCGCACTGGGTCTGAACACCTGGCTGACGGGGGCACTGACGGACGATCAGGTCGAAATGCTGCTGGGGCTCGAAGAAAGCGCGGAGCAACCGTTGTTTTTTGTCGGCTGCGGCCAGAGCGATGGGCAGGTGATGTGCAAGGAGTTAAAAGCGCTGCTGAACGAGGGCCTGCAACAATGACCGGCGTTTCCTCTCTGCCGGATTCCTGGGCACAGCGTTTCACCCTTGGCGAATGGAACACCCGAGCCTCGGTACGGGCCAGCGAGCACACCTATCTGTTGCCGTCGGACCTGAAACTACAACTGGAAACACGACACTGGTTTCCGCCGACCTTTCTGCCTTACCTCCGCCACCCAAACATCGCTGCAGCGGACCGATCGATCATCCATCGCTTATCGGCCAATCACCTGGTGTATTTCCTCGACTACACCACCCTGCTTGAACATCGCATCGTCAACCGCGCCGTGGAAACCATCGTCCACGGTGAGCTGGATGTCAGCATTCCACAGCGAATGAAAACCGCCGCCTTGCAGCTCTACACCGACGAAGGTTTCCACGCGCTGTTCTCCAACAGCCTCGCCGAGCAGATTGCCGATCATTACGGCATCACCCAGCGGCCAGCGATGCCACAGCGGATAACCCGGCTGAATGCCCTGCTCGACCAGACTCCGGATCGGCACAAGGCGCTGGCCTGGTTTTTGGTCGGTTTCGTCTCGGAGACGATCATCGCCAGGGAATTGCTCGAGGTTTGCCGTGACGCGCTAGTCTCCAGCGTCCAGGAAATGCTCAGGGACCACCTCACGGATGAAGCACGGCACAGTCGTTATTTTTCAGAAGTGTTCCATTATCTGTGGCTGACCTTGAACAGCAGTCAACGCACGTTCAGCGCCAAACTGCTGGTGGAGATCATCCTGCTGTTCTTTGAAGTCGATGAGCGATGGCTGAAGGAAAGCCTGCACAGCGCGGGTCTGAACAATGCCTCTATCGCAGACATTCTCGATGGGCTGACAGGCATGCAAGCCACCGTGCTGCGGGCTCGCTCAGGGGCTGGCGCCACGCTCCAGGCATTACACAGTGCAGGGTTCTTCGACCTGCGCGCCAACCAGCAACTTTTCGCACAGGTGGGACTCGTCGATGGATGAAGGAAAATCTGCTGTCAGTCTTGATAAACGTCGGGCCGCGGTCATCCTGTTAATGACCATGGTGTTGCTCGGGGTCTTTCCGCTGGATGTTCTGCTGCCTTCATTTCCGGCACTGGCCGAACACTTTCGGACCACTCCGGCCGATATTGCGTTATCCATCAGCCTGTTCGCCGTCGGCATCTCCTTGTCTCAACTGCTGATCGGGCCGCTGTCTGACACCATTGGGCGCAAGGGCCTGCTGCTGTCGGGAATGGCCGTCGCGATCATCGGCGCGGCCGGCTGCCTGCTCTCCACCGAGTATTCCTGGTTCCTGCTGTTCCGTGTGGTCCAGGCCGTCGGCTGCGGCTGCTTCGTGCTCACTCAAGCCCTGGTTCAAGACCTGTTCGAAGGCAAGGATCGGGATCGCTTGAGGATACTTTTGGTGACCGCCAGCGGCATCTTCATTTCCATTTCGCCACTGGCCGGGACCCTGTTGCAACAAGCCATGGACTGGCCCGGAAGCTTCGTGATCTTCATCGTCCTGGCCGGCGCGGTGTTTCTGAAAGCCTGCCTGTTTCTTGAAAACCAGCGTCCGGCCAACGTCATGCGACGGGGCATCGTCCAGTCATACCGCCTGGTCTACCGCGATGCCGGGTTTATGGGCTATTGGCTGATCGCCTCGATTGCCTTTGCCTGCCATTTTTCCTTTATTGTCATTTCGCCGCTGATTTTCATGGAGCAGTTGCACCACACGCCCTACGAATTCTCGCTGACCCTGTTGCTTTATGGTCTGGCCTACATCATCGGCGGCACCGTCGCCCGGGTTCTCGGCGGTCGGATCGCGCCCAATACACAGATCTTCGTGGGCCTGGGCCTGATCTTCTTTTCGGGTCTGGTGATGCTGGTGCTTTCAACGTTGCTGGGGCTGTCGACCTTCACCGTGCTGATCCCGATGATCATCTGCACCGCCGGCACCACCATCGCTCGTCCTGTGGCCACCTCGATGGCGATGGAGGTTTTTCCGGACATGGCCGGCACCTCGGCGTCGGCCGGCAATTCCCTGGTATTCATCTCGGGCGGCCTGATCAGCGCCCTGATCAGCCTGAGTCCCTTCGAGTTGCAATTGACGCTGGCACTCGGTTTCATCGTCTTGAGCAGCCTCGGGCTGGTCGTGGGCAGTCAAATTCGCCCGCGCAGCCCGGCCTTGAGCGAAGCCTGAAGCGGGCGCTCGACGTCATTGCGCCTCAGGTTCGGGAGCCAACGTGAGATCGCCTATTTGCACGCTCTTATAGCGCGGCTCGATGACCTTGAAGTCTCCGGCACGCAGCCGATCCAGGTTCTGCGGCGAGAGATTGGCGCCCAACAACACGGTGACGTATTGCCACTCACCGTCAGCTGCGCGTTTATAGAGCATCGCCCGGTGGTCCCACGGTTGCTGATTGAATTGCACCACTTCAGCCTGGCCATCGCCATCAAGGTCGACCCCCCACATCACGCAGCCATCATCCTGGCACTGAAGCTTGCGACTGTTGAGGCTGATAAATTGCTCGCTGCCGTCCACTTTCGGACCGATCCATTCCAGGTTCACAGGGCTCGGTGTATAGGGCCGAGGCTCAACCGTGGACTCACCGGGAGTGTTTTTAATCTGCGCGCGTAGCACCTCTCGCGAAGGAGCATCGAGCACCTCATCGCGTTCAAGCTGTTCGGACAACGCCTCGAACTGCCGCCGACCGGCCACTCCCAAACCATTGCGCAGATAATTGCTATCGAACGCCAGCACCGAGGTGCGGCCATCCAGCAAGCGGCGCACCTGATCCCGTGCGCTGAAGGATTGCCCATTGAACCAGGGCGTATTAATGAGCACCAATACCAGGCACACCGCCAAGGCCAGGGCCGGGTTGCTGCGCCGCAGCCCGTTTAGCCACAAGGCATTGCGTTGCACCACGGCCACCATCGCAGCCAGGCTGTACGCCGCGAAGATCGCGACCAGCAACAGACCGATAAAACGCCGGGGCGACAAGCCGTACTGCTCGACCCGCAGCCAGCTTGAATACCCGGACAACGCCACCAACACCGGCAAGCACAGCAAACCCGCCTCGACACAGCGCATCAGCCACGTCGGATAAGGCTTGGTCTGGCGCCCATCCTGGAACACCCCATTGAGCAAAAACAGATAAGTCCCCACCAGGCACAACAAAATCGGGGTCGAGTAGCCGGTCGCCCAGATCTTTTGCACGCCGGTAAAGGGCAATGTCACGGTAAACAGGACTGTGATCAGGGTGATCAACGGCAACAGGAAATGACAGGCCGCCAACAAGACGCCCCGCAACATGCCGATGACTCTTTCGTTGTGCAGTCCCAGGCGCATGGCCAGGGAAAATACAACCGACAGGCTGAGGCAAATAAAGACCCGGGAGGAGAACTGCTCGGCAAAAAAATCGATGCCCAGCATGAGGAACAATTTGCTCCAGAGCAGCAGCAACAAACTGAATACACCCGTCAGCATCAGCGCAAAAAACACCACGAACACATGGCTCCAGGCGCTGTGGAACAGATCATCGTAGGCCCAGCGCCGGCCGGTGCCCGATGGCCAACTGGCGAGAAACGCGCACACCACGTAGCTCAATGGCACGCCGGTTAACAACCAATTCTCCATCAACCATCGATCGCCGTAATCGAGGCCTGACTGTTGGACCCAGGAACTGATTGCCATCATCAACAGGCAAAATCCCAGCGTCAGGGCCAGAACCCGGCGGTCTTTGAGTTTGGGGCCGAGCAGTTGCAAGAGCAGCCCCCCAACCACCACCAACGTCAGGCTCGCCGCCAGCACGCCGCGGGACTCAAAAGACTCGACCTGCCAGAAAACCACCCCTTGGCACAGGCCGACGAGCAGGTAAAACCACAACGAGCGATTGAGCAGCGACATGCCAATTCCTTTTGGTGCGATTACGCGAAGGCCGGCAGTTTAGCCAAGCGTCCCGTGCGGTGATATCCCCCCGGGAGGCTCGCTCACCGTACCGATGGTCATCCCGCACACTGCGTCAGGGCGGGATCAACACTTTGAGCCATTCCCTCCTGACGCCAGCGGTGTAGAATCGCGAGATTCATCGCCATTCATCCCCCGGCGGGTTTATGAGCTCAGGCTGAGGCAAGCGGCGATCCCGCAAAGTCATCGGCAACTTCCGGACACACGGCCATTTCTGAGTGTTCCTGACGTCAATAGAAGCTCACTCCCCTTTGATACCTGATTAGCCGCCCGGAGTGCTCCATGCCTGATTACCGCTCGAAAACATCCACCCACGGCCGCAACATGGCCGGTGCCCGCGCACTGTGGCGCGCCACGGGGATGAAAGATGACGACTTCAAGAAGCCGATCATCGCCATTGCCAACTCCTTCACCCAGTTCGTACCGGGTCACGTCCACCTCAAGGACCTCGGCCAACTGGTCGCCCGCGAAATCGAACGGGCCGGTGGCGTCGCGAAAGAATTCAACACCATCGCCGTGGATGACGGCATCGCCATGGGCCACGACGGCATGCTCTATTCGCTGCCGAGCCGCGAGATCATCGCCGACTCCGTCGAATACATGGTCAACGCCCACTGCGCCGACGCCATCGTCTGCATTTCCAACTGCGACAAGATCACCCCTGGCATGCTGATGGCCGCCCTGCGCCTGAACATCCCGGTGATCTTCGTTTCCGGCGGCCCGATGGAAGCCGGCAAGACCAAACTGGCCAGCCACGGCCTCGACCTGGTCGATGCCATGGTCATCGCCGCCGACTCCAGCGCTTCTGACGAGAAAGTCGCTGAGTACGAGCGCAGCGCCTGCCCGACCTGCGGTTCGTGCTCCGGCATGTTCACCGCCAACTCGATGAACTGCCTGGTCGAAGCCTTGGGCCTGGCCTTGCCGGGCAACGGTTCGACCCTGGCTACTCACAGCGACCGCGAACAACTGTTCCTGCAGGCCGGCCGCACCATTGTCGACCTGTGCAAGCGTTACTACGGCGACAACGATGAGTCGGTATTGCCGCGCAACATCGCTAACTTCAAGGCGTTTGAAAACGCCATGACCCTGGACATCGCCATGGGCGGTTCCACCAACACCATCCTGCACTTGCTGGCCGCGGCCCAGGAAGCCGAGATCGACTTCGACCTGAAGGACATCGACCGCCTCTCCCGCCACGTGCCGCAACTGTGCAAAGTCGCGCCGAACATCCAGAAGTACCACATGGAAGACGTGCACCGCGCCGGCGGGATCTTCAGCATCCTCGGCTCGCTGGCCCGTGGCGGCCTGCTGCACACCGAACTGCCGACCGTGCACAGCAAGAGCATGGCCGAAGGTATCGCCAAGTGGGACATCACCCAGACCACCGACGAAGCGGTGCATCACTTCTTCAAGGCCGGTCCTGCGGGCATCCCGACGCAAACCGCATTCAGCCAGTCGACCCGTTGGGAAACCCTGGACGACGACCGTGAAAACGGCTGTATCCGCAGTGTCGAGCACGCTTATTCGCAAGAAGGTGGTCTCGCCGTTCTGTACGGCAACATCGCCCTCGATGGTTGCGTGGTGAAAACCGCTGGCGTCGACGAGTCGATCCACGTCTTCGAAGGCAACGCGAAGATCTTCGAAAGCCAGGACAGCGCCGTACGCGGCATCCTCGCGGATGAAGTGAAGGCTGGCGACATCGTGATCATTCGTTACGAAGGCCCGAAAGGCGGCCCGGGCATGCAGGAAATGCTCTACCCGACGTCGTACCTGAAATCCAAAGGCCTGGGCAAAGCCTGCGCCCTGCTCACCGACGGCCGTTTCTCCGGCGGCACCTCGGGCTTGTCCATCGGTCACGCTTCGCCAGAAGCCGCTGCCGGCGGCGCGATTGGTCTGGTGCAGGATGGCGACAAGGTATTGATCGACATTCCGAACCGCTCGATCAACCTGTTGGTCAGCGATGAAGAACTGGCCGCGCGCCGGGTCGAGCAAGATCAGAAAGGCTGGAAACCGGTGGAAAAACGTCCACGTAAGGTGACCACCGCGTTGAAAGCCTACGCCCTGCTGGCCACCAGTGCCGACAAGGGTGCTGTGCGTAACAAGGCGATGCTCGACGGGCTGTAAGTCTTAATCGCCGCCAAGCCCCGCCAAGTGCGGGGCTGATCGTTCCCACGCTCCCGCGTGGGAATGTCTCAAGGGCTGCATTCCCACGCAGAGCGTGGGAACGATCAGATGATGGGATTACTGAATCTCTTCCGGCTTCACGATCACCCAATTCTTGTCCGCCGTTACCGGCAAACCTTCCTTGGCCTGGGCCGCTGCGTGCTTGGCCATCATGCCGTTAATCTGGGTCATGTATTTGTCTTTGCGGTTGACCCACAAGTGAATGCCGCCCTTGGCCACGTCAACACTGTGGAACAGCATATAGCCGTCGCTGCTCGGGGTGTCGCCGCCCACCAGTACCGGTTTTTTCCACTCATCGATGTAGGTCAGGATCGCCGCTTGCTTGCCGGCCATCCAGGTGGCCGGGGTCCACAGGTAAGGCGTCAGCTCCAGGCCGAGGTTGGCCTTCTCGTCATACTTGCCGGCGGTGATCTGCTTGCGCGCGGTGGTCAGTTCGCCGGTCTTGCGGTCCTTGAGCAGCGTGGTCACGCCGATCACGTTCTGCGGTTTGACGTTGTAGCCGTACTTCGGATCGGCCGCCACCATGCGCACCAGCTCTTCGGAGGCGGCGGTCATCACGTAGACCTCGATGCCATTCTCCATCAGCTTGTTGTACAGCTCGGCCTGGCCGGTGAAGACTTTCGGCGGCTGGACGTCGATGGTCTTGACCACATCGCCGTCGTAATAGGTACTCGGCACTGGTTTGCCGGACGCCATCAGCTCATCGACATAGCCCTTGAGTTCTTGAAGGGTGAAGCCGGAGAACACCTGCGCGACCCATGGATAGCAAACCATGTCGTCGATTTCGCAGAGGCGATAGTAATAGCTGAACAGGCTTTCCTTGTGGTCGGCGGTGTCCTTGAACGGAATCAGTTTCAGAGAGGGGTCGAGGGTCTCGCGGGTGATCAGACCCTTGTTTTCCATGAACGGCAGCAACGACTCTTCGAGGTCGTAGCGGTAACTGGTGTTGTCCATGTCGAACACCGCGAAGTTACCTTTGTTGGCATTGGCCGCGATCATCGCGTCCAGCGCCTTGGCCTGATCGGCTGGCCAATGCTTCAAATCCGTGGCAAATACCTGGCCGGCGAGGCTCAGGCCCAATCCTAAACTCAGTGCGACAGCCAGCATTTTCGGTGCGAATTTCATCTGCATGCTTCCTTGTAGAGAGACCCAGATTCAAAGACATCGACGCTAACAAAAAACTGTGACAGTTCCCGCCTGCCCGCGACCGCTTGCATCCTGATTCCGTCAGGCGCATTCCCCACAGCGGCACCCGCTTATTCCAAAAACGACAGTCCACCTCTGTTTTTGGTATTAATTCATTAGATATCAAGCTGTTAGGCTTGCCGGTTCGCAGTCACACACGAAGGTGGCTGGCACAAGTCTATGGAGTCTTTATGAATCTGCCGCTGATTCTCAATCTGCTGGTATTCCTCGCCCTGCTCTTTGGCTTGGCACAAACCCGTCACACCACCTGGAGTCTAGCCAAGAAGGTCCTGCTCGCACTGGTGCTGGGCGTGGTCTTCGGTGTGGCGTTGCACGCTATTTACGGTGCCGGCAATCCGGTGCTGAAAGCTTCGATCGGCTGGTTCGATCTGGTCGGCAACGGTTACGTGCAGTTGCTGCAAATGATCGTGATCCCGTTGGTGTTTGCCTCGATCCTCAGCGCCGTGGCCCGCCTGCACAACGCTTCGTCCCTGGGCAAGATCAGTTTCCTGACCATCGGCACGCTGCTGTTCACCACCGCCATCGCGGCGCTGATCGGTATCGGCCTGACCAATCTGTTCGGCCTGACCGCCGAAGGTTTGGTCGCCGGCACCCAGGAAATGGCCCGACTGCAAACCATCCAGACCGACTACGCGGGCAAGGTTGCGGACCTGAATGTGCCGCAGTTGCTGCTGTCGTTTATCCCGCAGAACCCGTTCGCCGACCTGGCCCGGGCCAAGCCGACCTCGATCATCAGCGTGGTGATCTTCGCCGCGTTCCTCGGGGTCGCGGCGCTGCAACTGCTGAAAGATGACGTCGAAAAAGGTCAGAAAGTGATCAACGCCATCGACACCCTACAAGCCTGGGTGATGCGTCTGGTGCGCCTGGTGATGAAGCTGACCCCGTACGGTGTGTTGGCACTGATGACCAAAGTGGTCGCCGGCTCCAACCTGCAGGACATCATCAAACTCGGCAGTTTTGTGGTGGTGTCCTACATCGGCCTGGGCCTGATGTTTGTGGTCCACGGTCTGCTGGTGTCGGCGGCCGGGATCAACCCGCTGCGCTTCTTCCGCAAGATCTGGCCGGTGCTGACCTTCGCGTTCACCAGCCGCTCCAGCGCCGCGAGCATTCCGCTGAGCATTGAAGCGCAGACCCGTCGTCTGGGCATCCCGCAGTCCATCGCCAGTTTCGCCGCTTCGTTCGGCGCAACCATCGGCCAGAACGGCTGTGCCGGTCTGTACCCGGCGATGTTGGCGGTGATGGTCGCCCCGACCGTGGGCATCAACCCGCTCGATCCGCTGTGGATCGCGACGTTGGTAGCGATTGTGACCCTGAGTTCGGCCGGTGTGGCCGGCGTGGGTGGCGGCGCGACGTTTGCCGCGTTGATCGTGCTGCCGGCGATGGGCTTGCCAGTGTCACTGGTGGCGTTGCTGATTTCGGTTGAGCCGCTGATCGACATGGGCCGCACGGCGTTAAACGTCAGTGGGTCGATTACGGCCGGGGCGATTACCAGCCAGATGATGCAGCAGACGGATAAAGAGCTGCTGGATGCGGATGAGCATGCTGAGTTGGCGCAGGCTTAACCCGACCGATCGCTCCCACGCTCGACACCAACGTCCACTTGTTGATCGTTCCCACGCTCCGCGTGGGAATGCAGCCCGTGACGCTCCGCGTCACTGGACGCGGAGCGTCCCTAGAGGCATTCCCACGCAGAGCGTGGGAACGATCTAACGATCTATACGCGCTCCCACACCTCAAAGTTGTACGCCGGCTTATCCCCTTCCGCCGCATTCGGCACATTCGACACCAGTTTCCACTGGTTCAAATCAAACTCGGGAAACCACGCATCCCCTTCCGGGCTCAACGCCACGCGCGTCAGGTATAGCCGATCGGCTTGCGCCAACCCTTGCGCATACAACTGCGCCCCGCCAATCAGCATCAGCTCATCGACGCCCTGCGCTTTCGCCCACTCTTCGGCGCGAACGACGGCAGCTTCCAAAGATGGATAAACCTCCGCGCCTTCCAACAGCAGATCCGCCTGACGGCTGACCACGATGTTCAAGCGTCCCGGCAGTGGGCGACCGAGGGAATCCCAGGTCTTGCGACCCATGATGATTGGCTTGCCCAGAGTGGTTGCCTTGAAGTATTTGAAGTCCCCCGGCAAGTGCCAGGGCATGCTGTTGTCGACACCGATCACACGGTTTTCACCGAGGGCTGCGATCAGGCTAAGGGGGAGTGATTTAGTCATGCCGGCGAGGATACCAGAGCCTCCCTTTTCCCGATAAGCGCCACAGCGGTTATGCTCACCGTTCATCTAAGCGACGGGATGCCGCGTGACTGAACTGAATAACCTCTGGCTGACGGAAACCATTCGCCTGCGCGAAGAACACGCCGGCCCTCTAGACGATCTGGAAGCCAATCGACTGGCCCGCACGGCGGGCGGTGATCTGCCCACCCGCATTCAACGCCGCGCCCTGTGGCTGGCCGAACGCGATGGACTGACCAGCGCTCTCAAGCACTGGCTGCAAGGTGCGCGACTGGCGCTGTTGTTGATGGTCGTGCTGGCCGCCGTCAGCGGCGCCGGCCTGGCATTCTCGGCGTTGGGCAACGGCACACAGCCGGTCAATGTGTTCTGGGCGTTGGGCACGCTACTGGGCCTGAACCTGATCCTGATGCTCAGTTGGGCGATGGGCCTGGTGTTCGCCGGCGAACAGGGAGCCGCCCTTGGTCGCCTGTGGCTGTGGCTCAGCGAAAAATTCGCGCGCGATACCAAAGCCGCGCAACTGCCGCCCGCCCTGCTGCTATTGCTGCAACGCCAAAAACTCAATCGCTGGGCCATTGGAGCGCTGGTCAATGGCCTGTGGCTGTTGATCATGCTCAGCGCCCTGACCTTGCTGGTGCTGATGATGGCGACCCGGCGCTATGACTTCATCTGGGAAAGCACGCTGTTTGGCGCCGACTTTTTTGCCGCTCTCACCGACGCCTTGGCGGCCGTGCCCCATGCACTGGGCTGGAGCGCACCGAGGGTGGACATGATTCGCGTGACCCTGGACACCGATTACAACCGGGAACTGGTCCGTCAGAGCTGGGCCATCTGGCTGGTGGGTGCCGTGCTGATTTACGGCGTATTGCCGCGGCTGTTTCTGACGCTGTTCTGCCGCTGGCGCTGGAAACGCGGCCGTGCGGCCCTGCGCCTGGACCTGAACCTGCCCGGTTATGCGCAATTGCGTGAGCGCTTGATGCCCAGCAGCGAACGGCTGGGCATCAGCGATGCTGCTCCGGATCAGCTTCACCGGGTCGAAAGCGGCGTCAGTCAATTGCACAGCGATGGCGCGCTGCTGGTGGCCATTGAACTGGACGACCAACGCCCGTGGCCGCCGCAGTTACCAAAGTCCGTGAGCGATGCCGGCATCCTCGATAGCCGCGAATCCCGTAACAAACTCCTCGAACAGTTGAGCCGTTTTCCTCCCGCACGCTTGGCGATTGCCTGCGATCCACGCCGCTCGCCGGATCGCGGCAGTCTGGCGTTAATCGCCGAACTGGCGCGCAACGCCAGCGCCACCCGCATCTGGCTGCTGCAAGCGCCGACCGGCGAAGCATTGGATGCCGAGCGTTTGGGTGACTGGCACACCGCGCTGCAACAACTCGAACTACCCTTCGCCGATTGCGCGCCGTTGAATTGGCTGGAGACCGGTCATGACTAAGCCTTTGAAACTCGCGGTCGTCGGCCACACCAACGTCGGCAAGACGTCGCTGCTGCGCACCCTGACCCGGGACGTCGGTTTCGGTGAGGTGTCCCATCGGCCCAGCACCACTCGCCATGTCGAAGGTGCGCGCCTGTCGGTGGACGGCGAGCCGTTGCTCGACCTCTACGACACACCAGGCCTGGAAGACGCCATCGCCCTGCTCGACTACCTCGAACGCCTGGAACGCCCCGGCGAACGCCTCGACGGCCCGGCACGACTGGCGCGATTCCTTGAGGGCAGTGAAGCCCGGCAACGTTTCGAACAGGAAGCCAAAGTCTTACGGCAATTGCTGGCCTCGGACGCCGGCCTCTATGTGATCGACGCCCGGGAGCCGGTGCTGGCCAAGTACCGCGACGAACTGGAAGTGTTGGCCAGTTGCGGCAAACCTCTGTTGCCGGTGCTGAATTTTGTCAGCAGCGCCCAACACCGCGAGCCGGATTGGCGTGAAGCCCTGGCGCGTCTCGGGCTGCATGCTTTGGTGCGCTTCGACAGCGTCGCCCCGCCGGAAGATGGCGAACGTCGACTCTATGAAAGCCTCGCGCTGCTACTGGAAAACGCCCGCCCACAACTGGATCGCCTGATCGCCGATCAACAGGCTCAACGCGTGGCTCGCCAGCAAAGCGCAGCGCGGTTGATTGCCGAATTATTGATCGATTGCGCCGCCTGCCGACGTAGCGTCAACAGCGAGGCGGAACAGGAACAACACGCGATCAGCGAACTGCGCAAAGCCGTGCGCCAACGGGAACAGCGTTGCGTCGAAGCCCTGCTCAAGCTCTACGCCTTCCGCCCTCAAGATGCCGCAGCCAGTGACTTGCCGCTGCTCGATGGCCGTTGGGGCGATGACTTGTTCAACCCTGAAACCCTCAAGCAACTGGGGGTGCGGGTGGGCGGTGGCATCGCAGCGGGTGCGGCGGCCGGTGCCGGCGTGGACCTGCTGGTCGGCGGCCTGACCCTCGGCGTGGCGGCACTGGCCGGGGCGATTGCTGGTGGTGCCCTGCAAACCGCGCGCAGTTATGGCAGCCGCTTGCTGGGCAAGATCAAGGGCCAGCGCGAACTGACCGTCGATGACAGCGTGCTGCGGTTGTTGGCCTTGCGTCAGCGGCAGCTGATACAAGCCCTGAACCAGCGCGGGCATGCGGCGATGGACAGCATCCAGGTGGCCATGCCCCAGGACAAGACCTGGCGCGAAGGCAAACTCCCCGAGGCGCTGAACAAGGCGCGGGCGCATCCTCAGTGGTCGTCGCTTAATCCGCATGCCAAGTTGAGCCAGGCGGATCGGCAGGAGCAGATCGAAGCGTTGGCCGAAAAAGTAGTCTGATCGTTCCCACGCTCCCGCGTGGGAATGCAGCCCGTGACGCTCCGCGTCACTGGACGCGGAGCGTCCCTTGAGGCAGTCCCACGCAGAGCGTGGGAACGATCATGCGAGCAGCAGCCGCAACGCCTTCTGCTTCAAAACATTCAGATCCAGCACCGGCACCCACATCTCCTTGGCCAACTCATCCCACTGACGCATCCGCAAACTGACGGCGCACAAAGGGTCCTTTTCAAAGGCTTCTGCCTCGTCCGCCGTCATCACCCCGCCCTGATACTCCAGCGTCCGGCGACTGGCTTCGCTCAAGCGTTCGTAGTACCCCGGCTCCTTGAGCGTCAGATAACGCTTAGCCTGCACGTGGTACTCCACCAGCCGCGCCATGCGCTCGCTGAAACCGGCGCGGCGCAAATAGTCCGCGCCCAGGCGCTCGTGGCTGACCACGCCAAAACCACCCATGTTCTCGGCACTCTCGGCGCAGATGTGCCCGATATCGTGAAAGAACGCCGCCAACACCACTTCATCGTCGAAGCCTTCGGCCATGGCCAGTTCGGCGGCCTGGGACATGTGCTCGATCTGCGACACCGGCTCGCCGATGTAGTCGCTGTCGCCAAAACGTTCGTACAGCGCGAACACCTCGGCGATCACTTGTTCATGACGGTCCATCAATCCTCCCCCAATAGACGGGCGACGTTACGCTCGGCCATCGCCGGCCCGACACTCATGCCGACGCCGGTATGCATCAGCGCCACGCTCACACCCGGTTGCGGACGCAGGAACGAGAACGGTCCCGGCCCTTTTGAACCATAGACGCCTTGCCAGCGCTCGATCACTTGTACCTTGCAGCCCAGGGTCTGTTCGGCCAATTCGATCATCCAGTCATCGATCTGCTCGGCGTTGAACGGTGACGGATCGCTGCCGTAATGGTGGGAATCGCCGATGATCAACTCGCCATAAGGCGTCGGGCTGATCAGCAGGTGGATGCCGTTGTCGTGCAAATGCGGTGTGTCGCGCAGAATCTGCGCTTGCACGGCGGCGGCTTCCGGCAAGTCGGAAAATGCGCCGTAATGCACGCAACTCAACCCGGTGAGCAGCGCATGTTGCAGGTCGAGATTGATCTGCGGCCGGGCGCGGAGCATTTGCAGGCGGCAGATTTGCGGGTTGAGTTCGGCAATCGGCTCGGCCAGCAGAGTCTGATAGTCGTGGCCAGAACAGACGATGATCTGTTGGGCACTGAAACTGCCGGCGGTGCTGTGCAAACGACCGGGCTCGATGTCGCGCACCAGGGTGGAGAAGTGAAACTCGACGTTCAACTCCCGACGCAGATAGTCGATCAGCGCCGGAATCGCTTCCCGGGAATACAGTTGCTGATCGTCCATACCGTGCAACGCGGCGCGGTGATGGCTGAACTGGCCGCCGTACAAATCCCGCAGGGCAGCACCGCGCAGCAGTTCGACGTTGTAGTTGTGCTCCACGGCGCGGCCGTTGCAAAAGGCTTGCAGCAGATGCTCTTCGGCTTCGGTGCGGGCGAACAGGTACGAACCGTTGCGCTTGAGTTGCAGGCCGGCCACGTCTGCCCAATGGCCCCAGATGTCGCGGCTGGCCCTGGCCAGTTCGAGCATCGGGCCGGGTGGTTGGCCAGTGATCAGGGCCTGGCCGAAGTTGCGGACCGAGGCGCCCAGGGGTGTTTCGCTGCGTTCGAAAACGGTGACTTTTAGACCGCGTTTGGCAGCGGCGTAGGCGTGGGACAGGCCGAGGATGCCGGCGCCTACGATTAGCATGTCGTTATGTTGTGTCATGGAGTTCCCCCAATGATCGTTCCCGCGCTCCGCGTGGGAATGCAGCCAAGGACGCTCCGCGTCCTCTGTGACGCAGAGCGTCACGGGATTCATTCCCACGCAGAGCGTGGGAACGATCGGTCGATCGGTGTCCGTTACTTGGCAACAACCTTCTCGGACTTGCCGTCATAGCGCTTGCGCCACTCGGTCAAAATCTCATCACGATTCTTCGAAGCCCAGGCAAAGTCGTTCTTGATCAAACGCTGCTCGTAATCCGCCGGCAATTCGGTCTGCGGCTTGGCAATACCAGGTTGCGCGAGGACCGCGAAGTTCTCTTTATAAAGCTCCATCGCCGCCGGGCTCGCGGAGAAGTCCGCCAGTTTTTTCGCCGCGTCTTCGTGTTGCGTACCCTTGATCACGGCGGTGGCTTCGATCTCCCAACCCAGGCCTTCTTTCGGCAGGATGATGTCCAGCGGCGCGCCCTGGCGCTTCAGCTGAACCGCTGGGTATTCAAAGGAAATACCAATCGGGAATTCACCGGAGGCCGCCAGTTTGCAAGGCTTGGAACCGGAGTGAACGTACTGGCCGATGTTCTGGTGCAGGCCGTCCATGTAGGCCCAACCCTGCTTCTCGCCGAAGGTTTGCAGCCAGGCGCTGACGTCGAGGAAACCGGTGCCGGACGACGCCGGGTTAGGCATGACGATCTTGCCCTTGTACTCAGGCTTGGTCAGGTCTTGCCAGCTCACGGGTTTGGTCAGGCCCTGCTTCTCGGCTTCGACGGTGTTGAAGCAAATGGTCGCGGCCCAGACGTCCATGCCGACCCAGGCTGGCGGATTGGCGGCGTCGCGATAATTGCCGCCGATCTTGCCCAGGTCCTTCGGCGCGTAGCTTTGCAGCATGCCTTGCTGGTCGAGGATCGCCAGGCTCGATGCGGCCAGGCCCCAGACTGCATCGGCTTGTGGGCGGGCTTTTTCGGCCAGCAGTTTGGCGGTGATGATTCCGGTGGAGTCACGCACCCACTTGATCTCGACGTCCGGGTTGGCCTTTTCGAAGGCGTCCTTGTAGGTCTTCAGTTGTTCGGCTTCGAGGGCGGTGTACACCGTCAACTCGGTTTTCGCCGCGAAGGCGTTCAGGCTGAAAGCGGTGAGGACAGCAGCGGCCAGGGCCAAAGGCTTGAACATGATCTTTTCCTGTTTTGAGTTGAGGTTTGCGGGATTTGAAATCAGTGGCCAGGCGCGGTCTGCCGCCAGGCCTGGGAGCGGCGCAACAAACCGCGCGAAGCCCAGGCCAGCAGCAGGGACACGCCCGCCGAGGTGAACAGAATCAAAGTGGACATTGCCGCTGCACCGCCGACATTGCCGGCGTCGTCCATGTTCAGCACCGCCACCGCCGCGAGGATGGTGTCAGGGCTGTAGAGGAAGATCGCCGCCGAAACGGTGGTCATGGCCGAGACGAACAGGTAGCGCACGATGTCCAGCAGCGCCGGCAGGCAGATCGGCACGGTGACCCGCAGGTAATGCCGATACAGCGGCGCCTTGAGCGACAGCGCGGCGGCTTCGAACTCGGCGTCGAGTTGGCGCAGCGCGGTGGTGGCGGTCATTTGCGCGGTGGTCAAATAGTGAGCAATGGTGCAGACCACGAGCAACGTCATGGTCCCGTACAGCACATGCAACGGGTTGCCGCTGAGGTTGAAGAAGAAAACGTAACCCAAACCGAGCACCAGCCCCGGCACCGCCATCGGCACGAAGCTGAGCATGCGCAAGGTCAGATTCAGTCCGCGCTGGCCCTTGGTTTTTTCCATCAGGTAAGCGCCGGTGAAAATCAGCACGCTACCGATCAACGCCGTGCACAACGCCATCTTCACGCTGTTGCCATAGGCCAGCCAACCGCCGCCCGCCGTGTCGTTGAACTGGTAATGGTTGAGCGACAGCGACAGGTTGTACGGCCAGAACTTCACCAGCGACGAGAACACCGCCATGCCGAATACCAGCAGCAACACCGCGCAGATCAGCAGCACGATGGCCAGGTAGCAACCGTCCCGCAGCTTCGACGGCGCCGGTTTGAACACTTGCGCGCGGCCGCTCATGGAATCGCCGTGACGTCGGCGCAACCAGGCATCGACCCCGAAACTGAACAGCGCCGGCAACAGCAGAACCATGCCGATCAACGCGCCGCGACCAAATTGTTGCTGGCCGACCACGGCTTTGTAGGCTTCCAGCGCCAGCACTTGATAGTCGCCGCCAACCACCACCGGCACGCCGAAATCGGTGATGGTCAACGTGAAGACGAGGCAGAACGCGGCGAACACAGCCTGACGGGTCGCCGGCCAAGTGATGCTGCGAAAGGCTTTGGCTGGACTGGCACCCATGCTCGAAGCCGCATCGAACAGTCGCGCATCCGCCAACGAAAGCGCCGACAGAAGAATCATCAAGGCGTGTGGGAAGGTGTAGATCACCTCGCCCAGAACAATGCCCCAGAAGCCGTAGATATTGTCCGAGAGCAAACCGCGCAACATGCCCTGGTTGCCGAACAGGTAAACCAATGCAATTCCCGGCAGCATCGACGGCGCCATCAGCGGCAACAACGACATGCCGCGCCAGATACCTTTACCCGGAATCAACGTGCGTTGCAGGGCGTAGGCAAACAGGTAGGCCAGCGGTACGACGATGGCCGCAACGCTGAGGGAAACTTTCAGGCTATTGCCGAGCAACCAATGGAAATTGGCGCTGGTGACCAACTCACGAGCTGCGACCAGACCACCGCCCTGCCCGGCCTCGGAGCTGAAGCCGCGCCAGAAGATCGCCAGCAACGGCATTAACACCGCGACGCCGAGCAACACCAGCAACAGCACTTTGCCGCCGACCACGAACACCCGGTCGCCGATCTCGGCACGGGAGGTCTGCCGAACCTGCTTGTGCGGTATCGGCAGCGCGAGGTTCGCGCTCATCAGGCAAACACCTGCAGGCTGCGTGGCGGCAAGGCAACCATGATTTGCTGCGCACCGAGGCGCGGCATGGCTTCCGGCGCCAGTTCCGCGAGTAAGGCGTGGCCCGGCAGTTGGTCGAGTTCAAAACTCATGCGGCAACGATTGCCGAGGAAGGTGATTTCGCGAACCTTGGCCGGGAACAGGTTTTCTTCATGCACCGGCGGGTTGACGTTGATCGCCTCCGGGCGGCAGAACAAACGGCCCGATGCGGTTTTCGCACTGCCTTCGGCCAGGCGCATGTTCAGCCCGCCGACCTGGGCATGGCTGTCGCTGTTGCGGCGGAACGGCAGCCAGTTGCCTTGGCCGACGAATTCCGCCACAAACGGCGTGGCCGGGCGGTCGTAGATGTCCTGCGGCGTGGCGTACTGCTCGACCTTACCGTTGTTCATCACGGCGATGCGGTCGGCCATCAGCATGGCTTCGTCCTGATTGTGGGTGACCATCAGCGTCGTGACGCCGAGGTTGCGTTGCAGTTGGCGCAGCTCGGTGCACAGATGCTCGCGAACCCGAGCATCGAGTGCCGACATTGGTTCGTCCAGCAGCAACAATGACGGCGCCGGAGCCAGAGCGCGGGCCAGTGCGACCCGTTGCTGCTGACCACCGGACAATTGGCCGGGGTACTTTTTCTCGCTGCCGAGCAGGCCGACCAGTTCCAGCATCTGACCGACGCGCTTGCGCACTTCATCGCGACCACTGCCGGCGAGGCCGTAGGCAATGTTCGCTTCGACGGTGAGATTGGGGAACAACGCGTAGGACTGGAACAGAATGCCGTAGTCCCGGGCTTGCGGCGCCAAGTGGGAAACGTCGCGATCACCGAGGTACAACTCGCCGCTGTCCTGCTTCTCCAGACCGGCGATGCAACGCAGCAAGGTGGTTTTGCCACAACCAGACGGGCCCAGCAGACACACCAGCTCACCAGCCGCCACGTCGAGAGACACGTTATCCAGCGCAGTGAAGGCGCCGAAGCGCTTCTGCACGCCGCGCACTTTCATCGGCGCGCCGGGGTTGGTCAGGGCAGTTGCGATCGAGTGGTTCATGGGCAGACCTCATCAAGCAGATGAGGCCCATCCTAGGTTTGTAATGCGTCCGTCATGTGGCAGTGAGGCAAAAATGGCTGATAGTGGTATTCGGGGATTTGGGTTGAGCACCGATCGTTCCCACGCTCTGCGTGGGAATGCCTCAACGGACGCTCCGCGTTCGGCTCTTGGGACGCAGAGCGTCCCGGGCTGCATTCCCACGCGGAGCGTGGGAACGATCATTACGAGGCCAGCCCCTTCGCCGCAGGTTTCAGGCTGGTGCCATCTCCTGCGCCAACCCCAGAAACGCTGCCGGCAACCGTGCGCCTTTGCGCTCCTTGAGGCAGTACAAATACTCCGGAATCTGCGGCGCATTCTCAATCGTCAGCACCCGCAACTGTGGATCATGCGGCACTTCCTGCCGGGCAATGATGCTGATGCCGATGTTGCGCAGCACCGCCTCGCGAATCGACTCTCGGCTACCGATTTCCAGCAACGGCCCGAAACTCACCCCGGCGCTGGCCAGCAATTCTTCGGTCAACCGGCGAGTGGTCGAGCCCGATTCGCGCATCAACAAGGTATGCCCGGCCAACGCACTAAGCGGCACGTGATCGTGCACGGCCAACGGATGATTGCGATGCACCGCCAGCACCAGCGGATCGCTGCCGAGCACCCGGCGAATCAAACGCGCATCGTCGAGCAACTGCGAGGACGCGGCGACATCGACCCGGTAATCCTCCAGCGCTTCAAGCACCTGTTGGGAGTTGCCGATTTCCACCGACACTTCCACCTGCGGCAAGCGCTCGCGGAAGGTCTTCACCAGATCGAGGATGTAATACGGCGCCGTGGCAGCGATACGCAGCGTGCCCTGGACCTGACCGCTGTTGCGCAGAAAAAACTCGATGTCGGCTTCCTGCTGCAACAGCGTCTTGACCATCGGCAGCAACCGCGCACCTTCATCACTGACGCTGAGGCGGCGGCCGCCACGGTAGAACAGTTCAACCGAGTACTGGCTTTCCAGATTGCGAATCTGGGTCGTCACGGTAGGCTGGCTCAGGCCGAGCTTCTTGGCCGCCAGGGTGATGCTGCCCAGGCGGGCCACCATGTAAAACGCCTTCAGCTCGGCACTCAGCACACACTTCCCTCATCGTTATTTGCGCAACAGGCGCAAACCGTTGAACACCACCAACAGGCTCACGCCCATGTCGGCGAACACCGCCATCCACATGGTGGCGATCCCGGCGAAGGTTACCCCAAGAAAGATCGCCTTGATCACCAACGCGAGGGCGATGTTCTGTTTCAGGATGGTCGAGGTCTGCCGCGACAGTCGGATGAAGGTCGGAATCTTGCGCAAATCGTCGTCCATCAGGGCGACATCCGCGGTCTCGATGGCGGTATCGGTGCCAGCAGCGGCCATGGCAAAACCGATTTCCGACCGAGCCAGCGCCGGGGCGTCGTTGATGCCGTCGCCGACCATGCCGACGTGATGACCCTGTGCATAAAGGGCTTCGATGGCTTGCAGCTTGTCGGTCGGCAGCAAGTCACCCTTGGCTTCGTCGATGCCTACCTGGGCGGCAATCGCCTGGGCGGTGTGGACGTTATCGCCGGTGAGCATCAGGGTTTTGATGCCCAGATCGTGCAGTTGCTGGATCGCTTCGCGGCTGGACTCTTTCACCGTATCCGCCACGGCGAACAGCGCCAATGGGCCGGACTGGTCGAGCAACAGCACTACGGATTTGCCCTGTTTCTCCAGGGCGAACAGTTTCTCTTCCAGCGCTGGCGAGCAGAGGTTGAGCTCTTCCACCAGACGATGGTTGCCCAAGTGGTAGACCTGGCCGTTGATCTCGCCGCGCACACCGCGACCTGCCAGGGCTTCGAAGTTATCCACAGCGAGCGGCGCGAGTTGTTTATCCACAGCCGCATTAGCGATGGCCAGCGACACCGGGTGATCGGAACGACCGGCCAGCGCTGCCGCAATAACCGGAGCCGATTCTTCGGCGGTCGGGACGAGCAACAGATAATCGGTCTGCACCGGTTTGCCGTGGGTGATGGTGCCGGTCTTGTCCAGCGCCAGGTAATCGAGCTTGTAACCGCCCTCCAGATACACGCCGCCCTTGACCAGAATCCCTTTGCGCGCCGCTGCCGCGAGGCCGCTGACGATGGTCACCGGCGTGGAAATCACCAGCGCACATGGGCAAGCGACGACCAGCAACACCAGCGCCCGGTAGATCCAGTCGAACCATACAGCGCCCATGAACAGCGGCGGAATAACCGCGACCGCCAGGGCAAAGATGAACACTGCCGGGGTGTAGATTTTCGAGAACTGATCGACGAAACGCTGGGTCGGTGCCCGCGCGCCTTGAGCCTGTTCGACGGCATGGATGATTCGCGCCAGGGTCGAGTTGTTGGCCGCTGCGGTCACGGTGTATTCCAGCGAACCCGCCTGGTTGATGGTGCCGGCGAAGACTTTATCGCCCACAGTCTTCTCGATCGGCAGGCTTTCGCCGGTGATCGGTGCCTGATCGATGGTGGAAGTGCCAGAAACCACTTGGCCGTCGAGACCGATGCGCTCTCCCGGACGCACGCGCACCCGCGCACCCAGCTCAATGATTTTGACGTCTTGTTCGACCCAGCTGCCGTCGGCCTGCTGCACCGTGGCCTGTTCCGGGGTCATCTGCATCAGACCGCCGATGGCGTTGCGCGCACGGTCCAGGGACTTGGCTTCGATCAACTCGGCGATGGTGAAGAGGAACATCACCATCGCCGCTTCCGGCCACTGCCCAATCAGGATCGCACCCGTCACCGCGATGCTCATTAGCGCGTTGATGTTCAGGTTGAGGTTCTTGAGGGCGATCCAGCCTTTCTTGTAGGTGGTCAGGCCGCCGCTGAGGATCGAAACCAGCGCGATGATCGCCACCACCCAGTTTGGCGCGGCGTTGGTGAAGTGAATGACTTCAGCCGCCAGCGCACCGACGCCGGACAGCGCCAAGGGCCACCAGTGCTTCTTCTCGGCGGCCGGCGCGGGGGCCTCAACACCCTTTTCCAAAGGCTCGGCCACCATGCCCAGCGACTTGATCGCCTCGATGATCGGCGCCGTGCTCGGCAGGTCGTGGGTCACGCCCAACACCCGGTTGATCAGGTTGAATTCCAGCTGCTGCACACCGGACAGCTTGCCCAGTTTGTTCTGGATCAGCGTCTGCTCGGTCGGGCAGTCCATGGCGTCGATGCGGAAACTGCTCAGCCGTGCGCCGTCGGTCGGCGTTTCGCTCAACTTGATCAGCGACGGTGCTGCCGCTTTTGAGGAACAGCAGGAATCCCCGTGACCGCCATGATCATGCTTCTGCTGCACAGGCTGCAGCTTGTGGCTGTGATCGTGATCGTGATCATGCCCGTCTTCGGGTTTGTGGATATGAAGGGAATCGCTCATCGGGTCGCGTCCATGAAAGGTGCCTGTTGCCAAGTAAAGACCCTGTAGCCACTATAGGGTCAAGTAACCTTTTGGAGATTGTCGCGATGAAGATCGGAGAACTGGCCAAACTGACCGACTGCGCGGTGGAAACCATCCGTTATTACGAGCGCGAAAGCCTGCTGCCAGAGCCGGCCCGCAGCGATGGCAACTACCGCGTCTACACCCAGGCCCACGCCGAACGCCTGACGTTTATCCGCAATTGCCGCACCCTCGACATGACCCTCGAAGAGATCCGCAGCCTGCTGGCCCTGCGCGACAGCCCGCAGGACCAGTGCGCAAACGTCAACGCGCTGATCGACGAACACATTCATCACGTCAAGGCACGGATCGATGGTTTGCTGGCCTTGCAGACACAACTGCTCGACCTGCGCCAACGCTGCAGCGAAGGGCCGGATATTGATCAGTGCGGGATTTTGCAGCGGTTGGAAGTGAGCGGCGGGGTGGTGGCGACGGAGGTTGAGCATTCGCACGTCGGTCGCAGTCACGGCCACTAGCGATCAATGATCGTTCCCACGCTCTGCGTGGGAATGCCGCCATGGACGCTCCGCGTCCACTGTGACGCGGAGCGTCACGGGATTCATTCCCACGCGGAGCGTGGGAACGATCATCGTGGCGGGGCTTTAAACCGCCATCGGCGCGGTCATCGGCGCATGGTGCTGGTAACCCTCAAGCGAGAAATCGCCCGGCTCGATCAACTCCAGCCATTCCGGCTGATACACACCCGTCTCGGCAAACGCCGGCACACGATCACTGATCACCAGTTTCGGCATCGGGAACGGCTCGCGGGTGAGCTGTTCATTCAGCATGTCCAGATGGTTTTCGTAGACGTGCGCGTCGCCGATGAAATAGGTGAACCAGCGCGGCGTGTAGCCGGTCAGGCGCCCGATCAGGCTCAGCAGCGCGGCGCCTTCGGTGAGGTTGAACGGCGTGCCCAGGCCCAAATCATTGGAGCGGATGTAGAGGGTCAGGGAGATTTCCTTGGTCTCGACATTCGGGTGGAACTGGTACAGCAGATGGCACGGCGGCAAGGCCATTTCATCGAGCTGCGCAACGTTCCAGCCGTGGAACAGGATGCGGCGGCTGCCCGGGTCCTTGATGATGGTGTCGACGCACTGGCGGATCTGGTCGATCGCCTTGTACAGCACCACATAAGCCTGGCCGTCTTCTTCGCCTTCGGCAATCTGACGGTAACCTTGGCTCAACGTCTGCTCGATCGCGGCTTTGTTGCTGACCGGGATCTGTTTGTACGCCGGCCATTTGCGCCATTGCACGCCGTAGATTTCGCCGAGGTCGTCTTCGCCCTGGCGGAACGGGTTGGCCAGCCACTGCGCATTTTCGTTGGCATTCTGGTCCCAGACCTTGCAGCCCAGGGCGCGGAATTCGGCGGCGTTGTTCACCCCACGCAGGAAACCGCACATCTCGCCGATCGCCGACTTGAAGGCCATCTTGCGCGTAGTGATCGCCGGGAAACCTTCCTTCAGGTCATAACGCAGCATCGCGCCTGGGAAGCTGATGGTGTTGACGCCAGTGCGGTTGGCCTGCTTGGTGCCGTTCTTGATGACGTGAGCCACCAGATCGAGATATTGCTTCATGAGTTACCTGTGTCCTTGAACCCGGGAGCCGTCGCCCCCGGGGTTCGAATTTATACGGCCGCTGCCGGTGCCGCCGGGGCGCGATGATAAGCCAGCCAGATCAGGAACAGACCGGCGAGGACCATCGGTACGCACAGGACCTGACCCATGGTCAGCCAGTTCCAGGCCAGATAGCCCAGTTGCGCGTCCGGCACGCGGACGAATTCGACGATGAAACGGAAGATGCCGTAGAACAGCGTGAACATGCCCGACACGGCCATGGTCGGCCGCGGCTTGCGCGAGAATATCCAGAGGATCAGGAACAGCGCCACACCTTCCAGCGCGAACTGATACAGCTGCGACGGGTGACGTGCCAGTTGCGCCGGATCGGTCGGGAAGATCATCGCCCACGCCACGTCGGTCGGCTTGCCCCACAACTCAGCGTTGATGAAGTTGCCAATGCGCCCGGCCCCCAGGCCGATCGGCACCATCGGTGCGACGAAGTCCATCAACTGGAAGAACGACTTGTTGTTCTTTTTACCGAACCACAACGCCGCCAGCATCACGCCGATAAACCCGCCGTGGAACGACATGCCGCCCTTCCACACTTCGAGAATCAGCATCGGGTTGGCCAGGTACGCACTCAGATCGTAGAACAGCACGTAGCCCAGGCGGCCGCCGACAATGACCCCCATCGACATCCAGAAGACCATGTCGGAGAGCTTCTCCTTGGTCCAGGTCGGGTCGAAGCGGTTCAGCCGACGGGACGCCAGCAGCCAGGCGCCGCCAATGCCGATCAGGTACATCAGACCGTACCAGTGGATTTTCAGCGGACCGATGGCCAGGGCCACCGGGTCGATCTGCGGGTAAGGCAGCATTGCGACTCCTCGTTAGAGTTGAAACCTTCAAAATTCCCGGGGGACGCTGTCACCTCAGGATTAAGCCAGGATTGTGCCGGGCGTCAGAGCAGGAAATTGAGCCCCACGCAGAACAGCAAAACGGCGAACAGTCTTTTGAGCAAGCGCGGCGACAGATTGTGCGCCAGTCGCGCGCCGAAGCGGGCGAAGAACATGCTGGTCAGGGCAATCCCCAGCAACGCCGGTAAATAAATAAAACCGAGACTATGGGCCGGCAGCAGCGGATCGTGCCAGCCCAAAATCATGAAACTTAATGCACTTGCCAGAGCGATTGGCAGCCCGCACGCCGATGACGTCGCCACCGCTTGTTGCATTGGCACGCTGCGCCAGGTCAGGAACGGCACGGTCAACGAACCGCCGCCAATCCCGAAAATTGCCGACGCCCAGCCAATCACACTGCCCGCCACGGTCAGACCGACTTTGCCCGGCACGGTTTGGCTGGCCTTGGGTTTGAAGTCCAAGGCGAGCTGAGCGGCGACGATCAGCGCGAATACGCCGATGATCTTCTGCAAATGCGGGCCGGAGATCGCTTCAGCCGTCAGCGCGCCAAAACCGGCGCCCATGAGAATGCCGACGGTCATCCAGGCGAAGATCGGCCAACGCACGGCACCGCGACGGTGATGCTCGCGTACCGCATTGACCGAGGTAAAAATGATCGTCGCCAGGGAAGTGCCGACAGCCAGGTGCGTGAGGATCGACGGATCGAAGCCCTGCAGCTTGAAGCTGAACACCAGCACCGGGACGATGATGATCCCGCCACCGACGCCGAACAGCCCGGCCAGCACGCCTGCACAGGCGCCCAGCGCCAGATAGAGCAGAAATTCCATGGCCGTAGTCCCACGCATCCCGAAAATAGGAGCGGCATGGTAACGGATGCATGGCCTCAAGCTCTACTGGATGGCGATGGATGCGCGCGCAATGTCTGCGTAGAGTGAGCAAAAACACACAAGGACCACCTTATGTGCCTGATTGTCTTTGCCTGGCGGCCCGGCCATGCCCAGCCGCTGATCGTGGCGGCCAACCGCGACGAATTCTATGCCCGGCCCACCCAGCCACTGGCGCAATGGCCCCACGTTCCCCATGTCCATGCCGGTCGGGACCTGGAGGCCGGTGGCACCTGGCTCGGCATCGGTGCCAACGGACGCTTTGCCGCCCTGACCAATATTCGCGATCCCGGTCAGCCAGCGTCGCGCACGTCACGGGGTGAACTGGTCGCGGGTTTTCTCAGCGGTGAGATGTCGATTGATGACTATTTAAGCGACGTTGTTGCACGTTCGGCGGAATATGCCGGGTTTAACCTGCTGGTCGGCAATTCCAACGAGCTGTGGCACTTCAATGCCCGGGACACCGAGGCGGTGATGCTGGCGCCCGGGGTTTATGGGTTGTCGAACGCGGGGTTGGATACGCCGTGGCCCAAAGTGCTAAAGGCCAAGGCTGCGTTGAGTGAGGTGCTGGACGATCCTCAGCCTGAAGCATTGTTGGGTATTTTGGCTGATGCGGCGGCGGCGCCGTTGACGGAGCTGCCGGATACCGGGGTTGGGTTGGCAACCGAGACGTTGTTGTCGAGTGTGTTTATTGCCAGTCCGACGTATGGGACGCGGGCGAGTACGGCATTGATTGTTCAGGCGGATGGGACGTGGCATATGGTCGAAAGGAGTTTCGGGCCGTATGGCGGGCATTTGGGGGAAGTGGAGATCAAAATCTAAAAGATCGCAGCCTTCGGCGGCTCCTACAGGTGTACACATAACACTGTAGGAGCTGCCGAAGGCTGCGATCTTTTCGCTTTAGAGGGTCTTGACCGAAGCCGGATTAATCATCCGCGCCAACCCAAGGTTCTTCAGCGCCAATTGCAGCGAGCTGTGGATCACTTGCGGGTTGTCGATGGTCATCAGCTCGGCCAGCAATTCCTTGGCCTTGCTCAGGTTGATCTGGCGCAGCATCCATTTCACCTTCGGCAAGTTGGTGGCGTTCATCGACAGGCTGTCGAAGCCCATCGCCATCAACAGCACCGCCGCTGCCGGATCACCGGCCATTTCGCCACAGATACTGACCGGCTTGCCTTCGGCATGGGCGTCACGCACTACGTTCTGCAAGGCTTGCAACACCGCCGGGTGCAGGTAGTCGTAAAGATCGGCCACCCGTGGGTTGTTGCGGTCCACCGCCAGCAGGTACTGGGTCAGGTCGTTGGAGCCGACCGACAGGAAGTCCACTTGCCGCGCCAGTTCCTTGGTCTGGTACACCGCCGCCGGAATCTCGATCATCACGCCAATCGGCGGCATCGGCACGTCGGTGCCTTCGTCGCGGACTTCGCCCCAGGCCCGGTGAATCAGGTGCAGGGCTTCTTCGAGCTCATGAATGCCGGAAATCATCGGCAGCAGAATCCGCAGGTTGTTCAGGCCTTCGCTGGCCTTGAGCATCGCGCGGGTCTGGACCAGGAAGATTTCCGGGTGGTCGAGGGTGACGCGAATGCCGCGCCAGCCAAGGAACGGGTTGTCTTCCTTGATCGGGAAGTACGACAGCGACTTGTCGCCGCCGATGTCCAGGCTGCGCATGGTCACCGGTTGCGGGTGGAAGGCGGCGAGCTGCTCGCGATAGATCGCCAGTTGCTCTTTTTCGCTCGGGAAGCGCTGGTTGATCATGAACGGCACTTCAGTGCGGTACAGACCGACGCCTTCAGCGCCACGCTTCTGCGCCCGCGCCACGTCCGCCAGCAGGCCAGTGTTGACCCACAGCGGCATGCGGTGGCCATCAAGGGTCACGCACGGCAAGTCCCGCAGCTTATCCAGCCCGAGGGACAGTTGTTTCTCTTCCTCGACCACTTCGGCGAACTGCTTGCGCAGCACGTCACTCGGGTTGGTGTAGACCTCGCCGTGGTAGCCGTCGACGATCATCTGAATGCCGTCGACCTTGGAATACGGCAGGTCGACCAGGCCCATCACCGTCGGAATCCCCATGGCCCGGGCCAGGATAGCGACGTGGGAGTTGCCGGAACCGAGTACCGATACCAGACCGACCAGCTTGCCTTCCGGCACCTCGCCGAGCATCGCTGGCGTCAGTTCTTCGCTGATCAGAATGGTGTTGTCGGGATAGACCAGGGTCTGCTGACGTTCTTCCTGCAAGTAAGCCAGCAAGCGCCGGCCGAGGTCTTTGACGTCGGATGCCCGCTCACGCAGGTAGGCGTCGTCCATCAATTCAAAGCGGTTGACGTGTTCGGTGACCACTTGGCGCAACGCGCCCTGGGCCCACTGGCCAGTCTTGATCACGGTGGTGATTTCACTGCCCAGGGAGGCGTCGTCGAGCATCATCAGGTAGACGTCGAACAGCGCGCGCTCTTCCGGGCGCAGCTGGGTCGCCAGCTTGGCGGACAAGGCGCGCATGTCGGCGCGCACGCCTTCGATGGCGGTCTTGAACAGCCCGAGCTCGGCGTCAATGTCGGTGATGGTCTTGTCCGGCACCACGTCCAGATCGGCGGGTGGCAGCATGACTACTGCAGTCCCAACCGCCGCACCCGGCGAACCCGGTACGCCGACGAACTTGGCTTCCTGGATGCCTTTGCCCTGGCGGCCCAAGCCACGGATCGAACCGGTGGCTTCGGCGTGGGCGATAACGCCCGCCAGTTGCGCGCTCATGGTCACGAGGAAGGCTTCTTCACCTTCATCGAACTGGCGGCGTTCTTTTTGCTGAATGACCAACACGCCGACGACGCGACGGTGGTGAATGATCGGCGCCCCGAGGAATGAGGCGTAGCGTTCTTCACCGGTCTCGGCGAAGTAACGGTAGCGCGGGTGATCCGCGGCGTTTTCGAGGTTCAGGGGTTCTTCACGCGTGCCGACCAGGCCAACCAGACCTTCGTTGGGTGCCATGCTGACTTTGCCGATCGAGCGCTTGTTCAAGCCCTCGGTGGCCATCAGTACGAAACGGTTGGTTTCCGGATCAAGCAGGTAGACCGAGCAGACCTGGCTGCCCATGGCCTCTTTGACGCGCAACACAATAATCCCCAACGCCGCCTTGAGATCCTTGGCGGAGTTAACTTCCTGGACGATCTTGCGCAGCGTATTGAGCATGGCTCGGGGTCGAACTCCGTCGTCAGTCGCGCGTTAAAAGGCGCGGGGCAAGCTCTTTGAGAGCGCGTCGATACACCTCGCGCTTGAATGTCACCACCTGGCCCAACGGATACCAATAACTGACCCAGCGCCAGCCATCGAATTCCGGTTTACCGGTCAAATCCATCCGCACCCGCTGCTCGTTGGAGATCAGGCGCAGGAGAAACCATTTCTGTTTCTGGCCGATGCACAGCGGTTGGCTGTGGGTACGGACCAGACGTTGCGGCAAACGATAGCGCAACCAGCCCCGGGTGCAGGCGAGAATTTCAACATCTTCGCGCTCCAGACCCACTTCTTCGTTCAACTCGCGGTACAAGGCGTCTTCCGGCGTCTCCTGGGGGTTAATCCCACCCTGTGGAAACTGCCAGGCATCTTGATTGATACGGCGAGCCCATAGCACCTGGCCGGCATCATTCGTGAGAATGATCCCGACATTGGGGCGGAAACCATCGGGGTCGATCACGGCAACAACCTCGCAAACGCATGTCGCCGCATTGTTCCACAAAGGTTGTGAAGGCAGCAACGAGCCGGCCTACCTTATGTGCACTCTTGTGAAAAGTACGTATTCTGGACGCCTTTCTACAGACTTTTCAGCGAGTAACTGCAATGCGCCTGGCTTTATTCGACTTGGACAACACGCTTTTGGGCGGTGACAGTGACCACGCCTGGGGCGATTACCTCTGCGAACGCGGCTTTCTCGATGCCGTGACGTACAAGGCGCGCAACGACGAGTTCTATCAGGATTACCTGGCGGGCAAGCTGGATAACGCCGAGTACCTGAACTTTTGCCTGGAAATCCTCGGCCGCACCGAAATGGCCACGCTGGATCAATGGCACCTGGACTACATGCGCGACTGCATCGAACCGATCGTGCTGCCCAAGGCCCTGGCACTGCTGGCCCAACACCGCGAAGCCGGCGACAAACTGGTGATCATCACCGCCACCAACCGCTTCGTCACCGGGCCGATTGCCCAACACCTGGGCGTCGACACCCTGATCGCCACCGAATGCGAAATGGTCGATGGCCGCTACAGCGGGCGCAGCACCGACATTCCGTGCTTCCGAGAAGGCAAGGTCACGCGGTTGAGTCGTTGGCTGGAAGAGACCGGGCACTCGTTGGAAGACAGCTATTTCTATAGTGATTCGATGAATGATTTGCCGTTGCTGGAGCAGGTGACGCATCCGGTGGCCGTGGACCCCGATCCAAATCTGCGGGCCGAGGCCGAGAAGCGCGGTTGGCCGGTAATGTCGTTGCGCAACTGAAATCCCTGTAGCAGCTGCCGAGGCACGACGCTGCGCTGGGCTGCGCAGCGGCCCCCGAGGGCGGTCCTGCGGACACGCAACGCAGCCTCGTACCTCGGCAGCTGCTACACAGATTCCGCGCTAAACCGGCTTCGCGCCCATCAACCCGGCAATCGCGATAAAGCAGACAAAACTGAACAACGCCAACGCAAAGGTAAATTTACCCACGCCACCTGGCGCCTTGCGCAGCTTGTTCAACCGCACAAGCAGCCAGAACCACGCCAGTGCCGCCACGGTGTACAGCACGCTCGACGCCAGAATCCAGGTCTGCCCCAGCGGCCAACCCACCAGATGCACCATCCACCAACCGGTGAACGGCATGCTCAACAGTGCCAACCCCATCAACAGCCAGATAAACACCCGTGGCCGTTGCAGCGTGCGGCTTCCAGCCGTTGCGTCACCGTTACGTCGTGCGCGCCAGACCCAGATCGCAAGCCCCAGCGCACTGACCAACAGCAACACAGTGGCCACCACATGCGCCACTTTGAGGGCGGTTAATGTTTCCATGGTTCGATTTCCTTATGACTTGCCCATCAGCGTAGCCGCTCATCCGAGAAACAGCTGATAGGCCGGGTTGTCGCTTTCATCCCAGTATGGGTAACCGATTTCTTCCAGTGCTGCGGGCACCAGATGACGTTCGTCGTGGGGCACTTGCAGGCCCGCGACCACCCGACCATCCGCCGCGCCGTGGTTGCGGTAGTGAAACATCGAGATGTTCCAGCGCCCGCCCAGTTTGTTGAGGAAGTTGAATAGCGCCCCCGGACGTTCCGGAAATTCAAAGCGCAGCACCACTTCATCGACGACCTGGGCCGCGCGACCACCGACCATGTGACGTATGTGCAACTTGGCCAGTTCGTTGTCAGTCAGGTCCAGCACCGGAAAGCCCTGCTCGCTCAGGCTGGCGATCAGCGCACTGCGCGGGTCGGTTTCCGGGTGCGTCTGCACGCCAACGAAGATGTGCGCTTCGCTGCCGGTGTTGTAGCGGTAGTTGAATTCGGTGATCTGGCGTTTGCCGATGGCTTCGCAGAACGCCTTAAAGCTGCCCGGTTTCTCGGGGATGGTCACGGCGATGATGGCTTCGCGACCCTCACCCAGCTCGGCGCGTTCAGCGACGTGGCGCAGACGGTCGAAGTTGACGTTGGCGCCGGAGTCGATCGCCACGAAGGTATGACCGGTGACGCCACGTTGCTCGACGTACTTCTTGATCCCGGCCACGCCCAAGGCGCCGGCAGGTTCGGTGATCGAGCGGGTATCGTCGTAGATGTCCTTGATCGCCGCGCAGATTTCATCGGTGCTGACGGTGATCACTTCATCGACATAGTCTTTGCAGATATCGAAGGTGTGCTGGCCGATCTGCGCCACTGCAACGCCATCGGCAAAGATACCCACGGTCGGCAGAATCACCCGCTCGCCAGCGGCCATCGCGGCTTGCAGGCAGTTGGAGTCGTCCGGTTCGACGCCGATGATCTTGATTTCAGGGCGCAGGTATTTCACATACGCCGCGATGCCGGCGATCAGGCCGCCGCCGCCCACCGGGACGAAAATCGCATCGAGACGGCCAGGGTGCTGGCGCAAAATCTCCATGGCCACCGTGCCCTGCCCGGCAATGGTGTGGGGATCGTCGTACGGGTGGATGTAAACGTAGCCTTTTTCATCGACCAGTTTCAGCGAGTAGGCCAGGGCTTCCGGGAACGAATCGCCGTGCAGCACCACTTTGCCACCGCGCGAACGCACGCCTTCGACCTTGATCTCGGGGGTGGTCTTGGGCATGACGATGGTCGCTTTCACGCCCAACACCTTGGCCGCCAGGGCCAGGCCCTGCGCATGGTTGCCTGCCGAAGCAGTGACCACGCCGCGTGCGCGCTCTTCATCGCTCAGCTGGGTCAGCTTGTTGTAGGCGCCACGAATCTTGAACGAGAACACCGGCTGCAAGTCTTCGCGCTTGAGCCAAATATTATTGCCCAGCCGCTCGGAGAGCTGGCGAGCAGTCTGCAATGGGGTTTCTACGGCAACGTCATAAACGCGCGAGGTGAGGATCTTTTTGACGTACTGTTCGAGCATCGGAAAGCATCACTGAGCGGGTTGGGCAGGGCCAAGGAGTCTAACCCGGCTTTCGCCTGAGCGACCACACTAAACAGGTGGTTTTAGGTCTGTCGGAAAAGATCACACCCTTCGGCAGCTCCTACAGGGACACGCGATCATTCTGTAGGAGCTGCCGAAAGCTGCGATCTTTTGACCTGCCAATCGGCCAATGACCTTCCCCGCCCCGAAGCCTATAATGCCGGCCTTTCCGTTCTTCCCTTGCCCGCTTCGGAGCCCGCATGACCCAGGATCAACTCAAACAGGCAGTGGCCCAGGCCGCCGTCGACTTCATCCTCCCGAAACTCGACGACAAGAGCGTCGTCGGTGTCGGCACCGGCTCCACCGCCAACTGCTTCATTGATGCACTGGCCAAGCACAAGGGCGCGTTCGATGGCGCCGTCGCCAGTTCCGAAGCCACTGCTGCGCGCCTCAAGGGCCATGGCATTCCGGTGTATGAGCTGAACACCGTCAGCGACCTGGAGTTCTATGTCGACGGCGCCGACGAAAGCGACGAACACCTGAACCTGATCAAGGGTGGCGGCGCAGCCCTGACCCGCGAGAAAATCGTCGCGGCCGTGGCCAAGACCTTCATCTGCATCGCCGATGGCAGCAAGCTGGTGCCAGTGCTCGGCGCGTTCCCGTTGCCGGTGGAAGTGATCCCGATGGCCCGCAGCCACGTGGCCCGCGAGCTGGTGAAACTGGGCGGCGACCCGGTTTACCGTGAAGGCGTGCTGACCGACAACGGCAACATCATCCTCGACGTGTTCAACATGCAGATCACCAACCCGGTGGAGCTGGAGACGCAGATCAATGCGATCGTCGGCGTGGTCACCAACGGTTTGTTCGCGGCCCGTCCGGCGGATTTGCTGCTGCTGGGCACGAGCGAAGGTGTGAAGACCCTGCGCGCAGAGTAAATCAGACACGACACAAAACCTGTGGGAGCGAGCTTGCTCGCGATGAGGCCCTGTCAGCCAATAGAGATATCGACTGATAGAACGCTATCGCGAGCAAGCTCGCTCCCACAGTTGTTTGGTGGTGCTTGTTAGTTTTGCGGTGGTTTTTTGAAGGTGTAGAACAGGTTCGGCTCACTGACCAGATACAGCGTGCCGTCGTCATCCATCGCAATCCCTTCCGCCTGTGGCACAGTCTTTTTCAGCCCTTGACGCCCCTTGCTCAGGGACAGGGTGCTCAGCGGTCGCCCATCCACATCCAGCTCGATAATCAACCGCGACTCATCGGACAGCGCCATCAAGTGGCCGCTGCGCTCGTCGTATTGCAGGCTCGACAGGTCGCGCACGAACATCCCGGCATCGCGCTTGGGATTGTTGACGACGTGTACGGCGTAGGACTTCTCCGGGTTGTAATGCGGGAAGCCCTGCACTTCATAGATCAGCATCGGGTCGCGCTCCTTGGCGACAAACAGGCGCTTGCCCACCGAGTCGTACGCCAACCCTTCGAAACCCTTGTTGCCGCTCATGTGCACGCCAAGGGTCATCTGCTCGGCGTCCGCAGCGTCGAGGAAGGTGGTGTCCTTCTCCAGGTGAATCTTGATCAAGCGCTGCTGACTTTCGTCGGTGACCACGTAGATGTCGGCGCTGATGAACTCCACGGCCTCCGGGTCGCCAAAACCAATCAGCGCGATACGCCGCAGGATCTTGCCGTCCAGGGACAGCTCGATCAGCTCGGCGTTTTTGTTGGTCACCGTGAACAGGCTATGGCGCACCGGATCGTAGGTCAGCGCCGAGACATCATCGTCCAGCCCGTCGATCACTTGGGCCTCGATCTCGACCCGATACTGATCCAGGCCAATGGCCTCAGCACTCATCGGCTGCCATAGCGTGTGCAGGTTGAACCAGGCGCGCTCGAACAGGCGCAGGTACTGGCCGACCGCGACGAGCACGATCAGCGCAATCACTGACAGGATCAAAATCAGGGGTTTGGGGCGGGCAAGTCGACGCATTCAGGCAAGCTCGAAATCAGGGCGGGCGGATGAAATACCACGGCTGACTGAATCTAAGCTTAATGGCCTATGGCCGCGGTACCGCAGGTTTACCCTAAGCGGCGACCGCACGCCACCCCGCATCTGTAGGCTATTTCTGTTTTTCGAAGCGATAAAACAGATTCGGCTCGCTGACCATGTACAGCGTGCCCGCTTCGTCCATGGTCACGCCTTCGGCGCGGGGAATGGTCTTCTTCAAGCCGTTGAAACCGCCCAGCAAGGTCATGAAGCTGACTTGCTCGCCCCTCTCGTCCAGTTCCAGCAGCAAGTGCGAGTCGGCGGACAACACCAGGGTGTGGCCGGTGCGCGGGTCAATGGCCAGGGCCGACAGGTTGCGGATGTCCAGTTCGTTACTGGCGAGTTTCTGTTTATCGCCCGTAAGGGTCTGACTGCCGTCGCTTTTCCAGCTGAACAGCGCCGGCGGGCGTTCTTCGCCCAACAACAGTTGCTGATTGCGCGTGTCCCAGACGATCGCTTCGAACGCCTTGTTCTGGTCTTTCGACGGGCCAAGATCGTATTTCGGGAAGTTGTCGCGGTGCAGTTCGCGAGTGTCGGCATCGACCTTGACGATCGACAGCATGTGCTCGCGCTCATCGGTAATGGCCAACAAACCATTGCCCATAGTCGTCACGCCTTCCGGATTGGTCCAGCCCACCAGTGGCATCTTGCGCAGCACATCGCCCTGCAGGGTCAGTTCGACCAGGAACGGGTTCTTGCCCATGACCGAGAACAGGGTTTTGGTCTGCGGGTCGTAGGACAGGTCCGAAGCTTCGTCCTTTTCCATGCCCGGCAGCAGTTTCGCGTCGATCACCGCCCGGTAATCCGGCAGCCAGACACTTTGCTGGCGCTCGGCCGGGCTTTCGAAACGCTCCAGCACCCAGAGCGCACCGCGGTCGTCCCAATGCATCGCGAACGCCAGGCCATAGCCCGCTGCCACAGCCAGCAACAGCCAGTAATACCAGCGCATGAAGAATCGTGGACGACGAGGAGTTTGCAGGGTCGGGAGCGGTTGTGTGGCCATCAGGGGATGCGTTCCAGAAATTCAGGCTAAGGGTAATAGCACAATCGGGCAGGCTCAGACGCCAGGAACCACGGAATTATCCAGACAGAATGTGAAAAAAACGGGAAATGGCGGGAAAGCCCTGCACCATGATCGTCATGATCGTCATGATCGTTCCCACGCTCTGCGTGGGAATGCCGCCATGGACGCTCCGCGTCCGCTTCGGATGTGACGCGGAGCGTCACGGGATGCATTCCCACGCGGAGCGTGGGAACGATCGTTGGACTAGCGGACGCTGCTGTTGAAGCTGCTGACACCCGGCAATTCCAGCACCAGCTCGTCACCGACATTCAGCGGGCCGACACCCACTGGCGTACCGGTCAGGATCACGTCACCGGCCTGCAGCGAGAAGCAGCCGGCCATGTACTGGATCATCGGTACGATCGGGTTGAGCATGTCCTTGCTGTTGCCATCCTGGCGCACTTCGCCGTTGATGGTCAGGCGGATGCCGATGTCGGTCAGGTCGGCGAAGCTGCCGGCGGACACGAACGGTGCAAGCACTGCCGCGCCATCGAAGGACTTGGCGATTTCCCACGGCAGGCCCTTGGATTTCAGCTCGGCCTGCTTGTCGCGCAGGGTCAGGTCCAGGGCCGGGGCGAAACCGGAGATGGCGTCGAGCACTTCTTCACGGCTCGGCTTGGTCGACAGAGGCTTGCCGATCAACACGGCGATTTCCGCTTCGTAGTGCACCGAGCCACGCTCGGTCGGAATGGCAAAACCGCCTTCCAGCGGCACCACGCAACTGCCCGGCTTGATGAACAGTAGCGGCTCGGTAGGCACCGGATTGTCCAGTTCCTTGGCGTGTTCGGCATAGTTACGGCCGATGCACACCACTTTCCCGAGCGGGAAGTGAATACGCGTACCGTCGACATACTGGTGCTGATAGCTCATAACCGACTCCTGTTTCGTAGCGCTTAAATTCAAAAGTCAAACAGCGAAAATTTTGCCCGGGTTCATGATGCCGTTCGGGTCGAACACCGCCTTGACGGCTTTCATGTACTCGATCTCAACCGGGGAACGGCTGTAGGTCAAGTAGTCACGTTTGGTCATGCCCACGCCGTGCTCGGCGGAAATCGAACCGTTGTACTTTTCGACGGTTTCGAACACCCACTTGTTGACCGTAGCGCACTTGGCAAAGAACTCGTCCTTGCTCAGGTTTTCCGGCTTGAGGATGTTCAAGTGCAGGTTGCCGTCGCCGATGTGGCCGAACCAGACGATTTCGAAATCCGGGTAGTGTTCGCCGACGATCGCATCGATTTCCTTCAGGAACGCCGGGATTTTCGACACAGTGACCGAAATGTCGTTCTTGTACGGTGTCCAGTGGGAGATGGTTTCAGAGATGTATTCGCGCAGCTTCCACAGGTTCTGAAGCTGGGTTTCGCTCTGGCTCATCACGCCGTCCAGCACCCAGCCCTGCTCGACGCAGTGCTCGAAGGTTTCCAGGGCGTGGTTGGCCACTTCTTCGGTGGTCGCTTCGAATTCCAGCAGCGCGTAGAACGGGCAGTCGGTTTCGAACGGCGCCGGCACATCGCCGCGCCCCATAATCTTGGTCAGGGCTTTGTCGGAGAAGAATTCAAACGCGGTCAGGTCCAGTTTGCTCTGGAACGCGTGCAATACCGGCATGATCGAGTCGAAATCGGCGGTGCCGAGGACCATGGCGGTGAGGTTTTTCGGCGCACGGTCCAGGCGCATGGTCGCTTCGACCACAAAACCGAGGGTGCCCTCGGCGCCGATAAACAGCTGGCGCAGGTCGTAGCCGGTGGCGTTCTTGATCAGGTCGCGGTTCAGCTCCAGCAGATCGCCCTTGCCGGTGACGACTTTCATGCCGGCCACCCAGTTGCGGGTCATGCCGTAGCGAATCACCTTGATCCCGCCGGCATTGGTGCCGATATTGCCGCCAATCTGGCTCGAACCGGCAGAAGCGAAGTCCACCGGGTAGTACAGGCCTTTTTCTTCAGCGACGTTCTGCAAATGCTCGGTGACCACGCCTGGCTGACAAACGGCCGTGCGGTCGGTGAGGTTCACGTCGAGGATCTGGTTCATATAGTCGAACGAAACGACCACTTCGCCATTGGCCGCCACCGCAGCGGCAGACAAACCGGTGCGTCCGCCGGACGGCACCAACGCCACCTTGTGCTCATTGGCCCAACGGACAATGGCCTGGACCTGCTCGGTGGTCTTGGGAAACACGATGGCCGTGGGGGCCGGGGCGAAATGCTTGGTCCAATCCTTGCCATAAGCATTGAGGGAGTCGGCATCGGTCAGCACCTTGCCAGGCTCAACCAGGGTCTTCAGCTCTTCAATCAGGGCAGGATTGGTCATCGACAGAACTCTCGAACAATTCATGGTCATCCTGAGAACGCTTCACGTCGCAGGAATGAGTGTTTAGCGGGGTGCGTATGCTAGCATACCGACCCCGCAGGGTAGTGCCCAACGGCTATTCTGCGGTGACGGCATTGTTGCCGTCCGGGTCAGCATCTGCTGGCTACTTCCTGCCATTTTTCTCCGGGATACAGGTTTACGCAGATGAGCAAGACTTCTCTCGATAAGAGCAAGATCAAGTTCCTTCTTCTCGAAGGCGTCCACCAATCGGCTGTCGACGTTCTCAAGTCGGCGGGCTACACCAGCATCGAGTACCTCACCGGTTCTCTGCCGGAAGCCCAGCTGAAGGAAAAGATCGCTGATGCGCACTTCATCGGCATTCGCTCTCGCACTCAACTGACCGAAGAGATCTTCGATCACGCGAAGAAGCTCGTGGCTGTAGGGTGTTTCTGCATCGGCACCAACCAGGTTGACCTGAACGCTGCCCGCGAACGCGGCATCGCGGTGTTCAACGCGCCGTACTCCAACACTCGCTCCGTAGCTGAGCTGGTGCTGGCCGAAGCGATCCTGTTGCTGCGCGGCATCCCTGAGAAGAACGCTTCCTGCCACCGTGGCGGCTGGATCAAGAGCGCGGCCAACTCCTTCGAAATCCGTGGCAAGAAGCTCGGCATCGTCGGTTATGGCTCGATCGGTACGCAATTGTCGGTTCTGGCGGAAGGCTTGGGCATGCAGGTGTTCTTCTACGACACCGTGACCAAGCTGCCATTGGGCAACGCCACTCAGGTCGGCAAGCTGACCGACCTGCTGGCCATGTCCGACATCGTCACCCTGCACGTACCGGAAACCGCTGCTACCCAGTGGATGATCGGCGAGAAGGAAATCCGCTCTATCAAGAAGGGCGGCATCCTGATCAACGCCGCTCGCGGCACCGTGGTTGAACTGCAAGCCCTGGCAGATGCGATCAAGGACAAGCACTTGATCGGCGCGGCCATCGACGTATTCCCGGTGGAGCCACGCTCCAACGACGAAGAGTTCGAGAGCCCGCTGCGCGGCCTGGACAACGTGATCCTGACCCCGCACATCGGCGGTTCCACCGCTGAAGCGCAAGCCAACATCGGTCTGGAAGTGGCGGAGAAACTGGTCAAGTACAGCGATAACGGTACCTCGGTATCGTCCGTTAACTTCCCGGAAGTGGCCCTGCCGGCTCACCCTGGCAAGCACCGTCTGCTGCACATCCACGAGAACATCCCGGGTGTGATGAGCGAGATCAACAAGGTCTTCGCCGAAAACGGCATCAACATCTCCGGTCAGTTCCTGCAGACCAACGAGAAAGTCGGCTACGTCGTGATCGACGTCGATGCTGACTACTCGGAAATCGCCCAAGAGAAACTGCAGCACATCAACGGCACCATTCGTTGCCGTGTGTTGTTCTAAAAGAGCAGCTACAAGTGGCAAGCTTCAAGCGGCAAGTTGAGTGCGGTTTGCTTTGACTTGAAGCTTCTAGCTTGAAGCTTGCAGCTAATAAAAAAAGGGAGCCCCGAAAAGGGCTCCCTTTTTTTATTTCACGTTGACGGTGATCTTCTTCGACACGATTGGCGGATCGAACGGCATATGGCTGCTATCGCCCAATTCCAGTTGCAAAGTGTGCTTGCCCGGGGCCAATTTGATTTCGGCCTGGGTCTGCGCTTTACCGAAGTGCATGTGGTTGGCGTCCAGCGGAATCGGCGCGCCGGCGGCTGGCAGTTTGTCGACGTCGATCAGCAAGTGGTGGTGACCGGTGTTTTTCGTCACATCACCCGCCGGAGCCAGTGAGACATCCTTGACGCCGAATTTGACGATAGAGGTTTGTTCGATGGTGGCACCGTCTTCGGGAGATACGATGAACACTTCGGCACCTTTAGGGGCCGGGGTAGCGGCGCTGGCCAGCATCGACACACCCATCAACAGGCCAGCCAATGCTGCTCGTGACATAAACGTTTTCATTCTCTTCTCCAGTTTTTCCGTAAAATCCGCGTGACCGAGACAACTTCACGGCCATTCGTTGTCGAAGGACCTCGACAACCATAGCAAAGCGAGCCTGAATCAGAGCATCGCAATAATGAATTCAAAGGAGTGACCATGCGCTTTTTGCCTGGCCTGATCTGCCTGCTACCCCTTTTGAGCCCTTTGGCCCATGCCGAACTGATTGACGACGTATACGACCGCGGCGAATTGCGCATTGCTCTTGAGGCTAATACACCGCCCTTCAATTTCAAGGACGACGGCAAACTCACCGGGTTCGAAGTCGAATTGGGGCAGTTGCTGGCCAATGAACTGGATGTACGGGCCGACTTCGTCGTCACCGATGCCAGCGAACTGCTGCCAGGCGTTGAAACCGGCAAGTACGACGTCGCCATCAACCACATAGCAATGACCGCGGATCTGAAGGATCGTTTCGACTTCAGCGAGCCTTACAGCCACACCGATGCGCAATTGATCGCGCAGAAAGAAGAGCAACCGCAGTCGATGCTGCTGGTGCAAACGCTGAAGGAAGAGGCGCCGAAGGCCAGCGAACCGGTAAGCCTGGCGATTCCGTTCCAGAAAGGTAACCCGGCGTTCCAGGCCAGCCTCGACAACGCGTTGCAGCGGATCAAGGCGGATGGTCGGCTGGAGGCGTTGACGCAGAAGTGGTTTGGGGCGGATACGAGTGTGGAGCCCAAGCCCTGATTTCAGGTTGATGAATACCTTGTGGGAGCGAGCCTGCTCGCGAAAGCGGTGCAACAGTCAACGATGATGTTGAATGTCAGGTTCGCTCCCACAGGTTTTTGTGTCAGTCGTTAATTGAGGGTTGCCAATGCGGCCGACGCTTGCAGCAACTCAAGCTCACTGAAGACTTGAACGCCATGGCGCTTGAGCAGCGCCGCCGTCACCCCTTCACCAGCGACCTTCACCCCACTGAAGCTGCCGTCATACGTAAGCAAATTCCCGCAGGACGGGCTGTTGGCCTTCAACACCGCAATCCGGATGCCGTGCTTCTGCACCAACTCCAGTGCCTGATAAGCCCCCGAAAGAAACTCCGCGCTGACGTCTTCGCCTTCAGTGGTGATCACCGGCGCATGGCCATCGAGCACTTCACCACCCTGCCCGCCCGGAATCTCCGCTGCGGCGCGCGGCGTCGGCAACCCACCCGCTACTTCCGGACACAACGGTACGACCCGCCCCTCGGCGATCCATTGGTCCAACAGATCAAATGGCCCACTCGCTCCGCCGTCGTAACGTACGCGATGGCCCAGCAGGCAGCGGCTTACCAGAATCTTTTGCATGATCAGAACGGCTCGTTGCCGCGACGGCGGAACCAGCCGGTCAATGACAGGCGATCCCGGGTCGCGGGCAGGACTTCGTGGGGCACCTCGCCTGACAGGAACACCACCAGGCATCCACCGGTGGGCACCACATTGTGTTCGACACCTTCTTTCAGGTACATGCGCAGTTCGCCGCCGTGTTCGGGCAGCCAGGCGTCATTGAGGTAGATCACCGCCGAGACCATGCGCCGGTCATCGTCGCGGAAACGGTCCACATGCTTGAGGTAGAACGCACCGGGCGGGTACAGGGCGAAGTGGCTTTCGAAATCTTCCAGGCCGAGGAACAGACCGCGATTCATCGCTTCGCGCAGGCTGTCCATCAAGCTCAGGTAGCTGTCGCAGGACTCGGTTTCGCCGGGTTCGAGCCACTGAATGTGGTCGCCGCGAATACCTTCGCGAATCTCCGACGTCGGCCCGCGCCCCACCGCCGCCGGGGCCAATTCACCCTCGGCCGCACGTTTACGGCACTCAGCCGCCAGTTCCCGGGTCAGACCCAGAGGCAGGAAAATATTCTGCTGCGACCAGCCCCGTTCGGCCAGGTCGTCGACGATACGTAACAGCAGCGGGTGATCAGAGGGTATTTGCATGGCGCGCATAGTATTCCTGTGCCTGCAAATCCGACAGAGCCGCGCAGCGGGCTGATACGAATTCTCGACAAGTTCCTGTACCGCACGGAGAATAGTCGCCTGCCGACAGGAGTCCCTATGCGCCGTTTGCTTTTTTCACTGTTGATGCTCTGTGTTTTGCCCGCCTGGGCAGACGGCCACGACCAGTTGTACAAGGTCGCCGGTTGGCCAGACCAACGCGCGCATTTTAACGACGCCCTCTCAGCCGCTCAGCAGCGCTACCAGAACAGCTTGCCGCCTGCGGTGTTTCAGGCACTGGTGAACAACAGCAACCAGCGCTTCGCCCCCCAGGCCATGGACCAGCGCGCCGAAGCACAACTGCGCAAGACCCTCGCCGATCCGAAACCGGCACTGACCTTTTTCCAGACACCGCTGGGCAAGAAAGTGGTCGCCGCCGAACTGCTGGCGACCCGGCGCGATCAATTGGCGAAAAATGCCAAGGGCTTGCCCAAGATTGAAGCCAGCGACACTCGCCTGCTGATCATCGGCCATCTCGCCCAGGCCCTGCCCGCTCGCGAGGCAGGCGCCGAAGTCACGTTGGCGATTGCCGGCGTTGCGGCCGACAGCTTGAGTTCGATGATCCCCGGTCTGCTCGGTGGCGGTCAGGCTCCCGGGATGTTGAATGGTCAGCGCCAGCGCTTGATGGATCAGATAGGCGCCGACCTGAATAACACGCTGCTCTACGTTTACCGCGACTTGTCGGATAACGAACTGGAAGAGTTCGCCACGTTTGCCGAGTCGGATGAGGGCAAGGCGTATTACCAGGCGGCGTTGGCGGCGATTCGGGCGGGGTTGGCGGTGGGGCAGTAAGCTTTCGTTGCCCGCGAAGAGCCCGGAACAGGCGCTAGAGATTCCGCCCCTTGATCCGCTTCGTCAAAAACCCGAAATACTCCTCCCGCAACGCCGGCGTCTCATTCGCCAAATGATGCCGTGCCTGGGGCAACATCAACACCTGCGGCTGATCAAACTTGGCCTTCAACACCTCCAGGTTGTGCTCCCAGTCCACCGTCATGTCCGCCTGCCCCTGCACGATCAGCGGCCGGCGCGGACTATTCGCAGACGCCTCGATACGCTTGATCCAGCGCCCCAATGCGCCGACCCATGCGGTTGGCAAACGTAGCGGCTGCAACGGATCGGCTTGCAGAAAGGGTAAGAATGCGGGGTCGTTAGAGTTCTCGCTAAAGCGTCGGGCGATGCCTTTGACAAAGGGTTTGAGCAGGTAATAACTCAACTGCGACCAGCCCCAGGCCCGGGGTCGTACCAGCGGCGACAGCAGGATCACCTGGCCTTGCGCCGGGCTGTCCGCGCCCTGATTAAGCACATGGTCGATCACAATCGCCCCGCCGGTGCTCTGTCCGAACAAATGCCACGGCTGCGGTAAATCCAGGGACTGCGCTTCGGCGAACAAGCTTTGCAGGGTGTCCTGATACTCGGAGAAATCCTTGATGCTCGCGCGCTCGCCGCTGGACAGCCCGTGCCCTGGCAAGTCGCAGGCAATCACCGCGAACCCCTGATCCATTGCCCATTCGATCACATGCCGATACAGCCCGGTGTGATCGTAAAAACCGTGAAACAGGAACAACGTCGCCTTCGCCCGCTCCGGCCACCAGACTTGGCTGACCACTTCATAACCATCGACCTGAAAACGCCCCAGGCCACGGCGCAGTGTGCGCTCCGGAAAATCCAGCCCATAGAACGCTTGATAGGCCAGGCCCTCCGTCGACAACGGCTGCCACTGGGCCAATGGCCGCAGACTGGCGCGCAAATGATCGGGGTCGAAAGTGGCAGGCATAGACTTTTCCAAAACGTGAAACGGACTTTATGGGCCTGCGATATTCATCTGTCGCGGCAAGCATGGCAAGCTGGGCGACCTTCGAGGATTGAAACCCATGCGTTCGGCCTACCGCACCACACTGCTTGCCAGCCTGCTCGCCCTCGTGTGCGCCGGCGTGCTGTGGGCCGCTTATGACTGGTTTCAGGGGCGCTACCTGCGGGCGTTCAGCGAACATACCGCGGTGTTTTCCGGCGACCCGTTGCGCCTGCCCGACGACCTCGCCGGCCCCGGCGCCATCCGCCTTGTGCATTTCTGGGACCCGGCCTGCCCGTGCAATGTCGGCAATCAACAGCACCTCACCGAACTCGTCGAGCAGTATGTACCGCAGGGCGTGGAGTTTTTTTCGGTGCAACGTCCCGGCAGTCACGGTCAATTGCCCAGCACCTTGAGCAGCCTGAAAACCATCACCGTGCTGCCCGGCTCGGAGCAGATCCCCGCCAGCCCGGCGGTGGCGATCTGGGACCGCGCCGGCAATCTCGCCTATTTCGGCCCCTACAGCGAAGGCCTGACCTGCAATTCGAGCAACAGTTTTATCGAGCCGATCCTGCAAGCGCTGAATGAAGGGCGAACGGTGAATGCAACCCACACGATGGCCGTGGGTTGCTACTGCCCATGGCCGGTGCAAGTGCAGTAAGGCATTCCGGACTATTCGAGGACGGTGATGCCCGGCACAGGAGGTCTGTGCTACATGTTTGCAGCCCACACGGGCGGCAATCGAAGAAGAACAAGGAGTCACCATGAAACGCGTCCTGACCGTACTCGCCTTGCTGATCGTCGCGCTCGCCATCGGGGTTGGCGGCTACGTCTACAGCAAGCAGCCGACGCGCCAGGGCCAGGTGGAGTTGCAACACCTGCAAGGTTCGGTAACCGTGCGCTACGACGAGCGCGGCGTGCCGCATATCCGCGCCGACAACGAAACCGATCTCTACCGCGCCCTCGGCTACGTGCACGCCCAGGACCGCTTGTTCCAGATGGAAGCCATGCGCCGCCTGGCCCGTGGTGAACTGGCCGAAGTGCTCGGGCCGAAACTGGTGGACACCGACAAACTGTTCCGCAGCCTGCGCATCCGCGAACGCGCCGAGAGTTATGTGGCCGCCCTTGATCGGCAGTCACCGGCGTGGAAGGCCCTGCAAGCTTACCTGGACGGCATCAACCAATATCAGGACACCCACGCCGCGCCCGCCGAGTTCGACGTGCTGGGGATCCACAAGCGCCCCTTCACCGCCGAAGACAGCATCAGCGTCGCCGGCTACATGGCCTACAGCTTTGCCGCGGCGTTTCGCACCGAACCATTACTGACGTATGTGCGCGATCAGCTCGGCCCTGACTACCTGAACATCTTCGACCTCGACTGGCAGCCCAAAGGCGTGCTGGCCAAAACCCGCGCCAACCCCGGCCCGGCCCTCGCTGCTGGCGACTGGAAAGACCTGAACGCCCTCGCCCGCCTCAGCGAACAAGCCCTGGCCGATAACGGCCTGCCGCAGTTCGAAGGCAGCAACGCCTGGGTCATCTCCGGCAACCACAGCAAAAGCGGCAAGCCGCTGCTGGCCGGTGATCCGCATATTCGCTTCTCGGTGCCGTCGGTGTGGTACGAGGCGCAACTGTCGGCGCCGGGTTTCGAGCTTTACGGTCATCATCAGGCGCTGGTGCCGTTTGCCTTTCTCGGCCACAACCTGGATTTCGGCTGGAGCCTGACCATGTTCCAGAACGACGATCTGGATTTGATCGCCGAGAAGGTCAACCCGGACAACCCGAACCAAGTCTGGTATCGCGGCAAATGGGTGGACATGGTCAACACCGAGCAGCAGATCGCCGTGAAGGGCCAGCCGCCGGTGACGCTGACCCTGCGTCAGTCGCCCCACGGCCCGATCATCAACGACGCCCTCGGCACTGCCGCCGGCAAGACCCCGGTCGCGATGTGGTGGGCGTTCCTCGAAACGCCGAACCCGATTCTCGAAGGTTTCTATCAGCTCAACCGCGCCGACACCCTGGCCAAGGCCCGCGCCGCGTCGGCCAAGGTTCAGGCGCCAGGACTGAACATCGTTTACGCCAACGCCAAAGGTGATATCGGTTGGTGGGCGTCAGCCCTGCTGCCCAAGCGTGCGGTCGGGGTGAAGCCCGGCTTCATCCTCGACGGCAGCACCAATCAGGCGGACAAGGAAGGCTTCTACCCGTTTAGCGCCAATCCTCAGGAAGAGAACCCGGCGCGGGGCTATATCGTCTCGGCCAACTTCCAACCGGTTGCGCCCACCGGCATGGAGATCCCCGGTTACTACAACCTGGCCGATCGCGGCCAGCAGCTCAATCGCCAGCTCAGCGACAAGAACGTGAAGTGGGACAACGACGCCAACCAGAAGCTGCAACTGGGCACCACCACCGCCTACGGCCCACGCTTACTCGCGCCACTGTTGCCGGTGCTGCGTGAAGTGGTGAGCGACCCGGCCGAACTGAAACTGGTGGAGCAATTGGCTAAATGGCAAGGCGACTACCCGCTCAATTCCGTCAGCGCCACGGTGTTCAACCAGTTCCTGTTCAACCTGACCGACGCGACGATGCGCGATGAGTTGGGCAATGACTTCTTTGAAACCTTGCTCTCGACCCGGGTAATCGACGCCGCGTTACCGCGTCTGGCCGCCACCGCTGACTCGCCGTGGTGGGACAATCGCAACACCCCGGCCAGGGAAACCCGCGCCGATACGGTGAAAGTGGCGTGGCAGGCGAGCATCGCGCACCTCAAGACCGTCCTCGGTACTGATTTCGCCCAGTGGCAGTGGGGCAAGGTGCATACGCTGACTCACGGTCATCCGCTGGGGGCGCAGAAGCCGTTGGACCGGATCTTCAACGTCGGTCCATTCGATGCGCCCGGCACCCACGAAGTGCCGAACAACCTCTCGGCCCGGATCGGCCCGGCGCCGTGGCCGGTGACGTATGGCCCGTCGACCCGACGTTTGATCGACTTCGCCGACCCGGCCCACAGCCTGACAATCAACCCGGTTGGCCAGAGTGGCGTGCCGTTTGACAGTCACTATGACGATCAGGCGGAGGCGTATGTCGATGGGATGTATATGCAGGCGCATTTCAGTGATGAAGAGGTGACGGCTAATACGCGGAGTACGTTGAAGCTGTTGCCGGCGCGGGCTGCGCAGTAGATTTTTGTTGTTAGGGCTGACGCCTTCGCGGGCAAGCCTCGCTCCTACGGACGGTGATATCTGTAGGAGCGAGGCTTGCCCGCGATGAGGCCATCACAAGCACCACAAAACTAAATCCCCCGCCGCACCCTACCCGGCGCCTCGCCATAGATCTCTTTGAATTTCTTGCTGAACGCCGCTTGGGACTGATATCCAACTTGCAACGCAATATCACTTAACCCCAAGTGCGATTGACCCAGCAAACTGAACGCCAATTCCATCCGAACCTGCGTCAGCAACACCCACGGCGACACCCCGGCCACTTTCACAAACGCCCGCATGAATGTGGCCCGGGACATGCTCGCCGTTTCGGCCAGGCTTTCGATGGTCCACTCATGGGCCGGATCGGCGAGCATCGCCTGCCAGGCGCGTCCCAGGCGCTTGTCGCCGAGCAGCGCCAGTGTGCCGCTGGCCGGCCCCAAGGTCGCCAGATGCGCCCGCAGCATCAGGGTGAACAACGCCTGGGACAGCGCGTCGAGCAGAAACTTCGCCCCCGCCTGATTGCCCTCCGCCTCGCCGCGCAACACTTCGACCAACGCCGGCAACGGCCCATTCGCCGGCAGTGCGCCGCGAGGGATCACCAGATAGTCCGGCAAGGACGCAAACAGCAGCGACGCACGGTTGTAATGAAAGGTCCCGCAGAGCATGTCCAGATCCGGGCTGGCGCCACCGATGCGATGCACCGGCAACGCGCCGCCGTGGATGATCTTCTGCGCGGAGGGCGCGACGGTTTTTCCGGGACTGTGGATCACGTGGGGCGTGCCGCCGGGCAGCAGCAGAATGTCACCGGCACGCATCGGCAGGCGCTGACCGTCGGGAAATTCCACGCGGCACTCGCCGGCCAACACGATGTGATAGGGCGCCATGCCCAGCGCTTGTTGCTCGTGGGCCAGCGCCCAGTCGCCCTGGAATTGGCAGCGCAAATCCAGAACGCCGCGAACGTTGGCCAGGGTGATGAGTTTATCGATCGAATTCATTTGAGCGCATCGAAGAAATTACTGAGCGGATCGAACAAACCCGAACCGCGCCAAAGGGCAAGACTGAGCGTGTCGAAACAGTACACCCAACCCGCTGAGGAGTTAACGCTATGTTCAATAACTGGTCCGAACTGCTGCCCACCATCCAGAAAGCCTTTGGCGCGCTGGGCAAGAGCAACCCGAAAATGGTCAAGGCCTACATGGCCCTCGGCGAAGCCGCCGCAGAAAATGATGTGCTGGATGCCAAGACGCGTGAACTGATCTCCATCGCGGTGGCGATTACTACCCGGTGCGATGGTTGTATTGCGGCTCATACGGATGCGGCGATCAAGGCTGGGGCGAGTCGCGAGGAAGTGGCGGCGACCTTGGCCACGGCGATTTCGCTGAATGCCGGGGCGGCGTATATCTATTCGCTGCGTACGCTTGAGGCGTATGACTCGCTGAAAAACTGAGTCGCGCTGATCGTTCCCACGCTCTGCGTAGGAATGCTGCCATGGACGCTTAGCGTCCGCTCTTGGGACGCGGAGCGTCCCGGGATGCATTCCCACGCGGAGCGTGGGAACGATCAGTGCTTTACCGTCAAACCATCGCCGTGAAGTTCAGCCTGAACTGCTGCGGCGTCACTCCCAACCGGCGGTTGAAAACGCTGCGCATGTGCTGGGCGTCACGAAAGCCACACTGATACGCCACGGTCTTGAGCGGCGAACGCGTGCTTTCCAGCAACACCCGCGCCGCATCCACCCTCGCCCGCTCGACAAACTCCGCCGGGGTCACTTTGGCTTCCTTGGCAAACACCCGGGAAAAATTGCGCGCGCTCATGTTGGCGGCGTTGGCGAGATCCGCGAGGGCCAAGTCGCCGGTGAGGTTGGCGAGCACGTAGAGTTGCACCAGCGCCACCGCCGACGTCGGTTCGGCGTGGGGCGTGAGGAACGGACTGAACTGCGATTGCCCGCCCGAGCGCTGGGTGAACACGACCAGGCGTTTGGCGACGCTGAGTGCGACTTCCGGGCCGTGATCGCGCCCCAGCAGGTACAGCGACAGGTCGATCCCCGCCGTGACCCCGGCCGAGGTGTAGAGCTCGCCGTCCTGCACGTACAAACGATCCGCTTCGACCTGAGTAGACGGACACAATGCCGCCAACGCCGTCGCATCGCCCCAGTGGGTGGTCACGGTGCGCCCTTCGAGCAACCCCGCCCGGGCCAACATGAACGCGCCATTGCATATCGAACCAAAGCGCTGCGCCCGCGCGCAGGCATCGCGCAGCCAGGCATCGAACGTCGCGCCGAAATTCAGGAACGGCAACTGCGGCCCACCGGCCACCAGCAGCAAGTCATAAGCGTCCGGCGCTTCGCTGAAATGCCGGTGCGCGTTCAGGGACAAACCGTTGGAGCACGGCATCATCCCGCGCTCGACACCGATGACCTCCAGCCGATAGTGGTCGTCCGGCGCGAGGAAGCGATTGGCTTCGGCGAACACATCCATGGGCCCCGTGACGTCCAGGGACTGCACGCCGGAAAACACCACGATGGCGACGGATTTTTGCATGGTTCGAAACGCCTCTATGGCACATAGATCCCCTGTAGCAGCTGTCGAGCGGAGCGAGGCAGCGTTCGGCGACGAAGTCGTCGTGAGATCAGGCTATGCGGTTTTTCAGGTAGATCGCGTACTCAGGGTTTACGACGACTTCGTCGCCGAACGCTGCCTCGCTCCGCTCGACAGCTGCTACAGATCTGCGCCAACCCTACAACAAGCGAGGTTGGCGCGATATGCCTGCTCATTGGCCGGGATCGCAGCCATGGATCGATTGTCCGCTGGCGGATGCGGGAACAGACTTTCCCCATCAGCGCCGCCACGGCGTTCCCCACGAGGAAAGCACCATGAGCAGCATCATTGCCGGCATCAAAATCCCCGACAGCGCATTGGCCAAAGCCACCACCGAATACATCCGCGACGTCGAATCCGACCTGCTGTACCACCACTCCCGCCGGGTGTTTCTGTTCGGCGCTTTGAGCGGTGAACGCAAGCAACTGGCCTACAACCCGGAGTTGCTCTACGTCGGCGCGATGTTCCATGACCTGGGCCTGGTGGAAGGTCAACGCAGCGACAACGAGCGGTTTGAAGTCGACAGTGCCAATGCCGCCAAAGCCTTCCTCAAGCCTTATGGCCTGAGCGACGACGACATCGAACAAGTGTGGTTATCGATTGCCCTGCACACCACGCCGGGCGTGCCGCAACACCTGCGGCCGAACGTGGCGCTGGTTACGGCCGGTGTCGAAATGGATGTGCTGGGTATCGATTACGCGGCGTTCCCGACCGAGCAGCGTGAGGCGGTGGTGCACGCTCACCCGCGTGGCGAAGGATTCAAGGAATGCATCCTGTGTGCGTTCGCCAATGGCTTCAAACACAAGCCGGACACCACGTTTGGCACGGTGAACGCAGATGTGCTGGTGGACAGCGAGCCGGGGTTCAAGCCGATGAACTTTGTCGAGATCATCCGCAAATCGCCTTGGGTTGCCTGACCCCACACTGATCGTTCCCACGCTCCGCGTGGGAATGCAGCCCGGGGCGCTCCGCGTCCCAAAGCGTAACGCGGAGCGTCACAAGAGGCATTCCCACGCGGAGCGTGGGAACGATCATCCGTGGATCAAGCCGCTTCCGGCGCTTGCTGCGCCCGACGCACGTCCGGTTGCTTCCAGGAATCGGCAGCACCTTCTTCGATCGCTTGCTGAATCGCCCGCTTGCGGTTTTCTTCGGCGCGGCGACTGAAGAACCAGACCAGGAAGGTCACGATCGACACCGCCAACAGAATCAGACTGGCCACAGCGTTGATCTCTGGCTTCACGCCCAGACGCACCGCCGAGAACACTTCCATCGGCAGGGTCGTTGAACCAGGCCCGGACACGAAACTCGCCAACACCAGGTCATCCAGCGACAGCGCGAAGGACATCATCCCGCCCGCCGCCAACGATGGCGCGATCATAGGGATGGTGATCAGGAAGAACACCTTCCACGGCCGCGCGCCCAGGTCCATGGCCGCCTCTTCAATCGACAGGTCCAGCTCACGCAAGCGCGCCGACACCACCACCGCCACATACGCCGCACAGAACGTCGTGTGGGCGATCCAGATGGTGATGATCCCGCGTTCCTGTGGCCAACCGATCATCTGCGCCATCGCCACGAACAGCAGCAACAGCGACAGACCGGTGATCACTTCGGGCATCACCAACGGCGCGGTCACCAGGCCACCAAACAGCGTGCGACCCTTGAAGTGCGTGATACGGGTCAGCACGAAGGCCGCCAACGTACCGAGTGCAACCGCGGCCACCGCCGTGTAGCAGGCGATTTCCAGTGAGCGCACCACCGAGCCCATCAATTGGGTGTTGTCGAGCAGGCCCACGTACCACTTGATCGACCAGCCGCCCCACACTGTCACCAGTTTCGAGGCGTTGAACGAGTAGATCACCAGGATCAGCATCGGCGCGTAGATAAACAGCAAACCCAGCACCAGCATCAGGCTTGAGAAACGGAAGTTCTTCATTCTTTGCCCTCCATTTCTTTAGCCTGACTACGGTTGAACAGGATGATCGGCACAATCAGGATCGCCAGCATCACCACCGCCAGGGCAGACGCCACCGGCCAGTCACGGTTGTTGAAGAACTCTTGCCACAGCACTTTGCCGATCATCAGGGTTTCCGGACCGCCGAGCAGTTCCGGGATCACGAACTCACCGACCACCGGAATGAACACCAGCATGCAGCCGGCGACAATGCCGTTCTTGGACAGTGGAATGGTGATTTTCCAGAAGCTGTTGAAGGTGCTCGAACCCAGGTCGGATGCGGCTTCCAGCAGGCTGTTGTCGTGCTTCACCAGGTTGGCGTAGAGCGGCAGGATCATGAACGGCAGGTACGAATACACAACGCCAATGTAGACCGCGAGGTTGGTGTTGAGGATCTGCAGCGGTTCGTTGATCCAGCCCATGCTCATCAGGAAACCGTTGAGCAGGCCGTTGTTGCTGAGGATGCCCATCCACGCGTAAACGCGGATCAGGATCGCCGTCCAGGTCGGCATCATGATCAGCAGCACCAGCACCGTTTGCAGCTCTTTACGGGCGCTGGCAATGGCGTAGGCCATCGGGTAGCCAATCAACAAGCAGAGGACGGTGCTGATCAGCGCCATCTTCAGCGAACCCAGGTACGCGGCGATGTACAACTCGTCGTCGCCGAGCATCGCGTAGTTGCCCAGGTTCAGCAGCACCTGCAGCTTCTGGTCAATGAAGCTGTAGATCTCGGTGTACGGCGGGATGGCCACGTCGGCTTCGGCGAAGCTGATCTTCAAGACGATGAAGAACGGCAGCATGAAGAACATGAACAGCCAGATGAACGGTACCCCGATGACCAGTTGGCGGCCACCGGGAATTATTCGATTGAGGCGGCGTTTGAATTTGCGCATGTTCATGAGCGAAGTACCACACCGCTGTCGTCTTCCCAGTACACGTAGACCTGATCGCCCCAGGTCGGACGGGCGCCACGGCGTTCGGCGTTGGCGACAAACGACTGCACCAGTTTGCCGCTCGGCAATTCGACGTAGAACACCGAGTGGCCGCCGAGGTAGGCGATGTCATGCACCTTGCCGCTGGACCAGTTGTACTCGCAGGTCGGCATCTCGGCGGTGACCAGCAGTTTCTCTGGACGGATCGCGTAGGTGACGGATTTGTCCTGCACCGAGGTGCTGATGCCGTGGCCGACGTAGATCTGCCGATCGAGGTCTTTGCAGGTAATGGTCGCGTGGCCTTCGGCGTCGTCGATCACTTCACCTTCGAAGATGTTGACGTTGCCGATGAACTCGCAAACCAGGCGGCTGGTCGGGGTTTCGTAGATGTCGATCGGGCTGCCGATCTGGGCGATCCAGCCCAGGTGCATGATCGCGATGCGCTCGGCCATGGTCATGGCTTCTTCCTGGTCGTGGGTCACCATGACGCAGGTTACGCCGACGCGCTCGATGATCTCGACCAGCTCCAACTGCATTTGCGAACGCAGTTTTTTATCCAGTGCGCCCATCGGTTCGTCGAGCAGCAACAGCTTCGGCCGCTTGGCCAACGAACGGGCCAGGGCCACACGCTGACGCTGACCACCGGACAACTGATGCGGCTTGCGCTTGGCGTACTGCGTCATCTGAACCAGCTTGAGCATGTCCGCGACACGGGCATCGACTTCCGAGGCCGGGATCTTGTCCTGCTTGAGGCCGAAGGCAATGTTCTGCGCCACGGTCATGTGCGGGAACAAGGCGTAGGACTGGAACATCATGTTGATCGGTCGCTCGTACGGCGGCATCTCGGTGATGTCGACGCCGTCGAGGTAAATGCGCCCCTCCGTGGGCCGTTCAAACCCTGCGAGCATGCGCAGCAAGGTGGATTTGCCCGATCCCGAACCGCCGAGCAGGGCGAAAATTTCGCCTTTCTTGATTTCCAGGGACACGTCGTCCACGGCAATCGTCTCGTCGAACTTCTTCGTGACCCGGTCGATTTTGACCAACACCTGTTTCGGTGTCTGGTCGCCCTCGAGGGCTTTCTTATAGGCGCCGGAGGCAACTGCCATTTACGAAACTCCCAGAAAAAAAGAGTGCAGTTCGCCCGAGGTGGGCCAACCTTGGATAGTTTGAGCCTTGAAGCTATTTACCCGTCTTGACCGTGGTCCAGCTGCGGGTCATCAAGCGTTGAATCTTGGGCGGCAGCTCGACCGACACGTAGGTCTTGTCGAGGACGGCTTGCGGTGGGTACACCGATTCGTCCGTGCGGATGGATTGCTCCATCAATTTGTCCGAGCCAGGGTTGGGGTTCGCGTAGCCAACCGAATCGCTGACCTGTGCAATCACTTCAGGCTTGAGCAAATAGTTGATGAAGGCGTGGGCTTCCTTGACGTTGGACGAGTCCTTCGGAATCGCCAGCATGTCGAACCACAGCGCCCCACCCTCTTTCGGAATGGTGTAGGCCACGTTCACGCCTTTGCCGGCTTCGGCCGCGCGGGCCTTGGCCTGGAACATGTCACCGGAGAAACCGATGGCGATGCAGATGTCGCCGTTGGCCAGGTCCGAGATGTACTTGGACGAATGGAAGTACGTCACGTAAGGCCGCACCGCGAGCAACTTGGCGGTGGCCTTTTTGTAATCTTCAGGGTTGGTGCTGTTGGCGTTCAGGCCCATGTAGTTGAGGACCGTCGGCATCATTTCATCGGCGGAATCGAGGAACGCCACGCCGCAGCTGTGCAGCTTCTTGATGTTCTCCGGTTCGAACAGCACGCTCCAGGAGTCGATCTTGTCGACGCCCAGCACCGCCTTGATCTTGTCGACGTTGTAACCGATGCCGTTGGTGCCCCACAGGTACGGCACAGCGTACAGGTTGCCCGGATCGTTCTGTTCCAGGCGCTTGAGCAGCACCGGGTCGAGGTTGGCGTAGTTGGTCAGCTTCGATTTATCGAGCTTCTGGAAGGCGCCAGCCTTGATCTGTTTGCCAAGGAAGTGATTGGACGGCACGACTACGTCGTAGCCGGTGCGCCCGGCCAGCAACTTGCCTTCCAGGGTTTCGTTGGAGTCGAACACGTCATACACCGGTTTGATCCCGGTTTCTTTCTGGAAGTCGGCCAGGGTGGTCGAGCCGATGTAGTCCGACCAGTTATAAATATGCACAGTACCGGCGGCCTGGACACTGACGGCAAGTGTCAGCCCGGCGCCGACCAGCATGGCATTGCGCAATAAAGAAAAAATAGGCACGTGGAGGTCCTCTAAAATTAGTTGGGCCCAAGTTGCCCAGCGTCACATGACAGCCATGGCTGCCTGGCAACAAAACCGGCGCGCAACTTACCCTCGATAAACCGTTCCAGCAAACTTTATGAAGATCTGTAGCCGCTGCCGCAGGCTGCGTTCAACTGCGAAGCAGTTGTGATGTTGAAAACGCGGAGGTCCTTCGGACCTCAACGCAGCCTTCGGCAGCTACTACAGGGGTTTACTTATTTACCGGATTTAATCTTGGTCCAACTGCGGGTCATGATCCGCTGGGTCGCGGCCGGCAAGTCGGCAATCGCGTACAGCTTGGCCAATACGTCAGCCGGTGGATAAACGCCCGGGTCGCTGGTGATGTCTTTATCGACCAATGCCGTGGCAGCCGCGTTACCGTTCGGGAAACGCACTGCGTTGGTGATCTCGGCCATGATTTCCGGCTTCTGCAGGAAGGTCATGAACTTGTAGGCGCCTTCGACGTTTTCGGCATCTTTAGGGATGGCGACCATGTCGTAGAAGCTGCCGGCACCTTCTTTGGGAATGTTGTAGCTGACTTTCACCTTGTCACCGGCTTCAGCCGCACGGGACTTGGCCTGGTAGATGTCACCCGAGTAACCGACGGCTACGCAGATGTTGCCGTTGGCCAGGTCGGAGATGTACTTGGACGAGTGGAAGTAGCCCACCGAAGGACGAATCTTCAGGAACAGCGCTTCAGCTTCAGCCAGTTGTTTTTTGTCCTGGCTGTCGGTTGGATAGCCCAGGTAGTGCAACGCCACTGGAATCATCTCGGTTGGCGAATCGAGGAAACTGATACCGCACGACTTCAACTTGGCGGCGTTTTCAGGTTTGAAGATCAGGTCCCAGGAATTGGTTGGCGCATCGGCACCCAATGCAGCCTTGACCTTCTCGGCGTTGAAACCGATACCGATCGAACCCCACATGTAAGGGAAGGCGTGTTCGTTACCCGGGTCGCTCACCGATACGGCTTTAAGCAAGTCAGGGTTCAGGTTCTTCCAGTTAGGCAGCTTGGACTTGTCCAGTTTCTGGTAAACGCCGGCCTTGATCTGCTTGGCCAGGAAGTTGTTCGACGGCACGACGATGTCGTAGCCGGACTTGCCTGCCAGCAACTTGGCTTCGAGGGTTTCGTTGCTGTCGAACACGTCGTAGACGACCTTGATCCCCGACTCGGCCTCGAACTTCTTGACGGTGTCCGGTGCGATGTAATCGGACCAGTTGTAGACGTGCAAAACCTTGTCATCCGCCTGAACTGCACCCGCCATCACGCCCATCAGGGACATGGCGAGGAGGGTCTTGCCAGCTATCTTCATACCTAATGCCTTCATGGGTAATGCTCCAATTTTTCTTTTTAACCACGTGCTCAGCGGCCTGTTACTGGGCATCCGAACAACCGGTAGTCTGGCAAGTTCCGAGGCAGGCTTTCAAGGAAAGACCCATCCTTTATTTGCACTGGGCGAAGTGCCGACCGCACACCCCGCCCAGAGCCTAGCACTTAGCCCTGCAACGCACTCAGGGTCAGGTCCAGGCACTTGCGTGCCTTGGTCACCAACTCATCGATTTCCGCCGGTGTAATCACCAGTGGCGGGGAGATGATCATGGTGTCGCCCACCGCGCGCATGATCAGGCCGTTGTCGAAGCAGAAGGTGCGGCAAATCATGCCGACGCCCTTGCCTTCGTAACGTTTGCGAGTGGCCTTGTCCTGGACCAGTTCGATGGCCCCCAACAGACCGACGCCGCGCACTTCCCCCACCAACGGGTGATCGTTCAGTTCCCGTAGACGCTTTTGCAAATAGGGTGCCGTTTCGGCATGGACGCGCTCGATAATTTTTTCTTCGCGCAGGATGCGGATGTTTTCCAGCGCTACCGCAGCGGCCACCGGGTGCCCGGAATAGGTGAAGCCGTGGTTGAAATCGCCGCCCTCGTTGAGCACCTTCACCACTTCGTCACGCACGATCAGGCCACCCATCGGGATGTAGCCGGAGGTCAGGCCTTTGGCGATGGTCATCATGTCGGGCTTGAGGTCGTAGTGATCGCTACCGAACCACTCACCGGTACGGCCGAAACCGCAAATCACTTCGTCCGCCACGAACAGGATGTCGTACTTGGCGAGGATTTCCTTGATGCGCGGCCAGTAGCTGTCTGGCGGCACGATCACGCCACCGGCACCCTGGATCGGCTCGGCAATAAAGGCACCGACGTTGTCCACGCCGACTTCCAGAATTTTCTCTTCCAGCTGATTGGCGGCCCAGATACCGAACTCGTCCGGGCTCATGTCGCCGCCTTCACCGAACCAGTACGGCTGGGCGATGTGGACGATGCCCGGGATCGGCAAGTCGCCTTGTTCATGCATATACGTCATGCCACCCAAGCTCGCGCCGGCCACGGTGGAACCGTGATAACCGTTCTTGCGGCTGATGATGACTTTCTTGTTCGGCTGGCCTTTGATCGCCCAGTAATGGCGGACCATGCGCAGCATGGTGTCGTTGCCTTCCGAGCCCGAACCGGTGAAGAACACATGGTTCATGCCTTCAGGCGCGATGTCGGAAATGGCTTTGGCCAGTTCCAGCACCGGTGGGTGAGCGGTCTGGAAGAACAGGTTGTAATAAGGCAGTTCGCGCATTTGTTTGGCGGCGGCGTCAGCCAGCTCATCACGACCGTAACCGATCGCAACGCACCACAGGCCGGCCATGCCGTCGAGGATCTTGTTGCCTTCGCTGTCCCAGAGGTAAACGCCCTTGGCGCTGGTGATGATGCGCGGGCCTTTCTCTTTAAGCTGTTTGAAGTCGCTGAACGGCGCCAGGTGGTGTTCGCTGCTCAAGGCTTGCCATTCACGGGTTTGCGGGTTGTTGCTGGTCATGCGAATTCTCCTAAGATTCCAGTGAGGGCGCCGCCAAGTGCAGCGGCGCCCGGCGCATCAGACGGCAAAGAGCAGGAATTCCCGCTCCCACGAACTGATCACGCGCTTGAAGTTTTCATGCTCGGCCCGCTTGACCGCGACGTAGCCCGTGATGAATTTCTTGCCCAGGTATTTCTCGACGGTCGCGCTGTTTTCCATGCGTTCCAGCGCGTCTTCGATGGTCAGTGGCAGGCGCAGGTTGCGGCGTTCATAGCCACGACCGACCACCGGCGCACTCGGGTTCAAGCCTTCGACCATGCCGATGTAACCGCAGAGCAGGCTCGCGGCAATCGCCAGGTACGGGTTGGCGTCGGCACCCGGCAGGCGGTTTTCCACCCGACGGTTTTGCGGCCCGGCATCCGGCACCCGCAGGCCTACGGTGCGGTTCTCTTCGCCCCACTCCACGTTCACCGGTGCCGAAGTGTCCGGCAGGAAGCGGCGGAACGAGTTGACGTTCGGCGCGAACAGCGGCAGCAATTCTGGAATGAGTTTTTGCAGGCCACCGATGTGATACAGGAACAACTGGCTCATGGTCCCGTCTTCATTGGAGAAGACGTTCTTGCCGGTTTCGATGTCGATGATGCTCTGGTGCAAGTGCATCGCACTGCCGGGCTCGCCGGTCATGGGCTTGGCCATGAAGGTCGCGGCCACATTGTGCTTGAGCGCGGCTTCGCGCATGGTGCGCTTGAACACCAGGATCTGGTCGGCCAGGGACAGGGCATCGCCGTGACGGAAGTTGATTTCCATCTGCGCCGTGCCGTCCTCGTGGATCAACGTGTCGAGGTCCAGTTCCTGCAATTCGCACCAGTCATAGACGTCTTCGAACAGCGGGTCGAATTCGTTCGCCGCTTCAATCGAAAACGACTGGCGACCGGTTTCCGGGCGACCGGAACGGCCAATCGGCGGTTGCAGCGGGAAGTCCGGGTCTTCGCAGCGTTTGGTCAGGTAGAACTCCATTTCCGGCGCCACGATCGGCTGCCAGCCACGGTCGGCGTAGAGTTTCAGGACCTTCTTGAGCACGTTGCGCGGCGACAACTCGATCGGGTTGCCTTGCTTGTCGTAGGTATCGTGGATCACCTGAGCCGTGGGCTCGATGGCCCAGGGCACCAGGTACACCGCGTTCTGGTCGGGGCGGCAGATCATGTCGATGTCGGCCGGGTCGAGCAGTTCGTAATAGATGTCGTCTTCGACATAGTCGCCGGTCACGGTCTGCAACAGAACGCTTTCGGGCAGGCGCATGCCTTTTTCGGCAATGAACTTGTTGGTCGGCGAAATCTTGCCCCGGGTGATCCCGGTCAAGTCGGCGATCATGCATTCGACTTCTGTGATCTTGTGGTCTTTCAACCAATCGGTGAGCTGGTCGAGGTTGTTACTCATAAATGCCTCTAGGCTGAGTTTCCTGACTCTTATAAGTCAGGCGTTGTTTGACGCATCGGCGTCGCGTTGTATTGCGCGCTTGCGGCAGGCATTGCCAAATGCCTGGAAGATCGCAAGGTAGTCAGGGTTGGAGCTTACCTGCCATTCGGGATGCCATTGGACTCCCAGAGCAAAAGCCTTGCCGCCATCCACCGGCTCTCCATCAATAGAGAATGCTTCTACCAACCCGTCAGGGGCCAAGGCTTCTACGCGAAGGCCCGGCGCCAGACGGTCAACGCCCTGACCATGAATAGAATTGACTTGAATCTCGCTCGCCAGGCCCAGGCCGGCGAGCACGCCGCCCGGCTGAACCTGCACCGGATGGCTCGGCGCGTACTGTTCTTCCAGCGGCAGGCTGTCATCTTCGCGGTGATCCATGAAGGCACCGGTTTCGTGTACTTTTTGATGCAGGCTGCCGCCGAAGGCCACGTTCATTTCCTGGAAGCCGCGGCAGATGCCGAGCACGGGAATGCCGGCCTCGACAGCGGCGCGGATCAACGGGAGAGTGGTGGCATCGCGTGCAGAATCATGAGCAGTGCCCGGCGCGCTGGCTGGGCCGCTATAGTGAAACGGTTCTATATTGGAAGGTGAGCCGGTAAAGAGAATGCCATCCAGACCGTCCAGAATATCGGACGGGGCCAGCAAATCCGCCAGGGACGGAAGAATCAACGGCAGGCCTTTGGCAGCTGAGGCCACGGCACGTACGTATTTGTCGCCACTGATGTGATAAGCATGCAGACCGATCTGCTTAGAGCAGGCGGTGACGCCGATTAACGGCAGGCGAGACATGAAGCACCCCGGTATTATTGCTGTTATGGGTTTGAATCGAGCTTAGCCTTGTTCATTTTTTTACACAACACCCCCGTAAAAAATACAACACGGCCCGCTCAAACGTGCGGGTACCAAGAGGGCCAAAGGCAAAAAAACGCCCCAAAGTGCCTCAAAAAAGCCCTGCGAGCGCTTTTTTAGGGCAAAAAAGGCCTCGCTTGACTTCGGCATGCCGTTCGGGTTGACTGAAACCCGAAGAGATCAATGATTGATATTTTTAACAACAAAGGTGTTGCATCATGTCGGTACCCCCGCGTGCCGTTCAGCTTAACGAAGCGAACGCGTTCCTTAAGGAACATCCTGAGGTTCTGTACGTTGACCTTCTGATTGCGGATATGAATGGTGTGGTGCGCGGCAAGCGCATTGAACGCACCAGCCTCCACAAGGTTTACGAGAAAGGCATCAACCTGCCGGCCTCTCTATTTGCTCTGGATATCAATGGCTCGACGGTGGAAAGCACCGGTCTGGGTCTGGACATCGGCGATGCTGACCGAATCTGCTATCCAATCCCCGACACCCTGTGCAATGAGCCTTGGCAGAAGCGCCCTACCGCGCAACTGTTAATGACCATGCACGAAATCGAAGGTGAACCTTTCTTCGCCGATCCTCGCGAAGTCTTGCGTCAAGTCGTGACCAAGTTCGATGACATGGGTCTGACGATCTGTGCCGCGTTCGAACTGGAGTTCTACCTGATCGACCAGGAGAACGTGAATGGTCGACCGCAACCGCCGCGCTCGCCGATCTCCGGCAAACGTCCGCATTCGACACAGGTCTACCTGATCGACGACCTCGACGAATACGTCGACTGCCTCCAGGACATTCTGGAAGGTGCAAAAGAGCAAGGCATCCCGGCCGACGCCATCGTCAAGGAAAGTGCCCCGGCGCAGTTCGAAGTGAACCTGCACCACGTGGCCGACCCGATCAAGGCCTGCGACTACGCGGTACTGCTCAAGCGCCTGATCAAGAACATCGCCTACGACCATGAGATGGATACCACCTTCATGGCCAAGCCTTACCCAGGCCAGGCGGGTAACGGTCTGCACGTCCACATCTCGATTCTCGACAAAGACGGCAAGAATATTTTTGCCAGTGAGGATCCCGAGCAGAACGCCGCACTGCGTCACGCGATCGGCGGTGTGCTCGAGACCCTACCGGCGCAGATGGCTTTCCTCTGCCCGAACGTCAACTCCTACCGTCGTTTCGGCGCACAGTTCTACGTGCCGAACTCGCCGTGCTGGGGCCTGGACAACCGCACCGTGGCGATTCGCGTCCCGACCGGTTCTTCCGATGCCGTGCGTATCGAACACCGCGTTGCCGGTGCCGATGCCAACCCGTACCTGCTGATGGCTTCGGTTCTGGCAGGCGTGCATCACGGCCTGACCAACAAGATCGAGCCGGGCGCGCCCGTAGAAGGCAACTCCTACGAGCAGAACGAGCAAAGCCTGCCGAACAACCTGCGCGATGCATTGCGCGAGCTGGACGACAGCGAAGTCATGGCCAAGTACATCGATCCGAAATACATCGACATTTTTGTCGCCTGTAAAGAGAGCGAGCTGGAGGAGTTCGAACACTCCATCTCCGACCTCGAGTACAACTGGTACCTGCATACCGTTTAAGCGGTTGCAGTAAAAAAGAAACGCTGCAGGCCTTACAGCTTGCGGCGTTTTTTTATGGGTTTTTTCGATCGTCCCCACGCTCCTGCGTGGGAATGCACCAAGGGACGCTCCGCGTTCCAGCCTCACCGATGCTGTCATGCCTGGCATCGATGTGACGCAGAGCGTCACGGGCTGCATTCCCACGCAGAGCGCGGGAACGATCAACTGTTCACTGGAGATCAACTGTAGGCGCGAGCTTGCTCGCGATGGCGTCCGGGCAGACAACATAGATGCCTGCTCGTACAATGCCCGCTGCCCCGCAGGAGACTCCAATGACGCGCCCCGCCCCTATCCGCAAACCCCGCGCACGCAGTCAGGCGCGGATCGATTCGATACTCGATGCCGCCCGTACGCTGCTGGCCGCCGAGGGTGTGGCCAGCCTGTCGATCTACAGCGTTGCCGAACGCGCTGAAATCCCGCCGTCGTCGGTCTACCACTTCTTCGCCAGCGTCCCGGCGCTGCTCGAAGCCCTGACCGCCGACGTCCACGCCGCGTTCCGCGCCTGCCTGCAAGCGCCGATCAACCACGAAGCCCTCAACGGCTGGCGTGACCTGTCGCGACTGGTGGAGCAACGCATGCTCGACATCTATGGCGAAGACGCCGCCGCCCGCCAACTGATCCTCGCCCAACACGGCCTGACCGAAGTCACCCAGGCCGACCGCCAGCACGACATCGAACTGGGTGATCTGATGCACAAGCTATTCGATCATCACTTCGAACTGCCGAGACTGCCGATGGATGTCGATGTGTTTGCCCTGGCCATGGAACTGGGCGACCGCGTCTATGCGCGCTCAGTGCAGCAACATGGGCAAATCACGCCGCGCATGGCCGAGGAAGGGATGCGGGTATTCGATGCGTATTTGGGGCTTTATCTGCCGCCCTATTTGCCCAAGCGCACCCTTGCCACTTGATGCCCTACGCCACTTCGCAGTCGTAGAGCGTCAACCGCCGAATCACCGCCCCTGGCAGCAGCAACCCGCCCGGCGCCACCACCGCGTTGGCGCCAAGGCGTGAGCCGTCGCCCATCAGGGCACCGAACTTGTCGCACCCGGTCGGCTGAACCACGCCACCCACCCGAACATTTACACCCTTGTCAGCGCGCTCGTTGCGGTAATTGGCGATGATACTGCCGGCTTCCAGATTGACCCCGGCGCCCAACACCGAATCACCGACGAAATTGAAATGAGCCAGTTTGGTCCCGCTGAAGACAAACGAAGACTTGAGCTCCGCACCGGGGCCGATGATGCAGTTTTCCCCGAGCCAACACCCTCCACGCAGATAGGCGCCGGCGGCGATAAAACAACCGGGACCGATGATTAAGGGCCCTTTCAGTACAGCGCCCTCCTCCACCTGTGCAGTACGGTGAATGGCGATATCGTCGACGATCTCGTAGTCGTCCCGCGGCAACTGCGACAGCAGGTGCTGCACACGCTCGGGAGCGTTGAGCACCAGTTCCCAGGGCGCCAACTCTGCCCATACGGCAATGGGCGAATGCAATATGTCGTGAACGTAATCTGCAATTCTGACAGTCACTGCTGATCCCTCTGCTCTTGCCCTCAGCAAGGATGCTCAAGGCAAATCAGAACGCACTCTATCACCGCCTGCGCAGGCAATAAAAAACCCCGAAGGGCTCACACCCTCCGGGGTTGTTCGCAATGCACGCGCTTACAACTTGGCGATCGACACCTCGGTGGATTTCACGAACGCGATCACTTCGCTGCCGACCACCAGTTCCAGTTCTTTCACCGAACGGGTGGTGATGACTGAAGTGACGATGCCGGAAGCGGTCTGCACGTCGATTTCCGACAGCACGTCACCCAGCACGATTTCCTTGATCGAGCCTTTGAACTGGTTACGAACGTTGATGGCTTTGATAGTCATGCGATTTCTCCTCGAGTCGAAATGAGCTGCAAGCTACAAGCTACAAGTCGCAAGAAGAAGCAGAACGCTTTTACTTGCCGCTTGAAGCTTGCAACTTGCCGCTGCTTCTATTGCGCCCAACGCAGTTGCGTAGGCAATGGTGAAACAGGTTCCGGTTCCGGCGGTTCGCCGGGCAGTGACAGCACGCGATTGAGGACTTCGGTTTCCAGCGCCGCCAGCCGATGGGAACCACGAACCCGAGGGCGCGGCAGTTCCACGAGCAGGTCGAGGCCGACGTCGCCCTCTTCGATCAGGATCACCCGATCGGCAATCGCCACCGCTTCACTGACGTCGTGGGTCACCAGCAACACGGTGAAGCCGTGCTTTTGCCAGAGCCGTTCGATCAGTTGCTGCATTTCAATTCGGGTCAGGGCATCCAGGGCGCCCAGGGGTTCGTCCAGCAACAGCAAGCGCGGTTGATGGATCAGCGCGCGGGCCAGGGCCACCCGTTGCTTCTGCCCACCGGACAAGGCTGCCGGCCACTCATTGGCGCGATCCGCCAGGCCGACCGACTCCAACGCTTCCAATGCTTGTGGCCGCCAGTTGCCCTTGAGTCCGAGGCCGACGTTGTCGATGACTTTTTTCCATGGAAGCAGGCGCGCTTCCTGGAACATCAAACGCGTGTCTTCCCGAGCATCGCTTAGCGGTGCAGAACCAGCGAGCAATTCGCCGCCCGTAGGTTTGTCGAGACCCGCGAGCAAGCGCAGCAAGGTGCTTTTGCCGCAGCCGCTACGACCGACCACGGCTACAAACTGGCCCGCCGGAACATGCAGATCGACTTCGCGCAGTACTTGCCGCGAACCGAAAGTCTTTTGCAGCTTGCGCACCGCCAGCGGAATCCCGCGCAGCAGGCGTGGAGGTTGTTGAGCAGTCATGCGGCACCTCCTTTGGCAACCTGATACGCCGGATGCCAGCGCAACCACACCCGCTCAAGTCCACGGGCCGCGAGGTCGGCCAGTTTGCCGAGCACCGCGTACAACAGAATCGCCAGCACCACCACGTCGGTCTGCAAGAACTCCCGGGCATTCATCGCCAGGTAGCCAATGCCGGAGCTCGCGGAAATGGTTTCCGCCACGATCAGGGTCAACCACATAAAGCCGAGAGCAAAACGCACACCGACCAGAATCGACGGCAGCGCACCCGGCAATATCACCTGACGGAACAGGCTGAAACCGGACAAACCATAACTGCGGGCCATCTCCACCAGCGCCGGATCGACGTTGCGGATGCCGTGATAGGTATTCAGGTAGATCGGGAACAACGTGCCCAACGCCACCAGGAAAATCTTCGCCGACTCATCGATGCCGAACCACAGGATCACCAGCGGAATCAGCGCCAGGTGCGGTACGTTGCGGATCATCTGCACCGAACTGTCGAGCAGGCGCTCACCCCACTTCGACAGGCCGGTGATAAAGCCCAGCGCCAGACCGATGCCGCCGCCAATGGTGAAGCCCAAGGCTGCACGCCAGCCGCTGATGGCCAGGTGGGTCCAGATTTCACCGCTGCGCACCAGGCTCACGCCGGCTTCTATCACGGCGATTGGCGCCGGCAGAATCCGCGTCGACAACCAACCCGCCGACACCGACAACTGCCACACCGCCAGCAGCAACACCGGCAACGCCCATGGCGCGAGGTTGTGGATAATTCTTTTCATGGCGGCGCCTCAGCTCTGGGACGCGGCTTTGGGAAGAATGTCGTTGGCCACCATCTCGCCGAACGGGCTGACGAAGTTGGCACCTTGGGGTTGTTCCGGACGCTGTACGTCAATGTGCGGGAACAGCAATTCGGCGACGCGGTAAGCCTCTTCCAGGTGCGGATAACCGGAAAAGATGAACGTGTCGATGCCCAGGTCGGCGTATTCCTTCATGCGCGCGGCCACGGTCGGACCGTCACCCACCAGCGCCGTACCGGCACCGCCGCGCACAAGGCCAACACCGGCCCAGAGGTTGGGGCTGACTTCCAGATTGTCGCGACTGCCGCCGTGCAGTGCAGCCATGCGTTGCTGGCCGACCGAATCGAAACGCGACAGCGAAGCCTGGGCCCGGGCGATGGTCTCGTCGTCCACATGCGAGATCAGCCGGTCCGCCGCTGCCCACGCTTCCTCGTTGGTTTCACGCACGATCACATGCAAGCGAATACCGAAGCGCACGGTACGACCGAGCTTCGCGGCTTTGGCCCGCACTTGTGCAATCTTCTCGGCCACGGCGGCCGGTGGTTCGCCCCAGGTCAGGACCATTTCAACCTGTTCGGCTGCCAGATCCTGAGCCGCTTCCGAAGAACCGCCAAAGTACAGCGGCGGACGCGGTTGCTGGATCGGTGGATAGAGCAACTTGGCGCCTTTCACGCTGATGTGCTGCCCGTCGTAATCAACGGTTTCGCCTTCCAGCACCCGACGCCAGATGCGGGTGAATTCCACCGAGGCCTGATAGCGTTCTTCGTGGCTGAGGAACAAACCATCGCCGGCCAATTCATCCGGATCACCGCCCGTCACCAGGTTGAACAACGCCCGGCCGCCGGACAAGCGATCCAGCGTCGCTGCCTGCCGCGCCGCCACCGTCGGGGAAATGATCCCGGGGCGCAGGGCGACAAGGAATTTCAAACGCTGGGTCACCGGGATCAGCGACGCGGCCACCAGCCACGAGTCTTCGCAAGAACGGCCGGTAGGGATCAACACCCCGCCGAAGCCCAGGCGATCCGCTGCCTGGGCGATTTGTTGCAAATAACCATGGTCAACGGCGCGAGCGCCTTCGGCGGTGCCAAGGTAATGGCCGTCGCCGTGGGTAGGCAGGAACCAGAAAATATTGAGGCTCATGGAGTGGTCTCCTTAGGAATTCGAATTACTGCGCTTTGGCAACGGCTGCCGGTGGTGTCCAGATCACGTCTTTGATGCTCAAGGGCTTGGGAATCAGCTTGAGCTGGTAGAAGCTGTCGGCGATTTTCTGTTGGGCGGCGACCACTTCAGGCGTGAGGAACAGCGCGCCGTAGCCCTGGCGTTTCACCGAGGTCAGGGTGATGTCTGCCGGCAGGCCGAGCAGTGGCGAAACCCGTTTGGTCACGTCTTCCGGATTGGCTTTGGACCACTCGCCGACGGCGCGCACTTCTTCGACGAGGGTCTTGATCACCTCGGGATTTTTCTGTGCGTACGGCTTGGTCGCCAAGTAGAACTGATGGTTGTCGACGATGCCTTGGCCATCACGCAGGGTGCGTGCTTGCAGTTGCTGTTCGGCGGCGGCCTGGTACGGATCCCAGATCACCCAGGCATCGACACTGCCACGTTCGAACGCAGCGCGGGCATCGGCGGGTGGCAGGAATACGGTCTGGATGTCGGTGTATTTGAGGCCAGCGTCTTCGAGTGCACGGACCAGCAGGTAGTGAACGTTGGAGCCTTTGTTCAAGACGACTTTCTTGCCCTTGAGGTCCGCGACCGATTTGATCGTCGAGTCCTTCGGCACCAGGATCGCTTCGCTGTGCGGCGCTGGCGGCTCGTAGGCGACGTAGAGCAGATCTGCACCGGCGGCTTGAGCGAAGACTGGCGGGGTTTCGCCGGTAACGCCGAAGTCGATCGAGCCGACGTTCAGGCCTTCCAGCAACTGCGGGCCGCCGGGGAACTCAGTCCATTGCACGTCTACGCCTTGGGCGGCGAGGCGTTTCTCAAGCGTACCTTTGGCCTTGAGCAGCACCAGGGTGCCGTATTTCTGATAACCGATTCGCAACGTCTCGGCTTGTGCTTGAGAAATAACGCCGAAGGACACAGCCGCCACAAACAGAGCGACCAGACCACGACGCAAAATGACAGTGCGCATAGCGCTCTCCTATTTGCTGTTGGGTTTTGGCTGCACCTGCTTGGCCGTTGGCGGCTGAGTAAGGTGAGTACATCAAAGTCGGGTGAGGCTTAAATGCTCCAGCGAGCACTCAACAAACGTTCGTTCAACAGGTTCGGGTCGATCGGCTTGGGCCGTCGGGCCATGGCGCTGAAAAACAACTCCAGTGATTCATTCAGTCTTTTTTCCAGCTCGGGAGCCAACTGCGCCTGGGCACTGCCTTCGCCGTAAGCGATCTGGCTGTCCACGGCGAAAATCCCGTGGAGCATTTCCTGAGCTTTCAACGCTGACAGCACCGGTTTGAGCGCGTAATCCACCGCCAGCATGTGAGCGATGCTGCCACCGGTGGCCATTGGCAACACCACTTTGTGGTCCAGGGCACGTTCGGGCAGCAAGTCCAGTACGGTTTTCAGTGCACCGGAGAACGACGCCTTGTAGACCGGCGTGGCGATCAGCAGGCCATCAGCGTTTTCAATCTGTTGCAACAGGTCGATCACCTTCGGGCTGTCGAAGCGTGCGTGCAGCAAGTCTTCGGCCGGGAAGTCCCGCACCTGATAACTCACCACTTCCACTCCTTGTTCCTGCAACCAGCGTTGCGAACGCTCCAGCAACACCCCGGAACGAGAGCGTTGGCTGGGGCTGCCACCGAGTGAGACGACCAGCATTCAGACGATTCCTTGAGCGGTGTTGGCGATTCGCAGTGCGCGATCTCGCTTCGATAGAGTGACCTTAACAGGTGATTTATATATCCATAAATCATATTTATTCATTTGGTTATTCCTTTAAAACCTATGCAAATCCTCTTTTCCCAGGCAAAAAAATAGGCCGTGGAAACGGCCTGAAAATCCCCTGCTGATCGTTCCCACGCTCTGCGTGGGAATGCATCCATGGACGCTCCGCGTCCAAAGTGACGCGGAGCGTCACGGGCGGCGTCCCCACGCGGAGCGTGGGAACGATCACATCATTAGCGATTCGGTTGCGGCGTCAGGCGCAGGTACGGCTTCACCGCCCGATAACCCTTGGGAAAGCGTTTGTTGATTTCGTCTTCATCCTTGAGCGACGGCACGATCACCACTTCATCACCGTCCTGCCAGTTGGCCGGGGTGGCCACTTTGTAGTTGTCGGTGAGTTGCAGCGAGTCGATCACCCGCAGGATTTCATGGAAGTTGCGCCCGGTGCTGGCCGGGTAGGTGATGGTCAGCCGCACCTTCTTGTTCGGGTCGATCACGAACAGTGAGCGCACGGTCAGGGTGTCGTTGGCGTTCGGATGGATCAGGTCGTACAGGTCCGAGACCTTGCGATCGGCGTCGGCGAGGATCGGGAAGTTGACGATCGTATTCTGGGTTTCGTTGATGTCCTCGATCCATTTGTGATGCGAGTCCACCGGGTCAACCGACAGGGCGATGGCTTTGACGCCGCGCTGGGCAAATTCATCCTTGAGCTTGGCGGTAAAACCCAATTCTGTGGTGCACACCGGGGTGAAGTCCGCCGGGTGGGAAAACAGCACGCCCCAGCTATCGCCCAGCCATTCGTGGAAACGGATGGTGCCGGCGCTGGAATCCTGTTCGAAATCGGGGGCGATATCGCCAAGTCTGAGGCTCATGGTGCTGCTCCTGGTGAGTGCTTGTTGAGCTCAACTGTGCCTGCATTCCGAATGGATTAAAAAGAATAAATATCGATTTATTTAGATCATAAGTGAATATTAAAGATCTGTTCACTGGACCTGAACCGCTATCGAGACCAACATCGCCCACAAGGTTCGAGAAGGCCTTGAGTTGCTGCAAAAGAGGGAAAGTTTCGAGGCGGGATTACGGGGGTGACTCCGCCTCGGAAACGCAAAAGCCCCGCCCGGCGAGGTGCCGGGCGGGGCTTTTTTTACTCAGGTGTACTTGAGCGCGCTATTACAGCAGCGGGATCGAGTAGCTGAGGATCAGGCGGTTTTCGTCCTGGTCGCGTTGACCCGGGATGTCGTTGCGCCAGGTAGCATTTTTCCACATGAAGCCAACGTTTTTCAGCGGGCCTTCTGGTACCACGTAACCTACGGTCAGGTCGCGTTCCCACTCGGAACGACCGTTACCGTTCTCACGGCCGTTGGTACCCACGGTGTCGATGTTGTCGCCACGCAGGTAAACCATACCGGCGGTCAGGCCTGGCAGGCCGACTTTAGCAAAGTCATACGAGTAGCGTGCTTGCCAGGTACGCTCGCCGGCACGGCCGAACTTCTGGATTTGCATGTCAGTGATGGTGTAGTTCGACGAACCGTCACCCTGGTTCAACCAAGGGAAGTCACTGCTACCGTTGCTGACTTGGTAACCACCACCGAAGGTGTGGCCGGCAACGGTGTACAGGAACAGGCCGCTGTACAGGTTGTTGTCGACTTTACCGCGACCGCTGGCGGTACCCGTGTAGTTACCGGAGCTGTAGTAAGCAGGGGTATTACCGTTGGCGCCGTCGTCGGAGCTGTTGAAGTAGCGCAGGTCAGACTTCAATACGCCCGGGCCGATTGCCCAGTTGTGAACCAGACCCAGGAAGTGCTGCTTGTAGAAGTCTTCCAGGTTGCCGTAGTAGTACTGGGCAGTCAGGTCTTTGGTGATTTTGTAGTCACCACCGGCGTAGATGAACTTGTTGCTGTCACGGCCGCTGATGGTAGGGCTGTTTGCGCCACCGATGGACAGTTGCTCAGTGTTGCTGGAGTTACGACCTTTAACCGCTTCGATCTGACCGCCAACCAGTGTCAGGTCTTTGATCTCGCCGGAAGTGATCTGACCACCCTGCCAGGTTTGCGGCAGCAGACGACCGTCGTTGGTCACAATAACTGGGTTCTTAGGCTGCAGAGTGCCCAGTTTCAGCTCAGTCTGGGAGATCTTGGCTTTGGCAGTCAGGCCCAGGCTGGAGAAGTTATCAACCGCTTCGCCATTGGATTTGCTTGGGAAAACAGTGCCGCCGTACGAGGTAGCCGTGGCGCCGTTGGTGCCGCCGCCCGAATCCAGCTTGATACCCAGCAAGCCGATGGCATCGATACCGAAGCCGACAGTGCCTTGGGTGTAACCGGAGATGAAGCGAAGGTCGAAGCCTTGGCCCCATTCTTCGTTTTTGCTCTGAACGCCGGAAGCGGTCTTGGCAGCCGAATCACGGTTATCGGTGTTGATGTAGAAGTTACGCAGACCCAAGGTAGCCTTGCTGTCTTCGATAAAACCGGCGGCGCCTGCCTGCTGCGCCAAAACCCCTACGGCCACAGCCAGGGCCAAGGTGGACTTATTCATGTTTCGCTCCTCTCGTTTCTAATTCTTGTGTTCCTGGCCCCGGGTCGAATGCCCTGGATCCTAAGATGCGCGATTAGCGCCAGACCGTGACTGACAAGTCAATCGTAACCTTGTGTGTCTACGACCAAGGTCTAATCACCGTTATTTGGTCCCTGCAGGGTAATGAATTCTTCATAAACCCAAAAAGAATTATTTCATTCTTTTTCATACCGAAATGGAATATATCCCATCACTACAAAACCGCACCGGGACCTCCGGTATCGGCTCATAAGCTAATTACTAAATGGTATTTATTAGCCTTTTTTTAGATCGATTAGCTTTGACGCATCTTCCATACGTCAATCCCTATCGAAAAGGCGACGCCATGATGGCCAAACGCGCACTATCCAGTCAAATTGTTACAGTTTGTATATCGGTTTTATTTTCTTTTGGCGCGCAAGCGGCCAACCTCACAGTGGGCTATCAAACCGGCATCGACCCGAGCAAAGTCCCCCAGGCCGATGGCGTTTACGAGAAAACCATCGGCCAGAAAATCGACTGGCGCCGCTTCAACAGTGGTCCGGAAGTGGTCACCGCGATTGCGTCCGGTGATGTACAAATCGGCAACCTTGGCTCGAGCCCTCTTGCTGCGGCGGCTTCACGCAACCTGCCGATCGTGGCGTTCATCGTTTCCGCCCAGATCAACGCGTCCGAAGCCTTGGTCGTACGCAACGGCAGCGGCATTGATAAACCGGAAGATCTGATCGGCAAGACCATCGCCACGCCCTTCGTTTCCACCTCCCACTACAGCCTGCTCGGCGCGCTGAAGCACTGGGGCCTCGACGCCTCGAAAGTCAAAGTGGTGAACCTGCAACCAGCAGAAATCGCCGCAGCGTGGAAGCGTGGCGACATCGATGGCGCGTTTGTCTGGTCGCCGGCGCTGGGGGAAATTCGCAAGACCGGCAAGACCTTGACCGATGCGGCACAGGTTGGCCAATGGGGCGCGCCGACTTTCGAAGTCTGGGTCGCCCGCAAGGATTACGCCGAGAAGCACCCGGAGGTGGTGGCCAAATTCGCCAAGGTTACCCTGGACTCGTTTGCCGACTATGCCGCCCATAAAGACAGCTGGACTGCCGACTCGGTGCCGGTGCAGAAAATCGCCAAACTGACTGGTGCCAATGCCATCGATGTACCGGAGTTGCTGGCCGGTTCAACCTTCCCGGATGCCAAGGCGCAGCAGACCACCGCGCTGCTCGATGGCGGCACGGCCAAGGCGATTGGCGAGACGGCGAAGTTCTTGAAGGAGCAAGGGAAGGTGGAGACAGTGCTGCCGGATTATTCGCCGTATGTGAGCGCGAAGTTCGTGCAGGAATAAACGCTGTCCCCTGATGATCGTTCCCACGCTCTGCGTGGGAATGCCTCTACGGACGCTCCGCGTTCGGCTTTCAATGGGACGCGGAGCGTCCCGGGCTGCATTCCCACGCGGAGCGTGGGAACGATCAGTACGATCGGTTACAGGGTCTTTTCGAAGATCTTCGAATTACGCTGATAGTTGTACAGCGACGCCCGCGCCGACGGCAGGCGCTCGACGCTGCTCGGCTCGAAGCCGCGCTCGCGGAACCAGTGAGCGGTGCGGGTGGTGAGCACGAACAAGGTTTTCAACCCCTGGGCCCGGGCGCGGGTTTCGATCCGTTCCAGCAATTCATCGCCGCGACCGCCATGGCGATACTCTGGGTTCACCGCCAGGCAAGCCAGTTCCCCGGCATCCGAATCGGCAATCTGATACAACGCCGCGCACGCGATAATCATGCCTTCGCGCTCCACCACGCTGAACTGCTCGATCTCGCGCTCCAGTACTTCCCGGGAACGGCGCACCAGAATCCCCTGCTCTTCCAGCGGGCTGATCAAATCCAGCAAACCGCCGACGTCTTCAATCGCCGCTTCGCGCACCAGCTCGAATTGCTCCTGGGCCACCAGCGTACCGCCACCATCCCGGGTGAACAGTTCGGTCAGCAGCGCGCCGTCTTCGGCGTAGCTGACGATGTGGCTACGCGCCACGCCGCCACGACAGGCCTCTGCCGCCGCATCCAGCAATTCGCCTTGATAGTTGTTGCCCAGGCGTTGCAAGTGCGCCGGCACTTGTTGCGGACGCAGTTCGCGAACCAGGCGACCGTTTTCATCGATCAAGCCCAGGTCTGCGCCGAACAGCAGCAGTTTGTCCGCGCCTAGGTCGATAGCCGCGCGGGTGGCGACGTCTTCACAAGCGAGGTTGAAGATTTCACCGGTCGGCGAGTAGCCCAGCGGCGACAGCAGCACGATGGAGCGTTCGTCCAGCAGGCGATTGATGCCCTTGCGATCGACCCGGCGCACTTCGCCGGTGTGGTGATAGTCGACACCTTCAAGCACGCCGATCGGCCGCGCCGTGACCAGGTTGCCGCTGGCCACCCGCAGGCGCGAGCCCTGCATCGGTGACGAGGCCATGTCCATGGACAGCCGTGCTTCGATGGCGATGCGCAACTGGCCTACCGCATCGATCACGCATTCCAGGGTCGCAGCATCGGTGATGCGCATACCGTGGTGGTAATGCGGGATCAGGCCGCGGGCAGCGAGACGGGTTTCAATCTGTGGGCGAGAGCCGTGAACCAGCACCAGTCGCACGCCGAGGCTGTGCAACAGCACCAGGTCGTGGACGATATTGCCAAAGTTCGGGTGCTCCACACCGTCGCCGGGCAGCATGACGACGAATGTGCAATCGCGGTGGGCATTGATGTAAGGAGACGCGTGACGAAGCCAATTAACGTATTCGGGCATGAACCTGGGCCTGTAATAAATAGCAGCCAAAAAATGGGCGACACACAAAACGCACAGCGGGCTGGTGGTTATCGTCGGAACAGGCTTGGCGACACGCGAGCTCTCCTCATGAATACGGGTTTGGACATCAACAATTTAACCGCGCCCCTACAAGGTTTGCGTTCAACTAACAGGCGTTTGGGCCGGCGTCAGGCAGTAATGTTCAATCAGTTGACGTAATAGATGCACGGTAGGCTGCAAACGTGACATTTCGAGGTATTCCCCCGGTTGGTGAGCGCAAGCGATGTCGCCCGGGCCAAGCACCAGTGTTTCGCAACCAAGACGCTGAAGATAAGGCGCTTCTGTGCCGAACGCTACTGCTTCGGCGCGATGGCCGGTGAGCTTTTCCGCGACCCGGACCAATTCGGCGTCCTCGGCTTGCTCGAACGGCGGCACTTCGGGGAACAGCGGCGCGTAGTCGATCTTCACCTGATGCCGTTCGGCAACCGGCTTGAGCCTCGCCAAAATCTCCGCACGCAGGGCTTTGGGGTCCATGCCCGGCAGCGGTCGCAGATCGAATTCCAGCGAACACTGGCCGCAGATGCGGTTGGGGTTGTCGCCGCCATGGATGCAGCCGAAGTTCATCGTCGGCATCGGCACGCCAAACTGCGGATTGCGGAATTCGCGCTGCCACAACAGCCGCAAACCCCGCAGTTCACCGATGGCGTCGTGCATCGCTTCGAGGGCGCTGTGGCCCAAGCGCGGGTCGGAGGAATGGCCGCTCTGACCGAGAATGTCGATGCGCTCCATCATGATGCCTTTGTGCATGCGAATCGGCTTGAGCCCGGTCGGCTCGCCGATCACCGCCGCGCGACCCAGCGGACGCCCGGCTTCGGCCAGGGCTCGAGCACCGGACATCGAGCTTTCTTCATCGCAGGTGGCAAGGATCATCAACGGTTGTTTGAACGGCTGGTCGAGCAGCGGGATGACGGCTTCGATGGCCAGGGCAAAAAAACCCTTCATGTCGCAACTGCCCAATCCAACCCAGCGACCGTCCACTTCAGTCAGTTTCAACGGATCGGTCTGCCACAACGCACCGTCGAACGGCACGGTGTCGCTGTGCCCGGCCAACACCAGGCCACCGGGGCCGGAACCAAAACTGGCGAGCAGGTTGAATTTGCCGGGGCTGACTTGCTGGATATCGCAGGCAAAACCCAAATCACCAAGCCAGGTCGCCAGCAGGTCGATCACCGGCCGGTTGGTTTGATCCAGGCTCGGCTGGGTACAGCTGACGGACGGTGCGGCGATCAGCGCAGCGAACTGATCTTTCATGGACGGCAAAGGCATCGCTGACTCCAACTCCCGGATTGAAGTCCATCATAGAACCATCGGGCGACAGGAATAAACCGCCAAGGCACGTAGGAACGTTCACTCCTGTACACTGCACGACCTTGGCAGCCACACATTCCCCCGGCTGCGCTCCCGATCCTGGATTTTCCGGCCATGCAGAAAGAAACCGAAATCAAACTCCGCGTCAGCCGCGAAACCCTCGCTGCCCTGCGCGAGCACCCGTTACTGAAAAAACGCAACAAAAGTGGCTGGGAACGCCGTGAGTTGATGAACCAGTACTTCGACACGCCTGAGCGCGACCTGGCCCGTGCCAAGGTTGCCCTGCGCCTGCGCCGCGATGGCGAAGAAGTGATTCAGACCCTCAAGACCCGCGGCCAGAGCGTCGCCGGTTTGTCCGAGCGTAACGAATACGACTGGAACCTGCCCAAAGCCAAGCTCGACGTGAAGAAACTCGACGGCGAATGCTGGCCTGAAGAACTGGCCGAGTTGGACAAGAAAACCCTGAAGGCGATCTTCACCACCGATTTCGTCCGCGAACGCGCGGAAATCGCCTGGGGCCGTGGCAAGACCAAAGTGGTCATCGAAGCGGCGTTGGACTTCGGCCATGTAGTCGTTGGCAAACAGAAAGAAGAAATCTGCGAGCTGGAACTGGAACTGCGCGAAGGCGAACCTGCCGCGCTGCTGGAACTGGCCGCCGAACTGGCCGCAACCCTGGCCCTGATGCCGTGTGACATCAGCAAGGCCGAGCGCGGCTACCGTTTGTACGACGCCAATAGCTATTCGTTGAGCCTGCCGGCGCCGCAAATCACTGCTGAAATGCCACTGGACGACGCGTTCGCCGCGCTGAGCTGGCACTTGCTGGGCAGCAGCCAGCGTCTGGCTGAACAGTATCGCTTCAATGGTCACTGGCGCTTGTTGCAGGACTGGGTCGAAAACCTCGGTGAACTGCGCGCACTGCTCAGCAGCCTCGGTCAAGCCGCACCGCGTCAGTCGACTCACGATTTGCGTGTTGCGCTCGACGCCTTGCTGGAAGACTGGCGTCCGCTGGTTCAGGCGGGCCTGGACGACGAAGACGTGCGCAAAGCTGCGCCGGAGCAGTTCCTCGAAGAACTGGAAGACCCGCGTTGGGGCCTGTTCTCCCTGAACACATCGCGCTGGTTGCTGGCTCGCACCTGGGCTGCCGATCGCAACGTCCGTGGCAATCGCCAGGGCGCTGCGCAATTGGCCAACTGGCTGCCGCGCCTGCTGGGCGAGGAAGCCACATCCCTGCAATTGCAACGCTACCAGCAACAACCGGAAGACCTGGCCGAGCAACTGCCGCGCATCGAACGCATCCAGGCCTGGATGCACCATGCCCGTGGCGTGCTGGACATCCCGGAAATGGATCGCCTGTACGGCGAGCTGAACAAACTGGCGCAACTGGCCAACGAGCCGATCACCGACGAAAGCCTGGATGCGCGTAAGCAGCAGGCGATCGCCGTGTATCAGAATCGTGCCTGGAAGATGCTGTTGCGTATGTAAAACCGCCTTTGCGGGCAAGCCTCGCTCCTACAAGGAGCGTGATCGTTCCCACGCTCCGCGTGGGAATGCAGCCCGTGACGCTCCGCGTCACTGGACGCGGAGCGTCCCTTGAGGCATTCCCACGCAGAGCGTGGGAACGATCAACAGTCACTTCAGACCGGCAAACTCGTCGTGGACTTGATCTCCGACAACGCCACAATCGAGTTCACCTCCTGAATCCCCGGCACCATCGACAGCTTCTCGAAGAAAAACCGCTCATACGCCTCGATATCCGCCGTGACGATCCGCAGCAAGAAATCCACCGACCCCATCAACACATAACACTCCAGCACTTCGGGAAAGCCGCGAATCGCCTCGGTGAACTCCGTGAAGTTCGAACGCCCGTGGGCGTTGAGTTTGATCTCGGCGAAGATCTGCGTGTTCAGGCCGATTTTCTTACGATCGAGCAACGTCACCTGCCCACGAATGATCCCCTCCTCTTTCATCCGCTGAATCCGCCGCCAGCACGGCGACTGCGAGAGCCCGACCTGTTCGGCGATCTGCGCACTGGAAAGCGAAGCGTCCTCTTGCAGCAACGCGAGAATCTTGCGGTCGTAGCCATCCAGCTCGGCGTGCATAAAAAAACCTTTGTTTGATCACTTGTTGAATCAAGCGATTCGATAAATCGCCAATACGACCGATCATAGCCAAGAAATGCCCGGCACCGAATGTAAAAATTCCTCCAGTGATTTTGGAGCCCGAACCATGCCGCATCTAGAAGCCGTAAACACCCCACCGACCCGCGCCGACGTATGGAATGTCAGCAACACCCATTGCCGCGTTCAGTACCAACTGCTGGCCGAGGCCGAACCGGATCTGCTGTGCCGCGCACTCAACTTGTTCGCCTTGCAGTTCCTGACCCCGGAACAGGTCAACGTGCAGCGCATCGATGATCTGCTGTCGATCGACATCGTGATCGACGGCCTGAGCTGGCACCGCGCCGAAGTGATCGCGGAAAAACTTCGTAACCTGATCAGCGTCTGTTCGGTGAACCTGCAAGGCGCCGATTCTGCGTGGGATGCGCAGGCGCAAGCGGCTGGCTGAAAGAACTGGAAACGGCTTCGTCGGGTAGTGGCCCAACGGTCTGTGGGTCCGCGACTATCCTTTGCACACTGCGGTCTAGATCGCTGTTTGCAGGATTGTTCAAAAGGAACCCGCATGTCCGTTCAACTTGCCACTCAGGACCGCTGGCTGGATCTCAATGATTTGCTGCGAGAACTGGTCGCCCAAGGCTTTATCAATCAGGATTCAGCCGAACTCGCGCTCAACGCCCGACGCCGGCATGCCGCTAATGGCCAGTTGCATCCGTTGGAGTTTATTGCCAGCCAGCACCTGGATGACCTCAGCCGACCCGGCAAACACCTCGACCTGGAAAGCCTGACCCTGTGGTTGTCGCAACAGGCCGGTCAGCCGTACCTGCGCATCGATCCGCTGAAAATCAACGTCGCGGCGATTACGCCGCTGATGTCTTATGCCTTCGCCCAGCGCCACAAGATCCTCGCCGTCTCCATCGACCGTGACGCGGTGACCGTGGCCAGCGCCCAGCCTTACGTCACTGGCTGGGAAGCCGACCTGACCCACGTACTGAAGCTGCCGATCAAGCGTGTGGTGGCCAACCCGGTGGATATCCAGCGCTTCAGCGTGGAGTTTTTCCGCCTGGCCAAATCGGTCACCGGCGCCACCAATGCCGATCAACAGACCAGCACCCTCGGCAACTTTGAGCAACTGCTAAACCTCGGCGCCAGCGACCAGGAGCCGGACGCCAACGACGCGCACATCGTCAACATCGTCGATTGGCTGTTCCAGTACGCGTTCCAGCAGCGCGCCAGTGATATCCACATCGAACCGCGACGCGAGCAAGGCACGGTGAGGTTTCGCATCGACGGCGTGTTGCACAACGTCTATCAATTCCCGCCTCAGGTGACCATGGCCATCGTCAGCCGCCTGAAAAGCCTGGGCCGGATGAACGTCGCCGAAAAGCGCAAACCCCAGGACGGCCGGGTCAAGACCAAGACCCCGGACGGCGGCGAAGTCGAGCTGCGTCTGTCGACCTTGCCCACGGCGTTCGGCGAAAAAATGGTCATGCGGATCTTCGATCCGGAAGTGCTGCTCAAGGACTTCGATCAGCTGGGTTTCTCCGCCGATGACCTGCGCCGCTGGCAAGACATGACCCGTCAGCCCAACGGCATCATCCTGGTGACCGGGCCGACCGGTTCAGGCAAGACCACCACGCTCTATACAACATTGAAGAAACTGGCGACGCCGGAGGTCAACCTCTGCACCATCGAGGACCCGATTGAAATGGTCGAGCCGGCCTTCAACCAGATGCAGGTCCAGCACAATATCGACCTGACCTTCGCCGCCGGCGTGCGTGCGCTGATGCGGCAGGATCCGGACATCATCATGATCGGCGAGATCCGCGACCTCGAAACCGCCGAAATGGCGATCCAGGCTGCGCTCACTGGTCACTTGGTGCTTTCGACCCTGCACACCAACGACGCGCCAAGCGCCATCAGCCGCCTGCTGGAACTCGGCGTGCCGCATTACCTGATCAAGGCCACGGTGCTCGGGGTCATGGCCCAGCGCTTGGTCCGCACCTTGTGCCCACACTGCAAGGCGCCGCTGACCCTGGGCGAAGAGGATTGGCAAACCCTGACGCGACCCTGGCAGGCACCGCTACCGAACAATGCCCACCGCGCCATCGGCTGCCTGGAGTGCCGCGACACCGGCTATCGCGGCCGCGCCGGTGTCTACGAAATCATGCAACTGACCGACAGCGTCAAGGCCCTGATCACCCCCGATACCGACTTGCTGGCGATCCGGCGCCAGGCGTTCAAGGAAGGCATGCGCAGCTTGCGGCTGTCAGGCGCGCAGAAGGTCGCGGCGGGGCTGACGACCATTGAAGAGGTATTGCGAGTGACACCGCAGAGTGAGCAGAAATAGCAGCGTCCCGCGTTCGCCACGACAAGCCGTTGCCTGGCCGGTTGCGGCGGATCGTAATCGTCAGCGCAGGAGCGTATAGCCAACGACCGAAAGACAAACCAGCCACAGAGCACCGAAGCGGCGAGGCTGGCGCAACATCTGTCGACGCCAGGCGGGAATACACAGTCCGACCAACAGCATGGGAAGGCCGATAAAACACATCATCAGCACATTCATCACCGTCACGTACAGCAACGAAGTAATAGACAAGGAAAGCATCCATGCATCGAGAAATTGTCGGCCATGGTGCCATGGCAGTCCCTCCTGGCTCCAGAGAGCAAGGCACATAAGCAAATGAAACCTTTTATGTCTCCTGATGATGCAAGGAATGACTAAGCAGTTCTGCTCGCCGACCCGCGCCGCTACACTCCTGCCATCGCCAATACATCAACAGGGAATCGTTATGCAGATCGGTAGTGTGCTTTTACTGTTTGTCGGCCTGGTCGTCGCCATTCTGTTCATGGGGTTCAAGGTCGTGCCTCAGGGCTATCAGTGGACGGTCGAGCGTTTCGGTCGTTACACCAACACCCTCAAGCCGGGCCTGAACATCATCATTCCGGTGATGGACCGCATTGGTCGCAAGATCAACGTGATGGAAAGCGTGCTGGATATTCCGCCCCAGGAAGTCATCACCGCCGATAACGCCACGGTGCAGATCGATGCGGTGTGCTTCTTCCAGGTGGTCAACACCGCGCAGGCAGCCTACGAGGTGAACAACCTCGAACATGCCGTGCGCAATCTGCTGCAAACCAATATCCGTACCGTGCTCGGCTCCATGGAGCTGGACGCGATGCTCAGCCAGCGCGACAACATCAACGAAAAACTGCTGCGTACGGTCGATGAAGCCACGGCACCGTGGGGCATCAAGATCACCCGGATCGAGATCAAGGACATCAGCCCGCCAGCGGATCTGATGGCCGCCATGTCGGGCCAGATGAAAGCCGAGCGGATCAAGCGCGCGCAAATCCTCGAAGCCGAAGGCCTGCGGGCCGCGGCGATTCTTACCGCGGAAGGCAAGAAGCAAGCGCAAATCCTGGAGGCCGAAGGCGGTCGCCAGGCAGCCTTCCTTGAGTCCGAAGCTCGGGAGCGTCAGGCCGAAGCAGAAGCCCAGGCCACCAAAGTGGTGTCTGAGGCCATCGCGAACGGCAACGTGCAGGCGGTGAACTACTTCGTTGCACAAAAGTACATCGATGCCTTGGGCAAGCTGGCCTCGGCCAACAACAGCAAGGTGATCCTGATGCCGCTTGAGGCCAGCTCGATGATCGGTGCGGTCGGCGGCATCGGCGAAATCGTCAAGGCCACGTTCGACAACAAGAAAGCCTGAGGCGCACCATGTGGGCATTCCTGCAACATTTGTCGTTCTGGGACTGGTTGGCACTGGGCACGGTGCTGCTGATTCTTGAAGTGTTCGGCGCCGGCGGCTATCTGCTGTGGATCGGCATGGCGGCCGCCGCGGTGGGCTTGCTGACCTTTGCGCTGCCGACCATTTCCTGGGAGATGCAATTCCTACTGTTCGGCCTGCTCTCGATCGCCACCGCCCTGTACTGGTGGCGACGCCAGCGCAGTGCCGTGAGGGAGAGCGATCAGCCGAACCTCAATCTGCGCGGCCAGGAACTGATCGGCAAAACCTTTGTGGTGCACGAAGCGATTATCGACGGTCGCGGCAAGATCAAGGTTGCCGATGGCGTGTGGATGGCTCGCGGGCCAGACGCCGCGCTGGGTAGCCGCGTTCGGGTGGTCAGCCAGCAAGGGGCGATTCTGCTGGTGGAGCTGGCTGACTGAGCGGTCATGGAACTCGATTGGGTAAATGACGATCCAACCCCGTAGTTAACCCCCAGTGGAGTCACCCATATGCGTCTCAAACTTGCTGTCGCTACCCTTGCCTTGCTGTCCCTCCCCGTTGGTTCAGCAATGGCCGACAGCTTTTGGCGTAACGTCATCTCGTCCGGTGCAACCACCGGCTCGACTTACCTGACCTTCAAGGATCACAAGCTGATCGTCGCGGCCCAGGACGATGCCGGCAGTTTCGTCGCCAGCGACGGCGGCATCCGCGGCCCTTACCTGGAAGCGGCGATGCAGAAAGTCCGTGCCGACAATCCGGGCTTGCAAGCCACGGACATGGAACTGGCGAACGCGATCCTGGCGAAAAACGCCGTCGCGTCGGACTAAGTTTCACAGCTGTAAAAATGCCGCTCATATGAGCGGCATTTTTTATGGGCCGGGAACACTGCACTGCACTTTCCTACAGCCGCCAATGCCGAAACCCCGGCCCACTGACGAAATTTCAGCGGATGACTGAGGAATGCTCTGATTTCAGCGTCGGCTGCGCCCCCCCAAACTTTGTCGATTCGAACACCCTGCACAAGCGAATCGATACCCATGAACAAACCAAGCCTGTCTTTATTGCTGCTCGCCGCCATGTTCAGCAATGTGTCCCATGCCGAGGGCCTCTACGGCTCGGTAAAAATCCAGAGCGTCCAGCAAAACCTGGCAAGCGCCCTGCTCACCAGCCCACGGGTCAACAATCGTGTGGCCAGCCCGGACACCAATAAAGATGTTGGCGGCTCCGTGGCCCTGGGCTACGGGTTCAAAGGCGATTGGCGCCTGGAAGCCGAATACAGCATCAAGCAGGATTCGGCGTTCAAAAGCCGTTGGGCGCCGTTCAACGCCAACGTCAACAACATGCAAGTCTCGTCCAGTCGTCTGATGGTCAATGGCTACAAAGACTTCCCGCTGAACGACTACCTGTCGTTGTATGCGATGGCCGGCGTGGGTGTGGCGCACATCAATTCCGAAGGTTATCAAACCAATCCTTCGCGACGATTTGCCAATAACAGCCAGAACAACTTCGCCTACGCCGTGGGTGTCGGGGCCGACCTCAAGCTCAACCAGCAAATCACCCTCGGTGCCGGTTACCGCTATGTCGACATGGGCGAAATCGAAACCGGGTACAACACCTTCGCCAACCGCATCAATGCCCGGGACGAACAGCTCAAGGGCAAGTTGCGAGAGCAGAATCTGTACGTAGAGGCGCGGATGACGTTCTGATTCATCGTCCATAAAAAGCAAAGATCGCAGCCTTCGGCAGCTCCCACATGGAAACGCGTACTCCAGTAGGAACTGCCGAAGGCTGCGATCTTTTGATCTTGCTCAGCGGTAATCATCCACCGGCACACACGCGCAAAACAGATTGCGGTCGCCGTAGACGTTATCCACCCGATTCACTGCCGGCCAATACTTATGGGCCTTGGTGTGCGCATCCGGCGTGACCGCTTGCTCGATGCTGTAAGGCCGCTCCCACACTCCGGTGATGTCGGCCAGGGTATGCGGCGCGCGCTTCAGCGGATTGTCCTCGGCGTCCCAATTACCGTTTTGCACTTCGGTGATTTCCGCACGAATGCTCAGCATCGCCCCGATAAAACGGTCCAGCTCAGCCTTGGATTCGCTCTCGGTCGGCTCGACCATCAACGTCCCCGGCACCGGGAAGGACATGGTCGGCGCATGGAAGCCGTAATCCATCAGGCGCTTGGCCACGTCTTCTTCACTGATCCCGGTCAGCGCCTTGAGCGGCCGCAGATCGAGAATGCATTCGTGGGCCACCCGCTCATTGCGCCCGGTGTAGAGCACCGGGAATGCGCCGGACAAATGCTGCGCCAGGTAATTCGCCGCCAAAATCGCCACCTCACTGGCATCTGCCAATTGCGGCCCCATCATGGCGATGTACATCCAGCTGATCGGCAAAATGCTCGCACTGCCCCAGGGCGCGGCGCTGACCGCACCGTTCTGTGGTTGCGGGCCGTCGATCGGCACCACCGGGTGATTGGCCACGAACGGCGCCAGATGCGCCCGCACACCAATCGGCCCCATGCCCGGCCCGCCCCCGCCGTGGGGAATGCAGAAGGTTTTGTGCAGGTTCATGTGGGAAACGTCGGCGCCAATGTCGGCCGGCCGCGCCAAGCCAACCTGCGCGTTCAGGTTGGCGCCATCCATGTAAACCTGGCCGCCGTGGCTGTGGATAACTTCACAGATCTCGCTGATGCCTTCTTCGTACACACCGTGGGTCGAAGGATACGTCGCCATCAGGCAGGCGAGTTTGTCCCCCGCCGCTGCGGCTTTGTCTTTCAAGTCATCCAGATCGACGTTGCCCGCCTCGTCACACTCGACGATCACCACCCTCATGCCGGCCATTTGCGCCGAGGCCGGATTGGTGCCGTGGGCCGAGGATGGAATCAGACAAATGTCACGGCCACCCTGATGGCGGCTCTCATGATATTTGCGAATCGCCAGTAACCCGGCGTACTCGCCCTGAGCGCCAGAGTTGGGCTGCATGCAGATCGCGTCGAAACCGGTAATCGCGCAGAGCCAGCGCTCCAGCTCCTCGATCATCAGCGCATAACCGACGGCTTGCTCCTTGGGTACAAACGGATGCAGGTTGGCGAATTGCGGCCAGGTGATGGGGATCATTTCGCTGGTGGCGTTGAGTTTCATGGTGCAGGAACCCAGCGGAATCATCGACTGGTTCAGCGCCAGGTCCTTATTCTCCAGTTGCTTGAGGTAACGCAGCATCTCGGTTTCACTGTGATGCGCGCTGAACACTGGGTGTTGCAGATAATGTGTGCTTCGCAGCAACCCGTCTGGAATGCCGGAAATCAGGGATTCGGCGTCGAGCTCGTCGACGTTGAGTCCATGATCGGCGCCGAGGAACACATCAAACAGCTTCGCCACGGTGGTTTCGTCACAGGTTTCATCGAGACTCAAGCCCAATTGCCCCCGCCCGAGAATGCGCAAATTGATCTGCGCTTGCTGAGCGCTTTCGATGACCGCCGTCTGAGCACCGCCGACTTCAAGGGTCAGGGTGTCGAAGAACTGCTTGTTGAGGTGAGTAATGCCGTGGCGTTCCAGGCCGGCGGCGAGGATGCAGGTCAGCCGATGCACACGCTGGGCAATCCGTTTCAAGCCTTCCGGGCCGTGATAGACCGCATAGAAACTGGCGATATTGGCCAGCAGCACCTGAGCGGTGCAGATGTTCGAGTTGGCCTTCTCCCGGCGGATATGTTGCTCGCGGGTTTGCAGGGCCATGCGCAAGGCGACGTTGCCCCGGGCATCTTTCGACACACCGATGATCCGTCCGGGAATCGCCCGCTTGTACTCATCGCGACTGGCAAAAAATGCCGCATGAGGCCCGCCATACCCCATCGGCACGCCAAACCGCTGGGATGAACCAAACACCACATCCGCACCAAGCTCCCCCGGCGGCGTCAGCAACAACAGGCTCAGCAGATCCGCCGCGACGCAGGCCAACGCCTGCTGGGCATGCAGGTGATCGATCAGCGGCCGCAAATCGCGGATCTCGCCGTGGGTGTCGGGGTACTGCAGCAACGCACCGAACACCTGATGCTGTTTCAAGTTATCCACAGCGTCGATGATCAGTTCAAAACCGAATCCTTCGGCGCGGGTCTGGACCACGGAAATGGTCTGCGGATGGCAATTTTCGTCGACAAAAAACAGATTGCTCTTGGACTTGGCGACCCGCTTGGCCAACGCCATAGCCTCAGCGGCAGCCGTGGCCTCATCCAGTAGCGAGGCGTTGGCCAGTTCCAGGCCCGTGAGGTCGATGGTCAGTTGCTGGAAGTTGAGCAGCGCTTCGAGCCGACCTTGGGCAATCTCCGGTTGATAAGGCGTGTACGCGGTGTACCAGCCAGGATTTTCCAGCACGTTGCGCAGAATCACGGTCGGCGTGAGGGTGCCGTGGTAACCCATGCCAATCAGGCTGGTCCAAACCTGATTCTGTTCGGCATAGCCGCGCAGCTTGGTCAGCGCGGCTTCTTCGTCGAGGGCCGGTGGCAAGTCCAGTTCACGGTTGAGGCGAATACCCGGCGGCACGGTCTGCTCGATCAGCTCGACCCGGCTGCCAAGACCGAGGCTGTCGAGCATCGCCTGCTGCTCGGTGGCATCAGGCCCCAGGTGGCGGTGCAGGAAAGCATTGGGATCGCGTAACTGGCTCAAGGACGGCAACTGGGACATGACGGGCTCTCTCTTGACTGGCGCTCGGCGTCGATGCAACACGGTCAAACCAGCATAGCAGTCGATACCCGAGCGGTTGGCGTGGCGCCGTCGGCCAATCCCGATCATCCTGTTCGGCGCCTACTTAACGTCCGCTATCGGGTGTCTATTGCTCATGAGCCAACTTCCATTTCTGCCGTTTTCCAAACCCACCATCGATGAAGCCACGATTGCAGCGGTCGGCGAGGTGCTGCGTTCGGGCTGGATCACCAGCGGCCCCAAGGTTCAGGCCTTTGAAACGCAACTGTCGGAATTTTTCGGCGGGCGCCCGGTGCGCACCTTCAACTCCGGCACCTGCACCATGGAAATTGCGCTGCGCATCGCCGGCATCGGGCCGGGCGATGAAGTGATCACCACGCCGATTTCCTGGGTCGCCACCGCCAACGTGATTCTGGAAGTGGGCGCCACACCGGTGTTTGCCGATATCGACCCGATCACCCGCAACATCGATCTGGATCAGCTGGAAGCGGCCATCACCCCGCGCACCAAGGCGATTATTCCGGTGTACCTCGCCGGTTTGCCGGTGGACATGAGTCGTCTGTATGCGATTGCCAAAAAGCACGGCCTGCGGATTGTCGAAGACGCTGCGCAAGCCTTGGGATCGAGCTGGAACGGTCAACGCATCGGCGCAACCGGCGACTTTGTGTCGTTCAGTTTTCAGGCGAACAAGAACGTCACCTCGTCGGAGGGCGGTTGCCTGGTGCTGAACACGCCTGAAGAGGTGCGATTGGCGCAGAAGTACCGTTTGCAGGGCGTCACCCGCAGCGGTTTCGATGGTCTGGACGTGGATGTGCTGGGGGGCAAGTTCAACATGACCGATGTCGCAGCGGCCATTGGCCTGGGGCAGTTTGCTCACATTGAGGCGATCACCGCTCATCGTCGTGAGCTGGCGCGGCACTACTTCGCTTGTTTTGGTGAGGATTTCGAAGCGCAGTACGGGGCGCAACTGCCGCCGGCGGATTTCGAGAATAGCAACTGGCATTTGTTTCAGTTGGTGTTGCCTGAGCGTAAGCCACGGGCCACGTTTATGGAGCAGATGCAGGCACTGGGCGTCGGCATCGGCTATCACTACCCGCCGATCCATCTGCTGAGTCTTTACCGCGAGCGCGGTTTCAAGGAAGGGATGTTTCCGGTGGCAGAGCGGGTCGGTCGCTTTATTGTTTCGCTGCCAATGTTTACGGCGATGAGTGAAGCGGATGTTGAGCGTTCGGTGGCAGCCGTCAAAGCCGTGCTAAAGCCGTAAATAAGCGTAGGAGCTGCCGAAGGCTGCGATCTTTTGATCTTGAAAGTCAAAAGATCGCAGCCTTCGGCAGCTCCTACGGGGCGAAGATTATTCGCCGATAGCGGCTTTGTAGCCAGCCGCATCAAGCAGCTTGTCCAGCTCAGCCGGGTTGCTTGGCTTGAGCTTGAAGATCCAGGCACCGTACGGGTCGGTGTTGAGTGCTTCAGGCGAACCACCCAGGTCTTCGTTGATCGCGATCACTTCACCGCCAATCGGGGAATAGATGTCGGAGGCGGCTTTAACCGACTCGACCACACCGGATTGATCGCCGGCAGCAAACACTTTGCCCACTTCGGTCAGCTCAACGAACACCACATCGCCCAAGGCTTCCTGAGCGTGATCGCTGATGCCTACGGTGACGGTGCCATCGGCTTCCAGACGCGCCCATTCGTGACTTTCGGCGAAACGCAGGTCGGCAGGGATATCGCTCATGTTCTGTGTCCTCAAGAAGAATGTCAGCGGTCGTTGCCCGCCGGAAAAGTTTAAATCAAGGTTTTGCCATGGCGTACGAAGGTCGGTTTGACCACTCGGACCGGGTACCACTTGCCACGGATTTCCACTTCTGCGCGGTCGGCGGTCGCCATCGGCACGCGCGCCAGTGCAATCGACTTGCTAAGCGTAGGAGAGAAACTACCACTGGTGATCTCCCCTTCGCCAACATCGGCTATACGGACGACCTGATGAGCACGCAAAACACCACGCTCTTCAAGGACCAGACCGACCAGTTTGTGTTGTACGCCGTTGGCCTTTTCGGCTTCCAGGGCAGCGCGACCGATGAACTGGCGAGTGGCCGGTTCCCAGGCAATGCTCCAGGCCATATTGGAGGCCAACGGCGAGACATCTTGATGAATGTCCTGACCGTAGAGGTTCATCCCGGCCTCGACACGCAAGGTATCCCGGGCACCGAGACCGATGGGTGAAATGCCCGCGCCGACCAGATCATTGAAGAATCCGGGCGCCTGATCGGCTGGCAGCACGATTTCCAGTCCATCTTCGCCGGTGTAACCGGTGCGCGCGATAAACCAGTCACCGTCGGACCGGCCTTCGAAAGGCTTGAGGATCTGAATAAGGTTGCCGCGAGACTGCGTGACTAACTCGGCAATCTTGTGCCGAGCCTGAGGCCCTTGAATGGCCAGCATCGCCAACTCGGAGCGCTCGTGGAGTTGAACGTTGAAGGCGCCGACATGGGCCTGCATCCAGGCCAGGTCCTGATCCCGGGTGGAAGCGTTGACCACCAGGCGATAACCGTCATCGAGACGGTAGACGAGCATGTCGTCGACGATGCCGCCGCGCTCATTGAGCATGGTGCTGTAGAGCGCACGGCCGGGGCTGTGCAGGCGGTCGACGTCATTGGCCAGCAACTGCTGGAGCCAAGCCTTGGCCTGGGGGCCGTCGACATCGATCACGGTCATGTGGGATACATCGAAAACCCCGCAATCGCGGCGCACCTGATGGTGTTCCTCGACCTGCGAGCCGTAATGCAGTGGCATATCCCAACCGCCAAAATCGACCATCTTCGCGCCGAGGGCGAGATGAAGGTCATACAGAGGCGTACGCTGTCCCATGGGTTTCTCCTTCCGGGCGTGGCGAAGGTGCGGACAAGCACTGCACGGGGTGAAAGCCTTGAAATAGAAGGCTTTCAGCCGATTTCAGCTACCTGATCTGTCAGACGGACCGCACCGAATGCCGCGCATTGTAGCCGCAAGGTGTAGGACTGGCACCTAAGCGTTTCGATGTGCCGAACGTCGAATCAATCCGATGACCGGCAACAGCCCGACCAAAACCAGGCTCAGCGCCGGCAACGAGGCCCTCGCCCACTCGCCTTCGCTGGTCATTTCAAAGATGCGCACCGCCAGCGTGTCCCAGCCAAACGGGCGCATCAGCAGGGTCGCGGGCATTTCCTTGAGCACATCGACGAACACCAGCAACGCCGCGCTCAAGGTGCCTGGCAGCAAAAGCGGCAGATACACTTTGAAAAACAGTCGTGGCCCACTGACCCCAAGGCTACGTGCCGCTTCGGGCAAAGAAGGCCGTATTCGCGCCAGGCTGCTTTCCAACGGGCCGTAAGCCACCGCAATGAAACGCACCAGATAAGCCAATATCAGCGCCGACAAGCTGCCCAGCAGCAGTGGTTTGCCCGCGCCGCCGAGCCAACCCGACAGTGGGACCACCAGTTCGCGATCCAGGTAGCTGAACGCCAGCATGATCGACACCGCCAGCACCGAGCCGGGCAAGGCATAGCCGAGGTTGGCCAGGCTGACACCGGAGCGGATCGCCCGGGTCGGTGCCTGGCGTCGGGCAAACGCCAGCAACAGGGCAACGCTGACAGTGATCAACGCCGCCATGCCGCCCAGGTACAGGGTGTGAACGATCAGCCCGGCGTACCGCTCATCCAGATCGAAGCGCCCGCGCTGCCAGAACCACACCACCAGTTGCAGCATCGGAATGACGAAGGCGCAAGCGAACACCAGGCCGCACCAACTCATCGCCGCCAACGCCTTGAAGCCGCGCAAGTGATACAGCGCCTTGACCCGCGGCCGCTCGTTGCTAGCGCGGTTGGCGCCACGGGCACGGCGCTCGCCGTACAGCACGACCATCACCACCAGCAGCAACAGACTGGCCAGTTGCGCAGCGGTCGACAGGCTGAAAAAGCCGTACCAGGTCTTGTAGATGGCAGTGGTAAACGTGTCGAAGTTGAACACCGACACCGCGCCGAAATCCGCCAGGGTTTCCATCAGGGCCAGCGCTACGCCAGCACCAATGGCCGGACGCGCCATGGGCAACGCTACACGCCAGAACGCTTGCCACGGCGATTGCCCGAGGACACGAGCAGCTTCCATCAGGCCTTTGCCCTGGGCCAGAAACGCGGTGCGGGCCAGCAGGTAAACGTAGGGATAGAACACCAGCACCAGAACAAGGATTACCCCGCCGGTGGAACGCACTCTCGGCAATCGCAGCCCGGTGCCAAACCATTCGCGCAGCAAGGTTTGCACGGGCCCGGCGAAGTCCAACAGACCGACGAAGACAAATGCCAGCACGTAGGCGGGAATCGCAAAGGGCAGCATCAACGCCCAGTCCAGCCAGCGCCGGCCGGGGAATTCGCAAAGGCTGGTGAGCCAAGCCAGGCTCACGCCCAACAGCGTCACGCCGACACCGACGCCGAGCACCAGCGTCAGGGTGTTGCCCAGCAAGCGTGGCATCTGCGTGTCCCAGAGGTGGGACCAGATCTGCTGATCGATGGTTTGCCAGGAGAAAAACAGCACGCTCAGAGGCAGCAGGACCAGCCCGGCGATGGCGAAGACCAAGGGGTACCAGCGGCGTTGGGCGGGGTGGGCCAATGAAAAAAACTCTCGTTTTAAATGATTGTGCCCACGCTCTGCGTGGGCACACATCTTGTGACGCTCTGCGTCACGCTTCGACGCGGAGCGTCGGGGGATGCATTGCCACGCAGAGCGTGGGAACGATCAGTGTTGCGGCTAGTTCCAGCCCGCCCGATCCATCATACGAATCGCTTCAGCCTGACGCTTGCCGGCAATTTCCACCGGCAAGGTATCGGCGACAAACTTGCCCCAGCTCGCCACTTCCGCAGAAGGTGCAACCGCAGGGTTGGCCGGGAACTCCTGGTTCACATCGGCGAAAATCTTCTGCGCTTCTGGCGTGGTCATCCACTCCACCAACGCCTTGGCCGCTTCCGGGTGCGGCGCATGCTTGGTCAGGCCGATACCCGACAGGTTGACGTGCACGCCACGGTCGCCCTGGTTTGGCCAGAACAGCTTCACCGCCAGGTCCGGCTTTTGCTTGTGCAGGCGGCCATAGTAGTAGGTGTTGACGATGCCGACGTCGCACTGGCCGGCGTTGATCGCTTCCAGCACCGCGATGTCATCGGAGAACACGTCGGTGGAGAGGTTGCTCACCCAGCCCTTGAGGATCTGTTCGGTTTTATCGGCGCCGTGGACTTCGATCATGGTGGCGGTCAGCGACTGGTTGTAGACCTTCTTCGCCGTGCGCAGGCACAGACGACCTTCCCATTGCTTGTCGGCCAGACCTTCGTAAGTGGTCAACTCACCCGGCTTCACTCGATCAGTGGAGTAAGCGATGGTCCGCGCCCGCAGGCTCAGGCCGGTCCAGGCGTGAGACGAAGCGCGATATTGCAGCGGGATGTTAGCGTCGATGGTTTTCGAGGTGAACGGTTGGAGAATGCCCATCTGCTCGGCCTGCCAGAGGTTGCCGGCATCGACGGTGAGCAGCAGGTCGGCAGTGGCGTTTTCACCCTCGGCCTTGATGCGCTGCATCAGCGGCGCTTCCTTGTCGGTGATGAACTTCACCTGCACACCGGTTTTCGCGGTGTAGGCATCGAAGACTGGCTTGATCAGTTCGTCGATACGCGAGGAGTAGACCACCACCTCGTCGGCGGCCTGGGCGGCGGTGCTGCCGATCAGGGTCAGGGCCAGCGCGGTCAATAGACGCTTGGATGCCAACATGGGAGCGGTCTCTCGATTGAAAAATGAGGCCAAATGATAAGGACTCACATTTGTCAGCTCAATCGAACAGTTGGCGGGTGCGTTACCAGATGTTGCTGCAGGAGCTGCCGAAGGCTGCTCCTACAAAGACATGCGCGAAGGGTCAGGCCTTGGCGAGTGCCGGCAAATCCCCGGTCAACCCCAGCGCCTCACGCACAAACAACGCCTTGGCCTCCGGCAGCTGCTCGACAATCTTCAGCCCGGCATTGCGCAACCAGCGCACCGGCAGCGGATCAGCCTGGAACAACCGCTCGAAGCCTTCCATCGCCGCCATCAACGCCAAATTGTGCGGCATGCGCCGGCGCTCGTAGCGACTGAGGACCTTCACATCCGCCAGACGCTCGCCGCGTTCCGCCGCTTGCAGCAGCACTTCAGCCAGCACCGCGGCATCGAGGAAACCCAGGTTCACGCCTTGCCCGGCCAGTGGGTGAATGGTATGCGCCGCATCGCCGATCAGTGCCAGCCCTTCCGCCACATAACGCTTGGCATGGCGCTGACGCAGCGGCACGCACAGACGCGGATCGGCGCTGAGCACCGTGCCCAAACGGCCCTCAAAGGCCCGTTCCAGTTCACGGCAGAACCCTTCGTCATCCAGCGCCATCAGGCGTTCGGCTTCGCTCGGCGTGGTCGACCAGACGATCGAGCACCAATCCTGCTGACCGTCCCGTTCAAGCGGCAGGAAGGCCAGCGGACCGTTATCGGTAAAGCGCTGCCACGCCGTCATCTGATGCGGTTTGGAGCTGCGCACGCTGGTGACGATTGCGTGGTGCAGGTAATCCCACTCCCGCGTTGCAACACCGGTCAGCCGGCGCACCGCCGAATTGGCGCCGTCCGCCGCGATCACCAACGGCGCACGCAACGTGCGGCCATCGGCCAGGGTCAGCAGCCAGTCATCGCCGGAGCGGCGCATCTGCTCCAGGCGCGCATTGGCCAGCATGCCGAGGTCGCAGTCGTGCAAGCGGTCGAGCAAGGCGTCCTGAACCACGCGGTTCTCGACGATATGCCCCAGCACGTCGGCGTGCACACTGGCGGCCGAGAAGTGAATTTGCCCGGTGCCGCTGCCGTCCCAGACGTGCATGTCGGTGTACGGACTGCTGCGTCTGTTGGCGATGCCGTCCCAGACGCCGAGGCGCTCAAGAATCCGCTGGCTGGCGGCCGACAAGGCGCTCACTCGCGGTTCGAACGGCGCTTGGGCATTAAAGGGTTTGACGCTCATCGGGCTGCCGTCCAGCAGCAGGACTTCCAGCCCGCTGTCCTGTAACGCCAGCGCCAGGGCGCTGCCGACCATTCCGGCCCCGACAATCAGCAGATCTGCGCGCATGTCCATGCTTTAAGCCTGTCTCGCTTGCGGCTTGAGCCGCACGTAAAGGGTTTTTTCGACCCGCGCCACCAAGGTGCCGGCGCCGTCGTGAATATCGACCTGCAACTTCGGCAGGTATTTCTCGCCACTCGCCGTCTGCCGGCGGATTTCGTCGAGCAAGGTCTCGTCGATGTTGAAACGGGCGAACACCGGACCTTTGCCCGGCGCGATGAAATCGATGTCGGCGGCCTTGTCCCAGACGATGTACTGGCGCCCGAGGTTTTCCATCAGCATCAGCATGTAGAACGGATCGACCATTGAATACAGACTGCCACCGAACTGGGTGCCGACGTAGTTGCGGTTGTACCACCCCAGCCCCATGGACACCTTGATGTCGCGGAAGTCATCGCTGATGTGCCGCACCCGCACACCCGCGCCGAGGTACGGTGGATACAGCGTCATGACCCAGCGCATCAACCGCGCCTTGCCGAATTTTGCAGTCAGCCACTCACGCATCCGGGCGAGTACCCAAACCCATGGCCTGACGGGCGAACCAGCGTTTGGCCGGCGGCAACAGATCAAGGCCGAGCAGGCCGATATTGCGGCCCAGTGACACCAACGGCTGCGTGCTGCCAAACAAGCGGGTGACCTGATCGGAGAAACCCACAGTGAGGTTCTGATCCATGCGCTGGCGTTCGCGATAAGCCTGCAAGGTCGCAAAGTCGCCGGGCCCGGTCTCGCTGGCCAACAATGCATCGGCCAAAGCCTGGGCATCGCGCAAGGACAAGTTGAAACCCTGGCCGGCAATCGGGTGCAGACTGTGGGCCGCGTTGCCGAGAATCGCCAGATGCGGACGCACCTGCTCTTCGGCCTCGATCAAGGTCAGCGGGTACAAATGCCGCGCACCAACCTGTTTCAAAGTGCCGAGGCGATAGCCGAACACGCCCTGCAACTCGCTGAGGAAACTCTTTTCATCGAGGGCCGCCAATCTTTGCGCGTCCATGCCCAAACGGGTCCAGACCAAGGCGCAACGGTTGTCCGGCAACGGCAGCAAGGCCATCGGGCCTTCGTCGGTGAAACGCTCGAACGCCATGCCGTTATGGGCTTCGCTCGGGGTGATGTTGGCGATCAGCGCGCTCTGATTGTACGGGCGCGTTTTGATGCCGATCCCCAGTTGCTCGCGCAAACCGGAGCGGCCGCCATCGGCGAGCACTGCGAGGTCGCATTCAAGCGTGGTTTCATCGTTGAGGGTCAGGCGATAGCCGTCGGTCAGCGGCTCCATGCGGGTGACTTCCGCCGGGCAACGCCAGCTGACCACGTCCTTGTCCAGGCCTTGCCAGAGGCATTGGCCGAGCCAGGCGTTTTCCACCACATAACCCAGCGCAGGAACGCCCTCTTCCATCGCCGACAGCCGCGCCGTGGAAAAACGCCCACGGTCGGACACATGAATCTGCTTGATCGGCTCGGCGCGGCGGGAGATTTCCTGCCACACGCCCAGCCGTTGATAAATCTGCCGAGCGCCATAGGACAGCGCCGAAGAACGGGCGTCGTAGCTCGGTTGATAGGTGTCACCGGGGGCGAACGGCTCGATCAGCACGATCTTCCAGCCACGCGCCTTGGCCCCGGCCTGCAGCGCCAGCGCCAGACTGGCGCCGACCAGACCGCCACCGATGATTGCCAGATTGACTCGACTCATGCCGCTTGTGTCCGTGCTTGCGCCATCAAGGCCTCGATCTCGGCAACCGTTTTCGGCACGCCTTTCGTCAGGATTTCACAACCGGTCTTGGTCACTACCACGTCGTCCTCGATGCGCACGCCAATGCCGCGCCATTTCTTCGCTACGTTCTGGTTGTCCGGCGCGATGTAGATGCCCGGTTCCACGGTCAGCGCCATGCCGACCTCCAGCACGCGCCATTCGCCGCCGACCTTGTACTCGCCGACGTCATGCACATCCATGCCCAGCCAGTGGCCGGCGCGGTGCATGTAAAACGCTTTATAGGCTTCGCTGGCGATCAGTTCGTCGACGTCGCCCTGCAACAGGCCCAACTTCACCAGACCGGTGGTAATCACCCGGACCGTGGCTTCATGCGCCTGATTCCAGTGCTTGTTCGGGGCGATTTCAGCAAACGCGGCTTCCTGAGAAGCCAGCACCAACTCGTAGATCGCTTTCTGTTCCGCTGAATACTTGCCGTTGACCGGCCAGGTGCGGGTGATGTCGCTGGCGTAGCAGTCGATCTCGCAACCGGCATCGATCAGCACCAGGTCGCCGTCCTTGAGCACCGCATCATTCTCCTGGTAATGCAGGATGCAGCTGTTGCGGCCCGAGGCGACGATCGAGCCATAAGCCGGCATCTTCGCCCCGCCCTTGCGGAATTCGTAGTCGAGCTCGGCTTCCAGGCTGAACTCATGCAAACCGGCACGGCTGGCCTGCATTGCGCGGATATGCGCCTGGGCGGAAATCCGTGCGGCTTCGCGCATCACCTTCACTTCTGCCGCCGATTTATACAGGCGCATGTCGTGAAGCAGATGATCCAGGGCAACGAATTCGTTCGGCGGCTGGGCGCCGAGGTGCGCTTTAGAGCGGATCACGTTGATCCAGTCCATCAGGTGGCGGTCGAATTCCGGGTTGCTGCCCATGGCCGAATAGACCCGGTCGCGCCCTTCGATCAGGCCCGGCAGGATGTCGTCGATGTCGGTGATGGGGAAGGCGTCATCGGCGCCGAAGTCGCGGATCGCGCCTTCCTGGCCGGCGCGCAGGCCGTCCCACAGTTCTCGCTCGGCGTTGCGCTCGCGGCAAAACAGCAGGTATTCGCCGTGCTCACGGCCGGGCATCAAAACGATGACGGCTTGAGGCTCGGGGAAACCGCTGAGGTACTGGAAGTCGCTGTCCTGGCGGTAGACGTGCTCGACGTCGCGGTTGCGAATGGCAACTGCGGCAGCGGGCAGGATCGCGATGCTGTTGGGTTCCATCTGCGCCATCAAGGCCTTGCGGCGACGGCTGTATTCCGATTTCGGGATATGAATCATGGGCAGATGGCTTTCCCTGGCAGGCGATTAATGCAACGACGGTTTGGCGGTGGCTTCGTCGGTTTTCTTGGTTTCCGTGAACAACAACAACGGAGCAACGCGCAGGTACTCCATCACTTCCATGTAATCGCTTTCGCCGTCGTCAGACTCTTCCAGAGCATCTTGTACCTGGGCGATGGCGGCCAGATCTTGCAGCACTTCGGTGGCTTCGGTTGTCAGGGCATATTCACGACGGGTCAGACCGAAGCCGGTCAGGAAGCCCTGGCACCATTGGCCCAGTGCGGCGGCGCGGTCAGCCAGCGGGGCGTCGTCGGTTGGCAGTAGCAGAACGACAGTCATGTCGTCGCCGGTCAGCTCGCCCTTGACCATCTCTTGCAGGCCGATCAGGGCGTTGCGAACATTGTCTTGCGGCTCGCCTTCGAGCAGCTCGGCGGCATCGGCCAGCCAGCTGTCGGCTTCGAAGCCGGCACCGGCACAACTGCGGCCGAGCAACAGGCCATGCAGTTCGGCAGGCGAGACGTTATGACCGCTGGAAGTCAGCAGGGTGGCAAAGGCTTGGTACGGGGAATTCTGAATGGGCATGGGCAGCTAGGCGCCAGACGGCGCTATGTCTAGAATGAAGGCCTTGTATCCTACATCGACAGACTCGCCAAGACTATTAAAGGCTGTCCACCAGCCTGGGGCTGTACGAAACTAAGCGCGCTCGACGCGTCGGCAATTTCCTACAGAGCCTGCCACCCATCAGACACCTATTCAGTGGACAAAATGGAAGACACCGATCTGCAAGCGCTGATGGCAAGACTCGAGCTGCTAATTAGCCGAGTCGAGCAACTAAAGAGCCAAAATGGACTCCTATTAGCTCAGGAAAAGACCTGGCGCGAGGAACGCGCTCACCTCATTGAAAAAAACGAAATCGCCCGGCGTAAGGTCGAGTCAATGATTTCGCGCCTCAAGGCCCTGGAGCAAGACTCATGAGTTCAAGCAATAGCGTTACCGTGCAGATCCTCGACAAAGAATATTCGATCATCTGCCCCCAGGAAGAGCGCAGCAATCTGGTGAGTGCTGCCCGTTACCTGGACGGCAAGATGCGCGAAATCCGCAGCAGCGGCAAAGTCATCGGTGCCGACCGCATCGCCGTGATGGCCGCGCTGAACATCACCCACGACCTGCTGCACAAGGAAGAACGCCCGGACGTGCAGGCCAGCGGTTCGACCCGCGAGCAGGTTCGCGACCTGCTCGACCGCGTCGATCTGGTGCTCGCGACCGATCCGGACGTCACCAAGGGCTGATTCGTGGAACCGCTTGGGGTATACTCGCGTCACTCCCTGGGGTGCTTGCCAGTTGACGATGTCCCTGAGCCGATTCGCACTACCCTGGAAGTTGCACGTTGGGCTGGTGTGCATGTCCGCTAGACGGAAAGCCTTAAAGCCTACTGCATCTTCCACCTTGAACTTTCGGGTTCAAGGGCTAAGTCAGCAGCGGTTCATCCGGGGAGCCTGATTCCAGTCCGATGCCGGTTTAAATACCGGCATCGGCTTTTTTACGAGTACGCTTTGTGCACTCGACCTGCTGAAGCCCTAATCCATGACCGAACCTGCGCTGCTTCCCCGCCCGCAACTTCGACGCATGCTGCGCAAGGCCCGCCGCGCACTGACAGCCAGTCAGCAGCGTCAAGCCGCTCGCGGGCTGTACAAGCAATTGGCCCAGCACCCGCTGTTTCGCCGCGCAAAACATATCTCTCTTTATCTGCCCACCGACGGTGAAATCGACCCGCGTCTGCTGCTGCGTGCCGCGCAACGCCGGGGCAAGGCCACGTATCTGCCGGTGCTCAGCGCCTGGCCGCGGACCAAAATGGTGTTTCAGCGAATCCGCCCGGGTGAAAAACTCAAGCCCAACCGTTTCCGGATTCTCGAACCGCAAGCCAACCTCGCCCGGCAACGCAAAGTCTGGACGCTAGATCTGGTGCTATTGCCATTGGTCGGGTTTGACGATGTCGGCGGGCGCCTGGGCATGGGCGGTGGTTTTTATGACCGTAGTCTGGCGTACCTGGCGCGGCGCAAAACCTGGCGCAAGCCGACGCTGTTGGGGCTGGCCCATGAATGTCAGAAGGTCGGACGATTGGCTCAGGCGAGTTGGGATGTACCGTTGCAAGGAACGGTGACAGACAAGGCGTGGTATTTCGCAGGCTAGACGCCACTGGGTTCAGCGGCGTCCAGAAGACCGGTTCAGCGTTTGAAGGCCGACGGCTGTTGTTGCTGCGCGATCTCGATCGGCGCGTCGGTCTTGTTGTTCCACAGGCTTTGGGCATAGCCAGTGGTCACGACGCCGAGGCCGAACAAAATAACCAAAATCCATAGTAAATCCGGTTTGCGTTTCATCGATTGCCCCCCAAAGGCATATCAACACGATGACAGCAGCGGTTTCCGTTGTAGGCCGTGCGGCAGCGTCAAGCTTAGAAGGCCGGCATTTTGCGACAACGTGAACCGACACGCAAACACTGGCGTCAACCGACTGTCGGTTTGTCATAAAATTGCCCGACAACTTGCCCACCCTCTCGCAAGGAGCAAAAACCATGGCCTATTGGCTGATGAAATCCGAGCCCGATGAACTCTCGATCAAAGACCTTGAGAGGCTTGGCAAAGCGCGCTGGGACGGGGTTCGCAACTATCAGGCGCGCAACTTCTTACGGGCGATGGCGGTGGGAGATGAGTTCTTCTTCTATCACTCCAGTTGCCCGGAGCCCGGAATTGCCGGGATCGGCCAGATTGTCGAAGCGGCGTATCCGGACCCGACGGCCCTTGAGCCTGAGAGTCATTACTACGATCCGAAGGCTACCCCGGAGAAAAACGCTTGGAGCGCCATCGATGTGGCTCACGTTAAAACGTTCGCCAACGTCCTGAAACTCGATTACCTGAAACAGCAAACGGCGCTGGCTGAAATGCCGCTGGTGCAGAAAGGCTCGCGCCTGTCAGTGATGCCGGTGACCGCCGAGCAATGGGCTGCAGTTCTCCAATTGCGCTAAGTAAAGCAGAACCGCACGGTCATCCTCTTTTGCCCACCCAATCGGGTTAGGCTGCGTCTCAATTGACTGGCATCAAGCCGCCTCGGCGCTCGATCAGCCAGACTAGGACGCAACAGCCGCAGGATGCCCGCATGTCTACGCACAGTCGCTCTTCGATTTTGTTCGCCAGCTCTTTGATGGTTCTGCTGCTGGGCGCCGGCGGTTTCGGTTACTGGAAGTCGATGCATGACCGTCTGCCCGAAGGCCTGTACGTCGGCAACGGTCGCCTTGAAGCCACCGAAGTGCAGATCGCCAGCAAAACGCCGGGGCGACTGGCCGAGGTGCTGGTCGATGAAGGCGACAAGGTCATCAAGGGCCAACTGCTGGCCCGCATGGATACCCGCACCCTGGAAGCCCAGCGCAATCAGGCTGAAGCCGAGGAGCTACGCGCCCGGGAAAACCTTTCCGCCGCCCAGGCCAACGTGCAACTGCGCCAGAGCGAACAACGGCTCGCGCAACAGGAACTCAAGCGTTCCCAGGAACTGTTCAAGCACGGTTTCGTCAGTGGTCAGATCATCGATCAACAGCAAGCACGCCTGGACACTGGCAGTGCCGCAGTCGCCGCATCCCGAGCCCAGGTCTCGGCCGTCGGTGCGGCGATTGGTGCGGCGCAGGCCCAGGTCGCGATGCTGACCAGCGAAATTGACGATAGCAGCCTGCGGGCCCCCATCGACGGGGTGATCCAGTTGCGCATGGCCGAACCCGGCGAAGTGCTCGGTGCGGGCGGACGGGTACTGTTGCTGATCGATCCTAACGACCAGTACATGAACCTCTACCTCCCAGCCTCGGTAACCGGGCGCGTGGCAGTTGGCGATGAAGCGCGAATCCTGCTCGACGCCCTGCCTGATCACTCGCTGCCGGCAAAAATCACTTTCGTCGCCGGCAAATCACAGTTCACTCCCAAAGAAGTCGAGACTCGCGACGAACGCCAGAAACTGGTGTTCCGCGTCAAACTGCGCCTGACCGACCCAAGCGCCCTGCCCCAGGCTAAACCGGGCATGCCCGGCGCCGGTTATGTGCGCACCGCCTCTATTAGCTGGCCGGCCAACCTGCAATGACCGGCCTGGCGCTGCAAGCGACCGGCATCCATCACCGTTACGGTAAACAGCAGGCGCTGAGCGATATCACGTTCAGCCTGCCCGCCGGTACGCGTTGCGGGCTGATCGGCCCTGATGGCGCCGGCAAGTCGAGCCTCTTGGGACTGATCGCCGGGGTGAAAACCCTGCAAGACGGTCAACTGGAAGTGTTGGGCGGCTCGATCCAGGATCGCCGCCATCGCAACAGCCTCTACCCGCGCATCGCCTTCATGCCCCAGGGCCTGGGCGGCAATCTTTATCCCGAACTGTCGATCAGCGAGAACATCCACTTTTTCGCCACCCTGTTTGGCCTGTCGAAAGCCGAATGTAATCAGCGCATGCACAGCCTGCTGCTGGCCACCGATCTGCTGCGCTTTGCCGACCGCCCCGCCGGCAAGCTCTCGGGCGGCATGAAGCAGAAACTCGGGCTCTGTTGTGCGCTGATCCATGAGCCAGACTTGCTGATCCTCGACGAACCGACCACTGGCGTCGATCCACTGTCCCGTAGGCGCTTCTGGGAATTGGTCGACGATGTGCGAAGCCAGCGCCCGCAACTGACGCTGCTGGTCGCCACTGCTTATATGGAAGAGGCCGAGCAGTTCGAACATTGCCTGATGCTCGATGGCGGCAAGCTGATAGCGACGGGCCTGAGCAGTGAACTGGCCGCCGCGACGCCCAGCGGCAAACTCGACGAAGCGTTCACCCACTTTCAGGGCGACAGTGGCCACGACAATCAACCACTGGTGATCCCACCGCGCAGCGGTGCCAACACTGACATCGCTATCGAAGCCCACGACCTGACGTTGCGCTTCGGTGATTTCACCGCTGTCGACAAAGTCAGCTTCGCCATCGGTCGCGGTGAGATCTTCGGTTTTCTCGGCTCCAACGGCTGCGGCAAAACCACCACCATGAAAGTCCTTACCGGGCTGATGCCGGCCAGCGAGGGCAGCGCCACGCTGCTGGGCAACCCAGTGAACGCCAAGGACCTGGCCACCCGCAAACGGGTCGGCTTCATGTCCCAGAGCTTCTCGCTGTATGGCGAGCTCAGCGTTCGGCAGAACCTGGATTTGCACGCCCGCTTGTTCGATTTACCCAAGGCCGACAGTGCCCCGCGCATCGACGAATTGATCCAGCGCTTCAACCTCGGCAGCGTCGCCAATCAACAGTCCGGCGCCCTGCCCCTTGGTTTACGCCAACGGCTATCCCTGGCCGTGGCGGTGCTGCATCGCCCGGAAGTGTTGATCCTCGATGAACCGACCTCCGGCGTCGACCCGGCGGCGCGGGATGATTTCTGGCGATTGCTGATCGAGTTGTCCCGCGAGCAAGGCGTGACGATTTTCCTCTCGACCCACTTCATGAACGAAGCCCAGCGCTGCGACCGTATCTCGCTGATGCACGCCGGCAAGGTGCTGGCCTGCGACACCCCGCCGGCGCTGCAACAGCAGTTCAAGGGCGAGTCGCTGGAAGCAGCGTTTGTCACTTGCCTGGAACAAGCCCAAGGCGCGAGTGAACCCCCAACGCCCGTAGCACCCACCGACGAACCTGTTACGCCAGCCAAGCCGATGAAGGAGCGCGGTTTCAGCGTCGGGCGTCTGGTGGCAGTGGCCAGTCGCGAAGGCAAGGAGTTGCTGCGCGATAAAGTGCGGATGGCGTTCGCCCTGCTCGGGGCGATTTTCATGATGGTGATCTTCGGCTACGGCATTTCCCTGGACGTGGAAAAACTCGCCTTCGCCGTGTTCGACCAAGACCAGACGCCGCAAAGCCGTACCTATCTGGAAGCCTTCCGCAGCTCGCGCTATTTCGCCGAACAAGCACCGATCCGCGATAGCAAAGAATTGCATCGACGCCTTCAACGTTCGGAGATCAAACTGGCGCTGGAGATCCCGCCGGGCTTTGGCCGCGACCTGTACGCCGGGCGCCAGCCTACCGTGGCGGCGTGGATGGATGGTGGGATGCCGTTTCGTGCCGAGACCAGTCGCAACTACGTCGAGGCGGTGCACCAGGCGAATATCGAGCAATTGGCCGAACAGAGCAGCCCCGCACTGAACCATCAGGCGGCGGCCAAACTGGAAACCCGATTCCGCTACAACCAGGACGTGGTCAGCGTTAACGCTATCGGCCCCGGGGTGATGGCGCTGATCCTCGCGTTTATCCCGGCCATGCTCACCGCGCTGGGGATCGTGCGCGAGAAGGAGTTGGGATCGATCACCAACTTCTACGCCACGCCGCTGACCCGACTGGAATTCCTGCTGGGCAAACAGGCGCCGTATCTGGCCATCAGCCTGGTCAACCTCGCGGTGCTGGTGGCGATGAACCGCTGGCTGTTCGGCGTGCCGTTCAAGGGTAGCGGCCTGACCCTGGCCTTCGGTGGGTTGCTCTACGTGCTGGCGACCACCAGCATGGGCCTGCTGATCTCTGCGTTCACCCGCACCCAGATCGCCGCGATCCTCGGCACCATGATCATCACCAGCCTGCCGACCATCCAGTTCTCCGGGCTGATCGTGCCGCGCTCATCCCTTGACGGTGCAGCCTCGGTGATGGGCATGCTGTTTCCAGCCGGTTACTTCCTCGATATCGCCGTCGGCACCTTCACCAAAGCCTTGGACCTGCGGCAGTTATGGTCGCAATGCCTGGCGCTGTTCGGGTTCTTTCTCGGGTTCACCGGGCTCAGCCTGGTCATGCTGAAAAAGCAGGAGGCCTGATGCACAAGCTTGCGCATATCTTGCGGCTGGGCCTCAAGGAACTGACCAGCCTGCGCCACGACAGTGTGTTGCTGCTATTTCTGTTCTACGCCTTTACCGTGGCGATCTACATGCCGGCCGCCGGCTCGGTGATCGGCGTGCACAACGCCAGCGTGGCCATTGTCGACGAAGATCACAGCCACCTCTCGCGGCAACTGGCCCAGGCCCTGCAACCGCCGGAGTTCCAGCGACCGGTGCTGCTACCTTACGGGCAACTCGATCAGGTCATGGACAGCGGCCAGTACACGTTCGTGATCAACGTACCGGCGAATTTCCAGACGGATCTGTTGGCCGGTCGCCAACCGGCGGTGCAGATCAACGTCGATGCAACGGCGATGAGCCAGGCGTTCATGGGCGCGGGATACATCGGGCGGATTTTCCAGCGCGAACTGCTGACCTACAGCGGCCAGATTGATCCCGCCAGCAAGGCGCCGGCGCTGTTGACCACTCGCTCGCTGTTCAACACGAATCTGGAGGGCGGCTGGTTCCTGGCGGTGATTCAGATCGTCAACAACATCACCATCCTCGCGATCATCCTCACCGGCACGGCGCTGCTGCGTGAGCGCGAACACGGCACCCTCGACCATTTGCTGGTGCTGCCGCTGACGGCGCTGGAAATCATGCTGGCGAAAATATGGAGCAACATGCTAGTGGTGGTGCTGTGCACCTGGATCTCGCTGGAAGTGATCGTCAAAGGTGCGCTGGGCGTGCCACTGGCCGGCTCCATGACCCTATTTTTGCTGGTGACGGCGGTTTATTTGTTTGCCAGTACGGCATTGGGGATATTTCTAGCGACCTTGGCCCGCTCCACGCCGCAGTTTGGACTGCTGGCGATTCCAGTGATCATCCCGATGTTGCTGCTGTCCGGCGGTAGCACGCCGCTCGACAGCATGCCGCAATGGCTGCAATGGGTGATGCAGGGTTCGCCGTCGACGCACTTCGTCAGCCTCAGCGCCGCGATCCTGTTTCGCGATGCCGGGTTGAGCGTGGTCTGGCCGGATTTGCTGGCGCTGACCGCCATCGGGCTGGTGTTCTTTGCGATTGCGCTGATGCGGTTTCGCAAGAGTCTGGCGTCCTGAAGGACCGCGTCGCCCCCCTTCGCGAGCAGGCTCGCTTCCACAAGGATTACGCAGATCCAATGTGGGAGCGAGCTTGCTCGCGATAGGGCCAGCCCAGACAGCCGAAGTCTTATTGAATGATCAAGTTGTTGAACAACAAATCCTCAACCACCGGCTTGCCGGTTTCGTCGCTCATCACTTGCTGGGTCTGTTTCAGGGCTTCCTGACGCAGCTTTTCCTTGCCATCAATGCTGTTCATCGCCTCGGTGGTCTGCTGGGTGAACAACGCCACGAGTTGATTGCGAATCAAGGGTTCGTTGGCCTTGACCGCTTTTGCTGCCTCATCCCCGGTCACCCGCAACGCCACGTCAGCCTTGAAGACCTTCAGCTTCGGCGTACCGTCCAGCCCATAGTTACCCACGAACGGCGGGCTCAGGGTCAGGTAGCTGACTTTCGGGGCTTCACCTTCTTTGGCGGCTTCTTCGGCCATCGCTGCCATCGGCAGAGACAGGGCCAGCAACAACATGATCCACGCTTTCACAATTCGCTCCTTATCCGGTTTGCGGCCTAGCATAACGACCCGCCGCGCAAGCACAAGCTTATGGCTGACTATCAGGGCCGGGCATGCTCGTTGACCCAACGACTCACACACCTACACTTATCGGCCATCACTCCCAAAGGAATAGCCCTGATGAAAGCCGTGCTATGCAAAGCCTTCGGCCCCGCCGAATCGCTGGTGCTGGAAGACGTCGCCAGTCCTGTCGCCAAGAAGAATGAAATCCTGCTGGACGTGCACGCCGCCGGGGTCAACTTTCCGGACACGCTGATCATCGAGGGCAAATATCAGTTCAAGCCGCCCTTCCCGTTTTCCCCGGGCGGCGAAGCGGCTGGTGTGGTCAGCGCGGTGGGCGAAAAGGTCAGCCACCTCAGGGTCGGTGACCGGGTCATGGCCCTGACCGGTTGGGGCAGCTTTGCCGAACAGGTCGCGGTGCCGGGCTACAACGTGCTGCCGATCCCGCCGTCGATGGATTTCAACACCGCCGCTGCGTTCAGCATGACCTACGGCACCTCGATGCACGCCCTCAAGCAACGGGCCAATCTGCAACCAGGTGAAACCCTGCTGGTGCTGGGCGCTTCCGGCGGTGTCGGCCTGGCCGCCGTGGAAATCGGCAAAGCCATGGGCGCCCGGGTGATCGCCGCCGCCAGCAGCGCTGAAAAACTCGCCGTGGCCAAGGCCGCCGGCGCTGATGAATTGATCAACTACAGCGAAACCAGCCTCAAGGACGAAATCAAACGCCTGACTGACGGTCAGGGCGCCGACGTGATCTACGACCCGGTGGGCGGCGATCTGTTCGACCAAGCCGTGCGCGCCATCGCCTGGAACGGCCGCCTGCTGGTGGTCGGTTTCGCCAGCGGACGCATTCCCGAATTCCCGGTCAACCTCGCCCTGCTTAAAGGCGCAGCGGTAGTCGGTGTGTTTTGGGGCTCGTTTGCCCAGCGCCAGCCCCAGGACAACGCGGCGAACTTCCAGCAGTTGTTTGGCTGGTTCGCCGAAGGCAAGTTGAAGCCGTTGGTGTCGCAGGTGTATCCGCTTAGTGAGGCGGCACAGGCGATTAATGATCTTGGCCAGCGCAAGGCGGTCGGGAAGGTGGTGGTGCAGGTTCGTTGAAAATGATGAAGCGGTCTGGACGGCAGAATCCGGATCGCTTCTTCTTTATACGCAGGATATTTCTCAAAACCCCGCACTACTCTGGTTGTGAAACCGCACAAAGGCTTACCAAGTAACCTTTCCCACACCGTCCTACACTTACACCTGAGCGACATGTTCATAAAGGAACACCCGATCTCTAACATTTCCGCTGTTTTGCCAATGCGAACCGGTGCTATTTTCGGTAACGAAACTGTAACATTCGCATCCGCAGTCAAAACAAGAAATTTGGAGCTCTTGAATGTTTGCTTTCTTTCGACCTGCCGCACATCAGGCTCCATTGCCTGAAGAAAAAATAGACGACACCTACAAACGACTTCGCTGGCAGATCTTCGCCGGGATTTTCATTGGGTACGCGGGTTACTACCTGCTGCGCAAGAACTTCACCCTGGCCTTCCCGGATCTGATCGCCCAAGGCTACACAAAGGGCCAACTGGGTGTGGCGATGTCGGCGATTGCAATCGCCTACGGTCTGTCCAAGTTTCTGATGGGCATCGTGTCCGACCGCTCCAACCCCCGTTACTTCCTGCCCTTCGGCCTCCTGGTGTCTGCCGGGGTGATGTTCGTGTTCGGTTTCGCACCGTGGGCGACGTCCAGCGTCACCATGATGTTCATCCTGTTGTTCATCAACGGTTGGGCGCAAGGCATGGGTTGGCCGCCGAGTGGCCGGACCATGGTGCACTGGTGGTCGCAGAAAGAACGTGGCCGTGTGGTCTCGGTCTGGAACACCGCGCATAACGTTGGCGGTGGCTTGATCGGACCGTTGGCGATTCTTGGCATGGGCTGGTTCAACGACTGGCACAGCAAGTTCTACGTCCCGGCCGCCGTGGCGCTGGTGGTCGCCGTGTTTGCCTTCATTGTGATGCGCGATACGCCGCAATCGACCGGCCTGCCGCCGATCGAGAAGTACAAGAACGATTACCCGGAAGGCTACGACGCCAGCCACGAAGAAGAATTCAGCGCCAAGGACATCTTCGTCAAATACGTGCTGCGCAACAAAATGCTCTGGTTCATCGCCTTGGCCAACGTCTTCGTCTATTTGCTGCGCTACGGCATCCTCGACTGGGCGCCGACCTACCTGAAAGAGGTCAAGCACTTCGATTTCGACAAGACCTCGTGGGCTTACTTCTTGTACGAGTGGGCGGGCATTCCGGGCACGCTGCTGTGCGGCTGGATGTCGGACAAGATTTTCCGTGGCAACCGTGGCCTGACCGGCATGGTGTTCATGGCGCTGGTGACGGTTGCGACGATCGTTTACTGGCTGAATCCACCGGGCAACCCGATGATCGACATGATCTCGCTGTTCGCGATCGGCTTCCTGATCTACGGGCCGGTGATGCTGGTTGGCCTGCAAGCACTGGAACTGGTGCCGAAGAAGGCTGCCGGTACCGCTGCGGGCTTTACCGGCTTGTTCGGTTATCTGGGTGGTTCAGTCGCGGCCAGTGCCCTGATGGGTTACACCGTGGACTATTTCGGCTGGGACGGCGGTTTCATTCTGTTGGTCGCTGCCTGCCTGCTGGCGATGGCGTTCCTGGCACCCACGCTGGGTCACAAGAACGTCGCCAGTCAGAGCCGCGAAGCCGTCGCCTGATCGGACGTTGATTTGCAACGCTTGAGCCGCGCCTCCAGATTCCGGTCTGGCATGGCGTGGCTACGCAGGGCGTTGGCGGTCTGCTCGACATAATCGCGAGTGGTGCCGTAACGCCCGCAGGCGCTTTCGAACACCTGGCTCAGCACGTGATCCGGCAAGTTGCCGGCATAGCTGGGCAGGTGCCGCTCCAACACAAATCCCAATGCCTGAACCTGGCTTCCGTCTTCGAGACGGCAGTTGAGCCAATGTGGGCGATAGGACGGAAATGGCATTTCGCGCTGCCACAAGGCGTACAGCGAGGCTTCGAGTTGTTCTTCGGGAAGGCGATAGGCGAAACCGCTGCAAGAGCCGCCGCGATCCAGGCCAAACACCAGGCCCGGTACTTCCGGCGTGCCTCGATGTTCGTGGGACCACAGGTACAAACCGCGATGATAGCCGTGCACTCGACCGCGCACTCGCTCCACCGCCGCGCATTCTGGTCGCCAGATCAGCGAACCGTAAGCGAACAGCCAGACCGGCCCACCCTTGTGGCGCGCCATGGTCGACTGCATCGAGCTGAGCAATTGTTCGTGCGTAAGCTGCGGCCCCAGATCGAGCCGCGGAGGGTAAGGCAATTCCAGAAAAGCAGATTCAATGGCGCTCATGGCGAATAGCGTTCAGCTCCCCGCGGGTAAAGAATTACTTAATAGAACGCACCGCTGTAACAATAAGGCACATAAGTTTTAAGGCAATTTAAGTGCCATGGCACAGCTCTTAACTAATTGCCCATATGACATATAACCTACCGGCATTTATATAAATCTATAAATACCGATCGGCTATATAGGGAGTTATAACGATTTAAGACCGGGGAGCGTAAGCGAATACGTCGGCGCGCATCTGATGCGCGTCCATCCCCGCCTCAACCAACGCGTCCAGCGTGCCGTAGACCATCGCCGGAGAGCCACTGGCGTAGACATGCAGCGATTTCAAATCGGCAAAGTCCTCGCACACCGCCTCATGCAACATCCCGCAGCGCCCTTCCCAACCGCATTGATCGCTGACGACTTTATGCAGGAACAGATTGGGCAGCTTCAGCCATTCGTCCCAATGTTCGATTTCATAGAAGTCTTCAGGACGGCGCACGCCCCAATACAGATGCACCGGATGCTTGAAACCGGCGGCGCGGCAATGTTCGATCAGGCTGTGAATCTGGCCCATGCCGGTACCGGCAGCGATCAACACCAGCGGTCCGTCCGGCAACTCAGCCAGATGGGTATCACCGAAAGGCATTTCAATGCGCACCATGGCGTTGCGTTGCAGCTGTTCGATCAGGCTCAACGCACTGGATTCGCGCGCCAATACGTGAATTTCCAGGTCGCGCCCGGCATGGGGGGCGGATGCGAGGGAGAAGGCGGATTTCTCGCCGTTCTCGCGCTCGATCATCAGGTACTGACCGGCGTGATAGCGCGGCGGCTTGCCGGCCGGCGCCCGCAGGTGCACCCGAAAGGTATCCCCGCCAACGTCCCTGCATTCAATGACCTGACACGACAAGCTGCGCACCGGCAGTTCTCCCAGCGCGAGCACGCCATCCCACAGCACGATGCAGTCTTCCAGCGGCTCTGCTATGCAAGTGTAGAACTCGCCGTGGTCGCGCACATCGCCGGACTGTTCGACCCGGCCTTCCACCAGCAACGCCGCACAGACATGGCAATTGCCGTTGCGGCAGCTTTGCGGGCATTCATAGCCCAAGCGCCGCGCGCCATCGAGAATCCGCTCGCCGGGCAATATCTCTAGCACTGCTCCGGAGGGCTGCAAGGTTACACGCATCAATCTATTCCTAACTGATTCCAGATGGCATCGATCCGCTGGGTCACGGCATCATCCTTGACGATTACCCGGCCCCACTCGCGAGTGGTTTCGCCCGGCCATTTATGCGTGGCATCGAGCCCCATCTTCGACCCCAGGCCGGAGACCGGCGAGGCAAAGTCGAGGTAGTCGATCGGCGTGTTATCGATCATCACCGTGTCACGCTTGGGGTCCATGCGCGTGGTGATAGCCCAGATCACGTCGTTCCAGTCGCGTGCATTGATATCGTCGTCAGTGACGATAACGAACTTGGTGTACATGAACTGTCGCAAAAACGACCAGACACCGAGCATTACCCGCTTGGCATGGCCCGGATACGACTTCTTCATGGTCACAATGGCCATGCGGTACGAGCAGCCTTCGGGCGGCAGGTAGAAGTCGGTGATCTCCGGGAACTGCTTTTGCAGGATCGGCACGAACACTTCGTTCAGCGCCACACCGAGAATCGCTGGCTCATCCGGTGGACGGCCGGTGTAGGTACTGTGGTAAATCGGTTTGATCCGGTGGGTAATGCGCTCGACAGTGAACACCGGGAAGCTGTCCACTTCGTTGTAATAACCGGTGTGGTCGCCGTACGGGCCTTCGTCGGCCATTTCGCCCGGATGAATCACGCCTTCGAGGATGATTTCGGCAGTGGCCGGGACTTGCAGGTCATTGCCACGGCATTTCACCAGCTCGGTGCGGTTCCCGCGCAGCAGGCCGGCGAAGGCGTATTCGGAGAGGCTGTCGGGCACCGGCGTCACGGCACCGAGGATGGTCGCCGGGTCAGCGCCCAACGCCACGGACACCGGGAACGGCTGGCCGGGGTGCTTTTCGCACCATTCGCGATAGTCCAGCGCGCCGCCACGGTGGCTCAGCCAACGCATGATGACCTTGTTGCGGCCGATCACTTGCTGACGGTAAATGCCGAGGTTCTGCCGGTCCTTGTTCGGGCCTTTGGTGACGGTCAGCCCCCAAGTGATCAGCGGGCCGACGTCGCCGGGCCAGCAGGTCTGCACCGGCAGCATCGCCAGGTCGACGTCGTCGCCTTCGATGACCACTTCCTGGCAGACCGCGTCTTTGACGACTTTCGGCGCCATGGCAATGATCTTGCGGAAGATCGGCAGCTTGGACCAGGCATCCTTCAAGCCCTTCGGCGGCTCGGGTTCCTTGAGGAACGCCAGCAACTTGCCGATTTCGCGCAGCTCGCTGACCGCTTCGGCGCCCATGCCCATGGCCACCCGCTCGGGGGTGCCGAACAGGTTTCCGAGTACCGGGATGTCGTAACCGGTAGGGTTCTCGAACAGCAGCGCCGGGCCTTTGGCCCGCAGCGTGCGATCACAGACTTCGGTCATCTCCAGCACAGGAGAGACAGGGATCTGGATGCGTTTCAACTCTCCGCGCTGCTCAAGCTGCTGCACGAAATCCCGAAGATCCTTGAATTTCATTGATGATGGCACCCGTAAAATAGGCGTACATCCTACCTGCTCTGCCGGCCGCTGGCAGCTTATCGCTGCTTACTTGGCCGCATTCACGTTGCCATTACCGAGAGCGGCCTGGGCTTGCAGGCGCTTGAACAACGGTTCAAGCACCGGCGCCACGAACCGTGCGCCAATCTCGGACAGGTGATTGTCGTCGGTGTACAGCGAATGGCCGTTGAGCTCGACACGGCAAAGTCCCGCGTCATCACACAGCAACGGCGCCGGATCCACCACGGTCACGCCCGAATTGGCGGCGGCTACTTGCGCGAACAGTTGGCTGATGAAGGCCTGGCGCTTGAAGTGTTCGGTCACGGCCAGCCCCACGTCATCAGTCGGGCGATGCAACATGGCCAGGCGGCTGAGACGGTAAGGCGGACTGAATTGCTGCAGCGGCGCCTCCTTGACCAGCCAGACACGATGGCCCTCATCGCGCAACTTGCGGACTTTCGACTGTAGTCCTTCAGCCAATCGTTGCTCGGCGGTGGCCCGGTCATAACGGCCATGGGTGTCCCTCAGGACATGCCCAAGATCACCTTTCACATCGCCATAGAGATACAGGCTCCAGCGCGCGACCAGCACCACATCGCCCACCGATTGCGGCTTCAACGCCTGTTCGACCCGACGATTGAACCGGGCACATTGCTGATCATGCTCAAGCCCTTCAACCGGAATGCAGCCCGGGGAGCTGGTGAGAATCACGCTGACACCATGCTTTTGCGCGCCATCATCGAAGATCGGAATCAGCGCTGTGGCATGACTGTCGCCCCAGACCAGTGCCTGTGATGCGGTCGGCGCTGGCGTTCCGTAGTGACAAAAGAGTTTGTCGTCAGGGGTTTTATCGTTGGCCAGGCAGCGCATCAACTCCGACCGCCATTCCTTGCCTTTGGCGAACTGCAAGGCCTGATCAGACAGGCGCGAGGGCAAGCCATCGGTCCAGCGCAATGCTTGACCGGCCAAACCCAGCACCAGCACGCCACAACCGGCCGCGAGCAGAATCTGCCGGCGCCCTGCCAACAATCGGCGCTCGCGGAACGGCGTCTCGACGAAGCGCCACGACAGATAACCGAGCAGCAGCGTCAGCAGAATCAGCCCTGCGGTATCCACCAGCCCCGGCTCATCGACGCTGGCATAGCTGGCGAAGACAAACACCGGCCAATGCCACAGGTACCAGGAATAGGAAATCAAGCCGAGGCCGACCAGCACCCGACTGGCCAGCAGCCCACCGACCAACGTTTGCCGATGGCCGTTGGCCCAGATCAGCGCGACCACGCCCAGCGTCGGTAACAGCGCTGCAACACCGGGGAATGGCGTGTTTTTGTCGAAGGCAAACACCGCCAGCAGAATCAGCCCGAAGCCGAACAAGCTGATGATTTGCGCGCCCGTCGTGGTGAGGCGCCAGTGACTTCTGGGCGCAACCGCCAGCATGGCGCCGGCCAACAGCTCCCAGGCACGCATCGGCAGCAGGAAAAAGGCTTTTTCAGGGTGATGTGCCACGGCCCAGACGCTGAGCCCGAATGACAGCAGCAACACACCGAACAACGCCAGCCGCCAATGCTTGAGGCGGCTCGACAGCAAGGTCAGTAGTAGCGGGAAGACAATGTAGAACTGTTCCTCAACCGCCAGCGACCAAGTGTGCAGCAACGGTTTGAGATCGGACGCCACATCGAAGTAACCGTCCTGACGCATGAACAGGATGTTGGAGACGAACATCACCTGGTAGCGCACCGAGCGCCCCAGTTCTTCATAGTCCTTGGGCGCCATCAGAAACCAGCCCACCGCCAGCACCGCCAGAATCATCACAAACAGCGCAGGCAGGATCCGTCGGGCACGCCGCGCCCAGAAATCGACAAAGCTGAAGCGCCCGGCCTGGCGCTGGTTCCAGATGATCGAGGTAATCAGGTAACCCGATATCACAAAGAAGATGTCGACACCGACAAAGCCGCCGGTAAATCCAGGAACGCCAAAATGGAACAACACAACCACGATCACGGCGATTGCCCGCAAGCCGTCGATATCCCTTCGATAAGCAAGAGTGCTCATAAACGTAAATGCCAGTCAGATTAAAGTTCTGGGTTCGTCGACCCATTTCGTTTCTGTACTGACCAACCCTAGTCGCAAACCTCCCCTTTTTTTTGCAAAAAAAAATGGCGCCCCGAAGGACGCCATTCTTAGCGGTTAAAAAACCGTCTTACTTACGCTTCATCGACAAGAAAAACTCGTCGTTGGTCTTGGTCGTTTTCAGCTTGTCGACCAGGAACTCGATGGCAGCGATTTCGTCCATCGGGTGCAGCAGCTTGCGCAGGATCCACATGCGCTGCAACTCGTCGTCGGCGGTCAGCAACTCTTCGCGGCGGGTGCCGGAACGGTTGATGTTGATGGCCGGGAAGACGCGTTTTTCAGCGATGCGGCGATCCAGAGGCAGTTCCATGTTGCCGGTGCCTTTGAATTCCTCGTAGATCACTTCGTCCATTTTCGAGCCGGTTTCAACCAGCGCGGTGGCAATAATGGTCAGCGAGCCGCCTTCTTCGATGTTCCGCGCGGCGCCGAAGAAACGTTTCGGTTTCTCCAGGGCATGGGCATCAACACCACCGGTGAGCACTTTGCCGGAGCTCGGGATCACGGTGTTGTAGGCGCGAGCCAGACGGGTGATGGAGTCGAGCAGGATCACCACGTCTTTCTTGTGTTCGACCAGGCGCTTGGCCTTCTCGATCACCATTTCAGCAACCTGCACGTGGCGGGTTGGCGGCTCGTCGAACGTCGAGGCAACCACTTCGCCGCGCACGGTGCGCTGCATTTCGGTTACTTCTTCCGGACGTTCATCGATCAGCAGCACGATCAGGTGAACTTCAGGGTTGTTACGTGCGATGTTCGCGGCGATGTTTTGCAGCATGATCGTCTTACCGGCTTTCGGCGGTGCAACGATCAGACCGCGCTGGCCTTTGCCGATCGGGGCGCACAGGTCGATAACACGACCGGTCAAGTCTTCGGTGGAACCGTTGCCGGCTTCCATCTTCATGCGCACGGTCGGGAACAGCGGGGTCAGGTTCTCGAAGAGAATCTTGTTTTTCGCGTTCTCGGGACGATCGTAGTTGATCGTGTCGACCTTGAGCAGTGCGAAATAACGCTCGCCTTCCTTTGGAGGGCGGATCTTGCCAACGATGGTGTCACCGGTGCGCAAGTTGAAGCGACGGATCTGGCTCGGCGAGACGTAGATATCGTCTGGGCCGGCGAGATAGGAAGCGTCAGCGGAGCGCAGGAAGCCGAAGCCGTCCTGGAGAATCTCCAGCACGCCATCACCGGAAATTTCCTCGCCGCTTTTCGCGTGCTTTTTGAGCAGGGAGAAAATCACGTCCTGCTTGCGCGAACGGGCCATATTTTCTATGCCCATCTGTTCGGCCAATTCGAGCAGTTCGGTAATCGGCTTTTGCTTGAGTTCAGTCAGATTCATATAGGAATGACGTAATCATTTATGGAGGGGGGGAAATTAAGCTTTTGGCTTAATGAGGCCGCGCCGCAGAGAAGGCGACAGGATCGCGTACTTATTCGAAAAGGAGTGCGTCGGCGACGGCTAGCAAGGGGCAGTGGAGAAACCAGTGCGGGGCCGAATGTACCACCTGAGTTTCGGAGCGTCTAGCCCTGAATATGCAAAAAGCCCCGCAATATGCGGGGCTTTTTATACAACGTCGCCGACTTAGATGTTGGCGTCGAGGAATGCAGCCAGTTGCGACTTGGACAGCGCGCCAACCTTGGTCGCTTCCACGTTGCCGTTCTTGAACAGCATCAGGGTCGGGATACCACGCACGCCGTGCTTGGCCGGGGTTTCCTGGTTTTCGTCGATGTTCAGTTTGGCAATGGTCAGCTTGCCTTTGTAAGTCTCAGCAATTTCGTCCAGAACCGGAGCGATCATTTTGCAAGGGCCGCACCATTCAGCCCAGTAGTCGACCAGTACAGCGCCTTCGGCCTTGAGGACGTCGACGTCGAAGCTAGCGTCGGTGACGTGTTTAATAAGATCGCTGCTCATGGAAGTCTCCAGGTTGTAAGCAAAAAAACGTGGCCCATCATAGCCGCCCTTCCCTCGTTCAGGAAGGTGCAGATGATTGAGTCTCGCTATGGTGGCGCTTGAGTTTGGGTATAGCTCAAGTCACGAGGTGGCGGGAGCGACGAAGGCAATTCCGGTGCGAAGGGCTGCGTTACGCACATGTTCCTGCATCGCCTTCTGTGCCGCCCCGGACGCCCGGCGCGCCAGTGCACGGAGGATTTTGCGGTGCTCATGCCAGGTTTCCATCGCCCGCTCGGCCCGGATGAACGGTAGCTTCTGGCTCTCCAGAAAGATGTCGGCACTGGCGGTCAGAATGCTCAACATCGCCTGATTGCCGCTGGCCAGCAGGATGCGCCGGTGAAACTCGAAGTCCAGTCGCGCCGCCGCATCGAAGTCGCAGGCCTTTAGTTCGTTGCGCATAGCGGCAACGTTGTCTTCCAGGGCATCGAGTTCAAAAGTACTTAGGGTCACGGCGGCCAGACCGGCGGCAAAGCCTTCCAGGGCATAGCGCAACTGGAAGATGTCCAACGGCGAAGCCTGGGCCGCAAATGGCCAACTCAACGCCGCATCGCCCCGGGGCAAATCCACCGGCGACTGCACGAAAACGCCCTTGCCCGGCTGGATGCTGATCACGCCCAGCGCACTCAGCGACGACAGCGCCTCACGCAACGACGCCCGGCTGACCCCCAATTGCACCGCCAGGTCTCGCTGCGAGGGCAAGGCATCCCCCGGCCCGAAGCCCTGCTCGGTAATCAGTTTACGGATAGCTTGCAGCGCCACTTCAGGTACGGCGCGAGAGATCGAGTTCATGGTTTTTCAGACGAACCAGGCCAATGAGCGGCTAGTTGTAAAGCTATTCGCCGCGCCCGGCAAGTCGTGCCCCACTGGGGTTCGGCGTTCAAAGCCGATGCGCCATCGGGGTGCGAAACGCGCCCTGACTGTTCAGACCAGTAAGACCGATCGAAACCAGCAAAACCGCGGCCTGCCACCTGCAAAAGCCGATGTTGGCATGGCCCGTGCTCTGTCGAACCGCAGAAATCACTTCTCGCCGATTCGGAGATTTGCCATGACCCAGCGTTACAGCGCCCTCCTCGCAGCCCTGTTTGCCAGCCTGATGCTGAGCCAGGCACCCGCCCACGCCGACGGTCTGGAGGATGTGGTCAAGCGCGGCACCCTCAAGGTTGCCGTACCGCAGGACTTCCCGCCGTTCGGCTCGGTCGGCCCGGACATGAAACCCCGGGGCCTCGATATCGACACCGCCAAGCTGCTGGCCGACCAGCTCAAGGTCAAACTCGAACTGACCCCGGTCAACAGCACCAACCGCATTCCATTCCTGACCACCGGCAAGGTTGACCTGGTGATTTCCAGCCTCGGCAAGAACGCCGAGCGCGAGAAAGTCATCGACTTCTCCAGCGCCTACGCACCGTTCTACCTCGCCGTGTTCGGCCCGCCAGACGCCGCCATCAAAACCCTGGACGACCTCAAGGGCAAAACCATCAGCGTCACCCGTGGCGCCATTGAAGACATCGAGCTGACCAAAGTCGCCCCTGAAGGCGTGACCATCAAGCGCTTCGAAGACAACAACTCGACCATCGCCGCCTACATCGCGGGTCAAGTTGACCTGATCGCCAGCGGCAACGTGGTGATGGTGGCGATCAGCGAGAAGAACCCGAAACGTATTCCGGCGCTGAAAGTGAAACTCAAGGATTCGCCGGTCTACGTCGGTGTGAACAAGAACGAGCCGGCGCTGCTGGACAAGGTCAACCAGATCATCGCCACCGCCAAGACCGACGGTTCGCTGGAGAAGAACTCCCAGACCTGGCTCAAAGAGCCGCTGCCGGCCGATCTCTGATCGCCTGCCGGGAGACTGAATATGGCTTATCAGTTCGATTTTTTACCCGTGGTGCAAAACACCGACCTGTTGCTGCGCGGTGCGCTGTTCACCCTTGAACTGACGGCCATCGGCGCGGTGTTCGGGGTCGGCCTGGGCATCGTCGGGGCGCTGGTGCGGGCGTGGAACATTCGCCCGTTCTCGGCGATTTTCGGTGTTTATGTCGAGTTGATCCGCAACACGCCGTTCCTGGTGCAGTTGTTTTTCATCTTCTTCGGCCTGCCGTCCCTGGGCGTGCAGATTTCCGAATGGCAGGCGGCGGTGCTGGCGATGGTGATCAATCTCGGGGCTTATTCGACCGAGATCATCCGCGCCGGCATTCAAGCGATCCCCCGGGGACAGCTGGAAGCCGCCGCCGCGTTGGCGATGAGCCGCTTCGAGGCCTTTCGCCACGTGGTCCTGCTACCGGCGCTGGGCAAGGTCTGGCCGGCGCTGAGCAGCCAGATCATCATCGTCATGCTCGGCTCGGCGGTCTGCTCGCAGATCGCCACTGAAGAATTGAGCTTCGCCGCCAACTTCATTCAGTCGCGCAACTTCCGTGCCTTTGAAACCTACGCCCTGACCACGCTGATCTACCTGTGCATGGCGCTGCTGATCCGCCAACTGCTGAACTGGATTGGTCGGCGCTACATCTCAAGGAGCAGCCAATGAGCGATTTCACCTTCTGGGACGTTGTGCGCAACCTGCTCACCGGCCTGCAATGGACCTTGGCGCTGTCGCTGGTGGCGTTTATCGGCGGTGGCGTAATCGGGTTGCTGATCATGGTCATGAGCATCTCGAAAAAGACCTTTCCCCGCAGCTTCGCCCGCACCTACATCGAACTGTTTCAGGGCACGCCGCTGCTGATGCAATTGTTTCTGGTGTTCTTCGGCGTGGCGTTGGCCGGGGTGGAGATCTCACCGTGGATGGCGGCGGCCGTGGCGTTGACGCTGTTCACCAGTGCTTATCTCGCGGAGATCTGGCGCGGTTGCGTCGACTCGATCCCCAACGGCCAGTGGGAAGCCTCGTCGAGCCTGGCGCTCAACCCGCTGGAGCAATTGCGCTACGTGATCCTGCCGCAAGCCCTGCGCATCGCCGTGGCACCGACCGTGGGCTTCTCGGTGCAAGTGGTCAAAGGCACCGCTGTCACCTCGATCATCGGCTTCACCGAACTGACCAAGACCGGCGGCATGTTGGCCAACGCCACATTCGAACCGTTCATGGTCTACGGCCTCGTCGCCCTTGGTTACTTTTTGCTCTGTTATCCCTTGTCCCTCAGTGCGCGCTACCTGGAAAGGAGACTGCATGCCTCTGCTTAGAATTTCGGCCCTGCATAAATATTACGGCGACCACCATGTACTCAAAGGCATCGACCTGAGTGTCGAGGAAGGCCAGGTGGTGGCGATCATCGGCCGCAGCGGCTCGGGCAAATCCACCTTGCTGCGCACCTTGAACGGTCTGGAGTCGATCAACGACGGCGTGATCGAAGTCGACGGCGAATACCTCGACGCCGCCCGCGCCGACCTGCGCAGCTTGCGGCAGAAAGTCGGGATGGTGTTCCAGCAGTTCAACCTGTTTCCGCACCTGACCGTGGGCGAAAACGTGATGCTCGCGCCACAAGTGGTGCAGAAAGTGCCTAAGGCTAGAGCTAAAGAACTGGCAAAAGAGATGCTGGAACGGGTCGGGCTCGGGGAAAAGTTCGATGCCTTTCCGGATCGACTGTCCGGCGGCCAGCAACAGCGCGTGGCGATTGCCCGGGCCCTGGCGATGTCGCCCAAGGTGTTGCTGTGCGACGAAATCACCTCGGCGCTGGACCCGGAACTGGTCAACGAAGTGCTGAGCGTGGTCCGGCAATTGGCCAAGGAGGGCATGACGCTGATCATGGTCACCCACGAAATGCGCTTCGCCCGGGAGGTGGGGGATAAGTTGGTGTTCATGCATCAGGGCAAGGTGCATGAAGTGGGGGATCCAAAGGTTTTGTTCGCCAATCCGCAGACGGTGGAGTTGGCGAACTTTATCGGCACCGTGGAAGCGGCTGCGGGCTAACGATCGTTCCCACGCTCCGAGTGGGAATGCAGCCCGGGACGCTCCGCGTCCCATTGGAACGCAGAGCGTCCCTTGAGGCATCCCCACGCAGAGCGTGGGAACGATCGGGCTCGGGTGCTCTGGATCAAGGCTTTGCGCCGTACGCGTTGGCGCCAGCGTTTGATCGTGGCACGATGTCGAGGTTATCGACCGAGACCCCCTGACCATGCCGCAATCCCAAGCCAAGAATCTGTCCCTGATCGCCGCAATCGACCTGGGCTCCAACAGCTTTCACATGGTCGTGGCCAAGGCCCAGAACGGCGAAATCCGTATTCTTGAGCGCCTCGGCGAAAAGGTCCAACTGGCCGCCGGCATCGACGATGAGCGTCAGCTCAACGAAGAATCCATGCAGCGCGGGCTCGACTGCCTCAAGCGCTTTGCCCAACTGATCAACGGTATGCCGCCCGGCGCCGTGCGAATCGTCGGCACCAACGCCCTGCGTGAAGCGCGCAACCGTGTTGAATTCATCCGCCGCGCCGAAGAAATCCTCGGCCACCCGGTCGAAGTCATCTCCGGCCGTGAAGAAGCGCGCCTGATCTACCTCGGTGTCTCTCACACCCTCGCCGACACCCCGGGCAAGCGCCTGGTGGCCGACATCGGCGGCGGCAGTACCGAATTCATCATCGGCCAGCGCTTCGAGCCGTTGCTGCGCGAAAGCCTGCAAATGGGCTGCGTCAGCTACACCCAGCGCTATTTCAAGGATGGCAAGGTCACCCCGGCCCGTTACGCCCAGGCGTACACCGCGGCACGGTTGGAGATCATGAGCATCGAACACGCTCTGCACCGCCTGACCTGGGATGAAGCCATCGGCTCCTCGGGCACCATCCGTGCCATCGGCCTGGCGCTGAAGGCCGGCGGCCATGGCACCGGCGAAGTGAATGCCGAAGGCCTGGCCTGGCTCAAGCGCAAACTGTTCAAGCTGGGCGATGCCGAAAAAATCGACTTCGAAGGCATCAAGCCTGACCGCCGGGCGATCTTCCCGGCTGGCCTGGCGATTCTCGAAGCGATCTTCGACGCTCTCGAACTGCAACGCATGGACCACTGTGATGGCGCCCTGCGTGAAGGCGTGCTCTACGACCTGTTGGGTCGTCATCACCACGAAGACGTCCGTGAGCGCACCCTCAGCTCGCTGATGGAGCGTTATCACGTCGATCTGGAACAAGCGGCGCGGGTTGAACGCAAAGCCCTGCATGCTTTCGATCAAGTGGCCGAGGACTGGGACCTGGACGACGGCGTCTGGCGCGAGTTGCTGGGCTGGGCTGCCAAGGTCCATGAGGTGGGCCTGGACATCGCCCACTATCACTACCACAAGCACGGCGCCTACCTGATCGAACACTCGGACCTGGCCGGGTTCTCCCGCGAAGACCAGCAAATGCTCGCCCTGCTGGTGCGCGGTCACCGCCGCAATATCCCCAAGGACAAGTTTGCCGATTTCGGCAGTGATGGCAGCAAGCTGATTCGCCTATGCGTGCTGCTGCGCTTTGCGATCCTGTTCCACCACATCCGCGGCACCCAGGAAATGCCCCAGGTCGTGCTGCGCGCCAATGGCGACAGCCTTGATGTGTTGTTCCCGGAAAACTGGCTGGACGAAAACCAGCTGACCCAGGCTGACTTTGCCCTTGAAGCGGATTGGCTGACCCGGGTTGGGTTTGTGCTGAACGTTCGCTGAAAGAACCACGGAATCTGATGGCAGCTCCTACAGGGGACGGTTTTCACAGTGGAAACAAAAATGGCGACCCCGAGGGATCGCCATTTTTTATGCCACCTGAAAGTTAACGCACGGCCAGAATCGGACTCCCCAACCGCTCCAGCAACGTCGCCTGGGCACTGCGCGGGTTCTGGTTGCCGGTCGGTGTGTTGCGGATGTAGCGACCGTCCGACTGCAAGCTCCAGCTGTGGGTGTTATCGGTCAGATAAAGCTCCAGCTCTTTCTTGACCCGCATGATCAGCTTCTTGCCTTCCACCGGGAAGCAAGTCTCGACGCGCTTGTCGAGGTTGCGCTCCATCCAGTCGGCGCTGGAAAGGAACATCTGCTCTTCACCGCCATTGAGGAAGTAGAAGACCCGGGTGTGTTCCAGGAAGCGGCCGATGATCGAACGCACGTGGATGTTGTGCGAAACCCCAGCGATGCCCGGACGCAGGCAGCACATGCCGCGCACCACCAGATCGATACGCACACCCGACTGACTGGCCTTGTACAACGCGCGGATGATCTTCGGATCGGTCAGCGAGTTGAACTTGGCGATGATGTGCGCCGGTTTGCCGTCGAGGGCGAATTGCGTCTCCCGGGCAATCATGTCGAGCATGCCCTTCTTCAGCGTGAACGGCGCGTGCAGCAGCTTCTTCATGCGCAGGGTCTTGCCCATGCCGATCAACTGGCTGAACAGTTTGCCGACGTCTTCGCACAAGGCGTCGTCGGAAGTCAGCAAGCTGTAGTCGGTGTACAGACGGGCGTTGGCCGCGTGGTAGTTACCGGTGCCCAAGTGCGCGTAACGGACGATCTCGCCAGCCTCGCGACGCAGAATCAGCATCATTTTGGCGTGGGTCTTGAAGCCGACCACGCCGTAAATCACCACCGCACCGGCCGCTTGCAGGCGGCTGGCCAGTTGCAGGTTGGACTCTTCGTCGAACCGCGCACGCAATTCGATCACCGCGGTGACTTCCTTGCCGTTACGCGCCGCGTCGACCAGTGCATCAACGATTTCCGAGTTGGCGCCGGAACGGTACAGGGTCTGACGGACCGCCAATACATGCGGGTCCTTGGCAGCCTGGCGCAGCAGGTCGACCACCGGCGTGAACGACTCGAACGGGTGCAGCAGCAGAATGTCCTGCTTGCTGATCACGCTGAAGATGTTCTCGCTGTTCTGCAGCAGTTTCGGGATCTGCGGGGTGAACGGCGTGTATTGCAGCGCTCGCTGACTGTCCAGGCCGGTGATGCTGAACAGGCGGGTCAGGTTGACCGGACCGTTGACCTGATACAGCTCGGTCTCGTGCAGGTTGAACTGCTTGAGCAAGTAGTCGGACAGGTGTTTCGGGCACGTGTCGGCGACTTCAAGACGCACCGCGTCACCGTAGCGACGCGAGAACAACTCGCCGCGCAAGGCGCGGGCCAGGTCTTCTACATCTTCGGTATCGACCGCGAGGTCGGCGTTTCGGGTCAGGCGGAACTGGTAGCAGCCCTTGACCTTCATGCCCTGGAACAGGTCATCGGCGTGCGCGTGGATCATCGACGACAGGAACACGTAGTTGTCGCCAGCGCCGCCCACTTCTTCCGGCAACTTGATGACGCGCGGCAGCAAACGTGGCGCCGGGATAATCGCCAGGCCGGAATCGCGACCGAAGGCGTCGATACCTTCGAGCTCGACGATGAAGTTCAGGCTCTTGTTCACCAGCAACGGGAACGGATGCGTCGGGTCGAGGCCGATCGGGGTGATGATCGGCGCGATCTCGTCGCGGAAATAACGGCGCACCCAGGTTTTGATCTTGGTGGTCCAGTGACGCCGGCGGATGAAGCGGACCTGATGTTTTTCCAGTTCCGGCAACAGAATGTCATTGAGGATCGCGTACTGGCGATCAACGTGACCGTGCACCAGTTCGCTGATCCGGGCCAGGGCCTGATGCGGTTGCAGGCCATCGGCGCCGGCCTGTTCACGGGCGAAGGTGATCTGCTTCTTCAGCCCGGCCACGCGAATCTCGAAGAACTCGTCCAGGTTACTGGAGAAGATCAGCAGGAATTTCAGCCGCTCCAGCAACGGATAGGACTCATCCAGCGCCTGTTCCAGCACGCGAATGTTGAACTGCAGTTGCGAGAGCTCGCGATGGATGTACAGGCTGCTGTCATCCAGGCCGGGAATGGCAATCGCCGCCGGCGCCGCGATAGCGGGTTCGGTCACCACTGCGGCGGGAGCTGGCTCCACATCCGGCGGAGTTTCGTCGATTTGCTCCACCACGGGCTGAGCCTCTTTTACGGCAACTTCAGTGAGTCCTTCGGTATTCATGAAATGTTCCTGGGAGGGCTATTTTTGCTCTCGTAACAATTGGGCGGCGCGCACGGCAAAGTAAGTCAGGATGCCATCTGCGCCTGCACGTTTAAAAGCGGTCAGGGATTCGAGAATAACCCCTTCGCTCAACCAGCCATTCTGGATCGCCGCCATGTGCATGGCGTATTCGCCGCTGACTTGGTAGACAAACGTCGGCACTTTGAATTCTTCTTTGACCCGGTAAAGGATGTCCAGATAGGGCATGCCTGGCTTGACCATGACCATGTCTGCGCCTTCTGACAAGTCCGCCGCCACTTCGTGCAGGGCTTCGTTGCCGTTGGCCGGGTCCATCTGATAGGAAGCCTTGTTGGCCTTGCCCAGGTTCAGCGCCGACCCGACCGCATCGCGGAACGGGCCGTAATAGGCGCTGGCGTACTTGGCCGAGTAGGCCATGATCCGCACATTCACGTGATCGGCCAGCTCAAGGGCTTCGCGGATCGCCTGGATGCGGCCGTCCATCATGTCCGACGGGGCCACCACCTGGGCGCCGGCATCGGCGTGGGACAAGGCCTGCTTGACCAGTGCATCGACGGTAATGTCGTTTTGCACGTAGCCTTCTTCGTCGAGGATACCGTCCTGGCCGTGGGTGGTGAACGGGTCCAGGGCGACGTCGGTGATCACACCCAGTTCCGGAAAGCGATCACGCAACGCCCGGGTGGCGCGCTGGGCGATGCCGTTCGGGTTCCAGGCTTCGGCGGCGTCCAGCGACTTGAGCTCTGGCGGCGTAACCGGGAACAGTGCCACTGCCGGAATTCCCAGCTCGACCCACTTCGCTGCTTCCTCCAGCAACAGATCGATAGTCAGGCGTTCCACGCCCGGCATCGACGACACCGCTTCGCGACGGTTTTCACCGTCCAGCACGAACACCGGCAGGATCAGGTCGTCGACGGTCAAAACGTTTTCACGGACCAGTCGACGCGAAAAATCATCACGACGGTTGCGACGCAGGCGGGTTGCAGGAAACAAACGATTGGCGGGGGTAAAGCTCACGGCAGACTCCTGAGCCCGCGCTGGCAGGCGAGCGTGACAGTTATAAGCGGCCATTATGACGAACAGATGACAGTTGTGCTTAGCCCTATGACACGTAGCCGTATTCCATTGTCCTTGTAGGAATTGTTCACGTCGAGACACATTTGGACACTTTCATGAATGTGCACGAAGGGTTAGGCTGCGCGTTCATTTCGCCAGCACCCAGACAATGCTCCAACAATTCCTGCATGACTTCGGCTACTTTGCCCTTTTTCTCGGCACGTTCTTCGAAGGCGAAACCATCCTGGTGCTCGCGGGCTTCCTCGCGTTTCGCGGATACATGGACATCAATCTGGTCGTCGTCGTGGCGTTCTTCGGCAGTTATGCCGGTGATCAGCTGTGGTACTTCCTGGGGCGCAAGCACGGCCGCAAATTGCTCGCGCGCAAACCGCGCTGGCAAATGATGGGTGATCGGGCGCTGGAACATATCCGCAAGCACCCGGACATCTGGGTCCTGAGCTTCCGCTTTGTCTATGGCCTGCGCACGGTGATGCCGGTGGCGATCGGCCTGTCGGGCTATCCGCCGGGACGTTATCTGCTGCTGAACGGGATTGGTGCCGCGATCTGGGCCAGCGCCCTGGCGGCGGCGGCCTATCACTTCGGCGCGGTGCTCGAAGGCATGCTCGGCAGCGTCAAGAAGTACGAGCTGTGGGTGCTCGGTGCGCTGCTCGTGCTGGGCCTGGGCCTGTGGCTGCGCCGGCGCTTCAAGAACGCTCGCCTGGCGAAGAAGATCTATGCCGACGAGCAAGCCCTGAAAGCCGAACAAGCCCGGATCAGCGAGCCTAAGACGCCAGTCGAGTGAAGCGGTTTCTGCAACAGTAGAGACCGATTCCACTGAGCAGGCTGTAACTGAGCAGCCCGACCCAGCCCACCGCGCTGGCCGGCCACAGCCCGACCAGCGGCGCCAGCCATACCAGCGGCAAGTTCGACACCAGTCGCACCCACTCCAGCTTCCACGCCCACGGGCGATTCTCCAGGGCCACGCCCAACGTAAACAAACCCAGCGCCACCGCACTCCAGCCGAGTACCAGCGCGGCGGTCGGCAGGCTCTGTTCCAGGCTCATCAAATAGCTGCCCAAGGCGATGTAAACGCCGAACTGCAACGCCACATACAACTGCTGACGCCCGCCCAGCGGCACCTCGAATTTGCAGAACTGACTCAGGTCGGGCTTGTTCATCGGGTACTTGGCCGCCACGTCCGCCGGGCGCCAACCGGTGCGCATGAACCAGATTCGCAGCTTGTCCCACTTGCTCTGCGCCCGCTTCGCGTCATCCCACAATTGCGCGTAAAACTGCACGTTGGCCCACAGCGGATTCCAGCTCGCCAACGGCGTGGTCACGCCGAAAATCACCGGTTCGTTGTCGTCTTCTTCCTGGAACGAGCCAAATAGACGGTCCCAAATAATGAACACCCCGCCGTAGTTGCGATCCATGTAGAGAGCGTTCTGTGCATGGTGGGCCCGATGGTTGGATGGCGTGACGAAGAACCACTCGAACCAGCCGAGCTTGGGAATGTGCCGGGTGTGCACCCAGAATTGATACAGCAGATTCAGCGCCGCGACGCTGACAAACACCAGCAGCGGCACGCCGAGCACGGCCATGGGCAGATAGAAGATCCAGCTCAGCAGGAAGCCGGTGCTGGTCTGGCGCAACGCGGTGGAGAGGTTGTAGTCCTCACTCTGGTGATGCACCGAATGCGCGGCCCACAGGATGTTGCGTTCATGGCCCATGCGGTGCAGCCAGTAATAGCAGAAGTCGTAGAGAACGAAGGCAAACACCCAGACCCAAATGCTGTCGCCCGAGAGCTTGAACAGCGCCAGATGCTCAAGGGCAAACGCATACGTCAGCAGCCCCACGCCCTTGGTCAACAGGCCGGTGGTGGTCGACAACACGCCGGTGCTGATGCTGTTGATCGCGTCGGCCAGCCGATAATTGCTGACCCCGCGCCAACGGTCGGCCAACAGTTCGACGGCTATCAGCACAAAGAAAAACGGCACCGCATACAGAATGAAATTCATGACGCGCCCTGGACGGAATCGTGATGACTGATCCTAGGCGTCGCCACGAATTAACCCTATGGCAACGAGCGACAAATTAGTGGACATTTAACGCCATGAATCTGGAGAAAAGCCCATGAGCAAAAAAATTGCAGTGATCCTTTCCGGCTGTGGCGTGTACGACGGCGCCGAAATCCACGAAAGCGTGATCACCCTGCTGCGCCTGGACCAGCGCGGCGCTCAGGTGCAGTGCTTTGCGCCGAACATCGCGCAGCTGCATGTGATCAATCACCTGACCGGCGAAGAGATGCCCGAGTCGCGCAACGTGCTGGTGGAATCGGCGCGCATCGCCCGCGGCAATATCAAGGACCTGCGCGAGGCCAGCGTCGAAGACTTCGATGCGCTGATCGTGCCAGGCGGTTTCGGCGCGGCGAAGAACCTCTCCAATTTTGCCGTCGAAGGCGCTGGCTGCACGGTGCAACCAGAAGTGCTCGCGTTGGCCGAAGCCTTTGCCGAAGCAGGTAAACCGGTGGGGCTGATCTGCATCTCACCCGCGCTGGCGGCGAAGATCTACGGCCCGGGCGTGACCTGTACCATCGGTAACGATGCCGAGACGGCGGCGGCGATGAACAAGATGGGCGCTACCCACGCCGATTGCGCCGTGGGCGATATTGTCGAGGACAAGGCGCGCAAGTTGGTGAGTACACCGGCGTATATGCTGGCGCAGTCGATCAGCGAGGCGGCGTCCGGCATCAATAAGCTTGTGGACCGCGTGCTCGAACTGACCCATGAAAACGACGCCTGACACCTGATCGTTCCCACGCTCCGCGTGGGAATGCAGCCAGGGACGCTCTGCGTCCCAAAGCGGACGCGGAGCGTCCGGTGAGGCATTCCCACGCGGAGCGTGGGAACGATCATTGCGAACGGGTCAAGCGGGTCAGAATCCGGTCCAGCGCATTGGCAAACGCCTGTTTCTCCCGCTCGCCAAACGGTGCAGGGCCACCGCTCATCTGGCCCTGTTCACGCAGGTCGGTGAACAGGTTACGCACCGCCAGCCTGTCGCCCATGTTCTGCGCGTCGAACTCTTTGCCTCGCGGGTCCAGCGCCGAAACGCCCTTCTTTACCAAGCGGTCAGCCAACGGTACATCACTGCAAATCACCAGTTCACCGGGTACCGCGTGCTCCACCAGGTAATCGTCGGCCGCGTCCGGGCCGCTGGGCACCACAATCAGCTTCACCAGCGCCAGGCCTGGCTTGATCTGCGGCTGGCCGGCCACCATGACCACTTCGAACTGGCGCTTGAGGGCGAATTTCACCACCAGATCCTTGGCCGCCCGTGGGCAGGCGTCGGCATCGATCCACACACGCATTTTATTAACCTCTTAAAAGCAAAAGATCGCAGGCTTCGCCAGCTCCTACATGGGATCAACGTACACCCGTAGGAGCTGACAAAGGCTGCGATCTTTTAAAGGATCACTCGGTCAGGAGACTTGCACCCGCCGCTTCTCGGCCATGCGACTACGGCTATACAGCACAACAATTGCAATAATCGCCACCGCCTGCGCACTCAACGAATACAGATCAGCGTGGATCCCCAGCCAGTCGAAGTCAAAGAACGGTACCGGCCGGGTGCCGAAGATCCCGGCTTCCTGCAACGCCTTCACGCCGTGACCGGCAAACACTACCGACAACGCGCACAGTAGCCCGGCATTAATGCCGAAGAACAACGCCAGCGGCAGTTTCGCCGAACCGCGCAGGATCACCCAGGCCAGGCCGACCAACAACACCAACGCCGTGGCACCGCCGGCCAATACCGCGTTATGCCCGGCAGGACCGGCCTGCAACCACAGGGTTTCGTAGAACAGGATCACCTCGAACAGTTCGCGATACACCGAGAAGAACGCCAGGATCGCAAAACCGAAACGCCCACCGCCGCCCACCAGGCTGCTCTTGATGTAATCCTGCCAAGCCGCCGCGTGGCGACGGTCGTGCATCCACACGCCGAGCCACAGCACCATGACACTGGCAAACAGCGCCGTGCAGCCTTCCAGCAGTTCACGCTGGGCACCGCTGACATCGATCACGTACGCCGCCAGCGCCCAGGTCGCCAAACCGGCCAACAGCGCCAAACCCCAACCGACGTTGACACTGCGCACCGCCGATTGCTGGCCAGTGTTGCGCAGGAACGCGAGAATCGCCGCCAGTACCAGAATCGCTTCCAGGCCTTCGCGCAGCAGAATCAACAGGCCGGAGATGTAGCTCAACGACCAGCTCAGGCCATCGTTGCCCAGTAGACCGGCGGATTCCTTCAACTTGGCCTTGGCTGCAGCCAGACGCTGTTCAACCTGAGCCACCGGCAAGCCGTCCTGCAACGACTGACGATACGCCATCAGGGACTTTTCAGTGTCTTTGCGCACGTTGGCGTCGACGTTGTCCAAGGAGCTTTCGACCAGCTCAAAGCCTTCCAGGTACGCCGCCACCGACAGGTCGTAGGCCTGATCGTGCTCGCCGGTACGGTAGGCGGCGATGCTCTTGTCCAGGGTCGCTGCGGTGTAGTCGAGCAATTGCGCCGGGCCACGCTTGACCTGCGGCGGTTGCGCTCGTTGCGCACGGAAGGTCGACACGGCTTGCGGGCCTTCGGCGGCCAGCACTTCGGCCGGCGTCTGACGCGCCAGGTCGGCGATGTTGTAGGTCTTTTCGGATTTCGCTGCGGCCGGATCGGCGCTGAAGCCAGCGATATAGGTCGCCAGGTCCCAGCGCTGACGGTCATCCAGTTGATCGGCGAAGGACGGCATGTCAGTGCCTTCGACGCCTTGGCCCAAGGTGTTGTAGATCGCATAGAGGCTCAGGCGATCCAGTCGCGCCGCATCGCGCAGATTGGCCGGCGGCGGTGTCATGCCAACGCCTGCCGGGCCGTCACCGGCCCCCGCGTCGCCGTGGCACACCGAGCATTGCTGGGTATACAGTGGCGCGCCGCGAGTCGGGTCCGGGGTAATGACCGGGGCCTGGCTGACTTCATAGGCCACCGCCAGTTTTGCCCCGAGCTGTCGGGCCTGGCGGGCGACGTCGACGCCATCCTTGCGTGCAGCGATTGCGCTGCGCAGGCTGCTGACACCCTGCACCAGCTCGTCGCGTTCAGGCTTGGCCGGCAGTTCGGTGATCAAGCCTTGCAGGACGCCGAGAAACTCCTGCTGTTCACGGTATTCAGACTCATCAATGACCCTGCCGGCCTCGACCGTCGCCGGGTAATCGGCGCCGATGTAATCGAGTAAATGCAGTGCTTTGGGCGCGCCTTCGGCGGTGTCGGCCACCGCATGGAAGCTGCAGAACGCAATAACTGGCAGCACTAGCCACGCCAGAAAACGGGAGGAGGCAGTCATGAATGAATCTCAAAGGGAAATACGAAGTAACACATTGTTCACTTCCAATGACTTTCACTCAAGCTTTGTCTATGGCGGCCGCTGACGCACAGGAACAAAGTGCCATCATTCAAGTCTATAATTTGCCGCCTCTTGGCGGCTTATTTTCAAGGAAGACACACAGCAAATGGCCACCCGCCTGCGCTTCTTGTTTGCCCTCAGTGCGAGTCTGCTACTGAGCGGTTGCACCTCATTCCGTGACTACAACGCGGAGCTCGACGAGACGCTCTACTATTTCAGGGACGGCTACATCGAAAACGCTGTTGCCGTGCTCGACCGAAACAATCCCATTGCCCCGGGCGATCTCCTCTATAACTTTGAGCGGGGTGAATTGTTGCGCATGAACGGCGACCTGAGTGGCAGTTACGCCAACTGGGACTACGCCGACCGCTTGATCGAAGGGTGGGCAAACTCGCCTTATTTCGACTCGTTCAAAGGCTTCACCGATTTCAACAGCTACGGTGCCAACGACAAAGTGCGCCTATACGATGGTCATGACTTCGAGAAGGTCGCGCTGACGACGCAAATGGCCCTGATGCTCCTCTCCGCCGATGACAAGGAAAAGGCTCGCGTCGCGATCAAGAAAACCCACGAGCGCGAGGCGATCATTGCCGACAAGCGGGACAAGGAATACCTGGCCCTGGAAAACCAGGCGAAAGATCAGGGAGTCACGCTCAAATACAAGGACCTTCAGGGCTACCCCGTGGCGACCCTCGACGCCCCCGAAGTGGTCGCGCTGAAAAACAGCTACCAGAGCGCGTTCAGTCATTACCTGGCTGGCTTCATCTATGAATCCCTGGACGAGAAAGACCTCGCCGCGCCCGGTTATCGCCAGGCGATTGAACTGCGCCCCAATACACCGGCGCTGGAGCAGGCCTTGCGCAACCTGGCGAAATCCCCGCTCAAGGCCGGTGAGGCCGATGTCCTGTTGATTGTGCAAACCGGTCTGGCGCCGGCGCTCAGGTCGGTGCGCGTGCCGATTTCGGTCGAGGCTGAAGGCCAGACCTTTGTCACTAATATGTCGTTTCCGGCCGTCGTCCCCGACACCTCTACGCCGCCTCTGGACTTCATCACCGTCGACAACAAAAAACAGATGCTGACCCTGCTCAACAGCTTCGGCGACATGTCGCGTCGTACGTTGCGTGATGACATGCCGGGGATTATTCAACGTACCCTCCATCGCGCCCAGAACAATGCCCAATACCTGGCGTTCCTGAAAAGACGCAGCCCCGAGAAACTGGAGGAGGAAATGCTGCGGCAAAACCAGCAGGAGGACGCCGACACGCGGGTCTGGCGCACCTTACCCGACAAGACTTTTATCGCCCGGATACGGCTGAACAAAGGCCTGCATCAATTGACGCTGCCGACTGCGCCGCAATACCCTCCGATCAAATTCGAGATTGATAAGAACCATCAAGCCTTCAGTTTGCGCGCCGTGGGTAACCGGATTTACGCCGCCGACGTCGCCATGCGCCAAGACCCCAAGCCCGCACCACAGGCTGGCGCCAGCCCTGCCCAACCCTGAACGGAGATTTTCATGGGATTGAAATGCTTTGCCGTTGTCGCCCTGGCCCTGTTGGCCGGTTGCGCCACCCCACCACCGCCCCCGCAACCCGGCAGCGCGGCCAGCAAAGTCATGGCCACCGGGCCGATCGAGCACGTGGCCATCGGCCCGATGCGCATGGCCAGAGAAAACGGCTTCCTCACGATTAACACCCAGTTGAGCAACACCGATACCGACAACCGAACGCTCTACTACCGCTATCTGTGGATGGGGCCGGAAGGGTTCCCGGTCGCTGAAGCTGACTCTTGGAAAAGCCTGACCCTGTACGCCGGGCAGACCAGTTTCCTGCCCGCCATCGCCCCCGTGCCACAAGCCGTGGACTTCCGCCTGGAGATCAATACGCCGTGAACCGTCCGCACACGAACATGCCCCTGATTGCCCGAATCTCTTGCGTCGCCCTGGCCACGCTGCTGGTCGGTGGCTGCGCAGACAACCGCTCACCAGTGCTGGGCAGTGGCAACATCAGCTATGGCGATCCGAAAGCTGTGGAACTGGTGACCAACGAATTCGGCTCGACCGACCTGCAAATGATCGCCGAGAGCATGACCCGTTCCCTCGCCCAGTCCGGCGTCCTGAAGGGCCGTCCGGTGGTTCAGGTGTACGACGTGATGAACAAGACCAGCGAGTACATCGACACGCGGGAGATCACAACGTCGATCAAAACCCAGTTGATGCGCTCCGGCACCGCCCGCTTTGCCAGCGACAATACCGATATGCAGAGTCAGGTCGACCACCTCAAGCTGCAAAACCAGAGTGGCTTGTACAAGAAAAGTACTGTGGCCAAAACCGGCAACATGATCGCCGCCCGCTACCGCCTGGAAGGCTCGATCAGTTCGATCATCAAGCGCAGCAACGACTACAAGGACGTCTTCTACAAATTCAGCCTGCAATTGGTCGATGTCGAAAGCGGGCTGGCCGAGTGGATGGACGAGAAAGAAATCCGCAAAACCACGGAGCGCTAAGCAATGCGTGCATGGATTGGCATCATCACCCTGGCCTGTGCGTTTGGCGCCCAGGCTGGCCCGAAAATCGCGGTCACCGACCTGGCCTACGAGGCCAGCGTGGATCAATACGTCCACGTCATCTCGGCACGGGACAACCAGCAGCAGGACTATTACGGCGCCAGTGGCTCGTCCAGTTATGACGAGTACAGCACACAGAACAGCTACCTGGAGCAGACCGAGATCCGGCGTTTCAGCGGCGACATCAAAGGTGAAATGCTCAAGACCGGGATGTTCCAGCTGATTCAGGGCACGCCTTACACGGCCAGCGCCAAGAGCGATGTGTACGACGTGATCAAGCGCATCAAGGCTGGCGACTTCAAGGGCGCCGATTACGTGTTGTTCGGCACGCTGTCGGACATCGATTTCACCCAGGACATGAACGAGCTGGCCAATACCGACAGCTATTCGGCGGTGCTGGCGTTGACCCTGGTGGCGGACTTCAGCCTGATCAATACCAAAACCTACGAAATCACCTCGGCGTTCACCGCCATGGGTGAAGCGCAGGACACCAAATTGGTGAATGACCGGGACATCCACGTTTCACTGAACCGGCCGCGGGTGGTGCGTGAAGTGTCCAAGGCGTTGGGAGAGGACGTGGCGGCGCAACTGAGCCAGCAGCTGGGCGGCGGGAGCTATGAGCAGCCGGGGCCAGCCCCGCAGCGCAACAACCTGCCACAAGATACGGCGCCGGTGATTTTGCGCTGAGTCTGGACGCTGATCGTTCCCACGCTCTGCGTGAGAATGCAGCCCGGGACGCTCCGCGTCCCATCCAAAGCCGAACGCGGAGCGTCCGTTGAGGCATTCCCACGCACAGCGTAGGAACGATAAGGCGACCTGAAAAGGTCGCCTTTTTTGTGCCTGACGGTTTTACACCACCGCTTTACGTAGCGTCGCCATGAACGCCGCCGCGCCGATGAACAGCCCGGCAAACGTGCGGTTCATGCGTTTCTGCTGTTTGGGCGTGCGCAACATCCGCAACACTTTGGCCGCCAGCCCGGTGTAACCGGCCATGACGATCAGGTCGACGCAGACCATCGTGACGCCGATGATCAGGTATTGAGCCAGCAGCGGCGCATGCGGATCAATGAACTGTGGCAACACGGCCAGCATGAACACCAGTGCCTTCGGGTTACTGATGTTCACCAGGAAACCCCGGAACATCAGGGCCAGCGGCTTGCCAATCTGCCGCACCGCCGTGTCGTCGCTCATGTCGTTGGGCAATGCCCGCCATTGCTTGACCGCGAGATAAACCAGGTACGCCACGCCGAACCATTTGATCGCATAGAACGCTGTTGCCGAAGCCGTGAGAATGGCGCCAACCCCCGCACCGACAATCGCAATCTGCACCGCCAGGCCCAGTTGCAGGCCCAGGGCATTCCAGTAACCGCGCCAGAAACCGTATCGCAGACCGCTGGACATCGACGCAATCGCGCCGGCACCGGGGGACAGGCTGATAACCCAGCAGGCGGCAAAAAACGCCAGCCATGTTTGAAGCACCATTGCACACCTCGACTCAGACTCGTGACAGACGTCTAAGCTAATGCGGCTTTGGGCCGATGACTACCGATTTTTTGCAGGACCGAACCACGGCCGACCAGCGTGATTGGCGTTTCAGCTATTTTTCGAAACCGTTCGAAGGGAATACATCGCTACCGCGCCAGCGTCGAACCGAGCGCTGGAAGAACAGACTGTTAGGCACTTGCACCATCGCACTGCCGGTCCCGGCTTCTTCGGCCTCGATCAGCGTGGTGAAGAGCAGATTGATCGCCACTACCCGGCCTTTGACGCCCGGCTTGTCGAGGGTGTCCACCAGTTCGACCACATCACCGATGCGGAACGGGCCGACGGTGAAGATCAGGATGGCGCACAGCAGGTTCGAGAGCACGCTCCACATGGCGAAGAACGCCACCGCCGCCACCGCCACGAACCCGGACAACGCGGTCCAGAGCACCGTGGCCGAAACGCCAAGGCGTTCCAGCACGAAGATCAACGCGCTGCCCATGATCAGCCAGCGCAAACCACCGCGCAGCGGCATCAGCAGTTGCGGCGGAAACGGGTAGCGCTCGCCCAGGCGAGTCAGGCATTTGGCGACGAAGCGCTGGGCGACGTAACCGGCCAGCAGGATCAGCAGGATTTGCACGACGAGCCAGATCGGCTCGACCCACACCGCCGGCAGCGGCAATTTGAAGGCGTCCATCAGGACAACGCCTCCAGCTCCGCCTGCATGCTTTCCAGCAGTTCCAGGGCTTCCATCCAGGACTCTTCCAGTTCCGCTTCACGCACCTTGAGCTTGGCCTGTTCGGCCAGCAGGTCACGTAATTCGTTCTTGCGCGCCGGTTCGTAGATATCGCTGTCGCCGAGGCTGGCATCGATCTTCGCCAGTTTCTCGTGCAGCTTGCCCAGCTCGGCTTCGAGCTTGTCGGCTTCACGCTTGTGCGGTGCCAGTTGCTGACGCAACGCCGCAGCGGCTTGGCGCTGGGCTTTCTTGTCAGTCTTGTCCGGATTCACCGGGGTGTTGCTGACCGGCGCGTTGCGTTGACGGTACTCCACCAGCCAGCGGGTGTAGTCCTCCAGGTCGCCGTCGAACTCTTCGACCTTGCCGTCCGCTACCAGGTAGAAATTGTCGGTGGTGCTTTTGAGCAAATGGCGATCGTGAGAGACCACCAGTACCGCACCGCTGAATTCCTGCAAGGCCATGGTCAGCGCCAGACGCATTTCCAGGTCCAGGTGGTTGGTCGGTTCGTCGAGCAGCAGCAGGTTCGGCCGGCCCCAGGCGATCAACGCCAGCGCCAGACGGGCCTTTTCGCCGCCAGAGAAATTCAGCACCGGCTCATCAATGCGCGCACCACGGAAGTCAAAACCGCCGAGGAAGTCGCGCAGGGTCTGCTCGCGCTCGGTCGGCGCCAGGCGCTGCATGTGCAGCAACGGGCTGGCCTTGGAGTCGAGCGAATCGAGCTGATGCTGGGCAAAGTAGCCGACCACGGTGTTCTCGCCACGGGTCAAGCGACCGGACAACGGCTCGAGCTCACCGGCAAGGTTTTTGATCAGGGTCGATTTACCGGCACCGTTGGGGCCGAGCAAACCGATGCGCGCGCCGGGGGTCAGTTGCAGCTTGACCTTCTCCAGCACGGCGCGCTCGCCGTAACCCAGTCGAGCATCGGAGATATCAATCAACGGGCTGGAAATTTTGTGCGACTCACGGAACACGAAGTCGAACGGCGAATCGACGTGGGCCGCGGACAGTTCTTCCATCCGCTCCAACGCCTTGATCCGGCTCTGGGCCTGACGGGCCTTGGTGGCCTGGGCCTTGAAGCGGGCGATGTAGCTTTCCATGTGCGCGCGTTGCGCCTGCTGCTTCTCATAGGCCTGTTGTTGCTGGGCCAGACGTTCGGCACGGGCGCGTTCGAAGGCGCTGTAGCCGCCGCGATACAGGGTGATCTTGCGCTGATCGACGTGAGCCACGTGATCGACCACGGCATCGAGGAAATCCCGGTCGTGGGAAATCAGCATCAAGGTGCCGGGATAGCTTTTGAGCCACTCTTCGAGCCAGATAATGGCGTCGAGGTCCAAGTGGTTGGTCGGTTCGTCGAGCAGCAATAGGTCCGAGGGGCACATCAAAGCCTGCGCCAGGTTCAGACGCATCCGCCAGCCACCGGAGAAATCTCCTACCTGTCGGTCCATCTGATCGTTGGTGAACCCAAGACCGGCCAGCAACTTGCGCGCCCGGGCATCGGCGGTGTAACCGTCGGCGCTGTCGAGTTCGGCGTGCAGGCGGGCCTGAGCGGCACCGTCATGGGCCGCTTCGGCCGCGGCGAGGTCGCGTTGCACTTCGCGCAGGCGCAGGTCGCCATCGAGCACGTAGTCGACCGCGATGCGATCAAGGGTGTCGATCTCCTGGCGCATGTGGGCGATGCGCCAGTCCGCCGGCAGCAAGCAATCACCCGAGTCCGGGTGCAGGTCACCCAGGAGCAAGGCGAACAGGCTCGATTTGCCGGCGCCGTTGGCACCGATGAGGCCGGCTTTGTGGCCGGCGTGCAGGGTCAGCTCGGCGTCTTCTAGCAGACGTTGCGGGCCACGCTGTAAAGTCAGGTTCTGAAGTCGAATCATAATGGCGGCGGAGTCTACCAGCTTCGCTCGCAACTGGCGCGAGTAGCACTATGTCCTCTGACCTGTGGAGCTTTTCCCTGAACACTTACGCCCGCCCCGGCGTTGAAGGCTTGTGCCTGCAATTGCAGTCGGCGGGCGTGAATGTCTGTCTGCTGCTGTGTGGGCTATGGCTGGAACAACGGGGTGTGAACTGCGACGAGCAACGCTTGCAGGCGCTTTTTCAGGTGGCCGGGCCTTGGGAGTTGAATGTCGTGCAGCCGCTGCGAGCGTTGCGCATGCAATGGAAAGCCGCCGCCGCGGACGACGTAGAACTCAATGCGTTACGCGAGCAAGTCAAAACACTGGAGCTGGAAGCCGAACGGCATCTGTTATCGCAACTGGAGCGTACGGCTGAAAGTTGGCCGCAAGATGAGACGACCGAACGATCGGCCTGGCTGGAAGGTATGGCGGCAGGCGCCGCCAACCTGGACCGCGACGCGCTGCATCAGCTGCGCGTCGCGGTAACCGGCACTTAGGAAGCGCTGGTTGGGGTGGTGGTAGTGCCCGAAGCGGCGGCCGGGGTTGGCGCGGCGGTCGCGGTCGAGGTGGTGGCGGCTGGAGCAGGCGATGCTGCTGGAGCCGGGGTGGCAGGCTTGGCGACTGGCGCGGTAGCCGGTTTGGCCGCAGCGGGTTTGGCAGCGACTGGTTTTTTCACCGCAGGTTTTGCAGCAGGCTTAGCGGCTGGCTTTACAGCCGGTTTCGCAGCCACTGGCTTGGCAGCAGGTTTAGCCGCGGCTGGTTTGGCAGCGCTGGCGGTGGCCGGCTTGGTCGCTGGTTTGGCGGCTGCGGGTTTCGCAGTTGGCTTGGCAGCGGCGGTTTTAGCGGCCGGTTTTGCGGCTGGTTTGGCAGCAGGCTTGGCCGCTGGTTTGGCAGCGGTTTTTGCAGCGACTGGCTTGGCAGCCGGTTTCGCTGCTGCGGTTTTGATCGCTGGTTTTGCTGCCGGTTTTGCAGCTGTTTTTGCAGCGGGTTTGGCAGCCGCGGTTTTCGCTACAGCGGGTTTGGCAGCTGCAGTTCTTGCAGTGGCCGATTTGGCAGCAGCTGGCTTGGCGGCAGTTGCTTTAGCAGCTGGTTTCGCAGCGCTGGCAGCCACTGGTTTTTTCGCTACAGGTTTTGCTGCGCCTTTGGCCGGTGCTTTAGCAGCCGGTTTGGCAGCAGGCTTGGCGGCTGCTTTTGCAGCAGCCGGTTTGGCAGCGGCTTTCTTGGCAGGTGCCGCAGCAGGCTTGGCCGAACGCAGGGACAACGCCTTGCTGACAGCCTCTTGTACGCGTCCGACACCCTGGGCCAATTTCAGGCTTTCTTGAGCATCGCGCTTGAGTTGCAGAATGTAGCTGCGGGTCTCGGACTGACGATCCTTCAGGGCATCGAGCAAGTCTTCGAGTTGCTTCACTCCGTCCTTCGCCTTGGCTTGTGCCTTGGCTTTGCCGGCCGCCGCAGCGTCCTGCAATTTGGTACGGGATTTGTGCAGTTTTTCTTGCGCTTTACCGCGCTGCTTTTCCAGTTTGGCGAGCAGTTTTTCAGCATCAGCCAAGGCTTGGGAACAAGCGGTTTCCAAATGCTCGAGCAGACTGCCCGAGAGTTGTTGGAGTAAGTGCAACGGAGTATTTACAGGCTTCTTGGTGGCCGACATGGTTTACCTCCTGGCTGACGTGAATGCGGCTCATACTAGACCTCTGCTGACACCGCCGCTAGGCCATGTTGACAGTATCCAAAGCGCTACGTTGCAACGGATTGAAAATGTTCTGCGTCTGCGCAAAAGCAGTTCACCGTTTAATCCATTCTCGCTGGCATAATCCCCCGCATCTCAGGTCGGAGAGTGCCCATGTCGCGTTACCTTTTTTTATCCCTGCTGATGTGTTTTTCCGTCGCACAAGCCGCGGAAAAAACCGCTGAAAATGATGCTCACGATCTCGCTTATAGCCTGGGGGCAAGCCTCGGCGAACGCCTGCGCCAGGAGGTTCCGGACCTGCAACTTCAGGCACTGGTCGAAGGCTTGCAGCAAGCCTATCAAGGCAAACCCCTGGCACTGAAAGACGCGCAGATTGAACAGATCCTGGCCGACCACGAAGCCCAGGTCGCGTTGCAAACGCCGGCACCGCAAACCGAAGAAGCCCTGGAAAAAGAGCAGCGTTTTCTTACTCAGGAAAAAGCCCGGCCCGGGGCTCGTGAACTGGACGATGGAATATTGCTGACGGAGTTGGCCCCGGGTAACGGTGCCAAGGCTGGACCGAACGGCAAGGTTCAGGTGTTGTACATCGGTCGCCTGCCCGACGGCACGGTGTTCGATCAGAACAGCCAACCGCAGTGGTTCAGCCTCGACAGCGTGATCACTGGCTGGCGCAGCGCGTTGCAAAACATGCCGGTGGGCGCGAAGTGGCGTCTGGTGATTCCATCGGCCCAGGCCTATGGCGCCGACGGTGCCGGCGACCTGATCGCGCCGTTCACGCCGCTGGTGTTCGAAGTCGAACTGCGCGGCGCCACAAGCTGAATAGCGGAAACGAAAAACGGCGCGCAGAGCGCACCGTTTACAGTTGTTGCAGGAAGGGGTTCAGGCCTGAACCGGATCCTCTTCCTTGTGAGCAGTGTGCAGCACTTCGATCAGGCAATCTTCCAGTTCGAAGCGTTCATGCAACAGACCACCCAGCTCTTTGAATTTCTCGGCGACACACTTGCCTGCATCGCACAGATCATTGAACGCGAGCAGCTTCTCAGTGATGACGTCGATGCGTGGGTAGATGGTCTCAGCCAACTCCAGGCCGCGAGAGTCACCAAACGCCTTGGCTTCGCCAGTGAGCTGTTCGTAGATCTCGAAATGCCCCGCCGAAACGTAATCGACCAGCACGCCGCAGAATTCCTGCAACGGTTTGCGGTTTTCGCCCAGAGCTTCAGGCTTGGCGCCGAGAGCATCATAGGCCCGAACCAGTTCGTGACGCTCCTGCAACCAGCGGTCGATCAGCAGATGCACTCCACCCCAGCGTTCCTGAGCATTCTGACAACTTTCGAGCATGGTGATCTCTCTTCCCTTGTGGGTCATGCTGCTCTACACCTGTCGCACCCTTGAAGGTCAAGAATCGGCCAGGCAGAGCGTCATCGAGCAACATAAATCCAATGACACGTGCGGGCCAGATTATGCCCGCACGACAATGGCTTCAAGGTACGCAGGAGATAAAGTTCATACAAGTGTTTAATCACCCGCCACAGCCCCATGCGACGACACGCCGCTGGGCGGTCGCTGACAGGCGATCCAGACATGGCGCAGCAACTGATAAATACCCAATATCAGTATCGCGACGAAGAACAGCAGGCTCCATTCCGGGATGCTCAGGTCAAACAAAGTCCATGAGATCTCGGCGCAGTCGGCAGTGCCCTTGAACAACCGATGTACGACGCATGTCCAGGGCATGCTCTCGAACACGCCATCCAGATTGGGCGAACAGACTGCGAGTTGCTGCTGCGGATCACTCTGCAGAAGCACCTGCCGCCACGCTGCGACGGTTCCACCCAGGCTGGCGGAAAATCCCAGTAGCCAATAAACGAAAGAACCGAATCGCCGCGGGCCATGCACCGAGGCCACCAGGCAAACAACCATGAGCAGCGCCAGGCAAACCCGCTGCAACAAACACAACCCGCAAGGTTTGAGCCCGACCACATATTCCAGGTAATACGAAACGCCCAAGGCCAGGGCACCTGCAATGAAAGCCATGAAAAACAAGGAGCGTGAGCAGGCCAAAGACATGGCTAATCCGTAACAGTAGAGACAGGCGGTTACGGTAGAGGAAAGCGCGCCAGCCTTTCAAGGCAGGCCACCACGGACACTTCACCAGAGGTGTAGGGAATTCCCGACAGGAACGGAAGGATTCGGTGTAGTCCTTTGTAGGACTATGCCGATCAGGGACTACAAAGCTAAACATTCAGCACGCTGGCCGACTGGTTCACGGCTCAAACTACATCCTGTAGCCGCTGCCAAAGCCCGCGTTCGCTTGTAGCAGCTGCCGAGCCTGCGAGGCTGCGTTCGCTTGTAGCAGCTGCCGAGCCTGCGAGGCTGCGTTCGGCTTGTAGCAGCTGCCGAGCCTGCGAGCCTGCGTTCGGCTTGTAGCAGCTGCCGAGCCTGCGAGGCTGCGTTCGGCTGCGCAGCAGTCGTGAAATCAGCCGACGCGCTGCCTCAGGAAAACCGCGCACTCAGGTTTTGCGACTGCTTCGCAGCCGAACGTAGCCTCGCAGGCTCGGCAGCTGCTACAAAACGCAGGCTTCACCATAACAACTGATGGTCGACTCAGGCCCGGACTGCTACCGGCAATGGCGCCGCCAGCAGGCGCTCATCCAGCAGGCCGAGGCCTTCCTGGAACAGCTGATTACTGCGTTCGGTGTCGCCCAGTTGCGCCAGCAACCTGGCCAGCTCCGCACAGGCTTCCGGGTTGCGCTGCAGGCGCAGGCTGCTTTCCAGATAATCCCGGGCTTTGCCCCACAGGCTGGATTGCAGACACAGGCGGCCCAAGGTCAGTAGCAGACTCGGATCAGCGGGGTGATCCTTGAGCCAGCCCTCGGCGGTTTGCAACTGCCGCGACGGATCGCTGCCGCGCACCAATCCATAGAGACGCGCCAGATGACTGTCGTACTTGCGCTTGAGCGCCGCACGCAGAATCTCTTCAGCTTCGGCTTGCGCGCCCAGTTGCCGCAATTGCTCGGCATAGGCCAGCACCAGGGGCGGTTCTTGGCGCTGCGCCGTGCTGAGCTGCTGCCAGGCCCGATTGAGGGACTGCAAACCGACGACGCCATCCTCCTCGCGGTGCGCCGCCAGATTGAGATTTTCACCCCAGGCCCGGCGCTCCAGCTCAGCCAACTCCGCCGCTGGCAAGACCTTGTCCTTGCGCAATTCCGGCAGCAGGCGAATCACCGCCGCCCAGTCGCCGCGCTGCTGATGCAGACGCTGCAACTGACGCAGGGTCTGCACGTTATGCGGATGTCGCTCGTGCATGGCTTCCAGGGTCGCCAGGGCGCCGTCGGTATCACCACGGTCGGTCTGCAATTGCGCGTGGCTCAAGGCAATTGCCAATTCGGCCTGGGGCTGACGATCAAGGGCGCGCTCCAGCAGCTTGTCGCACTCCTCGTAGTGACCTTGTTCATTCGCAGCGCGGGCCGCGCCGAGGTAATACAGCAACGGCTGGCGCTCGGCTTCGGCGGCCCGATGTAAATGACGCTGGGCACTGGCCCAACGACCCTCGGCAAGGTCCAGCTGACCATGCTCGATTGCCACTTGTACTCGACGGCTGCGATTGCGCCGGGACCACGGATTGACCACACCGCCGGAAGTCGTCACCAGCTCAACCAACGCCTTGATGCCCCAGAACACCAGCCAGAGAACCGCCAGCAAGGCCAAAGTCGCCCACAGGCTCGACTCGTAGCGGAAGCTCTTGTAGGCGATCAGCACGTAGCCGGAATGCTCGGCAATCGCCAGCCCCAGCACCCCGGCGGCGGCGATGACCAGGAACAGGATCACATAGAGGCGTTTCATGGCGTGGCCTCCTGCGCAGTGTTCGCGGCAGGCTTGGCCAGCGGTTTGATCGAATCTTCGGCATTCACATTACGCCGCTCCAGGTAACCCTGGACCGCGCTCAACGTGCCCGTCAGATCCGGTGTAATAACCGTGACCGGTTGCGTGCTCAGCTCGGCAACCTGCTCAAGCATCACTTTGCTCTGCGGATTGTCCGGATTGAAATTGCCTTTGAGCACATCCCGCGCCTCAGTCAGCGCCTGGGTATACACCGGTGCCTGACCATTGAGCGCAGCCCACTGCGCCTGTTCCAGTGCCAGGCTCAGGGCCAGACGCACCTGGCTCAGGCCTTGCCCGGCCAGTAACGGACGAACATTCTTGTCGGCATTGAAGTCGATGCGGATGTAGCGCGATACCTCATCCCACCATTGCGCCCAGCGACTGGCGCCGTCGCCATCGGCGGTCAGGCCCAGCAAGGATTCGCCACGGTCCTTGTACTCCGGCGCCAGCTCGGTGAGGTTGATCACCTGGTCGCGCAAGGCCCCCAGCTTCAGGAACAGCCCGGTGCGGTCCGGCTGCTCGGTGCTGCGCAAAGCCACCAGGGTCTTGGCCACTTGCTCGCGGGCGGCAAAGGCGCCGGGGTCGTTCTGTTCGCGGAGAATTTCATCAGCCCCCTGCACCAGAGCCTGGGCGCTGCTGATGTCCTGAAGCGCTGAAAGACGCAGGCTGGCCAGACGCAGCAAGTGCTCGGCTTCGGCCAGGCGCCAATCCTTGCGGCTGGCACCGAGGACGGTTTCCAACTTTTGATTCAGGCGTTGTTGATCGCCTTGCAGTTGCGTCACCAGACGGCGACGGTCTTCCAGCTCATCGGCGGCAGGTAGCTGTTCGAGACGTGCGGTCAAGCGTTGATCATTGAGCTTGAGGCTTTGAGCCTGATCGTTCAGCGCCTGGACTTCACTCAACTGCTGTTGGGTATTGGCTTGCAGGTGGCGCACTTGCCACACTCCCCATCCACCCACGGCAACACCGGCGGCGCCCAGCAACAGGGCGACGATTGCCAGTCCATTGCCTCTACGCTGCACCGCAGCAGGTGGTGGAGTTTCAACGGGTGCATCGAGCACCGGCTGTACGTCATCTTTAGGCAAGACTGTTTCGCTCACGTATCCATCCTTTGCATTAGAGAACGGGTACGGGTTGCTCCCGTAACGCCGTCAGCAAAGCCGTGGCACTGGCGCCACGACAATCCACAATTGTTTGAGCCCCGGCGGCACGTGCCAGCTCGGCGACCCTTGGGCTTGGAACAAACAACGGCAACTGCGCCAACCGTGGCCAGGCATCACCGGCCAACTGATGCAGATGCTCGAAACCCTGTCCACTGCTGACCACCAGCCCGTTCAAGCGTTCCGCCTGGATCCGGTCTGACAGCGCAGCCGTCGCATAAACCGGCAACCCGCGACGGTATAACTCCAGATACTCGACACTAGCACCAAGCTCGCGCAAACGCTCAGCCAGCAACTCGCGGCCACCCTCCCCGCGCATGATCAACACACGCGGATCAGGCCGGGCGATAGCCTCGCGCAACAGCGCAAGCTCAAGCAAGGCTTCGCTGTCATCGCCATCGACCGGGAAGTTCACATCGAGCCCGAAGTCCTCGAGGATTTGTGCCGTCGCGGCGCCCACGCTGAACCATTTCAGGTGCGGTGGTTGCGGCCAATGCCGCTTGACCAGATCGATGCCGATTCTGGCCGCCGGTTTGCTGACCACAATCACCGCGCAGTAGCGATCCAGATCCCGAATCACTTCGCGCATTGTGTCAGAGGTGGCAATCGGCTCGATTTCCAAAAGCGGCAGGCAGCTGCTGAAAATCCCGCGCTCGGCCAACGCGCTGCTCAGCGCCGCCGACTCATCCGCGGGGCGCGTCAGCAGCAGACGCCAGCCGGTCACTCGTGACCTGCCTCGCCGTAGACTGCTTTCAGAATGTCACCGGCACCCTGATTCAGCAGGTCTTCGGCCACCTGCACGCCCAGGGATTCGGCGTCACCGCGCGGCGCACGGGCCTCGGCATTGAGCAGCAGACCACCGCTCGGATCACCTACCAAGCCGCGCAACCAGATCTGATCGCCTTCAAGCACGGCGTAGCAGGCGATCGGCACCTGGCAGCCGCCATTCAGATGTTTGTTGAGGGCACGTTCGGCGGTGACGCGGGTGGCGGTGTCCTGGTGATGCAGCGGTGCCAGCAAGGCGTGGATTTCGCTGTCGACGCTGCGACATTCAATCCCGACCGCGCCCTGGCCACCCGCCGGCAGGCTGTCGTCGACGCTGATGGCCGAGGTGATGCGGTCTTCGAAACCGAGGCGAATCAAACCCGCCGCGGCGAGGATGATGGCGTCGTATTCGCCGGCATCGAGCTTGGCCAGGCGCGTATTGACGTTGCCGCGCAGGAAGCGGATTTCCAGATCCGGGCGGCGAGTCAGCAGCTGGGCCTGGCGGCGCAGGCTGGACGTGCCGACGATGCTGCCTTGCGGCAACTCATCCAGGCTGACGTAGGTGTTGGAAACGAAGGCATCGCGCGGGTCTTCGCGCTCGCAGATGCAGAACAGACCGAGGCCTTCCGGGAAGTCCATCGGCACGTCTTTCATCGAGTGCACGGCGATGTCGGCTTCGTTTTCCAGTAGCGCGGTTTCCAGTTCCTTGACGAACAGGCCCTTGCCGCCGATTTTCGACAGTGGCGAGTCGAGCAGCTTGTCGCCGCGACTGACCATGGGCACCAGCGTCACCAACAGGCCCGGATGGGCCTCTTCAAGGCGAGCTTTGACGTATTCGGCCTGCCAGAGGGCCAGCGCACTTTTACGGGTGGCGATGCGGATTTCGCGAGAGGACATGGATCAATCCGTACTGAATAGATACGGCGGATAATAACAGCTCAGCCAAATCCACTTTGACTTGTATCAGAAACTGCATGGCCTCCCTGGCCTTCAATGTCCGGAATCGGGTGTGGAGTCCGCCTGTGATCGGCGGATTAAAGCTGTTGCATCATTTTGCGCACGCCGGCCACGTGACGACGACTGACAATCAGCGCATCACCGTTGAGGCCTTTGAGGAACAGCTGGAAATGCCCCAGCGGTGTGCGTTGCAAGCGTTCGATACGTTCGCGGGCAACCAGGGCGTTGCGGTGGATACGCACGAAACGGTCGCCGAATTCGTCTTCAAGGGCCTTGAGCGGTTCGTCCAGCAGCACTTCGCCGCCTTCGTGGCGCAAGGTTACGTACTTGTGATCCGCAATAAAGTAGACCACCTGACCCAACGGGATCAGTTCAATGCCTTTGCGGGTACGGGCACTGATGTGGCTGCGCGGGCCGCTGCCGGTTTCGGCAGCCGGGCGTGTCAGGGCGGCGAGCTGGACCCGATTGGGCCGCTCGGCCTTCTTCAAGGCCTCGAGCAACAACTCGGTTCGCACCGGCTTGACCAGAAAACCCACGCCGCTGACCTGCAAGGCCTCGGCGGCGAATTCATCCGGCCCACTGCAAAACACCACGGCCGGCGGCGCTTCACGCTCGCACAATCGCGCAGCCACTTGCAGGCCATCGAGGCCCGGCATGCGGATATCGAGCAGCACGATATCCGGCTTGTGGCTGTCGATCAGCGCCAACGCCTCTTCGCCGTTCGTGGCACCGGGCTCCATGACACTGTATCCCTCGAGTTCGCCGACCATTCGGCTCAGGCGCTCGCGGGCTAGGGGTTCGTCATCAACGATCAGGACATTCATATTGCGCTGGATTCCTGCGTGAGTCTCGCACAAGGATAGCGTAGACAGGTGAAGTGACATCCGTCACCGCGATCCACGCTAAGACTGGCGCGAGGGCCAAAAAGTGCCGCGAGACCGGCGGCTAAATTTTCATCTGCCGGGCGATTGGCGGCCCGGGCCCGCGTTGGCGAGGCATCGCCGTAGGGTTTGCTGATACACAATACGAACACCCCCTCTTCTTATAGTCAGCCGCAGCGTAGAGAAGTGCGCTGTTCCTAATGTCCAACTGTAGACGGTTGCCGGCGCGATATTGCTCAAATGAAAAATATCGTTGCGCAATTACTTCTGACGATGCCCCGAGTATGGGCCTGCGTATGAGAAAAAAACGTATCGACCAGTGTCAGCGACAGGATTGGCAACCCTGTTATTATCCGCCACAGCGTTCAACGCCAACTTTCTTCAAGCCGATACGAGCGAATTCATGAGCACTGACAAGACCAATCAGTCCTGGGGCGGCCGCTTCAGTGAACCCGTCGACGCCTTCGTCGCCCGCTTCACCGCCTCCGTCACTTTCGACCAGCGCCTGTATCGCCACGACATCATGGGATCGATCGCCCACGCCACCATGCTGGCCAAGGTCGGCGTGCTGACCGATGCCGAGCGCGACAGCATCACCGATGGCCTGAAGACCATCCAGGGTGAAATCGAGGCCGGCCAGTTCGACTGGCGCATCGACCTCGAAGACGTGCACATGAACATCGAGGCGCGCCTGACTGACCGCATCGGCGTGACCGGTAAAAAGCTGCACACCGGCCGCAGCCGTAACGACCAGGTGGCCACCGACATCCGCCTGTGGCTGCGTGACGAGATCGACCTGATCCTGGCGGAAATCACCCGCCTGCAAAAAGGTTTGCTGGAGCAGGCCGAGCGTGAGGCTGGCAGCATCATGCCGGGCTTCACCCACCTGCAAACCGCGCAGCCGGTGACTTTCGGGCACCACATGCTGGCCTGGTTCGAAATGCTCAGCCGCGACTACGAGCGTTTGGTGGACTGCCGCAAGCGCACCAACCGCATGCCACTGGGCAGCGCGGCACTGGCGGGCACCACTTACCCGATCGACCGTGAGTTCACCGCAGAGCTGCTGGGCTTCGATGCCGTTGGCGGTAACTCGCTGGACAACGTCTCCGATCGTGACTTCGCTATCGAATTCTGCTCGGCCGCAAGCATCGCGATGATGCACTTGTCGCGTTTCTCCGAAGAGCTGGTGCTGTGGACCAGCGCGCAATTCCAGTTCATCGATCTGCCGGACCGCTTCTGCACCGGCAGCTCGATCATGCCGCAAAAGAAAAACCCGGACGTGCCGGAACTGGTTCGCGGCAAGACTGGCCGCGTATTCGGCGCACTGATGGGGCTGCTGACCCTGATGAAAGGCCAGCCATTGGCCTACAACAAGGACAACCAGGAAGATAAAGAGCCGCTGTTCGACGCCGCCGATACTCTGCGCGACTCGCTGCGAGCCTTTGCCGACATGATCCCGGCGATCAAACCCAAGCACGCGATGATGCGCGAAGCGGCGCTGCGCGGTTTCTCCACCGCCACCGACCTGGCGGACTACCTGGTACGCCGTGGCCTGCCCTTCCGTGACTGCCACGAAATCGTTGGTCACGCGGTGAAGTACGGCGTGGAAAGCGGCAAGGACCTGGCGGAAATGAGCCTGGAAGAGCTGCGCAAATTCAGCGACCAGATCGATCAGGACGTGTTTGCCGTGCTGACCCTGGAAGGCTCGGTGAATGCCCGTGACCATATCGGCGGGACTGCGCCGGCGCAGGTCAAGAAAGCCGTGGCGCGCGGCCAAGCGTTGCTCGCCAGCCGCTAAACCGCGAAAAGCTTCGCGGGCAAGCCTCGCTTCTACAAGGTTGCGCTGTACCTGTAGGGGCGAGGCTTGCCCGCGAAGGCATTCTTGAAAACGCTACAAAACCTACTTCTTGGACGCGACCATCGCCAAAAACGCTGGCATCGCCGCATCCTTGTCCTTCGCAATCCGCTGCACATGCGGGTTCTGCTCCAGGCGCTCCAGCAGCGCCTTGGCCGCCGGCATCTCAGCCAACAGATCGATCCCGAACAGCTTCTGCCCGACCGCACACGCCAGCGGCACGCTGTAGAGGAAATACAAATCGGCAATGCTCAGGCTGTCACCCGCCACGTACGGGGCAAACTTGCCGTGCCTGCCCAGCGAGGCAAAGCCCAGCAGCAACTCAGCCTTGGCCTTCTCCTTAATGGCGTCCGGCACGGGTGAGCCGAAGAAGGCTTCGCCATAACAGGCGCGTCCCGGCAGCTCGATGTACAGCTCGATTTCCTTGGCCAGCGCCAGGACCTGCGAGCGCTCGAACGGATCGCTCGACAGCAGCGGTGTGCCTGTCTGGCTTTGTTCCAGGTACTCGAGGATCACGCTGGTTTCGTTGACGAAACCCTGGTCGACGCCCAACACCGGCACCTTGCCGCGCGGACTGATGGCCAGTGCTTCAGGGCTCGGCCCTGGGTAAAACAGCACTTCTTCGAACGGCAATCCCTTCTCCAGCAGCGCCAGTTTCACCATGTTGTAGTAGTTGCTGACGGAAAATCCATAAAGCTTGAGCATCACAAAGCCTCCAGGCCGTGCGGGGTGGGCAGTGCCTGTTTATAGAACGCCCAGGCATTTCTTGCCAGCAGCATCACAGCGCTGAATGCAGGTAAACTGCCCGCCTTAACTTGAGGAGCCTGCCATGAGCGAGCCAACGGATATCGAGATCGACGAAGAAGAGTTCGCCGAGAACACCCTGATTGAAGCAATTGAAAACCAGATCGAAAGCGACAACCCGCCGGCCGCCAAGGCAACCTTCAACAAGCTGACCCTGGTGGGTTACGAGCGCGAAGAAATCCTCAACCTGATGGCCCACGTGCTGGCCGTGGAAATCGACGCAATCCTCGAAGAAGACCGCGCGTTCAATACCGAATGGTATGAAACTGCGTTGCGCGCATTGCCAGAGTTGCCGCCGGAAAAGAAATAAGCCTGAGCGTTGTCGGCGGGGCTTTTATGGCGAGGGGCTTGCCCTGTTGGGTCGCGAAGCGGCCCCAAAGGCTTAGCGACTGCTACGCAGCCGAACGGGGGCAAGCCCCCTCGCCACACATAAACCCTGCCATCCCCACAACATCCTGCCCCGCACACAATTTGTCACCGATCATTCCTGCCTTTCCCCTGCCCCTGTCTACACTGGAAACACCCCGCCATCGCACCACCCGCCGGGGAACGGATCCCAAGGCGAAAAAACCCTGCTGCCAGCACTGGACATGCCGCACGAGTGGGCTCACCTTAGGGGCGCTGTCGTCCAATTCCTAGAAAGTCTGGAGTCCTTATGTCGCTTACCCCTGAGTTGGTTGCCGAACTGGAAATCCTCGCCCTCTTCAACCTGGACAGTTCCCAGGAAGGTTTGAAAATTCATCAGACCGCTGCCCCGAAAGCCATTGCCGCCGCCCAACGCCTGTACGAAAAAGACCTGATCGACCAGCCCGATGGCGGTTACCTGACCAGCCTGGGTCGTGACGCTGCGCAAAATATACAAACCGTTCTGACCATTCTGAGCGTTCAGGAAACAGCCTAAACGTCACTGCATCGCCCACGGAAACCCCTGCTACGGGATTTCCGCGGGCAGTCTGTCGCCTCGCGATAGAAATCTGGCGCCAAAAAAACAAATTCAGCTTAAAAGTCCCGGGGCCGAGGCGCTAAACTGCCCCACATCCGCAGACCCCTACGTCCGAGCTTCGCGAGCCGGTTTGAGCTGACATGACCCGCACCCATGAAATCCGCCCCGATCTGGACGAGGGAATCGACCGCAAGGTTCTGAGCCAGCTGCGCGCACGTTTTCTGAAACTCAATGAAGGCCGCATGGCCCGCGCCATGGAAGGGTTGTCGACACGCCAACAAACGGTGTTGACCCTGCTGCCGCTGTTTTTCCACGTCAATCATCCACTGTTGCCGGGTTACGTGTCCGGCAGCACGCCGGCCGGGCTGTCGAATTACGAGCCCGACAACACGACCCTCGCCGAAGCCCAGCGCCTGACCCGTTCGTTTTCCTACAAGCCGCGCCACGGCAGCAATCCACCGCGACCGATTCATGGCCTGTTTCTGATGGGCAGCCTCGGCACCCTCGCCCAAGCCGATCAGAGCGACATGGACGTGTGGGTGTGCCACGGCCCGGACTTGAGCGAAAGCGAACTCACCGAGCTGCGCAAAAAATGCCAGTTGCTCGAAACTTGGGCCGCCAGCCAGGGCGCCGAGGCGCATTTTTTCCTGATCGACCCGACCCGTTTCATGCACGGTGAGCGCGATACGCAACTGAGTTCGGAAGACTGCGGCACCACCCAACACTATCTGCTGCTGGACGAGTTCTATCGCACCGCGATCTGGCTGGCCGGGCGCACCCCGATATGGTGGCTGGTGCCGGTCTACGAAGAGGCGGGTTACCACCAGTACACCCACACACTGCTTTCCAAGCGCTTCATTCGTGCCGACGAAACCCTGGACCTGGGGCATCTGGCGCACATTCCGCCGGGAGAGTTCATCGGCGCCGGGCTCTGGCAGTTGTTCAAGGGCATCGAATCGCCCTACAAATCGGTGCTCAAGCTACTGCTGATCGAGGTCTACGCCAGCGAACACCCCAAGGTCCATTGCCTGAGCCTGCGTTTCAAACAGGCCGTATTCGCCAATCAGCTGGACCTCGATGAGCTGGACCCGTACATCGTGGTCTACCGGCGCATCGAGGAATACCTCAGCGCCCGTGGCGAGCCGGAACGGCTGGAGCTGGTGCGCCGCGCGCTGTACCTGAAGGTCAATCGCAAGCTCACCGGCAGCAGCCGCACCGCGAGTTGGCAGCGCTCGCTGCTGGAGCGCCTGGCCAGCGAATGGCACTGGGATCAACGGCAACTGGCGCTGCTCGACAGCCGCAGCCAGTGGAAAGTCCGCCAGGTCAGCGCCGAACGCCGGGCGTTGGTCAACGAGCTGAATTACAGCTATCGATTCCTGACCCAGTTCGCCCGCACCGAGCAAACCGTCAGCCTGATCAACAAGCGCGACCTCAATGTGCTCGGCCGGCGACTGTATGCGGCGTTCGAGCGCAAGGCCGACAAGGTCGAATTCATCAATCCGGGCATCGCCCCGGACCTGGCCGAAGACACCCTCACGCTGGTGCAGGCGCCGAACAAAAAAGAACCCGGGCAAACCCAATGGGGTTTGTACAACGGCAGCCTGACCGCCCACGAGTGGGAGCATTTCGCGCCGATCAAGCGCAGCCGCCAATTGCTGGAATTGCTGACCTGGTGCCATCGCAACGGCGTAATCGACAGCAGCACGCGCCTGGCCTTGCACCCTGGCACCAGCGATTTGAGCGAATTCGAACTGTTCAACCTGCTCGGCAGCCTGCAGCAAACCATCGCCCTGCCCCTGGCCACCGTCGCCGAAGATGCCCTGCTGCGCCCCAGCGTTCCCGGCGAGGTACTGATCCTGGTGAACGTTGGCGTCGATCCGCTCAAGCACCATCGCGACCTGAACATCCTGATGACTACCGAGCGCACCGACTCCCTGAGCTATGCCGGGGTGCGGGAAAACCTGGTGCTGACCCTGGACCAGGTCACGCTCAATAGCTGGAACGAAGTGCTGGTCAGCCGCTATGACGGGCCTCATGCGCTGCTCGACTGCTTGCGCGACTACCTCAACAACCTGCCCAAAGGACCGCAACAGCCGCGCTTGCGGGTCCGTTGCTTCTGCCACAACCGCGCGCAATTCATTGCGCGGCGGGTCGAAGAAATCCTCGATACCGCGCAAAACCTGCTGTTGAGCAAACTCAATCATCGCTATCTGATACAGGTCCAGCAGCATTACCACGTGCTGGAACTGGTGCCCGGCCAGGTCAATCACGTCGCCCTCGCCACCCTGCCGGCGCTGTTCGACTACCTGGGCGAAGAACTGGCGAGCTACAGCCCGCTGCACCTGGACCCGATGGCCCTAGAAGAACAGGACCTCGCGCTGCTGTTGCCGATGGGCCAGCCCGAGTGCATCCAGGTGTTCTACCGGATCACCGAACAGCAGGCCGATCTGTATGTGCTGGATGAATTCAACGCATTGTGGATGCAACGCCTGCCGTATCACGACGAGCAAAGCCTGCTGGTGCCGCTGCAACGTTTCCTGCAATCGATTCAATATCGCCGGGACGCCTTGCTGCCGATGGACGCTGCCCAGCCGTTGAGCCTTGAGACTTTGTATTACCAGCTATTGCCGTCCGGCCCCGGCCGCGCACGTCGGGTCGAAGCGCGGCCGGCGCCGCAAACGCCGGTCAACAAGCCGTTCTACGACGTCCAGGCGATCATCGGCAAAGCCGCACCGGGGCAGGTGCAAGTCACGTTGTATTGCAATCAGCGGGAGTTTTCAGAACTGGAGTATGGCGATCAGCTGTTTACCGTGGTCGCCCGGGAAATCGTCGAGCAGCGCCGCGAGACTGAGCGCTACCGCTGCTACATCACCGACCTGGACCTGTCGGGCCTGCTCGGTGATGGGCAGAGTTCCAGCAACTTGTATCTGCGCTACAAGGCTGACCTGGAGCGCGCACTGAACGAAGCGCTCGAGCAGGTCTGAGGCGTTATTCCGGAAAGGCGCCGCCATTGGCCGGTTGCGATTCCACTTCCAGCAGCGTCAGTTTCAGGGTCTTGCCGCCCGGTGCCGGCCAGTCGATGTGCTGACCGACTTTCAGGCCGAGCAAGGCGCTGCCCACTGGCGCCAGAATGGAAATCTTGCCTTCGTCGGCCTTGGCATCCTTGGGATAAACCAGCGTCAGGTGATAGTCCTTGCCGCTGATTTCTTCGCGGCAATGCACGCGCGAATTCATGGTCACGACATCAGCGGGCACTTCATCGTGACCGACCAGTGTATCGGCGCGATCCAGTTCGGTTTGCAGCGCGATAACGCCCGGCAGCGTGTCATCCAGGCTTTCGATCAGGCGCTCCAGACGTTGTACGTCCAGACGAGTAAGGGTGATGGAAGGTACGGTCATGATCCGGGCAGACTCCTTTCTTCTGCACAAAAAAAGCAAAACCCCGCCAGAAAAAGGCGGGGTTTTCACGAGCCTCGATGGGTTGAGGCGTTTCTGGACACTATCACAGCTCAATAAATATACAAGCCGGCACCGGACGGCCAACACCATCCCCTCTGCAACCGACACATACCTGTGTAGGAGCTGCCGAAGGCTGCGATCTTTTGATCTTTTAGGTGTTGCGCCGAAGGAAGATCAAAAGATCGCAGCCTTCGGCAGCTCCTACGGGTGGGAATGGCGTACAGCCGAGAGAAAGGGTCAACCGTTATGTTTGCGGTCGGCAGCCTGGGCACAGATAATCCGGCGCCGCTCATCATCCGCTGAGCGCCACTCGCGGATGTCTTCGACATGGCGAAAACACCCCAGGCAGACCTTCAGTTCATCCAGCCGGCACACCCCGCTGCACGGCGAAGGCACCGCCGGGCTGACATTGCTGTAGAGCGGCTTGGGCGGACGAACCGGTGCAGGCTGAGTCACGATCTCACAGGCCTTCGAAGTCGAATTCGGCGCCGGCCTGCTGCATGACGATGCGCTCGAGCATTTCGCCCAGCTGCTCTTCGCTCTTGTCGCACATCCAGCGTTCGCTCTCTTCGTCATAGTCGAAGTGGAACCCACCGGACACCGCCGCCAACCACAACTGGCGCAACGGCTCCTGGCGGCTGAAGATCAACTGGCTGCCGTTTTCGAACTTGACGGTGAGCACACCGGCCGAGCTCTCCAGATCGATATCCAGGTCACTCTCGTCGAAAATATCCTCCAGCGATTGCTGGGTGGCATCGACCAGGTCGTGGAAACGGGCTTCGGTCAAACTCATTGCAGGAACCTCAAAAAGTGTCTGTTCACGCTCAAGCGCCGCAAGATACGGGCGAGCCCCGGTGATTGCAAAGGATAACGACCAAGCGCCCGGTAGCGTTATGAAATATCGACGCAAGACGCAGGACAAGTTACTGCGCTTCAATCCAAGGCCCGCCGGACGGGAGCCGCGTTACATAGGCAAGCTGCCGGGTGGCCGGTATACTCCGGCGCAATTAACGCATTTTCAAGGATTTCGCCATGAAGCGCCTGATCTCTTCCCTTGCTGCGCTCGTCGCGGTTGCCTGTCTTGTGTCGGCCTGCGGTCAAAAAGGCCCGCTGTATCTGCCTGACGACTCCCAGGACCCAGCCGAGCAGGCCCAGTCCTCGCAAAAGCAGCCGTCCAAAGCACACAAGCACGACGTCTACCAATAATAAGGGAACGCCATGGACGCTTTTAATTACCGTGACGGTGAGCTGTTCGCGGAAGGCGTGGCCCTGTCCGCCATCGCCGAACGCTTCGGCACGCCGACCTACGTCTACTCGCGCGCCCACATCGAAGCCCAGTACCTGGCCTATGCCGATGCCCTGGCCGGCGTGCCGCACCTGGTGTGCTTTGCGGTCAAGGCCAACTCCAACCTCGGTGTACTGAATGTCCTGGCCCGTCTCGGCGCCGGTTTTGACATCGTTTCCCGTGGCGAACTGGAACGCGTACTGGCCGCTGGCGGCAGCCCCGACAAGATCGTGTTCTCCGGTGTCGGCAAGACCCGTGAAGACATGCGTCGCGCCTTGGAAGTCGGCGTGCATTGCTTCAACGTCGAATCCACCGATGAGCTGGAACGCCTGCAAGTGGTCGCCGCCGAGCTGGGTGTTCGCGCGCCGATCTCGCTGCGCGTGAACCCGGACGTCGATGCCGGCACCCACCCGTACATTTCCACCGGCCTTAAAGAGAACAAGTTCGGCATCGCCATCGCCGACGCCGAAGACGTGTACATCCGCGCCGCACAACTGCCTAACCTGGAAGTGCTCGGCGTCGATTGCCACATCGGCTCGCAACTGACCAGCCTGCCACCGTTCCTCGATGCGCTCGATCGCCTGCTGGGCTTGATCGATCGTCTGGGCGAATGCGGCATTTACCTGCGTCATATCGACCTCGGTGGCGGCGTCGGCGTGCGTTATCGCGATGAAGAGCCGCCGCTGGTGGCCGACTACATCAAAGCCGTGCGCGAGCGCTGCGAAGGTCGCGAGTTGGCCCTGGTGTTCGAACCGGGCCGCTACATCGTCGCCAACGCCGGCGTGCTGCTGACCCAGGTCGAGTACCTCAAGCACACTGAACACAAAGACTTCGCCATCGTCGATGCGGCCATGAACGACCTGATCCGCCCGGCGCTGTACCAGGCCTGGATGGACGTCACCGCCGTGCGCCCGCGCGATACAGCGGCTCGCGCCTACGACATCGTCGGGCCGATCTGCGAAACCGGCGACTTCCTGGCCAAGGAGCGTGAACTGGCCCTGGAAGAAGGCGATTTGCTGGCCGTGCATTCGGCCGGTGCCTACGGGTTTGTCATGAGTTCCAACTACAACACCCGCGGCCGTACCGCCGAAGTGTTGGTGGACGGTGATCAGGCATTTGAAGTGCGTCGCCGTGAGACGGTAGCCGAGTTGTTTGCTGGCGAAAGCCTGCTGCCGGAGTAAAACCATGCTGCTGCGTTTTACCAAGATGCACGGCCTGGGCAATGACTTCATGGTCCTCGACCTGGTCAGCCAGCACGCGCACATCCTGCCCAAGCATGCCAAGCAATGGGGCGACCGGCACACCGGTATCGGTTTCGACCAGTTGCTGATCGTCGAAGCGCCGAGCAACCCGGACGTGGATTTCCGATATCGGATTTTCAACTCCGACGGTTCTGAAGTGGAACAGTGCGGCAACGGTGCGCGCTGCTTCGCCCGCTTCGTGCTCGACAAGCGCCTGACCGCCAAGCGGCAGATTCGCGTCGAGACCAAAAGCGGCATCATCGAGCTGGATATTCGCAGCGACGGACAGATCAGCGTCGACATGGGCGCACCGCGCCTGGTGCCGGCCGACATCCCGTTCGAAGCCGAAGGTCAGGCCTTGAGCTATCAGCTTGAAGTCGACGGCAACACGGTGGAACTGGCGGCAGTGTCCATGGGCAACCCCCATGCCGTGCTGCGGGTCAACGACATCAATAACGCACCGGTGCATGAACTGGGGCCGAAAATCGAACACCATCCGCGCTTTCCGTCGCGGGTCAATGTCGGTTTTCTCCAGGTCATCGACCGCAACCGTGCGCAGTTGCGCGTCTGGGAACGCGGGGCCGGGGAAACCCAGGCTTGCGGCACCGGCGCCTGTGCTGCCGCAGTGGCCGCGATCAGCCAGGGGTGGATGGATTCGCCGCTATTGATCGACCTGCCCGGCGGGCGTCTGTCCATTGAATGGGCAGGCCCTGGCCAACCGGTCTTGATGACCGGCCCGGCAGTACGCGTATATGAAGGACAAGTGCGTCTTTGAGAGAGCCAAATCCATGAAAGATAAGCCTCAGGTTCCCGCCCTACAGCCCGACGAATCCCCTTCCGAAAGCCTTGAGGCGGCGGCGATTGCCGCGTACCTGGAGGCTCATCCGGATTTCTTCATCGAGCACGAAGAGCTGCTTCCGGCCCTGCGTATTCCCCACCAGCGCGGCGACACCATCTCGCTGGTGGAACGGCAGATGACCATCCTGCGCGACCGCAACATTGAGCTGCGTCATCGTCTTTCGCACCTGATGGACGTGGCCCGCGACAACGACCGTCTCTTCGAAAAAACCCGCCGCCTGATTCTCGCGCTGATGGATGCCACCAGCCTCGAAGATGTGGTGATCGGCGTCGAAGACAGCCTGCGCCAGGATTTCCAGGTGCCCTTCGTCAGCCTGATTTTGCTGGGTGACAACCCGATGCCGGTGGGCCGATGGGCTACCCACGCCGAAGCGCAAGTGGCCATCGGCGGCCTGCTCTCGGAAGACAAAAGCGTCAGCGGCAGCCTGCGCGAGCACGAACTGGACTTCCTGTTCGGCGAAGAACAACGCAAGCAGATCGGCTCCACCGCCGTCGTCGCCATCAGCCATCAAGGCATCCACGGCGTCCTGGCCATCGCCAGTCGCGATCCGCAGCACTACAAAAGCTCGGTCGGTACGCTGTTCCTGAGCTACATCGCCGAAGTCATGGGCCGCGTGCTGCCACGGGTCAATAACTCCCTGCGCTCGGTACGCTGACCGTGGAACGACAACTGGACGCTTACTGCGAACACCTGCGCAGTGAGCGGCAGGTGTCGCCGCACACACTGTACGCCTACCGCCGCGACCTCGACAAAGTACTGGGGTGGTGCGTTAAACAGAACATCGACAGCTGGGCCGCGCTGGATATCCAGCGCCTGCGCAGCCTGATCGCACGCCTGCATTCCCAGGGGCAATCGTCCCGCAGTCTGGCGCGGCTGCTGTCGGCGGTGCGCGGGCTTTATCACTATCTGAATCGCGAAGGCCTGTGCGATCACGATCCGGCCAACGGCCTGGCGCCGCCCAAGGGCGAACGCCGCTTGCCGAAAACCCTCGACACCGACCGCGCGTTGCAGTTGCTGGAAGGTGCGGTCGAGGATGACTTTTTGGCACGTCGAGACCAGGCGATTCTGGAGTTGTTCTATTCCTCGGGCTTGCGCCTCTCAGAGCTGACCGGGCTCAATCTCGATCAACTCGACTTGGCGGACGGCATGGTCCAGGTACTCGGCAAGGGCAGCAAGACACGCCTGTTGCCGGTGGGCAAAAAGGCTCGCGAAGCACTGGAGCTGTGGCTGCCATTGCGCGCCATGACCAACCCATCGGACGACGCGGTGTTTGTCAGCCAACAAGGCCGGCGCCTCGGCCCCCGGGCGATTCAAGTGCGGGTCAAAGCCGCAGGCGAACGCGAACTGGGGCAAAACCTGCACCCGCACATGCTGCGGCACTCCTTCGCCAGCCACTTGCTCGAGTCCTCGCAAGACCTGCGCGCGGTGCAGGAACTGCTCGGCCACTCGGACATCAAGACCACCCAGATCTATACCCACCTGGACTTCCAGCACCTGGCGACGGTCTACGACAACGCCCATCCACGGGCCAAACGCATCAAAGGCGATGAGTCATGAGAATCCAGTTGATCACCTTCGACCTCGACGACACCCTGTGGGACACCGCCCCGGTGATCGTCAGCGCCGAAGCCATGTTGCGTGAATGGCTGACCGAACACGCGCCGAAGCTGGGCGCGGTGCCGGTGGAGCATTTGTGGACCATTCGTGAGCGGGTATTGAGCAACGAACCCGCCCTGAAGCACCGCATTAGCGCCCTGCGGCGGCGGGTTCTTTTTCATGCGCTGGAAGATGCTGGTTACGATCACGAACAGGCTTCGGACTTGGCAGATCAAAGCTTCGAAGTGTTTTTGCACGCCCGGCATCAACTGCAAATCTTCCCGGAAGTGCAGCCGACCCTGGAGACCCTGGCCAACCATTACGCCCTCGGCGTGGTCACCAATGGCAACGCCGACGTGCGTCGCCTGGGGTTGGCGGATTACTTCAAGTTTGCACTGTGCGCCGAAGACATTGGCATCGCCAAGCCTGATGCGCGGCTGTTTCATGAGGCGTTGCAGCGTGGTGGTGCGACAGCCGAGACGGCGGTGCACATTGGCGATCATCCAGGCGATGACATTGCTGGCGCCCAACAGGCAGGGTTGCGCGCGATCTGGTTTAACCCGACGGGCAAGGCCTGGGAAGCGGATCGCTTGCCGGATGCGGAGATTCGCAGCCTGACCGATTTGCCGGCGTTGCTCGCGCGCTGGAATTCAGTTTAGTTTTGCGGTGCTTTTGAAAAGATCGCAGCCTTCGGCAGCTCCTACATTGCATGGCGTACACCTGTAGGAGCTGCCGAAGGCTGCGATCTTTTGATTTTGTTGCACCCATGAAAAAGCCCGCAGCGACGGCGGGCTTTTTCAGCAAGCAAGACAGTAGCAGGCGCTTAGATAGGCCGGCTGCCGTACTTGTTGTCAGGTTTCTTGGGCGGATCGGCGACCACATTGGCCTCCACTTCCTGCACCTTGCCACCTTTGGCCAGGAACTCTTCCATGGCCTTGGCCAGGGCGTCGCGCTCCTTGTTTTTGGCTTCGACGCTCGGCAGCTCATCGACTGACACAGCAGCCTTGGCCTTGCCTTTGGCGGTCGGAGCCGGCGTTTCACCGCCGTCGTCGTCAGCAACGTCTTCCGCTGCTGCCTCCAGGCCTTCTTCGGCCTCGTCTTCGTCGCCTACTTCGAGGTCGTCGTTTTCCAGATCATCGTCGCTCATGTTCTACCTCATGACTTGCGAAAAGCAGATTAGTTATAGCCCAGCTTCGCCATCTGTCGAAGGCCGCCGGAAAAAATTCTACAACCGCTGGTAATCAGTGGTTTATGCCCCTTCACCGTGCACGGTGGCGAGGACTTTACGGGCACCGCCAAAATCACGGTGCTCGCCCAGATAAACGCCTTGCCAGGTCCCCAACGCCAGTCGGCCTGCCGAAATCGGCAAACTGAGCTGACAGCCAAGCACGCTGGCCTTGAAGTGCGCCGGGAGGTCGTCCAGGCCTTCGTCGTTATGCTCATAGCCGTCTGTTCCTTGTGGGATCAGACGATTGAAAAATCGTTCGAAGTCGCGACGTACCGCCGGATCGGCGTTTTCGTTGATGGTCAACGACGCCGAGGTATGCTGCAGCCACAAATGCAACAGACCGACCCGGCACGCCTTGAGTTCAGGCAGGCCGGCGAGTAACTCGTCCGTTACCAGATGAAAGCCCCGGGGCCTTGCCCGCAGGGTAATCAGAGTCTGTTGCCACATACAGTTCTCCGCACGTTCGGGGCGCATTCTAGCGCGCTCTGGGAAAAAACAAAGGCCCTAATATTCCTGCATTGCTGTAAGTTTTTCGCCCCAGAAAAACGCTCGCCGTAAACACGACATAAGCCGTAGGAAAAAACCTTTCAGCTACCTCTTAAATGACAAATCACGGACAAAAAAATGCCCGGCAAGCCGGGCAAGTTTTTTTCTGCGTGTCTTACAAGTTGTAGCCGCGTTCGTTGTGTTGTGCCAGATCGAGGCCGACCGCTTCTTCTTCCTCGGTGACACGCAGACCCATGACAGCGTCCAGGACCTTGAGAATGATGAAGGTGACGATCGCGGTGTAGATCACCGTGAAGCCCACGCCTTTGGTTTGAATCCAGACTTGTGCGGCGATGTCGGTGACGGTGCCGAAGCCACCCAGGGACGGTGCAGCGAACACACCGGTCAGGATCGCGCCGAGGATACCGCCGATACCGTGCACACCGAAGGCGTCCAGGGAGTCGTCATAGCCGAGTTTGCGTTTCAGGGTGGTGGCGCAGAAGAAGCACACCACGCCAGCCGCCAGGCCGATGACCAGCGCGCCCATCGGGCCCACGGTGCCAGCGGCCGGGGTGATTGCCACCAGACCGGCGACCACACCCGAAGCGATACCCAGTGCACTTGGTTTGCCGTGGGTGATCCACTCCGCGAACATCCAGCCCAGTGCAGCGGCGGCGGTTGCGATCTGGGTCACCAGCATTGCCATACCGGCGGTGCCGTTGGCCGCAGCGGCGGAACCGGCGTTGAAGCCGAACCAACCGACCCACAACATGGCCGCGCCCATCAGGGTGTAACCGAGGTTATGCGGTGCCATCGGGGTGGTCGGAAAGCCTTTGCGCTTGCCCAGTACCAGGCAGCAGATCAGACCGGCCACACCGGCGTTGATGTGCACCACGGTGCCGCCAGCGAAGTCGAGCACGCCCCAGTCCCACAACAGGCCGCCGTTACCGGACCAGACCATGTGCGCAATCGGTGCGTAAACCAGGGTGAACCAGATGCCCATGAAGATCAGCATCGCGGAGAACTTCATCCGCTCGGCGAAGGCACCGACGATCAGCGCCGGGGTGATGATGGCGAAGGTCATCTGGAAGGTCACGAACACCGCTTCAGGAAACAACGCCGCCGGACCGGTGATGCTGGCTGGCGTGATGCCGGCGAGGAACGCCTTGCCCATGCCGCCGAAGAACGAGTTGAAGTTGACGACGCCCTGTTCCATACCGGTGGTGTCGAACGCAACGCTGTAGCCATAAATGACCCACAGGATGCTGATCAGACCGGTAATGGCGAAGCACTGCATCATCACGGAAAGAATGTTTTTGGAACGAACCATGCCGCCGTAGAACAGCGCAAGGCCCGGAATGGTCATGAACAGCACGAGGGCTGTCGAGGTCAACATCCAGGCGGTGTCGCCGGAATTGAGGACTGGGGCCGCCACTTCGTCTGCCGCCATAGCCAGGCTGGGCATTACGAGGGACAACAGGGCTCCTAGCCCTGCGAATTTACGCAGAGTCATATTGTTTTCTCCTGGGGCGTTGGGTTTGTGGCGGCTTAGATTGCGTCGGTATCGGTTTCGCCGGTACGGATGCGAATCGCCTGTTCCAGATTGACCACGAAGATCTTGCCGTCACCGATCTTGCCGGTGTTGGCTGCCTTGGTTATCGCCTCGATAACCCGGTCAAGATCCTTGTCGTCAATGGCGACATCAATCTTCACCTTGGGCAGAAAATCGACCACGTACTCCGCGCCGCGATACAGCTCGGTGTGACCCTTCTGCCGACCGAAGCCTTTGACCTCAGTAACGGTAATGCCCTGCACGCCGATCTCGGACAACGACTCGCGTACATCGTCCAGTTTGAACGGCTTGATGATGGCAGTGACTAGCTTCATGAAAACTCTCTCCCGAATTGGTGGACTTGCCCCAGGAAAACAAACCCGTCTCAAGTCTAAGCGCAGTGCCTGGCTTTGTAACGCATCGTCGGCCCAACCTGCCCGTCCGACGCCAGCTAACCACTCCGTGCGAAACTTCCCCGTTTCACGTGGCGCACTGCATTCGTCACAGCGACTGCATCAGTGCATGGGTCAAGGGTGACTAAGCAGAAAGCTTGCCATCTCGCCAAAACCCACTGAATTCAACCCTTTGGCCGCTGCTGCAAGCCACTTCCCACACATGCTGGCGCCGTTACGCACAACAACAGTGCGTTGCCGTCCGTCCGCCTGCGCGAAAAGCGTGCATCCCTGCCTGCGGGATTGACTATAGACACTGCGTGATACACTGCCCGCCATTGTTTCCAGGACTTTCCCCATGCTCGCACCCAAAGACTTCCTCGACGCCCTGAGCGGCACCGCCTCCCGCCTCTTCAGCGGCGAAAACCCGCTGCCGAAAAGCGAAATCGAAAGCCAGTTCAAGGCTTTGTTGCAGAGCGGCTTCAGCAAGCTGGATCTGGTGAGCCGGGAAGAGTTTGATAGTCAGATGGTTGTGCTGGCGCGGACCCGGGCACGGCTGGAGAGTCTTGAATCGAAGGTGGCGGAGCTTGAAGCGAAGCTCAATCCGCCTGCCGAATCCGAGTAACTGAATGATCGTTCCCACGCTCTGCGTGGGAATGCCGCCAGGGACGCTCCGCGTTCCGCTTTGGGATGTGACGCAGAGCGTCACGGGATGCATGCCCACGCAGAGCGTGGGAACGATCATTCATCCTCCGCCCCGCCACCATCTCGGCAATGTCCTACAAAGATCACACCGCCGTCCGATAGCGCCGCGAAGCCCAGGTTCCTAAGCTCATCCCAGCTGAATATTCAGCACTGGGTTTGGCGACCTGGATAGCATCTAAACGCATCGCGACCACGTTCGAATCAGGGAATTATTCCCATCTCGAATTATGGCGGCTGTGCGTGGGAGACCTTCGGGTCTGCCGGTTTCCGGATGCACCGGTTCGCCAACCCGCGCATAGCTGCCACCCTTTTCGTTTGGCGACGATCAGAGGCAGTTTCCTTAATTCGCATCCGGGAGCTGCACCATGAATGAAAACTATCTAATCCCCCACGTCTTCACCCGCCACAAACTCCACCTTCACGCGCTTTTGATCGAAAACCAGACTTGGTTCAGCGCCCGAGACCTGGGTCGTCTGCTTCGCCTTTTCCTCGACGAACGCGCTGTCCGAAAACTCGACCCCGATCAACATCAAACCGCGCAAGTCGTCATCCACGGCACTATCGAAAACACCCTGCTGATCAGCGAATCCGGCGTCTACGCCCTGCTCGTCTACCACTACTGCCCCGAATACCGAGGCCTGCGCGAATGGCTGACCCACGACGTAGTGCCAGCCCTGAGAGACGCGCAACACCCCACCTCAACCGAACGCCCGATGCTGAGCCTGCTGAACTGGCCCGAGATGTCGTTGAGTTTGCTGCACTGGAATAACCAACCGTGGATTCGGTTGCAGGATGTTCCGCAGATGCTGGCGGATAGTGAACGGTCGCAGACTGTGGTCAATGCATCGTGGTGGAAGCGTGCTTCGCGGATATTGCAATCGCTTTAAGTATTTAAAGTCCTACCACGTTCGATTTCGGCTTCCCGCAAATCGTAAGTCGCTTGCAGGTTCAGCCAGAACTCGGGCGTGGTATTCAGGCAGCGAGATAACTTGCCCGCTAGATCGGCACTGACACAACGCTGGTACATGACGATTTCGTTTACCGTTTCCAAACACTCGTCCAACGAATGGGCGAACGCTGATTCTGAAATGCCTAACGGCTCAAGAAACTCCTCCTTGAGGATTTCGCCGGGATGAATCGGCCGCATTCCATTACTGTTCATTTTTCCTTCCGAAGGCAGCGATCAAATGACGATCATAAGCAGCCCTGCCAGCCAGACAAGATCGCTCACACCCTTTCGCCGGAGTCCTTCATTAATCCAGGCAACGTCCTACAACAACCTCATCCCGCGACTGATTACGTCGCAAATCCCTACTCCCTTACGCTTCACCCATCAGAAAGACACTCGCAACATCCTGCGAAGATTTGGCACCTGCGCCATCACGCGCCCCCGACTACCCTTCAAAAAACCGCAGGAAGCGGTTCCCGTAAAGCTCAAGGAACGACCATGTCCCTCTCCATCGTCCATAGCCGCGCTCAGATTGGTGTCGATGCGCCCGCCGTTACCGTAGAAGTCCATCTGGCCAACGGTCTGCCGTCATTGACGATGGTTGGTTTACCCGAAGCGGCGGTAAAGGAAAGCAAGGATCGGGTACGCAGCGCGATCATCAACTCGGGTCTGCAATTCCCGGCGCGGCGCATCACGCTGAATCTCGCGCCTGCGGACTTACCGAAGGATGGCGGACGGTTTGATCTGGCAATTGCCTTGGGGATTCTGTCCGCCAGCGTGCAGGTACCGACGTTGACGCTGGATGACATTGAATGCCTGGGAGAGTTGGCGTTGTCCGGCGCGGTACGTGCCGTGAGAGGTGTGTTACCGGCTGCGCTGGCTGCACGCAAGGCCGGGCGTTCGTTGATGGTGCCGCAGGCGAATGCCGAGGAGGCGTGCCTAGCATCCGGGTTGAAGGTGTTTGCCGTGGATCACCTGCTGGAAGCCGTTGCGCACTTCAATGGACATACGCCGGTTGAACCCTACGTTTCCAATGGCTTGCTCTACGCCAGCAAACCCTATCCGGACTTGAATGAGGTGCAGGGGCAAATCTCGGCCAAGCGCGCATTGCTGATTGCGGCGGCTGGGGCTCACAACTTGCTGTTTAGCGGGCCGCCGGGGACTGGGAAAACGCTGTTGGCGAGTCGTTTGCCAGGCTTGCTTCCTCCCTTGGCCGAAAACGAGGCGCTGGAAGTCGCTGCCATTCAATCCGTCACCAGTTGCGTGCCCTTGAGCCACTGGCCGCAAAGACCCTTCCGCCAGCCCCATCACTCAGCCTCGGGCCCGGCGTTGGTGGGCGGTGGTTCGAAGCCGCAACCCGGCGAAATCACCCTCGCCCATCATGGCGTGCTGTTCCTCGACGAACTTCCGGAATTCGATCGAAAGGTGTTGGAGGTTTTGAGGGAGCCACTGGAATCCGGTCACATCGTGATCTCCCGCGCCAAAGACCGCGTGCGCTTCCCGGCACGCTTCCAACTGGTCGCCGCGATGAACCCCTGCCCCTGTGGATATCTTGGCGAACCCAGCGGCAAGTGCAGTTGCACGCCAGACATGGTCCAGCGCTACCGCAACAAACTCTCCGGGCCGCTGCTGGACCGCATCGACCTGCACCTGACCGTCGCCCGAGAAGCCACGGCATTGAATCCTTTACCCAAACCCGGTGATGACACCGCCACAGCTGCCGCACTGGTCGCCGATGCACGGGAGCGGCAACACAAACGCCAAGGCTGCGCCAATGCCTTCCTTGATCTGCCGGGCCTGCGTAGATATTGCAAGTTATCCACAGCCGACGAAACCTGGCTGGAATCCGCTTGCGAACGACTGACCTTATCGCTGAGAGCAGCGCACCGTCTGCTCAAGGTCGCCCGCACGTTGGCAGACCTTGAACAGGCAGATTCCATTACCCGCGAACACTTGGCGGAAGCGTTGCAATATCGGCCGACTGCCAACTGATGGCTTTACTCCTTGCTCAAATCCACCAACGGCACCGACCTCACCTCAGTCGCCCGTCCACCTTGAATCTCATTCACCCGCGTCAACGCCTTATCCACCGCCCCCTTATCCGCCAACAAGCTATAGCGAATCTGGAATTGCTTCTGCTCTTTCACCCCAATCGTCGGCACCAAACCAAGTGGCCGTTGATACCGACGGTTGTAGGAAAAACTCGTCCCCGGTTCCAGCCCGGTGACATAACCCTGACCTTGGGTATCGGTGTTTTTCCACAACGAAAACACCGGCAACTGCTGGGTGTTGAACCCCACCGAAACCCCGAGGCTGCCCGCCTTGTTATGCAGCACAGTCAGCGTATCGCCCTTGGCATCGCCATACGGCACGACGTTGTAGACGGTCTCGTCGTAATCCTTGGTCGGCGCACGGTAGGTCTGCCAGTCTGGCAAATCGCCTTTGGCCTTGTCGTTGAATGGCGAAACCTGTTTCACCGGCGCGGCAAACCGGGCGCCTTGTTCCAGGAATGGGGTGCTGAAGTTGCTGTGGTAGAGCGCTTGGTATTCCTTCGGATAGTCGCCGTTGTTGGTCAAGGTGTCGTTGAGGGCAAACGCGACGCTGCCGGGCTCGGTGACCAGCTCGGTCTGCACCGAGAAATCGACTTTCTTGAACGCCTGCTCCTTCAACTCGCCGCGCAGGCTGATGGCGTACGGCGGTTTTTCATCGATATGCAGGGTGACTTTGCTGGCCGGGATGTTCGCGGCGCGGCCGTGGAGGGTCAGCAGTTCGCCGTTGTCCATGCCGGGGTGGCCGACCCATTCGTAGCCGCAGCGGGCGACCAGTTCGTTGAAGCCTTCGAGCCAGCCCAGGCCGCCACGGCCATTGAGCTCTATAAAGGACGGATTGACCACGTCCTTGACCGGCGAATCCCAGCCCATGCGCACATTGCCTACAGACGCTTGCAGGACGTTCATCCCGCGCGTCGGCACCACCGAGAGTTTCAGCGTGCCGTTATCGATGTCGACAATGCTCACGCCTTCCTGCCGACCGCCATGCAAGGTGCGCAGGGTCACGGAGAAGGGTTTATCGGTTTTCACTCCCAGTTGCTGGCTGGTGATTTGCCAGTTCTGGGCGGCTTTGTCAGTGTCGAGCAAGACGTAATCCCAAGCCATGGCGTGGGAGGCAGCGGACAGTGCGCCAAGGGTGATGGCGAGTTTGAGCGGAGTCATGGGGAAAGCCTTTCTTGGAATTGTGTATTTTTTATAGCGCTGATGAAACGATTCAGCAAGATTAAAAAATACACAGGTCCAGGCCTCCCTCAACAAACAGGGAGAGGACTGAAGCAGTACGTGGATTTCTGTACTAGTCTCAAACGGTTTTGGACCATCGGCTGATTGACGGCGACATCATAATGACATTAAGGTCGCCAGCTTAATGCAGGAGCAAGTACAGACAGGTTTGTCTGTCATTTTGCGCAACGGATCATATGGAGTTTGGATGCGCGGGGCACTATTACGCAGCGGTAAGAGCGGGTCATTCACTGCCCTGGGCGAAACAGGTCAACCGGTCTACCGGGCGGCTCTGCAATTGCGCGAAGCCATTCGCCGCAAGAACCCCGAGATGGTCTATCACCTGGCCATTCCTCAAAGCGATGAACTCGGTAACCAGATCGACTGGTACAGCGGCCTCGACGGCGATGTCATCCCGTGGAGCAGCGCCACCGAAGAAGAGCGCGCGCCTGCGCGTCGGCAACTTGAAGCGCTGAAAACTGCGCTCGATGAGTTGAGCCAGCGTTTCCTGGCCACCGATACCGCTGAACAGCAGCAAGGCGACAAAGCCGTGTTCGGCAAGTTGCTCAAGCGCGTCATTCATTTCCCCGACGAAAACTTCGTTTACCTGGTGCAAGGCAAACCGGTGCTGACCTTTTGGGGTTTCGAGCATGCTGGTGCCGACCGCCTGCGCGATCCGTTGCACTGCCTGTATTCGGTTGCACCCGTATTCACCCCGCCACCCGTGGTCGAAGCGCCGGTTGTAGCGCCTATCGTGCCGGTGGTCGTCCGTCCGTGGTGGCGTCGCTGGTGGTGGCTGTTGCTGCTGCCGTTCTTGCTGCTGTTTCTATGGCTGTTGCTCGGCTTGCGCGGTTGCGTGCCGATTCCATTGGTGGCGGTTGATCTGCTGCCTGCGGGCATCGTTCCGGTAGAAAACCAGGAACCGCAACTGACCGGCAACGCCACGACGCTGAACGGCGTTCCAGTGACCGGCACCGTCGCAGGTTCCACCACCGCTGCCGCTGTTGAAGGCACCCACGGTGTGGAAGCGCCAGCCGTCGAAGGCAATGAAGCTGACGCCGCCCCCGCCGACATCACTCAAGACCCGGCAGCCGAAGCCCCGGCCACGCCACCAGAAAATAAAACCGCGCCGCCGGTGGTCACGCCACCCGACGTGGAAAAAGCCGGCTCAGCCAAACCAGGCCCGGCGCTGAGCATTCCACCTGACGCCGCCGACGGTGCCGCGGACTTCCTTGATGGTCAGTACCGTGCGGGCGCCGGCATCCAGGATCGCCGCACCGGCAAGCCGCTGCGCCTGGAATACCAGTTCAAGGACGGTAAAGGCGAAGTCACCGTGCACCAGGCCGACGGCTCGAAATGCAGCGGCCCGGTCACCGCTGCCATGAAGTCAGGCAGCCTGGCCATCGATAGCCAGGGCCAGGCCGTATGCGGCGATGGCAGCACCTACGACATGCCCAAGGTCAACTGCCGCAAAGGGGCGACCACGGTCGCGGACTGCACCGGCGGTTACGGAAAAGATCAATTCCCCATGTCCATGCGGCAAACGGGCGAATAAACACGGAATAACCTGACATGTTGCCTGAAGTCACCCAATTCGAAGACACCGTCACGCTGGTCAGCGACACCGGTATCCAGTTCATGGATTTCGCCCTGCGCCTGGACCCTCGCAAGGAACCGGCGGGCGAGTTCGCGCCGATGATCAGCGGGCTGATCTGCCGGTTGATGTACAACGAAGAGAAAGACTTCTACTTCTACGAGCCCGAGCCGGAAAAGGTCGAAAAAGCCAAACCGGCGTTCAGCGTCGACATGAAAAGCAGCCTGGATCTGCTCAACGGTGTCTGGCTGCCGATCCCGTTTTTCCGTTTCATGCCGCCGCACCGTTTCGACGAAGGCCCGAGCAACTGGTCGCGCATGCGTCTGGTAAAACTGGCCACGCCCGACATCGACGGCAACACACACCGCCTGACGATGGCGTTCGACAGCCGCGTGATGCCCAAGCGTGATGGCACTGCCTACCTGGCGCCGAACGAAGAAGACATCAGCTCCGGCGTGTCTTTCAAACTGGCGACCAAGGCCAGCGAAACCCGTTGGTTCCTGGCCCAGCCGTGGGTCAACGAATGGCTGCTGGAGCTGTTCAACGAAGGCAACACCCACCGCTCCCGCGAAGAGCTGGACATCGACATCCGCGCCAACCATCACCTGGCGCACTACCTCAACCTGCTGAGCCTGTTGAGCACGCCGTCTGTGGCAGCGCAGTCGACGGCCCGGCCGAAGGTCGATATCCCTGAACTGAAAGTGGTCGCCAACGACAGCAATGGCCTGGTCAAGCCGATCCCGGTGGACCTGGTGCTGGACGTCGGCAACTCGCGCACCTGCGGCATCCTGATCGAGAACCACGGCCAGGCCGGCTCCGGGTTGAAGCAGAATTACGTGCTGGAACTGCGCGACCTGATCACGCCCGAACACACTTACAACCAACCATTCGAAAGCCGCGTGGAATTCGCCCAGGCGTATTTCGGCAAGGACCACTGCTCGGTCAAGAGCGGTCGTCACGATGCGTTCCAGTGGGCGACGATCGCCCGGGTCGGCAACGAGGCCAGCCGTCTGGCCAGCCGCCGTCGCGGCACCGAAGGCTCCACTGGCCTGTCCAGCCCGAAACGTTACCTGTGGGACGAAAACGCCTATGGCCACGGCTGGCGTTTCAACTGTTCGTACATCAAGACCGACAACGAGCCGTACGCCACCGCCGCGCCGTTCTCACACCTGATCAATGAAACCGGCGAGGCGCTTTACAGCCTCGAAGAGGACGATCGTCTGCCCGTGTTCATGCCGCGTTACTCGCGCAGCTCGCTGATGACCTTCATGCTCGCCGAAGTGCTGGCCCAGGCGCTGTCGCAGATCAATAGCCCGGCCCAACGCTCGCGCCAGGGTCACACCCGCGTGCCGCGCCAACTCAACAGCATCACCCTGACTGTGCCACCAGGCATGCCCCAGGCTGAGCGCAGCATTCTCAACGAACGCATGTTGCAAGCCATCGGCCTGGTGTGGAAAAGCCTCGGCTGGCACGCCGGCGAGGAAGACCCGCATCAGGACGCGGCCGTCAGCCCACGCACGCCGATCCCGAGTATCCGCGTCGAATGGGACGAAGCCTCCTGCGGCCAACTGGTGTACCTGTACACCGAGGTCAACGAGAACTTCGCCGGCCACCCGGAAGAGTTTTTCGACACCATCGCCCGCCCCGACAAGACCGACCGCGAGCGCATCACCCTGGCGACCATCGACATTGGCGGCGGCACCACGGACCTGGTCATCACCGACTACCGCCTCGACCGCGCCGGCAACACGGGCAGCGGCAGCAACGTGCACATCGTGCCGGAGCAGCGTTTTCGCGATGGTTTCAAAGTCGCTGGCGACGATATCCTGCTGGATGTGATTCAGGACTTCATCCTGCCGAGCTTCGAGAAAGCCTTACAGAACGCCGGCGTCAAAGCCCCGGATTCGTTGATGTCGCGCTTGTGCGGCGACGAATCCGTCAGCGCCCAGGACATGATCCTGCGCCAGCAATTGAACCTGCAGGTGTTCTCGCCGCTGGGCCTGGCGCTGCTCAAGGCGTACGAGCATTACGACCCGCAAGTCCCGCAGGAAGTCACCCCGCAGAGCTACCGCCAGTTGCTGGGCGACAACGCGATCAGCCAGACCGTGCTCGACTACGTCAACGCCGCCGTGCGCCGCGATGTCGGTGGCCAGAGCGGTTTCGACCTGTATGAAGCGCCGATCAGCTTCGACCTGCAAAAACTTCACGCTGCGTTCCTCAATGATCAGGTCAACATCACCAAAATCCTTGGCGCACTCTGTGAAGTGGTCGCGCATTACCCGTGCGACGTCCTGCTGCTGACCGGCCGCCCTTCGCGCCTGCCCGGCATCCAGGCGTTCATCCGCAAGGTGCTGCCGCTGCCACCGGGGCGCATTCTGGCGTTGCAGAACTACCGCACCGGCGGCTGGTATCCGTTCCACAAGAATGGCCGGATCGACGACCCGAAAAGCACCGCGTCGGTCGGCGCCATGCTGTGTTTGCTGTGCGCCAACCACAGCGTGCCGAACTTCTACTTCCGCTCTTCGGCGCTCAAGCCGTACTCGACGGTCAAGCACATTGGCGTCATCGACCTGAACAATGTGATCAAGGATGCCGACGTGCTGTACCGCGACATCCAGTCCGAAGACTACAAAATCAAGCTGCCGGAAATCGGCACGGGCGACGACGCCGATACGCCGCAACTGGAAATGCGCGGCGACCTGCGCCTCGGTTTCCGCCAATTGGCCGCCGATCGCTGGGCCGCCTCGCCGTTGTACACCTTGCGGTTCACCAAGGCCGGCCGGGAAAAGTTCTCCCGCGCGATCGGTGATAACGGCAGCGCGCCGCTGCTCAAGGTGCGCTTCGAGGTCAAACCGGCGGACAAATACACGCGCAAGCAGGATCTGGTCAGCGACCGCCTCTCGGTACGCGACATCGAATCCAACAGTAACAACGTCAACTTCAACCCGCGCAGCGACCTCGAGCTGGAACTCAACACCATGCTCGACGCCGGCCTGAGCGAGACCAAGTACTGGCTCGACAGTGGAAGTGTGAAACGCAAATGAATGATCTGACTCCCGATCAACATCAGCTCGCTGCCAGCTGGACCGCTGTTTATGAAGGTGCCGGCCAGGCGCTGGAATGGATTGGCCAGACGCGCGTCAATGCGCCACGCCTGGACAGCGAAGCCGACAACCTGAACATCCGCCTGCACCGCGCCCGCAACCTGGCTCACAGCCTGGGTCGCGTGGCCTGCACGCCAATGACCATCGGCTTTTTTGGTTTGTCCCAGGCCGGCAAGTCCTACCTGATTTCGGCCCTGGCGGCCGGGCAGAACGGCAAGTTGGAAACCAACTATGGCGACCAGCGCCTGGACTTCATCAAGCACATCAACCCGGTGGGTGGCGGCAAGGAAGCCACCGGCCTGGTGACGCGCTTCAGCCGCCGCGCCACGCCAAGCCCGGACCGGGATTTCCCGGTGCAACTGACGCTGTTCAAGGAAGTCGAGCTGGCGAAGATTCTGGCCAACTCCTGGTTCAAGGATTTCGACCTTGAGCGCATCTCCTACGAAATCGATGAAGAGCGCATCCAGCGTGTGCTCAAGCCGTTCGAGGGCCGTGAAAACGGGCCGATACAGCCAGGCGTCAACGCCGACGACCTGGTGTCGCTGTGGGATTACCTGCGGGACAACTTCCGCAACTCGGTGAAGAAACTCGAACACCTGTATTGGCCCAAGGCGTTGAAACTGGCGCCACGCCTGAATTTCCAGGAGCGTGCCGAGCTGTTTGCCATCCTCTGGGGTGAGCAAAGCGAGTTGACCCGCGTGTATCAGCAACTGGCCGGCGCCCTGCATAAACTGGGTCTGCCCGAGACCGTGTTCGCGCCGCTAAAGGCGTTGGTGAGTTTCGAAAACGACACCTACAGCCAGCGCGACAGCATCATGAACGTCGACATCCTCGAACGCTTCGGCAGCCCGCGGGACTTGCCGATCGACGTACGGCCCCAGGTCGACGGACGCCTGCAAAACAGCCAGGGCATTCCCGTGGCGCAACTCGCGGCGTTGACCGCCGAAATGACCTTCTGCCTGATCGAAGCCCCGGCCGACGACATCGTCAATCAGGTCGATCTGCTGGATTTCCCCGGGTATCGCGGGCGCAAGAAGCTGCACGAGATCGCCGACTCCAACGACCCGGAATCCGCGACCAAGGACAACTCCGTCTCGCAGCTGATCCTGCGCGGCAAAGTGGCTTACCTGTTCGAACGCTACACCGACAACCAGGAAATGAACGCCCTGGTGGTGTGCACCGGCTCGACTAAACAGAGCGATGTCAACGACGTGGGCCCGGTGCTGACGCGCTGGATCGAAAAGACCCAGGGCGCCGACGCCGCCGCGCGCAGCAAACGCGACACCGGCCTGATCTGGGCGCTGACCATGCTCGACCTGCGCATCACCAACTCCCTGAGCCTGACGCCTGATCAGTACGACGAGAGCTGGAACGGCATGGTCAAGCTGACCATGCTGGAGCGCTTCGGCAGCCTGAGCTGGATGAATGACTGGGCCGGCACGCCGTTCCAGAACACCTTCCTGGTGCGCAAACCGCGCATGGATGCGGCGTTCATCGGCCAAGACGCCAACGGCGCCGAAACCGGGATCAACGCCAGCTATAAAGAACGCGTCGATGCGTTGGGTTCGAGCTTTGCCAGCAACGCGCTGGTGGGCAAGCACATCAACGCCCCCGCCAAAGCCTGGAGCGAAATGCTGCGCGACGACGACGGCGGCATCAGCCACTTCAGCGGCAGCTTCAAAGGTGTGGCCAACATCGATTTCAAACTGCAGCGCATCCGCGAGCAACTGAGCGAGTGCCTCGAAGGCCTGACCACTCACGGCCTGAGCACCTGGTATCACGCCGATGGTGACGGCGCCGCAGCCGCCAAGAAAGCCCAGGCACAGATGATCCTGTCGGGCCTGGGCCGTCGTCCGGCGGTGTTGGGCGAGTTCATCGATCAACTCGACATGCCGAGTGAAGAGGTACGTGACCTGTACCTCAGCGGCGTGTACGAAACCGATGATGAACCCGCCGCGAGCGATGAACCGGTGGCACCGACCCCGAGTCACAGCCTGTACGGTAGCAACGACGCCGGCTTCGACTTCGATTTCGGCGACGACTTGAGCCACGACGCACCGGCCAGCAGCAAAACCAGCGCCCCGGCGCCGGAGCTGCAAAGCAACGAACATCGATTCGCCAAAGCCGCATTCAAGGCCTGGATCGCGCACCTGCGTGAACTGACCACCCGGCAAAGCCTGCTCAACCTGCTGGGGCTGGAAAAAGCCTTGCTCGAAGCGGTGGTCGACGAACTGATCACCGCCGGTTATCGCCAGGACCTGCCGGGCCAACTGAGCCGCGCGGTGCTCAAGCGTGCGCAAAGCGGTGCACGACGGGATCAACTGGTCGAGCGCCAGGTCCTGGAAGTGCAACGGGTCCTGCGCGATTTCGTGTCCTGGTTCGGCTACATCCAGAAACCGGTCAGCGAGCGGCCGATCAGCCGCGCCGGGGCCAAGGCGCCATTGTTTTCGTTCTACACCGACATCGGTCCGGGACAAGTACCCGTGCTGCCGGCGCAACCGGCGAACCAGGCGCAGCGGTTCCTGGGCGACTGGCTCTCGGGCCTGGCCTACATCACGATGGACAACGCCGGCCATGGTGCCGGTCGCGAAATCACCCCTGAACAGAACGAACGGCTGGGCCATGTGCTCACCGCCTTCGCAGCGAGATAAGCAATGCCAATTCGTGTCGACCTGCTCGCGTTAGAGCCCAATGTGCCTGGCCACGCCAACCTCACCGTAAAGAAATGGCAGGGTGGCGAAGAACAGCTGGAGTTTTCCATCCAGCGCAACCAGGACGGTTTCTACCTCCAGGCCCAGAAGGCCTGGAGCAACAACCCGTTCTGGTTCCAGGTCGCGCGCTTTAACGTCGCGGCCAGTGGCGAAGCCATTGAAACCCCGGTCGGCCCGGACGTGCTCGACCCGTTGCTGGAAGGCAGCGCCGGTTCGCAATTCCAGATCGAGTTGCGCGAACAAGGCCCGGGGCACACCGACAAAGGCGTGGTCCGGCCAGGTGTTGGTCTGCTGCCGTCCACGGCCGGCGGTGAAACGCGCTCGACTTACGGCGGCGCAGAACTGACGGCGCCAAAAGCACCAGAACCTGAAATCCCGGAACTCCCTGAACTGATCCTGCCAACGGCAGAGCCGGAAGTGGAACCGAAACCGCTGGCCGCCGAACCCGTCTACACCCCTCCACCGGCTCCGGTGAAGAAAAGCAATAAAGCCCTCATCGCCCTGCTGATTGTCGTGCTGTTGCTGCTGGCAGCAGGGGCCGGGTTCTGGTTCTACAAACGCTCCCCGGCGCCTGTCCCGGCGGTCGCGACCACCGCACCGGCCACGGCCACGGCCAACGCTGAAGCCTGCACCCTCGACAGCATGAACAGCCTGCCCGAGCTGACCTTCGTCCAGACCTGCATCAAGGCCGCGCCGGACAGCGCCAAATTGCTGGAGATCATCAACCAGGCCAAGGCCGGCAAACACTGTGGCGTCGCCCAGCGTCTGTACGCCAACCGCGCCCAGGCCGGTGACCCGCTGATTGCCAACGCTTATGCCCGCGAATACGACCCTAAATACCTGAAGGCCAGCGAGTGCTTCCCGGTTGCGGACAACGCCACCGCCGCCTACTGGTACGAAACCATCCTCACCCAGGACCCGAACAACGCCGAAGCCAAGCTGCGTTTCGAGGAGTTGCAGAAGTGATGCGCTCGCCCTTGAGTCGATTCCTGTTGAGTGGCGCCGCGTTGCTGGCGCTGTGCATCAGCCCGCTGTCCCAGGCCGATGACAAGCCGCTGATCCAGGTCGGTAAAAAGACCTTGTTCCAGCGCGTGCTGACCACCCCGGGCTGCAAGATCAGCCCGACGGCGGGCGGCGCGGCGGGCGACGAACAACCGGTCTTCAGCCGTTTCTACGTCTACGAACGTGCCCAGGCCGCCAATGCCGAATGGTTGAAAGTCGGCCCCGACAGCTATGGCAAGACCATTGGCTGGCTGCCCGCCAGTTGCACCACCGACTGGAAGATGCAGCTGACTCTGGCCTTCACCAACCCGGCCAACCGCGACCGCTTGTTGTTCTTCAAGGAACGCGCCACCGTCGAAGGCATCCTCGATGCGCCGGACCCGGTGAGCAAAGTCGCGCCGCTGCGGGCCACGTTGAAGAAAGGCCAGCAAGCACCCGGCGTGCTCGCCGAAGAACCTGAATACTTTGTCGATATGCAAAAGCAGTTCTACCTGCTGCCAGTGCTCAGTGGCGAAGAAGTCATGACCGAGGCCGGTTTCCGCACGCGCCTGCTCAATGTGGCGTCGGTGAGCAAACCCGATGACAAGGATCCCAAGGGCGGCGCTGCCAAAACCGGCCCGGCCGGCAGTAAGGAAGCCGACGACAAGGCCGCCAGCCAACTGAAGGAATTCAGTGCGGCGGTGGTGTTTGTCATCGACTCGACGATATCCATGGATCCGTACATCGACCGCACCCGCGAAGCGATCCGCAAGGTCTATCAGCAGATCGAGTCGCAGAACCTCGGCAAGCAGGTCAAGTTCGGCCTGGTGGCGTTCCGTTCCAGCACTAAGGCAGTGCCAGGTCTGGAATACACCACCAAAATGTACGCCGACCCGACCCAGGTGAAGGACAGTACCGACTTCCTGGCCAAGGTCGCCGACCTCAAGCAAGCCAAGGTGTCGAGCAGCAGTTACGACGAAGACTCTTTCGCCGGTGTCATGCACAGCATCGACAAGATCGACTGGAGCCAGTTCGGCGCACGCTACGTGGTGCTGATTACCGACGCCGGAGCCATCGAAGGCGACGACAAGATCTCGCAAACCGGCTTGAGCGCTTCGCAGGTTCGCCTCGAAGCCGCCAACCCCGGCGTGGCGATTTACACCCTGCACCTGAAAACCCCGGCCGGGGTCAAGGATCACGCCAAGGCCGAAGCGCAGTACCAGAACCTGTCGACCTACCCGGGCACCAACACCTCGCTGTATTACCCGGTGAACGCGGGTGATATCCAGGAATTCGGGCGCAAGGTCGACGCCCTCGCCACGGCCATCACCTCCCAGGTGAAAGCGGCCTACATGGGTGAGGACGCCATCGGCAGCGCGGCGAACGCCAAGCAGGACCCGGCCGAGAAGAAAATGCTCGATGACGCCGCCCTGATCGGCCACGCCATGCAACTCGCTTATCTGGGCGAGAAGACCAACAGCAAGGCGCCGCCGGTATTCAAGGCGTGGATCACTGACCGTGACCTGATCAAGCAGAACATCCCGACCACCGACGTGCGAGTGTTGCTGACCAAGTCTCAGCTCAGCGACTTGAGCGACGTGATGAAGCAGATTCTCGATGCCGCCAACGAAGGGCTGATCTCGCCCACCGAAATGTTCGATCGCCTGCGCTCGGTGGCCGCGACCATGGGTGCCGATCCGAACCAGCTCAAGCAGAACGGCAACGCCAAACTGGCGGACATGGGCGTGCTCGGTGAGTACCTCGAAGACCTGCCGTACCAGAGCGAAGTGCTGAACCTGGATGAAGAAACCTGGAAGAGCTGGGATGGCCTGGCCCAAGAGAAATTCATCCGCACGCTCAACACCAAACTGCGGCACTACCAGCGCTACAACGCTGACGTCGACCGTTGGGTGGCTTTAGCCAAGGACAGCGACGCACGGGACAACGTGTACCCCGTGCCACTGGAAATGATGCCTTAACGAGACACCCATGCTCGATATCAAGAACCTGCTGGTGCGCCGTGGTGAAGGCGCGCTGGCCCATCATGTGCGCCTGCCGCACTTGCAGGTGGGGGCCGGGGAAATCCTCGCCATCACCGGCGAGAGCGGCAGCGGCAAAAGCACGTTGCTCGAAGCCATCGGCCTGTTGCTGGCACCGGTCGAGCTCGAGCGTTTTCGGCTGGGTTCGGCGCACGCCCAGGACATCGCTCAATTGCTCGCCAGTGACGACCAGGCGGCCCTGGCGGCGGTGCGTTCGCGACACCTGGGGTTTATTTTGCAGAGCGGCGGGTTGCTGCCGTTCCTGAGCGTGCGCGACAACATCAGCCTGCCCCGTCGTTTGCTCGGTATGTCGGCGAACAGCGCGCACATCGACCACGCGGTTGAAGTGCTGCGCCTGCAAGGCTTGCTGGATAAACACCCCCAGGCGCTGTCGATCGGCGAACGCCAGCGCGTGGCCTGTGTGCGTGCGATTGCCCATGAACCATTGCTGTTACTGGCCGACGAGCCGACCGCCGCGCTCGACCCCCACAGTGCCCGGCGTTTGTTCGAGTTGCTGTTGAGCCTGGTGTCGAGCATGGGCCTGAGTGCTCTGGTTGTGTCCCATGACTGGGCCTTGTTGAAGGATTTCGGCTTGCCGCGACTCGGCGCTATCAGCCGTCAGGGAGAGACACTGTTTGAACCGATGGACTGACCGCTTGCGCCTGCTGGCAACCCTGGCACTGCAAGACCTCTGGCACGACCGCAAAGTGTCGCTGTGCATCGCCGCCTCACTGGTGGCGGTCATCGCGCCGCTGTTGCTGCTGTTCGGCCTCAAGCACGGGGTGGTCAGTCAGTTGCAGGACGAACTGCTGCGCGACCCGCGCAACCTTGAAGTGAAGATGCTCAGCAACGGCAACTACGACAGTGCCTGGATCGAGCGCCTGCGCCTGCGACCCGAGACCGGTTTCGCCCTGGGCCAGACCCGCTCGCTCAACACCCAGGCCGATTTGTTGATCGGCCTGACACGCTTTGTTGAAAGCGCGGAAATCATCGCCACCGAACCCGGCGACCCACAACTGAACCTGCCGCAATTCAATCCCGTCGGCCAGCAGGTGATCCTCAGCGCCCGCGCCGCCCAACGCTTGCAGGCCAAAGTCGGCGACAGCGTGCAACTGCGCGTGCTGCGTCGCCTGGATGGCGCCAATGAGCGCGGCGAGTTGACCTTGACCGTGCTCGCGGTACTCGACGGCGCCCGCTTCGGCCGCGCCGCCGGGTTTGTCGCGCCGCCGCTGCTGCTGGAGCTGGAGCGCTTTCGCGATGGTTATCAGGTCGGCGCGTTCGGCATCACAACCGGTAAACCGGTCGGTGACCTGCCCGCGCTGTATGCCCGCGCCCGGGTCTATGCGCGTGACATTGATCAAGTCGCGCCGCTCGAGCGCTGGCTCAACGAACAACACATCGAAACCTCGAGCCGACTGGCCGACATCGACAACGTCAAAGCCATCAATCATGTACTGGGGCTGATCTTCGGGGTCATCGCTTTGGCCGCGCTGATCGGCTGCGTGGCGTCGATGGTCGGCGCGTTCCTGGCCAATATCGACCGCAAGCGCAAAAGCCTCGCGGTCTTGCGCCTGCTGGGGTTCAAGCGTACGGCAGTCGCCGGTTTCGTGGTCCTGCAAGCGCTGTTGCTGAGCCTGGCCGGTTACCTCGGCGGGCTGGGGTTTTATGCGGTCGGCAGCCATTTGTTCGACTACTTGCTCGGCAGCAGCCAGGCCACCGGCACCTTCGTTTGCCACATCACTATCTGGCATGGCCTCGCCGCCCTGCTCCTGACCTTTCTGGTCGCTGCACTGGTGGCCGTGATCGGCGCCGTGCGAGCCATCAGCATCCAACCTGCGGAGAGTCTGCGTGAGCTATAAACATCTTGGCTTGCTGTTGCCCCTGAGCCTGGGATACCTGCTCGACGCCTCGGCGGCGGGCTGGGAAGAGAAGTATTACAACCCGATGCCCGACGCCAGCGATGTCGTGCTGCCGATGCCGTGCGACGGTTCGATGGTGTTTCGCAAGGTGTTCATTCCGGTCGCCGGGCCGCTCGACGACTACCCGATCAACATCGGCCAGGACGGCGCCGAATACGGCTACGTCGAACAGACCCGCCCCACGTTTATCGCCGGCAGTTTCACCGGCGCCAAGACCGACAAATCCCGCTACTACCTGATGGCAAAGTACGAGATGAGTCAGCTGCAGTACGCGGCATTGACCGAAGACACCTGCCCCACCGCCGCCACCAAAATGCGCTTGCCGCAAGTGTCGGTGAGCTGGGTGCAAGCCGTCGAAGCGTCCGACAAGTACAACCTGTGGCTGCGTAAAAACGCCGCGGACAAACTGCCGAAAGAAGACGGCGCGCTGGGCTTCCTGCGCTTGCCGACTGAAGTCGAATGGGAGTTCGCAGCGCGCGGTGGCCTGGAAGTCGGCGCGGCGGAATTCCGTGATACCCACTACCCGATGCCCGACGGAATCAACGCCTACGAATGGTTCGCCGGGGCGCAATCGTCCAATGGCAAATTGCAGTTGTCCGGCCTGCAAAAGCCCAATCCGCTGGGCTTGCACGACATGCTCGGCAACGTCGACGAGATGATGTTCGAGCCGTTTCGCCTGAACAAACTCGACCGCCAGCACGGCCAGGCGGGCGGCTATGTGGTCCGCGGCGGCAACTACCTGACCGCCCAGGCCGACCTGCGTACCGGATTGCGCAAGGAAGATCCGTACTACAACGCCGAAGGCCAGGTGAAGAACAAGACCACCGGCCTGCGCCTGGTACTGGTCTCGCCGACCCTGACCTCCCGCGAACGGGTTGCCAGCATCGAAAGCAGCTGGAAGAAACTCGGCACCGGCAGCAAGGAAACCGAGTCGGCGGACAAAGGCACCGTGCAGTCACTGAACAGCCTGGCCTCGGGCGTCGAAGACAAAGCCCTCAAGGAAAAGCTTCAGGCGTTGGAAAACCAATTGCGCGCCAGCAACCAGCAGCAGGAAGAAACTCGCGACCAGGCGATCCGCGCCAGCCTCAACCTGGGAGCGTTCCTGTGCACCAAAATGCTCGACGACGGCCAATACGTGGATTTCCTGCAAAAGAACTACAAGCTCAACTGTGAAGCCGCGGACAAAGACGCCAGTTGCGACATGCGCAAAGGCAAGCTCGACGAGCAGAAGGATCGCCTGCACAAACTCAGCCGTTACTACGCCAGCAGCCTGGTGGAATCGGCCACCTTGTATGGCCAGCCACTGCTTGAAGCGCAAGTGCCGGTGATGGAAGAAATCATCACCCGCAACAAGCAGCTGCAAGACCTCAAACCCTATTTGCGTACCCACTGGGCGAACCAGAAGACCTTCCTGCAAAAGCAGAAGATCGACACGGATGCCTGGCTGACCAGTTGCAAAACCGTCACTCAATAACAACACGCCAACACCGTCACCAAGGAGTTTCACCATGTCGCGCAGCCTTTGGACTCGCTTCAAGCTACAGATCGCTTTCGTCCTCACCGGCAGTTTGCTGATGACCGGTTGTGCCACCACTGGTAGCTCGATGCTCGGCGGCAGCGACGGCACCGACCCGCGCCTGACTCAGGGCAATGACGCACAGTTCTTCAGCAAATCCGGTTACCAGGCCTGCGCCGTCGGCGCCGGTGTCGGCATCCTCGGTTGTGCACTGTCCAACAGCAGCAACAAGGCCGTGTGCGCCATCGCTGCCGGTATCACCGCATGTGGCGTGGCCATGGGCGCGAACTACTACCTGGATCAACGTCGCAGCGAATACTCCGACACCACCACCCGCCTGGCGAAGATGAACAGCGACGTCGAACAAGACACCCAGAACGTGATCGCCCGTACCGCGACCGCCCAGCAGGTGATCAACGATGATCAGGCGCGCATCGCCCAGATCAAAAAGGACATTGCCAGCAAGAAGGTCGACAAGACCAAGGCCCAGGCGCAAATCGCCGAGATCGACCAGAACATCGCCCGCCTGCGTAAAGACCTCGGCAACATGCGCACCAAAGTCACCGAGTACACCAAAGTGGCCGATGCCGAACGCTCCCAGGGCAGCAGCGCCGAAATCAAGCAAGTGGACGTGAGCATCCTGAAAATGAACTCGAAAGTCGCCGCCCTGCAAAAGGAAGTCGACGGTTTGTACAGCCAGCGCTCCGCAATCACCCTGGGCTAAGCACATGACTCTACGACAACTGACGATCCTCACCGCCGTCCTGGTGTTGAGCGGTTGCGCGACCAAGCCCGGCGAATGCGATGCGACCAATCGCGACAGCAGCATGCTGACCAAAATGAACTGCGACTACTCCGGTGGCTACAGTGATCAGGTCAAGCAGAAGGAACTGGCCCTGACCGCGTCTCGCCAGGAGAACGCGATGTTCCGCCAGGTGTACGAGAACATTCAGGCCCAGCAACTGAGCACTAAAACCGACCTGGCCAGCCAGCAGAAATCCCAGGCGGCGTTGAACCAGTCCCTGGGCCAACTGCTGACGTCGCTGAAATCCCGGCATGGCAATGAAAGCCAGGTCCAGAAACAGATTGCCGGGCTGGAACAGCAGCTCCAGGCTTCACAGGCTGCGCCAACAGCCAAGGCCACGCCCGCGTCGCTGGCAGCCAAGCAGGAACAACTGAAGGCGTTGCAGAAGAAGGTCAATCAACTGCAATTCAGCCTCGGTTACGAAGAGTAACTTTTCACCCCGCAGGCCTCCCTCTGGGGGCCTGCACTTTTTTCCAGGAATCGTCGTCATGCAGCGGGTCATCAGGGATGCGCAAGCCACACCGCAGGGGATGAGTGCGCTGCAAGCCAAAGTCGCCCTCATCCAGAAACACTTTCCACCCAACGTCGCCAGCCTCTTCGCCATCCCGCGGATGGGCAGCGGCGACGTGCTGGAATGGTGGACCGAACTGGGTGGCCAACCCACGCCCTATGCCGAGCTCAACGAAGACGCGCAACGACGTTTGCTGGAAACCTACGAAGTACGCCAGAAGTCCCTCGAGCTGCTGGCGGACGACCTGCAAAAACGCGGTCAGCCGACCGTAGCGGACGAGTTGCGCAGCCTGCTCGGCGCGCCCGAACTGGACAAACTCTACAGCCTCAACGGCGAACCGTTGGCCGTGCGCTGGAACCAGCGTCCGCCAAGGCCAATCCCGCCGCCGGTGATTCCACTGGCTCCCGTGGTGGCGGCTTTACCGCCGTCGCGTCGTGGATGGTGGGTCGCCGCCGCATTGCTCGCGCTGCTGTTGCTGCTGTTGGCGTTGTGGCTTTACTGGTTCCTGCACCGTGAACCTGTTGTCGTGGTTGAACCGGTAGCGCCAGTGGTGGTACCGGTCGAACAGCCGGTTGTCCCGGTCCCCGAGCCTGAACCGGTCGTGGCGCCCGTCCCGGAACCTGAGCCCGAGCCGGTACCCGAGCCCGAGCCAGTCCCGGTACCCGCGCCCGTTCCACCGCCAAAACCCGTAGTCGTCGCCCCGCCACCGCCGCCGACACTGGATAACTTCGCCTGCCGCAAAAAAACGCCGGATACCAAGATCCCGCAATTCGTCGTGGTGCTCGATACCTCGGGCTCGATGGACATGAACATCAAGTCGGTGAAGGCCGACGAAGACTGGTTCTTTGGCAACGAGTACAACAAGTACCTGGACCCCAACCGCACCTTGCGGATCTTCGCCAAACCGACTCGCATGGATGTGGCCAAGGATTCGCTGGCAGGCATGATCAACGGGCTCGACCCGAAGATCGATACACGCCTGATCACCTACGAAGGCTGCGACAGCACGCCGGACCAGGGTGTCTTCAAGTTTGGCGACCGCCAGCGGCTGATCAACGGGATTCGCGGCCTGCGGCCCAACGACGGCACGCCCCTGGCCGACAGCCTGGCCAAAGCCGCCAGCACGGTGGATGGGCGCAATAACGATGCGGTGATCGTGATGTTCGTCGACGGCGAGGACAACTGCCAGAAAGACGTATGCGCCGTGTCCCGCCAGATCGCCCAGAACCAGCCGCGCCTGCGGGTCAACGTGGTGAACATCGGTACCGGCGGCCCGTCACGCTGCATCGCGCAAAACACCGGCGGCCGGGTTTACTCCAGCAACGACGCGGCGGAGTTGGGCAAGCAGTTGAAACTGGCGAGCAAGGAAGTGGCGAGTAACGCCAAGTGCAAATAGTCGTCCTGCCTGGCAATGTCGGTCAGGACACAGCGACGTTCATTCTTCACCCGGGTCGCTACGGCGGCCGGATAAAACTGGTGGCTGTACCGGCGGGTATAGCGTTGTTTGGTGTTGTTGTGGTTTGCATTAGTATGCTGTTCCATTCGCAACGCAAAGGTGCGTTCCCTATGCATGGCCAGATAACGAAATCGGAGAAAATCCTGTGAGGCTCGACAAGCTGCGCGTACAGAACTATCGCTGCTTTGGGGAGTTCGAGATCGACTTCGATCCACATCTGACCATTTTGATTGCCTCCAATGGTGGCGGTAAAACCACCATTCTGGACGCCGCGCGAGTCGCGTTATGGCCTTTTGTCAAAGGTTTCGACCTGGGTAGTCAGACCGGTAAATCGGCAACTATCCAGAACGAAGATGTCCGGTTGGCTCGACTCAGCAGTGGCAACATGGAGCCTAAGACTCCCTGCGCTATCGAAGCCTTCGGGCATTGGACCAACACCTCTGTTCCCGACAGCTGGTTGCAGCAGCGCGTGAGCTTGAACAAATCGACCAATACCATCGGAGACGCTGGCTCCAAAGCCCTTACCTTGTTCAGCAAATCGCTTCAGGAACAGGTACGTGCTGATGCGCATGTGACCTTGCCGATGGTGACTTACCTGGGGACGTCCCGACTATGGTTCGAAGGGCGCTTCACCTCGGTAGCCGCCAAAACCGCTCTCGACATAAGCGAATACTCCAGAACCTCCGGCTACCTCAACTGTCTGTCCTATTCGTCCAGTTTCAAGAACTTCACTGCCTGGTACGGCTGGCTGTATCGCAGTTACCGGGAACAACAGTTGATCGCTCTGGAGAACAACAAAAAGTTATCTGATGAGGGGCAGCGCTTCGAACATGTCATAGCCGCCATCAAGAACGCCATCGATTTGCTGACAAAGACGCCTACTGGCTGGCACAGCCTGGAATACAGCGAGAGTCGTCACCAGCAACTGGTTATGCACCATCCTGAACAGGGCGTAATGCCTGTAGACATGCTGAGCGATGGCCTGCGAAACACCATTGCCATGGTTGCCGATCTCGCTTTTCGTGCCTGCAAACTCAATCCACACCTTGGTGAACGAGCCGTGCTGGAAACGCCGGGCATTGCATTGATCGATGAAGTGGACATGTTTCTTCATCCATTCTGGCAACAGACCATCATCGGTGGGTTGCGAGCGGCTTTTCCTGCCATGCAATTCATCGTCACGACCCACAGTCCTCAGGTGCTGAGTACCGTGCAGCGCGAGAACATCCGCGTAATCGGGAAAGATTCCCTGGGTCAATTGATTGCGTCACAACCTCTTGCCATGACCTACGGCGAGCCGAGCAACAACGTGCTGCATAGCGTGATGCAGGTTGATCCGCAGCCTCCAGTGACTGAGAAGCCAGACTTGCTGCAGCTCACCGAATGGGTGGATAAGGGCCGCTATGACGAACCACCAGCGGTCGAGTTGATGCAGCAACTGACCGAGACGCTCGGCGAACAACATCCCCAGCTTCAACGCCTGCAACGCAGTATCAGGCGGCAGAAGGTGCTGAAGGGATGAGGTCAATTCGTAAGCGTGGAAGCGGCCCCTTTCAGCTAACCAATGCGCATTCCAACCCTCCAACAACTAAAGCAGCTGCGACCAGCCGTTGGAAAAGCTTTAACCATGCAATACAGGTACGCGGCTATTTACTGGAGGAACAGTACGGGTTGTGCTGCTACAGCGAAATACGTCCGGATTTGTTGGGCGTGGGTTTACACATCGAGCATGTCGAAAACAAAAGCCAGCACCCTCAACGTACCTTTGACTATCTCAACCTAGCGGCCTGCGCGCTAGACAGCGAAATAGACTTGAAGGCATTCGCGGCGCAAGAAGCTGAAGTATTTGGTGGTCACGCGCTCGGCAAATCGAAAGGAGTCGACATTGCCCGCTTTGTCTCGTGCCATCAGCCCGATTGTGCGCGCTTCTTCGCTTATTTGTCCGATGGACGCGTCGTGCCTGCTGACGGATTGTCCGAACAGGAAGCTGACCGCACTCGATACACCATCAAGCTGCTTAACCTGAACAGCCCTTACCTACTAGTTTTACGCCAGCTCTGGTGGGACGAGCTCGAAACACTTTTTGAAGAGCATATTGGCCAAGACATGAGCCTGCATTGCCTCGCCGGAATCGATCTGGTGCCTATCGGAGGAAATCTGAGCCCGTTTTTCAGTATCACTCGCACGATTTTCAGGGGCATTGCCGAGGAAGTGCTCGAGCGCGTCGCCCCTCATTTGCGCTGAATAGATCTAATTCAGTTAAACCACGCAGGTCGATGTCTGAAACGTCCGATTAAAGGCCGCAAGGGGTGTCGATCCAAGATAGACGCCCTTAACTGGACTCAACGAAACCGATCAACCTCATGCCGCAAGCCCGCCGCCAGCGATTCCAGCTCCTTGGCGGTAATGGCCAGGTTCGACACCACTTCCCGCTGCTCGCTGTTGGCCAGCGCAATGCTTTGCAGATTGCTACTGAGCAACGTCGCGGTGCTGCTCTGCTCTTGGGTCGCGGTGGTGATCGCCGCAAACTGCTGACCCGCCGAACGGCTCTGCTCATCAATCCGCGCCAGTGCCGAAGCCACGTTGGCGTTACGGGACAGGCCTTCCTGCATCAGCACGTTGCCCTGCTCCATGGTGCTGATGGCGTTGCCGGTTTCCTGCTGGATGCTCTGGATCATCCCGGAGATTTCATCCGTCGCTTCGCGGGTACGTGAAGCCAGGTTGCGCACCTCGTCGGCCACCACCGCAAAACCACGGCCCTGCTCGCCGGCACGGGCAGCTTCGATGGCGGCGTTCAGCGCCAGCAGGTTGGTCTGATCGGCAATGGCGGTAATCACCCCGACAATGCCGCCGATTTCCTGGGAGCGCTGGCCGAGGGTGTTGATCACCGTTGCGGTGCTGTTCAACGCACCGGCGATTTGCTCCAGGGACGAGGACGCTTCCTCCATCGACGTACGACCGATCTGAGTTTGCTGTGCATTTTCCTGCGCCATACGCTGGGTGTTGCCCATGTTGTCGGCAATGTTCAGGGACGTGGCACTGAATTCTTCGACGGCGCCGGCCATGCTGGTGATTTCGCCGGACTGCTGTTCCATCCCTTCATAAGCACCGCCGGACAGACCGGACAAGGCCTGGGCGCGACTGTTGACCTCTTCCGAGGCCTTGCGGATGTGCTCGACCATGGTCGACAGCGCTTGGCTCATCTGGTTGAAAGCCCGGGCCAATTGACCGATTTCGTCATTGCTCGCCACGTTCAGGCGCACGCTCAAATCACCGGCACCCAAGGCTTCGGCCTGACGCACCAGGTCACTCAGGGGGGCCAGTTTGCTGCGCAGCAACCAGACCGCCGAACCCACCGCAATCAACATCGCGAGCAGGCTGCCGATGGCCAATTGAATGCCGACGCTCCAAGTCACGGCGCTGATTTCGGCTTTCGGCATGCTCGCCACCACCGACCACGGCCCGCCTTCGAACGGAACGGCAAGGCTGTAGAAATCTTCCGATTTGTCGCTCCAGAACTCGCCTTTACCCGGCGTCTTCGCCAAATCAGTAATGGTCGGGACCGCTTTATCCAGCGCTTGCACGCCGGCGATCGGCACCAGCCATTTGCGCTGCTCATCCAGCAACGCCAAAGAGCCGGTCTTGCCGATGCGGAAGCGTTTCAAGTTCTCGAACTGCGCGTTCTGCGCGTCGGTGTAATCGAATCCTACGAACAGCACGGCAATCACCTTACCGCCGGAATCTCGTACGGGGGTGTACTGAGTCATGTAGGAGCGTTCGAACAGCAACGCACGACCGACGTAGCTCTGCCCCGCAATCAAGCGCGCGTAGGCCGGGTGGGCGTGATCGAGCAAGGTGCCGATGGCGCGGCTGCCGTCCTGCTTGCTCAGGGAGGTGCTGACCCGAACGAAGTCTTCGCCGCTACGCACGAACAACGTCGCAACGCCGGCGGTCATTTGCTTGAACTCGTCGACTTCCTTGAAGTTGTTGTTCAACACTTCGCTGCCCAGGTGCAGGCCCGGGGTCTGTACGCCCGCCACGGTCACCGGCTCGTCCGGGTGCACGCTGAGGCCGGCGCTGAAGCGCTTCTCGAACAGACCGCTCAGGCGCTGGGTGCTTTCGCGCAGCGTACCGTGGAAGGTGCTGAGCTGATCGGCGAGCAAGCGGGCCTCACTGGCCAGGTGCTCTTCGCGGGTGGCGAGGTTGGCGGTGTCCAGCGAGCGCAGGGCGAACACGGTGCTGCCGCTGATGACAATCGCCAGAATCACGGCAAGCGCAAGACCAAGCTGTGAGGCGATCCGGGCACGAGGTTGAGACATGACAGCTCCTGGCCAAGCGACCGGGATCCTCCTTGATCCGGCTCAACGCTCAGCAAAATTTCGAATAATGGGACAAACGCGAAACCTGCACGAAGGTTCCACCTGCAGATTTTCGGCTGCAAACTTGAATACTTGAGTTATTAACCCGGTTATAGCTCAGTTACGCCGTAACGCGATCTGTAGCAGCTGGCGAAGCCTGCGTTCGGCGGCGAAGCCGTCGTGAAATCAGGCAGCGCGGAGCTTCCGGTAGATCGCGTGCGCAGGATTGACGACGGCTTCGCCGCCGAACGCTGCCTCGCGTTGCTCGTCAGCTGCTACGAAGAGCGTGTTTCGCCTGAGATTTATTTAGCTCAGGCGTTCAACGTCCGGCAATTCCATCGCCCGCACTTCGCCCTGTAGGAAATCGCTGAGCCGGCGCAAACGTTCGCCTCCGGGGCGGGTTTTCGGCCACACCAGGTAATAATGCTCGCCGCTGGCGACGGCGGTCGGCCATGGCAAACTCAGGCGACCTTGCGCCACGTCCTCGGCCACCATCAGCAGATCCCCCATCGACACGCCGTAACCTCGGGCCGCCGCGATCATGCCCAGCTCCAGGGTATCGAACACCTGCCCGCCCTTGAGCGACACCTGATCGGACAAGCCCATACGTTCCAGCCAACTGCGCCAGTCGCGGCGGTCCGGCGTCGGGTGCAGCAATTCGGTACTGGCCAGGCGCGCCACGTCCCACGGCTGATCCTTCAGAAGATTCGGCGCGCCCACTGGAATCAGCTCTTCCGGAAACAGCAACGTCGCCTCCCAGTCCGGAGGGAAACGCCCGTTACTGAGGATGACGGCGCAATCGAACGGTTCGTGGTTGAAGTCCACCGTGTCGATGTCCATCCAGGCACTGGTCAGTTGCACCTCGTTGCCCGGTTGCAGATGCCGGAAGCGACTGAGCCGCGCCAGCAGCCAACGCATGGTCAGGGTCGACGGAGCTTTCATGCGCAGGATGTCGTCTTCAGCGCGCAAGGTATTACACGCCCGTTCCAGCGCAGTGAATCCTTCGCGGATGCCCGGCAGGATCAGCCGAGCCGACTCGGTCAGTTGCAGGTTGCGTCCGCTGCGGTGAAACAGCCGACAGGCAAAATGCTCTTCAAGCGTACGAATATGCCGACTGACCGCACTTTGAGTGATCGACAGCTCTTCGGCCGCGCGGGTAAAGGAGCTGTGCCGCGCCGCCGCTTCGAATGCGCGCAGGGCATACAAGGGAGGAAGACGACGTGACATTCGGAATGCTCCTATAGCGGGATTGGGCAAACTTATCAGAAAGTCCTCTGGATGAGTTTTAATCATGCCACCCATCCTTTTTATCCCTTTGTGCAAACCCCGCAGAGCGCCGAGAATCGAGCCTTTCCAGTTCATTTCAAAAGGGAGCGTGATGACCATGCAGCATCCAGCACGTACCGAACTCTGGGCCATCCTGCGGCTGGCGGGGCCGTTGATTGCCTCGCAGTTGGCGCACATGTTGATGGTCCTCACCGACACCTTGATGATGGCGCGCCTGAGTCCCGAGGCGCTGGCCGGCGGCGGCCTGGGCGCGGCGACTTATTCGTTCGTGTCGATTTTCTGCATCGGCGTGATTGCGGCGGTCGGCACGTTGGTAGCGATCCGCAAAGGTGCCAACGATATCGTCGGCGCCGCGCGGCTGACCCAGGCCGGGCTGTGGCTCGCCTGGCTGATGGCGCTGGTGGCGGGGTTGCTGCTGTGGAACCTCAAACCGGTGCTGCTGATGTTTGGCCAGACCGAAACCAACGTCCACGCCGCCGGGCTGTTCCTGACGTTCCTGCCGTTCGCCCTGCCCGGTTACCTGAGCTTCATGGCCCTGCGCGGTTTCACCAGCGCCATCGGCCGGGCGACACCGGTGATGGTGATCAGCCTGTGCGGCACCGTGGCCAACTTCGTTCTCAACTACGCGTTCATCACCGGGATGTTCGGCTTGCCGAAAATGGGCCTGGTGGGGATTGGTCTGGTGACGGCGATTGTCGCCAACCTGATGGCCGTGGCCCTGGCGCTGCACATTCGGCGGCATCCGGCTTATGACGCTTATCCATTGCGCCAAGGCCTGTCGCGGCCGAACCGCCAGTACCTGAAAGAACTGTGGCGCCTGGGCCTGCCCATCGGCGGCACCTATGCGGTGGAAGTCGGGTTGTTCGCCTTCGCAGCGCTGTGCATGGGCACCATGGGCAGCACGCAACTGGCGGCGCATCAGATTGCCCTGCAGATTGTTTCGGTGGCGTTCATGGTGCCGGCGGGGCTGTCGTATGCGATCACCATGCGTATCGGCCAGCACTACGGCGCCGGGCAGTTGCTTTATGCACGGCTGGCCGGTCGGGTCGGGATCGCCTTTGGTGGTGCGTCGATGCTCGCCTTCGCCATGGTCTTCTGGCTGCTGCCGAATCAATTGATCGGCTTGTTCCTCGACCATAACGACCCGGCGTTTCGCCCGGTCATCGACCTGGCTGTGAGCCTGTTGGCGGTGGCGGCGTGGTTCGAGCTGTTCGATGGTACGCAAACCATCGCCATGGGCTGTATTCGTGGGCTCAAGGATGCCAAGACCACGTTCCTGGTGGGCTTGGGTTGCTACTGGCTGATTGGCGCGCCGGCCGCTTGGATGATGGCCTTCAATTTGAACTGGGGCCCGACGGGCGTCTGGTGGGGCTTGGCGCTGGGGCTGGCGTGCGCGGCGGTGAGTCTGACGCTGGCATTTGAGTGGAAGATGAAGCGGATGATTCGGCGCGAGCCTTCGTCAGGGGCAAGTTTTCAGGTAGCTCAAGCGGATTAAGATCAAAAGATCGCAACCTTCGGCAGCTCCTACAGGGGAATGTGTACACCCGTAGGAGCTGGCGAAGGCTGCGATCTTTTAAATGGCTTCCACAACTGCCTGCTGGTTGGAACCAAAGGTCAAATATTCAACCAACTCCGCCAACGGCAACGGCTTGCTGATCAAGTACCCCTGCACCTGATCACACCCAAACCCGCGCAACAAATCCAGCTGCTCCGGCGTTTCCACACCCTCAGCCACCACTTCCAGATTGAGGTTGTGCGCCAGGTTGATCATCGCATGCACCAGTTTGCGGTTTTCTTCGCGCTCCTCCATGCCGCCGACAAAGCTCTTGTCGACCTTTAGCAAGGTAATCGGCAGGCTGTTGAGGTGCACAAATGACGAGAACCCGGTGCCGAAGTCATCCAGCGAGAAGCGCACACCGAGGCGGCCGAGGGCGTCCATGGTCTGCTTGACCAGATCGCTGCGGCGCATCACTGCGGTTTCGGTCAGCTCGAACTCCAGCCATTGCGCTTCGACACCGCGCTCGTTGATCAGGCGACTGAGCGTCGAAAGCAACTGACTGTCCTGAAACTGGCGGAACGACAGGTTGATCGCCATGTGCAACGCCGGCAAACCTCGTTCGCGCAACGCCTGCATGTCGCGCAGGGCCCGGGATATCACCCAGTAACCCAACGGCACGATCAAGCCGCTCTGCTCGGCCAGCGGCACAAACTCGCTCGGCGGCAGCAAGCCCCGTTCAGCGTGACGCCAGCGCACCAGCGCTTCAAGGCCGACGATCTTGCCGTCTTCAAGGTTCAGGCGCGGCTGGTAGTGCAGTTCCAGCTCATCGCGCCGCAAGGCCCGGCGCAGCTCGCTTTCGAGGTCGGCGATGCTGCGGGCATTGCGGTTGATGCGTTCGTTGAAGATGTGGAAGGTGCAGCCCTGCGTGCTCTTGGCCTGCTGCATCGCAATGTGCGCGTGCCACATCAGCGGGTCGGCGCCGGCCTGGGCCCGAGCATGGGCAATCCCCAGGCTTGAGCCGATCAACAGGCTTTCGCCGTCGACCCAATAGGGCTCGGACAGCGCTTCGGTAATGCGTTCGGCCATCCATTCGGCGCGTTGCGGCGCGCGGCGGGTGTCGATCAGCAGGGCAAATTCATCGCTGCCGAGCCGCGCCAGTTGATCGCCTGCCTCAAGCTGGCTTTTGAGCCGAGCGACCACTTGCAGGATCAAGCGGTCGCCAGCCTGATGGCCGAGGGCGTCGTTGGCGTGACGAAAGTTGTCGAGGTCGAGGTGGCCGAGAGCCAGGCCGCGGCCGTCATTTTCCGCCAGGCGCGCTGCCAGCAGGGTCTGGAAACCCTGGCGATTGGCGATGCCGGTCAGCGGGTCTTGCTCGGCCAGGCGTTGCAGGGTGTTTTCCAGCACGCCGCGCTCGCGAACATGGCGCAGGCAGCGGCGCAACATGCCGGGGTCGAGCACATCGCGTACCAGCCAGTCACTCACACCATCGGGCGGCGACAACGGCTCGTGTTCGAGCAGCAACACCGTCGGCAGGCTGCAACGGCCAGGCGCCGGCTGAAGGGCCGGGATCGTCAACAACACCGCACTGCGGTTGTCTTCGAACAGACTGCTGACCGACTCCCAGCTCGGCGCGCTGATCAGCACTGCCGAGCTCCCCATTGGAGCCAGACACTCGCGCAACAACGCTGCCCACGCTGGCTCTTCGGCCAGTAGCAGCAAACGCAAGGGTTCGACAGGCGTAGACAAGCTAGCTCCCTAGACTCTGCTAATGATGGAGGCGGCGGGCATTATGCCGCGCCGATAACCAATGACCAACCGGCCCGGGTTATCAAACGCGGTTTTGTCTCTGGAATACGAACATTAGCCGCAAATTCTCTGCGCATCCTGCGTGAAAGTAGCAAAACCGGCAAATAGAGATCGCGTGCTGCGTCACAAGTCGGAGAGAGCAGCACAATTCGCTGAGCCTGTTAAAATGCCGGCCCATTTCATAAATGACTCCCTGATTCCGTATGTCCCGACTCAATCCCCGGCAGCAAGAAGCCGTGAACTACGTCGGCGGCCCTCTATTGGTGCTCGCCGGTGCAGGCTCCGGCAAGACCAGCGTGATCACGCGCAAGATCGCGCACTTGATCCAGAACTGCGGCATCCGTGCCCAGTACATCGTCGCCATGACCTTTACCAACAAGGCTGCGCGCGAGATGAAGGAACGGGTCGGCACCCTGCTCAAGGGCGGCGAAGGCCGTGGCCTGACGGTGTGCACCTTCCACAACCTGGGCCTGAACATCATCCGCAAGGAACACGTGCGGCTGGGCTACAAACCGGGCTTCTCGATCTTTGACGAGACCGACGTCAAAGCCCTGATGACCGACATCATGCAGAAGGAATACGCGGGCGACGACGGCGTCGACGAGATCAAGAACATGATCGGCTCGTGGAAAAACGACCTGATCCTGCCGCCCGAAGCCCTGGAAAATGCGCGTAACCCCAAGGAACAGACCGCCGCCATCGTCTACACCCACTACCAGCGCACGCTCAAGGCGTTCAACGCGGTGGACTTCGACGACCTGATCCTGCTGCCGGTGAAACTGTTCCAGGAACACGCCGACATCCTCGAAAAGTGGCAGAACAAAGTCCGCTACCTGCTGGTGGACGAATACCAGGACACCAACGCCAGCCAGTATTTGCTGGTGAAGCTGCTGATCGGCACGCGCAACCAGTTCACCGTGGTCGGCGACGACGACCAGTCGATCTACGCCTGGCGTGGCGCCCGTCCGGAAAACCTGATGTTGCTCAAGGACGATTACCCGTCCTTGAAAGTGGTGATGCTGGAGCAAAACTATCGCTCCACCAGCCGCATCCTGCGTTGCGCCAACGTGCTGATCTCGAACAACCCCCACGAGTTTGAAAAACAACTGTGGAGCGAAATGGGCCACGGCGACGAGATCCGCGTGATCCGCTGCCGCAACGAAGACGCCGAAGCCGAACGCGTGGCCGTCGAGTTGCTGACTCTGCACTTGCGCACCGACCGACCGTACAGCGATTTCGCCATCCTCTACCGCGGTAACTACCAGGCCAAGCTGATCGAGCTGAAGCTGCAACACCACCAGATTCCGTATCGACTGTCTGGCGGCAACAGCTTCTTCGGCCGTCAGGAAGTGAAAGACCTGATGGCCTACTTCCGCCTGATCGTGAACCCGGATGACGACAACGCCTTCCTGCGGGTGATCAACGTGCCGCGCCGGGAGATCGGTTCGACCACGCTGGAAAAACTCGGCAACTACGCCACTGAACGCAAAATCTCGATGTACGCCGCCACCGACGAAATCGGCCTGGGTGAGCATCTGGACACGCGCTTCACCGATCGCCTGTCGCGCTTCAAGCGCTTCATGGACAAGGTTCGCGAGCAATGTGCCGGCGAAGACCCGATCTCGGCCCTGCGCAGCATGGTCATGGACATCGACTACGAGAACTGGCTGCGCACCAATAGCTCCAGCGACAAGGCCGCCGATTACCGCATGGGTAACGTCTGGTTCCTGATCGAGGCGTTGAAAAACACCCTGGAGAAAGACGAAGAAGGCGAGATGACCGTCGAAGACGCCATCGGCAAACTCGTTTTGCGCGACATGCTCGAACGTCAGCAGGAAGAGGAAGACGGCGCCGAAGGTGTGCAGATGATGACCTTGCACGCTTCCAAGGGCCTGGAATTCCCCTACGTGTTCATCATGGGCATGGAAGAGGAAATTCTCCCGCACCGCTCCAGCATCGAAGCCGACACCATCGAAGAAGAACGCCGCCTGGCCTACGTCGGGATTACCCGGGCGCGTCAGACGTTGGCCTTCACCTTCGCCGCCAAGCGTAAGCAATACGGCGAAATCATCGACTGCGCGCCGAGCCGCTTCCTCGATGAACTGCCGCCGGACGACTTGGCCTGGGAAGGCAACGACGACACCCCCGTGGAAGTCAAAGCCGTTCGCGGCAATACCGCATTGGCGGATATACGCGCGATGTTAAAGCGCTAGAATCGACTACTTTTTAACCAGCCCTGGACGCACAAGCGTCCTTAGAGGAAAGCTTCATGGAAGCACTGCACAAGAAAATTCGCGAAGAAGGCATCGTGCTTTCCGACCAGGTCCTGAAAGTCGACGCCTTTCTGAACCACCAGATCGACCCGGCCCTGATGAAGCTGATCGGCGACGAATTCGCCACGCTGTTCAAGGATTCGGGTATCACCAAGATCGTCACCATCGAAGCCTCGGGCATTGCGCCAGCGATCATGACTGGCCTGAATTTGGGCGTGCCGGTGATTTTCGCCCGCAAACACCAGTCCCTGACCCTGACCGAAAACCTGCTGTCGGCGACCGTTTACTCGTTCACCAAGCAGACCGAAAGCACCGTGGCGATCTCCCCGCGCCACCTGACCAGCAGCGACCGCGTGCTGATCATCGATGACTTTTTGGCCAACGGTAAGGCGTCGCAAGCGCTGATCTCGATCATCAAGCAGGCTGGCGCAACTGTCGCTGGCTTGGGGATCGTGATCGAGAAGTCGTTCCAGGGTGGGCGTGCGGAATTGGATGCCCAGGGTTATCGCGTTGAGTCGTTGGCTCGCGTGCAGTCCCTGGCTGGCGGCGTCGTGACCTTCATCGAATAACCCCCACCAATGATCGTTCCCACGCTCCGCGTGGGAATGCCTCAAGGGACGCTCCGCGTCCGCTTTTGGGACGCAGAGCGTCCCGGGCTGCATTCCCACGCGGAGCGTGGGAACGATCAGGCTTGGGCGGTGGCTTTGAGGCCTGCGAGCAACAGTCGCTGAAACAAATCCTCTTTCAGCCCTTCAGGGTTGCTCAACTGCATCCGCTCCAGATGTTCCGGGTATTGCGATGCTTCCGGCGCATCCAGCGCAGCCTTGCCCAGTTCCAGAATCTCGCTCAGCTTGAACTTGCTCTTCAACCAGTTCAGCGCCCGCAACACGTCACGCTCCACCTCAGTAAAATCACACCCCAGCGGATATTCCGGAAACAGGTTCGGATGGCGTGCCTTGATGTCTTGCAAACGCTGAGGGCTGTTGTCTGCGAAGCGTGGATCAATGCGGAAATTCTTCGGCAACTTGCCAACGTTCTGCGCCTGTTCGATCAGCCCCGGCTGAAAGCGTGAGTCGCTGATGTTCAACAACGCCTCGATCACCGCCGAATCGGTCTTGCCCCGCAGGTCGGCGATGCCATATTCGGTGACCACGATGTCCCGCAGATGCCGTGGGATGGTGCAGTGGCCGTACTCCCAGACGATGTTCGAGCTGACCTCACCGCCCGACTCACGCCAACTGCGCAAGATCAGGATCGAACGCGCGCCCTCCAGCGCATGGCCTTGGGCGACAAAGTTGTACTGCCCACCGACGCCGCTGAGCACCCGCCCGTCTTCCAGTTGATCCGCCACGCCGGCACCCATCAGGGTCATGGTGAACACGGTGTTGATGAACCGCGCATCCAGGCGCTGCAAACGCTTGAGTTCTTCCTGGCCGTAGAGCTCGTTGATGTAGCTGATGCGGGTCATGTTGAATTCGAGCCGCTTGCTCTGGGGAAACTCGCGCAGCCGCTCATAGAAACTGCGCGGCCCGAGGAAAAATCCGCCATGCACCGAGATGCCGTCGGTTTGCGCCGCTTCGTCGAGGGTGCCGTCGTTGGCTTGTTGCTGGGTCGGCACGTCCGGGTAGACCTTGCGCCGCACAATCCCGGCATCCGCCAGCACCAGCAAGCCGTTGACGAACATCTCACTGCAACCGTAAAGGCCCGTGGCGAAGGGGTCGACGCCGCCTTCGCGATCAATCAACTGCGCCCACTGGCTCAGATTCAGATCCGCCAGCAACGCTTTGTACCCGGCATTATCGGCCTGGCGCGCCAGCAACGCAGCGGTCAACGCATCGCCCATGGAGCCGATGCCGATTTGCAGCGTGCCGCCATCGCGCACCAACGTGCTGGCGTGCAGACCGATGAAATGGTCTTGGAACCCCACCGGCATATTCGGCGTCGAGAACAGCGTGGTGTTGTCCTTCGCGTCGATCAACAGGTCGAACGCGTCCATGCCGACTTCGGCATCACCGGGCATGTAGGGCAAATCGTTGTGCACCTGGCCCACCAACAGGATCGTCTCCCCCGCCTCACGCCGTTTGGCGATCATCGGAAACAGGTCGAGGGTGATGTCCGGGTTGCAGCTCAGGCTCAGGCGATCCGGGTGTTCGGCGTGGCTGGCCACCAGTTGCGCCACGAGGTTTAAACCGGCGGCATTGATGTCCCGGGCGGCGTGGCTGTAGTTGCTGCTGACGTAGTCCTGCTGGGCCTGCGCGCTGTGCAGCAGGCTGCCGGGCTGCATGAAGAATTGCTGGATCTGGATGTTGGTCGGCAGGGTGTCTTTTTGTAATTCGGCTAGAAAATCCAGTTCCGGGTAATCGCCGAAGACTCGCTCAATGAAGGGTTCGAGGAAGCGCTTTTGCAAACCATCGCCCAATGAGGGACGGCCGAGGCACAGGGCGGTGTAGATGGTCAGTCGCCGCTCGGGCAGTTGCGCGACGCGTTGGAACAGCGCGTTGACGAAGTGGTTGGGTTTACCCAAACCCAGGGGCAAGCCCATGTGAATATGCACCGGCAACCGCGCCAATACGTCATCGACCGCCTGCTCGATAGAACACAGCTGCACCATCTGATCCTCCCTTACATTCCGTGAATTGGGGTTGGACCGAGCTTGCCGGGCCTTTGCTGCAAAGAATAGTCCCAAGGGTAAATCGCAGGCACAAAAAAGCCGCTCGCAAGCGGCTTTTTCGCTGAAGATGAAGGCTTATTTCAGGCCGGACATCTTCTCGATTGCGCCCTTCAGCTCAGGATCGGAGCAGTCGGCGCAGGTGCCTTTCGGCGGCATGGAGTTGATGCCGGAGATTGCTTTCGCGAGCAGGCCGTCAACACCACCTTCCTTCTTGGAGCGTTCGCCCCAGGCAGCAGCGTCACCGATTTTCGGCGCACCCAACAGGCCGGTGCCGTGGCAAGCGTTGCAATGTTTTGCAATCACTTCATCAGGGGTCTTGGCCCCACCGCCGCCTGCCGAAGCAGCGACTTCCATCCCTTTGCACTCTTGACCCGTTACACAGACCTGGCCGACTGGCTCAAGGCGCTTGGCGATATCGTCGGTGGTAGAAGCTTGTGCGCTCACTGCCCATAGGGCCAATACAGTTGCTGGTGCAGCCAGCATTTTCATAATTAGGTTCACGCGTTCACCCTCAATGGTGGCTAGTCACGCCCACGGCCACGGTTCGCAGGCGGGCGCAAGTATAACGGCAAGCCCGCCACACTGAAACAACCCCAAAGTCGAAGGGGTCTTGTTGTGTGGCGTAAAACGGTTCGGGCGCCTTCGCAGTGCTGGCAGGACGCCTCTTTTCTTAGAAATTCGCTGGCGTGGCTGCGCTGATTAGTCGCGCCGGCGAGTCGAACGGATTCCGGAAACGGTGCGGCTTGGTACTTTCAAAGTAGTAGCTGTCGCCGGCTTCGAGCACAAAAGTTTCAGCCCCGACCACCAGTTCCAGCCGACCTTCGACCAGAATCCCGGTTTCCTCGCCCTCATGGGTGAGCATCTCGTCACCGGTATCGGCGCCAGGCGGGTAGATTTCATTGAGGAATGCGATAGCCCGGCTCGGGTGGGCCCGGCCGACCAGCTTCATGGTCACGGCGCCATCGGAAATATCGATCAGCTCGTTGGCCTTGTAGACGATCTGGGTCGGTTTTTCCTGCAGGATTTCTTCGGAAAAGAACTCGACCATGGACATGGGAATCCCGCCCAACACTTTACGCAGCGAACTGATCGAGGGGCTGACGCTGTTTTTCTCGATCATCGAAATGGTGCTGTTGGTGACACCCGCGCGCTTGGCGAGCTCACGCTGCGAAAGACCTTTGAGCTTACGGATGGATTGCAGTCGTTCACCGACGTCCAATGCTGGAGCCTCCAGGGATTCAGGTTGTTGGAATATTGAGCGTTATCATGGCGACAGCGTTCAGTATTTACAACACTTGGGCCTGAATCCTGTTCAGCGAGGCGACTTCCGGTGCACAGTGCTTTGCCTCAAGCCCCGGAATAGAGCAGCGGCACCCGGCGCAGGTTGCAGAATATCTGGTACGGAATCGTGTCCGCAGCCAAGGCCACTTCGCTGGCCAGGATGTTTTTGCCCCACAACTCGACGGTCGAACCGAGGCCGGCTTGCGGCACATCGGTCAGGTCGATGCAAAGCATGTCCATCGACACCCGGCCGAGCAACTGGCTGCGCTGCCCGGCGACCAGCACCGGCGTACCGGTCGGCGCGTGGCGCGGGTAGCCGTCGGCATAACCCATCGCCACCACGCCGATACGCATTGGCTTCTGGGTGATAAATTTCGCGCCATAGCCAACGGGTTCGCCGGCCGGCAGTTCGCGCACGCAAATCACTTTCGATTCGAGGGTCATCACCGGTTGCAGGCGAGACGCCACGGCATTGGCCTCTTCGAAAGGCGTGGCGCCGTAGAGCATGATGCCCGGACGTACCCAATCGCTTGGGATCTGCGGCCAACCGAGCACCGCCGGCGAGTTGCGCAGGCTGACCTCGGCGGACAAGCCCTGGCGCGCCGCCTCGAATACCGCAACCTGCTCGGCACTGGCCTGATCGTGCAGCTCATCGGCGCGGGCGAAGTGGCTCATCAAGACGATTTTCGCCACTTTGCCGCTGGCCAGCAGCCGTTGATAGGCCGCCTGATAATCCTTTGGATGCAAGCCTACCCGGTGCATGCCGGAATCGAGTTTGAGCCAGACCGTGATCGGTTTGCTCAACGCGGCTTTCTCGATCGCCTCGAGCTGCCACAGCGAATGCACCACGCACCAGAAATCATGCTCGACGATCAGGGACAGCTCATCGGCCTCGAAAAAGCCTTCCAGCAACAACACCGGCGCCTTGATACCTGCGGCGCGCAGCTCCAGGGCTTCTTCGATGCAAGCCACCGCAAACCCGTCCGCCTCGGCTTCCAGCGCCTGGGCACAACGCACCGCGCCATGGCCGTAGGCATCGGCCTTGATCACCGCAAGGGCCTTGGCCCCCGGTGTGACTTCACGGGCGATCTGGTAGTTGTGACGCAGGGCTTGAAGGTCGATCAGGGCACGGGCAGGACGCATGGCGGCAGACTTCTAGGCGGTCATGGGAATAAAAACCGGCGCTGGCTGACGGCGTAAACCGCCAACAGCACCGGGAGAGGGATCGTTATAACGGGTTAAGGCAGTGCGGCAACCACCGACAGCTCAACCAGGATTTCCGGTTCGCACAGCTTCGACTCAACGGTGGCGCGGGCTGGCGCGACGCCTTTTGGCAGCCACTTGTCCCACACCGAGTTCATGCCGGCGAAATCCGCGTCGATGTCTTTCAGGTAAATCGTCACCGACAGCAGGTGGTTCTTGTCGGTGCCGGCCAGATCGAGCAATCGCTCGATATTGGCCAACGTTTCACGGGTCTGCTGTTCAATCCCGGCGCTCATGTCATCGCCGACCTGCCCTGCCAGGTACACCGTACCGTTGTGGGCGACGATCTGACTCATGCGTTCATTGGTGAGCTGGCGCTGGATTGCCATGTTTTGCGGACTCCTGAATTTTGTGACCGTAACGGGAAATATCGAGGCCTTCGGCGCTGATCTGCGGCGTTTTCTTCGCCATCAGGTCGGCCAGCAAACGACCGGAACCACAGGCCATGGTCCAACCGAGCGTGCCGTGGCCGGTGTTCAGGAACAGGTTGCTGAACGGTGTCGCGCCAACGATCGGCGTGCCGTCCGGCGTGGTCGGACGCAGGCCAGTCCAGAAACTCGCCTGGGCCAGATCGCCGCCCTGAGGATAAAGGTCGTTGACGATCATCTCCAGGGTTTCACGCCGACGCGGGTTCAGCGACAGGTCAAAACCGGCGATCTCCGCCATGCCGCCGACGCGGATGCGGTTGTCGAAACGGGTGATCGCGACCTTGTAAGTCTCGTCGAGAATGGTCGACGTCGGGGCCATCGCCGGGTTAGTGATCGGCACGGTCAGGGAGTAACCCTTGAGCGGATACACCGGGGCCTTGATGCCCAGCGGCTTGAGCAGTTGCGGCGAGTAGCTGCCGAGTGCGAGGACGTAGCGGTCAGCGGTTTCCAGCTTGCCGTCGATCCACACGCCGTTGATGCGGTCACCGGCGTAGTCGAGTTGCTGGATGTCCTGGCCGTAGCGGAACTCCACACCCAGTTTCACCGCCATTTCGGCCAGGCGGGTAGTGAAAATCTGGCAGTCACCGGTCTGGTCGTTCGGCAGGCGCAAGGCACCGGCGAGGATGTCGGTGACGCTGGCCAGGGCCGGTTCGACCCGGGCAATGCCGGCGCGGTCGAGGAGTTCGAACGGCACACCGGACTCTTTCAGCACAGCGATGTCTTTTGCGGCGCCGTCGAGTTGAGCCTGGGTGCGGAACAGTTGGGTAGTACCAAGGCTGCGGCCTTCGTAGGCAATGCCGGTTTCGGCGCGCAATTCGTCGAGGCAGTCACGGCTGTACTCGGACAGACGGACCATGCGCTCCTTGTTCACCGCATAACGGTTGGCGGTGCAGTTGCGCAGCATCTGCGCCATCCACAGGTATTGGTCGATGTCGGCAGTGGCCTTGATCGCCAGCGGCGCGTGACGCTGCAGCAGCCATTTGATGGCCTTGAGCGGCACACCCGGCGCGGCCCACGGCGAGGCATAACCTGGCGACACTTGCCCGGCGTTGGCGAAACTGGTCTCCATGGCCGCAGCCGGCTGCCGGTCCACGACCACCACTTCAAACCCGGCACGGGCCAGATAGTAAGCACTGGCGGTACCGATGACGCCGCTACCCAAGACCATAACGCGCATTTTTGTATCCCTCATCGCGGCTTACCGCTGACGTGTGTTGTGCAGACCGAAGATGTGGGCAGTTTAAAAAAGATTAGCCAGTGCATTTCACTATATAAGTGCCTATATTTGGCGACAATTCTCGGCAAAAACCCTTTTCACGGAGGCGCATCCCCTATGCGTACCAATACTCAGACCAAACGTGAGCTGGACAAGATCGACCGCAACATCCTGCGGATCCTGCAAGCGGACGGGCGTATCTCCTTCACCGAGCTGGGGGAAAAGGTCGGCCTGTCGACCACGCCTTGCACTGAGCGGGTCCGCCGGCTGGAGCGCGAAGGGATCATCATGGGCTACAACGCCCGACTCAATCCGCAGCACCTCAAGGGTAGTCTGCTGGTGTTTGTCGAGATCAGCCTCGACTACAAATCCGGCGATACTTTCGAAGAGTTCCGACGTGCGGTGCTGAAACTGCCCCACGTGCTGGAGTGCCATTTGGTGTCAGGGGACTTTGATTATTTGGTGAAGGCGCGGATTTCCGAGATGGCCTCGTACCGCAAGTTGCTCGGCGATATCTTGCTCAAGCTGCCGCATGTACGGGAGTCCAAGAGCTATATCGTGATGGAAGAAGTGAAAGAGAGTTTGTGTTTGCCGATTCCGGATTGAGCCCGCGCCGATCGCTCCCACGCTCCGCGTGGGAATGCAGCCTGGGACGCTCTGCGTCCCAAAAGCCGAACGCGGAGCGTCCGTTGAGGCATTCCCACGCAGAGCGTGGGAACGATCACACGAGGACCTGCCGCGTCGACGCCATGTACTCATGAATCTGCTTCTCCACCCGTGGATGAATCAGCTCCACCGGCCCGCGCCCATTGGGGCATGGCAAGGTCTTGGTGGTGCCGAACAGCCGGCAAATCAGCGGCCGCTCGCCATAAACAGTGCAGCCGTTTGGCCCCAGGTGCACACAGTTGAGCTCATCCATCGCCGCATCCTGCTCGGCGCGGGTCTTGCGCGGCAGGCGGGACATTTCTTCCGGCGAAGTAGTGACCGGACCGCAGCAGTCATGGCAGCCAGGCACGCACTCGAACGAGGGAATCTGCTGGCGCAGGGTGCGAATTTTCTGACTGTTGCAACTCATCGAAGCGGTGACCAAAAGCGGAATAGAGCGGGATTCTGACGCAAAAAACCCGATCCAGACAGCACCAGCCGACCAATGTTGCCCGCGCGGGAAGGTCCGGCTTATGCTCCGTCAACTTTTTCAAACACCGCATCTGGATGACGCACATGAACGCCCGTGTTCAGCAACCTGCCCCGAATCATCGGCATGCCGCCTCTTATTACGCCGCCAGCAGCCTGCCGCAGCCCGAACATCCGATGCTTCAGGGTGAGTTGACGGCGGACGTGTGCGTGGTCGGTGGCGGGTTCTCCGGGTTGAACACGGCGCTCGAACTGGCGGAACGTGGCCTCAGCGTGGTGCTACTGGAAGCGCACAAGATCGGATGGGGTGCCAGCGGCCGCAACGGCGGGCAATTGATTCGCGGCGTCGGCCATGGCCTCGATCAGTTTGCCAACGTCATCGGTGCCGACGGCGTGCGTCAGATGAAACTCATGGGCCTGGAAGCGGTGGAAATCGTCCGACAGCGGGTGGCACGTTTTCAGATCCCCTGCGACCTGACCTGGGGCTACTGCGACCTCGCCAACAAACCCCGGGACCTCGAAGGCTTCGCCGAAGACGCCGAAGAATTACGCGGTCTCGGTTATCGCTACGAAACCCGCCTGCTGCAAGCCAACGAAATGCATTCGGTGGTGGGCTCCGACCGGTATGTCGGCGGTTTGATCGACATGGGCTCCGGGCATCTTCATCCGCTGAACCTGGCGCTTGGTGAAGCAGCAGCCGCGCAGCAATTGGGCACCAAACTGTTCGAACAGTCGGCGGTCACCCGCATCGATTACGGCAGCGAAGTGAAGGTGCATACCGCACAAGGTTTGGTCCGCGCCAAAACGTTGGTACTGGGCTGCAACGCCTACCTCAATGACCTCAATCCCGAACTCAGCGGCAAAGTACTGCCCGCCGGCAGTTACATCATCGCCACCGAGCCGTTGAGTGAAGAACAGGCTCACGCGCTGCTGCCGCAAAACATGGCGGTCTGCGACCAACGCGTGGCGCTGGATTACTACCGGCTCTCGGCGGATCGACGCTTGCTGTTCGGTGGCGCTTGCCATTATTCAGGGCGAGACCCGAAAGACATCGCGGCGTATATGCGGCCGAAGATGCTGGAAGTGTTCCCGCAACTCGCCGAGGTGAAGATCGACTATCAATGGGGCGGCATGATCGGCATCGGCGCCAACCGCCTGCCGCAAATCGGCCGGCTCAAGGACCAGCCGAACGTGTATTACGCCCAGGCGTATTCCGGTCACGGGGTGAATGCCACGCACCTGGCGGGCAAGCTGTTGGCTGAAGCCATCAGCGGCCAGCACAGTGGCGGGTTCGATCTGTTTGCCCAGGTGCCGCACATTACCTTCCCTGGCGGCAAACATTTGCGTTCGCCGTTGTTGGCGCTGGGGATGTTGTGGCATCGGATGAAAGAGTTGGTTTGAGATCGTTCCCACGCTCCTGCGTGGGAATGCATCCAGTGACGCTCTGCGTCACAGTGGACGCAGAGCGTCCGGGGCGGCATTCCCACGCGGAGCGTGGGAACGATCACGACTAAATCCGCCAGAACGGCTTAAGCCCCTCCTCCAACGCCTGTTCCCGACTCAACCCGACATCCCTTAGCTGCTCCGGCGTCAGGTTCAGCAACGCCTTGCGCGTGTGCAGACGATGCCAGAACAGATCCCAGCGGCTCAGGCAGGACGGCGCATTGCGCATCAGCGCCTCGCGTGTACCGTTTTCCTGCCCTGCCGCCAGTTCCTGACTGTGTAACGTCAGCCGCACATCGCTCAAGCCGTTCATGTTGATCGCTCCTGTTTACTTGGGTAGCCAGAGGTTTCATCATGCGCGGACGGCGAAAAGCATTACAGATTCAAAGCCACTGTATTATTTCCATACAGATTTGCCACTTTAACCTCTGAATCACGTATTTTTGCCCCATCTGTACTGGTTAACCGAATCACCTGCATCGAGGCTGCACCATGACCCTTTACGTCAATCTCGCCGAGTTACTCGGCACGCGTATCGAACAGGGCTTCTATCGCCCCGGCGACCGGCTGCCGTCGGTGCGGGCGTTGAGTGTCGAGCACGGGGTCAGCCTGAGCACGGTGCAGCAGGCGTATCGGGTGCTGGAAGACAGCGGGTTGGCGACACCCAAACCCAAATCCGGATACTTTGTGCCGGTCAGCCGCGAGCTGCCGGAACTGCCCGCCGTCGGCCGTCCGGCACAGCGTCCGGTGGATATTTCCCAGTGGGATCAGGTGTTGGAGTTGATCCGCGCCGTACCGCGCAAAGACGTGGTGCAACTGGGTCGCGGCATGCCGGACATCACCACGCCGACCATGAAACCGCTGCTGCGCGGACTGGCGCAGATCAGTCGGCGCCAGGACATGCCAGGTCTGTATTACGACAACATCCACGGCAACCTTGAACTGCGCGAACAGATCGCCCGCCTGATGCTCGATTCCGGCTGCCAGTTGAGTGCCGCCGACCTGGTGGTGACCACCGGTTGCCACGAAGCACTGTCCACCAGCATCCGCTCCATCTGCGAACCCGGCGATATCGTCGCCGTGGATTCACCGAGCTTCCACGGCGCCATGCAGACCCTCAAGGGCCTGGGCCTGAAAGCCCTGGAAATTCCCACCGACCCGATCACCGGCATCAGCCTCGATGCGCTGGAACTGGCCCTGGAACAATGGCCGATCAAGGCCATACAGTTGACCCCCAACTGCAATAACCCCTTGGGCTACATCATGCCGGAGGCGCGTAAACGCGCGTTGTTGAATCTGGCACAGCGCTTTGATGTGGCGATCATCGAGGACGATGTGTATGGCGAACTGGCCTACACCTACCCGCGCCCACGCACGATCAAATCCTTCGACGAAGATGGCCGCGTGCTGCTTTGCAGCTCCTTTTCCAAGACCTTGGCGCCGGGGCTGCGCATTGGCTGGGTCGCGCCGGGGCGTTATCTGGAACGGGTGCTGCACATGAAATACATCAGCACCGGCTCCACCGCGCCGCAAGCGCAGATCGCCATCGCCGATTTCCTCAAAGGTGGGCACTTCGAACCGCATTTGCGGCGGGTGCGTACCCAATACCAGCGCAATCGCGACATGATGATCGATTGGGTTACGCGCTACTTCCCCGCCGGCACCCGGGCCAGTCGGCCACAGGGCAGTTTCATGCTGTGGGTCGAACTGCCGGAAGGATTCGATACCCTGAAACTGAATCGTGCACTGCATGACCAAGGCGTACAGATTGCCGTCGGCAGCATCTTTTCGGCCTCGGGCAAGTACCGCAATTGCCTGCGGATGAACTACGCTGCCAAGCCGACAGCGCAGATCGAAGAAGCTGTGCGCAAGGTTGGCGCGGCGGCGATCAAGTTGTTGGCGGAAACGCCAAGCGACAGCTAACCCGCCCGGCAAACCATCTCGACGGTTGAGTAAGGCATGGACGATTCGGGGAGCCCGGAAGGGTCGACCTGCAAATGGCAGGGCTCGTCATCAGGCAGCATCACTTGCAGTCGAACGTCATCGGGCACATCGGCCAGGTACACCAGACCGGCGTCCACCACGCTGGTCAGGTACTCACCCTGGCTGCCATGTACCGATGCGCCTTTGGGTACCCAGTCGCCCTCGGCTGTGCGTACGTGGAGCATCAAGCGGCGTACCGAGCCCACGCTGAAGTCCAGTCGTGGTACTGCGCCACGCCCGGCCTCGACCTCTTGATAGCCGTTGAGCACGTCGAGGTGACGCGGCAGGCTGACGGTGTCGATTTCGATGCGACTGGTCTGGTAGGCCGGCAAACTGGCAGCCACCGCCCGCCCGCCGCCATCCGTCCAGACCGGGCCTTGTGGCGTGCTGACCTTAATCCCGGCAGCATCGCCGACTTTGAGCAGGCCGAAGGTGTCACGCAGCGGATAGGGTGATGGGGTCAGCCCTTCTTCATGGATCGCCAGGCCGCCGCGTAGCGTGAGATCGTAATTGCTGGCGCCGACGCCACTACGCGAATAACCAAGGTCAGCGCTGGTGTAACGGGGCAACGCATTGAGGCGCCCGTTGAAGTCCGTCTGGCCACGGTCAGAACGGTCGGCGCCGATGCTGTAGCCCAGGTTTTCGCTGAGTTGTTCTGTGTATCGCCCCCCAGTGCGTAGCCCGCTCCGCTTGTCATGACGCCCATAGGTATTGAGGCTTCGGTTGCGCCCAATGGGCAGGCTGAGGTTGGCATGAAGGCCCGTGCCACGGACATCGTCGCCGCTGTCGCGTTGCACGCTCAACGACATGTTCGCCCCACTGAACCCCCGCGACCACGAGGCACTGACCCGCGAACGGCCCTGCCCACTGTCCACGGTGTACCGTGTCAATGCTCCGGAAAACGCCCCCCATCGCGGGCCGGAAAAGCTCAACGACGCACCCCACTGGCGCTCAGAGCGACCACCGATGTCATCGGCAACCGACGCCAATCCGGTGTCGGCCAGGTGCCGAAATCCTTGACTGCGCTGGCTTGCCGTCAGGCTGGCGGACAACCCGGGACCCAATGCCGTGCTGAACGCGGCTTGCAGTTCCCGGCCCTGGCCGCTTTGTGGCGTACGCGAACTCAACTGCTGGACGCTCACCACCGACCTTCGCGACAACGCCTGCTGCACGCCCAAGCCCAAGGATTGGTATTGGCCGGCGCCCATTAACCCGCCGCTGAACTGAGTCGCAGAGCCCCACTGCCAGTCCTGGCTCACCGCAAAAAACGACGGTGCATCGCGCTCATCCCCGTCAAACCGTCGGACCTTGCCTGCCGCAATTCCATAGCCGGGCAACGCCCCGACGCTGACGGGGCGCACGTTCGCCGCCGGCACGCGAAAGTCACGCTGCTCGCCGCTCTCTTCGAACACGCTGATCTCAAGGTCCAGGCGATTGCTGAGCAACGGCAAATCGCGCAAGGTGAATGGTCCGCTGGGGACGAGGGTGGTGTAGATCACCACGCCACTCTGGCGCACCTCGACCCGCGCCGGTGAATAGGCCAGCCCTTGCACTTGCGTCCCGGCGCCCAGGCCTTCACCGGTCCGAGACGCGAGGGCCGTTTCCGGGAGGATCTGCAGACCGGTGAACGCTTCTCCGGCAAACAGCGACGAACGCATATTGAGCTGGCCAAGCTGCACGTTGGCCTGAAAGTGTTCCCACGTTCGCGAGGCCTGGGTGTAAAGCGTCTCGAAACGCTCCACGCCCTGAAACGAGGTGTAGTTTTGCCGGCTGCGCACCACCCAATCGCCTGCGTTGAAACCCAACTCGGTACCGAGGCTGCTGAATTGGCTGGATTGCCCGGCGGCAGAACTTGTGAGCAGTAGCGCGTCGTAGTTGAACAACCCGGCTATACCGCCCGTGGTCCAGGTTCGCGGATCGCGCGCTGACGGGAGCAGCCACTCGGTCGGCACTAGCAACTGTACTTGCTGCTTGCCCGGATCGAGCTGAACCTGCGCACCCGCCAGACCATCGATGGCCCGTAAGCACTGCGCACTGCCAGCGCTCGAGGGCATATCCGATGGCGCGGCGATCCCGGCCTGATCAAGCAGATTCGAATCGAAGCACAACTGCCCCTCCTCATCGAAGGTCGCCACAATGTGTCCCGAAGGTGCGCCATTGACCTGCAGCGCCACTCGACTGCGGCCTGCCGAAAAGCGTGGCGCCCGACCAAAGTGCTCAGCGACTTTCGGGTCAATGCCCCGCGCCTTGAGCACCGACTGATCGAACTCGGTGAGTGCTTCACCCCAGGCTTCTTCCATCGCCACCATGACCAGGACGAAGCCACCGGCCAAATACCAGCTGCAGCCATGGCTCACTACTGCAAACTCAGCAGAGCGTCATAACTGCCGACGGCAAACCCGTAGGTGGTCGCGGGAAACAGCCGTACATGTGTGCCCAGAATCGATGGCGCACTGAGGCTCAGCACCTCTCCCGGCAGGATATAGGTGCGCCCCAAATCCAGCGTGGCGCCACCAGGAATCAGGTTCACCGACCTGGCCAGCCGAACCACATAGGGGCTGGGATTGCTGACCTGCACACGAGTGCCGGCACCCGCCCAGACCAACCGTTTCCAGGGCATGCGTTCCACTGCAAGATTGGCCGGACGCAGGATGACCGGGATGTTCTGCCTGATCCCGAGGCTGACGTGTGCATCACCTGTGTTCTGCCGAGGCTTGATGCCCTCCAGCACCACACGTTTGAGCCGCTCGGTTTCCAGGGGCTTGGCACTGCGCAGGATGAATCGCACTTGCTGGCTCTGACCCGGCTCTACCCGTGCCACCGGCGGGTTCAGCAACAACAGAGGCTCGTCGTCCTCGGCGATATGTTCGATGGTGCTGTACAGCAATGCCGGTTGATCGTCGGAGTTCCTGACGTTCAGGGTTGCCTCGCCCAATGCCTGGTCGACCACCACCACCGGCGTTTCCGGAATCATTCCGGCGGCATGAGTACTCAAATTTGTGAACGACAGGCACAACGTCGCGACAGCGCCGAGCACAGTGGAAGGTTTAAGGGGGTACATGAAAGTCTCCAAAAGGCATCGACCGACCCTGTAAACACAGCGCCAGCCGAGGCCCGGTAATGCAATGGATCCTGTCAGTGACAGTTTTTCAGGCGAGCCGCCGCCCAGGCTCACCCCAGGCGAACCCCGTCAATCAGGCCGGTTCAGAACACAGTGACGCAGGGGCTGCGTCGGCTCAGAGGTAATACACGTCAAACGTGACCGAACCATCGAGCAGGAACTCGTCGGTGGTCGGTGGCAGCTCAGAAGTGGCGCGAATGGCCGCAGCCACTTTCATCGGGAAGGTGTGCAGACGGGCGGCGGCCGGGCCGGCCGCAGCGCTCGGCCCCCAGGAATAGGAGATCGGCGCATTGGACACCAATCCGCTGACCGGAACTCGCCATACTGGATTAGCCGGCGAACGCACCAGGAACATCTGTGGGTTGCCATCGGTCAATGGTTGACCGGTCAACAGACCGAAACCACCAATACCGACGCCTTGCGTACTGCCCAGACCGTAGTAAAGGTCGTTATTGGTGCGACCATTGAAGGTCAGGCCCGGCACCTTGGTGGCGCCACGGTTATCGGTGACGGCGATTTCCACCGCCGCCGGCGCATCGCAAGCGATCTTCAGGGTGATATCCCGTGGCGGCAGGTTGTTTTGCGCGCCCGGGTTCAAGGTGGCGGAAAAGATCCGACCCAGATCGACATTGCTGCCGCCTGCAAAGGCCGGGATACACGATGTCGGAATGACCGCGCCGGAGACCGACAGATCTACGCTGGCTGCCTGGACCGCAAAAGGCGTCAATGCAGCGACCAAAGCAACTACCAATTTAGTTTTTTTCATCATCACTTACCTGTGAAATAGCTGGAAACATTGGTGCCAGAGAGCGCGCAAGAAAAAACACGGCCTCTTGTGGCACCAAATGCCTAGCGATCATTCCGGCTTTTGTAGGTCTTTTATGTAGGAAAAAAAGGCAAATCGACGTGACTTTATCTACAGGGTTTGTAGTTCTTGAAAGTTCGTGGAGAACTGTCCGACAACAGAGACCTTCACTTCCTGCAAAAGCGGCGAATCACAATGACGTGCCATACTTCGGCCTTTGCAATGACCCGAGACGATCCGATTTGAGAGTCAGCCCGGCCCTGCCCTTCGCTCTGTTGCTCGCCTTGCTACTCAATGGCTGTGCGAGCCTCGACGTCTCCCGTGAGCCCAGCCAGGCATTGCCGGCGGGCAACTCGGCGTTCGGTCGCTCAATCCAGGCCCAGGCCGCGCCTCACCAAGGGCAATCAGGCTTTCGCCTGCTCTCCAACAGCACCGAAGCCTTCATGGCCCGCGCCGAGCTGATCCGCAACGCGCAAACCAGCCTCGACTTGCAGTACTACATCGTCCACGACGGCATCAGTACGCGCATGCTGGTGGAGGAATTGCTCAAGGCAGCCGATCGCGGTGTGCGGGTGCGGATCCTGCTCGATGACACCACCAGCGATGGCCTGGACCAGATCATTGCAACCCTGGCGGCCCATCCGCAGATTCAGATCCGCTTGTTCAACCCGTTGCACCTGGGTCGCAGTACCGGCGTGACGCGGACCATGGGCCGGTTGTTCGACCTGTCGTTGCAACACCGACGCATGCACAACAAGCTCTGGCTGGCGGACAACAGCGTGGCCATCGTTGGCGGACGCAACCTGGGCGATGAGTACTTCGATGCCGAGCCCAACCTGAATTTCACCGACATCGACATGCTCAGCGTCGGGCCGGTGGCCGAGCAGCTTGGGCACAGTTTCGACCAGTACTGGAACAGCGCCCTGAGCAAGCCGATCGACGAATTCCTCTCCAGCAGGCCGACCGCCAAGGATCTGCAAAACACCCGCACGCGCCTGGAAGAATCGCTGGAAGAAACCCGCAAACAGAACCACGCGCTGTATCAACAGCTGATGATCTACGACAAGCACCCACGCCTGGACGTCTGGCGCCGGGAGCTGATCTGGGCCTGGAACCAGGCGTTGTGGGACGCGCCGAGCAAGGTGCTGGCCAAGGGCGAGCCCGATCCGCAGTTGCTGCTGACCACGCAGTTGGCACCCGAACTCAACGGGGTCAGTAAAGAGTTGATCATGATCTCGGCGTACTTTGTGCCCGGCCAACCGGGGTTGGTGTACCTGACCGGCCGCGCCGATGCCGGGGTTACGGTGAGTTTGTTGACCAACTCGCTGGAAGCCACTGATGTGCCGGCGGTGCACGGCGGTTACGCACCGTATCGCAAGGCGTTGCTGGAGCATGGCGTGAAACTGTTCGAATTGCGCCGCCAGCCCGGTGAAGGCGGCGGTAGCGGACCGCATCTGTTCCGGCGTTCGGCTTATCAGGGCTCGGATTCGAGCCTGCACAGCAAAGCGATGATTTTCGACCAGCAGAAATCCTTCATCGGCTCCTTCAATTTCGACCCGCGGTCGGTGCTGTGGAACACCGAAGTCGGCGTGCTGGTCGACAGCCCGGAGCTGGCTGCGCATGTGCGCGAACTGGCCCTGCAAGGCATGGCGCCGCCGCTGAGTTATGAGGCGAAACTGGAAAGCGGCCAGATTGTCTGGGTCACCGAAGACAACGGCAAACTGCACACCCTGACCAAAGAGCCGGGGAATTGGTGGCGACGGTTCAATGCGTGGATGAGCACCACCGTAGGGTTGGAGCGGATGTTGTAGCTCAAATCGCCAAGATCACAGCCTTCGACAGCGCCTACATTCGAATGGCGTACACCCGTAGGCGCTGCCGAAGGCTGCGATCTTTTGATCTATGCGGGTTCGGCCACCGCGCCAAATGCCCCTTGGCGCATCAGCAGAATCACCAACCCCAACGCCCCCACCGCCATCAGCAACGGCAACGCATGCCCGCTGATCCACTGACTCCCCGCCCCGGCCGCCAGCGGCCCGACCAGACACCCAATCCCCCACAGCTGCGCGATATGGGCATTGGCGCGCACCAGCGCATCGTCGCGATAGCGCTCGCCGATCAAGATCAGCGACAAGGTGAACAAACCACCGGCACTGGCACCGAACAGCACCCACAGCGGCCAGATCAACAACGTATCGATCAACAGCGGAATCGCCAGGCTCGACACCAAAAGGACCACGGCGCACCCAGTGAACAAACTACGCCGGGACAGGCGATCCGCCAGTGCACCGATGGGCAGTTGCAGCAAGGCATCGCCAACCACCACGGTACTGACCATCGCCAGGGCGATTTCCGCAGTAAAGCCCTGGCGCAGGCAATACACCGGCAACAAGGTCAGGATCATCGCTTCAAACGCGGCGAACAGCGACACCGCCCAGGCAATTGCCGGCAGCCCCCGGCAGAAGGTCCATAAATCGCCGAAGGTCACGCTGCTGGCTTCACTGCTCGGTGCGCCGCTACGGCCCAACAGCAGCAACGGCGCCGTCAGCAGCAAGCCGACGCCGACCCAGAAGCCGTAATCGTGCTCCGTACCCAGCGCGCCCAGCAGCAACGGCCCGCCGAGCTGACTCAACGCATAACTGCTGCCATACAACGCCACCAGCCGCCCGCGCCACTTTTCGACCACCAGTTGGTTGATCCAGCTTTCACCGAGGATAAACACCAGGGTCAGAATCACGCCAATCATCAGGCGCAACACCAACCAGATCGGATAACTCGGCAACAGCGCCAGCAAACCGATGGACACCGCGCCGGCCCACAGGCACAGGCGCATCAGATTGGCCGTGCCGAAACGCGCGGCCAGGTGGCTGGAAATCTTCGCCCCCAACAGCACGCCAATGGCCGGCATCGCCGCCATCACACCAATCGCAAACGAACCGTAACCCCAGCTTTCCAGGCGAAACGACACCAGCGGCATGCTGACACCCAGGGCTAGGCCGACACTCAAGACAGACGCCAACACGGCGAAATAAGTCGCCCAACGCATGTTCCACGCTCCTGTGGATATTATTTTTCAAACATCAGAGACGACGCAGCCGGACCCCCTTGAGGAAAGTCCGGCTGCGGCGATAGACCTGTGTTTTCACGTCGTCCCCTTCGCGGGTAAGCCTCGCCCTAAGCGATCTCCGTAGGAGCGAGGCTTGCCCGCGAAGGCGTCATCAGCAACACCACAGGCTTTAGATTCTTACAACTTGATCCAGGTCGCCTTCAGCTCGGTGTACTTGTCGAACGCGTGCAGCGACTTGTCGCGACCGTTGCCCGACTGTTTGAAACCACCGAACGGTGCGGTCATGTCGCCGCCGTCGTACTGGTTGACCCACACGCTACCGGCACGCAGGGCCTTGGCGGTCAGGTGCGCTTTGGAAATGTCCTTGGTCCACACCGCTGCGGCCAGGCCATACGGCGTGTCGTTGGCAATCTGGATGGCTTCTTCGGCAGTGTCGAACGCGATGACCGACAACACCGGGCCAAAGATCTCTTCCTGAGCGATTTTCATCGCGTTGTTCACGCCGTCGAAAATCGTCGGTTCAACGTAGGTGCCACCGGTTTCCTGCAGAATACGCTTGCCGCCAGCCACCAGTTTGGCGCCGTCGGTGTGACCGGATTCGATGTAGGACAGCACGGTGTTCATCTGCTGGGTATCGACCAGCGCACCGACGTTGGTCGCCGGGTCCAGCGGGTTGCCTGGCTTCCAGGTTTTCAGCGCTTCAATGACCAGCGGCAGGAAGGTGTCCTTGATCGAACGCTCGACCAGCAGACGCGAACCGGCGGTGCAGACTTCGCCCTGGTTGAAGGCGATGGCGCTGGCGGCGGATTCGGCGGCGGCTTGCAGGTCCGGGGCATCGGCGAACACGATGTTCGGGCTCTTGCCGCCGGCTTCGAGCCAGACGCGCTTCATGTTCGATTCGCCGGAGTAAATCAGCAATTGCTTGGCGATCTTGGTCGAACCGGTGAACACCAGGGTGTCCACATCGTTGTGCAGGGCCAAAGCCTTGCCGACGGTGTGGCCGTAGCCCGGCAGCACGTTCAGCACGCCTTTCGGGATACCGGCTTCAACGGCCAGTGCGGCGATGCGGATGGCGGTCAGCGGCGATTTTTCCGACGGTTTGAGGATCACCGAGTTACCGGTGGACAACGCCGGGCCGAGTTTCCAGCAGGCCATCATCAGCGGGAAGTTCCACGGCACGATGGCAGCGACCACGCCGACCGGCTCGCGAGTTACCAAGCCCAGTTGATCGTGCGGGGTGGCGGCGACTTCGTCGTAGATCTTGTCGATGGCTTCGCCGCTCCAGCTCAGGGCTTGCGCCGCGCCGGGAACGTCGATGTACAGGGAATCGCTGATCGGCTTGCCCATGTCCAGGGTTTCAAGCAGGGCCAGCTCTTCGGCGTGCTGTTTCAGCAGGCCGGCGAAACGAATCATGGTGGCTTTGCGCTTGGTCGGCGCCAGGCGCGACCACACGCCGGAATTGAAGGTGGCGCGGGCGTTTTCCACGGCGCGCTGGGCGTCGGCGGCGTCACAGCTGGCGATCTTGCCCAGCAGACGGCCATCGACCGGGCTGATGCACTCAAAGGTCTCGCTGGAGACGGCGTCGGTGTATTCGCCATTGATGTAGGCGCGGCCTTCGATCTTCAGATCGCGAGCCCGCTGTTCCCAATCGGCACGAGTCAGGGTGGTCATTCGAGTGTCCTCCTCTTATTGAATACAAGCGCCCCGCGATCTTCGCGGGTGCTTTCAGGAATTCCGCCCGGCCAGCCTGCTATCGGCCCGAGGCACCTGCCACCCTAAACCAGTGGCCGGGGTTGTTTCAATATATTTGACACAAGGTCGGCAAACGGCCTTGCAGTGTTCATTTTAATAAACATAGACTTTGTCCTTTCCAGCCAATCGCGCCGCAATCACGGGGGATTACAACAAAATGAATATCCAGGATGTCGTCGACTTCAGCCAAGCCACCACCCAGCCCGATCGCTATCGGCCGGACCCGGCGAAAGTCCTCAAGGGTGACCCCGAACAAGCGGTGTACAACCACTACAACAGCCCCTGCGGGCAGATGAGCGCCGGCGTGTGGGAAGGCGAAATCGGCCAGTGGCTGGTGAATTACACCGAACATGAATACTGCGAGATCGTTCAGGGCGTTTCAGTGCTGCGCGACAACGATGGCAACAGCAAGACCCTGCGGGTGGGTGATCGCTTTGTGATCCCTGCGGGTTTTCGTGGGACTTGGGAAGTGCTGGAGGCGTGCCGCAAGATCTATGTGGTGTTTGAACAGAAGGCTTGAGGATTTGTGTTAGCAGGGTCGACCTCTTCAACTTGCCCGTGAAGGCGCCCTGGCAGGCAACACATAAACCACAGGCAACAAAAAAGGCCCGTATCTCGCGATACGGGCCTTTTTCGTAAGTCGGAAAAATCAATTACTTGATTTTGCCTTCCTTGTAGATCACGTGCTTGCGAACAACCGGATCAAATTTCTTGATCTCGATTTTGTCCGGAGTAGTACGCTTGTTCTTGTCGGTAGTGTAGAAGTGACCAGTACCGGCGCTCGAAATCAAACGAATCAATTCACGCATGATTAGCTCCCTTAGATCTTGCCGGCTTTGCGGATTTCGGCCAGCACGACAGTGATGCCACGCTTGTCGATGATACGCATGCCTTTGGCAGATACGCGCAGACGCACGAAACGTTTCTCTTCTTCAACCCAGAAGCGGTGATGCTGCAGGTTCGGCAGGAAACGACGACGGGTTTTGTTGTTTGCGTGGGAAATGTTATTCCCAGTCACCGGACCCTTACCGGTAACTTGACATACTCTCGACATGCCTCAGCCCTCTAAAACCACATGCCCAACCCGGCATGGGTTGGCCGCTTAATCTCTCAGTCATTTGGCGCCAGGCGCCGCGTTTCTTTAGAGGTCTTACCGGCTACACCTACAGTGAAGGAACCGGGCCCCTAGAAAAGAGCGCTGCTTTATACCAGAAAGACCAGAGAGCAACAACATTCAGTGTGCGATGAATTCACAAAAAGCCCGTTTTCCGCGCTACGAGCGCCTTGGACAAAGGCTGTCGTCGATGGCGACCGCTCGTCGCAGAGCATCGGCCAACACGCCAATCCAGGGCTTTGTGAAACCGCGCACACCCAAATAAGGCGCCTATAGTCACCCCAAAATGAAAATGGGGATAGTCATTTGCAAAAGAGCCCACTAGGGTAGGCCTTTTCCAGACTGCACTTGCAGATGGGCCTTCGATCTGTAAAGGAATCCGACCATGCGCCTCGCTGCCCTACCGCTGCTGCTTGCCCCACTGCTACTGAGCCCACTGGCCCAAGCCGCCGCCCTGACCGTCTGCACCGAGGCCAGCCCCGAAGGGTTCGACGTGGTGCAATACAACTCGCTGACCACCACCAACGCCTCGGCCGATGTGCTGATGAACACACTGGTGAATTTCGATACCGCCAGCGGCAAAGTGGTCGCCAGCCTTGCGGACAGCTGGGAAGTCTCGCCCGACGGCCTGAGCTACGTCTTCAAATTGCACCCGCAAGTAAAATTCCACAAAACCGACTATTTCAGCCCGACCCGCGACCTGAGCGCCGAAGACGTCAAGTTCAGCTTCGACCGCATGCTCGACCCGGCCAACCCGTGGCACAAAGTCGCCCAGAGCGGCTTCCCCCACGCCCAGTCGATGCAACTGCCGGCGCTGATCAAAAAGATCGACGCCCTCGACCCGCTGACCGTGCGCTTCACCCTCGATCACCCGGACTCGACCTTCCTCGCCACCCTGAGCATGGGCTTCGCCTCGATCTATTCGGCTGAATACGCGGACAAACTGCTGAAGGCCGGCACGCCCGAGAAGCTCAACAGCCTGCCGATCGGCAGCGGCCCGTTTGTGTTCACGCGCTTCCAGAAAGACGCCTCGATTCGCTACAAGGCCAACCCGGACTACTTCGGCGGCAAGCCGTCGGTGGACCCGTTGATCTTCGCCATCACCCCGGACGCCAACGTACGCTTGCAGAAACTGCGCCGCAACGAGTGCCAGATCGCCCTGTCGCCCAAGCCCCTGGATGTGGTGGCTGCCAGGCAAGAGCCGACACTGAAAGTGGAAAAGACTGACGCCTTCATGACCGCATTCGTCGGCATCAACAGTCAGCATCCACCGCTGGACAAGCCCGAAGTCCGCCAGGCGATCAACCTGGCGTTCGACAAGGCCAACTACATCAAAGCCGTGTTCGAAGACACCGCCGAAGCGGCGAACGGCCCTTATCCGCCGAACACCTGGAGTTACGCCAAAGGCTTGCCGGGTTATCCGCATGACGTGGCAAAGGCCAAGGCATTGATGGCCAAAGCCGGGCTCAAGGAAGGCTTCCAGACCACCATCTGGACTCGCCCTTCCGGCAGCCTGCTCAACCCGAATCCGAGCCTCGGCGCACAACTGTTGCAATCTGATCTGGCGGAAATCGGGATTCAGGCCGAAATCCGCGTGATTGAATGGGGCGAGCTGATCCGCCGCGCCAAGGCTGGCGAGCATGACCTGCTGTTCATGGGCTGGGCCGGCGACAACGGTGACCCGGACAACTTCCTCACGCCGCAGTTTTCCTGCGCTGCGGTCAAGTCCGGCACCAACTTCGCCCGTTACTGCAACCAGGACCTGGACAAGTTGATCAGCGCCGGCAAGACCACCAGCGAGCAAGGTGTGCGTACCAAGCTCTACGAACAGGCCCAGGCGCAGATCCAGCAACAGGCGCTGTGGCTGCCGCTGGCGCATCCGACTGCGTTCGCGTTGACGCGTAAAGATGTGCAGGGTTACTCGGTAAGCCCGTTTGGTCGCCAGGATTACTCGAAGGTCAATCTCAAGTAACCCCCTGTAGGAGCTGCCGAGTGAAACGAGGCTGCGATCTTTTGATCTGAAAAACAAAATCAAAAGATCGCAGCCTTCGGCAGCTCCTAAAGGTGCAGGGCGCCCGCTAAGGCTTACATCCACCCATACTCAGCCATCGACAGCGGATCCCCATCCCCAATGATGAAATGGTCGAGCACCCGCACATCAATCAGCTCCAGCGCCTCCTGAAGACGCTTGGTCAGCATTCGGTCGGCCTGACTGGGGTCGGTGTTGCCTGACGGGTGGTTGTGGCACAGGATCAACGCAGCGGCGTTGTGAGCCAGGGCGCGCTTGACCACCTGACGCGGGTAAACGCTGGTGCTGTCGATGGAGCCACGAAACAGCGTTTCAAACGTCAGCACCCGGTGCTTTGAATCCAGAAACAGGCAACCGAACACCTCGTGGGGTTCATGACGGAGCATCGCCTTCAGGTAATCACGAACAGCCTGCGGGTTTTCCAGCGCTGACTTCTGCCGCGAATGCTCCGCCAAATGCCGTCGGCCCATTTCCTGGGCTGCCTGCAATTGAGCGAATTTCGCGGGCCCGAGGCCTAATTCTTTGCTGAATGTTTTTTGATCAGCCTCTAGCAGTGAACGCAGACTGCCAAACTGACTCAACAAGTGTCGCGCCAGGTCTACCGCGCTTTTGCCGGAGACACCCGTGCGTAAAAAAATCGCCAGCAGCTCGGCGTCCGAAAGACTTGCCGAGCCCAACTCCAGTAACCTCTCCCGCGGCCGCTCCGCCGCCGGCCAATCACGAATACTCATAACACCTCCCTGGTCTGTGGGCGCCGCTGTTCCGTAGCGGTCGCTGTGATATCGTAGCCCATCTTTTTTGCGGGCGATTTCACTCCTGGGGAGGGGGTTTCGCCATGCAGTCATCAACGAAATGAAAGGCAGACCTATGCAGCGGCTGTATCGGAAACGCATCGTTCTGGGCGTCGGCGGCGGCATTGCTGCCTACAAGAGCGCCGACCTGGTTCGCCGTCTGATCGACCAGGGCGCCGAAGTGCGCGTGGTCATGACCCGTGGCGGCAGCGAATTCATCACCCCGTTGACCATGCAGGCCTTGTCCGGCCACCCGGTTCACCTCGACCTGCTGGACCCGGCGGCCGAAGCCGCCATGGGCCACATCGAGCTGGCCAAATGGGCCGACCTGGTGCTGATCGCCCCCGCCACCGCGGACCTGATCGCCCGCCTGGCCCAAGGCATTGCCAACGACCTGCTGACCACACTGGTGCTGGCCACCGACGCAGTGGTTGCCGTGGCTCCGGCAATGAACCAGGCCATGTGGCGCGACCCGGCGACCCAAGCCAACCTGCAACTGCTCGAAAGCCGCGGCATCAAATCCTTGGGCCCGGCCTCCGGCAGCCAGGCCTGCGGCGACGTCGGCATGGGCCGCATGCTCGAAGCCACCGACCTTGCCCAGTGCGCGGCGGACTGCTTCCAGCGCCAGGCCCTGACCGGTAAACACGTGCTGATTACCGCCGGCCCGACCCAGGAAAACATCGACCCGGTGCGCTACATCACCAACCACAGCTCCGGCAAAATGGGCTTTGCCCTGGCCGAAGCAGCCGTGGAAGCCGGCGCCCGCGTCACGCTGATCACCGGCCCGGTGCATTTGCCGACTCCGGATCGCGTGACGCGCATCGACGTGGTCAGCGCACGCGACATGCTCGCTGCCTGTGAAGCCGCGATCCCTTGCGACCTGTTTATCGCCTCGGCAGCGGTCGCGGACTACCGCCCGGAAGTCGTCGCCCCACAGAAACTCAAGAAAGACCCTACGAACGGCGACGGCTTGTTGCTACAAATGGTGCGTAACCCGGACATCCTGGCCACCATCGCCACCCGCCCCGACCGTCCGTTCAGTGTTGGTTTCGCCGCCGAAACCGAACACCTGCTCGATTACGCTGCCCGCAAGTTGAAAGACAAAAACCTCGATTTGATCGTCGCCAACGACGTCGCCAACCCGAGTATTGGCTTCAACAGCGAAGAAAACGCCTGCAGCGTGATCGACCGCGAGCTGCACGCCACACTTTTCGCCCAGACCAGCAAGAGCAAGATTGCTCGCCAGCTGATCACTTTTATCGCCGACCGTCTGAACCAGGTTTAATTTACATGCACACTTTGCAAGCCAAGATCCTCGACCCACGCATCGGCAGCGAATTCCCGCTGCCGCAGTACGCTACCCCTGGCTCCGCCGGCCTTGACCTGCGCGCCATGCTGGAAAAAGACACCGTGATCAAGCCGGGCGAAACCCTGCTGATCCCCACCGGCCTGTCGGTCTACATCGGCGATCCGGGCCTGGCGGCGCTGATCCTGCCGCGCTCCGGCCTGGGCCATAAGCACGGCATCGTGCTGGGCAATCTGGTCGGTTTGATCGACTCCGATTACCAGGGCCCGTTGATGGTTTCGTGCTGGAACCGCAGCGACAAGGATTTCACCCTTGAAGTGGGCGAGCGTCTGGCTCAGCTGGTTTTGGTCCCTGTGGTTCAGGCGCACTTCGAAATGGTCGAAGCGTTCGTTGAAACCGAACGCGGTGCCGGCGGGTTTGGCCACTCCGGTAGCCAATGATCCGCTGAAGCCCTCCCGGTAGGAGCTGCCGAAGGCTGCGATCTTTTGATTTTGCTTTTTAAGATCAAGATCAAAAGATCGCAGCCTTCGGCGGCTCCTACAGGGAAAGCGTGAGCAGGTTCTGTTGCTTAATACTGAAAATTGCACAGTCGTCATCTGGAAGGTTTACCACTGAATATCAAGGGATTGGCGGGCCAAATGCGCGTCGATGCCGCGGTCATGGCCTTTGCACACCACGAACTCTCTGTGGAAAACGCCGTCATACCCTTCAGTTTGCGCCTGCCGACGAGTCATTCCCTGGCAGGTCCAGTCACTTTCGAAATGGAGCAATCCCACAGATGAGCAGTCCAGCCCAAGTCGCACCCAAGTTCCCCGACAGCATCTTCCGCGCCTACGACATTCGCGGCACCGTCCCGGAATTCTTGAACGGTGAAACCGCTTACTGGCTCGGCCGTGCCATCGGCGCCCAGAGCCTGGCTCAGGACGAACCCAACGTATCCGTCGGCCGCGACGGCCGCCTGTCCGGCCCGGAACTGGTCGAACGCCTGATTCAAGGACTGGCCGACAGCGGCTGCCACGTCAGCGACGTCGGCCTGGTGCCAACGCCTGCGCTGTACTACGCCGCCAACGTACTGGCTGGCAAATCCGGGGTGATGCTCACCGGCAGCCACAACCCGTCGAACTACAACGGCTTCAAGATCGTCATTGCTGGCGACACCTTGGCCAACGAACAGATCCAGGCCCTGCACGAACGCCTCAAGACCAACAACCTGACCAGCGGCAAGGGCAGCATCACCAAGGTCGAGATCCTTGATCGCTACAACACCGAAATCGTCCAGGACATCAAACTCGCCCGCCGCCTGAAAGTGGTGGTCGATTGCGGTAACGGCGCGGCCGGCGTGATCGCCCCGCAACTGATCGAAGCGCTGAACTGCGAAGTTATCCCGCTGTTCTGCGAAGTGGACGGCAACTTCCCGAACCATCACCCGGACCCGGGCAAGCCTGAAAACCTCGTGGACCTGATCGCCAAGGTCAAGGAAACCAACGCCGACATCGGCCTGGCCTTCGACGGTGACGGCGACCGCGTCGGCGTGGTGACCAACACCGGCAGCATCGTCTTCCCGGACCGCCTGCTGATGCTGTTCGCCCGCGACGTGCTGGAACGCAACCCGAACGCCGAAATCATCTTCGACGTCAAATGCACCCGTCGCCTGACGCCGCTGATCAAGGAATACGGCGGTCGTCCGCTAATGTGGAAGACCGGTCACTCGTTGATCAAAAAGAAAATGAAACAAACCGGCGCCCTGTTAGCCGGCGAAATGAGCGGGCACATCTTCTTCAAGGAGCGCTGGTTCGGTTTCGACGACGGCATTTACAGCGCCGCACGGCTGCTGGAGATCCTCAGCAAGGAAAAATCCACCGCAGAAGAGCTGTTTGCGACCTTCCCGAACGATATTTCTACGCCTGAAATCAATATCCATGTGACCGAAGAGAGCAAATTCAGCATCATTGATGCATTGCACGACGCGAAGTGGGGCGAAGGCGCCGACCTGACCACCATTGACGGCGTGCGAGTCGACTACGCCAAAGGCTGGGGCCTGGTGCGCGCGTCCAACACCACACCGGTGCTGGTGCTGCGTTTCGAGGCTGATGACGAGGCTGAACTGCAGCGCATCAAGGACGTTTTCAAAGTCCAGTTGAAGCGTGTTGCCCCTGATCTCCAACTACCGTTTTGATTTAACGATGCACCCGGAGCCCTGAATGACCCTCGAACGCGAAGCCGCCGCCAACACCGCCAAGGTCCTGTCCGAAGCGCTGCCTTACATTCGCCGCTATGTCGGCAAGACGCTGGTGATCAAATACGGCGGCAACGCGATGGAAAGCGAGGAGCTGAAAACCGGCTTCGCCCGCGACATCGTGCTGATGAAAGCCGTGGGCATCAACCCGGTGGTGGTTCACGGCGGCGGCCCGCAAATCGGCGACTTGCTCAAGCGTCTGTCGATCGAGAGCCACTTCATCGATGGCATGCGCGTGACTGACGCGCAGACTATGGACGTGGTGGAAATGGTCCTCGGCGGCCAGGTCAACAAGGACATCGTCAACCTGATCAACCGTCATGGCGGCAGCGCCATCGGCCTGACCGGTAAAGACGCCGAGCTGATTCGTGCGAAAAAGCTCACCGTGACCCGCCAGACCCCAGAGATGACCCAGCCGGAAATCATCGACATCGGCCAGGTGGGCGAAGTGGTCGGCATCAACACCGACCTGCTGAACCTGCTGGTCAAAGGCGATTTCATCCCGGTGATCGCGCCAATCGGCGTGGGCGCCAACGGCGAGTCGTACAACATCAACGCTGATTTGGTGGCCGGTAAAGTGGCCGAAGCACTGAAAGCTGAAAAGCTGATGCTGCTGACCAACATCGCCGGACTGATGGACAAGTCGGGCACGGTCCTGACCGGCCTGACCACCCAGCAAGTCGACGACCTGATCGCCGACGGCACGATCTACGGCGGCATGCTGCCGAAGATCCGTTGCGCGCTGGAAGCGGTACAGGGTGGCGTGGGCAGTTCGCTGATTATCGACGGTCGGGTACCGAATGCGATTCTGCTGGAGATCTTCACCGATACCGGTGTGGGTACTTTGATCAGTAATCGCAAGCGTCCCTGATCTAAAGATCAAAAGATCGCAACCTTCGGCAGCTCCTACAGGTGTATCGCAATTCCCTGTAGGAGCTGACGAAGGCTGCGATCTTTTTTTGCTCGCAGGAAATGCCTGACACCAATGCAGGAAGTGTCTGACATCGAGAAAGAAGCAATCTGCCTAGGATCTTCCCTGTATCCACAGGAGATCTTCCCTATGCAAAAAGATTACGTTCCTTACGGCAGTGATGTTTCACCAGGCACCTACGAGTGCGTGGACTGCGGCCACCAGTATTCGAATCAGGCCAAAACATCGATGCCGCCCTGCCCGCAACTTCGTAAAACCCCGCACATTAGCCATGGTTGGAAAATTCTGACCGGCCAAGGCGACGCCGTGATTGATCCATATCCTGAGAAAGCCGAAAAACCTGCCGGAATCAAACAGGTCGAAACCTCCAGCCCTGCCAGCAAAAAATAACTTCGGAGGCGCTGAGCCATGCAGATCTCGTTCACGATTGACGCCCAGGCTTTCGAGCAAGAGCAAAAGGAACCGGTCAAGAAGACCCTGAAGATTTCCGACAGCGAAATCGCCCATGCTTTGCAGCGTATTGCCAAGGCCAGCCTGACTGAATACTTGAAAATGCTGGTCGAAGGCGGGATGCCGAGTCGGGCCGATGAAGCGAAACAGGATCGCTTGCTGTATCTGATTCAAAGCTACTTCGGGCAGACACTGCCGACCGAATCGCAAATATCGACGATATTCCAGCTGACCCAGAGTCAAAGTAAAACCTTGCTGAAAAACACGGTGTCACGCTTTCGCAATCAGCTGGACGAGATCTTGCGACACAGCATGCGTGCAGTGATCGAGTCTGCAGAGCATGCGCAGACGGTGTATCTGGTGGTGATCAGCTCTGACGTCATCCGTGATGAGCTGAACATGCTGATCACGCAGAACGAGCCTACTTTCAAACCCATCATCAAACGCAAAGGCAGTGCCGGGCAATTCGAGATCAGCGAAGATTCCCACGCGTTGTTGTGCCAGACGCTGGGCCTGAATGCCGTTCAGTGACATCGTCGCGGTCAGTGGCTTGCTGCTGACCCTGACCACTTTCATGTTCAATCTGGCGTGGCCCAGGTTGCATGAAGCGTTGGAACTGGATGAAAAACAACCGGGTCCGCTTGCCAGAAAGCGCAGCCGAAAAATCGTAATGACCGTTTTGTTCGGCTGCGCCCTTCCGCTGACGACCGCTTTCATGGCGCTGTTTTACGTCAACTTCCCTGCCGCCGTGAGGATCATGGGAAGCAGCACACTGAATCTGTGGGAGTTTGATGTGGATCGCACGCTCTACGTGTTAGTTGATTTGGCACTGCTGGTGTTTGCGCTGTTCAACTTGGGATTGGCAATGAAACTGGTACATAAATGGCGAAGACTATGCTGAAGACATAAAACAAAAGACCCCGCTCAGAACGGCTGAGCGGGGTCTTTTTGTATGTGCAATCTTTGTCCGCGTATCAGACGCCGAACTGGGCGCGGTAGGCTTCTACGGCAGGCAAATGCTGCTTGAGCTGCGGATCGTCTGCCAGGAATTCCAGCACTTGGTTCAGCGAAACAATGCTGATTACCGGAATACCGAAGTCACGCTCCACTTCCTGAATCGCCGACAACTCGCCATTGCCACGCTCCTGACGGTTCAGCGCGATCAACACGCCCGCCGCCTTGGCGCCATCCTGGGAAGCGATGATTTGCATCACTTCGCGGATGGCGGTGCCCGCAGTGATCACGTCGTCGATAATCAGCACGTCGCCGGTCAACGGTGCGCCGACCAGGCTGCCACCTTCGCCGTGGGCCTTGGCTTCCTTGCGGTTGAAGCACCATGGCAGGTCACGGCCGTGATGTTCGGCCAATGCCACTGCGGTGGTCGCCGCCAACGGGATGCCTTTGTACGCAGGGCCAAACAGCACGTCGAACGGGATGCCGCTCTCGACGATGGCCGCAGCGTAGAAACGACCCAGCTGCGCCAAGGCGGAACCGCTGTTGAACAGACCGGCATTGAAGAAGTAAGGACTGGTGCGCCCGGACTTCAGGGTGAACTCACCGAAGCGCAAAACGCCGCGATCGATGGCAAAACGAATGAAATCGCGCTGATACGCTTGCATGAAAAAAACCCCAAATACCACGGATTTAGCTAATTAGGTTGACGCCGTGTATCATACACGCACGCGATTTTTGGGGCCATTTATGCGGATCATCAGTGTGAACGTCAATGGTATTCAGGCTGCAGTGGAGCGAGGTTTGCTCAGTTGGCTGCAAGCACAGAATGCCGACGTCATCTGCCTGCAGGACACCCGCGCCTCCGCCTTTGAACTGGACGATCCAGCCTTCCAACTGGATGGCTACTTCCTTTATGCCTGCGAAGCCGAAGTTCCCGCCCAGGGTGGCGTGGCTTTGTATTCGCGGTTGCAACCGAAGGCAGTCATCAGCGGTCTCGGCTTCGAGACGGCCGACCGCTACGGGCGCTACCTGCAAGCCGATTTCGATAAGGTCAGCATCGCGACCTTGCTGCTCCCTTCGGGGCAGAATGGCGATGAAGACTTGAACCAGAAGTTCAAGCTAATGGACGATTTCGCCCGTTATCTGGATAAACAGCGACGCAAACGTCGCGAGTACATTTATTGTGGCTCGCTGTACGTGGCGCAACAGAAGCTGGATATCAAGAACTGGCGCGACAGCCAGCAATCCCCGGGCTTCCTGGCACCTGAACGTGCCTGGATGGACGAGATTGTCGGCAATATGGGTTATGTCGATGCCCTGCGCGAAGTCAGCCGTGAAGGCGACCAGTACAGCTGGTGGCCGGACAATGAACAGGCTGAGATGCTCAACCTGGGCTGGCGTTTCGACTACCAGTTGCTGACCCCGGGCTTGCGCCGCTTTGTACGCAGCGCACGCCTGCCACGTCAGCCACGGTTCTCGCAGCACGCACCGCTGATCGTGGACTACGACTGGACGCTGACTATCTAAGCGTCAATTCGCAGATAAAAAAATGCCCGTATCGCAAGATACGGGCATTTTTTATGCGCCAGTCGACATGGCCCAAACCTCAGGCAACGGCAAAAAACGGCAGCGCAAGGTACATCTTGATCACGATGACATTGATGATGTCGATGAAGAACGCACCCACCATGGGCACCACGAGAAACGCTATCTGCGAAGGCCCGTAGCGCTGCGTCACCGCCTGCATATTAGCGATGGCCGTGGGTGTGGCACCCAGCCCAAAACCGCAGTGCCCCGCCGCCAACACCGCCGCATCGTAGTTACTGCCCATGATTCTGAACGTCACGAAAATCGCAAACAACGCCATGACCAACGCTTGCGCAGCCAGAATGATGAAGATCGGCAAGGCAAGTGCCGCCAGGTCCCACAGTTTTAGCGACATCAAGGCAATCGCCAGAAACAGCGACAGGCTGACGTTCCCCAGCACGGAGACTTCACGCTCGAATACCTGATACAAGCCCAACGCTGAAAGCCCATTGCGTAAAACCACACCCACGAACAAGACGCACACGAACGTCGGCAGCTCAAGTGCAGTTCCTTGCAGGAAGCCATTCAGAAGATTGCCGGCCAATAAGCTGACCGCGATCAGGGCGAGTGTTTCGATAAACGAAAATGGCGTAATCGAGCGCTCTTTGTTCGGCTGCTCAAAACCTTTCGGCAACTGTGGCGCTTCCTGAGAGTGGCAGCCAGGTACTTGAACACGCTTGATCAGCAGGCGAGCGACCGGACCACCAATCAAGCCACCCAACACCAGGCCAAACGTTGCAGAGGCAATCGCAAGCTCGGAGGCAGACGCCAGACCGTACTTCTCACTGAACACCGTTCCCCATGCAGCGCCTGTACCGTGACCGCCCGACAACGTAATCGAACCTGTCAGCAGACCCATCAAAGGATCGAGCCCCAGCATTTTTGCGAGGCCGATGCCCATGGCGTTCTGGGCGATCAGAAGTCCGGCCACTGCCAGCAGAAAAACGCCCACTACGCGACCGCCCTTCTTCAGGCTGGCGAAGTCCGCACTCAAGCCGATCGTGGCAAAAAAAGCCAACATCAACGGCGTCTGTAATGAAGTATCGAAGCGGACTTCAATATCAAACGTTCGTAATACCAAGAGAACCAAGGCAACCAACAAGCCGCCGGCGACGGGTTCAGGGATATTGTAATTACGTAGAAAACCAACACGTGTAACAAGTCCGCGCCCCAGCAAAAGCACCAAGGAGGCGGCCACAAGCGTTCCATAAAAATCGAGCTGAATCATTGGGATTATTCTTGGCTATATATATTCAGAGGCGAACTTTTTACCTGCGCACGCCTCTTGAACCGGCTGAGTGCCTCAACACTGATTGCTTGAAATTCAAGGACCTTCGATGGCTTGAATATGTCGAAATATTTCTTAGTAAATATAACGTGGGGCAACTCTATCAACCGTAAAGTCTCATTGCCAAGGACGCAGCCGATGTTGAGGCATTACAGTTGTGACTAAAGATGTAAGAGTGATCGTTGATAAAGAACTGCGGCGCAGTTATCACCTGCCCCGTGCGCCAGAGATGTTAATTGAACTGCAAAAATACAAATGCCCTGACAAGTCAGGGCATTTGTTTTAAAGCGTTCAATGTAAGGCGGGCCTGCCCGGATTGATCTTTACTTGATCAACCGCCAGGTGAACGGATACCGATAAGGCACCCCTTCATTAGCTTTTACGCCAGCGATGATCGTCAGCACCAACGCGCCGATGGCGATCAGGCCAAGCAGGAAGAACCCGATGACCACCAACATCAAAAAGAACGAGAGGGTCGCGGCGATGGCGACGGTGATCTGAAAATTGAGCGCCTCCTTGCCCTGCGCATCAATGAACGGGTCACTCTCACGCTTCATCTGCCAGAGAATCAGCGGGCCGATCAGCGTGCCAAACGGAATCCAGATCCCCAGCAAGGCGGACAAGTGACAAAACATCGCCCACTGACGAACCTCCTGGCTCGGCGTGGGTAGCAGTTGCTGATCACTCATGGCGTCCTCCTTGGTGTGGAAAGGTTCGATCAGTCAGCCAGTGCGGCTTTCTGCAGTTCGAAAATTTCGTTCATGCCTTTCTTGGCCAGTTCCAGCATGGCGTTCAGCTCTTCAGGCTGGAACGGCGCGCCTTCGGCAGTGCCCTGGACTTCGATGAAGCCACCGGTGCTGGTCATGACGACGTTCAGGTCGGTCTCGGCAGCCGAGTCTTCCAGGTAGTCGAGGTCAAGCACAGGCTCGCCCTGGTACATGCCCACCGAAACGGCTGCGATCATTTGCTTGAGCGGGTCGCCGCCTTTCAGGCCGCCGCGCTTCTTGATCACTTTCAAGGCATCGACCAGCGCAACCATGGCGCCAGTGATAGACGCGGTGCGAGTGCCGCCGTCAGCCTGGATCACGTCGCAATCGACGTACAGGGTGACGTCGCCCAGCTTCGACATGTCCAGCGAAGCACGCAGGGAGCGACCGATCAGACGCTGGATTTCCAGGGTGCGGCCGCCTTGCTTGCCGCGGCTCGCTTCACGCTGGTTACGCTCGCCAGTGGCGCGCGGCAGCATGCCGTATTCGGCAGTCAACCAGCCTTGGCCCTGACCTTTTAGGAAACGCGGCACGCCGTTCTCGACGCTGACGGTGCAGATGACTTTGGTATCACCGAACTCGACCAGCACAGAACCCTCGGCGTGTTTGGTGTAGTTGCGGGTAATGCGGATCGAGCGGAGCTGATCGGCAACGCGACCACTTGGACGTTTCATAGGGAATACCTGTACTGGGGACGGAAAACTGCGGAGCATTATAGAGCCGCCAGCCACGACTGGGCACTTCTAAAAAATCCGGCCGACGGTTGAAGGCGGTAAATAGTGCCTAACCGACGGCCTGCAGCCCTTTGTCACAGGGTGTGTTTGGGCGCATCCGCCCCACTGCGCTACAATCCTGCGCCTTTGCTGCCAGTCGGCTTACATTCATTGATATCGGGTCCGCGAAGCCCATGGGTTTCGCGCCGGCCTGCATTGCGAGGTACCTCCATGGTGCACAGCATGACCGCCTTCGCCCGCGTCGAAAAAGCCGGCGCCCAAGGCACCCTGAGCTGGGAACTGCGCTCGGTCAACAGTCGCTACCTGGAGCCGCACCTGCGTCTGCCGGAATCCTTTCGCGACCTCGAAGGCGCGGTCCGCGAGGCACTGCGCCAGGGTATTTCCCGGGGCAAACTGGAATGCACCCTGCGTTTCACTGAAGAAAGCACCGGCAAAACCCTGCAAATAGACCGCGATCGCGCTTCACAACTGGTCGCCGCCGCCGAAACCATCGCCAGCCTGATCAAGAACCCGGCCGCGCTGAACCCACTGGAAGTCCTGGCCTGGCCCGGCGTGCTGGTGGGCGACGCAACTGACCCGCAAGCCCTTAATGCCGAGGCATTGGCCCTGTTCAACCAAGGCCTCAAAGAACTCAAGGCCGGCCGCGAGCGCGAAGGCGCGGAGCTGGCTCGGCTGATCAGCGAGCGCCTGACGTCCATTGAAGAAGACGTCGTGACCCTGCGCGAGCTGGTTCCGCAGATGCTCGCCACCCAGCGCCAGAAAGTCCTCGACCGCTTTGCCGACATGAAAGCCGAGATGGACCCGCAGCGCCTGGAACAGGAAATGGTCATGCTCGCTCAAAAGAGCGACGTCGCCGAAGAACTGGATCGCCTGAGCACTCACATCATCGAAGTTCGCCGAGTGCTCAAGTCCGGTGGCGCTGCCGGTCGGCGCCTGGACTTCCTGATGCAGGAGCTCAACCGCGAAGCCAACACACTGGGCTCCAAAGCCTTCGACCCGCGCAGCACGACGGCTGCGGTCAACCTCAAAGTGTTGATCGAGCAGATGCGCGAACAAGTGCAGAATATTGAGTAAGGCAACCCCGACATGACCCACAGCACCGGCACCCTGTACATCATTTCCGCCCCTTCGGGCGCGGGCAAGAGCAGCCTGGTCAAGGCCCTGACCGACTCCGACCAGGAGATCCGCGTCTCGGTTTCCCACACCACCCGGGCCATGCGCCCCGGCGAAGTGGACGGCGTGAACTATCACTTCGTTTCGCGCGAAGCGTTTGTGAAGATGGGGGAGCATGGTGACTTCCTGGAGCGCGCCGAAGTGTTCGGCAATCTCTACGGCACCTCGCAAAGCCACCTGCAGCAGACTCTGGACGCGGGCCACGACCTGATCCTGGAAATCGACTGGCAGGGCGCCGAGCAAGTGCGCAAGTTGATGCCGCAAGCGCGCTCGATCTTCATTCTGCCGCCGTCCTTGGAGGCCTTGCACCAGCGCCTGACCAATCGCGGCCAAGACAGCGACGAGATCATTGATGGCCGGATGCGTGAAGCGGTCAGCGAGATGAGCCACTATGTCGACTACGACTACCTGATCATCAACGACGATTTCGCCCACGCTTTGCACGATCTGAAGGCGATTTTCCGTGCCAATCAGCTGCATCAGAAGCGTCAGCAGCAGCGTAACGGAAAACTTTTGGCTGAATTGCTCGGCTAAACAGCTCTTCCCAAAACCGCTGCGGGGGCTTTACATTGGCACTTGCAGCGCGTTGAAGGGCTTGGTCAAAAAATCAGCGCTTCCCTAATCGCTGGTGATTTTTTAAACTGTTGAGTCCGCTCGCCCAACCGGGCAGCGCGCATATTGCATTCGCTCCGAGGAATACCATGGCCCGCGTAACCGTTGAAGACTGCCTGAACCACGTGGAAAACCGTTTTGAGCTGGTCATGCTGTCCACCAAACGTGCCCGTCAACTGGCCACCGGCGGCAAAGAGCCACTGGTTCAGTGGGAAAACGACAAGCCTACCGTTGTAGCGCTGCGTGAAATCGCTGAAGGCCTGATGAGCTATGAGTTCATCGCCAATGCTGAAATCGTCGAAGACGAACCGCTGTTCGCAGCGTTCGAGGACGAGTCCAACGAGGCCGTCTAAGCCTATGCCTGGTCGACGTAGCACGGCGCGGGGTCACAGCGAACGGCAGGAGTCATCATGCCGAGCATAGACGCCCTCGCCGATCGCTTATCGACCTACCTCGGCAAGGACCAGGTCAACCTGGTCCGCCGAGCGTATTTCTACGCCGAACAAGCCCACGACGGCCAACGCCGCCGCAGCGGCGAGGCGTACGTCACGCATCCTCTTGCGGTGGCGAACATTCTTGCCGACATGCATATGGACCATCAGAGTTTGATGGCGGCCATGCTGCATGACGTGATCGAAGACACCGGGATTGCCAAAGAAGCGCTGCAAGCGCAGTTCGGCGAAACCGTGGCCGAACTGGTCGACGGGGTCAGCAAACTGACCCAGATGAACTTCGAGACCAAAGCCGAAGCCCAGGCCGAAAACTTCCAGAAAATGGCCATGGCCATGGCCCGCGATATTCGCGTGATCCTGGTCAAGCTGGCCGACCGCCTGCACAACATGCGCACGCTGGAAGTGCTGTCCGGCGAAAAGCGCCGGCGCATCGCCAAGGAAACCCTGGAAATCTATGCGCCCATCGCCAATCGGCTGGGCATGCACGCCATCCGCATAGAATTCGAAGACCTCGGCTTCAAGGCCATGCACCCGATGCGTTCCGCGCGGATCAACCAGGCGGTAAAACGCGCTCGGGGCAACCGCAAGGAAATCGTCAACAAGATCGAAGAGTCCCTGAGCCATTGCCTGGCGATTGATGAAATCCAGGGCGAAGTCAGCGGACGCCAGAAACACCTCTACGGCATCTACAAGAAAATGCGCGGCAAGCGTCGGGCCTTCAACGAGATCATGGACGTCTATGCGTTCCGGATCATCGTCGACAAGGTCGATACCTGCTACCGCGTGCTGGGTGCTGTGCATAATTTGTACAAACCGTTGCCGGGGCGCTTCAAGGATTACATCGCGATCCCCAAGGCCAACGGCTATCAGTCGTTGCACACCACGCTGTTCGGCATGCACGGCGTACCGATCGAGATCCAGATCCGCACCCGTGAAATGGAAGAAATGGCCAACAACGGCATCGCCGCCCATTGGCTGTACAAATCCAGCGGCGACGAGCAACCGAAAGGCACTCACGCCCGCGCTCGCCAGTGGGTCAAAGGCGTGCTGGAAATGCAGCAACGCGCCGGCAACTCGCTGGAATTCATCGAAAGCGTGAAGATCGACCTGTTCCCGGACGAGGTCTACGTGTTCACGCCCAAAGGCCGGATCATGGAGCTGCCCAAAGGCTCCACGGCGGTGGACTTCGCTTACGCGGTGCACACAGACGTCGGCAACAGCTGCATCGCCTGCCGGATCAATCGTCGTCTCGCACCGCTGTCCGAACCGTTGCAAAGCGGCTCCACGGTCGAGATCGTCAGCGCCCCCGGCGCACGGCCGAACCCGGCATGGCTGAACTTCGTGGTCACCGGCAAGGCGCGGACCCACATCCGCCATGCGCTGAAACTACAGCGCCGCTCCGAATCCATCAGCCTCGGCGAACGCCTGCTGAACAAGGTGCTCAATGGTTTCGACAGCACCCTGGAAAAGGTCCCGGCCGAGCGCATCAAGGCGATGCTCACTGAATACCGCCTGGAACTGATCGAAGACCTGCTTGAAGATATCGGCCTGGGCAATCGCATGGCCTATGTGGTCGCCCGTCGCCTGCTGGGCGAAGGCGAACAGCTGCCGAGCGCGGAAGGCCCGCTGGCGATTCGCGGCACCGAAGGCCTGGTGCTGAGCTACGCCAAATGTTGCACGCCGATCCCGGGCGACCCGATTGTCGGCCACCTGTCCGCGGGCAAAGGCATGGTCGTGCACCTGGACAACTGCCGCAACATCAGCGAAATCCGCCACAACCCGGAAAAATGCATCCAGCTCTCGTGGGCCAAGGATGTCACCGGCGAGTTCAACGTCGAGCTGCGTGTCGAGCTGGAACATCAGCGCGGCCTGATCGCCCTGCTGGCCAGCAGCGTCAACGCGGCCGATGGCAATATCGAAAAAATCAGCATGGACGAACGCGATGGTCGCATCAGCGTGGTCCAACTGGTGGTCAGCGTGCACGACCGTGTGCACCTGGCTCGTGTGATCAAGAAACTGCGCGCCTTGACCGGGGTGATTCGCATCACCCGCATGCGTGCGTAGCCCATCCATTACAAGGAGTCATTCATGACCAAGACTGTTATCACCAGCGACAAGGCCCCGGCCGCCATCGGTACTTATTCCCAGGCGATCAAGGCTGGCAATACCGTTTACATGTCGGGTCAGATTCCCCTGGACCCGAAAACCATGGAACTGGTCGAAGGCTTCGAAGCCCAGACCGTCCAGGTGTTCGAGAACCTCAAGGCCGTGGCTGAAGCTGCTGGCGGTTCGTTCAAGGACATCGTCAAACTGAACATCTTCCTCACCGACCTGAGCCACTTCGCCAAGGTCAACGAGATCATGGGCAAGTACTTTGACCAACCCTACCCTGCCCGCGCCGCTATCGGCGTTGCAGCCCTGCCAAAGGGTTCGCAGGTAGAAATGGACGCCATTCTGGTCATCGAGTAATACATCCGGCGCAGCCCCAACAGGTTGCGCCGACTTCGTTTTGAAAGGATTCCACCATGCGCAAAGCGCTTGCCCTCTCCTTGCTCGCCGTGTTCCTCGGCGGCTGCGCCAGCAATCCTGCCGACCGTGATATCAGCGGCACCTGGATCAACCAGGTGGCCATCGATGCTGCCTCCAAGGGCGGCCCCCTGCGCGAAGCGCTCCAGGCTTACGGTCCGAACCTGGAATGGGACGTCAACACCAAGGCCAGCCAGGCCCGCTACACCAACGGTTTTGAAAACGTCGAAGGCAAGCTGCTGGCCGATGAGTCCGGCGCCTGGAAGGTCGACTTCTATGGTAGTTCCGCCAGCGAGCTGAGACGTGACGGCAAGCAGTTGAGCCAGGTCGCGAACGACAACGAACCCGCGCAAGTCTTCGACCGTGCATTGATTCCGGTACCGGAAGGCGCGCCGATGGGCGCCAGCTTCGAACGCGCGCTGTACTCGGCCTACATGGGCGGCAGCTGGACAATCGTCAACGGCCAGGGTGAAGGCAGCACCGTGCAATTCCAGGCGGATGGCCAAGTGGCCGGCCTGCCGGGTGCGGATCGTTATGCCCTGTGTCTGGCGGGCGATTGCGCGTCGATGAGCGGCGGCAACGACAATATGTGGCTGCAACAAAACGGCCAGGGCAACACCTGGATCTTTGCGCGCAAAGGCAAAGAACTGGAAATCTTCCAGGCCGTGAACACGGCGCAGGCGGATGAAATGCCTCAGTTCACGCCGGGTGATCGCAAGTGGGTGCTGGAAAAGCAGTGACCCGGTCGTAAGACCAACGCAAAACCAATGGTAGGAGCGAGGCTTGCCCGCTCCTACAGTTGTTTTGGGGGGATTGAAACTCAGCAGCGGCCTTCGAGAATCGCCGCATAACCTTCGCGATAGCTTGGGTACTTCGGCGTCCAGCCCAACGCCTTGGCTCGGGCATTGCTGCAGCGCTTGCTGCCAGTGCGGCGCACGCTCTCGTCCTCGGCCCACTCGGTCACGCCTAGATACTCACGCAGCCAGCCCACCACTTGCGCCAGTGGCGCAGGCGCATCGTCGACACCTATATAGACGTCATCCAGCACCGTTCCCCGTTGATCCGCCTCCAGCAGATACGCCATCAACCCCGCCGCGTCGTCCGAGTGAATACGGTTGCCGTATAACGGCGGGTCGACCGCCACGCGATAACCGCGACGAACCTGAGTCAGCAGAAATTCGCGGCCCGGACCGTAGATCCCGGTCAAACGCACGATGCTCGCCGAGATACCGCTATTGAGGGCAACCTGCTCGGCATCCAGCATCACACGCCCCGAATAGCCAGCCGCCACAGTCGGCGAAGACTCGTCGACCCACTCGCCCTCTTGCTGGCCATAAACACTGCTGCTGGAAACGAAGAGCAGCCGATTGGGCTCTTGCCCATAGTCGCCCAGCCATTCCAGCACGTGCTGCAAACCCTGAATATAAGCGGCGCGATAGCCCGCCTCATCGTGATCAGTGGCCGCCGCGCAATACACCAGATAATCCACCGCACCGATTGGCCAGGTTTCCGGGCAGTCTTTATTGAACAGGTCCCCGGCAACGCCAATCACCCCTTCGGGCAGGCGCGAGATATCACGCCGCAAGCCGTGAACCTCCCACCCAGCAGCCAGCAATTGCGTGGCCAAACGGCTGCCGACATCACCACAACCGGCGATCAAAACAGATGGCGCGGACATCAGAAAACTCCCTCAGGAAAGGTACAGACTAGCGCCCATAAAGGACGAGCGGCTAGCAATGGAGGAAAAAAAGAGAAGCCATTACTTTTGTTAACAAGAATTACTTGCAATAATGCCGACCACTTTTGTTCTCGGCCTTACGAGGCCTGGAAGAACATTTACCCTCTTTTTCTCTCAGGTCCGGCCAGCATGACACGCAATCAATTCCCCGCTTCGCCAACCAAACGACCTCGCGCCTGGAGCGCTGTGGCCGCCTTGCTGCTCAGCCTGATGCTGGCACCTGTCGCCGCTTTCGCTGATGCACAAGCACCCGCCGCTCCTGCTGCCACCGCTGCGGCCCCGGCTGATCACGCCGCTCCCGCCGTAGCACCTGCTGCAACCGATCCGGCTGTGGATGCCAACGCCGAAGACGCACCCGAAGTGCTCGAACCCGACAACTCCCTGGGCATGGCTCATGACCTGTCGCCGTGGGGCATGTATCAGAACGCCGATATTATCGTGAAAATCGTCATGATCGGCCTGGCCATCGCCTCGATCATCACCTGGACCATCTGGATCGCCAAAGGCTTCGAGCTGATGGGCGCCAAGCGTCGTCTGCGTAACGAAATCGTCCACCTGAAGAAAGCCACCACCCTTAGAGAAGCCAGCGCCACCGCAACCAAGCAAGGCACCCTCGCCCACCTGCTGGTCCACGACGCCCTGGAAGAAATGCGCCTGTCGGCCAACAGCCGCGAGAAAGAAGGCATCAAGGAACGTGTCGCCTTCCGTCTTGAGCGTCTGGTCGCCGCCTGCGGTCGCAACATGAGCAGCGGCACCGGCGTGCTCGCCACCATCGGTTCCACCGCGCCGTTCGTGGGTCTGTTCGGCACCGTGTGGGGCATCATGAACAGCTTCATCGGCATCGCCAAAACCCAGACCACCAACCTCGCCGTCGTCGCTCCCGGCATCGCCGAAGCCCTGCTGGCCACCGCGCTGGGCCTGGTTGCCGCGATTCCTGCCGTTGTCATCTACAACGTCTTCGCCCGCTCCATCGCCGGTTACAAGGCGCAGGTGTCGGACGCTTCTGCTGAAGTCCTGTTGCTGGTCAGCCGTGATCTGGATCACCTGCCGACTGCTGAGCGCTCCACGCAACCCCACGTGGTCAAAGTAGGGTAATCAGCCATGGGCTTGCATTTGAAAGAAGGCGCAGACGACGATCTGGCCGAGAACCACGAAATCAACGTCACGCCGTTTATCGACGTGATGCTGGTGCTGTTGATCATCTTCATGGTGGCCGCGCCATTGGCCACCGTGGACATCAAGGTTGACCTGCCGGCCTCCAGCGCCAAACCGGCGCCACGGCCAGAGAAACCGGTGTTCCTCAGCGTCAAGGCTGACCAGCGCCTGTTCCTCGGCGAAGACGAGGTGAAAGCCGAAGCACTCGGCGCCACGCTCGACGCCAGGACCAAGGGCAAGAAAGACACGACGATCTTCTTCCAGGCCGATAAAGGCGTGGATTACGGCGACCTGATGAGCGTGATGGACAACCTGCGCTCCGCCGGTTACCTGAAGGTAGGTCTGGTCGGGCTTGAGACGGCAGTCAAGAAATGATCACGACGCGCCATAAGCTGACGCGTTACAGCGGGAGCCTGGCCGTGGTGCTGGGCGTCCATGCGCTGGCCATTGCGCTGGCGGTGAACTGGACGGCGCGCCCACCGATCGAGCTGCCACCGCAGGCGATGATGGTCGAGTTGGCGCCGGTTCCGGCACCGCCACCGCCGGCACCGCCGAAGGTCATTACGCCGCCGCAGCCACCGGCCCCGGTGGAAGAGTTGCCGATCCCGAAACTGGCGGAAGTGCCGAAGGCCGAGATCGCCGTGCCGAAACCGGTTAAACCCAAGCCCAAGCCGCAACCGCCCAAGCCTGTGGAGAAAAAGCCGGAACCGCCGAAGGAAAAACCGTCCGAGGAAAAACCGAGCGACGCACAACCGACCCAGGCACCGACCGAGAAGTCCGCACAGCCAGCTCCGGGCCCATCGCCCGCGCAGCAGGCCGCCAAGGCCAGTTGGCAAGGCACTCTGCTCGCTCACTTGGCCAAGTACAAAAAGTACCCGGCCAGTGCGCAGTCACGGGGCAAGGAAGGGCTGAACCGCTTGCGTTTCGTGGTCGATGCCGAAGGCAATGTGTTGTCGTTCGAACTGGTGGACCGCTCCGGCAACGCTGATCTGGACCGAGCCACCCTGGAAATGATCAAGCGCGCCCAGCCGCTGCCCAAGCCACCGGCCGACATGCTGAACAACGGCTCCATCGAAATTGTTGCTCCGTTTGTTTACTCGCTGGAAAAACGCCGGCGCTAAACAACACACGAACCCTGTAGGAGCAGAGCTTGCTCGCGAAAGCGGTATGACAGCCAACTAAGATGTGGGATGTGATGGCCTCTTCGCGAGCAAGCTTTGCTCCTACAGGTTCTGCGGCGACAACAAGACCTCCTAAAAGGCACCGAAAGGTGCCTTTTGCATATCCGCCAGCGGCAAACGCGCATTGCCCTGTGTCACTCAACACACTCTCTCTGATAACGTGCGTCTATCGATTGCAGCCGGTATGCTTGGCCCGCAACTTCATGGACGCTCGCTATGACTCTTACAGAATTACGCTACATCGTTACCCTCGCCCAAGAGCAGCACTTCGGCCACGCGGCCGAGCGTTGCCACGTCAGCCAGCCGACCCTATCGGTGGGCGTGAAAAAGCTTGAAGACGAACTCGGCGTGCTGATTTTCGAGCGCAGCAAGAGCGCCGTGCGCCTGACTCCGGTCGGCGAAGGCATCGTGGCCCAGGCGCAAAAAGTCCTGGAACAGGCCCAAGGCATCCGCGAACTGGCCCAGGCCGGCAAGAACCAGCTGACCGCTCCGCTGAAAGTCGGCGCGATCTACACCGTCGGCCCGTACCTGTTCCCGCACCTGATTCCGCAACTGCACCGGGTCGCCCCGCAGATGCCGTTGTACATCGAAGAAAACTTCACCCACGTGCTGCGCGACAAACTGCGCAACGGCGAGCTCGACGCGATCATCATCGCCCTGCCGTTCAACGAAGCCGACGTGCTGACCCTGCAGCTCTACGACGAGCCGTTCTACGTCCTGATGCCGGCCCAGCACCCGTGGACCCAGAAAGAAACCATCGACGCCAGCCTGCTCAACGACAAGAGCCTGCTGCTGCTCGGCGAAGGCCACTGCTTCCGCGATCAAGTGCTGGAAGCCTGCCCGACCCTGGGCAAAGGCAACGACGGCGCCAAACACACCACGGTGGAATCCAGTTCCCTGGAAACCATTCGCCACATGGTCGCTTCCGGCCTCGGCATTTCGATCCTGCCGCTCTCGGCGGTCGACAGCCACCACTACGCCCCCGGCGTGATCGCCGTGCGCCCACTGTCGCCGCCGGTGCCGTTCCGCACCGTGGCCATCGCCTGGCGCGCCAGCTTCCCACGGCCGAAGGCCATTGAAATCCTCGCTGACTCCATTCGCCTGTGCTCGGTGGCCAAGCCACAAGCGCCGGTGGTGGCCGGTTAAGTCGCTGCCATGACCGAGTTGTCGCAAGTGTCGGTGACGGCACTCAAGGGTGTCGGTGACGCCATGGCCGAGAAATTGGCCAAGGTTGGCCTGGAGAATCTCCAGGACGTGCTGTTTCACCTGCCGCTGCGCTATCAGGATCGCACTCGCGTGGTCCCGATTGGCCACTTGCGACCGGGACAAGACGCGGTTATCGAAGGCACCGTCAGCGGCGCCGACGTGGTCATGGGCCGACGCCGCAGCCTCGTGGTACGGATCCAGGACGGCACTGGTGGCCTGAGCCTGCGCTTCTACCATTTCAGCAACGCCCAGAAAGAAGGCCTCAAGCGTGGCACGCGGATTCGCTGCTACGGCGAAGCGCGGCCCGGTGCGTCGGGGCTGGAAATCTACCACCCGGAATACCGCGCCATCACTGGCGACGAGCCGCCGCCGGTGGATGAAACCCTGACCCCGGTCTATCCGCTCACCGAAGGCCTGACTCAACAACGCCTGCGCCAACTGTGCATGCAAACCCTGACCCTGCTCGGCCCCAGCAGCTTGCCCGACTGGCTGCCGACCGAACTGGCCCGGGACTATCAACTGGCGCCGCTGGCCGATGCAATCCGCTACTTGCATCACCCGCCCGCCGATGCCGACGTCGATGAACTCGCCCTTGGCCATCACTGGGCGCAACACCGCTTGGCTTTCGAAGAACTGCTGACGCATCAACTGTCCCAGCAGCGCCTGCGCGAAAGCATGCGTTCCCTGCGCGCCCCGGCAATGCCGAAAGCCACCAAGTTGCCGGCCAAGTACCTGGCCAATCTCGGCTTCACGCCGACCGGCGCCCAGCAACGAGTCGGCAACGAAATCGCCTACGACCTCAGTCAGCACGAACCAATGCTGCGGCTGATCCAGGGCGACGTTGGCGCGGGCAAAACCGTGGTCGCCGCCCTCGCCGCGTTGCAAGCGCTGGAGGCTGGTTATCAGGTCGCATTAATGGCGCCCACCGAGATTCTCGCCGAGCAGCACTTCATCACCTTCAAGCGCTGGCTCGAACCGCTGGGCATCGAAGTCGCGTGGCTGGCCGGCAAGCTCAAGGGCAAGAACCGCGTCGCGGCGCTGGAGCAAATCGCCAACGGTGCGCCGATGGTGGTCGGCACCCACGCCTTGTTCCAGGAAGAAGTGAAATTCAAGAACCTGGCACTGGCTATCATCGACGAACAACACCGTTTCGGCGTCCAGCAGCGTTTGGCGCTACGGCAGAAAGGCGTTGGCGGGCGGATGTGCCCGCACCAACTGATCATGACTGCCACGCCGATTCCACGGACGTTGGCCATGAGCGCCTACGCCGACCTCGACACCTCGATCCTCGACGAACTGCCGCCCGGCCGGACCCCGGTCAACACCGTGCTGGTCACCGATACCCGGCGCGTCGAAGTGATCGAACGGGTGCGCGGTGCCTGTGCCGAAGGGCGCCAGGCCTACTGGGTTTGCACGCTGATCGAAGAATCCGAAGAGCTGACCTGCCAGGCCGCGGAAACCACCTACGAAGACCTCACCGCCGCCCTCGGCGAGTTGAAGGTCGGGCTAATCCACGGGCGCATGAAGCCTGCCGAGAAAGCCTCGGTCATGGCCGAATTCAAGGCCGGCAACCTGCAACTGCTGGTCGCCACCACGGTGATCGAAGTCGGCGTCGACGTCCCGAACGCCAGCCTGATGATCATTGAAAATCCGGAACGCCTCGGCCTGGCGCAGCTGCACCAGTTACGCGGTCGCGTCGGCCGGGGCAGCGCCGCCAGTCACTGCGTGCTGCTTTATCATCCGCCGCTGTCACAGATCGGTCGCCAGCGACTGGGCATCATGCGTGAAACCAACGATGGTTTTGTCATCGCCGAAAAAGACCTCGAACTGCGCGGCCCCGGCGAAATGCTCGGCACGCGCCAGACCGGCTTGCTGCAATTCAAGGTCGCGGACCTGATGCGCGACGCCGATTTGCTGCCCGCCGTACGCGATGCGGCCCAGGCGCTGATGGAGCGCTGGCCGGACCACGTCAGCCCATTGCTTGATCGCTGGCTGCGTCACGGGCAGCAATACGGCCAAGTGTGAGCACCGTCGCAGTTTCTGGACCATGGCTTTAAACAAGCTGGTTATACTCCAGCAATTGTTTCAAAAACGGATACACACCATGACCGAAGCTGCCCTCGTCCCCGAAACCCCGCACGCTCCGTCTGTTATTCGGCTGCTGCTCGGCAAGCTGGGTATCGCCTACGAAGAAGTCCTCGACCATCACGGCCTGAACGCCGCGCGTAAAGTGCAGGCGGTTTTGCTCGACGATGCTGTCGGCGCGCTTATGGTGCTGTTCCCGCAGAGCCAATTGCTGGACCTCAATCGCCTCGCCGAACTGACCGGCCGCCGACTGACCGCTGTCTCGACCGAACGCCTGGAGAAGATGCTCGGCAAACACAGCCTGAGCCTGCTGCCCGGCCTGCCGGCGCTCACCAGTTCGCCATGCCTGTACGAAGAAAGCTTGCTGCGCGAACCGAAGTTGCTGATCAACTCGGGCGAGCCGAACGTGCTGCTGGAAATCACCAGCGAAGCCTTCAAGAGCATGCTGACCAAGGCTAGCGCCGCCAACTTCGGCGAAGCCTTGACCAGCATCCGCCCGAACCTCGACCGCCCAGACGACGACCGCGAGGAAATCACCCAGGCCGTCCAGGCGTTCACCGCGCGACGCATCCAGCAACGTCTGGAAGCCACCATCGAAATTCCGCCGTTGGCCGAAACCGCGCAGAAAATCATCAAACTGCGGGTCGACCCCAACGCCACCATCGACGACATCACCGGCGTCGTCGAAACCGACCCTGCCCTGGCCGCACAAGTCGTGAGCTGGGCCGCCTCGCCGTACTACGCCTCGCCGGGAAAGATTCGTTCGGTGGAAGATGCGATCGTCCGCGTGCTGGGTTTTGATCTGGTGATCAACCTCGCGCTGGGCCTGGCCTTGGGCAAAACCCTGAGCCTGCCCAAAGACCACCCGCAACATACGACGCCGTACTGGCAGCAATCGATCTACACCGCCGCCGTCATCGAAGGCCTGACTCGCGCCATGCCCCGTGCCCAGCGCCCGGAAGCCGGCCTGACCTACCTCGCAGGCCTGCTGCACAACTTCGGCTACTTGCTGCTGGCCCACGTCTTCCCGCCGCACTTCTCACTGATCTGCCGCCACCTGGAGGTCAACCCGCACCTGTGCCACAGCTACGTCGAGCAACACCTGCTGGGCATCAGCCGCGAACAGATTGGCTCGTGGTTGATGCGCTATTGGGACATGCCGGATGAATTGGCTACGGCGCTGCGCTTCCAGCACGATCCGGGCTATGACGGCGCGTATGCCGAATACCCGAACCTGGTGTGTCTGGCGGTGCGTTTGCTGCGCAGTCGCGGGATTGGCTCCGGACCGGATGAAGACATCCCCGATGCGCTGCTGGAGCGTGTGGGGCTGACTCGCGACAAGGCTAACGACGTGGTCAGCAAAGTCCTCGAAGCCGAAGTGCTGCTGCGCGAACTGGCTTCGCAGTTCACCCAGGCTTAAAAGCTTCGCGGGCAAGCCTCGCTCCTACAGGGATCAACGAAACCCTGTAGGAGCGAGGCTTGCCCGCGAAGAATCCACTTCGGTCTATCTGAAAGACCTCAAGCCTTAGGTTTAGCCTTCCTAGGCTTCAAATACTTGGTCAACCCCTGAAACCAGATCACCAACGCCGGGTTGCCCTTGATCTGAATCGACTTGTCCTGAATCCCCGTCATAAACGCCAACTGCTTGTTCTTCGCCTGCATCGTGGCAAAGCCATACGCCGCGTCTTTAAAGGCAATCGCAAACGCCGGCTCGGCATACACGCCGGACTTGCTGGTAATGCGCTGATCCTTCACCAGGAAATGCCGCGCCACTTTCCCGTCCAGGGTCTGGAGTTGAAACACCAGTTCCTTGTCACCCAACTGCTGTTGAAATGCAGGATTAGTCCGGCTGGCCTTACCCATCAACAAACCCAGCATCCACAGTAGAAAACGAAATTTCATGCGCACAGCCTCAAAAGAAATGAACGGCCGGCGCAGTGTAGCGGCTTCGGGGGATGACGACACTATTGGGTTGTGTTTGAAGAAGATGATGCAGTTTTTGGCGCCAATGACTGCCAAGTCACGTTTTTCAACTGACGATATGATCGCCTCCACGGCCCACTATCAACGATTGATGGGCAACTGAAAACGCATCCGCTGCCCACATAGATCCAGGTCTTCTCGGAACAGACCGTAAGCCATCTCACAATGGCCAGCCACGTAGTGCTGCCAAACCGGGTCAACCAACGGCTCGCCGCCTAACCGTTCCGCCGCGGCCTCCATCGTCATGGCGTTGTCTTTACCCACCATCGCCAGGGTCGCGTTGTAGAACCCATCGTTGGTCATCCCGGTCTGCAAATACATCAATTCGTTCAGCCGGCCATTGGTGGTGTGCAGCAAACAGGACCACTTTTTGAGTGCCGCCGCCTCACCCGCCTCAGCCTTTTGATAAAGCGTTTCGCAGTATTCTTCCTTGAACTTCACCCAACTGCGCTGCACATCAACCAACAACTGCCTGTCGTCCGGGGACAAGCTGGCCAGTGCTTTTTTGTATTGATCGTTCAATGCAGCGTCGAGTGATTCGAAGGTTTGCTGGCTGCAGATCAACCAATCAGGCGTCTCAAAACTGTCGAGATTGCAGTTAGGCTGGGCGAAAACCGGGGACATGGACGCCGCAAGGACCACGCCTGCGAAATTCAAAAACACCTTTTTGCATCCGTTCATTCCACCGCTCCATCACTACGCTCAGCCACTCGCGCAGGAATCTTCGACGCCTTGCCCGCGTCGGTCATCAACGAGGCGTACTGCTTGTAGGCCTGCGCCGCCAGCGCTTTATTCTTCAGGCCCCAGTAACTGTCGGCGAGGTTGAGATAGGCCACGGTGCGGGTGGGATTCCTGGCGATCACTGCGTTCAACAACTCAGTGGATTCTTCGTAGTAGCCGGTTTCACCGAAGAGAAACCCCAGGTCGTTGGACCAACCCTGCATCTGCGCGAAGTCATACTTTTGCGCTATGTAGCTATCCGGATCGCATTGGCCTGCGTTGTTGTACATCAGGAAGCTTCCCATCAACTCCGAGACGGCCTCGGTCTGCCCTTTTCGATACAGCGCCAACGCCTTGTCGAGCTGTTCCGCGACGTCCGTCATCATCAATTTTTTGTAATCGCCGCCCGCTTGAATGCGCAATTCAGACAACTGCTCAAACAGCTTGCGGCCATCGAAAGACGCCAAGGACATTTCGCCGATCAGGCTTTTGGGTACTTCTTCAACACTGACAACCGAGTGATCACAGGACTCGTTGTTGACCACCTGCAATACATGTTTCAGCTCGAACTGCCTGGTGTTTTTGTTGTAGCGAAACACCAGGTTGAAGTTATAAACGGCGTTATCTTCTTCGTTGCTGACCAGCACAAGGGCGTTCCCGGCTTCGGCAGAAGGCTGCTTGACCGACACGGAGTCACCTTGCATATCGATGACTTTCAGCACACCCGCCGGGTTGCTGATGATGTGGACGCTGAAGATATCGCTCATGGCCGACGAGTATTGGCTCTTGATCAACGGCAATGCCTTGGCGGTATCCAGCAGGATGTCGTTGCCGGTGCTGTGTTCAGGTGTGATCTGCAGGCGACGGGAGTCTGCACCGGCTTCACCGGACAGCACAGACACGTTTTGACGGGATGCATCGCCCAATAAACTGGCCTGTTGCTGCTTGATCACCGTTGGCGGGTTGGCAGTGGAGCTCGGTTGCGCGACTTCACCCGTACTCAGCGAAGCCGTTTCTTTCAAGGGAAGCGCGCAGCCGGAATCACACGCCATCTTCAAAAACTCAGGCTCGTCCGTCCCCTCGAACACATAAGTTGCCGCGCCATTGCGTTGCCCGTCGCTGTACACCGGCACACTGACCGCCAGCGAACCGGCCTTCGAAGAGGCCGGAGCTTGATCCGCAACTGTCACCACGCTGGCTTCAACGTCCTTGCAAAGGGTGTCGGAGGCCGATTCCAACAGTCTCTGCCCCGCATGCGGACCCAACTTCCCGCTGACCGCACGGCAGTCATAGCCATGCCAGTAAGGGCCCGATTGCATCGAGATATGCTGGGAAAAAATATAGAGATGGTTCAGGACGACTTCTTTGCCGTCATAACTGAAGACCACCCAACGGCGAGATTTAGCGGAAGAGTAATTCTCACTGTCCAGAATGTACTGTCTGCCGGATCGATACAGCGCGTTGGTAAACATCGCGCCGGTATATTCCGCGTCGTCGAACAGTCGCTTTCCTGAGCTGGCATCTAAAATATAGCCGTCTGCATCCATGGCAACGGAACAACCGCCGGGCGCCTTGCCGTAAGGCTCACAGAGGGTTGCATGCGGGAATACAGACTCTGCGGCACCCGCGCCGCCAAAGTTCAATAGTGCCATCAGGAACATTGAAATCTTCAAGGTAAACAGCTTCACCACTGACACCCCTTCTCAGCAGAAGTCTCAATCAACGGGTGATGCTCAAACTCAAACCGCTTCTTGGTTTTGGCATTGGTGTACGACATGCCGTAAATCAGCGCACCTTGACGAACCATGACGTATTCACCGGTGACGGCGCCGCCAACGACTTCGACCCAGGTGGTGGTGAATTGAAAAGGCCGGCCCTCGGCCATTTCTTCTTGCTCGGTACTTTTGAATACCAGCGGGATCGACTCTTTGGACGTCCCATACTTGGCCCCCGCCCCGCTCCACTTGGCGGCCTCATCACGGTAGATCCTGAACTCCAGTTTTATGTCCTTGCCTTCCAGGGATCGAAAACAGTTAATTTCCGTTTCCACTTCGCTGTGAGCGAATACGGGGAAGGCCAGCAACATCAGCATCAATAACTTTTTCAAAGACAACTCCTTTGTTTTGATTAGTCCCGCACTCTTGCATCCAGCCAGATCAAGGCTGCCCATAAGTAATCTTTTTTACCGCCGGACTTTCCTCGCGAAAGTCTTTCGCGGTCACGCCGTAGGCTTGGATCAACGCTTCAGGTGAGCCTTTGGAGCAAAACGATCGGTAAGCATTGCTGTAGGCATACATTTCCAACTTGCCCGCCGTTGAGTAATAGCCGTGCCATTCCGGGCAAGCGTTACAACCACCGTAACCACCAATGGCGACCAAACTACCCTTGGTCCCTTTGAGGCAATCCATCGCCACCACCACATTGGCCAACATCGGCGTGGTTGCGCCGTCCGTGGTCAATTGGGAAACCCGGGCAATTTCGCGCCGGAGCACTTTGCCGTTGATGTTGATGGTCTGGTCGGAGCACACCGGGAGCAGGTGGTCTTGATCGTCCTGCACCGTCACCGACCGGCAATACGAAATCAATGCCACTTCCACGCCACCGCACTGCATGACGTCGCGTTGGGTATAGGCATCCGGTGGGGCGGCAAAAACCGCCAGTGCGAACAGCGCTGAAACGCTGCCCACGCAAAAACGCTGAATCATGGAACAAGTCCTCAAGGCACTAACCCGCATGTTTTCCGCTTAGGAGTCAGTGATTTTCAACAACCGGAATTCGTTGTTCACAAACTCGTAGTAGCGAGTCCGGTCGCGATTCTTCAGCCGTTTACCCTTCAGGTCTTCTTCGGTGTCGACGGTGATGCCGGAGACGATGATCAAGTTGCTGTCGGGCTGGTAAGACAGCGCCAGCAAGTTGCCGTCGTAGGCATTGGGCAGCCCCGTCGCGACCTCGCCCGTCTGCGCGTCCAGCACCTCGACACACAGGGCGCTGCCGCCACAGCCAGCCTTATGCAGAACGTAGTGCCCGGCGAAATTGACCTTGCCGGCGAGGGCTTGCGCGCGCGCTTCATCCATCCATTGGTTGCTGTTTTCCTGTGGCACCGGAGCGTGGTTTGGACCGGTAAACACTTCGGTGACCTTGAAGTCTGTGAAGGATGGATCGGAGGCGAAAGACAAAGAGGCTGCACCCGCCAGGACGCAGCCTAATAAAATCGACAGTCCTTTCAAGTTGTAACTCCTCAGCAAACTGACTATTCCCATTGGCAACCTTTCTCCAAAGAGACTTCGGTGGGCGTATACAAAAATCCGTATTCCTTGCCGCTCGACTTATTCGTGTAGCTCATCGAAACGATCATCCCGCCCTGGCTCACCATTTCGTATGCACCCGTCACCTTTCCCTCAAGCACTTCAGACCATGTCCTTGTGGTCTGCCATGGCCTGTCCGGGCTCACTTCTTCAGATTCGCTGTCGGTTAAAACCAGAGGAATCGCCACACCGGAGGAAGCGTACTTAACAAACCCACCGTGCCATTTGTTCGTTTCGTCGTAATAGGTTCGCAGCTCGAAATTCACCGGGCTCGACTCACCAGTCCCAAAACAATAGATTTCCGACACCACCTCGCACTGAGCCGTCAACGGCAGCACGCCAATCACCAACAGCAGCCATCCTTTCACTTCAAATCCCTTGAAATAACCCGCCTTCAAATCGAAAAATCCTGCACTTCATCCAGCCCCCAACACCCCTCAAAACTGAACCGGTAAATCACCTGATAACCCGTATCCGGCTTTTGCAGTTTCACCGTCGCCGACGTGTCGCTCTTGTCCACGATCTCTAGCGTCAGCCCTTGCGTCTCACGTGCCTTCGCCTCGGGGATCAGCGGGAATAGCAGCTCACTGCGATCCAGCAACGTGCTGACCTGCTTCGGCTCAGGCTCGGCATCCACCGTGATCAGCTTTTTCATCGGAACGTGGGTGAAGGCTTTTTGAATGGCCGGGCTTTCCATGAAGTCGGTTAAAAACGCTGAGAAATCCTGCGAAGGGCAAGCCAACGCCTGGGCGTGTTCGACAGGCTCCGGCATCAGGCAGGGCTTGGCCGGATCAACCCGTATGCCTTGAGCGCTCAACTGCTCTGCGGTCGTGCGTGAATCTTCGAGCCCCTTGTTGGCCGCCGCCAGGTAACAAGCCAGTGCCCGTTGCGAATCCTGAATGCCCAGGGTGCCACGTTGAAAGGCACTGCCAAGGTCGTTGAGCGCATAAGGCGCACCTTGCGCTGCGGACCTTTTCAGCGCCGCCAGGGACTTTGCCGGGTCGGCGCAAGGGCGCGGGTCGCCATACTCGCCTTCGTCGCAATAAAACCCGGACAGCGCATGGCTGGCCTGGGCGAGCGTTCGGGAACCTTGCGTATAAAGTTCGAGGATTTTGCTGTTGTCCAAGCGCGGCGCCTGCCCCGAGAGGCTGACTGACGCGGCAGCATAGGCAGCCTGGTCGTTACCTTGGGCGGCACCGTCCAGGTAACTGTCCAGGGACGAAACATACAATTGCACATCGGCCGGATACCCCGACTCGTTCGTCAGCTTGTCATACAGCGCGCCTCTCTTCAGGGCGCGAGCACCCGGCGCAGCGCGCAGTTCCCCTTGTTGCGCGGACAGCACTTTTTCCAGGGACCAGTCTTCGACCCGCACCAATTTCCAGCAGTCGCCGAACTTGAACGTAAAGACCTTCAGCACCTCGCCTTTGCGGTCGCGGACGAACACATAGTTGGGCAACTTAACCTCCAGGCTCAGCCCGGATTTGGCGATGTAATCCGCGGACAATTCGACCAACGAGCGCGGCGCCAACGTCGGCACCTGCCGTTGCACCACCCGGGGTTTCGACCCGGTGGAGACCACCGACAACTCCATCACCGGCGAAGCGACAAAGGCTGGCTGCGTGTCCACATTCGCCGTGAACGCTGTGATGAACGCCGCAAACTGCGTGCTTGGGCACTGCGTAGCACCCGGCTCCACCGCAAGCGCAGCCGACGATATCACCAACGCCAACAACGCCAGATACCCACGCTTCAAACCCGCCACACGAGAATTCCTTTTCATCAAAAACCTACTTCACCAACGTCAGTTCACCATCGCGATACAACACCTCACACCCCAGCCACGCCACGTCGACTTGAGGCAGCACCGCCGAAGGTTTGCGCAGTTCACGCAACAAGGTCGAGCCGTGGGACAAGCGCCCGCCCATGCGCGCAATCACCGCCCGCGCGGCCTGGTAGTGCGCGTGGCGACCGGGGTCCAGAGTGTCTTCGAGCAAAATGTCGTCGCCCAGAATGCCTTGCACTTGCCCCGGATAAATCATGAAACCCGTCGCCTGCTCGGTGCCTTCGCGACCGTCCTGCCAGAAGCTGCCGTCGCGGCTGCGAATGTCTGGATGCGGTGCAAACCAATGCGCTCGATCCGCCATCGGCATGGCGTGGTGCAGACGGAAGAACACCCGCATCAGGTTGTCGCGGTACCACTCGCGCACTTGCAGGTAGTAACCGCGCAGGCCCGGCAGGCCGGTGGAATGGGCGACGCGGATAAGCCCGGACCATTGCGGGAAGGCCTGCAACGGCAAGTCAGTCGGTGCCGGGCGCGGTGTGGCTGGATCGGTTTCCCAGGGCAATCGATGCGGGCTGTTTTCAAGGTCGTCGTAAGCGGTGGGCGGCCGGCCCAGCAGATCGCCGCCGCTGCTGGCCAACGAGGTGGCGATGCACAGGTTGCCCTGGACCACGAACACATAGAACCGGGTGAACCAGTCGGCCAGTTGTTGGCCATCGGCACCTTGCGCGATCAGTCCGGACAGTTCTTCGTCGAAGCGGCGCAAGCGCTTTTCCAACGTCAACAAATGCCCGCGCGCGATACGCTGCATGCGCAGGAACAACGGCAACGAACGCAGCATTCGCAGCGGCCGCCAAGGCAGGTGCGGTGTCGCGCCACCAACCTCACCGGCATAGCTGCTGGCGGAAATACCCCAGTCGGCCAGACGCGCGAGAAACAGGTCGTTGTTGATGTATGAGGCGCCGCCGAACACCGCAGTAAACGGCTCGTTATCCTGCAACACCCGCGAATCCCAACGCGCCATGATCGCCGGAATACTCGCCGCCGCACGTCGTTGCGCGTATTCCACGAACACGCTCGGTTGCGGCGGCAGAATTTCGGCGATGTTGGCGGCGGTCAGGTGCCGGCGCCAGCCGTAATCACTGATCGGTCGGTATTGCAGCAACCAGAGTTGCTGGCCGTCCCAGGCCCATTCGACGTCGCCGGGCACGTAGTGAAAGACCCGCAACACGCCTTGCAGAAAGCGCCACAACAGGTCCGCCGTCAGGCCGTCGGACGGCTTGAACGTGTCGCTGCTCCACGAATCGCCGAGGCGGGAAATGATCGCTCGCTCGGGACTCACCTGACCATCGGCCAGCGACTCAAGATGACCTTCGACCCATTCCAGCTCCACCGACAGGTGCCGCACAAAAGCGATCCCGGACACCTGCGGCGTGATGAAGCGCTGCACCACCACTTCTTCCACGCCCGCCGCGCTCAACTCGGCAATCCGCGCCGGCACGTTGGCCGTCGGTTCGCGCAGGAACGTGGTACTCAACCCGGCATTAGCCGCATCAGCCTGATCCTCACCGTAACTGGAAGAACGCACGGCCCACGTGGCGTCCGGCTGGCTGGCGAGAAACGCCGGCAAACGCAAATCGTCGCAATCGTTGAGCGACAGCGCCGGCGGCACCGCTTGCCCGGCCAACTCGGCCAGACGCAAGCGACCGCCCTTGGTGTGCGCGACGAATCCGCTTTCGCCCGACTCCAGCCACGTGGCGAATTCGGCCGGCGCGTCGATCCACGGGTAATGGCCCCAACCGGTTTTCAGGCTGATGGTCAGATCGGCGCGGGCCAGAATCGCCGACCACGCCGCAGCCTGGGCGATGCCGAGCACGTTGTCCTGATCGCCCCATACCAACTCGACCGGATCGGTGATCCACTCCAGCAGGGGCAACGCCGTGTCGGCCCGCACCAAGTCCCAGTGCGGCACAAACGCGCGACAGCGCGCATACCCGGCGCCCATGCGCTGGTACTGCGCGGACGTCCACGTCTGGTTGGAGAACTTGTGCGCGAACACCGCAGGTTTGTTCGACAGCAACCAATGAATGGTCTTGCGAATCGGCAGCGGCGACATCAGCGCCGGCAGCCGTCGTTGCCACAAAAATGCCCCGACCGGCGCCAGCAACACGCTGCGGCAGAAGTGCCCCGGCTGACGTTGCAGCGCGTGCAACACCAGCAACGCATTGACCCCGACCGCCATGATCGCGCTGCCTTCAACCGTCATCGCCAGCAACGCTTGAGCGTACGCTGTGAGGTCTTCGCACGGCGCCTGTGGGTTGTCGCCGAAGCCCGGCAATTCCAGCGGCACCACGTGGTAGCGCTGGAAGTGCGGCAACGCGTCATCCCACCATTCGGCGGCGCTGCCGTTGCCGGCCAGCAGGTACATCACAGGCTTGCTCATGGACAGTCCTCAGGCCAGGTCGCGCAGGGCAGCGTCGAGGGTCGGGTAACGGAACGTGTAGCCGGCCTCGGTCAATCGGCTCGGCACCACCCGCTGACCGTCGAAAAATAACTGCGCCATTTCGCCGGCCAACGCGCGTACCGGTGCTGCGGGAATGTGGAACCACACGGGGCGTTTCAGGGCTTTGCCGACGCTGGTGGCGAACACGGCCTGACTCACCGCATCCGGCGCCACCAGGTTGTACGTGCCGCTCAAATTGTCGTCGTCGAAGGCACGGGCGATCACTTGAATCACATCGTCGCGATGCACCCAACTCATGATCTGCTGGCCATCGCCCATGCGCCCGCCGAAACCCAGGCGAAACGGAATCAGCAACGGCAGCAACGCACCGCCCGGACCGAACACCACGCCCAAGCGCAGCACCACTTGACGCACGCCAAACTCGGTGGCCGGTCGGGCGGCGGCTTCCCATTTGGCGCACAACTCGGCCATGAAACCGTCGCCCTTGCTCGCGCCTTCATCCAGGTTTTCGCTGGCATCGCGCACGCCGTAGAAACCGATGGCCGAGGCCTGCACCCACAGCGCCGGTTTGTGCTTGGCGTTCTTCAGCCAGGTCATCAGCGCTTCGGTGGTGTTGACCCGACTGGCGATCAATTGCGCCTGACGCTTCTCACTCCAGCGCGGCCCGGCGACCGGCGCACCCGCGAGGTTGATCACCACATCAAAGGTTTCGTCGTAGCCGAGTTTGCTTAGCGATCGCACGCACCGGGCGCGGCCATCAAACAGATACGCCGCCTTCAGCGGATCACGCGCCAACACGCTGACCGTATGACCAGCGTCGAGCAATTGATTGACCAGCACTTCGCCGATAAACCCGGTGCCACCGGTCACCAGCACGCGCTTATAGGCACCGCCCGCGAACGGATTCGACGGTTTGCCTTCGCGCTGCATGCGCAACGCGGCCAAGCCATCGCGAATGCCAGAGGCCGTCACGCCAATGGCGAACAACGTCAGCAACCAGCCGCGCCAGCCGAAATCAATCGCGGTCAGGCCCGTCGGCAGGCTCGCCCACTGCGCCAGTTGCACGCCGTATAGCGCAAAAAACGCCCCGCCATTCACCGCCAACACGGTGTGCATGATCCGCTCGATGGCCGGCAGTTTACGGCTGCGATCCTCGACCACGAAATCCCACAGCGTCAGGCAAATCTCCAGGGCAAACAGCAGCGCAATCACAATCGCCCACGTGCCCTGAAACGCCAGATGCGCCATGCCCAAAAACAGCACCCCGTAGAAACACGAACGCAACGCGTGGATCGACAACTCCAGCCGCGCACTGTGCCGATACGGCAGCGCGACCGTCAGTTCGTGGTGATAAAGGGTATCCAGTGCACCCAGAATGGCCTGGGCAATCAGCAGCGCGACCGCCCAATCCAGAAGAGAAAAATCAGGCATGGTCGGCGTCACTCGGTGTGGTGTTTGAAGAGGCGGTGCGGCGATCGTGGCGATAGAGCCAGATCAGCGGCGGTAACAAAGTTAGCAGTGCAAAGCCGTCGATCCACAGGTTCACCCAGAGCTGCGCCGTCAGGGAAAACCACATGTCCTGCGGCGCCCACAGCACGATGCCGGCGATCAACCAGCCCCAGGCCATGGGACTTTTCAGGCGATTGCCGATGCGCACGAGACCGAGCATGTAGAGCGAATAACTTTGCAGCGTGGCGCCGAACACGGCGAGCCACCAGAGTTGTTGCTCGCGGGCGGCGCGCGGTGGCAGGTCCGTCCAGAAGGCGTAGTCGACGTTTTGCAGGTAGACGTCGAGCCATCCCGAAGGGCCGACCCAGGTCAGCACGATGCTGACCAGCAGATGCACCAGCGCGGCGGCGGATAGCCAAGCCACCAGGGCTTGGCGAAGGGTATTTGAGGGGACTGGCATTCCGTGTCCTGAGGGCTTCCTTGAGGGGCGCAAGTCTAAAGGAAATCGGGGACAGATTTATTTATTAATGGCAGTGGTTAGCGCCCACTAACAGGCCGAAGTATCCATCAGCAACCACCGGCATCGCCGCATTGCACCCAACCCCGAATCGCTTTGCCCTTGGGGGTTTTGAACAGGATCTTGAGCCAACCCGCCTCAACCCCTTCCTGCAACACCGAATCGCCCTGGATCAAATACATCTTCGTCACGTCGGCTAAAACCGGCGAACTGTAGATGGAGGTCTTCTTGTTGATTGTGAGCGTTACTTTGTCTCCCGCTGCCCAATGTTTATAGGCTGGGGAGTTGAGTTTGGCGACGATGTCATCAGCGGTTTTATAGGGGAACGTGTAGACCAACTCTTCCGACTCGGCATCGCGCGCGATATCGCCGCCATTGCCAAAGTAATTCGACAACCGCTCATTCCGCACATAACCCGTCGCCGTAGGGGAATACGCGTGAACGGTGTAGTACTCGCCCAAATAATTAACGCCGGTATAGGCTCTGATTCCGACCGCATGAATGATGAAAAACATCGGCGCCGCATCGGGTTTCGCCTGGGCCAGGAAAGCCGCTTGCACGCGCCCGGTGGCCGCCAAGAATGGCAGCCCGCCGATGTTCGTCGTTGTACCGTCGGCGCAATTTACAAAATCGACGTCGATGGCCTTTTCGTCGGGGTCTTGGGACTCGTCTTCGGGCAGTTTGGTGTAGTTGAAGACGATAGCGCCCGAGTCAGTTTGCAGCGCTGGGAAGGCTTCACTTTTTGGTGGTTCGCAGGTAATTCGGGCGAGGAGTTCTTTCAGGCTCGATACACCCTCTTCATAAAAGGTATTGCACTGCGAAACCACGACAAAACCCTGGGCTGTTTCGGCTTGAAGTGTGTTGCAGGTTAATGAAAACCCTTCAACGTCATCCGGGCCAGGGTAGATAACGTTCTTCATGTCCAGCAGCGTCCAGCCTTGCTGCTTCATTAGCGCTTTTGCTGTGGGCGCAGCGTCCGAAAATTCCTGGAGTTCTTCAGCGTGAGGCACTTCGATCAGCTTGTTGTAACGCCGCGCACTGTCGATTCCGACAACGGCCAAAATGTCCGGCAGGTTTTTCCCGGAGACGACGAAGGTGGGGAGGTTTTCGAAGACGTTGGTGGACTCAGGTTTGTTGCGGGGCACGAGTTTCAGGATGTTCACGCTCCCTTCTTGAGCGCAGTTCGCGACCTTCAGATCTGTTTGCGGGACTTCGAACGGGCAAGGTGAGTCTTTAGCGAATGCATGCACGCTGCCCAGGAACAGGCTCAGCAGGAAAGCAGCTTTCAGTACTACTCGGTATTTGTTCAATAAACAATCCATGTCGATCACTCAAAAAGCCCCTTGTTTAAGCTGTGTGGTGGCTGCGTTTAAAAGTGTCGGATCATCCGCTTACATTGCCTGCAAAACCATCGGATATTTCCTTCGATACGTGGGGGTGTTCGTGAACTAGGCGGGCTGCATTCATAGGGATAACCTTTCTTCGTCACCGCAAAATCGGTGACTCGAACGTGCAAGTTCGGTGGGATACACAATGGTTATGGCAATTCGTCGTGCGTTTTCCTATGCTCGCGAACCGTTATGGCAGTTGTGTATGGGAGACCTTCGGGTCTGCCGGATAATCCCGCCGGTCTTGCACACCTATGCACAGCTGCCACCTCTTTCGAAGCGCAAGCGAAACGGTGTCGGCTCCTTAATTACGGGATTACTTCTATGATCAAGCCAACACCGAATCCACCAGACGACTTATCCACATCCCCCTACGAATCCCTCGATTCCAGAAAACTCCACGAAGCCGCCGAACGCGCCCTCGACTACCACCTCGGCCCAAACCCGGACGCGAAACCCAAATCCAAGCGCCGCAAAGGCGCCCTATTCAACGCTAACCTCGACCTTCACATCGAAACCCTCCTGGCCAACGCGTCCGAAGACCTGCTGTCCATCAGCGCCATCGCTGCGAACTTGGCCGACGATGTGGAAGGCACCCGCCGCTCGGTAGCCTTGGCGTTGAGCCGACTGGCGGACGGCGTGCATTTATTGGTGGAGCGAGCGCTGGATCAAATTGATGCGCCAGACCCCGGGGGACACCGGGCCGCCGCGTAGTAAAAGTACGAAGGGGACTTAATGTCCCCTTCTTGCTGCGGCTCAATGCGATCAGCCAGCCCCAACCTCACACGTACCATCCTGAAGATTAGGCATCATGTTTTTCCCCTTCGACAGATACCAATCAGCTAGCTCGCTGCTTGAGCAAAAAGCGTTTTTCTCAGCATCGAAATACAGCGCCACGATGTGGTTCACCATCGCGCCACGGTTGGGCAGGAAAACCTCCAACTCGAACACAACATCCGGCAGCGCAGCTTTCCTGTCGGATTTCAGCTTCGGCGGGCCTTTAAACTTGCAGGGCACGTTCGAAAACACCTCGCCCAGAACACCGCCCTGATAGGTATGAATCGAACAACTGCCTATCGCGTCCTCATACGCCACCGCCCCGACAACACTCCCCTTCCAACTCACCGAACCGTTTGGTCTCAGGCGAAGCTCCTGCGCCGAGATATGATTTTCCAATTCGATGGCGGCGACCATGGCAGCGGGCAATGAAGGTTCTATTTTCAAGCTGGAAGGCGCGGCGCTAACGGGCAATGCAAATACAGAGATGAGTGCGGAGAAAATAAGAAATCGCATGTTGGTGCAGCCCTTTTCAAAAGAAAAACAATGGGATTTTTCATGCACAGAAAATTGATAATCGCCACACGTAAACTTTTAGTAATTCAACCGATCATCAACTAATAAATAAATCTGTTCCCTTTTAGCCATGTCTATACCCGAAGGTTCGAGCATACTGGGCAAATGGTATAGCCTGAATGCACCATCAGGCCCTTTATATTCTATGTCGGTCCACCCGCCATGCTGATGCCAGTTTTTGAATTGCAGCAAACTTCCATTGGCGCCGGTAATATCCAGCGGAGCCTGGACTTCATCCGCAACACAAGCCTGGATGAATAACAAAGCGAGCCACGCAGTTGCGTGGAACTTATTAAACATTTAAATCTACCTTTTTTGCATCAATGCGGAAAAAGGACAAGTTTTTGAATCTTCCATGTGCATTGGGTAGTTGTAAGGATAACTAGGCGTGCCGGGTAGAACCCCATTGGCCGAAACACGTACCTGATCACAAGGCAAGAAATGGACTTTCAGGCTTCCGGGGATGTCGTATTTTGGAATTTCAACGACGACGGTGTGGTGTGAGTAACGCCGCTTTTGCTCCGCCATGCGTTTTCTCCAAGCGTCGGAGTAAGGCGTTTCAACCCACGTGCCGTAGGCGTACGGCTCAGGATCAGCCTCCCACTCAACAATCGCCCTCAAACCCGGCACCCAAACTTGCGGCACCACTCCACAGCACACCTCACTGCCACCACCTTGATGCGGCCCAACATTCCCACCACCAGCTCCGTTGACGCTAAACCAATTGATCGCCGCGGAGGTGTGGTTGTAACCGGTCACTGATGTACCGAGCATTGTTGGGCCTGTCTTGCAGGCATCCAATGCCAACACTCCAACCATCAACAGGCCAACCTTGGCGCAACCGTGACTCATGAACCAGGACATACCTTCGGCTCCTCCATATTCATTGGAAAGTTATATGGGTAGCCTGGCTCTCCGCGTTTAATGTTGTCAGCGGATACGCGAATTTGATCACACGGAAGAAAATGCACTTTTAAAGAACCTGCGACTTCATACCTCGGAATGTCGACAGTCACTGTGTGGTGCGTATATTTAGCTGCGTGCTTTTTTAACTCTGCACGAAAGGCGTCCGTACCAAGAGGAGGCCATTTAGTTGATGATTTTGAATTAGGATCCGCCTCCCACTCAACAATAGCTCTTAATCCAGGAGTCCATACCCTTGGTATAACACCACAACAAACTTCGCTTCCTCCACCTTGATGCGGCCCAACATCCCCCCCCCGGCGCCGTTGACGCTAAACCAGTTGATCGCCGCGGAGGTGTGGTTGTAACCGGTCACTGACGTACCGAGCATTTTCGGTGATGTGCTACATGCAGACAGCACAAACAGGCTGATTAGCAGCGCAATACTTCTCGTCGTTAAAACCAATTGCGCCGCTCCCTCATCCGGTCGTTAGTTCTTGTCCAGAAACCTGAGCGCAAAAACGCAAAGGACGGCTCATCAAGAGCCGCCCTTCAGCGTTTTGCAATTACACAGTCTTTTCAGACGAGTTCAACTTACCAGCCTGATCGGCCACCATGTCCATCCAGCCTCCGGGCTTATCCTCATCGTTAGCCGCTTTGGCCACCAGACTTGCCAAGGCACTAGCGTCTTTCTTGCGGGCTGCTTCGACTGCCTGATGGGCCACCAGGATTTTCTGAAGGACTGGAGTGTTTGCGTTGGCTGCGGTAAGCGGCTGCAGCGCGGGTAATGCGGCGACTTTAGCCACCATGTCGCCTGGTTCTTTGGTGAACGACCTCAACGAATCGAGGTTAGTGAGCATCGGTAGTGCGATACCGGTAAGCGGGTCGAAGGCGCTGATTTCCGGAAGACCAACTTTGCCGCTCAGGACCGGCCGCGCCAAGGACGGCAAGAACAGTCCCAGCAACATGCGAGGATCTTTTTTCTTAATGCTCAGCCCAATACTGGCCAAGGCAATGCCGACCCCTACCACTCGGCCGGCGGTAGCCAAAAGTGATAACTGCTTATTCGACTCATTGTCGAAGTGGACTAACCGAATACGGAAATAGTCTGTAAAGGGTTCACGAGGGCCCATGAGGTCATCCGAATTCATGAACCAGGCGCGAGAGTCATGGACCTGATCATCAAAGAGCGCCACCAAGTCCTCTTTACCTGCTCTTGGTTTACCTGGAGTACTAAACATTTCTTGATAACGCGAAGTCCCCTCTTTATACAAGTAAGTATATTCCTCGGCTTCGTCCTCTTCGTTTATCAAGTAAACAGTTCCGCCCAGCAACATATCCACCACACCGAGGACGGTAAACCCATCCTCCACAGGCCCCCATTCCTGTCGGTAGTCATGACGAAATTCGGCAGCCGCTGCACTTAGTTGTCGATGGTCCAAAGGTGGTTCAAATACCTTTTTCCAAAGCATCTTGTCGACTTCTTCTTGCCCACCAACAATTTGAACATTCAGCTTATTCTCTTGCGCTTGAGCCTGAGAGTAAACCGGCACAGGAAGCTTGTTGCTTTCAGCCACAACTTCTGCATTGTGTCGCTTTTCAATCGCTTTCCAGGCATCTATTTTAGCCTTCGGCATATCCGGAGCAGCATTTTTGAAAAACGATTGTTTTTCTACACCGCCGGCATACCGATCGATTCGCCATCCAGTAATTAAAGCTTGTTCACGCTTCATCATCTCTTCTAAAGGGCCGCTTTTGCACTGTGCTTGCCAAGCATTGAAACGCTTAATGAGTGTTTCGGAAACCATGAACTCCATCTCAAGGCCCGTAGGCATAATTCGCCAAATATCGTGAATCCCTTTTTGCACCGCTGGCTCAGGAACCGTCAATGGCGCACCTGCCATGAACGCTTCGGCATACATGTGCTGTAAAGCGATTTGCGACAATACATGATCTGAGCCAGCGGTAGCCTTACCCTGATCATTTGGTGAGTATCCCCCGCCTACATCCGAATGCACACCCGGATAAATGTATTCGACCGTACCTTGTCGATAACTCGAAGCTTTATTTTTATCAAGGTTGCCGTCAGGTGTTTTAGGACGTCGGCGTATTGAATCCAGTGGAAAACTTGCTCGCTGCTCATGGCCAGAAACCAAATGGACACAGCGCTTTAGAAAAGTACAGTCATCGGGTAACGCCGTGCTCTGGCAAGTGGATGCTGCCTCATCAGGTAGACGCATAGTGCCGTCGGCCCAGTCCATATGCCCGGCCGCAAATGGAAGGCTATCAGCCAATCCAACTGCCGCAACGGTATCAAATACACCTAGAAAGTTTACGGAAATTGGTAATCCCGCAAAACGATACTCAACTTCACCATTCACACCTTGGCAACGAACGAGTTTCTGCAACCAATTAACGAACGTTCTAGCTTCCGCTGCCCCGCGAGAGAACCCATATACATAGAGCCGCATAGCCAATATATGTGGTTTTTCATCGGAGTCGATCCTCTGCTTTATCTTGCCCTGCAGTTTTTCAATCTCTTCACGCAATGCGGCTTCGCGTTTTTTTTCACCGTCTTCCAAAAGACCTGCACTAAAAACGTTACCAAGCCAACTAGTTGCCATCTTTTTCAAGAGAGCTTTTGTTTCATTGATATCTGCTCTCTTTTCTCCTAAATTTCGATTTAACGCATCAAGCAACCTGGTAAGAGCCCAATTAATGCGATTTTCGCCACCACTTGCTCCAACAAGGCCATTTTGATCTGGAGTATATTCATCTACATCAGGAAAAACTGTACCCACGCCAGGGCAGTAATATTTATGGAAGCCCTCATTCTTCAAATCAAAGGACGACTCTAAACTTGCGTGGAAAAGCCGAGCTATATTGCTGCGAGAGTTTGGGGTTGACGAACCATCTGCTTGGTCGTTGTTATTGGTGCCATCAAAAGCCAGTGTGATATGTAATGTTTTACAGCAGGGCGTTCCGATATCCGCCTGGCCCTTAGCCTGAGCAGTCTTGCGTTGATTATTACCAAATTCCTTTTCGTCTTTCTTCTGCAACTGTATGTTCTTCGACAGCTGCCCCGGATCATTCGGCAGCCGACGCGTAAGAGGAAAACTCGGGGCAACTAGTGCACCCTCAGGAGGAGGGGAATCGTCCCCCATCAGTGATTCGAACATGAAGCCGACTCCTTAACTTGAAAGTACGCTTTATCTGGGTAATTAGGGTTTCCGGGTGTAAAGCAAGTCGTAGATACTTTTACTTGGTCGCAGGGTAGAAAGTGAACCTGCAACGCACAAAGTTCCTTGGCGTACTTAGGAATGTCAACAGTTGCTGTGTGGTGAGAATAACCAACGGAGTGACGAACAGCTGCCTCTTTGACAATTTGCCCGTACTGATCACGCTTTAATGACTCGTATGGTTTTGAATCTTTGTCCCACTCGATAACAGCTCTCATTCCAGAGCTCCATTCAACAGGAAGCACGCCACAGCAAACCTCACCTCCACTCTGATTTGGTGGGATCCGAGGACCACCAGCACCGTTAATACTGAAGCTTATAATTTCTGCGGATGTATGGTTGTAACCAGTAATCGGTGCAGACACCATTTTAGGAGCAGCACTGCAAGCGCTTATACAGAACATACTAACTGAGAGGATTAATGATATTCCTCTCGTCTTAGCGCTGATATTTTTTAACCCCAAGCACAATTTTTGTGCAAGCACCTTTGGCATCAACGAGGCATAACCGCATATTTTATTAAACCCATTAATCAATGTAGACATATCTTCGGCTCCTCCAAGTTCATCAGTAGCTATAGGGACTAACGTAGAATTTTCACAAACCGCGTACCTGATCAAAGAACGGGACATGTCACGGGTGCCGACAGCATCGTCGATGGGGCACTGCTGCAACCGCTTAACACCACCAAAACCATCAAAACTCGCGCACAGCACCCTCCAGAAGACAGAATCCTCTCGACCAGTGCTACGAGAATGAATTTCAAATCAACGCCCTAACCGGCTCATCAATCACAAACGCCGAGTTCTCCACCAACCATTGATCAATAAACGGCTCCCGCTCTTCCGGCTCTTTCAATCCTTTCTGATTCGCCGCCAATTGGCTGCGGTACAGATGACGAATAAGGCTTTCATTGCGGCTCAGACCGTAGTGCTGCGGGATGGCGCAGTGGTCGATGCGGTAGGCGTCGGCTTCGGTCCAGGCGAGCAGGTTGGCCACTTGTGGGTGGTCGAACATGACGGGGGCGCTGGGTGGGACGGCGGCGTGGCGGACGTAGTTGCCGGGCAGGCTTTGTGGGCGTTGGTCGCGGTCGAGCCAGTGCCAGGAAATGACGGCGGCGTGGAAGGCGTTGCTTTGCGCGGGGGTGAGGGTTTCGGCGACGGGCAGCAGCAGGCGCGGGTCGTAGTAGCGCAACACGCCTTCCGAGCGGCCCTGGTTCCATTGGGCCTGGAGGAAGCCGCGCAAGTGGTCGGCCAACGCTTCAAACGTCCACGGGCTGAACAGGGCGACGACGTGTTTGTTGCAGTCGACGGCGCTGATAAAGGTTTTCAGCCAGGGCCGTTGGGAAGTTTCCACGCGCAGCAGCAGCGGGCCGAAGTCGGCGATGGCGACTTCCGGGGTGTTTTCGAACAGTTTGGCCAGTTTCGGTGCGTCGGTTTGCTCTGCCAGTTCTTGCAGCAGCGGGTAGTCGAGGCTGGTGGCGTCGATCAGCAGGTCGAGGTGCTGGTGTTGCAGTTGCTGGGCGTTGACCCATAACTCGTCGAGCCAGTGCAGGTTGCTTGTGGTCATGAAGTCGTCCTTTATCGCGCGGCCAGGGCCTGGGCGTTACGTTTGGCCCGTGCCAGGCATTCTTTGCAGACTGGCGGTGGCGGCATCGGTGTCGGTGTGTTGCCGAGTGCCTGGGGCGGTACGTCGCCAGCGATGTCCGCGTCGGCAGCCCCCGGCAGCACCGGCGGCTTGATCCCGATCCCCGTGCCCGAACCCGCCGACCCACCCGCATTAATCTTCACCACCGGCCCAACCACCGTAATCCCACCGGCATCCAGCTTGATGAAACTCCCCCCGGCCTTAACCGTGAGTTCCATCCCAGCCTCAATGACAATCTTGTCCCCGGCCTTCAGATGAATCTCTTTCCCAGCACTGGTCAGCTGCGCGGTCCCGAGCTTCACATGCTGGCTCTGGCCGATCGTCAGGTGATCATCCATCCGCGTTTCAATCTTGCGGTCGGCGATGGTGGTGCGGTGTTCTTCGGCTTTGAGTTCGGTGTAGGTGTTCTTCTCCACGGTGTCGTGGCGTTCATTGCCGACGCGGATTTTTTGGTCGTGCTCGATGTTTTCATCCCAATCGCGCTGGGCATGCAGGTAGATCTGTTCCGCGCCTTTTTTGTCTTCAATGCGCAGTTCGTTGTAGCCGCCGCCCCCCGGTGAGCTGAGGGTTTTGAACACGGTGCGGGTTTTGTTCGCCGGCAGTTCGTAGGGGACCTGGTTTTCCTTGTGGTACAGGCACCCGGTCACCAGTGGCTGGTCGGGGTCGCCTTCGAGGAAGGTGACGAGGACTTCCATGCCGATGCGCGGGATGGCGATGGCGCCGTAGCGGTCGCCGGCCCAACTCGAGGAGACGCGCATCCAGCAGCTGGTTTTGTCGTCGGCCTGGCCTTCGCGGTCCCAGTGGAATTGCACTTTGATGCGGCCGTATTGGTCGCAGTGGATTTCTTCGCTTTTAGGGCCGGTGACCAGTGCCGTTTGACTGCCGAGGACGCGGGGTTTGGGGTGTTGCAGCGCCGGGCGGTAGAACACGGCCCACGGGGTGGCGAGGAAGCGGTTGCGGTAGCCCTGGTGGAAGTCGTCTTTGTTGTCGGTGGTGTCGCTGGTCACCGATTCTTCGAGGACTTGCGGCTGTTTGCCTTCGTGGAGGATTTCGGTGAGCAGCCAGAGGTCGTTCCACTCGGTGCGCGGGTGGTCGGAGAGTTCCAGGAAGTGGCCGCTGACCAAACGCGTCTGGTCGCCGTGGCCTTCGGCTTGTTGGTAGTCGGCGCGGTGGCGTTCGAGGGCGCGTTGGCTGAGGAACTTGCCGCGCGCGCGGTCGATGAAACGGCCGGGGTAGTCGTAATCCTCCAGATCCGGTTCGGTGCTTTCGCCTTCAGGTTTATAGCCGGCTTCGAGTTGCAGGCGTGGCTTTTCAAAGTCGTAGTCGCGACGGGTGACGCGGCCGGTGCGGGTTTCCAGGCGTAGCTTGAAGCCTTTGATCACCGGTTCTGTGGCGACCATGCCGCTACCTTGCACATACGCGGTGGGCTGGCCGAGTTTGGGGAACACGGTCTGGTCGTCGCCGAACACCAGCAAATGCCCTTTTGGCGTGTGCTGGAAGTGGTAGTGAATGCCTTCTTCTTCGCACAAACGCTGCACGAAATGCAGGTCGGTTTCGTCGTACTGCACGCAGTAATCACGATCCGGGCACGGCACGCTCAACTGGAAGTTGTAGGCGTTGCCCTTGATGCCGTGTTCTTCGAGGATCAGCGCGATGATTTTCGGCGCCGACATCTGCTGGTAGATGCGCTGGTTGGTGCGGTGGTGCAGGTATTGCAGTTGCGGCACCAGGGAGATTTTGTAGCGGGTCAGGCGTTTGCCGGCATCGCCCTGGGCGACGCGGTAGATCTGGCCGTGAATGCCAGAGCCTTGCGGGTCGAACGCCAGGAACGCCTGTTTGTGCAGGAGCTTTTCCAGGTCCAGGTCGGGGTTTTCGCTGACCAGTTCCACGTCGATGCGATAGGGCTGGCTGATGCCTTCGGTGCCGGTGAACGACAGCACTTGCAGGTCGCCCACGTAGTCTTCAACGGTCAGGCTGAAGTGCGTTTCGTTAGCTGGGTTGAACATTGGTCGATCCCTGTTCGAGTGTCATCCGTTACGCCGATAGTCGCAGGCGTTGCAGCCAGGACGAAGTGGCGCCCATGGCGTCGCGTAATTGAGCGGCGCTGACCGTACGATCAGCCGCGTTGAAGGTCAGCGCGTTGCGCAGGGCTGGCCAGCAGTGTTTCGGTAGATTTTTCGGTGCATGCAGTTCGCGCTCCAGGCGTTCGTCGCGGGCCTGGGTCGAGGGCAAGCGGCGGAACGGGTGTTTGCCGCCCGCCAGTTCGTAGAGCACGCAGGCGACGCCGTAGACGTCGGCGCTGGCGGTCAGCGGCTGGCCTTCGAGCAGTTCGGGGGCGGCGTAGCCGGGGGTCCAGGCGTTGAAGCGGCTGCGGCTCAGGTGTGGCAGGCCGGGCAGGATGCCCTCTTCGGCCTGGCCGAGGCCGAAGTCAAACAGGCGCACGCCTTCTTCGCTGAGCATGACGTTGCTCGGTTTCATGTCGCCGTGCAGCACGCCGCGAGCGTGGGCGTAGGCCAGCGCGTCGAGCAGCGGCAGCGCGATGTCGCGCAGTTCTTTCCACGGCAGGCCCAGAGGCCGCTCGCAGAGTAATTTGTCCAGGGTCAGCCCACGCATGAGTTCCATGGTGATGAAGGCGCGCTGGCAGTCGGTGTCGACTTCAAAGGTGTGAAAGCGCAGCACGTTGTCGTGGCGCAAGCGTCGGGTCAGGGCGAACTCGCTGTAGAGCAAGGCACTGGCGTCCGGCGATTCGGCAAATTCTTCGCTGAGAATTTTCAGCGCGATGTAAGGGTCGGGATCGCCGAACTGTTCGCTCAGCAAGTCCCGTGCGCGGTAAACCGCGCCCATGCCACCGGCACCGAGCAGGCGCTCGATGCGGTAACGGCCTGCGAGCACGTCGGGCAATTCGCCGACGCTGGCCCGTGTTGGCGCCAGTGCAGGTTCCGCCTGATGAGATTTGGCGAACGCAAAGTAGGTCAGGTTGTTGTCCTGCTCTTCGCTCACCAGCAGGTCGTCGATCGGTCGCATGAGTTCAGTCATTGGCGGATCACCACAGCAGTCAAGTTGTCCCGGGCCGCGCCACGCAAAGCGCCATCGAACAGACGCTCCAGCGCAACGTGCGGCGCGGTCAGGCTCAGGGCGTTGCCCAAGGCATCGCTGCTGAGCCCTTGGTACAAACCGTCGCTGCACAACAGGAACGCATCGCCGGGGTAAACCTCGAGTTCGAGCACGTCCAGCGTCAGCACATCGGCCGCCCCGACCGCACGGGTCAGGGCATGGGCCGATGGATGGGCGCGGGCGTCTTCGACGCTCATATTTTGCTCGTCGATCAGTTGCTGTTGCAGCGAATGGTCCTTGGACAGCTGATACAAGCGCTGGCCACGCCACAGATAGCAACGGCTGTCGCCGGCCCAGATACAGGCCGCGCGACTGCCTTCCACCAGCAGCGCCACCACGGTGCTGCCCATGATGCTGTCGTGGCGCCCGGCCGTGACGGTCAACTCCTGACCCAAGCGGCGATTGATCCAGTGCAAGCACTGGCGAATGCCCTTGAGTCGTTCGTCGAAGTCGTCCTGCACCGGCAATTCCGCCAGGCTGGCGACGATCAACTGGCTGGCGATGTCGCCACCCTGATGACCGCCCATGCCGTCCGCGACCACCCACAGCCCCTGCTGTGGCGAGTCGAGGAAGGCATCTTCGTTGCGCGCCCGAACCTTGCCCGGATCGGTGCGCGCAGCGCTGCGCCAGGGACTGGCAACCTGCATCAGAGTTGCACCGGCATACGGAAGGTCCGCAGCACGCCCATGTCGAACGGGTTCGGCGTGCGTTGGCTCGACAGCAGGTAGTTGGCGCGCAGGCCACCCACGTCCGCTTTCAGCACCAGCACGTCGCGACCGTTCAGGTACTCGGTCTGCATCAGGTCGAACAGACGGAACAGCGACCAAGGGCCGGTGTTCTTCTCGATACCGATCGGGCGGCCGGCCATTTTGTCGAGGACCAGGCTGGTGCGACCGTCTTCAGCATCGGTCGGCCATTTGAACGACACCGGCACGATCGGGCCGTGACGGTATTCGATGGTCTTGTCGCCAAACTTGAACTCGGAACGGCTGACGGCCGGGTCGAGGGTGTACGGCTCCAGTTTGAATTGCACTTGCGGCTCGGCCGGGTTCTCGGCAAAGAAGCTCTGGCGAATGGTTTGCGCCGCCGCCATCTGGTCGAGGTAGACCTTGGAGATCGGCAGGCTGTGACCATCGACGCTGCGCATGCGGTAGTTGCCCGGATCGCCGCTGACGAAGGGACGCATGTAGGTTTCGAAGAAGCGGTCGTTGATGCCTTGAGCCTTGAAGAACTCGCGGAAGTCGCTGATCGCCACGTCGCTGGTGCTGTGGGCGCTGAACGGATAACGCTTGTTGATCGCCTTACCGTAGAAGCTATACAGCTCGCTCTGGTAGCGCTGGTTCAGGTACGCGTAGGAATCGTTGAGCACCAGACGCCAGGTGTCTTCGGCCAGCACGTTGAACCAGACACTGACCGGACGCGGCAAACGGTTGGACGCATTGCGCAGGTTGCTCAGCGCATCACGCTGGCCGCCCATGCGGGTCTTGGCCATTTCGAACGCCGCCTGCTCCGGCGAACTGGCACGAGCCAGGCTGGCCACTTGCAATTGCAGGTCGTTGAGCGCGGTCAGGGCCGGGGTCAAATCAGCGGCCGGACCGTTGTTGTCATCCAGCAAACGGTGCAGCGGTTCGAAGCGCCGTTGCAGGGACTTCTTCGCGGTGTCCGGCAGGTTCTTGGTCGCGGCCATGTCCGAGGCCTTGTCCGCTGCAGCCGACGCCAGTTTGCCGATTTTGCCCAACTTGCCCTTCTGATCAGCCAGTGCGCCGGCGGCATCCGCCGCCTGATCAACCGGTTCGGCTTCTGCCGGGAACCGGGTGTTCTCGCGCACTTCCACCAGCAGTTGCAGCACTGGCGAGTTGGCCGAAGTCAGGCCCGCCAGTTGCTCGGCGCCTTCGCTGAATTCGTTGATCGGTGGCAGGGCAACCTGGCCGACCGCTTCACTCCAGAAGTTGGCGTAGTCGCGGAAGTACAGTTGCTCCAGTTCGACCATCAGGCGACGCAAGTCCATGCCGCTGATGCCCGAGCCTTCGCCCAGCACCCAGTTGTCGCGCAGGATATCGGTGACCAGCGCCGAGCCCTGGATCGAGAAGTATTGCTGATAACCCTGTTGGGTGTAGAACCCCGGGATCACGTAGTCGGTGCCGACAAACAGCGCCGCTTGCGGGCCCATATGTTGACTCAAACGGTATTCCGGCAGGTTGCGGGCCTGCTCGCGCAGCATCCGGTAAACCACGTTGGCCAAGGACTCACTACGCAATACCTGACGCGCCTGGGCCACCAGTTGATCGTTGAGCGGGTAGATAAACGGTTGCTGCAGCAAACGCTCGAAGTGCGTGTTCAAACCGTTCTGTACCGCGGTGTTGCCGGCGTAGCGCTGGGACCAGTCGGTAGCGACCCAATCCTTGAGCCAGCCTGCATCGCGGCGATCCTTCATGTTCAGCATCAGGTACGCACGCAGGCTGTTGAGCAAGCGCTCGCGGTCCTGCATGTTGGCGCGGATCTGCCCTTCGAGCAGGGTCGCGACCCGTGGCAACAGTTGCGCTTCAAGCTCACGCTCGTAGGCTGCCTTGACCACCGGGTTGGACTCTTCGCCCTGGTACAGACCGCCGCGCTCGTGGTAACTCACGTCACCCTTTTTCGGGAAAACCTGGGTCGCCGCGTAGCTGGTGTCGAGGGTTTTGAGCACGGCCATGGAATCGTCACGCGCGGTCAGAGCCGAGCGCGATTGCGTCCAGTTTTGCGCCAGGTTACGCAGGTTTTCCAGACGCTCGTAGTTGGCGGAGAAACCGCCAGCCCACAGGATGCCGAACAGCGCCAATGCCGCCAACGCCCCCACGTACAGAGCACGCTGGCCCCAGTGGATGCGGCTGCGTTCGCGCTTGTCCAGGCCCGCCAGGTCGGCTTCCGGGAAAATTACGCGGCTGAGCAAATGGTGAATGAAGCGCGAACGGCCGCTGCGCAGGGTCGGCAGCACGCCGGCATTCATCCCCAGATTGGCGCCGATGCCGGCGGTGGTCTGGTCCATCTCTTGCGTCAGGTGCGGTGCGCTGGTCAGGTAGAAACCGCGCAACTGGCTGACTCGCTGGTAGCGGTTGCCGGTGAACGCCATGTCGACGAACAGGCACAGGCGCTCGCCGATCTGCCCCAGTTGATGCGGGAAGTCGAGGATGCGGCCACGGCGCTGGGTGTCGCGCTCCTGGTGCATGCGCATGATCACTTGGCTGTTCAGGCGACGCAGCAGTTCTTCGAACTCGGCGCGCAACACGGCCACATCGGTGCCGCTCTGCTCTTTGCGGAAGCTGGTGCCGAGCACCTGATCGCTTTCTTCGCGGGTCAGTTGATCGAAGAACTCGTCGAAGCCGAGCAGGCGATCAGCCTTGCTCAATACGAGATAGATCGGCACGTCGACGTGCAGTTTCTGATGCACGTCTTGCAGACGGGCACGGACCTGGCGAGCCAGGGTGTCAAGGTCTTGCTCGCTGCCGCCCAGCAGGGTTTCCACCGGAATGGTCACCAGCACGCCGTTCAACGGACGGTTGCGGCGACGCTTGCGCAGCAGGTCGAGCAAGGTGCTCCAGGCGCTGCCATCGACTTCGGCATCCGGCTGGGTCAGGTAGCGGCCAGCGGTGTCGATCAGCACGCCGTGGTCGGCGAAGTACCAGTCGCAATGACGGGTGCCGAGGGTGTCGCGGGTCAGTTTGCGATCGATCTTGTTGATCGGAAACTCAAGGCCCGAGAAGTCCAGCAAACTGGTCTTGCCGCTGCCCTGTGGACCAATCAACAGGTACCAAGGCAAATCACTGCGCCAGCGCTCACTGCGACCACGATACAGGCTCGAAGTCTTCAGGGTTTTCAGTGCGTCTTTGAAACGCACCTTCAACTCTTTCTGCTCTTCGTCGATCAGCTCTTCGCGGCGGATACGATCCTGTCCGTCTTCGGTGTCTTCGATGGCTTTCTTACGAACGCCAGCGCGCCAGCTGACGAAGACCATGGTCAGGCCCCAGATCAGGAACAGCACACTGATGGTCAGCAGGCGGGAGGTCGAACCTTCCCAGAACTTGTAGTCATCCACCGCCAGCAGCGGCCCGACGAACCACACCAGCAGCGCGACAAACAGCACCACCAGCAAGGTCCAGACCCAGGTCTTGCGCAAGAATGCGCCGACTTTCTTGAAAAACTTTTTCATCACACGTCCCTGTTTACGGCTGCGACTGCGGCTGGACCGCGGCCGGATCTAGCTGCTGATAAGGTTGCAGAACCGTTTCGCGTTGCTCGCCCAGTACCCAGGCAAAACCCGAATACATCACCACCAGGCACACCACGGTGAACAGCACCACCATCCACGCCGGCACGATGCGCACCAGGCTGCGGCGCTGATCGTTCAAGCCTTCCCAATGGGGCGACAGCTCACGGGGCACGTCGCCGCGCAGTTGACGAATCTGGCGATACAAAGCGTCGCGGATGCCTTCGAGCTCGAGCATGCCGCGGGCTTGCACCCGATACTTGCCTTCGAAGCCCAGGGACAGGCACAGGTACATCAGCTCCAGCATCGGCAGGTGCTTGACCGGGTTTTTCGACAGGCGATCCAGCAGTTGGAAGAACTTCTCGCCGCCGAAGGTTTCGTTGTGGAAGCTGCTGAGCAGACTCATCTGCGACCACTCGCTTTCGTTGCCCCACGGGGTGGTCACGACGGCTTCGTCGACCACGGTGCAGAGTACGTAACGGGCGGCCATCACCTGGCTGCTTTCGGCGCCGTTGTGCAGCGCGCGCACTTCAAACAGCTTCAGCGCGGAAGTCAGTCGCTCGTTGAGCGCGTACATGTCTTCGCGGGTGTCGCTGTGCTTGAGGCGCACCACTTCCGACAACAGGTCGGAAGCGGCGGCCACCAGCGAATTGAGGCTGATGTTGAACGCTTCGGCCGGGCGCAAACGCGCGGCGTAGATCATGCGTTCTTCGAGCTGTTCGAAACGCGGCGGTGCGGCGAAATCTGTCAGCGGACTCTGCGCCGGGCCGTGGCCCTGGCGGTCGAGCAGGACGGTTTTATCGTCCTGGTTGTATTCCGTGTCCTTGATCATTTCGGTCAGTTCCTGATGGCCCAGAATTTCAGTTCAAGCTCGGCAAATTCGCCGGACACGTGGAACGCGAAGCCGCCGGAGCGCTCGAGTTGTGCCAGGTCTTCGGAACTGAGTTCGAGGATGAAATAGGTTTTGTTGGAGTGGAACGCGATCTGCCGCGGGGCCACCGGCAACGGTTTGACCTTGATGCCTGGCAGATGCAGGTTGACCAGTTGGCGAATGCGCTCCACCGGGCCGACCTTGAGGTGCGCCGGCAAGCGGTGGCGCAGTTCTTCGGAATCGCAGTTGGCACTGGCCGCGAGCACGAACGACGCCGAGCCCAGCAGTTTGTGGTCGTGCAACGGCGAGACGATGATCCCGTACTGACGCGCTTGCAGCACCAGTTCGATGGCGTGCTGTTCGAGCACCATCGACAACACCTGACGAATCGCTTCCATCAGTTTGCGGAAGCTCGCGCCCTGGTCGCTGTGCTGGTAACGGCTGTCCAGGCGCGGGCGTTTGCTGTCGCTGGAGAACGTCGCCAGATCACCGAGCATGGTCAGCAGCGTGCGGTACAACTCTTCCGGGTGAACCTGTTCCAGGCCGAGGTAGTGGCGCAGCAACAGTTCGGTGCGGTTGATCAGTTGCAGCATCATGAAGTCGCCGACTTCCGCGCCACCAACCTTGCCGTTGGAGCGGATCCGGTCGGCGATGGTGTCGCCCCGGTGGCCGAGCATGCTGATCACTTCTTTGAGGCACGACAGCAGGTAGCTGGAGGAATGCGCCTGGATGTAGGTCGGCACGAAGTCCGGGTCGAGGCTGATCACGCCGTCGGGCGTGGTGTCGAGCACTTCGCAGATCTTCAGCTTCACGTAGGCCTGATCGCTCTGCTGCTCGCCGAGCAACAGTTTGAAGTCCGGACGGGCGCAGCTGACCTGGCTGGCGGAGTCGTCGCCAGCGTTGGAGTCGGCGACTTCCGCTTCATACGCGGTGAAGCGCGCCAGCACGTCGGATTGCTCTGGGCGACGGGCTTCGATGTGGTTACCGGTGACCAGCGGCAGCGCCAGGTAGATTGGCGTGTTGCCGGTGTTCGGCGGTACGTCCAGGGCCAACGGCTCGGTGTTGCCGCCCAGTTCGAACAGGCTGCCGTCCGGCAAAATCCCCGAGGCCTGGCTGATCACCAGTTTGCCCATGTTGAGGAACTGCAAGTCGATGTCCAGGTTCAGGAAGCCCCAGGTGTAGCTGCCCAGCAACTGGGTGCGGGTCTTCATCTGGTGGTCGTAGTAACGATCGTTGTGCTGGAAGTGCTGCGGACGCAGCAACATGCCTTCCTGCCAAATGACTTTATGGGAGTTCATGATCAGTCAACCGCCTTGGCGAGCGTTTCATTGGTGTTGCGGATGCCGGCCTGGTCGAGGGTCAGGTCAGCCTCGGTGAGTGCCACCGGGGTAACTTGCACCGTGTAGCGCCATTTGGTTTCCGGCAGGTCGCGGTAGGCGGCAAGAACGCCGACGTAGCGGCTGCCCTCCTCCACGCTGAGCTTGAGCTCGACGGTTTCGCCCGGACGCAGTTCCAGCTCTTCGGTGGCGACCATGTCCGGGGCCAGAGATTCCTTGGCGCGCTCGTACAGGCTGAAGAAGTCAGCGTTCTCGAAGGCCACCGGGTGCTTGAGCTCGAACAGACGCACGACAATCGGCGACGGACGCCCGTTGAGGTCCGGGTTCAGCTGATCGCTGGCGGTCAACTTCAGGTTAAGTTTGGTCACGGTGGAATACGGCGACAGCGACGAGCAGCCGGCCAGCAGCAACAGGGCTGTCAGCGCAGTCAGCGTCTTGAAAAAAGCGGTCGAGCAGCGAGACATGCGCATCATCCTTGGTGGTCGGTGTGTAGGGTGGAAATCAGACGGATCTGTTCTTCGTAAGCCTGGGCAAAGTCGCGGGCCAGCAGGCGTTCGCTCCAGTCATCATCCTGGCGCAGGGCCTGGTGATAACGGCCGTAGGCTCTCCAGCGGCTGCCGGACGTGGCCAGGATCGGTTTGTTGTCGCGCTCGAAACGCAAGGTCAACTGCTCGGGCGAGAAGTGTTCCAGCGTGCCGCGAACGGCCGCGCGGCTGGCGGTCAGCAAGGCCACCTGGTGCGCCTGCAAATCGCGGAACGAGCGGGAGATCGCCTGCTCGGCCGGCATCTGCCCCGGTTTGTTGGGCTGCAGCAGAATCTCCAGCGCTTCACCGGGATCCACGGCAAATTTGAGCGGGTTTTTGTGGTTGCCCTGAACGAGGGTCTGGGCCAGGCGCAGTTCGTTTTTCAACTCGCTGCGGGTGCGCAGGCTCTGTTGCAAACCACCGACGCTCTGCCGCAGCAGACGCGCAGCGTGCAGCGCCAAAGCTTCGCGGGCGTCGTGGTCGAGGCCTTTGAGGTCCACGCCCAGCGCCGCACCGAAGTGCTCCCAGAAACCGTCGCTCTGACGCTCGACGGCTTTCGGCGCCGGGGCTGGCGCAGGTTCGGCCGGGGCGTCGATCAGCTCCGGGACCATCAGGCTTTCCATGTCGATACGCGCGTAGTCGGCGCGTTGACGGGTGTCCTCGGGGGCATTGCGCGGGGAGATCAGTTCGTCGATTTCCGAGTACACGCGCTCTTGCTGGTCGAGGGCGTTCATCGGGTCGAGGTCGAGGAACGCATCGTCAGGAATGATGCTGCCCGCCGCCTGCGGACGGCCGACTTCGACGTCGAAGGTCGCCGGGTCGCGCACCAGGCGCGCACGGATCTCGAAGTCACCCAGCACGTAGACGCTGCCGTGCTCGATGCGCATGGCTTCGCCCTTGCGCAGGCGCGCGCCGCTTTCGTTGTCCTGAATACCGTTGCTGCTGGTATCGGTCAGGTAAAACGTGCCTTCGCGGTAGCTGATCAACGCGTGGTGGTTGGACAGGTGACGCTTGCGGTCCGGGATGATCCAGTCGCAATCCTCGCCCCGGCCAATCACGCCACCGGCCTGCTTGAAGGTCTTCTGGCACAAATCCGTGGGCACGAACTGCTTGGTGTTCAGCATTTCGAAAACCAGTTCCATGATGATGCTCCTTGCGGTCACTTGCCGCGATTGACCGCCTGCGGATCACCCAATGGGCGATAGGTGTTGTCGTTGAATTTGTAATTGCCGCTGCAGCCGCCGAGGCCGCATAGAACGACGAGGGTCAGCAGGACGGCTTGCCAGTGACGAACAGACATCAGAGGGACTCCAGAGGTAGACAAAGTACAAAGCGCCGACCCTTTCGGGCGGCGCTGTTAGTAGCGAATAAGGTGAAATCGAGGGTCATTTGCCTACCCATCGAAATCACCCAAGTTGATATTCAGGCGCCCGAGGCGATAAAGCAGGGTGCGACGTGGCAGTCCGAGTTCGCGGGCGGCAAGGGTCTGGTTGCCGTCGTTTTTGCGCAGGCAATCGAGCAGCAGGCTGCGTTCGACCTGCTCCAGACGTTCACGCAAATTCAGGCTGCTGTTGTCTTCCGGCATGGCTTCCATGCGCAGGGAAAAATGTTCGGCCAGCAACTCGCCGCCCTCGCACAGCAGCACTGCGCGTTCGACCAGGCCTTTGAGTTCGCGCACGTTGCCGGGGAAGGCGTAGCCGGACAGGTGATCCAGCGCCGCCTCGGACCAGCGCACCGCATCCCGCTGCAAAAACGCGCAGGCCTTTTCGGCGAAGTGCCGGGCCAGATCAAGAATGTCGCCTTCGCGATGACGCAGGGCCGGCAACTCGATCGGGAATTGCGCGAGGCGGTAGTACAAGTCCTCGCGGAATTTGCCTTCGCTGACCAACACCGCCAGATCCCGGTGCGTGGCGGCGATGATGCGCACGTCGATTTTGTGCGTGTCGTTGGAACCCAGCGGACGGATCTCGCCTTCCTGCAAGACGCGCAACAGCTTGGCTTGCAGGGACAACGGCATGTCGCCGATTTCATCGAGCAGCAAGGTCCCGCCATTGGCCGCATCGAACAGTCCGGCGCGGTCACGATCAGCGCCGGTGAACGCGCCTTTGCGGTAGCCGAACAACTCGCTTTCCAGCAAGTTCTCGGGGAACGCCGCGCAGTTCTGCACGATGAACGCCTGGGAACGGCGCGGCCCGCAATCATGAATCGCCCGCGCGACCACTTCCTTGCCGGTGCCAGTTTCGCCGCGCAGCAGCACGGTGTACGGGCTGTGCAGGACTTTGCTGATCAGTGAATAAGTCTGGCGCATGGCCGCACTTTTGCCGATCAAGCCATAACCGCTGACGCTCGGAGCACCGCGCATGACCGGCGCGGCAGCACTTGCAGGCTGACGCAGGCGTTGCAGCAGATGCAATTGGCCGAGCACGAACGACCCCAGTTGCCCGAGGGAATCGGCAAAGCCTTGCAGGGCGATGTGCCGAGGACTGGCGCACAGCAGCAAGCCTTCGACAGCCTTCTGCTGATTGACCAGCGGCACGCACAACAGCGACTGCCAAGGTGTGGCCTGCAGCGGCAGAAAACTGGTTTCGTGCAGGCTGCCGCTCAACTCGCCGAGGCACACCACGCGGTTCTGGCACAGGGCGAATTGCAGCAGTTGTTCACCGGTGTAATCCGCCGGCAGGCTCGCCGCGCCCTGGAGTTGCAGGGTGCCATTGAGGCACTCGGCGTTCATTCCCAGGCAAGTGTGGGTCGCGTCCAGCAGGTACAACTGGGTCAGCTCGCAACCACTGAGCTCGGCCAAACCGCGCACGAAGTCACCCAGCAGCGCAGCACCGTCCGCTGCCCGCGACAAGCTGGCGAATTGCGCCAGCAAGGCTTCGGCATAGACCAGTGGTTGCGGCACTTGAGTGAACATCACACCCACCTCAGGCGAACTCGCAAATCACGCTGGCGTTGCCGTCGAGCGTTGCGTGAACGCGCTTGAGGCTTTCACCGGTGGCCATCGCATCGAGCAAGCGGTCGGCCACCAGCGGCAGCACATGCAGGTCGAGCAAATGATCGATCAGGCGCGCGCCGCTGTCGCTTTGGGTGCAGCGTTCGGACAGGTGATCGACGAGGTTCTGGCACCAGGTGAAATCCAGCTGACGACGGTTGAGGCGCTCGCCCAAACGACCGAGTTTGATTTCGATCAGCTCGCGCAGCACCGGACCACCGACCGGGAAGTAAGGAATCACGCGCATCCGCGCCAGCAGCGCCGGTTTAAAGTGTTTGCTCAGCACCGGGCGAATGGTTTCTTCAAGCACTTCGGCCGATGGCCGCTCGCCGTTTTCGCAGAGTTCGGCGATGAGGTCGCTGCCCAGGTTCGAGGTCATCAGGATCAACGTGTTGCGGAAGTCGATCTCGCGTCCTTCGCCGTCGTTGGCCACGCCTTTGTCGAAGATTTGGTAGAACAGGTTGAGCACGTCCGGGTCGGCTTTTTCGACTTCATCGAGCAGCACGACGGAGTACGGCTTCTGCCGTACCGCTTCGGTGAGCATGCCGCCTTCGCCATAACCGACGTAGCCTGGCGGCGCACCGATCAGGCGCGAGACGGTGTGCTTCTCCTGGAACTCGGACATGTTGATGGTGGTGATAAAACGATCACCGCCGTACAGCAAATCGGCGAGGGCCAGCGCGGTTTCGGTCTTGCCGACGCCGCTCGGGCCGACCAGCAGGAACACGCCCACCGGCGCATCAGGCTTGTTCAGGCCGGCCGCGGTGGCGCGCATCGAGCGATCCAGCGCGTGGACCGCTTGTTCCTGACCACGGATGCGCACACGCAAATCGGTGGCGAAGCTCGCGACTTTGGCGTTGTGCTCACGGGCCAGTTGCGCCAAGGGCACGCCGGTCCAGGCGCTGATCACTTCAGCCACCAGACGCGGGCAGACTTCGAAGCTCACCAGCCGTTCTTTGACTTGCAGTGCCGTCAGGGTTTTGTGGGTTTCGTTGAGTGCGGCTTCCAGGGTTTCAACGCTTTGCGCTTCGTCCACGGTCGTTTCAACGGTTTCGATCACGGTACCTTCGGCGTCTTCTTCAACCGTGACGGGCGGTTCGACGGCGACCGCGACCCGGGCCTTGGCCAGTTGCTGACGCAGGTCCAGCAGGCGCTCGGCGAGTTCCTTCTGTTCAGTCCACAGGGCTTCCAGCGCGACGCTTTCGTCTTCGGCTTCTTCCAGACGCGCTTCCAAAGCATCCAGCGCTTCGTGATCGATCAGCAGACCAGCCTCGGCATCACGGCGCAGGGCCTGACGCTGACGGCCACCTTCCGCCAGTTCGCCACGCAGGCGCTCCAGGCTTTCCGGGGCAGCAGCGAGGCTGATGCGAACGCGGGCGCAGGCGGTGTCGAGTACGTCGACGGCTTTGTCCGGGAGCTGACGGCCGGCGAGGTAACGCGCCGACAATTCCGCCGCTGCAACCACTGCGTCATCACGCAGGTAGATGCCGTGGCTCTTCTCGTAGACCTGAGCCAGACCACGAAGAATGGTCACCGCTTCGCTGACGGTCGGTTCGTGCAGTTGCACCGGTTGGAAACGACGGGCCAGGGCCGGGTCTTTTTCGAAGTATTTCTTGTACTCCGCCCACGTGGTGGCTGCGATGGTGCGCAACTCGCCACGGGCCAGGGCTGGCTTGAGCAGGTTGGCCGCATCGGAACCGCCGGCGTTGCCGCCGGCGCCAATCAGGGTGTGGGCTTCGTCGATAAACAGGATGATCGGTTTTGGCGAGGCTTTGACTTCGTCGATCACGCCTTTCAAGCGACGTTCGAATTCACCTTTGACGCTGGCACCGGCCTGCAACAGGCCCATGTCCAGGGACAGCAACTCGACGCCTTTCAGTACTTGCGGCACTTCACCGGCGGCGATGCGCGAAGCCAGGCCTTCAACGATGGCGGTTTTACCGACGCCGGCTTCACCGACCACGATCGGGTTGTTCTTGCGCCGACGGGCGAGGATGTCGACCATCTGGCGGATCGCGCCATCGCGGCACAGCACCGGGTCGAGCTTGCCGTCGCGGGCCTGTTGGGTCAGGTTGTGGGTGAAGCGCTGCAGCAGCGATTCGCCAGGCACGGTTGTTTTGCCGCTGGCCGGTTGCTCTTTCTGCGACAGGGCGAATTCTTTCAGGCGCTCGATGTTCAGCTTGGCCAGCAACGCCTGATAACGGCTGCCGGCGTAGCGCATCGGGTTGCGCAACAGCGCGAGGATCAGCGCTGCTTGCTCGACCTGGGTCTGGCCCAGTTCAAGGTTGGCCACCAGCAAGGCGTCTTGCAGCCATTGCACCAGTTCCGGGGCGAACACCGGGTTGCGCGAGGCACTGTGCTCGACCCGCGATTGCAGGGCGGCACTCAGTTCACCGGCATCCACTTCGGCATCTTGCAGCGCGCGTGCGAGCAGGCCTTGCGGGCGCTCCAGCAAGCCCAGCAGCAGGTCTTCGACGAGGATCTTGCTGCCGCCACGGGCGACGCAGCGCTCGGCCGAGCTTTCCAGGTCACGACGGGTTTCGGCGTCCAGCGCCTGAATCAGTTGTTGCAGGTCTACGTTGCTCATGAGTCATCTGTCCTTAATGAATTTTGCTGCCGAGGGTCACCACGCCGTCCGCTTTTTCGCGGCCGAGCCAACTGGTCCACCCCAGGCGACAGGCGTTCTGCTCACCGATTCGCAGTTCGCGGATTTCTTCCTGGCGCAGCACCAGGCGAATGTCGTAATCGAGCGGGTCACGCAGGGTGAACCGCACCAGTGCGCACAACGGCTGGTAGCCGAAACCGATTGGCAGGAATTCGTGAAAACGCAGCCAGTCGAGCTCGCGGATGTGAATGCGGAATTTGCCGCTGCGGTCGCGCACGTGTTCGCCGAGTACCAGGTCTTCGCCGAGCATGCTGTTGGCGCAGCCCAAACGATTGCGCTGTTCGTCGAGGATTTCTACGCGACGCTCGATGCACTGCTCGATGGTCAGTTCGGCGTGTTTGAAGTAGTACCGCAGCACCGCTTCGATCAGTGCCGCCGAGTGCGCGCGCAAGCTGAGCAAACCGAGGTACGGCAACAGGCGTTTCCAGTTCAGTTCCTGAGCCTTGCGGATCTCTTCGCCGCCCAGGCCAATCAGCGCAAACAGCTGCGCGGAGAACGGGTCGAGGGCGCCGCTCTCGAAGCTGGCGCGGTAGCGGTATTTGCGCCAGATCGGCAGCATCAGCCGTTGCAGGCGATGGTGGAACAGGTCGAGGAAGTTGCGCGTCGGATTGCCGTCTTCGCTGTCGCCCAGGGCTTGTTCGCCGTAAAACGCCGGCAGCGGCGAACCAGAGCCGACCAGGCCGATCAGGTTGAAACGCATACGCGCGCGCAGGTGCCCGTGCTCGGTGAAAAACTCCACGCGATCAACGTCACTGCCAGGGAAACCCAGGCTCGGATTGGCCTGGAATTCCAGCTGGTCGTACAAGTCGTCCTGGCTCAGGTGCGGGTGGGCCTCGCGCAGCCGGTCAACCACCAGCAGCACGGCCTGAAACAGCGAGTACTCGCGTATTCCTCGGGTCAGCCCGTTTAAAGCAACGGCTGAAGGCCCATACGTGGTGTCCATTGGTACACCTCTCCCTGTGTGCTTTTTACGCGCAGCTCGTGGTACGAATTGAGACTGGCGTAAAGCGCGAAAAACTCGTTAAGAACCGAAGCGAAAACGAACAGGTCGCCCTCGCCGATATACCCTTCCGGGTCGATGGTCAGCTCGGTGCGCAACCCGCGTACCGGCAACCCTCGGTGCAATCTGTCAACGTGCTGGTGCTTGATCGACTTGAGCCCGCCCAGCAAGCGTTTGCTGACTTTTTCTGCGTGTTGGTCGTAGTAGCGCGGCAGGTCGTAGGTTTCGAGAATCACCTTCAACGCGTTGACGTCGGCCAGCGACAGGTAGTTAAGCGACATGTTGCTGATCAGCTTCCAGAGGAAGTCACGGTTCAGCGGCGGCGCGTAACTCGGCGTGGCCGGGGTGATGTTGCGGAAACTGAGGAACTCCGGCGTCTCTTCGCAGGCCTGGCTGATGTCGCCGAGCTTGAGCTTGCGCGGCAAGTTCTGGTTGGTGCACATCAGCTCGATCGACAGGGTTTCGTGGGCTTCGGTGTGGCGGATGCCGAAGCTCAGGTAGGTGTCGAGGCCGTCGTGCAACGAGGACGAACGCTGGCGGATGCTGTAGTGCGGACGGCTGTTGGGCACGTCGAAACTCGGGTCGTGCTCGAAGGATTCGAACGGCACGTATTCCTGATAACCGAGGCCGCCCGGCTTCCAGCCCGTTACCGTTTCGACGGAGAACACGCCGCAGCTTTCCAGATCGAATTCGGCCGGCAGCAGCAGGTATTCGTCCTGTTTGCCGTCGAGGCGGATCGGCAACGCATCGTGCTTGAACAGGTTGACGATGGGCGTGCAGTACAGCTTCACGTTGTCCAGGGTCGGACGCAGGCGCTGGATGCCGCTCTTGCGAATGTCGAAGCGCAATTCGAGGCCGCGCACTTGCTTGAGGGTGTCTTCCGGCAGCGCCTTGAGCAGGTCCAGCCCGTTGATATCAACGAACAGGAATTTGTCCTGGAAGGCGAAGTATTCCTGCAAGTAGCGGTAACCGCGGAAGGTGTTCAGCGGATACGGGATCAGCGCTTCCTCTTCGGCAAAACCCACCGGTTGCACACGGTCGCCGGGCATCTTGAACGCCATCGGCGTGCCGTTGACGCCATTGATGGGTTTGCCGGCGCCGTCGAGCGGGATCAGCTCGATGCCTTCGAGGTTGCGCAGCAGGCTCAGGTACAACATCTGGCTGATGTAGCGCTCGCCGGCAAAGTGCAGGCGCAAGCGACTCAGCTCCAGCTCACCGAGGTGACCGTCGGCGCTCATCTCCAGACGCAGGCTCAACAGCGAGCCATCGCCTTTCACCGAGTAATTCAGCGCGGCGAGGTCCAGCGGCAGGACTTCAGTCGGGTAGCAGGTGCGGAAGCGGCAACGCACGTCGTCGATCGGTACGCTTTCCACCGGTGTGTCGCGCTCGACCATCAACGCCGGCCCCGAACGCTTCAGCGGGTCGAACTGCAAAATGCTGAACGCCGGCAGCGGCCGCATGTAGTTGGGCCACAGCAAGTGCATCAGCGAATGGCTGAGTTCCGGCAACTCGTCATCGAGTTTCTGGCGCAGGCGCCCGGTCAGGAAAGCGAAGCCCTCGAGCAACCGCTCCACGTCCGGATCCCGCCCGGCCTGGCCCAGGAAAGGTGCCAACGCCGGGCTACGCTCGGCGAATCGACGACCCAACTGGCGAAGTGCGGTGAGTTCGCTTTGGTAGTAGTGGTTAAAGGACACGGGTTACCTGCCTGGTATGAAATCTCATGAATAAAACGTCCTGTAGAGCGCAACCGTCAGCCCGGAAATGACGTAGCCGACGACCAGCAGGTAGGGCAAAAACCCCACCCACATCACCATCATTCCGAGCCCGGCGAGGTGCCCAAAAAGCAAAAAACCCAGCCCGCTGATCACCCATGGCGCCGCGTAAAAAGGGATGAACATCAGCGGCGCGCACCAGATTTTCTTCACGATCTGTTGTTCGGTTGTCCTGCTCAGCCTTCGGGTTGCCCACGCGGCAAAAACGATATACGCCAGGGCCCCGAACCAGAGGACGTGGATCGTCAGGAACTGCTCCCAGTTGAATGCTGTCGGGAACCACACAGTCGATTCGAGATAAATCAGAACCTCGAACGCGATGATCGGCACCCAGAGGGCGGCGCCCAGGAACAGGCGACGGCTCAGACTCATCACTGGCAAACACCTGCGCTCGGGTTTTGTCCGATGCGGCGATTCCACGCTCTCTGGGCCCAACGCAGTTCGATGACCTGCGTCGTCAGAATCGCCATGAACGTGACGCAACCCTGGGCCACGCCGTAGAACAGCGCCCGCAGCGGATTCTCGGGCATCATCCAGAGCAGGATGAAACCCACCATCACGCTCAGCAACAGCAGCTTGGCCAACAGGTTCGGGATCAACGCGACGATCAGGTTGACGGTCACAAAGATATAAAAGAGTGCGTAGCTGGCCCCGCCAATCGCGACGCCCCGGGTGGTGAACCCACCGTTGAATGCTTTATAGGCATGCACGACCGCGTCATTCAGGATCGCGTAAGCCACACAGCCAAGGCCGTGGATCAACACGCTGATGAGCATACGGGTCGGGGTGTTCATGCCGGGCTCACCGAGGAGTAACAGGTGCCGGCGACTTCGATCGCGACCAGTGAAACCAGGACCATGAACGACAGCGCGCGATGCAGCCGCGACTGGCGCAGCCGTCGGCTGATCGCCGTGACCACCAGAAACAGGCTCAGTATCGCGAGGCCGCCGAACAGATTACTGTCGGCCACGTACATCAGGTAACCACGCATCTCGTCCGATACGTTGATCATGGGCAAAAGACTCCATCCTTGAGTGTCCAGATACGGCGGCTGCCATCGCGCTCACGCTTGATGCCAAGCAGGGCGTAGCGCATGTCATCGGCACTGACGACACGTGTGCGCTCAGCGCCTTTGACGGTCAGTGAATAGCTGCAACTGACTTGTACATCGACGTCTTCGCCATAGGAGATGTAGCTGGCTACGACGATCCGCCCGCCCGGTGCGACGATGCGAGCCGGCAGCGGCACATCCGGCGACAACCAGTTGGTGGCGTGCTGCAGTTCGACCTGCAGCGGCACGCCGCAAGTATTCACCAGGTCAATCTGGTTGTTGTACTGCTTCTGAGCCGTGCAGCCGACCAACAACAGACAACCCGCTGCCAACACAAACGCCACAAAGGAGCGAAGGTTCATGGACGAGCCCCTCCTTTGTTCTGTGTCATGGGCAGATACGAGTCGACATAAAGAAACTCGCCGTCAGAGTTGTTGACCCGCGCCATCGTCAGCGGCTTGCCGTCAGGGGTCTGGAACCGGATCCAGCCCTCGTTGTTGAGACCACCGCTTTCATGCCGCACCTGCACAAAGTAATCCGGCGGATTGGACCGGGTGATCTCGATGAAAAAGCCGCCATCCTGCGCCCCGCGCCAGACCGCATCGGGGTGACCCGGCAGCACGGGCGTTGAAGAGTTGGAGGGGCGCAGCGAGATGAACAGCGTGACCAGCGCGATGATCGTCAACACACCGATGGCGCTCAGCACATGATTGAGCCATTTCCACACCCCCATCCATTTGGTCATGGCGTGCACCAGGTGCGCACATCGCGCTTGTCGAAGCCTGTGCACTGATTGCGCTTGGCGATTGAGCGATAAGGCACGTCGGGGGTGTAAGCGAAGTAGTAATAGCGCTGCGCGTCCTCGCCATACAGCCAGTAGTTGCTCGAGCCCTGGTTGATTTCGTAGGGCTCGAAGCTCCAGATCGACGACTCACGCGGAATGAAATTCGCCCGGTCCATCAGCAACATGAAGGCGTTGGAAAACACTGGCGTCGCCCAGGCCAGGATTACGGCCACAACCGCGACGGCCACAGAGAGTCCTTTGACCAGAGGATGTTTGGCGGACGCACGAGGTGCGGTGGATCGGCTCATCATCAGCGACATTGCGGAACCGTCCAGCTTTCCCAGCCTTGCGCACCGGGGTACAGCACCATTTCGCCTTGGAATTCAGGGGCCACACCGGCGTTGCCTTCGCGCATCCACACGTACCATTCGGATGTTTTGAGTAGCACGCCGTCCTTTGTATACACGCGGTAAAAGGACACGCTGCTGAACAACTCGATCACTTGCCCGAGCTTGCCAAACGCCTCGTAGTCGGGTGCATATCGGGCGATGTAGCACTTGCCCGACTCACTCCAGTATTTCTTCAAGGGCTGTGCGGCCAAGGCACTCACGATCTTCAGGCCAAGGAAAACCACCAGCACGAACAGGCCCATCAGGGCTGGGATCAATACGAGGGGCGAAGTAAATCGACGGTTGCGCATCACGACTTGGCCACTCCCTGCGCTGCGCGCCAGCGGGTAAAAGCTGCATTTAGGGCGCGGGTAAGCAGAATGGCGCAAACCGTCAAACCACCTGCCAGGGCGCAATACGCCATGGCCCGTACGGGATAGCGCGGCAGCAGGTAAACCAGGATCGAGACCATCATGAAAATCGCCACGCCAAACTGGGCAGCCAGGCGAGGGATGAAAACCAAAACAAGATTCAGGAAAACGAAAAAGTAATAAACCAGGTACATGCCCATGCCGATGGCGACGCCACGGGAGGTCAGCCCGCCGACCAGGGTTTTATAGATCGGCACGGCGAAGCCATTCATCACGATATAGAGCACGCAGGCCATCCCATGGACGACCAACCCGATCACTCGTTGGCTATTCATGTTCAAGCGCTGCCACGCGATGCTTCGCCACGATCAATCACCCAAAATCCCTCTTCCCTTTCATCCTGTAAAAAAATCATTAGCACCGCGTCTGTTCAGCCTTGGCCCTGTCGGCACTGAGTACCTTGCATTGCTCGAGATAAATAACGCCCTCCCCGGTGTACACGACCACATCATTCGCGGTGAGCGGCTCGCCGTTTTTCTCGCCAAACTTGAGCCAACCCTCATCCCACAACGAGCCGTTGTCATTGCGAACCTGAACGAAGTAATAAGGCGGTTCGGACCTGGTGACCTCGATGTACTGCCCACCATCAGCACCGCCGCGCCATTTCGCGTTGGGGTACTCACTCAACACCCGAGGCTCAGCCTTTGAAAAATCCATCCGGGACACCACCCACACACCGGCGATGCAGGCCAGCAATCCCACCGTCATGAGGAAGCGTTTTACCCAGATCACTGCGATGCCCCGCTCGGGCAAAACGAACGGTCTTCGATCGTCCAGGCACGTACTGCGCGGTCTTCGACCTTCTCAACCCTCGCCAACGCCGCACGCAACATCTGCGCATCAATGGTTTTAACGGCGCCGGTGCTTTTGATCGACAAGCTGTACCGACCGCTTATCTGCCCCTCAACGTCCTTCCCGGCCGACCTGTAGTTGGCGATGGAACGACGTTCGCCTGGGCCCAACGTAAAGCGGCGAGGCTGATCGTCGTAGTTGGAGTCATGCGCCAAGGACAGCTCCAATGGCACACCACAGGTGTTCAGGAAATACACATCGTTGCGATAGACCTGCTGCGCAGACAACGCAGGCAATGACATGCCGCATGCCAGAAGACCTGTCCAACTCAACATCAACATGTTGGGAACAGTCCCTTTTTTCGGGAGAAATCTTTTGATTATTAGATAAATTGCAATCGTGACAATCGAACAAAAATACCCAGCAACCAGCAAGTAAGGGATATACGCCACCCACTCGACCATTAACCTAAGACCGGCCAAGTGGCCGCTAACCAAATAAATCACGCCGTACAAAAACCACGGCGCGGCATAGAATGGAATAAAAATAACCGGAGCCCAACCCACGAGCCGAACCACTTCACGCTCAGTTTTTTGATCGATGACTCGTGACGCCCAAAATGCAAATATGAAATAGGCACCCACGCCAAAAGCCAATATGAACATATGAAAAAACTGCTTCCACCCTCCGAAGGGTGTTGCAGGAGGTAATAGAGTGTCCGCAATAAATAACAGCGGCAACAAAATTGCGGGCGTCCATACTGCCCACTTGAAATAGCTTAATGCTAGGGGCCGCCCCCTTTTTTGTTCCGTCACCTTCAACGTCATCAAACCTCAGAGTGAGTCAAGTAATAGATTCCCAGCAGGTACATCGCCGGAATCACCATAACGCATACAAAATTAAGAAATTGATAATATTTTTTCACCCTCAAAGCCGGGATCAAAGCTGCAACACCGATAACAAAACAGAAGCACGCCAATAAAAAGAAATAATCGTTATCTACCATCCCAGAAAAATAACCTTCCATGCTCATTTCTTATTACTCAATATTCTGGACCATTCCTTTTTCATTCGTGACAGCACATTTCTCCTGCATTGCTCGTCACTCATAAACGAGATGCTCGGGATAGCCCCATTTTTCGTCCGCGACATCAGTCGATCCGCCATTAAACGCGAGCCCAACGCCAAGAGACTCATACTGCTTGTGAGCCCGCTATAAGCCATTGCTCTTACGGGGTTCTCGGGAAGGAAATACGATAGAACCACGCCTACCATTGCCCCCAACAACACCAGCTTAACTGCAAGATTCGAAACTAAAAAAACGATCACATTAATAAAAATGAAGAAATAAAACGTCAACTCTGCGGTCGCACCGATCCCGACACCTCGCGCAGTAAACCCACCCATATGCGCTTTATAAAAGTCCACACCATAGTCATGAGCAAAGAAATACAGCACACCCACCAGCAAATAAACAACCCAGCCAACAAAGATGCTAGGGACAGCCGATTTTTGCGTCCCTAGCTTTCTCTTCATTGGCTCGCTCAGAGCATCCTGCTTCAGATAAACCATCAGTTATCCATGATTTCATAAGGGGTGTTACTTATTAAGAAATTAGCCCAATGGGCCTTCCAGTCTGGAACTGACAACGTAAAAGTCCGGCGATACTTGTCAAGATCAATCCATGTAATCCCGACGATGTCTTTATCTTCAACTGACTGCATATCCAGAGACGTCTCCGACGTCAGCGGCGTTCGATAAACTCGACTGGAGTTTTTCTTGCCAACAAACCGCAGATACACCATGCCCGACGCCCCCAAAAGCCAGCTGGCTCGAACCGCCTCGATTTGATAGTCACCTGAAGGACTTACAAACGAAACATAAGGAGTACGCGTCAATTCATTATTGACTACAAACAGGCCGGCGCACACAACAACTATCAGAGTGGCAACTGCTTTAATCGATCTCCTGAAGTTATTCATTTGACCAGAATCTCGATCGGCATAGCACAGCTGTATATAGAACATCAGTGCACTGTTCGGGTCTGTCCCCTTGGCTCTAGAAATAGATATCAGCGACATTGTGGAATTATCCAACTTTCCCAACCATCAGAGCCAGGATATACAATCATCTCGCCCCGAAATTCTGGAGCGACACCGGCATTGCCTTCTCTCATCCAGAGATTCCACTCGGATGTCTTCAACATTTCATCATTTTTTGTATAAACACGATAAAAATACGGACTGCTAAAATATTTAAAGATACGCCCAGCGACGACACCCAGCACTTTATATTCAGGCGTATATGTCGCAATGTAACACTTGCCCGAATCATTCCAATCCGTGTGCAAGGGTTCCGCGGTCCATGAGTTCTGCACTTTAAGCCCAAGAGCGACGAATAACGGTAACAGCGCGATCATCAATAATAGGGACGGTCCCATTTTTCGAACATTCATTTATTCCGCGCCCCATATTCATCCATATGCCCTTGCGAAATCGGGTTTACAGAGATACTTGAGACAGCTGCCTTTTTCATCATGGGCAGATCGACGCATCGTTGATCGTCCAGGCACTGACACTGCCCTGTTTCGAAGGTTTTGTGCCTTCAAGGATCGCCCTCAGCGCCGGTGCATGAATGACCTTCGAACCGTCAGCCGTGTTGATCAGCAGTTCGTAGTCATCGTCAATGTGCACCACCGAATCTTTGTCGTACGAGATATAGCTGCCGATGATTTGGCGGGCGCCAACCGGGGCTACATAGTCGCCGACCTCCGGGCCCCAGTTCGAAAAGTGCGAAGCCTTCAGCGTCAGTGGGCTCGCACAGCTGTTTTGCAAATAAATTTCGTCGCGATAGAGCTGCTGCGAGGTGCAGGCCGTCAGCGGGAATAGCAACGCGGCGCAGCCGAGATACTTAATCATCGAATTCGATCCTGGCCAGCCAGAGCAGACTTTTTACGTCTTGTTCGGCAGCAGCAATACGACTGGCGTAGTCCCTCGGGCGGTTATCGCTGTAGTAGTTCATGACATCCATTTCACCAGTCACCGGCGAAGGATGATCAGGTTTGTTACTTTGCAACAGCGTCGAGGAGTCCTTGTGAGTCCAGGAATACATCGGGATCAAGCCACCGCCATACTCGTTCAGAATGAAATGCCCGAATTCATGGGCGGCGGTGTATTTGAAATCATCATGGGCGTCGCGCGTAGCGAAAGCGGAATTGCCAAGCCCGCTCGAGACATCACCGTCGTAGAAATAACCCATGTTGTGATGAATCTTGCGAAAGAACGCCAAGCTGGTAGAGCGACCGTACTCTTTGGACAGATTGTCGACGAGAGGAAAGTCGCGGGCTGAAGGCTGGGCATTGACGTCAGCCGTCACCGTTACCTTGTAGACGCCCTTGCTGGTAGTAACACCGCTTGCAATACCCTGCCCACGACTGCCATCGCGCGACCAGTAACGCTCGATACCCTCTTTAGCGAAACCTTCCAGGGTTGCATATGGCGTCGTTGGTACTCCCTTCATGGAGCCACTGGAACCGCCGTCGGAAAACGTGGGCCGCAGCACCACATCAACAGTCTTCGCGTTCCTATCAATCAGAACATCGACCCATTTCACTTTTGCAGCCGAGCACTCAAGCGGCAGATCGGTGACCTGCTGTTCACCACCTTGAGTTGCGGTCAACCGCACTTTGAGGTTCTTACTTTTCAACACGCGGGTATCGAGAATCCCGGCGGTGTCGTAGCCATCCCACTGCCAAGGATGCTCGCCAGTCGGCAAGAACGGCGCGGTGTTGGCTTCGGTGTAGATCACTTTCTCACCGTCGAGCACTTCCAGCTTCACCGTGTCGGCGGCGGCTTTGCGGTTGTCTATGAGGAAATCGATCAGCTCGAGGTTTTTCGTCGCACCACTTTTGATTTCATCAAAATCCGGAACCTCCAGCGGCGTCAGGATCGAGTTGCCACCGGACTTCAGTTTCAGCCGGTAATCGAGTTTCTTTTCCTCCGCACTGACTTCGGGAATCAACGCCGCGACCACAGCTCCGAGGACGCTCGCAACAATCCCGGAGAACGGCACCGCCGAATGCGAATTCCCAATAATCACCGTCCCGGAACCCGCCGTAACCTTGTTGCCATGTGTTCCGACGGAATCCACAGTCGCCGCCGCTTTGCCGTTAATCAAAACCGTCGTCGCCAACCCACCCGACATCGCACCACCACACGCCGAGGCATCACCTTGGCGGGCGGCCGCGAGGCCGTCGAAGAAGACGTCGCCGGAACCGGCGGCGATCGGATTGGTGCCGTGGCCGGAGACCGGGCAAGCGGTGGGGTCGGTGAGACGTGCTGCGGGTTTGCCGGACATTCGGGGCTCCTTAGCTGACCTTGACTTGACCGCTGCCATCCAGGCGCGCGGCGAAAGTGACCTGGCGCTTGAAACCATCAACTTCCAGCAGGCCTTCGATGCTGAAGGACAGGCGAAGCTGATCGTGATCACGCGGCAGGGAAATGACACGCACATTGCTCAGGCGTGGCTCGTAGGCTTCGATGAAATTTTCGATGGCCAGACGGGCCTGACTCAGGGAGTCGTGCAGGCTCAGACGCATGTCATTGAGATCGGGTAGCCCGTAATCGGACAGCGTTTGCACGCTGCCCGCACGGGTGCTGAGCATCTTGGCCAGATGGGCAGCCACGGACGCCATGGCGGAGACCTCGCGGCTCCAGCCGACGCGTTTGTCCGCGTCGCCACCCAGGCGTTCGAAAAGGCTGCCGTATCCAGTCATGAGTTAGCTCCGCTTACTCTTTGTCCAGCTTGCCAACCAGCGACAGGGTGAAATCGGCACCCATGTACTTGAAGTGCGGACGCACGTTCAGGCTGACGCGGTACCAGCCAGGCTCGCCTTCGACATCGCTGACGATGATCTGGGCAGCGCGCAGTGGACGACGGCCACGGACTTCGGCGCTTGGGTTTTCCTGGTCGGCCACGTACTGGCGGATCCACTTGTTGAGTTCCAGCTCGAGGTCGGTACGTTCTTTCCACGAACCGAGTTGCTCGCGCTGCAGCACTTTCAAGTAGTGAGCCAGGCGGTTGACGATCATCATGTACGGCAGTTGGGTGCCGAGCTTGTAGTTCAGCTCTGCGGCCTTGCCTTCTGCGCTGATGCCGAAGAACTTCGGCTTCTGCACCGAGCTCGCGGAGAAGAACGCCGCGTTGTCGGAGCCTTTGCGCATGGTCAGGGAGATGAAGCCTTCCTCGGCCAGTTCGTATTCACGACGGTCGCTAACCAGAACCTCGGTAGGAATCTTGGTTTCGATTTCGCCCATGCTTTCGAAGTGGTGCAACGGCAGGTCTTCAACCGCGCCACCGCTCTGTGGGCCGATGATGTTCGGGCACCAGCGGAACTTGGCGAAACTGTCGGTCAGCTTGGTGCCGAACGCGTAGGCAGTGTTGCCCCACAGGTAGTGCTCGTGGCTGTTGGCGACGGTTTCTTTGTACACGAACGATTTGACCGGGTTTTCTTCCGGGTCGTACGGGTTACGCAGCAGGAAACGCGGCACGGTCAGGCCAACGTAACGGGAGTCTTCCGACTCACGGAAGCTCTGCCATTTGGCGAATTGCGGGCCTTCGAAGTGATCTTTCAGATCCTTCAGGTCCGGCAGGCCGGTGAAGCTTTCCAGGCCGAAGAATTTCGGGCCGGCAGCCGCGATGAACGGCGCGTGGGACATGCAGGCAACGCTGGACACGTACTGCATCAGCTTCACGTCCGGCGAGCTTGGGGACATGTAGTAGTTAGCGATGATCGCGCCGACTGGCTGACCACCGAACTGACCGTATTCAGCGGTGTAGATGTGCTTGTACAGGCCAGCCTGCATCACTTCCGGCGAATCTTCGAAGTCGTCCAGCAGGTCTTCTTTCGAGACGTTGAGGATTTCAATCTTGATGTTTTCGCGGAAGTTGGTGCGATCGACCAGCAACTGCAGGCCACGCCACGACGATTCCAGGGACTGGAAGGCCGGGTGGTGCAGGATTTCGTCCATCTGGCGGCTGAGCTTGGCATCGATCTCGGCGATCATGCGGTCGACCATGGCCTTTTTGACCGGCTCACCGTTGTTCTGCGGCTTGAGCAGCTCTTCGATGAATGCCGACACACCACGCTTGGCGATGTCGTAGGCTTCGTCGTCCGGCGTCAGGCGGGTTTCGGCGATGATGCTGTCGAGAATGCTGTATTCGCCGCTTTCTTTGCTCTTTTGCTGTGCTGCGCTAGTGCTCATTGTGTTGGCTTCCTTGGCTGATAGAGACTCAGGCGTCCTGGGCGGCGGCGTTCAAGCCCAGCTCACCCAATACGCGACCGCGGGATTCGTCGTCGGCGAGAACGCCTTCGATGGCTTTGCGGAACGCAGGCGCGTTACCCAGCGGGCCCTTGAGGGCCACCAGCGCGTCGCGCAGTTCCATCAGTTTTTTCAGCTCAGGCACTTGCTCGACCAGCGAAGCCGGGTTGAAGTCCTTCATCGAGTTGACGCGCAGTTTCACGGCCAGTTCTTCAGTGTCGCTTTCTTCCTGAAGACGGTTCGGTACGCTCAGTGTCAGCTCCAGCTCTTGCTTGGCCAGCACTTCGTCGAACGTCATTTTGTCGATGCTGATCGGCTTGCGATCTTCGACTTTACGTTCGTCCTTGCGGTGGGTGTAGTCACCGATTGCCAGTAGTTTCAACGGCAGTTCGATCTCTTCCTGTGCACCACCGGTGGCAGGTTTGAAAGTGACGTTGATGCGTTCCTTGGGGGCTACCGAGCCTTCTTTGGCCATGGCTATTCTCCTTGCGGTTGTGGCCCTGGGGCCTATTCGAGTACCACTTCGAGATCGAGGTGGCACAGCCTGCGATAAATCTCTTCCTTGCGTTCACGCACTGCATGGTTCTGCGGTAACAACTCACAGCAGCTATGCAGCAAATGCAGCACTTCCAGCGCAAGATCGGGCTCCCAGGCGTTCAGGCCTGAGTCCTGTAATGTTTGGTCGAGGGTTTCGAGTTGGGTCCTGGCCAATTCGTACTTTTTGGCCGTGAAGCACAGCCGCGCCAGAGCGAACTGCCAGAAAAACCGCGCTCGCCCGCCTTGGGCGCCTTGCAGGCCCTGCTTGAGGATTTGCACGGCGGCCTTGAGGCCGTCCTTGCGCAAAATCGGCAGGACTTCTTCCAGGGCCACTTCCCAGGCCGGCTGGTTGTCGGCGACCTCAACCTTGCGTGGCGCACTGGCGCTTTGCAGGTGCGGCATGACGTGGGCGCTGACCCAGGCGCGGGTGGCCGGATCGGCGAATGGGGCGCCGTCATGGAAACGCAATTCGACGATGCCGGGCAGGCGCTGAATCAAAAGCGCGAAGTGGATTTCCACTTCGCGCATTGCCATCTCGGCGTTCAGCCCCTGGAGGCATTCCCAGACCATTCGCTGGCCATCGAACCAGAACGGCGCCTTCGCCAGGCTCGCCTCCAGTTCCACCAACAGGTCGGCGTATTTGGCCTGGTCGTAACGATCCTGATAGACCTTGAGCTTGTCTGCCGGCAGCCCGCGCAACATGGTGATCTGCTCGGCGTTGCGCTCGGGCACCGCGTCGATGGGCAACCACAGCAGCGTGCGATTGAGGCGCAGGGCGCGCAGGTCGGTGGCTTTCTGCTTGAGCCACCAGGCACACAACGGACGGGCGTTTTCCTGCTGGGCGCGCAGGGCCTTGTGGGCTTCTTTTTCGTTATCGATCGGGGCGCCGGGGGTAAACAGCTGGGTCGCCGCCTGCTTGACCTGGGCGACGGCGGCACCTACCACACCGGGTTCCGGCTGGTTGTCGGCGGCGCGCTGCACCATGTTTTTCAGGCGGCGGGAGATCGGCAACAGCAACGGCGCGTCGTCGCCCAGGTGCTCGGTGCAGGCGGCATCGAGACCTTCCAGGTGCTCCACCATTCGGCGGAACATCGGCAGTTGTTCTTTGATCGCAACGTTTTCGGTCAGCACCTGCTCAAGACGCGGCACCAACCAACTGATGGCCGCGGAGCGGGTGCGAGCCTTGTTCGGGTGAACTTCAGCCCAATGATTTTCCGACAAATGGTGCAGCAAACCGAGGCCTGCCAGCAGCCCCTGAAAGGATTCGCGTTGGTACAAAGCCCACGTCAGCCAGGCGCCGACCCGCAAATCCTTGGACTGGGTGCGCAGCAGATTTTCGCTGTTTTCACGGATTTTCAGCCAGTCAATCTGACCGGCTTCATGCATCGATTGGGCTTTGGCGAGCTCACTTTCCAGGGCCTCATATTCGCTCGAAAAGCGAACATCCTCGCCCGCGAAATTCTCTTTGGAAACAGAGGCTTTTGCGAGTTCAAGGTAATGGGCGGAAAGCTTGCTTGAGTAGGACATCCATGGCCTTTAATTAGGATTACAGTCACACGCCAATTGGAGTTTCAACGGCGGCGGACAGTATCAAAGAGCTGCGATTAGTCTCATCCAATTGAGTTCGTGCTCTTTCAAGTCGGCGCATCGTACTCACGATGATGGCCACTAGCAAGCATCCGATTTAACAACAAGAAGAACTGTTCTCTGTTTCTCGTAGGAGATATCCCTATATCCACCAGGGGCTCCCCTGATGTCCGTTTAATATTTCATCTGCCAGCTCACCGCGCCGGAACCATTGAGCCAGAGCCGTTCCTTGAGCGCCCCACAATCATTGGCGATTCGATCCATCAGGCGGGTGCAAAGCATGACAAGAATAAAAAATGATAAATGTAGGAAATGTCTGAAAGGTTGCATTCATCAATGAACAAAGTGACACGAGACAACAGCCAACTAAAAAAGTGCCATCGCAATGATGGCACTTTTATATAGGGGGTGATTCACGAAACGGCGCCGCGATAACTCCGGCATAGCACTCTGTTTCCAGAGTGTATTAATCAGTCCACAACACTCTGCATATAGACAGAAGACGACGGCCATAAAAAATGGGCCTGCGAATTAATCGGCAGGCCCACTTTTCAATACGGTTCTCCCCGTTATTCAGGGAGTTCGCCGCAATTATGGATTAACGCTGTCTTTCAACGACTTGCCTGGCTTGAAGGCGACGGTGTTGCTGGCCTTGATTTTCACAGGCTCACCGGTTTGCGGGTTTTTGCCGGTGCGGGCTCCGCGGTGGCGTTGCAGGAAGGTACCGAAGCCCACCAGCGTGACGCTGTCCTTGCGGTGCAGAGCGCCGGTGATTTCTTCGAGAACGGCGTTGAGAACGCGGTTGGCCTGCTCTTTGGTGAGGTCTGCTTTTTCAGCGATTGCAGCGGCGAGTTCTGGTTTACGCATTAGTGAAGCCCCTTTGACGGTTTTTTGTTGTTATGTCCGTGCTGTTCTCGTTGGAACAGCGCCCAAGGCGCCGCAGGTGCTCTACTCTGCGGCAGACGGGAGTGAGGATGGCACGCACGGAAGAGCCGCGCCAGTCTCGGCGCGACCTTTGTAAGGGCAAAAGCGGGGTGATTCCGACAGAACGACCAGTATTTACGCCAGCAGGGCCGGAAGCTCTTTGTTCAATGCGAGTTTTTCCATCACCGCCGCGCCTGTCAGGGCATAACCGAGCAATTTGCCCGAGTCATCGCGGCACAAAACCTTTATGTCGGCGCCCTGCCCTTCAACCGTCCAAATGCCCTCGGCGCCCCGTGGCGGCGGCGAAACCACCAGCGGGCAGACCGGGGTTTTGACGGTGATCGGCATTGGGCCATAGCTCACCGCCGTAGGGTTTCCCGCCAGCGTCTGGGCCAGCGCTCTCGCACAGCTCATCAGGGGCATTACGTACAACAGATTCAGCCCATCGACCTCGGCGCAATCGCCCAGGGCGTAAATATTGGCGTGGGAGGTCTTCAGGTGACGATCGACCATCACACCGCGATTGACCTGAACGCCCGCTGCGGCGGCCAGGTCGATGCGCGGACGCAGGCCAATGGCCGAGACCACTACATCGCACGGGATGACTTGACCGTCCGACAGATGCGCTTCCAGCCCGTCAGCCACCCGCTGCAGCCGGTTGAGGACCGGCCCGAGATGGAAACGAGCACCAAGGCTTTCCAACCCGGCCTGAACCGCAGCCGCCGCAGCCGGGTGCAGCAGGGTCGGCATGACTTGTTCACACGGCGCAACCAGTTGCACTTCGTAACCACCAAGGATCAGGTCGTTGGCGAATTCGCAGCCAATCAGGCCGGCGCCCAGCAGCAACACTCGACGTTTGCCGGCCGCGGCCGCGCGAAAGCGTGCGTAGTCTTCCAGATCGTTGATCGGGAACACTGCGTCAGCGCCGTCGCCTTCGATCGGTACCCGCACGGTTTCCGCGCCCCAAGCCAGGATCAGGTCGCGATAGAACACCGCTTCCTCGCCGATCCACAGGCGTTTGTGGCCCGGGTCGATGCCGCTGATGCGGGTGTGGGTGCGCACTTCGGCTTTCAACTGCTCGGCCATGGCGCCCGGTTCGGCCATGCTCAGGCCGTCGGCGTCCTTGTTTTTGCCGAAGCCGGTGGAAAGCATCGGCTTGGAGTAGGAGCGCCCGTCATCGGCGGTAATCAACAGCAGCGGGGTTTCGCCATCGAGTTTGCGAAACTCCCGGGCCAGGTTGTAGCCAGCCAGGCCGGTACCGACGATCACGACAGGTGCGTTCATTCCCTACTCCTCTTTTTGTCTTAGTTGATTTCGATCATTTCGAAATCCATCTTGCCCACGCCGCAGTCCGGGCACAGCCAATCTTCCGGCACGTCCTGCCACAGGGTGCCCGGCGCAATGCCGTCATCCGGCCAGCCGTCGGCTTCGTTATAGATCAGGCCGCAGACCACACATTGCCACTTTTTCATTCAGTTATTTCCTCAGGATTCAGGCTTTTGCCGGCGCGAACGGTCGATGGTTAAAGCGCTGCCGTCCGGCTCAGGGCGTTTTGTACTGATCGAACCCGGCAGATGCAAGCCTGTTCGATGCAAGGTCGGGTCGGCTCAATCAAAATCGCCGGCCGACATGGTAAGCTCGCCGCCTCATTTGCTGCCAATAATGACTCACTGTGCCGCACTCAAAATCCCCCTGCCCGACCCCGCTCTGGCTGCCTCAAAGCCAACTGGCGCCCCACCCCGACACCTCTACCCTCGACTGGCTGTTCGACGAAGGCTCGCTGACCCGACGCCTGATCCGTCTGTCGAATGACCGCTTTAGCGTTACGCCGTTGTTCGAAGGCTGGCAGGCGCTGCGTGCCGACGAATGTGCAGCGCTGGAGTTGGGCGAAGGCAGCGAAGGCTGGGTACGCGAGGTGTATCTGCGCGGCAATGGCGAAGCCTGGGTGTTCGCCCGCAGCGTGGCGGCCCGCAGTGCGTTGCAGGGTGATGGATTGCACATGGACGAACTGGGCAGCCGTTCACTGGGCGAACTGCTGTTTTGTGATCGAGCGTTCCAGCGTCAGGCCATCGAGGTTTGCCACTATCCTCAAGCTTGGCTGCCGCTGGAGTCCCAGACGCCCGAGCTGTGGGGCCGTCGCTCGCGTTTCGACCGTGGCGCCTTGAGCGTGCTGGTGGCCGAGATTTTCCTGCCGACCTTGTGGCTCGCCGCCCGCGCCCATCCGGAGAACTGCTGATGTACACCAGCCTGCTCAAGTCCCTGAACCGCTTGAATCCCCGGGCCTGGGATTTCATTCAGCTAACGCGCATGGACAAGCCGATCGGCATTTACCTGCTGCTGTGGCCGACCCTTTGGGCGCTGTGGATCGCCGGCAAGGGTTCGCCGTCATTGGCCAACATCGTGATTTTCGTTCTTGGCGTGGTGCTGACTCGCGCCGGCGGTTGCGTGATCAATGACTGGGCGGACCGCAAAGTCGACGGCCACGTGAAACGCACCGAACAGCGGCCGCTGGTGAGCGGCAAGATCAGTTCCAAAGAAGCCCTGGTGTTTTTTGCGGTGCTGATGGGCGTGAGTTTTCTGCTGGTGCTGTGCACCAATGCGGCGACTGTCTGGCTATCGTTGGGCGGTCTGGCACTGGCCTTGAGTTACCCGTTCATGAAGCGCTACACCTACTACCCGCAAGTGGTACTGGGCGCTGCGTTCTCTTGGGGCATGCCGATGGCGTTCACCGCCGAGACCGGTTCGCTGCCGGCCGAAGCCTGGCTGCTGTGGATTGCCAACCTGTTATGGACGGTGGGCTACGACACTTATTACGCGATGACCGACCGCGACGACGACTTGAGGATCGGCGTGAAATCCACGGCGATTCTGTTTGGTGATGCGGACCGGGTAATCATTCTGACGTTGCAGGGTCTGGCGCTGGGTTGCCTGCTGCTGGCCGGCTCGAAATTCCAGCTCGGCGGCTGGTTCCACCTCGGGTTGCTGGCGGCGGCGGGCTGTTTTGCCTGGGAGTTCTGGTACACCCGTGGCAAGGATCGGATGCGCTGCTTCAAGGCGTTCTTGCACAACCACTGGGCCGGGTTGGCGATTTTTGTCGGGATTGTGCTGGATTACGCGTTGCGTTGATTTCGACGCTTTTATGTAGCAGCTGCCGAAGGCTGCGTCCGGCTGCGCAGCAGTCGTAAACTCTACCCACACGGTGTTCCAGATAAACCGCGTAAGCAGGATTTACGACTGCTACGCAGCCGGACGCAGGCTTCGCCAGCTGCTACAGGTTTGGGGTCGCTTACTTCTGCGACTCGTGGACGACGTGCCAGACATCCTTCATGCCGTCACCCTTCATTTCTCCAGGTTTTTCATCCTTCACAAACGTGTAGAGCGGCTTACCGTCATAGGCATATTGCATCATGCCGTCATCACGCTTGATGACACTCCATTTGCCATCGGCCTTGGCACCCGCCGGCGCCATCATCGGTGGCCAGTTCTTGGCGCAATCCGCGTTACACATGGACTTGCCACCGGCATCTTTGTCGAACGTATAAACAGTCATTCCCTTGTGATCGACCATCATGCCGCCCTTCATCATGGCCGGGTCGGCAGCGAAGGCCATCGCCGGCAAAGCCAGGGCAGCAGCCAACATCAGAGCCTTAAGGGAGAACGTGAATTGAGTCATGGAAACCTTCTCTTGTGGTTGTCAGGATTCGGAATTAGAGCTTAGTCCAGGTTCGTGACAATCGCCGGTCGACTAAAATACTGTCACACGACTGCAATAATTCCGTTATCTAATGCGGCGCAAGACAGTTAAATGACAAGAGGATTAAAGGCATGGTTGGCAGGAGCATTCTGATCGTCGACGACGAAGCGCCCATTCGCGAAATGATCGCCGTTGCGTTGGAAATGGCCGGCTATGACTGCCTGGAGGCTGAGAACTCCCAGCAGGCCCATGCCATCATCGTCGACCGCAAGCCGGACCTTATTTTGCTGGACTGGATGCTGCCCGGCACCTCCGGCATCGAACTGGCCCGACGCCTCAAGCGCGATGAGCTGACCGGGGATATCCCGATCATCATGCTCACCGCCAAGGGCGAAGAGGACAACAAGATCCAGGGCCTGGAAGTGGGCGCGGACGACTACATCACCAAACCGTTCTCGCCGCGCGAGCTGGTGGCGCGCCTCAAAGCCGTGCTGCGCCGCGCCGGCCCGACCGACGGCGAAACCCCGATCGAGGTCGGTGGCCTGCTGCTGGACCCGATCAGCCACCGCGTGACCATCGATGGCAAACCTGCCGAAATGGGCCCGACCGAATACCGTCTGCTGCAATTCTTCATGACCCACCAGGAACGTGCCTACACCCGTGGCCAGTTGCTGGATCAGGTCTGGGGCGGCAATGTCTATGTTGAAGAACGCACTGTCGACGTGCACATCCGGCGCCTGCGCAAAGCCCTCGGCGATGCCTACGAAAATCTGGTACAAACCGTGCGCGGCACCGGTTACCGGTTTTCCACCAAAGCATAAATACAGCTGCAAGTGTTGAGCTACAAGCGGCAAGGAACAGCCGAGCCGCTCTGACTTGAAGCTTGCAGCTTGAAACTTGAAGCTGCGTTAAGGACGCCCCGTGAACCAAAACTGGCATGGCACCCTGATTCGCCACATGCTGTTGCTGGTCACCGCCTGCCTGGTGATCGGCCTGATTTCCGGCTACTACGGCTGGAGCCTCGCGGCTGGCCTGGGTCTTTACCTGGCCTGGACCCTCAAACAGCTTTTGCGCCTGCACGAATGGCTGCGCCTGCACAAACCCGATGAAGCACCGCCCGATGGCTACGGCCTGTGGGGCGAAGTGTTCGACAGCATCTATCACCTGCAGCGCCGCGATCAACGGGTGCGCGGGCGCCTGCAAGCGGTGATCGACCGGGTCCAGGAATCCACCGCCGCGCTCAAAGACGCAGTGATCATGCTCGACAGCGACGGCAACCTTGAATGGTGGAACCGCGCCGCCGAAACCCTGCTCGGCCTCAAAACCCCGCAAGACAGCGGCCAACCGGTGACCAACCTGGTGCGTCATCCGCGCTTCAAGGAGTACTTCGAGCAGGACAGCTACGCCGAGCCGCTGGAAATCCCCTCGCCGATCAATGATCGTCTGCGCATTCAGCTGTACATCACCCGCTACGGCAACAACGAACACCTGATGCTGGTGCGCGACGTGACGCGCATCCATCAGCTGGAGCAGATGCGCAAAGACTTTATCGCCAACGTCTCCCATGAGCTGCGCACGCCGTTGACGGTGATCTGCGGCTACCTGGAAACCTTGCTCGATAACGTCGAGGAAGTGAACCCGCGCTGGACCCGCGCATTGCAGCAGATGCAGCAACAGGGCGGGCGCATGCAGACCTTGCTCAACGACTTGCTGCTGCTGGCCAAACTGGAAGCCACCGATTACCCGTCGGACAACCAACCGGTGTCCATCGACGGCTTGCTGAAATCGATCAAGAGCGATGCGCAGCAGTTGTCTGCCCAGAGGAACCAGAAGATCACTCTGGAAGCCGACCCGACGATTCTGCTCAAGGGCAGCGAAGCGGAATTGCGCAGCGCGTTCTCCAACCTGGTGTTCAACGCGGTGAAATACACCCCGGCCGAAGGCAATATCCGCATTCGCTGGTGGGGCGACGACCAAGGTGCGCACTTGAGCGTGCAGGATTCCGGGATCGGCATCGACAGCAAACACCTGCCGCGCCTGACCGAGCGTTTCTACCGCGTCGATTCCAGCCGCAACTCCAACACTGGCGGCACGGGCCTTGGGCTGGCGATCGTCAAACATGTATTGCTGCGTCACCGCGCACGGATGGAAATCAGCAGCGTGCCGGGCCACGGCAGTACGTTTACCTGCCACTTCGCACCGGCCCAGGTGAGCAAATCCCACGTCATCAGCACCGCTGACTGATACCGGCCAGCACTCGCCACTAGGCAATCAGCGAGTCAGCCGCTACATTGGCTGACTTGTGCCTGCCCTTCAGGCACCGCATTTCCCCCTTTTTTTGAATACACGGAAACCGCAAAACTCCATCATGGACCCATCCCCTGGCTTGACCCTCGCGACACTCTTCGCCGATTTCGGCATGATTCTTTTTGCTCTGATCCTGGTTGTGCTCAACGGATTTTTCGTTGCGGCCGAATTTGCCATGGTCAAACTGCGCTCGACCCGGGTCGAGGCCATCGCTGAGAAAAACGGCTGGCGCGGACACATCTTGCGCACCGTGCACAGTCAGCTCGATGCGTACCTCTCGGCGTGCCAGTTGGGTATCACCCTCGCCTCCCTGGGTCTGGGCTGGGTCGGTGAGCCGGCGTTCGCACACATCCTCGAGCCACTGCTGGAAGCCGTCGGCGTGCAGTCGGCCGAAGTGATCAAAGGCGTGTCGTTCTTCGCCGCGTTCTTCGTCATTTCGTACCTGCACATCGTGGTCGGTGAGCTGGCGCCCAAGTCTTGGGCGATCCGCAAACCCGAGCTGCTGTCGCTCTGGACCGCTGTGCCGCTGTACCTGTTCTATTGGGCGATGTACCCGGCCATTTACCTGCTTAACGCCAGTGCCAACGCGATTTTGCGGATCGCCGGCCAGGGCGAACCCGGCCCGCATCACGAACACCATTACAGCCGTGAAGAACTGAAACTGATCCTGCACTCCAGCCGTGGCCAGGACCCGAGCGACCAAGGCATGCGTGTGTTGGCCTCTGCAGTGGAAATGGGCGAGCTGGAAGTGGTGGACTGGGCGAACTCCCGGGAAGACCTGGTGACGCTGGAGTTCAACGCGCCACTCAAGCAAATCCTCGCGCTGTTCCGTCGCCACAAATTCAGCCGTTATCCGGTGTACGACAGTGAGCGCCAGGAATTCGTCGGCCTGCTGCACATCAAGGATCTGCTGCTGGAACTGGCGGCCCTGGACCACATTCCCGAGTCGTTCAACCTGGCTGAGCTGACTCGCCCGCTGGAACGCATTTCGCGGCACATGCCGCTGTCGCAATTGCTGGAACAGTTCCGCAAGGGCGGCTCGCACTTCGCCGTGGTCGAAGAAGCCGACGGCAACATCATCGGCTACCTGACCATGGAAGACGTGCTGGAAGTGCTGGTGGGCGATATCCAGGACGAACACCGCAAGGCCGAGCGCGGGATCCTGGCGTACCAGCCGGGCAAGTTGCTGGTGCGGGGCGATACGCCGCTGTTCAAGGTTGAGCGTCTGCTGGGCATCGACCTGGACCACATCGAAGCCGAAACCCTCGCCGGGCTGGTCTATGAAACCCTGAAACGGGTGCCGGAAGAGGAAGAAGTGCTGGAAGTCGAAGGCCTGCGGATCATCATCAAGAAGATGAAAGGGCCGAAGATTATTTTGGCCAAGGTGTTGATGCTGGATTAGGTGCAATGCGGGAAACCGCATTGACCCCAAAAGATCGCAGCTTTCGGCGGCTCCTACATGGGATTGCGATACCCCTGTAGGCGCTGCCGAAGGCTGCGATCTTTTGCTTTTTAGGACCTTATTGCTTGCCCAACGCAAAATTGGGCAATGCGCCCACCGGTTGATTGAACTGGTACGGAATCGACACCAGCCCCAACCCGGTATTACGTTGCACCACGAAATGCAGGTGTGGCCCGCTGCTGTTGCCGGTGTTGCCCGACAGCGCCAACGCGCTGCCCACCGTCACCCGCTGACCTTCGCGCACGCTCACCGAGCCTTGCTTGAGGTGCAGGTACACGCCCATCGTCCCGTCATCGTGCAACACCCGCACGAAATTGCCCGAGGGATCGTTACCGCGACCGCTCTGGCCATTCTCGGTTTTCACCACCATTCCGGCCCGTGCGGCGATGATCGGCGTGCCCTCAGGCATGGCGATGTCCATGGCGAAACGATTCTTGGCGCCGAAGTGGCTGTATTGGCCATTGGCGCCCTGGCTCAGCCGAAACGGACCACCACGCCAGGGGAAGGGATAACGATAGCTCTGAGCGGCGCCTGAAGGGTCGCCCATGGAGTATTGGAAGCTCGGGGTATACACCAGCGGCTTGCCGCCCGTAATCGCCGTGAGCAACGCCAGACGCGAGTTGCTGCGCGCCGGCAAGACCCGACGAATCGGCTGGCTCGGCGCCCCCTTCACATTACTCAACCCGGCAAAGCTCAGCTCGACCTCCACCGGCGCATACAAGTCGTTGCGCACAAACACCACGTCCACGCCCTTCTGCTTCTTGATGTCGAGGTACACCTGGCGCTCCAGGTGCTCGACCATCCGGTCCCGAAAAACAAACACCTGGGAGCCTTTCGTGGGGCGGTCGCTGTAGGAGACCACGCCATTGGCGTCGGTGGACTTGTAAATGGTCATGGCCACAGCCGAGGTGGAGGCCATGAAAAGACCACAGAAAAACAGCAGGCGCGCGAGCATGGGCAAGAGTCTGTCGAGTAAGGCCTGGGGAGGAGCCTAGCAGCTGAGATGGACCAGCGTAGTCGGCAGATGTTTCAAATGATCCTCCCCACGGTCTGCGTGGGAATGCAGCCAGGGACGCTCTGCGTTCCATACGAAGCGGACGCGGAGCGTCCAGAGAGGCATTCCCACGCGGAGCGTGGGAACGATCGGATGTGCGGTGAATTTGATGGCCCCTTCGCGGGCAAGCCTCGCTCCTGCAGGATTTGTGTCGTGCGGTAATGGGCACGACACTAAACCTGTAGGAGCGAGGCTTGCCCGCGAAGACTGACTGTCAGGCGACGAAGATTACGCGCCAGGTACGAAATGCTTCTGCGCAGTACCACGGGCAATCAGGCGGGAGATGTAGTCGAGCTTCTGTGCATCCTTGTCCACAAAGCGGAAGGTCAGCTGCAGCCAGTCGCTGTCGGGTTTTTGCTCGTGGGCGACGATGGCGTGCAGGTAGCCGTTGAGGCGGGCGGTTTCAGCGTTGTCGCCCTGCTCCAAGTCGAGCACGGCGCTTTCGAGCACTTGCGGCAGGATGTCGGTGCGTTTGACCACCAGCAGCGCTTCCTTGAGGCTCAAGGCCTTGATCACGCATTGCTGGGTGCCACTCGACAGGCGCAATTGGCCCTGACCACGACCACCGGTCGGTGCCGCCGAAGCAGCGCCAGGTGCCTTGACCGGCGGGCTGTTGAGCAAACCACGGGACGGCGCGGCGGCGGGAGCCGGGGCGGCAACGGCGACGGGTTTGGCAAACGGGTTGACCGGGGCGGCCGATGGCGCGACCACGGCAGCCTTGCCACCGGTCAATGCGCTCAGGGAATCGTTGCCGAACGCCGAGTTCATCTTGGTCGGCGCGCTGTTCATCAAGGTGTCGAGCTTGCCGACCTTGTTCAGCGCCTGCTTGACCTTGGTCAGCAGTTGTTCGTTGGTGAACGGCTTGCTGACATAACCGGAAACCCCGGCCTGGATCGCCTGGACGACGTTCTCTTTGTCGCCACGGCTGGTCACCATCACAAACGGCATGGTCTTGAGGTTGTCCTGCTCGCGGCACCAGGTCAGCAATTCCAGGCCGGACATTTCCGGCATCTCCCAGTCACACAACACCAGGTCGAACGCTTCACGCGCCAGAATCGCCTGAGCCTTCTTGCCGTTGACCGCGTCTTCAATCCGGATACCCGGGAAGTAGTTGCGCAGGCACTTCTTCACCAGGTCACGAATGAACGACGCATCGTCCACGACCAACACACTGACCTTACTCATCCACAACCCCTTTAAAAAATCCCGGCAAGCATACCGCTTTGCTGATGGCACATTGCCAAAAACCTTCAGTCACGCCGGGACTTTTCGTTCGCGGGTGCTGCTTTCACATTCAAAAACCACAAACAAAAACGCCCGGCCAAAAGGCCGGGCGCTTTTCTCAGGCAATCTTACTTATCGTCAGCTTTGCCCGGAACATTAGCGGTTTCGCCACTTGTGCCTTCAACTTCTTCCTTCATGCGCTTGAGGCCCAGGTGGCGCACGTCGGTGCCGCGCACCAGGTAAATCACCAGTTCCGAGATATTGCGCGCGTGGTCGCCGATGCGCTCCAGCGAACGCAACACCCAAATGATGCTCAGGACCCGCGAAATAGAGCGCGGGTCTTCCATCATGTAGGTGGCCAGCTCACGCAAGGCGGTCTTGTATTCGCGGTCGATGATCTTGTCGTACTGCGCCACCGACAACGCGAGGTCAGCGTCGAAACGAGCGAACGCATCCAGCGCGTCACGCACCATGTTGCGCACCTGGTCGCCGATGTGGCGCACCTCGACGTAACCGCGCGGCGCCTCGCCTTCTTCACACAACTGGATGGCACGGCGGGCGATCTTGGTCGCTTCGTCACCAATGCGCTCCAGGTCGATCACCGATTTGGAGATGCTGATGATCAAACGCAAGTCGGACGCCGCTGGCTGACGACGAGCGAGAATGCGCAGGCACTCTTCGTCGATGTTGCGTTCCATCTGGTTGATCTGGTCGTCGATCTCACGCACTTGCTGGGCCAGGCCGGAGTCGGCCTCGATCAGCGCGGTGACTGCGTCATTGACCTGCTTCTCCACCAGTCCGCCCATGGCCAGGAGGTGGCTGCGCACTTCCTCGAGCTCGGCGTTGAACTGCGCGGAGATGTGATGGGTAAGGCCTTCTTTACTAATCATGCGATTGCTCCGCAAAAGCTGTAAGCCGCAAGCTACAAGCTGCAAGCCAATTTGTGTCGTTACGCTGAACCGCTAACTTGCCGCTTGAAGCTTGCGGCTTGCAGCTGTACGGCTAGCCGTACCGCCCTGTGATGTAGTCTTCGGTCTGCTTCTTCGCCGGATTGGTGAACAGGGTGTCGGTGTCGCCGAATTCCACCAGTTTGCCCATGTACATGAACGCCGTGTAGTCGGAAACCCGCGCGGCCTGTTGCATGTTGTGGGTCACGATGACGATGGTGAACTTCGATTTCAGTTCGTAGATCAGCTCTTCGACTTTCAGCGTGGAAATCGGGTCGAGGGCCGAGCACGGTTCGTCGAGCAGCAGCACTTCCGGCTCCACGGCGATGGTGCGGGCGATCACCAACCGTTGTTGCTGACCACCGGACAAGCCGAGTGCCGACTCGTGCAGACGGTCTTTGACTTCGTCCCACAGCGCCGCGCCTTTCAACGCCCACTCGACGGCTTCGTCGAGGATGCGCTTCTTGTTGATGCCTTGGATGCGCAGGCCGTAGACCACGTTCTCGTAGATGGTTTTCGGGAACGGGTTCGGCTTCTGGAACACCATGCCGACGCGACGACGCAGCTCGGCCACGTCTTCGCCCTTGCGGTAGATGTTGTTGCCGTAGAGGTTGATCGCGCCTTCAACACGGCAGCCATCGACCAGGTCGTTCATGCGGTTGAACGTGCGCAGCAGCGTGGACTTGCCGCAGCCGGACGGGCCAATGAAGGCAGTCACGCGCTGTTTCGGGATGTTCATGCTGACGTCGTACAGCGCTTGTTTGTCGCCGTAGAACAGGCTCAGGCTCGGCACTTCGATGGCCACGGTTTCCTGTGCGAGGCTCAGGCTCTGTTTGTCGCGGCCCAGGGCTGACATGTTGATGCCGTGGGTATGTGTTTCGTGCTGCATGGTCTCACTCCGTTCGTAGCTGCAAGCTTCTAGCTGCAAGCTGCAAGTTTGAGCAAAAGCGGCTTGTAGCTTGCCGCTTGTGGCTAATGGCTTTAGCTATCCAACGCTTTGTATTTCTCGCGCAGGTGGTTGCGGATGTAGACGGCCGAGAGGTTAAGCGTGGCAATCACCAACACCAGCAACAGCGCCGTGGCGTACACCAGCGGCCGTGCGGCTTCGACGTTCGGGCTCTGGAAACCAACGTCATAAATATGGAAGCCCAGGTGCATGATCTTCTGGTCCAGGTGCAAGTACGGGTAGTTGCCGTCTACTGGCAGCGACGGCGCCAGTTTCACCACACCCACCAACATCAGCGGCGCCACTTCACCAGCGGCGCGCGCCACCGCGAGAATCATGCCAGTCATCATCGCCGGGCTGGCCATCGGCAGCACGATCTTCCACAAGGTTTCAGCCTTGGTCGCGCCGAGCGCCAGCGAGCCCTCACGCACGGTGCGAGGAATCCGCGCCAGCCCTTCTTCGGTAGCCACGATCACCACCGGCACCGCCAGCAGCGCCAGGGTCAACGAAGCCCAGAGCAGGCCCGGCGTACCGAAGGTCGGTGCCGGCAGTGCTTCGGGGAAGAACAGCCGGTCGACCGAGCCGCCGAGTACGTAGACGAAGAAGCCCAGGCCAAACACGCCGTAAACGATGGCCGGAACGCCGGCCAGGTTGTTCACGGCGATGCGGATGATCCGCGTCAACGCGTTCTGCTTGGCGTATTCCCGCAGGTACACCGCCGCCAGCACGCCGAACGGGGTCACGATCATCGCCATGATCAACGTCATCATCACGGTGCCGAAGATCGCCGGGAAGATCCCGCCTTCGGTGTTCGCTTCACGCGGATCGTCGCTGAGGAATTCCCAGACCTTGCTGAAGTAAAAGCCAATCTTGGTGACGTAACCCATGGCGTTCGGCTGGTAGGCATGCACCACTTTGCCGATGCCGATTTCGAGCTCTTTGCCGTTGGCGTCGCGAGCCGTCAGGCTGTCACGGTTGAACTGCGCGTGCAGCTCAGCCAGGCGCGCTTCGATGTCCTGATAGCGGGCGTTCAGCTCAGCCTTTTCGGCGTCCATGTCGGCTTGCGCAGTGGCGTCGAGTTTACCCGCCAGTTCGAGCTTGCGGCCATGCAGACGGATGCGTTCGAGACCGGCGTTGATCGCACCAATGTCGGATTTCTCCAGGCTCTTGAGCTGCGCCGCAAGCTTGTTAACGCGATCCACACGCGCCTGCAATTCCGGCCAGGCCGCTTCGCCCTCGGCAATCACCTTGCCGTCCTGTTTGACGTTGACCAGGTAACCGTAGAAGTTGCCCCACTCACGACGCTCGATGGTCATCAGTTCTGGCGGCATGGTCTGGTTGGTCAGCCACTCGCCGACGATCCAGGTGAAGTCGTTGCCGTTCAAGTCACGGTTGCCGACCTTGATCAGCTCGCGGGTCATGAACTCCGGGCCGACATCAGGCACCGGCAGGCCAGCGCTTTTCAGACGCTCACGCGGCACTTCTTCTTTTTGCACCACTTCGCCAATGACCAAGTGATTGGCCTGGCCCGGTACGTCGTAACTGGCGTGGACCAGGTCCGCCGGCCAGAAGTGGCCCAGGCCGCGCACGGCAATCACTGCCAGCAAGCCAATGGTCATGATGACCGCAATGGACACCGCGCCACCGCTGATCCAGACGCCGGGGGCGCCGCTCTTGAACCATCCTTTCAGGGAGTTCTGTTTCACAGACTTCTACCTTTCTTAAAGCGACGAGTATTTCTTGCGCAGACGCTGACGAATCAGTTCCGCGAGGGTGTTCATGACGAAGGTAAACAACAGCAGCACCAGCGCCGAGAGGAACAGCACGCGGTAGTGGCTGCCGCCGACTTCCGACTCCGGCATTTCCACCGCAACGTTGGCCGCCAGGGTGCGCAGGCCTTCGAACAGGTTCATTTCCATGACCGGGGTGTTGCCGGTGGCCATCAGCACGATCATCGTTTCACCGACCGCACGGCCCATGCCGATCATCAGCGCCGAGAAGATCCCCGGGCTGGCGGTGAGGATCACCACGCGGGTCATGGTTTGCCACGGCGTGGCGCCGAGGGCCAGAGAGCCGAGGGTCAGGCCACGCGGTACGCTGAACACGGCATCTTCGGCGATGGAGTAGATGTTCGGGATCACCGCGAAACCCATGGCCAGACCCACCACCAGAGCGTTGCGCTGGTCGTAGGTGATGCCCAGGTCGTGGGAGATCCACATGCGCATGTCGCCGCCGAAGAACCAGGTTTCCATGTACGGGCTCATGTACAGCGACAACCAGCCCACAAACAGGATCACCGGGATCAGAATCGCGCTTTCCCAGCCATCCGGCACTTTCAGGCGGATCGACTCAGGCAGGCGGCTGAAGACGAAACCGGCCACCAGAATGCCGATCGGCAAGAGCATCAGCAGGCTGAAAATGCCCGGCAAATGCCCTTCCACATAAGGCGCGAGGAACAGGCCGGCGAAGAAACCGAGGATCACCGTCGGCATCGCTTCCATGAGCTCGATCACCGGCTTGACCTTGCGACGCAGGCTCGGCGCCATGAAATACGCGGTGTAGATCGCCGCAGCGACGGCCAGAGGTGCGGCCAGCAGCATGGCGTAGAACGCGGCTTTCAGGGTGCCGAAAGTCAGTGGCGCCAAGCTCATTTTGGGTTCGAAATCGGTGTTGGCGGCGGTCGATTGCCAGACGTATTTAGGCTCGTCGTAGTTCTCGTACCAAACCTTGCTCCACAGCGCGCTCCACGACACTTCCGGGTGCGGGTTGTCGAGCAGCAGCGGTTGAATCTTGCCGCCTGCTTCGACGATCAGGCGGTTGGCCCGCGGCGACAGACCGAAGATCCCTTGGCCATCGACCACCTGATCGACCAGCAAGGTGCGGTGCGCGGTGCTGTGGAACACGCCGAGCTTGCCCGAGGCGTCGAGGGCAACAAAACCTTTGCGACGTTCTTCAGCGCTGATTTCAACGATCGGCGTGGTGCCCATCTGGAAATTGCGGATTTGCTTCAGGCGCTGTTCGCCATCCGGGTCGCGGGCCATGAACCACTGAGCCAGGCCACCCTTGGAGTCACCGAGGATCAGCGAGATGCCGCCCACCAGTTGGGTACTGGCGGTAATCTCGGCGTCGCCGTTTTCGAGCAACTTGTAGCGACCGTTGAGGCTCTTGTCGCGCAGGCTGAACACATCGGCCTGGGCGCGACCGTTGATCACGTACAACCACTGCTGACGTGGGTCGACGAAGATGTTCTTCACCGGCTCGGTCATTTGCGGCAGATCAATGCGCTTCTGCTCGTTGGTGACTTCGCCGGTCATCATGTTTTCTTCGCTGGTCAGCGACAGCACATTGAGTTGCGAACCGGTGGAGCCCACCAGCATCAGCGTGGTGTCGGTGGCGTTAAGGCTGACATGCTCCAGGGCACCGCCCGCCTCGTTCAACGCAATCGGGGCTTCGCCGTACGGGAAGTCGATGGCCGGCGAGATAGTCTTTTTGTTGTCCGGGTAGCTGACTTTGTAGGTATGACGGAAGACGAGTGCCTGGCCGTTGGACAGACCCACAGCTACCAGCGGATGACCAGGCTGGTCTTCGCCGATGGAGGTCACGGTGGTGCCGGCCGGAATCGGCAAATCGACGCGCCGGAGTTCGGCGCCACTGTCGATATCGAAGAACAGCGCCTGGCCTTTGTCGGAAACCCGCATGGCAACCTGGTTCTGTTCTTCCAGGGAGATCATCAGCGGCTTGCCGGCGTCTTGCATCCAGGCCGGGGTGAGGGCGTCCTTGGAAGTCAGGCTGGCACCCTGGAACAGCGGCGCAACCACGTAGGCAAGGAAGAAAAAGATCAGCGTGATCGCGCCGAGGACGGCGAGGCCGCCAACGAGGACGTACCAGCGGGTCAGGCGATCTTTAAGCGCGCGGATGCGGCGCTTGCGTTGCAGCTCAGGCGTATTGAAGTCAATTCGCTTGGGGGGATTGTTAGTCATGGTGGAATTGGCCAGATCATTCATGCGCACACCCTAGCGATCCTGTATGACAGAAAGATGACAATGCAGTGACGCAACAAATCCGCCGCCGGTGGGAACTGGCAGAGGACAGAAAATTGGGGAGCGTAGAAAGCCCTGTAGGAGCTGTCGAGTGAAGCGAGGCTGCGATCTTTTGACCTTGCCGCTTAAAAAGCCAGATCAAAAGATCGCAGCCTCGTTTCACTCGACAGCTCCTACACAGCTCCTACACAGGTCCGGGGCGAGCCCCGGACCTAGGGTTTTACTTTTTTGCGACTTCAGCGCCGCCTTCCTGCAGACCCAGGTCAGCCAGTGCTTTTGCAGCAACTTTGGCTGGCAGTGGGATGTAGCCGTCTTTCACTACAACTTCCTGGCCCTGTTTGGACAGAACCAGTTTCACGAACTCGGCTTCCAGCGGGGCCAGAGGCTTGTTCGGGGCTTTGTTGACGTACACGTAGAGGAAACGCGACAGCGGGTATTTGCCGTTCAGGGCGTTTTCTTCGCTGTCTTCGATGAAGTCAGTGCTGCCTTTCTTGGCCAGGGCCACTGTCTTCACGCTAGCGGTCTTGTAGCCGATGCCCGAGTAACCGATACCGTTCAGCGAGGAGCTGATCGACTGCACGACCGAAGCCGAGCCTGGTTGTTCGTTGACGTTTGGCTTGTAGTCACCTTTGCACAGGGCTTCTTCTTTGAAGTAGCCGTAAGTGCCGGATACCGAGTTACGACCAAACAGCTGAACCGGCTTGTTGGCCAGGTCGCCAGTCACGCCCAGGTCGCCCCAGGTTTTGACGTCGGTTTTAGCGCCGCACAGACGAGTAGACGAGAAGATCGCGTCGACTTGTTCCATGGTCAGGTGCTGGATCGGGTTGTCTTTGTGCACGAACACCGCCAGGGCATCCACGGCAACCGGGATAGCGGTTGGCTTGTAGCCGTACTTCTGCTCGAAGGCAGCCAGTTCGGTGTCCTTCATCTTGCGGCTCATCGGGCCCAGGTTAGAGGTGCCTTCAGTCAACGCAGGTGGCGCAGTGGCGGAGCCAGCGGCCTGAATCTGGATGTTTACGTTCGGGTATTCTTTTTTGTAGTTCTCAGCCCACAGGGTCATGAGGTTGGCCAGGGTATCGGAGCCGACGCTGGACAGGTTGCCCGATACACCAGTGGTCTTGGTGTAGCTCGGGATCGCAGGGTCAACAGCGGCGAACGCGTTGGCAGTCGCAACGCCAGCAGCGACAAAAGTCATTGCCGCCATCAAACGCTTCAGTTTCATGCCTTACTCCTAGCAGATAGGGTGTGTTAAGTCGGGGCCAAGTATCAGCAGGCCGTGTGAACACTCTATGGCTGAAATATGACAATTGGATGAAAGGCCAGCATGTAGCCTCAGATTGTTCCCCCGCTCTGCGTGGGAATGCATCTCGGGACGCTCTGCGTCCCATTCGGAAGCGGACGCAGAGCGTCCATGGCGGCATTCCCACGCGGAGCGTGGGAACGATCGGTTATTGGCTCAGCGCCCCTTCTTCCAAAGATACCCGCCCACCAAAATCCCGACCCCACAAATAATCGCCACGTAATAGGCCGGCCCCAACGGGCTTTCCTTGAGCAGCAGGGTGACGATCATTGGCGTCAGGCCGCCGAAGATGGCGTAGGCCAGGTTGTAGGAGAACGACAGGCCGCTGAAGCGCACCACCGCCGGGAAGGCTTTGACCATCACGTAGGGCACGGCGCCGATGGTGCCGACCAGCAGACCGGTCACGGCGTACATCGGGAACAGCCAGTCCGGGTGGTTGAACAGGCTGTGATAGAAGGTCCACGAACTGATCAGCAACGCGGCACTGCCGAACACGAACACCCGGCCGGCGCCGAAACGATCAGCCAGCGCGCCGGAGGCCACGCAGCCCAGGCTCAGGAACACAATCGCCAGGCTGTTGGCCTGTAACGCGATGGTCGGCGAGAAGTGATAAACGGTCTGTAGCACGGTCGGGGTCATCAGGATGACGACGATGATCCCGGCGGACAGCAGCCAGGTCAGCAGCATGGAAATCAGGATCGCCCCGCGATGGTCACGCAGCACCGCGCGCAACGGCACTTCTTCGGCCAAGGCCTTGCGCAGTTGCAGTTCGGCGAATACCGGGGTTTCGTGCAACCAGCGGCGCAGATAGACCGAGAACAGGCCGAACACGCCGCCCAGCAGAAACGGGATCCGCCAGGCGTAATCCGCCACTTCCACCGGGGTGTAGAGGCTATTGATCGCCGTGGCCACCAACGAGCCCAGCAGGATACCGGCCGTCAGGCCGCAGGTCAGGGTGCCGCAGGCGTAGCCGATGTGCCGCTGCGGAACGTGCTCGGAAACGAAGACCCAGGCGCCGGGCACTTCACCGCCAATCGCCGCGCCCTGGATCACCCGCATCAGCAGCAACAGGATCGGCGCCCACATGCCGATCTGCGCGTAAGTCGGCAGCAGGCCCATGATCAGGGTCGGCACCGCCATCATGAAAATGCTCAGGGTGAACATCTTCTTGCGTCCCAACAGGTCACCGAAGTGCGCCATGACGATGCCGCCCAGCGGCCGTGCCAGATAGCCGGCGGCGAAGATGCCGAAGGTCTGCATCAGGCGCAGCCACTCGGGCATGTCGGCCGGGAAGAACAGCTTGCCGACCACCGTGGCGAAAAATACGAAGATGATGAAGTCGTAGAACTCCAACGCGCCGCCCAAAGCGGACAGCGACAAAGTCTTGTAATCGTTGCGGGTCAACGGACGTGCGGATTGCGTCGGCTGCGCAGTGCTCGAGGGCGCTGTGGTCATGGCAAGGGTTTCTCTTATAGTCGGATCTGCAACCCCAACAACGCTGGCGGAGGCTTGGGCAGGTCCGGCACGATAGCAAATTGTTCGAAAAAGCACATAGAGGTGCGTATTTGACGGTCGAAATGAGAACCGGACGGTCGTCTCGGAGTCTACCGACCGATATACTCGCGATCTTGCAACAGTTTGAAAGGGTTGCTGTGCGAAAACGCCTGCCGGGCTCCAAAGGCGATTTCGCAGAGTTTCCCTTTAGGCGCCTTACGAAAAACGTGACGAACGTAGTATGTTCGGGGCTGAATCGTTTTTTCTGAGACGGCTATTTACCTGAAGTACCAATGAGAGTCACGGGTCAGAGGCACCCCCGGCATGATAGAGCTCGAACAAGAAGATCCAATCCCGCAAGGCGACCTGGCCCTGCAAATCACCGCACTCCCGCGCGAAACCAACGGCTTTGGCGATATTTTCGGCGGCTGGCTGGTGGCGCAGATGGATTTGGCTGGCACCGCAATGGCCAGCAAAGTCGCCGGTGGCCGCGTCGCGACCGTTGCGATCGACCGCATGGCGTTCCTGGTTCCGGTGGCGGTGGGCGCACAGCTCTCCTTCTATACCCAGGCGCTGGAAATCGGCCGCAGCTCGATCCAGATGATGGTCGAGGTCTGGAGCGACGATCCGTTGTCCAGTGAGTGGCGTAAGGTGACTGAAGCGGTGTTCGTGTTCGTCGCCATCGACGGCAGCGGCCGCACCCGTTCGGTTCCGCCACGCGCGCGTTAAACACTGCGCGGGTTTTGCGGTCCATTGCAGTCATTGATCCTGATTGAGAGTTGTCCCCATGAGCACGCCCAACGTTGAAGCCGTGAAACTGGATGAACTGAACTGCTGGCGTATTCGCCACGGTCAGGCTGAATTGCTGGTGGCCCAGCAAGGCGCGCACATCCTCAGTTATCAATTGGCCGGGCAACCGCCGCTGATCTGGCTCAACGACGAAGCCGTATTCAAGACCGGCAAAAGCATCCGCGCCGGTGTGCCGGTGTGCTGGCCGTGGTTCGGCAACTTCCCGCGCAACCCGCAGAGCGTCCAGGCGATGCGCGTCAGCAATGAACCACCGACCGCCCACGGTTTTGTCCGGGCGACGGATTGGGAATTGGGCGGCATCGAAACCGAGGGTGAAAGCCTGAAGGTGGAATTTGTCCTGCCCTACCCCGAAGGCGGATTCCCGGGTTGGCCGCATCAGGTGGATTTGAAGCTGAGCATCCGTCTGGACGAGCAACTGCACATCAGCCTGACCAGCCATAACCGTGGCGCCGAAACCGTGTCCATCAGCCAGGCGCTGCACAGCTACTTCGCGGTAAGCGATGTGCGCAACGTGCAGGTCGAAGGGCTGGATGGCTTGAGTTACATCGATACGACGAAGGACTGGAGCACCGCCACTCAGGCCGGCGATTTAGCGTTTACCGGCGAGACTGACCGTATCTACCTCAATACCCCGCCGAAGCTGAGCATTGTCGACCCGGCCTGGGAACGGCGCATCGAGCTGACCAGCAGTGGTTCGCGCTCGGCAGTGATCTGGAACCCGTGGATCGATCGCGCGGCGGCATTCAGCGACATGGCCGACGATGGCTGGCAGCGCATGCTGTGCATTGAGACGGCGAATGTGATGGATGACGTGGTGAACCTCGCGGCGGGCACCAGTCATACCCTCGGCGTCAGCATCGGCAGCAAACCGCTTTAAGATCAAAAGATCGCAGCCTTCAGCAGCTCCTACACCGATCTATGTAGGCGCTGCCGAAGACTGCGATCTTTTTTGCGTTATACGCGACTACAAATCCGACTCTTTGACCACTCGCACCTTCGCCGCATCCAGCGCGTACGCCGCGTCAGCCAGGTCGTTGTTGACCTTCTCGATCTTCAGCGTGCCCGTGACCCACAGCGGTGTGTAGATATCGTCCAGCTTCAAGCCTTTCGGATAGCGCACCAACACCAACTGGTTAGGCGGCGGTGGCGGCACGTGGATGCAAGCGCCCGGGTACGGCACCAGAAAAAACAGTGTGCTGCGGCCCTTGGCGTCGGACTCCAGCGGCACCGGATAACCGCCAATGCGGATGTTCTTGTCGTTCATCGACGGCACGGTTTTGGTCGAATACATCACCGCCGGCAAGCCTTTGCTCTGCTTCATGCCACCCTTTGAGGTAAAAGTGCCATCGCCTTCGGGGGTGTTGTGGTCGATTTCGGGCATGGCCTCGAGGGCTTTCTGGTCCGACTTTGGCATCAGTTCCAGCCAGTCGGTTTCCGGCAGCTCGCCGGCATGGGCAAGGCCCGAACCCAGTAATAGGAAAGTCAGTAAAAGACGGCGCATGGAAGTGCTCGACAAAGAAAAGGACGGTGCAACGGCGAGCATTCTAGCCCCCTCGGCCTGCGCTGCAGAGAGGGCTTTGTCGCTTTGAATCAGTTCTTTTTGATCAAACCGTAGAGCACCAGCAACACCACGGCGCCCACTAGCGCACCAAGGAAGCCTGCGCCTTCGCCCGCATGGTAGATGCCCAGAGCCTGGCCGCCGTAAGTGGCCGCCAGCGAACCGCCGATACCGAGCAGGATGGTCATGATCCAACCCATGCTGTCATCGCCCGGTTTCAGGAAGCGTGCCAGCAGGCCGACGATCAAGCCGATAAAGATGGTTCCGATAATTCCCATGGCATTTCCCTCTGAATGATTTGGATATGCCCAAAGCCTAGACAGACTTTGGCATCCTGCCATCAGAGAACGGCGGACACTGAAGGTTCCGCCGCTGCCACATGAAACTATTCGGCGATGAGCGCTTCAACCTTGAGGATCTGCGCTGCCAGCGTCTCACGGTCTGCACAACGCAGATTGGCGTGACCGACCTTGCGACCGACCTTGAACGCCTTGCCGTAGTGATGCAGATGGCAATCGTCAATCGCGATCACTTTTTCCACCGGAGGAACTACACCGATGAAGTTGAGCATCGCGCTCTCACCGATCTTGGCCGTCGAACCCAGCGGCAGACCGGCAACGGCCCGCAGGTGGTTTTCGAACTGACTGCACTCGGCGCCTTCAGTAGTCCAGTGCCCTGAGTTGTGTACGCGCGGGGCGATTTCGTTGGCCTTGAGGCCACCGTCGACTTCGAAGAACTCGAACGCCATCACGCCGACGTATTCCAGCTGCTTGAGCACACGGCTGGAGTAGTCTTCAGCCAGGGCTTGCAGCGGGTGATCGGTGCTGGCCACGGACAGCTTGAGGATGCCGTTGTCGTGGGTGTTGTGCACCAGTGGGTAGAACTTGGTTTCGCCATCGCGGGCACGCACGGCGATCAGCGAGACTTCGCCAGTGAACGGCACGAAGCCTTCCAGCAGGCAGGCCACGCTGCCCAGCTCGGCGAAGGTGCCAACCACATCTTCCGGCTTGCGCAGGACTTTCTGACCCTTGCCGTCGTAACCCAGGGTGCGGGTTTTCAGCACGGCCGGCAGACCGATGGAAGCAACAGCCGCGTCCAGGTCAGCTTGCGACTGGATGTCGGCGAACGCCGGGGTGGGAATCCCCAGGTCCTTGAACATGCTCTTCTCGAACCAGCGATCACGGGCGATGCGCAGGGCTTCGGCGCTCGGGTAGACCGGGACGAACTGCGACAGAAAGGCCACGGTTTCGGCCGGGACGCTTTCGAATTCGAAGGTCACCAGATCGACTTCATCGGCCAGCTGGCGCAAGTGATCCTGATCGCCGTAATCGGCCCGCAGGTGTTCGCCCAACGCGGCTGCGCAAGCATCCGGTGCCGGGTCGAGGAAAGCGAAGTTCATGCCCAGCGGAGTGCCCGCCAGCGCCAACATGCGACCCAACTGGCCGCCACCGATTACACCGATCTTCATCGTCAACAACCTCAGGCGATGCGTGGGTCTGGATTGTCCAGGACGCTGTCTGTCTGCTCAGCACGGAAAGTTTTCAGCACCGCGTGGAACTGCGGGTGCTTGGCGCCGAGGATACTCGCCGACAGCAACGCGGCGTTGATCGCGCCAGCCTTGCCGATGGCCAGGGTGGCAACCGGAATGCCCGCGGGCATCTGCACGATAGACAGCAGCGAATCGACGCCGGACAGCATCGACGACTGCACTGGAACGCCCAGCACCGGCAGGTGGGTCTTGGCCGCACACATGCCTGGCAGGTGGGCCGCGCCACCGGCACCGGCGATGATCACCTCGATGCCACGCGCTTCGGCCTCTTCGGCGTACTGGAACAGCAGGTCCGGGGTGCGGTGGGCAGAGACCACTTTCACCTCGTAAGGAATGCCGAGCTTTTCCAGCATATCGGCGGTGTGGCTAAGGGTGGACCAATCGGACTTGGAGCCCATGATCACGCCAACCAGTGCACTCATCGTCGTGCCTCTTCTCTCTGGGCGCCCGCAGGCGCGTCAAAAACAACAAGCCACGCAGAAATGCGTGGCTTGATTGTACGAAAAATGGCCGGACGAACCGGCCGAAGGCCGCGCAGTATACCTCAATGAAGCAGATAAACAGCCCCCGAGACGACCATCTGTCATACGGCGCAAAGTGCCGGTTTTATTGACTCGAAGGTCAGCGAAAACCTGTCGCGGAAGTTGATCGTTCCCACGCTCTGCGTGGGAATGCAGCCCGGGACGCTCCGCGTCCCAAAAAGCGTGACGCAGAGCGTCACAGGAGGCGTTACCACGCAGAGCGTGGGAACGATCAAAGCGATCAATTAAGTGCCTTGCGCCGCGCCGCCCTCAAGCTTGCGCCACAACAACCGCACATTCGCCTTGCGCACCAGCGCACAGCGGTACAGGCGAATCTCCAGCGGCACATGCCATTGTGGGCCGCCGCACACTACCAACTCACCGCGCGCCAGCTCGGCGCGAACGCTCAGTTGCGGCACCCAGGCGATGCCCAGGCCTTCGAGCGCCATGCTTTTCAGGCTGTCGGCCATGGCGGTCTCATAAATGGTGGTGAATCGCAGCGCACGCTGGCGCAGCAACATGTTGACCGAGCGTCCAAGAAACGCGCCTGCGCTGTAGGCAAGCAGCGGCACACTGGCTTCGCCTTCCAGGTCGAACAACGGTTTACCGTCGGCATCAGCGGCGCACACCGGCAACATCTCGGTATGGCCCAAGTGCAATGACGGGAAAATTTCCGGGTCCATCTGCAACGCCGCGTCCGGGTCGTAGAACGCCAGCATTAAATCGCAGCCCCCTTCGCGCAAGGCATGCACCGCGTCGCCGACGTTGGTCGCCACCAGCCGCGTGGCGATGTTCAGGCCTTCATTACGCAACTGCGCAATCCAGCGCGGGAAGAACCCCAACGCCAGCGAGTGAGCGGCCGCGACCTGCATCACTTCGCCCTGCCCGCCTTCCAGGTGATGGAGGTGGCGCAGCACTTCGCCGAGCTGTTCAACCACCGTCCGCGCCGTCACCAGAAACAACTGTCCCGCCGCCGTCAGCTCGACGGGCGTACGCGAACGGTTGACCAATTGCAGCCCGAGAGCAGCCTCAAGGCTGCGGATCCGCCGGCTAAACGCCGGCTGAGTCACGAAGCGCCGTTCCGCAGCCTGGGAGAAGCTGCGGGTGGCGGCCAGGGCACTAAAGTCCTCCAGCCATTTGCTTTCCAGATTCATCACGCCCTCCCGGACACGCACCAATTTAGGTCACACGCTCGCCGCACACGCGACGTCACATGGGCATTATGCCGAATGTGCATAGGCTAGTGCTTAACAGCATTGGCCCAAAATTGTTCACAAGCCTAGCATTTGCAGCGTTCCGGCACAGCCCGGGTCCCTATCGAGATGATTTCTATCATGTCCTCCGCTGCATCTTTCCGCACAGAAAAAGACCTGCTTGGCGTACTCGAAGTACCCGCTCAAGCGTATTACGGCATCCAGACCCTGCGAGCGGTGAATAACTTCCGTCTCTCCGGCGTCCCGATTTCGCATTACCCGAAGCTGGTTGTCGGGCTGGCAATGGTTAAACAAGCCGCCGCTGACGCCAACCGCGAGCTGGGTCACCTGAGCGAAGCCAAGCACGCTGCCATCAGCGAAGCCTGTGCACGTTTGATCCGCGGCGATTTCCACGAAGAGTTCGTGGTCGACATGATTCAAGGCGGCGCTGGCACTTCGACCAACATGAATGCCAACGAAGTCATCGCCAACATCGCGCTGGAGGCCATGGGTCACCAGAAGGGCGAATACCAATACCTGCACCCGAACAACGACGTGAACATGGCGCAGTCGACCAACGACGCCTACCCGACCGCGATTCGTCTGGGTCTGCTGTTGGGTCACGACGCCCTGCTGGCCAGCCTCGACAGCCTGATCCAGGCGTTCGCTGCCAAGGGTGTTGAGTTCAGCCACGTATTGAAGATGGGCCGTACCCAGCTGCAAGACGCCGTGCCGATGACCCTTGGCCAGGAATTCCGCGCTTTCGCCACTACGCTGGGCGAAGACCTGGCCCGTCTGAAGACGCTGGCCCCGGAACTGCTGACCGAAGTGAACCTGGGCGGCACCGCGATCGGCACCGGCATCAACGCCGACCCGCGTTACCAGCACCTGGCCGTGCAGCGCCTGGCCCTGATCAGCGGTCAACCGCTGGTGCCAGCCGCCGACCTGATCGAAGCCACCTCCGACATGGGCGCCTTCGTGCTGTTCTCCGGCATGCTCAAGCGCACCGCGGTCAAGTTATCGAAGATCTGCAACGACCTGCGCCTGTTGTCCAGCGGTCCACGCACCGGCATCAACGAAATCAACCTGCCGGCGCGTCAGCCAGGCAGCTCGATCATGCCCGGCAAGGTCAACCCGGTGATCCCGGAAGCGGTTAACCAAGTGGCGTTCCAGATCATCGGCAACGACCTGGCCCTGACCATCGCAGCCGAAGGCGGCCAACTGCAACTGAACGTGATGGAGCCGCTGATCGCGTTCAAGATCTTCGACTCGATCCGCCTGCTGCAACGCGCCATGGACATGCTGCGCGAACACTGCATCGTCGGCATCACCGCCAACGAAGAGCGCTGCCGCGAACTGGTCGAGCACTCGATCGGCCTGGTCACTGCGCTGAACCCGTACATCGGCTATGAAAACGCCACCCGCATCGCCCGTATCGCCCTTGAAAGCGGCCGCGGCGTGCTGGAACTGGTGCGCGAAGAAGGCTTGCTCGACGACGAAATGCTCGCCGACATCCTGCGCCCGGAAAACATGATTGCTCCGCGTCTGGTCCCGCTCAAGGCTTGATCAACGCCCGGCTCTTGCTCTCTTAACGAAGAGCATGGAGCCACGCTCACCAGGTCGAGGGACTAGACACCTCTCACCTTTTGAGGGCTTGGGGATTTATTCCCCAAGCCCTTTTTTTTAACTATTTGCAGGCCACAAACAGAATGTCTGGAAGCTGAAGAATGTGGGAGCGGGCTTGCTGGCGAAGGCAGTGTGTCAATCACCAGAAATGGTGGATGTAAGACCGCATTCGCAAGCAAGCCTGCTCCCACATGAAACAGCTTTCACATAAGCCCGACGCCGGTAACGTCGGGTGTTTCAAAGCTTCGTTTCGTCGCTTGCACCACAACCGTGCAGACGGACGGCACACTCATAGGTATAGTGCCGCCCCTCTTCGCGTGAGCGGTCGTCGGTAACGAGGCCCAAACCCATGCGAAACCCGAACTAATAACAAACCCGCGATATGGAACCGGGACGAACCTCGCCTCACCTGTCATGCCTTGCGCACACCGGTGTAACGCGATGTTTCTGCCTCTCCAGCATTTGCTTAAACAAAAAACAGCGAGGAATAATCCATGCTCGAAGTCATCAACGACTTCCTCTCAGGGAAAGTACTGATCGTGCTCATTGTCGGGCTCGGTAGCTACTTCACGATCCGCTCGCGTTTCGTTCAATTGCGCCACTTCTTCCACATGTTCGCGGTGTTCCGTGACAGCCTCAAAAGCAGCGCCGGGCAACTCAGTTCGTTCCAGGCCCTGATGCTCAGCCTCGCCGGCCGCGTCGGTGCAGGCAACATTGCTGGTGTCGGCATCGCCGTGACCCTCGGTGGGCCAGGTGCGGTGTTCTGGATGTGGGTGACCGCGCTGGTCGGCATGTCCAGCAGCTTCTTCGAATGTTCCCTCGGCCAGCTCTACAAGCGCTGCGACTCCGACGGCACTTACCGTGGCGGCCCGTCCTACTACATCCAGCACGGCCTGCAGAAACGCTGGTTGGGGATGATCATGGCGTTCCTGCTGCTGATCACCTTCGGCTTCGCCTTCAACGGCCTGCAATCCCATGCCGTGACCCACTCGCTGAAAAACGCCTTCGACCTTGACCCGACGTACACCGGCGCGGCGCTGGCCGTGTTGCTGGGCCTGGTGTTCATCGGTGGTATCAAGCGGATCGCCAAGGTCGCTGACCTGCTGGTCCCGGTGAAAACCCTGGTGTACATCGGCGTGACCATTTACGTGATCGTGCTGCAATTCGACCACGTTCCAGCGATGCTGATGACCATCGTCAAAAGCGCCTTCGGTCTGGACCAGGCCTTCGGTGGCCTGATCGGTAGCGCCATCGTCATGGGCGTGAAGCGTGGCGTGTTCGCCAACGAAGCGGGCCTTGGCAGTGCGCCAAACGTGGCCGCAGTGGCTTCGGTCGAGCACCCGGTGGCACAAGGCGTGGTTCAGGCATTCAGCGTGTTCCTCGACACCTTCGTGATCTGCACCTGCACCGCGTTGCTGATCCTGCTCTCGGGCTTCTACACCCCGGGCTTCGAAGGCGACGGCATTGCCCTGACCCAGAACTCCCTGGCCGCCGTGGTCGGTGACTGGGGCCGCAGTTTCATCTCCGTGGCCCTGTCGTTGTTCGTGTTCACCTCGATCCTCTACAACTACTACCTGGGCGAGAGCAACCTGCGCTTCATGATCGGTGAAAACCGCGCGGCGCTGATCGGCTACCGCGCTCTGGTACTGGTGTTGATCTTCTGGGGTGCCATCGAAAACCTCGGCACCGTGTTCGCCTTCGCCGACATCACCATGACCATGCTGGCGTTCGTGAACCTGATCGCGCTGTTCCTGCTGTTCAAGGTCGGCATGCGCATCCTGCGTGACTACGATGACCAGCGTGCTGCCGGCATCAAGACCCCAGTGTTCGATTCGAGCAAATTCCCGGATCTGGACCTGGACCTGCAAGCCTGGCCCGCCAACCCACCAGCCGCTGCGCCAAAAGCAGCCGTTGAACCGCAAGGCGTGACCGCAGCGCAACGCTGATCGGTAAAAAACCGGGCGCATCCCCTGCGCCCGACGTGACACAACGTACGGCCGGCGTCATGCTCGGTCGTATGTTGTTTTCGCTTTCGGAGAACCTCCATGAATTCCTCGACCTACCCTGCCGCCCAGCACGTCATGGTGCTCTACACCGGCGGCACCATCGGCATGCAAGCCAGCGCCCATGGCCTGGCCCCGGCGTCCGGTTTCGAAGCGCGGATGCGCGACTACCTGCACAGCCAACCTGAACTCGTGGTGCCACAGTGGCGCTTTCGCGAGATGAGCCCGCTGATCGACAGCGCCAACATGACCCCGGCCTACTGGCAGCAACTGCGTGAAGCGGTGGTCGATGCCGTGGATGTCCAGGGCTGCGACAGCGTGCTAATCCTGCACGGCACCGACACCCTGGCCTACAGCGCGGCGGCCATGAGCTTTCAATTGCTTGGCCTGCATGCCCGCGTGGTGTTTACCGGTTCGATGCTGCCGGCCGGCGTGACCGACAGCGATGCCTGGGAAAACCTCAGTGGTGCGCTGGTCGCGCTGGGCCACGGCCTGGCACCGGGCGTGCATCTGTACTTCCACGGCGAACTGCTGGACCCGACTCGTTGCGCGAAGGTGCGCAGTTTCGGTCGTCATCCGTTCAAGCGGCTTGAGCGTCAGGGTGGCGGCGTAAAGGCGTCCTCAATTCCGGCACCGCTGAACTACAACCAACCCAAGCAATTGGCGAACGTCGCGGTACTGCCGCTGTTCCCGGGCATTGGCGCTGAAGTGCTGAATGGCCTGCTCGACAGCGGCATTCACGGTCTGGTGTTGGAGTGCTACGGCAGCGGTACCGGGCCGAGCGACAACCCCGAGTTTCTCGCCAGCCTTGAGCGGGCGCGGGACAACGGCGTGGTGGTGGTTGCAGTTACGCAATGCCATGAAGGCGGTGTCGAGCTGGATGTCTATGAGGCGGGCAGTCGCCTGCGGGGTGTCGGCGTGCTTTCGGGCGGCGGCATGACCCGTGAAGCGGCGTTCGGCAAACTCAATGCGCTGCTCGGTGCCGGCCTGGATAACGCCGACGTGCGACGCCTGGTCGAACTGGATCTGTGCGGTGAGTTGAGCTGATCCACCGCGATTTGCCGGCGCCCACGATTTTGCAGGCGCCGGCTAACCGCGAGGCTTACTTCTTGACCTGATAATCCTGGCCCCACACACGCACCGTGGTGGATGTCTCGATCGGCCCTTCAAAGGTGAATTTCTGCCGAACTGCCGCTTTGGGCGGAACAGTGACTTCATCGGGGTTTTCCAGGCTGGCCGTCAGCCCGTTGGCATAACCGTCCTGATCGATCGCCAGCAAGGCGCCAGTCTGCTTGAGGTTGATCAAGCGCAATTGGCTGTCGCTGCTGTTTTTGAAGCCCAGGGTGACAATGAACGTGTCGCCGACGGCCTCGGTCTTCAGCACCTGAACATCGACGCGGTCCTTCATTTGTTCGCGAGAGGACACGATCGAAGCACCGTCAACGCCCTGTGCCGACTGACGCCCGTCGAGCACGCCTTCATTGACCCCGCCCAACAGATTTTTGCCGGCAGAAATAGCCGACGAGACCGCCGCCTTGGCCGAATCCTTGATGCTGCTGCCGTCGGCCGGCTCGCCCTCGGCAAAGCACAGCGAGCTGAGCAACAGGCTGGAGGCCAGGAGCATGGAGCGCGATGGAGTGAATGTCATACCTAGTCCCTTATGGTTGTTTGCCACGCCACCCGAGGGTGAATGGCAGGCAGGTTGCACCAATCGGCTATCGGCGGCAAGCAGGCGCCCTCCGGGGCGGCATGCAACTTGCTCCCTTCTGGCAGACCTCATGGACGGAAGCGAGCATGCTCCACTCCCACCTCACCACCCTCAACGCCGTCTCCCTGGTGCTCAGCACCTTCAAGGCCGAAGGCCTGTCCAGCGAGGCATTACTCGCGGGAAGCGGCATCAGCGCGGCGGATCTAAGCCGGGCAGACACGCGCATCACCACTAATCAGGAGATGCAGGTCTGCGCCAATGCGGTCGCGCTCAAGCGTGACATTGGCCTGGAGCTGGGCCGGCGGATGCACGTGTCGTCCTACGGCATGCTCGGTTATGCGCTGCTCACCAGTGCCACCTTCGGTGACGCTTTGCGTTTGGCGATGCGCTATCCGGCGCTGTTGGGAACACTTTTCGAACTGAGCCTGGAAGACGATGGCGAGCGCATCTGGTTCGTCGCTGCCGATTACCGGGAGAACCCGGCGCTCGCTGTGTTCAATGCCGAGTTCTGCCTGGTGTCGCTGAAAGTCATCTGCGACGACCTGCTCGGCCACCCGCTGCCGCTGCTCGCTGCGCGCTTCGAACACACCGCGCCGGATTATCAGGCGACCTATGCCGAACACTTCAATTGCTCGCTGAGCTTCGAAGCGCGGGACAACGCGTTTGCCTTCGACCGCAATTGGCTCGACCAACCCCTGCCGCTGGCCGATGTCATCACCCATCAGGCGATGGCCGAACGCTGCCGCAAGCAAAATACCGAGTTCACCGGACGCCAGGCGTGGCTGGGGCGGATTCGCCAGTTACTCGCCACACAGTTGAGCGCGGCGCCGGGCCTCGAGGGCTTGGCGGAACAGATGAACTGCTCGGCGCGCACCTTGCGGCGGCATCTCAAGGACCTGGGCTGCAGCTATCAGGAAATGCTCGATGAGCTGCGGTTTGAGCAGGCCAAGCAAATGCTCTGCGAGGATCAGCTGCCGATCTATCGGATTGCCGAGGCGTTGGGGTTCAGCGAGACCGCGAGTTTTCGGCATGCGTTTGTGCGCTGGAGTGGTGTGGCGCCGAGCCAATTCCGGCCATAGCGCTGATCGTACACTGATCGTTCCCACGCTCCCGCGTGGGAATGCCTCTTGGGACGCTCCGCGTCCCGGTGACGCGGAGGCATCACGGGCTGCATTCCCACGCAGAGCGTGGGAACGATCAGCTCACGCCCAACGCTGGGGCGTTGTCGCGCCAATAAGGGGCGAATTTCGGTCAGATCTTTTGGCCATATCGATCCCCTTTTGGCCTTTCCTGCCGTTCTCCCAAACGCCCCGCCCCGCAAGACTGTGTTCAACCGAATCAGCCTGCGGAGAACAAGAAAATGCTGACGATCTACTCGGACGATCACCACCTGCACCACGGCCGCTGTGAATTGATGGACGGGCAATTGATGCCCTGCTTCGAAATGCCTTCCCGTGCCGACCACGTGCTGCAACGGGTGCAGGACCGCAACCTCGGCCCGGTAGACGCGCCGCAGGATTTCGGTCTCGTGCCGATCGCGCGCATCCACAGCCGCGACTACCTCGATTTCTTCAAAGGGGCCTGGGCACGCTGGACCGAATTCAATACCGATGGCGACTTGCTGCCCTACACCTGGCCGGCCCGCACGCTGCGGCGGATTATGCCCACCAGCCTGCACGGCCAGCTCGGCTATTACAGCTTCGACGGCGGTGCCCCGATCACCGCCGGCACCTGGCAAGCGGCGTATAGCGCAGCCCAAGTGGCATTGACCGCCCAAGCCGCGATCCAGCGCGGCGCCCGCAGTGCTTTCGCGTTGTGCCGTCCACCGGGACACCACGCCGCCAGCGACTTGATGGGCGGTTATTGCTACCTCAACAACGCCGCGATCGCCGCCCAGGCGTTCCTCGACCAGGGCCATAAAAAGGTTGCGATCCTCGACGTCGACTACCACCACGGCAACGGCACCCAATCGATTTTCTACGAACGCAGCGACGTGCTGTTCACCTCGATCCACGGCCATCCGGAAGCCGAATTCCCGTTCTTCCTCGGCTACGAAGACGAACTCGGTGAAGGCGCCGGTGAAGGCTTCAACTTCAATTACCCGTTGCCCGCAGGTTCCGGCTGGGACACCTGGAGCGCAGCACTGGAGCAAGCCTGTAAAGAGATCGAGAAGTACGGCGCCGACATCGTCGTCGTGTCCCTGGGCGTCGACACCTTCAAGGACGATCCGATCTCCCAATTCAAGCTCGACAGCCCCGATTACCTGGCGATGGGCGAGCGCATCGCCAAGCTCGGCAAGCCGACGCTGTTCGTGATGGAAGGCGGTTACGCGGTAGAAGAAATTGGCATCAACGCCGTGAACGTTCTCGAAGGTTTTGAAAGCGCCCAATGAGGAATTAGAACAATGAACAGACTCAAGCGTTTTATCGCTCCAGCGCTGTGCGCGACGGTACTTAGCGGTGCCGTTCACGCCGAAGAACGAACGTTGCGCGTCTATAACTGGTTCGACTACATCACCCCCAAAGCCCTGGAAGACTTCAAGGCGCAGAACACCCAGACCAAACTGGTCTACGACATCTTCGACACCAACGAAGCGCTGGAAGCCAAGCTGCTGACCGGCAACTCCGGCTATGACGTGGTGGTGCCGTCCAACGTGTTTCTTGCCAAGCAGATCGAAGCCGGGGTGTTCCAGCCGCTGGACCGCAGCAAGCTGCCGAACTGGAACCACCTCGATCCCAAGTTGATGAAGCTGATCGAAGCCAACGACCCGGGCAACAAATTCGCCGTGCCGTACATGTACGGCACCATCCTGATCGGCTTCAACCCGGACAAGGTCAAGGCTGCACTGGGCGCCAATGCACCGGTGGACAGCTGGGACCTGATCTTCAAGGAAGAGAACATCAGCAAGCTCAAGCAGTGCGGCGTCGCCCTGCTCGACTCGCCGTCGGAGATCCTGCCGCTGGCCCTGCAACACCTCGGCTTGGACCCGAACAGCAAAAAGCCTGCGGACTACGCCAAGGCTGAAGCGCTGTTGATGAAGATCCGGCCGTACATCACCTACTTCCACTCCTCCAAATACATGGCCGACATCGCCAACGGTGACATCTGCGTCGCGGTCGGTTATTCCGGCAGCTTCTCCCAAGCCGCCAACCGCGCCAAGGAAGCCAAGAACGGCGTCATCGTTGATATGCGCCTGCCCAAAGAAGGCGCGCCGATCTGGTTCGACATGCTCGCGATTCCTAAAGGGGCGAAGAACACGGAAGACGCCTACACCTTCATTAACTACCTGCTGCAACCTCAGGTGATTGCGCCGGTCAGCGATTTCGTCGGCTACCCGAACCCGAACAAGGACGCCACGGAACTGGTCGACCCGGCGATCCGCAACAACCCGAACCTGTACCCGACCGAGTCGGCGATGAGCACGCTCTACACCCTGCAACCGCTGCCCCGCGATGCCGAGCGCGCGCGGACCCGGGCCTGGACCAAGATCAAGTCCGGGACCTGATGGCCGGCTCTGCTGCATAAAAGACCCGCCACCGTGCGGGTCTTGTTTTGATCAGTGGCGCCAGGCAGAACGCAATCGCATCAGCGCCGATTCGATGTCAGCTTCCGGCACGGCAGCGAACCCCAGCACCAGCCCGGCTCGCTGATCTTCTGGTCGGGTGGAATCGGGCAGCCAATAGCTGCTCAAGGCGTTGATCTCGACGCCCACCGCCTCGGCTTGCGCCACCAGTTCACGCTCCCGGGCGACGCTCTCGACCGAGACCGTCAAATGGAGCCCTGCCGCCACACTGGGCAAGCTGCCCACGCCGGGGATGTCTTTCGGCCAACCGGCCAGTAGCGTATTGCGCCGACTCAGGGCGGCACGGCGCATCCGCCGAATGTGTCGCTGGAAATGCCCGGCGGCCATGAACTCGGCCATCACTGCCTGAGTGCTGACTTCCGAATGCCGCACATCCACCGCACGGCGACGGGAAAACGCATCCACCAGGCCGGGCGGCAATACCAGATAGCCCAATCGCAGCGCAGGAAAAGCGACCTTGCCGAAAGTCCCGACATACAACACCCGCCCCTGCCGATCCAGTGCGGCCAGCGGAGACAACGGCGCGCCGCTGTAACGGTACTCGCCGTCGTAGTCGTCTTCGACGATCCAGCCTTGGGTTCGCTCGGCCCACGCCAGCAACTCAAGGCGCCGCGCCAGGCTCATGACCACCCCGGTCGGGTACTGATGCGACGGGGTCACGTAAGCCAGTCGGCAATCGTTGAGCCCTTCCAGTTCGGTGCAATTGATCCCCTCGCTGTCCACCGACACCCCGTGCAATCGCCCGCCGGCCACGGCGAACGCATGACCCGCCGCCCGATACCCCGGATTTTCAATCGCCACCCCATCGCCCGGCTCCACCAGCAGCTGTGCACAAAGGCTAATTCCCTGCTGCGCGCCGCTGGTGATCACAATTTGCTCAGCCGTGCACTGCATGCCCCGGGAACTGCGCAAATACGCGGCAATCATCCCACGCAACCGGGCATCGCCCGCCGGATCGCCGTAACACAGTTGCTGTAAATCCGGTTTGCGCCAGAAAGCCGCATTCAGCTTGGCCCACACCTCGAACGGAAACAGATCGAAGGCCGGCACTCCGACCCGAAAAGCCTTGGGTGGGCCACTTGGCGGCAGGGCCAAATGGTTGTTTTCGACCCGTTGTAAAGCTCCGCTGTGGATAACTTTACTGGATGAAATCACAGGTAAATCGAGCCAATTTGTGGATAAGGTTGTGGGTAACCCTGTTGACAACCCTGTGGATACTTTTGTGGATAGTTTTTTTGCCGGCAACGCGGTTTGCGGCAATTGTGCGACGTAAGTTCCATCGCCGACCCGGCCTTCGATAAACCCCTCGGCGTAGAGCTGATCGTAGGCGCGGACCACGCTGTTGCGGGAAATCGATAACGCCGCCGCCAAGTCGCGACTGGCCGGCAATCGCGTGCCACTGGCCAGTCGTCCATCGAGCACCCGCACGCGTAAAGCCTGATAGAGCTGGCGGCTCAACCCCTGGCGACGATCGAGTTCGATGCCGGCCGGGTTGAAGGACAAGGACAGCGGCGCATCAGTCATGGCCTGAACCTGTAAAGAATGGACCTATGAAATTGGCCAGTAATGGCTCTTACAACAGACCAATAGCCTGCCTAGGATGAAACCATTCGCCAAGGGAAATTTCCATGTACACGCCAAGCAGCTTTGCCATCGACGATTTGCAGGACCTGCATCAGCAAATACTCGCTACCCGCCTCGCCGTGCTGGTCACCCATGGCGAGCTAGGCTTGCAAGCCAGCCATATCCCGTTGTTGCTTGATGCCGAGCAAGGCCCCAATGGCACCCTTTACGGACACCTGGCCAAGGCCAATCCGCAATGGAAGGAATTGCAAAACGGTGCCGAGGCGTTGGTGATCTTTGCTGGCGCCGACGCTTACGTCAGCCCCGGGTTCTACCCGGCCAAAGCCGAGCACGGCAAAGTCGTGCCGACCTGGAACTACGTCGCCGTGCATGCTTACGGCGTGGCTGAAGTCTTTACCGACGCCGATCGCCTGCTCAACCTGGTCAGCGCCCTGACTGATCGTCACGAAGCGAGTCGCGCCCAGCCGTGGAAAGTGGCTGACGCCCCCGCCGACTACATCGACGGTATGCTCAAGGCCATCGTCGGTTTCGCCCTGCCGATCCAGCGCCTGGAAGGCAAACGCAAACTGAGCCAGAACCGTAGTGCCGCAGACATCACCGGTGTGCGCGAAGGATTGGCCGCCAGCCCAGACGTGCAAGACCAGGCCCTCGCCCACTTAATGCGTTAAGGAATGAACATGAGTCAGATCGAGATCCGCCAAGTCACCGCCGACGACCATGCCGCGTGGTTGCCGTTGTGGCAGGCCTACTTGAGCTTCTACAACACAGAGTTGCCTGACGCCGTCAGCCAAAGCACCTGGCAGCGCCTGCTCGATCCGAGCGAAACCACGCACTCCGCCTTGGCCTGGGCCGACGGCAAAGCGGTGGGCATGGTGAACTTCATCTACCATCGCTCGAACTGGAGCATCGAAAACTCCTGCTACCTGCAAGATTTGCTGGTCGTGCCCGAAACCCGTGGCACCGGCGTCGGTCGGCAGTTGATCGAGTTCGTCTACGCCAGCGCCAAGGCGGATGGTTGCTGCAAGGTTCACTGGTTGACCCACGAAACCAACGCCACCGCGATCCAGCTCTACGAGCGCATCGCCGAACGCCCCGGTCTCATCCAGTTTCGCAAAGCCCTTTAAGGTTCAAGGAGAGCAACAATGTCGACCTCACTCGCGGACTGGAAAGGCGTCCCGGCCCCCACGGTTCAACTGCTCGAAGGGCGCTTCATCCGCCTGGAAAAACTCGACCCGGCACGTCACGCCGACGGTTTGTGGAACGCCCTGGAAGGTCCGGGCGCCGATCCAAAGCTCTGGGATTACTTGCCTTACGGTCCTTTCCCGGAGCGCAGCGCCTTTAACGATTGGCTGAACAACCACGCGGCCAACAGCGACCCGTACTTCTTTACCGTGATTGATCGTGCGAGCGGCGATGTGCAAGGCATCCTCAGCCTGATGTCGATTGTCCCGGCCCAGGGCCGAATAGAAATCGGCCACGTCACTTTTGGTGCATCGATGCAGCGTTCGCCAAAAAGCACCGAAGCGGTTTACCTGCTGGCCAAAGAATCGTTCGCCTTGGGCTACCGACGCCTGGAGTGGAAGTGCAACAACGGCAACGCCCGCTCCAAATATGCGGCCGAACGCTTGGGCTTCAGTTTTGAAGGCGTGTTCCGCCAGCACATGGTCGTGAAGGGACAGAACCGCGATACCGCGTGGTATTCGATCCTGGATTCGGAATGGCCGGCGATTGGGGCGGGGTTTGAACAGTGGCTTTCAGATGAAAACCAGACGGATTCGGGGCAGGTGAAAACCCTGGCTGAGTGCCGCACCTGATGATCGTTCCCACGCTCTGCGTGGGAATGCAGCCCGGGACGCTCCGCGTCCCATCGAACGCAGAGCGTCCGTAGAGGCATTCCCACGCAGAGCGTGGGAACGATCTTCTCAGACGAGTTTCTGGGCAAGCACCGCAATATGCTCCGGCCCGATCCCGCAGCACCCACCCAAATGGCTAGCTCCACGCTTCTGCCAATCCGCTGCCCACTGCAGGTAACCCGGCGGATCCAGATCGTCGCGCAAAGGGTCCAATCCGTCGTTGGCCGTGGCCTCTTTCGGTTGCGGCGGGAAGGCATTGGCGTACGCGCCGATGTGAATATTCACCCCCAACCGCTCGAAGGTTTCCCGCGCCGCATCAATCGCCGCGCCGATCACTTCTGGTTGGCTGCAGTTGAACAGCAATGTCTCAACACCCAGCTCAGCCGCCACTGCCGCCGCTTCGGCCACCGGCTCGCCGGAACGCAAGCGCGGCACGTCGTCGGTGTCTTCATCCTTCAAGGTAAACGACAGCCAGAACGGTTTGCCATCCTTCGGCAACCCGGCGTGGATCGCCCGCGCCTCGACGATCGAGCTCTGGGTTTCCGCCAGCCACAGGTCAACGTGTGGCGCGAGCCCCTTCACCAGGGGCGTCAGCAACTCCGTCACCCGAGCAGCGTCGAACAAGTCTGGACGGTAGGAACCAAACAGCGGCGGCAACGAGCCGGCCACGCGCACCGGTTTGCCTGATGCCTCTACCGCACGCCGCGCCAGTTCGCCTGCCAACGCCGCAAGCGCCTGACCTTCAGCAGCAAAACGCTCTTCGCCGATATGGAACGGCACCACCGCATAACTGTTGCTGGTGATGACGTTGGCACCGCTTTCGATATAAGCCGCGTGCACCGCCTCCACCGCTTGCGGCGCTTCGCTCAACGCCAGCGCCGACCACTCGGGCTGCCTGAACGGCGCCCCTGCGCGTTGCAGTTCACGGCCCATGCCGCCGTCCAGAATCACTGTGCTTCCTGCGCCCATATGCTTTTCACTCATAAGCTTATGAAAATAACTCACTATCAGAGTCGTTCTTATAACTATTTAATACGCACCATTCGGTTAATAACAACCATTTTTTTATCAGGGATCGACTGTGAAATTCCAACCGCTACTGGCCTTGGGCCTGACGATTCTGGCTGCCTCCACCCAAGCCTTTGCCGGCGCCACGCTGGATCGCGTCGAGCAAAAGAAAGAACTGGTCGGCGTGCTGATGGAAAGTTATCCACCGTTCTCATTCCTCAATGACCAGAACCAGCTCGACGGTTTCGACGTCGATGTGGCCAAAGCCGTGGCCGAGAAACTGGGGGTGAAACTGCGTCTCGAAACCCCGTCCTGGGACGTGATCGCCGCCGGCCGCTGGAGCGGTCGCTACGACATCTGCATCTGCTCCATGACCCCGAGCAAGGCCCGCGCCGAAGTCTTCGATTTCCCGGTCGAGTACTACGCCTCGCCAGCCGTGATCGTGGTCAACGCCAAGGACGATCGCATCCACAACGCCAAGGACCTGAGCGGCAAGAAAGTCGGCCTCACCAGCGCTTCCAGCTACGAAAGCTACCTGAATAAAAACCTGGTGATCGAAGGCGCCGAAGACACGCAGTTGCAGTACCCGTTCGAGGACGTGCAGATCGCCCCGTATGACACCGACAACGTGGCCTTCCAGGACCTGGGCCTGGGCGCCGGGGTTCGACTGGACGCGATCCTCACCAACCTGGTGACCGCGCAACCGCGCCTGAACGAAGACAAACGCTTCAAACTCGCGGGCGATCCGCTGTACTCGGAGCCGAACTCGGTGGCCATCGAAAAGGGTGACGCCCAGTGGGACGGCAAGGTGCGTGAAGTCTTCGCCCAGCTGAAACAGGACGGCACGTTGAGCAAGCTTTCGCAAAAATGGATCGGCGCCGATATCAGCAAATGACTTCTTTCCCGACACCTCCCCAGCCACCGCAACCGGTGGCTGAGTCGCGACTGCAACGGGTCTTCGGATTCCGCACGCGGCTGTACCTGACCTGGGCGGCGATGCTCGGGCTGTTCGCCAGTTTCTTCCTGAGCTTCGACCTGAAGTTCTCGATCATCCTCGACAAACTGCCCAACCTCGTCGGCCTGCACCTGGCGCCCAACGGCTTCCTGCAAGGCGCGGCGCTGACGTTGTTTCTCTGCGCCTGCTCGATCGTCGCCTCTTCACTGCTGGGTTTCATTACCGCCCTGGGGCGGCTATCGAAAAGCGCCGTGGCGTTCGGCATTGCGAGCTTCTACGCCTCGTTCTTTCGCGGCACGCCGCTGCTGATCCAGATCCTGCTGATCTACCTCGGTCTGCCGCAACTGGGCATCGTGCCAGGCGCCGTCGCCGCCGGGATCATCGCCCTGTCACTGAACTATGGCGCCTACCTCAGCGAAATTTTCCGCGCTGGCATCCTCGGCGTACCCCACGGTCAACGCGAAGCCTCCCTGGCCCTGGGCATGCGCGAAACCGTGATCTTCTGGCGCGTCACCCTGCCCCAGGCCATGCGCACCATCATCCCGCCGACCACCAATCAATTCATCTCCATGCTCAAGGACTCGTCGTTGATCTCGGTGATGGGGGTGTGGGAGGTGATGTTTCTGGCGCAGTCGTATGGACGGTCGAGTTATCGCTATATCGAGATGCTGACGACCGCGGCGGTGATTTATTGGGTGATGTCGATTGGGTTGGAGCTGATTCAGGCGCGGATGGAGCGGCATTATGGGAGGGCGTATTTGAGTCGTAGCTAGGTTCAAATACGACTCCCTGTAGGATCTGCCGAAGGCTGCGATCTTTTGATCTTGAACACATTCAGCCTTCGGTAATGTGTTGCTGCCGACTTAGCTGAAATCCCGTCGAATCCGCACCACGCCCATCTTCAATCCAAACGGTTTGAACACAGAGTTGAGCGATTTCAGTGTCTGATTCCCCTCCCCGTGCTCGATATGCACCAGTGTGCGCAATGAAATTTTGCACATCTTCGCGAATTGGGTTTGGTGCAAGCCGGTGACCTCTACCCGTAATCGACGGACCGCTTCGCCTATTTCAAGAGTGCCTTGGGCAAGCGCCTCTTGAATGTTTTCTATGAGCGCAGTGCGCTCAGCAACGGTCATGCTCATTTCAAATCCCACTCTTTCAGACGCTGCTCCAGATTTTTCAAAGCAATTTGCGGGTGATTCATTGTTGTGTCGGGCAAGCCACTGGCAGTCAAAATATCCGGGAGTGCCAGCAAGTGTTTGGCATCTTCACGCAGACGTTCAAAAGAGCCCGGCCAGTCACCCAATGCTGCAAGCGGATCATTTGGATCAGCGAGACCAGCCAATGCCTGGCACACACCACGCCAATTTACGTCCCCCGCCCTCTCCAACTCTTTTGGCCACTTGGTGGTTCTTGTAACGCCTTCGTCGTCCATTACCATCGGTGCCAAATCATAGATGGGTGCCAAACGAAACGAGGCCGTGTCGCGAATGATTGCGGTATTTCGACCGTGGTTATCTGAATTGCCGAGAATTTTATTGATCAGATCCCGTCGCAAATAGTCAGCAACAAGATCCGGGATTTGGTCTGCCTGCCCAGCATCACGCCAGAGTCCCGCAAGCAGCCGGATAACTTCCATGTGATCCATCGAGCTACCGGGCGTGGTTATTTGTGCCAGAGAGTAGATCGACTCCACAGCAAAACGCTCGACCCCCAGAGGGGACACGTGACGATCAAAACGCTGCATCCACAAACTAGGCTTGGTCGCCTCTTCTAATGCCAAGCCCTGTTCTGCCACCGTCTCGATGCCTAGCGTTTGTAATGCCTTGTAGTAGTGGTACTCACTTCTGAGAATGTCCTGATCGTTCCTGTTTCCTTTATTGCGAGAGAATTTCACGAACCAATGCTGGGTAACGTCTGCGTCGTCCAGTACTGCATCGGGATATAGATTTCTGTCCTTGCCCTGAGCCAGCAAAAGCTTTGGTGCCTCGCCGCCGGCTCCCGTTGCCCCACCCATTTCAGCGCCCTGCTCATAGGCATACTCAAGAAACCGGTTATCACGACTAATGACATCCTGGCGTTTAAACCCTATTGGCTCACGCTGATCTACCGCCTCGGCGGATTCCTTTATGCGCATATTGCCAATCGGTGCCGGAGTGCTTTTGGCCAGTAAATAAAGATCGGCACTGATGTCAGCAGGCTTGTCGCGAGCTATGCGTGCCAACAGAAATTTCTTGGCCGCGCCAGCAGGCGCAATGTCATGCACAAATGCTGGCGTGTTGGATCGCCGGCCATTCCATTCCAAGGGAAATCTGGCACTCACAGCTGTAGCAAAAGGTGTCCCAATATCCTCATAGTTCTCGAAAAGATAAGCTTGTTCGTAACCAAAGCTGCATCGACTTTCGAAGCCCTTTTCAGAACTATCGAAACTTAAAACCATAGCGTCGTGCCATTTCCGGCCCGTATAAATCTGTAAAGTCAGGTTATACATGTCGTCAACACCTGCATTTAATTGCATTTTTCGAAGGCTATCTCATATTGATAATGCAATATAGTGCATATTCGCCAATATAATCGCCTTACCAAACGCAATAAAATGCAGATTTTGTTTCACCAAACCACATAAAAATGCAAAACAATGCGTATGTCTCTCTCCTTACTCCCAGACATCATTCTGTAAAAACCCTCCGCTATACAAGACAGCCCGCTTATAACAAAAAGGCTGTCCACCCATGCCCTTCTTGCCCCAGCGTCTCGCCCTGACCATCGCGCTGCTGATCAGCGCCACCGCCGCCCACGCCAAAACCGTGCAGATCGACACCGCCACCACCGCTGCGCAGACCCTCGGCGGGAGCGACACCCTGACGATCTCCACCCCTGGCAGCATCACCAACAGCGGCAAGACCGTCAGCCTGAAGGACAAGACCAGCGGCGCCGGCGTGGTGATCGATAACTCGGGCAAGATCATCTCCACCGGTGGCCGGGCGATCGACAGCAGCGGCGACCTGACTCAGGCGCGCAACTACAGCATCTATAACCGCAGCGGCGGGCAGGTCCTCGGGTTCAATGATGCGTTGCGCATCGACAGCAACTTCGCCAGCGGCAGCCTGTTGATCGATAACAGCGGCATCATTCGGTCCACCACCGGCCAAGGGCTGGACATGGATGCGCTGCGCAGTGACAACGTGAAAACCACGATCATCAACCGCGCGGGCGGGCTGATTCGTGGGGATGCCAGCGACGGCATGAAGACCGGCGCCAACGCGACGATTACCAACTACGGCGAGATCTCCACCGGCGACTCGCACAACGCTGACGAGAAGTTCGACGGCATCGATATTGATACGGCGACCGGCGTGACGGTGACCAACTACGGGACCATTTCCGGCGGGCGCCACGGCATCACTACCGATCTCGGCGCCACCCTGGTCAACTACGGCCAGATCACCGGTCGCAATGGTTCGGGTTTCGGCTCCGATGGCGACGGTACAGTGATCAACCACGGTACGATTACCGGCGCGTACTCGGGGCTGCAACCCAACGGTGACGGCGATGGCGTGGACATCGACAACATCGCTCACATCGAAAACTACGGCACCATTCAAGGCGTCGGCGCGGGCGGCGTGGACAAGGGTGGTTTCGCCAACGGCAGTGAAGGCATCGCGTTGGGCGGCGGTTATGTGCTGAACGCCAAAGGTGCGCTGATCAGCGGCGCCAACAGTGCCATTCTGGTGGACGACGGCAGCGGCGGCTCTGGCGTGGCGGCGACCACGCTGGAAAACTTCGGCACCATTCAGGGCCTCGACGGTTTCGGCGTGAAGTTCGTCGGCGAGTTCGCCGACAGCGTGATCAACGGCGGCACCATCACCGGCAGCAACGGCCTGGCGCTGGACCTCGGCGGCGGCAACGACAGCCTGACTTTGCGCAACGGCAGCCACTTCGTCGGCGTGGTCGATGGCGGCAGCGGTTACGACCAAGTGGTGATGGACGACGCGGCGGGCGGCAGCTTTGGCGCCAGTCGGAATTTTGAATGGCTGGAAGTGAAGCAAGGTGCCTGGACCCTCACTGGCAGCGGTGATTTCAGCGACGGCGGCGCGGTGCGCAATGGCGCGACGCTGATCAACCAGGGCGGGATTGCCGGCAGCCTGACGGTGGATGCGGGCGGCGTGTATGCCGGCGGTGGTTTGGTGGGCAATCTGCTGGTCAACGGTACGTTGCAGACCAACACCCTACTCGGCACCGCGACCATCGCTCACGATTTGACCTTCGGCAGCGGCGGCAGCCTGGCCTACGGCGTGAATGCCGATGGCAGCAGCGCCCCAGTGATCGTCGGCGGCACCGCCAATCTGAATGGCGCTACTCTGGCAGTGAATCCCGGCAGCGGCACCTATCCGTGGCAAAGCCACTACACCGTGCTGCAAGCCGCGAGCATCAACGGCGCATTCGGCAACGTCACCAGCGACTACGCGTTCCTGACGCCGACCCTCGCTTACACTCCGACTCAGGTCGACCTGACCTACACCCGCAACGACATCGACTTCAACCAATTCGCGGCCACCGGTAACGGCAACAACGCCGCCAACAGCCTGGCCTCGATGGGCAAAAACAACGCGCTCTACAACGCCTTGCTCAACACCACCAACGCCACAGCAGGCGCGGCGATCGAGCAATTGGCCGGCGCGAGCAACGCCAACCTGACCAGCGCCACCCTCGGCGCCAGCAGCCAGATTGGCGGCAGCATGCTCTCGGCGATGCAGCAAATGGGCGGTGGCTCAGGCTTGCTGGTGGGCCTCGATCAACGGGACACGCCAGTCCTCGCGTCCACCGGCGTACCGTCCGAAGCACGCAACCTCAACGACCCGAATGCCCAGGGCCGACTCTGGCTGCAAGCCATCGGCGGCTACGGCAAGATCGACGGCGAACATGGCAGCAGCGGTCTGGAACAACGCACCAAAGGCAGCGTGCTGGGCGCCGACTGGGCGCTCAATCCACAATGGCGATTGGGTGTGCTCGGCGGTTACTCGAAAACCGATCTGGATGCCACGGGTGTCGATGGCAATGTCGAGAGCTGGCACGCCGGGATCTACGCCCTGCGCCAAAGCGGCCCGTTCGCGCTACGCCTCGGCGCCGCCTACAGCGGTCATCAAGGCGAAAGCAAACGCACCGTCGCCTTCAACGGTTTCAACGATCGGCCAAAAGGTGATTACGACGCTGACAGCCAGCAAGCCTTCGCCGAACTGGGTTACGCGCTGGGCAGCGGTCGACTCAGCGCCGAACCCTTCGCCAACCTCGGCTACCAGCGTTATCACCGCGACAGCTATCAGGAAAAAGGTGGAGCCGCCGCGTTGCAGGTCGACGAACAAACTCAGGACAACTTCAGCAGCACCTTCGGCGTACGCCTGGCGCACCTGAGCACCCTGGATAACGGTATGAGCCTGACCCCGCGCATGACGGCTGGCTGGAAGCATACGTATGGCGATGTCAGCAGCTCGACTCGCCAAGCGTTTGTGGTCGGTGGCACGGCGTTCAGTGTCGATGGCAGTTCGCTGGATCGTGACAGTCTGGTGCTTGAGGCCGGGCTGGATCTGGGCATTTCGGCGCGTCATAGCATCGGCGTTGCCTACAGCGGCGAGATGGGAAGTAACAGCCGTAATCACGGGTTGATTGGGCAGTGGCGAATGAGTTTCTGACCGTTGTGATAGCTGGCGACGTCTGGATTGGTTGTAGGTAAAAGCGCCAGTCACAGCAGGTAAAAACTGCCGTTCCCCTGCGGCTGGCTTTTTTCGACAGATAAATCTGACACAACCTGCAAACCTGCCGGAACCGGCTGACATCGCCACCTATAGCCTCTCTCTTAAAGTTTGGTCTTCTGTCAAAAGAGATCAAACTCGATGTCTGCTCAACACAAATTTCGACCACAACACCTCGCTCTGGCCATTGCGCTGGCGCTGGGATGCGCTGAATTTTCAAACGCTCAAGAGCTGTCTACTCACACCGAACCGACAGCCCCTCCCGAGGTAATGGAACTACCGGATGCCGAGCTTAAGAGCGATCCGTTTGACAGGCTTCAAACCTTTATTACGGCTGAAGACACCGCTACCGAAGTGATCGACTCACCTCAGCGTGTTGTAAAAGGAAAAGATGTCAACGATCTCATCATCGTGGGGAACGGTGGCAGCATCAAAGGTCGGGCTGATGGCGGCGGCGGAATCAACGTCATGCATCTTGACGCTTCTGACGGTGGCGAACTGGGCGACACGCGTAACTTCGACGGCCTGCTCCATTCGCAGGGCGCGTGGACATTGACCAGTAAGAGCGATTTCAAAGAAGGTGTGATGGTGTTCAAGGACGGCATTCTGACCAACAACGGGAAAATCCTGGGTGGTGCGATTGCAATAGGACAGCTCATCAACAAAGGCGATATACGGGGCAACGTGTCCGTCGAAGAAAGCGGTACTTTCGCAGGTGCCGGCACCGTCGGCAGCCTGGAAGTGCACGGCCTCGTCGACGTCAATAGACTGCATGGCGCCCCCAGGGTCAAAGGTGACTTGAGCCTTTTCGACACAGCCGTATTGGCCTACGAGGTCAATCCCGATGGCCCTGGAGAAACGATCAAGGTCGGTGGCACTGCCAACCTGGGCGGTGCCACGCTGAAAATCGTCGCAATGCCGGCTGAATATCCGCAAAGCAGCCAGCACACCATCATCGAAGCCAAAAAGGTCGAAGGCGAATTTGGCAAGGTCCTCAACGACCTGGCCTACATGACCCCTACCGTGCATTACGACAAAAAGAACGTCGGCCTGACCTACGCCCGTAACGATGTGCCTATAGAGAGTCTTGCCACCACCGAGAACTCACAGAAGTTCGCCGAAAGCATCGAAGAACCACAAAACATCCCGAAAACTCAAAGACCGTCTGACAACGCGAACACAGTGATCGCCGAAGTGACGCCATCCACTCCCGCCGAGACTGCCGAAGCAGCTCCATCCATCGCGGCAGAAACGCCCACACCAACGCCGGCCACCATCGCCAGCACTTCAGTCACAGCTCAAAAACCAGCCCCCACAACGAACGCCGCCGTCACCGCTCTGCTCGCCTCCAACAAGCAAACAGCCTCACTGGCCCTTGAACAACTGGCCGGTTCCAGCAACGCCAATCTCGCCAAAGCGACCCTGAGCAGCGTCGATCCGGTCAGTGGCAGCATGCTCTCAGCCATGCGTCAGCTGGATAGTACTCAAGGAACCCGTAGCCTGCGTGAGAGGAGCAGTGCACCACGCCTGGCCGCCGGCAGCGAAGACAATAGCCGGGTCTGGCTGAAAGCACTTGGCCACGGCGGGAAACTGGATCGCGATGCTGACCCCTTGCAACACTCGACCAAGGGTTTGCTGCTTGGAGCGGACTGGAGCATCGACGAGGAATGGCGCCTGGGGGTAATGGGCGGCAAATCCCGAACTCAGCTGGACAGTCGTGAACTCGAAGGAGATCTCGACAGCTGGCACTTGGGTGCTTATGCATTGCGCCAGAACGGTCCGATGTCACTTCGTCTTGGCGCGACTTACAGCAGCCACGACGGCAGCACGGATCGCCGGGTGGCTTTCACAGGGTTCAGCGATCGTCCCAAAGGCCGTTATGACGCCAGCACCCAGCAAGCTTTCGCCGAAGTGGGTTACAACCTGGGCCGCGCAAACGTCAGCATCGAACCGTTTGCCAGCCTCGGCTATCAACGCTATCAGCGTGACGGCTACACCGAAAAAGGTGGGGCCGCAGCACTGAAAGTCAATGAACAGACCCAGAGCAACATGAACAGCACGTTTGGCCTGCGTCTGGCGAAGGTCGATACCTTGGATAACGGCATGCGACTGACGCCGCGTTTCAGTGCCGGCTGGAAACACACTTACGGTGAGCTCAACACCCACACCCGCCAACGATTGGTCGCTGGCGGCAGCAACTACACCGTTAACGGTGTGGAACTGGATCGCAACAGCCTGCTGGTTGACGCGGGCCTGGATCTGGGGGTTTCGGCAAACCACAGCGTTGGGGTTGGCCTGACCGGCGAGATCGGCAGTGACAGCCGTAATCACGGCGTAACAGGACAGTGGCGGATGGCGTTCTGATCAACAACTGACATACCACAGCTATGTAGGAGCGAACCGTCGCACCGCTCGCTCCTACAATGGTGTGTCGTGACCTCAAAAAACAGGCAAAAAAAAGGGGAGCACATGCCCCCCCGAGGTTTAAAGCGGTCTATCGAGGCTGTTAACTCAGCCTTCGATCTCGATCAGGATTTCGCCCGGGTTCACCCGGTCGCCCTTGGCCACGTGGATGGCAGTGACTTTGCCGGCGATGGCGGCCTGGACTTCAGTTTCCATCTTCATGGCTTCGGTGATCAGCACGGATTGCCCGGCTTTCACCGTGTCGCCTTCCTTGACCAGCACATCGACGATGTTGCCTGGCATGGTGGTGCTGACGTGGCCCGGTGCCGTGGCTTGCTTGCGCTTGCTGCTGCCGCCGCTGACGAATTCGTTGAGCGGTTCGAACACCACTTCTTCCGGCATGCCATCGATGGACAGGTAGAAGTGACGCTTGCCTTCAGCCTTGACGCCGACACCGGTGATGTCGACGCGGTAGGTTTCACCGTGGACGTCGATGACGAACTCGGTCGGCACGCCTTCGCCACCAGCCGAGGTCACGCCACCGGCTTCAGGAATCGGCAACAGCACTTCAGGTGTCAGGGTGCCGGCGTTGCGTTCTTCAAGGAACTTGCGGCCGATGTCCGGGAACATGGCGTAGGTCAGCACGTCTTCTTCGGACTTGGCCACTGCACCAATTTCGGCACGCAGCTTGGTCATTTCCGGCTTAAGCAGGTCGGCCGGACGAACGTCGATCACCTCTTCGCTGCCAATGGCCTGACGACGCAGTTTCTCGTTCACCGTGCCCGGCGCCTTGCCGTAGCCACCTTGCAGGTAGAGCTTCACTTCGTTGGTGATGGTTTTGTAACGCTCGCCAGCCAGCACGTTGAAGAACGCTTGGGTGCCAACGATCTGCGAGGTCGGGGTCACCAGCGGCGGGAAGCCGAGGTCTTCACGAACCCGCGGGATTTCAGCCAGCACTTCGCTCATGCGATTGAGTGCGCCCTGCTCTTTCAGCTGGTTGGCCAGGTTGGAAATCATCCCGCCCGGTACTTGGTTGACTTGCACGCGGGTGTCGACGGCGGTGAACTCGCTTTCGAACTGGTGGTACTTCTTGCGCACGGCGTAGAAGTACAGACCGATCTCTTGCAGCAGCTCCAGGTTCAGACCGGTGTCGAACTCGCTACCTTTAAGGGCCGCGACCATCGATTCAGTGCCTGGGTGGCTTGTGCCCGAGGCGAAGCTGGAGATCGCGGTGTCGATGTGGTCGGCGCCGTTTTCGATGGCCTTGAGTTGGCACATGGTGGCCATGCCAGCGGTGTCGTGCGAGTGAATGAACACCGGCAGCGACTGCTCGGTTTTCAATGCTTTGACCAATTCGCCGGTGGCGTACGGAGTCAGCAGGCCAGCCATGTCCTTGATTGCCACCGAGTCGCAACCCATGGCTTCCATTTGCTTGGCTTGCGCCACAAAAGCGTCAATGGTGTGCACCGGGCTGGTGGTGTAGGCGATGGTGCCCTGGGCATGTTTGCCGGCGGCTTTTACGGCTTCGATGGCGACGCGCAGGTTACGCACGTCGTTCATGGCGTCGAAGATGCGAAACACGTCGATGCCGTTGACCGCGGCCTTGGCGACGAAGGCTTTGACCACATCGTCACTGTAATGGCGGTAGCCCAACAGGTTCTGGCCACGCAGGAGCATTTGCAGACGCGTGTTAGGCAGCGCCGCGCGCAGTTGGCGCAGACGCTCCCACGGGTCTTCTTTGAGGAAGCGTACGCAGGCGTCGAACGTCGCGCCGCCCCAGCATTCCAGCGACCAATAGCCGACTTTGTCGAGCTTGTCGCAGATCGGCAGCATGTCTTCGGTGCGCATGCGGGTGGCGAGCAGCGATTGGTGGGCGTCGCGCAGGATTGTGTCGGTTACGTGGATTTTCTTAGTCATTGGAGTATTCCTCACAGGCCTGCGTGGGCGGCGATGGCGGCGGCGATGGCCAGGGCCAGCTCTTCGGGTTTGCGCTTGATCGAGTAGTTGGTCAGTTCAGGGTGGGCTTCAACGAAGCTGGTGTTGAACTGGCCGCTACGGAATTCCGGGTTACGCAGGATTTCCTGGTAGTACGCGGCGGTGGTTTTGACCCCTTGCAGACGCATGTCGTCGAGGGCGCGCAAGCCACGGTCCATCGCCTCTTCCCACGTCAACGCCCACACCACCAGTTTCAGGCACATGGAGTCGTAGAACGGCGGAATGGTGTAGCCGGTGTAGATCGCCGTGTCGGTGCGCACGCCGGGGCCGCCGGGCGCGTAGTAACGGGTGATCTTGCCGAAGCTCGGCAGGAAGTTGTTTTTCGGGTCTTCGGCGTTGATCCTGAATTGCAACGCGAAACCGCGGTGCTGGATGTCTTCCTGTTTCACCGAAAGCGGCAGGCCGGACGCGATGCGGATCTGCTCACGGACGATGTCGATGCCGGTGATTTCTTCGGTGATGGTGTGTTCCACCTGCACCCGAGTGTTCATCTCCATGAAGTACACCTCGCCCTCGGCGAGCAGGAACTCCACGGTGCCAGCGTTCTCGTAACCCACAGCCTTGGCCGCACGCACCGACAGGTCGCCGATATAGGCGCGCTGTTCCGGGGTCAGTTGCGGGCTCGGGGCGATTTCGATCAGCTTCTGGTTACGGCGCTGGATCGAGCAGTCACGCTCGAACAGGTGCACCACGTTGCCAAAGCTGTCGCCGAGGATCTGCGCTTCGATGTGTTTTGGATTGACGATGCATTTTTCCAGGAACACTTCCGCGGAACCAAAAGCTTTGGTCGCTTCAGAAATGACCCGAGGGAACGCTTGTTCAAGATCTTCTCGGCTATCGCAGCGACGGATACCCCGACCGCCACCACCGGAGGTGGCCTTGAGCATTACCGGATAACCGATGCGGTCGCCTTCAACCAAGGCTTCGGCGATGTCCGCGACATTGCCTTCAGTCCCTGGGGTGACCGGCACGCCCGCCTTGATCATGCTGCGACGGGCTTCAGTCTTGTCGCCCATGCGGCGAATGACTTCAGCCGATGGGCCAATGAACTTGATGCCGCGCTCTGCGCAGATATCGGCCAGTTCAGCGTTTTCCGAGAGGAAACCGTAGCCGGGGTGCAAAGCATCGCAACCGGTTTCTACCGCCAGATTCACTAGCTTGCGCGCATTCAGGTAACCGGCCAGTGGGTCGGCACCGATGCTGTGGGCTTCGTCCGCACGCTTCACATGCAAGGCGTGCCGGTCGGCATCGGAATAGACCGCGACCGAGCGAATGCCCATCTCGGCGCAGGCACGCACGATTCGTACGGCAATCTCACCACGGTTGGCGATCAGGATCTTTGTTATCACTTGGAGGTTCCCTTGAGCCGGTGGTACCCACGACCTGTTAGGCCAGGTCGACGCGTGACTAAATGTTTCGATTTAGTCGCAGCCCCACACTAGCCCCCATGAGGGATTAACAAAAATGATTAATAATTGGGTCAGGCATAAGTAAAGACTTATAGTTGACTCACCAGCCTGCGGTGAGAGCGTCTATAAAATGCGTAAGTCATTGATGCGTATGACATTGCGTCAATTACAGATCTTCAATGAGGTCTGCGATCTGAGGTCCTACAGCCGAGCAGCTGAGGAAATGTCCCTCACACAACCTGCCGTGAGCCTACAGATTCGTCAACTTGAGGAGCTGATCGGTCAGCCGTTGTTCGATTACGTCGGCAAAAAACTCTACATGACAGAGGCCGCCGAAGCCTTGCAACGCGCCAGCCGAGACATTTTCGGGCGCCTGGAAAACCTCGATATGCAGTTGTCGGACATGCAGGGATCGTTGCAGGGCCAACTGAAACTGGCGGTGGAATCCAGCGCCAAGTATTTCGTACCGCACCTGTTTGCCGCGTTCAAGCGCCAGCATCCGGAAGTGAACCTGCAACTGACGGTGGTCAACCGTGGGCAGGTGATCCGGCGCCTCTCCGACAACCGCGATGATTTGGTGATCATGTCCATGGTGCCGCAGGACATGGGGTTGGAGTTTTTGCCGTTTCTCAACAATCCGATCGTGGCGGTAGCGCCGCCGGACCATCCTCTTTGCCACATGGGACCGCTGCGCTTACAGGATCTGGAGCCCTACACGCTGTTGTTGCGCGAGCCCGGCTCCGGGACGCGAATGGCCTGCGAAGAGTATTTCAAAGAGAAGCGCGTGCACTTCAACCAGACCCAGGAGGTCGCATCAGCCGAAGCTCAGCGGGAATGTGTGTTGGCGGGTCTGGGCGTCGCGCTGTTGACGCGCCACGCCCTGAACCTTGAGTTGGCGACCGGCGGATTGATCGAGTTGCCAATCGAAGAGCTGCCGCTGTATCGCAGCTGGTGTCTGGTGCAGGCCAAGGCCAAACGCCTGTCACCGGTAGCGCACGCGTTCCTTGCGTTTATCCGCAGCGAACGGGTGCAGATCAGCGCCCTGGTTGGGCGTTTCGACGGGAAACTGCGGGAGCTGCCTGCCAATAGTTGAGTTCCAGCTCGTCAGGAAAATCACCAATCTCGGCCAGAAGCTGGCGGCGTTCGCAGCGATCTTCGATAGCACGGCGAAATTCCATGCGGCGCTGGTCTTCTTGCTGACGACGGGTTTTGAGGGCGCTGTTGCGTTCTTCGTAGGGCTGGGCCATTTCGAGTCTCCCAAGGCGATTACGGGAGTTACACGATGAACGCTGGGGATGACGGTTTGGCGGCGGGTGGGTTACAGGAATGTGAATATTGGCAGGCTCTGCAGACAGCCAAAAAGCAAAGATCGCAGCCTTCGGCAGCTCCTACGGGTGTTCACATTCCCCTGTAGGCGCTGCCGAAGGCTGCGATCCTTTGATCTTAGTCGTCCAGCGCTTTCACCGATTTAGGCGACAGTCGCAAGCTGCGAAGGCTGCGCTTGACGCTCTTGAGGTGGTTGACCAGGCTCGGGCCGCGCGCCATGGCCACGCCCATCGCCAACACGTCGATCACCACCAGGTGGGCGATGCGCGAGGTCAGCGGTGTGTAGATTTCGGTGTCTTCGTGCACATCGATCGCCAGATTGACGGTCGACAGCTCGGCCAGCGGCGTCTGGCTCGGGCACAAGGTGATCAGCGAGGCGCCGCTTTCGCGCACCAGGTTCGCGGTGATCAACAAATCCTTGGAGCGCCCGGACTGGGAAATGCAGATCGCCACGTCGGTCGGTTTCAGCGTCACCGCCGACATTGCCTGCATATGCGGGTCGGAGTAGGCCGCCGCAGTCAGCAACAAACGGAAGAATTTGTGTTGGGCATCCGCCGCCACTGCACCCGACGCGCCAAAGCCATAGAACTCGACCCGCTGCGCCTGAGACATCAGCGACACCGCCCGCTGCAACTCCACCGGATCGAGCTTCTCGCGAACCTCCATCAACGTGTGCAGGGTGGTGTCGAAGATTTTCAGGCTGTAGTCGGCGACCGAATCGTCTTCATGAATCGCGAACTGCCCGAAGCTCGCACCGGCCGCCAGACTCTGCGCCAGCTTCAACTTCAGATCCTGAAAACCCGAGCAACCGATAGCGCGGCAAAAGCGCACGATGGTCGGCTCGCTGATGCCCACGCTGTGGGCCAGGTCAGCCATGGAACTGTGCATCACCGCCGCAGGATCAAGCAGCACGTGGTCGGCGACCTTGAGCTCCGACTTGCGTAACAGGTGACGGGACTGGGCGATGTGTTGCAGCAGATTCAAAGGGGTGGACTCTTTGTTATTGGCAGTTGCCGGGGATGTAGCACGCTTGTAGTTATACTACATGAATCTGCTTTTTGCCTGCTCAATGCGTAACTCAATATCCCCATTCCACGCGTCGTGCGCTCCATGTAGCACCTTTGGTCCTTGTAGCAGCTGGCGCAGCCTGCGTTCGGCTGCGCAGCAGTCGTGAAACCTGAATACTGAATTTTCCTGTTAAACCGCAGAATGCCTATTCACGGCTGCTTCGCAGCCGAACGCAGCCTTCGGCAGCTGCTACAAAGGATTTGCGTCCTTTCGCAGCAGCTCAGCCAGATCAGCCGCTTCCACCGGACGACTGATCAAATAGCCCTGCACTTCATCGCAGCGCTCGCCGTTCAAAAACGCCAGCTGCTCTTCTCGCTCCACGCCTTCAGCCACGACTTTCAATGACAAGCCATGCGCCATGGCAATGATCGCCCGGGTGATCGCCGCATCCTCACCGCCCTCCCCCAAGCCACGGATAAACGCCTGATCAATCTTCACGTAATCCACCGGGATGCGCTTGAGGTAACTCAGGGACGAATAACCAGTGCCAAAATCGTCGATCGCCAACTTCACGCCCAAATCACGCAGCTGCTGGAAGGTCGCGATGATGTGTTCGACGCTGTCCAGCAACTGGCTTTCGGTGAGCTCCAGTTCCAGGTAATGCGGCGCCAGACCGGTTTCCTCCAGCACCTGCCGTACCAGGCTGACCAGTTTGCCCTGACGCAACTGATGCACTGACAGGTTGACCGACACCCGTATCGGCTCAAGCCCCTGGCGCTGCCATTCGCAGGCTTGCCAGCAGGCCTGGCGCAGCACGAACTCGCCGATCGGGCCAATCAGCCCGGTTTCCTCGGCCAGGCCAATGAAATCGCTGGGAGGCACCCGACCCATGGTCGGATGATCCCAGCGCACCAGGGCTTCGGCCGCGTTCAGCCGGCCAGTGGCGAGGCAGAGTTTCGGCTGGTAAAACACCTTCAACTGCTTTTCTTCGATGGCTTTGCGCAGTTGGTTCTCAAGCTGCAAACGCTCAAGGGTGCTGGCTTGCAGGCTGTCGGTGTAAAACTGGAAGTTGTTACCGCCCAAGTGTTTGGCGTGCTGCATGGCCATATTCGACTGACTGACCAAGGCAGAAACTTCCCGCGCGTTGTCCGGCAACATGCTGATGCCCATGGACGCGCTGACCACCAGTTCATGCCCTTCGACCGTCACTGGCAAACGCAGCTTGGTCGACAAGCGAGTCGCCACTCGCGCCAGGCTCGACAGGTTGCCGTAGGCGTCGAACAACACCGCGAACTCGTCGCCGGAGAGCCGCGCGATGGTGTCCGCCTCCGGCAGCGCATTGACCAGCCGCCGGGCCATTTTCTGCAATAGCTGGTCGGCGATTTCATGGCCGAGGCTGTCGTTGAGCAACTTGAAGCGATCCAGATTGATGTGCAGCAACGCCAGGCTGCGCCGACCGCCCTGGCGCACCCGCTGATGCGCCTCGCGCAGCCGTTCGCGGAACAGCGAACGGTTGGCCAGGCCGGTGAGTTCGTCGTAATGGGTCAGGTAGCGCATACGCTCTTCGGATTCGCGACGCGCAGAGAGATCGGCGAAGAAGCCGACAATGTGACTGACTTTCCCCCGACTATCGCGCACAGCGTTCAACTGTAGCCACTGCGGATAGAGCTCGCCGTTTTTGCGGGTTTCCACCAGTTCGCCTTGCCAACTGCCATGTTGCTCCAAGGCTTGGTGAATCGCGGTGTAGTGCCGACGGGCATCACGGCTGCACGGCAACTCGACGACGTTGCGCCCGAGCATGTCCTCGATGTCGTAGCCGGTGACGCGGCTGAACGCTTGATTGACCGCAATCAGCGCGTAATTCGGATCGAAAATCACAATGCCTTCGCTGGCCGCTTCGAACACCGTCGCCGCCAATTGCCGCTGTTCTTCCTCGCCTTTGCTGGCGCTGATGTCGCGGCGGGTGCCGACCATACGAACCACACGGCCATTTTCGCTGCGCTCCACCGCACGGCCACGGTCTTCGATCCAGACCCAATGGCCATCGCCATGGCGCACACGGTATTCGATCTGGTAATCCTCACTACGGCCCTTCAAATGCTCGACCAGCGCTCGTTTGAGGGGCGGCACGTCATCGGGGTGCAGCCGCGGCCTGAGGTGACTGAGCATCGCCGTCACGTATTCCGGCGCCAGGCCGAACAGCTCCTGGATTTGCGTGTGATGGACCTCGTCGGTTTGCAGGTTCCAATCCCACAGCCCCAGCTCACTGGCCTTCAGCGCTAGGGCCAGGCGCGCTTCGCTCTTGCTCAAGGCTTGAGTGGCGGTGACCAGTTCCTGGCTACGCTGGGCAACACGGTTTTCCAGTTCGACCTGGGCTTCGCGCAACTCTTCTTCGGCGCTGCGGCGCTGATCGATTTCCTTCGCCAGTTCGTGATTGAGTTGGTCGCCCTGGGCTTGAGCAAGCTGCAAATGCTCGATCAGCGCCTGATTCTGGAAGCGCCGCAGTAAGCCGCGATCGATTAGCCGATTGACCTGCCAGGCCACCACGCTCAACGCGCCCAGCAGAATCAGGCCGAACCAGCCCCAGCCCTGCTGCTGTTCATCGCCGCCCCAGAACATATAGCCGATGGCCGGCAACAGACAGGGCAAGGTAAAGGAGAGAAACGCCGGCAGGCTGACGGCGTAGGCCACGCTGGCCGAGAGTGCTGCAGCGCCGATCAGGCCGAAGACCCAGGCTTGCTGGATGAAGGTGTCGACGGGCACCAGGGCGATGCCGGCGCCGGCGAGGGTCAGGCCGGTCATGGCCGAGCCCAGTAAAAACATGCGAATCCAGATCGGATGGGCCTGGCGGTTGGGGATCGCCGAATCGAAGGCCGCCACTTGAATCACCCGCAGCGCCACCAGTGACAACAACCAGACCAGCCAGACGCTGACCAGGAAGTATCGTTGCGGGCTCCAGAGCAAACCGGCGCAGACCAGACCATTGATCAGCATGAACAGCGTCGGCAACAGCGAGCCCTGGTACAGCAGGCGCGTGCGTTCGACCGCCATTTCCATGGCGTACTGCTTGCGGATAACCCGGGGCTCTACAGAGGGGCCCGACAGGTCGGAACTGAGGGTCATAGGCAATATTCTTGTTCTTATAATGAGCGTGTTGAGCCCGAATTGTGCACGGAGCATACACAAGCAAGCGCCGGGACCAAACTGCTCCAGATCACAAAGTAGACCAAAGTATCGACCACCGATGTCGCTGGAAAAGCGCCCGAGCAAGCCCCGCCGCCGCTTGCAGCCAGTGACCGACCGGTCGTCCTCCGTCGATCTTTCATCGGCTAATTCAAAGCGATGTTTGCCCGGTGTGGCGCCGCCCCCTAGAATGCCCCGATGCGCGATGATCTCTCCCTTTTGCTGAACTCCCTCAACGATGCCCAACGCCAGGCCGTAGCTGCCTCCGTGGGTCGTCAGTTGGTCCTGGCCGGTGCTGGCTCCGGTAAAACCCGAGTGCTGGTGCACCGTATCGCCTGGTTGATCCAGGTCGAAAACGCCTCGCCCCACTCCATCCTGTCGGTGACCTTCACCAACAAGGCCGCTGCCGAGATGCGTCATCGCATCGAGCAGTTGATGGGGCTGAACCCGGCCGGCATGTGGGTCGGCACCTTCCACGGCCTGGCGCACCGCTTGCTGCGGGCGCACTGGCAGGAAGCCAAGCTGAGCCAGACCTTCCAGATTCTCGACAGCGACGACCAGCAACGGCTGGTCAAGCGGGTGATCCGCGAGCAGGGCCTGGACGAGCAACGCTGGCCGGCCCGTCAGGCCCAGTGGTTCATCAACGGGCAGAAAGACGAAGGTCTGCGCCCGCAACATATTCAAGCCAGCGGCGACCTGTTCCTGGCCACCATGCGCAGCATTTATGAAGCCTACGAGGCCGCGTGCCTGCGCGCCGGCGTCATCGACTTCTCCGAACTGCTGCTGCGCGCCCTCGACCTGTGGCGCGACAATCCAGGTTTGCTGGCGCACTACCAAAAGCGCTTCCGACACATTCTGGTGGACGAGTTCCAGGACACCAACGCCGTGCAGTACGCTTGGTTGCGGCTTCTGGCCAAGGGCGGCGATAGCCTCATGGTGGTCGGCGACGACGACCAGTCGATCTACGGCTGGCGCGGGGCGAAAATCGAGAACATCTATCAGTACTCCGACGACTTCCCGGACGCTGAAACCATTCGCCTGGAACAGAACTACCGCTCCACGGCCGGCATCCTCAAGGCTGCCAACGCCCTGATCGCCAACAACACCGGGCGCATGGGCAAAGAGCTGTGGACCGATGGCGGCGAAGGCGAAGCCATCAACCTGTACGCCGCGTTCAATGAGCACGATGAAGCACGCTACGTGGTGGAAACCATCGAAAGCGCGCTGAAAACCGGTTTGGCTCGCAGCGATATCGCGATTTTGTACCGCTCAAACGCCCAATCACGCGTTTTGGAAGAAGCCTTGCTGCGCGAGCGCATTCCGTACCGCATCTATGGCGGCCAGCGCTTCTTCGAGCGGGCGGAAATCAAGAACGCCATGGCCTACCTGCGCTTGCTCGAAGGCCGTGGCAACGATGCGGCGCTGGAACGAGTGATCAACGTTCCGGCTCGCGGCATCGGCGAGAAAACCGTCGAAGCGATCCGCGACCACGCCCGTCACAGCGATGTGTCGATGTGGGAAGCCATGCGCCTGCTGGTCGCCAATAAAGGCCTGACCGGTCGTGCTGCCGGCGCGCTTGGGGCGTTTATCGAGCTGATCGAGAACCTCGCGGCCAAGTGCATGGAGATGCCGCTGCACCTGATGACCCAGACTGTCATTGAGCAGTCGGGGCTGATTGCCTATCACGAAGCGGAAAAAGGCGAGAAGGGCCAGGCTCGGGTAGAAAACCTTGAGGAACTGGTCAGCGCCGCGCGCAACTTCGAAAACGCTGAAGAAGACGAAGACCTGACGCCGCTGTCCGCGTTCCTCGGCCATGCGTCGCTGGAAGCCGGCGACACCCAGGCCGACGAGCATGAAGACAGCATTCAGCTGATGACCCTGCACAGCGCCAAGGGCCTGGAATTCCCTTACGTGTTCCTGGTGGGCATGGAAGAAGGCCTGTTCCCGCACAAGATGAGCCTGGAAGAACCCGGTCGTCTTGAAGAGGAGCGCCGCCTGGCCTACGTCGGCATCACCCGAGCGATGCAGAACCTGGTGATGACCTATGCTGAAACCCGACGCCTGTACGGCAGCGAAACCTACAACAAGGTGTCGCGTTTCGTACGGGAAGTGCCGAAAGGCCTGATCCAGGAAGTGCGGTTGTCCAACAGCGTCAGCCGTCCGTTCGGCGGCGGCCAGCAGCAGAGTTCCAGCAGCCTGTTTGGTGGCAGCGAGATCCCGGACACCGGTTTCAGCCTGGGGCAGGCTGTGCGGCATTCGGTGTTTGGCGACGGCGTGATCCTCAACTTCGAAGGCGCCGGAGCGCAGGCTCGGGTGCAGGTGAACTTTGGTGAAGGCAGCAAGTGGTTGATGCTGGGTTACGCGAAGCTGGAAGCGATTTAGTACGGCCAGATCATTCCCACGCTCTGCGTGGGAATGCATCCCGTGACGCTCCGCGTCACAGCGGACGCAGAGCGTCCATGGCGGCGTTACCACGCAGAGCGTGGGAACGATCAATGGAGGAACGCTCATGGGCTCAGGCTTCTTTTCCTCCTGGACATTCTGGGCCCTGTTGTCGGCGGCATTCGCGGCGATGACCGCCATCTTTGCAAAGATCGGCATCGAAAACGTCAATTCCGACTTCGCCACCCTCCTGCGCACGATGGTGGTGCTCGTCAGCCTGGCCTTGATTTTGTACGCCACGGGCCAATATCAGTCATTAGGATCGATCTCTGCCAGGAGCTATCTGTTCCTGCTGCTGTCAGGGCTGGCGACTGGTGCCTCATGGATCTGTTACTTCCGCGCGCTGAAACTCGGCCCGGCCTCGCTGGTCGCCCCCGTCGACAAACTCAGCGTGGTACTGGTCGCGGTGCTCGGGGTGTTTCTGCTGGGCGAAAGACTCGACCTGCGCCAATGGGGCGGAATCGGGTTGATCACGGCCGGCGTGGTCCTGCTGGCACTGCGACGCTAGGTTTCCTTCCTACAACGCTTATCTACTTGTCCTACGGACGAAAGGTAAAAGGCCCTATTGCGCTGACTGAAGCTGAACGCAACCTGTCAGGCAAAAGCCCGAAACACTCTGCCGCTAGCCAGTGACACTTCAGCTGTGCAACATGGCCCGCGTGCAATCCACAAATGGGAATTCCCCTTATGAAACGTTTTCTTAGCATCGCCATGGCGCTGTGCATCGGCCTGACGATGAGCCTCGACGCCAATGCCAAACGCTTTGGCGGCGGCAAAAGTGTCGGCGCTGCGCCGACCCACCAGACCAGTCAAATGGCGCCTTCTTCTGCCGCGGGCGGCGCTGCTGCTACCGCGGGTGCTGCCGGTGCCGCTGGCGCCGCTGCCAAGGCCGGCGGTGCTTCGCGCTGGCTCGGTCCTCTGGCCGGTATCGCTGCCGGCGGCCTGCTGGCCTCCATGTTCATGGGCGGCGGCTTCCAGGGCATGCAGATCTTCGACATCCTGATCATGGCCGTCATCGCCTTCCTGATCTTCCGTTTCATCGCCGCCCGTCGCCGCAAGCAACAGGAGCACCTGGCTCCGGCTGGCGCGCCGATGCATCGCGAAACGTTCGAGAACAAGCCGGCCGGCGGTTCGATCTTCGGTGGCTCGGCAGCACCTGCCGCTCGTCCAGTGATCAACGCTCCCGCCTGGTTCAATGAACAGAACTTCATCGAAGCGGCCCGCAGTCACTTCCAGTCGCTGCAGCAGCACTGGGACGCCAACGAAATGGACAAGATCGCCGAGTTCGTGACCCCGCAAATGCTGGAGTTCCTCAAGCGCGAACGTGCCGATCTGGGCGACGGTTTCCAGTCGACCTACATTGATAACCTCAATGTCCAACTGGACGGTGTGGATGATCGTGCGGACAAGACCATCGCCACCCTGACCTTCAGCGGTGTGTCGAAGACCTCGCGTTTCGACCAGGGCGAAGTGTTCAGCGAAAGCTGGAACATGGAACGTGCACAGGGCGAGAACCAGCCTTGGCTGGTCGCCGGTATCCGCCAGAACGGCTGAACCGACGCGCGTTAAGCCTGTCGCAATGTTATCCCTATAAAAAGCCCCGGCCTCGGCCGGGGTTTTCTATTTCGCGGTTGCATCTATAGCGAGCTACTGTATAAACCGCCCCAACTAAACCGCGCCATCAAGCAAGAGGATCCCGGACGTGGAAGAAATCATCGAACAACTGCGTGAAGCCAACGAACCGGTACCGGTCCCCTTGGAGTTGCCCGACGAAGATCAGATCGTGGAAATCGAAGAACAGCTGTTCATCGACATCCCGTTTGTCTTTAGAGAATTTTTGCTGACCGTCAGCGACGTGGTCTACGGCAGCCTGGAGCCGGTCACCGTGACCGACCCGCAATCCCACACCTACCTGCCGGACGTTGCCGCCAACGCTTGGGACGCGGGTGTTGATCGCAGCATGATCCCGATCTGCCAGGACGGTGATGACTACTATCTGGTCGAAGAAGACGGCACCGTGGTGCTGTGGCAAGCCGAAGAAGAACTGATTGCCGAAGAAACCTGGGAATCGGTATGGCACTGGGCGCGGGACGTCTGGCTGGAAAGCTGATCAAACCCAACTTACCCGTGTAGCAGCTGCCGAAGGCTGCGTTCGGCTGCGAAGCAGCCGCAAAATCGGGCAATGAGGTGTTTCAGGTTAACCGTGTCATCCGGGTTTACGACGGCTTCGCAGCCGGACGCAGGCCGCGCCAGCTGCTACAGGCCTGAACTCAATGCCCGGACGCATCCTTGTGGTTGTCCAGGGTTTCCAGCAAGGCCACCTGCATGCGCGTGTGCACGCGGATGAACCAGCGCCAGAGCAACGCCGCCACGGCGGCCGTGACCACGGCGATCAGCACCAGCAACTTGTTGGTCGGCAGAATACTGGCCGACAAGGCTGCCAGCAGCAGGAAAATCACCAGCAGCGAGAGGATCGGGATCACTTCGGCGATCACCCGGTGCACTCGCTGTGTGTGGCGGCCGGCCATTTCCGGTTTCACACCCATCTCCGCCAACAGCATCGACAAGGCCTTGAGCTTGCGATAGGCGGCGATCAGGAACGGCAACGACAACAGCAACGCCCCACCCCAGATCAACGCTTTCTGCCAACTCGGTTCGCTGATCCACGCTTGCAGATAAGTGGACATGCGCTCGGCGAAAAACGCGCCCGAAAAGAAAATCGCGATCACCAACGCCAGATTGACCCCAACCTGCAACAGAATCCGCCGAATCATCGACGCCAGCAGCGCGCCCTCGCCTTGCGGCTGAATGCTGCGCAGCCATTCGCCATACATCCCCAGCACGCGGCTCAGGCGCCCCGGCATGACCGCCGCCAGCTTAATCGACAGTGGATCGGCTGCGCGGATCAGGTAAGGCGTCAGCAGCGTGGTGATCACCGACACAGCGACGGCCACCGGATAGAGGAAATTGCTGGTGACCTGCAAGGTCATGCCCAACGCGGCGATGATGAAGGAGAATTCACCAATCTGTGAAAGACCCATCCCGACCCGCAGTGAGGTGCGTCCGTCATTGCCGGCGATAAAGGCGCCGAGGCCGCAGGACAACATCTTGCCCAACACCACCGCCACGGTAATCACTGCAATCGGCCAGGCGTATTGCAGCAGGATCAGCGGATCAAGCATCAGCCCGATGGCAACGAAGAAGATCGCGCTGAACAGGTCCCGAACCGGCTCGATCAAACGCTCGATTTTCAGCAACTGCCGGGACTCAGCCATGATCGCGCCAATCAGGAAGGCGCCGAGGACCATGCTGTATTCAAGTTTGACCACCAGCAGGCAAAAGCCGAAACACAAGCCCAGCACGGTGATCAACAGCATCTCGTTGCTTTCGAATTTGGCCACGTAGGCCAACAGCCGCGGCACCAGCAGAATGCCGATGACCAGCGCGACGATCATGAACAGCGAGAGCTTGCCCACCGTGGAAAACACTTCGCCAGAGCTGACGGTGCCGCTGACCGCGATGCTCGACAGCAAGGCGATGATGCCGATACCGAGGATGTCTTCGACGATCAGCACACCGAAGATCAACTGGGCGAAACGCTCGTTCTTCATCTTCAGGTCGTTGAGGGCCTTGACGATGATGGTGGTCGAGGAAATCGCCAGGATCGCCCCAAGGAACAGCGAGTCCATGGTGTTCCAGTCGAACCAGCGGCCAATTTCGTAGCCGATCCAGATCATCAGCACGATTTCCAGGAACGCCGCGATAAACGCCGTGGCCCCGACCTTGAACAGCTTGCGCAGGCTGAACTCCAGGCCCAGGCAGAACATCAGGAAAATCACCCCGAGTTCGGCGAGGGTCTTGATGGTCTCTTCGTCGTGGATCAGGCCGAACGGCGGTGTGTGCGGGCCGATGATGAAACCGGCGACGATATAGCCGAGGACCACCGGTTGTTTGAATCGATGAAAGAGCACGGTCACCACACCCGCGACCAACATGATCACTGCCAAATCCTGGATGAAACTGATGGCATGCATGGTATGGGGCTCCTTGAAATCGACTTCCCGGAGCGTAACACCGCGACTTCCGGCAGAAAGGCGGTGCAATATATGGAAACAGATCGATCCGCGCGTGACGGCAGCCCCTTGCCCGGCGTCCCGATAACTGTTGGTTTTGAAAAGCCGACCACGCACCCGCAGAGGTGCGCTCCCGAAATCCTGCCTTGACCCGTGAGAACGCTATGGAACCCGGAAACGCCCAACTGTCGATGACGGTATTGATGACCCCCGACATGGCCAACTTCTCTGGCAATGTCCACGGCGGCACCCTGCTCAAATACCTCGACGAAGTGGCCTACGCCTGCGCCAGCCGTTATGCCGGTCGCTACGTGGTGACCTTGTCGGTGGATCAGGTGATTTTCCGCGAGCCGATTCATGTCGGCGAGCTGGTGACCTTCCTGGCATCGGTCAACTACACCGGCAATACCTCCATGGAGGTGGGCATCAAGGTGGTGACCGAAAACATTCGCGAACGCTCCGTGCGCCACACCAACAGCTGCTTCTTCACCATGGTCGCGGTGGATGACCAGCGCAAACCGGCCGCCGTCCCACCGCTGCAACCGCAGAACAGCGAGGACAAGCGCCGCTTCATGCAGGCCCAGCAGCGTCGGCAGATTCGTCAGGAACTGGAAAAGCGGTATCAGGAAATCAAAGACGACGCCTGAGGCATTCGCTCTTTAGATCGCCATCGCGGGCAAGCCTTGCTCCTACGGATCTGAACCGAACGCGCACGATGCGAACGACTCGGACCTGTAGGAGCGAAGCTTTTAAAGGCTGATCGGGGTTGCTTCGAACCGCACCCGCGGATGCGCGATCCGGTCCTGCGCCCGTACCAGCTCCAGCTCATAGCTGGCGCACGCCTGGGTTTCCAGCAGCACTTCATGCACCGCGGCAGCGGTGAACTCGAACGCCGCCACCAGGCTGTCGCCCAACAGCACGCGAGCCAGGAACAACCCGGACGTCAGGTCACCCACACCCACCGGCTGACGCGGGAATGCCAACAACGGCCGACGCAAATGCCAACTTCCCTCGGCGGTCACGAGCAGCATCTCGAAAACCTCTTCAGGTTTGCCGGGATAGTCCAAATGCTTGACCAGCACAGCCTTCGGACCACGTCCCAACAGCGCTCGCGCCATGGCCAGGCAATCGAACAGCGACTGCGGCTTGCGCCCCGAGAAGCTGTCCAGCTCCAGCTGATTGGGGCACATAAAGTCCGCTACAGCGGCGGCTTCCTCCAGCAGGAAGTCGCTGACCTCGGCCGGCACGCTGCAACCCTTCTCCGGGTGGCCCATCACCGGGTCGCACAGATACAGCGCCTTGGGGTTGACCGACTTGATCCGCGCCACGCCCGTGAGGATCGCCCGGCCTTGGGCGGCACTGCCGAGGTAGCCCGACAGCACCGCATCGCAGTTGCCCAGCTCGCCAATCGCCGCGATCCCTTCCACCAGCTCGGGGATTTGATGAGGCGGCAATATTTCGCCCGCCCATTGCCCATATTGTGTGTGGTTGGAGAACTGCACGGTGTTGAGCGGCCAGACATTCACCCCGACCCGCTGCATCGGGAAAACCGCGGCGCTGTTGCCAGCGTGACCGAACACCACGTGGGACTGGATGGCGAGCAGATGGGGCGTACGTTTCATGCGGTGAGTTTCCGTAAAACGATTGAAATTCGAGCCGCGCAGTATGCGACTAAACACAGCCTGTACGACAGACCGGCGACACAGTTAAGCTGGCACTATCTTGTTGGAGCACTTTGTTGATGCTGACCCTCGGAAATATCTTCGTGCTGATGCTGCTGGCCACCGGCGGCGCGTGGCTGTGGCATAACCACGGTTTGCGCGAGCGCGCGCTGGAACGGGTCAAGCAGCATTGCGCCAAACTCGAAATCGAGTTGCTCGACGGCAACGTGGCGCTGAAAAAAATTGGTTTTATCAAAGATGCCAATGGTCGTCGGCGTTTGGCGCGTGTGTATAACTTCGAATTCACCGTGACCGGCGAAACCCGTCATACCGGGACCATTACCCAATTCGGTGCGCACAGCGCGCAGATTGAACTGGCGCCCTATCCGATGCCGTTCGACGACACGCCGCCGGTGGTTGAGGTGGTTAAACCTCGTGGTGAAGTGATTGAGATGAGCCAGTGGCGGCAGGAACACACTAAGTGGCGTCCTTGAATTAAAAGCAAAAGATCGCAGCCTTCGGCAGCTCCTACAGGGATTGCATTCCAAATGGAGGGGTTGCCGAAGGCTGCGATCTTTTTATTTTTTAACTCGACCGGCAGTCGACTAATGCTCTTTGCAACGCATCGACATCCTGCGGCTCACTGAAGATCAGCTCAATCCGCGAATCCTGCCGCCATTCACTCGCTTGCCAATCCAACACCGAGTTATCCACCGCATTCGCCGAAACCCAGCCTTCGACGCTGTGGATAACCAGTTTCGCCCGCCGCCAGGCAAGGCGTTCAAGCCATTGGGCCACTCGCACTGCATCGAACGTCTGACTTGGATGCCAACGCCAACCAATGCTCCAGCCACCCTCCTGTTCCTGGCTCAAGCAAATGGGAAACGCGGGATCGGTCCAGATAGCGGGCATCTGCGCCAACCCCTTGGGGACGATGAAGTTATCCACACCCGCGACAGCCTGACTCCCTAGCCCCGGCAATTCGCGCAATGGCAAGACCGCCTGCTGTGTCCAGTAAATCGGCCGCGTTGGCAGCTGCGCGGCAATTCGCTGACGATCAGCGTCATCAAGGTCTTCTGACTTGTTCAGCAGCAACAAACCCGCGCTGTTCAACGCCTCCTGTTGCGCCGTCGGCAGCGGTTTTCCGGCCGCGAGTGCCTGGGCATCCAGCACTAGCACACATGGCTGAACCGCCAGCACGCCCTGCCACGGCGCCTCGTTCAACTGCCGCAGCAACTGCGCCGGATGCCCCAGCCCGGAGGGTTCGATAAACAGCCGATCCGGCCGCGCCTTGCGCAGCAACCGCCCGAGACCGACCTGGAACGGCGCACCATTGACGCAACACAAACAGCCCCCGGCCACTTCGCCCAGTGCGATACCATCGGCGTCCTGGGTCAACAGCGCGGCGTCGAGGCCGATCTGGCCGAACTCGTTGATCAATACCGCCCAGCGCTCATTCGCCGGCCGCTGTGCCAGCAGGTGCTTGATCAGGCTGGTCTTGCCGGAACCCAACGGACCGGCAATGACGTGAGTGGGGATGTTCTGCAACATGGTCGAAGTTTTCTGAGGAGGTAGAGGATGCGGTTGATGGGATTGTCGTTGCTGCTGGCGCTGACGTCGGGCGAGGCGCTGGCCCAGGCGTGTGTGGTTCACAGCACGGCGGAACGGCTCGACGTGAAAGTCTGTCAGCAAAACCGCAACATCCCGGAAAAACTCTTCGCTGACGGTTTCTGCCAGCCGAACCTTCCGGGGCAGAAAGTCGATGTGCAATACGTCGACCAATGCCCCACTGGCGCCTTCGGCGTGTGCAGCAATGCCCAAGTCGCCAATATGCCCTACCGCCAGGATATTCACTATTACGGCGTGGCCACCGATGCGGCGTATTTGAAGCCGTTTTGCGAGGCTCAGAGCCAGGGAAACTGGCTCAACCCCTAGCTCAGCCAGTCGAGTGTCAGGATTAACCGACGCTCGCCCGGCGCCGGTTGTGGCGAACGGTGGATCAGGCCGAAGCCTTCGTTGCCGTGCCACTTCTCACCTTTGAGTAGCGCCACGTCGCCGCTGTTGACTTGCTGGATCTGCGACTGGGGTTCGGCCTCGGGTCTGCCCAGTTTCTGACGATCCATCGCCCCTTCTTTCAGCCACTGGCTACCGACGCCGGCATAGGTGGTGATCAGTCGAACCGGCACGTGATCGACGTGGAAGCGTGGGCACATGGCTTTGTCGAGCACTCGCAAGCGCAGGCCGACGCGCCTGGCGCCGAGCAAACAGGCGAAGGCGCTGACCAGCCAGGAGACGTCGGCGATGAAGCCTTCGTAACCTTCGAGGTCGCTGAAGCCTGAGGCCAGTCCACGCAGGATGGGTTCGGTGTCTTCGGTGAGCAACTCCATAGACAGTGAATCGGCCAGCGGTTCGTTCAGGGACAGTAGCAAACTGGCGAAATCGGCGATGTGGAGCGGCAGTTGGCGCTGCCAGACGGCGAGATTGGTGTCGTCATGGAGGATTTTTGTCAGGACGTTCGGGCTGGCGCCGTGATGCTGGCGAGTTGGCCGAGTCAGGGCCAGCATCAGGCCGCCTCTTCGTGCCAAGGGCCAAACGGGTCGGGCAACAGGCGCCAGCTCTCGATCCCTTGGGCCATTTCATCGTCCGTCAGCAGGCAGCTATCGAGTTCGACGGTAAGCTGCGCGAAGTCGATGTTCTGGCCGATGAACACCAGTTCCTGGCGGCAATCACCCGTGGTCGCCGTCCAGTTTTCCATGATCCCGGCGGTGCTTTCTTCGTCCTGAGGCCATTGGGTTTTCGGCACGAAACGCCACCAGCGCCCGGCGAACCCGTGGCGCATCAAACCGCCAGCCTGGGACCAGCTACCGGCATCCATGTGCTTGCTGGCCAGCCAGAAAAAGCCCTTGGAACGCAGCAGTTTGCCGTTCACCCAGGGTCGGTCGATGAAACTGAAAAAACGCTGGGGATGAAACGGCCGGCGTGCCCGATAAGCCGTCGAGGCGATGCCATATTCTTCGGTTTCCGGCACGTGCTCGCCGCGCAATTCCTGCAACCAGCCTGGCGCCTGGGCGGCTTTTTCGAAGTCGAAGCGGCCGGTGTTGAGGATCTTTTCCAGCGGGATTTCGCCCATGACCATCGGGATGATTTCCGCCTGTGAATTGAGCCGTTCGAGGATCGCGATCAATTCCTGGCGCTCGCTGCTGCTGATCAAGTCGATCTTGCTGATGAGGATTACGTCAGCAAATTCGATCTGCTCGATCAGCAAATCAGTGATTGAGCGTTCGTCCTCCTCGCCCAGGGTTTCACCACGGGACGCGAGGCTTTCGGCGGCCTGGTAGTCGAGCAGGAAGTTCATGCCGTCGACCACGGTGACCATGGTGTCGAGCCGCGCGATGTCGGCCAGGCTCTGGCCTTCTTCATCGCGGAAGGTGAAGGTTTCCGCCACGGGCAGCGGCTCGGAAATGCCGGTGGATTCGATCAGCAGGTAATCGAAACGACCGTCCTTGGCGAGTTTGCTGACCTCTTCCAGTAAATCTTCCCGCAAAGTGCAGCAAATGCAGCCGTTGCTCATTTCCACGAGTTTTTCTTCGGCGCGGTTCAGGCTGACATCGCGCTGGACTTCGCTGCCGTCGATGTTGATCTCGCTCATGTCGTTGACGATGACGGCGACGCGTAAATTATCGCGATTACGTAGTACGTAATTGAGCAACGTACTCTTGCCGGCGCCGAGAAAGCCCGACAGGACGGTCACGGGAAGACGATGGGGCATCAGGTATTCCTCACAGGTTGTGGCCGGTCAAAGCGCCCGTTGATGGCGTTCGCGCAGCTCTTCACGTTCTTTGGCTTCGATACTCAGGGTGGCGGTGGGCCGCAGTAGCAAACGCTTGAGGCCGATCGGCTCGCCGGTTTCACGACACCAGCCGTATTCGCCGCGAGCCAGGTGTTCGAGGGCTTCATCGATCTTGTCCAGCAGCTTCTTTTCCCGCTCCAGCAGGCGCAGTTGCCATTGACGTTGTTCTTCGGCGCTACCGATGTCGGCGGGATCGCTGTTGGGTTCCTGCTCGCGCAAAAGGTCGAACTCACCGGCAATGCGCGTTTGTAGCTCGCTGCGTTGAGCCAGTAACAGGTCGCGGAAGAAACCTTGCTGGGCGTCCTTCATATAATCCGCGGCGGGTTGAGCCAGGAGTTCTTGTTCAGTCATGAGTGGGTCACAAGGGTGGGCGTGTTTTTAATGTTATAGTATAACAACACAAACAAGCCATCCCCTCTTGTCCGCCACGACAAAGGGCACGATGCTTGAACCCGTTCGCTCCTTGAGAAATGCCATGGGAAACGTCCTGAAGTGCACGCTGCTGAGCCTTTCGCTAGTGATTGCCGCCGATGCCTGGGGACAGATCCCGAGCCTGGCCACCTGCACCCGCAGCGCCAATCTGCTCGCGTGTGTCGACCCCGACGGTAACGCCTACAGCGTCAACACCGTCGGCAGCACGATCTATCTGCGGGGCTTTGAGGTGGCTGGAAAACGCTATTGGGCGCAGACCAGCAGCCGCTACGGGCAACTGACGTTTTTCACCGGCCTCGCCTCCGACGGCGAAGCCTGGGTCGGCTACAGCCGTCGCGTTGGCTGGACCACCATTAATCGGTTTTCCAGCTCCGGAGGTAGTAGCGGCAAGTTCACCTGTAGCCGAATGACTGGCTGCTAGACCTGCGCTTTTTTCTGCTCCTGCTGCCAGGCGAGGTAGCTGTTCATCGGCGGATTCTTCTGGAAATAGCGCTGCAAACCTTCGAACAAACCGTCAGCGACAGCCTGCTGATGCCGCGCCGTGACCAGCCGCTGACTGTCGCGGGCGTTGGAAATGAAGCCGGTTTCCACCAGGATCGACGGCACGTCTGGCGACTTGAGCACCGCAAAACCGGCCTGCTCCACGCGCTTCTGATGCAGCGTGGTGATGCCCGCCAAGCTGCCGAGCACGGTGCTGCCCAGTTGCAGGCTGGCGGCGATGGTCGCGTTCATCGACATGTCGAGAATCACCCCGGCGAGCATCGGGTCCTTGTCCTTGAGATTGAGCAGGCTGGTGGCGCCCAACAGGTCCGCGCCGTTCTCGCGCTGCGCCATGAACCTGGCCGTGGCCGAGGTCGCGCCGCCTTCGGACAGGCAGTACACCGACGCACCGGACGCGGTGAGCCGTGGCGCGGCATCGGCATGCACCGAGATGAACATATCAGCGTTGTGCTTGCGGGCGATCTCCACGCGTTTGCGTAGCGGAACGAAGAAGTCGTCGTTGCGCACCAGCTTCACGTCGAAGCCCTTCTCTCGCTTCAGTCGTTTGGCCAGCAACTGCGAGATCGACAGCACCACGTCTTTTTCCCGCTCACCTTTGGCGCCGACCGCGCCTGGGTCTTTGCCGCCGTGGCCGGGGTCGACCACTACGATGATGTCGCGTTTGGGGTGGGCCTTGTCGATGATCGGCTCACGCATTGGCGCAGCCGCGATTTGCAGCGGCGCAGCGGTTTTCAGATCGAGCACCAGCCGATGACCCTGCCCGTCCTGTGGCGGCAGCAGAAAGCTGTTGTGCTGCACCTGCTCGCTGAGGTCGAGCACGATTCGCGTGTCGCCATGCCCGTAATGCCCTGAGCGAATCGAGCGGATCACCGTGTTGTTCAATGCCAACTGACTGAAATCGCCGCTTAGGTTCGCGCCACTCAAATCAATGATCAATCGCTCGGGCGCACTCAGGGAAAACGTCTTGAATTGCACCGGCCCGCTCAGATCGAACACCAATCGCAACTTGTCATCCGAACGCCAGAGCCGTGCGTTGCGAATCTGCGTGGCCGAAACAGCAAAGGGTAAAGCGAAGGCCGCGCTGGCCAGAATCCAGTTGAGCAAGTGACGTCTGTGCATGGTGAAAGCCCGCTCGTGAAAAAGGCATCGTCGATTTAGATGTAATAATATAACATGCCAAATCAACTCCCACGATGGACCTGCTCATGAATGCGCTGACTCTGCCGGATATCGCCGCGCAGGCCTCACGCCAAGCCCTGCCACTGGAGTGGGTGGGCATGTGCGGCATTGCTCTTCCTGTGTTATTCGATGGCCAGCGGCTGAGTGCCAAGGCGGATGCTGGCGTCAGTCTCGACGACGGCGAGGCTCGCGGTATTCATATGTCGCGGCTGTATCTGGCGTTGGAAATGCTCGAACAGGGAAGCCTCACGCCGGCGTTGTTGCGCAAAGTATTGCTGCGTTTTCTTGAGACTCATGAGGGGCTATCCAACAGCGCCTATCTGAAAATTCACGCAGATCTACTGCTGAAAAGGCCAGCACTTGTCAGTCCATTGGCCGGTTGGAAAACCTATCCAGTCATTGTCGACGCCCGTTTGGAAAACGATATGTTCCACGTGGAACTAAAAATCGACGTGGGTTATTCCTCCACTTGCCCGTGTTCGGCAGCGTTGTCGCGCCAACTCATCCAACAGCAATTCATCGATGATTTCGCCAACACGCCGTTGCAACACGCCGACGTTTTAGCCTGGCTCGGCTCCACCAAAGGCATCGTCGCCACACCTCACAGCCAACGCAGCACCGCGCAATTGCAGGTGCGTCTGGATGATTATCTCGATAACTTGCCGTTGATTGCGGTCATCAATGACGCTGAAGCTGCCCTCGGCACAGCAGTCCAAACAGCGGTAAAACGCGCCGACGAACAAGCCTTCGCCCTGGCCAATGGTCAGAACCTGATGTTCTGCGAAGACGCCGCACGACGTTTGAACTTGGCCCTCAAACGCTCCCCAGGCATCAACGGATTTCACGTGCGAGTCGTACACGCCGAAAGTCTCCACGCTCACGACGCCGTCGCCGAAAGTCGGTGGAGCTGGGAGTCAGTCACATGATCCGCTGCCAATCCCTACGCTGGGGCGCACCCGGCCAACCCCTCACACCAGCCTTAGATTTCGAGTTACCCGAGAGCAGTCTGACCGCCGTGATCGGCGCGAATGGCTCGGGCAAAAGCAGCCTGCTGAAAGTCATCGCCGGCCTACAAAAACCGCTGGCCGGTAAAATCCTGCTGGATGTTCCACGCAAGGGCGGCCTCTCATTCCTGCCCCAGCAACAACACCTGGACCGACAATTTCCTATTAGCCTGCGAGAGTTGGTAGCCGCCGGTTTCTGGGGCGGCAAGCAGTCACCAGAGATTCGCAGCCAACGCCTGAAAAACACCCTTGAAGATTGGTGCCTGACTGGCCTTGAGAATCGCCCATTGATGGCCCTCTCCGGCGGCGAATTACAGCGCGCCCTACTCGCCCGTTTGAGTCTCGCCGAAGCCCCATTGCTGCTACTCGACGAACCCCACGCCTCCCTCGATGAACTCGGCCAGGAACTGCTCTGGAAACACATCCACACCTGGCAAGCCGCCGGTCGAACCCTGGTCGTCGTATGCCATGACCTGGCCGCCGTTCGCCAACACATCCCACAAACCCTGCTGATCAAAAGCAGCGGCTGCACGCTCGGACTCAGCACCGATCTGATTCGCCAACAACCTCAGACGCAGGTGGCCTGATGATCGCCGCCGCGCAACTTTGGCAACCGTTCCACGAGTTCGTATTCATGCGTCGGGCGCTGCTCGGCGGTTTGGTTCTCGCGTGCAGCACCGCACCACTCGGGGTATTTCTGATCCTGCGCCGCATGAGTCTGATTGGCGATGCGGTCGCCCACGGCATCTTGCCCGGTGCGGCGCTAGGCTTCTGGTTTGCCGGTCTCAGTCTTCCGGCGCTGACCATCGGTGGCCTCGGCGCCGGTCTGAGCATGGCCGGGCTCGCAGCCTGGATCACCCGTCGCACCGGTCTGCGGGAAGACGCCAGCCTCGCCGCGATCTACCCGATCTCCCTGGCCAGCGGCATCCTGATCCTCGGTCTCGCGGGTAAGCGCCTGGACCTTTTACACCTGCTCTTCGGATCAGCGTTGGCCGTTGACGGCCCGACATTGACCGGCATGTTGTGGGTCTCCGGCTTCAGCCTGATCGCCATGGCGCTGATCTACAAACCGCTGTTGCTGGACACCCTGGACCCGCTCTTCCTGCAAACCGTCAGCCGTCTCGGGCCACTCGCCCACGGCGTCTTTCTGACCCTCGTCGTGTTGAATCTGGTGATTGGTTTCCAGGCCATCGGTGCGTTGATGGTGGTCGGTCTGATGATGTTACCGGCCGCCGCTTCACGCTTCTGGAGCCGCCGTTTACCAGTACTCATGGCCATCGCCGCCGTGCTCGGCTGCCTCTCGGTGTGGTGCGGTTTGCTGCTGTCGTTCTATTACTCGCTGCCCAGCGGCCCGGCCATCGTGCTAGTGGCTGGCGGTTTGTATCTGCTGTCCGTGGTGTTCGGTCCGGTGCACGGCTTGCTGCGCCGCCCGCCTTTGCTCACATCCCAATGAGGTGTTTCACGATGCGCGCTTTACTCGTGCTGTTCAGTTTGATGCTGTCGATGTCGCTGTCTGCCGCGGAAAAACTGCAGGTGGTCACCAGTTTCAGCATCCTCGCCGACATGACCCATCAAGTCGGCGGCGACCACATCCAGATCACCAACATGGTCGGCCCGGACGCCGATGCCCACACCTACGAGCCGACCCCGGACGATGCAAAAGCCTTGCTCAAAGCAAAGCTCATCATCAAGAACGGCCTCGGCTTCGAGCCATGGCTGGATCGCCTGGTGACCAGCACCGAAACCAAAGCGCCGGTGATCAGCGCCAGCCACGGCGTGATTCCTCGCTCGCTGGACGAAGACGGCGAAACCGTTCCTGACCCGCACGCCTGGCACAACCTGGCGAACACCGAACTGTACATCGCCAACATCACCAAAGCGCTGATCGCCGCCGACCCGGCGAACAAGGCTGACTACCAACGCAACAGCCAGGCCTACCTGAAACAGATCTACACGCTGCTCGCCGAAGCCAAAGCCAAGCTCGGTTCGTTGCCACCGGGTAATCGCAAGATCGTCACCTCCCATGACGCCTTCGGTTATCTGGGTCAGGCCTACGGCATCGACTTCATGGCGCCTCAAGGCTTGTCCACCGAGCGCGAACCGTCGGCGGCGGAAGTGGCGGCGTTGATCACCCAGATTCGCCAGGCCAAGGTCAAAGCGGTGTTCATGGAAAACATCAAGGACGCCCGCCTGCTCAAGCAGATTGCCGATGAAAGCGGCGCGTACATCGGCGGCACTCTTTACTCCGATGCACTCGCAGCAACCGGCCCGGCCAGTACCTTCGCCGGGCTGTTCGAATACAACCTCAACACCCTCTACGACGCGTTGAGCAAGCCATGATCCGCAAGAATCCTTCAGGTGATCTGCCGCTGATTGCGGAGTCCGCGTACGTGGATAAAACCGCGATCATCTGCGGCAAAGTGGTGATCGGCGAGAACGTTTTCGTCGGCCCCTACGCAGTGATTCGTGCCGACGAAGTCGATGCATCGGGCGAGATGGAGCCGATCACCATCGGCGCCAACTCGAACATCCAGGACGGCGTGGTCATCCACTCCAAGTCGGGCGCGGCGGTGACCATCGGCGAGTTCAGTTCCATCGCCCACCGTTCCATCGTTCACGGTCCCTGCACCGTCGGCGACCGGGTGTTCATCGGCTTCAACAGCGTGCTGTTCAACTGCTCGGTGGGTAACGGCTGCGTGGTTCGGCACAACTCAGTAGTCGACGGCCGGGACTTGCCTGCGGCCTTCTATGTGCCGTCCACTACTCGCATAGGCCCCGGCACCGACCTGTCGCAGTTTCCGCCGGTGAGTGTCAGTGCCTCGGAGTTTTCCGAGGACGTGGCGCGCACCAACGTTGATCTGGTGCGCGGCTACAAAGCCCTGCAGAACGAGTTCTGACCATGAGCAGCGTGCTGATTCGCAATGCCCGGTTGGTGAACGAAGGTCGTGAGTTTGACGGCGATCTATTGGTCAGCAATGGTCGTATCGTCAAAATCGCCAGCAGCATCGAAGGCGAAACGGCGAACGTGGAGATCGATGCGCGGGGTCATTGGCTGCTGCCAGGGATGATCGACGACCAGGTGCATTTCCGTGATCCCGGGGCGCCGGACAAAGGCAGTTTCTACACCGAATCCCGAGCTGCGGTGGCGGGTGGCATCACCAGTTTCATGGACATGCCCAACACCCAGCCGGCCACCCTCACTCTCGATGCGCTGGCCGATAAAAAGCGCCGGGCGGCAATCAATTCAGTAGCCAATTACGGCTTCCATTTCGGTGTGAGCAACGACAACCTCGACACCGTTGCCGCGCTCAATCCTTGCGAAGTCGCCGGGGTGAAAGTGTTCATGGGCGCGTCCACCGGCAACATGCTGGTGGACGATCCGCGGATTCTTGAACGGCTGTTCGCCGAGGTGCCAACGATCCTGTTGGCGCACTGCGAACACACCCCGAGTATCGACGCCAACGCCGCGACCTTGCGAGCGTTGTACGGTGAACACATTACGGCCGAAGCCCATCCGCTGATTCGCAATGCCGAGGCGTGCTTTCGCTCCTCCTCAATGGCCGTGGACCTGGCCAAGCGTCACGGCACGCGGTTGCATGTTTTGCACCTGACCACAGCGCTCGAACTTGAATTGTTCGAAGACAAACCGTTGAGCCAGAAACACATCACCGCTGAAGTCTGTCTGCATCATCTGCTGTTCGATGATCGCGACTATCCGAGCCTTGGAAACCTGATCAAGTGCAACCCGGCGATCAAGTCCCAGACCGACCGCGACGCTTTGCGCCAAGCCCTGCTGAGCAACCGACTGGATGTAATCGGCAGCGATCATGCGCCCCACACCTGGGCCGAAAAACAGCGACCTTACAGTCAGGCACCGTCCGGTCTGCCGCTGGTGCAACACGCCCTCCCGGCGCTGTTGGAATTGGTGGCGGATGAAGTGCTGCCCGTCACCACCCTCGTGACCAAGACCAGTCACCGGGTGGCTGATCTGTTCGCGATTCCCGACCGTGGTTATTTGCGCGAGGGCTATTGGGCCGATCTGGTGCTGATCAAACCCGAGCCGGACGGCGTCCTCGTTTCCCAGCAACCGATCCTCTCCCAGTGCGGCTGGACGCCCTTCGTCCAACATCGTTTGCGCCATAGCGTCAGCACCACGCTGGTGTCGGGGCAAATTGCCTGGCACGCCAATCGTCTACATGACAGCTGTCAGGGATTGCCCCTGCGGTTCATGCGCTAACGTCCACATCCCGAGAAGCGACCATGATCCACATCACCCTGCCCGACGGCTCACTGCGCGAATACGATCAACCACTGTCCGTGTATGAGCTGGCGGCGAGTATCGGGCCCGCGTTGGCCAAAGCGGCGGTGGCCGGCCGGGTGGACGGTATTTTGGTGGACTGTGGGTTTGTGATTCAGGGTGATGCCCGGGTCAGTATTGTCACGCCTCAAGAACCGGATGGACTGGAGATCCTGCGCCGCTCCTGTGCGCTGATGCTGGCGATGGCGGTCAAACAACTGCATCCGAGTGTCCTGTTGCTCAAGGGATCGGCACTGGGTGACGGGTTCTTTTATGAGTTTGCGCTGCAGCGAATGTTAACGCTCGCCGACCTGACTCCGATTGAAGAGCGCATGCACATGCTTGCGGCGACCAACCATTCCATCCGACAGCGGCCATTGTCCTCAACCGAAAGGCATTCGGTGTATCGCCTGGGAGACGCCGAATACTTGACCCACGGTCCCCACGTTCCCGCCACCAAAGTGCTGCAAGCCTTCGCCCTTGATCATGTCGGCGGCACGTCACTGCAACGGATCTACGGGACTTGCTGGCCCAGCCAGCAGGAGCTGGCGCATTGGCGATCGCCGCCTCAAGTGATGGTCGTGAACATCGACGAGCGCCAGATTGCTTATACCCAATCGGTGACCGAGGAGCTTCGACGTAGCGGTGTGCGTGCTCAGGCAGATCTGCGCAACGAGAAGATCGGCTACAAGATTCGCCTGCACAGCGAACGGAGCGTGCCGTATCTGTTGGTGGTCGGAGAAAAGGAAAAGGACGGCGGGTTCGTCAGCGTGCGCAGTTGCAGCGGGGAGGATTTTGGGCGGATGCGGATTGATGAGGTGTGTGGGTTTTTACATCCTAAAGATTGCGGAGTTTGAAAGTACGCCATCGCGGGCAAGCCTTGCACCTACAGACATCACCGTCCGTAGGAGCAAAGCTTGTTCGCGATTGCTTTTAAGCCCTAGGCTTCACTGTCCCGCAATCCTGCCCAAGCCAAACAGCGCGGGTATCCAGACTGCCCTTCTGCTGAATGCCGGTCGCATTGAAAGTACCATTCACCTTGGTGGTGAACTCACGATCACTGAGGAACGTAGCAACACCCGCGCCTTGCGCTTTCGGACAACTGAAGCGGAATTTCCACTGGTTGCCGGTGCGATCAGTGATTTCCTGTTTGCAGCCCGATTGCGGATCCGTCAGCGGAATGTTGTCGGATGCGACTTGAGCCTGCGTCAGACACGCACGAATCCCCTTGCCGCCCATGGTGATGCCCTGCTTCTCCAGCTGCGCCCGTTGCTCCGGGGTCATCTGACCTTGCAACTGGCCGAGGATCAATTGCAGATCCGGCAGGTTCTGGTCATCGACTTTCATGTTGCTTGTGGTCAATTCCCACAGACCCGGTTGCAACATTTGCGCCTGAGCAACTACAGGAAGGGACAAACCAAGGGCCATGGCCAAACCCAGCAGACGAACGTTCATCGAGTAACTCCTGATCAATAGTGGCCGTTAGACGTCAGCCATGTGCTTCGGTTCATGGGCCAATTAAATAGCGACATTCTGCACGGAACATGGTCTTTTACGTATTGAATCTTCAGGAGCAAGGCTGCCCCATGGATTATTTTGGACCGCACGTTTTCGGTTATCTGATCGCGTTACTGCACTCGCTGGGCCTGATTGCCGCCATCCACGCCGTGTTGACCGTTCGGACTGCCCAAGGCTCGATCGCCTGGGCCCTGTCGTTGCTGTTCATTCCTTACCTGACGCTTATCCCGTACCTGGTCTTCGGCCGCAGTACCTTCGATGGTTACATCAAGGCCCGACGCCAGGCCAACGAAGAAATGCGCAAGGCCATCTCCGAGCTGAACTGGCGTCCCTGGGTCGAAGAAGCCCTGACCGCCCGCGCGTCCAATGCCTACGCGTCCTTGAGGGCGATGCCGAAACTGGGGCGCATGCCATGCCTGGCGAACAACGAAGTGCGCCTGTTGATCAACGGCACAGCCACCTTCGAGGCGATTTTTGAAGCGATCAGCCACGCGAAGGAAGCGGTACTGATCCAGTTCTTCATCATCCACGACGACCGCCTCGGCCAACGCCTGCAAACCCTGCTGCTGAAGAAAGCCGCCGAAGGCGTGGCGGTTTATCTACTGTACGACCGCATCGGCAGTCACTCGTTGCCCCATAGCTACGTGCAGCCATTGCGTGATGCCGGTGTCGAGGTCAAAGCCTTTGCCACCCGTAGCGGTTGGCTCAACCGGTTCCAGGTCAATTTCCGTAATCACCGCAAGATCGTGGTCGTAGACGGTGTGCTCGGGTTCGTCGGCGGGCACAACGTCGGCGACGAATACATGGGCGAAAAACCACCCTTGGCACCCTGGCGCGATACTCACGTTCAGGTACGCGGGCCGGTGGTGGCCTGCATGCAGGAATCCTTTGCCGAAGACTGGTTCTGGGCCGCCCGCTCACTGCCGCCGCTGATCCTGTCGGACGTTTACCCGGACGACGGCGTGCTCTGCCAATTGCTGGCCAGCGGCCCGGCGGATTCCTACGAAACCTGTTCACTGTTCTTCGTCGAAGCCATCCATGCGGCGACGGAACGCGTGTGGATCACCAGCCCCTACTTCATTCCGGACGAAGCAGTTTTCGCCGCATTACGCCTGGCGGTCCTGCGCGGTGTGGACGTTCGATTGCTGTTGCCGTCGCGGCCGGATCACCGAATCGTCTACGCCGCCTCCAGCCTCTACGCCTTTGAAGCCGTACGCGCGGGCGTGCGCGTGTTCCGTTACGAGCCCGGTTTCCTGCATCAGAAAGTGGTGTTGATCGACAGCGAAATCAGCGCCATCGGCAGCGCCAATCTGGACAACCGTTCATTCCGGCTGAATTTCGAAGTGATGTTGCTGACCGTCGACAGCGCATTTGCCGCCGAGGTGGAGCAGATGCTCAATGACGATTTCGCCCAAGCCCACGAAATCGCCAAAGAAGAAAGCCGGGAGACCCACCGCCTGCAACAGATCGGCATGCGGGTCGCCCGGCTTATTTCCCCGATACTTTAAGGGGTGTAGATGTCGTCGCGGGTCCAGGGCAGTTCATGGCTGCCATCCGGGTGGGCTTTCACCGCGAGAATCTGGTGCAGATTGATCCAGCCCTTGGCGAACGCATAAGCGCAACCGGCCAGGTACAGCCGCCAGATTCGCAACGCCTGTTGCGGCACCTCTTTAGCGGCGGCTTCCAGATTGTCTTCCAGGCGTTCGCTCCAGTGGTCGAGGGTGCGTGCGTAATGCAGGCGCAGGCTCTCGACATCGACGATCTCCAGCCCGACCTCGCTGATCTCGGCAGAGATCATCGACAGGTGCGGCAGTTCGCCGTTGGGGAACACATATTTCTCGATAAAATCACCGGCACCGCGTCCCACCGGACGGCCGTCGGTGTACTTGGCGGTGATCCCGTGGTTCATCACGAGGCCACCCTCCTTCACCGCGCCGAACAGAATTTTGCAGTACTCGGCCAGGTTCGCATGGCCAACGTGTTCGAACATGCCGACGCTGACCACCTTGTCGAAGCGCCCGTCCTGAGGCAGGTCGCGGTAGTCGAGCAATTGCAGCTCAATCAGATCTTCCAGGCCTTCTTCTTTGACCCGTTCCTGGGCCAGGGCCAGTTGCTCTTTGCTGAGGGTGATGCCGAATACCTTCGCGCCAAACTCACGGGCCGCATACCGCGCCAACCCACCCCAGCCACAACCGACATCCAGCAGGTAGTCGCCCGGTTGCAGCCGCAGCTTGCGGCACAAATGGCGGAACTTGGCTTGCTGGGCTTGCTCCAGGGTTTCACTGCCGGTCTCAAAATAGGCGCAGGAATACGCCATGTCGCTGTCGAGCCACAGCTGATAAAACGCATTGGAGAGGTCGTAGTGGTAGGAAATCGCCTTGGCGTCGGTTTCCTTGTCGTGGACGAGGCGAACCGGCTGGCTGTCCGCGTCACCGAGCATTGCCTGGCTCCATTCATCGCACACGCGGATCACGTCGCTGATGGAGCCTTCCAGCTCAAGTTTGCCTTCGACAAACGCCGCTCCTAGCGCATCAAGACTTGGATGAGTTAACTGGGTAACCATTTGCGGGTCCTTTACCACAATGGTGACGCTGGGCGTCGGCCCCAGATTGAATTCATGGCCATCCCAGAGTCGCAGGCGAAGCGGTAGCTGCAGATTCTGTAAGGCCGGTGGAAGTTGCGCGAGCATGGAAAATCCCCCTTATTTCAGACGTCTGATGTGAGGGTAGACCATCCTAGAAAAATAGCTGGCTATCGATTTAATAGCCTTTTTCTATATAGCTCGCGACGCTTCAAACCGCCGTCGTGAATCTGAAAAACAATGGTCCACACCTAGATGACTACAAAGTGAGCACACAGTTCTAAAAGTCTATATCGCTGAGACCTCCCGGTTTAGAGCGTTCTCGATGGGTATATCAGACTTCATCTTTCAACTTGAGTAGCGGTTCCTGAAACCGCAGCAAACGCCCGGCGTTGCCCAGTACCAACAGCGTGCTCAAGTTGTGCAGCAACGCGGCAATCATCGCCCCTGCCGCACCGAGCCAGCCGAAGGCCGCGAAGGCCACGATCGCCAAGGTCCAACCCAAACCGATGATCACGTTTACCTGCAACGTCTGCCGGCATTGGCGACTCAGCCGAACACAGGTCCCGAGCCGACGCAGATCACTGCCGATCAGCACGATGTCCGCCGACGCGAGGGCGATGTCCGCCCCACCCGCGCCCATGGCCACGCCGACGACGCCGGCCTTCAGCGCCAGCGAATCGTTGATGCCATCGCCGACCACCATCGGCCGGAAGCCGTTACCAATTTCCGTCATTACCCGATTGAGTTTGTCTTCGGGCAAGGCCTGGGCTTCGACGTCGCTGATACCGACATCCCGAGCCAGGGTATGCGCGACGCTTTGTCGATCGCCCGTGAGCAGCAGTTGCCGACCCAAACCCAGCTCGCGCAATTCATTCAGGGCAAAGCGTGCTTCCGGTTTGACCGTGTCTGCCAGCAACAGCCAGGCGAGGAATTCACCGTTCAGTGCCAGCCCGGCAATCGGCCCGTCGTGTTCGGGAACGGCGGAAGTGGCGATGCCCAACTGCGCGAACAACTCTGGCCGACCGAGCGCCGCCTCACCCTGTTCAGTCATGGCCACCACGCCCAACCCTTGGCGTTCGTGAATGTCCGAGAGCAGCAGGAAATGCTCCTGAGTCACCAGGCTGGCCAACGCCCGACTGACCGGGTGACTGCTTGCCGAACCAAGACTGGCGGCGAGTTTCAGCACGTGACTGCGGTCCTCCAACGGGCTGTCGATGGATTGCAGGCGCAAGGTGCCAAAGGTCAGCGTCCCGGTTTTATCCACCACCAGCGACGTCAGGTCTGCCAGCTCTTCGAGGAACGCCGAGCTGCGAATCAGAATCCCGTGACGTGCCGCCACAGCGACTCCGGCAATCGCCGTGGCTGGTGCCGACAACACCAGCGCACACGGACAAGCGGCCACCAGCACCGCGAGCATCGCTTGAGCATCGTTGGTGACGAACCAAGTCACCGCCGCCAGCAACAACACCAACACCATGTAGCTGCCGGCGTAACGCTCGAGCAAACGGGTAATTGGCGGCTTGGAACGCTCGGCGCTTTGCATCAGCGCGATGACCTTGCCGAGGGTCGATTCGTTGCCGGTGCGGGTCACTTCAATGCGCAACAGACCATCGAGATTGATCGCGCCACCGAACACGGTCATGCCGACCACCGCCTCCAACGGCACGGATTCTCCGGTAATCGATGCAGTGTCGAGGCTCGCTTGACCGGACAATACCCGGCCATCGGCGGGCACTCGATCTCCGGCGCGCACTTCCACCCTGTCGCCAGCCTTGAGCGTGCGGTTGTCGACTTCAATGATCACGCCATCAGCCTGGACCTTGCGCGCATGGCTGCGAGTCAGTTTGCCAAGGGCGTGAATCGCCTCCTGAGAACCGATCACGCTGCGCTCTTCCAGCACGTGACCGAAGATCATGATGATCGGCAGCAAGGCCGCGGTGAGTAAATCACCGGTGGCCCAGGCACCGAGCATGGCCAGGGCGATCAACTGATCGGTGATCCCATGCAGGCTTGGGTAACGCAAGCTGTACCAGGCCGAACGCATCACCGGCACGGCCACCAGCAACGAAGCGAAGCCCAGCAGCAATTGGCTGACCCCGGTTTGCTCCGGCGACACCCAGCGCCAGATCAATCCGAGCCCGAGCAAACCAAGGGCGAGCATCGCCAAGGTCAGTTGGCGCGCGGCGCTGCGTTGCTCGGCCGAGGACAACATGCTCGGAACGGCGGCGGTTTGGGCAGTCATTGTGCAGCTCCCTGAATGATCAGGCGGGAATCGTCTTTCGGATCGACCGTGGTCACCGAGCCGGCCTGACCGAGAATCTTCGGCATCCGCTCACGGTAAATACGCAGCAGCATTTGTGGGTCGGTGCCCTGCTGTTGTGCTTGGGCCAGGCTTAGCACGGTAGCGGTATCGGCTGAAGCTTTGGCCAATCGTTCACTGGCTTGGGCGTGAGCCACTTGCAGGGTGCGGTCGGCTAGTTCGTTGGCGGACTGGGTGAGTTTCTCGGCGTCGGTACGGGCGTTGGCCACGGCTTTGTCGGCCTGCTGACTGGCGGTGAGTACGGCGTTGAACGCGTTCACCGCAGGTCCGGGCAGACTCGATTGCACATCGACCCGGGCCACTTCAATCCCAATCCCCTGCCCGGTCGCGGTCAATTCAGCCAGGCGTTGGTTGATGCCCTGCACCAGATCACCGCGCAAGCGTTCCCGGCGTTCAGCTGCCTTGTTATCGGCGCCGATCAACTCTGGGCGCGCCACCAGAATGGTGTCCAGATCCCGCGCGGCAGTGAGCGCCACGGCGCTGCGAGTCACCAGACGATCCAGCGCCGGCAATACATGTTCACCTTGCAGGACGAAGTCGTACGGCGCGGTAACTTTGTAAAACACCCGCACATCGAGTTGCACCACGCCGGCATCACCGGTCAGTAAATACCCGGAGCCGGCGAGTGCATCACTGAGCGGCGTAGCAAATGTCGCCACGCGATCAGCCTGCAATGCCACATCACTTCGCAGCAGATTTTCTACTCGACGCTCAATGACCCGATCCGCTGCCGGCAACAAAATCACCTGTTCAAACGGCCGCGGCCACGCCAACAACAGACCGGCATTCTGGATGCGATCCAGCGCACCAAAGTGCAAAACCACGGCGCGATTTTGTGGATCAATCTGCCGCACATTGGAGAATGCCCAGGCCAAAGCAGCCAACACCGTGACCGCGTAAAGCGCCAAAAAAGCCAAGCGCCCGGCCTGAATCCAGGGGCTGCTTAATTCATTTGTTCCACGTGGAACCAAATTCATGGCTGCGATCCGGACTTGTTGTCGAGGTTCGGCGGACCGTCAACCAACACCCGGAATGGCGCGGCGTCGGTGCGCAAAATCAATTTGGTCCCCGGTGAAACAATCGTGCCCAAGGTGTCGAGCGAGCGCAGTAAGTTGTAGAGCTGCGGCGATCCGGCATAGGCGCGACCATAAATCTGTGCAGCTTCGACGCGGGATTGCGCTTCGATGTCGGCGGCTTTCACCGTGGCATCAGCCTGCACGATTCGCGCATCACGCTCAGCGGCGGAACGGATTTGCGCCGCTTCGCGCTTGCCGATAGCGGTGCGTTCGGTGGCAATTGTTTCACGCTCCGCGCGCATGCGATCGACGGTGGCGGTGAGTGTCACCGATGGCAGCGTCAAACGTTCGATGCCGACTTGCAGCACCCGCACGCCATAAGTGGTCAGCAACTGCTGATCGATTTGCTGACGCAACTGCGCTTCGAAATCGGCGATGTGCACCTGATTAGCATCGGTGTTCACCAGGTTGGCCAGGTCAAAACTGCTGGCGGTGGTTTCCAGTGCCGAGCCAACGAAGGTGCGAATCTGCCGCGCCGCTTCATCTGGCTGGTTCTGCACCGCGCGCATAAAGCGCTGCACGTTGTCCGGATCACCCTGCACCTGCCACGCCACGTACGCCTGAACGATGATGCGCAAACCGTCCCGCGTACCGACATCCTGCAAACCGCTGGAAGTGGTTCGCAAGCGTAGATCCACGGGAATCGCCGCTTCAAACGGCGCCGGCCAACGCCAGCCCAGACCCGGCTCCAGCAACACCCGCGACGGATTGCCGAAACGGGTAATCACCGTGGCCTCCCCCGAGCGCACTTGCACCAGGCTTGCTGCCGCGACGGCGAACGCCACCAGCAGCGCCGCCCAGCCCATGCGCCGCCACGGGAATGGGCCGGCTTCCTGGGGATCACCGTGGTGATGGTGATGATGACCGTGGTGATGCCCGCCATGGCCGTGATCGTGGCCAGTGTGGTCATCGTGATCGTGAGTATTCGACTGGCTCAATGGGTGGCTCCTGGCTGAGCGGTGTTACGCGGCGACGCAGGGTCTGCCGGCAGCGTGAACGTACGCAGGTCAATGGTCGGCGCGTTGCTGCTGCCGCCCAGGCGATGGTCGAGAACCAGTAGCTTGGCGTTGGCTAGGCCTTGGGTTAGCTGACTGAAATATTGCTCCAGCACAAAGGCCTGGCCGGCGCTGGCGTAGGCTTTGCGCTCGGCGCTGAAGCGCAGGTCTGACGCCTGCGCAGTCGCGTTGATTTCATGGGCATTGGCGGTGGCTTGATCACGGGCAATACTGGCCTGCAATTGCGCCTGGTTCGTGGCTTCCGCTGCGGCACCGCGCTCACGGGAGATCAATGCCTGGGCGCCAATCTGCGCCGCCTGCACAGCGTGATAAGCGTTGGCAGCGCCGGCCGGCGGGTGAATCGCCTCGACCACGGTGGCGAGAATTTCCACGCCGCTGTCGAGTTTTTTCAGGTCAGCCTGAACGGCGCGACCGATCTCTTCGCCCAGCCCTACCCTGTCCTCGCCGAGCAAACCGTCGAGGGTTCGCGAGGCGAAGTCATGCACCAGAATCCGGCTGGCGGTGCTGCGAATCAGCGTCGGCACATCAGCGCTGTTGTAGGTCGCGGCCAGTGCGTCCTTATCACTGAGGCCAATGCGATAGACAAAGCGCACGTCCATGTTGACGATCTGGAAGCTCTGTTTGTCGGCGCGGCTGCTGGCGATGACTTGGGATTTATCGTTCACATGACTGGCGTCCCACAAGCGATTGGCAATCGCCGGTGCCGGGCCTTCTGCCGGTTCGGCCACCACTGGCGCGGTGGCTTCACTGCTGGTGGCCAACTCATGGACCACGCCGTTTTCGACGCCCAGCACCCGGCCCAACGGCCAAGGCAAACCCGCGTGCAAGCCCGGGCCGAACACCTCCACCGGTTTGCCGAAACGTTCGTAGATCCCACGCCCTTGCAACGGGATTTCGTGAATGCCGGTGAGCGACCAACCGACAATCGCCACCACCGCCAGCACCGGAAAGAACGCCCGGCGCATATAAGTGAAGGCCCAGATTTGCCGCAGGTCGATGCCGAAGCGGTTGTGCAATTCGTGCTGCAACGCCAGCAATGGTTGTGGCGGCCAGCGCAGCATGTCAGCGACAAAGCTGCGCGCCAGCAATGAGGGTTCAAGTTGCTCACGCTGTGGACTGAACAGCGACAGCACCGCCCGCAGCAACAGTTCGACGGCCACCAGCCCCGGCAGCAAACCGATCAGCACCGCCAGACGCACTGGCCAGACTGAGGTTTCATTGCCGAACAACAGGCAAAGCGCGCCCAGTACCAGGCAAATAATCGCTACGCGCGTCAGCTGTGCCAGAGCCCCTGCTTCGGGCCATTCGGCGGTGTTTTCCTGGGCCAGTTGACGCTCCAGCACCAGCAGACCGAAAGCCAGCAGCAGTGACAGCGCGGCGCCGATACTGGCGGAGACACCCAGCGTGGCCGGGGTTAGCGCTAGGCTCCAGAACTGTTCGATGCTGAACAACGCCAAAAACGCCCATCCAGCCAGCCAAAACGTCGGCGCGCCGATCTGCGCCAGCATGTGCAGCCAACGCTGGCTGAGCCGATCCAGCAATCGTTCGTACCAGCCCACCGGCGCAACGGTTTCCTCGTCGACGACGACAGGCACAGAGACGCTCGGATTCAATGCCTGCGCGCGCCATTGGGTCACCCACCACGCCGATTGCAAACCGGCGACCAGCACCAGTAAACCGGCGCTCTGACTTACCAGCAGCGCAGCCCACAGCGACTGCGGCGCAAACAACCCGGTGAAAAACGCCAGCAACAGCCCTACCGCCGCCACGGCGCTCAGGCCGATTGCGTACTGACGCAGCCGTCGCCCGTGAAACAGCGCTTGCTGAAAGCGCGGCAACCCGGCTACTTGCGTTCCATCGACATCAAGATCGACTTGCATACCACCCCAGTGTTTATCGTTGCTGACGTCGAACCCCGTCACATCTCGTTACCTTATAACGAAAGTGGTGAAATTTCCGTTCTAAATCGCTCTATCTAAAGGTGCGCAACCTGTCGCTTGGCTGAAGCCTTGACCGAAATGCTGCGCAACGCACATATTACGTTCGTAATTTTTATCAACAGCTACGGTTACCGATCCGGTCCCTTCACTCCAGGAGTAACAGCATGAGCACCTATGACATCGTGATTCTGGGCGGAGGCCCGGGCGGTTATAACGCTGCGATCCGCGCAGGCCAACTGGGCCTCAAAGCCGCTTGCGTCGAAGGCCGCGCCACCCTCGGCGGTACTTGCCTGAACGTCGGCTGCATGCCGTCCAAGGCGCTGCTTCACGCTTCCGAACTCTACGATGCGGCCATGGGCGCGGAATTTGCCAACCTGGGGATCGAGGTCAAACCAACCCTCAACCTCGCGCAAATGATGAAGCAGAAGGATGAAAGCGTTACCGGGCTGACCAAGGGCATCGAGTTTCTGTTTCGCAAGAACAAAGTCGACTGGATCAAGGGCTGGGGACATATCGACAGGCCGGGCAAGGTCACCGTGACCGATAGTCAGGGCGCCAAGACCGAGCTGAGCGCCAAGGACATCATCATCGCCACCGGCTCCGAGCCCACTCCCCTGCCCGGCGTGGACATCGATAACCAACGCATCCTCGACTCCACCGGCGCGCTGTCCCTGGTCGAAGTGCCGAAGCATCTGGTGGTGATTGGTGCCGGGGTGATCGGTCTGGAGCTGGGTTCGGTCTGGCGGCGCCTGGGCGCTCAGGTGACGGTGGTCGAATTCCTCGACCGGATCTGCCCCGGTGTCGATGGCGAGGCCGGCAAAACCCTGCAGCGCTCATTGACCAAGCAAGGCATCAGTTTCAAGTTGAGTTCGAAAGTCACCAGCGCCACCACCTCGGCCAACGGCGTGCAGCTCAGCGTCGAGCCTTCCGCCGGTGGCACCGCCGAGTTGCTGGAAGCCGATTACGTACTGGTGGCCATCGGGCGCCGGCCTTACACCCAAGGGCTGGGGCTGGAGAACGTCGGCCTCGCCACCGACAAGCGCGGCATGCTCGCCAACAAAGGGCACCGTACCGAGGCCGCTGGTATCTGGGTGATTGGCGACGTCACGTCCGGGCCGATGCTCGCGCACAAGGCTGAAGACGAAGCCATGGCCTGCATCGAGCAGATCGTCGGCAAGGCCGGCGAGGTCAATTACGACCTGATCCCCAACGTGATTTACACCCGACCGGAGCTGGCCAGCGTCGGCAAGACCGAAGAACAGCTCAAGGCTGAAGGTCGCGCCTACAAGGTTGGCAAATTCCCGTTCACCGCCAACAGCCGAGCGAAAATCAACCACGAGACCGAAGGCTTCGCCAAAGTGCTGGCCGATGAGCGCACTGACGAAATCCTCGGCGTGCATCTGGTCGGCCCGAGCGTCAGTGAAATGATCGGCGAATATTGCGTAGCCATGGAGTTCAGCGCCTCGGCCGAAGACATTGCCCTGACCTGCCACCCGCACCCGACTCGCTCCGAGGCATTGCGCCAGGCGGCGATGAATGTGGAGGGGATGGCGACGCAGATGTAGCCCTGATGATCGTTCCCACGCTCCGCGTGGGAATGCCTCAAGGGACGCTCCGCGTCCAGTGACGCGGAGCGTCACGGCTGCATTCCCACGCGGAGCGTGGGAACGATCCTAACTCGCGGGTAAATGTTCTAAAGGCAACGCCCCCGGCGTCTTCACTGTGTGAATCGCAAAGTTGCTACGGATATCACTCACCCCCGGCAACTTCAGCAACCGCCCGGTGAGAAACCGGTCATAGGCACGCAGGTCCGGCACCACCACCTGCAGCAGAAAGTCCGACTCCCCTGACACCAGAAACGCTGATATCACCTCCGGCAGCGCCGTCACCGCCTCACGAAACGCGTCAGCCTGTTCATCGTTGTGCCGTTCAACCTTGACCCCGACAAACACCGTCAACCCCAGCCCCACTTCATCGCGATCGAGGTTGGCCTGATAGCCGCGAATCACCCCCGCCTCTTCGAGCATCCGCACCCGGCGCAAGCACGGCGAAGCCGACAAACCGATCTCCTCAGCCAATTGCACATTGCTCAGGCGCCCATCCCGTTGCAGGGCGGCAAGAATCTTGCGGTCGTAGGCGTCCAGTTTCATGGTTTGGCAGATCCTGATGGTCAATGCTTCATAACGTGGCAGGTTATGCCAATCCAATAAGTTATAGAAGCGAACTACGCAAGCACCTGCCCTGCCCTCCCGCCCTAGACTGACCCTACCAAATCGACAACGAATGGGGTGCAACGTGGCGGGACTCTGGCTGTTTTTCATGGCGCTGGCGGTGGTGTATCTATTGCCTGGGCCGGACATGATTCTGCTGCTGCAAACCGGTGCCCGTCAGGGCAAAGGCGCAGCGCTGGCCACGGCGATTGGCCTGGGCATCGCCCGAGGTTGTCATGTGGCCTTGGCGGCGCTGGGGCTGGCGGCGTTGTTCAAAGCAGCGCCCTGGACCTTCGATGTGGTGCGCCTCGCCGGGGCCGCGTACCTGTTGTGGATCGGCATTCAGTGCCTGCGCACCACCATGCTGCCGAGCCTGAATGGCGCAGGCGCAACGGCCGAAAAACCGCGCTGGCGGGAATCGATCCAGCGCGGTTTGCTGACCAACCTGCTCAATCCCAAGGCGCTGTTGTTCTGTTCGGTGTTACTGCCGCAGTTCATCAATCCTCAGGCCGGCCCGGTACTCGCTCAGTTCGCCACCCTTGGCGTGATGCTGGTCGGTGTCGGTTTGCTGTTCGACAGCGCCTACGCGCTGGTCGGCGCCGCGCTCGGGCGTTGGCTGCAACGCAGCCCGTCCGCCCAACGTGTACAGCAATGGCTGTTCGGCAGCCTGTTGATCGGTTTCGCGGTGAGGCTAACCTTTGTTCAACAGGCTTGAGCCTTACTGCGCTTTACGGCGACGGCGGTTGATCAACAGCAAAGCCGCCGCCACCACGACCACCACACCGCCAATCTGCACCGGCTTCTTGTAAGGCCGCAACGCTGAACGCACGGAATCCGTGGCCTGAGTCACGTAGCGTTTGCTGGCGTTTTGAAAGTCCGGATAAGGGCACTGATGGCCGAAGTCTCCGGCCCAGGTTACGTACGGGCCTTCCTTGACGTAGCGTTGATAGAACGCGCTTTGCTCCTCAAGGCTGGAATTCCATCCCGAAGCCGCACACAGCACGGCCGCAAAGGCCTGACTGGTGTGCGGTAAATTGTCGGCGGCGCGACTGGCCAGTGCCGTGGCGACGAATCGGTAGTGAAAACGAACGTCTGGCTGAGCAGCGCTGGCCTGTTGGCGCTGGACCTCACCCTCGGACACCAGCGGTCCGACTTTCAGTTCGGTGGTCTCCAGGCTGTAGTTACCATCGAACAACGAGGCGTAATCCGGAGCCATCTCATAGCCGAGGATCTCCATCCCCCACTGTCGAGCCAATGCGCCGGCGTTGAACAACGCGGCGGCGCGAGTGGTTGGCCACCAGGCAGCATCGGCCTCTTGACGTAACTGTGCGTAGGCCTTGGCCTTGTTCTGCAAATCGACATTGTCGAAGTACCCCGGCGCTTCGTCGTATCGCTCTTCACGCAACAACCGCCGCCCGAGCAAATCGCGCAGGCTCGCGGCCACCGGCAACGGCACATAGTTGTCGCGTTCCTGCTGAGTCAGCGGCGGCACTGCCGGCACTTGCGTGTCGACGTAATGCTTGAGTTCATCGACGGTCAGCACTCGCTCGGCAACGGTGGCCGCATCGAGCCAGTAAACGCCTTTACTGCGATAGAGCTGATCGAAGGCTTGCAGGTAATCGCCCCGTTGCAGGGCGAGGATCGCGCTTTCACCCTCGACCCGGCATTTGGGCTGGACGATGATGCCTTCAAAATCCCAGTCAGGTGTGGGCCGCTCGCCCCAGGATTCATTCTGCGGGAACGCCTGGGCCGCTTTCGCATAGGCTGCGGTCGCCGCGGTTTTATCGCCCTCGCGCAGCGCCAGTTTGGCCCGCACCCACCACGCCAGGCCGCCGTCGCCGGCGTGTTCGACGAAGGCCTTGGCGCTGGCGTAGTCGCCCTGTTGATAATTCAGTGCTGCCAGGCGATCGGCATTGTCGAGGCTGCCGCGCGTACTGACTTGCAGCCGTTGGATAAGTTTTTTCTCGCCCGGCGGTTGTCCATCAAATGACCAGCCAACGCGACTGATCAACGAGGCGGTGATCAATTGCTGAACGGTTTTGCCTTTGAGTAACACGGTCAACTCATCGTCGGGCAGCGCCGTGAGTTCAGCCATCAACTGCTTGAGCGAGGAGTAACCCACCGCCGAACCGTGGATGTTTTGCGTGGCGTAGAGCTCGATCGCGCGGTTCCAGTCACCCGCCGTGCGAACGACGCGCGCTTCTTCGCCGAGGCTGGCGACGCCCAGCTCCAGTGGGTCGCTGAAGCCATCAATGCTCAGTTGACGAGTCTGCTCGAAAGCCTTCTGCGACTGGGCCAGCAGATCCGGCCCGGCGTCTGCCTCGGCACTCATTTCATACAGCGCCCGGCCCAACGAATACGCCGCCCAGGTGCTGCGCAGCGCCCGTTGATCCGCTGGCAGTGCCAGCACTTTCTGGAAATATTCGGCAGCCAGTCCGTGATCCCCGGTGTTGAACGCCACGGCGCCCGCCAGATACAGCCGCAGATCAACCGGCAGACTCGCGCCGTGAATCTCCACCTGATGCGCATCCGTCAGGCTGCGCAGTTTTTTTACCAGCGCTTGCTGTTCAACGGTCAAACCGGACTGCTCGGCGTTATCCCGTTGATCGGTGTAGGACGGCGTCTCGCCGTAGCCGTTGTCCACGCTGTTGGTCGCAGCAGTGACATTCTTCAGCCCGGCAATGGCATGCCCGAGGCGATTGATCTCGAATTTGAAGTTGCCTTCCGGCAGTTCCGCCAGTGACTGGCCACGATCGTCCAGCAGGCGCATCGGGAAATCCGGCCCGCAGGCCAGCGCCGAACCCAGCGGCAAACTGAGGCTCAGGCAGAGCAGATGGCGGGGCCAGTTACGGGTGAACATTCGAACCTCCTTGATCAATATGTGTACAGCGTGCCCAACCAATGGCGCGTTGTCCGCCGGCCGGAATTCGGCCGTCGCGCAGGCGGGTGAAGGTAAGCAGATCCGGGCTTTGTTGCAACGCATAACCGGCCAGGGCATCGGCGCCGTCACAGCCTTGCACCGCCAGTGTCAGGCGTTCAGGCCAGGCATTGTCGAGATTGCCCTGGTTGGTGACGCTGATGTCATAGAGGCCGCTTTGTTCGGAGAGTTGCAGGTTGAGCCGACTGTCGAGCACATCACCGCGGGCCACGGCGCCCAGGGTCGCCAGGCTCCAGGCGCGGCGATCACCGGCCAACGGCAGGCGAAACCAGATCAGCCCGGCGAGGTGGGTCGGCGGATCGTTGCGCAAGTCCAGGGCCAGTTGGCGCAGTTGCAGCGGGTCGGCCAACAGTTCCCGGCGTTCACCACCGCGCTCGATGGGCACTTCGCTTTCCACGACCGGTGCGCCACTGGCCCCCGGCAACAACGCCACGCCATACGCCGGCAGGGCCAGATAGAAGGGTTTAGCCGTCACGCGGCTCCAGGCCTTGGCCCATTGTTTGGCCTGATCCACGTCGAACAAACCCCGGCGCGGATCACTGACTGCATGCACCTGCAATACGCTGCTATCGACCGTTGCCAACAGCCCAGGCAGTTCAGGGCTGTCGAGCCAGGCCGGCAATGCGGTGATGCTCAGCGGTAAGGAGGCCGGCAGTGCGGCGCGCAACTGCGTGAGGAATGCCCGATAGGCCGGCAGTCGAGCGTTGCCGGCATCGTGGTCGACTTCCACGCCGGCCACGGTCAAGCCTTGGGTTTGCCAGTCGCCAAGCACTTGCTGGACTTGCGCAATGACCTCGTCCTGATCCAGCGCCTTGAGTTGACCATCCAGGCGAATCACCGCGATCAGCGGCCGAGCGTCCTGTTTGAGCAACGCCGAATCGACCCGCGCCCGTTTCCAGCCTTCCTGGGGAAAGGCCTGCAACGCCAGCACGCGCAAAGTCGAAAAATCGGCATGACTGTCCCGCAGCGCGGCTTCGTGGGCCGGGGTCCATTGCCGTTGCCAGATGTAGAGTTGTTGATCGAGTGGGGGTGCGTCGTGTTGCTCGCAACCATTGAGCATCAGCAAAGCGGCAAGTAAAGCCGCCAAACGAGTGAAAAAATACATGAAGCCCCTTGAGCCGAATCCGATCCCTTGTAGCAGCCTTCGGCAGCTGCTACGACGGATGCATTATGCGCTTAAGGCTTGCGGGCGATGATCACCTGACTTTTCGCCACCACCGCGTCCAGCGCTTGTTTGATCTGCGCGCCCCGTGGCGAATCGAGGATCGCTTTCCAGGTATCGGCCCAGTGGTTGAGCAACGGGTGGTCGGCATTGCTGAAATCGACCTTGGCTTCCCAGAACAACAGCATCCACATCGACCAGTAGAACCCGTACTGACTGTGGCTCAGCACTTCCAGCCCGGCGTCGCTGACCATCGCCTTGAACTGTTCTTCGCTGATGATGCGAATGTGGTTGGGCTTCTGGAAGTACTCCGGCGCGGCGATATCTTTTTGCAGGTCTTCGGAACTTGGGTGCGGAACGCTGAGCAAATACAGTGCACCCGGCTTGCCAACCCGCACCAGTTCGGCGAGGAACTGCGCCGGATCGTCGACGTGCTCGATGACTTCGGTGGACACCACGCGGGTGGCGGTGGCATCGGCAATCGGCAGCGGATTGCAGTCGGTGACGTGGCACTCAACGCCCCGGGCCGGGGTATCGCCCAGGCGCTGGCGCGTCGCTTCGACCTTGGCCGCATCGATGTCGGCAATGATGATCTTCGCCCCACGCATCCCGCAGAAATGCACGTTGCCGCCATCACCGCAGCCGACGTCCAGCAAGGTGTCCTCGGCGGTCACCGGGAAACCGGTGAACAACTCGCCGGTTTCTTGGTTGAACCAGCCGCTGAGCATCGCATCGTGCAGGCCGAGCATGTACGGGTCGACCTTGTAGGGGACCGGTGCCACGGGCTGCGCAGGAGCGGGCGTGCCCGCCGTGAGTTTCTTCAAAATGCTCAGCATGAGGTAGCTCCAGAGGATGGGACGGCGGTTCGAGACGTGCTCAGACGTTGCACCAGCGAAGCGCCGCGATGACGCATGGGCATTTCAACGAAACGGTAATTGAGCTCGCACAACAGGGCGATCAGCCCGCCGGCGAGCAGGATCGTCAGGATCGGATGCCCGGCCGGACTCGGCAGACCGGCCGCCTGCAAACGGAAGATCAGCTCACGCACCAACAGATAGGCCGGAATGTGGATCAGGTAAATCCCATAGGAACGACTGCCGATCCAGACCATCAGACGCTTCAGCAAACCCGGTGGCATCAGGTAGTCACGGTTGTAGGACGCGATCCAGACCAGCACCGCGCTGAGCACGGCAATCGCGCCGATCCGGTAATTGGTGAAGGTAAAGCGATCGGTGGCAATCACACTCAGCGCCAACGCCAGGACCAGCAGCACCGACACGCCAGCCCAGGGCCGACGCAAAAATGTCGGTTCCCAGCGCACATAGTCCGGGCGTGCACTCCACATGGCCAACAGAATACCGAGGGCCAGTGCATCGGTGCGCACCACCATCAGGATCGGCGTGCGCAAGGTGAACAACTGCACCGCGACCAGCACCAGCAACGCCCAGACCAGGTACTTGCGGCAGACCAGGATCAGCAGCGGGAATAGCAGGTAGAACTGCTCCTCCAACGACAGGCTCCAATAGACGAAACTGGTGCCGTATTCGTACTGATAGAAGCTGTCGGCAAAGCGGAAGTTGGCGTACTGCGCGACCCCGGCCAGCGTCGCCTGAAGGTTGGCGTGCAACGTGCCAAAGGCCCCGGAACGGTTGATCAACACGCAGGCCAGCAGCATCAGCGCCAGCCACAACCACGCCGACGGCAACAAGCGAAAGGCCCGTCGCAACCAGAAGTTGCGCGTCTGCTGCCAGTATTCCTGGCGCGTGCTGCAACCTTGCAAGGCCGGGATCAGGCTGCGCGCAATAACGAAGCCCGAGATCGCGAAGAACAGATCGACACCCCACCAGGGTTGCCCCCAGCTGTGGATTTTTTCCAGCAAGGGCACCGTGTCGGTGAACAGACTGCCTTGCAGGTGATGAAACAACACGCCCAGCACCGCAATGCCGCGCAACAGCTCGATGTCCATGATCCGTTTGCTGCTCATGCGTCAGGGGCTTCCATGGCAGATGCAACGCGGGTTTCGAACAAGTCGGCAAAAAAAACTTTCAGGCGCTGTTCGGCGGAAGCCTGGCTGCAAAAGGTCTGCAGGCTGGCCACCGCATGGGCGGACATCTGCGCATAGCGCTCGGGATCACCCTTGGCCACGTCATAGCTGGCCCGATACGCCGTGCACAACGACGCCCAGTTGGTGATGTAGCGCAACGTGCGGAACGCCCGGCGCGGATCGTGGGGCCAGGCGGTCAGTTCGTCAGTGGTGTCAATGATGAATGCGTTGTCGGCATCCAGGTAATCGAGCATCGCCGTGGTGCGCGGCGCCACCGCCGGTTTGCCGCAGGACATGAACTCCATCAGCGGCAGGCACTGGCCTTCACCGTAAGCGCTGTTGACCACGTAACTCGTGGCCTCGACCAGACGCTCGTAATCCACATCCGCCAGGTAGCCGTAAATCAGCACGATACGGCAGCGGTACGGCTGGTTTTTGTACAAGTGATGAAGGATGTCGGCCAGGGCTTCTTCGGCATCGTGGTGCGTCAGTTTGAGCACCAGGGTGGCGTCTTGCGCTTCGCGCAAGGTCACGCAGAAGGCACTGAGCATGTCTTCCCAGTTCTTGCGCCCGTCGCTGGGGTTGAACACCGAGGTGTAGATCACGCCGTCGAGGACGACCTCATGTTCGCTGGCCGGCGCGTCGAAATCGATACCCTCGCCGCTGCGCAAGTGCTCCGGGCCAAAGGCTTGCAGGTCGAGTTGGCGACTGTCCGCCACCACCCCTTTGATCTTCAATGTCACCTGACGGGCCAACGGCTGGCGTTGCAACTGAGCGCCACGGGCGGCAAAACGGTCCCACACCGGCGCGGGCACGGCAACGATCGGATAGTCCGCGCCCATGGCCTCGCGCACGGCATTGACCGTATAGCTGGAGTGCGTGATAGCCGCGCCTGACGCCCGCAACACGGTGCGCCAGTCATTGCGCGGTTCGCCGGCGAACGGCTCGTTGGGAATGGTGCTGAATTCCCAGGCGAACACCGCCAGGGTCGGACAGGCCAGGTGCATCGGCGTGCGATGGGGCGGCGAGAACGACAGGAATACGCAATCTTCGCCGCGCGCCAGGCAATCGAGGTACAGGGCATCGACTTCGGCCTGCGGGTCGTTGACTTCGATCACCTGCCCCAACCGTTCCAGCACGGGCCGGTACTCCTTGAGCACGAAGTAATAGCTGTACTCCGAACGGCCAAGGTTTTTGGCGATGGTGTGCTGGTTGGTTTCCGAATGAATGATGATCAGCATGAGGCGTTATCCGTCACGGCCACAGGCGCCGGGGTCTGGGTGGCCAGCCCGAAGAAATCCGCCAGGTGTTGCTGCACCGGGGCGAACCCGCAGTAATCGTGCATGCGATCGATAGCGGCCCGGGACATGCGCCGGTAGTCCTGCGGTTGCTCCTTGGCCATCCGGTAGCTTTGTTCGTAGGCGGTCTTCAGCGAACCCCAGTCCGGTCGGTAACGCAGGGTGCGGTAAATGATGCGAGTGTCCTGGGGCCAGATGGTCAGCTCTTCGCTGGACGTGACCACAAACGCCACGCTCTCATCGATGTAGTCTTCCATGGCCGTGTGATTCGGGGCGATCACCGGTTTGCCACTGGCCATGAACTCCATCAGCGGCAGGCACAGGCCCTCGCAACGTGAAGCATTGACGTAAAAACTCGCGGCTTCGTAGAGCCGGGCGTACTGCGGATCGTCCAGATAGCCGTGCATGACCACCACCCGACAGGCGAACGGTGAAAGCTGCGCGAGCAGGGTCATCAACTCGTCGTAGTAGGACGACAGGTCGCTTTGGGTAATCTTCAACACCAGCGTGGCGTCATCCGTTTCGCGGAAGGCCCAGCAGAATGCTGTGATCAGTTGATGCCAGTTTTTGCGACCGTCCTTGGGGTTGAACACGGTGGCGTAGACCACGCCGTCAACCCGGGTTTCGACCTGGGCGGTGGTGTCCGGCCACTTCCGCGGTTCGGGCTCAGGCACGGCCACCGTCTGCGGGCCGGCGATGGCCGGCAGGTATTCGGCAAGCCGCGCATGGGCGGCGTCCGACAGCAGGTCGCGGATACCTTCCCAGTACCACTGGCTCAGGAAGTGCGTGCGATGGACCGGGATCGGCAGCGATTTGCCCATGTCCCGGCGCCACATATGCAAGTAATGACGAGCAATGACGAAGCGGCGTTTTAGCGTCAGCGGCGGCGGCTTCGACGCCTCCAGCTCGGCTTCCAGTGCGGCCAGTTCTTCGGGGGTCGGGGGCACCGGAATCAATGCATCGGCACTGAGCCCGAGGGTCCGTGTGTCGAAGATGCAGCCCTTGATGTCCAGGGTCGAACCGGGGTTCACCGGCGCGCTGGTATGTCGGCTACGAATGTCGGCGAAGTTTTCCCACAATGGCGTCGGCAAAACCAGCACAGGGAAGTCTTCGCCCATGGCCCGGCGAATCGCCCGGGCGGTATGACTGGAAAGCGTGATGACCCGCCCCTGGCGCGCGAGCATGTGCGTCCAGTCCTGGCGTGGGTCGTTATCCCACTGCTCGTCGGGAATCGAATCGAATTCCCAGGCCACCACGCAGATCGTCGGGCACTGCAGGTCGTTCGGGGTTTTCTGCGGTGGCGTGAAGGACAGGAACAGGCTGTCTTCGCCAGCGGCGAGCAGTTGCCGAAAGAGGGGATCGACCTCGGCGACGGAGGACACCACATGGACCCGCCCCAGGCTTTCAAGCACAGGGCGATACGCCTTGAGCACGAAGTAGTAACTGTATTCGGGGCGACCGAGGCTCTGGCTGATGGAGCTGTCGTTGACGTCCGAGTAAAGAATGAAATTCATGGCATCCCACGATGAAACCACCGTCCCGGTAGCCCCACTCTATGACGGCAAAGCCTTGGATCGAGTCGGTGATTACCGGCCGTCGTCCATCGTCTTTTTGCCCGTCTACGTTCTTGTTTTAATGGTCAGCTTCGCGGGGTTCGTAACGACTTTCGTAAGACCCCGGACGAACGCTGGATAATCGTGACGAGGGGCATTCTAAACACATCCGTTAAGGATTCGTGAACCGCCCGGCGAGAATAAATCGAGCTACGCTAACGAGAACTGATCAGTCACGGTTGGACCTGTTGAAATTGCTGCGCAATTGGCACAGATTGGCTACCAAACAACTACAACAAATCACTTCACCTGTCTTTCGACCAGGAAATCCACCCGGTCCGTCAGACATCTCCGTAAAGCCTGTGGGGAATGGACGAAGTGAATGACCAAGGGGCCGCTGTTTGAAAAAGCGTCTGTTCGTTACGGGTCTCAGTGGATTCGTAGGACAACACATCCAATCCCGCCTGAAGGCTGATGCCTCGCAATGGGAGCTACTGCCTGTCGCTGACCGGTACGATCTCGGCGAACCCGCCAGTCTCGAAGGCCTGTGGCCCGAGATGCCCGACGCGGTCATTCACCTGGCCGGCCAGACCTTCGTTCCCGAAGCCTTCCGGGATCCGGCGCGCACACTGAACATCAACCTGCTCGGCACCCTGAACCTGCTGCAAGCCCTCAAGGCTCGCGGGTTCAATGGCACCTTCCTGTACGTCAGCTCCGGCGACGTCTACGGCCAGGTCAGCGAAGCCCAGTTGCCCATCACCGAACTCCAGCCCCCCTGCCCGCGCAACCCGTATGCCGTGAGCAAACTGTCGGCGGAATTCCTCAGCCTGCAATGGGGCTTGAGCGAAGGCTGGCCGGTGTTGGTCACCCGTCCGTTCAATCACATCGGCACCGGGCAGAAAGACAGCTTCGTCATCGCCAGCGCCGCGCGGCAGATCAACCGAATCAAACAAGGCCTGCAAGCCCCGCAACTGGAAGTCGGCGACATCGATGTCACCCGCGACTTCCTCGATGTCGGCGATGTGGTCTCGGCCTACCTGGCGCTGCTGGCAAAGGGCACGCCGGGGCAGGTCTACAACATTTGCTCGGGGCGCGAGCAGAGCATCCGCAGTTTGATCGAACAGCTGGGGGACCTCGCCGAGGTCGACATGCAATTGATTCAGGACCCTGCGCGTCTTCGCCGCGCAGATCAGCGTCGCGTTTGTGGCAGCCATGCCAAGCTTGCCCAGACCACAGGATGGACGCCTGAAATCACAACACAACAATCCCTGCGGGCGATCCTGTCCGACTGGGAGAAACGAGTAAAAGAACAATGACTAAAAGTGCACTGATCACAGGCATCACCGGCCAGGACGGCGCTTATCTGGCCAAACTGCTGCTCGACAAAGGCTACAAAGTCCACGGCCTGGTGGCCCGGCGCAGCAGTGATTCACGCTGGCGTCTGCGTGAGATGGGGGTCGAGGGCGACATCGTTTACCTGGACGGCGACATGGCCGATGCCTGCTCGGTGCAGCGCGCGGTGATCAAATCGGCGCCGGACGAGGTCTATAACCTGGCGGCACAAAGTTTCGTCGCGGCTTCCTGGGATCAACCGGTGACCACTGGCATCGTCGACGGCCTGGGGGTGACTCACCTGCTGGAAGCGATCCGCCAGTTCAGTCCGCACACGCGTTTCTATCAAGCGTCCACCAGCGAAATGTTCGGCCTGATCCAGGCCGAGCAGCAGGACGAGAACACGCCGTTCTACCCGCGCAGCCCTTACGGCGTGGCCAAGCTCTACGGCCACTGGATCACCGTGAACTACCGCGAAAGCTTCAACCTGCACGCCAGCAGCGGGATCCTGTTCAACCACGAGTCACCGCTGCGTGGTATCGAGTTCGTGACCCGCAAGGTCACCGACGCCGCCGCTCGCATCAAGCAAGGCAAACAGCACGAGCTGCGCCTGGGCAACATCGACACCAAGCGCGACTGGGGCTTTGCCGGCGACTACGTCGAAGCCATGTGGCTGATGCTGCAACAGGACAAGGCCGACGACTACGTGGTCGCCACCGGTGTGACCACCACCGTGCGCGAAATGTGCCGCATCGCCTTCGATCACATTGGCCTGAACTACCGCGACTACGTGAAGATCGACCCGGCGTTTTTCCGCCCGGCCGAAGTCGACGTGCTGCTCGGTAATCCAGCCAAGGCCCAGCGTGTACTGGGCTGGAAGCCAAAAACCGATCTGGATACCTTGATCCGCGCGATGATGGATGCGGACATGAAACGCGTCGCCAAGGAGTAGGCCATGCTGATTCCTGTGATCCTCTCCGGCGGTGCCGGGACCCGTTTGTGGCCGGTATCGCGCGAAGGGCATCCAAAGCCGTTCATGACCCTGCCCGACGGCCAGTCGCTGTTGGGCAAGACTTATCGGCGCGCGGCGGGCCTGCTCGATGGTTGGGGCGACATCGTCACGGTGACCAATCGCGAGTACTACTTCCAGAGCAAGGATCACTACCAGGACGCGCAGATGGCCCGCCATCGCGGGCACTTCCTGCTGGAGCCGACGGGCCGCAACACTGCCCCGGCTATCGCGGCGGCGGCGCTGTCGCTGCAAGCGCTGCACGGTGACGAAGCAATCATGGTGGTGATGCCGGCCGATCACCTGATCGTCAATGTGGAGGCTTTGCAGAGTGCGGTCGAACACGCCGTGACGCTGGCCAAGAGCGGCTACCTGGTGACGTTCGGCGTGGTGCCGACGGCGCCGGAAACCGGCTTCGGCTACATCGAGACCGGCGCACCGCTGGACGACAAAGGCGCGGCCAAGGTGCAGCGTTTTGTCGAAAAACCCGACCTGCAAACCGCGACGCATTACCTGGAAAGCGGCAACTTCCTGTGGAACTCAGGGATGTTCTGCTTCTCGGTGGCGACGTTGCTGGCCGAGTTGCAGGCTCACGCCCCCGAATTACTCGAACAGACCCGCGCCTGCATGGCCGTCAGTGCGCCGGTGGAAACCGGTGGCTGCCTGCAGCAAGAGTTGTCGCCCGCGCTGTTTGCCGAGATCACCGACATCTCCATCGACTACGCCTTGATGGAACACTCAGACAAAGTGGTCGTGGTGCCCGCCGGTTTCGACTGGAGCGACATCGGCTCCTGGAGTGCGCTGGCCGCGCTGATACCGCCTGATGCGCAAAACAACCGCGCGAGCGGTGATGCCGTGTTTGTCGACAGCCACAACAATTTTGTCCAGAGCGAAGGCCGGCTGGTGGCTGCCGTGGGTGTGGATAACCTGATCATCGTCGACACCGCCGACGCCGTGCTGGTGGCCCACGCCGACCGCGCCCAGGATGTTCGCCGGGTGGCCAAGCAGCTCAAGGACAAACAGCACGAAGCCTACCGCCTGCACCGCACCGTCAGCCGGCCATGGGGCACCTACACCGTGCTCGAGGAAGGCACGCGCTTCAAGATCAAGCGCATCGTGGTCAAGCCCGGCGGCAAGCTGTCACTGCAAATGCACCACCACCGCAATGAACATTGGGTCGTGGTCGAAGGCATGGCCAAAGTCACCAACAACGGCACCGGCACCCACCTGGTGGCCAAGAACGAATCGACCTTTATTGCTGCCGGGCACAAGCATCGCCTGGAAAACCCGGGGGTAATCGACCTGGTGATCATTGAAGTGCAAAGCGGCGAATACCTGGGAGAGGACGATATCGTCCGCTTCGAAGACCAATACGGCAGGACGGTTTAAATGCTGCTTTCCCTGTACCGCTCGCTGTGGGGTTATCGAGGGTTCATCCTCGGTAGCGTCCAGCGAGAGTTCCAAGCGCGTTATCGCAATTCGCTGTTCGGGGCCCTGTGGCCCGTGCTCAATCCGCTGTCGATGATCATCGTCTACACCGTGGTTTTTTCCCAGATCATGCGCGCGCGCCTGCCGGGGGTGGATGACGGCATGGCCTATAGCGTTTACCTGTGTGCCGGCCTGCTTGCCTGGGGACTGTTTACCGAAATCACCCTGCGCAGCCAGAACATGTTTCTGGAAAACGCTAACCTGCTGAAGAAAATCAGCTTCCCGCGGATCTGCCTGCCGGTGATTGTGTTGTTCAACGCCGGCATCAACTTCGCGATCATCATGGGCCTGTTCCTCGGCTTTCTGCTGATCACCGGACGCTGGCCGGGGACGGCGATGCTGGCGCTGATTCCGCTGATGGCGTTGCAAATGATGTTCTGCGCCGGGCTGGGGATGGTACTCGGCGTGCTGAATGTGTTCTTCCGTGATGTCGGGCAACTCTTCGGTATCTGCCTGCAATTCTGGTTCTGGCTCACGCCCATCGTGTACCCGATCAGCATCCTGCCGGACTGGGTTCAGCGCCTGCTGCAACTCAACCCCCTGACCAACCTGATCGCCAGTTATCAAAACATGTTCCTGTACGGGCAATGGCCGGTCTGGAGTTCGCTGCTGCCGATTTTCATCACCGGCGTGGTGTTCTGTCTGATCGGGCTGCGGCTGTTTCGCCAGCGGGTTGGCGAAATGGTGGATGAACTCTGATGGGGCATATACGCGTCACCGGCCTGGGCAAGGCCTACAAGCAGTACCCGACCCGCTGGAGCCGACTGGCCGAGTGGCTGATTCCGTTTTCCCCTTTGCGCCACCATCAGCACTGGGTGCTGCAAGACGTCGAGTTCGAGATTGCCCCCGGTGAAGCGGTGGGCATCGTCGGGGTCAACGGCGCCGGCAAAAGCACTTTGTTGAAGATGATCACCGGCACCACCCAGCCCACATGCGGCAAGATTGAAACCGAAGGCCGCGTGGCCGCGCTGCTGGAACTGGGCATGGGCTTTCACCCGGACTTTACCGGCCGGCAGAATGCATTCATGGCCGGGCAACTGCTGGGCATGCAGGTCGCCGAGATTGAAGCGCTGATGCCCGAGATCGAGCATTTCGCCGAAATTGGCGAAGCCATCGACCATCCGGTCCGCACCTATTCCAGCGGCATGCAGATGCGCCTGGCCTTCAGCGTCGCCACGGCGCGGCGCCCGGACATCCTGATCGTCGACGAAGCGCTGTCGGTGGGCGATGCCTACTTCCAGCACAAGAGCTTCGAGCGCATCCGCAGCTTCCGCAAGGCTGGCACTACGTTGCTGATCGTGTCCCACGACCGCTCGGCGATTCAATCGATCTGCGATTCGGCGATCCTGCTCAAGGACGGCCGCATGGCCATGCATGGCAAACCCGAAGCGGTCCTGGACTATTACAACGCCCTGATGGCCGAGCGCGAAGGCCAGGTCGTACGCCAGGAAATGCTCGCCGGCGGAGAAGTACAAACCGTTTCAGGCACCGGCGAAGCCGGCATCCTCAGCGTGCGTCTGCTGGACGAAAACGACCGTTCCATCGACGCCGCCGAGGTTGGGCAAGCCGTGGTGCTGGAAGTGCAAGTCGAAGTCCGCCAGGACATCGAGCGCCTCGTACTCGGTTTCATCCTCAAGGACCGCCTGGGCCAGATGATGTATGGCATCAACACCCATCGCCAGGACAAGGCACTGACCGATCTGCACGCCGGCGAACGCTTCACCTATCGCTTTGCCTTCATCATGGGCCTGGGCAAGGGTAACTACTCAGTGTCCCTGAGCTTGTCGCGGCTGGATTCACACCTGGACCGCAACTACGAATGGCGCGATTACGGGCTGGTGTTCCACGTGATCAACAACCGGCATGAAGACTTCGTCGGCTGCTCGTGGCTGGCGGCGAAAACCACCATTGCCCGCACCGGCTCGATTGTCCCGGAACGTTCGCCATGACCCGTCTGCTGGTGGAGTGTACCCACGTGTTCCAGCACCCCAAGGTCAACTCGGGTATTCAACGGGTGGTGCGTAACGTCATCAATCAGCTGCCGCCAAGCGTCGACGGTGTGGAGTGCATCCCGGTCGTGATGCTCAAGGGCAAACTCTATCGCGTGCTCAAGCTCGGGGCCTTGAACATACCGTTTTTCGATCATTTGATGATCTTTGGCGGGCGGCTGGGGCGGCTGGCTCATCGTTTCTGGCAGTTGCACCAACGCCTGCACAACCGCAGCCATTCACGCGTGATCAAGCGTTTGCTGCACGTGGCGTACCGCGTCACGGCGATCACCTGTTTCAGCATCCCGTTGCGCCTGATCGACGGCCTCAACCGGTACCAACTGCCCAAGCGTTGCGCGCCGCTGCAACATCAACCGGGGGATCAACTGGTGTTGCTGGATTCCTCCTGGCATACCGACTTCTTCCCGTTTGCCGAACAGCTCAAACGCGACGGCGTGGGCATCGTGTCAGTGATCTACGACTTGATCCCCCTGACGCACCCGCAGTTCTACGACACGCGGCTGGTGCAGGTTTTCAACGAGTGGTTCGACTGGATCAGCAAGACCGCCGATGGCTATGTGGCGATTTCCGCCACCGTGCGCGATCAGGTGCGCGAGGAATTGCAGCGCCGGGTCGGGCCAGCCAAAGCCAATACGCTGTGGTTCGACTATTTCCACCTCGGCTCCGAGCTGGACCTGCACGAAGCCAATGCCGCCGTCGAGCCGCGCCTGAGGCGAATGTTCGACACCCCGGAACCGGTGTTCCTGATGGTCAGCACCATCGAACCGCGCAAGAACCACGACTACTTGCTGGACGCCTTTGAACTCGCCTGGGCGGCGGGTTCCAAAGCCCGGTTGTGCATTGCCGGGCGCATCGGCTGGAAGTGCGACGCCCTGCTCGCCCGGGTGCGCAATCATCCGCAGCTGAACAAACGGCTGTTCATGTTCAACGACCTGAGCGACACCAGCCTCGAACACGCCTACGCCCACGCCCGTTCTTTGGTGTTTCCGTCCTGGGTCGAAGGCTTTGGCCTGCCCCTGGTGGAAGCCATGCAGCGCGGGTTGCCGGCGATGGGCAGTGATATTGCGGTGTTCCGCGAAATCGGCGGCGAGTTCATGGCCTACTTTGACCTGGCCGAGCCGCAAAGCCTGGCCGATCTGGTGACCCGTTTCGAAAGCAGCGGCCAGTTTCCGGCTGCCCGCAACGTAGCGGACTGGCGCTGGATCGGCTGGCGTGAAGCCAGTGCGCAACTGGCCGAACGGACCCTGCGTAACCTTGAAGAAATATCGGCCGAGCCAGAGAGGCAACATGCAAATTGCCCTTAACGCCCGGATTCTCCAGGCCCCGCGCACCGGCATCGGCCACTATGTCGCCGAGCTGGTGAGTGCACTTGCCTGCGAGCCCGACGTCGAGTTGGCGCTGTTCCATGGTTGGGGCTGGAGCTCGACGCTACCCGATGCGGCCATGCCCGGCTATTCACGACTGACGCCGTTGCTGCGGCAAATTCCCGGGGCTTACCAGGCGCGACGCTGGCTGGCGCAAAAACGCTTCGATCAAGGTCGGCCGCCGTCGATCGACCTTTATCACGAACCCAGTTTGTGGCCGCTGTCGTTCGACGGCCCGACGGTTATGACCCTGCATGACCTGACGCACCTGCATTACCCCGAAACGCAACCGCCGGCACGCCTGCGCGAAATCGAGCGGCGACTGGCTGAAGGCGTGCAGCAGGCGCAGCTGATTCTGACCGACTCGCAGTTCATTGCCGACGAAGCCCAAGACTATTTCGCCCTGCCGGCCGAGCGTTTCATCGTCGCACCGCTGGGCGTTGCTGCGCGTTTCCATCCACGTGACGCTGCAGACATCGACACGATCCTCAAGGCTCATGGCGTCGAGGCGCGGGAATACTTCCTCTGCGTCGGCACCCTGGAACCGCGTAAAAACCTGACGTTGGCACTGCGTGCCCATGCTTTGCTCCCGGAGGCCCAGCGCCAGCAATTTCCGCTGTTGATCGTCGGCATGGCCGGCTGGCAGCGCGAGCAATTCAGCGAAGAGCTGCGTCAGGCGCTGGCTGCCGGTCATGTGTGTTTGCTGGGATATCTGCCGGACGAGCACGTGGCGCAACTGCTGGCCGGGGCACGGGCGCTGATTTTTCCGTCGATCTATGAAGGATTCGGCCTCCCCGTACTGGAAGCCATGGCCAGCGGCACGCCGGTGATTCTGGTTCGACATTCGGCAATGCCGGAGGTCGCCGGCGCTGCGGGCAACTATATTGAACCTGACGATCCGCAAGGCTTGCGCGATGCCATGAGCCGACTGATCGACGATAAAACGCATTGGCAGGTATGCCGAGAAGCGGGACTGCAACAAGCGAAGCTTTTTTCCTGGGAGCGTTGCGCGAAGATCACAGCCCGCGCCTACCGCCAGGCTTTGGGAGGTTGAATGCGAGTTCTTCATTTTTTCAAGACGTACCTGCCTGACTCCGTAGGTGGCATCGAACAAGTCATCTTCCAGCTCTGCGAAAGCGGCGCCCAGCACGGCATCGAGGGCCAGGTGCTGACGCTGAGCACCGACCCGACGCCGCCCGTAGTGAAACTCGGCCAGCATGAAGTGCATCGGGCCAAACTCGACATTCAATTCGCCTCCACCGGGTTTTCCTGGAGCGTGTTCAAACAGTTTCGCGAACTGGCGGCCGAAGCGGATGTGGTCAATTACCACTTCCCCTGGCCGTTCATGGACCTGGTGCATTTCGCCAGCGGCATGAACAAGCCCTGCGTGGTGACTTACCACTCGGACATCATTCGCCAGAAGCATCTGCTCAAACTCTATCGGCCCCTGATGAACCGCTTCCTCGCCAGCGCCGACCGCATTGTCGCCGCCTCGCCCAACTACTTGCACACCAGCGATGTGTTGCAGCAGTTCCAGGACAAGACCCGCGTCATTCCCTACGGCTTGAACAAGGCCGGTTATCCACAGCCGGATAGTGCGCGCATGGACCATTGGCGGCAGAAGCTTGGGGATAAGTTTTTCCTGTTCGTGGGCGTGATGCGTTATTACAAGGGCCTGCACATTCTGCTCGACGCCTTGAAAGACGTGGACTACCCGGTGGTGATCGTCGGCGCCGGACCACTGGAAGCAGAACTGCACGCCCAGGCTGCGGCCTTGGGTCTGCGCAATATTCACTTCCTCGGTCGGTTGGGAGATGAAGACAAAGTGGCGCTGCTGCAACTGAGCTACGCCATCGTGTTCCCGTCGCACCTACGCTCCGAGGCGTTCGGTATTTCACTGCTGGAAGGCGCGATGTATGGCAAACCGATGATCTCCAGCGAAATCGGTACCGGCACCAGCTACATCAACATCCACAACGAAACCGGGTTGGTGGTGCCACCGAGCAATCCACTGGCGTTCCGCGAGGCGATGCGAACCTTATGGGAAAACCCGGTTCGCGCGGCGCAGATGGGGGTGAAGGCGGAGGCGCGGTATCGGCAGTTGTTCACCGCCGATGAAATGGGCCGCAAGTGGACGGCGCTGTATCAGGAACTGCTGGAAGAGAAATCGCTGTCTTATGCGTAATTGCTTTTTTGTGGGAGCGCTGGTTAGAGGTCGAGCACCAACGGCTCCGACCCCTTGGCCGGAATCGCACAACAAATCAGCACCTGCCCCTCATCCGGCACCTCGGCCGGCGGCTGTGGATAATTCACCTGGCCGCTGATCAACCGGGTCTTGCAGGTCCCGCAGGAGCCACCACGGCAACTGAATTCCGGGCGCAAGCCACGGCTCTCCGCCAACTCCAGCAAACTGCCGCCGTCCGGTTGCCAGCGGGCCTCCTTGGCTGAGCGCTGGAACACCACCGGCACCGATGTGGTGGCCGCAGGCGGTTGTTCGATGACGATGGCATCCGGGTCTGGCCGCCGACGCAATGTCGAGGGGCCAAACGTTTCGGCATGAATCCTCGAATCGCGAATATCCAGTTCCCGCAGGCCGTCGTACAACCCTTGGGTAAAACTGCCCGGACCACACAGGACAAAATCCAGTTGGTCGTAGTCTTCTACTTCCAGGATCGTGTGCAGCAACGCGGTGTCGATGCGTCCGGTCAGGTCGAAGTCCTCGCCCTCCCGCGCTTCAGGTTCCGGTTGGCTGAGCAGGCGCAGCACGCGCACTGCATCGCCAGCGCCTTCCAGCAAACGGTCCAGCTCTGAACGAAACGGTTGGTCAGCCAAGGTCCGCGAACTCTGGAAGAACCAGGTCGGCCGAATGTGCCGCGTGCGCCAGCCCTGATAAACCACCTCGCGCACCATCGACAGCAACGGCGTAATGCCCACCCCGGCAGCTAACAACACCAACGGCCGACGCTCGTGCGGCGCCACGGTGAAATGCCCCTGAGGTGCCCGGGCTTCCAGCACATCGCCAACGCGGATCTGTTCATGCAGGTGCGAAGACACCAAGCCGTCGCGCTTCACGCTGATGCGGAAAAAGTCGTCGGACGGTGCACTAGACAAACTGTACGTGCGGATATGCACGTCGTCGCCAATCTTGAAGCGCAGCGGCAAATGCTGCCCGGCCTGGAACACCGGCAACCCGGCGCCATCGACGGGCTCCAGATAGATCGAGCGAATGTTCTGGCTTTCCGCTTCAATCCGCGCCACCCGCAGCGGCCGCCAGGCGTCACCCAAGGCTTGGGCTTGCAGCCGAGCGGCGGCCTGCTCCCAGGTGCCGGTCATCAAACTGTTGGGCGACATTCCATCGAAACGCCAGCGCAGGGCCAACGCCGCCGGCCGCCGCACGACGCGTTCAACTTCCAACGTCCACAACCGCTCGGCGCCTTGAAAGGCCTCGATCTGCGGGCCGTCGAGGATGACTTCGGTACGGCCGCTGAGTTGCAGCACGTCGCCCGTATTGAAGTCGATGAACAGCAAACCGGCCTGCGGGTTCACCAGCAGATTGCCCAAAGTATTGAAAAACAGATTGCCGGCAAAGTCCGGGATGGTCAGGCGATTGCCTTCGACACGGACGAAACCGGGCTGGCCACCGCGATGGGAAACATCCACCGAGCGTCGGCCATCGACGTCCACATAACTGGCGACAAACAAGGTATCGGCCTGGGTGATCATGGCTCTGGCCGCATCGTCCAGCGCGTTGAGGTGCTGGGCGACGCGGGTCGACGGATCTGCCAGCGGCACTGAGCGAAACTGCCGCAGTTGAATGTATTGCGGGCAGTTACCGAAGGACTGTTCCACCGTGACACCGAAGCCGCTCGCGGTCATGGCGCCGACTCGACCATTGAGACGGTTGCGCCGTCGGGTGTGCAGTTCGATGCCCAGCAGGCCAATGGCGGCCCCGGCCTGCAATTGCGCCGGATCATCGGCCGCCGGCAAGCGATCGAACTGCAACCCTGTAGGCGCAGGAGAATGCGCAAAGCCAGGTTTACCTTCGAGGATGCTCGCCCAAGGATGACCGTCCGCATCCACCGCCCCATACAACATGAACGGCAGTTGCTGATAGAACTGCCGATGCTGGTCCGGCATCTCGCTGCGAATCACCCTACGGCCCAAGGTGTCCATTCGCTCGGCAACACCGACGTGCTCCTGCAACTGTTTCTCGCCGGCGTGCCACGGTGAATGTTCCATAACAGCATCTCCCCAGCGCCCTAGGCGCAGCGTGAACAGCTCAAGAGGGTCAGGCGGTTTGTTGCAAACCGGCGACGGTGCGCGGCATGCCGACAAACCCGGGCAAGGCTTCGATCCGCGCCAGCCAGGCACGGACATTGGCGTAGTCCGCCAGGGACACGTTGCCTTCCGGTGCATGGGCGATGTAGCTGTAGGCCGCGACGTCGGCGATGGTCGGCTCGTTGCCCACCAGATACTCGCTATGGGCCAATTCCTCATCCATCACCTTGAGCAGGTCATGGGAACGGGCGATCACTTCTTCGGCGTTATAAGACGCACCAAACACGGTGATGAGCCGAGCCCTGGCTGGGCCAAAGGCAATCTGCCCGGCCGCCACCGACAACCAACGCTGGACCTTTGCAGCACCCACCGGATCCGTCGGCAGCCAGCGGCCATTGCCATACTTCTGCGCCAGGTACACCAGGATTGCGTTGGAGTCGGCCAGTATCACGCCTTGATCATCCAGCACCGGCACTTGGCCAAACGAGTTGAGCGCCAGGAACTCAGGTTGTTTATGCGCGCCTTTGGCCAGATCGACGAGGATCAGCTCGGTCGGCAGTTGCAGCAGTGACAGCATCAACTCGGCACGGTGAGCGTGGCCGGAACGGGGGAAGTTGTAGAGTTTGATGGCGTGCATGATCGGCTCCGCTGGGTGATTGCGCCGTTCAGACCTTGAACAGCAACGATGGCAGCCATCATCTACCCATCGCCAAAACAACAGAATCACCAGCAAATGCAATCCATTGTTTCAACCAGAGCAATAAACCATCAGCCCTGCAAGGCCGGATGTTCGCGCAGGGCCTTCACCGCAAAATCCACAAAACTGCGAATACGCGCTGGGGCCTTGCGCCCACCCTGGTACACGATGTGGATCGGTAAAGGCGGGAGTTCAAAGTCCGCCAAGACGATTTCCAGCGCCCCTACCGCGACTTTGCTCGCCACTTGATAGGACAGGACACGGGTAAACCCCAGACCGAGGCACGCCGCGGTGATTGCTGCTTGATTAGCCGTGACCACCAGCCGCGGTTCCGGGCGCACGCTGATCGGCAGCCCTTTATCGAGGAAGGGCCAGGTCCTGAGCTGCCCGATGGCCGACGTGGCGACGACCGGCACGCCGTTTAAATCCTGGGGATGACGAGGCCGGCCATGGGCATCCAGGTATGCCGGTGACGCACAGATCACCCGCCGTACCTCACCAACGCGAATCGCGTGCTGGTTGCTGTCGGGCAATTCACCAATGCGCACGGCGACATCGATGCCCTCCTCGACCATGCTGACGATGCGATCCACCAGCAACCCGTTGATCATGACTTCAGGGAACTGATCGAGATAATCCACCATCACCGGCGTGACAAACAACTCGCCGAACAACACCGGCGCCGTCACCGTCAATTGCCCACGAGGTTGTGCGTGGCTGCCCGCCGCCGAATCTTCGGCTTCCTGCACCTCGGCGAGAATTCTCCGACAATCCTCCAGGTAACGCTGACCCGCCTCGCTCAAATGCACGCTGCGGGTGGTGCGCGTCAGCAGCACCGTGCCGATGCGTTGTTCCAGCGCCGCCACCGCCCGGGTGACACTGGCCGCCGACATGCCCAAACGCCGTGCCGCCGCCGAGAAGCCTTGGTCCTGGGCGACGGCGGCGAAGACCTGCATTTCCTGGAAGCGGTCCATCGATGAACTCCTGAGCACTGAAAAACCCGAGGCCGAGTGTTCTCAATTGGCCCTGGATTCGCGGGAAGACGGGTTTTGCTGGCATTCTGATTATTGTGACGTATAACCCTGAACGTTCGCGCTTTCAATTATTGAGACCGTCTCCCGATGCCTTCCATTTACCAGCTCAAACCCGCCTTCCAGAATCTGTTGCGCCCGCTGGTGCAACGATTGTTCGATAACGGCACCACCGCCAATCAAATCACCGTGCTGGCTGCGGTCATTTCGGTGGTGGTGGGCGTGGCGATTGCCTGTTTCGCCCAGCACCTGTGGGTGTTTATGCTGATTCCCGTGTGGATGATCCTGCGCATGGCGCTGAACGCCATCGACGGTATGCTTGCCCGTGAGTTCGGCCAGCAGTCGCGCCTCGGTGCCTACCTCAATGAACTGTGCGATGTCGTCGCCGACTGCGCGCTGATCCTGCCGTTTGCGCTGATTCCCGACGTGAACCTGCTGGTTGTGCTGTTGGTCACGCTGCTGGCATTGTTCAGCGAGTACAGTGGCGTGCTCGGGCCGATGGTCGGCGCATCGCGGCGCTATGACGGGCCGATGGGTAAAAGCGATCGGGCATTTGTCCTGGGCGTATTGGCCACCGGCATCGCCATTGGCTGGATCAATGCGTTGTGGATTAACGTTGTGTTTGGGGTGGTCGCCGTCCTGCTGGCTTACACCTTGGTCAACCGGGTCCGTCAGGGCCTGAAAGAAGTGCAGGAAAACGTCCCCTCGGCGTAAGCCCTCTCAGCATAAGGAAGATGCAATGCGTGAACCCCAGCAGCAGACCTTCACCACCCACGACGGCGTCGAGCTGTTCTACCGCCACTGGCCGGCCACGGCGGCCAATCCCGGCGAGCCGCGCAAGGCCGTGCTGCTGTTTCATCGCGGCCATGAACACTCCGGGCGTATCGCCCACCTGGTGGATGAACTGGACCTGCCGGGTTTCGACTTCTTCGCCTGGGACGCCCGTGGCCATGGTCAGTCCCCCGGTGCGCGCGGCGACAGCCCGAGTTTCGCCACCAGCGTGCGCGACGTGCAGACCTTCTGCGATCACCTGAACACCGCCCACCAGATCGACGAACAGAACATGGCCGTGATCGCCCAGAGCGTCGGCGCCGTGATCGTCTCGACCTGGGTTCACGACTACGCGCCGCGCATCCGCTCGTTGGTGCTCGCCTCGCCCGCATTCAAAGTCAAACTCTACGTGCCCTTCGCCCGTTCAGGCCTGGGGCTGATGCGCAAGTTTCGCGGCAACTTTTTCGTCAACAGCTACGTCAAGGCCAAGTTCCTCAGCCACGACCCGGAGCGCGTGGCGTCCTACGACAGCGACCCCCTGATCACCAAGGCGATTTCGGTGAACGTGTTGCTCGGCTTGTACGAAGCCGCCGACCGCGTGGTGGCCGATGCCCAGGCGATTCAGGTGCCGACCCAGCTGCTGATTTCCGGCTCGGACTTTGTGGTCCACCGCAAACCCCAGGAGCAGTTCTTCGAACGCCTGGGCAGCCTGAAAAAAGAAAAACACATTCTTCCGGGCTTCTTCCACGACACCCTCGGGGAGCGTGATCGCGCCGTGGCCGTGGCCAGTGCCAAGCGTTTTATCCTGCAAAACTTCGACTATCCACTGGACCGAGCTTCGCTGCTCGATGCCGACAAGATCGGCCTGACCTGCGCCGAATCCGAATCCCTCGCCGCCCCGCTGCCGCCTAACTCGTTGCGTGACCTGTACTGGCGCATGACCCGCGCCAGCATGCGCCTGGGCAGCAAGTTGTCCAATGGCGTGAAGCTCGGTTTCGACACCGGTTTCGACTCCGGCAGCACCCTGGACTACGTGTACCGCAACCAGCCCACCGGCAAGGGTGGACTCGGGCGGATGATTGACCAGAACTACCTGAACTCGATCGGCTGGCGCGGCATTCGTCAGCGCAAACTCAACGTCGAAGAACTGCTGCGCCTGACCATGGCCAAATTGCGCGACGAAGGTCGCCCGGTGCGCATTGTCGACATCGCCGCCGGCCATGGCCGCTACATCCTCGAAGCCTTGCAGGGCGTCAGCCCGCTGCCGGAATCGATCCTGTTGCGCGATTACAGCGACATCAACGTGCGTGACGGTGGTGCACTGATTCGCGATAAAGGCCTGGGCGACATCGCGCAATTTGTGAAGGGCGACGCCTTTGACCGCGCCGACCTGGCTGCGCTGGAGCCCAAGCCAACATTGGCGGTGGTCTCCGGGTTGTACGAATTGTTTGCCGACAACAGGATGGTCGGCGGCTCGCTGGCAGGCCTGGCCGACGCCGTGGAACCCGGTGGTTATCTGGTCTATACCGGCCAACCGTGGCACCCGCAGCTGGAACTGATTGCCCGCGCCCTCACCAGTCACCGTCAAGGCCAGGCTTGGGTGATGCGTCGGCGCAGCCAGGCGGAAATGGATCAACTGGTGGAAGCGGCGGGTTTCCGCAAAATCACCCAGCGTGTGGATGAATGGGGGATCTTCACCGTGTCCCTCGCGCAACGGGTGCAATGATGGTGGCGGCCCCCCGAGAACCGGGTTTACTGAAACCAGCCGTGCTTTGGTTGCTGCTGCTGGCGCCGTTGTTTTTCGCCAGCTACGGCTTTGCCACGTGGTTCACGACCCAGCGCAGCGACGTCGGCACCTTCGTTTTCGAGTGGGAAAGCGCCATGCCCTTCTGGGCGTGGACCATCGTCCCCTACTGGACGATTGATCTGCTCTATGGCTTTTCGCTGCTGCTGCCCAACAGCCGCCATGAACTCAAGCGCCATGCCTTGCGCTTGCTCAGCGCTCAGGTGATTTCGGTCAGTTGTTTCCTGTTGTGGCCGCTGCGCTTCACCTTTGAACGGCCAGAGCTGGATGGGGTGTTCGGTTGGCTGTTCGCGGTGCTGGCGGGGTTCGACAAGCCGTTCAATCAGGCGCCGTCGCTGCATATCGCGCTGTTGGTGATTCTGTGGGTGATGTACCAACGGCACACTCAAGGCTTTTGGCGCTGGGTGGTGCACGGCTGGTTCGCGCTGATCGGGATTTCGGTGCTGACCACTTATCAACATCACTTTATCGACTTACCCACAGGTGCCCTCGCCGGTTGGCTGTGCGTGTGGCTGTGGCCGCTGGATCGGCCCAGCCCCTTGAACAGCCTGCGGTTGGCCAAGGATCCGAAACGCTGGCGCCTGGCGTTGAGTTATGGCCTCGGCGCCGCCGTGTTCGCCATTCCGGCCTTAGGCCTTGGCGGCGGATGGTTATGGCTGATCTGGCCGGCCGTTGCGTTGCTGTTGGTGGCGTTGAATTACGCAGTGCTCGACGCCGCCGGGTTTCAGAAACGCGCTGACGGCCGCCTCAGCCCCGCCGCCCGTTGGTTGTTTGCGCCTTACGTGGCGGCGGCGTGGGTCAATTCACGGCTGTGGACTTATAAGCATCCACAGCCCAATGAGGTTGTGGATAACGTTTGGCTCGGCAGGCTTCCCGGCGCTGATCAGTTGACGCCGTTCAAAGCCGTGGTCGATCTCTGCGCCGAGCTGCCGCTCAATCCCCGAGGTCGCGCTTATCAAAGCATTCCGGTCCTCGATCTGATTGCGCCCAACGCAGAGCAATGTCTCGCCGCCGCCCAGGCCATTGAACACCTGCGCCAACAAGGCCCGCTGCTGGTCTGCTGCGCGTTGGGTTATTCGCGCAGCGCCACCGCTGTCGCGGCCTGGTTGCTGCACAGCGGTCGAGCGAACAACGTCGATGCCGCCGTGGCGATGATCCGCGCCGCACGCCCGCACGTGGTGCTGCACCCGGCCCATCGCCAAGCATTGGAGAATGCCTATGCCGGTTGATATGGAACTGAAGGTGGTCGCCAGCCTGCTGCGCCGGGGCCGAGCGCTCGATCAGTTATCCACATGGCTGACGCTGCTGGGGGTGTTGTTCGGGCTGCTGCAACTGCTGCTGATCACCCCGGTCACGCTGGGCCTGAGCCTTAGTGCCTGGCTGATCGTCGTGGGTCTGTTGCAAAAATACTGGGCGTTTCGGGTGGCCTTCGACGCAGACCTGTTTGCCCTGGTCGCCCACGACGCTGACGCACTGCCGGACCGCACTCAAGCCCTCGACCAGGCCCTGCAAAGCCTCGGCCTGCAACCGGCTAACCGTGCCGGCCGACCTTGGGCCGAACGGCAGCGCGGGGCTTTGAAACTGCTGCGTAACCAGGCGGTCCTACTGGCCGCACAGGTGCTGCCGACATTGGCGGTCATCCTGGCCAGCCCTTGGCTGTCCTTCGCCGGATAAGGAAATCTTTTATGTTCGAACCTGTGGTTGCCACCCTCATCACCTCCATGGCCCGCACCGTCACCGGCGCCCGCAGCCTGTGGATGGGCTGCGCGCCGGAACCGGTGCAGCGGATTTATTTCGCCAACCACAGCAGCCACGGCGATTTCGTGCTGCTCTGGGCCTCGCTGCCTCCCGCCCTGCGTAAACTCACGCGCCCGGTGGCCGGCAGCGACTACTGGAACAAAAGCGCGATACGCCGCTACATCATCAACCGGGTATTCAACGGCGTGTTGATCGACCGCGAGCGCAAGGACCCTGTGGATAACCCTTTGCAGCCGATGCTCGACGCCCTGGCGACGGGGTATTCGCTGATTATCTTTCCCGAAGGCACGCGCAATCCGGAAGACGGACTGCTGCCGTTCAAAAGCGGCCTGTATCACTTGGCCAAAAGTTACCCACAGGCCCAAGTGATCCCGGTGTGGATCGCCAACCTTAATCGAGTCATGCCCAAGGGCCGGGTGTTGCCGTTGCCGCTGCTGTGTACCACCAGTTTCGGTACGCCGCTGCAATTGGAAGAAGACGAGAGCAAAGAGCACTTCCTGACACGCAGCCGCGACGCGCTGCTGGCCCTCGCCCCGGAGCATTCCTGACATGGATAGACAAACCCTGATGCTGTTCGGCGGGATCGGCCTGATTTTGGTGCTGGCCTCGTTGATCGGCCTGATTCTCAAGTTGCGCACTCGCGGCGCGCCGAATCCGGTTGTGGATAACCTCAACGCCCGCATCAATGCGTGGTGGGTGATGGTGGTGGTGATCGGCCTCGCCTTCTGGCTGGGCACCGGCGCGGTAATCCTGCTGTTTTACGCGGTGTCGTTCTATGCCCTGCGCGAATTCCTGACCCTGACGCCGACCCGGCGCAGTGATTACCCGGCACTGGTGGCGGCGTTTTACCTGGCGTTACCGCTGCAATACCTGCTGATCTATTTCGATTGGTACGGGCTGTTTTCGATCTTTATCCCGGTGTACGTGTTCTTGCTGCTGCCAATCCTCGCGTCGTTGGGCGGCGACAGCACGCACTTCCTCGAACGGGCGTCGAAAGTGCAGTGGGGCTTGATGATCGCGGTGTTCTGCGTGTCGTTCGTGCCCGCCCTGCTGACCCTGGACATCGCCGGTTATGAAGGCCGCAACTTGCTGCTGATCGCTTATCTGGTGATCGTGGTGCAGCTGTCGGACGTCTTGCAGTACGTGTGCGGCAAGTTGTTCGGCAAACACAAAATCGCGCCGAATCTGTCGCCGTCGAAAACCGTCGAAGGCTTTGTCGGCGGCGTGCTGTTGTCCTCGCTGATTGGCGCCGCGTTGTGGTGGACCACGCCGTTCAACCCGTGGCAGTCGTTCCTGATCGCACTGCTGATCAACCTGCTGGGTTTTGCCGGCGGTATTGTGATGTCGGCGATCAAGCGCGATCGCGGCGTGAAGGATTGGGGCCACATGATCGAAGGGCACGGCGGGATGCTGGATCGGCTGGATTCCGTGTGTTTTGCGGCGCCGATCTTCTTTCATCTGGTGCGCTATTGGTGGACTTGAAAGTCTTGATCTAAAAGCCACGAAACACTTTGCAGGTTCGCGTGTAGGATATGCGGCACTTTGCCAAGGATGCGCACCATGTTCGACACGTTCAAAAAAACCTGCCGCCGTTTTTTCGGTGTTTTTTTAACCGTGATGGGTGCGCTTTTCAGCCTCGTGGGCTGGCTGCTTAAATCAATCTTTGGCCAATGGCAGCCGCCGTCCTGGATGGCTGCCCTGGGCAAAAAACTGGTAGCGCTGGGGCACAAGGCCCGGCCCTATCCAAAGCAGATTGCCGCGGCTGTGCTGGGTGTAGCCCTGCTGGTGGCGGCCGGTTTGTATGGTTGGCATTGGTATTCCAACCTGCCGCAACCGCACACCGTGACCTACTCGGTGCAATCGCCGAGCCTGACGAACTACGCCGTAACGCCGCCCACCTTCAACAACGTGCGAGTGCGCTTCACTGAATCCGTGGCACCGTTGCAGGACATCGGTAAACCGGTCACCAAGGGCATCACCCTTAAACCCGCCGTCAAAGGCGTCTGGCGTTGGGAGGATGATCGCAACCTGGTGTTCGTGCCGGATCAGGATTGGCCGATCAACGCCGAATACAGCCTCGACCTCGCGAAGAAAAATCTGCTGGCCGACGGCGTACTGCTGAACCAATACACCGGCAAGATTGCCACCGATTCCTTCCGTGTCCGCCTGGTCCAGAACGAGCTGTATCAAGATCCGGTCAACCCGACACTGAAACAGCAAGTCGCGACCTTTGGCTTTACCCATCCGGTGGACGAAGAAAGCGTACGCAAACGCGTGACCGTCACCCTCGGAAAAGGCTTGGCCTACCGCGACGCCCAAGCGCCGAACAAGCCTGAAATCAGCTTCGACGAACACAAACTCAACGTCTACATCCGCTCCGCTGCCCTCGCCACACCGCTGGAAAGCGTGGCGGTGATGATCAAGCTCGATGAAGGCATCAAGGCTCGGGACGGCGGTAACGTCAACCCTGCACCGGTCATCACTGAAGTCATGGTGCCCGGTCGCTATCGCCTGACCTTCGGTAACGCTGAGGTTCAGTTTGTCGACAACGAGCGCGGTGAGCCTGAACCCGTGCTGATGTTCAGCAGCTCCAGCGCCGTGGCCGATGAAATGCTGGCCGGCAAGGTGCAAGCCTGGTTGCTGCCGGAAAAACTCGCCGACGACCATACGCCCTGGTACACCAAGGACATCGACGAAAAGCTGCTGGCCCGCAGCAGCAAAGTCGCACTGACCCACGTGCCGAGCATCGAGCCGCTCAACACCCAACACGCCTTCAAGTTCAAGGCGCCGGCGGGTCGTGCGTTGTACATCCGCGTCCCGGCCAACCTCGAAGCCATCGGCGGCTACCTGGCGAAGAATCCAACGGCTTCCTTGGTGAGTATGCCGACCTACCCGCGCACGTTGCAGTTCATGTCCGACGGCGCGTTGCTGAGCCTCAACGGCGAGAAACGCCTGGGCTTCATGTCCCGTGGTGTGCCCGGCGCCCATGTGGAAATCGCCCGTTTGCTGCCCAACCAGTTGCAACACCTGGTGGACCAGAGCAGCGGCAGCTTCGCCCGGCCCAATTTCAGCAATGACTATTTCGACCGGATGGTCGAGCGCATGTCCCTGGACATCCCGCTGAACGCCGCCGACCCGTCGAAAACCGTCTACGACAACGTCGACCTCAGCCGTTACCTGAGCGCCAATGGCGGGCGCCGGGGGATTTTCGTGCTCAAGTTGAGCTCGCAGGATGATCCGTCCGAGCGCACCTTCGACCGCTACTCAGAAAACACTACCAGCGACTTGCGCTTCATTGTGGTCACGGACCTGGGGATCATCGCCAAGCGCTCCAGCGACGGCAGCCATGATGTCTACGTGCAATCCATCGGCAATGGCTCGCCCGTGACCGAGGCCCAGGTCGACATCATCGGCCGCAACGGCTTGCCGGTAAGCAGCGGCAGAACCGACGCCGAGGGTCACGTGCACTTCGCCAAACTCGATGAGTTGCGCCGTGAGAAAACCCCGCTGATGTACGTGGTGACCCGTGGCAACGACCAATCCTTTCTGCCAATTGCCCGCCAGTCCCAGCAACTGGACCTGTCGCGCTTCGACATCGGCGGCCTGGAAGAAGACGGCGCCACCGAGCGTCTGAGCGCTTACCTGTTTACCGATCGCGGTCTCTATCGTCCCGGCGAAACGGCGCACGTGGGCATGATCGTCCGTAGCGGCAACTGGAAAGGCGCTTTGCAGGGCCTGCCGGTGGAACTGAAAATCCTCGACCCACGGGGCATGGAAGTCATTCGCCAGCCCCTCAAACTGTCGGCCTCAGGCTTTGAAAGCTTTGATTTCGCCAGCAGCGAAGTGGCGCCAGCCGGGGATTACACCGCGACCCTGCAGTTGATCGGCGAGAAACAGTCCCGCACCGACCTGGGCAGCGTCAGCTTCAAGGTTCGCGATTTCGAGCCGGACCGCATGAAGGTCAGCCTGACCCTGCACGACACACCAGTGGTTGGCTGGATCCCGCCCGACCAAGTGGTGGCCAAGGTCACCGCCCTGCACCTGTTCGGTGCCCCGGCGACGGGTCGGCGCGTGACGGCAAAAATGTCCCTGAACCCGACGGCGGCGGCGTTTGATCGTTACCCCGATTACCGATTCCACCTGCGCGATTCCCTGGAAGAAGCCAGTTCCGAGGACCTGGCGGAAGCCGAGGCCGACGACAACGGCCAGGCAGTGCTCGACCTCGACCTGCAACGCTTTGCCAACAGCACCTATCGCCTGCAAGTCATGACCCAGGTCTATGAGGCCGAAGGTGGCCGCAACGTCGCGGCACAAAGCAGTCTGCTGGTGTCCTCCGCGCCGTATCTGGTAGGCGTGACCAGCCAGGATGCCCTCGGTTACGTCGCCAAGGACGCCCCGCGCCAGGTGCAATGGCTGGCCATCGCGCCGGACCTCACGCCACGGGCCGTGGATGGCCTGAGCACCGAGCTGGTGGAGCACCGCTACGTTTCGGTCCTGATCAAGCAAGCCAACGGCACCTTCAAATACGAGTCGCGGGTCAAGAACATCAGCCAGCCTGCCGTGCCCCTGACCTTGGGCAAGGCCGGCGCCAAACAGACGCTGAACACTGCCACCCCAGGCGATTACACCCTGCAATTGAAAGACCCTAGCGGCAACGTCATCAACGCCATCGACTACAGCGTTGCCGGGCGCGCCAACACCTCACGTTCCCTGGAGCGCAACGCCGAACTGCAACTGCGCCTGGACAAGCGCAGCTACGCCACTGGCGATGAGATTGCCATCAGCATTCGCGCGCCGTACACCGGCGCCGGGCTGATCACCATCGAACGCGACAAGGTCTACACCCAGCAATGGTTCAAGGCCGACAGCACCAACAGCGTGCAGCACATCCGCGTGCCGGCCGGGATTGAAGGCAACGCCTATATCAACGTGCAGTTCGTGCGGGACATCGGTTCGTCCGAGGTCTACATGAGCCCGCTGTCCTACGGCGTGGTGCCGTTCAGCATCAACCTCGATGCGCGGCGCATGGCGCTGAAGGTCGAAGGCCCGGCGAAAATCGAGCCGGGGCAAGTGCTGGATATCAAGGTTACGGCGGACCGGCCTTCCCGTGCCGTGGTTTACGCGGTGGACGAAGGCATCCTGCAAGTCGCGCGCTACAAGGCGCCGGACCCGCTGAGCTTCTTCTTCCAAAAACGCGCATTGGAGGTCAACACCAGTCAGATCCTTGACCTGATCCTGCCGGAATTCAGCCGTTTGCTCAGCGGCGCGGCACCGGGCGGTGATACGGAGAACGCCCTGGCCTCGCACCTCAACCCGTTCAAGCGCAAACACCAGCCACCCGTGGCCTGGTGGTCGGGCCTGGTCGACCTGCCGGTCGGTGAAACCGTGCTGCATTACCAGGTACCGGACAGCTTCAACGGCAAGTTGCATCTGTTTGCCGTGGCCGTGGATGCAGACAGCGTTGGTGTCAGCGAGGCCGCCACCGAGGTGCGCGGGCCGCTGGTGATCACGCCGAACGTGCCGGCGTTTGTCGCACCGGGCGACGTGTTCAGCGTCAGCGCTGGCGTGTTCAGCAACCTCGACACGGCGGCCAAGGTTAAATTCGAGCTGCAAACCAGCACCGGCTTGAAAGTCGAAGGCGCTCAGGACAACACCCTGGAGTTGCAACCGCGCAAGGAAGGCGTGGCGGAGTTCCGCATCAAGGTCCTGGAAAACCTCGGCTCGGCGGACCTGCGCTTTGTCGCAGTGCTGCCGGATGGCAAACGTATCCAGGTCGCGGAAACCACCTCGATCCGCCCATTAAGCGAACACCGGGTGGCCCTCAGCCTCGGCCGTTTCGACAGCGCCAGCAAAGAGCTGAAGCTCACCCGCGATCTGTTTCCGCAACTGCGTAATGTGCAAGTAGGTGTCGCCGCCTCGCCGCTGGTCTGGGCCAATGGCCTCAAGCATTACCTGGATGACTACGGTTACGCCTGCACCGAACAATTGGTGTCCAAGGCCATGCCGGCGTTGATCTGGGGCGGTACGGCACCCGAGGCCGAACAAGCCTTTAGCGGCGCGGTACGGATGCTGCGTCAGCGGCAGAATCAGGCCGGTGGCTTTGGTCTGTGGGCCGCCAACCCGGACGTTGCGCCTTACGCCAGTCTGTATGCCACCGACTTCCTGATCGAAGCCAAGGAACGCGGCTTGGCAGTACCGGAAGACTTGCTTGTACGCGCTAACGCCTACCTCACCGACCTGGCCAACGGCCCGAGCGAAGGCTTGGCGGAGTTGCGCAACCGCGCCTACGCCAGCTACTTGCTGAGTCGTCAGGGGATTCTGGTCAGCGGCGCCGTGAGCGATATCCGCGAGCGTTACGAGACCTACTTTAAAGCCACTTGGACCAACGACTTGGGCGCCGCTTACCTCGCCGCCAGTTACAAATTGCTCAAGCAGGATCGTCAGGCCGATGCGCTGTTCCGCAAAATCCCGTGGCGCTCCGTCGCCGATACCTGGGACAGCGACGGTTTGTATTACGACCCGCTGGTGCATGACGCCGAGCACCTGCATTTGCTCAGCCGCCACTTCCCCGAGCTGTTGGACGATGTGCCGGTGGCCCTGCTGGATAAACTCGGCAAGCGCCTCAACGAGCAGCGTTACAACTCGCTGTCCGCCGCGCTGTTGTTACGTGGCCTGGACAACTACGGCCAGCGCGCGCAAAGCGACATGACCCTCAAGGCCTCGGCCTGGTTGGGCGAGAAGCAGCAACAACTGTTGGAGATGGCGGGTCAGCCACCGCGCGCCGCCGTACCGGTCGGCACCAAGAAACTGCTGATGGAAAAAACCGATGGCCCAGCCGCGTTCTACATGTTCAGTGAGGCCGGTTTTGATCGCGGTACCCTCAAGCCGATCAGCAATGGCCTGGAGATCATCCACGAATACCTCGATCTGGACGGCAAAGTAGTCAGCAAAGTGAGTGTCGGTGATGAGTTCCTGGTGCGCCTGCGACTGCGCGCCACCGATCGCGATCAGGTGCAGCAAGTGGCTGTCGTCGATTTGCTGCCGGGCGGGGTTGAGCCGGTGTATCGCCTGCCACCGGAGCCGAAAGCTGCCAGAGAGGAAGACGATGAATCGCAATACAGCGACGACAGCGAAGAACCCGAGGCCTGGCAACCTCCTGTCGGTGAAAGCGAATTGAGCGACTGGCAACCGAACTACATTGATGTGCGCGATGACCGCGTGGTGTTCTACGGTACGGCGCGGCGCGATGTCGGCACTTTCGTCTATCGGGTACGCGCCACCAATGCCGGGACGTTCAAGACGCCACCGGCCTACGCTGAAGGCATGTACGAAACCACCCTGCAGGGCCGTGGCAAAGTCGGTCAGCTGGAAATCGTCAAACCTTGAGGAAACCGGGGCGACGATTGAAACCGCTGCTGGCCGTTGGATTGGCGGTGGGGGTGGTGTTGCTGGGGCTGAGGCTGTGGCCCCATGCGCCGCTGAGCGAAACGACGTCATCGTCACGCCAGGTGTTGGCGGACGATGGCTCGCTGCTGCGCATGACCCTGGCCGCCGATGGCCAGTATCGGCTATGGCTGCCACTGGAGCGTATCTCGCCATCGTTGGTCGAAGCGCTGTTGCTCAAGGAAGACCGCAATTTCTTCTGGCATCCGGGGATCAATCCTCCAGCACTGTTGCGCGCGGCCACGGCCACTTACAGCGGTGGCCAGCGTCAGGGCGGCTCGACGCTGAGCATGCAACTGGCCCGGCGCCTGTGGGACCTCAACACCCGGCAGATCCCCGGCAAGCTGCAACAAATGGCCCTGGCCTTGTGGCTGGAGGCGCGCTACAGCAAACACGAGATTCTTGAGGCCTACCTCAATCTGGCCCCGATGGGCGGCAATATCGAAGGCGCCGAAGCGGCGAGCCGGATTTACTTCGGCAAACCGGCCTCGCAGTTGTCGTTGTCCGAAGCCCTGGCGCTGGCGGTGATTCCTCAGCAACCCGGACGCCGCGCCAGCTTCGGGCCCTCGCTGCAGAACGCGCGACTGCGCTTGATGGCGGATTGGCGCGACACCTACCCTGACGACTCACGGAACAGCAGTTTGCTGGAACTGCCGCTGGAAGCGCGCAACCGCCAGCAGATTCCGTTTCTGGCGCCGCATTTAAGCGAGCAGTTACTGGCCGCCCAGACCGGCAATGAACTCAACAGCACGTTGAATTTACCCTTGCAGCAGTTGCTGGAACGTCTGATCAGCGGTTTTATTGCCGAGCGCAAAAGCACCGGCATCGAAAACGCCACGGCGATCCTGATCGACAGCCGCGACCAGAGCGTCAAGGCGCTGGTCGGCTCGGCGGACTACTTATCCACAGCCCTGCACGGGCAGGTCAACGGCATTCTGGCGCGCCGCTCACCGGGCTCGACCCTCAAGCCGTTTCTTTATGGGCTGGCGTTGGACCAAGGGCTGATCCACCCCATGAGTATTCTCAAGGACATGCCGAGCAGCTTCGGTTACTTCCAGCCGGAAAATTTCGACGGCAGTTATGTCGGTCCGCTGACGGCCCGCGATGCCTTGATCCGCAGCCGCAATATTCCGGCGGTGTGGCTGGCCAGCCAGGTCAAATCGCCGTCGTTGTACGGCTTTTTGCAGCAGGCCGGGATCAAGGGAATGCGCGGCGAAAGCCATTACGGTTTGGCCCTGGCCCTGGGCGGTGGCGAGATGACGCCCGAAGAGTTGGCGCGGCTGTACTTGATGCTGGCCGGCGACGGCCATTTGCGGCCACTGCGTTATCTGAGCGAACAACCGCAGAGCAGCGGCGATGCGTTGCTGACGCCACAATCGACATTCATGGTCCGCGACATGCTCAGGCGTAACCCGCGCCCCGATGGCTTGCCCGCCGACAGCCGTGGCCGACATTGGCGTACCGCGTGGAAAACCGGTACGTCGTGGGGTTTCCACGATGCCTGGAGCGCCGGCATCGTCGGGCCCTACGTGTTGGTGGTGTGGGTCGGCAACTTTGACGGTCGCCCCAACCCGGCGTTCATCGGCGCGAAAACCGCGGCGCCGCTGTTCTTTCGCATCGCCGACGCCCTGCCCCTGGCCTTGCCGACGGTAGCGGATCGAGTCGACAAGCCGCCTGCCGGCCTCACGCGCATCGACATCTGCGCGGCTTCCGGCGAGTTGCCCAACCGCTGGTGCCCGTCGACCCGCAAAACCTGGTACATCCCCGGTGTCTCGCCGATCCGCGTGTCCAACCTGCACCGCCCGGTGGTGATCGACACCCGTACCGGCAAAGCCGCTTGCGTGCCGTTCGATCCGCAGTACACCCGCGAAGAAGTCTTCGAGTTCTGGCCCAGCGATGTACAACGCCTGTACCGCGCCGCCGGCCTGCCCCGACGCACACCGCCCAACGTGGTCAAAAACTGCCAGCCCAACCCCAGCAGCGATCAGAGCGAAGCGCCACAAATCAGGTCGCCACTCACCCAAGTCAGCTATCAGCTGCGTCTTTCCCAGCCACAGGACAGCATCTCCCTGAGCGCCAATGCGGCCAGTGATGCGTTGAATCTCTATTGGTTTGCCGACCAGACCCTGATCGGCCAAGGCCCGCCGCAGACCGCGCTGAATTGGCGGCCGGGCAAGTCCGGGGTGTATCAATTGCGCGTCAGTGATGATCAGGGACGCAGTGCGAACAGAGGGCTGCGGGTGGAGTTTGTGCCCTGAGCGGCTGTCTTGAACAGCCGCCCTATAAGTAAGGCACTCCGCAGCAACCTCTGTGGATAACTTATTCCACCGTCACCGACTTCGCCAAGTTACGCGGCTGGTCAACGTCCGTGCCTTTCAACACGGCCACGTAGTACGACAGCAACTGCAGCGGGATGGTGTAGAGGATCGGTGACAGGATGTCGTGGATGTGCGGCATCTGCACAACATGAGTGCCTTCGCCATTGGTCATGCCGGCTTTCTCGTCAGCGAAGACGATCAGTTCGCCGCCACGGGCGCGGACTTCCTGGAGGTTGGATTTCAACTTCTCCAGCAGTTCGTTGTTCGGCGCCACGGTGACCACTGGCATGTCGTTATCCACAAGCGCCAACGGACCGTGTTTCAGTTCACCGGCCGGGTAGGCTTCGGCGTGGATGTAAGAGATTTCCTTGAGCTTGAGCGCCCCCTCCATCGCCACCGGGTATTGCGCCCCGCGACCCAGGAACAGCGTGTGGTTTTTGTCGGCGAACAGCTCGGCGATTTTTTCCACCGTGCTGTCCATGGCCAGGGCTTCGCCCAGACGGGTCGGCAAGCGACGCAATTCTTCAACCAGCGTGGCTTCGACACCTTTGGCCAATGAGCCGCGTACCTGGCCGAGGGACAGGGTCAGCAGCAACAGACCGACTAGTTGAGTGGTGAAGGCTTTGGTCGAGGCCACACCGATCTCGCGGCCGGCCTGGGTCAGCAGGGTCAGGTCGGATTCACGCACCAGGGAGCTGATACCGACGTTGCAGATCGCCAGGCTGGCGAGGAAGCCCAGTTCCTTGGCGTTGCGCAGAGCGGCCAGGGTATCAGCGGTTTCGCCAGACTGGGAAATGGTGACGAACAGGGTGTCGGGTTGCACCACGACTTTGCGGTAGCGGAATTCGCTGGCGACTTCGACCTGGCACGGGATACCGGCCAGCTCTTCGAGCCAGTAACGGGCAACCATACCGGCGTGGTAGCTAGTGCCGCAGGCGACGATCTGTACGTTGCGAACCTTGGCGAACAGCTCGGGAGCCTCTGGACCGAAGGCTTGCACCAAGACTTGTTGCTGGCTCAAACGCCCTTCCAGCGTGCGTTGCACGACCGTAGGTTGCTCATGGATTTCCTTGAGCATGAAGTGGCGGTATTCGCCTTTTTCAGCGGACTCCGCATTGTCGCCGTACTGCACGGCTTCGCGCTCAACGACTTTGCCGTCAATGTCCCAGATCTGCACGCTGTCGCGGCGAATCTCGGCGATATCGCCTTCTTCCAGGTACATGAAGCGGTCGGTGACCTGACGCAGGGCCAATTGGTCGGAGGCGAGGAAGTTTTCCCCCAGGCCCAGACCAATCACCAGCGGGCTGCCACTGCGGGCGGCGACCAGGCGATCAGGCTGGTCGGCGCTGATAACCGCCAGACCATAAGCACCGTGCAACTCTTTAACGGTAGCCTTGAGGGCCACGGTCAGATCGTGCAGATCCTTGAGTTTATGCGCCAGCAGGTGGGCGATGACTTCGGTGTCAGTGTCCGAGGTGAACACGTATCCCTGGGCCTTCAACTGTTCACGCAGGGCTTCGTGGTTCTCGATGATGCCGTTATGCACAATGGCCAGGTTCTGCCCGGAGAACATTGGGTGGGCGTTGCGTTCGCAGGGGGCACCATGGGTTGCCCAACGGGTATGGGCGATGCCCAGACGACCGATCAGCGGTGCCTCGGTCAGGGCTTGATCCAGTTCGCTGACCTTGCCCGGACGGCGGACGCGATCGAGGATCCCGTCATTGGTGAAAACCGCCACGCCGGCGCTGTCGTAGCCACGGTATTCCAGGCGCTTCAGACCTTCGAGCAGGATGGCGGTGATGTTACGTTCTGCGACGGCGCCGACTATTCCACACATGCTATTTCTCCTGACTGACAGCCGCGAGGATCAAATTGATACCGCGAGCCTGAATCTGATCCCGTGCCTCAAGCGGCAGGCGATCATCGGTAATAAGGGTATGGACGCTGCTCCAGGGCAGTTCCAGGTTGGGAATCTTGCGGCCGATCTTGTCAGCCTCGACCATCACCACCACTTCCCGGGCGACTTCGGCCATGACGCGGCTCAAACCCAGCAATTCATTGAAGGTGGTGGTGCCACGCACCAGATCGATGCCATCAGCACCGATGAACAACTGGTCGAAGTCGTAAGAGCGTAGTACCTGCTCGGCGACCTGCCCCTGAAAGGACTCGGAATGCGGATCCCAGGTGCCGCCGGTCATCAACAGCACCGGTTCGTGCTCCAGTTCGCTCAGGGCGTTGGCCACATTCAGGGAGTTTGTCATCACCACCAGGCCGGGTTGCTGACCGAGTTCCGGGATCATGGCGGCGGTGGTGCTGCCGCTGTCGATGATGATCCGCGCATGCTCGCGAATCCGCAGTACCGCGGCGCGAGCGATGGCTTGCTTGTGCTTGGAAACCGGTTGGCCAAGGTCCGCGACCAGTTCCTGCGGCATGGTGATCGCGCCACCGTAACGGCGCAACAGCAGGCCATTGCTTTCAAGGGCAGCGAGATCCTTGCGAATCGTCACTTCCGAGGTCTCGAAGCGCTTGGCCAACTCGTCCACACTGACTTCCCCCTGCTCGTTGAGCAAGGCGAGGATGTTGTGGCGGCGTTGAGGTGTATTACGCTTTGACATGAGCTGGTAAGTTTCGATTCGAAAGATAACGAAAGCAATCAAAACCTATTGGCGAAACTTCGTCAAGCCGGGGCACGAAGAAAATGTGTGGATAACCCAAAAAAGATCGCAGCCTTCGGCAGCTCCTACACGGGATTTGCGTTCACCCTGTAGGAGCTGCCGAAGACTGCGATCTTTTGATCTGTGGATAACTCAACTCTTCTTGATTTTCTCCGGCCGCTTCCAGCCGTCGATGTTCTTCTGCCGCGCCCGGCCTACCGCCAACTGCGCGTTATCCACATTCTGGGTAATGGTCGAACCCGCCGCAGTGGTCGCACCGGAGGAGATATCCACAGGCGCCACCAACGAGTTGTTGGAACCGATGAACACATCTTCACCCAGCACGGTTTTCCACTTGTTGGCGCCGTCGTAGTTGCAGGTGATGGTGCCGGCACCGATGTTGGTCCGCGCGCCGATCTCGGCATCGCCCAGATAACTCAGGTGACCGGCCTTGGCGCCCTCGCCCATGTGAGCATTTTTCAGTTCGACAAAGTTACCCACATGGGCACGCGCCTCAAGCACGGTCCCCGGACGCAAACGGGCGAACGGGCCGGCATCGCTGCCCTCGCCCAGAATCGCGCCTTCGATATGACTGTTGGCCTTGATCACTACGCCTTTGCGCAGGGTGCTGTCCTTGATCACGCAGTTCGGGCCAATGACCACGTCGTCTTCGATCACCACGTTGCCTTCGAGGATCACGTTGATGTCGATCAGCACATCACGACCGACGGTCACTTCTCCGCGCACATCGAAGCGGGCCGGGTCACGCAGGGTCACGCCCTGGGCCATCAAGCGACGACCGACGCGCAACTGATAGTGACGCTCCAGTTCCGCGAGTTGCTTGCGGTCGTTGGCGCCCTGCACTTCCATGGCATCAACGGGCTGTTCGGTGGCCACCACCAAACCATCGCTGACCGCCATCGCAATCACGTCGGTCAGGTAGTACTCGCCTTGGGCATTGTTGTTGGAGAGCCGGCTCATCCAGTCGCCCAGGCGCTCAAACGGAACGGCGAGAATGCCGGTGTTGCCTTCGGTGATCGCGCGTTCGGCTTCGTTGGTGTCTTTCTGCTCGACGATGGCCGTGACCTTGCCGTCGGCATCACGCACGATACGGCCGTAACCGGTCGGATCATCCAGCTCGACGGTGAGCAAACCCAGTTGCTGCGGCGTCACCTGCTTGAGCAGGCGTTGCAGGGTTTCGACTTCGATCAGTGGCACGTCGCCGTAAAGGATCAGCACGGTGTCGGAGGTGATGAACGGTACGGCTTGGGCCACCGCATGGCCGGTGCCCAGTTGCTTGTCTTGCAGCACGAAATTCAGATCATCCGCTGCCAGGCGCTCACGCACCGCATCAGCGCCATGGCCGATCACCACATGAATGCGCTGCGGATCAAGTTGCCGGGCGCTGTGGATAACATGGCCCAGCATCGAGTTGCCGGCAATCGGGTGCAAGACCTTGGGCAACGCCGAGCGCATGCGAGTGCCTTGGCCGGCAGCGAGAATAACAATTTCGAGAGACATGACTGGCTACCAATCCTGGGTGGTCAGCAACTGCGACCAGGTTATATAAAGTCAGAAAAGAAAAAAGGGTAGCCGAGGCTACCCTTTTTAATCAATCGCACAACAAGTCGATGACGAATTAACCGCCGAACTTCTTGCGGATCTGCTGGACGGTGCGCAGCTGAGCTGTCGCCTCGGCCAGACGTGCGGCAGCAGAACCGTAATCGAATTCTGCGCCACGTTCATGCAAGGCCTTCTCGGCAGCCTTAACGGCTTCCTGAGCGGAGGCTTCATCCAGGTCGGCAGCACGTTGCACGGTGTCGGCAAGAACCTTGACCATGTTCGGCTGAACCTCGAGGAAACCACCGGAGATGTAAAACACCTCGGTTTCCCCGCCCTGCTTGATCAGGCGGATCGGGCCCGGCTTGAGATTAGTGATCAGCGGCGCGTGACCCAGGGCGATACCAAGATCACCCAGTGCACCGTGCGCAATCACCATCTCGACCAGGCCGGAAAAGATTTCCCCTTCCGCGCTGACGATATCGCAATGGACTGTCATAGCCATCTGATTGCCTCAACCTAAATTAGCGCCCGTTGCCGGGCGCCGGGATTACAGTTTCTTGGCTTTCTCGATCGCTTCTTCGATGCCGCCGACCATGTAGAACGCTTGTTCTGGCAGGTGGTCGTAGTCACCGTTGAGGATGCCTTTGAAGCCAGCAATAGTGTCTTTCAGGGAAACGTATTTACCCGAAGCACCGGTGAAGACTTCAGCCACGAAGAACGGTTGCGACAAGAAGCGCTGGATCTTACGAGCACGGTTTACCAACTGCTTGTCGGCTTCCGACAGCTCGTCCATACCCAGGATCGCAATGATGTCCTTCAGTTCTTTGTAACGCTGCAGAACATACTGAACGCCGCGAGCGGTGTCGTAGTGGTCCTGGCCGATCACGTTCGGATCCAGCTGGCGCGAAGTCGAGTCGAGTGGATCGACCGCTGGGTAGATACCCAGGGAAGCGATGTCACGGGACAGAACGACGGTGGCGTCCAAGTGGGCGAAAGTGGTCGCTGGCGACGGGTCAGTCAAGTCATCCGCAGGTACGTATACCGCTTGGATCGAGGTGATCGAACCGTTTTTGGTCGAAGTGATGCGCTCTTGCAGAGTACCCATCTCTTCGGCCAGGGTCGGCTGGTAACCTACTGCGGAAGGCATACGGCCCAGCAGTGCGGATACTTCAGTACCGGCCAAGGTGTAACGATAGATGTTGTCGACGAACAGCAGAACGTCGTTACCTTCGTCACGGAACTTCTCGGCCATGGTCAGGCCGGTCAGTGCTACGCGCAGACGGTTACCCGGCGGCTCGTTCATCTGACCGTAAACCAGTGCCACTTTGTCCAGAACGTTGGAATCCTTCATCTCGTGGTAGAAGTCGTTACCCTCACGAGTACGCTCACCCACACCGGCGAACACGGAATAACCGCTGTGCTCGATGGCGATGTTACGGATCAGTTCCATCATGTTTACGGTTTTGCCTACACCGGCACCACCGAACAGACCGACTTTACCACCCTTGGCGAACGGGCAAACCAGGTCGATAACCTTGATGCCGGTTTCCAGCAGGTCGTTGCCGCCCGCTTGTTCAGCGAAGGTTGGCGCAGGACGGTGAATGCCCCAGCGCTCTTCGGTTTCGATCGGGCCAGCTTCGTCGATCGGGTTACCGAGGACGTCCATGATCCGGCCCAGGGTCGCTTTACCGACCGGTACGGAGATGGCTGCGCCAGAGTCGGTGACTTCCAGACCGCGCTTCAAGCCCTCGGTGGAACCCATCGCAATGGTACGAACCACGCCGTCGCCCAGCTGCTGCTGAACTTCCAGAGTGGTGCCGGCATCGCTTTGTACTTTCAACGCGTTGTAGATGCTCGGTACGCTGTCGCGTGGGAATTCCACGTCGATAACGGCGCCGATGATTTGAACGATACGTCCGCTACTCATAGCTGGATCCTCTGAATATTTGAACCGTTAAACCGCGGCAGCGCCGCCGACGATTTCCGAGATCTCTTGGGTGATCGCAGCCTGACGCGCCTTGTTGTAGATCAGTTGCAAATCGCTGATCAAATCACCGGCGTTGTCAGTAGCGTTCTTCATCGCGATCATCCGCGCAGCTTGTTCAGCCGCGTTGTTCTCGACCACCGCCTGGTAGACCTGCGACTCCACGTAGCGAACCATCAAGCCGTCAAGCAGCTCTTTGGCGTCCGGTTCGTAGAGATAGTCCCAGTGGTGCTTGAGTTCTTGATCCGGGGTTGCCACCAGTGGAATCAACTGCTCCACGGTAGGCTGTTGCGTCATGGTGTTGATGAACTTGTTGGACACAACGCTCAGACGGTCGATACGGCCATCCAGGTAGGCATCCAGCATCACCTTGACGCTGCCAATCAGATCATTGATCGATGGCTCTTCACCCAGGTGGCTGATAGCTGCTACGACGTTACCGCCGAAGTTGCGGAAGAAAGCCGCACCCTTGCTACCAACAACACACAGATCGATCTCGACGCCGTTTTCACGGTTTTTCGCCATGTCCTTGACCAGGGCCTTGAACAGGTTGGTGTTCAAGCCACCACACAGACCACGGTCACTGCTCACCACGACATAACCGACGCGCTTGATTTCACGGTCGAGCATGAATGGGTGGCGATATTCCGGGTTAGCGTTGGCCAAATGACCAATAACCTGGCGGATGCGCTCCGCGTAAGGACGGCTAGCAGCCATGCGCATTTGTGCCTTGCGCATTTTACTGACCGCCACTTTTTCCATGGCGCTGGTAATCTTTTGCGTGCTTTTGATGCTCGCAATCTTACTGCGAATCTCTTTTGCGCCTGCCATGTAACACCTATCAGGTTAGCAAGCGGGAGCCTTGCGGCTCCCGCTGCGGCTTACCAGGTTTGGGTGGCCTTGAACTTCTCGATACCGGCTTTCAAGCCAGCGTCGATTTCGTCATTGAAGTCACCCTTCACGTTGATCTTCGCCATCAAATCGGCGTGATCGCGGTTGAAGAAAGCAATCAGCGCTTGTTCGAAGCTGCCGATCTTGGCGATTTCAATGTCAGTCAGGAACCCACGCTCAGCGGCATACAGCGACAGCGCCATGTCAGCGATCGACATTGGTGCGTATTGCTTCTGCTTCATCAGCTCGGTAACGCGCTGACCATGCTCAAGTTGCTTACGGGTCGCTTCGTCCAGGTCAGAAGCGAACTGGGCGAATGCCGCCAGTTCACGGTACTGAGCCAGAGCGGTACGGATACCACCGGAGAGCTTCTTGATGATCTTGGTCTGAGCGGCACCACCCACACGGGATACCGAAACACCGGCGTTCACAGCAGGACGGATCCCGGAGTTGAACATGGCCGATTCCAGGAAGATCTGACCGTCGGTGATGGAAATCACGTTGGTCGGAACGAACGCGGAAACGTCGCCAGCCTGGGTTTCGATGATCGGCAGTGCGGTCAGGGAACCGGTTTTGCCGGTCACTGCGCCGTTGGTGAACTTCTCTACGTATTCTTCCGAAACGCGGGATGCGCGCTCCAGCAGACGGGAGTGGAGATAGAACACGTCGCCTGGGTAAGCTTCACGGCCTGGTGGACGGCGCAGCAGCAGGGAAATCTGGCGGTAAGCCACTGCTTGCTTGGACAGATCGTCATAAACGATCAGCGCGTCTTCACCGCGGTCGCGGAAGAATTCACCCATGGTGCAACCGGAGTACGGGGCCAGGAATTGCAGTGCTGCAGATTCCGAAGCGCTCGCTGCCACGACGATGGTGTTAGCCAGTGCGCCGTTTTCTTCCAGCTTGCGAACAACGTTGGCGATGGTCGATTGCTTCTGACCGATCGCTACGTAGACGCAGAAAATGCCGCTGTCTTTCTGGTTGATGATCGCGTCGATCGCCAGAGCGGTTTTACCGATCTGACGGTCACCGATGATCAGCTCACGCTGGCCACGGCCGACAGGAATCATGGCATCGACAGCCTTGTAGCCAGTCTGTACAGGCTGGTCTACCGACTTACGCCAGATCACGCCTGGAGCAACTTTCTCGACCGCATCGGTCTCGGTGTTGTTCAGCGGACCTTTGCCGTCAACTGGGTTACCCAGTGCGTCGACTACGCGACCCAGCAGTTCCTTACCAACCGGAACTTCGAGGATGCGGCCAGTGCACTTGGCGCTCATGCCTTCAGCCAGAGACTGGTAGGAGCCCAAAACAACGGCGCCTACAGAGTCTTGCTCAAGGTTGAGGGCCATACCGAAGACGCCGCCCGGAAACTCGATCATCTCGCCGTACATGACGTCGGCCAGACCGTGAATCCGCACGATGCCGTCAGATACGCTGACGACTGTGCCTTCGTTACGGGCTTGGGAGGTCACATCGAGTTTGTCGATGCGGCCCTTGATAATTTCACTTATTTCGGAAGGATTGAGTTGCTGCATTGCTCTGCTGCCCCTTCAAACTCAAGATTTCAATGCTTCGGCAAGGTTCGCGAGTTTGCCGCGAACCGAGCCATCGATAACCAGGTCGCCGGCGCGGATGACAATGCCCCCAATAAGGGATTTGTCTTCCTCGACTTGCAGGCGCACTTCCCGGTTGAGTCGTGCACTGAGAACCTTGGCGAGTTTGTCTTGCTGTTCTTGGTTCAATGCAAAAGCACTGGTCACTTCAACGTCTACCGACTTCTCTTGTTCGGCCTTGTACAGGTCAAACAGAGCGGATATCTCCGGCAAAAGCGGGAGACGGTCGTTTTCGGAAACGACGTTGATGAAGTTCTGTGCCTTGGCATCAAACTTGTCGCCGCACACGTCAATAAACGTGGCGGCCTTGTCTGCGCTCGTCAGTCGCGGGGCCTTGAGCACGCGCTGCATAGTGTCGTCTTGCGACACTGCTGCAGCCAGGCCGAGCATGGCTGACCAAGAGGCCAGTTGCTGGTGGGCCTGGGCGTGCTCGAAGGCTGCCTTAGCGTAAGGTCGGGCCAACGTGGTCAATTCTGCCATGATCGCCCTCGCTTAAATTTCAGCAGCCAGTTTGTTTACCAGCTCCGCGTGCGCGTTTTGATCGATTGTGGAACCCAGGATCTTCTCGGCGCCGGAGACTGCCAGGCTACCCAATTGGGCACGCAGCGCGTCTTTGACACTGTTCAGTTCCTGCTCGATCTCGGCCTGAGCCTGAACCTTCACACGGTCAGCGTCGATACGGGCCTTTTCAACGGCCTCTTCAACAATCTGGTTACCGCGTTTCTTGGCTTGCTCAATGATTTCGGCTGCCTGAGCTTTAGCTTCGCGCAGTTGTTGACCCGCTTTATCTTGGGCCAACTCCAGGTCGCGAGCTGCTCGGGCGGCAGCGTCCAGTCCATCCGCGATCTTCTTCTGACGTTCGTGCAAAGCCGCGATGACCGGAGGCCACACGAACTTCATGCAAAACAGTACAAAAATGAAGAACGCAACGGACTGGCCAATCAGGGTTGCATTAATGTTCACGCCAACACCTCGCTCGTTCGTTGCACATCAAACCAATCACTCGAAGGTTCGAGTGATTAGCCAGCGAGTTGACCAACGAATGGGTTCGCGAAGGTGAAGAACAGAGCGATACCAACACCGATCATGGTTACGGCGTCGAGCAGACCGGCAACGATGAACATTTTGACTTGCAGCATTGGAACCATTTCTGGCTGACGCGCTGCGCCTTCCAGGAACTTGCCGCCCAACAGGCCGAAACCAATTGCGGTACCCAGTGCGCCCAGGCCGATCAACAGTGCAACAGCGATAGCGGTTAGACCAACTACAGTTTCCATCTTTCCTCCCGACTTTTACGTCGTATGGTTTAGGTTTTTTAGATTTTAAAGCGGTAAAACAAATCGTTTCATAAGCCCTGTTCGGGCACCCACTCGTTTGACCGAGTGGGACATCAGACTAGTCGAGACTGGTCTTAATGGTTCTCTTCGTGCGCCATCGACAGGTAAACGATGGTCAGCATCATGAAGATAAACGCCTGCAGGGTGATGATCAGGATGTGGAACACAGCCCACGCCCACTGCAGAACTACGCCCAGGCCGCTAAGCCAGAGCAGACCGCTGCCGAACATCACAGCAATCAGAATGAAGACCAGCTCGCCGGCGTACATGTTGCCGAACAGACGCAGTGCCAAGGAGATTGGCTTGGCGATCAGGGTGACGAATTCCAGCAGGAAGTTCACCGGGATCAACAGCGCTTGCAGGAAAATGTTCTTGCTGCCAAACGGGTGCAGGGTCAGTTCGCCGATGAAGCCGCCGATGCCCTTGACCTTGATGCTGTAGAAAATGATCAACGCGAACACCGACAGGGCCATGCCCAGGGTAGCGTTCGGGTCAGTGGTCGATACGGCACGGAACGGAATGTGCGAATCGCCAGTGATCAGGATGGCCAAATGAGGAATCCAGTCGACCGGGATCAGGTCGACGGCGTTCATCAGAAAGACCCAGACGAAGATAGTCAGTGCCAACGGTGCAATCACCGGGCTACGACCATGGAAGCTGTCTTTCACGCTGCCATCGACGAATTCGACCAATACTTCAACGAAGTTCTGCAAAGCACCTGGTTGACCGGAAGTCGCCTTCTTTGCCGCCATGCGGAAAATCAGAACGAAGATCAGACCCAACGCGACAGACCAGCCGAGAGTATCGACGTGGAAAGCCCAGAAGCCCATTTCTTTGGCCTCTGCTGCGGTGTGGGCAAAGCCCCAGCCGCCGGTAGGATGCTGACCGAAGGTCAGGTTCTGCAAGTGGTGCTGGATATAGCCCGAAGCGGTTGTCTCTGCCATGGTTGCCTCAAACGCCCTAAGGTCTCGAAAGTCTTGTTCTCATCAGCAGGGGCGCGAACCAGCTGACCAGTTGGGTCAACACGAAGACGCCGAATACAGCTAGCGGCGCCAATGGCTTCACACCTGCAAACGTCAATGCAAAGAGCACTGCCGTCAAAATTAGTTTGCCCGCCTCGCCGGCATAAAAAGACCGGACGATGGCTTGAGCTGCTCGGGCGCCGGAAAACCGAAATGCCCTGTGAGCGAAATAAACATTGGGTAACAAGGCTATCAGGCCTCCGCAGAGTCCTGAGTACCCGGCAACGACTCCGTGCCATTGCCAGAGCGCCAAAGCGGCAATGAGCAAAACGACAAATTGAGCCATTAACACCGGAAAAACTGCCAGGCGATGGAACGGCAAGCGGTTTGGCGTGCGGGTTTCCATCACTTTTACTCCCCAATGGTCGGCTGCCAGAATTCAATAACTTGGCATAATTTGTGCCGACAAAATGCGCGCAGAGTATAGGGGCGGTTCGGCCCCTATTCAACTGTCAGGTAGTGATTTCCGACTGCGCGCTACATGAGGAAATGTTTCAGCGGATGTGCGCAAGCACGCCTTGAAGCTCGTCGAGTGAGTTGTAACCAATCACCAACTGTCCTTTGCCCTTCTTTCCGTGGCGGATCTGCACCGCAGAGCCTAGGCGCTCGGCCAGACGCTGCTCGAGTCGAGCGATATCCGGGTCGGGTTTTGCTGCTTCCACAGGCTCCGGTTTGCCACTCAACCACTGGCGAACCAGTGCCTCAGTCTGGCGCACGGTCAGTCCGCGTGCGACAACGTGTCGCGCCCCTTCAACCTGCTGATTCTCCGGCAAACCCAGTAAAGCACGTGCGTGGCCCATTTCAAGGTCGCCGTGGGACAGCATGGTCTTGATGACTTCCGGCAACGCAATCAGACGCAACAGGTTGGCCACGGTAACGCGGGACTTACCCACAGCCTCGGCAACTTGTTGCTGGGTCAGCTGGAATTCCTGCTGCAAACGCTGCAGGGCAACCGCTTCCTCGATCGGATTGAGGTCTTCACGCTGGATGTTCTCGATCAGCGCCATGGCGATGGCGGTTTCGTCCGGCACATCGCGAACCATCGCCGGGATGGTTTCCTGGCCAGCCTGTTGGCTGGCACGCCAGCGACGTTCGCCGGCGATGATTTCGAAGCGACCATTACCAATCGGACGAACCACGATCGGCTGCATTACGCCCTGGGCCTTGATCGACAACGCCAGTTCTTCGAGCGCCTGAGGATCCATGTCCCGACGCGGCTGATACTTGCCACGCTGGATCAGGTCCAGGGGCAGGTGTTGCAGCTCACGCTGATCGGCTTGTACCGCTTGCTCTTCGAGCGAGCTGACAGTCGGACCACTCAGCAGTGCATCCAGTCCACGTCCGAGACCTCGTTTCTTGACGGCCATGGGGATTCCTTAAGTTGCCTGGGCGGCGGCGGTGCGAGAGTTTTTGCGTTGACGGCGAACTACTTCGCCCGCCAATGCCAGGTAGGCGATGGCGCCACGCGATGATTTGTCGTACGCCAGCGCCGGCATGCCATAGCTTGGCGCTTCGGCCAGGCGGATGTTGCGCGGAATCACGGTGTCGTAGAGCTGCTCGCCGAAGTGTTCCTTGAGCTGGGCCGAGACATCGTTCATCAGGCTCAGGCGCGGGTCATACATGGTCCGCAACAGGCCTTCGACTTTCAGATTCGGGTTCAGCAGTTCGGCGATGCGCTTGATGTTATCCACAAGGTCGCTCAAACCTTCGAGCGCAAAGTACTCGCACTGCATGGGGATAATCACCCCATCGGCCGCCACCAACGCGTTCAGGGTCAGCATCGACAGCGACGGCGGGCAGTCGATCAAAATGTAATCGTAGTTTTCACGGATCGGCGCCAACGCACTGCGCAGACGACTTTCTTTCATCTGCATTTCCAGCAGAACCACTTCGGCCGCCGTCAAATCGCGGTTGGCCGGCAACAGCTGGTAACCACCGTGCTCGGAGAAGTGCATGGCTTGGGCCAGGTCGCACTCACCAATCAACAGGTCGTAGACCGAGTTTTCCAGGCCGTGTTTATCCACACCGCTACCCATGGTGGCGTTGCCCTGTGGATCGAGATCGATCAACAACACCCGACGCTTGGTAGCGACCAGGGAAGCTGCGAGGTTGATGCAGGTGGTGGTCTTGCCCACACCACCCTTTTGGTTCGCTATCGCGAATACCTTAGCCATTCTTGCTTGTGTTCCCAATCATGCCGTGCGGCGCAGTATCAGCAGATGGCGTTGGCCTTGGCAACCGGGTACGGCCAGGGCGTGTTCGCTATCGAGGTGGAAGTCTGCCGGCAATGCTACCAGCTCATCGGCGGGATGAACGCCCTTCATTGCCAGCCAACGCGTATCGCGGTCGCCGAGGTGGCGAGTCCAGTTGCTGAAGTTTTCCATGCTGCTGAACGCCCGGGAGATGATCCCGTTGAATGGCAGTTCTGGTCGGAATTCTTCGACGCGACTGTGGATAACTTGCAGGTTATCCAGTTTCAGTTCGAGTTTGACCTGGGTCAGGAAGCGGGTTTTCTTGCCGTTGCTGTCCAGGCAGGTCACTTGGGACTCTGGAAACAGGATGGCCAACGGAATACCCGGCATGCCGCCGCCGCTGCCAACGTCCAGCCAGCGACCGTTTTCCACATACGACATCACGCTCAAGCTATCGAGCAAATGACGGGACACCATTTCGTCCGGATCGCGTACGGCAGTGAGGTTGTAGGCCTTGTTCCATTTTATCAACAGGGCCAGATAACCCAGCAGCAACGCGTGCTGGGTTTCTGTCAGTGTGACACCGAGCTGGCGAGCACCTGTGGATAACTCTTCTGCATGTTGCGAGGTGACCAACGAACTCAAGCGCTTTGCTCCAACTGACGGCCCGCGCCGCGTTTTTTCAAATGAATCATCAACAGCGAAATCGCTGCCGGGGTCACGCCCGGGATACGCGACGCCTGGCCCAGGGTTTCTGGACGGGTCGCACCGAGCTTGCTCTGGATCTCTTTGGAGAGACCGGAGATGTTTGTGTAATCGATATCCACAGGCAGTTTGGTATCTTCGCTGGCCCGCAGACGAACGATTTCATCCTGCTGGCGATCGATGTAGCCGGCGTATTTGGTCTTGATTTCGACCTGCTCGGCGACCTGTGGATCTTCTGCACCACCGCCAGTGACGGCGATCAGACCAGCGTAGTCGATTTCCGGACGGCTCAAGAGGTTCAGCAAGTTGTATTCGTGGGTCAGTGGCGTGCCGAACTTTTCGGAAATCGCATCGCCCTGCTCGGTGCCCGGGCGAACCCAGGTACTTTTCAGGCGCTGCTCTTCGAGATCGATGCTTTCGCGTTTTTTGCAGAACGCAGCCCAACGCGCGTCATCCACCAAACCGAGTTCGCGACCTTTTTCGGTCAAGCGCAGGTCAGCGTTGTCTTCGCGCAGGATCAGCCGGTATTCGGCCCGGGACGTGAACATCCGGTACGGTTCCTGGGTACCCAGGGTAATCAGGTCATCGACCAACACCCCGATGTACGCCTCGTCGCGACGCGGACACCAGGCGTCTTTGCCCTGTGCGCGCAGTGCGGCGTTGGCCCCGGCCAGCAAACCCTGGGCGCCGGCTTCTTCGTAACCGGTGGTGCCGTTGATTTGCCCGGCGAAAAACAGACCGCCAATCACTTTGGTTTCCAGGCTGTACTTCAGGTCACGCGGATCGAAGTAGTCGTACTCGATGGCGTAGCCCGGGCGAACGATGTGCGCGTTTTCCATGCCGCGGATCGATTGGACGATCTGCAATTGCACGTCGAACGGCAGGGAAGTGGAAATCCCGTTCGGGTACAGCTCGTGGGTGGTCAAGCCTTCCGGTTCGATGAAGACCTGATGGCTTTCCTTGTCGGCAAATCGGTGGATCTTGTCTTCGATCGACGGGCAATAACGCGGGCCGATGCCTTCGATCAACCCTGCATCGGAATACATCGGCGAACGGTCGAGGTTCGCGGCAATGATTTCGTGGGTCCGGGCGTTAGTGTGGGTAATCCAGCAGCTGACCTGTTTCGGGTGCTGCTCTTTGGAACCCATGAACGACATCACCGGGATCGGCGTATCGCCTGCTTGCTCCGTCATCACCGAGAAATCCACAGAGCGACCATCGATACGCGGCGGTGTACCGGTTTTCAGGCGACCGACGCGCAGTGGCAACTCACGCAAACGGTGAGCCAGGGCAATCGAGGGCGGATCACCGGCGCGACCGCCAGAATAATTCTGCATGCCGATGTGGATAAGTCCACCGAGGAAGGTGCCAGTGGTCAACACCACGGAATCGGCGAGGAAACGCAGACCCATTTGGGTGACAACACCGCGCACTTGTTCCTGTTCGACGATCAGGTCATCGGCAGCTTGTTGAAATATCCACAGGTTCGGCTGGTTTTCCAGGGCTTCGCGGACAGCGGCCTTGTACAGAACCCGGTCGGCTTGAGCGCGAGTCGCTCGCACGGCCGGGCCTTTACGGCTGTTCAACACGCGAAACTGAATACCGCCTTTATCGGTCGCCATGGCCATCGCGCCGCCAAGGGCATCGATTTCTTTGACCAGATGGCTTTTGCCGATCCCGCCAATGGCAGGGTTGCAACTCATGGCACCGAGGGTTTCCACGTTATGCGTCAGCAACAGGGTTTTTGCCCCCATACGTGCTGACGCCAGTGCTGCCTCGGTACCGGCATGACCGCCGCCGATGACGATCACTTCAAAACGGGAAGGGAAATCCACCACGCACCTCGTGCCTGCTTCAGTTAGGTAATCCGGAATAGGTTGGTCTCAGGTTTTTGGACCTGGTCGGCAAGTATAGGGACTTCGCCCTTCCTAAAGAACCCTTTGCACAAAATTTAACCAGCTGTGGAGAAGTCGGGGTTATAGAAATTAAAAAGAGAGAAATTTATTAAATCTTTGTTTTTATGTTTATTTCTACTGAGCGCCATTTCTGTGGATAGATCTCTACAAGCCTTTATATTCAATATGTACAGAGATTCAAAACCCTGTGGTCATGTGCCAAGGAGGCCCTTGGATAACCGGTGTAAGCCTGTGGATGAAAGAGGTGGTTATCCACAGAGGGGTTTATCTTCAGTTTTCAGGCCCTGTTATCAACTGCCCTTAGTGGCAGTTATTCACAGGGCTTAATCCACAGAAAAGCCTTAAATGAGCGAATCTCGGGCACGGGAAATCCGCTCAAGCAGAAAGAATCTGCTCGGCACTGGAGGAAAGTTTCAGAAAAGGAGGGAACAGACAGGCACGAGCGGCCTGTCTGTGAACAACGGAGGGACTATTTACCGATGCAGAAGCTGGAAAAGATTCGTCCCAGCAGGTCATCGGAGCTGAAGGCGCCGGTTATTTCGCCTAAAGAGTGCTGCGCCTGACGCAGATCCTCAGCCAATAGCTCGCCGGCACCTGCCAAGGTCAGCTGCGCACGGCCGTGCTCGAGGGATGCACTGGCATGTCGCAGCGCCTCCAGGTGGCGCCGGCGTGCGCTGAAGCTGCTTTCCGAGGTCTGCTCGTAGCCCATGCAGGTCTTGAGGTGCTCACGCAGCAACTCAAGGCCTTCGCCCGCAGACTTGGCGCTCAAGCTGATGGTGACATGGCCATCGGCGCTGACTTCCAGGGCAATCGCTTCGCCCGTCAGGTCAGCCTTGTTACGGATCAGCGTGACTTTGGCCGGGTCAGGCCGGGTTTCCAGGAATTCTGGCCACAGCGCAAACGGATCAAGCGCTTCCGGTGCCGTAGCATCCACGACCAACAACACCCGATCCGCTTCACCGATGGCTTTTAGCGCCCGTTCAACGCCGATTTTTTCCACTTGGTCATCGGTATCACGCAGGCCTGCAGTGTCGACCACGTGCAACGGCATGCCGTCGATGTGGATATGTTCGCGAAGAATGTCCCGGGTAGTGCCGGCGATCTCGGTGACGATCGCCGCTTCACGACCGGCCAAGGCATTCAACAGGCTGGATTTACCGGCATTCGGCCGTCCGGCAATCACGACATTCATCCCGTCCCGCAACAAGGCACCCTGCCCGGCTTCGCGAAGGACTGTGGATAATTCATCACGTACTTTGTCGAGCATGCTCAGCACGTGGCCATCGGCAAGGAAGTCGATTTCTTCTTCCGGGAAGTCGATGGCGGCCTCCACATAGATGCGCAGGCCAATCAGCTGCTCAGTGAGGTTATGCACACGCTGGGAAAACGCACCTTGCAAGGAACGCAGGGCATTTCGCGCCGCTTGAGCAGAACTTGCCTCGATCAGATCGGCAATTGCCTCGGCCTGGGCCAGGTCGAGCTTGTCGTTGAGGAAGGCGCGTTCGCTGAATTCACCTGGCCGGGCCAAGCGGCAACCCAGTTCCAGGCAACGCTTGAGCAGCATATCCAGCACGATCGGGCCGCCGTGTCCCTGCAGTTCGAGCACGTCTTCGCCGGTGAATGAGTTCGGGCCGGGGAAATACAGGGCGATGCCTTCGTCCAGCACCTCTTCGTTTTCACTGAGGAACGGACCGTAATGGGCATACCGCGGTTTCAGTTCGCGGCCGCTGATGGCTTTGGCCGCCACACTCGCCAGCGGCCCGGAAATACGGACGATGCCCACACCGCCACGACCTTGAGCGGTGGCGACGGCAGCGATGGTTTCACGAGGAACGCTCATAAACCGGTATCCAGACAAAAGTGACAGATAGCAAAACGCCCCACTAGGGGGCGTTTTGAGTGGTTAACCACAGAGTAAGTTACGCAGCGGCGTTTTTGGTAGCAGCTTCGATCTTACGGGTGATGTACCACTGTTGGCTGATGGACAGGACGTTGTTGACGACCCAGTACAGCACCAGACCCGCCGGGAACCACAGGAAGAAGAAGGTGAAGATGATTGGCATCAGCTTCATCACCTTGGCCTGCATCGGATCCGGAGGCGTTGGGTTCAAGCGCTGCTGGATGAACATGGTTGCACCCATGATGATCGGCAGGATGAAGAACGGATCCTTGATCGACAGGTCAGTAATCCACAGCATGAACGGCGCCTGGCGCATTTCCACGCTTTCCAGCAGAACCCAGTACAGCGAAAGGAAAACCGGCATCTGCACCAGGATTGGCAAGCAGCCGCCCAGTGGATTGATCTTCTCTTTCTTGTACAGCTCCATCATGGCTTGGGACATTTTCTGCCGGTCGTCGCCATGTTGCTCTTTCAGCGCGGCCAGTTTCGGCGCCACTGCACGCATGCGCGCCATGGATTTGTAGCTGGCAGCCGACAACGGGAAGAAAAGCCCTTTGATCAGCATGGTCAGGAAGATGATCGACCAGCCCCAGTTACCGACAATGGCGTGGATGTGTTGCAGCAACCAGAAGATTGGCTGGGCAATGAACCACAGAATGCCGTAGTCGACGGTCAGTTCCAGACCTGGGGACAACTCTTTCAGCACAGCCTGGCTTTTCGGGCCGGCGTACAGAACGGCGCTGACTTCACCTTTTGCACCAGGTGCAACGGTCACTGCCGGAGCGGTGTAACCGATGATGTAGTTGCCTTTGCTGTCTTTACGGGTCTGGACGACATTGTTTTCGCCCTTCGCCGGAATCCACGCGGTCACGAAGTAGTGTTGCAACCAGGCAACCCAACCACCGTTAACGGTTTCTTTCAGCTGAGCCTTGTCCATGTCCTTCATCGACACTTTCTTGTACGGCTCGTTACTTGTCCACAGGGCGGCGCCCAGGTAAGTCGCGGTGCCGGTGGCAGTGCTGGAAGAAGGATCGGAGCTGGCGTCACGCTTCAGTTGGGCGAACATCGCACCCGACCAAGGCTTGGCGCTTTCGTTATCGATCAAGTAGGAAACGGTTACGTCATACAGGCCACGTTTCACAGTGAAACGCTTGATGTAGTTGACGCCGTCCTTGCTGAACTTCAGGTCCACGACCAATTGGTCCTGACCGTCAGCCAACTGGTAAATCTTCTTCTCCGAGGCGTAAACCGGACGACCGGTTGGACTTGCGTCCGGACCGTCGGTGCCGATCAAACCGCTCTGGGCCAGATAAGTCCGCTCGTTGCCGTTATCGAACAACTGGAATGGAATTTCCGGATGGTCCTGGCGACGTGGATACAGCGGCAACGTCAATTGTGCAACATCACCACCTTGTGGATCGATTGCCAGGTTGAGCACATCCGTTTTGATCTGGATGAGGTCTTTGCTTACAGCTACTGGTGTTTCAGCAGGTGCAGTGGCACTGGTATCGCTTGCGGCGCGGGGAATGTCGTCACTGACAGAAGCATTATTGCCAGTCGCCGTGTCCGGTAGGCCCGGTGCGGTAGTACTGGAAGCAACATTCTGAGTCGGCAGGGCAGCCTGGCCATAGTCCTGGTTCCATTTAAGAACCATAACGTAGGACACGATTGCCAGGGCGACGATCAGGATCGTGCGTTTGATATCCATGATTACTCGGCCATCGAAGAAGAACGGGAGGTAGGGATAGGCGGAACCGGGTCATAACCACCGGGATTCCACGGATGACAGCGACCTAAACGACGAAAGGCCAGCCAGCCACCGCGCAGAAGGCCATGATTTTCTATGGCTTCATACGCGTAGCAGGAACAACTGGGGTAGAAACGACAGTGACTGGCCATCAGGGGACTAATGGCATAGCGATAAAACTGGATCGGAACGAGTGCCAGTTTACGCATCGGTACTGTCTACCCCTACAGTTTCGGTTTTGACTGCTGGTACCGGCGTGCTGCGTGCCAGACGCTTCCAGAGTTTGCCGAAATGCTGAATCAATTCGGGGTTTTCTACGTCCCCCAAACCTTTGCGCGCGACGATAACAATGTCCCAACCGACCAGTGAATCCTGGTTCAGGCGAAACGATTCGCGCATCAGACGTTTGAGGCGATTGCGCTCGACGGAGAGCTTTACGCTCTTTTTCCCGATAACCAGCCCGAGACGGGGGTGATCAAGATCGTTGTTGCGCGCAAGGAGCAGGAGATTTTTCCCCGGAACCTTGCCGGTAGGGGAGTCAAAGACTGCTTTGAAATGCCGGGGCGTTAGCAAACGCTTGTCCCGACTGAAGTCCTGACTCACCTCCAGTGCCGGATTATCAAACTGCCAGACGCGCACGACCTTTGGCGCGACGACGCGACAGGACGGCACGACCGTTTTTGGTAGCCATGCGAGCACGGAAACCGTGAGTACGAGCGCGTTTGATAGTGCTTGGTTGGAAAGTACGTTTCATTGTCGTGTTACCTGGTTCGTCCACAACGGGCCGGAATGGCCCCCGTTTTAAGAGACCGGGGATTCTAGAGAAAGCAAGCCTCTAGGTCAATTTCCAACCAGCGTTTCCTTATAAATAGATCTCCGGAGGTTTTCTCGCTCGACGCCTCTTCGCTAGATATAGAAATAAAGAAGGGAATTATTTAAAGCTTTTCTGTAAAGCTTATAAAAGCTAGGGACGCCATTCTCTGTGGATAACTGCCTTAAGCCCATATAAGCCGTGATGTACAGAGAATGACAACTACAGTGGAAAACGGTGGTCAGCCTGTGCTGCGCTGTCGGATAAGCTGTGTGTGGAATGGTCAGTTATCCACAGGCCAGTTATCCACCGAGTTTACCCCCCACTTGTCCAGTGCCCTCATGGGCGGTTATCCACAGAGCTTATGCACATACCGCTGGTCGCCTTTTCAACAGTTAACGCATTGATAATTCATGGCCTGTGCGCAACCTGCATGTGGATAAGTGGGCGTCTGGCCGCTACAATGGCCGCTTGTTTTTGCCTCACCGGCTTTCAACTTAGGGGATATCC